>JAEYHZ010000002.1 GCA_023409265.1 Bacillota bacterium | reverse complement strand
TGCACCGTTTGATGATTTTATCCTTTAATTCCTTACTTTTTTTAACCTTGATAAGGGTTGCCAGTTTGTCATGTTCTCTCTGCAGGTCTCTCGGAAATAAAACTAATTTGTCATTCATGTCCATATTTAGCTTTTGGGCCATATCCAGATAGTCCTTCCATTCAGAAGCAATATCTCTTAACCGTCTCCATTGCCTTTGCTCAGTATGTGCCTCCTGTGTAAATTCGTTATAAGGATCGTCTTCTGGATCATATTCATCTTCCGGGAATCGTCGGTTATATTGCTTTTCTGTGTACCTTCTTACATTTTGTAATTTAACATATTGGACTAAGTCTCTACGGACAGCTCGGTAAATTTCCATAAGCCATAGAATATCTTCTATACTTTGTACACCATTATCTCTGCAGAATTTCATCTCCCAGAGGAAGTCAAAAGTAACTTTACTGGCCATATCTTTTAGAACCTTTATATCAGCTTTGCTGCATTTCAATACACTTGTTAACGACTTACCTCGCCAGTTTATTGTTTTCTGTGTTTGCTCTCCATCAAGATATCCTGTAATCAGCCTTTTGAATCCAAGTTTTGAAAGATACTCTACGCATGGCCACTTTATGTACATATTCAAGTAAGAAATTATTTCTTTCTGACCCCAGCTTTCCCAACCGCTATATTTTAGGTCGCCTTTGTCAGCGTCCTTAAAGCTTTGTTCGTCCATTGAGTAGAAATCCATTCCTCTAAAATTGAAGTAATCCCAGCCTTCCTTAAACGAATTGACAATCTCGTATCCGTCTGCACGGTACCAGCTGCTAATCTTACCCTCACCTAGGCTATACCAAACAGATCGCAGAGAGGCCCTAACTGGCTTTGGAGTAAAAATGTAGTAGTCTTTATCTTTGTATATTGGCTTTGATTTATAGTCCTTGCTTAAATCCCTTACCGCGTAAAGACCTCTTGCAACTAACGAACCGTCGATAACCGATTGTTCAAAACGCATGAAATATCCCTGTTGTACGAAATATTTTCTGCTATATGACGTGCATCTGATTTCTACGTACTCCTTACAGTAGGGGCAGAAAGTCTTTGATTTATGCTTTACTGTATCAACCACGCTTATTGTTTCACAGTGCGTACAATAACCTTCGTAAGTGTTTTTTACTTTGGTAACGAACAGATATTGTTTGAACTGCTTTTTCGTAAATTCATCAAAAGCGGATTTGTCAATACTTCTAAAATGTGATAATACCTCTTTACTTTTCATACCGACCTCCGAGTTACAAGATATCGTTTATATCAAAATCCAGTCCAGCATCCAAATCCGCCTTGTGCGTACCAGGGTCAACAGCATTTACTGTTGGTTTTGAGATATTACAGTTTTGTATCGAATTTTCTATTCCGAAGTATTTTAGAACAATCTCAAAGCCTTCCTGATCGGTCAATACGGCACAGTTACCGACCTTTTTCTTTTCTGCAGCCTTCCTCATTTCGCTCAGACTATTACCTATCGTTTTACCTTCGGTTAAAATTTTCTCAGCTGAATCCGGGTGCTCATTTACAAACTGTAGTAAAAATTGCCCTATAACCTGTATGTATGGATTATTGTTATTCTGGTCCATTTCAGACCTTAACTTGGAAATTGCTTCATTTAACACTATCTATCACGCTCCTTTTTTGTTACTCTCCAAATAGCTTTTAATATCTGAAGCATAAAAAACTATTTTTCCTCGGATTCTACAATGTGGTATTTCATTTTTTCTCACCATTGTTCTCAAAGTAGAATTGCTGACCTTCAAATAGTTCATTGTTTCCTTAAAATCAAGTAATACCGGAAGAACTGTTTTTTGCAATTCGATATCCTTGGTTTCTGGAATTACATTTATTAAAGGTATTACTTTTTTCAATCTCATCACCTCATAATTAGTTAATACTAAACACTCTCTCGACCTTTTCATCTAATGCTTGAGATACCTTCTGCATAGTTTCAAGACTTGGATTTTTTCGTTTGCCTTTAGCGAGTAAATATATGTATGTTGAAGTAAGTCCTGATTCCTTTGCAATATCGCCGTAACTCATTGCCTTTTTTGTTCTCAAACTATCAATTTTATTGGGCTTTTCCATGTCCTCACCTCCAATTAACTACGAGTTAATTTTACACTTAACTGCGTGTTAAGTAAAGCGTCAAATTTACTGGTAGTTAATTGTATTATGTCAATTTGGTTAACCCACAGTAAATATTTTACTGTCAGTTTATTTTGCTCAATTTTTCTTTAATTTCTGTTGATTTTTATTAACTGGTAGTTTATAATACAAATTAACTGTTAGTGAATTCGCAAGATTGGAGCATTAAAATGATAGGTGATAATATAAAAAAAATTCGAGAGATAAAAAATATAGATGCAAAAACTGTAGCTGCTAAGGCTGAAATAACTCCAGCCTATTTGAGTCTTATTGAAAATAATAAAAGAGAAAATCCTAATATAAAGGTTCTTCAGAAAATAGCTGACGCTCTTGATGTTTCTTTAACAAGCTTATACGATTCTGACAATGAAGGTCTATCAACTATAGGTGAATCTACTGCTGAGTATAATTCTACTGAAACAATTGCTGCTAACAGAAAAGATGGATATGAAGGTCCTTTAACCGATGATGAAATTGAGGCAGTGAAAGTTTTTCTTGAAACATATCGTAAAATGAAAAAGGACAAAGAGGATTGATCCCATTGAACAAATTAGAAAAACTTGAAAATGAAGCATTTATTAAAGATATTGATATCCGGAAGGCAGACCTGCCCGAAAATATTTCCGGAATTTATTATAATTATGGTTCTCATAATACTCTGATTGCTATAAATAATTCTCTCAAAACAAATGCTGAACAGGCTTGTGTTTTTGCGGAAGAGCTCGGTCATTATTATACTTCCTGTGGTAATTTACTCTTGGATCCTGATGTCCATAGAGTAATAATACAACAACAAGAAACACGTGCAAAGCGATGGGCAGCCCAAAGGTTGGTACCCTTAAGGTGTATCATTAAGGCATTTAATAATGGTTGCAGAAGCTTCTATGAAATGGCTGAAGAGCTCGATGTAACTGTGGAATTCCTTCAGGACGCTTTTCAGAAATACTCTGAAATATATGGCAAGTTTAAGAAAAAAGGTAGGTATGTAATCTACTTTGATCCTCCGGGAGTATACAAATCATTATAAAAAGGCGCGTGATACATATGGCATCAATTAAAAAGAAAAATAATAAGTGGGTAGTTAGGTACGATGCTGGTTATGATGGAACTGGTACCCGTTTACAAAAGTCCAAAGGCGGATTTGCAAAGAAAGAAGACGCTGAAGCTTTTTATGTTGAGGTTCAAAATAGTCTCAATAAAGGCCTGTATATAGAGCCCGATAAAATCTTTGTTTTCGACTACTTGAACAGATGGTTAAAAAGCCAAGATGAAAGCCTAAGCCCTACCACCTATAGCGGTTATGAAGTTAATATCCGTTGTCATATTAATCCTTATATTGGTGGAGTAAGGCTCCAGGAACTCAAGTCTTTACATATTAAAGAATTGTATAGTGCTTTACAGAAAGACAGAAAAGTAAAAATAGACGGTGAATTTAGAGAATTTAAAAAACTCTCTCCCAAATCAATATTATATGTCCACAGAGTTCTATCAAAGGCTTTGGAAGATGCATTTCTTGATGATATGATTCCAAAAAATCCAGCAAAAGCTGCTAAACCCCCAAAAGTTACAAAATATAAAGCATGCTTCCTTGAGGTAGACCAAATACGTACAATGATTGAAAAATTTGCCGATGATGAGCTATACGTTCCAGTTTATCTTTCTGTAGTGTTAGGCCTACGCCGAGGAGAAGTTCTTGGGCTTCATTGGAAACATATTGATTTTGATAACAAAATTGTTATGATACGTCAAGAATTAACAATGGTTGGAGGTCAGCCAGTCTTACTTGAGGATGTCAAAACTGAGGATTCGGAACGTGATATTGTTGTAACAGACCGCATAATAAATCTTTTAAAACAGCATAAAAGAAGACAGCTTGAACAAAGAGCTGCTCTTGGAAACAAATACTTTAAGTCAGATTTTATATGTACGTGGCCCGATGGAAAACCATTTAATCCTTCCCACATATCAAGATCATTTAAATTGAGAATGAAAAATTACGGTCTCCCAGAAATTAGATTTCATGATCTGCGCCATTCTAATGGTTCTTTAATGATTGGACAAAATATGCCCTTGAAAGCTGCAAGCGAACGACTTGGACACAGCACAATAGTTATTACTAATGACTTTTATGGCCATATTGAAAGGAAGGTCCAGATTCAAATAGCTGAAGGCATTGATAAAGCAATCTGGGGATAAAGCTTCACAATTATTTCACAGTAGTAATAATAAAATATAATTTTAGTTAATACTTTTTGATATGTGAAAATGCCTTATAGCCCTTGACTTAACAAGACTTTGATAATAATTGATAATAGTTGATAACTAAAAAATACTACTGGAAATCGTGTGAGGTTTAACCGCCTCCGAGAGTTCGAATCTCTCTCTCTCCGCCAACTTTAAAGGACTTTAGATTAATTTCTAAAGCCCTTTTATTGTGACATTTTTGTGACATTATTATTTTTAGGGAATTATGCCTTTGCAAATATTGGATAATGTTTCACTTCCACTTTGTATTTTTATACAATTTAAAAATTCATTTGTGAACTCTTTAGAAATAAAACGACATTCATTCTTTAGAATTTTATGTAGTTCTTCGAGACCTTCTTTAATTTCGTTCATTTTGTCCTCCTGGAATAATAGTAAAATTTCATCCCAAAGAGGTATCACTTTTTTCACGAAATAGGCTAGTGTAAAATTACTGTAGGAAAAAATAGATAAGAGACCGCACCTTTTGATAAAATGTTTTTGTCTAGAAAACAGGAAAATCAATAGGAGGTCTCTTATGAATAATATTATACAGCTATTTGCCG
>JAEYHZ010000005.1 GCA_023409265.1 Bacillota bacterium | reverse complement strand
GTTCGCAAGTTACTCATTTTTAGAATCCAATGGATTCTGGAATTTTAAAGAGTCCTTTACTTACATTTGCATGTATTTGTCACTGTTTACTTTTCAAAGTCCATTTCAAGATACTATATCTTGAACCCCTAAAGCGTTGTTGCATCAGCTTTTCAAGGTTTTTCGCTGGCCGCTCGTCGCAGGCAGCTTAGTCATTGTATCACGTCGTTTATTCGGTGTCAACACTTTTTTCAAAATTTCTTTCGGGCTATTTGGAACAGCCTTTGGATTTCTAATGTTATGTTGTCCGTATTAGCGACGGCTTATATATACTAACACAATCCCGTTTTTATTGTCAAGGGTAAACTGACTATTAATTTGTGATTTTGGGCAATTATCAGGAAATATATCATTATTATTCGAGTGTTCTAATAAGTTCTACAGTTTTCTTAGGATTTAATACTTTTACGGAAAATAAAATACTGACAATAAAATAAAGATCAGCAGTTTATTATCTGCTAATCTTTTAATATCCAAGCATCATTCCAAACTCTTAATTATTGATACCTTATTACCGCATTTATTGAATTTAACCTTATCACAGAGCTGGTCAACGATTATCAGGCCTCTTCCATGTTCACAATATGCCATATTTTTTTCTTCAACGTACTTATCTAATTTATCAATGTTAATTTTATGATCAAAACCACAACCCTCATCTTTAACGCTTAGATACAGGTATGAATCATTAATTATTTTAATTGTAACAAATGCCCCCCTATTTTCTTCACATGGACCTCCATGGCAAATAGCATTTACAATCAATTCATTGAGAACAACCTTTATCTCAAATAAAGTATCTTCACTAACTAAATGCTTGGTCTTTATAGCACTTAGTACAGTGTTTATCGAACAAGCAAGGCCTTTTATATCATGCTTTATGGCATAAGTTACGGCTTTCACAAATTACACCTACCTAGTCTAGAATAATAATATTAATACCCACAATTTAACGAGATAAACAAAGGTATTAAAATTATAGTAAAGTACGAAATCTGTCCAGAATTTTCTTTTCCATACGAGATATGTACATTTGGGATACTCCAAACTTTTCGGCAATTTGTTTCTGAGTGAGATTTTTTATATATCTTAAAGTAATAAATTCTCTCTCAACTTCGCCAAAGGATTTAAGCGTCTTTTCAATAAAATCTCTATTTTCTATTTTTTCGTATGTCTTTTCGTCATACCCAAGCGTATCGCTTAAGTCGGAATCATTATCCTGGTATACGTTTTGATCCAGGGATTTAATAACATTTGAACTTCCTGCTTCTATTATTTCGAGAACTGTTTCAACGCTTATACCCATATACGCGGCTATTTCATCAGCTCTTGGAACTCTTTTCAATTCCTGGGTCAATTCATCCCTTGCTTTATTGAGACCCTGCCTGGCTTCATAAAGCCTTCTTGGTATCTTTATTGCAGTACTCTTATCCCTGAAAAATCTTTTTATTTCTCCCAATATTGTAGGTGTTGCAAAACTTACAAATTTAACTCCCTTATCCGGACTAAATCTGTCCACAGCTTTAATAAGTGCCATACACGCAACCTGATAAATGTCATCATAATCAACGCCCCGGTTGATAAATTTCCTGGATAAAAAATCAGCTAAATTTATGTACTTTGATACAATGGCATTTCTGTAACTAACATCCTTTGAATCAATATAGCGCAAAAACAGTTCTGCTTCATCCAAATTTAAATTCAGTTGTTCCATAAGCTAGTCTCCAATCTTCTTGGTCATAACTATGGAATGATTTTCATTACAAAGCTCTACAGAATCCATTAGAGCCTTCATAATATATAGACCATATTCATTTTCAATTGAATCGCTTAAACATTTAAACGGAACATTATCACCGGAAAAAGTTATCTCCAGGGTTCTACCCTTTATATCAAAGGTTATTCTATACTGATTTGATTCATCAGTTTCTCTTGACAATATAATATTGCATACTTCGGAAACGGCTACCTTAATATCTTCGACCTCATCAATGTTAAAACCAACTCTATTAGCTACACTTGATACTGTTAGCCTGGCTGTACTGACGTATTCTCTTTTTAAAGGTAAAATAAGTGAAACACTGTCGTTAGCTATATTATTCATATGTAGTCTCCTTTTTTTATTATTAAAAAATAGGTACACAGTTATGTGTACCCATGATTATTACAATGTAAACTTTTATTTATTCAATTATAAATAATTTATCCAATCCGGTTATAATAAACAATTTCTTAATATTGTCTTTTAAGTTGCATATATAGATATTGTTGTTATCCTTGCGGATCTCTTTTAAAGCACCTACTAAAATCCCAAGGCCGGTACTGTCTATATAGGTTAATTCCTTACAATCCAAATAAATGTCGCCTTTAAAAGTATTGACTACTTCATTTAACTCACTTTTAAAAGTCTGGCATGTATAGATATCAATTTCACCGGAAAGAACTATAAGCGGTTTGTCACCAGCTAATTCTTTTGCTATCCTGAATTCACTACTTTCCATGCAATTACCCCCCCTATCAATAAATCCGAATACAATTTAACTTAATCATCTGCTTACACGCTGAATATACTAACCAACTTACATAATAAGACAAACCTGCCAGTATCTATTTAACAAAAAGTTTAATCAGCTTTAACACTAAATCATATTTCTTGGGATCAACACGAACAACCAGTATTTTTTCAGGTCCAATCACATTAATATCCTTAAAGAACTCACTGTTGGTCACATCTATTCCATACAGTTTAGGCTCTGCATCACTATATGTCTTAGGTTTTCTTTCCTGTTTGGTATTATTGGTAGGCTCTTCCCACTCCTCAACAACCCTGAGCTTTAAATATTCGCTTTTTGACACGTCAAGGTTAAGTTCCCTGGCAATGCCATCCAGAGCCATAAAAGGGCCACTGTTAGCATAATTATCATAAGCATACTTGTTTACCAGAAACAAATCAATATCTGAAGCAGCTAATAATACCATAGCCTTTTGAATATAGGCATAAGATTGTGAATCGTTGTAATTGTTTGAAATAAGGGCTGAATCAAAAGCTACCTCTTTGATTTCAGGTACATTCTTCACTATCTTTTGTTTAAAGCTGTCAGTAGCATCCTGGTTTACTTCTCCAAGAAGTCCGATTGTAATATCAGGTTCTACTCTGGTAACAAAGGAATGTATGGTAAAACCCAATATAATTAATGCAATAATTCCTATAAGAATGTGATACTTATAGTAGTGAAAAAAGTTATCCGCCCTTTTTCTGTCAATGCCAACTTTTTCAAAAGCTTTATCGGTATAGGTTTCTTTTCTTTCTACTTTAGGTTCCTCTACCTCATACCCCATGATAATTCTATAAGCATCGGTGGATTTCTGAAACTGAGCTTCTGCGGCCTCATCAAGAGTTCCATCCATTTTCATCATCCTGTGCTTTTTCAAAACGACATCATATTTCTTCTCTATTTCATCCTTGGAAGAATTTTTTGCAACTCCAAGAATAGTTCTAGCTTCCTGTAATGTGTATTTCATATAAACTCCTCCTTGCATTTCTGCAAGACATACCTTCTAATCCCTGGGCTTCATGGTAGGGAATAACAATATATCCCTGATAGAAGCAGAGTCTGTCAGTAGTATTATAAGTCTGTCAACACCTATACCCAGACCACCGGTAGGAGGCATACCATATTCCAAAGCAGTTACAAAATCTTCATCCATCATATTGGCTTCTTCGTCACCTGAGTCTCTTTTCTGCACCTGGCTGACGAATCTTTCCTTTTGATCTATCGGGTCATTAAGTTCTGAATATGCATTTCCCATTTCACGCCCTGTTATAAAGAACTCAAAACGTTCGGTTAATTCAGGACAGTCTGGCTTTCTTTTAGTTAGTGGTGACACCTCAACAGGATAATCATATATAAAAGTAGGCTGAATAAGATTACCTTCAGCAAACTCCTCGAACATCAAATTCAATATTTCACCGCGGGTCATGCCTGCTTTAACGTGAACCTTCTTGTCTTCAGCGGCTGCTTTCGCTTCTTCGTCGGTTTTAATAGTATCAAAGTCAACACCGGAATACTTTTTAACTGCCTCAATCATGGATAGTCTATTCCAAGGTGGTGTAAGATCAATTTCCTGTCCCTGATACATTATTTTGGTAGTTCCCAGGGTTTCCATTGCTACTGTTGAAATAAGGCTTTCAGTAAGCTCCATCATACCCTTGTAATCAGTATATGCCTCATAAACCTCCATCATTGTGAATTCAGGGTTATGCTTTACGGACATACCTTCATTTCTGAACATTCTGCCCATTTCATATACTTTTTCCATTCCTCCAACGATAAGTCTCTTCAAATATAGCTCCGGAGCTATTCTCAGGTACATATCTATATCCAGGGTATTGTGATGAGTAATAAAAGGTCTTGCGGCAGCACCACCCGGAATTGTATTCAACAACGGAGTATCCACCTCAAGAAATCCCCTGTCATCCAGGAACTTTCTGATAGATTTTATAATCTTGCTCCTGAGGATAAATGTATTTTTTACTTCAGGATTAACAATAAGATCCACATACCTCTGTCTATATCTCAAATCAGTATCTTTCAAACCATGCCATTTTTCAGGCAAAGGGAGAAGTGACTTTGATAATAGAGTTATTTCTTTAACCTTAATTGATATCTGGCCCATATGAGTCTTAAAAATTTCACCTTTAACGCCAACTATGTCACCAATATCATACTTCTTGAACATTTCGTAACTTTCATCTCCTACTTCGTCTTTTCTGACATAGAGCTGAATTCTTCCGTCTCTATCCTGAAGATCACAAAAGCCTGCCTTACCCATACCCCTTTTGGACATAAGCCTGCCCGCTATGGAAGTACTTTGACCTTCTAATGCTTCAAAATTCTCTATAATATTTTTTGTTGAATCCGTTACTTCATATTTCACTATCTTAAAAGGATCATTATTTTTTTCCTGTAGATCCTTTAATTTAGTCCGGCGCACTAGAAGTATTTCACTTAGGTCCTGTTCTTCACTCTGCTGATTAACTTGCATATTATCTTCTGACATCTACATCCTCCAAAATTCCTATCGTTAGTTTAGTTTCAATTCTTTAAACTTGCGATGTGATTTTAATTTGTATATTAATTAATGCATAGGTTAAAAAGAAAATCTTTCAGGTGAAGAAAAATTTTCTTACCCTAAAAACGTTTCAATAAAACGTTCCAACGAGACAGGAGGTATGCTCTCCGTCTGAAAACCAGTACGGCACCAGCCACCGGCAGAGGTGGGGAACATCAATTGCCTCGTTATAAAAAACAGTTTACATATTTTAAATGTAAACTGTTAGTATAATTATATATTAATTTTACTTTGAGTGGCAACACATAATGTATACATTATTTCATTCTACTTTGAAATCTCAAGTATCTTAAATTTAATTGCTCCGTCCGGTACTTGAACTTCTACAACATCTCCCACTTTATGTCCCATTAATGCGGCACCAACAGGGGATTCATTCGATATCTTGGACTTAAGAGGATTTGCCTCGGTTGATCCTACAATAAGATATACCACTTCTTCTTCAAATTCAATATCAAACAGCTTAACTTTTGAACCTAAACTGACTACATCAGTTTTCACATCATCTTCGTCAATCAGGCGTGCATGTTTAAGCATCGATTCCAGCTGAACAATTCTTCCTTCAACCTGAGCCTGTTCATTCTTGGCTTCATCATACTCTGAGTTTTCCGATATATCTCCAAATGAAAGTGCCTGTTTAATTCTCTCAGCTACTTCCTTTCTTTTCGTTCCTCTAAGAAATTCCAATTCTTCTTCTAATTTTTTTAAGCCTTCGTAGGTTAATACGACTTCTTTTGCTGACATTTGAAGCCCTCTCCTTTACCGTTAATTTTTTCCTGCTAACCCTAGTAGTCTTTAACATCTAAATTCATACATTGCCGACGGTTAAATTTCCCCAGGACCGCGTTGTCGTTAGTTGGAATAAAACGATTATTCCGCCCTCCTCCGCCTAGTCCTGAAAAAATTTTCCTCGCCGGACAATATCCGTTTTAGATGTTACAGACTACCAGCACAATTAAAAAGTATTATGTTATCTTATCTCCATAATTATGCTGTAATATCCATCATATTTCACAAATATAGAAAAAATTTTAAGCCGTAGGTCAGCTATATTGCTAACTTATTATAAATTACATATAAAATAATGTCAAGAAGCCATTCACCAATATTTTACAGTCATTTATAACCAGTCTCTAAACTTACTGCTAACGGATAACCCACTATGCCTTACATATATAAATAGCATTAATAAAATCGTTATCCCCTTGTATATAACAAAATATGCAGTATTCAATTTTTTAGACCTGACTTTAATAACTTTTCAGAATCATGACGATGACAATTCCTTATCCTTCAGGATAACATCATGTGCTCCGCCTTCCTTGATACTTGTAGCCGATACAAGAGTAATTCTTGCTTTTTGCTGCAGTTCAGAGACTGAAAGAGCTCCGCAGTTGCACATTGTTGATTTTACCTTGTATATTGTTGTGTCCAGATTGTCCTTGAGTTTTCCGGCATATGGTACATATGAATCAACGCCCTCCTCAAAACCCAGCTTTGAATCACCGCCCATATCATATCTTTGCCAGTTTCTTGCACGGTTTGATCCTTCTCCCCAATACTCCTTGACAAAGTTTCCGCCGACTTTTATTTTTCTTGTAGGACTTTCATCGAATCTTGCAAAGTATCTTCCCAACATTACAAAGTCGGCTCCCATTGCAAGGGCGAGTACAATATGGTAATCATGTACTATTCCTCCGTCGGAACAAATAGGTATATATATTCCTGTTTCTTTTAAATATTCGTTTCTGGCGGCTGATACCTCTACTACAGATGAGGCCTGTCCTCTGCCTATACCTTTCTGTTCCCTGGTGATACATATGGAGCCGCCGCCTATACCAACTTTTATAAAGTCGGCACCGGCTTCTACAAGATATCTGAAGCCTTCTCTGTCAACTACATTTCCTGCTCCCACTTTAACTTCACCATTGTAGGTATCTTTTATCCATTTAATCGTTTCTGCCTGCCACTCACTGAAGCCATCTGACGAGTCAATACATACTATATCAACTCCTGCATCAACCAGGGCTGCAACTCTTTCCTTGTAGTCACGTGTATTTATTCCGGCTCCTACAATAAGTCTCTTGCTTTTGTCCAGCAGTTCGTTAGGGTTTTCCTTGTGACTGTCATAGTCTTTTCTGAAAACCAGATACATCAATTTCTGATTATTATCTATTATCGGAAGGCAGTTGAGCTTATGTTCCCATATCATGTCATTGGCTTCTTTAAGGGATATACCTTCCACAGCATAAATCAGTTGTGAAAACGGAGTCATAAACTCATGTATTTTCTGATCCAGGGATGCTCTGCTCAGTCTGTAATCCCTGCTTGTAACTATTCCTACCAATTTACCTGTGGGTGTGCCATCTTCGGTTATTGCAATAGTAGAATGACCTGTTCTTTCCTTTATTTCAACCACGTCTCTAAGGGTATTATCCGGTCTCAGGTTGCTGTCACTTGCTACAAAACCGGCTTTATACTTCTTAACCTTCCTCACCATTTCAGCCTGATTTTCAATTGACTGTGACCCGTAAATAAATGAGATACCCCCACACTTAGCCAATGCAATTGCCATATTGTTATCTGAAACGGACTGCATGATGGCTGACGCAACCGGTATATTAAGCTGTAATGATGGCTTCTCTCCAACCTTGTACTTAACTACCGGAGTTTTTAATTCAACATTACCAGGCATACATTCCTTTGTTGTTAAATTTGGAATTAATAGATATTCACTGAATGTTCTTGATGGTTCATTATAAAAATACGCCATTTTTCCTAAATCCTCCTTAACCTGAGACAATTAATATTTAAAATATATAAAATACTTGGAATATCTGTAATAGACAGCCAAAGTATTATTTATCATTATTCAAAAGGCAAATAGCACTAAGGATCTGCCATTTGCCTTATTATTATCATATATTGTTATTCAAATACTTTCCTCGGAATATATTTTTTGAAGGATTCAACCATCTTTGGGTGAGGTTCAAAAAATATTAGAGTTTTCTCACCATCTTTTGCAGTTGTAATAAAATACACATCGGGAGAGTCTAGTGCTGTAACAGCATTGATACGTTTCTTGATACTTTGTGTATTGTGGTCATACTGTCCGCTGGTCATCTTGGCAACTACTTCAAAATCCTTGCAGCTTCCTGAAAAGATTCTTTTTCTTTTCCTTTGTGCAATGATCATGTCGATATCAAGGTCACCATTGGTAACTATATATTCATACTCAACATTTCTGCTTCTGATAAAAATATAAGCAAGATAACCAATACCTACAACTAATAGTGGTGACAAGGATGCAATAACCTTAATCGAACTCAAAATCATTATTAAAAGCAAGGCCAAAATTATTATACCTGCCATCATCAGACCATCAAGTGCGGTCTTTTTACGTTTTACTATTTTCTCTAAAAATATATCCAAGTAGACCCCTCCTACGAAGTTTATTCTACATACTAATATCTGTAAATATACAATATATATTTAAGCTTGTTATACATAATAATAAATTAATGAAATAATATCAAGTATTATTTTTAGGATTTCAAATAAATTTACGAATTATTAAAATATTTATAAACAAAAATAAATAATAAATGGAGGATGGCCTTATGGAATATCTTCCTGTGCCACCCTCCATATTACTTATTCTTTTCTTAGTACATGCCGCCCATTCCGCCTGGCATTCCACCCGGCATTGCAGGAGCTTCCGGTTCCGGCTTGTCGGTTACCAGACTTTCAGTAGTGAGAACCATAGCTGCCACTGATGCTGCATTTTGAAGAGCAGATCTTGTAACCTTGGCAGGGTCTACAATACCACTTTCTATCATATCTATATACTTTTCATTAAGAGCATCGAAACCAATACCTTTGCTGCTTGCCTTTATCTTGTCAACAATAACTGATCCTTCCAGTCCGGCATTGGCAGCGATCTGTCTAACCGGCTCTTCAAGAGCTCTCAGTATAATCTGAACACCGGTCTTTTCATCACCTGTAACAATTTCAAGCAACTTGGCAACATCTGGAATTACATTTATTAATGCTGTACCACCACCTGCTACGATACCTTCTTCAACCGCAGCTCTTGTAGCAGCAAGTGCATCTTCAATTCTTAATTTCTTCTCTTTCATTTCAGTTTCAGTTGCAGCACCAACCTGGATTACGGCAACACCGCCAGAGAGCTTTGCAAGTCTTTCCTGGAGCTTTTCTCTGTCGAAATCAGAAGTAGTGTCTTCAATCTGTGATTTGATTGAAGCAATTCTGTTTTTGATTTCCTGCTGGCTTCCTGCACCGTCAACCACGATAGTGTTTTCTTTCTGGATTATAACCTGTCTTGCTCTACCAAGCTGAGTCAGCTGGGTTTCCTTAAGATCGAGACCCAATTCATCAGTGATAACTTCTCCACCTGTTAATACTGCTATATCCTGAAGCATAGCTTTTCTTCTGTCACCAAAACCAGGTGCTTTAACAGCTACACAAGTAAAGGTTCCTCTCAACTTGTTAACGATAAGGGTAGTAAGAGCTTCACCTTCAACGTCTTCAGCTATTATTAACAGCTTTTTGCCCTGTTGAACTATTTGTTCAAGTATAGGGAGTATATCCTGAATGTTAGTTAATTTTTTATCTGTGATAAGTATATATGGGTCATCGAGAACTGCTTCCATTTTTTCAGTATCAGTTACCATGTAAGCTGAGAGGTATCCTCTGTCAAACTGCATACCTTCAACCACTTCAAGGTTTGTTCCCATGGATTTTGATTCTTCAACAGTGATTACACCATCGTTGGTTACCTTTTCCATAGCATCAGCTATAAGTGTTCCAACTACATCGTCATTTGCTGAGATGGTAGCAACTCTTGCGATGTCTTCCTTACCCTTGATCTTCTGGCTGTTTTCCTTGATTCCTGCAACAGCTATGTCTACGGCTTTCTGCAGACCCTTTTTCAATATCATGGGGTTAGCGCCTGCAGCAACATTTTTCATACCTTCTCTGATTATAGCCTGTGCGAGAAGAGTTGCAGTGGTAGTACCGTCACCTGCTACATCATTTGTCTTTGTAGCAACTTCCTTAACCAGCTGAGCACCCATATTCTCAAATTTATCTTCCAGTTCGATTTCCTTAGCTATAGTTACACCATCATTAGTGATTAATGGTGATCCGAATTTCTTATCTAATACGACATTACGACCTTTAGGTCCAAGAGTTACCTTTACAGTATCAGCTAATTGATTAACACCTTTTTCCAGTGCGCGTCTAGCGTCTTCACCAAACTTAATTTCCTTCGCCATGTTCTATTGCCTCCTTATAATTAAAAGACTAAACTTTGGATAAACCTGCTTGCAGGTTTATAGTTGCGCGAGGAGCGATAAACTTTAATACGCTCTTTCTTTCCCCGGCATTTTATTCAACAACTGCAAGGATATCACCCTGCTTAAGTATTGTATATTCCTGGCCGTCAAATTTGACTTCTGTTCCGGAATACTTGCTGGTTAGAACTCTGTCTCCCACTTTAACTTCCATTTTTACTTCTTTTCCGTCAACTACTGTTCCAGGACCAACAGCAACAACTTCAGCAACCTGTGGCTTCTCCTTCGCGCTGCCTGGCAATACTATTCCGCTCTTGGTAGTTTCTTCGCTTTCAAGCATTTTAATAACTACTCTATCACCTAATGGTTTTATCTTCATTGTTTTACCTCCTTGAAATTTTGTTACTTTTGTTAGCACTCACTACTATCGAGTGCTAATCACATTTATTATATTATATATTGAATAAAATATAATCAAATATCTTATTTGAATAAAATTAGCTATATTTTGCCATATAAGCCATTCTTAATATTTAAACCTATAATTTTCTTCCAATTGCTTTAAATTTCATACCAATTTAATATTCCTGTGTTTTATGACAATGTAATTTAATTTTATTACTGAACTTTATTATTTAAACTTGATATTCAGCCTGTTCAATGCAGTATTGAGTAAATTCGCATTTATACTGTATTTAAGAAGCAACTCCTGTTTATCCATTGGAATATAAAACAGTTTGCAATACCAGTATTCAAGTGCGGCAGAATACATGGCATAACTATCGTTAATGGCCTCCACAGGCTCTTGCAACTCTTTAATACACTCAAGCAGCATCCCTATTATTTCCTTTTGATACATACTGCTATACATTATTTCCCTTTTGTTCAGGGCACCTTCTATTATGGGGATATATCTCTTTGCAAGCTTTGCTTTTTTAACTTGATTTTTTTTCAGCAAGTTTTCATATAATGTTGGATAATATTTGTAGTCAAAAGGTTCATCATTTAATTGGAATAATTTTTTGTAGTGTTCCTTAAAGTTAACTTTAATCTCTTTTTGGCTTGTAAAATCTCCGGCATATTTTACCCATTCCCCCAGATACACGTTGATGGGAGCATATGTGCTCATAATTCCGGATATTTCCGTGGCCTTCTGGCTGTTCCCCATAAGGACATATGATAATAACAGAATTGAATAAATAAGTGGATCACTGTAATCAACAATATAATTTTCAATAAGTTTTGTTAGCTCTTGATATTTATTGAAACATAAAAGAGTAGTTGCAACACAAAGCAGATCCTCCCTGCTTTTAAGAGGACTGTAAGGTAGTATCTCCAAAACTCTCTTTACTTTTGATAGCTTGTTGGCATTACACAATATGTACGCCTCAAGACACCTTCCAAAAATATTTTCTCTATCTATGTTTTTTACAGATGAATTTATATATGAAGCACGGATAAAATGCTGATCTTCCATTAACGCAAGGGTAAGCAGATTCCTGGCCTCAATATTAAGAGGATTTGAAATAATGGATTTATATAAATAGCTTATTGCATCGAGTATATTGTTTTCTTTTATTTTTTTCTGCGCTTTTTTTAGGTTAATTGAAGATGTCTTTATAAACTTATTTTCATGAGAGACTTCATTATATAGTTTCAGATAAAAAGCCATTTCAGAAATTTCATAACTGAACTCACCGTCAGCATCAAAATAAAGATATTTGTCAAAATGTTCGGCCGCCTTTTCATTGTCGCCCATCTCAAAGCTGTTGCAGCCCAATCCAAAAAAACATTCAAACATTGTAGGTTCAAAATTTAGTAAAATGTCATGGAACATTCTATTTGCTTCTTTAGGCCTTTGAAGCTCAGACAAAAAACAAGCCATATTGAACTTGTACTCACTGTTGTCGGGTTCCAGCTCCAAAGCCTTTGTCAAATTCCTGTACGCTTCTCCCAAATTCTTTTTATTGGCTAATCTCAAGCCTTTTGTAAAATAGAATTCAGGATTATTTCTATATTCATTGATACTGAGGATGTTATTTTTCACTTATCTTCGTCCTTTTAATTCGCCGTATATGTCTTCCAAAGTTACGCCTCTTTCAACCATTAAAACCATGAGATGATACATTAAATCGGAAATCTCGTATCTTATTTCTTCCTTTGATTTATTTTTTGCTGCAATTATTACCTCTGCAGTCTCTTCTCCAACCTTCTTCAGTATCTTGTCAAGGCCTTTGGCAAACAAATAATTAGTGTATGAACCTTCCTTTGGATGAACAGTTCTGTCTACAATAACGTTATATACTTCCTGCAGAATATGAGCCGAAAGAGTCTCATCATCAGCTTTTGCTGCCGATTCCACCCACGCGCCGTCAGCCAGAGTCCTGTAAAAGCAGGTTTTATTACCGGTATGGCAGGCTGCATCTATTTGCTCTGCTTCTATGAGAATAGTATCTCCGTCACAATCCAGCTTTATATTCTTAACAAGCTGGAAATGACCCGAGGTCTCACCTTTAACCCACAGCTTATTTCTGCTTCGGCTGAAATAAGTAACCTTCCCGGTTTCAAGAGTTATGTTGAAAGCTTCCTCATTCATATAGGCAACCATCAAAACCTCTTTTGTTTTATAATCCTGCGTAACTACAGGTACAAGACCTTTATCATCAAACTTTATTGAATCCTTTATATTTTCCATGAAGCGCCTCCATACATTTTTATTCAAATACAAAGCTTTATGTGCAGTTAATATATGTGCAGTTAATATATGTCCAACTATTATTATAGTCTGGTTTCTATTCCATTACTACACAAATATCTTTTCAGGTCACGGATTTCCATCTCTCTAAAATGAAACAATGACGCTGCGAGGACGGCGTCAGCCTTTCCTTCAACCAGAGCCTCTTTGAAATGTTCCATTTTTCCGGCACCGCCCGAAGCTATTACGGGTATTTTTACATTTTCAGATATTGTTCTGGTAAGCTCTATGTCGTAGCCATCCTTTGTTCCATCCTTATCCATACTTGTGAGAAGTATTTCGCCTGCGCCCAGCTTTTCAGCTTCCAGAGCCCATTCAACGGCATCCCTTCCCGTATTAACCCTGCCGCCGTTCAGATATGTGTCCCAACCCGAGCCGTCAGGCCTCCGCCTTGCATCTATGGCAAGCACCACACACTGGCTTCCGAATTTCCAGGCTGCTTCAGATATAAGCTCCGGCCTTCTGAGTGCTGCCGAGTTGACTCCAACCTTATCGGCTCCGGCCTTCAGAATCTCCCGGAAATCTTCTGCTGTCCTTATGCCTCCGCCAACAGTGAAGGGAATAAAGACCTGCTCTGCTACCCGCCTGACCACATCCAGCATTATACTTCTGGCATCGGAGGAAGCTGTGATATCAAGGAAGGTGAGTTCATCAGCTCCTGCTTTATCATAAAAAGCAGCAGCTTCAACAGGATCGCCCGCATCTATTATATTTACAAACTGAACGCCTTTCACAACTCTTCCCTCATGAACATCCAAACAGGGAATGATTCTTTTTGTAAGCATTGTATTCTCCAATCCGCTGCATTTTCTTAGGGCTTTTCAAATTGTTTTAAGAGTCATAAATCTTCAATTGCAGCCTTCAGATCAAGGTTTCCGGTATAAAGCGCCTTTCCGACAATGACACCGCTTACCCCTGTTGTCTTTAAATCAATAATATCTTTAAGACAGCTTACTCCACCCGATGCAATCACAGCAATTCCGACAGCTTTTGCCATCTCACTCATTGCTGCCAGATTGGGTCCCTTAAGCATACCGTCCCTGGAGATATCAGTATATATAACCGTTTTTGCTCCCAGCCCTTCAACCTTTCTGGCAAAGGCTATTGCAGTGAGATCGCTGGTTTGCTCCCAGCCGTGTATGGCCACCATCCCGTCCTTTGCATCTATACCCACTGCTATCTTTTCTTTATATTCCTTTAAAGCAGTTTTCAGCATTTCCTGATTATTTACAGCCGAAGTCCCCAGAATTACTCTGCTCAAGCCGTTGGATACAAGGTCCTCTATAGTTTCAAGGCTCCTTATTCCTCCTCCCAGCTGAACAGGTATTTTAAGAGTTTTAGCTATCTGCTTGATTATCTCATGATTTTCGGTATTACCTGATCTGGCAGCGTCCAGGTCCACAACATGCAGATATTGCGCCCCCTGCCCCTCCCATTTAAGAGCCATTTCTACAGGACTGTCTCCGAATACTGTAACGTCCCTGTAGCTGCCCTGCTGAAGCCTGACGCATTTGCCATTTATAATATCTATTGCAGGATATATTATCATAATTAAGTACCATTACCCTCTATTAACAATGTACAATACGTTTTTGAGTGGCGAATTTGCCCTGCGGCTGCGTTGAAGCCGCTTGCAAGGCACAAAGCCTTTCTTCGCCTCTTCGCCTTGTCGCAAGCCAAATTCTCTCG
>JAEYHZ010000004.1 GCA_023409265.1 Bacillota bacterium | reverse complement strand
TTCAATACATAAAGCACGTCCTAATGCATCGGTTTCCTTCTTAATCTCTGAAACCATTGAGGATAAGCCTTGACCTTCTTTAACTAAGGACAAAACCTTTTGTTGTAATTTTTTGATGCCTTCTTCGTATAATATTATTCATAAGAGACCTCCTATTGATTTTCCTGTTTTCTAGACAAAAACATTTTATCAAAAGGTGCGGTCTCTTATCTATTTTTTCCTACAGTAATTTTACACTAGCCACTTTACATGGTACTTTTTTGTTCAAATATATAGAAATGTGTTATAATTGCTATACATGTACTTAAGGCATGATTAAATAATAAAACTCCGTTTTAAGGCGAGATATTTTTCGTTAAGACAAGGCGGAGGAAGACGCAATAATTGCTTTATTGCAACTGACGAAAACGGAGTATTGACGGAAAATAGCCGCCTTAAAATGGGGAAGTTATTATTTAATTATGCCTAAGAGTATGTCTTAAAAAAATTTGAATATGTATAAATCTTCTAAATAATATTATTTTGTGTATAGGCCGGTTTTGATGGCTTGTGGAGGTCAAATGGGAAAAAAACTGCTTATGGGTAATGAAGCTATTGCCCTTGGTGCTATAAAAGCGGGAGTCAACGTGGTTACGGGTTACCCGGGAACTCCTTCTACAGAGGTTTTGGAAACAATAGCACACCATAACCCGGGTGATATTTATGTTGAATGGTCGGTAAATGAGAAAGCTGCAATGGAAATTGCTGCAGGGGCTGCCTACAGTGGAGCCAGAACACTGGTCACCATGAAACAGGTTGGCTTGAATGTGGCTTCAGACCCGTTGATGAGTCTTGCATATATAGGTGTTAAAGGCGGTATGGTAGTACTTGTTGCTGATGATCCCGGACCATTTTCTTCTCAAACGGAACAGGATACACGACATTTTGCAAGATATTCAAATCTTCCTGTGCTTGACCCAGCAACACCTGAGGAAGCATACCAAATGATTCAATATGCTTTCGAGCTTTCAGAGCTTGTGGAGCTGCCGGTATTTTTAAGGCCTACAACAAGAATCTGTCATGCCTGCAGTACAATAGAGCTGGATAACAACAGAACAGAGCATATTCCCCAGGGCTTTGTAAAAGATCCTAAATGGGTTATTTTCCCAAGTCTGGCATACAGAAAGCATCAGCATATAGAACAGCTGCAGCACAAGCTCAGTGATATCTATTCCGGACTTAGCTTCAACAAGGTCTACGGCAGCGGAAGATTGGGCGTAGCTGCGTCAGGTGTAGCCTACACCTACGCGGTTGAGGCAATTGACAAGCTTCAGGCTGATGTGAAGGTGTTCAAGGTTGGAACACCATATCCTCTTCCAAATACCAATGCCCAAGAGTTTTTATCAGGTGTTGAGGAGGTTCTGGTATTTGAAGAGCTGGACCCTGTTCTGGAAGAGGAGCTTACAATGTTGTGCGCTTCAACCGGCAGGAATACCAAAATCCTTGGAAAGAAATCAGGAAACCTTCCTTTTGCAGGAGAATATACCTTTGAACTGGTTTATGAGGCCCTTGGCAAGTTCCTGGGCAGGCAGGTGGAAGCGGCTTCAAAAGCGGCTTTGCCCGAATTACCCGTGAGGCAGCCGGTATTGTGTGCTGGCTGTCCGCACAGAGCTTCATTCTATGCAGTCAAGCTGGCCATGAAAGGTCAGAAGGCTGTATTTACCGGGGATATCGGCTGCTACACTCTTGGAAATGCAAAGCCGCTGGAGATGGTTGATACCTGTCTTTGCATGGGTGCAGGTATAACAGTAGCCCAGGGAATAAAGAGGGCTGAGCCGGATACCAAAAACATTGCATTTATTGGGGATTCAACTTTTTTCCATACGGGTATTCCAGGTATAGTTAATGCAGTTTATAATAATACAGACATTACCGTAGTTATCCTGGATAACAGCACAACTGCAATGACAGGCCATCAGCCTCATCCCGGCATAGGAAAAACCATGATGAACAGCATTTCAGAAAAGATTGATATCTATGGTGTTGTCAAAGCTTGTGGAGTTGGTCATATAGAAAAGGGGAATCCTTTGGATTTCGGGGAATCTGTCGAATTAATCAAAAAGGCTGTAGAATTCAAGGGACCATCAGTTGTAATATTCGAGGCTCCATGTATTGCACTTTTCAAACCAGAGGTTAAGTACACTATAAGTGAAAACTGTAAAAACTGTAAGAAGTGTATTAAGGAAATAGGATGTCCTGCAATATCCACTGTAGATGGAAAGGTAGCAATAGAACCTTCACTCTGCTACGGCTGTGGCTTATGTACGAACGTATGTCCTTTTGATGCCATAGGAGGGGCCCATAATGAGTAATTTATCAAATAAAGATGCGAAGTATGATATATTGATATCCGGTGTTGGCGGACAGGGAACCGTCCTTGCTTCCAGGTTAATTGCTGCGGCTGCCATTCTGCGGGGAAGCTTCGCCAGAACCTCTGAAACAATTGGAATGTCCCAGCGCGGAGGTTGTGTTGTAAGCCATGTTAGAATAAACAGTGAAAAGTCAAGCTCAATTATTCCAACTGCCGGTGCTGATATGTTAATTGCTTTTGAATTGTCGGAGGCTGCACGAAACTTGCCTAGACTAAAAAAAGGGGGCTGCTGTATTATAAATACTCAGACCATAAAGCCGGTATCAGCTTCATTGGGAACCTCCAATTATGATATTAAAGAAATAACCGGATTTATAAATGAAAATGCAGAGCAGGTTCATTTTATTGATGGTTACAGTCTGGCTAACCTGGCAGGCAATGTGAAGGCTGTTAATGTGGTGCTGCTTGGGGCAGCTACAGCAGTGGGAAAAATGCCTTTCAGCCGTGAAATAATTGAGGAGGCAATTATTGAAAATGTACCTCAAAGATTTAGGGAACTGAATCAAAAAGCATTTGAACTGGGTTATGAGTACATTATAACGAGGAAATAGATATCCTCCACCAATACAGGTTTTACTTGAACCTATGCGTTATGAAACAGCTTTAATAAACAACTAATGACCTGCAGGCAGTTACGAGTATAGTAAATAAAATTGGCGGCTTGGCAGTAAATTCTTATCACATTATAACTTTTACGCGTATGAAACGTTTTGATGCTGATATGAGACAATTTATTTGTCCTTGCCAGAAATGGAGATAATATGAGCGGAAACAGATTGGGAAAACAGAAACATATAGCTCTTGTAGCGCATGATAACAGAAAACAGGATTTGATCAATTGGGTTAAAGGGAAAGCTGATATTCTCGGTAGACAGTTTTTGTGCGGAACCGGTACAACAGCTCAACTTATCTCTGAAAATACCGGATTGCCGGTAAAACGCTTTAAAAGCGGTCCGCTGGGAGGAGATCAGCAGATAGGTGCCTGTATTGCAAACGGTGAGGTTGATTTTATGATATTCTTCTGGGATCCCCTTACCTCTCAGCCTCACGACCCTGATGTCAAGGCTCTGCTAAGAATAGCTGTGCTCTATGATATTCCTGTAGCCATGAATCAATCTACGGCAGATTTTCTATTGTCATCATCTCTTATGGAGGATGAATATGAAAGAAATGTTGTGGATTATTACAGCAGAATTCGCAAGGAACATTTCGGGGGTTATTAAATCAACCCTCAATGGACAAATAAAATAAAAGTTTATATAATAAAATAAAATATATTTAATAGAAAGAAGAGATGAGTTGAGATGAGCAGGGGTCAGTTTGAAATATTTCAGGAATTACTACGTAATATCAGTGAAAACAGTCCTTTTTACAAGGAGAAATTCAGGAAAACCGGAGTGGATGTAAGAGACATTACATCAATCAAAATGATTAAAAATCTGCCCTTTACTACAAAGGAAGAATTAAGGGATGCATATCCTCTTGGCTTGCAGGCAGTTCCTGAGGAAAAAATAGTCAGAATTCATTCCTCATCAGGGACTACGGGAAAACCTATAATAATTCCGTATACCGCACAGGATGTGGCCGACTGGGCAGAAATGATGTCCAGAAGCTATCAAATAGCAGGAATTACTCCTAAGGACCGAATTCAGATAACTCCCGGCTATGGTTTGTGGACAGCGGGAATAGGCTTCCAGGCAGGCTGTGAGAAACTTGGCGCCATGGCAGTACCTATGGGGCCGGGGAATACTGACAAGCAGCTCCAGATGATGAAGGATCTCAAATCTACAGTAATAATCGGCACCTCTTCCTATGCTTTGGTATTGGCAGAAGAAGTGGAGAAGAAGGGGCTCCGTTCCGAAATTTGTCTTAAAAAAGGTGTAATAGGTTCAGAACGCTGGGGTGAAAAAATGAGACAGCGTATTAGGAATGAACTTGGTATAGATATCTACGATATATATGGTCTTACTGAAATTTATGGTCCTGGCATAGCTATAGATTGTGACTGCCACGACGGTATGCATTACTATGACGATTTCCTTTACTTTGAAATAATTGATTCTGTAACAGGTGAGGTTCTTCCTGAAGGAGAAACAGGAGAATTGGTGATAACCACACTGAGAAAGGAAGGAGCACCGCTGCTGCGGTATAGAACCAGAGACCTGACAAGGATTATTCCTGGCAAGTGTGAATGTGGCCTTTCCTATCCTCGTATTGACAGAATAGTTGGACGTACTGACGATATGGTTAAGGTCAAAGGAGTAAATATTTATCCCGGACAGATTGATGAGATACTAAGAGAAGTTGACGGTGTCAGCAGCGAATATCAAATCATTATAGACCACATGAATGGAAAGGATGTTATGACTTTGAAGGCCGAATACTATTCCGATGGTGATACTGCACGTGAGGATATAGAATTCAATATTGTTGATTTGTTCAAAAAGAGGATTGGAATTCATATCATGGCCGAAGTGAGCGGTATTGGCAGTCTTCCCCGGAGTGAAAAGAAAAGCAGGAGAATAATTGATTACAGACAAAATTAAATTAATTCAACAATTGATATCAGCGGGCCGGAGTTTCTTTTAAATAGGGAACTCCGGCTCTTTTGATTTACTTTATACTTATCCATCCTACAAGCAAAAATTGGCAGACACTTTACATTTTGTTCACAATTCAAACACAGGTTTTACATAAAAGTTTAATACTATTGTTATAACGAGGCTAGAGAAATTCCCGCCTCGTTGAAACGCGCAGAAGTAATAAGATTTTTCGCAGCCGAAAAATTTTATGGTAACCAATGCGTTGTAAATGCAAAGGTGTTAATACAATTTTATTATCAATTACAAAATTGAAGAGGTGGAATTATGCAAAAAGGCATAAAGCGTATTAAGTGGAATAGGAAAAGATTTATCACACTTTCTATAGTGGCTTTAGTGATCATTTCAATTTGTATCGGAATTTTCCTGGTTACAAAAAACAAGGCGGCAAGCAGTGCTTCAGCTTCTGCAAAAAGAACTGTACAGGTTACCAAAGGAAATATCGAGGTGTCTCTGTCGGGTTCAGGGACTGTAACCTCTGCCAATACTTCAGATGTTATGTCAAATGTTCAGGGAAAAATAACAAAAGCATATTTCAAAGAAGGGGATAAAGTCAAAAAAGGAGACCTGCTTTTTGAAATTGATGACACTGATGCAAAGCTGAATATACAGAAGATTGAAAACCAGATCAGCCAGGCAGAGCTTAGTGTTAACAGCAATCAGAAGAGTTTTTCCAATTTGACGGTCACAGCTCCCTTTGATGGGAAAATAACAGAGATAGCAGCCAAAGCAGGTGAAAGTGTAAATAACAATATGACACTTTTTACAATCACACAAACCTCCAAGCTTTCACTTTCAGTTCCTATCAGCACCACAGACATAGCTGATATCAAGGTGGGACAAAAAGCACAGGTTTTTGTCCAGGAGATTATGGATACAATTGATGGAGTAGTTACAGCCATTGATGATTATACATATGCGTCCTCAAACGGAGGAATGGTAAGGAATGTTGAAGTGACAGTCGATAATCCGGGAAGGATCAATGATTCCAATACAGCTGCTGTAGAAATTTCTACTGCCAAAGGTACTAAAAAAAGCAGTGAAGTTTGCAAATTCCAATACCCGGACAAACAGGTTGTAAAGTCGGCAACCAATGGTACTTTTTCCACTGTAAATATCAAAGAAAATCAATATGTCAAAAAAGGGGATGTACTGATTAAGATTGATAACGATGACCTACAAATTACCTCTCAAACCAATAATCTCAAGGTCCAGGATCTCGAAAACCAGCTTGCTGCTGCACAAAAGCAATTGGAGGACTACAAGATTTACTCGTCAATAGGCGGTACGGTTACCGGTGATACTGCGGTAGCGGGAGACAGTGTCAAAAACGGTGACACACTTATCAGCATAAGAGATTTCGACCAGATGCAGTTTACCATATCAATAGATGAACTGGATATTTCCAAGGTCAAGGTGGGTCAAGAAGTATCAATAACAATTGATGCCCTTGAAGAAACAACAAAGAGTCCACTAACCGGTGAAGTTATTTATAAAGCCATGGAGGGCACCTCCAGCAACGGCGTAGCCACCTATGATGTAAAAATTAAGATCAATGAAACAGAGAATCTTCTTGCCGGAATGAATGCCAATGCCAGCATAATTCTGAGCCAGGCGAAAAATACCCTTATGGTGCCCCTTGAGGCTATAACAAAAATGGGGGACAGGGCATTTGTAAGGGTTATAGGAACCGGTGATTCAGCTCAGGGACAGCCAGGAGATCAGATGCCCAAGGGTGGACCAATTGGCAGCACAGGCAGCAAAAACAGCAGTAACAACAGCAGTAATTCAGGTACCGATAGATCTAACAGAAACTCCAATGGTTACGGAAGCAACGGAGGATATGGTCAAAGAAATAATCAGAATTCTTCCGGTAACTCATCCAAAAGACAAATGTCAGCTGCATTTGCTGCCAATCAGGAGTACTACCAGGGAACCGCAATGAAAACTGTTGAGCTTGGGGTAAATAATGATACATATGTGGAAATCAAAAGTGGCTTATCAGAAGGGGATGTAGTTGTTCTTCCGCCGCTTGTTACAAATTCTACAAGCAGCACCGGAAATAATCAAAACGGCTTCAGCCTTGGCGGTATGGGAGGCGGAATGATGGGCGGAGGATTCCCTTCCGGCGGAATGCCCCCAAGCGGTAATCAAAACTATAGAAGTTCCGGGTCAAATAATCAAACCCAACGCTCTGGTACACAAAATCAGCGTAATTAATGATTCCAATAGAGACTTACGGGTATGGGATAAATCTATTCCATATCGGAAATGGAGAAAAGCAACATGATACAAATATCGAATATGTGTAAGGTATATGAGATGGGTGATAACTCAATATATGCTTTGAACAATGTCTCATTGCACATTGCTAAACACGAATTTGTAGCAATTGTAGGCCCGTCCGGTTCTGGCAAATCAACGCTGATGAATATGTTGGGGTGTCTTGATGTGCCTACGTCCGGGACTTATGTTTTAGATGGATATGAAGTCAGTAAACTGAATGATAACCAGCTTGCTGAAATAAGAAACAATAAAATAGGTTTTATATTTCAGGGATTTAATCTGTTAAAGAAGCTAACGGCAGTTGAAAATGTTGAACTGCCCTTGATTTATCAAGGTATGGGACATAAGGAAAGGCTCAGAAAGAGTATTGAAGCTCTTGAAATGGTGGGCCTGGGAGAAAGAATACATCATACTCCCAATGAACTGTCCGGAGGTCAGCAGCAGAGAGTTGCCATTGCACGGGCCCTGGTAAGTCAGCCGCCGCTCATTTTGGCAGACGAGCCCACCGGTAATCTTGATACCAAATCCGGGGCAGACATTATGAAAACACTTCATCAGCTGCATCAGAACGGAAACACAATTGTTCTTATTACTCATGATAATAATGTAGCTGCTCAGGCAAATAGAATTGTAAAGATTCAGGATGGAATGATTATTGAGGAAAAGGAGGCGGTGTAATTGGGTTTTTTTCAAGCTTACAAAATGGCATTGAAGAGTATTGCAAGTAACAAAATCCGCTCCTTCCTCACAATGCTGGGTGTAATAATCGGTGTTGGATCAGTTATAACCGCTGTGGCATTTGCTCAGGGAAGTACAAAAAGTATTACTGATTCCATAGAAGGCCTGGGAAGTAACATCATATCCATTAACATTACAGGAAGAGGAAGTAACAGAAATATTACATATGACGAATTAAAGACTTTTGGCGAGGAAAACAGCAGTGAAATCAGTATGATTGCACCTGTTGTGAGCAATAGTATGACGGCAAAGGCAGGCACCTTAAGCAGGACAACAACTGTAATCGGTACCAATGAAGAGTATGAGTATATAAAAAGCAGACATGTTCAATCAGGGAGATTTATACTTTCCTTTGATAATGACTACATGCTTAAAACAGCTGTTATTGGGACTGCAGTCGCCAATGATTTATTTGAAGGGCAGAATCCCATTGGACAGCAGATGAAAATAAACGGACAGATATTCAAGGTTGTGGGACTCCTGCAGGAAATAGACGGCAGTCAGGATTCGTCGGATGATGATCAGATAATAATCCCGGTTACGGTAGCTCAAAGACTTAGCCGTAATGGTATTATCAGAACGTTTACGGTTCAGGCCGTAGATTCTGCAACTGTCGATTCTGCAATGACCAAACTCACAGAGTACCTAACTAAAAAATATGGTGATACCAGCTCTTTTAGAGTTATGAATCAGGCACAGGTACTATCCACCCTTAATACCATAACTGATACGTTAATGATAGTACTTGGCGGTATAGCAGCGATTTCTCTCGTTGTTGGCGGTATAGGTATAATGAATATTATGCTGGTATCGGTAACCGAAAGAACCAGGGAAATCGGTATTCGAAAAGCTATAGGTGCCAAACGGAAAAACATAATGGTACAGTTCCTTATAGAAGCCATAATGATAACAGGTATCGGTGGTGTGATCGGAATATTGATTGGTTTGTTCTGTATCCGGTTCATTATAGGAGGACTTAACATAACCACGCCGGTTTATTCTCCATTCTGGATGATGTTGTCTTTTGGAATATCACTGGGAGTAGGAATTATTTTTGGAATGTTCCCGGCGTATAAGGCAGCCCGTCTGAACCCGATTGAAGCTTTAAGATTTGAATAAATTTACCTAGGAGGTTTTGAAATATGCTTAAAAATAAAAAGCTGTTTATAAAAATAATTAGTCTGTCCATGGTATTTGTATTTATTTTTTCCCTGGTATTTACTTATGCTGCAACTTCACAGAGCCAGTCGGATTACAGCGAAACGGTTGACAGACTTAAGCAGTTGGGGGTTATTGATGATACTGATTTAAATACAAGCGGAAAAATGACCCGTGAACTGTTTGCAAAAATTATTGTGAATTCAACAGGAAATAGTGAGCTGGCCCAGTCTTTGTCCGGGTCAACAACCTTCTCAGATGTTTCAACCGCATCAAAATACTGTAGTTATGTTAACGCAGCAGCAAATTTGGGTTACCTGTCCGCTTTTTCAGACGGAAAATTCAAGCCGGAAGCAGACTTGACCTTTGCACAGCTGTGCACTGCCATGGTTAAGGCTTTGGGCTATACCGCAAGTGACATAGTGGGAGCATGGCCAAACGGCTATATTGATAAGGCAAAAAACCTGGGGCTTACAAATGGATATATTTTAGGAAGCAATAGTACCTTGACCCAAAGTGCAGCCATAATAATGATCGGAAGAATGCTTAATACAAATATTAAGAAAGCAAATGCACAGGAAACCGATACTACCCTTGTTGATAAGGTCGGACTGATGGACGATCAGAGCAATTGGGTCTATAGCAAGCCGGAGGTTGCATTAAATTTCAACCCTGATGCTAAAAAACTCGGCAACATAACCTTTAGAGATGACATACCGATTTTGAAGGATACTTATAATAACACTGCATCCCCGGCTACTAAGAATGTTGGTGAAATCATCACTTTAAAAGATATAAAAGACAAGGATGTAGTATATGAGGTATACAACAAGCTCAATGTTCTGATTTATTATCTTGTGGTTGATAATAAGGTTGAAGGCCAAATAACGAGTATCCTTCCCAGCAAGTATTCACCAAAAACATTACAAATCAATAGTGTGGATTATGAATTTGGTCAATACGCCAATCTTAATAAGTTTAATTCATCCCTGGGTTCCTATAATACCGGTGACGGTGTAACTGCCATATTGGGTTATGATGGAAAGGTCGTCGATGCTTATTATCAGGTTGATGAAAATAATGAGGATTATGCCTTTGTCTTAAATTGCTCAACAATGGTCTCAAAGGAAGCTGCCGATTATAACAAGGAATACTTTACAGTAGAATTGCTTCATGTGGATGGATCACGTAAAACCTACAAGGTTAACATCGATCCGTATGCATTCAAGTGGAGGCTTGTACAGTATTCGCTAATAAATGATGATACGGTTGCTTTACTGAATATGACATACGATATCAGTTCGGCTTTTCAGGTTGACATAAATAACAAAAAGATTGGTGAAAATTACGTTACCGATAATGTAAAAATCTTCAATTATACCGACTATGCTGTTAAACTTGTAAGATGGAGCGATATACCAAACGGAAGATTGTTGTCGGGAAAAATAAAGTATTTGGGATATACCGGCGACTTCAACGATGTCAATGTTATATGTGCATATGATTTATTCAATGAGCAGGAAAAGGATATGGTGGTTCAAAGTATGGAAAAGCCTGTGAGTAGGGACGGATCATACAAATACGAACTGGTTGCAGGCAGCAGTAAGTATACCTATACAACAAAAACTGAAATTCCAAATGCTGAAGTCGGTACTGTGCTAAGTATGAAACTGAATAATGATGTTATTATGGGATACAATCATATAACAAATCCTGTAGAACAGTGGTGGTATGTTCAGGCGGTAGATTCAAAGCGAATTAAAATAGATAACGTAATTTACCAGTTCAGCAGTACGGTGTCAGTTTACTTTAATGACTATTCCGGCAAGTTAAGTTCTCAATCGGTTTCCAACATCAGGGTTGGTCCAAATCAAGGCTATGATAACATCAGGATTTATACCGACCGGCCTCTGGATAACGGAGGAAAGGTTACAATGCTTGTATTCGATCTCAAATAGAGTTCTCAATCCTACCTGAGTGTAGTAAAAAATAAAAACGGTTGACAATAAAATGGGAATTTACCATTTTATTGTTTTTACCGTTTTTATTTTTTTATGGAAAAATTGTATATATTTAGAGATTTAACTAATAATAAGATTACAAATCATTTTAAATTTATCAAAACAAGGAGGAAGAGCTAAAAATGAAAAGATTTATAACAGTACTATTAATAGTTGCACTGGCAGTAAGTATGGGGGCTTGTGCAAGAAATAAAACACCTGGTACGTCTACGGCAACTGTAACCGCTCCTACTACACCGACCACCCCCGGACTGGCAACAATTACACCGGGAGCAGCCACAATGACTCCGGGAGCTGCTACAATGTCACCCGGAGCAGCCACAAAAACTCCTGGAGCTGCAACCGGGACAGCCACAGCCACACCGGGAACAGCTACAAAAACAAAGTAATTAACCAGTTGGGATGGGATTCAGGGATACCCTAGATACTTTTGAAGTTTTTTAGATCAAAAGGAGTTTAAATAAATGAAAAGATTGTTAGCTTTTTTAATTATATTTGCACTGGTTGCAGGAATGGGTGCCTGTGGAAAGAATAATCAGCCAGGAGTAGGTACTGCAACAGTAACTTCGACTAAATCACCTTCTCCCTCAACCACAAGCCCAACACCCGGAAAGGCTACTCCAACACCTGGAGCTACATCTCCAACACCTGGAACTGCAACTCCAACACCCGGTAAAGCGACACCTACAAAAACAGTTATGAAAGATGGAACATACGACGCAAAAGGTGATCCATGGGAGAATGGACAGGAGGCAGCAAAAGTAGTCATTAAGAACGGAAAGATAAGTCAGGTTACCTTAATGAGGTTGGATAAGACCGGTAAAGAGGTAGACTATAGTCTTTTCGACGGTAAAGTACACAACGGTAAGACATATCCAAATCTCAAAGAATTTAAAGAAACTTTGGCCAAGAGGATAGTTGAGAAACAAAGCACTCAGGTTGATACCATTTCTGGAGCTACTGTTTCAACAAAAAACTGGCTGACTGCTGTTGAAAGAGCAATTGCAAAAGCTCAATCTTCATCATGATTTTTAACAAAAGAATAGAATCCATGAGCAGATTAATTCATGGGTTCTATTGCTTTTTTGCGTGTTTTCGTTTCTTGACACTGAAAAGTGCCAATAGTAAAATTAGTTAGTATTTGTATGTAAGTGTAACTATTAGTGGTTAGTTTAAGTGGAAAAGGGTCTGAAAAGCTAATCTCAGGTAAGTTACATAGAACCTGTTTTTTTAGGTTCTAAAATAAAAATCTCGTGTAATAAATTGAGTTTGAGCCCAGAAAAAAATTTTCATTTAAATTTTTCTACTGATTTGGGCAATTTATTTTGCACGAAGAGAATGGAGATTCAAATGAAATTTAAATTGCCAAGGTATTTTAAATATATCCTTAAAACTGTAGTATTCCTGATTATCTTTAAACTGATAGATATTTCTGTAGGCGGATTTTTATATTATAATACATATTTCAACAAACCAAACATGCATGAACTTATGTGGAATGATTTTTATTCACATGAGAAAAATTCTATCGATGTTATATTTTTAGGGTCATCCCACGCACGCTTTGCTTTTGATTCATCACTCTTGGACAAGGAGCTGAATATTAAAACCTTTAATTTATCAAGTTCAGGGCAGACCCCGGTTGTAGGATATTTCGCCTTGAAAGAAGCTTTAAAATATCAGAAACCAAAATTACTGGTCTATGAAACTTATTCAAGACTGTTTGGAACCTCGGATAATGTAACGCCGGCTTTCTTTGTCTTTGATTATATTAAGGGGTATGATATAAAGACTGAAATGTTGGTTAACCTGTTCAGGGAAAATACATTTTCTTCTTTTCTTTTTGAATCTCTTATTAAAACATATAAATACAGGGAGGGAGTGGAGCCGGCTTTTGCAAATATTTTAAGCGGTAACGTGCTGAACAGCGCCGTGCAGGCTAATAATGTCCAATATGATGACTTTACCTATTATAAGGATGGCTATTTCGGAAGTGAGAAAGTGGCAAGTCAAAATAAGCTGTTTATTACCAATCCCTTTAAAAAGGCCGGTAAAAATTTCAGTTGGAATGACAAGCAATTGGAATATTTTAAGAAGACAATCAACCTGTGCCGGGAAAATAATATTCAGGTGCTAATGGTAACAGCACCCATGCCCAAGCCTACCATGGACTTTATAAAGGATTATGATTATACCTACAAATACCTGAAAGCTGCTGCAGACAATATGAGTGTTGAATATATTGATTATAACCTTCTAAACAGGAAAACAGAAATGTTTACAAATGATATGTTCTATGACAGTAATCATTTGAACAGGAAGGGAACAGAGATGCTGGATAAAAACCTGGCACCTGTAATAAAAAATTATATAAACTGATGAGTTATTTATTAATATTATGCATATTGATATTTAAAACTTATTAATATAGAATAAGAAAGTCAGTAACATGGAATTATACAATACTTTCGATGTTATTGATGCTAAAACTGGCAGAGTAGAATTTTGCGCGTTAAGTGCTAAAGGGACGGGAAGTTGCCCTTTGGACGAAAAACACAAGGAATGATTAAATATTTATGACTTGATTAATTATTCCTACAGTTTGCGGTGCAGATTTCGCATTCCGCTGCCACAAAAAGAGATACCTCTTTTATGTGGCTTTGTACAGTGAATTTATTATTGCACTGTAACCAACCGGACACACAAAATGGGGCATTTTTTGTTTTGAAGGCTTTTCAAGTCTTTACTCAAACCATGCCTCTCGTTTGAAGGGAATGATTATTCAACCATCCCACTAAAAGGAGGTAGTGCCTATGATGCACAACAAAATCAGAAATATTCTGTTGTTAGGTCTTTTTATTGCCATGGAAGTCATCTTAACAAGATTCCTATCTGTTGAAAGCCCGATTGTAAGAATTTCATTTGAGTTTATTCCCATTGCTATTTCAGCTGTTTTATTTGGTCCTGTTATGGCCGGTACAGGTGCTGCCATTGCAGATGTTATGGGAATGATGATTTTTCCGAAGGGAGCCTTCTTCCCGGGCTTCACACTTAGTGCTTTTATTTCAGGTTTTCTCTACGGTATATTCTTATATAAGAGGAAAATAACACTCATGAGGGTATTTACAGCGGTGCTTGCGGTTATTGTTACCTGTAGTCTGGTTCTTAATACGGTTTGGCTGTTGTACCTTACTAAAAACGGTGCGTATGCAATTTTGATGGCCAGATTGATTAAATGCGCTGTTTTTCTTCCTGTACAGACCTTCATTATTTACTTTGTATGGAGGTATACAGTTAATTTGTTTAACGGAACTTCAGTTCCAAAAGCCGGCAAATAAAAAGAAAAATAATATCTCTTTTTTTAAGACATTTTATGATTACCTGCGTATTTAAATATAAATACAAAAATAGGAGTTGAAAATATTGAAAAAGAGATATTTTTCATTTATAGCGATATCACTGGTTTTTTTAATGTTTCTTACGGCTGCCGCCGGCTGTGGCGTCAGAATTAACGGGAAAGATTATGAATTCTTTAAATCCAGCCAGAATGATAAGAAAAATATTTTGGAAGGTATAGGCGAGGAAATCACCAATAACCAGACAATTAGCCAGGATAAGCTTGAGGGTGAGGTTTTGAAGGTTTCATCCAATGCGGGAAACATTGATATAGAAAAAACAAATAACTCAAAAATTGAAATAAAGGTGGATAAAAAAGTAAGGGGTGCTTCCTCTGAGACAAAAAAGCTGATTCTTGATAATTTGATAGTCTCACTTGAAAACAGCGGAAAAGAAAACAGAATTGCAGTAAAGACAAAGGACGGCAAAGACTTTTGGGATTGGCAGCAGGATCATTATAAGATGTATCAGGTCACTCTTAACTTTGATATAAAACTTCCTGAAAAGATAAAGGTAATCAATGCAAGTACCGGAGCAGGCAATATCGATGTAAATGGTGTTTCCGCTGAGCTTTCCCTTAACACAGGAGCCGGAAACGTTGATGTAAATAATACATCTGCATATGGAGTATCCAAGCTAAGCACCGGTGCCGGAAACATAGATTTTGACGGTAACATAGACAAAGCAGGCTCCTTTGAAGCTTCAACCGGAGTAGGAAATGTCAAGTTTGAGGTTCCTGAGTCCACAAAAATGTCTTTAGATGCCGGAACCGGCGTTGGAGTCTTAAACGGCAGTTTTGTCAAAACAGACGACTCTAACAAATTCCATTTCAAAGGTGATATCAACGGCGGCGGACCTTCGGTTAAGCTGAACACAGGAGTTGGAAATGTAAGAGCCGACAATAAGTAATTAATGCAAATTGATTATAGAAAGGGATGTAAGAATAAAGTTTTTTCTTACATCCCTTTTGTGCAGAAGGTGAAACTAAATACCAATTAATTAAAGAACTGCCTTGATTGATTCCCATAGAATATCGCAAAGCTCGCATTCCTTATTGTTTACATCGGAGTCAATAGTACTGGAGAAGCCACTCTTGCCCATTTCAAATACATAGTCTCCAATAGAAGCAGAAAGGTAAAAATCACCCTGGCCGAAATTCTTTCTTTCAATTATATCTATCATCTGTCCAATATCAAGAAGAGGCAAACAATCCTGTTTGGAATACGAATCGGGTCGCTGAAATTCAAAGTTGAAATCCTCGTCAAATTTAAATTCTTCCTCTTCAACAGCTTCAGCTGCTTCAACCCCATCAATTCTGTCGGAGCCGATATTGTCGGAATATGCTTCTTCCTCCTTAATTTTAAATGTCTCATCAGGCATGAATTTCAGGTCGTAAAGCAGCATATCATGATGTTTTAAGAGTTTTATTCCGCCGATGACATAAACTATCTGTTCGAACCTTTCCTCTGCAGCATCTACACAAACAGTTGCTACTGCGGTATCGTAGATATGTGGAATCCAAAGGTCACAGAGATTTTGTTTTTGCTCGAAGGTTAAATCTTCAAGATCTTTCTGAGTGATTCTTAACTTCATGAGGCAATCCTCCAAATATGTATTCAAACAGGGATTATAACGAGGCGATAGATGTCCCCCTCCTCTGCAGGTGGCGGGTATCACTTTGGTTTTCAGGCGGTGAGCAGATCTCCTGCCTCGTTGAAACGCGCTTAAGGTAGGAAAATTTTTCTACAGCCGAAAAATTTTCTATTAAACCTATGCGTTATAATCAAACAGATTATGATATCCTCAGTTTAGTAATATTATAATATAATAATTATTTATTGTCATACATTTTCCATTACTTATAATATATTTAGGGATTGCCTTTGGTTCAATAAGTAAAATAACTTGACAGAGAACACTAGTTTGATAAATAATGTTTAGGGAACAACATCATCGAAGTACTTGAATAAGTGGAGGAGCTACTAATGACAAAAGAAACCAGAAAGACTGAATATGGTAATGAAAGCATTTCATCCTTAAAAGGGGCGGACAGGGTAAGACTTCGTCCTGGAGTAATTTTTGGATCAGATGGTCTGGATGGCTGTCAGCATTCTTTCTTTGAAATTTTGTCCAACTCTATCGATGAAGCCCGTGAAGGCCACGGCAATGTTATTGAGGTAACCAGGTTTGTTGACCATTCAATAATGGTTCAGGACTGGGGAAGAGGTCTTCCTGTAGATTATAATACAAAGGAAGAACGCTACAATTGGGAACTGGTTTACTGCGAGCTTTATGCAGGAGGAAAGTACCAGAACAACTCGGGTGAGAACTATGAGTACAGCCTTGGTTTGAACGGTCTTGGTGCCTGTGCCACCCAGTACAGCTCAGAGTATTTTGACGTTACGGTTTTTCGTGACGGCTATAAATATCAGCTGCATTTTGAAAAAGGAGAAAATGTCGGGGGTCTCAGCAAGGAAAAATGCAAGTATGAGCAAACTTCTACAATACAAAAATGGAAGCCTGATATACAGGTCTTTACGGATATCAGTATACCACTGGAATATTTTCAGACGGTTCTGAAAAAACAGGCGGTTGTAAACGCCGGCTTACGCTTTATTCTTAAGGATGAGGAATCGGGTGAGACCTTTGTATACTGTTACGAAAACGGTATTGTGGATTACATAAAGGAGATTACCAGAGACAATGGTTTTACCGATATCCAATACTATGAAACTTCTACAAGAGGAAGGGATAGAGAAGATAAACCGGAATACAAGGTAAAAATGCAGATTGCCTTCTGCTTCAACAATCAGACCAATCTGCTGGAGTATTATCATAATTCCAGCTTCCTTGAATACGGCGGTGCACCTGATAAGGCTGTAAAAAATGCTTTGATATATGAAATAGACAAATGTATTAAAGCAAGGGGTAAATATAATAAGGACGAGGCTAAAATAACCTTTGCTGATATAGAGGACAGCCTTATACTTGTTGTTAATTCCTTCTCGACCGTAACCAGTTACGAAAATCAGACCAAGAAGTCCATCACGAATAAATTCATTCAGGAAACCATGACTGAGTTTCTCAAACAGCAGCTTGAAATTTATTTCATAGAGAACAAGGTGGAAAGCGACAAAATTATTGAGCAGATACTTGTTAATAAGCGAAGCAGAGAAACAGCCGAGAAAACAAGAATAAACATAAAGAAAAAATTAAGCGGCAGTATTGATATATCGAACAGAGTTAAAAAATTTGTTGACTGCAGATCAAAAGATTTGTCAAAAAGAGAAATTTATATAGTTGAGGGAGATTCTGCGCTGGGTGCCTGCAAGCTGGGACGCGATGCCGAATTTCAGGCTATAATGCCGGTAAGGGGTAAAATACTGAACTGCCTGAAAGCCGAGTATGACAGCATATTCAAGAATGAAATCATAGTTGACCTGCTAAAGGTACTTGGGTGCGGTGTTGAGATTAAATCCAAACACAACAAGGAATTAAACACCTTTGAACTTGAGAACCTCAGATGGGATAAAGTTATAATCTGTACTGATGCCGATGTTGACGGATTTCAGATCAGGACTCTGATTCTGACTATGCTGTACAGACTGGTGCCCACTTTGCTCCAGGAGGGTAAAGTATTTATAGCTGAATCACCATTATTTGAAATAACCTGTAAGGGTAAAAGCTATTTTGCGTATTCAGAAAAGGAAAAGGCGGACATCTTATCAAAGCTGGAAGGTAAAAAATATACCATACAGCGTTCAAAAGGACTTGGTGAAAATGAGCCCGAGATGATGTGGCTTACTACCATGAGTCCTGAAACACGCAGACTGATTAAAGTTATGCCTGCAGATGTGGAGTATACCTCTCAGATGTTTGATGTGCTGCTGGGAGACAATTTGCCCGGAAGAAAACTGTTCATAGAAGAAAATGGAAGTAAATATCTTGAGATGATTGATGTAAGCTAAAGTTTTATAAGTGGTGCTTTATAATACTTATTGGCAAGTATTTGCAATATAAAAGTATTTTTTACAAAAGGAAAGAGGATAAGCATGGCTACTCATAAAAACCTTGTTGAACAGGATATAGTTTCAACACTTGAAAATAACTACATGCCTTATGCAATGAGTGTTATCGTTTCCAGAGCGATACCTGAAATAGACGGCTTCAAGCCCTCACACAGAAAATTGCTGTATACCATGTATAAAATGGGACTTTTGACCGGTAATAAGACCAAATCTTCAAATATAGTCGGACAGACCATGAAGCTGAATCCCCATGGGGATATGGCCATATATGAAACCATGGTAAGATTGACAAGAGGTAATAATGCTTTGCTTCATCCTTTTGTAGATTCCAAGGGTAATTTCGGTAAACAGTATTCCAGGGATATGAAGTTCGCTGCACCGCGTTACACTGAAGCCAAGCTGGACAAGCTCTGCGAGGAAATATTCAAGGATATTGATAAAAATACTGTAGAATTCATGGATAACTACGACGGAACCATGAAGGAGCCGGTACTGTTGCCGACAACCTTTCCAAATATTCTCGTAAATGCAAATCAGGGTATTGCAGTTGGTATGGCAAGTAATATCTGCAGCTTCAACCTTGAGGAAATATGTGAAACCACCTCGGCGTTAATTGACAACCCGGAAATTATACTTGAGGATTATTTAAAAGCACCCGATTTTTCATCGGGAGGACAGCTAATATATTCCGAAAAGGAAATCAGGGATATTTATTCAAATGGTAAAGGTGGTTTCAAGGTTCGTGCAAAGTATAGGTTTGACAAGGAAAACAGCTGTATTGAAATAATTGAAATTCCATATACAACTACCGTTGAAGCTATTATGGATCAGATTATCGACCTTATCAAAGCCGGAAAAATCAAGGAAATCACAGATGTGAGGGATGAGACCGATTTAAATGGTCTGAAGCTTACACTGGATATCAGAAAAAGTACCGATCCGGATGCATTGATGAACAAGCTTTTCAAGCTTACACCGCTGCAGGACAGCTTCAATTGCAATTTCAACATTCTCATAAACGGCAAACCAAGAGTAATGGGTGTCAGAACTATTTTAAACGAATGGCTTACTTTCAGAGTTGACTGCATAAAACGTCAGACACTCTATGACATTGATAAGAAGAGTGATAAACTGCATCTTTTAATGGGTCTTAAAAAGATTCTGATGGACATTGATAAAGCCATTGCCATAATCAGGGGCACTGAGCAGGAAACACTTGTTATACCTAATTTAATGAGCGGTTTCCAGATAGACGAAATTCAGGCAGAATATATTGCAGAGATAAAACTCCGGAACCTGAACAAGGAATATATACTAAACAGGGTCAGTGAAGCTGATGATCTGGTGAAGGAAATTGCTGAACTTAAGGATATTTACCGAAATGAAAGCAAGGTAAAAAAGATCATTCAGAAGCAGCTGAAGGAAATTGTCAAAAAGTTCGGGCAGCCAAGGCGTACTGAGATTATTCATGAAGAGCATGTTGAGGAAATAACCACAGAGCATCTTATAGAAGATTACAACCTGAAGATTTTCCTTACAGAGCAAAATTATCTCAAGAAAATAGCACTTGTTTCCTTGAGAGCAAATCCTGACCACAAGCTTAAGGATGACGATGAAATCGTACAGGAAATTGATACCCATAACAAAGCCGACCTTCTGCTGTTTTCAAACAGGTTTAACGTATATAAGACTAAGATATATGACATACCTGATTGTAAGGCAAGCAGCCTGGGAGAATATCTTACAAACCTTTTGGGACTGGAAAATGATGAAAAGATTATCTATGTTACTGCAACAGATAATTACGAGGGGTATATGCTGTTCTTCTATGAAACAGGAAAAGGTTCAAAGATAGAGATGTCCAGTTATGCTACCAAAACAAATAGAAAGAAGCTCGCAAATGCTTATTATGACGGCTCACCGCTGGTAAGAATGATGTTTATAACAGAAGATTTGGATTTAGCTGCAACCAGCAGTATTAAAAAGATGTTGGTATTCAACACTGAAGGTATTAATCCGAAATCTACAAGAGATTCCCAGGGTGTACAGGTATTGACCTCCAAAAAGGGAAGTACTCTGGTGAACATAAAGACCCTGGATGAAATGCAGCTGACGGATGTGGATTACTATCGTACAAAGAATATTCCGGCAATCGGATGTTATATTAAGGATGAAGACAAGGCTGATATTCAGCTGACCCTTGACCTGGAGTAAGGTCGGACTAAACCCTGTCCAAACCTTGACTTGCCTTTTATCAATACTGCCTCCTAAGTCGTATATTGCGAACAGGGGGCTTTTTCATTATCTTGTAAATAGTTTTTGTAAGTAGTGTTTATAAATAGTTCTTATAAGTAGTTCTTATAAATAGTTCTTATATATAATACTTACAAGTGGGTCTTATAAGTAGTTCTTATAAATAGTTCTTATATATAATACTTACAAGTAGGTCTTATAAGTAGTGCTTATATATAATACTTACAAGTAGTGCTTATAAGTAGGCAGGGATATATATTATTTTGTTGAACACATGTTCGATATGGGGTATAATTGCTTTATCACCATTTATTAGTGAGAAAGAAGGGTTTAGTAAATGTTAATCGTGTGTTTATCTTCATCGAACATAAAACATGCCGGTGAAAACAGTACTTCACTAAAAGTATGTAAACTTGTAAAAGAGCTGGTGGAGAGAAAAAAATGTGATGGTGTAATGGTTGAAATAATTTCCCTTGTTGATTATGAACTTAAACCATGTATTGGCTGCGGGGGATGTTATACTCAGGACCGATGCAAAAATGATAACCAGTTTAACCGCATATACAATATTCTGAGCAAGTCGGACGCATTATTTGTTATATCAGCTCATTATGCACCGATTCCTTCAAAGCTTGCAATGCTTCTTGAAAAAATGGAACAGTTGACCTTTCTGAAAAGATTTAGTGATGAAACCTACCGTGCTCCCTTATTTGGAAAACCTGTTGGAATTATTGGACACGGCGGAGGAACAGCTGAAATACATAAATATTACAAAGAACCTGTAATTAATTCTATCGGGAATGCTTTGTCCTACCCTATAGAGATGAATATTATAGGCATAAATGAAGAACAGCCTGGAGGGATAACTTTCCCTGTTAAAACTGTTAGTAAAGCCGATAACTCAATATTTCCAGTCCAGGAATACGATTGGAACGATATTGAGATCAGGATAGATCCATTAGTAAGTAAAGTTGTTGAGGAACTTCAAAAAAAGTAACTTAAACCTTAAAAGCAGCTTGTTATTCTTTTTTGCAGCTGCAGCAATGGTTACCGGGAGGCAAAATGCTTAACTTGTACATAACAAGACACGGAGAAACTGAATGGAATGTTGAAGGAAGGATGCAGGGGTGGAAAAATTCCAATTTAACTGAAAAGGGCATTGTAAATGCACAAGCATTGGGAAAAAGGCTGGAAAACGTAGACTTTAAGGCTATTTACTCCAGCTCAAGTGAAAGGGCTCTACATACTGCACAACTTATACGGGGTGACAGGAAGATTGCATTAATCTCTGATGAAAATTTAAGAGAGATAAACCTTGGCAGTTGGGAAGGCAAGCTAAAACATGAATTCGATGGATCCGACAGAGAAGGGCTTGACACTTTTTGGAACAGACCTCACCTTTACAGGGCAAAGTCAGGAGAAGACTTTTTTCAGGTTAGGAGCAGGGTAGAGGCAGTATTACAGAGGATTATTGATGAAAATAAAGATTGCAATGTTATGATTGTAACACATGCCGTAATTGTTAAGACAATTCTGGCCATATTTAAGGCCATTCCCGTCGAAAAGCTCTGGGAACAGCCCTTTATTCATGGTACCAGCCTTAGCATAGTTGAAGTATCACCTGATTTTCATGTAAAAGTATCAATGGAAGGAGACATGTCTCATACGGGTGAATAAATTCAGCTGGATATTTCTGTACCGGCTTTTATGTATGACCGTATTTTTTCCCCTTAAGGTATCTGAAGAAAAACAGAATACTTGCAAATAGTCTGAAGGCTCCTATGAAGCCCAATGAAATTATAATTGATGTATGCTTGTAAAACCATACTCCAACCATGGGTGAAACAAACTGGGAGATATTTATTAATGTAGTATAAAGCGCAATATTTATAGTTTTATTCTTTTTGGGAACAACTTCAATAAGATTCTCAAAAATAGCAAGGCTGAAGGCTGAGAAAGTAAGACCTGTTAAAGTACTCTGTATAAGGAGCATATATTGCGATTTTACAAGAATTATAGTAAGGGCATTTACAGCCAGACCAAGGGTACCGATAATAAGAACAAATTTGGCACCTTTTTTCTCTATTACCTTTCCCCACATAGTATATGTAAGAATACCTGCAAAACCTACGGCTACATTAACATAGCTGAGCCAGGCCTCATTTATCCCCACAACATCAACCTGATAAATAAAAAATAATGGCCAGCCCATTTGCCAGGAAACATGAAAAATAAAAGACAGAATTATAAAAATTCTGAATTCCTTATTGGTAATTAAATTGCTCAGGCTTTCCTTGATTAGACTCAGGTTTTTGCTTTTCTCCTCGTTGCTTTTTAACACCGGAGGAGCTGAAACCTTCTTCAGCAGCCAGCTCTGAATAATTGACAGAACAAAGGAAAGACCGAAAAAGAGCTGGTACATAATAATTCTTTCACTGTCGTTTTTGGGGATGTAGGAAAGCAGCAACCCTGCTGCCAGGGCAGTGGTAGTCCCCATAACAGTAGCAGCCCGCGTTCTTTTTGTAAAGGCGGAATTAAACTGCACTGCCATTACATCAGAAAAAAAAGACTGCCAGGAGATATTAAATACCGAAAACGGCCAGTTCATCAAAGCGATTACCGTAACAAAAAGCGGAACCTTGAAATTTCCCAAAAGTGGGGTTAACGCAGCCAGTGGATACATAATTCCAAAAAGCAGTATAAGAATTGATACTATTTTCTTTTTGTTGCTGCTGCGGTCAACAAGAATACTTCCGGGTATAAGTGCCAGAATACCGACTAATGCAGGGAGAGAGGAAATGAGTCCTATTTCATAATCATTAGCTCCCATACGCCTTGCAAACATTGAGAAAAACGGGTTTGCAAGATTTAAAATAATTGCTCCAACTGCACCTTCAAACGTAAAAAACACTGCATTTTTTGAGGTTGAATCCAAAGTTTTTAGCTTTGAAAAAATACTGGTCATAAGAAGCTCCGGTTAACATATATAAAATTACTGAACAAAGGCTGTTGGTTACTTTGTTTTTTACTGATGTTCAGTGACAGCATTAAGGCATAAAAAATAATAAATCCCCGTTCTAAAACAGGGAATTTTTTATTTAACCATGCCTTATAGTATATCATAGTGAATCATATGTCGCAATTGTATTAAAATTAATAAAACACTCCCCATTTTGTGTAATAAGTACATGTTATAATTCTTTTAAAACAATGAATATACTTGACATCCGGGTCGAAAACTATAAAATAATACTAGTAGTCCGTAACATCCAAATTCATACATTGCAGGCGGATAAATTTCCCTCGCCGGACGATATACGTTTTAGATGTTACAGACTACTTGTACTCGGTACTGTTTAAAAATTAATAGCTGAAACCTCCGGCATAATAAACTGCAGGAGTAGTAGAAAGGAATGAAAGTATGAGCCAAAACCCTATAGTTACAATTGAAATGGAAAACGGAATTGTTATGAAAGCCGAGCTTTATCCTGAAATAGCACCTAATACGGTCAATAACTTCATATCTCTTATAAAAAAGGGATTTTATGACGGAGTGATTTTTCACAGGGTAATTCCCGGATTTATGATACAGGGCGGAGATCCTGACGGTACCGGTATGGGCGGTCCGGATTACAGCATTAAAGGAGAATTTTCAGCAAACGGGTTTAAGAACGACCTGAAGCATGACAAGGGAGTATTGTCCATGGCAAGAACAATGGCACCCAATTCAGCGGGATCACAATTCTTCGTAATGGTGGCAAAGGCTCCTCATCTTGATGGCCAGTATGCGGCATTTGGTAAAGTAATTGAGGGTATTGAAGAAGCAGACAGAATTGTAAGTGTAAAAAGGGATTACAATGATAAGCCAAAGGAAGAACAGAGAATGAAGAAAGTTACTGTTGAGACCTTTGGAGTTGAATATCCTGAACCTGAGAAAGTTTAAGCAGAAAGTATGAAATTCAGAAAAGGTAAATAACCGGACTCCGGTTATTTACCTTTTTTTCACATAAATCCGGGCTTATGCCACTTTTAGTTATATCCAGCTGCTTTATTGACAAATTAGTTTACTAACTTTAAAATGTATATTTATACAACAACATCGGGGGGAGCTCGAAAGACCTTGGACAGTGAAGCTATGCACATAGGGGTATATGGAGTAGCTTGAGGGACTTAACTTGATTTCGTCTTTAGGCTAACCTTTGAATTTATGGCCGCTATAGGGCTCCTGGAGGTTAACATGAAAATAAAAATCGACGCACTTAAGGCGGCTTTCCCGCATACATTACCGGTTCTGGCAGGTTTTTTGTTTTTGGGGGTTGCCTATGGAATTTTAATGAAGTCTATCGGTTATGGGGCAGGTTGGACTTTTTTGGTGAGTTTTTTGGTGTTTGCAGGCTCAATGCAATACGTGGCTATCACCCTGTTAACATCTGCGTTCAATCCTCTGTATGCACTTTTTATCACTTTAATGGTAAACGCCAGACATATCTTCTATGGCTTATCCATGCTTGAAAAGTTAAAAAAGGCTAGCAGATTAAAACCATATTTAATATTTGCAATGTGTGATGAAACCTTTTCTATTCTTTGCTCTGCCAAACCTGAAAAAGATGTGGATCATAACTGGTTTATGTTTTTTATAGCCTTTCTGAACAGATGGTATTGGATAATCGGCAGTGTAATTGGAGCTCTGCTTGGGGAATACATACAATTCAGCACCAGGGGTCTTGATTTTGCTTTAACTGCATTATTTGTTGTAATCTTTATAAATCAATGGAGGGAGCAGAAAAATCATTATCCCGCAATAATTGGAGTTATCAGCACAATAATATGTCTGGGTGTTTTCGGAAGTAGCAACTTTGTAATCCCCAGTATGGTTTTAATATTAACGATTTTTGCTTTATCAGGTGACAAACTTCTTAAAGGGGGGACCTTGCAATGACATTAACAGCTTTTCAGACCTTTATCATTATTGTTATGCTGATGATAGGTACCATGTGTACAAGGTTTTTGCCTTTTATCATTTTCCCGGCCGACAAGGCAACACCTCCCTTTATTAACAAGCTGGGTAAGGTGCTGCCTTATGCAGTGATCGGGCTGCTGGTTGTCTACTGCCTTAAGGGTGTAAATATCACCGGTGGATCTTACGGATTACCTGAATTGATTGCAATATCGGTTATTGTTATACTTCATCTGTGGAAGAAGAATACACTGATAAGTATTGGTATGGGCACACTTGTTTATATGTTTCTTGTTCAGAACATCTTCATTTAAATAAGTTAAAATATCCTGGCAGAGAATAACCAAAATATGAAAACTATAGAACGTTATAAATAATATTACAAAAGAAAACTCATTACTATATTCCAAATTTTACAAAGCAGTAAGTATCCGTCCACATGTTTTCAGAGCTCATACTGTTCTGTTCAGACCAGCCGGCCCTGGCAGTGAAAGTAGAGGGCCCCACTGAGTAAGATTCTCCAATAAGGTTGTGATGTGGGCCCAGCAGGTTCCTATTGCTCGCGTAGAGTGTAATACTGATTTTGTTGTCGCCCTGTTGCAGGTAATCGGTCACATCCAGCCGGTAAGGTGCCCATAAGACTGAGTTGACGCACACGTCATTTATGAAAACCTTGCACATAGGCGCCATTGGTTTGCCAAGGTCCAGGATATATCTGGCTGACTCTTTACTTATACAAATATTTTGAGTTACTGTCAAAGTCTCCGAGAAGAAACACAAGCCCTGCTCGGTAAAACTGCCTGCTGTGAGTTCAGCAGGTTTATCGGTAACAGCAAACGGTCCGGCGGTGAGCATTGCATCCCGGTCAGTGTATTTAAAGCCGGTTCTGCTTGAAACACCAAAATCACCTATCAGGTATATACTTTCGAGCTCAACATCATAGGTTAGTTTATTAATTTCGGTTTCAAGTACATTTTCACCAAAAAGTATGTTGTATACCTTTGGAGCCTGATAAAAGTCTCTTGTCAGAATAACCTCATTATTACCCTGCTTGACGAAATCACGGATATTAACTTTATTGAAGGAGTAATCCTTCCAAAAGCCTATGTCAGTATAAGTAATTTTATTTCCGTTAACGGTAACAGTGAAATCCATTGCATCTTCAATTGCAAGGTACAATTCATTTATGCTGATAATTTGTGCCTCAACGTTAAAATAGAATTTTAGGGAAATCTTGCAGTCTCTGCGTCTTGAAAGCAATAATTCCATAAGATTGATAGTATGTATCGGCCCTTCCCATGGACCGTAATCAATACTGTACCAGCAGTAGTCCAGTGTCAGGGAATTTAGTCCCATGTTTTCAATTCTCCATTTGGGTCTTAACTGGAGCTCCGTATAAGGAACACCCTGTATCTGGCTGCTGTTTTCCTTTTCACCGGTTTCCTTTTCAGAGCCGGTAGAGGAGTTTTCAAGACTGTCAGTGCTTTTTTCTTCTGCCTGCTGTATTTTGTTCAGAACCATTACATGTGACTGCATTGGTTCAAAATCCAGTTTAAAGCATACTCCGTCTTCTTTTGCTTCCTGATTTATATCCATGTACTCTGCGTTTTCCAATAATACTTTTCTCACATTCCCGCTTTTGAAAATTTTAATATCAGCTGATATTTTTCTTTTGGAATGGTTAACTAAGTAGTATATGGTACTGCTGTCATAAACTTTTTCGCAGTAAGCAATTTCCGGAATTTCCCCTGATTCATCAGAAATACTGATTGATAAAATATTATTGGTTTTAAATGTGTTGTAAATTTCATAATTATCTTTAATACTTAATATTTTCCTTTTGAAATCAATAAGTGCATCATTAGGCTGACCCTGGCACATTTCGGGCAGGTTACCCATGCTGAGTACTAATCCGCCGTTATTCATTAATTCCTTCAGCAATTCCAGAGTAGATTTATCAAGGGTAAGCATGGAGGGAAGTATTACCGCCTTGTAATTACACTTTCCTACCTGAAGAGATGCTCCTTTGACGCTGCCATATTTCCCCATTAGCGTCTCATCTCCGTAATCATGCCCAATGTGCAGCTTTGACAGCATTTCGGTGACATATCTGAAGTTATTGTCAAGCTCTGACAAGCCCGGATTATCAGAATGATTATAGGCAATCCAGGCACTTTTTATTGGGTGAATAAGCAATACCTTTACGCCTGGTTCTCCATCAGACAGCAGCATACCCAGTCTGGCAAAATAGTTATTGAAGTGACTGTACTCTTTCCACCAGGATTGTTGAATAAACAGGGAAGGGGGATAGTCTCTTTTTCTGAAGCCTCGCAAGGTATAACCTTCCAGGTGCTGGCACATCAAATTAACTCCGTTTACATATTGCCATTCAGCAATCCATTTCAGTTCTTCAAAGCTGACATTCCACCCGCATAATGCAAAAGTTTCGGATAGAACCTGTTTTTTCCCAAGTTGTGCCGCAACAGAGCTTACCTGTTTTGGAATTACCGGGCTGTCTATAGCCCTGCCAAGCCAATCCATTCCCGGTATGTGCATATATTCATAAAATGGCATAGCTCCGGCTGTAGCCTCCATTTGTGTCAGAAGGCTATCTTCCGACATCACATGACCTGTTAGTTTGCAGTTATGTTCCTCGCACCAGTCATATATCTGTTTACCGAAAGCCGTAACATAGAGTTCGCTTACAAGTGACCAGTAATGATAGCGGAATTTTTCATAGCCTTCACATTGAATATAAAGTGAGGGTAAATGTTCCAGCACATCATACCCGAACCTTTCGAGAAATTTATCTGGCATGATGTGGGACCAGGGTATTTGTCCTCTTGAAAATTGCGGCTCATCTGTAAAAAAGCCCGGTATACCGCTGCCAAACTCTTTTCCCAGTTGTTTATAGTATTCTTCGTGGGTGATATCAATAAAGGCTTTGACCGTATCTTTATTTAAGATATCAATATAATGTGGGTTTGAGTTTATGCGGATTATTATGCAGGTATCGGAGCTGTTTACTTTTTCTCCGGGTTTTAATCTTGTGCAGGACTGTTTATTTTTATTTAAAGAATATAGACCTAAAACCGAGGAATCCCAAAAATAGTTGTTAATCTGTTCTGAGTGATACTCCTCTATTTCTTCAAGTACCATCCACTTAACGTGAAATGCTTCTCCCATGGACGGAACAATCCCGTCTGCAAAGCCGCTGGGCCAGCCGTTTTCATCATAGCACCACGAATTCATGCCGAGCTTTTTACCTTCATCAACACAGGCTTTAATACAGTCCATCCATTCCATGCTTAAGTATTTTGTTTTCAGACCACCCCTTGCATGCATAAAGTAGCCTCCTAAACCGGCTTTGTGCATTTCCCTGATCTGCTCTCTAAGTACAGTTTCCTCCAGCTTGTCATTGAAAGACCAGAAAGGTAAGGGCTTAAAGGCTGCTGAAGGATTTTTCAAGCTATTTATTATATCCATATAAGTACCTCCAAATTTAGTACATGTGTATTGTAGCACCGGCTCTTTAAATTTTCATGGGAGTATATTATTATTAAGTGGGGGTGGAATTATGCACAAGGGATTAGCTTATTACGCAACTGTAGAAAAATATTTCCGTGAAGGTGAACTGGTTTATATAAATAAAGCTGTTGAAGAGGAGACACCTCATTTGCATGCCCACGATTTTCTGGAAATTTCTTATGTGGCATCCGGCAGCGGCATTCATATAATTGGTGATAAACAGTACTCGGTTTCAAAAGGAAATCTATTTATAATAAACTATGACGTACCCCACGAGTTCAGGTCAATTCCTTCCGCAGCTACTAAACTGATAATATTTAACTGTACCTTCAAGCCCGAGTTTCTGAATAACTCTCTGGCCGGCTGCAGCGATTTTTCCGATATAACCAACTACCTTCTGTTTAAATCAATCTTTCCGGAAGAGATAGAGAATCCAATTGATATAACCCTTAATGATAATGAGGATAATGAAATAGAGCTGTTATATGAAAAAATGTATAGGGAATATATGGGGATGAGGCCCGGATATATGGAACTTTTGAAAGCTTATCTCACCGAATTGCTTATTAATATATTCAGACTCTTTCACACTACAAAAAAACTGAATGACCCAATATCTAACAACAGAAACCAGATAATCGGGAAGGCTGTCTCGTACATGAAAAGTAATTATGCAAACGATATACGTCTGGATGATTTATCAATGTTATCTTTTGTTAGTAAAAACTATTTTTGCAGAATATTTAAGGATTGTACGGGGCTGACGGTATTTGAATATACGCAGAAGATAAGAATGGAGGAGGCCTGCAAACTTCTTAAAAATACTGATAAAAAGGTGGTAGAAATCGCCATGGCAGTGGGCTATAGGGATTTGAAGTTCTTCAATCAGGTGTTTAAGAGGCATATGAACCTTACTCCAAGTGAATACAGAAAAATAAAGCGTGGTTTTTAGGTCTGGAATTTACTCTGATATTCGGAAGTGAATAATCTGTGCCTGGGAATTGAAAAAGGTTAGCTAATGGAAATCCAAAGGAGCTAACCTTTAATGGTATTTTTTATTTTAACTATCCAGATATTCATTCAGCTAAATAATTGAGGAGTCAACTTTTTAAATTATGACCTGCTTATTCTGTCTGCAATTGTTCTGGCTACATGAACGCCGCTGGCACTTGCCTGTGACAAGCCTCTTGTCACACCTGCACCGTCACCGATAGCAAACATGTTGGGGAGCTTTGTTTCCAGTTCCCTTGTAAGTTCAAGCCTTGAACTGTAGAACTTAACTTCAACACCGTAAAGTAAAGTATCATAATTTGCAGTACCCGGAGCAATCTTGTCCAGGGCATAAATCATTTCAATTATATTATCAAGATGCCTCTTTGTAAGAACAAGGCTCAGATCACCGGGCGTTGCATTCAAAGTTGGGTGAGTAAAGCTCTGGCCTAGTCTGTGAGCATTGGTTCTGGCACCCTTGATCAAATCGCCGAATCTTTGAACCAGAACCCCTCCGCCAAGCATGTTTGAAAGTGATGCAATTCTCTTACCATACTGATAGGGTTCATTAAACGGATGAGTAAACCTGTTGCTTACCAGCAGTGCAAAATTGGTATTTTCGCTTCTGAGACTGGGGTCAGTATAACTGTGCCCGTTAACAGTTACTATGCCGTCAACATTTTCAGAAACCACATGTCCGTAAGGATTCATGCAGAAGGTACGAACCAGGTCGCCATACTGCTTTGTTCTGTAAACCAGCTTTGATTCGTAAACAACATCTGTAATATGTTCAAACACCTTTGCCGGCAGCTCAACTCTTACGCCGATGTCCACCTGGTTGTTGATCAGATCAAGCTTCAGGTGTTTACATTGCTGTGCAAACCACTCTGCTCCCGATCTTCCAGGTGCTACTATAAGATACTTGCATTCAATAGTCTTTTCATTGTGCAGCTCAATAGCATAACCGTCACCTGATGAAGTTATGTTAAGAACCTGGGTATTGCAGAGCATTTCAAGGCGCTCCAGCAAATATTTATACAGCCTTTTCAATATTTCAAGGTTGTTTTCTGTTCCAAGGTGTTTAACTGAAGCCTGAAGCAAATGAAGGTCATTTTCAAGAGCTTTTTTTTCTATAGCTTTTGCTTCAGGAGTATAGGTTGAGAACATTTCCTTGGTGGCACCAAACTCAACGTTGACACTGTCAACATAATTAATCAGTCCCATTACTTCATTATCTTCAAGGTAATCGTTCAACCATCCGCCAAACTCGGTTGTAAAGTTGAATTTACCGTCGGAGAATGCTCCTGCACCGCCGAAACCGCGCATTATATCACAGGTTTTGCATCTGATGCAATCTTTTATTTTATTAGCTATTATAGGACAATTTCTTCCGAAAATATCATTGCCCTGCTCTAGCATTACAACTTTTAAATGAGGATTTTTCTTAGTCAACTCATAGCCGGCAAATATACCGGAAATACCACAACCAATTATCGCTACGTCATACATAGTAATTACCTCCATATTTCACTGTGTCAATGTTGTTATTAAGTATGGCACTTGAATATAGAAAACTTCAAAATGAACAAATATAAGAACATTGTCTTCCCAAATAAAATATTATACATGACAAGCTATATTAAGTAAATGGTAAAATGAAATTTGAGTATTATAAAATGGAAAATAGAAAATGTATTACTTATAGTATTTTTAGTTTAAGATCAATGATATGAATTATTAATTTTTTTTGAATTATTAAAAATATCTGTTACATGAACTATTTTATATACTATAATATAATTGTTTTAATGATAACTACTAAAGATGAAATGGAGTTTAGATTGCCATGAGTTATTATTTCTCCTTTTTTCTGTCACTTGTGATAATGTTTGTTGTAACACCGAAATTAACAAAACTGGCCCATAAAATTGATTATACAGAAAAACCAAACCCTGACAGCACAAGAAAAATCCATAAGGAAAGCAAAGCTTATCTGGCAGCTGTGGGAATATTTTTTACCTTTTGGGTGTGCTATTTTATTTTTTCGAGAGACCTCAGCCAAAAATCTGTAGTGATGTTTGTTAGTTCCTTCATGATTTGGTGTATTGGAATGATTGATGATTGGTTTAAAATAAACGGAAAAGATTTAAAGGCCTGGCCAAAATTTATCGTTCAGCTGTCTGCCTGCTTTATCCTGGTTTGTTTCTCAAATATAAAGTTTTTAGGAATAACAAATCCTTTTGATGGCACGTATATTGCTTTCCCATCAAGTATTCAATTTTTATTGTCCATTTTCTGGTTGTTTGGTGTAACCACGGTCATCAACTTTTCGGATGGCCTGGACGGTTTGGCGGGTGGGATTTCCTGTATTTCAGCCGGTACTCTTTTTGTAGTTTCAATTGCAAAAGGTAACCAGCTGCTTGGAATAATGGCAATAACCCTGGTAGGGGTATGCCTGGGTTATTTGAGATATAATAAGTACCCTGCGAAAATTTTAATGGGTGATGCCGGTGCAACCTTTCTTGGCTTTATTCTTGCAATAATATCCTTGGATGGAGCCTTTAAACAGGCCACTGTAGTTTCTATTTTCATTCCTATTCTGGCTCTGGGCTTACCCATATTTGATAATATATTTGTAGTTATTAAAAGAATCAAAGAAGGAAGAAGGATTTATATTGGAGATTCTTCACAAATTCATTATAGATTGATTGAAAAAGGCTTGACCCAAAAGCAAACAGTTTATTTCTTATATCTGGTATGTATTTGTTTGAACCTTAGTGCTATTATTTTACTTTTACTGGGTACTAAATCACTGTGAACGTAATACATGATTAATTCCGAATTTATTTGAATTTAACCATAATCAGTGATATAATTTGTGCATTAAGAAAATAATAAAGACAGTTCGTGACCATCCTGTCTATAATTAAAACTATGGCGACACTGCCTGCTTCTTATGCAGGGCAGTATTTTGTTTTGTTTGACCTGCTCAATCGAGCCATGTCAGCCAGAATGGCGCCTCGGATTTTTAATGTGTCCATGGTCACGATAAGGAAGAGGGGTTATTTATGAATAACAAAAAATTAAGATGGTTGACAGCTTCAGCTATGATTGCGGCAGTTTACCTTGTATTGACATTAATTTTTTATCTGACAAGTTTTCTTCCATATCAGATAAGATTTGCAGAGGTTTTAACAGTATTGCCCTACTTCACTCCACTGGCAGTTCCGGGTTTATTTGTGGGCTGCGTTGTTGCAAATATCCTGGGAGGAAACGGAATATGGGATGTGGTGATAGGCAGTTTGGCAACTTTAATTGCTGCATATCTTACCTATAAATTAACTTATAATAAGCCCGGGAGAAAATGGCTGGCACCTTTACCTCCTGTAATAGTCAATGTTGTGATGGTTGGACCAATGCTGAGCGTGCTCTATAAAATGCCATTATTTGCAACGATGCTTTCAGTGGGTTTGGGACAGGTAATAGCTTGTTATGTTCTTGGTTTTCCATTAATGTTATTATTTGAGAACAGTAAAAAATTAAGCGAACTTTTTAAGCGATTTTCTTAAAAATGTTCATTTTTTATCTTGATTTTTTTTAACGTCTAAGATACAATAACTTTGTCGAAAAAATAGCGACATCAATAAAAATTTAATATGGTGTTTTTTAATATATATTTATGTATTAAAAAATATCCCGTATATTCTCGGTGATATGGTCCGAAAGTCTCTACGAAGCCGCCGTAAATGGCTTTGCTACGGGTGTTCATCTTTGACATATGTTTATTTGTCGTAAGAATCAGAGCTCCCAATCCGTGATTGGGAGCTTTTTAATTAGCCAGGTCCTATTCTGTTTAGGCTGCGGTGTAATTATTATGACTGAAAACGTAATGTTTTTGTACCTATGTTTCAATAATTCCGGAGGATATAAGATGGAGCTCTTAAAGCAAAGAATAGTAAAAGACGGTAAAGTAATCGGCAATGATATCCTGAAGGTAGATTCATTTTTGAATCATCAGATGGATGTTCAGCTCTTCAATGAAATGGGCAGGGAATTCTATAGATTATTTGCTTATAAAAATGTTACCAAAATTTTGACGATTGAATCATCCGGTATAGGTATTGCCTGTATAGCAGCGCAATATTTCGATGTTCCTGTTGTTTTTGCCAAGAAAACCGAAGCAAAAAATCTGGATTCAGATACTTATCTCACTGAAGTTTTTTCCTTTACAAAGGGTAAAACCTATAGCGTCAGAGTTTCTAAAAAATATATCAATTCCAATGATGTTGTATTAATAATAGATGATTTTCTTGCCAACGGAAAGGCGGCTATGGGTCTGGTGGACATAGTTGGGCAGGCTGGAGCTCAGGTGGCCGGAATCGGAATAGCAATTGAGAAGGGTTTCCAGGACGGCGGGAAAATGTTAAGAGAACGAGGTATTGATGTCCAGTCCCTTGCAATTGTTGAAAACATGCAGGACGGGGAAATAACGTTCAGTAACTGAAAGATTTGAATGTCATTATGTTAACATTTTTACTGATTAAAGTGCTCCTCAGCGGAAGCATTATAATATATCAATAAATTTATATAAGAATTAGGGGGATTACAAAATGAAAAAATTATTAGCATTAATGCTGGCTGTTGTTATGTTATCTGCAGCCATATTAACAGGTTGCGGGGCTGATAAGGCAGCGGACACTTCAGTTGCTTCAACAGACAGCTCAGCAGCTTCATCTTCTGCTGCAGAAGGATCGGCAGCAAGTGAATCTAATGCTGTAAAGTCAGTAAAGGCCGGATTTATTTACATTGGACCTATCGGTGACGGTGGTTACACATACGCTCATGACCAGGGGCGTTTGTTCCTCGAAAAAGAACTTGGTTCTAAAGGCGTAACTACTACTTACCTTGAAAGTGTGCCGGAAGATGCTTCAGTTGAAAAGGCTATGAAAGATTTGATAGACCAGGGCTGTAATGTAATATTTGCAACCAGCTTCGGATATATGGAATATGTAGACAAGGTTGCCAAGGAATATCCTGATGTTAAGTTCTTCCACTGCTCAGGCTATATGTCAAATGATAAGAACTTTGTTAACTACTTTGGTAGAATAGAACAAACAAGATATCTTTCAGGTATAGCTGCCGGATTGAAGACAAAATCGGGCAAAATCGGTTATGTTGCTGCAAAACAGATTCCAGAAGTTATCAGAGGTATAAATGCATTTACATTAGGAGTTCAGTCAGTTAATCCTACTGCAACAGTAAATGTAAAATGGACTGATACCTGGTATGATCCAACTCTGGAAAAGAATGCTGCAACCGCTCTTTTGAACGACGGTTGTGATGTAATAGCCCAGCATCAGGATACTACAGGTCCACAGGTTGCGGCTGAAGAAAAGGGTGCTTTTGCAATCGGTTACAACTCAGACAGCAGCAAGGCAGCTCCTAAGGCTTATATTACAGCTCCTGTATGGAACTGGGGTGTTTATTATGTTGACCAGGTGCAAAAGATACTTGATGGAACCTGGAAGCCTGAAAACTACTGGGGTGGACTTAAGGAAGGCGTTGTAGATCTGGCTCCCCTTACTGCAAATGCAGAAGCGGGTACAAAAGAAAAAATTGAAGAAGTCAAAGCCAAAATTCTTGACGGTTCCTTCAATGTTTTCGCCGGTCCAATAAAGGATCAGACAGGTGCAGTTAAGATTGCTGAAGGTGCAACAATGACAGATGAAGATCAATTAAGCTGCAAGTGGTTTGTTCAGGGTGTAAACGGTAAAATAGATAACTAATATATTTATTCAAATAAAGAATTACGACAGGTTTTACATTAGCAGTAGTTTGAAGCCTTTTATAACTAGACAGTAGATATGCGTTATAAAAAAGGTTTTAGCTACTGCTAATGAAGTTTTATTAAAAATAACAATCCTTGGAAAATAATTTAAAAAGGTGACGCCGTGAATAATGAAGTGTATATTAAAATCGAAAATCTGACTAAAACCTTTGGTCCTGTAGTTGCAAACAATAATGTTTCACTGGAGGTCAGAAAAGGTGAAATTCATGCTCTTTTAGGGGAGAATGGATCTGGAAAAAGTACATTGATGAACATGTTGTCAGGGATATATACACCCGACAGCGGAGCCATTTATATTAAAGGGAAAAAGGTTTCCTTCAAGAATCCGAAAGATTCCATGGCTCTAGGAATTGGAATGATTCATCAGCACTTTAAGCTGGTGGAAGTTTTAACTGCAAAAGAAAATATTATTGCAGGTCAGAAAGGCAGTTTCTTTATTGGAAGTAAAAAACTTTCTCAAAAAATCCGTGAGATTTCTGAAAAATTTGGTTTGGTAGTAGATCCCGATAAGAAGGTTTACAACATGTCGGTAGGAGAAAAGCAGACGGTTGAAATTCTTAAGGTTATTTACAGAGGGGCTGAGATACTTATACTGGACGAACCTACTGCAGTTTTGACTCCTCAGGAAACTGAAAGCTTGTTCAATATTCTCAGAAAAATGAAACAGGCCGGTTGTTCGATAATCATAATTACCCATAAGCTTAATGAAGTAATGGAAATATCAGATAGAATAACTGTTCTAAGAAAAGGAGAAACCTTTGGAACAGTTAACAAGGCGGATACTAATGCCAATGAGCTTACCAATCTGATGGTTGGAAGAGCTGTTGATTTATCAATAAATAGGGTTGAAAAAAAGAATAGTAACACTATTTTAAAAGTTAAAGAGCTGACAGTTGTTGATGAGGAAAATGTTAAAGCACTTAGCAGTATCAGCTTTACTCTCGATTCGGGAGAAATACTCGGAGTTGCTGGCGTTGCCGGAAGCGGACAGAAGGAATTGTGTGAATGTATTGCAGGGTTATATCCTGTAGCCTCCGGTTTGATAGAATATAACAATGAAAATATCGTAGGTAAAAATCCGCGTGACATAATTAAAATGGGTATCAGTATGAGCTTTATACCCGAGGATAGATTGGGAATGGGCCTGATCGCATCCATGGGCATGGTTGACAACATGATACTAAAGGAGTACCAGAATCAAAAGGGATTGTTTATTGAAAAGAAAACTGCAAGGAATCTGGCCCATAAACTAATTAAGAAATTAGATATCAAAACTCCCGGAGTACATCACCCTGTAAGACAATTATCAGGCGGAAATATCCAGAAGGTTTTACTGGGACGGGAAATAGAGTCAAATCCGCATTTGCTGATTACTGCTTATCCTGTCAGAGGTCTTGATATCAACGCATCCTATACTATTTATGACCTGTTGAACGAACAGAAGGAAAAGGGTGTCGGCATATTGTATATTGGTGAGGACCTGGATGTACTGATTGAGCTTTGTGACAGAATTATGATATTGTGCAATGGTGAGGTTACCGGCATTGTGGATGCCGATAAAGTTACCAAGGAACAACTTGGATTAATGATGGCAGGAGAAAAACTGGATGCCGTGAGGAGGGGTGCCTGATGTTCAGAGTAGTAAAACGTACTGATTTATTAAAAAGACAGTCTGTAATATTCAGGTTGGTGGCTATACTTGCGGCACTGGCGACTTCGGGTATATTTCTTATGATTCTTGGTTTTAACCCTTTGAAGGTCTATTTATCAATGCTTGATGGTTCCTTTGGTTCTGCCTACAGATTTAAGGAAGCAATAATAAAAACTATTCCTCTAGTGGTCACCTCTTTAGGTATTTCAGTTGCCTTCAGAATGAAGTTCTGGAATATCGGTGCTGAAGGTCAGATCATAATGGGTGCCTTTGGAGCTTCGTATTTTGCTTTGTTTTTCAACCAGCTGCCTGCAGTAGTTCTGATCCCTCTGATGATGGTGGCAGCACTGGTGGCAGGAGGTTTATGGGCACTTATTCCAGCGTTTTTTAAAGCCCAGTTCGGTACAAACGAAACCTTATTTACTCTGATGATGAATTATATAGCTATAAAGTGGATCAATTATTTACAGTATGGTCCCTGGAAGGATCCGAAAGCTCTTGGCTTTGGGAAGATAGCTATGTTTAAGGACAATACACTGATGCCAAAACTTTTTGGTATTCATATAGGATGGATACTGGCAATAGTTTTGGTTATTGTAATGTATATCTTTATTAACAAAACAAAACGTGGTTATGAAATACAGGTAATAGGGGAAAGTGAAAATACAGCCAGATATGCCGGTATGAATGTTAAGAAAATTATTTTATCTTCACTTTTCCTGAGTGGTGCAATCTGCGGTCTTGTTGGAATGTTTCAGGTGTCGGGAGTAAATGGGACACTGACTTATCAGGTGGCCAACGGAGTAGGGTACACAGCTATTATTACCACCTGGCTGGCTAGCTTGAGTGCACCGTTGATTGTTGTTGTCTGTTTTTTATTTGCTGTACTTCAGCAGGGTGGTACTTTTATTCAGACCGCTTTTCAGATTCCTGCATCTGCGGCACAGCTTATTCAGGGTTTGATATTGTTCTTTGTTCTTGGCAGTGAATTTTTTATTCAGTATAAATTGGTTCTGAAAGATAAAACAGATTCTGCAAAAGTAAAGGAGGCTGCATAATGGAGGCTGTTTTGAGTGTTTTAACCTTTGTTTTAATTGATGCTGTCAGAGCTGGAACCCCTTTACTGTTTGCGACCTTGGGAGAAATTTTCTCTGAAAAGGTGGGAAATCTCAATCTTGGAGTTGAGGGTATGATGCTGATGGGTGCGGTAATGGGCTTTAGTGTGGGTTTGTCAACCGGAAGCCCATTACTGGGAGTTGCAGCTTCTCTTGCAGCCGGAGCCTGTGGGGCACTGGTTTTTGCTTTCCTCACAATTACCTTAAGAGCAAACCAGATTGTTTCAGGATTATCCCTAACCATATTTGGAACAGGCTTTTCAAGCTTTGTAGGGCAAAAGCTGGTAGGTGAAGCATTGCCTGAGTCAATAAAATCTGTTTTTAAGGCTGTAAAAATACCATTTTTGAGTGATATTCCTGTTCTGGGGCCGGTTTTATTTAATCAGGATATACTGGTGTATGCGGGTTTTGCCGTAGCCATTGTGTCCGGTATTTATTTATATAAGTCCAGAACAGGTCTGAATCTGAGAACTATAGGTGAAAACCCTGGAGCGGCAGATACCGCGGGAATAAACATTACTTTATACAAATATATTCACATTTTAATCGGAGGAGCTTTGGCCGGCCTTGGAGGCGGATACCTGTCTCTTGTGGCTGTGCCTTCCTGGCAGGATGCCGTTACAGGCGGAAGAGGTTGGATAGCAGTGGCTCTTGTTATATTTGTAACCTGGAATCCATACAAATCAATGCTGGGTGCTTATTTCTTCGGTGGATTAAGTATTCTGGGCTTGTACCTGCAGAGCCATGTGCCCATTCCACAGAGTATATTTGATATGCTGCCATATCTGGCTACCATTGTTGTCCTTATCATGATTTCATTAAAGAAGTCAAAGGAAAATCGTGCACCCAAAGCATTGGGGGAACCATATTTTAGAGAAGACAGATGATAAAATGGGACTAAAGATTTAGGGAACTCAAGTTACTTTGAATTTGTTCCTGTGATAAAATATTATGGTGGCCGGAACAGAACCGACCGCCATTTTTTCTTTAGTGTTGGAGGATTCACTATTATGAATAAAATTATGAGGATGGGAAGTATTTTTTTTACTATTGTTTTATGGGGATTTTCAGCTTTGAAATATGCAGCAGGTAGTACCAAAGTTGCAATGTATTTTTTTATAGCAGGTCTTGGATTCTTGCTGGTATTTATTTCCTATTCGAAGAAGGACAGAATATCTAAATAAATATGTGCAAATACCTTGTTATTACTGTTATTTTAATGATAAAATCATTTGTATGGTGTTTTTTACATGTATCAAAAGCAAGTTTTTTGAAAATTCCGTTATGATTTACGCATAATGAATTTTTTTGAATAGCATACATATTAATAATATTTGTTTAAGGATGTGTTTTCATGGAACAGACAGAACAAAAGAAAAGGATATTCAGTGGGGTTCAACCCTCAGGAAACCTTACAATAGGCAATTACCTCGGAGCAATTAAAAACTGGATTCCGATGCAGGAGGAATTTGAATGCTTGTATTGTGTTGTTGACCTCCATACCCTTACAGTCAGACAGAAACCCGCGGAATTGCGACAGAGAAGTCTGAATCTACTGGCCCTGTATATGGCCTGCGGACTTGATCCTCAAAAGTCTATCCTGTTTTTGCAATCACATGTAAGTGCGCACTCTGAACTGGCTTGGATTTTAAATTGTTACACCTATATGGGTGAGTTGAACAGAATGACCCAGTTTAAGGATAAATCGGCCAAGCATGCCGACAATATAAATGCCGGATTATTCACATATCCCGTACTGATGGCGGCTGATATATTATTATACCAGACTGATCTTGTACCAATTGGACAAGACCAGAAGCAGCATCTGGAAATAACCAGGGATATAGCTGAAAGATTTAACAATGTTTATGGAGATACATTTACAATTCCTGAACCTTATATTCCAAAGATAGGCGCAAAGATAATGAGCCTTCAGGAACCTGAAAAGAAAATGTCCAAATCTGATGAAAATGAAAATTCTTATGTATTTATACTTGATACCGAAGACGCAATACTGCGCAAATTCAAGAGAGCCGTTACCGATTCCGAGCGTGAAATCAGATATGATGAGGTAAATAAACCCGGCGTCAGTAATCTGATAAGTATATATTCTGCTGTAACAGGCAAGACTTTCTCAGAAATTGAAAAGGAATTTGACGGAAGGTCCTACGGTGATCTTAAAGAGATGACTGGTCAATCTGTTGCTGAAATGTTAAAGCCCGTACAACAGAGGTACAACGAACTTACTTCAAACAAGGATTATCTTAATTCCATTTTGAAGGAGAATTCGGAAAAAGCAGCTTACATGGCAAGAAAGACTCTTTCCAAGGTTCAAAGAAAAATTGGATTGTTGCCAAGAGGATAAGGAAATAAGCGGGGGCTCATTTCAGCAGTCACTTTGAGTGATATCGGAATGGTTCCTGTTTTTTGATGTAAAGGAAATTATGCGGGTTTATTAAGAATATAATTAGTGATATAAGATTTTTTTATAGTTAATAAATAATTCCTGAACACGGGGGTTGGAAAAAGGGATTCCCCTCCGGCAGCGGATTATGTTCCGCAGAAATAAGTTTGTTTTGCTTACCGTCTATAGATACGGAAGTTTTTAAGCTGATAATATACATGTATTGTTAGGAGACTAGTATGGCAATTACCGAACTCATACTTTTAGCTATAGGGTTATCGATGGATGCTTCGGCAGTATCCATATCAAACTCTCTTTGTATAAATAAAATAACTATAAAACATATACTCCAGATGGCTCTTATGTTTGCTTTATTTCAGGGAATAATGCCTTTGATAGGATATTTCGCAGCCAATAACTTTGAATCGGTAATCAACAGGTTTGATCACTGGATAGCATTCGGGCTGCTGTCAATTATAGGTGGGAAGATGCTGCATGAAGCTATAAAAGCTGAGATTGAGCAGGAGTGCTCGCTTTTTGCACTGACCTTCAGACTGTTATTCGTTCAGGCAATTGCAACCAGCATCGATGCGTTGGCTGTGGGAGTGGGCCTCTCAGCACTAAACGTCAATATTTTTTATTCAATAGCCATAATAAGTGCTATAACCTTTATCTGTTGTACCATTGCTATTCTAGTTGCCAAGAGATTTGGCAATCTTCTGGGCAAAAGAGCCGGTATTGCCGGCGGTATCATACTTATTGCCATAGGTTTGAAAATATTTATTGAGCACATGTTTTTTCAATAAGAATAACCGGATATGAAATATATTCCAAAAACAAAATCAAACATACGTTTGATTTTGTTTTTTTATATGCTATAATTTAATTATGCATAAAAAGTCCAGAGAGTAAATAGCTTAGGAGGCTTCATGAATAGATTTGAAGTGATTTCAGAATATAACCCTAAAGGCGATCAGCCTGTTGCCATAGAAGAATTAACCAAGGGAATACTGGAAGGCCGAAAACATCAAACGTTGCTTGGTGTTACCGGGTCGGGTAAAACCTACACTGTAGCTAAAGTAATAGAGCAGGTTCAGAAACCTACGCTTGTTATTGCGCACAATAAAACCCTTGCGGCGCAGTTGTGCAGTGAATTTAAGGAATTCTTCCCAAACAATGTTGTTGAGTATTTCGTTAGTTATTATGATTATTATCAACCTGAAGCGTACATTCCTTCTACAGATACTTATATTGAAAAGGACTCCTCTGTAAACGAGGAAATAGATAAACTGCGCCACTCTGCTACTGCTGCGCTCTTTGAAAGAAGAGATGTTATAATTGTGGCCAGCGTTTCCTGTATTTATGGTCTGGGTGACCCTGAAGACTATACCGACCTTATGCTGTCGCTGCGTGTAGGGATGCAAAAGGACAGGGATGAGATAATCAGAAAGCTTGTAGACATACAATATGAAAGAAATGAGATTGACTTCAGAAGAGGACGCTTCAGAGCAAGGGGAGATGTTCTTGAGATTTTCCCTGCCAATAGCTCAGAGATGGTACTGAGAGTAGAATTTTTTGGAGATGAAATTGAGAGGATCACAGAGGTTGATTACCTGACAGGTGAAATAAAAGGGAACAGATCTCATATTGCCGTATTTCCTGCGTCCCACTATGCAACCACAAGGCCTAAAATGGAAAAAGCAATGGTCACTATTGAGAAAGAACTTGAAGAACGGCTTGAACAACTGAAGATGGAGGGAAGACTTCTTGAAGCACAAAGACTGGAGCAAAGAACCCGGTATGACCTTGAGATGATGTCTGAAATCGGGTTCTGTCAAGGTATAGAAAATTATTCAAGACATATAAGCGGAAGAGAACCGGGGAGTTCACCCTTCACACTGATGGATTATTTTCCAGATGACTATCTATTGGTTATTGATGAGTCCCATGTCACCGTTTCCCAAGTTGGAGCAATGTACAATGGTGACAGGTCAAGAAAGGAGTCCCTGGTAGAGTATGGTTTCAGATTACCCTCAGCCTTTGATAACAGGCCTCTTAAGTTTCATGAGTTTGAGGAACGTGTAAATCAGGTTGTGTATGTCAGTGCTACTCCGGCTGCATATGAGAGAGAGCATTCTTCAAAGATAGTCGAACAGATAATCAGACCTACAGGACTGATAGATCCCGAAATAATAATCAGGCCTGTTAAGGGACAGATCGATGACCTTATTGGAGAAATTAATACCAGAGCTCAAAAAGGACAGAGAGTACTGGTTACAACTCTGACCAAAAAGATGGCTGAAGACCTGACAGATTATATGAAAGAGCTTGATATAAAGGTTAAATATCTTCATTCGGATGTGGCTACCTTTGAGAGAATGGAAATTATCAGGGATTTACGACTGGGAGTCTTTGACGTACTGATCGGTATAAACCTGCTCAGAGAAGGTTTGGACATACCTGAAGTTTCGCTTGTCGCTATACTTGATGCTGACAAGGAGGGTTTCCTCAGATCAGAAACCTCACTGATTCAGACAATCGGTAGAGCTGCCCGTAACTCGGAAGGTAAGGTTATAATGTATGCTGACAATATTACAGGTTCCATGAATAGAGCAATCAGCGAAACTAACAGAAGAAGACAGCTGCAGATGGATTTCAACAAGGCTCATGGTATTGTTCCTACCACCATACAAAAGTCGGTTCGTGACTTAATTGAGGCTACAAAGGTTGCAGAAGACGGAGAAACATATTATACTGGTAAGGAAAAACCAAATCTTATGTCTGCTGAGGAACTTGAAAACCTTATTATCAAGCTCCAGAAAGAGATGAAGCAGGCTGCTGCCGATCTCCAGTTTGAACGTGCAGCAGAATTAAGAGACAAGATTGATGGACTGAAAAAGAATACGGGGTCAAAATGAAATTACTAAGGCAGTTCTTAATTATACTGATTATTTGCTTTATTGGGGAAGTTCTGAATAAAGTAGTACATGTTCCGCTCCCAGGCAGTATCATAGGTATGGTATTGCTTTTTATTTTACTGATAACCGGAGTTATAAAACTTGAGATGATTGATGAAATCAGCAAATTTTTACTGGATCATCTGGCTTTCTTTTTTATACCTTCAGGAGTGGGCCTGCTGGCGTACTTTGGTATTCTAAGCAGGAACCTGATTCCTATCCTGGTGATATGCCTTGTTACAACTGTTTTGGTTATGGTTGTTACCGGCTTAACGGTTCAGTTGATAAAGGGGAGGAAAGCAAGATGAAGGAAATTATGGCTACACCTATTTTCGCTTTATTAATATCAATACTGGCATATGAGATTGGAATTTTTATTAATAAAAAATCAAAGATTGCTCTATTTAATCCTCTGATGCTGGCTATCCTCATGGTTATTGGGCTTCTGATCCTTTTAAAAATTCCACTGGAAGATTATAAAAAAGGTGGGGACTTTATCTCCATGTTTTTAACTCCTGCTACTGTAATCCTTGCTGTACCTCTTTATAAGAACATTAACTCGCTGAAGAAGGATTATATTGCAATAATTGGTGGTGTACTTGTGGGCAGTTTAACTGCCATTATCAGCATCTGGCTGCTGGGTAAGGCCTTTAACCTGCCGAAGGAATTACTGGCGTCACTTATACCTAAATCCATAACTACACCTTTGGGTATAGAACTTGCAACACAGCTGAAAGGAATTCCTTCAGTTACTGTTGCTGCTATTATCATAACAGGGATTGTAGGAGCTGTTTTCGCACAGACAATATTAAAGGTATTCAGAATTTCTGATAAAACAGCAAAAGGTATTGCAATCGGAACATCAGCTCACGCGCTCGGGACAACAAAAGCAGTGGAGATGGGTGAAACCGAGGGTGCAATGAGTGGTCTTGCAATAGGTCTTGCGGGGCTGGTTACTGTCATTATTGCAACAATAATGTATAATCTGGGATTGTTCTAAGGCATCATTAATGAACATCATACATTTGAGTATCATAAGGCGTATATTATTATGTAATACAACGGGTATTTAAAGCCCTTATTATAGAACCATTTAAAATGGAGGAATATTGTGAAAAATATATATGTTATATTATCCGCTACTCCTACAATGATGGGTAAGATTATAAGAGTATTCACCAGAAGCTGCTTTAACCATTCGTCAATAAGTCTGACAGAAGGTTGGGAAGAAATGTATTCCTTTGCGCGGTATCGTGCTTCTAATCCACTTGTGGGAGGCTTTGTCAAGGAATTTCCTCAAAGATTGTCTCTGGGCAAGGAAAATCATGATGTTTATATAAAAGTATATAGAATTCCTGTCAGTGACAGCCAATTTAATGAAATAAAAATGTTCATTTACGGTATAAGAGATGACCGGGAAGAGAACATATATAATACCCTGGCGGCAGTAGGAATTTTCCTCGGGTATAGATTTAATACCTATAAGGCCTATACCTGCTCGGATTTTGTAGCTCAATCCCTTTCAAAAGGGAAAATCATTTCTCAAAGCTATTTATCAAGGAATATTGTACCTGATGAAATGCAGAATTTTCTTGATAAATACACGGTTTACTGTGGTCGTCTGAAAAATTACAAGCCTGTAAGGAATGCCAATACTGAATGTAGAGACTTCTACATTAAACTTGGCTTTGTACGAGAGGTCTCAAATACCTTTAGCCACTTCTATAATTTGTTAAAGCGTAGCGAGAGCTCTTCAATATAATAGTGCCGCATTTCACCGCCTGAAAAATAACATATTACTAATTACCAAATTTATTGCGGCTCATGCCGGGCATTGTTATTATCCTCAAAACCTTGCGAGTTCGGCAAGCTTTTTCCGGTAATAACGGCAGAGGAAGATAATAGAGCCGTGTTTCGCTGCCTTGCAGCTCACACCGGACTATGCTATACTATTACCAAACTGAACCATATCTGCATGAAGTTGATGGATGGTTGATTTAAATGAATTTTTCTAGGAGGTTACGCAGTAATTATGGATAGTATGGCAAAGCTTAATTTTTGGTTGGAAAATGATTATTTTGATCAGAATACAAAAAACGAACTAATTTCAATAAAAGAGAATGAAAAAGAAGTTGAGGACAGATTTTATAAAAGTCTTGAATTTGGAACCGGAGGTCTAAGAGGCATTATCGGTGCCGGCACCAACCGGATAAACATCTATACCGTAAGGGTTGCTTCACAGGGGCTGGCAAACTATATCAAGAACCTTGGCAAACAGGACAAGGGAATAGTCATAGCTTATGACTCAAGATTTATGTCACCTGAATTTTCACTTGAGGCTGCTAAAGTTTTCTGTGCTAACGGAATTAAAGCATACCTGTTCGACGAATTACGTCCTACTCCACAATTATCCTTTGCGGTCAGATATCTTAAAGCTGCTGCCGGAGTTGTTGTTACAGCCAGTCACAATCCGAAACAATATAATGGTTACAAGGTGTATGGAGAGGATGGAGGACAGCTTTCTCTCGACGGTTCCAATGCTGTTATTGCCGAGATAAACAAAATAACTGATATTACAAAAGTCAACACAATGTCCAGGGAAGACGCCATTGAAAAGGGGCTTCTTGAGATAATTGGAAGCAAGGTAGATGATGCCTATATTGCGATGCTTAAGACATTACAGGTTAACAGGGATGCAGTGGCACAGGTTGCCGATTCCTTCAAAATAGTTTACACACCTCTTCATGGAGCCGGAAACAAGCCGGTAAGAAGAATTCTCGCTGAGAATGGTTTTAAAAATGTTCTTGTAGTGAAAGAGCAGGAGCTTCCCGATTCAGAATTTTCCACAGTTAAATCTCCTAACCCCGAAGAAAGATCAGCTTTCGAATTGGCTATCAAGCTGGCCTCCGAAAATAACGTTGATCTTATAATCGGGACTGACCCCGACAGTGACAGAGTCGGGGTAGTTGTGCGAAAAGACAATGGAGAATATGCGGTATTGACAGGAAATCAGACCGGCTGTCTCCTTTTGGAATATATACTGACAGCAATGAATGAAGCCGGAAAGCTTCCAAAGAACGGTTTTGTAGTAAAAACAATTGTTACAACAGAGCTTTCCAGAGTTATTGCCAATTACTATAATATTGAACTTGTTGAAGTACTCACTGGCTTTAAATTCATTGGTGAACAGATCATGTTAAGAGATGAACAGGGTGACCAGAAATATCTGTTCGGATTTGAGGAAAGCTACGGTTATCTGGCCGGTACAGATGTACGCGATAAGGATGCTGTTGTTGCTTCCATGCTGATTGCTGAAATGGCGGCATACTACAAGGTTAAGGGAATGTCCCTTTATGATGCTCTAATCAAGCTGTTTGAAAAGTATGGTTACTTTATAGAAGGAATAAATTCCTTTACTTTAGAGGGTAAAGACGGTTTAATGAAGATCAAGTCTGCCATGTCAACCATGCGTGAAGCAAAATACACTAACTTTGGCAGCTTGAAGGTAAAGGCCATCAGAGATTATCAGAATTCCCAAAAATACATCATTGCTGAAGGAACTTCTGAAAAAATAACTTTACCTGAGTCCGATGTACTATACTTTGAAATGGAAGATGGTTCATGGTTCTGTGTACGGCCTTCAGGTACTGAACCTAAAATCAAGATATATTATGGAGTATCAGACAGGACTCTTGAATTGTCGCAGGAAAGACTGGAGAACTTAAAGAACAGTGTCCTTGAGGTTATAAAGCCATTATTATAATAACTTACACATTATAATATTATACAAAAGCACCAGATTGTTTACAAAACTTTTTAGCATATAAAACCCTTTGCAAAGTCGGAGCGATTTGACAACTGCAAAGGGTTTTTGTTACTCTTTCGTGCTTGCAGGAAGCTGAATAATTGCCATTTCAGGAGTGGAAAAGAACCTGAATGGAAAAATAACGTTTCCCATCCCTCTATTAATATATATGTTTATGCCGTTAACCTTGTGGAGGCCCCTGTAATATCCCATTTTACTCAGTTTTTCCTTTCTCATAAGCCGGAATTCAAGGTTAAAGGGCATCCATATCTGACCACCGTGAAAATGTCCGCAAAAGAAGTAATCAACTTTATCCCTTGGGAGAGCAAAAATTATATCTGGATTATGGGAAAAAATTATATTTATTATCCCACTATCAAAAGAGGGTTTTATTTCTTTAAATGCTTTTTTATTATCAGGATTTCCATGCTTTAAGTCGTCAATGCCTATTAAATTATAAGTTATATCCTCCTTGGCAATTCTTATACTTGAGTTTATCAAAACAGTTGCTCCGGTGGCTTCTACTGCTTTAACAAAGTCTGCAATGGTTTTTTTGTCATAGTGTAATGCCTTATGGTCATGGTTGCCAAGGGTCAGGTATACCGGAAAATTGTTTGATATTGCTTCAAGAAAGTTAATAAACTTGGGAATATCTTTGACTGTTTCAATATAATCCCCGCTCATAATTATTATATCCGGATCAGCCTGTCTTAGATAAGTTAATAACTTTTGCTCAGATACATAAAACTTATTTATATGAATATCAGATAAATGTACAATTCTTAAACCTTTGGTGTTTGTACTGAAATTCAGCACACTTCTGGCTAGAAAGGTTGTTTCAAATCTCATATATATTAGAGTGAGGATTATTGCAATGAGTATTATTGTGTAAATCATATGGGCAGTTACTCCTATTTAAGTGGACCGATTTCAGTGACAAAATAAGTATATATAAAAAAAAGGCTTTTGTAAAATTTCCAACCTTATAGCACCCTTGTAATAAAAAATTGTTGCTACTTTTTGGAACAATCAGTATAATTATGTTATTAAACTGCATAAATTTTCTATTATTTGCTTTAAAAATTTTATTGAGTTTTACTGTGTAACTTAAGTCATAACTAGTTTAAGAGGAAGAAATGAGAAGAATAGAAATTTCAAACTGTGAACCGGGTATGATACTTGGTAAGGCAATATTCAATGGGAATTTAACTCTCCTGGAATCAGGCGCTCTCTTAACGAAATCTTATATAGAGCGCCTAAAAGATTTGGGAGTCACAGAAGTTTACATTGAAGATGAGATATCGAAGGACTTGGTTATACAGGATGTTGTTGAAGAATCAACAAGACGGGATGCAGTAGCTTTTATCAAAGAATCAATGGATAACTATACTTCAATGGAGTTCCTCAACACTGCGGAAGCCATTGCGATTGTTAATGGGATTCTGGACGAGATATTATCCCTGGATGATATTCTTGTTAACTTAATGGATATTAAGTTAAGGGATATGTATACCTATTCCCATTGTGTTAATGTTTGCATTTTATCAATAATTACAGGAATAAAACTTAATCTTAGTCTCGACCAACTGAAAGAATTGGGTGTTGGAGCCCTTTTACACGATATAGGCAAAATAATGATTCCACAGGAGATATTACTAAAAAAGGCCGCATTATCTTCGGTAGAATACGAAGTAATAAAAGAACATTCCTTCCACGGATACAAAATTTTAAAAAAGCTCCCGCTTATAAGTGAAGCTTCAGCAAGAGTGGCTCTTGAACATCACGAGAGGTTTGATGGGAAGGGTTATCCAAACGGCTTGCATAATGATCAAATTCATATATACTCGCGTATTGTTGCCATCACAGATATTTTTGACTCCCTTACATCCGACAGGATATACAGGAAAAAAATCAGTGTAAATACTGCAATAGAGTATCTCACAGTAATTGCTTCACCAACCCTTGACTCCCAGGTGCTGAACTGTTTTATACAGTTTATCCCGCCATATCCTGTAGGAACCGGTGTTATTCTTAACAATGGAGAAAAAGGTGTAGTAATTAACCTCAATAAGTATTATCCAACCAGACCAGTAGTTAGAGTTGTTTTTAATTCTGATGGAAGCAAGAAAACCTTTTATGAAGAGGTAAATCTTGCAGAGAGAAAGGACTATACCATTATTAATAATGCCGAACTTGTCAGGTAATTAAAAGCAAAAAAAGAAGTGCTGCTAAAACAACACTTCTTCTTTGGTGCGGATGAAGAGACTTGAACTCCCACGGTCGCCCACTGGAACCTAAATCCAGCGCGTCTGCCAATTCCGCCACATCCGCACGAGCATTTCCTATTATAATAACATTTCACTTGTTTGTCAACAACAAATTATAAAGTTAAACCTACAAAATTATAAATTAAAACATTCGATATGTATTGCCTGATTCTCAGGGGGCAGTCTGCTGTAAACTTTGTCTTATTCCTGCAGCTTGTGGTTTTCTGACTGCTCCGGCGAGACTGAAAGAGATACCGGTAATATGAGGAAGGGATTGGACTTTTGGAGGTACCATTGTTGTATAGTCTATAATATCTTCCAAAAAAGCCGTAGCACTGATATAATATTTATACTGATCCATAATATTCCGAATGGGGGATCGCAGAATTGAAGCAGATTAAAAGGATATTATCCGTTATTATTGCTTTTTGTTTCCTGACAGGTTGTTTCGCGCCTGTCCAAACTTTTGCCAGGTCAAATACAACAGGTAATCAGACAGTTAGGTATAATGTAACTACGCAGTCACAGAAATCTTATGAGGTTGATGATGTCATAGTGGCTTTGGAGGCGTATACCTCATATTATAAAAAAACCGAATCAGCCATAGCTGTAAACCCTGTGAAGGCTGTCGCTGATACCTCAGTAGGGGCAGAAAAAGAGAATACAACCGATGAACCGGAAATAAGTACTACAACAGCTCCCGCAATAGAAGTAAAAGATAAGGACAGTACAAAAGACGAAGAAAACCTATGGTACAGAGAGCAGAATCCCATGAAAAAGGAGCACCAAAAACTGCTCTGGGAGTATTGCCAAAAAAGAGAATTGAATTATATTGACCTACTGGCACTTATCTATACAGAAAGCAATTTTGATGAGAAGGCCGTGTGCGGTAAGTATTACGGTTATTTCCAGATCAGCAGCGGCAATTGTGCCAATCTTGCCAAAACCCTGAAAACAAAGAACAAACCTCTTGACGGTGCAATAAATATAAACTGGGGTACGGCCATGTACAGCTGGATACTTGCCGACAAGCGGGTTAAGAATCTTGAAGGCAAGAAAAAGCGGGATGCAGCATTATCCATATACCAAAGGGGAACCGGCGGATATGACAAATACGGCATCAGTAAAAGTTTTCTTAAAATATATTATAAAAAGTGGAATAAAGTCACTCAATGGTATGAAGCAAAAAATAAAAGTTAAAAAACATTAAAACGTGGATTTGCGTATGATTATTTACAATATAGTACATTCTCTGCAAAATTAAATAGTTTTTTAACAAGCCTTATCATCTTTTCATTGATGCCACCCCAAACCAAAGAAGGAAAAAAAGGACATTTTGGCAGGGTCTCGCCATTTAACTCAAGGGACATAGTTAGCCGTGGGCGCTTTCCTGTTTTATCGGTTTGGGTGCAATAACCGCAGCCATCGCATATTTTTGTTCTATTGAAGACCAGGGCTTTCAATTCATCGTCCATTTGGTTATAGTTTTTTAACAACTCGCTGAAATGAGGGGCTTTGAATTCAAAGGTCATGGGATTTACCTTTCTCCAATCATAAAAAATATTCAAATGCGCCTTTTGCTTATCCGGGTATTCTTTTTCGTAAGTAACTCTCAATTCGTCGTTTTTGCAAGTGTACCCTTTTGTTGAAAAGAACTGTTCAAGTTCGGTTATGAGTGCTGCGTTGCCGACTTTGCCAAACATTTCGGCTGCAGTAAATTTCTTGTCGCCATGGCAGCCAAGCAGAAAAGTCATAATATCCTGTGTTTTGATTTTATTGTTCTTTGATACTGAGCAGTGCAGCTTCCATGCCGGAAACATTTCCTTGTGTTTGTTGTGAGTTATAAAATATCCGTCTTCGTTTTCCTTACAAATAAACCCGAAAAGTAAAAGCTTGTCCATGGTTTTCTGAGTAATTCCCAAATCGTTTTTATGAATAAACAATCCGTCTTGTAAAGCTTCACCTGCCAGACCAATTTTAATAAAAGATTCAAAAAGATTAAAGAAATTTTTTCTGATTTTTTGCATTTTATACATCAGCTCAGGTTTGGAATTATTCATCTGCCAGTGTTCAAAACAATCATCTGGTTCATGACCAACATTTATAGTCGATAAATCAGTAATAATAGTGGTGAGGCTTTCATAAATAAAATCATACATCTGCAATTGAGCTTTTTCACTGACATTGAAATCTGAAACTGGCTTAAAAGCAGGGTAGGCTGCCAAATATGGATGGATGATCCTCTTTCCAAGGCTCTCAAAGGATTGAGCCAGCGGAATATAATAATCAAGAATAATTTCGCCTTTTTCATCAGGTGTCGTATAACGGGGGTTATTAAACAATTCCATAGTCCACTTCATCTGATTGGGGTAAAATCCGTTACTTTTTATAGCCTGTTCTGCCAGTCTGTGCGCATTTGAACAGACATCTTCAGTATTTTTGCCCTTTATCCAACACAGACCCACCTTTTCTGCACCTAATTCACGCATAACATATCCATCAGGTACTGTCACAGCTTCTTTAAACAACATTCCGCAAATATATGAAAAAGTACCGTACCCCATATCCCAATCGATAGTGGTACCCACATAGGCAGGTTCGCAAATATGTTCAGATTTCTTTTCAAGTACCGGAAAAGTTCCATCGGAGAGGCATTTATCCCAAAAGGCCGGAATGCGGTTATCTCCCTTTATATGTAGTTCTATATTGTACTTTGATTCTTTGCCCACTAAATAGATCTTTGGCAGCTCCACAATCTGGAATTTGAAAAGATTGGCCATATTTTATTTACCCCTTTTCTTCTGAGTTTCTTTACAATCCATGTTAAGCCATTTAATAAATATTTTACCATGCCAAATGCGGACTGTATATTAGTTCAAAAGAAATGAGATTAATTATTAGTTAAACGCTAAAATCAAGATCACTGACTTGGGTCAAGCAGTCTCAGCCTGTATGCATTTATAGCTGTCTCACCAAGTTTGTCCATGAGACGGTAATTTGCAACAGCTCCCACCGCCGCACCGATCACAGGAACAAGCTGCAGCATTTTTGCAAGATCTATATAGTCTCTGTATTCCTGCTGGAAGGTTCTCCAGTCAAAAGAATTGATGTCTTCCGGAAGCATACCGGAATAACTCTTCCAATTGAATACATTCTGATATATTTCAGTGGTTCTCTGCCGGCTGGAAAACGCAAGCTGGAATATATAAAGTATATACAAACGTTCCTTATAGTCGGCCACATCAAACCCATATATTGAAGCTGCCTCAAAAAGAAATTTAAGCTTCAGGCTTAAAAGGATGGGGAAGTCTGCCATTCCGAGAAATATACCTCCCGATCCTGTCCAGGCACCGCTAACGGCAGCGGTTCTTTTATAAAAACTGATCTTGTCTTTTATAATGTATTCACGCTCTTCCAGTGAGGCATTAAACAGGGGTGTTCCTGTGGTGAGTTCCGAGCCGAACAACACCCCTCTAACCATGGTTTTTATAGTTTCAGTAATAACACTGTGGGCTTTTTCAGGAATGATGCCATTGACTTTGTTTTGAATTCCCTTACTGAGACGATCAGCTATAGTAGGCATCCTCAACATTTCCTGCTGCCATTTCCTTAATTCCTGTAGGGCCCATTTTTCATATAAATTCATAATGTTCTCCGGCTTTGTAATTTTTATATTTAGGAATGACCAAATAATAACTTTCGATTCCTTGAACGGTTATTTTTTCTCATACCTTAGTATACGCCAAAGATAGGGTATAGTATGAGTTGGTCAGATGCATTTTAGAAAGAATGTATATTATAAACTAAATACCGGATATTGTTGCTGAAGAATTTCTTATTAAGCTTGACTATTGATTTACAATAATATAAATTAATTAATAAAATAGTTATTTATTTGATGATGAATATATAGGAGGATAAAACAATGAGTTTAGAGTTGAATGATGTAAAAAATGCTATTATTAACGGCCAGACAGTAATCGGAATTGAACTGGGATCCACCAGAATCAAAACGGTCCTCATTGGTTCAGATAATGCCCCGATTGCCACAGGAAGCCATGACTGGGAAAACAGTTATGTGAATAATGTTTGGACTTACAGTATAGATGACATTTGGAAAGGTGTACAGAGCAGCTATCAGAAAATGGCCAACAATGTCCGGGACCAATACGGAGTTTCGGTTAAGACAACCGGGGCTATCGGTTTCAGCGGTATGATGCATGGATATATGGTTTTTGATAAGAATGACAATCAACTGACACCGTTCCGCACATGGCGTAATAACATTACCGGTCAGGCATCAGATGCTCTAACAGGATTGTTTAATTATCCTATTCCACAAAGATGGAGTATTGCACACCTTTATCAGGCAATTTTAAATAATGAAAAACATATAGCTGACATTGATTTTATGACAACACTGGCAGGCTATATACATTGGAAGCTGACCGGACAGAAAGTTCTTGGAGTTGGCGAAGCATCTGGTGTTTTCCCAATTGACCTTAACACCAGGGACTATAATAAGCAGTTGATTAATCAATTCAATGAGCTAATTGGTTCAAAAAATCTTCCATGGAAACTTGAAAATATACTTCCGACTGTTCTGGTTGCCGGTGAAAAAGCCGGAGAACTCACAGCAGAAGGTGCTAAGCTCCTGGATGTTACAGGAGAACTGCAAGCCGGTATTCCACTCTGTCCTCCGGAAGGTGATGCCGGAACAGGCATGGTTGCAACTAACAGCGTAGCTGCTCGTACAGGTAATGTATCTGCGGGTACATCGGTTTTTGCCATGATCGTACTTGAAAAGGAACTTTCCAGGGCATATTCAGAGATTGACCTGGTTACTACACCTGATGGCAAACTCGTTGCCATGGCACATTCCAACAATTGTACTTCAGATTACGACGCATGGATTGGCTTGTTTGCTGAAGCAATCAAAGCAATGGGCATGGATGTAAGTAAACCCAAACTGTATGATACTCTGCTTGGTATGGCACTGCAGGGTGATCCCGATTGCGGAGGCTTATTGGCATACGGATATATTTCAGGTGAACATATTACTCATTTTGAGGAAGGCCGGCCAATGTTTGTAAGATCATCAAACAGCAACTTCAACCTTGCTAATTTTATAAGGGTAAATTTGTTTACTGCTCTGGGTGCTCTTAAAACAGGTCTGAATATCCTTTTTGAAAAGGAAAATGTCAAGGTGGATGAAATCCTGGGTCATGGAGGGTTCTTCAAGACAAAGGAAGTGGGGCAGAGAATTATGGCTGCTGCGGTTAATGTTCCCGTGTCAATCATGGAAACTGCCGGGGAAGGCGGAGCCTGGGGTATAGCGCTCCTTGCATCCTATATGATCAACCGTGGAGAAAAGGAATCATTGGGAGATTTCCTGAAGCAGAAGGTTTTCGCTGGAAAAGAGGGTAGTTCTGTCGCTCCAAATCCTGCTGATGTTGCCGGATTCAATGAATTTATGAAACGCTACACTCAGGGATTGGCCATAGAAAGAGCTGCAGTTGATAACTTAAAATAATATAACGGGGAGATAAGAAAGTTTTACTGCTAGTAGAATTTTCTTTTGACCTAAGTGGTATAAGATAAGGGAAGCAGAGATGTTATTGGATGTCTCTGCTTTTTTGCGCTAAAAAAATTTGCTCCCTATTACCTTGTAATCCTATGAGTTTTATGATAATATGAGATTAAGCTAAAGTTTAGTTAATAAGCAAATGTTTATGAGGGACGAGCATATGACTAATAGAGAAAAAGAATTGCTGGACTTAATCAGTAAAAATCCTGCCATTTCACAGAATGAACTGGCTTCTGCACTTGGAATTACCCGCTCTTCGGTTGCTGTGCACATTACTAACCTTATAAAAAAAGGGTTGATTATAGGAAAAGGTTATATTCTGAAGCAGGATGACTATGTCAGTGTTTTAGGCGGATCCAATATTGATATTACTGGCTTTCCGGAAAAGAACCTTATACTGCAGGATTCCAATCCCGGTAAGGTCAAGATAAGTCTTGGCGGTGTAGGCAGAAATATTGCCGAAAATCTGGTGCATCTGGGTGTTTCAACAAAACTCATCAGCGCTGTTGGAGAAGATATCTATGGAAAGAAAATTATTGATCATGCAAATGCAATTGGTCTTGATATGAAAAGTTCTCTCATTATGTCCCAGGTGCCCACATCTACGTATTTAGCGATTCTTGATGAAAAAGGCGATATGAAGGCTGCAATTTCTCATATGGATATTTTTAATGAAATATCAATTGATTTTATTCAGGATAAAAGGCAGGTTGTTGAAAATTCAAAGCTCTGCGTAATAGACACCAATATTCCCGACTCGGTGATCAACTACGTCCTTGATAATTTCAAGAATACAGAATTTTTCCTGGACACTGTTTCAAGTACCAAAGCATTAAAAATTAAGAATAAAATTGGTGCTTTCCATACAATAAAGCCAAATAGGATTGAGGCAGAACTGCTTTCAGGGATTAAAATCCACAACACTAATGATATGCTGAAGGCATCAGAGTACTTTTTGAACAAGGGTGTTAAAAATGTATTTATAACACTTGGGAAGGACGGTGTATTCTTTAACGATGGACATAATCACAAGCTGATTGCAAATCCCGAGGTAAAAGTTGTAAATGCCACCGGAGCCGGGGATGCCTTTGTAGCTGCTTTGGCATTCTGCCATTTCAATAACTATGGTATTGAGCAAAGCACGCGTTTTTCAATGACTGCAGCAATTTTGGCATTAAGCCATGAAGAGACAATAAATCCAAATATTTCACAGGAAAATGTAAATAAAAGAATGAAGGAGATAGGATTATGTTAGAAAAATATTTAGACATCAACCCCGAAGTAAAAAGGGCTTTGGAAGAGGGGAAAGCAGTAGTAGCTCTTGAATCTACCATTATTTCTCACGGAATGCCATATCCAAAGAATGTGGAAACAGCCCTGAATGTAGAAAGAATTGTAAGGGATAACGGAGCAATTCCTGCCACCATAGCCATAATTAAAGGTAAATTAAAGGTTGGTTTGACATCGGAAGAAATTGAGTATATCGGAAAAGGCAGCACTGAGGTTGTAAAAACAAGCCGGAGAGACATACCTTTTGTCCTGGCCAAAGGCCTGGACGGGGCGACAACTGTGGCATCAACCATGATAATAGCCAGCCTTGCCGGAATAAAGATATTTGCTACCGGAGGTATTGGCGGAGTTCACCGAGGTGCACAGGAAACCTTTGATATCTCTGCAGACTTGCAGGAATTGGCGCATACTGATGTGGCAGTAATTTGTGCAGGAGCCAAATCCATTCTGGATATTGGACTTACATTGGAATATCTTGAAACTCAGGGTGTGCCTGTGGTTGGGTTCGGGACCGACGAACTGCCGGCCTTCTACACTTCAAAAAGCGGTTTTGGAGTAGATTACAGAGTCGATACCCCAAAGGAACTTGCAGAAGCCTTGAAAACCAAATGGGATTTGGGACTTAAAGGCGGCGCAGTTATTGCCAATCCCATACCTGAGGGGTATGAAATGAATCCTGATGTAATAAACAAGGCAATAGCGGATGCCCTAAAAGAAGCTGATGAAAAAGGGATTAAGGGAAAAGCCAGCACACCGTTTTTGCTGGCAAAGGTAAAGGAATTAACAGAAGGTGCAAGCCTGGATTCAAATATTAAGCTCGTTTATAATAATGCAAAAATAGGAGCCCGTATTGCAGTAGAATTAAGCAAGCTTTAAAATATTCAGTCCTGCTTCTTAATTATAACCATGAATGTAAGCTAGGGTGCGACAGGCCAGGCCTGAGCACTCTTTCTTGTTGTTCAGGGAATTTTTGAGAAAATTAAACAACATATAGTTTAGTTTTTGACCTGTAAAGTTGAGCTTGTTTGGTACAACTGATATACTTATAGATAATGCGAAGCTTCGCGAAATATTTAGTTGAATAATTTTAATATCAGAAATGGATTGGAGTACTAAGGTGCATAAGAAACAAATCTTAAAGGAATATTTTGGCTATGATTCTTTTCGTGAAGGCCAGGAAAAACTGATTGATCAAATTTTAAGCGGAAAGGATGTTCTTGGAATAATGCCAACCGGAGCGGGCAAGTCTCTGTGCTTTCAGGTTCCGGCACTTTTATTCAATGGTATGACACTTGTTATATCACCTCTTATATCTCTCATGAAAGATCAGGTGCAGTCTCTTAATACAAGTGGAATTCCGGCTGCATTTATTAACTCTACACTTAATAACAATCAGATTGCCAAGGCATTGGAGAATGCAAAGTCAGGCAAATACAAAATCATATATATAGCTCCCGAAAGACTTGATACAAATGAATTTTTAGAGTTTTCAATAAACTCCGATATTTCAATGGTAACAATTGATGAAGCTCATTGTGTATCACAATGGGGACAAAATTTCAGGCCCGGCTATCTTAAAATCAGTGAATTTATTGATAAATTGCCAAAAAGGCCGGTCTTGTCGGCATTTACAGCAACTGCTACCAAGGAGGTCAAGGAGGATATTGCCAACCTTCTGAAGTTAAAAAATCCCTTTGAGCTGGTAACGGGTTTTAACCGTGAAAACCTGTATTTTGAGGTCCAAAAACCTGTCGACAAGTACAAGGCGGCTTTAAAATATTTAAAGGAAAATCCAAATAAAAGCGGAATTATTTACTGTTCCACCCGAAAGACAGTTGAAGAAGTATGTGATAAATTGATTGAGGATAAATTCAATGCTACCAGATATCATGCGGGCTTGACTGAAAATGAACGCTCGCAGAATCAGGATGATTTTTTGTATGACACAAGGTCGGTAATGGTTGCAACAAATGCCTTCGGTATGGGGATTGACAAAAGCAATGTATCCTTTGTTATTCATTACAACATGCCCAAAAATCTTGAGAGCTATTATCAGGAGGCCGGGAGAGCCGGCCGTGACGGTTCAACTGCAGATTGTATTTTGCTCTACGGCGGCCAGGATGTAGTGACAAATCAGATACTCATCGACAGTTCAAATGAAAATAGTGATTTAGATGCTGAAATTTCAGAAAAAGTGAAAGAAAAGGACAGAGAACGTTTAAAGCAAATTACATACTATTGCCATAGTACAGATTGCTTAAGAGAATATATATTAAGCTATTTTGGTGATGAGACCTCAAGTTTTTGCGGGAACTGCAGCAACTGCAATACAAATTTTGAAGAGATAGATATAACCGAAGATGCCAGGAAGATTATGTCATGTATTGCAAGAATGAATGAGCGATACGGTATCAAAATGGTAATTGATACCCTCCGCGGCAGCAAATCCGAAAAGGTATTGAAATTTGGCCTGGACAAGATAAAGACTTATGGTATAATGGCTGGAATGCAGGAAAAGCACATTCGCGATATTATTAATCATTTGGTTCTTTATGAATACTTATGGTTGACTAATACCGAATTTCCGCAGGTAAAGCTGACAGAAAAGTCAAGAAATGTAATGTTTGATGGTGAGAAACTGATGATGAAGGCATTGAAAGAACAACAGCCTCCAATGAGTAAGACAAAAAATAAAATTTCAGTTAATAATGCTTTGCTTACTAAACTCAAAGAACTTAGATTTAAGTTGGCTCAACAAAAACATGTTCCTGCCTTTGTAATTTTTTCTGATGCCACCCTGGTGGATATGTGCAGTAAAATGCCTGCAAATTCTGAAGAATTTCTACAGGTATCCGGTGTTGGAAAAGTTAAATTGGAGGCTTATGGAAATGAATTTTTGGAGTTGATAGCTAGCTGTAGAGATTCCCAAAAGCCTGAAGCAGATGAAAAAGATTACACTCTTGATGAAGTATGTACGTTAATTAGGGAACAAATTGAATTTTCCGAGGAGCCTGTGACTATTAGTTTATTTGCTGACAAAGTGAACTATCTGCTTTTGAAAAATAACTTTTCAAAAGTATCAGCAATAAAAATGGCCGATTTTTTACTGAGTGAGGGATATCTGGAGATTGAAACGGCAGATGGAAAAAATACAAAGGTTGCGACAGCAAGGGGACAGGAAACAGGCATTGTGACTATAATAAAAAATAGGGAAAAGTATGAAAATTATAAACAAAACTTGTATGATACAGCAGCACAGAGGCATCTGGTGAATAATATAGATAACATATTAAGGTATGCCTATAAAGGTAAATGATTTTGTAATCGCTGAGAAAAACAAATAACATGAAGGAAATATTTATTTTATAATAAACAAAGTCAGACTTGACATTAATTATACTTTAATGCTATATTCAAAATAATTGAATAATATTTGGTGTATAACAAACACTTCAGGGATAGGTGAAATTCCTTACCGGCGGTAGGCAATAATGGAGAGTTATTAATTAGCTGTTCCTTAATGCGAGCCCGCGAGCGAAAGCAGATCCGGTCAGATTCCGGAGCCGACAGTACAGTCTGGATGGAAGATAGTGTATTTTTTATGTATTTTTGTCCCTGGGAGTAGTATACTTCCAGGGACTTTGTGTTTTTATTGCCTTGTTGGTTTGATATTTATGATATTACTTATTTACAGGAGAATTGCCAATGGGAACTCATGAATTTTATATGAAAAGAGTCTTGGATCTTGCAAAGAGAGGATGGGGGAAAACAAACCCCAATCCACTGGTGGGAGCGCTAATTGTAAAGAACGGAGAAATAGTGACAGAGGGATACCATGAAATGCCGGGAGGCCCACATGCCGAGGTGGCGGCTTTTGGTAATGCAGGGAGCAGTGTAATGGGAGGGACGCTTTATGTAAATCTTGAACCCTGTTCGCATTACGGAAGAACACCTCCCTGTGTAGAAAGAATTATAAAAGAGGGAATCAGCAAGGTGGTAATAGGTATGGAAGACCCTAACCCAAAGGTTTCTGGAAGGGGAATAAAGCTGCTTCAGGCTGCAGGAATTGAAACCGTTACAGGCGTTCTTCAACAGGAAGCAGTAAAGCTCAACGAAATATTTATAAAGTATATAACCTCTAAACGACCCTTTGTAATTATGAAAACTGCAATGACTCTTGATGGTAAAATTGCTTCAGCCTGTGGAGATTCCAAATGGATATCGGGGGAAAGTTCCAGACAGCAGGTTCACTCTATACGGGACAGGGTCTCGGCTGTAATGGCAGGAGTAAACACAGTAATGACCGATAACCCTTCCCTTACCACAAGGTTAAATGACAAAAAAGGAAAGGACCCGGTCAGAATCATTGTTGATAGTAAGGGAGTTATACCTGTAAACAGTCAGGTTATAAATATACAGTCTTCAGCAGGAGTAATAATCGCCACTACATCAGCAATGGGGGCAGAAAAGGAAAAACAGCTCCTTGACAAAGGGGTACGGATTTTAAAACTGGATGGTCAGGATGGACATGTTGATCTCAAAAGGCTTATGGATGAATTGTACTTGTCTGAAATTGACAGCGTCCTCCTGGAAGGGGGAGGAGGCTTGAATGCGGCTGCTTTGAATTCTGGAATAGTAGATAAAATAATGATTTTTATTGCTGCAAAAATTATCGGAGGAAAGAATGCCAAAACTCCTGTGGAGGGTGAGGGCATACCTTTGATGAAAGATGCAATTAAACTTGAGAAGTTGGAAGTAAGCAGATTTGATGAGGATATCCTGGTAGAGGGATATGTTAAAGGAGAGACATGTTTACAGGAATTATAGAGGAAATAGGTACAATTAAGCAAGTTTTACCAGGTAAATCATCGATACAGCTTTCAGTTCACTGTAGAAAAATATTGCAGGATGCAAAGCCTGGAGACAGTATAGCAGTCAACGGAATATGTCTTACAGTCACAAAGGTGGGGGGAGACTGGTTTTCAGCTGATGTAATGCCTGAAACCATGAGGAAGACAGGGCTTGATAAACTTAATATCTCTGACAGGGTGAATCTGGAGAGGGCCTTACGGTTATCTGACAGACTGGGAGGCCATATTGTGACCGGACATATTGACGGCATCGGAATTCTTTCCTCCCGAGTCGAAGAGGATAATGCCCTTTGGCTGACAATTGAAGCACCTGAGTCCATCCTCAAGTATGTTGTAATGAAAGGCTCAGTAGCACTGGACGGAACAAGTCTGACGGTAGCCTCTGTGAATGAAACACACTTCAGTGTATCGCTTATCCCCACGACAGCAGATGTTACTACCCTTGGAGTCAGAAAAGTGGGGAGTTCAATAAATATTGAGTGCGATGTAGTTGGTAAGTATGTAGAAAAGCTTCTGAACCCAAAAGCAAACATACCCAAAGGAGATATCACACTGGACTTTCTTAGAGACAATGGTTTTGCTTGATTATGATACTATAGCTTGCTTGAGTATTAAATTTATAGCTTTGCTTGAATATAAAGCTTATATTAATTGGAGGTGCCGGAAATGAAGTTTAATTCTATTGAAGAGGCAGTGGAGGAAATCAAACAGGGTAAGATGATTATTGTTGTGGATGATGAGGATCGTGAGAATGAGGGGGATCTTTTAATGGCAGCAGAGAAGGTCACTCCTGAAAGTATTAACTTCATGGCCTCATATGGTAAAGGAATGATATGTGTACCGCTTACGGAAGAACGTGCCAGAAAGTTGGAACTTAATTTGATGGTGGAGAGAAACACCGAAAACATGAAGACTGCTTTTACGGTTACAGTAGATCACAAAAGCTCCACAACAGGCATTTCTTCCTTTGAAAGGGCCAATACCGTAAGGGAATTGGTAAATCTCAATTCGGAAAGCAATGATTTTATGAGGCCGGGGCATATTTTCCCTTTGATTGCAAGGGATGGGGGAGTATTAAAACGCTCAGGTCATACCGAGGCTGCTGTTGATCTTGCCAGAATGGCGGGTTTGTACCCGGCGGGGGTTATATGTGAGATCATGAAAGATGACGGAACAATGGCCAGAGTACCACAGTTACTTGAATTCTCAAAAAAGCATAATTTAAAAATTATAACAGTGGCTGAATTGATCAAGTACAGGAGGAGTAATGAAAAACTGATAAGTGCAGCTGCCGTTGCCAAGATGCCAACAGAATACGGAGAATTCACAATTGCAGCCTATGAAAATATTATTAACGGTGAGCACCATGTAGCTTTGGTAAAGGGAGATATAACAAGCTCAAATGATCCTGTATTGGTAAGAGTACATTCCGAATGCCTGACGGGTGATGCTTTCCATTCAAAAAGATGTGACTGCGGTGAACAGCTGGATGCAGCGCTCAGGCAGATAAGCCGTGAGGGGAGAGGAATACTTCTTTATATGCGTCAGGAAGGGAGAGGAATAGGTTTGGTCAATAAAATACGTGCCTACGAACTGCAGGATCAAGGGAAGGATACTGTAGAAGCCAATGAATTGCTGGGCTTTGCTCCAGATCTCCGGGATTATGGGATTGGAGCCCAGATATTATATGATTTGGGGGTGAGAAAAATCAGACTTTTGACCAACAATCCCAAAAAAGTAGTGGGTTTAAGCGGATACGGCCTTGAAGTGATAGAAAGGGTGCCTATTCAGATGGAAGCCAATGAAGTTAATGAATTTTATATGAGGACAAAAAAGGAAAAGATGGGACATTTGATATAAATAAATTAAAACACAGGGAGGATAAATACCATGTCAGTTAAAATGCATGAAGGAAATCTTGTTGCCGGGGATTTGAAATTTGGTATTGTTGTGGGCAGATTTAATGAATTTATTAGCAGTAAACTGTTAGGGGGAGCTATCGACGCACTGGTAAGACATGGAGGAGATGAAGCAAATATTGAGGCAGCATGGGTGCCGGGTGCTTTTGAGATTCCTCTGGTTGCTCAAAGGCTGGCAGCCACGGGGAAGTTTGATGCTGTTATATGCCTTGGTGCTGTTATAAGAGGGTCAACACCACATTTTGATTATGTTGCAAGTGAAGTTTCAAAGGGAATTGCAAAGGTCTCCCTGGATGCAGGAATTCCGGTCATATTCGGGGTCTTGACCACTGACACAATAGAGCAAGCCATTGAAAGAGCCGGCACAAAGGCAGGTAATAAAGGGTATGATGCTGCCGTGACTGCCATAGAAATGGCCAACCTGCTCAAGCAATTCCAGCAGGGCTAGATTTTTTCCCACGGTAGATTTGAGGCAACAGAGATTTGAACCATTTTAAATTATGTAAAAATAGTACCCAAACTTTCGGTAAGCATTGGGTACTATTTTTCAATTAGTTTGCTTCATTGAATCATGCATCCCGTTTTGTAAGAAAAGCTCGTATGGACTCCTGTTGTACAGAATAATAAGGCCTCCTTTCCCTTCAGCAGTCCTTCAGTACCCCATTGAATACAAATTTAGAACTCTTACACTATCTCCTTTTGCTTCGGCTGTTTCTGAATTGTATCTGCTATTGCTTTACCAAAGCTTTGGGTAAATTCTATGTCTGTTTTTTATCTGCCTTTAGCACTGCGTTGAGCATTACGCTGGCTCCGGCTGTACACTGCTCAGGTGAGGTATACTCAGGTTCACAGTGACTGTGTCCGTCTTTGGAGGGAACAAAAATCATTGTTGTGGGCAGCATGTAAGATACAAACTGCGCATCATGTCCTGCACCGCTGTTGATGTACTGATTGGAGATACCAAGTTCATCAGCGCTTTCTTTTACAAAGCCCGTCAATTCTGTGTCAAAGTATACGGTATCACGGGCCCAGGCTAATTCATAGCCGGTTCTACATCTTGCAATTTCCTCAGGTATATTCTTTATAATTTCTACAACCTGCTTGATAACATCAGGATCTTCATGTCTTGCATCCAGCGAAAAATCAACTTCATCAGGAATTACAGTGTGCACATTGGGGTGGCACTTTATTTCACCGGTTGTGTAAACAAGGGCAGGGTCCAGCTTATCCAATTCCTGATGCAGATAAGTAAGAAGCTGTGCTGCAGCGTAGAGTGCGTCCTGCCTGTAGCTCATGGGGGTAGTTCCGGCATGATCAGCCTGACCGTGGGTCTTGAGCCTGTAATTGACCATACCCAATACACAGACTACAACACCTAAATCCTTTTTTGCTGCTTCAAGTATGGGCCCCTGTTCAATATGCGTCTCAAACATAGCCATGTAGTCATTGGGGTTTAATCTGTTTTTTTCCTCACCTTTATAGGGGCTGGCATCCAGTGCCTGGCCAAAAGTGCTGGCAGGATTAAGAATGCTTTTAGAAGCCAGCATTTTTGCCTTGTCAAACTTTCCGCAAATTACGCCGGAAGACATCATGGCAGGAGGATAAAGGGAACCCTCTTCATTTGTCCAGATCATGGCTGTAATGGGATGCCTGTGTGGAATACTGAGCTCTGTAATAGTTTCCAGAACCTCCATTGCAGTCAATACTCCAAGTATTCCATCATAGTTTCCGCCGTTTTTAACCGAATCCACATGAGAGGCCATAACGATTCTCTTGGTATTTGGCTCGGAACCCGGGAGGGTAGCGTACATGTTTGCCATATCGTCTGTTTCTATAATTGCTCCTATTGCTGTCATTCTTTTTACAAATTCCGCTCTTGCCTGATGTGCCTCAGGTGATAATGAGTATCTGGTGATCCCCCCATGACCGGCATCTCCGAATTTTGAAAATGTTTTAATCTTATTTTCCATTCTTTCTAAGTTACAAGTATACATAATATCAAATCCCCTTTTTAAAGTTTTTTAGTGCTGTACTCCAATTGTAAATAAAAAGAGCACAAACTTTTATAAGTTTGCGCCCTTGCAATCAACCTGGTGTAATCTTTATTAAAATGTAAAAAGTAACTGAATTTAAACTTTTCTCTATTATAACTCGTTTTTCTCCAATATTACATATATAATTAATTATTAGATTAGTTTTGTGCACAACTCCAAAAGATTGACAGCTGGTGCACAAATGTTTTACTTTAATTAAATAACGAGGTTATAGATGACCACTACCTCTTCAGGGTGGCGGTACCTATTGGGTTTCAGCGGCGGGAACATATCTCCTGCCTCGTTGAAACGCATAGAGGTAATTAAATTTTTCTACAGCCAAAAAATTTTATCTGAAGCAATGCGTTATAAAGTGATAAAATTATTATTGATAATACAAAAGTTAAAGGGGTAGATCACAATGCAGTTTGCGAGAAGAATGGACCAGTTTGGAGAAGGGATATTTACCAAATTATTGGAGATAAAAAGAAGAAGATTGGAAAGCGGGCAGCCTGTCATAGACCTTAGCGTTGGCACACCGAATATACCGCCTGCCGGACATGTTATAGATGCTCTTTGCAAAGCCTCAGCCGATGAAAAAAACTATATATATGCCATAAGCGATCAGGAAGATTTATTGGAGGCCGTCAGCAGCTGGTATGGTAAAAGATACGGGGTAGAGCTGAACCCGAAGACAGAAATATGTTCGCTTTTAGGTTCTCAAGAGGGACTTGCACATATATCACTATCCATTGTAGATGAAGGTGATCTGGTGTTGGTGCCCGACCCGTGTTATCCGGTGTTTGCAGACGGACCAAAGCTGGCAGGAGCTCAGCTGTATTTTATGCCTCAGAAGAAGGAAAACGGTTATGTCATAAGTCTGCAGGATATACCTGAGGAAGTGGCTAAAAAAGCCAAACTTATGCTGATTTCCTATCCCAACAATCCAACTACGGCAATGGCGCCGGATGACTTCTACAAAGAGCTTGTTGCTTTCGCGAAAAAATATGACATAATTGTTCTTCATGATAACGCCTACAGTGATTTGGTTTATTACGGAAACAGCTGCGGCAGTTTTCTTTCATATCCCGGTGCCAGGGAGGTAGGAGTTGAATTCAATTCACTTTCCAAAAACTATGGTCTTGCAGGAGCAAGAGTCGGTTTTTGTGTTGGAAATGAAAAGATAGTATCTCGCTTGAAAATTTTAAAGTCAAATATGGACTACGGTATGTTTTTACCTGTACAAAAAGCTGCAATCGCTGCAATTACCGGGGATCAGACCTGTGTGGAAATAACGAAAAAGGCATACGAAAGAAGAAGGGATATTCTCTGCGGTGGCTTTAATTCCATAGGTTGGAAGATGGATTACCCAAAAGCTACAATGTTTGTATGGGCTGTGATTCCATCCAACTACGAGAAATCGGTAGATTTCGCCATGGATATGGTTCAGAGGGCAGGAGTCATTGTAACACCGGGCAGTGCTTTTGGTCCCTCCGGTGAAGGACATGTCAGAATGGCGCTGGTTCAGGACGAGGAAACCTTGAGTGCTGCAATAAAGGCTGTTCAGGAGAGCGGTATTTTAGAATAAACAAAAAATATTGACATCTTGAATAAAAGCTCATATTATATGTATATGCATATAATATGAGCTTTTATATTTTGTTTATTAATCTTGCTGGATAATTTTTGCAATTATATATGTATATACATGTAAGACTGTTGAAGGCAGTAAAATTATTTGATAGGTTCTGACTGGCGGTATGTTACAAAATGCTGATTTTAGTGTGAATATAAGAAAATTAATATTTTACTGAAAAACATATGTGATAGTAGAGGAGTGACGGAAATATGAGTACATTAGAGCAGCTGATACAGGATAAAGCCTATGAACTGGGATATGAAAAGTGTGGAATTATACCAGTAGCAGCATTGTCAGGGTTTAAGGAAAAGTTTGAAGAAAGGCTTCAAAAGGTGCCGGAATCGGAACAATTTTACATGAAACAAAGACGACTGCTTGATCCGCTGATGGAATATCCCTGGGCAAAATCTGTAGTGGTTCTTGCAGAAAGGTATGGAAAATATAAGATTCCGCATACTGTAAAAGACCATATAGCAAAGTCATACCTGTTTGACATACGTGTGGATACCAATACAAAAGAATATCAGAATACTGTTGCTTTTAATGAATACCTTCAAAGCCTCGGGCTGCGGGTATCAATGAACCAGAAATTTGGTATTGTGGGCATGCGGTGGGCTGCATTACAAGCAGGACTTGGAATTGTCCGCAGAAATAATTTCTTTTATACTGAATCGGGCTCCTGGGTTCATATTGAGGCATGGTTAACCGACCGGGAAATGGAACTCAAAGATACTCCGAATGTTCCGGAGTGCCCGAAAAATTGCAGCCGCTGCATATCTGCGTGTCCTACCCGCTCGCTCTCAGCTCCGTATACGATGTCTCCTACGGCCTGTATTTCATATTTGACTACCTTTGGAGGCCGGAATATGCCACAGGAACCTCTAAGTAAGAATTTCGGGGAATGTATTTATGGCTGTGATATTTGTCAGGATGTTTGTCCGATGAATAAGGGGAAGTGGCAGGAGACTGAAAACTTTCCAGGGCTGTCTTCTCTGGCGGAGCAATTAACGCCTGAAAAAATTCTTGATATGGAGGAGAGTTATTACAGGCAAAAAGTTCAGTCCAAATTCTTCTATTTGACTTCAGATGAGCTTTGGAAATGGAAGGTTAATGTATTGAATTTTATGCGGAACAATTATAAAGAAAGCTATAAACCATATATTTTAAAAGCATGTAATAATGAAAATGAAAAGGTACGTCAGATGACTTTTTCCATATGCAGTGAGTTGTTTGACGACAGTGGGAAGAGTTTTACTTGACATTGCAAACAGCCAGGGATTATTATTTGTATGTACACATGATGGGGAGGTATTTTGTATGTCTGATAGGACCGGCAGGGAACACCTTAAAGCTTGTGCATGCAGAAATTTGAGAATGACAACCAGAGTAGTTACCCAGTATTATGATAAGGCATTACAGTCAACCAGCTTGCGTTCAACGCAGCTTGCTCTGTTGGTGGATATTTCGTCACGTGAGTATACCTCTGTCGGAGAACTGGCAAATATTTTATTAATGGACCAAACTACAGTTACCCGTAATATTGAAATACTTAAGAAAAACGGATATGTTAAAGTCAAAGCTGACGATGAAGATTCGCGGAAAAGGCTGATTTCAATAACAGAAAAAGGTATGGCTAAACTCAATGAGGCCTTGCCGCTGTGGGAAGATGCACAGCTTAAAATTGAACAGAAAATCGGTAAGGATAAATTCAGAGAGTTATTAGATACATTAGCCTTCATACAAGGTATAACATAAGCTATAAGCAGAAGTAAGACATCATGCAACCCTGGTTGTGAAATGATGTCTTTTTTATTGTCTGGGAAAGTATAAATTTTTTTAGTAGATTTTATAGATTACAAGTGTTTAAAATACAGCCTTACCGCGCTGAATTCCCGCCGACCTTCCATATTTTCAGCCGTCGTAAAAAGATAAGGGAAACCAATTGTGCGAAGCCTATAAAAAACAGGAAATAGTTAAGACTGTCAGCATTCGCATAAAAACTCAAGAGAGCTATGAGAATCGATATGCTGACTATTCTCCCGCTGTTAAGCATTATCTCCTTATTGATAATGTATTCCACTCGAAGATCTTCCTCATGCTGAGTGCTAATAATATTAAAACTGGCTGATGCCAGCGGAACAAGAAAAAATGGAACAAAGGCGGCATCCATAATCATATAGAGAATCAGTGATCCATAGCTGATATTTGCAACAAGTCCCCATACCGCAATAAACATAAATATTGCGCCAAAAAACATTGAAACTAACCTTAATTTCGGTTTGATAATCTTTTGTTCAACGTAGAAGGCAGTGGAGGATATCAGTGAAGCATATAATGAGAATTTACCTACTGCCAATTCGCTGCCTGTTGCTTTGAAAACCAGCACAATAATCAAAAATCCTATTATTACATCTCTGAATCCCCAGGCGAAAATGCTTTTCCGAAGATTCCTCCAGTCCATGCAATTACTGCTTATAATCCGGCTGAATTTTAGTTTTGTTCCATAATTGTCAGCTTTCAGCATGAAGGAAATACCAATAAGAATTACAAATAATATCAGCGATGTTGAAAAAACAATAGTGTAACCGTTAGTTAAAGTATTTTTCTCAATTATATATGCTGAGGTTATAGGAGCAATAGCTCCGCATACGCCGGAAATACTTCCGTTAAAGCCATTATAGCTATCCCTGTTCTCAGTTGAGGTAAAATCGAAGCTAAGTACGTGATAAGCCAGCCAGTAGAAGCCCGCGGCTATTCCATACAAGGCTCCGATTGGAAATACATACCTTGTAACGCTGTTTCGAAGAAATAGTATAAATCCGAAAAACACAATAAAAAAGAATATTCCCAATCTGAGAGACCAGATTCCATTCTTTTTTTTCGAAAGCCAACCGGCTAATATGAAGGTAGGAGGTACTAGCACATAATGCATAAGGTTGTATTGGGCAATAACCATGAAGTTATTGGATTTTTTCCAGAGGAAAATATTTACAAATACATTGGATAGTCCCATTGCCAGAGTGAAAAGGGCGCTTATTACCAATAAGATTTTAGCTTTTTTTGACATCAGTACCTCCGACAAATTTCAGCTATAAAGCAAAGCATATTTTATTTAGTGTTTTCTGTTCCCAAGTGTTTATTTTGAACAAATATTTTTCGGATTATTATATAAATAAATCCCAGAAAATTTTCTGGAGATTTTTACCGTATTGTCTTATATGAAAGGACTTGCATGTGTGATAAAATAGTAATAAAAATATTTCCCTGAAATATGTTGTACTTCTGATTACACCAATAATGCAGATTATATATTAAATAAGCAGAAGACTAGATATTAAACAAGCAGAAGACCAGATATAAAGAAATTAAAAGTATTATTATAAATAAAAAAAAGGGATAAATTATATGCTCAAAATTTCAGAAGAATTTATAAACTCCACGGCTCCAAATCAAAGTGCCATACAGAACGGCTGGGGGTTGGTTAAGAAAAACAAGTTCGTAAGTTTTAATATTTCTGAAGATGATACTGTAATTTTCGGAGAGTGCAAAGGCAGCGGAGCAAGTAATTATATAACCTCGGTTGATTTTATCAATCCTGAAAGTCCAGTTTCCCGGTGCAGCTGCCCCAGCAGACAATTCCCCTGTAAACATGCCCTGGGATTGATGTACGCATATGTCAGCGGAAAAAGTTTTGACAGGGCGGAAGTACCCGCTGACATAAGGGAAAAACGCGAAAAGGCCGGCAAAAGGGAAGAAAAGAAGGCTAAAGCCCAGGAGGAGCCTAAAAAAGTTAATATAAACGCACTGATCAAGAAAATTCAAGCGCAAAAAGAAGGTTTGGAGCTGCTGGAAAAGATAACCTTCAGTATTGCCCAGGCCGGCCTTGGAACAATTAACTCCAAGACACTGAAGCTGCTGGAGGATCAGGCAAAACAGCTGGGGAACCATTACATACCAGGTGTACAGACTGCACTCAGAGAATTTATATTACTGTTTAAAAAAGCAAATGATTATGAAAAAGTTTATACAGAGGCTGTTGATAGTTTGATAAGACTGTATTCACTATGCAAAAAAGGGCGGGAATATCTGGATAAAAAATTGCTGGACCCTCAGCAAGCCTATGATACAGCTTCAAATCTGGATGAATGGCTGGGTCATGCATGGCAGCTGTCAGAACTTAGAGAACTGGGTCTGGTTCAGGCTGATGCGGAATTAGTGCAGCTGTCCTTTAATTCCTATGTTAATGATGCAAGGCAGGAATGGGTTGATGAAGGAAGCTGGCTGAATCTTAAAACGGGGCAGATGGTAGAAACAAGGAATTACCGCCCGTTTAAGGCGGCAAAATATATAAGGGAAGACGATTCTTTTTATTCAGTAGTCCAGACAAAAGAGTTATTTGTATATCCGGGAGATATGAACCCCAGAGTCCGTTGGGAAGACATGACTTCCAGAGTACTTAATGAAAATGATTTTACTGTTATAAAATCTTATGCTCATAAATCCTTTCAGGGAATTATAAAAGAAGTAAAGAATCAAATAAAAAACCCGCTTTCCTCAAAAAATCCCATAGCTTTGCTGCAGTTCTCAGCCATAGGTATTGTTGATGGAAATTACATATTGGAAAGTTATGATGGACAAAGGCTGATACTTTCTGATATTCCCGGGAGTTCGGAACCGCCTTGTCTGCCTTTGTTATTTCTTTTGGAACAGAAAAATCTCAGGGAACAAACAATCCTTGTCCGGTTTAATAATGATATGGATTTGAAAAGGTTGTATGCAAAGCCACTGAGCATTATTAACAATGAAAGCATAATTCGATTGATTTATTAGGGGTAAACATATGAGTATATCGTTATTGATTGAAACACAAAGTGAGGTAAAACGACTTCTGATTGCAGGCAGTACACTTGCTTCAGAAGATTTTAGACTGAAAAAGCTTTTGCCTCAGATGAAAAAAGCCGGAGAAGGTGTCCAAATATTTGCCCGGGTAGCTGACGGTATGGAGAAGGTAATCGAAGCAGGCCCGGAAAGTGTATCTGAGAAGCTTCTGGAACTGGGAACTATTATTAATGCTATTTTATATACACAAGGACAGACCGGATTTGAGGGAGCTGTTGCCGAAGTAGACACAGCAGGACTAAGTTTTCCAACTTCGGTACCCTTCAGACGTTTGAAGCCATTAATAGATGCCTTGACAGAGAAGGGCTCGGGCAGGCTTGAAATTGTAAGAGACGCTTTTGGAGAGGGAATAATAAACGACATAAGGCTTATAAATCCGCTGATTTCTGCTTTGGAAGATAATTTTCCGGAAATAGCAGTACTAGCGCTTGATATTCTGGAAAAATACGGAGCGGCTATAGTTCCTGTATTGAAGAGCGGGTTTGATTTTAAAGGAGGAAAAGGTCACTCCAGAAGGATTGAACTTATTTCAAGGTTAAAAGCAGGAGAAGAAAAGGAATTTTATCTGGAAGCCGCTGAAAAGGGAGATACTGAAGTGAAGGTCAGTGCTGTCAAAGCCTTGAAGGATTTGCCGGAATGTCAGCCGGTACTGCTGGAGCTTATGAGGGATAAGAAAAAGGCAATTAAGGAAGCCTGCCTGTTTTCGCTAGCTCACTTTGACACTGAAAAAGCTGCTGAAGCACTGTTTGAAATATTTGACGGCAAAGATCCCGAAATATCTATACACCCTGTCAAAATAAGCAGCTCCGGCTTTGTATTGGAAAAACTTATAGATAGAGCTCAAAAAATCCTTGATTTGATAATTGAAGCCCGGAAAAGCGAAAAACCGTATGAAACCTTTGGCTACGGCAATATGGATAAGCTAATAAATATTCTTGACTGTATGGAAGGAAGAATAGTTGGTTTTAAGGCAAAACGACTTAAATATGAAAAAGAAATTCTGGAGTTTCTGGAGAAATTGCTGGAACATGCAGAATATCTTCAGAATATTGAGGTCCATTTGGGAGGAAGTTACCGCGGACACACAGCAGCACAGTTCACAGCAAACAACATTCTGCTGTTGGGAACCGGTGAGGCTTTTAAGATATTGGACAATACATACGGCAAATATAATAACTGTACTTTGGAATATGCTTTTGAGGCAGCATTGAGAGTTCATGAATCTGAATATGTATTTGAGCATTACGGACAATTTATACAGGATGGCAGAGGCTCTCAGGAAGCAGAGGCTATTTTCAGAGTTATGGAATTTTGTGTAAATTATTTTGGGTATTACAGGTATGTTGAAAATTCATCCAATTATTGCTACGGCCGTGTAGAGCATATTTTTGAACATCCGGAATATACAACTTTGAGACCTGATCTCAATATCAACTGGGATAAGCGATGGCTCAAAACCTTGATCAGGCTTGATGAATTAAGACTGGTATGTGGTCTGGTAAAACAGGGGGATTTATGGTGCAGTGACTACCTGCTCAAAAAGCTTGAGTATAAATTCAAGAAACCGGGTGTTGAGTCCGATATAAGAAAGATTGTTTTAGGTCTTCTTCAAATGGAATACCCAGAAATAATGAAAATAGCACTCAAAGAAATGAAACGGGCTCTGGAAAAGGCAAAGACAGAAAATTCCATGTCCATGCAATTTTATTGCTTCCTGGATGGTTTGAGCTTCCTGTCCTGGGAAGCTGCCGACGCATTTGAGGCAATTGTAGGAGATCAGTCTGATAAGATAGTCGGGAGACGCATTTTGGAACTGGTTGATTTCCTAAGAGCAAAAAAGCTTACTAAATAGAAACATTGTGGAGGTTATATGACTGAGAAGAATAATGTACTCAGGCTTACTGCCGAGCAGCAGTACACACGTGAATTGGAAGCACTGAAATCCTGTGAAAAGGAAAGAGTGCCTGAAGGCTGGCAGATGTCGCCCCGTTCGGTGCTTACATATATTGTTGGAGGTAATGCTGCAGGTGTTGAAATTACACCAAAGTATATTGGAAATAATAGATTGGTGGAAATTGCCATATCAACCTTGCTGACTGACCGGTCCCTGCTATTGATAGGCGAGCCGGGAACAGCCAAATCATGGCTTTCAGAGCATTTGACTGCTGCTATACACGGAGATTCTACAAAGGTTGTACAGGGAACAGCAGGTACAACCGAGGAGCAGATAAGATATTCCTGGAATTATGCAATGCTGCTTGCCAACGGCCCATCAAAGGAAGCGCTGGTCAAAAGTCCCATTTACAGGGCGATGGAAAGCGGCGGGATAGCCCGTTTTGAGGAAATATCCAGATGTGCTTCCGAAGTACAGGATGCGCTTATATCCATTCTTTCAGAAAAAAGAATTTCAGTTCCTGAGCTGGGGTATGAACTCCCGGCCTTAAGGGGCTTTTCAATAATTGCAACAGCAAACACCAGAGACAGAGGGGTAAATGATATGTCGGCAGCCTTAAAGCGCCGTTTCAACATAATCGTGCTGCCGACACCGGGTGATATCACTACTGAAATAGATATCGTTCGGAAACGTGTTGCCGAGCTGGCTTCCAATCTTGATTTACAGGCAGCTCTGCCTGCAGATGAAGCACTGGTGAAGGTTGTAACCATATTCAGGGAACTCCGCAGCGGTGTTACTCTGGACAGCAAGGAAAAATTAAAGTCCCCCAGCGGAGTATTGTCAACAGCTGAGGCCATATCACTTCTTGCGAACAGCATGGCTCTGGCAGCCAGCTTCGGAAACGGCAAGGTATCCAGCGAGGATATAGCTGCCGGATTACAGGGGGCTGTTGTTAAGGATGAGGACAAAGACAAGCTTGTCTGGAAGGAATATCTGGAGAATGTATTGAAAAAGCGTGGTTCTGAGTGGCGTGAGATGTACAATGCATGCAGGGAGATGAATACGTGAGTTCAATTGAGAAAACACCGCATATATTCGGAGTCAGACATTTATCACCCGGAGCCGCTTATCACCTGCTGGAGTTTCTTGATGAAATTAAGCCCACCGCAGTACTTGTTGAGGGTCTTTCGGATGCCAATTCTCAGATTGATTATTTTACATCGGGAGGCACCCGGCTCCCGATTGCTATTCTTGCCTATACAGAAGAGCTGCCGGTAAGAACAATATTATACCCTTTTGCAGAATATTCACCTGAGTATCAGGCTTTGTTATGGGCTAAGAGGAACGGAGCCCATGCCGAATTTATAGATCTGCCCTCAGAGGTGTTTATTCCGTTGGATTACCATGTAACGGCCGGTGAAGAACAAGACCGGGATGCAGGAAGCGAACAGAATAAAACTGTTAAGCAATCAATTTATGATCAGTGGGCAAAACAGGCAGGAGAGGACGATCATAACTCCTATTGGGAGTACAATTTTGAGCATAACCTGAACAGGGATTCCTACAGGCTAGCAGCCTATGAGTTCGGAAAAAGCTTACGGGATCTGCGCAGTGACAATAAATACGAATATGCAAAAAATCTTGTAAGAGAAGCGTATATGCGGAACAGGATCAGAAAAACCATTGATGCAGGTCACAGTGCCGACAGGATTGTAGTGGTCACCGGAGCCTACCATGCGTCAGCGCTTAATCTCGACCTTGAACCTATGAGTGATGAAGAGCTTGAGAACCTGCCCAGGGTAAGGACCAAATTGACCTTAATGCCATATTCCTATTACCGTTTATCCTCCAGATCGGGTTATGGAGCCGGTAATGAAGCTCCGGCCTATTTCGGGCTTATGTGGCAGGCACTGGTAAAAAAAGACCTTGAAAAGCTGCCGGCAGAATATTTGTCCAGAGTTGCAGCATATCTCAGAGAAAGCGGGACACCTTGTTCATCAGCTCAAGTTATTGAGGGAGTTCGTCTTGCTAATACACTGGCAGCACTCCACTCAGGCAGCGCTCCAGTAAACCGTGATTTAAGGGATGCGGCAGTGGTCTGCCTGGGGCACGGTGAATTATCTGTGGTTGCTGAGGCAATAGCAACCACGGATATTGGAACAGCTATTGGAAGTCTGCCCGAAGGGGTAAGCCGGACCTCAATTCAGGATGACTTTTATCGTGAACTCAAGAGCTTAAAACTTGAAAAATATAGGTCTGTGGTGGCCATGGATCTTGACCTTGACTTGAGAGAAAACAGACGTGTTAAATCAGAGGAGGCGGCTTTTCTGGATTTAAACCGTTCTTACTTCCTTCACAGATTAAAGAATCTGAATATAAGCTTCCAAAAAATGAAAGCAAATGCCCAGGATAAGGCTACATGGGCTGAAGCCTGGGTGTTGAAATGGTCTCCTGAAGCAGAAATCGAACTGGTGGAATCCACTTTGCTGGGAGAAACCATAGAGTTGGCAGCTGCATATAAATTTAAGGAGAGACTGGAAAAAAGCAATAGTATTGCAGAAGCGGCGAAAGTTATCAAGGCTGCCTGTGAATGTGGAATGATGGAATCCATGGAACAGGCGAAAACCGCCCTGCAGCGTCTGGCTGTAGACTCCTCTTCCTTTAATGAAATAGCGGGGGCTGCTTTTGATTTATCAATAGTTATCAGTTACGGTGATATCCGCAAATTCAATACAGAGCCTCTGATTCCACTGCTTCAGCAGCTTTTCCTGAGGGGAACTCTACTTATGCCTGAAGCTGCCAGATGTGATAATAATGCTTCAAAAGCAATATTTGAGTCCATAAACAGGATGAATACCATTGCATTGGAACATTTTGCACAGATAGAGGAAGAACTGTGGGTGTCCAAGCTTATGGAGCTGTCAGATGCTGACGACAGAAATCCGCTTTTGTCCGGTTATGCCTGTTCAATATTACTTGAAAGAAATCTCATTGATGGTGAAAAATTATCACAGGAGGTTTCCAGAAGGCTGTCACCCGGAATGGATGCCGATCTTGGCGCCGGCTGGTTCGAAGGGCTTTCAATGCGGAACCGATATGCCCTGCTCGCCAGAATGTCTTTATGGGAGCAGCTCGCCGGCTATGTTAATTCTCTTGAGGATGCTCAGTTCAAACGTGCTCTAGTTTTTTTAAGAAGAGCCTTTGGTGATTTCGGTCCTGCCGAAAAGCGCAGCATATGCGAAAACCTTGGTGAAATCTGGGGCACCGGAAGAGAAGAAACAAGTGATTATTTGAGCAGGGAAATGAGCCGGGAGGAACAGGAAAATCTTGAGGAACTTGATAATTTTGATTTTGGAGATATTTAACTATGGTGGATAACGAGCAGTTAAAAAGATGGAGACTTATATTGGGAAGCGCAGCTGATGAGTCTTTGGAAGCATATTCGACAGAAGGTTTGGCCCTGAATTCTGATGAGCTCATAATGGATGAAGCACTTGCTGAAATATACGACAGGTCGACAGAGGGAGCCGATTCCAGTTCCTCAGGCAGAAATAAATCCGGTCAGCGTTCTGCAGGCACAGGCCCGTCCTCGCCAAGGTTGGCTAAATGGTTGGCCGACATACGAACATTTTTCCCTGAGGATGTAGTATCTGTAATACAAACTGATGCCATTGACCGGAAAGGCCTGACTCAGCTGTTGTTTGAACCTGAAATATTAAAGAATATAAAGCCCGATATAGAGATGGTGGCAACTCTTATGTCTCTGAAGGGGAAAATACCCGAGAAGACAAAAGAAACTGCAAGACAACTGGTTAAAGCTGTAGTGGATGAAATAAATCAACGCCTGGAAAACCATATCCGCAAGGCTGTTTCCGGGGCATTAAACAAGAGAAAACATTCACCCATACCAAATGCATCAAGTATCGATTGGAAATACACAATTAACAGAAACCTGAAAAATTACAGTGTTCAGCATAAACGAATTATTCCCGAGAGGTTTTTCTTTTTCGACAGAGCAAGGCAGACAAACAACTGGAATGTAATACTGGACATGGATCAAAGTGGGTCCATGGCTGATTCCATAATTTACGGTTCCATTATTGGCTCCATATTTGCAAGTATGGCAGCGCTAAACACAAGAATCATAGCTTTTGACACCGAGATTGCAGACTTGAGCGAGCAGTACAATAATGATCCCGTGGATATGCTGTTTGGTATACAGTTGGGAGGCGGTACCGACATTAACAAATCAGTTGCATACTGCCAGCAGTTTATCACTGATCCCTCCAAAACTCTTTTCATATTGCTGTCAGATCTTTATGAGGGTGGAAATCAGGCAGCCCTGGTAAGAAGAATGGAGGAGCTGCATGGTTCAGGAGTAAAGGTTCTTTGCTTACTGGCCTTGTCAGACAGCGGTGTACCTGCATATGACGAAGGTCTGGCACGAAGGTTAAGCCAAATAGGAATTCCATGCTTTGCCTGCACACCTGCCCTGCTGCCTGAGCTTCTTGAAGGTGCTCTAAAGGGAAAGGATCTGAACGAACTGGCTGCAGCATTAAAGTCAAAAAAACGCAGCTGAACATGTTGAAGCTATAGTGAAAAAGGAGCCTTAACTCATGAGGTGACCCCTAAAAGTTAGATCTTTAGGTCTAACTTTTAGGGGTCACCTCAAATTATGGCTCTTTCACTATATATATTTGTAGTCAGATTAGCAATATAGTAATGCCAAATTAGTTATATAGTATTGCCGGATTAGCTATATAGTAATGCCAGAACTGTTCAGGAATTCCATTAAATCTGAAACTGTCGCTTCGGATTTATCCCCTACAAGCACCATCAGACTCTCGGTATCTTTTACATCAAGTGAGTTAACATATGGAATATATATACATACGGCAAATGTGGTAAAATGTTTCTATACAGGCAATATTATAAAAGGTGCAGTTATAATGAATTTAATTTTTTAGGAGCAGGTTATGAAGGGATATTATTTGATGCCGCACCCACCGTTAATAATACCTGAAGTGGGTAAAGGCCAGGAGAAAAAAATACAGAAAACCATTGACAGCTGTAATTCAATTGGAGAAGAAATCGGAGAAGCAGAAATTGATACAATAATAGTCATTACACCTCATGGTACGGTATTTAGTGATGCTGTTTCAATAATGGAGGTAGATAGGCTTAAGGGTGATTTCGGCAAATTCGGAGCAAAAAAAGTGAGCTTTGATATTAAAATAAATACCAGGCTTACAAGCGAAATTGTTAATGAGGCTGAAAAGGCGGGTATTGCTGTTGTTGCACTAAACAAAGATAATGCCAGGGCCTATGAGATATCGCTGGAGCTGGATCACGGTGCAGCAGTTCCGTTATACTTTGTGAAAAACTTAAATAACTTTGAAGTAGTACACATAACCTATGGAATGCTTTCACCTACAGAATTATATTCCTTTGGTGTGGCTATAGACAGGGCATGCAGAAACATGGGAGCAAAATCGGTTATTATTGCTTCAGGTGATCTGTCACACAGGTTGACAAAAGACGGACCTTATCCATACAGTCCCTATGGAGAGAAATTTGATTCCAGGCTACTTGAGCTGCTCAAACAGGGTGATTTCAAGAGTTTATTCAGTATGGACAGAACCATGATCAGTGAAGCCGGAGAGTGCGGGCTTCGCTCAATTTATATACTGGCAGGGACTCTGGACGGAAAAACCGCAAAAGCTGATGTACTCAGCTATGAAGGTCCCTTTGGTGTAGGTTATGGTGTTGCCCGTTTTCAGGTTTCGGAAGGAGAATCACTATTTGAGCAGATAAAGAATACCGGCAGGGAAAGTCATGTTAAAAGATTAAGTGAGGGACCCGCCTGTACAAGATTGGCCAGAAGGAATATTGAAAACTATTTTAAAACTGGAAAGTCATTAACAATGAGAGATATAGAAGATCGAGAGCTTCTATCGGATAAAAAGGGTGTGTTTGTTTCTTTGAAATTAGCAGGAGAGCTGAGAGGATGTATTGGCACTATTGAAGCGGTTACCGGATCAGTTGGTGAAGAAATACTTAACAATTCGCTGTCGGCTGCGTTTGATGATCCTCGATTTTCGCCTCTGAGGGAGGAAGAGCTGTACCAGGTTGATATATCAGTGGATTTATTATATCCTGCTGAAAAATGCAGCTTTAAGGATTTGGATCCTCAAAGCTATGGTGTAATAGTCAGCAGCGGACGTAAGAGAGGTCTACTGCTCCCTATGCTTGAGGGAATAGACTCAAAAAATGAACAGGTTTCAATAGCCTTGCAGAAGGCAGGTATAACCAAAGACGAACCTTTTGAAATTGAAAGATTCAAGGTTGAAAGATTTAAAGAGGTGGAAGCTTGAAAAAATTAGCTATGTTTTTCCGGCCTGAAAAAGGAAAGATAAGGTGTTATCTGTGTCCGCACTACTGCCTTATTGAAAAAGATCATATCGGCTTCTGCGGAGTAAGGCAGTGCAGTGAATCGGAAGGTGAGTTAAAGCTTTTTACTCTGAACTATGGGGAAATAACCTCAGTATCATTGGATGCTGTTAAAAAAAAGCCTCTGTACCATTTTTATCCGGATGCCAGTATTCTATCAATCGGAACCTTCGGATGTAATTTTAAGTGCAGCTTTTGCCAGAATTATTCCATTTCCCAGTACCGGCCCGAGAGTCAATACGTTCCGGCAGAAGAGATGGCAGATATAAGTCTTCAAAATAAAGACAGTATGGGACTTGCCTTTACCTACAACGAGCCATCTATCTGGTTTGAATATGTATATGATGTTTCTAGGAAAATAAAGAGCAGAAACAAAGACCATAAGATAGTGCTGGTTACAAACGGATATATAAATAAAGAGCCCCTTAAGCAGCTGCTTCCGTATGTAGATGCAATGAACGTTGACTTGAAAGGCGATGAAGAATTTTATAAAAGTATTTGTCTCGGAAAAATGGAGCCGGTTATGGATACTATCAGGCTTGCTAATGCAGAGGGGTGTCATATTGAAGTAACAACACTGCTTATTCCGGGTGAAAACAACAGCCATGAGACCCTTGAAAGGCTGAGTGAGTTCCTGGAATCAGTTAATAAGGACATTGTGCTGCACGTATCTCGATTTTTCCCGAGGTATAAGATGAAAAGGCCGGTAACAGATATTGAAGATATGAAAACGGCATACCATCAGTTGAAAACAAGGCTCAACAATGTCTATGTTGGGAATATAAGCAATGAGGAAATGGCTTATATAGAAGATCAGTAAGGTATCTCATTGGAATCTCATTGGAATTTCATTGGAATTTCATTGGAATTTCATTGGTATCTCATCCGGCATAATATTCTTGTAGGGAAAAAATTAAGGGTATTTTCTTTTAATCACCGAAAGTTAATGCTATATTATTTATAATGCATTCCCGTGCCCAGCAGCTTTTGCCGGGGTAGCAAGGAGAGTCAAAAGTCAAAGGAGAGAGAAATTATGCTTATTGAGAATAACAGCAAACTGGTAATGATAGGAGATTCAGTAACAGACTGTGAACGCGGCAGACCTGTAGGAGAGGGGTTGTTCGGAGCTGTTGGCAAGGGCTATGTGGGACTTGTTTCAGGTCTTTTGGACGCTACATATCCTGAGAAAAAAATAAGAGTAGTAAACATGGGTATATCCGGAAATACAGTAGTTGATCTGTGTAACCGTTGGGAGACAGATGTTCTGGATCTAAAACCAGACTGGCTATCCATAATGATTGGAGTTAATGATGTTTGGCGTCAGTTTGATACTCCTTTGATCAAAGAACAGCATGTATACCTGGAGGAATATTCTGAAAAACTCGAAAAGCTGGTCAGAGAAACTCAGCCGAAATTAAAAGGTCTGGTACTAATGACCCCGTATTTTATTGAATCAAATAAAAATGACCCAATGAGGAGTACAATGGACAAATATGGAGAGGTTGTAAAGGAAATTGCTTCAAAGTACAATACCATATTTGTTGATACGCAGGCCGCCTTTGATGAAGTCTTAAAGTACTGCCATCCTGTTTCAATAACCTGGGACAGAATACACCCGAATGTTTCCGGACATACCATACTGGCACGTGCTTTTCTCAATGCCGTAGGCTACTCCTGGCAGCCATAATTACAGTAGTCATAAACCTTAATGAAATAATAAAACTATAGAAATGAAAATATATTAATGTACATAAGCAAGGCAGGCAGTATGAGGAATAATACCGCCTGCCTTTAATTTAGAAAATCCGGGGACCTGGAATTTACCTTTTTATATCTGCCTGGCTGAAAACATACCTTTTCTGTGCGTAATAACTGATAAAAAAGAGAGTGGCTTCAGTCAGCAGTTTACTTGCAAGCAGTGATAGACCACAAATATTTTTGAATAAGTCCATCAACAGATAATTGCACAAGAGAATCAGTGCTACCAAAGTGTAATATCTGATAAAGGCTTTACAGTGATGCTGGTTTGTGGCTTCGAAAACAAGATTTTTGTTCAGCATATAATTGCAGAAGGAGCTTATTAATCTGGCACCAACAACTGAAACCAACAAATTACCGGTAATCCAGTTTAACAGAAACAGTGTTAGGAAGTCCATTAAACCGCAGGTGACAGATGAAAGACTAAATTTTAATATTGGCAAATATATTTTCACTGAATCACGAATGAGGCGAAAGTGGCTGCTCTTATTATTATCTTCATAAACAGTTTTGATGGGTATGCTGAATAAGTAAAAACCCTGTTCCTTTGCCTCCAGCAGTTGGTTCATTTCATACTCATACCTGTCTCCATTTACAGTTGTCAACCATGGCAGGAGCTGAAACGAAAAGCCCCTGAGACCGGTCTGGGTGTCTGAAATCCTACAGCCTGATGCCAGGGAAAAAACATATCGGGTAATTGTATTTCCAAGCCAACTTCTGAATGGAACCCTTCCGGTAAATTCTCTGCAGCCCATAATGATTGACCTGCTGTGCCAGGTTATATTTTCAGCAATTTTCATAATATCCTGCCAGGTGTGCTGCCCGTCGCAGTCAGCGCAGACCACACCTTCTTTTTCCGAAGTTTCATTAAGTACATATTTGAAAGCAGTTTTTAAAGCAGCACCTTTTCCTCTATTGACAGGATGGGCCAGGATTGTACAGCCCTCATTTCGGGCTCTGGTAAATATGGGTTTAGAGCTCTCAGAACTTCCATCGTCCACAATTACAATCTCATAATTGCTGTTTTCTTTTATATCTCTAATGAGAAGCAATAGCTTTTTGTCAGGTTGGTATGCAGGAATAATTATTATCATATTGAACACCTCTTTTCATAACTTCATTTTTTAAAGCTTAGTAACTCTGTCTCTCAGTTAACATACATAATATCGCTTACACCGCGCTCAACCCCCTTACCCAGAGGGTTATTTACTACTCTTCCCATGAAATACATAGTTGAAGATCCGCCGCCGTCCAGATTATAGGCATCGGTACAACCCAAAGCTTCAAAGAGCTGTGCAAATTCGGTAAGTGTCATCCCCTTGCTGTAGCCCGGGCTCCTACCATCAACTACAACAAATACATAATGATTTGGTGCTATGATTCCTACACCTGTTCTGGGGTTGGAATTCTGAATGGATCTGTTGCCAAAGTTTGTGTCAATGACAGTTCTGCCGAAATCTGTTATTGCTGTGGAGTTTTCTACCAGAGCCGGCCCGAAGGATAGGGTTTGTGTGACTCCCTCAGTTAAAAGCTTTTGGGCACTGGTAGCGGTCTCATCGTAAATTTTCATTGTACCGTCACTATAGAAGGCAAGACCTGTCCGGGCCGGGCTGTCCCGGTATATTTTACCGTTGCGTATGACAATACCGTCATCACGGAATCCGTAATAATCGCCATTTACTGCAAAAACTGCATTGTTGTCACCGGCAATTTCCGAAGTGTATTCAATGATATTACTTCCGAATTCATTCTTGCCAAAGGCTGATTTCAACTCACTTGAATCCTTTACTGACACATCTGCAACATAATAAGTAATGGTATCTTGGCCCGAACCCTCTGTAACCTTCTTTATTTTTATGGTTTTGGAATCACTGGAATAATTCCAGTCATCTGAGGTATAGGTTCCGGGTGTACTCTTATTAGTGTCATGATTTATTTGCTGTGAACTTTTATTGGAACTCTGGTTATTTTCAATGGCATTTGCCAATTGTACATGTTCTATGAGATAGCGGTCGGCCAGCTTGTAAAGGATTAGTCCCAGTGTTACCAGAAATATGGTAAGAATTATAAGCAGCTTCTTTTTAACATTGGTTCTTTTAGCAGTGGTCATATAGTGCCTCCCGAGATTTAATATTCCTAAATTAATTCAGTTGTGTTGGATTTTTATATACTAAGTCTAAGCCCTTCATGTGTTGGAATTATTATTGAAATGTGTATGATTTGTGAAGGTTGGACAAATTTATTTGAAAAGGCTTTATAAAGGAGGCATAAAAATTGATATTTGTATTAAAGCTGTTAAAATGGATTTTATCCAATAAAATATGATAGAATTTATAGAGAAAGTGAAAAAGCTGTAAACGATTTTTTTGTTATGGGAGATTTATGAGTAACCAGTTAAGCCTTTTTGATGAAGACCACTTTAAAGAAAATAATAAACAAACTAAAACTATCATATCTGCATCAAGAAGAACAGATATACCGGCCTTTTATTATGAGTGGCTGCAGGAGGTGCTGGAAAAAGGGCAGGTTGAGGTGCCAAATCCAAGGTTTCCGGATAAGAAATATATTGTAGACCTAAGGCCTTCCTCAGTTCATTCCATAGTGCTTTGGAGCAAGGATTTCAGTAAATTTTTAAAAAATCCAGGGTATATTAAAAATTACAATCTGTATTTTCAATATACTGTTAATAATTATTCAGGGTTTCTTGAGCCCAATGTGCCGGAATATAGGCAGACACTGTCCACTCTGGAGGGTTTACTTAATGGTTTTATACCCGAGCAGTTCAATATCAGGTTTGATCCGGTCATCATTTCAACAAAAGGAGAAAATCACCCCACTCCCGAAATGCCAGAAAAAGCCAGAATCAATGCCTTTGAGCAATTATGCAGGGATTTGCGGACACTTGGGATGGATAAGTGCCGTATTACTACATCGTACCTGGCAATGTACGGGCATGTAAAAAACAGGCTAATAAAAACCAATTTGGATTTAATTAACCTGAATGAGGATTTACAGGAAAAAGTTTTTTCTCAATTGGCTGGGATTTCGCAAAAATATGGATTTACCTTATATTCCTGTGCCAGTCCTATACTCGAAAGAATTGAAGGTATTAAAAGGGGACATTGTATAGATGGAGAATTTCTCCAAACACTTTTCGGAGGGAAAGTCAAAAAGTCAAAGGACAGCGGGCAAAGAGAAGCATGCGGCTGTTCCTACAGCCGGGATATAGGCATGTATTCAAAAATAAAAAAAGGAATGAAATGTCTGCATGGCTGCACATATTGTTATGTAATGGATTCAGATTGACCTTGAAAATTTGCATAAAAAAACACTTGCGAGTATTATAATGGCAAGTGTTCTTACATTAGTTATAAATTTATTATCTTGTTCTTACTTGATGTTTGACACAGAAGTTATGCTCATTTGAGGCAAGGTAAATAATTCCTTCGATAAAACCTATCAAACCGGGAATTAAGGACCAACTAAACAATAAGTATATGATTCCCAATCCGATTTTCCCCATGTAAAATTTATGAATTCCAAGACCGCCAAGGAATATTCCCAACAAGCCTGCAGCTATTTTGCTTTTAATAGGCCAGGCGGGGTTGATACCCTCATTAATCATTTGTTGGTACGGGTTGAACTGCTGAGCTCCAGGATGAGGATGTACCGGCTGTTGGAATGTTTGGTTATGTGGCTGCTGATAAGGCTGCTGTGGACCTGCGGGTCTTTGGAAACCCTGATGTGCAGACGCCGTCCTGGAGGCAAAAACCTCACCGCAGTACTTGCATTCACTTGTTTCTGGCGCATTTGGAGCACCACATTGAGGACAAATGTTTTCTGACATATAAAAAACCCCTAACATATTATTATTTGATAAAAAATTTACTTTAAAGCTTTTATATTATAATAGAAGAAATCAAATCCTTTTTCCACATCCTGGGCAAAAATTTGCGTTTCCGGAAATTGTCTCCCCACAGGAACAGGTTTTTGATCCTGTCTGAGTTCCGCAGCCGGGGCAGAATTTGGAATTTGCTGGTATTTCTGTCCCACAGTTAAGGCATAACTTCTTCGGAGGCTCCAAGGTACTGCCGCAATTACAGCAAAACCTTGATTTAGCCGGATTCTCAAAGTTGCAGTCAGGACATTTTGCCAATGTATTATCAATAACTGCTCTGGTGTTTACCTGGGAGGACATGTCATTTATAATGGGTCCGCCGATACCTGCTCCCACATTTCCGGACACAAATACTCCGGCCATCCCGGAATCATTGGAAGCGGCATGGTCGTATACATCAAAGGAACGCTTGGTTACATAACGGTTTTCACCCATTATTTCAAACTCTGCCCGGTTTTTAAGAATATCGTTTATCTCTTCAAAATCCTCATCAGGAAAGTTGATGGATTTTATAAAAAAGTTTATTGCCGATAAACCATACTTGTTGAATTCAGAAGATATTTTATCCTTGGCCAGATGGGAGATTGAATCCAGTCTGGCGGTAATTTCCAAAGCAGATATTTTCTCGTTTATTATTATATTAGCTATTATGGTTTTGATTTTCTGAACCAGTATACCTTTGAAATAGTCCATTATTACATCAAATTTAACTATCTCGGAGGGGCCTACCACACCAATAAGCTCAGTAAAAAATTTTATATAATCGTTGATCTTCAGACCCATCTGACCAAAAGCTCTGACTCTCAGCTTTGTGTAGTATTTGGGGTCTATAACCTGAATAGGATCTGATGTACCCCAGAACAAATCGAGCTTTGATGCTATATTTAAGAAAAATATTTCAGCAGAGAAAGGTGTTCTTCCGCCAAAAGGCAAGTTTACAAGAGCTTTCAGTATGGGGAGATTTTTAGCATCCAGGGTATAAGTACCCGCATTAAATACATCACATACGCTGCCACCTTTTACAAAAATGGCTGCCTGACCTTCCCCGACAGTAAGCTGTGTTCCATATACAAGATCTTCCACCGGATGTTTATAAACAATCCAATCTCTAGTCCTAAGGCCATCGAATTTCACTCTGTCAATAATAGCCATAATCTGCACCTCAAACCTTATTTTGCTAAAAATTATATCATACGCAGCAGTTAAAAACAATTCTAATACTGGTCAATAAAGTTTATTTTATTAATTTCAAATTCATTCTTATTAAAGGATAGCAGCTTTTCGTCACGCATGTTGCAAAGCTCTCTGGATAAAGCGCTTCTGTTAACACAGAGAAAGTCTGCCAGCTCATCCCGGGAGAATGGGATTTTAAATTTATTTGTTCCACATTTCTTCATCTGAATTGAAAAATAGGCTATGAGCTTTTCTCTCGTTGTTCTTTGGGATAAAATATCCATCCGGTTATTTAGCAGGATATTTTTCTGGGCAATCAGTTGAAGCATGTTTTTAATCAATGTAGAATGAAAACCGCAGGCCGAAGTACAGGTGTTTACAATACGGTTGAACTGAATAAAAAGTACTTCGCAGCCGGTTGTGGTCAAAACTGTGACAGGTATTCTGTTAACATTGGCACATGCAAAGGCTTCTCCGAAAATATCCCCTTCTATAAGTTCTGACATTATGGTTCTGTTACCCATAACATCTTCTTTAACAATCTGGGCTGAACCGGAAAGTATAATTCCCACGGATGAAACCTTACTGTCGGCCATAAATATTATGTCGTTTTTACTGTATTCCTGAATCTTTGCTCCCAAACACCCAAGTAAAGTGTCAAGTTGACTTTCATCTATATTTTCAAAAATAGTAACAGTTTTTAATAAACTAAAATAATTTTTCATAAATTATTCTCCTTGTTGCAAATGCAACCGACCTGATGCCATAAGTCTAGTACAATAAGCACATAAAGTCAACCAAAAATCTTAACAAGATAACAAAATAACTACAAATATAAGGAGGCAATTTTTTATGTCAGAAATGTTTTGTTTTCAATGTGAGCAGACTGCCGGAGGAAAGGCATGTACCGGTGCAGCTGGAGTCTGTGGTAAAAAAGCAGATACATCAAACTTCCAGGATGAACTAACAGGTGCGTTAATAGGTCTTGCCAGAGCTGCTGAAAAGGCTCAGCCTGCAGCACAGACTCATAAAGTTGTAATTGAAGGCTTGTTTACTACCATTACAAATGTAAGTTTTGATAATGCTTCAGTTAAAAGACAGATTGCTAACATTGAAAGAGAAAAGGCACAGCTTGGTTCAGCTTTCACAGCGAATTATGACATGCAGAAGCTCTGGAATGATAATGAAGATATCCGTTCATTGAAATCATTGATTCTTTTTGGAATCAGAGGTATGGCTGCCTACGCTTACCATGCATTGGTTCTGGGATACAGCGACGACGAAGTCAACAACTTCTTTTATAAAGCTCTAAGATCTATAGGAGAAGATTTGAATGCAGATGCATTGCTCTCAATAGTTATGGAAACAGGTCAGGTAAACCTCAAGTGTATGGCTTTGCTTGATCAGGCTAACACTGAAACTTACGGAACTCCTGTTCCAACATCAGTGCCGTTGACCATAGAAAAGGGACCATTTATAGTAATTTCAGGCCATGATCTCTATGATTTATACCTTTTGCTGGAACAAACAAAAGACAAGGGAATAAACATTTATACTCATGGTGAAATGCTACCTGCACATGCATATCCAAAGCTAAAGGCATATCCGCATCTTAAGGGTAATTTCGGAACTGCATGGCAGAATCAGCAGAAGGAATTTGACAATCTTCCAGGAGCTGTTCTATTTACAACCAACTGCTTGATGCCAACAAAGCCAAGCTATCATGACAGAGTATTTACAACAGAAGTTGTAGCTTATCCTGAAATGGTTCACATTGATGACAATAAAGATTTTACTCCGGTTATCAATAAAGCTCTTGAATTAGGTGGATACTCTGAAGATAGGAGAATGACCGGAATCAACGGTGGAGACACTCTTACAACAGGTTTTGCAAGAGGTACGGTCCTTTCAGTAGCTGATAAGGTAATTGACGCTGTTAAGGCAGGAGCAATAAAGCACTTCTTCCTTGTTGGAGGCTGTGATGGAGCAAAGGTTGGAAGAAACTACTATACTGAGTTTGTACAGAAAACTCCTAAAGATACAGTTATTTTGACTCTTGCATGCGGAAAGTTCCGTTTCAACGATCTTGATATCGGTGAAATAGGTGGTCTGCCAAGAATAATGGATATGGGTCAGTGTAATGATGCATACAGTGCAATTCAGGTTGCTTCTGCACTTGCAGGTGCATTCCAGTGTGACATTAACGAGTTGCCGCTTTCTCTGGTTCTCTCATGGTATGAGCAGAAGGCTGTATGTATCCTGTTAACCTTACTGTCTCTCGGAATAAAGAACATATACCTCGGACCTACACTGCCTGCATTTATCTCACCAAATGTTCTTAACATTCTGGTAGAAAACTTCAATATCAGCCCGGTTTCTACTCCTGATGCTGACTTGAAAAAAATTCTGGGATAATCATTTTTAATAATAAACATTGAAAATCTGATAGCTGCAACTCAATAAACCCTCAATTTTTAGCACCTCCAATAAACATCCGATTTACAGGATCTTGTTGGAGGTGCTTTTATCAACTATTGATCTTTATAGAAACTTTTGTATATACTTTATATTGAATGAGTAATATATCAAGATAAATAAAAATTGTGCGCTGCTCAGCAACAGCAGCGTAAAGGAAATTACGTATGGAGGTTACCATGAAAAAATTCGTATCAGAGTTTAAGGAGTTTATATCCCGCGGCAACGTGATTGATCTGGCAGTTGGAATTATCATAGGATCTGCATTTACAGCTATTGTGACTTCGCTTGTAAATCAGGTAATAATGCCTGCTATCGGGTTTATAATAGGTGGTCTTGATTTTTCAGATTTCAAATTTCCTCAAAATGCTGCCAAAGGAGAGGCTGCAATATATTATGGAGCTTTTATTCAACAGATAATTAACTTTATAATAATAGCCTTTGTTGTGTTCTGTATGGTAAAGATGATTAATGTATTAAGAAGAAGAAAGAAGGAAGAGGAAAAGCAGGAAGAACCGGAACCATCACTTGAAGTTCAGTTGCTTACCGAAATAAGAGATCTGCTAAAGGAAAACAATGGAAAATAAAGTCAGTAAAAACAGAAAACAAAAATGCCGGCAATTATATATATTTACCCGTCAATTGACATTAAAACATTTATAATTGCCGGCCTTTGTGTGCTACGTTAGCAGAATTGTAACCCCATTAATCTGCATAAATGAGCCCTTCAAAGTATTCACTGGCAGGTAGACTTTTGATATTGTCGAAATTTTCCACCCGGAACCAGCCCTTGGAACCCCTGGCTGTTTCAACAGCGCACCATTTATTATTGTCAGTATCGGTAAGCATAGCCTTTTCTCCAACCTTCAGAGTCACAACGACTGCCGGGTCAGTGGGTGATTTCTGCAGCTTCAATTGTCTTTTTACGGTTATGATGGTATTCATTTTGTAGTACTTTTTAGCCACAACGGACAGTTTATGGTTGGAATCTAATTTATACTCATCAGTATAAAACCATGTTTGAAGAATTGAGCCTCTGGTTTTAGTTGTAAAGCTTCCTGACCCTTTTACTTTAATATTAAAATCACTGCCCTGAACCTTACCCATAAATATCAAGGTACTTCCATTATAGTAATAAAAGTATGTATTGTAATCACCACTTGGGCCTGATTCGGTAATTGCTATTTCTTTGTATTTGTCTTTTGAATCAATATCAGCAATATACATTACACCATCGAGGTTATCGCCTGTTCCGGCAATAGAAGCTCTATTTACTTTAAGTGAGAATTTGTCACCGCCGGTGGTACAGTTAAGCGAAATATTTTCCTTTATCCCGTCGCTGTTTATGTCTAAGGATATACTATGACCCTCAACTTTTTTGAAATGGGCTAGAAGCTTATTAGTATAAGCTCTTATAAATTCTGCATTTTTCTTCTCAATTTCACTTAACAGGCTCTCTTTAAAATTAGAATTTTCCTTGTACCAGGGTTTATTTGAAAAATATTCTTTGTAGTTTTCATTTTTAAATATATATCCGTGTCTGGCAAATATTTCGTTCCTTGCATAGTCAAGAGTACTGGTGCTTAATTCATACAGATCCTTTTCTAACAGCAGGACTTTATTACTATTGGGAAGAATATAATTTTCCAGTTGGTAAAAATCCAGCTTTTGACTAGCTGCAGCCATAGAAACACTACTTGCGCCAAAGGAAATGAACATAAGACTCATTATTAATAAAAAAACCACAGAAAATCTTTTATGCAAAAATACCACCATCCTAATAAAAATTGAATTTATTACATCAATACATATTATTAGTATATTAGTGAATGGTAACAGATGGAATAAAAATATTTTAACAAAAAATAAGCCGGACTAAAAATCCGGCTTATCATTACGCTGTATTATATATTAATTTAAATAATAATCATTTTTATTTAATTAATTAGCCTATAAACTGTTGTGTCCAGTATAATCTTCCGCTTGAGTTTTTGGCAATACCCACACCTATCTCAGTAAAGGAAGATTTAAGAATATTTGCTCTGTGTCCAGGTGAATTCATCCAGCCGTTCATAACCTGTTCAGGAGTAGTCTGGCCCATTGCAATATTCTCACCTGCAGTTCTGTAGCTGATACCGTACTTTTTCATCATATCAAATGGTGAACCGTAGGTTGGAGAATTATGGTCAAAGTAGTTATTCTTCGCCATGTCCTGTGATTTAAGAGTTGCAACCTTGCTTAATTCCGTGTTCATTTTTAAAGGCTTTAACCCCGCTTTTGCTCTTTCTGCGTTAACCAATTCAACTACCTTCTTCTGAAATGCGCTATAATCCCCGTTTGTTGAAGGTGTTGTAGAAGGCTTTGTTGTTGACGGTTTTGTTGTTGCAGGTTTACTTGCTGAAGGCGTACTTGCAGCCGGTTTGGTTACAGTAGGCTTCTTGCAGGTAGATTTAGTTATTGGGTTAGCTGATGTGGAACCGTTAAAGGACTTTAAAAGAGCTTCCAATTTTGATTTGATTGCTGAACTTAAATTTGTCTGCTGATTATTGGAGCTATTAGCTCCTGTAGTTTTTGGGCAGTTTACGATCTTTTTAACGCTGGTAGTGCTTAGATTTACAGCCTTTGGTTCAGCTGTAGTTTTTTCGTTAACGGTCTGTAACAAACCGGTATTTTGAGTGGCTTGCGTGTCAGCGGTGTCTTGATTTTTCAGTGCTTCCAATGTTGTTGCCACAGCCGGTGAAGTAGAATTTTGATCTTTATTTACCTCAGTACTGTAAACACTTGGTTCAACCGCTTTATCGTTAGATTGAACAGCATTGCTGTTGAATGCAAAAATTGATAATATTATTGCACATGCTGCCATAGTTGATACTACTGTTGTTATTTTTCTTTTCATGTTTACCTCCATTAGTTTTAAATTTTACGTTCTTTCTTTCATGCCCATAATCAGCGTTTTGCAACGTGCTTCTGTTCAGCGTAATAATTTATCAGCTACCGGGGTATGGGCATTATGTTAACACTTATCCCAGGAGGAAACAACCCCCCAATTTATGGCAATTGGCTTAAATCAAGGCTTTTAGGACATGGAAAAATGGAGGAAGAGTCTTGGCAGGGTAGGAATACGCCTGAAATGGGTTGACATAAAATTTACAATGAAAAAAATAAAAAATAGCGTAAAAAAGTTTTTTGCTTATAAAAAAACTTGTGCTTTAAATAAAATTATTTTACTGTTCGTTTATCTCTGATAGAATAGGGGAATATAAGTTATGGAAAAAAAGAAGATTGGTGGTAAACGTTATGGAATGGATTAATAATCAGAACCATATATTTCTAGCGCTGCTGGCAACTCTGATGACTTGGGCTTTGACCGCACTCGGCGCGGCAATGGTGTTCTTTTTTAAAGAAATAAATAAAAGTGTACTGAACACCATGCTTGGTTTTGCGGCTGGGGTGATGATTGCCGCAAGCTTTTGGTCACTTCTGGCACCGGCTATCGAAATGGCAGAAGATGCAGTAATACCTGCCTGGATGGTTGCGGCGATTGGTTTTATAGGCGGCGCGGCGTTTTTATTCCTGGCTGACAGATTAATTCCGCATATGCACTTGAATTCAAAGGAAGGTGAAACCGAAGGTATCTCAACAAAGCTTAAACGCAGCATATTGTTGGTTTTCTCTATTACCTTACATAACATCCCTGAAGGGCTGGCAGTGGGAGTTGCCTTTGGAGCCATAGCCAATGGAACCATAGCAAACGGAGAAGGCAATGCATCCCTGATGTCTGCAGTTGCAATAGCAATTGGTATAGGTCTTCAGAACTTCCCTGAAGGAGCAGCAGTGTCAATACCCTTGAGACGGGAAGGTTTGTCGAGGAGTAAAAGCTTTTTATACGGCCAGGCCTCCGGTATAGTAGAACCGATCGCCGGAGTACTGGGAGCAGCACTGGTAATGTTCGTTAAGCCTGTGTTGCCTTATGCACTGGCCTTTGCAGCAGGTGCAATGATATTTGTTGTGGTGGAGGAGCTTATTCCTGAAGCTCAGAGCGGTAATCATGAAAGCACACACCTTGCAACCGCCGGCTGTATAATTGGATTTGCAATAATGATGATACTGGATGTGGCGTTGGGGTAATCCAACGCCACTAGCTTATCTCCTGAATATTTGTACGTTTTTCTACAGACGGCGGAATGCCGTAATATTTTTTATAAAGCTTGCTGAAATAGTAGGCATCCTCATAGCCAACATTTCTGGCAACCGTTTTGATGGGAATATTACCGGAACTCAACAATTCATTTGCCTTGGTCAGCCGTATACGAATCAGATGGTTTATGGGAGATTCACCGGTTTCCTCCTTAAATATCTTGGAAATATATACCGGACTCAGGTACATATTATGCGCAATTCTATATAATGAAATCTGTTTCATATAGTTCTGACTAAGATATTGAAGAATAGTATTAACTATATTTGTTTTTTCCGAGTTGGTAAAATTTAACCTGGCTTTCTCAGATTTTTCCTTATTTGCAGACATCCCTCTATATAATAAGGCTGTCAGTTTGAGTATACTGGCCTTTATAAGAAGGTCGCAATAAGGCTCGTTTTTCTCCTGCTCGGTTATTGTCTCATTAATACATTTTATTATTTCGGGCAGATAAATCGGCATGCTGTAGACACTATCGGCCTCGGGCTCAATTAAATAATTCGGCGGAAGGTTTTTTATCTGAAAATTACCTAAACCGTAATTAAATTCTTCAATTTGAACTCCTTCAGGTATCACTTTTATATGTTTCACACCGGGCCTCATAAAAATTATATTGCCCTTGCCGACCTCATAGGAGGTATCATCAATTATATATGTAAAGTTTCCTGACAAAACAATCTTAACCTCTGTAAAATCATGTGAGTGATAAGTCAAATGACTTTCACAGTCAACTGCACTGTTAAAAGCATATAGTAAGGTTGGGTCAAAACATTCAGCTCTTACTTCCGGCATGCACAAATAAAATCACTCCTATTGCTAAACATTTTAGTCTGTTGTTATTACATGTCATAACGACGCGGTAGATAAGAACATTTTTCAACGATGGTCAAATTTTCTATTTAACCTGTCCGTTATAATATATATTTAACATGTCTATCGCCTATGATTATTTAAATCGTAAACAGTACCAGTTAATATGTTATCATAAACTTTGTTTTATTCCAATTGGTAACTATTATACAAAAAAAACTAAAACATAGGATAAAAATATACATCACCAGGTAAAGAATATCCATTTAATAAGACAGCTTACTCCTTATAATTATACTAAGTAAGGGCTCTTAAAACGATAATACACGATTTTAAAGCGGGGATTTTCAATAGCTCAGGCTTAGGAAGGCGCAATAATTGCTTTATTGTAACTGACGACAACGTGACAATATTGGAAAACAGCGGTTTTAAAAATGGAAGGTTATTGTTTTAAGAGCCCTAAGTGACAAAACGGAAGGAACAATTTATCTATGGAAAATGTAAAGTGGGTTTGGGGTTTTATAAAGAATTATAAGCTTCGAATTTGTATAAGCCTTATTCTTGTCCTTGCGGCGTCTGCCCTCAGCATGGTAGCACCTTATGTTTCGGGTGTTATAGTTGATAAAGTAATAAAGCAGGGACAGAAAGAGCTTCTGCTGGAACTGGGTTTATTGATTATTGCAGCTACAGTTGCAAAGGCAATTATTAGATTTACATACCAGATCAGCTTTGAAAAAGTATCTCAAGGGGCTTTTATGACAATCAGAAAGGAAATGTATAAAAAGCTTCAGCAATTGGATTTCAAGTTTTTTGATACAACAAGGACAGGAGATATTATGGCCAAAATGACCGGTGACATGGAGACCGTGCGCCACTTTGTGGCATGGGTCATTTATATGACCTTTGAAAATGCTGTCATATTTATTTTTGCTGTAATTTTACTCTTTACCATCAACTGGCAGTTTACATTGGTAATGCTGTTAGTAGTTCCATTTCTGGCCTGGGCTGCAATAAAACTGGCAGGCGACGTAAGGCCGACATTTGCTGCAACAAGGCAGCAGTTCTCAAGGCTTAACTCGGTTGTACAGGAGAATATCAGCGGTAATAGGGTCATAAAGGCTTTTGCCACCGAGAAAATAGAAATCGGCAAATTTGACAGGGAAAATGAGGCGTACAGACAAAGGAATATGGATTCGGCAAATGTTTGGTCAAAATATCTTCCCATAATTGATACGCTTGCTGGGACACTTTCACTTACAATAATCATTATAGGCGGTATACTGGTTATTAATAATCAAATTTCCCTGGGCGAGCTTGTAACCTTCAATGCCATAATCTGGGCCTTGGGAAACCCTATGAAAATGTGTGGCTGGCTTATAAATGATGTACAACGGTTTAATGCTTCAGCCGATAAGATAAGAGAATTCTTTGATACAGAAACCTCTATCAGCAATATTGAAAAGCCTGCTGAAAAGGATATAAAGGGCGTGGTTGAATTCAGAAATGTGTCCTTTGGCTATGAGGATGAAGAAGTTCTGAAAAATGTCAGCCTTAAAGCCAATCCGGGAGAGACGGTGGCAATCATAGGACCAACCGGTTCGGGAAAATCTACATTGGTCAACCTCATATGCAGATTCTATGATTGCTGCGAGGGAGAGGTGCTGGTAGATAGCGTTAACGTTAAAGATATCGAGCTCAGAACACTCAGGGAAAAAATTTCAGTTGCCATGCAGGATGTGTTTTTATTCTCGGATACAATTGAAGGAAATATAGCCTATGGGGTTCCCGATGCACCTTATGAATCTGTAAAATGGGCAGCAGGTATAGCAGATGCTGACAAATTCATATCCAATCTGCCGGAAGGTTACGATACCATCATAGGAGAACGTGGTGTGGGCCTATCGGGCGGACAGAGGCAGAGAATTGCACTTGCCAGAGCTATACTTAAAGATCCTTCCATTCTGATACTTGATGATACAACTTCAAGTGTTGATATGGAAACTGAATTTGAAATACACAAAACCCTGAGATCCTTCTATAATAATAAAACTACTTTTATTATAGCTCATAGAATCGCTTCGGTAAAAAATGCCAATCAAATTATAGTCCTGAACGGCGGTAAGATCATTGAACGTGGTACCCATGAGGAACTCTTAGAGAAAAAAGGTTATTATTACAATGTCTATAACAGTCAGTTCGGCGATTTTGACGGTATTTCCGAAAAGGAGGTGGGATAATGGCCAGAAACAAATACGATGTAGATGAAGAATTAGTGTCAAAGTTTAAAATGAAAGACCTCATAAGACTTCTGAGATATCTGAAGCCCTACAAGACGACAATGGCAGTTACAGTAATGTTGATGCTGCTTGCCAGTGTAGCAAATCTACTGGGGCCGGTACTTGTACAGGACGCAATTGACAACAAAATTCCTGACAGGGATGTTAATGGTCTCATAATATTAACAGCAATATTTGCAGTTACACTTGTGGTAAATGCCATATGTTTTAAATTCAGAGTTATATTAATGTCTAAAATAGGAAATAACGTAGTAAAGAAAATAAGGGAGGATATTTTCTACAAGCTGCAGGAACTGCCATTTTCCTATTATGACAGTCGTCCCCACGGAAAAATACTGGTTAGAGTAATAAACTATGTCAATTCCCTGAGTGATCTGCTTTCAAACGGATTTATAAACTTTATAACCGATATGTTTACCTTGGTATGTATTGTGGTATTCATGCTGGTAATTAATGTAAAACTGACTCTTGTGAGTCTGCTGGGCTTACCTCCCTTAATAATTGCAATAATGTTAATAAAAAACATTCAGAGAAAAAACACACAGGTACTCAGCATGAAGCAGTCAAATCTTAATGCATACATACATGAAAGTATTTGTGGTGTTAAGGTTACCCAGTCATTTGCACGTGAAAATCAGAATGAAAGCATATTCCATGAACTTAGTGCAGCTTATAGAGCTGCATGGATGAGATTCGTCAAATCCAACTTCATTCTGTGGCCAATTATAGACAGTATCTCCACCATCGGAGTTGTAATTCTGTATTTTGCAGGAATAATGTGGATACAGGGTATATCGGTAGGTGTGCTTATAGCTTTTGTCAGCTACATATGGAGATTCTGGCAGCCTATAACCAATATGGGAAATTTCTATAATGCTATGATTAATGCCATGGCTTACCTTGAAAGAATATTCGAGACCATAGATGAAAAGCCAACCATATCCAATCTTCCCGGTGCAAAGGAAATGCCTCAGATCAAGGGTTCGGTTGAGTTTAAAAATGTAGGCTTTTCATATGATGAAGAAGATGGGAATAAAATACTTAACAATATCAACTTCAAGGTGGAACCTGGCAGTACCATAGCTCTTGTAGGACCTACCGGTGCCGGTAAGAGTACCATAATCAATCTGTTGAGCAGATTTTATGATGTGCAGGAAGGAGAGGTTCTGGTTGATGGAATAAATTTGAAGAGTGTGACTTTGGAATCAATCAGAACGCAGATGGGTGTTATGCTTCAGGATACCTTCCTGTTTTCGGGCACCGTAATGAGCAATATCAAATACGCGAGGCCTGATGCAACTGATGAGGAAGCAATCAGAGCAGCTAAAACAGTTTGTGCCCATGATTTCATAATGAATCTTAAGGACGGCTACGATACAGAAATAAATGAAAGAGGTACACGTCTTTCTATAGGAGAAAGACAGCTTATATCCTTTGCCAGAGCCTTGCTTGCCGACCCGAGAATTTTGATACTGGATGAAGCTACCTCCAGTATAGACACAAGAACCGAGCTTGCGCTTCAAAACGGGCTGCAGAAGCTTTTAAAAGGCAGAACCTCCTTTATAATTGCTCATAGACTTTCTACAATAAAAAATGCAGATTGCATTATGTACATTGATGACGGTTCAATAGTTGAACGTGGAACTCATGATGAGCTGCTGAACATGAAAGGACACTATTATCAATTATATAATTCACAGTTCACTGTACTGGAAGCAGGTTAATAAAATTAATGTTTAGGGAATGATTAATAATAACTTCCGGGTTTTATTATTATCATTCCCGTAACTCACACCGTGAAATGAGATATGCTTTTTTACAGTTATCAGATTTGCTTTTTTTTACATTCATGTTGTCACATATAAATTATTCAATTATTATATAAATATATAACGAGGCGATATATATCTCCCCCTACCTCTAAAGGTGGCTGATGCTGCTTTGGCTTTCAGGGGGTAAACATATCTCCCGCCTCGTTGAAAGGCGCTTAAGGTAAGAAAATTTTTCTACAGCTGAAAAATTTTCTATTTTAACCTTTGCGTTATAAAATAATTATTTTTACTCGGGGAGGAAAAAACATTGAGTATTAAAAAAAATTACTTCGGAACTTTACCTGATGGAACAAAGGTTGATATTTTTACTTTAACAAATTCTAAAAAAGTATCTGTTGACATTACAAATTTTGGTGGGATTATTGTTTCCATCGTTGTGCCTGATAAAAACGGAAATATGGCCGATGTGGCACTTGGCTACAGAAAGCTTGAAAAATATATTGAAAATCCGGGTTATATTGGCGCGCTAATTGGAAGACACGCAAACAGAATAGAGGCTGCAAAGTTTGAACTTAACGGCAAGGTATATGAACTGGCAAAAAATGATGGCAACAACCATTTGCATGGTGGAAGGATAGGTTTTCATAATGTTACCTGGAACGCTGAGACAGTAACTGAAAATGGGGCAGAGAAGCTGGTTCTGACTCATACCAGTCCCGACGGAGAAGAGAACTATCCGGGAACTCTTCAGGTTAAGGTTGAATATTCCTTAACTGAAGATAATGAGCTGGTAATTGATTATAAGGCAGTGTCAGATCAGGATACAGTTGTAAATCTCACCAACCATGCTTACTTTAATCTTGCAGGACATTCTTCAGGTGACGTTTTAAAACATCAGATTTATATAAATGCAGACAGCTTTACTCCGGTGACAAATGAATGTATTCCAACCGGAGAAATCAGAAGTGTAAAAGGTACAGTAATGGATTTCACCACACTCAAGACTTTCACAGAAGGTCTGAACAGCAGTGACGAGCAAATCGCCAATGGTAAGGGCTATGACCACAACTGGGTATTAAATACCAAAGGTAATATAGAGGAAGTGGCCACTGAATTATATGATCCTGATAGTGGCCGTCTGATGCAGGTATTTACAACAAAACCCGGAATACAGTTCTATTCGGGTAATTTCCTTACCGAAGACCTGATTGGAAAAGAAAATGCCGTTTACAGCAAGAGAACAGGTTTATGCCTTGAAACTCAATACTTCCCCAATGCTATGAAACATACGCATTTTCCATCCCCGATACTTAAGGCCAATCAACAGTACCACCACACAACAATTTACAAGTTCACCACTAAGTAGCTTTTATACTAATAATAAGTTTAAACACCTAAACAACAAAAACCCCTGGAAAAACTCCAGGGGTTTAATGCTTCACTGTGATTAATACGTACACATCTTATCTTTTATTGTAACCGCCATTAAAGCTTTTTTGTGATGCTTTTTTAGCTTTTCTACAATCTGGACATCTTGCTGGCTCGTTAGTGAATCCTTTTTCGGCATAAAACTGTTGCTCGCCAACCGTAAACGTAAAAGTTGCGCCGCAATCTTTACAAGTAAGAGTTTTGTCTTGCATGGAACTACCTCCAAAAAATTTTTTATTGCTGAGCATATAAGACCTTAAACATAACGGAACGAAAAAGGATTGTATAAATAAGAATAAGAAATTATAAGCCTTAGCAATTATATTATACTATCTGCCCAAAAAATTGGCAAGGAATTTGTTAATTTTGGAAATAATATAATGCCTTTAAAATATTGATTTATAGATATTTGTGGCTATATTACAAATAAATTATAAAAGCTATTGACAAATACCCTTTTGTACCGTAAAATATCAAATGTGTCTTGCGGGACACGATATATGGTGGGTATAGCTCAGTTGGTTAGAGCGCCAGATTGTGGCTCTGGAGGCCGTGGATTCGAATTCCACTATTCACCCCAAAAAAGAGTATAAGCTTGCTTATACTCTTTTTCATGCCTCAAAAATCCTGCATAGCCCTGGCTTTAAAGCGAGGCTGTGCAAAATCCGGTTTCTTAACCTTTATTTATCACTTTACCACATTGAAACATTTTTCCTTTTGGTTCGTCTAATTGGTATAGGTAATATATTGGATAATTACAGACCGCTTTAAGGAGGAAAAAGTATGAGAAAAAGGTTTTGTTTATGGCTTTCAGTTTTAGTGTTAGCAGTATCCTTTGTTGGGTGTGGCAGTTCCAGTAAGGATACAAGTTCTCCATCAATGGCTGCAAGTAAGGAAGTTGCTGTACAATACAGTGAAGCCGTGAATAATGGGGATATGTTATATGGCGGTAAGGTTGATAAATCTGTGAAAGTGACGTCTGCCGGACAGGGTGAAGCTTCAGCTTCCGATTACCTGATCGTTAAGAGTGAAGGCTCAACGGTTCAAAATAATCAGACTGTTTTTAATACTAATCAAAAAATTATCTTTAACGGCCAGATTGACTTTGAAACCCTGGAGTTTGACAAGACCAGAACAGAATTATCTAAATATATGACATCTATTGGAGCCTATCAGCAGAGTTCCTCAATTAAAGGAGGAGGAATAGGCTATCAGGGTCTTCGAAGTGCCGTATTCATTTACAGAGTACCCAAAGTAAAATACGATCAATCATTTATAGATTTAAAGAAATTTGGTACCGTTGTATTCGAACAGTCAAATGGTCAGGATGTGACTGAGCAGTACTTTGATACAGAGGCCAGACTGAAATCACTTACAATACAGCAGGAAAGATTACTGGAATTACTGAAGAAAGCTGTAAAAATGGAGGATATTCTTAAGATTGAAAAGGAACTGCAGACAACAAACTATGAAATTGAAAATCTGACAGGCACTCTCAAAAAGTGGGATTCCCTGGTTGAATACTCCACATTGACAGTAAATATAAGTGAAGTTGAACAGATAAAACCCGTTCAACCCAAGGAAACCGACGGATTTTTCTACCGGATTTCTTCAGGCTTCAAAAACAGTGTTTCAGGGTTGTGGAACTTCCTGCAGGATACAATTGTATTCCTTGCAGCAGCAATGCCGGTTCTCATACCTTTAGGCGCAATCGGTTATATTTTGTACAGAATTATCAGGAGAAAAATGAAAAAACCGGAAAAGCAGCTTCGACCCCTGGTGGTTCCAGATATATCACAAATGGCTGAGAAAACTGAAAATACCGGAGGTGAAATCTCTGAAAACGAGATACCCAAGAACCAGGAATAAATAAAATAAATTTCGAACCTTGACATGAAATTTTTCATATGTTATTATGATTTCAAAATTTAGTTTACGAGGGGGAAAGTTTTAATGTTGGCCGCGTCTGTAAAGGTGGTAAACAACTAAATAAGTTGTTGGCATTTAAATTTTGGTTCTAACCTTTATTTAGCATGCCTTTTATGATACATCAGGTATCATTTATACACCTGCTTTTCGTACAGTTTTGTACGTACAGACATGCTTTAAACTTTTTTCCGGACTGAATTTACACAGGTACTTTATAAGTTGTTAAGCGTATAAGAATAGTAAATAAAAGACTTTCTTTTAGTATTCTTTTATTTATATTATTCAATTACCATTAGTACCCTCACGATATGCATTTATTATATCCGGAATTAAATATGAGCTTTAAGCGTGACAGGTTAATCCTGACACGCTTTTTTATTATCCGTGAAAGGCCCACTGTGACCAGTTGTCACATAGCGCAAGCAAAAGTGGCTCTGCCATCTTTGTTTTTTTCACAGGTTAAAGCTCTAAAAGTTTTATTAAACCCACAGGGGCATTCTGTATATTGCTTGAGCTATTGCTCAAGCCTGAAAGCAGAGTGAATCCGGTGGGTTTTTATTTGTCACAATAGTTTAGTGGCCTCAGGGCTCAATTAAAGGAGTATAACAATGAATAATTTTTCAAAAACTTTAGAATTTAACAGGATAATTGATATGTTGTGCGAGTTAGCCATGTCCGAAAGAGCAAAAGCAAAGCTCAGTAACCTTATACCATACCTTTCTGAGGCTGAATGCAGACAGAAAATGCAGGAAACAACCGATGCAAAAAGGATACTGGAAAGCCTGGGAACACCCCCTCTGGCTACAATGTCCGAGCTGGACAAAATTTTGGAGTTGTGCTCAAAGGGAGCAATGCTGATTCCTGAACAACTGGTGCTGGTCGGACAGTTTCTGGTATCCTGCAAACGAATGAAATCCTATCTGAGAAAAGCAGAGGCTCTGGATACTGCAGTTGCATATTATGGTGGCTCCCTAAATGACTTAAGCGACTTATATGAAGAAATAGACAGAACAATCAGAAACGGAAAGGTGGACGATTCTGCTTCTCCAAAACTCAGAGACATCAGAAGAAAGATGGAAAGCACCGCCGGTCAGGTCCGGACCAAACTGGAAAGCCTCTTGAGAAGTAAAAAGGAATGGTTCACAGACAGCTTTGTTTCCACCAGGAACGGACATTTTGTATTACCTGTTAAAAAGGAATACAGAAGTCAGATAGCGGGAACAGTAATAGATACCTCTACTACAGGCGGAACATACTTTATAGAACCTACGGCGGTTCAAAGGCTTCAGAACGAATTAGCACTGCTGCAGATAGAAGAGGAAAATGAGATTAGAAAAATACTATATACACTGTCAGCATTAGTTGATGAACAAATACCTGCCATTAAGCTGGATATGGATGCTATGGAGGTACTGGACATAGTATTTTCAAAGGCTAAATTATCTGCTCAAATGAAGGCTATACCTGTCAAGGTCAATGTAACCCGTAAAATAATTATAAAGGATGGCAGGCATCCTCTGCTGAATCAGACTACCTGTGTGCCCCTGGATTTTGAAATCGGAAATGGCATTAATGGGGTAATCATAACAGGACCAAATACCGGGGGCAAGACAGTTGCTCTGAAAACAACGGGGCTGCTGTCTATTATGGCCCAATGCGGGCTTCATGTGCCTGCTGCCGAAGGAAGCGAGTTTTGTATGAATAATCTAGTTTTATGTGATATTGGTGACGGTCAGAGTATATCAGAAAATCTATCAACTTTCTCCTCGCATATAAACAATATCATTAACATACTTGAAGAGGCCACTCAGGAGAGTCTTGTGCTCCTGGACGAGCTGGGCTCGGGAACTGATCCGGCAGAGGGAATGGGGATTGCCATATCCATTATTGAAGAGCTGAAGAGCAAGAACTGTCTGTTTGTGGCCACCACCCATTATCCTGAAATTAAGGAGTATGCCAGAAAAGCTGATAAGCTTGTAAATGCACGAATGGCCTTTGACAAGGAAAGCCTGCAGCCTCTATATAAACTGGAAATAGGAGAAGCGGGGGAAAGCTGTGCGCTTTATATAGCCAAACGCCTGGGCTTTCCAAAGCATTTGCTTAAAATTGCACATGAACATGCATATGGTCAGCAGCATAACGCAAGTTATACAAAGACAGCATCGGGTATGAACCAGGCTTTCTTTTTGGATGAATTGGAGGATACGGAAGTTATCTGCACACCAGGGCTGAGCAAAACTGCACAATCGACGCAAAAAGCCAAGCCCGTATCGAATATCCAAAGAGAAAAGGAACCTCCAAGGCCAAACAGAAGCGCCAGGTTTACTATTGGTGACAGTGTAATGGTGTATCCGCAGAGAGATATTGGAATTGTATATCAGACAGCCAATGAAAAAGGAGAGATAGGGGTACAGATAAAGGACAGGAAATCCCTGATTTCCCACAAGAGGCTTAAACTTCATGTTCCGGCCAGTGAGCTGTACCCCCCTGATTATGACTTTTCTGTTGTTTTTGATACGGTAGCAAATCGGAAAGCAAGAAGGAAGATGGAAAAGGGGCATAACCCTGATCTGATTATCAGGTATGATAACTAAGTAAGTGTGATTGGTAATGTTACAGGCGGAATATCATGAGCTCCGCCTGTAACAGCCTGAATTATTGTTAGGTGGCAGTATCAGGGAACCCTCCACAGCTTTCACGAAATATAAAATACGTTTCCTCAAAAACATTGTGAGAATCTTGTATATAGCCGTTTATCATATCCAGAATAAGCTGAAGACATGTCTTAACCATTTTTTGTATTGGCAGATCAATTACTGTCATACCCGGTTTTAAGATTCGATTGGTAACCACATCGGAATAACCGATTATCTCAATGTCCTCAGGAATACGTACTCCTTTGTTCTGGAGCGCTGAATAGACGTACTGACCATAGTTGGACACAAGTAAAAAAAGAGCTGTAGGCAGAGACTCTGACATTAAAAGCCTTTGTGCACTCTTATTTCCGCCTTCGGCATCCAGGGTTTCCTGTATGTTATGCTCCGGTAATACGGTTATTCCATAGCGTTGGCAGCCATCTAAAAAGCCTGTTTTTCTCATACTGAAATTCCTTGATAGTAGATTCGGTCCGATTACACCAACCTTTTTGTGTCCTCTGGCTGCAAGTAAACCGGATACCCTTTCACCTGCATTATAGTTATCAATGCATACCGAACAATATTTGTCATTTTGCCGGTTGAACAATACTACAGGCATTGAGGAATTTATTTTATACAGATAATCCACATCGCTGTCAGAGGCCCCAACAACTATCACTCCATTAAATAACTGATTTGTAAATACCTTTTCCATTTTACTGATTTCAGAATATTGGTAAGGCTTAAAAACAACCTCTACATTTAGTTTGTCATTCAAAATGCTATTCTGTATTCCATCAAAAAAATTTACAATCAACTCGGAAGAATATAAAGAAGGCCAAAGAATACCGATAATAGCATCGGAAATTCCTTCCGACTGCTTCCGCAATCGTCTTGCATATATATTTGGAGTATACCCTAATAATTTTGCTTCTTCCCAAACCAGTTTTTGTGTCTTTTGAGAAATACGCATTTCGTTGCCGCGTCCATTTAGCACAATGGAAACAGTTCCGGGTGAAAGCTTCGTTTTTTGAGCAATTATCTTTATGTTTGCATTAGCCATATTATTTCCCATCTTCGCGCATGGTGCGTACACAATTATGTATGAAAAAGGAGTAACTCTCTAATAATTTACCTGATAGACCAGTGATTTAAGAATTCTCCACTAAATCAACATAACTATTATAAAAAACTATATTAAAAAACTATATTAACATATTACCACATTGTACAGGTACAAGTAAATTATAGCTGTTTCTAGCATGGACTTTAATGACTTCACTCCGCTTTTCCAGCCAGAAAAGGCCGGACTGAATATTGTAAAATACATTTAAGCACCTATCAATAGTTACTTTCTGTTATACTCAATTTTTAAACAGGTCTGGTAAAATGTCGTAAATATACTGATTTACCCAATTCCAGGCGTGTGTTCCACCGTCGCTGACAATGAAATAGAAATTTCCCTTCGTAATATCTGATGAATAAATGAAACTATCTTTTAACTGCTTCATAGCTTCAATCTGAGGATACAAGTTAGGATAAGCTATATCCAGATTGCCTGTGGCAGCGAATATGTAGTAATCCTGTGGTTTATAGCCGGCATCCTTTGCAACCTTTGCGAGATATTCTGCTGTTAACTTTGCCTTATCACTTCCGGCTTTGTCACCTAATACCCAACAGTCACCGCTTAAAGGCATAAAATATTTAAAGTAGTCAAGGCAGTTTATGTATGTATACCAGGTAGTTACTGAACCCATAGAGAACCCGCCAAATGCCCTGTGCTCTCTGGAAGCTTTCAAATCAGCCAAACTAGCCGATGCCGCATAGGTATGATATTTTGTTTCAACTAAAGGAACCACTTTATTAATCAATTCCTCATGAAATAGAGCCGTATCATTTTTTCCACCGTAAAAAGTAGGTGTAACAACGATAAGCGGTTCAATATCACCATTTGCAATCATATTATCCAATATTTTTTTGAGTTCCTTGTTCTGACCGGGTCCGCCAAAGATGAGACTCTCATTTTCGCCGCCGCCGTGCATTAAATATAAAACATTATACTTCTTACTGGCATCGGAAGCGTCATAACCGTAGGGAAGATATACATTTAGTTTTTTAGTGTCGGTACCATTAGTCAAATTTGCTGTAGTATATTCCAAGCTTTCAATTGAACCCTGTTTTGAAGCGTCCAATTTATATTCATCCGGCACAGCCTTGAATTCTTTTTCATTTGCAGCCTCATCAGTAAGTACCAGCATACCTGCCGCTTTCTTTAGAGCGGCATATTGCTCGTCAAGCTGCTTCTGAGTAGCCTTTTTATTTGCAAGAACTTTTTCTGCTGCTTTTATGGCATCGGTTACTATGCCAGCATTTTTATAGCGTGTTAAATCAAGCTTTTGAGTGCCCTTGATCAGATTCATCAAGTCATAAGGGTTAAGTCCGCTAACTGCGTCAGCTGATTTGCCGGTCAGCAATATTTCACCGAATTTTTCTGTGTCATTCCATGCACTGCCTGTCGAATCAAAAACATTTATGGTGCCAACTCTATCTGTTCCTTTTGCATCGTTAATTTGCAATTCAATTCCAAGCACCTTTCCATTTGCAGGCTTGGCCTTCAGTGCAATTCTTGCCTCAATAAGATATCCGCCATCCACTTTTCTGGTATTTGTATAAAATCGCTCGGAATTTCCATTGTCCACAGACTGGGAATTTTCATAATTGACTCTAAAGTGTAGGTCGTCTACACCGTATTCCTGCGCCTTATCATTATTCTCATCCAAAAAGATTTCCAATGAATCTTGCATATATGGTGTTCCGGATTGTACAGATAAATCTTTATCTTTTACTTCAGCAAGAATATACACAGCATTGTCATCCCATAAAGTTTTAAATATAGCTGAAGTATCAGTATTGCCTGAAACATATTTAGGTGTAACCGCGAGAGCTTTATTCCACAGTTCATCTTTTTTTCCATCAATCAGTGGTGTGCCGAAATAAGAAACCATTCTTCCCTGTGAGTCGAATCCATACTTGTCTACAGGGACTTTTGAAAATTCCGATGATTGTTTCTTTTTTACAATAACTTTTGCAGTTATAATGCTTGTACTTTTATTTTTTGTAATTTTACAGGTAATTGTTGCATTACCAACTGCAATTGCTCTAACAAGTCCTTGCTGAGTCACAGTAGCAACTGACTTGTTACTGCTGCTCCATTGATAACTTGCGCCTGACGGTTTATTTACGATATCAAAAGTATAAGACTCTCCAACCGAAAGCTCTTTTGCACTGGTCTGCTTAAATGCAGGCTTACCACTGACTGAAGCAGCAGAAGAGTTTATTGACAAACAGGGAAAACCAGTTATTACCATAGACACAACAGCTACTTTAATAATGAGGCGTTTTAACAACATCCTTTTCTCTTTCATAAAATATCAATCTCCTTTTATTTTTTCGGATATTTCTTCTGATTGCCTTGGAAAAAACAAAATGAGCGCTTAAATGTATTCATTTATCAATGTTCAGTTCAGCCTGTCAGGCATGAAATGTTGAGTAAACTTTTATGTAAGGTAAATCTGATTTTTAATTCATCTCAAACTTGATTGTTGTTTAGCGTTCCATCAGGATTTCTGCTAATCTGGAGCTAAACTGTCAGAAAAGTTTTGCATCGGTAGCATTTTCGTTTTAGCAACAAAGTAAGTTTATATTATTCCAATATCAATGTCAACATTTAGAAATTGAAATTTTGTTAAAGTCTATAAATGTCATTTATTACTGAATTCGATTGAATGGGGTAATAAGAGTAATAAGCTTCTATACACTTTTAATATCTACTTTTCGACAGAATAGTTGGGCAAAAGTTATTATTAATTATTACTAAAACGAAAATGCAAACTGCCGAATGGAAAAATATTCTAATTCCATTTCCCTGGAGTACAGCCTGTAATTTGCTTAAACTGCCTGCAGAAGTGTTCAATATTATTATAGCCACATAACGCTGCAACTTCGGCAATTGTATGATTCCTGTGGAGCAGATATTCCTTGGCGAGTCGGATACGGCTGTTTATAACGTCATGCATACAGGATATTCCAAAAGTATTCTTATAAATGGTTTGAAGATACCCCGGACTTATATGTAAGATATCAGCCAATTCAGGGATAGACCAGTTATTGCCGGGGTTGTTATAAATTTCTGTACGGAGTCTTAAAAGGTTATAATATTGCGGGGTTATACTTGTATGAAAGCATGACTCAAGGAGCTTGTTAAATAGGGTTCTTAATAAATAGTCTATTGACGATTCCCTATAATCCTTATTGAATGAGTTTTCAGTCACAAGCAGTTGAAACAGCTTGTGACAGTATTCAGGGTCGTCCAAGGAAAAAGGAATTCCGTGTGGGAGCATTGTCTCGGTTACATAAGCTTCGGTAGACTCAAAACGTATCCAATCGTTGATATACTTCTCGGCACATGCCCGATAGTAAATTCTTTGGTGCGGACGATATAAAACCGCACTGTGGGCAGGATATTCTTTCATTTCATTATTCACCAGGAAAAAAGCCGGCGTCTGAGTAATAACCAATAGCCAGCAGTCGTGACCATCTGGAATATCAAAGATAAAGTTCTCCTGATGAGCTGCATTGTATTCTGCATAATGGATAAAAGTCATAAAAAAATTTCTCCGATCTTAGAATATATCAAATATCTCTTAGTATATATCATTGTAATCAAGAGTTCAAATGACTTAAAATGTTTAATAAAGAAGTGATAATATGGTACATGAGCCATCTTGTTACTTTCCGGCATTATCTTTTAATATAAGGATACATCAATTTCAGAAAATATTGATTTTTGTTATTTGCCATATTAAAAACTAAGTAAGGGTATCCTAAGTAACGGATACTTAAAAGGAGAGTTGAATGATGAAAAAGCAGGGATTTAATCCATATCTTCCGTCATGGGAATATATTCCCGACGGAGAGCCGTATGTTTTTAACGGCAGAGTGTATGTTTATGGTTCTCACGATCGCTTTAACGGACATGCATATTGTTTAAATGATTATGTGTGTTGGTCGGCACCTGTTGATGATCTGGGTAACTGGCAATATGAAGGGGTGATCTACAAAAAAACAGATGATCCCCTTAATCCGGATGGAAGGATGTGTCTGTATGCACCCGACGTGACCGTTGGACCGGATGGAAGGTATTATCTTTACTACGTCCTTGACAAGGTTTCAATCGTCTCTGTGGCTGTCTGTGATACTCCGGCAGGCAAGTATGAATTCTACGGGTATGTACACTATTCTGATGGTACAAGACTTGGAGAAAGAGCGGGAGATGAGCCTCAGTTTGATCCGGGAGTACTTACAGAAGGAGAAAATATATATCTGTATACCGGTTTTTGTTCTGTAGGTGACAGGTCAAGAAAGGGTGCCATGGCTACAGTTCTCGGCCCCGATATGCTGACTGTAAAGGAAGAACCGGTAACTGTTGCACCAAGTGAACCCTTTAGCAAGGGCAGTGGTTTTGAAGGACATGAGTTTTTTGAAGCTCCTTCAATAAGAAAGAAAGGGGACACATACTACTTTGTTTATTCCTCAATTGTGATGCATGAGCTTTGTTATGCAACCAGCAAGTATCCAACAAAAGGATTTGTATATCAAGGAGTAATTGTAAGCAATAACGATCTTCACATTGATACCTACAAGCCGGCAGACAAGCCAATGTTTTATGGGGGTAACAATCACGGTAGTATTGTAGAAATCAACGACAAGTGGTACATATTTTATCACAGACATACGAATGGGACTAATTTCAGCAGGCAGGGCTGTATTGAAGAAATTCAATTTTTAAGCGACGGTACAATTCCCCAGGTTGAAATGACTTCCTGCGGTCCGAATGGCGGAGCACTTATAGGACGTGGAGAGTACCCAGCATATCTGGCCTGCAATCTTTTTTGCAGCGATGAATCGATATATACCGACTGTACAGGAGCCTGGATGGACCATCAATTCCCCAAGATAACCCAGGATGGAAGGGACGGCGATGAGGAAACAGGTTACATTGCAAACATGAAAGCATCTGCCACAGCCGGTTTCAAGTACTTTGACTGTAAAGGAATACAGAAAGTAAAAATTAAAGTACGGGGTTATTGCAAAGGTGACTTCGAGGTTAAAACATCATGGAACGGTAAGGCTCTGGGAAGAATAACCGTTAACTTTACTAATGTTTGGACCGAGTATTCTTCAGATATATCGATACCAGACGGTATACAGGCTCTGTACTTTACATATACAGGGCAAGGCAGTGCAAGTCTTGCTTCATTTTCTTTAGAGTAAAATAGTTCTATTTTGGCAGCAACTCCCCAAATCAATATATAACCAAGAAAAAGTAATGTGTGTGCAGAAATTCTGCTCACACATTACTTTTTCCATTATAGGATTCTGACAATGAAGCAGATATTCTTTAGCTCTATAGTTCAAGCATAATTCTGACAGGATTTCAGCACTGGAGACTTCTTCTCACCCTGTTAACCGGCGGGCAGGGAAGAAATAACAGCCGCTTCAAACCAACTCATACAGATATTTGTTTCCTTGTAGGTTACACTATCTGTATGCTATAATCATTTTTGGTAAAACATTCATATTTTGAAAAGTAACGTCAAAATATTAGAAATATGTGAGGTAAGAACATGGATTACATAAAGTCCAACAAGGAAGCATGGGAAGAAGCTTTTGAGCATCGTGCTCCAGGTTGGTGTGAAGACATTATCAAAAGAATACAGGAAGAGAGTTATCCCTTTTTACAGAAAGAGCTTGTGGATGAATTATCAGCCTTTGATTTTAAAAATAAGACAATCGGTCAATTCTGCTGCAATAATGGCAGAGAATTAATGGCGCTTATGAAATTTGGAGCAGAAAAGGGAGTGGGCTTTGATATAGCGGATAACATGGTTGCCTGGGCCAACGATATCTCAAAAAAAATAAATATAAACTGTAAATATGTAGCAACCAATATTCTAGAAATAAACCAGGAGTATCGCAATAGTTTTGACTTTATATTTATCACTATTGGAGCGTTAACCTGGTTTAAGGATTTATCTGCATTTTTTGATATAGTTTTTCTTTGTTTGAAAGAAGGGGGAATGTTAATAATCAATGAAGTACACCCTGTTATAAATATGCTTGCCTTTGAAGGTGAAAACAACTATGATGTTAATTCACCAAACAAACTTGTAAATTCATATTTTAGAAACGAACCATGGATTGAGAATAGCGGTATGGGATATATGTGTAATAAAGCCTACGACTCAAAAACCTTCTGCAGTTATTCGCACAGTCTTTCTACAATAATAAATTCAATGGTATGTAATAAATTGATCACTATTAAGCTTAAGGAATTTGACCATGATATATCGGGGTCGGCACAAAACTTAAGCGGCTGTGGCATACCGCTGTCATATATTTTGATTGCTAGAAAGCAATCTTAATATTAATGCTTTTGATGAATAAATAATTAAGTATTTAGAATGACATCGTCCTATTAAAAACCCGGGACGATGTCATTTATTATTTTAAAGATATTTAAACAACATTAAAAGCAGTTATTTCAATATTGAAACAACTGCTTTCATTTTGGTGACCCATCGCAGATTCGAACTGCGGACACCTTGATTAAAAGTCAAGTGCTCTGCCAACTGAGCTAATGGGTCAAATGGCTGGGATGGCTGGACTCGAACCAACGAAATGCCAGAGTCAAAGTCTGGTGCCTTACCGGCTTGGCTACATCCCAACGTCAAGCGCAAAACCTATTATAAAGAGGTTTGCACTTTTTGTCAAGCAAATAATCAGAATTTTTTTCGTATAGGAATTTATATGCGTCTAACACCAATGTAGGTACTGGTATAATAAAGATTGTAATAGTATACCAGGAAACCAACAAATAACAAAATTCCTATACGGTGGTTTGGAAAGGGGATTCCACTTCTCTAAATCAATATGTCATAAGACAACAAGTATTAGAGAATTTTCTTGATTTTAAAATCCTGTGTTGCAATATCAATTAATTTAAGGTCTTTATTTCTTTCTTCAGCCATTCTGATAGACCATTCATTCTCAAAGAGTATTGCGTTTCTGCCCAATTTGTCTTCAACAATTACCGCGGTACTGGGCAGATTCAGTTTTCTGGGATCAAGACCTTCATTTTCTATCCAGCGTGCATGTCGGTAAGGCAAATTCTGAAGACGGAGCTGTACTCCATATTCATTCTTAAGTCTGTATTCAAGCACTTCAAACTGCAGGGCACCTACAACCCCGATAATCAATGCTTCTATACCGATATCAATCTGCTTGAATACCTGGATGGCACCTTCTTCAGACAGCTGATCAATACCTTTTATGAACTGCTTTCTCTTCATTGTGTCAGCGGGTGTTACTCTGGCAAAATATTCGGCAGGGAATATAGGAATACCTTCAAATCTCACATTGCCGTTGCCTTCGTATAATGTGTCTCCAAGATTGAATATTCCGGGGTCAAACAAACCTATTATATCGCCGGGAAATGCTTCATCAACGATAGTACGCTCCTGAGCCATAAACTGCTGAGGCTGTGAGAGACGGATTTCCTTACCGGCGTTCACATGTCGTACTGACATGCCTTTTGAGAACTTACCTGAACAAATTCTCAAAAAGGCAAGTCTGTCTCTATGTGTTGGATTCATATTTGCCTGTATTTTAAAGATAAAGCCGGAGAATTTGTCGCTTTCAGGATCAATTTCGCCATCGGTGGTTTCAATAACACCAGGTGAAGGTGCCAGTTCCAAAAACTCTTCAAGGAAGGGCTGTACACCGAAATTGGTCATGGCGCTGCCGAAGAATAACGGTGTTAATTCACCACTGCGGATTTTCTTTTTGTCAAATTCATCACCTGCCATATCTAGCAGCTCTATGTCTTCACAGAGCTTATCGTGGTAATGGCTGCCCAGCAAATCTGCAAAAATTGTATCATCAACTTTTCCTACTGTGGAAGAAACCTGGGATTGTCCATGCTCTCCGCCGTCAAACAGCTCAATTTGTTTAAGCTTTCTATTATATACGCCTTTGAAATCACCTTCTGTTCCAATTGGCCAGTTCATGGGATAGGAGCGTATACCGAGAACTCTTTCGATTTCCTCCATAAGCTCAAAGGGGTCCTTACTTGCGCGGTCCATTTTATTTACAAAAGTAAAGATTGGAATACCTCTTAATTTACATACATGGAAGAGTTTAATGGTTTGTGCTTCAACACCTTTTGCTCCGTCAATAAGCATCACTGCACTGTCAGCGGCTACAAGCGTTCTGTATGTATCTTCACTGAAATCCTGGTGACCGGGAGTATCCAATATATTTATACAGTAATTATTATATTCAAACTGCATTACACTGGAGGTAACAGAAATACCTCTCTGCTTTTCGATTTCCATCCAATCGGAAACAGCATATTTATTTGCCTTTCTTGCCTTGACCGAACCTGCCAACCTTATGGCACCACCATACAGAAGCAATTTTTCAGTTAATGTGGTTTTACCGGCGTCAGGGTGAGATATAATAGCAAATGTTTTTCTTCGGGATACTTCTTTTTTTATTTCATCTTTAATATCTGGCATTTGACTTAACCTCTCGTAATTCTATAATAAATCATTAAATAAATTATTTGTTATTACTTTTAACAATCAGATTTCATTTTATATTATAGCCAATATGCTGTCAAATAGTAATTGGAGGATAATTTACGTATAATAATCTGCAGAATTGATTGCTATTTATTGTTGTTTTTATCAGTTTATATGATACCCTCTATTGACAATGTACAACACGCCTCACGCCGGCTATTTTGCCACTTTTCTTTGTTATCGTCCTTGCCTTGCGTCAGCAAGGCTGCGTCCATCCTCCTCGAAAATTGCCAAAATATCTCGGCGTGAGATCGGTGATTTTTGAGCGAGAGAATTTGGCTTGCGACAAGGCGAAGACGCGCAGAAAGGCTTTGGTGCCTTGCAAGCGGCTTCAACGCTAGCCGCAGGGCAAATTCACCACTCAAAAACGTATTGTACATTGTTAATAGAGGGTATAATAGGAAAAGGATATTTTGTATGTATATAGAATATATGCTATAAATGGCATATTATTATCTTATAGCATCTAAACTATTATAGCAGTTAATTATCGCCAGATTATCCACGGCCAATAATTTAAGGTTAGGATGACAGGTTTGTGACGTGATTTAAATGCTTTAAGATTAAAAAAGTCGGTAGAACATATTTGGTAGAACATATACAGATAAATTAGCTATAAAAATTGGAGGTTGACAATGAGCAATAAGATATTTGTTACATTAAATAATGAAAAATACGAAATTGATAAGAAAACAACATTGCTGGAACTCAGCAAACGCTTTGACAAAGGCTATTGTTCAGCTATTGTAGCAGCCAGAGTCAATAATGATATAAAAGATTTGAACCATGAGCTGGTTGAGGATGCCAAAATAAAGTTTATTGACCTTACAGATGAAGATGGTATGAGAATCTATAGAAGAAGCCTTTATTTTATATTTATTAAGGCTGTTCATGAACTGTATCCTGATCGAAATGCAGTTATCAGTCATCCTATGAGCAATGGAGTTTATTGCGAAATAAAAGGTGATGAAGAACTGACGGAATTAAATGTGGAGGCAGTTCAGAAAAAAATGCATCAAATCATTTCGGCCGCATTACCTTTTGAAAAAAAGATTGTCACCACCGAGAGTGCCAGAGAACTGTACAAAAAAACCGGAAGACTTGATAAGTATGAGGTTCTGGAGCATAGACAGAAACCATATGTAACGGTTTACAACTGTGGGGGATATGAGGACTATTATTATGGTTACATGGTTCCAGACACCAGTTATATTAAATGCTTCAGCCTTAAATTCCATCAGCCCGGGGTGGTGATACAGTTCCCTTCCAAGGCTAAACCTGAAGAACTTCCTACCTTTGAGGAGCAGAAGAAGCTTTTTAAGGTATTTATAGAGTATAAAAAATGGGTACGTATTCTTGGAGTTGAAAATGTTGGAGCCTTGAATGATATTGTCAAAGCAGGCGAAATAGGTGATCTCATCAGGGTCAGTGAAGCCCTTCATGAGAAGAAGATTGCTGAAATAGCCGATAAAATTACAAATCATGAGGAGCAAAAACGCATAGTCCTCATTTCAGGGCCCTCATCTTCCGGCAAAACCACCTTCGCAAACAGGCTGGGTATTCAGTTGAGAGTAAATGGGTACATTCCCAAGACCATATCTCTGGATAACTATTTTGTAAACAGAGACAGAACTCCCATGGACGAGGATGGAGAATACGACTATGAAGCTCTTGAGGCTATAGATGTGGAGCTGTTCAATAAACACCTGACCTCATTATTGGAGGGTCATGAAGTTGAAATTCCCGTATATAATTTTGAAACCGGGTCGAGGGAATCATACGGGCAAAGGATGGTTATGAATAAAAATACTATTCTTGTTATTGAAGGGATACACGGTTTGAATGACAAGCTCACTGCTTCAATTTCACCTGAAGACAAGTATAAGATATATGTAAGTGCATTGACCTCAATGAACATAGATGACCATAACAGAATCCCTTCAACCGATACCAGAATTATCAGAAGAATAGTAAGGGACAATCAGTTCAGAGGCTGCTCGGCAATAAACACAATTAACAGGTGGCCTTCTGTAAGAAGAGGAGAGGAGAAAAACATATTCCCCTATCAGGAAAATGCAGATATTATGTTCAATTCTTCTCTTGTATATGAACTATGTTTGCTCAAGACCTATGCCGAGCCGCTGCTGCTGGCGCTTGGTCCTGAAAATGAAAGATATTCCGAGGTCAAAAGGCTTATTGAGTTTTTAAGCTACTTCCTGCCTATAGACGGTAAAGAAGTTCCCAATAATTCAATTGTTAAGGAGTTTGTTGGTGGAAGCTGCTTTTTTTAGGGGGTGAAGCGTATGAAGCTGCTTGATATTTCTACCTGTTTGGATGCCCTGGTGCTGACGGGGAAAGATGTACTTGATTATGAGGTCACGTCTGCCTGCGGCTCTGATCTTATGAGTGATGTAATGGCCTATGTGACTGAAAATGTGGTACTGCTGACAGGCCTTATAAATTTGCAGGTTATAAGAACTGCAGAAATGATGGACATAAAAGCAGTAATTTTTGTAAGAGGCAAGCAGCCTCTTGACGGTATGATTGAACTTGCGCGGGAAAAAAATATTGTACTTATGACAACAGAGCTTACAATGTTTATTGCATGCGGGAGGCTTTATGAAGCCGGATTAACAAACGGTTCTTCTGCCGGGAGGTAGGTAATGAGCAACATAAAGCTTAGGTATGATATTCCTGCTAATGATTTTGTTGCAGCCGGAGAGGCCTCCAGTAATGTAAAAAAGAAGCTTGCTCAGATCGGAATATCTTCAGATAGGATTAAAAAGGCTGCAATTGCTATGTATGAGGCTGAAATAAATGCCGTAATTCATGGGCACGGTGGATATGCAGATGTTGAAATATGGAGCGACAGGGTAGTAATAAATATTATAGATCATGGTCCTGGAATAGCTGATCTGGAGCTGGCCATGAAAGAAGGCTACTCAACAGCTCCGGATATAATTAGAGAGATGGGTTTTGGCGCAGGAATGGGGCTTCCCAATATGAAAAAATATTCAGATAGGCTTGACATAAATACCGAGGTCGGAAAAGGTACCAAAGTAACAATAACAGTATATTTTACATGAAGAGCCATTTATTTATTTTTTGGAGGTCATTATGAATGAGTACTTCCATTCTGTTAATCTGGATAAAGACAAATGCAGAGGCTGTACCAACTGCATAAAAAGGTGTCCTACCGAAGCTATTCGTGTAAGGAAGGGCAAGGCTCAAATAATAAAGGAACGTTGTATAGATTGCGGTGAGTGTATCAGGGTATGTCCGTATTTTGCAAAAAAGGCAATCACCGACAGTCCTGAAATGATTAATGATTATAAATACAAAGTAGTAATTCCTGCCCCTTCCCTTTATGGACAGTTTGATAAAAAGTATTCCAGAAATAATATTCTCAATGCCTTAAAAACTGTAGGGTTTGATTATGTCTATGAGGTTGCCCGTGCTGCTGAAATTGTCAGTGAGGCTACCAGACAACTGCTGGCTGACCCATCTGTGAAAAAGCCCATGATTTCCTCTGCTTGTCCAGGGGTGGTGAGGCTTATTCAGGTAAGATTCCCCAGTCTTATAGACAATATTGTGAAACTTGAGTCACCCATGGAGGTTGCAGCGAAGATAGTTAAAAGCAAGCTGAACGAAAAACAGAATATTCCCATAGAGGATATCGGAGTATTTTTTATTTCTCCCTGCGCGGCAAAAGTGACCAGTGTGAAGTCTCCCTACGAAAAGCAAAAGTCCTACGTTGATGGTGTTATATCTATTAAGGATATATACCTTAAGGTGTTGGCAGCATTGAGCAGACCGGATAACCTTCCTGAATATGCTGAGGCTGGCTTTGAAGGAATAGATTGGGCCAACTCGGGAGGTGAAAGCGGAGCTCTTGGTACCGAGACAGTATTGGCGGTGGATGGAATACATAATGTTATCAGGATATTTGATGAAATAGAGGGTGACAGACTTTCCGATGTGAATTTTGTAGAGGCGCTTTCCTGTACAGGTGGTTGTCTTGGGGGACCATTGACAATGACAAATGTTTTCGTAGCCAAGACAAACCTGAAAAAGCACCTGCTTGAAGCTCCGGTCAGCTCGGTCGATAAGATGGACCCGAGCAGCTTTCAGGAACTGGTCTGGACTTCAAACGTGGAATATAAGCCTGTTATGAAACTTGATCAGGATATATCAAAAGCTATGGAGAAGCTTGAAAAGCTGGAGAGTATATATAACGGACTTCCCGGCCTGGATTGCGGTGCCTGCGGTGCACCGAACTGCAGGGCGCTTGCAGAGGACATCGTCAGAGAGATTGCAAATGAAAATGACTGCATTTTTAAACTGAGACAAAGAATCCGTGATCTTGCTGAAGAAATGGTAGTGCTGGGGGGAAAAGTCCCACCGGTTCTGGATACAGACACAAATGGTGATAACTAGTAATGCTTTATAAGAAAGACACTTTATAACCAGGATACTTTTTAACATTACTTTATAAATAAGAATACAGATAACTGGAATACAAATTGATTTGGATTGGATATTGTTATGAATATTAAGGATTTGGTAAAAATCATCTCAGGAAGATTATTGACCGATAACAGTGCGGATTTTGAAGCGAAAGTGGAAAATGTATATATTTGTGATCTTTTAAGCTGGGTAATGTCCCACGCAAAAAAAGGGGATGCATGGATAACAGTACTGACAAATGTTAATGTACCTGCTGTGGCTTTGCTGACAGAGGTGTCCTGCGTAATAATTCCGGAGGATATTAAAGTTGAGGAATTTACTCTTGAAAAAGCCAGGGAAAATGGGATTATTATTATAGGTTCAAGTTTGAATTCCTTTGAGATAAGCAGAAGAATTGTTGAGTCAAAGCTTTTAAAATTTAAAGAAAGTTAGCAGAGCTCTATAAGAAAGTCGGAGGTTATTTTGAAGCTGGCATACGATCTTCATATACATACTGCATTATCTCCTTGTGCAGATAATGACATGACACCCAACAATATTGTTAATATGAGTATGCTGAAGGGGTTGGACATTATAGCCATTACGGACCATAATTCCTGTTCCAATGTTGAGGCGTGTATTTCTTCTGCTGCTGATAAGCAGCTTTTGGTTATTCCGGGGATGGAAGTTGAAACGGCTGAAGAGATTCATTTAATATGTTTGTTTCCGGATTTGAAAAGAGCGATGGAAATGCAGGCGTGGATATACTCAAGACTGCCTGCTTATAAAAATAATGAAGCTGTTTTTGGACCTCAATTAATAATGGACCGGGATGATAATATAATTAAAAAGGAAGACCGGTTACTCCTTGTAGCAACTACTATTACCATTAATGAAGTATTCCGGGTTGTTAACAGGGAGTTGAAAGGGCTGGCTGTTCCGGCCCATATAGACAGACCGGCTGCTTCACTCCTTGCAAGCTTTGGAACAATACCGGAAGACATAGATATTAGCTGTGTGGAAATTAAGGACAAAACCAAGGAAGTATCGCTGGAAGAACGCCACTTGAAATTAAAGAATATTAACAAAATATATTCTTCGGATGCACATTATCTGGGAGATATAAGTGAGAGACAAAATTTTATAGAAGTAGCTGAAAAAAGTACAGAAGCTGTAATAAAGATGCTTTGTGGTATAGGAAAGTGTAATACTAATTTGACCATGTATACATAGAGCATACTCAAAAAATACAATAGAAATTTATAACTTTGTAATTATGGTTGCTTATTTGCGATCAAAATTACGGTAAAGGAGCTTTATATGACTTTGGAAGAATTAAGGGAAAGAGCATTTGAAAAGGTAAGCCCCCGGCAACTGTCAAAGAATTGCTATGTTGCATCTGTTGCAAGTGCTTTGCTTACAGATAAAGGAAATGTTTATACAGGCGTATGCATAGATACACCTTCCAGTATGGGATTTTGTGCCGAGCATGCTGCAATTGCCCAAATGATTACAAATGGTGAATCCAGAATAGTTAAAATTGTTTCTGTTGGTGCAGGAGGAAAGGTATATCCTCCGTGCGGAAGATGCAGAGAGTTTATATATCAGATTAATAAGGATAATCTGAAAGCAGATGTTTTGGTTGATGAGGGAAAGGTGGTAAAACTTGAGGAGCTGCTGCCATACCGTTATGAATAGCAATAGCAGTAAAATTGTATATTGTAAAAATCTTCAAAAAAAGTAAAGGATGGTTTCAGTGATTATATCAAAAGACAATAGTGTAATGTTCATAATATACGTTAAGGATCAGGAGCGAAGTAAAACATTTTACCAAAAGGTTTTAGGTTATGAACCACGTTTAAATGTACCAGGTATGACCGAGTTTGAACTGGGGGATAAGGTTTCATTGGGGATTATGCCTGAAGCAGGAATAATGCGAATACTTGAGGGCAAAATTCAGAATCCAAATGACGCCAATGGAATACCCCGAAGCGAAATCTATATTTTTGTTGACAATCCCGATGAATGCTATGAAAAAATAGTACAGGCCGGAGGAACAGGAATCAGTAAAACTGAACTCCGCGGCTGGGGAGATAATGTAGCCTATGGTTCTGATCCTGACGGGCATATTCTGGCTTTTGCATGTAAACCGGATAGGGTATAAAATAATCCAATTTATTTTCAAAATTGATTGAATAATTGATTTGACAAATGAGTAATTATACGAGCAGGCAGGTAAATATGACAACCGAAGAAATTATAAGTTATTGTCTCTCAAAGAAAGGTTCCTATCTGGATTTCCCCTTTGGAGAAGTTCCAATATGCGTTAAAGTTCATAAAAGACTTTTTGCTCAGATCTATCCCAGGTCTGAGGATAGGAAAATTACGTTAAACTGTGATAAAATAACAGGGACAATTTATAGAAACCTATACCCAGATACTGTTGTACGGGGCTATCATTGTCCGCCCATTCAGCAGCCTTATTTCAATACGGTTCATTTGAATGGGCAGGTTTCAGATGATGACCTTAGAACCATGATTGACCATTCCTATACGACAGTTTTGGGGAAACTGCCAAAGAAGGTGAGAGAGGCCTTGAAGGGAGAAACCGATGAATCTTAAAATTTCAGAGGACTGCTCTGAACAAGAGAGGAATTACATTAAATCAAAATTGATTGAATACAATTTAAAAAATGTTCCATCAGAGCAGAATGTGCTTTTTGAGCCATTGCAACTTTTATTGAGAGATGAGAACGGTAATGTAATCGGTGGTCTTTTAGGTGAAATAGCCTACTGGCGCAGATTAAATATAAATATTTTTTGGATTGACGAAAATTTTAGAAAGTTTGGATTAGGGAAAAAACTTTTAAGACAGGCTGAACAAATTGCCCTTGAAAAAGGGTGCAGGATTATTCTGCTGGATACATTCAGTTTTCAAGCTCCTGATTTCTACATAAAAAACGGTTATGAAATATATGCTACACTGGAGGACTGTCCGGAGGGTTTTAAAAAATATTTTCTTAAAAAAATATTGGATAATAATTAAATGGATAATTATAAAGGAGGAACAATTTTTGAGTGAGTTAATAAAGCTACCTAATATAGGTAAAGAGGTAGGTCGTCAGCTGAATGAAGTGGGAATTACTACATTTGAACAGTTAACTGACATGGGCAGCAAACAGGCCTGGCTTAGAATAAAAAGTATTGATGACTCTGCTTGCCTAAACAGACTTTATGGTCTTGAAGGAGCAATACGGGGCATCAGATGGCATAATCTTTCAGAAGAAGTGAAAGCTGAACTTAAAGAGTTTTATATTAGCCATAAGTAGCCATTTGTATTTAAAAATAACGGTTCAATTGTACATAATATTAATTTGAGTAAATTTTGTTAACTCCGGAGGACATAACGGTGAACTTTATACAAAGCAGTCAGAACAGCACTATAAAGGATATTAAAGCATTACACCAGAAAAAATACAGAGATTCGCAGGGACTTTATTTTGTTGAAGGTATCAGATTTGTTAATGATGCAATAGACGATGGACAAAATATTATCAAGGCTGTTATTTCAGATAAGCTTGATAGCTTAAATGGTGGTTCTGCGCTTTTTTCAAGATTAAGCGGAGTGTGCGACCATATTTATAAGGTACCAGATAAGCTTTTTAAAGAGATATCGGATACACAGTCACCCCAGGGTGTTCTGGCTGTGCTGAAAAAGCAGCCTGTAGAATTTAGCAAAGCTATAGAAAACGGCAAATTTATAGTTATATTGGACAGCCTCCAGGATCCCGGCAATATTGGAACCATTATCAGAACTGCCGATGCTGCAGGTGTTTCAGCAGTATTAATGACAAAAGGCTGCGTTGATTTGTATTCTCCGAAAGTACTCCGTTCCACTATGGGATCAGTCTTTCATCTGCCCATCATAGAAAATTTGGATATAATCGAAACTATACGTAATCTAAAGCTCAATGACTTTAAAGTGATAGCATCTCATCTCAATGGACAAAACAATTATTATGACGAGGATTTAACCTGTAAGAGTGCTATAATTGTGGGAAATGAAGCAAACGGCATAGGCGATGAAACTGCTGAAATGTCTGACACGCTGGTAAAAATTCCAATGCCGGGCAGGGCAGAGTCCTTGAATGCTTCAATAGCTGCATCAATAATGATTTATGAGCTGGTGAGACAGAACCGGTCCTGACTTTTTAAGTCTTATTGATATTATAGCGTTGTAAGATTAACAATTTATTCTTGTATGTAATTGTGCCTTTGCTATATAATAGAATTCATGGGAACGTTCCCTACTATGTTGCAAACTAATTTTGTGTATGATGATATATTTGTTGCAGCCATGGGTCTTGGAGGAAATTTTGATAAATATATTTGATATAGCAAGAACTGCCGGCGTTTCAAAAACGACGGTATCAAGGGTAATAAACAATCAGCCGGGAGTAAGGGAAGATACGAGAATAAAGGTTCTTGAGGCTATTGATAACTTAAATTACATACCCAATCAAGCAGCAAGAAGCCTTGTTTCAAGAAAAGCCGGAGTAATTGGAGTCATATACAATGAGTTCAACTACTCGGTTTATTTGAAACTGGCAAATCTTTTGGAGCAATGTGCTGCCCGGTATAATTATAATGTAGTTTTCAGCAGCTCAAACGATGATTTCAATTCCAAAGCCCGGTATATTCAGTACTTTACAGGAGGAGCCGCAGATGGACTTATTCTGTTTGGAAGTGATACAAGGGATAAGGAACTTGTTCAGAAAGTAATTAATACGAATTTCCCGCTGGTAGTTATAGAAAATCATTTTAATGACCTGAAGGTAAACAATATTATTATAGATAATTTTTCCGGTGCTAAAAAAGCTGTAGATTATTTAATTGGACTTGGGCACCGAAAAATAGCACATATTACAGGTAATTTAATTCACAGGGCTGCTTCGGACAGAATGAACGGTTATATGGAAGCACTTAATACGTCAGGAATTAATTTTAACAAAGACTACGTTATATATACTGATGCCGGTGAAAACACAGGGGCATCAGCTCTAGAGAAGCTTATCAGCCTGCCTGACCCACCGACTGCCTTGTTTGCTTTTAATGATTTGCAGGGCTATGAAGCCATACAGAAAGCCATTAGTTTGGGAATCAATATTCCTGAGGATATTTCCATCGTAGGCTTTGACAATATATATGAACTTCTTCGTTTCATTCCATCCAATATCCGGCTTACATCAATGAAACAACCAATGGAAAAAGTGGCCGGGGCTGCTATGGAACTTATTATGGAAAATATTAACGACAAAAATTCCGTGCCTAGAGTTCTAACTTTTGACACGGAGCTATACCCGGGAACCTCCTGTTCCAAAGTATCTGACAATAAGATTAAATAAATCACCAAAGAAGACATCCGGTCTTATGAAAATTGCTTTTAGAATTCCATGTACATTTCTTGTTGTTAATAATTTTGGGAGGAAAGCTGACTCCCATTATATAGTTGTTTTTTATTTAAAATTGGGAACGTTCCCATAGCTGAAGGAGGATAATATGAGGTATGGATATTTTGACAGAAAAAGTAAGGAATATGTAGTTACAAGACCTGATACGCCGACGCCATGGATAAACTATATTGGAAGCGGAGCTTATGGCGGAATAGTATCAAATACGGGAGGAGGGTACAGTTTTCATAAGGACCCTCAAAACAGACGTGTTACAAGGTACAGGTATAATAATATTCCCATGGACCGGCCCGGCAGATATATTTATATCAGGAACAGGGAAAATGGTGAATACTGGAACCCCGGTTATCAGCCTGTACAAAGAAAGCTTGACAGCTACAGCTGTCGCCATGGAATGGGTTATACTGTTCTGAACGGAGAGTATCAAGGTATTTTCGGAGAAGTAACTTATTTTGTTCCTGATAATAAAAACTTTGAAATATGGCACTTGAAGGTAGCCAACACAAGAGCAGTTCAACAGAAGCTGCAGGTATTTGCATATTCGGAGTTCTGCTTCTGGCAGGCTATTATGGATCAGCAAAATGTTGACTGGGTACAGCAGATAAATCAAGGCCGGTTTGAAGATGGAATTATTACATATTATCCTCACTATATAAGTGATAACGCTGCTTTCTTTGCAACATCCGAAAGGATCAGCAGCTACGATACCAATCTGGAAGCCTTTATAGGAAAATACCGTTCAGAGAGCAATCCTCTGGCAGTTGAACAGGGCAGCTGCAGTAATTCAATTTCCTATAGAATGAATGGTGTAGGAGCCTTCTGCATTGATGTTGATCTGGCTGCAAAAGAGGAGAGAGAAATTGTATTTGTACTGGGCTTTGCTGAGGACAGAAATACAATTAAGGCTGATATCGCAGATTACTTAACACCTGAAAATTCGAGGGCGGCTCTGGCCAGATTAAAGAATTACTGGAACAGCTACACTGGAAAACTAAGTGTTGAAACACCTGATGAGGATATGAACCTGTTTGTTAATATATGGAATCAGTATCAGTGTAAAACAACCTTTAACTGGTCACGTTTTGTTTCTCTATATCAGCTGGGACTGGGAAGAGGGATGGGTATACGCGACAGTGCCCAGGATACGCTTGGAGTAATGCACACCATACCTGAGGAAGCAAAACAACTGATAATAAAGCTGCTGCAGTGCCAGTACTCCGACGGAAGAGCATATCATCTGTTTTTCCCGCTGACTGGGGAAGGAGGGCAGGGTGATGCGCCGGTCAAGAAGTTTGACTGGTATTCTGACGATCACCTGTGGCTCGTTCTGGCTGTCAACAACTACGTAAAGGAGACCGGCGACTTCGAGTTCCTGAACCAGTCTGTACTATACAATGATAAAACTATTTCGGCCCCGGTCCTGGAGCATTTGAATATGGCTCTGGAATTTACCTGCAATAACAGAGGGCCGAACAATATTGCACTTGCAGGACGTGCAGACTGGAACGACACATTGAATCTCGATACCGGGAAAGGCATTGCAGAAAGTGTTTTTACCTCAATGCTGTACTGCAGAGCGGCTGCAGAAATGATTGAATTATGCGGGCATCTGGGAAACCGGGAGCTTTGCACTAAATATCAAGCCATGTTTGAGGAGATGAAGAATGCGATAAACGAGAGCAGTTGGGACGGGGAATGGTATAAGCGAGCATTTGATGACTGCGGGCAGCCGCTGGGCAGTAAAGAGAACGAGTTCGGCAAGATTTTTATTAATTCACAGTCCTGGGCTGTGCTGGGAAAGGTTGCAGATGATGAAAAAGCTGCGAAATGTATGGAATCGGTTGACAAGTACTTGAATTCAAAATTCGGTATAGTAGCAATGTATCCATCCTATACCCGGTACGATGATACAAAGGGTGGTGTAACTACCTATCCGCCCGGAGCAAAGGAAAACGGAGGAATATTCCTGCACACCAACCCATGGGTTATGATAGCCGAAATTATGCTGGGTCATGGAGATAAAGCCTTTGAATACTATAGTCAGATACTCCCTGCCAGGAGAAATGATGGCGCTGAGCTATACGAGGTTGAGCCTTACGTCTATTGTCAGAATATTTTGGGAAAAGAACATCCTCAGTTCGGAGTGGGCAGAAATTCCTGGCTGTCAGGTACAGCGGCCTGGAATATGGTAGCAGCCACACAATTTATTCTTGGTGTCAGAGCAGACTATGACAGCCTGGTTGTTGATCCATGTATTCCATCTCATTGGCAGGGCTTTAAGGCCATGAGAGTATTCCGAGGTGCAATATACAATATTGAGGTGCAGAATCCCAACAAAGTAAGCAGCGGAGTAGCAAAAATAACGGTGGATGGGGCAGAAGCTGACAGGATTCCCGTTTTTAGTCCTGGTACAGTTCATCATGTTGTTGTTATAATGAAATAATGATGTAAAACAGAGAATTAACTGCTATATTAAAAAAAGTATTTATAAAGATATTTATCTCAAATATAAGTATCATAAAATAAGTAGCTTAAATATAAATATCTTAAAACCAAGTATCTTAAAATAAGTAATTCAAACATAGGTATCTTAAACAAAGAGCAGTAAAAGGGCTGAACTGATGTTTCACTTTTACTGCTCTTTCTCTATAAGAAGCTGATGGCTTAAATATATACAAAAATTCTATTGACTTCATATAATTCCAGATATAGTATATTATAAATATATTTTTTGAGGTGCATGAAGTGGAAACAATGATGAAGGAAGACAGGTTTAATATTATATCCGATGAGGATAAGGCGTTTATTATTGAATTTGATAATGAAATATCAAAATTGGGCTATGGTTTTGGTGGGGAAATCGGAAGTGGCTTTTGCTGGGGCAGATATATGATTATTTATTCAAAGATCGGTGTAAAGAACAAACAGGTTGCAGCCCGCATATATATCAGAGAGAACAGTATTGTTTTGCGCCTTTATCTAAATAGTATCGACAACCACCAACAATATATTGAAACCACCAAGCCCTACATAAAGGAAGTTTTCACCGGAGAATTCGGAAAATGTAACCATTGTCACAATGAAAAGGTTGGAAAATGTAAATTTCGGAAAGCTTATACCCTTCATAACCGTTTTATTGAAAAATGTAATGGCATTACTTTTGAATTCTGGGAGCCAGATCTCGCAAAGCTGCCTGACTACTTAAATTTATTGAAGGAATTTTATCCTATCAGGAAAAAAAGCTCAAAAGCAATTTAAGTTAAATTTCATATACTAAAATATTTGTTTATGATCCGCTCATAGCTTATTAATATATAAGAATTTTTTAAAGGGGTGTTTGATATTGGGATGACCGGTAAGAAGTCAATAGAGGATATTGATGTAAGGGGCAAAAAAGTAATTGTAAGAGTGGACTTCAACGTACCGCTTGATTCTAGTGGGTGTATTACCGACGATAATAGAATAGTTGGAGCATTGCCAACAATAAATTACCTTATAAATAACAATGCAAAAATAATACTTGTATCTCATCTTGGAAGGCCGAAGAATGGTTTTGAAGATAAGTTTAGTATGAGGCCCGCCGCAGCCAGATTGAGTGAATTGATAAATAAACCTGTAATTTTGGCAATGGACGTAATTGGTGAAGATGCAAAAGTAAAGGCTTCCAACCTTAAAGAAGGGGAAGTACTAATGTTGGAGAATGTGAGGTTTCATAAGGAAGAGGAGAAAAACGATCTTCTATTTGCAAAAGAGCTGGCAGAACTTGCTGACATATATGTGAATGACGCTTTTGGAACGGCACATAGGGCTCATGCTTCAACCACAGGGGTCGCTAAATACCTTCCCGCAGTATGCGGCTTTCTGATTAAAAAGGAAATAGAGTTTTTGGGAAAGACTCTTTCAAATCCTGCCAGGCCGTTTGTTGCCATACTGGGAGGGGCAAAAGTATCAGACAAGATAGGAGTAATAGAAAATCTTATCGATAAAGTTGATGGGCTTGTTATAGGTGGAGGAATGGTTTATACATTTCTGAAGGCTAAAGGAATGAATATAGGCAATTCATTGTGTGAAGACGATAAATTAGATCTGGCGGTAAGCCTTATGGAAAAGTCTAAGAAGAAAGGTATACAATTTTTACTTCCAGAAGATCACAAGGTCGGTAAGGAATTTAAAAATGAAACTGAAATTAAAATTGTTATATCTGAGAATATGCCTGAGGGGTGGATGGGGTTGGATATAGGCCCTGAAACAGTTAAAAGATACTCAGGGGTAATAGGTAGTGCAAAGACTATACTATGGAATGGACCAATGGGAGTATTTGAATTTGATAATTTTGCAGGAGGAACAAGGGAAATTGCCAAAGCAGTCGCTGAGTCAGAAGCGATTTCAATCGTTGGTGGAGGTGATTCTACTTCAGCAATCGAACAAATGGGTTTTGCCGGAAAAATATCACATGTCTCAACTGGGGGAGGGGCTTCACTTGAGTTTCTGGAAGGTAAGGAGCTGCCGGGTATAGCTGCTCTGAATGATAAGTGATTAAGATAAAAGTCTATGATTTTAAAATATAAAACAAGTTTTAATATCATTGGCTATAACCTGCAGGGGGAGAATTTAAATGAAATGTATGATAGATATTAAAAGGGAAGGCAACTCTGTTATTGCATATCTCCCGTTTAACCCAAGGACGGAATTTGGAATTCTTAAAGGGTCAATCTATGTTATGTGTGTCATTGGTGGGGTTGAGTTCAAGTCAAAACTGATGTCAAGGGGCAACGAAAAATACTGTATTTTTTTTAGCAAACAACTTCTCAAAAACCTTGGATTAAGTGAAGATGATCATTTGAACGTTCCGTTAGATATAGCACCACATAGCATAAGTACATCTGAAGTAGCTGAGCCTGAGCTACTGGACAATGAAGCAATTAAAACTATAAGAGAACGCGTGAGTATTCGCTCGTTTATCGATAAAAATATTAGTGATTTGTTATTACAAACAATTTTGAATGCTGGGCTTTGTGCGCCGTCTGCAACAAACAAACGCCCTTTTCATTTTGTCGTTACTCAGAGCAGAGAGAAAATGACACATATTATGAGAAATAACTCATATGTAAAAATGCTGAGTACTGCGGCCGCCTGTATAATTGTATGCGGAGATAAAATTGTGCAGGGCATACCGGAATGGCTTATAGAGGATTGTTCGGCTGCATCACAGAATATGCTTCTTGCAATTCACTCTCTTGGACTTGGCGGCGTATGGTGCGGGGTAAAACAGGGGTCAGATTTTTACAAAGATATAATTAATGAGTTTGGGTTGCCAAGTCACATACGACCGGTGTCTTTGATTGCATTTGGATATACTGATGAGAATAAGGTTCAGCCAAACAGATTTGAAACTAACAAAATACACCACGAATCTTGGTAAGGACATTGATTATACTCCTTAGTGCATATTCTGGAAGAACTACAAAAATCATTCTATTTCCGCACATTCAGTAAAGATGAAGTGCTGTTTTCTGTTTATTTGTTATAAGGAGGACTACATATGAAAATTGTGGATGTACCGTTTTGTACAATTGATTGGACTACAATAGAACCAACAATACATACAGGGGTGACAGGTGAAGCTTATTGGCGAACTTTTGAAATGGGCAATATCCGTGTTCGTATGGTTGAGTATTCACCTGGATATTTGGCAGACCACTGGTGCAATCGAGGTCATGTTCTTCTATGCTTGGACGGTGAATTGGTTACTGAGCTTAATGATGGCAGAAAATTCACTTTAACTCCAGGAATTAGTTATCATGTAGCAGATAATGTTAATCCACATCGTTCATATACAGAAAAAGGCGCCAAGCTTTTTATAGTAGATTAGTTATACATTATAGCGGCGAGCTATTTAAATTTAATGATAATGTGAAATCTTTTTAAACAGAAAACTTGGAAATATAAAGGAGATGTTATGGGAAAGAGAGACCCGGAAATAACAGAGTATTTTTCAAAGTATTAAGAAATAATTTGTGATTGAAGATTATAATTGAGTAAATCGCATTTATCAAGGATTATTCTATTGCCGCACATTCAGCAACCTGAACATGCGGTTTTTTAATACCCGTAAATCATTCACAAAACAAGAAGTACGGCATCTTATTACATAAACTAATTACTAAACAAAATATACTGTTTTGATTCTAAAGGCACATATCATACATATTATGTTAATGTAATAACTTAAAAGGATTTTAAAGTAATTGTGTATGCTGTAATCACTAGTATTCAAACAAATTACAAAACAAGTTGTTTGTAGGAAAGGAGATGTTACTGTGGAGAATAAGACTGAAATACCTGTACATGTGAAAGAGAAAATACAAGAACCTGCATTGAAAAATGCATTTGAACCAATCGTGGGAATTGGATTAGGCAGTGATTACCCGGACGTGACAAGGAAGGCTATTGAAAATGCAGGTGGTCTTGAAGGTATTATTAAGGAAAACTCAACTGTAGTAATCAAACCAAACCTTGTAAAGCCGGCATGTCTGGAAGACGGAATAGCCACTGATTATAGGGTTGTACAGGAAGTTGTAAATATTGCAAAGAGATGTGGTGCCGGAAAAATAATTATTGCAGAGGCAACACCATACGAAAATGTATTTGATATAGCCATGTATAATGAAATTTCAGGTGCTGAATTGTTCGATATGAATGATTTAGGAAAAGAAAGCTGTTATGGGCTTATACCGGAAAATAGCTTAACAAAGGAAGTACTATTTATTCCTAAAGTATATATGGATGCGGATATTGTCATTTCAGTAGCTAAATTAAAGACTCATTTTGAATATGATGCGGGTGTCACATTAAGTCTTAAAAATTCAATGGGAGTACCCCCAACCAAATTTTATGGTATAGATTATAAGGAGAAGCTTCATCTCCTGGGACTAAAAGAAGCAATAGTTGATTTGAACAAATTAAGGAAACCGGATTTCGTAGTAATAGATGGAATTGTTGGAGGAGAAGGATATGGCCCATTAATGGTTAGGCCTGTAAAATCCAATATTGTTTTAGCCGGAATAGATCCTGTTGCAGTTGATACTGTGGCATTAAACTTTATGGGCTTTACACTTGAGGAGGTACCGCATGTCCGGCTGGCAGCCCAGGAAGGCTTGGGAATATCAGATTTAACCAAAATTAAAATCGTTGGGGCTGACCTGGATTCAATAAAAATGAAGTTTGAAAGAACATAACAGCTGATAGGTAATGCATATCAGGAAAAGGGTATGCATTATTTTTTATTCTAAAAGTTTTTTAAAGATTAATCTGATAAGATCTATTTATAACAATTCTTTACCTTTAAATGGTATATTTATTTTTGTATACTTATTCTAAAGCTATACATTGGTGATTTATCTTACAATTGGACAATTATTGCTTCTATACATAATACCCTCTATTAACAATGTACAATACGTTTTTGAGTGGTGAATTTGCCCTGCGGCTGCGTTGAAGCCGCTTGCAAGGCACAAAGCCTTTCTGCGCATCTTCGCCTTGTCGCAAGCCAAATTCTCTCGCTCAAAAATCATCGACCTCACATCGAGATATTTTGGCAATTTTCGAGGAGGATGGACGCAGCCTTGCTGACGCAAGGCAAGGACGACAACAAAGAAAAGTGACAAAATAGCCGGCGTGAGGCGTGTTGTACATTGTCAATAGAGGGTATCTAATTTAAAAACATTTTACCCAATCTTATATGGGCATTTTTAAAGTCAATAACAATTTATCACAATATCAGCTCCTGGATAATGGAATAATTAGAGCTCTTTTATAGCAAAAAACTGATAATTTGTGAACACGGTTTTACTAATACCATATTATATGGAGCCGCAGTATAACCGCAGGCTCCATATAGCATCACTTTACCATTAATTATATATAATAATTATATAAATTCCAATATCAATAATCATGTTTATATTTTGAAATTCAATCATATTCTCTTCAAGTTAGCCATGGAAGCCATGAGTCTTTTCATGCCTGCTCCATCAAACTGTATCTCAAGCATCTGATCTCCATTGTCAGCTGTAACTTTGGTGATTGTACCCTTTCCAAATTTCTTGTGCTCTACCTTTTCCCCAAGGCTAAAATCTGCAGCCGTCGATGGTGATCTCAGTGCTTTTCCTGCTCCCGACCCAAATCCCATCGATCTGTTGTCAGTAGTCTTGGGAGCAGAGCTGCTGCCGACCGGGTTATTGGCACCAAAACCCCTGGATACCAGGTTTGAATTAAGCAGATCCTTTAAGGAACCGGCACCTGCAGTTTTTGGCTTATCGGCTCCGGAGGAACTGTTAGTTTCCCAGGGTAATCCTGAGCCGGATGAGCTGCCGGTTTCCCAGGGCAGTCCGGAATCAGCTGAACCGGATGTACCCCCACGCTGGGCAGCTCCCGAATTTTTGCTGCTGCTCCAGCTTGAAGCAGAACTCCAACTTTGAGCAGAACTCGAACTTTGTCTTGAACTCCAGGTTTGGGCATTAGTCCAACCTATACTTTCATTCTGCTGGAAGGAATTCCTCGAAGGCTTGAAGGGATACTCCACCAGCTCCTCAGGAATTTCAGACAAAAACCTTGAAGGTTTGTTATAGCTGGAGTTGCCAAAAAGCGTTCTAAAACGGGCATTGGACAAATACAGCTTTTCTCTGGCACGTGTAATGCCTACATAACAGAGTCTCCGTTCTTCCTCCAGCTGTTCAGGCCCTTCTGTAATGGCCCTATAGCCAGGGAAAACTCCCTCTTCCATTCCGGGAATGAAAACTACGGGGAACTCAAGCCCCTTGGCGCTGTGCATGGTCATCAGCACCACATAATCCTGTTCCTCTTCAAGGTTGTCCAGATCGGAAACAAGTGAAATATGTGCCAGGAATTCCTCAAGACTGTTATCTTCGCTCTGCTTTTCAAACTCCATCGCAACAGACTTCAATTCCTTGATATTTTCTATTCTTGACAATGCTTCAACAGTATTCTCAATTTCATATTCCTTGAGGATACCGGTATCACTAACCACCATATCCAGCAAATCGGCTATCCCCATGTTTTCCTTCATGGTTCTGAGCTTTAATATCATGGTTGAAAAGTTGTTCAGCTTATTGGCCGCTCTCTTTAGTGCAGGACATTCGTCAGCGTTAGATATTATTGAAAATATAGATACTCCGCTTTCAAGGGCCAGGTCTTCCGCAGTATCTACCGTTGCATCTCCAATTCCTCTCTTCGGAACATTGACAACTCTCTTCAGGCTCACGTTGTCAGCAGGGTTCTGAATCAATCTCAGATAAGAAATTATATCCTTTATTTCTTTTCTGTCATAGAACTTTTGTCCCCCCACTATCTTGTAAGGCAGACCTTCCCGCATAAACATTTCTTCTATTACACGGGACTGGGCATTAATTCTGTAAAGAACGGCAAAATCCTTGAACTTACGTCCTTCGTCATTTATGAGCCTTTGAATTTCCCTGGCCGTATACAGAGCTTCCTCATGCTCGTTTTCATTTTCGCACATGATAATTTTGTTTCCGCCATCGTTGTCAGTCCACAGACTCTTGCATTTTCTGCCGGTATTGTTTTTTATGACGTGGTTTGCAGCATCCAGAATAGTCTGCGTAGATCTATAATTCTGCTCAAGCTTTACAGTTTTGCAGCCCTTAAAATCCTTTTCAAAGTCCAGAATGTTCCGGATATTGGCACCTCTCCAGCTGTAAATCCCCTGATCATCATCACCTACAACGCACAGGTTTCCATGCGCTTCAGACAATTTTCTGACCAGCATGTACTGGGCAGTATTTGTATCCTGATACTCATCCACAAGTATATATCTGAACTTCCTCTGGTAGAAATTCAGCACTTCAGGGTTCTGGTCAAAAAGCTTTATGGTATACATGATAATATCGTCAAAGTCAAGTGCATTATTGTTTTTCAGCTTTTTCTGATACAGGCTGTAAAGCTTGGATATCTTACCCAAGCGGAAATCCGAAGCATAAAGTTTCTCAAAGTGAGCAGCATCAATAAGCTCATTCTTCTGTTTACCAATGTTCTCCAGAACAGATTTCGGCGGAAAGTTTTTTTCGTTTATATTCAATTCCTTCAGGCATTCCTTTATAACCACCTGCTGATCCTGTGTATCATAGATGACAAAGCTTCTGTCAAAACCCAGCTTTTCAATATCCCTTCTTAGAATCCTTATGCATATGGAGTGAAATGTGCCCACCCACATGTCATTACTCAGGTCTCCGATCAGGCTGTCAATTCTTTCTCTCATCTCTCTTGCAGCCTTGTTTGTAAAAGTTATTGCCAGTATGTTTGAAGGAAAAACCCCTATTTCCTTTATCAGGTACGCTATTCTGTTGGTAAGAACTCTTGTTTTACCAGATCCTGCACCGGCAAGTATCAGAAGTGGTCCCTCATTATGAAGAACAGCGTTCTTTTGTTCTTTATTCAACCCGTTTAACAAATCCATTTTAAGTACTATTAGCCTTTCTGACTCACAAAATATAAGTAACTTGTATTTATACACACCCACCGTGAGCCGGATAGGGCATGAGCGTGAAAACCATCAATATACAAATCAAAATGCTGAGTTTTTTAACCCAGCATAATAGAAATAACTAAACAATAACTTCACAATTTTGAAGTGGCTATTTCAAAATTATGCTTTATTATTTAGTTATTTCTTATTATATTTCATATTAGATTTTATATCAAGGTAACTAATCCTGGAACCATTATATCCATCATTAGTTATATCATTACCTATAACTTCAGACCAAATTCTACAAATGCATATCTATCCAGCCAGTAATCGGACATTCTTTCTTCCTCGGTGCTTGGGATTGCTTCTGTTTTTTTCTCAACCCAGCTCCATTTTCCGGTAAAACTATCAGGGCCTACACTGTAACACTCACCATCTTTATGATGATGAGGGCCTAATAAATTTCTATTGCTGGAGAAAAATTCGAGAGTCAACTTGTTTTCCCCCGTTTTTAGAAACTGTGAAACCTCTGTCTTGAATGGAGCCCAAAGTATTGTCTTAACAAATTTATCATTCAGATAAAGATTAATCATAGGAGCATTTGGACGGCCAATATCCAAAAATACGCTTGCATTTGCCTCTTCCCCAACTGTAATCATTTGACTTACCAGCAAATTTTCAGCAAAGAAGGACAGACCCTGTCTGGTGAAATCTCCACTTTTTAGTTTTGCTGGTCTGTCAACAATAACAAATGGACCCTCTGTCATTACTGCATTCCTTTCACTGTTGATATATTCAGACTTGCTCTCTACTCCGAAATCACCCAGTATATATATACTTTCCAGCTCTACATCATAGGTAAGCTTATTTAGTTCTGTCTCGTACACATCTTCACCAAACAGTGTATCATATACTTTTTGCGACTGATAAAACCTTCTGTTCAGTATGATTGTATTCTTTCCGTTTCTAACCCGTCCTTTGATATCAACTTTTTGGAAAGAGTAATCTTTCCACCATCCTATGTCTGTATAAGGAATTTCAACATCGTTAAGTAAGATTGAAAATTCATCTGCCTTCTCCAGCACCAGATACATTTCCTGGTTTAATTCAAGGTCAAGACAAGCCTCAAATTCAAATTTCAACGAAATATCACAGCTTTTTTTAAGTTTCAAGAGCACATCCAAAAGCTTTATTACCGGAGTTCTTTTGCTCCAGTTCCCATTATTAATCCTGTATGAGCAGAAATCCAAGGTTAAAGTATTTAAGCCCATTTCTTCAATTACCCACTCGGGACCAGGCTTTATTACTTGTGCCGGGCTTTCGCCTGCTGAGTATTTTGTAGTATTTTCCACTGTGTTTGTTGAAGTATTATCTTTTATACCGCCAGCCAATTGAGCAGCTTCTTTTTCTACTATTAAAATACAGGACTGCATTGGAGCAAATTCAATATTGCATTTCAGAATGCTGTTTTCAAAAACATAATCCACATCCTCCAACTGCATATTTTCAAGGTATAGTCTGCGTAATTTGCCGGGAACATTAATTTTTATTTCAGCATTATATGCCTGTGCATTATCCTGATTTACTATAAAGAATACCATATTGCCATCTATATCCCTCTGCTGATAGCGAATTGCTTCTATTTCACTGTGGTTCCGGCAAATACTGATCGAAGGGGTAATTACATTTTTTAAGCTATCATATATTTTGTTTGTATCCATAATTAAGGATACGGCTTTATTCTTAAGGTAATCTATCCTGGTGCTCTTTTCCCCATTAACAAGATATGGAAAATTACCGCTGTAAAATACCGTTCCTCCCTGCTCTGCAAACTCAATTAACACTTGCATAGTATTCATATCCAGAGTAATCATTGATGGCAGAATAATTGTCCTGTACTCACACAGCCCAATTTTTAATATGCCCTCACTGACACTTCCATACTTTCGGATTAAACCTTCATCTCCAAAATGATAGTCAATATGCAGACCTGCTAATGTTTCCGACAATACAATAAATTCTTTATCCAAATTACTTATGTTCTGATTATTGCTACCATCATATGCAATCCATCCGCTTCTTATAGGATGAATCACAAGAGTATCCACAACAGCTTTGCCTGAAGAAAGCAAAAATCCCAGTCTGGCAAGATAATCATTAAATTGTGAGTATTGCTTCCACCATGTCTGCTGTATAAATAATGACGGAGGATAATCCCTTTTTCTTACTCCCCGCAGTGTATATCCCTCAAGATGCTGGCACATGAGATTTACCCCATTGACATACTGCCATTCTGCTATCCACTTAAGTTCCTCGAAGTTTACATTCCATCCGCACAGAGCGTAGGATTCGGTTATAACACGTCCTTTGCCTAATTGCGCTGCAACTGAACCTGCCTGTTTTGGAACTATGGGGGTACTTATCATTCGTCTGAGCCAATCAATTCCCGGCAGCTGCATATGTTCGTAGAGAGGCATTACACCACCGCTGCCGGTCATCTGTGAGAAAAGGCTTTCTTCCATCATGATATGGCCTGTCAGCATGCAATTATGCTCCCGGCACCAATCTCCTATCTGTTTAACATAAGAGTTGGAAAAAAGGTCGCTGACTAACTGCCAAAAATCATACCTTACCTTCTCATATCCCTCCACAGGAAGGAACAGTCCAAGTAACTTTTCGACGATATCATACCCATAATCTTTCTGAAACAAGTCTTTTATAGCGTATGACCAGGGTATATCCCCCTCAAAATCTCCGTATAGACGTGGTTCATCAGTAAAGAATCCCTTCATACCCTTTCCGAATTCCTCTCCAAATAAGGAATAATATTTCTCATGAGTTGAATCCAGAAAGGCTCTTACTGCTTCTTTGCTCATTACATCAATGTAATAGGGATTTGAGCAGTTTCGTATTATGTAAGCTACATGATCTTCTTCAATATCTTTGCTATCTATAGCAGAAATGCAAACTGCACTGTTTTCCAGCTGATTATGGAGGTATATTCCCAGAATATTCTCTTCTTTACTAACAGACATACCTTTTTTAAGCTTCTCAAGCTTAAGCCATCTGCCATGCACCCTGTCCCCCAACTCAGTTACTTTTCCATCGGCAAATCCGCTTGGCCATCCATTTTCATCATATATCCAGGAATGCATTCCAGTCTTATTACCTTCTTCGATACAGGCTTCTATGCATTTCATCCACTCTTTACCCAGGTATTCAGTCTCAAGACCGGCACGGGCATGCATAAAATACCCTCCAAGACCGGCAGAACTCATTTCATTTACCTGCCACCTTAAAAGCTCCGGATCCAGTTTATCATTCCAGGACCAGAATGGTATTGGCCTGAATTCTTTATCAGGGTTTTTCATTTTATTCAAAAATTTATCCATAATATCCTCCGTAGTTAAGGGACAAGTACTACCTTTATTGACTCATCGCCCTTTTCCGCAAGCGAGAAAGCTTCCTTGAAGTCTTCAAGCCTGAATTCATGCGTCACAATATCCTCAACCTTTACAATTCCTTTTTCAAGAAAATCTATAGCAACCTTGTATCCATCTCTCCCACTGATATGAGAGCCAGCAATATTGAGTTCCTTCCGGTCACCGATTATGCTCCAGTCTACCGAGGTCTCTGAAGAAAATACGCTGAATTCAACAAATGTGCCGTGTTTACATATCATTTTCAACCCCTGGACCACACCCATGGGATGTCCGGAGTTATGAATATAGACATCACAACCATATCCTTCGGTTAATTTCTTAACTTCCTCCACTACATCAACTTCAGCAGGATTCAATACAATATCTGCACCAAGTTTTCCGGCCAGTTCAAGCCTTTTGGGCTTCATGTCTATACCAATCAACAGTCTCGGATTTTTAAGCTTTGCCAGTTGCAGCTTGCAAAGTCCGATAGGTCCAAGTCCAGCAACCACAACTACATCACCGAAATTAATATTTGCCCGTTCAACAGTGTGTACGGAACACGACAGTGGTTCAATCATAGCAGCATGCTTTGGGTTTAGTGATTTGGATACCTTATGCACAATAGAACGGGAGTTGTATTTTATATATTCAGCCATACCGCCGTCTGCAACAAGTTTCTGGTGACCGTATATATTCTGTGTCTCACACATCCAGTAGTCGCCGCGTTTACAAAACCTACAGGTTCCGCAGGGTACAATCTGTTCGGCAATTGCCATATCTCCCAGTCCCAGCTTGTGTTTACGCCCTGCATTATCTCCCAATGCCACAACTTCACCAATAAATTCATGTCCCGGAATTACAGGAGCATCATTCCATGGCGGTAAAACTCCTCCACCCCAAAACATTGCAGCACCGTGATAAGATTTTATATCTCCGGCGCAAATACCACATGCTTTGATTTTTACAAGGATATCATCTTCTCCTATTTCCGGAACTTTTTTCTCTTCATATCTATAGTCATAGGGACCATAGCATACCACCGATTTCATATATTCAGGAATTTCAAAAGCTTTTTGCAAATCGAATCGCCCTCTTTCTACCATAAGTTAAACCTGCAGCAGATCCTTGTTCTCAAACCTTAACCTGCCAGGTTCTATTTATCAAATTCAGTATATTCAAAATAATCAAAGTCAGCATTGATACTCCTGCCGCTTAGATCCTGACAGCACAAGCCCACAAAGGCGCCAGTAAATCTTTCCTCCTGAACCTCCCAGAAGTATTCATCGGATAAGGTGCTGGCATCAAATACTGGACCTATTGCCTGCCAGCTGTTATTATCAAGGGAATAGCTGAATTGAAGCCTGTCATACTCAACTTTTACCTTCATAAAGCAGGTATTTGTTTCACCAATAGCAATCCCGTCTCCGATTGGATATTTATGAGCTTTATTGTCACAAAGCAAAATATTAATTATTTTTCCAAGAGTTTCATCATGTGATATGTGGAGGTAATAGTAATTCATTGTATCGTAAATACATATAAGACCCGCCATTTGCTGAAATGAATCGGGATAGAATTCAAGAGAAGTTTCAGCTTTATAACAGAAGCTTTGCTGTCTCCTGGCAACGAGGCTTTGCCTGTGCAGGGAGCTTAAAGATTCCTTCCCTTTTAGCCTGAGGTATCCAGGCCTTTCCTTTAATGACAGCATATCGTCCTTCAACGGAATTCTAAGTGTCTGGAAGTGAATGCTCAATGCTCCTTTGTCAAAATCATCTCTATCGGGTTCGGGTGGAAATTTATATTCCGGAAGGTCCGGAGCTACAGTATGGGTACTTGGCCGGTTACCTCCCGAGGTTTTCCTCAACCAGCCATCCCCGGTCCACATCATATTTTGGAGAGCAGTTTCTCTGCCCAGTATACATCTTTTTGTTCCATTCAAGGGCCTGGCGCAAAGATGTGCCATAATCCACTGACCATCCTGTGTTTCAACGATGCTTCCATGGCCGGCTCTCTGAAGTACTAAGCTGTCCTTTCCCTTTGAGGTCAGAACCGGGTTTTCGGGATCAACCTCATACGGTCCTTCGATGCTTTTGGATCTGGCCATGGTAACAGCGTGCTCGTAGGAAGTTCCACCTTCTGCAGTCATCAGGTAATAGGTACCGTTTCTTTTATAAAGATGGGAACCTTCAGTAAAGCCCAGCCCGGTCCCCTGAAAAATATTTAAACTCCTTCCCACAAGCCTTTTTTCACCGGCTGAATATTCCTGCAGCATAATTCCGCCAAACCTGTTTCTGTTGTTCCTGTGATCCCATAACATATTTACAAGCCATTTTCTGCCATCATCATCATGGAACAGGGATGGATCAAAGCCGGAACTGTTTAAATAAACAGCTTCAGACCAATCACCGCAAATGTTCTCAGCAGTTACCAGATAGTTATGTGTATCTTTAAAAATACCTGAAAAACTTTTTGTATTTGTATAAACAAGATAGAATATTCCTTCAGCATATGATAAGCAGGGTGCCCAGACCCCTGCAGAGCTTGGATTTCCAAGCATATCCAGCTGGGAAACTCTGTTTAGGGGCTGTGCAATTAATTTCCAATGTATAAGATCTCTTGAGTGGTGTATCTGAACTCCCGGAAACCATTCAAAAGTAGAGGTCGCAATATAGTAGTCATCATTAACTCTTAATATTGACGGATCAGGATTGAATCCTCTTAAAATCGGATTGTTTATCAACGTCACACCCCCAGAAATCTGTCTATTGACAACTTACCGTTCAATTCATCTCCCATATTTACTACAAGCATGTTCCAGTTCAGAAAACCGCCGTTCATAACTGGCTTTCCAGTTTCAGGCTCATAGTACTCATGAAGGGTACCTGTTTTTTCAAGGTCCTCACCAAGCAGCTTCACCGTCTTTTCATATAATTCTGCGGCTTCACTTTTGTAGCCGTAATTCATAAGCCCTCTGAAAACAACATAGCTGACTATAATCCAAATGGGTCCCAGCCAGTTTGACGGATTGTTTGTGGCTGATAAGTCATACATTTTTTCGTCCTTTGATAATGACCTGATACCCGACAAACTGTTAAAAGTCTCCTCATCAAGTATATGATTTTTGACAATCAGCTCTGCTTGTTCAGCTGTTGCAAACCCTGCCCACAAAGGTATAAACCCGGTCCATGTTCTTATTTTGATTGGCAGTGTATTCCAGAAAACACCAAGACCTTTATGAAACCAATCATATTGCCTTGTTTTTATATCTACGTCCACCGAGTAAAAAAATTTATCTCTTTTATCCCAGCATTCTTTTTGAATGCTATTGATAAGTCCTTGAGCTTTTTGTTCATAATGCGCTGCTCTGTCTGTCAGATTTAAATTACTCATGATCGATGCCATTGATTTAAGCTCGCGAACCATAAAGCTGTTCAAAAACATATTGGCTGTTGAAAACCTGGGTCTGCCAAAGGTAGCCGGATCATTATCCATACCGATCATAACGTCATCGGCCCACACATATAACCCGCATCTTTCATTAAAATAGTACTTATCGTAGCAGCTAAAATAAAGTTCCAATTGCCCGACATATTTTTCCATCCATGTATAATCGCCGGAATACCCGCTTATTATGCATATCTGTAAGCAAAGGAAAGGTTTCATCATATTCAGGACAATCCCTTCCTTATGCTTCATTATCAAATATGGCTCAGGAAGGTCGGACTTCTCCACCATCATTGGAATATACCCGTCACTCAACTGAAAATCAAAAAAATTTAATATATTTCCCCGGGCATGCTTTAATACTTTGTTTTTCTGTTCTGCCTCTTCAGCTGAAGCATTCTCCTCCTGCTCAACAAGATTAAGCAAGGAATATACTGCCCAGAAAGAATCCCAATCCCATAAATTGCCGTCATATATGGATCCCGGATCTACAAACGGATGCTTTAGACAAGAATTTGGATGTTTTAATGTTACAGGTATGTTTTCAATAAAATGTTTTCGAAGTAATTCCTCGTGTTTTTTTATAGTTTCCATTTAATAAAGCTCCTTAGCAAAAATAATTAACCTTTAATAGCTCCTGCAGTCATTCCATCAACGATATGTTTTTGCAGAATAAAGTAAAGCAAAAGAATAGGTGTTATTACCACAGCAACATCTGCAAATACCAGATTCCACTTTGTTCCGTATTTGCCCACATAGTTATAGACTGAAACCGTTACTGTCCATTTTGATGAATCACTTAATAAATAAAATGGCCCCATAAAATCATTCCAGATATTTATAATTATAATTAGCGATGCAGTAACTATTGCAGGTCTTATAATAGGAAATATTATGGAAAAGAACAGTTTTAAAAAACCTGCTCCATCAATATATGCCGATTCGTCAAGCTCCCTGGGAACAGTTTTCAGATAGCCCGTAAGAAGAAAAATGGTAAACGGAAGCAATATAGCACTATAATAAAGAATCATTCCCAGATAGGTATTATGGAGTTTAAGATTCACCATCATTTTAATCGTTGGAACCAAAGCTACCGGAATTACAAGGCCGATTATGAAGAGATAGTATATTTTATTCGTCAGAGCACTGTCCCTTCGTTGTATTACAAATGCAGCAAGTGCTCCTGAAACCATAATAACGAAAACCGCAGCTGCCCCTATTATCATACTGTTTATATAACCGGTCAGTACACTGCCTTCTGTAAATACAACTTTAAAATTATTAAACTGGAATTCCTTTGGAAATCCCAGGCTAAGCATCGCCACCTCGGGCTCTGTCTTTACAGCGTTTATCAGTATCATGAAAAGAGGGATGATGATTACAAGTGATAGTACAGCCAACACAATCTGAAGTACTATAAGATTTATTCTTCTTTTATTATTCATTATAAGTCCACCTCTCTCTTTCTCAGAAATCTAAGCACTGCAATTGAGATGACACCAATAAATATGGATTGTAAAAAACCTGCTGCAGAAGCATATCCCCAGTTTCCTCCTGCAAATTTTCTGTAGATAAAAGTATTTATTACTTCAGTATCATATCCAGGTCCACCCTGTGTAAGGATTAATACAGCTTCAAATACCTTGAGCGAACTTATCATGGTAACTAATAAGTTTACTGTAAAAGTTGGTGCTATCATAGGAAATATAATGTTTTTACACTTCTGGAAATAATTCGATCCATCTATTTCTGATTGTTCAAGCAGATCATTGCTTATTGTTTTTATACCGGCCAGATATATAATCATGCTATAGCCGCTGCTTCTCCAAACTTCAGTACCGATAATGGAGAAAATGGCTATTTTGGAGTTGCTGAGCCATTCCTGAGCCAGGAAGTCCAGTCCTACGGCATTCAGAAACTGGTTTAAGATACCTGTAGTAGGATTGTAAATAGCAGTAAAAATATATCCGACTATTAATGGTGCAATAACTACAGGAACATAATATATTGTTCTAAAAAACCCACCGGTTTTTATCTTCTCATTCAATGCAAGTGCAAGTGCAAGACCAACAATGTTAAGTAAAAATGTTGTCAGAACAGAATAAATAAGTGTATTTTTAAAGGCTAGCGGGAGAACACCTTCCTGGAACAGTTCGATAAAATTTTGTACACCTACAAAATCAATATTTTCAGCATATGTATTCCAGTTTGTCAGACCATAGTAAAAGCCCTGAATTGTTGGGATTATAAAGAAAACTGAAAAGATTAAAAGTGCAGGAAACAAAAAATATATGGGATATCTTTTTGTTTTATGCATATAAATCATCCTTTAATAGTAAGTGAATATAGTGGGTGTAAAATGAAAAATGCTATTGGGATTGCCGGAAAACTGAAATGTTACTAGCAAAAGAAATTTAATGTGTATACAGCATAATGTCATCAATATTATGCTGTATACTGATATATTATTTATTTAAAACCTTCCAACTGCTTATTCTTACCATCCTTGATATAGCCGTCATTCAATGTCTTGACTGCCTTGGCGGCATCGCCTTTCATAATCAATTCCTGGCAGATTTTATCAAAGTCAACAAAACCCGCATCAACTCTTAGCTGTATCTGAACGGCACCTTTGTTTGCGTTAATGTAGTTCATAATATCTTTTTGCGGTGCATATTGTGAAGAGGTAGCACTCTTATATACAGGAATGCCGGGATTGTGCTTATACCAGATATTTAGACCTTCAGTAGTTGTCATAAATATCATAAATTCAAGAGCACCTTCAACATTCTTTGAATTTTTGCTGATGAATATCTGCTTGGGAGGATATAAGGAAGCTACACCTTCATCGTTTTCTGAAGGTAATGGGAAATACCCCAAGTCATCAGCCTTTTTATACTTGGTATTTATGTCAGGAAGTATCCAGTCTGCCTGGAATGCCATAGCGGCTGTTCCCTCAGCTAAAGCTTTCTGTTGCTGTTCATATGTTGCAGAAGCTAAATCCTTATTCATATAACCGAGTTTATTTAATTCATAATACTTGGTAAAAGTATCCTTCAAGGCAGGAATATCCTTTAATTGGAGCTGATTTTTCTTAAGCTTGTCAACACCTTCATCTCCGCCTATAGTTGGCAGAATACTGCTCTGGAAAGCACTTAATGTATAAATCTGAGTAGGCCATACAGTACCGGCAGCTTCGAATATAGGTGTAATCCCGGCATCCTTTATAGTCTTGCAAACATTTAAAAAGTCACTGTAGTTTTTTGGAAGACTTAGATTCAACTTGGTAAATACCGTTTTATTGTACATAACACCAAGAGCATTGTATGTACCCCATGGCACTCCATATATTTTTCCGTCTACAGTCTGATAACTCTTAATTGCATCTGTCAGATCATTTACAAATGGTTCATTTGTCACATCAACAAGCTGTGAATCTGCCTTCATATTTCTGTACTGATTTGCCCCAGACCAGAAATAGAATATGTCAGGCGGATCATTTGTAGCAAAACGTGTTTTTATTATATTCTCATAGTCGTTGCTGTTTGGGAATTCTTCAAGCTTAACCTTTACATCTGATTGTTTCTGAAAGCTTTCAATTATCTCATTAAAAGCAGCAACCTCACTATCGCCCCCATTTATAGCTGTAAAAGTAATTTCACCGCCGGCTTTTTTCCCAGCTGAAGTAGATGTCACATTTTCAGTGCCCGTTGCAGCACCTGAAGTACCGGCTGATGAGGAACTTTCAGAACCTGAACCGCCGCAGGCTGTCACAGACAGCATCATTGAAGCAGAAAGAGTTACTGCAAGCAAAAGCTTACCCATTTTCATAAACAATATCCTCCTTTTTCCTACGTGTCATTTGTATATCTCCGTCACATTCGAATAATTTGCATTACCTGTTAATAGGAGTTTTTATTCTTTTTTAGCTTTAAGCGACTGCTATACCTATGACCCTATTAAATTATTCTGTTTAGTAATTATGAATTTTGACTGGTTTGACTTTTGAAGCGCTTCTATAATAATTATACAATCACATGTTTTTTTACGATTGGAGTATTCCTACTAATTTGTATGAAAAAATCCTACTTTTTTAAAAGATAATTTTATACTTTCATATTTTATCCTTAAATTCCCCGGGAGTAAGACCTGTAACTATCTTAAACACTTTGCAGAAGTAGCTGTAATCATCATACCCCACACAGGAAGCCACTTCATAATAATGTGTACAGATCCCTTTATCTATCAATTCTTTAGCTTTTTCAATTCTAATGTTTGTAAGATAATCAACAAAACTTTTCCCGGTAACATTTTTAAACACTCTTCCCAAATAGTCGGGATTAAGGTAATACTGTTTTGCATAGCTAAAAATTGAGATTGGTTCTGCGTAATTATTGTTAATGCTTTTAATAACTTCTTCGACTATTTTTTTGCCACCTTTTTTGCATTTGGCAGCAAAAAAGTCACAGGACCTGTTTATTACGGGTCCGAATAATTCCTCTATTTCACAAGTACTGTAAGTGCTCATTATATCCTTAACATAAATAATACTGTTTTTTCCGCATTCTATGTCTATGGCAGTATTCATTGCATTAAGCTCTTTTTCGATTTCTCCCAACACATTTACCATACTCTTGTGCAGTAAATATACTGTAACATTATTAACCAGTAATTGTTTAATAATGTTTTTAAATATTTTTATTGACTTTTCCTTATCACCTGATCTGATGGAGTTTATTAATAATTTGCTGCTATAGCTTATAAAGCCTGTCTCCAGTACTTCTTCCCTTTGAGCATTTTGCCGGTACAAAACTCTTCCCCGCTGAGATAAATCTTTAGTTTTCAACACTCTTATTACCTGCCTGTAATTATTGCAAAGTTCTTCGGGAGAGGCTATGAACTCACCTGCTCCAGTACTGACATTAAATCCTTTTTTATCTTTTATTTTATTAATAATATTTTGTAAAATACTTATAACCTGATTGTCTTTATTGTCCTTCAAACTAAATAAAGAGACAACCTCTGCTTCAGCCTTGTTTATTATTACTATCTGCTTGTCCCCGGTGATTTTTTTTAATTCTTCCTCCATAGTTTCTTTTATCAGACCAAAAAAATCCGTATCTTTATATACAGACCTTGCTTCAGTAATATCATCCATTTTGCTGACTGCACATATTACATGGGGAAATTGTAACCTTTCATTTATAAATGAGAGGTTTTTATCATACTCTTCTACCTTTGAGATTTCATCGAAAAGCAGCTGTTTGACAACTATTTCCGTGCTTGTATCCTTGATTATTTTACTTTCTTCACTTTTTTTCTTATCATCATTTATTTCAGCAATGCATTTTTCCAATATATTGTTAAGCTCTTCTTTTTTTACAGGCTTTAACAGATAGTCAAAAGCCTTGTTTATAATAGCCCACCTCGTATATTCAAAATCCGAATAAGCACTGATAACTATTAATTTTATTGCCGGAATTTTGTTTTTTAATGCTTGTATTAACCCTATTCCATCCATACCCGGCATACGCATATCCATAACAACAATATCCGGCCTTAAAATTTCTGCTTTTTCAATGGCTTCATATCCATCCTCTGCCTCCCCGACCAGCTCAAGCCCCAGATTTGACCATTGTATGGCATTAATAATTCCTTTTCTTATAAAAACTTCGTCGTCTACAACTAATGCTTTGTACATATAATCCTCCTCTCATATATCACATGTTGCCAGAATCAATGGGAAGTTTTATTTCTATCACTGTGCCGTGGTGTTCAGAACTGTAAACCTGAATATATTCACCCTCTCCATAGTGCAGTCTGAGCCTGTTGCTGATATTCCTAAGTCCTATGTGGCTGTCAATGTAATTGAATTCATCAATATTTGAAGACTCTATCGTATCTCTTACTTTAAGCAGTATTTCGTCAGACATCCCTGAACCGTCATCTTTGATATTAAAGTGAATATGCCTGTCCAGCATATTACCGATGACATTGATAGAGAGTCTGTTCTTTGCTCCTGTTCTTCCGTGTCGTATACTGTTCTCAACGATTGGCTGCATTATTAATCTGGGTATCCTGAAATCCATGATTTCATCTGCAACATCAATACAGAAGTCTATCTTATTCCCAAATCTTATGCTGCAAATGGTAAGGTACCCTTTTAAATGAAATAATTCTTCTCTGACAGTTGTTGGTATATTTATATTTTTCACACTGTATCTGAACATATCTGCAAGTAGATTTATCATTTCAGCAACGTCATGTGCCTTTTGTATGTCGGCCATTCCTCTGATGGTATCCAGGGTATTGTAGAGAAAGTGAGGATTAATCTGTGCATAAAGTAAATTTAGCTCGTATTCCCTTTCTTTTATCTGATATATATATTTGTTTTCAATAAGAGAATTGACCTCTTCAATCAAAGCATTAAAGGTCGTGTATATCCTGCCGATTTCATCTCCACCCTCTTCTTTCATTCTGATTGACAAATCTCCTTTTTTTACACTGTCAATCATTTTATCCAGCTTTGTTAACGGTTTTGAAATCTTAAGAGAGAATATAAATGAAATAACTGCAGTCAATAACAATGCAATTATTGAAATAATTATTGTTGTTGTTCTGATCTGAATTGATGCATCGAAGATTTCATCCTTTGGAATCAGCGATATTATTTCCCAGCCTGAAATATTTGATTTTCCGTATGAAACCATATATTCACCGTTTGGAGTTTTTGTCCAAAATGTACCACTGTCACCTTTAATCTTACTGTTGATGCTGATATCCATACTACTTTTGTCAACTGCGTCACCGGTATTGAAAATTAAGTTCTTATCCTCATCTACCAGCAGTATCTGTGATCTTTTCCCTACAACTTTATTAGTACAGATTTTTGTTATTTCATCAAAATTAAAATCCGCTTTTGCTATGCTGAATTTATTGTCAAGGGATACGTCTTTAATCATAATCGCAGTGGAATACACCAGTTTCTCTCTGCCCAGGACGGTCTCATTCCGGACATCTCCGAAATAAATATCACCATTTTTTTTAATTGCTTTTTGAACCCAGCTTAATTTATCAAATTGCGGCGGTTCAACATCCGACAATTTTCCTGTGCTGGAATAAAACATCTTTCCAATATCGGAATAAAGAAAGAAGTTTTCAAGATCATTTTTTCTGATTGTATAAAAAGACCGCAAAAAGTAATCGCTCATCTTTGACTGAAATCTGACTCTTTCAAAATCATCCATTTCTACAAACACATTCATGTCAGCAATATAATCAGAGTTATTGTAAGGTATGAGCATAATACTTTTTGCTCGGAGAAAATTCGACTCAAGATTTTTATTTATCTGATCAATAATCTCAAGATTGTACATTTTTAGTTTTTCTTCAACTGATCTGGAAGAGAAGGTATATGAAAAAGCTCCAATACCTGTAGTCAGAAAAATAATTATTATAAAATATGTTATAAATAACTTCACGCGCAGCTTATTACTTTGATAGAAAATAAAATTTATTAACCTTCTTGTAGTGCCCCCCAACATAAATTCGTCCCCCATCTGCATATGTTCGTCTGCGATTTAATATAGATTATTCATATTACATGTACTATTTCGTTCAATAATCCTGGTTGCGACTTGTATATTTATATTTTCATGAGTTCGGCATTCAATTATCTCTACCAGTCTTTTAAGGGCTAACATTCCCATATTTTGTTTATACACCCTTACAGTCGTAAGGGGAGGTTCTAAAAATTCACAAAGTGGCATATCATCAAAGCCCACTACAGATATATCATCTGGTATAATAAATCCCATCTCTTTCAAGGCCTTTACAGCACCCGACGCTATGATGTCATTATCTGCAAACAAAGCCGAAGGAAATGACTTTTTATCCCTGGACTTCTTTTGAATAATTTCAAGCATATCACCATAAGCACCTGCCAAAGTAGAATCCAGACTGTATATATATTTATTGTCCAGCCTGAGACCGTTGTCTAATAGTGCTTTAATCACGCCCTGCTTTCTTTCCTCAAAGTTGGTAATTGATACCGAGCTATGCAAGTACCCTATCCGGGTATGTCCCGAAGCTATTAAAAAATTCACTACCCGGTAAGCACTATCAAAATTGTTTATAACAACTGAATCATAATTTTCAAGTGGAAAATGATTATCCATTATAACCAGCGGACATTTAATCTCTTTAAATTTTTTGAGATCCGAGGTATCCATCTCAGTAGCCAGTAAAAGGATACCATCAGGATTGCTTTCAGACAGGACTTTAAATGCCTCCGCTATATTTTCATCGTTCCGGTTTAAATATAAAACCATCAGATTATAGCCGCTTATTCTAGCCTGCTGCTCAATTCCCTCTATAAGTGCAGAAAAAAAAGGTGTATCGGCTACAACTTTACCGTGTTTTTTATATATTACAAATCTTATGGTTCTATTATGATTTTGTAATCTTTTTGAATAGATATTTGTGGTATAGCCCATTTCTTCAACAAAATTCAATATTTTATTTCTTGTATGTATTCCTATTCCGGGTTTATTATTTAATACCAGGGACACCGTAGAAGGTGAAACATTCAAGGTCTTTGCAATATCCTTTACTTTTAAATCCATACACCTCTCCCTTTTACTAAATTTAACTAAATTTAGTAAATATTTTTAGTACCAAAAGTATGACAATGCTTTTTTAAAATCTAGTACACAGTTATAATACTATTTTAAATGGGCTTCAGTTTTTATTCAATAAAAATTACTAAATTTATTTAGTAATTTTTAATAAAAACATCAAACATAAAAATGAGGTCTAAAACCTTTTTAAAAGTTTTTAGACCTCATTTTTAAACTTTATCAATCAATATAATTATATACTATTCATATTTTCTCTTATGACAAGGAAGTCAGCTTACTGTGTATTGCTTCTAAAGTTTCTTCAAGGGAATTGTTTGAACAATCCAGCTTTATATCTGCATATTTCTCATATAGCGGTTTTCTTTCGCTGTAAATATCCTGCAGTGTTTGTCCGCTGCTTAATACAACTCCTCTTGTTTTAAGATTTCTAAGCCTTGTATTTACAGTATCCATATCTATTTCAAGATAAATTACAATCCCGTTTTTCTTTAAGTGCTCCATTGCCTTTTCACTGTACACCACACTTCCGCCTGTTGCCACAACAGTATTCCCGCAGTCCAGTGAAAGTATGGCATCCTCTTCCTTTTGAAGAAAGGCTTCCGGCCCCACTTTGTTTAATATCACCTGAAGCAGTTCTCCATGCGTGGTTTGAATCAAGACATCAGTATCTATAAAGGACATTCCAAGATTTTTTGCTAAAATTACACCAACAGTACTTTTCCCTGCACTGGGCATTCCAATCAGAATAAGATTTTTATCCAATATATTTACCTTTCTGCTATTGTTGTTACATAAGTTCAAGCTTTTGTTGTTCTTTAAATCAAGCTTCTGTTATTTTTACATCAAGCTTTTGTTAATTTTTATATCAAGGTTTTGTTGTTTTTAAATTCAAGCTTTTGTTGTTTTAGTATTCCAAGCAGAAGTATTTCCAAACTTTCCGCAAGTTATAACCCTTTTTCTGTGTAAATTATCTGTTTACACTGAAAAGGGGGTTATTTCTGCTTGAAGAAGTTGGATCTTATTGCCATATCCGCATATTCAAGACCCTTTAAAACCTCAGATTTTTTTGCATCATTTATTTTTCCGCGGAATTCTCCATTTGAAAGAAGTACATAATCTTCCTTTGTATTTAACAGATTTCTTCCGAATACAGTTGATTCATACTCTTTTTCATCAACACCAAACAGGTATAGGAGTGTAGGCATCAAGTCAACTTGACCGCCTGTAGTATGAATTGTCTGGGCCTTTTGCCCCTTACTGTAGATTATCAGTGGTATCTTTTTATCGTTTTCAAGCCACCAATCCTGTGATGGTTTAATTGACTGAATCTCATCGTTAAAATATTTGTGAACAGAATCATGATCTCCATATATCGCTAATACGGTATTATCCAAAACTCCCGACTTTTCCAGCTCGTCAATAAACTTTCCAAGATGGGTATCAGTGTATCTGATACTCTGGAAATAGCCGCCAAGCTTAGTTTCAGCCAAAGAGGATTCCAGCTTTAGCTCTTTGTGCCATTCCGGCAACTGGAATGGTGAATGGCTGGTTAAGGTAACCATGAAATTGTAAAAAGGTGTTTTCTGTTTTATTACAGTATCCTTAACCTGTCTTAAAAAAGAGCCGTCACTCAAGCCCAAAAAGATAACCTCATCCATCTTGAAGCTTTTGGAATCTATACATTGCTGGAAGCCCATATTGTCAAGAGCCTCCATCCAGTTCCAATACTCCCCGTTATCCGGGTGGATAGCCTTGGTATTATACCCGTGCTTTTCCATTATAGCCGGAAGGGAATTATAGGTTGTGTAAGGGAATCTGAAGAAGGTGCTTCCCTTTCTGACCGGAAATACCGACGTATTAGTAAGCAGATCAGCATCAGAACTTGTGCCTTCATTAATCTGGGTATAATAATTATCAAAGTAGATACTGTTGGATAACAATTTATTCAGTGTAGGTGTTATCTCCTGTCCATCAACCGACTGACCTATAACAAAGTTTTCAAGAGATTCCACCTGGATTACCAAAAGATTCTTTCCCTTATAAATTCCTTTATAACTGTTGGGCGGAAGCTTTTCATTTTTGTTGTCAATCCATGCCTGAATTTCAGCTCTGTCCTTTTCAGATATGCTATAGGGCTTGAAGTCTGAGAAAAATACCATAACATCATATACGTGGTATCCCATGGGGGAGGTGTTGCATATTGTCTGTCCCGGGTTCCAATGGGTATAGAAAATATAGTCATTTTTGTCATCACCGTATACATCAATGGCTATATGCAGGCCGACAATATATCCGACCGAAATAACAAAAATACTGGCAAAGGCAATCAATCTGGCCTTCAGATTGCTGAACAGCGGTGATGAATAATACAATTTTCTGGTTACTATCAAAAGTATTGCAATTATAGGAATATCAAAGAAGAAAATAATATCACAGGGTCTGAACATGGCAAATATGCTATCCCATAAATTGTTCAGATTCCCGGTCTGTCTCAGCAGCTGAGTTGAAAGAAAGTTGCCGCTGGCTCTGATATAGACTGCATCAAAGGCAAATAAAAATGAAACCAGGAAATTCAGTATGAGAAGCAGCCAAAGCCTTCCTTTGTTTTTAGCCAGAAAACTGAAGGAAACAATTATAAGCAAAAAGGCCACGCAGATTGACATATAGGTGATGTTTCGGATACCCCTTGACATGTCAATTACCGACTGATTATGACTGTAAACAAACCCCATTAGGACAATGGATTTTACAAGCAGCATGGCAAAGGTCAGAAACGACAGCCACTCCTGAGCAAGATATCCCAAAAACCCATACCCGCTGTTCAGGCTTCTTTTATGAGCAACAGTAATACCATACGAAGTTTTAGCCAGCATCTTTTATTTTCTCCCGCAGAAATACATTATTTAAATACAAAGTTGAATATCCATTACTATTGGCTAAACAGTTTATAGTAATTGACTTTGTAATTATATTACTTTAGTGAATAAAAAGTCAATTACTGTAGGTTTAAATACATATTTCAACTTAGGAACAATTAATAATAACTTCCCACATGGGACCGGCAGGTTATTCTCTCAGCATTGCCGCTCCCACAATTCCGGCATCATTTCCCATTTCTGCCACCTTGAGGTCTGCTATTTTAATGTTATAAGCAGGAGCGAAAGTGTGTTCTACCATGTATTTTCTGAGAGGCCCCAACAGGAATTCACCTTCCTTGCATACTCCACCGCCAATTACAATCACCTCGGGCTGAAAAATGTTAACGATATTTGCGAGACCTTCACCTATATACCCGAAATAACGGTTAACCAATGCAATTGCTGTTTCATCACCCTGTTTTGCAGCATCAAAAGCAGTCTTGGCGTCTATTTTTTCCGGATTCCCGCCAACAAGTTTGTTTATGAGAGAGTCAGGGTTTTCAGCCGCTGCCTCCTTTGTCTGACGGATACAGGCAGTTGCTGAAGCATACTTTTCCCAGCAGCCTTTTCTTCCACAGTTGCATTGATCTCCATCCATATGAACAACCATATGCCCAAGCTCAGAAGCAGCATTATTGAAACCGCTGAAGATTTTACCGTCAATGATTAATCCGCCACCTATGCCGGTACCGATAGTAACAGTGACTGAAGAACTGTAGCCTTTTGCAGCTCCTGCCACGCTCTCTGCATATGCAGCTATATTTGCGTCATTATTCACATATACAGGCAGGTTGATATATTTTTGAAGTTCCTCTCTTAGTGGGACATTTTTGAATTTTATATTACTTGCATATACAATCTTGCCTTCCTTACAGTCAGGTACTCCGGGGCTTCCTACTCCAATGCTCTCAAAATTCTTTATAGTGAGGCCCTGCCCCTTTATTAAATCCTGAATAAGAACAGCCATATCTTTTATGATCTCAGGGTATTCCCTTTCTCTTTTAGTAGGAACCGATCCTTTGGCAAATATCTTTCCATTGTGGTCAACAAGTCCTATTGCAATATTGGTTCCACCCAAATCCACACCGATATAATACATTTTTTCCTCCATAAGCTGCCGGCGCAGCAAAATACTAAAAATTAATTCATCTGTCTTTATTTATTATAAAGTAAAAAAATCAGATTGTATTTGTATATTATATTAATTTTTTTATAAATTTTAAAAAGGATTGCCTTTTTAGAGGCAATCCTTTTCAGAAAATAAAATCTTTTAGAATTCTGGCTCAATCAATCCATAGTTGCCGTCTTTACGTTTGTAAACAACATTTACCTGTTTACTATCTGCATTATAAAACATAAAGAACTCATGTCCGAGCAAATTCATCTGTAATACGGCTTCTTCAACGTCCATAGGCTTTACGGCAAATCTCTTTGACCTGACAATTTTGAAATCTTTTTCCTCAGGAACCTCTTCAGTAAATGTTACGTTTTCAAATCTGAAATCATGTTCATGAAGTCTTCTTTCCAGCCTTGTTCTATTCTTTCTAATCTGCCTCTCAAGGAGGTCCACTGTTTTATCTATTGAAGAATACATATCGTCATTTGATTCTTCAGCCCTTAAAACTATACCATTAAAAGGTATTGTGACTTCAACTATCTGCCTGTTTTTTTGAACGCTTAAAGTAACGTGAGCTTCTGTTTCACTGTTGAAAAACTTGTCAAGTTTGCTTATTTTCTTCGTTACCCTTTCCTTCAGGCCTTCGGTAACGTCAATATTTTTTCCTGTAATGATTATTTTCATAAATAACAGCCCCTCTCCAGTTTTGTATGCAAGTGCTAATTGTGCAGATTTTCAATAGTGGTACTTGTTATGAAGTTATAATTCTACACCACCCGGACAAAATCCTTCAAAATTTTGCAATCATTTTAATGTTATTTCTAAGTTGAATTATTATGCAGCCCCTAATAAAGTATTAACAATAAATACAAAAGTTTTACACATTTATTCAACAAAACACCTGTTTTGTGTATAGTTTTCTGTGGATAATGTGAATAACCCTGTTCATAAGTGCTGTTTTGTGGAATTCAAGCCTGTGGATTACTTCTTTTTGTTTATTCTAAGTAATTTTCAATAATTAGTATTAACACCCTTGGCTTTGATTTATAATTACTAAATTATATGAGCGCTTATTTTTTTCAGAACATAGAGAGGCCATAATATTATTGAGCAAACTCCAATTCAATAAAGGCAGACGGTATATGGAAATTATCTTTATAGGTGGGCGATAAAGCAGAGTATTCAACAAGTCCATTTTCCTTTCTATCAATTCTGTATAAATTGAAGTACCATCTGTCCTTATCTTTAGGAGGCATATTTTCAGTTGTTGAAAATTCATTCAGGGGAATAGCCAGCTCAACTGTTAATGTCTTGCTCACTTCGTCGCATATTACCTCTGAACAAATCACCTTTTCAGTTCTGGCAAAAGTCAGTGTTCTGCCCTTTAAATCATTATGGATACAATAGTGCAAAACAGCATTCAGCGGATTTACCTCTATCTCAATATAGGTTTTGCCGTCTCTATCATCGTCAATAAACAATTCAACCACGTCTTCATTGTAAAGTTTGTCATTATATTGTGTCATAGTGGCACATATTGCTTCATAACTGCAGCGGAAACCTGCATATAAAAAATTATTACTCCACAGCAGCATGGCGTATGTATCGCACTTCGCGGCAAGCCCGGTAATATTATCCACCAGTTTAACTTCCATTGCCTTTTGCCATTCAGGTTTATTAAGATTTCCATTAATGACAAGTTCATCTGTTATTTTTCTACATATATATTTCAAAACTAAATCTCCTTTAATTAAATATAATGTAATATAATAATTCAATAACCTGTTATTTTCAAGGCTTGACTGAAAACTAAAAAAGGAGGGAATTCCCCTCCTTTTTTATCACTTTGATTTATTTATCATCAAGGATTTGTTGTACTGCTTCATCCATCTTCTTTAAACCTTCATCAACAGATATTTTATTCTTCATAACATATTCAGATATTTCACCGATTTTGGTGTTTGCATCTCCCGCCTTTACTGTCTGCCATAATGGGCAAGGATTCTGGAGCGCATCAAGATAAACCTGTTTGGTATTCTTTGGACCGAATTTAGCTGTCAGGAATAACTCCTCATTTATTGAAGGTATTGGAGATAAACCGGCTCCGGTGGAGACTACAGACTTATAGTTTTCTTCACTGGCTATAAACTTCACAAACTCCCAGGCTGCAGGAATATTTTTCGAGGACGGTGAAATACATATACCCTTTGATTGAACAGGATTAAAGTTTTTACCATTTGTTCCCTGCGGCATCTGCATTACGTCATAGTTTATATTAATTCCCTTTGATGCATCTGCATAACCGTAAAGAAGGTAGGATGCCAATGGATATATTGCACATTTGCCCTGGGCAAAAATATCAGTCCATGCCGGAACTGTATCAAAATCAGGTGCTACATGGTATTTCCATATTGCGTCGTTTAAAAACTGGAATGTCTTTTTTGATGAGTCCTTTAACAGGTTGGATTTTGAACCGTCTACCGATACCAAACCCTCACCGTATGAATTAGCCATAGGATCAACAAAGCCGTCAATCCAGGTTGAATAATTGGCTAATCCCCACTGCACTATGTTCTTTGAATCAAACGCAGGGTCTTCTGCATTCTTTCCGTTTTTGTCCAGAGTCAGTTTCTTTGCCATAGCCAGTATATCATCCCAGGTTGCATTGGCCGCCGGTGCTGATAAGCCTGCTTTTGCAAGCATATCTGTGTTATATGCCAGAATTATGGTATTGATATCCTGTGGAAGACCGTAAACTTTTCCGTTATATGATGAAAGGTCAAGTGCTGCTTTATAATATTTGCTCAAGTCAAAATTATCTTTCTTTGCAAGCTCACCAACATCAACCAGGTAGCCTTTTTCAGCATAATCAGCAAGATAGAGGGTTGTAGACATTGCAAATACGTCAGGTGCACTTCCTGCCGCACTTTGAGTAGCCAGCTTGGTCCAGTAGTTTCCCCAGTCTGCAAAATCCAGATTAACCTTTATACCGGGATTCTTGGAGGTAAAAGAATCAATTTGCGTCTGAATAGCTTTTGCCTGATCTGCATTTCCCCAGAAATTATATTTAATCTCACCTGAAACAGGTTCAGCAGCAGTTGATTCACTGCTTCCGGCTGTTGTATTATCAGCGGTTTCACTGACTGTCGCGGATGTGGAGCCTGAAGTTTCACTATTGCCTCCGCAAGCTGCAAAAAGTAAAGTCATCATAGTTATGCAAAGTACTAATGATATAGCTTTAAATAATTTAAGATTTTTCATTTAAAAATCCCCCTTAATTTTAACTCTTCGACATTTTAGCTTTCTTACTATCCTGCTTAAATGCTGTATTGAAAGTTTTTTTTATAAGCAGTAAAATTATAGATGACATTAATCTTTGGTTATCAGATATTGCTTACCGGCTATGCCGGAGATATATGATAACCTTTTTTATTCTGATCTGAGTTTCAATAGCCTGGTATCACCGCCTTTTATGCATATTTGTACAACACTGTCCCCCCATTTCCCTTATAAAGTCACTAACCCTTTACAGCTCCTAGTGTTAACCCGCTGACAAAATATTTCTGTGCAGCGAAGAAAATTATTAAACTTGGAAGTGTTACAACCGTAATTACACATGCAATTAAATGTGTGTCGGTGAGGTTCATTCTCATCTGACTCTGCATTATACTTACCCCGACAGATATGGTATACTTCTTGATATCGCTTAAGAAAATCAGTGGAGTGAAAAAGTCTCCCCATGCTGCAATAAAGCACATAACACCCACAGCAATTATTGATGGTCTGGCAAGTGGAACAATTATCTTAAAAAGTATTCCTACCGGTGAAGCCCCGTCAATTGTAGCTGCTTCGTCAAGTTCTTTGGGGATGCCCATTATAAACTGCCTTAACAGGAATATGTATACTGCAAATCCGAAGAAAGGCGGAACTATTATGGGTAAAAATGTGTTGTACCAGTTTAACTTCTTATAGACCATAAACAGTGGAACCAGAGTGCTGTGAACAGGTATGAGCATGGTTGAAATTATAAGCATGAACCAGATATTTTTACCTCTGCCGTTGAATCTTGCAAACCCATAGGCAATGAATAATCCTGAAAGAACGTTCCCTACAACTACCATCAATGTTGTAAATACAGTATTTTTGAGCCATAATACCACCGGCCAGATATCAGCGTTTTTCACAAAAGCATAATAATAATTCTTCCACTGCGGAACTTTTGGAAAAAATTTCTGTGGATATTCTGTTGTCTCTAAAAAGGTTTTCAGAGATGTAGAAATTATCTGCCAAAAAGGTAAGATAAATAAAAAGGATATTATGATAAGAGCCAGATATACCAAGGATTTACCCAGTGTTTTTTTGAATTTGTTTTGATTATTCATATTCTACTCCCCTCCTTCATAATGCACCCAGGAATTAGACGATTTCATGACCAGGAAGGTAAGTATCAATGTTACAAGGAACAACACTACCGACTGAGCTGAGGCATAACCAAACTTTCCAAACTGGAAGGCATCCCTGTAAAGCTTGTAGACATAGAAATATGTAGACTGATCAGGTCCTCCGTTAGTAATAACATAGGCCGGAGTAAATATCTGCATCTGGGCAATGGACTGTAAAATAAAATTGTACAGAATGGTAGGTGTAAGCATTGGAAGCGTAACCGACCTGAATCTCTGCAAAATATTTGCTCCATCAACATATGCAGCTTCATAATAGGTTTCAGAAATACCCTGCAACCCCATAAGGAAAATGATCATGGTTTGGCCTACACCCCATGCACCTATTATTATGAAGGATAGTTTGGCCAGACCGGGCTCCCCGAGCCAATCTATTCCATTAATACCTATAAGACTCAATACTCTGTTAAGAAGTCCGTATTTTGTGTTGAATATGAAAAACATTGAAACCGCTGTGGCAACTCCCGGCAGTATTGTAGGAATATAAAAAACAGTTCTGAAAAGCCCCAGGGCTTTTATTTTTGCATTAAGCAAAAGAGCTAATACCAGTGCAATAAGCATATTTACAGGTACTCCGAGAATGACCATGTACAGGGTATTAAATATGGCTTTTCTGTATTCCTTATCACCAAAGAGCTTGACATAGTTCTCAACCCCGACAAAAATGTTGTTCATACCATTTGTCTTAAATGTACTTAGTACAAATGTATATATGATCGGAATCAGCCAAAAGAAAAGAAACCCTAAAATACCAGGAAGAATAAATAGGTACATGTACATTTCATTTCTTTTTTCCTGTTTCATTCTAATCAAATGTTATCCCCCCTTTGATCCAACAGTATGAATTTTATTTGAACTCTGATATGGATACAATTCTATTTTCTTTAATTGATTTTTCTGCAGCCAGGGCAATTAACAGTGCATCTTCAGTTTTCTCCAAGTTTGCAACCGGCTCCTTGTTAAGAGAAATACATTCAATAAATTCAAGCCTTTGAGTCTGGCATCCAATGTGCCCAAAACCGTTATTATCTGATACAATGTCAGGATTGTACTCGACTTTGTCGTTATATTCTCCGCCATATATTCCGAAACATTCATCCCGACGTGCTATCAACTGCTTTCCATTGTCACCGATGAAGCCTATCTCTAGTCCATCACCAGAATTATTCTGCGGCTTCAGGTACATGCATAATCCAAGCTGGGCTTTAGCACCATTTTCATACTCAATTGATATTAATGCATGGTCTACAATGCTTACATTTGTGATTATCTTTGGTTCTTTTATGGAATAGCTGCAATCAATCAGGTTATCCTGACCATTTTTATAAACATGCTGTCCTCCCATTGCAAAAACACTTTTTGGTCTGGAGCCTATCATCCAGTTAAAGATATCAAAATGATGGCAATCTTTCTCCACTATAGTTCCTCCGGATTTTGTTTCGTCGTAAAACCAATCCTCCTGAGGAAAGCATTGACGGAACTCTTTGCACCACGCCATCATTACGTTCCCAAGCTCTCTTTGCTCATTGAGTTTTTTGCCGATAGTTCTGTATAGATTTGAATAGCGATAGACAAGTCCAACCTGTAAAATGGATTTACTGTTTTTTTTAGCTTCAATAATTCGCTTGTAGCCTTGGTAGTTAATAGCAACAGGCTTTTCAAGGAAAATATTCTTATTTCGTTTCATACACTCTATAGCTAATTCTTCATGAAGGAATCCCGGTACCGCTATAACAACTCCATCGAATTCCTCCCTGTCAAGCATTTCTTTATAATCGGTATATTGCCTTGGAATACTCCCTTTAACGGTATCCAGCGCCCTGTCGACAGCGGTCTGATCCTTGTCGCATATGGCTGTTACCTGCGCTTCTTTTAATGCGCTGAAGCCATTGAAGTGACCCATTCCCATATCACCCAAACCGATAATTGCAATTTTAGCCTTTTCCATTAATAATCCCCCACATGTAATAATAAGTCTTTTTGCTTTCCTTGTTTACTAAAATATTGTGCACGTAAATTTTTTAAAATTTTAGTAAATTTTGCATCTATATTTATCTGATCAGAATAGGTAAAAAAGCAATATTTTGTACAACTATTACAAAAACAGCCATAGTCATTCATGTATTTTATAGTAATACTTTCATCTGCCATGTCTCTTCATTCATAATAGTCAAACGTAAACACTATGTATTGTTTACTAAACATGTTATGACTTTATTTTACCACCGGCATAACCTTTTGTAAATACTTAAATGAGTTTTACAGAAGTTTTTTGTTTCAGCACAAATAAAGCGGTTTTATATCAAATGTCTTTTGACCAGGGTGGAAGAGAAGAAAAATTCCCAATGTTTTAGTAAATCACAACGTAACAAACATAATGTTTATTAATTTGTTTACTAATGTTTACTACCATGTTATACTATATTCAAACGAGTTTACGAATTTTGGAGGTTTATATGGCTACAATAAGAGATGTTGCAAAAATGGCCAATGTATCAACTGCCACTGTTTCCAGAATATTAAATGCAGATAAAACATACAAGGTAACAAACGAAACCAGGGAAAGAGTCTGGCAGGCGGTAAAAGCGCTGAACTACGTGAGAAATCAAGGCGGAAAAGAATCTGTAAATAAAGTCGACATAAAAAATCCAACAGTCAGCAAGGTGAAAATCGGATGCATTTTGTGTGTTACCCGTGAAAAGTATACCGATCCTTACTTTATGTCTATTTTATCGGGTGTTGAATCAAAACTCATAGAGAATGGTTATAGTTTATCGGTTATAAGAACAAAAAATGAACTTCAGGATCCCACAACATTATTTAATACATTAAGTGAATCTCTAACCGGGCTTATTGTAATGGAAACCCTGAGCGATGAAATTTATTCACAGCTGAAGGACAAGGTTGAGTTTATAGTCGGCATTGACACCAAACATCAGGATATAGACAATGTATGCTATGACAGGTTTGCAGCTGCTGAAAAAGCAGTTCAGCACCTGATTGATAAAGGTCATAGGAGAATAGCTTTTATAGGTGGAACCGACGGAATTGATCCCATCAGAAAGGAACAGCGTTACAGAGGATATCTCAGCGTGCTGGAGGATAACAGCATAGAAGAAGATTTAAGCATTGTAAAGAACTGCGAATGGGATTCCAAGCTGTGTTATTCGAAAACAATTGAAATATTGAATGTGCCGGACAGACCCTCTGCCATATTTGCAGCAAGCGACCTGATGGCAATGATAGCGGTTAACGCAATTTATGAGCAGGGACTTAAAGTACCTGATGATATTGCTGTTATAGGCTTAAGTAATATCGACATGTCCAAATATTCAAACCCCCCCCTTAGCACTATCGATGTTCCTAAAACCCAAATGGGGGAGATAGCTGCTGAAATACTGATTTCAAAAATAAAAGGGGAACGCTCTCTTCCTAAAAAAATCATTTTGCCCACAAGCCTGATTGAAAGAAACTCCACATGAAAAAAGCAGGCTGACCTCAATAAGTTTATTAGAAGTCAGCCTGCTTATACAATTATCATTTTTGATCAGCATAGCAATTTATTTTCTATTTGAAAAACATTTGCTGCAGTAAACAGGCTTGTCCAAATGTGGTTTAAACGGAACCCTTGTTGTTTGCCCGCATTCTGCACACACAGCATCATATAGTTCTTTTTTTGTTGAATGGTCTCTCTTGCTTCTACAAGCTTTGCATCTTGTAGGTTCGTTCTGGAAGCCTTTTTCAGCATAGAACTCCTGTTCACCTGCAGAAAAAATAAATTCCTCTCCACATTCTTTGCAAACCAAGGTCTTGTCATTATACATTGTATCGCCCCTCACTTAACAGGTATTTATTAATATTTTACATTATATTACAAACTTTACCATTATTCAATAAGTAATTTTAAACCCTGCCGGAGCGCACTGTTCAGTCCTGTTGTCTGTACTTATCAACTATGCTTTTCATTTCGTCCCATTTGGCTTCAATATCCTCAACCATTTTGAACTGAGTCCTGCATCTGTCCAGGTTATGACCCTCCCTATGTATTTTGAAATAAACATCGCCATTTAAATAATCAGTCAAAAATCTGATACCGCATTCCAAAGTCATCAACTTTGCCCCCAACGGCAAAAGGTCGATTTCTAAAGGTGTCAAAACATTTCTGGTTGCATCAAGATAGCCCTTTGTATATTTCTCAAAAAGTCTCAATTCCATAGATACCCTGGACAAATCTTTTTCATCCTCATCAGCCGGATTTGTACCTGAACGAATAGCATCACCAAAATCGTATAAGGATGATCCTGGCATTACTGTGTCAAGGTCAACAACACAAATTCCTTCTCCCGTAATATCATCAATCATAACATTATTAAATTTTGTATCATTGTGGGTTACCCTCACAGGCAGCTTGTTATTTTCAAGCAGTTCTGTTATTTTGCCGGTTTCCTGTGCCCTTTTATTGATAAAATCAATTTCAGCCTGTACTTCTGAGGCCCTGTTGCAAATATCTGCGTTAACTGCATCCATGAATGCAAAATATCTTTTTCTTGTGTTGTGAAAATCCGGTATTACTTCATAGAGTGAATTTGCCTCAAAATCACTTAAAAGCTTTTGGAACTTTCCGAAGGCATTTCCTGCATTGTACAGATGATTTTCGTTTTCAACAATTTGATAAGTTCTGGCGCCTTCAATAAAAACATATGCTCTCCAGTATTTGTTATCAGCTGTTTTGTAATAACTTTGTCCCCACTTGGTATCAATAATGCTCAGGGTCTGTCTGCCGTAGTCAGCACCCTGGGAAGAAAGTTTCCGTTTAATGTGCCCTGTGACCAGCTTGATGTTGTTCATCAACTGCTCGGGATTCTTAAAGATATTGTTATTTATTCTTTGCAGAATATATCTATGGCTTGATCCGTCAGTTTTCTTAAAACTTGCAGCATAGGTGTCGTTGATATGTCCGAAGCCATAAGGAACAGCCTCAATAAACTCCCCCTCAAAACAAAAGTTGCCAATCAGCTGAAGAAAGTCAATATCTGTATTTTTTATCATTTTTTCAGATCCTCCCACAGACTTTCAGGATACTTGCCGGCTGCAACCATATCTCCAATGGATTTCTTAACTACGGGCTTATCCTCCTGATAGGTTACTCCATACCACTTATCGGTTGTAGACAATACTTTGACATCGGCTTTTCCAGCCTTAATCAAATTATCAACAATTGTAGGAAGGAAAAACTCCGCCTTCCGGATATTGTTTTTATTGTTTTCCAGAAAAACAGGGAAAAGTGCATCCAGTTCATTAAAAAGGCTTGGGTTAAAGCCCCAGGTATTCATTGAAACAATATTACCCTTTGGTATAACTATCCAGTTTTCATCATCCTCGGTGTATTTTGTCTCTTCGCCGAATTTCATTATCTTTGTTCTTTCATGAATATCAATCAGATTTCCCGTGTTATCTACGCTGCATACGCCTCTGGCCACATGTCCGTTTTCGGTTAATGTGTTTTCAAGTATGAAACCAACCATGCAGTAATTGTATTTATCTTGTGAATCAGCACTATTTGAAAGATAATTATTTAAAAGCCTGTAAGTATTTGCACCATAGAAGTCGTCAGCATTAATAACTGCAAAAGGAGTATTAACCACAGCTTTGGCACTCAGCACCGCATGGCCTGTTCCCCATGGCTTTACTCTTCCTTCCGGCACCGCATATCCAGCCGGTATATTTTCAATACTTTGATAAACATATTCAACGTCTATCAACCCCTCAATTTTTCTTCCTATTACCTCTCTGAAGGTGTCTTCAATTTCTTTTTTTATTATGAATACTACTTTGCTGAAGCCGGCTTTTATTGCGTCATATATGGAGTATTCCATTATAATCTCACCATTAGGACCTACAGGGTCAATTTGTTTCAGACCGCCGTACCTGCTCCCCATACCTGCCGCCATAATTACTAAAGTAGTTTTATTTGTCACAGTTACATCTCCTTTAATCTGTTATAATAGTTTATGCTCTGCTATATATTTTTGAAAATTACATATTAGATCAAGCAATACGATATTTGAACCGTTGATATTATTTGTAGCCCTGAGGATTTTGCGACTGCCATCTCCAGGAGTCGGCGCACATTTCATCAATCCCTTTTTCTGCTTTCCATCCAAGCTCTTTTTCAGCTCTTTCTGTGCTGGCGTAGCATGTGGCTATATCTCCAGGTCTCCTGTCTGTTATTTTATATGGAATCTGTTTACCACATGCCTTTGAGAAAGCCTCTATCATTTGGAGCACACTGTACCCTCTACCGGTTCCAAGGTTGTATTCCCTGACACCTATCCGGTCTTTTGCAAGCTTCTCCACTGCCTTTACATGGCCCTTTGCCAGATCGACAACATGAATATAGTCCCTGATACCAGTGCCATCCGGTGTATTATAATCATTGCCTGTAACTTTCAAGTATTCCAGTTTTCCTACTGCTACCTGAGAAATATATGGGACCAGATTATTTGGTAATCCATTGGGATCTTCACCTATGGTGCCGCTGATGTGGGCACCTACAGGATTGAAATACCTTAAAAGAGCAATATTCCAGCTTTTATCCGCATTGTGAATATCCCTTAATATATCTTCTATCATAAGTTTTGTTCTTCCGTACGGATTTGGTGCGCATACCGGAAAATCCTCATAAATAGGTACGCTTGCAGGTTCCCCGTAAACCGCTGCAGACGAGCTGAATACCAGATTCTTCACACCGTACTTCTGCATTAATTCACATAAATTGAAGGTACCCGTCAAATTGTTATGATAATATTCTAATGGAGCTGAAACTGATTGGGTAGGTGACTTTAATGCTGCAAAGTGGATTACGCAATCAATGTTTTCATTAATAAATACATTTTCAAGGGCCTCCCGGTCCAAAAGATCAATCCTGTAAAACTTAAGCTTCTTGCCTGTTATGTCATTTACTCTCTCAACAGCAATCTCCTTGCTGTTGCATAAATTATCCACAATTACAACCTCATAGCCTGCCGACACCAGTTCGATACATGTATGAGTTCCAATATAGCCGGCTCCCCCGGTAACCAATACTGCCATAGTAACCTCCTGAACGTTTGCTTTTATAGTGTGCATCTATATTTTTCAATATATATATAGTGTATAATTATTTGCGTATAAAGTATTTATAATTTTTGATTAAATATTTATAATAATAATTTCTTTTAGGCATGATTAAATAATAAAACTCCGTTCTAAGGCGAGATATTTTTCGTCAAGACAAGGCGGATGATTAATAATGCCTTATACTGCAATATGGATAGCACTGTAAATATTTTATACAAAATAACTCAATAAAACAACCTATTGTAATTTCTCACAGGATGGTGAATATGAACCTAATAGAAAATATTAACTACACCAGCATATTAAAATACGGACTGATTGATCATAATGGCTTCCAGGCCGCTTTGAAAAAATATTTCGCAGATGGCTGTCTAAGTGCAGAGCTTTCTGTAAATGTTAAGGAGGTTGAAACCTTATTCAGTTATGATCATACTGTAGTCCTGGATCCCCTGGGCGGCCTGTGTCTCCTTTATCTTACTGTCGCAGCAGAGGAAAAGGGTTGTTTCTTTCTGCTTGATAAAACGGTTGTTTTAAAACCTGATGTTTTCTTTAGCGTAATTTCACTATATGGCAACTGCAGTTATAAACTGGGGTATTTGCATGCCGGAAGAAGGTCGGCATTGTCGAATCCTGTAGAAGGACCTTTAGGAATGTCCTCGAAAATCAATATCTTAAAGATACATACTCTTTTTTATCAGGAAAAGGAAAAAGGCTTTGCTTTTAAAGGGGAGGCCCATGATTTTCTCGAGCTGACCTATGTGGATAAAGGAAAAATGTATACTGCTATTGATGATCAAACCATACTTATGGAGCAGGGCGATGTTATTTTTTATAACCAGAACCAATTTCACACTCAATGGTGTGACAGTGATCAGTCAGTTTCATTTCTGACTCTTACCTTCGATATGAATATGGCTCCAGCCGTTCTTTTCGGCAGAAGCCTTGCTGCAGACAATGAAATGAGAGCCTTGCTTCAAAAAATCATTTTTGAAAAGGAGAATAATTCTCTTTACTCAGAGGATCTAATACTCTGCTACCTGAAGGAATTTATTATAAAGCTTGCAAGAAATCTTTTGCTGGAAAAAACCATAGTACAGCAGGGCAGCGAAATCAGAACCAGGATCGACGATACTATTATAGAAAAATGTATGAACTTTATCGAAAAAAATATCGAGAATAAAATATCAGTTCCGGATGTTGCAAGAAGTATTCCCATCAGTCCGTCATACCTCACTTTGATATTCAGAAAAAAGACCGGAGCTACCGTTATTGACTATATTAACAACTTCAGGCTGGAAAAAAGCAAGGAATTGATCAATACAACCAATCTGAATTTCTCCCAGATTTCAGAAAAGCTCGGGTATTCATCAATTCACTACTTCTCAAGACAGTTTAAAATGAAGTACGGCATCAGCCCTTCTGAGTACTCCAGAGCTATAAAAAGGTAGTTTCCCGGCATTACGCTGTCTTATGGAGCTCAGGTTATTTTTATTTATGCGATTTGTTCAGCTGTTTCAGTATCTCCTCCAACTGGTTTTTATTGTCACTCTTAAGCATGAGTTCGAACAAATCGCCCTTCTGTTCCAGCCGCGCTGCAATATTTTTAAGCGTGAACATTTCTGGACGTATTTTCCCCAGCTCGCTCCACTCTATGGGAGTTGAGACTGCAGCGCTTTTTACTGCTCTAGCTGAATAAGCGGTGATCATGCTCTTTCCGGTCCACATCTGCAGCCAGTCAAAATAGAGCTTTCCTTCCCTGTTTTTCTTCATTCTCTCAATTGTGACCTTATTACTGTGCTTGTGGGCAAAATATTCTGCAAAAAACTCATTGAGCATTCTTGCGGTATCATAATTGTATCTTGCTCTGGTTGGAATAAAAATCTGGAGTCCTGTAGCCCCGGAGGTTTTTATAAAAGCTTCTATGCCAAGCGCTTTCAGCGTTTCATAAATGCTTGCGGCAATTTCAGCCACATCTTCAAAGGTATTTCCCTCATCAGGGTCGAGATCGAAAACCAGACTAGAAGGATGGTCGGGTTTTTCATGGACATTGAAGCTGGTGTGAAGCTCCAGGGCTGCCTGTGTACACAGCCAGACCAGGGTTGCAGCAGAATTGAGTGCGATATAGTTCTTTCCGTTAAACATGACAGTTTTAACCCAATCAGGTGTATTCACAGGTTTTTCCTTCTGAAAAAAGCTTTTGTCACCAATGCCATGAGGATACCGTATGGAAGTCAGCATTCTGTTTTTTGCGTATCTGACAACAAAAGGAGCAAGCTTTGTCATAGTCTCAATAAATTCAAGTTTTGTAATGTTTGCCTCGGGCCAAAACAGCTTGTCCGGATTTGTAACATTGATAATCTTATTTTCTATCTCAACCTTTATACCTACAATAGTTTCCATTAATCTGTCAACACCTTTCCATCGGCCTCTTCCAGCGGCAAATTAGTAAACCCCAGTATTTTGGGGTGTCTGAAATGACCGTCATTTGATAATTCCAAAAAACTTACCCAGCAGGTTATTGCCGGCCTGATCCAGGTCACCCCGGTACCTGTACTATCCAGGTCGCTAATGCTGTTGGGCTCAAAGGGGCATTCCTTCTGTATCAGCTCATTTTTAAACTGTTTAAGCAACTGGAGATCAGACCCTTTCAAGCCAAGAGATGCTTTTCCCATATAGAGCAGCTTTGAGCTTTCACGGGCTTTTACCCCCATTATAAGTGAGTTGGGAAGGGTTCCCTTCCACTGAATGCCCCCTATTATGCAGAGCATCTTTTTTGTAAACTTCGACTTGAACCATTCCTCATGCTTTTTTCCGGGCAAATAAACACTATTTATTTTTTTTGATACGATACCCTCCATGTTTTTATGTTTCATGCTTCCATAGAGTTCATTCCCATCTGCAAAGGTTTTTGACAAAAATACAGTATCGCTGTTTTTTAGAATTGGAGTTATGGTTTGCTCCAGAATCTGCTTTCTTTCCAGCAATGGAGTTCGGGTCAGGAGATGGCCTTCACTTACCAGAATGTCAAAAAGCATATATTTTATGGGATAGTTCTTTAAATAATACTGGAGATTTCGTTTGCTTTTTACGGTTTCTCTGACCAGAACATCATGAAAGCTGGGCTTCCCCGAAGTATCCAGAACTATAATTTCACCGTCCAGAACTATATTCCTCACCTCCAGAATTTCCCCAATAACATTTAATTCCGGATAAAAATCAGTTCTTTCATTACCCTTCTTGGTGTACATCCTCAGCCCGTCAGATCCAAGATAGATCATTCCTCTGATTCCATCCCATTTTATTTCATGAAGGAAGTCAGAACCCTGTTTAACATTGGAGCTGCTTACAGGCTCCATGGGCGCTATCCAGTTCATGACTTAACTGTTTCCTTGGTTTTTCTGGTCTTTCTTTTTGGCTTTTCTTCATCAGTTTCAGTGATTTCAGCCTTAGTCTCAGCCTGCCCGGTATTTTCCACTGTGTCAGCTTTGGCTGCAGCTTTTTTTCTTGTTCCCGAAGCAGCTTTTTTACCTTTGGTTGTATCCTCCTCAACAGCATCAGACTGGTCTCTATTTCCTTTTGACATTTGGATACTTTGCTTTAAAGCCTCCATCAAGCTTACAATATTCTCCTTATCGGTCTCTTTCTTAACAACAAAGTCTTTACCTTCAACCTTTGCATTGATTTTCTCAAGTAATCTTTCACGGTAGGTGTCGCTGTATTTATCAGGGTTAAATTCCGTAGTTAGATTATCAATAAGCTGAGTGGCCATATCAAGCTCAGCCTTGCTGGTCTGCAAATTTTCAGGTACTCCAGGTACCTGTTTTGAGTCTCTGACCTCATCGGGGTAGAAAATGGTTTCCAGCACCAATACATTTCTGTATACTCTAATAACTGCCAGAGACTCCCTGTCTCTGATAGTTATCTTTGCAACAGCGATTCTCTGCTTTCCGCTCAGGGCTTCCCTCAATAATGTGTATGCTTTACCCCCAGTCTCCTGAGGGCCCAAAAAATAGGTTTTATCAAAATACACTGGGTCAACCTCTTCAAGTTTTACAAAATCAAGTATTTCAACTGTTTTCTCGCTTTTTACTTCAATGGATTCAAAATCCTCTTCAGTAAGAATTACAAATCTGCCCGGCTCATACTCATATCCTTTGACAATATCTTCAGGCTGGACATCCTTGTTACAGGAGGGACATGTCTTTTTATATTTAACCGGAGTATGACATTCCCTGTGAATATATTTGAACCTGATATCCTTGTCTTCAGTGGCGGTAAACATTTTTACAGGAATGTTTACCAGACCGAAACTGATGGAACCCTTCCAAACTGTATGCATATTTCCTCCATATCCCCATGTTTTGAAGTCAGTTTTCACCGACTACATTTATTGGCAAGACGTTACCATGCACCTAAATAGCTGGAAGACATCAATTGCCTCGTTATAAGTATTTTTCGTATAAAAATATTAATTATTCACAGCTAAACATTCCCGCAATATTTTACTGTTGACTTTTTAATATGCTATAATTATGGAAGCAATTAAAATATAAATTATACTTTAGGAAGGGATTTACAAGTATGCCTTTTTATGACCTTAAATGCCCTAATTGCGGCAGTGAATTCAATATTATGGCTAAAATGAGCCAGCGTGAAAACAACGAGATAAATTGTCCTCAATGCGGTAACAATAAATTAGAGACAGTTTTTAAAAATGTGAATATCATACAATCCAGAAAATCCAACGGTAGTGACTGTCCAAACAAACATGTCTGCGGGGGCTGCTGTAATCACTGAGTAAATACAATAAAAAACAAGGTATCTTATATAATTTCCCGGCAAGCTGCCGGCAAATAAATCCTTAATAAGATACCTTGGTATTATTACGCATAGTGTATAAAACTTTTATAATACAAATTATTCCAATAATTCGTCATCAGTCTCTGCATCAGCATTAGTTTTCTGATCTTTAGCAGGATCTTCTTTTGTCTGATTATTTTGGTCCTTCTGCAAATTTTCTTTTAAGTTGTCTTTATTAGTGTTGTCTTTATCGGTATTTTGTTTATTGGTATTATCCATATTGGTGTTATCTTTATTGGTATTTTCCTTATTTGTGTTTTCTTTGTTTATATTATCCTTATTGTTATTATTCTTTGCCGCATTATCCCCATCGAGCTTAATTACGTCCTTTTCATCCGTCTGTACCGAGTTAAGGTATGCTGATCTCGGGAATGCCATGTCTAGTTGATAACTGCCTTTGAACTCCTTCTTGACCTTACCGTCAATCCTGAATTGTACCGATTTTACATCTTTAAGCTCTGTTAAAGTGTTAACTATTGAATATAGTGTAAGCTGTTCATTTTTCTTTCCTCCTTGATGCTTCTCTACAAATTCTTTGGAAAGATCAACTGTAGCCACACCGTCTTTTATTTTTACGTCGGAATGAACTTTAGTCTCTTTTGGGATTGCAGCCTGGAATAAGCTGCCTTTTGCAGGACCGCTGATAAGTTCTTTAACAAGCACTGTTGCAAGATACTCAGTTCCCTTTTCCACCTCGGCATTATTTATATATCTTGTTTCCGGTGAGAGTTTGCCTTGTTCATTTACAAAATACAGCTTATAAGGAGTCTTATCCTTTAACTCACCGGCTTGATTTTCACCCAGCGAAACACTGCTTGCAGGGGTTAATTCATCAATACTTCCACTATCGCCGGCTGACCCACAACCAGAAAAAACAGTCATAGTGATTAAACACACTAAAATAAAACTTAATATTTTTCGCATCTCCAGACACCTCACATAAAAATGTTAAAAGCAGATAATATGAATATTCATTCTTACACAACTATTTCTATGCCCAAGCTTTATCAAGTATTCTAACTTGTCAGTTTTTTTTATTACTTTTTGGTAACAACTGCGGCAGCATAGCTAAAAATAAAAAGCCATGCCTGACAGGCACAGCTTTTTTTCCATTATACTTAATGTGTGGCTTTATTCGGTACTTTCAATACTCTTTCCAGCGGAAACAGCAGGGACATTGTTGTACCCTTGCTAACTTTACTGTTGATTCTAAGATTTCCGTTATGAGAGCTCATAACCTTGTAACAATAGCTCAACCCCAGGCCGAAGTTGTTTTTTCCTTTTTTTGTTGAATAGAACGGAGTCATTACTTTTTCCAGAGCTTCCTTTTGGATTCCTACACCATTATCGACTATTGATATAGTGAATTTTTCATCCTTAATTTCAGAATATACACAAATCAACCCTTCGTTTTCTATTGCTTCAATAGCATTTATCAAAAGATTTCTAATCACTTCTGATATATGTACGGCATCAATCATAATGGTAGCATCTTCATTAATTTTATTGACTATTTCAATTTTCTTTCCGTCAGTTAATGGAAGCACTTGCTCTATAGCCTTTTCAACCAAAATTTTTAGAAAATAGGGTTCAATATCCATCTCCATGGTTCTGAATTTATTAATTCTATGAGTAAATTCAGTGAGGTTTTTAGATGATTCTTTAATTATGGAAAGCTTCCGTTCAGTACCGGGGCTAACAGACTCAACGGATCTGATTGTATCAACACACAGGTTGATGGTTGAAGCTTCATTTTTTATAGCATGTGAAACCATGCTCATACCATTAATCATTGTATCAATAGCCTCATCCAGATTTACTCTTTCAACCTTAAACCTTACACCAAGAATTCCATGTCTTACAGCCAAATAGACAAATACAACGAACTGGAATAGTATAATCCAGATATTAAGATACCAAACTTCATGATAACCTACTGCTACTGATAAATAGCTAGTCCACATGATACACAGTGTTGTAGGAATAGCAAAAATACTGGTAACAATCTTATTATATTTTTTTTGAGAATCCTTTTCTTTTATAACACTGATCACTAATATTACTATGGATGCCAGAGTATAAGGAACCACCCAGGCTGAAAGTACTTTATAGTTAGGACTGAAATATGGTGTAAGCGGATAAATAACAGACATTAGGATACTTGGGATGGAAAGAAATAAAACAATAATTCCTTTTATACTATTTTGTATTTTTAGATCAAGGAAATTGGTAAAAAACAGTACGAAGCATATTAAAGTATATGTAGCCAGATAATGCTGCAATATATCTGCAACTCCTTTACCCAGCACGCACAGTAAATACAGTTTGTCATTATTATACTGTTCGGCAAATGGCATTATGTCATCCTTAAAAATAACTGCTACACCGCCAAAACCATTTAAGAACAAGCAGCTGCTTCCCCACCAGGCCCATGGTGTCCTGGGGTTGGCATAAATCAGCAGTATTGCAATAAGCCATAATAATATAAAAATTACAAACATGACCACTTCTCCTGTTTAGATTTTGAGCTGCAGTAAACCGTTCATATTTTACCATAAATTATAATTTTATTCAACTCACAGGATATTCAGGGTCTATAATACAAATTTAGAAATTATTTATTTAAATTCCTTACATATTCTATTATTTGTCTTGCTGCCAATGCACCCTGGCCTACTGCAGTAGAAATCTGTTTAAGTCCTCCGGTACAGTCTCCGGCTGCATACAAGCCGCTCATGTTTGTTTTTTGTTTGTCATCAACAACAATTGCATTCTTTTTTGTAATAACTCCTAATTTTCTTGCAAAATCAACACTTGAAGCAGAATCGTAAGCTATAAATAATCCATCTAGCTTTTCCCTTGTACCATCTTCAAAAACAAGATATTCCAATGTATCTTTACCATCTACGCTTTTAATTACATTTTTATTAATTTTAAATCCTGCAGCGATATTTTTATATTTTTCAGACAGGTCAAGTTCCTTACCATTGGTGTAAATAGTTATGTCCCTGGTCAAAAGCTCCAATTCCATAGCTTCATGTATTGCATAGTCCTTGTACCCCAGGAGCCCCACCTTTAGTCCCCTGTAAAAAAAACCGTCACATGTTGTACAGTAACTTATACCATTCCCCTCAAACTCGGGAATTCTATCAATTTTAACCCGGGCTGTCTGTTGTCCCGTAGCCAGCAGTAAAGCCTTACCGGAATAGTTTTCTCCAGTGGTATAAACCTCAAAGAATTCTCCTTTTTCAAGTGCTACTACTTCATTGTTAACAAACTTAACCCCTAATTTTTGGGCTTGTTTCTCTCCCTGTTCCAGAAGGTATCTCCCTGAGACTGGTTCGGCAAAGCCAAAATAGTTTTCTATTCTATCAGCCTTTAGAAGTACACTTTTATCCTGACCGATAACCAGAGTTCTCAAACCGGCCCGAACCGTATATATTGCTGCAGAAAGTCCCGCAGGTCCCTTACCGATAATAATTACATCAAACATTCTACCTCCGATCTGCTACATATTCATGTAGTGCTTATAAAAATTAAAAGCTTATTTATATAATATACCAACAATATGTTTTTATAAAAATAATTCTTTCATAGTGTAACAACTTTTACTGGAACTTCATAGTATGCATTATCTTAAATATTTTATTTGGAGGTAAAATTATGGGATGTTTTGGTGGAAACAGTGATGGATTTGGAGGCATAGGAATTATAATTCTATTATTCTTTTTGCTCTGCTTCTGTAATAATGGATCCGGCATTTTCTCTGACCTGTTTGAAGATTGTGGATTAGTCTGGATTGCAATAATCTTATTGTTATTGTTCCTCTGCAACAATGACAATTGCAACGATAATTGCTAATCTAATCAGTGTCAATCCATAGGGGTTTCTATAGAGCACGCCATAAGCAGGCAAGTAGCTGACTTTAGGGAACTCTATGCGTCTTTTGACGCAGGATGTGCTATAGACGCGAGATATCATTGGTACATCCATGTAAAGTATTTGAATAGAAGCTTGGATTATATAACCAAGCTTCTATTTCAAATTAGGTAAGGAACAGTTAAATAATAGCTCCCGATTCTAAAGCGGTCATAGTTTCATTATTAAACTATTCCTAAATGAGGTTTTGCGTAAAAACCTGCTCAGTATCTGCTTGTGCATGGCATTTTAGGTGGATTTATGTCAGGCAAGGCAAATTTTTGCAGTAATAATTTGTTTAGTGCAAGAAAACCAGATGCAGCATGGCGCAAAATCCGCCAAATTGACCAATGCAATGAGATTCTTAACAGGTTCTACTAGGCTTGTCACGCAGCATACACTGTAATGATGACTAAATCTTAATACATAAAACGGAGGTTAATTATGGGTGAATCTTCATTAAGTAAAAAGTTACAGGAATTATTGGCGGATAAAATGGTTCAATCCAAGGTAAATCAGGCTATTGATATGTTGAAAAAAGATAATACCGATGATTTGGTTAAGAAGCTTGAAAAAGTTGATAAGAATGAATTAATGAACAAGATTAATGAATATGATGAGGAAAAAATTAAAAATCTCAAGATTGATAAAGATGAAATTAAGAAAAAAATCACAAAAAAAGATCTTGATAAATTAGAGAAAATTCTTGGAAAAGACAGTGAAGATATCATGAAAAAAGTAAATGAATACTTAAATTCTTAAAAGTTATATGTAAATTAATTTGACCCTGTAAAAAGTATTGAAAATACTTTTTGTAGTGCCCACAGCGCATAAAGAGAGCTTGAGGACAATTCATCGGGCACATTGGGGACATGGAGGTTCAAATGAGTGATGACGTGAGCGACAAAATAAAGCAAATAGCAGATATGTTCGGACAAAACTCAAATACCAATATTCCTGACAACGTCAAGGGATTATTAAGTATGCTCATGTCCAATAACAGCTCAAAAGAAGAGGATTCTTCAGAGGAGCCAACTCAAAAGTCCAGAGCTAATGAGAATTCAAATAACGATAATCCTGATGACTTTGCAGATATGGCCAGAAAGATGAAAAAAGCAGTGGGTATGCTAAATACAGGAAGCGACCCCAGAGTAAATCTTTTAAACGCTATTAGGCCCTATTTAAATAAAAATAGACAAAGAAAACTTCAAACCTGTATAAAACTTATGCGAATCGGCAGTTTAACTCAATTGCTGGATGATTCGGAAGAGCGACCTGTATAAGGAGCATCCGTTAATAACTTGGAATTGGAGTGAACAGAATGGTTTACAGGCGTCCGTCAAAATCTCGAAGATATAGAAAAGCACATTCTCATGAAAACTATCATAATGAAGAACATGCTGTTGCAGAGCCAATAGCCCCCCCGGAAGAAAAAACGGTACCACAGGCTGAGGAATCCGGATCACAGGAAAGAAAAAAATCCCAGCCTCTTGGTTTTCTCTCATCACTTTTTGGCGGAGATAAAGCGGAAAGGTCGGGAAATCCTCTTTTTAATATATTTGATTTTGATATTTATCTTGACGATTTAATCCTTGCCGGACTAATTATACTTTTACTTACAGACAAAGTTCAGGATGAAATACTTCTCATAGTACTGGTGTATCTACTATTAGACATTTTCTAAACATTAGACCTTTTTAAGGATTGGACATTTTTTAAACATTGGACCTTTTTAACTGGTTTTTGTCACTGAGCTTTTTAAAGGTTGTAAATACAAAGCACACAGTTACTGCAATATATATTGTTTTGAAAACTATATTAACAATCAATAATATATTGCTGGTAAGTCCGGATACCACCTGGGCATTTGCCATTGAAAAATTGGCTATAACATATACGGCATCAAAAAGTATAAGGAAAATATCAAATACAATAAATTTGGAAAGTAATGTCCAAAAATTATTGTCTGATATTTTTTTTGCTATTTTAAAGTGACTTTTGCTGTTTACAAAAGCAGAGGGATACCAAAAAACGATATATTGCCTGAAAAAAGCATAACTGAAAAACAATATAATGATCGTCACTATAAACAATAGTATTCCTGCCACAATATTAACATCACCGCTTAAAGCATTATCAATGAATATGGCAGCCGGTACCGAAGCAATTATCACATATATTACAAATATAATAACGGAAGATAAAGTCCATAAATTTACCGATACCATTCTAAGGAAATATTTTCTTATACCTGAAAGAAATTCACTTCCCGGCTTTTTAGGTTTCCCCTCAACTGCATTTGTCAAAATATGGAAATATCCCGAAAGAAGAACCCCAAAAATCAAGGCGGCGGCTACAACAAGAATTACAAGTGCGAGTATGATTTTCACTGCAGTCTGCGGAACAAGTACGGTATCAATGAGGAATTGTATAATATTTATATAGTCGTCAAAGGGACTGCCTGTCCTGAACATTGTAATACCATAAAAAAGTGTCATCAACAGGTTTTCGACAAAGCACAGCAATGTGCTTATTATTATGGTCAAAATGAGTATTGATAGCCTTTTTGCAAGTAAACGGACAGCGTTATTTATTGTTTCCATTGGTCGGTCCTTCTTTCATCTTTCTCTTTAATGTGTATAGCATGATTACCACATACCGGAAATCATAAGATAAATAATAACATAAATAATACCATAATTAATTCTTCAAATAAAGTCTGGTGATTTAAATATATCAAACTAGTTTATTTCCCTCATACTCAGGGAGATCCGCTTTCTGTCGGCATCAACCTCCATCACCCGGACTTTTACAATATCTCCTACCGCTACAACCTCCATTGGATTTTTAACAAACTTATTTGCCAATTGGGATATGTGAACAAGACCATCCTGATGTACTCCAATATCAACGAAAGCGCCAAAGTCTGCAACATTTCTGACTGTGCCGGTTAATACCATTCCCGGTTTAAGGTCCTCCAAATGAAGAACATCCGTATGAAGAACAGGCTTTGGAAGCTCATCTCTGGGATCTCTTCCCGGCTTCAGAAGCTCATTTATTATATCCTTTAAGGTTGGAAGCCCTATCCCCAGTTCTTCAGCAACTCTTGCCCTTCCCAACTCTTCTACCTTCTTGTTCAGGTCATTCAGATTTTTATGGGTGACATCAGACAAGGTATACCCCATCTTTTTAAGCAGCTTTTCGGCAGCAGAATAAGATTCAGGATGTACAGAGGTATTGTCCAGTATATTGTCACCATCGGTAATCCGGAGAAAGCCTGCGCATTGTTCAAAGGTCTTGTTGCCTAGCTTCTTAACTTTTTTTATTTCATTTCTGCTCTTAAACTTGCCGTTTTGCTCCCTATACTCAACAACATTTTTTGCTATAGCCGAGGAAATTCCGGAAATATATGATAATAAAGGGGCAGAAGCAGTATTAAGGTCAACTCCCACGTTATTAACACAATCCTCTACTAATCCACCGAGAGATTCATCCAGTCTCTTCTGATTCATATCATGCTGATACTGTCCTACTCCAATAGCTTTGGGATCAATTTTAACCAATTCGGCCAAAGGATCTTGAAGTCTTCTGGCTATAGATACAGCACTTCTCAAGGCAACATCAAATTCCGGAAATTCTTCAGCACCCAGCTTGGAGGCAGAGTACACAGACGCTCCGGCTTCACTGACCACCATATAATAAACCTTTCTGTCAATTTCCTTTAAAAGCTCAACTACAAAAAGCTCGGATTCCTTTGATGCGGTACCATTTCCTATGGATATAATATCAACCTTATGTTTTTCAATAAGCTGCTTAAGTTTTACTTTTGCCTCTTCGACTTTGTTTTGAGGCGGTGTTGGATAAATAACAGTTGTAACCAGTACTTTCCCGGTTTCATCCACTACTGCAATTTTACAGCCCGTTCTGTATGCCGGGTCAAGACCTAATACCACCCGGTCTTTAACCGGCGGCTGAAGCAGAAGGTTTCTCAAATTTTCTGCAAACACTTTCATGGCCTGCTCTTGAGCATTTTCAGAGAGCTGATTTCTTATGTCCCTTTCCAATGAAGGGAAAATAAGTCTGCTGTAAGAATCTTCAATAGCACGTTCAACATATCCGGCCATTTCTGAATTGGTCCCTTTTATACTCTTTCCCTTCAGATATGCAAGGCATAAAGCACTGTCAACATCTATTTTTACCTGTAGAAATTCTTCCTTTTCTCCTCTGTTCAAAGCCAAAACTCTGTGGTTTGCTATTTTTGAAACAGGTTCTTTAAAATCATAATACATTCTATAAACCGAGTCTTCTTCTTTTTTGGCTGTGGAAAGAATCATTCCATTACGGAAAATGGTCTCGCGCAATACCTTTCTGTATTCAGCATTATCAGAAACCTCTTCGGCTATTATGTCCATAGCTCCGGCCAAGGCCTCCTCGACTGTCGTTACTCCCTTTTCAGCATCAATGTAACCTGAAGCAATCTGGCTGACAGGAGTTTTTGACGGCATTTGTGCAAAAATGATTGCTGCCAGTGGTTCAAGCCCTTTCTCTTTGGCTGCAGAGGCTCTTGTTTTCCTTTTTAACTTATATGGCCTGTAGAGGTCTTCTATTTCCTGAAGGGTTACCGCTTTGTCCAGTGAAAGGGCCAGTTCTTCTGTAAGCTTCCCCTGCTCTTCTATGAGTCTTCTTACATCCTCACGCCTTTCATCCAGATTCCTCAGGTATACCAAACGTTCATGAAGTTCTCTGAGCACCTGATCGTTCAACTCGCCGGTAACTTCTTTTCTGTAACGGGCGATAAAGGGTATTGTATTTCCCTCATCTATGAGTTTTACTGTGTTTTGTACCTGAAAGGGTTTCAGGTTGAACTCTTTTATCAATTGTTCAATAATGTTCATTTGTATCCTCCATTCCGCTGCTGTGCAGCGACATAAAAGTAATGAAAACCCGCCTGAGGGTTTTTAAGGCGTGAAAATAGTTATGACGCAGTAAATTAATTTTTCACGCTAGCCTCCCGGATTTTAATTTATCTGTATTATATTATCTTTCCAACAATGCCTCCAAAAGGCTCGAAATTATCCAATACGTTCTATAATCAGTCTCTGCTGTAAATGGTCCACCCTTTCAGTGTCAACACGTCCTATATCAAAGAATTCAGTATTTGAAGCTGCACAAGCGCAGCCCAATTCAAAACTCTTTGTTATAGGCAGTCCTTCTGCAAGGCCTCTAGCTATTCCGGCAACCATTGAATCTCCCGAACCTATTGTGTTCAAAACATCAACCTTAATGGGTGGGGCTTTCCAGGTCTCCTCCTCTGTAACGAGGAGCGCACCTTTTTCTCCCAAAGAGGTAACTACAACCTTTACTCCGCACCTTATGACAGTTTTACAAGCATCAACAATCTGTTTATCATTTTCAAAGGTTGTATTAAAATGCATTGAAAGCTCCCTCAAATTTGGTTTTACAAGATAAGGACAGGCACTTATTCCCTGTTTTAGTACATCCCCGCTTGAATCGAGTATGGTTTTAACTCCAATTTTGTTTGCTTCAGCTATAAGTTTTGCATAAGTATCGGACCCAAGGCCTTTTGGAAGGCCGCCTGAGCAGACTAACACCCTGCTTTCTGCCACACTTTGCATAAAGCTCTCCATAAATATTTCCCAGGCCGGTCCGCTTATTACAGGACCTTCCTCAAGTATCTCGGTTTCCCTTTTATTTACTTTATCAATTATATTATTATTTGTTCTTGACAGGCCCTCTACGGCAACAAATCCGGTTTGGATTCCAAGGTCAAGCAGGCATTTTTCCAGCCACTGTCCGGTACTTCCGGCCTTAAACCCAAGGGCCCTGACCTTGGCACCCAGCATCTTCGCGACCCTTGATACATTTATTCCCTTGCCTCCTGCGGATTGAAGACAATTTCCCACTCTATATAAACCACCTGCTTCAAAATTGTCTATAATATATATCTTGTCTACAGCAGGACTTAATGACAATACGGTTATCATCAAATACCCCATTCCGCTGCACTGCAGCGATAAAAATTGTATTGAAATCCTGCCTGCAGGTTTTTAATCGCAAAGAATAAACATTCAAAAACTAAATGCTTTACGTATTAACGCTGCCTCCAGATTTCCAAATTGGTAAATCAGATTCATTATATACTAAAATCCTGCTCTGTAAAAGGAAGTCCAAGAAAATTCGTTCCAATGCATACTTCTAAACCCACAAAAAATAAGAATTGGGGTTCTCCCCAATTCTTATTTTTTGTAAAATTCAATTATTTTACATAATCCTATTGGTAGGCTTGGGTTTTCCGGTACCGCCCTTCTTACCGCCGCCATTATTATTTTTGTTTTCTCCCAACTGGTCATTGTCAAAGGAAACATCATTATTACTGTCCTTATTCTTATCCTTAGCCATTAAAAACATCCTCTCTTCAATATAAATAATTTGTATGCTTAGGAATCGGGTTTTATTATTTCATCATTCCTTAGCAGGTAGTCAAATATATTCTTAACCTTTTTAGACAAAAATATTATGGTTGGAAGTTAAATCTGAAAGGCGGCTTTGCCGATCCGTACAAGGCCCTCTGTATCCTTTAGCTTTTCAACCAGTTCCAGAAGGGCCTTGTCCTTCATTTTAGCCTCAAGCATAATATCTATATCACGATTGAATTCCCTTGTTACATTTAGAAATTCAATAAAATCGTTAAAAGCAATATAATCTGCGTGACTCCGGAATTCCTTCTCACTTTTGGGGCTGGAAAAATGAACCTTTGGAGGAAAAGTCTCAGAATCCCAGGTTTTATATATTTCAGGCAGCAGCTCCTTTAGATTTTCACCATTGTTGGCACATTTATGGTGGTGTACATCAAGTACCATTGGTATGGACAGATCATTGCACAGCTTCAGAACATCTGCCGCTGTAAAGCTTTTGTCGTCATTCTCAACTATTATCCTTTTTCGAATTCTGTCTGGAAGCTTTACAAAATTCTCTTTAAAGCGCTGGATGGAGCTGTGCTTGTCTCCATATAAACCGCCCACATGGAGTACAAGCTTGTATTTATAATCATCCAGCCCCATGGCCTCATAAAGTTTAACATGGTAATCAAGGTCGTTGATTGATGCCTGAAGAACCTCTTCCTTTACAGGGTTCAGGAGTGTAAAGTGATCAGGGTGTGCGCTTATACGAAAATTATTTTCTTTTATAAAGTCCCCCACCTGTTTCAGCTCGTTTTTAAATTGCTTATAATAATCCCAGCCTGCCAGTTCACTGTGAGTAGCAAGGGGTATCAGTCTGGAGGTGAGCCTATACACCTCAATATTCATTGCGCGATTATACTTCAATATTCTTAAGGTATTTTCAATATTGCATTTGGATACTCTATCCAATCTTATTCTTTTAGCATTCTCATCCTTAAGTTTACTGTAAACAGCGTAGGTAACAGTACCTGATGGCGAACAATTCTCCAAACTTAAAGTCATGGCAACATAGCCCAATCTGAATATCAAACATATTCCCCCATCTTTATAATTAATGGAAAAGCTATATTTATTATTCCCCTGCTGTTCAAATAAAAACATGTATTATTAACTGTTACGATATCTGACCATATGTATTTTCTGGTTTTTCCTTATTTTCGCAACAATGCAGTTGCCCATATTGATCAAAGCACCTAAAAGCCCCATACCAATATCTTTTTGAGAATCCCACATTTCACTTGCAGCTGATGAAAGTATATTTACCGGCTGTAATCGGATAAATTGACTTATGTACATTTCGGCCAGCGAATTTACTGCACAGAGCGCTACAATCACAAATACTGACAATATACAGGCTTCAATATATCTCAATCTGAATCTGCGATACAGTACCTCCATCACAGGCATGGACAGAAACAGCCCAAATGCAAATGCAACCAGCCTGTCATAATTATTCCTGCTGAATCCGAACCAGCTTTTCATCCATTCCCCCACCGGACACAGGGAATATGTGTAGTGGGCCCCAATTGAATGTAAAATGAGAAATATCAGAACACAAACATATGATAAATTTGTCAGCCTGCTTTTACTATAAAAGCAGGCAATTATGGCTATCAAAACCGCTGATGCTATATTCTCGCACCACCATTCAGAATAATTAACAGGCTTTAAGGATAGGACAAAAAATATAATAAGGTATATAGTGAGCATAAACTGAAGAGGTCTATCCTTTTTAAATGGAATGGTATATTTTGATGAATATACTAAAGAATATTTTTTTTTCTTAATGGACATTTTACCCTCCCATCTTTATTTATAGGATAACTCACCCTAGAATGACTGCATAACTATTCAGACATTCCTTTTACAACAGTTTATGGTAAAATTTTATATAATTATATATACTAAAGGTACAGTTAAATAATAACTGTCCATTTTTCAATGGGCTATTTACCTCCCTTGAAAACCGGGTTTTATTATTTAACTATTCCAAAAAGGTTATAAATATGTCAAAGATGATAAGTAATGAAATATATCATCTTATAACAGCCTTTTTAATATCTGCTTGTACTTGATATTTTAGGTGGATTTGTGTCAGGCAAGGCAAATTTTCGCAGCAACTCTTTGTTATTGCAGGAAAATTTAAAGCAGCATGGCAAAAACCAGCCAACATTACTGGTGCAACGGGACATTAAACGGGCTCTACGGGGAGAAAGTCATGATAAAACTAAAGCGGTTACTAGAGCGGTTAATGAGTACAAGCATTGTAAAATACAGTCTGGTCGGGGTAATAAACACTCTAATTACTGGAATAATAATATTTACTTTAATGAACGTTTTTTCGGTTTCCTTGAGATTGTCAAATGCGGCAGGGTATGTTGCAGGTTTTTTTAACAGTTTTGTACTTAACAAACTATGGACCTTTAAAGCAAAAGAAACATCAACTCTGAAGCAATTTCTTCGTTTTACGGCGGTTTTTGCAGTATGCTTCCTGCTGCAGCACGGTCTGGTTGTTATTCTTGTTGAAAAACTGTATGTGGATAAAAATATAGCTACCCTTGCAGGTATGGCTTTTTATACAATAATCGGTTATTTTTTCAATAAGCTGTTCACATTTAAAAAATAATTAAATTCAAAGCTTATTTCCATTAATTTTTGCAAATACTAACTTTGAGAAACCTCACAGCTGGTATTTATAGCATTAATAGTAATAACTCCCGGTACTAAAAGCGGTGAGAAAAATCTGCGCACAAATGCTCCGGGGCGTATTTGATTTAATATGGAGGTAAGCATAATGTATGAGAAAATTACTGCACTTTACACCAACCTGTACGACGCAAACAGTGCAATTGGAACATTGAGAACCAACGGAATCAACAAGGCTTGCTTGAATACTTCAGAGTGCGGACTTCATTTTGGCATCAATCCAAGACAGAGATTGAATAAATTTCCGGGGGCAGTATCATCCACCATGGTTAAGCTGGAAATAGATGTTGATCAGAATAACAGGACAAATGCACTTTCTGTTCTGGAGGGAAGCTTCGGCGTTATTGAGTAGATCGGGTGAACACTTGTTATATCGATCTATAAATAAGAGGATTATTAAAGTATATATGGAATATAATATTATATGTTTTTAAATACCAGCAATGTGGGGTTAAGTGTCTTTTCATTACTATTTGCCGACGTATGGGTGCCCTTGCGGGTAAGTTCAAGGCACGTTAATACGTAGATGGGAGGTCAGTATGAAAGCTATTATCATGGCCGGTGGAGAAGGATCCCGACTCAGGCCGCTTACATGTGATTTACCAAAACCAATGGTTCCAGTTTTAAACAAACCCGTTCTTGAGCACACTATCGAGTTATTGAAGCAGTATGGTATTACGGAAATTGGAATTACTTTGATGTATCACCCTCAAATTATTAAGGATTATTTTGGAGGCGGCAAAAATTTAGGAGTTAATATTACATACTTTATTGAGGAATCACCCCTTGGAACTGCAGGAGGAATAAAAAACGCAGAAAGCTTTCTTGATGAACCTTTTATTGTCATAAGCGGAGATTCCATAACCGATCTGAATATAGCAAAAGCAGTAGAATTTCATAATCTGAAAGGCTCGCTTGCTACAATAATTCTATCAAAAGTAGATGTTCCTCTTGAATATGGTGTCGTACTTACAAATGAGAATGGCAGTATTACCGGCTTTCTTGAGAAACCCAGCTGGGGTGAAATTTTCAGTGACACAGTAAACACCGGTACATACATTCTCGAACCCCAAATACTGAGATATATTGAACCAAATAAAAATACCGACTTCAGCAGAGATGTTTTTCCCCTGCTGCTGAAGCACCAAAAAAGAATGTTTGGATATGTTATGTCGGATTATTGGTGCGATATGGGAGACATACGTTCCTATATAAAGGTCCACTGTGATGTTCTTGACAGAAAGATAAACTTGAATTTCGACGGTTTTTTATTGAAAGATAATGTATGGGTGGGCTCCGGAACTTTAATAGAGCCCGGTGCAGAAATTAACGGTCCTTGCATCATCGGTTCAAATTGTAAAATAGGAAACGGAACTCTTATTGACAACTATACAGTTATCGGAAATAATACAATCATTGAGGACGATGTTTCCATTATCCGCAGCATAATTTGGGACAACAGCTATATTGAGTATGGAAGTGAATTAAGAGGCGCTATACTCTGTAATAGAGTAAATCTGAAACACTACGTTTCTATATTTGAAAATGCAGTTGTTGGCGAAGGCTGTAAAATTAATGAAAGAGTTATTGTCAAGCCAAACATTAAAATATGGCCTGAAAAAACCATCCAGCCCTTTGCTGTAATAGATAGAAATATGATCTGGGGCTCGAAGCATTCAAACAAGATCTTTGGTGACAATGGAATCTCAGGCATAGTTAATGTTGATATATCGCCTGAATTCGCCACAAGACTTGGAGCAGCGTATGGATCACAATTTAAAATCGGCTCGAGGGTTGTAGTAAGTTCAACTAATTCAAACTCTGCAAGAATGTTCAAGCACGCTTTTATTTCCGGAATTCTGTCTGTAGGTGTTGAGGTTTATAATATGAGCAGTCTGCTCACCCCCATAGCCAGAACAGCAATTGGGTTTCTTGCTGTAGAGGGCGGCATACATATAAAAAATGATATTAATAACGTTAATAAAATCAGAGTAGATTTTATGGACATCAGGGGGGCTTCTATCAGCCGCCTTACAGAGAGAAAGATTGAAAATTCCTTTTTCAAGGAAGATTTTAAAAGATGTTCCTCACAACAAATAAGCAGACTCAACAACATAACCGACTTTAGCAACTACTATACCCGTAATTTAAATAATACAACAAATATGACTGTTATAAAGGAGAGGAATCCCAGAATTTGTGTAATTTCCGTGTCAGAATTCGTGCTCTCCATAGTAGTGCCTTTATTGACGGGATTGGGCTGCACTATTTCCGGTTGTGCAAATTATGACAGCTTTGAGACCGTTACTAAAACTATTGATGATACCTCCTCCGATTTTGCAGCAATTATTGATAAAAATGCCGAAGAACTTGTTTTGGTGGACAAATCCGGAAAAGTGATAAAAGAAGATCTATTCCAGGCACTTATTGCACTGATTATATTCAAGTCAGTTCCCGGAGCAACTTTCTTTGTTCCTATAACAAGCTCAGAGGTCATTGAAAAACTGGCTGCCAGGTATAACTGTAGTGTAAAGCGTACAAAAAATTGTTTGCAGGCTGTCATGGACGAAATTCTTACACATAAAACCAGGAGTGCAAAAACAGCAGAAGCCGGTGTCATTCCTTCTTTGGAGACATTTATTCCAAATCAGTTGACGTTAAGCTTTGACGCGATAGAGGGCCTGGTCAGAATTACTGAGTATATATGTTACTTCAACACCACACTGGGAGAAATTTTATCTGAGATTCCGGAATTCTTTATTGTAAAGAAAAGCATAAGATGTCCCTGGGAATTAAAAGGCACCGTTATGAGAACAATTATTAGTGAGCATAAAGATAAAAAGCTGGAATTGTTGGATGGTATTAAGCTTTACTGTGAATCGGGCTGGGTTCTGATTGTACCTGATGCGGATAAGCCTGTTTTTAAAATAATTGCAGAGAGCAGCTCCGGCGTTGAAGCAGAAGCCCTGTGTGATAAATATTACAATCTATTGGAAGGAATGGTAAATCGGTCTTATTAATTGTTTAATTTGACTAAAAGGATTTGATGTTACATAATCAATCTAAAAACGTGATAAATTTTTATTTACGGATACAGGATATGGAGATAAATGAGAACAGTATTTGCAAAAGAAAAACATGAGGGAAAAAGAATAGAAAAAGTAATAAGGGATTTTTATCCCAATCTTTCTTCAGGAATGCTCTTCAAGGCACTTCGAAAAAAGGATATCAAGGTCAATGGTGTTCGGGTCAAAGAGGATTACTCGGTATCAGAAGGAGATAAAATTGAAATATATATTATAGACGATTTTCTTCTGGGAAAAGTTGATGAGGGATATTCAACAGTTTATGAAGATTCGAATATTCTGATAGTCAACAAGGCACAGGGTATACCCGTACACCCCGATAAAAACCAGACCGAAGCAACACTTATTGACAGGCTTCAAAAAACCTACGGCCCCCAATTGGCGTTATGCCACAGGCTTGACCGGAATACCGCAGGACTTGTTATCCTGGCAAAAAACAGCGCTACTCTTGAAATAATGCTGGAGAAAATCAAGGACAGAGAAATACAAAAGTTCTATACCTGTATAGTTTCAGGTATCATGGAAAAGCGGCAGGCTGAGCTTGTTGATTACCTGGAAAAGAATGATAAAATAAGCAGAGTTTTTATATCTGACAAAAAAACAAGAGATTCTCTGGAAATTGTAACCCGTTACAGGGTAATTAAAGCTCTGGAAAATTTAAGTCTGCTTGAGGTTGAACTGATAACAGGCCGTACACACCAGATACGAGCACATCTGGCCCACTACGGACATCCAATAATCGGTGACGGCAAATACGGCAGAAATGTTGAAAACAAGAAGTTCAATGCCAAATATCAGATGCTGTGTGCAAATAAGCTCATATTTGATTTTAAAACGCCCTCGGGCCATCTGGATTACCTCAGGGGTAAAACTGTTTCAATTGCTCCTCCCTTTGAGCTTGAACAAATAATAACGAGGCAGTAGAGGTCTCCCTCTTCAATTAAAAGATATAGAGTTGCTGTTGAGTATAACCCCGGAAATGATAAAACGCCACAGCCAATTAAACTGCAGCGTTTTATCATTTTTAGAGTCTTTGTAATATCTGCTTGTGCTTGGCACAAAACCCACCAAAATGACGAGTGCAATAAGATATTGGACAGGCTCTTTTATGCTACTTTTTAATGAACAACTGAACAAACAACTTTCCATAGGTGGGACTATCTACAATCCCAATACCTGTGTGAGTAAATTTGTCATTGTATATGTTGTTGCTATTCTCCTTAACCCAAGCCTTAACAACCTTTTCAACAGACTGGTTTCCGGCAATGTTTTCTCCTGCTGTACTAAACTTTACACCATTTTTTTTCATCATGTCAAATGGTGTACCGTAAGATTTTGATGTGTGGCTGAAATAATTGTTCTCCTTCATGTCTTTTGCTTTAAGTCTTGCTATTTTAACCAGTTGAGCATCAAACTGAAGAACTTTCAATCCCTGCTCTTTTCTGAATTTATTAACCATATCCAACAATGACTGTTCATCAGCAGATATATCCTTAATCTGTTGGGAAGCTGTGGATTCTGTCTTTGTACCGGTTTTGGCATTGGATGGTGAACTTTTGGAGCCTGTCTGGGCATTTTTCGTTTCAGCGGTAGTGGCAGTAGTCTTGTCTGTTTTAGCAGTATTGACCTGTTTAGTGGTTGATGGATTTTTAGTCTTATCCAGCTTAAGGTAGTGAGATGAAACAGAACCTACATTTCCGCTGCCACTGACATATACTGCATACCAGTCACCCAGTTTACCCATGACAATTACCTTTTGGTCCTTCTTTAGTTTGGATATTATATCAAAGGTAGTTGCAGGACCTGTCCGCAAATTTACCTCGTTGGCTGTTATTACTCCCGAGCTGCTTTCAACCTTCTGATAAGCCTCCGATGCATCGACCATATACTGAGCCGTTCCGGCAGGTACAAAGAGAAAAACCAAAACCAAAAAAGCAATGAACATTGTATAATATTTTTTTTTCATAAAACCCCTCCTACATAGAAGATAGACGTTGCTTCCACTATCTTTATCATTAGATCAATATGGAAATCAACCCACATGCTATTAGTATTGACAGGTTTTACATATTTATTTACATTTTTTGAGAAAATACAAAAGTGACTAAGGCAACTTATTAGATATCACAAAATTTTAGATTTTCATAGACAACATAAAAACCCGGATAATACCGGGTTTTTACTGAATCCACTTCAATTATTTAAATATTCGAGGCCGCTGCATCGAGTATCATAAACTTTATTAATTAGTATGCCTTTCCCCAGTAAACCATTGTTTTGGCAGGTTTACCACAGCACATACACTTGTCCGAGAGCTCTTCCTGTTCAAAAGGCATACATCTGGCTGTAGCGCCTGTCTTTTCCTTAACCTGATCCTCACAGGCCTGTTCTCCGCACCACATAGCTTTTACAAACCCCGGAGTACTGTTTATAATCTCTTCAAATTCATCCATGGCAGTTGCTGTAAAAGTCTTCTTGTCTCTCATTTCCCTTGCTCTTTCAAGAAGTGATTTCTGGATATCGGCAAGCAGCTTTTCTACGGTTTCCTCCAGGCTATCTATTGGTGTAAATACTTTTTCCCTGGTATCTCTTCTGACTAGAACTACCTGGTTTTTTTCAATATCCTTCGGACCTATTTCCAAACGCAGCGGAATACCCTTCATTTCATATTCGGCAAATTTCCAGCCGGGCATCTTGTCGCTGTCATCTATCTTAACTCTGAATTTAGCGGATAAATTGTTCAAAAGTTCATTAGCCTTTTCCAGTACACCCTCTTTATGCTGGGATACTGGAATGATTACCAGTTGTGTTGGTGCTACGGCAGGTGGTAGCACCAAACCGCTGTCATCTCCGTGAACCATAATTATTGCACCAATTAAACGCGTAGTAACACCCCATGAAGTTTGGTGAACATATTGCAGCTGATTGTTTTTGTCGGTATACTGAATATCAAAAGCTCTGGCAAAGCCGTCTCCGAAATTATGTGATGTACCAGACTGGAGAGCCTTTCCGTCATGCATCAGGCTTTCGATAGTGTAAGTAGCTTTTGCACCTGCAAACTTTTCCTTGTCGGTTTTCCTCCCCTTTATTACAGGAATTGCCAGGACATTTTCACATACATCGGCGTATACATTAAGCATCTTTATAGTCTCTTCCTGAGCCTCGTCAGCCGTAGCATGTGCGGTATGGCCTTCCTGCCATAAAAACTCCAAGGTTCTCAGGAATGGTCTTGTTGTCTTTTCCCATCTTACAACCGAGCACCATTGATTATACAATTTAGGCAGATCCCTGTATGAATGGACAATATTAGCGTAGTGCTCACAGAATAAGGTTTCTGAAGTTGGTCTTACACACAATCTTTCAGTGAGCTTCTCATCTCCCCCGTGTGTTACCCATGCTACTTCGGGAGCAAACCCTTCAACATGCTCTTTTTCCTTCAACAGCAAACTCTCAGGGATAAACATGGGCATATAGACATTTTCATGTCCGGTAGCCTTAAATTTGGAATCAAGTGCCTTTTGAAGGTTCTCCCATATCGCATAGCCATAGGGTTTTATAATCATACATCCTCTGACACTTGAATAATCGACGAGTTCAGCTTTTTTAATAACATCGGTATACCATTGTGCGAAGTCATCATTCATAGATGTTATGGCTTCAACTAACTTTTTATCCTTGGACATTTTAAGCTCCTTTTCTGCTTAGTGCAAAATGAATTTTCCCAAAGAAAAACGGCTAAAAATCCATTTTATTGCACGCTCTAAAAACTATATTTGTATGTTAATTATTGCCTGTTAAGAAATTTTATTTTGGATTAAGCATAACACAAAAAGTATTTTGTAAAACATATAATTTCTATATGATCAAAAAGTACCATCTAATATTATATAATATATGTATCTGGTAATGTCAATACACTTGAAGCTGCAATTGTGGGTATAATATAATGGGAGTTGTTGATGACCTGTATAGTAACAACGTGAAATATTAAAGAGATTTGTCGTTTTTATAAATTTGTGTCTAGAGGGAGAATTGTTATGAAGGTTGGAATCGGTCAGGATAGTCATAGATTTGACTTTGAAAATAAAACCAAGAAATTCATTTTAGGCGGAGTTGTCTTTGAAGGAGTAACTCCACTTGCGGGAAACAGTGACGCTGATGTGGTTTTACATGCAATTACAAATGCTGTTTCGGGGGTAACCTGTGTCAATATTCTTGGAAAAATTGCTGACGAAATGTGCTTGATGCGTGGAATAACCGACAGCTCGGAATACTTGAAAGAAGCTCTCAACTATCTTGTGGATGTAAAAATTGTTCACGTATCCATATCAATAGAATGCTCATACCCAAAAATTACACCCAAAATACCTGAAATGAGAAAAGTTATATCCAACCTTTTAAGCATTCCCGAAAACAGTGTAGGGATAACTGCCACAACAGGTGAAGGTCTGACTCAGTTCGGGCAGGGCCAGGGTATACAGGCCTTTTGTATAGTCACTGCTCTATAGTCAGTGACTTGTAATGCTTACAGCAGTCAAACCAGCTCACATGCACAATTTTAAACCCATAATTTTAAAAGGGGCTATATATCTTGTTATATATATAACAAGATATATAGCCCCCGGACATTTTCCATGATTAAATATTATTTCCAGAGTTCAATTCTATCTTTAACCAGTTTTGTGAAATCTGCGTTTGCTTTTTCAACTCCGGCAGCTTTTAATTCTGCCATAATTCCAGCCCATACTTTGTCAAAATCAGCCGGCTTGGCCAGTACAGCTTTTGGAATCCCCAGTTTCATGATATCTTCGCACTTTTTAATTATAAGAGCTATGTCACTGTTCTGATCATATGGTATCTGCCAGGCCTGACCCCATGCTGACTTTGGTAACTTGTCGGCTTGTGGATATAAATCCTTCCACATCTTGGCGCCATAGCCTTTAAGAACTTCTTTCTCCACCTCAGTATAGTTTTCTATTAATTGCTCAGGTGTGTTTATTGTATAATATTGTCCGGTTGGATCTTTAACACCGTCTCCTCTCTCAGGGAAGGGATAAGCATATACACGAACACCCGTTTCCTTAGCGAAGTTCTTATTATTCAATCTTTCATTCCACATCTCTTTAGTGATTACTCTCTTACCATTTTCAATAACATAATGCTGGCCTTCTATACCCCAGTTATTGAGTATCTGCGCTTCATCAGAAGCCATCCAGTCAAGGAACTGCATTGCTCTGTCAGGATCCTTACAGCTTGATGATATTGCCATTCCTGCACCACCTGCATAACCGAAATCCTGGAAATCACCACAGGTGAATGAGTCATTTGCCTGTACTGGATATAAACCATACATATTATCATATTTTTTGTCATTTCTTAATGACAGCTGAGCATCCTGGAACTCCCAGTCCTGATCGTTAAAGGCAATAACTCTTCCGCTTGAAAGCTTTGAAATATACTGATCATATTTCTGAACAAAAGCTTCAGGGTCCAGCAAGCCTGTATCGTTCATATGGTTTAACCATTGATAGTACAGCTTGGCATCATCTTTGTAAAATCTGAAAGTAGCCTCATATGTCGCCGGATCTATATACCAGTTTCCATCATCAGGTTTACCTGTGACAAAAGCTGACATATTACCCGGTGCACACTGCCATCTCCAGTCTTCAGCTATAAATGTCAAACCAATTGTAGGTTTACCGTCAATGGTAGGATGCTTTTCCTTATATGCCTTTATTACGTTTTCAGCATCCTGGAGGGTTTTAAGTTTGGGATAGCCTAATTCTTTTACAACGGCGTGCTGAAATTCAAAACCCATATTCGGTTTCCATCTCTGAGCACCCACACCCCAGCTTCCAAGATAGTAAATGGAGGGGTCTTCAGGAGTATATCTTAACCTTTTAATATAATCACCATATAAATTTTTCAGGTTTTTACCATGCTTTTCTATAAGTTCATCCAATTTGCGGTATGCACCTGCAGAAATCAACTGATTCTGTTCTTTTCCGGATGTAAATATCATGTCGGGATATTCGTTACTAGCTATCATCAACCCTACTTTTTGTGAAAGCTCGCCTACAGGATATTCCATTTTAAGAGTAACGCCTGTAAGTTCAGTAATTTTCTTTGCAACAGGGCTTTCCCAGTTTTCGTAATTAGTATTAATATCCTTGCTGAAAACTATAAATGTAATGGGTTCCTTGCTCATGGCCGTTGATGTTTCGGCAGCAGTTGATTTCTCTGCAGAAATTGATGATACTGCAGCCGATGACTCCGACGCCGGTTCATTTTGTCCACAGCCCACGGCAACACCGGTTAGCATCAATATAGCCAATGTCATACTGATTAATCTTTTTTTCATTATGTAATCCTCCTTAGATTATTTATATTAAACCTTTGGCCTAATATCTTGAAATAAAATTAATACTAACTATAAATTTAAGTTCTTATGATTTAACAGCACCTAAAGTAAGTCCTGAAACAAAGTACTTTTGAACGAATGGATAGACAATGACAATAGGAATTGTTGCAACTATTGTGATAGCCATACGTATGGATTGAGGAGATATGGTTTTTCTGGCAGTTACACTGTTTGGATCAATAAGACTTGCGCCTGCACTCTGATTCGCAGTGGTATTACTGAGTATTTTCATAAGTTCAAACTGGAGGGTACTCAATTCAGCTTTCCCACTTGCGTAGAGGTAAGTATCCATCCAGGAATTCCATTGTCCAACGGCAATAAAAAGTGATATAGTTGCAATTACAGGTAATGATAAAGGTAATATTATCCCGGCAAAAATTTTCAAGTCATTAGCTCCGTCAATTTTTGCAGATTCCTGCAAACTGTAGGGAAGCCCGTCAATAAAGGATCTGATGATTATTACATTATAAGTACTTATCAAACCTGGAATTATATAGACTGCAAATTTTCCAAGCAGATGAAGATTTCTTATATTCATATAATCCGGGATTAAGCCTCCTGAAACATACATTGTTAATACAAAAATAACAACAAACAATTTTCTGTAAACAAATTCTTTTCTGCTGAAAACAAATGCAAGCATACAGGTACATACAATTGAACAAGCAGTACCAATACCAGTTCTCAGGACAGATATTAAAAACGAATGGGAAAGGTTATTATATTTAAAAATCTCCATGTAGTTTTCCAGAGTAAACTTTCTGGGGATAATCCCTATTCCGCCCTTCATTGAATCCATGGAATCATTTAATGATATTGCAAGAATATTCAGGAAGGGATATAAGGTAATAACTAAAACAAAAATCATTATGATGTATATTATAGCGTCAAAAAAAATGTCAAATGCACTTTTCTTCATTAAAGAACTTTTTTTCATTTTCAAAGAACTTTTTTCCATTTCCATCCCTCCTATAAAATTTGGCCCTCGCCTATTTTTTTAGCCAGCCTGTTGGCAGTAAACACCAGTATAATACTGACTATCGACTGGAACATTCCGATAGCTGTTCCAAAGGAATACCTGCTCATAGAAAGACCATAATTGAGAGCGTACATGTCCAAAGTCCTCGAATATTGCTCTACAACAGAATTTCCTAATAAAAATTGTCTTTCAAAACCTACTGACATTAACCAGCCTATGTTCATAATTAACATAACAAGAATGGTTGGTCTTATACCGGGTAAGGTTATATGCCAAATTCGTCCCAATCTGCTGCAGCCATCCACCTTGGCAGCTTCATACAATTCCTGGTCGACACCTGATATTGCAGCCAGATGAATAATAGCATTCCAGCCTACTTCTTTCCAGATATCAGCTGCAATAAAAAATAGCCAGAACGCCTTTGGTATTGCCAGAAATTGGATAGGTTGATTAATTATGTGAAGATTTAATAAAATGTTGTTGACCACTCCTCCGTCCGAGGAAAGCATCATTGAGATCATGCTTGCAGCAATAACCCAGGATATAAAATGAGGAAGATAGGAAATAGTCTGAACTATCTTTTTGAAAGCAATATTGTTTATTTCATTCAGCATTAGGGCGAATAAAACAGGAAGAATAAAACCAATAGTAATACCTAAAAAGCTCATTCCCAGTGTATTTCTCAAAGAGATATAAAAATCCGGTTCATTAAATAATACTTTAAAATGTTTCAGGCCCACCCATTTTTGGTCAAAAATGCTTATTCCTGGCCTATAATCCTGGAAAGCCATTGTCCAGCCCCATAAAGGCAAGTATTTTAACACTATTACCCAAATAAAAAAGGGTACTGACATTAATAACAGATATTTTTGCTCACCAAGCAGGCGAAAATGGGCCGCTGCCTTTTCTTTAAACAACCGGCTTCTTCCAGTTGTTTTTTTTGTTTCAATGTTTACACTCATGTATGACCCCTACTTTATAAGAAATTGGTATTGACTGCTTAAAGAAAGTATATATGCTAACGCATAACTTTCGTACCAGACAATTTAGAGAATTTTTCTTAGAAAATTAGAGGTGGTACTGCCAGGGGTGCAAAATAAAAGAAGCCGGATTTTAGTTCTCCGGCTTCTTTTCACCATATAAGTTTTTATATTCGGAAGTGCTTACTCCTACATATTTTTTGAATTTTACGTAAAAATAGTCTACATTTTTAAAACCTGTCTTGCAGGCTACATCATTAACTTTATAACCTTTTAGCAGCATTTTCTTCGCATTCTCCAGCCTGATTTTTTCTAAATAGGAATTAAAGGAATCTCCGGAATAATTTCTAAATACTTTACCGAGATAGCTGCTGTTGTAGCCAAAAAGCTCCCCAAGCAGTTCCAGGGTCAGATCCCTTTCATAGTTTTTATCAATATACACCTGTATTTTTTTTAAAATATTAGTCATACCAACATTATCAATAATAGGTATAAGGTTTCTTAACGATGTTAAAAAATAATCCTTTAACTTATAGAAATTTTGTATATCATGTATTTCTGTCATAATAAGTGAATTGGTTGGAATTTCCTTCTTAAGCACAGGATAATAATCAATCACGAGGTTAAACACTTCATTTAATACATTAATGCAGAGTCCCTTTATCTTAACCTCTGTGTACCTCTTGTAAAGAAAAACTTTAAACAGCTTTGAAACAGTCTTTTCAAGGCTATTTCCATCTCCTGCATCGGCAGCGGTAAACAACCGTTCAATACAAAAAGGCAGGTCAAATTCTTCCAATTCTTCATTTTCAGCTGACCTATTAAAAATATCTTTAAATGTTAAAACATTAGTTGATCTGCTATAGAAAAATCTGTTCTCCAGTATTTCCAGAGCATCGTCGTATGAAACCCGGAGCTGGTAAATTGAATTTACCGGTCTTCCAACACAGGCGACAACTTCCAAGCCATACTTTTCTCTAACATACCCGGAATAATTATTAAGTGTTATATAGTTGCGTTGCTGATCCTTTTCAGTAAATATTATCCCTGTAATACCATCCATACTAAAGGGTATTACAGTTGATTTTTTTTCATATATATTATTTATACTGTCTCCAAGTGAAAAACAATCCTTCGAAAGCTTTGAAATTACAGCAACTTGATAATATCCATGGTTTACAAGTTCACAATTTTGAATATGGCTTGTAATATCTGTGTCGACCTTTTCGCCACGCAGTAGATTAAGAATTACATTTTCAATAAAAAGTTTTTTGTGATTCCTTACCTGCAATTCCTTTTCCTGTGAAATGATAATGCCGAGCGCGCTCACTTTTTCAATTAATTCATCATCTTCAACAGGTTTTAACAGGTACGAGTTCACACCAAGTTCAATAGCTTTTTTTGCATATATGAAGTCAGAAAATCCGCTTAAAATAACAAATTTGGCATTATGTCCCCTTTTTTTTGCCTGTCTTATGAATTCAAGCCCATCCATTTCCGGCATCTTAATATCTACCAGTACCAGATCAGGTTTAAGGCTATCCATTTTTTCAAGCCCATCAAAACCGTCAACACCTTCTCCACACACATAGAAGTTATAATCAGACCATTTAATGACGGTTTTCAGACCTTCACGGACAAGTTTTTCATCATCAATTATCATTACCTTTAACATTTTTGAGAACCTCTCCTTTCGGCAGATTAATTGTGACACTTGTACCTTGCCTGTACTTACTTGTTACTTTCAGGCCGAACATCCCTCCATATTTCAGCTTTATCCTGCTGTTTACATTCTTTAAGCCAATGCTTGTACTTTCTTTGTCAGTTTCTTCATTAAGAATTTCATCCATTTCCCTGAGTTTCTCTTCCTTCATTCCAATTCCGTTATCGGCAACAGTTATGGCAAGTAAATCTCCATCTTCTTTGATTGTAATTTTGATATTACCCTGCCCTCTTTTGGCTTCAAGGCCATGGACCAAAGCATTTTCCACAATTGGCTGAAGCAAAAGCGGCAGTACCATAACATCTGAAATATCTATCAGTACATCAATGCTGTAGCTTATTCTGTCTTCAAAACGGAATTTTTGCATTTCCAGATAGCTTTTTACAAGATCCAGTTCATAATCCAAAGAGACCAAGGAATTTGTGACCTCAAGATTTCGTCTAAGAATTCGGGATAAGGCTCTGACAACCATCACAATTTCTGTCTGGCCCTCAGTATGAGCTTTCATTCTAATACTTTCAAGTGCATTATAAATGAAGTGAGGATTAATTTGATTGGCAAGCATCTTAAATTCTATTTCCTTTTGCTTGTTTTTAATCTGCTCATTAAGAAGCCTTTCTTCATAAGCCTCATAAATAAGCTGTTCTATATTTTTGATCACCGTAAATAAATCCTGATACAACTCTCCAAATTCATCTTTTCCTTTAACATCTACATTAATCTCAAAATTTCCCTCTGCAACTTTATGCATTTCACTTCTAAGCCTTTTAATACGATCTCCGAACAGTTTGGAAAATACCACCAGCAAAATAGTTGATACTATAAAACTTATTCCTATAACTATGATTCCTACAAGGCTTATTTCATTTGCTTTGCTTACAATTGATTTAATTGGTAAAACTGAATAAATTTTAATAACATTATTACTGCTTTTAGGTACAAAGGCATTAGTTATTACTTTTGAAGGCAGGCCGTTATATTCCAGTTCCATTAATTTATTGCCTGCAGACCCGTTTTCCAATTCCAGCCCTATATTCTTTATATTTTTACCAATCAAAAGAGCTGATTTTGAAAAAATTACTGTTCCCTGGTCAACTGTTATTATTGTGTCATAGGGCTCATTCCGCAGCATTCTTTGTATATACGAATTCTCAATGGCTATAACCATAACTCCTATATTAGCATTAAACTCATCTTTAATTAATCGAGTCAGGCAGAGGGTATTACTCTCTGCAATATCGTTATATATGTATTGCCAGATAACCTCTCCATTTTTCTTCTGAGCCTTCTTGTACCAATCACTTGAGGATATTTCAGGTGTAATTTTTCGTATTTCCCAATTATCAATTAAAGAATAATTATCGGAGTAGATTTCGATACTTTTAATTTCAGGATAGGAACGTTTCATATCACGGATTGCTGTAAAGTCAAAATACTCTCTGACAATATCCCATCTGCTGTCATACCTGGTAACTAAAATATGTTTGAGTTCAGTATTTGAGTATAAGCGGTCCGATACATCTGTAAGTTTTAACAGCACTTCATTTATCCGGCTCTGTAACCTGTCAGTATTTACATTGGCTTCCTTCATAGCCTGTTCAACTGCCATATTCTTCATTCCTCTCGTTAATATGGTACCTACAATGAGCATAGGTACCAAACCAACGATTATGTACGTCCAGATAAGTTTTTTTTGAAATTTGAGATCTCTGAACTTATATACAATAACAGAAAGTATTTTCATATATCTTGCTCCATAAAAGCGATTATATCAACTATATTTCATCACATTGTATTATGTTTACCAAATCTTATTTTTTACGTCGTCTAAAGTAACAGCAATATGGCTTTTATAAGTATAGCAAAGATGATCATTGGTAGTCCACTTTTCAGTACAGCCAAAATCATTACTCCAGGTCATAAACCACAGCCAGTGTGCTTCCTCCTCCATAGCCTTTTCCAGATGGGGAATAGTCCCGTTTTCAGTATAAGCTACCATTTTATTGCCTGCGGCAGGGAGATTTGTCTTGTCAAATTTCTCTTTCAGCGGATTATAATCATAAGGTTCTGAATAATGGTCACAGCTCATAATATCAACACAATCATCACCTGGATACCATTCTAAAGATATGCTGTTCCAGATCCAGATGAGATTGTTTAAGCCATGATAATTTGTAAACCTGTCATACATAAGCCTCCACAGCTTTTTACAGGGCTCCGGTCCTTTGGCTCCCCACCAGAACCACCCTCCTTCTGCTTCATGAAGAGGCCTCCAAAGAATTGGAATATTTTTATCCCTGAAAATCTTAAGTTTTTCTGCTATGTAATCAATATCGGAAATTATTGCTGCATACTCTTCAGCCTTTTCATCCATAGCTTTACCTATATCAAACTCGGTGTGCTCGGTATAAAAGCTCTTATGTTTCCCGTACATGGGAGAAAACCAGTGCCAGCAGTAGGTTACAATTCCACCATATTTTTCGGCCCACTCCAATGCGGTTTCAATTGTATTCTGATTTTCATAAACTTCTTTTAAACATTCCTCATCCGATTCGGCATAGTTGACATTGGGTGAATATCCCAGGAGCTCGAAACCGCAGATAGCAGGAAGTTTACCCGTTTTCTCCCTTATGTACCAGAGTTCCTTCTGCTCAGGAGTTTGAGTATGCTGTCCCGTAAGAATACGTTTTCGGTAAACACTTCCCAAATACTCCATTAATTTTTTCGCCTCATTGCTGGCTTTTGGGTTACATAACGATGTGTTAATAATCATAATTACATATGCTCCTTAATTAAATGATAATAATAAATTTAGACAGTATGTACATAAATTATATCACATTATTTTTTAAATAAATAATATTATTTTTGTGTTTTGTAATTATTGTTATAATGGTACAGTAAGACTTTTCCACCTTTGAAGTAATAAAAAAATAGTAAAATTAAGCTTTGCTATTAACATCAGGAACTGGAAATATACAAGAAAAGGATCGGGGGATTTTTTAAATACCTTCGATCCTTTTTGTCTGTAGTTTTGCTGGTAGTAATTTGTTGGTAGTAAAATATTAAAGTTTAGATAAAATAGACTCTCCGATTACAATATCCTCCGGTGTAGTTATTTTAATGTTCTGATAGCTCCCCTCAATTATTTTAACGGGAATCCCCTGTCTCTCCACCAGAACCATATCATCTGTTCCGGTATAATCAGCTTTCACAGCCTCTTGGTGGGCCTTCTTAATAACATTAAATTGAAAGCCTTGAGGAGTCTGAATACTCCAGAGGGTGCTTCTGTCAGGTGTAGATGCAACAAAGCCGTACTCATCAGATATTTTTACAGTATCTTTTAATCTTACGCCTATTCCGCAAGCACGGTGGATTCTGGCGCCTTCTATACAGTCGACTACGTTTTTTTCAGTCACAAACGGTCTGGCGCCGTCATGTATCAACACAATCCCACAATCAGCTCCTGCTGCGCAGAGCCCTTTATATACCGAGTTCTGGCGCTCTGCACCTCCGCTGACCAAGGATCTTACTTTAGAAAGATTATATTTATCAACAATTGCTTTTCTGCAATAATTTATATCTTCTTCATTTACAACCACAATGATATCATCTATTGCTTCACACTGCTCAAATACAGTTATTGTCCGGGCAAGAACGGGAACTCCTCCAATTTCCATGTACTGCTTGTTTATATTGGAATGCATCCTGGTCCCTTTACCTGCCGCCGTTATTACAGCTGTAACTCTTTTTGTAAAGCTATTATTATCTGTATCCAAATCTTTTCTCTCCATATGTACTATTTATTCGGCTTTGCAAAAACCATTCTTCCGGCAGAAGTCTGCAGAACACTTGTAACCATAACCTGTATTGTTTCACCCAGAAATTTTTTGCCTCCTTCGACAACAATCATTGTACCATCCTCGAGGAAGCCCACACCCTGTCCGTTTTCCCTGCCGTCTTTTACTACCTGGATACTCATTTCCTCACCGGGAAGAGCAATAGGCTTTACAGCATTTGCAAGTTCATTGATGTTCAGAACCTTTATTCCTTTCAATGCTGCCACCTTACTGAGATTATAATCAATTGTGACGAGTTTGCCCTTTAATTTAGCAGAAGCCTTCATTAACATTTCATCTGCTTCAATGTTATGAAAATCAAATTCTTCAATTCTGACATTGTAATTACTATCTTTTTGAAGCAGATTGAGAATATCCAAACCCCGTCTGCCTCTTGCCCTTCTCAAATTATCCTGTGAATCGGCTATATGCCTGAGTTCCTCCAAAACAAAAGAAGGTACTATGATATCCCCGTCCATGAAACCGGCAGTGCATATGTCAAGAATCCTGCCATCTATAATGGTACTTGTATCCAAAAGCTTTGGGATATTTGAGCTTCCCTTTGAATCTTTAAAGAGATCAATAAAGTTCTCGTTTCTCTTTCTTAGAGAGAGGCCCACTCCGGTAAAACCAAACAGTATATTAATAATTACGGCAAAAGGTACCCCAATTATTTGAATTTTAATAATGGGAATAGTTATAAGATTAGCCACTACCAAACCAACGATCAGACCGATAGCACCAATGAATAATTCAGATAGAGTTATATTTTGAATTCTATTTTCGATTTTATCAATAAAACCACCGACGAATTCAATTATTTTGGCTGCCATGAAATAAAATAACGCACAAAAGGCCAATACAAATAGAACGAAAATAGAAATTCTAAAATTTTCGCTCAATTTTATGTTATTACTTATAAAAATTGTCCTCAATATTGTAAAACCGGTGACAGCACCTAGAATAGCAAAAGAAATCTTTATAATCCTGTTTAACACAATAAATCTCCTTCAAAAGGTATTTTTTCTCAGCCGTAAAGGTACTCATGAATTTTGGTTTCCACTTCATGCTGATTTAACCCTTTTGCAAGAACCAGTTCACTTATTAATATCTGTTTCGCACTGTTTAACATTTTTCTCTCACCGGTAGAAAGTCCTCTTTCACGCTCTCTCTGCATAAGAGATCTGACAACCTCGGCAACTTCAAAAATGTCACCACTTTTAATTTTTACCATATTCTCCCTGTAGCGTTTGTTCCAGTTTGAACAAAAATCATGCTGCACGTTTCCCAGAACATTAAACACCTTATCGGCTTCAGATATGCTAATGACATCCCTGATTCCAATATCATTCACATTATTGGTTGGAATCATTACCTTTAAATCACCGATAGGAATTTTCATAACATAATAGCTGCATTTCTTACCCAGTATTTCCCGTTCTTCAATAGACTCAATTACTCCTGCACCATGCATTGGATATACAATTTTGTCTCCTACGTTATACATAGTAACCTCCAAATAACCATTGCAAATAATATTTGTCTTTTGTATATCCAGCTTAGCAAATAAAGCTCAGGACCGACCGGAGACTTATCTCAGCCAATCCCTGGTATTGTTTTTGGAAATTCCTTCATGTTAAGCTATGTACTAAATTTGGTCAATTTACCCGGCTAAATTTAATGGTAAAATACTAAAAACGCACCTTTGTATGTTGAGTGCGTTTGATTGTCTCCTACGTTATTAATTTCTCTTAGGACAAGTATACTACAAACAATGGGCCTTTGTCAAAAGGACAAGGGAATAAAATTTAAAATTTTCCAATTTTATAGTAAAATATTTGTTTTTGTTTGACTTTATATTATTTTTGAAAGTATAATTAAAATAGACATCCAAATACTGAGGTGAATCACATGAAAGATATTCTTATTGATGATTTTCAATATACTGCGCAGGAATTATTGGTTAGAAATAAAAGTATTCTTGATCTCATAACAAAGTATCAAGATTCCAATTCCAGAGTGAACAGGGCTATTATTAAGTCAGTCACTCAATGTGGCTGTTTGACTATATCGGCTCATAAACAGGAAATTCCTGAAGACGCCAGTTTCGACCAAATGAAGAGTTCGGCAGATGCTCATGTGGATGGTACTCTTTGTGATAATTGCAGAGACGCCATTGAGCGTGATATGGGTAGAAATGTGTTCTATCTGGCATCCTTGTGCAATGCTCTTGATTTAAACCTCTATGATATAATTTTAAAGGAAAACGATAGAATCCGTATGCTTGGAAAATACAATCTAAGATGATTGAAGGCTGGCCTCTTTGCCAGCCTTTGTTTATCTCCCGGGTTTATCTTCTCTGTCACTATTCGGGTCTGGAGAGCTGCTCCAGAATCTCTTCTGTAGTTTTTAGAACAGCTATGCCATTTAAAACACTGTTATGATGGCTGACAATCTGTTCAGCGGATAATAAGGGGCTGTCAAAGGTAGTATGGGCATCCTGCACCAGGGTTAGCTCATAACCTGATGAGTATGCTATTCTGCAGGTAGTATCAACACAAAATTCAGTCTGCATACCCATAACAATTAATTTATCAACCTCCAGCTTCTGAAGGACCTCTTTAAGGTTTGTCCTGTAAAAAGAATCCCTTTGAGTTTTTTGGATAACCGGTTCACCTTCCAAAGGTGCTATTTCGGGACATATCTGCCAGGTTTCTGAATCTTTTTTAAATTCATCATTTGTGGTGGTATGCTGAACGAAAATCACCGGTATGTTGTTTTCTCTTGCCTTGAATAGCATCTCCCTGATATTGTTAAGCACGGTATTTCCGTTATAAGGATACTCACTTTCATAGGAGAACATAGCTACCTGGACATCTATTATAAGCAGTGCTGTTTTATTCATAGTTTTCCTCCAACGTTTTGCCATTATCTTATTCATTGCAAAGTTCTTTTTTCATACAGATACTGTTTTCCATTCCTACATAGGGACCATAATTATCTATAATTTCATATCCATGTTTTTTGTAAAGACCAATTGCTTCATGCTGCTTGACTCCTGTCTCAAGCACACAGAATTTATAACCCTTGTCCTGGGCCAACTGCTCGAGATTTTTCAGGATCTTGCCTGCCAGTCCCTGTTTTCTGAATTCTTTCATGACAAATACCCGTTTAATTTCAACCGTGCTGCCGTCAAATTCCTTAAAGGCACCGCAGGCTACTGCTGAACTGCCTGAATATATTAATACAACATCTTTTATGTAATCAACCTTGTTATGTTTTTTATACTCCTGCTGTATGGCTCCATACCGCTGTTCAAGATCTGCATCTAATAGAGCTATCAAATTTGAAAAATCTTCATCCTTGCTCTCAGATATTACAATTTTATACTCATGGTTTCTATCTTCCAAAATTTTTTGCCCTCCATTTCTGCCTATTGTGGGCTGGTGTATAATAAATGAACCCACTGCCTTCCTCCACTCTTACAAGTTCAGACATGCCTCTACAGCCAGCTCCAATATAGCTTTCCTTACATCGGTCTGACCGTTCCAGCATCTTGAGTCCCACCCGTTGCAGCTGACATCATCCCCGCCATATAGAAGCTGTCCGAAAACAACTTTTCTGAACTCTGCAACCGCACAGAAAGCTGAACATTCCATCTCAACTGTAAGGCAGCCCTCCTGCTTTCTCAGGTTAACCCTATCAGGTGTTTCTCTATAAAAAGCATCAGTAGTCCAGGTCTTTGACAAAATATATTTACACTGGTGTTTCTTTAGAACCGACTCAATGGCTTCTACAGCTTTCCTATTGACCTGGACCTCCCTGCTTGGCGGCAGATAGTGATATGAAGTGCCCTCATCCCTCACTGCTGTTACAGGTACAAGGATATGGCCTACCGCTATACTGCTGTCCAGAACCCCTGCTCCGCCACAGGCAATAAATTTCCTGCCGCCAAGCGCAATCACTTCCTCCAGCATCCCGGCACACAAAGGTGCTCCAACTCCGGGATGAAAAACGGTCACGGCCTTTTCCTCCACCTGGAGCCGGTATATGGGATGCTCACCAATTTCCGATTTCACACAGGTAATGACTTCAAGCTTTCCTTCGTTTTTCAGACTGGTAATAACATCATTAAAAAAACATATAACTACATTTTCAGGAATATCCAAACGGGAAATTACCTTGTCCGGGTCTATCACCGCATTGGGTGAAGGATCATATTCCAGTATGGGGAACTCTTTCTTCATATTAACCTCCATATATAAACCAAAGCCCCGCCGGGATCACCTCAAAGTGACCGCCAAGCGGGGACCAAAGCACATATTTTCAATTATTCTTACATATTTTTACCATACTGTCAATATCTAATGAAAAATGCAGGAGATATGCTGGGGTTAAGGTGCTTATAGCCTGCTATTCTGCTAATTTTGACAGGGCTGTTAAAATATCCGTTTCATCCTTATAAAGCTCATATGCCAATTCAGAAATTCCTTTTAGAATTGATACTTCTCCCGATTCAGACAAGTCCTTGAGCATTGCTGCTACTTCCTCCCACTTCCTGCCTGCTTCGATAAATTTACTTCCAGGCATCTTTAAATCAGATAGATAGAATTCGCTCCCTGCCTCCAGAAGAAACTTTCCATACATATCTCTGAATATTCCTCCGCCGGTTCCGCCATCAGCGCTTATCATAAAGTAGTTGGTACTTCCGGCACATTTTATTTTTTCTTCATCGAATTTGGCCCATTTTAAAACCTCTTTTGAAAACTTGTTTATTCCACTTATCCCCATCAGTTTTGCCGGAGGATTTAGCATAGCACTGCATGTCTCGGCTATTGCCTGTAAGATAGTTACCTTGGATACCGGTTTACATTCGCTGAAATCAAATTCAATCCATCTGTTATTTGGAGGAAAAGGCCTGTATTTACTGCTTCTTGCCTTTTCAAGCTGAGAATAATCAATTAAATGAAAATCTTCTGAAATAGGTCCCACAGGAGTTGGAATCGGGTAATCGGAATTGTCTCTGTCAGAAACATAAAACTTTGAATCATTGTCGTCAAAACCAAACAGTACTACAGAATGACCGCCAAAATGACTGCTTTCCGGTAAATTAAAATAATTAAGATACTGCATATCTGCATAAGCCAATACCGGTTTACCCAAAGCTATAAGTTCTTTTGCCCTGAAAAAGGCAGCTTCATAATTTACGGTTGACTTTAATTTCATCTTTATATTCAACCTGTCAGCAATTTTCTCCTCGAATTCAAATACCTTTATCCGTCCTGATATCATTGGAGAAGCTTTAAGGTTTATATAAGTAAATGCTAAGCCGGAACCTATTCCAAAAAGCATTTCCTCTGAAATCGGACAGCCATAGTATCGAAATACCTGTTTCAGTGAGGAGGTAATGCAATGCTTACCTCCCATAGGTTTAAACTCTTTTATAACTGTCATGGAATTTCACCCCTGTATTTTACATTTTTCAGTATGCCCGGACTATATGGCAGCCTTACTGACAGGAAACTGTATTTCGGTTATATACTCATTTGGGTCATTTGTTATCCATTCTCCCTTTAAATATAATTCTCTGGGAGCAGCAGTAATCTCATAGCCATTCTCCTCTATCCATTTGCAGATAGCGGTATATGCCAGGTGAAGGTTCTGAAAAGGACCCTTGTGTACCACTGTGGCCATATCCTTGACACCTTCAAGTATTCTGCACTTGATACGGTCACTGTCGGGAAAGCCCCCGGCAATAGGCTCAACAATTTCAGCATCAATTCTCTCGTCCTTGTATTCATTATCATGGTAGATTACCATGCAGCCCGGAAGGACTTTTACTTCATACTTTTCTATATATTTTCCCAATTCCTCCCACAGGTGTCCCTGCTCGCTGTAGCTTGGTATAAAATCTCTGATTGATGCCACCTGTATAGGTTCAATTTCTTTTATAACAATATCATAATTCATAAGATATGCCTCCTGTTTACAAATTTTTAGCAAATTTTTAACACGGGACAGCCTTTCCTGCTCAGTACGAATCCTTTCGGCAATCTCCATATGCTTTATTTCCAGAAGGGTCTGTATCTGCTCTGTACTCATATTCCTGTCAAGTATCAGGGCTATTTCCTCCAGTGAAAAATACACGTCCTTCAGGGCAAGAATTTTGTTCAGACGCGGCATTTGACTGGCTGAATAATATCTGTAACCTGTAAAGTTATCAATTTTTTCGGGCTGTAGCAGGCCAAGGCTGTCATAATGCCTTAATGTTTTTATAGAAACTCTGTTAAGCCTTGCAAAGTCTCCAATTTTAAACATTGTTAACTCCAATCTGCTGCAATGCAGCATTAACAAAACATGTGCACATATTTTATGAGGTCCTCATCAGTGGAGAAAATAATCTCTACTGATGCTATAATAAACCCGTCCCCAACAGGAGAGTCAATAGTTCTGATTATAAAAGTTATAAAAATTTCTTCAATTTCAGTTAGCGGTTAAAAACCTTGTTTATCACATCCTGAAGCGACTTACATTCAACTATTTCTATATTTTTGATATCCTGTGCCCGTATAAGAGCCCCCTTTGCTATGTATACTCTCTTAAATCCCCTTCTGTCCAATTCTCTTATACGAAGTTCAAGGGAGGGAACTTTTTTCAATTCTCCGGTAAGACCCACATCTGATATAAAAACAGCGCTATTTGGAATTTCCTTATCATAGACAGAAGATACTATGCTCATAATTATTGAAAGATTTACTGCAGGTTCCTTGAATTTCAGGCCACCCGTGGTTTTTATAACAACATCCTTGTCATAAAGGGAAATTTTTCCTCGTTGCTCAAGGATGGATATCAGCGTGCTCAGCTGTTCTCTCCTGACACATTCACCAATTCTGGTGGGAAAAGGGGTAAAGGTTTTTGAAACCAAGCTTTCTATTTCAACAATAATAGGCCTGGAACCATCTTTAACTACGGTCAGGGCACTTCCTGAAACCAGTTCATTCTTATCCCTTATTGTCATAAAAAACTCCGAGGGGTTATCTATTGATACCAGCCCATTCTCGGTCATTGAGAAATATCCTCTCTCCCAGGTACTTCCGAATCTGTTTTTTGAAACGGATAATCCTCTGAGCTCCTCTTCATTGTCCCCATCAAGGATCAAAACAGCATCCACCAGATGTTCCAACGACCTCAGTCCCGCAATTTCCTCATTCTTGTTCATCTGCCCCACCAGAAACACAGCTCTGGGCCTTTGTGGATCTTTTGCCAGCTTTAGCAGCTCATTTGCACATTCCATGGTCTGTGTGGGCGAACCTGCTCTTGAACCCGGGAAACCTTCCAGTACAAAGGTTTGGATACTGTCTACAATCAAAAGATCCGGATCGATCTGTCCCACAACTTCAAGGACATTATCCATACTGTTATCAGAGTAAACCCAAACGCCGGTTTCTATCTTATCAAAGAGTCTGTCCGCCCTGTTCTTAATCTGGCTTTCACTTTCTTCTCCCGATACATACAATACCTTCATGCCCTTGGAGGCTACATCAGCAGCAACCTGGAGCAGCAAAGTAGATTTTCCGGCGCCCGGCTTGGCTGTAATTATTGTTATGGAATCTCTGACTATACCTCCGCCCATAACCCTGTTGAATTCATTTATACTTGTTACAATGCGATCGCTGTTGCTGGCCTTTATTTCGTTCAACCTGGCTATTTTTTTAACTGTCCGGGGCGCTGCGGCCCTTCCGTTTTTTTTAGCCTCAACCAGTGTCTCCTCAAGTGTATTCCAGTTATCGCAATCGGGACAGCGCCCAACCCATTTTGACGCTTCATATCCGCAATTGCTGCACCTATAAACAGTTTTACTTTTCATAATAAAAGTATCCTGCCTTTCTGGCTCGTTAATAGTCATTGGTAAAAATACACCCTGCCACGAGCCGGATAAGGCGTATATGATACTTTGTGCATCGCCATTTTGGCACGGCTTTGCAAATATTTGGCGGCGCTTGAATTCCGTCCGAGTCCATCTTTAGTTTGAACAGGCTTTTCTTTCAAACTAGCGGCGCTTAAGATGTTCAGAAAAACCCATCACATTTAAACTGTGTCATCATAGTATAATATTATAAATATTTGTGTTCAAAGGAGAATACAATGGTTTCAAGGCTTAAGAAAATGTTTTTTTATCTGAATCTCATTTTCAACCATGGTATCAGTATATCAACAATTTTGAACTCAAAGCACTCCAGCATTGACAAGCTCTGAAAGCACATGAACGTACATTGCGTGGGACCAAGTGAGCGGGATAACCCAGTCGGGTTTACCCGTGTCTTTATTTACCTGTTCAGGCAAAAGTCCCAGCCCGGTTTTTCCGTTGGCCGCCCAGAATAGATATTCTTTTGCCTTGCTGAAATTACCTGTCTTAACATGATATAATGCAACCCAAAGGGTAGTCAGTACCCATGGATTTCCTCCAATATAACCGTCATTTTCGTAACGTTTTAATCCTCCGATTCCTTGAGAGGTTAAAACCTGCTCAATGAGAGCAACTGTATTTTTCATTCTTTCATCTTCAGCAGCAAAAACCTCAAAAGGAATACAAAGTCCTACGAGACTCACATCTACAATCCAATCCTCCAGTGTAAAATCACGAGTATATCCTTTTGGGTTAACCTGCAATAAGGTAGTATTATTTGAGGGTTCAAGACCCCAGCCGTTTAATTTTACCCTGACACTCCTGATAAACCGGTTAAAATCTTCCTTCCAGAAGTATTTTACTATTGATTGTTTAATCCTTTCAGCAGTTACATCCCAGTTTTCGATGAAATGGTCTGTTTTGCCCAAGAGTTTGGCAATTTCCACAGCTGACTTCAGGCCTGCGTACACAGCAGCCGAGGAATAGGCATGCTCGCCAAGCCGCTCCTCCCACAAATCAAAGCTGGGATTGGGCAAGCCTGTATCACAATCTATGAATTTCGTCAGAAAGTAAGCCCCAGAACTCACACTTTCCCACATCTCCTGAAGGAACTCCAGCTTTTTAATATATTTATAGTGATTTAACATCCCCCATAATAAGGTTCCGGTTTCATCAATCTGAAGCCCCCAGCATGGACCCAGATTTCCATCCATATGATATCTCTGCTGCCAGCTGCCATCCTCGTCCTGAACTTTCACCGCCCACCTGTAGAAATTTTCCACACAGTCACTCAAACCTGCTATATCCAGGGCTCCTGTAATAAAAGCTGCATCTCTTCCCCAGCAGTAGGCATATCTCCCGCATTTCGTAAAGTACTCATCAACCTCGGGTGCTGCCAGTAATCCGCCGCTTTTCTTGTCATACATCAGCTTAAAGACCAAAAGTGATCTTTTGTATAAATTATCCAGAAGATCATTTCCGGTAATTAATTGCTTTGAGGTGTTTAAGTAATCCTTCCAATACTTCTTTGTTACATCAAAAGCCATTAAGGCACCAATATTTTTCGATTCCTTTACAAGTCTTTTACACGCCTTCAAACTGTCAGCTGCGCATATGTATAAATTAAAGGATTTCACCTCGTTTTTCTGAAAGCAGCCAAGCTCCCATGATACAGCAGCATCCTTCATCATGCCTATCTCATCCTTGCCAAATAAACTGGTGCTCACCGCTGCATCATGTGCATTGTTGCCCAGTTGAAAACCACAGGCCTGGATGTCGGAAAAAATAGATATGTAGTTATTACTCCTGTAATGAATCAAAGCTTCATTATTAAAATCAAACAATACTCCGGCTACATCGGGATCTGAGCTTGCTGCAGCTGAGAACGCTACAAAACCAAGATCTCTTGGTTCATTTGAATAATTTTCTATTTCACATTTTCTTATAAGAACATCCTTGTCAGGATGAATAAAATCGTATATTACAACCTTGTATCCGTCAAAATCATTTGTTATTGTACTCTTTATTATATTGGTATCGGGTAAATAATCCTGATAATGTTCACATCTGTGATCATTGAGCCATACAGTACTGCCATTTTTATTTTTTATATAAATTCCACACAGAAGTTTATCAAATTGTTGAATATAATCAATGTTTGGCCAAAAAAGCCTTATTACTTCCGCTTTATCGCTAAAAGTTGCCAGCATTGAGGAATTTCCGGTTATTGCATTATTATAGTAGGACTTTTGCATAGAGCCTCCAAAAGAAATATGTATCAATAAAAACTGAGTGTAATTAACATTCAGAATTATTTTAATTATAGCATATTACCTTCTATTGACAATGTAAAACACGCCTCACTCCGGCTATTTTGTCACTTTTCTTTGTTGTCGTCCTTGCTTTTCGTCAGCAAGGCTGCGTCCATCCGCCTCAAAAATTGCCAAAATATCTCGCCATGAGGTCGGTGATTTTTGGGAGAGAGAATTGGACTCCAATTTTTCAAGGGTTTCAAAATTTTATAGTAGGATTTTTCAATTTAATCATTCCTGAGTTTAAGACAATATAAACAAAATAAATATTTTTATTGATTTTGTACAAACTATTCTGGAAGGGAGGTTTTTATGGAACATATCTTGTATTACATTGTTTTTTATATAAGTGAATTAATTCAGGTATTAATTTTTGTTGCAGGTTGTTATTTCTTTGGAATTTCCATATTTGGTTGGATAAAGAGAAAGGATACTGTTAAGGATACCAAACCGAAAAAGAAGTTCGCCGTTGTCATTGCTGCACATAACGAGGAGCTTGTAATCAGCCACATAATTGACAGTCTTTTCAAGCAAAGCTATCCCCGTAATTTATTTGATGTATTCGTTATAGCCGACAACTGTTCCGACAATACAGCTGAAATTGCAGAAGCCCATGGTGCCAAGGTACATATCCGTGAGAATAATGCAAAGCGTGGAAAAGGTCATGCATTGGAATGGATGTTTGACAGATTATTCAAAATGAATATACGCTATGACGCTATTGCAGTTTTCGATGCAGATAATCTGGTATCTCCAAACTTTCTAAACGAGATGAATATACAGCTGTGCAAAGGTCATAAGGTAGTACAGGGTTATATTGACAGTAAAAACCCTTTTGACAGCTGGATAACCTGCTCTTATTCAATTGCATTCTGGCTGTCAAACCGAATTTTCCAGCTGCCCAGATATTATCTCAAGCTAAGCTGTGGCCTTTGTGGAACAGGCTTTTGTATTGATGCCTCGGTGCTGAAGGAGCTAAAATGGGGTGCGACCTGCCTGACAGAGGATCTTGAATATACAATGAAGCTTGCACTTAACGGGATTAAAATTTCATGGGCACATGATGCAATTGTATATGATGAAAAGCCAATAACGCTGAAACAGTCCTGGAGACAGAGAAAACGCTGGATGCAGGGTCATGCCGACTGTGCATCAAAATATCTGGGTCCTCTTTTTAAACAGGCTTTCTCCCAGGGTGACTTGATAGCGCTTGATTGTGCACTTTATTTATTCCAGCCCTTTCGTTTTATTTTTGTGGGACTTATGACCATTATGATGTGGATTCAGACTGTATACCCTGAATTCCCTCTGTTCAGTGTTCAATATGTCTTTCCGGTTCAGGTCTGGTATGTAATGGGCTTATTTGAACTTTTTTATGGTCCGCTGGTTATTCTTGCCGAAAAGAAATTTAACTTAAAAGTACTGTTGGGTTTCGTGATTTACCCTTTTTACTGCCTGACCTGGGCACCAATAGCGCTGCAGGGCTTTATTGAGAGAGACAACAAGGAGTGGAGCCATACAGTCCATACAAGGCAGTTAAGTATAAACGACGTTGAAAATGGAATTCGGACGGAATAGTAATTTTGATCAGAACAGTTATTCGAAAACATATTGTATTGTTTCCAAAGACTAGTATAAAGTGGAGATAAGATATATATCTATCCTCCTGGGGGCACACTTATACAATATAATAATGGATTGGCAAGAAAAAGTCTATACCTTTTTTATAATTTCCGTTATATTAATAGTGCTGGCAGCCATGCAAATAATAATTAGCGGAGGTTTCAAATGAAAAAGGTCAGAATTAATGATTATCCCATGATAAATCCAACACCTGTTGTAATAGCAGGAGCCATTGTCAACGGGAAACCTAACTACGTTACCATTGGTGCATTTGGTGTGGTATGCCAGGGACCAATATTCTACATTTCCTTAAAAAGCACCCACTATACTACCATAGGTGTTAAGGAAAGCGGTTTTTTCAGCATAAATATACCTGCAGCTTCAATGGTTAAAAAAACAGATTATTGCGGGATGGTATCAGGCCGCAAAACAGATAAGTCAAAGCTTTTTGATTCATTTTATGATGCAGCAGGCAATGCCCCCATGATTACCGACTGCCCCATGAATTATCTTTGTAAAGTTGTTCAGACCACATCAGTTGATGACTTTGAGGTTTTCTTCGGAGAGATCGTGGCAACTTACGCCAATGAACAATGTTTAGCCAATGGTAAACCTGACCCTTTAAAGGTTGATCCAACTTTTTTGATGGGTTTCAACTATTACAATTTTGGCCAGCGTATTGGAGATGTTTTCAAGGAAGGAAATGCAATAAAGAATACTTAATAATATCAGTTGATGACAACTAAATAAAATTAATAATACAAAACCCCAAGTGCCGGCACACCGCCATCACTTGGGGTTTATTCCTATCTTGAAATTAAACTGTCGGAGTTCCTATTTACTACAATGTTTTCCCCATCCAAAGTAATTCTGATACTGTCTCCGGCTTTAACCTTTCCTTCAAGCATTTCCTCGGCCAGCTTATCCTCTACCATGCTCTGAATAGCACGTCTTAAAGGTCGTGCACCGAATATGGGGTCATAGCCCTTTTTAGCAAGGTGTGCAAGCACATCTTCACTGATTTCCAGATCTATTTCATTAGCCTTTAGCCTCTTAACAAGAACATCGGTCATAAGCCTTACAATTTCTCTGATGTTTTCTTCGGTTAAAGGATGGAATACTATTATATCATCAATCCTGTTAAGGAACTCGGGCCTGAACATTTTCTTAAGTTCACCCATTACATTGCTCTTCATATCCTCATAATTCTTGGCACTTTCATCCTTTGCTACAGAGAAACCAAGACGTTTTGGTTCTGTAATGGTTCTGGCACCCACATTTGATGTCATTATTATAATGGTATTTCTGAAGTCGACAACTCTTCCCTGGGAATCTGTCAGTCTTCCGTCTTCAAGTATTTGAAGCAGAATATTGAATATATCAGGATGAGCCTTTTCTATTTCATCAAAGAGCAAAACCGAATAAGGTCTTCTCCTTACCTTTTCAGTCAGCTGTCCGCCCTCATCATAGCCTACATAACCCGGAGGCGATCCAACAAGTTTGGATACACTGTGCTTCTCCATAAACTCAGACATATCTACTCTAATTAGTGATTTCTCATCACCAAACATGGCTTCGGCAAGCGCTTTACAGAGTTCTGTTTTTCCTACACCGGTTGGCCCGAGGAATATAAAGGAACCAACAGGACGTTTCGGATCCTTCAAACCCACTCTCCCTCTTCTGATTGCCCTGGAAATGGATTTCACAGCTTCCTCCTGACCGATGACACGGTTGTGAAGTGTATCCTCCATCTTCAACAAACGCTCTGATTCTTCTTCTGCCAGCTTCTTAACGGGTATACCGGTCCAGCTTGCAACAATGTCTGCTATTTCATCGGCTGTTACTGTATCAGTCTTTGTCTGATTCTTCTGATGCCACTGATCCTTGACTTTTTCAAGCTCATTTTTCAGCTTTTGCTCTTCATCCCTGATTCGGGCGGCCTTTTCAAATTCCTGGCATCGGATGGAATCTTCCTTTTCCTTGCTGAGCTTCTCTACTCTTTCCTCCATTTCCTTTATATCCGGAGGGGCTGTAAATGTTTTAAGTCTGATCCTTGAGGCCGCCTCATCTACAAGGTCAATAGCCTTATCGGGAAGGAATCTGTCTGTTATATATCGGTCTGAAAGTTTAACGGCAGCTTCCAATGCATCATCTGTTATTTTAACTCTGTGGTGGGCCTCATACTTGTCTCTCACACCTTTCAGGATCTCCACGGCTTCCTCTTTGGAAGGCTCCCCGACTGTGATTGGCTGGAATCTTCTTTCCAGAGCAGCATCCTTTTCGATGTGTTTCCTGTACTCGTTTAATGTAGTGGCACCGATAACCTGTATTTCGCCTCTTGCAAGTGAGGGCTTCAGTATGTTGGAGGCATCGATGGCACCTTCTGCGGCGCCTGCACCCACTATTGTGTGCAACTCGTCAATAAACAGGATTACATTTCCGGCCTTGCGTATTTCCTCCATAGCCTTTTTCAATCTGTCTTCAAACTCACCTCTGTACTTGGCGCCGGCTACCATTGAGGATAGATCCAGAGTAACAACTCTCTTGTCACTTAAAATTTCGGGAATATTTCCTTCTACTATTTTCTGCGCAAGGCCTTCGGCAATAGCTGTTTTACCTACACCTGGTTCACCGATAAGACATGGATTATTCTTGGTTCTTCTGCTCAATATCTGAATTACTCTTTCAATTTCCTTATCTCTGCCTATAACTGGGTCGATTTTCCCGTCTCTGGCCATGTCTGTCAGATCTCTTCCGAACTGGTTCAAGGTCGGAGTACTGGAATTTGAACTGCTGCCTTTTGGGGAACCGTTTGATCCGGGGGTTTCTTCATTCAGTATTTTTACCAGTTCATTCAGGAGTTTCTGTGGATCCACTCCCAAGTCCATCATTATTCTTACCGCTACGCTTTCGCCTTCCTTCATTATTCCGAGAAGCAGATGCTCAGTTCCTATATATCCCTGGCCCATTCTTCTTGCTTCCTTAAAGGCCAACTCCAGAACCCTTTTTGTTCTTGGAGTAAATCCAACGGGTGTCTCACCTGCAGTTTCACCTCTCCCGATCAGCTCATCTATTTCACGTAAAATTTTCTCCTCAGTTATTCCCTGGACCTGAAGAACCCTTGCTGCCACACCTGTTCCTTCTTTTACAAGGCCCAGCAGTATATGTTCGGTTCCTACATAATTATGTCCCAATTCAACAGCACTTTGCTGAGAAAATGCTATCGCTCTTTCTGCTTTTTCTGTAAAACGTTGATACATACTACACCTCCATCTTCATGCCTGACATGTTTTTCCTGTTTCTTTACTCTCCAAATTCTTAACTCACTTAATTATATTTATTTATTAATATTTATTTCCTAATTTGATTTTTGAAGCTTCATCCTAATGAGTTCAGCTCTCTTTACATCTCTTTCTTCCTGCGACAACTGTTTGCCTGCGATTTTCTGCAGAGTTGCCGGTTGGGATAGTGTGAGTATTTCATTCAGAGTCAATATACCAATATCCTTAATTATTCCCATACTTACGCCAAGTCTAACATCAGATAACAATTTAAAGCATTCCTGAGAGGAAAGAACTCTGGCATTTTCCAACAGACCGTAGGATCTGAAAATCCTATCTTCAAATTTATTTAAATTCTGTTTGTACAGTTGAAATCTCAAGGCTTTTTCCCTGTCGATTATTTGCTTGCATATGGCATCTATAGCTGCGATTGTCTCATCATCCTTACGGCCGAGGGTTATCTGGTTCGAAACCTGAAACATATCACCGACAGCATCACTGTTTTCGCCATAAATACCTCTGACGGCCACCCCAAGCTTGGTGCAGCTTTCCAGAATGGACTTCAGATAGCCTGTCATTACCAGTGCCGGCAGATGGAGCATTACAGATGCCCTCATTCCCGAGCCGATGTTTGTAGGACAGCTGGTAAGGTAGCCATATTTGTCATCAAAGGCATAGTCGGCTTTGTCAGCTATGATTGAATCAATTTCATCACACACTTTATAAGCCTTCTCAAGCATTATTCCTGAAAAAATAGCCTGAATCCTGATATGATCTTCTTCATTTACCATTATACTGACATTTTCATTTTCATTAATGAAAGCTCCGCTGTTTCCCGTTGATTCAGCCAAATCAGGGCTTATAAGATGTCTTTCCATAAGTGAGACTCTGTCCACCGGATGCATTGATGACATATCTGCAAACATTAGCTTTCCGTGGTTTGTATAATCGGAAATTATACCCTGCATTCGTTTCATAAGTGTTGTCTGATGCTTTGGTGTCATCCTGGCTGAGAAGGGGATATCTGCAAAATTTCTCGCAAGTCTGACTCTGCTGGAGACTGCAATATCAAGTTCAGGTCCTTTTTCTACAGGTATTCCGTTCATTCTCCCACCTCCAAAGCTTTTATTCTGTCACGTATCCGGGCAGCCTCCTCATACTGCTCCTTCTTAACCGATTCATTTAGAAGCTTTTTAAGCTTTTCTATTTCATCGGGAATGCTGACATTGCTGCTCACTCTGACAGGTACCTTTCCGTGATGTTCTGCATTTCCATGAAGCCTCTTTATAATTGGATCAAGTTTTTCCTGGAAGGCCTGATAACATTGTGCACAACCTACTCTTGAACTCTTAAGAAACTCTTCGTATTCCATTCCGCAGTTCTTACATTTTAGTGTCACAGGTGCTTCCTGTTTTATATGAGTACCGAACAAGCCGCTTATAAGATCGTTAAACCCAAAAGGAGAAACAAATTCTGAATGGCTTATTTCATTTGCACATTGCTCACATAAGTATATATCTACTTTGTTATTATTCGTTATTTGTGTAAAATGCACATTTGCAGCTTTTTGCTGACAATTCTGGCAAAGCATAAAATCACCTCGACACTTTAAACTAGTAAACTCATTATCATATTTTTGAGAAGCATTGCACGCAGAATATCCCTATCAGGCATTGGCACCGTACCAATTATTTTATCGCTGACAGCGGCCTTCATAATATAACCTTCCCGTTCACTTATTACATCATAATCAATAAAATTTTTGATAAATACTTCCGCTGATTGCTGTGAAATGCTGGTGCCCATGGAAGATACTATGTGCATCAGATAATTTCCGGGTCTTGTAATATTTATTCTTTTTATTCTTACGTGCCCGCCACCGCCTCTTCTGCTTTCCACGTAGTAGCCTCTGTCTGTAGTAAATCTGGTTGATATTACGTAATTTATCTGAGAAGGAACACAATTAAACTGGTTTGCCAATTCGTTTCTCTGTATTTCTATTGATCCATTGGTATCAGCAATCATTTGCTTTATAAAGGTTTCAATAATATCACTTAAACTTGCCACAGCATCACCTCCAATCCTTAAATTGATTTTGACTATCTTTGACCTTAACTAAAGTATAGTATATATTTTAAGTGTTTGCAATCCTTTTTTTAACTCTATTTCTGCACAAACAGAGAGTTATAAATAAACAATTAATGAATATCAGTTTTCCTGCTATGTGGCTTGGTGATCTCATTCAGGCGATTTGCTTTTGTAACCTGCTCCTGGGGAAGAATCCATTCCCAATAGGAAGGAACAAATTCAGGGTACGGTTTTAGTACCTCTTCGGGATTTTTCATATTCACAACAGTTTTTACATCAGGTATATCTTTTGACACTTTGTAATATCTCATATTAATCTCCTCACATACTCATGGCTTTGAGCCGCATAGCAGCCACAAAGGTCTATGAATTATTCGCTCCTAAACCGCTACACAAGCTTAAAAGCTTTTGTTTTGATAATATATTTATAATCCCTCATAAAAAAAGTAATATGCAGCAAATCAATAAATCAATCTATGAAATGATTACCTTAAGAAAAAAACAGGCTTTTTAAATTTAATGAACAGCAGGCACAACAAGACATACAACCTGCATCCCGAGAGATCGCATAAAAGCAATCGGCAGACAGAGAATACCACTGTCTGCCGATATATAGCCCTATTCACCACGTATTAGAAAATGTCCTTATTACACAGTGAAGAGAAGTGGCTTTTGACTCGTTACTTTATTGTTGCTGCACCTTGATAAGCTTCACGTTGTCTATGGTAATCTTGTAGGGTATGGTCAACTCAGGATCAGTACCCGCCCTTCCCAGCCCAAACAAGAACTTGAAATTACCCTGAGAGGTTACATCAACGATGGCCTCATATGTTTGAGTTGAAATTCCCACCGTAAATGTCCTTCTCGGAGCGCCTGAACCTGCAAGCTCGACATATATCGGTCTTTCATTTTCAGAGCTCATATCGAACGCTATTTTGTAGGTACCTGTCTGAACATTGTTGACAGGATCCTGATATAGTTGAATCTGCCACCAATCCCAACCTACCTGGTTGACAGTAGCCTCTATCGCTCCGCCCGTTACTACGAAATCCGCTTTTCCTGCCCATTGCTCATAATCGCCCTGGTTGTGGACTTTCCAAATGGCGCCTGGTGATGTACTATCGATTGTGGTCGTGATATCGAAGGTTCCGTCTATTAAAAGGTTTTGCCCTACTTCGATCCAAACCTTGTTTGATTTCAACTTCTGAATCACCTGCGTTTGCTTATAGCCTTCCGCCTCCACAAGGATGCCATAATCCTTTACATCGGGGAAATCAGCTGCAAAGCTGCTCTTGTCAATAGTCAGCTTGCCGGGAACAAAGCTGTATTTGTCGGCTGCCAATGCTGTGCTGTCTATCTTCACAGTCTTTATTGCATTTCGCCATGCTTCATTGTCTGTAAAGGTTATTTCCACATCAACATTACCTGCAACCTTTTCTGCCGAATCGGCTGTCAGAGTTGGAGGTGTCAACGGTGCAACCTCTACCTCTTTAACTACTACATCGTCAATGTAGATATTCGTCGCAACATCAGTGTCTGCCACTTTTCCTGCCTCGAATACAAGCTTTCCGTTTTCGTAGCTGGCCTCGGTCATTTTGAAATCATAACTGAATTCCTGCATGGTGGTTGTCAAATCGCAGGTTTTCATAGGCATGTATGCTACAAACCAGGGAGAAGCCGTTAATGCTTTACCTATGTTGACATTTATTTTTCTTGCAGCATCAGCCTTTGCCTTGAACATCAATCTATATGTCTTGCCATTTTGGAATTTCAGACCTTCTTGGAATGCCTGTACTGCATATGATGCATTTCCAACAGCACTCACTGCTATTCTCATTTCACCGTTTTCTCCACTACTCGTTCCTGCACCGCCTTCACCTGTCCAGAATCCCCAGTCCTCTGTTCCATTTACAAAATTACCATTATTCACCAGATTACCGTCATTAGGTATCAACTCTTTAATCACCACATCGTCAATATAGATTGTATGCTCTCCTATGTTTGCGTCTATGGTGGCAACCTTTCCTATAAGGAAGTTCAGCTTTACTGTTTTGTCTGTTTCGGGTACCGCAAGAGTATATTTGTATGCAGTCATTTCATTGGTGAAATCGAATTTCGTAATTTCACCGCCCTGATAAAACTCAACCTGAACAGGTCTGGCCTTTGTAGATTTTGCCTTGAAACTCAACTCATATGTCTTTCCTTTTTTAACCTGTATACCGGATTGGTTGAATTGGATAGACCAATTATTCGGCCCTAAATTTGATATGTCAATTTTAGCCGCCCCATCTACAACCTCGAAAGCTCCGCTTCCCCCATCACCAGTCCATATTTCCCAATTTTCTTTCCCATTAGCATAAGTACCGTTTTTCACCAAATTTCCGCCATTGCCGCCAACATCCTGTGCAACAGCAGCATCGGCATACCCGTCTGCCTGAATTACAATCTTATAGCTCTTAGCGGCAGTAAATACATCTGCATTTATGGTCAGCCTGCCGCTTTCCAGTTTATACTGTCCTGCTGTCAAAGCTATACCGTCAACCTTTATTGCTGTGAAGGCACCTCTCCATTGAGCATTGTCTGCAAATGTGAGTTCGACAGCGTTCCCAAGCCTGTTGTCTGTTGTATCAGGTTCAATAGCGGGAGGCTGTTTTACAGAAACATCCTTCGCCTGAAGCACCACATTGTCTATGAAGATGTCGGATGGAGCAGCACCCTTTAATCCTCCCATAAGGAATTTAAAGTTGAGTTCCTCCTTATATGGCGCCTTGAAGCTAAACTCGAATGTTTCTGATTTATCGGTTAAGGATACCACCTTATCAAATCTTCTAGAATACTGACCATCATTGGCTTCAAGAATGACACCCACATCTCTTGCTACAGTTGAACGAGCATCAAATTTAAATACATATTCAACGCCCTTTGAGAATTTCAAGTTGTTCTGTGCAAACATGATACTCCAAGGATCAGACCCCAGTACCTTAGTTGTTACTTTAGCTTCTCCATTTTCAACAGATAAATCTGCAGCGCCTCCAACAAAAAACATTTGCCACGGTGAATAGGTACTATTGCTGAAATCACCATTTTGTAAAGGATATGGGTTAAAATCGGGGTCTACTTCAACTGTTGTGCATATAAGTGACACATCGTCAATATAAACATCGGCATCATTTCCTCCCAACAAGAACACCAACTGCGATTCCTTGTCGGTTCCACCTGCCATCTTGAAGGTTCGTTCAAGCTCTTGCATAGCTGTTGTCAGATTGATTTCCTGCTCCATATAAGCAGTCTTGCCGTCCTTGCTTACAAGCTTTATGTTTATTGTTCTGTCTGCATCGGCTCTTGCTTTAAACGTAAGCTTGTAGTCGCGATCCTTAATAAGCTGAACACCCTTCTGATCCACAGTAATTGCACCGGAGTCAGCTCCGCCATTGGTGATTTTTGCAGTCAGCTCACGAGTATCCTCAGGAACCTTTACCTCCGCGACCGCACTGGAATTTGTAACATTCCAGTAAGTCATTCTGTCAATTTTATATTTGTCAAATGCACCATTATAAATATGGTTACCGCTCATTTCCAAGGGTTCCTTTGCCCCATTATAGTCAACCACAGGAGCAGCAACTTCCTCAACTCTCACATTTCCAATCCAGACCGAACCGGTATCGGTGGCACAGTTAAACTCTATGCGGGCCTTGACATCTGAATCCCTGGTCATTTGGAATTTGTAGCTGAATTTCTTCATTTCTGTTGTCAGCTTGGGAGCATAGCCTTCGGAGTATGCACTCCAGCCTCGTGTTGGCCCTCCTCCCAGCTTTGTTTCAATGGTTCTTTCCCTGTCTGCCTTTGCATCAAATGAGAATTGGTACCATCTGCCGTTACCAAGTGTGGTATGCTGCTCAAGTTGGATTGAATAAGGCTGGCTTCCCTTGTTGGTCACATCAATCCTTGCATAGTTTTTTCCGTCGATTGCTTCAACCGACACATTTGCAGCTCCACCAAACTGAGCATTGTGGATATAATTCCAAACCTCTCCGAAATCAGCATCCACACCCTCCGGATTATCCTTGATTCCCTGTTCAAAATTCATGTCCTTAACAAGGTTGCCTGTAGCATCCGGCTGTCTTGCGCCATCAGGCAGGGGTCCCGCATTCATGTTGGGTTCAACAGGGGTCTTGTATGGTCTGCCTGTAAGCTCATATACTCTTACATAATCAACCTCCATCTGTGCCGGGAACATGGAAGCATCAGGTTTTTTACCTCCGTCAAAGTTCCCTCCTATGGCAAGGTTCAACATAAGATAGAATTCCTTGTCAAAGGGTGCGGGGAAGGAATATTTTTCTCCGTCCTCTCCTTTGTTATGCCAATTGTCTATTGTATTATACAGCTTTCCGTCAATATACCATCTGATTTCACCCGGCTCCCATTCTACTGAATAGGTATGGAATTGATCAATGGTCTGTCCCTCAGGGAAGGTATATCCCTTGCTTTGGAACTCATGTGGCGGGCCGTAATGAAGAGCTCCCGAGGCCTCACCAGGCAATCTGCCCTTGGCTTCCATGATGTCTATTTCACCCGAACCAGGCCAATTACCATATTGACCTCTGCCGCCGTTTTTGCCGTATGCACCGTCATTAGGCATCATCCAGAATGCTGGCCAGAAGCCCTGACCTACAGGTAATTTGATTTTTGCTTCAAACTTACCGTATTTCCAGGCCGCTTTTGAGAACAGCTTTGCCGAGGTATAATTATATGGGTTCTTGTAGTTGTCCCCTTCCTTTGTGTAGTCTTCCATTTTTGGTGTTATGACTAGCTTGCCGTCTTTTACAGTGGCATTATCAGGTCTGTAAAACTGCTCTTCACTATTTCCGAAACCGCCTCCGCTGTTTTCAGCCCACCATTTTGTTTCATCAAGAGCTGTTCCGTCAAACTCATCATTCCATACCAATTCCCACTCACCTTGAGGAGGACTTATGGTATAAGTTGCAGAAACAACCGCTGAGTCTGTCATTCCGGATTTTGCTGCAACGGCTTTAAGCGTAGTGGTTGTTTCAACTTTTATTGCCGATGTGTAGACCGCAGAATTTACATTTGGTATTGTTCCATCCGTTGTATATCTTATGGATGCGCCTGCTGTTCCGCAAGTAATTTCAACATTCTGCGTTTTTGTATAAGTACCTTCCGGCACACTGAATACCGGTGCAGCAACCTTTTCAGGAGTATTAGGTGTATTATTCCCTGATGAACCGCTGCCTCCTGATGAACTGCTACCTGCTGACGCACTGCCTGAATTGCCTGCAGGTGCGGAACCTGAAGGAATAATTGGTCCAATTGCTCCCTGCTGAACCAGTTTGCCATTTATGCTTATTTTTCCGCCGCCGCTTATATAGGCGTTTCCGGTAACAGTCACATTTTCAAGAGTTACATCCCCTACTCCGATACCTTCTGCCAGATAAATATTCCCTGTTATTTTAATATCCTTCAGAATTACTCCCGGTGTATTAATTATTACATTTCCTTTTAATTCCATCCCACTATAAGTGCCGGGGGTATTGTAAAATCCGGCAATCATGCTGCTCAGCACCTTGGTGATTTCAGCGCGGCTTATGCCTTTCCCGGGTTTGAAGGTTTTATTGGAATATCCAGCAAAATAACTATTGGCTATTACTGCAGCAATTTGATCGGCATAGCTGCCCTTATATTCCTTAAGATCGGAGTATTTGCTTAAATATTCAGCGGTATCAGCCTTGGATAATTTAAGTAAGTGAAAAATAGCAGCAGCAACTTCTTCTCTCGTTATAGTCGTATTACCATTAAATTCATCTCCTGCCCAGCTGTCAATATATCCTGCTGCTCTTGCTTTTGAGGCAACTGAAGCATACCAGGAAGTTGGTTTTATATCTTTAAAATTCTCGTTGCTTTCCTTTGAATAACCGAATATTTTGTTTATTATTGCACAAAATTCAGCTCTTGTAAGGTTCTTATCAGGTTTGAAGCTTCCGTCAGGGTTACCTTGTAAAAGACCATTATCGGTCCATTTTATGATGTCATTGGCTGCCCAGTAGTTTTCTGAAACATCAGAATACCGGGAAACTGCAGTCTGCTCAGCGGCAAAAACTCCTTGAACCATGCATGTCAACAGCATTGTAACTATTAACAATATTGAGATAGTTCTTCTTAACATCTTATTTCCCTCCAATTTTTTTAGGTATTTCCCATCCAATATTAAATTATTATTGCTCACAATCTTAGGGCGTGTTTGATCATTTTTGTTTTCTCAAAGCTTTGATATGTCAATAAAAAAGGACGCAAAAAACCAGACATGCATTAATACCTCATGCTTGATCCAGTATTTTAAGTTTTAGCTGATAGTTTTACAAGAATTTTGCTGCAATTTTTGAGAAAGGGTTTAAGAAAAAATCCCCCTAAATTTTGAGGTTTAGGGGGAAATACTCCTGGTGCAAATGTTACTTGGTAATTTTCGCTTTGTTTTCAGCAACTTTTGCTCTCTGATAATCAAGAGCTTTCTGATAGTCTATAGAAGTCTTGTAGTCTTCATAATCTTTCCATATCTTATCGAAATCAGCATCGGTCTTAGCCATCAACAACTTAGGAAGAATTTCTCCCCATTTGTTTTCTGCTTTAGCAAGGATTTCTCCTTCATCACTGTCTGCAACCGGTCTGTTATTGTCATATACACCATAGTGTGAGCTCTTTCCTTTTGCCCATTCACGATACTGGTTGAAAGGTTGGCCCGGATCCGGCTCCCAGAGGTTCATCATAGATGAATTGAACATCCAGATTTCGCCGTAGGTGTTGTACTTCTGCTTGAAGGTAGCCATGTCAGAGTTCTTCATCTTATTGATTTCCGGCTTGATAACAGGCTTATTGTCAACCATGTCATAAGTTTCCCCTTCTTTACCAAGATAAAGAGCCTTCTGTCCGTTTTCACTCATACCCCAGGTCATGAACTTGATAGCTCTGTCCGGATTCTTACAGTTCTTTGTGATCATCGTGAGCTCCCAACCAGAGTAACCGGTTGTGCTGAGCATTGGAGGATCAAGCTTGCTGTTTGCAGGTCCGTCAACTGAAATATAGATTTCATTTGGCTTGTTAGCGTATAACTGTCCAAGTGGAATCATAGCATCCTTCCACTGATAGAACAGCGCGAAGTATCTACCCTGTTGGATTTTTTCTTCAATTTTGGTTCTGTCGTCAACAAATACATCTGTTGGCATCATGCCCATTTCATGAGCTTTTCTGAAAGTCTTGAGCCAGTTGATGTAGTCTGGGCTTGGATTTCCACATTTTACATCATAGAATTTTCCGTCGATTTCTCTTGGAACAGCAAGATATTCAAGAAGCATATCTTCAAATGTGTTGTTACCGGTTCCAAAAAACTGTGCACCTGCGAAAGGTATCAATGGCTGACCGTTATCAACCTTAGGGAACTTTTCCTTGGCAGCCTTTAAAGCATTGAGGAATCCTTCAGGAGTTCTCATGTCAGGCTTGCCGATGGCTTCATATATATCTTTTCTAACCAGGAATGATCTGTTTGAGATAACATTGTATTTTGTGTTATCATCCGGTGTATTTCCGTTGCATGGATATCCGAAAAGCTTTCCCTCTTTATCCTTATACCAGTTTACGATATCAGGAGCTGCAACCTTCCAGAAATATGGGTCATATTTGTCTGCAAGTTCATTCAAGGGATATGTATATGTGTCAGTGGATAACTGTGGTACCTGCTGTGCATACCATCCAAGCGTTACCATGTCAGGCAGTGAATTGGAAGCTATCATGGTGTTTAACTTCTGTCCTGCATCTCCTACAGGTACAATAAAGTTAATATCAATACCGGTCTGCTCTTTAATCAAAGTATGTGCAAGATTACCCTCCGGATTGCTGAACCAGGTTTCGTTAATGTACCAATCCAGCTTAAGCGGTGAAGTATCCTTTTTCCAGCCTGGCTCTTCAGCTGCTGCTGTTGTACTTTCTGCTGCTGTTGAAGAAACTGCTGCCGCTGAATCAGAAGCCGGTGCAGATGAGCTGCTGCTGGCTGTATCATTACTTCCACAAGCAGCCAGTACTGTAACTGCCATAGTCAATGCCATTATAAGACACAAAACCTTAGCAATTTTAATCCTTTTCATAGATTTCCCTCCTGTTAATTTGGTTTAGGACAGTTAAACATTATTTAGCTGTTCCTTATATGTTTTTATATAATACTTAAGCTTTCGCCCAAGTATTGATATCAGGTTAAATTTTTCTTCGGCTACTCCTTGACTGAGCCTATAAGCATACCCTTAACAAAGTGCTTTTGAAGAAAAGGATATATACATACTATTGGAATTGTAGTAATAATCATTGTCGCCATCTGAAGAGATGTTGAAGTAAAATTTGTCATACTGACCGAGCCTGCCATCAATGATGTCTTTGAGGAGTCGGATGTCATAATTATCTTGTAGAGGTATGTTTGTATCGGGTGAAGATCCTGATTGTTAGTGTAGATGATTCCCATGAAATAATCATTCCAGTTAAACACACCATTGAACAGTAATATTGTTGCTATAACAGCCTTTGATAGTGGAAGTGTAATTTTCAGGAAAATTGTAAAGTGATTGGCACCATCCATTTTTGCTGACTCTTCCAGCGCTTCAGGTATTGTTCTGAAGAAGGCCTGGAAAATTATCAGGTCAAAGAAGCTGAACATAACAGGGAAAATGTAAACAATAAACTTATCAAACATTCCCAGGGTCTTGATAACTATAAAGGTTGGTATAAGACCGCCTGAGAAGAACATTGTTATGAGTCCCATTGTCATGAAGATTTTTCTTCCTATCAATTCCTTGTTCAGGAAAGCGTAAGCTACCATTGCTGTAAAGAATACATGGGCAGCTGTTGCAATAACGGTTCTTGCTATTGTTATTAGAAAAGCTGTTATAATTTCGCTATTTCTGAAAACTTCCTTATAATTGTCCCAGGTAAACTCTCGAGGCCACCAGTATAATCCGCCCTGGGCAGAATCAAATCCATTGTTTAAAGAGTGTATAAGGACATACCAGATTGGGTATAAAGCCGCGAAACAAATTGCAAGCATAATTACTATGTTTATAGTATCGAATACCGTAGATCCAACACTCTTTTTTATCTTCATCATATCGAATTACCCCCATTTAGACCAAAGATGTGTCTGTAAGTTTCTTTGAAGCCTTATTTGCAGTATAAAGAAGGATAAAAGCAAATATTGATCTGAATAATCCCACTGCTGTTGCATAAGACAATCTACCGTTCTCTATACCGATTCGGTATGCATAAATATCTATAACGTCAATCACATCATATAAAACCGGCTTATAGAATATAAACAGCTGCTCGAAATTAGAACCGAGGAGATTTCCAATATTTAAAACAAGAAGTACTGCTACTGTTCCTTTAATTGAAGGAAGAATAACGTTCCAGATTTTTCTGAATCTGCCGGCACCATCAATAACCGCTGCCTCAAACAAACTTGGATCAATACTTGAAATAGCTGCAATATATATAATTGCGTTCCAGCCTATTTCTTTCCATGTCTCGGAGGTAATAAGTATACCCCAGAAATATTGCGGTGCACCACCTATCAGGTGTATCGGTTCCTTAAGAATTCCCACCTGAACCAGGAGGTTTGTTATCATACCTGTGTCTGATAACCAGTTGTACATTATACCTCCTACGATAATCCAGGACAGGAAGTGAGGGAGATACGATATAGTCTGTACGATACGTTTAAATTTGTTTGAAACCAATTCATTTAGTAGTAATGCAAATATGATTGGAATTGGAAACCCTATTACAAGTCTTAAAATATTAAGACCGAAGGTGTCCTTCATAACCAACCAAAATCGTTCATCCCGGAAGAATTCAATAAAATTATCAAAGCCAACCCATTTGGAACCCAGAATACCTTTTGCGACATTGTACCTTTGAAAGGAAATTATTATAAAATACATTGGAATGAAGTTAAAAATAATCATCCATATTACACCGGGAATGGCCATAGCCTGTAAATCCTTTTGAGCCCATATCCTGGAGATCAATCCGGTAAAGCCAGTTTTTTTTGTTATCCGGGTACTTTTTTCAGTGATAGGCAAGTTAGACAAAATAAACACACACCTTCCTCAAAGTTTTGAGAGTCTTTAGAATGAATTGAACTGTAACTTGTGTGGCAAACAAACAGTTTGTAGCTTTATTATAATTTAATGTGAGGAATATAAACAGGTAAGTGGTTTTAGATTTGGTTCGTTTTTTTTAGTTGTTTTATACAAAAAAGACATACCTTTTCCAAGTGTCGTTTGTTAATAAATGCCATACGAGAAAGCAACCTAGTTTATGAAGTTTGGCGGAAGTTTCACCGACAACTTTGTATAGGAACCCTTCTCACTTGAAATTTCAATTCCATAGTTATTTCCATAGAACAGCTTTATTCTCTCATTAACATTCCTTAATCCAATGCCGTTCCCCTTCTTTTCCAGTTTTTCATCAGCCGGCACGCCGGATAACAAAGCCTGTTGAACTTTTGAAAGGCTTTCGGAATCCATACCTTTACCATTATCTATTATTTCTATTATGGTGTTTTCATCGGTTGAATAGCCCTTAATTATGATCTCCCCATTACTTCCGAGAGGCTCAATACCGTAATAAATGGCATTTTCCACAGCCGGTTGAAGCATCATCTTCAGAATTTCAAAATCCATTAGTTCCTGAGGCACTTGTATATTCAGCTTTATTTCAAAATCATATCTTATATTCATAAGAATAATATAATTGCCTATATAGTCCAGTTCCTCCTTCAGCCTTACAAATTCCTTTGTCCACTTCATACTGTAACGAAGGAGCTTGCCCAAGGAATTTATGGCATCAGCAACCCCGTAGTTGCAATCAATTTCAGCCATCATACTGATATTCTGCAAAGTGTTGATTATAAAATGTGAGTTTATTTGGGTAAAAAGTGCATGAATCTCGGCATTTTTCTTGGCTTCCTGTTTCTTAACAACTTCAGAAATCAGATCTCCTATCTTTGACAGCATCCTGTTGAAATGGAATGCCAATTCACTCATTTCATCCTGACCCTCTACATTAACTCTGACGTCAAGCTTTCCAGCTTCAACCTTTCTCATGGAAGCGATTATCTGCTTCATTTTAACTAAAAGAATATTGGTAAAGATGTAGATCAAAATACACAGAACCAGCATAGCCAAAAGACTTTCGGCTATAATAAGATTTCTGGTGTTTCGGAGGTTGCTGGTAATGCTTTCATTTGTTACGACATAACAAATAGTACAGTCAAGATTCTCAATGTAATCATAAATAAGGTTCATTGATATCTTATCCTTGTTTATATGAATCAGTTCATTACCCGCCTTTAAGTCATAGCCTTTATACAATTCCTTCAGTCCGGCCTTGTCCAGATTATACTTTTCAGCGAATGCACTTTTTTTGTCGTATATAATATTACCCTTGTTATCAACAACAAAGGCTATCAAATTTTGCTTTTCAGACTGTGAAAACATATGTCTGAAAAAGGTGTCGGTGTACATCGTTGTCTCAATAATACCCAACTCCCTGTAATTGGAATATTTTAAAGGTACAAAAAGAGACACCACATTTTTTCGTTCAATGGTACCGGGATTGTAGCTGACTTCGGGATGATCAAACTTCCAAAAGCCGTCTGGATTTTTTTCATATTCGTCCAGTATTTTTTTCTTGTTTTCCAGTCTTGAATCACTGTATATAAATGATCCCATCTCGGGAAAATCCGGATTACTTACGTAGATTCTGAATTGATAAACATCCGGACTCAGATTTCTTATAAGAAGAACCTTTTTTGTCAGCTCCATATTGAAATCAAAAATTCCGCTTTGGTCATTTTTGTCCCAACTTTTAATATAGGACATTGTGTCATAATCACTGGAGATAGCATTGATTGTCCTGTAACAGGTATCAATTTCTCTCTCAATGCTGTACTTTGTTTCTTTCAATAGTTCTCTGGAATCATTGATCAAATCCAGTTCGGTGGAATTATTGGCAACATTAATAAGCTGACCTGCAAATACTATTATGGTTATTCCAAGTATTGCGGAATAAATAATCATAAGCTTGTGGACAAGCCTCAAGCTGCTGAAAAATCCTATTAAAGACAGGAGTATCTTTTTAACTCTCATGGCTTCCCCCCACAGTTAGTTTATATAAAGCTTTTCTCTATACTCCTTTGGAGATATTCCTGTGAGCGCCCTGAAAGTTGTCGTAAAGTGCTTGGTATTGTTGTAACCTACCATTTCAGAAACTTCATAAATCTTGTATATTGAGTTCTGAAGTAATTCCTTAGCTTTCTCTATTCGTATCATTCTTAAGTAATCAACAAAATTCATACCTATTTTTTCTTTAAACAGGATGGAAAAATAGGAGTAATTAAGACTGATGTGATTTGCTACTTCTGCCATTGTCAAATCATTACGGTAGTTTTCCTGTACATACTTAAGTGCCATTTCAATTGTTTTGTCAGTATTAAAATTATTTTTGAATCTTAATAAAACCTCGTTTATATTTAAAACAAACTTTTTCAGATATCTTATGTAATCACTCAGATTGTAAAACTCGAATATACTTTTAAAGTTTTCCTCCTGGTCTTTTATAAACTCAATTTTATGAGGAATATACTCCGAAAGATAACCGATTATTTCTGTTCTGAAGCTGGCCGAAAGCTTTTCAACATATTCCAGATGATATTTGCGTATCACACTTTCATCAAAAATTTGATTAATTACTTTACATAAATCATCTTTCCGCTCGGTGTCCAGCATACCCGTAAGATTTTTGATCAGTCTGACAGGCATGACAAAATTACGGTCGGGTTCGGTTATTTCACAATAGCATTTTACAGCTCTGCCGGGTGTTATCAGTCTATACCTTAAGGCGTAATCCGACTGGCCATAGGAGATACGCATTTCAGAAACATCCTGAAATGTATCTCCTATTCCGGCTGTACATTTTGTTCCAAACATTTTATTTATTGTATCTATCAATTCATTTACATCTGTTTTTACATTTAATATTAAAACTATATTATTCTTATTATCCAAAAAGGAGAAACCATATGTCCCGGTGTTATTTAAATATTGCTTTATATTGTGTAAAAGGGACATATTATTTTCAAGCTTATCCTCGTATGTATACACCTCACAGGAATTAACCGAAACAACCTGGTATTTATCTCTGACGAAATCCATATTGCAGGAAAGAAACAGCTTTTCTGCCTCCTGTCTGGCGGAATGGTCACTTAACAGCATAAGCTTTAACTGGTTGGAGAAATATTCCGAGCTGTCAGCAGCCTTAAGATTCACCTCGGAGTTCTGCTTTTTAAGGTATTCCTCTTCAGCCTTCTTAACAATATTCAGAAGTTCATTTCTATCCACAGGCTTCAGGAGGTATGCCTTAACACCATATTTAATTGCCTTCTGAGCATATTTGAAATCATCGTATCCACTCAGAACAACGGTATAAGGCTTGAAATCCATGCTGTCAATCCTTGCTACCAGCTCGATACCGTCAATTTGAGGCATAATAAGGTCCGTTATCACCAGATCATATCTGTTTTCGGATAATTTATTTAAGGCCTCGATTCCATTTACACATTCATCAATTTCGGTAAAAATGGAGTCGGACCTTGATATGATAGCTCTTATTCCATTCCTTATATACTTTTCATCATCAACCAATAATGCTTTAGCCAATGTGATTCCCTCCAGCATAAAATTTTATGTTAAGGAATGTTTGAATAATAACCTTCCGTTTATAAGAGGACATTTCAGGAAAACCCCTCCTATTAACCGGGCTGTATTATTTAATCATTCCTCTCATCAGCAGCATTCTACAGTCATTATATACCCATAATATACCAGTTTCAAGCGTTAACATAACGCACTATGAGATATATTTTCGTTATTTTATCAAGCAAGGTATATGTCAATGCTCTTTATTTTACAATTTCTTACTTCTTCAGCAAACTGCCCCCTGATAAATCCCTCATTGATTTCCACTAACTGATTCTCAAAACCGGTCAGAGTGTATTTTACAGGTTTTACAGCCCCTTCTCCATATGTATTTTTACGGGAGGGGTTTATGTAATTGACAATAATACTCCCAAGAAGCTTAAAGCTTATCACACCGTCGTCATTAAAAAGCCAACCCGGCAGAACGGGTTTTAATTCCAGCCTTAATTCACCGTAATTAAATGTAAAGATATCTTTACCTGCCATCATAAAGAACCACATACTGAGCATTTCAGCTGTTGATCCGCTCATTCTTGCTACGAAGCCTCTTCCGTGTACCTGTTCATCAGGATTTGCCGAGCTGGCTATAAAGGACGAATTTTCCAAAGTACTTCTTCCGTATACTTCAGGCTTCATAAACGGAACCAGCATAGTGAGTATGTCGTTATAGAACTGGTCATATAAGCCCGCCTGCAGCATGGACAAAAGATACTTGTATTCCATATGTAAAAATACCGCTTCCCTTTCAAGCCAACCCGGAGTAAAGGCCCTCAGCCTGCCTATTTCAGTACTGGTTTCCTCCAGTGATACAGAGGTTTTATACATCTGAAGCTTTTTATCAAACATGTCACTTGCTTTAACAGCCTTGTACAATTCAAGTGCCTTGCCCTCATCTTCCATAGTCTTCATAATTCTTGCAGGGCCTTCAAGAAATAAGGGCAACGGATTACACTCAAATTCAGTAATATTAACATTTTGATATCCGTTTACAGGATTTCCGCCTCCTTCGGCAAGTTCATACTTTGTGGCATTATAAGTAAAGTATGTGGGGTAAATACCATCGCCATAAGATAAGGACCTATCCATACCTTTTTGAAGTTTGTGCTTCATTTTATTGAATACATGCAATATTTCCCCTGTATGGTATGTACACACTTTTCCGCTTATTCCCCGGCGGATTCTGCTTCGATAAAGCTCCTTTGCTGCAGCAGTCTGATCCCAGTAATTAAAATCATTTAGATTCGAAAATAAGTTTTTATTCAGAAGCTCATCACAGGCTTTGTACAAATCACTTATTTCCTCCGGAAGTGATACAGTTTTGTTGTACTTCGAGCTGCTGTCAATAATGAAATCTACAATTCTGAGTAATTCTGCGGTTTCACACATGCTTGAGCCGAAAAGCCCTGACAAGCCATTCAAAGCATCATTCCAGCCCGGCTTCCCTGCTTCGATTTCGATCCCCATACCTTCAGGATCAAGGCTTACAAATTTAATCAAAGCAAGTGAGAATAATTTCACATACAGACTTGTATAATATATATCACCTTCACCATTTTTTGTCCTTAACCAGCAATTCTCTGAAGACCTGTTATGAGCGTCCTTTTCCTCCAATATTGCACCATACTGTCTGACTTTTCCATTGGCCAGAACATATTTATCGGATCTTGGCAGAACAAAGACCGGACTTTTGTAGAAGCAGTAGCCATTCTCCCCGAATACAAAACTTTCCTTCATATCCGGATATATGGTCAGATAAGTTTCAACAAGATCCATATTATATGTCCAGTGGTCACTCCAGTACCCCTCACCGAAATCTGCTTCAAAATTCTGATTTGAATATGACAGTACCCGTTCCAGAAAAGCTTCCTTTGATTCCTTAATCTGTGTATTGTGCTCTACCATAAATGAAATCAGCTTACCCGGGGTAAACCTTTTTGAAAGCAATTTCCTTATCTCAGCCTGATGAGTGTCCAGTTCAGCCTCAATGACATTCCAGCTGTTTTCATCAAATGTGAAAGTGCAGCCTTTTACCGACAGCGGGTTATAACCATCCGCCTGGATCAGATTCATAAAGTGTCTTACATTAAAGTCTTTAACTTCAGGCTTTAAGAGAACATCATTTCTCCTGTTCTGGCTTACATCCCTGAAGTTACCGTTTCCCTGTGAGTAAAGCGCAGGTTCAAGGGCGAAGAAATTGTACTCTCTCTCCAAATCACCGTGTTTTCTTGAAAAGACATGGTATACATGATTCCTGTCACCGGCCTTGAATACAAGAGGATATCCACCTCTAAGCAAATTATCCAGGTGGCATTGATCTATATATTTGTCGAACAGCCCTACAGCGGTTTTGGTATATGTATCCGCAACCAGCTGCTCTACCAGCTCTATTGCCTGCTTTTCCTTCTCAGCTATAAACTCCATGGTAAAGCTGCTTTTTTTTGAATTAATCAAAGCAATACTTGAAATATGTCCTATTACTGTACATAATTCAAATTTCTTATTTGAGAGAGTAGTTCTTAAACCTGAAAATCCGCCTGAGACCTTGTTTTGTGCTATCTGTTTTCTTTTAAGCAGTTCTTCCACCGAACAATCCCATCCATCAGCCCTTGTAAAGGCACAATTATACCCAAAAATAACATCCATGTCATAGATTGGAGTTAAAAGACCATTACTTTCCGATGAGAAGGAAAGATAGAAATTTCCCTCCTCGTATTCACTTACTTCAACGGTGTCTGCGGTAGAAGCTCTTACCTTATAGTAGGCAATTCCGTTTTCAGTGTTATAAACCTCAAACCAGGCTTTCATAAGGTTTGACATTTCCTGATAACTTGCATTTGTAGCTCCAACCGGAAGGATTTGTGGAAGTCCGTCCAATATTTCTATTTCTTTTGTTACACCGTCAAGATTTTCTACGCTGACCTTTCTCACCAGGGCAGCATAACTTTCACCTGGCATTGTGAAATAGGCCACTGTTACCCTTAATCCTAAAGTCCTGTTTTCTTCAATTATCTTTATTAGATTTTTCTCTATTACCAGGCTTCTTGTAAAGTCATCTGCAGAAACTGATGAAAAGATCTCATGAATTTTAGCATTATATTTTATGAAAGTTCTGAAGCCTTTACGTTCAACATTTTGATACATGGTGTGAGCAGGGAAGAACTCCATAATAGTACCGTTTCTGTCCTTAACACCAAAGCTCCCCATTACCTGGCCTCTATTTACATAAAATGCCCACATGGGTATACCGTCAATCCCTGCAATACCGGGCAAAAAGCTTGCAAAGGTCTTTGCACGGTCATAGTTCTCTATAATAAATTCATTGTTTTCATTAAAAATGTAGTTGGGTTTCATTATTAACCTCTCTTTAATTAACTTTTGCAACTTAATACCCTAGGCCAGCTGGATTTCAATACTGTTGGTAGAATCCTGTGAAAGGGCTAAAAGACTTTCTCTGTCAATAATTGCAGCATTGTCTCCACCAGCGAATTTCACTGAACTGCCATTAACCGCAACACTCTTGATTGAATACTGACCATAGTCCAGATGCTGCTTATTGGAATACTTCAGTTTTATTGGTCTGCCGGCAAATATTGTATCCACTGTAGCTGTTCCTTCGGGATTAAACTGTTCCTTTTTCAGTTTCGGCTGGATATATAGATTTCCCATGTTACCTCTTACACCGTACACTTCTGTCAGCATCAACAGCATAAGCCAGCTTGCCGAGCCTGTAAGATAGTGGTACATACCCCTGCCCCTCTCGTTGATATACTCCGGAATACCGGGGTATATTCTGGCTTTATCAAAATCAGTACATATATTGTACAAGGAATTAAGAACCTCATAGCCCTCGGAAACAAAACCCTGTCTATACAATGCATAAGAGTACATTACAGCCATATGACTGAAAACGGCTCCATTTTCCTTGTGCCCGAAAGCAAAACCAAAGCATCTTCCCAGATCCAGCTTTAACTCATGAAAATTATTGTTCAATCTGTAACTGCCAAGCTTGCCGTCGTATAAATACTTATTTACTGCTTTTACGGCATTACCGATCTGTTCTTTTGAGGCAATTCCCATCATAATAGGAAAAACCTGTCCTGTCAGAGTCATTCTTACACCTGAAGACTTCTGCCCTTCAACCTGTTCTCCTGCATTGTCATAATAGCCATTGAACCATTCAAAGCCTTCCTTTGAACGCACCAATTCATTTCTGCCAATGTGCTCTGTCAGCCACTGACCCTTTTTTCTCAGGTCTTCCGAAACCTCAACAATATCCAGTTTAACCTTTTCACCGCTTATGTTGTGGATGCAGGCTTTGTAATATTGCATCAGATGCTCATTTTTTGCCTCAGGGTTATTATAACGGAGCAAATAGTCATCCTCAGCGTCATTTGCCTCGTTGAAACGCAGCTGATGCAAGGAATTTTTCCTGCAATCGGAAATTTTTCTTTGAACTGAGGCGTTATACTCAACACTGTCAGTTAGAGTATCAAAAAGTACAGCTATTTCCGAGGCAACCTCTATCTGCTCTATTCCCTTCAATTCCCTTATTTTAAGCAGGAGTTTGCTCAGTTCAATAAGATTTCCGGCATAGAAGGAAGTAAATGCAACCGTCTCACCTTTTTGGGCGGCCATGTCGAAGGCATCATTCCAATCTGCATTTTCCATGCGGATATTGTTGTGCTCACCTGCATTGAAGAAGGCCGCAAGATTCTGAATTAGAATATGCTCAAGAATTGTTCCGGAATAAAGCTCACCGTTTTCACATCTCTGCTTGTTACCGTAGTCAGGTGACCATTCCCTGTCAATGTCCCCGGATCTCATTACAAGCCGGTCCTTGAAGTAATTCTGCTGTTCAAACAGAAAATCCAGATCTCCGCTCTGATTGATGTAAAGGAGAGTGGTGAAGAAAGGCCACACTCCATGATCCGACCATACCCTGCTTATATTATTCCTGTCGGCAACAAATTCTCCCGGACCTTTGCCGATAATAGTAGCATTTGTTCCATCCAGCCTTACACCGCCAAAATTATTAAGAAGCTGGGTTCTGACAGTGTCTGTTTCCATAAGCAGCAGTGCCAGACAGTCCTGCCACAGATCCCTCCATCCCCGGCCTCCTTTTCCGTAATCATGATGGGGCATAAAGGAGCATCCATAGATTCTCCTGAGTATGGGCTGCAGGGATACCCACTTCATCCAGGCATCAAAGTGCTTATCATCGCTGCTGAAATTAATTTTACCGAGCTTTTCCTCCCAGTAATCTATGTTTTTCTCCAGCTGAGCATCAAAACTTTTAACATTCAGGTATTCCAATATACCCGCTTTATCGGAAGTTCTGTCTTCTGTTACTGACATGGCAACAATATAAGCAGCAGCCTCTCCCGGATTTAACCTGCGGTCGTTAAATCTCAGTGCGCCGACAGTTTCATAGCCATCTACAGCATCTCCTGCCTTAAGCAGGTTCTTTGTATTGCATACAACAGCCTCCGGCCATTCCAGGCTCCCGCCTTCTCCAATATATTCTTCCATAACAGGTATGGCACCTACAGGAGTGCTTTCATTTTCCTCCACACCATAAACGTTATAGGATAACTGATTAACCTTATGCCCTCTCTCATCAAAGGTCATGGCAGGTTGAACCTCCAAACCTTCATTTACCACATAAACCCGGTGAAGCAAACTTGTTACATTACGGTGATCCCTTACACTTTCTGCCGAACGTCCATATACCGGAATGGCAGCCGTAGGTGTAATATTTACAGCTTCTGAACCGGTGTTGGTAATTATAACCTTCATGAGTTCAACCTTGAATCTGCCGACAGGGACAAAGCTGGTTATCTCGGACTTTATACCAAGTCTGCCGTTCTCTCTTATTACCTTATGCCACAAAAGTCCGGCTTGCAGTGTAACCTTTTCCTCTGCTTCGTTATTAAACATATTTGCCTGCTGCCGGGAAGATGTGCCTGCTGCAGACCAGGCACCCTCCCCTTCCAAAAAAATCCAGAAATTTCTGTTTGATTTTGTATTATGCAGATCTTCTGCTGAAACCGGCAGATTAAAAAATGTATTTTGACTTGTTTTAATGTCACCATTCAGAGTTGGAGTAATATTTGACATCATTCCAGCTTCATTTGCAAGGGGAAAATAGAGATAGCTGTTTTTATGAGGAGCATCTATTTCGAAGGTACCCTTATTATCAATAAACTTCCAGCCTTTGTTCATAGTTTTTTACCATCCTGTTCCAGGAATAGTTAAATAACTTCCCATTTTTCAAGGTGCTGTTTTCCGAAAATACTGCGCTGTCGAAAAGTACTGCTGTGCAGTACTTCGTTGCAATAAAGCAATTATTGCCCCCTCCGTCTTGTCTTTTCTAAAACTATCTCCCTTGAAAATCGGCTTTTTTTATTTAGCTATTCCTTAGTTTTTAATAATAAAATTCATATTTGCGTGACCATTCCTTTGACTGTCCAGGGTCAAGCTCAAGCTTTATAAAGGTTTCTGGACTTACTACATGCCCATTGCCCCATAAAGCAAATCTGGAAACCTGGAAGTCGTCAATTTCGCGAAGGCCAACTCCTGCATTGGAGTTATAAAGCTCCCATGAGAATTCCGGATCACCTGCATACTCCCTGGCAACACAATAGAATTCCCTTTTCAACTCTGTACCCTGCCAGGTTATTAGATTATTCTCTATATATAAATCTCCAACCACCTTTTCAGCAACTATCCTATTTGGCAGCTTTAATTTATAACTTTGTGATACAAACTCATTATCTATTCCAATAAAATTGTGACAGTACTCATTGGTAACAATTTTTCTGCTTCCTGTGTTTTCAAGCATATAACGGATTGTAATGGAATTGCCGTCCAGCCCCACCTCTTTCACATATTCATAGGAATAGCCATTGTTATTAGCTGTTATAGTATGGAATTTTGCGTTTTCAGCTGTTGCGGCAACACTGATATTAAGAGGCGTAACGGAATATGCCCTGAAAAAGTCATAGGGCTCTGTATCCGTTTTTTTCAGAAGTCCGGCCCCAATTTTATGAAAATAGTCTCCGGTACATGTCTCCTCATACCCTACAGGTTCATCAATTCCAAATTCTCCGCACAACCCCTGTCCTCCCGAGCCCTTTCCCGAAACAAGTGATTCCGGTACGCAAAAAGTATGCCTGCCGTCCAGAACTACCCGGGTAATAAATCCGTTCCAATCAAAACGGGAGCCTGTATAAACCGTGCCCGGATGCGGTATTTCTACTTCCAGCCTTTCATTTCTCAGCCGGATTAATGCTGTATTGTCATTCATTTCCTACTCCCCTCCATATATAGGCAAACTCCGATCCGAAATGCAAACTTTAAGGGAAGATACCTGTAATAAATATCACTCAAAGACAAGAGTTGCTATTGAGTGAGCCGGCAGAACATGCCAGAGATATTTCTCACCGTACTGAGCGTTAAAGCTCTGGACATTCTCGGATTCATTCATAACAATGAGAACTACTGAACCATTCTCATTCTTGAAAGCAACATGCTGAAGTGAAGTGGCAGTATCGGTTGACACCTCCACTCTTAATGCACCGGGTTTTACAAATTTACTGAACTGCCCGATATAATAATAGGAACTGTTGTAATGAATCTCCTGGGTCTTTGTATCAGCTATTATTGGCGCATCGCAGAAATTCCCCACATGATTTGGTCCACCGTTTTCGTCAAGTATAAGATTCCAATCCAGCCAGCCTTCCTGCCAGTTGTTAAAGTCACCAATCATATTCCTTCCGTATCTTTCACCCGTTAACCATGACCCAAGGTGAACTCCTCCCTCCTGACAGCCTTCAGAGAATAATATGTGCTTGTCAGGATACAGTTCATGAACTTTTGATAAATTTTCGAAAGCTTCTGAAACATACCAGTGATTTGCAATCCCATAGATGTATTTTGCGGCCCCGGGATCAGCTAAAGCTCCGGTTACCCTTTCAACCATAATGTCTCTGTTATGATCCCAAATGTAGATTTTGATATCTCCGAGACCCTCTCTTTGTAATATTGGTCCCAGGTAATCCCTTACGAAGGCACCCTCTTCTTCTGCCGAATAAATACAGGAATCCCAGGTCTGAACTGCCGCTGGTTCGTTCTGGACAGTGACTGCCCAAATATTCAAGCCTTTTTGTCTTGCAGCTTTTATGTACTTAACAAAGTAATTGGCCCATGCTTCTCTGTATTGGGGAAGCAGCTGTCCGCCATGATTCATATCGTTGTTTGTTTTCATCCATGCCGGCGGACTCCAGGGTGATGCCAGCAGAGCAATATCCCCATTACGGGCAGCGATTGCCTCTCTAATCATTGGAATTGTCCATTTATCTTCATGAGAGATATCAAAGGTTTTTAATTCCTTGTCGTTCTCTTCAACATATGTATAGTTGCCAAGGGCAAAATCACAGCTGTGGATATGAACTCTTCCTATGGAATAACCTATCCCTGCCTGTGGGTCAAAATATTTCTTAATTATTTCTTCTCTTTTTGCAGGATTCATGTTGTAAAATGTATAAGCTGCTGCTTCTGTAAAGGCGCCTCCGAAGCCTATTACTTTTTGAAAGCTTTTCTCTTTATTTATTGAAAGTACTACTCCGGTGGACTTACTTTTCTCAAGATTGAATATTCCCTTTTCTGTTAATCTGTCATCAGTATCCTTGGCTGTTTGAATGATTTTTACAGTATTCATATACACCTCTCCATTTTACTAAATTATATTATTATGATGTCTGCTAAGATGTTAGCGCTATCATTGGTCTGATAAAAAAATTGGAGCAGGCTAGCACATGTGTTAGCGCTATCATTTTGGGCCGCAAAAAAGCTTGTGATTAATGTTTCCGCCAGAGAACCTACATTAATAAAATTACAGTTTAACCGGGCCAACTGATTTTCTCCATACCATTTCAGGTTCAATATATTTCTTCTCATAGGGTAAGTCCGGGTTCTTAAGTCTATCCAGCAGCCTTGCTGCAAGCGCTCTTCCGGTCTCATATACCGGCTGTCTCACCGTTGTAAGCGGGACCTTCGGTATCAAATCAAATATAAGACTGTCAAAACCGGCGATTGAAATATCCCGTGGTATTTTCAGCTTAAGTTTTTCGGCTGCTCTGAAAGCACCTATGGCAAGGAGATCAACACAGCAGAAAATTGCCGTGGGTTTCTCCCTAGTCATCAGGTCATAGGCATTTATATAACCTTCCTGTTCAGAGTTTTCCGCATATCTTACCAGCTTCTCATCAAAGGGGATATTATGCTTCTTCAATGCTTTCTTGTAACCTTCCAGACGCTCATGGGCATATCGCTGGCTTGTATCTCTCATAATAAAGCCAATCCTTTTGTGCCCATTGGCAATCATCCTATCCATCATCATTACAGCACCCAACTCATTATCTACGTCTACACAGTCAATATCCAGATCATTTTTTCCAAACAGAACAAAAGGTATTTTTATTTTTGAGGTAAATACATTTTCTTCACTTAAATCCAACCCCATAATAATTACACCATCGCAGCGGTGGTTAAACTCCAGCTCCCTTTTTACCAGAAACAGATAATTGGCATTACTCAGTTCTTCGCTTACACCTGCAATAAGATGCATGATAAACGGGTCGGAGATTCCGATATTTTTCGGAATATAAAGATATATTGTCCGGGTATTGTTCTGTGCCAGTGCTTTTGCAGCAAAGTTCGGCATAAAGTCCAGTTCTTCCATAGCCTTCTCAACTTTGAGCCTCGTTGCTTCTGAAACAATTTCAGGAGTATTGATTACTCTGGAGACTGTTATGAGTGAAACTCCGGCCGATTGTGCCACATCCTTCATAGTTGCCATTTTTAGGACCTGTCTAACATCTCATTGCGCCCATCATTTTGGTGAATTTTACGCCTTCTGCATTAAATTTTCTTGTAATAAACAAAGTATTACTTTGAAAACTCGCCCTGCCTGACGCAAAAGCCATCTCAACTGCCGAGTACAAGCAGATATTAGACAGGCTCTTAGATGTTCCTTTTCAAGATATTTCAAACGTTTTGTCTATAACGCATCAGTCCAGATAAAATTTATCGGCAGTAGAAAAATTTTATTACATTTTTGCGTTTCAACGAAGCAATTGCCTCGTTATTATTTACAATTTTCAAGAAGTGTTAGCGCTATCATTTGTCTATATTTAAATTCTATAACCTTTCATATTTGAAGTCAATATACTTTAAAAAAATTATAAATTGTGTTGGTACATGGAAAGTGTATCAACACTACTATACTTTGCCGGTCCACGCAAAACAGGACCCCGTCTGGGGTCCTGTAATTTATATTTCCTGGATAATTTTATAACTGCTATTCCTCTTCCTCTTCCACCATGTGCTTCTTAGCCTCTTCAATTATCTTGTTTGCAACTATTGCAGGGGCTTCCTCATATCTGTCAAACCACAGCTTGAAATATCCGCGGCCGTGAGTCATGGACCTGAGATCGGTAGCATACTTGAACATCTCCGATTGGGGTACTTCAGCTTCAACCTGCTGCAGACCGTTCTCCTGGGGATTCATTCCCAATATGCGGCCGCGTCGCTTGTTCAGATCGCCGATAATATCACCCATATAGTTTTCAGGTACATAGACCTCAACATGTGCTATTGGCTCCAGAAGTGCAGGAGCTGCCATAGGCAGGCCTTTCTTATACGCAAGTCTTGCAGCTATCTTAAACGCCATTTCCGAGGAATCAACATCGTGGTAGGATCCATCAACCAGTGTAGCCTTAAGATTAACCACTGGATATCCGGCCAGTACCCCTTTTACTATTGCTTCTCTCAATCCCTTTTCAACAGCGGGGTGATAGGATTTCGGAACAGAGCCTCCAAATATCTTCTCTTCAAATGTAAGGTCTTCCTTATCCCCATGTTCAAATTCAACCCACACATGACCATATTGTCCATGACCGCCTGACTGTTTCTTATGCTTTCCTTCAACCTTGACCTTTTTCTTTATAGTCTCCCTGTACGGAACTTTTGGATCTACCAGGTTTACTGCTACTCCAAATTTAGCTTTTAATTTGCTTACTATAACGTCAAGATGCTGTTCACCGACACCTGAAATAAGGGTTTGATGTGTTTCAACGTTGGTTGAAACCTTAAAGGTTGGATCTTCATCCTGTAGTTTGTGCAAGCCCGAGCTGATCTTTTCCTCATCTCCCTTGGCCTTTGGTTCAACAGCCAACGACAGAGCCGGATCAGGGAATACAATTTTATTCAGAACAACTTTGTTATTCTGATCACACAATGTGTCATTTGTATTTGTAGCTGCCAGTTTAGCCACACCGCCAATATCTCCTGCTATGAGCTTGTCGGTGGGAATTTGCTTTTTACCGCGCATTACAAATATCTGGCCTATTTTTTCAATTTTTTCAGTTGTAGAATTGTATACTGCCGAATCGGCCTTCAAAGTCCCTGAATAAACTCTGAACATGGATATTTTTCCGACAAACGGGTCGGCAATTGTTTTGAATACCAAAGCAGCCAAAGGCCCGACCGGATTGGCCTTGATTTCCACAGGGTCCTCACTGCCTGCTTTTACTGCTTTAACATTTATAGATTCAGGTGAAGGCATATATTCGATAATAGCGTTCATTAATTCCTGAACACCCAGGTTCTGAAGTGCAGATCCACAAAATACAGGTGCAATTGAACCGTCAGCAATACCCGCTTTAATACCCTTCTGGATCTCTTCTTTGGTATACTCTTCACCTCCAAAGAATTTTTCCATTAGAGCTTCATCGGTTTCAGCTATCAATTCGTTCAGTGAATCTTTAATCTTGGAAATTTTATCAGTTAAATCAGAAGGAATTGCAGTATCTGCAACCTTATCCTTCTGGAATTTTTTCGCTGTCATATTGATTATATCTACATAACCAACATATTTATCAGCTTCATAGATAGGAAGCTGGAAAGGAATAACTGCGTTTCCGAAGGTACTCTTCATTTTGTCCAACGCAGCATTAAAATTGGCATTTTCCTCATCCATCTTGTTTATGAAGAAAACTTTTGCAGCATCGTGTTCTCTGGCATATGCCCATGATTTTTCTGTTCCGACAGAAACACCGCTTTTAGCTGAGACAACAATAACCGCACCTTCAGCCACACGGATGCCCTGCATTACTTCACCAACAAAATCAAAATAACCGGGAGTATCAATTACATTGATCTTATGGTCCATCCACTCGCATGGAGCCATAGCAGTACTAATAGAAATTTTTCTTTTGATTTCCTCAGGATCATAGTCTGTTGTGGTTGTACCATCAGCCACTTTGCCGAATCTGTCCAACACTCCTGTATTGAACAGCATAGCCTCTGCCAGGGTAGTTTTACCTCCGTTACCGTGAGCCAAGAGGCAAATATTCCGTAGTTTTTGTACGGCATAGTCCTTCATAATCATTCCCCCTTATTGTTTTTAGTCGTTTCACACTATTTGAGGAACAAATAAAAAATAACTCCATTGCTTGGGTTTATTTATTATTTATTCCTAGAAACCGCTTCAAAGCCAAAGCAAATTTTCCGGGCGGGCATAAGTTCTTTAGAAGAACTATTCCCTATGCCTTTTTTGATAAAAATCAAAAAAGCAGGTGCAAAAGAATAAACAGAGTAGATTAAGACCATTTACAGCAGCAACCTAACGTGAATCAGTACTTATAATTAAAATATCTAAATACTCCATATATTAATTATTTAATTTTCAGCATATTTAACAAAAATCAATGTATTATCTATTCGATTTATTATGGGATTTTCCTTTTTTTAATAAAAAATTTTTTATTAATTTTCAAATATGTATGATTTTATATCTATATTATCCCAAATATGTAAAATATACTTATTTATTTTCTAATTAATGATTTTATTTTTTATTACAAGGATTAACTGCCACACTTTTGTAGTTTATAAATTTGTTTCAATACTATATAATAGTTTTTGTAGATAACCAAGCTGTAATATTGATCATAATTCAATATTGCAGGCGCCTGGTTAAGTATTATGGTATAACGGTTTTTTTAACCTGATTAAGGAATAGCTGAAAAATAACCGGTCAAAGAATCGGAATTTATTATTTGGCCATTCCTAAAAGTAAAATGGTAGAAAGGATGTTGATTTTCATGATTATTGTAATGAATCCAAAGTCGAATCAAATGCAGATCGACGACGTAATTAATGTTTTAAAAAATTCCGGTCTGGGAGTTCATCTCTCTCAGGGAACAGAAAGAACCATCATAGGTATTATAGGTGATAAAAGTGTTCTCAGGGACATACCACTTGAATTAATGCCCGGTGTCGAAAAACTGGTTCCTATTGTTGAGTCCTTTAAGCTTGCCGGAAAAACCTTCAGGCCCGAACCAAGTATTGTTGATGTTAACGGAGTAAAAATTGGCGGTAAGGAGCTTGCTATTATGGCAGGGCCTTGTGCTGTAGAAAGTTATGAGCAGATTATTGAATCTGCCCGGGCCGTGAAAAAATCCGGTGCTCAGTTTTTAAGGGGCGGAGCTTTCAAACCAAGAACCTCTCCATACGCGTTCCAGGGATTGGAGGAAGAGGGCCTGAAACTGTTAAAGGCCGCCAAGGATGAAACGGGACTTCAAATCATAACTGAGGTCACAAGCGAAAAAGCTGTAGAACTCTCAATTCCATATGTTGATATGTTTCAGATCGGGGCCAGGAATGTTCAGAACTTTACCCTTCTCAGAGAAGTCGGAAAGTCTATGAAGCCGGTTCTTTTAAAACGCGGATCGGCAACAACTATTGATGAATGGCTCAATGCAGCTGAATATATAATGAGCGAAGGCAACTATGATGTGGTTCTTTGCGAGAGAGGAATCAGGACTTTTGAAACCGCAACAAGAAACACCTTGGATATAAGCGCAGTTCCGGTAGTTAAAAACATGAGTCATCTTCCTGTCATAGTTGACCCAAGTCATGCCGCCGGTAAGTCCAAATTTGTTGCTCCACTTTCCAGAGCAGCAATTGCAGCCGGTGCAGACGGCCTCATAATTGAGGTACATCCCAACCCAATGATGGCACTGTCCGATGCTGCTCAGCAGCTGAACCCGAAAGATTTCGATTCTCTGTGTAAAGATTTAAGCAAGCTTGCACCAATAGTTGATAGAGAATTTAACTACTATGGTTAAAAGCATATCAATAATAGGCCTCGGTCTTATAGGCGGCTCTCTGGCAAAGGCGCTTCGCATAAAATACCGGGACCTTCAAATATACGCCGTTGACAGCTGTTCTCCTTTTCTCAGGCTTGCGGAGGAAGAGGGAGTAATAAATAATGGTTACAGTGAATGCTGCCGGACTGTATATGATTCTGACGTAATTTTCATATGCACTCCTGTCAGAAAGACATTTGAATTCATTACTCTGCTGTCAGACAAAGTTAAACATGACTGTATAATAACTGATGTAGCAAGTACCAAGGGGGAGATCTGCAGTTATATTGACAGATTGCCGAAGTCACCAGTTTTTATTGGCGGACATCCAATGGCCGGAACAGAAAAATCGGGTTATCCCAATTCCTTTTCTCATTTGTTTGAGAATGCGTATTATGTGTTAACCCCTACCAAAACTACCACTGACCAGGCTGTTTCAATTATGGAGCAGCTTCTTAAGGACATAGGTGCAATACCTATTGTTGTAAACCCTCTGCTGCATGACACTGTAACAGGTTGTATAAGCCATGTGCCTCACATTATTGCATCTGCTCTTGTTTCACTTGCACAAAACAGGGAGAGCAGCGATGGATTAATTAAAATGCTGGCAGCCGGGGGGTTTAAGGATATAACAAGAATAGCCTCCTCAAACCCGGCCATGTGGGAAAATATTGTTTTAAGCAATAGCGAAATTGTAGCAGATCTGCTAACGGACTATAATAAAATAATTAATGACATTATTAAGCATATAAAAAGGTCAAACAACAAGGAGATTTACAAATTCTTTGAAGACGCCAAAGTCTTTAGAGACAGTTTTTCTGCCAGGGCTACCGGCCTAATACCGCCAAGCTTCGAATTGCTGGTAGATGTCAGGGATGAACCCGGTATCATAGGAAAAATTGCTACACTGCTTGGGAACAGTGACATAAACATTAAAAATATTAATGTTTCCAACAGCAGAGAATTCGAACAGGGCTGCTTAAGAATTACCTTATCTGACCAGTATCATAGAGACAGGGCTTATGAGGTTTTGTCGGCCCACTCTTACAGGGTTTTCAGGAAGGAATAACAAAAGCCGGCAAACGCCGGCTTTACTTATTTATGTTTTATTTCTACTCTCTGGGAAACCTGTCATTCAGTTTATACCCCAAAACCATAAGGCTATCGCTCAGGTGTACATTTTCAACTATTACATCATAAGGGATCTTAAGGTCCATAGGCGAAAAATTCCACAAGCCTTTTACACCCAGTTTTGCAACTCTGTCAGCAAGAGCTGCCGTTTCCCTGTATGGAACACAAAGCATTGCAATATCAACCTTGTTTTGTGAAACAAAGTCTTCAATATCATTTAGGCTTCTGACTTCCAAATCTTTTATTTTTTTACCGATAATTTCAGGGCTAACGTCAAAAACCCCAATTATGCTGAAGCCCCTTTTTTCAAAATTACCGTAATTGGCCAGGGCTTGACCCATATTTCCTGCACCAATGATTATACAATTAAATGTCTTGTTTATCCCCAGAATATTACCTATCTCAGAATATAAGGACTCAACATTGTATCCATAGCCCTGTTGTCCAAAGCCGCCAAAACAATTCAAGTCCTGTCGTATTTGAGAAGCCGTAATTCCCATACGAGTACTCAACTCTTTAGAGGATACTCTTTTAATTCCAAGCTCTAATAAATAATTCAGATATCTGTGGTATCTGGGCAACCTTTTTATTACAGCCATAGAAATTTTCTTTGATGCCATGGAAATTTCACCTCATAATTCTATTTGTGTTGGTATTATATCATCTTTGTTATTTTATTGTCAATAATTCCAGATGTATTATCTGTTAAAAATTAACATGTGACACATCATAATATACTATATCATAGCATTGTTTGACCCGCAACTGCTATAGTGATGTTTAGGTATGGTGAAATGTGGAATAAGTTATTATTTTATTCATTAAAATTATTTCATTTTAAGAAACAAATATTTTTCGACAGGCATCACCCTCTATTGACAATGTACAACACGCCTCACGCCGGCTATTTTGCCACTTTTCTTTGTTGTCGTCCTTGCCTTGCGTCAGCAAGGCTGCGTCCATCCGCCTCGAAAATCGCCAAAATATCTCGGCGTGAGGTCGGTGATTTTTGAGCGAGAGAATTTGGCTTGCGACAAGGCGAAGAGGCGAAGAAAGGCTTTGTGCCTTGCAAGCGGTTTCAACGCAGCCGCAGGGCAAATTCGCCACTCAAAAACGTATTGTACATTGTTAATAGAGGGTATAGCATCTTAAAGTTTAAATAGCTTAATTATGCAAATACTATGGTTAATTCCCTTAACTTCACAGATTTATTATTAACACTAAGTTAACACAGAATTAAACCTGCATTAAAAAAGTGTTGTTATTATTAAATTACCTAATAAATAATTTTAGATCGAGGATTACCATTATGACAAATGATTATAGAATAACAACAAAAAACTTAAATCTTTTTTATGGGGATCTCCACGCTCTCAAGGATGTGTCCATCGACATTCCCGGCAATCAGGTTACAGCCTTTATCGGTCCTTCAGGCTGTGGGAAGTCTACTTTTCTAAAAACACTTAACAGGATGAACGACCTTGTGGCAAACGTCAGAATAACCGGTGATGTATATTTCGACGGTTTGAATGTTTATAAAGAGTATGATATAGTTGAGTTAAGAAAAAATATTGGAATGGTATTCCAAAAGCCAAATCCGTTTCCTATGTCGATTTATGACAACATTGCATATGGTCCACGAATTCATGGTATAAAATCCAAGTCCAAACTGGATGATATAGTTGAGAAAAGTTTAAGAAACAGCGCCCTGTGGGATGAAGTCAAAGACAGATTGAAGCAGAACGCTTTAGGGTTGTCCGGTGGTCAGCAGCAGCGCTTGTGTATTGCCAGAGTTTTGGCGGTAGAACCCGAAATAGTTCTGATGGACGAACCGACTTCTGCGCTAGATCCTATATCAACTCTGAAAATTGAAGATTTAATTGAAGAATTAAAACAAAATTATACTATTATAATTGTTACTCATAATATGCAGCAGGCAGCAAGAATTTCAGATATAACTGCGTTTTTCCTCCATGGTGAAATTGTTGAAGTAGGTAATACCAACCAGCTTTTCAGCAATCCAAAGGATAAGCGAACTGAAGACTATATTACGGGAAGATTCGGTTAAGGTTTTTTATAGCACTTAGCGCACGTGTTTTGACACGCAGATAGGAGATTTATATGGTTAGACACTCATTTGATAAAGAGCTGGAGCAATTACAGGATTTAATGGTTAGAATGGCTGGTTTGGTTGAACAATCAATTGAAAACTCCATTTTAGCCTTAAGAAAACAGGATATTGAATTAGCAAAAGAAGTTTACGAAAGTGACGATGAAGTAGATGAGCTGGAAGGAAGGATTGAAAAAATCTGTATAAATCTTATAGCAAGGCAGCAGCCTCTTGCCAAGGATTTAAGAACCATAAGCACAGCACTTAAAATAATAACCGATATGGAACGAATAGCAGACCATGCTGCCGACATAGCCGATCTTACAATAAGAATGGCTGATATGAAGTATATAAAGCCGCTGGTAGATATTCCATTGATGGCTGAACTTGCTAAAAAAATGGTAATCAAGTCTATTGATTCATATATAAAACAGGATATTGTTCTCGCAAAAGAAGTCTGTGATTCTGACGATGAAGTTGATGATCTTTTCTCTAAAATTGTTTTGGAACTTATCAATATAATGAAGAATAATCCCGAGACAGTGGAACAGGCTACAGATTTCATGTTTATAGTAAAATACCTTGAACGTATCGGCGATCATGCAACAAATATAGCTGAGTGGGTTGTTTTTAATGTTACCGGATCCCATGATCATCTGGCCAGAAAGACAGACTAAGAGGTGCTAATATGTCCAAACAATCAATTTTTGTTGTTGAAGATGAAATGCATATCCAGCAGTTAATCAAATATAATCTTGAAGCAAATGGCTTTAAGGTATCAGTATTTGATAACGGTGAAGATTTGATAGCACATAGCCATGAAAACATTCCTGATCTTTTTATACTCGATATAATGCTTCCGGGTATAGATGGTCTTGAGGTTTGCAGACAACTAAGACAGAATACTGTGACTAAAAGTGTTCCTATTATAATGCTGACTGCAAAAAGTGAAGAGTTTGACAAGGTATTGGGACTTGAATTAGGTGCCGATGACTATATAACCAAGCCTTTCAGTGTCAGAGAACTGCTGGCGAGAATAAAGGCACTTTTCAGAAGAATAAATACAGTTGTTGAACCAAAGTTTGATGTTATTACTCACGCTGACATAACAATAGATTGTACCAGAAGAGAAGTTTATAAAGGTGACAAACTGATCGAAATGCCCCTTAAGGAATTTGAACTGCTTAAAATGCTTATTCTAAATAAAGGAAAAGTATTATCAAGAGAACATCTTCTGGATAAAATATGGGGATTTGACTATTACGGCGAAACCAGAACCGTTGATGTCCATATCCGTTACCTGAGGCAAAAGATTGAAGATAATGATGAAAACCCTACCTTTATCGAAACAATCAGAGGAATTGGATACAGGTTTACCGATAAGAACCATGCCGGCAATAAATAAATGAAATACATAGGTGCTCTCCGGAGGTGCAGACTGACTTGAAATCAAGAATCGTTAAATATACAATATTTCTGGTTATTATTGCCATTACTATTACAGGAATATTCACCTCGGCATTGGCAAGATATTTTTATAAGTATGAAGTTCAGAACAGCATTGAAAACACTGCTGTTCTTTTAGCGCATCAAATAAAAGAGTTTACCTCGGAAAATAAAAACATAGATTACGACAAACTTGCCAAGGATTATGCAAAACTCTTAAATGACAAACCAACAGGCATTGAGAGTTTTTCTTTTTTTACCAGGATAACCATAATAAACTACCAGGGCAAGGTTCTTGGAGAATCTGATTCGGATATCAGCGGAATGCAGAATCATCTGAACAGAAAGGAAGTTCAGGAAGCCATTCAGGGTAAAATGGGCATGGATCAACGTTTCAGTGAAACAATGAAAGTTACATATCTTTATATTGCACTCCCCCTAAAGGAACATAATATTATTGTAAGAGTATCCATTCCTCTTTATCAGCTTAATGCTATAAATAAAGCCTTTTTCTTCTACACTGTAATAGGAATTCTTGTAGGTTTACTGCTAACCATACTGATTTCGGTCAAGCTCTCAAAAGTCGTAACCGACCCAATACAGCAGTTGATCAACACTTCAAAGGAAATTGCAGGCGGGAATTATAAGAAGAGGGTGAATATTGCTTCAAAAGACGAAATAGGGCAGCTGGCAAATACTTTTAATGAAATGGCTGATAAGCTTGACTATACACTTTCCGGCATAATGGACAAGAATTTAAGAGTAGATACTGTGATAAACAGTATGAGAGACGGTATTATCGCCATTGATTCAGAGTATAAGATTCTTATTATAAATACAATTGCCTGTAATATTTTCGGAGTCAAGCATGGTCCGGGTATAATCGGAAAAAACCTTATCCAGATTACCCGCAATTCAAAAGTAAATTCCCTGTTGATAGATACTATAAAGAAAAACAGCCCGTTAACAGATGAAATAGTTATGTTCAGCCCTGCTACAAACTGCGATAAAATTTATAAAATATATACCAATCCAATTAAGAACACTGATACCGTAAAAGGTTTGAATTCCGGCGGTGTAATCACCCTGCACGATGTTACCTCTGTTAAAAAGCTTGAGCAGATCAGGACCGAATTTGTTTCCAATGTAACTCATGAGCTTAAAACTCCTCTTACTTCTATAAGGGGTTTTGTAGAAACACTTAAAAACGGTGCAATCGAAGATACCACTGTAGCTGCCAAGTTCCTGGACATTATTGATATCGAAGCCGAACGTCTCTATATGTTGATAAATGATATTCTTCAATTATCTGAAATCGAGGGTATGAGAAAAGATGATAACATCAAGGAAAACAATTTAACCACTATAATTAGTGAAGTTGTCCTTATACTTGAAGCTGCAGCCCATAAAAAAGGTGTTAGGCTTGAGGTTGACTCCGATCCAAATATAATACTTATGGTTAATAAGAATAGAATAAAGCAGATGCTGATTAACTTGGTAGACAATGCCATAAAGTATAACGTAGAGAATGGAACAGTCTATATAAAGGCCGGCAAATCCAATGGAAAAACCGTAATTTCCATTAAGGATACTGGTATTGGTATTTCTGAAAAACATCATTCCAGAATATTTGAGAGATTTTACAGAGTAGACAAGGGCCGTTCCAGAAACATGGGCGGAACAGGCCTGGGACTTTCAATTGTAAAGCACATTGTAAATCTGTACAGCGGAGATATCCGCGTTATAAGTCAACCGGGCCAGGGCACCGAGTTTATTATACAGCTGCCGCTGTAAGCAATTTCAATCAGTCAAATAGGCTGTACCGGAGTAATAGCTAACTCCGGTACAGCCTATTTTAATTTTTTAAATCTGTGTTTGTGTTTTATCCCATTACAACCTTTACCTCATGGCTATTTCCATCATTAAAAACTGGAACTATGTTGCCTGCATATGCTTCACCGTCCACAATCAGCTGTTTAACACCCTTTGAAACATGATCAGGGTTTGTAATAGTTATTTCATAGGTGGCATTTCTGAACTTTCTGCTAACCTTGTAACCTTCCCATGCTTTTGGAATACATGGATCAATCATCAGACCGTTGTAGTCAGGTTTGATACCCAGTATGTTCTGTGAAATAACTACAAAGTTCCAGGCTGCAGTACCTGTCAGCCATGAGTTCTTAGCTTCACCGTGTCTTCCGGCATCCTTACCTGCAATCATCTGAGAATAAACATATGGTTCAGTCTTGTGTATATCACTTATTTCTTCGGTATAGGCAGGAGCTATCTTTGAATATATTTCAAAAGCTCTGTCGCCTCTTCCCAGAACAGTTTCACCTGCTGCTACCCATGGGTTGTTATGGCAGAATATACCGGCATTTTCCTTATAACCGGCCGGATATGTTGAAATCTCACCCATGTTGATATAATACTTTGTAAATGCTGGATTGTTAAGGACCATACCATGGTCTGTGTCAAGGTATTTTTTTGCCGAATCAAGAGCCTTTTCAACATGACCTGTTTCCAGACCGATTCCAGCCATTGTGCAGAAGCCCTGAGATTCAATAAATATCTTTCCTTCTTCATTTTCATGGCTTCCTATCTTTTGTCCGAAGTCATCATATGCACGGATAAACCATTCTCCGTCCCATCCATGCTGAAGAACTGTTTCTGTCATTTTATCTATGTGCTGCTGTGCCATCCTGGCTTCCTCATCCAGCTTGTTGAGCTTACAAAGCTTCACATATTCCGGACCATAGAAGACAAACATTCCTGCTATAAACACTGATTCTGCAACCTTACCATCCTTGCTGGTTGTGGTCTGGAAGGATTCTCCCGGCACATTTGAGAAGCAGTTCAGATTAAGACAATCGTTCCAGTCCGCTCTTCCGATCAATGGCAGTCCATGGGGTCCTAAATTATTTACAACATGGTAGAAGGATCGTTTAAGGTGATCAAACAGAGTGGCTGCCTTTGATTCATCATTATCGTACGGCACCATTTCCTTCAGTATATCCATATCACCTGTTTCCTTGATATAAGCAGCAACAGAAGCAATTAACCACAGTGGATCGTCGTTAAAGTTTCCGCCGATTTCATTGTTTCCCTTTTTGGTCAAAGGCTGATACTGGTGATATGCTCCCCCTGTCTCAAACTGAGTGGCAGCAATATCAAGTATTCTCTCTCTGGCTCTGTCGGGGATCTGATGTACAAAGCCCAGAATATCCTGATTGGAGTCTCTGAAGCCCATACCCCTTCCAATTCCGGTTTCAAAGTATGAAGCGCTTCTTGACATGTTGAAGGTAACCATGCATTGATACTGATTCCAGATGTTCACCATTCTGGAGAGCTTTTCATCCTTATGTTCAAGCTTGTACTGAGTGAACAGCTGGCTCCAGTAATTCTGCATCTCCTCAAAAGCAGCCTGGACTCCTGCAGGATTGCCTTTTTCCTCAATCATGGCATAAGCTTTCTTCTTATTAATGACTCCCTTGCTTTCCCACTTGTCGTCTTCTTCATTTTCGACATAACCCAGAATGAAGTCATATTCCTTTTCTTCACCGGCATTCAATTCTACAGTAATGCAATGTGAAGCCATCGGTCCCCAGCCGTCAGCAACAGAGTTCTGCGGTTCACCGCTCACAGGCACCTGAGGTGCTTCGAAGCCATTGTACAAACCCACAAAAGTATCTCTGTCGGTATCGAAACCTGTTAAACTCGCGTTTACGGAATAAAAAGAAAAGTGATTTCTTCTTTCTTTATATTCTGTCTTGTGATAAATGACTGACTTCTCCACTTCAACTTCACCTGTACTAAAGTTTCTCTGGTAGTTTGTCATATCATCATATGCGTTCCATAAGCAGAACTCAACACATGAAAACAGCTTTATGCTCTTTTTCTCATTTGCAGTGTTCTTTATTCTGACTCTATGTAATTCTCCGCTAAAGTTCAGAGGAACAAAGAATAAAACTTCGGCGCTTATACCATTTTTGCTTCCTTTTATCTTTGTATAACCCAATCCATGTCTGCATTCATATCTGTCAAGCTCAGCCTTTACAGGGGACCAACCCGGTGACCATAAGCTTCCGGCATCATTGATATAGAAATATCTTCCCCCCATATCAATTGGTACATTATTATATCTGTATCTGGTTATTCTTCGTAAACGCGCGTCCTTATAAAAACAATAACCACCTGCAGTGTTTGAAATTAAAGAAAAAAATTCTTGTGTTCCCAGGTAATTGATCCATGGATAAGGCGTTTTGGGGGTGGTTATTACGTACTCCCTGTTCTGATCGTCAAAAAAACCGTATTTCATAAATTGGCTCCTCTCAAAATAATTAATATATAACGAGGCGAAAAAATGTCCCCCACTTTTAAAAGCGGTGGGTTCCGCTCAGGTTTTCAGGCGGCTAGTATATCTCCCGCCTCGTTGAAACGCCGCTGATGTAAGAAAATTTTTCTACCATCGAAAAATTTTCTTTGAATTAGGCGTTATAAACAAACAAGTACTTATAAAATTCACAAGTACTTTTATTTACCTCTTTGTACATGTCTCGCGCAAAATCATTTTGGTATCATATCTATAGCTTGAAAAACCTCTTTTGTTTTTTCTGATATTCGCAATTAATTCTGTAACTGTCTTGTCTATTATATCATAAACGGGAGTAGATACTGTTGACAGTGCAGGTCTGATTAAGGATGACAAGGGAATGTTGTCAAACCCTATTAAAGAAATATCCTCCGGTACTCTGATATTGTTTTCCTTGAATAAATCCATAGCTGTTATAGCCATATCGTCGTTGGAAGAAAATATTGCAGTTGGTAAATTTCCTTTTTTGATAAGTTTTTTTACCTCATCAGCAGTCTTTGACTTGATGAAATCACCATGTAAAACAAATTCGTCATTCACATCCAACCCATGTTTTTTCATGGTATCAAAATACGCATTATATCTTTGTCTTCCTGAATATGTTGATAATCTTCCGGCCAAAAGCCCTACGTCCTTGTGTCCCAACTGGATAAGATACTCCACGGCAGAAACAGCACCAGCATAATCATTTGAATCTATAACAATTAAATTATCATTATCTAAATTTTTCTTCCTTATCTCATCAGCATCATAATCTATCAATGCTACAGGGTATCCCCTTTTAGATACATTTATAAGTACTTCAGCATCCTGCTCCGTTCCGATTACAATTCCACCATCTATACGCTTCTGCAGAAATACCTCGCTAACACGATTATAATCATTCTCACAGTAAACTATATTTACCAGTACATAGTATCCCCTTGCGTTGGCACAATCAACAACTGCATCCACAAATTGAGTAAAGTAATTATTATTATAAAGTCTGTTTGGATTTTCGGCGTCGGCAATACTTACTATAAACAAACCTATAGTATCATTCTGTTTACCGGCCAGTACTCTTGCACTGGTATTGGGTTGATAATTATATTTTGAAATAACCTCCAGTACCTTTTTCTTGGTTTCATCGGGTACATTGGAATAGTTATTGATAACTCTTGATACTGTACTTCTTGAAACTCCTGCAATCCTTGCAATCTCTTCACTTTTCATATGAATCACCTTATTCCAATTTATTGCCTGTTGTCAGATTATTTTAAAATAGGGCTAACGCTATACAAATAAGCGCTAGCCCTATTTTACATCTTGTGTGTAATCAAAGTCAACTGACTAATTACAACAATTTTTACTTATTTCTTAGCAACAAATGCATCTACCTGCTTCTGCATTTCAGCAAGAACATCGTCCATGCCAGCAGCCTTAAGCTTTTCAGTAAACTTAGGAAGTGCTACAGCAGGATCAGCTTTACCTGTTTCAAGTCCTGGCATATACTGCTTCTTAACACCTGTCAAAGCTGCTACTTTAGTCTTAACCGGTTCAGTATTGAAGGTGAAGCCAAGGATTGGTGAAGCTATAGCTGAATCATTATATGCTTTAAATTTATCCCACTTAGCTGATGCAGACTCAAATTTCTCTGTATCGTAGATGTAAGTGTTGAACTGATTACCGAACATCCAAGGAGTACCAACGTTGTAACCGTCTTTTCCTGCCTGGGTAACCTGGATCTTGGTATCAGCAACCTTGGTATAGTGAGTTCCTTCAATACCATAGTTTATCAGGTTACAGAGTTCAGGTTCAGTGTTGAACAGTTCAAGGAACATCAATGCTCTTTCAGGATTCTTTGAAGACTTGGATATTGCCTGCATTGATCCAACCATTTCACGAGTTGTAGCAACAGGCTTTGTAAGATCAACCTGTACCCAGTTTATACCTGATGAAACGCTTTCTTCACCATCTTTACCAGGCTTCAGGGAAGCTATTGCTGAGAATACCTTACCAGCTTTTCTGTTTGCCTGGAAGTCTGTGATAGTATCAGCATCTTTTCTGATATATCCTGCTTTGTACCAGTTGTGAAGTGTTGTAAATAAATTCTTTGCTTCAGGAGTATCAAAGTCATTTACAACTTTTGTATCTCTTCCGTCACCATATATGGCACCTGGAACGTTGTCATCAGCCAGCTTTTCAAAGTCAAGCAATCTGTAAGCTGATTCACCGACAACTGTCTGGAAAGGTTCTACGCCGGGTTCTTTCTCTTTTATTGTCTTAAGAGCCGGTTCAATATCTTCAAACTTCTTTATTGCTGTTACATCAATACCGTTTTTCTCTGCCAGGTCCTTATTGATGAGGAAACCCCAGTTATGAGCCATTTCCTTGTTAGTAGGAATAGCATAGAGCTTTCCATCAATTGATGCACCCTTTATAACTTTATCACCAAGTAAAGCTTTGGTTTTTGGAGCATATTGATCCAACATTGGAGTCAAATCAACGAAGGCACCTTTAGGAGCATTCTGCAGATAGTTTAAAGCCCATCCTGCAGTGAAAGTAATATCAAACTCTTCATTGGAAGCAACCTTTGCACCCATTTTCTGTTCGAAATCGTCACCCCAGGTAAATATGTTCAGTTTAAGTGTAGCGTTAATTTTTGGCTTTAGCCATTCATTAACCTTAGCTAACACTGCCTCCATATCTTTAGGCTGACCATTACCAACTACATACCACTTGAGTTCTACAGGATCCAGAGCTGCAGAAGTGGAAGCTGCTGCTGAAGACTCAGCTGCTACTGTTGTAGAAGCCGCTGCTGTTGAAGTTTCTGCTGTTGACGTAGAAGCTGTGTCACTGCTTCCGCATCCAACTACCATCGTGATAGCCAAACAAAGAACTAAAACAAGACCTATAAGTTTTTTTGCCTTTTGCATGTGTGAACCTCCTTAAAATTACAAATTTATTTATGCCATCCATATTCTATCCGTAGCAGATTAATATGGTTTTAGCCTTTTACTGCACCAACTGTAAGACCTTTAATGAAGTATTTCTGGAAGAAAGGATATGCCAGTATAATAGGACCAATCGCAAGAACGCACATTGCCATACGAGCTGTTTCCGAAGGCAAGTTTGCAAGTATCTGCGCCGTACCTCCTGTAACATTTGAAGCAGTGGCCAAATACTGAATTGCTGTCAGTGTTTTATATAAAATATACTGCAGATTGTACAGTTCGCTTTTTTCAATCAGCATCAGAGGGATATACCATTCATTCCAGAAACCCAGTGTCTGAAATAGTGCGATTGTTGCCAGACCTGGTTTAGCAAGCGGCAAAACAATCTGGATAAAAGTTCTGAATTCACCTGCACCATCTATTTTAGCCGACTCTATAATGGAATCAGGTACATTGGTCTGGAAAAAGGTTCTCATTATCATTACATACCAGGCGTTAACCATTGGAGGAATCAAGTACGCCAAAAATGTATCATTGACATGCAGAAAGTTTGTATAAACCATATACCAGGGAACCAGACCGCCATTGAATATCATGGTAAAAAACAAAATAAATGAGAATATATTTCTATACTTAAAGTCTTTTCTTGATATTACGTAGGCAAACATTGATATTATTGCAACACTGCATATAGTACCAACTATAGTAATTACTATTGACAAACCATATGCTCTGATTATGGCATCTCCGCTTTGAAACACCCATTTATATGCTTCAAGGCTGAATACCTTTGGAATGAAGTTATAGCCTCCGGTAACAATTGTTTTTTCGTCTGTAAAAGATACTCCTATTACCAGCAAAAGCGGTACAATACAGGCAACAGAATACAAAACGAACAATATATTGAAAACACCATTCCAAAAAGGGGATACAGTATTTAATAATTTTGAGTTTTCTTTTTGTTTCATATTTTCACCCTCCTAAAACAGTGCTTTGTCCGGATCTATCTTTCTAACGATCAGGTTAGAGGTCAAAACCAGTATAAATCCGCACAGTGATTGATAAAGTCCGGCTGCCGATGCCATTCCAACATCGTTCAGGTTACGTAGTGCATTATAAACATACGTATCTATAACAAGCGTAGTATCGTACAGGGCACCAACATTTCTTGTAACACTGAAGAACAGGCCAAAATCGGAGTAGAACACACGACCGACTGCCAGAAGTGTTAGAATTATCATTAATGGTGTTAAAAGAGGAATTGTAATTTTCCTGATTTGCTGGAATCTTGTTGCACCATCAACAGTAGCAGCCTCATAATACTCGGTATCAATACCTGCTATTGCCGCAACATAAACGACACAGTTATAACCGGTGAACTTCCACATATTAACTATTGTTAATATAAAGGGCCACTTACCTGGATCACCATACCAGGAAGGCAATGAATCAACGCTGATACCCAATGCCGGGAGAAGATTCTTGTTTACAAAACCCGACTCTTCACTCAACAGGGCAAATACGAGATAGCTTACGACTATCCATGACATGAAGTAAGGTAAAAACATACTTGCCTGATAGAATTTTGACAGATATTTGTTCCTTATTTCATTAAGTATAATTGCAAATAATACTGAAATTACTAATCCAATAACAATGAAAGCAAAGTTATAGCCGAGAGTATTTCTGGTAATAGTGAATGCGTCCGGGGTTGCCGTGAAAAATTCAAAATTCTCCAAGCCTACCCAGTCACTTTTGAAAAAGTTTTCAAAGAAACTACTTCCGAAATATTTGAAGTTCTTAAAAGCGATTAATACACCTGCCATCGGTAAATAATTGTTCAGAAATAAAACGACCAATGCAGGGAGCATCATGATAAATAGTACTTTGTTCTTTCTGAGTTCATACAAGAACCCGCGTTTACGAACAGGTTTTTGTACAACGTCTACTTTTTTTGCTGTAGCCGGTGTTGTTCCCATGAGTCAATGCCACCCTTCATAATGTAGTATGTGTGTATCATGTGTGAAATGATAAAAACAGGCGTTCACAGTGATATTTCAACTCGTTAACCTGCTTAACATACTTACATTTTAATGAAATATATGGAAAGACAAAATAGAACAACTTGCTTAAATGTAGAATATCTTGTCTATAGCAAATGGCAAAATTGTACAACAAGATATTACACAAATATTTATTGCATAAATTTAACAATAAACTTTAATATTTAAATATTTGTCATTTTACTGCAATAGTTTCCCTATACTCTGAAGGTGTCATACCAGAGTACTTTTTAAAGAGCTTTGAAAAATAATGGGGATCCGATATGCCAACTATCTCGGCAACCTCATAGGTCTTGTATTTTATATCCTTTAAAAGCTCTTTGGCTTTTTCTATCCTGACGTCGTTAAGATAATCTACAAAGCTTTTACCCAATTCTTTTTTAAACATTCTGCTTATATAAAAAGTACTTACATAAATATTCTCGGCTACTTCATTGAGAGTTACCGGCTCGCTGTAATGCTCCTGAATATAATCTATAGCCTTCCTTAAAATAAGCTTTATACTCCTGTTATTAAAACTGTTTACTTTAGCAGCAATCCTTATAGCTACGTCTTCCAGCAGGGAGTTCAATTCCTCGGCACTCTCACTCTTTTCTATCAGCCTAAGCAGGCTTGCGATATCCTTGCCTTCTTCGTGCTTTTTGTCCAACTCTGCAGCTGATACGGATATCCTTATGTTATTAATGGAAGATAAGGTTGTATAATAAAAATTCTTCATGTAATTAATATTTATTTTATTTGTTGTGACGTATCTGGCTATATTCTGTGTTGAAACCCTTACCAGATCCTCATTACCGGACTTTATACTTTCCAGCAGCTGTTTTTGGTATTTGTCCAGTGTAGAGTAATCCTCATATCTGAAAAACGAATTCAAATCACTATATTGTATGATTGAGTTATTGCCCATATAGCTTTTATATTCCAGAGAGCCAAGACATTCCTTTAATTTTTCGGGCAGCTCAATAGCTGTAACTCCATTTGAGCTCACTGCTATAGTAACCGTAAAGCCGAACCCATTATTTATAACTTCCTGAAGGTAGCTGCATTTCTCGCTGACCTCCTCAATATCCAGCGGCACCCTGTCCTGCTTCTGTATAATAAAGCCCACTCTGCTGCTGTTAAGCATTATTGACAGAACCTCGTACTTTTCGGCAAATATCTCCTCAAAGGAGCTGACAATACCGAACTGATAAAGATGTTTATCATATTGGGAACTGTTGGACTTTTCATCATAATCATTCTCCATAACAACAAGTACAAAATTCCGAATTGAAAAATTAAATAGTTTCATTTTTTCGGTTATCTCATTTTCATTGGTATTTAGCCCATAAATAACATCATAAAGGAGTTTTTCTCTAAGTATAGGTATACTTTGCTCGAAAAGCACCTTAAACTGATCAATTTCCATATGCCTTATCTTCTGGTCATTAATCTCATTTACCGCACGCGTAAGAACTGCTGTGAGCTCTTCTATCTTTGAGGGCTTTAATAAAAAGTCAAAGGCTCCGCATTTTATTGCTTCCTGTACATAGTCAAAATCCCTGTAACCTGTCAATATTATTATTTTTGTATTGGGAACTATGCTTTTAACTTGTTTTATCATGCTAAGTCCATCAAGACCCGGCATGCGTATATCGGTTATAATAATTTCGGGAAGATATTTCCTGATGAGTTCAATACCTTCAATACCGTCACTGGCATCTGCACATACTTCGCAATCCAACTGTTTCCAATTAATGATATTCTTTATTCCTTTTCGAATGATGGACTCATCATCAATTATTAGAACCTTGTACATAAAAACCCTCCTTATTTAAGCTCCTGGCAGGCAAACTTACAGATACCTTGGTATATATGTTCACTTTGCTTTCAATTTTAACTCCGTATTTCTCACCGTAAAAAAGTTTGATTCGTCTGTTAACATTATCTATCCCGATACTTTTGTTCTTTTTATCACTCAAGGATTTGAAATAGGCATCATTGTCCATTTCCAGACCTTTATTCAATTTGACAAGGTCCTCGGGAGAAATCCCGTTTCCATTATCTATCACCTCAATTATAAGAAGGTCCTCCTGTATTTTGGCCGCCAGCGTTATAATACCTTTGCCCCTGCTGTTTTCAACTCCATGATACACGGCATTTTCAATCAGCGGCTGTATAAGAAGTCTCGGTATCTTTACATACAATACCATGGGATCTACTTCCTTGTTCAGGGTTATCCTGTCCTCAAACCTTCTTTTTAACAGAGCAATATACTTATCTATATACATAAACTCTTCTTCAATTGTAATAAGTCTGTCGTCCCTTCCGATACTTGCCTCCATAAGGGTTGATAAATCCGTAACCGTATCGCTTATCTCTGGAACATTGTTTAATTGAGCCATCCAGTTGATGGACTCCAAGGTATTGAAAAGAAAGTGAGGGTTAATTTGTGATTGTAAGGCTTTTATTTCAGCCTCTTTGCGGGTAATCTGCTCTCTGTATATCCATGTGACCAGATGATCTATTTCCTTGGCCATGGTATTAAAAGTTTTGTGAAGAAAACCAAGCTCATCCTTTCTTTCAATCTCTATGTAGCTTTTCGAAATATTGTCGATATTCATACCCTTCATGGCTTTTACAAGTTGATTTATAGGCTTGATCATATCAAAGGACATATAGATGCTGACAATCGACAATATTAGTATGGAACCAAGACATAAAACGATGATTCTGTTTCTGAGATCTTGAACGTCTGAATACAACTGGTTTAAAGGAATATACGTCACAATTCTCCAGCTTGGTTCAGTTATATATGTATACCCAATGAAAATTTTATTTTTCTTATTTACAAATGAATTCTTTTCATATGGTGTATCCTTAATAACCTGTTCATAATTCTCTAAGTCATCTTTATTTTTATATAAAATTATGTAATTTTCAGGAGAAAGAATAGTAATATTTTGCATAACCTCAGATTCCAGGCCATGTAAAACCATATCCAGTGAATTCATGTTTATCTGAACAACAAGCAGACCCAATTCCTTGTAATTATCCCTGTTGTAAATCATTCTAACCAAATAGGAGGTTTGAACAATTTCGTTTTTTGTACTAAAAAACCAGACAGCTTTTCCGCTGGCATCAGCAGCTAACTTTGTAATTTCAGAATAATTTTGCTGCACAATTGACTTGATATTTGAGTTATTGGCTTTATTATCATATACCAAAAATCTTTTCTTATTGGTTACAATACACATAGCTTCAATTTCAGACCTTGTCATTACTGCATTAAGAAATGCATTATTCAGCTGACTGGAGGTTTCGTAAGTGTTTAATTTGGAAATGTTGTTGTTATCATCATTCAGCAATGCGGCATAGATCCTCTCATCACTGCTCAAGTCCTGAGTTATTATATTCAGGTTTCTTAAAGTATCCTGTAATCTGAGTTCTATGAGACTCAAAATATCATTTGAATAGGTTAATGATTTCTTTGTTATAATTTCCTCCGAGCTTTTGAAGCTGGAAAAACCTATAAAAACAAGAGGTATCAATATTTGTATGTACAGCACAAGAAGTAGCTTCTTCTTTATCGAAATGTTTCTATAGAACTGAAGCGCGCTCATTAATTTGGAGAACATTCCAGATGTTATTTTATTCCACATTTTAACCTCAATAATTTACCGAAAATTTTTATATACAGCCTAATTCATCATCATTTTTTCAACTGCCTTATCCCATATTTCCTCAGCAGACTTTTTATTCTCCAGAAAGTATGGGAACTGCTGTATTATAATATCTTCCCAGGCGCTTCTTTCGATAACGTGATCGGGTATGGGAGTCTTGTTTTCTTCTTCAGTATTCTCAAAAAGGCTGATACTTTGCTTTGCCAGCGAACTATATGCTGATTTTAATTCCATGTTTAAGTTGCTCAAAAGTGCCGTTTTCTCATAGAAGAATGCGGCTGTTTCCTTTGAGGTCAGATACTTGAGAAATTGTATGGTCGTAGCCTCCCCCGAAGGGGTATCCCATGCTGACTTGCTTATATAAAAGGTTCCTCCTCCCAGACCTGTTGGAACCTTTGGGCTGCCACTGCCCATTGCAGGAAAGGGAATCATTTCCACACTTTCGTCATATTTGTCAAAGTAAGGTATAAACCAGGATCCCTGTACGATCATTGCTGCCTGCTTTGTAAAAAAGAGCTCGTTCCGTTCATTGCTGTTTAAGGTCAGTGCATCCTTTGGGAAAGCCTCCATATCATAAAGTTCTTTCATATACTTCATTGCATCAACGTAGTATTGGTTTATCTTACCATTTGCAATACTGTTTTCTACACCCTGAGCCCCGCCCAGGCTTGCTATCATATTCTGATATATGTAAGACCCTTCTGCTGAAGAATTGTAGGCTATGGGAATAATACCTTTGGATTTGAATACCGTAATAGCTGCTTTTAAATCTTCATAGTTTTTTGGTATTTTAACTTTATACTTTTCAAAAAGATCCTTGTTTATGAACAACCCTTCAAATACCAGCTCAAATGGGATTCCGTATATACGGTTATTATAGGTTGTATAGCTGAAGCTTGACTGGTAAAAACTGTCCATCCAACTCCTGTCCTGCTTCAATTTATCTGTAATATCTGCAACTTTATTTGCCCTGACGAGATATTTAATATCAGAACCGGGCCAAAGCCCAAAAACATCCGGCTCATTGCCAGATGCAAATCTGATTTTTAAAGTGGGTAAATATTCGTCACCAAAAATAGACTGATTAGATATTTTGATATTACTGTTCTCGTTTTCAAACTTGGCTATGATTTCTTTAAGACTTCCTGCTTTGCTGTCAACACCGCCCCAGGAAGTCATTAATTCAAGAGTATTGCTTTTTGACGGCAATACCGGACCTTTGGAATTTGCCGAAGGATTTGAATTGTCACCTGAACATGAAGCCTGAGTAATACATAATATGGCTGCAATTACAATACCCAAAATACTTTTTGAGTATTTCATTAATTTCACCCCACTCTACGCTTAAAGCGTGTTCAATTTGGATTTGACAACAAAGACAAATATCGTATACAGTTATTATAATTATTAATTAGTACATTTTGCAATAACAAATTTATTTTGCTAAATAAGGCTTAAGCTGGATATCGTTTAACTAAAAAAATAGCTGCCATAAATCACGGCAGCTATTATGAATTCTTAGAAAACTTTATTTTTTTTATGAAATCAAAGAATAGATAATGTAATTTCCTTGTCAGCATTTATATCGACTCCCACCAAAGAGCCTTCTTTGATGGTTCCTTTGAGGTATTCCTCTGAAAGTCTGTCCTCTATATAGTTTTGGATTGCACGTCTCAACGGTCTTGCTCCAAACTTGATATCATACCCTTTCTCAAGAATGTATTCCTTAACCCCTTCTGATACATTTATCCTGATGTCCTTTTCTCTCGCCTCGGTATAAACTTCCTCGAGCATCAGTTCAACAATCTGCTTGAGTTCGTCATTATTCAGCTCTGTAAAGACGATAACTTCATCTATTCTGTTCAGGAATTCAGGTCTGAAGGTTTCCTTGATGACATCCTTTACCTTGCTTTCCAGGGTTGAATATGCATTGTTTGCGAAACCTATTCCGCTTGACTTGAAGTTGGTTCCGGCATTTGAAGTCATAATTATTATTGTATTTTCAAAACTGACTGTTCTTCCATGACTGTCGGTCAGCCTGCCGTCTTCAAGAATCTGAAGCAGCATATTGAACACATCGGGATGAGCTTTTTCAATTTCATCCATTAATATTACAGAATAAGGCTTTCTTCTAACCTTTTCGGTAAGCTGTCCTGCATCATCATAGCCTACATAACCCGGAGGTGAACCAATAAGCTTGGATACTGTATGTTTCTCCATGTATTCGGACATATCAAGTCTTATAAGTGCTTCTTCACTTTCAAATAATTCTATAGCCAAAGCCCTTACCAATTCAGTCTTACCGACGCCGGTAGGTCCGACAAATATAAAGGAGGCAGGTTTTTTCTTCTTTTTAAAGCCCGAACGACTTCTTCTGATAGCTTTTGCCACACCTTCAACCGCTTTACTTTGACCTATGACACGTTTGTGCAGACGGGTCTCAAGGTTAATAAGCTTTTGTGATTCCTCTTCACTAAGCCTTTGAATTGGTATTTTAGTCCAGGCTTCTATAACACTTGCAATATCTTCTATTGTCAGTTCAACGTCCTTACTGGTATCTTCAATATCTTTAATCAAGCCGATTAGCTTGCATTCATACACCTTTAAGTCTGCAGCCTTCTGGTAATCTTCAATGGAATCAGCCGAAATTGCGGTTTCTTTTTCTTCCTGCACTCTTCTCAGCTCGTCCTTATAGGACTGGAGTTCAGCAAGTTTTGTATTTCTTAAGTTAGCCCTTGAACCTGCTTCATCAATGACATCAATTGCCTTGTCGGGTAAGAGTCTGTCTGTGATATATCTCTCGGAATAATTAACAGCTGCCTTGATCACTTCATTACTGATTTTTACCCTGTGGTATTCTTCATAATAATGCTTGATACCAGTTAATATCTCAATGGATTCTTCTATTGATGGTTCGTCAACTATAACCGGCTGAAATCTTCTCTCCAGTGCTGAATCCTTTTCAATATGCTTTCTATACTCATTGAGAGTAGTAGCTCCTATAACCTGGATTTCTCCTCTTGACAGAGCAGGCTTCAGTATGTTGGCAGCATTCATTGCTCCCTCTGCCTCTCCTGCTCCCATAATATTATGAAGTTCATCTATTACAAGAATAATATTACCAAAAGACTTCGCTTCTTCAATTATTCCTTTCATTCTGCTTTCAAACTGGCCTCTGAACTGTGTACCTGCCACAACGCTGGTCATATCCAACAGATAAACTTCTGCATTATACAGCTTTAAAGGTACATTCCTTTCAGCAATTCTTACAGCAAGCCCCTCCGCTATGGCAGTTTTACCTACTCCGGGCTCACCAATGAGTACAGGATTATTTTTAGTTCTTCTGTTCAGAATCTGAATAACCCTGTCTATTTCCTTGTTTCTGCCAACAACTTTATCTATGCCGCCTTCTCTGGCCTTATCAATCAGGTTTGTACCATACATGTCAAGATACTTCTTCTTTTTAGTGACTTTTTTATCCTGAACTTTGGTTTTTGTTGAGTTTTTGCCATCCTTTTCATCAGTGATTTCTTTTTCCTGATTATTAACGGCAGGTGTATCAGCTTCCTGATTGCTGTTTGCCTTTGGAAATGCTTTATTCAGTACTCCGAAGAACGGATTTGTCTGATTGACATTACCTGGGTCAGCCTGTAAGGCTTCCATTATATCCGTACCCTCCATATCCTCAAGCATATCGCCGACCTGCTTGCTGATATTGTCCAGTTCATCCTCTGTCATACCAGTTTGAGATAAAAGCTGATCAATAGGCTGTAAATTCTGCTTTCTTGCACAACTTACGCATAAGCCCTCCTGTATCTGCCTTCCATCAACGAATTTTGTTACAAAAACTACTGCTATATTTTTATTACAAATTGAGCATTTTATCATGTTTGACCTCCAAATCTCTTATGATATTCTAGCCTTGTGTTGTGCCGAGGTCAACCTTTTGACCTCAAATTAAATACCTCTTTAAGTCTTATCTTCCTTATATTAATTCATACCACTTTTCCCAATTATTTAACTACGAAAGGAGGTTAATTAGATTATTCGATATTAATGTTTATCCTTTATTTGTGTGGAATACGTAAAACTAATCCTCATTAATTGGCTTGCCAAAGCTGTTTATATATACATATATACTATATTATTTCCATAAATGTCTATAAATTTTTAAAATTATAATATACTGTACTCTATAAACTCTAAAACATATATTAGCTATGTCTTTACCAAGACCATGCGGAGGATTGGAGGAATACTTTGTTTATTCAGAGTAACGACACGCAGTTTCCAAAACTGAGCTGCCGCAATAACCAGGTTTACCGATTATCAGAGTACTACGGCAGTTTTTATTAGTATAACATAAGTAAATACACAGGTCTAACCTATTTGCCCCTGTTTTAGCTTCTATTAAGGTTTATAAGCTGTTAATAATAAAACAGATTAATAAACCGAGGTTATAGTAGCTAAATCAAAGATATACGGCTTCATTCCCGTTTTTAAACTATCCATATGTAAACAATCTGTGACTAAATTGAAAAAGGTGATAAAACCAGATTTATAAAGTTATGATGCTAAAAAATCACCTTTTGATACTAAAAGAAGTGACAAATTAAACCTGGTTTAATTGGCCACTTCTTAATTATTATTTATTCTAAAATATAAGTACAGACAGTCAAATGCTTATGCAAACATTTTGAAAATAGTCGTAATAAAGGCTCCCATTAAAGCGGTGACAGGAATTGTTATTACCCAAGCCCAAACGATATTTCTTGCAAGAACCCATTTAACAGCGGATAATCTCTTTGATGCGCCAACACCCATTATTGAGGTTGATATTACGTGAGTTGTACTAACCGGTGCTCCAAAATGAGTCATTGTTTCGATAACAATTGCTGCACCTGTTTCAGCAGCGAATCCGCCTATTGGCTGAAGCCTGATCATGTTAACGCCCATGGTCTTTATGATTTTCCAGCCTCCGATGGAAGTACCCAAAGCCATTGAAATAGCACATGCCAACATTACCCAGGGCTGAACTTCGGTATGTCCGCCATTGAGTCCGGCACCAACTAAAGCCAGTGTAATAATACCCATGGACTTCTGAGCGTCATTGTTGCCATGTGAATACGCCATAAATGCCGCAGACACAATCTGCAATTTTGAAAACCATTTGTTAATAAATCTTGGAGTAAAGTTGCGGAGTAATTTGTAAAGTAAGGTCATGAACAGGAAGCCCATAAAGAAACCAATAAAAGGTGAGGTTATTAATGGCAATATAACTTTTTGCCATACCCCCTGCCATTTTACAATACTAATTCCGCCTGAATAGGCAATTGAAGCCCCTATAAGTGATCCTATAAGTGCGTGTGAAGAACTGCTTGGTATTCCAAAATACCATGTAATTAAATCCCATATAATTGCTGCTATTAAAGTCGCTATTATTACGTACTGAACCTTTATCATTGCACCATCTACCAAACCACTGGAGATAGTTTTAGCAACCTTGCTGCTCATTAATGCACCAACGAAATTCAAGACAGCAGACATCAAAATAGCCTGCCTTGGTGACAAAACTCTTGTAGAAACAGATGTAGCTATAGAATTTGCAGTATCGTGAAAGCCGTTTATAAAGTCAAATCCTAGTGCCAGTACAACCACACATACCAAAGAAACACTAAGCATTTTTCATAACAACCCCTTCTACGATATTTGCAACATCCTCGCAGGCATCAATTGTATTTTCCAGCAACTCGAATATTGCTTTCCATTTGATTACCTCAACGGCATCTGTTTCAGATGTAAACAGATTAGCCATAGCATCTCTGAAAATTGTATCCGCTTCATCTTCTACATTATTAACCTCAATAATTTTGTTTTGAAGCTGTTTGCTCTTTTTCATATTTTTAACTTCTATCATTACATTTCTAAGCTCATCTGTTGCTCTGACAATCAGCTTTGTAAGTGTCACAGCCTCCGGCCTTACTTCTTTAACATTGAACATACTGAAGCGGTGAGCTGCACTTTCAATATCATCAGTAATGTTATCAAGCTCTTTTGCAATGGTAAAAATATCTTCCCTGTCAATTGGGGTGATAAAGGATTTGTTAAGTTCATTCAGAATCTTATGCACACTGCTGTCACAAGCGTGTTCCGCTTCTTCAATGGTCATAATCTTTTCGTTGACATTAACATAATTGTTTGTCAAATCATCCAGCAGGTTTGCAGCCTTGCATATGATTTCACATGTCTCAATAAAATAGTCAAAAAACATTTCTTCCTTAGGTGTAATTCTAAACATTTGAAGTACCTTCTTTCGACAAAATATAACAATTTACCGTTACCATTATATAGTATTGTTAACTAATTTACAATAAACTTAACATAGAATTAACAAACCCTCTTTATTATTATATTAATAAAAAATTCTATTAATCCATACAAATAGAGTTCCTATAAGTTTATTATTTTATAGGAACTCTGCTAATTTATTTTTTATTTTTTTTACTATTTAATAATTTACTAAGATAATTTCCCGTGTAAGAGCCCTCAACCTTTGCTACTTCCTCGGGTGTGCCCTGGGCAATAATAGTGCCTCCCTTGTTTCCTCCTTCAGGTCCTAAATCCAATATATAATCCGAAGTCTTTATGACATCAAGGTTGTGTTCAATAACCACAATGGAGTTACCGGCATCAACAAGTCTCTGCAGTATATCAATGAGCTTGTGTACGTCGGCTACGTGCAGCCCTGTTGTAGGCTCGTCCAGTATATAAAGGGTACTTCCGGTACTTCTCTTGGATAATTCTGTGGCAAGCTTGACTCTTTGGGCTTCTCCTCCGGATAACTGGGTTGAAGGCTGTCCTACCTTGACATAGCCTAAACCTACATCGTAAAGGGTCTGCAGCTTTCTCTGAATCTTTGGTATGTTCTTAAAGAATTCAAGAGCATCTTCAACTGTCATATCGAGTACATCGGCTATACTTTTACCCTTGTACTTAACCTCCAGGGTTTCCCTGTTGTAACGTTTTCCCTTACATACTTCACAAGGTACATATATATCAGGAAGGAAATGCATTTCAATTTTTATTATTCCATCGCCGCTGCAGGCTTCACATCTGCCTCCCTTGACATTGAAACTGAACCTGCCGTTTTTATAGCCCTTCATTTTTGCTTCAGTTGTAGCGGCGAAAACCTCTCTGATAAGGTCAAACACTCCAGTGTAAGTGGCTGGATTGGATCTTGGTGTTCTGCCGATAGGTGACTGGTCGATATTAATAACTTTATCAAGATACTCAATTCCCTTTATATCGTCATGCTCACCCGGTCTTGTTTTCGCTCTGTTCAACTTACTTGCCAGACTATTATATAATATTTGATTTATTAAAGAGCTTTTCCCCGACCCGGATACTCCTGTAATGGAGGTCAAAACTCCAAGAGGTATCTTTGCATTTACATTCTTAAGGTTATTCTCTTTTGCCCCAACTATCTCAAGCCACTTACCGTTTGGCTTTCTGCGTTTTTTTGGTATCTCTATCCTTTTTCTGCCGCTGAGATACTGACCTGTAAGGGACTCCTCACACGAAAGTATTTCTTCAAGTGTTCCCTCTGCCACAACATGCCCGCCATGTATACCTGCTCCGGGTCCCATGTCGATAATGTGGTCAGCGGCATGCATGGTATCTTCGTCATGCTCAACCACAATCAGAGTATTCCCCAGATCTCTTAAACGGTTAAGTGTTTTCAGCAGTCTGTCGTTATCTCTCTGATGAAGCCCTATACTTGGTTCATCAAGTATATACAGTACTCCCATCAAGCCCGAACCAATCTGTGTTGCCAGCCTGATTCTCTGGGCTTCTCCACCCGAAAGCGTTCCGGCCGCTCTTGAAAGTGTGAGGTAATCCAGCCCTACGTCTACCAGAAAGCCTATTCTGGCGTTTATTTCCTTTAATATCTGATTTGCTATCATCTTCTGTCTATCTGTCAGGTTTACATTCAGAAAAAAGTCCTTTGTATCGGCTACCGACATGGCAGACAGTTGGTGTATATTCTTGTCGCCCACTGTTACCGCAAGACTCTCAGGCTTTAATCTCGCTCCGTTACAATCCGGACATGGAGTATTGCTCATAAACTGCTCATAATACTGCTTCATACCTTCGGATTGGGTTTCCTTGTAACGTCGTTCAACCACGTTGATAACGCCTTCAAAGGCAGCCATATACGAGCCGCTGCCGTATTCTCTTTCATACTCTACTTTTATTTTTTCACCTTTTGTTCCAAAAAGTATAATATTGAGCACTTCAGCCGGCAGCTTGTGGACAGGAGTGTTTAATTTAAACTTGTAGTGCTTTGCCAACGCATTGAATATCATTCTGGTATAGGCCTCTTCACTTTCAACATTCCAGCCTGAAACAGTGATTGCTCCATCATCCAGAGACTTTGATCTGTCTGGAATAATGAGGTCGGGGTCAACCTTCAGCAGGTTTCCAAGACCTGTACATGTTGGACAAGCACCAAAAGGATTATTAAATGAAAACATTCTTGGAGTGAGCTCCTCAATGCTAATACCGCAGTCGCTGCAGGCAAAGTTCTGGCTGAATAGAAATTCTTCCTTTCCTACAACATCAATTATTGCTATACCACCGCTTAAATGAAGTACTGTTTCAAGAGAATCGGAGAGTCTTTTCTGTATATCCTCACGGATTATAAGCCTGTCCACTACTATTTCGATATTATGCTTTTTATTCTTATCCATAGTAATTTCATCATTGATATCCATTACCTGTCCATCAACTCTGATCCTGACAAATCCGCCTTTTTTAGCATCCTCTATAAGTTTGTGATATTCCCCCTTACGGCCTCTTACTACCGGTGCAAGCAGCTGAATCCTCGTTCCCTCTTCAAAGGAGAGTATCTGATCTACCATCTGATCTACAGTCTGCTGGGATATCTCTTTACCGCATTTTGGGCAGTGAGGAATACCTATCCTGGCATATAAAAGCCTGAGATAGTCATGAATCTCAGTTACGGTACCCACGGTAGAACGTGGATTTCTGCTGGTTGTCTTCTGATCAATGGATATTGCTGGAGATAAGCCGTCTATGTAATCAACATCGGGCTTTTCCATTTGTCCTAAGAATTGTCTTGCATATGAGGATAAAGATTCAACATATCGTCTCTGCCCCTCGGCATAAATTGTATCAAAGGCCAATGAGGATTTACCTGATCCGCTGAGGCCTGTAATAACAACGAATTTGTCTCTGGGTATTTCAATATCAACATTCTTCAGATTGTGCTCACGGGCACCTTTTATAAATATATTATCCCTTATCATTTTCTAACCTCCATGTCCCCAAAGAACCAATCAATTGAATCCTTGGGATTGGCTTTACATACTTAACAGCCAAGCTAATACCTTTTCTATTTTAAATATTGATTTGTGCACATCAGGCATCAAATAAATAATGAATATCCCTATTTTCATTAAACCGGGTTTATTATTTAATAAAGCCTTATTGTAAATTATATCCTTAATAAATGAAACGCAATTTATATTATACCAAATTAGCAGTAAAATGCAAACATTTGTTCGATTTTTTCTATAATTTCTTTCCAATGTATAAATATAGATATTCATGTAAAATTTATCTCTCGATTTTTTAAATATTATTTTTTATTTGATTGGAAATAGTAGCTATAATATGCTATTTTAACATTGATATTATTTTAACCATTTGATATAATAGCTGTGGATATGAATAAATATCCATAAAATTTAATAATGAGAAGCAGAGAATAACCTATAACGGTATATAGGTCTTGATCCTGTCTTCGGGGAGCTGAAAATTTATTCGGCTGAGAATAAGTATGTTTTACTTTAAACCCTTTGGAATGCACTGCATTCCATATACCTGATCTGGGTAATGCCAGCGTAGGAAAGCTAATTTGTCATGCTGCATTTTTCCAAACAGGTATGGCATTTTTTATTTTAAGGAGGAGTTTCAATGAAAAAAATGTCTACCAGAATGGTGGTCGAGGCGGGTATAATGATTGCCCTTTCTCAAGCATTAAGTTTAATTAAGTATGAATTGCCAAATGGCGGTTCAATTACACCCGGTAGTATGATACCTGTTATGATTTTTGCTGTCCGCTGGGGAGCAAAACCGGGGCTGTTGGCGGGACTTGTTTACGGGTTTCTGCAGTTTGCACTTGGAACCAAGTTTTCATATCATCCGCTGGGTATATTTCTAGATTATATCTTTGCTTTTGGTTGTCTTGGTTTTGCAGGCCTGTTTAAAAAGAATCTTGCCGGAATAGTAGGAAGTATTACTATAGCTTTGGCAGGTAGATTTACATTCCACTATATTTCAGGAATTGTATTATGGGCTTCATATGCTCCTGAAGGAATGAGCCCTTACTTATATTCTCTGGTGTATAACGGAAGTTACATGCTGCCGGAATTAATTATTTCAGCTGTTTTAATGAGCCTTTTATACAATCCTTTAAAAAGATTTCTTCTTGAAAAAGGCCTCCGAATAGAAGCCTGATTTCTAATAAAAAAATGTATAACACAAAAGATGGTTTCGGATACCGTCAGGAAAAAGGGGAAGGATGCTTGGGCGTCCCTCCCCTTTTTCCTGAATTCCATTATAACACACAGGCTAAATAGAAGTTTTTCGGCTGTAGAAAGTTTTGTTACCTTCTCTCGCCTGTAATTGTGTACAGCCAAGCTGGGTCATCTGTCTCCTGCCTGGCTGTACTGCACCCGTTTTGGGCGCCTTATCAAGGATGATTTCTCACCCATAACTGAACTATAATATTATGCAGATCAAACCGCCGCTGCCTTCATTTATAATTTTCTGCAAGGTCTCCTGGAGCTTGAGCTGTGCGTCTTCAGGCATTCTGAACAGTTTATTCTGCAGGCCTTCATTTACAAGTTCGTGAAGGGATTTTCCAAAAATATTTGATTCCCAGAGCCTTCCGGTATCATTTTCAAATTCTCTCAGCAAATAGGTAACAAGTTCTTCAGACTGCTTTTCTGTACCTACCAGAGGAGCTATCTCAGTTTCAATATCTGCACGGATCATATGAATTGATGGGGCACTGGCCCTTAATTTAACGCCAAACTTGTTACCCTGCTTGATAATTTCAGGTTCTTCAAGTGTAAGTTCTTCAAGCTGAGGGGAAACCATTCCATAGCCCTTTACCTTGACTTCATGCAGTGCATATTCAACTCTGTCATATTCCTTTTTGATTCTGGCAAGATCTTTTATCAGGCTAATTAACTTGTGCTCACCCTCAATTTCCATACCTGATTCTTCGCTAAGGATTCTATAGAGTAATCCATCTGTTGTTGATATATCTACAAGAACTGAACCCTCTCCAAGACTTACCATGTCAATTACAGCCCTCTTTATAAAGTCGTAATTTTCAAAGGAAGGCATGGCAAGTTTTATATCTCTTATTCTTCCGGCTGATTTGAAGGTTTCCCTTATGGAGTCTATCATGCTTGCCTTAAGCCAGTGTGAATCGTCCAATGCCTCAACCCATCTTGGAATATTGATGCCGATTTCAAAAATAGGGAATTCATGAAGAATTTTTTCCATTACCGAATCAATATCATCGATTCTCATCTGCAGACAATCCATCGGCAGAACTGTTACACCGTATTTTTGTTCCAATTCGTCACGCAGCCTGATAGTATCAGGATCTCTGGGTCTGGTGGTATTGATTATAACAACAAACGGCTTATTGATGGCTTTAAGTTCGGTAATAACCCTTCTCTCGGCTTCTATGTAATCTTCTCTCGAAATGTCGGAAATACTTCCATCAGTAGTTATTACGATACCTATTGTGGAATGCTCGTTAATTACCTTCTTCGTTCCAAGTTCAGCGGCCTCTTCAAAAGGAATCTGGTAATCATACCATGGTGTTGATACCATTCTCGGGGCGTTGTTTTCCAGGTGGCCCATAGCCCCCCTAACCATATACCCGACACAGTCAATCATTCTTACTTTTAGCTGTACATTGTCGTCAATAACTATTTCTACTGCCTCATTGGGGATGAATTTAGGTTCAGTGGTCATTATGGTTCTTCCCGACGCACTTTGTGGAAGCTCATCTATTGCCCTTTCCTTCTGGTAAGTGTTCTCTATATTCGGAATAACCAACAGATCCATAAATCTCTTGATAAAAGTTGATTTTCCGGTTCTCACAGGTCCCACTATACCTATATAAATATCCCCTTGAGTTCTTTCAGCTATTTGCTGGTAAATATTGAATTTTTCCACGCTTAGAACCCTCCCCTATATTGCTACATGCCCAAATAGGACTATGTACGATGTCTCTTTCAATATTAAATATATGTCCGAAAAAAGTTATTATTACAAAAAAAATATTTCCTTAAAAAATTAATGTATAATTATATTAAAGTTTTTTTTGGAAGTATTCGGTTAAAACTATACAATTATATATCTAGCTAATGATACTTACGGTTGTACGTTAATAATTTTCTTAATGGGCTTCAGAGGCGTCAAAGAAACATCTGAGAGGAGAATAAACTTATGGTATCAAAACGACTTAATTACCCGGTGCAGTTATTTTGATCTGATGGCAGATTGTACCGGGATGCGAAAATTTGCTGTCAGCTAACTGCACCCGCTTTTCAAAAGTCACTTGCATCCATCCGGAAGCAGTTTAGGTATAATGCCTGACCGCTAAAATTAAATCTTGAAAAGGGGTTTTATTATATGAATTTTACAGAATTAAAGAATTTCTGTCTTAATGAGGAAAAGAAAAGTTTTTCGGGCTGGGATTTTTCTTATATAAATGAGAGAACAATTGAAGAACCACTGCCCTGGAGCTATGATCAGATTGTACGCAGCTGCCTGAGCCCTGAGCAAAAATTATTGGATATGGGCACCGGAGGCGGAGAATATCTCTTATCTCTAAAGCATCCATATGCCAATACCTGCGCTACCGAGGCCTATCCTCCAAACTATGAGCTGTGTAAAAATACCCTGGTGCCTCTTGGAATTGATGTAAGGCAGGTTTTTGATGATGGGGCGCTCCCGTTTGAAGCAGGCATGTTTGATATAATACTTAACCGGCACGAGTCCTATAGCGCAGATGAAGTCTTTCGTTTGCTTAAACCAGGCGGATTGTTTATTACACAGCAGGTTGGAGGTCTTAATAACAAAGAACTCGGACGTTTCCTACTGGGTGATTTTAAACAAATAATTGACCCTGAGCACAATCTGAAAAAAAATATTGCCTTATTCAGCAGCCAGGGTTTTACAATTATTAAAGCTGAAGAATTCTTCCCGAAGCTGAAATTTCTCGATATAGGAGCTCTCGTCTATTTTGCTAAAATTATCGAATGGGAATTCCCCGGTTTTTCTGTAGACAGCTGCTTCGAGAAATTATGCAATCTGCAGGCTGTCCTTGAAAGGTCGGGATACATTGAGAGTATGGAGCACAGATTCCTTATTGCAGCACAAAAACCTATAAACTAACTTGAGTACGCCTGTCTGTACATTCAGGTCATTCTATGGCAGTTTATGTTTCCCATGCGTTATGAGTTCGAAAGGCTAAAGGCATATAACAATTAAGGCCGGCATATCATATGCCGGCCTGGTTTTCTATATTGATTGAATCTTATTTAATTCGGTTCCTACATCTCAGTTTTCTTGTCTCTGGTCATGAGATCTCCAACTGCATATCTGGGATCCTTTCCTTCAAATAATATGCTATAAGCCTCATTTGTAATAGGCATGGATACGCCCAGTTTCCTTGCGAGTTCGTAAGCAGGCTTTGTAGTAGCCACACCTTCAACTACCATATTCACTTCATCCAGAGCCTCCTGAACCGATTTGCCCTGTCCTATGAGTATCCCGGCTCTCCTGTTTCTGCTGTGCATACTTGTACAGGTTACAATAAGGTCACCCACACCTGTAAGTCCTGAGAAAGTATCGGCATTTCCGCCCATAGCCACCCCAAGTCTTGAGATTTCGGCAATACCTCTGGTCATAAGCGCGGCTTTAGTATTGTCTCCAAAGCCCAAACCGTCTGAAATACCGGCACATAGGGCTATAATATTTTTAAGTGCTCCGCCAAGCTCAACTCCGATTACATCGGTATTTGTATAAACTCTGAAATTAGGTGTCATAAATAAATCCTGCAAAAATTTAGCAATTTCTATGTTCTCCGATGCAGCTACAACAGTGGTGGGTATATCTCTCCCGATTTCCTCTGCGTGGCTTGGTCCCGATAAAACAGCTATATCGTTGTTTGGAAGCTCCTCGTGCATAATCTCCGAAAGCAGCTTGCAGGTGCCATCCTCTATGCCCTTGGAACAGGTTACAACAACAGTGTCCTTTGATATTATGCCCGCCAAAGTCCTGCAATTCTGTCTTGTAGTTTGAGAAGGTACTGCAAGCACTACTACGTCGGCATCCTTTACAGCGATTTCTATGTCGGTAGTAAACTCCACACTATCCGGTACTTTAACTCCGGGCAACCTGGTCACATGCTCTCGATTCGCCTTAAGCATGCTTATTTCATCTTTCATGGGTGACCACAGTTTTACATTATTACCATTCTTTGATAAAAGAACTGCCATTGCTGTCCCCATACTTCCAGCTCCGACAACCGCAACATCTCTATTCATATTTCCCTCCTGATATTGATGAATGATAAATCCTTATTATTTAGCCGTTTTCTTTCTTTTTTTGGCCCAACTTGGCTTCTGTACCGCTGAGTAGCCTTTTTATATTGGCACTATGTCTGGCAACTGCCAGAATAGCTAAAATAGCAGAAAAAATTATAAAGAGGGGTCCGTTCCCTTTTATAAAAGCAGCAATAGGAAACGCTATGGAAGCTAGGATTGAACCAAGGGATACATATCTGGTAACAGCTACAATAACTGCAAAAATGCCAAGCAGAATCAAACCAAGTTTCCAGTCCATCATCATAACAACTGAAATGGAAGTAAGAATACCTTTACCGCCTTTAAATCCGAAATAAACCGGCCAGTTATGTCCGGCTATGGCAGCTATCCCGGCAGCCATTCCGCCCACATTGACAATATTGATCATTACAGCCTCAGGCATTGTATTAAATACTACATTACCAATTATATAAGATAAAACTCCTTTTAGAACATCTCCGACAATCACCATAACAGCGGCAGCCTTGCCCAGAGTCCTGAGAGTATTGGTCATACCCGCATTTCCGCTGCCATGCTTTCTTATATCTGTGCCATATAATTTCCCGACGATGATAGAGGTGTTCAAGCTTCCAAGAAGATATCCGATTACTATTACTATTAATAATTTTAATATAAAAACTCCCATATAAATCCACCGTTTCCGCCCTAAAGGCTTTGTTACTGTCAGCTCATTTCAGCTTCTATCTCCTTACTTCCGACTTCAGGCCACAGTTTTCCGGTAATGCCTCCGAATCTCTTTCACTTGGTTTTCCACTTTATTCCTCCTTGTCACGCTGTCTGTGAATAAACCTGATCGGTGTACCTTCGAAACCGAAGTTTTTCCTGAGTTGATTTTCCAGATAACGCTCATAAGAGTAATGGAACAGCTCCAGATCATTTACAAAAACAACAAAGGACGGCGGCTTGATTCCAGCCTGAGTCATATAGTAAATCTTCAGTCTCTTTCCCTTATCAGAAGGAGGCTGTACCATCGCAACAGCTTCATTAACCAAATCATTCAGCATGCCGGTAGAGATTCTAAAGGCAGCCTGGTCTGCAACAAATTTGATAAGCTCATATATCTTGTTAACTCTTTGTCCTGTCTTTGCAGAAATAAAGAGCACAGGAGCATATGTCATAAAGCCCAGCTTCTCGTGAACCTGTTTCCTGTATTCCTCCAGGGTACCTGTCTCCTTTTCAATTAAATCCCACTTGTTTATTACTATTATAGAAGCTTTTCCCTGTTGATGAGCATAACCGGCAATTTTGGTATCCTGTTCGGTAACACCGTCCTCTGCGTCTATCATTATGAGACATACATCAGCTCTTTCGATAGCTGTCCACGACCTGATAGTACTGTACTTTTCAATGCTTTCATTGATCTTTGCTCTTTTTCTGATACCTGCAGTATCAATAAAGGTGTATTTCTGACCGTTATTCTCAACATGGGTATCAATTGCATCCCGGGTTGTTCCTGGAATATTACTGACAATAACCCTCTCTTCACCCAATATGGAATTAATTAAAGATGATTTACCTGCATTGGGTTTACCTACAACTGCTACCTTAATAACATCCTCGTCCTCTACATCGCCAATATCCTCGGGGAAATGCTCAAATACGGCATCCAACAGGTCTCCCATTCCCAGACCGTGCACAGAAGAAATTACAACCATATCTCCCATACCCAGATTATAAAATTCGTATACGTCCGGCGGCGGCTCACCGACTCTGTCAACCTTGTTAACTGTCAGTATTACAGGCTTTTTAGCCTTTCTAAGCATTGTTGCAACTTCCTTGTCGGTTGCGGTCATTCCGTCCTTAGCATCCACCATGAAGATTATTACGTCTGCAGTTTCTATTGCAATCTCAGCCTGACGCTTCATTTGCTGCATAATAATATCTTCTGAATAGGGCTCTATTCCTCCCGTATCAATTAAGGTAAATTTTTTGCTTCTCCATTCAATCTCGGTATATATTCTATCTCTGGTTACTCCAGGAGTATCTTCTACAATAGATATTCTACTTCCTGCCAGATAGTTAAAAAATGTTGATTTCCCAACATTAGGTCTACCAACAACTGCCACTATGGGTTTACCCAAACCTTACACCTCCGCGTCTTTTGAAAAAACGTTTTCCATATTTTAATAGGTTTCATTCATGATATATATTATTAACTTCATTTTCCAATTAATGCATTAACAAAATCTTCTCCGCTGCTGTCAACTATACGGATTTTTACCTTCAGTTCATTTTCAAGCTGTTCAACAGTATAGTCATCCAGTAGCACATGTTCTCCGGCTCTAAGCATACTTCTGCTGATTAGCAGTTCCTGCCCCAGCTCCTTTCCCCTCAGCTGCTCGGCTATATCCCTGCCGGTTAGCAGACCGGAGACTGTAACATATGGGCCGAAAAAATTGTTTTCTATCGCGTAAACATTAACTTCAAGCCCAGCGTATTTGGTTTTTATTTCTTCTACCAATTTTAATATAATTTTATTTACAAGTCTACCTGTTGCAATACTTATATATCTTTTTGACGGTAAAGTATTACCTTTTTTGTGTTTTAAGGTATCAGTTATTTCCTTTTTTAAGGATGCAACCATTCCAACCCCGTTTTCTATTTGCGGGAAGCCATCATAATCTTTATATTTGGGTAATTCCTCATCAGCATTAATATAGAATTCGTCAGAAAGATATATCAAACGGGACCCTGTTTCTTTAAGGAGCCTGTCCTGCCATTTATGTACCTGTTCAATTACTTCTGCGCTGCTCTGTTTATCGAAAGGTGTCAGCTTAAAAAGGGTATCCCTGTGTTTGCTTATTCCGACAGGAACTATGGACACACTGTTAATACCCGGCGTAAGCCGGGCCAGATCACCTATTGTTCTGTTCAGCTCTTCCTTGTCATTGATATCTCTGCATAAAACAATCTGGCAGTTTACTTCAATGCCATTGTCAGTTAACATTTTGATTTTATCCAGAACATCTCCCGCAAATCTGTTCCCCAGCATGAATTTTCTGAGATCGGGATTTGTAGTGTGAACAGACACATTTATAGGAGACATCCTATAGTGAATTATCCTCTTGAGCTCTTCATTTTTTATGTTCGTAAGAGTTACATAATTTCCGGTAAGAAATGAAAGTCTGGAATCGTCATCCTTAAAATATACAGTTTCGCGCATACCTTTCGGAAGCTGATCAATAAAGCAGAAAATACACTTGTTGGTACAGCTTTTGGCACCATCAATTAGAGAGTCTTCAAATTCAAGTCCCAATTCTTCATTTTCGTCCTTTTCAACTTCTATTTCCCAGATCTCACCATCAGGTTTTTCTATTTCCAGAAGCAGTTCCTCAGAAGCCTGATAATATCTATAATCGAAAATATCCTTTATAGTTTTTTCATTGATGGAAAGCAGCCTGTCCCCCGCTTCAATGCCAGCCTCCTCGGCTATGCTCCCCGGCTGAACCATACATATTTTAATTTTTTTATTGCTCAAGGAAAAACACCCTCTCAACCATTCTCAAACATATTTCTTGTATGTAGTATTATTTCAGCTGTATACATTTTATTCTTATATCACTTATCCTCATACTACTATTCATTATACTACTTAACCTCATACTACTATTCTTATACTACTTATTCTTATACTACTTATCCTTATACTACTTATCCTTATACTACTTATTCTTATATTAGAATTACGATTTCCAAATTATAAATAAACACAAAATCAAAAAGCAGCAAGATTACTCCCGCTGCTTTAATGACATATTATTATTTAGCTTCTACTTTAACTACCTGTTTGCCATCATAATATCCACATTCACCACATACCCTGTGAGGCAGCTTGAAAACATGACACTGTGGGCAGCTTACTAGAGTTGGTGATGCCAGCTTCCACTGGGATCTTCTCTTACCTGTTCTTGCCTTGGACCATCTACGCTTTGGATTTGCCATCAATAACACCTCCCTACTATAATGCAACCATCTAAGTAGAAACCTGCTTGCAGAAACCTACTTGAAATAATCTTTAAGTATTTCCATTCTTGGGTCTACTATTTCGCGTTCATCACAATTACAATTTTTTATGTTCAAATTAGTACCACATGTCTTGCATAAGCCTTTACAGTCTTCGCTGCAGATTGTTTTCATAGGCAGTGCAAGAATTATGTTGTCCATAAGTGGTTTATCAATGTCCACAACATTACCTTCAAATGGATATGCATCGACATCATCGGATTTGGAAACCTCGACAAAGCTCTCTTCAACCTTGATATTTAAAACGGTATCAACTCGTTTTAAACACCTAAGGCAATTGGCACTGAATTCAAAATGAAGATCACCACTTAGTTTTAACAGGCCACCCAAATTAACGATGCGCCCTGTAAACTCAAATGAAGGTTTGAATTCTACTGAAGTATCATACTCCCGTAATTCGGGTAGATCGTCATGGAAACTGACGTCAATCCCGGCTCCTTCAGTTTTAATAATTTCAGACACATTTACTCTCATTAGCAACCTCTTAAAAACCGACAACTGATATTATACTAACTAATACATCTTTTGTCAATAATTCAATTTCGGTAATTTGTATTGATTTCTCATCTAATAATATACACTCAATATATACACTTTATATACACTTTATATACACTCAAATCTAATCAAATTTATACTCAACCCTCTTGCGGAAAGTTGAGTATAAAATCAGTTGTTTGAATTATATTATTACCTAATAATCAACTCTCTATAATATTAATGAATAACTCTTTACAATATTAATGAAGAAATTATTTCAGAAGTCTTATAGTCTCTCTTGCAATTGCAAGTTCTTCATTAGTTGGAATAACAAGTGTCCTGACTGTGGCATCCGGGGTACTGATATCTATTTCCTGACCTCTGATCTTGTTTTTCTCAGCATCAATCTTGATGCCAAAGAAGTCCATATTATCCAGAACCATTGTTCTTATTACTGAATTATTCTCACCGATACCTGCTGTAAATACTATTGCATCTACGCCATTCATAACTGCTATATATTCACCGATAAACTTCTTAACACCATATGCAAATATATCCAGTGCCAGTTGTGCACGTTTGTTTCCTTCTTCAGCTGCTGCATGAAGGTCTCTGAAATCGCTGCTTACACCTGAAACGCCCAATACACCTGATTTTTTGTTTAACAGTGTGCTGATACCTTTAACAGTAAGGTCTTCCTTTTCCATGAGGAAGGTAACAACTTCAGGGTCTATGGTACCACTTCTGGTTCCCATTGCAAGTCCCTGTAATGGTGTAAAGCCCATTGAAGTGTCAATTGATTTACCCTTGTTAACTGCACAAATACTTGATCCGTTACCAAGATGGCATGTTATTATCTTTAATTCGCTTAGCGGCTTGCCAAGTAATTCGGCAGTTCTTTCCGAAACATACTTGTGAGAGGTTCCATGGAAACCATACTTTCTTATTCCATACTTCTGGTAAAGTTCATAAGGTATCGCATACAGATAAGCTTGTTCAGGCATTGAGCTGTGGAAGGTTGTATCGAACACACCTACCATAGGAACATTTGGCATTATCTGCTGACATGCTTCAATACCAACTATATTTGGCGGGTTGTGAAGTGGAGCAATGTCAATACATTCCTTAACAGCTTCCATAACTTTTTCATCTATAACTGCCGAGCTGTTAAATTTTTCTCCGCCGTGAACGATTCTGTGTCCAACTGCAGATATTTCAGACATACTCTTTATGACACCTATTTTATCATCGGTTAGAGCGCTTATAACAGCCTCAATTGCATCTTTGTGGTTCTTTAAAACCTTACTGACAACAACTGCTTCCTCTTCTCCTCTTGACTGCTTGATAAATGAATTCTCGATACCTATTCTGTCACAAAGTCCTTTTGCAAGAACCGACTCATTAGTCATATCAATAAGCTGATATTTTAATGAAGAACTACCTGCGTTAATTACTAAAACCTTCATTTATAATTCATCTCCCCAATAATTTATATTTCACTGACAACCCTCAATTTTAACTGCTATATTAATTCCAGACGGTGTTATACCGGCCTTTCTTAATTAATCCCTAAAATTAAACCCTTGAAATTAACCCCTGAAACGTTGGCTTTTCACTGCTTTTCACAGGATAAACCCTGGTGCTTCAGCAATCTTATTTTACCCTTTACTGTTACTACATATTCTGAGCCTGAACACATGTAATGGCAACAACGCCAACTATATCTTCAGCACTGCAGCCTCTGGAAAGGTCATTAACTGGTTTCGCAAGACCTTGAATAATTGGACCGTAGGCATCAGCTTTAGCCAATCTCTGAGTGAGCTTGTATGAAATGTTTCCACAGTTCAGATCAGGGAAGATCAGAACGTTTGCTTTACCTGCTACCGGACTTCCAGGTGCCTTTGACTGTCCAACTGAAGCTACTATGGCTGCATCTGCCTGAAGCTCTCCGTCAAGCTGAAGTTCAGGTGCTTTCTCCTTTGCTAGCTTTGTAGCTTCAACAACTTTTTCTGTCAATTCACTTTTTGCACTGCCGTAGGTTGAATAAGAGAGCATTGCCACAACCGGCTCAGCCTGTACAAGGCTCTTGAAGGATTTTGACGAAGCTATTGCGATTTCTGAAAGTTCTTCAGCGTTTGGATTTTCAACAAGGCCGCTATCACCATAAACAAATACACCATTTTCACCGTATTCGCAGTCAGGAACTACCATTATGAAGAAAGCTGAAACAAGTTTTGCTCCAGGTGCTGTTTTCAATATCTGAAGAGCAGGTCTGAGTGTGTTTCCTGTTGAGTTAATTGCACCTGCCACCATTCCATCGGCAGCTCCGAGCTTAACCATCATTATTCCGAAATACAAAGGATTTTCACTTAAGAGCTTTTTAGCCTGTTCCAAAGTCATACCTTTTGCTTTTCTCAGTTCATATAAAGTGTTAACATACTCATCAAATTTATCAAAATTAGCAGGGTCGACAATTTGAGCCTTTGAAATGTCAAGATCTCCACCCAACTTCTTTATTTCATCCCTGTTGCCAACAAGTATAATGTTGGCTATTCCCTGTTCCTGAATCATGGCAGCAGCTTTTATAGTTCTAATATCAGTGCTTTCAGGAAGTACGATTGTTTTGATATCAGTTTTTGCTCTGCTCACAATCTGCTCTAGAAAATTCATAACAATAATCCCCTTTCTTGTTCAGACAATATTCATTTGATTTTTAAAATAAATTAGCTTTAAATTTTTGCGTACTTTTTCTACACAAATATTTAAAACTTTACATTAAAAGTATTTCAATTTATTATGTATTTTATTTTAGCACCTGGTCATATGACTTGAAACCAAGTATATGCACCACTTTTATTATATACAACTTGTTCATTGTATACAAGATTTATTTATTTTATTTTACGACATATACTTTATTTATGGAGAAGTAAGGTGACAAAAAAAACAAAAGCAGCATTAGATACCCTGTTACTGCCTTTGCTTATTCCTGAATATATCATGTCAATTTATATAATTATTATTGTTCCCACAGTGTTCTCAAGTCCTTCATCAGCTGTAGTCCGGCTTCTATTGCCTTCGGGTATCCGATCATTCGGGAAAAAAGGATATTCCATACCCACAAAAATTTCCTGTCCTCCTAACGTTTGAACCGGAGTTTTAAAAAAATTATACTATAGTATTTATACTATATTTTAAGATTTAAAAAATTCTACTATATTGTATGATTTAAATTTTGAAAGTGCAGCTTACTTAAAAAAAATAACCATTTCACAAACAACCTAATATGTTATAAACTATATAATGAGGCAATAGCTACCCTCCCTATAGGTGGCGGGTACTGTTTTAACTTTCAAGTGGTGACCATATCCTTGGCATCCTTGAGGACACCTTTGCCTCGTGGAAATTCACACTTACTTATGAAAGGACAGGAAAAACATAACATGGAAAATAAGCTTCTTTTGTATGCCACCTCGTTTTTTTGTGGAATGTCAGTTATGGCAGTTGAATTAAGTATTTCAAGACTTTTAGCTCCTACCTTCGGAACCTCTCAGATTATTTGGACAGTAATTATAGGTTTAATCATGATTTCCCTGAGTATTGGAAACATTTTTGGCGGAAGATCTGCTGACAAAAATAACGGTCTTGGCAGGCTGTATATGATAATTTGGGGTGCTGCTTTATGGATCGCTGTTATACCGTTTATCGGAAAATATGTTATTATAGCTATTACAGGCTTGTTGGCATTATTCTTTCCTAATGACCTGCTGGTTACGGGTACTGCAATATCCTGTCTTGTTTTATTCTCGGTTCCTTTAATAGGTCTGGGTATGGTCTCCCCATATTTGGTGAAGCTGGGTGTTACTGATCTTGAAAATGCAGGAAAGACAACCGGTAAAATATACGCTATGAACACTATAGGAAGCATTATCGGAACATTCTTACCTACTTTTGTTACAATCCCTTTTATTGGAACACACAAAACTTTTCTGCTTTTTTCTTTAATTTTAAATTTAATCTGCTTAAGTTATTTTTTAATTAAGAAAGTAAAGGTAATCAGAATAATGGTAAGCTCCGGTTTGATGCTGGTGCTTATATTTCTTCCTATATCCAACTCCTATGCCTTCTGGAAAGATTGTATCGTTGAAGACGAATCAGTCTATAACTATTTGCAGGTTTCAGAAGACGAAGATGCAGTGTACCTTTCAACAAATGTTGCTTTTGGTGTTCAGTCGGTTTATAGAAAAGACAACAAGCTGTCCGGACTGTACTATGATTATGCTTTGATGGCACCTCAGTTTATAAAAGACTTCAATCCCAATGGAAAGCTTGATATGCTTATACTTGGCAATGGTACCGGTACATATGCCAAACAGTCAAAAATATATTATAAAAATGTCAAAACCGATGCTGTCGAAATAGATTCAAAAATAGTTGAGCTGTCAAAAAAATACTTTGGAGTAACAGATGACGAGGCAACCATTTACGAGACAGACGGCCGTACCTTTTTATCAGATAAAAACTGTAGGACATATGATGTTATCATGGTGGATGCTTATCACGACATAACTATTCCCTTTCATATGTCTACAAAAGAGTTTTTTTCAGAAGTATCCGGACATCTGAAACCCGGAGGTATAATAATCCTCAATATTAATATGAAATCCAAGGGCGACAATCCTATAAATCAATACCTCAGCCAAACAGTAAAAAGTGTAATGAAAAAAGTATTTACCTGCGATATAAAGACCAGTACCAATCTTTTGCTTTTTGCGTCAAATGATAAGGATATGCTTAGTAACTTTGAAAAAAATACAGGTATCCTTGATGAGGAAAATCCTTTATACAGGGTTTCTCTGTATGTGAGGGAAAACCTGAAGGAAGTCTCCGATTCAGAACTTATCTTTACAGATGATCTGGCACCGGTGGAAGTTCTGGGTCAAAGTCTGTTAAATGATATTGTTAAGGATGAACTGGGAAGTTTCAAAAAAATGATTAATTTTGAAGAAAAGGGTATTCAAGGTATTTTTGATTTGTTGAAATAGGTAAGAAACCTTGACACATATTTAAGTAAAATAATATAATAAAAAACAACTATTATTTATACTTTATTATTAGCAATGACGATAATAAGTACGTCTTTAAGTTCCTAAAGTCAATTGCCCTGCAATTGGACTTCCAGAGAGCCGGCGATGGTGGAAATCCGGTATGAACACTGATGGAAACAGGTATCTGAGCTTCAGGCTGAAAAAACATGATGTCAATGCAGACAGTTTCTAATTGACTTTATGAAAGTAAGTTTGACGGGTTCTCCCGTTATAGAGAAAAGGGATATGTAAATAATAAACCAGTATACAAGGATGGCTGTTTATTATTTAATAACTCCTGGAGTGGGCTTTGCCAAGCACGGTGGTACCGCGGAAGATTAACCTTTCGTCCTGCATATGGACGAAAGGTTTTTTTATTATATAATTTAATTACTATATTATGGGAAGGAGCCAGATAATATGCAAGCAAGAACAAGATATGCACCGAGTCCGACAGGCTATATGCACATCGGTAATTTAAGGACTGCTTTGTACGAATACCTGATAGCTAAAAAAGAAAATGGTAAGTTCATTTTAAGAATAGAGGACACTGATCAGGAACGCTTTGTTGAAGGTGCAATTGACGTTATATACAAGACTCTAAAAACGGCAGGACTTGTTCACGATGAAGGTCCTGATATAGGCGGAAACTACGGCCCCTATGTACAGAGCGAGAGAAAGGGCATGTACCTGGAATACGCTAAAAAGCTGGTTGAGCTGGGTGGAGCCTACTATTGTTTCTGCTCAAAGGAAAGATTGGCAGCGTTAAAAGAAGAGCAGGAGGCTGCCGGCCACGGCCACAGATATGACCGACATTGTTTGAAACTCTCCAAAGAAGAAATCGCACAGAAGCTGGCAGACAACGAGCCTTACGTAATAAGACAGAAAATGCCTGACACAGGTTCCACAAGCTTTGAGGATGCTGTTTACGGAACAATTACCGTTGAAAACAGCGAGCTTGACGACCAGATTCTCATAAAGACGGATGGTCTTCCAACCTATAACTTTGCAAATGTTATCGATGACCATCAGATGGCTATAACACATGTAGTAAGAGGAAATGAATACCTTGCCTCCACTCCTAAATACAATCTTTTGTACCAGGCATATGGCTGGGATATCCCGACCTATGTTCATGTACCGCTTATTTTGACAGGTTCAGGCCGGAAAATGAGCAAAAGAGCCGGAGATCCTTCTTTTGAGGATTTGATTGAAATGGGTTATCTGGTTGAGGCTATTGTCAACTATGTTGTACTGCTGGGTTGGAGTCCCGGAGACACACGGGAGATCTATTCTCTCAAGGAACTTGAGGAAGTATTCGACATCAGTGGCATCAGTAAATCACCAGCCATATTCGATATTAACAAGCTAACCTGGATGAATGGTGAATATATCAGAAAAATGCCTGTGGAAGAGTTCCACAAGCTGGCTCTTCCCTATTATGAGAAAGCCATCACCAACAAGAATATTGATACCCTTAAATTGAGCAAACTACTCCAGTTAAGAACTGAAGTTCTGACTACAATACCTGAAACCATAGACTTTATTGATGTACTTCCCGACTATGATATTCAGATGTATGTTCATAAGAAAAGTAAAACTACACTTGAAAATTCTTTGGATAGCCTCAATTCAGCTTTACCTGTGCTTGAAGCAATCAGTGACTGGAATTTTGAAGTTATTCATGAAAATTTATTTGCTCATATTGAAGCTCTGGGTATTAAAAACAGCCTTATGCTGTGGCCGGTAAGAACCGCTATTTCCGGTAAGGCTGTCACCCCTGGTGGAGCTATTGAAATTGCTGATATACTTGGAAAAGAAGAAACTATAAAGAGAATCAAAACAGGCATCGATAAGCTTAAAGCAGCCCTATAAACACTAAATGCAGCATAAAGGAGGTAAATACATGTCAGACGAAATTTTAGATAATTCAATAAATGAAGAAGAAAGTGCAGCTGTCTCAAACTTTATCTACGATATAATTGATGAGGAACTTGCTTCAGGAAGAATACCCGATAACACCATCCGTACCAGATTTCCGCCCGAACCTAACGGATATCTCCACATAGGCCATGCAAAAGCCATATGCATAGACTTTGGTACTGCAATCAAGTATGGCGGAAAATGCAACCTGCGTTTTGACGATACCAACCCAAGCAAGGAAGATGTTGAATACGTTGAATCAATTCAGGAAGATGTTAAATGGCTTGGCTTTGACTGGGACAATATGTTTTACGCCTCCGAGTATTTTGGAATAATGTTTGATTGCGCAGTAAAGCTTATTAAAGCCGGCAAAGCCTTTGTATGCGATCTTACTGCCGAACAGATCAGAGAGCACAGGGGAACGCTTACCGAGCCTGGTAAAAACAGCCCTTACCGGGATAGATCTGTTGAAGAAAACCTTGATTTGTTTGAAAAAATGAAAAACGGTGAATTCCCCGATGGTTCAAAAGTTCTTAGAGCTAAAATAGACATGGCTTCTCCAAATATAAATATGAGGGACCCTGTAATTTACAGAATTCTAAGAGCCCATCACCATAGAACCGGTAATCAATGGTGTATATACCCCATGTATGACTATGCTCATCCGATTGAGGATGTGGTTGAAGGTATTACCCATTCTCTGTGTTCACTTGAATTTGAAGATCACAGACCTCTCTATGATTGGGTGAGAGATAATATTGATTTGCCTGCAAAACCCAGACAGATTGAATTTGCACGACTCAATCTCGCCTATACCCAAATGAGCAAACGTAAGCTTCTGCAGCTGGTTAATGAAAAGTATGTTGATGGTTGGGATGACCCTAGAATGCCTACTATTTCAGGTTTAAGAAGAAGGGGCTATACACCGGGTTCCATCCGGACCTTCTGCGAAAAAATAGGAGTGGCAAAAAACAACAGTCTTGTTGACTTCGCATTACTTGAGCATTGTATCAGAGATGATCTGAACTTCAGCGCCTCAAGAGTTATGGCTGTACTGAGACCCTTAAAGGTTGTAATAGAGAACTATCCTGAAGGTCAGGTTGAATGGTTTGATGTAGAAAACAATCCTGAAAATCCTGAGATGGGCACAAGAAAGCTGCCGTTCTCACGCGAAATATATATTGAACAGGAGGACTTCATGGAGAAGCCTCCCAATAAGTTCTTCCGACTGGCTCCAGGTAAGGAGGTCCGTTTAAAGAATACCTACTTTATCACCTGTCAGAGTGTAGTAAAGGATGAAACTACCGGAGAAATTATTGAGCTGAGATGCACTTACGATCCTGCTTCCAAGGGCGGCAACTCGCCTGACGGAAGAAAGGTAAAAGGAACACTGCACTGGGTATCGGCATCACACGCAGTGAAGGCAGAGATTCGTTTATACGATCATTTATTTATGAAAATCGACCCTGAGGATGTGGAAGAAGGTAAAGACTTCAGAGCAAACATTAATCCAAATTCTCTGGAGCTTCTGGAGAACTGCATGGTTGAGCCCGATCTAGTGAAGGCAAAGCCGGGCGACAGATTCCAGTTCCTCAGAATGGGCTATTACTGCGTTGATACCACATCAACCGAAAACAAGCTGGTATTCAACCGCACAGTTGGTTTGAAAGACACCTGGGCCAAGGTGGCAACAAAGGGTTAACAATTAATGGGGTCATGCCGGGGATTCATTTATTCCCGGCAGAAATGGAGACTATATGAAATATGTTGTTGTTTTAGGTGACGGCATGGCAGACTATCCCATGCAGGAGTTGGATAACAAGACTCCTCTTCAATATGCAAAAAAGCCAAATATAGATATGCTTGCACAAAAGGGTACTGTAGGCCTTGTAAAAACTGTTCCCGAAGGCATTCCTCCCGGAAGTGATGCAGCAAACCTTTCAGTAATGGGTTATAACCCGAAAATATACTATACAGGCAGGTCTCCGCTGGAGGCCGTAAGTATGGGAATCGAGCTTTTACCGAACGACGTTGCACTTCGCTGTAATCTGGTATATTTATCGGAAGCAGAAGTAAATTATGCGGATAAAACCATGATAGACTACAGTTCCGATGAAATTTCAACTGATGAAGCCAGAATTCTCATAGAAGCTGTAAATGATGAATTAAAAACAGATACCATAAATTTTTATCCCGGCATAAGCTACAGACACTGTATGGTTTGGAGTAACGGCAAAACCGGACTTGGCTGTACACCTCCCCATGATATTCTGGAAAGAAAGGTTACAGAGTACCTTCCCAGAGAGGAGTCAGGTCTGCTGCTTGATTTGATGAAAAAGAGCTATGAAATACTGAAAGATCATCCTGTTAATCAAGCCAGAAAGGCTCGCGGCCTCCGCCCTGCTAATTCCATATGGCTCTGGGGAGAGGGTAAAAAGCCGGCTCTGGCCTCCTTTAGTGAAAAATACAATAAGACCGGAACCATGATTTCAGCCGTGGATTTATTAAAAGGTATCGGTTTGTGCGCAGGACTGCAATCTGTTGATGTTGAAGGTGCTACAGGCAATATCCATACCAACTTTATCGGAAAGGCAAATGCGGCGATTGAAGCTCTGGACAGCGGCAGGGATTTTGTTTATGTTCACGTTGAAGCTCCCGATGAATGCGGACACAGATATGAAATTGAGAACAAGGTAAAAGCAATTGAATATCTTGACCGTAAGGTTGTTGCTCCGATACTGGAAGGACTTAAGAAGCATAAGGAATACAAGGTTCTGGTGCTGCCTGACCATCCGACACCCTTGAGCTTAAGGACGCATACCTCAGAGCCTGTTCCCTTCATAATTTATGACAGCACAAATGAAATAGAGTCACCGGCACACAGTTATGATGAAGCAGAAGCTGAAAAGACAGGCATTTTCGTTGAGGATGGCTATAAACTCATGGATTTGTTCATAACCGGAAAGCTGTAAGTAAATTATTACCCCGGAGGGTCCTGATGTTTCCAATGGACATCAGGACCCTCCGGGGTTTGCATTTTCAGCAATTATTGTGCCTTCCTCCGCCTTGTATTGACAAAAAATATCTCGTCTTAAAACGGGGTTTATTTTTTATAATGACTTAGCTTGCCTGTTCCAGAATTATTGCATTTATGCCATTTATTAAGGCAAGTGCACTTGCCTTAATTACATCTGTGTCCATAGCTCTCGCTGTGTATATTTTTTCATTGAAACCAATTCGGATGCTGACTCTGCCCAATGCTTCCTTACCTCTGGACATACTGCTGATTTTATATTCCTTCAGATCCACCTCAAGCCCGGCAATCTCTTTAATTGCCGTATATAGTGCATCAATGGGGCCATCTCCAACCGCGCTGTGCCTGAAGCTGTCGTTTCCCTTTTTCAGCTTGATTGTTGCAGTTGGAAAAATATCGTTGCTGACAACCTGAAAGGAAACAAGTTCAAACAAATCCAGCTTTGTACCCGTGTCAAATCTTTCGGCATCGGGCTTGCTGCTGTTATGCTTTTCAATCAGATAGTATACATCATGATCATATACTTCCTTTTTGGCGTCTGCAAGCTCCAGGAACCGGGTAAACAGTATTTCGAAATCCTCCTCATCCTTGAACTTACAGCCCAGCTTCTCTGCGGCATTTCTGAAGGCGTGGCGGCCCGATCTGGCTGTAAGGATAATATCCATGTTTTCTACCCCTACCTCCTCCGGAGCTATGACCTCATAAACTTCCCTTGCTTTAAGCAGCCCGTCCTGATGAATTCCCGAAGAATGAGCAAAAGCATTATCACCTGTTATTGCCTTGTTTACCTGGATATCAAGCCCGGTTAGGTTGCTGACCAGTCTGGAGGTTTTGTAAATTTCTCTGGTAACAAGATCAGTGTGGGCATCATAGTATTCTGACCGGAGTTTCATAGCCATGACTACTTCCTCAAGGGCCGCATTGCCTGCCCTTTCCCCCAACCCATTGATGGTACACTCTATTTTATCAGCACCGTTTTTTACGGCTGCCAGAGTATTGGCCGTTGCCATTCCTGTGTCATTATGGCAGTGGACACTTAATAAGACCCTGTCATCAAGGTTTTTAAGGCGGTAATTTATCTTCCTGACGAGGTCGCCGAACTCCTCAGGAACAGCGTAACCAACGGTATCAGGGATATTGATCATTGTAGCTCCGGCTTTGACAACAGCTTCGATGGTTTTCCACAAGTATTCAAAATCAGACCTTGAGGCATCCTCGGTAGAATATTGTACCTGTGGAAGCAGGGTCTTTGCATACTTTACAGCATTTACTCCCATCTCCAGAATTTGATCCTGTGTCTTATTAAACTTCTTATCAACATGCACTGCCGAAGTCCCCAGGACTATATGGATCATGGGATTCTGTGCATATCTGACACTTTCATGCACCGCATCAATATCCCCTTTCACTGCACGTGCCAATGCTGTTACCATTATACTGCTGTCACCAATTTGACGGGCTATTTCTTTTATGGCATCGAAGTCCCCCTGTGAGGATGCAGCAAAGCCGGCTTCAATTATATCAACTTTTAAAGCCTTGAGTTGATGTGCCAATTCAAGCTTTTCATAAAGATTCAGTTTTGCTCCGGGAACCTGCTCACCATCCCGTAAAGTCGTGTCAAGTACAAGTATTTTTCTGCTCATAGAAAAACCTCCGTTAATATTTTTGTGTATAAGAGACCAGTAAAATTTTTCATTGATGAACCAAACCCGGAATTTGGTCATCCAAATATCATTTTTTTACGCCCTGGAAGTATTTGGTGGAACATATAACACTGGTTGCAAGCATTTTAATCCTTATTTATGTTCAAAAAATGTATACTTCCCAGGACAATAAAAAAACCCCGTCTCTCTATAGAGACGAGGCATAGCTCGCGGTACCACTCTAATTAATTCTTAAGAATTCACTCTTTCAATGGCTATCACCATCTATCCTTTTAACGGTGGAGTTCCGGCCTACCCTACAATCTCGGGCAGCAGTTCATGGACGAGTTCAAAATCCGCAAGACTATCGGCTCACACCTAACGCCGACTCTCTGAAAGCTTGAAGTATTTTTACTATTTCCAGTCATTACCTTTAACATTTTTAATTATTATAATTGAAAAAGATAATAGTTGTCAACAACTAAATTATTCTTGTTACATTCGCCAAGGTATAACCGAATTTCTTCCAATCAATATACCTGATGTTTTCACTCCAACCATCAAATATTTGAACAAAAGTTCTATCGGGATGGCTCTCCCTGCCAAAAACTTTATAACCTGTTACAGTGACAGTATGCCCTTTATAGTCTCCACCTGCTATGTTTAAAAGGACTGGGTTCATGTCATCTATACTTTCCTTGATAGCTCTCAGTTTTCTAAAGTACCTGTTTTTGGAATTACCCGAGGGATATCCAAACTTACTCCATGTGTCATTAACCATGGTTTTAATTTCAAAGGGAGTATATATAAACAAGTCTCTTATAAGTCCGGATTTTGCCGGGTCATAGCCATGTTTTATTCCTATTTCTCTGACAATGCTGTATAGCTCATTCACATCTGCGGGGATTTCCTTCAAGCCCTGATCCGAGTAATACTTCATTATCCGTGTAATAGATGCCAGTGTACAGTTGTTATTATTGTCAGGTCCAAAACTTGTTTGTTTGAAATTTAGAATCCCACTAATGTTCTTGCTTTTTTTCTGTGCCCAGCCGGATCCATATTCATTATTTATGAATTTATCCAGTTCCTCTATACCACCATAGCCGTTAAAATCCTTGTGCTGGCCATTCTGCTTGAGATTGCTGACCTCAGACATATTTATTTCAGGCCTCCCTTCAGGTTTACATTATACTTGGGAACGATTAAATAATATTTCACCTATGTTCCAGTATATGTAAAAATTTAGCTATTGGGCTCATTCTCCAATTGGATTGTTTTTTGATCAGTAAAAATTAGTAAAAGACCAAGATACTATAATTGTTTAATAAAGTGTAACCGCATAAAAATAAGCATTTTTACATACTTTAATATTGTTATTTCAGAAACATTTAATAAAAAGGAGCTTATTTCGAATGTTTAAGGGCAAAAAGAACAAGGTAACTTCCAAGCCTAATGCACAAAATAAAGAAGAACAAGCCATAACCCAAAACCCGGACAATCCAAGATTCAGCAACAAAAGAAAAGGAAAGCCCGGCGAATAGCCATGCCACATGTAAAGTAAGACTTTGGTATGTCATAGGATTTGGGGCGTTACAATCACCGGATTCAATTTCTGTATGTTTATAGTGAATACGCCCCAGTACTGTCTCAGGACTCATAAAAAGAGTTCCAAATATTAACCCTCCAAGGGTAATAAGGGTGATTCAATAAGTGTAGCAAATGCAAAATTGTGACAATGCTCATCGTTTATAGTTGTTGCACCTTTAACGAAATGCACATGTTTGCCATTTCCTACATTTATAGCGGGACCAGTTTCCACTCCAATTTCATGGAGATGATCGAAGAAATCTGTATTGGAAAGTACCGCATGTTTATGGCTGCCTCCCGACATAGGAATGACTTGACTTGTCACACCGGCAACACGATGATTATGTCTGTCATCATTTTCCTCAGCTAATTTTGTACTGCTCAGAAATTCGTGAACATGGGTCTGTACTTCATGATTTTTTTCCACATTTTCTACGTTTTCCATATTTTCTATAGTCCCGGTATTTCCCATATTATTTTCATGTTTTTTTCTTCTTTTTTTTGATCTTCTATATTTCAAAAAAGTCACCTCCTTTCTATATATTATGTAACCCTAATATTAACTGTTACATATCAATTACCTTTACAATTATCCATTTGGTACAAAAAAAGCCTACTCTGATAGTAAGCTCCTTTGATAGTCTTCTCTAAATTTATTATTGACCCGGTCTATCCAATGTTAACCGGTACTTATTGAAAGTCAGGATAGTAGTCTACGCTTCCCTCCAATTATTGTAATTATACTCAATTACTATCAAGCCATTCTTTATTTCCTCCTTGCTAAGCCCAATATTTTGGAGTTCGGCAATGTCACTGTTGTCATATACAATAATTCTGTTAACCATTAACTCTATAATGTTCTTATTTATTCCCTGATTTTTTATCCTGTTAATGAAACTTTCAATCACATGCATTTTGTCCAACTGCTTTTTTTCTTCCTCCAACAACGTTTCCTTCTCCTTCTTAAGTAAATTTATCTTATCCTCAAGACCCTTGTTCATACGGAAGAAAAGCTGCTCTGAGATTTTTTCTTCCAGCCTGTCAAGGTACAAAATATCCTGCTGCTTTTGCCTGGCAATTATCTGTTGGTCAAGTTTTTGAGCCATTTCGTGCCTTTTCCGTCCGTCACTTTCTTCATGGCTATACTTCAGGTTAAAGCTATCTATAAGCTCCCTGTTCGATAACATCTCCAGCAATTCATCCGAGATAACATCAACAATTGTATCCTCTGTAACATAGTGACTCGAGCAGCATTCACTGCCATTCTTTGAATAGCTGCTGCATATATACCCGACAGGTCTGTCTTTCCTTACTCTAACATACATTGCCTTTCCACATTTTCCACAGTAAAGCATGTTACTCAGAAGATGTGTAATATTTCTGTTATATCCCTGATTAGAACGCTTTTTAGCCCTCATTTTCTGGACTTCATCAAAATCCTCATTTTTCACAATTGGTTCATGAGTGTTTGTAGTGATAATCCATTTATCAAAGGGAAGTCTTCGTGTCTTTTTATTTTTAAAGCTTATTTTTTCGCTGACGCCCTGGACGGTATCACCTATGTATACGCGATTACAAAGTATTCTCTGTACCGCCACCTGATTCCATGGGGTAATAGGAATATCCGAGTTTTTCGAGGAGGGGGACGGATACCTCTTCTCATTCAGTATGTTTGCAATGGCAGCATAGCCATGGCCTTTTTTATATAATTCAAAAATCTCCTTTACTACGGTTGCGGTTCTTCCATCAATGACCAGTTTGTTTTTCTCATTGACTGATTTCACATAGCCATAAGGTGCATTTCCTATATATTCACCCTGTTCTATTTTAAAACGCAGATTTGCCCTTATTTTTTTAGATATGTCACGAATATACCTTTCGTTATACCAGGTATCAATACCTACAGTTTCGTTATCCTTCAAACTGTCGTACCTCCCGTCGGAGGTCAGGACACGGACCCCATACTCCTCCAGAAAGTCGAGAAACAAAAGAGTTTTGGCATTATTTCTTCCCAGTCGGGATAGATCCTTAAGGACTATAAGATTTATATTGCAGGACAAAACATCTTTTTTCAGTTCCTCAAGTGCATTTCTTTCAAAGCCCGATCCTGACACATTGTCATCTACGTATGTTTTATATATGGTTCCAAGATTATTTCTTTTAACAAAATCAATTAAAAGCTTTTTCTGTGTATCTATGGTTTCCAGGTTTTCATCATTTTCATCTCTGCTCTGCCTTACATATATTCCTATATGATAATTGATATCAGGCCTGTTGAATCCCAGCATATTACTCCGCTACCTCCTTGCCGCCAATGATATTATTTTTAACACAAGGTCTTTTACATCGATTTTTCCTTTATAAGTTGGCAGAACTTTTTTTGATTTGACTTTTGGCATATTTGAAACCTCATTTCGCCACCTGCATCAAAATATGAGAGGCTGGAAAACTTCTATTTCAATTATATTCACAACAATTGGATATTAAAATTTGTCCATTATAAATATAGAGTATTATTGCACGAATGATAATTTTGATATAAAGGCTTATCCTTTATTAGTTAAAAAAGCAAGTCTAATACTGATGATTTTGACATAATGTGTTTACGTTGCTATAATATTGTATTAATATATAAAAATTGTTAAACAAGAGTCAACAAGTCAACCCGTAACCATTTTACCAGAGGAGTGTAATTTATGATTAAAAAACCATATGCCTTCAGTATGTTTGTTTTTACTGTGCTTTTTTTAATTTTTGCTAATTTTACAAATCAGTCTTTTGCAGCTGCAGCTGCAAAATCTTCTCAGATCTCATTAAATGCCTCCAGTACATACCTGTTAAAAGGTGAAACAACAACATTAAAGGTAACAGGTACCTCCCAAAAAGTTGTATGGTCTTCCTCAAATAGTGAAGTTGCATCAGTTGCAAGTTCCGGCAAAGTAACGGCTACCGGGTACGGAAGAGCATATATAAATGCTACTGTGAATAAAAAAGGTTATCGTTGTGAAATTAATGTAATAAATCCCGCAAAAATATCTTTTGAACCTGCCCATACAACCGTATTTGTGGACGGAGCCGGAGTCAGTATGAATCCGGTATCCTACACTTACAGTGCAACTGAAATTGGAAAAATAGGTATCAGCTATAAGGTTACCGGTAACCCCGGTGTTAAAGTCAGCAGTACGGGGATGGTTACAGCATCCGCAGCCGGGGACTTTAAAATTATTGTATCTATTCATGGAAAAGAAATCAGGACCATTAATATGAACGCTGTTGCTTATGACGGTTTTACCGTTCCGGAACTCTGGCTGGAGACAAATATCGAGGAATACGCGGGCTTTGCAAAAGGCATCCTGCCGCTTATGAAGGATGTTGAAATCACTTCGACAAACAGTGACATTGCTGTTGCGGAAAAAAGTTATCACATAGACCTGAACAGTAATTATAAGCGTTGTGAAGGCGTCTACGTAAAAGGATTAAAAAATGGTACATGCTATATAAAAGTAACAGTGGCAGGTATTACTAAAGAATTAAAAGTTGTTGTTGGAGACGGGCTGGAAAAACTTGATCCCGTTGATGCAATCAAAAACAATGATCTGAGCGGATATACCGGGAAAGCATTAACTACGCTGACAGCAGTACGGAAATTTTTAGATGATAATAACCTGTTTTCCTCTGCACTGAGTGACAGAGAAAAAATTAAGGTGATACAGACTTATTTCAATTCAACATATAGCGGCAAAGCTGTTGATGAAACCTATAAGGATCTTATATCGGGAGTAGTCCTGACTGGCAGCGGAGTATGCGCATCCTATGCCGAAACCTTTAGTTTTCTGTGTGACTGTATCGGAATAGAAGTATATTATTGTATTGGCAGTGCAGACAACCGCAGTGGAATTGGATTTGCCGGACATGCTTGGAATAAGGTAAAGGTCGACGGCAATTGGTATTATATAGATCCTTACTGGAACGCAGGGCTTAACAGCTATAAATATTTCTTATCGGAAAGTCTTTGGACTGATCACAGATTAAATGAAGAGGGATATTTTTCCATAATAATGAATAGCGGAGTACCACCGTATAGTAATTCACTGGAATAAAAGCTCTGACAAAAACACCAAAAACGGCCCTCTTTCTGGAAGGCCGTTTTTGTATACTCTCCGACGATTTTATTATATTAATCTATTAAGGGCTGTATTTTCAAAATAAGCTGGTTAAGGGTTTTCTGTTCAAATTCATAAACAAATTTCAAAGTTGAAATTATATTTCTTATAAGTGAAGGTTGTTTTGAAATAGAATACTTAATAAGTGACTGACGAATTGATAGACATTTTTGCTCAATAACTGTATACCTTTCATAAATATCATATAATCCAGCCTCAGAGTACCTTTTAGATAAATATTCAAGCCTGAGGAGCATGCATTTTTTATGTTCCCACAATATATGTACCGGTCGAATATCATAACGGATGTTGTCATTATACAGTAATTCAAAATACTTTATCAATTCATTATAAATACTAATACCATAAACACAATTTTTTATTGGATTCCTGATACTGTTATAGACATAACAAGTATTCCGTGAATTAATATAGTCAAGCAGAGAATCGCTGATAAGCTGAAGATCCAAATCATAGAAGTAATTATTATCGATTTTCATCTGTCTTATGGAGGAGGCAACCGGATTATTCAGATGATTGCTCATATAGGCCTGTTCAAGGTCTTGAAAGCTAATCTTCCCGCTGCTGAAAAGTCTTCTGTCATCAAAACCTAAAATGTCATAAGTCTTTGTATCAGTATCATATCCGTAAATAAAATTTTCATGAAAAAATGAAGACCTTTGAAATGTTCTCCTGTTTGGAATATGAAATTCATCCAGAAAAAGCACCAGATAATTATTTTCATCCAAAGCCGCTTTAATCAAACTGTTTATATCCAAATTACATTTTGTTATCACAAAGTCCTCTATTGAGTAACAGTTCAGCCAGGGAATACCGGGGAAAAGAAAATCTATCCATCTGTTTCCGTTTAAAATATTGCATAATGTTAAGAAATCGAGAAAAATGCCATCATATTCAGTATTGCTTACCAATTGGATATAGTTGCTGAAAAACCACGGTAAGCATTTTTCACTGCTGAAGGCAACGGTCAGAGGATATGCATGGACGGTGTATCCTATAATTGGCGGTATTGTAATGGGAAGGGCTTTGCTGCTCATATTCTTCTCTCCCTTAAATAGTATTTCTAAACCACAACAAGAATTTTCAGAAGCTGGTCCTTGAAAAATGTAAGTTATTGTTTAACTGTTTCAAAATTATTTATATGCTTTAAAAACTCCATAAACTTATAATAAACATCAGTTTGAATTTCAAGTAAATCTTCACTTTTTTCTATGATTTTGCATATCATGTCTTTTTTTAGAGACTTTCCCAGCTTCAAAATGGTTAGTGAAACCTTTATCCACTCCAGACAGACGGCTTCACAACTTTTTAGAACTTCTTCGGCATTGAAGCCCGTATATGTTGAATTCTCTTTTATAAAACTAATCAGGTAGCTATTTATATAGTTAAAACTGCATATTTTTATAAAATAATTCAAATTGACACATGTCCCGGCAAGCTGATTATCATCCAAAAAGGCGAGTTCCCGGAAGTCCTCGATATATTTTTTCAATGCAGCCATACCATAAAATATTTTTCCTTCTTGCAGGCGTCCATCGAGAAACTCTTCAAAATTGGCTCTAGCAGCCGAAAAGATGTCATTCTTATTCAAATCTTTTTTGTTGCTAAAGTCAAACCAGGCAAGTCTGTATACCGCAGCAGATATTTCCTTAAGTGATACTTTCCCCTGAAATATGGATATCTCCCCCGAATAATCTCTTAAGTGGGAATCAGCTATATAAGCAAAATCGTTTTCTGCATCTATTCCATATATTAGAATAACATGATAACGGTTAATATTTTCGGTGTATATACTCGAATAGGTTAGTTTACAGGTATTTACAAATAGCATAACAAGTTTGTTTTCAACCAACAAGCTATGTACTTTTTGAGTAAAGTCATCACCAAAATTGCTATCAGACATGCAAACTTTTGTACCTGTTTCTTTTTCCAGGTTTGGCAAATTCACAACTGAGTTGCTGGCGATATAGTTCAGATCAAGCCGATATTCAACATTTAATTCATTGCATATAAAAAATAGATCAGTCTCTGAATAATGGCATTTATTGAACATAGTAATGTTGTGCAAAGCTGTCAATACACACGCTTGACCTGTCACCGCTTCAAACCCGGGTATAATATATTTCATCTTTCTATTCTCCTTTTAGACAAAATGCCAGATGTAGAAAATATATGATACTGAGAACTATTTAACTTAAGGAAGTTTATTTATAAGCTTTTAACTGGCTGTTTAACCTGTTTTCAACAGCCTGCAAACAATCAATACGCATTCCGATTTTAGGATTAAGTCTGGTAGACCCCGATTGCAGTAATCTGGATATTGATCTTTCCAGGGCCTTCCACTGTATAATTGCCTCCGAAAGTGTGTCCTTTATATGATTTAGTTCAGCGTTACCTATATAATGTTTTTCTTTCAGAATGAGATATTCAAGGAGAATTTGTCTGGACCCATGAAACATCCATATGTCAAAGGATATCCTGTCCTTAATGGTCCAACCCTGCGTAATAAAGTACCTATTCAGGTCAATACCCTCGTTGCAATACTCTTTAAGTTTCTCCAGAGCATACGAACCATAACACCTTGTGTATCCGTTCACCTCTTCAATGTCTCCCCTGAAATTATCCGCCATGGCATGAATAATGTCCGCGACATCATTTTCAAGACCGTCACCCGACTTAAGTTTCCTTTCATTGACTTCAAGCGTGTAGCATCTTAAAAAATGATTGCAGGCATCCTCTATTTCAGACTTAAGAGCCACTCCAATCTGACTGTTATATTCGTAAGGTATATAATTTTCCTTATGTATATTGTAGGGTATTTTTTCAGAATAATAAATCCTGTCATCTTCATGATAAACTGCAATATTTGCGTGCTGCTCTTCTCCTTCATAATAGGAATCAAACTCAAAGTTCGGATTATACCAGGACAAATATTTTACTCTTTCAAAAACAGTTTGAATGATGACCATCTGTCCTTTGTCCAAAAGAGTTTCAAGAAAACCTACTGCATTTTTGTCCTTTCTTTTTACATCCGTATGTACAGTGATGTACTTTTTCCAGAGCGGAGAGATGTTTCTGCTCCGGTTGTAGATTCTGAAAATACCGGAAGCATTATTGTACCATAGGGTTGGGCTTATATCCCTGATGAACAAGGGAATAACAAGTTCTTTTTCAAGAGACCTGTTATTTTTAACCACATTGTAAACGGAGGACTCGAAACAATTTAATGCCATAGAAACAACATCATAGCTTCCGTCCCTGTTTGAAAAAAAACAGAAGTTTTCTAAATCAGATTTTTGCATCTTTAGGCCTCACTATAATTTTTTCAACTGTTCCCAATGTATTTCTCCAGCAAAAGCATAAGTTTTTCCACCGTATTGAAGTTCTCAATAAGCAGGTCCTCATCTTCGACGCAGATATCATACTCACCTTCCAACATTACAATAAGCTCTATACTGCTTATGGAGTCCAAACCGTGTTCTCTTAAATCTGTATTGTCATTTATTTCCGAGAATTCTGCTGGATCCCTTTTTAAAACCTGAGGCAGCATCCTGATTACATTTTCTTTTTCAATTACCATAGTTATATTCCTTCCTTTCATATCTGTGTCGAAATTCAATTTGTGATTCCTTGAATAACATTCTCCAGTATAGCGTTGTATTCATCCACCTGCTCCCAGTCATCAGCTGAAATAAGTGTAAACACTCTACCGTTACAGGTTGAAGATCCTTCTGTAAATGCTGCAGGCAGTGTTCCTGCTGTGTATACAAAAATACCTTTTCGATTTTTCAAGTCAAACCCGAGCCCATGTTTATCCAATTCAGTATTTAATGTATGGTAGGTCAGGGGAATATTAGTAAGGACTTTGAAGTACCTTGACAGAATCTTCTTTTTTTCCATTACCGTATTCAGGAATGATATGTAGGTGGACAAAGTAAATCTTCCGTTTATTTCAATGATGGGAATAATTACATCATCTTCAGTTATAATGGAATCTATTCCCGCTACACCTGTAAAACCTATTCCATATAGATATTCTCCAATTTTCGTCCCATATTCCCTTATTTGCCCCAGCACATTTGAAGCAAGCTCAGGCGGTATTTTAGATCCTATATAGACGGTATCCTTAAGCAGTTGCTGCTTTATAGAGAAGGTATCCACTTGGCCGCCTGGAGAAATATATATCTGATAATTCAAATCGGCTTTTTTTCTATACCAGCCTTCCACCAACCATTTACTTTCAGAGTTCCCTTTTGATAATCTGGCAATCAAGCGTAAGGTTGACTCCAGTTTCTCTTCGCTTTCCACAACGTACAGGCCTTTTCCTGATGCACCATTTGGTTCTTTTATTATAACTTTTTCAAAGTACGGCGGTTTTTCGGCAAGCTCTTTATAAGCTCTGCGCATTTCATCAACACTTTGGCATACATACCCCTGGCAAACAGGGAAATTCAATTTCAAAGATATTTCTCTGTTGAAGATCTTGTCATTCACTCTGGCATTTATTGCTGCCGGAGCTCCTACCAGATTTAATCCTGTTTCCTGTGCAATTTGTTCCTCCAGATATGTAACACCGTAAGGAACAAAATACACTTCCCTATTTTGAGAAGCTATTAACTTCAATTCCGAAAGTAACTTCTCGTCCTTAAGTATTAATTCCGAAATCGGAGTATACAAATCTGAATTGTTAAGTATCAGAATTCTTGGAACTGAAAACCCCATTTTTTTCAATGTATGCAGATATTCTTCATCAGGGGCTTTCCTTAGTATGATAAAATCCTGTTCTCTGCATAAAAGGAGGTTCATTTCCTCTACCCGGTTGACTACGACGTCTTCGCTCCTGTCAACTACACCTGTACTAACCCTGTTCCAGTATCTCTCAGCGCCAATATTGCAGAGCCATACAATGATACCCTCATTCCTTGTTGAAGTAAGATATTTAATCAAATTGAACTTTTCATCCATATGTGTCAAAGAATTTTCGAAAAGCCTATTCAAATAGAAGTTTTTTCTGTCCCCTCAAAAATTCTTCTTTTCTCCCCCTTTCTCTCAACAAATAAGTCATGTTGTTATACAGAATAACCTCTGCCGGCAGCGGATGACTCAAAAATGCTGCCGGACTCTGAGTCAGCCCGTAGGCACCTGATTTTTCTATTGCAATAATGTCTCCGGGGGTAACTGCAGGAAGCATGACTTTCTGTGCTATCATATCAGTAGGTGTACAAAGTGGCCCGACTACATTAACCTCTTCCCCGGCGTCGGTTTTATTGAGGACATGCATAGGAAAATTATTTCGAATGTGCCTCCCCAGAAAGGCCGATGAAGCATGCTGGTTTGAACCGCCATCGCAGACAATAAACCTTATACCCTTACATTCCTTTTTATATAAAATCTTCGTTAAGTAAATCCCCGCTTCTGCCAACAGGAACCTTCCACTCTCAACTACAACCCTGGTCTTTGCCAAAGGCTCCTTATATTTATCCCATATCTGGTTAAGACCTTTTTTCAAAAGCTCCATATCCAGTTGACTCTCACCCTTGAAATAGGGGATGCCAAACCCACCGCCCAGGTCCAGAAATTTTAGAGGAAACCCATAGGCTTTCGATAAATCCAATCCCAGTAGTATAATTTGCTCCATGCCATAAAGTATCTTTTGTGCATCCAGTGCCTGAGTTCCGGTATAGACGTGAATTCCTATAATATTGAGATGTGAAAGTGAGGATAATTTGTCAAATGCTTCTTCTAGCAAATTATAATCAATACCGAACTGGGTTGGCACTCCGGACATTTTTATGCTTGAGCCTCCACCTTCAAAATCCGGGTTGATCCGTAAGGAGATATCAACTGTCAAGTCTCTTTCTGAGGCAATCCTATCAATGATGCAGGCCTCTTCAAGACACTCCACATTTATGCTGTATATTTTATGTCTAATTGCATATTCCAGTTCCTCATATGATTTACCCGGACTGGTAAAAATTATGTTTTCAGGCAGGAAGCCTGCTTCCAACGCTGCATACAATTCACCGTCCGACGCAACTTCAATACAGCTGTTCATTTCCTTGAAAAGCTGGCATATTCCAAGCAGAGGATTGGCCTTCATTGAGTAAAAAATCTCAAATTCATCCGGGAGACAACTTTCTAACCTCTTATATTGTGAAACGAACTTGTCCCCGTCATATACATAAAGCGGTGTACCATATTTCTGCGTAATTTCATGCAAACTGATGTCATTCATTTACCGGAGCTCCTTTTCTGATCCATAAAAGCCACTTTAGTCAGGATTGCAGCACCCTATGCTTGAAAACCCCATCTGACTTTGCTTTTGCATCCAAATACTTTGTCATTCCCGACACCTGGTTTTCAGCTAAAGTCAGAACCCTGTTTGTATCGAAAAGACGTGTAAAGAAATCATATTCCCATATTGAAGCCTCTTTGTTTTCAATCCCGTATTCATCCAGATAAGTTAGGTCAGAAGGCCGTAGACTGTCCATTACCGCTTCCGGAACAAGTGCACCAAACATCATTTCTATATAATGAAAATTATAGTAAACCACTTTTTCAAGACCATACCCGCTGACTCTTTCCACTAATAATTTCCAATCTATTTTCTCAAAGAACTTTTTAACATACATATAAAGGTCTGCAAACTTATATATCTTCAGGTCTCTTAAATCGGTGACCCACATCATAAGGGTTGCTTCCTTATACAAATGGCAGCTGAGCTGAATTATATTGTCAATATAGTCCAGCATATACCCCTCTGCACCATTTATGTCAACAGGAAGAGCTCTTTCAATCAGTTCTTTTGTAGAAACCTTATACGGACAATTTCCTTTCCAGAGAATGTCGTGGTTCACATCAACCTGGACCAGACTTGCAAACTTGTTGTCACTCAGCTTCTGAAATTCCTGCAATTCGTGAGATACCATCTGCTGAAGTATTTTCTCTTTTCTGGAAGCCGCGATGATCTGCTGCTTTTCCTCATCGAAATGACCCTGTACAAATCCGATACTTTCCAGAGCTTTTGTTACACTGTCTACATCATCCAGTTTCATTATCAGGTCCAAATCATTGAATATTCTCGTTTCAAGTGCCGGATAAACAATACTGGCCAAAAGATTCCCCTTCAGAACAGGCACTACAACCTTATATTCATTAAAAATCCTCAGCACCTCTGTAAGTTCTTTTAAATAATGTCTGTTTCTTTCACCATAGACCTGCCACTGTGCTTCCAGCAACCTCTGAATTTCCTTTTCAAGTTTTCCCGCCTGCTTAAATTTTTTCAGATTGTAATAAAACATGTTTGCAGTTCTATGAGTTATCATCTGAAAAATAATATCCGCCCAATCCAGCTGGCTGTCCAGTATTTTTATAAATTCTTCGCCCTGTACCTCATCAATCTCCACAGCAGACATCAATACCAGCTGTCTTTCCAATGTCAATTCATTCCTATTCATTTTAAGCTCCATTTCCGCATCGTGCAAAATGAATTTGCCCAATGCAGAACCAAAAATTTCAAATGAAATTTTTTATGGGCTTAAATTTATTGCACGTGCCATTTATTTTTTAGTGCCTAAAAAATAGGCACATGTGCACTAGTTTTCCAGAAACTTTCAGTTTCTTTCAAACTAAAAGCCTCCCATTTCTTAATTTATACAAGTCAAATATGGTTGAATACCTTGCCTTTGGTTGGTATCAATTGACTTTGATAATAACTTTGCAATTCTGCCTTGCTGATTTTTCCAATAGAGTTTCTGGGGATTTTATCAACAATGTGTATTTCCTTTGGAACCTTCTTATCCTCAAGATTTTGTCTGCAGAACCTGTATAGCTCCTGTATTTCTGCTTGAAACCCATATTTCAAACTCAGTATTGCCACAATTCTCTTTCCCAGCTTTTCATCCAGAATCCCCAAAACAACCACTTCGGCTACTGCCGGATGCTTTAATAAAACTTCTTCCACATCAATGGGATATACCTTGTTACCTCCCTGGATAATTAAGTCATCACTTCTCCCGATAACATAAAATAAGTCGTTTTCATCCTTGTACCCGGTATCTCTTGTCCGTAATCCCAGAGGCGTCAGAGCTTCTTTAGTCATGCTCTCCGATTTATAGTATCCGTCCATAACATAGTCACTGATTACATATAGCTCGCCAATTTCTCCCGCTTTCGCCTCTGTTCCATCCTCAGTGTATATTTTGATATCGCAGCCCTTCATTGGCTTTCCGATAGTTCCCGGAAAACGCTTTATATCCGATTGTTCTGCAAATGACACCCTGGCTGACGCTTCTGAAATGCCATAGGCATTATATAGGCTGATTCCCTTGAGCTTGTTTTCCGCCTCCTGGAATATCCTGCCGGGGTTAATCATACCTCCCAGTAATATTTTCTTCAATGAACTCAGATCAAAGGTTGATAACTGCGGATAATCCAGAACCTGCGATAGCATGGTACGTATCATGAACACAGTTGTTGCCCTGTAATCCTGCACGGCTTTTAAAAAAATCCCCGGATGAAACAAATCATTCAGAATGATTATGCTCCCCCCTTTGCTGACAGCCATGAGTATATCACCGGAAATGGGGCTGGCCTGTGCGAAAGAACGGGGAACCAAAGTACGGTCAGTGCTTTTAAAATCTAAAAACTCCGCCACTGCAATTGCGTTCCCTGAAATTGCTCTGTTTGAAAGAAGAATGCCCTTAGGCCTGGCTGTAGACCCTGAGGTGAAGCATACTCCAAAAGTACTTGAAGTATAACCGCTCAATTCTTTATGTGCGCTATTGCTTAAAGATATTTGCTCGAACCGTCCGGCTGCTTTATAAACAAGCAGATATTTCAGTTGAATTTTATCCCTGCATTTTTGGACTTCCCTGTAACCCTGTTCATCGGTAACCAGTACCTCCATATCCGAGTAGTTAATCATCTCTGCCAGCACTTCACCCTTAAACTGGTAGGATAAATATACCACCGGCTTCTTTCCCCTGTTTAAGGCCAGCATACAGTAAATGAACTCGGGTCCGTTGGGAAGATATATGCCCGCAACGGTAAAATCCAGTTGATCAATGCTTTGCGAGAAGTAAAGCACTTTGTTATAGATTTGTGAGTATGAAAATTCTTTCCCGTTGTGAATTAGCATCACATTACTTTCATACTTATATAAGCTGTCTTCAAAGAGATTCCACGGCGAGTTTTCTGATTTAACCATATTTTCTCCCCTTTATATTTACACAATTGGTAAACAGGTCAAATCCACCGGAATTATGAGTTTTTAAGCCAACTTTCCATTGATTTGACAACCTGCATTTCCCTCTCTCTGATATCTCCGAGCTGGCTAATTATGTCGTCTATCAGAGCAATTGATCTTGTAATACCTAACTTAAGGGCCAGATTTGCGCATATATCCCACTTCCTTGCAGACTCCTCAAGCTGATGTACTGATTCTAACTGCATTTCAGATGGAATCAGCTTAAGCTCCTTAATAAATGCATTAAACCTTTTTCTGCTCCTTGCAATTGTCTTGAAGGTTTCATTGTAATAGGTTTTAAACAGATATAAATTTTTCTCACCAAGACCCTCATTTTTTTTACTTCCCAGATCCTGCAGCAAAGCATTAAATGCATTAAACCCGCATTGAATACCCAATACTTTTTTACGGCTGCTCATTCGTTCACAGCTTTCCCTGAGAACGGCAATAAGCTGTTTGTCTTCAATTCTGAATTCATCATGAATTCCTATCTCACACCAAACATTTTGAAGCGGTCTTGAGAATTCACCCATTAACGGATTTTTTTGCGGATTCTCAGATGCCCTTGCCAGTAGAAGCTCATCAATGGGTAATCTGCCGTCAAAGTCACTGCTGGAAAGCTTGTATTTATCAAATAGTTCATACCAGCCTGCCTCTTCGTCATATCCTGTCACTACAACATAGTGAAGACCATGATCTTTTTTATAGGCTCTGTGGTACTGCATGTAATGCAAGTCTACTGCCACTGCCGCAGGCATATCTCCATCAATTAATTCCTTAAGTCTTTTATATGCCAGTTTTGAGTCATTTTCCAAATACATTCTTACTATAATTTTGTCTTTTAATAGTTCTGATTTATTCAAAGAAGCCGCTTTGCCAAAATTTTCAGGCACCGGAAAATATGCCAGTTCAAAGGATGTATTTAATTCTTCCTCTGTAAACTCAACAGAGGTATTGTACTTGTACAAATAATTAACACCCATATATCCGGTTTCGCTGTCATATAGAAATGACAGGTAATCTGCCAGTATTACAGTGGGATTTAAGCCCATGTAGAGCAATTGGGCTGCCAGTGCATTATGAAAGCAATCGCTCACATAAGGTTCATAATATCTGGGAACGTTTTGAATAGAATGTTTGTCCATATTTTCACCTTAGCCTTTACGTATTTAGATACAACTCACATCAGTCAATTTATTCAAAACGTAGTTTGATATTGCATCAGCTGTTGAAAAGCACTCGTAGGTAAGTAAATTACTGTCAATTGTGATATCAAATTCACATTCTATTTCAATCAGCAGCTCCACCAGAGCAATAGAATCTATGCCATAATTATCTCTTAAATCAGCATCAGGTTTGATATTATCTGCGTTAAACTGACAGCGGCTCTGAAGGATATCAAATATCCTTTTTACAATTTCTTCTTTTTGCATAATTAAGTCTCCTTTAGTTACATTTAATATAGGATTTGCTGGATTTCTGCCCAGTTCAGCTATTTGCACTGTTCCTGCCTGTAAAACCGGCTTTCATTGACAGCAAACTGCTTTTGCTCTATGTAGCCTCTTACGAACTCATTCATGGTGCAATTGTTGTTAATAATACGAATCACCTGAGTACTACCTGAGGTTCCAAGCTTGTCAAACCATTTGACATATTCAATTCTCAGCTTTTTCAAATAGTACAGTTCTTTATCCTTCAGAAATCTGTTTTTATGAATATACTTATTTGGATGGAAAAGTTCCTTGTTCCTAATTTGAATCCTCTTCTTACATATTTCCGGATCGGTATCAAAGAAAAACTCCATGTCCGGTGCCCGGATTAATTTGAAGAACAGGCGTCCGATCATATCTGTGGTACCGTTAACCTTATCTCTGGTTATGCCTGTAAAGATATACCTGTCGGCAATTACAATACAGTCTTTTTTTAGTAAAGGCAGTATGCTGTTAAAATAATCCTTTAAAAAGCTTATCCATTGCAATACACTGTAAATAAACGCAGTTAACAGTTTTTTAGAATGAAGGAATTTAACCATATTTCTTATGTTTTTATTTGAATTCCATTCAATTACATAAACACAATACCCTAGAGAAGACAAATACCTGCTCAATTCTCCGATGCTTTCACTTTTACCGCAACCGCTTAATCCTTCACAAGCTATTAACGTACCGGTATCCTTATGTATTTTAACAGTACTGTTTCCCACGGCTTCACTCCTCATCAGGTTACTTGTACCGCTCATTGATGACTTTTATTCTTCCCTCTGTGACAGGGTTTACCTCTCTCTTTTCCCTTATGTATTTAGCCAAAACATCTTTCAACAATTCTCCTCTGTAGAGCAATTGGCTGTCTTCAAATTCGGTGTAATTATCCCCGCCGTTAAAGATGTAATCGTTTAAGGCAACCTTATAATATTTACTCCTGTCAAGAGGCTTACCATCCAACATAATGCTCACAACTCTGCTCCCTGCATTTTTGGATGCATCAAAAACATAGTCTATCCCCGACACCTGTAAAAACCCGCCATTGGTGCCTGAGTTTGGATACTGTCTGATGCCTCTTTCCAGGGCCAGGTATATATTTTCACCCTTGACTTCAGCTGTTACCAGATAGTTGGAAAATGGAAGCGCTTTTCCTATCTTATATAGATTTACCTCACCGGCCGGAATGCTTTCACGGATGCCACCGCCATTCATAAGGGCAATATCAGCATTACCTGTTTCCCGCATTGCGTCAGCAAGTAAATTTGCAAGATTTGTCTCCTGAGATCTGACTCTTGATCTGACACCATCCAGATTGACTGCTGCTTTTCCTACCTGCTCCTTTCCAGCTTCCATGGCGAGGGCATAGTATTTATTTCCCAGCTTTTTCATATCTTCATTTGCTTTAGTTTCGTCTGTATTTTGTATTACCTTCCACACCACTTTTGATATTTTTCCCTTTCTGAAATACATCTCTGCCAGTCCCACATGAGTACTATAGCCCCCAGCCTCCACAAGATATGTACCTTTATAGTTGACAGCCTTTTCATATAAGAAGTGATGATGTCCGCATAAAATCAAGTCAATTCCTTTTACCTGATCCACAACCTGCTTATCAATCTCATCACCCAAATGCGAGATCAAAATAATTGAGTCAGTTTGTTTTTTTAGGAATTCAACCATTTTGGCAGCAGCCTTGATGGGATCTTCTACCGTAACTCCCTTTGTATCCTTTGAATTTGTGTATACCAAAGCATCCTCAACAGTTAAACCGAACAAGCCGATTTTTTTGCCTCCAATTTCTACAATCTTATATTCCTGAAATAATGGATTTCCGTCTTTATATATGTTTGCAGAGAGCATTGGGTAATTCAGCTGGGACTTTATTTCTATCAGCCTGTCCAATCCAAAATCAAAATCATGATTACCTACGACCATGGCATCATAACCCATCAAATTAGCTTCCTCGACTATCCCCTGTGCCTTTTGAACATTAGCTTCATTTGTACCGTGAAACATGTCACCGCTATCCAACAGCAATGCATCTTTATCCTTCTGCCTTATTTCGTCAACTACCGTCTTCATAAGCGGCATACCCATCATGACATTGACCTGGTCAAGTGTATAGTATCCGCCTGCATCATTATCGTAGATAATGTGTCCATGAATATCTGCGGTATTGATAATACTTATTTTTTTTTCGTAATATCCGCATTTTAAAAGCAGATCATTAAAGTTGACATTTCTATATATTAAAAATATAACAACTCCTACCAAAATAACACCAAGCACAATTAGGTTTCTATATTTTTTCATACGCCTTCTCCATTTTAAAATTGGAATATTATAATTCTTCTTAAATCTAGTACCAGTATGCTTTGACACTGCCTTAGGGAATAGTTAATAATAACCTTCTATTTTTTAAAGGGCTATTTTCCGAAAATACTTCCATTGTTGAAAAGTGCAGTTTCACTGCACTTCGTTGCAATAAAACAATTATTGCGACCTCCGCCGGTATATCTTTCCGAAAACTATCTCCCTTGAAAATCGGGTTTAATAACTTCACTGTTCTCCAGCCAATTGTTAAGAAGCTTGTCTAGCTCCACACTTAAATCAAGAAGCTGACCTGACTGCATACAGGAGTCTTTTTCGATCATGCTGTATAATTGTTGTCTTAGCAAATCAATTCTGTTTTTAAGGACCTGGTCTTTTTTCATAACTTTACCCTCAAGTTGTTAAACTAAAAAGTTGTTCAGATGTCACCCATAAAACACCTGTTAACTAGTTGCCTGCGCTGGAATAATGCTTTAATCCAAACCTCCAGAATGAATATACTACAGCAAACATTGCAATCCCAACTACCGGAGTCAGATACATATAACCATTCCAGAACATTGATATATCCGGCTTTCTCAAAAAGTATTGAGCGGGGAAATAGCTGACAAAAGCAAAAGGGATTACAAATATGAGCATTTTTTGAATAATTCCGGGATAGAAGCTGATGGGGTATCCTGCAAATCTTCTGGAATTAAAGAAAATCAGATTTCTCAGGTTTATAGTTCTAATAGTCCAGAAACTCAGGCAGGAGGATATCATGAAAAGTGCAGCCTGTATTATAGCTCCTCCCACCAGTGCAGCGATATAATAGGATACGTTTTTCAGATCCCACTGGATACCTACGGTGTTATATGTTTTCAGAAACAGAATAATCCCAACTGCTCCATGACCAACGGTAGCACAGTAATCAACACGTGAAGCAATAACTTGAAACATTAATCCCACAGGCCTTATTAAAAACCTGTCCAGCTCTCCGGAATAAACCATATTATCAAAATCCCGAATACCTGTGAAAAAGAATATAAAGAGACTGTAAGACAGAAACAAAAAGCTGTATAGGAAAAACATCTCATTCATTTCCCAACCGCGTATCCTGACAAATCGGGTAAAGATAAGTAACATTACAATGATGCTTACCATTTCACGAATAAAAATTGCAAAGGAAATTAAAAAGCGGTCAAATTTATACTCCAGCATTGATTTTAAGTTAAGACTTGAAAATTTAAAAAACATTTTAAAACTTTCTTTTATAGTATGTGAGTGAACCTGTTCCAATTCTTCAACCTCCTTGCACAACCAATTTCTTTGTGGCAGCCTTCCATACAATATGTCCAATTGTGGTCAGTATAAATATCCAGAAAAGCTGCTTTAAAATATTGAAAATGATTTCATTGACAGGAATTTGTCCCAGATAAATTGCGATAGGAATATAATAAATGGAATCAAATGGGGTCATTTTTATAAAATCAAACAGCCATTGAGGCATAAACCATAACGGAATCAATGCTCCCGATAACACCATTACCAGGGCATCTTTTATTGTTACCAGACTAAAGGTCCAGTAAAACCAGAAGGAGCTGACCCAAACAAGAAAATTCAAGCTATATAAAACCAAATAGCCCAATATAAAACTAATCGTAAAGTATATTCCCATTTGGAGGGAAAATGGTGCAAGGAGTCTAAAAAGAAGTAAAGAAGCAATTAATGCAGGTATAAGTTGCATTAAAATCTTAAAAAAAGTACCACCCAAATTATAGAAAAATACATATAGCCGAAAACTCAACGGTTTCATGAGATCTGAACATATTAAGCCACTTCTCACTTTATTTTCAATAAAGTATTCATCCATTGCAAATACACTTTGCATGAGAAATCCAAGAATTATGTATGTAATAATTATCTTAAGCTGAACTCCGCCAATGGCTTCTTCTTCCTCATATATTGCCTTCCATATGGCGATATTTACAAAGATCATCAATAAAGTGTTAATCAGTCCGGCAAAATAATCAATGCGATATGCCAAGTTGTTCTGGAATGACTTCTTCACCAGCTCCATATAAGCTCTGATCAAAGTTAATCCCTCCTTCGTATATCTTTCTTATAATGGACTCTATTTCAGGTTCCTGAATAGTAAAATCCTGAATACCATATTTTTGTGTCAGATCAGAAATAAGGCCGGATATTTGTATTTCATCTTTTTTAAATTTCAACCACTTTTTATTGTTATTTTCCCGGATCACCTCAACACCTGACGGAAGTGAGATTTCTGAGAATTCTTCACTGAATTCCACTACTAATGTACGTTCTTTTCCATATACATCCTTTATATGTTCAACTGTTCCGTCATATATAATTACACCCTGATCAATAATGATCATTCGCTTACAAGTCTTCTCTATATCCATCATGTCATGTGTTGTAAAAAGCATTGTTGTTTTGTTTTCAGAATTAATGCATTTTATAAAATTTCTGATTTTTTCTTTAGCAACTACATCCAATCCAATTGTGGGCTCATCAAACAAAACTATTTCCGGATTATGCAGTAGTGCAGCCCCAATGTCGGCCCGCATTCGCTGTCCCAGGCTTAATTGTCTGACCGGTTGAGCTATAAACTCATGAAGTCCTAAAAGTTCATTAAAAATATCCATGTTTACCTTAAAAGTCTTATTTGGAATTTTATAAATGTATTTAAGCAGATCAAAGGTGTCTGAAACGGGAAGATCCCACCACAATTGGGATCTCTGGCCAAATACCACACCGATTTTTGAAGCAATTCTTTTTCTTTCCTTATGAGGTGACATACCATTCAGGCTAATCGTTCCAGAAGTTGGTGAAAGTATGCCGGTCAACATTTTTACCGTTGTGGATTTTCCCGCTCCATTCGGACCGATGAAGCCTACCATATCCCCCTTGTTTATTGTAAAGCTTATCTCATTCACCGCTCTTTTAGTTAAATAATCTGGAATTAAAAGACTTTGAAGCGCTCCCAGTAAACCTTTTTTTCTCACATTTTGTTTATAATCCTTGACCAAGTTACTGACCTCAATTATTGGCATAATGTCCTCTCTTTCCTATAGTATAAATCTCAACAAGTTCAAAGCTTATTAATATCTTCATTTCTTACGCTGCTACCATGAATCTGTTTGTTCAAAAGTCATGCTTATAAGAGCTTAAATTTATTTCCCGAATACATTGCATAACTTACTCTTTTAACAGTAATAACATAATTAAGCACAAAAATTATCTCCCTGGCATGGCAGTCAGAGTGTATTTTGTACATTTAGTACCAGCCTTCAGGGCAGGAATGAGTAGTTTCCTCCCTCTCAGCTTTTTACAAATTTAGGTAAATTTTATAACTTATGTATATTTTAATCAAAGAAATATTATTTATAAACATTATTTTTAGTGATTTATGTTTGAAAGATATGTCATTTATAGTATAATTTTGTTAATATATGTCATTATCGCAAAATATAACAAATTTTTTATTGACACTTATAGGGAAATAAGTAAACATTTATATTATTAGTACCTGATCTATATATAATGGTAGAAAGGTGTGAAATATTGGATAAATTTATAAAGCAATCAGTTCCAAGCATAAATCCTTGTGCTCCAACAATGTATCACCTGCTCTATTCCGAGGATGATACACCTCTGGAAATGACTAAATACCTTCTTTCTGCTTCGTATAAACATCTTTTTAATGTACCTTTATTTTACAACTTTGTCTTACTTCTTAATACCGACCTATCGGTGGTAGCCTATCACATAAACTATGATTTTATGTCAAGTCCAATAAAGCTATCCAATGGGCTAAATTTTAACGAAGAGAATATGGGAAGGACATCGATTTCTGAATCCTGCAAAGAAAACGGAATATCAATTGAATATTCCGAGAAATGCAGTAATCCACTCTTTAGCAGTTATACCAACTGCACGGTACCCATAGTATCGGATGCACGAACAATCGGCTATTTATCTGCCTTCATTTTAAGCTCAAAAAATGATGAAATAGCCGTAAAATATTTTTTACTTTTCTCAAAGCTAATTATGTCAAATTTCAAGTATCACTCCATAAAGAGTAATATTGAGTACTATTTGAAGGAGGCCATTTTGCCGAATTTTAACGTATCCGAGATAAGTGACTCAGAAAAGAGAGTTTTAAATTATCTAAAGAAAGGGTATTCGAATAAAGAAATCAGCAACCATCTGTATATATCCGAGAACACAATAAAATCTCATGTTCAGCTTATTTCACATAAACTGTCCTGTGAAAACCGTACTCAGATAGCGGTAAACGCGGTATTATCCGAAATAAAGGATCTGATTAAAAAATATTGATTAACACCATAATGGGTAACACTATGAGACAAAACATCTATAATTCATCGCAGGATATAATGACGGGAGGACTTGTGCCTACTACAAGTCCTCGTAGTTGTTGCAGGAAAACAGAAAACAAAATTTATAACAGTATGGATTGGTTCACATTCTGGCAGGGTAAAAGCTTAATGTAATGTGACTGATATTTCAGCCTATCTCCAAGTTCAGCAACTAAAGTATAATAGCCTGAAGGTAGATCTTCAATATTGAAGTTACCATTTGCATCTGACCTTGTTTTATATACCGGAAGTCTGTGATCGAATCCAAAATACAAGAGTATGGCTACATTCGGGGCGATTTCTCTGTTTATCCCCCTGTATGTAGTACCTGTTATCTTACCTGAATAATTTGTGTAATTGCTAATAATCAATTGAACATTCTGGGAATTTAACTGCACAGGCTTTACATCAACCTTTTGTTCCTGATCCAGGTCCTGAGCATTAAATTGAAGACTCTCCTTATCGAGATTCAGCTTCTTTTTGCTAATACTTTTTTTTGGTTTTTCCTTCTCTTGAACTGTTTCCTCTTGAACTGTTTCCCCTTGAACTACTTCCTCTTGAACTACTTCCTCTTGAACTATTTCCTCTTGTAATTCCATAACATCGTCTCCTATTGATTTCATATTTATACTTATGTAAGAGCGGGTAAATTACCCGCTGCATTCATTTTTTAAATAAATTTCTTCTTTTCTAATTCATTTTTTAGAATGGCTTCGGCTTCTGCTTTACTTTCAGACTCTGATTCTGCTTCAGTCTTTGTCTTTGTTTTTGTTTTAGCTTCTGCCTCGTTTTTAGCTTCATTTTCTGCTTCATTTTCAGCTTCGACTTCATTTGCAGATGCCTGACCCTGATACTGCTTCTGTGTTATTATGCTGTAGTTAACCTGTTTGTTGATCTGCTTTTGCTTATGATATTCCTCTTCCTTAACCTCAACCTCCTGCTCGCCTTCAATTTCAGCCTTAACTTCAGCCTCCAATTCAGCCTTTAACTCAGCTTTTAGTTCAGCCTTCAGCTGGTTTTTCAGTTCTTCATACTCGAATATTAATTCGCCCATTTAAAATCTCCTCTCTTCTTGTGCTCAAATGCACTTATAATATATCTTATGTAAACAAACACATTAAGTGAATGGTTTACCATAATATGTTGTAAAAATAGTTCATTACTGAAGATTAAGTTAAAAATTTAGGAAAATAAATAGATTAATATATTTCCCAATAAAAAAGAACCTAAATATGTAAACTTTTATTGTTTACTTAAATAGATTCCTTTTATATTATGTGTAATTATACGTAAATTTAGTTAGAGACCGCCCCCATAGCTTATCCAGCTACTGTTATAATAATGTTATAATGTTGGTATTATATTATAAATTATATCATGTATCGCATTTTTATCATTGCTTACAGTAACTTTATCAGCCACCCTCTTTAAGCTCTCTCTGGCATTCTCCACTGCAATTCCCACATCTGCAGCCTTTATCATAGCAATATCGTTATCAAAATCTCCTACTGCAACTATAATACGGTCTTTGTACTCATTCATTTGCTGTATTACCTGTAATGCAGCTCCTTTTGAAATATCCTTTTTCAGAATTTCAAAATAATGCTCATGAGAAAAAACACTATCAATTTTGCCAGCCAGGCCATATGTCTCTAATAGATTTTCAGCCTCCAATAAATTTTCATAAGTATCGCTGAACATTACCTTTATCCAGTTCATATTGAGGATATCCTTTATAGCAGCACGCTGAAACTCTTGATTTTCAAGCAATACATATGGATCAATATTGGCTTCGGGCGTAACTATGTACATCATTTCAGGAGTAAATACCTCCACTACCAGCTTGTCAAACTTATAGATACAGTATTGTATATATTCTATAATCAGGTGATTCTCAAGATATTCGGTACTAAAGAATTTTTCTTCGCTGAAATCGTATACGGCAGAACCATTGTAAAGAATACATGGACCGTTAATTTGCAGCTCTTTAATATGTAACCTTATATTTTGAGTAGTTCGTCCGGTAGCAACTGAAAATATACCTCCATTTTCAATAAAATATTTTACAGCTTCCACGTTCTCTTTTGAAATCTCTTGTTTTGAATTAATTAATGTACCATCCAGGTCACTTATAAGAAGAAAGTTGTCATATTTACCCATCTGTCTCACTACGCTCCTTTTTATGCATAATGCAGCCATTATGTTTCATGAATTCGGTTGGTGAAGTATTTGTATACTTTTTAAATACGGAACAAAAATGCTTATAGTCACTGAAGCCAGTCATATCTGAAACCTCATAAATACGGTATATGCCTCGTTCCATAAATTCTATCGCTTTCTGGACACGGTATTTATTAAGCATATCAAGAAAGGTCTGAGAAGTTGCATCCTTAAAGCGTCTGCTTAAGTAGCTTGCACTTACTCCCATTTCTTCAGCTATAGATTCAACACTTATTTTACGATTAAAATTATCTTTGATTTCCTGTAATGCGCGGGATACAAATATGTTTTTGGATACCTCTGTATTAATATAAAAATTCAAGTCCAGAAGCTCTCCGGCTGTTTTCTTTCCGGCAATCTCCAGAATACTGTTGTTAACCCGTTCTTTCTCAATTGTTTGCTTAACTCTGCAAATAATCTCTTTAAGCTTATCCTCATCCACAGGTTTAAGTATATAGTCAAACACCCTAAGCTGTATGGCCTTCTTTGCATAATCAAATTCCGAGTAGCTTGTTAGGATTATGCTTTTAAAATCCGTTAAGCTCTGCTTTTCGGCCTCTTCAAGCATATTAATGCCGTCCAGCTTAGGCATCTTGATGTCGGTTATTACCACATCCGGCAAGTGCAGCTTCATCATGTCAAGACCCTCAAATCCGTTGCCGGCATCAGCTACAACCATACAACCCATCGACAGCCAATCGATAGTATAAACAAGTCCCTTACGTATAATCTCTTCATCTTCAACAATCAGCACTTTGATCACTGTTATCATCTCCACGTCTATTGATTGGTAATGTAATTCTTACTGCTGTGCCTTCACCTTTTTGGCTATTTAAATCTATCCCATAGCAGTTACCGAACATAAGCTGAATGCGACGATGTACATTAAACAATCCGATATGATTGCTTTCATTTGTTTCATTATTTAAAATCTCATTTATAGCATTCAGTTGTTCAGACTCCATGCCATTACCATCGTCAAATATGACCAGAACAAGGTTTTCTCCCATTATGCTAGACTTGATCCGTACAGTGAGACAATCTTTATTCTCAAAACCATATTTAATGGCATTTTCTATGATGGGTTGAATTATTAACTTGGGGATAATGCAGTTATCTGTTTCCGGTTGTGTATTTATAATAAAGTTGAACCTTTCACCGAAACGGTATTTTTGTATTAAAAGATAATTTTCAGTATACTCTATATCCTCCAGCAGGGTTGAGGCCTTTATGTCACTGTTTATGCTGTAGCGAAGCAAGGTTGAGAGTGATACAATCATTTTATTTGCTGTATCAGGATTCATCTTGGACATAAATCTTATATTCTCCAGAGTATTGAACAAAAAATGAGGATTAAACTGGGATTCAAGCTGCTTAATTTCAGAAAGGATGGTCTGTCGTGCCTTTTCATTGTTGATCTGTATCAGCTTTTTCAGGCTGTCAAGCATTATATTATACGCATCTCCGATAATCTCAAATTCATCTCCCGTGGATATATACATGCGAGTATCCAGATTACCCTTTTTTACACTTTCAAAACCTTCAACCAGCTCATCAATAATCCTGGTTTTGGATTCCGAGATTTTTCTTGAGCTTATAAAGATGGCTACTGTCAGCATACTAAAGACCAGGACAAGTATAATACTTATATATAAGAACTCTGAGGTCATTTTGCTGATAGGCATTATTGCATATATATGAAATTCTCCGTTTAAAATGTTTTTCTGGGATATATAATACTTCTGATTGTTGTAGTTCGTATACCCATCTGCCTTGCGAAGCTGTAAAATTGTTTTGTCCATGTTGTCATGAAATATATAGCTTGTAGCAAGAAATATACTGTCATATCGGTTGGATATTACTATCTGTGATGGAACACTGCTTATACTTCTTAAAAGTGTATCGTCCGTCAAAGAAAATACAATATAACCAATTATTTTATTTTTCTTTACTATAGCCTTACTAATGTCCACACGAACCTGTTTAATGTTATTATGATATATATTATTCATACTGAATACCACATCTTCGGGATGTTCCCTCATCTGTCTAACAGATCCCCATAAAATATCCGTATTTCTTTTTGCAAAAACCGGAAGAACATTAGAGCTTGCAATAATGGGATTCATATTGTTATCCAATATAAAAAATTCCGCTCTTTCTAAAGCACTGTTAGTATATGCATACAGTTTTTCATACAGTTCTGTCTTATTGTCAACATTATCTCTTATATCGGAGATAATACTCACCCTGGAGATATCTGCAGCCAATGTTTCATATCCTGATAATGTTTTCTCAAGGTGTCTGGCAACTGCTTCATTGCTATCAACCGTCTGATGAATTGTAGTAATATTTAGTATCAGATAGACAACGGCTAAAAACAGAAACGTAATAAATATTACCGGGAAAAGTGCATAAACAATCAAAGTTCTACGAATGCCATCCTTAAAATAACTCCGCTTCCCATTGTTCATTTCCTTCTCCCTCCAAAAATTGTTTATAAACTTATTTCCTTCTTTCCCGACAGCTTGAAGAAAATAAGCAGTGATGCAATAGTGGTTATTGTCAATATTGTTGAAAGCGCAGCAGCAGTACCGTAGCTTGCCCGGATAACCTCTGTGTAAATGGATACCGACATTGTTTTGGTCTGACCTGTATATAGGATAATAGATGCTGAAAGTTCATTAATAACTGTAATCCAGCTCAAAATTGCTCCTGCCAAAACTCCCGGCATCATCATCACAGCAGTTATTTTGAAAAAGGTCTTTATTGGTGAAGAGCCAAGACTTATCGAAGCTTCCTCCATACTGGGACTTATCTGATATAAAATAGCCGCACTTGAACGCAAAGTATATGGTAAGCGGCGAATTACAAAAGCTATAATAATTATAACAACGGTACCGCTTAACAGCAAAGGTTTTTTATTGAAAGCCAGCAGTAAGGTTATTCCAAGTACAGACCCCGGAATGATATATGGGAACATTGTTATTGAATCAATCAAATTTGTAAATATATTTTTTCTTCTGGTGGATAGATATGCGATAAACATTCCCAGCAATACAATAATTCCAATTGCTATCAAACCATAAATATAAGTATTTGCTATGGTGCTTCCAAGGTTCTTGAAAACAGTCTTATAGCTTTGAAGGGAAAAGCCTTTAACAAACATTGCACCTTTTGTCTTTACAAAAGAAGTATAAATTACTGTAAGCTGAGGAATAATTGCCAAAAACACTGTGAAATATATAAAAGAATGTACCAATATACCTCTCAGTCCACCTGCATCCTTGGCTATTATCGGTCTTAGCGAACTCATTGTAAAGGATTTCCTATTAACTATATGTTTTTGTATCAGGAATATAGCTGCAGTAATAACAACCATTATTACAGCCATGGCTGCGGCAAAATTTGCCTGTGCTCCCACCTCTCCTATAAATTCCGAATATATCATTACAGGCATTACATTGAAGCCTTCTCCAATCAGCATAGGTGTTCCGAAGTCGGCTAAAGCATTCATGAATACCAGAAGACTGCCTGCCAGAATTGTTGGCGTAATAAGAGGAAGGATTATGGAAACAACTTTTCGGAATGAATTACAGCCAAGACTTTCAGCCGCTTCGCTCAATGAAACATCTATTTTTTTCAAGGCTCCTGAAACATATAAATATATATATGGGAAAAGCTTGAGCGTAAGCACCAGCAGAACTCCTGTAAAGCCGTATATGGATGGTGCCTGTATATTGAACAGGTCTGATATGAACTTTGTGATAACTCCGTTTCGCCCACCCAAAAGTACCCAGGAATATGCCCCGATAAATGGAGGTGAGAGCATTGATATTATAATTAGGATTTCTATCAAGCCCTTGTAACGTATCTTGTAGATTGTCATAAAGTATGCCAGTGGTGCACCTATGGCTATGGCCAGAAGTGTGACGCAGGTAGTTACGGCGAAGCTGTTCAGAAGGGATTTGTAATAATATTTCTTTTCGAAGAATTTAACAAAATTGTTTAATGTAAACGCACCTGTAGAGGAATCTTTAAAACCGCTTAAAAACAATGAAAACAGTGGATACACCAGGAATAAAGCAAATATTACAACAATAATAAATGTCATTCCACTCCAGAAATCGAATTTCTGTTTTCGTTTATTCATACTGCTCTACCCCCTTTATGAGGTTTAATCGTTGATCCTCAGTAAAAATATTAATTTTAGAAACATTCGGATTAAGGAGGATAGTCTCTCCTATATCAAATAATTTTTCGGCATGGCCTATATCCTGAGAAAATTCAATAGATGGCTGGTTTGGTAATATCATTTTATCCTCAAAATCAAGTTCATAATTAACGTACTTACCCAGGAAGGTACGGTTTTTAATAACCGCCTTTAGTCCGGAGTTACCTGCTGAAAATTCTTCCGGCCTTATAGATATGACCACCCTTTGCCCATCTGTTATTATTGGAGAGAGATTATCAACCTTTATACGATAGCCATCTTCAAAGCCTACAAGCATACCCTCTGAGGTTTTTAATATTTTTCCATAAAATAGATTTGAATGTCCTATAAAGGTTGAAACAAATACATTGAAGGGGCGGGTGTATATGGATTGGGGCTTACCAATCTGCTGTATTACACCATCTTTCATTACAGCAATTCTGTCTGAAATGGCAAGTGCCTCCTCCTGGTCATGTGTAACATACACTGTTGTAATTCCTACCTGCTTTTGTACCTCCCGGATTGCACTACGCATTTCAACACGCAGCTTTGCGTCAAGATTAGATAGTGGCTCATCCATCAGAAGCACGCTTGGATGGATGACTATTGAACGTGCCAGAGCGACACGCTGCTGCTGGCCTCCTGAAAGTTTTTCAGGAAGTCTGTCCTGGTAATCCTCGATCTTAACAACTTTAAGAATCCTGTCAACCTTCTCCTTCATTTCATTTTTCGGAATCTTACGCAATTTTAAGCCATATTCGACATTTTCACGAACTGTCAGGTGTGGAAAAATTGCATAGTTTTGAAATACCATTCCTATATTTCTCTTGTGCGCAGGAATATCATTTATTACGGTTTCATCGAATTTTATTTTGCCGCCCTCAATACTGTTGAAGCCTGCTATCATACGTAAAAGTGTAGTTTTACCACAGCCTGACGGTCCCAGAAGCGTAAAGAATTCTCCATTGTTAATTCTTACTGAAAGATCCGGTATTATAATCAATTTGTCATAGCATTTTATAACGTTTTCTGCAGTTATTGATACGCTCATAGCTGTATCCTCCCTAATTGGTTTTAGTAAAATGCCCACAACAGTTATTTTGTTGTGGGCTAACCCAACACATTTTATTTTGTAAATATATCCTTAAACTTGTCTAACCACTCCTGTTTCTTTGCTACAACCAATTCCTCGTCATCAGAAATGAGGTTTATGCTCTCTTTTGGCTCCAGGCCTTTAGGTGCCGGAACATCTTTTCTTACCGAACGGCGGTTAAGTTCATTAACGATAATTGTCTGAGCATCTTTACCTGTAATAAAGTTAATAAATGCTTTTGCATTTTCCATATTCTTTGCGTCTTTTATAATATAAACTCCATCAGGTTTTGAAATTACGCCTTCTTCCATGTAAACCAGCTTCACAGCTGCACCGTCTGCAACATACTTTGCTCCACCCTCTTCAAAGGTCAATCCCACTGTATATTCACCGTCAGCAACACCCTTGTATACTGCTGAAGATCCGCTTAACAGCTTTCCATCCAGGTTTGCTACAAGCTTTTCAACATAATCCCATCCCTTTTCAGGATCACCCTTACCCATGGCGTAAAGCATGTTGATGAGGTGTTCATAGGAGGAGGAGGATTTTGACGGATCACAGAAGGCAATCTTTCCTTTCAGCTCGGGATTTAGTAAGTCTTCATAACCCTTGATTTCTATATTTCCAACCAAATTGGTATTCACCATAAGTACGCTTGGAATGTCAGTAAATCTTGTAAGTGACCCCTCAACATTTTTCATGTTGTCATATACAGCATCTTCATTTTCAGATTTAAAGTTTTCAAAGAGGTCTTTTGACGGCTTCATAGTAGATAGTGAACCACCCCAGAATATATCCCCCAAGGGATTACCCTGTTCAGCTTCAACTCTCTTCAGGAGCTCACCTGTGCCCGCTGCAACAACCTCAACCTTTATACCGGTTTTGGATTCAAACTCACTAACCAGAGGGTTGATAAATTCCAATGGATGCGGGCAGTAAACAACCAAATCTTTTGTAGCAGGTGCAGAAGATTCTGCAGCTGTGCTTGCGGCAGATGTTGAACCTGATGCCACATTATTTTTACTATCGCCGCATGCCGCCAGGGTTGTTGTTAATAGCGCCAGGCTTAAAAACCCGGTAATTACTCTTTGAAATAATTTCATATTTTTGTCCCCCGTTCTTATTTTTATTATGACTTTATTATAGTTTGCAGCTACTATTCTCTCAATCCGATAAAACTACATAAATATCGTAAAAAATGAACTACACCAAAAAACAGACTAAAGCTTAGTTTTAATAGTACTTAAATTCATGATAGAAGTTATTCCTATACGCTAAAAGAGGACTGACAGATTATTTTTAAATCCATCAGTCCTCTTCCTGCTATATATAAATATTCTCTACCTAAGAAACGATTAAATATAATAACTTCCCCTTTTTTCAAGGGGCTATTTTCATTTTACCAATTTATTAAATAACTCTCTTCTCTGTAACCAGTAAATCCAGAGGTATATCATATTCCTCATGAGGTATTTTTTCAAGAACTTGAAAGTCGTAGCACACACCAATTTTCATGCAATCTGGAGAGGTTTCAGCAAGAAATCTGTCATAGAAACCGCCTCCATAGCCTATCCGGTTCCTGTTAATATCAAAAACACTACCGGGGACTATAATAACCTCAAGCTCATTGGGTTTTACAATATTCTTCCTGTTTAACTCAGGTTCAAGGATACCGAAGCTGCCACATCCGCTTAAATCCTTAAAATCGGATATTCTTACGGCATGCATCAGCTTATTTTCTGCTGCTACTCTTTCAATACATGGTACACTCAGCTGCTTTCCCTGACTAAGCCAATTTTTAATTAAAACGTGAGTATCCACTTCGCTGCCGGAACTTACAAAACACATTATGTTTTTAGCTTCTCTGATATACGGCAGCTGATTTAACTTGTTGACTATATCCATAGACCAAATGTTTAATGCGTTTTTATCGAAATTATTCCTTAACTCCAGGTATTTTTTTCTTAATTGGCTCTTAATTATAACAACTCCCCCCTGAAAAACTTACCAAAAGCCGAAACCTATAGTAATTAGTAATAAAGGCCGGGGCCCAGAGCAAGAGCAAATAAAAACCAAAAGATGAGCATTATGACAAAAACTATTAAAGAAACTGTCAATAAGGCAGCGCCATAGGTCCGTTTATCCGGATCACTATCATTGGAAACCAGGACCAAACCTGCTATTATTCCAATTATTTGGCCAATACCCGGAATAATTACAGACAGTGCACAAAGAAATACTTTTGTCCAATTACTCATCAGACCGCTGCCAACAGCTGCATTATTATTATTCAGGAGCAGCTGTCTTTCCAGGCTTGTTACCTGTAAGTCCGTCCATAGAAGCTGTTTATTAACATCATTCCCGCTAAGTACGCCAATTTCTGTCTGACCATGTTCCTGCTCCATCCGCTTTACCTCCATGAGCTTATCCGCATTATCAACAGATATTATACCATAATATAACAAAATAGATATAAGACTATTTATTCATTTTAAGTCTATGTAAAATAATCATATTATCTGTCTATGTTATCTGAATGGTAGACTCACATTTTACAGGGAAATAATATAGCCCTATCAGTCCTTTTATCACATCATCATAATTGCTTTCAGTAATCTTATGTAAATAACCATTTTCCATATGTATGTAAAGTGTGAGATTAAACTTTTCAAAATTATCCATTAAAGCACTAATCATATCGATTGAATCCAAAGGATTGTAGAAATCTCCAACCCAGCGGCGTGAGAACTCTTCGCTTTTGTAATCCTTCTGGTAAAAACTATGTAAAAATCTGCTAATTTCACCCTGCTTAGTTGACCATAAACTCAAAGTGACCGACATTGCATTTCCCCCATGATCTATAATTTCTATAACTATAATATTATTTGACACCGGTTCTAGAAAACCTCTATGTAAATTGTGACAATAACAACAGTACAAAGCGACTTTTGCCTGGTTTGTATGAAAAACCCCGACAAAAACTACTGTCAGGGTTTATTATATAATTTAATCGTTATTATGTCTACTGATGTCAAGGATTACCTTCCAAAAAGCCTTTTTGATAGAGAGTGAACTTCATACTTAATCTTTTCTTCATCTATAGCGGTAAATTCTCTATTAAGCATTAATATCCTGCCATCAACTATTACCGTATCAACGTCCGATGCCTGAGCTGAATACACGATGGTTGATAAGGGGTTATTCTTTGGATAAAAATGAGGTTTATCAGTATCAATAAGGATTATATCAGCTTTCATTCCCTCAGCAATTTTTCCCGTGTCACTAAACCCAATTGCAGACGCTCCATTTCTGGTACCCATTTTTAAAATTGTGTCAGCCTTCATAAGCTGAGGATCCATTGCTACTCCCTTATGTATAAGCGCTGCCAGATTCATTTCCTCAAACATATTAAGGTTGTTATTGCTTGAGGCACCATCTGTTCCCAGACACACATTTATACCCATTTTTAGCATTTCCGGTACTCTGGCTATTCCGCTTCCGAGCTTCAGGTTGCTTGTTGGGTTATGTGATATACTGCAGTTCATTTCCTTCATTATTTCAAGATCACCATCTGTTAAATGAACACAGTGAGCTGCAAGTACAGGGACATCCAGGACACCAGTCTTTTTACATATCTCAACAGAGGTCATGCCATAATCTCTTTTACTTGATTCCACTTCAGTTGCTGTTTCCAGAAGGTGAATATGTATACCTGTTTTGAGCTCCTTTGCCAGTGAGGCTGCATTAGTCAAAGTTCTTTCATTAAACATGTAGGTAGAATGAATTTCCACAAATACCTTTATTCGTCCATCTGCACTGTTATGGTACTGATTGTGATAATCTATGGTACCCTGACTTCTATCCAGCCTCTTCAGCTCCCCGCCTTCAAAAAACTGAACAGGGCTTTTGCAAAGATTGGCCTTGATACCTGTTTCGGTTACGGCACGAGCAACGTCATCCATAAACATGTACATGTCGGCAAAAGCCGTAACACCTGATTTGAGCATTTCAGCTATGCCAAGCATGGTTCCCCAGTATACATCCTTATCGGTCAGCTTTGCTTCAATGGGAAATATATTGTCAAACAACCATGCCTCCAGAGCAATATCATCGGCATAGTTTCTCATCAAGGTCATGGCACTGTGGCTGTGAGAATTAACAAGACCGGGCATGGCTATTTTTCCATTTCCGTCTATTTCCTTTTCAAAAGAAACACCTTCGGGAAGTTTATCAGAAACAAAACTGATTTTTTTGTCCGATACCCCGATAAAGCCATGTTCAATGATCATATTACCGTCATTGCCGGTTATAATATCAACATTTTTTATTAATAAATCTAAATTGGTCATCATGCCCCCACGTTATTCGTTCCAGCTGTTCAGATAACTCTTCTGCTCCTTGGACAGCTTATCTATTTTAATTCCCCAGGATTTCAGCTTCATTTCAGCAACTGCCTTATCCAGTTCAGCAGGTACGTCAATAACTTTATTCCCAAGCTTGCGGAAGTTATGCAGCATATATTTTGCAGAAAGTGCCTGCAATGCAAAGCTCATATCCATAATTTCAGCAGGGTGTCCATCTCCTGCTGCAAGATTGACAAGTCTTCCTTCTGCTAAAAGATTAACCCATCTGCCGTTATCAAGCTTATATCCCATTATATTCTTTCTCTGCTCCTGCTTTTCAACCGCTATCTTCTCCAACTGCTCAACTGACACTTCAACATCAAAATGTCCTGCATTACAGAGAATAGCCCCATCCTTCATATTCCTAAAATGTTCTGCTGTTATAACATCACGGCAGCCGGTAACAGTGATGAACAGATCTCCAACCTTTGCAGCATCTGCCATTTTCATAACTTTATACCCGTCCATTACAGCTTCTGCGGCCTTTATTGGATCAATCTCGGTAACAATTACGTTTGCACCGAAGCCTTTTGCTCTCATTGCTATTCCCTTGCCGCACCAGCCGTAACCTGCAACAACCACATTTTTGCCTGCTACAATGAGGTTTGTAGTTCTGTTGATACCATCCCATACAGACTGTCCGGTACCATATCTATTATCAAAAAGGTATTTGCAGTTTGCATTATTTACAGCAATCATCGGGAATTTCAGAACTCCCTCTTTTTCCATGGCTTTAAGGCGCAGAACACCTGTGGTAGTTTCTTCGCAGCCACCCATTATATGTGGAATCAGCTCTTTTCTGGTAGTATGAAGAAGGTTTACAAGATCTCCGCCATCATCAATGATTATATTGGGCTTGTAGCCAAGAGCCAGATTCAGATGTTCCTCATACTCCTCTTTTGTGGAGTTATACCAGGCATATACATCGAGACCGTCTGCTACAAGACCTGCCGCTACATCATCCTGAGTTGAAAGAGGATTACTTCCTGTGACAGAAACCTCTCCGCCTCCAATTGCAAAAAGTTTTGCCAGGTATGCAGTTTTAGCTTCGAGATGAACAGATACTACCACTCTTACTCCTTTGAAAGGTGTAGTTTCTCTAAACTCATCCTCAAGGCTTCTAAGTATTGGCATATTTCTTCTTACCCATTCGATTTTCTGCCTGCCCTTATCGGCCAAAGATATATCACGTATTACACTTTTCATTTAAATAACCCCCATTTTCATTTTTTAATTTTAAAATTATATGATACATTATTACTTGTTTGCAACATTTTTACCCTACATTACTGTTAAATACTAGTTCTTACTGATAACCTGAGTCACAGTCTGCAGCCCAAAGCCTCTTTTCTTTATGCCGGTAATTATTCCATCTATGTTTCTGATATCATATTCATTAAAATGAAGCAGAATAATTGACCCGTTTGAACATCTGTTAACAACATGCTGTTGGATTTTATCAGCTATTTCAGGAACTGAGTTATTACTCCTCATAGGATTAATAACACTGGAGATTGTCTCCAGATTCCAACCAATAACCTTATATCCGCAGGTTTGGGCGATGGAAAGAATTCTATTGCTTTTTGCGCCACCGCCACCCGGAAGCCTCAGATATGGAAACTCCTTTTTCATCCTGTCAAAATAATCTTTACCTAAAACCTTTTTTACACAGGTTTCCCAGCCGGTAATTTCATTTTTCACCTGTTCGTCAGATAAGCTGGTTAATGTCTTATGGGATGCAGTGTGGTTACATATCTGATGGCCTTCAGCTACCGCCCGTTTCCATACTTCCGGATAGTCATCAAGGACTTTCCCGATAATAAAAAACGTTGCCTTGACATTATTCTTCTTTAAGGAATCAAGAACTTTTATAATAGTTTTTTTATTATATCCGTCATCAAATGTTAACGCAACGTTGGGTCTGTTGGCACCTGCATAGATGGTTTTTGGTACCGACGCCTGTTTCTTTTCCGGTTTCTTTTCGTTAACCGCTTTTTTATCGGCTTTTTTTACATCTGTTTTATTGTCAGTTTTTTGAACATCCTTCTTGTCTATTATATTATTGGTTTTTTCATTATTTTTATTCTCTTTAAATCCTGCTAAACTGCTGTCGGCAGGCTGAGGTGATGAACCATCGGGAGACTTTTTTTCCCCTGCCGGCTGGGCCGTGTCAGTAGTTAAGTCTCCTTTATCCGTAACATCTGAAGTGGTTTTTGAAAGTAAAGTGATGGTCTGATTTGCTGTCTGAAATAAAAAGGCATTGTTAAACTGCTCCGGCACAAAACCTTTGTCGCTATGTGAGGTAAGGCTCACAATTCCGCAGTACCATATAAATATTATAGCTGCTGTACATATTGACAGCGTATAGACCGTACGGATAAAGATTTTTTTACCTTCCTCTGTTACCAGCTTATTATACTTTTCAAACAAGTTCGACTTTTGGAATAAAGTTTTTGGCATATTTATTTTCCTTTTGGAAAGTATTTGATATATTTATTATACTTTGAAAAATCAATTTGGAACATACTTGTGTGATAAATTTGTCTGTTTTTGCAGAAGAAAAGCCTGTTTCCTTAAAAATAAAAGAAAAGCTCCTGCGAACAAGAGTCTCTTAGTATGTAATCATTCCGTTTTTGTTGCTTTTGACTTCTTTACTTCTGTTTTCGTCACCTTATTTTTCATCCCTGTATTTTTACTGCTTTCGGATTTTTTGCCGTTTACGGCTTGTTTGCTGCTTTCTGATTTTCCGCCACTCTGGGATTGTTTGGTGCTTTCTGATTTTCTGCCGCTTTCGGATTTCGTATTTTTTTCTGATTTTTTTAAGCTTTTAGCAGTTATTTTAAAATTATAATTTTCTCCGGAATTATTATCCCAATTATCTGCAGAATCCTTAAAGCATATCCCGAGACTTTTTCCATCCAAAATCTCTATTTCAGCTTTAAAGCCATCAGGTACTTTTTCCATTTTAATAAAGGTACTGTTTTCCCAACCGGAGCCGTAGCCTGCATGAAGAAAAATACTTTCTGCTCCTGCCTGTGCCAGTAACCCGGAATAGCTTATCTCAAGCTTATCTCCGCAATAAAAAGTTTTTTTTGATAATATAACTCCATTATCTTCATATGTTTTAATTGCCATCTCGACCACTCCTCAAACATTTTTTGTTTATTGTATTTAATTTATTTTCTATAAATATCGAATTTTCAATATTATAACATGTTTAACAAAATATAGTCATTTGACAATTTTACCAAATCGCTACATATAAGGTGTTATTAATTTCTCCAAAGTGGGATTTATGCCTAAAAGCTTCTTTAATTGCTTATATTCTTCTATGACAGACTTATTTATCCCACCGGTCTTTTCAGCCCTTATCATGAGATTTTTCGGTGTTTCCAGCGGAGATACATATTCAACAAGTGATACCTTGTATCCCATTGCCTCCAGAAGCATCAACCTGATTCCATCTGTAAGCACATCTGCAAGCCTCGCTTTTAACACTCCATGCTTAGTTATATTCTGTAACAGATCAAAAGAATATTGGCTGAGTATTTCCTTCTGACAGCAGGGAACCATTACAATTGCCTTTGCATTGTTATTAACAGCAAGTGCTATGGCTTCATCGGTGGCCGTATCACATGCATGTAAGCTGATTGCAAGATGTATATCTTCTGTTGCAGAATAGTTTCTGATATCGGTAACTCTGAACTCCATATTCTTGTAATCAAGCTGTTCGGCAATTCTTCGAGATGCTTCAATAACAGTTTGGGAGATATCAAGCCCGATAAAGTGGCAGTTCTTTTTCAGAACTTCTTTTATATAGTAGTTTAAAACAAAAGAAAGATATGATTTTCCGCAGCCGCAGTCAACTACATTTATCCTGCCATATTTTGCGCACAGGTTCTTGAGCATTTCGTCCACAAGCTCTATATAATGATCGATCTGATTATATTTTCTGATCATATCATTTTTTATTTTACCATTTTCTCCAAGTATGCCGATAGCCTTAAGTACCGCGTCGGCTTCTCCAACCTTGATATAGTAATCCCTGTTTGTAATCTGTGCTGTTTCATTATGACCCTTGCTGGTTTCTGCAACCTCCTGATCCCGGGTTTTCATCTTAACAGCCTTATCATCTGCATCAATGTAAATAGTAGTACCCCGTTCTTCATATATCAGGTTCAAAGCTTCATATTGTTCGGCTATTTTGCTTATTCTTGCCGAAAGCCAGGAAAGCTCCATTTTATCATTTCTCCCGTTATACTGGAGAAAAATCCGATTTTCCTGTAAAGTTATAACAGCTTCATAAAATTTGGTACCAGACTTGAATTTTATAGATATTTTTTTAAAAAAGTCTGCATTATCAGTTATTCTTTGCTCCAATCCTGTTAAAAACAAACTTAACTTTTGTATACTTTGTTTATTCATTTTACCTCCAGCTGTATCTAGATTTGAAAAAAAATTAGTGCTTTTGAACTGATGCCCTCAGCAGTTCCACATCCTCATCGCTTAATTCCTTGCATTCTCCAAGTCCAAGGCTTTCATCCAGCTCAAGCATTCCCATGCTGAGTCTTTTCAGGTAAATCACCGTTTTATCTACAGCCTCAAACATTCTCTTTACCTGATGAAATTTTCCTTCTGTAATTGATAGCCTTATCTCTGATACATTATCAGATTTTAGGATTTCAAGCCTGGCAGGAAGGGTTTTGTAGCCGTCGTCCAGGGTTACCCCCTGCTTAAAGGCTTCGATGTCACTTTGGTCCACTTTTCCAAGTACATGGGCATAATATTTTTTTGCTACATGCTTTTTGGGCGAGAGTATTTCATGTGCCAGCTGACCGTCATTTGTCATAAGAACAAGTCCTTCGGTATCTATATCCAGCCTGCCGGCAGGAAATAAATCAAAACATTTATACTCTTCAGGCATAATATCAAACACCGTTTTTTGCCTGGTATCGGTGGTTGCAGATATAACTCCCTGCGGCTTGTTCATCATTAAATAAATATATTTACGGTATTCCAGCTTAATACCATTCGTTACAATCAGATTCTCTTCAGGATTTACATGAATACCGCTATCTTTCACTATTGCTCCGTCAACAGTGACAAGGCCTTTTTTCACGGCACTTTTTATTTCAGTTCTGGATCCGAATCCAAAATTGGATAACACTTTGTCCAGCCTCTGTTTTTCTTTCAATTTTCAATCCTCCCTTGGAAGTTCCAACTACCGGGTAACATATCAGGACATTTTTCTCCAGCCTTTCGGATACAGATTTTTGAGCATATCTCCTGTTTGCTTTGCCCATCCCAGAGCGTACCCGTCTACACAAATACCAGTATAACCTTTTTCACCCGAATCAATCAGTGTTTCACCTTTCAAATAACTGTTTGTTTCCCTTGAATCTGCAGTAAAACTGATCTTTCTCTTCATTTCTCCGACTCTCAGAGATACGGCTAATGAATGGGAAGGTACAAAACCCTTAGGGCCCTTCTCACCGAGATACCATCCGAATTTGGCTACCTTCAGTCCCGATAAATCCGGGCAAGCCTCCGGCAGATGGTAAAAATTATCCCCCTTCTGAAAAGCAAAGCCCTTAAGATCCAGAGTTGTACTATTTTCTATAAATTCAGACAATTCCTTATTAAAATTCTTCAAATCCTCATGGCTATTTATTTCATGGAATTTTTCCTTGCCTCTTTCTTTAACAAGGTTTATTCCGGCATTTGAACCCTTTTCAATCCCTTCATCAACCTTCCGTTTCCTTATCAGGGCCGCAAAATGACCCTCACCATTCAGCTTGTGAGGCCAGAGTCTGGCAGCTTTGGAAAAATCGTATCTTCCACCGGACCATTCCTTTCTTCCTCCTTCAATACCACCGGTTTTAGGTATTTCAAGCAGTTCATAGGCACCTTCATGTTCATCCATGAACCTTTCAATCATAAGTTCATCTTCTTCGGGTGAAAATGTACAGGTAGAATATAAAATAACCCCTCCGGGCTTCAGCATCTTGTCAACCTGACCCAGTATATCCCACTGCATACAGCTGCATTTCTCACATTTGAACTTTTCCCAGCTTTTAACCGCATCCTCATCCTTCCGGAACATACCTTCACCGGAACAGGGTGCATCTACCATAATCTTATCAAAGAAACCCTCAAAGTTTCCTGCCAGCTTTTCGGGTGATTCATTCAGGACAATTGCGTTTCGGATACCACAAAGTTCAATATTTTTCACAAGTGCTTTAACTCTATCAGTATTTATATCATTAGCTACAAGCAAACCCTGCCCCTTCAGCTGTGCAGCCATTTGAACCGACTTTCCCCCCGGTGCCGCACACAAATCCAACACTTTATCTCCAGGCTTAACTCCTATGACTGCACCTGGAAGCATCGCACTGGGCTCCTGGATATAGTACAGACCTGCATAATAATAGGGATGTCTTCCGGGATTATCTCCCTCTTTATAGTAAAATCCATCAGTTGTCCATGGCACAGGTTCCAAATGGAACGGAGAAATTTTTAGAAATTCATCAACTGATATTTTTAGTGTATTAACTCTCAAGCCATAGAATCTTGGCTTTTTATATGACTCCAGATAAGTGTTGAACTCATCACCCATCAGGCCTTGCATTTTGGTTACGAACTCTTCGGGCAGCTTCATATATTTAAAAAGACTCCTGTAATATAAATTAAACTTCTATAAACCATACCTGTATAATTCACTATTATTCACTCTTGTAAAAGAACAAATGTGGCAAAGCACTTTTGTTTGAGCATGTGCCTTTCCCAGGCAATAAAATAACTTCTGTAATCATGCTTCTGCCGTGCAGTCACTCATAATACAGGAGTTATTATACCACAAAATATGGTACTTTAAAGGTAATATATTTAATTAAGTTTATTACGAGAAACATCAATGTTCCTTACTTAAGTTATTCTTATTTTTAAGGGATTTATCACCGGGAAGTCTGTACAGACTTCTTGACAGCAAATACTGCCCATGCTATAATAGCTTTTGTCATTAAGCCTATAAATTTGGCTTGCTAAAATGGCCCATTGGTCAAGTGGCCTAAGACACCGCCCTCTCACGGCGGTAACAGGGGTTCGAATCCCCTATGGGTCACCAAAAAGGCATCTACGTCTAGTAGATGCCTTTTAATTTTTATTTAGGGATTCGAACCCGGGAGGGCTTAGAGCGTGGCCTCACTCTATTCCATCATTTTTTTAGCTTTATGGGGATCTCCTTCTGACTTATCAATTATTTCACTTACCTTGTCGTAGCCCAGATCAGGTGTATATGCTGTAGCAAAGGCATATGAACGTTCCAGCAGCTCCTTGCACCGTTCCCTGTTGGGTATTATTAATTCTATACATTTTGTGCGGAATAATTCCACCGCGTTAGTTAAAAGCTCAAGGTTTTCAAGCAGAGCATCTGCAATCAGCGGCATAAAAGCATTTAATTCAAATTCACCGTGGGCAGCAGCCATGGTGATAGCTGAGTCGTTTGCCATGACCTTTATGGATACCTGCATTACCATTTCTGGAATAACTGGATTAACCTTTCCCGGCATAATGGTACTCCCCATCTGAAGCGGAGCCAAGGTTATTTCAGCAAAGCCACCCTTTGGTCCTGAATTCATCAGGCGTAAATCATTTGATATCTTCATCAGGTTAACGGCAAGCGCCTTTAGGAGCCCTGATACTTCAACAAATACGTCATTATTCTGTGTAATATCCATAGGATACTCGGCTGTTGCAAGGCCTATTCCGGTTATCTCTCTAAGCTGTTCTATTATTTCAAAACGGTACTTTTTATCTGCATTATTACCTGCGCCCACAGCCGTGCCGCCTATATTTACCTGTCTCAAACGTTCTTCAACCTTGTATAGCCTCCAGCGGTCACGGGCAATTCCCTGTGCATATGAGCCAAATTCCTGTCCCAACGTAATGGGTACGGCATCCATAAGCTCTGTTCTGCCCAGTTTGGAGATGTTATCGAATTCGTTTTCTTTCAGTTGTAAAGCTTTCTGAAGTTTTTCACAGGCGGCACTGAGCCTGCGGAGACAGTGTATTGCGGCAATTCTAAGTGCAGTTGGGTAAACATCGTTGGTGGACTGTCCGCGGTTAACATCATCAAGGGGGTGAATAACATCGTACCTGCCATATTTAAAGCCAAGGTTTTTAAGAGCAAGATTGGCAACGACCTCATTTACATTCATATTTGTAGAGGTTCCGGCCCCACCCTGAAGGGCATCGGTCACAAATGCACCGTCAGCTTGCCCTGACAAAATTATATCACAGGCAGAGTTAACAGCAGTATAAATTTCCGGTTTTCCGATGCCCAGCTTCAGATAGGTCAGTGCTGCAGCCTTCTTAACAGCAACAATGGCATAAATAAGCCGCAGGTTGGTTTTCTTGTAATCCAGTCCGAAATTACCGGCTGCCCGGGCAGTTTGAACACCGTATAAGGTTTCATCGGTAAGAATAATTTCTCCTATCTTATCTTTTTCAGTACGCATAATCTTACTCCTCTATCTCCGCGAGAATATTCGGGAATATGGCTACACTTCTCTTTAAAATACCCTGCATATAAGCTATGGATATACCGTAATTAGTAATTGGCACACCCTGATCCTCTGCACACTTTTGACGGTATTTCATTTCCCTCTCATTCAGCATACACCCGCCGCAGTGAATAACCAATTTATACTCGGACAGATCATCCGGGAATTCTGTACCTGATGTGAATTTAAAATCAATCTGCTTCTGGGTATAGTTTTTTATCCAGCGGGGGAGCTTTACAGTCCCTATATCATCACACTGCCTGTGATGGGTACAGCCTTCCGAAATCAGAACAGTGTCGCCATCCTCAAGTGAATCCAGGACTTTGGCACCTTTTACCGAGGTTCCAAGACTCCCCTTATACCTGGCGAAAAGAATGGAGAAGGAAGTAAGGAAAACATCCTTCGGCGTATCGGCTGAAACTTTTGCAAATACCTGGCTGTCGGTTATCACCAGCTTGGGCTTTTTGCCGAGACTTTCAAGTGTTTCACGAAGTTCAAACTCCTTAACTACAATTGCCGTTGCATCTGCCTCCAAAATGTCCCTTATGGTCTGCTGCTGCGGCAATATGAGCCTTCCCTTAGGAGCGGCCTTATCTATAGGAGTGACCAGGACTACAAAATCCGAAGGATTAATAAGGTCCCCCACAATCCGGAGCTTGGGTTCTTCAGTAACAGCTGAAGCTGCTATTCTTTCCTTTAATTTCTCTATATTATATCCGGTTTTTGTACTGACAAAAATTTCGTTTTGATTTAACGTCCACTCTTTATCAATTAAGTCTGATTTATTATAAACTACCACATAATTGATCTTTTTTTCCTGAAAGAGTGAAATAAGCTCCTCATCTTCCCTGGCTTTACCTGCTTCAGAATCAATTACCAGTACTGCTAAATCAGTTTTATTAAGCACTTGACGGCTTTTTTTGACTCTCATTTCTCCCAATTTACCTTCATCATCAATACCCGGAGTATCAATAATCATTACAGGACCTAAGGGAAGCAGCTCCATTGCTTTATATACAGGATCTGTGGTTGTTCCTTTTACATCTGAGACAATGGCAAGGTCCTGACCGGTTACAGCATTCACAACACTTGATTTACCGGCATTTCTTTTACCGAAAAATCCTATATGCACCCTGTCTGAAGTTGGTGTTTCATTTAGTTTCATGGCTAACCTCCATTTTACCTAAGGCTTGATTAAATAATAACTTCCCCATTTTAAGACGGAGTCTTATTATAGATTAATGCCTAAAATCTGAAATCACGTTTGCCGTTTACAATATTCACGAGATTTTCCTTTACAATGCCTCTGACCTTTTCGCTGGGAATGTTTCCGATTTCATTTTCAATCAGCTTTTCTCCATCCTCTTTGGTTGCAGGCTGAGCATAGTCCTCCATGTATTCCTTAAGTGTCATGAGTGCATTGGCATGACAGCAGTTTGAGATCTGGCCTGCTTTCAAAAGGGTCATGAAACGGTCACCGGTTCTGCCTTCTCTATAGCATGCAGTACAAAAGCTGGGTATATACCCCAGTTCCATCAGCCATTTTACTATTTCATCAAGGGTTCTTGTATCACTCACATCAAATTGTGAGGAGTTTTCGTCCTCAGACTCTGGCTTATAATAGCCCCCGACACTTGTTTTAGAACCCCCGCTGATTTGTGAAACTCCCAGGTGAAGCACTCTCTCCCTGCAGGCTTTACTTTCCCTGGTGGACACAATCATTCCCGTATATGGTACGGCAATTCTTATACAGGCTACAATTTTTGCAAATATATCATCATTTACTCCATTATCGAAAGCTGAAGGATCTATATCCTCGGCAGGACGAATCCTTGGTACGCTTATTGTGTGAGGGCCCACGCCGAAAGCAGCTTCAAGATGCTCTGCATGCATCAGCAGTGCTGCAAATTCATAACGGTACATCTCCAGCCCGAACAGCACTCCAAGACCAACATCATCTATACCGCCCTGCATGGCTCTGTCCATAGCTTCGGTATGATAGGCGTAGTCATGCTTCGGCCCTGTGGGGTGTAACTCTTTATAGCTTTCCTTATGGTAGGTTTCCTGAAATAAAATATAGGTACCGATTCCGGCATCACTGAGTTTTTTATAATTTTCAACGGTTGTGGCTGCAATGTTGACATTAACCCGTCGTATAGCGCCGTTTTTATGTTTAATACTGTAAATAGTATTGATACATTCAAGAACATATTCAATTGGATTATTAACAGGGTCTTCTCCTGCTTCAATTGCCAGACGTTTATGTCCCATGTCCTGAAGTGCTATGACTTCCCTGCGCACTTCCTCCTGGGTCATTTTTTTTCTTGTAATGGTTTTATTTTTCATATGGTACGGGCAGTATACACAGCCGTTTACACAGTAATTGGACAGGTAAAGGGGGGCAAACATTACTATGCGGTTCCCGTAGAAGTCCTTTTTAATCTGCTCTGCCAGAGCATAGATTTCCTGATTTTTCTCCTCTATCTCACAATCGAGCAAGACTGCGGCCTCCCTGTGTGAAAGTCCTTTACGGAGTCTGGCTTTTTCAATAATACTATCAATAAGCTCAACGTTGTTTTTATTCTTCCGGGCATACTCCAGTGTACTGAAAACCTCTTCGTGTGAAATAAATTCTTCAGCTTTTGATGATTTTGGATTATACATGGAACTTCTCCTTTCTTATGCGGGTCAGACAGCTCTTACCCTTCAGCAGCGGATTTTATTTTATAAATATCTATTTATTGACACTCTTCTGATTCATCTTTACCGAATATCTTTGAATATGCAGCTTTTGTACTTACACCGGGTAATTTTCCCAGCTTTCCTGAAAGAGCACTTATTATATCCTGAGGTGCATCCATTGCAATGCTGATAATACTTATTCCTTTTTCTCTGTAGGGTAGCCCCATGCGTCCGATTATGTACTTTCCATAGTCATGCAGAATGTGATTCAGCTTATCTACTGAATCGTTATCCTCAACAATTATCCCGATGATGGCAACTCTTGTTTCCATATTGAAGCCCTCCTGTAATTAGAAATTAAAGCTGTAAAAGCAAATAAAAAAGCGCCTGAAAAGGCGCAGAAATTCTGATGACATTTCTTATGAATATGCTGTGCCTTCCGCCTCATATAAGTATTCGGCGTCAGTAACAATTTGAATTTATAAAATGCTTTATCCTAAGAAAATTCTTGTGACTCAGCAAATTCATTATATAATATTCATACAGGATTGTCAATTTTTTATCAAACTTAATATAATACCAGGTTTGTTATAAATGGCACTATCTTATACTTATAGCGCATCTATTGCCTCGTTATAAACTCTTTAACCTTATCAATAAAAAGTATCCCATCCAAATGGTCTATCTCATGACAAAAGCACTTTGCCAATTCTCCCGTTCCATTCAGTATTATTTCCTTACCATACTCATCCAACGCCTTGACGGTTACCTTTGCAGGCCGGATTAACCTTCCCGAAACATTGGGTATACTCAGGCAGCCCTCAGTTACCTCCTGACTTCCCTCCTGCATTATTATTACAGGATTGACCAGCTTTAGCAGGCCCTGCCCCATATCCATTACAACCAAGCGCTTGAGAATTCCTATCTGCGGCGCCGCAAGCCCTGCACCATTTTGAGTATTATACATTGTATCAGCCATATCATCCAGAAGCTTTCTTATATGGTCATTAACCTCGGTGACCGGCCTGCTCTTTTTCCTCAATATCTCATCATCAAACGTTCTGATTTGCCTGATAGCCATTTTAAACCCCAGCCTTTCTGTTCACTAAGCACCCCTGCTTCTCTGAGCCCTTGATTTTCTTTCACTTTCTTCAAACGCAAACACTTCTTCTATTGAACTCTTAAATATCTGGCATATATCATAGGCAAGCCATATTGAGGGTTCATACTTTTCTGTTTCAATTGCATTGATAGCCTGCCTCGAGACACCTACCATCTCCCCCAGCTGTTCCTGGGTCAAACCTCTGGCTTCCCGCAGCTCCTTGATCCTGTTCTTCATCTTACCTCCGTACAGGCAGTTAAGTATTCTGCCTGGATCTGATTTCATTAGTTATGTAATGTTTACCTTACATTCAGTATAACTTCATCCGATATAAATGTCAAGTTTACCTTACATCAAAAATAATTAAAACTCTTCCTCCTGAACTATTGGCCAGTGTTAATCCTCATAACTTATTTGGCAAGACCTTATCATTTCGTCGGTCAATTTCTTTTCCTTGCATATTCGTGCATACAATTCGGCACTTTTTCTGGGTATTCTCTCCTGATTAGTAAAATCGCACTTATATAAACCAAATTTAGCAGATTCACCTTCAAGCCACTCAAAATTGTCCATCAGTGTCCAGTGGTAGTACCTTTCGACCTGTATTCCCTCATTAATGGCTTTAGCAACATAAGCAAGGTGGTTGGCAATATACGCAGGTCTTCTGTTGTCATATTTATCACTGATTCCATTTTCGGTTATATAAATAGGTAGTTTATATTTATTATAATACTTCCTGCATAGAATATAAATTCCTTCGGGATATATATCCCAGCCAAGGTCTGACTTCTTCAGATTCTTATCACTGATTAATTGATGAAAGTAGTTTGACGGATCAAATACAAACTCAACAATATTTCTTGTATAATAATTGATTCCGAGAAAATCAGCATATTGCCCCTTTTGATATTTATAACCCTTGCTCGAAAGCGGGAACATCAACCTGCCTGTAGTAATTCCTACCATAAATAATTCGTTGAATGCATAATTAACAATTCCGGCAGTTATTTTTCCAACACGGCTTATGCCTTCAAAAATACGCAGATGTATTGCAGCTCCTACCATGGTTTTGCCTTTGAATTTTCTTTCGAGCCGTATTTTATGTATCATCTTATATAGCTTTACGTGCGTTTTAATAAGCTCGGCCTTTACAGTATTTGATTCTGCCAGATTTCTTGAGCCCGGCGGAAAGATTCCCAATTCATAACCCAAAGTAGTATAAGTATTGGGTTCATTAAAGGTTACCCATTCCGACACCAAATCACCGAGATTCTCAATAACGTGCCTGGCGTAGTCAACAAAAAGTTCTGAATTTTCGGGGTTCTTCCACCCACCCATATCTTGAAACCACAGAGGATCAGAAAAATGGTGCAATGTAACAAGGGGCTGAATATTACTTTCCAGCAGTTGCCCTATTTCGTTTCTGTAATGTCTTATTGCATCTTTTGAGAACTTTCCAGGCTCGGGCTCAATTCTGCTCCATTCAAGGCTCATTCTATGTGTTTGGACATTCAGGTTCTTAAGCAGTTCAGTATCCTCCTTCACTCTGTTCCAGTGGTCACAAGCGGTAATGCAGCTGCTTGAATCAGAAATATGTCCCTCCTGACACCATTTATACCAGGTATTATTTGTATCCCCACCTTCAATTTGCGTGCTTGCTGTTGCTGTTCCCAGCATGAAGTCCTCGTTTAGCTTAAATGTAACCATAAAACAACCTCACATTTCACACAATTCTTTATTCAAGTATTCCTCTACGTATTTGCGAACGGTTTCGCATCAGCAAATAAAATAAGCTGCCTTTCGGAATGGTGCGCATCCAAATAGGCCATACCACCGCAATGATGATATATAGAGTATTTTATGAAATGCATGGCTTTTAGGTTACATTCATGGCATCCAATGCTGGAAAGTAAAACAAAAATCAATATCGAATGGTATATATTTAATCAAATGTAAGAAAAAGTTGACTCTACACATGCGTCATAGTTTATTATGATAATAGACATCAATAATTGTCTTAAGGGGGAGCTAAAAATGGAGATGTATATTAAGATAGGTGAGTTGGCAGAAATGTTTGATATATCAGTAAGAGCACTAAGGCTTTACGATAAAATGGATTTGTATAAGCCAGGGTATACTGATGAGCATACTGGATACAGATATTACACTGCAGATCAGATTTCGCTTTTAAATACAATCCTCGTATTTAAAGCTATAGGAGTCAAATTATTTCAAATAAAACACCTGGTTGATAACGGTATTACTCCAAAAGAGCTTATTAAAGTTATGTCTGAAAAGCGAGACTTCTGGATGAAGCAAATAGATATAGCGAAATTTAATATTGAGAATATAGATAGAATATTGTCTGCTGCAACGACTAAGCTTGAACAGGTCGAGAAAGATTGCAAGTCTGATCCTGATGCATATAAGATGTCACGTCTTGTGTGTTTGGAAAATCTTAAAGTAGAATCACTATTATCTGAAGTTCTATGGCTATAGGCCAAAACATTTTATATATGAAACTTTTTCTTATTATTTGGAGGAAAGAACATGGAATATCAAAGTATTTTATTTAATTCTGCTGGGGTGCGGAGAAATAGTCCAATGCCGGAACTTTTTTTGGACTTAAATATAGATCAGATTACTCAAGAAATATTGTCAGGCAAAGAAGAATATAACCTGAGTGAATTTTTTTATCAAAATCTACAAGATATTTCTGCTGTAAACTATAGATTGGAAGTAATGAAGGATCTAGAAAACGAAGAGTTATTCAATGTAATAGCAGACTTTTGCATTAAGATGAAAAAGATTCGTCAATATATTGATTTCAGTAAGAAAGCACATAATACCTATCAAAGTGAAAAATGGTTTCTTGATGCTGCCATCCTATATTGTAAAAACATCACCTGCTTACAAAATTCACTTCTGACAAAGGAAATACATTCCCACGGAATACTTTCATTTCAAACATGGTTATCCTCATACATTAATACCAACTACTTTAAAAAATTGTGTTTTGAGACATTTGAACTGAATAAGATGTTTGAAAGTATTAAATTCAGCATACAGGTTGAAAGAGGTAAAATTACTGTCGATTCCGATATTCTTCAGGAGGATTATTGTGAATCCCTGAATAAAACCTTTGAAAAGATCAATGACAAGGAATATGATTTCCCGCTAAGTTTCTTTACTGACTTTGAAATGTGTGTATTGGAAACGAAAATTCTTGAGATAGTCAGAAATGACAATAAGAGAGCTTTTGATATGCTTGAGGTATACTGTAAAAATAATCTTGATTTTATTGACAGGACAATCCAGAACTTTGATAGGGAAATCCAATTTTATATTTCTTATCTTGAATACATAAGAAAATTAAAACATAAAGGTTATGCCTTTTCCTATCCAATTATGTCCTCTTCCAAAAGTATAATTGTTGAAGGCGGATTTGATCTGGCACTGGCTTATAAAAACAAGGAAAATAATAGCCTTGTTGTTTCAAATGATTTCAGCCTTGAAAATTCCGAACGTATATTGGTAATAACAGGCCCTAACCAGGGTGGTAAAACAACCTTTGCCAGAACTATTGGACAAATTATGTATTTGGCTTCAATTGGGTGTCCCGTTCCATGTCTTAAAGCTGAGCTTTTTCTATTCGATCAAATATTTACCCATTTCTCAAGAGAAGAAAATCTATGTAACAATGCCGGAAGACTGAAAGAAGAACTTGTCAGACTTAAACCAATTATGACTAAAGTAACTGCAAATAGTTTAGTCATAATAAATGAGCTTTTTGCATCAACTACCTCTTATGATGCCTATACAATGGGCAAAAAGGTTTTGGAACATTTCCTCGTGAAAGATTGTGTATGTTTATATGTGACGCATATATATGAGCTGACCGGAATAAGTAAAAAAACAGTAAGTCTGGTTGCTGCTGTACATTCAGAACAGGATGGGATTCGTACATATAAGATTCTGAGAAAGCCAGCAGATGGCTGTGCTTATGCAAATTCTATTGTTGAAAAATACAATCTGTCATACAGTAAAATAAAGGAGCGAATTAGAATATGAAGCCTTTTCTGCTTTTTGCACGGTACGATGATCAATCACGGGAAGAGATACTACCTGGAGATAGCATGGTAGAAGATTTAAATCTGGATTATATTTTTAAAGCAATGTCACAAGGTGATACATATCTTTACCATACTGCAAAATCTGTTGTATTGGACAGTATTACCGATATTAATACCATAATTTACAGACAGGATATTCTGAAAGACTGTATAAACAATAATTTTATAATCAAAGAATTATACAATGTAGCTTCTGAAGCAATTGAAGAAGCAGAATGTTATATTCAGTATAATAAACCAAACTATGCAAGAATGATTTCAGTTTCAGTCAAGGTTTTTAATGCAGTAGGATTACTGGAACTTCTTGCTGCAAAGCTGGAGAAACTTAGGTCTGCTATTACTTTGGCAAACTACGAATTTCAATCAAAAGGGATGAATGAATTTTGCAGGCAGACAGAAACCTTTCTAACCGATGAGTTTTTCAAAAGAGTAACTCAGCACATTACAGACTTGAAGTCGACTGAAGGTTCAAAAATAATTATTGGTTCGAGGCTTGGCATGGGTATGAAGAGCTGTGGACAAGTTTTGAGGAATATATCAAAGCCTTCCTCCAAAAATAATTCTCCAAAGCACTTTTTTAAAACCTTGGAACAAAATGTTATTTATCTGGATAATACAAGTATTATTAATAGTGCCAGGGAAATTGAAGATGCAGGTTTGGTTCATATATTAAGACTAATAAATCATTTTAATGAAGTAATAATGGATTTTTTTAATATATTACACTACGAATGCGGTTTTTATGTTGGAGCTTTAAACCTTTATTACAAAGTAAAACAAATTAATCCGCAAATATCTTTTCCTGTCCCGGCGGAAATTGATAGAAGGGATTTAATTTTTGAAGAGTTATTTGATTTGAGTTTATTAATTAATGAAAACATTACGCCAGTAAGCAATAACTTGTATGCTGTCAGTAAGAGCCTTTATATCATTACCGGTGCAAATCAGGGAGGCAAATCTACTTTTTTAAGGAGTGTCGGTATTGCACAGCTTATGATGCAATGCGGTTTATTTGTACCTGCAGCGTACTATAGTGCTAACATATGCGACAATATCTTCACCCATTTTACAAGGGAGGAAGATGTCAAGATGAATAGCGGCAAGCTGGATGAAGAACTTCTGAGAATGAATAACATAATTAATTCATTAACACCAAATTCCATGCTCTTAATGAATGAACCTTTTGCAACAACAACTGAAAGAGATGGTTCGAAAATAGCAAGTGATATTGTAACAGCATTATTTGAGAGCAACGTAAAGATTTTATTTGTAACCCACTTATTTGAATTTGCAGATTTTATGTATAGCAAAAACATTGAAATGGCTATGTTTCTAAGAGCAGAAAGAAATGAGAATGGCAGCAGGTCTTTTTGTATAAAGCAGGGCAAACCGCTACATACAAGCTATGGAGAAGATTTATACAACAATGTAATTCAGGATGACCAAGAGTTTGAATAAATACTTCCTGCACAGCGACAACTTAAGGTTACATATTCACTCGCAGAATAATGTTAACGTTAAAAAAACGCCAATCAAAAGCGGGCACTTTCCCAACCCTTGATGGCGTTTTTACAGTTAATCAATACATAAAGCTCTTCTCACTTACTCTGTTTCTCTTTAAAGTTTCTGCTTGCGTTTGTTATATGCTGGACCGTCAACTTCTCAGCCGTATCGGCATCCTTGTTTTTAATTGCTTCGAATATGGCTCTGTGCTCCTCAAGTGCCCTGGCAGGCCTCCCAGGAGTTTCGAAGGAATTGTTTCTGGCACTTTGAATATAATAGTGGAAAGTGCTCAGCATGTGCATCAGAGGCCTGCTTTTACTTGCTCTGAAAATGATGTCGTGAAATCTGGAATCAAAGGTCATCAGGTGCTGAGCATCGTTCTTGATGGTATAAAACTCTTCAAATTCAAGAGCCTCCTGTAATTCATTAATTTCTTCCTCAGTTATCTTTTCTGCTGCCCATCTGGCTGCAAGTCCTTCAATCATAGTCCTGATGGTAAAGATATCTTCGACATCCTGGTCTGTTACTCCCTTGACTATTACACCCTTATTGGGTATTGATTGAACAAGGCCCTCCAGTTCCAGCTGTCTTATTGCCTCTCTGATAGGAGTTCTGCTGACTCCCAGCTCTTCAGATAATCTTAATTCAATCAGACTTTCACCGGGTTTATAAACCCCGGTTAAAATTTGTTTTCGAAGCTGGCTGAAAACCTTCCCCCGTAGAGAATTAACCTGATTTTCATTTTCATCATATTCAAGCCTGGCCATTTTTATAAATCCCCATCTGCGTGTCAAGCACGCTATAATTTATATATATATTTAAACGGTACCGTTACTGATTAGTCAATTTTGTATAGTTCAGCAGACCACCGGCAAGTATCATTTGAACCTGTCTGTCAGATAAGGATACTTTTACCTTGAACTCTGTGTTCTTTGTCAGGTTCTTTACTGTGATTGTACCCGCTTTTTTAACCTGATCAATTGCATTTTCGATGGTAAGCTCGTCATTCATATCAATATTATCATAATCAGCTTCATTTTCAAAGGTCATTGGTATTATTCCCGAGTTAATCAAGTTAGCCATATGAATTCGTGCAAAGGATTTTGCCATAACACCCTTTATACCAAGCTGAAGTGGTGCCAAAGCAGCATGCTCACGGCTTGAGCCCTGACCATAATTTGATCCCCCTATAATAAATCCGCCGCCGTTTTCCTTTGCCCTTGCAGGGAATTCAGGATCGCATGGAGTGAGGCAAAACTCAGCAAGATAAGGAACATTTGATCTGAATGGGAGCAGTTTTGCATTGGAAGGCATTATGTGATCGGTTGTAATGTTGTCGCCAACTTTTATTAACGCCTTACCTGATACTTTTTCGGTTAAGGCCTTATTAACTGGGAACGGCTTTATGTTCGGGCCTCTGACTACATCAACAGCATTTCCTTCAGGAGCCGGAGCAATAACCAGATTGTCATTTATAACAAATTCTGCTGGCATTTCTATCCTTGGTGCTTCTCCCAACTCCCTCGGATCTGTCAATACACCGGTAAGTGCACTTGCAGCAGCAACTTCAGGGCTTACAAGGTAAACCTTCGCTGAGGTTGTTCCACTTCTTCCTTCAAAGTTTCTGTTAAAGGTTCTTAAGGATACTGCATCAGTGCACGGAGCCTGCCCCATACCTATACAGGGACCACATGCAGATTCCAGAATTCTAGCTCCTGCCGTTACCATATCAGCCAATGCTCCGTTTTGCGCAAGCATTGTCAGAACCTGTTTGGATCCGGGGGCTATAACAAGGCTGACATTGGGATTGATTGTCTTTCCCTTTAATATTGCAGCAACTTTCATCATATCCATATAGGAAGAGTTTGTACAGCTGCCAATGGCAACCTGATCAACCTTGATTTTACCTATGGTTGAAATCTTTTCAACATTATCCGGACTGTGTGGCTTTGCTGCCATTGGTTCAAGTGTTGATAAGTCTATTACAATGTGTTCATCATAGCAGGCATCGCTGTCAGGCAATAATTCTACCCAATCCTCTGCTCTGCCCTGTGCCTTTAAGAACTCAAGAGTCACATCGTCACTTGGGAATATTGAAGTGGTTGCACCAAGTTCTGCGCCCATGTTTGTGATTGTTGCTCTTTCCGGAACAGTTAAAGTTTTGATTCCTTCACCAGCGTATTCTATTACTTTACCTACGCCACCCTTAACCGACATTACCCTTAGAACCTCAAGTATGATATCCTTTGCTGCAGACCAGGGATTGAGCTTTCCTTTTAATTCAACTTTACAGACCTTTGGCATTGTCAGATAGTATGGTCCGCCACCCATTGCAACTGCTACATCCAGACCACCTGCACCTATAGCCAGCATACCGATTCCGCCACCTGTGGGCGTATGACTGTCTGATCCCAGTAAAGTCATTCCCGGTACACCAAAACGTTCGAGCTGAACCTGATGGCAGATTCCGTTGCCGGGTTTTGAGAAGTAAACTCCATGTTTGGAAGCAACTGTTTGAATATATTTGTGATCATCCGCATTTTCAAAACCAGCCTGTAAAGTGTTGTGATCAATATAAGCCACTGATTTTTTAGTTTTAACCCGTGGCATTCCTATAGCTTCAAACTGAAGATATGCCATTGTACCTGTTGAATCCTGTGTGAGAGTCTGGTCAATTCTAATGGAAATTTCGCTTCCGGTAACCATTTCACCACTTACAAGATGATTTTTAATAATTTTTTGTGTTAAATTCAAACCCATTTCTTTAATTACCCCCCAATATATAGAATATTAATTAGCAGCAATTTACCGCGCACAATAAATGTATAATAGCGCACCGTTATTTATGATAACATTTTTAAGGATAAAACCAAACTGTTTTTAATGATATTATTTTAATTGATGATTCCATCCATATCTATTTCAACTGAAAGAAATTTATTCACCAGGTATGAGGTCGGGCGCCAGCTGCTTTATTCCCCTCAGCATTTCCTTATCACTTATGGAAGTATTTCTTCCAGACTGGTACTGGGCATCTATCCATTCTTTTATAACCGACACTCTTTCATCCTTTTTGTCAATCATATCACTCCCCGACAAACGGAAATAATTGTTTATCCAGAGCGCAATCCCCGCCAGGCCGGAGGTCTGTGTGATTGCGACACCGATAGGTCTGTTCAGCAGCTTGCCAGTGTTAAATATATTGTATATCTCTTCATCCTTCAGGAGCCCGTCTGCATGTATTCCGGCCTGGGTCACATTGAAATGCCTTCCTACGAATGGAGTTCTGGGAGGAACCTCATAATCAAGTTCCTTTTCATAGTACTCTGCTATTTCTGTTATAACTGTGGTGTCCATACCGTCAGTAGTTCCTCTTAGTGAAGCGTATTCAAATACCATAGCTTCAAGAGGAGTATTTCCGGTACGTTCCCCAATGCCAAGCAGCGAACAGTTAACTGATGAACAGCCATATAACCAGGCTGTGGCCGAATTACAGACAGCCTTGTAAAAATCATTATGTCCGTGCCATTCAATAAGTTCGCTTGGAAAACCGGCATGGTGTCTTAAGCCGTATATAATTCCGCCCACACTTCTTGGAAGTGCAGCTCCGGGATATGAAACACCATAACCCATTGTATCGCAGGCTCTCAGCTTTATGGGCACTCCGCTTTCATCCATAAGCTTTCTCAGTTCAAGTGCAAAGGGTACTACGAAACCGTAGAAATCAGCTCTGGTTATATCCTCCAGATGGCATCTTGGTTTAATTCCAACGCTGATTGCTTCCTTTATAACACTCAGGTAGCTATCCATAGCCTGCTTTCTTGTCATTTTGAGCTTGTTGAATATGTGATAATCGGAACAGCTTACCAAAAAGCCGGTTTCCTTCATACCCATCTGCTTTGCCAGCTCAAAATCACTCTTTGATGCACGGATCCAGCTTGTTATTTCAGGGAATTTGTAACCTCTTTCCATGCATTTGTATACAGCTTCCTTGTCCTTGTCACTGTAAAGGAAGAATTCCGTTTGACGGATTATTCCGTTAGGGCCGCCCAGCCTATGGAGATAGTCAAACAAAGTAACAATCTGATCAACTGTATATGGAGCTCTTGACTGCTGACCGTCTCTGAAGGTTGTATCTGTTATCCAGATTTCATCTGCAGGGTTCATGGGAACTCGGCGATGATTGAATGCACATTTGGGAACCTCGTCATAATTGTAAATTTCCCTGTATAAGTTGGGTTCTGCTATGTCCTGAAGAGCATATCTGTACTGTGTTTGTTCAAGTGTATTGGACTTCTTGTTAAATTCGATCATTTTGACCCCCATTCTGCTGCTGTGCAGCGATAAAAACTGTAGGAAAAGGCACCTGAATTATTTTCAGATTTGTTTTTTATTCTTTAGAATTGGTAATTCGTTTAAAAATTTTTATTCTACCGCTGTATTTATGTATATGTGTATCATTGTATACAATTATACATTCAGTGTCAATGACATAAAAGCTACAGATAGTAACAGATTAAATACAATTAATACAGTAAAAACTCAATTAATACAGTAAAAACTCAATTAAATACAGTAAAAATACAATTAAATACAGTAAAAATACAATTAGATACATTAAAATACAATTTTATAGTACTTTATGGAAGAAACGAAGGAGGATTTTATTAGTTTTTGTAGAATAGTAGAATGTATGTTACATATAAATACATTTTTAGTTATGGAATGAAAATAATCCTTTAAAATTTTCATTTAAAACATTTCTAGTTTTCGGAGGGAATATTATGAAAAAAACAGAGTCCAATAGTGGTGCAAAGCCAAGCAACCTTTATATTGTCGGCGCCATTATCAGTGTTGTTTTGTGTGTTATTGGAGGAATCATCAGTGGAAATCCTGCATTTGCAATCTACACATTGTTTGCATGTTTTGTAACCTGCATAGTTTTCATACTTTTAACAGGTTTACAATACAAAAAGACTATAAAGCAGTTTTCTTCAGATCTTGACAGCTTCAAGTCCGGTGATTTTTCACACATGATTGAACCAAAGCAGTATGGACTGTTAGGCTTTGTAGCATCAGTCGTAAACCACGTTGTAAGCGATATCCGTTCATTAATAGAAAGCTTTTTTAATCTCTCCCTTTCAATTACACAGGCATCAAGAAAAGTTTCATCAACTTCCGAAAATGCCATAAGCGCAATTGAAGAGATTTCCAAAACTATTGATGAGATTGCAAAAGGTGCATCTTCTCAGGCTGAAGAAGCTCAAATGGGTGTACAGGTTGTCGACAAGCTTTCTGATCAGATTAATTTCGTTTATGAAAGTTACAGCGGAATTACAAATGAAACCAATAAAATTATTGATCTTAATTCCGTTGGTATTAAAGCAGTTACTACATTAAGAGATAAATCGAAAGAAACTTACGAAACCTCTGAAAAAATCTTTGCAGTGGTTGAGAATCTGACTAATACCACAAAAGATATCGGTTTATTTGTTGAATCCATTGAAAACATTGCAGAACAAACCAACCTCCTGGCCCTTAACGCTGCAATAGAAGCCGCCAGAGCAGGTGAAGCAGGCAAAGGTTTTGCTGTTGTTGCCGATGAAGTTCGTAAGCTGGCAGACCAGAGCAGAAAGTCCACTGAAGAGATTAATAATATGATGCAGAGTATTCAGGAAGAATCCGCTCTGGCTATTTCTTCAATGGAAATAATGAAAAAAGTATCTCAGGAGCAAAACCTTGCTGTTGATAAGACAAACAGTTCCTTCACCGATATTGCAAATGCTATTGATTATATAGTTGCTAAGATTAATGACGTAAATACTGCAGTCATCAAAATGCAGGAGGACAAGAGCGAGGTTATCAGTGCTATCGAAAATATTTCCTCTGTTTCTCAGCAGACAGCCGCCTCCAGTGAGGAAGTTGCTGCAACTACCGAAAATCAGCTTAAAACACTTGATGACATGAAGATTGCATCCGAGAGCCTGGATCAGCTTGTTAAGCAGCTTGATATCAAATTAAAGAAGTATAAGCTCAGATAAGAACTCCTGATTAAATTCAGCTGCCGGATAAAGTACTCAAATCAACAAACAATAAATTGAATTGCCATAAAAAAGAAGCATTCCAAATCTCATCGGAAACGCTTCTTTTTTTCCATTCTTTCTTCCCCCTACAATGTAAGCCATTATTCTATTGTTTAATCATGCCTTAATTATAGAAATTGACCATATTCAAAACAATGGAGTATTATTTTGAAAAGTTATAATTTTTTTCGATTGGCTGAAAATGCAATGGAAGGTCGACTACCCATTAAATTGAGTAGCCGACCTTCCATTACATTGTAATATTTATATCTCGGCATATACCTGTACCAGAGTTTTTCCCTCCAAATAAGCAGCCGGAACCTTGTTGCCCTCCAACACATTACCATCAACAACCATATTATTTACTCTATTATCACCTCTTTTACTGCCGCCGGTATTTCTTACTGTGATAACAACCTTGACATTTCTGAACATTCTTTCGGCCTTAAACCCATCCCACTCCTTCGGTATGCATGGATCAATGACGAGGCCGTCATAATCAGGGCGTACTCCCAGTATATATTGAGATGCCGCAAGAAACATCCATGCCGCAGTTCCTGTAAGCCAGGAATTTGTACCTGCCCCAAACTCCGGGTGCTGTTTTCCGAATATATGTGATGCATAGACGTAAGGTTCAATGCGGCAAAGATCGGAAGTCTCATTTCTTCTGCTGGGCAATGCAGCGCTATAATATTCAAAAGCATGCTCATTTCTTCCAAGCAAGGCTTCGGCAATAACAGCCCAGGCATTTGTATGATAGAAAATTCCGCCGTTTTCCTTTGTTCCCGCAGCACAGGGCATGTATGCCTTTTTTTCAACATCATAAAAATCAGCAGCAGGATAATGGGTAAGCAAACCGAACTCTGTCATTAAATTTTCATGGACGGTATCCAGCGCCGAATGAGCCTGTTCTTCGGTTGGAAGTCTGCTCATGACGGCCCAGGTTTGCGGATTCAGAAAAATTCTATTGTACTCGTCATCAGCTGTTCCGTACTTTTCACCGTAGCTGTTAAAGGCTCTTAAGAACCATTTGCCGTCCCAGATGGTATCAAGTTTTGATTTGCAGTAAGCATATATCTCCGATGCCCATCTCTCCTTTTCAGTATATCCGTATTGCCTGTATAAAAGCAGCAGTTCATATACTGCATGGGCCAGCTGGAAAAATACGAATATGCTCTCGGATCCGCCCTTTTTATTGATTGAAGCCAGTGTATCGTTCCAATCGCTGAGCAGCAGTAGCGGTATGCCATGCTCTCCAAGATTGTCCATGGTGAACTTCACAGCATTCTCCAGATGCTCCAAGACTGCGCCTTCTCCCCCGTCATAATAGGGTACCGTTTCCTTCAGAAATTCCCTGTCCCCTGTTTCCCTGATATATGTACAGACCGAAAAAACAGACCACAGGTGATCGTCGGAGCGTCCTCCTCCGCATGCTTTCCCGTCTGCAGGGTACAGCACCGACATGGCATCTCCTTTTTTAAATTGTATGCTCAGAAGGTCTTTAATTCTGGCTTTAACCTTATCAGGAATTGCATGCACAACTCCCAATATATCCTGCATACTGTCCCTGAATCCCAATCCTCTGTCTATCCCGCGCTCATACAGGGAAATGAATCTGGACCAGTCAAAGGTAGTTTTGCACTGATACTGGTTCCATATATTCAGCATAAGATTTACATTCTCATCGGGAGTACTGAAGCTGGCATGGGATAAGAAATTATCCCAGTAAGCCCGTAATTCGTTAAAATCCTTCTCAATTTGCTGCTCATCAAGATTCTCCCTGCCATTTTGAACTGCAGTTTCCTTGTTTTCTGAAAAACCCAGAACCACAATGAAAGCCTTTTCCTCCCCGGATTTCAAATTTACAGGACAGCATATGGCTCCAACTGCGTTATCGGAAGATACCCGGGAATTTGAACACTTTCCGTTTTCAAGTGCAATAGGATTGCTTTCGGAACGGTATGGCCCAATAAATTTTTCCATGCTGCAGTCATAGCCTTCAACCCCGGCATTTGTGCCTATGTATGGATAAAAAACTTCAGCCGTCATGGACTCAAAGACAATGAATCCTTCCTTAAAATCAGCATTAAACAGCATTCTGGGCCAATCACACATCAGATCCAGAGAAGCCGTATGGTAACTGAATTCCACATAGGTAAAGGCTTTCAGGCCCAGTTCCTTTCCGGAATTATTCTTTATTCGGACTTTCCAGACTTCATGAGCTTTCCCAACCGGTACAAAATATGTGATCTGTGTTTCAATTCCGCCGTATGAACTGCTTATTGCCGTATACCCCAGACCGTGACGGCATTCATAGGAATCCGGTGTTTTCATTACAGGCTGCCAGGTAGGCGACCAATATTCCCCCGTTTTCATATTTTTAAGATAAATATATCTGCCTGGCCTGTCTGCAGGCAGGTTATTATACTTGTATCTTGTTATCCTCTTTGAATTCGGATCCTTGTAATAACTCATTCCTCCGGCATTGTTGGAGATAAAACCTCCATACTCCCCGTTTCCAAGGAAGTTTATCCAGGGAGTAGGAGTATCCGGTCTGGTTATTACATATTCTCTGTTTTGGTTATCAAAATATCCGTAATGCACAGTCTCTCTCCCACCTTTATAAATTGTTAAAGATCAACTTCGGTATAGTAAACCGAAAAACTCCTTATCAGAGGCTGGTCTTCACAGCTCAGTACAGTAAGCCTGACCCTTGAGGTCATTATCCTGTCAAAATGATTTATTTTCTTATGTCCTACTGATGTACCCCTTGCCAGCTCAATCCATTTTCCACTTTGCCCGGCTTCCAATTTATATTCTTTAATACGCTCTCCTTGTGATATCTCTTCCATAATTACCGCATGGTCGATATAAGCTGGCTCTTCCAGCGTCAATTCCAGACTTTTCCCCGGTCCTTCAACGGTTTTTATTGGCTTTGAAAAACGTTTCCTGATCTCATCACCGAATTCCAGCAGCCTTTTAATATCCGCTTCGGAAAATAAACCGTTTCTATCTGGAGATACGTTTAACAGCAAATTGGTTCCTCTCCCTACAGATTTATAATATATATCCATAAGCTCCTCAAGTGAAAGAAGACTTCCTTCATCATCCGGATGCCAGAACCAGTGCTTCTTTCTTATGGGAACGTCACATTCAGCGGGTACCCACTTTGGTGTATCAGGCAGCCAGGTGAGCATATCCTCGGTAAACATGCTGGCTCTGGCTTCACTTGCCGTACACCAGCAGGTCTCGGGTGCAAGGCCGTCCTCGTTTCCCACCCAGCGTATAGTGGGGCGGCCCATGTTGAATATCATTGCATCAGGCTGATATTCAGCAACCGTATCGCAGATCTTCTTCCAGTCATACTGGCGCCCCTCGGAGCCTGCTCCGTCAAACCAGAGTTCTACCAGCGGGCCGTAGCCTGTTAACAGCTCTTTAAGCTGTTCCAGATAAAATTCGTCATAGCCGGCCTTATTCTCATAACAGGGCTCATGTCTGTCCCAGGGTGACAGGTAAATACCGAAAAGTATTCCTTCCTGACGGCAGGCTTCTGCACACTCCCTTACCACATCCCCTTTCCCGTTCCTCCATGTAACCGATTTTACGGAATAATCAGTTGTTTTTGTGGGCCATAAGCAAAATCCGTCATGATGCTTTGCAGTTAAAATCAAATATTTGAAACCTGCTTTTTTGGCCGTCCGGGCCCACTGCAAACAATCCAGTGAAGTTGGTCGGAAGCTGTCCGGGTGGTCAGTGCCGTCCCCCCACTCTTTGTCATTGAAGGTATTTATTCCGAAGTGGCAAAAAAGTCCCAGCTCAAGGTCCTGCCAGTTTCTTTGCTGCTTTGTAGGTTTTGCTGCTTCATCAGGTTTAAACATGTCCGCCTCCGTTTCTGAGTTCACGGGTATATTCCTCCATATGGATTACCCGCTTTTCAAGCCTGGATTTCTCGGCTGCAAAAGCCAGAAGGTGGCTTTGTATTGAAATCCCGGAAGATGTGAGCCTGTCTTCTGTTCCTGTCTGCATGAGCTTTACGAAATTTCTCATAATGCCCTCATCTCCTCCCCCATGTCCCGAAGCACCAGGGTTAAGGCAGATTTTAGTTTTTGTACCGTCAGCAAACCTGATAATCTCAATTTCATTTTTTTCCATGGCACCTCTTATTTCGCCTCTGGTACCCATAAGTTTAATTGTCCTGCTTACTTCATTTGTAAAGGCACACATTGTAAACGAAACGGTAACTCTATTTTTGAATTCCATTGCTACTATCTGGTGGTCAACCACATCATTATCGCAGCGGTATACGCACCTTCCGTAAGGGCCTTCCTTAAGAGCCGCAGTAAGTGCTTCATTACCGGTGTCACTGCTAATTACCGATGCTGGGAACCCTGTATTTCCGTTTATATATATCCTGGGTGCATAAAACGGACATTCCTCACGGTGAGGACATCCGTCAAGGCAGCGGTGGGGAGCATCAACAGGGGCATTTTCCTTTTTGAAATGGGTCAATTCTCCAAAGGAGACTATGCTGCTGCATTCTGAATCTGCCAGCCATAAAAGTATATCCAGGTCGTGGCAGGATTTTGCAAGAATCATTGGACTTGCCTTTTTAGAGTTCCTCCAGTTGCCCCGGACATAGCTGTGTGCCTGATGCCAGTATCCCACATTTTCATTGTGCTGTATCGATATGAGCCTCCCTATCTGACCTTCGTCAATTATTTTTTTGATGGTTGAAAAGAAAGGAGTGAACCGCAGAACATGGCATACCGAAACCAGCCTGTTGTATTTCCTTGAGTACTCGTCGATTTCCAAGCATTCCAATTCATTATTTGACATAGGTTTCTCCAGCAGAACATGGTATCCTGCCTCTAGTGCCTTTATAGCAGGCAAAGTATGCATGTTATCCTGAGTACAGACCAAAACGGCATCTGCTGCTCTCGGAGAAGACAACAATTCTTCCCAGGTGGGATAACACATATTCTCCGGGATTCCATGAAGCCTTGCGAAAGCTTCCCTTTTATTTTTATCAGGCTCGGCAACGGCAGCAACTCCGAGCTCCTCAGGATGAGAAAGCGCATAAGCGGCATATATACTGCCTCTTTGCCCGGCTCCTATCAATGCAATGCTAATTTTTTTCATATATACCTCCATACTACAGAATCTATTATTTTAACCTTTTATGCCTGAGGACATGATACTTGCCTTGATCTGTTTCGAGAAAACTGCTGTAATTATCAGAACAGGCAGGATTGTCACCACAGAAAGTCCCATCATCATGTTCTGCCGTACCTGGGATGTCTTGGAAATCGTATATATGGCCACATTCAGTGTCCAAAGTTCGGGTTTGTTTGCCACCAGGAAGTACCAGAAGAAATCTCCCCAGGCTCCTACAAAGGTTTGAAGGGCAATCAGGGTTATAATGGGCTTGGACATGGGAATGCATATTTTCAGAAAAGTATTGAGTTCTCCCGAACCGTCCATTCTTGCAGCATCAAAATACGCATTGGGAATCCTGTCAAAGAAGCCTTTAAAAAGATAAATATAGAACGGATAGGGGTAAAGCCAGGTAATCAGCATTCCGCCGTAGTTATTATACATTCCCCAGCTCTTCACCAGTATAAGCTGCGGTATCATGATACATACAAAAGGGATCATCAAGGTAACAAGAAAATATAGAAGTACCCTGTCGGAGGTTTTTTTACTCAATAATTTGGACAAAGGATATGCGGTAATGGAGCATATGACCACTTCGCAAACTATGGCAAATACCAGAGTGATCACCGTATTGAACATAAATGCAAAAAAGCTGTATTTCTGGATGCTTGGAATATTTTTATACATATATACAGGTGTAAGATAATAGTACTTGTAATTTTCCAGCAGGAGAATACTGTTGTAAGCTGCTATGGTACCCTTGAAATCACCTTCTGTATTATATGTGGACTTGAGATATTCCCCCATTTGGCCGGAATACCTGTTTTTTCCCAACTCCATAGTATCATAGACCCTGTCCAGACCATTAATATCAAAGCTATAGCCCAATGCCTCTGCCGATTCCATATATTTGCCGTTTGCCAGAAGGACTTTTGAGGAAACCCTTGCCTTGGTGTATGTTCCAAACTGCAGCTGGAGCCTGAGCATTAAACCGTGGGCCCTTGAATAAAATACGGTTTTGCCGTCCATGGTCCCGTAAAATTTGACTTCGCTTATAGTCTCCTTGTTCAGTTCATATATAGTTGAATACATAGCAAGGGTTGAATCCTTCAGCAAAGTATCCTTTAAATCATCTTTAGACTTATTTTTAAGTTTTGAATAATCCATAACTATGGATATGCTTGTTCCCGACCTGGGAATCAGCCTTGGAGGATAGGAATATATTTCGCTGTCATCCTGCAGGGATAAACTCACAATATAAAATAACGGGAATATGATAATTAATAAAAATATAGTGCATAAAAAATATGCTATGATTTTAAGTCTTTTTTCGGAATTGTTTTTAGCCATTTAATCTGCCTCCCTTTATTCCGATTCCTGGTTATTCAGCTTCAACTGTATAAATGTGATTACCGCTATTATCATCATCAGTGTCATGGCTGCAGCACTGCCCAGACCATAATCGTAATTCCTTGTATAGTAGTGGTATATAAACAGAGGAAGTGAAGTTGACGCCCCGGCCGGTGTTCCGTCAGTGAACTGAAATGGAAGGTCCAGTAGCTGCAGAGCCGTCATGGTAGTTAAAACAAATTGGATCAATATGAGAAATTTGATGTTGGGCAGAATAATGAAGAACATTCTTTTAAACCCGGTACAACCGTCCAGCATTGAGGCTTCCTTAATATCCTCCGATATGCCCAGGATTGCCGCCAGATATAATAATACCGAAAAGCCGCCGCCTATAATCCCGGGAAAAATTATGCAGAACTTGACCCACCGTGCATCTGACAGCCATGGTATGGGATCGGCTCCAAAAAACTTTACCAGATAGTTTGCCACCCCGAACTCAGGCTCCCATATCCATTTCCACAGAGTTATGTTTATTGTCAGCGGAATAACTGCAGGAAGAATATAAAAAGTTGAAAAGAAGCTTCTGAGCTTGATTATTTCTCCTAAAAACAGTGCCTGGATTATGGGTATGAAAAAATTCAATGCCACAATCAGAACCAGATAAACAAAGGTGTTCCGCCAGGCCTGCCAATAATCTGTATTCCTGAACAGCTCCCCAAACTTTTCAAGGCCCACGAACCTACCCGGAGGGTTTGCAACGTCATACTGATAAAAGGACAATTTAAGCCCCTGAAATATTGTGTAATATCTCAGCACAAAGGTGGATAACAATCCCGGCAGCAGGAACAGCCAGGGTATTACCGCCTTTTTTACACGGTAAATATGCAGAGGCCTGTGGGTGGTAATAACAGAACTTGATGTTTTCATTTTAAGCTCCATTTCTGCTTTGTGCAAAATGAATTTGCCCAAAACAGAACCAAAAATTTCAATGAAATTTTTTATGGGCTTAAATTCAATTTATTGCACGCGCTATTTTTAAAGAGGCACCTGTTAAGTGCCTCTTTTGTATGTTTACAATATTAATTACAAGAGGGATTAATTTTTAGATTCCTTGACGGATTTATTGAATTCTTCTACAGCTTTAGCGGCCTTATCCTGATATTCCTGGAATACCTTGGTTATATCGGAATTTGTATCACCAAAGATTTTTGCGACCATATCGTCCGCGAAAGAACCAACTGCGCCTTTTCCATAGAATTCAGGCTTGCTTATGAGATTTGATGCATCCATTACTGCCTGCATTTCAGCGTCAATTTCACCGATATCGGAAACCTTTACGTCGGTTCTTGCCAGAATTGCTGCTCCTAAAGGACCTTTTGCTGCCTGTTCCTTAAGTGTATTTATTAATTCATTTTTTGAATTCGCATACATTATATAGGTCCAGCCTGCATTTGCAGTATCCATATCACTGGTGGCAGGCAGTATCCAGGCATTGGCACCGGCCTGTGTATATGCACTTCCACCTGGGCCTTTGGGGAATGCGAAATATCCTATTTCTTCAGCTTTTGCACCGGCATCTACAAATTTTGCAAGAGTACCTGCATTTATGCTGTCATAAATCATTGCTGATTTCCCCATAGCAAAATCCTTTGTCAAAGCTTCCAGATTCTTTGTTCCGTCAGATTGTATTACCTTTTCTTTTTTGAGAGTTCTATAGAATTCGGCTGCTTTTATTGCTGCCGGATCTGTAAATGTAAGAGTGAGAGTTCCGTCTGAATTCTGTTTGGTCAAATCTCCGCCTGCTCCCCATACCCAGGTTTCAAAATGCCAGCAGCCCCATTGTATTGCATCAAGACCAAAGCCGTACTGCTGCTTTGCGGGAATTGTGAGCTTTCTGGCAGTTTCAAGGAACTCATCCCAAGTTGTAGGAGTTGAAGTTACTCCTGCTTCTTCAAACAATCTTTTGTTGTAGTAGAAGCCCATAACATATTTATCGTAGGGTACCGCATAGTGCTTGCCGTTTACCACAAAAGACTCTACCTGTGTCTTTTCAAAGTTTGCAAAATCGGGAGTTTTAGCAATAAAATCATCAATAGGCAAACATGCATTCCTATATATGTAGGACATTACCGTGGGATAACCCATTTGTATGGCCGCAGGAGCATTTCCTGCTGCAATGGCTGCTATTATGGCATCTGTGCCGTTATCCGGTGTTTCAACTATGTTCAGTTTAATATGCGGGTTATCCTTCTGGAAACTCTGCTGCATGGCAAGTGTTGCCTCTGCTGTATTTGCAGCCTGCTGCCATAAAGTTACTGTTATATCCTTTTCAGGTTCAGTTGCGGAAGTGGAAGCAGAAGTTGCCGAAGTCTGTGCCGCAGATGTGGAATCTGCACTTTCAGTTGTACCGCTTCCGCCGCATCCTGAAAGCAATCCCACGCTAAGTACTGCCGATAAGATAATACTTAAAAATCTTTTACACATTTAATGATTTCCTCCTTTATTTTTAACTACTTTCTAGATCAATTATATGAAGAAACCCTATGTGCTCAAAAGGCCCTATGTTTGTAAAAGGTACGTAAATTCAATCTATTTAAAAGAAATAATATTATGTAAATCAATTTCATAATCAACCCTTGATATGTGGAATACGGATAATGACAGAAGTATATTTTCCTTCCTCACTTACCACTTTAAGTCCGTATTCCTGTCCAAAAGAAAGTCTGATCCTCTCATTGACATTCTTGAGTCCGATTCCACCCTCCGAAGTACTGCTGCTGGAAATCAGCCTGCTGTTGATCAGCTCCACCTGTCCCTGAGGCATGCCCACTCCGTTATCGGTAATTTCAATTAATATATCTCCACCTAAAGCACTGATTTTTATATTTATTTCGCCCAGACGTTCATTACTGTTCAGTCCATATTTTACCGCATTTTCAACAATAGGCTGAAAAGTAAGTTTTGTTATTTTGCAATTCAGAAGTTCCTTATCAGGCAAGTCCAGTATAATGACAAATTCCAGCTCTTTCTTGAGCTTGAGCACCTTTTCATAGGCATACAGATGCTCTATTTCCTCCCGTATTTCCACCAGTCTGTTGGTATTTATTGTATTAAACCTTAAAAATTTAGAGAATGCCGCAATCATATTGCTGATAGGCCCTTCCCCATCTTCGGCAAACATTGCGTTCCATCTGATTATATTCAAAGTATTGTACATAAAATGAGGTTTGATCTGCATCTGCAGTGCGTCCAGTTCAGCTTCCTTGCGCCTGATCTCCTCATTCTTTCTCGATACCTCGGAATCAATCAGATTTCCCAGCAGATTTTTTATACGTACAATCATGTCATTGAATCTGTCTCCGAGAACCCCGATTTCATCTCTCTGCTCATCATGATAGACAAGCTCAAGATTATTTTCACCGACCCTCTCCATTGTTTTCTTAAGACGCCTGAGCGGAATGGAAATACTTGATGTGACGACATAAGATATTACAAGCGCGCAAAATATGCATATTATTGTAACTTCTATAATCAGGCTTCTGACATTGTAGACACCGCTGAGTATTTTTTTCCTTTCGGCCATATATACAGTGGTCATGTCTGTTTTTTCAGAAGTCTGGAAAACCAGTATATAATCCTTGTTCTGAATTTTCCTGACCAGACTTCCTTCTTTTATGGCCGAAATTTCATTCATTATGTCTGTTCCGGGCATTTTATTTACTGCGTACACACCATTTAAAACACTCACTGTTCCGCCTTTTCCGCACATAAATACTATTTCATTTTCGTCATACATGTTCTCCAGATCGATCATGTCCTTGAAAATTTTAACGGGAACATTAATGATAATTATTCCCAATTGTCCACTCTGATTCAGCTGCGGGTCGGGAATTGACTGGAAAAGCGTGATATAGCCGCCTAAATATGATTTTCTGAAAGGCTCTACAAGGTATATATCCTTTTCCTTCGAACTGTTGCTCCAGACCAGGGAGCCGTCTGAATTTACGGCATTGAGATAGTCCTGCCTTTTTATATATTCCTCAACTTTTTCAACGGAAGCACCTCTTTTTGTGCCTTTGTAATCAATTTGGACAAACTGGTCATAATCGCTGACAATCTGCAGATTATTTATATCCTGCAGCAGAGAAGACTCAAAAAGAATATTTCCTATTTTAATTTTACAATCCTGGTATTTTCTCATAGCTTCGGGGTCAGAAGCTTTATTATCTTTGAGAGATTTGCATTCCATTAATAAATTTCTGAGCTGTGTATTTGAAAAGACGCTGAAGGCAAGTTTCTCATAAGGCTTCAGTTTTTCATCCGAAGTCTTCTGGATATTGCTCAATATCCGTCTGGTACTGCTTGAAATATTCTTATCCATCTCACGGGTGCTTATGTTGAAGGAATAATAGCCAATTACCATATTGGGTATTATGATAATAATCAGAAAAGCTAATATCAGCCTCTTGTATATACTGAATTTTCTCAATGTATTTAAAATTCTTGAATATATCCTCTTTAATTTCTGGTTCATCCCTTTTCTTTTCATCGGACTTCCCCTTATAAGAAATTATTGTTTCAACACCTTGCTTTGCTTCCTGAAATCCTTTGGCGTAATTCCCGTTATTTCTTTAAATATTTTGCAAAAATGCTTGGGACTGTCATAGCCTACCATTTCACAGATATCATACATTCTGAGCGATAAATCCTTAAGCAGCTTTTTTGACTGTTCTATCCGCACTTTCATAATATATTCAGAAAAATTCTCACCCGTTTTTTCTTTAAAAAGCTTACTGAGATAGGTCGGGTGCATATATACCACATCGGAAAGCTTTTGCAGGGATAAATTTTCATTGTAGTGTTCATTGATATACCTGAGCACACTTTCGATAGCCAGTCCAAGGGGCTTTTCCCTGACTGTATTCAAACCTGATATGGTTTTCCTTAAATATAAAGAGATGAATTTTTTAATTTCCTCATAATTGTCAATTTTTAAAAGCGTTCCAATAACATTATGGTCTGACCGGGAATCTTGAACCTCCCGGCTGTCGTATTTTCCTAAAAATCTGTTTATGATCAATAAAATTTCAATGCATGCTTCAAGAAGGACTCCTCTGTCATACATGTTTTCGGTATGCAGTTCCGATATTATATTAAGAATATGTTCCTCGAAGGCTTCCTCGTTATCGTGCAGGAGATGTTCTTGTATGCTTTCTTCCAGATTTTCCGGAACAACCGGCTTTCCGGTAATGAACCTTGAAATATTTTTATAAAAAAGGAGGCTGATTTTGTTTATATACCTGTAATCCAGGGCTTTTCCGGCCTCCGTGTACGAATGGGAGATCATACCCACAGTATTGTAGATGCCTCCCACACCCAGGTACAGGTTTATTGATTTAACTATGTCTATAGTCTGCATTAACTTTTTAAGTATGCTTTCCAAATTGGTCAGATCCTTTGGATAAAAAATAACCGATATTTCGCTTATATTGTTTTCAAAGGCATATGCTTTTCCGTAGCTCTCCAGATAATTTTTTATCTCACCGGTCAATGCAGACTTAAAACTGTCATAATCACCACGCTCTACGTTCTTATGGCTTTTTTCATTCAGAACTAAAAATCTTATTATGCAAAAACTTTCATCGGGGAGATCAATACCTATTTCATAGGCTTTTTTATAAATGTATTCCGGATTTTGTATGACTCCGCCAGCAATATTATTCAGAAACTGCATCCTCAGTATCTTCATAAATTCAACCTGCTTTTGCTTTGCCAGGATATCCTCATGAAGGCTCACTTTCAATTTTTCAAATATACTTTTGAGTTCATTAAAATCCACGGGCTTCATCAGATAATCAAAAGCTCCCAGCCGCAGTGCTTCCTTTGCATATTGGAATTCGCTGTGACCGCTTAAAATGACGGTTTTTATGTTCGGATTGATTTCCAGGGCATCTTTTATGAGTTCAAGCCCGTTTTTGCCTGGCATAACGATATCTGTCAGCACCACATCCACGTACTCCGCTTCTATGATACCTACAGCTTCTGCCGCCGAGTGCGCAGACCCTATGACATTATATCCAAGCTCCTTCCAGTTTACAAACCGGCTTAAACCTTCTATATCTATTTGATCATCGTCTACAATTAAAATATTGAACATCTGATATTCCCTCCGGCTACACCCTGGATAAAACTTTGCGACATAATTCGGTGACATTTTACTGCCGAATCATTATAGCAAATATTATGGTATACCTATTCTACAATATTGATTTAATTCCTTTGGTTATTAATCCCATTTAAATTTTATATGGGTTATTTATGGAGTCACCCTGTTCATATCTCTTGGGAAGAAACATGCACTATCCGCACACGGGACTTTCACCTGTAAGATTGCGCCCGTACTGGGCGCACTACAAAAAGCAACCTATCGTGTTGAAAGCTATAGGTTGCTTTTTTAAATCAGCTGCTTTAATTTATCAGTTTCAGTGCATTAGTTTTTTGTATATCTTTGGGTTAGTCTTCGCCTTCTTCTTCAGCAGTTTGTTCTGCTTCACCTGTATGTTTAGATTTGTTACGCTTGCGTAATGCTTCACTTATCAGATATTCTATCTGGCCATTTACAGATCTGAATTCGTCTTCAGCCCATTTAGATATTTCTTCCCACATTTTAGGACTCAGCCTAAGTAATATAGATTTCTTTTCAGCCATAATCTCATCGCCTTTGTATTAATTATGCAGAGTTCCGGTGTTTATAACCGGCTGAGTATTCTTCTCTCCACACAGCACTACAAGCAAATTACTAACCATAGCTGCCTTTCTTTCTTCGTCGAGCTCTACAATTTCATTTTCACTAAGCTTGGTCAAAGCCATCTGAACCATGCCGACAGCACCTTCTACAATCTTTTGTCTTGCGGCAATTATTGCTGCCGCCTGCTGTCTCTGAAGCATGGCTGCTGCTATTTCAGGTGCATATGCCAAATGTGAAAGTCTTGCCTCCTCAACTATGACACCTGCCTTGCCCAAACGCTGCTGAAGCTCATTCTTAAGTGCCTCTGCAACCTCATCGGCACTTCCTCTCAATGAAATTGTATGACTGTCTTCAGTGTTATCATAAGGATACATACCTGCCAGATGTCTCAATGCCGATTCACTTTGTACATTTACATAATCTACATAATTATCTACATCAAAAACAGCTTCTGCCGTGTTTTCAACTCTCCAAACTATAACTGCTGCTATTTCTATGGGATTGCCCATTTCGTCATTAACCTTTATCTTTTCACCATTGATGTTTCTGGACCTGAGTGAAATTTTCCTCTTGGTATAAAAAGGATTTGCCCAATGCCAGCCTGCCTTTTTAATTGTACCGGAATATTTACCAAACAGTATCAGTACCATTGCCTCATTGGGTTGTATTGTAAAAAACCCCGGTAAAATAAATATAAAAACAACAAATAGAGCAATGCCCACTGCGGCTAAATATTCAGGACCCTTTACAAGTGCGCCTACAAATATTGCAACACTTACAATAAGTATCAGAAATGATACTAACAAAACGAGCCCTCCAGCTTTAGTTTTAGATGTTATTTCCTTCATAAAAATCCCTCCAATTAAATAGTAGTTATATCATTACTTACAACAATCACAAAAAATAAAAATATAAATATGATATCAAAAACCTATGAATAAAAGACATATAAATATGATATCTAAATGATATCATATTTATATGTCTCCTGTCAAACATTCGTATTATGCTATCTTCCTACTCATTCACCATTTCCTTTAATTTGTCCACCTTCAGTATCCTTACAGCTTCCTTTTGAAAATCAATTATTCCTCTATCTCTCATTACTCCCATTTCTCTTGACATGGACGGCCTCGATATGTTCAGAAAATCTGCCATTTCATTTCTATTCATGGGCAATCTGAAGGTGTTGCTTCCGGCTTTCTCCATATGCTCCAGCAGCAGACATGCAATTTTGGAATTAATACTCTTCATGGAAAGGTACTCAACTCTTCTGTTGAGCATTATTGCCCTGTTTGAAACTGTTTTAAGAAGATTTTTTATTAGTTGGGCATGAAAGCTGCAGGCTTCACTGCATTGGTTTATAATTGCGTTGTTTTCAATAAAAATTGCCTGGCACGCACTTTGAGCCTGAACATTGGCCGGCCATACCTCTTTTCCTGAAAACGCAATCACTTCACCGAATATTTCACCTGTTGATATTACACCCAGCATTACTCTGCTGCCAGCCGCATTTTCTTTTGTGATAATGGCGCTTCCTTCTACTATAACTCCAAGTCCATTGTATTTGTTCCCGGCCATTACCAGAAAATCACCCTTGTTATATGAATAAAGCCTTGGGCCAAAACACTCCAGCATTGCTTCAAGCTGAAAAGTGTCAAAACCTTCAAATAATTCACACTTCAAAAGTGTTTTGGCCAGCACTTCATAATTCTTACACATTTTGCCTCCCAAACAAAGAATTATATTTTTTGTATCCTGAGATACCGATTACATTTACATTATACATTATAATCTAGACATAAGCTTTAGAAAACATCCGACAATGAACTCTTAAAGTATTTAATTACTAATCTATAAATTTTATTATGAGCAAAATGCTCACAGGAGGATATTATGAAACGTAAAATAATTCAAATTGATGAAGAAAAATGTAACGGCTGTGGTCTCTGTGTTAATGCCTGTCACGAAGGAGCATTGGTAATGGAGAACGGAAAAGCAAAACTGATTTCCGACAGCTATTGTGATGGTCTGGGAAATTGCCTCCCAGAATGCCCAACTAATGCAATAACAATCATTGAACGAGAAGCTGATGCCTTTGATGAAGAACTCGTTAAAACTCATATGGAAAAAAGAGCTGCAGCCACAGCACCAGCTGTACATGCACATCCTGCGATGCATGGCGGATGTCCCGGTTCAAGGGCTATGGCAATAAAGAGAAATGTGGAAAAACCTGTAAACCAAACATCAGCCGAACCGCTTACTTCTGAATTAATGCAATGGCCATGTCAGATAAAGCTGGTACCGGTTAATGCACCTTACTTTGAAAATTGTGACCTGCTTATTGCAGCAGACTGTACTGCATTTGCCTACGCAAATATTCACAAGGACTTCATTAAAAACAGAATTACACTTATCGGCTGTCCAAAGCTTGATGAAGGTGACTATTCAGAAAAACTCACAGCCATACTTGCCAATAACAATATAAACAGTGTTAAAATTCTTAGAATGGAAGTTCCCTGCTGCGGTGGTATTGTCAATGCGGTAAAAACTGCACTGATTCAATCAGGAAAAATGATTCCCTGGAGTATCGTGGTAATCGGTACAAACGGAGAAATAAGACAAAGCTGATCATAAATTTTTCTTCCACCAAAAAATTCTTCTATTGAACTTATGTGTTATAATAGGTCTGTGGCTATGGTTAGCCGCAGATCTTTTTATTTGCGTTCAAAAACTGTAAATTACTGCTTATAAGCTTTGAAATGGAGATATCTTATGTTAATTGGAATAATTGGTGCAATGGAACAGGAAATTAAACTTCTTTCGCTTAGCATGGACGTAACTGAAACAAAAACCATAGGAATGCGGGTGTATTATATCGGAAAGCTCTTCGGAAAGAATGTTGTGCTGGTATTCTCAAAATGCGGAAAGGTTGCAGCGGCATCTTCAGTTACAACTCTAATTGAAATATTCAAGGTGGACCTGGTGTTGTTTACAGGCGTAGCAGGCGGTGCTGACCCTTCTCTTAATATCGGTGATATTGTGGTTGCCGACAGACTGGTGCAGCATGATATGGATGCCAGTCAGCTTCCAGGCTGTAAAAAGTTTGAAATACCGCTCCTGGGCATTGATGTATTCAATGCAGACAATAAATTGGTAGCTCTCGGTGTAAAATCCGCTCAACATTATATTTCTCAATATATGAATAAGGATGTTACCTTGGAGGCTCTTAAAGAATTTCATATTGTAACACCCAATGTAGTAGTCGGTACAGTTGGCAGCGGCGACCAGTTTATAGCTGACAGTTCAAAAGTCAGGAGTCTTACTGAGGAAATTCCCAACCTTAAGTGTATTGAAATGGAGGGGGCGGCAGTAGCGCAGGTGTGTTACGAGCATGGGGTTGACTTTATTGTTTTCAGAGTAATATCTGATAAAGCAGATGAGCATGCAGTCATTAATTTCCCCTTATTTATAGAAAAGACAGCAAGTCATTTTACCAGAGGAATAATACAGCAATTCATTTCGGAAATTTAACAATAATCGTCTGGAAGTCTTTAGAACCAGGTATTTACCGGGTTCTATTTTTTTGCTCTTTGGTCTATATAAACAATTTACATAATTCATCAATAATGTAACAATATCTAATCGGTAATAATATACTGCTATTAGAATAACGAAGTAACTACTACTCAATTAGACATTTAAAGGTGATCAGGATGCCATATACAAACAGAGAATTATTTGCGAGATTAATACAGTGTGAAGCTGAAGGAGAAGGTGACAGCGGCATGAAAGGTGTGGCTTCTGTTATTATGAACAGAGTAACCGTGCCCTACGGAGAGTTCTTCAAATTAGTTCATGGTGATATCCGAGCTGCGATACTTCAGGCAGGCCAGTTCACGTGTGTGAAGGAAGTGGTCGGCGGTCAATATAACCCTCAGAATATTTATAATATGAACCCTCAAGATATACACTACGATATTGCTGATTGGGCTATGACCGGCAACACTCTTGGTGCAGTTGGCGAATGTCTCTGGTACTATAATCCATTCAGGCCTACATGCGGCTCTTTCTTTCCACCGGGAAATACAGGTGTAATTTTTACCAGGATAGCAAATCATTGCTTTTATATCCCTACACAAAAATACGCACAAACTTAATTTTAATTAACTTATTAAATAAGAAAGGAAGTTCGAACTTTATGAAAAATCGACCCACTGTATATTACAATCTACCCTGCATTTATGAGGAGAGACCAGATGGTGAGATGGCTTTGGTTCCTCAAGGTCAGCAATCTGCGCCGACTCAGCCCCTACCTGCGGGAGCAGATCAGTTTGCCCCTATAACTCCGACTACTCAGCCTCAAGCTTTGACCTTAACAAGTACAGAATACCTGAACGGATTTTTGAGAACTCAAATAGGAAGAAGAGTACGAGTTGAATTCCTTATAGGAACAGGAACCCTATTAGACAGAACCGGTACATTGCTCAGCGTCGGAGCAAATTATATCAATATAAGGCTCATAGAAAGTGATGATGTAATGACTTGCGATTTCTTCTCAATAAAATTTATTACCTTCTTGTTATAACTGTTTGCTGAAGATACTAATTCTCTCTCCTGAACATAAAACATTCTCTGCCGTGCGACAGGGGATGTTTTATGTTTTTTTAGCAGTGACCAAGGAGATTCGCCGGGAGGCCGGATGGGCATACGGGGAGACTGGTTTCACTCGTAAGGCGCTTCGCGTTTTTGTAAAAACAAAAATGCTTGTGTTTTCCGCAGAAAACACAAGCGCCTGATGGCGTGCCCATGGGGATTCGCCGCATGCCCTGCATGCTGGTGACGTCGCCCACCCTCGCTGCACTCCGGTACCGGGCTCCTACTCGAAGCTAAAAAAGTGCATTCAGCACTTTTTCTTAACGCTCCGAGCCCTCTCGGGTTCGAATCCCGAAACATAAGCAAAAAAGCATTTGCTTGTCGCAAATGCTTTTTATTGGCGTGCCCATGGGGATTCGAACCCAAGACCTACGGCTTAGAAGGCCGTTGCTCTATCCAGCTGAGCTATGGGCACATATTAAATTTTTGATGGAGCGGGTGATGGGAATCGGACCCACGCAATCAGCTTGGAAGGCTGATGTTCTACCATTGAACTACACCCGCATATACCCTGGTACATCAGCTTTTGCAAGTGTTTTCGCCAGCCGACTTTTAATATTATACAGGGTACTTTTTTATTTGTCAACACATAATACTATATTTTTTAAGTAATTTGATAATATTTTTTTATCATAGTTTCAAGAGCATTTTTATCCCGGATCTGTCAGCAGACAAAGATTAAACATAGAATATATCTGCGTTTGCCTTACCGTCAGAGATATCCAGAATAACATAGGATTCGGACTTACTGCTTCTGGACTCACTCATGCTGCCCGGGTTTATTATTAATTTATTGTCAACATAATCTATAACAGCTATGTGTGTATGACCAAATAAAACAACTGAGGCATTTTCGGCCTGAGCCTTTGCCAATATGCGATTATAATCCCACTTAACGCTATACTTATGCCCATGGGTCATAAATATGGTAATCCCATCCAGTTCTATGGTTTTTTCCGCACTTATGCTGCCTATTCCGATATCGCAGTTGCCATATACATACTCAAATCTAACATTCGGATACAACTGGCTTAATTGGGATGCATCTCTGCAATAGTCTCCAAGATGCAACACCACTTCAATTTCAGGATGTCTGTCCAAGGCCTCCTTTGCATTGAATATATAACCATGAGTATCACTCATTACAAGCACTTTCATTATGTCCTTCCCCCATAGAGTCAAAATAACAATAAATAAACTACAAATAATCTACAATTTTTTCTGCCATCTTTTCCAATGCTTTTGCACGATGACTTATTTTATTTTTAATATCCATACTTAATTCTGCCATGGTTTTATCATATTCAAGGACATAAAAAAGCGGATCATAACCAAAACCATTATCACCTTTGCACGTAAAAGCTACATATCCCTCACAGGTATCCTTTACAACAAAAGATCTTCCATCTGGAAAAGCTACTGCAATTGCACACACAAACCTGGCAGTCCTTTTTTCAAAGGGTACATCATTCAACATTTGTAAAAGCTTTATATTTCTATCTGTGTCTGATGCATCAGGACCACCAAATCTTGCTGAATAAATCCCCGGTGCCCCATCCAGATAATCTACCTCAATCCCGGAATCATCAGCAATTACAATTGTGTTGCATATATTGCATATTTCAACAGCCTTCTTAAGTGAATTCTCTTCAAAGGTCTTCCCGTCCTCCACTACATCGACTGTAATTCCCATATCACCCATAGAGATAACTTCGAAGGGAATATTTTCAAGAACTTTTTTAATTTCTATAATCTTACCTTTGTTTTTTGTTGCTACGACCAATTTCTCCATATTTCTCCCCACAAATTCAAGTACGCCTCGAAGTGTACGCACGCCTTTCACGAATTAAACGTCGTTAAATATTCAACCCTGGAAACCATGCATATCCGCTAAAGAGCATTTAAGGCTGACTTAATGCTTCCCTCTGTATCTCCATTAATTGCTCAATTCCCTTCTGAGCAAGGATAAGCAGTACATCCAGCTGGCTCTTGCCAAAGCTTGTTTTTTCTCCGGTTGCCTGCAATTCAATGAATTCACCCTTATCAGACATAATCACATTCATATCCACTTCAGCTGCACTGTCCTCGGTATAGCACAGGTCCAGCAGTTCCTGACCGTCAACTACTCCAACACTGGTAGCGGCAACAAAACCAGTAACCGGCATTTTAGATATCTGACCGTTATCCAGCAGTTTTCTACACGCGTCCACCAATGCAACATAACCCCCTGTTATGGAAGCAGTTCTGGTTCCTCCGTCGGCCTGAATTACATCACAATCAATAGTTATTGTTCTTTCTCCAAGAAGCTTTAAATCGACAATAGTCCTTAGAGATCTTCCAATAAGTCTCTGTATTTCCTGAGCACGTCCATTAAGCTTTAATTTGGATATATCTCTGGAATTTCTTACTCCTGTTGCTCTTGGGAGCATGGCATATTCTGCAGTTACCCAACCCTCTCCTGAGTCCTTCTTGAAAGGCGGAGTCCTCTCTTCAACAGATGCAGTACATATTACCTTTGTATCTCCTACTTCTATAAGAACCGAACCTTCTGCATGTTTTATATAATTTCTGGTTATTTTTACAGATCTAAGCTGTGAATGAATTCTTCCGTCCTGCCTTAACATAAATCCTCCATCTATGAATGATGTAAAAATAATATCTTAAAATTCTCCAAAAATCATCAGCTTATTTAGATAAATAAAGTGATAAAAACTTATCTGTTTTGTATATTGTAACTAAAAAATCATTTATTTATCCACAACATTGTTAAATGTTGTAGGAAGAGTTTTAAATATAGCTACTTCTGATCCTTCAGGTAACGTAGTTTCCTTTCCGTCCACCAGTATCTTCGCTTTGGCAATTCCCTTAAGCTGGCTCAATGTATAGTAAATCTGGTTAATCAAAGTGTTTTCCTTCTCGCTGCCACCATTATAATTTGTTAATTGAGCTGAGAAGTCAAGTACAGCCAAATCATTCTCCATATTGTATGAAAGCAGCTTAGTTCCTTCCGGAATAGATGTAAACACCTTGTTATCACCTGGCTTTTTGCCTAATTCAGCGAACAAAGCAGTTGGCAGCTGGCTGTCCTCAACCTTTTGAACAAGTGTAGAAACAGGAACCATGTAGTTATACTGCTCATTCCCCGCAGTCATATAATAAAGGTCACATTTGATAAAACCGTCTTTAAGCTGTGCTTCATTGGAATTTATAAATGTATTGTCCCTGCTCTTAACACCCGAAATATCTGTTCCGTTATTAAGAGTATTTATATTCCTGCCTTCTACCCGTATACTCACATCTGATATTGTTTTAAAACCTGTAAGCGTATAAACAATTGCTGTAACAGCCAATACCTCATCCTGTTTGTTTGCAAGCTCCATAAATTCCTTTGAAAAGTCTATTACCGCACTCCCGTTTTTAATGGTCATACCTTTTATTTTAGTCCCCTGCGGCAGTACCGGATAGAGTCCATAGTAATCTAGCTGTTCCCTTGTTACAGCTTCGTCTACCAGCCCGCTGACAGCAGCTTTAGCCATGCCTTCCTGCTTGGTAACATTTCTTGTTACAGGAATTAATAAACCATCTTTATCCCTGTAGTATAATGTCATTAATATACTGTTCTTATCACTGGAATTGGCAGTGACACCTTTTCCTGTACCATTATCAATTAGAGCATTATCTGATATGTCTTCATTATTATCGCTTACAGCCGAACTGGACACTGTTGAGTTTCCTGCCGTTTCACTGTTTACACCGGCTCCTGATATTGATGCAGCAGCCGCATTTGTCTGTATATCCTTGCTTCCGGTAGTGTCCATAGCAACCGGTATAATGGGTTCATCATCACTTTTATCCTTCTGGCCTATAAAGGAACAGCCGGTTGTCAGAAGCACAACGATTAAAACCATACTCAAAATTCTTTTCATAAAAAAATAGTCCTCCTTATTTTAGAAAAAATTTCCATAAAATAATTATAGACTATATCAGCAACTTTTATTATTTCCCGTACTCTACATATTTGAAGGCTTTAACAGATACAAGCCTTTCTTTTTAAACGATTGTTATTCAATTTATTGACCTGCTTCATCAGGAGTTGCTTCAGTTGGTGCTGTACCGGTATCAGGGGTTGCTTCAGTTGGTGTACCGGCATCAGTGCTTTCATTTTCCTGATTAGTTTCGTTTTCCAATTCTTTGGCTGCTTCTTTTTCTTTTTTAACTATATCCAGAGCTTGAACTATTGCATCTCGGAGAGCCTCGGCGGTTTTTTGCTGAAACTCTTCACTGGTGAGATTTTTGAGGTCAGCAGGATTGGTAACAAAGCCTATCTCACCTAAAACGGCCGGCATATGAGTGTATTTTAAAACAACAAGCCCCGGTCTCTCAATTATCTTTCTGTTAACAGTCTTCAGTTTACTTATCAATGAATCCTGTACCAACCGGGCAAACTTCTCCCCGGTGAAAGCCGTATCCCCTTTAGCTTCCGGAAAATACAAGGTTTCTGTACCACTCACTTTGGTGCTGTCAATTGCATTGTTGTGTATACTTACGAACAAGGTGGCATTTAAAGCATTAGCAATATGAGGTCTGTCATAAAGTCCTACAAAGGTATCATCCTGCCTGAGCATAAATGTCTTCACATTGCTTTGCTTCAGCTGCGCCTCCAGCTTAAGGGCAATAGCAAGATTCAAATCTTTTTCCTTTATATTACCATTATTTGCACCGGGATCCTGACCTCCATGGCCTGCATCAATTACTACAAGCACTTCGCCTTCCTTAGCAGGCGTTAGAAGATTTATTTCTGTTTGTTTTCGTCTGTCATTGTAGGATGTAAAATATGTAAATTCCTTCTTTGCATTTATTACTAATTTTGTATCTCCGGTATCTTTATCACGGTATATTTCGAAAGTGTTTACAAGAGAATCGTTTATGTTAAAAACATCATCCGCCAAACTTAAGGCTGAGCTTGCAGGGATAGTCATTGTGTATTTGAATGTATCCTTATCAAATTCATCTGTAAAATATTTTTTTATGGTAGAAGTAACATCTGCAAGTTTTACTCCCTGAAGTGAAAAATAAACCCTATCAAAGCTGTTTTCATAGGAAAGTTTCGCATTAACAGGCTTTTCAACAGTAATTTTCAAACCATCCTGAATAGCTTCAACAGTAAAATTAGCCATCTCGTTCAAATTAATGGTGACTCTTGTCGAGCTTGTTGATAAAGCTGTTACAGCAATACTGCTGATACGTTGGGACTCAGTCTTAATTTCCTGCTGGTTCTGAGAAGCTGTCACATTTACAAAGTCAACCACAATTCTGTTTGGGTCTGTCCCTCTATAGTACTGGTAACCCTTATGGTTGCTTACTTTCAGTGTAACGATGGTTTTTTCGCCGGAATTGGTACTGCTTATTTCCTTTATGGAACCAATGAAATTTGTAGTAATCTTAATAACCTTACTTTTACTGTCTGTTGAGACAACAAGCTCCTTTATATTCTTTAAGAAATCAACCGGTACAACAAGTCTATCATTGATCTTCTTGGCCGGCGCGGTCATCTTAACAGTTTTACCATTGATCTTTACATTGGAGGAGTTGCTCTGAAACTGATATTTATTCTCCTGAAGTGTAATATCCATTATCTGAGATTTACTGTTCCATACTGCAGTTCCGCCCAAACTTTCAAATACTGCCCTTAACGGAAACATTGTGCTTTTATTAAATACTATTCCGGGTAAGTCGGTTTTTACTTCCTTGTCATCAATAGTTATCCTGTAGCTTATTCCTGAATATTTAACCGTCTTGTTATCATATTTCAGAGTTAAAGTTTGCGCTGCAAATACTGTATTCTGAGAAACAAGTATTATGCATAATAAAAAAATACCAATAAAAAACTTTCCAAATACTGCTCTTTTTGTCATTTGTCACCCCGTAATAGCTTTCTGTCATATTTTGCCAATAAAATTGCACGCAGCTTTACCCCTGACAGCTTTAGAACGTGCAATTTTTCTTGTTCCTGTGTCGCTATCATTAATTATATATCACTTTACCGGGAACATGAACTTATTTCAGTAGTTTTAAAAAAAATGTAATTATTTTGTAAAAAAACTGGTATGCCTATCCATTAATCGACAGAATGCACCCGCAGTATTTTTGCCGGTACAGTCCCATGTCTTTTGCCAACTGTTGTCCCTGTCTGAATCCGGGTCTGAAATCGCGGTACACAAAAGATACTCCATATTTTCTGCCATACAATTCACCAAACTCCTTAATCAGATCATGTTTCTGATATGGACTTACCAGAAGAGTTGTGGTAAAGGCATCGTAACCATTCTCAGCAGCATAACGTGCTGCCTCCTCCATTCTCAGACTATAACACCGGTTGCACCTTGCCCCGCCTTTATCTGCCATGCTCTCCCACTCGGCCTGTCTGAATTCTTCATTATATATAACTGGTATTTTAGATATACTGCTGAACTTCTCAACATTTTCCTTCCTTCTGGAATGTTCTTCAATGGGATGAATGTTCGGGTTATAAAAAAGTCCCTGTATTTCAAAGCCCTCTTTCAATAATTCCTGTACAGGGTAAGTTGAACAAGGTCCGCAGCACATGTGTAATAGTAATTTCATATTCTTCTCCATAAAAATTTGTCTTGACTAAAAATGATTTATGTTTCATTAATCTGAAATAATATCCAGTCTATTATTGAGACTAATATCTATCCCTCAAATTCCAGTCCAAAATGGCTGTATGCATTCTTTGTTGCCATTCTACCTCTTGGAGTTTTGTTTATAAAGCCCAATTGAATCAGATACGGTTCATAAACATCTTCTATAGTTCCAGGGTCCTCTCCAATTGAGGCTGCAAGGGTATCCAGTCCAACAGGCCCGCCGCTGAATTTATTTATTATACTGAGGAGCATATTTCTATCAACTCCGTCAAGACCTATTTCATCAACCTCAAGGGCATCCAAAGCATGCTTCGCAACCTTGAGATCAATGATTCCGCCTCCAATAACCTGTGCAAAATCTCTAACCCGCTTTAGCAGCCTGTTTGCTATTCTGGGAGTTCCGCGGGATCTTCTTGCAATCTCATAGGCACCATCCTCCTTGAGCTCTATATCCAATATTCCCGCAGAACGTTTGACTATTTGCTTCAATTCCTCCGGAGTATACATTTCAAGCTTGTTTATTACTCCAAACCTGTCTCTTAGCGGTGCTGTAAGCAGACCTGCCCTTGTAGTTGCACCTATTAAAGTAAACTTTGGAAGGTCAAGCCTGATAGAGCGGGCACTTGGTCCCTTTCCAATTATGATATCCAGAGCATAATCCTCCATGGCAGGATAGAGTATTTCCTCAACGCTTCTATTCAACCTGTGTATTTCATCTATAAATAAAACATCATGAGTTCCCAGGTTGGTAAGAATTGCAGCAAGGTCGCCTGCTTTTTCTATAGCGGGCCCAGAAGTAATCCTCAGGTTTACTCCCATTTCTGCTGAAATAATACTGGCAAGGGTAGTTTTACCCAAGCCGGGAGGGCCGTAGAGCAAAACATGATCCAGAGCTTCTTTTCTTTTTTTGGCGGCCTCAATAAATACTGTCAGATTGTTTTTGGCCTTTGACTGTCCTACATACTCCTCCAGTCTTTTGGGTCTCAGGCTGACCTCATCAAAATCATCCGCTCGTGTTTCACTGTCTATTATTCTTTCCTCGGTCATTTTACCCTCCATACCCCCGCGTGCCAACTGAATCACAAAGAGCGTTTTTAAACACTTTGGCACTAAAAAAGTATTCAAAATACTTTTTTATGGGATAAAATATAATATATTTACCTGACATTCATTCTATTTTGAAAGTGACTTCAATGCCTTCATAATTATTTCTTCTACTCCCATACCCTCCTGATACGCCTTGCTTACAGCGCTGGAGGCTTCGAAGGAGCTGTAGCCCAAAACCATCAGGGCACTGACAGCCTCTGAGACGGAAGACTGATTTCCGCCTTCAACAACCTGAGTGCTCTCAGAAAGGCTGCCGGCTGTCAGCTGCTCTTTCGATATCTTGTCCTTCAGCTCCAATATAATACGCTGTGCCATTTTTGAGCCTATTCCCGGCGCTTTGGACAAGGACTTGGTGTCCTGGGATACCACCGCCAGTGCAAACCTTGATGGCGACAGCGTTGAGATCATGGATATTGCCGCTTTGGGACCAACCCCAGACACAGATATGAGCATGTCAAACATGCCCAGTTCCTCCATGGTATGAAAACCGTAGAGAGCGGCAATATCTTCCCTGACATAATAATGTGTATAAATTTTTACCGGAGAGGACAGCTGTCCTACGCTGTTTATTGTGGATAATGCGGTAAATATTCTGTATCCGACGCCGCCTGCTTCAACTATGATACTGTCATTGCTCTTTGCTTCAAGTGTTCCTTTTATGTATGCGTACATAATAACCTCCTAAGACATTGTAATGGCTTTGAGCCACATAGCAGCACAAAAATATTGATGAAATTATTCACTCCTAATACGCAATAAGACGAATAAAGGAGGTTAATTGGCCTTGCCGTTTTAAAGTATATAGTTTATGTGTTTGTTTCAATAACATACTATTATTAATTCTAATACGCTTTGTTCCCGAGTACTGCACCCATCCGGTGAGAGTTGCCGTGACATATGGCAACTGCCAGAGCATCTGCCACATCATCGGGCTTTGGGATTGCGTTCAAATTTAAAATTGCCTTCACCATCTGCTGTATTTGAGCCTTTTCTGCTCTTCCATATCCAACCACCGACTGCTTTACCTGCAGTGGAGTATATTCAAAAATATCCACTCCTGATTTTGCAGCTGCCAATACAGCCACACCTCTTCCATGCCCCACTGTAAGAGCAGTTTTAATATTCTTATTAAAAAATAATTCTTCAATCGAAATGGCATCAGGCTGGTGCTTTGCAATTAAATCCTCAAGCCTGTTATGAAGTATTAAAAGCCTTTGGGACAGCTTCATGGCAGCCTCTGTTGTAACAGCACCATAATCCAAAACCGAAAATTTGTTCCCTTCATATTTTACAACACCATAGCCTGTAATTGCAAATCCGGGGTCAATGCCCATTATAATCATTTATGTAAACTCCTTAAACTTATTATGTATAAATATATTATGTATAAATATATAACGTATTGCATATTTATGCATTGTGTTATATAATACATTTATCGACTAAATGAGGTAAGAAAATTTTCTGTGACCGAAATTTTTTTACCAGACCGATGCGATATTATATATTTTAGCATACTTTTTGAATGTTGTTTTTTTATTTCTTTATTAATTACTATATTAGTTTTAAGTGCTGAGTCGGATCAGCAGAAAGGGTGGGTTAAAATGAGTACTCAGAAGGAAAAAGTTTTATTGGCATATTCAGGTGGACTTGATACTTCAATAATTATTCCATGGTTAAAGGAAAATTATGGTTATGAAGTTATTGCAATGGCTGGTGACGTCGGACAGGGCGAAGAACTTGAACCATTACATGAGAAAGCAATGAAGACAGGAGCATCCAAGCTTTACATAGAGGATCTGAAGGAAGAATTCATAACTGACTTTATATATCCAACGCTTAAAGCCAATGCCGTTTATGAAGGCAAGTACCTTCTCGGAACTTCCTTTGCCAGACCGATAATTGCAAAAAGGATGGTTGAGATTGCACTGAAGGAAGGCTGTACAGCTATTTGTCACGGCGCGACCGGAAAAGGCAACGATCAGGTCAGATTTGAACTGACGGTTAAAGCCCTGGCTCCTCACCTTAAAATCATAGCCCCCTGGAGAATATGGGACATTAAATCCAGAGAAGATGCAATAGACTATGCTGAAGCCAGAAATATTCCAATACCGGTTACAAAAAAAGACAACTACAGTATGGATAGAAACCTATGGCACTTGAGCCATGAAGGATCAGACCTTGAAGACCCATGGAATGAGCCCCAGTATGAAAAACTTCTCAAACTGATGGTTTCACCTGAAAAGGCTCCGGATGTACCTACCTATGTAGAAATTGACTTTGAAAAGGGTATTCCAAAAAAAGTTAATGGTGTTGAGTACAGTCCAATTGAATTAATGGATGTATTAAACAAAATTGCCGGGGCCAACGGTGTTGGTATAATCGATATGGTTGAAAACAGACTTGTTGGAATGAAATCCAGGGGCGTTTACGAAACTCCCGGTGGAACTGTACTTTACGCTGCTCACAGAGAATTGGAACTGCTGTGTCTTGATAGAGATACATTACATTATAAGGATATTATTGCTCAGAGATTTGCGGAATTGGTTTACTTCGGCCAATGGTACACTCCTCTTCGTGAATCCTTGTCAGCTTTTGTTGACAAGACTCAGGAAACTGTTACAGGAACTGTCAGAATGAAGCTTTATAAAGGAAACTGCATGCCAGCAGGAGCAAAATCGGAGTACTCCTTGTATAATGAAGCAATAGCTACCTTCAGTAAGGATGAAGTTTACAACCAGAAGGATGCCGAAGGCTTTATCAATCTGTTTGGTCTTCCACTAAAAGTAAGAGCTCAAATGCTGCAAAACAAAGATAAGTAATAATTGCGTTATTGAATAAGTAATGCTCATTTTAAGGGGACAATCCGGAATGGACTGTCCCTTTATAAGGCATTAAAATTTTTTCAATAGTCAAAAATTTTCTATTTAACTCATGTGTTATAATATGTTATGTCATTAATTATGAAGTTTGACGGAGGTTTTATGAAACTTTGGGGCGGTAGATTTGAAAAAGGAACTGACAAGCTTGTGGATGATTTCAACTCCTCCATAAGATTTGACTGCAGAATGTACAAACAGGATATCCTTGGAAGCATAGCCCATTCCAACATGCTTGGAAAATGCGGAATAATTCCGGTTGAAGAAAGCAAGCTTATTCAGGATACCTTGAAAGATATTTTAAAGGATATTGAAGAAGGAAAAATCGAATTTGAGGTTGATGCCGAGGATATTCACATGAATGTTGAAAAAATCCTAATCTCCAGGATTGGCGACACGGGTAAAAAGCTTCACACTGGAAGAAGCCGCAACGACCAGGTTGCCCTGGATATAAGAATGTATTTGAAGGATGAAATCAATGTTATTAGTGATATGATACTTGCACTTGAAAATACTATTTTGAACATATCTGAAGCAAATACAGGCACAATTCTGCCCGGCTATACACATCTGCAGAGAGCTCAGCCAATAACTTTTGCTCATCATTTGATGGCTTATTTTGAGATGTTCAAGCGGGATTTTATGCGTTTGAGCGATTGTTACTCAAGAATGAACATACTTCCATTGGGTTCAGGTGCTCTGGCAGGTACCACATATCCTCTTGACAGGTATATGGTTGCCAAAGAATTAGGCTTCAATGATATTACACAAAACAGTCTTGATGGTGTAAGTGACAGAGATTTTGCAATTGAGCTCGCATCCTGCCTTTCAATTCTGATGATGCATGTAAGCAGGTTAAGTGAGGAAATCATTCTGTGGTCGTCTCATGAGTTTGGTTTTATTGAGCTTGATGATGCCTTTAGTACCGGCAGCAGTATTATGCCACAGAAAAAAAATCCTGATGTAGCCGAGCTGGCTCGTGGAAAAACCGGCCGGGTCTATGGCAGTTTGATGACACTGCTTACCGTTATGAAATCTCTTCCACTGGCATATAACAAAGACATGCAGGAGGATAAGGAAGCCATATTTGATGCAGTGGATACAGTCAAAATGTGCCTTCCGGTTTTCACCAACATGCTGGCCACAATGAAGCTGAGAAAAGCAAATATGTACAGAGCTGCTCAGGGTGGTTTCACCAACGCAACCGACATTGCCGACTACCTTGTTAAAAAGGGTATCCCCTTTAGAAACGCACACGAAATAATTGGTAAAATGGTACTTTACTGTATTGAAAACAACAAGGCCATCGATGATATGACCATGGAGGAATTCAAGAACTTTTCGGATAAAATCCAGGAAGATGTATATACCGAAATCAGCCTCGAAAAATGTGTATCAGGGAGAAATCTTCCAGGCGGCCCTTCAGCTGAAACCGTACTAAAGGCAATAAAAAGTGCCAGAGATTTTATATCAGGGCCATGTTCACTTTAAGGACATCCTGACCTCATTGAAATGATGCGTTATAAACTCAATAAAATAGCTTTAAGAACACTAAAAACTCCTTATTCATCCAGTGGACCAAATAAGGAGTTTTTAAATATCATAATAATTCAAGCCAATCTTTTGCTTCCATTTATATAAATACTGAGAGAAATATTTTCGGTGTTTATCTGCATCTCTATGCCGGAAACCTGTATTCCTCTATTTCTTAGCTGAATTTCTATATCTCTTTTAATACTTTCCAGTAAAACATTGCCCTTTTCAACTGTGTTTTTCTTTTGTTTCCAAAACATATCTTCCCCCCAAAAACTGTTTAATTAATCTTTACTTTTTTTTCCAAAGCCTTTCCCAAACTATACCAGGAATCCCTTAATTTAAATCTCATTTCTTCATCCAAAGTCCTTTCAATAATATCATTAAGGCTCTTTCTGGCTTGGATATAATCCTTGATGTTAAACTCCTCTTTAGCAATTATAATTTCTATTTCAGACAGCCACTCTTTCAAATGCTCGCTCCCGACATATTCGGAAGTAATCTTTTTTCTAATGTGAGCAACTACCTGTTTAATGGCTTTACGCTTTACATCTGTATCGGTTTGCATTTTTTTTATTTGTCTTTGACTCATACTCTATTACCTCTCCCTTTTTTTCATTAGGAATAATAAAATAACAAGTTGTTTTTTAACTATCTTAATTAAAAAATCTTGTCTATTATTTAACTATTCCTTAACACAAACTGTACGAATGTTATACCCAATATTTAACATTAATTATATAATATTCCCATGCTTATTGTAAACAATCTGACGATGAAATATACCTTTATTATGGTAAAAAAAGCATTAAAAAACCCCGGTACCGACATAATTTCAGAGCCGGTATCGAGGCGTACTTAATAAGCTTTTTTAAACAGTTTAAGTCAATAAGTTACCAATTGCTTTCCATTTAATTTTGACATGTCCACATTTTTCTGTTTATCCTTTGGTACTGTAACAGTGTTGGGATTGCCGTCGCTTATATATTGTGAACTTCCCTTTTTCAAGGCTTCCAGCCACCATGCCAAATCACAATCCACTTTTTTTTGCCCGGTAGCTCTGACTCTTGGAAGCGCCATCGGATCAAATTTTGAAGAAACCGGTGATGGCGCCGGGTTGGCACCAACCAGTACAATAGCTGAATGCTTGTAATCAACACCCTGATAATTTCCTTTTATCACATACTGCTTCATATCCTTTGAGGCTTCTCCGAAAGGAAGTGAAAATGTATTAAAAGAATATCCAGGTACGATTTCATTCATCAAAACCTGATTGCCTCCCACCTCTTCAAGCATTTTCTGCACAGTTTTGACCTTAGGCAGCTGTACATGTGTTTTTGTATGATTACCTATCTCAAAGCCTTTGCCGATAAGGTAATTAAGCCTGTCAGCCATGTTTCCTGAACCCGAAAAGGTTTTTACTCCAAGATTTACATAAAAGGTACCCTCTAAACCAAAGTCAGGATGCTTTTTGTTAAATTCCTCCATTATTCCAACCGCTGATTTTGGATTCACTATGAGCTTTCCGTCCTGTTCGACCAGGCTAAACTGACCTGAAGTGCCGTCATCAAAAGTAAATACTATAGGTATGCATCCTGCCGGAACGTTGACGTTATTATCAACCATATCTGATAGACTTACCAATCTATAGTTCTTTTCATATAGTTCAGGCAATAATTTCTCAAACTCAGAAAATGTGGTTGTATACTCATTATTACCCTTTGGATAAGCATCAACAAAGTTATGAAACATAACAACCATAATCTGTCCGCTTTCATTCGGTTTTACCTTGGAGTAATCTATAACATCAATCCCTTTTGTATCCGACGCCGGCTGGCTATTTTGGGAGTCTGTGCTTTCTGATGTAGTTCCGCCCGGCGCTGTGCTTTCAGAAACGCTGTTATCAACCGGTTTGGTCTGTTCTGATGGCTTACTCTGTGTATTAATTGAATCAGTAGTAACTTTGCTGCTGTAAAGGTTGTTTCCACATCCTGTAAAAACTGATATTAACAATATTAATACCAGTATAATCATATAATTATTTTTCATATTATTCCCATCTCCAAAGTATATTGTCATTAGTTAATATTTATATATTTTATCCTGCCAGTAACTTATATATAAAGAAATAATTAACTTTCAAAATCTACGGCAACAATTGATTCCTTAACTGTATGAATGTATTCTCCAAATTTAACATGTTCCGGGTGAATCTGATAAGCCTGCATATCTTCTAAAGAATCAAATTTGGTATAGAGAACCACATCATAGGATCTCTCAGTATGCAAAATATCTAAACCGACTTCAATAGATTTTATTAATGAAATTTTATCCTTTAGGGCAAGAAGATCTGTTTTTATTTTTTGAAGAGTTTCCGGACTTTTATCCTTTAATTTAAAAAAAACTACATGTGTTAGCATTACTTTACCTCCAAAATATTTATAGTTTATTTAATTTTAACCTTTATGATAATAAATAGTCAAACATAAATAGCCAAATTAAGATATTTATACATAAAATATACTTTTCAAGGTTAATGAATTAGCAATTTACTATTCTAATAATTTATTACGATGAATTATTAAAATAATTATTGAAATATTTGTATTAGTGGCGTATAATTATACAATAAACTTGTGTATTAATACATTTAATTATGCTTATATCTATTTTTTGATAAATCCCTATTATTTAAGGGACTGACTTTTGTCAGTCCCCCCTTTTTTTATTGACAGTATTATAAATCTTTTCAAAATTCTATTTGTTGCTCAGATAATTGTATATTGTAAGAAGTCCATCCAATCTTGTCATCTTACTCTTCGGGTTAAAATTCCCTTTGCTGTCACTCATAGCTTTTAGACCTGATGCGATGCATACATATCCTAATAAATCAGGATTTATTTTATTGGCATCTTTATAATCAGATTTATATATTCCTTTTATCTCAGCTACCTGACCCATTTTCATAAACTTAACAAAGTATTTTGCAGCTTCTTCCCTTGTCAAGGTTGCGGTTGGAGCTTTTTCGGCCTTTGTGATTATCCCTGAGCTAATAAGATTGGTGTACATTTTCTCAACAGCTGCTTCCTTATCTATGCTTGAATCAAAATAGTATAAGTCATTCAGCTTACTTAACAAAATGAAATAATCCTTTTGTAATAGCTGGTCATTGGCCTTAAGCTCATTTTCATAATATCTGATGGATAACTGAGTAAGGATTTTAACCTGGTTTTCTGCTGCCAAGCCTTTAATATCATTATAATCAGTTACATCGTTTTCCCTATATACAACACCGGTATAATTAAGAATGTCTCCTGTTTCGGCACTGATAATGCATGGTTTGCTGCCATTAATAAAATATCCCAGTACTGCATTTACCTTCTTATTCTCAGCAGGTATTGGAACTATGGACTTGTCGCTATTATTTTGGTATTCACCTACATACTCAATTCCATAGCCGATTTTATCAAATAATACTTCTGTTGCTTTATCGACTGAAATAGCTTTTTTAGGATCATCAAATTTTAAATCTTTTGTCCAGTTTGTGTTAACACTTGTTACATTACCGCTGAGATTGTCATAAGAGATGCTTATATAATCACTTGGAACCTCCAGGCCGTTTTCAATTCTCACATATCTGAAAGTAAACTGATTTTGTGATTCTTCATCATAGGTATAATAAGTATCATCATATTTTACCTTTGAATAATTTGAAGGAATTAAACTCTTCAGCACATCATCACTGATTTTCATTGCTTCGTCCTTGGACTTTTGTGGTTTTGCACCCTCCGGAGAATAATAATTGGTCCAGAAATCTATAATATCCCCTGTCTTTGCATCTAAAGATATGGAAACTTCTCTGGTCTGTTTTGAATCGGCATTATTCACCTTTGTGTAACGCAGATACCAAATCAATGAATCCTTATTTCTCCAGTCCTTTCTCAGTTCTGAGCTGGCAAGAGTAAACCCGCTGTCAAGCTTGAATTGGCTTATAGCTCTCATTTTGGTATCCAGCTCTTCTTTTGTCAACAAACCTGACATACCTTTAACAGCATCCAATTCATCAGGAGTAAGTACAACCGCTCCTCCGTCGGCATTGGAATAAGCCATCTTTTCCATCATTGCTCCGGTATAATTAATTCCAAAACTGTTAGGAGTTTTTTCAACATTACCGGTTATTGCATCAATGTACTTGTTTGAATCCTTTGGAACATAAGCCAGGTAGGAGATAACTTTATCATTATCCGATTTGATATTATAGACAAGTTTCAATCCCAGCTTTTCAACAAAGGCCTTTTTTGCCTGATCAAGACCTATTACTTTCGAAGCATCTTCAAAAACTACATTTTTAGTGTAACCGCAATTGTAGTTTGTTACCTGTCCGGTATAATTATTAACACTAATAGAAATAGTGTTCCCGTTATAATTAATACCATTTACCTGTCTTACATAACTAAAGTAATATTCTCTATCCTGAGAATAGTTGTTATTCTCCACTGCTTTGAATTCCGAGAGCAGCTTGGGGTTCAGCTTTTCAATAAATTTCTCTGCAATTTCCCTGCCCTGAGCCTTGGAATATTTCGGGATTTTCTTATCATAATAAGAGGAGTACTGATATGATGAGTAGTTTGATATAAAGTTGCTCTCATCAATGGTTACATTAATATACTTTTGTGCCTCTTCATTACTCCATCCTAAGTTCCAGATAACTGCGCCGTCCTGATTGTAGATATTGTAAGTAAACTTGTTGCAGTCTGCCGGGATATTAATTCTCCCCTTTACTGCCTTTATGGCATTTTCAAGCCCCTTGTCTGCTGATGTGGAGCTGCTTGCCATAGCAGGCATCATAAATGTAATCAACAAAGTGACTACAAGCAGCATTGAAATAATTTTTTTCAATCAAATCACCCCTCGTGTTTAATAAAAACAATAATGTTTGTAAATCTTGCCAACATTAAATTTAGACGCAGTCTATTTCTAAAAGTTCCATAATTTTCACAAAATTTTGATTAATCAAAGTAAAAAGCAGCCTGTAAAAGCTGCTTTAATCTCTGGGCAATATAAACTTACTACTATTTTAACTTTGGTATTTTGAGTTCCTGGCCTACATACAAGCTGTTATCCTTCTTTATATTGTTATATTTCATAATAATGTCGTACTTATTTAAACTTCCGTAGAATTTATTACTTATGGCGCTTAATGTGTCTCCTGATTGTACTACATATACATCATATTCGGCATTTGTGTCTGAATTGCTATCAGGTTCTGTATTCTTGTCAGTATTATTATCCGGGCTTAAAGGTTCGTTACCATCGTTATTGTTGTTATTCCCCACATTTTGGTCCGGATTATTCCCGGAAGCATTATCCGGAGATTTATTGCCGTCCTGGTTGTCTGACTGGGGATCACTATCGGAATCTCCTGAAGCAGTTGAGTCTGCTGAAACTGTATCCTGACTCTGAGTATCTGCTGAGGCATTATCAGAGCTTTGAGTTGAAACACTTGTCCCGATAGTATCCTTTGCCGGGTCTGTTCCAAAGATTCCGTTGTTTTTAGCAATCAGATATCCCATGAACAGGACTCCAGATATTACCAATACACAGACAAATCCTAATATGTAGTTAACAACATTGCTTCCAGGGCGTTCATCCTCTTCCTCTTCTTCGGGTTCATTTTTATAGTCCACCTGGTTGAGTTTTCTGTTTCCATATCCGAAAGAAAGGCTCCTTATTTCTTCAACCCTGATTACCATAATGGTTATCCCATCTTCAGCTCCGCTTTTAATCGCTTCCTGATACAGAACACTGGCCATCTTTGAAGTGTCAAAACCCGAATCAATAACAGCCTGAAGTCTGCTTCTGTTTATAGCGTTCAACAAGCCGTCACTGCATAGTATAATCAAGTCTTCCTCTTCAAGTTCAAAGCTCGGAGACAGTTTGATCTTGGTTTTGGATTCTTCTTCGGCAAGCTTGAGGATTTTATCGGTGTCATTATATATGTCCGGAGAAGTGGGTGAAATACCCAAGCTTCTAAGTTTTTCAGACTTGCGTCCACCATTTCTTGTGAAAATCTCTTTTTGTTCACCCTGTCTGAAAAGAAATACCCCATTATTGCCTAAATTCATTATGGAAGCTCTGTTATTATCAATGATAAGTGATGAAAAGCCTGTCATTCGTGAGGAATTCTGGCTGGCAATAACTGATTGGCTGTATATCAGATTACTTGAGAGTTGTACCGCTTCATATATTTTTTCTGAAATGGTTTCAAGGGAAAATTGCTGAATCTTTGCACTTTCATGGTATTTTTTTATTTCTCTGATGGCAGAAATTCCATTGAATTCACCATTTTCCAAACCCATAGAGTCTGAAATTGCAAAAACATAATTATTTGCTGCTCTTTCAAAGGAGCATTGCACGCTCTGTGTGTTATGGCAGTTGGAAAAATTGCCGTTGAAATAGAAATCGTCTCTGTCTGAGTCATTGCCCATACAGCTTATTACTGTAGCACTTAATCTTATATTCCCATCCACAGTATTTCACCCCATATCGTATTTTTAATTTTAATGAATAACAAATTACATATTGATACCCCAATAGCTTTGCCATTCAATGTAAAAATTTTGTCTTTTGTTGGCAGGATTATTTACCTAAATCATATCATACAAGGTAAGCTAATACAATAAGTTAATGCTTTTGACCCCCTAAAAATCAAATTAAAAAACGAAAGAATTTATCTTTCGTTTTTTAATTTAAACTTTTAATTATAATCTTTATTTTTTTGAAGAAAACGCGCTTATGATGGATTTAACAACAGTACTTGCTACATTTATTATATTAAGTACGTTCTCAGCATTGAACGAAAATGAATCTATGGTTTCGGTAACTGTATCTTCAACGGTCGTTACAACTGATGTAGCCTTATCCAAAGTACCTTTTGCACTTACAGCCAACTCATCAATACTCTTTACAGTTGACGGCAGTGCATCGAGAGTTTTCCCAATACTTTCAGAATTGCTATCAAGTATCTTGTTGACCCTGTCTACTACCTTCAGGCAATTTCTAAGGAGAATTATTAAAAATACTCCAATAATAACAGCGATACAGAAAATTATAAACCATGCCACAACACTAAGGTCTACAGTAACAGACATATACAACTTCCTTTCGTATTTAGCCGGTAATTTGGTTTATTCTACTACTACTTCTTCCTTTTCTTCAGCTTCGCTTACAGCCTTATCCTTTTTGACTATTTCTTCAATTTTTTCCTTTGCTACGTTAAGGCCTTCCTTTACAGTTTCAAGTGTTTCCTTGGTAGTCTTGACAATATCTTCCCTGGTCTCTTTACCAGCTTTGGGAGCCAGTAAAACACCTGTTGCTACGCCTACGGCTGCACCAATTCCAGCACCGATGGCAACATTCTTTGCAGCCTGCTTTTTAGTAGTTCTTTTCTTCTTTTTTAATAAATCCTTTAAGTCCATTTATCTGACCTCCTTACAAAAATAATTATACAAATAAATCTGCTTGGAATGATAAAAAAAAATTTCCACAGAATACCTATACAACATCATTATACGACAGTTAACCGGAAAATGATATAAGTCCAATGCTATTTTTTTTAATATTTTCAGTTTTTACCTGTTATTGGGACAAGAAAAGCCATGTATCACGGCTTTATTTGACTGTCATGAAGGAGGTAACCGGAATTATTACATACTTATTGTACCGGTATGTAAAATCTGCTAAACTAAAGCTAATCAGTTTATTCATTGCTTAGGAGGTTTTTTATGAATAAAGTCCATGTTTTATTTGCTTCTTCCGAGGTATTCCCATTCGCAAAAACAGGGGGTCTTGGGGATGTGGCGGGCTCCCTTCCCAAAGCAATATCCAGACTCGGGGCTGACATAAGAGTTGTTATGCCAAAGTATAAATGTATCCCACAGCAGTATATGGATTCTATGGAGTTCCTGGGATATATATATGTTGATTTGTCCTGGAGACACCAATACTGTGGAATTTTAAAACTTGTACATGATGAAGTGACCTACTATTTTCTTGATAATGAATATTATTTCAATCGATCCGAGTTATACGGAGACTATGACGAAGCAGAGCAATTTACTTTTTTCAGCAAGGCTATACTTGAAATGCTTCCGCTTATTGGTTTCAAACCTGACATAATACACTGCAATGACTGGCAAACGGGCATTGTTGGTCTTCTTCTCAAAGCCAATTACAGGCATGCTTACTATAGCAGGGTCAAGACTGTCTTTACAATTCATAATCTCAAGTATCAGGGAATATTCCCAAAGGGGGTTTTATCCGACTTAATGAATGTTGACTGGCAATACTTTACTCCCGATGGAATTGAGTTTAATGACTGCGTAAACTACATGAAAGCTGGTCTGGTCTATTCAGATTCTATAAGTACTGTAAGTCCTACCTATGCCAGGGAAATCAAAACCGATTTTTATGGAGAAGGGCTCAACGATATATTGATTCAACGCTCGGGGGATTTGTACGGTATACTGAATGGTATTGACTATCAGAAAAATGATCCAAAAACAGACAGCAGAATTTATACCAACTTTTCTGCTGACAATATATCATTAAAGTATGAAAATAAAAAGCTGCTCCAGGAGGAACTGGGCCTGCCCGTGAGGCCTGAAGTACCTGTGATAGGCATCATATCCAGACTTACTGCGCAAAAGGGTTTTGACCTTATTGAATGTGTTCTGGAAGAAATTCTCCAGATGGATATTCAGTTTGTACTTCTCGGTAAGGGAGACGAACATTATAAACACATTTTTGAAAATGCGGCATACTGGCACAAGGATAAAGTGTCTGCAAACATAACCTTCAGTGATACTCTTGCCCAGAGGATATACGCCGGTTCGGATATGTTTTTGATGCCATCCCTGTTTGAGCCCTGCGGCCTTGGTCAGATATTCAGCTTCAGATACGGCGCAGTACCCATAGTTCGTGAAACAGGCGGCTTAAACGATACAGTCCTTTCCTACAATGAAGAAACCGGTGCTGGAAACGGCTTTACCTTTGCGAACTATAACGCACATGATATGCTCAATACAATTCGCAGAGCAGTTGACTTCTACCGGAACAGGAAGGACATCTGGAAGCTGATAGTTGAAAGAGGCATGAGAGCTGATTTCAGCTGGGACAAATCAGCAAAGGAATATATGAAGATGTATCAGGAAACCATGCATAAGCATGGATAGAAAATTTGTTATGAAAATTACAGGCCGGTTACCCTTAATCAGCTTTCCAAGTAGAAAGTGCACATATGGGTAAACCGGCCTTCTTCCATTAACATAAAAAAGTCTTGCCTTAAGTCTTAATTAAAACTCAATTCCCTTTCTGGCTGCAATACCTTTATCATAAGGATGCTTTACAGCTTTTATATCAGATACATAATCGGCAGACTGTATCAGCACTTCAGATGCATTTCTGCCGGTAAGTATCAGCTCTACCTTCTGAGGCTTGTTCCTTATCAGGTCCAGCACAGCATCAAGTTCCAGGAAATTGAGCGATACTACTCCCAGAAGTTCATCCAGTATAACAAGATCATGGTTTCCTTCATTTACAATACCTTTAACCTGCTCAAATATTTCGGCAGCTTCTTGGGCAGCATTCTGCAGTTCCAGAGGTGTCATGTCCCAGGCAAACTTTTTACAGTTGAATCCACGGATAACAGTAAAGTCGGGCTGAAGTTTTTTTATTATCTCAAGTTCACTGGTATTCATGCTTTTAAGGAACTGCACCAGCAGTACCTTCATACCGCTGCCACAGGCCCTGATCCCAAGCCCGAGAGCCGCAGTAGTTTTTCCTTTTCCATCGCCCGTATAAATATGTACTAAACCTGTTTTATCCATTTTAACCTCCATTTGCACTATTGTTTAATTAGACTGATTATTATTATATTTTTCATTGACATTCTTTTTTATTGTTTAAAATTTTTACTCTTTTAACAAGCTCTCATACAGTTCACGTACAGTCTTTCGGTATACCGGATGAAAGGCCTGCGGAGCTATCTCATTTAGCGGCTCCAACACAAAGCTGCGTTCCTGCATCCTTGGATGAGGAATTTTTAAAGCATCCTCATCAACAATCCGATCACCATAAAGCAAGATATCAAGGTCTATGGTTCTGGGACCCCAATGTATAATTCTTTCGCGCTTAAGCTCACTTTCTATAGCTGCACAAATCCTTAAAAGCTCATTTGGAGGTAATGTGGTTTTTATTCCCACCACTGCATTTAAAAAATCAGGCTGCTCCTCAAAGCCTACCGGGGCGGTATTATAATATGATGATAAGGCGGTTACCGTAATTCCGTTCGTTTGTCTCAGCATTTCTACTGCTCTGTTCAGATAGGCGGCTCTGTCCCCGAGGTTCGATCCAAGTGCAATGAACGCTGTAACTTCATTCTCAGCCCTGGTACGTTCAAGCTCTACAGCTGCGTATTTCAGATGATGCCCCATGGGAGCCCACGGTTTCTTCAAAAGTATTTTAACAGCAGAAGCATTTTGAAATTTTATAAAAATTCCTTCTATTATTTTTAATGCAGCCGTCTCTATAAGGTCATACTTTTCAGCTCTTAAAACTGACTGAACTTCGTCACAAACTTCTGCATAATTTATAGTTGACTTCAAATCGCAATTCCTTGCGGCGGCATCCAGGTCTGCCGATATATGAAGGGAAACAATAAAAAGCTGCCCCAGCTTTTTTTCCTCTTCTGCCACCCCATGATATGCATATATCTCCAGGTCTTCAATTATAATCTTATCCATTTCTACCTCACCAAGCTATCCATCATTTTAGCAACTCTTAAATTTTGCAAAACATCATGTACCCTGACAATATCAACACCTTTTGTAATACCAGCAGCCGTTGTTGCCAGAGTTCCTTCCAGCCTGTCAGAAACTTCAAGCTCCAGAACTCTACCTATGAAGGATTTTCTTGATGCTCCAAGCAAAACAGGATATCCAAGTTTTTTAAAATCCTCCAGATGTCTCATTACCTTGATATTTTGCTCCCAGGTCTTGGCAAACCCTATACCCGGATCTATGATTATGTTTTCATCTTTTATATTTGCTTTTTTTGCAATAAAAATACTTTCTTCCAGCTCACACAGAATTTTACCCATAAGATCCTGTCCGTAATCTGTTCCGCAAGTCCTGTTGTGCATAATGCAAACAGGCACATTATATGCCGAAATAACAGCTGCCATTTCCGGATCATGCTTCAGGCCCCAAATATCATTTATCATATTTGCACCTGCCTTGATTGCAAGCTCAGCTGTTTCAGCCCTGTAAGTATCAACTGAAACTGGAACGCGTATTTCCCTGGACAGAGCTTCAATGATTGGTATTACCCTTTTGATTTCAACCTCTGCTGCTACCGGTACAGCACCGGGCTTTGTGGTTTCTCCGCCCACATCTATTATATCGGCTCCATCTCCAGTCATACGCACTGCCTGTTCTATGGCAGCCTGACTGTCAACGTAGCTGCCTCCGTCTGAAAAGGAGTCGGGAGTAACATTGAGAATTCCCATAATATAGGTCCTTTTGCCCCATTCCCATGTATAATCTGCTATTTTCATCGACTGGTGTTTCATTATATATCCTTCTTTTTTAAAGTTCTATTATGTTTAAAACTCTATTTTGTATTAAAAGTTCTATTTTGTGCGTATTGAAAACTTGATTTTGAAATTAAGTGTGTTTATTTTTATACACCTGATTAGTTTAATACAATAGTTCGGGCTTTTTCCCATCCGTATACCAGTCACATTCCTTTACCATGCTGCAATCAATACATGGACGGCAGGATTTGTCCCCGGCGTAAAGTACAATGCTTAAGGGTGAAGTACCTTTACCTTTTATACGGTGGCTGCGTATGGCATCCAATATCATTTCGGTATCCTTTTTGTTACAGTTTAAGTCCTCTAGAATTTCGCGGGCAAGTACAGCTCCCTCGGCCGCATGGTCCAACTTTTGCCTATACTGCTTCCATTTTGCAATGTCATGTAGAAGTGCCGCAGCATATATAATTTCCTTACTCAGATCATATTTACTTTCAAGTGCAATAATATAAGCAACCCTAGCCACATCAACAGCATGCTGAAGGTCATGGCGGCAAAAGCTTCTTTCCACCTCACATGCTTTATTTAAATTAATGTATTCTATAAATTTGGGATGCTGCATTATCTGGTATGCCAAATCCATTTTAATCTCCATTCCGCTGCCATGCAGCGCCTAAAGCATTAATAAAAAGCGCTATTTAAAAAGCAGCATCAACCTGTTTGTCAAATTGATGTCTGTATTGAATTTCCCTCGTAAGGTCATACTTTTAGTCAATGATCCGGTGTTTTTAATACCCCGTGTGGTCATACAAGCATGCTGCCCTTCCATGATAACAGCAACATCCTCGGAACCCGTTATCTTCTGCATTATTTCAGCAATATCCGAACCAATCCTTTCCTGGAGCTGAAGTCTCTTACCCACCATGTCGGCAATTCTGGCTAGCTTGCTGAGTCCTAAAATCTTTCCGTTTGGTATATAGGCAATAGCCGCTTTCATATTGTACATAAGTGCCAAATGATGTTCGCAGTAGCTGAAAATATCAATATCCTTCACCAATACTATTTCCTTGTTGTCCTCCGGTATTACCAGGTCTTCTTCAAAGGTCCTGTTAAACATTTCAGCAATTTCATCATTTGTATAACCCACACCTTCAAATATTTCCTCATACATTCTGGCTACACGTGCAGGTGTTTCTCTCAGTCCTTCTCGGTCAGGGTTTTCTCCTATTGCAATAAGAAGACCCCGTATATGCTCTTCAACTTTTTTAATATTTATAGCCATTGGTATCATTAGCCTTTCCGGTTTATAATATAAACTTTTTCTAAATGGTTAAGTATCATTTAATCATGACTGTATTGAGGACAAACTTTTATACAAATTCCGCATACTGACCCGCGGCCTATATTTTTGAAATTCCGGTTCATATATTCCGAACAGGCCCTGGCATCTACAATATGGTCCCGTTCCACTCCCATAACCCACTCATTGCCTGTAAGGGCCATGGCAGGACAGGCCTTGACACATCTATTGCAGGAGGAACACTTACCTGTCAAAAGTTTATTTTCGCAAGGCAGTTCCATGTCGGTCAGAACTGTTCCCAACCTTAACCGGGGCCCAAATTCCTTATGAATAAACAGACCATTCCTTCCTATCCATCCCAGTCCGGCCTGGACTGCACCTGTTTTATGAGGAATAATCCCGCTGTAAGGAACCGCTGCAGTAGGAATGCTTTGGGAAGCAGCAATGGAATAAGCCTTAAAGCCTTGCTGACATATGGCCAAAACAACTCTCAGCGAAATTTGATCTATCAAAGCATTAACCGACCGATAATGATTAAAATAGGTAAAAGTTGGCTTGTCTTCTATTTCATCAATAATTGCATCTGACAATCTGACCCCGAAGGTTATTGCAAATGGATATTTTTTTAGCTGTTCAGGAAGAAATTCCCCTATATTTGAGAAGCCTGAAAAAGACCCTCCCATTTCTCCTATTAAGCCCTGCAACCTGTCATACAATATATTTTTTCATCCTTTCATACCCTCCATTGACAATGTACAACACACTGTCACTAGAGGGTAAAATGTTCTCACTTAAAGTCTGAATTAATTGCTTTTGTTTAAATTTCATGGTATACCAGACCTTTAAAAATGTCAATTACTTAAGAAAATACAGTTTTCTGTAAAAAATACATCATCTGTAATAAATAATCAATCAAAATAAAAAATACTTATTCACTAATAGAATAAGTATTTTTTAAAATGGGTGGTCAAATATTATTTTATAATGAATTTTGTCTCTTTTTACTCGTTAACCCTTAATTGCCCCAGTGCTCCTCCTGGATGCCACTTTACATATTGCTGTGGTGTGATGCCCTTTTTGCATTGCAATAATAAGCTAAGTCCTTGCAGAACATATACCTCTGCAAGTATTGAAGCTCTTGGCGCCCTGTTAAGCGGATCACCTTCACTTTCAACTCCGGCATACAGAAAAGCATCTCCAATATTAGCCAGCCATGAATCTCTTTTACCTGTTACAGCAATAATTTTAGCGCCATTATTCTTCAAGGTTGCGACAGTTGCTTTTAGTTCAGTTGTTTCACCGCTATTTGATATTGCTATAACTACATCACCAGCTCTTACTTGTCCGGATGAACCATGTACAGCCTCAGTTCCATGGAGTTCATAAGCAGGTGTCCCCGTGGAAGAAAGCAGAGAAGCAATGTATCCGGCAACATGACCAGGCTTTCCAATACCTGTAATATGAACCCTGCTGCCATTTTTTTCTGCTTCCAATATTAGTTCAATTGCTTTTTCATAAAAATCTACGTTTATTTCTTTTATTAAGGTCTGAAGTTCTTCTAAAGATATGCTTGCAAATTTATTTAAAATAGAGTTTAAAGACGTATCCATACAAATGCCCCCTTGATTGTAGTTATCTTTTCTCATTAAAGCCTTTACTTCTTCCAGATTGGGTAAGGAAGTAATTGCCCCCATTTTAGAAACTGTAACAGTAGCTGTATAGTTTGCAAAATCCAGGGCCCTCTCAGGAGACATACCCATACACACTGCCGAGCAGAACGCACCTGTAAAGGAATCACCTGCTGCTGTGGGATCAACCACCTTAACTATATCTATACATGGCTTTACAACAAACATATCTTTATTCATAAAGGCTACACCATTGCTGCCTAAAGTAATAATTACATTAGGAACACCTTTTGTTAATAAAGCCCTTGCCGCCAATTCGACTTGCTCCATGTCTATTATGCCGTCCTCTGTTGTTGTTTTTATCCCGGTTAAGCCGTAAGCCTCATGCTCATTTGGAGAAATATAAGTTAATTTTGAAAGGATATTCTGATCTAAAGGCTGATAAGGGGCCGAGTTAAGCATAACCGGGACTCCTTTTTCATATGCATATTCAATTACTCTTCTATTAACTTCTATTGGGATTTCAAGCTGCAGGATGACAAGGTCATACTCGGAAATCCTATCCTTTAAAAATTCAACCTCTTCAACAGAAAGCTTCATATTGCTGCCTGGAACAACTACTATTCTGTTCCTGGTTTTTTTACCGGGAACAACTTCTAAAATGATATTGCTGACAGCTGAGGAGCAAGTCCCATCCCGCAGTATATACTCTGTGTTTATACCTGCCATTTGAATCGCTTTCAGCAATTCATCCCCAAACATGTCCATACCAAGTTTTCCAACCATGGTAACATCTATGCCAAGTCTTGCAGCCTGCACTGCTTGATTCGCACCTTTTCCGCCTGGAGCGGAGGTAAAGGCCAATCCATCATTGACTGTTTCGCCTTCGTTTGGAACCTTCGAAGTACTATAAATCAAATCCATTACTAAACTGCCAACTACCAATATTTTAGGTGTTTTCATAAATATAAGCCCTTTTCTTTAAACATAATATAGGTAAATAATCAGGCATAATTAAATAATAAATTTCTCTCCGAAATGATCGGTAATTCTCATATAAGCTTCCGCAGCTGCTCCATTTCCCCAATCATAAATAGTAAACTCACCTATTCCCAGTCCATCATTGTTTGTAACTCCATCATGCCCATAGTTCTCCATCATAAAGCCATAGTCAGATTTATCAAAAAATGGCCATCTTTTCTCCCACTGTTCCTTGGTCCGCTCATTTTCAGGACAGTACATCATTACAAAGGACGCTTTTAGAGCAGCAAGTCCCCTCTGTACATATTCCTCCAACTCAAGTTCAATTCCGTAATTTATAATAAGCTCTGCAAATAGGCTTTGCCTTGAGTCATTCCACTCGCCATCACAGTTCATGACCCCGAAACCTCCAAGTGTATTAACATAAATGTAGGGAGGCTGCCACGAAGCCTGAGTCATAAGCATTTCGTCCAGGCATCTTTGACCCCATTGCAGGTATTTTTTATCTCCAGTGATTTTGTAGCTATAATACAATGCCTCTGCAGTCCAATACATGGAAAAATTGCACTGCTTATACATATTGTTACGTTTAACCTTTTTTCCCACTAAATCCTTCTGCCCGAATGAACTGCAGGACCAATAGGTTTCAAAGTCCTCCCAGCGGCCTTCCGGTAAAATATGCTCTATAACTGCCTCTATTGCCTTTAATGCACTGTTCAGGTAGTTTTCATCGCCCGAAACCTTGTATGCATTCAGTAGAAATGTCACAGACATAGAGGTTTCAGGTGAATCATCAAGTACGCCCTTTGGTTTTAAATCTTCCATATCCAGCCACGCCGGGAAAAAGCCGTCCTGTCTTTGAATCTTTAAAAGACTTTGAGCATAGGTCAATGCATACCTTTTTAAACGTTCATCTGCTTCCAGCTCGGTATACCAATTAAGCATAAGGAAGGCTGTCCAACTCATATCCAATATATGATAGGGTGCAGATTTAATTTCTCCAGCCGAAAATGGATTTCTGTTGGAATTTCCCCAATAGCAGGTTTCCCAGCCCTTGGACCTGGAAAATAATTTTCCGCCAATGTCAACCTGTGTCATCTCAGTACAGATAACAGCCGGAAAGAATCCATTTCTTTGGGGTGCAGATAATGCAAGCTCCTTTGTAAGCAGTGCTTTTTCAATCAAGTCCTTCCTTTTAACACGTTTACCATATCTGTATAGGCCCTGGGCGCTTCTGAGTGAACTGAACCATGCCTGATTCCAAATGGAACGTATTTCCCTTTCATTCACTTCTCCCACATAATTTGGACTTTGCGTAACATTGACAATAAAGCTTGGGGCACCAACATCCTGGCCATTCAGTTTAAATTCCTGCCATACGCTGTTACCCCACCTGTTGAAGGCCCATTCAAAGGCATGCTCTACAAATGGCAGCATTGGCTTATTGACAGGTTGTCCATTATCAAATAGTGCGGCACCCCACTTCTCCCATAAAAAAGAAAGTACATTACGCCATGGATTTAGCAGTGACCCCTCATCAGTCTCCAGCATCAGATAAAAACCAATTTCCAGCTTGCCTTCCGGAATAACCATCCCAGGCTGTCTTGTATATAAAACATGTCCTTCAACCATATATTCGCTTATCCCAAGTGTTAGGATATTTTTATCTGCGTCCATATCCATAAACCATTTCACCGGACTTTTTGCCACCAGATCCAGGTCCGGTATGATAATAAGCTGTTTTGATGCATCAGAAGCAATCAACGCCGGAGATTTAAAACAATGCTGTGAAATAATATTCCTGTCAGTTGGGGTAAGATGCGGCATCCAATGAAAACTCGGAAAAAAGGCAGGGCTTATTTGAATTTCCCAACAATCTATCGCGAGCTCATTTTCCAATGTAAAGCCAATCTTTATCTTAAAGCTGTTGCTGCTTATTTTTTCTATTGTTGTCTCATGGCTGCAATCACCCAATTCAGGAAATGTAATATTGGAAATAAACTGTTCAATTTGCGTATCAACCTTTAATTTATATTCTTTATTCATAAAAATACTCCAAATTCACTTTAGTAATATCTATCCCTTTATTCCCGAAGATGCTATCCCTTCAATATAATATTTTTGTAAGCTGATAAAAATAAGTATAATTGGAATAGTACATACCATTGCTCCTGCAAATATTGCTCCCCATTCACTGAAATGCTCCCCGGTCAAGTAGTTGAGACCAACCTGCAATAAGTATTTTTCCGGCGTTGTCAACACAGTTAAAGGCCAAATAAAACCATCCCATTGTCCCATAAACGTCATTAGTCCCAGAGTAATAAGTGAAGGCTTTGCCAATGGGATGAATATTTTAAAAAGTATTCCTGTTTTACTACAGCCATCAATGTCTGCAGCTTCCTCCAGCTCTTTGGGTATTCCCATAAAGCATTGTCTGAGGTAAAAAATTCCGAAAGCTCCTCCCAGAGCCGGTAAAATCAATGCAAAGTAACTGTCCATAAGTCCGAGGTCTTTTATGAGCATATAAGACGGAAGCAGCATAACCTCTCCAGGTACAATCAAGGTTGCCAGCAGAATAGGGAAAATAACATTTTTACCGTAAAAATTTATTCTTGCAAAAGAAAATGCCGCCATTGAATTCAACAAAAGGCTCAAAACTGTTACGGTAACAGCTACAAAAAGTGTATTAAAAATATATCTTAAAAACGGATAGTCTGTAAAAAGCATTGTATAATTTTTGAAGGTCACTATATCAGGTATAAAAAGCTTTAAACTTAAATCAGTATACTTTCCAATCTCTTCAGTTGGTCTAAAGGAATTGCCGATAACCCAAAATAACGGTATCAATACCATTAAAGCTGTAATCGTAAATATTGCATACGTAACAATATTCCCAATATAATTCCTATTATTTTTTAAATTCATTTCATCACCTTCTATAAAAAATGTGAATGTCTTAAGCGCAGCTCTTATTCAGCCTTTGATGCTTTCATTTGAATAATGGTAATAGCAAATACAATAATAAATAAACAAATAGACATTGCAGCAGCATTACCCATATCATTCATCCTGAATGCTGTTTTCCATATATAATGTACCAGGGTATCAGTGGTGCCTAAGGGTCCTCCACCAGTCATAATATAAACAGGTGTAAAGACTTTGAAAGAATCGATAGTAGTCATAATTAGTACAAAGAAAGTAGTTCTCTTCAGCAAAGGAAGAGTGATTGAAAAAAACCTTCTAAGCACAGACGCCCCATCAATATATGAAGATTCATACAAATCTTTGGGTATTTCCTGCAAGCCGGATAAAAATATTACCATATACCAACCCCAGCTTTTCCAAATGCACATTATAATGACACATGCCATTGCCTGCTTGGGATCTATTAAAAACTGCTGTTGAGGAATCCCAAAAAAAGAAAGTATTGTGTTTGCAAGTCCATAATTAGGCTCATAAATCATTTTCCAAAAGATTGATACTACAACAAACGACATGACTACCGGAAAGAAAAAAATAGTTCTAAAAAACTCTACACCTTTCAGTTTCTGATTAATTAAAACCGCAAAGCAAAGTGCTATAAACGATTGAATTGGTACTACAAATATAGTAAAAGTAAAGGAATTTTTAAAGGTATGCCAAAAAGTTTCATCTTTTATTAAATTCAAATAGTTGCTTATACCTGTGAAAGCGGCGTTATCACTGCCCGCCAGCATATTGAATTTCTGAAAGCTCATAACAAATACATTTATAGCAGGATATAGTCCGAATAAAGCTATAATAAGTACAGGTATTGCTATAAAGCCATAGCCTTGTAAATTATCCATGAATTTTCTATTAAGTGTTCTTGGCTTTCTTAGGGTATTTCTGTCCTCCCACATATTTATCACTCCAGGCTTTTTTATTTAACCATGTCTCTAATTTAATTTTCATACCTGTCATTTAGAGATAGATAACTCCCCAAATGACAGGTATTTAAAATCAATAATAGTTATTAATAATACTATTTACCATCTATAGCCTTTTGCATAATATCTGCATATTTCTTTACAGTTTCAGCCGGGTCTTTACCAAACGCAACATCATTGAATGCTTTTGTCAGTGCCTCTGATATTTTAGGATAAACAGGTGAAACGGGTCTTGGTTTTGCCCCATTCATCAATTGATCCTTTATTGGTTGGAATAATTCTGTCTTTAATTGCTCTGATTGCTCCAATACCGACTTTCTCGCAGGCAGGTCACCTGTCAGATCTGTTCTTTTCTTACTATCTTCTTTTCCGGTTACCTGCTTTATATATTCCCATGCAGCTTGTGGTTCCTTGCACTGGGATGTAATTGCCATATCCCAGCTTCCGGTAGGGCTGCCTGCTTGAACATTTCTAGGAAGCGGAGTAGTTCCAACATTAAATTTCGGGAATTTTTCTTTTAAATATCCGAACTCCCATGGTCCTACAAAAAACATTGCTACTTTTCCAGTTTCAAATCCATTTGCAATTGCTTGTTTGGGTGCTATCCCTTCAGTATAGAATTTCTGAAAGAACTTTAAGGTTTCAATATTCTGTGCACTGTCAAATACACCAGTCGCTTTAGTGCCATCCTCACTTAATATCTCTCCACCACCCTGCCAGATCCAGGATATAAGTCCAAAAGTAGAACCTTCATTTACATCAGTAACAGCAGTCATCGATGGTGATGCTCCATAAACCTTCACTTTTCCGTTTGCATCTTTCTCTGTAAGCTTTTTTGCAGCTTCATAGAACTGTTCCCAGGTCCATGCCTCTGCAACAGTTTTTGGAGGTGTGATTCCAGCTTTATCTGTCAGATCTTTATTGTAGAATAGACATAAATTGGCTTCATTTAAAGGTGCAGCATATATCTTTCCATTATATTTCATTGCCTGCTTGCTTGAATCCAATAAATCATCATAATCACTTGGATCCCAATATTCATCCAGCGGAGTTAATGCACCATTAGCAGCATAGCTGGCCAAATTAGGAGTATCAACCCATATGATGTCTGCACCTGTACCTGAAGAGAGTGCAAGTCTTACTTTGTTTTCATATTCTCCGTATGGAACATTGACCCATTTAATCTTAATACCAGGAAAGTTCTTGTTTAAATTCTTGACACTTTCATCCAAGGATTTTGTAAAGCTATCCTTTCCATCAGCAGCATGAGCATAAGTAAGAACTTTAATTTCCGCATTCAAATCTGCCGGTTTGCTGGTTGTAGCTTCCGTTGTTGTTGTGGCAGCGGATTCTCCGGCTGTGCCTGTAGCATCTGCAGGCGATTTTTCGTTGGATGGCCCACAGCCTGTAAATATCACAGATATTGACATTGTTACGGCGATAGCCAATGCCATCAGCTTACTAAATTTTTTCATATACATTTCCTCCTAAAAAATTTGTTTATTTAAAAAGTTTTACCCTTTTAAAACATTTACATAAAACAGAGTTCCTTGATTATCTGTTTTTTGGAATGCATATTCACTTTATACTGATTTTAGAGTGCATAAGATATACATTGTAGGGATCCCACTGTGACATTGTAAAATAAAGATCGGTTCCGGCATTAGTCCATGGATGAATAAATGAACCATACATGCCCGGGTAGTCATTACTGTCGGCAATGCTCTTTTCATCGCTCCAGGGTCCCACTATCTCCTTTGCATCACGTGCAACAATCTGTCCAATAGACTCATTGAGATAACAAATAATCCATCTTTTGAAATGGGAATTATATTGAACTGACAGTTCTGCAACAGGTCCTTGAACAATGGCTGCTGCTGCCTCTTCTTTACCGGCAGTCCAACACTGTCCGTTCCAATATTCATATTTATTCTTATCAAGGACACAGTTATTTGGAACCCTTGCAATGCAAATATTACCCTGCCGGCCGGAAGTTGTTCCCAGTATGTATACATAGCCGTTTTCTTTAGTTAACGCAGCTTGAGCAAAATTACTTGAAGATCCCCATTTTACACCAGACGGAATCCAATTTTGTCCATTGTCATCCGAGTAGACTAATTCTGAAAAATTTGTGGTCCAATAGCCAGGATTTCCCCAGGCCTTCACATTCATGTAATGTATGAAGTTTCTATTTCCTACTGATATCCCTGCAGTTGGTATGGAGGTAAAGTCACCATCCCCCGAGGTATCATGAAATGATTCTATTATCTGTTTTGCATAACCATCCGGCCCGGTAATCATGGATGAAAAAGCTAAGCCGTCTGAGAGGTTTTTATCTGTGGAAACAGCAAGAACATTGCTCCTCCAGTCATTCCCATTTCCTCCCGGCCCCGTCCATCCTGAGCCGAAAGTATCTCCAAAAACAGCCATTACAGACCCTCCGCCTGAGTCCCATAGTATTCCCAAATCCGTACCGTTTACCTGATAAAGTTCATCTGTCCTGTTGGGAATTTGGTAGAATTTCTCCCTCGGGAGTCGCTCCTGTTACTCTTGCAATCTTAACTGCCTTTGAGAAAGACAGCTTTCCCTCTTCATCTGTCCTATCCTTTGGACCTGAGGATACCGGATCCGGTTTTACAGCATTTGCTGAACACGCCGTAAAACCAATACATATTATTAGGCAGTATACAATTCTAGTGCCCAATCTTTTGAATCGCTTAGGAATCATTGTTTATTTTTCCCTTCAACTTTTAATATATATTTTTCAGGGTTGACTCGGGATACAAACTCATGAAATTTCCAGGCTATTTTTCTATTTCCTCATTCCTTTTTTACACTGGATTCTCTAACGACCAATCGTGGAAAGAGTTTAATTCTTTTTTTAGTAAAATCGCTTTCCTGAAGACGATCCATTAGCATCTGTGCTGCATTTCTTCCAATTTCCTCCTGCAGCATTGCAACAGAGGTAAGTTTTGGCGTAACTCTTGTAGCCAATTCGGTATTATCCATACCTACGATGGCTATTTCGTCGGGAATTTTTATACCCTCCTCATCGCACGCATTCATAACACCTATTGCCATCAAATCATTTGAAGCAACTACAGCAGAAGGTTTTGCCTCCAGCTTCAAAATTTTCTTCCCGCAAAAGTAACCGCCGCTTTCAGTGTAATTGGATTCAAAAACATTTTTTTCATCCAGCTTGAGTCCGGCATCAATAATCGCATCCCTATATCCTTGATAACGCTCCAGCCCGGTTTGCTCCTTTATGTCTCCTCCTACGTAGGCAATGTTCTGATGTCCTTGTTTTAAAAGGTGTTCGGTCGCCTGCCTTATTCCGAGATAAGTATCCACATATACATAATCAAACTTGTCCTCACCCTTCTCCGACTCATACTTGTTTGTCAGAACCACAGGTGAAATTAATGAATTAATGGCCTTTATATTTTTATCACAAAAGTTGAATGAAACCATGATCATTCCATCGGCAATTTTCTCTTTCAAATTCTGAATAGCTTTTAATTCCTCTGTGAGACTGTGCTTTGTATAAAATAGAATCATTAGATATCCATATTTTTCAAGTACAGTATTTGCACCATTTATCATATCGAAATAGAAAGGATTGCATATATCTGGAATAGCAAATATAATCCTGTTCGTTTTCTTTGTTCTCAAAATCTTTGCCGAATGGTCAGGAGCATAATTAAGCTCTTTAGCCGCTTTTTCAATAGCCTTTCTAGTCTCTTCATCGCAGTAGCCATTGGAAGATAGCGCTCTTGATACAGTGGAAGGGGAAACACCTACCCGCTTTGCAATATCATAAATTGTACTCATTTTTGTAATCTCCTTTCATGATATGCAACCGATTCCACATAATGTAGAAAATATTTAATATTCAAGCTTATTGCTGCTTTTTGCATATCCAAGCCCTATTATAGCATTTAAGGATTTTTATGTCCAAAAATATTTTTTAAATTTATTTCATTCATAGGCTTGGTATCCGGCAACGGCAGTCTATCCTTCAACCCTGGCAAGGCTCTGAATTCCATATGAGGTTCAGTCTGATACCAATAGGCTGTTGATGCAATATCATCGCTGCGATGATTGTTATGACCATGTTCTATTGTAACTCTTATGCTTTTGTCAAACATTATGGCATCAAGAATATGATATCTGTATGTTGAAATTCTCCCACTCCAATTCGGTCCCCCTCCCAGAATGATGCCGTGGTATGGAGTGCAAACCTCCTGCTGCGGACACCACGCAGTATTGAAATAATCTTCTGTTCCGGTTCCATGAAGCGATGGCGGCCACTGCTCATCATCTATAAATATCATGTCGTCCCCTTCTCCATACCAGTTCCATTCATTTGTAGCCCTGAGATTGTGCACGTTAAAATTACAGCCTACATAATGTCCCTTGCCCCTTGCTTCAAGTATGGTATAATTTCCGGCTCCCGAAACATTTTTACCGCCAAACTCAAATTGTGCATTATCCATTTCCTTATCCGAAACTCCATCTGTTGGACATTCCCTATTCCACGAAGCATGGAATCTAAGTTCATTGTCTGGAAGCTGCTCCACTTCTTCGTAGTCGATATAAAAATAAAACTTTAAAGGATTATCTGAATCACTTTCAACCTCTATCCTTGCATTTGTTGCGAAAGGCATTGGAAAGAAACAGTTAAATGCTTTACCATCTTCAGGACTCATCATGAGACAGGCTGACGTAAAATTTTTGGTAATACCATGACCCATCCCAAAAAAATCTCCTATGGGAGCCTCTACACTAGGATTTTTTTCTCCGTCCCAAAACATCCTTATTATTACCTTCCTTGGCAGATGATCCTCAGCAGCTATTCCATCAGGTGCCATGGTCATCCATATATGTCTTATGTACCCTGCTCCTTTTATATCACATATTTCAAGGCTTTCATCAGGGCAAAGTGTATAATAATCCTTATTGCCTCCAGTTCTATCATAGCTTGAAACTCTTCGAGATTTTCCATTTTTCATCAGACTTATGCTTTTTAGCCCATTTATAATACCCATGTTTTGACCACCTTCAAGTTAGTATATAACGAATATAGAACCGATACCATATTGTTTACATCTCATAAAAAGACCTTAAATACTAGATATTTGTTTCCTTTCATATAGTCTTATGAAATAAATAATTCATTAAAACTGATTAAAGTATTAAATTGTGTGGAATCGATTCCATGTGTACATTATATGATACGCATTATATAATGTCAATGCGTTTTTTAAATTTATATAATACAGGATCATTATATTCGGCAATATAGGAAATCTTGTCCTTCTGTGCTATAATAAATGGAGTTATTAGATTATGTCTGGAGGTTTTATGAATTCAATCGAGAGCAACAGAGAACTTGCTGAAAATAAACTCATTCTACTGTATATCATCAATAATATGGAAGCCCCGGTATCGAACCTGCTCATAACAAAAATAATACTCGAAAACAAATTAATGAATTATATATTTTTGCAGCAATATCTTGATGAGCTTTGTGACGGTAAGTTTTTGGAAAAACTGGATTTGGAAGATAAGAAGTCTTATAAAATTTCGGCTGCCGGCAAACAAGGTCTGGACTATTTCATATCTTTGATACCTGCTGGAACAAAATCCCGTATTGATGAAGCTTTATCAGACTACTCAAAACGCATAAAGAATGAAACCAGCGTAGTAGCCGACTTTGTGGCAGTAAATGAAAATGAATACATTACAAATTTAAAGATATGTGAAGGCAGTTTCACTTATATTGACCTTAAACTTACAGTAGGAAGCAGAAATGATGCCAGAAAAATATGCAACAACTGGGCTAGTAATTCGGAAAAGCTTTATAAAAAGATAATGTCAGATATAACTGAAGAAGCTTAGTACCGCTAGACATAAAAAGCAATACTTTCGTCATGCAAAGTATTGCTTTTCTTTTTGAAAGAATGGCTTCCGGTTAACTAATGTGCAAGCCGTGCTTTAAGCCTCTTGCAAAGCATTCTCTTATAAGCAGTTCCAGTTGATGGCTTACAATATCAACTCTCAGGCTGGCAATTTTCTTCTTGCCATAATCATCCTTGACATCTGATAAATAAATTTCGCTTAATTTTAAGAATTCATATGTTTTTTCAACCCTGTTTACAAGAATTTTATCACTTATTTTCTTAATATCTTCGCTATCTAAATAATCATATTGGTAGTTGTTTAAATTCATTCCTTCTTGCATATATACCTCCGGTGATGCTAATTTCTGAAATACTTATATTATATTCACAAGAAAATCTGCTATGCACATTTTTTAGTGACCATATTAATAGGGCAGGCAAATTTTCTTGTAAGCTAATGGGGACTAATTCCCATATACGCTAAAAAATATTTCATTCCCAGAATATGTATTTTATATGCAAAAGTGACAATATTTTTTATTATGGTAACTCTATTACCGGGCTTTTTTCCGATTCCCTGTAGAGAACAAACTTATTCCCTATTACCTGAACCAACTCAGCCCTTGCTGATTCAGCCAATTCCTCGGCGACGGTTCTTGTATCACATTCAGCATTTCTGAGTACTGTTGCCTTGATTAGCTCTCTGGCTTCCAAAGCATCAGAAAACTGTTTGATCATATTTTCATTTATTCCGCCTTTTCCAACTTGAAATATAGGCTGCAGATTATTTGCCAGTGACCTTAAATAGCTTCTTTGTTTTCCGGTTAACATATTATCTCCATTTCCAGGGTTGCCGACCGCTCAGGAGCAGCACCTTATTACTATCTAGTATAATCAAACTCTGTATCGTAGATTCGAACAGTATCTCCTTCTTCTATTCCCATTTCCTCAAGAGCAGCAATAACACCTTTTTTCTTTAAAGCCCTCTGGAAATACTGCAATGATTCATAATTAGTCATATTTGTGGAACCTAATACCTTCCTTACCCAATTACCTTCTACAACATAGACTCCATCTTCAATATGGATTTCAAAAGGTTTCTCTTCTTCTGCAGTATAAATAACTACCTCATCCTGGCTTTCATCCAGCAGGATGGTATCCGGAAGAGTACTCAGAGTATCTGAAACATAGTACATAAGCTCCTTCAAACCTTTGTTGGTCGCTGCTGAAATGCCGAATACCCTGTACCCTCTGTCTTCGAGTTCCTGTCTGAAGCGTTGGTAGTTATCCTCCGAACCCGGTATATCCATTTTATTTGCGGCTACTACCTGGGGTCTTGTGGCAAGTACTGCATTATACTTTTCCAATTCAGCATTTATGGTATCAAAGTCTTCAATGGCATCTCTGCCTTCAACGCCTGAAATGTCCACAACATGAACCAATAGTTTTGTTCTTTCCACATGTCTTAAAAACTCATGACCAAGACCGACTCCTTCGTGAGCTCCTTCAATCAGTCCAGGTATATCTGCTATTACAAAGCTCTTGCCCTGCTCAATCTGTACAACCCCCAAGTTAGGAGTCAATGTTGTAAAATGATAGTTTGCTATTTTAGGCTTTGCAGCCGAAACCATGGAAAGAATTGTCGATTTTCCCACATTAGGATACCCTAACAAACCTACGTCAGCGATCATTTTCATTTCCAAAACCAGATTGCGTTCCTCACCAAGGTCTCCGCTTTTTGCAAAGTTAGGCACCTGCCTTGTAGGTGTTGCAAAATGCTGATTACCTTTTCCGCCTTTTCCGCCCTTGGCTATTATATATGTTTGACCGGCTTTCACCAAATCAACCAGTATTATACCGTTTTCTTCATCCTTGACCATTGTTCCCAAGGGAACCTTTATAATAAGGTCTTCTCCATTCTTGCCGGAACAGTTTGAAGGGCCGCCATCCTGGCCGGGCTCGGCTTTAAAATGCTTTTTGAATCTAAAGTCTATAAGGGTATTCAAACCTTCATCCACCTGGAAAATTACATCTCCGCCCTTACCTCCATCACCGCCATCAGGACCTCCGGCTGCTATGTATTTTTCACGGTGGAAGGAAACCATTCCATTACCGCCATTACCGGCTTTAACATATATTTTAGCACTATCAATAAACATCTTAATCTCCATTCCGCTGCTGTGCAGCGTGCTCTGCACGTTTTCAAACACTATCAAATCACTTTATCAATTTTACATATTATAGTATAAAGAATTGTTGAACATGCTGCACCAATTGTGTTTATTATACCCAAGTATAAAAGTAATTAATAAAAAAATTTTATTGTTAGGAAATTTACTAGTTAAGAAAATAGCTTCTTAGTAAAAAGGTAGACACATTCCCTTTGAAAAGCATTTCTTTAATAATAAAAAAGTAGAAAATGCATATCACATTTCCTACTTTAATAATTATAATGCGATAAATTTTTTTACTCGGCAGTAACAATCATAACCTGCTTCTTATCTCTGCCAAGTCTTGCAAACTTAACCTTTCCATCCTTAAGTGCAAACAAGGTATCATCTGAACCTATTCCAACGTTTACGCCAGGATGAATCTTTGTACCTCTTTGACGGACAAGAATGTTACCGGCTAAAACGAATTGACCGTCAGCTCTCTTAACACCAAGTCTTTTAGCCGCACTGTCACGGCCGTTTCTTGAACTACCAACACCTTTTTTATGAGCAAAAAGTTGTAAATTAATCTTTAACATGAGATTACACCTCCTCATCCATTACCTTTACATGTTTGGGGTAAGCAAGCTCTATCTGTTTAAAACCTATCTCGGCAGCAGCCATAATTACTTCGGCATCATGCTTCATTTCAGGTGAAATATCCATGTCGATCGAGCATGTCATAAAACCATGTCTCTCTTCAAAATAGTCTTTTATCCCGACCAGGTCTCCAAGTGCACCGGCTGCAGTATAGGCAACCGCAGAAACTGCTGCACACACTATATCTCTGCCTTCTCTTGCAAAACCTGCATGTCCCTTGACAACAAACCTTTTAATATTTCCTGCTTTATCCCTGCATATATTTACATTAACCATCAATCATTAACCCTTACGCGTTAATCTTTTCAATCTGAACCTTTGTGTAAGGCTGTCTGTGACCTTGCTTGTTTCTGTAGTTCTTCTTTGCCTTGTATTTGAAAACGATAATCTTTTCACCTTTACCATGGCTTAGAACTTTACCACTAACTGTAGCAGCATCCAATAATGGAGCGCCGAAGTTAACCTTGCCTTCTTTTGATACGGCAAGAACCTTGTCAAAAGTAACAGCTGAACCTTCTTCAGCAGCGAGTTTTTCTATGAAAACTACATCGCCTTCCTGAACTTTATACTGTTTTCCACCAGTCATTATAATAGCGTACATGATACACCTCCTACTAACAGTCTCGCCGGCTAAATGACGTATTCATATCAAGGTGATATGTTCATCACAGGCAATAACCTTATTAAAATCAATAATGGAATATTGACTCGTTATATTTGATAAGCCCTGGCCGAGCGGCTACCGATATATTTTAGCATAACAAGGAATCCTTGTCAATCTCTTTAATTCTAAGTCCTCAGCTAACACCAGCCGCCATAATCCTTGAAATCAGCCAATGTAAATTCACCTCGTCCATTTACTTACTGACAAGCTCTATTGTATGCCTTATAAGGTCTAAATTACCCCATTTCCCATGTCCCGGTATTACTACTTCAGCATCCGGGTATTCTTGCCGAACCTTCTCCGCCGAAGCTGGCCACATTACAACATTGGCTTCTGAAGTATTCCCTTTATCCCGTGCGTCCAGTGACTTAATTAAGCAACCTCCAAAAAGGACCTTATGTTGCGGGAACCATACTGTTATATTGTCAACCGAATGACCCTCTCCAGGATAAAATACTTCCAAATCAATATTACCCAAAGTAATACATTGTCCAGATTCCAGAGTAGGCTCTGGTTTCTGAAATCCATTTTTTTCTGCCTCTATCGCTGTTAATCTTGTACTTCTTACGTCAATCTTATTATCAAGCAAGGTATCAATTCCACCTATTGTATCTTCATGAGCATGTGTTATAACTGCAAGTGCTATGTCCTTCTTAAATACACTTTTTGTCAGCTTGATCAGTTCCTTCGTCTGAGCATTATTCCACGGAGTATCAACCAGAATTAATCCTTTTGTTGAAACGGCAATAATACCATTGGAGGAAGTTCTGCTTCCATTGTAGTCTGTGTATGTAGTATGCACCCAAATATTATCGTTTATTTTTGTAAGTTCCACACTTTTGGAAGTATCGGAGTCACTTTTATAATAGCTCTCTGTCATTTTTATATCTTCAGAACCATTTTTCAATGAGCTCTCAGCTACCTTAATGTCTTCAGAACCATTTTTTGATGAGCTCTCAGCTACCTTAATGTCTTCAGAACCATTTTTTGATGAACTCTCAGCGATCTTAATATCTTTAGAACCACTTTTCACTGGACTCTCACCCACCATAACGTCTTCAGACTTGTTAGGACACCCTGTAAAAAAAACAGATAGAAAAAAGCAAGTAAACAAAACTAAACTTATTTTTTTTATCATTTCCTCCACTGACAGAGCCATCCTTTCCTAAATAGAAACTCCATGCCGAAAAATCCATTAATAACAGGTGTGCCTTTTGAGTATTCAAATTGAATTAATAAAATATAACTAAATTGAATTAATAAAATATAACTAAATTTTATTAATTGGATGTGATTCTTAGCCCACCCACTTTCAGGTCATTGACCGGACATACGGTTAAGCTTAAACCAGGAATATTTGAGTATTCCAGAACAAGCTTTTCCGCATGGTTCTCAACAATCGCAGCTACCGAGGTATGTACCTCAACTTTTATTGTTTTTGCAGGGGTTGTTTTAAGGTATTCCCTGATTTCCTTCAATATATTCATGGCATGGGTATCGGCAGTATATACCTTTCCTGTGCCGTCACAGCAAGGGCAGTCACAGTTCATAACAGTTGAAAGCTCCTGTCTGATCTTCTTTCTGGTCATCTCAACCAATCCCAGACCGGTCATACCTAGAACTATGGTTTTTGTCCTGTCACCCTTCAGACTCATTCTAAGAGAATCCAAAACCATCTGCTGATGCTCTGCATCATTCATATCAATAAAATCTATAATTACAATCCCGCCGATGTCCCTTAGTCTCAACTGCTTTGCAATTTCCTTCGTGGCTTCAATATTAGTCTTTAATACTGTTTCTTCCAGGTTATTATCTCCGACAAATTTGCCAGTGTTAACATCTATTACTGTCAGTGCTTCGGTTTTATCAATTATAATATAACCACCGCATTTGAGCCATACTTTTCTTGCCAGAGCTCTTTCTATTTTTGTTTCTATCTGATAGTAGTCAAAAATGGCATAATCCTTCTGAAATAATTCAACCCTGTTTTTTAGAATTGGAGAAATCATTTCCACCAGCTCCAGGACTTTGTAATACTCTTTTTCATCATTGATTATGAATTTATCTATATTCCAGGTAAACAAATCCCTGACAGACCTGTATATAAGGTTAATGTCCTTGTGAATACACCTTGGAACAGGGCCGCTGCTTTCCGATTGTTTAATCTTGGCCCAAAGCTTTGTCAGAAAAGAGACATCCTCTATAAAATCAGGTTCTTCCTTCCCCTCAGATACAGTGCGTACTATTAGCCCCATAGCTTCCGGCTTAAGCTTTTCAGCTATTTTTTTAAGTTTCAGCCTTTCATTGTCATTCTCAATTCTACGGGAAATACCAACATAATCAGCATTGGGGAGCAGTACCAGATTGCGTCCTGGCAGGGTTATGTGTGTGGACACTCTCGGCCCTTTTGTCCCGACAGGCTCCTTGATAACCTGAACTGTTATCTCCTGCCCGACTTTTAAAATATCAGCTATATTATACTCCGTATAGTCTCGGTAAACTTCTATTTCGTCATCGGAATACTCTTTTTGTGGTATTGCATCTCCAACATACAGGAATGCATTCTTTTCATAGCCTATGTCTATAAAGGCTGCCTGCATTCCGGGCAGAACACTGCTGACTTTACCTCTGTAGATATTACCTACGAGTGCCTGGTGATTTGTTCTCTCGATATGAATTTCAGCAAGTTCTTTATCCTCAAGAATACCAACTCTGATTTCTCCGGGGTTGACGTCCACAATTATTTCGTTAACCATTTAAAATCTCCATTTCCGACGTGGAATCAGTATTATTACACTTTTTAATTTCCCGTGTTAAGCGCGGTGTAAACACGTTATAACGCATTGTTTAACAGAAAATTTTTCGGCCGTAGAAAAAATTTTTCTTACCTTATGTCCGTTTCAACGAGGCAAAGTGTCCTCAAGGGCACCATGGATATGCTCACCGCCTGAAAACCAAAGCGGGACCCGCCACCATTGAGATGGGGAACATCTATTGCCTCATTATAAAACCTTCACATCCATGGGCTCCAACAATTCATCCTGAGCCTTGACATAAAGCTTGGATCTATGAATTCTGTCAATCTCAAACCCGGAACCCATTAAATCAAACAGGGATTCCAAAAGAAGTTCCGGCTTCAGATTTGCTTTACTGCCTGCACTAACCAGCATTGTAAACTTTATTATATTTAGAGCACCGCATGGCTGTAACTCAAAAGTCAAATCATAAATCATATCTCTGATATTTGTGTCTTTTATACCACTTTTGGTTTTCTTTTTTACAATAATCTCTGCTTGTGAGAGCAATTTACCTATACTTGACCTGAGGCTTTTCTCGGTACATTCCGCCTGAGTACCTACAACTACTATATATTCAGAAGCCGCAATTGTAGCCATTATATTTTGCTTTGACTGTCTCGGCTTTGCAGCCAAAATTTCAAGTCCTTGAGGTAGTTGGGCATTGAGTCTTTGAGTAAATTCATTCATAGAAAGACTGTCATCTGTTATGTCAAAATCACCATATTCAGCCTCACTGGTAACTCCAACGCTTAGCGGCAGTCCAAAAACCATGCCCGGATGGGGATTAAAGCCCTGCGAGTAAGCAATAGGCAGTCTGGCTCGTCTGATGGCACGTTCAAATGCCTTCATAAGATCCAAATGCGAAATAAATTTAACTTCTTCACCACGCTTGAATTTTACACGAATGCTAATCAATTTAAACCTCCCTAACTGCATACTTTCACATGCAGCTTGCATAATTAAGAAAAAGATCACTTCTCACAAATACCGCTTTTAAAGCCTGCGGCTCCGCAGCCTCCGCAGTCTACCCTGCAGTTTGGCGTTACCTTTTCTTCCAGTGCCTTTTTATACTCATTTATTAAATATTTCTTTGATACACCAATATCAACATGATCCCAGGGCAAAACCTCATCATACTCTCTTTTTCGGGTGGCATAGAAATATGGATCGACTCCGCATTCTTCAAAGGCTTTCATCCAAACATCATATTTGAAATGTTCACCCCATCCGTCAAATTTACACCCTGACTGCCATGCCTTGATCAGTACCTTACAGGTTCTTCTGTCGCCTCTGGCAAATACAGCCTCCATAAAACTCAGTTTGTTTTCATGATAGTTATATGTTATTTGCTTGGAACGGATTTTGTCCTTAAGCCTCATTTGTTTCCGGTTTACATTATCAATGCCGTCCTGAGCCTCCCATTGAAAGGGTGTAAAGGCTTTGGGCACAAAGGTTGCCGTACTGACAGTTACATTCAGATTCTTTCCTCTTTTTTCCCTGGGAACATTTCTGTATACATCAACCACCTTGTAAGCCAGGTCAGCAATACCTTCCACATCTTCCATTGTTTCAGTAGGAAGGCCCAGCATAAAGTATAGTTTCACACCGCTCCATCCGCCGTTAAAGGCCAGCGAAACTGCATTTAACAGGTCATCTTCCGTTACACCCTTGTTAATAACATCTCTCAGCCTCTGGGTACCTGCTTCAGGCGCAAAGGTAAGTCCGCTTTTACGAACCTTTTGTGCCTTTTCCATCAGATCCAGAGAAAAGGAGTCTATTCTTAAAGAAGGCAGCGACAGGTTTACCTTTCTCTCTTCCATATCCTCCAACAAACCTGTTGTCAATGGCTCCAGCCCTGTATAATCACTTGTACTTAAGGAAGTCAATGATATTTCTTCATACCCGGTGCTTTCCTCAAGCTTTCTTGCCAGTTCCAGCAATCTTTCATGGCTTTTCTCCCGTACAGGCCTGTAAATAAAGCCGGCCTGACAAAAACGGCAGCCTCTTGTACAACCTCTGAAAATCTCCAGCATTATCCTGTCGTGAACTATGTCTGTATAAGGAACAATAATCTTATCGGGAAAATATACCTTATCCATGTCCTTTATAATACGCTTCTTTATTTTTGTCGGGTAATGCAGTTTTAAAGGCTGGAAGTTTTTTATGGTACCGTCTTCCTTATAGGTAAATTCATAAAAGGAAGGAACGTAAATACCCTCTATTTTGACTATTTCTTCAAGGAAAGCCTGTCTGGGTTTCCCGGTACCTTTCCACTGTCCATAAACATCCATTACCTCATTTATTATTTCTTCTCCCTCACCCATCATGAAGAAATCAACTATATCTGCCAATGGCTCAGGATTGTATGCACATGGGCCCCCGGCACAGACAAAGGGAACCTCACCCTCTCTGTCTTGGGATAAAATTGGAATTCCGGCAAGGTCAAGCATATTTACTATATTTGAAAAACTCATTTCGTATTGGAGTGTAAAACCAACAAAATCAAAAGTCTTTATAGGATCTTTTGTCTCAAGAGAATAAAGAGGAATATTATTCTCTCTCATCTTGCTTTCCATGTCTGTCCAGGGTGCAAATACCCTTTCACAGTAACAATCCTGTCTTTCATTGAGAAGATGATATAAAATTTTCATTCCCAGATGGGACATTCCGATTTCATAGGTATCGGGAAAGCAGAAAGCAAATCTTATATTGACACTTTCAGGATCCTTTATTACGCTGTTCCACTCGTTACCTGTATATCTAGATGGTTTTTCAACACTCTTCAATAGTGCATCCGAAAGTTTTATCCCCATTTTATCTCCAATTCTGCAACGGGATATATGAATTACCCCTCCTCAGAATTGGGATAAAATCCAATTTAATACCCGTGCCACATATTAATTTATATATAAATATTTTTATTTCAGTTAATTAAAAAGCCAAAAAAAAAGAACAAAACTTAATTCTTCTTAAGTCCAAAGGTTTATTTTCACTATTTACCAGAATTTATTATAGCAGAACAAACCCAATATGATAATACAATTTTTTCAAACACATAAAAGTAGTGTTAATAAAGCATAGGTTCAATAAAAAATTCTTCGGCTGCAGAAAAATTTCTTAAATTAAACAAGTTTCAACGAGGCGAATATATAGCCTCTTTATTATAATATACCCTAAATTTTATTTTTTAAAATATAAAATCAGGTTGAAAACAAGTCAAGCTCTGACTGTTATGAACACATACGTATGTATTATCAACTTATTTTATTTGTATGTCAAGTGTAAGTGGAAAGGGTAATTCATACGGTACCTTTATGTTATCATTTAATCTGAAAAGTAAAAAAGAGCTTATGCGGGGTAACACCCGAAAAAGCTCAGCAGGAAATCTTTAACTATTTTATATTGTAATACAACTCTTTTGGAGCTTTTTACTTAAAGTTTATACTCGGAAAGAAGTTTTTGTATGACTTACTTAATTGAGTATTTATTTTATTGCTCCATGAAAACTGGCTTTGAAGGTTTCCAGCAAATCCTCCTGTCCTGGCACAACCATGCAGTTTGTGATATTTTTTGTCTTCATTGCTTTCAGACAGTAGCTGTTTATTTCATCCATCGTAATGCTTTCCTTTTCTCCAAGCAGCTCATTTAGTACTGACGAGAATTCACTTATCGACGCCACCTTCATACCTGAAAGTATGGTACCTACCCTGTCAGGCAGGCTTTTTTCGACAAAACCCAGGAAAGCTGCCAGTAAAAGGCCATTAGCTCTTCCATGATCTATATCCTTATAGTAAGTAAGGGAATACCCCATTGAATGTACTGCAGTTGTTCCGGTATTCGCAATGACCATACCTGCCAAAGTCGAAGCATACAGCAGGCTTTCACGCTGTCCATGAGTCAGTGACTTGTTTTTTAAGGACTCAAAGCAGGAAGCAATCAGGCTTATACTTTCCATGGCAAGGCTGTCAGAGATTGTGCTGGCTCTAATGGACAGCATCCCCTCCACAGAGTGGGAAAGGGCATCAATAGCTGTATTTATTGTAGTTGAATATGACAGTCCCTCCATATACCTTGCATCAAGAAAAGCAAGCCTGGGGAAAATTACAGGGGATGCTATGCTCGTTTTGGTTTCGGCCTTGTGGTTTGTAAGTATGGAGTATTGAGTCACCTCTGAGCCTGTACCTGCTGTAGTTGGTACAAAGGCCATGGGTAGAACATCTCCGGTATAAACACCTGAAAACAAGTCCTCCTCCTTTATATCCTGTCTTGCCAGCAGTGCCATGGCCTTTGCCGCATCCATTGGTGAGCCGCCGCCTATGGCTATAACGAAATCCGCGGAGTGCTCTCTGGCAAAGGCGGCACCGGCATATGCACATTCTATGGTAGGATTTGCCATTACACTGTCGAAAATAACATATTCCTGTTTATTGGAATTCAGTACTGCTGTAACGTCTTCAAGAGAGCCGTTTGCCTTTGCTGAATGCCTCCCTGTGACTATGAGGGCCTTTTTCCCCATATCTGCCAGCAATCCGCTGTTGGCAGTGATACAGCCGTTCCCCATAATAACCTTTGTCGGCATATAGTAAAATTTACTCATAAATATCCCCATGCCCAGCATTTTTCACAAAACGCAATGATAGAAATGGCATGGGCACGGTACCTCCTTTATATATATTTAAAATTTCTTTCAACCTTGCCTCCTCAGTAAATGAATAGCTATGGCAGGTTTCTTTTTCAAACCTATAAAAATATCCCATAACCAATATAATATTATTATCTTATAAGTTGATAATATCAAAGTAATTCATTATCTACAACTGTCAAAACTCTATCCACTTTTGCCATTTCTTCACGGATCTGTTCAGGTGTGATAATGAGAGGAGGTGCTACAAGAATCATGTTTTCATGGGAATAAGTCATAAAGCCTTCTTTTCCTAGCTTTCCTATTATTGACTTCATAACAGCCTTTGGGTCACTGCCGTAAGGAACCAATGGTTCACGGGTTTTCTTGTCCTTTACCAGTTCTATTGCTGAAAATAAACCGATGTATCTCACATCTCCGACGCTTGGGTGTTTTTCCTTCAAGGCTTCAAGTTCCTCACCCAGAACCTTCCCGCTTTTATTTACATTATCAAGCACATTGTTTTCCAGATAGAATTCCAGACAGGCTATTCCGGCCGCACAGGCCAACGGATGACCGCTGTAGGTCAGGCCGCATTTTAGAACATTTTCATCAAAGAACTCGGCTATAGGCTTGCTTACAGCTACCCCACCCAGTTGAACATATCCGCAGGTGACACCTTTTGCGAAAGTAACAAGATCAGGCTTAACATCCCAGTTTTCAAAGCCGAACATCCTGCCTGTTCTGCCAAAACCGGCCATAACTTCGTCGCAAATGAGCAGTATTCCATAGTCATCGCATATGCTGCGTACACCCTTCAAATATCCAACCGGTGGAATAATCACTCCATTTGAACCCGTAACTGTTTCAAGTACAATAGCAGCAACATTATCAGCACCCTCATATACAACCTGTTCACGAAGCTTTGCCACGTAGTAATCCGAGGCTTCCATCTCCGAGGCAAAAACAATCTGTTCACGATATATATATGGATCGAAGAATTTAATAAAACCTGGAATTCCGGGTTCCAAAGGATATCTCCTGGGCTCGCCGGTAAGATTTCCGGCACCGTATGTAGAACCGTGATAGCTGCGGTAGCGTGAGAATATCTTGTTACGCCCTGTAAACATGCGGGCCATTTTTACTGCATTTTCGTTTGCATCTGCTCCACCATTGGTAAAAAATACCTTACCCATATTGTCCGGCATAAGGTCAATTATCATTTTAGCTAGTTTAGCACGGGGCTCACTTGCATAGCTTGGTGATATATAACAGTATTTTTCAGCCTGTTCCTTAATTGCATCAATAATTTTACGGTTTCCATGCCCAACATTTAGATTAACCAGCTGTGAAGACATATCTGAATACCTGTTACCGTCAAAATCCCAGAAATATATTCCCTCTCCTTTTTTTACCGGAATTGGATTCAAGCCCTTCTGTTTTGACCAGGACTGAAGGTTGTAATTTATTGACAAGCTTTTGATTTCATCCTTATTCATAGTATAAGACCTCTCTTCTTTTTAAAATTTTAGGTTGATTATAACGCATTTGTTCAGCGGAAAATTTTTCGACTGTAGAAAAATTTTCTTACCTTAAACGCGTTTCAATGAGGCAAAGGTGCCCAAGTTTTCCACAAGGTCACCCCAAGGACACCTTGTGGACAGCAGCATGGAATATTTATTGCCTCATTATATCACTGTCAGCCGTCACATTATACGCTCTTAGATACAAAGATTTCTATGCCTCAGCCCAATAAAACCCACTGCACTCAAATTATAAGTGCCAATTCTATATAGCCTGGCAAAGCCGGTTTTAACCTTAAAGCAAATCTCTGATGAAAAACGCCAACATCAGCTTCAGCTTGTTTTCATAATCAAAGTCGCACTTCAATATTTCTCTGATCCTTTTTATTTTGTAATTAACAGTATTCCTGTGGACAAAGGTCATTTGGGCTACCTCCTGAACACTGGAGTTGTGCTCAAGATAACATCGCAGCGTCGTCATGTAATCTGTTCCGTTTTTTTGATCAAACTCATCAAGTTCTCCAAGACTTTCCATATATATTTCAGACAGAATATTGCTGTCGTTTACCGAAACCAGCAGTTTGTACAATCCCATTGTCTGGTAATGAACACTTTTCCTGTTATGGAGCTTTGCGATTCTAAGCCCCATAATAGCTTTATTGTAGGCATCCGAGATAAACAGATATCCCTTTCCGGTGGGACTTACTCCCGCATGGAGCTTATACTGTACTCCGTGAAGCTCACATATTTTTTGCAGCATATCAATAAACTCATCTATCTGTTTTTCAGAATACTCCTGCAGTACAACTATCATTTTTCTATCGTAAAAGAACAGACTAAACAGTCTTCCAGTCTTATTCAACAATCTTTGGGCCTGAAGCCTTAGGTTCCTTGTTTCATCTTCGCTTAATACACTGTCATTATGGTAAACAGGCTCCAAGGCCACAACGGTGTACATGGAGTCAGGATAAAAACAGCGCCTTTCAAGTGTTGGTTTATAGACTTTTTCCTCCTGAGGCATAAAAATAAGGTTTCTCATTGCGGTAGCCAGCCCCATTTCTATTTCTTCACTTGCCACAATTCTATGACAAAAGTCGTAGGTAATATCAATTAGGCGTACCGACCAGGGCACAGTAAATAATGGCAGACTTTGTTCCTCGCAAAATTCAATAATCTTATGGGGAACTGATTCTATATACGGACCAAGGTTTAAAACCAGTCCGCTGGCTTTCTTTTTCAGCACCGAGGAGGCAAACTCAAGCATCCAGTCATTCCTTAACTGCTGGGCTATTCCCGTTGTAAAAACAAGTTCGTTACCATGCAGAAAGCTGGGTACCTCTCTATCCTCAATCATGTGAACCCATCTAACGAAGTTTTCCATGCCGGCAGCACCAGCAAGGAGCTTCATACCATAAGTAGTTTCAACATTTGCACATAGTTTTGCTAGAGTAATTGCCATAACCTCACCTCTTTACCATTGATTTTAATGTGAATAAGTCTATCTTTTTTATTAAGCATTAATAAATACGTTTTTATTAAGCGTTAATAAATACGTTACTTTTATCAATCATTTATAATACTCCGGCAATGCTTTTATCCACAATGGGTTTATTGATGCGTTTGCCTGGAGTTATTGCACCATTCGGGCAGACATGCAGACAGAGGTGGCAGCCGGCACATTTTTTACCAGAGAGAGCAGGCTTCCTTTTATCCCCCTCCCATATAATGGCCTGATGTCCAGCATCATAACATGAGATATAGCAGCGTCCGCAGCCAACACATTTATCCCGGTTCAACACAGGGTATACTATTGTATCTCTGTTAAGGAGTTCTGCCGGAACCATCTGCGGAAGTGCTTTACCGACCAGTTCATCCACACTTTTATAGCCATTTTCGGCCATAAAGAAGGAGAAACCTTCTATAAGATCATCAATTATTCTATAGCCATATTGCATTACGGCAGTGGTTATCTGTATGTTGGCACAGCCCATAAGGATAAACTCCAAAGCGTCACGCCAGGTTTCTATGCCGCCCATACCGCTAAGGGGTATACCTGCCAGTTTCTTATGCACAGCCATATCATGTATGAAACGCAGTGCTATGGGTTTTACCGCCTTTCCGGAATATCCAGATACGGCTGATTTGCCGTCAACGGCAGGTGTGGCAGCCAAACCTGACAAATCTATGCCAGTAATACTTTTTATAGTATTTATGGCTGCAATTCCATCTGCTCCTCCCTCCACGGCCGCCACGGCAGGTATCTCCATATTTCCCAGGTTCGGAGTCATCTTTGCCAGTATTGGAAGATTTGTTCCTCTGCGGACACATTCTGTATAATGCTTAACCAGTTCGGGGTTCTGTCCCACATCCGACCCGAGATTTTCACCGCTCATATGCGGACAGGAAAAGTTGCACTCTATAATATCCGCACCTATTTCAGTAACTGCCCTGGCAAGGTATGTCCACTCCTCGTCAGTCTGTCCCATGATGGAAGCAACCAATATCTTATTCGGATAATCGGCCTTCAGCTGCTTCATCCACATGAGGTTTTCTTCCAATGGATGCTCTGCAATCTGTTCCAGATTTCTGAAACCTATAAAAGGTGTCCCTTCTTTTCCGATAGTATCAAATCGGGGTGATACCTCTTTAGGCCTCAACACACCTATAGTTTTGAATACTACTCCCGCCCAGCCCATTTCGAGTGCTTTGGCACACATTTCATAATTGCTGGCAACTATTGATGAAGAAAGAAAAAAAGGATTTTCACATCTTACTCCGCAGAACTCAATAGACAGGTCAACCTCGGGTAGAGCTTCAGGGGACTTAACGTTTTCGGAAAGATAGCGTTTAATAGCTCCGATCCTGACCGGTGAGTCAGTTCTGATACAGGCAGCTTCACACTTACCCTGAGCAGCAACCGCTGTTTCATTTGCTTCACAGTCGCAGGCACGGACTCTGGCAGCAGCACCCTTAAGATTATCAAACCGCAGGGCCCGGATCATTCTTGCGGGATCCTCCCCGGAAGTACAGGCTTCTGTACAGGGAGCTTCATGGCATAATAAGCATCTGGCCGCTTCTTCAACTACTGTTATCTTATTTAATATAATTTTTTCTGATGAATGCATACCAACCAACTCCTTTCTTTATTTTCTGCCAGCACGCCTGACAAATTTTCCCCAGCCGGGCTCACCTACAAAATCACCGTTATCATATACAAGTCTTCCCCTTGAATAGGTCTGAACAGGATAACCGTGAAGTGAAACACCTTCCCATATTGTATGGTCATAGTCGGAATGCATGTTGTCACATTTAATTATAAAATTCTTGTTTGGATCGTATATGACAATATCCGCATCGGCTCCGGGAGTGAGTGTGCCCTTACCGGGACAGCCGAATATTTTTGCAGGATTTGCGGCACATACTTCGACCGCCTTGTTAAAAGTTATTTTCCCTTCATTTGCTGCTGAAAGCATATAAGGATACATATTTTCAATACCGGCACAGCCGTTGGGTATTTTGGTGAAATTATCCTTACCCCAGTCCTTTTCATAGCTCTGGAACGGACAGTGATCGGTAGCAACAGTTGATATATCGCCTCTTCTTATTGCAGCCCAAAGTGCATCCCGGCTTTCAGTACCCTTAACAGGCGGTGAGCAGACAAAATTGCGTCCGTCTTCCCTTCTATATACGTCACTTGTAAAGTGCAGATACTGGGGACAGGTTTCTGCATAAACCTCATAGCCTTCATCACGGGCTTTTGTAACAGCCTCTACACCCTCCCTGTTGGCAAGATGTACTATATATAATGGAGCATTGAGTGACTTTGCCCAGTGAATTGCACGATTGTCAGCTTCAGCCTCAACAAATTCGGGACGGCTCATGTAGTGGTACCAGGCTGAGGTTTTTCCCTGCGCAAGAAACTCCGCAATTCTTATATCTATCAGGTCGGGATTTTCAGCGTGAACATTTGTAAGTACCCCAGTTTCCTTTGATTTCAAAAGAATTCTGGCAAGTGTTCCGTCGTCCACCATCATTCCTTCCTTTTTATAAACCATAAAACATTTGAAGCTGGGAACACCGTACTCCACTGCTGCCTCGAATTCATTCAGAAGCGCGCCGTCTGCCAGATCTGTGATTGCACAGTGGAAGGCAATATCGACACAGACCTCGGGTTCAGCCATTTTACGGCGGGCTTCAACAGTTTCAACTATTCCCTGACCTTTTTTCTGGATGGCATAGTCAAAAACTGTTGTGGTACCTCCGCAGGCTGCAGCCCGGGTGCCTGCGAGATAGCCGTCGGCTGATACAGTTCCTCCAAAAGGCATTGCCAGATGTGTATGCACATCAATGGCACCCGGCAGAACCAGTTTCCCTGATGCATCAACCACTTTTGCGTTTACTTCAGGAAAGCCCTTTCCTATCAATGCAATTTTTCCGTCCCTAACAGCTATATCTGCCTCATAGCTTTCGATGGGAGTAATGATTGTACCGTTCTTAATGATTAAGTCCATATTTTTACCTCCTGTCACGTGGTTCTACACGCATATATACATATTGGAATAAGTGATTTTGAAAACGGATTCTGAATGAAGCCTAAAACGGCGTCTTTGCCGGAAAGTCAACCAGGTGACCTTTAGATAGGTATAAGAGTTACACCTTTACAATAAAAAACAAAGGCGCAAGGATTTGTCTCCTCTGCGCCTTTGCATCAGTTTATGTTATTATTAAATTCATTTAAAGTATTTTGTATTACCAGTATGATTGTTTAATTGTTTTGTATTTTAGCACGGAAAAATCCAAAAGTCAAACATGTAATATAACTTTTTACGCATTTTTTTTATGGACATACATCATAGTAAAATCTGTTTAATTATGCTGAAAAGACCTTAAATAACTGCACCTGACCATAATATTCCCTTTAAAAGCCTTCCATATATGACAAAAAGAAGTAAAATTTAAGTTTTTCACCTCCAGCACAACTAAACTCCATGTTTTTAATCCAAAGCATAAAAACCTTTAAGTTATCATTTTGAGTATTGCAACAAACGAAATAATGCTTTACAATGTAAAACATCACAGGCAAGAGAATTGAAAAACGGTATAAGAGCTTAAAGAACTTTAACTTTAATATTTATTATGAATGCAAAGGCGCAGAGAAGACATTTCTCTGTGCCTTATTATTTTATTTTGGAGGTTGATAATATGTATGCACCGGAAATTCAAATAGAAAACGTAAGCATGTACTACAAGGATAACAAAGGAAATGATGTTCACGCACTTAATAATGTGAGTATCGACATTCAAAAGGGTGAGTTCATTTCTCTTCTGGGGCCATCGGGCTGCGGTAAAACCACACTCCTCAGAATAATTGCCGACCTGCTTGAACCCTCGCATGGAAATGTAACTGTTTGCGGACAAACTCCAAAGGAAACCAGGCTTCAGCAAAAGTACGGAATTGTATTTCAAAATCCGGTTCTTTATGATTGGAGAACAGTAAAAAACAATGTAAGACTTCCATTGGAAATGATGAGAATAAACAGGTCTGAACAAAACAACCGTATAGAAAAGCAGCTGGAGCTTGTTGGTTTATCAAATTTCTCAAATCATTATCCACACCAGCTCAGCGGCGGAATGCAGCAGAGAGTAGGAATAGCCAGAGCACTTGCAATACAGCCTGAGATTCTGCTAATGGATGAACCTTTCTCCGCACTGGATGAATTTACCAGGGAGAAACTGAATGAAGATTTACTGCGTATCTGGAGTAAAACAAATAAAACAGTAATCTTTGTTACTCATAATATATCTGAATCAGTTTTCCTGTCAGACAGAGTCTGTGTGCTTTCTCCACATCCAGGAAGACTTTCAGCTGTTGTAGATATTGATCTACCCCGTCCAAGGACAAGAGAAATCCGTGAGACACCTGAGTTCTTCGCACTGGTATCAAAGATACGGAACAGTTTCGAGGGGGTCTGACATGAATAAAAATAAAACACTGGTATTACTGGTGTGGTTCTTGGGTATATTTGCTCTTTGGGAGCTTGGGGCATATTCTCTTGTAAATATTTTTCACGACAAGATGGCGGCTTCAAAGCTCCCCTATCCACACGAAGTAATAATTACTCTGATTAAAAACTGGCAGTCGCTTTCAGAAGCCGGCGCAGTCACATTCTCCAAGGCCGCCACGGGTTTTGCCCTGGGAGCTTCAATAGGTATAATTCTTGCAATACTGATGAGTATTTCTAAAATAACCGAGCAAATAGCTTTTCCTTATTTGATAGTTTCACAGATGATTCCGGTGCTTGGACTTGCACCTATAATCTTCAACCTTGTCAGAAATATGGATGCATCAAGAATAATTATTGCGGCATATATAACTTTTTTCCCTGTAGCCGCCAATATGCTCAGCGGACTGAAAAGCGTCGATCTGGATAAACGTGAACTAATGTATTCCTATGCTGCTAAAAAGCCAAGTATTTACTTGAAGCTTATGCTGCCCTTTTCCCTGCCCTATCTTTTTGCAGGTCTGAAAATTGCAGCTCCGCTTTCAGTAACAGCGTCCATACTGGTTGATATGCTGGGTTCAAAAAACGGTATCGGTGTTAAGCTGCTGTACTCCCTTTACGGCGGGACCAAGGATATATTCTGGGCTTCCGTTGTTACCAGTGCACTAATGGGAATCATCAGCTATTTTGTAGTGATCATTGCCGAAAAGATATTAATCCCCTGGCAGAGGGAGACAAAAATGAAAGCAGGTGATGATTGATGACAAATAAAATCAAAGGCACTCTGTGGCCTTTAAGCTTCGGAATTCTTTTACTGCTGATATGGCAGTTCGGAGGTTTTCACGCTCTTTTGGATTTAAAACCCTTCCAATTACCTGTCCCAACAGGGATTGTAACTACACTGGCAAAGAATATCTCAAAAGCATTAAAAGACTGTGGTATTACTGTATCAGGTGCATTAATCGGTATGATAATCGGCTCGGCCATTGGTTTCCTGATAGCTGTAGTCGCAACAATATTCCCTAAATGGGGTTATGGAGGTCTGATAGTTGTCTCTGCTTTTAATGCAATACCTATTGTAGCACTTTCCCCTATCATGAACCGCTGGTTTTCAACAGGAATGGGACAGAAGATAGGAGTTGTCACTGTAGTAACTATGGCGGCTATGGCAATAAATGCATACCGCGGTCTGAATGATTTGAAGCCTTTTTCCCTGGATCTTATGAAATCATATGCAGCAAACAGAAGAACCGTATTTGTAAGACTTCGTTTACCAAACTGTCTCCCCAGTGTATTTACTGCACTGAAAATAAATATTACATCTTCAATGATTGCAGCCATAGTCAGTGAATATTTCGCTACTTCAACTTCAGGTCTGGGCTTCGGAATAAAGGATAATCTCCGAAAAGCGGAGATGGCAATGGGTTGGTCCTACATAACCATTGCTGCCATCGCAGGTATTATATTGTACCTGATTATATCCATGGTAGAACGTCGTGCCGTTAAATGGCACGCTTCACAAAGAATAAAATAAAAATTTATGAAAAGAAAAGAGGAGAGAAAAATGAAAAGATATTTATCAGTATTTCTTAGTATTGTATTATTATTAAGCTTTGCTCTTGCAGGATGCGGCAGTAGTGAGGAAGCCTCAACATCCACTGCAAGCACAAGTACTGCAGCCAGCGGTTCAACTGATACTGCAAACTCAAGCACCAGTGAAGGCAGCACAACTCCAAGCGGTGAATCGGACAAAATCACCTTACAGCTCAAGTGGCTTCCTCAGTCACAGTTTATGGGCTACTATGTAGCAAAGGAAAAGGGATACTATAAAGAACAGGGTATCGATATTGAAATCCTTCCCGGCGGAAGTGATATCATTCCTGAGCAGCAGGTTTATAACGGTGTTGCAGACATCGGTGTTACCTGGGTTTCCAGTTTGATGAAATATCAGGATCAGGGCTGGGGGCTTGTTGAAGCAGCTCAGATCTTCCAGAAAAGTGCTCTCCTTTTAGTTTCAAAGGCCAGCGCAGGAATCAAGACACCTGCTGATCTCAAAGGAAAGAAAGTAGGTTCATGGTTTGGCGGTAATGAGTATGAATTATATGCAATGATTGAATCAGCAGGACTTGACAGAGAAAAGGATCTGAAGCTTGTTCAGCAGGACTACACAATGGATCAGCTTGTTAATGATGAAATAGATGCTGCATCAGCCATGACTTATAACGAATATGGTCTATTACTTGAATCAGGTATTAAAGAAACAGACTTAAACAAACTGGATATGAATGAAAATAACGTGGCAATGCTTGAAGACTGCTTATTTGTAAACAGTGAATGGCTTGCAAAAAATGAAGATGTCTTTGTACGATTTTTAAAAGCATCTATAAAAGGCTGGCAGGATGCATGCAAAGATCCTGAGGCTGCAGGAAATATAGTATACAATGTAGACAAGAGCGTATCTCTTGAACATCAGATATATATGGCTAAGGAGGTTGCAAAACTGGTAGTTCCCGAAGGCTTTGACGCAGACAAAATCGGCTCTATTGATACAAAAGCAATTCAGCAGACTGCCGATTATGCTTTGAAATACGGTTTGCTTACAAAGGCTGCTGATATATCCAAATGTGTAAACTCTAAATATTGGGAACAGGCTGTATCCAAATAATTCAAATAACTAACTGTGCGGGACTTTAAAAGAAACAATTGACAATATAGTCCCGCGCATAGATGGGAGGTTGGCATGAAGAAAATTTTGGTCAGCGGCTGCCTCTATGGCTGGCACTGCCGATACGACGACGGTGATATACCTTGTCTGGATGAAAGATTTTTGACCTGGAAGGCAGAAGGCAGGTTGATCCCAGTCTGTCCCGAAGTTTTTGGAGGGCTGCCGACACCGCGTCCCGATTCACAGCGAGTTGGTGATAAAGTACTGGCATGTACAGGGTTTGATGTTACAGCGGAGTATGAAACAGGAGCTTTGGAGGCTGTAAGACTTGCAAGGGATAACGACATTGCTTTTGCCATAATGAAGGAGGATAGCCCCTCCTGCGGCAGCAAGTACATCTATGACGGCACTTTCACAGATACTAAAATCGAGGGTCAGGGCAGAGCTGTACAGCTCCTTAGAGAGGCAGGCTATAAGGTTATAAATGAAACTATGCTGGATCAGGCCAAAAGACTTTTAAAAGAGGATGAATGAAAAGAAGTTGCGATATACTCCTCCCGGTATTGGAAGACACTTAATTTTCGGGATATATTTTCAGGATCTATTTGCAGAGCCTATGTTTTTACTTTATCTCTCCCTTGGTTCTCATTAATTCTCCACCCTGGCGGGATTCAAAAACCAAATTAACAAGGTTTTTTTCAAAAGTTAAGGTATAGGTCAGCTCATCCATTTCATGAAGTGAAAGTAATTTTATGATGAAGCTTTTTTCATCCTTCCAATAACCTTTTGCTGCCACCAGATTATGATCGGGCAGAGGCCAATATCTGCCCGCATCAGAAAGCCTGTACACATTATCCAGACCTATTGTTATATTGTTGCTGGGGCCGTGACGAAACTCAGCATTAGTACCATTTGGAAAGGAAAGATATATCTCATCCCCATTTTCCATACTAATCAACTTCCCTGACACATTCTTGACTATGGCTGGCAAATCCGGAATCCTTTCAGATTTGGGAGCCTCCTGGATATTCTTCAATAAGCTTTCAAGTTCTATAAATGAATCTGAATTTTCATTTCTGGATTCTGTGGACTTTAAGGATGCAATTATAAAGCTTTCCACTAAATTTTCAGGGAGAAAAAAATTACTCCCCTGAAGTGCACCGGTAAATACAGCTACAACGTTGTAATCAGGCAGTACAAAGATATATTGTCCCCCATATCCCCTGGCAGAATAACCTCCAAAGTTGTTCATCCACCATTGATATCCATAGCCATAGTGGCCTGCCAGTCCACTTGGAGTGTCCGTTTTCTTGGAAACAGCCTGCTTTATCCAATTCTCGGGGACAACCTGCTTTTCCTTCCAGACCCCGTTTTGCAGAAACAAATATCCAAACCTGGCCATATCCTGAGGAGTCATGAATAACCCTGCTCCTCCAATATTTATTCCTTGCTGATCCTCCTGCCAATAAAAATCCTTTATTCCTATAGGTCCAAAAAGCTTTTGTGCAGCATAATCAGCTGTTTTTTGACCTGTCACATTGTTAATGATAGAGGAAATCAGATGGGTAGCACCTGTATTATAATAAAATGAAGTTCCGGGAGTCTCTTTAACTTGACTATCTAAAATGAATTGAACAGGGTCTGGGCTGTTACGCATTTGTATCCAGGAATCGTTAGAATCGTAGGAACCATTTTCACTCCAATCAAAGCCTGCCGTCATGGTAAGCAAATGCTTAAGTGCAAGCTCCTTCTTCTTTTCATCAATATTTTTAATACTCCTGTCCTTATAATAGTCCAGCAATTTTGTATCTACACTTTTTACCAATCCTTCCTCAACCGCTATGCCAAAAAGTGTAGAAGTTATGCTTTTTGTACAGGAGTTTACTACATGCTTTACATTGCTTTTATAAGGAAAAAAATTTGCATCTAAAACTTTATAGCCATTCCGTATTAAAACTATGCTGTGGATTTCATTACCTGAACTCTGTATGTATTTCAGCATATCTACCAGCTTCGCTGAATCCATACCCTGCTCTTCAGGCGTTGATTCCCTCCAAATGTCATCCGGCCAATAATTATTTTTCGCTGAAACCTCATCGCCCTTTGTAATTGAAGTGCCTGCGCTATCCGATACATTGTGTGTATCACTGCAGCCTATTAGTAGTCCCAGAAAACAGGCAAGTATAAAAATGGATACAAAAAAGCGTATATTTTTCATTTTCACCGGTACGTAATACTGTTAAAATGCTAGTTTTACGTAACTACCTCCTTCTCTATCTTTCACAATTATTATCTAAACACAAATTTTACCTTTACAAATAATTCTATATTTGGAACCAGGTGCAGTCAAGTTAATTATGTACCATTCTGTTTTACAATGATAAAAATATTAAAAAAACAGAAACCCTTGCTTGTACCTGCATCTTCCTAGCTTTCATCAAACGATGAGCACCCTGAAAAACGCAAGATAAAGACATGTCCCTTTAATTGAGACATGTCTTTATTTATGGTCGGAAATGGGAGGTTCGAACTCCCGGCCTCTTGGTCCCGAACCAAGCGCGCTACCAAACTGCGCTAATTCCCGAAACCTCTTTATATATTTTAGTACTTAGTTTCCGATTTGACAAGACCAAATTCTATTAGATAAACTAAATTTTTACTATAATTTAATTTTTTTAAATTCTTCAACCTTATTTGAAATAAATTCGATAACCTGTTTATGTTCAGTTTTACCACTTCCAGTAATTGTTATTGGCTCTCCAAAGGAAATACAGATTGGCTCCTTCCTGCGGATGGGACCAATATCTTTTACCACCCTGCCATTTCCCCAGAAGTCTGTTTTTATGGCTACTGGTATAACTGGTACCCTGGCTTCTTTTGCCAGCTTAATTCCAAGCGAATTGAATTTTTCAGGGTCGAAATACTCCTGTCTTGTACCTTCGGGAAAAAGAATGATTGAGACACCTTTTGCTATTTTCTCCTTTCCCTGGCTCAAGACATTAAGCAAATCCTGCCTTGAGTTTTTACGTGACACAACTATCGGATCACGGCTTCTCATAACGTGACCAAAAAGCGGCATGGATACCAGACTGTCTTTAACAACATAGGTTACCTGTTTTAATGGAGCAATAATACACGGAAAAACAAAGGTTTCGAGGGTACTCATATGATTGCTGACGAAAACAACAGGACCATCTACTTTGGAAATATTTTCAATACCATCAATATAAATTTTACCGCCGCTTTTTTCGATGTTTTTAACTATCCTGAAACTGGATTCAGCCCATTTTTCAGAATCATACAAATTCTTAACCGCAAGGTTTCTGCCACATATGACCACTTTTCCATAGCCATAAACAAAATACCATCTGGTATTTAAAAATAGTTTGTCAAATACATTTCTTTTATTACCGGCTGTCTCATAACTGTCTCCACTAAAAAAAGGTTTCATTTTCTTAACCACATCCATTTTTTATTTTAAATAACCTGAAGGTATGCATTTATCTGTTCTTTCATGCTAGGGATTATTATATCTCACATTTTATTCCATGTCTACTATACCCTGATTACTCTATATTATATGACATTTATTGAAAAAACTGACCATCGAAAAATTTTATAAAATATTTTATTTTTTTAATGTAAATTCCCGTTTTTTAGAATATAATGTAGTAAAGAGCATATTTAATTTATATTATTTTAATTAATAATTATTGATATGGAGATTTTTAATGAACGCAAAAGATATTAGGGTAGGAACAAAATTAGAAATTGAAATACCAGAATATAATAAAAAAAATGACCAGTCAACAACAAGCTACATCAGTCAATTAGTTGATATTATTGATGATAAAACAATAAGTATTGTATCTCCTATGAGTGAAGGAAGGTTTAAATTTCTTTCAAGGGACATACATATTATTATATATTATCTTAACGAAAGACAGGAGCTTCTATATTTTAAAGGCCTTGTTAAAGGGCACAGAAAAAATGGTGCTCTTGACATATTTGACGTAGCTATTGTCAGTGAACTTAATAAAATACAAAGAAGACGTTTTTACAGATTGGATGTAGTACTAAACTGTAAATATAAAGTTTTTGACCAACAGTTAATCAGCACTGATAAGTTAGAGTTTGGCGAAATTGACGAAGCCTCGTTAAAATCAGCTTACACCAAGAATATCAGCGGAAGCGGTTTTTGCATGGTACTTGACGAAGCTCTGGATTCAGGTACTGTTCTGGACATAATCATTAATCTGGAGGAATCCGCAACTATAAGGGTCTTTGCTCAGGTTATACGTACTATAAATGGAAAAAGCAAAAGGTTTGAGTTTGGACTACATTATATTAAAATCTCTCCCCGCGATTCAGATATTTTAACAAGATTTATTTTTGAAAAACAAAGACAAATACTGAAAAATACCATGCAGGCAAAGTTGAGATAATTTCATAAGCGACAAAAGGTCATGTTATACATGGCTTTTTTTATTGCATGCAAAATTACCAGTTTATTTATATGAAGTCAAATTTGTAATGGAATCTGTTCAGATTTATTAAGTATCGAATTTCCGGGTTAACAACGTAAGTATACCTGACTTAGGTAATTATTCCGGCAAACTCCGAAAGTATATATGATTGCCGTCTGGATCACAAAAATGCATATTTTTTGCACCCCATGGCTGTAGCTTTGGAGCATCAATAATATTTATTCCTAACTTCAGCAGCCGTTTGTATTCTTCATCTACATCATCAACAGTAAAAGCCAAACTGATATTTTGGTTTTGGTTATTCTTTGCTGTTCCGTTATTATAAACAGTTAAGGTAGTGCCTTCGGTAATAATAAACTGATGTATGCTATCCTTGCAGTCTGAAGAAATGTTTAAGACCTTCCTATAGAAATCAGCGATTTTAACTACATCATTAGTTTCTATGCATACTTCCCCTAATTTCATTTTATCCTCCTTTTATATCACATAATATTATATATTATTTATCCATAAATCTCCATGCAATTCCATACTTATCCCAAAATCAAAATTATCCCATTTATCTTTTCTTCAAATGCTCATAAAAAAATTAAATGTAATGCTCTTGTGCCAAGTCTTTTGTCAATAAAATACAATGATAATTCTCGCCTAAAGCATGGGGTTGAATTCCTACAACCTGAAATCCATAATTTACAAGCCAGTCATAATCAATTCTTCCAAAAGACTTAAGATTTTTAATTTCATCACCGATATTACCAAGTTCTCTGCTATGTATCGAAAACTGCGTGGAACCCATTGCAGTTCTAAATGTCAAATACCCCTTGCCTCTGGCATATTCGCAAACTGTATCAAAGAGGTCTTTAAGCTTATGTTCCAAAGCAAAAGTTCCATTATCATCATACCCGCAACATTCAAGTTCAATAGACCTATATGCTTTTAATTCCCGGCAAAGTACCCAGCCCTTTGGATGGCTCTCATCGTTCCCCATAAACCAGCCGATTGTTCCTATAGTTTCTTCTATATCGCTGAGCTGATTAAAGGCACCTTCATAGTCCCACCACTCCGGACGAATTTCACTCATAAACCTGGCAACAGTAGTAATGTTATTTTCATTAAATTTATAAATTTTCATCTTTTCCTCCCTTAACAAATTAATTATTTGATATATGTAATGAGGTTGGAATTTCTTTCCGGTATATTAATCGTCACTTCGCTTTTATAACCGATCACAGCTGAATAGTAAGGCTTGTAGCCATCAGGTATTTTCAGTTCCTTTCGCAATTCGGCGCCCTGTGTGGAATTAAAGGCCAACAAGACAAAGAAAATCCAGCATGACCCCAGACCGATTGACTCTGCGGCAATCAACAAGTTCTGAGTAGCAGTTGCGCAATCAGCTTCGAGAGGTATTGGAGCCTGTTCATCACCAGAAACTATAATCAGTGTCGGTGCGTTGTACAAACAATTGAACCTCTCATTATTTCCAAGTTCCCTTAAGTGTTCAAAATCCATCTGCCGGGCAGCTTCTTTTGCGGCAATGTTTAACCTGTCCAGGATTTCCTTGTTCTGAATTACCGTAAAATGTCGTGTCTGGTCCCAGGCGTAAGGAGCATACAGTCCTGCTTCCAGTACTGCCTGTAATTCTTCATCCCTAATCTGATCAGCTTTAAAACTTCTGATACTCCTGCGTTGTTTAATTAATTTTAATGTCTCATTGGAAATCATAAAACCATCTCCCTTTTGTAATGTTATTAATAATTTTAGAATACAGATCAGTCCACGTGCTTTTGCCTTTTTATTTGTACAGCCCTGGTTACAGACGCAAGGCCATGCCTGCTTCGAATTGAATCTATTGTTTTTTCCAGCTTTTCCTCTTTCTCTGATTGGTTGTATATTTCATCCTCTTCAAAAAGGGAAAGTTGTTCCGGGTGGTTTTCCTGTTCAAACCCGCTTATACTTACGCCAATCAGACGTACCGGTCTGAAGCTGTTCCAATTCTTTTTCAGAAGTGAAAAACCTTTTTCAAAAATGTCCTTGGTCAGATAAGTTGGTTCTATGCTTACCTGCCTGGTTATACTCTGAAAATCCGAATATTTTATTGTAATCTGAACAGTTCTGGCTTTTTTGTTATTTTTTCTGGCATCATACCCAACCTCTTCACACATTTCAAGGAATAGGTTTCTGACAGCCTCTATGTCGACAGCATCCTCAGAAAGGGTTGAGGACCTGCCAATTGATTTCATTTCCCCGGAGGAATGAGGCGTGACGGGTGACTGATCCAAGCCGTTGGCATAGGCCTGCAGTTCAACCCCCTGTTTACCCAGAAGTCTGGCTAGTGCTTTTGAGTCATATAAGGCAAGGTCTCCAATGGTATTTATTCCCAAATTATTCAGTTTAGACCCTGTTTGCTTACCGACTCCATACATATCTGTAACCTTTAATGGCCAAAGTTTCTCTTTTATATCCTTTAGCCACAGTACCGTAATTCCCATTGGTTTTTTTATCTCTGAGGCTATTTTTGCCAAAAGCTTATTTTCAGAAATACCGATTGAACACCATAGCCCCAACCCTTCATTTATATTGTCCATAATTTTGCGGGCTGCATCCATAGGCTTGCCAAACAGGTTTTCAGTTCCGGTCATGTCAAGCCAGGCCTCATCAATGCTATTCTGTTCAATGACCGGTGAGTAGTTGCCCAGAAGGGACATGACTTCTCTGGACCTGGCTTCATAATACCGATGATCAGGAGGAATAATTATCATCCCCGGACATAATTTTAAGGCCTGATGAATTACCATAGTTGTTTTTACTCCAAATTTTCTTGCTTCATAATTGGCAGCCAGAATAATACCCGACCTGTTTCTGGGGTCACCGGCCACTGCAGCCGGTTTACCCGAAATTTCAGGGTTTCTGGACATTTCGCAGCTTATAAAGAATGCATTCATATCTACCAAAAAAACAACTCTGCTCATTACCGCTCACTCCGCATGAAAATATATTTAGCTGTTTACTTATATCTTTCTATTTAATAGCGATTTTCTAGTCGTCCTGAGAGACTATTCACCAGATAATATATCATATCTGCTGCAGACAGAATATAATTAATTCCTATAAGTTCAAAAAGGAGTATCTTTTTGGCTTCAAAAAGATACTCCTTATATACTAACATTATGTTCTATTATGAAAGTAATAAAATAATTACTTTGCAGCTTTAGCCATCTCAGCCAGCTGAGCAAATCCAGCTGCATCGTTCACTGCCATATCAGCGAGAACTTTTCTGTTAAGTTCGATTCCTGATTTCTTTAAACCGCTGATGAATCTGCTGTATGATAAGCCGTTGATTCTGGCAGCAGCATTTATTCTTGCTATCCAGAGCTTTCTGAAGTCTCTCTTCTTTGCTCTTCTGTCATTGAAAGCATAGTTTAAAGATTTCATAACAGCCTGATTAGCCATTCTAAAGAGCTTGCTCTTTGCTCCAAAATATCCTTTTGCAAGCTTAAGTATTTTTTTATGTCTTGCGCGAGTTCTCATCGCACCTTTAACTCTTGCCATAGTCCTTCGTCCTCCTTCTTATTTGTATGGAATAAGTTTTCTAATAGCAGCTTCGTTAGCAGCTGAAACGTATGCACCTAATCTGTGGTGCTTCTTAGCCTTTGTCGCCTTGGAAACGAGTCTATGGCTTCTCCAAGCCTGACCTCTTTTGATCTTCCCAGTAGCTGTTACTCTAAATCTTTTCTTTGATGCACTATGAGTCTTTAACTTTGGCATATTTATTCTCCTCCTATCCTACTGCTTTGGATTAAGTATCATTATCATACTTTTGCCTTCAAGTTTGGGTTTCTTTTCAACCACTCCAACGTCTTTTACTAATTCAGCAAACTTATCCAGAATCTCATTGCCTATTGAGGTGTAATGCATTTCTCTCCCTCTGAACTTAACAGAAACCTTGACTTTGTCTCCGTCCTTCAAGAACTTGTAAGCGTTCTTAACCTTGAATTCAAAATCATGATCCTCTATAGAAGGAGATATTCTGACTTCTTTTATACTTATGATCTTTTGATTCTTTCTTGCTTCCTTCTCTTTCTTGGCAAGCTCGAACATGTATTTACCATAATCCATTATCTTGCAAACAGGCGGTACTCCCTGCGGAGCAATTTTAACCAAGTCAAGATTTTTAGAATTGGCAAGCTTCTGGGCTTCCTTAGTTGCCATAATACCAAGCATGGTACCATCAGCATCTATAAGTCTGACCTCTTTATCCCTGATTTCCTCATTGATCATTAATTCATTTTTGCTAATAACTGACACCTCCGAATATAATAGGCAAGAAGGTTAACTTCAAGTCCTCAATAATAAAAAACAATAAAAAAAGTGGATAGAAGCAAGTATCCACATTAATCTCAGTCAGCACGCAAAAAACGTACATTTATAACCGATATTAACCCTGCAAATCAGTAAGTTCGCTAGGTGAGAAGTGGAAAACTTCTTCTTGTTTTGCATAAATATGATAACAGAAACTCAATCACTTGTCAATTGATTTTTCATTTATTCTATTGTTTTTTATCTGGAGTTAACCCTCCGTCAACTTATTCAGCCCTTCCTCCGAAGTCAGGTTTTCAAGGTTGTCAAATATCATCCGCTCATCCCAGTTCCACCATTGCAGTTTTAACAAAAACTCAATTTTGTCATCGCTGAAGCGTTTTCTGATAAACTTAGCAGGATTACCGCCATATATTGCATAGGGCTCTACGTTTTTAACAACTGTAGAATTGGCAGCAATAACAGCACCATCACCAATTTTTACTCCCGGCATAATAGTTACATTCTGGCCTAACCATACATCATTTCCAATAACAGTGTCACCTTTAAAGGGCAATTGCCCGATTGCGGGAGTAACCTTTTCCCAGCCTCCCCCAAATATGTTGAAGGGATACGTAGTTATACCGTCCATTCTGTGGTTTGCACCGTTCATGATAAATTTGATACCTTCAGCAATGGCGCAGAATTTCCCTATAATAAGCCTGTCTCCAAGAAATTCATAATGATGCTCTATATTGTCATAGAACAGTTCTGGAGACTTTTTATTGTCACTGTAATAAGTATACTCCCCAATCACAACATTAGGCCTTTTGGGTAAATTACTTATATAACATACTGTTTTAATATTTTCATTTGGATAAATTTTATTCTTATCTGGACCCACGAAAACTCACTCTCCATCATATAAATACAGGAACAACTGAGAAAACCTGCCAACCGTAATATTTACAATTTAATCAATCCACGACCAATAAACTAATAAATTATTACAAACGCTCATACACCAAAAACTCATAATCAAATGAATTTTTTACGTCCCTGGGCCCCTGTTCCCTGGATACAAGCTTCCATCGTGAATAATCTATCTCGGGGAAAAATGTATCTGCTTCAAATGTATGGTTTATTTCAGTAATATAAAGTTTATCTGCTATTGGCAGAAAAGCTTTGTATATTTCTGCCCCGCCAATTATAAAAGCCTCCTTGTCCTCCGCATAAGCTTTGGCTTTTTCTATTGTATCTACGGTTATGCAGCCTTCAGGTTTAAAGTCGGGAGACCTGGTAATTACTACGTTTACTCTTCCAGGAAGCGGCTTCCCTATGGACTCGAAGGTTTTTCTTCCCATAATTACAGGTTTTCCCATTGTAACTTTCTTGAAATAAGCAAAATCCGCAGGCAGGTACCAGGGCATTCTGTTTTTGCAGCCTAAAGCATTATCTTTTCCCATGGCCCAAATCATTGAAATCATACGGCTACCGCTCCCTTTATATGCGGATGTGGCTCATAATCACTTAGTGTAAAATCTTCATACTTGAACTCAAACATATCCTTTACATCAGGGTTTATCGTCATTTTTGGCAGCGCCCTGGGCTCTCTTGAAAGCTGCAGTTTGACCTGCTCCAGATGGTTAAGGTATATATGTGCATCGCCCAGAGTATGGACAAATTCACCGGCCTTTAAGCCGCATGCCTGGGCTACCATCATTGTGAACAGTGCATAGGATGCAATATTGAACGGCACACCAATAAATACATCTGCACTTCTCTGGTACAGCTGGCAGGACAGTGTGCCGTTTGCCACATAAAACTGGTAGAAGCAGTGGCATGGCGGCAGAGCCATTTTTTCTATTTCGCCCACATTCCAGGAACAAACTATCATTCTTCTGGAGTCAGGATTATTCTTTATTTGTAAAATTACTTCTTTAAGCTGGTCGATTTTTGCTCCGTCGGCAGCCTCCCAGGATCTCCACTGATGACCATACACCGGACCTAAATCACCATGCTCATCAGCCCATTCATCCCAAATGGAAACACCGTTGTCTTTAAGATATTTAATATTAGTTTCGCCCTTTATAAACCAAAGAAGTTCATGAATTATTGATCTTAGGTGCAGTTTTTTGGTTGTGAGCAGCGGGAAGCCTTCCTGGAGGTTAAACCTCATTTGATAGCCAAAGGTGCTTATTGTTCCGGTACCGGTTCTGTCTTCCTTCCTGGTACCATTCTCTAAAATGTGCTCGCACAAATCAAGATATTGTTTCATTATCCGACCCCCATTTAATTTTTTCCAATATCAAAAAGTCTCTATGTAATATTCTTTTCCTTCATATTATTTCATAATTGATGCTTAAACACAAATACAAAATTCCGGATTAAAAGACAAACAAGCCTGAGAATTACACGGAAAATTATTGATATTTGGTATATTTTGTGAAGGGTGCAAACAGAACCTCGCTCCCCTTGGCCGCAAGTACAAATACAAGCAATACAGCAAAATATCTGTATCTGACCTGTATTTCAATTAATAAATGCACGCCAAAGAAACAGAGCAATATGACTGATACAAGTAAAATTTCCGATTTGATTCCCTGACTTAACAATGACCGAACCAAACCTATAAGCAGTAATATGAATACCAGAAAATAGAATATCTTCTCTATTCTTAAAATTATGGGTTCAATTCTTTGTATTTCTTTTGAAGCTTTAAGTTTCCCGTCTTCTTTTTCATAAAAACCCCACATCATGGTATCGAATTCTGCCCACATTAAATTTACCTTGGTGCCGATAAAAGAAATCATCTTATACGGTTCAATTGAAATCCTTTTTTTTATGGTTTCCAGGGCTGCAGAATTTCTTTTTGAGAAATCCTCTATAAGAAATATATTATTCTGATCATCATAATTAAATTGACCTTTTGAGTTCTGATTGAATCCGATGACAAACTTCCACAGAGGGAAATTGTTCCTTAAGCCCTCCGGATTTATTTCGGTGCGCCTTACAGCCGCAGATAGGCCGAAGCTCCCTGAAAGATAGACTACCAGCAGTACTGCAGTCATAACAAGTGTTGCAGTCTTTCTAAAGCTGACAGCCTGAATGAGACTCCATATTATAACAGCTGCAGCGATTAACAGCCCAAGCGGCCTCACCGCATTTCCCACAGACATAAGTAAACCCGCAAGAATACCTCTTAATATCAAATTCATGCTTCCAAGCATTAAAACATATATCCCTGCTAAAAACATACAGGCTGCAAAATGTTGATTCGTCAAAACCGGGGTTAGAAAATACGGTGCAGGGTAAACCAAATACAAAAGCGCTACAAATCTCGCAGTAAAATCATTTGAAACCTTTCTTGCAATGAGATATACCAACATATTGGAGCCAGCCATAAAAAAACAGTTAACCAGTTTGAGGGGAAGCAGTCCTGTTCCAAACATTTTCATAATTGCCGAATAATATATCACCGGACCTGTCTGGTACGCCCAGGTTTTAAAGTAAAAAAGCTGTCCGAAGGACTTGTCTCCTTGTGTTAGAAGAATTGCATATTTATAAAAGGTATTAAAATCAGAAATTGGCGGTGTATCAATCATCGCAGCAAAAACACCCTTAATTAAAAACGCCATTATAAAAACCATAATGGCGAAAGGAGCAGGTAAAATATTGATTTTAGACGATAAAAACAATATGGCCGCAAACACCGGTGCAACTATAATGGCATAGAGAACGGCATTTGTATAAACAGAATATACCAAATTCAGAAATATCAAATAAGAAACAAATATTGCTAATACTAGAATTATGAGTTTACTTGAAACGGATACCTTTGTTGTCTCCATTAATTACCTCTGGTTTATTTTGTCTCATTATCTTCATTGAAACCGGTTAGCTCTCCTACAATGTACAGAGGTCTGGCTTTCACCTCTTCATATATTCTTCCCACATATTCTCCCATAATACCAATTACTATCAACATAACGCCGTTCAGAAACAACGATACAGCCATTGAGGATGCCCATCCTGAAACTACATCATTCTTTATGAATTTCTGGATAAGAACCACTATTAGATATACAAAACTGAAAGCTGATACAAGCATACCTATAAAAGTAGCAAGCTTTAAAGGCTTATAGGAGAACGAAAATATGCCGTCTCCTGCAAGCTTTATCATTTTCTTAAGGGGGTATTTTGTTTCACCGGCAAATCTCTTTTCTCTATGGTAATCAACACTTGTCTGTTTAAAACCCACCCAGCTTACCAGGCCTCTCACATATCTTGATCTTTCAGGCAGGGATTTCATTGCATCGCAGACTTTTCTGTCAATAAGTCGGAAATCACCCACATCCACAGGAAGCTTTATATCAGTCATACTGTCAAGGAATCTGTAAAAGGTCTTTGCTGTTAGCTTTTTAAAGAAAGTTTCCCCATCCCTGTGGAGCCTTTTGCCGTATACAACCTCATAGCCTTCCTTCCACTTATCTACCATTTGAAGAATAACCTCTGGCGGATCCTGCAGATCAGCGTCTATTATTACAATTGCGTCACCCTTAGCATAGTCCATACCTGCAGTTATGGCAATTTGATGTCCAAAGTTTCTTGCGAAGTTAATAATACGGACTCCGGGATTTTTAGAAGCAATATCCTTTAGCTTGAAGTATGTATTATCCCTGCTGCCGTCATTTATGAAAATATATTCAACGTCCATAAAATAGCCCTTAAATACAGCAGATAATCTTTTAAAAGTCTCGTCTATTACTTCCTGCTCATTATAAACCGGAACAACAATCGATAACAGCTTGTTTCCCATAAAGTTTCCTCCGTAGGCCCTGCAGGCCTGGTAATTATAATTCAAAATAATACAACACATCCGTAAAAATACCAAAAACTATTATAACATAGCATGCAGGTACCGTAAATATTATCCAATACCAGGGAGCTGAGATGTGTTAAAATACTTCACTACAGATTATTGTCAATTTAAATAACATATATTACATAAATTTTAAAAGTTATAAATCCAGGCACAAAAAAACAAGGCTCCGGACTAGTATGCTCCCTATAGTGAAAACAGTTTTATGATTTTACTGTCTGCATCAAGGGGGGCATATCAATCGTTCCGGCACTCCTTGTTCTTATATTTTGCTATATTTATAATACTATCTTGCCCTGGTTCTGATTTCCTCAACAATCCTGTCTGTAAATTCCTGGGCAGACATAGAACCGAGATCACCATCTTTTCTGGATCTTACAGCAACTGCGCTGTTCTCCATTTCCTTATCGCCAATTACCAGCATATAAGGAATCTTTTCCATTTGTGCTTCTCTTATCTTGTACCCGATCTTTTCATTTCTGTAGTCAACTTCCACCCTTACGCCTCTGTCCTTAAGCATTTGTGCGACCTGCTGTGCGAAGTCATGGTGCTTGTCAACCAATGGGAGTATTTTAGCCTGTACAGGACAGAGCCAGGTCGGGAAAGCACCCGCATATTTCTCTATAAGCATTGCAAGAGTTCTTTCATAGCAGCCGATTGAAGTTCTGTGTATAACATAAGGATGCTTTTTCTCGTTGTTCTTGTCAATATAGACCATATCCAGACGTTCTCCAAGTGCAAAGTCAACCTGTACTGTTATAATGGTATCTTCCTTACCGTGTACATTCCTGAACTGGATGTCAAGCTTTGGCCCGTAGAAGGCAGCTTCTCCTTCTGCTTCCTTGTAATCAATCCTGAGATGATCAAGAATGGTTCTCATCTTATCCTGAACATCTTCCCAATCCTCTGCACTGCCAATATATTTTTCCTTGTTGTTGGGATCCCATTTTGAGAATCTGTAGGTTACATCCTCCTGTATACCGAGAGTCTCCATCATAAATTTAATAAGGTCAACAACGCCTTTGAATTCTTCTTCCAGTTGTTCAGGTGTGCATACCAGATGGCCTTCTGAAATTGTGAACTGACGGACCCGGATAAGTCCGTGCATTTCGCCTGAAGCTTCATTTCTGAAAAGAGTTGAAGTCTCACCATATCTTATTGGCAGATCACGGTAGCTGTGAAGCTTGGACTTGTATATCATAAACTGGAAAGGACAGGTCATGGGCCGTAAAGCCATTACTTCATCGTCCTTTTCCTCGTCACCCAATACAAACATACCATCCTTGTAGTGCTGCCAGTGGCCTGACAGCTTATAAAGATCACTCTTGGCCATAAGAGGAGTTTTGGTAAGAACATAGCCCCTTCTCTCCTCTTCGTCTTCAACAAATCTCTGAAGAGTCTGAACTATTTTAGCACCCTTAGGCATGAGCAAAGGCAGACCCTGTCCGATTTCTTCTACTGTTGTAAATAATTCCAGTTCTCTGCCCAGCTTGTTGTGGTCACGCTTCTTAGCCTCTTCCAGTCTGGTAATGTATTCATCAAGTTCACTCTTCTTCGGGAATGCAGTTCCGTATACCCTTTGGAGCATCTTGTTTTTCTCATTTCCTCTCCAGTAAGCACCTGCAGCACTCATAAGCTTTACAGCTTTAAGTTTTCCGGTGGTAGGAAGGTGTGGTCCTGCACACAGGTCAACAAAATCTCCCTGCTTGTAAAAGGAAATTTCCTCACCTTCAGGCAGATCCTTTATTAATTCAACCTTATAGGGTTCACCCTTTTCCTCCATGTGTCTGATTGCTTCTTCTCTTGGAAGTGTAAACCTTTCAACGGCCAGGTCTTCCTTTATTATTTTTTCCATTTCTTTTTCAAGTCTTGCCAGATCTTCAGGTGAGAAATTCTTTTCTACATCGAAATCGTAGTAGAACCCGTTTTCAATTGCAGGGCCGATTGCCAGCTTTACATTCGGGAACAATCTCTTTACTGCCTGAGCCAAAACATGTGAGGCTGTGTGTCTGTAAGCAAATCTTCCGCCTTCATCGGCAAAAGTCAACAGGCTCAATGAACAATCCTTTTCAAGCTTGTAGTTCAAATCCTTTACCTTTCCATTCACCTCACCTGCAAGTGCAGCCCTCGCGAGTCCTGCACTGATACTTTCCGCAACCTGCAGAATAGAAATACCCTCTTGATATTCCTGAACGCTTCCGTCTTTTAATGTAATTTTGATCATTCTATATCTCCTTTTTATATGGGGATAAGGTAACTTTACCGGTCTGGTCCGGCATATAAACTTTATATGATTTATAATTCCTTAACCCCGTGCTATTTAATTTTAAAATTATTTTTCCTTGTTCTTAACTTCTTTAACTATTTTGTTTATAAATTCCTCAAATGCCATACTGCCCAGGTCTCCGTCTTTTCTGGATCTGACTGCAACCGATCTGCCTTCCGTTTCCTTGTCCCCGATTATCAGCATATAAGGTGTCTTTTCCATCTGTGCTTCTCTAATTTTGTATCCTATCTTTTCATTTCGTATATCGATTTCAGCTCTGATATTATTTTCTTCAAGCTGTTTTTTTACCTCATAAGCATAATCGTGGTGCTTATCTACCAAAGGAAGTACTTTTACCTGTACCGGGCTCAGCCAGGTCGGGAAAGCACCGGCAAAATGCTCTGTAAGTATGGCTATAAACCTCTCAATACTTCCGAATACAACTCTGTGAATCATAACAGGCCGGTGCTTCTCTCCATCGGGTCCAACATATGTCAAATCAAATCTTTCGGGCAGATTCATATCCAGCTGTATTGTACCGCATTGCCAGGTACGGCCGATGGAATCCTCCAGATGAAAATCTATCTTTGGACCGTAGAAGGCACCATCCCCCTCGTTGATCTTATAAGTCATACCTTTTGCATCAAGTGCTTCTTTAAGGCCGGCAGTGGATAATTCCCACATTTCGTCCGAGCCTATTGATTTTTCCGGTCTGGTCGACAATTCCACACTGTATTTAAATCCAAATACCTTGTAGAAATTATCTATCAGGTCAATTACTCCTATAACTTCGTCCTTTATCTGATCAGGAGTCATGAAAATATGCGCATCATCCTGAGTAAAGCACCTTACTCTCATAAGGCCATGCAGAGCACCTGACAACTCGTGTCGGTGCACAAGCCCCAGTTCACCCATTCTTTGAGGGAGATCCCTGTAGGAATGAAGCTTTCTTTTAAATACCAGCATTCCACCCGGACAGTTCATTGGCTTGATTGCAAAATCCTGTTCGTCAATTTCTACGGTATACATGTTTTCCCTGTAATTTTCCCAGTGGCCCGATCTAAGCCATAAGTCCTTATTCAGGATTACAGGAGTCTTAACTTCCTGGTATCCGGCCTTTTTATGCTGCTCACGCCAAAAATCCTCAAGTACATTTCTCAATACCATACCCTTTGGCATAAAAAACGGAAAGCCAGGTCCTTCATCCAATATATCAAAAAGATCCAATTCTCTTCCAAGTTTTCTATGATCACGCTTCTTTGCTTCTTCCATTCTTGTAATGTACTCATCCAGCTCACTTTTCTTAGGAAAGGCTGTACCGTAAATCCTTTGGAGCATTTTATTGTTTTCGTTGCCTCTCCAGTATGCTCCGGCTGCACTCATAAGCTTAATGGCCTTAAGTTTTCCTGTAGAAGGCAGATGCGGTCCGGCACAAAGATCAACAAAATCACCCTGCTTATAGAAGGATATTTCTTCACCCTCGGGTAAGTCTTTTATAAGCTCTACCTTGTAGGGCTCTCCTTTTTCCTCCATAAGAGTGATTGCCTGATTTCTGGGAAGAGCAAACCTTTCAAGGGGAAAATCCTCCTTTATGATTTTCTCCATTTCCTTCTCAAGCTTTGATAAATCTTCAGGAGTGAAATTCTTCTCCGTTTCAAAATCATAGTAAAAACCATTCTGTATGGAGGGTCCGATAGCAAGCTTTATGGAAGGAAACAATCTCTTTGCAGCCTGCGCTAAAACATGTGATGCCGTATGTCTATAGGTATTCTTTCCACCCTCGTCCTCAAAGGTTAATAGATTCAGCGTACAATCATTTTCCAGTTTGTAGTTAAGATCCTTTACCTTTCCATTCACTTCGCCTGCCAGGACCACTCTTGCAAGACCGGCACTGATACTTTCGGCAACAGCTTTAATGGTTGTTCCGTTTTCATATTCCTGTATGCTTCCATTTTTCAGAGTAACTTTTATCATAATGATGCCTCCCTCTCATTTAATTTATATACAAAGTTTGACTAAATAAAAAACTCCCGTCCCAAAAGTCAATCATGGTTTGACTTTATAAGGACGAGAGTTATCTCGCGGTTCCACCCTACTTGCAGCTCATTGAGTAGCAGATATGCTGATACTCGGATTATAACGTAATCAACGCTCAGACTCAGAGGTGGTTTTCGGTAAATTGTTGGTCCGGTTACTTTCAGCTAATGTGACCGGTCTCTGAAACCCCAGTTTTTACATACTCTTCTCATCAACGCCTTTGTCAATATGATGATATTAATCTCTATCATTTTTTACAATTTATATTTAGGTACTCTGTTATAATTGTTAATATTTAAAGTATAATCTTAATTTATCATGTTTATTAATATTTAAAATATAAATTAATATTTACTTATATAAACTCATTATATTCTCACATAAATTACGTGTCAATACTCCAATAAGTCAGCCGTTTTACCAGATTTTGTTCTATGGCTTTTTTACAAAATTGGTTAATTTGCCTATACCCTCAATTTCAACTTCAACAATATCACCATCTTTTATTGGACCTACACCTTCAGGAGTTCCTGTGGTAACAATATCACCCGGCTCCAGAGGAATTACCTTGGAGATAAAGCTTATCAGATAATTAATATTGAAAATATGCATGGAGGTATCACCGTGCTGCTTTACTTCCCCGTTTAAGATTAATTTGACATCAAGCTTTGAGTAATCCAGGCCAGTAACTATATATGGTCCGATTGGACAGAAGGTTTCATAGTTCTTTCCCCTGGTCCATTGTCCATCAGCTTTCTGGATATCTCTTGCAGTAACGTCGTTGAGACAGGTTGCACCGAAAATATACTCAGGTGCCTGTTCAGGTTCAATATTCCTGCAATGCTTTCCAATAACAACTGCAAATTCCGCCTCATAGTCAACTCTTTCAGAAACTTCTGGAAGAAGTATTGTATCACCGGGCCCAATAATTGTATGCGGTAATTTTATAAAGATAACAGGATTTTTTGGTATATCTCTTCCGGAAAATTCCTTTACATGATCAACATAATTTAACCCGACAGCTACTACCTTTCCAGGCTTACACGGAGTCAACAGCCTAACCTCACTCAACTGATATTCCCTGCCTGTATTGACGGGATTTTCAAAAATATCCCCCTGTACTTCAGTGATAACTGTATCATTTAATACTCCGGTCTTTTCCAGCCCTTCGAACAAAAATCTCAAATATTTCATAGTACCTTTTACCGGTTATTTGTCCGATAATCCTCCATTCAAGAATAGTATGGAGCAATTATAGCACAGCGGCAAATTGCCCGCAACACAAAGCATGTCAGGTTCTTTTTTCAATCTTTTGATGCCTTTCATCTGAATTCCCGAGTAATATATTGGCAATAATAAGTTTGTTATATTCCGGCATTGTTAATGGGGAGGCTGCATGAGAAATACCAGATTTAAAAGATATAAAAAAAATAGACATAAAAAGTTCTTTAACATAATATTATTTGGTATTTTAATACCTTCAATTTCCCTGTTACTGACATATATTCTTGTTTCAGTATTTGTACTGCCCTCATTTGTCAAATGATTGTTAATGTTGCATATTATTTTCCTTTATTCGACCGGCAAAATCGTTTATTAATGCCATTTGAATTACCTCCTCAAAATAATATAATAAATATGAAAATTAAATTATATTTTCCTCCTTTAAATTATTTTTTATAACCGGCTCAAAAAAGCCGGTTTTTGTTTTCCGGAATTTTTATCACACACAGATATGATCTTTGATTTTATCAAAGGTCTTTTGTTTTATTCCGGTAATTTTCATTAAATCTGTGACTTTTTTAAACTCTCCGTTCTTATCCCTGTAGTCAATAATTGCTTTGGCAGTAGCAGGCCCAACGTTAGGCAGATTTTCCAGCTCGACCTGGGTAGCCTTGTTTATGTTAACAAGGTTGTTTTTACTTTCACCACCCGCCTTCTCCTGTTGGTCGGTAATTACTGCACCCAGGCTGTCATTAATTATATCCACACCGCTGTTCAAAGTACCTTCTGGAGAAGATTTGCCGGATGCAGAAGCAGGGGCATTTCCGGCCTGCCTTACCGATGCGGAGGTTCCTTTTCCGGTCTCAGATGCTTTTACTTTTGTGTCCATACCCGAATTTTGTGTAGTACCTGGAGTCGAGGCAGCCTTAATCCGGTCTGCTGTTTTTGATTTAACTCTCAGCATGGTATTTTCATCTAACCGGTATGCCAGATTAATGTTTTCCAGGTCAGCCTCCGCCGAGGCTCCACCTGCCAGTTTTATGGCATCATCAATAACATCACCCTTGTTAAGGGTTACTACACCTGGTTTATTAACACAGCCCACAATATAAACCTTGATTTGTTCCCGGACCTTTTCGGGTTCAGACATCTCATCAGAAATAATATCGTTTTCCTTCCTGTCCAGGGTAACCTCAGACTTCTCAATTACGGGTTCTTTTAAAGGCTGATACACCTGTTTCAAAAAGTATCCCAGAATACCTGAACCCAAAATAAGTACAATAATAACAGCCAAAAGCAATACCTTGTTTATAAAGTATTGCTTTCCAAATATTGATATTTCCATAAAACCTCCTTTTAGGCATGATTAAATAATAACTTCCCCATTTTAAGGCGGCTATTTTCCGCCAATACGACCTTGTCGAAAAGCACTGCTTCGCAGTACTTCGTTGCAATAAAGCAATTATTGCGCCTTCCTCCGCCTTGTCTTGACGAAAAGTATCTCGTCTTAAAAGGTCGTTTTATTAATTAATCATGCCTTAATATGAAATAGATATCACAAAACAAAACAATTCAGCATATTAATCTAGTAACAGCTATTTTTTTGCTAAAAGAAATTTTGAAAAAATAAAGAAAAATTTGTCGTTGAAATAATAAATACGACATAAGAAAAGAATTTTTTATATTAATTAAATTATAATACAAGTTTTGGTAAAAAGCTATATTTGTAACAAATATTATGGAGAGGTTTCAAAAAATTAATTTTTGCTTTATACTATTATAAGATGTATTTTACCAAGGAGGAACTATGAGAAAAGCACTAGTCACAATGATACTTGCCATAATTCTTGCATTTCAGATTTCCCCTGCTTTTTGTGCCGACCTGGATATCGATGCAGCCGCTTACATATTGATGGATGCAAAAACAGGAAGTGTATTATATGAATATAACCCGGACGTTCGTCTACGGCCAGCAAGTACCACAAAAATAGCGACAGCTCTTGTAGCATTGAAAAAAGGTGAACTGAGTCAGGTAATGACTGCCAGTCAGGAAGCTGTTTCAGATATAGGTGTAGGAGGAATGAACATAGGCATTATGCCGGGTGAGCAACTAACTCTGGACGATCTTCTTCATGCACTGTTAATAGTATCCGCAAATGAAACTGCAAACATTATTGCAGAAAATCTTTTCTCCAGCAGAGAAAAATTTATGGAGGAAATGAATAATACAGCAGCTGAAGCCGGTGCAAAAAATTCGACCTTCACCAACCCCTGCGGTATTGATGAATATGAAAAAGATGCAAATCATTATACCACAGCAAGAGATCTGGCCCTTATTGCCAAAGAATGCCTGACCTTCCCTGCTTTCAGGGAAATCATGAGTCAGAAGAAGCTTGATATGCTTCCTCCAACCAACAAGCACGAAAAATGGAATGTTTTAAACAACACAAATAAGTTATTGGGTCAATCCTTTAATTATGGACCCGACACCGGAGATGACAGGAATCAATTTACCATAACAGGAATGAAAACAGGCTCAACCATGAGAGCCGGAGCCAACTTTGTCGGATCAGCCGTTAACAAGGAAGGTTTGGAACTTATATCTGTGGTGTTGGGGGTAAATAATCAGCCAGGCAGGACAGTATTTGATTTTACCGAAAAATTGCTCCGTGCAGGTTATGAAAACTATTCAAACCAAATGATAATTGATAGAAATACCATTATTCAAAATGTAGTTGTCAAAGATGCAGCCGATGATGGAAAGCTTGACTTGGTGACAAATGGTAAATTGGAAGCTATTTTACCAAATGATAAAGCTCTCTGGGATAAGGATCTGGAGAAAAAAGTTACAATTAAGCAGGATTTAAAAGCACCTATAACCAAGGGTACTGTTCTTGGAAATATACTTTATAAAAAGAATGGAATTACTTTGGGTCAGGTTAACATAGTCTCGTCAAGAACCGTAGATCAGAGTCTGAAGGCAAAGACAAAGAATTATGTTAATAAAGTTACCGAATCACCTGTATTCAAGTATGTTTCCATAGCTGTCATAGTTGTAATATGTTTCTTTATTATGAGAAAAGTATTAAGGAAAATATCAAGAAGAAGAATATATAAGATTAGAAAGATGAATAAATGGTAAATTTAATTAAATTTTATTTGCCTCATATATTGATTTAATTTCAATATACTTATATTATAGTATATGTTTGAAGGTAATATGAAACTATACTGTTTGGACTGACATACTATTCAGGGTAATGGTTCAGTATGGTAAACATATGAGTGTAAAAAAAAGCATTTATTGCTTGTTAAGAGGGGTGTAATCAATGAGAGCCGAACCGATTTACCAAACCCGGAAAATCAATGATCTCAAAGATATGATGGTCCAAAGTGCAAATTTATTTGGAGCTAGAAACGCATATTTAATCAAAGGCAAAAATGGTGAATATTACGGGAAAACATACACTGAATTAAAGAATGAAATTGATTGTTTTGGTACAGCCTTAATTAACCTTGGACTTAAAGATAAGAAAATCGCTATCCTGTCCCAAAACAGAGCAGAATGGTGTACAACTTACCTTACTGTTACTGGTGGAGTTGGAGTTGTAGTACCTCTGGATAGAGAACTTCCTTTTCATGAAATAGAAAATCTGATTTCAAGGGCGGGCGTCAGTGCAATAGTCTTCTCTTCGAAACACAGAAGTGATATGGAAAAGCTTTCAAAATCTTCAGCAATTGAGTATTTTATAGATATGGATCTGGAAGCAGACAAAAACGAAAAATTCCTTTCATTAACATCCCTTGTTGAAAAAGGCAGGGAACTGGTGAGTGATGGTGACAAACGCTATGTGGACGCGGAAATAGATGAAAATAAAATGGTTGCTCTTATTTTCACCTCCGGCACCACTGATTTGGCAAAAGGCGTGATGCTGTCCAGTAAAAATATAGTCTCAGATGTCAGATCGGTATGTTCAATGCTATATCTTGATGAAACCGACAGTGCACTTTGCATTTTGCCTTTACATCATACTTACGAATGTACTGCAGACTTCCTTGTTATGATGTATAACGGCTGCTGCTTCTCTTTCAATGAAGGCTTGAAGTATATTGTTCAGAATCTGCAGGAAACCAAGCCTACAATATTGATGCTGGTGCCCTTGATACTTGAAAACATGCACAAGAAGATAATAAAGCAGGCTTCAAAGAGCTACTTCAGCAAAATCAAGTTAAACGTTGCTCTGGAAATAAGTAATTTTCTTTATTATTTCCTGAAGATTGATATACGCAGAAAACTTTTCAAGCAGGTGCACAATGTGTTTGGAGGAAATGTAAGACTCGTAATTTCAGGTGCTGCAGCTATAAATCCCGATGTATCAAATGATTTATGTGCCATGGGTATCAGAATAGTTCAAGGTTACGGTCTGACAGAATGTTCGCCCATAGTGTCCGTAAATAACGACCGCGGCTTCAGACATGATTCAGCGGGAAAGGCCCTTGCAGGAGTTGATATTCAGGTGGAAAATATGGGCGAAGACGGTATAGGTGAATTTGTCATCAGCGGCGATAACGTAATGCTGGGCTACTATGAGAACCCTGTGGCTACCAGTAAAGTACTCAAAAATGGCCGCCTGTACACAGGTGATTTGGGCTATATAGATGAAGAAGGTTACGTTTATATAACCGGAAGAAAGAAAAATGTTATAGTCACTAAAAACGGTAAAAATATTTTCCCTGAAGAAGTTGAAGCATATCTGGCGAAATGTCCTTATGTTAAGGAAAGCCTGGTTTGGGGCCGTTTTTATGAGGAATCAGGTGAGACCGAGGTTAACGCTCAGATTGTGGTTGATATTGACGAAATAAAGGAAAGGCTTAAATTGAATATAATCTCCAATGATGAAGTTTACAAGCTCATTCATAGCGAGATTAAGGAAATCAACAAGCTAATGCCTTTGTATAAACGTATTAAGGAATTCACAATTCGTGAAGAAGAATTTGCAAAAACAACTACCAAAAAGATCAAGAGATATGTTGAAAACATAGGCTGAAAAATATAGGTAAAACGGCATACTTTTCCAAGGTAAATACAACAACTATTGTATTTACCTTTTTCTATTATATGCCGTTACAGCTGACGAGATTTATCCCGCTATTTTTGAACGGGCCATTCCTTTTTTGGAATATGTTTATATACGTCTTCAAACTTCTGGTAGCCGTCTTTAATTACTGTGTCTATTATATTATTTTTATCAACAGCAACAGGTGTAAGTAATAGCGTAGGAACAGAATATTTTCCGTTATCAACTGTACTGTTATTCTCAAACTCCAATCCCCTTGCAATTTTAATGGCAATTTCTGCACAGGCTTCTGCTTCAGCCTTAATGGGTGTATAAACAGTCATGTTTTGAATTTCCTCTACGATTCTCTGACATCCGGCAAGATCAGCATCCTGTCCGGATATAGCGATCTTGCCTGCCAGTTTTCTTTCACCCAACGCCTGTGTTACACCTCCTGCAATTCCATCGTTGGCAGCCAGTACAGCATTAATAGTCTTATCAACACCTGACATTATCTTACGTGCTTCTGAGGGATTCCAATTCCTTACCCACTTGTCTTCAATTATTTGAATGTCACCATTCTCGATATAGGGAGTTAAAACATTAAGCTGTCCCTTTTTTATCTGAATTGAATTATAATCTGTTTCATCACCGCCAAGAAGCACGTAATTTCCCTCAGGTTCCTTTTGTATAATATACTCAGCCTGAAGCTCCCCTATTTTAACATTGTCATAGGAAACAAAAGCATCGATGTCACAGTTTCTGATTAGCCTGTCATAAGCCACAACAGGAATTCCTTTTTCTTTTGCCTTATCCACAATAGCTGCTGATTTTTCACTGTTCTGAGAAATAATTACCAACACATCAATATCCTGCTCTATCAGCTTTTCGCACTGCATATACTGGCGTCCTTCATCACCGTTTGCAGACTGTACAATCACCTCCGCTCCCAGTTCATTACACTTTGATATGAAAATATCCCTGTCTATGGGCCATCTCTCTTCCTGATAGGTTGCAATTGAAAACCCAACCCTTATTTTATCTTTTTTAGCGGAGGTGTGGCTTTTACTTTCGGTTTTATTACTGCTTTCCTCATGGAGGTTATTGTTAACATAAATATAAACAATGCCTGACAATAGTAAAAATATGGTAAAACCAATTAATGAAGTGATAATAGTGTGTTTGGACCATTTCATACAAGTTCCCCCCATTTAATCAAGCTTTTCATTATATTTTTCTTCCTTATACTCACTTGGCGTCAATCCGACAATCTTTTTAAAAACCTTGGTAAAGTAATTCGGGTCATGATATCCCACCTCCCAGGCTATATCACTTATACTTTTATCCTTTTCCATAACCAGTTCCTTGGCTGCCTCAACCCTCACATTTGTAAGATAGTCAATAAAACTTTGATTAAACTCGGTCTTAAAAAGCCTGCTGAAGTAGTTGGGGCTAAATCCAACATACTTTGCAACCTCCTCCAGTGTAATTTCTTTCATATAGTTTTTCTTAATATACTGTATTGCTGCAAAAAGTATATTTTTTGCCTTTTTGTTTCTTTCATCATTGAATTTAATGCATAAATTCCTTATATCTTCTACAAAGATGTTATATATCTCCGGCAAGGTACTTATGTTGTAATAATCATTCTTTATACCTTTAAAATTCTTGAAGGAATAAGCATCTTCCTCAAATTCATAAATTAATCTGGATAATACAAAATATAACTCCATCATCTCAAATTTTACTCTGTTGATATCACCGTTCAAGCTTTCAGTTATATAATTAAAAATGCTTAAAAATACGTTTATGGCCTGCTCATCAATTCCAAGGCGAATCTTTTCAATTAATAACTTTTCCAGTTCATAAGGATATTTGAAATGTTTATCAACATTAACTTTTATGTCTCCGTAATTAACAATATCAATTCCAAATGTATCAATGTTGTTTATTACCGTCAATGCCTGATTATAGGAACTTATGATTCCGGTAATATCCTTATAGCCTTCGCCTATTCCGAAGTTCATTTTTACTTTAAAATTCTCAAGAACCAGATTGCCGATGCTTAACATTTTCTTATAGGCGTCACCCTTAATATCATGGATTTCCCCTTGTTCAAAGCTTTTGCCGGCTTTCCAGGGTACAATAAATATTATTTTATCTGCAATAAAATTACTTAAGAGGCACTGCTTTAATTCAGGAACACTTTCTTTAAGATATTCCTGTACTCTTTTAATAGTAAGTTTTCTGCCAATGTCATCAATATTTGAAAAACTGTTTTCCTGCAGCATCCCTACTGCAACATAGCCTTCCGAAATATCTTTATTCAGAAGAGGAACATATTGCTGGATTTTATTATCATCCCCCATCATAATGGCAAAGGTAACCTCATTTTCCAATAAAGGAAGTATACTTTGCAATCTTTCCTTCATATGGAGATCTTTTGTACTCTCTCTCTTTTCCTCATCAATTTTATTGACTACATTCCCCACAATTTTAACAAATTCATCCTTTGCCACAGGCTTAAGTATATAATCCTCTACGCCGTATTTTAAAGCATCCTTGGCGTAGTCAAAAAAATTGTAAGCAGATATAACTATAAATTTAGTCATCCTGCTTCTTTTGCGTATTTCCCCTATTGCTTCTATGCCGCTTATTCCGGGCATTTTCACATCTATCAGCATCAAGTCCGGCTTATGGATATCGTAGAGTTCAATTGCCTGTCTTCCAGTTTCTGCTTCGGCAACTATTTCAATATTCGGAAAAAACTTTTTAATTATAACTTTATAGACTTCCCTCTCAAGCAATTCATCATCTGCAATAATAACCTTGATCATGACATGTCCTCCGTGAAAATCGAATGCTGATCGGCAGCTGCCTCCCTTGGCTTTCTGTACTCAAAATCCGCAGGCAAATAAAACTTGATTACTGTACCTTCATTTGGTGAACCATCAATGTAAAATTGAGATCTTTTATTATAAAACGCTTGCAACCTCTTTACAACATTGTTGATTCCGATGCTGGAGGTATGCGCTCTGTTTTCCTCAGGTTCCTCCACCAGATTTCTTATACTTTCAAGTTTCTCCTTATCAATACCGGGCCCGTTATCCCTTACCTCCACCACGACATAATCAAGCTCCTGAAAAACCGCTATGGAGATCTCTCCGCCATTCTCGCTATTCTCGATCCCATGTATAAAAGAATTTTCCACTATAGGCTGAATAGTCATATTGGGAATTGGTATATCCATCAGGTTCTCCTGGATGTCAAAGCTGAATTTCATCCGGTGTTTATATCTTTTTTCCTGTATATACAAGTAATATCTGATGTTTTCGATTTCATCCCTCAACTGTACAATGGTATTGGATTTTCGTAAATTATAGCGAAGGATTTTTGAAACAGCCTCAGTTATTTCGCAGGTTTCCTCAGCTCCTTCCAAAAAGGCCGTATGATGGATTGTTGTAAGTGTGTTAAAAAGAAAATGTGGGTTTACCTGGGCCTGAAGCCGTTTAAGTTCGGTTTCCTGAAGAAGAGCATTCACCCGCAAATATTCCATTTCCTTGGACTGCAGTAATTTTTCATACTCAACCTTTTGCTCAATCTCTTCAATATAGTTCTTTATTTGGTAGCTCATCCGGTACAAAGTGTCGGCTAATATTTTAAGTTCATTATTAAAATTTATTTTTATGGGCTCCGAATCAAAATTCCCGTGTGATATTCTATCAGCCATTTTCACCATCAGGTCAATGGGCTTCACTACTGCCTTGCTGAAATACGCCGCAATAAAAAGAAATAGCAAAAGTGTAGAAATGGTCAATACAAATATACATACCCTTAAAATAATTATCTGTGTCAGAAGAGCCTTCTGAAAAACCCTGCTTTGAGCAATGGAAAGAAGGGTTAATTCATTAAGGGTATCCTGCATGTATCCCTGGACTTTTTGAGCTTGAATCAATTTACCCGACGACACTTCAAGGTTTCGTTTTCTATATTCATTAATTGCACCATCAGCTTCTTCGCCATAGGTTTTAAGCATATTTCTTATATTCTCAAAAAGCATATATTCTTCCTGCCTGGCAAAAATAAGCCCTGTGACATTCATTTCAGACAGCAGCTCATCGTATTCCTGGTAAAATAAGCTTATATAGGATCTGTCATTTTCGCTGATGTATTTATTAAGTTCACTATTTATTTTATCAATTGCTTCAGAATACTGATCCAAAATATTGAGATTTGTATATACGGAATTGAATTGTTTATAAGTTTTTGACATTGCAAAATAGGATGCTGCACTTAATATACTTATAATGACAAAAACAAAAGAAAAATAAATAAAAGTCTTTCTTCTCAAAGTAAGCGTACCCCGTATTTTACTTTTCATTGTAACTTTTATCCTTTCTTTCATTAATGACCTTATCTACATTATCCTTTGTAATAACTATGATTTCCGGATTTATGGAATCTGAAATGTTTTCACCATTAATATGATTAAAAATACAGTTTACCGCCAGGTAGCCGATGGAGTACGAATCCTCTACAAGTGAAGCGTAAAGTAAACCATTTTTAATATATTCCACTATCTCTTCAGTATCTCCGGCTCCAATAACCAAAGAATCTGTTTTGTTAAATTCTATCATAGCCCGTACCACCCCGATTGTGCTCTCGGCATCGGTACAAAAAAAGGAATTAATATCGGAATGCTCTAAAAAAATACTTTGTGCCATATTTGTATATTCAATTACACTGTTCTCATTGACAACAAACATCTCGGTTTCCATGCCCCCGGGAAGTGCATTTCTAAAACCGAGATTTTTCAGATTGTATTTATCTATATCAGCATTTTTAAAATTTGCAATTTTGATCTTTTGAGAAGATTTGGGAAGAAGCTTTGCGGCGGTTAAACCATACGCGTAGCTGTTTGTACCAACAAATGACAACCTGCCGCTGTTTGGAAGATCACTTTCAATTAATATTACAGGTATATTGCAGCCACTGGCTTTTTCAATATACTGACTTACTATTTTACTGTCGGGAATATTAGTTATTATTCCGTCTACTTTTGAGGCAATGGCTTTATCCAGCTCTGTAGAATGCTTATCGGTCTCATATTGCTTCAGACTAATAAAATCTACCCATATATTGTGTTCCCGGGCAGCTTTTTTTAAACCTTTTTCAAGAGACGCCTTGTAATAATCACTTGTGCCTGAATAAACGCATACCAGTCGTATGACAGAACTATTTACAGAGACACTAGCATTGTCCTTTGAGGTATAAACTTGATAAAAAACGATACCCATAATTAAAATACATATTATTGAAATTATATAGAAGTACGTTCGTTTAAAATGTCTCACAAGTCCTCCACCTATCACTGTATCTTCAGGAGTATAAAAACATTTATCTGTCAGTCATCACATCTCATATGATATTTCTGATTATCTGAGTTACCGGACTTCCGGAAGTTCCATTGACAATATATCGGGCGTATTTCTTTACATCCTCCGGAGCACTCTCCATGCAATAGCTGTGGAAGACCTTTTCAAACATGGGAATATCATTGAAAAAATCTCCAAAAGCTACTGTTTCCTCAGGCAATATGCGAAATCTTTTGTAAACCTTCTCAATTCCCGTACCTTTGTTAATATGTTTTTTATAAATATCCAACCAATGTGAATGAGTTTTTACAACCTGGTATAAACAGCTCATCTCCTGGAAGACCGGCATATCTTCAACAGAATTGATTCCGTTTTCATAAAACGCCGTAAGCTGGAAAATATCGTCGTTTATGTTTCCAAAATCATCTACTGTTTCATACCCTATCCTGAACTCGTCCAGTACTTCTTTAAAGTTAACTTCTACGTTTTTTATATAATAACATTTATAACCGCAGCAGGCAATAATGCCTTGATCTCTTCCAGTAAAAAATCTTTCAAATTGTTTTATTTGTTTTTTGTCAAAGGTCTCCTTATACAATATTTCATTTTTATATCTGACGTAAGCACCATTTTCCGATATGTAAATTATTTCGTCTCCATAGGGAGACAGCATGTCATACAGAGCTTTATACGGACGCCCGCTGGCTATGGCAAATTTTATATTTTTATCTCCCAGTTTTTCCAGTGTCAATGCAAAATCAGACGGAAGCTGACTATTTTCAGAAGCCAGCGTACCGTCCATATCACAAACTATTAGTCTAATCATTTCAGCTCCTATCTGTGCGACAACGTACTAAAAGTACGTCCACGCAAACAAATAATAAAAAAACTTTTTGCTGCGTGAAATGTACCATCACTCACTTAAGATAATTTTTAAGCTATACCTCTTCAACTCTGAAATAAAGAATTTTACCAAAGTCTGTATCTTTAATCAAATTTTTAGCAAGCGTACAGGCGGCTTCTCCCAAAATGCCTATAACCTCAAATTCCAGCTTCATACCTCTTTTGCCGGTAAAAGAGAACCGGATATTTCCTTCATTGTATTTAGTAAGCAAATTTATAATTTCATCGCTCTTGAGCGGCGTATTGACTGCAATTTTCATAAGAAACCAGCTCCTTTATATTTTTTACAGAGGTTTTAACAAACATGTCAAAGCCGCTTCTCCCATCCGGATTGGCGAATATTGTAAGGCAGGCAATAAGAAAGGGAAAACCCTGAAACAGACATAAAAACAAACCTTTTACAGCACTTCTGACTATTAAAAGCATATGATGAAGTATCAGGTTTCTATTTGGATTTATCGGAATAATCCTGAGGTTCATTAACCGTTTTCCGGCAGAAGCGCCATTGAATATCAATTGTGTCAAAACCTCATAGGTGAACCATATTAAAATACAAACATAATACGCTGAATTAAACATACTAAACATCTCATTTGCCAGTTGTTGAGAGTTTGGTCCATCAGCACCCGCTTTTGCCACCTCCATGGCATGCTGAACCGCTGCAAAATCCGGCCTTCCCGTAAGCCTGAATACGATGTAGATTATGGTTATAACAATTACAGCATCAATAGCAAAAGCTGCAAACCTTTTAGCCCGATACCCTGTAGATGCATTTTTTAAATTTAATCTCCAAAATGCCATATATCCTCATCCTTTTAAGAGAGCTGTACCCAAGTTTTTAATATTCAACTACAGGTACAGCCTCACTTTATATTTTATTTACGCATTTGCTGTAACTTTTCCATTTTCTAAAGCTTTTGTTTCTTCCATTTCCAGATTGTAATTGCTCCTATCCCATGCGCTGATAAACGGCAGCCAGCAAAGGAACGCAACTGCAAACGAAATGATTTGCGCTACAACGCCCATCAGGCTTTGTGTCATCAGGAAGCCGCTGATAAGAAATGGCGTTGTCCAGGGCACCATGTAGTTGCACAAAGGAAACAGACCTATTGAAGTGCCGAAGTACTGAATTGTCATAACGACTGCAGGTGTAGCAATAAAGGGGATCATCAGAATTGGGTTCAACACGATTGGCAATCCAAAAGTGACAGGCTCATTTATATTAAACAACCCCGGTGCTATTCCAATACGTCCAACCTGTTTCAAAAGCCTTGATTTTGCAAAGACCAGCATATAAACAACAACCGGTAGCGTTGCTCCTGAACCGCCTATCCAAACACCGTTCTCATAAAAAGGTTGTGTAACAATATGTTTTGCAGCACCGCTGATATTTTCCTGCAGATTCATTATCCACATAGGTTCAAAAATGGGGAATATAACTATGGAAGAACCATGAAGACCCAGGGACCAAAGCAAATGTTCAGAAAAAACAGCTATTAATGTTCCTATATAGGAGGTACCAAAACCTCTAAGCGGAGTTGAAATGACTGCTGATACAAATGCTGGGAAGTTGCCCCATGGAGTTATGGAGAATATGCCGCGGACAATCAGAAAGAACAGCATAATTACTATACCCGGCAGAAGAGCCGTAAACTGACGTGATACCGTCGGAGGTACGGATTTTGGAAGTTTGATGGTAAAATTTTTCTGTACCAGAATCCTGTATATTTCACCGCTGACAAGAGCAACTATGATTGCAGTAAACAGAAAATTGGCTGTAAAGGTGCTGGCTGCCCAGGCAGCTATAGTTGCCTCTCCATCTTTAAAACTCGAAATAATATTGATTATGAAAAAAGAAGACAGGGATATCATTCCAGCCGGTGTCCCATCCAGCCCGTAACTGTTTACAAGAGAGCTGGATATTCCGAAACAGGCTACAAGTGCAACTATTCCGTAGGTACCATTCATGATTATTCCCTCAAAGGAATTCCATCCGCTGCCGAATACCTTTGCCATGAAATCAGTGTATGCCTTCAGCGGAAACTCCCCGATAATCATTGCAAAAGCCCCGAGAATAAGCAGCGGCATCACCATTACGATACCGTCTCGAAGAGCCAGCAGATGCCTTTGGCTACCGATTTTTGCAGCAACAGGCAAAAACTTTTCTTCCATAAAACTTGTTTTTTTATACATTTCTAATTTTCCCCCTTTTCACTCTAGTTATTTGCTTCCTTAAGCTGTTCAAGAGCCTGTGTCAAAATTCTTTCACCATTCATCAGAGCATAGTCCGTCATATTGATTGTGGAAATAACTTTAATTGTATTTCCATAATCCTTTTGAAACTTGGTCAGAAGGTATCTGACCTGAGGACCCAACAAGAGTATTTCCGTCTTTTTTAACCTTTCACCTGCCTTATCAAACGGTAATGCTTCTGCGTCTACTTCTATACCTTTTGCTTTCCCTGCATTTACAATTTTTTCAATAAGCATACTGGTTGACATCCCGAGATTGCACAGCAGCGTGATTACTATCATCCTTTACCCTCCCTTCGAAAATAACTTTTCATATATATCTATGAACTCAGATGCCATATCCCGTATCAGCATTGCTGAGGTTAAATGATCCTGAGCATGAATCATAAGTAGAGTTACTTCCGACTTTTCACCCGTCATCTCACCTCTTATTAACTGCACCTGTACATCATGAGTTTCAACCATAGCTTCCTTCGCCTTTTCTATCAGCTCCCTGGCCTCGCTGAAGTTTCCTTCCTTAGCCTTCAATATGGCTTCCATTGAAAAGCTCTTTGAATCTCCCGCTCCGGCAATCAGAGACATGGCTGTTTCTAAAATATCCATCGTTTCCTCCTACTTTTCTCCAAATTTATCTGCAAACAATTTTTCAACTTCTATAGCAGCTGCTTCCTCATCGCTTCCGTTAAATTCAATCAATACGACCTCTCCATTTTTTGCATTAATGGTCATAACCCCTAGTACATTCTTAAGGTCGAACAGTTTATCACCTTTTCTTGCATTTATGCTGCAATTGAAATTCTTTGAGCAGCGTACCAGCTTTGAAGCAACTCTTGCATGAATACCTAATTCATTTAAAACGGTTAATTCTTTGATCACCATTTATTTTCATCCCTCCTGGATATTAAATAATTCTCTACTTCCTTTGCAGTATGCAAATCCAGCAGCTTATCCACCAGTTCGGCAGCCTCAACCCGATTGGTCCTGCAAATCAATCTGCGTACCTTTAATATAGACGGAATGCTAACACTAAGATTTGTTATGCCCATACCTATCCAAACTGGTACCAATTCAGGTATTTCACCGGCCTGCCCGCATATATCCACTTCAATACCTGCTTCATTTGCACACCGGCAAACGTAACTGACAGTTTTCAGCAAGGCCGGAGCATAATAGGAGTTCAAATGTGCAACCTTCTCATTCATACGGTCCGCAGCAAAAAGATATTGTGTCAGGTCATTTGTGCCAATGCTGAAGAAGTCCACTTCTTTTGCAAATTTATCTGCCAGCATTGCGGCAGCAGGTGTTTCAACCATCATTCCCAGCCTGACGGTTTCATCAAATACCGTTCCAGCCCGCCTGAGTTGATTTTTAACTTCCAGAACAATATTTTTTACCTCTCTCAGCTCTTCCACCGTTGAAATCATAGGGACCATCAACTCCACCCTGCCATACTGGCCTGCCCTCAGCGCGGCAGAAATCTGCGCTTTGAACAGCTCCCTGTTTTCAAGACAGTATCTTATTGCCCTGAAGCCTAAAAATGGGTTATCTTCTTTCGGAAATTTCAGGTAGGGAATAGCCTTGTCTCCACCGGCATCCAGTGTTCGAATTATTAACGGTTTTCCGCCCAATGACTTTGCAATATCTGAATAAATACCAAATTGGATTTCCTCGGATGGGGGCTTTGTCCCGGTCATGTAAATAAATTCCGTTCTTAAAAGTCCAACACCCTCCCCTCCGTTCCGGATGAGAGGAGAAACTTCATTTTGTCCTGTTATATTTGCATAAACCCTAACTGGAAATCCGTCGGTTGTTTTGCTTTCACAATTTACATACCTGTTTAAATCCAGTTGCTCTATTTCTATAAGGTTTTGACACTCCTTAAATTCCTGGACTTTACTCTCTTCCGGTGACAAAAATACTTCACCGGTAGCCCCGTTTATGATGGCTGTTATGCCTTGGGCGGCATGGTCCAGGAGATCTGGGATACCAACGATGCAAGGAATACCCAAGGATCTTGCTATAATCACGCTGTGAGAGGACGCTCCACCTTTCTCAAGAATGATTCCTTTAACTCTGGTTTTATTGATACAGGCTGTCTGCGAGGGTGTCAGCTCTATTGCCGCCACAATGACGTCCTTGTCCATAGCCGATAAGGTATTTGGCTCACTGCCATCCAGCAGAGATAAAAGCCTTGCTTCCAGATCTTCGATATCGGACGTCCGCTCCCTGAGATAATCATTGTCAATGTTTTTAAACAATTCAATATATTCTTCCGCTACTGTACTTACCGCATATTCGGCACTGACTTTCTCTTCCTGGATAAGGTTTCTGATCCTGTCCACAAAGTCTTCATCCTCCAGCATGAGCAGTTGATAATCAAAAATTTCGGCATTTTCAGTTCCTAATTCTTCAGCAGTAGTAGACATAATATTTATCAACTGTTCTGCCGCAGTTTCCTTAGCAGCAAGAAAACGTCGGAGTTCTTGTTCGCTTCCTTCAACATAATGCTTTTCGGTCTTTATAACAGCAGGTTTAATGACATATATTTCAGCCATTGCCAATCCTTCAACCGCCCCAATTCCAATCATCTTAACCTCCATGTCTGTATATTTGCCAGGTCAACCATTGTTGGCCCTGTCAACTTCCTGTTCAAGTGAATTACTCCCGCTATTTCAGCACTTAGGACACGCAAAGTCACCCCAATACCTTTATGGACCAGATTAATTTGCCTCAATTGATGCAACGAAAATCATATCCGTCGAATCCCAATTATAAGCATGGGAAATAAAGGATTTGGAATCCGTATATTTTTAAATATTTGCATTTTTCTATGAATATTTATATTGGAGATAGGCCATCGGTGCTTTTTGGAAACGCTTTTCATATTCAAATTATACTAAAAGTAATTTTTTCTGACTATTAATAGAATTAACCCGGGATAGTAAATTTCTATTAAAGTTTTATCATTATAAGAAATAGTAAATTCTTTAATAGAAATTTTCTATCCTCAACACGTTTGCATCCGAAATTTAACAAAAAAAAGCCACAGTCACTTAATAATTGCTGTTGTGACTGCAGCTTTACATCTATAATTAGATTCTCACAAAAAATCCTACGACCACATTTCTTTTCTTAATGCCTGAATATCTTCGTTTTCAAGGTATTCGTCATAAGTCATCTGTCTGTCTATAATGCCCTTTGGAGTTATTTCAATAATTCTGTTTGCTATTGTCTGGACAAACTCATGGTCATGTGAGGTAAACAGAATTGTTCCCTTGTAATTGATAAGGCCATTGTTCAGCGCTGTGATGGATTCCAGGTCAAGATGGTTTGTAGGCTCATCCAAAACAAGGACGTTTGCACCTGAAAGCATCATTTTAGAAAGCATACAACGAACCTTTTCCCCTCCGGAAAGAACAGAAGCTTTTTTGAGGGCTTCTTCTCCAGAGAACAGCATTCTTCCCAGCCAGCCTCTTAAGAAGGTTTCGGTCTGATCCTTTGAGTACTGTCTTAGCCAGTCAACAAGGCTCAAATCAACACCGTCAAAATATTCGGAGTTGTCTCTTGGGAAATATGATTGTGAGGTGGTTACTCCCCATTTGAAATCACCGCTGTCGGCTTCCATTTCCCCCATCAGGATTTTAAACAATGCGGTCTTGGCATTTCCATAAGTTCCAACAAAGGCTATCTTATCACCCTTATTTACTATAATATTTACATCCTTTAACAGCTGCTCGCCTTCTATCTCCTTGGAAACACCATTTATCATGAGCAGATCGTTTCCTGCCTCCCTGTCGGGCTTGAAGTCAACAAACGGATACTTTCTTGAGGATGGCTTAATATCCTCCAGAGTCAATTTATCCAGCAGCTTCTTACGTGAGGTTGCCTGTTTTGATTTTGAGGCATTTGCACTGAATCTTTGAATAAACTCCTGCAGTTCTTTCATTCTGGCTTCAGTCTTTTTATTTGCATCCTTCATCTGTTGGAGCGCCAATTGGCTTGACTGGTACCAGAAATCATAGTTACCGAAATACAACTGTATTTTTCCAAAGTCAATATCAGCAATCTGTGTACAAACCTGATTCAAAAAGTGTCTGTCATGTGAAACAACGATAACAATATTTTCAAAGTTGGCAAGGAAGTTTTCAAGCCAGGTAATTGACGCCACATCAAGGTGGTTAGTCGGTTCGTCCATGAGCAGAATGTCAGGATTCCCAAATAGAGCCTGAGCCAGCAGAACCCTTATCTTTTCGGTACCGTCAAGGTCTTTCATCAGCTTGTAGTGGTACTCTTCTCCGATATTTAAACCGTTAAGAAGTATAGCAGCGTCTGATTCTGCTTCCCAACCGTTTAATTCAGCAAATTCCGCTTCAAGCTCTGACAGTCTGATTCCCTCTTCTTCGGTGAAATCAGATTTTGCGTATAGTTTTTCTTTTTCTTCCATTATTTCTATGAGTCTCTTGTGTCCCATAATTACGGTTTTGAGAACCTCATATTCATCATATTCATAGTGGTTCTGCTTAAGTACAGCCAGTCTTTCACCGGGAGTTACGGTTACATCTCCCTTGCTTGGCTCGATCTCACCTGAAAGAATTTTTAGAAAGGTTGACTTACCGGATCCATTTGCGCCGATAAGGCCATAGCAATTGCCCTTTGTAAATTTGATGTTAACATTTTCGAATAAAGCTCTTCCCCCATATCTCAGGGAAACACCATTTGCACTAATCATTTTATCTCCATTTCCGGCATGGGGTAAATCAATTACCCCATACCAGAAATGGGATAAAATCGAATTCATCGCCCGTGCCATTAATTTTTTAGTTTAATTTAATATCCTTATTTTCACATTAACAATGCCTAAAAAATAGGCACATGGGCATGTCTTTCAGAATTTTTTAAATTCTTTCAGACTGTCTCCATTTCCGGCATAAGGTAAATCAATTACCCCATTTATCGCCTTGCTAATTTTTCTGTATGTTATTAAATTGAAATACTCGCCCATCTGCCGCGCCTGAATCTCACAAGATACATTGCTGACCTTATGGCGAAATCAAAAAACAGGGCAATCCATGCAGCAGTTATTCCAGTTTGAAATTTATAATTCAATATAAAAGTAACAAAAATTCTAAAGCACCATATACCGACAAAACTGGTCAGCATGACATATACAATGTCTCCTGCACCTCGTAATGCATTGGACACAACTGTAACTATTGAAACAAAGGGCTGTGAAAAACTGAAAAATCTTATTGCTCCTGTTCCTATTCCAATAATAACCTTGTCATCAGTATATATTCTTATCAAACTTCCTGCAAAAATAAACAGCAGACTTGAAAGAACTACAGTTATAATAAGACAGATTTTAATAGTTTTCCATCCGCTTTTTTTGGCAAGATCAATTCTTTTTGCTCCCAGACTCTGTCCAACCATTGTGGTTGCTGCTATTCCAAAACCGAAAACCGGTACAAAACACATGGAATTAATTGACATAACAATCTGATACACCGTAGAGGCTTCAGTCCCCATACGGGAAATGACTACCTGAAGCATCAGGAAGCCGCCCTGCATGATTAACTGTTCCAGTGAAGCCGGTACACCCACATGCAGTATTCTTTTAAGCAATTGAAAATCAATTGACAGCTTACCCTTCAAGCTGAAGGATAGTGCAACGGATTTATTCAGAACAACAAACAAACTCAGAATTCCGCCCACTCCTCTGGCTATACAAACAGCAATAGCCGCACCGGCAATACCCTTTTTTTCAATTGTCAAACTACCAATACTAACCCCATATATTAAAACATAACTTAAAGCAATGTTCAATATATTTACCACATTTGCAATTAACATAGGAGTTTTTGTATCGCCGGAACCTCTTAATGATCCACTTATAATTATGTTGGAAAACATTAAGGGCAGTGTGATTAAAGTAATTTTGAAATAGCTTGTAGCTATATTGATTACCTGCTTTTCTGCACCATTGAAAAAAGTAGAAATAATGGGTCGTGCAAAAACTATTAAGATTATGGTCAGGAGTGTTGAGGCTGCAAATCCTATTAATACACATTCTTTGATTGCTGCCTTTGCCTTTTGAATATCACCTTCACCTATTAGTCTGGCAATAATGACTGTGCATCCAGTTGACAACGCTACAAAAAACACCTGTATAAAACCAAAAAGCGAATTTATTAAACCAACTGCCGTTACTGCTTCATTGCTGAGATGGCCCACAAACGCCAGTGATACAACCCCTACAATCATAATTAGTAGCTGTTCCACAACAGCTGGAACAGCTACCTTAAAAATACTACCCGTTATATTATTTTCATCTATAATCATTCTCTATCTAATATTAGTCAATACCCCATCTGACCATAGCCTTTCTAAATTATAAAAGCCTCTGTCCTCCTGATGGAAAACATGGATTACAACGTCTGCATAATCCAACAGTATCCATCTCGCTGTAGCATAGCCTTCCTTATGCAATGCGTTGAGTCCCATTTCACCCAGTTTAAACTCCAATTCATCTGCAATTGATTTAATATGAGTAGTAGAGGTTCCGCTGCATATTACAAAATAGTCGGCAATTTCTGTTATGTTTTCAATATCAATTGTACTTATATCCCTTGCCTTCTTTTCTTCCATTAATGATACGATCTTCTCAACCAATTTTTTTGACTCCAAATGTTTGCACCTCATCCTAAGCTATATTTTTTATTTCTACTACGCTTACCCTCTATTGACAATGTACAACACGCCTCACAAGCGGCTTCAACGCAGCCGCAGGGCAAATTCGCCACTCAAAAACGTATTGAACATTGTTAATAGAGGTTATATTATTACGGATTAAAATCACTTCCCAAAATAATTGTTACATCAAACCTCGAATCAGGCTGAAGTTCTTCTTTTACAACCGATATCCTGAGTGTACTCTTAATAACGTCAGTTTTTACACCTTTTTTTCTGATAATTATCTGCGATGTCCCCTGAGTTTCAGAGTTACTTCCAGCACTTACAGTATAGCCCCTGGATTCGAGCATTCCTCTTGTATCCTCGGCAAGACCATCTTTACCAGTACAGTTTATCACTTCTATGACCAGTTTTTTATTATTTACCGTTGAAACTGCTGCTGTTTCTTTAGCAGGTTCCTTTACATCCGGCTCACTATCAACAATTATTTTTTTAGGAGTCGAGCTCGTTGCCGCTTGTACCTTTTGCGGCTGTTTTTTAACCTCTACAACTTCCTTGTCAAAGACACCCGAGTCTCTGGCAAAATTAGCCCCTACTATAATTGATGAAAATAACAATAAAAAGGTTCCAACTGCATAAAATGCAATTTTTATAAATTTATTCATAGCTTTATCTGTTTATCCCCTTACATTCCAAATCTGTCTCAGGTATGAATTGAATAATAAATTCCCTATTTTAAGACGGCAACAAAATTACAGCTTTGCTTTACCTCGAAACGGAATTCTATTACTTAATCAAGCCTTTTTTTCAGAAATATACATCAATAGTTTGTTTCTGGCTTCGATTGTATACGGATGTATCAAGCCCTTCTGATGTATAACATAATTTATTATACTGTCAAAGGAACTTATCAAAGCCCTGTCTATATCTTCATAGGCCAGCTTCCTTGCGTTATCGACCTCACTGTGTGTTCTTCCCGGCTCTATGTAATCCGCTAAAAAAATTATTTTATCCATCATACTCATTTCAGAGTATCCGGTAGTATGATATTTAATAGCATTCAGTATGGCTTCATTTTCTACCCCATATTTTTCTTGGGCAATTTTTGCACCTACAGCCCCATGCATTAAAAAAACCTGTTTCTTCTCAACCTCATTCAGCATAATACCATGTGTCCAGCAATAATCCAGAGTTTCCCGGTCACTCAGGTCTTTTGCGCAATCATGAAGGAGCCCCGCTATTGCTGCCATATCCTTATCCTCACCATAGCGCTGTGCCAGAGAGACGGCTTCTTTCATAGTATTAACCGAGTGTAAATACCTGCCTGGTTTCAATGATTGTTTTAATAAAAGATCCATCTGTACTAAATTCATAATAAATTACCTTTTTATAACCTTTGGTTCAAAAAAATGTGTACGTTCTTTGAAAATTTTTCGGCTGTAGAAAAACTTTCTTACCTCTAGCGTTTAAACAAGGCTTTTGTGTTTCACAAGGACACCATGGACATCTGCTGCCTTGTTATAAATATAAGTGGTTTTCTATAATATATTCTTCAACATCCCTGTCCACAAGGTATTTTACTGATTTTTTCTCCTTTATTCTATCTCTGACAAAGGTTGACGAAATATCAAGCAAAGGTATCTGATAACTACTTATATTCATTTCATATTTGTTCCGTAAGAAAACCAAGCGTTCATTAAAGGCCTCATTTGAGAAACCCGGTCTCATAACTGCTATAAAATTAGTCAGCTTGAAAACCTCCGGTGCATTCTTCCAGCTTAACAGGTCCATTACTACGTCAGCACCTATTATATAGTAGAATTCCGTCCCTTCGGGGTACAACCCGCGCAATTCCTTCAGGGTATCAACGGTGTATGTGTAACCGGACCTTTCAACTTCCAAAGCAACAGCTTCAAAAAAAGGGTTTGAACTTACAGCACATTTTACCATGTTCAGTCTGTGTATTGGAGCAGTAACATTTTCCAAATTCTTATGAGGAGGCATGCCAGACGGTATAAACAATACCTTGTCCAGATTAAACTCACTTCTTACTAATTCAGCAACAGCAAGATGTCCTAAATGAATAGGATCAAAAGTGCCTCCGCAAATACCTATTTTTAAAACTGTAGCTCCCATTGGTTATCCTTTTCATTGACTGATCGATTACTTTTCTGATACAAATGATATTATAGCATAAAAATATTAACTATCTATTAAAAATTCTAAAAAGGACAGTGTAAAATAATTGAATTAATAAAAATTGGTGGAAATAGAAATAGAATTATGAAGAAGCCCGTTTATTAGACTTTATAATGAACCCGGTTAATGCCTTTAAGGCAATAGCAATTACTATATATATTGGGAAGGAATATATTGATTTCCATTTTATCAATACATATATTTTTGCTGCTGACAAAATCGGTTCTCCGATAAACGTAAAAAACACTGCTGCTAAGAAATTGAAAAGTAAAAAGGATTTCCATCGCGGAAAATACTGATATATTAGCATATATATCACCGGCAGCATGGAAAAATTCATTGGTATGAGTCTGGGGAAATACGGTTCTATATCTACAAGATATTCCCACAGGTTTAACTGGCAGCCTAATTCGTCGAGAAGGGTAACTACAGTCGCAACAAGCAACCCATAGATAAAAATTTCATTCAGCCTTTTTTTATCTACAAGCTTGACCCATATTATCCAGGGTATTGTAAGCATGGCAATGAGCAGCCAAAATTGAAATGTGAATACTTCTTCTTTGCACCAATGCAGAAATTGCAGCTGAACAGCCTGATTTTGCACATCCAGAATTTGCTGAAAAGATGGTGATTTATCCATGTATATACCTTTCTTTTAGAGTTTATATACAGTTATTATTGTTTAAAAGATATGAATAAATACCATCTTTCATCATTCTGCAATAACTAATGTATCACTTTATATTGTCAGGTTCACACAATAAAATACGCTGGCAGTCCATGCTCAGCTTAGGGTAATAATTCCACTAAGCTTTAAATCTTCTTCGGCAGATGAACCTCCAACTTTTATTCTTATATCTCCATTTTCGACTGTCCAGGATTTTTTATCTGTATTCCAGTAAGCTGTATCTCTTGCAGAAAGCTTAAACTGTACAGTAACCTTTTCACCTGCTTTCACCATAACACGTCTGAAACCCTTTAATGCTTTTCCCGGACGGTCAACTAAGGAATTGATATGCTCAATATATAACTGAGCAACCTCTTCACCGTCTCTATCCCCAACATTGCAGATATCAAAGGTAACCGTGATTGTTTCGTCCTCTTTTATTTCGCAGGAACTTAAGTTTAAATTCGAATATTCAAAATTTGTGTAGCTAAGTCCAAAACCAAAGGGATAAAGAGGCTCTCCTTGAAAATACATATAGGTTCTGCCGTTTCGTATATTATAATCCATTAGATCGGGTACCTGCTCAAGGGATTTTGGCCAGGTCTGCACCAGACGTCCGGCAGGATTGTAGTCACCAAAAATTACATCCGCAAGTGCATTTCCCATCTCCTGACTGTTCTGGGTCATATGTAGTATGGCCGGAACTGTGTCCTGAGCTTTATTTATTGCATAGGGGAAATTTGATACCAATACAAGAATAGTATTCCTGTTGGCCTTAAGTACCTGCTGCAGCAGCTCCTCATCCTGTGGTTCAAGCGTTATAGTCCTCCTGTCTGCTGCTTCTCTGCCTTCACTGTCCATCTGAGTCACAGCCCATTCCAAATTTCCCGAAACAGGATCGTTACCAAGTAAGACTATTGCAACATCGGACTTTTCAGCAGCCCTAACGGCTTGATTATTTGAGTTGTCTGCTGCATAAGTAACTGTTGCCTTGCTGCCCAATCTGTTTTTTATTCCCTCCAACGGTGTTACACTATAGGGCAAATCGCCGCTGTACCAATCCAAAAATACCCTGTCAGCCTTATTTCCTATAACTGCAACACTTTTCAGAGAATCTGCACAAAGTGGAAGAAGGTTTTGATGGTTTTTAAGCAAAACCAAGGATTTTTGAGTGACTTTTCTGACAAGGGACTTATGCCGGTCGCAATTCCAGGGTTCAACATCCCCAACTTCAGTATAAGGAACCGTTTCCCTTGGGTCAAATAATCCAAGACGTATCATAATCCTGAAATTTCTTCTAATAACCTCTTCAATCTCATCTATAGTAATTATTCCTTCATTGAGAGCTTCATCTACCCCCTGAATATGCAGATCATCAAGGAACTGGCTGATTCCTGCCTTTATACATGCCGCTGTGGCATCCCTGTTATTGTCAAAATATTTATGGTCGGTTACAAGAAGTCCAAGAGCACCGCCATCGGTACATACGATACCGTCCAAGCCCCATTCCCCAATAGTAATGTCCTTAATAAACGGGTGCATTATACATGGGATACCATTGTATTTGTTATAGGCAGTCATGTAACAGTTTGCCCTGCCCTCTGTAAAACCTTTCATAAACGGATATGAATAATACTCTCTGAACAGGCGTTCATCAAAATCAGAGGAAGAGCTTGTACGGGTGTCCTCATTACTGTTTCCAAGAAAATGCTTCAATAGTGCAGCCGTACGGATATACTTCGGATGATCTCCCTGAAGCCCCTTAACAACTGCTACAGACATGACACCGTTAAAAAACGGATCTTCACCAAAGCATTCCTCTGTTCTTCCCCACCTGGGGTCTCTTGCCAGATCCGCATTTGGAGCTCTGACTACAAGGCCTCCTCTGCCAAGCTTATGATAAATGTATCTAAATTCTATGGCTTCGGCTTCCGCCGCCTGCTGTACAATATCCGGATCCCAGGTCTCACCAAGACCGTAAGCCTGACAAAACTGGGTAGTAGGAAAAGGATTTTCTCCTCCCCATTTACCGGGTCCTCCCATTGCAGCACCATGATACCCCTCAACCTGACCTGCTATTTTGACTCCAAGCCTGGCAATATCAATATTGCGGCTGTTTAAACACAATATCTTTTCTTCTTTTGTCAAAAGAGACAAAAAGTTGTCTATCCTTTCTTCCTCCGGAAGGTCAGGATTTAGAAAGGGATATTTATATTCCATGGCATTCACTCTCCTCATAAAAAAATTAGTATCACTATTTGGCAATTACATTTCTGCAATAATACTTTTGCATATCATAATTGCAATAATATAATTGAAATTAATTTTTTGCAATTATATTAAGAATTACATTTATGCAATCACATTTTCTTGAAGTGATTTTAAATTTAATTAAGAGTTCGACGTCTTTTAGTATTACCCTGCTGATTATGAAATTTATTTGCCGTTATATATTTTTCCTCTTTCGATAATATATTCAGCAGCAGCCTTATATCCCCCTGCCTGAATAAAAGATTTTCCCAAATCCATGCTGTTTCTTTTAAAGCTGCGATTTGATACCACCTCGCCAACAGTATCCCTTAAAAGTTCTGCAGTAACATTACCCTTATCAAGACACAAGCCTGCTCCGAGATTTACAAGCTGCCGTGCAACCAGGGGCTGGTCATTTGCCTGAGGTATGGCTATGACAGGCACACCGTAATACAAAGCTTCGCTGACACTATTAAGTCCGCCATGACTTATAAATACATCTGTTTTCTTTAAGACTTCAAGCTGCGGAATATGATTTCTGACAATAAAGTTGTTGGGAATCTCTCCCAATTGACCAATATGGGCTTTATTACCTATGGACATAATTATTTTATACTTTGATTCCTTAAAAGCCTCAATACACTTTTTATAAAATTCAACGCAGCTATTGTTTATAGTCCCCATGGAAATATAAATGACCGGGCCCTTCTCTATTTCTTCAGGGGAAAAATCAAAAACCTCAGCTCTTGGGGATATTGAAGGCCCAACAAATTTGAAACTCTCATCAAAACTGTCTGCAAGGGGTTGAAAGCTTTTTGAGGTAAAAACAAGGTTTGCATCTTCCTTTTTAAAAAATATATCCATTATGTCAAGCTGTTCAAAATCCCATTCCAGTCTGGCAGCCTTTATATCCTGGTATAACAGATTCATCTGTGGATGAAATCCCGGTTCAAGCATATGTAACGGTAGAGGAGGTTTATTCATTGCAAACGAAGTACAGGAACAGATGGCTGGCAGCTTTAACTTTTTAGCTGCTATATTCCCTCCTCCCAACATGGCATCATGTACAATAAAATCTATTTCATTATCCCTGACCCAGTCCAAAACTATTGGAACTACTATTCTGTCCAGCTTAAGCAAAAAGTCAACAAGCGTATAAAAAGGGTGATTGCCGGCTGGTTTATAGCTTTGGAAAAATTTGTTTACTTTTTTTCCAAAATCCAAAAATCCTGCTCCCGCAGCTTCAATCTTTTCCCTGAATTCTGCTGTTGAAAAATAATTGACCGTATGGCCTCTAAGTACTAATTCCTTTACCACGGGAAGTGTGGGATTAATGTGCCCGTGGGCACTGCCGTTTAAAAATAATATTCTCGACATTATGCCTCCTTATATCACTGAGTTATATATCATTAAGATATATAACTCGTAAAAATTTTTAGTTATTATTATTTATTTTTTTCACTATGACTACGTATACGTTCAATTGTTTCATCACACCATTTAATTCTGAATTCTGCGTCATATATGCCGTAGCGGAGCGTTGAAAGCCAGTATGGATATCCTCCATCCTCCTGAACTTCTTTATTTCTCATATACTCCTGCTCTATTTTGCAAAACTTCTCCAAATTCCTGATATGACCTTCTTTTATTCGCTCCAGTTCCTTAATAATAGTCTCTGAGGGAATAATTTTAGCAAAGGTCAGCTTAAGTAACAGCTCCAACCTCTGGGGTGTCTGACTGGTGGGACTGATCAGCCAATTGGTAAGTTCATCTCTTCCTTTTTCGGTAATAAAATAAACATTACGCGGAGGCCTTCCTTCGTTTTGCTCAACTTGCTTTGTAATGACCCCGTCCTTTTCCATCTGCTTAAGAACGGGATAAATATGTCCAAAATTTTCGTTCCAGAAATATGATATACCCTTATCACAATTTTTCTTAATATCGTAACCTGAGCCTGGAGCAAGACTCAGAACACCAAGTATGGCATATCTGGTTTTATTAATCTTTGGCAATGTCCGAACCCCAATTCATTATAATTTTTTCTACAAGAATATATTCCAGAATATGATATATCATTATGATATATATGTCAACATTCGTATAATAATAAAGGGGATTAGCAGTTTATCCGGATAATCCCCATAAAGTATTTTATTAATCCTTCACTCTTTTTCTTCAGTGCTGCCGAGAGAGATTTTATGATCTGATATATTGTCAACAATAAAATTGCCATCCTGCCCCATTCTCACATAAAATAATTCATCAAAGCCCTCTCCCATAGTTGGAGCCTCAAGCCTGGCATGAGTACTTCTAATCCCCGGTAGAGGTACATTCTCCCTTCCCTTTCTCTCCTTGTTTCTCTTAATAGCCTCATTAAGATCGGAATGAAAATAATATCCGATTACTTTGAATCGGGCACTATGGGCCATATCAATATACTTCTTTCGATCAGCTACGGCAGGATTTGTATTGTCTACAACAAAAGATTGTCCGGCTTTGATACAGGCCTCCAGAATAATGCTCTCCCTTGCCCGTGTTTTCAGCATATCAAGATTTATTCTGACATGGGTATTTATAAAATTTTCCTTATAAAATGTGCTCTTCCCTGTTGCCTGAATACCTGTAAAAATTATTGCTTGCATGTTTAGCCTATACTCCCTTCCAAACGAATTCCAACAAACAATGGCAATTCATTTTTATATTCTTATCAATATAAATAATATTTGGTATTATATGAAACTACAATATCTAAAAACAGCTTACCCGGTTCAACCACAAAAATTAAGGTAACCAGTTAAGCTGTTTTATATAGCTTTTCAAACATTATTAAGTTTTACTAACTTTATATAGCTTTATATGTTTTTTCCTTTTATTTTGCCCCTATATCCTTCCTGTAATGCATTCCTTCGAAGCTGATCTTTCCTATGCCTGCATATGCTTTAGCGATAGCTTTCTCCATGTTTTCTTCTACTGCAGTTACGCCCAGCACTCTTCCACCGGCGGTGCAGACCTTACCGTCCCTGCAGGAGGTTCCGGCATGGAATATTATTGTGTTTTCATCAGTTTCTGCTTCTTCAAGACCGTTTATCTCATGGCCGGTAGGATACTTTCCGGGATATCCGCCCGATGCTGCTATGACACATACTGCGGCATTATCATTCCACTCAATCTCTATGTCAGCAAGCTTTTCATCTATAATTGCATTAAATATGTCAAGTAAATCTGTTTTAAGCCTTGGGAGCACCACCTGAGTTTCAGGGTCTCCAAAGCGTGCATTGTATTCAAGTACCTTTGGTCCGTCTTTTGTAAGCATCAGTCCGAAATACAAGATCCCCTTGAATTTGCGCCCTTCCTTATTCATGGCTTCAATTGTGGGAAGGTAAATTTCCTTCATGCACTTTTCCGCCAGCTTGCTGTCGTACAGTCTGCTTGGTGAGAAGGTCCCCATTCCACCGGTATTGGGCCCCTGATCATGGTCAAATACTCGCTTGTGATCCTGTGAAGAAACCATCGGTACTACGGTCTTTCCATCTGTAAAGGCCAATATGGACACCTCGGGACCTTCAATGAATTCTTCTATGACGACCTTGCTTCCTGCTTCCCCAAATACCCTGTCGTTCATAATGTTATTAACTGCAGCTTTTGCTTCATCTATTGACTGAGCGATAATAACACCTTTTCCAAGTGCCAGACCGTCTGCCTTGACAACAATGGGTGCGCTGCAGGTATCAAGATACCTGAGTGCCTCTTCACTGCTCTCAAAAACCGCATAACCGGCGGTAGGTATGTTGTATTTCTTCATAAGATCCTTTGAAAAGGACTTGCTGCCTTCAATTATTGCTGCCGCCTTAACGGGTCCGAAGGTTCTTATACCTGCAGCCTCAAGTGCATCCACCATTCCGGCTACAAGCGGATCATCGGGTGCTACCATAACAAAATCCATCTTATTTTCTCTGGAGAAATTAACTATTCCATCGATATCTGTTCCTTTAATAGGAACACAGGCAGCAAGCTTTGATATACCACCATTACCCGGTGCACAAAATAACTCAGTGATTTTCGGGTTCTGTGAAAGCTTCCATATAATAGCGTGTTCCCTTCCTCCCCCACCAACAACCAAAACCTTCATTTGATACCTCCATTAAGGGACTTGATTAATTATAATAGCTTTGAAAGCTATTGAGCCTCCCTGATTTTCCTAGTGCTTGAAATGTCTCATACCGGTAAATACCATTGCAATTCCGTACTTGTTGCAGGCATCAATAGACTTCTGGTCATTAATTGAACCACCCGGCTGGATTATTGCCTTGATTCCTACAGCAGCTGCCGCTTCAACGCAATCGTCAAATGGGAAGTAAGCATCAGAAGCCATAACCGCACCCTTTGACCTTTCGCCGGCATATTCGATTGCAACTCTGGTCGGAACTATTCTGTTGGTTTGACCCGGTCCAACTCCAATAGTCATCTTACCCTTTGCAAGAGCTATAGCGTTTGATTTTGTATGTTTCACTACCTTCATTGCAAATACAAGGTCTTCCATCTGTTCCTTTGTAGGCTGAATTTCGGTTACACATTTGAGATCTTCTTCATTGAACAGCTGGCTGTTGTACTTCTGGACAAGGAGACCACCGCAGACCTTCTTCATATCAAGAGTGTCTGCAGGAACTTTTTCTTCAATTCCTTCTAGCTTCAAGAGTCTGATATTCTTCTTCTGAGTCAGAATTGCCAGGGCTTCATCCGTAAAAGCTGGTGCTACCACTATTTCAACAAAAATCTTATTTATTTCTTCAGCTGTTTTTCCATCAATTTCCCTGTTGGCGGCTATGATACCGCCGAAAATTGATACCGGATCTGATTCATATGCTCTCATGTATGCATCATATATGGTTGCAGCGCTGCCTACACCGCATGGGTTTGTATGCTTGACAGCAACAACCGTAGGCTCAATAAATTCCTTAACAAGTTCGATTGCACCATTTGTATCGTTTATGTTATTAAAGGACAATTCTTTTCCGTGAAGCTGTACAGCACTAGGAAGAATTCCTCTGTTAGCTCCTACTTCCTTATAGAATACAGCTTTCTGATGAGGGTTTTCACCATAGCGCATATCCTGAACCTTTTCAAAGGTTAATGAAAGTGTTTCTGGGAAATCAATATCACCGAGAGTATCTCTGAGATATTTAGCAATCAGGGTATCGTAGTGGCTTGTATGCTCAAAAACCTTGTATGCAAGTCTGAATTTGGTTTTCACACTTACATCACCTGATTCATTGAATTCTGTAAGTACTTTTTCATAATCGGCAGGATCAACAACAACGGCCACATCCTGATAATTCTTTGCAGCAGCTCTTAACATTGTAGGTCCGCCGATATCAATATTCTCAATTGCTTCCTCCAGCTCAACATTACCTTTTAATATTGTCTGCTTGAAAGGATAGAGGTTTATAACAACTATATCAATAGTTTCAACGCCCAGTTCCCTTATCTGTTTCATATGCTCTTCGTTGCTTCTGATGGCAAGAAGTCCTGCATGAACCTTCGGGTGGAGTGTCTTTACCCTTCCATCCAGACATTCAGGAAACCCGGTAATATCCGAAATGTTTATCACTTTTAATCCTGCATCTGAAAGAGCTTTGGCTGTTCCTCCGGTTGATATTATCTCCACACCTTTTGAAGCAAGAGCTGTTGCAAAATCAACAATACCTGTTTTGTCTGAAACGCTTATTAACGCACGCTTAATCATAAACCCAGTCCTCCAATCAAATTTTAAATTTGAACTTAACGTTATAAAATTAACTCAATACTCGAACTCTTACCACTTTACTTCAATGAGCAGCCAAGTTCAGATTGAGGTTTAAACTATTTTGACTCGTTTGCCTTCAATGACTAGCCTGTTCTCTGCAAAAAGTTTTATTGCTTCGGGAAGTATCTCCCACTCTGCCTGTTCCATAACCCTTTTCTGAAGAATTTCAGGAGTGTCGTTCTCTTCCACATATACTGCCTTTTGCAGAATAATCGGCCCTGCATCAGCTTCCAGTTCAACAAAATGAACAGTTGCTCCGGTTACCTTGACACCTGACTCCAAAACATTTTTATGTGGAATTATTCCATAGAAACCCTTTCCGCAAAATGCGGGAATCAAAGATGGGTGAATATTAATTACTCTATTTTCAAAATATTTGCTGAAACGCTCTCCCAGAATTGAAAGGAAGCCTGCCATAACCACCAGATCAACATTAAACTCTCTAAAATGACTTATCAGTGCTTCGTCATATTCTTCGATATTTTTAAAGAACTTTCTCGAAATGAAAATACCGTTGATTCGATGATTTTTTGCCCTCTCCAGCGCGTACACATCCGGTTTGCTGGACACAACGGTTACTATCTGAACATTCTGTATATATCCGCTTTCTATTTTATCAATAATTGCCTGGAGGTTTGAACCGCCTCCAGACACCAATACGCCTATCTTAAGCATATTTGCCTCCCACGTTCCGCAATAGAGGAATCATAATTTTCATGGATCATTGAGATATTATAATATGTCAACCCCTGCTTCACCTTCGGTTAATGAACCGATAATATATGCAGCCTCACCGGTTGATTTGAGATAAGCAACTATTTCATCGGCTTTACTGCTGTCAACCGCCATAACCATACCAATTCCCATATTAAAGGTGTTATAAATATCACTGTCCTGCATATTGCCCAGGCCTTGGAGTAATCCGAATATTGGCAGCACAGGCCAGGAACCTTTTTCTATATTTACTCTTAACCCTTCTGGGACCATTCTTGGAATATTTTCAATAAAGCCTCCGCCTGTTATATGTGAAACTCCTTTTATCTCGTACTTTTCTATTAAATCCAGCACAAGCTTCACATATATTCTGGTAGGCTTCAATAGCTCCTCACCTAATGTACAGCCAAGCTTTTCAACATATTCCGTGACATTGCTTTCTGTGGGATTAATGAGTTTCCTTACCAAGGAATAGCCATTGCTGTGAATACCTGAGGAAGGGAGACCAATGAGTTTGTCCCCGGCTTTGATCTTTTTGCCGTCAATAATCTTATTTTTATCGACTATTCCTACGGTAAAACCGGCCAGGTCATATTCGTCAACAGGATAAAAGCCAGGCATTTCGGCAGTTTCACCGCCGATCAATGAGCAGCCCGACATTACACAGCCTTCGGCAACACCCTTTACTATCTCGGCAACTTTTTCAGGATAGTTCTTTCCCACAGCAACATAGTCAAGGAAAAATAGAGGCTCTGCACCGCTGCAAACAATGTCGTTAACACACATTGCCACACAGTCAATACCCACTGTATCATGCTTGTCCATCAAAAAAGCCATCTTGAGCTTGGTTCCTACTCCATCTGTTCCTGAAACCAAAACAGGCTGTTCATACTTTGATTTATCAAGGCTGAATAATCCGCCAAAACCGCCTAATTCTGTCATCACCTCGGGTCTGAAGGTGCGTTTGACATGGTTTTTCATTAGCTTAACTGCTTCATACCCCGCTTCAACGTCAACACCGGCATCTCTGTATGTGGTCATAATACCCTCCAATAATTGTAAAATATTAGCGTCCCAACAAAAACTTGGGAGTTAAAATAATCTGTAAAGTTATTTTGCATAGAAAAATTTTTCCAGCTTTAAATTTGTTTTCGTCCCGTTAGGATCCGCAACTGAACTTGTCTCCCTCAGCAGGAACCTCAATGGGATAGTCACCTGTAAGACAGGCTGAGCAGAAGCCGCATTTGGAATCCACAGGTGTTTTCAACAGCCCTTCCAGGCTCAGGTAACCCAAAGAATCAGCACAGATCATTTCCCTTATCTCATGAACAGAAAGTTTGTCTGCTACCAGTTCTTTTCTTGATGAAATATCTATTCCAAAATAGCATGGATATTTTAGAGGTGGTGAACTTACTCTCATGTGAACCTCTTTTGCGCCGGCTTTCTTTAGTATTTTAACTATTCTTCTGGTAGTCGTACCTCTAACTATTGAATCATCAATAATTACAACTCTTTTTCCTTCGATTGTCTTTTTAATTGCATTATGTTTTATGCGAACAGCAACCTCTCTCATACCCTGGCTTGGCTGAATAAAGGTTCTTCCTATATATCTGTTTTTAACTATACCTTCACCGTAAGGAATACCTGCCTGCTTTGAGAAGCCTATGGCAGCCGAAATACCTGAGTCAGGAACACCTATTACTACATCCGCCTCTACAGGATGTTCAATTGCCAAACGCTTGCCCGCCTCATATCTTGACTGCTGTACACTTGCACCGTCAATTACACTGTCAGGTCTGGCAAAATACACAAACTCAAAAATGCACAGTTTTGTATCCTTAATATCAAAAGCTTTTATTGATCTGATCTCATTATTTTCTATTGTTACAATTTCCCCGGGCTCAATATCTCTTATAAAATCGGCATTTACGGCATCAAGTGCACAGGATTCTGACGCTATAACATATGCTGAGGAAGTTTTACCAATGCACAGGGGCCTGATTCCATAAGGATCTCTGACACCCACCATTTTATTGGCAGTCATTAATATAAGTCCGTAAGAACCCTTTACATCCTTCATCATTTTTTCAACTGCTTCTTCAATTGTCTCCGAAGTAATACTATGCTTGGTTACAAGATTAACCAGAACCTCTGTATCGTTTGTTGTCTGGAATATGGTACCGCTCTCTTCCATTTGTTCTCTGAGAATTGAAGCATTAACAATGTTACCATTGTGAGCCAGTGCGATTTGTCCGTTTCTGGTGCGGACAACTATGGGCTGAGCATTTTCACGGCGGCTTGCACCTGTTGTTGAGTATCTCACATGGCCCACAGCCATTGAACCCTGAAGGTGTGTTAACACAACCTTGTCGAAAATTTCCGGAACCAAGCCCATATCCTTGTGGAAAACTATTGTTTCATTGTCACTTACTGCAATTCCAGCACTTTCCTGTCCTCTGTGCTGAAGTGAGTACAGGCCGTAATATGTCATTCCGGCTACGTCAACACCACTGTTTTCAATAGAATATACTCCGAATACTCCACATTCTTCGTGCATTTTATCCTTTCTGTCGTCAAAGCAGTCAAGATTTTCGCACTGTAAGCATTGCCCTAATTCACACATGAGTAACTCCTTTTTTACTGCATATTGGGTTCTTATAACGCCTAATTCAAAGAAAATTTTTCGATTGTAGAAAAATTTTCTCAGATCAGCGGCGTTTCAACGAGGCGAGAGATATACTCGTCGCCTGAAAACCTGAGCGGAACCCGCCACTTGTAGAAGTGGGAGACATTTTTCCGCCTCGTTATATTGCCATACATTAAATCAATGGCCAATTACAGTTCTTCAATGGCCTGTTATAGTTCTTCCAGCTTTTTCTGAAGTTCAATATTCTTTTTTTCAACTTTGTCTGCAAGTGATTTTTTGTAGTCCAGCATTTTGTCTCTCAAACCATGATAAGCAACTGATAAAATCTGAACCGCCAGAAGCGCGGCATTCTCTGCTCCATCAACTGCAACAGTGGCAACAGGAATTCCGGCAGGCATTTGAACAATGGATAAAAGTGAATCAAGGCCGTCAAGAGTAGATGACTTTATTGGTACTCCTATAACAGGTACAGGTGTATATGCTGCAAGCACTCCAGGAAGATGCGCTGCTTTTCCTGCTGCCGCAATAATAACGTCGATCCCGTTTGCCTCTGCGTTCTTTGCGAATTCAGATGCCTTATCCGGTGTTCTATGAGCTGAACATACCATAACGTCACACTGAACTTCAAAATCCTTCAAAAGCTTGATACAGCTTTTCATTACTGAAAGGTCGGAATCACTTCCCATGATAACTGCTACTTTAGCATCTTTAGAAATACACATTGTACATGCCTCCATATGAACATTTTTTTGATATTTAGAAAAATCATTCGCCTTTTATTGATTTAATATTATCAAATATCAAAGACCATTGTCAATTAAAAAAGCGAACAATTTTTAATTGATCGCTTTTAATATTCGGATTTATTTTATATAGGCCAACCTGCATAAATCTTTGTATGTTGAATATTTATACAGATTAGCCTATAATATACAAGTATTTTTTTTAATTCCCTTATTTATACCAGTAGATATACTATAAAGGGAAGTGTGAATATAGAAAGCAGTGTCGATATGAATATCCCCTCGGTTGCAGCATTATAGTCCGAATCATACTGGAGTGCCAACGCCGAAACTATAGTTGACGAAGGCATTGCAAGCTGCAGTACTACTATCCTCTTTACAAATACATCAAAAAAATTACCGGTAAACCTAAAAAACAGAATTGCTAAAACCGGAACTATTAGGAGCTTGAACGCTGAATAAACCAAATATTTTGACTTGCTTAATATCTCTGTCATACCGGTAATTCTCACATTGGACAGTATCAGACCTATAAACACCATGGACAGGTAAATTGTAGTATGTCCCAAACCGTTAAATGCAGTGTAGAGTACATCCCACACACGTTCATAGGCAGCAGTCTTTTCAATTTGAAAAACACCTTTGAGCACTATCATTAATATTCCGCCCAGAAAAGCAATGGTATTGGGATTAACCAGATGGGATAGGTTATCCCGCCAGTTTTTTGAATTATGCCTGTTGAACAAGTAGACTCCCAAGGTCCAGAGTATGGCGTCATTTGCAATGTTGAAGAAAATAGCATAAACTATACCCTCATCACCATACATTGCTTTAAGCAGCGGGTATGCCATAAATATAACGTTTCCGAACATTGATTGTGCCACATATATATTCAAGGCCTTATCACGTATTTTCATCAGCTTACAGGGTCCAAGGGCTATGAGCCCTCCAAAAAGAATAAAGGCTGCTCCAAGCAGAAAGATAAAAAGGCCGTTTTTTAGGGTTTCTCCTGTAAATGAATAATTCCCCATGGTTGTAAATATCAAAAAAGGCATGGTTATCTTTAAAATCAGGGCCGAAATATATTTATGGGAATCCTCGGGAAGGAACTTTTTTCTTCCTGCTGCAAAACCTGTTATTCCCAGCAAGGTTAAAATTAATATCTGCTTTATAATAATGTCTACTTCATTCATTGTCTGCCTCCAAAATAAGAACATGTCCATCATATATAAAATTTGTTTTGATTTTAGCCGTTTTAAAATAAGATAATAATAAAAGCGACTATGCAGCCGCTTTTATTATTATCTTATTATTTTATTCCGTAATTGTCCAGAGCTACCTTGCCCAATCGGTTATCTTTATCACTTAGTTCATACCGTAGTAAGTTCCCAGTGAAATTCCGTTTGAACCAAGCGGTATCCGGTGGTCAAGCCCAATAAACTTTCCGTTTGCCTGCCATAATGCGGGTTTCAGCAACCCATACTTTGCCTCGTCCCAGGTTGACCAATCATAGCTAAGTAACCCTCCGGTATCACCGGAATTGGGATTAATACACCAAAAAGTGTGATTTATACGTTTTTCAATCATATAATCTCTCAACAAAGTCATCCATTTTTGATTCTTTCCGCCATCCATAAACCCTCCCCACTCTCCGATAAGAAGTGGTGCAAGCCCCTGTTCGTCAATATATGCCCAGGTGTCATACCAGTAGTCATCAAGCAGGGTCTGGGTTGTAAAATCCTTGTCAAACCAGGTCTGATTATACACAGAAGGCCCATAGTCATGAGGAGAGTAAACAATCTGACTGTTCAATGTTCCCAGGTTTACAGGATAATCTTTTACCCCCCTTAAATTTCCTCCCCACCATGCACCATACCACGGAGCAGCATCTCCTGTTGCACCCCAAACATCGGGTGTATCATATGTATAACCTTTTTCTGTTTTGGGATATTGCTCAACACCTTCAATAACAATCAGGAACTTGGGATTAACGGAAAGAACTGCTCTTGAGCACTGTTCAGCCGCATATTTCCAGTTGTTTTCATCTGTAGAATTGTCCCATTTGGCTATATCTTTTGGTGTTTCCTGTGCATACCCGCGCTTACCGTGAGGTTCGTTTTTTAAATCTATTGCCAGAATAGTATCATCATTCTTGTATTTGTCGGCCAGCCATACTAAAGTATTTATCCACTTTTCAGTAGTTATTTTACCTGCCGTAGAGGTATTCAAACCATACCACAATGGGTACATATGGCCTGAATTATTAGCATCCGGGCTGTGAACGTCTATCATAACCTTTATGCCAAGTTCCTTGCAGTATCCCATTATAATATCAAAAATCTCCATACTGTTTTTGACCCCTTTGGTTTCCGGGTCATAAAAATCAGGATTACATACATAATAGGGCGGATTATTACTGGCGGTGACACTTGAAACCTTGTTCGGGGTTCCGGCCATCCAGCTGTATAAAAGTTCAGTTGAAATCGGTATTCTCAACAAACCTATACCTCTGTCAGCAACACCGGTCAATATTGTCTTTACATCATACCAGGCACCATGAAATACATTTTCACTGCAATTGAAGCCAAACCAGTTGGCACCTGTGAGCCATACCTCATTTCCATTCATATCATAGATTTTATCACCTGCGCAATGCAGCCAGTCATCATTATTGGTGTCTACCGCATATACGCTTGATTTGGATGAAAAACAAAATGCTGTAAAAATTATAACTGCTGTAAGTATTGAAATTACTTTTTTCCAGGTTTTCATAACATAATACCTCCTTTACAAAACATATGTATAGCCGGAGTGGATACTACCTTACCACATCCGGATGCTCTGCCCCAAAATCAATGAAATCATTAGCAATATACGGTTTACAGTCATTTGCACTATCGTTCCAGGCCCAGAGCAGATATCCTGCATAACCGTTTTTATAAATAGCATCCATTACCTGCTTATGGGTCATTCCCAAGGATGAACCCTTGCTATTCGGCATCATTTCTCCGATAATTACCGGTTTGTCAAGGTTCAGACTTGAAGCAGGAGTTGTAACAGGGTTAAAATAGGGTGTTGCCCAGTCATACCAGTGGAAATCGTAGAAATCAAGACCCAAACCGTCCCAGAGATCATACTGTGCACCAAGCCATTTCATGTTGGCACTTCCAAAGCTTACGGGCTGCTTTGCATATTGGTGTATATATGTACAGGTAGTCTTAATATAATTTCTCATTGCAGAAAGAGGGAAACTTTCACCCTTTCCATTAGGCTCGCCGTTGTCCTCTTTGTTTACAATCCACTCAGGCTCATTTATGATATCCCAGCCCATTACTCCCTGATGATCTCCCAATGCCTGAAGAATTGGTTTCATTGCATTGTCCAGGAAACTTTGCAATACAGTGGGATTATCAATTATGTCATCATGGTCAACCGAATCATCTGCTCTTGCACAGTCAAAGCTTGTTATTGTCCAATAAATCTTTATATTCTTTGACAGAGCATAGTCACAGGTCTCTTTCATATGCTCCACCCACTTGTCAGGAAGACCGGTACATAAGCTGCCTTCGTTGGCTCCTGACCAAATAGGCCCATAAGCCAGATCAGGGAATATCCACCACCTTAGAGAATGAATTCCCTTAGCTGCCATTGCCTCAATATCACTCTTTATTCTGGAAAAATTTGATGTCCAGTTGTTATCTGAAAACTCATATGACCAGTTATACCATGCATAGTTTACTCCCACAGGATATAATAATTTCCCATCCATCCAGTTTATACCTATACCTGGCTGCTGTTGGTTTTCACCTGAAAACCTTGTTATATTTCCAAGCAGATACTGTTTGATTTCATCAAGGTCAAGGGCTTCAACTTTGCCGTTGGCATTCACATCGGCTGCCGTAAAAGCATCTCCCGTAAGAACAGCAGTCCCGAGGACATGCTTTTTTACCGCAGCCAGATCCAGTGCCGAAACCTGTCCGTCATTATCCACATCTCCCAGTTTCACTGTCCCGGCAGCTGAAATATATACCGGAAATGCAGCAAGTAATATGATTGTTACAGAAAGCAGCAAACAAATATATTTTTTCATAAAAATCCTCCTAATACTTTGTAATTGTTTTACCGGAAACATTTGCACAATGCATAAGGATCGGCTCATTGCTGATTAAGCAGAATTCTTTTCAATTCTGCAAAGTCAAGAGCATTTATTTCCGAATCCCTGTTTAAATCCCAAATATCAAGCTTTATTTCTCCGGTCTGCTCAAGCAGGTACCTTTTTAATATGGCATAGTCCAGGGCATCGATGCTTCCGTCTTCATTAAGATCGCCGGGCTGTATTCCGGTATTTCCCTTTGGAGGCTCAATACCAAATACTTTTTCACCATTCTTAAAAACTGAAATGTTCTGGTTTACTGCATATTTATCAGTAATATTCTGCCTGCTCCAGTCATTTGTGGTATCCCAGTGAGTCTTCCAGCTTGAATCCTGAGCTGCAACCAGTGCAAATTGGAACTCTCTGTCGCCGTAGAAACTGTTCCCGCTCCAGTCTATTTCAATATAATAATCACCATTTGCCTCGTTCCATGCAAAAGGCCCCTTTACTGCAGCTGCTTTACCGTCTGTAACACCGGCTTCGTCATACATAACCTGAACAGCAACATCCTTTATGGATTGACCGGCACTTAGCATTTCAGATATATTGAAGAAATACCTGAGCTTTAATCCATCCACAAATTGAGGCGGTCTGCTGGTTTCATTATGAATATTCACAGTAAGCTGTGTTCTCTCGGAATTTTCCTGTTCAAGCTTTGATTCCGTATAGAAATCTATACTGTCAGGTTCCTTCGGAGGGAAATCCGCCAAAGGTTTTTGACCTTCTCCATAATACTTGAACAGACCTGCCAGAGCACCAACAAAACCTGCATTATAATCAATGGCTACTTCGTTGTAAACAAAGTCAGTAGTCTCATCCACATGGTTATCTTTGGAATCAGGTCCGCCAACAAGTGCTCCCCACAGAGTATGCCTGTGTTCAGCAGGTTCAAGCATACTGAGTGTTTTTGAACCGTGTGCCGCACGGTGATGGGGGTGCTTTGCCGAACTGTCGGAGTATCCTACTTCATAGCTTCTGCCCATGGGATTATCTCCCAGTATGTAATCCATTTGACCCCTGGCCCAATCCGATACATCCTGCTTTTCGGTATATTTGGTATACACAACTGCGCATAACTGTGCTGCCGCGTTATATCTTGCCGATCCCCAGGTATTTATTACTTTGAATCCCGCAGGAGTGCCCGCCATAAAAGTACCGTCATTGGGGTCTTCATGAGGTATTCCCGACCAGTATTCAAGATTCCATCTAAAGAAGTACCAGTCTCTCTCACTGTTGGTAATTGGGGCTAATTTTGCAAAAACGCCTCCCCATACCGTATCCCAGGAATGCACCCAGATATTCTGCCAGTCATCCTGTGTTGAAGCTACGATTTTTTTAATATATCCGGTATAATGGCCGTCAGCTGAAACAGCCACGATATCATTGATATAAGACTTGTCCCCTGTTGCAATATTCAGCCATACAGCTGCCCAGGACATTTCGTCGTCATCAAAGGAGGAGTTGTAGAATCCGCCGGAATAGCCACAGCCCCGGTATTTGACCGCAAATTTGTACAAAGCTTTTGCTGTGTTCAGGCATTTTTCGGCATATTCAGGCTCAGAATCCTTAAAATTCAGATAGTTAATGGCAAGAGCAGCAGCAGCACCTGCACACTGGTCACTGGCAGGGGTTTCAGAAGTTGCGAAATATGCAGGACGCTGAACCTTGCTCTTTTCATTCAGCTCAGGGGGCTGCCACCAGTTGTGATCAATACTTCCTTCTCCTACCTGGTAACAGAATGCTACTACCTCGCCATTGTCATTAAGAAATGTTGAACGGAGCAAATAATCATTTCCCCATTTCAGAATATCGATCATGTGGTCCTCTTCATTTATTTTCTCGAAAGAATCCCTGAACTCGTAGAACCCCCATCCCAAAGTTGAAATTGTATATGACTGCGGCAGGCCGAATTTGACATGATCGCCTGCATCATGGAATCCGCCGTGGAGATCCAAAGTTCCATTGCCGTCGGGATCAAGAACAGCTCTGTTTCTATCGATAAATGCCTGCGAAAGGTTTGTTCCTACTGAATCTGCATTCTTTGGGATCAGCGGTAACTGGCAATCTTCCACATGACAATCTCCTCTCCACTCCAGCTTTCCTCCGGTTATTCCCGGACCGCACTTTTCAGCATCATAAAAATATATTGCTTTTTGCAGTGCTTCGGCATAATTAAAAGGCGGAGTCGTAGAGGCTGCTGATGCACTTGTACCTGCAAACAGGGATGCAATAACTGCCAATGTTGTGATAAGTGCCATTGCTTTTTGCAGATATCTTTTAACTTTCAAAATAATCACTCCTTTATAAATAGAATATTGATATTGTTGGATAGCCTTGGTAAACTAAGTTTTTTATAGCCATACTATATGGCCGGCTACAGTCATATAGGCCATAGGCAGTCATATAGTATGGCTTACTCATTTACATAAACGGATTAAAATTTAACACTTCCGTTTATATACGCAATGTCTGTAATCTTTGTCATATTACCATTGCCAAAGGCTCCCCCAGTCTTGAAGTTTACAGGTACTGTCTGACTCGAAGTTCCTGTTATTTTGAAAGTGATTGTCGCAATAATACCATCGGCGGTTATTAACTCTTTTCCAAGGGTGTCGTCAAGGAATAATACACTGATGGTACCTGTACTGCTATTTATGGCACTTGAGAAATTTACATCTGGATTTTTCACTATGTTTCCGGCTGAAACAGCAGTTGCCTGCAACTTGCTGGTGTCATATCCGATATAGAAATTGCATGTCCCAACATTCCCTGCTTTTGATACATTAGTCAGTGTAACAGGAACTGTGACAGTATCGCCTGATTTACCGGAGACTGTTCCAATGGTTACGCCCAGGCCTGTAATCTGAGGTGTGGTATCCTTAATTGTTAACGCAATTACAGGATTAGCGGCAACACCAAAATCAAAGGTAAGCGATTTTGTGCCTAATGAAAGAGTATTGAGATAGCTCTTGAGAATAACTGCTGTGCTTCCTGATACGGTATAATCAGTCCCCTTCACCAACCCGGTTATTTCCTTAAAGGTATTTCCGTTTGGTGTAAGAGTTACTGTTATATCAGCAGGTATGTACTTGTCAAACTCAGCAGATGTCGGACTGATAGCAGGATTGGCAACACCAGGTACCGGTTCTTCACCGAATACAAGAGTACCGATATTATATGCAGTAATCCTGCTCCAGTCAATGTACGAACCCGATGCCTTATAAGAATAATCATTTGACTGGTTATAATTACTCCAATCATTTCTTGTTACTCTGGTCTGGATATCAATGTATGCTCCGGCCGGCAGATTTCCCGAGCTGGCGTTGAAGCCGACTTCAAGATAATAATTTGCAGTGTCGGTGGTTTGATCCATTTTTACAAATGTTCCTGTAATATTTTTTGTAACATCTGAATAACCGGAACCATTGAGCATCCCCGCATGGTCACACCAGAAACTTTGAGGCTTGTCCTCATCAATAGTATAGTAGTATCTGAGTTTCAGGTCAGAAAGATTAACAGGTGAACTGCCGGTATTTTTAACTCTGAAATTTGCATTAATTGTGTTAGATGCCGGTGCGGCGTTGCCGTTGCTGAATTGTACCGATATACCTGAATCTGCCGCAAAGGATGTAAGTTGAGACCCTAATAACGTTACAGACATTATTAGCACCAATAATAAAGAAATTAATTTTTTACGCATTTGTAAACCTCCATTTTTTTTATTTACATGAAGAACAAAATTGCCATAGCTTGTACTAAACTCGCGTTCACAACCAGCTTTCTTCCGGATCAACTGATTTAAACGTGATAACTGTTTCACCTCCTCAATATCTTTTGGCGTATTGGTTCTTCACTGTACCCATGAAAAATATAATTAATTTTCCCTTGTACAAATACTATTTTGCATAATAGTATTTTTGGAGAAATTTACATACGAGTATGCGCAAATGCTAAAGCCACAGACCCTTTTTTACATAGTTTTCCTCAAGACGGTATTATTAATTTTTTAGTCATACTCTTTTAGTAAGAAAATTTAGAGATGATTTTTATGTCGGCACAATAATGTCTGGAAAAATATCAAGTCAATACCTTGCTGTCAAATGAAATGTTATTTGGTAGATATATAAGTTTGATAAATTAAAAAAATATACTTTAATCTTATTAGTCGTATATTAATCAAATTGTACAACCTACCATTATTCTACCATGAATGTTATAAATTTACAATATTATTTTATAAAATATTTGTCTATTTGCCTTTTCTCTCAATGCTAAATCATGATGCAATGAATTCCCGAGGTACAGCAGCTTAAAAACACATGAATTTTAGTCACTTTCCAGACTAATTTCTATAATTTTTTTAAGAACTGCCGCAAAATCTGCTCTGGTCACCAGTTTATCAGGCTCAAACCTGTTATCCGGCTCAGTCGGTATAATTCCCAGCGTCACCATATTTTTTACAGCTTCTTTTGCCCAGTACAAAATATTTTCCATATCACTTAACCTGACTCTGTCATTTTTAGTCTCGGGCATCAAATCCATATACTTTATAAAATTATTAAGAATTACTGCAAGTTCTTCTCTGGAAACTGCTTTATCAGGTCTGAACCTGTTATTTCCGACACCTGCAACCAATCCATTTGCTGCCGCCCATCCAATGTATTGGGAATAATATTTTTCTGGCACAACATCCTCATAACCTGCAGCCCGGGCCGGCTCGATTCCGGCTAGCTTTACCAGTACCGTCACCAGCATTCCGCGGGTTAAAGCCTCGTCAGGCCCGAATTCATTCTTTCCCATCCCGCAGAGCATATCTCTTGAAGCTGCAAATTCAATATCATCCTTGTTTGGATTTGATTTTATATCGCTAAATTCAATATATCGATATCCTACAGCAAACTGTGACAGGCGGGTTGTAATAAATTCTAAAGATTGAGTTATTTCATTGAACTTCCCTGTTGCCTGAACCGCCTTGCTCTTATTATTAAAATAATATAAAACTATGGCATCGGGGTCTTCTCCCTTATTTAAAGTATAGTAAACAGAAACTCTTATGGCCTCTCCCCCAAAGTCTGAAATTTTCATGTCACCTGCTGTAATTGAAATATCGTAAACAGGCCTGTCTCCCACAATATCCTTTATTTCTGCCGGCAAATCACTATCTGGAATCTCTTTAACATTAACTTTGATATCCTCGCCTCGGGACGCAGAATATAGTGATGCCACACCTGCACTGCCGAAGCGTATTGCAACAAGCCCCGTATTAATTTCCAAACATGCATTTGTCTCCATTGACAGCCTTTTCACCAGGAGGTTCTCAATTTGTATGACAGTTTTTTTAGCTCTCTTCGACTCTCCTGACTTCATTTGGATTAATACTTGTTTTCCTGCTTTCTGATAAGCCGTTGCATTATCAATAAGCTTCCCTGCCCTTTCATTGGTAAACTTAAATAATGCTACACCGGTATTTTGCTCTGACGGTGTAACCTCCACGCATGTTGTATCAGTTGTTATCAGCACCCGACCCTGTGCCAAATCTGAGACATAACTCCACAGCCCAACCTCTCCTTTCTCCGCAAGAGTAAAACCCGAAACCGGCTCTATTGTAAATATTATAATCAGGATTAAAAGTATACTTAAAAAGATTTTCAACTTGCCACTGTTCATAAAAACACCCCCTAATATTATGTAATCATTATATTAGGAGGTGTGTGTAAATTTCTCGAAGATAATCTGTTAATCAATGCAGTTTTTGTCTTTTTTTAGCCAGCGTGCAATTCACAAGGCTTCCGGCCATCTTTTTTGGCCTGGTGTAATTCCACCGGAGGGACATTTCCCGTCTTCCTGAGAAATATTCTCTCCTCAGGCAGGACAAGTGACGAATGGAATATCCAACACTTTAAGTTTCAGGCACTCGAAAGTTCTCTTTGGTAAAACATATCCCAATATTGCCAATATGCGCAAAGCTATTTGACTGAGTAAAATTATCATGTAAGCAGCAGCAGCTTATCACTGTCAAAGACCAGCCTTACAGTCCCGCCACTCATACTAATGTTGTCCCAGATCTCCTTATCAACTTCCCATCTAATTTTAATTGGAAGTGTTCCAAAATTATAACATTCATTTCTTAGCATTATTATATATGAAAAAGGATTTTCAATAACTTTTACCACCTGACATTTCATAGTATTTGGCTCATCACTATTACCGGTATACCTTATATAGTGTGCCCTCATACCCACATGCCTGATATTGTCAGGTACTGCTTTGGTGGAGTAGAGAATTATTCCCCAATCAACAGCTTTTATTGAATGTTCATCAATTTTCTCTGCTCTGGAAATGTTTTTGCACCCCGTTAACAAAGCTGCCGACAGGGTTTTGGGTTCCCTGAACAGTTCACCCTTGCTTCCTATTGTATCAACTTTTCCATCAGTCATAACCGCTACCCTGTCCGAGAAGCGATAAATCTCATTTCTGTTGTGGGATACCAGCATTACTGTTCCCGGAAAAGTTGAAAGCAGCTCCATCAGTTCCTGTTCAAGCAGCCACTTCAGATTGCTGTCCAGAGCACTGAAGGGTTCATCCAGCATAATGATTTCGGGTTCGGATGCCAGAATCCTGGCAAGCGCCACCCGCTGCTGCTGACCTCCCGAGAGCTGCCAGGGACGCTTCTTTTCCAGTCCTCTCAGAAAAAAAGTATCTATACTATGTCTAACGATTTCAGCTCTCTCTTTTTTTGGACGGTTAACCCCCGCGCCGATGTTTTCCTCAACTGTCATATTAGGGAAAAGAGCATAACTTTGAAACAAGTACCCTATTCTCCTTTGCCGGGACGACAGGTTTATTTTCTTTTCAGCATCAAATAAAACTCTATCCCCTAAAACTATCCTGCCTTCGTCAGGATTTTCAATTCCGGCTATGCATTTGAGTGTCATGCTCTTACCGCAGCCTGATGCGCCAAGTAAGCCCATAATTTCATTTTCTGCTGAAAATTTAACTTCTAAAACAAAATCGCCTAACCTTTTCTTGATATCAACCAGAAGAGACATTAATAATCACCCCTTTTCGAGGCCTTTTCAACTTGTCTTCCATTCAAATAATTCATAACAATCATTGCTGTAAAGGACATTGCGCAGACAACAGCAACCCAGCTGAAGGCAGTGTTTATATCCCCCGCCTGAACAGCCGAATAAACCGCTACCGACATGGTCTGGGTTTTCCCGGGAATGTTTCCTGCCAGCATCATAGTGGCACCAAATTCCCCCAGAGCTCTGGCATACGTCAGAATGGTTCCTGCAATCAGACTTGGTATTACATTGGGAATCACAATAGTCCAGAAAATCTTGTTTTCCTTTATACCTAGAGTTCTTGCAGCATAAATAATGTTAATATCAAATTGCTCCAGGGCCCCTCTTACCGTTCTGTACATTAACGGGAATGATACAACAGTAGAGGCTATTACAGCCCCTACCCACGTAAATACTACATTAATGTTCATTTGTATAAGCAATTTCCCCAGGACACTGTTTTTACCCAACAGAAGCAACAGAAAAAAACCAACAACCGTAGGAGGCAATACCATTGGAAGTGTAAACAAGCCATCAATAAAACCCTTTAACTTTTTAATTTTAAGAACATATCTTGCTGCGGCAATCCCTGTAAATATAGTTATTAATGTAGCTGTAAATGCAACCTTCAGTGATATAAATAATGGTGATAAATCCATGGTATCACCCCCTTTAGTTGATGTTAGCTTAATGATGAGTTAAGTCTGAGTTCCGAATATGATTTCTCTGCCTTTTTCCTTTAACAGACTTGCGTCTGTATGATTAGGCCGTATGTCAAAAATATGTTCGGAAGCTGCTATTAATTGATTCAAATCGCAATTTCCTGCTCTTTCTCCAATTCCAAAAAGGGTTGTATCTATGAACTCAGCTCCCGCTCTTGCTGCTTCCAATGAATTTGCGACAGCCATTCCCAGGTCATTATGTGCGTGAATTCCCAGGGTGATTCCCGTATGGCTGATGATTTCACTGATTGCCTGATATGACCTGGAGGGTGTAAGTACTCCGACGGTATCAGCAAACCTTATGCTTGATACCCCCATATCCTTCAACAAACCGGCAATGCTGATCATAAAGGTTATATCGGCTCTTGAAGCATCTTCAAAACCTACGGATACGTTGTATCCCTTATCAAGGGCAAACCCAACGCACTCCTGAAGATTTTTTTGAAGCCAGACCTTGTTTTTCTTGAGTTTTGAATAAATATGGACGTAAGACACCGGAGCACTGATATGAATAATATCCGGACTACAGTCAAAGGAATGCTGAATATCCTCCCTGTTCAACCTGTTCCAGGTTGAGACTCTCGCCCTGTGCCTGTTTTCCATTATCCTGCATATTGAGTCCTTTTCATAATTGCCCATTGCAGGGATGCCAGCTTCAATCTGGTGAATTCCTGCCCTGTCCATCAATATTGCCAGTTTTGCCTTTTGCTCCAAACTGAATGCAAAACCCGGACTCTGTTCTCCATCACGAAGTGTCGTGTCTATAATATATTTCTTCTGCTTCAATATTAAGCCCACCCCTCTGTGGTCGATCAACAATCCGAAAGACCCCAAGTTATTCCTTTATAATACTATTTTGTAAAATTATAGGCAAGCTTAATAAATTCCTGATCTGTTATACTTCTCCCCAGACTGATGCTCATATGCTGAACATTCCCCAGCAATTCGGCTATCCTCTCCTTTGGGAATTCCAATCCATATTCCTTCAACTTTATTTCTATAGTTGTTCTGCCCGAATGTTTACCGGCTATAATCCTTCTTTCCATTCCAACGACCGAAGGTTCAAAGGGCTCATAAGTGGCACCGTTTTTAAATATACCGTCTACATGAATACCCGACTCAACATCAAAAATTCTATCTCCTATTACCGGTTTGTTTTGAGCTATAACAGTCCCTGATAACTCCTCAAAAATGCTTTTCAATTCTCTCAGAATGGCTAAATCCTGATTGGGTTTATGGCGTTTTGTTATGCGAAGTGCCATTATGACTTCCTCTAATGCTGCATACCCGCCATTTCCGCAAAAACTTGCTGCAATACTGTCCCCTCCGTTTAATATCCATTCAACGGCAAGAGCTGTTGCACAATAGTAGTTATTTTGAGGACAGAATTCCGGCTGGCTGCCATTTATTCTCTTCAATCTGTCGAATACGTTCAGATAATCATGCTGTAAAAGGTCATCCATACCTACAATACGAATGTTCTCATACCCGGAAAATCTGTTCAGTATGTTTATTTCCCTTATATCATTTACCTGTATTTCTGAAATTGTACCTGAAGGAACCTCAAAACCGCTGTGTCTGCAAACATACCTTATGAACCCCATATGATATTTGATTTCTGCGGGATGACCGACTCTCAGTATGGTCTTGCTCTGATCAATACTTTTACCAATTAAATTTAAAATGGGTATGGTGATTTCTATGAAATTTACTCCTGTTTGAAGTAGAAGCTTATAGAGTCTCAGCAGTAAATCCTTAGGGGCAGACTTGTAGTTTATGGTACATAGAGTTACATCTGTAATTCTTATCATAAATTGCACACCCCTTCTTATAGTCTGAGACAGCGTTAATATCAACCTTGCGACCCTTTATAAATTCCTGATTAACCAATCCTATTCTAAATCATCAGCTTTTTTACCTTTTCTCCATTTTCCAGATGGTTCTCTACAATTTCCTCAACGTCATCCTCGGTCACATTTCCATACCAGGTGCCTTCAGGGTAAATTACAACCACAGGGCCCTTATCACATATTCCGAAGCAGCCTGTATTGGTTACCATCACGTCACTTGACAGATCTCTGTCATCAATCTCCTCCATGAACTTCTGAATTAAGTTTACTGCTCCTTTTGAATGGCAGTATCCCTTCTGTGTTCCGTTAATTCTGCAGCTTGCACAGACAAATACATGATATTTTGGACTGATCATAATAATTCCTCACTTCCCATTATAAAGTTTAATAAAAAATCCAAAAAAGACCTTCAATTCCCAACAGAATGTGTACTATAGAATGCTTAATCAGCTATACCAAGCTATTTACACACACATTTTTTCTACCGCCTGCCTGACTGCATCCTCAATGCGGTCATAAGTAGTAAAGGTTTCGATGAAATTCTCCTTGAGCTTCTGCTTTGGTGCTTCTCCGATACGCATTGCCAAAACTCCGGTGCAATCCTTTACTGCCTCAAGAATAGCATCTATCCTGCCCTCCTTTTTTCCGCCTCCCATTCCGTCACAGCTGTCCGATCCGTCACAGTACTTTGATACACTCCTTCTTTCCTTGAATCTTATAGTGTTATCCTTGTACTCATATATATAGAAGTCTGTTGCGTGACCAAAATGTTGGTCTACCAGTACTCCACTCTTTGAAGAGACAGCAAAGAGTACCGGCTTTTCAGCTTTTACCTCCTCTTTCTCAGTCGGGCAGGCCCCTGAACAGCCTCTGAAATTTATAGATTGGTCATTGTCAAGTGTTCCGATGGCATCTGCCCGGCACTGGCGGCAGTGATACATTTGCTTCATTGAAAGTTCGCATTTTTTTCGCATTTCCATAATCTCTTTATTGCTTGTAAGAGGCATGTTTTCAAAAGCACTTCCTGCAACAGGTATCAGCTGCATGATGTTTGTTATTTCACAGCCCAGTTCCTTTGCTTTGGCAACTACTAGAGGTATGTGGAATTCATTTATGCCTTTAAGCATTACTATGTTAACCTTACAGACAATGCCCAGTGAGGTGAGCCTCTTCAGGCCTGCCATCTGATTAGCCATAAGAATTGCCGCTCCCACTTCTCCAAAATACCTGTTTCCCATAAAGTCTATATGCTTGTAGATCTTTGCGCCGATGGCAGCATTAACTGCATTTATTGTCACTGTCACATGAGACACACCTAATTCAACAAGTTCATCAGCGTACAGAGGAAGGAGCAGTCCGTTTGTTGATAAGCAGAAGGTCACCTCAGGATCATTTTCTCTGATAAGTGTCAAGGTTTTTTTTGTCTTTTCAAACTCTGCCAGAGAATCTCCGGGACCTGCTATACCTACCACTTTGAGATCAGGCATTTTTTCTTTCACTATTTGATACTTTTTGCATGCCTCCTCCGGTGAAAGAACTTCAGTGGTTACACCAGGTCTGCTCTCATTGGGGCAGTCAAACTTTCTGACACAGTAATTGCATTGTATGTTACAGGCAGGTGCTACAGGCAGATGCATTCTTGAATACTGGCTTCCGCAGCCGTTAAAGCAGGGATGTGTTTCAGTTTTCTTTGCGATTAATGCTTTCTTGTCCAAAACTACCTTCAATTCATGGTGTTCCGGTACTGCACTGAGAGCAGCACTTTCATCCTCAGCTCTATAGTACTTTTTGTAAAGCTCGTTTCTGAATCCGTGTTCTTTTTGGCTCAGAAGAGTATTGGTAATACGGTCCAGAAGAATAAGGGAACCCTCATAGCCAAACATTCTGACACGTTGTCCTCCCACATGGTCATGGATGGGAAATGCACATCTTACAAGAGGAAGCTGGTATTTTTCCTCTATTCTCCTGCCGTCGGAGCTGCCCATCATAACATTGGCACCCAGTTCCAAAGCATACTTTTCTATGTTATCAAAATCCGTATCGTCCATAATTTTGTATTTATCTATAAAGAGAAAATCTGCTGCCTTTTTAATATCCTTTTCCAGCAGAGAGCTCAGTGAACTGCATTTTGCCCCGGTTGCAACCAGAACCGGCATTATTCCGTTTTCTGCACACAATCTTGCTGCTGAAAATACGAAATCAGGTTCTCCGTATATTACTGCGCGGCCTTCGGCATTATATTTGTGAGAATCAATCATTGCATCCAGATATCGGCCCCTCTCTTTCTTGAGTTCGTCGGACTTTCTTCCGCCGGCCTTTTCCAATACCGAAAGAAATGCGTCTGTATCACGCAGTCCAACAGGCAGATTACATCTGACAAATGGAACTCCGTAAGTATCATACAAATACCGGGCGGGGGAATTCTCATCCTTTAAGAAGGCCGAAAGCTCAATTGTCAGCCTTGCCCCACCCATCAGGGCAATTTCCTCAATTGAAGTGCCCCCGTCAGGCAGCCGGTTATAATGCTCTGTATGCTGTCCATCCAAGTTCTCCGATAGATCGGGCAGCAATATAAAATCCATGTTCATTGCTTCCAATATCTTTTTCAGGCTCCTTGTATCTGCCGGTGATATCATACCTGTTATAATATTGACTTTATTGTTCCTACCCGAAACCATATCAACATTTTCCACAATTGCTCTCAGAGCCTTGAAAAAGCCCTCATACTGGGTTCCGGAATACCCTGCGGAAGACACAGGGATTATTTTTACATCTATATACGGGTGGGTCTCGTAAAACCCTTTTATTATCCTTGGAATATCCTCCCCGATGGTCTCTGCAAGGCAGGTGGTGGCTATGCCGATTACCTCCGGACTATAGAGTTCTATCATATTTTCAAGACCCTTTATCAGATTGTGCTCGCCGCCGAAAACTGTCCCCTCTTCGGTAAGGGATGAAGAAGCTATGTCCACAGGCTCGTTATAGTGGGTTGCCATATGGCGGCGTATATAGGTGCTGCATCCCTGAGAACCATGAAGTATTGTCATGCATTTCTTAATGCCGTAAAAAGCACTCACACTTCCCATTGGCATACACATTTTACATGGATTTACGTTTAAGCTGGTCAGATTCTTACTCATGGCATCTCCCTTCTGCGTGCCTTGCACGCTAAACAAGTAGTAATACAAGCCTTGTCTTTTGTCTTAAATATACGATGACTCACTCTTCACCGGCTTTAATGTATTCCCAGACCGGACTGTTCAAGGTCAGATTGATTTCCCTTGTGAAATTTATTACACCCTCATAGCCTGCCAGAGCATGCTTTCTCTCATGGTTGTGGTCACAAAAGGCTATACCCAGTTTATATGCCAGTGGTCTCTCCTTGACTCCTCCCACAAGTAAGTCTGCACCTTTTTCTTTCATGAAAGTCTCCAGTTCAGCAGGATTTGCGTCATCTAAAATTACTGTATTCTCTCCTACAAGACTTGAAATAATCTCATAATCCTCTGCCTTACCGGTTTGCGTTCCTACTACAACTGTCTCAATTCCCATTTCATTGAACTGCCTTATGAGAGAAATGGCTTTAAAACCTCCCCCCACATAAATGGCTGCTTTCCTGCCTTCAAAATTCTTTCTGTATTTATCTGAAAAACTTTTAAGTCTGTCTGATTCGGTTTTAGTAAAAATTTCTGCCTTTTTAATACTTTCCTCATCTCCCAAAGCTTCGGCTATACGAATCAGAGATTGTGAGGTGTCCTCAACACCAAAAAAGCTTATTTTTACGAATGGAATTCCCATTTCCTGCTCCATTTTCTTTGCCAGATAAGTCATGGAACCTGCGCACTGAACTATATTGAGCTGCGCTGAGGGAGCCTTTATCAAAGTGTCATGACTTGCATCCCCTGTTATTGTGGAAACTATCGGAATCCCAATCTCTTTGAGATAGTTTTTAATTATCCACATTTCACCTGCCAGGTTGAAGTCACCTAATATATTAACTCCCTTTGTTTTCGGGAGGTTCTTGTATGGTTCAAGCAATACAAGTATTGCATTGCAGGCCATTTTATAGCCATAGGATTTGTTCCCGGAAAAGCCCGGTGATTTAACAGGAATAACTCTTATTCCATACTTTTTTTCTGCCTGCCGGCATACAGCTTCAACATCGTCGCCTATAACGCCTACAATGCAGGTTGCATAGACAAAAATCAATTTAGGCTTATGCTTTTCAACTATTTCATCAATTGCCGCAGTCAGCTTCTTTTCTCCGCCAAACACTATATCCTGTTCACTTAAATCTGTTGAAAAGCTTGTTCTGAATAAATCGCTGCCGCTGGTAAGACTTCCCCTTATATCCCAGGTGTAGCTTGCACAGCCAATAGGGCCATGTACAATATGAAAAGCATCTGTAATAGGGTTCAGTACAACTCTGGCGCCGCAGTAAACACAGGCCCGCTGGCTTATCGAACCTGAAAGGCTGTCACTTTCACACTTGATAGTTTTGTTATTTTTTCCGTAACCTATAAATTCTTTTCTATCATCCAAAATTGTTGCTTCCATAATACTCCTGACCCTCCTTCTCATATTTATATAATTTATTACATTAATTTTTAAGGAAAATAAAACTGAGGGTTTGATTTGTCATATACAATTCCATAATAGTAATGTAATAGTACTCCCGCACTAACTTATATCATCGTGTTGCACCCAAACTACTTGCATGGTATGGAAGTAGTTTTAACCGTGCTTCTACGTTGACATAAGTCGTGCTCGCGTACCGGATAAATGGATAAATTGAATTGCTATGAAGTTAAGCCTGAACCATCAATCAATTAATCATTCCTGGATATATTCATTCTAAAATTACATTACTATCTCGAATTCCTCATCGCTGGCATCTCTATCCTGTCTTTCCATCAATGCATTTGCTATCATTTCAACCAGTCTCATTGCGCCTTTGTAGCCAACAATTGGTGAATTTGAGTGGGCATATCTGTCAAGAATGGGGAAACCTGCCCGAACAAACGGAATATCTTCTGCTTTTGCAATCTGCTTTCCGTAGGATGAGCCCAGCAGTAAATCAACCTTTTCATTCCTGATCCATTGATGGAGCTCAAACAAGTCACCTGATGCCTTTGCTGTGCAGCCTTCAACTCCATATTGGGCAAAGATTGCTTCTGCAAGTCTCACGAAGTTTTCCCCGGGTGTTCCTGTCAGTACATATTTGGGAATCATACCCATTTCAAGCACCATTCTTGTCAAGCCCAGAACAGTATCAGGATCGCCGAATATTGCTACAGTCTTGTTAAAGAAATAGAAATGTGCATCCAGCATGAGGTCCACCAGCTGTCCCCGTTCTTCTTCAAGTTCATAAGGCACTTCAGCATTTGATATTCCGGCAAGTGCCATTACAAATTTGTCGGTGGCCTCTATCCCTATTGGAAGAGGCAATAACTCATATGGTACCTTGCACTTTCTTTCAAGTACGCTTGCCGGTTCCTCACTGGTCAGTTCACCCAATGCAAGGACGCCGCTGCAATCGCCTAATCCAACTATTTCAGGAATGGTTGTTCCTCCCTTGGGATACATTGAATAGTCACCTGTCATAGGAGCATCCATAACCCCGCTCTGGTCAGGGAACATTGTAAAGGGTACCTTCAGATAACTGGCTATTTTTTTCATTTCCCTGATGTCTCCGGGATTAACGAAACCCGGAAATATAGCAGTTTTACCGTTTGACTTTCCGGTTGATTTTGACAGGTAGGTTATAAAACCTGCCATCATGTTATAAAAACCGTTAATATGTGAGCCAACATAGCTTGGTGTATTTGTGTGAACTACTATTTTACCTTCAGGAAGGTCCATATCCTGTATGAAGGCATTGAGGTCATCACCAATAGTCTCACTGAGACAGGTGGTATGAACGGCAATTATGTCAGGGTTGTAAATATCAAATACATTTTTAACACCTGTTTTAATGTTGCTGCCGCCACCAAATACTGATGCACCTTCTGTAAATGAGCTGGTAGAAGCAATTGCAGGTTCCTTGAAATGTCTGCTGAGGAAAGTCCTGTGATAGGATACGCAACCTTGCGAGCCATGGCTGTGAGGCATACAATTGTGAACTCCCAGTGCTGCATAAAGAGCACCGACAGGCTGACAGGTTTTACACGGATTTACTCTGAGGGCACTGCGTTCCGATACTTCTTTTGGTGTCAAATTAAGCATTACCGTTCACCTCCTGCTAGTTTCGCCTTTAATACTGATTTATTTTTCCACGGAGCTGTTACAAGTCCCCATGCCGGAGTATAAAGTCCCATTGTTACGTCACGGGCAAAGTTTATTGCTCCCTGGAACCCTGAATATGGGCCGCTGTAATCGTATGAGTGCAGCTGCTTTGATACAACTCCCGCTTTTTGAATCTGATATTTGTCCTTAACTCCCGAGAAAAAAATGTCAGGTTTAAGTAATTTAATAAATTCATCAGTTTCGAATTGGTTCAAATCATCAACAACAATACTGCCGTTTTCCATCTCGGGAATCATTCCGTAGTAGTTTTCCAGCTGTATTTTTGATTTAAGGGCTTCATACTGTTCTTCTGTAAGGAATGCCTGATATTTCTCGGGATCTTTTTCAACTTCGATATGTTCGATATTTTTGCTGTCTGCATCTTCCTTTATTGTCGGTATAACAGCTCTTCCTTCATAGTCATCTCTATGGGCAAATTCGTAACCGGCAAGAACTGTCCTGACTCCAAAGTCTTCCAATAATTTCTGAAAATGATGAGCTCTTGAGCCTCCAACGAATAAGGCAGCTGTTTTACCCTTTAACTTTGAATAGTAGTAGCTTTTTGCCTCAGCTATACTTGCCATTTCATCCGAAATAACTTCTTCAGTTCTTGCTGTCAGTTCGGCATCTCCGAAATATAAAGCCATATCTCTAAGTGACTGTATTGTAGCTTCCAGTCCAACAAAGTTTACCTTGATCCAATCGATACCATATTTTGTTTTCATCATTTCAGCTATATAGTTTATGGAACGGTGACATTGAACAAGATTCAGCTGAGCAGTGTGTGATTTGGACAATGCGTCATAGCTACCGTCTCCGGTGAATACCGCAACTACTTCATAACCAATTCTCTTTAAAATTCTTTCTGTTTCCCAGCCGTCTCCTCCTATGTTGTATTCACCCAGAACATTTACCTTGAATTTCCTGGAAGGCTGGGCATCACCGGTTCCAATAACCCTTCTCATAACGGTATTATTGGCAATATGGTGACCACCGCTCTGGCTGACCCCCTTATAGCCCTCACAGCTGAAAGCCATGCAGGAAATTCCATATTCTCTTTCTGCCTCTGCTGCAACTGCGTGTATATCGTCGCCAATAAGACCAACCGGACAGGTTGAGCATATCATGATGCATTTAGGATTAAATATCTCCATTGCTTCCTTAATAGCCTGCTTCAGCTTCTTTTCTCCGCCGAATACAATGTCAGGCTCTTGAAGGTCTGTCGAGAAACAATATTCAATGAAATTTCTGCCATCATCGGTCTTTGCCTTATTTCTTCTGGTACCCCAGGAATAAAAACCACAGCCGATAGGCCCGTGTGTTAATACCAATACATCCTTCAAAGGTCCGAGAACAACGCCCTTACAGCCTGCATAACAACAACCTCTATTTGTAATAATTCCCGGAACAGTTCGGGTATTGGCAGCAATTGGCTGATTTTTTGTCTCCTCTGTCACTTCCATGATGTGTTCTTTTCTGTTTTTATATATCTTTGCGCCGTATTTATCCAATACAATATTTCTAGCATTCATTTGCCTCACCACCCCGTTAATTATAGTACGGTTTCTCCGGTTCTAACCTTATAGGTCTCATCGATGGGAAGAATAAATATTTTTCCGTCTCCCGGATTACCTGTCTGGTTAGCATTGATGATTGTTTTAACCGCCAAATCCACCTCATCGTCTTCAATTACTATAGTAAAAAACCTTTTTGGAATAAGTCTTGCACTTTCTGTAAATGCTTCTCCCACCTGTGAGACAGGAAGATCTCCTGTTTCCATGATGTAGTTCAACACCGTAGCATCAAGGCTCTTTTTACCTCTTCCCAGGCAGGGTCTGCATGAGAAAGCCGGGAAGCCGGCATTTGCGAGTGCTTCTTTTGTCCTGTTAACCTTGTTGGTACGGATAAAGGCCATAATTTCCTTCATAAGAAAACCTCCTTTATAGTCCTTGTTTTCCGGTACTGATCGTGTAAGCATCCAGCACCTGGCTTATAAATATTCGCCCGTCTCCAAAGTTACCTTTTTCTCCTGTGCGAGCATTTCTCATGATAACTTTTACAACATCTTCCTTATCTTCATCATTTACAACAATCAAAAGCATTTCCTTTGGAATTTCGTCGTACTGAACATCTCCAATAACTATACCTTTTTGCTTACCTCTTCCGAAAACGTCCATTTTTGTAACAGCAGGAAATCCGGCTGCCAATAATTCCGATAAAACTATCCCGGTTTTTTCCGGTCTGATAATCGCTCTTACTAATACCATAATCTCATCCACCTTTTCTTAATTTTTAAGTTGGGTTTCTTATAACGCGTCGGTTCAACGTTATATGTCCAGTATTCCATGCTCCATCAGCAATTCTTCCAGTCTCTCCTGCTTCAAAGGCTTTGGAATAACAAACAACTTGTTTTCATCTATCTTCCTGGCAAGAGTTCTGTACTCATCTGCCTGATCGCAGGCAGAATCATAGTCTATGACCGTCTTCTTATTGATTTCTGCACGCTGAACCATATTATCTCTTGGTACAAAGTGAATCATCTGTGATCCCAGTTCCTTAGCAAAGGCTTCTACCAGTGCCGCCTCACCATCAACCTTACGGCTGTTGCAAATGATACCGCCAAGCCTTACTCCACCGGTTTTTGCATATTTCTGAATACCTTTTGAAATATTGTTGGCAGCGTAGAGAGCCATCATTTCACCGCTTGCAACAATGTAGATTTCCTGAGCCTTACCTTCTCGGATAGGCATTGCAAAACCACCACATACAACGTCACCAAGAACATCATAGAATACGTAGTCCAGATCATCCTCATATGCTCCAAGTCTTTCCAATAAGCCTATTGAAGTGATAATACCACGCCCTGCACAACCAACCCCCGGTTCAGGTCCTCCTGACTCAACGCATTTGATTTCAGAGAATCCTTCTTTCATAACAAGATCAAGGTCTATATCCTCGCCTTCTTCTCTTAGAGTATCCAGAACTGTCTGCTGAGCAAGACCACCAAGAATCAATCTGGTTGAGTCTGCTTTCGGGTCACAACCGACAATCATAATCTTCTTTCCCATAACACCCAAACCTGCTGTCAGGTTCTGAGTTGTTGTTGATTTACCGATTCCACCTTTACCATAAATAGCTACCTGTCTCATAAAATTACCTCCAATCTGCGTGCCTGGACGCGCCGTTTCCGGATTTTTTTATTTTTGTTGCTTTTAATAAAATAAAAAGGCCTTTAAACATAGGCATCTGTGCCAAAGTTTAAAGACCTCTTCGTCTATCGGTATTTAATTATGCAAGTTTATAAAACAGAAAAGTCTCAATATTCCTCAAGTCTTTTTTGACTTGTTTTAGAATACGAGACTTCGTCGTCGGTTTTATTGAACTGCCATACTACGAGTATAAAGGTTTATTTACCTGTTCACAATGCACGAAAATGTACATATTAGATATGTTTTTTACATTGTTTTTGTTTAATATTGACAAATATTTATTGAATGCCACACATTTTTATAAATAACTGTTGCTTAATCCGATGATGCTACATATAATAAAATAAATTTAGAATAAAAAAAGTTGCAAAGAAGCGCATTGAGATTCAACTCAGTTCGCTTTTTTTTATTTTATTCTACTTCAAGAAGCAAGGGGGAATTGATATGGCAAGGAAAATTTCAGTTATTATAAACGGCAATAACGAACTGTCAGCTTTCGAAAGCGGAACAAGCCTGCTGGTCTTCAGCCCTGGGGAAAAAGTATGGCAGGCAGTGGATGAAATAAAATACCGATTTAATACAGCCTCTTCAGTATCAGAGATAAGAGATTCCATCAGAACTACAATACTGAAGCTGGAGGATTGCAGAACAATAATAGGCAAAACTGTAACAGGTCTTCCTTATAATATCCTGGAGCGGATGGGTTTCGATATTTTTGAAGCGGATGTCTTATCAGAGCGGTTACTAGAAGAAATAGACAGGGAGCTGCAGGCTGATTCCGCCAAGGCAGCTGAAGCTGACTCAGTCCATGCTACTCCAACTTCACCTGTTCCGACCTTAACCACAGGTGTATATCAACTTAATCTGATTGAACTGCAGGAAAAATATCCTGAAATATCCTCAAAAAAGGCTCTTCAAAGTTTTATAGAAACCACTCCGTTTTATAAGCTGGAGGTTGTGTGCAGCCATATCCCTCCGTGGTTTGATGCAATTCTTCCTCAGAAAAGAATGACCTATACAGTGGAAGAACTGGATACAAATAAACTTAAAGTTTCTATATTTAAAAAAGTTTGCGAGTGTTAAAGCGTGATAGAGTATTAAAAAATTTCTATCAATAAAGTTAAAGGAGGGGTTATTTTTGTACGAGATGATAAATAAAACATCAAGAATTCCTGAGCTCAAGGGTATTACCGATTCATACTGCTACGAGGACGGAACGTTGAAGGATTGTATTCTCGATGAAGAAAATGTCATACAAACCAGATATGGAGAGTTTATTCCGAAATATGGCACTGAGGAAGTCAGAAGAAAATACAATCATTCCATTTCCTTTTACAAAAGTGGAGCTGTAAAAAGCATATCTCTGGAAAAACAGACAGATATTATTACCTCCCTGGGAATCTTTCCAGCCGAACTTGTTACATTTTATGAGAGCGGTGCACTTAAACGCCTTTTCCCTCTCAATGGGAAAATAAGCGGCTACTGGACTGAAACTGATGAAGAACAGCTCTGTGAGGTATTTCAATTCAGGTTTCCCTTCGGAAACTTCAAGGCAAAAATTATAAGTCTTTGTTTCTATGAAAACGGCAATTTAAAGGCTCTGACTCTCTGGCCCGGTGAGACTGCCATACTGAAAAGCAATGTGGATATGTATCCTGTAAGAATCGGCTTTTCCCTGTATGAGGACGGGAGCTTGAAATCCATAGAGCCTGCTTATGAGATAACACTTGCGACACCTGCCGGAAACATAAATGCGTTTGACAAAAACGCCCTTGGCATCAGTGGAGAATCCAATTCATTATGCTTTAAAAAAAATGGAACAATTCATTCTTTAATAACCTCAAGCAGCAAAATTGCTGTTTTTGACAAGGATGGTGCCGTAGATATTCTGGAGCCGGTTCTAAGGCCGGATCCTCTTGAGGAAAACAAATTCATGATTGTTCCCCTTAAGATAACCTTTGAGGGACACCATGTAAAATTTGAAGGAGATAGTTCCAGGGTTTACGATCTGTATACCTCAAGATTTTCTGTGGTAAACAACAGTATGCCTGAAGCTGCCCAGGACTTTTCCTGTGGGAACTGCAGCACCTGCAGCTTGTGCAAGGGATAGAACCTGTCTTTTAGGGACATCTGATTTCTATACTGTCAGATGTCCCTTTTTGCTTTTGATGTAATTGCCGGTTAAGTGCCTTTTCGTTTGTAAATCCCTACTGATGCAATTAAGTAACAATCAGAATTCCAAAGCACAAAAGTATGGCAGCCATTGTGTTGTTCAGTAAACAGCATAAAATAGCAGCGGTAAGAAGCCATCCGGTAATACCTGTATTTCAACATTAACAGAATTAAGTGCAAATAAAAATAAATGAGCCAGATTGATTTCCGAACTTATTCCCAAGTTGTTGCTTAATTTATTTTCCAACTTTTGGGGTGATGAATAACAAAGTATTTTATGTAAAATTGCTACTTCCATAATTTTCCTATTTTTTAATTTTAGTAAAAAAAGCTATATGTATTTATATGCTCTTAAGTCGGTGAACTCTGAAGCTACAATCTTCAAATAAACATCTTTCTAAAGTATTTATGGTATAATTACCAGGCTTTAAACTTATCTCGGAATATCCATATATCCAATCCGGGCCATAATCACATGCAGCAAAAAGATATAAATTCTTGTCTTTTATAGAAATCTGCAATTCAGAAGGTTTAAATAAGTTTTCATCTATCCCTCTAATATTCTCAATAATTGTATTTTCATCAATGCCCTCTTTAATGAAATTTAATACCACTAAAAAGCCACCTTTTTTATCCTGGGCTTCAATCCAAGTACTTTTGGAAATATCCTCTGATATTACAATTCCATATCCATCAGCTACGGGCAGTAACCCGATATAGTCTTCAATTTCGCAGGCTTTATCATAATGTGAAGTACAATTAGTAGCTTCCCATTTTCCTACAAGGTGTTTTTCCAATATAATATGAGGACCACCATCACACTCAATCCAATTAAGAATTTTTTTACTATTCATTATTTCCTCCCATATTAAAATACTAAAATTTCTAGCTATACACTTTCAGATAAATTATTTTTCACAATATCCATATCAATCAGCATCTGAATTAGGAGTTTATAAAAGTAATCACAAGCCTCATTCTCAAATTCAAATTGTTTCAGCATAGATTTTTGACCACGCTCACTATAATACACCTCCCATATATTCTTATCTTGATTAAGACAGTATGCTTCGTTAGGAAGTCCACCCTCAAGGTTGTATGTATCGGGGGGAATACTTTCACGCACAAGTCTTTCACGTAATTCATTTTTCGTCATACTATTTACCTGCTCTTTCCAATATTTTATCTTTTAATAGTTCACTAATTGATTTACTGAATTCATATTGAATACCACCACCAGGTTGATCAAACCAAGGGGCAATTTTACCTCCTTGTACGTCAACAGGTTGAGCAACTTTATATACATTATATGGTTTACTTTCAGTTCCTGGTGCTAACGAGCGCTGATTGTATGGGGTTCCTTCGGGAGAAACGAAATTTCCACCCTCATAACCATATCTATCTATACGAGTACCTGGTTTTAATGTAATCTTCGTTGGTTCTCCTTGGAACCCCCTATTTGGAGGCCACTTTATATTTCCGTCATCGTCAACCCATTTTGTACTAGTTGTTTTTTCCTCATTCTTCTTTAGTGAGCTTAAAGTCCCACCCTGTTTTGAGCTACAACGCTTGCAGTGAGGATATAATCGCTGTGGCGTACCATCAGACACTGTCACACTTGGTGGTTGGTGATCCAGAATGAAATCTCCACTCTTAGTTCCTGGATCTTTTGAACCACAAGTATGACATCCTGTTTTTCTGCCAATCTCGTTTATTTTGTTACGTTCTTCACGAGTAAAATCCCGTCCCTTTCCTCTTGCCTGAATAGATTCACCAGCATACAGACCAGGTTTTAAAGTATCTTTTCCTGTTACATTACTATTTCCCTTAGAATCATCTTTACCCTTATTCCCGGAAGTAACAGTTTCTATTGTACCAGCCAGTTCACTTACATTAGGAGTAGCATTTCTTTCATTCTTTGCATCCTGTGTTTTCTTTAAGTCACTATTTACTTCTCCAGTATTTGGTACTTTTCCTGCTTTAATTTGATCTTCTAATGGCTTTTCATCACTCGCCATCATTACAACATTTCTATTCTGGCCTTTTTCCACCCACAGCTGATGCTCCTCGTTTCCAAGCTTGAATTTGACCTTGGGAGTGAGCATTTTTCTTATGGCGTTTGTTACTTTGGCTGCTCCTGCTGCAAAAATTTTGGTTCCAAGCTTCTTCAGG
>JAEYHZ010000001.1 GCA_023409265.1 Bacillota bacterium | reverse complement strand
TCTTCAGGTTTATGAGGCCAAGAGCCATCAGGTTATTATGTATGCCGCCCTTAATTGTCCCGAAGAAGTCTCCTCCGCCTTCTTCTTTACTGCCTCCCTTGTTTCCTGCCTGGGCTTGTCCGGAGTCTTTGCCTCCTGCTGCATTGCCTCCGCCTTGATTTTGGCCTTGACTTTGGCCTCCCTTTCCTCCTATACCCATGGCTGACATAAGTTTGGCTCCGCTGCCCATTTTGGATACTGTTGTCTTTTCAGCACTATCCACCATTCCTGTGGCTTCATCAGTAACCTGGTCTATCATTCCTCCAACTGTATTCACAGGACCCTGCAGCGGTTTCATTAAGTTAGTAATAATACCTGACCCACTTTCAATACATACCGATCCCTTACACCAAGGGATTCTTCGATAGTGCTATCCAAGTTCTTCCTATCTTCCATGGTTTTCGCCCATATGCAAAAGGATCGACTTCCTTTATTCTTTGTAAACCAGATGCGGAAGTATTCACTTTATGTTACAGTCTCAATTTCCGCTCGCCATGTTGTTTAGACAGGTACTTTATTCTCCCCCTCAGCACATACCATTACTGATATGCACCGGGATTAACTAATGGGCTCATTGGTAATTACCTGTATCAGAATTGCACTGCGTAAGAAAAGGTCTTAATAGAGAGTTCTCCTCTGTTAAGACCTAGTTCCAACATTCTACTTTTTAGTTTTATTTCTTACTTATACTCAACTGTACCTATGTATGTAAAGATGTTAGTTCCATCACTGTAATACTTTAATTTTAGTTCATAATCAAAATTGTATAGAAAAATCACTGCATTAAATTGCTCTATAGGATTCATTTCAATTATCTTTTCAAACCTTGGAATGACAATATCATAATTGGTAAAAGTTTTGGATAATTGTTTCAGCCCTGACAACAAATGTTGATAATATCTTGCCTCTCTAAAATCATCATCATACCGCCCTGTCTTGAATCCTTTAGCAAAATGAGATGGTATATAATCCCCATCCTCGTTATATGTAATTTCAAGAAAATCACTTAAATCTTCATTAGACTTTGTGTTTCCTATCCATAATGAAACTAAACCTTCTTTCCTCATATAATTAGTCCTCCTTACCTTTTTAATTTTCCTGGTAATGCTCAGCACCACCGACTAGTCTATTATCAGCCCAATTACGTAAACCCTTTACAAAACTTCGATAATCTGATGAGCTATCAATGATCTGAAGTATTTCATTATGAGCTGTAGTCGAGCCTTCCACCATGCTCTCCGGTAGGATTCTTAAATTTGACATCTTTTGTAGGAGTACGCATATCGCTAATATCCTTTGCAGTACCCCCCCACTTTTTAAACACTGGCGCTCTTGAACCATATGCCATTCATGTAAACCACCAGGAGAACGTAATCTATCCTCAATTATATCTCTTAACTCAGGGTTTGCCCAAATTTTTTATTAAACTGGTCAATAGATATAGAATCAAACCATCTTCCAAATTCTCCTCCTCTCACAGATGGTATTTCTATATCTTCACTTTTACTTTCTGCCTTACCAGCAGCTTATCTAATTAAGTGTATCCTAACATGAAAATCAAATAGTAACATTTTTACTGGTTATTCCAAGATGTTTCTATCTCTCTATCAACTTCTTTAGCCCACTTAAAATATTCAGGAAACTCTCTTTGCCCATGATAGAATAGACCAACGATTGTTTCTTGCTTAGGTTTACACATTATACTAGTAACTTCGCCCTGAAAGACATTTGTCATAGGAGTCAGATTTGATGCAATGAAGTTGCTATTGGTGTCGGAATGTAGAATTACTGCATTAGTCAAGGGATTACATGGTGGTCATTACTGTCACCTATGGATTTTATGGGGCAAAAAGAAAAGGTCTCACCAGAGAATAATATCTCCATTAAGACCTCCGTCTACCATAGCAATTTAATTATTATTTTCTGACTTAATTTGTTCAAACCACTCCATAGCAATATGGTCGGCCGTTTTAACTGGATCGTTAGAGTAAACTAAATCATACTTATATTCTGATTTTAAGCTATTTTTTTGTATATCATAAATTAATTTAAATTCTGTTGGCATATCTTTACCATATTCCTCACATAATTTTTTTATCTTTTCGATATCTTCATTAATAATATCTAATACTGCAAATTGACGTTCAGTCGATACGTCATACCTGCCTTCTTCTATACCAATAGCATCGTTCAACTTGTGTCTTTCAACATATGTATTATTTATTTTGTAAAAGAAGCTGCTAGAAATAAAGCCGTCTTCACATGAAGCATATATATATACTTTATCGGCTCTATTTTCAACATACTCTAAACATATTGATACCATATCTGCTTGGATTTCACTAAAATATTCCTCAAAATCTTTCATACTTTTCTTCTCTCCTTTATTTTGTTATAGGTACAGAAGAGGCTTTTCCGTCTATAATGTACCTTACAATAAATTTTGATGGCCGCAAATCATCTCCAACATATTGAATATCAACATTAACTGTTACCTTTTTGGGAGGTGTATCATTTAATGCTTCTTCCCATTGATTTTCAAGTTTCTTATATTTTGAAAGGTTAACTCCTGATAACTGTGAAACTAAATTATCAAGTTTCGGTGAACCACCAAATCTATCACCTGCCAAATGGCCAGCATGGTCTTGCCCTTTGATTTTCCCTGGTGTATTTTTGCTGTGTGGCAACCTATCTTCTCTTTCTGTTAATTGTAAATTATCAGTTTCAAACTTTGTAATTCTGCCTTTATCATCCGTTTCATAAAAACAACCAAATTCTCCTGCCTGATATCTGATATTAGGCTTTAGCTTATTTTTTCTCTTGTTTGCATACTGCTCTCCTTCACCTACTAAATTTTCAGCTTCACTTACTTCCGTAGAAGATTCTACCTTTAGTTTTACTTTTTCCAGCTTAGAATTTACAATTTTTTTATTTTTTAAATCTTCTGCTTCATTTACACTATTAATTATTTCTCCATTATTTGGTACTTTTCCTGCTTTAATTTGATCTTCTAATGACTTTTCATCACTCGCCATCATTACAACAGTTCTATTCTGGCCTTTTTCCACCTACAGCTGATGCTCCTCGTTTCCAAGCTTGAATTTGACCTTGGGAGTGAGCATTTTTCTTATGGCTTTTGTTACTTTGGCTGCTCCTGCTGCAAAAATTTTGGTTCCAAGCTTCTTCAGGTTTATGAGGCCAAGAGCCATCAGGTTATTATGTATGCCGCCCTTAATTGTCCCGAAGAAGTCTCCTCCGCCTT
>JAEYHZ010000042.1 GCA_023409265.1 Bacillota bacterium | reverse complement strand
TATAGATGGGGCGGAGAAAATGGCAAGATTAAGAGCATTTAAGGCTAATCAAGGGAAAGTAATAGAATTCATAAGGGCACAAAAGAAAGAAGAAAAGCATTATGAAGTCACTAAGAAAATAATTAAGGAAACACAAACAGGCTTAAAAACGAAGATTGATGAGAAATTCGGTAATATTGAAGTATTTAAAAATGGGAAAATAACCTGGGAATACAAGGTACTAAAAGCTTTGGTGTAATTGGTAACATCAACGGTGCGGTCTGCAGGCTATTTTCCTACAGTAAATTGACACGATCTAATTATGCTACAAAGTTTATATTCCTTTAAAATTTGTGTTAGAATAATACTAACTTACTATCAACTTTGAATAAAATTGTAAAGGAAGATAAATGTAGATGGCTTTTTTACCGATAAGCTTTGAAGATATGAATGAGAGAGGCTGGGAGCAGCTGGATTTTTTATATATAAGCGGAGACGCGTATGTTGACCACCCGAGCTTTGGACATGCAATAATAACAAGAGTACTTGAAAGCGAGGGCTTTAAGGTAGGGATAATTGCGCAGCCCAACTGGAAGAACAGTGAGGACTTCAAGAGGTTAGGACGACCTAAATACGGTGTATTGATTTCATCCGGTGTAATAGATTCCATGGTCAATCATTACACTGCAAGTAAAAAGAAAAGGTCCAATGATCTGTATTCACCGGGTGGAAAGGCCGGATACAGACCCGACCGGGCAGTTATTGTATATGCCAATAAAATAAAAGAAATCTTTAAGGATACACCTGTTATCATCGGTGGTATTGAAGCCAGTCTCAGGAGATTTGCACACTATGATTACTGGGATGACAAGGTCAGAAGATCAATACTGGTCGATTCCAAGGCAGATATTTTATCCTATGGTATGGGGGAAAAACCCATTGTGGAGATTGCCAGACTGCTGAGAAAGGATGTTCCCATAACAAGCATCAAACATACCAGGGGATGTTCATACCTGGCAAGCTATGATGAGCTTCCGGCCGATATAAAAAGTGCTGTTGATTCCAATGGTTCAAAAACTGTAGCAATACTGCCCTCCTTTGAGGAGGTTGCTGAGGATAAAAAGACCTACGCTGAGGCATTTAAGGTACAATATAATGAGCAGGATGCAATTAGTGGTAAGACCTTGGTGCAGAAACATGGTGACAGATATATGGTGCAAAATCCTCCATCACTGCCCATGTCTGTTTCGGAATTGGACAAGGTCTATGCGTTGCCTTACGAAAGGACATATCATCCTGTATATGAGAAATATGGCGGAATACCCGCAATTACTGAAGTTGAATTCAGTATAACCAGCCATAGGGGCTGTTACGGGGGCTGTTCCTTCTGCGCACTAAACTTTCATCAGGGTAGGGTTATCCAAAAGCGCAGTCAGGCTTCAATTTTGAACGAAGCAAAAAAACTTATCTGGACTGAGGGGTTTAAAGGCTATATTCATGATGTTGGGGGACCAACAGCAAACTTCAGAAGTGTGGCCTGTGAGAAACAGGTTAAGCATGGCGTATGCAAGGACAGGCAGTGCCTGCACCCCGAGCCTTGTAAAAATCTTGTTGTGGACCATTCGGAGTACCTGGAATTACTTAGAAAACTCAGGGCGCTGCCCGAAGTAAAAAAAGTATTTATTCGCTCCGGTATCAGATATGATTACCTGATGCTGGACAAAAATGATGACTTCTTTACGGAGCTTTGCGAGCATCATGTCAGCGGACAGCTCAAGGTTGCTCCTGAACACGTTGTAGACAGAGTTCTGGAGAAGATGGGTAAGCCCAACCGTAGGCTATATGACAGATTTGTGAAAAAGTTTTACGACATAAATAAAAAGATAAACAAGGAGCAATACCTGGTTCCATACCTTATTTCAAGCCACCCGGGCAGTGATATCAATGCAGCCGTAGAGCTTGCTGAATACCTTAAGGAACAGGGGTATATGCCTGAGCAGGTACAGGATTTTTATCCTACTCCGGGAACTCTTTCAACCTGCATGTTCCATACAGGTTTTGACCCGAGAAGTATGAAAAAGGTATATGTCCCCAAAACACCCAGGGAGAAAGCCATGCAGAGAGCGCTTCTGCAGTATCGGAAAAAGGAAAACTACCACCTGGTAACAGAGGCATTGAAAGAAGCACATAGAGAGGACCTCATAGGGTTTGGACCCAATTGTCTCGTTAAACCCCAGAGAGGTAAGGGGCAGTGGGGGAATTATCCGGCAGAAGATAAAAAGACACAAGGTAGGAAGACGGAAAGCAAAAAGACAGAAAGCAGAAAGACAGAAAGCAAAAAGACGGAAAGCAGAAAGACAGAAATCAGAAAGACAGAAAGCAAAAAGACAGATAGGAGACAGACGGAAAGCAAAAAGACGGATAGGAGACAGTCGGAAAGCAGAAACTCGGATAGCGGAAAGACGGATATCAGAAAGTTGGATAGTAGAAACACACAACACAAGAAGGCAGAACATAGGAAGCTGGAAGGTAAAACAGCACAGGGCAGGAAGAAAAACAGCAAGAGAGCTGAAGGCAGTAAACCCGAAGGCAAACAGCAGGAAGTTATGAGCCGTAAGCCCGGACGACAAAATCTGAAACAAGCAGCCAGAAACCGGCAGGGAAAAAATTAAAAATGTCGGTGTGCATTCATGAGAAATGAAGTCAGCAGTAGGCATCCGAAACAAAAGGAGATAAAAAGTACTCTCAAAGGCAAAAAAATTGACAACAGTAAAACCTTAAAATAAAATATATTACGATGGGTTAGAATATTTTGCCTCGTTGAAAAACGCATCAGCAAGAAATTTCACTGTGAGAAAAATTTTCTTAGTGATGCGTTACAAAAAATACAAATGAGAGGAACTTTTTTATGTCAGCAAAAGTATTAAATGGTACAGAACTTGCAGGAAAAGTTAAGGCCGAACTTAAAGAAAAAGTTGAAGCACTTAAGCAAAAAGGTATTAATACCGGTCTTGCTGTAATAATAGTAGGAGATGATCCGGCATCCAGAGTATACGTAAATCATAAGAAAAATGATTGTGCAGAAATAGGTATAAAGTCTTTTGAATATGCCCTTCCTGCATCAACATCCGAAGAAGAACTCCTTGGATTGATTGAAACTCTGAATAACGATAACAATGTAAACGGTATACTTGTTCAGCTCCCCATACCGAAGCATATCAATGAGGACAGAGTTATTGCAGCAATACATCCCCTTAAGGATGCAGACTGTTTTCATCCTGTAAACGTTGGTAATCTGATGATCGGTAAACCACAGTTCCTGCCTTGCACGCCTGCAGGAGTAGTGGAGCTTTTGGAAGCAAATGATATTCAGATTGAAGGCAAAAACTGCGTTGTTGTAGGAAGAAGTAATATAGTCGGTAAACCGCAGGCAATTCTTCTCCTGGCAAAGAATGCTACAGTAACAATATGCCATTCAAGGACTGCCAACATTGCAGAAGTATGTAAAAGTGCGGACATACTTGTCGTAGCCATAGGAAAAGCTGAATTTGTTAAACCGGAATATGTCAAGCCAGGGGCTGTAGTTATTGATGTGGGTGTATCTCGCGGTGCTGATGGCAAATTGGTGGGAGATGTACAATTTCCAACCGTTTCAGAGATTGCCTCTGCAATAACAAAGGTGACAGGCGGAGTTGGACCGATGACAAGGGCAATGCTTATGAAAAATACTGTAAAAGCAACTTTAGTTCAAAACAACATGGGTATGATTTTTTAGGTCAAATGTAACAAAAAAATGTGATTATAACACACGATATTTTTTAATTCTTGACATAAAAATTAAAAAAGATTAAAATTAACTTGATTATGGCAATTTAGTTGGTTGTATTGCAGAAGGTAATTGGATTCAGAAAACTGATTGGGTCAAACTGTTGACTTATTGAATATAAGCTTGTTTTAGGCTAATTTATATATGCAGGTTTTTTTATATCTCATATGGAATTGAAGTACATCTTATGTACTTATACAGCCATAGGCGTAAATGCTTAGTTTTTTGATCATACTGTATGCGATACAGTATGGATTTCTCTTTTATTCCAATCCAACTTTATTCCCAATCATTAGTCAAAAGGTTGAACTTTGTATTCAACCGGTAGCATTGACTTTTCTTCAATGAATATGAAATATGAAAATTGAGCATTGAAAACTGAATAAGGAGGAGGTGTGTAACAATCGAACCTACAAGCATTTTAATTGGTTTAGGCGTTGGATTGATTATAGCAGCAATTGCTTCATTTATATCTTACAAAGTATCTTATAACAAAGGTTTTGAGGCCAGAAAGAAACAGGCCGAGGCTGTTATCGGAAGTGCTGAGCAGGAAGCTCAGAGGATAGTTGGAGAAGCTTTAAAGCAAGGCGAAGGTAAAAAGAGAGAAGCACTTCTTGAAGCTAAAGAGGAAATTCATAAGAGCAGAATTGAACTTGACAGAGATATCAAGGACAGACGTAATGAGTTTCAGAGGCAGGAAAGAAGATTAGTTCAAAAGGAAGAGACACTTGATAAAAAGGTTGAAGCCCTTGAACAGAAGGATGAAGCTTTAAACAAGAAGATTAAGGACTTGGAGATTATGCAGGAACGTTCCGAAGAGCTCGTTAAGAAGCATACCGAAGAGTTGGAAAGAATCTCGGGTTTATCTGTAGAAGATGCTAAAGAGTACCTTCTCAGAAACATCGAAAATGAAGTTAAGCATGAGGCAGCTGCACTCATAAAGGAAATTGAAGCTAATGCGAAACAGGAAGCAGACAGAAAAGCCAAGGATATCCTGGCAACTGCTATTCAGAAATGTGCAGCAGACCACGTTTCTGAAGCTACAGTTTCTGTAGTACCTTTACCTAATGATGAGATGAAGGGAAGAATAATTGGTCGTGAGGGAAGAAATATTAGAACACTCGAGACTTTAACAGGAATTGACCTGATTATTGACGATACACCGGAAGCGGTTATATTGTCAGGGTTTGACCCTATCCGCAGAGAGGTCGCTAGATTGACACTTGAAAAGCTTATTCTTGACGGTAGAATTCATCCTGCAAGGATTGAAGAAATGGTTGAAAAGGCCAAGAAAGAAGTTGACAATACCATTCGTCAGGAGGGTGACAACGCTGCATTTGAAACAGGTGTACACGGGTTGCATCCAGAGCTTATAAGATTGCTTGGTAAATTGAAGTTCAGAACCAGTTATGGACAAAACGTACTTAACCATTCAATAGAGGTATCTCACTTGGCCGGTATTATGGCGGCTGAGCTGGGAGTAGATGTTCCTCTTGCAAAAAGAGCCGGTTTGCTTCATGACATAGGTAAGGCTATTGACCATGAGGTTGAAGGATCACACGTTACAATAGGTGCCGACGTTGCTAAGAAATACAAGGAAGGCGCTGAAGTTGTTAATGCAATCCTTTCCCACCACGGCGATGTTGAGGCTACAAGTGTTGTTTCTGTGCTTGTTCAGGCAGCAGATTCAATATCTGCAGCAAGACCTGGTGCCAGAAGAGAAACCTTGGAATCATACATCAAACGTCTTGAAAAGCTTGAAGAAATTGCAAATTCCTTTGAAGGAGTTGAGAAGTGTTTTGCAATTCAAGCAGGTAGGGAAATCAGAATAATGGTTAAGCCTGAAGTTGTAAATGATGCAGATATCGTACTAAAAGCCAGAGAAATTGTTAAGAAGATTGAAGATGAACTTGAATATCCTGGACAGATAAAGGTAACTCTGCTCAGGGAAACAAGAGCTATTGAATATGCTAAGTAATTATTAAAACCGATCGAAAGGTTGGTTATAAACAAGAAAAGCGTGGGAAACCACGCTTTTTTGTTTTATGTTTATTTTTTGCGTCCAGGATTTTGGATTTTATTAAAAGTATCGTACGCTAAAAATTAAGCTTGAGAAAAATAATTCTAACCTTTTAGCCCTTTTTGTATTATAATTGTTAATGGTATAATAATATATTGTCGGACTATATTTTAGTTTAACTGAAGCATAATGAATGATGAAATTGCAACTAACAGGTAATAGTTTTGGAGGAAATGATTTGAAGATACTTTTTATAGGGGATGTTTACGGAACCCCAGGGAGAAGAGCCGTTAAGGAATGTGTACCACAATTAAGAAAACAGCTGGAGATAGATTTTTGCATTGCAAATGGTGAAAACTGTGCCGCCGGCAGCGGTATAACTTATATAATTGCGCAGGAGCTTTATAAAGCCGGCGTAGACTGTATTACAATGGGAAACCATACCTGGTCTAAAAAAGAAATTCTCAATTTTATTGATTCTGATGACAAAATAGTAAGGCCTGCTAACTTTCCTGATAAAGTTCCGGGTAGAGGATATACTATTTTAAAATCAAATAATAAGGAACTGGCAGTATTAAACCTGATGGGCAGGGTATATATGGATAGTATTGACTGCCCTTTTCTGACTGCAGACAGAGAGCTTCAGGAAATCAAGGCAAAAACAAAAGTGGTATTCGTAGATATGCATGCTGAAGCAACCTCGGAAAAATGTGCACTTGCCTGGTATCTGGATGGAAAGATATGTTGTCTGGCAGGTACACATACCCATGTACAGACAGCTGATGAGAGAATTCTTCCCTTTGGAACAGCTATAATTTCAGACGTTGGAATGACCGGACCATATGACGGAGTTATAGGCGTAGACAAGGAACTGATTATTGAGAGATTTATAACAAGGCTTCCGCAAAAATTTGAGGTGGCAAAGGGTAGGGTTCAGTTTTGTGCAATTTATCTTGAGGTAGATGATAAAACCGGCAAGGCTTTAAAAATTGAGAGAATAAACAAGCTATTTGATGAGGAGCAGTTGCAATAATCATCAGCGTCAATGAAATTCCTCAATAGGAGACAGATATGATAGAAAGTAATGACAGAATTATTGTAAACAAGAAAGCGGACTTACATTACATTGAATTTAAGAATTTAAAGAAATTTGATAACATATTGGCACATTGTTTTTCAACCAGGCTTGGTGGAGTAAGTACGGGAGAATGTTCCACCCTGAACCTGAGTTTTAATCGGAATGACAGCAGGAGTAATGTAGTACGGAACTACCATATTTTAGCAGATGCACTTGGTGTCGATTTTGATAAGATGGTTTTATCCAATCAGGTCCATGATAACAAAATCAGATATATAGGTGCTGACGATGCGGGAAAAGGGCTTTCAAAAGAAAGCGATATTGTTGGCTATGACGGCCTCACAACAAATGTACCTGGTATCCCCCTGGTGACATTTTATGCAGACTGTGTACCTGTCTTAATTCTTGATCCTGTCAAGAAGGCAATTACGGCAGTTCATTCAGGCTGGAAAAGTACCTTGGAGAATATTTCCTCCGAAGCGCTCAAGCTCATGAAGGAAATATACAACAGCAATATGGAAGAGCTTCAGATTGCAATAGGGCCCTCTATCTGCAAGTCCTGTTTTGAAGTAGGTGAGGAAGTCTATAAGCTTTTTGTTAATAGGTATTCCTGGTGCAATACATATATAGAAAAGCAGAATGACAAGTACTGCATTGATCTGCAGCAAATTATCAGGAAAGTACTTATGGACGGCGGTGTACCTGAAGAAAATATTTTATTAAGTGATGTTTGTACAAAATGTAATAAGGATGTTTTCTTTTCCTACCGCGGGGATCAGAGAAAAACAGGCAGTCTAGTTGCAGTAATGATGTTGAAGTAACCCCGCAGAGAGTAATAAGATCAAATGTGATTGAAGGGTCAATTATAGTTGACTATGGCATATGGGGACCATGGAGTGTAAAATGAAAAGAACAAAAAGAATATTATCATTATTAATTTGCATATGTCTTCTGCTCAGCGCATGTACGGTAAATCTCAAAAGGAAAGCCGAAGTCGAAGAAGAGATTTATGAAGACAAATATGATGTTATAGATAAAGGACCAGTCAAGGGAGGAACTGTAAGGCTGTTTACCACACCGGTAGATACCTTGAATCCTGTCCTCACAAACAATGCATATGTTCAGGACTTCCTGGGACTAATGTTTGAAGGTCTTTATACTCTGGATTATATGCAGCAGCCTGTACCTGTGCTTGCAAAAAGCTCTGCTCTCTCAGCCGATGGACTGACACTGACAATCTACCTGAAGGAAAATATAAAATGGCATGACAAAATGCCCTTCAAACCTGAGGATGTAGTTTTTACAATTAATACATTGTTAGATACAAAGTTTAACAGTGTATACTCCAAAAATGTTAAATATATCGAATCAGCAACGGCCACCGGCAGCAATGCAGTTATAATAAAATTAAAACAGCCGTATTCCTTTATAAAAAATGAATTAACTTTCCCAATAATACCGGTCCACCATTTTGTCAACGAGAAGGTGACCGATAAGAAATCCAAGGCAAATCTGACTCCTATAGGGACAGGCCCATACCGCTTCGGCTCCTATAATGAGAAAACAGGTGTAAAATTAAAGCTGAATGATACCTGGTGGAATGCAGAAGAGGTTGACAGTGAGGCGGAGGCAACTAATACAACCACAAGCAGCGTAAATGCAAATTCAGATAAAAATAAGCAACCTGCAAAATTACCTTACATCTCTACCATAGAGGTTAAGGTCTTTAATAATGCAAACAGTGCAAATGCTGCATTCCAGGCAAGAGATATCGATGTGCTGCCTGCCCAGTATGTTGAATACCGGAAATATATCGGCCGTACCGATATAAACTTAAAGAGGTATGCCGGTAGAAATTTTGAGTTTCTTACTCTGAATATAAAAAAAGGCCCTCTTATTGATAAAAAACTTAGAAATGCAATTAATTATATTATTGACAAAAAGCAGTTGGTGGAATCCGCTGCACCCGGTATTGCAGTATCTGCTGAAATACCGGTGCTTCCAAATTCATGGATTTACCAACTTGTTAATCTGGAGCAAAATGATAGTCTTGGCAAGGGAAAGTCTCTTATGTCTGAAAGCGGCTATGTATTGGATGCAAAAAAGAAATATGTAAGGAAATCGGGTAAAAGTCCATTAAGCTTGAAACTTATTGTTAATGATGGAAATTCTCTCCGGTATAATACTGCAACTCAGTTAGCGGCCCAACTTGGCAAAAACGGAATACCGGTAGAGGTGGTAAAGCTCCCCTGGGAGCAGGTACAGAATGCATTGAAGTCGGGAGCCTATGATATGGCTTTAACCGGTTACAGAATTTCATCAGTACCTGATTTGTCTTTTGCCTATTCTACAGCAGAAATACAGACCGGTTTAAATACAGCCGGTTACAGTAATCCTGTTGTTGACGGTTATCTGCAGCAGGTACTGACGGCCAAGAATACAGATACTCAGAAAAGTGCATTTGTAAATTTATTAAATACTGTTCTTGAAGACAGACCTTATATAGGGTTATACTTTCTTAATGATAGCATGATGTACAGCAAAAATATAAGAGGGGCAGTAAACCCTTATGTTTGGAATAAATACAACGAGGTTTCAAAATGGTATTTACCTTAGAAGCCAAAGGCCAGGCGGCAAATGCGGAGGCACGGCCTGAAAGAAGTTTGAGTGCAACATATGAACTTTTCACGCTTGTGAAAACCTGCCGGCAGGTTTTCATTACTATTTATGGCGCTGCAAAGCAGCGGGATGGGAGACTATATGATTTGGGCATTAATAATTATTGTTGGTTTTCTTTTAGACAGGCTATCGAAAATATGGGTAATGGATACTGTTGCCGGTAATCCTATTACAGTAATAAACAATTTTTTCTACTTGAGGCATTTGGAAAATAAAGGAGCGGCATTTAGCATATTGCAGGGCAAGACCATTTTATTTATTATAATAATTCCTATCATATCATTAATTATATTGGGAATTCTCATAAAAAATAAAAACAAATTTCTTAGAACAACCCTTTCTTTAATACTAGCCGGAGCACTGGGCAATCTATATGATAGAATTTTTAATAATGGAAAAGTTATTGACTTTCTTGAATTCCATTTCGGAAGCTATTACTTTCCAACCTTTAATGTTGCAGACTGTTTTGTAGTAGTAGGAACAATTCTTCTGGCAATATACATTCTGTTTGTATATAAGGACGAAAACAAGGGTGAACCTGCAAAGGCAGCAAAAGATGGGGATAATAAGGACTCGTAAAATAATAACACACAATTTTGAAGCGAGAAATTTTTCGATGGTGCAAGGCAGAGGAAGTTGCAATAATTGCTTTATTGCAACTGACAACAACGTAGAAATATCGGAAAATAACCCCTTCAAAAATAGGAGGATGCTGTTTTAAGAGTCCTAATAAATAATACGGAGGCAGATTTGAAGGAAATAATATTGGAATGCGATGAAAATTCGGTAAGAATCGATGCCTGGCTGTCGGGAAAGCTGGAGGAATACTCCAGATCATATATCCAGAAGCTTTGCCAGGATGGAAATATAAAAGTAAACGGAGTTCAGGCAAAATCAAACTACAGGCTTAAAGTTGGGGATCAGGTGACAGTGGCTGTTCCAGAAGCGGAAGTTCTGCAGGTTGCAGCTGAAGAGATCCCTCTTGATATAGTTTATGAGGATGACCATATTATCGTTATAAATAAACCAAAGGGTATGGTTGTACACCCTGCGGCGGGAAACTATTCCGGTACCCTTGTAAATGCACTGATGAAACACTGCGGAGACAGTCTTTCTGATATAAACGGAGTTATCAGGCCCGGAATAGTCCATAGAATAGACAAGGACACTTCCGGTTTACTAGTTGTGGCAAAAAATAACCATGCACATGAATTTCTTTCCAAAAAGCTGAAGACTCATGATATCAGGAGAGAGTATATTGCTTTGGTAGAAGGCATAATTTATGAAAACAGCGGTAAAATTGACGCTCCTATTGGCAGACATCCTGTTGACCGTAAAAAAATGAGTGTGAATTTAAAGGTTGGAAGAAACGCTGTAACTCATTTCAAAGTTGTTGAAAGATTCCATACAGCCACTTACCTGGAGTTAAAGCTGGAGACAGGCAGAACTCATCAGATCAGAGTGCATATGTCCTACATCAATCATCCTATTATAGGTGACGAAGTTTACGGCAGAAAAAAGCAGAGATTTGATACTCAGGGACAGGTATTGCACGCAAGAAAGCTTTCCTTTGAGCATCCTGCAACCGGAGAGCTGATGGAGTTTGAAACACCGGTTCCGGCTTACTTTGAAAAATTATTGGAAGAGTTGGCCGAAGAGAAATAAATTAAGGAGAATGTATGTCGGATTATATACTTACCTATACCAAAACAAAGTTTTATCCCTTGGAGCCTGTTAAAACAGACATAAAAATTGAGGATATTGCTCACTCACTGTCTTTTTTAACAAGAGCCAACGGTCATTTGGAACATTTCTATTCAGTAGCGCAGCATTGCGTCAACTGTTACAGAGAGGCCAAGATCCGTGGTTACTCCGAAAGAGTACAGCTTGGCTGTCTCTTGCATGATGCCAGTGAAAGCTATATATCTGACCTGACAAGACCTGTAAAGAAAAACTTGTCCCAATATTTTATCATTGAGGAAAAACTCCAGAAAACTATCTACGAGTGGTTTGGAATAGGAGATTTGTCGGAAGAAGAATACAATCAGATAAAAGATGTGGATGACAGCCTCCTTTACTATGAATTTAAAGAGCTAACTGATTTCAGCGTGTTTGAAAGTGCACCATATATATCTATGCAGCATGATTTCTCTCAAAGACTCTTTAAAAGTGTTGAAGAGGAATTTATTAATATCTTTACTGAGTTAAGGAGTTTAATAAATAAAAACTAGACTTTATCAGATGCGCTTTTAAATATAAAAAATTGACTATTTCAATACGCTTTCTCAATATATAGAAATTAAACGCTTTTTCAATATATTGTGAGGAAAGGCTGTTGGTACATATTATGTTTAACATAGAGAGTATGGTTGCAGAATGGAAGGGAAACAGCCGGAATTCATTCAGGATTGTGGCTTTCGGCTCAAGCAATACCGAGTTGTTTCTTCACTCCGAAGGAAGACATAACTGGGTTGATTGGCTAAATATTACACTCAGACAGCATATAGGCCGAAATGTTTCGGTAATAAACCAGGGAGTATGCGGTGATACTACAGACGAACTTCTTGACCGGTTTGACAGGGACATACTGCCACTTTCGCCACAGGTTGTAATAATAACTATTGGAGGAAACGATACTTCCAGAGGTTTTACATCCGAACATTATTATAATAATTTAAAGGCTATTTGTACAAAGTGCCTTCGGAATAACCTTCTGCCAATTCTTCAGACCTATTACTGTCCTTTTTATGAAGAAAGTCCAGAGGGTTTCAAAGAGAGATTTGAGTCGTTTGTTGCAGCCAACAGGTCTTTGTCAAATGAAATGGAGCTTCCTCTCATTGATCAGTACAGTCATTTTGAACCACTATATTCAAATAAAAGGCAGCTATACAAAGGGATGATGAGGGATATGCTTCATTTAAATCACTACGGTAATGCGGTTATGGGTACTATCGCTGCCAGATTTTTTCGACTTCCCGACCCGGATATGCCTGAAGATGTCAGGAATGAAGTCATGCTGTATCTTGATGAAATTATGAAACATTATTGTACCAGAGGTAAAAATGAATAAAGGATATATATACATACTAATAACTGCCTTTGCATTCAGTACCATGGAGATTGCTGGCAAGATGGTCTCCAGTCAGTTTAATCCCTTTCAGCTTACTTTTCTGAGATTTGCAATAGGCGGACTGGTTTTACTGCCCTTAGCCATAAGGGAAATTAAAAAGAGAAAACTCAGATTATCATGGAGAGATTTTGCATTTTTTGCACTGACTGGTATTATAGGTATTTTAATCAGCATGTCATTTTTTCAGATGGCAATACTCAATACAAAGGCATCAATTGTTGCTGTAATATTCAGTACCAATTTTGTTTTTACCATACCATTTGCAGTTGTATTTCTAAAGGAAAAGTTTAATAAAAGAAATCTTTTTGCTATTGCGGCAAGTATCCTTGGTATTTTTCTGATTTTTAATCCCTTCAGTGTAAATCCTGATATGAAGGGGATTTTATTTGCTCTTGGCGCTGCAGTTACTTTTTCATTATTCAGTGTTACAGGTAAAACGAGAATACATAAATACGGAGGTCTGATACTTAACAGTTTTTCCTTTATAATAGGGAACATATTTTTACTGGTATTTCTTTTATTTTTCAAAGTACCTGTGTTTTCTGGTATTAATTCAGGAAACCTGATTCATTTATTGTATCTGGGCATCTTTGTAACAGGAATCGGGTATCTCTGCTATTTTGAAGCAATGAAACGTACTTCTGCAATAACTGCCTCCATGGTATTTTTTATAAAACCGGCCCTGGCCCCGGTGCTTTCACTGCTAATACTTGGAGAGAGCATATCTTTACAGGTTTTGGCCGGAATAGTATGTATAATTGCCGCATCATTAATGATTTTTCTAAGGCGTGATTAAATAATAACCTCCGAAGTTAAACATAACTCTGGACAATACCATTTTCATGTGTTATGATTTTAAGAAATAACGAGGCAATAGATTTCCCCCACTTCTACAAATGGCGGGTACCGCTTCGGTTTTCAGGCAGTGAGTATATCTCCCGCCTCGTTGAAACACGCAGAGGTAATAAAAATTTTTCTCCAACCGAAAAATTCTTTCTGAACCTATGCGTTATAAATGAATTACCTTTAAATTAGTCCAGAGAGGCTATAAGGTGAGAAATATTAAACAAACATGGTTTATCTATAATCAAAGTATGAATTTAGGAATATATAAAGCCTTATTCATTACATCGGTTATGTGTTGATATGTTTAAGCTTCTTGCCTATGGCGGGAAGCTTTTTTGATGTGTGGGAAGGGCACATCAAAAAACAAAAGTGGCTTTGGGTCACTTTAAGAAAACTATTAAGAAAAAACATTTTAGCTAATATTAAAATTGATATAAATCTATTGATAAAAGAGAGGATGATCACTATGCAAAAAACAGAAATAATGGACGAAAGCGCAATTTCAAGAGCTATAACAAGAATATCCCATGAGATCATTGAAAAAAACAAGGGTATTGAAAATCTTGTACTTATCGGAATTCAAAGAAGAGGAGTTCCGCTGGCAAGAAGAATTGCAGAAAAAATCAAAAGCGTAGAGAACAGTGAAATACCAGTGGGGATTTTGGATATCACTCTTTACCGTGATGACTTGAGCCTGCTTAATGAACATCCTGTAATTAACGGAACTGAAATTAATTTCGACATAGTAAATAAGAAGGTTGTTCTGGTAGATGATGTTATATATACCGGAAGAACGGTCAGAGCTGCAATTGACGCTATTATGGATATCAACAGACCACAGATGATCCAGCTTGCGGTACTGATTGACAGAGGCCATCGTGAACTGCCCATCAGAGCAGATTATGTAGGTAAAAATGTTCCCACTTCACGAAGTGAAATTGTTCATGTTAATGTGGTTGAAATCGACGGAGAAAACAGTGTTACCATAGCAGACAGGGAATAGTGCGGTTTTTAACAACAATTTTCATCGCCGTATAGCGGCGGAATGGAGCTCAGCGTGAAGAGAAAATAGGGTATTAATCCTGCTCTTCACGCATGAAAAAGCCACTACGTGTCTTTTTATACTGTATTATTCGTCGCTCTTGCGACGGGAGGAGATCTAGTATGAATTTAAAATCCAAAGATCTGCTTGGATTGAGAGATATTTCGGCAGAAGAAATAGAATATATTTTAAATACTGCAAAAACAATGAAATATATTCTCAGTTCAAACAATAAAAAAACAGCACATCTTCAAGGGAAATCCATTATAACTCTTTTCTACGAAAACAGTACCAGAACAAGACTTTCCTTTGAACTAGCATCAAAATATATGGGAGCCAATGCTGCCAACATTTCGGCTTCCAGCAGCAGTGTTCAGAAGGGCGAAACGCTTATTGACACAGGAAGAACCATAGACAGCATGGGCTCGGACGTAATTGTAATCAGACATCCCATGTCGGGTGCACCTCATCTTTTGGCCCAAAATGTTAAATCTTCAGTAATAAATGCCGGAGACGGTATGAATGAACACCCTACACAAGCTCTTCTCGATATGTTTACTATGGTTGAGAAAAAGGGAAGCCTGAAGGGTCTGAAGGTTGCCATAATAGGTGATATTCTACACAGCAGGGTGGCCAGGAGCAATATCTGGGGACTCACTAAAATGGGTGCAGAGGTTAATGTATCAGGACCTGCAACACTTATTCCACCCGGAATAGAAAAGCTGGGGGTAAATGTTTTCAGCACTGTTCAGGAAGCAATACTTGATGCTGATGTAGTAATGGGACTCAGAATTCAGCTTGAACGTCAGAAGAAGGGTTTATTCCCCTCAATCAGAGAATACTCAAGATTTTTCGGGCTTGATGACAAGAGACTGAAACTGGCCAGGGAGGATGCAATAGTAATGCATCCGGGCCCGGTAAACAGGGGAGTTGAGCTGTCATCAGCGGTTATGGATGGAGACCAGTCTACAATTGACGAACAGGTTACCAACGGAGTAGCAATAAGAATGGCTTTACTATATCTATTAACCAGGAGGGGCTCTGCAAATGAAGTTATTGATTAAAAATGGACATGTAATAGATGCTAAAAGCGGCTTGGACAAAATTTCCGACATATTGGTTGAAGATGGCCTTGTAATTGACATAGGTAATGAAATGGATTCAACCGGTTGTGAAATTATAGAAGCAGATGGCATGTATGTAATACCGGGTCTGGTTGATGCACATTGTCATTTGAGAGATCCGGGTTTTGAATACAAGGAAGATATTGAATCTGGAACAAGAAGTGCTGCAAAGGGTGGTTTTACCTCAGTAGCATGCATGCCTAACACCAATCCCGTACTGGACAATGAGGCCATGATAAAATATGTAATTAATAAGGCAAAGTCTGATGGTCTGGTTAATGTATATCCAATCGGTGCCGTATCAAAAGGACTGAAAGGTGAGGAATTAAGTGAAATAGGAGAATTGAAATTCGCCGGAGCAGTGGCTCTTTCAGATGACGGGAAACCGGTAAACAACTCTTCCTTAATGAAAAAAGCAATGCAGTATGCATCCATGTTTGACATAACAATAATATCCCATTGTGAAGATCTTGACCTGGTTGACGAAGGGCTTATGAATGAGGGCTACTATTCATCAATTCTCGGTTTGAAGGGAAATCCGGCACCTGCTGAAGAGGTAATGATTGCAAGAGACCTGATACTTGCAGAATACACCAGAGCAGCAGTTCACATTGCTCACGTGAGTACCGGACTTGGTGTTGACCTCATCAGAAACGCAAAAAGAAGAGGCGTGAGTGTTACTGCAGAAACCTGTCCCCACTATTTTACACTTACAGATCAAGCCTGTGAAGGCTTTAATACAAATGCAAAAGTAAATCCCCCATTAAGAACTCAGAAGGATGTAGATGCAATTATAGAGGGCTTGAAGGACGGAACCATCGATATAATTTCTACTGACCACGCACCGCATCATATGGATGAAAAAAACGTTGAGTTCAAGCAGGCTGCAAACGGTATGGTTGGCTTTGAAACAGCTTTTCCACTCGCTATAACCTATCTTGTTAAACCCGGACATCTTACTTTAAACCAATTAGTTCAAAAAATGTGTGTTAACCCATCAAAAATGCTGGGCCTAAATAAGGGAACAATCGAAGTCGGGTTTAGTGCTGACATTTTGATATTTAACATAAACGAACAATTCACTGTAGACATAAAAAATTTTGAATCCAAAGGTAAGAATTCACCCTTTAACGGTTTCAAGCTGTACGGACATCCGCAATATACCATTGTAGGCGGTAACCCTGTAGTCAGGTCTGGTGAGATTATATAAGGATGCAATAGATGTCCATGGTGGTAAAAAAAATCAAAAGCCGGAAAATTTTCTTTGGAGGTAAAAAAATGTTTATAGACAGACTTATTGAAAGTATCGGGAAAAAAAATAACCCGACAGTGGTTGGCCTTGACCCCAAAATTGAATATGTGCCTGCTTTTATCAGAGAAAAAGCCTTTAAGGAATTTGGAGTAAACTTAAAAGGTGCCTCTGAGGCAATAATCAGGTTCAACAGATTGCTGATTGATGCCATTTACGATCTGGTACCGGCGGTAAAGCCGCAGCTTGCCTATTATGAAATGTATGGTGTTGAAGGAATGATTGCTTTCGATGAAACCTGCAAATATGCAAAAAGCAAAGGTCTGCTGGTAATAGCAGACGGTAAGAGAAACGATATAGGATCGACAGCGGAAGCTTATTCAAAAGCATTTTTAGGAGAAACAGTCCTTGCCGGCGAAATAAAAGAAAAGGCATTTGACACAGATGCCCTGACAGTAAGTCCATACCTTGGAGTAGATGGTATCAAACCTTTTGTCGATGATTGTCTCAATAATGAAAAAGGAATATTCGTGCTTGTTAAAACTTCCAACAAATCTTCAGGGCAGCTTCAGGATCTGGTAACACAGGATTGCAGAAGTATCTATGAAATAATGGCAGGTTATGTCAATGAATGGGGCAGGAATGTTACGGGCAAGTACGGTTACAGCAGTGTAGGAGCAGTAGTGGGAGCAACCTATCCAAATCAGGCAAAGCTGCTTCGCTCCATAATGAAGAATGCATATATTCTGGTACCGGGTTATGGAGCTCAGGGAGGTACGGCAAGAGATTGCGTCAACAGCTTTAACAAGGACGGGCTGGGTGCCATAGTAAATGCCTCCAGAAGTATTATGTGTGCGTATATGTCAGATACCTGGAAAAACATGTACAATGAGGAGAATTTTGCAGAAGCCGCAAGGGCAGAAGTAATACGAATGAAGGATGATTTGAACAGTGCTCTGGCTGAGAGATAGCTTGTTATTAAATAACACCGCTTACGGCCAATTCGGATATTAAAGAAAAGCGTGCAGGTGCTTTAGCACCTTAGCATGCGGATGGAGGTTGTATGAAAGCATTTTTACTACTGGAAGATGGAACGGTATTTGAAGGAAACAGCTTTGGAATGGAAGGCAAGGTAGTAGGTGAAGTAGTATTCAACACCGGAATGACCGGCTATCAGGAAGTATTGACCGACCCATCCTACTGCGGACAGATTGTTTGTATGACATATCCGCTCATAGGAAATTATGGGGTAAACTTTGATGATATTGAATCATTAAGGCCTCAGGTAAAGGGCTTTATTGTAAGAGAATTATGCAAGACTCCCAGTAACTGGAGATCAATAGAATCTCTTAATGAATATTTAAAAAGAAATGAAATAATCGGTCTTGAGGGAATAGATACAAGGGCACTTACAATACTCCTGAGGGATAAGGGAACTATGAAGGGAACAATCGTGACAGGGGAGACTCTTGAGGAAATTGAAGAGAGAATTGCAGAAGTAAAAAGCTATACAATAAGCAACCCTGTATTGAAGGTTACAACCCCGGAAATAAAGCACTATATAGGAGATGGCTATAAAATAGCACTTCTGGATTACGGCCTTAAGAAAAACATTGTAAGATCGCTTCAAAAAAGAAACTGTGAGGTTTACGTTTTCCCATGTACAGCTACAGCAGAAGAGGTTCTCAGTATAGAACCGGACGGAATAATGCTGTCAAACGGACCCGGAGACCCAAAGGAATGTCAGGTTCAGATAGAAAATATTAAAAAGCTGATTGGCAGGAAACCAATGTTTGGAATTTGCCTTGGACATCAGCTTACTGCCCTTGCAAACGGCGCTGACACTGAAAAACTCAAATATGGACACAGAGGCTGCAATCATCCTGTAAAGGATGTTGAAAAGGATATGACTTATATAACCTCTCAAAACCACGGATATACCATAGTAAAGGAATCACTGGACCCTGAGATAATGAGCATAAGTCATATAAATATGAATGACGGAACAATTGAGGGTCTGAAATACAAGCACGCTCCGTTGTTTACGGTACAGTTCCACCCCGAGGCATCACCGGGACCAGGAGATACCGCTTATCTCTTTGACGAGTTTATGAAAATGATTGACCGGACAAAAGCTGTATAAATATAAAATATATAGAGGATATAAGGTTAAAGTTTACCCGATTGAGAAATGCATAAAGCGTGTAGAATGAATTTACTGCCTTCATCACGCATGGAAAAGCGCAAGAGTCTTTTCATTAACACTTATGCCGCCTGCAGTAGCGGCGGAATGGAGAGTAGTATGCCAAGACGTAATGATATTCACAAGGTATTGGTTATCGGGTCAGGCCCGATTATTATAGGACAGGCTGCCGAGTTTGACTACGCGGGAACACAGGCCTGTCAGGCACTGAAGGAAGAAGGAATAGAGGTCGTTCTTGTCAACAGCAATCCTGCGACAATAATGACTGATACTAATATAGCAGACAAAGTATACATCGAACCTCTTAAAGCCGAGGTAGTTAAGAATATAATAAGAACTGAAAAACCTGACAGCATACTGCCTACTCTTGGTGGACAGACAGGCCTGAATCTTGCCATGGAGCTTGCTGAGTCAGGCTTCCTTGAAGAAGAAGGTGTAAAGCTTCTCGGTACCGCAACTGAAGCTATAAAGATGGCAGAAGACAGACAGGACTTCAAGGATACAATGGAGCGGATAGGTGAACCCTGTATCGCCAGCAAGGTTGTTACAACCATTGAGGATGCAGTTTCATTTGCAAAGGAAATAGATTATCCGGTTATAGTAAGGCCTGCTTATACACTGGGCGGTACAGGCGGGGGTATTGTAAACAATGAAGAGGAATTGAGGGAAATCGGCGGTCATGGCTTAAGGCTCAGCAGAGTACATCAGGTTCTCATTGAAAAATGCATAGCAGGGTGGAAGGAAATTGAGTATGAGGTAATGCGCGACAGCAAGGGAAATGTTATCACTGTATGTAATATGGAGAACATTGACCCGGTAGGAGTACATACCGGTGACAGTATTGTTGTGGCACCGTCACAGACTCTGGCTGACAAGGAATACCAGATGCTCAGAACCTCGGCTCTCAAAATAATTTCTGCACTGGGAATCCAGGGCGGCTGTAATGTTCAGTATGCGCTGCACCCCACGAGTTTTGAGTATGCTGTTATTGAAGTTAATCCGAGGGTCAGCCGCTCTTCTGCGCTGGCTTCCAAGGCAACTGGTTATCCCATAGCAAAGGTTGCTTCAAAAATAGCAATCGGCTATGGTCTGGACGAGATTAAAAATGCAGTAACAGGCAAGACCTACGCCTGCTTTGAACCCACACTTGACTATGTAGTCGTAAAAATCCCCAAATGGCCCTTTGATAAGTTTGTTAAGGCCAAGAGAACACTCGGGACTCAGATGAAAGCCACAGGAGAGGTAATGTCCATCAGCAGTTCCTTTGAAGCTGCTCTGATGAAAGCCATCCGCTCACTTGAACTGGGAATTTTCACCCTTGAACAGGAAATATATAAGAAACTGGATGGAAATGAGCTTGTAAGAAAGCTTTCAGACATAAACGACGAAAGAATATTTGTAATTGCAGAAGCCATACGGCGCTCAGTCACACTTGAAGAGATTCACGAAATAACTAAAATAGATTACTTCTTCCTCTGTAAAATAAAAGAACTTGTGTTAATGGAAGAAAAGCTCAAGACAATAACTCCTGAACTGCTTACCAGGGATATCCTGAAAAAAGCAAAAAAAATGGGCTTTACCGACAGAGTTATTGGAAAGCTTACAGGAGCAACAAAGGAACAGATCACAAGCCTTAGAAAGGAACAGGGGATAACGGCTGCCTACAAAATGGTTGATACCTGTGCCGCTGAGTTTGAGGCTGCAACACCTTATTACTACTCAACCTACGATGATTTTTCAGAAGTAAAGCAATCAGATAAGGAAAAAGTTCTGGTACTGGGTTCCGGCCCTATCAGGATAGGACAGGGTATAGAATTTGACTACTGTTCGGTTCACTCTGTGTGGGCCCTTAAGGAAATGGGCTATGAAACAATAATTGCCAACAACAATCCCGAAACAGTAAGTACTGATTTTGATACTGCTGATAAGCTGTATTTTGAACCGCTTACTCCTGAGGATGTTGAAAACATAGTCGAAGCCGAGAACCCCAAAGGCGCCATAGTACAGTTCGGTGGTCAGACAGCAATCAAGCTGACAAAAGCTCTGGATGAAATGGGTGTCAAAATTTTCGGTACCGAGCCAAAAAATGTGGATGCTGCCGAAGACAGGGAAAAGTTTGATGAAATACTTGAAAAAACAGGTATACCCAGACCACAGGGTAAAACAATTTTTACTCTGGAAGAAGCTCTTGCTGCCGCTAATGAGCTGGGTTATCCGGTTCTGGTCAGACCATCCTATGTTCTTGGAGGACAGGGTATGGAAATTGCATATAATGACAAGGATGTAGCTGAGTTCATGGAAATCATAAACAGAACCGTTCAGGAGCATCCGATACTTATAGACAAGTACATGATGGGTAAGGAAATAGAAGTTGACGCAATATGTGACGGTGAAAACATACTGATTCCCGGAATAATGGAACACCTTGAAAGAGCCGGTGTACACTCGGGTGACAGTATCTCGGTATATCCCACCCAGTCCATCAGTGACAAGACCAAGGCGGTGATTGTGGATTATACCGAAAGACTTGCCAAAGCACTTAAGGTTGTAGGTCTTGTAAATATACAGTATGTTCTTTACAACAATGAAGTTTACGTAATAGAAGTGAATCCGAGATCAAGCCGAACAGTTCCATATATCAGCAAGGTTACAGGCATACCAATGGTTAATCTTGCAACCAAATGCATGATGGGTATGAAGCTAAGTGACTTCAAGTTTGGTACAGGCCTTTACAAGGAACCTGAATATGTATCTGTAAAGGTTCCTGTGTTCTCCTTTGAAAAACTGCATGATGTTGACATCAGCCTTGGTCCCGAAATGAAATCCACCGGTGAAGTTCTGGGTATTGCCGACAATTTCCCCGAGGCACTTTACAAGGGTATAATTGCATCGGGCATCAAGCTCCCTCAGAAGGGTGACGGAATACTGATGACTGTAAGAGATACAGACAAGCCTGAACTGGTTCATATAGCCGAAGAGTTTGAAAAGTTAGGTTTTACCCTTTATGCAACTGGAAAAACAGCACATATGCTAAACCACAACGGAATAGCAACAAACGCCGTTAAGAAGCTGGATGAAGGTTCTCCGAATATCCTGGATCTCATACAGTCAGGCAAGCTGGGAATGATTATCAATACGCCAACAAAGGGCAGAAAGCCTGACCGGGACGGTTTCAAAATCAGAAGAAAAGCGGTAGAAATGTCAATACCCTGCCTGACTTCACTTGATACCGCACTGGCAATAATCAATTGCCTCAAGCTGGGCAAAACCGAAGGTGAGCTGGAAGTTTTGAACCTGGGTATATTTAAATGAAGAATGGAAAAAGAGATATGACTATTTAAGAGTGAAGGCAAAACATTTAAACATATTTTATGAGTAATATCTGTTTTAGTACGCGAGTACAACTTCAGTAAATGGGAAGCTCGGTTAAAATTTATTGCTTGAAATTGTCGAGTCAATTTCTTTGCTATATGTACAAGTTTTATTCTTGTTGAATAGAAATTGACTTTGGAAAGCACAAGGATTTTGGCCGGTAAAGTGACAGGAGGTCACTTTAGTTTTAATGCAGCACTCCGAGAACAGGATGTTCGAGTAGCTGCCCGGCGGAAAATACTTGTGGTGAACCGAACTATTTCATGCAATAAATTTGGCAGCAATCCATTTATTGAAGTTCGTACGGGAGTACTATACATGTATTTTTTCACATAAAATCTTTTTAAAATTTGCGGTCGCTCTTATTATGATTTATTATCTTTTGGATATTAGGAGTGAAAATAAATATGAAAAAAGTTCTCAAGGAACAAATTGCAGACCTGCAGCAGCTCTCCGAAGATGTTTACAAAATGACCATAAAGTCCGAGTATGTGGTGCAGAACGCAGCTCCCGGACAATTTGTAAACGTTAAATGCGGCGGTGTTGAAGCTTTACTCAGAAGACCTATCAGCATTTGTGATGTAAACAGGGCAAACAATACCTTTGACATAGTTTTTCAGGTAAAGGGAAACGGGACTGAAAAGCTGAGCTGCAAATGCATAGGTGAAGTGGATATAATGGCTCCTCTGGGAAAGCCATTCACAATAGAAGATAAATATAAAAGCATAGCTGTTGTGGGAGGTGGGATAGGAACCTTCCCTCTGCTATATCTGCTGAAGAGCAGTACAGCTGAACAAAAGACCGCTTTGCTGGGTTTCAGAACCAAAGCTGCTGTAGTGCTGGAAAACCAGTTCAGGGCCGCGGCACAGCACGTAGAAATAGCAACTGATGACGGTACTTACGGCACAAAGGCTTTTGTCACTGAACTGCTGGAACAGCGCATAATGGAGCAAAAGCCTGATATAGTGTATACCTGCGGCCCTTCAATCATGATGCGGAAGGTTGCAGCCATAGCAGAAAAGAATAATATTCCCTGCCAGGTTTCAATGGAACAAAGGATGGGCTGCGGAATAGGCGCCTGCCTGGTTTGCGCATGTAAAACCAAAAAGGGAGAGGACGACTGGGGCTTCAGCCATGTCTGCAAGGACGGTCCTGTATTCTGGAGCACAGAAGTTTGCTGGGACTAAAGCGAAGCATAGGGGAGAGTTATATGTCAAACATTGATTTAAGTGTAAATATAGCAGGAGTTAAATTTCATAATCCGGTCATAATGGCATCAGGCACATACGGCTTTGGTCATGAATACAGTGAATACATTGACTTGAATGCTCTCGGAGGAATTTCAGTCAAAGGCCTTACCCTGAAAGAGAGAAAAGGCAATCCACCACCCAGAATTGCAGAAACTCCAGCAGGTATTCTCAACAGCGTTGGACTGCAGAATCCGGGAGTTGAAGCATTTAAAAAGCAGGATTTGCCTTTTCTAAAACAGTACAATACCAGAATAATTGCAAATATTGCCGGAAATACCATTGAAGAGTACTGTGAAATGGCTGAAATTTTAGGGGACTCGGGCATTGATGCCATAGAGCTCAATGTATCCTGCCCCAACGTAAAGGCTGGTGGGCTGGCTTTTGGTACAGATCCCAGGCTGATTGAAGAGATAACTTCCTCTGTAAGGAAGTACTGTAAGCAGCCGTTAATTGTAAAGCTGTCTCCAAACGTTGGAGACATAAAAGCCATGGCCAGGGCTGCTGAAGCCGCCGGGGCAGACTGTGTTTCTCTTATAAATACTCTGCTCGGAATGGCAATTGATATTCACAGAAGGAAACCTATACTCGCAAATAACTTCGGAGGACTTTCAGGCCCGGCTGTAAAACCTGTTGCAGTCAGAATGGTCTATGAAGCTGCACATGCGGTCAATATTCCTGTTATAGGCATGGGAGGAATTTCAAACAGTGATGATGCTGTTGAATTTTTACTTGCCGGAGCTTCTGCTGTAATGGTCGGTACTGCAAACTTTGTAGATCCGACAGTACCTTTGGAGATAATAGAAGGCCTTAAAAACTATATGAACAGGTATGGGTACAACAATTTATACGATATTATCGGTAAATTGGAGTTAAATTAACTTAAAATTAAGAAATCAGGTTGGAACCGACTCAAGGGTTAATTAATAATAATTAAAAAGTTTGGTATAATTAATCTAAAACATTAATTAAATTTAACCCGTATGATATATTTGGTCTTTAATGCGTATTAAGGGAATAATTTAATTGACACATTGTATATGGAGGTTTTATGAAAACCAGACTTATATTTGTAAGGCATGCAGAAGCGGAAGGAAATGCCAACAGACGCTTTCATGGCTGGTTTGACAGCCGGATAACCGAAAAGGGTCATATGCAGGCAAAGAAGGCAGCGGAAAGATTATCCCGGATGCCGATTGATATATTGTATTCCAGCAGTTTAACCCGTACGCTTCAGACGGCTCAGTATATTGCTGATGTAAAGCAGCTTCCCGTTATCAGAACAGACAAAATGCGGGAAATTAACGGAGGCGACTGGGAGGATAAATCCTTTGATGACCTTCCGGTATTATTTCCTAAAGAACATTATACCTGGGAAAATGAACCTCATTTACACCAGATGCCCAATGGTGAGTGTGTTTCAGAGTTTTATGACAGGCTTATGGGTGAGGTAAAAAACATTATAAGCCATAATCCCGGAAAAAACATATGTATCGTTACCCATGGTGCGGCAATACGTACAATGTTGTGCAGATTTTACGGGAAGGAACTTGAGCATATAAAAAATATTTACTGGCACGATAATACTTCTATTACAGTTGTTGATTATGATGACTCAAAGGATGAGTTTGAAGTATTAATGGAAGGTGACTCCGAGCATCTTGATTTTGAATTGAGCACTATTCAGAATCAGGAATGGTGGCAGAACTTCATGGAGGAAAAAAGAAAGCAGAATAAATTAAGGCAGGATTAAAATGTAAAATTTTGTTTAAAGCGATTATAATTTAGTCGCTTAATTTAATAAAAGGTAGGGTGGAGTTAGTTTACCCTATGTGGAAATGGAGATAGTGAAAACATGGAAAAGAATCAGCTGATCAACTGGCTTTTCAAAACCGATGCAGTAAGGGTATGCCCTGAAAACAAGCCTTTTTGGTACACTTCATCAAAAATAGGACCATACTATATAAATACCCACTTTCTATACGGAAGTGAAGAAAAGGCAAACAGTCTCTTAAAAGTAATAGATGTCTGCAAAGAGAACAAAATGCATTGCTCTGAAATAATACTGGAGCTTGCGCGTAAGAATCTGGAAGCTGACGGGATATTCAGAGGTCTAATTTTATCAATGTGTGAGTATATTAAAATTAATCTTGATTTGAACAAGATAGGTTATATTTCCGGTGGAGAAAGAAGAGACTGGTTTTTCTCACTAATAATTGCTGATATACTAAAACTTCCGCATATTACTATTTTCAAGGATTTAACCGCAGTATGCTATCAGAATGGTGTATCTTCTGAAATTAATGATCTGAAAAATGCAAATGTTCTTCATATTGCCGATATAATAACCGAAGCTTCAAGTTACATCAGAGCGTGGATTCCTGCAATACAGGGTCTGAACGGAAATTTGAAGTATAGTCTTGTAGTGGTTGACAGACTTCAGGGTGGTGCTGAAAGGCTTAATAATGCCGGGGTAGAGTCTCATGCCCTGATGAAGGTAGATAAGTACTTATTTGACGGAGCCTTACAGGAAGGACATATTACAGATAAGCAGCATGCTATGCTTATGAATTATCTGGAAAAGCCAACCGAAACTATGAGGTCCTTTCTTAGGGAACACCCTGAATTTTTGGAAAGTTCTCTCAGGGCTGATGCTAAAACTGCTGAAAGAGCAAGAATTTGCATTGAACAGAATATATATGAATTAAAGTGATTATTTTATAAGGTTGGGTGAAAAGGGATAGTTCGTTACCCTGATGGTGATATGGCGAGAAAGAGTACGCGAAATATTATTATAGCGTCAATAGTATTAACACTTGGTTTTATAGCTTTATTAAGCTATAACAAAATTGTTTATCTGGACGCTTTTTTCTTCCTGAAAGGAAAAGTTACTATTGATAAAATTGTTTGTGAAGGGGACATGGATAACGATGGCATTTCCGACATGGATGATATTGTTCAGGGTGCCAGAATGGAAGTGTTTAACCGGACTAAATATCAGAGTACGTATTATGAGGGAGGATATCCACCTGAATGGGAAGGAGTTTGTACCGATGTTATCTGGCGGGCGTTAAAAAATGCAGGCTATGATTTGAAAAGGAATATGGATAAGGATATTCTTGAGCATACAGAGGATTACAAAAACGGTGTAAAAATACCCGATCCCAATATTGATTTCAGAAGGGTAAAAAATCAGATAGTATTTTTCCAAAAGTACGCCGAGAGCCTTACGTGGGAGGTTAAGCCCTACAATAAAAAGAATTTGTATGAATGGCAGCCCGGTGATATAGTAGTTTTAAACAGTACGGAACATGTAGCTGTAGTATCGGATAAAAGGCGTAAGGACGGGGTGCCTTACATAATACATAATGCAAGTACAGTAGCTGTTGAGGAGGAGAATATTCTGATGAAATGGAGTAAAACCGGCCGCATTATCGGGCATTTCAGATTCCCGAAGCAGGAGCGGTTGGAATAGACAGCAAGTTATATTTGTGGCAGCCTTCTATTTTATGGACATAAGTGATAAAATTTAAGGGTGCTGCAATTTTTTCGTTATGGATATAATTCTGAGAAATGGGGTGAGAATAATTGTGAATGGGTTTTTCTTAAATGGGTATGGTTGTAAACCATGGATTTGGGATAATATTAAGAAAGATATTGCGTTTAATGATATAAATGCTGATGCAGTTGAGTGGCCATCTGAGTTGACTTCAGATTTTAACAGCATAGATGAATTTTCAGAATGGTTTAAAAATAATTATATGGCTTCAGACAGGGTTTACGATTTTATAGCAGGACATAGTATGGGAGGATTGGTAGCATTACATCTGGCTGCTACTCAAGATATTAATATAAAAAATATCATCCTGGTAGAATCATATATAACAAGCCCCGGAGAATTTTTTCAGAATTTAGTTATGGAAAATATAGATGAGAATATAAAAGATAGAATTATGAAGATGTTAAAGGAAGAGTCCGGATATTATTCTGACGGCTTAAGAAAACAACTCAGAAATCTGGATTTAACAGATTTAATTCCAAGAGTTAAATCCAAAATTACATTGCTGTATGGAGATAGGGGATTTAATAATGAGGATAGAGTTATAAAAGAGTTATGTCTACCCGATGCTGCTATTAGTAAAATAAACATCAGGTCAATAAGGAATTCCTGTCATTTTCCCATGCTCGAGAACGGTCCTGAATTGACTGCAATCTTGAAAAGTATTTTACAGGACCAGTAATAAGATATTATACGGTATATTAAATAATGTAAACTGTTGATTAAAATCAGGTTGGCAGGAAAGAAGGTATTTCCATATGGCAATACAAAAGACTAACGTAATGAGGATACTGGATGGTGCTCACATTCAGTACAATACATACACCTATGATAACAAGGATGGGGCAATCGACGGGGTTTCGGTAGCAAATAAAATCGGACAGCCTGTTGAGAGAGTTTACAAGACATTAGTAACAAGAGGAGCAAGTAATAACTTTTTTGTTTTTGTTATTCCTGTAAGCAAGGAACTTAATTTGAAAGCAGCGGCCAAATCTGTTGGAGAAAAGTCCATTGAAATGATCAGAATGGATGAAATAAATAAAGTTACGGGATATATTCGTGGAGGTTGTTCTCCCATAGGTATGAAAAAAGACTATCGGACCGTTTTAGACAGTTCCTGTGAAAATATTGAAACTATAATTTTCAGTGCAGGAAAAATAGGCTTTCAGGTTGAGGTCAAACCTTCAGAGTTAATTGACTTTATCAAAGCCGGCGTGGCTGAAATAGCATTGTAATAATATTTTATGTTTGACATTGATTGGTAAAAATAATAATATACAGGAAAGTATTTTTTAAGGAGAAGGGTTATATGGATCAAAATTCAGTTATTGCACTGGCTGTTGTCATATTATCGTTTTTTGCATTTACTTACATATCAATGCAGGAAGTATTTAAATTCAGGCTCAAAAAAGAGCAGATAAAAGCTGATGCCTTAGTTAAATCGGAGGAAATAAAGGCAAAAAATCAGCTTGAGATTGAAGCTTTATACCAGAAGGACAGCAGCATAAACCACAGGCACAGTTATACTGAAACACAGAGTGTTTCAGAACAGGAGCAATATTTGAATGACAGAAGGGGAAGACTGGACGAAAGGGCTTAAATTATATATTTAATTATGCCATTTTCAAAAATATTTGTTATCTCCCGCTGGAAAAACTCCTTGACCTGGGCAAGGGTGTCTTTTGGGTATACGTATTTTCCATATCCGAATTGACCATACTTGAACTGTCTTTTTTCATTTTCCATATCCAGTGTTGTCTCAGGAAAGATTTCTGTTATGGTGTTCTTGGCTTTTGTAGTGTATCTATGTGAAATAACTTCAAAGGAAACAGTCCTTGATGCTTTTGAAGGAAATGCTTCACGAAGGCTTTCCAGCAGTTCCTTATACTCCTTCTCCCAGCCTTCATAAATAAATACAGGTGCTATTATGAAACCAATGGGGTATTCAGCAGAATACAGTTTGGCACTTGCTTCAATTCGCTTTTTTGCCGAAGCTGTCTTATGCTCGTAAGCCTTTATAATTGAGTCTGTATTCAGGCTGAATCTGATTTCTGTTTTACCTTTATGCTCAAGGTTTAAAAGATCATCAATATCGGTATACTTTGTGACAAATCTAAACCGGGCATTCTGTTGAGCTGCAAAATAATTTATAGCCATTTTCAAGGCACCTGTATAAGGTTCCACAGGAACCGGGTCAGAGGTAGCAGAGCCTTCAAATATGGTTTCTTCAGGCAATCTTCCTTTTATATACTTATCTGCTTGTTTAAAAATGTCTTCAAGATTTACATGGACTCTGATAAAAGGCTTGTCGCCTAATTGTGTATTGAGATAGCAGTATTCGCATTGGCCTATACACCCGCTTACAAGAGGCAGCTGATAATGTGCCGACGGCTTGCAGCTCTGAAAAGTCAAGCTCTTTTTAACACCTACAACAAGTGTTGCTTTTCCGCTTTTATACAGCTCAACCGGTGTTGAACCGGGAATATTGCTTTTCACTTTGTTTATTGAACTTTCTATTATTTCCATACCTTCGGCTTTAAATCCGGAATGGAGCTTTTTTCCCAAGGGGTATTCAAGTGCGTCTGTTTCAAAAATAACTCTTTGCGGCACAAACATATAAAAACCTCACATTTGTTTATTTTTATATATATTGTTCCCACCAGATATGCTTAATTATGAGGTATTTTTTGCAAGAGAATAAAAGCTTACTTCCAGCCATCAGTATATTCTTCTGCAAAATCAAACGAATCTGGAAGAATATTTTTTTTTGAATTTGTTTTTATCCTTTCAGAAAAGAGATACGCGCAAATAAGAGAAGTGATTGGTATGGTCACAAGAATACCTATGCTTCCTACAAGTGCCTGAAGAATTTCTACAACAATCATTTCCTTGTTCATAAGCTCCAGAATTGAGCTGTTGTAGGAAACCAGCAGAAGAACTACTGAAAGGGAACTTCCGATATAAGCAAGAATCAGTGTATTAGCCATTGTTCCCATAATATCTCTTCCTATTGCTATACCCGATTTAACCAATAAACTAAAGGGGGTATATTCGAGTTTTTCCTTGAACTCGGCCAGAGCGGCTGCAATGGACATGGAAACGTCCATGATTGCTCCGATTGCTCCAATCAGAATGGCGGCAAATATTATTGCCCTCAGGTCTATAGGGTGATTGGGGTTAACACGTATAACGTAGAGTGACTCTTCGCTTACAAGACCGGTCAGTTTAAGTATTCTGTCCATTATCAGTGTCAGGAAGCCCGAGACTAATATTCCGGCAAGACAGCCAATACCTGCAGAAAGGCTCTTTTTATTTGCTCCATAAATGATGAGAAATGACATAGTTATTATAAAAATACAAGTTATTATTGACCAGAAATAGATATTAAAGCCCTGCAGTATGGAAGGAATAAATACAGCGAAAATAGCTACACAGGTAAAGCCCAGAGATACAATTGTGTTGAAGCCTTTAAAACGTCCAAATATAACGAGGAATATTAGAAAAGCAATACCCAGAACTAAAAGGGCGTCGGTTCTTAAATATTCTCCCAATACCCAATCGTATTCAGAATCTTCATTATCAAGATTATACAGGATTACTTTGTCACCGGGTTCAATTTCCTTAAGCGAGGTACCAGTAAAGGGGTCAACGGTTTGCAGCGCAGTTATTTCCTTGCCTTTATGATCTCCGGAGAGGACTTTGGCAGTAAAAGCTATATCCTTACCTTTTTCAGGATTTTCACCACCCAGATCGTATTCAACCGCTTTGGTACTTATAATCTTTATAACCTGGGCTTTTTCAGCCTTAACGCCTTCGGCACCGCTAAAAAGATCGAGGTTTTTGGTTGTAATTCTGTTGCCTGCAAACAACAAAATTACCGAAATTATTATGGTTAATACATATACCAATGTATTTTTATTTAAAAAAGAATTGAACTTTATTGACATCTGTCCCTCCGGTTACTGGAAAAATTCACTTTAGCATTATTTTATGATAGCACAGTAAGCCGGGCTGTACAATAGGAGTAGTGTAGGAGAAAAGCCCGGCTGTTTTTATATTTAACGGATGACTGTTTTTTTCTTTAGCGGATGACAAATATATTGAAAACATGAAAAATATGGTATATTATTAAATAATACGATGAATTTATAAAAATAATGTAATACTGTTTACCGATATTATAAGAATTTAATTTTTATTAACTCGAGGTACAATATTCATGGTGCTAAAAATTTGTAGAAGAATTTTATTGGCAGTAATTACATTTTCCTTTATCCTTTCTATGTCTAATGCCGTATCTGCAGATGGTATCCAAAAGCAGAAAAGTGTTCTGATAATCCACTCATATAATGAAGGGTTAAAATGGACCAGCGAGCAGAATTCCGGTATTATCGATACAATTACAAAATCAAACGAAGACTGTGTCATATATGTTGAATATATGGACTGGAAGAACTATCCTTCAAAGGACAATCTTGATACTCTCCGAAACTATTTCAAATACAAGTATGCAAATAAAGAATTGGATTTATTAATTACCACAGATGATGCGGCATTGGATTTTGCGTTGAATAACAGAGACGAGCTGTTTTCCAACGCTCCAATAGTTTTTTCAGGTGTTAATCAGGAGAAAGTAAATGAAATACAAGGGAAGTTTGTCAATCTAACGGGAATAATTGAGGATATAGACCCCACCGAAACAATCTTAATGGCTCTGAAAATCAATCCCTCCATAAACAAAGTTTACATAGTTAGTGACAATACAGAGAGCGGGATTTCTTCAGAGGCACTTTTTTACCGCAGGATTAATGATATGAAGCTGGGTTTAAAAGTAGCTGCACTGAATAAGATGAATTTTGATGAGGTCTTAAGCTTTGTAAGCAAATTGGACAATAAATCCATGTTGTTTTTTGCAACCTACAACAGCGATTCATCAGGAAGAATCATAGAGTTTAATCAAGCTTCCAGAGAAATAAGCAGATATAGTACTGTGCCCTTATACCATCAGTATGACTTTGGTATAAACAATGGTGCATTTGGCGGTAATATGCTAAGCGGAAAACTATATGGTCAATACGCAGCTGAACTGGCTTTGCGGATACTGAACGGTGAAAGTGCTTCCAAAATCGAGATTTCTTCTCCCAAGGCTACCAGAAAAGTTTTTGATTTTAATCAGTTGAAAAGGTTCAATATACCTTTGAACAGGCTTCCAAAGGATGCAGAAATCATCAATAAACCCTTCTCCTTTTTTCAGACCTATAAACTGCTGGTACTAGGCGTTATATCTGTCTTTTCAATTTTAATCATTTTTCTTCTTGTTTTATTGATGTATATAAGAAAAATCAGAAGAATCCGTAAAGAGCTACATATCAGTAATGAGGAATTGACCCAGACCTATGAGGAATTAGTTGCAACAGATGATGAATTAAAGATACAGTTAAGAGAAATTTCGGAAATTCAGAAAACTTTATCCGAAAGTGAGGAGAAATATACCTATCTGGCGCTTCACGATGTATTGACCGATCTTCCAAACAGACGCTCTCTATTTGAAGATGCAAACAGAATTTTATCAAAAAACGGCCAGGAAAAAGCGGCGTTATTGTTCATTGATATGGATAACTTTAAATATATAAATGATACCATGGGACACGAATTCGGCGATGTACTGATTAAGGCCGCAAGTGACAGGCTGGCACTGGATCTGTATCCAAAAAGCACTCTCTACAGACTTGGGGGAGACGAATTTATAATTTTGGCGGAAGAGACAGATCAGCAACGGGCAGAACAGTTAACGGCAGATATACTCTATAGCTTCAAAGAAAAATTTTTCATAAAGAATATTGCATTTCATATTAATTTCAGTATTGGTATTGCTATATATCCCGATCATGGAAAAAATATTGAAGACCTGATCAAATCAGCTGATATTGCAATGTATAAGGCAAAAGAGAGCGGTAAAAACAGATATGTGCTGTATGACAAAGCCATGAATAAGGACTTTACTGAAAGAATGACACTTGAAAAATATCTTCATACTGCAATGGATAACAATGAATTTGAACTTTATTACCAGCCGCAGCTTGATCTGAACAGCAACAAAATTACTGGTCTTGAGGCGCTGATAAGGTGGAGAAGTCCGGACTTGGGATTGGTTTCACCCATGAAATTCATAAAGGTGGCAGAGGATACACATTTAATTATTCAACTGGGAGAATGGGTGTTAATACAAGCCTGTGATTTTCTAAGCCAGTTGCATAAAAAAGGCTTCAGAGATTTGACTGTTTCGGTTAATATTTCAACCCTGCAAATTTTCCAGGCTGATTTCAATAGTAAGGTACTTAAGATACTGGAATACTTCAAGCTGGATCCCCGTTATCTTGAACTGGAAATAACCGAAACGCTGTTAATTGAATCCTTTGATGTAGTTTACAACAAATTGAAGCAGTTGAGAGAAAAGGGTATAGGCATTGCTTTAGATGATTTCGGAAAGGGATATTCTTCACTGAGTTATTTAAAGCAGCTGCCAATTACAACTTTGAAAATTGATAAGACTTTTATTGATAACGTATCCTTAAGTGTTGAAAACAAAACAATAACCCGTCACATCATAAAAATGGGACGCTCAATGGGAATGTCAGTTATCGCTGAAGGTGTAGAACAAAATGAGCAACTGGAATACCTTAAGAAATACGAGTGTGACAAAATGCAGGGCTATCTCTTTTCAAAGCCGTTGCCAAAGGATGAACTTGAAAGGCTTCTGGATGAGTTTGTAGATCAGAATGTTGACTAGATAAATCAAAAAAGCTAGAATGTAATTACCATTGGTAATTACATTCTGGCTTTTTGGGAGTGAATATTCTTATGAGCAAAGGAATATCAAAAGGAATTTCAAAGGAAAGCATTGTAAATATTACTCTTGAGCTTATTAAAGGCAGGGAGAATATCCGAAGCGTAAACTTAAGGGAAATCGCAAGGGTTTTAGGGTGCGCCCATACCAATATATACAATCATTTTTCAGATTTGGATGCAATTTTCTGGGAGGCCGCTGACAGTATACTTATCAGGTCATCAGACTTTATTTATCAAGACTTGGACAAAATTGAAGGTTATCAGCAAAAACTGGAGCTGTTCTATAGCAGGTTCATACAATTTTACCTTGAGAATAAAGGTTGGTTCAGGCTTTTCTGGATCGAGAAGCTGGAGGGGGAACGTCCGGAAAAGAATGAAGTACTGACACGAGAAGTAGTAGAAGGATATGTCACATTACTTTCGGAGCTTTATGAAAAAGTGTATTCGGTTAAACTTGATAATAAGCAGGTAATGAATATATTTCACACTGTGCATTGCTACATGTATGGAGAAGTAGCGATTTTTATTGCAGGAAGAGGTCTTATTGCCAACGAAATTGATTTCTGTGAACATGTACGAAAGGAATGTTTGAGGATAACAGAACTAAGTGTTAAAACGTTTAGACAGAAATAAAATCCCATACTTATTTCAGCATGGGATTTTATTTCATTCTCTAACCAGTATTTTTATTACTTCAGAGATATATAAGCTATGATGGTCTGATTCCGGATACCATTTCGTGTCCAACTCCGGGTCAATAAAGCATTCCCGCCTGTACTCCTGACAGTATAGTTTTTTACAAACAATCACTATTTTAGCCTCATCAAAATAGGGTACGTTATCGGATTGGGCAACTGTCAGGTTTGCCCTGGTTATTTTATCTTCATCCCTGCCCGAAACAGATCCAAGATAGCTCAACTGTTTCTTGAAGGAACTGTCAAAAAACGAAAGTGAAAATTCATTAGAGCTATCAATGAACTCCTTCGTAAAACGTTGAGGACGTATAACCATGAAGGAAACATTTTTTCCCCACATGACACCAAGCCCTCCCCAGGAGGCAGTCATTGTGTTTACGTTTTTATCCTTGCCGGCAGTAATCAGCATCCACTCGCTGCCAATCAGTTTAAAGGGGTTTTGGTCAAATTGCTCCGGTTTAATTTCAATAAAATTATTCATAAAAACTCCTTTACAATAAAGTGTAATAATAATTCCAATTCACTCACAAGGTGATATTTTTATTAATATATTCTTATTTTATCCTTTATGCCATACTTTGTTAACTAAATGCCATAAATAAAATTCTTAAACCTGCAAGTCCAAGTGCAGCAGCCAGACTTCTGACAATCCAACCGCCCTTCAGCTTATTTGAAAGCAGTGCACCAAGTTGTGCCCCAAACAAAACACCTATAGTCAGGCCAATGGTCTGTGTAAATCCACTTGACAACACTCCTGTTACCAAATGGACAACACTTCCGGAAAAAGACATGGCTGCCAGGACAAAATGAGAGGTGGCTGTAGCCAAATGGACCGGAAAATTGAGCAGCTGTATCATTACCGGTACATGAATAATCCCGCCTCCAATACCCAGCAGGCTTGAGAGATAGCCTACCAGTAAGCTGATAATTATGCCAAGAACAGGATTATAGGAAAAGGTGTAAACATTTCCGTCAATATCTGTTACAGTACGGGTTAAATCCATTTTGGAAGCTTTTCGGCGGGAACCTTTATTCTGAGGCCTTATGAACAGATAAACCGAACCTATAACCAGTAAAACGCCAAAAATAATATTAAATGCATTTCTCGGAATAAACGAGATGGTTAACGAACCTAGAACAGACCCTGGGAGTGTTGCTACAGCAAATATAATGCCTGATTTATAATCAATTTTTTTCATTTTTGCATAAGCCACTGAGCCTGACAATGAATTAAAGAATACCACAGCCAGAGAAATGGCTGTGATAGTTTCAGGACTTTTGTCAGGGTAGAGGAGAAGCAAAACCGGTACAAGAATAAAACCTCCTCCTGCTCCAATGAGGGTCCCGAAAGTTCCAACTAAAAATCCAAGGGGAATGAGCCACAAAAATTGATACATATGAACCTCTTTTCAAAAATATTATATAAGTTTCCTTGAAGACTTCTAACCAATTATCACTTATTTGATGAGCTATGAAAAATCTATTAATAAATTAAGTATTTGCAAAATTCTTTTTTAATATAAATTCAAGCTTTCGCGGGATAATCTTATATTTGGCCTGTGATCAGCTGTACAACTATACTGGCAGCTGAAACGCCTATCCATACAATGAAACCAAGTAATATAGGTTTAAAGCCTGTTTTCAGCATTTCTCCAAAGTCGGCACTAAGTCCCACGGCGGATAAAGCCATAACAATCATAAATTTACCTATGGAAGATAAGTATGCAGCTGTAGAAGCATTAAGTACAGAAAGGGTATTCAGCAGTGATGCGGCCAGAAAACCTATTATAAACCACGGAAATATCTTTATAAAGCTGTAATGAACCATACCCTGTGACTTGGCGTTCCTTCTTTTTTTGAACATGGTAACAGCAGCAAATATTAGTGAGATAGGGATTATCATGGTGGTTCGGGTCAGCTTGACTATTGTTGCATATTCTCCCGCTTTGCTGCTGAAGGCATATCCTGCTGCAACCACAGATGAGGTATCATTAACAGCTGTACCTGCCCACAAGCCGAAAGCCTTATCTGAAAAGCCCAGCAAATGCCCCAGTGGTGGGAAAACCAGTACGGCAATTACATTAAACAAAAAAATAGTTGAGATGGAATAGGCAACTTCTTTGTCGTCGGCTTCGATTATGGGGGATATGGCTGCAATGGCCGAACCTCCGCATATAGCTGTTCCCACTCCGATCAGTGAAGTGAGGTTATATGGAATCTTAAGCAGCTTGCCCAAGCCATATGCTGAGACAAGAGCAAATGAAAGCGTAATCAACATAATATAAAATGATTCCATTCCTGTTTTCCAAACCTGATTAAGACTTAACCCTGCTCCTAAAAAAATAATAGCGTATTGAAGAATTTTTTTAGAGGTAAATTTTACTCCTTGCTTTATCCATTCCGGCTTACCAAAAAAATTACTTATTACAATTCCCAGCACAATACCGAATACAGGTGCTCCTATAATGGGAAACATTGTTCCCAGCCATGTGGCTGCAATTGCCAGTAATAATGAAAATAAGATTCCTGCCGTATTCTTTCGTATCCAGATCATATCAAAGCCCCATTTCTATTGATGTACGAACATTTTATGATGGCAGTTTTAGAAACCTTAACATTGCTGCCATACAAATAGTATTAATATTATTATATTTATTTTTGACACTTACTAATTTTAAATCTGCTCTACCATAATTACAAATTATCATTTATTATAAATACATAAGAATAATTTATAGTTAATTATGCTTGTCAGGAGGTTTAAATGATAGATTCAAAACTTATAACTTTTATTAATGCAGCCAGACTGAAAAATTATACAAGAACAGCGGAACTGCTGAATATGACACAGCCTGCCGTAACGCAGCACATAAAGCAGCTGGAGGAGCATTACAAGGTTAAGCTGATAAAGAAAAACGGCAGACAGATTGGTCTGACTGAGGAAGGCGAAATGCTTTTAAAATATGCTACAGACCTAGATGCAAATGCAATAAGATTTGAGAGAGGATTAATCAATAGATCTTCTGTAATTAAGAGATACAACATCGGTGCTACCCTGACAATAGGGGAATTTGTACTGCCAACACTGCTGGGAGAGCATAAACGGCTCATTGACAACATTGATATAATAATGCATGTATATAATCTTGAAGAAATAATTAAAAGGCTGAACTTAGGAGAGTTTGACCTGGGAATAGTCGAAGGGCCCTTTGACAAGTCCAGATTTAACCATAAAAAATTAAAGGATGACGAGCTTGTTCTGGCAGCCGCACCAGGCAGCAGTCTGGCAAAACAAGCCAGGGTTGATATGTATGACATAATAAACTTTGGAAAATTAATTATGCGGGAAAAGGGTTCCGGTACGAGAATGGTTTTTGAGAATAAGCTTACCGAGCTGGGAATAAGATTGGAGGATGTAAAGACATATATGGAGGTAGGCAGCATAGGAGCCATAAAATCACTTGTTCAGGCAAATCTCGGGTATACCATAATTTCAGGGGAGGCCATAAAAGCCGAGGTTGAAGCAGGTACATTAAAAATAATTCCCATACATGGTGTAAGAATTATCAGGGAGTTTAATTTTATATTCAAGGATGATGCGCAAAAAGACTTTATTGAAAAGTTTATTCAATTTTCCTTAAATAAATAAAATTACTGGAACCAAAAGTAAAAGGATTGAATAGTATATATTACAATATTTGAATATAACGATTGACAAATATGCTTGGATACTTTTATAATAATACTAAGAAATCAATATATGAAAAGAGAGATGAAATGAAGCAATTAAAAGCATTTATTCACCAGTGGATATGGATTCTGTTATTAGCCTTCTGCGTAATAGGCTTAATATATCCTGAAGTTGGAGTAATGGCACTCATATGCATGCTTGCACCATCAGTAGTTGCAACTGTGAAGGGAAGAATGTGGTGTGGCAATTTCTGCCCCCGTGGAAGCTTTAATGATATTCTGTTATCAAAAATAAGCCGTAAACGGTCTATTCCCAAAATTCTAAAAAGTAAGCGGTTCAGAAATCTTTTTTTGGTTCTGCTAATGAGTGCCTTTGCCATACAGTTATTTCTGGCCTGGGGAAGCCTCGCAGCAATAGGTACTGTTTTTGTAAGAATGATAATAATTACTACACTGATAACCATTTTGCTGGGAGTTTTGTATAGCCAAAGAACCTGGTGCGTCATCTGTCCGATGGGAACCATGGCCTCATGGGTAACAGTATTTTTTGAAAGTAAAAAATCCACCGGAAATAAAAAAGTTTTGTTTAACGTTGAAAAATGCGTAAGCTGTAAGCTTTGTTCAAAAGCATGTCCTGTCGGCATTGATGTCTTAAGCTATAAGGATACAGGATCAGTAGACAATCCTGATTGTATTAAATGCAACCGATGCGTTTATAACTGTCCTAAAAAGTCTTTATCTGAGGTTTGAAAAGTTCCAAAGATTTGCTGAAACGGACCTGCTCATGTAAAATATTAAGGAACAGCTTTTTCGAAGATGTATTAACAGAATATTCATTGAATTAAATTAATAAATTGGAGGAATTTTATATGTCAGTAACTCAAGCAAGAAATAATTACACCGGTCAGGGCGGAACACAGAGAATGAACTGTGCACAAGCAGTTTTAAGTGCTTTTAAGGAAGACTTTAATATAGGTGAGGAGCTGGTTGAAGCTTTTAAAAGCTATGGCGGCGGAAGAGCACCAAACGGATTGTGCGGAGCTTACTATGCGGTAAAATATATTCTTGACCGGCAGGACCCTGCAAAAATTGAGGAACTTGAAAAGCATTTTCTTGAACATGCAGGAGCATTGGAATGCAGTAATATAAAGGGTCTGAAAAAACTTTCATGTGTGGGCTGTGTTGAAAAAAGCTCTGAGTTTTTAGAAAAACTGGGCTGATTTTGAAAAATCTATTAGTTGTTTTTATGCTGATTTTGGGCATTATAAGTACTGCTTGCGGTAACAGGATAATGTCCGTCACTGCCTGAAAACAAAAAACAAGGCATCGGTGCGACCGGGGCAGCAAAGGAGTCAAGCTACATGAACATAAAGCCAGAAGAAGCAAAAGCCCGCCTGGATAAAGGTGAAAATATTATTCTGCTGGATGTACGTACTCAGGAGGAATATAACGAAAAGCGAATTCCCGACAGTATTCTTATTCCTGTGGAAGGTATCGATAAGGATGCACCGGCTAAGATTACAGATAAAAATACAACTATTTTTGTCTACTGCAGAAGTGGAAACAAAAGTGCTATAGCAGCCGAAGTGCTCACGGTGATGGGATATACACAAGTATATGATCTTGGAGGAATAGATGACTGGCCATATGAAACTGTAAGTGGGAAATAATTAATGCTAAATAAAATATTTAAGAATCTTATCTGGTATCCGCATAAAAGCGGATATTTTTTTATACAGCTTTTTCTAGCTAAGGCATGATTAAGTGTAGTTAATATTTTCTTGCCTAAAATATGACATGCTATTGTCAGGTTAAAATGATATAATTTTAGTAATGTGGAGGGATCTATGCAAATTAACAGGCTATTTGAAATTGTTTATATATTGCTGGATAAAAAGCTCATAACCGCAAAAGAACTGGCCGAACGCTTTGAAGTGTCTATTCGGACTATTTACAGAGATATAGATGTACTTTCCGATGCCGGAATACCTATATACATGAGTAAGGGAAAGGGAGGCGGAATAAGTCTTCTGGATAACTATGTCCTGAATAAATCCATTTTATCCGATTCTGAGCAGAAGGAAATTCTGGCAGCCTTACAAGGCCTCAATGCAATTCATTATCCTGAAGTAGATAATGTCATATCAAAATTGGGACTTTTATTTAACAAGGAGGACGACTATAACTGGGTTGATGTTGATTTTTCCCATTGGGGTGAGACTAACAGGAATAAATTTAACCTGATAAAAACAGCCATAATCAATAAAAAAGTGATTAATTTTGATTATTTAAGTTCATACGGCAGTAACAGCAATAGAGAAGTGGAGCCTATTCAGCTCTGGTTTAAGGATAAGACCTGGTATTTAAAAGCATTTTGTCTGGAAAAACAAGCTTATAGAATTTTCAAGCTTACCCGAATGAAGGAGGTTAAGCTAACTGATCATTCATACGAGAAAAGGCCTTTTAAAGAGGACTCATCCAGTGCAGGCAGAGAAGTAAATTTTAATCTGGTTGAACTGACACTTCAGTTGGACAAATCTGTTGCCTACCGTGTTTATGATGAATTCAATGAAAATTCTATTTCAATAAATGAAGATGGAAGTTTTGAGGTTACGGTTTCCTATCCTGAAAGCGACTGGGTGTACGGATACATATTATCCTTTGGAAATGCTGCCAAAGTTATTGAACCGGAATACGTAAGAGATATTATTGTTAAAAGGCTTGAGGATACCTTGAAGCAGTATAGGCAAGAAGAACCCTCCAGTGGTGAGTAAAATGATCAGTGGTATGTTAGTTAGATTAATATTAAAATATGACACGCTTATGTCATATTCGGTATGCTATCCTTTTATTAACAAATAAAAGGAGTGTATGAATATGAGTATGAATTATGAGATTGTTGAGCTTAAAGAAAGGACTGTTGCAGGAATACAGGTACGAACTACTAACGGAAATGGACAGGCTATGGCCGATATAGGCAGGGTCTGGGGAGAGTTCCTGCAGCAAGGCACCTGCAGTTTGATTCCTGATAAAATCAACTCTAAATCAATTGGCCTTTATACAGACTATGAAGGTGATTTTACAAAACCCTATAATTTTGTCGCCTGCTGTGAAATAAGTAAAGCTGCGGATTTACCGGATAATATGGTCTTAAAGACTATTCCTGCAGGTGCCTATGCAAAGTTTGTTGTAACGGGACATGTTCAGAAGGCGGTGGGAGAATTCTGGTCGAAACTATGGGGTATGGAGCTGAATAGAAAGTACAGCAGTGATTTTGAAGAATATCAGAATAACTCTGAGGATATAAATAATCAGGAAATTCACATATATATAGCGTTAAAGCAGTAGTATGCAGACGACACAATAAAGTAGAGATCAGGAGAACAGAAAAATGCATTTTATTAATGTAACCATGGACAATATAGATTATGAGGATATTTGCTGTGCAAGTTCAGATAAAAAGGGAGACGTATGTGCAGTATCCAAAAAGGCCTGGTTAAAGGAAAGATTTCAGGATGGAATGGTATTCAAGAAACTTAATGAAAGAGGAAAGGTATTTATTGAGTATATTCCGGCTGAAAACGCATGGTGTCCCATTAGTGCTGACGGATATATGTTTATTGACTGTTTCTGGGTGGCGGGGAGCTTTAAAGGAAAAGGCTATGCAACGGGCCTGCTGAACGAATGTATTGCAGATTCCGGAGCACAGGGCAAAAAAGGCCTGGTTGCACTATCTGCCGCTAAAAAAATGCCCTTTCTGTCAGATCCTAAATTTCTTAAATATAAAGGCTTCAAGGTTGCAGATAAATGTGAGCCCTTTTATGAGCTGCTTTATCTTCCCTTTGACAACGCAGGAACTGTTCCGGTCTTCAAAGCCAGTGTAAAGCAGAATGTACTTGAGGATAGGGGACTGATACTTTACTATACAAATCATTGCCCATATAATGCCAAGTATGTACCGCTGCTTGAAAACATCGCCAGAGAACGAGGTGTCCAATTTACCACATACAAAATAACCTCAAAGGAAGAAGCTCAGACGGCGCCGGCGCCTTTTACCACATACAGTCTCTTTTATAACGGACGGTTTGTTACAAATGAAATACTCAGTGAAGCAAAGTTTATAAAATTCCTTGACGAGAAGGGTCTGTAACAATGGAATATATACCAGCAAAAACAGTAATATCGGGCTATGCCGAGAATAATAACTGGTTTGGAAACAACTACAACATGAATATATACAAAGGCTGCAATCATGGATGTATATATTGTGACAGCCGCAGTGAATGTTACCATGTGGCAAATTTCGATGAGGTAAGGGTAAAAGAAAATGCTCTGGACCTGATCTATCGGGATATTAAGTCCAAACGGAAAAAAGGAGTTATTGGGACAGGCGCTATGAGTGATCCCTATAATCCTTTTGAAAAACAGCTTGAACTTACAAGAGGGGCTCTTGAAATAATCAACCGGTTCGGCTTTGGCATATCTATTGCCACCAAAAGTGATCTTGTAACAAGGGATATCGATATATTAAATACAATCCGGCAGCATTCCCCGGTTCTTGTGAAAATAACCGTTACCTGCTGTGATGATGGACTGGCCCATAAGGTTGAACAAAATGCCGTACCTCCTTCCAGCAGGTTTGCAGCTATCAAAAAACTAAGTGAAAACGGTATTTTTGCAGGTATTCTCATGATGCCTGTGTTGCCGTTCATAGAGGACACAGAAGAAAATATATCGGGCATAATCAGGCTTGCTTATGAAAACGGTGCAAAATTTATCTATCCTGCCATGGGCGTGACACTCCGCATGAATCAAAGAGAGTGGTATTTTTCCAAGCTTGACGAGCTTTTTCCCGGAATGAAGAAAAAATATATCCAAGAGTTTGGAGATTCCTATCAGTGCCATTCACCCCGGGCAAAACAGCTCAAAGCCCTGTTTAAAGAGCAGTGTAATCGGTATGGCCTTCTATACAAAATGGAAGAGATAATAAAGGCCTATAAAAATGGCTATTATGACAGACAGCTAAGTTTATTTTAATTCGGAAATTACTTTTTTAACCTCTTCACTGGCTTTGATAATGCCGTATACCTTGACCTTCTTGAAGGTTTCTTTTACCAGTTCTGCAGGAACATCCTTATCAATCAGCAACATACCGATAAGAAAGAGAGAAATCTTAGTTCCGCTTAATTTGACCTGCTCCAGATTTTTTCTGCTAAAACTGAAAACACCTGTTCCTCCGGTGATACCTTCATCAATGCCTGCTTTGCTTTGGTCAACCATATTGGTAATCTCAGAAGTTATGTTGTTGATTTCTTTTACGACGGAATTGAGTCCTAAAGCACCTGACGCTTTAATACTGCTTATATCTCCCGAATGTACCGTCATTTGATTGCGGATAGCAGTGCGGATAAAATCCGTCCTGTTGGTATAAAAGCCCTGCTCTACCAGCAGGTCAATATGACCCAGGTCAATTGCTCCAATATTTATGGTTATCTTTTCTGTTTCCATATTATCCTCCTAATCATCATCTGTGTACCATCTGTACACCATCCAGATACCATCTGACTAGAGTATATAATATTTTGCTTGAAATGTAAATATAAAGAAAGAAAATTATTTTTCTTAAAATGATATATTTAACCGGATCAGGTTTAGCTTTGTCGGCATAAATTGAGGTATAATATCATTAGTATTTGAATATTTGCTAAAAGATTGGTACGTGGAGGCCGGATATGCCAAAAAAAACCTATGTTACAAGTATGCCTGACAAAACTGGAGCATTTATGCTTGCTTCAAAAATAATTGCCAGACATAACGGAAATATTGTACGTGTCAGCTATAACAAAGCTGTTGACCTTCATACACTTTTTATAGATGTGGAAGCCCAGGAGGATGATTTGGTACAAATAGCCGAGGAGCTGGAGAATATAGGCTATCTCAACCAGAAAATCTCAGAAACAAGAGTTGTTGTTGTAAACGTTAAAATTCCGGATAAACCGGGTTCAGTGCTGCCCATATTAAGAATAATCGACAGATATGGAATTAATATCTCATACATTAATTCCACTTCCGATAATACAGGCTTCCAAAATTTTAAAATGGGCCTTCTTATTGAAAATCCTAAAATTATTAAAATGCTGCTCGACGACATCAGTGAAATATATCACATCGATATTATAGATTATGATGACGCACAAAACAGTCTGGACAATACTATCTTTTATATACGTCTTGCTAATGAGATGCAGAAGCTTATGCACCTGAGTACCGAGACAACCATGGAATTCATATCTGAATCCAACCGTATCTGGCAGGTACTCCAGGAAAAAGGAGAAAATCCGAAAAAAGTTTTTGACTATATCAGAAGATTTGCTAATTTTATAAGCAAGCACAGGGGCGGTAATTTCAAGGCTGATATTGAGAAGGTACGGGTCAGTCCTTTAGTTACTCTTTACAGTATTCAACCGCCATGCGGAAGTAATACTTACGTAATGGAAACTCAGGATGAAATTGTACTTGTGGATACAGGCTATACCATATATTCCGTAGAAATGTTTGAAATTTTTAATAAACTGTTTGCTGATTGGGAGAACAGGCTGCAAAGGGTGTATATTTCTCATGCAGATGTGGACCACTGCGGCTTGTTGGCAAAGCTGGAGAAGGCAGAAATATGTGTAAATAAAAAGAGTGCTGATAATCTCAAACGTCAGTCCCTGGGAATACCCGATTACAGAGAGCATAATGAAATAGGTCTTGGTTACAGTAAGCTTAGCCGTATAATCTCGGGGTATATTCCGCCGGGTACTGAGAAATTTAAGATGATTGACGATGGAAATACTCCCGAAGAACATAGGGATCTGCTGCATATAGGTAACTTCACTGTTGGAGATCTTGAATTTGAAGTGCTTGAGGGCAGCGGCGGACATGTGTACGGAGAAATGGTTTTTGTATGCAGGAAGTTCGGAGTAGCTTTTACAGGTGACATCCTGGTCAATATCAGCGGTTTCAGTCCTGAAAGAGCCGAGTTTAATTCTCTTGCGCCGTACCTGATGCGAAGTGTCAATTCGGATTCTGTAAAAGCTACCGAAATGAGGAAACAGATTACCAGCCTTGCGGAAGAAATAGGGAAGAACCTGCAGAAACCATGTATCATATGCGGCGGGCATGGACCTCTTTCCATAACAGTTAACAACAAACTGGCGAACATGCCCCATACCGAAACTGTAAATATGTGATCCGCAATCTAAAGTTTTAAAAATAGCTGAACTCAGAGGGATAAACAAAGGAGACCAAAAGGGTCTCCTTAAAATTTTATCCAACCTTGTCAAAGATAAGTTCGCTGCCATAAGGCCTGAGAAAACTGTCCAGGTTTGTAGTGTCTGTACCGATCCAGGCCATGACCTCATGTTTGTCAAGGATAACCGGCATCCTGTTGTGTATGCTGGACATTTGACTGTTGGCATCTGTTGTAATGATAACGAAACGGGTAGTGGGGATGCCGGTCTTATCCAAAAAGCTGCCGTACAGGCCTGCGAAGTACATGAGGCCCGGAGCAGAGGTTCGGATAAGGTATTTATCCTTTTTTCTGGCGGTGCCGTCGGCAGCTTTCCATTCATAAAAGCCGCTTGCAGGCACAAGGCAACGGCCTGAGGCAATCAGCCTGCGAAAAGAAGGTTTTTCATGCAGGGTTTCGCATCTGGCATTTATAATGACTGCACTTGGTTTCATATAGTTGGGAAAGCCCCATTTAAAAAGATGTATGTCTCTATTGTTGTCAGGTGTTCCTGTAATAACCGGAACTGTATCGGTAGGAAAGATTTCACCTGTTTTCATTTTAACTGTTTCACTTTTATATCTTTCGTCAATTCCATTAATAATATTAATCAATTCTTCGTTTTCTTCTTCAGTAAATACAACATAACGTCCGCACATTTTAGCCTCCTTTGGTAATTTTAATTTATTTTTATCCGTGTAGTATTTATTTGCAATTTTTTTAGGCTTTTATAACCCATAGGCTAAGTGGGAAATTATTTCATTAGAGAAAAATTTTCATACCTTTGCCACGTTATATTACTATTATAACTGATTTTTATGGCTTTTGCCTGAATAAAAATAGATTTTCAATATTGAATTTTTCACTTTTTTAAAATATTCATACTTTTAATCTTCAGTGTAAATAATATATTATCAGTGAATATCACTTACTTGAATTAATCAAATAAGGAGGATTTATATGGATAATAATTTTAAAATTGCGCCACTGGTAGATAATCATGAAATAATTGACGATATATCCAGACTGGAATCCGAATTAAAAAAGAAATCCGGTATGGATATAGTATTGATTGCCTATACCAATGAAAACAAATAAAATCAATCAGGCCAGTAAAGTTAAAACTTTATCTGGCCTTGCTGATAAATCTGGTTTATAACTTTTATCTAACGCATACAAAGGTAAAAACTTGATTAACATTAGCTTGAAAATATACCCATCTTCTGCCGGTCCATCTATAACCAAAAATAGTCCGGCCCTGAACGTCCGAAATCCAAGCCCAGAATCTTCTTCCATTAATTAACCAAATAAATGCGAACCTGTTTCTACATTGCCTGATAGGGCCGGGACTAAATTGAGGCCTGCGGGGCGTAAAATTGGGAGGACGCATGTTCGGGGCATTTTGTCCAAAAAAGTGTGGCCCTGGTGTATACGGCATCAGAGGACCGGGCTGTCCGGGAGGGAACCCAGGCTGTCCGGGAGGGAAACCAGGCTGTCCGGGAGGAAAACCAGGCTGTCCGGAGGGGAAACCAGGCTGTCCGGAAGGCTGACCTTGCGGTGGCATCATTGGGCCGGGCATCCCATCAGGTCTATAATCTTCCTCATAATCCTCATAATCCTCGTAGTCATCATACCCATCATACCCATCGTATCCGTCGTACTCATCATATTGATCTGACATTATAATCTACTCCTTATACGTAATTTTATAGTACATAATATGTCAATATTTGATATGCGGTTACATAATGAATACTTATAATATAGGTATTATTGTTAATGAGGATTACAGCAACAGATATATATCGGCTGTAAATACCTGCATTCAGATATAACCCTCTATTGACAACGTACAATACGCCTCACGCTAGCCATTTTGCCGCTTTTCATCGTTGTCGTCCTTGCCTTGCGGCAAGCAAGACTGCGTCCTTCCGCCTTGAAAATCAGCAAAATATCAAAGCGTGAGGTCGAAGATTTTTGAGCTGATGGATTTGTTTTGTGGCAAGGCAAAGCCGT
>JAEYHZ010000029.1 GCA_023409265.1 Bacillota bacterium | reverse complement strand
GCTTTGATATTTTGCTGATTTTCAAGGCGGAAGGACGCAGTCTTGCTTGCCGCAAGGCAAGGACGACAACGAAGAAAAGCGGCAAAATAGCCAGCGTGAGGCGTATTGTACGTTGTCAATAGAGGGTGAGGCATGATTGAACAAGAAAACTCCGTTTAATGCGAAAAATGGCCATCTAAAAATGGTAAATAATGGGGTATTATATTATAATCTTGCCTGAGTAACTTTCAATTAACTGGAATTAATTTATAGTAAAAATCTGGTTCAAGCAAAACTCATATGGGTAAAAACTTAATAGCGCTGGTTTGTGCGGCAGAGCTGAATTAGTCATCGAAATACACAGCTTATAAGTAGTGTATAAGAAATATGTACCGTATAAGTAGTGTACAAGAAATAGGTAGCGTATAAGTAGTGAATAAGAAATACGTACCGTATAAGTAGTGAATAAGAAATACGTACCGTATGGTAGTGTATTCGAAATACGTACTGTATAAATAGAAAGGATACTACACAAATGAATTATAATGGATATACACTGGAGGAAAAAGGTGGTTGTTTGCGGATTGGAAACGTAAAGGATTTCAATCCGGCACACATATTTGAATGCGGACAGTGCTTCAGATGGATCAAACAGCCGGACGGCAGTTATAAGGGAATTGTAAGAGGAAAATGGGCAAAAGTAAGTTTTGAGGAAGATACATTATTTATAGAGAATGCCGGAGCACAGGATTTTATTGATGTATGGTACGATTACTTTGATCTGGGAACAGATTATTCACAGATCAAGGCTGTTCTTGAGAAGGACAGTATTATGAGGGAGGCCATAAAGACAGGCTATGGTATAAGACTGCTAAGGCAGGATTTCTGGGAGATGCTCATATCCTTTATTATTTCAGCCAACAACATGATTCCAAGAATAATGAAAATAGTTGATACTCTTTCGGTGATGAAGGGCAAATGTATTGATTCCCAGGCATGCTGCTACAGTTTCCCGGATGTGGATGCCCTTGCGGATTCCACACTTGAGGAGATCAATGAATGCCGTGCAGGTTTCAGGTGCAAGTATATCCACAAAACCTCCCAGCTCATAAAGAACGGCCATATCACTAGAGAAAAACTTATGAAGCTGGACACCGATGCCGCCAGAAAGGAATTAATGACCCTGCCCGGGGTTGGAGCAAAGGTTGCAGATTGCATACTGCTTTTCAGCGGCTTGAAATATGACGTATTTCCTACCGATGTGTGGGTCAAGAGGGTTATGGAAGAACTCTATCTGAAGAAAGAGTCCGGCCTGAAGGAAATACAGCTCTATGCTAAAGAACAATTTGGGGAGCTGACGGGATATGCGCAGCAATACCTGTTTTACCATGCAAGGCTCAACAAAATAGGCATGTCAGCTAAAAAATAAAAAACTTAAGTCATAACCGGGAATGTCAAAATATAAATGCTTTAAGCTTTGTAAAACCTGTGATAAGTCCACAATGGACGGAACTTTTTAATCACTGCACCTATATTATGTAATATGACTAAGGAATGATTGAATAAAACCTGATTTTAGGGGAGAAAAATAGCCCTTTGAAAAATGGAAAGTTATTATTTAATCAGCCCTGGGCAGCTAGGCACATTAGTATATTATTATAAGATGGAGTGATTTTATGGATTGCATTGCAGTATTTAAGACAAGTAATTATGTATATAAGCTGGATTCTGCTCTTCGAAAGAAAGGCTTTAAATTTGAAATAGTTCCAACTCCATGTCGTGTAGCCAGAGGCGGCTGTAGTTTGTGCCTGAAATTTCCTGAAGAGTATCTCAACATTGTCAGGCTTGAAGCAATATCCTGTAATACGCCTTTCAGAGTCATTTTCAGGATAATCCCCGAAACGGAAAGAAACAGATATGAGAGGATATAGCAAAGAGACTAATTATAAGAAAGATAACAGCAGATAGTAGGCGATAGATTACCCTAATAATTTTAATGAATATTTTACATCGTATGTTACAGGTGCTATAATAGGTCTATAACGAGGCCCCGGATGTCCATTACTTCTAGGGTTGGGGAGCACCGCTTCAGTATTAAGGCGGTGAGCACATCTTCCTCTTCGTTGAGACGCTAATAAGGAAGGAAAATTTTGCTACAGCAAAAATTTTTATTTAAATTATGCGTTATAAAGCAGTGTTTGATAGGATTTGAGTTATTTCAGACTATCTTGAACAAGTTAATAAGATATCCTGAAATGAGCGAATAAAACCTTTTATTTTGAACCTACATCTGTAATAAGGGAGTCTGCTGTTTGATATTCTATGTCAGGCCTGATGTAATTCCGACACACGGCATGAACGTTGTGCAACGGCGCAGGAAGGCTGAAAATATCACCGGGACACCCACCTAGCTTGGGCTAGGTGTCAAAATACTGGGGACGCCATTTTGGGAATCCATTAAAAGTTAGGGGGCAGCAATGCCCCTTCGCTTTGTCCAAAAAACTTAACTCACGTACTTATTTACATAGAAAATCAAAACTGTTAAAATGTCTATAACAACGCGAAGGTTAGAAGATTTTTCACAGCTGAAAACTTTTCCATTAACCTGTGCGTTATAACCATTACACATTTTAGTCGAAAAAGACAAGTTGTCAGTAATTTTAACTCAGATAATGGGAATATACTGTGTATAGGTATAAATAATCGAACATTCTGTTTGATATGATATATAAAGGAAGAATATATGAGCAAAGGTTTACTCGATGATGCCAGATTAATAGCAAGCCGCGACCCGGCAGCAAAAAGTACATTAGAGGTTATTTTACTGTACCCTGGTTTTCATGCGTTAATTTATCATAAGATAGCACATTGGTTTTACAAAAAGAAAAGGTTTTTTATAGCCAGATTTATCTCCCAGCTTGGACGTTTTTTCACAGGTATAGAAATACATCCGGGTGCAAAGATAGGCAGAGGATTGTTTATTGACCATGGAATGGGTGTGGTAATAGGTGAATCAGCCGAGATTGGTGACAACTGTACAATTTACCATGGAGTAACCCTGGGCGGAACAGGCAAGGACAAAGGGGCAAAACGTCATCCGACTGTGGGCAATAATGTGCTTATAGGAGCAGGTGCCAAAGTTTTGGGCCCCTTCAAAATAGGAGACAATTCAACCATAGGAGCAAATACCTTTGTTGCATTTGAAGTTGAGCCCTATTCCACAGTTGTTGGAGTCAAGGGCAGAATTGTCAAGAAAGGCAACAGAAGGATTGACAGTCCTTCGGAAGCGCTTGATCAAATACATATGCCCGATCCCATTTCTCAGGAGATGTGCAGACTGGAAAGCAGAATCCAGCATGTTGAAGAGAAGTGCTGCGTAGCCCAAAAAAAGGAAAACGAGGCGTGTGTAATAAAGAAAAATCAGACAAACAAAAGTGATGGACAGGATAATAATCAAAAATAAATATAATATTGAAATGATAAATATGAGGCGATAAAAAAGATGTTCTATTAACCGTGTAAGGAAGCACGAGGTTGGAGGAAAAGGATGAAGGTTTATAATACACTGTCAAGAAAAAAGGAAGAGTTTAAGCCAATAAATGATAAAGAGGTAAGAATTTATTCATGTGGTCCCACAGTATATAATTTTGCCCATATCGGTAATTTGAGAACTTATGTTTTCATGGATATGCTCAGAAGAGTGCTGGAGTATAACGGTTATACCCTGAAGCATGCCATGAATATTACAGATGTTGGTCACCTGGTATCTGATGAGGATGAGGGTGAGGACAAGATGCTCAAAGGGGCACGTGAACAGAAAAAAACACCCTGGGAGATTGCTGAGTACTACACTGATATATTTATGAAGGACATAAAGGCACTTAATATAGAAGTGCCGGAGATTGTACCAAAGGCTACGGAACACATTCCTGAAATGCTGAACTTTGTTACCGGCCTCATGGAAAAAGGTTATGGCTACGAAACAAGCGATGGAATATATTTTGACATAGAGAAATTCAAAGGCTACGGCAAGCTCTCCAGAGCCAATCTTGAAGAGCAGATAGCCGGTGCAAGAGTCGAAGTTAATGAAGAAAAGCACCACCCGGCGGATTTTGCACTCTGGAAAAAGGCTCCCAAGGAGCATATAATGCAGTGGCCAAGCCCATGGGGAATGGGATATCCCGGATGGCATATCGAATGCTCGGCTATGGGAAGAAAGTATCTCGGAGATGTTTTTGATATACACACCGGTGGTGTGGACCACATCCCTGTACATCATGAAAATGAAATTGCACAGTCCGAAGCTCTCCTGGAAAGACCTGCGGTTAATTACTGGATGCACGGCGAGTTCATGATGGTCAACAACGGTAAAATGTCCAAGAGCCTGGGCAATACCTATACTGTCGAGGATCTCAGAAAGAAGGGCTTTGACCCTCTGGCTTTCAGATACATGTGCCTGAATGCCCATTACAGAAACAAGCTCAATTTTACCTGGGATGTAATGCAGGCTGCACAGGTTTCCTATGACAGATTTGTAGAGGGAGCTCTAGCTCACAAGGATGGAACCGATAGTGTAGACAGCGCAGTTGTAAATGAGTTCCTCAGCGATTTTGAAGACGCTGTCAATGATGATCTCAATATACCAAAAGCATTGGGTATAGCCTGGAATGCAGTGAGATATGGCAAAAAATCGCAACAAATATTTGAACTTCTAACCAAAATGAATAAAATACTCGGTTTCGATCTGACCAAAAAGAAGGCTGAAGCCATTGAGCCTGAGATCAGTCCCGAAATACAAAAGCTTGTGACTGAAAGACAGCAGGCCAGGGCTGAAAAGAACTGGAAGCGTTCTGATGAAATAAGGGATGAGCTTAAGGCGATGGGTGTAGTAGTAGAGGATACTCCTGCCGGACCGAAAGTTAAGTTTATTTAATTTGGTAAACTAATTGATAGGCAGTTGATAATTAGATTGAAAACTAATTGAGAAGTAAATGATATGTAGCTTGATAAGTAGCTTGATAAGTTGTTTATAGGTAATTCATAAGTTAATATAATGTTGTTTATAGTTAATATAATGTTGTTTATAAGGGTTTGATCAAAAGACACAGAATTTGATCAAGCCCTTTTATCATACCTGTTATGTGAATTACTTGAAATATGGCCAAAAATTTTAACATTAATTAGATTAAATTCGTATACTATTTCGGACATATTTGGTAGATTATGTTGTATATTATAAGACGAAAACTTATATTTGATTAATATTACTAAAGAACAAAAGATAATTTGCAATAATGTGGTAAAAATTACAATAAGTTGGTAATTGTGAGATTGTTAAAAAATTGAACATATTATATACTATTTCCATGAAAGCTATATAATGGTGGAGGAGGCCAGACTGTGAATATTGCGATATGTGATTATATTCAGCAAGATCGAGATGCTATCACGGGCTACATTCAGAAATATTGTTCTGAACAGTTATGGGATTGTCACATTGATAAGTATTGCAGCTATGAAGAGCTGCAGGAAGGTTTTGTACATAATACCTATCAGATGGCATTTATAGACCTGTATTATTCAGGGCCGGAAGGTATAAAATGTGCCTGGGAGATCCGTAAAAGCGATCCTGAAGTGATTATTGTACTTTTCACAGAACTGGAAACATACTTTCAGGAGGGCTACAAGCTGGGTATAAGAAATTATCTCGTTAAGCCCCCGGAGGAGAGCAGCATCAGATCTGCCATCAGACGTTCTTCAAGATTCATACATGAAGTGAATCCAAGTATAGAGGTCTCAACAGAGAACACTACTGTAAAGGTACTGCTCAAAGATATTCAATATATTGAGAATGCCCAGGAGGTCAGTGTTATCCATACAAATAATTTTCTCATAAGGACAAGCTCCACCTTGAATGAACTGGAACAGAAGCTGGGAAGTAAAAAGTTTCTCAGAAGTCATAAATTCTACCTTGTAAATCTTGATGCGGTGTCGAGAATAAACGAGGCCGCCTTCCAGATAAATAACGGCGATTTGGTGCCTATAGGCTTCAAGGAAGGGTGCAGTGTGCTTGAAAAATATTCAGCCTACAATTTAGAACATATTAATACTTAAATTTAGAAGATATTAATACATAAATAAATGTAAATCAATAACATGCCATTTATTTTCCTCATATGATGTAAAAGTGATATTAAAAAGTATAGTGGGGAAGGGTGGATTTCTTTGAATAAACTGCAGGAATTTTTAGCTATAATCAACTCAAAAATAGGAGCCGGGTATGTATATGGGGGACAGAATGCGGAGCCCCTGACCAGGGAGGCATTGACCAGACTGATAAATACCTTTGGCCGATCTCATTACTACTATGCCAACTATTCAGCTGAAAAATGGTTAGGTTATCAGTATTTTGACTGCTCGGGGCTAATAGTACATACTCTGCGTAAAATGGGACTTATACCGATGATTGCAGATTATTCTGCACAGAGTATTTATTCGGTTTTGTGTACACCCATAAGTAAAAGCCAGTTAAGGCCCGGCGATTTATGCTTCCGAAACACTGCTACCAACGGAATAATCCACACAGGAGTCTATACAGGCAATAACAGGGTTACACATGCCCGTGGAACCTTTTATGGTGTTGTCAATACAGTACTTTTTGATACCTTCAATACCTATGGAAGACTGAACTATTTTGCCGCCGACTACGGTGAAATAAGAATAAACTTTGAGCAATCGGTCAAGTCTGTACCGGCAGCTGTAAATATTTATGAAGTCCCGGATGAAGCCGCTGCAGTTATTGGAAAGCTGGAAGCTGGGAGTTCTGCAAATGTTGAGGCCAGTGTAGGCGGCAGCTGGTATCTGGTGAAGCTAGCCGGACAAATGGGCTATATTAAACTTAAGTCTCTTACCGATAATGATGAGCTCATAAAAGCCCTTGAGTTTATAAGCGCAAAATCGGGCATCAGCAAGAATTATTGGTATAAGCAGGCTATGAATACAAAGTTTCTCGATATGTGTTTTATTGCCATAGCCAGAGGTTTTGGAGGGCTACCCGCTGCATCAGATACCACTATAGCAGCGCCTGCCGCAGCAGATACAGCTGCCACCTCTATATTAGCACCCGCCTTAACAGATACATCTGCTACTCCTACATTAGCACCTGCCTTAACAGATACATCTGCTACCCCTACATCAGCACCTGCCTCAACAGCATCCCCAGCCTCAACAGCATCACCTGTGACAACACCCCAAGCTGCGGAAACTCTTGCTGAGAGTGCGGCTCAACCTACCGGTTCAGACGACATGTCAAATTTATAACTCCGAGGCAGGACATTTACTGCTTCTTTAGGGCTGTGTTATACTTATCTTAAGAGATACTCTAAGAGATTACAATTTGATGCTAACTTGACATATTACATTATAAAATCTATGGGGGAAAACAGAGGATGAAACTAATATCATGGAACGTTAATGGTCTCAGGGCCTGTATGGATAAAGGATTCTTGGAATTCTTCAAACAAATGGATGCAGATATATTCTGCCTTCAGGAAACAAAACTGCAGGAGGGGCAGGTTGAGCTGGAAACCGAAGGCTACCATCAGTTCTGGAATTATGCCGTTAAGAAGGGTTATTCCGGAACGGCAGTCTTTACCAAAGTAAAACCAATTTCCTCCTCCTGTGGAATAGGAATGGAAGAGCATGACAATGAAGGACGTGTAATAACTCTGGAGTTTGATGCCTTTTATCTGGTGAATGTGTATACTCCAAACTCAAAGAGAGAGCTCGAAAGGCTTGATTACAGGATGAAGTGGGAGGATGACTTCAGGATTTATCTGAAGCAGCTGGAGCAAAAGAAGCCTGTTATTCTGTGCGGAGATTTGAATGTTGCACATCAGGAAATCGATTTGAAAAACCCTAAGTCAAACAGGACAAGTGCAGGTTTTACCGATCAGGAGAGGGAAAAGTTTTCACAGCTTATGGAGAATGGTTTCATCGATACCTTCAGAACAATTTATCCTGACAAAACGGATGCTTATACCTGGTGGTCCTATATGTTTAAGGCCAGACAAAAGAATGTAGGCTGGAGAATTGACTACTTCTGCATTTCCGAGTGTTTGAAGGACAGTGTGAATGACGCATACATCTACTCTGAAACGCTGGGGTCGGACCATTGTCCGGTAGGACTGGAAATTAATCTTTAAGTAAGCCGGGGAACTTGGATAATGTGTAGTTATAACACATTAGGTTAACTTAAGGTTTTATCCTGTTAGATTCAACTAAATTTATTCACAACGTGGATAAGCCTGTTTTAAACATATACACAGTTTAATCCACATTATCCACAGAAAGCATGTCCACATTATGAATAAAATGTGGAAAAACATGCAATTATCATTAATATAAAGCACTTTAACTTGAATATTACTTATAAAGCTGTGGATAAATAGAGATTATTAACAACAGCTGCTTTGATTACCTGTGATTTTTTAGGAAGCTGTTCAGGATAAAATTGTTTTAACCGGAATTAGATTAGTGTATAATACTCTAGTAATCTGTAACATCTAAATTCATATATTGCCGGCGGTTAAATTTCCCCAGGACTACGTTGTCGTCAGTTGGAATAAAGTGATTATTCCGCCTTCCTCCGCCTAGCCCTGAGAAAATTTTCCTCGCCGGACAATACACGTTTTAGATGTTACAGACTACTAGGAATGATTAAATAATAACTTCCCATTTTTCAAGGGGCTATTTTCTTTATTATTTAATCATCCCTTAGTACAAGATTTCATATATCATTGCCCATAGTCTGGGAATATTTTTCCGAGATTTAACATCGGGACTTAAGTGAAATAGAATTTAAGAGTTTTGGTTTGGAGATAATAATGTTTGAAGATATTGTTGGCAATATGCGCAGGGATTTTGATATAAAGCCCATGGATGTAATGAATCTGCAGCCTCTGGTTCTTGCGTACATCGGGGATGCGGTTTATGAAGCCTATGTCCGCACCATGCTGGTAGTGAATAAAAAAACTAATGTGAATATGCTTCATAAAATGTCAGTGAAATATGTAAAGGCACAAGCCCAGTCGGACATAGTCCGCCGAATAATGGACAGGCTTACACCTGAGGAACAGGACGTGGTCAGAAGAGGGCGAAACGCCAAGTCGGCTACTGTTCCAAAGCATGCAGAAATTACTGATTACCGCTATTCCACAGGTTATGAGGCGCTTATCGGCTATCTGTATCTTTTAAACCAGACAGACAGATTAATGGAAATATTAAGAATGTCAGTTGACGAGTAGGCGGAGATGGAGCAATAGGACACAAGTGTCTTTAATTATTATATTATGTCGCTGCATGGCAGCGGAATGGAGATTATATGGCAGGAGAGAGAAGATCAGGCAGTACGCGCGGTGACAAGAGGAGCTCCTTTGGTGACAGAAAGAGCCCGAGGTTTGATTCAGACAGAAAGAGTTCCTTTGGGGATAAAAAAGGCTCCAGATTTGATGTCGACAAGAGCGGTTCCTATTCGGATAGAAAGGGGCCCAAAGCAGATAAATTTGACAGTAATAGAAGAGGACCACGTCCTGAAAAGAAGCCTGCGGAGTTTACAGCTGAGAAACGTATTCCAAGAGAGCCTAAATTGGACGCAGAGGTTCAGGAGGAACAGCTGGGGGACAATGACAAGCTTGAAGGCAGAAACTCTGTTATGGAGGCTTTAAAAGCAAATAGAACCATAAACAAATTATTCGTTATAAAAGGTGAACGTGAAGGCTCAATACGTCAGATAGTTGCAATTGCCAGACAGAAGGGCATTATAGTAACCGAGGTTGAGAAAAACGTTCTGGACAGCATGTCAACCTCAAGATCCCATCAGGGGGTTATTGCCTTCGTAGCAGTGAAGGAATATGTGGAAGTTGACGATATACTGGAGATTGCTCAGAAAAAAGGCCAGCCTCCTTTTATAATAATACTTGATGAAATTGCCGATCCCCATAATTTCGGTGCAATACTCAGGACTGCCAATGCTGTAGGAGCTCATGGTGTAATTATTCCAAAGAGAAGAGCTATAGGCCTGACTTCAGCGGTTTCCAAGGCATCAGCAGGTGCTGTGGAATATGTACCTGTCGCCAGGGTTACAAATATTGCTCAGACAATGGAATACTTAAAGAAAAACAATGTCTGGGTAGTCGGCACAGATGCCACAGGGGAAAAGGCGTTTTTTGACAGTGACCTCAAGGGTGCCATTGCTCTGGTTGTCGGAAGCGAGGGCGAGGGAATGGGTAAGCTGATCCGGGAGAAATGCGACTTCGTTGTAAATATCCCTATGCAGGGTGAAATCAGTTCATTAAATGCTTCAGTTGCAGCCGCAATTGTTATGTACGAGATATTGAAGCAAAGGGGAAAGTCCTAAGGAATGATTAAACAAACCGGGTTTTATTGTTCAAGCATTCCTGTAGTAGGTAACGGACTGTTGTGGGGTAGATGGAGTATTTGGTTATAGATGGTTACAATGTTATAAATCAATGGACCGACCTATTCAACTTAAAAAAAGATTCACTGGAAGACTGCCGCGACAAGCTCCTAAACATGTTGTCCAACTATCAGGGCTATAAGCAGATAGAGATAATAGTGGTTTTTGATGCTTATCTGCAAAAAGGCGGTCAGGAAAAAGTACAGGATTTTGATAATATAAAAGTTGTGTTCACTAAAGAGAACGAAACGGCCGATAACTTTATTGAGAGATTTGTTTATCTTAATGGCAGATCAAATCTGGTAAAGGTTGTAACGTCGGACTTTCTGGAGCAGATCATCACAATGTCTTCAGGGGGAATCAGAGTTTCACCCCGGGAACTGAGGCTGGAAATGGAAAGTGACCTGAAGACAGCTGATGAGAGCAGCTATAAAAACAAGCCTCCCATTAAAAATAATACAATAATGTCAAAAATGACACCTGATATATACGAAAAACTTGATAAAATCAGAAAGGGTAAGTAATGCTTGACATAATAGGGGTAGTTTCATATAATTTAATATGAGTTTTCCTATCTCTATTTATTTACCATTCTTTTACAAGCCGGAAAAGTGGGGGCAACTGCATTGAAAACTAACATGAGGGCTGAGGTCTATCAGGCGTATACCGGTATGATAGACGAGGATGTAATACAAGAGGCTAAGGCTGGTAGTGAAAAAGCGCTGGAGTACCTGATAAACAAGTACAAAAGCTTTGTTCGGGCAAAGGCGCGGACATATTTTCTCATTGGAGCCGACCGCGAAGATATTATTCAAGAGGGCATGATTGGATTGTTTAAGGCAATCAGAGACTACAAAGGGGACAAGCTGTCTTCCTTCAGAGCCTTTGCGGAGCTTTGCATCACACGCCAGATTATTACTGCCATAAAAACTGCTACCAGACAGAAGCATATTCCACTAAATTCCTACGTATCGTTGAACAAGCCCATTTTCGATGAGGAATCCGACAGAACTCTGATGGATGTAATCAGCGAAGAAAATATCAGTGATCCTGAAGAGCTTGTGATAAACAGAGAGGAATTCCAGGGTATAGAGAACAAGATGGGGGAAATATTGAGTTCTCTGGAATGGGAGGTTCTGACCTCATACCTGGAGGGCAAATCCTATCAGGAAATTGCCGAGGATCTGGACAGGCATGTAAAATCAATTGATAACGCGCTACAGCGAGTAAAACGTAAATTGGAGAAATATCTTGAAGAACAGAAAGCATAATCGTGATAAACAGGCTAAAATGCTACTGGACGGAGTAACGGCAAACATGCTATAATTCTCTAGTCCATTAGCCCTGCTACATAGAGTGCGGGTGTAGTTCAATGGCAGAACATCAGCTTCCCAAGCTGATTGCGTGGGTTCGATTCCCATCACCCGCTCCATTAAATACTTAAAGGTTTGATCAGCAGTACCTAATGTAATATGAAAATCTTTAAGAACCAAACCCGAGAGGGCTCGAACGGCAGACAGAGTCTGCACAAAAGGGTCTGAACGACCGTTTTGTAGTGAGAGTAGGAGCCCGGCACCGTGAGTAAAACGAATGGTGGGCGACGTTACAAGCACGAGAAGCGTGCGTGATTCCCATCATCCGCTCCAAAAATTTAATAAGGCACACATGCTCCCATAGCTCAGTTGGCAGAGCGCATCCATGGTAAGGATGAGGTCTCCAGTTCGAATCTGGATGGGAGCTCCAAGAGAAAAAGCGTATCGGTAACGATACGCTTTTTCTCTTGGAAATTACAACCGATCCGAACTATGACCCGATGCGTATCCTGAAGCGCTCTGCCGGGCAGAGCCTGCGAAGCAAAAAACGAGCAATACAAGGAAAGCGCGTGCCGAGGAGCGGAGCGTATGCGATACGTGAGCACCGGAGGCGCGCAGCATGACGAAGTAGAGCGAAGGTTTTTGAGAGCAGTACATCTATGGTAAGGATGAGGTCGTAGTTCGACTCTGATTGGGAGCTCCATGAAAAAAGGGTATCACAACGTGATACTCTTTTTTCATGGCATTCAATATAAAAACGAACTTATAATGTTGTGTCTACCATGGATGCGCTCTTAAAGTCGGCTGAGGTTCGATAATCGAGTGATGCAAGGAAGCCGAGTCCCGAGGAGCGGAGCATATGTTATATGTGAGCACAGAAGGGGCGAAGGGTGACACAGCAGCACGAAGGTTAGCGGGCCTCAGAACATCCATGGCAAGGATGAGGTCGTTAGTTCGACTCTGATTGGGAGCTCCACTAAAATAAAGGCTTCCGAGATTGTAAAATCTCGGAAGTTTTTGATTTGACAGAAATTTGACAGAAAATTTTTGAATTATGCCATAATGTTACAACTATTAAATCTATTAATGATTACAAAATTCATTCTTTACAATACTAAAATCAGCCTTTAAATCATCAAAGGCTAAAGACAATAGTGATGTTTTTGCAGGATATGGGTTACATTGGTCGCACTCATGTAAAACAGTCGGAGTGCATCTTTTACAAAATATTTTACTTCTCTAAAAAAATACTTGATTTTTGCGGTAATCTTTATCTGAATATTAAAGTGTCGGGGGACAATCCTCGATACCGATAACGAAGGAACATGATATCAAAGGTTCAAATAATGCATTGACAGCATTTGAGCACCTTACTGTAAGATACTAAGCTCAGCCTACAATAAGGATGCTACTATCTGGAAAACAAGCCTACCATATTGTCCACATAGTTAATCAAATTTAAAGACCTACAAATATTACTATTTTAGTACCTAATTGGTGGAATTTATATAAGAGTAATTTCATATTAATGCTAAAAGCGGAAATTACTTTTATTATTAAGTAAGAAAAAGAAAATATTCAACAAATTATTGTAATTTGATATATTTCATGTTAAAATGACTAATGTAATGTTTACCATATAAGGAATCTCATTGAAAGTTTGGTTATTATATTGGCTATTGTAGTTTTTTATTCACCAAAATAGTAATTCATATTTCTCGATAAAGATTTACAAGCCGATAATAGTGTTATTGATATAAACTTGTTAAAAGCACTTATCATTCAATAATCGTAGCCTAGTCTCGTTAGCTGATGATAAGGAAAATACAGTAAATACTTCTGGTAGTTTATTTTTTGAATAAATGAAAGGGCGAAGCTGTATCTTTGAGGATAAAAAATCTATGAGTAATTGGTATGTACTTTATGTAAAAACGGGTAGTGAGCAAACAGCCTGCGATTTCTTAAATAAGTTATTTGATAAAGAAGAATCTGTAGCATTTATTCCACAAGTCGAAATTATTTTTAATAATTCTAATACTACTTCAAAATTCTTAAAACCAATGTTTCCCGGATATATTTTCGTGGATTCGATTTTAGAGGAAAGGTTATTTGTAATCCTTACATATAAATATACAAGGTTTTCGAAGTGTATACTAAAATTACTTGGAAGTGAAAACATTAATTATATGAAGTTGTGTGATGAAGAGAAAAATTTTCTTTTAGGATTTTTTAATGTTGAATATGTTACAGAGGAATCTAAAGGATTGATCGTCGGAGATAAGGTGATTATTACATCTGGGCCATTGCAAGGTAGGGAGAGCGTAATAAAGAAGATTGACAGACATAAAAGGTGTGCAGAAATTGAACTAACGTGTTTTGGTGATATAAGACGGGTTAGAGTTGCCTTAGAGATTGTGTCCAAGACAAAATAAACAGAACTTATTTATTAAGTATTTAGAAAGGATTATTATAGAATACTTAAAAGAATAAGTTACTGCAAAAATGAATAATGTGGTGATCTATTTTATACCTACAAGGATGAAATTCGATATATCAAATTTATTGAAGCAACTCATATTTAATTGCTCAAATCTTTATTTGTAAAGAAGCCTTCTCTTACCAAACAATAACTAGATGAAATTTTTGAACACTTTATCGTTTCCCTGCTCACTTTTTTGAGATGGTATTATTTACAGTTGGAAACATGAGTAATAAGTTAAAAAGGAGTTGAACTAATCAATGATTTTAGATTTAGAACTATTTCATGACAGTTTGAATGATTGTATGTTTGATAGTATAGCTTCTGTAGCATTCTGGTTTAATCGTAGGTGCGAGTTAATGTTTTCTGAATCATGGAAATTTTCATATACCCCTATAGATACAAGCCCTCAAAATAATATTGGTATTCAATTATCAACGATATTCGATTTTAAAAGTGAACTGAATTGTCTTGGAAGATACCATGGTATAAAATTAAACTCAAATAAGTTGTTTGCTTCTGAAGCTATAAACATAATTGAAAAGGAGATTATATGCCAAAGGCCAGTTCTTTTAGTAATGGACTCATATTTCTGTCCATGGGACCCACAATATAAAAAACTCCATACTAACCATGCTTGTTTATTAGTCGGTATTGATAATTCAAAAAGAGTTTTATATTGTTCCGATGCCTATTATTTGAAAAAGGATATACCTTTGTCTTACGATAATTACGAAGAAAGCTTTATACGTATACATACATTCAGCTTAATTAATATTGTTAATGATAAAATTAGTTGGGAGCAAGTTATTGAATGTGCTTCCTCAATTTTTTTGAGGAATAATACACATAATGCAATAACCAATTTGGGTAATGATATTGAGAATTATCTAAATATATCAAAGGAAATTTTCGGGTATGATGAAATTTGGCAAGCTCCCATATTTGAAGGAATAAATCAAGTTTCACGTAGTAGGTTTCGTTTTGGTAAATCATTACATTACCTACACGAAAAATATAGTACTAAACATCTATTATTACTTTCTAAAGAAATGAATTTTTCGGGTTTAAGATGGCGTACAATTAGGTCAATGTTATTAAAGGAATGTGCAATTTCTAATAACGTCTCAATACGCCCCAAAACATTAAAAGATATTAATGTGAAATTAATCGAAATTGCTAATCATGAAGAATATATTGCAAATGTGTTATTAAATATATGTAACAAAAACATTTGCAATAATTCGTTACGATATAGTAATTTACTTACAAATGAATTTGAATTTGATAACAGAAATGGTGAGATTATTCATTTAGATTTATCACAACACTTTAACAACAAATGTTTTAGTAAAACAATATCAAATACATATCATGCAGATTTAACAGGTGTAGGTGAATATTTTCTAGCAGAAGGTCTTCCTACAAACGAAATATGGGAAATTGATGAGATGAGATTCAAATTTCCAAAATTAATAGATGTTGATTATGATAATATATCTTGCGCTAATCAAACTATTAACTTACCTATACATTATTATAATAGCATTATGTTATTAGGTTGTGCAGAATGGGGAAAAATTTCGGATAACATTTTAATTCATTATAGTAGTGGCCATACAGATAGTATATGGGTCAAATTTTCGGATTATGATTGGGAACCTGCCTTTGGAGAAATAATAGCTTGGGAAGGAAACGGTGTAAAAAGAAGGGAAAATGATAGAGATTTACTTCCTCAAAAAGCACGTTTGTTTGCAAAACCATATGCTTTGCAAAGTAACAAACCAATTAAAGCTATTACCCTTCCTAGTTGCTCCAATCTTCATATATTTTCAATTTCTTTAAAAATTGTAAATAAGGAAGGTACTCTCTAATAAATACAGTGCAAGGTTAATTATTTCTGAGAAAACTTTATACAATTCACGGTTAAGTATATAAAGTTTTACAAAAACCAAGATAATTGGATAATAAAATACATTAATTTGCCGTACTAAATAATATTTTTCTGGTAAGCCATAACCATTTAACAGTCTTTATCAGCCATTTTTTTAATTGTTTACCCCCAACCTTTTAAACATCAATATTTAGCCTATATGTTTTGATTTTAAACATAAAAGTGAAAAGTGGTGAATTTTTTGATTATAAGAAGTAAGGCACCGTTAAGAATTAGCTTCGCAGGGGGTGGTACAGATTTATCATTATATTGTGATAATTTCGGCGGCTGCGTACTCAATGCTACAATCAATATGTATGTTCATTGCACGATAGAACCCTTGAATTCAAATAAAATTATTTTTTCCACAATCGATAGAGGTGAGTATTTCGAATATGATAGTTTAGAACAGTTGAAAGTTGATCAGAATATGTCAATACATAAGGAGATTTATAAAAAGATTATTCAAGAATTTAACAAAGGAGAGCCCTTACCTTTAATACTCACGACTTACTCTGATGTGCCAGCAGGATCCGGGCTTGGCTCTTCTTCAACAATGGTCGTCTGTATTCTCAAAGCGTTCGTAGAGTTACTAAATCTTCCTTTAGGAAAACATGATGTAGCTCGATTAGCTTTTGAGATAGAACGAATCGATTTGAAGATGAGTGGAGGTAAACAAGATCAATACGCAGCCACTTTTGGTGGATTCAATTTTATTGATTTTTGTAATAATCAAAGGGTTATTGTTAACCCTTTGATTGTTAAAAATTCTATTGTTAGTGAACTAGAAGATTCGATTGTAATGTTTAATAGTGGGATTTTAAGGGAATCTTATAAGGTAATTAACGAGCAGAAAAATAATATTATTAATAATAGAATTCAATCTCTTGAGGCACTACATCAGATTAAAAGAGATGCAGTTTTAATAAAAGAAGCTATTTTAAGTGGTGAGATAAAAAAAATTGCTGATATAATGAATGATTCCTGGGAAGCTAAAAAAAGTATTGCAGAATCAATTTCTAATGATTATTTGGATAGCATATACAAAACTGCACTTAAAAATGGTGCTTATGGAGGAAAGGTTTCTGGTGCCGGTGGGGGAGGATTTATGCTGTTTATCGTAAGCCCCCAAAAAAAGCTTGATGTTATTAATGCATTGAGTAGCTATAATGGTCAAATAGTGGATATCAAGTTTTCATATGAAGGAGCTCAGAGTTGGAAGATATATTAAAGAATTTAATATATTCTATCAAGTGTATATATTTTCATTTGATAGAATAATCTCAATATAATTTTTCTTTATGAAATAATTATGTATATATACCTAACATAATTATGCTCAATAAATTGTGAATGATTAAAAGATTTTTCTTAAGCTTTGGAGACAAGAAGTCAAACTTTGTAGTTAATGAAATGTGTTCATGGTTTTCTCTTGTAGAGTGAAATAAGCTTGTTTCTGCCACCCTTTTGATGCCATGTGTTAGTACTTCCCGAATATTGTAATATTCGATTTGGGGAATATGTTGGAGAATAACTTAACAAAGAATGTATTGGTAAAGATCCAATTAAGTTTTTTTAATAGTAAGTTCAGTTTGTCATTTTTCTTTTTTGGATTCAAATGTTTCTTATAAAGTTATTTGGATGAGGTGAATCATGAAAACCTTGAATTCAGCATAAGAAAATAAATGAAAAAGCATTTTTTCGATAGTGCCCGTTAGAATGTATGACGATGAAAGATCTATATGAAAAGTATTTTCCTATTATTTATTATTAAATAATTACCCAAGGAGTAGATAGTAATATGTATGATAATATAATTAATAGTATAGAAAATTCTATTTTAGTAAAAAATCTTATTCTCAGAAGTCATGAAACTTTAAATAATTTAAATAATGTAATGCACTTAGCTGTGGGAACCTATCAAAAAGGTAACAAAATTCTTATTTGTGGTAATGGTGGGAGTGCAGCTGATGCTCAGCACATCGCATGTGAACTTGTCGGTAAGTTTTATCTTGATAGAGAATCTCTCCCAGTAATATCACTTACAAATAATACTTCAGTCATTACAGCTATTGGTAACGATTATGGATTTGATGAGTTATTTGCCAGACAAATTAAAGCATTTGGTAATACTGGTGATATGTTTTTAGGTCTTACCACATCTGGAAATTCTAAAAACATAATAAATGCAGTTGAAATATGTAAGAACAAAGGCATTACGACAGTTGTATTGACAGGAGCTTCAGGGGGAAGAGTAAAAGAATTATGTGATCATTGTATTTGTATTCCATCTAATGATACTCCTCGCGTACAAGAGTCGCATTTAATGATCGGCCATATTCTATCTGCAATTATAGAGAAAGAAATATTTACAAAGGAGAAATAAATTTGGAAGCTATCGTTTTAGCAGGAGGGTTAGGAACGCGGTTAAAGGATATTATTTGTGATATACCTAAACCTATGGCTCCAGTCCGAAGAATTCCTTTTTTAAAATATTTGCTTGATTACTTAGAGAATGAAAAAATACGAAAAGTTATTATGTCAGTAGGATACAAATCTGAAAAGATTCAAGATTACTTTGATTATAATCATTTTCAATTAGATTTAAAGTATTCTAAAGAAAATCGGCCACTAGGGACTGGAGGAGCTATTCGACAAGCATTACTGTTATGTCGAGATGAACAAGTGTTTATCTTGAATGGGGATTCTTTTTTTGATGTTCCATTGGAAAGACTATTGGAGAAACATATTACCCATCGAGCGGATTTGTCGATAGCTCTTAAACCGATGAAATACTTTGAACGGTATGGAAATGTTTTAATTGATGGTAGCCGCGTGAAGGGCTTTCATGAAAAACAGAAGGTTAATTTTGGCTTAATTAATGGTGGTATTTATGTTGTAGATAGAGAAAAATTACTTAATATGGAGCTGCCAGTGAAGTTTTCATTTGAGATAGATTATATTGAGAAATATGTTGAAACATTATATTTTGCTGGATTTCCTTTTGATAATTATTTTATTGATATTGGTATACCGGAGGACTACATTAGAGCTCAAAAGGAGATACCAAAATATATTAATGGAAAAGGAAATAAATATCATGAACAAAGCAGTTTTTTTAGATCGTGATGGTGTAATCAATGAAGAAAATGGCTATGTATTTAGAATAGAAGATTTTAAATTCATACCTGGGGTATTTGAAGCACTTAAATTTTTTTTGAAAATGGAGTATCTTTTGTTCATTGTAACAAATCAAGCTGGGATCGCACATGGATATTATACTGAGGGAGATTATCATACATTGAATAATTGGATGATATCTCAGCTTATAGAGCAAGGAATACGAATAAAAAAGGTCTACTATTGCCCCTACCATCCAAAGGGTATTGTAGGTAAGTTTAAAAGAGATTCTGGAGATAGAAAGCCAAATCCAGGAATGCTATTAAAGGCGCAAAAGGAGTATAATATTAATCTCAAAAAATCTATATTAATCGGAGACCAGTTTTCAGATATTGAAGCAGGTGAAAAGGCGGGGGTGGGCACAAATCTTTTGATAAACACTGGGCAAACAATCGCAAATACATCTCACTTTGTGCGTATGTTTGATAATTTATTTGAAGTAATTAAGTATTTTGAAAACTAATGATTACAAATTCATAAGTATTCGTGAAATAGTAGTTAAAAAATGTGTAAAAACATTTAATTTAATGCTTAAAATGAGGATGATTAAATTGTTATACTGTCGTAAATTAAAGTCACTAATTGAAAATATATGTGATATACATAACATGACAAAAGTGGAATGGGATAACTATACAACTCCTGAAGTTACTATATATACTTTGATTCCTGAAAAGTTTTCAAAATTTGATAAAGTTGTAAACATTAACAAAGTCAGATATGAGCATTATGAAAAGATATCATTAATTGCAACTGTGTTTAATGAAAGAAAAAATATTAAAAGGTGGTTAACTTCAATTGAGCATCAAAGTGTAGCGCCAGATGAAGTAGTTATTGTTGATGGTGGATCATGTGACGGGACACCAGATTTGATTAGAGAATATGCTGACATGTCTAATATGAATATTAACCTAATAGAATGTAAGTGTTCAGTAGCTGAAGGAAGAAATATAGCTATTAAGAATGCTAAATATGAAATTATTGCTATTACAGATGCTGGAACAGAGCTAGATAAAAGGTGGCTGGAGTATTTGACTCTTCCTTATCAGTTAGACCAAGAAACCCAGGTAGTTAGTGGATGGTATCAACCTATTATAGAAAATGAGTTTCAAAAATGGATAGCAAAATATACAATTATATTGAATCCATGTGATGTTCCAGTAAATGATTTCCTTCCATCCTCCCGTTCTGTCGCAGTTCGAAAAAAATATCTAGACATAATTGAAGGCTACCCTGAATGGTGTACTCTTTCAGGAGAAGATACACAAATGGATATTAAACTAAAACATTGTTGTTGGAAGTGGGCATTTGTACCAGACGCTCTTGTCTGGTGGGAACTGAGAAGTAACCTTAAAAAGTTATTTTTTCAGTATTATAATTGGGGACGTGGTAATGGGGAAATTGATTTTTGCACAAGTTATAATAAGCATTTGAGTAAAGTATATTATGGAATCTCACTTTTAATGTTATGCAAATTTATTTTAATTTCTGGATGTACAGAAATCACATGGTTTATTTTTTTCAGAAGTTTATCTATAATGTCATGGATAGTTTCAATTTCTGGTTCTACTTTAGTGTGTTTCGGTGCAATTATTTTATATGAGTATTTAAAAAACTCTAAACTATCATTCAAATCTTTCTTAATGAAATGTATTGTTGCATGTACAAAAAATCTTGGTAATATTTATGGGTTCCGTAAAGGCATTCGAAATAGGCCAGAGCTTTATATAAAACGCTTTAAACATATGAATGGAGATGCTGCTATTGTTTTTTCTACGTTCTCGGTTCACGATATCAGAACCCCTACTGATCTTTTAAATACTCTTAGAATAATGGCTAAGAATAAAATACGTATAATTCATATTTATACAACATACTCAAAAAAAGATAGGTTATTTTGGTGTGACTTTAACCCAGATTTTCTTGAAGAATATGATATTAGACAATTCAATTACAAAGATTTTGTTAAATCTAATATTAATGTATTAAAACAAAAATGCCGACTTATTTTATTTCAAAGAACACCACAAGTTGTAGATTTAGCACATAGACTAGATATGTTGAAACCAAATTCGATTATTATATTACTACATTCATTAGAAGAAGGAAATTGGTGGTTAAGCAATACACTTGATATAGGAAAATATTCCAAACATAAGTCGACTTATGTTTTAGTTCGGGAAGATGATTTTATCGAGTATTTTAAGGAGATAGGATTTATAGCTGATCCATTATAATAATTTAAGTTAAGCGTTTCTCGTTCACCGTTTTTCACTTAAATATTCATACTGCAGGTATTGGATAAATGGGTGGATAGCAGTTAGTCGGACATTTCTTGTTAGTATTGAGCACTTGCTCCCGGTTTCAATCCAGTCATTTCAATAAACTATATTTGGGGGTATTACACTATGAAAGTTTGCCTTGTAAATCCAATAATTGACTCAAAATATAGTATGGAGCCACAAAGTCACTTAGGAATTGCTTATATTGCAGCCATGCTGATGAATAAGGGATATAAAGTTGACATCATTGATGCACCCATCGAAAAAAAGAAGCAGGACGACATTAATGATGAATTATATGCAGGTAATTATGATGTGATAGGTATTTCATGTTTCTTTTTTAATTATAATTCCTGTTATAAACTTGCAAAATTTATTAGGAAGAGTTTAAATAATCCCTTTGTTTATTTGGGAGGGTATCTGCCAACCTTGGCATACAAAAAGATGAAAAATGATTTAAAGCTTGTTGACTGCTTTGTTATTGGTGAAGGGGAATCAACTACCCTAGCTCTTCTTGACAATATAGGTAAAGGTAATTGGAATGAGACTCAGGGTATAGTATACCTGAAGGGTGATCAGATTACCTTTACAGGACATGCAAAGCTTATTGACGATCTTGATTCTATACCTTTTCCCATGCGAAAGAGACAAAACCTGAAGCCTGAGCTGGTGGATATTGCGGCTTCAAGAGGATGTTACGGTCACTGCAACTTTTGTGGTATTAGTGAATTCTATGAAACCTGTGAAGGTTCTAAGATACGAAGGAGAAGTCCACACAATGTTGTGGCTGAAATTCAATATCTGGTCAATGAGTTCGGAGCAAAAACAATAAACTTTGTAGATGATAACTTTTTCATCAGCTCCAAGGCAGGAGAAAAATGGTTTTATGAGTTCAGTAGTCTGATTAGGGAAAAAAAAATCAGTGTCAATTTTCATTGCAACTTCAGAGCTAATGAGGTAATAGAAAAACCTGGGATAATAAAGGATTTTATTGAGATAGGGCTCATAAGGGTCTTTATTGGAGTAGAAAGCTTTCTGGACAGTCATCTTAAATTCTACAACAAACTGGTAAGTGCTCAGCAAAATATAGACGCCCTAAGAATTATCGATTCGTTGAAGGTTAATTATGATATAGGATATCTTCTTTATAATCCTATTACGACAATAGAAGATATAATTGAGACTGTAGATATAGTTCAAAGAATCAGATTTAACGAAGATAACAAACATATAATACGTCCATTCTCAGCATCGGTAGTTAGCTCACCATATGGATCACCGTTAAATGATTATATATTGGAAAATCATTTAGTATCTAAATCTTTTAAAGGATATTTTATTAAGGAACCAAAAGCCCAATTATGCTTTGAAGTGGCAAGTAAATGGAAATCTAAAACAGATTATTTCTATATGAACTCATACCTATTTAATATCGCGGAAAACAATGATGACTATGAGATGATGATGGAATGCAAGAGTATTTTTTATGAACTGTTCTACTATGATTTGGCTTTTTTGAAAGCAATCGCCACAGCTATTTACAATGAAGAAAAGAACACCGAAGAGGAATTCGATGAAATCATAGATCAGTGGAGTTTGGGATTGGCAGGGATTGCAGATCGGTTTGAACGCTTAAAAAAAGCTATACTACAAAGCAAGTTTTAAAAACAATAATTTGAAAATAGAAAGGAAGATACTATGTCAGATATTCGTAATATTGTTCTTGATAGTATTATGGAATGTATATACCTTAATATTGCTAAGGAAGATGTCAAGGACGATGTAAATCTTGTTGAGACCCTAGGATTTGATTCTATAATATACGTACAGGTAATAGTTACAATTGAGGATAAATTAGGAGTTTGTCTGAATGACGAAGTATTAAATATAAATGAAATCATTACATTTGCAGACCTATACAAGACTGTTGAAAAATGTGTGAACCAAGCTGCAGGGCGTAAAAATGGATAGACTTGAAGACCTGATTAAAAAAAATCAATATACTTTTACCTATACAGATGATACAGGGACCGTGACTGGTGATGTCATCTATAAACGCTCTCTGCAATATATGTCCTATCTTTCTAAGAACGGAGTGGACACAGGTGACAGAGTTATTGTAATGAGTGATAGATGCTTAGATTTTATTATCGCTACTTTTGGAATATTGAGTCTTGGGGCAATCGTTGTACCTGTATCGGGTCAAGCATCCTTTGAGATTATTCTTGAAATTATCGATATTGCTAGGCCATCCAGTATCTGTATATCTGGGCAAGGTATTAACAATATGCTGAAATCGTACCACATGAATGATATGAAGATACTACAAATAGGTGACTGTGACTTTGAAAATATAGAACTTATTGAGCATACTAACTCCTCGGATGATGGCAGCATTGCATTCGTATTGATGAGTTCGGGGACCACTGGAAAACGCAAGGGTATAGCACTAACTCATGAGGCGATCATATCCAATATTCAGGCGATAGTAGAGTATATGAAGCCTGATCAGAATGATCGTTTCCTTAGCTTGAAAAATTTTGTACATGTATCAACCTTGGTTGGAGAAATAATGACCTGTATATATGCAGGGGCACATCTGTATGTACCTAATCCCGTCTGCTCTATGGCTAAAACGCTGAGAAATATTGAAAAATTTGCTCCCACACTTTTATTTGCTAACCCTCAGATTCTGATACAGCTAATGAAGTATGTAAAGAAAAAAGGTGCAGATATCTCAGTAAGGGAGATCTACTCAATGGGGGCACTTTTGAAGCAAGCCGAGGCAAAAGAACTGTCGGAAGCATTTAAAAACAGTCAGATCAGGAATATATATGGTTTAACAGAAGCGGGCCCCCGAGTGACAGCACAAACGGGGAATGACCTTGCCAAATACGGATCAGTTGGAAGATCAGTAAAAGATGCTTCCATATATATTAAAAATCAAGGCACTCAAAAAGAATGCAAGACAAACGAAAGTGGAGTAGTCTGCGTTAAGACTAAAGGCCTCATGCTTGGATATGTCAATACCGGCTTTCAGATATCATATATAAATAGAGAGGATTATTTTGAAACAGGTGACCTTGGCTATGTGGATCAGGATGGAGATCTTTTCATAGTTGGTAGAGCCAATGATATCATAAATGTGTCCGGTAATAATATAAATCCAAATCTTTTAGAGGAAAGGATAATGATGCTTGACGGTATCGGCGATTGTATCACTTTTGGAGTACCGGACCATATATATAGAAACAGAATTGTATGCCTGATTGTTGAAGGCTCACGCAGCATTTGTGAGAGGGAACTGGTACAGCATTGCAACAGATACCTATATTCCTACGAAAGGCCCAGAGAATATATAAGATGTAAAAGTATACCTGTAAATGAATACCATAAAAAATCACGTTATTGGCTCAGCCAACAGTACCAAATGGGCTTACTGGAGTACGATAAGCTTACATTCTAGGAGTTTGGAACTATGAGAAGAGATTTAAAGGATATTCTAGTATGGACAAGCACAAATGTCCCGTATTATCAAAGCTATTTCCAAAGTATGGGTAAGAAACCGGAAGAACTGGAACTGGACGACTTTCAATTAGTAATAAAGGACATGTATATCAAAAATCATGAACAATTTCAGGCTGAGGGCTTGGACAAGCAGTCTCTAAAGTATGCCTCCACTTCCGGTACGACCATGATGCCCCTGAAGGTGGTCAAGACACAAATGGATTATTATACTCAGCTTAAAAATATGTGGAGCTATAGGACCTCCGAGTATGGTATCAAAACAAGCACAAAAAATCTTAACCTATATTTCTTCAATGAAAGGCCGGAAACATCGTATATATCCGGAAACGGAATAACTTTAAATATCAATACATCAAAAATGGATATTGATTGGTTCTTGAGCAATGTAGACTTTATCGAGGATTTTAAACCTGAATATGTTATGGCATATACTGGAAGCTTTATGCGGCTGCTTGCCTTTTATGAAAAGTGCTCCCGTAGGCTTCCTAAAAGCATCAGGAATATCGAGTTTATTGGTGAACCTCTGATGAACTATCAACTTCAGGTGGTAAATAGCTTTACAGATGCACAGGTGATATTAAATTATAGTAGCACAGAAGTATTAGGAATAGCCATTTCCTGCAAGCAGAGACATATGCACTGCATAGATAAAAATGTAGTAGTTGAAATCATGAAAAATGGAAGTACATGCGGATATGGTCAGGAGGGAGATATTGTACTGACAAGCATATTTTCAAAAGCAATGCCCTTTATTCGATATAAAATAGGGGACATTGGTGTTTTGAGGAACGGGAACGAATGCAGCTGCGGTAACACAAATGATATCATAGAAATTACAAAAGGCAGATCGATAGATTTCATCGAGTTGTATAACGGAGAAAGGATTCATTCTATTGTCTTGTGTAATATTATTGAGGATATCAGCTTTATTTTGAAAAACTGCGTATTTCGTTTTCAGATTAAGCAGACGTCGGTTTATCAAATAGATATTTATTTATCATTCAGAGGTGGATTAGACTTTCTCCTACCAGCTTTTAGAAAACAGTTTTCAAAGAAGGTTAAAAATGTAATAAATGCGGATATTCTTTGGGGTTTCCATGTTATTCCTATATTGGAACCTCTTGAGCAAGCGAAGATTATCCATTTTCAGAAGGAGAAGAGTTAAGTTGATTACGTTAAAGCTAGGGCCGCATCAGTATGAATGCAGCATTTCGCAGGTATTGCAAAATGGGCATCTGTCCAATACGCTCAATTGGGGTTATAAGGAAAGCCTGACTGGCTACTTCAGTTTGCAAATGAATCTCACGATGCTGAACCTAAATACTCGCTTTATTTATATTGAAAAAATTACTCTGCCTGTTCTGAAGGAAATTTTATTGCAGAGTCAGATCCAGGCTGTATTTACTAAGAGCAAGCTACCAATAAGCATAAGATATGAATTTAAGCTACCGTATATTTTTACTCTGCCGACAGAAGCTGAAATAACTGAAGGCTGTTTGGCGGTTGTAGAGGTTGACCTAGCAGGGTATTCCGTATACGATTCTGAGACCATGTATCTAGTTTATTGGCGGGAATTGGACCTGCAACAATTATACAATAGGTTGGTCAGTGACTTCAACGCGGTTGAAGCGTATCTGGGCATAAAGCCCGTCAACAAAATCAATGTAATTTTCGCCAGAGACTTATATGATTTATTTAGTTTGACCGGACAAAAGTCCACCTTTGCATATCACGATATAATGATGGGATTAATCTATAAAGCCGGGAAGTACCGGCCAGATATTCATGAGTATACGCATGTTTTGCTTTTCAATTTGGGTGAGCCTCCATTTATATTCTTGGAAGGGATGGCAACCTTGGCTAGTGACCTTGTATTTACTAAGGATAGCAACAAGAAGTCTTTTGACCTTTTGGCAAGCATGTTTTTGAAAAAATATTCGACTTATTCTTTGGAAGATTTGTTTACAGTAAATTATTCAAGCGCGAATTATCATATACATATGTACTATATATCAGCCTCCTTTGTTTATTACTTAATTAAAAACTTTGGATTGGATCAGGTAAAGACATGTTATAAAAAAATTTCTCGAATGGATGATCGGACCAGTAGCCTGGAAGTATTCAGAACAATTATCGGCACGCCTTTAGAAGAAGTACAGAAGGAATGGTTGTCCGCATTGAGTGAGCAATCAAGATAAGAAGAAGAGGACAAAAAATGTTGAAACATATTATTCCGATAACGAAGCCGCTGGTATATGGAATTAAGAAAAGGCCTGAAATAATAGATATAAAAGATTTTATAGCTCACCTGGAATATGAAAATCTGTATTCTGCAGGTAGCCGTCATTTCATTATCGCGAAGGATAGTGGTATTTTCTTTGAATTAGACCAATCGGGCTATGACCTGCTTAAAAATGAAGAGGGTGTAGATTGGGATTCACAGATATCTCGAGAGATAACTGATGAGTTGATGAAGCTTGTAGAGGTTGGGGCATTTGAAAAGCTCAACCGTGAGGAAATAGATAACAGCAATAAATTGAATTCACTCAATATAAATATTTGTGGCAAATGCAACCTCTCCTGCCGATACTGCTTTGCGGGAGAAGGTGCCTATGGAACTGAAAACAGGGATATAACCACGGAAACCTTGAAAACTACTATAGATACAGCTACTGCCGCAATACCTAAAAAAGGCAAGCTAAATATTGTCCTGTTTGGCGGTGAACCTTTACTGAGAAAGGATATAGTTTACTTTGCCATAGACTACTGCCGAAGGTTGGAGCAGGATAAAGGTATTGAAATCATTATTGATATATTTACAAATGGAACATTGATAGATCAACAATTTATAGATTTAATCAAAAGGGATGATAGAGTCCGTTTGCTGCTGAGTCTTGACGGACCACCGGAGATCAATGATTTCAACCGTAGGTTGAAGAACGGAGCAAAGCTATCAGAGGTGATAGAGAGTAAGCTAAAACTCATACAAAGTATTCCGGAAAACCGTATCGTGATCCGTGCAACATTGGCACAGACAAAGCCGGATATAGTGGACAAGGCGGAATACTTCCGCCGACTGGGCTTCAAAAACATTGTATTCGATGTCTCGTATTGCAAGGACCATGAGTCGATACCAGCTGCCAATCAGTTGCTGGCAGGACTTAGAAATGAGATACGTGAATTGTCCAATTACTTCATTATTCAAATGAGAAGAAGACAAAGTCTTAATATAAACCTTTTATCGGAAAATATATCCCAAATAATTATGAATCGTAAGGATGCAGAAACTGCATATGTAGGACAATGTCCCGCAGGCAGGAATTATCTGGCCGTTGATTCATTAGGTGATATTTATCCATGCCATTTCTTTGTAGGGAAGCTGGACTTCAGATTCGGCAATATCTGTGCTAATGGACTGGTTCAGAAAAATATGTCAACCGACAATGGAGTCACAGATTTAAGCAAGCAAGCCTATGGGAAATGCAGAAGCTGCAGCCTAGTGAATATATGTGAGGGTCCTTGCCCGTACAAACAGCTGATAATCAACACCGACAGTACGTGTGTCTCAAAAGAAAGCTGCTCTTTACTTAGGACCAGGTTTGCCGAGAGTCTGAAAGTACTCAGTACATTGTATAATAATTGCAAATGGCCTTTTATAGATGAATGGAAAGAATTGATTGAAAAAAGAGGTGTATTATGAAACGGATTGAATTTAAAAAGATTTCCCCGGAAGTAAAGCAGCTGAGTGAAAACGATAACCAGAAGATACTGGTCAATCCATATCATGGCTGTTCGCATAATTGCCTTTTTTGCCCGGCAAATGACGGTTTTTTAAAAAGAAAGGCATTTGACAATTATAGAAACAATGGGACTATTTATGTAATTCAAAACATTGTTGATCATGTGGCTTCCTTTATCTCCATAAATAAAAATCCACATAAAATTGTCCATCTTTCGCCGGTGGCCGACCCATTCCAGCCGGCAGAGGAGCAGTTCGGATTAAGTGAGGCTGTTATACAGTATTGCAGTGAGAAAAATGTGCCTGTGGCAATCTGTACTAAAGGCTGCTTACCCTTAAGTATTACAAAGCTGATTGAAAATATGAAGAATTCTTTTGTGCAGGTTTCCATCCCGACTATAAATCAAGATAAACACAAGTTAGTTGTAAGAGATGGGGCATCACTGTCTCAACTGTTTGAAACAATAAATCAGCTGGTCAGGCATAATATACCGGTAATCGCAAGAATCGACCCTATATATCCGTATATTACAGATGATTTGGGTGACTTTGAGGAGCTGGTAAAAAAATTAAAGACAATGAATGTATCCTATATTATGAGCAGTGTCGCTGACCTTGTAGACGATGCCTTGGATCGTGAAAAGGATTATCTGGAACAAATACAGGCCGGACTGTATCACAAATATAAGGAACTGTATGCTGACAGGATTAACAATAGGTGGCATGCTGCAATTGATTACAGGGAAAATATATTCATGAGGCAGATGAATATATGCAAAGATCTGGGGTTATCATATGGAATTACGTGGGAACCGGATTTGAACGGAAAAAGTATTAATAATTTATATAGCTTTTTTAATAAAGAAGTTATGCAGATTTAGCCTGAAGCGAATTGTCACAAAAAGAATTTTTTTGAGTTGACTGGAGGTGTTATTATAAAAATCGCATGTATGATTCCGCTTAGCAATTCAGAATTCCGTTTTAAAAATATTAAAGATAGCGTTCACCTGTCCAATTTTAATATATTGTCCAGATATTTGAGAGACAATGGTTATATGGTGAAAATATTTGATTTTCTCTATATGGAGTCTGCCAACTATGAAATTGAAGCTTCCAGATATAAGCAGTTCTCACCGGATATAGTTATTATTTCTGCTATATTTCGTCTTGAGGATTTAGCTTTTTACAGGCAATTTGAGCATGTCAATGACAAGAAACCGATTGTAATCTGCTGTGGTGTAGGTGCTTTGGATTATCGTCTCGCGTTTGAGAGGATGGAATTTTTAGATTATGTAGTTCCGGTAAATGATGAGCATGTTATCTACAATCTGTTGCTGCAGCTGAGTAATGGTATATCAGTAAGCAAACTTGAAGGTGTAGCCTACAAAATGGATAGTGGCATATGTTTCACTAGGCCGGATACCTGTGATCTGGATGCCATATTTGATGTTCAGAATCCGGAGGATTATATTTCAAAGGAAGATGCGTCAATGGCATATATAATTGCCAGCAGGGGCTGCTGGTATAAAAAATGCACATTTTGCACTGTTGGATCTACATCAGCACTGTACTTAAAAAAAGGCTGGTTTGATAGGATCATACACAATGTAGTACAGGAGATACTGACTTTGTATGGGATGAATATAAACAAATTCCATTTTCTCGATACAGAGTTCATCGGACCTGGGAAATACGGGCAGGAGCGAGCAATGGAATTCGCAAGTGAAATTATTGATTCGGGAATTAGTATTCAATTTATTATTGACTGCCGTATAGAGAATGTTCAGTACGAAACCTTTGCGGCCCTTAAAAAAGCTGGACTGGTCAGAGTATTTTTGGGTATAGAATCCGGCTGTCAGAAGACTCTTGACAGATTGAGAAAGGGTCAAAGCATATACGAGATCAAAAATGCGCTGGATATACTAAATACACTTGGACTGGACTACAAAGTAGGCTCTATACTGGCTGTGCCGGATAGTACCCTTGAAGATATCAAGGTATCCTTGGACTTTTTTACTACGCATAGGCTTTATAAGGTCATGGGGGTGGTAGGAGTTGGCTCTATATTTCATCAGCTGCATTTACATGGAGGTACTGAGGATTACATAAGTTATACAAGCTTCATGAATATGGCTGACAGAGCAGGGAGCGAAATACCCGCCACATATTATAACAGAGAGGTTCAATTCTTTATAAATGGTGCTGAACAACTCCAAAAGAGCATAACAAGGAAATATCATGAAAGCGTGGACAGCCAAAGGGATGTAGATGAAACTATCAGATACACATACAGAAGCTATCAAAATGCGCTGAGGATGTTGTCCTTTTCTATTTTGAAAAGTATTATTGCCTTTGTAGAGCAAAACTGTGGCTCCGACATTAGGGAAAACCAGTGTAATGCAATGATAGAAGCGGAGCTCAGGAAATTTGATGATTATTGGGAAAGGCGAATATCTAAACTCAAAAAGGAAGTGAAATTGTGATAACCGAAAAAATTGAGCATGACTATGATGTAAAAAAACATAAAAAAGATATAACATACCTACAAATGGAGCAGCCGGTCCTTGTAGTTGATCTGGAAAATATGCAGAGTGGTATTCCATATCCATTACTATCAGCTATAGGCAGTGCTGTTCGACAAATCGCATCAATAGGTATACATAATATAATATTAAAATCCAATGATGCAAGAGTGGTCAGTGAATTCATAAAGGTAACAGATGGAGTCACAGATGTAAATTTCAATATAAGAACGGATTTAAAAAGTATACAAAGCTTTTTGGAAGCTAAGGACAGGCCTATAGGGAGAAATTCATTAAGCTGCTGTTACCATGGTGCTGCTGAAGTTGTAGAACATATAGGTAAACTTCCGATGAAAATACCAGTCATATTGAGAGCTGATAATGATAACTACCGATATCTCTTGGAAAAAATAAAAGTTATTACAGATACCAATTCGAATACACTTATCATAGCTGCACGTCTTGAGATGAATGGCAATAATAATGGTACTATTACGTGGGAAAACCTCGACTCGCTATATTGTAGTATCATTGACCTCATAAGGGAAAAGCCCGATAAGAAAATACTGATGGATTACGGAATATTGCCTACAAGACTGCTTACAGAGCATCCATGTAACGGATATGTATGCAGCCACAATACATGCCATTCTGTAAAGAATAATTTGCCAAGAAGACTGTATATCAATGAAACCGGAAATATCATGCCGGAGAATATAAGCATAAAACCCGAATATTATATCGGAAATATACTTGAAGGGGATTTTATCGCTATTATGGAAGAGTACAAGAACAGCGGCAGACATCAGAACTTTTTGGCTCTTGCCAAAAAGGTTTATACAAAATGGGTTCAGGTATGTCCCTACAGGGTGATACATATGTCAGATCTCTATATGTATATGTCATAATTTGTGAATGAATAGGATGAATACTATGAAGATGTTGAGTTTTGAAACAATCTCTATAGAGCTTACGAAAAACTGTAATTTGTCCTGTGCATATTGCTATGCATGTGCCACTACCAATCCCGATGCGCAGACGATTAACCTGGATAAGCTGTACAGATTCATTAGGGTTTTTAGAAAGAATGGTGGTAGAAGAATCCTTTTAACCGGAGGAGAAATCTGTCTGGTAAAGGAACTAAAGTCAGTTATAACATATGCGAAGGAATGCGGTCTGCTGGTTGATTTGTTTTCGAACGGAACCCTGATTGATGAGGAACTGGCTGATTTTATAAGCAAAAATGTTAACTTGATTAATATTAGTCTAGATGGACCGGAGGAACATCATGACCTGTACCGCGGCGTAAAGGGAAGCTATCAAAGAACTCTGCAGTCTTTGGAATATCTGAAATTATATGGAGCCCATATAGCTTTGCAATGTATGGTTACTCCTTACAATTTCGATAAGATAAATTGGCTGAATTCTATTTCTAGTATATGTGAGCCCATAATGATAAAGTTAGGTCATGTCAGCAAGATGGGAAGAGGAACAAGCAAGACTGAACTGATGTTAGATGATTATGAAAAGCTGAAGGAAACTGCACAGGTTTTCATGGAATCATACAATCACTTTCATACCAGAATCGTTACGAATATCATAAGCCTGGATGAAATGAAGGTCTTTTATCCTAATTTTAATATGATGGTTACGCCCTGGGTATTGCCTGACGGGAGGATTCTGTCCTGCTATGTAAATGAACATAAGGATTACTGGACACTGTCAACATTGGACACCTATCCTATTGCTACTGATGATAGCTTTGAAAGGCGTAAAAATCTGATTAAAAAATCTTTTGAAAAAGCGTCTGCAATGGAGTATTTTGACGTGCTCCAGTTGCTTTCAGATACAGCGGAGGAAATAGTAAAGCACAGCGAGGCTGTCAACATATAACCTTATTCGTTAACTTGATTGTAAAGGAGGCAGCAGTATTGAGTGAAATTGAATATTACCCTAATGGAAGATTTATACTAGTGGATCATCCTTATAATAAATTAATTAGTTTACAGCCTTACCACAGCTTTAGTCTGAATGAAACGGGGAGCAGTATATTCAGGCTTTTGCGTAAGGGCATGACGGCTAAAGAACTGGCAGAGGCCTTGAATATACACTCAGAGGCAAATATCTGCGAGTTGAATACATTTTTAAAAAAGGCAGTAAGCCAAGGGATACTGACATTTGAAAAAATCGAAAATGCTGAAATAAGGATCAAGAGAAACGATACTAAACCCAATTTGGAAAGAATTTTTATGGAAGTAACTGCGAAGTGCAATTTTTACTGCAAGCACTGTTATATGTCAGCTGGTAAGAACATAGACACAAAAATGGAATTGACGCTGGATGAGATAAAGGATATCATTCGGCAGGCAGACGACATGGGAGTTTTCCGTATAGATTTTACAGGGGGAGAGGTTTTCGTAAGGAATGATATAAAGGAGATCTTGCGGTTTGCATCAGATAACTTTATGATAACTAACATTTTCACTAATGGATATGCCTTAACTGAAGAAATATGCAATTATCTGGCCAGCCTAGGCAATATAAAAATCGTTTTTATCAGTTTGGATGATATGGATCCAAAAAGTCATGACGAATTCAGAGGGATGCCGGGGTCTTTTGACAGAATAGTAGATGGAGTTATGCAGTTAAAAAAGCTGGGCATAAGACCAGTAATGAATATTACTTTAAATAAAAACAATTCTCAGTATATAAAGAAAATAATAGATTTTTGCAGGAATACTCTGGGAGTGGAATGTAGAGTTGCCCCTATTCTCTACGTAGGCAGGGGTAAATGCTTTGAAGATGATAGTGTTGATATGGATGTAATAGTCAACACTATGGATTACTCTATAGGCGATTTTCTAGACCTACCGTTCGGAGAAGGTATCAACGAGATGGAGCAGAATTTCAATGAACCAAGCTGTGGAGTAGGACATAAAATGATATACATAAGATCAAACGGTGAGATATGTCTGTGCCCCACATTGAGCTCCCGTGAAAGTGAGGAATTTGAGCTTGGCAATGTAAGGGCACATAGCATTGCTCATATATGGCAATATTCAGAAAAGCTAAACCGTTTCAGAAACAGCTTTTGTAAAAATCGGGACTGTATGTATCTTCCAAAATGCAAAGGAGGATGTCGCAGCAGGGCATATTTGCACAATAAAAACCTCAACGATGTTGATACAATAGTTTGTAACTATTTTGAAAACAGGCAAAAAAAAAAATATATTGCGTCAACCCTATAAGTGAATTTGCAATGAAAGATCGCTTCCCCATTGCAATTATAAAGGGGCACAAGGTTTTTCCATTGACGAAGGACATAATAGCCTTTTTAATGGAGGTCAGGGATGGGGTTGATATAGAACAGGCGAATGATATTTTCAGTAAAATAAATAAAAAAGCAGATGGACTAAAAATAATCCACAGGCTCATTGTAGAAGAGCTATTAGTTGAAAGGAAGAAGTTCATCTGGCAGAGCAATACTTTTGGCACCTCATTAATAAATAAAAAGGAGCAAATGGCTGTCCAGAAGGTCCTAGCCTCTAAAAAGCTGTGCAGAAACAGTAATAATACGCTGGCGGATTTGGGTAATCTGATACGTTCCTCCTGCTCCGAATTTGAAGAACGTCTGGCCAGGTTAATAAGTACAAAATATGTTATCGCCCTTAACTCCGGGACAAGTGCTATCGAATGTGCACTAAAGGCTGTAGATATAAAAAGCTTCGAAGATGAAGTCATTGTACCTTGTTATACATATATAGGTACGGTTTCTGCTGTTTTGAATACAGGTGGTAAGCCTGTATTATGCGATATAGATGATACCTATTCCATATCTTGTGAGCATATTGAAAGATATATCACTAAAAAAACAAAAGCAATAATATGTGTTCATTTGCGAGGAAAAGCAGTGGATATCGATGGGTTGGTCATGATAGCAAAAAAGCATAACATCAGCCTGATAGAGGATTGCGCACAGTCCATAGGTACTATGTACAAAGGAAAGCCTGTAGGTAGCTATGGGGATATAGGCTGTTTCAGCTTCCATGAGCATAAGATTATTTCCACCGGAGAGGGTGGGGCCATAACTACAAACAGAAAAGATTTGTATAACAAAATAAAGCTGATTTGTGATGCAAGCCGTGTCTTTGCCTATCCCGAGTTGCTGCCAGGTCTACCCGGACACAATTATAGGATGCCAGAGACCCAAGCCGCTATAGGTCTGGTACAGTTAGAGAGGCTTGGGCATATAAAAAATCACTTAAAGCAGCTAAGTAACGTTTTCGAAAGGGAGCTTATCGATGTAAAAGGAATCAGTCTCGTACCATCAAAGGATGGCGATATTCCTCAATCAATTTATCTTAAATGTGAAACCATTGAGCTAACTGATACGCTGAAGAGCTACCTGGAAGCTATGGGGATTCCTGCATCGATTTTATTTAGAGAGGATGAGATAAACCATAATGTATATGTATATTGGCCATACATAATAGAAATGACCAACTATACAGAAAAATGGGATCCACAGGATCAAAAGTTATTATCATTATTTAAGTCATCTCTTGATAGATTGAGAAAAACGATTAATATTTCTTTGGGTTTAAAAATAACTGATGTAATGGCACTAGATTTGTGCAAGGAAATCCGAAAAATGGTTCAAAAGTAAAAAGAAATCACCTTAATTACAAACTGGCATCTAATGCCATAATGGATAAAAATTTGTATAGTTTTATTATAATTGTCTATAAAGAGAGGAGAGTTTGTAATATCAAAATGAGTAAAACTCTGATATAACAAAGGAGGTGTATATAATGAACGAAAACACTATGGCAATACTGGAAGAAGAAATATTCGAACCAGTTTTAGGCGAATTAGTTTCTGATGATTCTTTCGCATTTACACTGTTATCCTGCCACTGTTAATTAGCATATTGACAAAGAACACTTAGTTAAACTATACAGATACTGCGTTATCTCTTCTCTTTATAGCCATTAATATAAACAATTCAATTCAGTGGTTAAATATAAAGGCAAGTATGGAGGCGTATTTATAACAAATGTTAAAACGGCACTAGAAAAAGTAACACTATATAGACCAATTTCCAGTAAGTTTTATTGTTGTAGTAGAGATTTGTAACTGGAAATTTTAAAATACTAAAACTTGTTATTCTAATTATGAGAGGAGTGAACAACATTGAATAAATATATTTTAAAACCAAGCGTTGATATCGAATTCAAAGATAATGAGTTGTACATAATTGATGGTGAAACAGGCTTCGTAGGAACTGGTAATAAGTGCTCCTATCAGGTGCTGGATATCATAAGACATGCAAGCACTGAAGTGGAAATAATAGAAAAATTAAAAACTCAATACAGCGAATCACAGTACCCGAGGATCGAAAAATCGATACCCAAAATAATTGAATGGGCATTGGAAAGAGAAATCATCAGCATTTGTGAGGAATAAGAGGTAAATAGATTTGAAGAATATTTTGCTTATTTATCTAAACCCGATTGATTGGGCCTCAATAGCCGCACCGCCCTATGGCTTGGAAATACTGGCATCGGTGGTGGTCAAGCTGCCTGTGAATGTAACCATAGAAAATCCGTTTATTTATGAAAATCCTGTTCAATATACTATAGAACTGCTTCAAAAGCACAAGCCTGACCTTATCGGGCTTAGCATCAGAAATATGGATAATATGGCGCATGTCTGGGATGGCGAAGATTCTGGTGAAATAGCTTCTAGATGCTTTATAGACGAAATCGAACCGGTTATCCGTTGTATAAAAGCCAATACTACCGCAGAGATTGTCTGCGGTGGTGTTGGTTTTAGTATTGCGCCCAGAGCGCTCTTGAAGAAATTTGGGTTACAGTATGGTATAAAGGGCCCCGGTGAGAACACCTTTGAAGCCCTTGTCAAATGTTTAATACATGAACAGGATATTGAGACCTTTGTATTGAATAATACTAGAGAATTATCAGGAATGGTTTATGTCAGCGGTAATATAGAGATAGAAAATGAAATATTCGATACAATCAATATCAATAATGATAACAGTGAAATCAAAAGGGTGAAAGAATATTGCGCAGATTGGACAGGCACTACGCCTGTCCGGGTATCTTATGGCTGCAAAGGTAAATGTGCTTACTGCGTTGAAAGAAATGAGGCTGGAAATGTGCATTGGCGTAATTTGGACAACATCATAAAGGAGATAGAGGCTGTAGGAAAAGAGGGACAAAGGATATGGCTTGCCTGCAGCGAACTAAACTCTCCCGATGAAGGCCCTGTGATGAAGCTGTGTGATTGTATTATTAAAAATCAAATAAGGAACACCTTTTCAGCATACTTCTTACCTTCAAATTTTTCAGCTGAGCTATATAGAATGTTGATTAAATCGGGTTTCGTAGATAACAGCATATGCTTTGGCTTGACACATGTTACAGATAGCATTTTAAAGGCAAACAATATTCCTTTCAGAAGGAAAAATATAGAAGATACGATGGATATATTATGTTCATGCGGTGCAAAGGGTTTAACCATTGGATTCATTATTGGCTTACCGGGAGAAAATGAAGAAACCCTTGATGAATTGGCAGAATGGGTGATTCGCACTTCAAAACGTTTTGGGAAAGACTTTCGCTGCTTTGTGAACAGCGGGGTACGCATATATCCAAATACCCCAATGCAGAGATATGCTGATAAGACCTACAGCAGCCATTTGTATGGACAAAAGGAGGACTATGATCTATTGAAGCCCCTTGTGTTTTCTGATTATTTGGCTCCAAAGATTATGTTAGAGAAATTACTGTCGAAGACAAGGACAGCGGAGGGTTTGGTCTCTGCTTATAACTTGGGGAATGATTTGCTTAAGGATAAGCCAGAGGTTTTTATTTATCTCCAGAAAGCATTTATTTTTAAATCAGTTCATAAATATGATAGTGCATCAGAGTGCCTGAATACGGCTTTGGAATATACTGTCCGACCCGACAGTAGACGGAAAATCAATGCTGAAATCATAAAGTTGAGAGTACTGTCCAAGAAGTCATAAAGGAGTGATAATCCATTGAGGAGAGAATTAAAAAATTACCGTTTTCCTTTCCGTCCCAGGGTAAGGTTGACGTCATACTGCAACAAGAAATGCAACTATTGCTTTGCCGTAGATTACCTGTCTGTCTCTAAACAGAACAGGGAAATAGATATAGAGTCGATACAGAGAATACTTTCCATGTGTCATGATGAAGGGATAGACTATATTGCTTGGCAGGGTGGCGAGCCGACTTTACATTCAAGATTGGATGAGATTATTCACTTGCATAAGGAATATGGGATCAGGGCTATGATTTTTACCAATGGGGCCATTGACCCAAAAACTATTAGGAATGTAAAGGGCATAATACAGTCTGTTCTGATAAACTGCAATGCTCCGCATACTTACGAAGAGGGCGAGCTAGAGCAGTTATTTTCAAATATAGCATTAATGAAGAAATTGTATGGCGATGATAAGGTTGCTATAGGGATAAACATATTTTCCGATGAAATGGACACATCCTTTATTCTGGACTATGCGAAGCAGCAGAGGATTCAGGAGGTCAGGGTGGATGTCACCCGTCCGGCCCCCAGCAAAGACAATGCTTTCATAGATTTCCGCGAGGTCGGAAAGACTTTCCGTAAAGCTCTGGAGCTTGTTAAGCTATTATATGCAAACGGGATAAGAAAAGTACATTTCGACTGCCCATTTCCACTGTGCCTGCTGACAGAGGAGGATCAAAAATATCTCTGGTCCTTTATGTATGACGATTTGAAATCTGGGCAATGCAGAACATATCTTGACATTACGACTAATGCAAATATTTCGTCATGCTTCTGCTCTTTACCATTTAGGGATGTGTCGATGGAAAGCTTTGATAGTCTAACCCATGCATGGCTTTTTATAAAAGACCTTGAAGATGAGATTCGATGGAATAAGCATACAAAAGAATCATGTGTTACCTGCGAGTTAAGCCAAAACCAAATATGTCAGGGCGGGTGCCTAGGGTACAAAATAATAGAAAATCAATTTGTAGACCCCAATTTTCTTATAAAAAACCAGGATAAGCTTTATAAACTGAAAGCAATTGCTGATATATATATTCGTTTCCATACAGGTAATTATGAATCGGGGTATGAATGTTGCAAGGCTCTCGATGCTGAAATGCGTGGTACGCATCTGTTGGAAATGTTATATCTTTATAATTGTATTTGTGCAAAAAAGGATATGGACCTTTTAACTTTAGTAGGCAACTATTTGGAAAGGTCATATCATCCTTCCACAGAAGCAATGGAATTTGTAACAATATTAAAGAATAGTAATTTTAAAGAATTAGCTGTAGATGTGGCTAAAATGGGGATTGAGCTGGAAAACAGTCAGCGATGTAATACATACAGACTATATGAATTCCTTTATTTGGCATATAAGGATATGGGTGATGTCAAGAACTCTAAAAGGGCCTTATTGGATTATTACAGGAGGGCCCCTATAGCAATAAAGCAGAATATGCTGTTTATGGTTTAAGTATAGGAGGCGAAAAGTTATTTACAGGCTTATTAAATTACTGGGTGCTTGCGACTTATCTGATGTCGCATCTTTGAGAGCGCTATATAAACAAAACAACACTTATGAGTATGAGGAAATGACTATAGTTTGCGAGGAAACTCACAAGTCAAAGCCTGAATTTGTGAGATTTACCCTTCAATTCCCTCTAAAAATGCTAGGACTGGAAGATTGCCAAAGAAGTTTATATGTCTCTACAGCAGACTACTGTCTCAGGCAGTTTGCTGGTTGTATAGAAAAAATAGACCTGGAACGAGAACATAAGACGGGAAAAGAAAAATATACCGGGAGAATCTATATCCATAAACCGAATCAGAAAATACTTCTGAGAAACAGCTCTTTTATCGAGGATCAGAAGCTGAATATAATGATTGTGATCAGATTCCCTGTACATATGATGGAAAAGAGAAATGTAGTGGCAGGAAAGTTGTCAGTAAAAATTGTCAAAAAGGAGCTGGCGAAAGCTATACGCGATTTTGTCGCATTGTTTGACATGACACAGTATGAGCAGTTTGTCAGTGTTTACAGAAGGCAGTTGGAAATACGCAACATACTAAAGGAAAAAGGACTTGTATGCTTCATAGCAAACAACAGTATTCTCCCTAGAGAAAATGGAGACCTGCCACTGTCATCAGCAGTGCCCTTCATATCGCCCCCAGAGGATGAGGTGGAGCTGGCTTTAACTGATGGGTATACCCTAAAGGGCATGGGTATCCGTGAAGGCGTTACAGTAATCACCGGGGGAGGGTATTCTGGAAAGAGTACTCTGCTGGACAGTATCCTGGCAGGCGTGTACAACCATATTTCCAGTGACGGACGTGAATACTGCATTACCGAGCAGAATACCTGCAAGATAATAGCCGAGGACGGCCGGAGTGTAACTTCACTTAATATATCACCATTTATACGAAACGTTACTTATTTGGACACAGAAAGATTTACATCGTTGCATGCCAGCGGAAGCACTTCCCAAGCAGCGAATATAATTGAAGCTATATCTTTCGGATGCAAAACCCTGCTGATAGATGAGGACAGGACGGCTACCAATTTCATGATCCGTGATTCACGCATGAAGCAGATAATCAAGGATGACCCTATTGTACCCTTTACAGACCGGGTCCGACAGATATACCGGGAAGTAAAGGTCTCTACAATTCTGATTATTGGTGGTACAAGCGAGTATCTTGATCTGGCAGATAACGTATATATGATGAAGGATTACTGTCTTTATAATTATAACAAGGAAATCAGCTTAACTAGGCAGAATTCATTCGAATATTATAATACTCTTGATGAGTATCCAGTACACTGGAAGCTGGACAGGGTGGTAAAATCTGATACACTTTCATCCTTCAGAAAGGATACTGAAAGCAACCGCATACATGAACATATATGTATCAACAAATATATAGTCCAAGTGGGAAGTAATATAGTGGATGTATCAAGACTTGAGACTATAATATCTCCCCAGCAGATAACCACCATAGCATTTGTGATACGATATCTCGCCAACATGAGAAAGGACTCAAGCTTCAATCTGTATGATTCTGTAAGTGAAATATACAATATTATTTGTACAAAAGGATTGGACAGTGTATATTCAAACAGCTTTGATGTTGAACCTGATATGGAGATGCCGACATTACATGATATTTTATTTACCTTTTCCAGGATAAATTTATCGGAATACCTATAATACTTTATGATTTTGGAGATAATCGCATGAAGTCAAATGTTTCTTTAGTAGTAGTAAATACCTTTTCTGCCTTTGATGCCGAATACACGGGGGTGAGTCGCATTGCTGCCTATTTGAGGCAACACAATATACCAGTGACCATCGTTTATCTGAACGTGAATAAGGATTCAAGCTTTGAGCAGTTGATTAGCGAAATACCTGTAGAGTCAAATCTAATCGGTTTTCCAATTTACAATACAAACGCGAGATACATATATAAGCTGTGTGAGTTACTGAAAAAAAGAAATTCATCGGCCTTCACATTTGTAGGCAGTATTTTGGCGACAACAGCCTATGACTTCATTCTAAATGACTGCAGGGATATTGACTTTGTCATTCTGGGAGATGGCGAGCTGACTATGTATCATATAGTGCTCAGGTATGAGGACAATGATTACCGCTTTGAGAAGTTGCCTCATGTTAAGACAAGGCAGGATAAGGAAACCAAGTCCCCTTATTTTGTAAATATAGAAACTATGCCGATAATTTCTAGAGACTTTTTTATTAACAATAAAAAGCGTAACTTTTATTCTGCCAGAATAACGGGCTCCAGTGGATGCACCGCAAGATGTAGTTTCTGCGCTATTTCAGATGTATATAAACCCATAAAAACCCGTGCATGGAGAGGAAGAGCCATTAAAGACGTTTTTTATGAGATTGTTTCCATCAATAAAGAATATGGGATTCGCAGCTTTTCGTTTACGGATAATAGTTTTGAGGATCCAGGGACTCTTGGGAAAAAGAGAATAGAGGAATTCTGCAGGTTGTGTATCGAATACCCCATCAAAATGCATTTTTGGTGTTATCTACGGGCTGAGACCTTCAGTGAAAATGATACGCAGCTTATACTGTTAATGAAGGAAGCGGGTTTTACACAGGTTTTCATAGGAATAGAGGCCTGTAATAAAGAAGACCTGATCCTGTACAATAAAAATTCTGAACCGAAAGACTCTTACAGGGCGTATAATCTGTTTACGTCTTTGGGAATAGATGTAGTACCCGGCTATATCATGTTCAACCCCTTTACTACTGTGAGCAGATTGAGAGAAAATTTCCGGTTTTTAGAGGATAACAATCTAGCTATATTAAAATTATATTACAGGCACTTGGATGTTTATTATGGGACCGATATATACCATGTCGTCAAGCAAAACGGATTACTGAAAGAAAGTTATACATATCTGGATTCTGAAGACTACAGTTTTAAAGATCCAGATGTACAGCAATTGTCGCAGTTTATTAAAAATTTTGTGGACGGTTCTCAGATCGAAAAGCTGGATGGTGATTTTCAGACCTTTATGTCTTCCATAGCATTTATAAAAGCAATATATCCGGATACTATAGAGCTTTTCCACCAGGATTTGTTGGATTTAAAGTATAAATTCGCTAAAGCCATCCAGGATTTTTTTCATATATTGTATGTTGATAACGACATAGATCAGGCTGAAATGCAGTTCCTTAAGTTTGAAAAGAGGATGGAAGGTATTTACAAAGAATTTAGCATCTTAAAAATGAGGATACTGAAACAAAAAACGATTCAGAATCTTTTTGCAAGGCCAGTATCAAAATTTTAGGGTTATAAAAGTAGATATATAGTTAATTGTAGTATTGGCAGCTGTGAATGACTGCGTTATACCAGAATACTTAGGTATTACAAGTATAACGCATGTTTGAAGCAGCAATGTAAACATGTTGAAACGTTCTGCTAGAAAATAACAAGAATGTAGACGGGGATACATCCTTGCCGATATACTAACTCACAAATATTTAAAAAATAATCTGAAAATGAGGATTACTATGAGGAGAATATTTCAAGATTTATTTCATTGTACCAAAGTAAAGCTGACACGATTCTTATATTTGACTTTCTTGATTACGCTGTCTGCTTTACTGAACATTACGTATGTTAACTTTATAAAAGAGATATTTAACAGCGTTTCTGTTATGAATACCCGGTTGATCATACGAAATGTTATTCTTATTATTGTAAATGTTTTACTGACAATATTTTTGAAGAGGTATACAGATTTCTGCATCAATAATGAGAGTCTAAACCTGAAAACAAAAATTAAATCAGACTTTTTTAGTAAATTGAATTCTATGCCACTCTCTCAAATGAACAATTATACCATTGCGGATTTGACAACAAGATATAATGAAGATATAGATGCAATAGTGATATTTAATTTGAATACATTATTAACATACTTATCAAATTTATTGAATTTTATACTTCTTGTTCTCTATATAGGCTTCAACAATGTTTATCTTCTGGGCGTTTTGATTATAGCACCTTTATTGATATTCGCATCCTCGCATGTTGGAAAAAAGAGCGGTGATTATTATTCAAAAAGACAGCCTGCTATATCTGATATGAACACAGGAGCGAAGGATATACTGGACTATCTCAGTGATATCCGTATATTTGGCGCACAGAAATTTTTTAAAAAGAAATATATTAACAGTGATGACCGCTTAGTCAACCTTGATAGAAAGATAGCTTTTTATGATTGTATAAATTGGCTGATCTCTGTTATGGGGTATCAGGCCATATATATTATATTCTATGTAGGGGGAGGATTTTTGGCGTTTTATGGGTATATAAGTTTCGGATTAATCATGAGCTTGTTTGTAACGATAGATCCTCTGGTTAATTACATAAATGCCATTCCGAGTATAATACCAGCTACATATATGGTGGATACCAATTTGAAAAGGTATAACGAAATCATTAATCAGGAAGATAATGTATCCAACAATTCTCTTGACACCTCTCTTGATACCTATACCATTGAATTCAAAGACATAAATTACTCTTATGATAAGAAAGTTAATAATCCGGTTTTGAAAAATATAAATTTTAAATGTTCATCTGAAGACAGAGTAATTGTTATCGGAAAGAGCGGTTGCGGCAAAAGTACTTTACTGAGACTTTTACTAGGATTTGACATGGATTTCCAAGGGGATATACGTATTAACGGACAAGCCATTGATGAGCTGGATTCCGATGAGATCAAAAAGATAGTATCATATCTACCGCAGGATTTTTTGCTGTTGAATCAAAGCATCATCCAGAATATCGATTATATGATGGATAGGGATTTCGGTAAGGAGGATGTAAAACACTATGCGAAGCTGGCTGGTGTTGATAAAGATATTGCCGACATGCCAGAGCAGATGGATACAGCAATTGAAAACAGTGGTGGAAACGTGTCTATTGGACAGAAGCAGCGATTAGGTCTACTAATAGCATTGCTTAAGGGAAAACCCCTTACCATTATGGATGAATGTTTCTCTGCACTGAATTATGAGCTGTCAACAAAGATATTATCCAATATTTTTGAAAATACCAAAAATGGCTTTGTAATTGTAACCCATACCATTTATGAAGAGTTTATAGAGAAATTTGACAGGATAGTTATTATGAATGAAGGCCAGATAATTGCACAGGGAAGCTATGACGAAATCAAGGGAAATGAATACTATATATCACTTAAAAAGCAAGTTGAAGGGGATGCATTATGAAGAAAAGTTTCTTTCTAAAATATATATCCATGCTAAAAGAATATAAATATTTCAATTTTCTTATTATATCCTGTATTGTCGAAATAGCCAGAGGTTTTATAATGACACAGGGTATAGCATGGGGCGTCAAATGGATAGCCGAAAGCTGTGTTGAGAAGAATTTTGGCTTGTTTCTAAAAGGAATAAGCTACTTTTCGTTTTCAATTATTTTTTCAATAGTTGTTGTTTACTGCAGTGAATTATTATTAAAATACAAAAAAATCAAATTGACAAGTACATTTCGAAAAAAAATAATAGACAAAGCGCTTCACGTGGAGTTTGACCAGGTGAGAAGCAAGGAGCAAAATGAGATTTTGTTTGTTTATAATAATAATATTACAAATGTTGTCGGATTCTACCAATCAATTATATCCTTTGTAGGTGGCTTCGGAAAAATAATTGGAGGGTATGTTGCCGGATTTATGCTTTCCTGGCAGCTTACTCTGCTTCTCATGGCATTCGGGGTCATTAAAATATTTGTAGATAAAAAAGTTACCGCACCTTTGGTACTGCTTATGGACAAAATACAGGAGGATTCTAAAAAGATATTTTCCTTCCTCTCCCAAAACATTGAGGGTATAGTCTTTTTCCGATTAACGGCTAACAAAAAGAAAGTCCTCCGTAAATTCAATGATTATCTGGAAGAAAACAAGAATCTACAGAAGAAGAGCCAAAAAGTCAGTATTGACATCAACACAATTAATAGCACAGTAGAGCTTTTTGCCCTGCTAAGCTTACTTGTGTGCGGTGCCTTATTGGTAAAGCTCAATGCTATCCAGATTGGTGTATTTGCATCCTTCTTGTCCTTATATGACTTTTTTGTGAATCCATATAATTTTATAAGCTATTATATACAGCAGTTTAATTATCATAAGGTAGGAATCCAGAGGGTATTTGATATAGTTTATATTAAGGATGATGAGGATAAGCAGAAATTTGATGATGAAATACTGAAGAAGGGCTTTTCACTCCAGATAAAAGACCTGTTTTTTACATATGAAAATGGGAAGAACATATTTAATGGGTTGAATTTTGAATGTAAATCCGGTGAAGTAACCTATATTGTAGGTAGAAGCGGTATAGGAAAAAGTACATTGTTTAAGGTATTGACGGGATTGTACGGACAGGGAAAGGGTGAAATAAATATTAAGAGTGCGGATAATAAGATATACAAGGTAAACCCATCAATTATATCCTGTATATCGCAGGTCCCATTCCTGTTTAACGGGACGATAGCGGAAAACATAGCACTTACAGATGAAGAGAGTATAGATTATAACAGGTTGGAGCAGGCAATAAAAAAGGCAGGTGCTCAGGACTTTGTTGAGTCCCTTCCTCAGAACTATAACAATAAAATCATGGATAAGGGTGTGAATTTCTCCGGAGGTCAAAAATGTCGGTTGGCACTGGCACGGGCTTTTTATAATCCTACTCCCATTATCTTATTTGATGAAGTATATGCCTCAGTGGACAATATTGTCATTAGCGACATAGAGAAATCAATAAAGGAGCTCTGCAATAAAAATACCTGTGTCTTATTTATTTCCCACAGAAAAGAGTGGATCTCCAATAAAGCAGCTACTCTAAATTTAGAAGATTATGCCTCTGTTTAGATTTTAAACCGATATAATTTCAATAAAGTAAGGTGATGGTATGCAAGTATTGATTTAGCGAACGTGTGTGTAAAGAATAATAGTCAGGAGCACAATTTTTTGTACGGATACGATAATATCATGGGTTGCATCAAATCAAAAAGTCGGATATAAGCTTATATTACTTTTCATTTTCTGATAGTAAGGAAGAATTTATTGGCAATAGAATTTTGTAGACTACGGGGCTTTTGTTTGAAAATACAGTTGAAGCATAACTTTTCTCGGCCCAAAGTGGATACTTTTATCATGACAATGACTATAATATCAAATGGGAATTTGTACTATGTATCCAGTGTAACATCTTTAAAAAATTGAAAAAGACGTTAGAGACAATTGTAAAATATAGAGTATGCATTGGAATTTAGATGTACATATAGGGAAGATACGAATAAAATGAGAAAAGCCACAGCTCCACGAATATAGCTATATTAAAAATAACATTAAATGCAGTTAAAATGATACAAAGATAAGTCCTAAAGAGAGCAAGAAACGAGATGCTTTGTTACTTCAGGGGTCTTAAAGTATAAAGAATTTTTTATTGACTTAATTTTAAAAACAGATAACCAAGAATTCTAGCTGAATATAATCCAAAATGGACTAAGCATTATTTGATTATTAAGATGAGGAAGTGATATAAATTTGTCTAATATAAGTGATCAAAATAAAATACTGTATGAATTTAATAATACAGCAACTAATTATGAAAGACATATGACGATAAATAGGGTGTTTGAAGAACAGGTAAATAGAACTCCATATGATATTGCTGTTTTATGTGGAGAAAAGAGTTTAACATATACTGAGTTAAATATAAAATCTAATCAATTAGCTAGACAGATAATAAAAAGAGGAGTTAGAAAACAAAGTGTAATTGCGATTTATGTAGAACGTTCTTTAGAAATGATTATAGCAATAATTGCTATATTAAAATCAGGTGGAGCTTATCTTCCAATAAATGTCGATTATCCTAATGAAAGAGTAAGATATATTTTAGACGATAGTAAAGCTAGTTTAGTATTATCTTCACAGAAATTAATAGATAAGGTGGGGTATATTTCCGATTTTTTAGATATTGAAGATAATACTTTATATAATGGTGATATTTCTAACCTTGAAGAAACAGTTACTTGTGAAAATCTTGCATATGTTTTATATACGTCAGGTTCAACTGGGAATCCAAAAGGGGTAATGATAGAGCACTATTCTGTAATTAATCGAATAAGCTGGATGAAAAAAGAGTATCAATTCAATGATAAAGATATTATACTTCAAAAAACACCTTATACTTTTGATGTTTCTGTATGGGAACTATTTCTTTGGTTTTTTGTTGGAGCAAGGGTCTGCCTTTTAAAACAAGGAGAAGAGAAAAACATAGAATCAATTGTGAGTGAGATTGAGAGAAGGAATATTACAACTATACATTTTGTTCCACCTATGTTAAGCGTATTTTTAGAATTTATTGATTCTAAAAACTGTATTAAAAAGCTTTCAAGCCTAAAAAGAATAATTTCTAGTGGTGAAGCACTTAATGTTGCTCAAGTAGATCACTTTAATAGAACACTCTACAAAATTAATAAGACACAGTTACATAATTTATATGGTCCCACGGAAGCAACTGTGGATGTTACATACTTCGATTGTACGAATAAAAATAATTTAAGTTTTATTCCCATTGGAAAACCGATTGATAATATTAGAATATATATTTTAGATGAGAATCATAAAATGTGTCCAGTTGGTGTTGAGGGTGAAATATATATTGCTGGTGATGGAGTTGGTAGAGGTTATATTAATTCTCCAGATCTTACAAATCTAAAGTTCGCCTTAGATCCATTCATAAAAGGTTATAGGATGTATAAAACAGGCGATTTGGCAAAATGGATGAGTGATGGTAATATCGAATATCTGGGAAGAATTGATGATCAAGTTAAAATAAGGGGAAACAGAGTGGAGATTGGAGAAGTTGAAACAAATTTACTAAGAATAAAGCAGTTACAACAAGTAGTTGTTGTTGCAAGAGAAGGAAAGGAAGATACAAAATACTTATGTGCTTATTATACTTCAAGAGAGGAACTCAAATTGTCATACATTAGAGAGAGGCTAGAAGAATTTTTACCTGACTATATGGTTCCATCCTATTTTATAAGACTTGATAATCTACCATTAACTTTGAATGGAAAAATAGATAGAAAAGTATTACCTGATCCTGAAAACATAATTTGTCTAGAACAGGAACAAAAAGCAGTTTTAAAAGTTGAAGAGTCAAATTCACAAGACGTTGCAGTGAAAATAAAGAAAATTATTAGGGAGAATGTAGATATTCCTGTTTCTATTGATAGTATAAGTTTAAACAGTAACTTAGTTGAATTAGGTATTAATTCTCTTACTTTTATGAAAATAGTTGTAAAAATAGAGGCAGAATTTGATTTGGAGTTTGAAGATGAGGATTTGGACTTAAATAAATTTCTTACTGTAGGGTCTTGTGTAACGTATGCTGAAAATAGGAGACGCAAGTGACCGAAAAAATAGAATATTTTACCTTTATAAAAAAATCACTCTTTATTATATTTATGATTACAATTGATACTTGACGATATAGGCCTGAAATTATATACACTTGAGGAAAGCAGGGACATTCTAGAAATAACTGAAAGCAGATATAACAGGACATCAACAATTCTTTCAGGGCAAGTATCCCACACCAAATGGTATGATCTCTTCCCTGATCCAATAATGGATAGAATAATACACAACTCATATATCCTGACCCTTGACTCAAAGAAATCTATGAGAGAAGTCATGGCTGAAAAAAAGATAAAAAACATTGAAAAATATGAAGTTCTGGAATAAAATCAACTTACAGACAAGGTGTCTCGATGCTCCGGTTTACTGTCCGGATGTACCGGAATATGCACTTTACCCAATACTCTTCTTTGAAAAGCTGTACATCATGCAAAGTCCCATCGAAAATATCTGGAGAGTTATCTGCTAGATGGTCGCTTAAAAATATCAAATCACCGAGCAGAGCGCAGTATAAAGCCCTTTGCTATCGGACGAAAGAACTGGCTTTTCAGCAATACCAAACGGTGCGAGAGCCAATGCGGTGTATTACAGCCTTGTTGTAACTGCAATGGAATGGTTTGAATTTTTATTGGTAATACAAGAAAGATAAATGTTTTATAGAGATTGTGTCAAACTGTAATTATAATTGTGATATGGGGGATAATAATTAATTTTAGTATGATAGAAGTAGCTGCTATATACCTAGATGAAAATTTACAAAAAACCAAGTTTGAAAGATTTATGTCCCATATTTCAACTGAAAAATGTGAGAGAATCAGAAAATATCGTAAATATGAAGATGCATTAAGAACCCTAGTTGGAGACATTCTTGTAAGATACTTGCTGTGTAAAAGGTTGAGGATTACAAATCAGAAGCTAACATTTGGAGTAAATGAGCATGGCAAACCATACTTAACAAACTATAATAATATTGAATATAATATTTCACATTCTGGCGAATGGGTAATATGTACGATAGATGATCTGCCAATAGGAATTGATATTGAGAAAATAAAGCCAATTGATATGAAAATTTCAAAACGGTTTTTCTCAAATGAAGAAGTTAAGAGCTTTATGAATAAAAAAATTGTTGATAGAGAAGCATATTTTTATGATTTATGGACATTAAAGGAGAGTTATATCAAAGCAGTAGGAAAAGGGCTATCAATACCATTAGATTCCTTTACAATACGAATTAGAAAGGGTAATATTACTATATATTCTGCACATGAGCCAATAAATTATTATTTTAAACAATACAATATTGACATGAACTACAAAATGGCAGTATGTTCAAGAAAAAATCAATTTCCATATGAAGTTGATTTTATTAAGCTTAATAAATTATACAAGCGATTCAGTTATTATGAATGAAGAATAGATCCAACTCTGATTTTTAAAATATAAACTTTTTATAAAAAGAAGTGAAACAGATGAAATTGTAAATGTTAATCACATTTGCCAGAAATGATTAACTATAAACTAATAATCAAACCAAACAGAAAAAGTGCATAGATCTGTTTACCATTTAATAATAAGTATAATTAGCACTGCCTTTTTTCTAAAGATTAAAACTGTTGTAAGAATTAGAATATTATAATTTCTAAAAAGAAATTTCACAAGATAAGGCTGAACGAAACGATTAAGTTATTAATTACCTTATATGACATAGAATGTAGATACTGAAGAATTAGTTGTAATATCCATATAAGACAATATAAACAGATGTATTATATAATTATGATTTACTATAAATATCGATATAACGCTCTATTCAGTATCATATGGATATTATAAGCAAAGGTTAACAATAAATGATATTGAGGAATAGTATAGAAATATGATTTTAGAACAAATAAAACCAGTAACAGTAAATGTATTTGACTGCTTTTTGTCGACTATTATACCTGTCGCTGTAGTCTTAGGAAAAAATTTTGAGCTTATGTTTGCAGATTCATGGATATTCGATTTTAAGAAAAAGGCCACTGATACTGAAAGTTTAGGTAATAGACTAATAACTTCAAAGTCTAATAGTAAAGATATATATATGCTTAATCATTATCATGGTATTAACATAATTAAGAACGATGTTAATTCTTTTAATGATCTACTTTCCATAATAGAAAATGAAATGTCAAAGGGAATGCCGGTATCTATATATATTGATACATATTATTGTCCATGGACCAAATTATATAAAAAATATAGCATGGATCATTACTGTCTTGTTATTGGAATGGATACTGATTTACAACAATTGAATTGTATTGACCCATATATGACTGAAAAAATTGAAACTCTTCCATTCGATGATTTATCTAAGGGCTTTGCAAAGTGTTTTTCTTTTATTAATATGGGCTCAAACGAGGTAATTATTGATTGGAGCACCATACTGATAAATGCTATTTCAAACGTAAGTAGTCTAGAATATAATGAAAATTCTTTTTCAAAAATGAGGAGTTTTGCTAACGAGATTCTATTATCAAATAATTTTATTAAAGAGGTACAAGAGAGTGATTTGTATTCATGTACTCTTTTTATTAAGCTAAGGCAAATATGTTATAGTCGAATTAATTTTTCTTGGTCAATAAGGTATATTTCAGATAAATGTTCAATTCCTGAACTTTTACAAATTGCTAAAAAAATGGAGGAATGCGGAGACTTATGGAGAATCATTTGGATGAAGATTTCAAAATTAGCTTACATAAATGATAATGATGTTATTCATTCTAGTTTACTTAGCATTTCAGATGCAATAAATAAGGTTGCAGATTTTGAAGAAAAGATTTGTGATGATATTTTAAGACTTGTTAATTGTATAAAAAATTAATTAGGTGAGAATTACGAAGAGAAAAAAACATATATACTCTCGATGTTATTCTCAACTTCCCATTATCCATACAATAAGTAATATATTATTATGAATTAAATCCCACAGGCCTTTCAACCTGTGGGATTTGTAAGTTTATAGGCATCATTCGTAAGCGCTCTACAATAGAGTGCCTTGTAAAATGAAATAGGATCGGCTATACCAGCCGATCCTTAAAATTACCTTTTACATTCTGTTTGTACAGCCTTAGCCCAGGGCATCAGATCTTCCAGACTT
>JAEYHZ010000020.1 GCA_023409265.1 Bacillota bacterium | reverse complement strand
CGGACCTAGAGGTGCTACTGGACCAACGGGTGTTGGTGTTGCCGGCGCTACTGGAGCTACAGGTGCTACTGGTGCGACCGGACCCAGAGGTGCTACTGGAGCGACAGGCGCTACTGGCGCAACTGGCCCGACTGGTCCTCGTGGTGCTACAGGTCCAACTGGTGTTGGTGTTGCCGGTACTACTGGAGCGACAGGCGCTACTGGTGCTACCGGTCCAAGAGGTGCTACTGGCCCGACTGGTGTTGGTGTTGCCGGTACTACTGGAGCGACAGGCGCTACTGGTGCGACTGGTCCTCGTGGTGCAACTGGCCCGACTGGTGTTGGTGTAACCGGTACTACTGGTGCGACGGGTGCTACCGGTGCTACTGGAGCGACAGGCGCAACCGGTGCTAGTGGTGTGACTGGTCCAAGAGGTGCTACTGGACCTACTGGTGTAGCCGGTTCTACTGGCGCTACGGGTGCTACCGGTGCGACTGGTGCGACCGGACCTAGAGGTGCTACTGGAGCGACAGGCGCTACTGGTGCTACTGGTCCTAGAGGCGCTACCGGACCCACCGGCCCAACTCCAACGGTTACGGTTGGAACAGTTACGACCGTGGCTTCTGATGAACCGGCAAAGGTCACCGCTGGAGAAACCGATACCGGTATTGAACTAAACTTTGAAATTTCCCGAGGACCATCACCCATTAGAGTCTACCGCGGCAATCTTTCCACATCAGGTAGCTTTATTGAGGTACCCTTAGGAAATGGATTAAACTACCGTATAGAATATGTAAACAGCACACAATTGCAATTAGTTCTAACACCTATTAACGGAACGACTCGTTATGATTATAGGCGGTTTTCTTCTTACGATGGAGGAATTGCTTTAGAAGGAGATTATTCAGATAACTCAACACTAAGCGGCTCAGTAACAAAGGATTCGCTATTATTAAACAACTCGAGAGAAATGCACTGGGTATTGATTCGCGTACAAAATCCAATTTCGAGTTTTTGGTCAATGTATGAAGTTAGATTTTTTGCATCCAATAATAATTCTAGAGTAACTGTCTGGGTTAACGTGATTGAGGAGGAAGTTAGTTATTAAGCATAATCCTTAGCGCAAACCAGACTAAGCCCGGCTAAATAAACCTTAGTTTGAAAAAATTTAAAAGCTTTTAAGCATTCCGCAAAATATCAGACCGTTGGAATATGTCCGAGGTACCAAACTTTAATAAAGTAACAGGTAACTATACTGTTCCTGCTACCGGCCTTTATACTAATCCAATGGAAATGTGCGGTTACCCTATCCGGTGGAAGTTGAATTATCAGCAGGCGATGTTATCGGTCTCTTCTACGAAGCGGATGGATTACTGTTCCTCTTAATCTAGGCGGATCTGGATCTCCAGGTATCATCTGGACAATTAATCGGTTAATGTAAAAAAATGTTAAAGAAAGTGCCGTAATCCTGCGGCATTTTCTATTTATCACGTGTTTTTATGTGATACTTTTGTATGGCTATTATTGTCACAGAATATGTTTTTAAAGGCTTTGGAATAAGTAACATATTGACATCAATAGAATAAAATAGATTAGTTATATCAACAGTTAGAAAGGATTAAGAGATGATTACTATTAGTCTTTGTATGATTGTAAAAAACGAAGAGGAAACACTTGCACGCTGTTTAGATACCGTAAAGGATATTGTCGATGAAATTAATATCGTAGATACAGGCTCAACAGACCGGACAAAGGAAATAGCTCTTCGGTACACAGACCGTGTATTTTATTTTCCATGGTCACAAAGTTTTGCAGCTGCAAGAAACGAGTCATATAAATATGCCACCAAAGATTATATTTTATACTTGGATGCCGATGACGTTTTATTGGAGTCTGATCAAATGAAATTCAAGTTGTTAAAAGAGACTCTTGATCCCTCTGTTGACTCTGTGTCAATGTACTATGATGCAGGTACAGACGAGTACGGAAATGTAACCTTGAGATACCGCCGTAACCGGCTGGTAAAAAGAAAAAAGAACTACCGATGGTATGGGGATTGCCATAACTATCTGGATGTCCGCGGGAAAATTATAAACTCAGATATTGCAGTAACTCATAAAAAGCTGCGTCACTCTGTAGGCCGCACCGTTTCTATTTTTGAAAGTAAAATAGTCCGCGGGGATACTTTCTCGGCAAGAGACTATTTTTACTATGGAAATGAATTAAGAGAAAACGGACGTTTCAACGATGCCATAGAAAGCTATGACAAAAATCTTGCTATGAAGGATGGCTGGGTGGAGGACAAAATATTTGCATGTATATATAAAGGAGATTGCTACCAGAGGCTGGGAGATTACGATAACGAGTTAATGTCACTTTTTCAATCATTTCTATTTTCACCTCCAAGAGCAGAAGCATGCAGCCGAATAGGGTACAACTTTCATAGAAAAAGAGACTATAAGACGGCTGCTTTCTGGTATGAACTGGCTGCAAATCAGGTTCCCGACCCCGACAGGTGGAGTTTTATTTATACAGCGTATTACACCTGGTATCCCCATTTGCAGCTATGTGTCTGCTATTATAACCTAGGAGATTATCAAAAAGCTTATGAACATAATGAAGAAGCTGCAAAATATAGACCGACAGATTCCAGTGTTGTATATAACAGACAGCTTTTCGAGAAGATGTTCTCTGAAAAGGGCATTGCTATAAATAATATTAAATTAAAGGAAGATGCATAAAGCAAGTACAAAAAAGCTGGAGACAACCATCCTAAAAAATCAAGGTTGTCTCCAGCGCAGTGTGTTTTCCTTAAAACCTGATTTGGATTTGATCAAGGAAGCTTATTGCCTGCTGCCCTGTATATTTCATACCACTCAGGTCTCGACAATTCAATTTCTGATGCCTTGCATATGTCTTTTAGACGTAAAACGCTTGTTGTTCCTACAATGGGCTGCATTTTTGCAGGATGTCTCAAAAGCCATGCTATTGCAATAGCTGTATTTGTTACACCCTTTGCCTCAGCTACTTCGTTAATTTTTTGGTTTAACTCGGGGAACTTATCGTTATCCAGGAAAACTCCCTCAAAAAATCCGTATTGGAACGGAGACCAGGGCTGTATGGTTATATCGTTGAGACGGCAATAATCCAGAATACTCCCATCTCTGTCATATGAGCCGTTTACAGTCATATTTACATTGATACCCGCATCAATCATCCCTGTGTGCATAATGCTCAACTGAAGCTGGTTTATAATAAGGCTTTGTTTTACATATTTTTTCAGAAGCTCGATCTGCATTGGATTTTGATTGCTGACTCCGAAGTTTCTCACCTTACCGCTGCTATACAGGATTGAAAAAGCTTCGGCAACCTCCTCAGGCTCTACCAATGCATCTGGGCGATGTAAAAGCAGCACATCTATATAATCTGTTTTCAAACGTTTAAGACTTGCGTCTACAGAATTAAGAATATGCTCTTTTGAAAAATCGAAGAATCCAGGTCTTATACCGCATTTAGTCTGGATAATAAATTTCTCTCTTATTGAAGGTTTCATCTCTATAGCATCAGCAAATAATTCCTCAGACTTACCTCCTGCGTAAATGTCAGCGTGATCAAAAAAATCTATGCCTTCCTCCAAAGCTGTATTTACAAGCACTTCAGCATCTTTTTTTGATAGTTCGGTTATTCTCATACATCCCAAAGAAATTTCCGATGCGCTTAACGCACCGTTACCAATAGCAATTCTTTTCATATAATTAACACCTCTTTTTATTTAGTATTACTATTTTAACTCTATATCATTACATTACTAACTAATTCGAATTCTATACCATAGAGTAAACTATAAGTCAATGAGATTTTGAAAATGTTTGTTAAACGGTTGAAAACGCGTTTGAACGTATATGTAAACCCAGATGAAAATGTTCAAAAATATAATAAAATGTAAATTTAAATATAACGCCTGTTAAACAAACGTAAACGGTTATGTAAAGATTTAATATTGACTTGTATCCAGGCACTATACTCCTATAAAAAATATTCCTCTTGACCTGAAGCACAACCAAGTGTAATTTAGAAATATATAAAGTTTAAAGGGGGTATTTCAATGGAATACACTATAAAGCAGGCCGCTGAAAAAATGCACCTTACAGCATATACACTGAGATATTATGAAAAGGAAGGGCTGCTGCCTTTTGTTGAAAGAGACAGTTCAGGAAACAGGCTTTTTACGGATAATGATATAGAATGGCTTGGTCTGATTTGCTGCTTAAAAAATACAGGTATGCCTATCAGGCAGATAAAAAAATTCATTCAAGGAGCACTGGAGGGTGATCAAACTCTTGAAAGCCGTCTTGAAATGCTTATTCAACATCGTAAGGATGTATTAAAACAAATAGAAGAACTAAATAAAAATCTTGATAAAATTAATTGGAAAATAGATTATTACGGAGGCTGTTACGAAAAATATATAAAACAGCTGAATCAGGCAAACTAGCAGTGTAACAATTATGGCAATCCTTTTCTGTCTCTGTGAGCCCAGGAAATCAGGAGTAGAGTCAAAGAGCCTCTGCCCTTCAAAAATTTTTGATGTAAAGTACTAAACTAATATAATATTAGATTGATATAAACGGATAATCCATAAAATCACTTAATAGACACTATATTGGCAGAACTATTGTAAAAGTTGTGCCCTCTCCTACTGTACTTTCAGCAAAAATTCTGCCACCATGCATTTTTACAATCTCATGGGCTATAGCAAGGCCAAGCCCCATACCTCCGTCCCTTGTATTTCTGCTTTTATCCACTCTGTAAAAGCGTTTGAATATCATCTCCATGTTCCTTTTTTCTATCCCCTGCCCAGCATCTTTTATCACAATACGGAAAGCATCCTTTTCTCCCAAAAGTAATACCTCAACCAAATTCCCGTCTCTTCCATACTTTATTGCATTGTCCATCAAATTTCTCAAAACACGGGAAACTCCGTCCCTGTCTATGCAGGCCGTTAGTGGTTCTTCAGGTATGTCAGTAATCAGCTCCATGTTGTTTTCCTGCAGTACCGGCAGATACTCGATAAGAATCTCCCTTACAAGCTCTGAAACATCCTCCCTGGCCTTTTTCAGTGTATATCGCCCGGCTTCCAGCTTTGAATACTCCAGAAGCTCTCTCAGGAGTTTGTCCATATAAAGAGCTTTTTTTCTGATAATCGTAATAAATTTTTTCTTCTCTTCTTCATCCTCATAAACATTATTTTCCAAAGACTCTGAGTACCCTATTATGGAGGTTAGCGGAGTTCTTAAATCATGAGATATGTCCGAAACCAGCTTTTTTCTCTCCTCCTGATATCTCTTTTCCTCATCCATCTGTTCTTTTAGCCTTTTGGACATCCTGTTGAATGTCAAGGCCAGGTAACCAAGCTCATCGTTTGAATTATCATTTATATTTACATTCATATTCCCCAATTCAAATCGTGATATTCCTCCGTAAAGTGCCGAAAAGCGCTTTACAATATTTTTAGTAAATAAATAGGCAAAGGCACTGGATATAAGCAGTGTTATACCCAGCCCAATCAGGAACATCTGCCCGAAAATGCCTGTTCCTTTAGGCATGTTAATACTGTAAGAAATCGCAGCATAATATTTAGCAGGTACAATAACTGCCAGATAGCATTTCTCACCGTTCTGCAAAGTAATTTCCCGTGCTGCAGCCCACCTCTCCTGTGAAAATTGCCCATGCCTTGATAAAGTTTGCAGCAGCTCATCCAATGAATTTATTTGCTGTTTTGAAGCAGTTGAATAAATCAATTGGAATCCATTGGAAAACAACTCCAGCTCCATCCCGGTATACTTTCTTTTCCATTCTTCCAATAAGGGCTTGATCTTTTCTTTTTCAAAAGAACCGGCTTCATGAATTTGTACTGCTGTCCCATCCGAAACAGTGTTCATGTCATAGGTACTGATACCGGCCCACCAGCCATTCATCATAAGGTACACGATGACAGCCATAAAAATTACTAAAGAAATTATTATTGAAGAAACAAATATTAAAATAATTTTTACTTTCAGCTTCATACCCATTCTCCGGTTCATATCATCAGACTACGAACTTGTATCCTATACCTCTTACTGTTTGTATATATTTCGGCTCTTTTGGATCGTCCTCAATCTTATCACGAATATGGCTTATATATACCATAACCGAGTTATCATCCTCAAAATTGTCTTCCCAAACATTCTTATAAATTTGTGCTTTGGTAAAAACTCTCCCTGGATTCTCCATGAAAAATCTCAGTACTTTGAATTCCCTTGCTGTCATATCAACCCTTATACCCTTCTTGGTAACCGAGAAGCCTTTAAGGTCTATACATAAATCTCCGCCTGAAATATTCTCTTCAACTCCGGCCGGTTCACGGAAAGCGCTGTTACGCCTGATGTGAGCTTTTATCCTTGCTGTAAGCTCAGCAGGGCTGAAAGGCTTGGTTACATAATCATCCGCTCCTAAACCAAACCCAAGTATCTTATCATAATCTTCTTGTCTTGCACTAAGAAAAACTACCGGCAGATAAGGCCTCTTTTTTCTAATTTCCTGCAATACTTCAAAGCCGTCCATATCATTCATCATAATATCAAGAACAACCAGATTAAAATTATCAAGTGAAATCATTTTTAGTGCCCTAGAACCGCACTCAGCCTGAGAAACCTGCATACCTTCCCTTTTGAGATATTTGACAATAAGCTCACGAATCTCCTTCTCATCATCAACGACCAACACTTTTTCTCCCGGCATAAACAATTCCTCCGAATTAATCACAGCTTATTTTGTTAGTTAGAGTATACAGCTTTGCAGTCTGTTTTTGCAAGAAAAACGACCACCGGTTAATATTTGAACCCGAGCAAATTCCAGTATTGATAAAACCAAACAAAGATTACTCCGGCAATTGCGACTAGTGAAGTATTAATCCTGAAAAGCAAGCTGCCCTCCTTTTTCTTCCAGGCAATTATTGAGCCGGCAGATAAAGCAGCAGTTATCAGACAACTTATAACGGGTATTAATAAAAGCAGTTTGACATCTATTGGTACTCCGTATCTCAGCCTGCTCCCCCAAGTTATCATGCTAATTCCATAAAACAGCAAATTGAGCATTGAGTTAATTGCCATAAGAAAATTCAAGCGTCTCACCGTTCCGGATACCTTAGCAATACCTTTACGTTTAAAAATAAGGTGTCTGATTGTAAACACTATATACAGCAATACTTCAAGAAGGAATAGTACGCAGCAGACAACAAACAAGCTTATCTGAAAGGAATTTTCATCATACCAGCTGATTCTCTCATATGTCCCGTGCCAACTGTTGGAAGTCTGAGCCATATAAGCTACTTCACCTTTATCATCCAACTTAAACACAAAGTATTCCCCGTCAGAATTCTTAAATATCATGGGTTTAACCTGTTTTGCATTAATAACAGTTTTCTTTCCGGTAAATGGATCTGTTTCATCAAGTGTAATCGTTCTGTCTGCATTAACAGTTACTTTTACGTCTTCTCCAACGCCAAACAAATCACCTTTGTTCAATGTAGTTCTCGTATATTCGCCAAATCTGTATGTGCCTTCTATTTTTTTATCTGAAGCCTCATTCAAAACACTCCTCTCCATTTTGTTTCGACTCACCGGAAAATAGTGATCTGTGAATTCCTTCACAAAATCCTGTGGAAAGGAATTATTTGCCCCCTGATTGATGGAAATAAATATTCCCATATTATGTTCAGGAAACAAGCACAGTTCCGACAAAAAACCATCCGGGGAATATCCCGCGTGTCCTATTGTCCGCTGCCCGTTTCTGAAACCTTCGGCAAAGCCATAGCAGATACCGGGAAGCACAGCGTCAAATCCCGCCCGCCGGCTGTGCATTTCAATGGCGGTTGTCTTCTTCAGTATCCGCCTGTTATTGTATTCACCATTGTTGAGATGGGCTATCATGAACTTAGCCATATCGTCGGCTGTTGAGACAATGCCGCCCACAGGATACAAATTGAAGTAGCCTTTCAATTCCTGCCGTTTGAGCGTTCCATCCATCGGCATATAACCTCTTGCTAGTTCAGGAGGGTTTAATGCAAAGCCGGTATTTTTCATTTCCAATGGATTAAAAATATTTTTATGTATGTAATCTGCACAGCTCATTCCTGAAACTTCTTCAACAATACAACCTGCCAACGCCATACCGTAATTGCTGTACTGGATAAATCTGCCCGGCTCCCTGACAACAGGAAGCATCCTGTTTTTCAGGAATTGTGATACCGGCTGTACATCTGACTCTTTTTCCGATAAATCGCCAATGACGTCACTGTCTATACCTGATGTATGCGTGAGGAGCTGAGACATTGTAACTTTACCGGGATACGGATTTTTGATTTTAAAGCCCTTCAAATAGCTATTTACATCCTGGTCCAAATCAATCTTATTATTCTCAACCAGCTGCATAACTGAATTTGCAGTGAAAAGCTTGGTTATGGAAGCTATTCTGAACTTTGTTTTTTCCGGAGCAACCGGTGTTTTATTCTCCAGATCTGCATAACCGAAACCCTTTGATAAAATTAATTTTCCATCTTTGACAACGGATATAACAGCCCCCGGAATGTTGAAATCCTGCATTTCCCTTTTGAAGGTCTCATTTATAAATTGTTCCAATTCCCCTGTATCAATGCTTTTTTCAAGGCTGTTAATACTGGTGTCATTTGCTCCGGTTGCTTTCTCAAAAGCAAATGCAGGGCTGATTTGTACCTTACCAAGGAAGGCAAGGACAAACAACAAAGCAGCAGCCCTGCGCAGCCACCTTTTTAATGAATAATTTGATTTTAATATTTTCATCAGATAATACTCCCTTTAATTTATATCTTTAAATAACAGTTTTACTGAAAATCGTCTGTTATTTAATGATTTTAATAGACTCAATTTAAATAAGCCTTAATCAATTCTTAAAGGTTTCTTAAAATAAAAAACCGTCTCAGTTTTAGGCGGGGTATAATAGGGATAAAAAGTGAACCGAGTATAACGCCCTGTGATGGGCGCTCAATCTGCTTCTTGTTCTTGTATGATACGGTGGTATATCGTAGATTGATTGTGTGTACGAGATAGGATACATCCTCCAGAATGTTGGCAACGATACGACTGCTCCAGTTCTATAGCCGTTCGATGTCCAGGTTTACCAATGCAACGCCGGTCTGCTGGTAGTAGTAATTGGTGGGTGTCAGAACCTGTTCCGCTTTCAATTTCTTACTGATATTTTTGAATGAAAAAGCACCAAATGGAATTTCCGAAATATTTTTTTATTTAGTGAACCAAACGTCGTCCTAAATAATCTAATTAACAGAGCTCAAAATTTTATCGGTCGATATGGGAAGGAACTTCATTATGTACATAAAAAGGAATGCTTAAAGTGAACAAAAATGATTTTGCCGAAAAGGTGACGACAGCGGAGGCTACGCTGTATCACATATCCAAATCCATTCTGAAGAATGACTGTGACTGCGCAGATGCTGTTCAGGAAACCATAATCACGGCGTACAGCAAACTTCACAGCTTAAGGGACGAACGCTTCTTCAAAACATGGCTATGCAGAATACTGATTAACAAATGTTACCAGATTTACCGTGCCAATAAAAGAATTGTGCTGCTTGAAGACTATATGAAAACTGAAAACCCTGCAGAACAGCAAAATGATCTGGGACTCTATGACGCTATTATGGAACTAAAAACAGATCTCCGTCTGGTGATTGTCCTGCACTATATTGAAGGTTTTCAAACAAAAGAAATGGCCAAGATATTGAAAATACCAGAGGGTACGGTAAAAAGCCGACTATTGCGTGCACGCACGGAATTAAAATCAGTTCTTGGAGAAAAGGAGGTTTTGATCCATGAACAATAATGATTGGAACAATGTTTTTCCGGAAGTTCCTCAGAGTTTTCATGAAACAGTACAGTATACATTGGATACTCAAATATTAAATAAAACCGGAAGGAAAAAATTTATGAAAAAGAAATTTTCCGTCGTGCTTGTAGCCGTTATCGCAGCATTTGGCGTGACAGCCGCAGCAGCCGGGTATGTTATACAATGGAACGATAAAGTTGCCGAGCGGTTTGGCGTCAAAGAGCAGCAGCAGAGTCAACTGGCTAAAAATGGCGCAGTGGCTGCCGCCGACCAGACAGTCACGGAAAATGGTGTGACGATTACTGCCATCCAGACGCTTGGCGATAAAAACGGTGTCTATGTGTTGTTTGACGTCAAAGCACCGGAGGGCATTGAACTGACCAAAGACGGAAGCGGCATTAGCACAGACGTCAAAATTGAGGGAGTCAATCATGTCAGCTGGAGTGCCCAGTTTGTGCTCGACAATGAAAAGCCCGTTTCTCCGTCTGGGACTGCAAACGAGCGTTATTATGAATTGTGGTTGGACAATACTCAAGGAGAAAACTGGAACGGCAAAACGATTACGGTAGAATTCTCAGATCTCCGTGATTTGAACAAAGGACCAGATGACAACATTGTCGTAGCAGGTAAATGGAATCTGTCATGGAATCTCTCCTATATGAACCAGATGCAGACCTACGATATTAATAAGACGTATATTGTAAACGGTCACGAAGTCGTTGTTAAGTCCGTTGAAATCTCTCCGCTATCGATGACATTTAAACTCAGCGGAAGCGGGCTGGAGCAACTTGTCGCTAATTCAGAACTGAATAACGCTGGGGGTCTGTGCTCTGTCACTCTAATAAAGAATGACGGCACAACCGTTGAGGAAGGGCCCAAAAATGAACATTGCTCTGACAATGCCTATACGCAAATAACTCGCTTTGGGCAGGTTCAGGATATGGATCAGCTTACCGGTTTTGCCCTGACATTCTACCATGAGACAACGGACAACACCGCAACGGTTACATTGCCGTAAAAGTCAGCGCATCGAACGGCCTCCTATGGACATCATAGATAGATATTTCCGCTGCCTATAGAATGGAAAAATATATTTATTGTAATGACCTTCTCTCCATTCATTGACACTTATATGTAAAACGCCTCATTTCCGAAGCTACTCGGAAATGAGGCGTTTTCCGCATCCAGTTTGACTTATGGGTAGGTTCAAAACTTATCCTTGTGACTTCCCGACTTAACTCGATAACGGCTTTTTATTCAATAGCTTCTGCTTTTATTATTTTAATATAAATACATAAAGATTGTATTTCCGTGAATATTTACCAGCGATTATTTCTGAGTTGAAGCCACTGCTGCTGCAATAGCAGCTCCCAGACCCGATCCATCTTTTACAAGGCGTATACTGATATTTTCAGCATCCTGTCCCAACGCTTCAGCAAAGGCTTCCTCCATCAGCTTTGGTGCTTTTGGCATTTTTTCGTAAATTGTTCCGTCAATAGCCACAACATGCTTGTTTGTTATTCTGGTACCATTGTTTTCCTGGTGGAAAAGAATCCCTATGAATGAGGTTGCCACAAGTCTTACTGTTCTCTTCAGTATAGCCTCGGATACGCTCTTTATGATCTCGGCATCCTCCATGGTGCAATTATACTGTTCGGTAGTTTTCGAAGGATATAGTATGAAGTTTTCCACCATTAGTGCATTAAAACTCTGATTGAAGAAGGTTTCAGAATCTGCATCTCCACTTGTAAACAATACCTTGCTTTCAAACATATCTTTACATACTTCTTTTACAAGACTGCCCATGTAATAGCCTGAAACCATTTTTTCCAAAAGCTGAGCTCCCGGCATCTGACTGTTTTTGTCTATTATCTCATCGTACTTGGTAACCGGCAATCCCACATTATAATTTCCAGACTCGAGATTAACTATCATTTTTCCGCCGTTTATGGGGTGGTTGTTTTCAAGATAGCAGGTATTATGGCCTGTACCCATTATTGAGCCAATGTCTGCATCCTGATAACTGTACATTGCTACGAGTAATGTTCCAACGGTGTCATTCAAAATTGCCACAGGCTCAATGCTGATATTTTTGGCTTTCAATGCATCAGCAAGAAGCTGATTGATGTTTTGCCCTTCGACTCCCGAAGTTGTAATTTCTTTGGTCCAATGTATCAAGTATGCTTCATTTATTCCTTCCTGTCTGCACGGGAAGGAGAAGGTATTTCCAAGGTACATGCTTTCACCCGGTTCAGTTATACTGGACATGCAGTCGGCCATATAGCCAAAGAGCTGCCCGGCATCTGTATTTGACTTGGTAAGATCAAAGTCCTTTTCTTTATTGATCAATTTTTCTTTTATCTCTGCAAGCTTTTCAAAATTACCGTTTTCTATTTTGAACTTTGTACATCTAAGGTTCGTTCCTCCCATATCCATGGTCATGAATACACCCTGCTCTTTTCCGGTAGGCTTTCCAATATAGGAGGGTAGCATTTTAAGACAAGTTTTTTCGCCCTTGAGACCGGCCTCCATAGTTTCCTTAAAAAGTCCGGCTATACGAAGCATACTTTCCTTATCTACTTCAAATGATTTCAATACATTGTTAATTACGTCGTTATTAAACCCCATAGTGCACCTCTTATATAAAATTAATTAATATTGGCCTGACTGGCTGAAAACCACCTTTTATTAAGAAAACAAAGTCTTCTAAGTATGGTTCAGCAAAAATATATTTTATTATCTGATTTTATTTTATCCAAGGCATTTGGTCAAGCAATATGTATATTTTCCTTGTTCTATCTGGTTATCATGCTATTGATATAAGACATTATTTTCAGCAGTTGATCAGTCCTGTCATTATCATAGAACAATTCCAGCTTTTTGTCTGTATTAAAAAGAAATTTCAGAATCATGCCTTTCCCGGTAGCTTCCAAAGAAACATTCTTCAAAGCCTTTAAGGGTATATGAATCAGATCACCTGAAAAATTTTTGTTTATCCTTGAGTTAATCTTTTCGAAAAATATTATTATTTCTTTTTTACAGACTACGGTAAAATGTGTTTTGGTTATGAATTTCCTGAAAACCAATCCCGGATGATCAAAAATTCTCCTCTGCTTAAGGCTGCATAATACTGAATCCTGTTCCAGTACGCTAGCCCTGGCAATAGAAGCACCGGGATACTTTTTTTCCTCCATATCCGAGAAAGCAATATCCGAGTAATCCTCCCTTTCTTCCAGACTGATACTATTGAGGATTTTTTTACGTAAATCCCTGATCAATTCGTAAACCAGATCAAATGCCTCTGCATTGCAAAAAACACGTTCTTTTAAATCATATTTGTAGTCTATGGTTATGCAGTACGGATCTGGCATTCCTTCAAGGGTTATATAATTAATATCATCATAATTCAACTTATATTTTGAAATATTAGCATTTATATTCTTAATTATGATTAATTTTGTGCTGTATACCAATATGATTTTTTCAAGCAGTTCCTCCTTTTTTTCAATCAAACTGGAGCATAATATTATTTTGTAAGGTTGCAGCTCATCATGGCTCAGGCAGCCATAATACTTTGGAAATCCATTTTTTAGAACCTCTATAGTGATTATGGGCCCGGTATTATTTGACCTATCCGCTGAAATCATATTCTACTCCTTTTTATTACAGATTTCTTCTTATATTTTATTAAATATCATAAGTATAATTGTACAAAATTATATAATTTTTGTAAAACACATTATTTAAAAATACTCTTGCTTTTAGATATATTTTGTATTAGAATTTTTATGCTGCAGTTTAAATTTCATTTGAGCAATGACGCTCTCTTCAGTTATAGAAAACGGTAGAAGAAGAGAAATCTTCTTTTTTATTTCTGAAAATTCTTTATCTAATTCCATCAACAGAAATACAATGGCGTGTTTCAGGTTAATTCAATTGTTTATTTAATTGAATAGCGAAAGGGGTATACATACATGACTTCAAGTAATGTATTATTTTTAATGCTGGGCGCAGTTATGATCCTGGCAATGCACGCCGGGTTTGCTTTTCTTGAGGCTGGAAGTGTCAGCAGAAAAAATCAGGTTAATGCTTTTAACAAAATTATTTTTGATTGGTCAGTTACTACTATTGCATATTTCGTCATAGGTTTTCCTATTTCTTATGGTATAGTGCTTTATTCAAACAGCGGCGTATTTACACAGGAAAATGGTTTTCAATTCGTCAGATTCTTTTTTCTGTTAGGTTTTGCAGCCGTAATACCAGCCATTATTTCAGGCGGTATAGTTGGAAGAATGAAGTTTTATACCCAATCTGTTATTGCAGTAATCCTTACAAGCTTTGTCTATCCATTATTTGAAAGTATTGCATGGGGCAAAAACTCCTTTATTATGGGCGCTTCAGATTCATATTTCGCTAAGATTTTCGGTGCACCTTTCCATGACTTTGCCGGCTCGGCAGTAGTACATTCCGTTGGCGGCTGGATTGCACTTGCAGCTATTATAGTATTGGGGCCAAGAACTGGCAGATACAATAGCAGATTTAATACCCGCCCCAGTAATATACCATTTTTGACACTTGGCAGCTGGATATTGATTGTGGGCTGGTTTGGTTTCAATGTTATGAGTTCCCAGGATATAAACAATATATCAGGTTTGGTCGTAATTAATTCGCTTATGGCAATGGTAGGCGGTACTATAACAGGCTTGGTGTTCTCAAAGAATGACGTTGGTTTCACCCATAATGGTGCACTGGCGGGCCTTGTTGCTGTTTGTGCCGGTTCAGATGTTGTTCATCCTTTTGCGGCTCTCTTTATAGGAGCAGTTGCAGGTATAATTTTTATTGTTATGTTTGAACTGGAGGCTAAGCTGAAGATTGATGATGTACTCGGTGTATGGCCCCTGCACGGATTAAACGGAACCTGGGGCGGTATTGCAGCCGGTATTTTTGGAAGAAAGGCACTCGGCGGCCAATACGACCTGAGTTTCCTAAGTCAGCTGTCAGGGTCTGTTTTAGCTCTCGTCTACGCATTTGTTGCCGGGTTTATTGTATATAAGGCAGCCGACATGCTGGTAGGTCTCAGGATAAGCGAACAGGAAGAACTCATTGGTGCAGATCTAACCTTCCATAGAATAGATGCCAACCCGGAACAAACTCTTTAATAAATAAGAAAATAACCGTATGTAATTGTATATGGAGTCATGGAGGCTACTTATGAAAATGGTAATAGCAATTGTAAGACCTGAAGCAGTTGAAGATATTAAAGCAGCTTTATTTGAAGCTCAGATACACAAAATGACTGTTTCGCATGTCAAAGGCTGCGGACAGCAAATGGGGTATACAGAAAGCTACAGAGGAAATGTCAATACTGTAAATCTGTTAACAAAAGTACGCTTTGAAATAGCTGTTAATGATGATTATGTAAAACCAACCATCGATGCAATAATGAAGGTTGCCAGAACAGGTAAAATTGGAGACGGTAAGATTTTTGTTCAACCTGTTGAGGAATGCTATAGAATCAGAACCGGCGAAAAGGGTTCTGAAGCAATTGGTTAAATGCAGATAAATGGGCTAGAAGAAAATTAAGAAAATTCGCAGGCTTCAGTTTTTTAGTGCTCATATGGCTATAGCGGGCAAATTTTCTTGTTCACCGGGGAACCCTATGGTTCCCTTCGACGAAACAATGGAATGTAATTTTCTGTTTTGACTCTATTTGGACTTTATATAACTATTATACCTTTCAACACCGGTTACAATCCCCGAAACTATTTTATTCTGGTAGGCAGCAGTATTAAGAAGCTTGTCTTCCTGAGGATTGGTCATGAAGCCCATTTCAAGAAGCATTACAGGTATCTCGGACCAGTTAAAGCCGGTCAGGTCGGTACTCTTTACCGTTCCTCCCGACTTGGACTTTGTACTTTTAAGTACCTCTTCCATAATGAACTTGCCGGCTTTTGCACTTTTTTCAAGCATATCCTTATCCTTGATATATTTATCACCGGGAACCATCATAAGTACCCCGGATGCTTTCTTGCTTTCTGAACCGTTTGCATGAATCCTTATGGTAAGATCAGCACCTGAGGCATTCCAGAACTTTGCCCTCTCAACATTGGTCATATTACATACATGTGTATCTCTAACCATGATTATACTTGCGCCTTTATCAGCCAAAGCTTTTTTTAGCTTTAACGAAACTGTCAGGTTCAGACTTTCTTCGGTTATTTTTGTAGCAACACCGGTAGTACCGCTGGCCACAGCTGCCTTCATGGTCTTTGACCCCGGTGCCAGCGGCTCGGTTTTTGGGACCTTCTTTGTGATTTTTCCATGTCCTGCATCAATGCATATTGTCAAGCCTTCAAGAGGCTTCTTTTCGGTTTCTTTATCATTGCCTTCCTTTGAACTCTTAGCTGCCAATTCCACAAATGAGGAGGATGCCGGATTGTTATTTCCGGTTTCATCTTTCACATTCAGTTCCAATGCCTTATTTTCTTTTAGTTCATTATTTTTAACCATACTCTGACTTTGTGCTGTACAACCTGTAAATATCAATAGTGCCAGACTGACAGAGATGATTTTTAGTATGTTTTTCATAGATTCAAGTAAGCTCCTGTTTCTTTGGTGATTAGTTTTAATTATATTATACCAAATCAGCATGATACCAACCAGAACCTATTGGAAATCCATATTAATTCCTCCAAACTCCAATGCCATTAAAGCAGCACCATATGCTGCTCCAGCTTTCGGGTACGACCATTTAATACCCGGATATACAGCCAGTAATTTTTTTAAGAAGTTGTTTCTGATATAATCATCATTTATTAATATACTTCCGGAAAGTGCAATCTCACTATCATGCAAATCAAGCTTATCAACTATGGGTTTAACCAATTTTAAAAGCTGATTACCGCATTTGTCAGCAATCTCCAGGGCGGTCTTATCACCGAGAGCACAGGCATTAGTCAGGTTTGGCGCTAATTTTGCTATATCGCGTTTGTTAGTCTCCTTATTATAAATATATCCAATAAGCTCTTCTATGGAATTGACTTTTAGCTGTGAAAATACCATATCTGATAGTGCAGTACACTTGCCGCGTCCATCAAAAGCCCTCACTATAGCACTTAATATATCCCTGCCAATAGCATATCCACTGCCTTCATCATCTATAAGATATCCGAAGCCGCCTGTTCTATGCTCTTCCTTCTGCTTATTTTTTCCATAACATATAGAACCGGTACCAGCTATTATAATTATGCCTTCTGCTTTCCCAAGAGCTCCATATAGAGCTGTTTCATGGTCTCCGGATATAATGAGCTTGCCCGAGTATCCACTATTAACAATTGACATTTTTAAAGTTTCTTTTGCTGCGGAATTACTTATTCCGGCTGCACCAACACATGTACATATAAATTCATCTGATGGGCCTGCAGCTTCGGTTATTTTCTTGAAAATACTGCTTAAATTATTTTCAACATTTTTAACTGATTCTCCGTTTACGTTAATCGCACCAGACTTAAATTGACTGACAATTTTACCGCTCAAATCACATACAACTACTTCGGTTTTTGTTCCTCCGCCATCCAGGCCAACAACGTATCTACCCAACTGAATACCTCCCTATATAACTACGTTTAATTTACCAGCCGGTTTTAAATTACCTCTGAATATTTTTGTAAGTGCATCAAAAATGAGTGTTGTGTATTCATATGCTGCAAAAGTGAAAGCTCTTTTGTCAATCATTCCAAGATCATAAGGATTCCTCAAAGCAATTACAATCACATTCCTATTAATTTCACAAAGCCTATTTGCCAGGTCAATTTGTCCAGTATTCAAATGACCGTTGTAGGTTCCATAAACAATACTGGAATATCCCTCTGCTTTTTCAAGGACTTTTTCAATCTCTTCGGCATGTGGATTAAAAGGTGTAATAATATATTTACCTCCGAACTCTTTAGCCATATGTTCCGGAAAGCTGAAGGTTTTGTTAATGGAACTTGACACCAGGGTAGATCTGTTGGCATAGCTTCCTATGAACAGGGACTGACTGTCAACGGCAGGCAGGCTTTCTCCATTACCGTTTACAAAAGTTATGCTCTCCTCACGTATACTTTTCGATATGGCTTTATGTTCTTCACAGCCCACAAGTGAAATATCATAGTTCGCATCAGAGTTATATTTTTGCTTGAACTCCAATATTTTGCTGACAGATGTATTTATGGTTTCAATTGGTAAATCTCCGCTCTTTACTGCAGCTTCAACTATTTCAGCAGTTTCCGCCACCAGTTCCGGGGTATGGGATATACATACTATATTTACTCCGGCCTTTATGGCCTCCAAAGCTCCTCTGGCCGTTCCATAGAACTTTTTTACAGCATCCATTTCGAGGCAATCAGAGAAAACCAGACCATTAAAACCTAACTTTTCCCTTAGCAGACCTGTTATAATTTTACGAGACATTGTTGCAGGCTTATTTTCGTTTTCTATCTTTGGGAAAAGTATATGGGAAGTCATTACAGCTTCCGCCCCATTTATGATTGATGCATTGAATGGAACAAGTTCGTTTTGCATTAGCTCATCTATAGATTTACCAATAACTGGCAGACCAATATGTGAATCAACTGCTGTATCTCCATGTCCCGGGAAGTGTTTAACTACTGGAAGCACCTGAGCTGTACCCAATCCTCTCATCATTTCCAAGCCATAAAGAGAAACCTGCTCCTTGTTGTATCCGAAGGATCTGACCCCTATAACCGGATTCCTTTTGTTGGAATTGATATCCAGATCAGGTGCCATATTAACATTAATCCCTAATGTTTTGAGTTCAATTCCGGTAATAAATCCCGCAGTATACGCATTCTCAGGATTTCCTGTTGCGGCTATGGCCATGGCACCCGGGAAGTTTGTTGCATCCTCAGGAAGTCTCGTAACCATGCCGCCCTCCTGGTCCACCCCAATAAGCGCATTATGGCCCGTGTGCTCTGAAATTAATTGCTGAAGTTCAGCGCACAACTCTTTGACCTGAAGTTTATTTATAATATTATGTGAAAAAAGTATAGTGTTTGCAATCTTATAATCCTGGACCAGCTTTTTATACTCAGGACTTATGCCTGCAGCAGGAAAGCCCGCCATAATCATTTGTCCGATTTTTTCCCGAAGAGTCATTTTATGCACCATTGGTCAACCTCCATTATTTTCTATAGCCGTTTGAATTTTTACTGGAAATCCCTTTGGCATGATTAACCTGAAACAATTCTGTATCAGTATATATGAAATTGCTCCTTAATTCTTTTAAACTCAGAGCTTTCATGTTTATAGCTCTCAAGCAGCAGCTTTTTGCTCATCCTGCCAGTTCTTATGGCATCATCCCCTGACAGGAGATCTATGAACTGCCTGGCCCCATCCTTATAAGGAGGTAAAAACTCAAATTTATCAGAATAATCTTCTGCCACCTGATAAAGCAGTTCAATTCCCGTATTAACAGCAAGAAGCTGATTGTAATCTGTAATATGAACCTGGATGCCTTCACACTTTTCTCCATTATATTTTGAGGTAGTGGGTTTAAAGTGTACCGGTCTGAATAACACTCCGGGAAGTTTTTTACCGTTCATATTGTCTGCAAGCCGCTGACCATCTATAAATGGTGCTCCGATGATTTCAAAAGGACAGGTTGTGCCTCTTCCCTCTGAAAGATTAGTCCCTTCAAAAAGGCAGGTTCCAGGATACAGGAGAGCAGTTTCAAAACGTGGAATTCCCATAGTGGGCATTACCCATCTGCGTTTCGTATCGGAAAACTTCATTTTCCGATCCCAACCTTCACAAGTTATTATATGCAATTGACAGTTAAAACCCATCTGAGCATTTGCCATTAATGCAAATTCCCCAATAGTGAGGCCGTATCTCATGCACAATGGATAAGCACCTACAAAGGATTTAAAACCCGATTTTAAAATATTACCCTCAACCGTCACACCATCAAGAGGGTTTATTCTGTCCAGCACCACAACTTCCTTGCCGCTATTTGCACAGTCTTCAAGAGCATAGAGCATGGTATTAATAAATGTAAAATACCTTGTGCCGACGTCCTGAATGTCGTACACGATAAGATCTACCAGTTCCAGCATTTCAGGTGTCAATCTCTTTGAATCCTTTCTGTACAGACTATAAACCGGTACATTTGTATAAGGGTCTAAATAGGTATCAACCAGAGCTCCTGCTTCCATATCGCCCCTGACTCCATGTTCCGGGGAAAACAATGCTGCAAGCTCATATTTTTCATGAAGTAAACTGATTATTGAGCTAAAATTGTTATCGACACCCGATGGTGAGGTTATCAATCCTATCCGCTTTCCTTTAAAAAGTTTTTCGTATTTATCAATGCGTTCAATCCCATTAAGAACCATTTGAACCTCCACATTCCCATAAACCTGTAAATTCAATCAGATATCTTACCCTCTATTGACAACGTACAATACACCTCACGCTAGCCATTTTGCCGCTTATCTTCGTTGTCGTCCTTGCCTTGCGGCAAGGGTATCTATGAATTAAAGTGAGTCTTTTATTTGTTTCATAGTTTCAGGAGCTATGGCAAAGCATTCCGCCCTCATCTTTCTGGCCTCAATTCCTCTGATCCTGCTCAGGTGAGTATAATATTCAAGGTATGGAAATGACTTGCTGCCTGTAACAAACCAGTGAGTTGCTACAGCCTTTTGCCACAGCTCATATCCTTCTGTAATGTCCATATAAATATAAGGCTTAAAGTCGACCGCATCCTCCCAGTTCTCTGCGTAATATAGTCTTGATGCAAAAAACGCTGGATTTGTACGTTCAAAAAAAGGATTTCCGGCATAAAAACGGGCATCATTAACTATTCTGTGGGTAGCACTGTGGTCCTTATGCATACTGTTTTTAAAATGGGTTATTACTACGTTTGGCCTAACTTCCCGGATAACGTCACAAACTTCATAACGCACTGTTTCATTATCAGGAAGTTCACCATCCGGATAATCGAATACAATAGCCCTGCCGCCCAGCATTTCAGCAAAAGTCTCAGCTTCCCTTACCTTTTGTTTACGATAATCTAATAGCCCCATATCTGCAGGAGCCCCTTTTTCTCCTGCTGTTAGGGCCAATGTTACTATGCTGTCACCTCTCAGGGAATGTGTCGCCAAAACTCCACCTGCTGTAAGCTCCATATCGCCTACATGTCCGCCTATCGCTAAAATTGTTATCTTACTGTCACTCATTGTACGGCCTCCTTGGATTAAGTCTCTATCTTTAAAGCTTAGTAATAGCTCAGCTCCATCTATTACTTATAATTCTTTTCTCATTACTGCAAATTCTTTCACCGTTTTAAAACCGGCTTTCAGATATATATTAATTGCTGGATTTTGGTTCCCTGTATAGAGAGACATATATTCGGCACCAACATTTATAAATGCTTCACATAACCTAAAGAAAAGGATACTGCCCAGACCATGTCCCTCATGTGCGGGATGGACACCAATTCCTGCAAAATAACCCCGTCCTGTTGCCTGTCGTATTACAGGCCCTGCAAAGCCAACCGCTTTGCCCTTATAGGCAGCAACAACCACTGGAATCTGTTTTTTTGTACATTCCGATATTTCTTTCTGCCATAATATATTGTCAAAGCCTTGAAGCATTTCCTCAATTCCGTGATGTCTTGAGCTGTCAAAAAGAGCTACTTCATAGCCTGTAATATTAGCTTTTGTTTCTTTTTCAACAATGCTTTCCGGGATTCTAAATTCAGACAAATCAAGATACATGGCGCATTCACGAGCACGTTCAATATACGAATTTTCCAGCAGACTCTTATGAAAATAGCTTCCCGTAAATACCCCGGGAGCATTGTTATGCTCGTGTCCCGGTGTTTCGGGAATATACCAGGGTAACATCATGGGGTTGAAGAAAAGCACTTCTGCCTGTTTCTTGCCTGCTGCCCGGAAGAAATCCTCCAGACAACAAAGTAATGACTTGAAGTTTTCCCCGCTTTCATATTCTTTATCCAGCAAAATGCATGTAATGTAACCTGACTTGTCTCCCAGCGGCAAATCCTCTCCTGTACATCCGCACGCAAAACCTTTTACACCATCCATATCAAGAATAAAGGTATTATCCGCTTTAAAGTACTTATTGTTTATGAAAATTTCATTAAGGCTTGTTTTATCTAATTCCTTGTATCCATCCTTTACTGCAGTTCGGTTCCAAAGTTGAATTATCCCGTCATTATATTTGCTTTCATATTTTGTAATCATTTGAAGCCCTCCTCTAAATACAAAGTCGTATTGGCGGAAAATAGCCGTCTTAAAAGGGTGAAGTTATTATTTAATTATGCCTAAAGGCTTATCTTCCCCATAGTAACCTCTCTGGATGCACCTGTAACACCTGGCACGTTATTTGCTTTAGCCATAATTGTATAGTCGGCCAGCAGCGCAAAGGCAATAGCTTCCTTGGCATCACTGCTGTAACCCAACTGCTCCTGTGTATAGGTCTGAACCTTATCAAGCAGCATTTCTTCCCTGATATTATTTACAAGTGTCCGGTTATAACTGCCCCCGCCGCCTATAACAATATAGTCTGCACTGCACTTTGGTTTAATATATTTTCTGTAGGAGCTGGCAATGGACCAGGCAGTAAAATAAGTCACAGTGGCTATACCATCCTCATTGGAAATATCATTTTGCAGCATATAATTATAAATCATATCAACATAGGCTTTTCCAAACAGTTCCCGACCGGTTGACTTTGGAGGAGCTATATGGAAATAAGGATTTTTTATTAACTCAGTAAATAACCGGTTGTGACAGGATCCCTTTTTTGCTATTTCTCCATCTTTATCATATAAGACTTTCCCATTAGTGAGCTTTTGTACCAAACCGTCTATGACCATGTTTCCAGGCCCTGTATCAAAAGCCGATATTCCCAATATATCAGAGGCAGCCGGAATAACAGTTATATTGCCTATTCCGCCGATATTCTGAAGAAGTACGTTTTTTAATGAATTTCTATATAGCATATATTCGGTAAATGGAACCAGAGGAGCTCCCTGTCCGCCAACTGCAATATCCGCAGTCCGGAAATCTGAAACACAGGGAATACCTGTTCTGGCTGCTATAACAGCACCTTCTCCTATCTGAACGGAATATTTTATATCATAGCCGTCATCCATACAGCATTTAGGCTGATGAAAAATAGTCTGTCCGTGTGACCCTATGAAATCAATATCTTTTGAATTAAAACCTGATTTTTTAATAACTGCTAAAGCAGCGTCTGCAAATAGTTCCCCTAACAAAAAGTTCATGTAGCCTATTTTATCTACTGTTGAAGTTTTAACATCAAATAACTCAAAAATTTTAACTCGAATTGAGTCATTGTAAGGAATATTGTCAAAAGCGCATAATTTAATATCAACTGATTCTTTACCGGTCACTATTTCAACTACAGCGGCATCAATTCCATCAACAGAAGTCCCGGACATTAGCCCAACTGCTCTTCTGACAGGCTTTTCTACTATTTTTTCAAACATGGTGACCTCCAACATTCCTTGAAATGTTTATTTTCATAAAGAAGAAATATCCTAATTTAATAAAGCAGAAATATCTAATTTAATAAAGCAGACCAGAAGTTATTCATATGCGCATTATCCCTTGACCGCTCCAACAGTTACTCCCTGGAGGAAGTATTTCTGTAAACTGAAAAAGAGTATGAACATAGGAATTGCAGAAATAGTTGCTCCTGCCATCATCGGTGAAAAATACGTTGTATTGGCAAACCTGAAATTCTTCAATCCAACCTGTATTGTTTGCATATCCATGGTCTTTGTTACAAGGAAAGGCCAGAAGAAGGTATTCCAATTGTCCATAAATGTCATAATTGCCATAACCGCAAGAACAGTTTTTGAAAGAGGTACTATTATTTTTGAAAATATCTGAAATTGATTACACCCTTCTATTTTGGCACATTCAATAATTTCTGTAGGAAGCGTAGACATAAACTGTTTTGCAAGAAATATGTTATAAACACCGCAAAGAGTGGGCAGCATCAGGGATGCATAGGTATTTGAAAGATTAAAAATGTTTACAATCAGAATATATAAAGGAACCTGTACCACCTGATAAGGTATCATCATTGCAATCAGCAGTAAAAAGAACAGACCTTTCCTTCCTGGAAATTTCATCTTGGAGAAAGCGTAGCCAGCCATACCTGCAAATATTACGTTGGATATTGTTGCTACTGAAGCTACCAAAAGTGAATTCAGCAGCCATCGGACAGAGTGTTCACTATAGCTGAAAAAGAACTTGAAGGAATCCAGCGTGAATTTTGATGGAATCAGTGAATAGCTTACTGCCCCGGCTTCAATAGGATCACCGAAAGAAGAAATTATCATAAAATATATTGGAAATAACGTAGCAGCTGCAAAAATCAAAAGTAGTATAATTGTTATCCCTTTATACACCACCTCATGTTTTTTATTGTGGCCATAACTTGTATATAATGACATATAAAAAAGCCTCCCTTTTACCAGTTCACCAGTGTATAGTTATTTATGAAAAACAATGTGTATTTTGGTTCAATTTTAATACTCAACATCCTCACCTAAAACCTTAAACTGGAAAATGGATATTATAGCGATAATAGCTGCCAAAACCAGAGACTGCGCTGCAGCCACTCCAAAATTGGAATATTTGAAGGCATTATTGAATATAAGCAGGCCTACCATGGTAGTTGCATTGTCAGGACCACCCCCGGTCATCATGTATGCATTCATAAATACCTGAAATGAACCTATAATACCTGTCACCAAAAGGAACAGGGTGGTAGGTTTTAAAAGAGGAATAATTATGTGCTTTAGTTTTTTAAAAAAGCTTGCACCATCAAGATCCGCACTTTCAAAAAAACTATCCGGAATGCCCAGTAATGCTGCAATATATATTATTATACTTGTTCCATGACTTGACAGCCATGACATTAATAACAGTGAAAACATAGCGGTGTTACTTGTCCCCAGCCAGTTCTGATTCTTAATTCCAAACAAACCTATAATAGAGTTTAATATTCCCTGGGGCATTGGATCGAATATCCACAGCCATACAACAGAAAGTGCAACTCCGGAAGCTACAGCAGGTAAATAATATACCGCTTTAAAGAAGGTCTGCAGAGACTTCTTCAGTGGATATATCATTACTGCTATAACAAAAGAAATGAATAATGAAACGGGAACTGAAAACACAGTATATGTTATTGTATTTAGAATTGATTTTCCGAAAAGTTTATCCTTCAGTAAACCGGCATAATTTTCAAAACCAACCCAAACCGATCCCAGTGGTTTAAATTTTTGAAAGCTTATTATAAAAGCACTTATAACAGGATAAAGTGTAAACATTGCAAAAACGGCTAATGCAACTGCTATAAATACATATCCCCAAAAATAATCTTCGTTGAATCTGAATTTTTTCTTATTAATTGTATCATTATTGCGATTATTCATAAGCCCCTCCTGAATTGTTGCTCTCTTCACCTTTTTATACACTATCCACCATTCGGTGGATAGTGTATAAAAGATATAATCTAGTCTTTAACTATGCCGTCTTCACCAAAGGCTGCTATAGCAGCATCTTTAACTGCCTTGTACATATCCTCAGGAGTAATTTCATTGGCTAATAATGCCTGGAATTTTGGAATTATTACTTCATCCTCGATTTTTATTGCCTTGGCTCCCAGCTCGGTTGGAATATCAGGACGAGCCGGCGCTGCTATCTTTAGCATATTCTGAACTGCAGCTTCATTATCCGGATTTCTGTTGATTTTCATTGATTTAGCTGCTTCAGCTGCTGATTTTGTAATATGTGCAACAAACAAATCATTATTAGTCATAGCCGCAACTTCTCCAGATGCCATAAAATAAGCAGCCTTAACTACGTTTTCAACATGAGACTTTGTTGGTTCTGTCTTTCCACGGAATGTAACATATCCATCTACAGCAGGAGTGGATACTGCCTGTGCACCTGCAAAGCTTGGTATTGGGAGAACAATGTAATCTACCTTTATACTGTCCTTAACTGCACTACCGTCTTTTGCATCCAACTTTGCGTTATTCTTTACAGCAGAATTTTCAAAGGTTGCAAGACCCTTTCCGGTAATCATGGTTTGACCTGTGAGGAACATATTCCAACGCTTTCCTGCATCAACAGAGCTTAGCTCTTTTGGCATAGAGCCGTCATCAATCAAGGTCCTGAGATTTTTGAGCAATTCAAGATAATTTTTACTTGTGTATGCATATTTAAGATCTTTAGTAAATGACGATGGCATACCTGCTGATTTTACCATTATTGAAAGGTAATCTTTTGATGCGACACCTGCGCAGGCAAATACAAAGCCATACCGCTTTGTCACGTCTCCTTCTTTTACAACACCTTTCTTTATTGCATCTCTGAACTGTTCAAAGCTCCAACCATTCTTCTGAACCGATTGATAATCAATTCCTGCCTGCTCAAGAAATTGCTTATTGCCGCCTATTGAATGAATTTCCATGTATGCAGGGAATCCGTAAAGGCCCTCGCCATTCTTCATATAATTTAATGGCCCCTCTTCAAAATCAGAAAGCATATCCGGAGCGGCTATATCCTTTATATTCATTAACAGTCCGGTATCAACATATTTGGATACCCCATCGGAACCTATAAAGGCAATATCGGGCGGGCTTCCTGCATTAACCTGTACGTCCAGTTTCTGAGTCATATCTTCCCAACTGGCCGGTTCTATTTTCAGAGTTAGATTTGGGTACTTTGTATTAAAATCCTTACTAAACTTACCAAAATTATCTTGATAAGTTGCAGATACAGGCGGCAGCAATGCTGTAATTGTATCTGCCTCTGCCGTTGTACTGCCTGAGGCCGAGGCTGAACCTGCTGCTGCAGAACTATTCGCTGAATTTTCTGAGGAATTGCCACATGCTGCAGCCAGACTTACAATCATCACTAGTGCCAGCACTAAGCTGGTGATACGACTGATTTTTTTCATAATTTCCCTCCAAAATTTTTATTTATTTTACCTTTTGGTAAAGCTTAAACTGTTTTAGAAGCAGCCCCTATTGCTTTCTTCAAGCTGCCATTGTTACTTTCCAGCAAATCTTCCGAATCTTTTGCGTTTAATCCTGTTTCTATCATCATTATTGCCAGTTTGGCATTCATACCTGCCTGTTCCAGATATTCAGCCGCTACCTGATCACTTACACCGGTAATTGTGGTTACAATTCTCTTGGCTCTATCCAGAAGCTTTTTATTTGTTGCTTTTAAATCAACCATCATGTTTCCATATACTTTCCCAAGCTTGATCATTGTAGCTGTTGTCAGCATATTAAGTACAAGTTTCTGTGCGGTACCCGACTTCAGCCTGGTGGATCCCGTGATCACCTCCGGTCCAACAACAACCGAAATGCAGACATCACATATTTCATTAATTTTTGTACCGGTGTTATTAACGACACCTATAGTTGCAGCACCACACCTTTTAGCCTCTCCGACAGCTCCAAGCACAAATGGTGCACCTCCGCTGGCTGTAATGCCCACAACAACATCCTTCGATGTTACCCCACATTCTCTTACCAGTTTCACTCCTCCGTCAAAGTCATCCTCACAACCTTCAACTGCTGTTCTTAAAGCAGTATCACCTCCTGCTATATGCCCCTGAACCATATCAGGATTTGTTCCAAAGGTTGGGGGACACTCTGATGCATCCAAAACACCTAATCTTCCTGATGTTCCAGCCCCTATATAAAAGAGCTTCCCACCATCTTTGAGTGAGTTATAGATGATATCTACCGCCATCGAAATGTTTAGAATCTCACTTCTGACTGCAGTCGGTACTAACATATCCTGCTGATTAATGATTCTTAGCATTTCATCTGTTGAGCACTCATCTATTTCCATTGATTCCAGGTTTACTTCCTCCGTTGTCAGTCCAGCAAAATAATTTTCCAAATTAACCCCTCCACGCCATTGTTTCAAGATATCGTTATCCATTTCGTTGCCTTGTTATTTAGTACACTGGCCTCATGTTACTATTTTTTTAAAATTTTATTTCTAAACAAAATTTATTTGTAATATTTTATTCCATTAAGGGCCATTTTTTGACCCATTGTCAATGGGCCAAATTACATTCTATATTCAATTCTTTTGCTTGCTAAGTATTATGTTGTGTGTTTTACTAAGATATTTTCTGACATTCTGGTATTCGGAACTGGCTACACCGGCAAACAAAATATCAATTATGTTAAGCATAGCGATTCTTGACCCCATAGCTCCGCTTCTGATAGTAACTTCAGGTGTGGATATATTCAAGAGTACATCTGCACCTTCTGCAAGATAACTTTTGCTGTAACGGGTAATTGCAATAACCGATGCACCCATTTTTTTCGCTACTTCCAGTGCATCCAGTATTTCTACAGTTTTACCCGAATTAGAAATAATTACCGCCACATCCCCCTTTTTAAGGAGAGTTGCTGCTGTCAGCTGACTATGGCTGTCAGTGTAAGCATGACACATTTTGTTTATGCGCATAAATTTTTGCTGAGCATCCATGCAAACCAGTCCTGATGCCCCAATCCCGTAAAAATCAATTTTCTGAGACTTTATTAATAAATCGACTGCACGTTCAATTTCATTTCGATTTATGATTCTAAGAGTATCTTCTATTGATTTGCAGTTATTCAAGGAAATGTTATTTATTATGGTCTGCAAATCATCTCCGGGCTGGATATCAGTATACTGATCGCTCACTTCCTCATCCATGGAACCAAGTGATGTTGATATACTTACAATGAACTCTCTGTAGCTTTTATAACCTATTGTCTTACAGAATCTTAATACAGAAGCATCACTGGTTTTACTCCTTATTGCCAGTTCCTTAATAGAAAGGCTTGGAACTTCATAAGTATTTTCCAGAATATACTCTGCAATCAATCTTTCAACCGGAGTGAGACTTTCTTTAATTTCTCTAAGCTTTAGCAGAATATTATCGTTTGGTGGCATTTTACACCAACTTTCTTATGCTTATTTCGTTACAAGATTATAATATCACTTGTGTAATAAAATTTCAATACAAAATTTTTATTTGAAATTTTTATTGCAATTCTTTCAGGATTAGTTCTATAATAAAGGCATAATTAATATATAATCAAGCAGATAATTTCAATATTTAGTGGCCGCTATTCGGCTCAAAGCCATGACATGGCTCAGGAGGTTCAAATGGGAAAGCTCAAAATAACAATAATAGGTTCGGGCAGCACTTATACACCAGAGTTAATAGAGGGAATTATTAAACGTAAAGATGTACTACCGTTAAGTGAACTGGTATTAATGGATATCGACACAAATAAGCTGAATATCGTTGGAGGACTTTGCAGACGAATGTTAACTTCAGCAGGGTTAAAATGTAAAATTATTTTAACTGACAATTTGGAGGCTTCATTGACTGATTCAGACTTTGTGCTATGTCAGATAAGAGTGGGCAGGCTTCCAGCTCGCGTACTGGATGAAAAAATACCTCTTAAATATAATCTGATTGGTCAGGAAACCTGTGGCATAGGCGGATTTTTTAAAGCCATGCGTACCATTCCGGTAATGCTGGATATTGCAAAAAAAATGGAAAAACTATGCCCCGAAGCATGGCTTATAAACTTTTCAAACCCATCTGGAATTATCTCTCAAGCTATTCTTACACATACAAAAATTAAAATGCTGGGGCTCTGCAATGTACCCTTTAATATGTTCAAAAGTATAAAGGAGGCGTTGGAGCTGAAAACAGCAGATATAGAGTATGTGGGTCTCAATCATCTCAGTTGGATAACCTCAATAAAAAGCGGGAGCACAGATTATTTAAAAACTGCTCTCGAAAAGGGACTGAACAGTGAAACAATGAAAAATATACCTTCCAGCGGCTTCAGTAAGGAATTCATACAAATGATCGGGGCCATTCCATCATCGTATTTGGAGTATTATTATTATAAGGATAAGAAATTGAGACTTCTTCATGAAGCAGAACAAAGCAGAGGTGAGGTATGCCAGACAATTGAAGAAGAGCTTTTGAACATATATTCGAATTCTGAACTTCACACTAAACCAGAGCTCCTTTCGTCAAGAGGGGGGGCAAACTATTCAGAGGTTGCTGTATCTTTGGTTGATGCCATATATAACGATAAGCAGGAAAAACATGTTGTAAATGTTCTGAATAATGGCGCACTGGATTTTATGGAAGATACCGACTCTGTAGAAATCAATGCAGTTATAGGTAAAGCCGGCGCTAAGCCGGTAAAAATAGGTAACTTCAGCAATTCCCATATAATTGACTATATGAGAATGGTCAAAGCTTATGAACGTAATACGGTAGCAGCTGCAATAAATGGCGATGAGGATGACGCTATGCGTGCATTGTTAATGAATCCTTTAGTTGGTGATTACCATCTTGCCAGAGCCTGCTTTGACGAATTAAAGGCTGCACACAGAGATTTCCTTCCACAATTTTTTGATAAATAATAATACCCTCTATTAACAATGTACAATACGTTTTTGAGTGGCGAATTTGCCCTGCGGCTGCGTTGAAGCCGCTTGCAAGGCACAAAGCCTTTCTTCGCCTCTTCGCCTTGTCGCAAGCCAAATTCTCTCG
>JAEYHZ010000016.1 GCA_023409265.1 Bacillota bacterium | reverse complement strand
CGGCAAATAGCTGTATAATATTATTCATAAGAGACCTCCTATTGATTTTCCTGTTTTCTAGACAAAAACATTTTATCAAAAGGTGCGGTCACTTATCTATTTTTTCCTACAGTAATTTTACACTAGCTTAACCCGGCTATCTGCTTTATTTTTCAACTACTTTGTAAATCCTGCCACATATTTTATGCTTTTTGGTTATCTAAGATATATTCTTTTCCAAAATATTATTTAATTACAATATTAGACAATTTAATATTATTTTTGAGAAAATATTGCATATTCAGTCAAAATCTCCTATAATAATAGTTAGTCATTGCATATACATGTAATAAAAGTAACAAAATAGAAGTGTTTGATTTATGCTATTAATGAAACGGCAAACTTATTTAAAGATAAGGACGCAAAGTTATGGGTCTAAGGTTGTTAACTATGATCGCCAGACTTCCAAATAATAGAACAACACTTAATTATATTAATAAGTAAATTTCAACAGTGGGTTTTCCCTCTGTCACGTGTATTCTATTATTCCTGATCAGCGCCCCTGTTAAAATTTCTCCTTCGCCCGTTCTTATTTTCAGATATAAATCTTCTTAACATTTCTAAATTACTTATAATGGATACGGTTGGTTAAATGGGTTCATACAAATGTAACTATGATTTGTGTGAGAATGTCATGGATCTGCGTTATTTTTCCTATATGTCATTTTTTCACTTTGCCAGAGGATTCTGTTAAACCTAATGTTTGTTGCTGATTTATTACTGGCAATTGACAGCTAGAACATAAAGCTTTTCACGACATTAAATCAGGAGCGTATTTATTATGTTAAGAGAAATTTACAGTGCAGGTATTTTGGGTGTTGGAGCATGTATTCCAAAACACATAAGGAAAAATGATTTCTGGGACAATATTCCATTAGGTAATTTGCCTCCAAATGCAAGGAATCCCTTTGAAGGAATTGATGAAAGAAGGGTATTTCCGGATGAAATGCTCCCCTCTGACGCAGAGGCCGAAGCAGGTCGTATAGCTTTACAGGATGCAGGAATATCACCCGATGAGATCGATCTTGTAATGGTGCAATCCATGATTCAGGACGAGGTACTTCCTGGGAATGCCAGTCTTGTGCAATATAAAATTGGTTTAAATAATGCAGGAGCATGGAATGTAGATACTTGCTGCTCCAGTTTTGTTACAATGGTAGTAAATGCATCTAATCTAATAGCAATGGGAGAATTTAAAAAGATACTGATTATTACTTCAGCATTTAATTCGCAGCTTTCAGATTTTTCAGATTATCTCTGTATCAATCTTGGGGACAGCGCCGGTGCTGTTGTTATGGGAGTAGTCCCGGATGACAGAGGATATAAGGCATCCTTTTGCAATTCTTCGGGTCAATACCATAAGGCATTTACCGTTATGGAAAGAATGCCTTACAATTCTACAAACCGTGTACACTATAAGACTTCACCGCAGAAACCTGTTCTTACAACTAATCCGGATCTCATTAGAGAAACCGGAAGAAATTCAGTCAAGAACATGGAAGCCGTATTGAGAAAAGTGTTGAGTAAAGCAGATATCAGCGCAGAAGATGTTGATATGTTTTTCTCTCATCAGCCTTGTCATTGGGCACATAGCGCATGGAGAGACTCCATAGGTATTCCTGATACAAAATCATACCAGACTTTCAGGAAATACGGCAATCTTGCTTCTGCTTCCATACCTACCAATCTATTTGAGGCAAAACAAAAAGGTATGTTAAAAACCGGGGACACTATACTGCTTGCTTCTTCAGGTGCCGGAGAGAACCATATCGCTGCTGTTTTAAAGTGGTAATAAATACGGTTCTCATGACCTCTTTTATCTGACCGCTGAACTTGGATAAGTTATTAACAATAAATTTAAAGTTGCCATAAATGGCTCATGGAGGCAATTTGTATACAATTCGATATGACCAAAGTATAAACAGGATTTACATAAACATTGAAGGTGAGATGTCACCTCCCGAAAGTGAAAAGTACATTGAGGAAATGTATAGGACAATAGAGCAAACTTCTATCGGGTTTACTGTATTTGCTGATTTGTCCCAATGTGCTCCATCTGTTCTGGAAAACAGCGGGAATTTTGAGATGGTCCGGAATTATGCTTCAAAATACGGTGTCTCAGGAGTGGTAACTTTAGTAAGCCCACAGGCTTTTGAAGCTCAGCGGGTTAACCCTGTGAAAGGGGCAAGAAATATTTTTGACAGCAGGGAAGCTGCAATTAAATATCTGGAACTAAATGCTGGTCAGCATTAAATTTAACTATAAAATTATTTACGGAGGGAACTACCATGTATACTATTGAATACAACAGAGCAAAAAACAGGATCTATGTAAGTGTAGAAGGGGCATTACAATTGGAGGAAATGGCCGAATACAACAAAAAATTCAATGCTGCGGTTGATAATGCAAAAGCAGGCTTTACCGTTTGTGTTGATAATACCAAAGCTTCCATAAATTCAGCCGAAGTGTCCGAAAAACTGGATATAAGCAAAGCATATGCTGCTGAGCACGGGATGCGTAATGCAGCAATGGTTCTAAATTCTACAGTTTTTAAAATGCAAATGAAACGACTTTTTAAGGAATTAGGAAATGTATTTGAATCAAAAGAGGCAGCTGATGCGTTCCTTGATACAGCACCTGATTTTAAAGATCAATAATTTTGGAATAAATCAGACGGAATATTAAAACTTCCTCTTAGGAATGGGCTAAACTCTGGTTCCACTTAATTAACCGGATTAAAGTCTGTTAAGGATTCAAACTGCTTTGAGTGTATAGCCCGAAGCAGTTTGAATCCTTTTTATATTATGAGACAACTAAGGTAAACAATTTTGTTACTTATACTTAATAGAATTCTATTGATTTTATATGTTTACTGTATTTTTCAATTTTCTTGACATTGGATAATACCTGGGTGTACTGATTCTTCTCCCCAGCAATTGAATCCATATATCCAAATCAGTATTTTCCAGATAATCATAAACAACGATATGGTTATCTGCCAAATCTGACATCATAATAATAGTCTGTTTTAAACTCTCCAAAGAATTCTGGTCTTTAAAGTCAATTTCAATACGGTTTACTGAATCAGATGGAAGTTTTTCTGTATACCAAAAATTATTTGCCAGGCTTATAAAAAGCTCATATACTTTATCTTCAGGTATATCAAAAATATTTGAGTGTTTTAATAAAAATAATCTTGTATTTTCCACTACACCCGCAATCTTGCTTTCTTCAACTACTTTTTCTTCGACCCAATGAAACTGATGGAGTACTTCCAACTTGCTGTCTATAATAAATTTCAGCCCAATTTTCCAAAGTCTGTAACACAACTCGATATCTTCCAGTCCCCATGCTTTAAAGTCTTCGTCAAAACCGTTTAATTCCTCAAGCCACTTTTTTGGTGCAATCAAATTGCAACTCTGACCATATAAAAAAGGAGACTGTATTGAGGAGGCATTATAGGATAACTCATTGAGAATATCATATCTAAATTCATGCAGCTCGTAACGTTCACAATCAAAAGAATATGTCTCAAACACACTACCATCCTGAACCATTTCAAAAGGAATATCTTGCGGAAGCATCACCCTGAGACCAACTAACACAATATTATTATCCATTGAAAAACATTTGTCTACTTGAACAAGATAATCCTTTTTGACAATTATGTCCGCATCAATAAAAATAATAATTTCTCCTTCTGCCATTTTAATTCCATAATTTCTGGCTCTTGAGCGGCAGCTATCCATACACCTTTCCAGATAAATATATTTTAACTCATAGTTTTTATTTATACCGTTTATGTATTCTTTAGTATTATCATTTGAACCATCATCAACCACTATAACCTCAAAATCACCTAACTGAATACCCTCTAATGCGTTTAAAGCCTCTAAGGAATTTTTAAGCTGAAATTTGTTATTATATGTAGGAATTACAAAACTATACTTTTTCGTTTAGATCACCCCTAACAAAAGAGAATTTTTTTATTTTGTGTTCAAAGCTAATTCCAATTCATGGTATGTGTTAATCAAAATATCATACTCGGTAGTTTTTAATTCTTTTAACATATTAATACTGTCGTCTACCTTAGATTTTTGTTCTGATGTTAAATTGCTAATATTAGGATTATAGATATTTGTGTTTCCAAAAGCTTTTAGATCCCTAAGACTTTTTATCCTATACATATTGAATTTTTTAACAACTTCCAAATACTGCTTGTGCAGTGTAACAATTTCTCCTGTGAGATTGTATCTAGCTATCACATACCCAATCCTATCGTAAACACATTTTTTATGTTCAGCGATTAAGTGACTTGACCTGTAGTCACTGGTAATTTTACCCTGCAACAGGTTTTCCAAACTGCTGATCATTACATCATATACCTTAAATCCAAATTCGACCTGGTTTTCATTATATTCAAAAGAGTATAGCTTTACACTGTCACCAATTGAAAAGAGGTAGTATTTTAACTCTTTTAAGAATCTTTCATTACTGAACGGGTACTCTAATTCGTATTTCTTTGGCCTCATCAGTTGTATAGCTGACCATTCACACCATGGTGCATAATCTTTAAAATAAATCCTCCCATTTTCATAAGCTTGAGCAAATTGCGTATAGTCAAATGTTATCTCTTCAAAGATATTCTGATTAAACCCTATTGCTTTCAACTGTTTATCATTGTTGTTATACCCATATATCAAAGATGAGTGGACAAAGTGGAGTTTATTGTAAGCCCATTTATTAGGAAGATAATATTCATCCACATTGATTACAAGATAATATCCCATATTAATATTTTCTATAATATAATCAATAATATTTTCTACATTCTTAAGTAAGGGATACCCTAAACAAATCATGTCTACTATTTCACTGCAACAATCACGGGGTTCCAAATAATTAAGTTCTATATATCCTTTTTCATTTGTAAAAGAAAAGATCTGTATGAAATTGGAATAATACCATGGCAGATATTTATCGTATGCAAGAACCATACATAGGGGCAAACTTCTGTGAAGCCAGGTTGTAATTTCTTTTTGCATAACAACTTTTAGTTCCATTGATTGGGGAAAATCTTCAATATATTTCGTCTGAATACAATTATGTTTCATTATTATCACTCCAAATATATTTGTTTTAATCAACTTTTACACTTAATATGGAAGATAAAGGTTGATTTTGTAAAAATATGTCACACGTATTATATAATATTTCATTAAACATGTATATACTTTTTTGTAATATTTTAGTAAATTTAAAATCGTATATTAATTATGTAACTTTTTAACATGTTTACCTCCAGCCAATTCTATTAAATCAGAAGACGTATAGGCAAAATGCCTATACGCCGTTATTTGGAATTAGTCCTAACTTCTGATAAACAAAAAAAGAAGCAATTCAACTTTTATGTTAAACTGCTTCGCTTTCCACTAAGCTCCCTGGAAAATGGCTTCAAATTCTTCTCCCTCAACTTTTTCCTTCAAAAGCAAAACTTCAGCCAGTCTATTGAGTTTACCAATATTGGCTTTTAAAAGAGAAAGAGTTTTTTCGTAAGCACTGTCAATAATATGTTTTACTTCGCTGTCGATAACACCAGCAACTTCATCACTGTAATTGCGGGTCTGTCCAAAATTTCCGCCAATAAAAACATCATCGTTCTCATTTTCAAAAATCATATTGCCCAGCTTATTGCTCATACCATATTTTGTAACCATATTTCTTGCTATCTGATTAACCCTTTTCAAATCGCTTGCCGCTCCCGTACTTACCTCATTTAAAGTAATTTCCTCCGCAGCCCTGCCGCCTAAAGCGACTATTATTTCTTCAATGAGCTGGGATTTTGTATGATAGCTCTTTTCCTCAACAGGTCGGCTGGCTGTATAGCCGCCTGCCATACCTGCAGGAATGATGGATACTCTGTCAACATTCTGACTTGAAGAAACAAGTTTTATTGCAAGTGCATGACCTGCTTCATGGAAAGCAGTGACCTTCCTGTCATGCTCGCTCATAACGCGGCTCTTGTTCTCAGGACCCATCATTACTTTGAATGCTGCTTCCTTTATATCTTCATTTCCAATTTTTCTTTTATTGCTTCTGGCCGCCAGCAGCGCAGCCTCATTGAGCAAATTCTCCAGTTCTGCTCCGGTGAAACCGGGTAATATCCTGGCTATATCGCCCAGATTAACATCATCGGCCAGTGGCTTGCCTTTGGAATGAACTCTTAATATCTGTTCTCTCCCTTTAATGTCCGGTAATCCTACAGCCACTCTCCTGTCAAAACGTCCGGGCCTTAAAAGCGCGGGATCAAGTATATCAGGCCTGTTTGTGGCAGCAAGTATGATGATTCCATCATTGATACCAAAACCATCCATTTCCACAAGCAGCTGATTCAAGGTCTGCTCTCTTTCGTCATTTCCCCCGCCCATACCTGCACCTCTGTGTCTTCCAACTGCATCAATTTCATCAATGAATATGATACAGGGTGCATTGGTTTTAGCCTGTTCAAACAAGTCACGTACTCTAGATGCTCCTACGCCCACAAACATCTCGACAAAATCCGAACCGCTAATACTGAAAAACGGAACCCCAGCTTCACCAGATACTGCTTTTGCAAGAAGGGTTTTACCCGTACCCGGAGGTCCCACCAGAAGAACGCCCTTTGGTATTCTCGCACCCAGCTCAACAAACTTTTTGGGTGCTTTTAAAAACTCAACGATTTCTGCAAGCTCCTGCTTTTCTTCATCAGCTCCTGCAACATGTTCGAAGGTCACCTTTCTCTTTACATCAACTGACAGCTTTGCACGGCTTTTGCCAAAGGACATGACCCTGTTGCCTCCGGTACCGCCTCCCTGCTGCCGTCTCATAAAAAAGAACCAAAGTGCTATAGGTGCTATTACCAACACAAATGTTGGTAATATAGCCAACCAGGCCGGTGTTTGAGACGGCTGAGTCACACTGTATTTTTCAATCTGCTTATTATCAAGAGCATTTGTAAATCTCTCGGATGCCGAAGTGACATCCGGTGGGACAATAACTGTAAAGTTTATATTTTTGCTATCACCCACCGGCTTTTTAAGCTCTACTGATGCTGTATCCATTTGTAATTCTATAGTCTTTACATTACCTGTCTGAAGCTGCGCCAATAGTTCGGAATAATCCATTTTTGGCGGTTTCTCTGAAGAGACAAAGAATGTGACCGATATTAAAACAACTAAGAAGATTATTATATAAAAACGTAAACCTTTAAAATACTTCAAACCACTTCCCCCTATCCGTTATCTGCATTTAATTCATAAAGTAATTACAAGTCAGTAATTAATTACAATTCTCTGCCTTATTTATATCGATGTTACTTCTCATACCTGAAATGCAACCTCTCCAAAAGCTTTTTGACCAAGGACATGCTCGATTCTGGGCAGGGAGATCCCTAGTGTTTCCCTCAGTACATCTTCGACGGTCTCTACCGGTATAATGGTAAGCTCATTCCTGACTTCTTCCGGAACATCCTTAAGGTCAATGACATTGTCCCTCGGAATCAGGACTTTTGTAATACCGGCTCTTTGAGCCCCCAGTAATTTTTCCTTCAGACCGCCAATTGGTAAAACAGCACCTCTTAAGGTTATTTCTCCTGTCATTGCAACCTTTGAGTCCACTTTAATACCTGTTACCAGCGAAGCAAGAGCAGTAAACAATGCAATGCCTGCAGACGGGCCATCCTTTGGAACGGCACCTGACGGTACATGTATGTGTATATCTCTTTCCTTGAAGTTAATTGATTTTATGGGTAATCTGGCCTTCAACAAGCTTAATGAAATTCTGGCCGACTCCTTCATAACATCTCCTAATTTTCCTGTAAGCGTTACCTGTCCGCTTCCTGCCATATCAGTTGCTTCAATAAAGAGTATTTCGCCTCCCACAGGGGTCCAGGCAAGTCCGGTAACGACTCCCGGCGGATTATCCGACTCGGCTTTTTCATGTCTGGATACCTGCCTTCCCAACAATTCCTCCAATTGTCCAATTCTAATTTTGTATGGTAATTCTACTTTATTAGAGACTATTTTCTCAGAGGTTACTCTGGCAAGAGCAGCCAATTGTTTTTTTAATCCTCTGACTCCGGCTTCCAGAGTGTAGTCACTGATAATTTTTTGCAGCACAGCATCCTCAATCACCAGTTGTTCCGGCGATAGTCCATGTTCTTCAAGAACTGCAGGGATTAAATGATTTTTTCCGATATGGAATTTTTCATTAATTGTATAGCTGGATATCTGAATAACTTCCATTCTATCCAGCAACGGACCTGGAATGCTCTCCAGCGAATTTGCCGTTGCAATAAAGAAAACCTCGGACAAATCATAAGGCAGATCTAAATAATGATCTGTAAAACTGTTATTTTGCTCAGGATCAAGCACCTCAAGCAAAGCACTGGCAGGATCTCCGCTATATCCGCCGGCCATGAGCTTGTCAACTTCATCCAAAACCATAACAGGATTGGTCTCTCCTGCCTTTTTAATACTTTGGATGATTCTGCCCGGCATTGCTCCCACATAAGTCCTCCGGTGCCCTCTTATTTCAGATTCGTCCCTGATTCCGCCTAAGCTTAAGCGGATATATTTTCTGTCCAGGGCTTCTGCAATACTTTTTCCCAGACTTGTTTTACCTGTTCCGGGAGGCCCCACCAGCAACAGAATTGAACCTTTTTTGTCTTTCTTCAGCTGCATTACGGCCAGATGCTGTATTATTCTGTCCTTAACCTTGTCCAACCCATAGTGCTGTTCATCTAAAATCCGTCTTGCCTCACCTAAATTGACAGGCTTGGCTTCGCTCTTTTTCCAGGGCAGCTGCACCAAGAGATCCAGGTAATTCCGTATAACATTATACTCTGAACTATTCGGACCCTGAGCTTTCAATTTATCCAATTCTTCAAGAGCAGTGTTCTTTATATCAATCGGCATTTGAGATTCTTCAATTTTACTTTTATAGTCCTTATCCTTTTTGGAACCTTCTTCCCTGCCTTCATTTAATTCTTCCTGAATTGCCTTTAATTGCTCTCTCAACACAGACTCTCTGTAATGCTTATTTGCCTTTTCTGAAAATCTCTCAGCCATTTGAAACTGGAGTTCAACAGTTTCCTTCAGTTTTACAAGGTAATCCATAAATTTCAGGCTTCTTTCCTTCAAAGACTGAGTCTCAAGCAGTTCATACTTTTCTTCATTTGAAAGCGGCATAAATTGTGCTATATACACAATAAGTGAATTCAAGTCCTTCAGCTCGTCAAGCACTTTCATGTATTGATCTGCGCCTCTGTACTGCTCCGACCTTGTGTATTTTTCGCTGAATTCCCTGGTAAAGTTCTTAATATAGCTCAGCATTTCTTCCCGGCTTTTTTCATTAAGATCAATATTATCGGCGAAAACCTCATATTCAGCATATATACTGCCATACTCAAATCTTATGTTATTGACCTCAACTCTATCATGTGCTTTGATCTTAATACGGTAACCCTTTTCAGTTTGTTCGGCTTCTTCAACTTTAAAGGAAACGCCTACCCTGTAGAAATCCTCTTCTCTTAATTGACCGTGACCAAAATTTTGCTTTAGTGGCAGTGCAATATTTGTATGATCATCCCTTTTCAAATTTTCAAGTTCTTCCTCATCCAGCCTTGGCAGCCTGAGTATGGAAGTTACACCCGGCAGTAAAACTGTATCTGATATAGGAATTACTCTTCCCGATTTACTGTTATTTTCTTGACTCAACATAATATCATCCTTTCCCATTTTATAACGAGGCTATAGATGTCCCCCACCTCAAAAGGCAGCTGGTACCATTTCGGGTTCAGGCGGTGAGTAGGTACCTCGTTGAAACTACAATAGTAGTAAATTTTTCTACTACAAAAATTTTATCTGAACCCACGAGTTATAAATGAATGTTCATTTAACTTTGAATTAAATGATAGCGAGATTCTTTTATGATGTAGTCACAAAATTGTCCCGCTTCTCTTTTTATTTTAGTAGCACATCCTGTATGATTCCAATCATTTCTTCCAGCAGTTCCGCTCTTTCCTTCTCACTTTTATGCTCATTAAATGCAATTGATTTCACCGGATAGAATATGATCGCAATTAAATTTTCAATCCTGTAATCCTTTATCACATTATTTTTTTTCAGCTCTCCAACAAAGTTATTTATATTGCAGATACCTTTTATTTCAGAACAACCGCTGGCTAATGAGGGACAATTTGAGAACTGTTCTACAAAGTTAAAAATCTCTCTATGCTCTTGAATATAATTATAATAACTTCTCACAAGTATTTCTATAAGTTGCTTCCCAGCCATCCCCTGATGTACTTTTCTAAAAATATAATCAAATATTTCCTCCGAGTACTCACGGTAAATATCCTGAAGCATGATTTCCTTGTTATCAAAATATATATATACCGTTGCCGGCGAAACCCCTGCTTCTTTAGCAATTTTTGAAATAGAAGTACCATGAAAACCTTCTTGAAGTATCAATTTGATTACAGCTTCTTTTATACTTTTTGCCTTTTCATCGTCTCTTCTTCTCATCTGTCCACCTCTATTTTAACTCATTGCTTCGTTATATTTCTATAATAAATGATCATTCATTTATTGTCAATAGGTCATATCGTTAGTTCTTCATGGGATATATTTCTTTCTGAACTCTGTCGGATAAACCCCGACCTGAGCCTTAAACGTTCTGCTGAAATAATATTGGTCAAAGTAACCTACCAGCTCTCCAATTCTTTTAATTTCAAAATTCGGCTCCTCAATGAGCAAACGTTTTGCTTCCTCTATTCTCAGGCGAGAAATATACTTTACAGGAGACTCCTGCTTATATTTTTTAAACAATTTACTTAAATAATCCGGAGTAAAACCAATTTTCTCGGCAACATTCCCCAAGGTGATCTCTTTTCTATAATTATCTCTGATAAACTCTTCTACAAGTTCCATTGTCTGTTCTTTTGTATAATTCATATTTTTATAGTTATCAGGAATATCTTTAGTTTTACTTGCTTCTTCCTTTTGAAGAATTGTTATTACCCGTGATAAAACAACACTTAAATCTTCTGTGTTAATTGGCTTTAGTATATAATCCACAACCCCGTATCTTATTGCCTTCTGTGCTAATGAAAAATCACCATATCCGGTTATAATTATTATTTTGATCTGAGGATAAGCAATATATATTTCCTCAGCGAGCTCCAAACCATCCATTATTGGCATCATAATATCTGTAAAAATGATGTCCGGATTGAATTTTTCTGTCAATTCCAATGCTTCTCTGCCATTATCGGCATAATTAATATACTCTAACGGCAAATTTAGACTCTCAATCTTTTTAACTATATTATTTCGTATCAAATCTTCATCTTCAACTACTATATATTTATAGTTTCTGCTCATAATTATCATTCCTCATTTTATGGTAACCAAACCAGTCAAAGTCGGCAAAAACTCCACTTCCGGACATGTCCTGACAGCATATGCCCACCATTGCACCTGTAAACCAGCCGTTAGCGCATGCTTCATCAGAAAGCGCACTGGCATCAAGCTCAGGACCTATTTTAATATACTGCACATTATCATAAGAATAATAAAATTGAAGTACATCAAATGAAACAGTTACCTTCAAGTAAACCGGGATATTGTTTTCGACTGAAAACATTTCCCCTGTCATATTACATACTTTATTCCGGCTGGTAAATATAGAAATACATTTACCTATATCTTCGTCATAAGTGATATGAAGGTAATAGAAATTTTCCACATCATACATGCATACAAGACCGGCCATTTGTTTAAAATTCTGCGGTTCAAATTCAAGCTTTGTGCTTGCCTCAAAGCGGAATTCTGTCCACCTTCTTGCTATGAGGCTCTGATCATGTCTTGAGGATAATCCGTCTCTGCCGAACAATCTCAAATAACCCGGGCGCTCGGTAAGTGAAAAGTTAAAATTATCAAGTGGCTTTCTTAAACTTTGATATTCCAGACTTAACTCATCTTCGTCAAAATTATCAATCTCCTTGCTCTTTTCCAGCGGATACTCATTTTGACCATCAATATTTATAACACTTTCCGGTAATATGGTTTTATTATTCAATTCCAGCCAATCATCCTCAGTCCAGATAACTTTTTGCAGGGCAGTTTCCCGTCCCAGTGGATATCTGCGTTTTCCGGGCAATTTCTTGGAATCTGCAGGGTTTGTGTTATCAAGAGCTCTGCCGCACAGGTGTACAATATACCATTCCCCGTTCTGTGACTGCACAAGGTCGGCATGCCCTGCTTTCTGCAATATCCGTTCAGGGTTGTTTCTGGATGTTAATATTGAATTTTTTTCATTCCATTCATATGGTCCCCAGATATTTTCAGATCTGAGCATCGATTGTCCGTGTTCTTCTCCTGTTCCATGATCTGCTGTAAATAAATAATAGTACTGATTTCTTTTGAATATATGAGGTCCTTCCAGATATCCGTGTTGACCTGTATATATGTCTTTTATTTCCCCAACCATTTTCTTTTGTTTATCGTCGTATTCCTGTAAAAGCAGTCTTCCGCTATATTTCTGAGGTACTCTATGGTCTGTTACCATACTTACGATATATTTTTTTCCATCTTCATCATGAAAGAGAGATGGATCAAAACCGAAATTGTTTAAAGCAATGGGTTCCGACCAGGGTCCCCTGATATCCTGGGCTGTGACAAGATAATTATGAGTATCCTGCATATTGCAATAAAATGATGTTACTACAGTGTATACAAGATAGAAGGTATCATTATGCCAGGTTAAGCATGGTGCCCATATTCCCTGTGAATCCCCCACCCCGGTCAAATCCAGCTGTGATTTTCTGCATAACGGGTATGGCAGCAGCTCCCAGTTTTTCAGATCCTTTGAATGATGTATTCTTACTCCCGGCCACCATTCAAACGTAGATGTGGCAATGAAGTAATCCTCTCCGACTCTGATAATGGATGGATCGGGATGAAAGCCCCTTAAGATTGGATTTTCTATTTTCATTTAATTACCCTCCAAAAAATTTTCAGGTCTGTCAATTGTCTAAATTGAAAGACCGTATTATAACTTCGGTTCCACCGCTGACTCTGTTTCTTATAATCAACTGAGCATCATTTCCGTGTAAAAGAATTAATCTTAAATACACATTTGCAAGTCCCATTCCTCCAATTTTCATTGATGAAATGTTTTTAGTTTCTTTAATTTTCTTCTGATTATCAACTATTTCTTTTATATATTCTTCTTTTATTCCATTGCCGTTGTCACGTATTATAAGCTCCCACCCCTGAGGATAGACATTACCCAATATCTCCAGTACCCATGGAGGTGAATCCTGAAAAGCATATTTCAGAGAATTTTCAATTATTGGCTGAATCGTCAGCTTTGAGATATTGATCTTCTCCATTTCAGAAGGAATATCAAAATAATATTCCAGCCTTTTCCCGTATCTCACTTTCATGCATTCCAGATACTTTTCTGCGAAGTATACCTCTGTCAGTGTATCAACTGTGGTTAAACTGTCGGCTGATATATATCTCAAATAATCACAAAGGTTTTTACTTAGCTTAACGATTTCATCATTCATATTTTCTTCAGCCATAACACTGATATTTGCCAAATTATTAAATATGAAATGCGGATTAATCATTGATTGCATTGCTATAAATTTTGCTCTTAATTCTTCTTCTCTTGAGGTCATCAAATCTTTTGTAGAGACTTCAAGCTTTACATACATTTCTTTAAATACCTTTGAAAGCATGGCAATTTCACTGGTCTTTGTGTCAATTTCAGCTATTTCTGTTCTGTTATTGATAATATCCGTCAGGTCAATTGCTTTAATGGTTTCTTTAAGATTATAGATTGGTGTGGTAACCTTTCTTGTAATGGCATAGCACATAAGTATTGCTATACCAAGGAATGAAAATCCAATTAATGAATAAATGACAATGAAAGTGATTAATGGATGGAAGGCGTCAGTCTTACTCTGCATAACTACCACTTTCCATTTTATTTCATCTATCGACACATATGAAGCATAGTATTTTTTACTGACATATAATGATTCAACCTTATCCGCGACTACTGCCCCGGTCAACTCTTTTGAGATTAAATCGGTAAATTGATCTGATGCTTTTGTCTTCTCAGCATAAGGATATATCAAAATATTATCCTCATTAAATATATAAAACTCTATATTTTTATTTTCTTTTTTCATTAAATTCAGGTGTCCAAAGAAAGAGTCACAATTTTGAATAACCTCAACGATCCCTTCTTCCTGATAATATGCATCTTTAAATATTCGGTTCAAGGATATAAATTTCTTTGAACTAAGATATTTATTGAAATAGGACAGATCCTTTCTCTGTTCCGGAATATTTAAATATTTGAAGCCATTTTTGCTTTTTATGTTTTCATAATTAGCTATTTGGGTGTAACTTTCCGGTGCATATAATTCATAAACGCCCCAACCAACCTTATAGTTTTTTGCAGAGTGTATGTTTACCTGGGTAACCGTACCATACGGCCCGATTATGAATGATATGGCCTCGTATATGGGATCCATGGTTTTAATATTTGCAGTAGAAGGATTGGCTGACCTCAACGTATTTCTAATGGTTTTAGAGTACAAAACATTCATTGAAACTATGGACATTTTTTCAATTGATGACTCAATAGAGTTTTTTGCCGAATCACAAAGGTTGGTCTGCAATTCGGTAATTCTGGAAACACGATCGTTTACAAAAAACACGAAGGTTGAAAAAAAGAGAAGGAGAATAAGTGAAATTATCAGCAAGGCATAATTATCAAATATAATTCTCTTTATTGAAATTTCTTTTTTGCCTTGCATTCCATTACTCCTCCTTCGTCAATATTTTATACTTAATTCAGGTTAGTAATATCTTCTGTACATATGGGCTGCTAATCCATGTATGCACCCTTGATTGCCGATACGGCGAGCTTTGCATAGGTTTTTAATATCCCCTTTTTTTCCTTCAGAGCGGGATGCATAAAGCATTCCTTTCTATTTTCAAATATCAGGGTTATTTCATCAGGAGTTTTTATTTCACCGTTTACGCCTATCACTTCAATAGTTCGTGATGGAATGTCTATTTTAATCAGATCTCCTTCTTCAATAAGTGAAATTGGGCCTCCATCCACAGCTTCCGGAGAAACGTGCCCTATAGCAGGTCCCCTGGATGCCCCTGAAAATCTCCCGTCTGTTATCAATGCAACACTGCCTGCCAGCTCAGGATCAGACACAATAGCTTCAGTGGTATAAAACATCTCCGGCATACCTGAGCCCTTTGGTCCTTCATATCTTATGATAACTGCATCTCCGGGTTTTATACTTTTTTCGATAACAGCCTTGTAGGCATCCTCTTCGCAATTAAAAGGTCTTGCAACGCATACAACCTCATGCATTTCCCTTGCAATAGCAGAATGTTTAACAACCGCGCCCTCGGGAGCAAGGTTTCCCCTTAATACGGCTACTGCTCCCTGTGACTGAATTGGACTGTTATAGTCTTTAATTATCTGATTCCCTGCAATACCTTTTTCATTAAGATACCGGTTACAGTTTGCATAGAATCCGTTGTTCCTCAAATCCTCAAGATTTTCACCGAGAGTTTTCCCTGTAACTGTCATTACATCGAGATTCAAATGCTTTCTTATCTGCTCCATTACAGCCGGAGTTCCCCCAGCATACCAGTAATATTCGGCTGGGAAGCTTCCGCTTGGGCGGATGTTTGTGATAAATGGGATTTTTCTGTGTATTTCATCAAATAAATCAGCACCTATTGTAATTCCAAGCTCATGAGCTATAGCCGGCAGATGGAGTAAGGTATTTGTGGAGCCTGCAATTGCGGCATGAACCATAATAGCATTCTCAAAAGCTTTGATCGTCAATATCTTATCCGGAGTTATGTCCAGCTCCACAAGCTTCATAATTGCTCTGCCGGCATTCTCAGCCATTTCATAGAGACAAGCTTCGGAGGCTGGCATTAGAGCAGATCCTGGAAGAGCCAGGCCCAATGCTTCGGCCATAATCTGCATTGTTGAGGCAGTACCCATGAACTGACATGCGCCGCAGCTGGGACAGGCATTCAGCTTGTAGTAGGAATACTCCTCAGAATCAATTTCTTTTCTCAGAAATTTTGCATAATATGTGCCGATCTGCTCAAGTGTCAGGTTATCCGGTCCCGCTTTCATGACTCCTCCGGGTACAAATACCGAAGGAATGTTGTTTCTGGCAATTGCCATAAGATGTGCAGGTACAGCTTTGTCGCAGGAAGCTGAAAAAACCGCACCGTCAAAGGGTGTGGCATTTATCTGTGCTTCAATGGTTGCAGCTATGAGTTCTCTTGAAACAAGTGAATAGTTCATTCCGTCATGGCCTTGTGCAATTCCGTCACATATATCGGTAACTGTGTATTGGGCAGGCTTCCCTCCGGCAGCTTCCACCGAAGACTTCAAAAGGTCTGCAACTCTGCCTAAATGCACACTCCCGGGATGGCTGTCTCCCCAGGTGGTTTGAACCATTATCTGAGGTAAATCCAGTTCATTAACCTTCCACCCCATTCCAATTTTCAAAGAATCCATTTCAGCGGCTATACCGCGCATCATCTGACTTTTCAGCATATATGACCGGCCTCCCTAAACTTCTTTCCCGTATGGGATTTTTACCAATACATTGTATTTTAAACCTGATTTTATATCTTTGAATACTCCATCCTCAATAAACAAATCATTTACATAAACTTCAACAGCCCTGATACCCTCTTCTCTGACAAAGTCAACATTAAATACCGCTCCTCTGAAATACCTTTGGACCGAGGCATTTTTCCATTCATCAGGTAACTGCGGTTTTATAGCTAGTCCGTCCGGTCTTCCCTTCAATCCAAAAAGTCCGTCAATAAGGCATCTGTAAAACCAGGAAGTTGTCCCGGTATTGAAAAGATGGCTGGAGCGGCCGGCAGTCCTTGGAATCTGTCTGTATGCACCCCTGTAATAGTTTGGTATAAATACCGGCAGCTGCCCCCTCTGAATGATATCCTGCAAATCCGCTCCCGGTAGCATTTTACGGAGCAGTCTGAAGGCATTTTCCTTCTCACCGGCAGAATAAAGCGCATATATGTAGAATGCCGATGCATGGTTGTAAACAGCTCCGTTTTCTGCTGTTCCAGGATGCTTCTGTGTCAGCCTGCCGACATCTTCTCTCATGGCTGTATATGCAGGTGCAAGTTTTTCAACCCCATAAGGTGATTCCAAGTTTTCTGTTACTGCAACCATCAGCTTCTTTTTCTTTTCCTCATCTGCAGCACCACTAAGCAGAGCCCATCCCTGCGGATTTATATATATCCGTCCTTCTTCATCACTGCTTACACCAAACAGAACATTGTCGTCGGTTATTCCACGGGCATACCAATGGCCATCCCACAAATATTTATTAATAGTGCTGTTAATTTTTTGTGCTTCAAGCCTGAATATTCCTGCATAGTCCATCCTTCCGGTATTTTGGCAGATATCTGACCAAACCAGGCAGGCATACGCCGTAGCTATGGTGAGCCAGCCTGAGACACCTTTACCCTTGTAGCCAACCATGTTCATGGGATCACACCAGTCCCCCTGATTAATATAGTTAAGCCCTCTTTCATCCCTGTCGTATACAAGCCAGTTTACTGCACGGGTGATATGCTCGAAAACCGTAAATTTCCCCTTATTGTCAACAAATCCTACTTTTTCATCCAGCATAGCATAGTCATTGGTTTCATCAAGATAAGTACTGATGCAAACCGGCAGCCAGACACAGTGGTCGGTGTGAGGAATCTGATTTATATACTTCAGCTCAGCTCCCTTGTACAAAATTATTCCATCGGGCATTGAGCCGTTCTCATGCTGCTGGCTAAGAGCATGCAAAAAGGCATTCCTTGCTGTCTGCGGCTCTATGTAGCTCATTCCCATATTATCCTGCAGGTAGTTTCTTGTCTGAGGATCTGTAGAAAGACGATTGGTAGCACCATGGTAATACATTTGTCTGGGAAGCCAATGATTAACGAAATTATCCAGAAGAGAATCTGGTGTTTTAATTTGCAGACACCCCCGGCCCTTGGCAATATATTGCTGGTATTCAACCATTGCCTGTTCGAAACCGTCTTTACCGGCTTCATTTCTGTTCAGAAAAAATGTTCTGCGGTACCGGGCTATCTCTTCCTCTGTTTTGGCCGCACCGAAAACAAATCTGAAATTATTTTCCTCACCGGGACTCATGTTCAGTCTGTATTGCAACACACATACAGGCATTTCATATCTGGCATCTCCTTTACCCAGCATCTCCTGAAGTATTGCAGTTGGTTTAAAAATACCGCCCTCTCCTTCGAATACCTCCTGACTGACCTCCCAGGAACAAGGCTCCTGCTCCGCCAATAAAAATGTTTTATCGGCAAAATCCCTTATAGTGTAATAATCCTTATATTTTTGGTAGGGTGTGACAGAAGAGCAGATAATACTTTGCAGTTCAGAGTTATACTCTCCGCTTTGGTTCATCCAAGACATATAGCCTACTGTAAAGTATGGGTATATACTTACTTTTCTTTTTGTGTCCGAAAGATTTTTTACTTTTATCTGCCATAGTTCCAGAGCATTTTCCTTAGAAAGACTCAGGCACATCTCTATCTGAATATCATCACTTTCAACCCTCCAGATAATTTTATCCTTTCCAACAGAAAAAATATATTTATCAGGAAGAAGTCTGACCGGTTCATAAGGAGCAGAAAAAAATCTTCCCGTTTCTTCATTTTTTATATATACAAACCGCCCCGGATGATGTGCGTAGTACGGCTGTTCGGGCTGCATAAAGGTTTTTGCCTCAAGATTTGGTGAATGTGAATATTTTGCAGGTTCAGGCTGCATAAACTGAGCAACGGCATATCCCCTGCAATTGACCTGGATCATCATTTTTTCATTCCATAGAAAGCCTGATGCTTTTGGAATAATTGTAGGACTTGTCAGTTCATAGTATTGATTATCCTTACTTGCACCAATCATATAATCTCCCATCTACGCGCACAGCACGTACAGAAATAGTAGTAAAAAACCGCAAAGCGGTTCTTTACCGCGTGAAATGCAAGCTGAATACCAGAATGTTTTTTCACGCTTTACTCTTCCGAATTCATCTATATCTCTATTATAGATGAATTCTATACCTCAATTATAAATGAAATTTCACCATTTGGGGCAAGTGGAACAAGTTTTGTTCCCAGAGCGCAGCTTTCTGCCTCAGCTCCAGTAATATCTCTGATGTTTTTAACATTCCTCATGATTACAGAGTAGTTCCTTAAACCGCTTATATCCACTCTTACCTTATTTTCCTGCTTGATTGCTTTTGCACTGCCCATCGCTTTTGCATCCATATCATATATGATTGATGTTGCAGCTTCATTATCCGAAAGCTCGAACACATGGAGGGTTATACCGTCAAGATAATCATAATCCGGTTTGTTTTCATTATTTCCGACAGGTATAATGGAATTTGGCCTGACCATCAGCGGCAGACTCATAAAGTCATGGGGCTCATATTTCCAGGTTCCTCCTTTTACTCTTTCATTGGAGATAAAGTTGGTCCATACACCTTCAGGCAGATAGTAATCAACTGATCCCTCCGGTCTGAACACCGGAGCAACCAACAGGGAATCACCAAGCATGTACTGGGTATCAATATAGTCGCATGCCCTGTCCTTGCTGAATTCCAGTATCATTGCTCTCATGGAGGGTATTCCGGTATGGGCTGTATAACATGCTGCGCTGAACAGATACGGCATAAGCCTGCATTTCAGCTTACTGAAATACCTCACCACCTCCACCGATTCTTCATCAAAAAGCCATGGCACTCTATAAGAACTGCTCCCATGGAGTCTGCTGTGAGTTGACAGCAAGCTGAAAGCGGCCCACCTTTTGTACAGGTCAGGCGAGGCTGTGCTTTCAAAGCCGCTTATATCGTGGCTCCAGAAACCGAAGCCCGACATGCATAGCGACAATCCGCCTCTTAAGCTTTCCCCCATGGATTCGTATCTGGAGACACAATCGCCGCCCCAGTGTACAGGGAATTTCTGTGAGCCCACTGTTGCACTTCTTGCAAACAATACCGCTTCCTGTTTTCCAAATCTGTTTGCCAGAACTTCATATACAACCTTGTTGTAGAGATAAGTGTAATAGTTGTGCATTTTTACCGGCTCTGCACCATTACTGTATACAACATCTACAGGTATCCTTTCTCCGAAGTCTGTTTTAAAACAGTCCACACCCATATCTAAAAGTTCATTCAATTTATCTCCATACCACCTGCAGGCATCAGGATTTGTAAAATCCACTATACCCATGCCGGGCTGCCACAAATCCCACTGCCATACCTCTCCGTCCTTAAGCTTTATGAGATATCCATTGTCTGCCGCCTCGTCAAAGAGCTTTGATTTTTGTGCTATATATGGATTTATCCATACACATATTTTAAGTCCTTTTTCTTTCAAACTTCTCAGTATATTCCGGGGGTCGGGAAATACTTCTCCATCCCATTCAAAATTGCACCATTCATACTCCTTCATCCAGAAGCAGTCGAAATGAAACACCCTTAAAGGTATATCCCTTTCGGCCATTCCGTCAACAAAGGAGGAAACTGTCTTTTCGTCATATTGTGTTGTAAAAGAGGTGGTAAGCCATAGTCCGAAGGACCAGGCAGGCGGCAGTGAAGGCCTCCCTGTCAGTGTTGTGTAATTATGAATAACCTCCTTTAAGTCTGCTCCTCCAATGAAGAAATACTCCAGCTCTTCACCAGGTACACTGAACTGTACTCTCGAAACCGCCTCTGAGGCTACTTCAAAGGATACACGTTCAGGATGGTTGACGAATACACCGTAACCCCTGTTGGTAATATAAAAAGGAATATTTTTATACGACTGCTCAGAGGAGGTTCCTCCGTCTTCATTCCATATATCAATACTTTGCCCGTTTTTAACAAATGCCGAAAAGCGCTCCCCAAGACCATACACACATTCTCCTGTAACCAGATCAAGCTGCTCTCGAAAATATGGCCCTGCCTGTTCAGTGGCAATATAGCCCATTTGACCGGTTCCGCTTTTAGTTAGAAGTCTGTCTTCATAGTAGAAGCTGAGAGAAAAATCTGTCTTGCATATTCTCACTGAGGTTTTTCCGCTTGAAAAAATAATATCGCCGTCTTCCTCTGCAATTTCCGGGATAAAGTTATTATCCACGTTTAGTTCAAATTCCGGGATTACCGGAAGTCTTTTAATAAAGTGCTGTGCTTTAACCTTTATAAGGTTGCATCCCGGAGAACTTATCTCAAGCGTTAGCAGAGGCCCCCGCAATGTTTGACCTCGTTTTGTAATTTTTACAACAGGGGTATATAATACCACTGATTTTTCTTTGATAGTATAGTCTCTGACTTCAGCTGGAGAATATATACTGACTCCCTTCCGTTTTAACCAAAATCCATCTGTAAATTTCATAAATATCCCCATGCCCTGCATTTTGCACAAAACGCAATGATAGAAATGGCATGGGCTCGGTACCTCCTTTATTTATTTTTAAAATTTCTTTCAACCTTACTCCTTAGATAACACAAGTGAATTGACTCTTTCAATCAGCCCTTGACAGCTCCGGCTGATATTCCCCCTACAATGTATTTCTGAGCAAAAATAAATATCAAAAGCACGGGAAGAATTGTTACTATTATATCCGCACTCACCAGATTCCACTGATTTTCATACACTCCAAAAAAGTTGTAAACAGCCAGGGTCATTGGCCATTTTTGAGAATTATTCAAATAGTATAATGGCATAGTAAAATCATTCCAGATACCTAAAAAATTCAGTACAAATACTGTTACCATTACGGGTGACAACAACGGCAGTATTATTCGTATCAGCAGCTGCCTTGAAGAACAGCCGTCTATTATTGCTGCTTCATCTATTTCAACAGGAATGCTCCCGATAAATCCATATGTTATAAATAGGCTGATGGGAATATTTATAGCTACATAAATCAGGATAATGCCTAATTGTGTATTAACCAAATTTGTTGTTTTCATTACTTTCATTAAAGTAACTGTATTTATCGGCATAGCAATTCCAAGAATAATAAAATAGTAGATAAATTTATTTACTTTTGTTCTGTTACGGGCCAATACAAACCCGGCAACCGAGGTCAGTAATATAATAATTACTGCGCCCGAGGTTGCATATAGCATGCTGTTGAAAAAGGATTGAAACAGTTTGCCTCTTTCTATTACAGTTTCAAAATTATCAAATGCCCAGACTTTTGGCAATTTCAAGGTCATGGTATTAGCTTCTGCTCTTGTTTTGAAGGAATTCAGCAGTACAACCAATAACGGTACAATAAAAGTCAGACTGGTGCAAACAGTTATTAAATTTAATATTATGGTACTTATTCCTTTTTTTATCTTCATAATTATGAATCCTCCTTTGGTTCTAACGCTTTCAACAAGAAATAGGATATGGACATAACAAATATGAAGAGAACACTTGATAAAGTAGTACCCATGGCATAATTTCCTTTGGAAAATTCACTGTATACTGCAGTATTTATAACCTCTGTTGCACGTCCCGGCCCGCCGTTGGTTAAGACATATATTGCATCAAATACTCTTAAGCCATAAGTCAGGTTTAAAATGGATACATTCAAAATAACCCATTTTAATAAAGGCAGGGTAATGTACCAGGTCTTGTGAAAAAAATTAGCTCCGTCAATTTCTGCAGCTTCGTAATATGTCTCTGATATTGCATTTACTCCTGCAATAATGATTATCATAATATATCCGACACCCTTCCAGGTATCAACACCGATAACAGTAAACATTGCAAGTTTTGCATCAGAAAGCCAGTTCTGTGCCAAAAAATCAAGTCCGATTGAAGTAAAAAAATTGTTTATAAAGCCTGTTACAGGATTCAGCAAGCTTTTAAAGACAAGACCTACGATCAGGAAAGACATTACCTGTGGTATAAATATAATCATTCTGTGAACATTCCTAAACTTAATAAACTTGCTTGTCAGCAGTAAAGCCAGACATATTCCCAAAATGGGTTTAATAATTATTGTTGCTCCTGTAAATTTTAATGTATTAATTATATATGAAACAAAATCATATTTACCGGAAAAGATTTTCGAATAATTCTTAAGACCGACAAAATTAACTTCATTACTCAAGCTGTTCCAATCGGTGAAGGAGTAAAATATACCCAAAATACTGGGTAGAAAGAAAAAAAGCACAAAAATTGTTAAAATGCCGAAGGACAAGTACGTTGGATATATCTTATTTTTGTTCATTACAGCCACTCTTTCTTTAAAACAATCATGGTTGAAAATATTCAACCATGATCGTTCCTTGATTATTTATTCCAAGCCGGATCTTTAGCTAATTCAGCCAGATCGTCTCTTCTCTTTGCTATATTGTCAACGATCTCCTCAGGTGTCAAATTATTTGTATACATTGCATCAATATCTTTACCTATATCCATCCACTGTGGATCGACGTAAGAAACTCCAACCTGCATTACAATTCCTTGTGGTAAGCTTTTATAGTATTCTACATATTCAGGATTTTCTTTAGACTCAATCTCAGGCCAACACAGAGATACAAGACTTCCTGCTCCATCAAGCAGCTTCTGAAGATTTTCGTGCTTTGCTGTGAAGTTAAAGTAATCCTTTGCATCATCAACATATTTGCTGTTTTTATTTATGAAATATGCATTACAAGTCGGATTACTGCTTATTGTCTGATTATCTGCCCAGGGTGCGGCGAATAAGCCTATATTGCCCTTAGTTTCAGGGAATTCTGTTTCAGTTTGTAATGCCCAGCCTCCATCATTACAGAACATGGCAGCTTCGCCTTTTGCAAATGCTTCTTTAGCACCTTCTACCGCTTGATTCATGAAGTTCTTGCCATAGAATCCCAAATCGGCAAATTCCTTCATCTGTGTCAAAATGAGCTTGATTTCTTTTACATCGGTTATTTTCATCTCATTTTTATTTAACTTCTCATACAAATTGTCATATTTGGTTGCATAGTATGAACCTGTTTCACATACTGGGAGTACCTGATGCCACCCATTCTGTATAGCTTCATAAATAGGAGTGACCCCTGAGTCTTTTATTTTCTGGCATACGTTTTTAAACTCTTCGTATGTAGTTGGGGCTTTTAAACCCAAATCACTAAACATTTTTTTATTGTAGAACATGCCTGATCTTCTGATTCCATTAAACTGTATCCCGTAAACCTTATTATTAACAGAAATACCGGCCAGAGCTATGGGGTCAATTCTTTTTACCCATTCCTGATCAGATAAATCAACACAGTTAACTTCAGGATTTACTCTGCTGACAATGCTGAGTGGATCGGCATCTACATTCATTATATCGTAGGCTTCACCGGAATCCAGCTTAACCTTCAACAAATCTCTCCATTGAGCATCAGGTATAATTTGAAAATCAATTTTGACTCCGGTGCTTGCTTCATATTCTTCAGCAAGTTTTTGTACAATACCCGAAGTCGGCAGTCCGGATTGATGAGATCCGAAAGTAAGAGTAATATTTTTTTTGGTCTCAGTAGCTGTTGAACCTGAGGCAACGGAAGACGAGGCTGAATCATTTTGTGAACTACTGCCGCATCCGACCAATGTAGTTGCTAACATTACTCCTGCTAAAACAATGGCAACTGCTTTTCTCATTTAATTTTCCTCCAAAATATTATTTAGATTAATCTATATATAAATTGTATTTATATTATTAAGAGAATTAAATAGAGAAATACGGAAGGATATTTGTACTTTTTTGAAAGGAAGCATTCTGCCATAAAATTTCCTCTATTATTGTTCTATTTGAAAAATTAAGGAAGGTAATGTATCTAATACATTCCTTTTCAATTATCCAGCCTATCCAGTAACAATTTAAATAAGGGATCAGACCTCGCACCGTGAACAGAAATAATTTTATGATAGAACCATTTTGATTAACTAATAATAATTATGTAATATCGTAAATTCTATATAATTTTGCTCCATGGACTAAAACCTCGGTTTTAAAGGCATCATCCAATACTTGTAGCGTTTCACCGCTCCACAATTCTTCTAATTCCTTGCCTTTAAAAGTATACAATTCCAATTCACTTGCAGTTACTAAAATGTTTCGAACCTCATCACTTAAATTAAAAAGTGCCATGTAACAGTCCTCATTTTCCGAATCTTTCGATAGCCATATAGCCTCCTTTATATTACGCACAATTTGTTTTGCACTTTTTGAATTAAATAGAATCCTTAATACTTTTTTATTTGTTAATAGGCTGATCGTCCATTTATCCAGCTTTGTCAATTCTGCTCCAATCATCATAGGAGACCTAAATATACTCCATAAAGTCATCATGGTTATTTGCTCCTCTTTTGTAAATCGCGTATACCTCTCATTATTAAATCCTTTCCCAACATATCCCAGAGGAAGCATATCACAATCTGGAAAACAACCTTCTGAAGCATGATTTTGCCATATTTCACATCGTTCAAACATATTCAACAACAAATGCCAACCATCCCAGAAATCATCTGTTATTCTCCACATATTGGCATACTTTTCATAATGCCATGCCTGATCAATTAAGGCAGGCCCTGGTGAAAGACTTAGTACAATAGGACGGCCGCAGTGCTGAATAGAATTATAAAGCATCTCTACTTCTCTCTTAGCTGATTTCATATCATACCTGCAGATATCATCACATTTTATAAAATCCACGCCCCAATGTGCGTATAGCTCAAAGATAGAGTTATAGTATTCCTGTGCTCCATCTCGATTAACTTCAAGACCATACATATCCGGATTCCAAGAACAAATGGAAGATGGATCGGCGATCTCATTAGCAGTGACCTTAGTTCCCAAAATCTTCATATGATTGTGTGCAGCAATTCTGGGTATTCCACGCATAATATGTATGCCGAATTTAAGACCAAGGCTGTGTATATAATCAGCTAGTGGCTTAAAACCCATGCCTTTTACTGATGATGGAAAACGGTCTGGGCATGGAAATAACCTGGAATATTCATCTATTTCCATCTTCCAGAAAGGAATATACTGGTATATATCTCTTTGGGTTCCTGTATCATAAGAATACCACTCTATATCAACTACAATATACTCCCAGCCAAATTCCTTAAGATTCTCAGCCATATACTCTGCATTAGCCTTAACCTGTTCTTCGTTTACAGTTGTATCGTAATAATCATAGCTGTTCCAGCCCATTGGTGGGGTAAGGGCAAATTTGTTTTTATTCATAAAAAGACCTCCGAATTACATAGTTAATGTTTTGGTGTATATCTACAACTAAATTTATTAAGTATTTGTCTGCCCGTGTTAGATATTTACATTTGAAATTAGTAAATTATACATCACAAGTATAGAACATATTTCTCAATTGTCATTTGTCTATGACGATTATATTAACACGTTTGAAAAGCCATTTATATTGCATAATGTGATATTTATATGCATATATTTTATAAAGACACTTATAATACTTAGGTTACTAATGTGCGTATATGGACTTTTTTAACCAATTTAAAATATTTAAATTAAGAAACTACATCTTCTAGTTCTGATTTGATTGAGACCTTTTTCTTTTATACTCTTTTGGAGATATTCCTTTAACTTTCTTGAAAACTTTTGAGAAAAAAAGCTGATCTTCGTACCCAACCAATCTTCCAACTTCTCCGATTGACAATACCCCATTCTGCATAAGTTCACAAGCTTTTCCGACTCTATAGTTCACAATAAATTCCTTTGGAGTTATATTTAAATAGTTCTTAAATAATATACATAAATAACTTCTATTTAACCCTACATATTGGGCAATGTCACTTACTGCGATGTGTTCTGAATAGTTTGAACCTATAAAATCCAAAGCTTTCCTGATGTATAAGCCTCCTTTATCTATGTTTGTAACTGCAGGACAATCAATTCCTGCTTCTTCTATTATTTGTGCTAAAAAATTATATAGCAGACTAAGTAAACGAAGCTCACTTCCTGGCTTTGAAGTATTTACTGCTTCCATTTGCTGCAAAGTACTCCTAAGCTGTTCTACATCAGAAATTGTTATAACAGGATTATCTCTGCTCAAATTGGCCTGGGTTAGGTAAGCTTCGGCCTTTATCCCTACGAAACCAATCCAGGTGTAAAACCAGGGTTCCTCAAAATCAGCTTCATAATAAGTAACCACATCCGGATAAATTACAAACGCTTGCCCACCTTCAATATGATAAATCTTGTTGTTGTACTTGAAAATTCCTTTTCCGCTATGAATGTAATGCATCATGTAATAGTAACGTTGCCAGGGTCCAAAACTCTTTCCAGGTTTGCAGCGTTCACTGCCATACTCATACATGCTTAATTCCATGTTTCTTAAACGTGAAACGTCGTAATAAAAATACATTAATACCACTTCCAGTTCAATATTATTTAACATCAAAAATATTTTATAATATTGTTTGAGAAAACAACAACTCGAATTTACTTCTGGTAACATTAGAAAGATAACTTTAAAATAAGTAGTCAGAAAGCTGCCTTACAATAATAAGCATTGGGAGGCAGCTTTCTTTGACACTATTTTAGTAACAAACAATACTTTTACTTTTCACCTTTTGCAATTTTATCCATATATGGCTTGAGCTCATTATCCATATACCACTTAACTAATTCATCATATCCAAGTCCTTTAGCCTTCTTTATCATATCATTCTTCAAACTTTCGAACTCAGCATCATTCTTAGCAAATACCATTTTCCATGAGTTCTGCTGGATTACCTGACCAACCTGAACTCTCTTCTGATCCAATTTACTATCCAGTACTTTCTTTTCCCCCGGTATATAATCACTTGGAGCTACTGCAACCATGTTATTCTTCACCAGGTATTCCTTGTCCGTTAAGACTCCACCCATTGCTTTTCTCCAATCCTCCAATACAGGATCTGTTTTGACTTTAAGGTAAGAAGGCCAGAGACTGTACATGTAAGGTTCATCTGTTTCCGGATTAATCGAATTATAATTCAGTGTAGAAACTTCAAGCTTACATACTCCATCTTCATACTTTCCACCGCCAAATTCAGCAGGGACATCAGTATCTGCTCTATTTTCAAAAGCTTTCATACCGAAATCGGTAACATACGGCTTACCGTCTTTTATATCCCAGGTAAGCCCCTTCGGGCCATTCCAAAGGGTCATAACCCCATCTGGAGAGTACAACCAGTTGATTACTTCCATAATTCTTTCAGGATGTTCCGATTTTGACCCTATTGACCATAAGGCATCAGAATTTCCATATGGATTCATGCCTTGAGCATAGCACTTTTCTGTCTTTAATGGTACCAGCATAAAACCTTTGCCATTCGAGACATTTTCAGTAGTATTGTATTCTGGTTTTCCTAACCATGAAAAGTATGAGAATAATACCCGACCATCTTTATATTTATTCTGCGCATCGGTGTATTTCTGAGTTAATGAATCAGGATCTACCAGTCCCATCTGATTTGCTTTATATAAGACTTTGAGCTGTTGCATATAACCGCCGGTTTCATCAAGTATATCTTTGGCGGTATTGGTAGTTATCTCCAAGGTATGCCAGTATTGAACTATTCCACCATTGATGAAGCTGGCATTCCAGGCTGCAGAATTCATCTTTTCACCGCCATCCCAGTCCGACCACATAGAGAATGCATATGCTGGTTTTCCGGCAGCGTTTTTTGGTTCAAGTTCCTGCATCTTTTTTAGTACATTAAGTAAATCCTCCATTGTGTTCATTTCAGGACTTCCAAGCTTTTTATAGAGGTCCCAACGCATATATGGTCCATAGTTGAGAGCTGCACCATCTGCAGGTCCTCCATCATTGCTGCCTACGAAACCGCTGCTGGCATAAACAGCTGTACCATTACCATACTTTGTTTTTGATTTTTCTATTGACATTGGAGCATATTTTATAATGTCCTTGCCGTATTTATCAAGCAGACCGTTCTTATTCCAATCCAAAATGAGATTACCCTTTATCGCATTCTTAAAATCCTGCCCATCACTACCAAATATAACAAGATCACCTAAATTGCCCGCTGCCATCAAGGTAGCGAATTTACCAGCCCCACCATCAATGTTTGAAGCTATAATATTCAGCTTCATATTAAACTTATCCTTTAAAATCTTTGCAAACCAACCACCTTGCTCACCAGCAAAATTTGATCTCTGAGAAAACACATCAATGTTGTATTCTTCAGTGTGGTCAATGATGGAGGCCGAAGTATCCGTTGAGACTGTACTTGCAGCAGTGCTGCCAGGTGAAGTACCGGCTGTAGCAGAGTTTGAACCGGAGTTGCCGTCTCCGCAGCCAACCATACTGACGGTCATTACTGCTGACAAAAGCAGCGGTAATGCTCTTTTTAGAGTTTTTTTCATCTTTTTTCCCCCTTAAAAAATTTGTTATTAAAACTGATAACGGTTTTAAAAAAAAATTACTTTAAAACACCGATATCAAATTTACTTATTTATTTGTATCGTCCCGGCCGTTAACCCTTTACAGCTCCTATCATAATACCCTTTACAAAGAATCTCTGGAAATAGGGGTAAACAAACAGAATGGGGAGAATAACAATCATAGAAACTGTGGTTCTGACAGAGTTTGCCGTCTGCATATGAGACAGGTCAATATTAGACATACCTGTAGAATTCTTGATTATAGTTGCTATAGATGTAGCCTCATTTAGGTAGTTATATAGAATAAACTGCAGAGTATACAACTTGGAATCCTTTACTAATATAACCGTATCCGTGAAAGAGTTCCATTGCCCTACTGCACAGAATATAGCTATCGTCGCAAGTATTGGCTTTGATAAAGGAAGGATAATTTTACAAAAACGTTCAAAGTAGCCTGCTCCGTCTATTGAAGCCGATTCCTCAAGGGATGCTGGAATAGACTCAATAAATGTTTTTACAAGTATCATATTAAAGGGTGATACTATACTTGGAATTACGTATGCCAAGAAATTGTCTGTAAGGTTTAAATGTTTCATGGTTATAAACCAAGGAATCAATCCTGCGTTAAAATACATCGTTATTATAAAATACCTATACCATATTTTTCTTCCCCACATTTCATTCTTTGTTACAAGATAACCAAGAAATGCGGATGCAAGGACTGTCAATGTTGTCCCTATCACTGTTCTGGCAACAGAAATAAGTGCCGCATGTCCAAGACCCTTGATTTGCAATACCTGAATATAATTGCTAAAATGAATTCCTATCGGGTAAAAATTAATGTAGCCTTTTGCACTTAAAGTGTTATCACTTATAGTGTTAATGAATAAGTAATAGAATGGGAAAATACACATCAACGTAAACATTGCAAAAAACGTGTAGTTTAATACATTAAAAGTTATGTCACCTATAGTAACCTTAAATCTTTTCATTGTATGCAACCTCTCTTTAAGAACTTTTTTTCTAAATGATTGTTTCTCCACGAAAAATCTTTGATAATGAATTGGCTATGAATAATAGAACAACACTTATAAGTGATTTAAGTGCGCTCACCGCTGTAGCGAAAGAGAAATTTGCAGAAGAACCCAATCCGATGTTAAAAACATATAAATCAAGAACCTCAATTGCATCCTTATTCATAGGATTCTGGAATACATAATACTGCTCCATACCATTATTTAAAAAACCAGCAATCGATAGAAGCAGCAAAACAAAAAATGTAGGCAATACACCAGGAACAGTTATATGCCACATCATTCTAAACCGGCCTGCACCATCAACCTTCGCAGCTTCATATAATTCCTGATCTATTCCGGCTATTGCAGCCAGGTACATTATTCCACCCCAGCCCAGACCTTTCCAAATACTCCATAAGCACATTGATAGCCACACATGGCTGGTCGAAGCCAGAAAGTTAATGCCTGAATCAATAATGTTTAGCTTAATTAATAGCTGGTTTATTAATCCTGTGTCTACAGAAAAGAGTGTGAAAGCGAAGGAGTAAACAAGAACCCAGCTTATAAAGTTAGGTAACGTAGTGAAAATCTGAACAAATTTCTTATATCTTTCCACTCTTAATTCCGAAAGGAATATTGCAAACACTACAGGTAACGCAGATGTAGCAATACCTATTAAACTCATTGCAAAAGTATTTTTCATTACACGTAAGACTTCACTAACCAATATTGGATTCTGAACAATTGATTTAAACCAGTAAAGCCCGACAAAATCCTCTTTAGTCAGGGGAAGCCCTGGAGTATAGTTATAAAACGCATATTTCCAGCCGTAAAGCGGAAAATATGAGAAAATAAAGGTTACAACAATAAAAGGTAATAACATTAGAAATAATCTGTACTTGTTTGGAATAATATTTTTTTGTTTATTACCAGTTGTAATTTTAGACATTAATTTTCCTCCAATGATATATTTACTTAATTCTCGTTTTAATGGTGGTAAAGTTAATTTAAGAATATTCCAAATAATCTCAATAACGTGATTTTATTACTTGTGTTACGGTTAATTATATGGATTTAAAATAGAAATAAAAATGTTGATATGTAATATAAATATGTCCGTTTGTTTAATTTCTATAAACAAAGGCTTTAAAGTTGTTTGCTGAAGAGGTAAAAAAATTGATAAATCTTGAAGGATTATAAATATAAAAAAAGAATTAGATCTGTCGTACTGACAAATTAACGCCTTAAAATTATTTTTCAATCTTCTTTTTTCTCATATTAGTGATAGAAATAGAGTTAATAAATATTTTATTACACAATGATTATTCCCATAATTATTTTAATAATTTGTAAACATAAATTATTTAGCATTACCTTCTACATAGGAATTATGCTTATGCCCCCGCTTTTTGGATTGCGGCTCAAAATATCAGCATAGGATTTTTTTCCATTGTTATCTTCTGTTAATGTTCGGAATCATGTTTAGAGCCACGTTCCTTTTGAAACAGTTAAAGAGTGTCAATATGACGTAAAGCAGATTCGATAAGTACAAGCTGTGCAAAACATATAAATATAACTTTATATGTAGCAGGCTTAAAATCTGCCTGTTCAAAGTAATTCAGTAGCTGCCGGTTATTTGTGAAAAACTGAGCTTTATTGGGAACGACCGCCATTGCACCCGGCAAAACCTCTCCAGTTTTGTCCAAATTTAATATTCTGAAGGAAGAATATTCGGTTACAAATAAGTTTTATTTTCCGATATGATTTTCACATAAAAACTTGTTATGTTATTGGTGTTTCATCAACTTCATCCTGGCTGTTTTTGCATGTATAAATATGCCTGCGTGAGTAAATCAAGGTAGCTGCGGTCTCTGAAATATCAATTATCTTAAAATGCAATATTTCGGATTGAATATTATATATCTGATAGAGCATTTGCATATTAAAGTGATTCAGGAAGGAAATCTTTCTGCGTTCGGGATGAAACAGCTCAGTTAATTTTTCTTCCTCTCTTTCAACATAGGCTTGTTCTAGTATTCAATAAACTTTAACAAATTGTCCTCTGAAATTCCGCATCCTCTATAGCCATTTTAACCTCCAAATAAATAATCGTTTTTTACATTATAATAAAATAATTGCTTAAAGCCGAAGGTTCCGGCTTTCTTATGGACTTTATTTCTGTAATCTCCTCAATTTACCTTATTCTTTCTCCCGTATACACTTATAAATCTATAAATCTCGCACCCAAGCAATAATGCCCCCATGGCAGTGACGGATATTACATCTTTAAATATAAAATTCCTAAGAAAACCCGGTAAATACGGAACTGTAATAATACTGGTCATCATAAACAATGAAGGTATTCCTATTATAATCAATTCAAATATAAACGTTTTTACAGAACCTTTGGGCCTGCTCCCCAGAAATGCGATCAGAGCACCAAGAAACAGCCATATGATCACAGCAATGCTCACAGCTGCAATAAGGTATCCTGCTTCAAATCGGTAATATGCATTCCGGCCAATGTCCTGTGCTATAAAAAGCACGATTATACCAGCTATATAAAATATAATGCCAAATAAACCGGCCCTGATATTCAGCCCTGTTTTTTTCTTCCATATATCAGAAAGCTTTCCAAGCATTTTGCTTTCATTCAGATTCTCCTCTATAGCTTTCTCCGGTATACCATAATTCATCTGGTTAATTTTCATTTGACATTTTTGACAGTCTTTAATGTGTGCTTCTATCATTTCTTTACTTTCATTGCTGCAAATACCATCAATATATAAAGGTAATAAGTCTTCAATAACACTGCACGATATATCTTTCATTACAATTCCTCCAATCTGCCTGTAATTTTTTGTTTTGCACGGTAATAAGTAACTCTTGCCCAGTTTTCATGTTTTCCAAACAAGTCTGCAATTTGTGCGTACGGTAACTCCGCAAAAACTCTTAATGTGAAAACTTCTTTATATGGTTCCGGCAGAGAGTGCAACATCCTGTGAATTTTTTCAGAATCAACACTATCAGCCAATCTATAAGCTAAATCGTCATATGCCATCCCTTCAGTACCGCTGTTATAGTCTAGTTTTTTATTTTTGTCCAAAATGTTAAAATATAAATTTTTTGCTATCTGGCATAGCCATGTATTTACCTTACAGGTCCCTTTAAATGAACCAAAGTGGTCCAGAGCTCTGACGAATGTTTCCTGAGTTATTTCCTCAGCCAATGTCTGGTCTTTGCACAGGGCCAGCATAAACCTGTATACATCTTTGAAATGTAGATCATATATTTTTTCAAAATTCACACTGATTTTCCCTCCCTTCATATATAAGACAATCGAATTAAAAAAACGTTACAGCCTTCCGCACCTTCCCATAGAGATCGATTGTAATGTCTATCATATCATACTGGATTATGCAAAACGGATAATAAGTTCGCAAAATATAAAACTCGCAGCAAGCCAATATTACTGGCTTGCTGGCTTAAGGTATGATTAATTAAAATTTGTTAAATCTTGGCACGATATCTGGCGATCAGCTGTTGAAATTCTTCATTTGAATGGAGAAACGCATATTCAGGACTGTTTTCGATCTCGGAAAGCAGTGTCTGCAGCACTTGTTTGCCCAGGTTCTCCTGTTTTTCTTTTAATGCTTCCTCTTTTACTTCCTTTGCTTCTTTTACTTTTACAGCCATATGACGGTACAGAGAGGATTTACTGACATCCCACGGTGTAAGCGCTGCCGACAGAAAGGATTTCAAAAAAGAGAGGCTGTCCTGTACATTTTTTTGCGAGATAGCAACTTGGAGCGGTACAACGAAGACATTCATATCTCCCAGGTCAAACAATTTTGTAACCTTCTGAGAAAGCTTAGCCAGACGGGAAGCGTTCTGACTGTTCCCTTCCTTCAGCTCAATTTCAGCCAAGCTCATTAAAATCATATGAACTTCATTGATTCCCATTAATAATTTACGTTCCAGAAGTCCAGCAGCTTCAACTAGTTTATCCTGATTTATGAAAAGTCTGGCTTGAAGCTGATTTTTATCTAAAGCAGTAAATTCCGGCAACAAGTTTAACATTTCCTGAGCTTTTTCGTATTCCTTACGGCCCATATATTTAGAGGCCAGCATATAAATTGCTTTATTCCGGACCTGGTCATTGTTACTTTTAGCCACACGCTCATACAAAGCTGTAATTTGATTTTCAAAATGCTCTTTGTTATCGAGACTTGCTCCGTACATTAGTAAAGCACCATCCATAAGCAACGCAGTTGAATGAATAAGCACGTCACAGTTTGGATATTCCCGTACTTTTTCCATACTCATAGTAAAGCCGGTCTCAAAACCGTTTTTACGGATTGTATCTATTACTTCATTGCTAAAGTGGCCGATTTCCTGTTCCGATAACCCTTCGTTAAAGCAAAGCAAAGTATTCAAATCAACTTTGAGTAACCGTGCCAGTGCTGGCAACAAAGAGATATCGGGGTAGGTAACTCCTTTTTCCCACTTGTTTACAGCAGGAGTGGATACGCCAAGATACTCCGCAATTTGCTCCTGAGTTAACCCAATTTCTTTCCTTTTTTCTCGAATAATCATATTCATTGGCATTTCTATCATCTCCACAAGTTTGGTTTTATAAACCTCCTTCTTTGAGTATATTTTATCTAATAGCCCTCACTTCTACAATTGAGTTATTATTAAATAAAAGGAGAAAAAATTAACCGTAAGTTAATTTTAATCCTTTGTTTAATTAAAATTTAACGTGTTTTTACTTTAGCAAATTTGAAGACAAGAATAATGTGAAAAAAGCACTCATTCAATGAATGATATGCCTTTTTCATACGATTATTAACTATATTATCAACAATATAGACATTCTCTTCTATTATCACAGCTGAGCTTTTTGACAAAAAAATTTCACAGGCTCTCGTCCTAAGTACACTATTATGTCCTCGGTATAATTCTTTGAATATAGATCGGATTTATTTTTTGCCTGGTATATATTTTTCAACACTCTTACCACTAATTACAAATATCTCGCCATTTACAGCTACTGTAGAATAGCTATCTTTTTTAGGCAGCATATCTGCAACCTTGGTAAATTTATTATTAACAGGATCATATTCCTTGACACTGTTTACTACATTGCCATTTATATATTCATCTCCAAATAAATATAATTTCCCATTACAAAGTTCAGCTCCGGAAGCAAACCAATGTAAGTTGTCAGGTGTAATATATGACCACGTATCAGTTTTGATATCATATGCCTCAATATTCTGCCCGGGATATTCATTTGTATTGCTCCTTGGTTTAAATCTCATTTCTCCGGTAACAGGATCTTTTTCTAAAAGATCCTCAAGCTTAGTAGTTGATTTTACTCCTCCAAATATATATATTTTACCATTATAATAAACAGCAGTTAAATCACTAAGCCCCTGAAACATATCTTTCTTCTTTGTCCATGTATCAGTAAGAGGATCATACATATCAAGTGTATTTAAAGTATTCGGGTCGCCAGCATACATTCCTGAAAGAATATATACTTTTCCTTCAGCTACTATCACTGAAGCAGGTATTTGTTCAATTGGAAATGACGTTAGGAATTCACATTTGTTGGTCTCAATATCATATTGGTAAATATCGCTGCAATTTACTCCGATTATTAATATTTTACCTTTAAGAACAGCAAGCTTGAAATTACCGTTCGAATTTTTCAATTCTGAAATTTTTGATTTGTTTACCCATACATCTGTGGCGGGGTCATATTGTTTCAAGGTTCCGTCATTATCAATCATATATATTTTTCCATTGATTGATACAGCTTTATATAGATAATTGGTTTTAAAGCCTACACTTCCAATTCCAGGTACGGTACTATCAAGTGTTATACTAATCCTCTCATTCCCTGACGGTCTATTTTTTAGCCTAATCCAGCCCTGCGGCTCAGGTAGAACAATATCCGAAATATATATTGTAGAATTTTTATTGTCTCGTATTACTTTTTTCCCAAGCACATCAGAAATAAACATTAACGGAACATATACAGTATCTTTATAGATTAAGGGCGGTACATTGAGATCAAGATTATCTCCACTTACCCAAACACGAGTAGTCTCATTATTCATCCATATGTTTCCTATGTCACATCTTACATCAATATTAATATCAGTATAACCCTCAAAACTAGTTTTCCTGCATTCAATTTCATCAAACGATATGTCAAGGCCCGCCATAGTTTCACCTAAAGGTAACATCAACTCGTTATTTTTTATTTGTATTGGGCTTTTGAAGGTAATCAGCTGGTTGTTTATATAAATTTTAGTCTTTGTAGTTACATTACTGCTTTCAGCAATAACTTTTGAATATGATGTTAAAATTAAAAAAGTGCATAGAATTAAAAAACTCAACTTTTTCATAAATACCCCCCTAAATAATAAAAAAATATACATAAACAACTAATTTTACTACTAAATCAATATTGTATTAATTCTACCATAAATAAACATTTTTTGTAATAAAAAAAGTGTTTTTTACAATTACTTACCGAAATAAGAATAAAAATGAGTTGATTGCTGACTATGAACTGAATTGTACATAGAATAAATAAGCCGGTTATCAGGTGTGAAAATGATAAGATTCCTCTATCTTCATAGATTAATTTAATAAAATAAATAAACGGAATAAACTAAAATAATTCAGAAAAAAATCCAGAAGCACCTGTATAGTCAGTATTTCTGGACTCGTCTTTTTTACATTATTTCCTGATTAATTGTGCTAGAACGTACTTGTAACAACGCTTACGAGATTACAATATCAGAAGTTATACTAGGATGTTTGCATGTACCCCTCAGAAAGCTTGCATATTGGATATGGAAATGTAGACTGCATTAACTAACGCAATAATTATATGTGTATTGTAAAAATAAAATATAATCCAATTTAGTATAGGTGGACCAAACAATTAATTACTCCTTTACTATAGCTCCGTATACTCATTAAAAATTGGATTACTATAATATAAATGATAAAACTTTTACAAAGAGACTAATAATAGGGAATAAGATTATCAAAGAACTTTTTACACCAAATATTTACACTTTATATACGGAAGTAAATTTATTATTCATTTAGTTATTTACTCATTCTTAACTTCTTTAAAACCGCCCCCAAATAACCAGTAATTATTTTCAACAAAATTAATAAACTTATCTGAAAAGTCATCCAGCGAACAATCTTCTGGAACCAAGACTCAACCGTTTATCTCAATTTTCAATCCCTCTACACAAACTAATAAGTAATATGCAAGGGTCTACTGGGAAACTCCGATATTACCCCCTTAAAACTTCTGATATATGAAATAGAAGTGGTTATGTAGACTGATTACTTTTTGCTTCACACTATCCAAATACCCAGCATATGGATAATGTGAAGTTCAAAATATAGCTATTGTTATTGAATTACATAATAGTTTTCGTCGCTCTTATTTGAATCAGTAACGTGCCGTGTATTTCTCATTTATTACAACTCAAAGATATTAAAATAGATTTGCTGCATCTTTAAATATCAAATTTACAAATACTCAAGTACAAACGACTGAGAGTCCACCTTAAAACCTTATTATAAGGTTAAATCAATATTTAACTCCTTGCAGAACATGTTTCTTTCCGCCACATCCAGGATATTTATTAAGTACAAACCCAGCTTCTATGAGGGCACTTTTTACATCACCTGCCACAGTAAAAGTGGAACATGTACCTCCCTGTTTTGTCTTTTCTCCAATTGCCATAAGCAACTCAGGTCGCCAAATTGAAGGGTTCTTTTTGGGACTATGCCCATCGAGAAACCAGACATCACAGCATTTCTCCAAAGATTCAACCATTTCAAGTGCTTCTCCTATCCAAAGATTCAGCTCAATCGTTCCAAATGACTTCTGTATTTTCGCTGAATGCCAACCTGCCACGGTGATATCAATACTTCGATATGTTTCCACAAGTGCATCGATCTCCTCACCGACGCGATCTTTAAATCCATTTAGGATATCGAGCATTCTCTCAGGACTCAAAGGGTACAGTTCAACTGAGTTATATTCAATAGAAATATTTTTCAAACCACTTTTCTTAACAAACTCCATAAGCGCAACTACCACGCGACCTGCGCCAAAGCCTGTTTCACCAATGATAAAAGGGGTTCTCGATTCTATCCCCATAGTAATACGCTCAATTAGATTATTATTCCTAAAATAGATTTGCTGTGCTTCATTCAGCGCATCCACTACATCAAAATAACGATCATCAAACTGTTCATTCACGAGATTGGATGGTATTAACATAGTTCACACTTTCCTTTTTATCTTATAATCCACATAATTATTTCACATTTTGCAAAAAGAACGGAGCCGCTCCATTATAGCTTAGTATAGAACATCTCTTAAGCAAAGCCCCTTCGGTTGAGCTATTGGTATAGCTTCAGTGCGTTTATCCCCATCTAATATTTTTTGGACGTCTGCAGCTTCTATTTTCTTTTTGCCAACCTTTATACTTGCTTCCGTCGTATTGGACAATTATTTTATAGTTTTTCATGCTGCTCCCCTTTTAAAAATATATTCCTGCTATTATCTTATCCAAATCAATCTAGTTATTATAGTAATTCTACATTAGGATGTAAGACAAGAGGCTAAACTCAATAGAAATTTTGAATTATCAAATGAGTTAAAATCAAAACTTGATCAAAATGGCATTATCATTCTAGATTCAGCATTTGGCTCTGAATGGGACATTAAAGAACTGTTCATCTGATATTATAAAAATTGCTTAATAAATTTTGTCTAGCTTTTGGGGTAACTTCATTGTCGAGTATTCAGTAAACATTAGTTACTTTTATGTAAAAAATGTCCTTACGATTTTCTTTCTAACATAATTAATTCAATACAAACAATTAATGTGCCGATCCCATATCCTATTGGAGCTATATACCAGCAATTTTCGTTAATTAACACAACCCCTAAAATACCCGCCAAACATAATAAGCCGCTTATTGATAATGTGTTTTTTAATGTTTTTAACCTTCGGTTTTCTTTGCTTACCGCCAATGAAGAAGACAAAAATGCCATACCCATAAAAAAGCCCCATGCCAAATAATCCACTGCCATTTCAACTGATGGCCATTGACCTATTTGTAAATAAGTTGGGACAACAACTCCTGACTTTATTAGTGGATTTGTGACTGTTAGATTTACAAAATGAGCAACTGATGTTAAAATCATACAACAAGACATAAATATTAGTGACAAATCTTTTCCTATACGTTTCTCTGTTGAATTTCCAATAGGTATAACAATAAATATAACGAGAAAAATGGGGGTAGATAAAATAGTTACAATTTCCATTCCTATCAAAAAAGTAGATTCCTTTGTTAAAATAAATCCTATTGTTACAATAAAATATACGAGACACACAAAAGATCCAATATACCCAACTATACTTCTTTTTCCCATTTTTCCTCCAAAAATTTACTAAGCTTTACTTAATTTTAATCAAACTGTTAGGCAGTATTTTTTCATTATACAACTTTATCCCATAAAATAGAATATCATTCACTAAATTAAGCTATTTCGTCCCTTAATTTATTTTTCCACCATTTGGTTATGACTCTAAAGGAATAATTTTACTTACTACAATCTATAAAGTCCGGACCCAGAAATAATAAAATCCAGAAACACCTATTAATCTGGCATCTCTGGATATAAAAAAATTACTCGTTTAATGTATAATTTTATAACTACTTACATAATATAAGAAGTTCTCACCCACACTTGCTATACCCACAGTTCCTGCAGATAACACAGCCTCCTTCATGCTCAACGGTCTTCCCACACTCCGGGCAAGCGCCTCCCAGGTTGTCTTCATCAATTCCAAGATCCGGATTTGAACACACATCTCGCATGGTACATACATGACAATCTGAGGCGCAGGCAGTTTCGTTGCTCTCAGATGCATTTGGCTTTGAAACAACACTGTATTCCTGGGTTGTAAAATCACTGTTCATATCGTTGCTGCTCTGGATTTTTGCAACCTTTTCAATTAGTCTTCCGATAGCATCAGGGCACGATAATACCTTGAGACCTTTTTGTCGAATCGTTGACGGACATCTTATTCCTTTCAGCTGCTCAACTATTGATTTAACATCCATTCCCGAGCGCAAGGCAACAGAAACAAGACGGCTTGTAGCTTCAGACTGTGACGGGCATCCTCCGGCACGACCGGTATTTGTGAACACTTCACATATCCCGTTTTCATCATAATTAACGGTTATATATAGATTACCGCATCCAATCCTGACCTTTTCAGTAAAGCCTGTAGTTATATCAGGTCTTGGTCTCGGTTCAATACCCGATATTCTCTTCGATATATCATTACATGAATCGCAGTAAGCATTGTCTTCTGCCGGTAAAGGCTGGCTCTCCTCCTTGCCCTGCACCTTCCCAATATTAAGTACCTGCAAATCACGGCTTCCGTCTCTGTATATAGTTACACCCTTGCATTGTGTCTTGTATGCCAATGAGAATACCTCTCTAACGTCATCCGTTGTTGCATCGTGACTTAGATTAACCGTTTTTGACACTGCATTATCAGTATGCCTCTGAAAAGCAGCCTGCATTTTAACATGCCATTCCGGAAGTACATCATGTGCGGTTACAAATATCTCTCTTATTTCCCTTGGAATCTCTTCCATATCCCTCACTGTACCTGATTTTGCAATTTTCTTCATCAGTCCTTCAGAATAAAAGTTCCCATTAATTGCTGCATTTTTAAATACCGGATTAACCTCAACAAGTTCATTATTATCCATAACATTTCTTATATATGATATTGCAAATATAGGTTCAATTCCGCTTGAAACCCCTGCAATAAGGCTTAAAGTACCTGTTGGAGCTATTGTCGTAGTTGTAGCATTTCTCAGCTTGATTCCTTTCTTTGCGTAAATGCTGTCCTCATAATAAGGAAATACACCTTTCTGTTCAGCAAGCTCCTGGGAAGCCTTCTGTGCATTATTTTGAATAAACTCCATAACTTCATCAGCCAGATCTATAGCTTGCTGGGAATTATACTGTATCCCCAACGCACATAACATATCAGCCCATCCCATAATGCCCAGGCCTATTTTTCTGGTTCCTCTGGTCATATGATCAATCTCTGGTAAAGGATATTTATTTACTTCAATAACGTTATCCAAAAAATGAACTGCTTTTTTAACTGTGTTACCCAGCTTATCAAAATCCAATGTATTAGTTTCTGCGTTAAGCATGTTGTATAAATTTATTGAACCAAGGTTACATGCCTCAAACGGAAGAAGTGGCTGTTCACCGCAAGGGTTAGTGCTTTCAATTTCACCCAGACGTGGAGTTACATTATCTCTGTTAAGCCTGTCAAGGAATATTATTCCAGGCTCTCCATTCTTCCAGGCCATTTCAACAATAATATCAAAAACTTTTTTAGCATTGAGCTTTCCAACCGGCTTCTTTGTTTTGGGGTCAATAAGTTCATATTCAAGATTATATTCAACTGCCTTCATGAAGTCTTCAGTGATTCCAACGCTCAAATTAAAATTTGTAATCTCGGAATTATCTTTCTTGCATGAAATAAATTCCATAATATCGGGATGATCTACTCTAAGGATTCCCATGTTAGCTCCCCGTCGGGTCCCCCCCTGCTTTACAGCTTCGGTAGCAGCATTGAAAACCTTCATGAAGCTTATTGGACCGCTGGCTACACCACCAGTTGAATTGACAGCAGATCCCTTTGGGCGGAGTCTTGAAAAACTAAAGCCTGTACCGCCACCGCTTTTATGTATTAATGCAGCATTCTTAATGGCCTCAAATATGCCTTCCATTGTATCTTCAACCGGTAAAACAAAACATGCGCTGAGCTGTCCCAAAGGTCTTCCGGCATTCATCAATGTTGGTGAATTGGGTAAAAACTCCAGGTTCGTCATCATTTCAAAAAAATCTTTCTCTATCTCGGCAAGCCCTGCCTGATCAGTATATTTTTCATCAGCAGCCGCAATAGCCTTTGCCACACGTCTGAACATTCCTTCAACATCTTCTAACAAGTTGCCATCCTCGTCTTTTTCCAGATACCTTCTCTCAAGTACTGTTATGGCATTTTCAGAAAGTTTCATGCATTATCCCCTTTCAATAACTATATTTAGTATTTATCTTTAGTGTCGATACAATATATTGTATCAAAACTTTGATTTGTTTTCAATAATTTACTATTTCTTTTTATATAGTAAATAAGGCCTATCCTTTAATAAGGAAAACCTAAAAAACAGGATAGCTTATTTTTAGCTATCCTGCCTGAAATTATAAATATAGTATTTTGTTATAAAAGATAATCAACTTATATAATTACTTTTCGGGACCAAAATAGGATTCCTGATATTTATTGCTTGGATCCCATAATATCCATTCTTGATATCCTGCATCGTATACTGCCTTAATCTGTTCTTTTACCTGCTGTGGGCCATAGGTCTGATAATATCCGTTAGGCAGGTATTTTGCCGTAAAAGCCTGAAGATAAGGTCTTACCTTTGCCTTATACCCTTGGGTTTCTGATATCTTTGACTTTGTTGCCATCAGAGCATTATACATAACCTTGTATGGTTCCAGGTCAGGCTTGGTAAATACAATACCATTGATCTTCTGACCTACCCCGTTAGCCATTATACCTCTTTTAGCATTGTTTGCATAATGTGAAGGATAAATCATCGGACTTATACAGTAAATATCCTTACCAACCTCTGTTATCCTCTGTCCTATGCTCTCACCATCCGGTTTACTCTCAACGATAATTGCAAATACATCAGCAGACACCGGAACGCCTAAACCCTCATGAATTTCTTTGTTTGCCTTTGCAAGGAAACCATTTATTGCTACAGCTTTCTCTGGTACATTGGATCCGTAGTTGAAATCACCTTTTCTACCTGTCGGGAATCTCACATAGTCAAATTGGATTTCGTCAAAACCCTTGGAAACAGCTTCTTTTGCTATGGCTATGTTGTAGTTCCAGGTTTCTTCATTATAGGGGTTGGCCCAAGGTGTTTTTCCATTCTCCAACCAGAGGGAGCCCTTCGAATTTTTAATTGCCAAATCAGCCCTGTTTTTGGCCAAAGTTGGATCCTTAAATGTTACTATACGCCCAATAACGTAAACACCATTATCATGAAATTTTTTAATAAGCTGCTCTGGATTATAGTACTTTGTCTGCTTCCCAAATTTTTTTACTACCTCAAGGCCGGATTCATAATTGAGTGATCCATCCTCTTTAATATCTACTACAACAGTGTTGAGTTCTGTTTTCTTAGCTAAATCAATTATTTTGTCCACCCTTTGCGATGAACCGGCTGAAGGACCTGTAAGATAAACTGCTTTAACTTGAATCTTCTCAATACTTGGGGAAAGCTGGAGTCCATTTGCTGACTGCGGCTTTTGAACATTCGTAGTAGTATTGGATGGTTCTACTGTTGAGTTTGCAGCCTCTCCGGTTGTTGAAGTTCCTGTTTCCCCTGTTGTCGAGGTAGCTGCCGGCAGACTTTGTTGCGCTGGCTGGCTTGATGAGCTCGCACTTATTTGGCTTACACTGCTGGTGTCATTATTTCTGTTGTCAGCTGTACAAGACGTAAGCAGTGAAAGAACTAATAAAACTGATGCTGCATAGGTGATTTTTGTTTTCTTTTTCATAAGTACCCCATCCCAAGAATTATTTTAATTATAAATAGTATAACTGAATGTAAGATTATTTAGTAAATTTAATATTTACATCATATCAAATATTTACACACAATACTGATTATACCCAATGGAAACAAGAAAATCAATTAAAGCTTACTAAATCAACCTTTACAATCTTGTAAACATTTGATTACATAGTATATTTAGACAATAAAAAAGTAGATTCTCTAAAGAATCTACTTTTTGGCTCCTCAAGTAGGACTTGAACCTACGACCCTGCGGTTAACAGCCGCATGCTCTACCGACTGAGCTATTGAGGAATATAAATCTGGCAGAGACTTACTTTCCCGGGCCGTTTCCAGCCAAGTATTATCAGCACTGAGATGCTTAACTGCCGTGTTCGGTATGGGAACGGGTGTGGCCATCTCGTCATTTCCACCAGAAAATTTACAGATTTTAATTGTTAAAATCTGATTTTAACTGTTTTAAGTTTTAGTCCCTTAAGGACTAAATAATGTATCGAAGTAATAAGAAGACTTGAAGCTAAACTCATAGATTTTAAGACTATCTACTTTTGAAATACCTGTTTGAACTTTTAGTTCATTTTTGGGTCAAACCCTCGACCTATTAGTACCAATCAGCTTAATACATTACTGCACTTACACTCTTGGCCTATCAACCATGTAGTCTACATGGGGTCTTACCCTTACGGTGGGATATCTCATCTTGA
>JAEYHZ010000033.1 GCA_023409265.1 Bacillota bacterium | reverse complement strand
GTCCTTACGCCTTGAAAATCAGCAAAATATCAAAGCGTGAGGTCGAAGATTTTTGAGCTGATGGATTTGTTTTGTGGCAAGGCAAAGCCGTGTAGCAATGCTTTGTGCCTTGCAAACGGCTTTAACGTAGCTACAGAGCAAATCCGTCGCTCAAAAACGTGTTGTACCTTGTCAATAGAGGGTAGGAAAGGAGGAATAACAATGGAATCCAACAATCCCAAGGGATTTAACAATCCGATGGAAATATTTCTTAATGAAGCGCCCGAGGTAGCAGGAGCATTTAACAATTTAATTAATGAGCTGTCCTCAACAAAGGGACTTGACTCAAAAACAAGACAGCTGATTTACATCGGTATGAAGGCTATGCAGGGTGACACCGGAGCAGTAATTGCCCACACTCCCATGGCAAAGCAGGCAGGAGCCTCGAGAGAGGAACTGAAGGACACTGTCTTGCTTACACTGACCGTTTCAGGGATAAAGGGTGTAGTAACCTGCCTGCCGGCTGCTTTGAATGCATATGACAACTGCTAGTTGTTGCTGAAGGCAGTCTGCACTATTGAAGTTTTTAATTCATTACTCAGTAAAATAACATTCCTGTAAGGAATGAAAAGGAGGTAAGGCTGTGAAAAATTGTATAGCTTGTGGAATGCCAATGAAGGAAGCCTCGGAATTTGCAATGGGAGATGTTGAAAAGGATTACTGCAAATTCTGTGCAAGACCTGATGGATCTATGCAATCCTATGCTGAAAAGCTGGAGAGTATGACCGGTTATATTATAAGGACTCAAGGTCTGGACAAATCGGTAGCTGTGAGTACCGCAAAAGCCATGATGGCAAAGCTGCCCGCCTGGTCAGGCATGTCCTGATCCGGATCACATAACTGCCAATTGGAATGCAGATACTGCTGAATAAATTTTGGGTTTATACAAAAAAGTATTATTAAAGGGGATTGCAATGGCAATCCTCTTTCTTCAGAATATGGGAATTTTTATAATTGAGGATTTCTAAATATCATTGATTTAAAATAATTAACTTAAAGTTCATAAATATGTCATACTTAATTAAAAATGCATCGTTATAATATAGTGAAAGACGATTCGAGGGAAATCAATACAGACAAATATATGAAGCTGTTTTATTCTTAATAGATTGTAATGCACTAATGTGTAAGGGAGACCAGTATATAATGATGATGAAAAGAACGACAACTATCAGTTCTCTTAATGGTTTGGAACAAATGATGATATATGATGATATTGAAGCACAAAAGGTTAGATTTTTCGAAATGCAGCATCTTTATCAGTCTGCAACACGTGAAATCAGTACAAAGCTTGAAATCCTTGATGACGAATTCCAGGTCATACATAAAAGAAATCCTATTCACCACATGCAAAGCCGTATCAAGTCTCTAAAAAGTATTTTTGAGAAGCTGGAAAGAAAGGAACTTGATGTAAATATAGACTCGGCTAAGGCAAATTTGTATGATATCGCCGGCATCAGAGTAGTTTGTTACTATATTGAAGATATTTATATGATTGCCAGAATGCTCACCCAGCAGGATGATATAGAACTGATCCGGCAAATAGACTATATAAAGAACCCCAAACCAAACGGATATCGAAGTTTGCATCTCGTTGTAAAAGTACCCGTATTTTTCTCTGATGGTAAAGAGACAGTTCCGGTGGAAATACAGATCAGGACCATTGCAATGGACTTCTGGGCCAGTCTTGAGCACCAGTTGAGATATAAAACCGTAGACGCAATTCCTCCTTCAGTTGCCAGGGAATTGCAGGAATGCGCCGATACTATAGCCCAGACTGATTTGAAGATGCAAAGCATATACAAATCAATTGAGGAATTCAATTACAATGCCGACTGAGTCAATAAGTAACTTAACTTAAAGACCAATAGGCTTTAACATAAATATATTCTTCACAGCAAGACAACCTCACCTGAGAAAGTGAGGTTGTCTTGCTGTGAAGAATATACAAGTAAATAATCTTTATTTAACACTCATCTTTAGCAATCAAAATGGAGAAGTCATGGGGTAAAATCCAGGTCGCATGCTTCTGCGATAACCCGGTTTCTACCCTGCTGCTTTGCATTGTACATGGCTTCATCGGCGCACTCTATAAGCTTTTCCATCTGGCTTACTTTATTCAGGGTAGATGTGGATACTCCAAAACTTGCAGTTATATTAACAACTCTGTTGGTATCCGGAAGGTAGATTTTCAGCCCTTCCACCGCCACACGCATTCTTTCGGCAATCATTTTTCCATTTTCAAGACTGACATCAGGCAGGCATATTACAAATTCTTCTCCACCATAGCGCCCAATAAAGTCATAAGGTCTCGACATATCATTCAGACAGTTGGAAAATGCCTGTAATACAGTGTCTCCAGCCAGGTGGCCATATGTATCATTGATTTTTTTGAAGAAATCAATATCAGTTAGTATAAGTGTCAGAGTAGATTTATTCCGCTTGGTTCTGTTGGCTTCCTCCAATAATCTGTCCATAAAAGCACGACGGTTCAATAGTCCCGTAAGGTAATCGGTACGTGAGAGAAGCTCAGCCTTTAATCGTGCTTCTTCTGCCAGTTCACGGGCATCTTCGGCTTGCCTCCGCGCTTTTTCAGCTTCCAGAGTGGCCTGCTTCAATGCCTCCTCAGCCTGTTTCTGCAGAGTTATATTTTGTATCTGTCCGATCATATAGAAAGGCTTTTTATTTGAATCCTTTACCAGGGAATTGGTCTGAAGTACCCAGACAATACTGCCGTCTTTATGAACATATCTTTTTTCATACTGGTAATTTTTTATTTTATCATTGACAAGCTCCTGAATCATTTGCATTTCCTCATTCAAGTCTTCAGGATGTATAATATCATGCAAACTCATGTTGGACAGTTCCTCGGCAGAATACCCCAGAATGTTGCACAGAGCCTCATTAACAAGAAAATAATGCCCATCCAGTGACACCAGTGCCATTCCCGAAGCTGTGTTTTCAAATACATTTCTGAACCGCTCTTCACTGTCTTTAAAAGCAGCTTCTATTCTCTTGGACTCTGTTATATCTGACGACAATACTGCAATTTTCGTGACCTTGCACTGAGAATTGAATACAGGAAAAAAGCAATGTCGATAGTTCTTCCCATCCATTTCATCCTCAAACCGCTCAGGTATTCCTCTTTTTACAACCTTCGCCATATAGTCTTTACTGGTTCCAATCATTTTTTCAGGCAGACCGTCAAACATAATCTGTCCGATTAGTTTTTGCGAAGGTTGTCCCATAAGGTATGCAACAGCTTCGTTAGCCAATATGATTCTCCCGTCCAAATCAACTAAAAGCATTGGATCAGTTATACCATTGATTAATGATTTAATTGTCTCTTCATTTTCTTTTAACTTATTAAGTAAACAATCAATTTCTGAATTGACATTTGAAGATTTACATTCTTTTGACATAAGCATTACCCCCAAAATTTAAAACTGTTTTTGTAAAAAGTATAATTTTGGATTATATATCTATTCCTTGCATATTGCTTGTTATAAAAAGCCAAAATTCGATAATTTTAGTATATCATATTTACCCTCTATTAACAATGTACAACACGTTTTTGAGCGACGGATTTGCTCTGTAGCTGCGTTAAAGCCGTTTGCAAGGCACAAAGCATTGCTACACGGCTTTGCCTTGCCACAAAACAAATCCATCAG
>JAEYHZ010000044.1 GCA_023409265.1 Bacillota bacterium | reverse complement strand
ATATTATTTTGTTTGGTTTATAATATAATACTTTTCTAATAAAACAGCTCTAATAAATTTAAAGTTATTCCGGCTGACCTTTTTTTAACGTTTCCTGCTAACATGCCTACCCAGTAACATATGTTGTACTCGCGTACTGATATTTTAAAATACTTGTATCCATTTTATTTCAGCTAAAGTCTGAAGTTCCTCCGGTTACTGACCTCATTCTTGCTATAGCGTTCTGCTTTGTTAAGAACCGGGAGGTTCCACCCCAGTTTTACTGAAACCATTCTAATTACCAGAACTATGGCTATGCAAATATATGTATTAATGCTTATAGCAACCCTGTCATAAAGCAGGTAGAACAATACCGAACCAATTATTGAGGGAATTGCGTATATTTCACTCCTGAATATCAATGGAATCTCATTGACCAATATATCTCTTAGTATTCCACCGCCCACTCCGGTTATCACTCCTGCAAATACCACGCCCAACAGAGGGAGGCCGAATTCTATTGCAGTATATGAAGCAGTTACCGTGAAGACCCCGAGCCCGATTGCATCGAATATAATGATTACTGATAAGATTTTGTTTACAAATCTATATAAAACACAGGTTACTGCCATTGATGCCGTTATTGCTGCAAAGTATCTCCATTCGGTAAAAAAAACAGGTATATCTCTTCCGATTACAATATCCCTTATAATACCGCCGCCTGACGCTGTTATCATACCCAGGACATATATTCCGAACAAATCAAGCTTATTTCTGATTCCAACAAGTACACCTGAAACTGCAAAGGCAACCGTCCCGATTATATCAACAATACTTAAAACCAACATAAAGCTTCCCCCAGGCATAATCAGAACACTCTCCAAGCTTTTATTCATACCTCATAATTCATAATATGAAGCCGGGATAAAAGCAGTGAATACTGAGTGTACTGTTAAATATTTGGTGAGCCTGTTTGACAGGCGATTAATCTATTTCAAGACTTTCTATATAGAATTCCCTACCTCTTTCAGTTGGTGTACCCAGACCCCCGCATTTGGGGCAGTCAAAGCCTTGGGGCGGCTTAATAAATACCTCACCGCATTCCTTGCATTTAAACTCTGCTTTAACACGTTTGAATACAAGTTTTGCTCCTTGTGCGATAGTTCCTTCACTCATTATATCAAAGTACATCTGTACCGAATCATCCAATATTGTTGATAAATCCCCGATTACCAGGCGGATTTCCAGAATCTTCGAAGCACCTGAGCGCTTTGCCTCATTGAGTGCAATATTTATCATTGACTGTGTTACTGCGTATTCATGCATGTTTTCACCACCATTTTCAAGCTTTGCCCTTTGAGCGCTGCTAAATCCTATTATACATTATTGAAAGATAATTCACTATTGTTCAATGTATAATCATTGAAGCAAATTTTTAACAATACCGTTTTAAACCTAAGCTTTAAAGGTATTTACACTTACACTAAAAAGTTATTAATTCCTATACGCTGGAAAATAATAAATACGCCAGCTATTCGCCGGCGTATTTATTATTCAGTGAAATTTTATATATATTTCCAGCCGACGGAATCGGCCTTCCATAACAATTCAATATTCAGACTTCACCTTTCACTGGTCAAAGTTACGCAGTAACTTTGCTTGTATCCTCCACAGCCGGCTTTTCAGGTTGAACCACCTTCAAAGTTTCCTTTTTAGATGCTGCAGTTTTGTGAGAAGCACTAGCTATGATACATTTCTTTGGGCAGGCCTCTACGCAGGCATTACAGATAACACATTTGAACTGGTTTATTTCCCAGGACTTTTCAGCCTTGTTAACTATAATGGCATCTGCAGGACATTTTCTTTGGCATATTCCGCAGAAAATGCATTTTTCTATTTCACAGCCTTCGATTTGACCTCTCGAATCCTTGAAAGGTTCTCTTTTTTCAAAAGGATACAATCTGGTTGCTGGCTTTGATACCAAATTTTTAAATATATTTTCAACCATTTTTAACATGATTATGACCTCCATTCTACTAATTGAGTGTACGCCATCCCTATTTACGCTCTTATCTTTCTGTACAGGATATGCATGGATCAATTGTCAGTATAAGCAGAGGAACATCTGCCAGCTGACTTCCGGGAAGCATTTTTATAAGTGAAGGTATATTTGCAAAAGTCGGAGTTCTCAGTCTTAACCGCTCAAGGTTTTTGGTTCCGTTTGCTCTTAAATAGTACAATACCTCACCTCTTGGCTGTTCAACCCTTGATATAACCTCTCCCTTTGGAGGATTACCTTTAACAGGAACAACGTGTTCACCTTCAGGTATCTTGGCTATAGCCTGCTTTATAAGATCGATTGACTGATATACCTCATATAATCTTACGTAAGTTCTTGCATAGTTGTCACCGTCCTGATGAGTAACAGGTTCAAAATCCAGCTGTCCATAAGCTGAGTACCCTGTTGTTCTCAGATCCATAGGTATTCCTGCTGCTCTGGCCATAGGTCCTACTGCACACAATTCAATTGCGTCAGCCTTGGTGAGAATGCCTCTTCCAACCAATCTGTGCTTAACTGTATAATTGTTCAAGAATACAGCTTCAACCTGCTGCAAATCTTTCTTTATTTCATCAATTGTCACATTGATTTTAACCATTTGTTCTCTGGTTAGGTCACGTCTGGTTCCACCGATAGTGTTGGCTGAGATTACGACTCTGGCTCCGGCAGTTTCTTCCATAATGTCCATAACCTTTTCTCTGTCTCTCCAAACCTGCATGAAAAGACTTTCAAAACCGAAAGCATCGGCCAGAAGACCCAGCCACAAAAGATGACTGTGCATTCTATGAAGTTCGGCCCAGATTACTCTGAGGAACTTTGCCCTGTCCGGAATCTCAATATTCATTAATTCTTCAATGCCTTGGCAATAAGCCATAGCATGCATAACGCTGCAGATACCGCATACTCTTTCCACAACGAAAACATTCTGAGTGAATTCCTTTGTTTCTGTGAGCTTTTCAAGCCCTCTATGAACGTATCCTATAGCAGGTATTGCATCTACTATATTTTCATCTTCCATAACAAGCTTTATATGAAGGGGTTCAGGAAGCACAGGATGCTGTGGCCCAAAAGGTACTACTGTTGAACTCATTATTGTTTACCCCCTCTTTGCTCAATTGTAATTTGCTGTCTCAAGAATGGTGATCCCAATTCTTCTTCAGATAGAAGCATGTGTCCGCCGTAATCAATAACAATACCGGTTATATTCAGTCCGAACAATTCCTTCATTTCGTTTTCAACAAGTAATGCGCTGAAAATGATTTTTGAGATACTGGGAACTTCTTCGCCTTTTTTAACAGTAACCTTGAAATTTAACATTTCATAGTCCTTGTCAAAATGATAAATAATATCAATAGTGTCATCACCATTATCTGCACAGGATGCAGTAACAAATCTGTAGCCATCATACTTGGCTTTTGAAATTTCGCCAAGTATCTGGTCACTTGTAATTTCCACTAAATTTTCAATCATGCTTACCTCCGCTCCGAGTGCCTTGCACTCAGACATATCTTGATAAAAAACTATTTACCCTCGTTCTTCATTATTTCTGCTTTTTCATCCAATTTGCCGATACCCTGAACTATTCCGTCAATAATAGCTTCGGGCCTTGCACAGCATCCAGGAACGAATACATCAACAGGAATTACTGTTTCAACTCCGCCTGCTACGTTGTAGCATTCCTTGAAAATTCCTCCCGTACATGCACAGGCTCCAATTGCGACAACTACCTTTGGATCAGGCATCTGGTTATATATATTTCTCAGTACATGAGCACTTCTTTTATTGGCAGAACCGGTTACAAGCAAAATATCCGCGTGTTTGGGATTACCAACATTCACTATTCCCAATCTCTCGGCATCATACAAAGGTGTGAGACAGGCCAAAACCTCGATATCACATCCGTTGCAGCTTGTACAGTCATAATGTATTACCCAGGGTGATTTTTTCCTTGACTTGCTTATTATACCCATACAATTCACCTTTCTTACAATTAGTTTGTTCTTCTTGATTAAATATCAAGCAAACTCACGTTAAATAATATTTACATGCATAACTAGTTATAAACTAAACACATGCCAGGAGCAAAAATTTTGCAGTACAAAATTTTTGCTCTATATCAGATACATCCAGACAATATTTACAAGTGCCGCACCAATGCCGGCTACCCAGGTTACTTTTACCATCCACTGCCAGGTTACTCTTGCACTGATATTATCAATAACAATTTCGCAGAAGTAGCTTGCTAATGCTATCAATATACCTACCCATAATGGCTGGGCAAAAAACAATGAAATCAATCCCAAAAGCAGCACAAGGTCAAACCAGTGTGTCAACTCGATTAATGCCAGCTGGGTGCCTGAAAACTCAGTAGTGAGACCCTTTATAAGCTCCTGGTGTCCATGGTGGGAAGTTGAGAAGTCAAATGGCGACTTTCTTAACTTGATTGTAAGAACATAAAGGAAAGCAAGGAACACTAATGGTAAACTGTAAAGCAAAGGTTGACTGTGATTGAAGATTTCTGAAATCATAAAGCTTCCAGTTGTCTTGTATACACCTACCACCATTAAAAGCAGAACAGGCTCATACGCCATCATCTGCATAATTTCTCTCTGTGCACCAATTTTACTATATGGTGAACGAACACTCATTGCTCCCATTATTAATGAAACAGCTGAGAATGCCAGAATGAACATAAGCATCAGTAAGTCCTGTTTCAGAATCAGCATAACAAAAGCGCCTATAGCAAAGAACAAATGTCCCATTACATATACCATCTGAGTCTGGTTAACTGCTATCCCCTGTTTACCCAGCAGCTTGAAGAAATCATAAAAAGGCTGAAGTAAAGGAGGACCAAATCTATTCTGCATTCTTGCAGTAATTTTTCTGTCTATACCCGTTAATAAACCACCAACGATTGGAGCAGCTATTATGGCAATAACAGCTATAATTAAATTGTTTATGCTCATAATCCGATCACCACCCCTAACATAATTATAATTACAGCTCCGGCTAAAAGATTAACCCAGAATGTAAGTTTGTTTTCACCGAAAACAGACTGCATGTAGTAGTTTCTAACTACAACAGTATCAACCTTATCCCCCGGACTGATAAATTCCAAACCTCTTAAATCTTCGTCAGCATTTGCACCACATAAATATGGAGGCTTTAATCTGCTGGGCTTGATTCTGTTTGCTATTACAGGTATAGCAATCATAAGAACAAGTATTACAGCAAAGAACATGATGGAAGCAAATCCACCGTATACAGCTGCGTCAACTTTCTGAAGCCAGATTCCCAAACCTGTTCCGGTAAGGGCTTCCTGATCAGCAATCTTAAATGCCTGTATCTGCGGTTTAACAAACTGATTGTACAATGGAGCTATTCCTATACTTGCAGCCATAACAAAAGCAATCAGGGCTGAAAGTGCAGCCTTCATTGAGAAGGATAGTTTCTCCTTGGTGTATTTAGGCTTGTAGGACATGGTCAATATGATACCTATCCACTTGCCCCAGAATACCACGGTCAATGCACTTCCCAATATAAGGAATAACAATACCAACGGCTGATGAACAGCAGTTTCTATAGCCATCCATTTTGTTATAAGAACACCGAATGGTGGCAGTAGCATTGAAATCTGACCTATAACTGTTATTACGGTTGTAAAAGGCATTCTCTTGAACAAGCCCTGCATATCTTCGATATCACGGCTTCCGATACCCAATTCAATAGTACCGACGCAAAGGAACAAAAGGCCTTTTGAAACAGCGTGGAAAATCATAAGGAGTACTGCAGCAGCAAGTGAAATTCTTGTTCCGATACCTGCGCAGCAGATAATCAAACCAAGATTTGCAATTGTTGAATATGCAAGCACCTTCTTTGCATTACTCTGGCTGATTGCTATAGCTGAAGCTGCTACAAATGTAAAGCCGCCCACTACAGCCACCAACTGACCCAGTATTGTTCCGGCAAAGGCAGGTGAGATTCTTACGACAAGATAAACACCGGCTTTAACCATTGTACTGGAGTGCAGTAATGCCGATACAGGAGTTGGTGCAACCATGGCTCCCAACAACCAGCTCTGGAATGGGAACTGTGCTGACTTGGTAAAACCAGCCACACAAAGAAGAGCGAGTGCTATTGGCAGTGTTCCTGCAAATACGCCCTGCATTCCTGAGGCTGAAATTGCCTGTATGGAAAGTGTCTTTAAGCTGGTATTCATCAATATAATAGCTATGATGAAAGCCAGACCTCCCACAGAGTTAATCCATAAAGCTCTCAAACCGTTCTTAATAGCTATCTCTGTTGCATCATGCGAGATCAACAGGAATGAACAAAGTGTTGTAATCTCCCAGAAGAAATACATCCAGGATAAGTTGTCTGTCATCACAAGCGCGTTCATCGCAGCCAGGAATATAAACAGTATCATGAAAAACCTTGGTTGTCTTGATACCTTTAAGTGCAGGTGATGCTCATGTTCCTTCATATATCCTATAGCAAAGAAGGTAATAATTGGTCCGATAATTGAAACAAGCATTATCATTATTAATGACAAGTAGTCAATTACAAACGCATCCTCAGGTTCAAAAACCTTTCCGAATACACCAAAAACTTCAAACAATGCCCAAGGTATAAATTGTAATACAGATAAAACAAATACTATTGCTTTTTTATGCTTTAACCCGATGTACGCGATATAGCCGAAGAGTAAAAGGTCAAAGCCCTTGATAACCCAAGCTATTATTTCAAGTACACTGTGCTCCATGTGGAAAACCAGTTTTCCTTCAGGAGATTTTACCATAAGTGCAATAAATCCGCCTGCTACCGCAAAGAGTAAAAGAGTTGATATGCTTACTATTGCAATGCGCACCTTCTGATTTCTGATTGTAAAGCATAACGCCGCACTCAGTGCAGGCAGCAGAATAGCTGCCAGTAATAAATACCAATCCACAGCTAATTCTCCTTTCAAAAATGTTATTTTAACCCCTCGTGGAACTAATAAATAATAAGTTGCCATATTCCAGACCAACTTCCTTGAAACTCGGGCTTTATTATTTGTCATTCCATATTTTAAGAATTTGTCACTACCTGAAAAAATAGTGGAAACTCATAAAAGACTTATTGTTGTATAATCAGATACGGGAAAATATAATGTCCGGATTTCGACTCCCTTATAAATGATAATGAGAAACAGTTCAATAGTCAATCTCTTTTAACGTTAAATAAAATAGTGGATTATGACTTTTATCGACTATACTCTCACAATGTCTTCCGTATATCATTTTACAATATATTTCAGTAAATTAAAAGCAAAAAGCCCACATTCATAAGGGATTTCATTAAAAAATTTGAATATTGTATACAAACATTACTATATGCTTCCATTTGTTAAATATATATACCATTTATTTAGTAAATTTAAGTTAATCTGGATATCTGTTTTCTATCAGACTGCTGCATAAGAGTTGTATTTCGAAATAACTCCTAAAAAACGGAACTTATTATTTAGTCATTCCTACAATATTTAAATTTAATTTTTGGTATTATAGCTTACACTAATAAGTGCTGATTTGTAATATAATAGTAATAGTATTTATTTTAGACTGTTTAGTTGCTTGTACTTGACATTTTGAGTGAACTTTGTATTAGGCAAGGCGAATTTTTGCAGGAATAATTTGTTTATTCCAAAAAAGTTTAACACAGCATGGCCCAAAATCCGCCAAAATGACGATTGCAATGGGATACTAAACAGGTTCTATAGCGTGCAAGCAAATATTACAAAGCATGAATCAGTGGTGGGGGTTACTATGGAGTTTTTGGACAAATATCAAAGTACTATAAAAAAACTAATTATGGTGGTTATAATCTTTGCTGCAATTTATTTTTCAATAACCTATTTCCTTCCGTTCTTCGCGCCATTCGTGATTGCGGTAATTGTTTCCTATATTAATGAGCCTGTAATAAGGCTTTTGCAGAAAATAAAAATTTCAAGAAAAGTGGGTGCCTGCATCTCTCTGCTTTTTACCATGTCGGTGCTTGCATTTGTAATAGTCATGGGAATAGTGAAGACGTACAATGAGTTAACCGTTCTTCAGGACAACGTGCATACTTACTCTGTAGATATATCGATAAAATTGAACAGGCTGATATATAGGTTTACAGATTTCTATAATGCCCTGCCGACAGAAGTAACTGATACCGTTACCACCAACCTTACTTCATTATCCACCAAAATCTCTGATTTGATAACCGCTGTTATTCAATACGTTATTAATACTGTTTCCTCAATACCCAAGGTAACCGTTTTTACAATAGTCACCATACTGGCTACCTATTTTATCAGCAGCGACCGTAAGGCAATCTCATCTTTCTTTTACAGACAGCTTCCCTTCTCCTGGAGGAAAAGGATGACAGGTATAAAGAAGGATACAATCAAAGCTCTACTTGGTTATTTCAGGGCTATACTAATCCTAATGGGCTTTACCTTTATAGAAGTAAGTGTGGGTCTGTTTATTCTGGATGTGAAATACGCATTCCTGGTCGCTTTGATTGTTGCACTTTCAGACGCCATACCCATTGTCGGAACAGGTGTGGTCATGCTCCCATGGATACTGTGGAACGTGTTTACAGGTAATATGACTTTGGCTTTCGGACTTGCAATCATTTATATTCTTGGAATTCTCATAAGGCAGATAATGGAGCCAAAAATTGTAGGAAGTCAGATAGGCCTGCATCCACTGGTAACTCTTCTGGCAATGTATATTGGACTCCAATTTTTCGGCATTCTTGGGATGTTCATAGGGCCTATCAGCATTATTATTGTGAAAAATCTACAGGATGCAGGCGCACTGCGGCTGTGGAACGACTAGAAACTCAGAGGTGTGTTTGGAAAATTATATCGTGTAAGTAATTATAAGTACTCCCGCACTAAAAGATAAAAAATATCCGCAACCGAAAAAGATAATAAATGTGTATGAAATCCAATTTCATTATCTTTTTCTAACCATGCGGCATTTTTTATCTTTTGTGCTCGCGTACTTGTATATTAATAGCACTTACATTAATTTTCCAAACACAGTTCTATCGTTTAGCACTGAATTTTTTAGGGATAGTGATTGCATCTGGTTCATGGCACTAAAACAAAAATATCCGCAACCGAAAAAAATAATAAAATGTGTATGAAATCCAATTTCATTATCTTTTTCTAACCATGCGGACATTTTTTATCTTTTGTGCTCGCGGACTTTGTTAAAATTAAGTCTATCACCAGATTTTATTCAACTATTACCCCTATCGTTTTTACCGTCTTTTAGGCTTTTTAACCATGCTTCCACATTGACATAATTTGTGCTCGCGGACTAAAAAAAGTCTTTACTCGCGTACTTGTATATTAATAGCACTTACATTAATTTTCCGAACACAGTTCTATCGTTTAGCACTTAATTTTTTAGGGATAGTGATTGCATCTGGTTCATGGCACTAAAACATAAAAATATCCGCAACCGAAAAAAATAATAAAATGTGTATGAAATCCAATTTCATTATCTTTTTCTAACCATGTGGACATTTTTTATCTTTTGTGCTCGCGTACTTGTATATTAATAGCACTTACATTAATTTTCCAAACACAGCTCTATCGTTCAGCACTGAATTTTTAGGGATAGTAATTGCATCAGGTTCATGGCACCAAAACATAAAAATATCCGCAACCGAAAAAAATAATAAAATGTGTATGATCCAATTTCATTATCTTTTTCTAACCATGCGGACATTTTTTATCTTTTGTGCTCGCGGACTAAAAAAAGTCTTTACTCGCGTACTTGTATATTAATAGCACTTACATTAATTTTCCATACACGACTCTATCGTTTCCACCCAGGTCTTTTAGTACAGTGATTTCCTCAAAGTCTTTTTCCATTAGCCTGCTGACACTTTCTGCCTGGTTGTAGCCTATTTCAAAGGCAAGGTGTCCGCCTCTGATGAGGAATTTTGGTGCTTCAGCGACAATCTTTCTATAGAAGTTCAGCCCGTCTGCTCCTCCATCTAAGGCAATATATGGCTCATGGTCACGAACTTCAGTCTGAAGACCGCTAACGGTTTCTGTTTCGATGTATGGCGGATTGCTGACAATAAGCTCGAACCTTTCCTCGCCGTCCAGTACTTCAAATAAATCGCCACAGCGGAATTCCAGCCTGTTTTGCACTCCTGCCCTCTCGGAATTACTTTTGGCAACCTCCAGGGCCGACCGTGATACATCGCAGGCCACAACCCTGCTTTCAGGGCAGTAATGTGCTATGCTGACGGCGATGCAGCCCGAGCCGGTACACATATCCAGGATTTTGACAGAACGTATAATACTGTTTTCTTCATTAGATAACTTTATCCGGTCACGCAACAGTTCAATACATTTCTCCGCCAGAATTTCGGTATCCTGTCTTGGAATCAGTACAGCCGGACTTACTTTAAAGGTCAGAGACATAAATTCGGTTTCTCCCAAAAGATACTGCAGTGGTACATTAGCTGCTCTCTTTTGTAGAAATGCCTCCAGCTCCTCCAGTTCATCCTGTCGGAGAACCCTGTCATTATGGGTATACAGATATGCTCTGCCGCATTTCAGAACATGGCAAAGCATAACCCCGGCTTCCAAAGCCGGGGTTTCTATATCCGAGTTTTTAAGTGTCTCTGTAGCATATAGCAAAAATTCTTTTATATTCATACTTCACTCTTCATCAATTAGCTTTCTATTACTTACCCCACTCATCACTTCCGTCTTCTGACGGCATTACTTCCTTAAAAGCTGCGATAGCAACCTCAATCTGGCTGTCGTCAGGTTCCCTTGTAGTGAAGGCCTGAAACATGAGTCCGGGAGCACTGAAAATCTTAAACAGCCAGTTATCATGCTTTACAGCAAACTTTATAGCCTCAAGAGATACTCCTGCTACAACAGGCACTAGAAGAATTCTTATTAATGCATTTAAGAACACATTGTGCCATCCAGTAAAAGAAAAGATCAGAATACTTATTATCATTATGGTAAAGAACAAGGAAGTTCCGCAGCGAGGGTGTTTCGTTGTAAACTTTCTTACATTTTCTACTGTAAGTTCCTCATTGTGCTCATAACAGTGTATGGTTTTATGCTCAGCGCCATGATATTCCCATACTCTTCTCATCTCCTTCAGCAGTGAAACCAGTGCCAGATAACCGATAAATATACCGACTCTTATTGCACCTTCAATGAGGTTCAGAGCGATAACACCGGATTGGGTATCTCTGTTGACAGGGATAAAGTTGGCCACAAAATTTGGAAGCAAGATAAAAAGACCAACACTAAATATTATAGAGATTATTACTGAAAAATATATGGCTATATCTGTCACCTTGTCTCCAAACTTATTGTCCAGCCACTTTTCAAATTTAGAAGGTTCATATTTTTCTCCACCGTCAAGGTCAACAAAATCGGCTGAATACATGAGAGCTTTAACACCTATTACCATTTGAGAGAATAGATTAACGGCACCTCTTACCACAGGTATTTTTGTTAACTTACCCTTTGGTTTCTGTGGTGTTTTATCAATTACTATTTCTCCATCAGGTTTTCTTATAGCTGTAGCCCTATACTCGGGACCTATCATCAAAAGCCCTTCCAGTAACGCCTGACCACCAATTGTTGTCTTCTTCATACAACCTCCTTTTATACATCCTGATATTACGAATAATTAAGAATCACATCAATGTACTGATATATAATTTACTGATATATGATTTAATGGTATATAATTTAACGATATCTAAAGATACATTTCGTCTTTATTGTCAAATACGTATTTCTTTACTATTTATAAAATACTCTATATGGCTCATATTAAATCAATTATACGTTTAAGTCAATTATATTCAAGTAAGCCACAGAATACTTAATACTTATAGCATCAGGAGTTATTTTGACTGAACACATAAATAAGTTAAACAAAAGACTGGGAAATTCCTTCCCAGTCTTTTAATGTCTTCATATTATTGATTATCAACGATACCATATTTCTTTTTGAACTTATCAACACGTCCACCGGTATCAATGAGTTTCTGTCTTCCTGTAAAGAACGGATGACATTTTGAACAAATTTCAACGTGAAGGGCCTTTTTAGTAGAACCAGTTGTAAAAGATTCGCCGCACGCGCACTTAACTACTGCTTCCTGGTAATCAGGATGTATACCTTCTTTCATTGCTTTTCACCTTCTTTCAAACATAATTGAAACGTCCTCAATCTTTATAACGCATAGGTTGAATGGAAACTTTTTCGATTGCAGAAAAATTTTCTTACCCTATTCGCGTTGCAACGAGGCGGGAGAGATGCTCACGCCTGGAATCCAGAGCGATACCCGCCACCTGTAGAGGTGGGGAACATCTATCGCCTCGTTATATATTCAACGTACACTTTGTACTAAGTTGCTTATTAAAGAGGCAAGTGATATTTTAACATAAAAACCTGCATACCGCAAGACCCTTTTTATGACTTATGACCAAGGCGTTAAATGAAATTATTGGCAACCTATGAATTCTTATCAAGGAATGAAATATTAATACTCTTTACAAAGTCGTCATTAGTCTTTGTTTGCAACAGACGGTTTATCAATATTTCAGTCACCTCAGCAGTACCCATATTGCTCATTGCCTTTCTGACGGCGTAAACACTTTCGAGTTCTTTCTGGCTAAGCAGCAGTTCTTCTCTTCTTGTACCGGACTTGTTGATATCGATAGCAGGGAAGATTCTCTTTTCAGAAAGTTTTCTGTCAAGGTGCAGTTCCATGTTACCTGTTCCCTTGAATTCTTCGAAAATAACATCATCCATTCTGCTTCCTGTTTCAATAAGCGCAGTTGCCATTATGGTCAAGCTTCCGCCATTTTCAATATTTCTGGCAGCACCGAAGAATCTCTTTGGTTTGTGCAGCGCACCGGGATCAAGACCACCGGATAGGGTTCTGCCTGTTGGAGGAATAGTTAGGTTATAAGCTCTTGCAAGTCTTGTGATACTATCAAGGAGTATTACTACATCCTTCTTCTGTTCAACAAGTCTCTGAGCTCTTTCCAGTACCATTTCAGCAACCTTTATATGATGCTCCGGAACTTCATCAAAGGTTGAATAAATAACTTCTCCCTTTATTGAACGCTGCATGTCGGTTACTTCTTCAGGACGTTCATCTATTAACAATACAATAAGCTCAACCTCTGGATAGTTAACAGTTATAGCATTTGCAATCTTTTTAAGTAATATGGTTTTACCGGCTTTAGGAGGTGATACTATCATTCCTCTCTGGCCTTTACCTATAGGAGCAATTAAATCTATCAAACGTGTCGAGAACTCTCTGGGAGAAGTCTCCAATGTAATTCTGCTGTCCGGGTATATAGGTGTCAGATACTCAAAAGGAATTCTTTTGGAGGCAACATCAGGAGTATCTCCATTGATCGATTGCACATAGAGAAGAGCCTGGAATTTTTCACCCTCTTTGGGAATTCTGCCTTTACCTCTGAGCTTGTCTCCTGTTTTAAGTCCAAATCTCCTGATTTGTGAAGGAGATACATAAATATCTCTGGGTCCGGACAGGTAATTCTCACTTCTCAAGAAACCATAGCCGTCAGGTAGTACTTCTAATACTCCTTCAACGGGATCATCGCTTTCTATCTTTTCATTTGGCTGCTGTGGCTGAACCTGTGAGATAGGTGCCGGCTGTGTAGGTTGCACCTGCTGTACAGGCTGTTGAGCTGACGGTATTATTGGGACTTGCTGAGCTGGCTGCTGCTGAACTGCCTGACCATTCTGTGCCTGCTGTGGCTGCACCTGTGGTTGTGTCACCTGCTGCGGTCTCGCTGGAAGCTGGTTGGACAACTGCTGTGATTGCGGCTGTGGTAAAGCCGGTTTTGCAGCTGTTCTGTCTTGAATTTGGGGCAGCTTTTTCTCAACTTTTGCGGTTTCAGGTGCAGGTACTCTGCCATCCGCTATGGAATCCGGTTTTGAATTCCGGACGGAAAAATTTGTTCTCACAGGTCTATTGACAGGTCCGGGAGTGATAACAGGTTTCTTATCCGCATTATCATTTTCTGCTTTCTGTTCAGTTTTGTCAGGTTGAACTCTTCTGGAACTTGTTCTTTTATTATCTTCTCTTTTATCTAAATGTAATAGTTTTTCTGACAATCTGCCTGGTTTGGGATCTTTACTTGCGGGTTCTTCTTTACTTTCTACCACCGCTGGCGTATCAAGCTTTTCTGTCTCTTTATCACCGGTCTCAGCAGGTACATCCTTCGCTGTTTTGCTAGGTCTGCCTCTTCGGGATTTTCTCAGTACAGATGCTTCAACATCATGTGTTTTTTCATCTTCGTTAACTTTTGGTTCATTAGCTACAGTCTCGTGGGAATTTATTACACTTTCAGGCTTTTGATCGGTCTTAGCAGTATCTATAATTTCATTAACTGCTTCCTTCTTTTCGGATTGGTCTGCAGAAATTGCCGAATATTTATCTTTGTCTTTATCTGAATCAGCATTTTTATCCGCTTTAACATTTTTCTTTCCTTTACCGGTTTTAGCTGACTTGTTTGCTGATGTATTTACATTATCGGTATCAGCACCTTCTCTGTCACTTTCAGAAATGCCTTTGTTTTCAGCATTATCATCAACATTTTGTGTCCTGGCAGCGTTTTCGGTTATCGCGGGTGCTGTTTCCACGGAATTAGCAGTATTCTCTGAAAGTCCTGAATCTTCTTTTTTCTTGGCTTCTTTAGAATCCTTCAATAATATATCCAATAATTCATTCTTTTTTAATTTGGATATGTTTTTAACACCCATCATTTTTGCAATATAGCGTAAATCTTCAAGTGTTTTTGACTGTAAATCAATCTGATCCATAGTTCACCACCTTATATAATCATTTTTATTATTGAACATTAAAATAGGAAATTTGTTCGAAAAATCTTTAGAAAAAACTTTTTATTTAATTCCTTTTTCTAGAGGAGAATTTTTGAATATTCCACAAAATGCATTATATCAAATGTGTAAATACATGTCAATCTTAGTGTTATTTTCCCACAATACTGACAATATTTCCTAAAATTTTAAGCCACTAACAGGTCTTTAGTTTTGTATCTTGAATTTTGATTTTTTACTTAGCAGGATTATCCTGTCCTTTTGCATTATTTTTTTTAGGTCATTGTTGTTAGATGCCGGAATGAATTTAGTCCTCGTACAATTCGCACACTTTAGAGCTATACCTTTACGAAGCATTGAAACAGTAATATCATCACTTCCACATTCGCAGTTCAGCTGCCCCTTTTCGGCTATATCATGTATTTTATTCAACGTATCCAGCATTACCCGGGTATTGTCAAAATAACTGTCATACCCAAGACCATCAATAATTCCATCCAATTCCTTTTCAAAATTATCTATGAATTTTCTGACAGAAACATCTTTACCAATAAAGCAATTCTTTATACCGGTTACGGGACATCTATATATAATAATGTTATTACACAGCAGCAGATCTCTCCTTATTATATGCTTATGCGTCGAACCACAGCCAATACAAGGTACTGATAGTATATAATAGTCAACTTTGGCAGATTTAAATATTTCTAATCTGGCGTTGCCACATTTGCAGTCTGATTGAGTATTTTCGCCCGAAAAAAGTTTGAAGAGATTGATTCGAGTAAAATCAAACGTACCACAAGAGAAGCATTTATATGCAATTGTTATATCCATATCTATCAGCATCTCTCTCACCTCATCATCCAATAACGCCCTGATGATATAATTATATTCTATAAAAAAAGAAAAATTCCTTTATCAGTTTTTTATGTAAAGCATGGGCGAGAAAGTCGGCCTACCTATAATAATCCGGTTATTACTATTGAAAGGTAATCTTTATCATTAAACAGGTCAACAACTCTGTTTTCTTCTATTAACTTAATTTTAGGCCTTAGACACAATTTGTCACTATTGTTAACAACCAGGCCTATTTCACCGTTACTAAGCCGAACCGACGAGCCAACAGGATATGGATTAATCTTGGAGACAAATAGTGTAACCAATTCAGGATCAAACAAGGAGCCGCTGTTTGCCATAATATATTCTATTGCTTCCAGAACCGAACAACCATTTCTGTAAGGTCTGTCAGAGGTTAAAGCATCATAGACATCTGCAATGCATATTATTCTTCCAAACAGTAAAATGTTTTCACCGGCTAAGCCGTTTGGATAACCTGACCCATCGTAATGTTCATGGTGAGATAGCACAGAAACCGTGGCCTTTACAGATAAATTATTTCCATTACTTAATATATCATACCCTTTTTTACTGTGAGTTTTCATAATTTCGTACTCTTCTTCCGTTAGTTTACCGGGTTTGTTTAAAATCTCAGTACCCACACATATTTTGCCTATGTCATGAAGAAGCGCAGCAGTACCAACCGTAAGCAAATCAGCCTTGTTCATCTTCAGATGGTATGCAATTGCCAGAGAAATAATGGCCACATTGACCGAGTGAAAATATGTATAATTATCAAACATCTTTAATTCCAGAAGATTCAGGTTTAAATCCCTCTTTGATAACATCTCGTCAATTAGTTCGGAAATCATGGATTTGAGATTATCAATTTCTTTGTACAATTTATTGCTGTCTGCATTCACCAAAATGGCATTATTCAGCTTCTTAGCCAAAGAGAATTTAACTTCATTGGATACAAAATTTTCATAATATTCAATATCTTCTGAAATTTCATCCTCAATTAGAAGTCCTTTGTAACCCAGAAATTCAAGTCTGTCTATTGTAGCTCTTGTTAATACTGCGTTTGCGTTAAGTAAAACTACTCCCTGCTCATTAAATATGGTTTTACCTACTCTCATGCCTTCCTGTACAAGGTCAATAGTCAAATATCTCACTAATTTACTCCTTATTTTATGTAGTCATGTTAAAGTATAAATAAAAGTACTTTTAATATAACGGCTTATTAATTGGTTATGTTAAGGCATGATTAAATTATAACTTCCCCATTTAAGACGGCTATTTTCCGCCAGTACTACTTTGTTGTCAAAAAAGTAGAATTTCACTGTACTTTGTTGCAATAAAACAATTATTACGCCTTCGTCCGTCTTGTATTAATGAAAAGTATCTCGCCTTGTAACGGAGTTTGTATTTAGTTATGCCTTTAATAAAAGTTATTTGCTTCTTATTATACCATATATTACTTAACATAAATTAGTAATTAATTGAAGATTTAATTTGAATTGCTTAGGAACATAAGAATTCTAACTTATTTACATAATGCTGAATGAGGAGTTCTATTGGCTTGGCTCCGCCGGGCTCGTGCCCTTTCGGGTTCAATTCCGCATAAAATATAAAAAAAGACTTTGATCTTCATCAAAGTCTTTCCTGGAGCTGGCGGACGGAAACGCACGGCTTCGCCATGCTTATGACGTCGCCCACCCTCTCTTCGCTCAGGTGCCGGGCTCCTACACTCACCTAAACCTTCGCTAGGGGGGACTACTCCCCCCTTCGACGAAATGCTTCGCATTTCTGAGCACCCCCTCTAAACCGGGAAGGGGAATCCCCTTTCCAATCCCCACGGCTCGTGCCCTTTCGGGTTCAATTCCAGTTAAATTTGGGCATAAAAAAACTCCGACTTACCTCGGAGTTTTTGTTTGGAGCTGGCGGACGGAATTGAACCCCCGACCTGCTGATTACAAGTCAGCTGCTCTACCTGCTGAGCTACACCAGCACAATGGTGGGAACTATAGGGCTCGAACCTATGACCCTCTGCTTGTAAGGCAGATGCTCTCCCAGCTGAGCTAAGCTCCCATTGCACAAGTTTTACGACTGAAGCCCACTTAGTTGCTAAGTGTAGGGCATCTGTCTTTCCTGCAGGAGTTATTATAGCACAAGTGATTTTAATAAGTCAACACCAATTTGTTTGGCATTATATAGGCAAATGAATGATTCTTTATCAGTCTCTGAATATCTTACCAAGTAACCCATCGATTGATCTTATTGGTAATATGACAAATAATGCGTATATGGTTAAAAAGATTATTATGCATTCAATAACAAATCCGGGCAGGTTTATAGACGATAACAAACAGAATATACCGAATTCTAAGCTCAGCGCTAGTAACATTACCAGAAAATCGATATAATATCTGGTAAATCGCTCAGTATAAATCTGATACTTTTTCCTTAAATTAATTTTGTGTTCCAGTATCAGAACAAATAAAATTCCAAAAGAAATTAGAATAATGCCCATATAAATATCCTCATATTCCGTATTCCTATCCTATTTTTATTATACCTCTAAAACTAAATCCATTCCTAAACTTTAACAGGAATTAACAAATCTTTTGAGAAAATTAACAATACAATTTAGCAATACTTCGAACAACTTAATTTTCTTCTGTATTTTTACTGGAAAAATTGTATAATTTAATTATTAGCTGCAGTATTTATAACGCATTGATTCAATAGAAAATTTTTCGTCTGTAGAAAAATTTTCTTACCTTACGCGTTTCAACGGGGCAAAGGTGTCCCCGGAGACACTATGGAATGCTCACCGCCTGAAAACAGGAACGGTACCCGCCACCTGTACAGGTGGATTACATCTATTGCCTCGTTATAAACTGTTTGAAAATGGACAAAATAAGGATACATTGCTGCAGACTTGATAATTACTATTTTATTGGAGGAAAAATGTATGATTCCAACACCACACATTAATGTTAATGAACAAGGCATAATAGCTGAGACCGTGTTAATGCCGGGAGACCCGCTTCGTGCCAAATTCATAGCCGAAACCTACCTTGAAAATCCTGTACAGTTTAATACTGTTAGAAACATGTTTGGATATACAGGAACCTATAAAGGAAAGAAAATCTCTATAATGGGATCAGGAATGGGAATGCCCTCAATTGGTATATATTCATACGAACTTATACATTTCTATGGAGTTAAAAATATAATAAGAATAGGCTCCTGCGGTGCCATTCAGGAAGATATAAAAATAAGAGATATTATTATTGGAATTTCTGCGTCAACCAATTCCAATTTTGCATCACAGTATGATCTGCCGGGAACTTTTGCACCAACAGCCTCCTGGACTCTGGTAAAAAAAGCAGTTGACATTGCTGACAGCAAAGGTATTACAACCAGGGTCGGCAATATCCTTTCTTCGGATATTTTCTATGATGATGATCCGAATACCTGGAAGAAGTGGGCTAAGATGGGCGTTCTTGCAATTGAAATGGAAGCAGCAGCATTATATATGAATGCTGCCCGTGCAGGTGTAAACGCACTTTGTGTTCTGACAGTTTCCGATAGTCTGGTATCACATGAAGTCACTACAGCAGAAGAACGCCAGACTTCATTTACAAATATGATGGAGATAGCCCTTGAACTTGCCTGAATAAAATGGCTGTAATTAATTAGAAATATGAAAATGATTTTATTTGTATAAAATAATAAAGCATTAGCTTAACACAAGTTATAAATTATTGAACACAATTTATAACTTGTGTTAAGGTTATCAATAATTTCATTACATGTTCTGCCTGTTTTACTTTTCTATTACAATTATTAATTTAATATTAACAATACTTTAACATTAATAATTACTTTGATATAATCTATTGGTTAATAAATCAATGGAAGCTGGGAAGATACAATGAAAATATTAAACAAAGGAATACTTGCTGTAATAGCTGCAGCTCTTATAAGTACAATTGATATTTTTTATAATGGTAATGGTTTTACTCAACTCATACTGGCTTTGGTTTCCTCCTATGTAGTATTCAATATGCCGAATATTCCGGATAAACTTAAAGCAATACCTTACTCAAAAATAATTTTATTGGCTATTAATGTAGTTATTTTGGTTCTTACCTTTAATCACAAGGTTCTGCTAATAAACATGCTGCTGCTCTCATATCTGATCTGGAGCTTTATTACACCTCTGCTTATTAAGTATAAGTCCTTCCTGCCTGTAACATTTTTACTGGCCTTCGTTTCAGTTTATGCAGCTGCTGTTCTCCCTTTTAGCATACCGCTCTTTATTATTGTTTTTTACCCGGTATATTCTCTTGGAGCATTAACTCATAAGAAAAACATAATAAAAACCAGAAAAATATGGCTGTTCGGCCTTTTTAACCTGGCAGCCTCGGCAATGCTGCTGGTATTGTTTTTATATAAATCCCTTGGTCAAACCATTCTTGGAAGTATACTGTTTACCAATACTGTAAAACTGGGAACTGTTACTGCCATGTATTTGCCTTTTATTGCATTATCGTTGGGCTGGTTTGCTGCCACAGGAAACTTTATATTCCGGATGCTGACTTCAAAGTTTGAGAAAGGTAATATTGTCTTTGATCTCTCAAATTACTACAGGGCAGTGTTCAATCTTATTTCATTCTTTGCTGTTGTGGGTGTTACAACCTTTTTGTGCGAATTTACCATAAGGCAGGAATTCAAGTCAACCATAATTGACATGCTGCATCCTAACATAATGTTTAATATGCTTGTTTTAGCAGGTTTATATTTGTGCCTGATTACTGTGCTCGGCAAAGGAATATCAAATGTTTTGATTGCCATTACTGCAGTCTTTCTCTCTATAGCAAATTTTATAAAGTTTACTTATTTTGATGAACCCTTTTATCCCTGGGATGTCTACATGATAAAAAACCTCATAGGCATTTGCAAGGAATACCTTAGTATACCAATCGTTGCTGCCGTGGTTATTGTAATACTTGGAGCTTTATTTTTACTGGTTAAATACAGAAGAAATGTGGGCAGATATCTTAAGCCTAAAATTAACTTTGTTTTAATACCGTTTGCTCTTTGCTTATTTCTTTTAAATGCCAATGTATTGACCGACCATTCCCTTTCTGTCCAAATAGGTATTGAAAGGTCCTGGTATATAGGTAAATTAGAAATTCTGGCTAATGGTATGTATGCCCAAAATTATTTTTATCTCACGGATTTGGACAAGTACCTGAATCCCGAACCTGAAGGCTACAACGAAGATACTATGCAGGCAATTTCGGAAAAATATCAGAATGCGGGAGACGAAGCAGTTGCAGCCTCCGCTGCAGTCTCTGATGAAAAACCTAATGTAATAGCTATTATGAGTGAAAGCTATTGGGATTTATCCAGACTGAACGGTTTAGAATTCAGCAAGGATGTTGCTGAAAATGTTCACAAGTATCAAAAGGGAGAGCTTGCTCCGCCTGCGATCGGAGGAGGCACGGCCAATACCGAGTTTGAAGCACTGACAGGTATGTCTCTTTACTTTATGGGTCCCGGTATCATAGCATACAATGCATACTTGAGAACTGAAACTCCCAGTATTGCTTCTGTCTTCAAAAATAATGGCTACAGCACCACAGCTATCCACCCGAATGGAGGTTGGTTCTATAACAGGGATAAGGTTTACAACTATTTTGGCTTCGACAAATTTTATGACGTTGAGAGCTTTGATATGGGAACGCAGACAAAAGGTCCGCATATATCAGACTATGCTCTTGTTGATAAAATACTTGATACTTTAAATTCCTCGGACAAACCTGCCTTTATATTCGCGGTATCCATGGAAAATCACGACCCTTTTGACAATAAATACACCAGCTTTGACGTTAATGTAGAATCCGACAAGTTGAATGAAACTGAGAAAAACATTGTAAACGGGTATGCGCAAGGACTTTATGATGCAGATCAATCTCTCGGAAAGCTTATTGATACACTAAGCAAGAGTAATAAACCCACAATTGTGTATTTCTTCGGAGATCATGCACCAAGACTCGGGTCTCTGAATGATTACTACAATATATATGACAGGCTCGGTGCCAAGGAAACTGCTGAAAACAGGCAGGGTATCGGAGAGTTGAAATATTACACTACTCCACTGGTCACATGGTCAAATTTCAAGGAAATGAGGACTTTTCCAAAAATAATTTCACCGGCCCATCTTTCTTATGAAATGCTGAAGGATGCAGGTGTAAAGTTTCCAAGTTACTTCAATATAATGCCAAAACTTGAGGAAAAGTACCCAATCATGCATTTAAAGAATATGGATATTGTGGATGCTGACAGTGAACTTGTTACCGACTACCGCTTAATCCAGTATGACCTGCTTTTTGGAAACAAGTATTTGAAGGGTAAAAACTAGTTACTTTTAAGGCAGAAACCGGCAGTTAAAGTTCAAATCAAAGATTATCCCTGAATAGAGGCATACTCATACACCTGGGGCCCCCGCGGCCTCTGGAAAGTTCATAGGAGTCAAATTCGAGAACTTCAATGTTGTTCTGTCTTAATGCTCTATTAGTTTCACGATTTCTGTTATAGCAGACAACTCTGCCCGGAGAAACTGCGAGAGTATTGCTGCCATCGCTCCACTGCTCCCTGCTGGCTGCTATGCTGTCTCCATTACCGCATCTTATCAGGTTGACAGCCGGCAGCTTCAGGTGTTCCTTTAAAATCTCAGAGAGGTCTCTATGTTCGCATTTTATGCTAAGCTTGTTTTTTTCCGCTCTGCTAATGCTATATACATCCAGAGGCGCCTCGATTCCCGGGTATATTGTAAACTGGTCGTAATCTACCATGGTAAAGACCGTGTCAAGATGCATATATGCCCGCCTTTTCGGAATATCAAATGCGAGTACCGTTTCAAAAGACTCCTCTGAATTCAGAAGATTTTGAGCCACTCTCTCAATAGCGATAGCACTGGTTCTGTCGCTTATACCTATTGCTATGACCTTATCTGAAAGCACCAGTATATCTCCGCCTTCAATGGGGTGAGTCTTATCCCTGTTATACCATCTTGGAACATTCTTAAATTTGGGGTGATAATTGAAGATGTACTTTGCAAATATAGTTTCCCTGTTTCTTGTCTCATTTGCCATTACATTCAAGGATATTCCCGTTCCTATGGAAGCAAAAGGATCTCTTTGAAAGTACATGTTCGGAATGGGGTCAAGATGAAATGGATATGCATTCCTGATCATATCCCCCAGTGTTTTTGCTTTAATATCTTTCAGGTCTTCGTGTCTGATCCCTGATATACACTTATCTATAAATTCTGCTGGCGTCAATGTGCTGAAAAATTCTTTTATAGCCTCCTGAAGCCCCTGGGTTACAACCTTTCCCTCCATCATGAATTCCATTAAAAATTCTTCCCTGACATTGGAGTCCTGCAATATATCTGCCATTAAATCCTTAATATACAGTATTTCGACCCCTTCATTTCTCAGGATCTGAGCAAACTGATCATGTTCTCGCTGTGCCTGATCAAGATAGACAATTTCATCAAATAAAAGTCTTTGCAAATAATCCGGTACTATATTTTCAACCTCCACACCTGGCCGGTGTATAAGAACGGATTTTAATTTTCCAATTTCACTGTATACAGAAATACTGGGGTTTAAAGGCATAACTTTCCTCCGGGCAAAATATGTTTTATCAACCGCATAATTTCTTTTCTATAGTTCCCATATAATAGCCCATTATGCAATTATCAATACCTGTAACCTAGTTTTCTCTGTAATTTTTCTATTATACCCCTATTATATCCTGCTATTCCTACTATCACCTGCTATATACTGCCATACTTACATGTTGTATAGGCGATAACAGTTTACAGCTGGTAAAGGTATAGCAATATGAATACATCCTTAATTTAAGTTGTTATAAACATAGCACTATTGCAGAGGGAGAGCCTCCTTACACAGGGGGCTCTCCAATAATATCTATGAATTACTGTAAACATCTACAACCTTTGCAACGTAATCGTCCAGGCCAGCCTTGGCCAACACTACAATAGATTGACCTTCACCTGGAATTTTCACCTTGTACGCCTGTGCTTCTTCCCTGTCCAAGGAATTGTCTCTATTTATGTCTACTTTACTTCTATCTGCAATTCCGTAATCCTCAAGTATTCCTGCAACTCGATTTTCCAATTCTCCGGTGGGACATTCAAGTATTCTGATTCTATCAATTGCTCCATTAATATTTTTCATTTTCCCTCCACATCCCCAAAGTGCCAAATGAATTGTACTATCCGGGCACAAGGGATAAAAAATTCTTCTTTAACAAATCCTAAAGTTTATTATCCCCGTTTTCTTCTTTCTGATTACGCAATTCCGGCAATTACTTTTCTATACTTTCTTCATACTATACTTTTTTCATGCAATACTTTTTTTCTTACAATTACTTTTTTCTTGCAGAAACAAGCAGCATCATTGGTCTGCGCAGCTCATCAGACATTTCAGGTACTGTATCCAGCAAATTTTCTGCAGGCGTAGGTTCAACAAGTCCCGTGATTTCAAATCCTGCCCTAAGCAGGCCCCCTAAATAGGTGGTCAGGGTTTTATGATACTTAATGACTTCCTCACCCAGAAAATTTGCTTTTCTCTCACCCTGGTCGAAATACCGGTCAACCGGCCAATGCAGGCGATTTCCCTGTTGATCATAATACCAGTCCTGTTCACCGTAAGCAGTAAAAACAGGGTGCTCCACAGAGAATATGAAATCGCCTCCTTTTGAAAGACATTTATCTATTTTACTTAAAATATCCTCAAATGACTTTATGTAATGTAGTGCTAAAGAGCTGACAACAACATCAAAGGAATCCGCTGTGAAGTCTATATCTTCAATTGGCATACAAAGATATTGTATTTTTTCGGAATCTGTTTTACTTTTTGCTGCACTTAACATTTTTTGTGATATATCCACACCTATAACCGACCTGGCACCGTTTTCAACAGCATACCGGCAGTGCCATCCGAAGCCGCAGCCTAAGTCCAAAACTCTTTTGTCCCGTAAGTCGGGAAGCATTTTTCTTAATTCATGCCACTCCCCGGCACCTTCAAGCCCATTCTTTGAACGTTCCATATTACTATATTTATCAAAGAAAATACTATCATCATATTTGTTTTGTTTCATTTTAGGTTACTCCTATCTCCTCGCAGGTATCAAAGTTATTGTATGTGATTTATTTATTCAATTCCAAATATCTGCTGACAATTGATTTAGCTAAACATTCTGATGAGTCGATGATATTAACTTGAGAATCTACATTATCCAAAACAACATTTAAGTCGGTACAAGCCACTATTATATTCTCAATTTTTTCTCTTTTGACCTCTTCAATTAGTTCATTCAAGTCACCAATATTCCTGGCATTCTTTTTATCTTTTTTTATGCTTTGAATAAGATTATTTATCTTAAGTTGCCATTCATCTTTAAAAATAAATTCATTTCCGCTATCCAGTATACCCTTTTGGTATATTTGGGACTCAAAAGTCGAGCTTGTGGAAAACAGAGTCACTTTTTGTGAAGCCACAGGTAATTTCTTTACAGTTTCATCTATTATGTTTAAAAGATTAATGTTAATTGATTCCTTAAGCTCCTTAAAATATATATGTGCCGAATTACATGGCATAGCAATAAAACTTACACCAAACGATTCCAGTTTTTGTAAGCCTTCAATTATAGTTTTTTTCATAAGCTCATGATTTATCGGGCGGTCAATATAAAATGGAGTAGGTAAAGAGTACACTATCATTTTGGGAAATTCCTCATCATACTTTGCTCCATATTGTCTTTGACACTCATCAATAACCAACTCAATAAATGGTGCCGTTGATCTTGGCCCCATTCCAGCTAGAATACCAATTAATACTTCACTCATTAAATAATACCCTTTTTAATATAAATTTCTGTAAATCCATGACTCGCTAACAATAGTGACTTATTATACAAGTTGTTCTCCACATATCAATTAGAAAACTCTATTGATTAATCCATATTAACGAGCTCTTTATATTAATAAATATATCATTAGTCTCACGGATAATAAAGAGAATGAATGCATAAATTTCACTCCAAACCCTCATTGCCGAAACTTGTAAAGAGGTATAAAATATAATTTATTAATTAAAACAGGGAGAGACAACAAATGATAGATTTACATATTCATACAACTTCATCAGACGGATCCGACGAACCCATAGATATTCTAATTAAGGCACAGAAGTCAGGTCTTAAGTATATATCTATTACAGACCATGACTCTATCGGTGCCTATAAAAAGTTGAGAGATATGGAAATCGGCAGCTACTTTGAAGGTAGTGTTATTCCCGGCTGTGAGCTTTCTGTTGTACATAATGGTAAACCTATTGAAATATTGGGCTATGGTATAGACCTTGAGACAATAAATTCGACAGGGATTGTATCTGACGAAAAATTCCTTGAAAGAGAAAATGATTACCTGGAAAAGCTGAAGCGTGTATGCAAAAATCTCAAAATTTCCTATAGTAATAATTTATCAATTAAGAGTGGCAAATATTTCGCAACACAAGTAATGTATTCCGATTTTAAGAAATACCCTGAAAATGAAAAACACTTTACTAAAGAAATTTGGGAAAGTCTGAATGCATTTTACAGAACTTGTGTCAACAACCCTGATAGTCCATTTTTTCTTGATCAGATAAAAAACTATCCAACGGTACCCGAAGCTGCCAATCTCATAAGAAAAGCAGGGGGTAAAGCTTTCCTGGCTCATCTCTATGGATATTTTGCCGATGACCATGATGAATTTCTGAACTCCATAGTATCGCTAAATGCACTTGATGGTATTGAATGTTATCATTCTCTTCATGACATGGATAAGACAAACTATCTTTTAAATTATTGCAATAAACACGGACTCTATGCGTCAGGTGGAAGCGACTATCATGGAAAACTCAAACCTAATGTCAAAATTGGTGAATCCATTAACGGAACAAAAATACCCTTTGAGATATTAAAGCCATGGCTTCCGGAGAATCTTACCTGAAAGCAGCTTTATATTGTTCCGGATAAGCAATGTCCACATTCCTGATTTTAGCTTCATTTATAACAAAGTACGGATTTCTTAATAGTTCTCTGCCTATTGCAACCAGATCTGCCCTACCATTTGATATTATTTCTTCTGCCATATTAACATCTGTAATCAAGCCAACAGCTATAGTAGGAATATTGCACCTATCTTTAATTGCATTTGAATAATTTACCTGATACCCCGGGTATGCATTTATTTCTACCGGAATTAATCCTCCTGTACTTACATGAACCATATCAATATCCGCTTTAACATGATTAATTATTTCCACCATGTCTTTAATTGTTATTCCGCCTTCTTTATAATCATCAGCTGATACTCTGAGTAATATTGGCTTTTCCTCTGGCCAAACTTCAGCTACAGCTTGCAATATTTCTTTAAGAAATCTGGCTCTGTTTTCTATATTTCCGCCATACTCATCTTCCCGTAAATTTGATAATGGAGATAAGAATTGATGAATCAAATAACCATGCGCTCCATGTATTTCTATAGCATCAAATCCTGCTTTATTAGCTCTTACAGCTGCACCTTTAAAGCTCAGTACAATTTCTTTTATTTCCTCTTTCGTTAATTCCCTTGGTAAGATATTTTTTTCATCAAATCTAACAGTACTCGGAGCAACAGCCTCTCCAGCTTTCCCGGTGTATTTTCTCCCACCGTGGTTGAGTTGAACAGCTATTTTACCACCATATTTTTTAACAGCTTCAACAATATTTTTTAACCCTTCAATTTGAGCATCCTCCCAGATTCCCAAATCATTATCAGTTGTTCTTCCATTTTTAGCTATCCCCGTAGCTTCAACTATTATAAGACCAACACCTCCCATTGCCCTTGTAGTATAGTGATTGAGGTGAAAATCATTTGCCCTGCCGGTCCCGTCTGAGGAATACATACACATTGGCGGCATAACAAGTCTGTTCTGTAAAGTTATACTTTTTAAAGTATAGTTTTTAAAAGTATTCATAAATTTAATCTCCTTTTCGTCTAATTTCTTGCTTAATGCTATTATATTGTATATACTATACTTCGGGAAGTAGTGATATTATTTTCATATAATTTCATAAAAGTAAGTAATGTGAATTCACTGGATTGGAGGAGTTTTTTTATGTCAGAAATTAAGCTTGAACGCGGAAATCCTTCGGATAAATGTCCAATAGAAGCAGCAATAGATATCATCGGCAGTAAATGGACATTTTTGATAATAAGAGATTTATTGATAGACGGAACACTTAGATTTGGAGATTTATTGCGTTCTTTGGAAGGCATAAGCCCTAAAACATTGTCGCTTAGACTTCGGGAACTGGAGAAGTTCGGTTTGGTTAATAGAATTGTTTATCCGGAAATTCCTCCAAAAGTTGAATATGAGCTTACCGGGAAGGGTAAAGAACTAGAAGCCATCTTTATAGAGTTAAAAAGATGGGGACTTACAATTATAGAGTAAGTAATTTATGGGTTAAAGGAAAAAATAAATCTCACGATAACCCTGGCACACATTAAAAAGTGAAGCAGGGGACAACTTCTCCGGATGTACTCCATATCAAGCTGTCCTCGCTTCTCCTGAGCAAGGTGGCTTTAATGCTTCCACTTAAGCATATCGCCACGATGATGGCTTTATTGCTTCCACTTAAGCATATCGCCCCGGTAAAGTAATGCTCAGTTAATCCTTTTATGCATTTTGATATAACCTTACAGACTTAATTCGATATCGATATATTCCAGAAGGTGTATTTACCGAAACAGTATCCTTCACTTTTTTACATAGCAACGCTTTGCCCATTGGTGACAGGAATGTAATACATTCATTGGAAATATAGCCATTGTCGGGTGATATTATCTTATACTTGAATGTTTCTGCTTCGTCAATATCTTCAATCTCGACTTCACTATATAAGCATACAAAGGGAAAATCATTGCCTGCATCCTCTGAAAATAGAACATCCCTTACAGTCTCATCCAGTGCACTAATGTAGCTGCTGATCAACTTTTCAAATTCTTCTCTCTGCTTATTATACTCTGGAAAGTACTCATCAATTATTCTGCTCCTCCTTTCTTCAAAATCTACTAAATGAGCCAATAGGTCTTCATATACAGGCACAGTTAGCGTAAGTTTTTCCGACACATAAATCTCCTCCGTTCCACAATACATTTAATGGTATTTATTCCAAAAAAAGATATGGCACCTTGCCAAAAGGCAAAGCACCATATGTAATATGATACCATATTTGTTTACTTTGTAAAACTAGCAATTATGAAAGGGTGTAGGCAATTAATAGAAGGTGTATGTAATCCTGTGGAGCAGCTGTACATAAAGTAACCCTTTACCAGTAATTAACTTAAAATGTTAATATAGTTATACTTTTACGAAAATATTATTATTGAAACCGATAATTACTACTCTTATACTAATTAATATAGTAATATGGAATGACGCTAAGAAATTTTAAGGGGGTTGAGCAAAAATGTATAACCATCACAAAATTGCCATTGAAACTATAACAAACAAGTTAAAATCCAGAGATGAGGTTTTAGGAATAATTATCGGAGGATCTGTTGCGCATGGCTTTGCAAATGAAAATTCGGATATCGATTTAATGCTTGTCCTTTCGGACAAAGCTTATGAAGAAGCAATAAGATCCGGGGACATAAACTACTATGAGACAGAGGCAACACCATATGAAGGCGGCTATGTAGATGGAAAATGTACTTCGGTTGATTTTATAAAAAAAGTAGCTGAATTCGGAAGTGAACCTGCAAAGTTTGCTTTTAAGGATGCTTTTGTCCCATACTCAAAAATCGACGGATTAGAACAACTTGTTAAAGATGCTTCAAGGTTTCCCGTTGAAAAAAAGAATGAGAATATGGAAAAATTCTACGCTCAGTTTGAAGCATGGAAATGGTACTATTATGAAGGTCTTAAAAGAAACAATACATATCTTTTGGATTTATCAATTACAAACTTTGTTTTATTTGCCGGCAGGCTGATTCTAGCACATAATGAAACATTATATCCTTATCATAAATGGTTTTTAAAGGTGCTGGAAAGTGTAAAAAATAAACCGGAAAATCTATTACTTGATATCCAAAATGTACTGGAAAATAAAACCCAGGAATCAGTCGAAACCTTGTATAACAGTATTACGAACTATAATAAATGGACCGCAACTGACAAATCCTGGTGTACTCGCTTCATGCTTGACAGTGAATTGAACTGGATGAGCGGGCATGTGCCAGTTGCTGATTTATAGTGTCCCGATCAGCCGCTCCTATAGCTGTTTATTCAAAGCACATTTACTTCTTATAGAGCAAGCACATTTTCACTTTCGGAGTGGCTTCAGGATTTTTTTCCTTAAATATCTCTACTATTTTTTATTTTCTCTATAATAGGCAACCATATTTCAAACTTAAAATCGGATGCTCTTTTATCCCCGTAATATGGAAAACACTCAATATCCACTGTTTCCGCATATTCATAATTCGAAGCCGGTAACCATTCAGAAAAAATACGTTTCCATGCCTCTGCCATTGCCGTATTTACCGGACCACCCAACTCAAAAATTGCCCATGTTGATTTAGGTATTACTTGACTGACCATGCCTTCTGGAGGTTCCTTGTCAGAGAGACAGGCAATAGTATAATCAACCTTACTTTCATCAAACACCCTAATAAATCCATGAACCCCTTTTGGAGTACCAGTTGATATTTTAAGCATCTCTTGAAAACAACCATTACTATAAATTTCATCCCAGAATAACGGCACTACACTTTCATCGTCAGATGGACCTTGAAAACTCCGTTTAACTCCTACGATTCTGAATTCTTCTTTGCTCTCAATTCTATAATTCATTTCAACATCTCCTTTAATAGAAATATGGAAGGTCAAACGCGGGTATGCTTTCAATGATATGCCTTTATTACGTGCTATCGAAGGCATAACTCCATGCAAGCTTTGAAAAGCACGAGAAAATGAATCCGGAGACTCATAACCATATTTTATTGCAAGATCGATTATTTTAACGTTTTTATTTTGCAGTTCAAACGCAGCTAATGTCATTCGCCTACGCCTTATGTATTCCGACAAAGTTATATCTGTCAATAGTGAAAACATGCGCTGAAAGTAGGAAACAGAGCAAAACGCTAAATCCGCTGCAATTTTGTAATTAACATCCCCTTCCAGATTGGATTCAATGTAATCAAGTGCATTATTCATTCTTTGCAAAAAGTCCATTCTACGTCCTCCCTCCTGTTAAAAGTATAGTTGAAACAAATTTACCGAGCCCGATTATTTATGTCTTTTACTGTAGGGTAAGGTTGACTGGATTCTATTTCCACAGAAACTATCGCTTTTGCATTCAGTTATAACTGATATGACAAACACTGTAATTATTAAGGAAAACTATAATAATCCGCTGATATATGAAAACGACCTGGCTTCCACCAAGTCTTAATCCTTATCTCTTATCCCGCTATTCCCACCAGTTTCCTTCACAATCTTCTCGTGAAACAAAATTATGTTTTCTATAGATAAAAATCTCATTATTTTGCCAACTCCTCGAGAACCTCTTCATTCTCAAGAATGACTACACCTCGGCTTATATTATAAAGGAGTTAGCAGGTATGGAAATTTACTTTACAATCAATAAGAAAAGAGGATTGCCTGAGTTTACAATCCTCTATCAAAATATATGAATAATACTGTAATTTTTTAAAAATATCCTAAAAACTTTTTCGCTCCAGTACAGAAATCATCATAGCGACTTTTTTTAGCAGTATCATTTTCTTCCATCCAGATATCAAATATATGCTCTTTAATTGAATAAAGCAATTTACAAAAGTCATGAGCAGTATATTTATCATTTTCTGAAACGTTTGTATATTCCATTATCCGTTTATCTAGAACCTTATTCCATTCATCTTTTAAGCTTATACCTTCAATATGATATATTTTGTCAACACATACTCCATTATCAAGATATCTGCACGGTCTACAGATATTGTCATCATTTAGCGTTACACAAATAAGCACTTGATGATTATCCATAATCTCATTTGCTACAGAATAAAAATCATGATTATATTTCTCATCTGGAACAAATCTCTCAATTCCTTTTCCATATAACTTAATTACATCCAAAAAGTGATGTGGTTTAATTTTAATCATTAGTCTTCCTCCAAAATAATAACATTTGATTATTAACTATAATAATTTTTTTAATGCTTATGTTTTCATATCAAGCAAATATGGATGTCTTTCAAGACAGACCTTTGAATTTAATTCCTCTTGTGATGCCCTCATAACCATTTTCATCCTTTGTATTTAGTATCACAAAGAATATCGGTAAAATTATACAATATTTTAGTTCACCTTATATATTTCCTTAATAACAAAAAAAGAACACCTTGCCTTAGCAGCACAATGTTCCCTTTTTAAGCCTAAAATGCGTTCTAGGTTTTTGTCTGAAAACAGTTATATGACCGTTCTCTAATACATAGGTTTCAGGTTTTTAATGCCGGAGTATAAACAGTATTAATGGTTTATAAAAGTGTAATAAGTTACTGAATTTAAGCTATTTGCAAAGTGTTATGGCAAAAATATGCATGTTAGAACACTCCGGCAAGGTTATACTTACTAATGTTTTGTCTCTTGGTATTGGTCGTAGCAATGCGAAAAGACTATATTCCCCATGATAAACTCTGCCTTCATATTTATTATAAACTTTTCCGCCCCATATAAATTTGTCATCATATATGGGTTTTTGGGCTGCCCAGTCACTAAAGGTTATTTGGAGTGTCTCTTCTCTTCCATCATTATAGTTTAACTTAAGATGCTCAATAAAACTTCCCCATTCGCTTGAGCCCATAAGCAAAATACCTTTATATTCGTTTGAGGGTACAGATATGACCTGATTATTACAAGATACATTATCACAAGTGTTATCCCGTATAACTGGAAATTTGAAAAGCATCTTGTCTAATGAAATGATTTGTTCACTGGGTGCCTCCTGAGATAAGAAATAATGTCCTGTTCCGGTATAGTCAGCAGCACTGTCCTTTGAACAAGTGCTATGAAATGCAATATTATTACAGAAATTTTTTAAATCCACGTACGTATATGCCGTATCCTCACATAAAACTTCTAATTCAGGATTTTTAATCTTTTCATCCTCCTGACTTAATAAAGTATTACTTACAATCGCTTCCTGAAGCTTTCCAAAAAGGCTTCTTTCCTCTTTTAGTATATCCTCAAAAATTTTTACGGTTTTATCATGAATTTTCGGAGAATAACCTGAATGTAACCCTTTTAAAAGCCAGCTTATTGCAACTCTCCACTTACTATATACATTCAGAAGATCATTTTCAATTTGATTAAGCTTTGGGTTCTGTAAATCCTTATTTACATAATTAATAAATTGAGAGTAAAGAAGTCTGGAGCCGGATATATATATAAGCTTTCTAAAGAATAGTGATCCCCAAACATCGGGCCTGCCTGTTTTGAATTCATCTTCGAAGTTAAAATTTGCAGCAAAATCCTCTATAAAATTTCCCATATTTTCAAAGATATTTGATTGACCTATTTTTTTTACTGAATCAGAGAAAATAGCTTTAAAGTCAAAGCTTTGCGGTGGATTTTCAAAATGGAAGGTTGAGTAATAAGCAAAGCCATTTTTAAAGTCCTCATAAGGCAAAATAGCGTGGCCTTTTTCTTCAACCGGATCAATGCAAGTAATATTATTGTCTGCGTCAATAGCTACAGCAAGACATGTATGTCCCAAACTTACCCTTTGGTAATTCCGATGCCAGGGACACCAGTAAGTATTAATGGAAATTGCGGTAGGATATCCAAACTGAAGCTGTTCCTTTATTGTACTGATAACCTCCTCAACAGTACCTGCCTTTACTGTTAAAATCTTAAATTTGTAATACTTTTCCAGTAAGTCCTGTTTATTAACACCGGTACCAATACGATTGCACATTAATTCAGTTTGTCCAGACTCTACAGACAGGTATTCAAAATTGAAAACCTCAGAAAATGCCAGCCGATATTCTCCTCTGTAGTGAGCAGCTACCGAAAAAAATACATCCTCCCTACAGTCCAGACCATCAATATGTAACGGTTGAATATTTAATAACATGTGCAAATCACCTCCTTAATAATTAAAAATGATGGGGTAAAAGCCTTCGTAAAATTGTTCTATTAATCTATTTTTCTTTCTATTATACCATTTTATATAATTTTAGTCAAATATTGGTATATTTTATCAAAAAAATAATATAAAATACTATAAAATAATATAAAATGTTATTTAATGCTATATAAGTTGAACTAAATACAAAGGATGAAAATGTTATGAGGGCATCACAATAGGAATTAAATTCAATTAAAACAGTCATGGATTCAGAAAAGAAAGCTAGAGTTTTTAAAAGGTATTAAAAGATAATGAACATTGTTTGCAACTAATGTTTTTACCACCTTACAGTCCAAATCTTAGTCTTATATAAGGGCTGTGGAAATGGTTGATAGAAAAGGTTAATTATAATGTTTTTTTACAAAACAGTTCCCGAAATCAGGAAAAATGTAAATGCTTTTTTGGCAACTAAACTATCGAGTTTTCGAAATCCGTATAGCTTTTTAAGCGAAGAGACACCATCTATTGGTGTCTCTTCGTTATTTTTGACATATTATAAAGAATGCGTACAACAGTATGGTAATTATTCCAATAATTATTTCTTTACAACTGGATACCACAATTCAATATAACCATATTCTTCTGTGCCTCCATAAATCTCAAAATTTGCACCTTCTGCCCTTTCATATTCTGCCGTAGGCAACCATTCACTGTAAAACCTCTTTTGTAAAGTAGTGAGAACCTTATAAAATTCTTCACCCCATTTAAATCTTTCAGATGGAAATATTGCATATGTTTGTGAAGGAATATGAACTTTTTTATACCCATCTGTTTTACTATTCTTTGAAACAAATGCACATAGCATATATGGGAATGTATTTTCTTCTGTCTTCCTATAGTACTCAACAGCGTGAAGTTTGCATAAATCCTGTGACAAAAAGCTTGGTAAATCACCTGCATTTGAAAAAAGCCTTTCGTACTCTCCGTTTTCATTGCATTGTTGCCATAGCTCACCAGGAGTTAGATAACCTTTTTCTCCTTTTAATGAGCAGATTGTTTCGATACCAAAAACATCAAAAGCTTCTTTTGTTTCAATCCTGTAATCCATTTCCCTTTCTCCTTTAATCGAAATTTGAAAGGAAACTTTAGGATAAGCTTTCAATTTTACTCCTTCCTGCTTAGCATCAACAGGCGTTAACCCATGAAGTGCTTTGAACGCTCTTGCAAATGATGCTGCAGTGTCATATCCATATTTTACTGCTACATCAATCACTTTCACATTAGAGTTTTGCAATTCTAGTGCTGCTTGCGTTAATCTTCTTCTTCGAATGTATTCGGCTAGTGTAATATCAGTTATAAATGAAAACATACGTTGAAAATTGTAAGATGAACAACAAGCTTTCATAGCAACTATATTAAAATCAATTTCACCTGCTAAATTTGCCTCAATATAGTCAATTGCTGAGTTCATTTTTACAAGCCAATCCATATAATTCCCTCCCTTCAATAAAAGGATACTAAAATCGAAATATCAAAGCATGATATTTTATGCACAATTTTGTTAATCTGCAAATATTATATAAATATTCAATTATTCGCAATTTCAAATATATATGTAGCTCTTATAGAAATTGTAATATAAATGCCTGCATAAGGCTACTACCTATAATGTTCACATGAGAACTCATTTGTGGTAGACTTCATTCTTCATTATCTTAAACGCCCTGTATATCTGCTCCAGAAGAATCAGCCTTGCCAGCTGATGGGGAAAGGTCATTTTTGACAGGCAGATCCTGTTGCTTGCAGCATTAATCAAGCTTTGATCCAACCCCAGAGACCCGCCTATAACAAATGTGATATGTGAATTTCCACCCAGCATTATACTTTCCAGCCTGGATGCAAAGCCTTCGGAATTAGTCTGTTCTCCGGCCAGGTCAAGCAGGATGATGTAACTGCCTTCCTTTATCCTTTTCAGCAGACGCTCAGCTTCCTTCTGCTTTACCTGTGCTTCCTGTGCCGGACTGAGGGAATCCGGGGCATGCTCATCATCTACCTCTATCAGCTCAAGGTCTGCAAAACGTGAGAGCCTTTTAACATACTCCGAAATACCATCCTTTAAATAGCGTTCTTTTAGCTTTCCAACTGCAGCAACAGTTATTTTCATGTTGACCTCTCAATTTCTTTTAGTCTTGATTCTACTTTTCTTATCTTCATTGTTACATATATCAGATAATCCTTATCTGTATTTTACCTATAAAAAAGGAACCCAATAAAACCGGCCCCTGGCATACTTCAAATAAATTATAAAAACTTCGGCTGTGGTGAAAAGTTATCCCTCACGTTTTACCTTAAGTACTTATACCTTAAATATTTTTCCTTAAATACTTTTTAATTAAATACTCATTACCATAGAATATGCTTCCTAAAGTATAGTAACCTTTCCCACTCTATCCCTGCTTGCCACCTCCAGATCCACATCACCGCCAACGGCTATCTGCTTCTCTGTAAGTGCATTCAAAGTGGTCTGGTATGCCAGCTCAGGAAAGTTGTTTTCGTGGCTTAAATGCCCCAGTATAAAGTTCCTGCAGCCCCTTTCAGCCAGGTACGCTATACATTTTGCTGCCATTTCATTTGATAAGTGCCCGTGATCTCCCATTATTCTCTTTTTAAGAGGCCATGGATACGGGCCTACCTTCAACATCTCTACATCGTGGTTTGACTCTAACAGCAGCAGATCATTTCCTTCTATATAAGAGAGAAGCTCTTTGTTCATATGGCCTATATCGGTTGCGGTTGTAATCCGCTTACCTTCTGCGAAAAAGTTGTACCCTACCGGCTCAGCTGCATCGTGTGGGATAGAGAAGGGCCGCACACATATATCACCTATTTCGAATTCCTGCCCAGTACAGAACGCAACCCGGTTCTCAAGCTTTACCGGCCCCAGACCGTATTCCATGGCGTTCCAGGTGTGCTCATTTGCATAGATGGGAACATTCTGTTTTCTTGATATGATGCCTGCTCCTCTTACGTGGTCTACGTGCTCATGAGAAATTAATATAGCGCTTAACTCCGCCGGATTCTCTCCAATGGAACAAAGCGCTTCCAGTATCCTCTTTCCGCTTAAACCTGCATCTATCAGGAGCTTTGTTTTTTCCGTGCCTATGAACAGGGCATTTCCGCTGCTCCCACTAAATAAGCTGCAAAATTTAACCATTTAAGCTCCCTTTCTGCTTCGTGCAAAATAAATTTGCCCAAAGCAGAACCAAAAATTTCAATGAAATTTTTTATGGGCTTAAATTCAATTTATTGCACGTGCCATCTATTTTTTAGTGCCTAAAAAATAGGCACTTGTGCATTGTTTTTCAGAAACTTTCAGTTTCTTTCAAACAATCACCATTCCCACTGACTTATGTAATAATTCAGCTTGTAACTGCCTACATTTCTCCAGTCACTGAATTGTTTCCTAGTCCTCAGTAGTGATCCTAGAAATATCTGCTCCAAGCAGATTTAGCTTGTGAACAAAATTCTCATACCCTCTGTCTATATATTTAATATTACTGATTTCAGTTTGTCCCTTTGAAACAAGGCCTGCAAGCACCATAGCAGCACCTGCTCTCAGATCTGTAGCCTTAACAGGTGCGCCCGACAACGGTGCGCCTCCATCAATGACCGCAATTCTTCCTTCTACCTTTATTCTGGCACCCATTCTCTTGAATTCGTCTACATACTGAAATCTTGAGTCCCAGACTCCCTCGGTTATGGTACTGACTCCTTCAGCCATATTCAGCAGCACTGTAATCTGCGGTTGAAGATCGGTAGGAAAACCGGGATAGGGTAAGGTCATTATATTAGCATTTTTAACCTTGTTTCCGCCTATAATTCTAATAAAATCTTCGTCTTCCTTAACGGTAACACCCATTTCAATAAGCTTTGCAGTGAGTGATTCCATATGCTTAGGAATAATGTTTCTAACGGTAACGTCTCCCCTTGTGGCTGCCGCAGCAATCATAAAGGTTCCTGCCTCAATCATGTCGGGAATAATGGAATGGGTTCCGCCACCCTTCAAGTGGTCTACACCCTTGATTTTAATAACATCTGTTCCGGCACCCCTTATATTGGCTCCCATTGCATTCAGATAGTTTGCCACATCAACAACATGGGGTTCCTTTGCTGCATTTTCAATAACAGTCTGTCCACTGGCCTTGACAGCAGCCAGCATAAGATTAATGGTAGCTCCGACGCTGACAACATCAAGATAAATCTGAGCACCTTTTAACTGAGATGCATCAATTTTAACTATCCCGTGTTCAATATTCACCAAGGCTCCCATTGCCTCAAACCCTTTAATATGCTGGTCTATAGGTCTGAAACCAAAATCACATCCTCCAGGAAGTGAAACTTCTGCTTTTCCAAATCTGGCAATTAAGGCTCCCAACAAATAATACGAAGCTCTCATGCTTTTTACAAGTTCATAAGGTGCCTGCCAGCAATTTACTTCTCGTGTGTCACAAATAACGGTATTGTCGTCTTCCTTTGTTATCTTAGCGCCTAATTTAGTTAGAATGTCCAATAAAACCTTAACATCTTTAATATCAGGAACATTTTCTATTCTGCTGATACCATTTATAATCAAAGCTGCGGGAAGCACAGCAACCGCAGCATTCTTAGCTCCGCTAATGGTAACTTCTCCGTTCAGGGGACATGGCCCATTTATTAAGAACTTATCCAAACCCTTCTACACCAACCTTTTGTATAAACTGTAAATGTTTTTGCTAAACATTACACACACGAGAACATTATACCATTTAGTTTTGAATTATTCTACTAAAAATATTGTGAAAAAAATATTACCAGTTTTATGGTACCTCATCCAGCTAATGCCTTTGCTACTCCATCTGCTGACCATTAGTAGCATTAAAATAAAATTCCTCGCCCTCGGTGGTTGTCTTTATTCTCCATGACAAACCCTCGTACAAGGTTTTTGTATCCTTATCCACGGTTATCCCCTTAAATCCAATATCCACGCCCTTTATGGTTATTCCTGGATAGTTGGTCATCCTGGTTATTAAAATCTGATAAACCGGAATAACATTAATATCTCTGTTGGTAATAGTCATGGGCTTTTTATAATGGTACCTGATACTTTTTAACCCTGAATTTTCGACCTCCACTTCAATATAATTATCAAAAACCGAATAGTCTTTATATATCCCTTTATAAACTGATCTGGAACCCTTACCGGAATCCGGAGTATCAAATTCATCCAGTTTAAATTCATTAAAGGGTATACCCAGTTTCTTTGTCAGTTCCTTTATATTTGAATCAATCTGGCTTTTGCTATTCCCGTATATCTTCCTGCTGCCCCCGCCGTCAGTATATTCAAAACCGGATTCGCTGGTAAATTCGAGCCTCTGTGAATCCTTCTTATAGATATTATCACTAATTTTAGAATAATTATCCTCTAAAAGTCCCGTAATAATTTTATTTTTATCAATTACAGTCTCATCATATTGAAGTATATAATCTTTTCCTACATATGTCGGTATGGGACATTCAATATGCACATCGTTCTGCTCCAATATCCTTTGGGTATTAACCCTTGTCTGCTGAGATATTTCCCCTCCCTTGACATTCCGGTACAATGTAACGGTCAGAACAAGGTTTAATGCTATAAACACCAATATTAAAATTGTCTTTGCTCTTCTCCAGTCCATAATTGTCACCTATATCTATAAGAGGATTAGTAATTTAACAGCCTGTTCAGGCTCTAACAGATTTTAATTATTTCCCGCAAGTGGTATATTATAACTACCGTCCCGGTTAAAGAGAACGAAGCTTGGAGAAATAGTATGATTACCGGGCATTGGAGAGGTTATAACATAATATATCCCGTAGTCCTGCAGTGGTGAATCCCCTTTGGCAAGCTGTGGATAGGATGTGTAGGTCCTATCGACAAATTCGGGGAAGTTCCATTTATATTCATTATAGTTCTTGTCAGGCTTGAGCTTTAAGGCAACCCACCGGCATTGCAGAACCCTCTTGGAGGTTGCTTCAATTGCAATGGCGCTGTCCAAGGGCTGCTGGCTGTTTGGCAGTACAAAATCCTTCAGCAGTATGGGAACATCTCCATGCTCACTTCCCTGAGCAATACTGAAGTCAAATTTGAATATATAGGAATTATTAGCTTCGGTGATTGATTTAAGATAAACATTTACACCTGTCATAAATTTGCTCCGGGCATTTACTTCCATAATAAAGCTGACAGCCTTCTGGTATGCTTCAAGAAGCTTTGACTTCTCGGATATACCTTGATTTCCAGTATACTTGTATTCTATTACAGAATTTTTATATAGTCTGTAGACACTGTCACCATCGGATTTTTTAAATACCGCAGATCCGTATACATCCTCATCAGGTAAAAAATCATTTCTGACCTCCCCGAAGAGCTCCTTTTGAAGGGAATCATAGTGTGAAAGGCTGGGGGTTTCTCCCTGAAGTCCCGAAAAAGGTACACAGGAAACGTTAGCATACTGCTCCAGGCTGTTGGTGGTAAAAGGTGCGATCATATCTTTTGGAAGACTGGATTTTCTGCCGGTTTCTATAGCAAATTTGTAGTTGCGGACATTCGGCGTGTTCTCCAGACTGCTGAAAATCAAAGTAAATGTATTCTGACCTAAAGAACCCTCTTTTAAATCTGAAAGGACATAAGTATAAATACTGTTTTCATCCCGTATGTACAGGGTATCCGAATAATTATTATCAGGATCCTCAGGGCGTATAACCAATTTATTAAATCCAATTATTCCTTCAGCAGGTTTTTTGATATTCAGAGTCCATTTAATGATGTCAACAGGTATCTGAGTTTTAAATTCGAAATAGTAGGATCTATTGGCAACAATATTACCCCACAGCTCCTCGCTAAAAGCCTGGGTTTTGGTAGGCTTTGTTTCCAGCGCTTTGGAAAGATATTCCCTGGCACCGCTCCACAGGGTTTTATATTCCCTGGAGCCATTTGAAATTATGTAATGGTCATCATCGTAGCCCTTTGACAGGACTATCCGATACGGCAGCAAATACTCTCCCTTCATTTCTTCAAGGGAAGCCTGGGAAATGGTCTTCGAGTCGGCAAAAAAAGAAGATAAAAAAGGGAAACTGCCGGATTGACTACTCCACAGAATTCCCACCTGTATAATGCAAAGTATTATTAGTAAAACTAATAATAACGCTCTGAACTTTTCATAAAAATACCCTAATCTGTTGGATCCTTTATTCATGGTTTAATCTTTCTTATCTTCCGCTTTATTACTTTCATTTTTACTGTCTTTTCCACCGGTTATCCAATCCAAGGCTTTTTCAAACCAATTGCTGTCTTTCTTCTCTTCTCCGCGTGTAATAATATATGTCATTATCTGGGGGTCGTCCTTACTTTCCTTAGTGTTGGTGTAAGCGGTAATTTTTATCTCATTGTCACCCTTGTACTTAAGCTTGATATCCTTGCCAAACATCTTTCCGCTTCCAACTTTGAAAGTGGAATAGCCATCTGTTGTTTTAAGAGGTTTATAGTCTCCGGCATCGTTATCATAATACTCAAAGGTTATGGTAGTTTCATCATAGATACAAGTACCGAAAATAGAGAATATTTCTTTAGTAACCACTTCATCGCCTTCAGGCCTCGTAATGTCCACAACATCAGTCGTTGCAAAAGCCGGCAGCGCAAATATGGATATCAAAACAGTAGTAATTATTGTAAATATAAGTAGTTTAGCTTTCATAAGATTCACCCCAAGAAAATACTCTCGTACTATTTTTATTAGTACCCTACTATAAGTATAATATATTTTCTGTTACAAATCCATTACATGGTATTTAAATAAACTTTACACTGGAAGTCTTACTGTAACCTCGGTTCCTTTTTTATCTTCACTGGTAATGCTGATAGTTCCGCCGTGAGCCTGAATAATTTCCTTGGCAATTGAAAGTCCAAGTCCGGTACCGCCCATATCCCTGGACCTGGCCTTGTCAACCCTGTAAAATCTCTCAAACACTCTTGGGATGGATTCAGCGGGTATACCTATACCTGTATCTGTAACCTTAACATATATATCGTTATAAATTCTTCCCACATAAACAGTTATTTCGCCTTTTTCCGGGGTATATTTCAAAGCATTGCTGATAAGATTGATAACCACCTGCTCGAGCCGGTCCTTGTCACCCTTTATAGTAGGTATTTCACCGATAACATAGCTCTCAAGCTTTTGAGTTTTTCTTTCAGCCTCCAGCTGCATTCTTTCAACAATATCCTTAACTATGGCCTTTACGGATACTTCCCTCATATTCCAGGTCATTTGCTGGTTATCGAGTCTGGATAACTGCAGTAAATCCTTAACAAGTCTGGTCATCCTGTCAGCCTCGGTATTTATTACGTTAAGGAAGCGCTCAGTAGTTTCGCTGTCCTCAGCAGCTCCGTCCAGCAGTGTCTCAGTGTAGCTTTTTATGGAGGTAATGGGTGTACGAAGCTCATGAGATACGTTTGCTACGAATTCGCGTCTCATACTGTCAAGCTTCTGTTCCTCGGTAACGTCATGCATAACTACAATTATACCCTCAGGTTTTTTGTTGGTATCGGTAAAGACAGCAAAGTACACCTTTACATATAAATCATTGACTACAGTATCTAATTCTTTAACAGGGGATTCCTCAAGATAGACTATATTTTCAAGCTTGATGTCCAGCCCAACACTTTCGGCAAACTGCGGAAAAGGCTTCTCTTCAATATCAGTCCCAAGTAACTTTCTGGCTGCAGGGTTAACGTGGATGGCATTTCCTTTCAGATCATAGGCCATAACTCCATCAGCCATATAGTTTAATATAGTGACAACCTTATTTTTCTCGCTTGATATCTCTGAAAGAGTATTTTTAAGCTCCATAGCCATATAGTTAAAGGTCTTGGTCAGGTTTCCGATTTCATCCTCCGATTTAACAGTCAGCTGCTCGTCGAATTCACCTTCTGCTATTTTTTCAGCCTTGTGCATAACACTTATTATAGGTGAAGTAATTGTCTTTGATAAAAGGTAGCCTAAAAGCAGGGACAGAAATACTGCTATCAGTGCACTGAAAAAAATAAGATTGTTGAAGGTTTGAAGAATTGGTTCCCAGGCATCTTTATCATAGGTGAAATAGAAAATCAGATTTTTTCTCTCTTTCGGCTGAATAATATATTCAAAATATTGTTTTCCTGAGACTGTTTTTATGAGGTCTTTATTTTTTACAGCATCTATAACTTCCTTATCCTCTGCCCACAATGGCATCAGATTTTTGGTTGAACTGCCAAAAAGCTCATTCATAAAGCTTTCCTGGTTATCATTGTAGTCTTCGTCGGAAGAATATATTATACCTCTTTCAGCATCCTTTCTTTGAGTAATATTAATATCTATGATTGTCAGGTTGATATCGGAGTTTGTTCTAAAGTATGTTGTATTATCGTGTTTATCGTGGAAAAAAGAAAATATATCAGCATTGGATTCCGGTATGCCACGGAGTTCCTTCCAATCCTCAAAGCCCTTATCCATGTCGCGAGTGAAGTTATCGAAGTATATGGTTTGCAGTTGTGAATTAATTACTATATAAACTACACTAACCAGGATGATACACATGGATATGAATATATATACCAGCTTCCATTGTAAGCTGCGCAGCAGCCTCATAAACCCTTTCCAGAACCTCATGCTGACTCCTCTTTTAATTATTTTGACTTGAGGCTATAAGGACCTCAAGTCAAAAATAAAATCAATACATTAAACTCAAATGAAACCATAAAATAAATAAAAGTTTAACAATCTAATTTAATTAATAAAACTTATTCAAGCAAAATATCAATACACAACATGCAAAAATTGTAAATGTATTTTCTCGTATCAAAACTTATTAAAATAGTAACCTACCCCACGCTTGGTGACAATATACTGGGGATTTGCTGGATCCAGCTCAAGCTTCTCGCGGACTCTTCTTACTGTAACGTCTACAGTTCTAACATCTCCGTAGTATTCATATCCCCAAACCTTTTCAAGGAGGCATTCTCTTGAGAATATGGTACCCTGCTGGGCTGCCAGGAACTTAACCAGTTCAAATTCACGAAGTGTAAGTTCAATCACATTGTCATCTCTTCTCACTTCATAGCGGTCAGAGTCTATTGTCAGGTCACCATATTTATTAACATGTAGCTTATCTGCTGCATTTACCTGTTCTGCAGGTACAAGCCGTCTCAGATTCGCTTTGACACGGGCCATCAGCTCTCTCGGACTGAAAGGTTTCGTTATATAGTCGTCCGCTCCGAGTTCAAGTCCCAATACCTTGTCTACTTCTTCCTCCTTTGCTGTAAGCATCAGAATTGGTGTGGCTATTGTTTGTCTGAGCTTCCTGCAAACTGTAAAGCCGTCCATTTTCGGAAGCATTATATCCAGCAATATCAGGTCAGGGTTGCGGGAAAGTGCAAGTTCTATAGCTTCTTCACCATCATAGGCCTCCAGGGTATCGTATCCTTCCTTCTTTAGATTAAACCTTAAAATATCTACAATATTTTTCTCATCGTCTACAATTAATACTCTTTTGCTCAAAAAATACACCCCTAACAAAAAATTTTATTGGTGATTAATCCGAAACCCTAAGTTGAATTATATCACTTAATACTTGTAATGGAAAATTAATATTTTGGCAATACTGTAATTTAGACGTAATATGTATGAAGAATGTTGCATGTAATTACTGCTAAATTATTGCAGCTGCTCAATATACAATTTGAAATCCAATACTGCAGTAAGATAATTTAATTGAGCCTGATCATACTGTATCATGGCATTTTCCTTATCCTCAGCAGCCTTTAAATAATCTACATAGCTTATCATTTCCTGTTTGTACTTTTTCTCTGCCACGTCAAAAAGCTTCAGGTTCAAATCATAGGATAGCTTGGCAATAGCAATATCATCATAAGAATTCAAGATTACGATATAATCATTTCTGATCTTTGATTCTATTTTGAATTTCTCATTCTCAATTTGATTCTCCAATTCCTTTGGTTTATCCTGAAGTAATTCATAACTTGATGCTATACTTCCCCTGCTGTATGATTCTGCATAGGCATCTGTCTTGGCTTCTTCTATCTGTCGTTGTAGCTGCGCTATTGAATTGCTTTCTATTTTTCTTTTTTCAATAAGTGCTTCCAAATCATTTATTTTATATTCATCAACTTTGATTGTTTCAGAATTGAATTTAAGCTTTTGGTTTAGATCATAATTTAGCAATGAATTTATTTTCATTTCTATAGCTATAAGCTCTGCGTTTAATTTATCAAGTTTTTGGTTTGCCAGTTCTACGGTATTCTCACTCTGCCCTATCGATATGCTGCTTATCTTTCCAAGTTTTACTTTTTCCTTTTCAATAGCTAATTCAGTCTTTGCTTTTTCTACTGACTTCGTTTGTGCATCAATCTCATACTGCTTAAATAGATGCTGATAATACAGCTTTAAAGCATCAGCTTTTATGGTCATAACTTTATTTTGCTTCTCCCATTTCAGCTCTTCTAACCTGTTTTTCACTTGAAGAGGGTATAATAGAATATTTCTTTTAGTTTCTGCCATATCTTTACCTGGATTCTCATCATACAGATTTTGTTCTTTAGCATTGTCAACAGCATTTTTATAACGCTTTTCCTGAGTTATCAACTGATTGTCCAGAAGCTTGATTTCAGGATTGGTATTCATTACTTCTGCAATGAAGCTGTCCAGGCTAAAAATTTTAGTTATATTTTCCACACCTGCTGCCTTTACCGTCACAGCAAAAGATGTAGAAAATGTAATACCAAATATAATTAATCCTATTATTATATTTCTTAGTTTAAATTTTAATTTCATACAAACACCATCTTTTCTTTAATAATCTAGTAAAGCCTTCAATTGTAAGCAGGACCAAGTGTACAAGCGAGCTCAAGTTTGCACAAGCTGTAATCCATGTTTCGCTGAGCCTTTTTGTATTCGATCTCGGCACTGCTTGCAGCATCTTTCGAACTCCATAAATCTACAAGGCTTATGAGTCCCTGTGAATACTTTTTCTCTGCAATATTGTAATCAAATTTTTTATTTTGGGCATTTCTCTTTTGAATTTCCATTTCGCTTTGAACAGACTTAACAGCAGTGTACGCAGCTTGAATATCATTTGTAACGTTTAAAATATTTTGATTAACAGCAAATTCAGCATCTTCTACCTGTTGCTGAAGATTTGTACGGTCAAATGCATACTTTTGTTTTATGTACTTATCGTAGTATTCCAGTTCTTTTATGAAAACTTCCAACTTAAGTTTTGCATTTACCACTTCACTTCTATTCGCCAGAGCTTTTTCACAATAATTTTTGTATGTATCAAGACTGTACTTCTTATTCAAGCCCGCATCCCTACTTGTTAACTCTATTGACTGAGAACGTTCTATGCCACATACTTGCTTAAGCACCAATTCCTGATACTCTCTATTCCTTTTGCTTTTTTGTAATTGCAGCCTTTTTTTGCTAAGCTCCACCTCAAACTTATATTTATCCAGTTCAGAAACTAAACCCTTTTGATATTTCAGGGCTATACCCGAATACTGCTTTTCCATTGTATTAAGGGAGTCCTCCAGAGATTCGTACTGTTCAGTAGCATAAAGCAAATTGTAGTACATAGCCTGAATATCTCCCTCAAGCTTTGCCTTGCTTGTATCATAGGTATCCTTCAGGCTCAATATTTGCAGCCAGGAGGAATAATTTGAAAAAGCCCTGCCGTTTAAATAATTCTCATAAAGCGTTTGTCTGTAATAGGGTGCATCCCCGTATTTATCCCGGTATTTAACAATCAGCTCTTCTTCAAAATTAGTCAGATTGTCATAGAGTCTCTTTCTCTCAGACAATTTATAGTATTCATCCATTTCATCCAGTTCGCTCTGCGTATTATCGGATATTTCCTTAAAAGATTTATCCTCATCAGTTACTCTCCACATTTTTTTAATTGATATATCCATTGAAGTTAAACCGGGATCATTGGCGACTCCTTTTTTTATTGCATCTTCCAGAGATAATTTTAGTGGCTGTAAAACATTATTGTTTTTTTGATTGCCAATACTGCTGTCTGCCGCTATAGAGACACCCTGCACATGGAATGTCAGAGCTAAAATAATTAGCAAGCATATATGTAACCTTTTGTTTTTATGTATCAATATTTCCTGCTGCGCAATTAAAATCGATTTGCAATTTCTTTTTCGCGAACCACAGCTTTACGCAGCTACCTCCCTTCTTTCCCGCATAAACTTAAATATAATTTCAGACATAACATAATACTTCACATTTTCTAATTTGTATGATTTTAAATCAAATAATATCTTTATATTCATAATTTGGGACTATAATTTTCATATAATCCCTGACCTGATCGGCATTGTTTGCAATAATATCCTTAAGGCATTCTATTTCCCGCCTGAGGATTGCAAGATCGGTATGTAAAGGCTTGGCCACATATATCTTGTTGTTTTTGGTGGCTTCAATACCCTCTTCAGCTAACAGCAATTCCTCGTAAAGTTTTTCTCCCGGACGCAGCCCTGTAAATTCAATTTTGATGTCCACATCAGGTTCAAAGCCTGACAACTTAATCAGGTTTCTGGCGAGATCATAAATCTTAACTGGTTCACCCATATCAAGCACGAAGATTTCTCCTCCTTCAGCCATTGCACCGGCTTGCAGCACAAGCTGAACTGCTTCGGGAATGGTCATAAAATACCTGATGATCTCAGGATCGGTAACTGTGACAGGACCTCCTTGTTCTATCTGCTTTTTAAATAAAGGTATAACACTACCGTTACTGCCCAGAACATTTCCGAATCTGACCGCAACAAACTCGGTTTTGCTGTGTTTTGAGAGTGCCTGGATTATCATTTCAGCTACTCTCTTTGTAGCGCCCATGATATTGGTAGGATTAACCGCCTTGTCGGTGGATATCATAACAAAACGCTTTGCACCGAATTTATCAGCGCATTCAGCCACATTCAGCGTTCCGAATATATTGTTTTTGATGGCTTCAGTCGGATTGGCTTCCATGAGCGGAACATGCTTATGAGCTGCTGCATGAAATATTATTTCGGGCCTATAAGTTTTAAATACATTCTCCAATCGCATTTTCTCCCTGATATTGGCTATAACTGTAACCAGATTTAATTCAGGGTAGTATGTTATGAGTTCATTCTGTATATCATAAGCATTATTCTCGTAATTATCCAATATTATGAGCTGTTTGGGTAAAAAAGCAGCAACCTGCCTGCACAATTCTGAACCAATAGAACCGCCACCACCGGTGATCATAACGGTTTTGTCGGCAATGTATAAACTTATTTCCTCTAAATCCATTACAACCGGTTCTCTTTGAAGCAGGTCCTCAATGGATACATCTCTGATTTTTTGTATTAGTACCGCTTCATCGATAATTTGAGTAACCGAGGGAAGTATTTTTACTTTACATTCCTTTTTAGAGCATTGTTCAAAGATATAATTTATTTTTTTATTGTCAGCTGAAGGTATAGCCACGATAACTTCAGCAACATCATATTTATCCAATGCACTGGATAAAAAATCGTCATTTCCTACAATTGGAACACCGTTTATACTTTTGCCTACTTTAAGAGTATCATTGTCAATAATGGCAACAGGAAGACTTTTCATTTCCGGATGTCTTTTTAATTCTTTAATAACTGTTGCACCCGTATCTCCACCACCAACCACTAATATCCGTTTGGCATTAGAAAAACGGATCATTTCTCCCATAATTACTCTTCTTAACATCCTATAAGCAAATCTTGCCCCACCAATAAGAAATACATCTGTAAGCATTGTTATAATGAAAATACCTCTTGGTACATGCAGCTGCATAACGAATATATATCCCTGCATAATTGAATTGCAAAGAAGAGATGCCAAAAGTATGTAGCTTACTTCGTGTATTCCCGCGTATTCCCACAAACTACTATATAGTTTTAAAAGTGAAAAACCTATCATTTTTACTATCAAAGCGACTATAATAATGTGAATAATTTCATTTTTTATCTGACTTTGCAATACACTGTCAATATCTGAGAAGCTCCCATCTATAAACCTCAACGTATAAGCAAAAAGAATCGAAACACATATGAGTACCATATCTAGAAGTATTAAAAGCTTATTTCGAATTTTTCTTTTCATATGAAACTTCAACCTCCAATTATGATACACAACCCAAAATAATACACATATCGCTTCTATTATAACAAATATATACAGAAAAATAATGAAATGTTACTAAATATTAATAATAAGATCCTACTTATACTTTTTCAAGAGTGCGTTTTCCCTCTACTACTCCGTAACCAAATACTGCTTTATAAAATGTTATAAATATTATTTTAGTATCTAACCACAAGGATTTATTTTTTACGTAATAACTGTCGAATTTTACTTTCTCAGGTATTTCCAACTCATCCCTACCATTGATTTGCGCCCAACCTGTTACACCTGGCCTGAAATAGTTAACTCCCTGTTCATCTCTCAGAGAAATCAAGTCATATTGATTATATAATGCAGGTCTTGGCCCAACAAAACTCATTTCGCCTTTTATTATATTGATTAACTGCGGCAGCTCATCCAGACTAGTTTTCCTAAGGAGCTTACCAACAGGTGTAATATACTTGTCCGGATTTTCTAAAAGATGGGTAGGCATATTTTTGGGAGTTTCCAGATACATAGTACGGAATTTATATATGTAAAACTCTGTTTTATCTTTTCCGATGCGCCTTTGTTTGAATAGAACCGGGCCCCTTGATGATGCCTTGACTATAATGCTCAATACTAAAAAAACAGGAATTAATAATACTATAAGTAAAAACGAAAACACTATATCAAATATTCTCTTCAACCCCGTTCCCCCTCTCCCATCTAATTAAACTACTACAAATCCTTTTTAATCTCTTTATAACAGGTTGTTTTTTAATAGGTATTCTATCTGTTTTCTTATTCCGGTTTCAAATTCTACAGGACTATATCCGAAATCCTTTTGTGCCGGCCTGATATCATAGCTTATATCTTCATTGACCCTCTTTACCATGGCATAATTTATATATGAAGAAGGTTTTAATATTTTATACGCAAAAACCGCAATATATGCCGCAAAAATCGGAACTCTGAGAATGAATGTCCTAAATTTCAGGTTTCTCCTGATGGCCTTAAGCATTTCCCCGTGCTTTATTGGTGCTGCACCTGCTATAATATAATCCTTTCTGGCAACTTCTTCATTTGACAGGCAGCTTTCTATTGCATCTGCTACATCTCCCACATATACAGGTTGCTTATATGCCAATCCACTTCCGATCAACGGATAAAATCTGAACCTTTTCATAAACTTAATAATTTGCAATATATTTTTGTCACGATCCAGACCATAAAGCATCGTTGGTCTCAGAATAACGTAATCTAACCCGCTTTCAGAAATTAATTCTTCAGCCTGACTCATCTTCTGTGCAAGTTGCTTTTCTTTTGGATCTATACTGTCAAGTTTCTTAAATCTACTGGTAGAGCCAATGAATATTAATCTACCTTTAAACTTCTCTTGCCTACAAGCCTCCAATAGAACCTTGATCCTCCAAATACCTGCAATATGGACTATGCAGTCAACTCCTTGCACTGCAGCCCTAAGACTTTGTAAATCTTCAATATCTCCATAAGAAAATTCTACACCGTCTCTCTCCAATACGTCAATATTGCTGGTCTTTCTTACAAAGCACCTGACTTTATACCCCTTTTCCAACAACTTTCCAACCAATACAATCCCAACCTGGGAAGTAGCCCCGGTAACCAGTATCATACAGTTCTACTCCTTTTAGTAATGCTTAGGAACAGCTAAATAATAACTTCCCATTTTTGCAGTGGCTAATTTCCGAAATTGCATCGTTGTCGTCGGGCGCAATACGACTAGTATTGTTTCCTCCTCCGCCTTGCACTTTCAAAAATTTTCCCACTGCAAAATCGGGTTTTATTATTTAGTTGTCCCTTAATTTAATGCTACCGGCAATAAGTGAAACTATTTTCATTATTCTTATAAAACCTGTCATCAGAAGATAGGCTGCAAGGTTTTCTTTTCTGTAATTCTTTTTGAAATACAGAAGTGCGGAATCAAAAAAATTTTTTGAAACTCCGGAGCTTCTAAGCTTACTGCTCTGACCCTTTAAATGAATGACTTCCGAATTATGAATATAGTGTACCTTGTAGCCCGATTTCTTTGCCCTATAACATAGATCAATGTCCTCAAAATGCATAAAAAAGGCCTCATCCAACAGGCCTCCTATTTGCGATAGTACCTTTCGCCTTATCAGCAGGCATGCGCCTGATACCGCATCAACTTCATGATTAATACCGCTGTCCATATAAGTCATCAAATAGCTGCCGAATATCCTGCTTTTGGAAAATAACCTGCTAATACCTGAAAAATATGAAACAGAATTGATTAGCCTTGGGAACCCTCTCCTGCACGGCAGCTGTAAGGTCATATCACTATTTAAAAGTTTGGGTCCGCATATAGCCGTATCACTATGACTGTCCATAAAATCAACAAGTATGCTCATTGCATTTTTGAGAATTATAGTATCTGAATTCAGCAGCAGGATATATTCTCCCGAGCAAAGCTCCAATCCTTGATTATTTGCCTTTGCAAATCCGGAATTATAGTTATTTGCTATAAGTTTAACATGCGAATATTCTGCTTTAAGCATATCTGCGCTTCCATCTGCAGAATTATTGTCTACAACAACAATCTCGTAAGAAAAGTTATAAAGGTTTTTCTCTATGGAATTTATGCAGTCAGCCAGGAGTTGTTTTGTATTATAGCTGACGATGATTATTGAAAGCTTCATATTTAACCTCTAAAAAGTACATTTTACTTTGACATGCTGCGCTTTACAAGCTCCCAGGCAAGGTTTTTTCTCCAAATTAAAGATTGTTTGAGTGAATCCCTCTTTAAAACAGTAGCATTATCTCCATGTCTTCTATAGTATACCAGTCTTTCGGGTATAAATAAAACCTCACCTTTAAGTTCGGCCAGAAGACCTATCCAACTGTCATGCATGGGAATATTATCGGGAAAAGGTAAAATAATATCTTTTAGTTCTTTTCTAAAGGCCATACAGCAGCCCGGAAATGTATTTTTAACAAAGTTTTTTATAAATCCGCCGCCCGAGTTCATTAACTTATAGAATGAATCTTCGAGTACATTCAGATTTTCATCAACTATATATGCATCGGAAACCACAAGGTTAGCTCTGCTTTCTGAAAATCGTTTTTTAATTATAGAAATCTTATTCGGCAACCAGACATCGTCCTGGTCACATAAAAATATGATATCTCCGGAAGTGTGACTGATTGCGTTTTCAACATTACTGATAACACCTTTTTCGGGGTTGTTGAATACCATTATTTTTACAGAACAAACCCCGGCGATAAGTTCAAGAGTGTTATCACTTGAACCATCGTCGGATACAATTATTTCATCTTCCGGCCCCAATTGCGGTAGAATACTGTTTAATTGTTCAAATATGTATTTCTCACCATTGTACGTTGCAAGGGCTATTGAGATGCGCATGGGGAACTCCTCTTAACAAATCTCTTTAACTGAGTATTAAAATAAAAAATCAGAAAAGCAAAATAGTAAAAATGTTATCCAAGAATTTCAATATATATTAACTGCCTGAACTAAATATGAACCAAAGTCCTAAATAATAATACAATACCAAATATATACCAAAAGAAATTTATAATTCTAAAATTTCAAACACATAGAAAGACAAGAACAAGTTATGTATTTCAACCTTCTGGTTGCATAACAGAACAAATATTATCATCTAATACTATTTCTGAGAATAATTAATCCTAGTTAAGCCATAAAATCTAAGGATATGAACAGGAAATTACTCCAACATATTTTTTAATATTAATTCTCTAATCTACAGCAATCCTTAATGCTTTATTGGATTTCACTAATTCTAAGTCACTCTCAACCATTAATTTAACTAGCTGCTCAAAGGAAGTTTTTCTTGGATTCCATCCCAATAATGATTTTGCTTTACTTGGGTCTCCCAATAACAAATCAACTTCTGCAGGCCTGAAATAATGCGGATTAACCTCAACTACAACCTCACCTGTAGCTTTATTTATTCCCTTTTCGTCAATTCCTTCACCCTGCCACTCGATTTCAATTCCTGCATGTTTAAAAGAGTAGGTACAAAACTCTCTAACAGTTCGTGTTTCACCGGTAGCAATAACAAAATCTTCAGGAGTTTCATGTTGAAGAATCATCCACATGCACTCAACATAGTCCTTTGCATATCCCCAATCACGCTTTGCATTTAAATTTCCGAGTGAGAGTTTCTTTTGCAACCCCAATGAAATTCTTGCAGCGGCTAGAGTAATCTTTCTTGTAACAAATGTTTCTCCCCGACGCTCAGACTCATGGTTAAACAATATTCCATTTACCGCATACATCTTGTATGCTTCTCTATAATGCTTAGTTATCCAAAAACCATACATTTTTGCTACTCCATAAGGTGATCTGGGATGGAAAGGCGTTGTTTCCTTTTGAGGAATCTCAGCAACCTTACCATATAATTCAGAGGTGGAAGCCTGATATATTCTTGTTGTTTCTGACAACCCAGCTATACGAACAGCCTCTAATATTCTCAGTGTTCCAACTCCATCAGCATTTGCAGTATATTCAGGCTCTTCAAAAGACACTGCTACATGAGACTGCGCTGCTAAATTATATATTTCATCCGGTCTTATTTCACTAATAATTCTTACTATATTCATTGAATCGGTTAAATCACCATGAACCAGTTTAAGTCCTCCATCATGTAAATCAACTTGTTCCATTAATATATGTTCTATTCTTTCTGTTGTGTTTACTGATGATCTTCTTAATATTCCATACACCTGATAACCCTTTTCAAGTAAAAATTCTGCAAGATATGATCCATCTTGACCATTTATTCCAGTAATAAGAGCCTTTTTCATTATCTGAATTCTCCATTTCTATATTTTCTCTATACCTATCTGGCATCAATTTCTCCCCAATTAAGGGTTTCGCGGTTTATATCGATATCTGCTACGGTTCGTCCTATTTGTACCTCTAAAAACTCAATTCCATTTAGAGATTTAACGGCATGTCTAGTCTGTGCTGGAATTCGTATAACATCACCTGCCATAATTAACTGCTTTATACCGTTGATTATCATCTCACCGTTTCCCGCTAAGATTGTCCATACCTCATCCCGATCATTGTGATAATGATAACTCGAATTCATATTCTCAAAGATTGATATTTTTCTGGTTGATGTATATACTCCGTCTTTCTTTGTTATATCCAACACTGTTATAGTCCCCCATCGTCTTTCCTCATACATGGGGGGATATGTAAAGTTATCCACACAATCCTTAATACGCGTGCTATGTTGTTTATCAGATACCAGTATGCCATCAACAGATGCAGAAATAACAATATCTTTCGTTCCAATAACAACAATCGGCATTCGTAATTCGTTTATAACATTTGTATTCTCGCAGCTTTCATGTATAATAACATTCCCGATACTGCTGTCATACATTTGTTCCGACAATGCGTTCCATGTACCGATATCCTTCCAAATACCATCGTATTCTATAGCCACAATATTCTTACTTTTCTCAAGTACTTCATAATCAAAACTTGTTTTCGGAAGTTTTTCGTAGTTTTTAAACATCTCATAATAATCATGACTTAATCCATACTCTGCCATTCGACCTAATATAGTTCCCAGCTTGAATCCAAACACTCCACAATTCCAGAGAGCACCTTCTTCGATTAGTTCTTTAGCCAAACCTGCCGTGGGTTTTTCAGTAAAACCCTCAACCTCTATAAAAGCTGAACTTGCTTTTGATATAATTTGCTTTGGTACAATATATCCATATTTTGATGAAGGTTGAGTAGGTTTCGCTCCCATCAGGACTATATCTGCTCTGGAAACATTTAATATAGATTCTATTGTTTTTAACTTTTGAAAATAGCCTTGATCGGTGTAAGGGTCAACAGGTAAGATTACTATTGTTTCATCGTCAGAAACACCTAATACCGTTTTCAAATATGCACAGGAAATAGCAACAGCCGGAAATGTATTTCTTCTTTCGGGTTCTATTACAATATTGACCTCTTCACCAAGCTGACTTTTTATAATTTCTACCTGCCCCTTACTGGCAGTAATAATAGATTTGTCAGCCAATTGCGACTCTCCCAATTGTCCCCATACCCTTTGAATCATTGAACAGGGTTTATTACTATCACTGGCATTGCCTATAACCTTAATGTATTGTTTTGACCGAAGGTCATTGGATAAAGGCCAAAGCCGTTTTCCTGATCCTCCTGACAATAAAACAGTATACAATTTTATTCCCCCTTTGTTGCTACAAAATCAGCAACATCTCTCTAACTTTAAAATTATTAAGACGACCCCTATAAATTTGAAACATACCAGTCATACGTTATTCCAATACCAGTCTTTAAATCTACCTTTGGAGTCCATCCAACTCTCTTAATTCTACTTATATCAGTCAGCTTACGAAATGTCCCATCAGGTTTGGTAGTATCCAATACTATATTCCCTTCATATCCGACCACTTCTTTTATAATTTCAGCCAATTCCCTGATGGTTACTTCTTCTCCATAACCAATATTAAAAAAGTCATTACCTGAATAATTATTCATTAGACAAACACAAGCTTCTGCCATGTCATCACAAAATAAAAATTCACGAAGCGGCTTACCAGTTCCCCACATGGTAACTGATGGAAGATTCTCTACCTTAGCCTGATGAAACTTCTTTATTAATGCAGGTAGTACATGTGAATTAGCACCTTCGAAGTTGTCATTTATTCCATACAGATTACAAGGCATAACACTTATGTAATCTGTTCCATATTGCTCATTATAATACTGGCACGCTTTTAGACCTGCAATTTTTGCAAGCGCATATGCTTCATTTGTTTTTTCTAAAGGTGAACTCAACAAATATTCTTCTTTTATTGGCTGAGGACATTCTCTTGGATATATACATGAACTGCCTAAAAACAATAACTTACTTACCTTGTTTAAATAGCTTGAGTTTATTATGTTACACTGAATTAAGAGGTTCTCCATAATGAAATCAGCAGGATAGGTAGAATTAGCATGAATACCCCCAACCTTCGCTGCAGCCAGGAATACGTATTCCGGCTTTTCTTCACGGAAAAACTCCTCAACATCCGCCTGTCTTGTTAAGTCAAGTTCTCCATGTGTTTTTGTTATAATATTATAGTAGCCGTCTCTTTCCAATTTTCTGACAATAGCCGACCCTACCAAACCTCTGTGCCCAGCAACATATATTTTACTATCTCTTTCCATTACAATACCTCGTTTTATGTTTTCATTTATTTATCTGTTTTGCAAGATTAAATGCGTCCATCATACACATGTCCATATTGTTATAATTCCATGTTGCAAATCTTCCTAATAAATCAAAACCATCTATGGAATTGAAATAATTTTTGATTTCTTCGGTATTGCTTCTATAATCCTTATCATGGATAACATATGCGTACTCTGCAAATTCACTGTCAATTAGGTTATAAAGTCCAAGTTCCTTTGGAATCACATTTTGAGTCTCAAGAATATCTTTTCCTACCGTAAATTTGTCACCAATTACTTCAATAGCTCCGCTACATCCACTAGGACAAGCTTTTGGAGAAAATGCCCCCTGATAGCACACTCTGTGCGACCTGTATTCCTTAGCAGGAATATACAACCACGACAAATCGGTTTCAGGACATTTGTATAACATAGTTGTTAAGCTGTTATATTTTAATCCAGCTATAGCGCCCATAACCTGTCCAGGTAACTCAAGAGCTTTAGACAAGATTGGAAGTGGTATAGTTGAAACAATCCGGTCGTATCCTCCCTCTCCATTCACATACCACTTACTGTCAATTTTCTGTATCTTTTCAACTGCAGTGTTTAACTTTATATTAAGGCCGTGTGATATAGCATCAATCATTGCCTGAATTCCACCCACTATAGGATAATAATAAGTTGAGTGCGGCATTTTTCTCTCACTGGGATCCTTTAACAGGAGGGATTTTATTATTTCCTTCTTCTCCGGTAAAGGCATTTTTCCTTGCATCCATTTTGTTTCCATCTCTCCAAGCGGATATGACCATATTTTAGTATTATATGGAATCATATAAAAGTCAGCGATTGACTGTCCAAAATTCCAAATAAGCCAGTCTCTGAAATTATCAGGTTCCTGACCCTGCTGTGATATCATATAATCATATACACAATTTGTGGCATCTTCGGCATCAAGTTCGCAAAGTGATAACTCAAAAGGGTATGAAATATACTTCTTTCTAAAAAAGATTTTAGCATTTCTTAAAGAATAATGCCATTTATCTTCAGGCAAGAAAGAAAATACCCAATCAACGATTTCCTTATGCTTTGAATTAAAAATATGGCCTCCGTGCAAATCATATACATAACCATCAGTAATACGGGTCTTAGCGAGACCACCTGCCTGACTGCATTCTTCATATATAACAACTTCTATATTTTTCTCTTCTAATTTTTTTGCTATTGTTATTCCAGATACTCCAGCTCCTAATACAGCTATTTTCATTTATAGCCCCTCCGTAATTACATTTTCTCAGCTTGTCCGCTTAATACCGGCTCCTTAACTTCTTCTACGACATCTTTACGTTTTAATTCCCATAATATGTACTTTAATAACCTTTTACCTGTTGCAAATGCCTTAAAATGAGTCTCTCCGGCAAGTCTCGGCCTTTCCTGCGTTGGAAATTCAACCCGTTTTATCTTATATTTATAGCTCCTGCAAACCATTTCAATATCTATTGAGGGATCAAAGTTAGAAATATTAAGTTTCTTAAAAGCACTTACCGTCATTCCTCTAAAGCCATGAAGAGTATCCCATACAGTATTTCCTTCACGCTTGAAAAGTATTTTTGCAAGTAGACCCATTCCCAGAACAAACCATTTTCTTGGTTTTATTAATTTACTATCTTCTTCATTGTAAGAGTCTTTCATCATTCTGCTTCCTACAACAAACTCATACCCCTCTTCGAAATATTTTCTAAATTTATATGTATCTTCAACCGGTATTGTCCCCTTTGGATGATAGAAAACAAATGCATCACATTGACAGAAATTAGCTCCATCTATACAGGCTTGATTTAAGCCTTTTTTTGTCTGCTTGTATACTGTTATTCCCTGACTCTCAAGATATTCAACAGTTCCATCTTTGCTGCCGCCGTCTATACAATAAATCTGTTCAAACTTATTCCTGTCTATTAATGGAATATCATGTTTACAACCTTCCAACTCATTCCATGTGATTAAACATAACCCGATGTTCATTTGATTTCTCCTTACTTTCATTGTTGGTTACTCGATGGTAAATAATGCAAAATAGAGTAAATTTATAAACTTAAAATCTTATATTTACAATTATAGATAAGTTTTTGATGTATGGCAACTTTGACAATGTCTCTACGTCTACTAATTTATTTTATGTGCTTGTAATTAGAAAAGTATCAATACGAAATTGGTTTATATATTTATAAAATTTGTTATAAGCACTTTATTTTTTCACTCAAAGCATAAAAAGAGAACCAAATTATTGTTCTCTTTTTAAAACGTAAGCTTTAAATTTTTTATCTTAAATCTTACTCATCATTTTTAAATTATTTGAACGGTTTTTTATTAACCCAGGAACCATATCAATAATTTTATTAACTACATCACTTATACACAATACTATTATTAATAAATAAAATTGTGCAAAGTAAGTGTTTAACGTCATTTTATCAGAGTAATATATTGTACTGCCGAACAAATAAGTAGTATAAAAAATAACCATTTGATGTAACATGTAAATAACATTGCTTTTTTCCCCTAAGTGTACCAAAACTTTGATTGACATACCTTTAGAAATAAACCCTTTTCCTAAAGCAAAAACAAAAATAATGAGTGTTAAAACTGGTATATAATAAACACCACACCTTACAGAGTCTATCTGGAATAGTTTAGATTTATATGCTAAATATGAAAATAATAATGAGAGTATTTCCATAAACGTAAACACAATAAGCTTAGAATTATTAAGTTTATCTGTTAATCTTTCCTTTATTTTAACAAATGCAAGTCCTGCTAAGAACCCTATTAAACAATCTAGTACCCTGAAATATGGTGAAATATATATATACCACCATCCAAACGTATATGCTTCCATATTACCTTTAAACTGATAAGATATTATAAATGATATACAATAAATTACTAAACCTGAAAAAATTAAAGTCGCTAAGTTTCTTTCTATCCTCAGTTTAGTTATCAGTCTGTAAACAAATGGTATTACTATATAAAAGAATAAAATATCTGCCATAAACCATGATAAGCCATTAAAAAGAAATACTTCCTTTTGGTTAGGATAGTAACTTTGAAGTAAGCAAATATTTATTATTCCTTGTACAAAACTAATCTTTTGCTGCATATAGCCCATCATTGGAATACTGAGCAAGAATGTAAAAATGTGTAGTGGATATAGCTTAGATACTTTTTTTATGTAATATTTTTTTAGAGTACTTTTGTTTAATACAAAGTTTTCCTTCTTAAAACTATACGCTGTCGTAAAACCAGATAATATAAAAAAGAAAGTAACTAATATTGAACCTAAACCATATGGATATCCAATGTGATGCATGAAAATACCAATTGACCCAAAAAATCTCAATGCATATAAAGCACTCATCTTCTTACCCCCCACTAAATTAATACCTGTAATAATATCATTACATCGGATCATATTTTAACACATGTGTTACTAATTTCACATGCTCTTCTTCGTAGTAAAACGCTCTACAATGGAGTGCTTGCAATTTGAAACAAAATCAGCTATACTGCCGATCTCGAATATCATTTTGTGCAGATTTAGACTAAGATATCAAGTCCTCCAAATTTTCTTGACACCCGCTAAAAGTAAAAATACATCTGATGGTTTTCCCACTATATATAGCATAATAAAATGCCGAAAAATAGTGGAGCAATACTACTATAATGGTCGCTAATCCCCTACGTCCATCCAAATATCTTATTTTGCTATCTTCCAATTATATTGCTGAAAAGCTATTATAAATAAGGTCCACCTTCTGTGCCTTGAATTCATTTGTATTAATGCTTTACTAACGTAAATTAGTATATCAAAAGCCACTTCTTATTTTTAAAAAGCATCTCAACTTCTTGATCTGACTTCGTATTTATTTTTTTATATCAATTTTTTGATCCGAATACTGAAGATAGCCATTACCTTCGTTTTCAATCAGAATACCTACCTTATAGTCCTTGTTTTCCAATAGTTTTGTAGGTATAAATGCCTGAAATCCACAATCATTGATATTTATACTTCCTTCGAAAGCCTTTGTAACATCTGGCCTCTTAATAAATCCTGTATCAAAAAATAATTCTTGTTCATCCGATTTTAGAGCGATGAAAATTTTATTTTTTAAATTGTCTGAGTCCTCTACAAAGGCAAATCCAGATAAATCTACAACTTTCTCATTTGCAAATTTATTGTTTTTTATTGATTCAATACTAAACTTAATTCTATTTGTATCATCATATTCATTCAAATCCCTCACTTCCGAAATAAATCCATTAAATATCTCATCATTGTTCTTTGTAACATATGTATTTGTAAAATTTAAATATTTTTTGTCTCCATTAGTTATACATACACCAATTCTATACCTTCCAGCTGTTAATACTCTATTAGGAATGGAGACTTCAAAACCACTATTGTCAAAGTTGCGGTTAAATTCACTCCCGAATGCTTTTGTAATATCTGTTCTTATCATTTGTTTTGTATTAAAAACTACCACATTATCTTCAGATTTTAAGACTACATATATTTTATTTTCTATAGAATTTTTATCATTTACAATTCCCCATCCAATAAGGTGTAGAAAATCTCCATTGGATTGATCAACCATTTCAAATAAATCAATATTAGATTTCATGTTACTTTCATCAGATATTGGTAAATTAAAATCCTTTTCAATAAAAGTATTCTTTACTTTAGGTACAAACATATATAATTGACTTCCATCAGGTTGCGTAATGTTAAGGTCAATTTTTTCATAATTCGAATCACTAGACAACTCTTCGATTATTTCTTTAGAGTATTTATTTTGGAACTCTGGCCAATTCTCTCCTGTTTTGTACAATATCCCCGATGGTTTCAGATCTTTAATATATTTTATTGCTTCATCATAAGTTAAACTGTTATTATAATATGGTATAGTACTATAATTAATATTAATATCCTGCTTAACTCCATTTAACCTAAATAAATTTAAATGATAATTCTGATTACCGCCTAGAAGAACCACTTCTTTCTTTTCATCTAAATTCTGATTAATCTTTTGAACACTCTCTTCAATTTTCCATTCCCTCTTATCCGGTGCCGGTTGAAACGTTATATAATTGTCAATGTTTAATCCTATTTTGGTAATTAATCCATTGGAAAAACTAAACTGATAAACAGGTACTATACAAATTAAAAGAATTAATGTTACTCCTACAATTTTACTTTTTCTTATTAATTGTGAAAAACCAACACTTGCAGCTAAAAATAATGGAATTAATGCTGGATATAAATACCTTGGATCTTTTATTGTTCCAAAGGTAGAAAGGGCAACTGGAACAATAAACCACGTAAACATCACGGCAACGCAAAACTTATGCCTACTTGTTGAGTTAAATAAATTCTTTACTGATAGTATAAAAATTATTATTGCTATAAATGTAATTGGTAATAAAGTAGGCTCAATAAATATACCTTTCCAATAGTCTAAAATAGTTTTTATATTAAAAACCTCTCCGAACCCATATAGATCAGCAAGATTACTACTTGATAGAAAAAGAGTTGATTTAATAATATATTTTAAATTATATAAATAGTATGGTCCGGCCAGAATTAACGGAACAATAATTATTGGCACCACTTTTTTGATGAATATTCTTTTTGAAGCATAATGTTTAAATATACCATAAAATAAAAATAAGCAAGGTAAAGTAAAGGCTATAAATGTCACTTTTATCATTAATCCTAAGCCTATCGTTATACCAATAAAATAACTATATTTTATTAATTTCGTTCTATAAAAAATCAAAAGGAAATAATAATGCAAAATAACAACAGTAACTAAAAAGAATTCAACTAAAAAGCTATGCGCTAACGAAACGGTAAATTGATAAAATCCAAAGAAAAGAAAGGCCAAAACACCTATCATTTTTCCTATACTATCATTAATTATTTCTTTTCCTATACCGTACAAAGAAAATGCAATAACAAACCAACAAATGTTTAAACAAACCATTGCAGAAAAAGTCCGAATTCCCAACAAACTAAAGAAAGGTTGCACTAACAAAATAACCAAATCAGCCCTACCTCTATCATAGTTAAAAAGCTGATGAATAAAAGCGAAAACCCCTTTTTGTACTAATGTTTTATAGGTAATTGTCGCTTGAAGCATATATCCACTTTCATCCCACCGAATAGGACTTTTGTCAATCATACTCCACCGAATTGATATAAAAAATTGAAATAATGCCAAAATGCAAATGATGACAAACCACGGTGATATATTTAATTTTTTTATCCTTACAACAACTGAATTATCCCTTAACTTTTTAATCATCGCCACTCCCTTTAATTTTAATAATTTTTAAATTAAGATAAACAAAAAAACACCCTATAAAAACGTTTGAAGTGAAACTTTACTTATTTATTCTAAACATAAAAATCTAGTTACTTTTAATTTATATTTAAAACCACTACTCCAGCAATAATAAAAAGTATAGCAAAAAATTTGTCCCGCGTTATTCTCTCATTAAGTATAAGATACGAGACTATCATTGTCCAAATATATGTAAGCGATGTCATTGGGTATATGACTGAATAATCCATATAACGTAGTAGAATTATGTTTGTTGAGGCGCCTAATACATAACAAACACCACCTAAATACAAACTAGGAGTCAAGGCAAGCTTAATAAGATTTATACCCTTTTGCTGGCCTATTGCCCGTTTAAAAAACAACGCTCCAAATGTACCTGATATTGTCATAATCAAAATCAATAAAGAAAGAATCCATATATTCATTTCGATTCCTCCCCTTTAGAACCACTTCGCCCCAAAAATAACATTCCAGCAACAATTAAACCAATTCCAATTAATTTATGCCATGTAACTCTTTCATGTAAAACAAAAGTACCTAAAATAATAGACATGATATACCCAACACTCATCATGGGGTGCAAAACTGATAATTCTCCAAACTTGAATGCAAAAATCATTATACATGCACCCACTCCATATAATCCAAACCCCAATATATAAATCCACAAATTATTATTACTGATGGAGACTTTCCACACCATTTGACCAATACTTGTGATTACTGAGGACAATACCATTAGAATAATTCCAGTCCATAAATGTTTACTTTTTAACATCGTTTCTCCTCAATCTTTTTTGTATAATAAATATCAGCACATCCGTTTTATCTATGTATGAATTAATCTCCTGTACATAAAAAAACCATTATCAAGCGAAATGATTAGATCTAGACAATATTAGTATTAACGTGTTTTTGCTTAAAAGTAGTTTATCTGAAAACCTATTTTTCCCAATAGGGTTTATCATAATTAAATTTATTACTACAACTATTACCAACCCTGGTAAAAATTTATAAATTTATTTAAATATTGTGTGCCTTATAATAATCTAAGACAATAGATATCCCTTTATTGACATGAACAATTGGCTTCCAGTTCAATTCATTTTGTGTTTCTGTTATATCCAACAATGTCTTTGATACATCACATTTTCTGATATCCTTATACATAATATCAGAAAAATTCATACCGGACTGCATGGCTATTATTTCTATAATCTCATGTAAAGTATGGGCTTGTCCTGATCCAATATTAAAAATATGCTTACTTCCATTATATTTAGCAACCTTTATAAGAGCATCGACCAAATCAGACATGTATATGTAATCTCTCTGACTATTACCATCCCCATAAACAGTAATTGGCTCATTACTAAACAGCCTGTAAATAAAAATAGGTATTACACCCTGAGGCTTTTGTGGGCTCTGACCAATTCCATAAGGGTTTGAAATTCTTACAATCTTGTAATTAATTCCATGATATACTCCAAAGAACTCCAGGTAGCTTTCTATAACCTTCTTTTGTACTCCATAACTGCAGATCGGATTCAACTTATCAGTTATCTTGTTGATATGATCTCCCGTTTCTCCATATATAGTGCCTCCAGATGATGCAAAAATAATTTCCTTTACACCACATTCAACCATGCTGGTAAGCAAACGGACGGTGGGAATAACATTCTCCATAATTTCTTTATCTATATGACTTGTATCCTCAGACGGAATAGTTGTACTTATAAAATGAAATACCTTGTCAACATTCTTTAAAATTTTTGAGAAATCATGTGTCTCCACAAAATTGCCTTCTATCATTTCGAGGTTATCTATTTCACATAATTCAGGGCTTCCTTTCAAGTCATAGGCTATAACCCTGTACTCTTTTACAAGCTGTTTACAAAGGTTTTTTCCCAGGAAGCCGCCTGCACCTAATACTAAACATGTTTCCATAATTTGTTCTCCAATTTTCTATCTGATCAGTTCATTATACAACTTATTATAATCGTCAACCATCGTTTTAACTCCAAACCTGCTCCAGGCTCGTTTTTGGTTGAGCTTTCCTATATCCTTACATTCATCATAATTATCCAATAGTTTAACAATGATGTCTGAAAGTTTATCAGAATTGTCAGACGGTGCAAGCAGGCTCTCGTTATCAATAATTTCATTAAGCGCACCAATGTCATAGCCTGCCACCGGAATACCCATGCTCATTGCAAACGGAGATACTTGTCCGAAACTTTCCTTCCATACAGGAGCGACAAAAACTGTAAATTTTTCATACCATGAAGGAAGCTCAATATACGGTACATATCCGGTAAAAATGAAATTCTTTAACAATCCTGCACCTTTTACTTTATTGACATAGTACTCATATTGTGGTCCGCCACCTACTATGATTACTTTTGTCTGAGGCCTTTTTTGTACAGTTTTTATAAACACATCTATGGAATGCTGGTTCAGTTTATCGTAACCCAGTCTGTATACCATGCCTATGGTGTCCTTCGCCAGATAATCCCCTTCCAATTGACGTGTAAACATATCAAAGTTTGATCCCGGATAAATTACAAGACTTTTATTATCAGATACATCATGAAAGTTTTCCAATACATATTTGCTTACAAAAACATATTTATCTACGTAATCCCTCACTATTGGCTTTACTGGAGTATTAATATTCTGTATAATCTTGCACTCAATATTTGCAAGCAGATCAAAAACCTTCTCATACCACTCGCCTTCCCATATATGAACATGAATAATATCTGGGCAAAACTGATTTATGATATCTAATGTACTCTTTTTATCATTTATATCAACTACCTCAACGTCAATATTTAAAAACTCATCAGTTCCCCTGTAGGCCATAGTAAGTATTTTATGATCGTAAATATGACCATAATGCTCTATTATATCAATAATTAGCCTCGATGAACCTCCTGTATAAAAGTTTTCAATAAAATGCAGTACTTTTTTTCTTTCAGGGTGAAGTTCTTTTTTAACTTGTACTCTATATGGCTCAACAACCTGAACTGTGGACTTATTGCACTCAGCTTCGCCTAAAACATTTGAAGTTAAAATCTTTGTGCTCTTCAAAGTCTCTTTTATACCTGATTTTAAAACCTTTCTCAGTATACTTAATAACCCTATTTTGTTATTTTTCAAATATCGGATAATAATATGTATCTTTCCAAAATAAGCTTTTACTGTTTTGGTTAATATCTCAAATATACTTGGCTTAGCAATTATAAAGTGCTGAAATTTTAAACCTATTGGCTTAAAACCTAAATCAAAACGTAGTGAATCATATTTTCCATTTTTGAGTCTTAATATATATGAATAGTTTTCTCCATCCATGAATCCTAGTTCACTAGACTGTATTTCACAAAACTCATTTTCTGGGGAATTAGCATAGTATAACTTCATACGATGCCCTCCATCAGCATTACTATCAATTTTATGGATAATCTTTATCCAGTTTACTTTTTTCTCCAATATAATAACAAATAGGGAATTACCCTCACCTGCGCTATAATTCTCACCACCAATATAAGTAAAGTTATGACATAATATAGCCTTTATTCCTCTGTTACTGTCTTTGACTACTTTTTCAAATATCTCATTTACCATTCTTTAACCTCAATTAAGCAACTTGTATATTACTTTTGCCATTTTATCATTAAATGTTTCTTCAGTAAAATATTGTTCGTATATCTTTCTTCCCTCAGCTCCAATTGTATGCAAAGCATCATAATTGTCTATTATAAACATCATTTTGTCTCTCAATTTTTCCCAGCTGTCATCTGCATATATAAATCCATTTACTCCATCTTGTAATAAAGAAGCTGTACCTGTGTTTTCCGAACATAATGCCACCTTGGATAACATTAAACATTCTGTCATAAAGACAGGCATTGGATCATCTCTGGAAGCGCATACAATAACATCAGATTGGGAATACACGTCTCTTATTTCTTTTCGGGATACTTCATTAATTAGGGTTACTTCTTCAGGATATAATTCCTTTGCGTTTATAACTTCTTTATATATATTGTCGTCTATCCTTCTACCTATAATAAAAAATCTGCACATGCTTACATAACCTTCCGGTAAAGCCAAAATCGCTTTTGCAAATATGTCTTGTCCTTTTCTTTTTTCTATTGTACCAACAGTTATAAATACTATTTTGTCTTTAATGTTTTCCAACCTATAGCTATATTCACTGCTTATCTCTGAAGCATAATCAGGCACGCAATAGAGAAGTTCTTCTGCATTATAAGTGGGTCTATAGGTCTTCATAGTTTTTCTTGCATAGCCTCCACCGCAATAAACATGAATATTTTTCCCAATCTCATTGGGGATCAATTTATCTGCTCCACGAACGTAACTTTCTTTAGATTCATGCACCCACCAAACCACAGGTATATCGCAATTATTTAATTGCATAATACTTTGATATTGAACTAGAGTACTCACAATAACCATATCAAAGTTTCTTGCCCATTTAACCCAAAAATCACTTCCATTTATTGTATTGTCTATTATAACATTTATACCGTCTTGTGTTAATTCACTTCTTAGATTACCATCATATGGAGATACAACAACGGGGTAATTACCAGTACACAATATAGCTTTTGCAGCATAGTGCAATGCTATAGGGGCACCCGTTAATGACAATTCATGACTGACCAACAGAATTGCCTTACCTTTATCCATGCGAACATGTGTAGGTGCACTTTTACCGCAATAAAAGGCGTATTCATACGGTATATTTTTAAGAAAGCAATATTTCATTGTGTCTGTGAAATATGGATCATATTCCAGTTTGTCAAAATAGTTTCTCATAATATGTAAATATGCACCTTCATTATCCTTATCAAACCAACTATCATACCAATCACTATCACAAGTAAATATAGTACTCTCAGCACAGTAAAAACAGTTAAGTCCAAGGTTTCCTATCTTAAAGGACAAATCAGCATTGCTAAACTTATCAGGCGTTTCGATTTCATTAAATCCACTTATTTTTTCAAACACTTCTTTTCTTATGGCGAGACATGTTGATGATAATACTGATACTTCCCTGTTTAAAAACGCATAATCATTTATTCCTGCTTTTCTAACATTAGCTTCTCCGTTAAAGGGGATCGGAAAAAATCCAAATCCGCCAGATATTATTCCAGCATATTGAATTGTGTTGTCCTCCCTCAAAATTTTAGGTGATACGGCTCCAATACTATTAAACGCAAAACAAGTGATAATTTCTTGTAACCATGTGTTCTCAACAAATTTAACTGTTTCTTTAATAAAAAGTAGAATTTCACCCGAAGCAACTTCTGCACCTTTATTACACAAGTTTGAATAATTAAAATTGAGTTCACTTTCTTGATTTATGATTATCAAATGTGATAAATCACTAAATAAAGACAACTCATCACTAATTCTACTACTGAAAACTACAATTATTTCATAATGAGGATAATTTGTATTCCTTATTATAGAGCTTATACATGTTTTCAATTTGTGTATGTCTTGAGCAGGAATAATTATAGATACCTTATAATTCTTTCGACCTAAAGACAATGAATATGGATTGTCTTGTCTATAAAAAACTTGACCCATAATTTCCTTGTTATGTAGATTTTGTCGTATTATAGCCATTTTTTGAAGCAGATCATCACTTTCTACTAAACTATTCCGGAGAAGCAGGATATATCTTACGTGATTAACTGTAGTGCAGTACTTTAATGTATCAAAAACAGCAGATTGAATCCTTGAGGGAAATAAGGAATCCTTCCCCATAAAATTATCAATTTTTTTAACTAAAAGTGAAGGGAACATTATACCTTGTTCCATGTACATGGATGTAGCTTGATAAACTTCCGAATAATCAGGTTTTATGAAGTATTCTAATCTATTTCCATTTAAGCCGTCAAAAATACATTCATCACAATATGTAAGTACATCTTTTTTACCATCTGTTGATTGTAGTAATAACATCAAAGTACTGGGATGTAAAATGTTACCTCCATTTAAAATGTATAAATGGTCGCTATTAATTTGTTCCATAACCTTTTTGTAAGCTTCACCTGGGAAACTTTCAAAGTGTATTTTTTCATATTCCTCGTACCCGCTATATCCTGTTGGTACAACAAGCTTTACATCAAAATCTTTATAAGATTGATTCTTCAAACTCATAATAGTCCCAGATATATCAACACTATTATTGGGTACTTCAATTATAACTGTAACACTTCCGTCAACTTCCTCTATAGATGGTATATGATTCTGCTGATAATCATAAATATCCTCTACCTTTGCTCCCCTCCGGTATACACCAAATATTGCATACTTGAGACCAGTCAGCCCCCCCTGGGATAATATCTTAATTATTTTTTTAATAATATCCTTCTTATTATGAACTTTTTTATAAGCCAGAAGAACAATTTTTATCTTCCCTTTTATATTCACAATGGCCCTCCGATTTTTACTAACATTTTTCCTCTTCTTCGTCAGTTTTTACTAGGTTTATAATTGGACTCCATTAACGTTTTTCATCTTGTCTCTATACTCATAGACGATACGCTTTGTTTTATCATTAACATTAAATGAAGCCATTACATAATCTTGTATACTTACTACTTCGTTAGTCAGACTTTCTCTGTTCTGACTTCCAGAAACACTGCTAATATGTCTTCTATGATAATTTAATGCTTCAGCTATAAAAGAAATATTTCCGTTTTGTAAAAGCCATATATAAAAGAACCAGTCACCTGCAACTTCAAATTTACAGAGTTTATCAAAAATACTTAACTCATCAGGCTTTTTAAATACAACGGCTGAAACATTAGGAATAGTATTTTTAACTGCCAATGCTTGTTCTATCTCAGCTATTCCATTATTTATATAGTTTTCCTTCCACTTATTCAAATCAATATCATTGGTATACTTTAAATAGTTTTCTTCAAAAATTATGTCGCTTGAGTTAATCTGCTTTGATTGTGTATAACCGAGTATTATGTCTTCAGTTTTCATACTTCCCAATACTTTTTCAAGAAAATCCGTTTTACATAGATCATCAGCCTCAGCCATCCATATAAAGTCACCCTTTGAGTGTAAAACACCCTTTTTCCATTGCTCAAATACAGACCCGGAATTATTAAAGTTTCTTAGAAAAGTAATATTATTGATACAGTCATACTTTTCAACAAAATTATTAATAATACCTACACTATTGTCATTTGAATTGTCATCCAGAATAACAATATCGTGTATTGGATATTTTTGTTTAATAATGCTCTTTAATCTATCTTCAAGAAATATAGCATAATTATAATTCGGTACTACGACACTCACTTTTTTGTAATTATGTCCAAGAAGATTAAGCAAGTTGAATATATAACTATTAAAGTTAAATTTCTCTTCAACTAACTTCATAGCTTTGCTTCCCATATCTTTTCTTATAGCATCTTCAGCCAGTAAATACCCCACTCTGTCAGCCATGGCGTTAGTAGCCCCTTTTTTGACTAAGATCCCAGTATCTTTTGTGACTATATCAGAGCAGCTACCTGCATTAAGGAATCCAATTACAGGTACTCCAACGTTCATCGTATCTAATAAGGATGTTGAAAAAGTATCCTTCTCCGATGTCATTAAAAATAAATCAGCACCTGCATAGAAATATGATTTATCTCCTATATCATTAACAAAAATAATTCTTTTCTTAGCATTTATTGCTAACCATTTCGTTTGTTTATCAATAAATGATGTAGGTACAGAACCAACCCATACAAAAACTACTTTTTCCGATGTCTTAATTACCTTAGCTGCTGCGCTAATAAAGTAGTCTATAGCCTTTTTTTCATAAGTAAGTCCAACCCCAAGTACTATTTTAGTGTCATTCGATACTCCTAGCGTTTTCCTCAGTAATGTTTTTGCCTTTTCTGTATTTTTTTTATATTTATTTTTATTAAAACTACCTTGAGGCAGATTTAGTGTTTTGTAACTTACATCATATAGTAAATTAAATCTATTATGCATACTCGTAGTTGAAAACACAATCTTATGGGAGTATTTTACAAATGTTTTAGTATTTTTTCTTTCCCTTATAGCTTCTAATATCCCAGGGAACTCATGAACAAGTGTTACTATCCTGATATTAAACTTATATAACAACTCTATCAAATCAACTGTTCCACAAGTATTGCAAATTGCAATACTGTATCCGCTGTTATTTAAATCTTTTATTAGTCTTTCAGCCTGATTCTTTTCCAGACAATCACCAGCTAAGTTGTATACCGTTGCATATTTAGTGAAATCCGACTCAAGTGCCCCGCCGTTTTTTATTATCACAGTAACGTTATATTTAAATACTTCTTTAAGAGCCTTAACCGTATAAAGTGCTAAGTACACAGTTTCATCCAACTGCGCATCATGTAGTAGGTAAATAATTTTTTTTGCATAACCTATATCTTCTACATAATCATTTAACTTTTTTCTGGCTTCGTTAAATAATTTATTTTTATCTAATCTATTCCAACCGTTATTGATTATTAATTCGTCAATATCAATGCAATAATCTAGAGAATTTTGCAAATTTTCCTGATCCTGGAACATTATCTTTATAACAGAATTTTGCCCTAAATATGTTATTTTCACCGAAAATCCACTTTTATAGGCTCCTATATATTCCTTATATTCTTGTAGCACATCATTCCTAAAAAACTGCTCACACTCAAACTTGCAATGAGAATCACTTAGACTTATCTTTAGAAAATTATCTGATAACTTGGAAAATGCCCACCCATTTATATAAAGACATTCATTATTCAGCTCTATCCCTTCGATATTAAATACTATATCATTAAGCACTATGCCACTCCTCTCAAAAATCCAATATCATATTTATTGGATTTCATATACTTACAGAATAATATCAAAAGCATATAACTTGTGATTGTAATTATTAAATTCCCTTGCAAAAACCACTCTTCGCTCTATTAAGTTTCTGTAAGAACTTCCACCTCTTTAAAGATTGAAACTCTTTCAGCATATTTTGCGTTTTATTAAGCTCATTCTGCAATTCTTTGATTTTATGAATATAGTTATCCTCTTTGATTCTCTTAACCTCAATATATTCATTTAATCGTGTTATCTCATTTAATTGCTTTTTCATTTCAAATAAATGTAAGTTATTAATTAAAAAAATATCTCTATCTTTTTGTTCTGTTTTTATTTTTTCATGCATTTCAATAAAATAGTGCGTATATTTACACTCTGAGAAATTCCACAAGCAGTACCCGCTTCCTAATATTTTATCCAGCATTTCATACTTAAAATACGAATGTGAGTAACTGGTGTTAAATGTTAACTTTTGCGCGATTTCCTTCTTAACCATAAAACATGATTCTGAAATATAGTACACTATACCTGAGTTTTCCAGTGCACGATAATACAGCTCGTTACGAAAAAACTTTCTGTTATCAAAATCTATTGCCAGTTGTTCTAGGTTTATAAAACCTCCTTCTGAATTGTATTGTGAAAAATTAGCGAATCCAAGTGAAGTATAATTAACTGTATCGTTATTTTTCAACCTGTAAAAAAAATCATTAGCAAAATATGTATCACTATGAATATACAATATAAATTCACCATTTGCCAACTCAATGCCCTTATTATAAACTTCTCCTCTTTTTTTAGCCTTTTGTTGAAAAGTAAATACTTTATCAACTCTATATTTTTCAGCTTTGCTAATAGATTCGTCAACAGAGCAATTATCAATAAAAATAATTTCAAAGTACTGTCTATCCAATTCTTGTAGCATGCTTTGAAACATTTGATCTAAGTATTCCTCTGCATCATCATTAATTATGACTATCGATATCTTGTACATAAACTCTCCTACTAAGAATTAAGTCACAAACCTCTCTAACACAGCCGCAGCCACCATTATTACAACAGGTAAAATCTGCAAGTTGTTTTAATTTGTTAATACCATCTGCTGGAATTGCAGAAAAATAACTTTCTACAATACACTCCATATCATTTAAGTCATCACCTATATATGCTGTATTTTCAAATGAAAATTGAGCATTTTTATTAAAGAAATCTTTTAGAAAATTCTTTTTATCCTTAATATTTGTAAAAACATAATCTGCTTTCAACTTTTCGCCACGTTTTTCAACTATCTGTGTATCTTCTGATGTTAAAATCATAAACTTAATACCGGCATTCCTTAATAGCTCTATTCCTTTTCCATCCTTAGTATTAAACTTTTTGAGTACGTCACCATCTATAGAATAATACATCCCCGCATCAGTTAACACCCCATCTACATCAGAAATCAATAAATTAATCTTATTAAAGTCAATATAATTAAAGTTACTATCTTCTAGCTGTCTTCTTTTTAGCTGTTCTGCAATTATCCAATCTGTTTTTTCATCTATTTCAAAATATGTATCTTCGCGCATTTCATAAAGATCAACATTACCAGATATTCTACATTGCGATTCCAATAATTTTATTTTTTTTGTTATGTAAAATGCACCATTTTCAACAAAAAAACCATCCCACGCCTGTCTTCTAGGCCTTTTTACAGGTTCATAATTTATGGGATGTGCAAACTCTCCACTAAACTCCCAGCAAAAACGCTTTTGCCTTACTACAGAAAGCATGCTATCTGCCTGTTTATTCATATATTGATTAATAGCCTCTGACAAATCTTTTGCTTCAAGCAAAGGCGAAGTCGCTTGAATTAAAATTACATTCTCAAAATGGTAATTAGCTGCAAATTCGAGCATAGCAGACTCGGTTGTTGCGACATCTGTTGCAGTATCAGCAGATCTATCAACAAAAAAAATCTTATCAAAGCCAAATTCACTTACTACCTCTCTTATAAGAATACTATCTGTTGATAGATAAACTTTATCAATTAGAGCACAATCACAAGCAGCTTTTAGCGTCCAGTATACAAGTGGTTTCCCAAGGAAAGGTTTTATATTTTTCAAAGGTATACTTTTACTCCCACCTCTTACTGGAATAAATGCAACAAATCTATCTCCATTATTCTGTAATTCGTTTAAGTTTTTTCCGTTGAGGTTGTTCAACATCTAAAATCTCCTTTTCCTTATAGGTCAATGACTTGCTAACATTTCTCAAATCTCTAACTAATCTCCTCATGCCATCAGGCTCCAAACTTGCAGCATGATCTGTTCCCTTCCACGTACGATCTAATGTAAAATGCCGCTCAAAATAAGTAGCGCCTATAGCTAAGGCGGCTATATCAGCTGCAATGCCAAGATGGTGTCCTGAGAAACCAATACTTTTAACATCCTTACTATAATTATCAATAAGGCGTTTTATATCAAACAAAGACAAATCCTCAAATTTAACTGGATACCCTGATACACAGGAATATATAACTATATCCTGAATTCTTTTTCTCTCTTTAATGAAATTTAGAATTTTATTTTCCTCTTCAATAGTTGTCATACCAAACGAAATATGAATATCTCCACTATAATTATCAGTAAGAAACCCGAGTAAATCATAATTTTGATTACATGCAGAAGGTATTTTAATATAATCCGGCTTTAAATATGAAATTTCTCTGGCCGAACTAACATCCCATACCGAACAGGTATAGCCAATAGATAAGTATTTACAGTATTCAAAAAGCTCTATATGTTGTTCCAAGTTAAACTCAAGATATTCTCTATGTTCACCGTATGTCTTTCCATATGAATTTTCAGGATTCGGGTGTGGACTGTTATATTCATGTTCAGACAATAGCTCACGCGGATTACGTTTTTGGAATTTTACATAGTCAGCGTTACAAAACTGCGCTATAGTTTTAATCATTTCTTTTGCTATATTTATATCGCCTAAATGATTACAACCTATTTCTGCAATCACGCAAGGTTTATTTGTATTCATATTTTCCCCTCTTATTATTTCAATAAATCATAGCACTTATCCAATACCCTTGACAGTGCTTTTCCATCATTTTTATAGTTAGTTTTATTTATAATATCGGTCATATCTATTTCCGTAATATCAGTATCAACTAATTTTTTATAGCATTCGGCGATTTCATCTCGCTCGTATGCACCTATAGCAGCCCCCTGACTGACAAAAGGCAGGAACTCCTTGTCTTCGGTCAGATTAATCAGCATAATAGGCTTTCTTAATATTAACGCATCTACTGCAGTTGTTGAAAAAAATGTTATTAATCCATCAGATGCTGCTATAAGCTCCTCGGTATTTATATATTTTCCAACTACTGCAGTGGTATCCTCTATGTCTTCAAGTATTCTCTGTACTTCTTCAATTTGTTGAGAAGGATGTACTTGAAATATCAATTGACAATCACTATAATTCCTGGCAGCTTTTGCTGTTTCAGAAATACCCCAGTATATTTCGTCATCAGAAGGGCATCCTCCCGGACCCCTGGTTTGTGTTGTAAAAACTATCCACTTCTTATTAGTATCTATTCTAAAATATTTTGAAATTACATCCTTGTCATATTTTATTTTTAGTGTATCATCAAAATTAATACCGCCCGTAATAATAATCTTTTTCTCATCTACAAAATTTTCAACAAGATAATTCTTAGTATACTCTCCCCAAGCTAAAAAGCATTCCCCTTCAAATGGAAGAAATGCTTGAAGAGAGTATTTATTTGCTAATCCATGCTGAATGATAACATTGTGGATTTTCTTTTGTTTGCAGTACCTTATTGCATTCCTCAGTATATAATTTACCTCTATCGCTATAAATAGGTCTGGTTCAATAATATCAATTGCCGTTATTAATGGCCCTAATCCCCAACCTAAATCAAAATCATGGTTTCTCGGCGTTTTAGTATACTTGTCCAGCATATCATATCGTATACCATTTTCCTTAGCAATTAGCTGTTCCTCCTGAGTCATTAATACAACATAAACCGCTAACCGTTCGTCCTTCTGCAATACTCTTATCAGTGGAAGAAGCTTTTTAAAGTGCCGTGCATAATATGTAAAAATAATAATTTTTTTCATTTTATGTCTCCTATAGTAGCAGGTTTATTGCGAGAAAACTAAAGAAGCCTTATTACCTTTTTATTAAAAATTCTTAATATCTCTTTTTGCCTTTTATACTCGATATCCATATTTCTTTTTTGACCTTCATAATTATTCAGTATATCTAAAGTTAGTTCTTTAGCTTTTTCAAAATTGAACTCATTTTTGTCTTTTCTGGCATCAAAGAAATATTTTTCTCTGCCAATATCGCTTAAAAAATATCTGATTTTCGGATGACTTCCAATACCTATGAAAGGTGTATTCTGTCCAAACGATACGATATTAGCATGTCCCCTCATTCCATATACAATATCCATTTGTCTATAAATATCAACAATATACCCTGCTTTTTCTGCTGCCGGAGGATATATGTCTGACAATTCCCTGTCTATAACAATAGGGGCATTAACTAATCTACGTTCAAGAGTATCAATTATATCCCTATCAAAGCTTTCACACATATGTCCAATATAAAAGATTTGGGCATTTTCATTTTCTATCAAATAATTAAATAAGTCTATCAGAATATCAATAAAACTTTCTTTAGTTTCAGGAAAAGGCTCAGGAAATGTCTGATTTTCCCTATCGGTTGTCCAATTAATTGCTACTTTTAGTTTCTCATTGTCTATGCACGGTATCTGGATGGATCTTGCAGGAAGAAACATACCGCAGTCTGGTATTACTTCTATCTTGTTGCCATTACAACCTCTTTTAATCAATTCATTTTTTGTTCCGGTATTTCTTACTGAAAAAAGTCTCGCTTTTTCTACAGTTTTTTGAAGGTGTTTATTTGTAATATGTAAGAAGTTTGAAGTATCAAACTCAAACTGATTATATCCTATGCCATAAACTACTATAGGAACTTTGATTTCATCTATAAGATTAATATCTATATTCCACTGCCATCCAGACTTTGAATTGTCTTGAGGTCTAAAAAAAACAAGCCCTCCTCCACCAATAAGTAGCATATCACCTTCATTATTCATTTGATCAATTAATTCTTTTGTAAACTCTGTTTTCTGGCAATTTATATATCTAAAATCAAGTTCTTTATTTGTACACTTAACTAAATTATTTTTTATTGATTGTTCTAAGATACTGTCACCAAAGTTTCCTGCCCATGCACCCGCATGATAAATAATTCTCTTTTCTTTCTTGATAAACTTTATAAAATTCATATTTTCTCCGCTCTAAACAACTCATTCTATATTAGTTCTAGACTAAAAACTCTAAATTCAGCAGATGAACAAAGTCTAATTAAAACTGGTTTACTTAAGTCAACAGTAGATGGAATATCAAAAGTTGTATAATCGTTATTAATCGTCCCTGTGAAAATAGAATCGATGTAAACTTGTATTGAATTTGATCTATCAGAACTAATCACTATCTTGAGTGCTTCAACCTTAAACAAAGTAATTAATTTATTTGTTCCTCCTCGCCAACCTTCCAGTAAAAAGAACGAACTTTTCATTCCATTTTCCCATTTACTTGGTGGGAAAATAATTTTTGATGGGTTACCCACCACTAAACAAAAGCTAGGAATATCCTTAGTAATAACCGCATTAGCACCAATTGTTACGTAATTGCCAACATTGACCTCTCCTAGAATCTTAGCCCCAGCACCAATATATACATAATCACCAATACATGCTGAACCACGAAAAAGGTCTCTGGCACCGCCTCTTCCAATTGTGACTTCATGGAATATGGTGCAGTGTTTTCCAATCTTTGAGTTACCATTTACAACAATAGTCCCACGATGGGGGATATATAAACCTTCGCCAATTACAGCTCCTGGACTGATTTGTAACCCTGTAATTGTTGTAATAATTAAATCTATAAACCAATAAATAAATCTTATGAGATAAGATATTATAGGTTTTTTAATTTTGTTTATTTTATACCTAACTCTGTAGTTTATAACTCCCCAAAATTCAGGGATTAGTAAAATTCTAAAAATATTGCAGCTTTTGACTTTTTGAAATTCTTTAAAATCATAAAAAATGTTCATAATATACTATTATCCTATATTATCATTTTCATATTTAATTTTACTAGCTAATTCAGAGTATACGTTAGCATAATGTTCTGAATCAACTGAGTATAAATTATTAAATTTCTTCTTAAATATTGCTCTAATAAATGGGGTTGTTATATCATCAATGTATATGTTTTCAAAACCAGCCTTGTTGCATATGATTTCCAGGGTTTTGGGAGAATAATAAAATAAGTGTCCCAGTAAAAAAAAGAATTGTAATGTTGTCCAGTTATATGGTTTTTCAATATTAGGTACTTCAACATACAGCAATCCATTTCTCTTTAATAACCTGCTAATCTTCTTTAAATCAATAACCGGGTCACTGAAGTGCTCTAATGTATGATTTAGAATAACTATATCATATTTAATGTCTGTTTCAAATTTTGAAAGAAATACTTCCGATATGTCTATGTTAAGCTTATCTTTTCCTAATTGTGTATACATAGAAGGTGTGTCTATACCTTTGCATACAAAACCTTCTCTTATAAAAGGGACTAATATACCTCCAATACCACATCCAATATCTAAAACGGAAAAACATTTATTTCCTTGAATCTTTCTTTTTAAGCTGTTAAACTTCTTATTGAAGAAACTTTTGGTAATGATCTGAAATATTGAATTTCCATGTTCAATCCTTGATTCAATATATTTACTCAAGTCATCTTCATTATCAAATGTTTTTCTAAAAGATTCACTATAATACTTTTCTAAATCATCTATACCTTGCATAGGGTTTTGATAGACTAGTCCGCATTCTTTACATATAACAAATCTTACAGGATTATTATCCCTTTCTTTATCGTATAGAAATCTGCAATTATCTATCTCACAAATTGGACATTTTAAACTATCCATTAATACCTCCACTCAACATCCGGAAAATAAACGCATTTTTCCTCTGTTGGACCATATGTGATATTTAAAGATTTCACTTCGAATTCTTGTGAAGTATTATTTGCAAAACATATCTTTTTAGCCTTATCCCATATTGAAATACCAAAACAATACTTTCCTGAATTCAATTGAATGTTTTTAAGAGTCACCACAAAATTAGTAATTCCTTTAACATGCCCTCGATGCGGCAGATTTTTATTAAAGTTAGTTTTACATATTCCAACTGGGGCTTTATCATCTCTGAATATAATCACACTATAATTTGGTTCTTGTATTCCTATAATAGCATTATATGTTACTTCAAAATTTATGTCATCTCCAGTGAAGAATGTATTTTTCTCAATATCTGTATTATCAAATACTCTTATTTTATTTATTTCTACTTCATCAGAGTTTCTTACTAAATAATTTGGATTTTTACTTTTATTAATATTATCTACATTTTTGTTAGTATTTTGAGCCTGGGTCATCCATGATACATATGATGAAATAACCTTATTTGAATCTCCTATTTCTGCAAGGAACCCTTCCTTTATCCAAACAGTCTTATCACACAATTCATTTATGGCATGCATATCATGTGAGCAAAAAATGATTGTTTTACCATTTTCTTTTATTTCATTTATCTTCTCCATGCATTTTTTTTGAAAACGCATATCTCCAACACTTAACGCTTCATCCACAATAAGTATATCCGGGTCGACATTAATTGCAACAGCAAAAGCTAACCTTACAAACATACCGCTGGAATAAGTCTTAACTGGTTGATTAATAAAATCACCTATATCTGCAAAATCAAGTATTTCTCCCATTTTGGCAGATATGTCATCACGGGAATATCCCATCAACATACCATTCAGATAAACATTTTCAATACCTGTGTATTCCATATTAAAGCCCGCACCAAGTTCTAACAGAGCAGATATTTTACCATTAACATAAATACTTCCAGTGTTTGGTGTAAGTATACCAGTCAATACTTTTAATAATGTCGACTTTCCCGAGCCATTCTTTCCTATTATCCCTAATGTCTCACCTTTTTTTACCTCGAATGAAACATCCTTTAATGCATAGAAATCCTTATGGTACTTTTTTCTTAAAGGATTTAAGGTTTCCTTTAACCTATCTATAGGTTTGTCATACAATTTATATAATTTACTGATATTATCAATTTTTATAGCCATTTCATTATCCATACTACCTCCAGTTATAGCACATCAGAAAAGTGAGGTTTAAGCCTTTTAAATAAAACTGCTCCGCAAAAGAAGATTACACCTGTTATTAGCCAAAAATATATGGTTTGATTATATCGATTCCAAAACCAGATGTTTTCTATAAAGCTATCCCTATAGCCCTGCACAATATAAAACATAGGATTAAGTTTTAAAAAATATTCTATACTTTTCTTTGGAATTATATCAGTTGACCATACAATAGGTGTAATCCAAAACCCTATTTGTAATATTACGCTGACAATTTGAGATACATCTTTTAAAAATACAACTAAAGCTGATGTAACCCACGATAGCCCTATAAGTAGTACAAACATACATACTAGGTAGTAAAACATCTGTAATGTATAAACTGAGGGATATCTACCACTAATTACTGTTATAATAGTTAAGAATATTACAAAAAAGATATGAATAAAAAGTGAAGATACTATTTTAACTACCGGTAAAATATTTACTTTAAATACAACCTTTTTAACCAAATAGCTATTCTCCAATAACGAATTTGTTGCATTTTGTAGTGCTTCAGAAAAATAAAACCATGGAACCATTCCACAAATCAACCATAATACAAAAGGTGTTCCATCAGGTCTTGAACCAGAACGAAATCCCACCTGAAACACAAACCAGTAAATTAATATTGTTATTATTGGTTGAATAAATGACCATATTATGCCTAAGTATGAGCCTGCATACTTTACTTTAAAATCGTTCTTTGCAAGATCAAAAATGAGTCTCCTTGACTCAATAATACCCTTTATAAATGTTAGGGCTCTTTTATAGAAAACAGAGAAAACATACACTATGCATATTGCCATTAAGGCTATACTGGCATTCAAGAAAATAAATATATTCTTACTCTCGCTGACCTCATTATATATATTGCTTATATCTTTACTTACCAGATATGGGTCATTCCCAACTATGTTATAATGTAACTGGCTGTTGTCAATTCCTATCCCTTGGATATGTAATGACGGTTCAAATTCCTCATTAATTACCTGCCCATCCCAAGAATACTCCTTTAGTAATCTTTTCAGTTTTATCTCTCTGATCCAAGCCTGTCCATCCACACTTCCTGTATCTAATCTAATCTTCTTAATACTTTTATTTGGTAAATCAAATGACACCGTCTGAAAATTATCAGTATCATCAACATTAATTCTTATTGAATTTTCCTCGCTAAACTGCTGCTCGTTAGTAGTATAGAAAAGCTGTATTGTATCCTTATGATCAAGTTTAATTTTCACTTCAAGTTTAACTGGATTACCCTCTATTATGTATCTCCATGGGGATAGCAATCCAATAATCACTATCAATAATAACGCAACTACTACAACTTTGTTTCTATGTTTTCTTAACGTATTTAACACCATTCTCCCTCACTAATCACGCCTGTATGTAAATTATATGCCAATTTCTATCGCTCCCCGTACATCTTCTCATAATACTCTTTATACTCCCCGGATCTTATCTTGTTTGTCCAATCAAGGTTGTCAAGATACCACTTTATAGTCAATTTAATACCTTGATCAAACATTACCGTGGGCTCCCAACCCAGCTCTTTTTTAATCTTTGCTGCATCTATCGCATATCTTCTATCATGACCAGGCCTGTCCTTAACGAATTTTATAAGACTTTCCGGCTTACCAAGTTCCTGTAGAATTAATTTAACAATTTCAATATTGGCTTTTTCATTGTGTCCGCCTATATTGTATACTTCACCGGACTTACCGTTATGCATTACCATTTCTATGGCTCTGCAGTGATCCTCAACATATAGCCAGTCTCTTATATTCATACCATCTCCGTACACAGGCATATCCTTATCTTCCAGTGCATTTGATATCATCAGTGGTATGAGCTTTTCCGGAAACTGATAGGGTCCATAATTATTGGAGCATCTTGTTATATTTACATTTAATCCGAAGGTTTCATTATAAGCTCTGACAAACATATCTGCCGAAGCTTTGCTTGCCGAATATGGACTGTTAGGAGACAATGGAGTTGTCTCTGTAAAATACCCTTCAGCGCCCAGAGACCCATATACTTCATCAGTTGAAACCTGAACATATTTGTTTGTAGAGAATTGTTCTGGATCTGTCCATTTCTTTTTGCAGGCATCAAGCAACACTTGAGTTCCCATTATATTTGATTTCAAAAATATTTGCGGGTCTGTTATGCTTCTGTCCACATGGGACTCAGCTGCAAAATTTACAATATAATCCGGGTTATATTGTATAAACAATTTATCTATTAAGTTGGAATCACAAATATCCCCTTTAATAAATATGTAATTTGAATTTCCCTCTATGCCTTTAAGATTGTCCAGATTTCCAGCATAGGTCAGTGCATCCAGGTTAATAATCCTATAATCCGGATACTTCTTTATCATATATAAAACAAAGTTACTTCCTATAAATCCTGCTCCGCCGGTTACAAGCACAGTTGTAATTTTAGTCATTTCCAGTTCTCCTTTTTGTTCTATCCATTAATAAATGTTAACACTAAAGAGTAAAATAATTTTGTGCTGAAAGGGTTTCAAGTTTTTTATCTTTATCTGAAAGTAATAAATCATTAATCCCATATAAAGGCCAATCGATACCTATCTCAGGATCATTCCACACTATTCCACCCTCGCATTCCGGATGATAAAAATCAGTACATTTATAAGCAAATTCAGCTTCATCGGAGAGTACTAAAAAACCATGTGCGAAACCAGTAGGAACATAAAACTGCTTACAGTTTTGTGCAGTTAAGACCACACCGTAGCAATTTTTATAGGTAGGCGATCCTCTTCTCAAATCAACAGCCACATCGAAAACCTCACCTGACACTACTCTAACAAGTTTTGCCTGCTGGTACTCTCTCTGAAAATGAAGTCCTCTCAGAACTCCTTTACGAGACTTAGACTGATTATCCTGTACAAACTTTACATTAATTCCTGCTGTTTTAAAATCCTTTTCATTATACGTCTCCATGAAGTAACCCCGGCTATCACCAAAAACCTTTGGCTCAATAACCATAAGCCCTTCAATATCTGTCTTCATAAAATTAAATTGTCCCAATATTAACACTCCCGGGTAAATATAATTACTTTGTATACTTTCAAACTACTTGTTCACATTAGATTTCACCATTACTGTTATAAATTTAAAAGCCTTCAGCAATTTTTAGCAGGTAATTTCCGTAGTCACTTTTAATCAATATATTTGCAAGTTCAACAAGCTGCTCACGGTTTATATATCCCTTTTTATAAGCAATTTCTTCAAGACATGCTATGTATAAGCCCTGACGTTTTTGTACCGTTTCAACAAAATTACTTGCCTCAAGCATGGTATTATGAGTGCCTGTATCCAACCATGCCATACCTCTTCCAAACAGTTTAACATTCAACTTTCCGCGTCTTAAATATTCATTATTTACTTCCGTTATTTCCAGTTCACCGCGAGCTGAAGGTTTTATATTTTTTGCTATATTAACAACATCATTATCATAAAAATATAACCCCGGTACAGCATAATGTGACTTGGGAACTTTAGGCTTCTCTTCAATAGAAATAACTTTTCCTTCAGAATTGAACTCTACAACTCCATATGCCTCAGGATTACTTACATAGTATCCAAATATGGTAGCACATTCGGTTGTATTTGCTGCCTCTTCAAGAATTTTGCCAAAACTCTGTCCATAAAAAATATTATCCCCGAGCACTAAAGCAACTGAATCCTTCCCTATAAACTCCTCACCGATTATGAATGCTTCTGCCAATCCGTTTGGAGCATACTGAACAGCGTATGACAGATTCAAACCCAAATAAGATCCATTACCGAAGAGCTCTTCAAATAGTCCTATATCTCTTGGTGTAGATATTATAAGTATATCCTTAATTCCTGCAAGCATTAAAACAGACATAGGGTAGTAAATCATTGGTTTGTCGTATACAGGAATAATCTGCTTAGATATAGCTTTTGTTATAGGATATAACCTAGTACCTGATCCTCCTGCAAGTATGATCCCCTTCATAATTTGACCCCTCTCTTTGTAATATGTCTATCCAAGATATTCTACAATGGCATCTTCCCAATTTCTGAAGGAATTAAGCCCAATTAATCTCAGCATAAAATTATCAAGCACTGAGAATTTTGGTCTGGGTGCCGGCCTCTTTAATTCTTCACTTGTAATTGGATTAACCTTGATATCAAGTCCCTTTATTTTGAATATTTTTCTAGCAAAGTCATACCAGCTGCATTGTCCTTCACAGGTAGCGTGATATGTTCCATAACTTTCAGTATGTATCAGATTTATTATACATTTAGCCAAATCAACCGTACTGGTAGGTGAACCAAATTGATCATTTACAACACCTATTTCTTTTTTGTCCTGGGCTAGTTTAAGCATGGTACGGACAAAATTGTTACCTTCGCCATACAACCATGCCGTCCTGACAATAAAATGCATTGGATTTGACTGTCTTACAAGTACTTCTCCATATTCCTTACTTCTTCCATATACACTTCTTGGGCTTGTCCTTTCATACTCCCTTTTTGGAGTATCACCAGTACCATCAAAAACATAGTCTGTTGAAACTTGAACCATTTTTGCACCAATACTGTATGCCGCTGATGAAAGATTTTGTGCACCTACAGCATTAACTCTGTATGCATCATTCTCATTTTCTTCACAAGCGTCTACATTTGTATAGGCTGCACAATTAACAACAACATCAGGTTTTTCATTTTTTATTAAATCAAACACCTGTTTCTGATTAGTTATATCAAGGTTGTTGACATCGGTTTCTATAAGTACAATTTTCTTTTTTTCAGACAACTGGTTAAAAAGCTCTATTCCCAGCTGGCCTTTACTGCCAGTTATTAATAGCTTCATTGTAGCTCCCACTAAAAAATATTACTCATTCAACCTCTATTGTAAAATAATATTCAGACAACATCAATACTTTTGTCAATATCGGTATTATATTGTATTATTCAATTCTGTAACTAATTGCATAATATATTATTTTATTGTAAATGAAAAGATGTCTTTGTTTACTGCGTCTTTATACTGTGCTAAAATTAATGAAGTACATATTTAGGAGGCTTTATATGCAAAAGATAGCTAAAAAAGAATCCCGGGATTATTTAAAGCTTTTACCAATAGGCTTAATTCTGGCGATAGTACCGTTAATTGTTTTTATGAAAGAAATAAAATTAGAAGAGGCTTTCGCCAAGTTGTGGAAGGGCTCCACTAATGAACTTGATTTCTTCGCATATTACAAAATGACATGGTTCATAGCATTAACTTGTATTTCTTTAATTTTTTTCTTCATATACATATCCACCAAAAAGATAAAGCTTACGTTGCCCAAGATGTTTATTCCACTAGGTGTCTTTACAATCCTAGTCTTTCTGTCAAGTTCTTTCTCAGATCATCATAAGCAAGCCTTTTTCGGTTTTCCGGAACGGTATGAAGGCTTTTTTACAATATTTTGTTACATAGCTGTATGTTTTATATGCTCTATGCTTGTATCTTCCGAATTTGATATTAAATATCTTTTGTACTTTTTGGGTTTTTCCGTTTTAATTATGTCTATTATAGGCATTACCCAATTTTTCGGTTTTGATTTTTTCCAGTCTGATGTTGGAAAAAAGTTGATATTACCTAAAGCCAGTGAAAGTATTGCCGGTTCTTTGGATTTTAAATTTCCGAAACAGTACATATATTCTACACTCTATAATCCCAATTATGTTGGTGGCTTCTTTGCAATAATTTTATCAATTTGTATTGTAATTTTTCTTTCAGTTAATAAACTTAAATATAAAATTGCTTCAGGTATATTTTGCATTTTAGCATTTATAAATCTGCTTGGAAGTTTATCATCTACAGGTATGATAAGTATGTTTGCGTCAGGCGTTATAATATTGATTTTGATGCGTAAAAGTCTCATAAAAAATATAGTATCAATTCTGGCTTTAATGATATGCATTATAGCTACTACATTTTTCATGAATTATTCATCTGATGGTAAAGTTTTCAGTGAGCTTAAGATTGCAAGCAATTTAAACTATACAGCTATAAAAGATAAGTTTATAGCTTTGGCCACTCCAGAGAATGACAAATCAGGTATAAGCAATACACTGATGTTAATGAGTTTTGATCAGGACTCAATTACTAATACAGTAGATGAGTCTAAAATTAACACAAGTAGTCTGCTAGCCTTAAACACTCCCTCATCAAGCATACCTACTTCAGAAAATTTGACTGACATAAAAATAGACAAAAATAAACTTTATCTTTATACATCAGATACTGATGCATTAGTAATCAGTTTCGATCCAACTACTTCCAAACTTACTTTTTCAGATACTAATAAGAAAACAATTGAAGTGTCAACATCAAATGAAGACAATAAGATAAATGTATCCTTCATTGACTCAAGATTTAAAAATATATTAATTTCAATTGATAATAATATTGTTAAAATTCAAGCTCCAAATACGTCTTTTGCTGTTGCTAATACCGAAAACGGATTTAAAATTGCAACCCCTGCAGGAAACACTACCGATATTATCAAAGCTGAGAGTTTTGGATTTCAAGGAAGGGAGAAGTGGGGTTCAAATAGGGGATATATCTGGTCCAGATCGATACCAATGATTAAAGATACCTTTTTGCTTGGTCATGGGCCTGATACATTTGAAATGTATTTTCCTCAAAATGACTATGTTGCTAAAATGAAATTCATGGAAAGCATGTATACTGTTGTAGATAAACCACATAATCTATATTTGCAATTAGCAATAAATACAGGTGTGCTCTCATTGTTATCCTTTCTGATTTTTATTGGCTGGTATTTTATTCACTCCTTAAAATTATATTTTAAAGGCGTTTTTAATGAATATTTTGTTGCCGGAGTTGCTTGCCTGGCTGCAGTTTCCTCTTTCCTTGTTTCTTCAATAGCTAATGACAGTACGATTTCGGTAAGCCTTACTTTCTGGATTGTTCTTGGGGTTGGAATAGCCTGTAACAGACTATATGCAACGTCTATTTTGCCTAAGAGTACTGATAGGAAGTTAGCCACAAGTAAGAACCAATAAATGCAAATCGTTATTCTGGTTAAGGACAAGTTATAAATAGCCTTTACAGTAAGCGCTCTACAATAGAGTGCCTTAAAAAATGAAATAGGATCGGCTATACCAGCCGATCCTTAAAATTACCTTTTACATTCTGTTTGTACAGCCTTAGCCCAGGGCATCAGATCTTCCAGACTTTCCAAGTGATTTCGCCAGTCTGAATCAGGCATATACAATAGCAGATATTCGAGGTATGTATATATATCAAGCCCATTTGCTTTAGCGGTCTCAACTATGCTATACACCGCGGCACTAGCGGATGCGCCTTTGGGTGTATCTGAAAAGAGCCAGTTTTTCCTGCCGATCGTAAACGGCCGGATACTGTTCTCTGCTGCATTGTTAGAAATAGAGCATCTTCCATCCAGTAGATAATTCTCCATATATGGCTTTTGATTCTTGGCATAGGTTACTGCCTTGCCAAGAGCTGAACCTTTAAGGAATGTCAGGTTTTCAAGCCAGCACCAGAAAGCCTTCAAGACTGGTATTTCCAGTTCAAGACGCTTGTAGTATCTTTTTTCAGGTGCAAGGTTAGCTAGCTCTTCTTCAATTTTAAATAGCTGGTTGCAATAATCTCTTCCGATTTCTGCACTAGTAAAAGGCGCATCATTAGACTTTCTTTCCGGGATTGCTTCTACGAACTTACGCCTCAAGTGTGACCAGCATCCGCATCTGATAATCCCCTCCAGCTTATTGTATCCGGAGTACCCATCGGAATGCATGTAACCTTTGAAATCTTTTAGGAAGGTTGACGCATGGTCTCCATTTCTGGATGGTTGGTAATCGTAGAGAATAATCGGCGCCTTGCCATCATTGCCAGTCCGATAGAGCCACATATAAGACTTTGTCTGTGGCTTCTTCCCATTCTCCTTAAGTACCTGTACAGGCGTCTCATCGCAATGGACAATATCCCGTTTGATTAGTTCCTTACGGAGATAATCTATGATAGGGATGAAATAATCCTCGGAACAACGAATAATCCAATTGGCCATGGTAGCACGGGTAAGTGCCATCCCAAGGCGTTCCCAATCCTTTTCCTGGCGGTAGAGCGGAACACTATTCACATACTTTTGATACATTACATTTGCCACCGAGCTTGGAGATGCCAGAGAATGATTCATTAAGGAAGATGGAGTTAGTGCCTTTTGAATATAGGGATGATCTGAATGCTTGCATTTAGGACATTCATAGGCCATCCTTACATAACGTACAATCTGGAGTTTGGCAGGAATGTACTCTAGTTCCTCACGGACAGTTTCCTTGCCAATGGGTTTTAAGGCTGTATCGCACTGAAGACAATATTGGTCTTCAGGTGCTGATTCACAAAGTATCTCACGCACTGGGAGATCTTTAATAATTTCTTCACGCTTAGTACGTGTATCCCTGCGGCTATAACCTTTCACATCTTGACTGACAGGCTCAGGGACAGAACCATCTGCTTCTAGTTCTGCCTCGTTGAAAAGGGAAATCTGTTCATTAATATCTTTCCGAGGGGTTTTCTCGCTGGAGGAACCAAACTTTTCTTTTCGTAGAAGAAGTACCATTTCGGTGAGATTATTTACCTGAGCCTGCAAATTTTTTATTGTATTTTCAAGGTGCTCTATATAAGCATCTTTAGAATCCATGGTATATTTCCTTGTCTGTTTTTGATAAAACTATTATACCACGAAATATGCTGAAAATCCAGTAAATAAGCCAACTACAGGTATTTTTTTGTTAGCAGAACGAACTGGGAATAGCAGACTTTATCGCCTTGGGTTGTTCCACTTCAAGACCTTCCATCAACCACTTAAATTCCTGCCAAGTAAGTTGTTTAGCCTCACTTACACGGCGGGGCCATTTAAAATTTCCGTTTTCCAGTCTTTTGTATAAGAGTACGAATCCGTCGCCTTCCCAGAGGAGTACCTTAAGCCTGTCACGACGTCTACCGCAGAAAAGATAGAGACTCTTTGAAAAGGGGTTCAACTGAAACTGTTCCTGCACCATAGCAGCCAAGCCGTCGATAGATTTACGCATATCCGTATAACCGCAAGCTATATAGATATTTTCAGCAATTGTAATATCACCTAGCATATGTTTTTCAGTGCCAGAACAACAGTTTCTATTGTTTTTTGACTGGTACCTTCCGGAACTTCAAGAGTGGCATAAGGAAGATGAATGATGACAGATGCCAACGCTTTAGTTTGGCGAGGCTTTACTTCAACTTTAGCAAAATCAACAGATGTACTTTGTTTTGGAATAGAAGGCAGAATCGAATCGCACGCCTTTTTGCGTATCTTACGTAGCCAGTAATAGTATGCATGACGGCTAACTTGTTTTTTTTCACACCATTCATCCACCTTAAGACCGCTATTTTGGCAATCAGCAATTAATTTTTCCCATTGTTCCTGACGGAATTTAGTTTTCATATAAGTAACTTCATCCATGTTTGGACAACTCCTTACCAAAGTTTTTCAAGTTGAAAAAGTTGAAAAACTTTAAAACAATATTGTAGAAATTATCTCATGAATGTTCATAACGGATAAGGCACTCTATTATGGAGCACTTACCCTTTACAAAAAGAAAATGTGCAAAATTTGCACATTTTCTTCTTGTAGTATGATACTTTGTTTTACGCCAGGTATTCACCCTAATAATCAAAAACAGGTTATCAAACAACTTACCATCCACAAACCTACTTGGCTATTGTAACCTTAACGGTATTCTTTTGTGAATCAGAGTATACTTCTCCTCCGATATCCTTTATTTGCTTACAGTTAAATGTACTGTCGATACCATCTGGAAGGTAATCAAATTTCAGCACAATTATTTTATTGTCTATATATGTGATGGCTATAGGAACTTTTTTGACTTGTATTCCATTCTCATAATAATCTAAGCTATAATTTCCTGTAAGTATATTAGGAGTGTCTATTGCCATTTCTTTGCTGAAAGTGACTTTTATAGTGTCATGGGATATCTTAATAGCCTTTTCTATTGACATACTAGCTTCAGCAATATTGTATGAATCAAAAGTATAGTCACTTTGTCCTGGTAACGAATATCCCGTAAAATCAGTAACTTTAGATGCCAATTTTAAAGTATATACAACATTCGGCTGTAATTTCTTATCATTTGGCAGGAATAGTCTGACAGTACATGAATCTTCAGAGGACACAACAGCCTTGATCGGATTGACTTTATAAGCAGGGTTTTTAGGATTCTGTATTGTAAAGTTGGATAAATCAGACAAAGACTTTTCACTTAACGGCTTGCTAAATGATACATCAATTGAGGAGGTATCTACGGACATCACCGCATATATTTGGAATTCGATCCCTCCTGACACTGCTCCGGTAAATGAGTAATTTTTTGTATTTATTGTATACTGATGGGCCGCATCACTCATTAAATTAACCATAAGATTATAGCTCTTCGAAGAATCAAGTGAACCATTAATTGTAAGCAGTACACTTTTCCCTGGATTTGAAACCATTTGCGCTGCCTTTACTTCTATTTGCTTGTTGTTGGAATCAGTTATACTATACATGTAAATTTGTTGTCCTATATTCGGATCGATATCCATAGTGAAATCAATCTGGATAGTACTTCTTGTTAACCCTACAACTTGTTCTATCGCAAAACCTGTAGTTTGTTGGATATCTTTTGCAATGAATGTATCTAATTCAGTCTGAACTGTAAAGTTCACTCCGTATGCACTTATCAGGTCAGGTAATACTTTTATTGAGTACTCCTGGTCTGCACTAAATTTCTTATTTTTTAAAGCAATAGTTACACCCTTATTATCAGGTAATACTTTGACTGATATTTCTGACGGACTAGCAGAGACAAATAGCGAATCATTCTCATAAATCTCATAATATAACGGGTTTGCCGCATTATCATTTACGGGATGTGTAAAATAAACATTTACTTCATTCCCATTTCTCTGTTCTATCTTACTGACTTTAAACAAATCTGATACTGTTTCAACTATGGTAAACCCGTTAAATTCCCCCGACACTTTAGAAATAGTATTTCCTTCGGAATCAACAAGTTTCTTGATTTCAATGCTATATTTTCTGGCAGCTACCTGCTTTGATGTTTTAATAATCAACTCCGTGTCATTCTGACTAATGCTGCTTATACTTAATACATTACCACTTGCTGAATCATTTATTTCAATTTTGGCAGGGTCAACAACTCCAATTGGCTCATTAAAAGTTATCTTTATTTTTTGCTCATTTAATGGCTTTATTTCAAGTATTTTTGAAACAACTTCATCCTTAAAAATCTTTGAAGTGTTGGCCATTTCATAAGTTATTACATCTTCATTGACCATTTTTTGTATCAAACTCATATTTTCAGATTTTGGTTTTAATCCCAGAGCTGTATACATAATTCTAACTACATTTCCCCTTTTAAAATCACTGCTATCTACGGTTTTCGTCTGATAAGATGAATCACTTACCAAACCTACCTCATAGGCTTTCTGAAATACTGTACTCCAGGAAAAATCATCTGTTGTATAGCCTAAGGCTTTTAGTGTCATACCAAGGAATTCTTTCTCAGATACATAATCTCTTGGTCTGAATGTAGCGGTATTGTTTACGGTAATAATACCGGATCTCTCACAATATCCAACACTCGGAGCAAACCAATCTATCTTTTTTACATCATTGAAACTTGTAGTAGAATATGTATCTTTATTATCTTTTACATATTTATTCTTACCAATAAGGTTAACTAAAAACTGTGTTGCTTCACTTCTTTTCAGCTTGGACTGCAACATAAAATCACCTTTTTCATTTCCCGTTATCATTCCCAGCTGACTCAATCTTGAAGCCATATCATTTTCAGATATATACTCCTGTGTAGTGGTTTCTGCCATCACACCATTTACAGCAAAACTTGATATAAAGCAGCAGCATATTATAATAAGCGCTAATACTTTCCTTTTGTACATAAATTTATTATCCTCCTATGTAAAATTTCCTAGATATAATAATATTACCACATATATTGTAAATGTAGTAGGAAAAACAAGAAGAAAATTACATAAAAAAAACACCCCACAGGTATCTACATACCGTGGGGTGTTTTCTTTAATGTCTAAGAGTTGGTAAACCCTTTGAGCTTTGTGATTAAGTAGCCTGAATTATGGAGTTGGTACTGTCCACTTTTTAGCATACAACGCAAAGTTATCTCCAACTTGCTCAGCTCTGTACAATACAACGTAGTATGTTGCACCCGGTGTTACATTTACTCCAGTAAATGTAAATGTAATATCATCACCAGATTTAGTTCCTTTTGCAACTACTGCAGATGGTGTAGCGTTGATAGCACTACCTGTTACTTCAAACAATTGTGCATCATATGTGCCTACATCGTCGCTAGTATACAATACTATAGTGCCTGCATTTACAACAACATCATCAATTCTTGAATCTGGAGTATGTCCTGTAAATTCGAATGTGTCATACTCTGTAGCGCTATAGTAAACGTCAGCCTCATAGTTTGTACCTTCAAGAGATGGTAAATCAAGCTTAACTTCAACTTCATCTTTATTCAAGGCAGTAATAGGTCTACTATTAATTGTAAAATCAGTATCAGCGTCTCTGACTACAACCTTTGTGATATTTCTAGTTGAAGTTACCTTAATAGTGTTGGCGTTGATTTTAGCAACACCTTTTACATAATCCCAATTAACAACGTCTGAACCTGCAAAATCAAATCTGACATCTTTAATTTGTTCTCTTCTGTCTGCAATGTCCAGAGCTGGTGAAGTAGGTTTCAAGTAGTAGTTTTTCTCTACAGACAGCTCATCCCTCGTAATGATGGTTACAACTGTCTTGTCTTTCGATGGTGAACCTGTTAATACTACTACAGGATCCTTCTTGTCGTTATCTTCCTTGTTTTCCCATATCTTATAACTTCCAGGTTTGCTCAGCTCTTCGTCATAAGTTACTTCTATTTTGTGATTTGACACTGCTTCCACGTTTACTATAACAGGATCTGTAGTATCTTCCATGTAAGTAGGGACTTTTGTGGTGGTTGCGCCTTTTCCGTCTAAATTATAAGCAGCTACACCAACAAGGTCTTTAGCAATTCTAAAATCAATTGAATATTCTTTACCTGCAGTAAACAACGTATTGTCAGACTTTGTTACATACCATTCTGTCTGATGAGTATCTTTTATATCCTCATTTCCTACGACAAAGCTATAACTTGAATTTGTAGCAGGCAAGAAAACTGGCTTTGAGAAATAAACCTTCAGCTTTTTAACATTAACCTGCTCAACAGATGTCACTTCGGCTATATCATTTTCCATAAAATTATTACCGCCGAATATTTTGCAGTCCTCAATTTTAATCTGATCAAGAGCATATTTAACCAACTTGTTTCCGTATTCGTCAACAAAAGCAGTTCCTGCTACACTGATTATATATTCTCCGTCTGCTAATTTTGTAGCTGATGTGTAAACAATAGTTTTACCGTCATCAAGTACTCCGGCTTTATTTACAGTAATATTATTTACACCCTTATCTTTGCTTATTTGTAAGGTAGATGGAGCATTAACAATCTTTTTATCAAAGTGAATGTTTATTTGCTGCTCATTTGCAACATCTATATAGGATATTTCCGGTATTGTGGAATCAAATACAGATGAGCCCACTGTAACCTTCGCCTTTGCATTCACGGTAGCATTTTCGAATCTGTCTTGCACACCATTTATAGTTATGGTATAGCTCTTATTTGAATCCAAAGTTTCGGTTGTTAGAGTAACTACTTTTTTGTCATCACTCAATTCAGCCTTGTAAGGTGATCCTATATCACTGTCAAATTCATAGTTTGTAGGATCTATTGCAGTTTCTTTGTTTAGCTTTTCAGCGAAATAAAGCTTTACTGTATTGCTGTTGACGTAATCAACTTTCTCAACATATGGAGGTACAGTATCTACCTTTGAGCCTCTGAAATTGAACCAAACAGCCTTGCCTCCAACCGTCTTGATAACATTTCCGAATTCATCGGACACACCTTTGATTTCCAGCTTGTAATTTACCTTTAAATCCTGTGGTGCAGTTGTAAGAGTTACTGTTGAAGAACCATCGTAAGCACCGGCATATTCCTTGTCATCTAATTTAGCACTGAGTACGTCAAGAGTCTGGTTGTTATAAGTAATAACGTAGTTACTGATATCCTCAGCTGCCGCAGCATCCAACGCGTTCTGATCCTTAAATGTAATGTCTACTAAAGTGTTGTTTTCAGCCTTAACTTGAGAATTTCCTTCAACAACAGGAGATGTTTTATCTTCAGGAGCTCCTGGGAAGGTTCTTACCTGTTTGCCCAGCGCATTAGCCAGCACTGAGTTATCTGTCAGGTTCTCAACTGTCAAAGTGTAGCTCTTACCTCTTGTCTGAGTCTCTGTCATCAGGACAACAGTATCAAACTTACTATCATTCTCATAGGCCTTAGCACTTGTTATAGCCAAATCCTTGATTGAATAGTTTGCCAATGTTTCCAGAGCAGCCTTATTCATACCGTTGGTATCCTGGAATTTAATGATCAGCATGCGGTTGTTCTGAATCTTGAATGTAGTTATTTTAGGCGCAGTTCTGTCTTCCATTGCCTGAATGTTACGTGAATCCTTTGCAATTACTTTTCCGTCAGAATTTTTAGCATTTGCTACAGTCAATCTGTAATACTGATTTCTCTTAGCTGTATCAGTAGTCAGTGTAACTACATTTCTGTCACCGTTCAATTCTGCCTTGATAGTCTTAAGCGACTTATCCCAAGTGTAATTTGCAACGTCTGTAGCAGTTGCATAATCCATCTTGTCGGAGAATTCTACTTTAAAAGTATTTGTATCAGGTGAAGTTGCCTTTACTATTTTAGGAGCTGTAGTATCAGCGCTTATACCTGTAAAGTTCACTGAAACACCGTTTACAGTTAAAGTATATGATGTTCCTTTTGATAAAGCATCAGTTTCAACAACATATAACTTATCTGATTCTTTTTCAACATTCTTAACTGCTACTGCTGTAGTAGTTCCCTTCTTAACGATTGCAAAATCAGCTGCAGTTGCAGTTGCTGCTTCCTTAAGAGTTACTGCTACCTTGTTGTTAGCAACAGCTTTAACTGTATCAACAGCTAAAGTGCCGTTAACTGGTAACAAACTGTTCTTTGAAAGTACGGTTTGTAATGAAGAATCAGCAGCTAAAAGGTTTTCAGCAACAGTTTTGCCTGAAGCTGTCTTAGCTGTAAGTATTCCATACATCATTCCAACTGCAGTATCTCTGGTCAAATCACCAGCTTCAGTTCCTGAAATCTTGCTGTTTTCAACTTCTTTAAGCTGAGCAACTGCTTCAGTGAATGAACCTGTTAATTTATAACCCATACCCTGGAGCATGAAGGTTGCAAATCTTGCAGCAGTTACAGAAGCAGCTGGCTTAACATAGAGTTTGCCATCATTTGCTTTTGTACCGGCAATAATGCCTTCCTGTGCTGAGTATGCAACTACTTTCTTTGCATAATCTGATACATCCTTAGCATCTGCAAATTTTGCAAGAGCTTTAGTTGCATCTTCATCAGTCAGCTTGTCAGCTTCAGCCTTGTAGCCGAATTCTGTAGCCAACCATATTAATGAATCCTGTACTTTTAATGCGGCTTCCAAACCTGCTGCAGGATTAGTATCATCTGTTCCTGCATAGAGTTTGAGTTCTTTTAAAACTGCAGCTTTGTCGCCATTTACTACTGATGTAGTAGACTCAGTAGCTGCAAACGCAGCAGCCATAGAAGTTAGCACTAATGCTACTGCCAACACAACTGCTGTTAACTTTCTGAGATTTCTCATGTCTCAAATCCTCCTTGTGTATTTTGTAGCGGGCGGGCTATGTAAATCCAGAGCGGGCTACGCCTATCCCACATTTTATAGCCTCACTCGTCAAACCTGTTTTTCAAGATTGGTACTGTTATCCATATTTATGGCTAAATTTACCTATCTTGATTCAAATGTATTATATCACTGGCAATTTTTTCAGTCAATAAAGCCTTTTCAAGTGTAAAGAATTTGTAACAGAAATGCAACAAACCCCAGTGCTTTGCACTGAGGTTGTTGCAACTATTTCTCATTTATGTTAGGAATCTTGTTTTACTTAAGTTCGATAACATATTTACTGAGAAGTTTATTTAATTTTGTAATCTGCTTTATGGAGCAGCTATTATTACTTTTCCTGCATATAATACTCTTGTAGTATCATCTTTATCAAATATAGTTACATATACTGCTGTACCAGCTGTGAAGCTTGCATCAGCAAATGCTACTACATTGTCCAGAGTGTTGCCTGGTGTTCCATCAGCAACCGGTGTTCCTGTTACTACTTTTGTTAAATCAGTAGCAGGTGTTGCTTTGAAAATATATTCATCAGTATCAAATCCTGCAAAATCAAGATTTATGCTGCCAGGTGCAGTAGTTAATTTCAATCCTATATCAGGTGTATTACCAAAGAAGTAGTAATCATTTGATCCGCCTTCAGCAAATCCTACTGTTACTTTGTATTTAACTCCTGAAAGTAATGGAGCACCAAGTTGTACTTTACCGTCAGCAATGGTTTTTCCTGGGTATACTGTAGCATTTAAATTAACATCTATAGCAGGTGATGTTGTAGTATCAACTTCAAATACATCTATTGAACTGATTGTTTTGCCTGATACTCCAACTGTGATAGTATTTGCATTGTTGATTTCAACACCTGTGATATATCCGGAAACTGTCTTGTTTGTGCCAGGGAAGTCAAACTTAACACCTGAAACGTCTGCTCTGTTTCCAGCTACGTCAACCGCACCGGTTACAGGTTCAAGGTAGTAAATTCTGGATGCATCAACCGGAGTAGTCAAAGTAAGCTTTATTGCTGGAACTTTGTTTGAATCTTCAGTTGAAACTCCTGCTCCGCTGAATATTGTCACTGGATTGTTAGATGAATTCAAGTAGTAGATCTTATATGTTCCTGATGTTGGAACCTTTTCATCATAGAGCACGTATACTGTCTTGTTATCATCAGCGTAAGTACCTGTTATAACCGGCTTAGCTGTATCCTGCAGGTAAGGAGTGAAGCCTGTGTAAGCTGCAGCCACGTTAGTCCCTGCCAAATCCCTCAACTGATTTACTGGTATTGAAAGAGCTGTTCCAACAGTGAAGTTGGTATTTGTTGAGTAGTTCAGGCTTGTAAAGTGTGTATCTGTTGAATCTGAATCTACTTTTGTGAAACCAGGTGTAGCAAATGAAGCAGGAGCTACTGGTTCAGTAAAGTATACTCTTACAGTTTTTGAATCTATCTGCTCAACATAGTCAACAGTTGGTGCAGTATTGTCTATTGTGTTGCCGTTAAATGTGTAGCCTGTTGGTGTAGCGCCTGCAGCTATTGGAGCAACTGCACTCATCTTGTTGTCAGCAGCATCGGTGAACTGTCCGCCGGTTGTTGCCTGGATCTGATAGTTGGCAGCTGTAAGTGCATCTGCTGCAGTTTTTGCCTTATAAACTATTGTCTTTCCATCTTCAATTTTACCTGAATACTGGAATGCCTTCAGTGTACCGGTCATATTTCCGCTGTTATCCAATACTCCGAAAGTTATATCACTTGGCCAAGTCTTTACAGCTTCACTCAAGGTGATGTGTATTTCACTCTCATTCATAGCATAGATAAAGCCGATTTCAGGAGCTGTTATATCTAAAGTACTTGAAGTTGATACAAATGAAGCCTTGGCATTTACTACTTCGTTGCCATAATCATCTTCAAGGTTGTTCATTGTAACCGTATATTTCTTGTTTCCTGTCTGTGTCTGAGTTGTCAGCGTTACAGTCTTTCTGTCTGAGCTTAATTCTGCCTTTATTGCTGAACCAAGATCACCGTCTATTACATAGTTTGTAGGATCAATTGCTGTTGATTTCTTGAGTTCTTCAGCAAATGTGAGTTTAACTGTTGTTGAATTTACGAATTCTACTTTTGTAACATATGGTGCAACTTCGTCAACATCTGAGGAGATAAAGTTGTACTTGGCATAAGTTGTACCTGATACCGGCTTCAATGCGTTGCCGAATTCATCCTGTACACCCTTTACTTCTACAGTATAGTTAACTTTGTTCGGATTAACTACCTGCTGAGCTGTAGTAAGTATAACTCCCTTATTATCAGCACTGTAAGCATCAGGATATGTGCTTGCCATAGCCTTGGCACTGATTATTTCCAATACAGAACCGGTGTTATCTTTAATTGTGTAATTAGAGATGTCTTCCAGACTTGCTACATCCATAGCATTGTTATCTGTAAACCAGATCTTTACTGTGTTGTTATTCTGTGATACTACAGGCTTGGAAATATTTACAGTTGGTGCTGATGTATCTGCAGAAGCACCTCTGAATGTTCTTGGAGTAGTTGTCAGAGCATTCTTAAGAACTGATGCATCAGTCAGGTTGCTGATTGTCAAAGTATATGCCTTGTTTGCTTCCTGAGTTGATGTAGTTAAAACTACCTGGTCATACTTTCCATCATCTCCTACCATGTCATATGCTTTTGCACTTTCAATGGTAAGGTCGTTAATGTTGTAATTTGCAACATTTTCAAGAGCAGCTTTGTCCATTCCGCTTGCATCGCTGAAGTCAACGATTATAGTACGGTTATTCTGAACTCTGTGCATTGAAACCTTAGGTGCTGTGCTGTCTTCTGTTGCAGTTATAGTACGAACTGCCTTTGTCATAGCTTTTCCGTCAGAGTTTTTAACGTTCTGAATTGTCAAAGTATATACAATGTTCTTCTTTGCAGCATCAGTAACAAGAGTTACTTTTGTTCTTGCTGCATCCAATGTAGCACTTACAACCTGGATATTCTTGTCAAAGGTGTAGTTAGCTTTGTCAGTTGCAGTTCCAAAGTCCATTTTGTCTGAGAATTCAATCTCAAATTTGTTGGTGTCTACACTTGAAACAGCCTTTATTGTAGGAGCAGTTGTGTCTGCAGCGATACCTGTAAAGTTCAGTGATACGCCTTTAACTGTTAATGTGTATGATGTTCCACCTGTAAGAGCATCTGTTTCAAGAACGTATACCTTGTCTGATTCTCTTACAATATTCTTAACTGCTACTGCTGTAGTAGTTCCCTTTTTAACGATTGCAAAGTCGGAAACTCTTGCTGAAGAAGCATCCTTCAGTGTTACAGCCAGCTTGTTGTTTGCAATTGCAACAACGGAATCAACAGCCAGTGATTCAGGAGATAAAAGTCCTGCTGCTTCTGCTATTGCCTTAATGCTTGGATTTGCAGCTACCAGCTTGTCGATAACTGTTTCCAGACCAGTTGCTGCATAATCAGCAGTAAGTGTACCGTAGATCATACCAACCGCCTGATCTCTTAATAATGCTGTAGATACATATGTAAGATAATCAGCAATATCTTTAGCACCTTCAACCTGTGACAACTGTGTAACAGCTGCTTTCCAGTCACTTACATCGTAACCGAGCTGTTTCAGTAACAGGGTTGCAAACTGTCCTCCGAGGAGTTCCTTATCTGCATTGATATAAGTTTTACCTGTTGCTGTGTCCAATGAACCGGACATTAATCCGTTCTTTACAAGGTATGCCATTCTGTTTTTAGCATATGAAGGTACTTTTGCAGCATCTGCAAATGGTTTAAGAATAGCAGATACTTCAGCTGGAGTTAATGCGTTTGCAGCATCATCCATGTTGAATATTTTTGTTAATAGTACTGCACCCTGTCCTCTTGTCAATTTTGATCCAAGAGCAGGAGTGAATTGACCCGTGGTTGTTCCTGCGTAAAGACCCAGGTCGTGAAGTACAGTTGCCTTGCTACCGTTTACCGGTTCATATGCAGCAAATGCCGGAACGGCAGTAGAAAGCACAATGGATGCAGCAACTGCGACTGCAGAAATCTTTTTAAAATTTCTCATTCCAAATCCTCCTTAGAATATTTTAGGCCGTGGATTTACCGGGAAAAATAAGGCCTAACATTCTGATCCCCGGCGTACAACGATTCAAAATCAAGGGTTTGCAGACATTGCGTCCCTGATTTCTGAAATCATTATAGCACCGGTATTTTTCTTAGGTCAACATAATGTACCATCATGTAAACTAACTGTAAGCTTACTGTAATGGGGTTTGTTGCACATGAAGGATTATTATGGTAAACCATATTTTGCTATTCCTTATATTTGAATGGTAAAAGCCTTGGTAAGTCAGGAATTTTGGAAAATGGACATTAATGAATCACCTGACTGTTTTTGAATTTTGTTGATAAAAAAGTCTAAGATGCTGTAAATTGATTGTAATGTTTCGCGAATATTTACCTTGCTCAGAACCTGTCTAACGCAAAATCCTCATAAAATTCCAGGCACAGGCAGATACCGGGCCGGTTTTTATGGTAAAATGGAAGAGTGTTACTTCAATTTTTACAATACGACTGCATATAAGAATCCGCATATGAGAATATACGTGTAGCTTATGTGCGAATACACAGGGAAAATGCACATGTAAAATGTACATGTGAAAATATACAGCGAGAATGCACATGTAAAATACACATGTGAGAATATACAGCGAGAAGGCACATGTAAAATACATATGTGAGAATGCAAAGGGAGGAAATAAAGTCTTGAATAAACTTAAGAATGCTTTTTTTCTAATCATTATATGGGGGGCTATTGTTCTGCTGGGTATAATTTCTTTGCTTAGTGCCTTCAGGTCGGGACCTTCCACATTGAAACTGCCATTTTATACAGGAGCGGCGTTTTTAGTATCTGCTGCAGCGCTTATATTCTTATTATATAAAGTAAATATTATTTCAAGGATAAATTCCGGGCTATTTCTAATGATCCTGATTGTTATCGCACTGACACCAAGACTGATATGGATATTAAATGTTAACACTCAACCGTACTCAGACTTTCTGCATATGCATAACTACGGCATCAACGCCAGTCACGGAGATTTCAAGGGGTTTGTAGACTTTTATGCGGTTTTTCCGTTTAAGATAGGCTTTGGACTGGCGTTGGCAGGTTTGTACTCTGTCTTTGGCCCACACCTCATAGCGGCCAAGCTGTGTAATGTGCTCCTGTCATTAATCCTGGTGCTCATAGTTTATGCCGGAGGGAAAATGCTGTACGGGGAAAAGGCGGGAAGAATCTCAGCTTTATTGGCTGCACTATGGCCTGCCGACATCATGTACACATCTGTTATTGCTTCGGAGCATCTCTTTTTGGTCTTTTTTACAGGAGCAGTAGTGCTGATGCTCCGCTTCATAAAGAAGTACACTTATAAGAATCTAGAGGTTACCAATGGTAACCTGCTATTGATTTCTATTGGTCTGCTTACAGCTCTGGCACAACTTATAAGGCCTATGGCAATGATTCTTTTGCCGGTTTTTGCTGTTTTCATACTGCTTTATAAACGCTACAGAGCTGGTGCCGCAGCAAGTTTTGGCTTGAAGTTAAAGTCTATAGTATTTGTTACCTTAAGCTACTTTATTGTAATAAATCTAGTAAATCTTCCCGTTCAGAAATTGACCGGAATAGATATTACCAGATCCGACTCAGGTTTTAATCTTATGATAGGGACTAATATGAAATCAAACGGTATGTTCAATAATGATGATTTTAGTATTATCAAAAAGAATAACTTTGATATAAACAGGGTGCATAGTGAAGCCCGACAGATTGCCATGGACAGGATTAAGTCCGAGCCTCAGAAGCTACCAGGATTGTTTTACAGGAAAATCAATATTCTATGGGGAAATGAAAACTATGGCTACTATTGGAGTACTACACCTATTGAGGAATCATCTTTGGGAAATATTATAAAACCCCATCCCAGGGCTTTTTACGGTGTATCTCAGGCCTTTTATATCTTAATTGTTTTGATGGGAGTCTGCAGCTGCCTGTATAGCATTAAAGAAAAAAGATATGATGCTTTAGTCATTTTAATGATTTTTGGAGGTATTTTCATATCTTACTTGCTGCTTGAAGTTCAATCGAGATACCACTTGCCTGTTATGCCATTATTGATATTGTTTGGCGGCAGTTTCCTTCCGGGAACCAGGAAATATGAAATATAGCTTTGGTAGAGAGTAAACTTCGGTAAAAAGATAGGTTTTGGTAAAGAGCAAAGATAGTTCAATAAGTACTTTTTTTCTTCCCTTACTATGTAATAGATTACTTTTATATAGTATAAAAACCGGATGCCGGCGTAATTGAAACTTTTACACGCCGGCACCCGGTTTTTTGAGGTTAAAGTAATTTTATCTTATTATTTAATCATGCCTAGGCATACTTCCTTTTTAAGGTGGTTATATCTATCTCATGTCTTCCGAGAATTTCATATATAGACCTGTTTTGATCCAATAGGTAGTCAAGCACCCTCTTTGTTTCAGTTCTAAATTCCGTTTGAGCTGCCGCCCGATCATAAACTGCATCCAGCTTATTTTCTACTCGTACAAGTCTATTTTCTACTGATTCAAGTCTATTTTCTACTCGTTCAAGCCTGTGTCCCAGGTTGGTTACGTCTTCTTTGAGGCTACTTACATCTTGTTTCAGTCCGGATATGTCTCCTCTGATACCCCTTAATTCCTCAAGAACCAGACTTTGAAATTCCTCGTTTGACAAAAATCCCACCTCCAAAACAGAATTTTTTTCATAGACATATAATATCATAGAACAATTTATTCTGCAATAGCAAATATCCAACAAAATATTCGAAAGCCAACAAATCTTTACAGCTCAGTCTTTATCAGGAGATTTCCTTGCCTTTAACCCATATCAGCGCTATACAATTACATTCTTCCCGATAATTATGGGCCAGGTTTCCTCGCCTTTCAGGCATCTATTCTTGGAAAGTGTAACGCTCTTATCCAGTATTGCGTAGTTCAGTGTGGAATTCTCCTCCACAGCACTGCCCTGCATTATGATGCTGTCCTTGACAACAGCGCCCTTCTTTACGGTAACCCCTCTGAAAAGTACACTGTTTTCGACAGTACCTTCTATTATACATCCATCCGCAATTATGGAGTTTTTAACTTCAGCTTCTTCATTGTACTTTGCCGGCGCTTCATCCTTAACCTTGGTAAATATCTTTGCCGAGCCCAGCAGTTCTTTGTTTATTTCGGGATTCAGAAGTTCCATGTTGCACTTATAGTACATCTGGACAGAAGATATGCTCCTCCAGTAACCAGTGTACTTATAACCGTATATTTTTAGCTTGTGAAGCATTTTTATTATTATATCCATTACAAAATCATAATAGCCGTGAGCCACACTCTCTTCCAACAGAGCTATGAGAAGTTCGCGCTTGATCATATAGGTTCCGAGAGATCCTAAAAGTGTATTCGGATTCATGGGCTTTTCCTGAAAATCTATTACCCTTTGAGTACCGTCCACCTGCAGTATACCCATATTTGTAAGCTCATCTATTGGTACATCGTTCATTTCACGATAAGCAATGGTTATATCCGCATCAGTCTCCTTGTGCACTCTGAGCATATCGTCAAAGGTTGTTGTATAAACACAATTTCCCTGTGATATCACTACATATTCTTCATTACTTCTCTTCAGGAAGGTAAGGTTGTTATACATTGCGTCAGCTGTTCCTCTGTACCAGCCCGAGCTTTCATCAGACAGGAAGGGAGGAAATATGAACAAACCGTCATTTTTTCTGTCCAGATCCCATTCCTTGCCTGAACCCAGGTGGTCCATAAGGGATCTGAAGCTGTACTGTGTAATAACTCCCACATTTGTTATTCCCGAATTTACCATATTGGAAAGGACAAAATCAATTGCCCTGTACTTTCCTCCCACAGGTACCGCAGGAGTTGACCTCATTGTGGATAACTCCTTCAACTTTGTACTTTTGCCCCCGGACAAAATTATACCCATTACGTTTTTCATTCTGTAACACCACCTTTGAATACGCTTTTGCCCGACTCAACAGTCAGGGTTGCGAAGTCTTCAGCACTTGTGCCGATATCTATCATAACGTTTTTACCGATTATTGCCCCGTCAGGTATATTTGCTTCTTCGCCAACTACTGTTATACCCGAGTTGTATATTGACGGTTTAAACTCATTCTGTACGTCCTCGCCTTCACCAAGTCTGCAGTTTTCACCTATTGTAACCCATTCACTTATAATACACTTTTGGATAGAGGTATTCTTTTTTACTACTGAATTTGACATTATGATTGAATCCTCAATTACAGCACCCTCTTCAACTACAGCCCCCGGGAACAGGACCGAATTAATCACAGTTCCAAGCACCTGACAGCCTTCTGCAATCATGGATTTCTTGACCCGGGCATTTGGCCCGATATAGTGGGCTGATTTTACCGGATTTGGAGTGTAGATTTTCCACTCGGGATCAAAGAGGTTAAATTCCGGTACTCTGCTGACCAGGTCCATATTTGATTCCCAGAAGGCCTGAATTGTACCGACATCTCTCCAATAACCTGAGAATTGATATGCCCACATGCTTTTACCGTCATTGAGCATGGCAGGAATGATATTTTTACCGAAGTCATTATCCGAGCCCGGAGTTTCATTATCCATTATAAGATACTTTCTAAGGGTGTCCCAGTTGAAAATGTATACACCCATTGATGCCAGAGTACTCTTTGGCTGTTTAGGCTTTTCCTCAAATTCATGGATTTTGCCGTTTTCATTGCAATTCATTATTCCGTAGCGGCTTGCTTCTTCATACGGCACATTTATTACCGAAATAGTGGCATCAGCGTTGTTTTCCTTATGGAAATCAAGCATTTTGGAATAATTCATTTTATAGATATGATCTCCCGACAGAATAACAACATACTGGGGAGAGTACTTATCGATGTAATGAATATTCTGATATACGGCATTGGCCGTACCTTTGAACCATTCACCCATTTCAGCTTTCAAATACGGAGATAATATTGTGACGCCGCCGTCAATTCTATCCATATCCCATGGCTTTCCGATACCAATATGGGAATTGAGCTTAAGAGGCTGGTACTGTGTCAGTACTCCCACGGTGTCAATTCCTGAATTGGTACAATTACTGAGTGAGAAATCAATTATCCTGTACTTTCCACCATACAAAACTGCGGGTTTAGCTACATTTTTTGTGAGGACGCCCAACCTGCTTCCCTGTCCTCCGGCAAGTAATAACGCTATCATTTCTTTTTTAATCATTGCATCAACTCCCGGTAATTCATTTTATCTATAAATCTATCTAATCTACTAAAATAATTCTACATTCGTGATAATTATTCCTGTTTAAAATAAAAATAAATGGGTGGCATATATGTCCATCAAAGACGCAAAACCCCCTTGAGCCTGCTTCAACGGGTCAGGCCCAAGGGGGTTTATCAACTTTTCTATAAGCGTTTAAACGAAGCGGGAGGTATACTCACCGCCTTAAACCGAAGCGGTACCCGCTACATACTGGAGGTGAGAGGTTAGAAGAGAGAAATGAGAGTCTAAGCTGTGCCTGGGAGCAGAGCTTAAAGTCTCATGTCCCACCTACTGCTTCTCAAATCCAGTAGAGGTAGGGGACATTTATCACCTCGTTATAAAATGTTGTCATACAGTATTTACAAATTAGTTTAAACTGCATTATGAACAAAGGCTGCTATACTATCAATAGGTATATCTGTCACTGAACCAACAGATCTGATGGGGTATCCATTGCCGAACCCGTTGTCAAATCCGTTATTGTTTTCGCCCATATTTCCCAGACAGCCTATTCCGTTCGCATACGGTGTTCCACTGCAGGCGTTTCCAAGTGCACAGCCCGGGGCAGGGCCAATCTGGCTTAAAAGTTTAACAAAGCAATCATTTACTCCAAGAAGTACTCCTGTAAATCCGCAGCCTGATGCTCCGCCGCTCTTCGTAAAAATAGTAACAGTTTCGCCAATTCTTCTGGCTAAAGCATTTACAATATTTCCATTAATAGTCAGACCATTGTTGTTATTGAAAAACTCTTCTCCCACAATCTCCTCTCCTTCCACAACATAAAATGTAAATTTGACTACCCCTCCAGGCGGGTTAAATACGCCCTTTTGAGCTGTCAATTACTATCAGCGTTTATTACATTTTATGTTAACGGTCAGAAATGTGTTACAACTATCAGATTAGATTTAGGCATGATGAAAATTGTATTTGTACTTTTAAAATTAAAATTATACTATGAATTAAAAATATATCTGTACTATGGAATTGTATTTGGACAATTTAACTGGATCAACATTCTGAAAGCAGCCGGTTAAAAACTTCCAATCTCTGCCGGTTTTCAACCTTGATCCCGGAATCGTAGTAACTGATCTGGCCGCCTTTTCCGGAGGTATTCAATATATCCTTCTCCTCCATCAGCCGTTTTAGATATCTGACGGTTCCATTGCTTCCGTCTATTACATCAATATGCTTCGGCAGCACAAGCTTGAATATATTTTTATAAATAGGGAAATGAGTGCAGCCTAAAACAAAGGTTTTATAATTGTCAAAATTGTAGCCTGCCAGCTTTTCTCTTATAACGGGTATTACTCTCCCAGTGTCAAATATCATAGCTTCTGCAAGTTCCACAAGTTCGGGGAAAGCCAGGTAATCAACCACATGTTCGTGATCAACTTTCTGTACCAGATTATGAAATTTCTCCTCCTGAAGGGTCAATTGTGTTGCAAGAACAAGTACTCTTTTTCCGTTTCCGTTTTCAACAGCCGGCTTTACCGCAGGTTCCATACCCACTATAGGGAAAGAATATTTGCTTCTTAAATCTCTGACAGCGATACTTGTTGCAGTATTGCAGGCAACCACCAGAGCCTTTATTCCCTGGCTTACCAGAAAATCTACCGCCTGGAAAACATAATAATGTACCTCTTCCTTTGTTTTGTTGCCGTAAGGTACATGTTCATTATCAGCGTAATATATGTAATTTTCATCAGGAAGCTGCCTCAGAGCTTCACTCAGAACTGTTATTCCTCCAAATCCGGAATCCAGAAAGCCTATTCTATCTGTTCTCATAGTATAAACTCAACTCCTTTGTAATCTGCAAAACTCACAATATACAATCCATACTTATAAAGTATACCCTTATAACGCACAGGTTCAGCAGAAATTTTCCGGTTTCAGAAAAATTTCCTTACCGCCTTTGCCCCGTTATATTTCCCTTCTTCTGGGCTCTTTTGAAAGCCTCACTATTATGGCAAAGATAAGCCATGCGGAACCGCAATATATTATTGAGGGTAAGAAGTATATAAAATACATCAGCTCCTTAAACATTCCTGAGAAACTCCCAGTACCGTAATAGCTGTAAAGGGATACTCCCAGGGAATATAATGCCGACAGTATAAAGCTGACAGGGACGACTAAAAGAGTTTCCCTTCCCAGAAAACGGTTATATAAAAGCAGTATCACCAATGGCAGAAGTATTGCCGATACGGAGTAAACAATATAAGTACCCGGCATGGGCAGGTTAAGTCTTATTATAGAAATCAGCAGTACTATGATTAAAGCGGAGTCAAGTATACTAAATCCAAGTACCTTCAATAAATTACGCATTTCAACCTCCTGAGCCACGTTATGGCTTTGAGCCGCACAGTGGCCGTAAATTCATAGGTTGGTTACAAAACCCGATGTTATAAAAATTTTATTAAAAACAGTTTATCACAAAACAAGGGAATAGTTGAATAATAAATTCCGAAAGTTTAAGTGAGTGACTGTTCCTATAGTTGTGACTTTAATTTTTTGATATGAGCGTCAATATTATTTTTTGATACCAGGACTCCAAAGTCATCTGGAACCGATATCTTCTTATAGTTGTCAAACATCCTGGCAAGCATTTTTTCCCCAATAAAAACCCGGTAATGAGATGTTTCATAGTAATTAAACGGATCCTTTGTCACTGAGTTTATACCGCTGAAATCATAAAAATCCGTAATCTGCACCAGTCTTTTTTTAAATTCAATAAATTGAGCAGGATTATTTGCCAGGTATGTACTCTTATATGTCGGATTAATAAATACAGTGCACTTTATTGTGTTTTGCCTGCATATATCAACAAATTCCTGTATGTCCTTCAGGGTTTGCTCCATAAATTCCGTTTTATGTACAGATGGATTTTTAAATTTTTTATCTTTAATATGTTCTTCCTTATGTGTATCTATATACTCATCTATCTCTGTATGTATTGGCCTGCCGGTATTAAATAAATCATAGAAGACAGGAAAGTTTTCTTCCTTCGGGTTTATATACGGCTCAAGTATTTCCTTCTTTGGAGGCTTAAAAGTATATCTTATGTAATATTTTATATTGTCAACAACAGACTCTGAGTAAGGTGTTGTGATCAGCTCTCCATTTTCGGACGGAGATTCAAGCTTATATGAGAAATCCTCCAGTCCAAGCATAACTGTTTTGATTTTTACGCCGTTTTTTATAAGCAGCTTTAGATTATACAAATGTTCAGACGGAATCCCCTGGGAAATGGTCATGTTATACCACTTTCCGTCCTTTAAAGTTTCATTCGGGATATTACCTACTCTTGAAGACCCGAAGATATAAGAGTCGTATTTATCAGGGTTAACCAACAGATACCTGACCTTAATGAAGCGTTGATTGGGTTCAATCTTCTGCCCGGTAAAATCGGTCCGGTATATCCCGTAGGGATCATAATGCGTGTTAATATAGGTATTTGGCACAAGGGCCAATACTGATAAAAATAGTATTTTAATTAAAAGTTTAGAGACCCCATTCATAACTGACTCCTTTTAAAATTGAAAATAAATAAATTCATTACTTCCAAATTCTCCTAACATGAGAATGGTCAAAATAAACAGATAATATACAGAATATCTTATAATAGCCGGTTTTGTTGATAATATATTCCAAATATTCTTCCCTGTCTCTTCAAGCAGATGTATTGATTCCATAAATATAATTAATGTAATGCTTATAAAGAAGTAGAATGTATCAAATCCAATTGAACCGAGACCTGCAAACTGCTTTCTTATCAAGCCTGCATCAAACAATCCCCGGGGAATGCTGCTGATAATATGTAAGGCGTCGGACATGCTGTTTGCCCTGAAGAATATCCATGTAAAACTTATAAGTACAAAGGTAATAAATATTTGTATCAGTGTATGTAATGCAGGCAGTCTCTTTATCCTGACGGCGTCTGTTACCTTGTTTCTCACCTTGCCCGTAATATAGGAGATAATCTGAAACAAGCCGTTAAGTCCTCCCCATATTACGTATGTCCAGTTGGCCCCATGCCACAAACCGCTGACCAAAAAAGTTATTAAGAGATTCAGCATCCAGCGGGGCCTGGATACTCGATTTCCGCCCAGTGAGATGTACAAATAATCCTTGAACCAGGTTGAAAGTGATATATGCCACCTTCTCCAGAAGTCGGATACCGATTTTGACAGGTAGGGACGCCTGAAATTAGCCATTAGTTTAAAGCCCATAACCTGTGCTGCGCCTATGGCTATATCAGAGTAGCCTGAAAAGTCGCAAAATATCTGGAAGGAAAAAAACACTGTGGCAATAACCAGCGGCAGACCTGTATAATCACCAGAATTGTTATACACCTGATTAACTAAGAGTGCCAGCCTGTCAGCAATGACAACCTTTTTAAAGAAGCCCCATGCCATCAGCTTCAAGCCGCCTGTAACCCTTTTATAATCAAACCTGTGATACTCATAAAACTGATGCAGCATGTTCTGAGGCCTCTCAATGGGACCGGCCACCAGCTGAGGGTAAAACATTACATATAATGCGTATATCCCAAAATGCCGTTCGGCTTTTTGATGCCCTCTGTATACCTCTATGACATAGCTGAGGCTTTGAAAGGTATGAAAGGACAGGCCTATGGGAAGTACTATCCATAAATTCTCTATGGGGTAGTTCCAATGCAGCAATCTGGCTATGCTTGCAATATTGTCGTTAAAAAAGTTGAAATACTTGAAAAAGAACAATATTCCGATATTTGAGAAAATACTGATTATCAAAAATATCTTCTTGTTTTTACCAGTTAGCCGTTCTATGCATATCCCGGCAATATAATCGATTATAATGGTAAAAATCAATATCAATATGTACGCGGGTACAAAAAACATATAGAATATGCAGCTGGCAACTAAAAGCATTACCCATCTGAGCTTTTGAGGCAATAAGAAATAAAGAACAGTGACTATAGGGAAAAAAATTAAAAAATCCAATGAGTTGAATAACATATTAACCTCTTATATAAAATGTTCACTTGAATTTTACTATATTCTGCTAAACAATACAATATTGTTTAGCATATGGTGTCATAATATCAGTGAGGAAAATATGATTGACCTGAAATCAAAAAAAGCAGGAATAAATGATTATTTCAATAATTTATATACGAAGCCATTGATACCGCTGATAAGTACAATTTTACCGTTTGTACAGATGTTTGAAAAATAAATATCCAATGGTGCTTCTTCCTTCTGCCATTCAACTCCATCCTTTGAAGCAATGATTGTGCTTTCAGCGCCTACTGCAAGGAATCCATTACCTGTCCAGCAAATATCACTCAGGGGCTTATCAACTGTGCTTTCGGCTTTAGTCCAATTTGCTCCGTCTACTGAGTACCATATATCTCCGTTGGTTCCGGCGCCTACAAATTTATCGCCGGCATATATGATTTTACTTATTGTATTTTTATAATCTTTGATTTTAACTCTTTTCCATTTAAGACCGTCAGCAGACACATCTATCTGACCATATATATTTAAGGCCACAAAGCTATCTTTTCCTATTGTGACAGCCTTATAGTAGTTCAGGGCTTTTCTTGATACCCAATTCTTCATATCATTTGATACCGCTGTTCCGTTATTTCCGGCAATTACATACTTGTTTCCATCGGCAGCGAAAACGGAGATACTTCCGATATCATTATAGAAACTGTCTGTATAATCATATTCCGTTTTATCCCATGTAATAAGATCTTTGGATGCAGAGATATAATTATAGCCAAAATTAATATACTCATTTCCTGTCCAGAGTAAACTGCCGTTAGCAATACTACCATCAATCTGGTTTTCTTTTTTCCATACCAAACCATCTTTTGAGGTGTATATATAATATTTTTGGGTATCAACGGATATAAACCTTTTTCCATCCCAAAGCCTGGGATAATGGATAATGTCCTCCTGATTCCAGTTAACGCCGTCTGTCGAGCTTCTTATTTCACCAAAATCTCCAACAGAAATTATTCTGCCATTAGCATAGATTATATCTTTGGCTTTTCTGTTCTCTTTATTTTCTTCAACGGATTTTTCCCATTTGACACCGTCTTTTGAATAGTAAATATCATAACGATAATAATACCCTGGCAAAGCAAAGTAATTACATACAGCCACAAAGACTTTACCTGTCCATACTGTAAGAAAAAAATCACCGCCGATATTAGTTTCATTTCGTTTCCAATCCAAAGCATTATTGGATGTATAAGCGATTAACCTGCTTGCAGGACCCGGAGGATAACCGGTTTGTTCATTAAGGATAATATAGAAGGATTTTCCGTTCCAGATAATATTTTGACAATAGGAACTATATATCTCACGAGAATTCTTTTCAAGATATTTTGTTTTTATGGTTTTAATACTCCAGCTATACCCGTCCTTTGAGCTTGCAATGTATTGGCCTGCCGTATAAGAATATTCGTCGGTACTTGCTGATGTCGTACCGTATGTAACAAACACTTTGCCGTTCCATAAAATTTTATTAAAAGTGGGCTTATTTTTTAATACTTTAGTTTGCCACACAAACCCGTCTTTTGAAGTACTGATTTCCCCATTTGCACCAACCGCAACAAAGACTTTTCCGTTCCATACCATATCAGAAATATACTGCTTTGCGGTAGTTTTCCCCAATTTCCAACTTATTCCATCCCTTGAGGTCAGAATCTCGCCGGTTTTATCGGTAATGGCAAGAAATAAATCCTTGCCGTATATAACCTTTATTATTGAATTATTTGTAGCCGGTTTAACAGCTGTCCAGCTGCTTCCGTCTGCAGACCGCAAAATAGTACCCTTTTCTCCAACTGCTATAATCTGATCCCTGGTGCAGACAATATCATATAGCTCCGAAGGAGTGTATTTCGTAACATTTAAATCAGCTGTCCACTTCAGGCCGTCTGTTGAGGTTCTTATAGTTCCTCCTTCTCCAAGAGCAATATATAACTTATTTTGGAAACAAACAATACGATTCAGGCTATCGATATATGAAATACTCCCGGTCTGCCATCCTGAGGCTTCATCCGGAACAGTTGATTTTTCTGCCTTCACCAGCATAAGTGAATTAAATATAATTAAAAAACTTAAAAAACTTGCCAAAACCTTCTTCATTATCCTTCCTCCAAAAATATAAAATACCTTGTAGAATCTTATGGAATAATATTCATAATTTACATTTAATAGGCATGTTACATTTTATCACTCCAAATATTACAAATCCAGTTGATTTTGATTAAATTTTAGTAATAAATTAATAAAAAAGTCTGGTCAGCTCGGAAATGACCAGACTTTTTTTATACAGTACATTCATCACAACAAATTTTCATACTGACGGCCTGCATAAAGTATCTTGCAGAATTCTATCAGTTAATTGCAAATTCCTCAAATAATTGTAGATGCCTCAAGTAATTGCAAATTCCTCAAACCGTTTATAATCACTTTCCCTGCATTCCACAGTAAGCAGGGTTCCGTCCCTCTCATAGCTAACCGCCTTGACATTTGCATGGTCATTAAAATATGCCACTGCATTGCCCTGGTTATAGGGAATAAGCATTTTACACTCCATATACTGTGTAAATATTTTTTTACCTATGAGCTGAACCAATTCCTCTATCCCTGAATTCATCTTTGCCGAAATATACACCCTTCCAGCTTTTATACAAGGAACTGTCACATCAGTTAAATCAGCTTTATTGAATACAAGTATGGTTGGTATGGTGTCGGCCCCTATCTGCTTTAACGTTTCATTTGTTACCTCTATCTGCTGCAGGAAATTATGGTTCGAACTATCTACCACATGCAGGAGTAAGTCTGCTGTCTTAACTTCTTCCAAAGTTGAACGGAAGGCCTTAATCAGCTCGTGAGGCAGTTTGCTGATAAACCCTACTGTGTCGGATAGCAAAAAGGCTTTCTTATCCGGAAGAGTAATATTTCTGACTGAAGTTTCCAAGGTTGCAAAGAGCATATCCTTTTCAAATACTTTCTTCGCAGCATTCTTTTGATAAACTTCAACCAGCGCATTCATCAGTGTTGATTTGCCTGCATTTGTATAGCCTACCAGTGCAACTGAAGGCAGTCCGGCTTTGTTTCTCTTACTGCGCTGAGTGTTGCGCTCATTTACAAGCAGCTCCAACTCTTTGCTCAGTTCAGCTATTTTAGACTCAATCCTTCTCTTGTCGAGCTCCAGTTTTGTTTCTCCCGAGCCTTTATTTTTTAGCCCTGAACCTCCACCCTGCCTGCCTAAATCGTCATTTAAGCCCACCAGTCTGGGAAGCATGTATTTAAGCCGGGCCAGATCTACCTGAAGTTTTGCTTCCCGCGTTTTTGCTCTTTTTGCAAAGATTTCAAGTATGAGCATGGTTCTGTCAATTATCTCCCGTTGAAGGGCATCCTCAAGATTTCGCAACTGCGATGGGGACAGTTCATTATTAAAAACTACAATATCGGCTTGTGCTTCATCAATTAACAGCCTTACTTCTTCAACTTTGCCCGAGCCGATGTGGTAAGAAGCATTAACTACTTTCAGATTCTGTTCAATCACCCCTTCAATTTCAAGTTCACATGCAGCTGCCAGGTTACCAAGCTCTTCCATCGATTCTTTAAAACTGGTTTGGTTATTTATATTTACACCTACTAAAAGTGCTCTTTGTCTTTGTATCATAATCAATCTCTCCTTCGATATGCTAAAATAAACACTTTATAGCACGGAGTCATGATTTCACTAGTTCCATTGATATTTGGAGGCTTCGTCACGAACCGTGCCTTAGATTCTGATTCTTATATAAAAAATGTTAATCCACATTCTCACTTTAAACACCTCCTTCTACTATGCTTTGGGGCTGCTTTTCAACCCATGGAATATTGTTAATGTCAGCTGGCTTCCTGGATTTAATCATCGTAATATTGAAATAAATATAAAAAGGCTGCAAATGAACAAAATTCACCTGCAGCCCTGTCTGTTATCACCGAAATCGAAAAATATATCAATAAAGATATAAATGAAGTATAAATTACCATTGAGTCTGAAGAAATCGAAACGGTAACACTAAAAGCAAGTATGATGTTCTTTACCAGGAATCCATAAAACAAGGTACTTAGAACAGACCTGCTGAATCAGGTCGCATACCTTATTTTTATTTAGTTTTAATTAAACTAAATTACGTATTCTGATAAAGAAATTCCTCACTTCCAACACCTCAATTTCTTTTTATTTTATTTAAATTATAACATGGGATTAGTTGATTATCAATTTTAAAATCCATTCATCATAACAGATCTTCATATTGCCGTCTTGCATAAAGTATCCTGCGGATTTCGACTACATTGCCTTTGACTACATAGAATACAATATAATTTTTTACATGCAAAGTCCTGTATCCCCGAAGCCTGAGTTGCGTATCTTTTGCCAGGGGGCAACGTTCCGGCATATCAGCAATACTTCCTATTCTTTCAACAAGTAAATCATAATATTTAATCGCAGCTTGTGGCGACAAAGTATTGATATAATCTATTATTTCACGAAGATCCTTCTGGGCATGTGGAAAAATCTTTATTTTAAATCTTTCCATGGACGTCAGCCCTCAGCTTTCTGGCAAATTCAAAAAAGTCTACACCCTCTTCACCTGACAATATTTCAGCTTCGGCTTCAGCTAGTTTTGCATAAAGCTCAAGTTGTGCCTGCTGTTTTTCATAAACCTCGATATTCATAACAACCATATCACCAACACCATTTTTAGTTATAAACACAGGCTCGCGGGCAACACGGCAAAACTCACTTATCTCATTTGAGTTATTTCTCAGATCAGATATTGGTCTAATATTTGGCATAACGCACCTCCTTGTTTAGTTTAATTTATAGCATTATTTTATCATAATATTGAGAGCTTAATCAATCTTTATAAATGGCTGATTGTAGAGTTTAAATTTACATGTAAGAAAATTCAAACTAGATGATAATTTCCAATTTTTGTGGTATTATTTTATATTAGTTGGTGAAGATTCGTATAAAAGTGTGATCTGAATTATTTATACAAAAAACTTTTCTTTTAATCTGCAAAATGGAAGTGAAATATTAAGCGAATTCTTCGATGATGTTCAAAGATGCGATTATGAAGATTCATTATCAATTACCGAAACACAGGATTTAATAGACTGGCTTAAATCTACAATTACCATTGCAAGTTATTCTGAAAATGATTTATGCGGCTTTTATGATTATTTTGAAGGAATCAGACAAAAGGAAGGGGCAATTAACATTCCTAAAGAAACCGGACTGTTTATTTCTACAAAGGTGTAGGCTTTATTCATGGTGTGTTATAGAATGTGTAACCGCAATATATTGTATGATTGGAGAAGTTAAGATATTTAAAGGGGCGCTAAATATGACTAATGAAGATATTTTAAAAATTGCTATGGAGCAAACAGCAATTGATTCTAATTGTAAAATTGAAGATTTGACATCAAAGCAAAATGTAGTTGTTATATCAAAACCTGACGAAAATGCCAGGTGTTATCTAAATCTTCCCTTTTTCTGTGATCTTGTTTCATATGGTTCAAATATAGTTGCTTCTGTTGATGAGAGAATAGCTGATTTTATACTAACATATATAAATCATTGTACCATTGAGCATTGTTTTGAAACACCAAACCTTCATTTGCTGACAAAAGAATTCGAAAAATATGGTAAGATACCCTGCCTTATGGCAGAATATTTTTTACCGGATGTAGATATCCTCACAGCGCTTCCTTGCACCTATTCTATTAAAATTCTACATCCTGACGATTTTTCACATCTTTATTCAAGTCAATGGAGCAATGCACTATGCGAGAATAGAAAGCACCTTGATAAACTTGTAGCAGCAGCCTATGATAATGGAAAAATAATTGGAATGGCTGGTTGTTCGGCTGATTGTGATTCCATGTGGCAAATTGGTGTTGATGTCCTGCCTGAATACAGGAGGAATGGTGTAGCATCAGCACTTACTTCTCACCTTGCTGTTGAAATACTTAAAAGAGGAAAAGTACCTTTCTACTGCTGTGCCTGGTCTAATATCAGTTCTGTTCGAAATGCACTAAAAAGTGGGTTTCGACCTGCATGGGTTCATCTAACATCGATTGATACTGAAAGAGCGATTGAAATAACAAAATAAGCACATTCTTCATCTCACATTTTATAATTAAACAATGATACAATACCTCCTAAAAGCTGGATAAGCGTCATGCCAATCCAGCTTTAATTGTCTTACTCTGTATTGACAGCAAAAAATCCACGGATAGATTAATTCCTGTCGAGAATTTTACTGGTTGGAGTGAATCGCGGGTTCTTCGCTCACAAACAAAAAGAGGAGGTTCAAGAAGAGATAATGAAAATATATCACGTATATATTAAAAGTGGTATAATATAGCAAAATTAAACTACTTGGAGAATAATATGCTAAGAAAAAATAAAAAGGTGCTGATATCGTTATCAATAGCCTGTAGTTTATTATTATCACAGGCTGCAATAGCTGAAACGGCCGAATCAACATCTTCATCGGCTTCTGTTTATGAAGAGATTGACCAAATAAAACCAATCACCAGTAAGAATAAGGCTATTGAAATTATTAAAGGATTCAAATTTGCTGAAGGACTTAAAATGTCTGAGATTCGTTTAGAAAATAGCAGAGAATTTAATCAGCCCGTTTGGAAAATGGATTTTTATTCACCGGATTATCCTACGGAGTGGGGTGTTAGTATATCTGGAAACACCGGCGAATTATTAAACTATTATTTTTATCAACGGACAAACAGTAAAAAAAACATAATTAATGTTAGTAAGAAAAAGGCAAAAGAGGCTGCGGATAAATTCTTAGCTGATTATATAAAACCCGGCACAGGAAGCCTGGAATATTTAGGTAGCAATTCATATCCAATATCCGGTGGAATTACTGTATTGCCAAAATACCAATTTACATATGCATTAAAGGTTAACGGTATAAGAACAAGCAATATCAATTATACTGTTTCAATTGATGCGACAAATGGGAAAGTTACAAACTTTTCATCACCATATGGATACGTAAAAGAAACCAAATACCCCTCAACAGAGGGTGTCAAAGACCAGAATCAACTAAGAGACAAGTATATAAGCTTATTGGGCATGCAACTACAGTATAGGATAACTTATGGTGATAATTACATCCCCAAAGCAAGGATTGACTACATTCCCACAATGGCGGGGTGGTTAAATGCAAAAACTTTGGATTCTGTAGATGCAGACTATATTACTTATTATGGAAATGTATCATCACTTACAAATAAATATGCTCCAATAAATCCGGACGCAAAGGTTGAAAAGAAAGAAATAAACGAAAATAAAGCAATTGAAATCATTAAAAATGCAAAAGTATATGTTGAAAGTTTATGTGACTTCAAATTCAATGGTAATCCTAATTTAACCAGGTCTCCGATGGATAAGGAATTTTTCAGTGGTTATTCCTTAATGACTGACAATAAAAATTATAGTTTATATATGTCCTTAAATCTAAGTACCGGAAATATAACAGGATTGGACTTCACCTATCAGAATTTTGATAGTAATAAATCAAATGGAAAAGAAGCTTTGGAAAAAGTAAACTACAATGATGCCAAGAAGATAAGTGATGGAATTATTAAAAAACTATTTGCAAAACAGTTTGGTGTTTTTAGTGATAATAATCAACAACCATCTGCTTCAAATGCAGCAGTAAAGCAGCAAAAAAATCATATCTTTCAATATGTACGATACGAAAATGGAATTCCTACTGACAACTCAATAAGCGCTTGTATTGACAAAGAGACAGGGAAACCAAGTTCTGTAAGTATGAGATGGAATGATATAGAATTCCCTAAGGCAGATAATATAATTAGTACACAAGCTGCTAAAGAAGCATTATTAAATTATGTACAATTATCACTTGAATATTACACTCCGAATATAAACAGAACTGAAGCCTTAGACACTCCCGAGGAGGCTGTAATAGTATTTAAACCAAATGATGGTGCTATGAATACATTTATAGATGCAGGTACTGGAAAAATAATTGATTATTATGGTACATCAGTACAAGTTCCCTATGTCGATGAGAATCACTGGGCTGCAGATAATATTGATATGCTCCAAGCACAAGGAGTTATAATTAATAGTATATCAAAATGTGATGAAAGCCTATCAAGACAAGATGCCGTAAAAATGTTTTCACAGGTAATGCGCATTATGGGCATACAATACTTAGACGTAGAGTCTCTGAAAAAAGATAGCTTTTCAGATGTTAATAAAGAGAATGAATACTATAAGTATATTGAAACTACAGTTCAAAATGGCATTATAAAGGCAACAGGCAAGAAATTTAATGGAACTCAAAAAATAACAAAGGGAGAGTATATTATCATGCTACTTGATATGCTTGGATATAAAGAAATAGCTAAGAATAACAAGCTTTCCTCTAATTCTGATATTAACGCATATATTTTGAAATGCAAATCTTTAGATATATTGCCAGTGAAGCCCGGTAATAAATTCAATTATAAAGAAACAATAACCTTTGCTGAGGCAGCATATTCATTGCAGAAAGCACTAAAATTTTATAAATAAACCAATGTCAAATATAGTGTAGCCTCTTCCCTGCTAAAGTTTTCTTCACGCCTCGTGCCTTCCCAGGTTCAAGTCCTGATTTTTTTCGCTAAAAAAACCCTCGACAGACTCCTGTCGAAGGTTTTTTTGGTCGGAGTGAGAGGACTTGAACCTCCAGCATCTTGGTCCCAAACCAAGCGCGCTGCCAATTGCGCTACACCCCGATATATTAACGCTTGACTTTCTCAAGCGCAAAAGTATTGTACTATAGCCATCATAGATAATCAATAGTAAGATTGTATATATATTTGAATTTATCATTCTGTATCTTTAGTATTCTCGGGTTTTCGCCTGTTTAGTATGCCACACAGAATAATAAAAATCTTGCTTCTACTTTAGATTTAAGCATTTTTTTCGCCTAAATTAAATATATTTTAGCACAATTTTCATATGTAATACAATTGAAATGTAATAAGACTTGAACCGTCATACGAGTTTTTTTATAATTAAGGAATAATTAGACAATTATTAAAAGATTAATATTTGTTTAGGAATAGCTAAATAATAAAACCCGATTTTGCAATGAGAACATTTTCGAAAGTACAAGGCGGAGGAAATAGCAATACTGGTCGTATTGCTATTGACGACAACAATGTAATTTAGGAAATTAGCCACTGCAAAAATGGGAAGTTATTATTTAACTGTTCCTTAATGCCTGTTTTGAAAGTCCAACATTTAGCTGCAGCGCGAGACTTTATTAAACAAAACACTGTAATTCAGGTTGCAAAGGAGTGGTGCTTATACAGCGTATTCTAGGGCAGGTTAGAAGAGCTATTCAGGACTATGAAATGATTGACAGCGGTGACAGAATTGCTATAGGTGTAAGCGGCGGTAAAGATAGCATGACACTACTTGCTACAATGAAACAGTTGCAAAGATTTTATCCTAAAAGATTTGAACTGGAAGCAATCAGCCTCACTATGGGAATAGGAAATGCTGATTTCACACCGGTTGCCGAGTTTTGCCGCCGGATAGGCGTTAATTATACCATTGAAGAGACCCAGATTGGGAAAATCATATTTGAGATCAGGCAGGAGAAAAACCCCTGCTCAATGTGTGCCAATCTCCGAAGAGGTGCTCTTCACAATGTCGCAAAAAAGCTGGGTTGCAATAAGGTAGCCCTGGGCCATCACATGGATGATGCTATCGAGACCCTTTTACTCAGTACATTTTTTGAAGGCAACTTACATACTTTTTCTCCTGTTACATATCTGGACAGAAAAGATCTGCATCTTATCCGACCACTTATCTATACTGAAGAAAAGCAAATAAAAGCTCTCGCCAAATCAGGACAGTTTCCTATAGTCAAAAGTCCCTGCCATGTAGACGGAAAAACCAAGCGTCAGTACGTCAAAGACTTGATTCTCGAGCTCCAAAAGGAAAACAAGGATATAAAAAGCAATCTTTTTGGCGCAATAAAGCGTGCAGAAATTGACGGCTGGCACGAATAATACCAAATATTAACTATTTTGATAGTAATACTTTTGTTAAAAAATTGTTGGGGGTAATAATGAAAAAATACATAAGAAAAAGTCTGGCACTTTTTTCAGTGCTGGCATTATTAGTTGTATCACTAAGTACAAACGTTTTTGCTGTTCCGCTGGTTATTGACCAGACAGTCGAAAAGCAAAGTATAACCTCAGGGGTAGTGTTGGAGAAATATAACCGCTTTACTACAAGTGGATGGATTCAGACCAACGTACTTCGGGTAGACCTATCAAATGAAAACGTAAAAGTAGACAGCATAATAAATAAGAATTCAATTACAAGCATCTCTACTGTAAAAAATCTTGCTAAAAGCAACGGTGCCATTGCTGCTGTTAACGGAAGCCTGTTTGATACAGACACCGGAGCACCCTATGGCCCGGTTATGGCAAACGGAGAATTTTCACTTGCAGCAACAAGAAACAATACTGATGTGGCAACCTTTTCTCTGGATTCAATGAATAATGCTCTCTTTTCCTACTGGAACACAGAGGTACAACTGATCACTCCCAGTGGTGAAAGAAAGAAAATTGCAGCTTATAACCGCTATACCGGGTATTATAACTACAATATGTATGTAGTTGATTCCAAATGGGGGAAGACAACTCCGGGGGTATCCAAAACATACCCATCATGGTTGGAGATGGTAGTGGAAGACGGTGTTGTAACCAAGTTCAGTCAAAACCAGCCTGGAATACCAATTCCTCAGAACGGCTATGTAGTTCTGGCTGCCATGGGGCATGAAAAGTATCTTACTGATAACTTCAAAGTTGGTGATCCTGTTGACTTTGATATAACAATGAATGCTACTGACACCAGCAATATGAAGATGGTGTTGACCGGTGCTACTCAACTTCTAAAGGATGGCAAGTTTACACCTCTCACTGACACAGCTGCCCCATCTTCAAGACAGCCAAGGACTGCCGTTGGTACAACCGCCGACGGAAAAACCCTTATAATTGCTGCTGTAGATGGAAGACGAACAGGTACCAGCATAGGAATGACTCAGGCAGAACTGGCAGACTACATGAAGGAATTGGGATGCTACAATGCCATTAATTATGACGGCGGCGGTTCAACAACTATGGTTGCTCGTACCGAAGGATCAACCGGTTTGACAACTGTAAATACTCCCTCTGACGGATTTGAGAGAGGTGTTTCAGCTTCGCTTGGAGTGTTCTCAATCGCACCGCCCGGACCTGTAGATTCCCTTCTGGTAAGCGCTTATGAGGATTATGCATTCGTTAACACTGCACGTGCATTTACAGTAAAGGGTGTCGACAAATATCTGAATCCTGCTGCTATTAATGATAAGGACGTTACATGGTCGGTAACAGGTGTAAAAGGCTCCTTCAAGGATAATGTCTTCACTCCGACAACTGCAGGGCAGGCGGTAATAACAGCAAAAATAGGGGATACCGTAGTGGGTACCTGTCCTCTTACGGTATTAAGTGCTCCTGTAAAGCTGGATCTAAACCTTGATTCACTTAATACAAGTCCCGGAAAGTCAACGATCTTTTTTGTAAGGGGTTGGGATAAAAACGGCTTTAGTGCCAGCATTCATCCGGCCAATATCAAGTGGGGAGTACTTGGCAACGCCGGAACGGTCAATACCGGAGTATTTACTGCTGGGGCAAAGGGTACCGGTTATGTTTCTGCTACTTTTGCAGGAGCCTCCGTATTCTGCCCTGTTTCCATAAGTCAGCCGGGTGTAAAAAAGGTTATCGAGGATTTCAGTGCTTCAAGCATGGCTCTGGACTTGTCAGCAAAGACAGTCACTGCAAAGTATGCTCCGGCCACCAATGTGTATAAGTCCGCTCCTTACTCAGGTAAGCTGACTTATGACTTTACAAAGGAGCTTAAGGAAAACAGAGCAGCTTATATAAACATTCCTAAAGAAAACCAGGCTCTGGACAGCACCACAACAAAGCTTGGCTTATGGGTTTACAGCTCAACGAATAAGCCTTTATGGATAGGCGCCATTGTATATGATAAAAAAGGAAATCCACATTATAAATATTTCACAAAGGACGTAAACTGGACTGGTTGGAAATACCTGGAGATACCGGTTGACGATATAGGCGGTCCTGCCAAGGTTACTAAAATATATGCTGTACAGCCAACAAAAAAGAAGGTTTCAGGCACAATATACTTTGATAACCTTACAATGATATACTCCGGTTACCCTGAGGTTCCTGCTTCAAAATCGGCTGTTAATACGGTTCCCAAGGATGAAACCTATAAAGACCGTACAGTAGCAGGCAATGATTCCCTAAGCTTCTCAGTGTACGGCCAGTCAGCAGCTTATACGGCAGATAAGAATAAAACACAGCTCTCATTGTTAAAATCTCTGTCTGCAAAGATAAATTCGTCGCAGCAGGCTTCGGTAGTTGTGGGTGCATACGATAATCTGTCACCTCTGGTAAAAGTGCCTCTGCTGTCCACAACAGCCAGCTATAAGGCACTGGACAAGAATGGCAGCAGGCTTATACAGCTCAATACCGTAAAAGGAGGATTAAGAGCAACCGATTATAATGAATGGTTCTGGTTCAAGAAGCAGCTGAGTTCTTTCACCGGCAATAACCTGTTTGTATTCCTTGCTCAAAGTCCTGGCAATTTCAGTGATTCACAGGAAGGAACTGTATTTAAGAATATGCTGGCGGATTATAAGAAGCAGAATCCTGCAAAAAATGTTTGGGTATTTTACAAGGGCAGCACTAATACAAGTTATATGGACAAGGGAGTAAAATACATAACTACTGCAGGTTTCGATGCAAGTGGGTTCAATGATAAAAACAAAGGTTTTGCCAAATATGTTTCAGTAAAGGTAAAGGGCAGCACAGTTACATATCAGTTTAAGACAATGAATTAAAAAAACCGTGATATCGAGTTTCCATTTAATGGCCTGCTTGATATCACGGTTTTTCTTAGCTATTTACTAAGTGTAATCCACTCTTAGTTATTTACTCTTAGTTATTTTCTCTTTCTTATTTTCTCTTTCTTATTTTCTCTTTCTTATTTACTCTTTCTTATTTACTCTTTCTAATTTCCCCATAGCTATTTGCTCTTGTTTTCCGCTTTTTTAAGGCAATTTTTCTACTCTATCCCTCAGGAAGGCTGTAAAATCCGAACTGAGGTCGTCTCTTTTTAAGGCAAATTCTACCGTAGCCTTAAGGAATCCAATTCTATCACCAACATCAAAGCGATCACCTTCAAAATCATAGGCATACATTGCTTCACTCTGCATAAGTTCTTCAAGTGCATCAGTAAGCCAAATTTCTCCGCCCTTACCCGGCTTTGCTTTTTCCAGGAACTCAAAAATTCTTGGCGATATTATATATCTTCCCAACATAGCTACATTTGATGGTGCCTGATCAACATCCGGCTTTTCCACCAGACCCTTTACTTTGTAAACTCTTTCGTCTATTTGATTTCCTGCTATAATTCCATACTTTGATACATCCTGAAGCGGTACTTTCTGAACTCCCAGAATAGTGGTCCGATATTCGTCGTAAACATCCATCAGCTGCCTGATGCACGGGGTTTTGGAATCAACTATATCATCTCCCAGAAGAACTGCAAAGGGTTCATCACCTATAAAGGATTTTGCACAATATATAGCATGGCCAAGCCCTTTAGCCTCCTTCTGCCTGATATAATGTATATTTGCTATATTTGATATCTCTTCAACACAGCTTAAAAGCTCCTGTTTCCCCTTTCTATGAAGTTCCTCCTCCAATTCGTAAGACTTGTCGAAGTGGTCTTCAATAGCTCTTTTATTTCTACCGGAAATAATCAATATATCCTCAATGCCCGCGGCAGCGGCTTCTTCAACTATGTATTGTATTGTTGGCTTGTCTACAATAGGAATCATTTCTTTGGGTGTTGCTTTTGTAGCAGGTAAAAATCTTGTGCCGAGTCCTGCAGCTGGTATTATCGCTTTTCTTACCTTCATAACTCCTCCAAAAGTACTTTATTTTCATTGCACTTATATATTTCCAATTTTATCACATTTACCATTTATATAACACCCTTAAGTCATTATTCCCCATATTTATTAAAAAATTCTCCAAGAAGGGCGGCTGCACACTTTGAAGGCAACCAGCATCCCCTGCTGCCCTATCAGGAGTATTCCTACAAAAAGATTCCCTTGACGATACTTCGTCCATAGTGTTATAATTTTCACAATACATATGGAATTATATTTAATTATTTTCATATAGTATTAATAATTAAATAATGCGTATCTTCAGGGCAGGGTGAAATTCCCTACCGGCGGTAATGTGCACTAGATGCATTAGCCCGCGAGCGAAAGCAGACATGGTGAGATCCCATGGCCGACAGTACAGTCTGGATGGAAGAAGAATTGGCGTTTTGAATTGCCTGCTTATAGCTCTGTGGATTATATTCACAGGGCTTTTTATATTTCTTTCTTTCGCTTAAATCTTTCTGTAAGAGCGCATACAAACTAAACTGTAAATTTATAGCCGCACGACATTTTCAAAGTATTAATAGCACATTATTGTAAAAATAAATTGGCAAAATACTTTGAAACTGCACAAGGCCAATTATCCTCTTTATTCGTCTTATAGCGGATATTGGAGTGAACAAATTCTATATCTATTTTGTGGCCGCTATGCGGCTCATGGAGGTTAATATTTATGACTACTAGTAAAATAAAGCAGCTTGCAACTCTGGGAATTTTGATAGCTATTTCAATAATCCTCATAATCTCGCCATTGAGATTTCCTTTTCCGCCCGCACCATTCTTGGAGTACGACGCCGGAGATATACCAATCCTGATGGGGGGCTTCATTTTTGGACCTCTTGCAGGTATTCTTCTGAGCATTGTTACATCAATTGTCCAGGCTGTAACTGTAAGCAGCGGCAGCGGTTGGATTGGCTGCGTTATGCACATTTTCGCTGCTTCTGCTTTGGTTGGAGTTTCTTCGGCCATATACTCAAGAAAGAAGAACATTAAGGGAATGATTATTGGATTAGTCTGTGGATCACTGACTATGACAGCTGTGATGATTCCGCTGAATCTGATTTTCTATCCACTTTTTGCAAATACACCGGTAGATGCGGTTATAGCAATGATTGTGCCTGTACTGCTACCGTTTAATTTAATGAAGGCAGGAATAAACTCTGTCATATTCCTGTTAATTTTCAAATCTTCAGGTGACCTTTTACTTCGAATAGCAAAAAAGTAGGGAAATTATCAGGACACCTCTTGTAATTTATTACTTTTATGCATAATATTGTGATAGTTATTTATTAAAAATAGAAATTATATATTTACATTGAATTGAATAGCACGTATTATAATATATAATATCAATTTTTTTAAAGTCAATTACTTTCGACTTAAAGCCGAAGCCTTTAACCGTAATTGACTTTGTGATTGGTCGTGAAGTGACCATAATCACGTGGGTACTTTTGACCCGATTATCTAATAATATGCTATAGTAATAATTGCGGGGTGATATTGTTTATGGAATTTTGCAACAAATGCGGTTCATTAAAGATTAACGGCAGCTGTACAAACAAAAAATGCGATCAGCATATAAAATCTATGGTTGAATTGGCAACTGCTCAGCAGATCGAATATATTAAAGAGCTTGCAGAGCAATTGGGAGAAGATATCAGCGAAGTTAATTTTGAAGTGATGAGTAAATCTGAGGCTGTAGATCTTATTGATGAGTATCTTGAAAGATTGGATGATACCGAGAAAAAAGTCGCCGCTGAAGATGACCTTCTTGATGATGAAGATGATGTGGATACTGATGAAGAATTATAATATTCGCCCTTATGGGAGCAACTTAATAAAAGGCGGGGATTATTCCCCGTCTTTTATTTTTTACCGTTATATTCGTTGACTTTTATTTTTGACCTTCCTGTGGTTATCTTTCCATTTATATATTTCTGTTGCTTACCCATGTTGTTGATAACTTTTGGATAAATGTTAATTACCTGTGTGTGGATATGTGAAATATACACGGATTTGCTATGTATAAATATCTGAACATGCTGTAAAATCAAGTGTTGAGGCGTTATGTTAATGTTACTATTTTATTAAATTCACAATGTGGATAATGTGTATAAGTCTGTGAATAACGTTAAATCCAATGGTTGGGGCAGTGTGGAAAAGTTTAGTGTTTTATACTGAGACCATATCCATACGGAAATAAAGCATTATATCCATCGGCCTGGTTGCTGAAGGTAATTGGAAGCTGATCTATTGATCTGGGCCAGGTAACAGGCAGCCTGGCTGAAAATTCAAGGTCTCCATAAAGTACCTTGGCAATAACGCCACCTTCTGTTCCCGGAAGCCATGCCTCCACCAATCCCTCCCATTTATCCAACTCATCGGTTATTATTCTTGGTCGCCCTGAAATCAATATTACAACAACAGGCTTTTTTGCAGAGTACGCTGCTTCAAGGGTCAGCTGATTTTGTTCAAGTACGGTTCCACGGGCAAGTGTCAGGCTGTCATCATCCCCCCTGCCCTCCGCGTACGGGTATTCTCCAAGTACTGCCACTACCACATCTGCCTGGTCTAGCTTAGACATATCTGTAATTATATTTGTGCCATATTGGCTGGCAACCTCCTTAAATCCATCCAACACTGTGGTTCCGCTCATCCATCTCTCGTTTTTATCATCCTGCCCGCCCTGCCAGGTTTTTGTCCAACCTCCGCATTGGATGCCGATATTATCTGAAGCAGGGCCTATAACAGCGATATTCTTTTTATTTTTTAACGGCAAGATATTATTTGAGTTTTTTAACAATACTAATGATTTTGCTACTGCTTCTTCTGCTATTTGCTTGTGTACAAAGTTTCGTATCGAATACTGGCCTGTCGCTGTCTCTTCCCTTTTATCAAATTTCCCCGTTTCCATTTTGACTCTTAAAATTCTTGAAACGGCATCATTAATACGTTCCATTCGTATATCACCATTTCTGGCAGCCTCTGTTATTGCCTTATAACACTCCATCCATTGTGATGCTTCCATAAGTACGTCTATGCCGGCATTGACAGCCAGTACAACCTTATCATAGGTATCATTACCCTTAAGCTGGTGTATACCTTCATAATCACTCACGACAATCCCTTTAAAGCCCATATCCTCCTTTAAAAGAGTCTGTATAAGATACTTGTTTCCGTGATTCTTTTCATTGTTTATACTGCTAAAGGATATCATTATGCTCTTTACACCCGCGCTTACCGCTTCTCTGTATACAGTAAGATAATTATCAGTAAGATCTTTTTGGTTTATATCTGCATTGCCCTGATCCATAAGATAGCTGTTATCTCCCGTACCAAACTTAACAGCACCATCAGCTACATAATGCTTTGCACATGCAATTATTCCATTCTTCTGCAATGTAGTTATGTAGGATATGGCCATTATTGTAACCAGATCCGGATTTTCACTGAAACACTCATAGGTTCTGCCCCATCTGATATCATTGCTGACGGCGACACAGGGTGAGAAGTTCCAGTCAATACCCGCTGCATTCAACTCCAGTGCTGTTGCTGAAGCAATTCTCCCCATGAGTTCACTATCACCGCCAGCTCCAAGGCCTATATTATGCGGATAAATAATTGTATCCTTCAAGTTATTATTTCCGTGAACAGCATCAGTTGCAAATAAAAGCGGAATTCTCAACCTTGTTTGAGACGCAGCCTCCTTAAACCGGTCAGTCATGCTGCGCCATTCTCTTATTGTATTGTCATCAGGAGATGAACCTCCTGCAGCAAAAACAGAACCGATGTGAAAATTTTTTATGTCCTTCAGAGATATAGATTGTCGTTCAACCTGCAGCATCTGGCCCACCTTTTCTTCCAGGGTCATTTTTTCTAGAAAAGCTGCAATATTGTCATCTATTGATTTATCTTTGTTGTATAAGGATTCCAAGTCCTTGTTACTCAATTCGGAAATGGCAGCTTTTTGTCCGGAAGTAGCATGATTGACTTTGCCTGAATTGCTGCAGCTGCTTATAATTCCCAAAATAAGTATTACTATAATCAAAATAGCAACCCGCTTTTTTACCAATGCTTCATCCCCCCATTCATTTATGAACAATTATTAATAACTCCATTTTTCAAGGGGCTATTAAAAATTCAGCTTTGCTATACTTCAAAAATACTGCGTTGTCGAAAACCTACTCCCCTGAAATCAGTTTTATTATTTAACTGTTCCTTAGTTCTATTAATAATAGTATAAAATTTTCTTAGATTTAGCAATAAATAGAAATAGCAATATTATTTTTACAATTGTATTGCACAACTTGTTTGAATATTTTGGCAGGAGTATAATTATAATCATGTTTTAAATATAACAAAATAAGGAGATTCTACTATTATGCTGCAGCCTTATGATTTACCTTTGGAACAGTTAAAGACATATAAGCCGGAACTGACAAGACAGCGGGATTTTGATGAATTCTGGAATAATTCTCTTCAAGAACTGGCTAAAATTCCTCTTCAATATTCATTATCACCGTTAAATTATCCGGTCAACGGTGTAAAAGTATTTACAGTCAACTTTACAGGATTTAATAATGCAAATATTCAGGGTTTCTTTGCCATCCCTGACAAGTCAGGGCCACATCCGGGCTTAATGTTGTACCACGGTTACAACTGGGCCTTTGACGGGAATCTGTCCGATACGGTAAACTGGGCATTACACGGTTATGCCGCCTTTCAAATGCTGGTTCGCGGACAGCAGGGCTACAGCTGTGACAACGTAGCCTCCTCAGCCGGAGGGCCTGCAGGCTGGATGACCAAAGGGATACTTAATAAAGATGAATATTACTATAGAGCAGTCTACCTTGATGCTGTCCGGGCACTGGAGGTATTAGCCGCCCTTGATAATGTAAACGCCCAGAAAATCGGTGTCCACGGTGGAAGCCAGGGAGGAGGATTAACGCTGGCGGCGGCAGCACTTAGTGATATCCCTGTGGTTGCAGTAGCCGATTACCCTTACTTGTGCAACTTTGAAAGAGCAATTGAAATCACTCCAAATGGCCCATACGGCGAATTTAATGAGTTCTTCAGAAGGAATCCCTCCCCGGAATTAGAGGTAGAGGCCAGGAAGACCCTGTCATACTTTGATGTTATGAATCTGGCTCCCAGGATAAAATGCCATACCTGGGTCAGTTCCGGATTAGTTGACGATATAACACCTCCCTCAACAGTATTTTCAGCTTATAATCACTTAACCTGCTCAAAGGAAATAGGTATATACAGATATTTCGGACATGAATTTATACCCGGAGCAGTTATCCCCAAGCTGCAGACTCTGATGAAATACTTGCAGGATTAATATGAAGGGTGAATGGTTTTACAGGCATACTCTATAAACTTAAATTCTATTAACCGATTTAAATAAAAACCGCAGGACTGTTATTAAGTACAGCCTGCGGTTTTTTATTAGGTGTATTATTGTAAATATGGTTCTATCAAAAGCACTTTATGACCCTTTAATGTATCTGAAAAGTCGGTTATAAATTGAATCTGCAGGGATTTTACACCAGTAACAGCCCGAATTTGTAGGTTGTCTTTTCTTTTATAACATCCCCTTCTTCGATAGTCAGAATATTTTTATCAACTGTCTTGTTAATGGGGAATGCACCAGAATCTTGTTTTGCTTTAAAGTATTTTTTATTAATTTATGTATTTTATAATCATTTCTGGAATATAGATAATGATTTGTCATAAAATGATAGAGATTTTCCAAGCGTTGTGATATTATTTTTGAAGAGTTATAACTTTTATTATTTTTTATTACTTGTGAACGCGGTTTCACAATTTGGAGGTGCTATACCTAATGAGATATGGACATTTTGATGAAATTAACAGAGAGTATGTTATTACCCGTCCGGATACACCGGCTCCCTGGTGTAATTATCTGGGTTCGGTGGATTACGGTGCTATCATATCGAATAATGCAGCGGGTTACAGTTTCGTGAAATCCGGAGCCTCGGGAAGAATTATCAGATTCAGGCTGAACTCCATGTCTAATGATCAACCCGGAAGATACATCTATATCCGGGATAATTCAGACGGAGACTATTGGTCAGCATCATGGCAGCCGGTCTGCAAGCCGTTGGGTACATATAAAAGTGAATGTCGTCACGGTACAGCATATACACGTATTACATCCCAATACAAGGATATTGAAACTGATACCACTTACTTTGTTCCTCTGGATAAGTATTATGAAATCTGGAAGTTTAAGATAAGAAATAACGGGGCCTTCCCTAAAAATATTTCCATTTACGGGATGGTTGAGTTCACAAACCACGACCACTATGAAAATGACACTGTGAACTTACAGTATTCACAATTTATCAGTAAGACTTATTTTAAAGGAGACCATATTCTTCAAGTTATAAATGAGAGCGGAAGTGAAGCCACTGCAGACGTTGATGGAAGCTGCGATAAGATGGGTGATCCCAGCTGCAGATTTTTTGGAGTTGCCGGAGCAGAAGTAGCGGCCTATGACGGTGAACGGGACGCTTTCCTTGGGAGATACAGAAATTACGGAAACCCTATTGCTGTTGAAGAAGGCAAGTGCACCAACACGCCTGCCTATAACTGTAATTCCTGCGGAGCACTGCAAATTGATATAACACTGAAGCCCGGGGAGGAAAAGGAAATGGTTTTCCTTCTCGGTTCCGGTAATGAGGAATTGGCCAGGAGTGTCATAGATACATATAAAAACAGTATCTCAGAACAATCCGATATCCCAGGCCGGCAGTTAATGGAGCTTAAGGAACTGTGGCACTCCAGACTCGGGAACTTGCAGGTGGGCACTCCCGATGATAATTTCGATAATATGGTAAACGTATGGAACGCTTACCAATGCTTTATTACCTTCCTGTGGTCAAGAGCTGCCTCCTTCCAGTACTGCGGCCTGAGAAACGGCCTGGGGTACCGTGATACCGTTCAGGATATTCAGGGTATAATTCATCTGGACAGCAATCTAGCCAAGGAACGCCTGAAGGTTATGCTTTCGGCTCAGATATCCAACGGCGGTGGTCTCCCCCTTGTTAAATTTGATCATGTTCCCGGAACAGAAGAGACCCCCGATGAGTCGGAATATGCAAAGAAAACCGGTCAGTCCTTCTATCGTGCCGACGATGCATTATGGCTTTTCCCAACGGTTATTACCTATATAAAGGAAAGCGGAAACTGGAGCTTTATAGACGAAGTAATACCTTATGCCGATAAGGGCCGGGCTACGGTTTACGCTCACCTGAAGCAGGCAATACAGTTCAATCTTGACAGACAGGGAGTCCATGGTCTGCCAGCAGGCCTCTTCGCCGACTGGAATGACTGTCTGAGACTGGGAACCAGAGGTGAATCGATGTTTGTAGCCTTCCAACTATATTATGCACTTTCTATCTTCCAGGAGTTTGCTCATAAAAAGCAAAGCACCTCCGATGTGGAATGGTCTGACTTCCATATGGATAGGTTGATTATGATTTTTGAGGAATTCGCCTGGGAGGACGACCAGTATGTTCGCGGCTTTACAGAAGCTGGTTATACAATTGGTTCAAAGAATAACGAAGAGGCCAATATCTGGCTTAATCCACAAACCTGGGCGGTAATAAGCGGAGCTGCAAAGAGTGATAAGGCAAAAGCAGCCCTTGATAAGGTATACAACAAGCTTAATACAAAGTATGGTGCCATGCTGTTTTACCCTGCATTTAAGAAATTTGGCCTGCCTGTTGCCAGGATGGTTCTGTTTAATGCAGGTACAAAGGAGAACGCGGGTATCTTCTCTCAACCCCAGGGCTGGCTCATTCTTGCTGAGACTATTGTGGGCAACGGTAACAGAGCATATGAATACTTTAATGAAATAAATCCGGCCGCCATGAATGAGCAGGCAGAAATCCGTATGCTGGAACCCTACGTCCACGGCCAGGCAACCGAGGGCATTGATACTCTGAACCATGGACGCTCCCATGTGCATTGGCTCACCGGAACAGCTTCAACGGTTATGGTTGCTATGGTAAACGGTATTTTGGGGCTCCAGCCGCAGTATGACGGTATTAAAATTAACCCTTGCATCCCTTCAGCCTGGAAGTGCTTCACCATGAAAAAGAATTTCCGGGGAAAAATGCTTGATATAAAGGTGGATAATTCTGCAGGCGTAGAAAAAGGTGTCAGGTATATTATTGTGAACGGTAAAAAGTTTGAAGGCTGTTATGTAGCATGTGAAGATCTGGTTGAAACAAATGATATCTTAGTGGTAATGGGTTAGGAAAACAGGAAGGAGAAAATTCACTTGGTCATATGTGAATTTTCTCCTTTTCATTGTTTTTATGCATCTACTATATGTTTTTTTGTTTGTATTTTTTATATGTATTTTTTGTTTTTATCTGCAATATAATCCAACATTATACCTTTTTTACGATGGGGAGCCATACTTCACATTTATAATCTGAAGCTTGCTGATCTCCTTCAAAATATACTTCAATGTCCGGTGCATTGGCATATTCATATCCTGATGTGGGCAGCCACTCTGTTACAATACGCTTTTGCAATTCCTGCAGTGCATTTGGCATTGCACCCACGCATTCAAAAATTGCCCAGGTACATTCAGGCACTGTATAATCTGCCATTCCGGCAGGTGTTTCTTTATCGGTGGCAACTGCTATATAATAGTCAAAGTCCTGTCCGTTCATACAGGTGCTTACCCCGAGTACTCCAAAGGGTTCTTTGTTCATAAGGGAACAAATAGCAGGTATTATCCCGCTTTGGGCTGTTTTCTGCCAAAACATGGGCACCTGAAGAAAATTCTCTTCCACGTTTAAATCGTAGTGCTCTTTGACTCCAACGATTTTAAATGCATCCTTTGATAGGATTTTGTAATTCATCTCTACATCTCCTTTTATTGTTATACTAAAGGTGATGCGTGGAAATGCTTTTAGAGATACTCCTTTGGCTCTTGCAGCATTTGGCGAAATCCCGTTAATATTCTGGAAAGCACGATTAAAGGAAGTAGGAGAATCATATCCATACTTTAACGCTATATCAATGATTCTTTCATTAGTGCTTTGCAAATCGAATGCAGCCAGTGTGATCCTCCTGCGCCGAATATACTCGGCCAGAGGAACATCTGCAATATATGAAAACATTCTTTGAAAATGAAAAGTCGAACAGCACGCAATTTGTGCGGCTTTATCATAGCTGATCTGTTTATCCAGATGTTCTTCAATATAATTTACTGCTTCATTTAACCTTGATACCCAATCCATTACATCACCTCCTGACAACAACAAGTATAGATGTTTTTTATAATGCAGTCCTCTCATTTGGTGCACAAATATGAGAGCTTAACAGCACTCCTTCTATGCAAATCTCTTTCTCACAGCCAAGGTGATAAAATATATTATTGATGAAACTATTACTATTGTGGCTCCTGTGGCAGTATCCAAATAATATGACAGTATTAACCCTATCAGGCCGGATACAGTTGATATCAGTATTGCCATTACATTGTACTGCCGGGCACTGGAAGATATATTTCTTGCTGCAGCAGCGGGCAGCACAAGAAGCGAGTTAATTATCAGCAGACCCACCCACTGGATAACAACAGTCACAACCACAGCTATTATTGAAGTAAACGCCAGTTCAACTGCCAGGGTGTTAATTCCTCTGCTTTTGGCAAGTGATATATTTACGCTCACTAATAGAACTTTATTGTAGTATATAACCCACAGGACTATAATAACTACAGCGAGAATGAGCAGTATCCCTACCTCACCCGGATTGATGCTTAACAAATCCCCCACCAGAAATGATGTGTATTTGTTATTGCCCCCCGAGGTTACCAGAACAACACCCAAAGCTATTGCTGCAGACGAGAACACTCCGATTACAGTATCGGTTGAACTTTTAGTTTTGTTTTTAATTACTGTAATAAGTACTGAAAACCCTATTGAAAAAACTATTGCCGACCAGATGGGCTGAAATATTCCAATAACGCTTCCTATTGCAATACCTGTAAAGGCTCCGTGCCCAAGCGCATCGGAGAAAAATGCCATCCGGTTGTTAACGATTATGGTTCCCAGAATACCGAATATGGGGGTTATCAGCAACACCGCCAAAAAGGCATTTTTCATAAAATCATATCCAAGCCATTCAAATGGGAGAACTGCATCCAGCAAACTATATATCTGGTTCAAAATTATTACCCCTCTTAATCATTCGCTTCAAAATCGTGTGTTATTATTTTATGAGCCCTCAATAATGCCCGACAAGCCGAAGGTTTCGTGTAATCTCTTGTCACTGTACACTTTATCAGGTGTCCCGTTAAGAATGACGGTTTTATTTAACAATACCACCCTGTCTGCATGTTTTTTAACAAGATCCAGGTCATGAGATACAAGTATTATTGTAAGGTCATACTTTTCTCTTATTTGGGAAACGATTTCATAAAAAACTTCCAGACCTTTTCTGTCTACACCTGAAACAGGCTCGTCCATAAGCAGAAGCTGCGGAACCGGTTCAAGTGCAAGAGCCAGCAGTACTCTCTGAAGCTCACCACCTGAAAGGGCACCAAGTCTTCTATCGATCAAGCCTTCACCCTGGACCCGCCCGAGGCACGCAAGAATTCTTTCGTTTATTTGCCTGGAGGTTTTTAGAAATGCAGGTTTTCTATTCATACAGGCCGCAAATAAATCTTTTACACTTACAGGTGCAGCAGTATCAAACTCCAACTGCTGCGGCACATAGCCCACCATGGGCTTACGTCCAGTTTGACCGTTTGATCCTGCAAATACTATTGTGCCCTCATGCTTTATTTCCCCTAAGATTGCCTTGAGAAGGGTACTCTTCCCGGCTCCATTGGGACCAATCAATGCTGTCAGTTCACCGCAGTGCAAGTGCAGGTTGACATCATGCAAAATTTCGGTTTTCCCTGCTTTTACCGAGAAATTTTGTATCTGTGTACAGCAGTAGCCTGAACATTTCTTGTTTATATCGCAAACTTCTTTGTGTTTTCCGTTTATTTCTTCCATACAAGTATCGTAGCCTTTCAGGCTCACGTAATAAAATTATTTAGTCCTAATACATTCAGCACCTATCGTGAGCCGGATAAATCGCGAATAAAACCTTAGAACCTGTTTAGTATCCCATTGCACTCGTCATTTTGGCGGATTTTGCGCCATGCTGTGTTAAATTTTTTTGGAATAAACAAGTTATTCCTGCAAAAATTTGCCTTGCCTGACACAAAATTCACTCAAAATGTCAAGTACAAGCAGATACTAAACAGGTTCTTATTTAGATATTATACCAAAAAACAGCTCCTGTTTTACTTTAATTAATTTATTTTCTGAAATATAAATTATCTCTCTGAAAATATTCCATTTAGCTATTATATCCGAATAAATACCATAATACTGGCAGACACTGTTTGTATAATGGTTATTAATTTACACGTATTTTTTTATAAGTTTTTTAGAAAATATAGATATTTTTTTAACAAGTAATTTTTTTATGACCATTTTTGTGTTAATATAGTAGTGTTTAAAGTTTTACAAAACCTTTTTAAAAACTTTTAATTTAATAATAACATTTATACATGGGAGAAATTTAGCCATGTTTAATGTTATATAATAGATATTGGGGAGGATCCAGCAATGAGTAAGTTAGACACAGCATGCATAAATACCATAAGAATTTTGGCTGCTGAAGCAGTTCAAAAAGCAAATTCAGGGCATCCCGGCCTGCCACTCGGTGCAGCACCTATTGCGTATTCTGTTTGGGCTAAACATATGAAACACAACCCAAAGAATCCAAAGTGGGCCGGAAGAGACAGATTCGTTCTCTCAGCAGGACACGGATCAGCGATGCTATATTCCCTGCTCCATGTTTTCGGTTATGATGTATCACTTGATGATTTGAAAAATTTCAGACAGTTCGGAAGCAAAACTCCAGGCCATCCTGAATTTGGTCACACTGCCGGTGTGGAAATAACAACCGGTCCGCTTGGTCAGGGTGTAGCAAACGGTGTTGGCTTCGCTATGGCAGAAGAATTAATGTCTGCTAAATTTAACAAGGACGGTTACAAGGTTGTTGACAATTACACCTATGTATTATCAGGTGACGGCTGTCTTATGGAAGGTGTTGCTTGTGAAGCCGCTTCACTTGCTGGTACCTTGAAACTCGGAAAATTAATACTCCTTTACGATAGCAACAAGATAACTATTGAAGGGGATACAAGCATAGCTTTTACAGAAGATGTAGGCAAACGTTTTGAAGCATATGGCTGGCAGGTTCTCAAGGTTGAAGACGGCAACAGCGTTGAAGATATCAGCGCTGCTATTGAAACGGCCAAGGCTGAAACAAGTGCTCCATCAATTATTATAGTTAATACCCAGATCGGGTATGGTTCACCAAAGGCAGGAAGCTCATCAGTTCACGGAGAACCTCTGGGAGAAGAAGGCCTCGGTAAGACCAAGGAATTCTACGGAATGTGCAAAGAGGATTGCTTCAATATTACTGAAGAAGTTGCCGGCTTTACCAACGAATTTGTTCAGGCAGGAATCAAAGCTGAAGAAGCCTGGAACGAAATGTTCAGGAAATACGCCGCTGCACATCCGGATCTCGCAAAGGAATGGGAACTCTGGCAGAACAGCAATTACGAAGAGCTTTTATTAAATGACGAAAACTTCTGGAAGTTTGACACAAAGCCAAATGCAACCAGAGCTGTTTCAGGTAACATAATCAACTATCTTGCAAAGAAACTTCCGAACCTTGTTGGTGGATCGGCTGACCTGGCTCCATCAAACAAGACTTACATGAAGGATATGGGTGATTTCTCAGCAGCTGACCACAGCGGAAGAAATCTTCACTTTGGTGTAAGAGAACACGGAATGGCTGCAATAGCAAATGCTATGGCTATTTACGGCGGAATGAAGGTTTACTGCTCAACCTTCTTCGTATTCACTGACTACATGAAGGGTGCCATGAGATTGTCAGCTCTTATGAAAACTCCTGTTACTTATGTTATGACTCATGACAGTATCGGTGTTGGAGAAGACGGACCTACCCACCAGCCAATTGAGCAGCTTGCTGCAATCAGAAGTATTCCAAACTTCATAGATTTCAGACCTGCTGATGCAAACGAAACAGCTGCCGGCTGGTTTACTGCAGTTACAAATCCATCCTCACCAACCTGTCTCGTATTGACAAGACAGAACCTTCCAGTTCTCGATATCGACGGAAAGGTTGCTTTAAAGGGTGCATATACACTTTTGGATTCAAAAAATGCTGCTCCACAGATAATACTCATGGCTACAGGTTCCGAAGTTCATGCAACCCTTGAAGCAGGTAAACAGCTGCAGGCAGAAGGTATTGATGCAAGAGTGGTAAGTATGCCATCATGGGAACTTTTTGAAAGACAGTCGGCTGAATACAAGGAAAGCGTTTTGCCATCAGCTGTTGCCAACAGAGTTGCAGTTGAAGCTGCCTCCTCCTTCGGCTGGCACAAATATGTAGGTCTGAAGGGTGAAGTTGTTACAATTGACAGTTTCGGTGCTTCAGCTCCTGCTGATCTGCTTTTCAAACACTATGGCTTTACTGCTGAAAACATTGCTGCAAAAGCTAAGGCAGTTTTAGCTAAGTAAACTCGACATCATATATAAATATTTTTCAGAAAGGTCTGTTTCAAATGAAACAGGCCTTCTTTTATATCTGACAAGCCGTTTAGTTTCTGAGACTTATAAACGGCGTTAGCAGTTTTGCATTTTGCAGCAACAATAAAAATCCATCCGGAGAACTCCGAATGGATTTTTATTGATAAATAAATTGTATCTTTTTTATATTCAATTAAGAAAGCAACGCACGGTCATTTGCAAATTCCTCTCCGCTGGCTTTGCCAAAGCGCTGAAGCAAGTCTTCCACAGTCAGCTTTTTCTTATCCTCACCTTTAATATCAAGAATAATACGGCCCTCATGCATCATTATCAAGCGATTACCATGCTTTATGGCGTCACGCATGTTGTGAGTAACCATCAAAGCTGTCAGATTATCCTCCGCAATGAACCTGTCACTGAGCTGCAGAACCTTTTCGGCTGTTTTTGGATCAAGGGCTGCTGTATGCTCATCCAACAGCAAAACCTTTGGTTTTTTCAGGGTTGCCATTAGCAGCGTAAGTGCCTGCCTCTGACCTCCTGAAAGAAGTCCCACCTTTGCATCCAGCCTGTTTTCAAGACCTAGTTCCAGGTGGCTCAGCAATTCCTTATAAAGGGCTCTTTCCTTGTTTTTGATGCCCCATCTCAAACCCCGGCTCTGCCCTCTGCGGAAAGCCAGCGCAAGGTTCTCCTCTATCCCCATGTTAGCCGCAGTACCCATCATAGGATCCTGAAATACCCTTCCAAGCATTACTGCCCGCTTGTACTCCGAGTATTTGGTCACATCGGTGCTATCTATTATAATTGAACCTTTATCAATATTATGGACTCCTGCCACACAATTTAGCATTGTAGACTTTCCTGCTCCGTTACCCCCAATCAGGGTTACAAAGTCGCCTTCCTCAAGCTTTAAACTGACATTGCGCAAAGCAACCTTTTCATTTACAGTACCGGCATGAAAAACCTTATATATTCCATTTATCTGCAGCATTTATTCGCCCTCCTTAATTGATATCTTAACAGGACGAAGATATGATCTGAATACAGGCAGTGCCAATGCAACCGCAACGGTGATTGCGGTAAACAGCTTCAAATCATTAGCAGGCATACCCAGCTTAAGCACCAGTGCTATGATTATACGGTAGGTTATGGCACCCAGCACCAGCGATATCAGCCTGCTGAAAAAGTTCTTCCTGCCAAAAAGTACTTCACCGATGATTACTGAAGCCAGGCCGATAACTATTGATCCGGTTCCCATCTGTACGTCTGAAAAGCTCTGGCTTTGAGCAATCAGAGCTCCACTGACGGCAACCAGACCGTTGCTGATAATCAGTCCTATTATTTTCATCAGATTGGTATTGATACCCTGAGCACGAACCATATTGGGATTGTCACCGGTGGCACGGATTGCTGAACCCAGCTCGGTTCCAAAGAACCAGTACAGGATAGCTACAACCGCTGAGACACAGATAAAACCTAATATTATCACTGCGCTGGTGGTATCCAGCCCAAGTTTAGTAAATGGTGTATATACAGTGTCCATCCTTAAAAGCGATACGTTTGCTTTCCCCATTATATGCAAATTTACAGAATAAAGGGCTATCATCGTTAAAATTCCTGATAATAGTGCAGGTATCTTTAGTTTCGTATGCAGCAACCCCGTTACCAGACCTGCCGCCAAACCGCCCAGCAGCGCCAGAGCTGTAGCAGCAAACGGATTTATTCCGATACTGATAGCTTTGGCAGCTATAGCTGCACCCATTGCAATACTTCCCTCAACCGTCAAATCTGCAATATCCAGAATACGATAGGTTATATAAACCCCTATAGTCATTACAGCCCATAACAGGCCGAGAGATATTGCCCCAAGAATTATATCCAACATTATATTCACCCATTTTCATATATTTGCTTATAAAATTTATATCCGAGTGGTCTGTGATCTAAACGAATATTGTCCAGCGGGGAAAACTTTCTCAGGACCAGGCGGAGTAAAGCGGAATATTCGATTTATTCCAACTAACGACAACTTCGTCCCGGGGAAATTTAACCGCCGGCAATGTATGAATTTAGATGTTTCAGACTGCTAGTTTACATTAGGATTATTTTGACTTGATCACATACTTCTCAAGATCATCCGGTATTTTAAGTCCGATCTCATCTGCTGCGGTACCGTTAATTGCAAAATCAAAGTTTTTGGAGCCTTCTATAGGCATTGTAGCCGGTTTGGCTTCACCCTTTAGTATCTTTACAGCCATTAAGCCTGTCTGATAGCCCAAATCCTTATAATTTATACCCAGAGTAGCTGTTCCGCCATTTGTAACCATACCTGATTCTCCGCAAATTACGGGAATTTTGGCCTTTGAAGTTACACCGCTGACAACAGGCATTGCTGAGGCAAAGGTATTATCTGTAGGTATATATAATGCATCGCATTGACTTACTATGGATTGTGTCGCCTGTTGAACATCATTTGAGTTTGTAACTGTGGCTTCTACATATGTAAGCCCCAATTTTTCTATAGCTTCTTTGGCAAGCTTTGCCTGCAGTATGGAGTTGTCTTCACTGGAAGTGTACATTACTCCGACTTTTTTAGCTCCAGGCACTAATTTTACAAGAAGATCAATCTGCTCCTTGATAGGATTCATGTCAGTGGTGCCGCTTACATTTCCCCCGGGAGCAGTATTGGAATTAACAAGCTTTGAAGATTCAAAATCTGTAACTGCCGTTGCAAGAATTGGTATTTCTGTGGTTTTTCCAGCAATTGATTGTGCCGCCGGAGTTGCGATTGCAAGTACAAGATCGACCTTATTGCTGACAAAACGGTCACTGATGGTAGAAAGGTTACTTTGATCACCCTGGGCATTCTGTAAATCGATAGCTATGTTTTGCCCATCAACATAACCATTATCTTTCAATGCTGCTATAAATCCTTCTCGCGCAGCATCAAGAGCAACATGCTCCATATATTGAACAATACCGATCTTTAGCTTTTTTGTGTCCGCTGTTTGAATATTACTTTTGCTGTTGTTAGTGTCAGCTGTATCAGTATTACTTTTGCTGTTGTTTGAACCACAGCCTGCTATACCCACAGTCATGGCAACAGCCATTAACAACGCTAAACCCCTACTAATTTTTTTCATATCCGTTCCTCCGTTCTACATTTTATTGATTTATAAGTCAACCAGCCGTTCCAGGCCGAATCGCTTCAGTGATACAGTAAATTTGCAAATAAAACTTCATCCGTCCTACTTTTCTCACATGAGAAATCTACATAAACATCGAAAATTTTGACATCAAACTATCCTATATCAAAATATTCCCATATAACAAAAAAACGCCTCCTGTATCATAACAGGGGCGAATTGTATCCGCGGTACCACCTTGCTTTATTGTTTTCACAACCTCAGCGAGCAACTACCATTGCTCCTCCACTATAACGGGCGGATCCCGAAACCACCTACCGGGCAATTGCCTTTGAGTGTACAGCTCCCAAGACGAATTCACAATATTTATATCCTGCTTTCTTGCACCAACCGAAAGCTCTCTAAAGGATTAAACTACTGTTACTGGTTCTTGATCTTCACTTTTAAACATTTTAAATTAAGAATATTCGCACTGCTTGTAATCGATATTCTACTCTATAACGGGCTTTGTGTCAATTGTAATTATGCATTTCCAGAATATAACGACGGGCCCTCCAATTAATAATGTTTATACATATTTTACCATATCCAAGTAAATAAAAATAGTCTGAGGAGTTTCAGACATTTATTGAGAAACAGCCAGATCTACCTGTAGTACAAATGGATTCAGTGATTGGAAGCAGAGGCGGTAAAGTTTTATTAACTATTCATTTCGTTGAAACCTCCTTTATGCTGGCTTTCTTGCGTGATGCAAATACATCTCAATCCGTTATAGATATCTTCAGCGTTATTAGAAAAATTCTCGGAAAGGATAATTTCTCAAAGCTATTTCCCGCTATTCTGACGGATAACGGAAGCGAATTTTCCAATCCAAAGGCTATTGAATACGGCTCTGATGGACTTCTCCAGACACGTATATTTTACTGTGATCCAAGTAGTCCCCATCAAAAAGGAGCCATTGAAGTAAACCATGAATTAATTCGCAGAATACTTCCTAAAGGGACATCATTTGATTCACTTACTCAAGAGGACATCACCCTGGTAATGAACCATGTCAATTCCTACAAAAGAAAAAAGCTAAACAACCTGAGTCCCTACCAGACGTTTAGCTTTTACTATGGAGAAGAATTGTTAAAACAGTTTGGATGTTCTTCAGTCGCACCTGAAGACATAATACTGAAACCAAAACTTCTCAAAAGGTAACACATAAAAAAGTTCGCCACCAGTAAAATGAAGTTAATATATCTCCATTAAGGGGGTGGATTTTCCGATTACAAAAAATTCGACCGTAAATTCATCTCTGGTTTTTATACACTTTTTTATGTCTAAGCAACGTCATTATAGCCAATTTTCTAAAAAAATAGTACTTGGGAGCTGGATTCTTCTTTACAAAACGGGATTTTCAGTTTCAAAACGGGACTTTTGATTACAAAATCAGAAACTCGTTTTCAAATTGGGATTCTCGCGCTGCAAATGGGAATCTCGTACTACAATTCACCCTGCCTGAAAATACCCTTCAAAAAAATAATCGTATAACAAATAAAATTTATCATTTTATAGTATCTTTTTATTGACAAACGATAATTTTAGGGTTATATTACAATTAAGAAAAATTTATATCTTCGGTGAAATATAAAAAAGCTGTAATTAATCCCTTAATGGAGGTTCTAATGAAACTACAGATACCCGGACAAAAGAATTTAAGCTATGTAATGGAAATACTATGCACCGTATTTCAGATTTTAGGAACTTTAATGGTAGTAACCTTGCCCTGGACGTTAAATTACTATCTGATGTTCAAAAATACCTATGTATTAGGCGATGTTTATTATTCCATGCTGGTCCTTTTATTCCTGTCGGGAGTTTGTGCCTTCGCTATTCTTGGTCAGGCAAAAAAAGTATTGCACAATATCAATACCAAAAACCCTTTTACTTTTGATACTGCAAACAGAATCAAGTATATTTCCTTCTGGTGTTTGCCTATTGCCTTTGCCTATATGGTTGCAATTTATTTTATCCCTTCAGCATTTGTACTACTTGTTGGTCTCACTTTTTTCTTTCTCTCTGCCTGTATATTCATAATTGCCCAGTTGTTCTATCAGGCAGTTAACTACAAACAGGAAAATGACCTTACAATTTAGTAAAAGGAGAAAAAAGATGCCTATCATAGTAAATGTTGATGTAATGCTGGCTAAACGGAAAATGAGCTCAACCGAGCTGGCTGAAAAAATAGGAATAACAACTGCAAACCTGTCAATTCTTAAGACAAACAAAGCCAAGGCAATCAGATTCTCTACTCTTGAGGAGATATGTAAGGCGCTTAATTGTCAGCCTGCTGATATTCTTGAATATGTTCCCGAAGAAGAACCACCGAAATAAACTTTATATATTATGCAAATATTTTACTTCTTAAAAAGAATGTAAATAAGTCCGTATTGGATTATGTCCTTTTATAACAAGCCAACTACATTGTGTAATCCAAGCTTTTAAAAAGGAATTTGATTACCGCAAATAAAACTCTAAAACAATATTTTATAAGGAGTGTAAAATATGGAAAACCAAAATACACCTCAGCCTGAGGATATAAGTAAGCAAAACCGGGAGCCACAGGGTGTCCCAAAGGATTTCCCTCAAAATTACAAACCCTATGTACCCAGAAGCCGGACACCTGAATATCAAGTGTTTAAGTCAAAAGTAGTCTCAGTTAAAGGGCTTGTTGTTACAGTATTCAGTATCTTACTTGGCATACTTTTTACAGAAACTATTTTTCTGGGATCTGCCGGAATATCAGTTCCTGTTTTTGCACTGGCCTACTATACAACCCTCTTCTATTTCTTCCAAGAAAATAATAAGCCCATGAACAGACCTGCATTATTTTTAACCGTCCCGGTATTCCTGCTGGCTTTCAGTTTTTTCCTGCATTATAACCCCAGTACACAGTTTATAACCTGGCTAACCTTGATAGCTCTTGTGTTTATTCAGCTGGTAATGTTTGGGACCAACCCGGCAGAGAGCTTGTTTTCTTTTGATATGTTTATTAAAGTTATGGTAAATATTATTGGACGCTCCTTCTCCAACCTGGGTATGCCCTTTCTTTCTTTTGAAGTTTTAAAGGTTAAAAGGACCAAATCGTCAAGAAATGCAATACTAATACTTATTGGTCTGGCTGTTTCCCTGCCGGTTGCTATCGTTCTTATGGGCCTCTTCATGAGCGCCGATGCCGTTTTTGAACAGGCGGTAAACCATGTTTTTGACTTTGTGGGACTGGATTTGGGCAATACATTTGCAGATGTGTTCCTTGGCTTTTGGGGAGGAATTTTTCTCTCTGCAGTTCTTCTGGGGCTTAAATATGAAGAGGAAAAGCAGAAGCCTGCCGGAAAAATCGGAAATAATATTGACGGGCTTGTTATTGGAACCTTCCTTACTATCATTAACATCTGCCTGATTGCTTTTGTGGGCTTCCAGTTCGCATATCTGTTCGGAGGAACAGCAAATATAACCCTTACCGATATGACCTATGCCGAATATGCAAGACGGGGCTTCTTTGAATTGACAACAGCTTCAGCTATAATTTTTACTATTGCCCTTTTTGTTTTAATAATGACAAAAAAGAACGGGGATCAGCTGCCTTTATGGGTTAAGCTTTGCACGGTTTCCCTATGTCTCTGCAATGGCGTACTGCTTGTTTCTGCTGTCAAGAGAATGCTGTTGTATGTTGATGCTTACGGTTTAAGTATCAAGCGGGTTCTGACCCTCTGGCTAATGTGTATAATAGCACTGTGCCTTGTCTGGATGATAATAAAATGCTTTGTACCTAAAACTGATGTTATGAAATTAATAGGTGTTACCGTTGTTGCAGGTGTATGCATTTTAAGTCTTACCAATACTGAAAGACTGATTGCAAAGTATAATATTGACCGCTATATCAGTGACCCAAATAAGATAACACTTGACATCTATCACCTGGGAAGTCTGTCCTACACTGCCTCCGCGGAAATCGCCAGACTGAAGGAAGTCAGCGGAGGTCAGTTTACAAACGCCGATATTGTCAACATACTTAATTCCCAAAAAGCAGCTTTTGAAAGCAGAAACGCATTATACGGCTTTACTTTAGATAGTTTGAAGTCTAGGGAAGTATTCTCAGGCCTGACTAAATAATAGACAAGATAAATTGATTTTTAAATCTGAAGAGGTTTGGTTTTATGAAAAGAAATTATATTTTGCTGGGAGCTTTTGACCTGGTAATTGCTTTTGCAGCAATATTTACGGGATTCCTGATGCTTTGGTCAAATCAGGGCATATTCCGGGAATACCCTTCTGAGTGGCTGAATGTTTTCCCTTTTAGAAACTGGGCAATTCCGGGCATCTTAGCAATCACTTTTTTTGGAGCAGGAAATATAGCAGCAGCCCTGTACAGTTTCAGGGGAAGAGGCAGCAAAGCCTGGCTCGTTTCGGCAGTTGCAGGCTTCTGTTTACTGTTATGTGCTATTTTACAGATAATGATATTGGGGCAGTGGTTTCTTGCTACTGCCGAGGTCCTTCTAATAAGTCTTTTACAGCTTTTTCTCAGCGGGTATGCGCTGTATGGCGTACCTCATGATTGACATACTATTGTTCAAGTGTTATAAAATAAGAAACAGTTTATCATCAGTGGAGGGAGCTCCTGCCTCTTCAGGCAGAGGAAAAACAAATCTTCAGCATTTTTGATATCCATCTTTCACTGATGTGCACTTGAATAAATGTATCTGAGGAAAAGAGCCTATGCGTATAAACACTAACGAACTATTTTTATATCGGAATTTCGAACATCAGCAACTATTTGATACCTTTGTAGAAATAATCAATAACTACGACAGTATAAATTATGAAGAGGTTAAAAAAAGTATCTACAATTGTGCCAACCTTTTAGTAGAAATGGCTGTCCGGTACGGCTTTGAGGGAAACCTCTGGCACAGCTTTCTGACATTTACGCTGGCTAATAGCGAAAACGCATTTTCAAGGGCACTTGAAATAGGCGGAAGCACCAGTGGTACAATTAACCAGCTTGCCCAAAATGACCTTGCTATATTTAAGCAGCTTTATGATTTTGATTTAAATATAATCGATAAGGTTTTGGGAATTAACTGTCTGTCTTATATATCCGGCTTCATTAATCCCGAGAGCTCCAAGGCGGCACATTCTCCTGTCATGAGAGCTGCATTAGGGAAGTTGACCCTGAGTCTTTCTTCGGCAGCTGATACTGATAATTTCCTTAAATGTGTATCTGACTTCTACAGACAATACGGTGTCGGCAAATTTGCAATGTATAAAGCCTTCAAGGTGTATGCTTCCTTAAATAACATTGAGGTTGTGCCAATAATAAACACTGAGAATATTACGTTAAATGACCTTGTGGGATATGAACTGCAAAAGAGAGAGCTTGTAAAAAATACCGAGGATTTTATAAAGGGTTACACGGCCAACAATGTTCTTCTTTACGGAGACAGCGGAACAGGAAAGTCCTCGAGCATTAAGGCTATTTTAAATGAGTACAGCGGCCAGGGCCTTAGAATCATTGAGGTCTACAAGAACCAGTTTGGCTGCCTGCAGGACATAATCCAGCAGCTGAAGGATAGGAACTATAAGTTTATCATATACATGGATGACCTGTCCTTTGAGGATTATGAAACAGAATATAAATATCTTAAGGCTATTATCGAAGGAGGTCTTGAGATACACCCTGACAATGTACTGCTCTACGCGACCTCCAACAGACGGCACCTGATACGTGAAAAATGGAGTGATAAAGATGACAGGGATGACGACCTTCATACCAACGATACTGTTCAGGAAAAATTATCCCTGGCTTCAAGGTTCGGACTTTCTATTCTTTATATTTCTCCCAGTAAAAAAGAGTTTAATAACATTGTAAAAGTTCTGGCCGAAAAAAATGGCATAGCCATACCTGAAGAAGAACTTCTTCTCGAGGCCAACAGGTGGGAAATGAGACATGGTGGTCTCTCGGGCAGAACAGCACAACACTTTATAAATTACCTTAAGCAATAAAACTCCGTTTACACAGCCTGAAAACCGGAGCGGTACAAAGGCTGTCTTTGGTAACCATGCACCTATAGAAGCGGAGGAATATCTATAGCCTTGTTATATTATTTATTATAGAAAACATATCAATTTTGGAGGTTTTCATGGCGCAGCGATTCAAGGCATTTATTTTATTATTTCTTTTTATACTTACTTCCCTGAGTACATATTCGACAGTTACAGCTAAATCGGTATACTCAAAAACCTTACAACAGATTTACAACAGCAAGGAGGTATACAAAGATACAGAGACACGCCTGAGCGAATTGAACAAAAAATACAGCAGCATTACATATTTGTTTAAGACAGGTCAATCAGTCCAGAAGCGTAATCTTACAGTAATAAAAATCGGGAATGGTCCAAAAAAAATATTAATAAACGCCTCTCACCACCCTCGTGAATATATCGGTACAATACTTACTTTAAACCAGATTCAGTACATACTGGAGGCATACTCAGCCAACCGGACACTGGACGGAGTTAATATCAAAAATCTCCTGGACAAGCAGGTATCCTTTTACTATTTACCTCTTGTTAATCCGGACGGTGTACAGATATGTGTTAACGGTTCTCCATCATACTATTTCAATGCAAACAAGGTTGATCTTAATCATAACTATGATGCTTTATGGTCTAAGGAAATTACTAAAAGCTATTCAACTGGACCTAAAGCTTTTTCAGAGCCGGAGACACAGGCAGTAAAAGCTCTTTGCGAGAATGTAGAGTTTGATCTCACAATAGCATACCATGCCGCAGGAGATATTATTTACTGGTATTTCGGCCAGCAGGGAGCTGAAAAGGATCGGGATCTGGCCTATGCAAACATGCTTAAGGGTCTGACAGGCTACAGTCTGGTGAGCCCTTCAAATTATAAGTCCTCAACCTCAGGCTTTAAGGACTGGTGTGTTATGAAACTTAAAATTCCTTCCTTCACTCTTGAAATCGGAGGCAAAAGAGGCCTGTCCAGGCCCGTGGAATGGTCGATGTACGATTCTGTCTGGCAAAAAAACAAACTTGTACCCATCAGAACGGCTAAACAATTATTAAAACAATCTAAATTTAACGGTGATAAGAAAACCGCTCTGATTTATAAAAATTCTCTCGTTGTATTGAATCAAAACATTATAACTGACAATAAAATCAATTATGTATCTTTAACAGACGCTGAGAACATTGGGTTCAAAAACCTGAAGCTAACAATTCAGGACCGGCTATATGAATCACAATTAACCCTCAACAATATTTCCTATATCAGGCTGGACTCTTTAGTCAAGTATCTTGGGTTATCATACAAGTATGAAAAAGCCGTAAACACTTTTTATATATCATAAACTATTGCAGTGGAGAAAATAGCAGGAACAATTTCGATTATGCTATTTTCTTCTTTTTATTTCCGGCAGATCTACTCTTGATTTCAGCTGAAATAAGAATAATTAACGGCAGAAAAACCTCAAAGGGAAGTGCATAATATTTATAAATAATATTAGACCACTCAAACATTTCTAATGTATTGGTATAAATAATTGCAGATAATATCATCATGGAGAGTCCAATGGGGACAACTATCCGCCTGTAATTCTGATAGCTCAGAAGACTTGCAATGCCCGTGCTTGCGGCATACAGGCAAACACTTATTTTTATAAATCCTGCAAATAAAAAAATCATCGCCACAGACACTTCAATCCTTTCCAGAAAATCTCCAATATTAATCAGGCGTACTGATGCATAAGAAGGGAAGAATAAAATTGAAATATTTGCAACCCCCAGGGAAAGAAGCGTACGAACAGATACTATTAAGATAATTGAACCTCCGATCAATAAGTTCCAAAAGTATACTTTGTATGGACTGCTTTTAGCTCTTAATTTATGCAGGATGGTTAAAAATAATACAGTTTCAGCAAAGGGAAAGGCAAACACTGAAAATGCGCTGTCCATAACAGGTTTAAATCCTTCATAAAGAACGGGTTTCAGGTTTCTGAAATCTAATATTGGTGCAAATAAGAAAGTTACAGCCAATATGACAAGCATCAGTATCGGGAGCATTATTGCAGTCCAGCGACCCATAACCTCAATGCCTGCTCTCACAGCCCAGATACATAAAACAGTCATGAAAATAGCTATAATGGTCTGCGGAGTACCGGGAAGTGAAACAATTACAATGAATTCAGTAAAATTTCTAATGACTAAAGAGCCCATATGAAATGCAAACCAGATAAAAGGCAGAGCCAGTATCTTCCCGAATACTTTTCCAAAGACAGCCTCAAGTATCTCGTACAGGCTTTTACCGGGATAGATTGTAAGAATCCGGGCATATATCAATATCATGGGTATAACCATCAGTATCGAAATTAATATTGCCAGCCAGATATCATTTTTTGCAGCCCCTCCTGCTCCAAGAACCAGTGTGCTTCCCAATGTAAAAGTAATCATCATGACAATTGCCTGCTTTTGTGTAATATGCTCTTTGCTCATAGCTTACCAGCTTTCAGATACGTTTAAAATAAGATAGTTTTACCCAGCCCCCAGATTGCAGTAACTACTTTTTTTATTAAAGGTGCAGGAGTCGGCATTTTTACGTCTAATTCTATTAACAGTGCTGATACGAATACTGCCAAAGTTAGTAAGGCGTATATCCAGAATATCAACCATTGCTTTTCCTTAAAAACAGGAACAAGGTCAATGAAAATAAACAAAATAATTATAAAAGTCAGGGCTATTATAAAAATCATCTGTCAGTCTCCAATTTTTATAGGCTTTGATATAAGCCCGGAATTGGTAATATCAACTTTTGCTCTTACATTTACCTCAAGATTCTTAAAAGTCTGATCCCATTCAGGTCCTATTTTCCTCCATAAATCAGGCATTTCCTGTCTGACACGTCTTCCAAATCCTAAAATATCTATGCCATAATTTTTCTGAACACCTTTTATAAATTCTGACACTTGTTTTTGCAGGGTCTTTCCGGCTTCTGTCTCCATATTTTTATTCTCTTTGATGTCGTAGGTTTTATTTGCCTCGCTTAGTTCAGCCAAAACAGTCTTTGTATCAATATCAATGTCAATGGACAATTTCCCTTTGGTGTTAACTGGTTCTATTTTTGTTTTATTTTTTCTAATCTCCAGGGTTGTAACTGTTTGTCCCTTTTCAATGCCCTCATCAATATTGAGAATACCACCCTTTATTTTATCAATTGCAAAAAGAAAAAATTCTGTCTCTTCCTCATTGAACACGTATGCCAGCTTATCCTGCCTGAATACCGCAGTGCCTGATAACTTCGTTGTTTGCTTGCCATTGTTTTCTACCAGGCTAACCGTGGGCAACACTGGTGAGATCCCTTCAGCCGACAAAGCATTTATAAATTCATATAACTGAACTTTTGATGTTTTAGCCAGATCCTTTTCTGTATCAAGCATTTTGTTTATTTCAAAGGAACGTATTTCAGTTGTAATACTTTGTGAATTCAGGATCTCTTCAGCTGTGTTTTCTGTTGATACAAGCAAATCCACACTCAGCCTTGGCTCCGCATCCCTATTCAGAAAATCCAAAATTCCCACAATACCCTCCCTTGCAACCTCCTGGCTTAATATTAATATTTCCATATGTCCCCAATAAAGCTTATTAGAAGTTATTTTCAGCGTATTTCTAATTGCATCAAACAATGAATAACCATAGCTCTCAAGTCTTCTTGAGTTTATCTTTGCTTCTCTTCCGCCCTCATGCAGATCAATAATTTCTACTACTACTTTATATTTTCCATCCGGAGTTTTATCCATTGTAGCGCCGGCTACAATGGACATTTTATCAATTTCTCTGTAGTTCCAGCACCCCGTACAGGTTATTATATTTACCAGACACATGAATAAAAGGAAAACGGCTTTTTTTTTCATGGCTTCTTTCCTCCTCCCCCCTGCCGGAGCTTGTTATTGCCAGCTATTAATTTAGGCCGGCTATTCATATACCACAAGGGGGCTCTGACAACGGTATCTTTTAAATCCCCGGGATCAAGAGAAGTCAGATATAACATATATGGCACCCCAAAAGAGCGTATCTGACATAGATGGAGCAAGAAGCCGGTAATTCCGAATATAAGTCCGTAAAAACCCAGCAAGGCAGTCAAAAGTAAAAAAATAACCCGCAGAACCAAAGCTGTCCCCTGAATTCTTGGAATAATAAGGCTTGTTATTCCGGAAATAGCAACAACAATAACAATAGGGGCACTCACAATCTTTGCCTCCACCGACGCCTGACCCAAAACCAGGGCTCCGACAATGCTTAAAGCCTGACCTATGTTTGTGGGCATTCTTGTACCCGTCTCCCTTAATATCTCAAAAACTATTAGCAACAGCAAGGTTTCTGCTATGGTAGGAAACGGTACTCCCTGCCTTGCAGCCGATATGCTTATGAGCAGAGGCGTAGGTATCATTTCCTGGTGAAAAGTCATCAATGCCACATAAACTGCAGGTACCGTCACTGTAAGTATAAAACCTATTATTCTAAGTAATCTGCTTATGGTAGAGAAATAGAAATTGATATAATAATCCTCATTGGCCTGAAAATATTCAACAAAGATATGCGGCAGCGTCAAGGCTACAGGAGTACCGTCCATTATAATTGCAATTCGCCCTTCCAGGAGTTTTCCGGCAACTACATCAGGTCTTTCGGTGCTTCCAACTGTCTTCAGCGGCGATAACGAAGCGTCCTTAATCAACTCCGCTATAGTTCCCGAACCCAATACCCCGTCAATATCAATGCAATCCAGTCGTTTATACAATTCCTTCAGTATCTTATGGTTTACAATATTATCCAGGTAGCATATACAAATCTTGGTTTGAGATCTGGTTCCAACTGCTCTGAATTTGAATTTCAGATCAGGTGTTATCAACTTGCTTCTTATTAAAGACAAATTAATCATTAAAGGTTCAGTAAACCCTTCTCTGGGTCCCCGAATAACTTTCTCAGCTTCAGGCTCTTCAATGGCTCTTGATTGCGCACCCTTTGAGCCTATTATCAATCCTTCCGATGAGCCTTCTGCAAAAAGGACTGTATCTCCTATTAAAATGGCTCTGACAAGGCTTTGCATATCAGATGTTTTTTGTATGCTATTAGAGACCAGTACTTGATTCTGTATATGTGCCAGGACATCACCATTACTCTTTAACATTGAATTCTGTACGATAGGCTGTATTATATTACCATTAACGACTGCAACGTCAATCATTCCATCAATAAAAAGAATACCGCATTTTATTGATGTATTCTGCTGGTTTTCCATATGCCTTACAGTAAGGGTATCATCGTCACTGAATATACCCTTGAATAATCCTATATTTTCAGTCAATGATTTAGTCAAAGTCCCTTTACTAACATATTCTTCAATATTAATTTGCCTGTTTTTATTTTTTCTCCAAAAAGCCATAACAATCACCACAGCAATATAAGAGCCTGTTTAAATCTTATTGCACCAGTCATTTTGGCGGATTATGCGCCATGCCGCGTGAAATTTTCCAAAGTCAAATTATTAACAGTTTTTCTTTAATAAACAAATTATTACTGCGAAAATTTGCCTTGCCCTACACAAAGTCCACCTAAAATGCCAGACACAACAGATCTTAAACAGGCTCTAAGAAATTTTAGAGATAGTGTATGTAACTTATGGAATATTATTCTCATGTATGAATGGCGAATAGCTTGTTCTTTCAGATATCTTTTGAACTCCGGCATTATTCAGTTAAGTCTAAAATAAATTAAAGGACTGCCACTAGATATGAAATAGTTTTAACCTATTCCATATCTAGAGGCAGTCCTAAAAACTCTGGCAGTCTTTAAAAAATATATAAATATTTTTTTATGTTACTCACCGAGATAAATATTCATCTTGTTTTGTATAAAATGTGCTGTTTCTTCGGCTGTTTTCTTACCGGAGAAGAATTCTTTCACACCATCTGACACTATCTTTGTGGCCTGGGGTTCTGAGTATGGACTCAATTCCAGCTGATCAATCATTTTGTTAATCAAGTCTACATGGGACTGAGCCAGTTGACTAACATTTCTTCCTTGATCCTTGTAAGCTTTGTACATATAGTTCTGAGTCATTTCATTCCTTGCCTTTTTGTTGAGGGAATCAGCATTTACAGGGAATTGATACATCTCATCATTGCTCTGAACCTCATCGGAAATCAATAGTTTAATGAAATCCCATGCCTCAGTCTTTAATTTAGAGTTATTATTAATAGCAAAAACCCGTCCCGGTATCAAACTCATTTTAGGCTTAGTACCACTAAAGCTCGGCCTGTCGAGGAACTCTATCTCACTGTTTAATAGGGCCTGCGACATTATAATACCTTGATAGGTGCTGAGATAACAATTGATAAAGCCTATTGTTCCCGGATCCAGCATTTTATACATCTCGGAATTATCCAGTTTGGGACTGCAAACTCCTTTATCGGCAAACTCTTTAGCAAAAGTCAAAATATCTGTAAATTCCTTTGAATCAAAGTTTGAGGTTTTTTTATCATAATCAATAAACTTACCATACTCCTCCTCAAAAATAAAACTGAAAATTTCTTCCGGTGCCATTTTGGGCAAGGCATATTGATCAGGTCTTCCGTCACCATTTTTATCCTTTGTAACCTGCTGTGCAAGCGACAGGAAATCCTTCCAGGTCCACTTGGAACTGTCTATTTTTAATCCTTCCTTATCCTTTATGTTCCTACTCACTCCCAGGGAGGTAAAACTAAAGTTTACAGGCATTATATACATGCTGTCTTTATATTTGAAGGCATTCAGAATATTCTGCTTATACTTGTTCATATCGAAGTTTTGATCATTTTTAATTATTTCACTAAGGTTAACAAGAGTATTTTTGTCTATAAACTTTTTATATGGCAGTCCGGATACTTCAATGATATCAGAACCTTTCCCAGCCATTAGCTCTGTACTGATATTCTTCTGGAAATCCTCCTCGGCCTTTTGAGCTCTGTTGATTTCATCCTCTCCCGGGCCGTCTGCACTTGAACTCATTACTGCAGCCGCATAATCCTTTACTTCAACTTTTACATCAGGATAGGTTTTCTGGAATTTACTTATGGCAGCCTCCATATATCTCTCTGAATATCTCAGGGCGACTGTCAAAGTCTTCTGGTTTTCTTTCTTCTTCTGATCCTTTACCGGTGTATATTTATAAAAGAGAGGTGTACTTTCATAGGTACCTGAAGAGGAATCGCTTTTAAAGGCAAGTATGTATATATTCTTTTCGCCGTCAAACAAAAAATCGGTTATATAGATATCTGATTCCAACAGTGGTGTCTGTTTGAGATCAAAAACAAACCCTTCAATATTACCATCGGAAGAGCATGCCAGGATTCCTTTCTCGGTTAAAAGGTACAGAGTTTTATTTTTTATGCTGTATTTCATTTCACGAATATAGTTTCCGGTACTTAATTCTTTAACCCAGATATTATCCTCCTTCTGAAGGCTGCGTTTTTCAACGGAGGACTTATTGTTGCCTCCGCTAAAAGAGCCTAAAAGCAGGTTATCCTGATCATCAATTTCTATATAGTCGGTTTTCTGTGCCGGAATATCTTTAATTTTCTTGCCGTCGGCCCCTATCACTTCAATGTTTTCCTGCCTCTGAAGAAGATAAACATTTCCTTTGGTATCAACAGCGATATCCGTTATCCCGGCCTGCTTATCGGTATAGGTACGTTTACCCAGATCCATGGACTTTTGCTTTTTACCTTCGGAATTATATATAATTACTGATGTTTCGGCTTCCCTCTTTTTATCTCCTTCTTTGATCTCGCCATACTGTTCCTGAACCACATATCTATTATCCTGAGAATCCAGTGTAAACAGTGAACTCATAGTATCATTTTTATATTCCTGAAGCTTTTTGCCACTGGTGTCGGCTACAATAGAAAAAAACTCTTTTTCCTTTTGTTCATTTAATACCAGCTGGTTTTTAGAATCCAGACTTACTCTCGTTCCAGGCATTTTAAGCCCTATAGATGCGCCAATATCCTTTTCCTCATAGTTTTGCACATCTGTCATTGAGTACACTTCAGCATCGGTTTTCTTTTTTTCCTTATCAGAGCAGGCACTTGCACTTATAACAATCAGTAAAGCCATTATAAGGCATGTAATTCGTTTAAACATTTTTTCACTATCCTTTCAATTAAGGCATGATTAATGAAGTTAATATTGTGCCTTTCTCCGCTTTATGTTGACGAAAAATATCTCGACTAAAACGGAGCTTTATTATTTAATCATGTCTAAGTCATCATTATATTGTCCAATACTATTTGTTTATGAAACTGACCTCTGGTCATTAATTTATAGGGCTGTACACATCACTCCTTTCACTTTCAGTTCCAAATCGGATTCCATTTACGCAAATAAAAACCCATATAACTGTTAAGAATGATATGTGGATGATAAAAGGCAACTTAAAGTAAATGGCAATACCTAACAGAACAAGGAGTGATAACAAAAGCGAAGCTGCCAAATGCAGAAGTAGTTTAAACGTGTCTGTTTTTAATAATCTTTCCTGTTTCAAGCTGATATAAAAGAAAACCAATCCCGGGAAGAGGCTTGCTATAAAAGACACATTTATTATTTTTTTTGAAAGCTTTAGTATACTCTCGGTTTTTGAAGTCATATAAGCTAAATCCGCATTGCCTTTAAGAATACCTTTATGTATCAGATCCTTGAAATAACCTACATCTGTAAGATCAGCCGGTATTAGTTCCGGTGATATATAGCAATTGAATTTTATAAGGTTCCAGACAAGTATTATAAAACCTGCAGCAGCAATTGTCTTTGCTAATAGGAGTAATAACCCCGTCGTATTTTTCTTTAAAACCCGGGAAAAATACTCAACTTTTACTTCTTGTATTATCAACCCGAGTATGGAGGAAATTTCTCTTTTGATATAAAAAACAGCGAAAAGTATTGTAATGAATCCCAAAAGAAATATTAATATTTCCGGTCTATTACTCAAGCTTGCCTTTTCAATGTTAAAATCAATTATAGTATAGCTTTCAGGATTCCTGTTTATTGCCTCCAAACCCTTTATAACAAGTTTCGTATTGTTTCCAAGAGTATCACTATAAGGGCTTTTTATCTCCATATGCGTTATAGCAGCATCCTTATTAAACTCAAAAAAAGTACTTCCCGGTATATAAATCTCAGGTATTCCGTCATCAACCAAGCTTGTTAGTATTGTAGAACCCTCTGAAATTACGCCTATTACTCTGAAGCTATGTTCGAATATTGTGATTTGATTACCTACTGCCTCCACCGTGTTAAACAGCTTTACAGCCAGTTTTTGATCTATTACTGCAACGCGGCTGTTTTCCTTATCTGCGCTCTCAGTAAAAAAGCTTCCCCCGGCAAGCTGTATATTGCTGAATTTCGGATAGATAGTATTTGTACCAACGACATTTGCATCAACATTTTGCCTGTTTCTCTGTACAATTGACTTTTTTTCAGTAATGTAGGTTACTTCGTTTACTTTTATTTCTTTTTTTAATCTTTCTATGTCTCCAGCAGTTATTGGATTAACTTTATCTGAATCAACCTTTTTTTGAGTTGCTATAATCTTTTCCATTCCAAAAGGCCCATTTATTTCAACCGCATATGAAGAAACAGTTTTACCGGTGAGTATCCCCGCAAGTATAAGTAGAATACCCAGAAACATTATTAATCCGGTCTTTTGAGCTTTCAATAAATATCCCCTACCTTTCAAGCATGACACGACAGCCATCGTAAAGTGTTTCTTTGCTGCTGGAAGCAACTATCTTTTCATTGGCCTCAATTCCACTTGATACGGCACTTCTGAAGTTATCGTAATCATCTATTGTCACAAAAGCTTGTTGGATATAGTATTCATTTCCCAACGGCCCTTTCTTTTCTTTGAGAACATACACAAATTTTCCTTTATCATTTTCACCCACAGCAGAATTCGGTACAAGGAACTCATAGTTTTTAGACTCTATAACCACTCTCATTTTACCTTTTTCTTCTCCTTTTAAGCCTTCCTGGGGAATTGTAACAATTATATCCTTCTTATCACCTGTACCGGCAGGATTGTTCTTTATTTCAGTAATCTTTCCTTCAATAATCTTATCCTCAGCAGTTTCAAGAGTTACCTCAACCTTGTCATTCAGTTTAGCCGGCTTGATACTTTCTTTATCTACCGATGCTCTGAAATGAAATCCTTTTGAGGTATCAATAATTGAATATAGAGCCGTACCTGAACTGGTAACAGAACCTTTATCAAAGCCTATTTCCTTTACAATACCATCGCAGGGGGATGTTATCATGCTGTCGGCCGACAACTCCTTATATATCTTGTTAACCTTCAGTTCCTGTAATTTTACATCCAGCTGTCGGTCTTTTATATCTCTCTTCCTGTCTTCCACTTTCCTGCTCTGGTTTTTTAGTGCGATACTATAATCCTCCTGCTTATATCCGTACTCTTCCCTGGCATTGTCGTATTCCTCCTGAGCTTTGTCCAGATTCGATCTGGCTTCGGCACCGATATCGTATAGAGATTTGATCTCTTCTAAAGTCTTTTGGGCATCCAGCATTTTATTTCCGGCAGCTTTAATGCTTCTTTTCAAACTTGTAAGATTATCTTCGTCTGAAGAATTAACAAGTTTCTCCAGAGAAAGTTTCGCTTTCTCCAATAACAGAAGCTCCTGATCCAACTGTTCCTGAAGCCCCTCCTTATCAAGCTTCATTATGGGTGAACCCTTTTTAACATTACTTCCCGCTTTTACATACACTTCCAGAACCTTTCTGCTGGATTGTGTATAGTCCTTGACTGTTTCCTTTTCTTCAACATAACCTTCTGCAATTATATCCTTATTCAAAGCACCACTGCCGGGATTCTCCACCTTCACTCTGGGTAGGGAAAAATTATTTATAGTATTTGAAAAAAATGTAAGCAATACTAAAACTCCAAGAAATACTGCCGAAATTTTAACTATTAACTTTTTTCTCTTCAAATTTGTTTCCTGATAATCAATACTCATATGAATTGCCTCCCCTTATATCCTGACTAACCCTTTATTCCCGAAAGTTGTATGCCCTCTATGAGATAATTTTCTCCGTACAAGAAAATTAATAACATAGGCATCATGTATAATACTGAAGCGGCAAAGGCTATTCCCGTTTCATCATGATTTATGCTGGTCAAAAATACTGAGAGAGGGTGTGTGGCCCTATCATGAAGAAATACTATGGGCTGTTCTACCATGTTCCAGTTATCCATAAATACAAGTATGGCGAGAGCAGCAAGCCCCGACTTGGATAAAGGCATAATTATTTTCAGAAATATTCTAAAATGTCCTGCACCGTCTACTCTTGCTGCCTCGGCATAACCATCAGGAATGTACACCATAAACTGCCTTAAAAGAAAAACCCCAAATGTCCCGAATATCCCCGGAAATATTATGGAGAGATAATTGTCCAGAATTCCCAGCTTGTCTGCTACAATGTAATTTGGTACCAGAGTTACCTGAAATGGCATAAGCATGGTAATTATGTATATGAAAAACAATTGCTCCCGCCATCGGAAATTAATCTTTGCAAAAGCATAGGCAGCCATGGATGAAACTATTATCTGTCCAAATACTATGGGTAAAACAAGAGCCATTGAATTCCAAAACATGAAAAGAAATTTGGTTTTCTGAAGCAACACAACATAGTATTGTTTTACCACGACCTCATCAGGTATCAGCTTAAGGTTGACAAAAGACCTCTCCCGGTCTGCAGATTCTCTTTGGTCTGACGCATTTGTTAATGGTTTGTAATTCTCCGCAATTTCCCCCTCACTCATAAAAGAGTTTGAAATGGTAAGGACCAGCGGAAACAGAAACACAGCTGCCAGTAAAGTTATAAATATTGTAAGGGATAACATTTTATATTTTCCGTTTAACTTTTTCATGGACTTTTTAGTACGCAGCATATTTTCCTCCGGTATAACAGCTAAATGTTTCTGCTGATTTTTCTCTCGAAAACGAACAGGTTAAATACCAGCAGGTATATCAATAACGCCATAATACATGCAGCTGAAGTAAGCTTCTGGTAGTCCAGTGAGGAGAACATGTTATTCATGTAATGCTGAAGCATGTAAATGTTATCTTGTGGATAATCTCCACTTATCAGATAGGTTTCTCTGAAAACCTTAAAAGAGTTTATAATCGACATAATAAAGACGAAAAAGGAAGTAGGTGTAAGGTAAACCAGTGTAATACCCGTAAATTTCTTAAACGCTCCTGCTCCATCAATCTGTGCCGATTCATAGTATTCAAGCGGAATATTTTGCAGTCCTGCCAGAAATAGTACCATATTATAGCCAATATTTTTCCATAGATATACTATCAGTACTACAATTCTGGACCATGACGTATTCATCCAGTCAATGGGTGTAATGAGGAATTGGGACAAAAACGAGTTTATAGCACCGCTGTAATCAAAAAATACCTGCCAGATTAACACAATGGACGCTACCGGAACAACAAGCGGTGATATGAAACAGGTACGCAGCAGGTTCCTTCCATAAATTTTTTTATTTAGAAGGATTGCCAGAAATAAAGATAAAAACATATTTAATGGGACGCAGGTACCGGTAAATATAATTGTGTTGGTAAAGGCTTTTAAAAATATCCGGTTTTTTAACAAACTCAGATAATTCGAAATCCCTACAAAAGAACCATCAATGGGACTATCTAAAAAAGAATAGCAGATGCCTGCAAAAAAAGGTACCAGAAAAAATATTAAAAAGCCCAGGAGACTCGGTGCCAGAAAACATAAAGCTATTAAGTTTTCTCTTTTAATGTGTTTCTTAAAAATCATATGTAATACCTGATGTCTTAGTTATTTTCCACTAAAACATACCATAATAATATAAAAAAGGGAATATGTATCATGTAAAACATATCCTGTTTATACAGAAAATTTACAATTTATTCATTATATCTGTTTTCAGGTAAAAGCCAGAGGGAGTTGTAATCAGCTAAATTACAACTCCCTCTGCAAACAAATTCCCATTATACTACTCCGGATACCTCCGGTTCACATTACCCTCTATTGACAATGTATACCACGCCTCACGCCGGCTATTTTGCCACTTTTCCTTGAACGGTTACTTTACAAGTGCTGCGGCGTCAGCAGGTACATAAAATTTGTCAGTGAATACTGTTGTTCCTGATAAAGCAACTTCTTCATCGTTAACATAGCAGTAATTCTTGTTTACGGGAAAAGTATATGTATTTTCACCCTTTTCAACTCTGAGTACAGCGTTGTATATATCTGAATAATCTATTGTTACCTCTGCACCTTTCGCTTTAAAGGTATCACTTGCATCAACAAAGAGTTTTTTATTTAAGTCATCGAGATTGATACCAAGATTTTTAGCTATATATTCGGCTATCTGTGTATTCTCTACAACTCCCGCCAGTCTCTGACCATTAGGTGCATATGTATAAAGTGTTACTTCCTCTCCTGTGTGCCCTGATGTAGTCCAGCCGATATTCGCACGTTTACTCATCAAGCCGGCCAAAACTGCTTTTATTGCCGAGTCCTGCCCTCTTGTAACACTCTTTTCTGCATCTGCTTTCAAAGCAGCATCTACTGCCTGGGACTCTTCATCGGATAAATCGTTTATTCCATAGTAATCTGAGATTATCTGCTTGACATCAGCAGTTCTGTCTTCATATATTTTTATTGCAACGCCTTCTGCTGTGAGTTTGGCTTTTTTCAGCGGTACCATAAAAGCGTCAAGTCCGATACTGGAATAGGTTCCGTTTGTGTTTGAATTTCCGATAGTTATACCCCCATTTGCGTGATCTGTAACTGAAATTATCACTGTATGCTTATCCTTCTTTGCAAAATCCAATGCTGTTTTTACAGCTTTATCAAAGGCCAGTACGTCACTTACGACCCCTACGGGATCATTTCCATGAGCCGCCCAGTCCACCTTGCTGCCCTCAACCATCAGGAAAAAACCTTTTTTATTCCTGCTCAATACGCTAATGGCTTTTGAGGTCATTTCCGCAAGGCTTGGCTCCTTTAAGCTGTTTCTGTCAAAATCATAAGCCAGGTCCATGTCGGCGAAGCTTCCCCACAATTTGTCACTCTTGCTGTTCTTCATTTGCTCAGGTGTTGTAACAAAATCATATCCGTTTTCTTTAGCAATACTTATAAGATCCTCTCCGTCTTTTCTGTTGTCAGCGGTCATATAGTGTGTAGATCCGCCTAGGACAACATCAATGTTGTGGTAAAGTATCTGTTCCGCTATATTTTCTTCTTCCGTTCTGGAAGCCGTGTGGCTGGCAAAGCATGCAGGTGTTGCATGGGAAATTTCAGAGGTTGCTATAAGACCTGTTGATTTACCCGACAGCTTTGCACCTTCCAGGACTGTTGCCAGAGGTCTTCTGGCTTCATACTGATTTTTATATGCGTACCCCGGCATGGTTACCGAATCTGCTGCTACCGATATATACTTGTCGGTTGATTTATAACCTGTAGCATAAGCTGTAGCCGAAGGAGCCGAATCTGTAATAGGGCCTGCTGCCCAATAGGTTCTTACAAGACCGCTTGCCATTTCATCCAGTGCAAGGGGCTTTCCTCCGTTGTACCATCTTGCAAGAGTCGTTCCGGTGGTACTCATCCCGTCGGGTATCAGAAGAATTACATTCTTTATTTCATTGCTTGTGCCGGCCGGAGCCGCTGCATTTGAAAAAGTTGTCGAAGCAATTAGAATGCATAGACTCAGTATAACTATAAATGATCTTGCTATTTTGCTCATGTGAAACCTCCCTAATAAATTAGTCATGATAAAAAATACTTACTTTTAAACTAATGTTACAAGGGAATTATTAACTCTCGGTTTAATCAATGTTAATAATTGTAAATTTAACATTAGCTGATTTTTAATTTACAAAAATTAACACCGTTATAACGTTACCTTAAACTCCCCACCTTAGAATGGTAATTACAAGTTATAAAAATCAAGCACGTGCCGGTATTTGACTGAGTACTGGAGTACGGGACGGGAGTAGAAATGAAAAAAAACATTATTAATAAAGTTATTATCGGCTCAGTGGCTGTTTCAATGGTCCTGAGCTTTACTGGCTGCCGGGATTCCTCCATAGACGATGATTTTAATGATGCTGACCAAATGTCAACTGCAGCTACAGCTGCTGCAGCGTCGCCTTCCAAAGCTGAGGACGGGGAGGTATCACAGCAGTTGTCCATAGCTGACAGCACTTCCTCCTCTTCTTTATCTGAAATTAAATCGGAAGCTTTAACCGGTTCAATAAGCATTGACGGTTCTGCTCTTATGTCAGCTATTTCAGATAGAATTGCCGAGCAATTCAGGAAAGCCTGCCCAGGAATGACTATAAAAACTGCATTGTCAGGTACTGAAGAAGGAATATCAAAATTTCTGAACCAGCAGCTGGATATATGTAATACCTCGAGGCAGTTAAGCAGTTCCGAAGTAAATAAAGCAAAAGCCAAAGGTTTGGATTATGTTGAATTCAAAGTAGCTTATGATGGTGTCGTGGTGGTTGCAAACAAGGATAATCCCGTTGACACTGTTACTTCCAGTGAGATAAAAGCAATCTGGGAGCCCGAAAGTTCTCTCATAACCTGGAAGGAAGTAAATCCAAAATGGCCTGAGAATGATCTCATGGTTTTCGGCCCCAAAGCCAATACGGGTTTGATAGAATTCTTCACAAAAAATGTTCTGAAAACCAACGATAATCAAATTGGTGTATATACAGAGGTCAATTCCGACAAGGAACTGGTAAAAAGCATTGAAGGAGACAATACAGCTATTGGCCTGACAGGCTTTGCAAACTACTTTAATTCCAGGAGCACTATTAAAGCGCTAAAGGTTGACTTTGGTTCAGGTCCCGTAACTCCTGACATGGACAGTATTAAGAATGGAAAATACCAACTGTTGTCAAGTCCCATGTACCTGTATGTGTCAAAGACAGCGTTTCAGAGAACAGAAGTGAAGGTATTTATCAAGTACTATCTGGAAAATGCCTCAAAGATAGTTACAGAAGCAGGTTACGTACCACTTGCAGAAAAAGATTATACAGAGGAGCTTAAAGCGTTGAATTAACAACCATAAGCTTTGCCATATCTAGAGGAAGGTTGCCATATCATCCTCCAGCCACTGCTGAATAACTCCTATACAGCCTGACACTGTAAACGGTATAAAATACTGACTTTTAAATATCTCGTCATCAATTGACGGCAGAGTTTTTTTATGGCAAGCTTCAAAAGGCTTGACCCGTTTAGCTTACAGCATACGGATCAAGCCTTTTTCTTTTGATTTAACTTATGTTAGGTTCAAGGAACGGGAAAGTTAATATTCAACTTTCTAAATTACCCCCGTAACATAATCCTGGGTAAGTTTATTGACAGGATTAATGAAAATATCCGCAGCGGTTCCCTGCTCCTCTATTCTGCCCTTGTAGAAGAAAGCCACATGATCTGCTATTCTGCTGGCCTGCTGAAGATTATGAGTAACAATGACAATTGTGTATTTCTCCTTCAGCTTCAGAAGCATATCCTCGATCTTGGCAGTTGAAATGGGATCAAGCGCCGAACAGGGCTCATCAAAAAGAATTACCTCCGGCTCAAGTGTAAGTGTCCTTGCAATGCACAAACGCTGCTGCTGTCCTCCGGACAGCCTCATTGCAGACTTATTCATTCTGTCTTTAACTTCATCATACAGGAAGGCATCCTTAAGCTTCTCTTCTATCAGATCATTAATCTGATTCTTTCTTAACCCCGGTTTATTCTCAATGATCGGGAGCTTCATATTAGAATATATGGTTTTAGGAAAGGGATTGGGCTGCTGAAAAACCATCCCCACCCGCCTTCGTATAACCATATCATTCTTGTTTGACTCATAGAGTTCTGTTCCATCAAGCGTCAATGACCCCTCTACCCTGAAATCCTTTACAAGCAGATTCATCTTGTTTATTGACTTCAGAAAGGTTGTCTTTCCGCAGCCTGAGGGCCCGATAAAAGCTGTTATTCTATTTTTGCAGATACTTATGTCAATATCCTTTAAAGCCTGATTTTTACCGTACCAGGCATTAAACTTATCAGCAACTATTATGGGCGTGGCAAAATTTTCTTCTGCCATTCTGCTGCTGATATTCTTTGTGTCTATTAAAACAGCCTGGGCCATAGTCAAGCCTCCCCTTTTATTCTTTTACTTCTTGCAATCAAACTGGTAATAATATTTAACAAAATAATTATTACTATAAGGACAAAAGAAGCTCCAAAGGCCTTTTCCGCCATATTTCCCTCACCTGCAGGAGATGTATAGTAGATATAAGAGGTTAGAGTGGAACCGGTATTCTTTAGTGTACTCAACCAGTTTTCCGGCTTCCACCAGGGCTGTACTCCTGTCATTTGCAGGGTTCCTCCCAAAGTAAGCCAAACAATTGCAGTGTCTCCGATAATTCTCCCCATGCCAAGTATTACACTGGTTACAATTCCGTTATTTGCCGCCGGGATAATTATCCTTGTTATGGTATGCCATTTGCTGGCCCCCATTGCCAGCGAAGCCTCCCTGTATGTATCGGGCACGGCAAGCAGTGCCTCTTCGCAGGTTTTAATTACAAAAGGAAGTACCATAATTGCCATTGTAAGGCCGGCCACCAGAAAAGACCGTCCAAAGGCTTTGTTAGCTTCATCTCCATTCACCACCATTGAGCTAAGAAAGCCCAGCTTGGGACTTGAAAACAGAGCAGCACCGAATATTGCAATAACAATGGTAGGTACTCCTGCTAAAACATCTATTCCAACTCTGAGCACCGATGAAAGCCCCCGCTTATTCGAGTACTCAGCCAGATATATGGCGGTGGCCAAAGCCCATGGGAACGCGACTACTATGCCAATAAAGGTCAATACCAGAGTTCCAACAACGGGTGTGCTTATTCCTCCACTAGTGGGGCTGGTAAATGATGATGCCGGTTCGCTGGTTAAAAAACTCCAGCTGATTTCCTTAAAGCCGTTCAGGAACAGATAGAGTACAATTCCCAAACATGCTGCAATGGTCAGGCTTGACGACAGCCAGGACAGGAACAGTCCCGAATAATCTCTGACTTTCTTTCTATCCAATACCCTCCCTCCTTGCTATTATGTATTCTATTACTTTAGTAAAAACACTCAGGGTAACACAGGAAATCAGCAAAGCTACACCACATGCAAATAGTGCTGAATTGATAGTAGGTACCGCCATTGCTTCCGACTTGTTTACAATTGCCGATGCCAGAGTCAGGACAGGGGTAAGAAAAAAAACAAAACCATTTGTGGGATCCGGTATGTTACCTATTCCTCCTCCCACCATGGACAGTGCAACGGCTTCACCTATAGCTCTTCCTACCGCCAGAATAATACCTGCCAATATGCCTGATTTTGCGGCCGGTATTATAACTTTTACAATTGTTCTCCAGTGGGATATTCCCAAAGCCATTGAAGCTTCTTTATATTTTTTTGGGACAGCGTTTATTGCATCCACGCTAAGATTGATTATTATGGGAACAATCATAATACTAAGTACCAGAATGCCTGCTAATAGGCTCTTGCCATCTATCTGAAAATATTTTATATATTTTACCTGCATCTCTACAGTTATTAGATTCTTAGTTATGAAAGGCACTATAACCAGAAGTCCAATAAGTCCATAAATTATGGAAGGTATTGATGCCAGCAATCTGACCACAGATTGCAGAAGCTTTTTAACCCAGTTCGGAGCAAGTTCGGTTATGACGATGGCAGTGCCCAACCCCAGCGGCAGTGCTATAATCAATGCACCAATTGTGGTAGCCATACTTCCCATAATAAGACCTGCGGCCCCGAATTTCCAATAGGGATGGGCAGCATCAGCGTGGTAAGCTTTAGTTATCTGGGTATCAAAGCCCTTGGTAATTATAAAGTCCAGACCGTTCACCTTCAGCACCTGCCAGGCTTTTAACAGAATAAACCCAAATATAAAAATCACTACCAGAGAACTGCATATTGTAAGAAGCATCACTCCACCCTCACATATACTGTCCCTGACATAAGAAAATGACAGCTTTGATTTTTTACGTGAAATTGCCTGTTTCATCACAAAATTTTCTTCCAAGAATTACACCCCTTCAATATTTCAGCTAAGTTTTTAATAAGTAGTCGGGTTCTTTCTATAACGCATAGGTTAAATAGAAAATTTTTCGGCTTTAGAAAAATTTTTTTTACTCTTATCCCCTCGTTATATCAGAAAAAGCAAAAGCCAGGGAGAAGCCTCCCAGCTTTTGCTTGATACCGGCATTTTTTAGTCTTTAAACTTCAATGGCAGGTAAGCCTCTTCTGAAAGCATCTTCTGACCCTCTGCAGTCTTCATGAAATCTATGTACTTTCCGGCCAGATCTGATGGGGTACCCTTTGTTACTACATTAAGATTTCTTACATATGGGTATTTACCGGTTAAGCCGTTTGCGGCAGTAGCTGTAACTCCATCAATAGTACATGCTTTGACACCCTCTGAAACATAGCCCATGGATATAAAACCTATTGCATTTTTATTTCCTTTAACTGCTTGAGCCATAAGTTGGTTTGAGCTTGAAGGTGTAGCGGTCTTGGCTATTGTTTTTCCGCCTAAAGCCAGTGACATCATACCGTCAAGTGTACCAGATCCTTCTTCACGAGTTTGCAGCAGTATTGGGGCATCACTTCCTCCGACATCCTTCCAGTTTGTAATTTCACCGGTAAATATCTTAATAACCTGATCTTTCTTTAATGCTTTAACAGAGTTATCCTTGTTAACTATAATGCAGATGGCATCTTTTCCAAAAGTAAAGCTTTTTAAGGTTGGGTTGGCCTTTTCCTCGGCATCCTTGAGATCTCTTGAGGCGTTACCGATATTTAACGTACCGTCAGCAGCACCGGTTATTCCTGCTCCTGAACCCCCGCCGGTAACAGCTATAGATAAGCCTTTATTGATGCTTATAAGCTTATTTGCCACACTCTGGGAATACTGCTGAATAGTCGTTGAACCACCTATTTTCAGTGTACCGGACATATCTGTAAAATATTTAAGATTAACAGCTTTGGAACCTTTATCATAGTTTCCGCTGACACCTATAGCTGAATTTAAATCTCCAAGGGAGATCATAAAGGTTCCTCTCATCGATATAACTTCGTTTGAAAGATTCTTGGCTGTACCGTTTACTTTTATATTTTTAGATCCGCTGGTTAAAACTGTGGTATATGCGGCAGTCTTAAGGGTAAGAACTTTTTTGGCGCCGCTCAGGGTTGCTGAACCGCCGATTGCCTCAGCAATAGTCTTTACCGGCACATAGATTACTCCACTTCTATCAATAGGTTTGGCGCTTGCAGATACCTTTTTTCCATCAATATTCAGCGTTATGCCGCCTTCGGCCGCAAATGCCACCATACAAAATGTTAATGTAAGTGTAAGTACCAACATGAAAGATACTACCTTTTTTAATGTGGTCATGGAATCACTCCTCTTTCTCGTAAAAATAGTTTATATACTAGTTATACAAGAGGCATGTTAATTCCATATAAAGGGAATCTTATGTAATTATTATAAATTGTTAACTTTTTCTAACAAACCCGGTATAACTTTTACCACCACAGCTTAATCAATATGATAAATTCCAACAAATTGGTATTTTTTTAGAAAGGCATGGAAATACTATAATTAATAAAAGTTATTAACCACATGTTAACTGTTATTGATGAAAGGAGATTATGTATGGGTGATAAGGGCAGTGCCAAGAAGGCACCGAAAATGACGAAGAAAGAGGCCAGAGCCGCCAAAATTGCTTCCCGGAACAGCAAGAATACTGAAGAGGTATAAGAGTATACAATATATAAGCTAACTTTTTATCGTACTTCCGCACTAAAATAAAAAAATTTCAGCAAAAATTATACATTGTACTACCGTACGAACACATAAAAATTGCAGCAACCGAAAAAAATAATTGGATTGTCATACATCAATTCAATTATTTTTTTCTAACCATGCCGCAATTTTTATGTATTGTACTCGCGTACAATTAATGAAGCGTTTTATATTTTTTATATTTTAGCGCTCGCGTACTATATAGAACAGCTTATATAGTTGTATATCCTAACCTTCAGGTTCTTGTGTTACTCAAGCAATTTTGACTTTTCTCCTATATAGTATATAAAGAGTTTGTGCAGGGGTCTGGTCATTGCTACGTACAGCAGCTTTGTGTCCAGATCGCCTTCGGTATAGTTCTCCCTGTTGACATTTGACAGCAGAACCACATCAAATTCCAGCCCTTTTGACAGATACGAGGGAACTATAACAATACCGCTTTTGTATTCCTTCTCATTTCCGGTAATCAGGCTGATATCCTTATGGTCTTTTTTGAGCAGAGGCAATATTTTCTGGCATTCCTCCATTGTTTTACAGATTACCGCTATGGTCCTATGCCCCTGTTTTTGGGATTCCTTTATTTTCTTTGAGATATCCTCTCCCACATCATTAAAAGATGCCGACCGTATAAATTCAACAGGACCTCCATGCCTGATAACGGGTTTTCCTCTGAACATTTCAAGGCTTTCCAGCTTACCCATTACATTATTGGCTGCGTCCATTATCTCAACGGTTGTTCTGTAGCTCTGCTCCAGTGTGAGGAATTCGCACTTCCTGCCATCAAATACATCTTCAACAATTTCCTCCCACTTACGCACTCCCCTGTAGGAATGTATTCCCTGACACAAGTCTCCCAGTATGGTAAAAGAGCTGTCCTTGACAATCTTCTTTAGCACAAAGAACTGGAAGGCACTGAAATCCTGAGCCTCATCTATGACTATATGTTTAACCGGCACCTTTTCATCCATGCCGTATATCTTATATTTCAGATAAATAATCGGAGCCAGATCTTCCAGCTCAAGCTGCCTGCTATTAAGGATATCCAGGGTATACTTTCTGGCAAACTCGCAGGTTTCCCTGCTTGCATACTCTCCTGCCAGCTCAATAAAGGTTTCGCTGTCTTCCATCAGATCAAAATAATATTGATACGGGCTAAGCTTTGGAAGGCTCTCAACATATTCCTTTACCAGTGTCTTTGAAACCTTTTCAATCTTCTCAAGTACCCTGTCCCTTTTATCAAAGGCCTCTCGGACAAACTTTTGTCTTGCGGCTTCATCAGGAATTTTGATCCTGGCCAGTGCCACTTTTTTGTCGCATTCCGCCTCAATTTGTGAAATGAACTGCTGTTTGCTGGTTTTGAGCCTTGTTGAAAGGCTTTTCTTTATCTCGTTCATTCTTTGGGCTATGGGCCACATACCGTATTGTGTCAAAAACAGGTTATTAATTTCATCATAGGTATAAATTACTTTTGTACCGAGCATGAAATCCTGCTTCGGAATGAAATTCCTCTCTATCTTTTCAATATAATTATCAATGATATCCTTGAAATGCATTGAAGTCTTCAATACCGATGCTTCCCTGACCTTATCATTATGAGCAGCCTGCTGTCCGGCAGCATTATGATTAACAAACATGTTAAGTTTGTCATTGGCATCGGTAAGTTTGAATTTCTTTCCTATAAGTTCCATTGCGAAGTCTTCAAAGGTGGTCTGCTTTACCCTTTCAACTCCCAGTTCGGGAAGAACCTCGGATATATAGTTAAGAAAAAGTCTGTTTGGAGCTATTATCATAAAGTTTTCGGGTTCAAAGGTTTTCTCAAAAGTGTAGATAAGATAAGCTATTCTGTGAAGTGCTATTGTGGTCTTACCGCTTCCTGCTACCCCCTGTACTATCAGAGGTTTCCACATGGGAGCCCTTACGATTCTGTTCTGTTCCTCCTGAATGGTTGAAACTATTTCCTTGAGCCTGTTTTCAGCGTTGGCTCCCAGATAGGTCTGGAGGAATTCATCATTTGTTGTTATATCTATATCGAATATTTCTTCCAGCTGACCATTATTTATTGCAAACTGCCTTTTTAAAAGCAGCTCTCCCTCAATTAAACCATCAGGGCACTCATAGCTGGAATTTCCCAGCCTGCCTTCATAATACAGATTTGCTATCGGTGCTCGCCAGTCGACTATGATTATTTCCTGATCCTCATCTCTTGCAAGTGACATTTTACCGATATAAAGATTTTCGGTTTTGACTGAATCCGTTTCCTGAAAATCGACTCTTGCAAAATATGGCTTGTCTCTGGCGGTATAAAGATTTCTTACCTTCAATGCCAGTGTGTCGTGAAGCAGGGTATTTACCATTACACTTGTATAATCGGCACTACTGTCCCCACTCATGTGTTTTTTTACATTTTCAAGTTCGTTACCTATTTTGGCTCTCTTCTCCAATGCTCGCTCCAGACTCTTCTCAACATAGTCCAGAGTATATCTGCACCTTTCAAGCTCTTCCTTATAGGCCGGATGGTTTGCAGCTGACATATGTTCTCCTCCATTTCTGCGTGTCAGGCGTTGAAAACGCTCACGCTGTCACATATTATTAAGATAACCTGCAGTGAAAATTATGCAGACATCTATTATATATTTTTCCATTTTTTAAATCAACAGTTGTAACAAAGTCTTAAAATAAGAGTTGAAGGAAAACCTTGCTGAAATACTTTTAACTAAAGTAACAAATGAGAAAGGGTCATGATTTCCCAACTCTTATAACACTTGGGATTTTTGAAATATTAATACCTTCAGTTGCAAGTGGAAACACTCCCTTGTCAACTGAAGGTATTGACGTTTAAGACAATTTTTTATACAATTTAATTAATACTTATGTTACCCAATTAACAAACTTATTAATAACATATCAGGAGGTTCACGATGAACACTATTCAAGTTTATGCCGACCAGAAAAAAGGTGTTATAAGCAAGCACATTTACGGCCAGTTTTCCGAACACCTTGGAAGATGTATCTATGAAGGCTTCTGGGTTGGCGAGGATTCACCCATTCCTAATACAAATGGTATCAGAAACGACGTAGTTGAGGCTTTGAAGAACATAAAAATTCCAAACCTCAGATGGCCGGGTGGCTGTTTTGCAGATGAATATCACTGGAAAGACGGTGTTGGCCCCAAAAACAAAAGAAAGTATATGATTAACACTCATTGGGGTGGTGTAGTTGAAAACAATCACTTCGGAACACATGAGTTTATGATGCTCTGCGAAATGCTTGAGTGTGAACCCTATATATGCGGAAATGTTGGAAGCGGAACAGTTCAGGAAATGTCCGAGTGGGTTGAGTACATGACCTTTGACGGTGAATCGCCAATGGCTAATTGGCGTAGGGAAAACGGCCGTGAAAAGCCATGGAAGCTTAAATATTTCGGGGTAGGAAACGAAAACTGGGGCTGCGGCGGAAACATGAGGGCTGAATACTATGCCGATGAATACAGACGTTATCAGACTTACTGCCGTAACTACGGAGATAATAAATTATTCAAGATTGCCTGCGGACCAAACTCTGAGGACTATCACTGGACAGAAGTCATGATGAAGCAGGCAGGCAATATGATGGACGGTCTCAGCCTGCACTACTATACAGTTGAAGGTGATCAATGGGAAGATAAAGGGTCCGCACTGGAGTTTGATGAAAAGGGCTGGTTCCAGCTCATGAAACATACTCTCCTAATGGAAGAGATGGTTACAAAGCATTCAGCAATAATGGACGTATATGATCCACAGAAAAAAGTTGCCCTGGTGGTTGATGAATGGGGTACCTGGCATAAGGTTGAGCCGGGAACAAACCCCGGGTTTTTATACCAGCAGAATACTCTTCGTGATGCTCTGATTGCAGGCACAAATCTGAATATATTCAACAATCACTGTGACAGGGTTAAAATGACAGCTATTGCACAGGTAGTTAACGTCCTTCAGTCAATGATACTCACCGAAGGTGAAAAAATGATACTGACGCCAACCTATCACGTATTTGATATGTACAAGGTTCACCAGGAGGCTGTACTGGTTCACTCCATTGTAACCTGTGATGACTATGAGTACGAAGGAAAGAAGATTCCGCAGATCAACACATCAGCTTCTGTTGATGCAGAAGGCAAGCTGCATGTAACAATCTGTAACCTCAATCCTAATGCAAATGCCGACCTGAACCTTGACCTGAAAGGCTTCAAGCTGTCAGCTGTCAGCGGAAAGGTACTTACCTCGGAAACAATGAATAAACACAATTCCTTTGAAACTCCCGATGCACTTACTGCAGTTGAATTCAAAGGCTTTACAGCAACAGATGCAGGACTAAAGCTCGACCTGCCCAAAATGTCGGTTGTTCAGCTGGAACTTGCTTAGACATGATTAAAATAATAAACGCCGTTTTATAATTTATCCTACCATAATAACGCTCCGGAGGACATATATGGCTGAAGTTAAGGAATGTAAAGGCTGTTCTGCTACAGTACACCATTCATTTGAGGAGATTAAAGCTAATATGGCAGAATACCTAAAGACAATTGACCCTGACCAACGTACCGGCCGGGAGCTGTATGAGAAACGTCTGGCGCAGTGCGGCGGATGTGCCGGGCTCTATTATGAAAGCACCTGCCGGCACTGTGGATGTTTCGTCCAAATGAGGGCACTGCGCAGGACAGCAGACTGCCCCAACCCGGAAGGCAGCAGATGGCGGGGTTTGTAGACAAAGCGAAAATATGCAGTTAACTAAAAAATGGAATTTATAAAAAGCCCTGGCACTGGCGGTGTACCAAGACCGCTTGTGCCGGGGCTTTTAGTTTATTTGTCCCTACCAATTATTTATCCATTTAGTTTGTCAAGTACTTCCTTCAGGTTTTCCTCTTTAAAGCTGGCAGAATTAAATGCTATCAAAGCCCTCAATGGTAAATTCTTAAAGAAAGCTCCCGCGCCCAACAAATCTGCTCCGCCTCCAAAAGCCTCGTTCAGCTGCCTTAGCTCATCTTCAAGCAGCTTTGTTTTTTCAGGCCGGCGCAGGATTTCTCCTATTGTAGTATTTCTGGTGTATACCTTATTTATCAGATTTGCGGCTTTGACAGTGATCAGCTCGGTCAGAACAATATCCCTGGAGGATTTACCGATTTGTATTTCAAAGGAGCCGCCCTCTACCGCCCAATCACCTATTTCGGTGTTATAATAAGCAAATGCCCTTTTGTCCAGTGTGAAGAAAACTACTTTATCTTCTCCCGGAAGCAGCTCCACCTTTTCAAAACCCTTAAGCTCTTTTTCCGGTCTTATTACACTGCTGTCTATATCCCTCACATAAAGCTGGACTATTTCTTTTCCTGCAAGTTTACCGGTATTCTTGACAGTTACGCTGACTTTCAGTTCCTCACTGTCATCCATAAGCTTCTTATCAAGCTGCAGGCTGGTGTACTCAAAGCTGGTGTAACTCAGGCCATACCCAAATGGGAACAGGGGTTCCTTCCGGGCTTTGTCATAATATCTATAGCCCACAAATAAGCCTTCTTTGTACTCCACCTTGTCTTTTTCACCGGGGAAATTGAGGAAGGATGGATTATCATTTACTTTTACCGGGAAGGTTTCAGCCAGTTTACCAGATGGATTGGCTATCCCGAATAACAGGTCGGCAACTGCCCCTCCAAAGGCCTGACCTCCCAGGTATCCTTCCAGAATACCTTTTACCCTGGTCCTCCAGGGCATTTCTACCGGTGCTCCATTACTTAATACAACAATTATATTCTTCTGCACCTCGGCAACAGCCTCAATCAATGCTCTATGCCCTTCAGGTATCTGCATATGAACTCTATCAAAGCCTTCAGATTCATAGCTTTCAGGTAATCCAGCAAATACCACTGCCACATCAGCCTTTGAGGCAATCTCCCTCGCTTCGTTTATCAAATCTGTATCTACAACATCACTATTTGACTTAAACTCTGTTTCTGTAAAAATTCCAGCCGGCTTATCTGCTCTGTAGCCTGCAGCGTAGCTAAGGGCAACCTTTCCTGCAGTCAGCTTTTCAATTTCAGTCAGTGCATTATCTAAAAAGTGAGGATTGATATGAGAGCTTCCTCCTCCCTGGAATCTGGCATTGCGGGCGAAATCTCCTATAATGGCGATAGTTCCCTCCTTTTTAAGCGGAAGTATGTTATCATGGTTCTGGAGAAGTACCATGCTTTCTCTGGCTACCTCTCTGGCTAATGCATGGTGTTCTATTTTATCATAGTCAGCGTTGGACTTCTTATTATCCACCGCCATGAAAATTATTTTGAGCAATCTCTCAACAGCTTGATCCAGAACACCTTCCTCCAATTTTCCGGTTCTGACTGCTTGAACAAGCTTTTTGTCACCTTCTCCGCTGCTTGACGGCATCTCCAGCTCAAGTCCGGCTATCAGCCCATCAACTCTCTCATTGACAGCGCCCCAGTCTGACATTACAAAGCCATTAAAGCCCCATTTGTCTCTTAGTACATCGGTCAAAAGATATTTGTTTTCCGAGCAGAACTCACCATTTACCTTGTTATAGGCGCACATTACTGTCCAGGGCTGTGCTTTTCTCACAGTTCCTTCGAAGCTTGCCAGATAGATCTCATGCAGAGCACGTTCATCCACCACTGCATCTATAGTCATTCTTAAATGCTCCTGGTTGTTTACTGCAAAGTGCTTAAGTGAAGTACCCACTCCCTGACTCTGAACACCGTTTATATGACTGGCTGCCATTTCTGAAGACAAATAAGGGTCTTCAGAAAAGTATTCAAAGTTTCTTCCACACAGGGGTGATCTCTTTATGTTGACACCGGGCCCCAATATTATGGAAACCTCTTCAGCCTGACACTCCTCACCAAGGGCAGCACCAACTCTTTTCAGGAGACTTCTATCCCAGGAGCAAGCCATTGCAGCAGCTGAGGGAAAGCAGGTTGCCGGTACACTTTGATTCAGGCCCAGATGGTCTGCCTGGCTTGCCTGTTTTCTTAAGCCATGGGGTCCGTCAGTCATCATTATTGACGGTATTCCAAGCCTCTCAATTCCTTTAGTATGCCAGAAGTCCTTTCCCGAGCACAGACCTGCCTTTTCCTCCAAAGTCATTTCGGAAATTAGTTGTTTTATGTCTCTAGTCATGTCTTTCTCCCCCTGAAATATTTTATAAAATTATAAACTTCCTATAATACGAACTCTATTTTTATCAAAAGTATCTTGGAACCTGTTTAGTTACCTTAAATATGCTTTGATTTTAGCAAAACTATTTGGTATGCTTCTAGTATAAATCTCAGATTTATTGCATTTAATTCAGATCTTTTTTACAACCGGAGGTAAAAGGGGTGAATATAAATTCCTTAAGCGATATTGATTTTATTTGCAGACTATCCTTCAACACGCTAAAGATCCCTTTTTATTTTATAGATAAGAACGGAGCTTTACTCTTTTCCCATTGTTTTCCCAGTGTTATAAATCCTCTCAGGTCAGATACTGAAAAGCTTGTAAAGGATATGGCCGCCTCTCCTGTTGAAGTGGATTTACCGCTGATAATTACCACAGAGTTTGTGGAAAATTTCTTTGCTATAAGTATAGTAAACAGTAATGAAAAACTCGGTACCTTAGTCTCGGGACCTGTAATTCAGTCTGAAATTTCAGGAGCCTTTATTGATTCCATTGTTGCTGAGAATAAGCTGCCTCTGAGAACAAAGCGGGAATTGGAGAATTATTATAACCGCTGTCCTAAAAAGGATTATCACACTTTGATTGAGACTATTATCTTTATATTTTTTTCAATTTACCAGAGGAAATTGGACTATAATAATTTATTAAAATATAACAGCTCCTTCAGAGAAACAGCCTTTAATATTGAAAAGGAAGTAGAAGCAGCTCTGGTACAAAGCAGGCAAGCCGGTCATTTCCACCACTCACATACCTATGAAAAGCGCCTGTTTCAATGTGTAAAGGAGGGTGATACAGAGAGTCTGCTGGAATTAAGAAATTTGATGGATGGTCCAACCGGAGTTTTATCAAAAGGTAATCCAATAAGAAATGAAAAAAATCTTGCAATTTGTCTTGTAACTACTACGACCAGAGCAGCCATTGAGGCCGGACTGGACTCAGAACTGGCATATACCGTAAGTGACCAGTATATTCTGAAGCTTGAGGAGCTTAACAATATTAAAGACATAGAAGAATTGAGCAACAGCATGCTTCTGGACTTTACCGCCAGAGTCAGGGAAAATAAAAGGCGCAAGGTATCAGCTCTGGTTACAACATGCCGCAACTATATCTTTAAACATGTTTATGAAAATATTAAGTTATCTGACCTTGCAAAGCAGGTTAATATGAACCCTAATTATCTTTCCGAAATCTTTAAAAATCAAACAGGTGTTAACATAAAAGAATATATTCACAGGCAAAAGGTAGAGGAAGCTAAAAAGCTGTTGGATCTATACGGTACTCCGCTGCTTGAAATATCAGCCAGACTGAATTTCTGTAATCAGAGCCATTTTTCCAGGGTATTCAAAAAGTACACCGGAGAGTCTCCAAAACAGTATAGAGAAAAGAGCCAATCAGCCCAGCTGCTTTGATGGCATAAAAAAACGCTTTGCCGGTTATATTCTGCAATTATGCCGTAAAAGGCAAAAGTTGCAAAAACATACCGGACAAAGCGTTTTTCCTGAATCAGTTCTTTTGGTGATTCTTATTTATAAAGTATTTCCCACTATGCAGCAAATTTAAAAATACTGTTTAGTATTGCTATTGGAGATAAATAGTTTGGTTTAACGGGTGTTATGGTTTTTTCAGCTTTAACAGCATCAATAAGAGCCTCTCTTACAGGAATATATGTGTTTTTTACATTCCTTGCTTTGGAGAAGTCATACTTATCCCCTCCTGTAAGCATGAAGTCATTTATAACAACTGTATAGTACTGGTCATCTTTTATCGGGGTGCCATCCTCAAGTGTAATGCTCACAATTCTCTTCTCAAATTCGGCTTTGGGGTCATATGTAACTTTTAAGCCTGAAAACTGACCATCTGTTATTGACGGGTTATTTATACCGTGATCTATTGCTTTCTTCAGTTCGGCTCCAGGCAGTTCCAGAGTTACCAGATAGTTATCAAAAGGCATGATCTCATACAAATCACCAACCGTTATGTCTCCTGCATATAACGATCTTCTCAATCCACCGCCGTTTTGAATGGCTACCTGAACACCTGTTTTCTTCTTTATTACATCACAAGACCACTTGCCCAGCAGCGTTACGTCACTCTTGGTATTTCTGTCATGTGTAAATTCGGCTGTTGCAGTTCCCAGTTTTTCTCCTAATATGGGCTTCAGTTCTGCTTCATACTTTTTATATATCTCAGAAGTCTTTTCATCAGGAGTAATGTTGTTTTTATATGTGTAAATCTGCTCTAATGAAGGAGCAACAGTAGCCACTTTACCATTTGAATCAAGAATAAGGGTCAGCTTTGCAAATGCACGGCCGTTATAACTGCCCTGAACCACAGGCACATTGTTCACTTTTCCGGACACCGCCAAATGGCTGTGTGCCGAAATAATACCATCCAACCCTTTGACCCTGGTGCAAAGATCAGCTGCATTACCTGTAATTATATTAGTTTTGGAATCCTGGGCAGAATCCAGGTGAGTTAATGCAATAATAATATCCGGCTTACCTTCGGGTGCTTTTCCCGCCTTCAGATAATTGATCCATTCCTGTGCAGCAGTTGCCGGATCTCTGAACTCAAGTCCAGCTACATATTCAGATTTTGCCAGTGAAGGTGTATCAGGATGGGCAAGGCCGATAAAAGCTATCTTAATACCGCCCTTATCTGTAATTATGTATGGCTTTGCCCATTCTACAGGTTTTCCTGTGCTCTTACTATATATATTTGATGCAAGGAACGTGAAGTTGCCATCTTTTGCCCAATTCTGAATTCTGTCGGCACCCCAGTCAAATTCGTGGTTGCCTACAGCAGAAGCCAAAACTCCCATGGCTTTCATCATTTCAGATACAGGTGCACCATATGTTAAATTAGACATGGCCGTACCTTGATAATTGTCTCCTCCTGAGACTATAATGGTATTGGGGTTGGCTTCCAAAGCAGCTTTAGCAGCGCCAACAAGCTTGGCCATACCTACATTTTTACCTGTTGCACTCACATCCTCTGCTACATTACCATGAAAATCGTTAAAGGATAAAATATCAACAGTCCTGACCTTTCCTTCTTTTGCAAGATCATTTGCATTAATGGATTTTACATTGGGCGTTCTTCCATCCTCGGAACTTGGAATTGTAAGCTCACCTTTTCTAAGCATATCATATACCATATCCTTCAAAGGATGGTTGAAATCAAACCCGATAATTTTCCAGTTGTTATTTACCGAAGGAGTAGCCTTACCATCTTTTACTTCCCTGATATATTTGATGATTAAATCACGGATACGTCCGGCATCCTGAAATTCGGCATAGGAATCATAGTATATGTCTTCGCTTTTTACCAGCCCAAGACCCAATAATGTACCATAGCGGTAGTTATTAACAGCCAGCTTGTAAATCTGATCATCCTTGATTTCATCTTTACCGTTGAACTTCAAATTCTTAATCCTTTTTCCCGGTTCCTGAGTTATATCAATGTCATAGGTTACACCCTCGAACATATCGTAATTGTAGCCGCGTATTTCAGGGTTGAAGCTGATTGTTACGTCACCGGGCTTACTGGTATTATAGTAGCTTGCAGACCACTCCATATATTTTTTGAAATTTGCTCCGGTAATATTAACTCCCATCAGGGTATTTGGGTATTTGTAAATGTTTGCCACATCTTTCTTCTTGAAGTCACCCTTTACAAGATTCATGTCGTTTTTGAATGCGGCTGCAGAACTTAATTGAGCCTTTGCGTAATAAATCTGTACTTCATTTATCAGATCAATCAGCGCTGTGTCTTCTATCTGAGCGGTAGGAATTGTTGTAACCTTGGCAGCGCCCGTAATATAGTCTACATTCTTTATAAAGTCTTCTGTTATCTGACCGATAACCTGGTTGGCATCCTCCACCGACTGTTTATGGACAAACCCAAATTTTTTCAGCGTATCTTTGTCTTCCTCTACCTGAGCTGTTTCAATATTTTTGGTTTGTACTGACTCAACCTTCCATACCTTGCCAGCCCTTTTAACGCTGATATCTGCTTTTGCGAGAGCCCATCCGTAAGATCCCGGCTCAATAAGCTTAACTCCGTTAACCTCGAGATTATCGTATTTTGCGTGCTCATGCCCACCAAAAATTACATCGAATTCCGGACATGCTTCGGCAATTTCCTTAATTCCGACCTCTCCGTATTCTCCCTGACTTCCTTCGTGAAATGCGCCAACCAGAACGTCATACTTGCCGTCAAGCTCTTTTATGGCCTTTTTAGCTTCATCTATGGTTTTTGTAAACTTTAATCCCTTAAAATGTTCCGGTGTACTTGCTTCCCATCGTGGAATATGAGGAGTGATCAAACCCACAATTGCAACCCTTACTCCATCTTTTTTTATAACAGTATAAGGCTTGACATAGCGGCTTCCGTCTTCTTTATATATGTTTGCAGCCAGCACGTCCCCTTTGAAAGCAGCTATATTTCTATCCAGGAAACTCTTTTCAAAGTTAAACTCATGGTTTCCCAGCGTCCAGGTATCATACCCCAGGGTATTCAATGCCTGAACCATAGGATGAACAGGCAGGTCATTAAATAATTCAGCGCTGTTATCCTGTACCGTGTCTCCCACATCCATCAAAATTACATTAGGATTTTTTGCTTTCTCCTGCTTTACAAGGGTTTGAATTTTTGCTAATCCCGCATCCGGGTCCACTTCGTCCACAGCATAATCGTATGCGTAGATACGTCCATGTAAATCAGCGGTTGCCAGAAGTGAAATGTTTACAGTATTACCTGACTCTCCATTATTGACAGCAGGTGTGTTTTCTTCAACTGGTGTTTTTGCTTCAGCAGATGTACCTGATACCTCCGGTATTTTTAGTTTCTGGCCGGCATAAATCAATCCGGGATTTTCAAGTTTGTTGTACTCTGCCAACTGCTCCCAGTTTAGTCCGTGGTGCTGCGCAATTTTCCACAATACATCTCCCGACTTAACTGTATAGATACTTTCTGCCATTGTAACACCTGATAAAAGTGTTGTAAGAATTAAAACTACTGCCAGAAAAAGACTCAGCTTTTTACAGCGCTTCATAAAAACTGCCCCCCTTTTGTATTTAGGACAGATAAATAATAATTTCCCACTTTTTAGAGCCTCTTTTATTATTTACTGTTCCTTAGTTAACCCTATTCCAGATAATTATATTCTTTTTCCCAGGCATATCCAGTCGAATTCTGTTATTTTGAAGTTAACTTAAAATTAAATAGGTGAGTAGCAGCTTTTACCAATGCGTATGTATCAAAAGCTTTTATTGTTATGGAAATGCAAATTCATATTTATTTTAGTCATAAATAAACCTTACAGCCTTGTCAAACCAATCGGCAGTTACATGGAGTTCGTTTGGCCTGCGGTTTTGGTCCACCACATAATTTCCCAGTGAGAGACCATGCCAGCCTCTTCTGTAAACATGAAGCTCAACAGGTACATTGTTTGCTACCAGCGCATTGGCAAACACTAATGAGTTCTGCACAGGAACACAATCATCTTCATAAGTATGCCAGATAAATGAAGGAGGAGTTTCGCTGCTAACCTGCTTTTCCAGACTTGTCAGCTCCAGCATTTCCGGATTGGTTACCTTGTCCCCCAGCAATGCATTGAATGACCCTTGATGTGCCTGTTCACCGTTCTTTATAACCGGATAGGATAGTATCAGTTTATTAGGCTTCATAATTGCCCCATATTCACCAATGTGTTCTGCAATAAATGGACTGTTCCAGAGCACACCTACAGAGGCTGCAAGATGTCCTCCCGCTGAAAAACCGCATACAGCAATATTGTCGGAATCAATGCTGAACTTTTCAGAGTTTTCCCTGATAAATTTAAGCGCTTCCAGCGCTTCACACAGAGCCTGGGGAAAACGCGCAGGGTCACAGCTGTACTTGAGTGCAAATGCACATATTCCTTCTGCCGCAAATTTCAGAGCTATAGGTTCGTTCTCCCTGTCAGATGTATACTCATATCCACCTCCCGGCAAAACCAGAACTGCAGGTCTTTTACGGTTCATATCCACCTCAGGTGTATTGTCGGGGACATATCCTGTAAGTGTGGCTGTGAAGTCAGATTTCCCCGGTGTATTTATTAATAAATCTCTTTTGAATAATTGCATTTCATTCATCCCTCTCATATAAGATTTATATACAACTGCTTATAAATTTATTTGTAATTGGTACTTTCAGATTATTATCCTTAATGGCAATTATAACAAAAGACTCCTAATGATGATATTTCAAAATTCAACGTTTTATGTTTAAATTGAATGTAAAATCTATTAAAGAGATAATACATCAAACTTTGTCCAGGCTTTTTTATAGTTTCCTTTTTTAATCTTATATGCTTAATCTTACCATAAATTAAGGGGCTGCATTTGGTAAACGCACCCCCTTGCTAAAGGCATTAATTAATTAAACCGTATCACCTTTTAACCACTGCCTCTCCCCTGGCTATCCCCAGCATTCTTGCGGCTTCAAATAAGGTCTGCCTGTCATATTCTTCAAACTCTCCCTCCAGGTTTGGAGCCAGATTTACTATCAGTACATTCTCCTGTTCTGTCAGATGTCTGTACTTTTCTGCTATGAAAGCAGGTGTTACAGTCGGATCCTTTGTGTATTCCGGATCCCAGAACCAGTTTGACATATTCCTTATGCAAATTGTTGCTTCAAAAGGCAGGTAGTATTTCTCTCCGTTATGTACATATATTTTGGGGTCCTCCTCCTTGCCAGGCCTCGTAAAATAAGGGTCCCACAGTCTGAAATCCGAAGGAAAATACTTCATTGTGCTGTTTTCCATGTAATTCATCGGCTGAAATTCATCGGAAGGAAAACTGATACTGTCGTATATTCCAATAGTATGATTTACTCCCACGGCACAATTGGGCTGAAGTCTTTTTATATGATCATACAGTTCACCCATTCCCCACCTGGAGTTGGTTTTGTCCCAGCCGCCGTCAAACCACATTTCTACAACGCTGCCGTATCTGCCGTCCAGTAGCTCCGTCAGCTGGTCTTTCATATATTTCACATATTTTTTATCATCCTGATAACAGGGTTCATGTCTGTCCCACAGAGAATAATACAACCCCAGCTGTATGCCGTACTTCTGGCAGACCTTGGCCACTTCAGCCACAACATCAATTTTTACAGTGGAGCTCCCCACACTGTAGCCGGTGTACTTGCTGTCCCACAGGGTAAATCCGTCATGATGCTTTGTCACCAGTATCACATAACTCATTCCTGCAGCACGGGCAGTCTTTATCCATTGTTCCGCATTTATTGCCGCCGGTTTGTAGGATTCTACGGGCAGGGTACCATCGGACCATTCGGTATTGTTAAAGGTGTTTATTCCAAAATGAATAAACATACCGTACTTTCTTCCAATTTGAGCCACTTGAATTTCATTGGGCTCCACAGAGGGAATTTGCGTAATTAACTTTGAATTCATATTTTGTTTCTTCCTCCTCAGGAGAAAATGATTTTATAAAAGTAAGTAAAAGTATAGCAAACATCCCGGGCCTGTTAAAGTGACGTTTCCCTGGAATCGGTGCCTCTTCATTAGAAAAAGTAAATTACTTAACTCCAGAAAAAGTAAATTACTTAACACCCCAAATTTAAATTGAACGTATAACAAAACGCGAGAGTTGAAATTATTACTATACTGCCGCTGATTTTATCCTTATCAGCACACTGCTGAAATCGCCTGAAAGCCTTACCGGAATTCCTACTTTCGTCAGCCCGTTTCCTGTCATCAGCAGCTTATCTTCACCCATAACTACCGAATACCTGTACGAAGGTTCAAGCCCCCGCATATATATCTGATCTTCCTTTTCTCCGAAATTTCGTGAGTGATTAAATGCAAAAACAACGCTCTCGCACTTATCCTGGGAAACATATTGAACTGCTGTTATGCTGTCTTCACCGGGAGGATTCAGCCTGTACAGCTCACCTTCCTGGACTATATGCCGGATCTCCTTGTACTGCTTCACAAGTTCCGCTGCCTCATCCATTTGTTCGCTGCTCCATTTGCTGAGATTTCCGCCAATTCCAACCGAACCCGTCATTGAGGAGTGGAACCTGTATGATAGTGGAAGCTGCCTGCCATTCATATAGTTTGGTGACTCGGTAACCCAGCACATCATGGACTTTGGTGCATACACATAACTGAAACCCTCCTGAATGAAGAGCCTGTCAAATGCATCAGTGTTATCACTTGGCCAGAATTGGTCTGCATATCTCATAATACCAAGGTCTATTCTGCTTCCCCCGCCTGCACAGGACTCGAATATGACATTCGGAAACCTGTTCCGGAGTTCCTTCCAGATTTTATATATGCTCTGAACATGCCTTACCCACATTTCGCGCTGCTGACTCTCAGGTACTTCCAGCCAGCCCGGCTCACTAAAGGACCGGTTCATATCCCATTTTATAAAAGCAATATTGTTCTCACTTAAAAGTTTTGTCATAAAGTCCAGTATGAAAGCCTGAACCTCATCCCTGGCAAGATTGAGGACATACTGATTGCGTCCCATTGTTCCTTCGATTCCGGGGAAGTGGTATATCCAGTCAGGATGTGCTCTGAACAGATCACTGTCGGGATTAACCATTTCAGGCTCAACCCATATTCCAAAATCCATCCCCAGGGAATTCACATAAGCTATCAGCGGCTCAAGTCCGTCCGGAAACTTTTCGCGGCTCACATACCAGTCGCCGAGACCTGCCCTGTCACTGTTCCGCGCACCAAACCAGCCGTCATCTATAACGAAAAGCTCAACTCCTATTTGAGCCGCTCGCTCGGCAAGCCTTTTCTGTTCTTCCACATTTACATTGAACTCTGTTGCTTCCCAGGAATTATACAAAACCTTTCTTAATTTATGAGCATTTGCCACCGGCATAATATGGTTCAGTTCATATTTGTGCAGATTGCGGCTCATTTGCCCGAAACCATCTCTTGAAAAACCTCCTGTGAAAACAGGTGTATCAATTGTCTCTCCTGCCTTCAGCTCCCATTTGAAGTCGAAATCATTTATCCCTCCAACTATGCGCAGATTATTAAAGGAGGTTTTCTCTGCTGTCAGTTTCCAGTTACCGCTCCAGCCCAAGGCACCAAACCATACGGAACCCTGGTCCTCGGTGGCAGTACCGTCATCAATCGCAAACCAGGGGTTTGCCTTTGAGCTTGTGAAGCCCTGACGGCTTTCCAGAACCTTTTTGCCCTCTGTCAGCATGCATTTCCGAAGCTGGGTTTCTCCACCCCATCTTCCGGTAACGTGGGTGAGTCTGTAATTTTTCTTTTTAGGAATAATCCATACAGCAGACATTAGATTTTCTATAGATACAGAATTTCTTCCGCTGTTTTCAACTTTTATATTTCTTTCAATTAAGTCATGTTCTTCAATAACCTTGTAAATCAAATAAGCTTTTAAATCATATATGCTGTTGGAAACAGTGATTGTGAGCATATTGTCCTGAGTTTCATGTCCTGAATAAATCATCTTTAAATCCCTTACTCCATCACTGAAAGTCACCTTCAAGCTGGGTTCGGAATAAAAATATCCTCCCCATGGACTGAATTCCTCCCTCTCCCTTTCAACTTCAGGATCAAAGCCCGAATGAAAGGCCTGCTTCATTGTACAGCAGTCCATTGGATCCACCTTTTCTCCCCAATATAGATTTTGAATTCCTCCATGCATATTAATACCCATTATGTAGGAAGTATTTTTTGTTTCAAGGTGAAATAATTTATTCTCTTCAAAATATTCTATAGCCATGATATTGCTCCTTAAATAAACTTTAATTTAACTGCTGTATAAACACTACTTTGGCATGATTAACTAATATCAGTATACTTGATTTGCCTTTCAAACTATAATTAGAAAACAAATTTTACAAAAATTTAAATTAAACAAAATCGGGGAGCATGGCTCCCCGGTTCTGTTATACTGGATAAAGTACTTTATTTACTTTCAGCAATAAATTTATCGGCCTGCTCTTTTATTGCAGCCATTATCTTATCTGCACCGGCAGCTTTCATCTTTTCATTCAGGGTAGGAATTCCTGTTTCAGGATCCATGAAACCTGTGATAATAGGTACAGCGTACTGGGTAACTACACTTGAAACCGCAGCAACTTCGTTCTTCAGCTTGGAATCATCAAAGTTGAAGGCTTGTAATACATGTGAAATCTGATTTTTCTTAGCTGCTTCAAATATAGGGTCATAGTTTGAATACACGCCTGTAGGATTCAACTGGAACTTCTCATTTCTGAAGAACCATGAAAGACCGTCTGTGTAATCAACTTTTGTATTTCCTCTGATATATTTAACCTTGTTGTCACCAACCAGCTGCCAGTGAGTATCCTTTATTCCGTAGCACAATAATTGATTCAGATCTTTATCGGTTCTTGCCAGTTCTGCAAACATCAGCAAGCGGTCAGCATTCTTTGAGGTAGCATGTATTCCAAGTCCTGAGCCTATATATGGGGTACCGATCTGTTTTTTACCCAATGAGGAATCATACACCTGAACCTCCCAGCCGGGATGTTGAGCAGGCCATTGTTCAGAGTAGTTTGTTGCCTGAAGGGCGTTGGTCAGAAGTGCTGCCGATTTGCCATTTTCAAAGGCTGTTGCATTTGGTGTCTTATTTGAGATGGCATTTTTAGACCAGTAGCCGGCCTGTTTCCATTGATACATTTTCTTTGCAAATGCCATAAATTCAGGTGTTTCATATACATTTACAATGGTTGCACCGGGCTCGGTTATTTTATATACAAAATTTCTCTCGGATACATTACCTACAACCCCATACTCATTCTGGGTATTGAACACCTGCTGAAAATCGCTGTAGTTGTTGGTTACAGATATATCAAGGGGTACCATGCTCTTTTCATTTTTGGCTATTGCGTCAAGATATGCTCCAAAGGAATCCAAATCAGTAATATCGGGTACATTGTATTTTTTCTTTAAGTCTTCTCTTACTGTAAAATGTACTGTAGGAAATTCACTGAAGGTTGTTGGAATCATATATATTTTGCCATTGATTTTCGCCTGATCCCAAGCCATTTCAGGCAAATCGGTCAAAAGCTTTGGAGCGTACTTCTGTAAATCATCCTTTGTAATTTCCTTAAACCCGTTTTTTGTAGCCTGTGCCTGGTAATATGCCCAGTTGGCTGTATATATGCCGTCAAACTCTTCTCCGGATGCAAATACCAGCTGGTATTTATTTGTCCAGTCAGACCAGGGTAAATATTCGGTACTTATTGTCGCATTTATTTTAGATTCAATAACCTTATTAACAGCATCCCTTACCAGGTTTGAACCCTCGCCCGGTGAAGCATCTCCAACACAGTATATTTTAAGGTCAACCTTCTTGGATATATCCGGAGCTGTGTTTTCGCTTACAGTTGAAGTTTGAGAAACAGATGATGAAGCAGCTGAAGTATTTTCACTTGTTGCAGTACTTCCACATCCAACCAGAGCTGTGATTAACATTGCTATTACCAATATCAGACTGATTTGCTTAAAATTAAATTTCATAGTAACCTCCATGAGCCACATTTGTGACTGCAAAAATAGTGATGGAAACCTGCTTGCAGGTTTTTGACGCGTGAAAACAGCAATGTTTATGTAAACTTATCTTTCACGCTATTCCCCCTTATAATTGTTTCCTCAATGAGCCCCTTATGTAAGAATACAGGGATTACGCCACGCTAGCAAGGCGAAATTTATGTATTCTGAAAAGACTCATTCTTTTATGATAAACCGTTATTCCGGTTTTATCCCTTTACAGCACCTACAGTCATACCCTGGATAAAATATTTCTGCACGAATGGATATAAAAGCAGGATTGGACCTGTAGCCACTATTGTCATGGCCAGTTTGAAAGATTCGGCAGGATATTGGTCCATAAGTATTCCTGCTGATTTTGCATCATTTGCAGCAAACTCCATCTGGGTCAGCATGCTGTATAAATAGAATTGCAGACTGAACATCTTTTTGTCGGTAATAAACAGCATGGATGCATACCAGTCATTCCAGTAGCGCAGAGCTATGAAGAGACCCACTGTGGCAAGAGCCGGCTTTGAGAGCGGTAAAAATATTTGAGCAAATATTCTGAATTCTCCTGCCCCGTCAATCTTTGCAGATTCGGCAAGTGCTTCCGGTATTGATTTCATAAAGCTTCTCATGATGATAATATCAAATACTGTAAGCATAGCCGGGAAAAGAAGGGCAAGATAATTATTCTTAAGGTGAAGATATCTTACCATCAAGATATACCATGGAACCAGACCGCCGCTGAATAATGTAGTGAAGTAAAAATAAAGCGCAAAGGCATTTCTGTATTTGAATTGGGGTCTTTGAAGGGCATATGCTGTCATGCAGATTATGAAAAGTCCCAGGAGTGTTCCTGCAACAGTAACTGTTCCGGTAACACCGTATGCCCTTATTATGTTGCCCGGCATGGCAAAAGCCACCCTGTACGCATTAAGTGAAAATTGTTTTGGAATAAATCTATAGCCGTCTGTGTGTATTGACCCTTCATCTGTAAAAGATCCTGATATTACAAGCAGGAATGGAATAACACACAAAAGAGTAAATATGATAACAACTGTATAGCTGATTAAATTAAATATTGTTTGCTCCTTGCCTCTATTAATCCTCATTTTAACCTCCATGAGCTGCATAGCAGCCACAAAAATTGGTGAAACTTTCCACGCCTAATCAGCGCAGCCATAAATTCATGGTTGGCTTGGAAGACAATTAGTAAATGAACTCTTTCAAGTTAACCCCCATGTCCCCAATGTGACAAATGCTGTCTTTTTAATCTTATAGCTGTTAAAACAGGGCATATTCACTATCCACCCGTTTAATTATTCCGTTTGTAATCATTATAATTGCGAAGCACAGTACTGACTGATACAAGCCCGCAGCTGATGCCATGCCCACCTCCTGAGTCTTCATAAGCGATCTGAATACAAAGGTGTCAATTACATCTGTGGAATTAAACAAAAGTCCGTTATTGCCTATGATCTGATAGAACATTGAAAAATTGCCTCTGAAGATAGAACCCACATTGAGCAAAATCATTATAATAATAGTAGGCTTGATGCTTGGAATGGTTATTCTCCAGATCTGCTGGAAAATATTGGCTCCATCCAGTTCCGATGCCTCATACAACTCTTTATCAATGCCGGTAATTGCTGCCATATAAACAATACTACCGTAACCCACCCCATTCCAGGCACTAAAGAATACCAGAATATACTTCCAGGCACCTACCGTTCCCATAACATCAACAGGTTGAAACCCGAAGGACTTTAAAAACGTATTGAAAGCTCCGAATTCGTAGTTGAAAATATTATAAATGAAGGCTCCCACAACAACCCAGGATATGAAATAAGGCATGAGCATCAAGGTTTGTGAAGTCTTTTTCACATATTTGTTTCTCATTTCCGATAAAAATATTGAAACTGTAATTTGGAGTGAGGTGTTTACTATAATAAATACCAGATTATATAAAAATGTGTTTTTAGTCACATTAAAAGCCTGACCCGACATAAAGAAGAACTTGAAATTATCAAATCCTACCCAGTCACTGCCAAATATTCCGGCAGCATAATCCAGCCGTTTGAAAGCTATGACAATTCCAGCCATGGGTACATACATAAAAATAAAATAATAAAGTACTGCAGGAATCAGCATAAATAGAATTACTTTATTTCTTCTGAAATCCTGAAGTACGTCACGAATAAGTCTCATGAAAATTCCTCCTGTTGTACTTAAATTAATGCATTGTATAAATCGTTATTCGCTTTACACATTTAATTTAACATGGGATAAATTTTAATCATACATGACAAATGTTTTATTTTTAGTAAAATCGTTTGTAATAATGTAAATAGGGCCCTTCTCACCTTCTCAATCCAAGGTAAAAATGCTATACTTAAATCCGGTTACAAGGCAGCTGGAATGGCATAAAAACGTTGAAACGGTAATCTGTAGAAAAATGGAGGGTTCAGAATGATTAGTCTGCTAATCGCCGATGATGAAGGCTTTGTAAGAAATGGTCTTATTAGAAATCTTGATTGGCAAAGCCTGGGTGTGGATCTTGTTGAACAGGCTGTTGACGGTGCGGCTGCATATGAAAAAGCCTCAGAGCTTAAACCCGATATTTTGCTGACTGACGTCCGTATGCCCAGAATGGATGGAATCGAGCTTGCCACAAAGCTGCGGGAAGCTCTTCCCAATTGCAAGGTCATTTTTATGAGCGGCTATTCTGACAAGGAATACCTAAAATCGGCCCTGCACCTTAAAGCTGTAAGTTATATTGAGAAACCCATTAACTTGAAGGAAATCTCAAAAGTAATTTCAGAAGCTGTCTCCATGTGTTCCGAAGAAAAGGAAAAACAAGTTCTGGATCTAAAAAAGGATTTGACACTTAAGGAAAGCCTGGACATGCTCAAGGTTAATTTTCCCATAGAAATCATTCAAACACATACTGATAATGCACTTATGGAAAAATGGCTCAACATCTCCAATATTCAGGTGACACCCAGTACAAGATTTGCAGCCCTTATCCTCAATCTTGGCGTCAGGGACTGGGATTCTTTATCTCCAAAGGGGATTGGAAAGACCTCACTGCAGGAGCAAATCCACAGTCTTTTTTTATCAGGCGGAATTACCACCTTTTCCAGCTTCAAGGACGCCAACACCATGATCCTGATAGTAATTGACCACATAAAGCACTTAAATGATAATATCTTATCCGATTTATCAGCACAGATTATTTCCGGCTTAAAAGATAAATGTCCGGTTTTTATAGGCATCGGCAGTATTGTTGAAACATTGCAGAAAATATCGGTATCCTACCAGTCGGCAGTTATTGCTTCCCAGCAGCTGTTCTTTACCAGTTATGGGAGATATTCCAGACCGGAAATTAATCCGTCATTAACTTTTGAACTGAAGGAATCGATCATAAATGATTTCAAGGAACTGCTTGTCAGCAGAAATAACGATAAGGCTCTTGAATACCTTAAGGAGCTGACACGGTCAATCAGGCCAAATACCAACACCCTGATACCCAACATAAGAAGTCTGTATTTTAAGATACTCCTTGTTCTTTTGAATCACGCAGCAAGACAAAAAATCGTATTTTCGGCATCGAGCTCTGAAAGTGTTCTATGGGAGACACTATCTGAATTTACTACCCTCGATGAGGTTGAAAGCTTTGTCTTGAATTTCGTTATGGCATATTTTTCAGAAATAACCATGCTGGAGGGCGTTAGCCGTTGTATTTCCGATATATATGAAATTATTGAAAACAACTACAGCAATCCTGATCTAACAATAAAATTCATTTCTGAAAAACTGTATATCAGCCATTCCCATCTTTGCGTTCTTTTTAAAAAGGAGACAGGGAAAACTTTAAATCAGTATATTACTGAATTCAGGATCGAGAAAGCCAGGGAGCTTCTGGAGGACAGTACTGTAAAGTTATACTACGTAGCTGCCAGGGTGGGTTATTCAGATCAGAATTATTTTACTAAAATTTTTAAAAAGCATACAAACATGACCCCATCCGAATACAGGGAGATGCGTATATGAATAAGCAATTGTATCCCGGACACTATATACATAAGTTTTCCGGCATGAAACTAAAAAATAAATTGCTGATATCCTATTTGCTTCTGATAATAGTGCCTTTTGGAATTTTTGCGGTAATGTCCAACTTCAGAGTTTATGAGACCGTGGAGACACTGGTAGGCTATTCGGCCAAACACTCCTTCGAACAATCGGGCTTATTTGTATCCTATAAAATTGACAAGATCATTAACACTATCGATGTACTTCTGGTGGACAAAAAAATAAACAATACAATAAGTCAGGATCCGTCCAAGCTTGGCATTCCCGCTCAAATGCTTGACATGGAAGATTTGTCGCGTTATTTGAGGTCATTTCAAAATCAGGATGAAGTATTTAATGTTAAGCTCTATGTTAAGGATGATTTTCTATATTCCTCCGAAAAAGTAAATTTTTTAAGCTTTCAGGATGCAAAAGAATCAGGCTGGTATGAGGACTTTACCAGGGATCATAAAAAGGTTATATGGGTAAAAACATCAGAGCAGGATTACACCACGAAACCTGACAACTCTGACATAAAGCGTGTTTCAGCCATCAGCGCTATTTTGGATAAATCAAACTACCTTAATTTTTTAGGCTTTGTAAGAATAGACATTCTGGAAAAGAACCTGAACGATATATTGAAAAAAGCCTCCTCAACAAAGAATTCCGTTACTTATATTCAAAATTCCAGAAATGAAATAATTTCTTCTTCCACCGATAGAATCAACAGTGATTGGCTTTTTGACAGCAATACTCTTGAGGAATATTGTAAAAGCGGAATTTATTATGGTAATCAGCAATTGGGAAAAGAACGGGTTCTTCTTTCCTGTCAGAGGCTGCCCAACTCTGACTGGACTTTGGTCTCTGTAACACCCTTCAACGAAATTACTGCTGTAGGAAAAGAAATCCAGAACCAGATTCTTCTGATGTTCCTTTTAATAGGCACCGGTGCATATATTCTGGCATATGTGATTTCCTCCTCCATAACTAAAAACATCTCGCTTCTGATAAAAAATATGAGGCTCCTTAAGAAAGGAGATTTTAACATTGAAATTACAACTAAGAGTAACGATGAAATAGGCGAACTCGTTGAAAATTTCAACAGCATGTCGGCAAAACTAAAATTTTTGGTAGATGAGCAGTACAGGATCGGGCAGGAGGCAAAGAATGCCGAATTACTAGCCCTCCAGGCACAAATCAATCCCCACTTTCTTTATAATACCCTTGATATGATCAACTGGTCGGCTATAAATAACAATGTGCCCGAAATATCGGATACGGTACAGACACTGTCAAAGTTTTACAAGTTAAGTTTGAGTAAGGGAAGCAATATAATTCCTATCAGAAATGAGATTGAACATGTGAAAATGTACATGGAAATACAAAACCGCAGGTTTGAAAATATATTCGATTTCCAGGTGCAGGTTGATGAGGAGGTCTATCAATATACGACATTAAAAATAGTATTACAGCCAATAGTTGAGAATTCTGTCCTTCATGGCATTTTACAAAAGAAGGACAGGTCGGGCCTTATACTGATTACCGGGTACGTATCGGAAGGTGTCATAACCCTTAAGGTCCAGGATAACGGCATAGGCATGAAGCCCGAACAGCTTAAAAATATTCTGACCCGGCAGTCCAGCACCAGCAGTACTCATGGATATGGTGTCAGAAATATAAATGAACGGATCAAGCTGTATTACGGAGAGCAATACGGCCTTGAATACAGCAGTGTTTACGGTAGAGGGACTACCGTTACAATCCTTATCCCTGCCGGAATGCCGGCACAACCGCAGTAAAACATAGGCGGCAATGACAATTTTGTTTACTATTTGATTATTTCAGTTCGATTTTCAAGTCAAAAGTCAGAGCCGTCCCTGCTTTCAGGCTATATACCGCGCTGTTTCTCTGAGCCGTCGCAATTGAATCATAAAATCCGTTTGCCGGTTCCATGGCGCAATTATAATCACCTCTAAAGCCGCCTTCTGTAAGCCAGAACCCGAGAAACGGCAGTTTGTCCCTATCGAAATACACCTTGTAGGTTATATCCTTTCCGGGATAATAGGCTCCGCATACACCTTCTCTTACCTTTCCATCCACATAATACTTTTCACACTTACCGGCATTTCCGGGATATATTCTGTCCAGTCTGAATTCATTTCCATCCTCCAGAAAAAATGAAGGATAAGGATGGATTTCATCTATGTCACCTAAATATTTGCTCTTAAATACATTCCTTATTTCTTTTGTTCCTTCAGGAAAGATCAATAGCATATCTTCTTCACACCGGATAAGACAGTGCATTGCCCATAGGCAGGGAATATCCTCATGCCCGTTGTTTGTAATATTATATTGAATTAACAGCTTATCGTCCTGCAAGCTAAGTATTTTGCTGTAACTATAGGATAAAATTGCACTGGTTCCATGCAGAACCAATTCCTCTCCAGCAATATGGCAGCTGAACTTCATAGTCCAGATTTCGCCGTGATTCGGATACCTTACAAGACTTTGGCCAACCTGAACCATACCTTCGTCAATTGATGGAAAAGCATCATCAAAGCCCGATGCATCATATTGACCAAAGTCATCATATATAGCCGCCTTGTCATAGGTATCGCCTTTACATTGAAATAATAGTTCAAATTCCTTTGGTTTGTTAAATATAGACGCTATTTTACCGCCAATTTCCGGCAGTACAATAACTTTTAAATTGTCATTTTCAATTACAACAGACTTAGTTCCTTTAAAAATGCTCTCATATATCATTTTTCTTGCCCTCTTTCCTTTAATTATATTTAAGAAAATGATCCTGCCCAGAAGCCACATATAATTGAGTCTAAACTTATTGTGGCAATCTACTCTGGAAATCCCTTCTGATACTGGAACTCTCGCTTCTATGGGGTTAACCCTTCATAACGGCACGATATGCAGTAGGCGACAACTGCATGATCTTGTAAAATGCACGTGAAAAATAATATGGGTCGTTAAAGCCTAACAGCTGGGATATTTCATTTACTTTGAGCTGCGTTGTGTCCAGGTATTGGCAGGCACTTTTAATTTTTAATCTCAAAAAGTAGTCTATAGGTGAATACCCCGTTCTTTTTTTAAATAAAAAACTGTAATGGGTAGGTGACAAATTGGCCTGGTCAGCTAAGGCTTTGAGTGTCAGATTGCTCTTCAGGTTCATGGTCATGAAGAAAATGGACTCCTCCACCTGAAGGGCGGTCTCTCTGGGAACACTTGTTAAATTTGGCGTTTGGAACAATAGGGTACCCAGGATATTTGCAACCACCTGTGAAGAATAAATCATTGCCTCCTGAGTAAACCCCTTTTCAAGGACCCTGAAAATGTCCTCAAATAACAGCATTACCTTTGAAGATTTATCTACAGAATAATGAATAGTAGGGTTTTCAACATTTATATCCCGCAGATAGCTATCTGCATTGCTTCCAAGGAAGTGAAGCCAATAGATGCTCCAGGGATTGGTTTTGCTGGCACCATAGGTATGCCGGGTACCCCGGGGTATTATCAGAAGAGTGTCTTTTTCAATTTTGTGCTTTATACCATCCAGTATTAAAAAGCCCTCTCCTCCGATGCAATAAATCAATATATTCTGATCACAGCCCTGAGAACGCTCACGATAGTGGTATTGTGCATGCGGATAGAAACCGATATCGGTTGGATATATTGAACTCACCAGAGGGTCACATGTGGCCGATGATAGAAAAAGCCGTGGAAAGACTATTGATTTTTCATCTTTAAAGCCTTGATTCTTTTTGATCTGTCTCAAAACATCCTCCATTTTGTCCCGTTAATAAAAGTATTATCAAGTAAAAGTTTCTACAAGCTTTATTGTATTACGTCATCTGTATAAAATCAAATCATAATAGTAATATAGTCCATCCCTACCGTTTTTTATTCCATTCAATTGAGCGTTTTATGATGTTAAGATAAAAATATAACGAGGTAAGTGTAAGAAAACTTTTGTACAACAAGAAATTTTCCACTGATACGTTATAAGTTTAATTCCCGGTTTCATTGAATAAGGAGGAATATCAATGGCAGATTCAAAAGGAAAAGCATTAATGTGGGAAGAAGACATTGAGCTACCCACATATCCCATAGGGAAACCCGATAAGAACCCAATGTTTCTGGAGAAAAGAGTTTATCAGGGAAGTTCCGGCAAAGTTTATCCTTTACCAGTAATCGATAAAATTTACGATGATAAGATAATGCAAAAATACCGTGTAGTCTTTCTGGAAAATGACTATATCCAGATTTGGATAATACCTGAATTGGGTGGCAGAATCCAAAGGGCACTGGATAAAACCAACAACTACGATTTTGTCTACTATAATCAGGTTGTAAAGCCGGCGTTGGTTGGGCTGGCGGGTCCATGGATATCAGGAGGTATAGAATTCAACTGGCCCCAGCATCATAGACCGAGTACCTATTCACCTGTGGAGTATACTTTGAAGGAGAATGACGATGGCAGCAAAACTGTCTGGATAGGTGAAATTGATCAAATGTACGGGACAAAGGTAACTGCAGGTTTCACCCTCTATCCTGACAAGGCCTATCTGGAAATTAAAGCACAGTTATACAACAGAACCTGCGAGCCTCAGACCTTCCTATGGTGGGCCAATCCGGCCGTTGCAGTAAATGATCATACTCAGTCGGTTTTCCCGCCTGATGTAACCGCAGTATTCGACCATGGTAAAAGAGATGTTTCCACCTTTCCTATAGCAACCGGCACCTATTACAAGGTAGATTATTCTGCCGGAGTGGATATCTCAAAATATAAAAACATCCCGGTTCCAACTTCATACATGGCTTATAAGTCAGACTACAATTTTGTAGGAGGCTACGATCACGGAAAACATGCCGGTTTGCTTCATGTTGCCGATCACCACATTTCTCCAGGAAAAAAACAGTGGACCTGGGGCAACGGTGATTTCGGACAGGCATGGGACAGGAATCTTACTGACGAAGATGGACCATATATTGAGCTCATGACGGGTGTCTTTACCGATAACCAGCCTGATTTCACATGGCTGAACCCTTACGAGGAAAAAACCTTCACCCAGTACTTTATGCCCTATAAAAACATTGGTATGGTTAAAAATGCTACTATTGACGCGGCAGTGAATCTGGAGGTTGAAAACTGCAATATCAGAGTGTCGGTGTATGCCACATCTACATTTGAGAATGCTGTTGTTGAGCTCAAGGGTAAAAATTCAACCTATCTGAAAGTCAGCACCTCTTTATCCCCTGTAAGTACTTATACTCAGGAGTGCAGACTTGCTGACGGCGACAAGGAGACCGATCTCACTCTCACTGTTTTTGATAAAGATGGTAAAGTACTTGTAGCATATACTCCCAAAATTGTGGAGCAGGACCTGATCCCAAATGCTGCTAAAGCTATTTCCAGCCCCTCAGAACTTGCCAATACTGAAGCACTGTATCTTGCAGGCCTGCATCTGGAGCAATACAGACATGCCACCTATGAACCTGAAAACTATTATGAGGAGGGTTTACGCCGTGACCCCGAAGATATCCGCATAAATAACGCGTATGGAACCTTATTGTTCAGAAGGGGACAGTTTACAAAGAGTGAGCAATTCTTCAGAACTGCTGTAAAAACCTCAACCAGACACAATCCAAATCCTTATGATGGAGAACCTTATTATAATCTCGGTCTATCTTTGAAAATGCAGGGAAGGCTGGATGAAGCATATGATGCTTTCTATAAGGCTTGCTGGAGTGTGGCAATGCAGGACTGTGGTTACTTCTCTCTTGCCAAAATAAATTGTATTCGTCATGAGTTGGATCAAGCTCTCATGCACATAGAAAAATCAATAGTCAGGAATTATCATAACTTAAAGGCAAGAAACCTGAAAACTGCATTATTGCGTAAATCCGGGGCCTTCAGCAAGGGGGAGACATTTGCAAAGGAAACAATTAAGATTGATATTATGGATTTCGGCGCAAGAAATGAGCTGTATCTTATAGCCAGAGAAAGCGGTAATACAGAGTTAGCTGGTCACATCCTCAATGAACTCAATACACTTATGAGGAGTGAACTGAAAAATTTCATAGAGTTATCTCTGGATTATTCCGACTGCGGAATGTATGGAGAAGCCGTTGAAATTCTGGAAAGGTTGATCACACAAAGTAAAGCCGATGACATAAGCCCATTGCTCTACTATTATACGGGGTGGAATCTTCTGAACAGGGGAGAGAATGCTGCTGCCCGTGACAACTTTATCAGGGGGGCAGCTGCAAAACCTGATTACTGCTTCCCGAACCGCCTTGAGGATATACTTGTGCTGCAAACAGTCCAGAAGGTTAACCCTGAAGATTCCAAAGCCTTTTACTACTTAGGCAACCTCTGGTATGACAGGAAACAGTATAAGGAAGCTGTTGCATGCTGGGAAAAGTCACGGGAGCTGGACTGCACTTATCCTACGGTTCACAGGAATTTATCCCTGGCCTACTACAATAAGCTGCTCGACCCGGTTAAGGCTAAGGAATCTCTGGAGAGGGCATTTAACCTCAACCAGAAGGATTCAAGAGTATTCCTTGAACTGGATCAATTATATAAAAAGCTTGGTGTGTCTCCTGAAGAAAGATTGCTCAGCTTTGAAAAGTATATTCACCTGGTGGAAATCAGAGATGATTTATATGTCGAGTATATAACTCTAATAAATATAACCGGTGATTTCAGCAGGGCGAAAGCTCTGATTTCCAAGAGAAAGTTCCACCCCTGGGAAGGCGGAGAAGGAAAAATAACAAAGCAGTATGTTAACTCCAACATAGAGCTTGGAAAACAGTATATTTCCGACAATAAATTTGAAAGTGCCATAGCCGTTCTGACCGAAGCCCTGACATATCCTCACAATTTAGGTGAGGGCAAGTTATTCGGTGCACAGGAAAATAATCTGAATTATTATCTTGGCTGCGCATATGAAGGACTGAAGGAACCCGGGAAAGCACTTGAGTACTTCAGGAAGGCATCCGTCGGACTTGATGAACCCACAAGTGCAATGTACTATAACGATCAGCCTCCTGAAATGATTTTCTATCAGGGTCTTGCACACATTAAACTGGGAAATCGTGATAAGGCTAAGGCCATCTTCGATAAGTTGATAACATATGGTGAAACTCATATGAATGATCACGTAACCATAGATTACTTTGCCGTCTCCTTACCGGACTTTCTCATATTTGACGAGGATCTGGACAAAAGAAATGTTATCCATTGCAGATATCTGATTGGATTGGGATATTTGGGACTGAATCATCTGGGTCTGGGTACGCTTGACTACGCCAGGGAGCAGTTCACCAAAGCCTTGGAACTGGATGTAAACCACATGGGAGTGATTATTCACGCTAAGCTTGGATTAAATAAATAACTAAATTGTGTTAATACTTCCTGGCAAGACCAGGCTGTCCCATTATTGGGACAGCCTGGTTGTTTTAAATATCAAAAACGGATAAGAGCTGTCTATCTCTTATCCGTCTTTAACTGTTCAGCTTATTTTGTTCCGTTATATTCCTTTACATAAGCATCTATCTGAGCCTGAACTTCTGCCTGCAGCTTATCGATACCTGCGGCCTGCAGTTTCTGCTTCATTACTTCAAGCCCTTTCTGTTGGTCTGTCAGACCCATTTCAATCGGAATCATGTAAGTTTCAATAATATTTGTAATTGCAGCCTCTTCATTCTTGAATTTAGCGTCATCAAAAGTAAAGGTTGCCAACGGTGTTACTATTGAATCCTGTTCCAAGGATTTGTTATATTCGTCTATTTGTTCCTGAGGTATGATTGAATTTTGACGGATTAACTTGGCATTGTTAGTACCCCACGCCATTGTAAATCCGTTAAAATCGGCAAATTTAGGCTGAATAGCAGTAAACTTGTCATCTCCCGCTGCTTTATAATGAACTCCCTCTATACCATAAGTAACGAGATCAAAGTACTGCTTGTTGGTTTCAAACAAGTTAAACATCATCATTACTCTTTCAGGATGCTTGGAAGTAGCATGTATGGATATCATTGACATGTTTCCACCTTCAGGAATCTTCTTATTCCCCGGATTAACACTGAAATATTTGTTTTCGTAGGCTGGGTTTATGGCTATTGTTTTTGCATTGTTATTATTGAAAGTATCAAATGCGTCGGCAATATAGCATGCAGATTTTTCAGAATTGAAGTTGGCTTCATCGGAATCCTTGCTGGAAAGTGCACTCTTTGACCATACCCCTGCGTCAGCCAGTTGCTTTGTTGTCTTCAAATATTCAAGGTAATCAGTATCCTCGTAGGTCTTGAACACTTTTAAATTCGGATCATCGAGACTTACACACAGTACAGGTATACCCTGGATTACATCTCTTAAATTTTTCGCCTGACTGTACAGGGTTCCTCTCATTCTTCCGTTTTGTTCATTATTGCCTACATTCCATGCCAAAAGCCCCTTTTCTCCCTTGGCTATAGTAAGCAATGCGTTAACGAAGTCAGGTCTGCTGGCAATAGTGTTTATATTGTATTTCTTTAAAATATCTCCCCTGAAAACAGCCAGTACGTTTTTAATTTTTGGATTAATGTTTGGCAGACCATATATATTGCCCTTTACTGTTACCTGCTTCCAACGGTCAGCTGAAGTAGCAGCGTATGTGTCGGGAGCAAACTTCTTAACCATTTCAAGATCAATTGGCATATAACCATTGGTTGTGGCAACCTGATTAAAGCCGATCCAGGCTCCCGAGTAACAGAAGTCAAAGTCCTCTCCTGATGCAAACAGCAGTTTGTACTTCTTTTCTGCATCTGTCCATGGAATTCCCCGTAAATCCAAAGTTGTATTTATGTCCTGCTGCAGCCTCTTGTTAACTTCGGTCAATACCATCTCATGGTCAACAGAATTGTCTCCAAACTGGTATCCTACCAGTTTAACCGCACCTTTTGCAATTTCAGCCTTTACCGGATCATTAGCTGTATTGTCTTGTGCGGTTGTACCCTGAGTTGTTGTCTGAGAAGCGGACAGTGCTGCTGACTGAGCTGATGAGTCGGATGTAGAGCCAGCTCCGCAGCCTGACAAGGTTATTGCCCCTGTAAGAACAAGAGCCAGAGTCATGCCTGTTGCCCTTTTGAAATTTTTCACTTTCTATTCCCCCATTCAAATTATATTATATACTGATAACCGATTTCTCGGAATTATCCTTTTACAGCTCCTATTGTCAAACCTTTTACAAAATATTTCTGCAAAAATGGATAGAGTAATACTATCGGGCCTGTTGCTATAACCGCCATAGCCATTTTAACGTTTTCCTTGGGCATTTCTCCCACGTAATTACCGGAAAGGCTCTGTATACGGTTCAAGGCCTCCGCAGCACTGAGTATCTTGTACAAATAAAACTGTAAAGAGAAGTAAGTGCTCTTCTGTACAAACATAAAGCTTAAATACCAGTCGTTCCAATATCCTATTGCAATAAACAGTGCTATGGATGCTAAAACCGGTTTTGAAAGCGGAAAAATAAGCTGAATAAATATCCTGAAGTCCCCTGCTCCATCGATTTTTGCTGACTCGGTTATAGCTTCAGGAATGGCCTGCATAAAGCTCTTAATAATAATGAGATTAAATACTGATATCAGGTATGGAGCCACCTGTGAAATAAAGGGCATATCCTTGAAATGCAGGTATCTTACGCACAGTATGTACCAGGGCACGATCCCGCCGCTGAACAAGGTTGTAAAATAAAAGAAAAATGAAAACTTGTTTCGCCATGCAAAATCTTTTCTGGATAACACATAGGCTGTCATGGCTGTCAGAAGGAGTCCGGCAGCTGTTCCTACAGCGGTATTGTATATAGTCATTCCATAGGCTCTGAATACATCATCCGGAAAACCGAAAATTTTTGCATAAGCCTGCAATGAAAGCTCTTTAGGAATCAAGGAATATCCATACTTCAGGATGGACCTTTCGGCTGTTACAGAACTGGATATTATCATTATGAAAGGTACTACCGACAATAATGCAAGCATTGATATGAGCGTATACCCCAAAGCGTTGAAAACTCTGTTACTTGTACTTTTTGAACTCACTGTTATCACTCCAAGTTTGATTTTTGTTAATAGCATGTTTAGAATCTCGTTCAGATCCTAAATAAGCTCTAAGCTAACTAAAATAACGAATAGTCCTTGTCATATTTTTTAACCAGGAAATTAAACACCATGATTATTGCAAAGCACAGAACTGACTGGTATAAACCTGCAGCAGCAGTCATTCCGAATTCCGGCGACGTCACAAGTGATCTGGTAACATAGGTATCTATAACATCGGTTGATGGGTAAAGCATAGGATTATTACCTGTGACCTGATAAAACATACTGAAATCACCGCGGAATATGTTACCCATTGAAAGCAATACCAGTATTACGACTGTGGGTATAAGACTGGGCAAGGTTATGTGCCTGATTCTCTGAAAAATATTTGCTCCGTCTATTTCAGCCGCATCGTACATTTCCCCGTCAATACCCATTACAGCTGACAGATATATAATTGTACCGTAGCCAAAGCTCTTCCAGGCGCATACAAGAACAATTATCAATATCCATATTCCGGGATTATTATAGAAGTCGACAGGCTGTATATTAATAGCTTTCATCAGCGTATTAAAGGAACCGGACTCATAATTAAGAACATTATAAGTAAAAGCACCTACAACCACCCAGGATATGAAATAAGGCAGAAACATCATTGACTGGGTAATCCTTTTGAAATATCTGCCTGTTAATTCTGCCAGTATGATGGCACAGGTAATCTCAAGCAGATTATTAACAATAATAAAAAGAATGTTATATAGTAATGTGTTTTTAGTTACATTCAAAATATCTCCGCCCATAAACAGAAACTTGAAGTTCTCCAAACCAATCCATGGGCTATGAAATATTCCTCCGTCAAAAGTATATCTCTGAAAAGCTATAACCACCCCAAACATAGGTATGTAACTGAAAATTACAAAGAAAAGAATTGCCGGTGACAACATAATTAATAGTGTCTTATATTCCCTTAACTTAAAAATAAAGGATTTGCTGCTGCTTCTCATTTATCATTCCACCCTGTTGAATTATTAGTTAAATATCACAGCTGTCATTTATATCTGCATTATAGCACCCTGTTTTTTCAGCAATAATGGAGGATTTTTTTGTTTTTGTGTAAAATCTTTCTGTACTGCTCTTATGAACTCCATATCTATTGACTAGGATTTCCGCATTTCATATAATGAAGAAAACATCGAACTTTTTACTTTTCGGGAGAGATTCAATTGGTTAAATTACTTGTGGTAGATGATGAAATCACCTCCAGAGAAAGTCTGATTCGCAACATTACTAAGATGGATTTGAACATTTCATTTATTGAACAATCTGATGATGGAATCAATGCACTTGAAACGGCTGCCTGGTATCGACCTGATATTGTACTCACCGATGTCAGAATGCCCAGAATGGACGGTATTGAGATGGCCTATAAACTCCGTGAATCCTTGCCGGATACTAAAATAATCTTTATGAGCGGCTATTCAGACAAAGAATATCTTAAATCTGCCATTCATTTACGGGCCTTAAGTTATATTGAAAAACCCATTGATTACAGTGAACTTAAAAATGCAATAAACGATGCTGTTCAGCTCTTAATTGACGACCTCAAGAACCGTAAGAATGCTGTTACAAATGAAAAACTTGCGAGGAACTTTTCTCTGCTCAGAAGCGAGTTGGCAATAAATTTGATCAGCCCCTATAAGCTCAGCAAGGAAGAATTTGACTATACCTTAATGGGAATTCAGCCCGGCTGGAACTATTTAACCATTCTAATACAGATAATAGCCAAAGACAGTCTGACACCTTTCGGGTTTTACTCCTCCATGGAGAATGCCATAGCCAGTATAAGCGAAATATTGACCTCCAACGGGTTAACAGGAGTTTCCGCCATAAAGGATAATGAATATATCCTTATTCATATAGGATGTCCCCCTGAGAAAAAGCCTCTTCTTACAGAGGAATACATTGGGCTTTATTTGAAAAATCTTGAAGCTGTTTTACAAAATATTGACTTTTTCGTAGGTGTAGGTAAACAGGTCACGGGTATTGCAAATGTACCGCAATCATATGCTACGGCTGTTCTATCCTTACAAAAAGGCTTTTTTACCGGATACAAAACCATTCTCTTTTATTCTGAAAGCAGCCATACTCCGTACATCTTTTCTGAGGCCGTTCTTGAAGATATGAAGGGATGGATTTTAAAAGATGGCATGGACAAAGTACTCACATACATAAAAAAATTGGCCCTGGAACTGAGGAAGCATACCAATACCCTGCCCAACAATATAAAAGAGTATTTCTATAGATTTATAGTTCAGCTTTATGACTTGGCGAATGAGCTGGGCTTGGAAACATATGTTGAGCGAGACAGCCGGAACCAGTTATTGCAAAGCTTGAGCAGCTTCCATACTCTTAATGAGGTTGAAGATTTCTGCATAAGAAAATTAGAATTCTTTTTCCAATGCCGGAAAGAAAAAAGGGACAGTAAGAGCAAGATTCTGCAAATCAAGCGTTTTATAGAACAAAATTACACCAATAATGAACTGTCTGTGAAAATGATAAGTGAACATAATTTTTTAAGCCTTGCCTATATGTGCTCAATTTTCAAACAGGAAACCGGCGATACAATAAATCAGTACATAACTGATTACAGAATGGAAAAAGCCCGTGATCTTCTAAAGCAAAAAAGCTGTACAATCTCTGAAGTTGCAGAAAGTATCGGCATCGGCGACAGTCAGTACTTTGCAAAAGTATTTAAGAAAAAAACCGGGTTTACTCCATCAGAGTATAAGGAGATGCATCTTAATGAAGAATAAATTAAGAAGGAGGCTTTATCAGTATTTTATAAATCTAAAGCTGAGGCAGAAGCTCCTGATTTCATACATAGTTCTGATAGTAATTCCCCTGTTTTTATACTCTTTTATAACGTACACCACCTTCTCCGAAATTTTACAAAACAAGGCACTGTTTTCTGCCGATAAGAGCTATAGTCAGACATATTCCTTTATTTCAGATAAGCTTCTTAAGGTCAAAAATACAATGGACGTGGTGGTCCAGGATGATACAATTAACGAAATTGCAAATATAAGTAATGCTGATACCAATATATTTCAGCAAATGGACGATATGAATCATATGACCACATTTCTTCATAATCTTGAGGATAAGTCAGTAGTGGACAAAATCCGTCTTTATGTTAAGGATGGTCTGATATATGCGAATTCCAGCAATGTCAAAACCTCTCCCCTGATTAACATTAAAGAAATTCAGAACAGTATATGGTATAAAAAGCTGATGGACAGTGGCAAAAGGATTCTCTGGTGTCCTCCTGTATATTTTGAAACTGATGATCAACCTTATGAAAATACTGTATCAGCTGTGAGTTTTTTGAGAAGCAGCAGCAATTACCTGGAGATTATTGCGCTCCTTCGTATAGACATTTCTAAAAATCAAATAGCCGAGATTATTAAAAATGCAAATACTGTTCAAAACTCTATCACTTATATTCAAAGCGCTGACGGCAATATTGTCATGGCATCCGATAACCGGTCTATTGACACCTTTAAACTTGATAATATTTCAGTAAGTAATGCATCTAATTCGCAAGGCTGGAGTTCCACAGAAATAAACAGTGAAAAAGTATTTTTCCACAGCAAGCTTATAAATGGCACCAATTGGTATATGGTGACAGTTATCCCTTACAAGGAAGTATTTTCGGAGACTTTGAAATTAAGAAATCAGTCTGTTTTTCAGGTTTTTATTATCGCAACAATAGCTTATCTTCTTGCTGCGCTGTTATCTACAAGCATAACGGGCCGTATATCACAGCTTATATATAAGATGAGAAATATTCAGACCGGCAACCTGTCTCCCATTACTCAGACCTATGATAAGGATGAAATAGGTGAGCTTATTGAAAACTACAACTTTATGCTTTCCCGTATCAAATTGCTATTAGAGGACCAATACAAAATGGGACAGGAGGTAAAAAATTCAGAGCTCAGGATCTTGCAGGCGCAAATAAATCCTCATTTTCTTTATAACACTCTGGATATGGTAGTATGCCTGTCCCAGGAAAATAAATACAATGAAATCGAAGCCTCGGTAAAGTCCCTGGCCAAATTCTATAAACTAAGCCTGAGTAAGGGCAAAGAACTGGTAAAAATCGAGGACGAGCTGTACCATGTATCATTCTTTGTTGACATTCAAAATATCCGTTTCAATAATAAGATTAATTTTATAATTGATTTGGATGATTACATAAAAGAATTCGAAATTCTTAAAATAACACTTCAGCCTATAGTTGAAAATGCAATTATCCACGGAATCCAGGGAAAAGAAACCAAGGAAGGGGCTATAGTCATTAGTGGAAGTATTGATAATGATGATATAATCTTATGGGTAAATGATGACGGAATAGGCATCCCACAGGATAAACTTGATCAAATAACCCAGGGAGCAATGAGTAGTTCCTCCGGCAGCAGTTATGGCATAAAAAACATAAACGACCGGCTTAAGCTGTTTTACGGAGACAAATACGGATTAACCTACAAAAGCGAATACGGCAAGGGTACAACTGTTGAAGTCCGGATTCCTGCTAAACAATGACTTTACTAAAAAGGGAGATAAGATGCGATGCATCTTTTCTCCCTTTTTTTCAACTTATTAATTACTCATAGGTGTCATAAAGGCTGCGTACTTTTATTTGTTTCCTTAATTCCTCAAGAGTTAATCTCGTAGACATATTCTCCTTTTTCAGAACAACCTTCTTTACAGCCCCGGCTGATAAATCAAATATATTGTCACTGAATATTGCATCGGCATCCCTCAGATCCAGCTCAACAAATCGTGCAAAAGCCTTACTGCGTATATCTATTAGAAATCTGTCCTCTTCTTCGGAAATGTTTAACGTAATTTCAGGCTTCTGTAAATTAAAATGCTTTGGCTTTACAAAAAGGGCAGTTCCATGTCCCAATACCTTATTTTCATCAAACAGTATAAACTCCAGGTAAGTTTCTCTCATTTTCTGCTTTGTATCCAGGTAATTACTAAAATCAAGGCTTTCAAGTTCTCCTGTAGACAGCGGTTCCATGACAGCCTCAATGGTATTTTCCAGAATAACATTTGACTTATGGTCCATAAGTCTCCACATCAGCTTTCCATTAAAGTTTTCAAGGGTCTCATTTGTTACATGCAGTGAAACTTTGGTGCCTTCCTCTTCTGCTGAAGCCATAATTGGTGCAAAAAACCTTCTTGCTTCATAATGGGCTGCCTTCCACCTGCCGAAATAATCAATACTCGCCCAGGAAGCAACCGGCCAACAGTCATTCAGCTGCCAGTATATGGCTCCCATACAGCGTCCGCGATTTCTTCTCCAGTGTTCAACTCCGTAGCGCAGGCCTTCTGCCTGTATAAGCTGTGATGCGTAAAGCAGAGAATCAAAATCCTTTGGATACTTGAAATATTCACTAATGTAATAAAGAATTTTCTCATTGCCGGTACCGTTCTTTTGGTGGGACTCCATAACATATGAGAATATATTTCTATCTTCAGGCAGCGTAAAGGTTTCAACTGTTTTCAGACAAGGGAATGACTGCAGCCCGAACTCTGACATAAACCTTGGATAAAGGGTTCTGTATTCTGTAATTGGCTTTCTTCCGTGCCATACGTCCCAATAGTGCATATCTCCGATATTCTGGCTGTTAGGATCAGCAAATCCTCCCTTTGATGTTGGAGATGCCATCAGATATGAAGTATTGGGATCCACCTCTTTTGCTATTTCAGGCATATGCTCTTCAAATTGTCTCAGATAATCCTTCTTCAACTTTTCTCCAAAACGTTCCCATCCCCATTCGTTCCATGCCAGTTCCAACTCATTATTCCCGCACCAAAGACCAAGTGAAGCGTGGTGGCGAAGTCTTTTCATATTATCTTTTATTTCATATGTAATGTTTTCCTTAAACTCATCGCTAAAATCATACACTCCGCAGGCAAATAAATGATCCTGCCAGATTATAAGGCCATATTCATCACATAAATCGTAAAAATAGTCATCAGGATAATAACCGCCGCCCCAAACACGTATGGTGTTAAAGTTTGCTTCTACGCAGCTCTTAACCAGCTTTTCAGATCTTTCTCTGCTGCACCTAGCCAGGATATTATCTTCAGGTATATAGTCACCGCCCATAGAAAAAATCTTTTTACCGTTTACAACAAACTCGCAGGACTCTCCCCAATTATCTTCCTGACGGTTTAAAGTTATAGTTCTTAATCCTATTTTCATAGCTTTATGATCAATAGCTTTTCCCTTGCAGGATAATTTAAAACTCATTTTGTATAGGGGTTGTCCGCCGTAATTGTTGGGCCACCACAGCAAAGGGTCGGCAATATCTATAATTACGTGTTGTTCAGATGCAGTAATGTCTGCAGTTTCTTTAATCATCTCACCATTTGGAGTTTCAATGGTAATCTCTATACCTGTACCCTCATTACTCCAGTTCTCTATACGTAATCTTGCATCAAGGCTTACCTTGTTGTCATGATGTATTTGTGTAACATAAATATCGTCCAATCTTGCCATATCATAACCCTGGATTGAAATGCTTCTCCATATTCCCATATCCGGAAGCTGTGGACCCCAATCCCAGCCAAACATACTGTGGCCTTTTCTGATATGTGATATACCCGGTATGGCATCTGCGCAGCTGCAAAGATACTGCTCACTATCCTTTTTCAGACAATAATCTATTGGAGAACTTATCACCACATGGATAATATTTTCTCCTGTCAAAAGACAGCTTTTTATATCAACCTCATATGTCCTGTGCATATTATCAGCACTTAGAACGCTTTTACCGTTGATAAATACCTCACACAGTGTATCCAGGCCTTCACAGAGCAATATCAGCTTATCGTGGTCGAGAGCACTTTCATCTAAGTAAAATGTCTTTTTGTACTCATAGTCAAATTTACACAAATCTCGTATCTCATACTCATTGTCTCTGAAAAATGGGTCTTGCATTTTTCCTGCTTGCAGCAGATCGTTATACACCGAACCCGGGACAACTGCATTTAACCAATTCTCCTCATCCGTCCTTTTCATCTGCCATGTGCCATTAAGATCTAATATAATCATACCACGCCTCCAGACTGAACCTTATTTGTGCTATTTAAACTTAATTTTCAGCAGCAAAAATTATAATAGCATTAAACTATACTGATATTAGCACTTTCAGCACTTAATGTCTTGTAGAGTTTCTGCATGCTTTTGTGGTATAATGACATCCAGAAGAACAAAAATATTTCAGGCTCGGTCAAGAAATCAATAAATCCCGGGAGATAACATGATGAATGAGACTATGCTTACGGCAGAATCCCTGATTAATCCCAAAGTCCAGGCAAACTGTCACGTTGTAACTTCGATTAAACATGCCTATCCACTGCATTATCATGACTATTATGAGATTTTTATAATAACATCGGGAAAATGCATACATCGGGTTAATAGCCGGGAGCAGCTGTTGGGAACAGGTACACTTGTATTTATTCGCCCTGAAGATGCTCATGGCTACACTTATTACAACAATATGGACTGTCAGTTTATGAATGTAAATTTCTACAAAGAACTGGTTGAGGAATGTTTTGATTTTCTTGGGGATCAGTATTTTTCTCTTAAACTAAAGACTCTGGAACTCCCTCCATATATAGTTCTGCCCTCTGAAGACATGGAGTCACTCCTCGGCAAAGGAGAACAGATTAATTTGTATACCTCAATAGATGAGGATAAGGCAAAAATATTGGGTAAAAGTTTTTTGATTGATGCACTTACTTATCTGTTTATAGATTATAAAAACGATAAAAACAAGGCAATTCCTGACTGGTTTGATCTTGTTCTTTTTCAGATGCAAAAGAAAGAGAATTTTACCGCCGGCCTTGATAAATTATTCCTCATATCACAGAAAAGTACCGGACACCTTAATCGAACCTTCAGGCAATATCTGAATACAACGCCTACTGCCTACATCAATAATCTCAAGCTTAACTATGCCAGGAATATCCTTATTACCACCAATATGGATATTCTTGATGTGGCCCTGGAGGCAGGATTTGAAAATTTAAGCCACTTCTATCACCTTTTCAGAGAAAAATATGGTGAATCCCCCGGGAAGGTCAGAACCACACAATAAGCATTAAAGTTATTAACCTCCAAAGACGCAAAAACCTCAAGACTATACTTTTCAACTAAAGTCCTGAGGTTAATTAATGTTCCTGAATCTTCAATCCAGAGTGTTTTTTATCTGCATTTATTTCTAATAACGATACGAGCTCTAAAGAATCGCTTAATATTCCTAAGAACATTTCTTGCCGTACCCTTCTTCCCTTGCTTGACTTCAGGTTCCGCAACAGCCATTTCGGCCATTTTTAATATACTTTCAAGGGATCCGGCTTTAGCTATAAATCTTGCCGAATGGCAAAAAACAGCATCTTGTATTCCGATAATTTTACCAAGTTCTTCTTCTCTTTTTCCCGCCCAGCATTTGGGAAGGCTCTTCCTGTCTCTTCGTTCTTCACCGTATTCACGCACAGTTTGTATATAATAGCCATCTTCCTTCGGATAAATAACAAACAGAACTTCCTTATTGATATCGATTTCTTTTAGGGTTCTCTCCCAGGGATAATTATTGTCCAAGATCAACAACTGGGGTTTTACACGAGTATTATATGCTTCCATAACAAATGACCTGGCTTTAATTGTCGAGACCTTTTGATCAACCAAATTATCCAAAATATCCGATGCAAATTTGACTGCATCATTAAAAGCCTCATCTACCGATGCCGGTGAATCCCATGTTGGATTATATCCACCAATGATGGAAGACAGGCACATGGTAGGAATAATGTTTTCAGTTGTTCTGATACCATTATCAGCCGCATCAATCCCCTCTATCAAAACAGCATCGGTATATCTGAAAACCGTCTCAACATCCCTGTCTGATATCTCCGGATGCATTGTTATTATTGCATCTCTGCCAAACTTCCGCCAAATTAAACCACATGCGGCATAAGGTGTACCATTTTCCCTGTATTCCTTTTCCAACTGATGATGGTCAAACTCCCCATTACCAATATCGTAAATTATATCAAGTCCGTCAAGTACCTCCTGATCCCGGGTTCTGGTGAGCTCAATCTCAAATACTTCTTTTAATATGGCAGTTGCCATTACCTCATCCGCATGAAATCTGCCGTTATGGGTTCCAACTTTTTTCAATTGTTTTACTGTATCCATAGAACGCCTTCTTTCCTGGGTTAATCAAGTAACTTTCTACCCAAAAATAATTGTTTATTATGTCTCTACAAATTGATTAGTACCATATCAAAAGATAGGTTAATATTGTCCTTATAAAATTTAACTTGCAACATTGAATATATTGAGTATTTTGTTCCATAAAATTTAATTTAATTCAAATAATAAATAACCTGTTAAATAAACAAAGCAAAAGCTGCTGCAAAACTTAATTGATAGTTTTGCAGCAGCTTTGTATATTATGAAGTTATGGACTATAATCCTGTTACACTATTTTGACAATAAATTATATAATACCTGTGCCATTTCCGCCCGGCTTGTTTTGGCTTTGGGATTTAGTTTATGCCCACTGCCGCCGATGATGCCTGCTTCAGCAAAAATTTTCATGGCTTCCCCGGCCCAGGATGACACCTGCCCCGCATCTTCATAGGTTTCAATTGCTCTTTCGCCAGTTCCTCCGGGGAGTTCACCAATAACCGCTAAAGCCCTATACAACAGGGTAACCATCTCCTGCCTTGTGATTTCCTTGTGGGGAGAATACAGGTTGTTTCCGGTTCCGGCGGTTATACCAAGACTTCTGGCTGCGGCAAGATACCCTGTATAATAGGTGTTACCGGCATCTGCAAAGTTGTTGCCAGGTGTTGCTTCAGGCGCTATCCTGTAGGCCTTCATTAACATTACCAGAAATTGAGCTCTGGTCAATCCTTTTTCCGGGCTGAAGTTGCCCTTGCCAGTACCGGCAGTGATTTCCCTTGCTGCTGCAAATGTTACCGCATTACTATACCATGCACTTTCTGCCACATCATTGAAGGTCATTTTATTATAACCTATGGCATACTGGGAAAAGTGACGTGTCCTGAATTTAACCATTTTACTTACAGGATCATATTTGCTGCTGCCTACCGCATCCAGCTCACCATTTCTGTTGATAAAGTAGAAGAGAATAGCATTGATATCCTCTTTTTCCTGTGGCATATATGAAGCCGCTACCTCCACATTTCCATTGAACTGGGATATTTCTTTTTCTCCGCTGTAAACACTTAAATCAAATACCGGTCTGTTGCCCACAGCTTTCTTTGCCTGCTCCGACAAGGAGGAATTATCCAGCCTGGCGGTAATAATTTTTAGATCGCCCTGTACCTGATCATAAAGTGAGGAAAGCGCTGCCTCACTGAAGGTAATTGTAGCAATAGGGGTAATAAGTTTGAGCATATTCACCTTGTTTTGCATAAGTAGTTCAACAGCAGCTTTCGGAATGACGGTCTCTATACTCTTTGCCTCTTTCCCTGCCTCAACTCTTATCTCAACTCCGGTATTTCTCCCTGCTTCTTCCTTTCCCGCCTGGCTCAATGCCTGATTTACTGCATTCCGTATATAACTCAAACTGATTGCAGCAACAGCTTTTCCACTGCTATCCACAGTTGCCTTAACTGTCTTTTCATCAACCGATGAACTGTTGGAGGGTACAGTTGAACTGTTGGAGGACCCAGAAGTACTTGAAGAAGTACCTCCTCCGCCGGTTGAAGTTCCTTCTTTATAAGGTATCTGTATGACCACTGTTGTAAGAGGCTCCAGTACTATCGATCTGTCTGACAGTACAAACCCGGATTTCTGTTTTACCTCTGATGCTCCTGCCTCATCATTGTCTACAAGCACATTTCCCTTTGTCAGATTTTCCTGTAGAGTCAAAGCTCTGGACTTACTGTCTGCATTGACAAATACATAGTAGGTGCCTGTCTTGTCTGTAGAAACATTCTTGTATCCGATAACAAGATCATTTGCCTTAATCTCTGGCGAATTAATCAGTGTCACATTGGAATTGACCAGGTTCTGATTCCCCAACCTGAAAGCATTGGTTGACTTTCGCAGAGCTATCAGTCCGGAGGTATATTTCCTTGTCGCGTCATTAACCGGGTACAACTCAGGATTTGCAGCTTTTGCCCAATCAAATTTATTAATGGCATCGGATGAATCGTAGGAGTCATTGATAAAATATCCAAAAATCTTGCCGGATTCATCTTTCAGCTCGTTATATTTCTGCTCTGGTACCCCTGCCCCCAGCCACTGCTTTGTTCTGCCGTATTCCTGCCCCGCATGGACAAATGCGGTACCCTGGGAGGTCAAAATGAGTGCATTACCAAGCCTTACTCTCCTGTGGATTTCCAGATTGTTTTCAGGTATGGCAGGATCCTTCTTTATGGATTGTGCGATGACATCGTACAGGGTTAGATTGTCATGCGCTTCAATATAGTTGACTATATCTCCGGGATCATCCTCTGTAATATTCCCCGGCTGTCCTTTGATATTATTGAAGATTACATTTATATCTCTGGAACCGCCTGTAATAAACCGGGGTTCTCCTTCCATTCCGTAGCCGGATTTAAGCTCATTCCTGATTTCATCGGAAAATACACCTACTGTATCTGTCTTATCCATCCAATCCTGGTCTGCGGCCTTCCCCTGTAGGGTAGGATCAGCCAGATGTCCTGAGAAGGTTCTCCAGCCCTCACCGATAAATAATGCATCCGGGTTGATGCTTGCCGCCTCATCGCAGGCCTTTTGAACCGCCTCATAAGTGGCATCACCCATCATATCAAATCTCATTCCGTCTATTTTGTATTCCTTAAACCAGTATTTCACCGAATCAACCATAAACTTCTCAGCCATTTTATGATTTGTGGCCAGGTTGTTGCCGAATCCGCCCAGGAATTTCCCGTTAGCATCCTGGAAATGATAGTAGTTGGGTACAATATCATTAAGAAAGTCTGCTTTTGCCATATGAGTATAAACCACGTCAAGTATGACACCCATACCGGCATCATGGACTGCATCAATAAGCACCTTCAGCTCTTTTATCCTCAGCTCCGGATCGGCAGCATTTTCCGAATATGCACCATCCGGTGCAAAATAGTTTTGAGGGTCATATCCCCAGTTATAATTGTTTCCTTTTGCCGAATAGCTGTTTTCTCTTTTACCCATCTCGGCTTCGTCTCCATAATACCACGCCATAACCGGAAGCAATTGGACATGTGTAACACCAAGAGATTTGATATAGCTTAGTTTGTCGATAAATGACTTATAAGTTCCCCACCTTGAATTCAAATCCTTTTCAACACTAGTATCCGAGGTAAAATCCCTGACGTGGATTTCCCAGATTACAGCATCCTCCCTCTTTTCATACCCTTTGATATTGGCCCTGCCGAATCCTGCCGGATCAGTTCCGTTTAAATCCACAATAGCAGCCTTGCCCACAGTATCTCCATCGGGTCCTGCATTACCGGCTGTGTCCACTCTGAATACAGCCATGGATTTTGCATACGGATCAAGTACTTTTTTTGTAACTCCGTCATTTGTAACCTCATATTGATAGAAATATCCCCTCAGGTCACCTACTCCCAAATCGTCCGGAGTAATAGATATTGACCAAACGCCTTTTTCACCTTTTACTAGTTCAAAACTCCCGATAAACTTTGTAGAATCAGCCTTGTCATAGAAATTTGCAATTACCTTGGTTGCTTTCGGTGACCATAGTTTCAGGAGTGCACTTCCGTTGCTGTAAGTTGCCCCAAGATCATCGCCATTGTAATAATACTTTTCATCAATCAATCTCCAGCTTGATGTCGCAGAGACAGTTTTTCCCGAGTATGTAACGTTAAGCGAAAGGTTTTCCAGATCAACGGATGTGGTCACTTCAACAGTTGTATTTCCTGTGATTGCCACACTCTCGGGGGTTATTACAGTCCCGTCCCTGTCCTTGATTTGAAGAGCACCTTTCAGTTCATCGGTATTCAGACCCTCGGTCATTGTAAAACCAAGCAGAAGCTTATTGCTTGAAATAATCTCTGCCGAAACAAGCCCCACTGCCAATTCCCGGTATGGTGAAATATAAACTGAATTATCACCCTCCCTGACCCATATTTGATTATATCTCCCAGGAAGATTAAAGCTTTTATCATTTCCGTCTTTCTGATTTCCGTTATTCCTGTTTACAACAAGGAAGCTCAGTTTTTTAGCAGCAGCCTTTAACGGAACGTCAATATAAGCTCCATATCGGTCAATATGCCCGGTGTCAAAAGGTGTTGCTCCCACCGGCCATTCTCCGATTTCTGCCGAAGTTGTTTTAACATCATCCCAAAGCCAGAGGCCCCAGCCCTCGTAATCCTTGTTATTTCTGACATAATGCACTCTTACGGTATTCTCCGGAATTTGAACCGGCTCATAATTCAATACCTCATCTGTTCCCTGCTTTACCCATATTTCATTCATTTCAGCTGACTTAAATAAGAAGGTCTTATCTCCTCCGTCTTTATTTCCGGTTTTTTTATCCAACGCAATAAAACCGATTTTCTTAGCGTCAGCCTTCAACGGGATATCCATATAAACGCCATAGCTGTCCCTTTGCTCCGGATCAAAGGAGGATGCTCCGGTCGGCCAGTTTACAGAAGCGTTTGCAACGTCGTCCCAAAGCCATAAACCGTACCCGTCATAATCACCGTCGACCCTGTTGTAATGAATCCGTATATGTCGGTCAGGAATTGCCGGTATATCTGTGTTGGGGGCACTGGTGGTCAGTATTGCAGTCCCTCCCTGATCTCTTCCGGGGATGCTGATGTTCAACTTTCCTCCGGCAACAGTAAATTCTGTACCGTTATATTCATCCTTATAAACTGAACCGTCCTTTACGTTTACATTGAAAGTAACATTTTCAGCCTTATTTGCAGATGTATTTAATGCAACAAATATACTCTTATTATCATAAGTTCGTTTTACTACCGAATAGCCTTCTCTGCTTCCTCCCGCTACCTCAGCCCTCGTTCCCTTTGAAAATAGCTTGGAATGGGTTGCCCTGATGTTCAGCAGTTTTTTATAATGGTTATAAAAGTCCTGCATATCGGAATTTCCCGCTTCAAATTCTGACCATGGCATCTGAGGCCTATTATCATATTGCGGGTAATTATTTGCTCCTGAAAGCCCCAATTCCTCTCCATAGTAGATTACAGGCTGTCCTTTTTCGGTAATCTGCAGGGCGGAAGCCACCTTCATTTTTCCCCTGTCCCCATTAAGTGTTACCGCAAGGAAGCCATCTTCATCATGGCTGCTTAGAAATTGACCCAGAGTTCCCGTATTTGTGAACTGTTTATCGCGATTACTTAAGTATCCGTCGGCCTCATCAATTTTTCCATCCACAAAATTCTTCGCAACTTCATTAAATTCAAAATCCAGGAGGGAATCCATCTGGCCTGATTGAAGTTTTCCGGCTGTGTTATTGATGCCTGCACCAAACCATTCTCCGATCATTTTATGATCAGGTTTAATAGCGGTTACAGCATTTTTGAAGGCCATCCATGTTCCATCTTCAACATGCTTGACGGTATCAACTCTGAAATAGTCTATGGTATCTCCTCTATCTGTTCTTGCCTTGTTAAGCCAGTCTGTCTGCCATTGGACAATTTGGGCTCTTACGGCAGGGTCCTCGGTTTTAAAGTCAGGAAGACCAGCCAGTTCGCCCTGTACCTCATCACCGCCCCCATCACGCAGCATGTTTACAAATCTGGCACGATCTTCATCGGTAGGATAATTTGTCTTGTTTGTACCATTACCCGCATCTGCCGGCTTCAGGCCATATCCCGTGTGATTTAAGACCACATCCACCATAATTTTAATGCCTTTATCATGAGCAGCATCAATCAAAGCCCTAAAGCTATTAATATCTCCTAGATGCTCGTCGAGTTTTGTAAAATTCTTTGCCCAGTACCCGTGATAGGCATAATACGAACTCCCGTCATTAGCTCCTACGTTGTAATCAATATTGTCAACAACAGGGGTGATCCAAATAGTATTTATCCCCAATTCATCCAGATAGTCCAGCTTATTGATAATACCCTGAAAATCTCCTCCGTGATAAGTTCCCGCATCGTTAGCCTGATAATTCTCACCGTTAGGATCGTCATTGGATTTGTCACCGTCGTTAAACCGGTCTGTAAGCATAAAGTAAATTCTTGCCTCATCCCAGTCAAAATCCAGGTCTCCGGCAGATACTCTTGTTTTTACATCTACCGTAGCTGAAGAGCTATGGCTTATGCCATACTCGTCTACCACAGTTATCGGAATTTGCTTGATTCCTGCTGTTACATTGTCTTTTACGGCAATAGTAACCGCACCGACTCCAGGATCAATAACGGTCTTTTCTTTTCCTCCCAATTCTCTCAGATCGGCATACACAGCTGCCACTTTTCCTTTATCCAGCTCAACAGATACTGTAAGGACTGCATTCTCATTGTATGAAATGCTGGAAGGAGTAACTGCGGTTAAAATTGTTGCCTGTGGTATGATATGTACAATCCTGGAGACACCGTTGACAGTGTTCATGGGGTCAGGTACTTCCTTAGTTTGCCCATCTTTCATGATCAAATAGGAATACTCATAAGTGCCTTCTTCCATATCTGGAAGAGTGTATTCAAATCTTTCATTTTGAGCCGAATATGACATAGGGTATTCAACACCGTTAATTTTAAGCTTTACACCGTTTCCATTAAGATTAAGAGTATACATTTCGTTTTTACGGTAGAGCTCTTCATCTCTATAAAAAAATGTAAAATCTCCTCCCTTGTTGACCGGCGCTGTAACCCCCGGAACTATTTCGAGCTCTCCCCTGCCTTCTTTAGCGGTCACCTTTGTAACAGTCTGCCCCGAGGTAGTTACAGCTCTATCGTAATTCTGATCTACAACAGTCCAGTCAGTGCCTTTTCTGATCTTGAAGCCTACACTGCTGGTTGAAGCTCCTATCTGAATTCTGGCAATAGCCACCCCATCCTTCAATTCAGTGAAGTCAATCTGTCCATCCTTTTTTCCGGTGTTCCAAACCCAGATATTCCACCCGTTATAATCATTGTTTTCTCTTATATACCTGAATTCAATGTACCTTTGAACAGTGCCTGCCGTGTCATTAATAGAATCCTTGGCATCTCTGGTATTGGAGTCATAAAGGAATCTTACTGTTGTGCCGGCCGCAGGAACTTCCAGACTGATATTGTCTACATCGGGATACGCACCGGTCCATACTCCATTCAGAGCTACTTTGTACTGGTAAGAGCCGCCGGGAAGGTATGCCTGGAATAGGTAAATACCATCTTCATCTACATCATGCATTTTTGTAACTTTACCTGCCGGATTCCAGTCTCCGCTTTCACCCAGCTCACTCTGGAAACTACCTGCAAGGGAAGCCGTCGCAAAGGTATCATTAACAGTGTCCTTAACTGAGTGCGTGTTAGCATTATAGAAAAATGTAACTGTTTTGTTGGCATCGATCTGAAGCTGCTTACTTCCCGAATCCGGATATGAAACCGTTCCGCTGTCATCTGGCGCCACCTTGTATTCGTATGTCCCCGCATCAACCTCAGCAGAAAATTTAAAAATTCCTCCCCCTGTATATTCCATTTCAGAATCAGCATTGGCCGGATTCCAACCTATAGCTCCGGCAGAAGTAATTTGCACGTTACCTATCAGTACAGCAGGCACAAACTCCGAAGCATTGTTGATGGAATCTGTAACGTGGCCTGTGTTGGAATCATACCGGAATGTTACCTTTTTCCCTCCTCCTGGTACTGATATTGCTATATTTGAATCAGGAAACGCCGTAGCCCAACTGTCATCCAACGCTACCTTGTATTCGTATTGCCCTGCGGGTAGGTAACCAGTAAATTCAAATATACCGTTGTCATAATAATTCATTTCTGTAGCAGGGCTCGCCGGATCCCAATCTTCCACCGCTCCCAGTACTTTTTGGAGATTTCCTGCCAATGCGGCAGTTACTGCTATAGGTGCAGTAATTTCAGCTTGAGCCACATTTTGAACTACATCTGGCAATAGCGGATTAAGTATTCCAACCGCAAGCGCCATAGCCAAAATCCACGAAAGAAATTTTTTTCGTGTTGTTTTCATAACTTTAAATCCTCCTTTTTAAATTTTATTTGCACTTGTGAATGACATTTGTGATATCTTACGCAACCGCTTGCGCATTAAGGATAAAATTTGAGCTGATCGAATTGTATTATATGGGCATAATATTATCATACATTTGTATATACTGCAATAATTTCATTATAATTTATACAGGAACTTAGCACAATTTACTATATGTGTAGATGAATATATACTATTCTCCCAATCGCAATACTTCTATATACTTTTTAAATAAATTGTTGCGCAAGTGGTTGCACTTAATTTAAATTTTTCTGGCCTTGAGTGATTCATCACTAAAGATTTTTATAATTGGACAAGGAAACCTTTATGCTATTATCAAAGAAACCCAAGTCTCGGTTAGTATTTTTATCCGGACTTACTTTTGATCCACAAATAAACAAGACCCCAAGTTTTAACTTGAAGCCCAAATCCTTTTGTGCCAAATATCTGTACAAAATAAAACAAGTCTTCATGCTATTAGCTCCGAAGACAAAAGCCCATAATCTTTTGCTGACATATATAAAAAATCATTTCCTGACATAAAACAAGCCCTCAAGCATTTCTGCTTAAGGGCTTGATATAAATCTGGCAGAGACTTACTTTCCCGGGCCGTTTCCAGCCAAGTATTATCAGCACTGAGATGCTT
>JAEYHZ010000043.1 GCA_023409265.1 Bacillota bacterium | reverse complement strand
AAGCATCTCAGTGCTGATAATACTTGGCTGGAAACGGCCCGGGAAAGTAAGTCTCTGCCAGATTTATATCAAGCCCTTAAGCAGAAATGCTTGAGGGCTTGTTTTATGTCAGGAAATGATTTTTTATTTGAAGTACGTCATACGTTATTATTTGGATATTAAACATATGACCCTTTTTTTGAGGAAATAAATAATTGAACCAGCAAAAAAATTAGCAAGAGAATTTTGATAAACTAAAAACTGCCGAATGAACCAAATAAGGAACTCGGCAGCTTTTTTAAGAAAAAATATTAATGTTTCTGAGTGTATTTATCTATTGCTTTATAAAGTTATTCTATTAAAGATAAAGTATTACCAGATACCCAGATTTTGTCCTTAATTAGTAATGTCAATGAGTCAAGCTTTGTAACCTTTCCGTTTATTATTGCAATATTTTTATTTATAGGAAGTTTCAATGTTTTTGAACCTTTAGTAATAACCACTACAGGATTTTTTGGATCTTTTTTATCTACGGTTACTTTGGCGCCTTGTTTCTTTAAACTGCTATCGGATACATAAAGTGTTTTAGTCAAAGCATCACAGTCAAGGCCAAGAATATACTGCATATACTTGCCCACATCACAATTCAGTATTGTACCGCTTTGTTTGTAGTCAGTGGGCTTAAAGCCGGCTGGATGATAAGCAAACAAATTAACATCTTCAGCAGTATGGTCACCTGTGGTCATAGTTATTTCAGCTCTGCTGCAATAAAGTGCTCCAATTGCGCTATTTGAGCCTTCTCCAGTCTTTATAGCCTTTTTAATCCTGGCTGCTTCTTCTTTTTTAATATCTTTGATACCATAATACTTAGCAATGACTTCTTTAAAGTTCTTTTCAGTTATTTTATCTTCAAATCCATATGTTGTATTCTTGGCCATATGCAAAATTCCATTTAAGTCTTTCAATGTTCCATAATTATTAAGATAGATAGCGCCGGTTCCATGGTCTGGGACTCCGATTACTGCGGTATTTCCATCCTTTAAGGCAAAATCGATTGCAACTTCAAATGCTTTATCATACGCAAGAACTTCACTTATAACGCCAATAGGATCACCGTTATGAGCAAACCAGTCTACCTGAGCAGACTCAACCATCAGGAAAAATCCATCCTTGTCTTTTGACAATACATCAATAGCTTTTTGAGTCATTTCTGCAAGACTAGGGTGATTCTCGAAATCACGGTCAAATTCAGCATCGCAGGCACCTTCCCCGAATAATCCCCAAATTTTATCAGACTTTGAATTCAGCATTCCGGCTTTGGTGGTTACATAATCATATCCATTTGCTTTGATTTCCTTTGTAAGATCTTCACCGTCCTGCCTGTTATTTTCTACATCTTTTCCAGGCACGAGGAATTGTGTACCTGCGCTAAGCAGTACATCCGGTGAATTGTATACCATCTGTTCAGCAATGTCCAATAAAAAGTGTCTATCAGAGGAATGTGATGCAAAGACTGCCGGAGTAGCATCAACGAACTCACTGGTCGATACAATACCAGTAGCCAGCCCTTTAAGCTTAGCAGCTTCAACTATTGTGGCAAGCGGTTGGCCCTGATTTTCAATTGCAGGCAGCTCAACTCCCGGCATTTCAACATGACTTGGTGCTATAGAAACCGTCTCGCTATTAATTTTATTCCCCGTAGCATAAGAACTGCCTGCGGCAGCTGAGTCGGTTATAATCCCATCTGCAGGGTAATTTCTTACCAGACCGCAGTTATACTTGTCAAATGAAAACGGAGTTCCGCCTTGATACCATCTTGCAAGGTTGATGCTTGATTCTTCAGTTCCGTCAGGAATAAGTAAAATAACGTTTTTTACTGCCTTGTCGCCAATATTGCTACTATCACTAGCAAAATTATTGGAAACCAAAACACTACAAAGGAATACAACACAAATAAAACAGCTGATGATTTTCTTTTTCATCACCTAATCCTCCTATACATTTTTTGAAAAGAGCCAGCGTGACATAAACCATTTGGCAGCTTTAGTATATAGTAAAATGCATCGATTTATCTCCACATTTTTTATTAGAAATACATTTTTTCTACATATATTGTTCTAAACTTTCAGGTATGTTAAAATTCTATTTGAGGTGTTATATTTTGGAAACTATATTTTATGAGTGCACTCATTTTGATATTGACCGAAAAAAATTAATTTATACAAGTATGCCTGCAAGACATTACCATAACGCCTATGAAATTTTTTATATGCTTTCGGGAGAAGTATACTATTTTGTTGATGATAGAACCTATCAATTGGTACGCGGCGATTTGCTTTTTGTAAATATGAATCAACTGCACAAAATGGTTAATTCAAGTGAAGCCGTCTTTGAAAGAGTTGTAGTAATCTTTCAGGAAGAATTTCTAAGTGGTTTTTTTCTTAATAATAAAAACTGCGATCTATTTTCCAGTTTTTATTCGGACTTTAATATTGTCCGACTGAAAAAAAGTGACCAAAACCTTGTAGAATTATTACTTGATAGAATGATTCTTGAAGACATAAAAAAGAAACCTGGGTATGATTATGTTGTCAAAGCTCAGTTGATTGAGCTGCTGGTAATCATAAAGCGAATGGTAGACAGTGGCAAAAACTTCTATTGCTCAGGACCAGCCAGTACTCACAAAAAAGTATTTGAGATTGTTAATTATATTAACAAAAATTATTACCAGCAGCTAAGTCTTAATTTTATATCAAAGAACTTCTTTATCAGCCCTACATACTTCAGTAAAATATTTAAAGAAACCACAGGCTTTACCTTTATTGAATATTTGAACAGTATCAGAATTAAAGAAGCCAGAGTTTTACTAAAGGAATCGAAGCTAAAGGTTTCAGAAATTGTAGAAAAGGTAGGTTTTGATAATTCAACTCATTTCGGAAGAGTATTCAAGACATTAACAGGGTATTCTCCTCTTAAATACAGGCATTTGGATGGATCTGAATAATTCTAAACTTATAACAGTTATACATTAATAGATGGGCAGAAGGTGATTTATTTATGAAGAGAATATTGTATCAATGGTTTATTATTTTATTATTCTGTTTTGTTATTTCAACATTTATCCATGAAGTAGGGCATGGAATAAGCTCATCAGCTGCCGGAATTCCTGTCAGCACAGGATTTAACAGGGTTGGTCAGGTATATAAGAAACCGCATGATGCTGACTTTAGAAAGGGTTTGGAAAATAATCAAAATCCTTGGGACATGGGGCCGAATTTTACGTTAGCAATGGCAATTGTATTTACTTTTGTATTAAGTAAAACAAGTTCAAAGAACAAAGCCGCATTAATGATAGTTGGCGCATTAGCCTGTTGTAATTCCATAATTAGGCTTGTACCAATGGTTCATGCTTATACAGGATTACTGATCAAAGGAAGTCCATATATGGAGGATGAGATAGGTACTGGTCTCATATGGTATAAATTAAGCAATATAGAATTGCTGAAATATCTCCCAGCTCTAATTTCTTCATTAGTATCAGTAATTTGTTTATATTTTGTGATAAAAAGCTTCAAAAGAAAAATGCCGGAACTTTTTTCAAAACGCTTCTTTTTTACATCCATTCTTGTATCAGCCTATATTTTATCGGTTTTCATAGAAAATGTTTTAGATAACATAATAAGAATAAACTGGGTTTGATGTGGCTGGATTGTTAAAGGTAACAATCGCAACTCTTAACAATGCACGTTTTTAGGGGGAAAATGGGATAAGAAACAAAGCAATTATGAGATTTCTAATGGAGGGTGGAAGTGCCGCTTTTCGGATTTATATCCAGAAATGTGTTAAGTATAGTAAAAAGAGATAGATGCGGCCCCCAGCAGGATTTCAGACTTATTTAATAAATTTAAAGGAGCTGTTTATGACAGAATTCTGGGAATCAAGCTTTATAGAGAAACAAATGATGTGGGGAAATGAGCCCTCGGACTCAGCAATTTTAACGAAGAACCTTTTCCTTGAGAATAAAGTAAAGGACATATTGATTCCGGGTATTGGATACGGTAGAAATGCAAAGATTTTTTATGACAACGGAATTAATGTAACAGGTATTGAAATCTCAAAAACAGCGATAGATCTGGCAAGACAAAATGGGCTAGGTGATATTATGTTCCATCATGGTTCAGTCACTGATATGCCTTTTGACAGTAAACTTTATGACGGAATATTTTGCTATGCTCTTATTCATTTATTGAATAAGTATGAAAGAAGAAAACTAATTAAAGATTGCTATAGTCAGTTAAAGCCAAATGGATATATGATCTTTACAGCCGTTTCAAAAAAAGCTCCTATGTTCGGAAAGGGTAAGCAACTGAGTAAAAGCCGGTTTGAAACAATGAAAGGAGTAAAAATATTCTTTTACGATTCCGATTCAATAAAACAGGAATTTGAAAATTATGGATTGGTAGAATTTTCGGAGATTGAAGAGCCGGCTAAGAATATGGAAAATAGACCTCCGTTGAATTTTTTATATATAAAATGCAAAAAGCGCGTAAAAAAAGTTAAAGCATAAGCAAAGATTTTGATTTTCAGTTTATTTCAATGAGCTGGACCGAATTTAGTTATAGGTCTTGCATTCCTGGGGATGCAATTGTAAACTAGTGGAGTACTGATACAAAAAGTACTCATACGAAAGTACTCATACGGAAAGTACTGATACAAAAAGTACTGATACAAAGAAGTGCTTAATACAACTAAACTGATTACATTTAGGATTATCAGAAAATAAATACTTGACGGAGATTGTTAAAATGAAAGATCAATTATTGAATGATTTGATATTATCAGTAAAAAAGCAAAATTTGCACGTATTGAATGTGGTTGTAAGGCAGAATGGGGAGATAATTGCCCGACATAATTTTGAGGAGGAAAAACCCGTTCTGTTATACTCTGTAAGCAAAACCTTTACTTCCATGGCAACAGGTATTGCTGTTAATGAAGGTTACTTTAATATTAATGACCATGTCATAGATTTCTTCCCTGAATTTACACATGCTGTTAATAACGACTATCTTAAAAAGCTGACTATCCATGATTTGCTTTGTATGGGAAGCGGACATGCTGAATGTCCGGTGTTTAAGGTTGATTGGGGGGAGGGGAAGAGCTGGGATATTAGCAGGCTTTTCTTTAATGAACCCATAGTGTATGAGCCTGGAACTCATTTTACATATGATAATTCGGCAACATATATGCTCTCAAAAATCATAAGTATTTCTACAGGTATTAACCTGGACGAATACTTAAACAAAAAAGTATTCACATATTTAGAAATACCTAAACCCAGATGGGATACATGTCCAATGGGTATTCCGCAGGGTTTTTCAGGCTTGTATTTAACCGCAGAACAATTATCAAGATTTGGGCAGTTAATTCTTGATCGAGGAGTGTGGAAGGGCAAGCAGCTCATTCCATCAAGTTATATAGAGCAAGCAACCTCTGTTCAAATTCAAACCAGTGATTTTAACCCCGAATTTGCAACTGCTGACCATCATCAAGGGTATGGCTATCAAATCTGGATGAACTCTTATCCTAATTCATACCGTATGGATGGTATGTATGGCCAATATGTTGTTATGCTGCCCGATAAAAGTGCAGTTGTAACATATGTATCAAACGAGCAGCATAATATGACGGGTGTTCTTGAACTTACATGGAATACATTGGTAGATAAATTATAAGCTTAAAGATGCGGTCGTATCTATAATTTTAATAATAGTAAAACTTATAAAAATCCTAACATAATTTAGGATTTTTATAAGTTTATGGCTGATTAATTTTAATATCAAATTCACTCCAGGAAATAGAAAGCCTAAATTCAGCAGGGCTGAGCTGCTTTATATTACCTGTAAAATAGCACATTTCAAATATTCAGTCTCCGGTGAGGCCAGCAGCACAGGATGGTCCTTTGCCTGAGATCTGTATTCAACTACCCTGACCTTGCGCCTGGAGTCGGCAGCGGCGTCATAGAGTATATCCATAAACAGATCGGAATCCACATGCTGTGAGCAGGAGCAGGTAATGAGGTAGCCGCCTCGTTTAATTATCTTCATTGCGCGCAGATTGATCTCCTTGTAACCTCTGATAGCACCCTGAACAGCATTTTTTGTTTTAGTAAAGGCCGGAGGGTCAAGAATGATGGTGTCAAAGGTTTCACAATTATCATAGAATTCGCGCAATATATCAAAAGTATTTGCTGCCTGAAATTTCACGACAGATTCCAAGCCATTTAACTCAGCATTTTTTGTAGCACATTTAACGGCATGCTCGGAAATATCAATACCCAGAACACTTCCGGCACCAAAAAGTCCGGCATGAAGTGCAAAGGAACCGGTATGTGTGAAGCAGTCAAGCACCTTTACACCCTTAACGAAAGGCGCAATAGCAGCACGGTTTTCCTTTTGATCCAGGAAAAAGCCTGTTTTCTGTCCGTTTTCCACATCCACAAGAAATTTCACACCGTTTTCAGTCATCTCAACTAGAGTATCAAAAGGTCCCTTCAGGAAGCCCTTTTGCATCTCAAGCCCTTCCAGCTGTCTGACAGGAACATCATTTCTTTCATATATCCCTCTGGGTTTAATGATATCGTCAAGTATTCTGACAATATCATTTTTAAACCTGTCCATTCCAAGTGCAAGGGTCTGCACCACAAGGATATCTGAAAATTTATCAACCACCAGCGCAGGCAGAAAGTCCGATTCGGCAAAAACAGCGCGGCAGCTGTTGACATCTGCAACCTGCTTTCTATAGTTCCAGGCATCGTTTATTCTCTGATACAGAAAATCATAGTTTATTTCTTCATGCTCGTAAGTCAGCATCCTTATGGTAATTTGGGATTGGGGATTATAAAAGCCCCTGCCTAGAAATTTATTTTTACTGCTGTATACATCAACAACATCACCTGGAACTATTTCACCATCTGTGTGTGAAATATCACTTCTGAATATCCAGGGATGTCCATATTCAACCCTGCTTTCCTTGCCTTTAACAATGTAGGCTTTAGCCATATGTTTAGTTATCCTTTCTCAGGCTTCTTCTGTTACCGTTCTTGTCAACGATTACAGTGTTGTCCAGTGTTGCCTTCAGATTGGCCCTGAAGGCACCTATATATTCTTTTCTTAATTGATCTCTTTCAGCCAGTTCAGCTTCTGAAAGAGAAGTGATTTTAGCTTTTTTCGCTAATTCATTAAGTCTTTCAATTCTGCTTTTTTCCATAAAATCAGTCCTATCTATCAGTTTAATTAAATTATTGCTTGTATTGTGACATTATTTTACATTAATTAAATAAATTGTGATAATTATTATCATTCCAAAATGGCACAGAATGTATTATATCAAAAATAATCTCCTTTAAAAAGCGTGTATTGTATATTATTCTTCTTGAAAGTTTGAAAAATCAACACTCTTATTAGAGAATAGTGGCAGGAGAAGATAATGGGGCCGCAATTCGCCGCTTTGAATTTTGGTTGCGGCTAATGCCGGACTATGGTATTATTAAAAAATAATGGTATATTTTTTTGGAGGTGGCAGGAATGGCTGAATTACAAGTTGTTATATTTGCACTAAATAATGAATTATGTAGTGTAGAAGCATCACAGGTATTCAAGATTGAAAAATACAGCGAAGTATCACTTATTCCACAAATGCCTGAATACATAAAAGGGCTGTATGATTTAAGAGGAAGAGTAGTTCCGGTAATAGATTTAAATAAAAAGTTCAGTATTGGTGATTCTGAAATAACAAAGAAGACTAAAGTAATAATTACTGAAAAAGACGGACAGCTCTTTGGATTTATGGTAAACAATGTTCTTGAGATAATTAATTTGAACGAGGATTCAATAGATAAATCTGATGCCATTATAAAAGTTAATAATAAAAAGTATATTAAAGGTGTCGGGAAGAAGAACGAGAAGCTATTCTCAATTATTGATCTGAATGAAGTTCTTCACGACCAGGAAGTTGAGCAGGTTACTGAGGTTCTTGCCAATAAGGAATAAACAAAAAGCAGTAATAAAACAGTGTTTTTGATTTATTCTATTAGCTTTAATTGGTTCGTAATAACTATACACCCCGGCTTGAAGGGGTTATTATTGTTAAAAAAAATATCCCTGTAAACTTTAAGTCTACAGGGATATTTACATTTTGTCCGACATTACTATAGAATTACACATTAAACCTGAACAGTGTTACATCTCCGTCCTGCATTACATATTCCTTACCTTCAGATCTGACAAGACCTTTTTCCTTAGCTGCGGTGTATGTGCCGCAGGCCATCAGATCGTTATAAGCAACAATTTCAGCTCTGATAAAGCCTCTTTCAAAGTCGCTGTGAATTTTTCCTGCTGCCTGGGGAGCTTTTGTACCCTTTATAATGGTCCATGCTCTTACCTCCTGAGGTCCGGCTGTAAGGTAACTGATAAGTCCTAGAATTTTATAGCTGGCTTTTATAAGCTTATCCAGACCGGATTCATCCAGTCCCATAGCTTCAAGGAAATCAGCCTTTTCTTCATCTGCAAGCTGAGCAATTTCTTCTTCAACCTTTGCACATATAACCATAACCTCTGAGTCTTCGCCGGCAGCGAAGTTTTTAAGCTCAGCCAGGAATTTGTTATCTTCAAGTGAAGAGAGATCGTTTTCGGAAACATTTCCTGCATATAACACAGGCTTCAAGGTAATCAGGAACAACTGGTCAACTATCTGCTGCTGTTCGCTGTCAAAGGTCATTGATCTTGCAGGTTTTCCGCTTTCAAGATGAGCCTTGATTGCTTCATAAAGCTCCATTTCTATCTGGAATTTCTTATCGCCTGACTTAAGGTTCTTTCTGGTTCTGTCAATTCTTCTTTCCAGCATTTCCAGATCGGCAAATATTAGTTCAAGATTGATAGTTTCAACATCTCTTACAGGCCCTATGGAACCATCAACGTGTACAATATTTCCATCCTCAAAGCATCTTACCACATGAACTATGGCATCAACTTCTCTTATATGGGAAAGGAACTTGTTGCCCAGACCTTCACCTTTGCTGGCTCCTTTGACCAGACCTGCAATATCAACAAATTCTATTACTGTAGGAGTTATTTTATCAGGATTATACATTTCAGCCAGCTTATCAAGCCTTTCATCCGGAACCGCTACAATGCCTACATTTGGTTCAATAGTACAAAAGGGGTAGTTTGCGCTTTCTGCGCCGGCTTTCGTTATAGCATTAAATAGGGTACTTTTCCCTACGTTTGGAAGTCCAACAATACCTAGTTTCATTAGTATATCTATCCTCTCATTGTTTCTGGCATCAAAAATACCATAAAAATTATATCCTATATAGTATTTCAATGCAATAAAATTGATATTTAAAGGATATCGGAACAGGTATTTTGACCCTTAAGCACAGCTTGATAGTATTCAACAATTAATTTATCCAAGTCCTGACTGATTGCTAAAATTGTTTCGTTATCCAGGCTGCAATTTTCGACCTGCTTATTAAGATCTTCTCTTAATTTGTTTATTTCGTCAATCAGCATATCAAAACCTCTCTTATCCAACATTTTTTCTCATAAAGCGTCAAAAACTGATTTGTGTCCAGCATGATGGTGTGATGTTTTGGTAATGCGTCCTTCCAATATAGTTGAATTATGTAATATATTGCCACTAAAATAATTATAAAATTCAAAATGCAATTTGTCAATCCAAATATGGAAAAATTTAGTTGCAGAAAATTCGATATGAAATGTATAAAAAAGTAATTAATTGACAGTTATAGAAATTTATTATTATAATATAGTATTGAGATAAGAATGGGAGGAAATAAACTTTATGGAAAAAACCATTGGCGGGAGATTAAAGCAGTTAGTGAGAGAAAAAGGCTTGGAACAGCAGGAGGCAGCGGTCCAGCTTAATATTAAAATACCGACATTTAATGGTTATGTGAGTAATAAAAGGGAACCGTCAATAGATAAGCTGAAGCAGCTTGCAGAATATTTCAATGTTTCGGTGGATTACCTGATAGGATTCAGCGAGATAAGAGCTCCATATCTAAGCCATTTGCCGGAGGAAATTAGGAGCTTTCTACTTGATCCTGCAAATGAACCATATATAGAATTGGCAATGGACATCAAGAAACGGACTTTTACACCAGGCAGCCAGCATTATAAAGAAATGAAACGGTAAATAAAACGAGGGGATTTAGCTCATCATTCATTTAAAAATATACTTAGCGGGCTACTGGCCCTATTTAAGCTTTGGAACCCTTGGTTGATGCATCCACCATATACAAGCCGGTTTTACTCCGAATAATAATACCAGAATATATAATAAACTTGATAAAATTGTGTAAAAGAATGTTTTCACTGCTATGTACCTCCTTAAAATTTAAAGTATTTAGTTACTCCATTTCATTTTCTTTATAAAGGTTTTTAGCAATATCCTTAATATCCACGCCAATTTCGTTCAACTTCCACCTAATATTATCATAATTTTCGTTATTTGTATATATTTCTATATCTTCCAATAATTTATATAATTTTTCCGAAGTGTTTTTTTTAGCTTTAAATTCTCTATTTTGTAAAAAATAGAAACCCCAGAGAAACCCTGAAATATTGATTATAGGAAATATAACAACGCCTGTAATTATAACTATTTGAGAATAGTCAGAAATAGATATAAGCACTTTATCAATCATAATTGCTGATCCAAGTATCTGAAGAAACAAAATATTTACAAATACCAATATTGAAAAAATAGTTGCAGGTACAGGATTTGACAGTAAATTTTTTATAAGTCTACCCTTTAAGAGGGTACGTTTCCTGCTTACCATATAGGAAAGCAAAGTAAATTGTAATAGGCGTGAAGGCAGTGAAATCAGAAAATAAATTAATAGATTGTCTCTAATATCGGACATTGTAAGACCTGTACAGGATAAAATAAAGGGTACATAAGCAAATTCTGTAATTCCGATAGAAAGAAAACCTATCATATAGAATATGAAAGATTTTACTATCCACTTTACTGCGCTTGCATCCCCGAAGATATCATTGGTAAATACTATAATAATAAACATCAATATCGGAGTTAAAAAATGGAAAAAGCCATAGTTTAACCCTGTATTTATTAAAATATTCGATAATAAAGCACCTACTATAGTCGGCAGGAAAACCCTGACATAGTCGAATCGGTTAATCAATCTTTTACATTCGGGTTCTTTCCAGTATTCAAATTCTCCCACCATTATTAATGTAAACATTACCAGGTACAGCTCTTCAGGAATGGATACAAACAATGTATTTATAATTATTTTTGCTGCCACGCTATTTTGAAACAACACATCAATCATACAAACCTCTTATCAGTGTGTATTTGATAGAATATTAATCTGTCTTGTTATTATGTAAATACAATTAATAAAGCAGATAGTTCATGCTCTACCGGCTTTTATAATATTAAAAAAACGATGCCCCGCAGGGGTTATGGTGAATACCTCAAGCAGAACACCGAAACTTATGGAGATAACATGCATTTTCAGGTTAAAAAAGACCAAAACACAGCAAATTATCAGCAATATACCCAGATATGCAATGGACAGCCTTTTAAATTTCAGTATGGCTGCAGGATCGGTTATGGGCTTTGTAGGTGTATCCTTTGGAGCATGCTTAATCAGCAGGTAAAGGCTGAATGCAAATGCCGGAATCAAAAACAGGACCATGGAAGCCATACTCCAGTAACTGTAGGTATACTGTGATATTAAAGCAGCGGTTATAATAAGAGCCAATGAGACTAAAAGACATTTTCCGTAACTATCGAAGTGATATCCGCCTGCAAGCATTCTTAAGGACCCGAAAACAATTACAGTCAATAAGGCAGGGAGCATTATTCCCAGAAGTAAAGATAATGAAATCAATATAATGCCTTTAACAAATGTGCTAAATACTATATAAAAGCCATAATAATAAACGGATCTTTTATTATGATTTTCATTTAAAACATCTGCTAAATACTTGGCACAGGAATATGACCACTTTAGGACAAATTTCATTTACATCCGCTCCTGACATAAATATTCTATATTTCCAATTTTATCATATAAGAATCCAAAAATCACCATATTTTTGAAAGTATGGTGATTGATACCTGGACACTGCTTTTATGACCTCATTTTTAAGTGGACATTTTTATAAAATTAATATATATTAAGCAGGTATGATAATTCACAAGTATGAAAAAATTACTAGCTATAAAATATGAAATATCCTTTTTTTATTTCAGACATACTTTGTACTAAATCGTATACTGAGATGTAATACATTTTCGAAACTTGTATGAAGATAAAAACACTTAACCATAAATAATAAGCAGGAGGTAAATATTATGTATTGTAGAAATTGTGGTAACGTTATGAATGATCAGGCAGCTATTTGTGTTGCATGCGGAGTACCTGTTGGAAAGGGGAATAATTATTGTCCTTTATGTGGAGACATAACAAATTCAATGGCTCAGGTTTGTATGAAATGTGGAGTTAATTTAAATGCATATGGTCAGCAGAAATCCAAGCTGGCAGCGGGTTTGTTCGGTATTTTCCTTGGAATGTTCGGAGTTCACAGATTCTATCTGGGATATATCGGATTAGGTCTGGCACAGCTGCTGCTTACAGTGCTATCATGCTTCATCTTTTCACCAATTATATATATATGGGGTTTGATTGAAGGTATATTGATATTGGCAGGTACAATAAACAAGGATGCCAAAGGTTTTGCCCTGAAGGAATAGAATGTTTCAGTGAATTAGAGAATTATTGTAAACCCAAATATTTATGTCATAAGATAAATAACAAAGTATCATAAGAAAAGCCGGCTCAGAAAGTCGGCTTTATTGTTTGTTAGGGGTTATTATTGTTTAAAGCTTTAAATGAATTTTTCAAAATTAATTCACTACTTTCCGATTAGCTTTTTTAACCTTCCCGCAAGGGAAGTGGTCTTTTTTTCTCTCCAACTGGTCAGAGCTCTGTCTACCTCTTGAAAATGGCGGTCAAGCTTTATTTCAAGTTTTCTTGAACTGTTTTCAACGCATGCTCCAAGTTCAAGCTTTGATTTATGTATTTCCTTAGATATTTGCTCCCTGGTGGACAAAAGTTCTGTGGAAATATTATTAAAAACCTGCTCCTTCATACTGTTTAGAGCATCAATTATAATTGCCAATTCATTGTTGTTTAATTGAGCAGGGATGGAGGTGATAACAGCGGGGTACTGTTCTTTGCCATCAATTGAAACTGCTTCAGCATAAGATGGACTTTTGTTACTTTCATGAATAACGTTTTCGTCTTCCAGTATCTTTCTTATGGCTTTAAGTTCAAGTCCCTGATCACGCATATCCTTGATCTGATACATGACATTTGCCAGCTCGGTAGTATAAAATCTTCTTCCGCGGCTATCCTTGGGGATTTTTAACCCGAATTCCTTTTCATAAAATCTCAAAGCATGATCTGTTATATTTAAAGATTCGCTTAACTCAGTTATTGAATACCGATCCTTCAGAACATCCATACTTGCATACCTCCTAAACAGTTGCCTTTTTCATTTGTATTTTTCAAACACTGCCTTTGCGGTAATGCTTGAAAACTCAGTTGTATAAGTAGATAGTAGCATAGGAGGCTGCTTATGTAAAATATTTACAGGTTAATTTCGCATTATTTCCAGCACTGTTTTTATGTCGGATGGCAGTTCAGCATTGAAGATGACTTCCTTTTGGGTTTCCGGATGCACTATTTTGGTTACGTGCGAATGGAGAGCCTGACGGGAAATTAACAAGTCTGAATTTTCCGAATACAATGTATCACCATATATGGGGTAACCCATGGCCTGGCAGTGAACTCTTATCTGATGTGTTCTGCCAGTTTCCAACTTAAATCGAAGTAATGCAGCATTATGTGACCGGAAGCTTTCCAATACCTCATAATGGGTTATAGAAGGTGCTCCTGTTTCTGAAATGTGCCGGAGCATAATACTGCCGGGTTTTCTGTCAATAGGCAGGTCGATTGTACCTTTTTTAGCGGAGGGAATGCCCTGTACAATTCCAAGATACTCCTTTTCGAATATTTTTGCATGCATTTGCTTAATAAGAGCTTCCTGAGTAAATGAATTTTTGGCAAAAATAATAATTCCTGAGGTTTCTCTATCAAGTCTGCTGACGGGTCTTACTTTTTTTGAAATCCCTTTCTGTTTCAGGTAATACACGATACCGTTTGCAATTGTGGTATCAGGATGACTGCAGGTTGGGTGTACAACAATTCCCGGCTGTTTGTTAAGAACTAACAGGCAGTCGTCTTCATAAATAATATCAATCGGAATATTTTGAGGCTCAATGTATTCACAGTCTTCTTCAAGTTCCAGTTCAACTCTAACCTTGTCATTTTCCTTTACAATGTAGTTTACGTGAACAGGTTCATTATTTACATGTATTTTATTTTGGAATTTAAGCTTTTTAACCAGCCTTTCAGATATCTTAAGCTTACCCTTTAAAATATATTTCAGTTGTTTGCCGGAATCGGACGTATCAGCAGTGTGTTCTAAAATCATTTGAACCTCCGGGGTTAATCAATAATCATAAGCAAAAGCAGTGTCAGCAGGCAGACAGCTGCATTGAATTTAATTATACAGTTAATTTGGTAATGTGCATAGGATAAGCTTTAAAGGGTTAATTATTTAATTACATCTTTAAATAGATTAATTATATGTATAAAATCTAGCTAGAAGGCTCCGAATGGTATATAATGCTATTAAGGCATAATTAAATAATATCCGCAAATGCGACCTTGTCTTGACGAAAACTATCTCGCCTTAAAACAGAGTTTTTATTATTTAATCATGCCTAAAAGGCTTTGTAAGATAAAGCAGCAAAGTTGACTAGACTAACACGAAAGAGGAATCGTTTTAATGGACCTAAGAACAAGAGAATATTTAAAGCAGAATTTTGAAATAGAGGATAGAGTTATTGAACTGGCTGAACAGGCAGAGAGGGATGCTCAAAAAGTATTTGAGAAAATAGATGCTACCAAGGAATTAAACCAGTTAAAAGTAATTAAGGCAATGCAGGATAATAAACTCAGTGACTCTCATTTTAACGGCACCACAGGATATGGTTATGATGACAGGGGAAGAGAGGTTCTGGACAGCGTATACGCAAACGTGTTTGGTGCTGAGGATGCACTTGTCAGGCATCACATAGTATCAGGAACACAAGCTCTTGCTCTTTGTCTCTTCGGAAATTTGAGACCGGGAGACGAGCTGGTAGCCGTAACCGGGAAACCATATGATACACTGGAGGAAGTAATAGGCATAAGAGGTAAAAACTGCGGATCTCTAAAGGAATTTGGAGTAAGCTATAAGCAGGTGGAACTTAAACCGGATGGTAAGCCGGATATTGAGGAAATAAGCAATGTTGTTTCCTCTTCTACTAAAATGGCCATGATTCAGCGCTCAAGAGGTTATTCCTGGAGAGACGCACTGTGTATTGAAGATATCAGGAGTGTCATTGACACTATCAAATCTATAAACAGTTCAATTATTGTAATGGTAGACAACTGCTACGGAGAATTTGTTGAGGAGATCGAACCTGTTCAGGTGGGAGCGGATATAATTGCAGGTTCTCTTATAAAAAATCCGGGTGGAGGGCTTGCATTGACAGGCGGATATATTGCCGGTAAAAAAGAACTGGTGGAGCAGGCTGCTTACCGGTTGACTTCACCCGGCCTGGGGAAAGAGGTCGGAGCTTCACTGGGCAATAACAGGTTGATGTTTCAGGGCTTGTTTATGGCTCCGCATGTTGTTGCTGAGAGCCTGAAGGGTGCGGTTTTCTGTGCTGCTCTTATGGAGCGTGCTGGCTTTGAAACCCTTCCCTCTGTAAACACAAAAAGAAGTGATATTATCCAGGCTGTGAAGTTTAATAACGAGGAAAGCCTGATCGCTTTCTGTCAGGGAATCCAGAAGGGTTCACCGGTTGATTCTTATGTAACCCCCCAGCCCTGGGACATGCCTGGTTATGATTCTCCGGTTATAATGGCAGCAGGTGCTTTCGTACAGGGTTCTTCAATCGAACTTAGCGCTGACGCGCCTATAAAGAGTCCATATATAGCATACATGCAGGGCGGTCTGGTTTACGAGCATGTTAAATTGGGAAATATGATAGCCCTGCAGAAACTGTACAATCATAGAAACAAATAGGCTAATCCCCAATTCAATTCATTAAATGCAGGTTTTATTTTTTATTTGGTTTGCCAGTATGGTAAAATTAAAAATAATCAAACCGGTAAAGTTAATCAAAGTATGTTACCAATACTTGATTTTAAAAATATTTTATACAAAAGAGAAATACCGTGTGTGGGATATTTCCCGCTGCAGAAATGGAGTTGAACATGAGTATTTTTAAAAAGCAGAGTGTTAGAATAGGAACACTTATACTTGTGGTTTTTCTGTTAATATATCTTCCGTCTCTTGTATTTATTATATACGGAAATGGTGTTGAAACAGACATTCTGAAAATAGGTAAAATTGAAGAAATTCAGAATATTGACGGTGTATTTGTGCGGAACGAAGAACTTATAATGTCTCCCGAAACAGGTAATTGTGTTATGGATGCGGTGGATGGTGAAAAAGTTCCGGCTTACTACAGGATTGCTTCGGTAGTAAAAAATGTTCCGGTTTCCACATATGAGGAGCTGAAAAAGAAAGAACTTGAGATTACCAGAGCCCAGAGTGCACAGCAGGAAAATATAAATACTTTTTCAAGTGACATAAAAAAGCTGGATTCAGAAATAATTGAAAAGGTAAAGAATCTGGCTCAGCAGTCAAGCCGCGGAAGTCTTGTTGAAAGCTATGACAGTATTTCAAGTATAGATAAAGTAGTTTACAGAAAATCAGATATATTTGGTGACAATAGCAAATCTGCTGCATATATTAATAAACTGAAAAATGAAAAAGCTGTAATACAGAGCAAATTAAACAATAATATAAAAGAAATCCGGACAAATTCCGCGGGACTTATATCTTACGCAATAGATGGCTATGAAACTCTTTTAAACCCGGATTTTATCAGGAATGCTACACCTAATGAACTGGATAAAATAACAACAAAACAAACTAACCGTGATTTTAATGTTATAGATGCAAAAAAAGGCAAGCCTATCGCAAAACTTGTAAAGGATCTGGAAAATTACCTTGTAACTGCTGTTGATGATAAATATACCAAAGCATTGAAGCTTGACAGAGCAGTTACCCTAAGGATAAACGATACAGGCTTCAGCATCAATGCAGAAATAGTCTACAGTTCTGATGTTATTGACGGCAAAAGGATAATTGCCTTTAAATTCGATTCCGGGCTAAATGAGACAGTTGGGTTAAGAAGAGTTAATGTTGACATAATATTATCAAGTTACACCGGATTGAAGGTACCATTTAGCTCACTGCAAAATGTTGATACCAAAAACAAAACTGCGTTGATTACCATTGTTAAGGGTCATACGGCTACAATTAAAAAGGTGAGAATTATTGGTATGAATGAAAGTGCCGTTATTATTGACAATATAGAAGGTGAAAAAAACAATACCATCGCCTTATATAATACATATATCCTAAATCCTAAGAATATACAGGAGGGACAGGTAATTGATTGATACAGAGATAAGAAATAATTTGGACAATATTTTTAATAAAGTTCAGGCAGCTGCTGAAAAAAGCGGAAGGACAGCTGGAGACATTAAAGTCATAGCTGTTACAAAAACTGTCGAGGTTGACAGAATAAAAAATGTGTATGAATACGGCCTTCGAGATATGGGTGAAAACAGGGTGCAGGAGCTGACGGATAAATATGATCAGCTGCCGGCAGACTGTAAATGGCACCTGATTGGTCATCTGCAGACAAATAAGGTTAAATATATAATAGACAAAGTTGCTATGATACATTCTGTTGACAGTCTGGAACTGGCAACAGAAATTAATTCAAGAGCAGAAAAGCATGGAAGGATAATGGATTTCCTCCTGCAGGTCAATGTATCCGGCGAAGAGACAAAGTTTGGCATCCGCCCTGATGAAGTATATGATTTTATAGGTAAGATTTCCCGGATGAGAAATATTTCTCTGCGTGGGCTTATGACAATAGCCCCATTTGCTCAGAATCCCCAGGACATAAGGCCGGTATTTAAGAATCTTTACAATATATATATTGACATAAAGCGTAAAAGAATAGATAATGTTAATATGGATTATCTTTCCATGGGTATGAGCAACGATTATGAAGTCGCTATAGAAGAAGGCGCAAACATTGTACGGATCGGGACAAGCATATTTGGAAAGAGGGAATATATACAAAAGTAATTTTTACAAGCGAGAAGATAATTATAAATTACTAAAGACACAGGGGGTATTTGAAATGTCAAAACTTCTAAACAAAGTTTTCAATTTCGTTGGTTGGGAAGCTATTGATGAAGACGAGGAGGATATAGATCTTCACGATTCCGATTATAAGGAAGACACTAAGAGCGAGCCTCTTCAGACACACTTTTTCAACAGTTCAAAGAAACAGCAGCAATCTGGTAAAGTTGTAAATATTCATTCTGCAAATCAGTTTAAAATGGTTGTTTCACAGCCAAACACTTTTGATGATGCTCAGGATATATGCGATCACCTGAAAAGCAAAAAACCTGTTGTAATCAATCTGGAAGGTATTGAAAAATCAGATGCTCAGCGGATAATAGATTTCTTAAGCGGTTCCATATATGCTTTAGATGGCAGTATTCAGAAGGTTTCCTGCGATATATTCGTTATTGCTCCAAATAATGTTGATGTAAGCGGAGACTTGAAGGATGAGCTCAGAAATAAAACAGTATTTCCTTGGGCTAAATAGGAAAGTATATTATAAATAGAATATTCAAATTAATTAATCGGTTTTGGCAAATGGAGGTTTAATAAATGACAGCGGTTAGGGATGCATTATTATTAGTCTTATTAATTTTCGAGTGGGTACTCATAGCAAGGGTATTAATTTCCTGGCTGCCTGTTTCGAGAGACAATAAAGCTATCGACTTGCTTTATACCATTACAGAACCTGTACTGACGCCAATCAGGAACATGCTGAGCCGATCGAGTTTTATGAATAATTCTATGTTTTCAATGATAGACTTTTCTCCTATTATTGCTTTTTTACTAATAGGTGTATTAAGAAGAGTTATTTACACGATATTTAATATGTTTTATTATTAATAATTTAAAATTAATATTATGAATAAAAATGAAATATTAAAAATGGTTTCTAAAATTGAGGATAGGGTAATGGTTTCACGTCTTTTGGATAAAGTTGAACAATGCCGTTATTCCTCTTTTGTGTATTCGGATTTTCTTTCTCCCCACGAAGCAGTTATAGCCAGGAGAGTTCTGGAAAAAGCAGATGGGATTTTTTATACTTTCGTCGGTGGCTTTGAAGGTGCTGAGCGGGTTTTGGCTGCTATGAGCTCTGACTTTATTGATGCTGAAGAAGCTTTGAATAATGCTCCTATAAGCTACCTCAGGATAACACCGCTTATAGAAAAAAATTTGTCCCACAGGGATTATCTTGGATCAATACTGGGGCTCGGGATCAAAAGGGAGAAAATAGGTGACATACTTGTGTATGAGTCCTATGGTGATGTTTTTCTTATTGATAAAATAGCCGAATATATTTCTTACAATTTGGAGAGAATTGGTAATACAAAGGTGGAATGTGAACTTCAGCAGGTTTACCAATATACGCCTCCTGAGAAGAAGGAAAAAGTAATACATACTACTGTTGCATCATTAAGAGCTGATTCAGTAACAGCAAGCGGCTTTAGCATTTCAAGAACCAAAGTTTTGGAGTATTTTAAAGCCCAAAGGGTAAATGTTAACTGGGAAATAGTTTCAAATCCTTCAAAGCAGCTGTCAGAAGGTGATGTAATTTCGATTCGCGGCAAGGGCAGGATAATATTGGACAAAGTTGGGGGAACTACTAAAAAGGATCGTATTAATATTACTATTAAACGTTTTGAATAAGATATTATATCTTGGAAAGGTTGGCTGATTATGAACTATACTCCAAATGATCTTGATAATATCAAGTTTAAAAAGAACTTCATGGGCTATAAAGAAGATCAGGTTAACGAAGTTCTGGACAGCATTATACAAGACTACGAACTATACATAAAGGAAAACATTGAACTTAAGGATAGAATTTCTGTTTTAAATGAAGGAATACAGCATTACAAAAATATAGAAGAGTCCTTGCAAAACACGTTGATCGTAGCACAGCAGACCGGTGAGGAGATCAAGAAAAATTCTTATGCTAAAGCCGATAATATTGTTAAAGAGGCTGAATTGAAGGCTCAAAAGATCATTAATGATGCAAATCAGGAAGTAATCAAGATACGTTTTGAATATGAAGAAATGAAAAAAAGGCTGCATTTGTTTAAAACCAAATCCGAAACTCTTCTGCTGTCGCAGCTTGAACTGTTAAAGCAGGTATTTAGCACCGATGACGATTTGGAATAACTTACTTTACGTGTATTTCACAGAGTTTCTCAAACCCCCGGAATGAATCAAGCTGCAGTAAAAACTTGGTTCATTCTGGGGGTTTTTATATTACAAAAGTTGACAAAAATGTGGAGCATATTATACCATGTATGTTAAATAAACCTAATTTCGGAGGTCTAATGAACAAAAGATTAAAATTATTTGTGAGCATTTGCTGTATAGTTTCTTTATTTTCTTTGGCTGCTTGTAATCTGAATGAGAACAGGATTGTTTCAGTCAGTGGAAATAATACCGCTGAATTGGCAGAGGATAAAAGCGACTTAGCTGAAAAAGTCTTCTTAATCGAAGTAACAAGCAGTGACGGAAAAATAAAGGCATCTATTCCGGAAGGATGGACAGAAGATGATCTGGATAATGAGGATGCCGCTATACAAATGTCAAATGAAGAAGAGTCGGGCTACACTCTTATTATTATCGAGGACAAGGCGGATTATGATGCATCGTCAAAATTGGCAGACTATCAGAAAATTATACTGGATTCAATGGTAGATACATTAGGTGGTGCTGAAGCCGTAAAGAAGTCTGAACCTGCAAATATAAAGGTAAATGATTATGAAGCAATCCAATGCGATTTGCAGGGTTTTTTTGAAGGTATGAGTGTCAAGTACTTAATAACCTGTATTGATGGGGAAAACAATTACGTACAGGTAGTTTCCTGGAGTTCTCCCGGTAAATTTGATTCAAATAGAGAAGATTTTAATACCGTATTAAATAGTATAAAGTTAACCGATGAGCAATAATATATACTTTGAAAAATAATATATTATTAATGAAAATCATAAAAGCGGAGCAGTCAAGGCCTCTTAAGGTGTTGATTGCTCCACTTTTTAATTAAATTGGAATTTTATTTCGAGCATACATTTACCATGCATTGAATTGGTAAAAAAATCAGGCTTTTGACGGACATTCTTTATAATGCTATACTGAATTGACTGAAATAAAAAATTCATTTATGGCTTGACAGGAGAATTTACATGGAATCTTCAAAAAAGTCAAAAAGAACCCTCTCTATAAGAACAAAAATCTTTCTGTTTATGCTTGCAGTTTCAATAATTCCCACTATCCTAATTACTGCGCTGGCTGCGTACAATACCTATGATTCACTCTATAAGCAGTTAATTACAATAAACAAGGATGGTATGCTGTGGGGCAGCGACAGAGTTTCACAGTTTTCCGATGAGTTGAAAAATACTTTTTATTCCATGGAGTTTGACAAAAGCTTCAGAAACGCTGTTCTCAAATGGGGTAAGGACAGCGATTCCTATGAAGACAGCGCCCTTTTGCGCAATACCTTCAATGGGACCTTAAATAAAAACAACCTGTTTTCTTCCATAGAGTTATACCTGGTAAGTGACAAGAGTGTTATTAAGGCCAAGAGGGCCGGAACGACACTTCAAAGTGACGAGGAGGGTTTTTCCAATACCTTTAACCGTCCTGCAGAGATGCAGACAAATATGTATTTGAAATTAACCAGTCAGGGACTGTATGCGGTTCATAATATAAACACCTTTGAAGACCGCAATCTGGTTGCCAAATTGGCCCTTCAGCTTCGAACGGGAGACATGCAGAGAATTCTTGAAAAACTAAAAACAAGTCAGGATGAGCGGGTTTATCTGCTAAACGATCAGAATGAAATTGTTATGTCAATTAATAATGGGTATGATGATCAGGAGCTTTTGTCCAAAAGCATAAGACTTGTGAATGCTGATAGTTCCAAAGAGTACTTTTCCGTTGATAACAATATCATTTTTTATGGTCAGGACAAGGGCGGAAAACTTGGCATAATAAAGATAATACCCCGGAATGAAATAGTAAAAGCGACCAGACCAACTGTATTTGCAGGTATTTTTATGGGAATTGCCTGCGTTTTTGCAGCAATAATGTTATCTGCCCTGATTTCCTTTTATATAAGTTCACCAATTTTAAAACTGACTGACAAAGTAAAGAACATACAAATGGCCACACTGGAAATTCAAACCGGTGAAGACACCAGAAATGAAATCAGTGTACTTGAAAATAATATAGCACTCTTTGTTCAGAGGATTAAAGACCTGATACATCAGGAATATGTTATAAAGCTGCAGGCTAAATCAGCCCAGATTAAGGCCTTGCAAGCTCAAATAAACCCACATTTTCTGCACAATACTCTGCAGCTTATGGGAAGTATGTCATTGTCAAAAGGAGTTAAAGAGGTCTATAATATTGCAGGTGCTTTAAGCAGTATGATGCGCTACAGCATGGATTTCGAGAGTGGGTTTGTGACAATGGGAAGTGAATTGGAACACCTTGATAACTATTTGCTTATACAAAAAGAAAGGTTCTATGACAAATTCAGTATTGAACTGGATATACAGGAGGATGTAAAAAACTGCCTCATGCCCAAGCTCCTGCTGCAGCCCATAGTTGAGAACTGCTTCCAGCATGGGTTTGACAGGAGCACCGGGGATTGGAAACTTTGGATAAAAGCATATTTGACAGAAGATAAAAAAGTTCACATAACAGTCCGGGATAATGGCAGCGGAATGAGCCGTGAACAGGTCGATGCCTTGAATGAGAGAATGATGGATACTTCATATGGAAGTATAAAGAGCAGCAAGCATATCGGGCTTTTGAATGTAAATTCAAGGATAAAGCTGAACTTCTCAGAAAATGACGGAATAACCGTATACAGTGAAAAAGAAGAAGGAACCCGTATAGAGTATATATTTGATGCACAGAAAATGGAGGAGGCCAATGGATTATCGGGTAGTGATAATTGATGATGAAGCTTGGACAAGGGATACAATAAAGAGAATCGGTCAATGGCAGGAGTTTGGATTTCAGATCGTCGGCGAGGCTGCAGACGGTGTTTCGGGTATAGAGTGTATCAAACAGCTGAAGCCCCATTTAATCATCACCGATATGAAGATGCCCGGAATTGATGGTGCAGAGCTGCTTCAGCTGTTGTCCCTGCAAAATATAAAAGCCAAGGTCATAGTTATCAGCGGCTACTATGATTATAACTATACCAGACAGGCATTAAACAGTCATGTGATGGATTATTTGTTAAAGCCGATTAAAGAGGATGAGTTTAACCAGCTGATTAAACGCTGTTCCCATGAACTTAATATGGAAACACAGCTTGAAGAGCAGAAGGAAATAAGCCTTGTGGGAATTGCTGATACAAGCTGGTTGACTAAATATTTTGAAGCAAGGAATGATGCCAGAAAATGTCTGGAAGGCCTTTCCAAGAAAGGTGTACAGCTGGCGCTGGATAAAATAAGGGCTTTGCTTGACCTTCAGGATAATAACAAAGCAAAGCTGAAACTGATTATTAATGTTAATTATGATCTGCACAAAATAATGGAGGAGACAGTGATAGCAAAATATTCTGACGGCCTGGATCAGTCTTTGGCGGTTGAATTGTCCTATACCATCAGAGAAAATGGCACTAATGGTGAGTTTATCAAGCATTACTCCACTATAGCAGATAAAATAATTGATGCAGTGGTTTTACAAAAACAGAGAAAAAATAAGATAGATATTTTGGCAATCAAGCAGTTTGTTGATATAAATTTCTCAGAAAACATTTCTCTGGAGGAATTGGCTAAAACCAATTATGTAACTAAAGAATATCTTTCTTCTGCTTTCAAGAAGGAGCTTGGAATGAATTTTTCCGATTATCTGACCAGGGTCCGTATGGAAAAGGCAAAAGAACTGATTGTTGATTATGGTGTTCCTATACAAACTGTTTCAAATATGACTGGATACCTGGATATTGCCCATTTTTACAAAACCTTTAAAAAGTATTTTGGAACGTCTCCGGGTAAAATGCGTTAAAAAACACAGCATATAAATACATTTAAGGACATTAAAATTTGACTATAAATGTGATTAACCATGGCAAATGTAAATTTGTATTTTCCGAAGTATGATAATGGTACAGAGAATAATTTATTTAGGAGGAATTAAAATGAAAAAATTACTGTCGGTACTGTTAGTCATTTGTATGATCCCAGTTATGTTTGCAGGGTGTGGCAATGACACCCAAAACACAGCCGGAGCTTCAGAAACACCGTCTTCGGCTGCAGTTTCCAGCCAGGCAGCAGCAACAAGCAAAGCAGAACCAACCAAAGCAACTCTCAATGTCATGATGAGTTTTCCTCGTTTTACCGATCAAATGGAAGCTTATTTAAATCAATTTAAGGCTAAACTTCTGGCTGAAAAAAATGTGGAGGCTGCAATAAACCTTGAAATGCCAAGTAGTGATCAATACGGAAATATTCTTCAAACAAGACTTTCTTCCAATGATGCTCCTGATCTTTTTACACTTCATGCCTCTGCCGATCTGCCTACATACGTTAAAGCAGGTTATGTTGCAGATTTAACCTCACAGCCTCTGACTGAAAAGCTTTACGATGATGTCAGGAAAACAGTTACCATTGATAACAAGGTTTATGCAGTGCCATTTGAGAGTACTGTATGGGGATATTTATATAACAAGGATATTTTTGATAAATTGGGTTTAAAGGTTCCCGATACTTTAGACCAGATGAAAACTGTAGTAAAAACCTTAAAGGACAACGGGTATACTCCTTTTGAACTTGCCTTCCAGGAACAGTGGGTACCGCAGCTAATGACGGCACTTACACTTGGAGGAAAGGTAAGCGGAAATATTCCCGACTGGACCGACAGAATGTACAAGGATCAAGGCTCATATAAAGAGGTTGTCGAAATCTTTGATGTAATTGACCTTATAATGCAGAATGGAACCAAAAATGCTTTGGATAAGGGCTCTGAACAAGGTGCAGCTGATTTTGCAAACGGCAAGGCGGCAATGTTTGTACAGGGAACCTGGAGTGCCGAAAGCATTTTAGGGGTCAATCCGGATATTAAAATCGGTGTGGGAGCTCTTCCTGTAAATAACGATATTAACTGTACAAAAATAAATCTGGCTACGACCACTTCACTTGCCGTATACTCGGGAACAAAGGAGATGGAGACTGCTCTTGCTCTGGCAAATTATATGCTGGATGACAAGGACTCCTCAGCTTTATATAAAGAATTAAAATTTAACCCGGTGGCAAAATGCCACAGCTTTGAACAGTATTCCTGGGCAAAAGAGGCAAGTGCCTATGTTGAACAGGGACGTTCCTACCGGGACCTTGTACTGCCCAATGCTGTAACAGATGAACAGGGAAAACTGCTGCAAAGCTACTATGCAAAGAAGACCACTAAAGATGATTTTATTGCTGTAATGGATAAGACCTTTAAGGATGCCAACAGGGCAGCAGCGCAGGCCAAGTAATTTATTGTCACAGCTATGAGACAGGGAGGAATAAATTAATATTTATCCCTCCCTGTTTTAATTTTTAGGTAATGGCTGCTTAAATGTATGAAAGTAAGTATTTAAGAAGAGCGTTTCCTTGTTCTGTAATTTAATTCAGCTGATGGGGTGAGATAATTGAATATCAATAAAAAACAATCTCAGAATATTGCATTGATTTTATTCGTATTGCCTGCATTTGTGTTCTTTGCGGCATTTAAACTGATTCCTGCCTTACTGGGATTGTGGTTCAGTTTTACAAACTGGAACGGAATAAATCCTTCATATAAAATTATCGGACTTGAGAATTTTATAGAGATATTTACGGGTGATACGGATTTTTGGAATTCCATGCTTTTTACTCTTAAGTATGTATTGTTTGCAATAATAGCACTCAATGCATGTGCACTTATGCTTGCCGTATTTATTGAGTCCATACGCAAAGGCAGGAGCTTTTTCAGGACAATATTTTATATGCCGAATATGATAAGCATGATTATAGGCGGATATATGTGGAACTTTATATTTACCCAGGTTCTCTATTATATTGCTGACAGCACAGGTTTTGAATTTTTAAACAAATCCTGGCTGGGGGACCCGAAATATTCATTCATAGCAATTATTATAGTTGCTGTATGGGGGGGGGCGGGCTACCTGATGGTAATTTATATAGCAGCAATACAAAGTGTTCCCTCTGCATTGATAGAAGCGGCAGTGGTGGACGGGGCATCAGCCTTCAGACGCTTTATCAGTATAACACTTCCCATGATAAAGCAAGCCTTTACCATATGTCTTTTTGTTACATTGAACAGTGCCTTCCAGGTTTTTGATGTAGTATTTTCCCTTACGGGCGGCGGACCCGGCAGACTGACTCAGGTTGTTGCCATCAACATCTATGAAGAAGCTTTTGGCCGTTCAAACAGGCTGGGCTATGCAACTGCCAAGTCAACAATTCTGTTTTTGGTTATAATGCTGATTACACTTGTTCAATTGCGGGTTATGAAAAAGAGAGAGGAGGAAATGTAAAATGCATTTGACCAGAAAAGCAAGAACAGGCACCGTCCTAATAACGGTTTTTCTTAGTGCCGCATCAATACTTTGCTTATTTCCGGTTTTAATGGCTTTGATGAACTCCTTTAAAACGAAATCGGAAATATTTACTAATATTATGGCTTTGCCGGCACATTTAAATTTGGACAACTATATAAGAAGCTTTAATAAGATGAAGTATTTTACCAGTTTCTTCAACACATTTTCAATTGTCGTTATTGGTATTCTGGGAATTGTTGTTTTTTCTGCAATGGCAGGCTGGATTCTTTGCAGAACTAAAACAAGGCTCAGTTCCTTTGTTTTCGGGCTGTTTGTTTTTTCCATGCTGATCCCTTTCAATGCAGTAATGATTCCGCTATACAGGGTGGCGAAAATACTGCATCTCTCCAATAAAATATATGGAATGGGATCAATTTATATCGGTCTGGGAGTTAGTATGGCAATTTTCATGTACCATGGTTTTGTCAAGGGAATACCCTATGAGATTGAGGAGTCGGCTTATATTGACGGATGCAGCAAAGTTCAGATGTTTTTCAAAATTGTTCTTCCGCTGCTGGGGCCTATAACTGCCACTATAAGTATAATGAATGTCCTGTGGATGTGGAATGATTTTCTGCTGCCCCTGATCATACTTGCCACACCTAAAAACTATACTTTATTGCTTTCAACAAACATGCTGTTCGGGCAGTATACCAGTGATTGGCCGGCTATACTCAGCGGATTGATCCTCACAGTTATCCCGGTTATAATTTTATATGTACTGCTTCAAAAAAATATATTAAAGGGTGTAGTGGATGGAGCGCTGAAAGGATAATAGCGATATGGATTTTCTAAAAGCTTTTGAAACAAAAATACTTAATGAATCTAATGAAGAAATTTTACTGCAGGGTTTCGGGCTGGGAGGATGGCTTTTGCCCGAAGGTTATATGTGGAAGCTTTATACAAAATGTGACCGCCCGCGGAGGATGGAAAAGCTTATAGAGGGATTATGCGGGCAGGAATATGCCAAAGACTTCTGGCAGGGCTATTTCGACAGTTACATAACCCGTACCGATATTGAGCTTATAGCGGAGCAGGGCTTTAATTCCGTGAGGCTTCCACTAAATGCACGTATACTTTTTAATGCAGAGACACAGTCCTTCTATCAGGACATAATTGCGCGTGTGGATAAGCTCATTGAGTGGTGCCGGGATTTAGGAATATATGTGATATTGGATATGCACGGTGCCCCGGGAGGTCAGACAGGTACAAATATTGATGACAGCGAAAATGATCTTCCTGAACTCTTTACCAATCAAAAAAACAGAGATGACTTAATACTCCTTTGGAGGCTGCTGGCGCAAAGGTATAGGGACGAGGCCTGTGTTGCGGGCTATGATTTGCTTAATGAGCCCTTGCCGGATTGGTTCAGCAGGTATAATGAAATGGTGCTTCCATTGTATAGAGATATTGCGAAAGCAATCAGACAGGTGGATTCAAGGCATATGCTGATACTGGAAGGAGTTCACTGGGCAACGGATTTTAAAATATTTGATGAATTGGAGAGCCGGGAATTTGATAGCAATTATATGCTCCAGTTTCACAAATACTGGAGTACACCCGATATAGAAAGCATTCATAAATATGTGGATTACAGCCGTAAACTCAATGTACCGCTTTTCATGGGGGAAGGCGGTGAAAACAATCTGGATTGGTATGCCGGATTTTTTAATATGTTGACCGGCCATGGAATTTCGTACAGCTTCTGGAGCTATAAAAAGATGAGTTGTGATAATTCTCCTGTTACATTTAAAATTCCTGAGGGCTGGGATAGACTCATCGCGTATATCGATAACAGCTTGGAGCTTTCACAGGAAGATGCCTGTACTATATTTGATGAATTTATCAAAGAGATCAGGCAGCCTGTGATTAAATATGATGTTATCAATGCCATCAGGAGGCAGGCACCTGTTTCAATACCGGCTGAATACTTTGATGAAAGTTATTCGGTTTTCCCAAGGGAGAAGGGTGCCGAAATCAGAATGACAGAAAACACCACTATATTATTTGATAACGGAAAAAACGGTGTTCCTGATTACAAGCGCTATGGTGGTGAAATTCAGCCCGAAACCGAGCAGATTATTGTAAAGCTTTGCAGCGAGGAGTATGTGAAATACAGGTTCCTTGTAAAGGAAGACGGTGAATACCGGATAGAAATATACTGCAGGGCAGAAGATAATAGAATGCTTGCGGGATTAATTCTTGATGATGCCCATATTGCTGATTTAAGCATGGAACAAAAGATGAGCTGTGTAACCGTTCCACAACCCCTTTTCCTGAAGAAGGGCTGGCACAATATGGGAATCTTCTCGCAGGGCGTTACATATTTAAGAAAGATAAATATTATTTAGGTCGCTTAAAACAATAGCCTCCCATTTTGAAGCGGTTATTTCTCATATTGCTATGTTGTGGCCAGTAATAATGTAAATATCGCGCCTTCCTCCGTTTGCAATATGGAAAACTTCCTCGCTCAAAAATCACCGACCTCACGCCGGGATATTTTGGCAATTTTCGAGGAGGATGGACGCAGCCTTGCTGACCAAACTTTCTACAGCTATTTGAAAAAAGATCAAATAGCCGTTTTTGTATTAACTTGAGAGCCTGTCTAATATGCGCTTGTGCTAGGCCTTTTAGGTAGATTTTATACCTGGCAGGTCGAATTCTCACAGTAATAATTTTTTGAAAAAAGTCAAACTATCTCTCAAACCAATAATGGAATATTTATCGAAAATGTGATATAATTTCATCGTGTGCCAATAGAAGCCACATTATATATTAGCTTTACTGAATGTTCAAAATACAAATGAGGGGTGTTACTTTTGCAAGTCAAAAAAGTACAAAAGAAGAAAAAATACAAGAGAGTTGAAAGTGGTTTTTCAAGGTACAGAAATGAAATATTGGGCCTGGTTCTTTTTGCGTTTGGTGTTTTGGCACTATTCAGCTTTATTTTCAAAAGCTCAATGGGTGTATTCGGAAAAGCTGTAACAAATATTCTTCTTGGATTTTTAGGTATCCCTGCTTACATAATACCGGTAGTTTTGATTGTTTACGGGATTGCCATGATATTTAAAAAGGATTCACACACCTTTAAATTGCGACTTGTATATTCATTAGTGTTTATAGTTTTAATTTCTTCATATCTTCAGGTGGCTGAATTCAACTATGATCAATACACAGGCAGATCTTTTTTCAGGAGCCTTGGAGATTTCTATACTGCGGGTACCAAAGTCAGCGGAGGAGGGCTTCTGGGCGGACTTATTACTTTACCGTTTTTGATGACCTTTCAGATATTAGGTACAATTATTATACTTACAACCATATCTGTTATAGATATCATACTATTGACAAATGTGTCTATGGCAGCATTCTTAAAGAATCTTTCAACCTTCTTCTCGGGAAAAGTGAAGTCAGCCAATGAGTCCAGAAAAATCAGAAAAGCCGAGCGTATGAAAGAGAGAGAAGCAGAACTTGAAAATGCCGATAAAACATCTGAGGAAGAAACCTCAACAGGTAAACCAAAGATTATTAATTTTAAAATTGAGAGAGAAAACAGAAATAAATCACCTAAGAAGTTAAGTAAAGCAGAAGACTCCGAAGTTGCAGCCACATTGAATAATGATGGGGCGGTAGAGACAGTGCCTCAGTCTGAGGAGGAATTTGTTGTCGGAATGTCCGGTTTCAATGAAGATGTTGCTGAAGATTTAGTTGTTGCGGATATAAAGGGCCTCGGAATTTCTCCTGAAAATATTGAGAATATTCCAGAGCATATGAGTGAACCTTCTGCTCCGGAAGCTGTTGAAAACCGCTCTTCGGGAAACAAGGAGCAGAGTACTGCTGCGCCGGATAATGAAGAAATAGTTATTCCGCATGTTGAACCACCAAAGCCTATAATATATAATTATCCTTCACTGGAGCTGCTTGACGAAAGCAAAGATGATGCAACCAATGTTAAGGCGTTGAAAAACACCGCTTTAGAGGGTGCCAAGAAGCTTGAGGATACCTTGAAGAGTTTTGGTGTTGAGGCAAGGGTCATAAATATCAGCCGGGGTCCGGCCGTAACAAGATATGAGATTCAGCCAAGTCCGGGTGTCAAAGTCAGTAAAATTGTTAATTTGTCTGATGACATTGCTCTTAACCTTGCGGCAGCCGGGGTCAGAATTGAAGCTCCTATTCCCGGAAAAGCTGCAGTAGGTATAGAAGTACCAAACAAGGAAATGTCAGCAGTATTGTTAAAGGATATACTGGAATCGAAGGAGTTTTCAAACCACCCTTCGAAACTTGCCTTTTCGGTGGGCAAAGACATATCAGGGGAAACTGTGGTTGCGGATATTGGAAAAATGCCTCACCTGCTGGTTGCGGGCGCCACCGGATCTGGAAAGAGTGTATGTATAAACAGCCTTATCATGAGTATTTTGTTCAAAGCATCACCTGAAGAGGTTAAACTTCTGATGGTGGACCCCAAGGTAGTTGAGCTGGGTATTTATAACGGGATACCTCATTTACTTATTCCGGTTGTGACTGATCCCAAAAAGGCAGCAGGTGCTTTGAACTGGGCTGTTCAGGAGATGGTCAACAGATACAAGCTTTTTGCAGATAAGGGTGTAAGAGACCTGAAGGGTTATAATGCCATGCTGAAGGCCAACGGTGAGCAAGGCATATTGCCACAGATAGTCATAATAGTAGACGAGCTTGCAGACCTTATGATGGTTGCTCCAAATGATGTCGAAGATGCAATATGCCGTCTGGCGCAGATGGCCAGAGCTGCAGGAATGCACCTTGTGATTGCGACGCAGAGACCGTCCGTGGATGTAATTACAGGAGTTATAAAAGCCAATATCCCTTCAAGAATATCCTTTGCAGTTTCGTCGCAGGTGGATTCCAGAACAATACTGGATATGAGCGGTGCCGAAAAGCTGCTCGGAAGAGGGGATATGCTGTTTTATCCAGTTGGGGAACCGAAGCCTCTGCGTGTTAAGGGGTCATTTGTATCCGACAGTGAGGTTGAAAAAGTGGTTGAGTTTATAAAAACTCAGGGATATTCAAATTATGATGAAAACATTATAGAAAAAATAAATGATCATAGCACTGGAAATGAAGAAAATTCCGGTGATAATGACGAACTGTTGAATCAGGCCATTGACATGGTGGTTGAAGCGGGACAGGCCTCGGTTTCACTGGTCCAGAGAAAGTTCAAGGTGGGTTATTCCAGAGCTGCCAGAATAATTGATCAAATGGAGGCAAGGAACATTGTGGGCCGCTTTGAGGGAAGCAAGCCAAGACAGGTACTTATTTCCAAGCAGCAGTGGATGGAAATGCAAATGAATGATAAGGACAAACAGAATGCAAAACAACAGCAGTAATCATTCCTGGATTTACTCGGATATTTCCCTGGATTAATAATTTGCTGAGCTTTTTAATATAATCTCAGTGAGAATAAATATTAATGCAAAAGATTCTGGTGATTGGCATTGGAAGTAATGCAGGAACTTTCCTGCATTCTGTTCTTTTAGCCGGCCGAGATACGTGGGGGTGCAAGCATGTTTTTGTTAACTACATTTAATATGTTTATTTTGTTCATACTCATTGTTTATGTTTTCTACAGATTACTAAAAACCAAAAGTATTATTACTCTATTATCATTTACACTTCAGCTTTCAGCGTTGACAATAGTTATACTGTCCTTGGTGAATCACGTTGTTACAAGTAATAGTGTTGAGCTGTTTTATCTCTTTTGTGGCATAGTCCTGCCGTGCCTGCTGCTTGTTTACGATTTTCGCTCCATGATAAAAAAGGTGAAGGAAAAAGGCAGTTTTGAAGGCTTTATTTCTATTGACAGGCAAGAATATGATAAAGGTAAAAGCGATGATACAACTGAAGTGATGAGTATCATGGCAAATGAAACCTTTGTAAACGATACAATATCAGAACTTGGCTTTATTAAGGACGATTTATTTAAAGGAATTCGCAAGAAGCTTATTCAGGCAGAACATTTATATAGTGAAGGTAATTATGAAGACGCTTATGAATTATATGGAAATTTGATTAGTTTGTTTGGATCTTCAGCATATTTATATTTCAATTATGCTAATATATCCTTCAAAAAAGGTATGTACAGTGAGGCGCAGTCCTACTATAGAAAGGTTCTTGAGCTTAATGAACAGCTTATTTCAAATATGAAAAAAGCTTCTCACAATACTGCAAACAGTGAGGCTGTTAAGAACATACAGTTTAAACAATATCTGGTTTATTATAACATTGGTGTAACTTACTTGAATATGGGTAAACTGGATTTTGCACTTGATAATTTTCAAAAAGCTCTTGAAATAAATCCCCGGTTCAACATTGCCAAAGAAGGAATAGGAAGAATTTTTGCAGAAAAGGGCAACAGACTGGAAGCAGTGAAATATTACGAGGATATCCTCGAAAAGGACGACAATAATTATGTAATTTCACTGCTGTTGGGAAAATTGTTCATGGAACTGGAACAGACCTCCCGGGCGGAGGAATGCTTCAGAAAATGTATAAAGCTTATTCCCAATAAGTCTGAAGGCTATTCTGAGCTTGGAAAACTTCTGATGCTGCACAAAAACTATTCCGAAGCAGTTAAAGTATATAAATCCTATATCAATATGAATGCAGAGGATTTTGACGGACATTATTGCCTTGCAGGCTGTTATTTTAAGATACAGGATTGGGATAAAGCTGTAGCCGAGTACGAAAAGGCCATAAAACTCAATCCGCAAAGTCACAACTGCCTCTTTAACCTGGCTTTGGTTTATGAGGAAATGGAGGACTATGATAAAGCAATAGAGCTTTATAAAAACGCAATTCTCGTTAAAATAGATTTTGTTGACGCCTATAATAATCTTGGTATACTCTTCTCAAAACAACAGAGGCAGATGGAAGCGCTGGCTACGTATACCAACGGTATCAAGGCCTGCACCGATAATTACAGGTTATATTACAATATGGGTGTTGTACTTTTTGATTTAAGAAGATATGAAGATGCTGCAGACGTATTTAACAGGGCTCTGGAAAAGAACTCCGAGGATACGGATATTTATTATTATTTGGGTGCGTCCCTTACCGAAGCGAAGAAATACGATGAAGCCATAAAGGCGTACAGTAAAGCCTTAAACCAAAATTTGAGCGAAGCTGAGATATACTACAACATTGCAGCAGTTTATGCCATGATGAAGAAAAATGACATAGCAATGGATAATCTGAAGAAAGCAATCAGTATTAATCCTGAAATAAAGAAGGAAGTATACGTGAACAATGTGTTTGATGCGCTGCAGGGTCAATTGTACCTTGCTGAGTGCTAAAATTTATAGTTTACGCTTTACTAGTGTTGAGATTTAACCTATGATATAAAATCTTTTAAAAGGATTAATGATTACAAACCATGATATAGGCACCTTGATATTTTTCAGGGTGTTTTCTTTGTATGTTTTTTTATATAATAGACATCATTCAACGAAAGGGAATGTTAAATATGGAACTAAAAAAATCTGAGTTCAAAGTAATTTGGGCTAATCGTTATTTAATGATAAAAGGTAAAAACTATGATGCGGATTTTCATAGTCATCACGCTATTCAAATAAGCATAGCATTGGAAGATTGCATTAGTCTTGAAACTGAAAACGAGAAATTTACAGGAGAGATTATTGTTGTTAATCATCAGATTAAGCATGCCTTAAAAATGAATCAGGGATCATTATTGATACTTTTGGAGCCGGATTCCATCGAAGGACAGGCTTTGAAGCATTGGCTGGGGAATGAGCAGGTTAAAACACTTGATAGCACACGGGAACTAAAACCATGTCTGAGGGGATTTGATGATTTAAAAAAAGAAATGAAAAGTGAGATAGATCATATGTTTAGCAGCATGGTTAATCACATAACTGAGAAGAATATAGTAACATTACCTATAGATGAACGTGTAAGAACATGTCTGGAACATATAGAAGCCAATTTGCATACAAATGATTTTTCATTGAAGCATCTTGCAGAAGTTGTATATTTATCAGAAAGCAGGCTGCAGCATTTGTTCAAGGAACAGGTTGGAGTGCCTTTAACCAGCTATATTCAATGGTTTAAAGTACTAAAAGCGGTTAAATATACTCTTGTTGGGGGGATGTCTATGACTGACGCAGCCCAAGAAGGAGATTTCGCAGACTCGTCTCATTTTTCAAGGGCTTTCAGGGGAATGTTTGGCAAATCACTATCCGGATACTTAAAAGACAGCAGAATGGTTCAAGTGATTTTTATATGAAGAGTGATATGATAATTCCGCATGGTAACCAAACTATTGAGGAGGCATCATTATGAAGAAATTGAAATATATTGACAGTGACAGTACACAGGTTAAAGAGATAGCAGAAGTATTGATTGAAAATACAAAGTCAACAGAGGAAATTTTAAGGAACATTTTTTATTACGTACGGGATGAGATTGAATTTGGTTTTTTACCTGAAGCTGATTTTGTGAAAGCCTCGGACATTATCTTGCGCAAAAAAGGCCAATGTAACAATAAGACTATTCTATTCAAGGCGTTATGTGAGGCAGTTGGCATTGAAGCCAGAATTCATTACTCATCAATTGACAAGCAAATCCATTCAGGCCTGTACAAAGGACTGGTATACATGCTTTTGCCGGGAGAGATTTCACATAGCTGGGTTGAGGTTAAGATTGGAGATGAATGGGTAAAGTTTGACAGCTTTATTAATGATCTTAAATTTTATAAGAAGGGCCGGTCTATTTTAAAGAGTCAGGGAAAAAAAGTGGGATACTCCGTATCTTGTAGTCTGGGCGACACAAGTGCTGATTTTAGTCTTGACGGCAATAAGTTTGTACAAATGGGCTCTGTCCGTGAAGATCATGGTGTTTATGATGACCCTGATGAATACTTTTCTTCAAAAAAATATAACAATAATCCAGGAAAGTTTAAGATGTTTATTTACAGAAGGTATTTAAAAAGATTAAATGGCAGGATTGAAGCCATTCGAAATTCATAATTATGCGCTAGTGTAAAATTACTGTAGGAAAAAATAGATAAGAGACCGCACCTTTTGATAAAATGTTTTTGTCTAGAAAACAGGAAAATCAATAGGAGGTCTCTTATGAATAATATTATACAGCTATTTGCC
>JAEYHZ010000023.1 GCA_023409265.1 Bacillota bacterium | reverse complement strand
GTGAGGTCGAAGATTTTTGAGCTGATGGATTTGTTTTGTGGCAAGGCAAAGCCGTGTAGCAATGCTTTGTGCCTTGCAAACGGCTTTAACGCAGCTACAGAGCAAATCCGTCGCTCAAAAACGTGTTATACATTGTCAATAGAGGGTATGGTGATGAGCTCTGTTGCCTGGATTTATGACGGAAAAAAGGATACTGCCACGGCAATTCAATATTTTGAGAAGTCTCTTTCCATTGAGCCCCAAAATGCCGAGCGGTGGATCAGTCTGGGCCAGATATATATGAGGAATTCGGTTAAAAAATATGACAGGGCTATGGAGTGTTTTGAGAACGCCCTCCAATATACAACCGATACGGCTAAAAAGACAAAAGTACAGGATTACATAAAGGACTGCAAAAAGCGAAGAGGATATTGAACCCCTCTTTTATGAGAGTTTCAAATAGGCGGGACATATGGCTCACCGAATTAAAACAGGAGCGGTACAAAGGCTACCTTTAGCAGCCATGCACCGGCAGGGGTGTGGATATCTATCGCCTCGTTATTTTTTCAGCAGCTTTTCCTCCAGCTGGCCAAGCTGTTCTTTTGAAGGCGCGGTGTAGTCATACCGCGCTTTGTCGTAGCATTCCGCCAGCAACGCACTAACCTGCGGCGGCACAGGAGATATGCCGCCTGCATCACGGCATATTTCCTGTGCCGTTGAAGCATCTGTCACTTTTACTCCTGCTGGCCTTACACTATCAATAAAATATTTGAAAAGTCTTCTTATTTTTGAAATATCATCAGGTAAATTGTTGTAGGGTATCTCCCTGTTTAAGAGACCTGCTGCAATATTTTTAAATCTGTTAGCCATGTTCTTAAAGTTCCTGTTCAGAAGGCTTTCCTTTTCATCGGTATGCCCGTATTCCGACACCGTTTCTACATAATGTTCACCGCTTCTGAGCCACCTGACAAGTTTAATAATTAATCTGACTATAAATTTTATAATGTGATAAATTAAAAATATTATAGCTGCAATTAAAAGTACTACTGACAGGACATTAAGAAGCATCATAAATATCTTTTCAAAGAGTGACGGGTCCTTAGCTCCGGTTTTGTCCAGAAACTCCTCCAATTGCTGGCCTGGAGGGGGCATATCCACTTTGCCGGGTGCCAGCAAGCCGGCAATCAAAGCAAAAAACTTGCCTATTACACTGAAAACAAACTTGTAAATAGTAGTAACCTGTCCTACAGACCCTGCCAACAGCAGGACCACCAGCATGATTCCTCCAAAAATCCGGTTATTCTTACGTTGATTAGTGCTTATATCCATGGTGTTCCTTCCAAATCGCCTGGATTCATCCACCTGTTTAATAACAAGGACTATTATGGAAGCTGCAGTTGAAATACAAACTGCAATATTCCCGAAAAAGGCCATACTTTGATAGTTTGTATTAAAAAAGAAAATTGCCAGTGGAATATTCAGAAAAATTGCTGCTGAAGCCAGTTGTATTGCTATATCCCGTCCGGTGTTCATTTCAGTTTTTACCCTGCTGAAAATAATTATACAAATTACTGCTGTGAAAAAGCCACCCACACTCAACCCTGCAGTAATAAAAGCAATCGCTAATGAGAGTACGAACGTAATAAGCCTGTAAACAAAGGGCCCGGGGTTAAGCCTGCATATAAAAGAAGCTGTTAATACAACCAGGTTAAATAAACATGCCACCATAAATGACAGGGTTGGCGGAAGCACCAGCTGCAGCAGCACGAACAATTCAGGCATAAATATCAGAGTCTCAAGAATAGCAGTAATTGTCATAAATCCAAACATCATTCCATCCCTCCCTCTGATATGACAAGAATCTCCACCTGATGGCCATCCCGCCTCAGATGGAATATCTCCTCATTAATAGCTTCATCCATATATAACGAAACTATTAAAATATCTGTATCCTTTGGTATTGAACTTCTCATATTTTTGATCATTGTATAAAAGGACAGGGTTCTGTGCAGCTGAAGTTTTGCCATTGCCTCAAGTATGGTATAAAGCTGCGGTTTGCTGCAGCGTGCGGGAATATTTACGAAGTCGGTCATATCCCGAAAATGACCATTGCAGCAAAACCCTGTCGCAAATCCCTGATTAATGGATTTCTCAACAATTGCCGCACAGAAGTGAATTCCGAATTCAATCTGTCTGCATTCCCTCTCATTGGGATAGGGGTCCTGTACATTGCTGCTGTCGATATTAAAAAGAATCAGTATATTTGAATTGGAAGTGTAGTCATATTTGAAGACCTGAAGTGCATTAGTTCTGGCAGAAGCTTTCCAGTTTATCGAAGACAAGGGATCACCGGATTGATATTGTCTTACACCTGCAACCAGAAAGGGGTCAGGGTTTATAAACCTTCTTACCACCACATCCCCTTGAAGTGAATGAAAGCACTGAATGAGTTTATCCTGGTGTAAAGGATTTGGATATACCAGCAGTCTTGTTTCATTGTTATAAGAAGTTATTTTTGATATAAATCCAAAAATATCACCGGATGTTATTGTTACATTTCCCACATTATAATCACCCCTCTGAAGACAGGTCACCTCATGGGTTCTTTTTATACGAAAATATGGCATTATTGAAAAGACACTTCTATGATAGCCCCCCTGTGCCTGATCCATGTTTTTTGCTGAGGCCAGCCTCAGGTTGGGGTTTATTCTGGACTCAGCCTTCATCCAGGCTATGGGCAGCAGGCTGTTGTTTTCTATTTCCTCTATCATATATATCTTCTGACCTTCAAAAGCGGTGTTCTCAGATATGCTCCTTTTATAAGACATACCCTTTAATAAAAATGTTTTGTATAAAAAGCATTCTAAAAGTACCAGCAAAGGCAGGGCTAGGACAATTTGAAGAAATATCATAAACCCTCCTAACGTACTTGTTCCTGTTCCAACGGTACTGCCGTATGTGCCAGCACATCAGATATGATTTTTTCACTTGCACTGACGTTTTCTGCAGACAGCCCCTTTGGAATAATTCTGTGAGCCAGAACAGGCGCTGCCATAGCTTTTACATCATCAGGTGTCACAAAGGTTCGGGATTTCAGGAGTGCATACACCTGCACTGCCTTTAGCAGCGCCAGCGCCCCTCTTGGGCTGACGCCGAGGTGTGCATTGGGATGCTTCCTTGTGGCCTCTGTTAATCTGGTTATGTATTCCAGGATATCATCAGAAACCCTGACCTGTGAATAAAGCCTTGAGGCCTCATTTATGTCATCTGCTGCAGCTACAGCTTGAAGCTCCGAAAGAGGGTTGTTTTCCTTAAATCTTTTAAGAATGCTTATTCCTTCCCGGGTATCGGGATATCCCATGGACGTCTTGATAAGGAAACGGTCCAGCTGTGCCTCAGGCAGCGGGAAGGTTCCCTGAATCTCAACCGGGTTCTGCGTCGCTATTACAAGAAAGGGTGCCGTCAGCAGTTTTGTCTCTCCGTCAATGGTAACCTGACGTTCCTCCATACATTCCAGCATGGCTGATTGAGTGCGGGGTGTGGCTCTGTTGATCTCATCTGCCAGAACTATATTGGAAAATACAGGTCCCGGCCTGAATACAAAATTGTTTTCCTTCTGATTGAAAAAGTTTATTCCTGTAACGTCTGAGGGCAGAAGGTCGGGAGTAAACTGTATCCTCCTGAAGGTACAGTCAATTGAGGAGGCAAGAGCCCTTGCGAATATTGTTTTTCCTGTGCCTGGAACATCCTCCAGCAGCATGTGACCTCCGGTAATAACACAAATCATTGCCAGATCAATAATATTCTCCTTGCCAACAATAACTCTGGCAACATTATCCCTTATTTTTGCGACTAACAACCCGATATCCTGTAATTCCATGTTTCTCTCCCTCTCAATTTTAAATTCATCGTAGTTTAAAAATTTCACTTTGAAGCAGACAGATAATTTCTTGCTTGACTAGTGCCTGGTTTTCTTATTTTAAATAACACATAAAAGAATAAATAACTTTTTGGAAAAATTTACAGAATTATTATATCATACTTAAGTGTTTGTAAACATTCCGTCCCGGTCAGAAAAAATCAATTGAAATTAAAAAGTTTGTTAATCAATAGTAAAATGATTTACACACAAGGATGTGCCGGACAAATAGCGGAATGTTAAAAGGAGTAATTCAAAACATATATCAATTAGAATAAATTACACACGGGAGTGTGTAATTTATTTTGATTGCTGGATTTGATTTAATTTTAAGATTGCAGTAATTTTTTAATCTTAGTACTGAAGTGTGTAAAAAATATTCTACAGTGATTAACTGTTTTTAGATTTCCCTGATTTTTTCTTCCCGAAAATCTCATACAAACCCATAGCCAGCAGAAAAATCCCGAATGTTTTTCTCAAGATCATCCCATTAATTGCAAGGGCTATTTGTGAACCAAATACGGCTCCTGTCAGGCCGAAAAGCATTATTGGAATTCCTGTTTTAAAATCAACACTTTTGTGTTTGATATGTATTGCCAGGGCAACTATGGCTGTAGGAATAAAAAATAAAAGATTTGTGCTTTGTGCTATATGCTGCTCAGGCTTTACAAATAAAACAAGGGCGGGAATAAGAATAGCTCCTCCGCCTATTCCCATTCCGCTTATTATACCTGCTGCAAGACCGATTAAAATAACTATCATATTAATCCCTTTCTTAATTCCTAATTAAAAAATCATTCTGATGGCTGCAACAATCATGAAAATACCAAATATCTTCCTTAGCACACCGGATGGACATTTATTCAAAAGGAACGCTCCGATAATTCCTCCTGCAACTCCCCCAACCATGGCTTTCCAGGTAATGTTCCAATCCACGTAATTATTTATCAGGTAAAAAACGCTGCTCACAAGAGTTAATGGCAGAATAATCAATAATGCAGTTGCATGTGCATGATGCTCTTCTTCATCCAGCAGATAAACCATGGCAGGGACTGCAATTGTTCCTCCACCCGACCCGAAGAGACCGTTTGCTATACCGGCAGTAAGTCCGATTCCGAGATATTTTAATATCCTTAATTTTTTTGCAGACTTGATCATTAGACCTCCGAAATAATATTCTTTGTGTTGTCTATAATGATAGTGTTCAAAAAAAAATTATTAATATACAGTTTTTTTCTTGACATCATAGTTCCGGAGGAATATTATAAAATAAAAGTGAGTACTCACTCATTCTTTACCGGTGATGATGTACATTTGTTAAGGCGATTAAACAGTAATAACCCGTTTTAACGGTAATTATCCCTAAATACCAGTATTTATCGTCCATTTGTTCTTTTAAACCGGACCAACTCATTTTTACTAAAGAAAGGATGCATCCTTATTATGAATTCAAATATTGATTTATCAGAACTGGAGCTACCTGACAAGGAAAAAAGAATACTTGAAGCAGCAATACAAATTTCAAATGAAAAAGGCTTTTCTTCTACTACAACAAGTGAAATTGCAAAAAGGGCAGGCATTGCAGAAGGAACTATTTTCAGATACTTTAAAACAAAAAAAGATATCATGCATGGAATTTTGTTGCAAGCTGTTAAGATTGCTGCCGATAAGATTGTACTTACATCCCTGGGTAAAATATTTAAAAATGAAGAGCAAAAGGATCTCAAAGCCGTACTTAAGGATATTCTTATAGACAGGCTCGAACTGGTGCAGAAGTTCTTTCCCATGTTCAGGGTAATTCTTAGTGAAGCACTGTTTCATGAGGATATCAGAGAAGTTATGTACAACAATCTTTTCAGTAAAATGGAGCAGCAGATTCTGGCCTTTTATAAGAAAATGGCTGAAAGCGGTCAGATACGTACAGATATTGAACCAATGATAATCATGAGAAATATTATAGGCAGCTTTTTTGCTTTTATAGGACAGAAAATGCTCTTCACTGATAATTTCAAGCTGTCGGAAAACGAAAAGGAAATTGACCATATGATTTCATTGCTTATTGATGGGATATCCCCTCAGAAGCAGCAGTAACATCTATAAGGAGGAACTTTATGCAGGCAATCCATGTTGAAAACCTCACAAAAAAATTCGGAAACTTTACAGCAGTGGATAATATAAGCTTTTCAATTCCGCAGGGGAGTATATTTGGTTTTCTGGGACCAAACGGTTCCGGTAAATCCACTACCATCCGAATGCTGTGCGGAGTACTCCACCCCACCAGCGGTAAAGCGCTCATAATGGGTAAGGATGTAACAAAAGATACCGAAGCTGTAAGGCAAAGCCTGGGCTATATGAGTCAACGGTTCAGTCTCTATGAGGACCTTACTGTTGAAGAAAACCTGGATTTCTATGCAGGTGTATATGGTCTGTCAAAAAAGGTTTCTGAAGACAGAAAGAAGGAACTCATAGCCATGGCAAACCTTACCGGCAAGGAAAAAAGCCTGGCAGGTACTCTATCGGGAGGCTGGAAACAGCGTTTAGCCCTGGGATGTGCCTTGATACACAAGCCAAAGCTATTAATTCTGGATGAACCTACAGCCGGAGTAGACCCTGTTTCCAGAAGAGTTTTCTGGGAGATAATACATGCTCTTGCCAGGCAGGGAATTACTATTCTTGTTACAACCCACTATATGGATGAGGCCGAAAGCTGTGATAGAGTGGGCTTTATCCTGAACGGCAGGCTGATAAATATCGATTCACCGCAGGAATTGATACAAAAGGAAGGTGCAAAAAATCTAGAGGATATTTTCATTAAGTATGTTGAAACTGCAACGAATCACAAGGTGGCAAGCACCTTTAACGATTTGAAGTTCCTGAAGGGAGATGATCAGCCTGAAAAACACACGTAATAAGGACCTCATCAATTTCAGGCCTCAGAAGCTGCAAACATCGTTTTTATTGGTTTTACTTCGTGCAAAGCACGTGATGGGAGGTTATCATGAGTAAACCTGGCTTCAGCTTTAAAAGATTTATTTCAATTATTAAAAAGGAATTTATTCAGGTTAAACGTGATCCAATAAGCCTGAGGCTTCCCTTTGTGATGCCCATAGTTATGATGCTGCTCTTTGGTTATGCCGTTAATACTGAAGTGGACAGGATTCCCACGGCTGTTTATGATCAGAGTAATTCCGGGGAAAGTAAAGCCTTCCTCGATAAGTTCACTGAATCGGAATATTTTATTGTATCTGAAACTGTTACCGATGAAGACCGGCTCACTGAACTGATTGAAAGCGGAGAAGTTAAGGCCGGGCTTATCATACCCGAAGATTATTCTGATAAAATGAAAATTAATGCAAGAACCGAAATACAACTGATAATTGATGGTACCGAGCCGACCACTGCAAGAACTGCCCTGGCAAACGGACAGCTTATTTCAAGAACATATGCTCAAAAAAGCATATCTGAAAAACTCATCAAATATGGAATTACTCCTGAAAAGCTTACAGGGCTGGAGTTAAAAACAGACGTGTGGTACAATCCCGATATGGAAAGCACCAGATTCACCATACCGGGACTTGTTGGTCTGATTCTTCAAAACATAACAATCATGCTCACAGCCTTTGCCCTGGTCAGAGAAAAGGAACGAAGCACAATAGAGCAGCTGATAGTCACTCCAATCAGGCCTTTAGAGCTTATACTCGGAAAACTGATTCCTTATATTGTTATCGGCTATTCCGGTTTTCTGTTTTCGCTGGCCTTGTGTGTATGGGTGTTTAAAGTCAGCGTGACAGGTTCTCTTGGACTGTTATTACTTTTAGGCTTCCTGTTTGTTTACTGCTCACTTTCAATTGGAATGCTCATATCCACGTTTGCAAAAAACCAGATGCAGGCAATGATAGTTATGGTTTTTGTCCTTCTGCCCAGCATTCTTCTTTCAGGTTTCATATTCCCAAGAGAGGCCATGCCTGCAGCCATCAGTTACATCGGATACATTATCCCGTTGACATACTTCCTGGATATTATAAGAGGCATAATGCTAAAGGGCACAGGCATCAGTTATTTATGGCAGGACACTGCTGCTCTTCTGGGTTTCACCATTATCATACTGTTCATTGCTACAAAACGTTTCAGAAAGAGTTTGGACTAGGAAAGAATTAAATTATTTAATCCTTCCTATATATTTCTGAAATCAGAGGGCGAATAACCTGTAAAGCCTTTAAAGAATTTGGAAAAATAATAAACATCTGAAAAGCCCGTTTTCACTGCTATTTCATTAACCTGCATTGAGGTTGTTTTCAAAAGGTATTTCGCTCTCTCGATTTTCATTTTATTAATGTATTGTATGGGCGGTAAACCCATATACTTCTTAAATATACGGGTAAAATAGTTTGGATGAAAATGGAACCTTTCAGCCAGAGTTTCGACTGTCAGGTTCTCAGAAATATGTGACTCGATGTATTTTACAACACTGTTTATTTCCTCTAGTAAAGCAAATTTCGAAACCTTGAAATCCTCTATATTTGCTGATTCCAGGAAATAAGCAATAATTTCAGTCATTACTGCCTTTTCTCTCAAAACTGTATAAATTTTTTGATCATTATGGAGCATTATCAGTTCCTCAAAAAGAGATACCAGCCTGTCCATGTCGACTATATCTATTACGTATGGAGTGTCAAAAAAGTCAAATATATTTATATCACCAATTTGTGCTGTAAAATGACACCAATACTTTTTAAATGTATTATTGCTGATTGTTGAATAGGATTGCCTGACTCCGGCAGGCATCAACACTAACTGGCCTTTCCGGGGATAGAACTCTTTATCTTCAATCCTAATCAGGCCCTCTCCATCGCATATAAAATAAAATTTATTGAAATCCGGAGTATAGTCATATTCCCTCCAGCCTGCCCAGCAGTGTGTAAAGGCGGATATAATAATATTTACACGGAGGTTGTCAAGAAAGTCCTTTTGAAACTGTGAATTTTGCCTGCCCATAAACCCCTCCGGCAATTTTAAGAATCAAATTAAACAAAAACCCGTTCTGTTATTCCATTCAATTCTAGCACCTATAAAATAAAATATAAATAAATATTTTATTTGGAGGTGCAATGGTATACCTGACGTAATTACAAAAATTAATTGGTGCTCCAGGTTTGGTTTACTGAGAAACGGAAAGGCATTATTTAATTGTTCCTACCGCAGGCAATGTGCTAAAATTAAATAAAAGCTATCAGGGGGCCCGCCATATGAACACAAAACGTCATTTTATTACTAATAAAGGCTATTTAAGCATAAAATTAATAATAGCTGTTATTACCATATTTATTATTGCCAATATCTCAAGTTATTCTTTGGCTGCTGCAGTACAAATCGGGACAAAGAAAACCGATCTGGTACTGGTTACTGATTACTCCGGAGACTTTGCCATGGATATGAAATACGCCACCTGTGACAATTTTGTCGGGAAAGCAATGTACCCTTCTCCAACCTGCGTTCTTACTAAAGGTACACTGGATAAATTGATCAAGGCTAACAACCTTGTAAAAAAGCAGGGATATGCCATAAAAATCTGGGATGCCTACAGACCCCTTAGTGTGCAGAAAATCATGTGGGAGGCCACACCCAATAAAAATTATGTTGCAAATCCATACAGGTCAGGTTCAAAGCATAACAGAGGAGCAGCCGTTGATGTGACCCTTGTAGATAAAAGCGGTAAGGAAGTTAAAATGCCAACAGAATTCGATAATTTTACTGTAAAAGCCTCTCCCAATTACAAAGGCATGACCGCTGAACAGAGGAAAAACCTGAATATATTGTCAAATGCCATGACTTCCTCGGGGTTCAAGCCAATAAGCACCGAATGGTGGCACTTTGAAGATACCGATTATTCAAAGTATAAAATACAGGATTTATCCCTGAGTAGGTTTGACAGGACAAACCATGTGCTTACCGATAAGGCAATATCAAAACTGAATTTTCTGAATAACAGTAGTACCTCCCAGTTAATTGTGGTGACTTCGGCAGTCGGAAATACATCAAACGTAATTATCAATACATATGAAAAAAACATAAGCGGTTGGGTTAACATACATAATAATATTACTGGTTATATCGGAATGAAGGGCTTTACAGACAATAAAAAAGAGGGTGATAAAAAAACACCCGCAGGAGCATATAATATAGGAACCTGTTTTAGTAAGACCTCCAACGTCGCAACCGGACTGGAATTCTACAAATATGATTCCAAGGATGTCTGGGTCGATGACCCAAAATCTTCTTACTATAATACTTATCAAAGGGAGCCCTCGAACGGAAGATGGAATTCTGCCGAAAACTTCAGCAAAATGAAGAACGGAGTATATGATGTGTTTTTCAATCTGGAATATAATAACCAGAAAATAAGTTATAAAGGAAGCGCCATATTTTTTCACATAGTAAATCCAAATATGCAGATTAAGTACACAAATGGCTGTGTTGCAACTGATAGAAAAAACCTATTATCAATTGTCAAATGGCTCAATAAGAATAAATCACCCATGATTTTAATGGGTCCGCTGTCCGATATATTAAAATACTGATTGTATATTTTAACATTTGCTTTTATAATTTATGATAACAGCCTGCACTGGAATTCAAAACATAAGGCTGCAAGTAAAAATTCACTTTTTGTATGTTTGGCAAATTTATCATTAAGAGGTACCCATGGATAATAATACAAGTTTTTTATTCAAAAGTAAATTTTTCAGATATGGCTGCTATCTTCTGCTGACCCTGCTGATTATTTTCATGTTTGGAAAGATAGACTTCTTTTTCTCACCCATACTGAGCTTTACTTATTCCATAATTTTTCCGCTTTTATTCGGAGGCTTGCTGTTTTACATTTTGAGGCCCCTTGTAAGACTGCTTGAAAAAGGTAAAATACCTAACATATTTGCTATAGTTCTAGCTTTTATCATTGTACTTTCTGCATTGATTCTGATAAGTTCCTATACCGGCTCCATAATCAAGACTCAGTTTACTGAATTTGCTCAAAGTCTCCCCAGCCTCTATGAAAAGGCTGAGAATACAGTTAATAACCTGTTAAATAGCAACCTATTGAGTTATTTTAATTTTTCAGACCTTCAGACTACCGATATACCCAACAAAATCTCAGATTTTGCACAGAATCTGGCCTCAAGCATTGGCAAAAGTACCTTGAATTTCATCGGTGCCATAACAAATGTGGGATCAATTATTATCATAATACCTATAATACTGTTTTACTTCCTGAAGGATGGCAATAAGTTCATGCCCGCTGTGGTAAAATTTGTTCCATCGGCACACAAGGACAACGTAAGAAAGATTCTGACAGATATTGACTATGTTCTGTCAAACTATATAGCCGGTCAGCTTCTTGTGGCCTTCTTCATTGGTTTGCTGATGTATATAGGTTACCTTATAATAGGATTGAAATACTCTCTGATACTTGCTATCTTTGCCATGATCACCTGCATTATACCATTCTTCGGTCCCTGGTTGGGTATTATTCCGGCCATCCTGCTTTCACTGGCCGATAACCCGTTTATGGCAGTTAAGATTTTTATAGTTATGACAATAGTTCAGCAGATAGATAACAATTTCATTTCTCCTCAGGTTATGAAAAAAAGCATGGATATCCACCCTCTTACAGTTATACTTTTATTGATGGGTATCCTCCCTATATTGGGCTTTATCGGTCTGATAATAGTTATTCCGCTGTACTCGGCTATAAAAGTGACCCTGAAAAACATAGTAGAAATATATTACCCCAAATATGCCGAAACCCTTGAACTGGATAAGCCATGTGAGCCTGAAAAGCCTAAAATGACCTGGAAATTCAACTTTAAAAAGAAAAAATAGAATGACTAAAAATCTAAAAGACAGTAATTTGTAATTTTTATTCCGATTCAAATTACTGTCTTCTAATTTAATTTTTCTTTTATTGTTTTTCCAATCCTTTATTAAAATAATTCTTATATACCGGATTTCCTTATTGCATGAAATTTATATTCAGCTTTACAACCTCTGACTGACTTCCGATTCTCACAGTTGGTCCCCATGTACCATATCCGCAGGAAACCACCAGATTAAAGTTACCATCTTTAAAATATCCGAAGTCTTCTTCAAAAATCATATTTGTTACCAGATTTGCCGGGAAAAATTGTCCGGCATGGGTATGCCCCGAAAGCTGAAGATCTGCTCCCGCCTTCCTTGGCTCTTTAAGTCCGGAGGGCTGGTGATCCAGAACAATTACCGGAAGTCGGGTGTCAGCTCCTTTGAGTAAATCCTCAAGTGCAGCTCTCTTATAACCAAATCTTAGGGCTGTTTTATCTTCTCTCCCAACCAGATAAAAGCTGTCATTTACCTTTACTGCCTTATCTCTTAGCACCGTTATCCCTGCAGCCTCCACCAATTTTGTTATCTCATCCGCAGAATTGGAAAAATAGTCATGATTCCCCATAACAGCATAGGTGCCAAACCTGGATTTTATGCCTTTCAACTCCTCCAGCATATTTCCTTTTATGACAGGTTCAATGGCACTATCAAATAAATCACCGGCAATTACTACAAGGTCAGGTTCGGTTCCGTTAATCAGATCCACTGCTTTATGAAGCCTGTCCCTACCAATGATATCACCCAGATGTATGTCTGAAATCATGGTACATTTCAGCTGCTTCATGTTACCGGCTTTCTTATCTATAGATATTTCATATTCGGTAACCCTGGGTACGATTGCATTATAGGTTCCCACTGCCAATAAGATTACCACAGCAGAAATTACTGTAAAAACAATAAACCAGGTATTGTTTTTTAATACTCCCGGTATAAGGTTAAATCTGCTTCCAAGAAGTCTGAATATGTCAATTATAATTACAAGGCCCAGCAAATAAACAAAGGCAGCGATCCAATATCCTCCTATGGTATTGATAACTTGTCCCAGCCCTCCGGGAAGGAAACTTCTTCCAAGCATGCCAACAATAAAAGATGCTGCAAGCAGGAACACTATGCTCCAGTAAATAATCCTGGTTTTGGGTGATTGAGCATTTATACCCTGAAGTCCTCTCAAACCAATGTAATAGTTCAACAGACCATAAATTATTAAAACGATTCCCATGAAAATAAATTGCATTATGTAACCCCTTTTGTCCATATGTTTATACCTTAATCCATTATTTAAAATACTTACCCTAATTTTTGGGTTTTATACTTCTATACCCTCTATTGACAAGGTAAAACACGTTGTCAATAGAGGGTAATGGTCTTATACCCAAAAAATTTATTTTAATATACCATATTAAGTAATACTTTTACAATATGCCCCCTAAAGACTTAAATAGTTCACGGATAAGAAAACCAGATGCCCAGCAGAGAAAAAGGACAAGTTTTAGCCTTGTCCTTAAATAATACATCCTATTTTGAAGTGTCTGTACTTAATTTATCATTAAAGTTATGGCCTTTACCCATCCTTCCTTTTTCCATCCGGCCTTTTAACTCATCAACGGTTAATCCTTTTTGCGCAGCCAGTTCTTCAAGTTTCTTCTGTCTTTCAGCTTCAAGCTTTGCTTTTGCATCATCATAGGCTTTTATAATGGTAGTTTCCTGAGCCTGAGTTATTGTCCCTGCGTTTACCAAACTGTCCAATGCTTCCTTAATAGTCTTCTTTGTTCCGCTGGCAGGCTTCATTGCTTCCTTTATAGCTTTCTGCTGATCGGCTGTAATAGCTCCGCCGGTGACAAGTTCTGAAAGAACGCTTTGGTACTTATTGCCGACTCTTTCTTTGAATTGACCCTTTATATTTTTTCCTTTATTTGCTCTTTCGGTTTCCATCTGAGTCTTTAGCTCATCAATGGTAATTCCTTTCTGAGCAGCCAGTTCTTCAAGCTTTTTCTGTCTTTCAGTCTCAAGCTTTGCCTTTTCATCATCAAAAGCCTTAACTACCGCATCTTCCTGAGCCTGAGTAATTGTTCCCGCCTTTACAAGAGTGTCCAGGGCCTCTTTCAACGTTTGATCAGATCCCTTTATGAGCTTTATGGCATTTTGTACTGCCTTCTGCTGCTCAGAAGTTATAGTGCCTGCTGTTACCAGGTCGCTCAGAACCTGAGACCTATGTCCTCCCCTTCCTTTAAACATTTCAACCCTTTGAGACCCGGGTTTGGATGTATCGGAAGCACTGGACTGAGTATCGGCTGCAAACGCCAATCCCATTGAAGTAACCAATACTGCCAGACCTAAACCCAACCCGATTATTTTTTTTGTTTTGTTCATTAAACCACTCCTTTGAATTAATCTATAGATTTTTGTCTATAGGATTAATATAGCCTTGGAATATGTTGTTATTGTGAGATATTTATGAATAATCTTTGAATAGGGAATTATATTTTTATTACATGAATTTTTTAATGATTATCCCTTAATAATCTGAATATATTATAACGAGGCAATAAGATGTCCACGTTGCCCTGATGTGATTGCCGTTATATGGTTCAAAGCCAATACATGGCTCATGGAGGTTAAAATGAGAATATTAAGAAAGCAATTGCTTATAATATCAGCTTTTCTTCTGGTTTTTTTCATAGTAGCTATATGCTTAAGGGTCAGTAATCAGCAAACCCCTGGTAAAAATTATGTTATGGGTGGTGCATTTACAGAAAGCCCGCAGGATGTCAGCATTGATTTGGCCTCCTCCGGTTTGTCAAGGCAAACAATACAGATAATGAATAAAAGAATGCTTAATCTTAATGAAACCTATTTCAGACCCTCAAGTCTTAAAGCCCTCAACAGTAACTTTATGGAGCTTGAAACCTTTAAAAAGAGTTTTGAGACCGGCACTGTTCCTCCTAAATTTATGAATTCACCGGTTAATTCAGCCGTAAATTATTTCAGTGTCCTACAGCAGGCTTCAAATCTTACAGAAGAAAAAAACGGAGGCTGCGGAACTGTAGGGTATGCGCTTGAGCCTTTTCCAATCGCCTATTCCTTCTTATCTGAAAACAATAAAAAGTCCATGAATTACGAAGTATTTGTCAAATCCTTCGAAGGTATAGGCCATATTAACCTGATTAAGCTTTTACCGATAATTACTGATTCTCCCGACATGAGCAAATTCTTTGTGGAGCTTGAGATATTGGAGGGAAGCAGTGTAGGAGTAACTACCTTTAATTACTATACCGGCCAACTTGATGTGGCAAAAATTAAAGGCCTCTATTATATTGATGCTCTAACCCTGTCTCCGGAAGATTTTTTCTGCGCAGCCTATCACGGCTGGGCACATAATGCAGAATCCTTTGTTGAAACCGTGTATGGCAATTGGTGTGGGCTCATATCCAAGCAGTATGCTCCTGACCAGGATGATTATAAGAAAAAAATAATTGTTGATGGAGTTGACGATAAGAAATATATGTTTGAATTTGCAAAACTTACAAATGGCACTGATCTTCTGATTAATACACTTGTAAAAAAGAAAGGTGATTGGGTGCCGGTTGAAATAGATGTGGAGAAACACCTAGACAAGAATAAAGTAACTGAACCCCAATAGCATAATTAACCTGACCAATAAGTATAACCGGCCCTAAGGCCGGTTATACTTTCCATCGTAAGATAAATTTTAACTTTTATAACGCATGGGGTCAGAGAAAATTTTTCGGTTGCGGAAAAATATTCTTACTTCGGCTGCGTTTCAGGCAAAGGGTACGTTAGGTTCCCTTTGCCTCGTTATAAACCTTTCTTGCAAATTCTCTGGCACATTTGATATCATTGTCATCAGGCTTGTTTCTGTTCATGAACAGGAAGAATTTGCCCTTGCAGGAGTAGCTTTCATCTACTACATTAATACCCTTTTCCCTAAGAAGATCTTTAACAGCTGAAATCGCCTTTCCAGATGACAGACCACTTCCGCTTGTTCCGAACACAGCAGCATTCCTTACTCTGTTTGGATTTAAGGTTCTGATAAATTCAATCATTTTAGGATCCGGCTTTCCGGCGTACTCTCCGGTTCCAAGAAAGAGTAGTGCTACATTTTCCGGCGGATATGCAGGCGGAATCTGTTCGGATTTCAATACATCCTCCAGCTCTCCAGCAATAGCATCGGCAATTTTCCTGGTGTTGCCGCCTTTACTCTGATATAAAACCCATGTTTTCATAAAAAATCTTACTCCACTTCCGTGCAGGAAAATAACAATTACCCCATATTAATCCTGCTACTTTATATTTACTAATTAATTAGTCTCTTGAATATACTTATGAATTGCTTCTGCCGCTTTCTTACCTGCACCCATTGCCAAAATAACTGTAGCAGCGCCGGTAACAGCGTCTCCTCCGGCATATACACCGTCCTTGCTTGTTGCTCCGGTTTCTTCTTCTACAATTATTCCACCCCAGGACTGTACATCAAGGCCGGGAGTAGTTGAGGATATAAGCGGATTCGGGGATTGTCCAATAGCAATAATCACAGTTTCCAGATCTACTATGTGCTCAGAGCCCTTCTTCTCAACAGGTCTTCTTCTTCCTGATTTGTCGGGTTCACCTAATTCCATTTCAACACATTCCATGCCTTTTACCCAGCCATCCTCAGTACCAATTATCTGCTTAGGATTTGTGAGAACCTTGAAAATTATACCTTCTTCCTTAGCATGGTGAACTTCTTCAAGTCTTGCCGGCATTTCTGCTTCTGAACGTCTGTAGATTATATAAACATTTTCTGCTCCGAGACGTTTGGCACTTCTCGCAGCATCCATTGCAACATTACCGCCGCCAACAACAGCAACATTTTTGCCAACAAATACAGGTGTATCTGTTGAAGGGAATTTGTATGCGCTCATGAGGTTGATTCTGGTTAAAAACTCATTAGCAGAATAAACTCCATTAAAGTTTTCTCCAGGTATGCCCATAAAGCTCGGCAAACCTGCACCCGAACCAATGAAGACAGCCTTGTAGCCTTCATTTTTAAGGTCATCTATTGATAAAACCTTTCCGATTACCATATTGGTCTGAATACTTACACCCAGGTTCTTAACTGTTTGAATTTCCTCCTGTACCAGGGCTTTTGGGAGACGGAATTCAGGAATACCGTACATAAGAACACCACCGGGCACGTGGAAGGCTTCAAATATTGTAACATCATAACCCAGCTTTGCAAGGTCACCGGCGCAGGTGAGGCCTGAAGGTCCGGAACCTACAACAGCCACCTTGATTCCATTGCTCACGGGCTTGGTTTCTTCATTCCTGCAATTTGCCATATACCAGTCGGCTACAAAGCGTTCCAGACGCCCTATTCCCACCGACTCACCCTTCTTTGCCCTTACACACAGTTGTTCGCACTGAGTTTCCTGAGGACAAACTCTTCCGCATACTGCAGGCAGACTGTTGGTTTCTCTTATTTTATAATATGCTTCTTCAAACTTTCCTTCAGCAACCAGCTGAATAAATTCCGGTATCTTGACATTTACAGGACAGCCTGCTACACATGGTTTATGCTTGCAGTTCAGACATCTCTGGGCTTCCTCCATTGCCATTGCCTCTTCATAACCAAGGGCTACCTCTTTAAAGTTCTTGTTTCTTACATTAGGATCCTGCTCAGGCATTTTTACTTTATTCAAAGCCATATTAGGCATGGGTCACACCTCCAAGTCTGCAGGCATGTAGTTCGGTAGATTCATTTTCATGTCTTTTGTACATACCCTGTCTTCTCATTGCTTCATCGAAATCTACTTCATGACCGTCAAAATCAGGACCGTCAACACAGGCAAACTTTGTCTTGCCTCCCACTGTAAGTCTGCAGCCCCCGCACATTCCAGTTCCATCGATCATGATAGGGTTCATGCTTACAAGTGTTTTTATTCCGAACTCTCTTGTCATATTGCTTACTGCTCTCATCATAACCAATGGACCGATTGCAATAACAAGATCATATTTATTTCCTTCCTCAATAAGCTGCTTTAACACGTTTGTTACAAAGCCTTTATTGCCATTTGATCCGTCATCTGTTGCAACTATCAGCTTGTCACTGACAGCCTGCATTTCCTTTTCCAGTATGATAAGATCTTTATTTCTAAAACCAGTTATTGAATGAACTTCCGCTCCAAGAGCATGAAGTTTCTTAGCCTGAGGATACGCTATAGCAGTTCCCAGACCGCCACCGATAACAGCTACTTTTTTATAACCTTCCAGATGTGACGCAACTCCCAAAGGACCTACAAAATCCAGCAGGAAGTCACCTTCATTCATCTCTGATAACACGCGGGTGGTCTTTCCTACTATCTGGAATATAATTGTGACAGTACCCTTTTCCCTATTATAATCAGCAATAGTAAGTGGTATCCTTTCACCGGCTTCATCAATTCTAAATATTATAAATTGTCCCGGTTCTGCTTTTCTCGCAACATATGGTGCCTCAATATCCATAAGGACTACTGAAGGATTTAAAACTTCCTTTTTAACTATCTTATACATTCAGTTCCCCCCATTTAGCGTCAGATTAGAGCTTGTATAATTCTTTTAGTTCACTTCATTATGAACATTATACTCCATCTGCACCAATTTATCAAACGTAGTATCTGGAGTGTTTCCAATAATTGCGTCCAGAACCTCCTGCTCTGTCATCACTTTGATAACTCTGAAATTATCATCCAAAACGTTTATAATATGAAATCTGTCGATATAATCCATAGCCTTGATTACTTCTGACAATTTAACATGCTTAAGAACTACAATCTCCCGTGCCGGATAAACACCCTTTCTCATAATCCTGGATCTTCTGAACAAAAAGTTTTTAATATTCATAAATGCCGCTTCCTCCTTGTTACCTCTTATACACATAAGAATATAAATACCTATTACAATAAGACTTGCATTACTGCTGCCACCAATAAAGGATATAATTCCCACAAGCATTATTGATATGGATAAAAATACAGAAACAAGCTGTAACTTTTTACTTGTCTGCAAAGTTCCATACCTTGTTGAAAGTAATTCCATAGCAATTTTGCCGCCGTCCAGGGGCAGTACCGGCAGCAGGTTAAAGCTTCCCAGGTATATATTTATATAGGTTCCTGCTTTCAAAATTGAACTGTCAGGCAGTAAAATTAGGAGAATAGAAGAAATACCAGCAAGCAAAAAGCTGATGCAGGGACCTGCACCATAGATAAATATTCTTTGCACCTTACTGCAGGCTCCATCGTCTATCGCTGCGTTAAAACCAACAGGTAAAAGCCTAATGTTGTACACTTTGGCACCTGAGATAACTGCCGCCGCCGTGTGTCCCAGTTCATGTATGAAAATAAAAAACACTGTTGAAAGGTAAGCGGTTAGCGTTTTTGTTATTAGAGCGGCCGCCAGAAAAGCAAGAATGGATATATGTATTGTCAGTTTAGACGAACCAACATTAAATTCTAGTCTCTTGTTCATAGTTTACCCGCGTTTTTAATTAGGTGAATTGTGGCAAATAAAATGCTTGAATCAGAGCTTACTGATCCAAGCTTTAAGTTTTCATTTTATTGATTTAACAGATTTAGCAGTTTTTCCGGATCCACTGCCTTATCATCTTTCCAAACCTCGAAATGCAGATAAGCCCCTGATAAGCCTTCGCTATCGCCCACCTTTGCCACCACATCCCCCTGTTTCACCTTCTGGCCTTTTTTAGCCACAAGAATTGAGCAGTGAGCATACACAGTATATATTCCGTCATTATGCTTGACTTTTACAAAGTTATCGTACTCCGGACTGGAACCCACTTCCACAACCTCTCCCTCAAGTGCAGACTTTATTGAAGTACCCATATTTGCTTTTATATCTATTCCGCTGTGAAATTCTGTTTTACCGCTAAGTGGGTCAGTTCTTATGCCAAATGCTGATGATATGTCTCCCTTTATAGGGAAAATGAAGGAATACTTATCTGCCATAGCTTTTATTTCTTTTTCCTCAAGCACAGGTACCTCGGTTATAGCACTAATATTATCACTTATGGAACTGCTTCCGGTCTCTGTACCTGATTGGGTGTCCGGCTTTTGTCCCTGCACCATACCGGCTGATGTACCGTTCTGAGCAGAGTTGTTTTGAGCAGAATTGTTTTGAGCAGAATTGTTTTGAGCAGAGTTGTTTTGAGTTGAACTATTTTGATTATCCTCATTTATATTTGAACTGCTTTGTGTGCCGGAGCCTGTATTTCTGCCGGTATTATCCTCATGAGCAATAGTTTGTACATCAGCTCCCGCTTCATTATCCAGACCTGAGTTCCGTTCAGTACCTGATTGAGTTATTGCCTTAATGTCCGGGAGTTTTATTCCAAGAGTATTGGCTGCACCTAATAAATACTTGTTTGCATCAAAATTCTCTGTTGTTACAAGTTTAACCCTGGAGATAAAAAAGTTAGTGGCAGGTGTATCTGCTGCTTTGCACAAAGCAAATACAGAAAGGAATACCACAACAACAAGCAGTTTTGCAGCAAATAACGTAGACATCATATCTGCTTCATTAGGTCGTTTCTTTCTTCTCGGTGTACTTGTCTGACGTGAGTACTTTGGTCTTACAATCATTTCATCCATAATAACCCCTCGTTTTTTTCAGTTCTTGTCCTAAACGGCCATGCTCGGAACAGTCAAATAATAGCTTTCCATTTTACAAGGAGCTGTTTTTCGGAAACTGTCTGCCCTGAAAATAGTGTCTTATTATTTACTGTTAGTTAAATAATTATATTTTTTTAATTAATTAATTATATTTTTTATGGATGAATAATATTCCAAGTATTAACCGGCGCCTAAACTATTCCCAGTCTCATCTGATATTCCTGTATTATGCTGACACTTCGGCTGGTACCGATACGTTCTGCACCGGCAGCTATCCCGTCCACTCACAGAGCCCCTCTATTCGGGTGAAGTTAAGACAATAGGCTCACAATCATTTATTGGCAAAAACAAAGTAACTTTGGTACCTTTGGTCAATTTACTATTTATTGAAATAACTGCTCTATCTCCATAAAAGGATTCCAGCATTGAACGGACATATCTCAACCCAATTCCATTGGACTTGCTATCCCTTGCCGTATTCTTTTGAAAGGGCTCTTGGATATTGGTTAATTCTTCAGCTGAAAGCCCTCTCCCATTGTCTTCTATTGTTATAATAATAGTATTACGTAAATTTGAGTGCAGTACATGTACCTTAAGAATTCCTGACTCTCCAAGCCCGTGATGGATTGCATTTTCAGCAATAGGCTGCAATATCATCCTTGCTGTAGGTGTATGTAAATAGTCTCCTTCCTCAACCTCTACCGTACTATAAAAGTCATACCTCATTTTTTGAAGAGTAAGATAAGCCTGAAGCATTTTAAGCTCAGTTCGTACAGTAGCTTGTTTATCAATTTTACCAAGGCTATAGGCTAAAATATAGTTGAGCTCGGTTGTAAAATTCTCTATTTCCGTCTGATTATGCATTTTTGCCAGCCAATGGATTGAATGCAGTGAGTTCATCAGAAAATGCGGGTTAATCTGGTAATATATTTTCTCAATTTCCAACTGGTGCTTTTCATTCATTACAGTTTCCACATCTTTTAACAGCTTCTGTATCTGCTTCTTCATGGTATTGAACTGCGCGAACAGCTCATCATATTCAGCTGCACCCGTATGGACGGAAATTGTATTGAGGTCCCCTCGCCCCATTTTTTTCATTTCTTTTGAAAATATTGACAAGGGCTTGTAAATCAACCTTGATATTACAATGGATGAGAATATTATGAGAAAAAACACTAAGAATATAATTACTACAACATTGCGTATCCATGTATAAAATTCCCTGTTATACTCCCTGGCAGGCAGCAGAAGTACATTTGTACAGCTGGCGGAGGCCTGTCTCACTCCCACATAGCTGCCGTACCTGCCGAAATAGCTGTTATTTATTTCCTTCTCTTTTTCTATTCTGAAGACCTGCCCAATTGTAAAATTCTTTGAGTTTGAGTACAAAATTCTATCCTCGGAATCCAATTGCAGCAAAATATAGTTCATATTCTGAGTTTTTGAAATGGCATTTATGTTATCTTCGGCTTCCAACCTTGCTTCGATATATATAACCAGTTCAGCTCCGTTTCCCAGAGTAATCTCTCTTGCTACAGAAAGTACTTGCCATGTGCCGGTAGCCATGGTGGCAGACTGGTGGAGCGGATGATAATATACACTCCCGTTTTTTCTCAAAAAATTAAGCTTTAACGGTGAAAAGCCTTCACGGGCGGCAAAATTATAAAAATAATACTCATTGCTGGCCGGATCAAAATACATCCTGTTACCTATGCTGCTGTTTGCAAAAGAAATTTTAACAAGATTCTCTGATATCTGCTGTTTTATCTGAAATCTGTCATAATTGGTTTGAGACATAAAAAAACTGTCCAGTTGATACCCCACTACTCCCTGGGGAGACATTTGCTGCGAGATCTGTACCATATCCATATAGCTGCGTTCCATTTTGTCTGTAATCTGCTGTAAACTGTATACCATCGATGTCATCAGCTTGTTTTTCTCAATGGATTGAATGGTTTGGTAGGAAACCAGGATCAATAACAACAGACTGACTGATATCTCGACTATTACAATAAAGCTCAGTCTTTGATGCAGTGTTTTGAATTTAAATGGCAGTATTCTCATGCAATATCCTTTCAAAAACTTCCATTATTTTATCCAATTTACTACTATGATACAATTTTATATCAGTTATCTTTATTTTTCAAATATACAGGGAGTGCTGCGTAATGGAGTTCTTCCATTTTGCACCACTCCCTGCATAATAACTGCCTCCAGGCTAAAAGTTAAGGCCCGCACCAGTTAATCATCTTATTTTGCTATTTCAGCTATCTCAGTAATAATTTTATCTCCGCCTTGAGTTTTCCAATTCTTTACGAAATCATCAAAGGTGCTGGTTGCATCGTTACTCATTATGGCCTTTGCAAAAGCCTCCTGTTCAAGCTTCTGCAAGCTTGCCCACTTGGAAGTCATGGTATCGGTGGTTCCATAGTACAGGCTGTATACTTCCTTGATATTCCTGGCAGTAGAAAGTGATCTGTCTCCGACCATTATGGATATAAGTCTTGGGAGGTTACTGCTCACAAGCTCGCTTGACAGATCCCAGTTTTTAATTGAGTAATTATCCTTTGGCTCCTTCTTAAGTTTGGTAATTGCTTCCATATCACCTTTAAGCAGTTTATGAGTGCTAAAGTCCACATCGTTGATTGCTATTTCTCCCTTCATGTATTTGGTAAGAATATCATAGGAGGCTTCAAGCTCATCAACATTGTCAAACACTCCGAACAAGGGATAGGATCCGCCTGTACCTGAACCTTTGCTTAATCCTGATTCAATCCACTTGGCTTCATCTCTCAGGAGCAGATTGATTACTTTTACCGCAGCTTCAGGATTCTTGTAATTCTTGTTAACAACCAGGAATGAAGTGGCAGGAGAAGCCATGTGGACATAATAGTTGCCGTCATCTGCCTCAGGATAAGCATATGCCTGCCAATCCGGTGCAGGATTTTTCTTATATGCATCGGCAAGATTATACCCGACCCACCACGGACCAAAGAAGATACCCGTCCTGTTGTCAAGAGCAGGCTGCATACTGTCGTCCCGGATCAGCATTTCCTTATCCAGCAAACCGTCTTTGTACAGCTCATGCAAGGTTTGTAAAGCCTGTTTTGTCTCGGGCTGTATGGAGCCGTATGTTACCTGTCCGTTACCGTCCTTTAACCAGTATGTAGGGAAGGATTTATGGGCTGCAAAAATAGGATCCAGGCCAAACTGGTTTCCGTCCGGAATAGCAATTCTTCCTGATTTGGACGGGCCTCCTATACCGATGGTATCCTTCTTTCCGTTGCCGTCAGGATCCTTTTCTACAAAAGCTTTGGCAACCTCCTTAAGTTCGGCCAGGTTCCTGGGTGCGCTCAAGCCCAACTTATCCAGCCAATCCTGCCGGATCCACATTTCGTTGAACCCATTTGCCTTTGGAGTAGTAGCAGGAATACCCATGACTTTCCCATCAATTTCGACGAGCTTTTTAAGTGCCTCTCCTCCACTCTTGTAGAAGGCTTTCAACAAGTCGCTGCCATAATCATTGAATGTGTTTGTCATGTCGGCAATCTGGTTATATTTAATCATTGAGCTGAATTGGGTCATGTTTACCATGAGAGCATCCGGAAGGCTATTGGAAGAAATAGCCAGGCTGAGTTTCTGGTCGAAATCATTTCCTGGAGCAGCAATCCAGTCAAATTTAACATCAATATTAAACTGCTTCTTTATTTCATCAATAAAGCCATTATTTTCAATAGACTGTCCTTCATCAAACTTAACATTTGGGTCAAGACTTCTGACAACCCGGATTGTGACAGGTTCCTCATACTTTCCGAATGGATCTGCCTTTTGGGCCGTGCTGCTTTGTACGGCCTCAGTATTTGCCGAGGTACCAGTGCTTCCGTCACCCGGCTCGGCAGATGTTTTTGTACCGCAGGCCCCAATGGAAATCATCATGGACACAGCCATGATGCCGGCAATTATTTTTTTTAGATACATTGCTTTACTCCCTTCTTTCGGTGTAACATTTCTCATTTTTCTTTCCTCCCGTCTGGTTTTTTACTATATTCAATTGCCCCTGCCCTCTATTGACAATGTACAACACGCCTCACGCAGCCGCAGGGCAAATTTGCCACTCAAAAACGTATAGACCTTGCTAATAGAGGGTATGATTCAGCAATTAAAAACATTTTTCAAAAATGCAGATCACTCCTTAACAGACCCCAGTGTAATACCGGATATAAAATACTTCTGAAGGAACGGATAGACTATAAGAACAGGAACCATTGCAATAAAAACCTTGGCTGCATTAAGAGATTTGTTGTTGAGCTGCGAGCTCAGCTTAATTTCTTCAGTATTCATCCTGGTGAGATCCAGATTGACCACCAATTGCTGAATATATGTCTGAAGCGGGTAATTTGACTGCTTTGTGTTCAGAACCAATCCCTGGAAGAATTCATTCCAGTGGCCTACCATTGTAAAAAGCGTAATGGTTGCAATAACAGGTCCGGATAAGGGTATGTATATCTGAAGGAAAATCCTCCACGGCCCGGCACCGTCAACATAGGCAGCCTCCTCCAATGCAGAAGGAAGATTTCTGAAGAAGTTAACAATCAGTATTACATTGAAGACCGGGAGACTTCCCGCAAACACAAGGCCCCAGATGGAATCTATAAGCCCGTAGCTTCGTACTGTTATATACCAGGGAATTATTCCTCCATTAAAAAGCATGCAGAAAACCAATATCCACATATATGCGTTTCTGTGAGGAAGCTGCCTGCTGGTTTTGGAAAGCGGATATGCCGTAAGCAATGTAATCCCCACACCAATCAGTGTTCCAAGAACAACCCTTTTTACCGATACCCAGAAGGATATGAAGAAAGCTGTTTCACCAAGGATCTTCTCATATGAAAGTAAATTGAAGCCTATGGGCCAAAAAGTGACCGCCCCGGCATTCACCGCACTTTTTTCGCTGAGGGAAACCATTAACACATACCATAGAGGAACCAAACATAAAAGTGTAATTGAAATAAGTATTAACACATTAAGAATATCAAATATTTTTGTACCTAAAGTTTTCTGTTCAATCAAACAGTTCACCCCACCTCATAGTTTTAAAATATTTTATAACCGGTAAATCTGTCGGCCATTATATAACTGACGGCAATCAGAACAAAGCTGACAACGGATTTAAGGAGACCTACTGCTGTTGCAAGGCTGAACTGGAGGTCTACAAGTCCTGCACGGTACACCCATGTGTCAATGATATCTCCTGTAGAATAAACAAGAGGATTATACAGGTTGAATATCTGATCAAAACCTGCGTTGAGAACATTTCCAAGGGAAAGAATTGCCAGAAGTATTACTGTGGAACTGATACCGGGAAGAGTTATGTATATGAGCCTTTTAAAACGGCTTGAACCGTCTATGGCAGCTGCTTCATGCAGTGCAGGATCTATTCCGGTAAGTGCCGCAAGATAAATAACTGCGTTATAGCCAAAGCTTTTCCATATGTCGGTACCAATGACAAGGGGCCGAAACATTTCAGCTTTTCCAAAAAACAGTATGGGGTCAATTCCGAATATACTTAAAAAGCTGTTGACAGGTCCGTAATATCCGAATATTGTTAATACAATATTTGCAAGTATAACCCAGGACAGGAAGTATGGAAGGTAAACCATGGTCTGAATAGGTCTTATGAGCTTTTTTACAACCAGTGCATTTAAAAGCAGCGCAAATATCAACGGCACTACCAGATTTCCCACCATTTTCCCTACTGCAATAATTACTGTATTTAAAAATACCTGTTTTATATCGGGCATGTTGAGCATGTACCCGAAATTCTCCAGTCCCACCCACCGAGAGCTGAAAATTCCCATGCCCGGGTTAAAGTCCTGAAATGCCATTATAATTCCACACATGGGCACGATACTGAATAATATCAGCCATACATAACCCGGTGCCATCATCAGCCAATAATGTTTTATAAACTTTTTATTATACATGCCTGTAGTGTCCTCCTAATAAGTAGCTATCCATTATTAAATGAAAAAAACTTTCAGTTCAATTTGCATAAACGTAAAGGTAGTTTTAATTAATATTACATAATGAGTGTAACATGGAGAGAATCTTAAGAGGTATAGAGGCATGTTTCGCAATATAAGTAGATTTACCATATGAATGAATTCATTAATTCATGAATTCATCATTGTATAGCAAAATATCAATTTTGTTTTATTTTAAGAAAACATTTAACGTGATATATTACCCTCTATTGACAACGTGTTGTACCTTGTCAATAGGAGGGTACGAAACTTTATAAAAGAAACCAAAAGTCTTACAACTTTTGGCCACTTTTACTACGTTTCCTGTATTCACCCGGAGTCATTCCCGTCAGTTCAAAAAACACACGTATAAAATAGTTTACATCTTCATATCCCACACTCTGTGCAATATCAACCACAAGGGCATTTCTGCCTGACAGAAGTTCCTTGGCAGCCCGGATTCTCTCCTGTCGTACATACTCTTTAAATGAAATACCGGTGTACTTTTTAAAATTAATGGAAAAATAGCTGCGGCTGAGATTAACCATTTGGGCAATTTTCTCAACATACAGCTGATCTCCAAGGTGTTCTTTTACATAAATTACTGACTTCATGATACAAACAGGTATCATATTAAGACTTGTTTCCTTTAAGGCGTTTTGAAATAATTCATCACGGAAGCCTTTAAGCCATTGTAAAAAGTCCTCCAACTTGCAGTATTCCATAATGTCCTTTTCCACCATCCCTATACTTTCCTCAGCCTGACGGGCCAGTGGCAGCAGGGCATGTTCCACTTTCCTCACAGAGGTCTCCATTTCAGCAGTTTTATTGCAAAGCAGCTCAAATACCGTGTCATCATAGACCCAATACATTTCTTTCCATTGCTTGACAATGGACTGCCAGTCTTTCTCGCGACAGGTTGGTACCAGCTGACCACTCAAGTTTCTATGATTTTCCGGGTCAGGCTTTTCAGCTAATTGGTTTTTACTGCACCTTGTCATAATATCTTCAATCTTTTTACTTAGCTGTCGCAGCAGTTCATCACAATCTATCATTTCCATCTGCAATTTGGAGATATAATCTATGGCACCAATTCTTAGTGCTGACTGAACATAATGAAAATCTTCATGAAAAGTTAGAACCACAAAAAGGAGTTCAGGATATAGCAGGCTGCTCTCTTTCATTAAGGAAATACCGTCCATCACAGGCATATCTATGTCTACAAATAATATATCAACAGGGTTTTCAGCAAGAAATCCCAGTGCCTGTTCACCGTTTTGAGCCTCACCCACCACATTCATATTATACTTAGCCCAAGGCATCATAGATATTATTCCGCGTCGAGCCAATTTATCATCATCCACAATTAATACTCGATACATGTTTTCCTCCCTTTGAAAAGTTCACAGCACACCAACCAACTAATAAATTTACTATTTGCGTAACCGGTTGCACATCAAGGTTGAAAATAGCTTGATTTAATCAAATGTTTGCATCTGCCGGTAAATAAAATAAAAGCCTAAACCGAAGTCCAAGCTTAAAAATTAATTTATTTACTTTTATCGAAGCAGTTCCCTCCATGCCAGATCTTCCCGTTCCAAACCCTTTATTAACACTTCAGCAGTTGCTATATTTGTAGCATATGGGATATTATTTGCATCACAATGCTTAAAGAGCAGGAATGTATCAGTATCATTCTCAGTATTGGGATCTCTGAAATAAATCAGCAGGTCAATTTCATCACATGCAATCCTTGCACCCAACTGCTGTGCTCCAAGACTGCCATAAGCCAACAGATTTATGTTCAGTCCGGTAGCCTTGTTTATGACTATACCTGTTGAACGGGTTGCAATAAGATGATGCTCCTGAAGAATATATTTGTAGGCTATACAAAAACTAGCCATCAATTCTTTTTTATTATCATGAGCTATAAATGCTATATTCATGTAAAAATCACATACCTTTAGTTTTTATTTACCTGCATTTCTTACATTTTTAATAGGTATATTAGCCACTAATGCGGGAACTATTCTATCGCCCTCTTCACTTTTGGTTCTGGTAAGCTGGATGTCAAGAGCACTTTCATCAATTTCCATATAATGCTGGATAACTTTAATTATCTCTCCCTTAACCATTTCCAGAAACTCAGGAGAAACATTGGCTCTGTCATGTATCAATACCAGCTGCAATCTTTCTTTGGCTACATCCTTTGATGGCTTAGATCTGCCAAAGATCTTTGAAAAATCAATCAGCATACCCTATTCCTCCTTATGTAGTTTTAAAACCTAACAGTTTTTTAAATTTATGAAAAAATCCATCTTCTGTTTCAAGATTGAGAATAGGAACTTCCTCTCCTTGAATTCTCCTGGTGACGTTTCTATAAGCTTGTCCTGCTAAAGACTTATCATCAGTTACAGCGGGTTCACCCCTATTAGTGGAGATAACGATTTTTTCATCATCAGGAATTACTCCAATAAGGTCTATAGCCAGAATATCAATGATATCATCGATACTCATCATGTCCCCTCTTTTAACCATATCAATTCTTACTCTGTTTATTAATAATTTCGGATTTCTCAACTCATTTGCTTCCAGAAGCCCGACTATTCTGTCGGCATCCCTTACCGCTGAAACCTCTGGAGTAGTAACAACTAAAGCTCTGTTGGCACCGGCAATTGCATTCTTGAAGCCTTGCTCTATACCGGCTGGGCAATCTATAATTATGTAATCAAATTCTGCTTTTAATTCATTAACCAAATTAATCATTTGTTCCGGAGTTACAGCTGACTTGTCCCTTGTTTGTGCTGCAGGAAGAAGATATAGACCTTCGTATCTTTTATCTTTAATCAAAGCCTGTTTAACTCTGCACACACCTTCAACAACATCAACAAGGTCGTACACTATCCTGTTCTCCAAACCCATAACAACGTCGAGATTTCGAAGACCAATATCAGTATCTATCAGTACAACCTTATTACCTGCCAGTGCCAGGCCTGTACCAATATTGGCAGTTGTGGTTGTTTTACCAACTCCGCCTTTCCCAGATGTAATTACAATTACCTCGCCCATACATATTTGCCTCCAATTCTTGTCCAAGAAAAATAATATTTACATAAATTTACATTTTTATTAAGATAAAGTCATACACATTAAACTATATATATCTTTTATAATTTTGTCAATTATCTTAACGTCAATTCACTATATTTTCATGCTATTTCCAAGCTTATGTATTTCTGATAGACGTTGGTAAAAAGCGCTCCACATACAGCATATCACCTTTTACATATGCCAGTTCAGGAACTTGATTCGTTCCCGCACCCTTATCATCAGGGGGCCTCGTAATAATGTCTGCAATTCTCAGCTGCGTTGGATTTAGCCCCAGTGCTGCAACAATAGCATCTTTATTTCCGTCACTTCCGGCATGTACGACGCCTCTGAGCAGGCCCATAACAACTACATTTCCTGTAGCCTCTATAACTGCTCCGGGATTGACATCCCCGAGTATTACCAGGTTTCCGTCAAAGGTTATAAGCTGGCCAGATCTTACAGTTCCCCGGTAAAACTTTGTTTGACCTTCTTCAATACCCTTAAAGAACATATATTTCTTAATCTGATTTTTTCTTTCACTTGCTCCCGACGTATTTGCTTTAGCATTTATACCGCTTGTATTGTCAACTATCTCTTCCTCAAAGGATAATATGGTTGCTCCGCTTTCCTTCTTGAGTAATTCATGGAGTTCAGTCTTCTCGTTATCACTCAGGACACGGCCTCTGTATCTGACAGCCAGCTTTGCTCCTCTGAAAAACTTACCTGCATTCTCTATTTTGATTCTCATACTGTCAACAATTTCTTCAAAGCTGGCCTCCGGTTTTATTATAATAGTAAGACCGTTAACTGTTCCTTTAAAAGTTACGGTATTTTCAGTCATATTCGTTTATCCCCCACTGAGATTATTTTGTCAATTCTACTATATCCGTTTTTGCTGTAAAATCCTGAGCTTTAGCTCCATTATTATCAAAATACGCCTTTAAAATATCTTTGGCAATTGGCGCGGTATACGCTCCGAGTACACCTCTTTCAACAACAACCGCAACTGCTATCTGAGGTTTGTCCGCTGGTGCATAGCATATAAACAACGCATTGGATGAACGGGTCTGATCTTTTGATTCAGTCTCAGCGGTCCCGGTTTTTCCTGCAACCTTGATAGGAAGTAATTCAACAAATGCATTTGCAGCCGTACCACCTCTATCTTCAGAATTTGCAACAGCAATCATTCCCTGCTGAATTATACTCATATTCTGTTTCTTTACAGGCAGCAACTCATATTCCGGTTTAGTTTCTGTAACTATGGAACCATCATACTTAACTACTCTTTTTATTACGTGTGGCTTAAAATGCTTTCCGCCATTTGCTATGGTTGCAACATAATTAGCAAGCTGGATCGGAGTAAAGCTGTTGTACAGCTGACCTATGGATGACTGGGCAGTATCAGCACTTCCCCATATATAAGGGTTAATCGTAGCCTTGTATTCCTTAGATGAAATAATACCCTTTTCTTCACCTATAAGGTCAATTCCGGTTTTTTGTCCCAGTCCGAATCTGGTGGCCCATTTAACAATATTGTCTATCCCTGTTTTAACTCCTGCATTATAAAAGTACGGATTTGAGGATTTCTGTATTGCCTGTATCATATTAACCCAGCCAAGACCGCCATGATATGTTCTGTATTCGATAGATCCAAGAAGCATATTGTCATAAATTTCATAGCCTTTGTCCAGATATTTCTCATAGGGATTTATCTTGTTTTCTTCCAGCCCAGCAATACCTACCAGAGGTTTAAAGGTTGATCCCGGAGTATAGCTTCCGGCAATCGCTCTATTATACTCCGACGTAGTAGTATTCTTAGGATCACTTAATGCCTGTATTGCCTTCTGGGCTTCCTTATCTTCAGAAGAGGCTAAAAATATTGATGGATCAAAGCTTGGATAGCTGGCGAGTGCAAGCACTTCCCCGGTATTAACATCAATTGCTACCGCAGCCCCGGCATATGCATCTTTAAAATTCCTGGAATGCTTTATTTCTCTGATATTTTTAATGTTCTTCTCAAGCGATTCCATTGCTACCTTCTGAAGTCTCATATCAATGGTAAGAACAACATCACTGCCGGGTTTTACAGGTTCTTCACTGACGATTTTGGTTTTGCCGCTCTCGTCAATCTCTATTCTTCTATAGCCATTGGTACCTCTCAGGTAGCCTTCCGCAGTGAGCTCTATCCCCGACTTACCAATTATATCATCGCCCTTGTAGCCCTCATCTTTGCGTTTTGCCAGCTCCTGCTCATTGATGGTTCGCACGTATCCGATTAATTGGGCGGCATATTGTGCATCAATATACTTCCTGCTGGGTTCCAAATCAATTATTGCCCCCGGGAACTCGTCGGTTCTTTCCTCAATTTCAGCTACCGTTTTTGCACTTATGGCTTTTGCTAAAATTGGATTTATACTCATAACTTCAAAGCGCAGGGTCATAATCTTGTATATGTCAGGTTCTTTATATTTCTCAGTATCTATCTTAAAGACTGTATCCCTGAAATACTCGTAAAATTCCTCAGGAGCTGAATCCTGATCAAGTCCTGTAAATCTATATCCTGTTGCATTTTTGAGCACTTTGATTCTGTCCTGGCTGTTTAAAAGCAAAGATCCGAATTTTACAGGCTTGCTGCTCAAGTATTTTGAGAAGGTATCACTGTATTTGTCACCGTTCTTTTCAAATATTTTAATCAGTTTATACATCATCTCGTTCATGTCATCAGACGATTTGCCTGTATTAACCAACGTCATATAGAAACTAGTAGAATTGACTGCTATGGGCACTCCGTATCTGTCCAGAATATTACCCCTTTCGGCAAGAATCTGTCTTGAGCGCAGATTATAACCCTGGGACTGGGCAAGGAAACTCTCACCCTGAATCAGCTGTAAATTTGCCAGTTGATACACTATCACCGCAAATATCAACACCAGAACTATACTGATAATTGTATGTCTGTCTTTAAAAAATTTTTTCATACTTCAACCACCACTTAAAATGTCCAATCCAAATATTAATATCTGTTTTTAACGTCCAAACTGCTCAGCTTTCTGTTGATTCTGGTTATCAGAAAAAATATAACCACCCCTACTATGCAGTTTAAAGCTGCTTCGGGTAATATAACAGAATTTATCGTCTCTATGTAATTTATCTTCAGACCCAAAGTATAGGTGATACCTATTACTGCAGATTCATATAAAAACGTAGAAATAAATGTACAAATAATCATTACGATCATATTCTCTTTAAAAAACCTTTTGTTTATGTTTCCCAGTAATACTCCTAGCAGCATACCTATCAGGGCTTGGTACCCGAGAGCAACACCCACAACAGCATCCATACAGAGTCCTGCAAAAAAGCCAACTGCAGCACCATGATTCCTGCCTTCCAGAAGGGCTATACTGACAATCAATATTATTATTAAGTTGGGTCTGACCCCGAATATTTCGATAAAGTTAAGAAAAGTAACCTGTGTTGTAACCAGAATAAATATAAGTATGGTATATAAAATTATTCTACCCCTCATTTATCAATGATCTCCATTTCTGAAGATATATCAGGCATCTCCTTTTTAAGTATTACAACCTGACTGAGTCTTCTTAAATCAACAGACGGTTGAATTATGGCATACCTGTCCAGATCACTTTCTCCGGTTCTTACTTCCTTTACTGTTCCTATTTTAATACCCTTGGGATATATACCTCCCAATCCGGAAGTTTCTATTTCATCCCCCTGGGCCAGGTCCAGATCATTAGGAATATATACCAGCTTGCACAGACCTTCCTTTCCGAGTTTCAGATCACCTTTAACTACTACCAGATCCCTGCTTTTAGACACAATGGCACTGACTGAGCTGCCATCCTCTATAATACTGATGATCTTTGATGAGAAGGGTTGTGAAGAGGCAACTTTACCAACAAGCCCCTTACTTGTGATAACAGGCATGTTATAATCTATACCGCTGGTTGAACCCTTGTCGGTAAGGAATATGTTGAAGAGATTTCTGGAATCCTTGGCTATAACGTTGGCTCCCATAAACTCCACACCATCAAGCTGATCCTTAATCTTGAGGACATTTTTCAGGTCTTCATTTTCGCTTTGCAGCCTTAAAAACTCGGTGCGTTCATTATTTAATTTGTCGATTTCCTCTTTTAAAGTTTTATTTTCGGCCCTGAGAGCTTCAACATTATTAAATAAACCTATTCCTGCTTCAATTTCCTGCCCCGCATAGGAAAATACTTTTTCAACAGCTGTAAATGGTACTGAAATTAAATTCCCTATCCAATTTACGCTGCTTAGCGGATTTATCGTTAACCCTATGGTTACTATAAGTACCAGCGTTATTATAAGAATTATCAATGCCCTGCTTTTAAAATACTTCAAGGAATACTTCTCCTCTCTAACCCCTTTGCTTTACCACAAAAATCACTTCAGTCTCTTTGGGGAAAGTAATACCTTCTTCAAGGTTTCTATTTCATCCAGCACCTTACCGGTACCCAAAACAACACAATCCAACGGTCTTTCGGCAATAGACACAGGCATTCCTGTTTCCTGTTTTATTAACTTGTCAAGTCCGTCAAGGAGTGCGCCGCCTCCTGTGAGCATAATACCTCTGTCCATAATATCGGATGCCAGCTCCGGAGGAGTCTTCTCCAGGGTATATTTGATTGAATCTATTATGGCATTTACCGGCTCCCTTAAGGCCTCGTTTATTTCAGAAGATGTGATTTCAATGTTCTTGGGAAGTCCGGTAATAAGATCTCTTCCTCTTATGTTCATTCTTTCTTCCTTGGTTTTGGGATATGCTCCTCCAATTGTCACCTTTATCTCTTCAGCTGTTCTTTCACCAATCATAAGGCTGTACTCTTTTTTAATATAGTGAACAATGGCTTCATCAAGCTCGTCTCCGGCAACTCTTAATGACTTGCTGGTTACAATGCCTCCCAGGGAAATAACCGCAACCTCACTTGTACCTCCGCCGATATCCACAACCATACTGCCGGAGGGTTCTTCAACAGGCAATTCTGCACCGATAGCGGCTGCCATAGGTTCTTCTATCAGATAAGCTTCCTTTGCTCCGGCCTGGAGTGTAGCGTCTTCAACCGCCCTCTTTTCGACCTCTGTAACTCCTGAAGGAACACAGATGACCACTCTTGGCTTGTTAAATACACCGTTTGACATGGCTTTTTTTATAAAATACTTGATCATACTTTGTGTAATGTCAAAATCAGCTATTACACCATCTTTCATTGGTCTTATGGCAACAATATTTCCCGGTGTACGACCAATCATCTCTTTAGCCGGCTCACCAACCGCCAGTACTTCATTATTTTTAATGTTAACAGCAACAACAGAGGGTTCTCTGACAACGATACCTTTTCCCTTGACATGTACCAGTGTGTTTGCTGTTCCCAAATCTATTCCAATATCTTTTGCAAAAAAACTCATTTAAAATGTCCTCCCGTTTAATTTTTACCTGAGGGATGATTAATTAATTAATAATTCATCAGTCCCTTTTCCTTAAAGCTGACAAATCTACCGTCTCCAACTATTATATGATCCAACACCTTGATTCCCAGGATGTTTCCCGCATTTTCAAGTCTCTGGGTGGTTTGTATGTCCTCTGTGCTGGGAGTAGGATCTCCGCTGGGGTGATTATGAACAAAAATAATACTGTTACTTCCATATTTAATTGCTTCACTGAATACTTCTCTTGGATGAACGATAGAGGAATTCAAGCTTCCTACTGAAACATCTACTATTTTAATAACCTGATTTTTGGTATCGAGCAAAAGTGCTTTAAAAATTTCTTTCTTTAAGTACCTCATTTCTTCCATTATTAGATTATTAACGTCATTAGCACTCTTTATTATATGATGTACTACTCCATCACTGGTTGCGACTCTCTTAGCCAGCTCAAGGGCAGCTTTTATCTGAATTGCCTTTACTCTTCCAATTCCCTTGATTTTTTTGAGTTGTTCAATAGATAAGTTATTAAGTGAAGAAAGTCTTCCGTCATGGGACAGCCTCAATACATGTTGTGCCAGTTCCACAGCTGTATAAGACTTTGTACCTGTTTTTATTAATACTGCCAGCAGCTCGGCATTTGATAATTGCTCTGCTCCGACAACCTCGAGCTTCTCATAGGGTCTTTCACATACCGGGAGTTCTTTTATCTTCAATCTTTCCATACTTATCTCCATCCCTGCTATCGGATTAAATTCAATTAATCCAGCAGTCTTACTTTAATTTCATTTATTCAAATTATCAAAATTAATAATATGCCCTATTTTCTCAAGCATGCAAGATAATCTGAAAACAGGCAGCCCCATCACATTAAAAAAATCTCCTTCGATCCTTTCCACCAGCAGTGAACCGTACCCTTGAATACCATAGGCACCTGCTTTATCAAAGGGTTCCCTTGTTGCAATATATGACCTTAGGAACTCATCCGATTTTTTGGCAATCTTAACTCTTGTGATTTCGAAATCACTTATGGTTTTCATATCACTTGTCCTGCATAAGCATATTCCTGTTACCACTTCATGCCATTCACCGTTTAAATCACCAAGCATATCAAAAGCTTCCTGTTCATTTTTGGGTTTACCCAGAAGCTTGTTATCCTTAACAACTATTGTATCTGCTCCTATTACCAAACTGTTATGTTTAGTTTGGGTAGCGATATCAATACACTTTTGGCTGGCCAGAGACATGGCCACCTGTGAAGGCTCCAAGCTTTGATCCATTACCTCATCAATATTTGAAGGAGTTACTGTGAATGTAAGGCCAATCTGAGTTAACAACTGCTGCCTTCTCGGAGACGCTGAAGCTAATATAATGTTATCCATTTAATCACCAATCATTTGTATTTTATTTCTTTACATCATGCGACAAACGCAGCCATAATTATTATATATTTTTATAGCTGATTTTTCAAATAAAAAAGCTGGCTAATAATCCATTTATATTATTCGTAAAAAGCATTTTTTTATTTAACGGCAAATTACAACTTCCTTATATATGGTTAATATTGGCTTCAGATATATAAATTACAAATTCTTTTATGTATAATATTGATAAATATCACTTCTCAATTCAGAGTTTTAGAAGTATAATATAGTAAAACTATGAAGTTTTACATAGTTCAAATTGTGTAATGAGAGTTGGTGATTATATGAGAATAGAAAAAGTTAATGATAATGTATTGAAGGTCACAATAACGTTAAATGATCTTGAAGAACGAAATATTGATTTGAGCTCTTTGAATTATAATTCACCTGCCGCTCAGGAGTTGTTTTGGGATATGATGGAAAAAGCTGAAGAAGAGTACGGTTTTGCTTCAGGTGAATCCCAGCTGATTTTTGAAGCCTCTCCGGAAAATGAAGATGGCTTTGTAGTGACAATCACCAAGGTAGATGCCGATGGAGAATTTGAGTCAATTCAAAAATATATTAAGAGCAAATATAAAAACTCTGAGCTAAGACAGAAGAAAAAGAAAAGCAAGGTTTGCTCCACATTGAAAATATATTGCTTTAACAGTCTGGATGATGTTTGTAAATTATCTAAAAGAATTGCCCCGGTATATCAGGGAGAAAGCACTCTTTTCAGATGCAGAGACAGTTATTACATGCTTTTAAGCGGCAGCTCGGCTAACTCTCAGATAATGGATATAACAATGCCGGAATATTCTGTTCTTGTAGGAAATCCGGGATTTTTTGAAGGCTATCTTAATGAATATGGTGAGAAAATAATTCAGGATAATGCAATAGAAACGTTAAATGTTTATTTTTAATAAATTTGAACATCCCTCCTGTAATATAAATAACAAAAGCAAGTTGCTGGAGAATTTTGTTTAATCTAACATGGTAAATACTTTTTTATGGCTGACATATATGTGTCAGCCATTATATTTTCGCATATTTCTTTACATGATTGAAGAACCATACTCCAATTTATGGTTCTAAGTTGTAGTAAGTTGTAAAATGATAATGTAATTAATTTACACTTTATTTTAGAAATCTTAAATAATCCTGTTTCATAAGGGAGGAAAAAATGGATTTGGAAAATTTGGTAGAGAAAGATTTTAGCGGCTGTATATCGGTTGTCAAGGATGGTTCTGTCATATTTGAAAAGAATTATGGATATGCGGATTTGCCAAATAAAATAAGTAATGAACTTTACACAAAATTTGCTACTGCTTCAGCAGGAAAAGTCTTTGTGGCAGTGGGTATTTTACAATTAATTGAGAGGGGTAAATTGAAGCTTGAAGATACTATTGGTAATTTACTTGACTTTGATTTAAAGGCAATTGACGGAGAAATTACGGTTAAGCAGCTGCTATGCCATACTTCTGGAATTCCAGACTACTTTGATGAAAGTACCATGAGTGAATATGCCGAATTGTGGAAGAACTATCCAAACTACAAAATTAGAGAATCTTCTGATTTAATTCCACTTTTCATAGATAAACCAATGATGTACCCCACCGGAGAAAGGTTTCAGTACAATAATACCGGTTTTGTAGTTCTGGGTCTGATTATAGAAAAATTAACAGGACAATTATTTGATAAATTTTTGCAAAAGAATGTTTTTGAGCCTTGCTGCATGTTTGATACAGGTTACTATGAAATGGACAGATTACCCGCTAACTGCGCCAACTCATATATTTATGACGAAAAGAGCAAAGGATATTATACAAATATCTATAGTGTAGATGTTAAGGGTACTGGTGCAGGTGGGGCATTTACCACAATCACCGATATTAACAAATTCTGGGCTAATTTATTGGACGGAAAACTTGTTTCCTCTAACATGCTAGGACAAATGTTAAGTGTACAAAGTCATGATGAATCCGAACATTACGGATATGGTATCTGGCTTGATAAGACAAAAGAAAATACATATTCACCTTATTTTCAAGGTTGTGATCCTGGAGTAAGTTTTATATCCGTTTACTATCCTGCAAGCAAAACAACTATTACGGCAGTGAGCAATTTTGGATGTAATGTATGGAAACTTGTAAGTGACTTAAGTAATGCCATCAATGAATTAAAATAATGAAAGCTTCTCATGCGTAACTTTTGCAGTCAGCAGCGAGCCTGAGATTTTATTATTTTAGCAACCAAAAAGGGCTTATCTCCAGGGAGAAAGCCCTTTACTATCTACTGATTACTCTCTATTGTTCATAACCAAATCAATAACTTTTCCATTTGACTTTGCCAAATCAAAAATTGCATCATCAATTATGGTATTTTCTTCAATCAGTGTATTGCCGTCGTTATCGAATATAGTTTTGGTGGCAATTCTCCCATTGAGGTATTCACGGTGCTTTATTTCCATCATATCCGAAACTTCTCCTGAATTTACCCCATTATATGAATTTAAATTATTGTTTATATTATTTACTGACTCTTGTGATATACCGCCTGCCAAATCAGATGCTCTCTCTAAAAGCTTTGCTTCAACATCCTCAGTTACGATAATAAGATTTTTACTAAAAGTGATGATACTATCCCGGGGAATTAACCTGATATTCTTTTGAGCTGCATCAGCTATAAATTCCAACCCGATAATAGAACAACCGGCATCTTCATCTATATATAGATCACCTATTTCACCAATTAATCTACCCTTTTTTGTCAGTACTTTTGTACCCCTGACCTGTACATTTTTCTGGAGAAGATCCATAGCTGCCGGTAATTTGTTAATCTCACTGATGGAATCCTCACTCTCAATTGTCAATGCATAATCACCTATTCCCAAAATGTGTCCTGCAGGAATAACCTTTGCATTTAAAATCTGAGCTCCAAAATCCACAACTATATAATCTATAGTACCTTTTTCCGGATTTATTATGACACTTTTAACTATACCAGCATCATTACCGTTTGATATGCTTATAATAGGTAAGCCTATTATTTCCTCTGTTCTTTTCATTAAAAAAGTACCTCCTTAAATTTCCAAATCTATATATAAATTCACTTCAGGTTATTCAAGATTTCGGCTTTTACTTCGGGTTGAATAATTGAATTGTATTTATTAACTACTTCTTCAAGAATACTGACTGCAAGAGCAGCCAATCCCATTTGCTTATATATTGCACATATATCCAACACTATCCAAAAAATCATATTACTATCAGGTTGATGCTCCAGTGCTTCCATATAATACTGAATTGCCTTATCTTTTGCTCCCGATTTTTTACTCTCAAATGCTTTTATAATAAACAATTGAGCATCGGGTTCTTCTATGTATTCAGTGGCAGCGCCATTATCAGATATATTATCCCGCTGCATTTCAGCCTTTATGCTGCCAATTGCTTCGTCAGTATTTAAAGAATCTTGCCGGGTTTCCGGAATTTCAGATTCATTCAAATCAGCTTCTTTCACGGCAGCAACAGTCTCAACTGCTTCTACACCATACTCCTGAACTAATTCAGCGTTATTTTCCTCACCTGACACAATATATTCATCGACAGTCTCAGAACTTTTTTCTTCAACTGACTCTATATATTCCTCAACTGCCTCAGAACTAATTTCCTCGAATAATTCAACATATTCCACAACTGCCTCAGAACCATTTTCCTCGAATAATCCAGTATGTTCCTCAACTGCCTTAGGACCATTTTCCTTGAATAATTCAATATGTTCCTCAACTGCCTCAGGACCATTTTCCTCGCGTAATCCAGTATGTTCCTCAACTGCCTCAGGACCATTTTCCTCGAATAATTCAATATGTTCCTCAACTGCCTCAGGACTTTGTTCTGCTATTATGCCTGAAGTGGCGCCCCGATCACTCTGAAATTCAAGAATCGGGAAGGGTTCTTTGGAAATAGGGCAATTTCCCTCAATACTTGCATATATCTCGTCGTTTTTACTATTTTCACCTTTTTCTATTCCCATTGTATCAATTATTTGATTAGTGTCAACAAATTTTTTTAACATAATTGTAGCGTTAACTGAATTATCGACATTTACACCATTACCGCTTTTATTTTTACTGATATTATCCCTGAATTTATCAATTACAGCACAGCAATCTACAGAAATAATTTTTTTTGGAATAGATATGGATATAATTATGCTGATCATACAAACAAATAATAAGAAAGCAAAAAATTCAATAAGCAAGGTTATTACTAACGTAAAGGGATTGTTCAGACTAATGTTTTCGCTTAATATTCCATACATTAGTTTAAAGAGCGGGACAAAGGAAAAACCTAGTATCAGTGAGCCTAAAGATATGGAGATTAATATACCCAAATTTAATTCCTTAGCCTTGTAAAGTAAGTAGAATGCTGTGAGTGAGGTAACCAAAATTATGATTAAAACCGAAACCCCATAGTAGGACATAAACCCCTCCAGAATATTACGTCTTATTTTATCTTTTGTAAAAAGACCATTTTTTGGTCTACTTGAATGTATTCGATATAAATCTACAAAATTCCTTCTTTTTTATCATAGAATAATACACAACAAAAAAATCAGCCTGCATATACAAGCTGACTTTATTTTATATGATTAGTCTTTTACAAGTGCGTTCTTAAGTACAGTCTTCATATCCGCTGCACAAATGAATTTCAAGGAATTTCTAACATTCTCGGGTATTTCATCAATATCCTTCTTGTTGTCAATGGGGAGGATAATGGTTTCAATCCCTGCTCTGTGTGCTGCAAGCACCTTTTCTTTTAAACCACCTATTGGAAGCACCCTTCCCCTTAGGGTTATTTCCCCGGTCATAGCTACCTTTCTGTCTACAGGTATACCTGATAGCGCTGAAACCATGGCGGTAGCAAGTGTTATTCCTGCTGAAGGACCATCTTTGGGGATTGCCCCTTCGGGTACATGTATGTGAATATCATTTTTCTCATAGAAGTTTTCGTTTATTTTGAGCTCTTTGCATTTTGATCTGATGTAACTCATGGCAGCTCTTGCCGATTCCTTCATGACATCTCCGAGATGTCCCGTCAGTTCCAGCTTGCCGTTTCCGTTCATCAAATTAACTTCTATTGATAAGGTATCTCCGCCAACAGGCGTCCAGGCAAGACCTGTAGCTATACCTACCTCATCCTTTTCATTTGCAAAGTCATAGCGGTATTTCTTTATACCGAGATATTTTTCCAGGTTGCTCTTTGTAACCGTGACAACTCGTTTGTTTTCTGAAACTATTGTTTTTGCAACCTTTCTGCAGACTGAACCTATTTCTCTCTCGAGATTTCTGACTCCTGCTTCTCTGGTATAGTAATTTATAATATCTCTTACCGTCTCTTCGTCAATTTTGATATTCTTCGGCGTCAGGCCATTGAGTTCAATCTGTTTGGGAAGCAGGTACTTCATGGCGATATTGGCCTTATCTTCTTCAGTATAGCTGGAAAGGCTTATTACCTCCATTCTGTCGAGCAATGGCCTGGGTATGGTTTCCAGACTGTTTGCAGTAGTCAGAAATAATGCATGTGACAGATTAAAGGGAAGTTCAAGATAATGGTCCCTGAAAGCAAAGTTCTGTTCTGCATCAAGCACCTCCAGCATTGCTGAAGCAGGGTCACCCCTGAAATCACTGCTCATTTTATCTATTTCATCCAAAAGTATCAAAGGATTATTTGAGCCTGCCTGTTTCAAAGCAGATATAATTCTACCCGGCATTGATCCCACATAGGTTCGCCTGTGACCGCGAATCTCGGACTCGTCCTTTACACCGCCCAGTGAAATTCTGACATAATTCCGGTTAAGCGCCTTTGCTATTGATTTAGCAATTGAGGTCTTACCCACTCCGGGTGGTCCTACCAGACACAGTATAGGCCCTCTCAAAGAATTTTTAAGCTTTTGAACTGCAAGATATTCTATAATGCGCTCCTTAACCTTCGTAAGGCCGTAATGATCCTGTTCCAGAATTTCTTCAGCTTTTGCGAGGTTAATATCTTCTTCTGTGGATTTATTCCACGGGAGGTCAAAAATCCAGTCCACATAGGTTCTTACAACACTGCCCTCAGCTGAACCGGAAGGCATTTTCAGAAGTCTGTCAAGTTCCTTTAGAACCTTTTTTTCTGCTTCTTCAGGGAGACCGGCTTTTTCAAGCTTTGCCTTGTACTCTTCTACTTCTCCGTTAACGCCTTCCCTGTCACCCAGTTCATTTTGAATAGCCTTCATCTGTTCTCTGAGATAGTATTCCTTCTGAACCTTGTCAATTTGCTTTCTGACTTTTGTATTAATATCTTTTTCAATTTCCAGTATTTCTGTTTCCTGATATATGATTCTGAGAAGTTTTTCAATCCTTCTCAACGGGTGAAATTCTGATAAAATCTCCTGTTTCTGCTCAACCTTAAGTGGGATATTATTTGCAATGATATCCGAAACCTGACTGATATTCTCAAGTTCGGCAACTGTCAAAGTTGTGTCGGGAGACACTTTCCCACTAAGTTTAACATAATCTTCAAAAACTGATACCAGACGTCTCTTTAAAGCTTCAACTTCATTAGCTTCAAATTCTTCTTCTATTTTGCCTTCAACAACTTCCACAACAAAGAAGGGTTCCCTCTGAACAATATCCTTTATTTCAGCTCTGCTTATTCCTTCTACCAGAACCCTGATGGTGTCACCCTGCAGCTTTAAAAGCTGCTTGACCTTGGAAATTGTCCCTATGGAATAAATATCTTCTTCACCGGGAGAGTCGGTAGATGCATCCTTTTGAGCTACCAGAAAAATCAGCTGATCATTGATCATAGCTTCCTCAAGAGCTTTTATGGACTTCTCCCTGCCAACATCAAAATATAAAGTCATAAAAGGAAATACTGTCAGGCCTCTTAGAGGCAACAGCGGTAATGTTTTAGCCATATTTATCCTCTCATTTATCAAAATAATAAACTAATTAAGTCCTTTTTATTTCTGATATTTATTATTTCTTAAATCCTATTAATATTGCATGTTAACGAAAAAATGTATTGGTTAACTGCATCTCAGTACAAGACCCCTTTCGGCATCCACAGTAACTACAGAACCGGTTTTGAGAATTCTGGTAGCATTGTCTGCTCCGACTATTACAGGAATATCAAGTGCCAGACCAACTGTTGCAGCATGACACGCCTGGCCGCCTTCCTCTACTACAATTGCCGAAGCCCTCTTTATAACCGGCAGCATTTCATTATTTGTAGAAGTAGTAACCAGAATATTTCCATCAGAGAAGTTCTCGAGGGCTTCCTTAGCATTTAGTGCAACACAGAGTTCACCTGTAACAGACGCATCTCCGATGCCTACCCCTTGCACTAATACCTTTCCCACAATATGCACTTTCAATGTATTGGTTGTACCGCTGATGCCTGCCGGAACTCCTGCAGTAATAACCGCAAGCTCTCCGTTCTTTACCAGACCGGATTCCAGCGCTTTTTCTATACCCATGTCGAACATCTCATCTGTTGTATTTGCAACAGGCACCAGGAAGGGCAGTACCCCCCAGGAGAGATTGAGCTGCCTCAAAACCTTCGGATTTACTGTTGTAGCAATAATAGGGCATGCCGGGCGGAACCTTGCAATCATTCTTGCTGTATGTCCCGACTGTGTAACTGTAATGATTGCAGCTGCTTTCAGATCAAGAGCGGTAGTGCAGGTAGCATGGCTTATAGCATTGGTTACGCTTGTGTTGATTTCGGTTTGCTGGGTACTGAATCTCTTCCAGTAATCCATGGCGCTTTCAGCCTTTTCGGCTATTTTTGCCATAACTGCGATAGTTTCCAATGGATATTTACCGGCAGCGGTTTCCCCTGAAAGCATAACTCCGCTGGTTCCGTCATAAATGGCATTTGCAACGTCACTTGCTTCAGCACGTGTAGGTCTTGGATTTCTAATCATGGAATCCAGCATTTGCGTAGCAGTTATGACCGGCTTTCCGTTCCTGTAACACTTTTCAATAATAAGTTTTTGCACTACGGGAACTTCTTCAACGGGGATTTCAACACCCAGGTCGCCTCTGGCAACCATTATGCCGTCGGATACCTTCAAAATTTCATCAAAATTCTTTATTCCTTCTCTATTCTCAATTTTAGCTATAACCAGAATGTCACTTCCACCGTTCTTTTCCAGTACTTTTCTTATTTCAACTACGTCAGATGCTTTTCTCACAAAAGATGCAGCAATTATATCATAATCATTCTCAATACCGAATTTTATATCATCTATGTCCTGATTGGTTAGCGCAGGTAATCTTATATCTGCTCCAGGAACATTTATACCCTTGTGATCACCTACAACTCCTCCATTTTTAACAATACAATGAATATCCTTGTTTTTGATCTCAAGAACTTCAAGTTCAACAAGACCATCATTTATCAAAATCCTGCTGCCCTTTGAGATATCCTTGTACAGTTCTTTATAGGATATGGTACAGCTGTTCTCATCACCAACAATATCTTTATTAACTAAAATGAACTGATCATTTTCCTTTAGAGTTACCTGTCCATCCTTAAAATTTCCTGTTCTTATTTCGGGGCCCTTGGTATCTAAAAGAAGTGGGATAGGCAAACCTACCTCGCTGCGAACTTTTTTAAACAAATCTGCTCTTTTTTTATGTTGTTCATGAGTACCGTGTGAAAAATTCATTCGTGCAACATTCATTCCGCCAAGCATCATATTTCTGAGTATATCCTCATTATCGGAAGCAGGTCCCAGGGTACAGATAATTTTCGTTCTTCTCATAATTCAGCCCTCCAAAAGCAATGTAACTAGTGTAATATTTGTTATATAAATTTTGATATATCTTATCAGCATATTTCAACTTGAAAACATCTAATATGATATTTTATTTTTTACCGATTGTCTACTATATATTAAAATACCCCTCCTAACTTTGTTATAACGCATAATTTTCAAAGAAAATTTTTCAGTCCCAGAAAAATTTTGTTCTTGTATTATTATCTTCATTATGCTAAAAATATTATCACACTATCAAAGATGTGAAATTGCAAAAAAACCTGGTGGTTTGTGACAGCTAAAACATATATTGCCGGCGAGGTATGAATTTATCTGTTACAGACCACTATAATTCCAAACAGTGGAGGTTATAACCTTGAAAGAAAAAAAGAATTTTCCCGAGCGTGAAAGATTTTCAACAGGATTAGCAGTTTTTTTTGCAACTTTAAGCTCAACAGTGGGCTTGGGCAACATCTGGAAGTTCCCCTATTTAACTGGTAAATACGGAGGTGGCGCTTTTCTTATAATTTATTTTCTTTGCGTTTTGTTAGTCGCCTTACCCGTAATGATAAGCGAATTATATATTGGCAGAAAAACAAGAAAAAACGCCATAGGTGCAATAAAAACACTCACAAAAAAGCCCTTTTGGAAAATCATAGGTTACATGGGTATATTGTCTGCCTTTTTTATTCTGTTTTTTTACAGTGCCGTAGCCGGCTGGGTTTATTCATATATTTTCAAAGCAATATCCGGTATGTTTAATAATGCAACCATGGAAAAAATGGAAAGCGTCTTTGGCGAAACCGTAACCGGTCCTATTCCTCCAGTAGTGTGGCAAATAGTAGCAATTGCCGTTGTTTCAACCGTCCTCCTGTTCGGAGTCAAAAAAGGAATTGAAAGAATTACCAAGCTTTTGATGCCTGTTTTATTGATTCTTATAATAATTTGCGACATCAGGTCACTATTTTTACCGGGTGCCTTTGAAGGTATCAAATTTCTGTTCAGGGTTGATTTCTCCAGTGTAACAAAAGAAGTTGTCCTAATGGCTTTAGGACTTTCCTTCTTTAAGCTTTCCCTGGGAATGGGTACCATCATTACCTACGGAAGCTATTTTACCTCTGATAATAACATGTTTGCTACTTCAGGTAAAGTAGCCCTGTCAGACACTATTGTATCATTACTTGCCGGAATAGCAATCTTTCCGGCGGTTTTTTCCTTTGGAATGAAACCTGAGCAGGGTCCGGGACTATTATTTATGACTATTCCTCTGGTTTTTTCAAAAATACCCCTGGGAGGGCTGCTGGTTGTCCTATTTTTCATTCTAACGGCAATAGCAGCTACAACTGCCATGATGTCCATATTTGAAGTTGTAATAACATATATAACTGAGGAGAAAAAGCTGACAAGAAGAAAGGCTGTCATAATAAGTGCCGTCATAGTTATGCTTTTCGGATTTCCCTCAGCCCTTTCAGCCAACAATACCAGTTTATTCAGCAATATAAGAATATTCGGTCTTACATTCTTTAACTTTTTTGACAGCGTATCCTCAAATATTTTACTACCTTTAGGAGGATTATTAATAGCTGCATTTGTAGGATACTTTTTAAATAAGCAGGATATCCGGGAGGAGCTGTCAAACCGGGGTACCTTGAACAATAGAGGTCTTATTACCGCCTATCTCTTCCTGCTGAGATTTGTCACACCGGTTCTTCTGCTTATTGTCTTTCTAAGCATGATTGGGATATTGTAAATAGTTATGGGTGGAGAGTGGACATTTAGTTTTACTCTTTATCTATTGATTATTAAAATGGGTATTAATATAAATATTTCTGTACTTTGTGGGACTCATCCCCTCATGATACTTGAAATAGTTTATAAACTGGTTCTCTCCCTCCCAGTTCAGAAGGTTTGAAATCTGCTTTATTGTATAATTTGATGTGATTAATAAATTCTTGGCCAGCTTGATCTTTTCATTATTTATATATTGTTTAAGTCCTATTCCAAAGCTTTTCTTGAATAAGCCCGACAGATAATCTGCATTGTAGCCGAAATAATCTGCAATGGTTTCTACGGTAATTTTTCTTCCACAGTTAATTCTGGTCCATTCAGCAACATCATTAATCAGTTTGCTGCTTCTATTTTTCAGTGAGTGTTGGGCTGCGGAAATTTCATTAATAATCAACCCCGTGATCAGGTCGGATGAATATTTTGGATAATCTGCAGTATTTGCAATATGCAGTAACTGTTTGAAAAGACTGTTGAACCTGTAGTTCTCTACAGCAGAAAAATACTGTAGCTCAATCTTGAAGAAGTTAAAATCAGTTGTCAAAAAATGAGCCCAGTAAAAAGAGGTTTTACCCGTACTGGATTTATATCCAAAGTGTATTCTATCAGGGTAAAGCAGCAGAATATCACCACTTTTAAGGACATATTGCCTGTCTTCCTCCTGAATATAAGCTGTCCCCTCCAGCATGTATATTATTTCGTAGTTATCAATTTTTCGTCTAGGATGGAGCCATTCATCGTCGCTCAAAAACAATCCCGAATTGCTATAGGCCAATTCAATGTTATTCTCAATATAAATCATCTGGGATTTTCTCACTTTTTATATTTTTTTAGATATTGTATCAGGATAACTATCTTAGTATGATAATATCATGTAATACTGATTCAATCAATAATTTAGGAGGGTGAGCCATGCAAAAAAACAATCAAGTCAATTTCTTCGACATCAATATCAACAAAGGATTTTGGCATGACAGACAGAAGATAAATGCAGAAACAAGCATATATACTATCTGGGAAAGGTTTAAAGAAACAGGAAGATTTGATGCCTTCAAGTTTCAGTGGAAGGAAGGTATGCCAAATAAGCCCCATATTTTCTGGGACTCTGATTTTGCAAAATGGGCTGAAGCAGTTGCATATATTGTTGAGAAAAGACCTGATCCCGAGCTTGAAAAGGGTGTAGATGAAATAGTGGAGCTTATTGAAAAACATCAGGAGCCTAACGGATATTTCAATATATACTTTACAGTTGTGGAGCCTGAAAACCGCTGGAAAAAGAGAACCGAGCATGAGCTGTACTGTGCAGGTCATTTGATAGAAGCAGCAGTTGCATACTACCATGCTACCGGCAAGGATAAGTTCCTGAGGCTCATGTGCAAATATGCCGACCATATCGAAAATGTTTTCGTAAAGGAAAAATCCGCTGCTTTCACTACCTGCGGACATGAAGAAATAGAACTGGCACTTGTTAAACTTTATCATTGCACAGGTGAAAAAAGATATCTGGAATTAAGTAAATTTTTTATAGATAACAGGGGTCCTGACAACAAACCACAGGATTACTACCCCTGGGCCAATCCCTGTTACTCGCAGGACCATTTGCCCGTTCGTGAACAGACTACTGCCGAGGGCCATGCAGTTCGTGCCGTATATCTTTATTCCGCAATGGCTGATCTGGCATTGGAATACGATGAAGAATCCTTGTTTTCTGCCTGCAGAAAGCTATTCGAGAATATTGCCTTTAAGCGCATGTATATAACAGGTGGTATTGGTTCTGCCAGCACAGGTGAGGCCTTCACCATAGATTACGATATGCCCAATCTGACAGCTTATACCGAAAGCTGTGCTGCCATTGGTCTGGCGCTGTTCGCAAGACGTATGCTATTGCTGGATACAGACTCCCTGTACTCCGATATAGCCGAAAGAGTCCTGTACAATGGATTTTTATCAAGCATATCCCTGGATGGCAGGTCCTTCTTCTATGAAAATCCACTGGAGATTGATCCCAGACTTCACCACCGTGATGTCTCTGTTGTGAAAGGCGAAAGCAGATACCCTATTACTCAGCGCCTTGAAGTATTTGAGTGCTCCTGCTGCCCTCCCAACATTTCAAGATTCTTCGCATCAATTGCGGATTTCCTGTATACCTACAATGAGCAGACACTTTTTGTTCACCATTTTATGGACAGCAGCGCTAAGATTGAACTGAACAATAAAAAGGTTGAAATAACCCAGGAAACCCGGTACCCATCAGACGGCAGGATTAAAATAACGGTAGAAGGCTTTGACAATAAGGAAATAGCTCTAAGAATACCTTACTGGTGTGAGAAGTATAGTATCTCGGTAAATGGTTCACCTGTAAAATATGAAATCAGAAAAGGTTACGCTTATCTGTCCTCAGGTCAGGGTATCTGCAGCATAGAGCTTGATTTTGAAATGAAGCCCCAGCTCATTGAAACCCTGCCTGAGGTTCAGGACAATTCCGGCCGTGTAGCCCTTCAGATGGGTCCCATTATTTATTGTCTTGAGGGTGTTGACAATGGGAATAACCTCAGAGAAATTTCAATCGACAGTGCTTTGGATATAAAAGTTAAATTTGATGAGACAATGGGTGCCAACCTTATCTCCTGCAGGGGATACCGTAAAGAGATGGACAATAAAGCATTATACCAGCCTGTGACAGATAAATATAAGGAGCAGAAGCTGCACTTCATACCCTACTATGCCTTTGCCAACCGCGGCGAAACAGAAATGATAGTGTGGATATTGAAAAAATAGTAAATAAGAAAATACAAAAGCTTTAAGAAAATTAATATTAATAATAAATAGGCCATATTTTTCAAAAGGCAAATATCCCCAATAGTGAGATATTTGCCTTTATTTATATCAACAGTATTAATGTACTATCTCTCCTCCAGAGGAACAAAGGGCTGTGGCTTTGAAATACTCTTGTAGGCAGGTCTGATAATCTTCTGCATGCAAACAACCTCTTCAATTCTGTGTGCGCACCAACCCACAATTCTTGCAACTGCAAACAAAGGAGTGAATAGCTCGGTTGGTATACCCAGTGCATTATATACAAAGCCTGAATACAGGTCCACATTCGCACATATATTCTTTGAGGTTCCCTTCTTGGCACAGAATACTTCCGGCCCTATTCGTTCAACTGCATCGTAAAGCAGGAATTCTTTCTCCCTGCCTTTTTCAATGGCAAGCTCATGAGCTTTTTCCTTGAGCAGTATGGTTCTTGGATCGGATAAAGTGTACACTGCATGGCCCAATCCATATATAAGTCCTGCTTTATCAAAAACTTCCCTGTTCATCATTCTGGTAAGATAAGTCTTAACTTCATCATCATCGGCCCAGTCAGAAATATTTTCCTTCATGTTTTCAAGCATCTGCATGGCCTTTATATTGGCACCGCCATGCTTGGGGCCCTTAAGTGATCCAACGGCGGCGGCAATAGCAGAATAGGTATCTGTTTCAGTTGATGAGACTACTCTGGCTGCAAAGGTAGAATTGTTTCCTCCGCCGTGTTCAGCATGAAGTACCAATGCAAGATCAAGTATTTCGGCTTCAGTCCTGGTATACTTGTTATCAGGTCTGATCATGTGCAATATATTCTCAGCCGTTGAGAGCTCGGGCCTGGGCATGTGAATGTACAAGCTCTGTCCACCGTAGTAGTGGGACTTGGCCTGGAAGCCATAAGCTGCCATAGTGGGGAAACGGGCAATTAATTCTATACTCTGTCTTAACAGGTTTTTAGGATCTATACTGTCAGGGTCGTGATCGTAAGAGTAAGACACAAGTACGCTTCTTGCAAGCTTGTTCATAATATCAGAACTTGGAGCTTTGAGAATCATATCTTCGGTAAATCCATTGGGAAGGGCTCTTAAATCACCCAACAACTGATTGAACTCATTTAACTGCTCTTTATTTGGTAATACTCCAAACATCAGCAAATAACATACTTCTTCAAACCCAAATCTATTTTCATTTTGAAAACCCTTAACCAAATCAACAACGTCAATGCCTCTGTATATCAGACGCCCTTCATCCTCTTTTCTCTCACCTTCATAAAGGACGTAGCCATGGACTTCTCCTATCTCTGTCAGTCCAACCAGGACTCCCGATCCGTCGCTATTTCTAAGACCCTTTTTGACATTGTATTTACTGAAATATTCTGCATCAATTTTATTTACATCATCAATAGCGCTAACCATTTTGTCAACATAAGCATTTAACCTCTGTTCCATATTACCCTCCACATTTCCTAGTGAAATATTGCTTATCCCACATTTCAATTTTCACTCCAAAACTACCCCAATTGTATAATATTTCTCATGAAAATGCAAGTTTAATTTGTTAAAATTTCATCATATTACGGGGCAATGGTTTCATGGTGTCCATGGTGTCCAATGGGGACTCATTATATTAATATTCCAATACCAGGATAAATATATGAGGATATAAAAAAACAGACAACAAGGTCAATTGGACCTTTTTGTCTGCTTTCTATTTAAATTTATTTGTATAAAGTATTCTGATTATTCTTTTCCACAGCACTTCTTATATTTTTTACCACTTCCGCAAGGACAGGGATCATTTCTGCCTACCTTATTGCTTACTGCCGTTCTTGAAGTTCTAAATTCCTTTGTAATATTCTTTCTTACTTCTTCGGAAAGAATATTATCCCATTCGGACAGATTATAAAGCCAATCAGCTTTTGCATCCAGCATGTTGAAGTACAGCTTTTCATAATCTATTTCAATGTCTATTACACTTGTTTCCTCTAAAGAATCCAAATCCACTTCACTGATCAGGCTGGTGTTAATTCCATCAAGAAATCCGATAAAAGTAACTGAATCCATATTAAATGAGGCTGCAACTTCTGAGAGCTGACCTTTTATGGTTTTTAGGTTATTAGCAAGTATATAAGCATAGTTGTCTTTTTCTTTCAAAAAATAATCTTTCCAAAAAGCTTCATTTTCTTGTGGAGTTCTTTCCTTATCAGCAATTTCTCTCCACTGATCATTCAATGTCATAACTATTACTCCTTTTCATTAAAAAAATCAAGGTATCTTTACAGCGTTCAAGCATTAACAAACGCTTGCCACTGCCAATCCTCCGATATTATAACATAGAGTGGCATGAGTCGCAAGTGCGACGAAATACGGCTCTATAATCTTCATTAGCTATCCTTGCAACTCTCTCCCCTTAACTATACCCCTGAATGTATGCAATGGCTTGATGTTTATGTTAACCCTTTATCTTAACACAGCATATACTGAATATAGAATAACAATTTGAATTTTTTTAGGTATGGTGGTGAAATTATGACTGATGAAACCTTTTACTATTATGATGATGATATGACCGAAGAAAGGCAAATACCGGGCAGGTCATATATCAGGGTATTTCATGCTGCCCCGGGTGCCCCTGAAGTAGATATTTATGCCAATGGACGAATTATTGCCCGTCGAATTGCTTTTGGACAGTTTTCTGATTACATTGCAGTTGATTCAGGAACATATATTATTGAGGGATTTCCTGTTGGTTTACATGATTCGCCTGTTTTGAGAGTGAACCTCCCTATTGCCGAAAGGAAGGTCTATACACTGGCCATTATTGGACTACTCCCCAATATAGGGATACTGCCGGTTGATGACGTTTATCAACCAATCAGTTCCGACAGAACCAATATTCGTTTTATAAACCTGTCACCAAATGCACCCGGTTTAAGTCTCGGCATAAGGGGTGGTATGGAACTCTTTAGCGATATCAGTTATACCGAGGTAAGTGATTACAGGGCTATGCCCCCAGGCCGGCATAATCTGGTTGTAACCCCTACAGGTACTCCTACTGTCGTGGCAAACCTGCCAAATGTCCGCCTTCTGCCCAGAAGAAACTTAAGCTTCTATGTGGTGGGTATGTTCGGACAGCAGCCTTCGTCCCTGGAAGTTTACATTCCCATGGACGGTACAACCTATTTAAGAGACCTGTAAACAAGTACATTCCAAAAGTCGACTTTTGACTTCTTTAAAGCCCTTTCTTTCCAACACCAAGAAATATTAATTAAAGCCGCGAGGTGTATTGACACTCCGCGGCTTTACTGCGTATAATATAAAATCTTTATCAGCTTTAAAATTCGCAGTTCCCTGTAGTCCTAGGGAAAGGTATTACATCTCTGATGTTGGTTATTCCTGTAAGATACATGATTGCTCTTTCAAAGCCAAGTCCGAAACCGGCATGTTTTGTTCCTCCGAACTTCCTCAGCTCCAGATACCACCAGTAATCCTCTTTATCAAGTCCCATGTCCTCCATTTTCTTTTCAAGAACATCAAGCCTTTCCTCTCTCTGGCTTCCTCCGATTATTTCACCGACTCCCGGCACCAGCAAATCCATTGCTGCAACCGTTTTGTCATCGTCGTTTATCCTCATATAAAAAGCCTTTATTTCCTTTGGATAATCAGTTACAAATACAGGCTTTTTAAAGATCTGTTCAGTAATATATCTTTCATGCTCGGTTTGAAGGTCACTGCCCCACTCCACGGGATATTCAAATTTGTCCTTGTTCTTTTGAAGTAAATCAATGGCCTCTGTGTAGGTAATGTGGGCAAAATCCGAGCTTACAACATTATTCAGACGTTCCAGAAGAGTTTTATCAACGAAGTTGTTAAAGAACTCCATCTCCTCAGGAGCATTTTCCATAACATAATTGATTACATATTTGAGCATATCCTCTGCCAGCATCATATCATCCTTCAGGTCAGAAAATGCTATTTCTGGTTCAATCATCCAGAATTCGGCTGCGTGTCTGGCAGTATTTGAATTCTCTGCTCTGAAAGTAGGCCCGAAGGTATAGATGTTTTTGAAAGCCAGGGCGTATGCCTCGCCTGTAAGCTGTCCACTGACCGTCAAACTGGTTTCCTTTTCAAAGAAGTCCTGCGAATAATCAATTTTACCACTTTCGTTTTTAGGCGGATTGGCAATATCCAGGGTTGTAACCTTGAACATCTGTCCTGCACCCTCGGCATCACTCCCGGTAATCAACGGAGTATGCACATATACAAAACCTCTCTCCTGAAAGAATTTGTGGATGGCAAAAGCAGCCAGGGATCTCACTCTGAAAACCGCTGAGAAGGTATTTGTCCTTGGTCTTAAATGTGCTATGGTTCTTAGAAATTCGAAGGAATGCCTTTTTTTCTGAAGCTGATAATCGGTAGGACACAAATTCTCTATTGCAATTCTTGAAGCTTTAAGTTCAAAGGGTTGTTTTGCATTAGGTGTCTCTACCAGTTCTCCTTCAACCTCAACTGATGAACCAACAGTTAATTTTGCTACATCCTTGAAGTTTTCAAGCCTGCTTTCCTCAAATACTACCTGAAGGTTTCTGAAAAATGTTCCGTCGTTAAGTTCTATAAAACCAAAGGTCTTAGAATCACGGACAGTTTTAACCCAGCCTACAACGGTTAAAGTCTTGCCCACATAATCCTGTGGTGCTCTGAATAGTTTCTTTATTTCTGAATAGCTCATTCTTTGTACTCCTTTGTACCAAATACCACGTTAAAAACAGATATCTGTACTTTTCATATTTGATAATAAATCCCTATGAAAACTAAAAGAGCATATATTGTTAGTTCTCATAAAAATATAATATGTTAAAACTTATTAAAATTAAAGTAGTTATATAAATTTTGTGCCCGATTGTTGTTTTTTAAACTAAAAGATTTTATAAGGTCACGTTGACGACCTTGATATTTGCTCACCGCCTTAAAACCAAGCAGTACAAAGGCTGTTTTTGGTAGCCCAGCACCCATAGAGGGATGAGCTTTCTATTGCCTTATTACAAAAGGTTAATATTGTTTTCTGAGCAATCTTTTATTATTCGTTCAGTCCATACTGATGACTGCACCTCACCAATGTGTGCCTTTCCAAGGAAAAACATACAAATCCTCGACTGACCGATTCCACCTCCGATTGTATAAGGAAGCTCCTTATTTATAAGCTGTGTATGGAAAGGAAGCTTAAGCCTGTCTTCGCAAGCAGCCTTTTTCAACTGGGACATCAAAGACTCCTCATCCACCCTTATCCCCATTGAAGAAACTTCATAAGCAATATCCAGAACAGGGTAGTAGAATACTATATCTCCGTTCAGTGACCAATCATCATAGTCAGGAGCTCTCCCATCATGCTTTTCTCCCGAATTCAGCACATCACCGATTTTCATTATAAAGATTGCCTTTTTTTCCTTGGCAAGCATTCTTTCTCTTTCCTTTGGCGTCAATTCTGGATACATATCCTCCAGCTCCTGGGTTGTTACAAAGAAAATATCCTCAGGCAGGTATCTCTCCAGCTGCGGATAGATTCCGGTTATATAGTCCTCTGTCCTCTTAAAAACTGAATAGATCTGTTTTACTACAGCTTTCAAGGTCTCTTCAGACCGCTGGCTTTTATCAATAATCTTTTCCCAGTCCCATTGATCCACATAGACCGAATGAAGATTATCAAGTTCCTCATCTCTTCTTATGGCATTCATATCGGTGTATAAACCCTCTCCCGAGGAAAAACCGTAACGCTTAAGGGCCATTCTCTTCCATTTTGCCAGGGAATGAACTATTTCAACCATTTCCCCGTTAAGATCTTTTAAATCAAAAGCTACAGGTCTTTCCACACCATTCAGATTATCATTCAGTCCAGTCTCGGGTTTCACAAATAATGGTGCCGAAACTCTGGTAAGCTTCAATTCCTTTGCCAATTCACTTTCAAAATAATCTTTTATCTTTTTTATTGCAACTTCGGTAGTCCGGATGTCAAGGCTCGTTTTATAGCCATTTATACTATAATTATTACTCATAAAATCCTCCTGCATATAATTTTGATAATATATATTATAAGTTTTTTTTTGCAAGTTGGATATAATTAATTGTCAATTTTCCAATTATACCCTCTATTGACAATGTAAAACATGCCTCACGCCGGCTATTTTACCGCTTTTCCTTGTTGTCGTCCTTGCCTTGCGTCAGCAAGGCTGCGTCCATCCGCCTCGAAAATCGCCAAAATATCTCGGTGTGAGGTCGGTGATTTTTGAGGGAGAGAATTTGGCTTGCGACAAGGCGAAGATGCGCAGAAAGGCTTTGTGCCTTGCAAGCGGCTTCAACGCAGCCGCAGGGCAAATTCACCACTCAAAAACGTATTGTACATTGTTAATAGAGGGTAA
>JAEYHZ010000017.1 GCA_023409265.1 Bacillota bacterium | reverse complement strand
ACCTGGTACAGAACCTGGAACAACAGGTATACCCGGTGTAACACCGGTAACAGGCAACCATCTGCTGGTAAAAGTGTCCTCCAGCATAATAGCAACGCCAAACACAGGAGATGCAGCGCCAACTGGTACAGGAGTGATCGACCCGTATACAGCGGGAAGCGATATACCCGGAGTAGATGCTGTTGTAAATAAGTACATAGGACTGTATGAAGCAGACAGCAGTAATAAGGTAGTAAAGTTCAAACTGATAGTACTCGGAACAGATGATATAAATCCGGGGCCGGCAACCCCTGTGCCCGGATTCAGTCCGGAGCCTGATCCAGGACCTGGTACAGAACCTGGAACAACAGGTATACCCGGTGTGACACCGGTAACAGGCAACCATCTGCTGGTAAAAGTGTCCTCCAGTATAATAGCAACACCAAACACAGGAGATGCAGCCCCAACAGGCACAGAAGTGATCGACCCGTACACAGCAGGAAGCGATATACCCGGAGTTGATGCTGTAGTAAATAAGTACATAGGACTGTATGAAATTGACGACAACAACAGGGTAATAAAGTTCACGCTTATAGTACTCGGAACGGAGGATATAAACCCATGGCCAACAAACCCTGTGCCTGGATTCAGTCCGGAGCCTGATCCAAGACCCGGAAAAGAGCCGGGAACCACAGCTATACCGGACGTAACAACGGGATCAGGTATTCGCCTGTTGGTAAAAGTGTCCTCTGAAGTTATAGCAACACCAAACATAGGAGATACAGCTCCAACAGGCGCAGGAGTGATCGACCCGTACACAGCAGGAAGCGATATACCCGGAGTTGATGCTGTAGTAAATAAGTACATAGGACTGTATGAAATTGACGACAACAACAGGGTAATAAAGTTTCTGCTGATAACACTCACATACGAAGATATAAATAGTGCAATACCCGTGAATGTTCCAGGTATACCAACAGGCGTAACGGCAGTAGCCGGAAACGGACAGGCTACAGTGAGCTTTACTGCACCGGCAGACAATGGTGGAAGTCCAATAACCGGTTACATAGTTACAGCGAGTCCAGGCAATATAACAGCAACAGGAACAGGAACAACAATTACGGTTACCGGCTTGACAAACGGTATTACCTATATATTTACAGTAAAAGCAGTAAATGCGGTAGGAAACAGTGCAGAATCAGCAGCTTCCAACGCTGTAACACCATACAGTCCATCAAGTGGCGGAAGTTCGGGAGGTGGCTCCGGAGGGGGCAGTGCTCCTTCAACTCCAACAACTGTTACCGGACCAACAAAGCCTGCCGAGACCGGAGTGGAGATTCTAGTCAACGGCAGGGTGGAAATTGCTGCTACAGCTAAAACAACAAAAGAAGGAGATAAAAATGTCCTTACTATTACAGTTGATGATAAAAAAGTAGCAGAGAAGCTTGAACGGGAAGGTAAAAATACAGTTGTGACCATTCCGGTAAAAACGGAAGCAGACGTAATAATTGGAAAGATAAATGGGCAGACAGTTAAAAATATGGAAAACAAAGAAGCGGTGCTTGAGATTAAAACCAACAATGTTGTTTATTCTATACCCGCATCACAAATAAACATTGATGCAGTATCCGCGCAAATAGGCAGGGAAGTGCAGCTGAAGGATATTTCCATAGAGGTTAGGATAGCAGCTTCATCCAAGGATACTCTTAAACTGGCTGAAGAGACCGCGGCTAAAAACAATTACCAACTTGTTGTTAACCCGGTGGATTTTGAAATAACCTGTACAAATAACAGCAAAACTGTAGAAGTTTCCAGATTTAACGTGTTTGTTAAAAGAATTGTTGCAATTCCGGAAGGGATTGATCCCAATAAAATAACTACAGGAGTCGTTATCGAACCGGATGGAACTTCAAGACACGTCCCCACAAGGGTTACGGTAGAAAATGGCAGATACTATGCCACAATTAACAGTTTGACCAACAGTACCTACACAGTTGTATGGCATCCACTGCAATTTAAGGATGTGGAAAAGCACTGGGCAAAGGATGCAATAAACGACATGGGTTCCAGAATGGTGGTAAACGGAACAGGAGAAGACCGGTTTAATCCTGACAGGGATATTACCCGTGCCGAATTTGCAGCAATCATAGTCAGAGCACTGGGCCTGAAACCGGGAATGGGGGATAACCAATTTACAGATGTCAAAAATACAGACTGGTATGTTGATTACATTAGGACAGCTGCGGATTATAACCTCATATCCGGTTATGGCAACGGCAAATTTGGACCGATGGATAAGATTAAACGTGAGCAGGCCATGACTATTATTGCACGGGCAATGAAAATCACTGGACTGAAAGTAGAGCTTAAGGATGGTGAAATACAGAAGCTGCTTGAGGCATTTGGCGATTCAGGAAAAGCGGCTCAATATGCAAAGAGTGCCATAGCTGTGTGCCTGAAGGCTGAAATCGTATCCGGGAGAAACGGAAAGGTAATTGAACCGAAGGATAATATCACAAGGGCGGAGGTTGCAGCAGTTGTCAGGAGATTGCTGCAAAAGTCAGAATTGATATAGAACATGCCCTTATAGGGAGAAAGAAATAAATAATGTTCAGGAACAGGACAGTATGAAAGCTGTCCGGTCTGCAAAAAGTCTTGGCTTGAGTAATACTTGCCAGGGCTTTTTGACATACCAATGACGATACAGACTGGAGGTACTGTATGAGTATATTTATAGCCCGGCAGCCAATATTTGATGCAGCAATGAATGTCTTTGGCTATGAGCTGCTTTTCAGGTCCGGCATGGTAAACAGCTATACAGCCATGGATGCAGATTATGCATCCTCCAATGTAATGATTAACAGCTTTTGTTTATTAGGGCTGGACAAGCTGACCGGCAGTAAAAAGGCCTTTATCAATTTTACAGGAAATCTGCTGAAACAAGATGTGGCCACATTGTTTCCAAGGGAGGAACTTGTTATAGAAATTTTGGAGAATGTTAATCCTGAAAAGGATATTGTCGAGAACTGCAGGAAATTGAAGAAAAGCGGCTACAGCATAGCCCTTGATGATTTTATACTCAGAGATGATTATTTGACATTGATTGAGCTTGCAGACATTATCAAAGTCGATTTCCTCTCTTCTTCTCAGGATGATAAAAAAAGTATCGTACAACGCTTTAAAGGGAGAAATATAAAGTTCCTTGCAGAGAAGGTTGAAACACCTGAGGAATTCCAACAGGCAAAAGAATGGGGGTATACCTACTTTCAGGGATATTTCTTCAGCAAGCCTGCTATTTTATCCACTAATGACATACCGCCCCTGAAGATGATATATCTTCAGTTAATTGAAAAAATTAACAGTCATGAAGTAGACTTCAGCGAACTTGCCGAAATTGTAATAAGGGATGTGGCACTTTCTTACAAATTACTTAAACTGGTCAACTCTTCCGCCTTTGGTTTACGGAGCAAGGTGGAATCTGTATGGCAGGCATTAGTCGTGCTTGGTACTAATGAAATAAAGAAGCTTGTTTCTCTTTTGATATTGCAGGACCTGGGTGACGATAAACCCGAAGAAATTGTTCATACCTCCCTTGTGCGTGCAAAGTTTGCCGAGCTGCTGGCGGCAGAGACAGTCATAAAGACTCGTAAGGAGGAATGCTTTCTTATGGGCATGTTTTCCACATTGGATGTTTTGATGAGCCGCCCAATGGAAGAGGTATTATCAGGTGTCTCGCTTTCTAAGGATGTCAGATCTGCCCTGCTGAAGAAAGATGGATTATTTGGTTATATCTATCAACTGATACTTGCTTATGAAATGGGAGATTGGTTGCAGTGTAATTCCTGTGCAAGTATTCTCGGAATAAATCCAAACAAGCTTATGGAGGCCTATGTAGAGGCTTTGGGATGGCCAAAAGCCATAGAATAAATAATTAAAGAAAAATATCATCTGAGGGGGGATTTACAATAAAAACTTTAATATGGGCCAATCGTGGGGCTTCGGGCTACGCTCCCGAAAACTCAATGGAAGCATTTAAACTTGCAAAAGATCAGGGAGCTGATGGTATTAAGCTTGAGATACATTTAACAAAAGACGGACAGCTTGTCGTTGCTCATGATGAAACCATTGACAGATGTTCAAATGGTACAGGCTGTATAATTGATATGACATTGAAAGAACTTCGTACTTACGACTTTTCAAATAGCCTTCCAGACCACAAAAACACTAAAATTCCCACGCTGGAAGAAGTTCTGTGCTTTATTAAAAATAATGATATGACAGTAAATATTGAGTTTAATTCGGGAATAGTCATATATGACGGAATTGAAGAGAAGGTTGTCTCTTTGGTGGCACAATTAGGGCTGAAATCCAGAGTACTCTATTCTTCCTTTAATCACTTCAGTCTGATGCTGATAAAAGAAATAGATAAAACAATACCGGTAGGGCTTTTATATAATGAGGCAATGGTTGATCCATACGTATACGCCTCCCACCTGAAGGCTGACGCTGTCCACCCATTTTATCCCGCACTTTTTGTTCCCAACACAGTCAGAAATTGTAAAACAAACGGCATAAAGGTGCATCCCTGGACAGTAAATAATCCTGAGCATATGGACTGGATTTATAAGGAGGGAGTAAATGCAATTATAACCGATTATCCAGATCTGGCACTCAGGATACGTGAACAAATCAATAGTAAATAAACTGAATAGAGAGGAATTGCGGAAAAACCGGTAAACCAGGTCATTTTCACTTGAATTTGATTGATAACTGAATATTGCGGTAGTTATTGAAACTTGTTAAACTGTTCTTGACTAAGATATTAACAAATTTTTGTGAAAATAGTTTTTATAAAAGGTTAAAAGTTTCGATTCAAATTTGGGGGTCATTGGTGTGTTAAATTTGAATAAATCCATGAGAGCAGTTGTATCGGGCAGTTTGCATTCAGCCGTCGGAACAGCGGGTAAAATCTGTACGTTGTTAACGATTGAAGGAATACTGATTACCGTAGTAAATAATCTCATCAACAATAACAATCTTTTATTTGCCTTAAGGCTTGGTGCAGATGATACCCAGATTGGTTTATTGTCCTCACTTCCCCAGTTTATGGGTGTGCTTTTGCTGATACCTGCCGGAATACTAACCGACCGGCTTAAAAACAAGCGGATTGTTGTAATTCTGGCTTTACTGCTGCTAGATATTTCATATCTTGCATGCAGCTTTGTGCCGGTTTTACCTGTCAATAGGTTTAATGTATTTCTTATATTGATAAGCATTTCCATGGCACCGTTTACAATTTACAATATCTCATGGCAGGCCTATTTTTCAGACATTACTCCAATTGGGGATAGAAATGGTATATTAACCAGCAGGAACAGATGGACATTTCTTGTCAGTATTTTTGTCCCATTTATCAGCGGAAGCCTGTTAGCATCTGCCAATTCTACATCCGGGAAGATACAGATCCACCGGGCATATTTTTGGATAGCTGGTGTGTTCCTGCTGTTACAGATATATGTACTTACCAGAATCAGGAGTGACCGGGAGGGAAAAAGCACAAGGCTAAACCCCCAGGATTTCAAGCTGGTGCTTCTTGAAATCATAAACAATAAAAGGTTTCTTGTGTTTGTTAGTATATCACTGTTTTTTCACATAACCTGGCAGTTTGATTGGACGTTGTATTTTATCGGTCAGGTGCGTTATCTTGAAATGAATGAGGCATGGCTTAGCTACGCAGGTATTGGAGGTGCTCTTGTCCAATTTGCAACTATCGGTTTTTGGAGCCGTATCAATGAAAAGTATGGAGTACGGCTTGGAATAATTGCAGGTAATATCGGACTGGCAGCCTGTCCCATTGTCATGATAATCAGTACAAGTGTACATAGAGACAAGGGCATTATTGTATTTCTTATACTTAATACTATAGCCAACATAACTTTTGCAACTGTACCGTTGAATATGCTTCAATGTCTTCTGCAGGTGGTTCCTGAAAAGATTAAGACATTGAGCATATCAATATATACACTTTTTGTAACGCTATCAAATGCTGTTATGCCAATGGCCGGAGTTGGGCTTTATACCTGGCTGGGCGGTGATTTGAGCGCCCTCCATAAAGCTTTTCTGATAATATTCCTGCTGAGAATAGTTTCAACCGGCTTGTGGACTCTCAGGTGGTATAGCATGCGAGGTGAAGAAAAGTAAGAAAGCAAGGACCCTGTTTTTTCAGTACCAGGGTCCTCTTGAGCTGTTTGTTTATTATATTATCTATATTTTTTCTTCCTGCTGAATTATCTGGCTGGGGTGTTTTTTAAAGAAGTCTATCCTGGGCTCAAGGAATTTCAGCTTGTGATCTTTCGGATTGTCCATGAAATAATATATGGGTTTGAATATATTATCCCAGTTCCACAATTCGTCACTTACATTTAAATAATCCAGAATCATTTCGGTACCTTCCGGTGCAATAGGATGCATCAGAACTGCAGCGGTTTTAACCATGTGAAACACATCTGTAAGAACCTGGGAACGGAGAGCAGCATCATTATTTTCATCTGCCAGCCGAATATTTTTTGCCCAATACTTGTTTATTTTTCTGATATATACATCCATCAGGCTCATGACTAAATGAAAATCACATTTATACATCAGCCTTTCAAATTCCAGAATTGTTTCGCAGGCTTCTTCGAAAATTTCTTTGCTTATATCACCAACAGGTATCTTTCCGTCGTAATATTTTTGAGCAGTATAAAAGCAGGAACGGACAGCACGATTTAAAACATTGGAAAGAAGGTTTCCTTCCTTGAGCACAGGGTCACTGTCCTTCTCATTTGCCCGGGGATTCAATGGTTTGGGCTGAAAGCCAACACTTCTTATTCCCAGTCCAAGTCCGAGAAAATGTGCTCTTAACTGTTCTGCGGTATAATGGGCAAGTAATTCTTTTGCAGTAGGAGGTTTAATATCGGAGCTGCTGCTGGCTTTTTTATCCAGAAAGAGTATATGGTTATTAACAATCAGATCGGGTAGCTGGAAATCACCTTCAGGCGGATCACTGCATGGATGTTTTTCCCGCGCTGCCATGAACATAGCCATCTCTACCGGCCCGTAAAAGTAGACGTTATCTTCACCTATGAACTGAAAAACTTTTGAGTCTCTAGAACACCACCAATCCCTCCAGGAATTTATTGATTCTCCGATCATTTCAAGATAAGTCATAGTGAATGATACCGGTGCCCATAAGGATTCAGGCCATACCCAAACAGTGAGACCAGCTAATCCTTCAATTGATGGAGCCGGAACTCCCCAATGAATATTCCCTGTCAATCGGAAAGGAACGAGAGTTTTTCCGGTACGGAATCTGATGCTGTTTTCTGCAAGTAATAAACAGGCTTTTTCTCTAAGTTCCAAACTGTCAAAAATTAAAAGCAGCGAAGGCTTCTTTTCCTCATCACGAATTATAAATTCGGGGAGCAGGTGCTGTATTGTCTTAAAGAGTTCGTATTGATCTCTCTTTAAATAAATTGTTGGGGGTTCCAGGAATTCCTGAATACTTTTAACAACAAAACTACGGGTATTGTTTCTGGTTTTTAGTTCCTCCACCCATTCTGATAATAACCCGTGAAAGTTGTCCAGCCTGAAATACCAGTTGGTTACATCCTTCATTTCAGGCGTTTTGCCTGAGAGTGTACTTTTTGGGTTAATCAAATCGGCAGGCATATATTGATGGCCAAGGGAGCATTCGTCGGCATAACCCCTTTCAGACGAACAGCCCGCAATGGGACATTGCCCCACAACCTGACGCCCATTCAGAAAGACCTGAAGTTCTGGATCGTAAAATTGTGAAGTAGTCATTTGGGTAAGGTGCCCATTTGAATAAAGCTTATTAATAAATTCTGTTGAAACTGTTTTATGAATTTCTGAAGCCCGGCCTATACTGGAAGCTGCAAATAAATTTATATTTATATTATATGATTTCAATACTTCTTTTTGGCGGCTGTGGTTCAGTTCGACAAAGTCTTCAATAGTTCCCTCAAAACCACCGTTCTGAACTAATTGTCGATAATACTCCAGGATCGGAGAACCGTAGCAGTCTGTACCCGAAACAAATATGACATTATTCTTTCCGATTCGATCCCTTAAAAAACGCGCAAAAGTATCTGCATGAATAAAAACTCCTCCTATATGACCAAGATGAAGTTCTTTATTCCCATATGGCATTCCCGCTGTTACAATTGCCCGTTTGGGGAAATCAGGTCTGCTTGTAAAGTTTGAATTCGGATCAAAATCTAAATATTTAATATTTCCATCCCGACTATTCATATGGATTCCTCCTTAAGGAAGCTGTCAGCAGCTTCTCAATTAAAATTAAAGTACGATTTTTCATGATGTTTTTCTAAAGTTAAAGTGTGTTTACTCATAATTGATTCAAAATTTACAATGCAAATTTTCATAAGGTACTTCTAAAGTTAAAATGCGATTTTCTATAAGGTCTTTAAACTTTGCATTTGCTGTCCTAATAATTATCACCCTTAAATTTATTATTTTTGATCTGAATTTGCATTAAAAAAGCTCTCACCTCCAGGAATTTATCCTGGGGACGAGAGCTATCTTCTTCGTGGTACCACCCCGGTTTACTTATACTTCACAGTAAAAGCCTTATAAAGTACGGCATTTTTAGTTTATTTAATCCTTAAAAGTAGTCTAAATAAACATAAAATACTTATACTCCGGCACTTTAACGGGTGCATACGTTGCAGCCTAAATCTTATTGACCTCGGTACACAGCTTGAGAGCCTGTTCAATCAGCAATTCAGTATCCCTTCTCAGCAACCGGGGTTTCTCTGTAAAGAATTAGTCTGATTTACTATCCTCTGTCATCGCCTTTGATTTATTAAAAACAATTATATCAATCTGATTATAAATGTAAAGGTGTTTCATAAAAATAATTACAAAAATATTTGCGATTATTTAGGGGGTAATAAATTCTTCTACAACAAAAAATTTTCTCTGAATTCATGAGTTATAATGGTATACTTTAAATATTAAAAGTTTGAATCCGAGGAGTATTCTATGATTCTGAAAATGCTGATAGAAAATGAGTGCAAGAATAAAGACATGCACAAGGAGCATGGTTTATCGCTATTTATTGAAGTGCAGGGAAAAAAACTATTGTTTGATACAGGTGCATCCGGAGCTTTTGTTGATAATGCAATCAGAATGGGCATCAATGTTGAGGACATTGATAACTTGATCATATCTCATGCTCATTCTGATCATGGCGGAGGATTACTCAGATTTTTGCAGGTCAACAAAAAGGCATCAGTATTTATAAGTGATAAAGCAAAAAGGGAGTACTATTTTAAGCTTTTGTTTATAAAGGAGAATGTGAGTGTTTCCAGTGAAGTACTTGATGCATATTCAGACAGAATATGCTTTATAAGTGACTTTATACGTATAGAGGACGGTATTTTTCTGGTGTCAGGGTTCCAACGTAAATATCCGCTGGTTAAATCAAGTAAAAATCTGCTGGTTAAAAGAGACGGACAATTTGTAAAGGATGAATTTGACCATGAGATTGCACTGGTAATTCATAATGCGGGTAAATTGGTAATTATTACAGGATGCAGCCATAATGGTGTTGAGAACATGGTTGATACGATTATAGGACATTTCCCCGGCATGCCTGTACAAACAATAATTGGAGGGTTTCATTTAATGGGCTTCCCATTTCCTGATTTAATGGGAGAGAGCAGAGCAAATATTACAACCCTCGGAAAAAGACTTCTGGATTATGAGATAGAAAAGACTTATACCTGCCATTGTACAGGAAAAAGGGGTTATAATATTTTAAAAGAGACAATGGGAGATAAGCTTGACTATTTTTATACCGGGATGCAAGTGGAAATATAAAAAAAATTTTTTATATATTGATTTAACTATAAGTGTTATTATTTTATGTGACGAATGTTGTATACAGCAAATCAGAAGGGATACGGACAATAATATGAGCATGATTCAATTTCATGATTTACTAACCGAAAGATTGATATTAAGGAAGTTTAAAGAATTTGATGCAGAAACTTTTTTCAATTACAGAACCAATCCTCAAGTAGCCTTATATCAAGGAGAAGGCTGGACAAATTTCAAATATGCACAAGCGGTGGAATTTATAAAAGAGCAAATGAATTTAGAGCCTGGTATTCCTGATTCCTGGTTTCAAATTGCAATTGAATTGAAGGAAACAGGAAGCCTCATAGGAGACTGTGCAATACATACGCTGCCACAAGATACGAATCAGGTTGAAATAGGATTTACATTAAGCCCGTTATATCAGAATAAGGGATTTGGAACAGAGGCTGTTAAGTGCCTGTTGGGGTATATATTTGATGTGTTGAATAAGCACAGGGTTATTGCTGTAACCGATGTGAGAAATAGGAATTCCATTAAATTACTTGAGAAAATCGGGTTGAGAAGGGAAGGTCACTTTATAAAAAATTCATGGTATAAAGGTGAATATACCGATGAATATTTGTTTGCACTTCTGAATGAGGAATGGCATAATACATAAATTCTGCATGATATGTGTACTTCTCCGGCATGATTCGGAGGACAACTTTATATAACCGTTATCATGTCCTTATGTTTAATAAAATGAGGATTGAGAGGTACAGGATGGAAATATGGAGGCATTATGAAAATTAAAGTATACATCTTAAGTTCATTCGCCAAATCAAGACATGGTGGGAATCCTGCGGGAGTTGTTTTGGATGCGGATGAGTTAGAGGAAAAAGCAATGCAGCGTATAGCAGCAGAAGTTGGATTTTCAGAAACCGCTTTTGTTCAAAAATCAGAGAAGGCAGATTTTAAAGTGAGATTTTTTACACCGGTTGAAGAGGTGGATTTATGCGGACATGCCACAATTGCAGTTTTTTCCTTACTTGCCGATCAGGAGAAGATACCGTTTGGAGAATTTACACAGGAAACGAAAGCCGGAATTCTGAAAGTTGAGTATAGACCTGACCGTACAATATTTATGAGCCAGTGTCTTCCCAAATTTTGTGAAGTAATAGACAAAAGTGAAATTTCAAATTCTCTGAATATAAATGAAAACCAGATAACAGGGAAGCTGCCTGCTCAAATTGTATCCACCGGGTTGAGGGATATATTGATTCCAATCAATGATTTGGAAACGCTTTTGTCAATACAGCCCGATTTTGATGCAATTAAGGAGATCAGCAAGAGATATGATGTAACCGGATATCATGTGTTTACAATGGAGACAAAATATAATTCTACTGCTCACTGCAGAAATTTTGCTCCTCTGTATGATATTCCTGAGGAGTCTGCTACAGGAACCTCCAATGGAGCACTTAGCTGCTACTTATATAAATACGGAATAATCTCGGAAAATCAGTGCAGTAAATTAGTTTTTGAACAAGGTTATTCAATGGACAAACCTTCAGAGATACTGGCAGGTCTGTATATTGAAAATAAAAGCATTAAGGAAGTCAAAGTAGGCGGAAATGCTTTGAAAATAGAAGAGAAAGAATATGAGTTTTAAATTATGAAGAAAACTATTTTGAGGTAAGAAGATATGCTTATTGAGAATGTGCCAGCTTTAAGAAGCGGTTTAAAGGGGAAGACTGTACTTTTAACAGGGGCCGGTGGCGGTATAGGCTTTGAAGCTGCAAAAGCATTTGCGTACCTGGGAGCAACAACAATTATTGCTGAAGTTGATAAAAATAAGGGTGAGCAGGCAGAGAAAAATATAAACGATTTATTTTGCGATAATATAACAGAGTTCTATGAAATCGATCTAGGGGACAAATTACAAATAGATAAAATGACAGACTATGTCCTGAGGAAATATGGTTGCCCAGACATTATCTTTAATAATGCTACATTTACGAAAATGGGCTCTGTAGATGAGGTCGGTTCCGATTTATGGGACAGGAGCTACCAAGTAAATTTCAGAGCTCCATTGATTTTGACACAAAACTTTCTTCCAAAAATGAAGGAACAAAATCAGGGCATCATAGTGTTCGTATCTTCATCGGGTGCATCACCTTATATGGGAACTTATGAGGTGTTTAAAACAGCCCAGGTTGAGTTATGTAATACATTGGCCATGGAACTTGAAGGAACCAATGTGTATACATATACTATTGGGCCGGGATTGGTAAAAACAGAAACCGCCATGGGGGCAATTGAAATCGTTGCAGCCAAAATGGGCATGTCTACAGAAGATTTTTATAGCATGAATAAGCAGCATATTTTGGATGCGGAGAGCGCAGGTGTGGGATTTGCACTTTCAACCCGGAATGCTGCCGTATATAATGGTCAGGAAATTGGCTCAATTCAAGTATTAATGGACTTTAATCTCATAGCAAATGATGAACAGCAGGAATTTACAGCTACATTTAGTGAAAGTGCATACAAAGAGATTCCACGGTACTTTGAAAAGATAGTGCTGACATATATGGAACAATATAAGGGTTGGAAGGCAATGAATATATTTGAAAAGCAATGGGTTTTAAGGGACTTTAAAAAAGTTATGGCGTTATCGGCAGAACAGGCCAGCGAAAAACTAAAGCTTTTAAACAATGAAATCCAGAATGGTAACAATAATATCTTATTTGAAGAAAAGGCCTTTTTGGAAAGACTGAAAGAATACTGGAAACACCAACTGAAATTATTACAGGGATATGAAAAGAATCCGAAAAAGCTGGAGGAAAACACCCTGATCATCGAAGAGTGGATAATGGATATAGAGAAAGTGCTGTTATAATAAACAAGCCTGTTCAAGAATGCCTTTGATTTCTTCAAGAGAGAAATGATAGATTTCAGACGGTTGATAAAAAGCATCTTTTTTAGCTGCTTCAATTTTCTTCATCAGCACATAGCGGCAACCTTTTGCCTACCTGCTTAATCTCTTTTGACTGGTTTGGAAGTCATTAGCTGTGAAGGAGCGGTATCAGGGCATTATCATATATAGTAAAGCACCTACCGCATTTGATCAATTTGGGCAGGTGCATTTTATTGATTATGACTTCCGCACTGGCCTGATATACTTCCAAAACCGTTCCGGATTATGATAAAAGTAAATTATTCTACCGGGGGAAGTATCAAAGCAGTAACCGGTGCCTGCAAAATCAAAAGTTGCCATTGCCTTCTCCACCTTTTCCTCCACACTACGATTTTCCTGCTCATAATCGAATGGCCCATGTTCAAAAACAATATACTCGGCTTCGGGAACATCAATCATAAGCATTTGTGGTGGTACTTCGCCTTTATAATCAAAAGGAA
>JAEYHZ010000048.1 GCA_023409265.1 Bacillota bacterium | reverse complement strand
TATAGATGGGGCGGAGAAAATGGCAAGATTAAGAGCATTTAAGGCTAATCAAGGGAAAGTAATAGAATTCATAAGGGCACAAAAGAAAGAAGAAAAGCATTATGAAGTCACTAAGAAAATAATTAAGCAAACACAAACAGGCTTAAAAACGAAGATTGATGAGAAACTCGGTAATATTGAAGTATTTAAAAATGGGAAAATAACCTGGGAATACAAGGTACTAAAAGCTTTGGTGTAATTGGTAACATCAACGGTGCGGTCTGCATATTATTTTCCTACAGTAAATTGACACGATCTGTAAAGTGTATTATTAAAGAAATTATAGTGTTTATGTGGTAAATTATATATAATATAATTAATAGGAATACATTCGGTATTTTAGGAGGGTTTTGTTATGAAAATGGTAGTGGCAATTGTAAGACCGGAAGCTTTTGAAGATGTCAAGCAGGCCCTGTTCAATGCTCAGATCCATAAGATGACTGTAAGCCACGTAAAAGGCTGCGGGCAGCAAATGGGTTATACAGAGAGCTATCGTGGTACTGTAACCGAAGTAAATCTTCTCAATAAAGTCAGGTTTGAGATTTCAGTCAACGACGAATATGTAAAACCAACCGTTGATGCCATAATCGGTGCTGCAAGAACAGGTAATATCGGTGATGGAAAAATCTTTGTCCTCCCAATCGAAGAATGTTATAGGATAAGAACCGGCGAAGAGGGCAGTGATGCAATAGGATAACCCGGGTGCAGACACTGTGATACAATAGTTTACCTCCAGGTGCGGAGGGCAGTGTGTAATAGTTTAGCCCAGGTGCAGAGGGCAGTGATGTAAATAGGTAGCAGCTACAAGAGCATGTTCATTCAAATATACAAATGAATATGCCCTTTTTTTGATTTGTGACAGAAATAAAAATATCGTTTACCAGTTTTGAAGTAATTGCTTCTAACATAGCTTCAGTTTACATAAAAGCAACAAAGGTAACCATATGTTCTACTCCACATAATATAGTAATATATATGCTGTATCAAAGGAGGTCCTTAAAATGCTGGGTTTTTATCCTAAAGAAGTTTTATGCAGTCCCGGAAAAGATGATTTAATTCCCAAGGCTTATGAAAGTATTGACGGTATGGAAGGAATGCACGGTATGCACAGTATGCACAGTATGGACTGCTTACATGACATGGATGGTATGTACGATATGCATGGTTATCAAGTGTTTGATCAACATGCTCACCGCAATTTCCTTCATCATCAATATTAAATTCATATCCATAACAGTATTAAATGGGCTTGCATAACTGAAACAAAGCCCATTTTATATGGTTCTTGGATTATGGTACAATTCCGATCAATTACACTTAAGAGAATATTAATAAACCTTGTATTTTTTACAATTTATTACTATAATTAAGTTATCAAATTATTAATAGAGGTATTTACCATGTCTTCCACTATTAGCATAATTGTTGGTTTAATGATAGTATTTGCTTTTGGAGCATTCTTGAATAAATTAGCAGTATTTATAGGTTCAAAAAGTTTTATTATTTCTGAAATTACTAAATTTACACTCAAACTTATCCATAAGGCTGGTTCCAATTAAACTATTTTTGTTGTCCATTTCTCTACATTCCATACTTCAGTCACCCAATCTTCATAGAATTCAGGTTCATGGCAAACCAGGAGAACTGTTCCCTTGAATTCCTTCAAAGCGCGCTTAAGTTCCTCTTTAGCATCCACATCAAGGTGGTTTGTGGGCTCATCCAGTATCAGCCAGTTAACGTCCTTCAGCATAAGCTTGCATAGACGGACTTTTGCATTTTCACCACCGCTGAGCACCATCATCTGGCTGGTAATGTGTTCTGTTGTTAAGCCACATTTAGCCAGCGCTCCGCGAACCTCTGCATTGGACATGCCGGGATAATCATTCCAAACCTCTTCAAGAGCCGTATTGGTATTGTAACGCTCGGATTCCTGTTCAAAGTAACCCGGATATAAATAATCATCAAGCTTTACTTCTCCTGCAAAAGGTTTCTGTATGCCAAGCAGTGTTTTCAGCAAAGTGGATTTACCCAGACCGTTAACACCTTTAATGGCAACCTTTTGCCCACGCTCCAGTGCTATATTCAAAGTACCGGTGAGAGCCGACTCATAGCCTATGATAAGGTTGTGGGTCTGAAATACAAAGCGTCCCGGTGCTCTGGCTTCCCGGAACTTGAAGATTGGTTTTACCTTTTCCTTCACCTTCTCTATGATCTCCATTTTATCAAGCTTTTTCTGTCTGCTCTTGGCCATGTTTGTTGTGGCAACCCGAGCTTTATTCCTGGCTATGAAATCCTCAAGCTTTTCAATTTCCTTCTGCTGCTTTTCGTAGGCCTGCATTGTTTGCTGCTTTGCAAGCTGGTACATTCTCTGGAACTCGTCGTAATTACCTGAGTATCTGGTGAGTACAGCATTTTCCACATGGTATATAACATTAACAACATCATTAAGGAACAGAATGTCATGGGATACCAGTATAAATGCATTTTCATATTCCTTAAGATAATTTTTCAGCCAGGTTATATGATTCTCATCAAGGAAGTTGGTAGGCTCATCAAGTATCAAAATCATTGGACTTTGAAGCAGAAGTTTGGTCAGAAGCACCTTGGCTCTCTGTCCTCCGCTGAGGTTTCCCACATCTGTTTCAAGGCCTATGTCGCCCAGACCTAAACCATTGGCAACTTCCTCTATTTTTGAGTCCAATATATAAAAGCCGTTGTGTTCAAGGACATTTTGTATGTCTCCTACATCCTCCATCATGGAGTTGATTTCATTTTCAGAGGCATCACCCATTTTTTCATATATCTCAAGCATTTCCTTCTCAAGATCAAACATATACTGAAAAGCTTCTCTCAAGGCTTCACGTATGGTTTTTCCAGGTGTAAGCACCGTATGCTGATCAAGGTATCCTGTAGTTATTCTGTTGCACCATTCAACCTTTCCTTCATCAGGCATCAGTTTTCCTGTTATTATATTTAAAAAGGTTGATTTACCTTCCCCATTTGCACCAACCAGACCCACGTGTTCTCCCTTCAGAAGTCTGAAGGAAGCATCTTCAAGTATTTTCCTCGCCCCAAAGCCATGGCTAACATTTTCTACTGTCAATATACTCATTTATTTTGCCTCCAAAATACTCATAACGTTTTTATCATTCAATAGTATAACTTAAGGTATGCAGGCAAGTCAAACCGGACAGATTTGTCAGTACTGTTTGTATAAAAACTTTTCCTCTTCTTTGTCATTATAGAGAATGATATCAAACATATTTATGCTTCCGCCTCCGTTTAGAAACTTATCGTTCTGTCTTACCGAAAATTCCGGAGTCAGTATTACTTCAGCTTTTGGTTCAAGGGTGAATTTAACAGGCTTATTAAATTCATCACTGATGGTAATACTCTTACCTTCTGAAGCATCCACAAGATCATAAAAATGTTCATTTAGTACCAATTTAATATGAAATTCGTTTGTTTTGCTGCTATAGTTTTTAAGTTTGATCTGCCCGGTGTACAATATTTGTTTGTTCATATCATCAGTTTTGAAGTTTAAATGACTATCCTTTCGTAAATAAAACGAACCTGCCAAACTTTTCATGAACATCTTTTTTAAAGATTACTACTCCCGTAATTCCAAGTAGAGTTAGCAATATTGAAAAAACAGCTGTATAGTGCAGACCTGTCGTACCGTTGGACCAGGCCTTCACACCTATTTTTGCCAAAATAAAATCACCTAGTAAAAATTAATGTTTATTTTCAACAAATAATACTATCATATTTATCCAAATACTAAAATGTATGTGAACTATATACCATGTAGTTTATAGATAAAATTACTTACATTTTACTTATATAAAAAAGCCGGTTCATCCAAATTGAACAAACCGGCTTTACTTTATTTATTTGCTGATAATTATTTTTTCTTGTTTAATTACTATTTATTTCTAATAATTCCTATTTATTTCTTTAACTGTTGGTTTCATCTGCAGGTTTTACTTCCTGAATTATGGCAGGATTTTTTTTCAGTAAATCCAATACATTCATCCCTGTCAATGCTTCGACAGTTTCGGGAAGCTGAGAGATGATATCAGTCACATAGCCTGTAACCTTTGCTGCTCCCTTGGCTTCACCTCCATTACCATTATCAACGATAACAATTTTTTCAGTCTTGGCAAGAGGACTTGCAATAGCTTGAGCGATATCAGGCAATTTTTCAATAATCATCTGTGTTACGGCAGCATCATTGTACATCTTGAAGGCCTCGGCCTTCTTGGCCATTGCAGCAGCTTCAGCTTCACCCTTAGCTCTGATGATTTCAACTTCAGCCATACCTTCAGCTCTCTTGGCTTTAGCTTTCGCTTCACCTTCCATTTCAATTGCGCGGGCTCTTGCCTCGGCAGCGGTTACTTCTCTGTACTTGCTGGCATCTGCAACTTTTGTAGCCTGATAGTTTTCAGCATCTGCCTGCTTTTTAACTGTTGCTTCAAGTTCCTTTTCTTTTCTCAAAGCTTCCTGCTCGGCTAATTCTATTTCCTTCTGTTTCTGGATAATTTGAACCTGCATTGCAGTCTCAGCAACATCTTTTTTAACTATATTGGATTTGATATCGTATGCAAGATCGGCTTCAGCCTTTGCAGTCTGCTGATCCTTATTGTAGGATTGAACCTTAAGTTCCTTTTCCTTGTTAGCCTCAGCAATCTGAGTTTCAGCCTGGATTCTTGCAGCTTCACCCTCTCTATTGGCTTCGGCAGTTTTTATTTTTGTTTCCTTTGTTGCATTTGCTTCTGCAATCTGCGCATCTCTCTTTACTTCTGCAATTCTTGGCTTACCAAGAGCTTCCAGATAACCATTTTTGTCAGCAATATCTTTTATAGTCAATACTTTAAGCTCAAGACCCATATTTTGCAGTTCGGTAGCTGCAACGCCCTGAACATGTGATGCAAAAGTTTCCCTGTCCTTGTATATTTCTTCGACTGTCATTTTTGAAACTATTTCACGAAGTTTACCTTCCAGTACCTGTTGAGTTGTTTTTGCAATAACACCCAGCATATAATCCAAGCCCTTTGAGGTATTGAATTGCTCGGCAGCTGACAGGATGGAGTCTTTATCGGATTTGACCTTTACTACGGCTACACCGTCGGCAACGATTCCAACTCCCTGTGAAGTGAGAGCACCATCGATTCTGATGTCTATCTGCATATTTTCCAATGAAATCACATCTGTTCTTTCCAGCATGGGCACTACTACACCGCCCCCACCGGTAATAACACGTCTTCCTCTGAACCCTGTTACTACCAGGGCCTTATCCTGTGGAACCTTTTTGTACATTGATATGAACGTGAATAGTAATATTAATATTACCGCTACTATTAATACAGGTACCAAATATACTGAATAATCCATTTTAACTCTCCTTTTTGTTTTTTAATATTCAACTTTCACACATCAATTCCGTCCCCCTGTACATTAAATACCGGCATGAGTGATCAGCATTACTGTGTAAAAGATGTTTTTAACTTAAAATCTCACTTAGCTCACTTACGTAGAACGTATTGTTCTCAATTTTGCAAATTACAACCTTCCGGCCTTGTTTTACAGGCTTTTCGTCAATGTGTTTTGCAGGCCCTGTATACATTATTGAATTAACGGTATACTTGATAGTTCCATAACCCTTTTCCAGTATATCGGTTGTAACTTCGGCCGGCATCCCTATCAATTTATCCCTTGATACATCCGAGGTATTTTCACTTCTGTAAATGGGTTTGGCAACAAAATTATACAAAATGGCTGATACAGCAATCCCGGCAGCTAGAGCTGCAACAAAAATCACTATTGAATTCCAGGACATAAGCTTTACACCCATTATTCCAAGCCCACCGAACACTGTCAGAAAGGACACTGCCACCATAGGGTTTATCAATATGGCAAACCAGGATAAAATGCCGTTTGAACCACTATCCCCTGCATGGCCATGATCTCCATCAGCTGTTCCCCCATGGTGTCCCAGGTCTCCCTGACCTCCGTGGTGAATGTGGCCAACATGCCCTGTATCGGTATGAGCATGCCCAACTTCCACATGTCCATGATGGCCCAAATGCCCGTCGATACCGGTTCCCACATCTCCACCCGAGTGGAAGGTACCTGAAATACCGCTTATTATAAGCGATACAAATGTATACAAAACACCGATTAAAAATATAACTATATAAAAGTAATACACAAACACACCCCCCATCTTTTTTCCTAAAGGCCTTAAGGTATCAGTGATTTCAAAGGATTTGCTTCTATTGAAGCCTTCTGAAATTTAGCAAAAATTTCAAATATTTTCCTTCAATCAACATAGATACATTATAGCTATTTGTTGCAAAATTATCAAACTTCGTTACCCGTCTATTTTACTTAAAAGCATATTATTTAGGTGGCTGCTATCATTTTGCAATGAGGTAAAATATCCAATCTTCTTCAATGTCTTAAAAGCTTGTGTTTTCTTCATTTTTCAAAATTGCCAGAATTCCCTTGAGAAAATGTCCGTTTGCAGCTAGTATAAAACCATTTGCCACTCCCGGGGTCAACATGCCATCCCCTAATAAAATAAGATTTTTTACAGGTGTACTTACTGCAGACTCCATCATCATTTTGAATTTTGGATTGGAATAATCTATCCCTCCGCACTTCCAGCCCATAACCAATTCGACGATCTTGTGTACCAGCCGTATAAATCTGCTTTCCAGCATTTCAGTAATTGTACATGTTAAATCAAAGTTTCCCCTGGTCTTCTTTGCCAAAGGATGTATCCTCCGGCCGAGCAGAACCTCAAATTCTTCGGTAGAGGGCCTTCCTATGGGATTATGATACCATTGCGGCACTGTGGAGTTAGTTTTGTCTATACCATCGAGGAAAACCGTACTCTTTAAACGAATATCTCTGCTTGAAGCTCCTACCAAAATTAAATACTGCCCTTTCTGGATTAACCATCCCTTTTTGTCAGTATCATAATATGAAAATGTACGGAAATTTAATCTGAAATTTACTTCTTTTACTTCTCCCGGCTGTAAAAAAACTTTATCAAAGTCTTTTAGCTCTTTTTGCGGAGAAAAAACACCATTTTCGGGTTTTCCAACATAAAGCTGAACTATTTCAGCACCAGGAACACATCCGGCATTTTTTACTTTAAGACTGACAAGTATATCTTCAGGTTTACCTCCTCTGATTTTCAGGTCTGAGTACTCAAAGGTGGTATAACTGAGTCCGAAACCAAACGGAAACAGCACCTCACAGTCAGCCTTGTCATAGTACCTGTAACCCACATATATGCTTTCCTTATAGAGGGCCTGTTTTGGATTTATTCCGTATAGATCAGAACAAATAACATCCTGATACTTAATCGGGTAGGTTTCGGCCAGCTTTCCGCAGGGATTTACCCTTCCTGTCAGGACATCTGCAACAGCAAGACCACCTGCCTGACCGGGCAGGTACATATTGACAACTCCCTTGATTCTATCTATCCAAGGCATTGTTACAGGCGAACCTCCAAATAAAACTACAATGACATTTTCATTTACATCTGCAATAGCGTTGATCAATGCAGTATGACTTGGAGGTATCTCCATGTCGGTACGGTCAAAGCCTTCACTTTCAAAATCCTCGGTAAGACCAGCAACAACAATTACATAATGACTATCTTTCGCTTTGTTTACTGCCTCTTCCAGTAGCTTGAGGTCACTCTTTGCAGATCTTTTCTTATGACCAATTTCACTATAGCCTTTAAAGTAAGTGTAGGAAAGGTGATGCTCATCAAAGCCCTCCAGAACGTTTGAAATCCTGTGAGGGGTTATTCTAGAGCTTCCTGTTCCCTGATAGCGCAGGTTGACGGCAAGATCACCGATTATAGCTATGCTTTTTGATTTGTCGAGAGGCAGTACGTTTTCTTCATTTTTAAGAAGAACTGCAGATTGAGCAGCTATTTCCCTTGCCAGCTGATGATGCTGATCAATATCGTATCTGAAACCTTTGTTTTTATTTAAACTTTCGCTGTATTTGAAAATTAAAGACAAAAGTCTGTCAACACATATATCTATATATTCCTCGGGAAGTTGACCAGACTTGACTGCATCAAATACAGCTTTGTCAAAATACCCGTTGCTGCCGGGCATTTCAAGTTCCATACCCGCTTTAAATGCTTCAGCACGGTTGTTGGTGGCGCCCCAGTCAGACAAAACGGCACCTTCAAAGCCCCATTCCTCACGTAGTATATCTGTTAGCAGATATTTATTGTCACTGCAGTAGGTGCCGTTTAGAAGATTATAGGCGCACATTACGGTTGCAGGCCCGGCAGCTTTTACAGCTTTCTCGAAGGCAGCCAGATAAATTTCGCGAAGAGCTCTTTCGTCTATGATGCTGTCAGAGCAAAGTCTGTGGTTTTCCTGGCTGTTGCAGGCGAAATGCTTGAGAGAAGTACCGACTCCCCTGCTCTCAACGCCGTTTATCCAGGCTGCACCCAGTTCACCTGCAAGATAGGGATCTTCACCGAAGTACTCAAAATTTCTTCCGCAAAGGGGGTTTCTCTTTATATTTACACCGGGACCAAGTAAAACCGCTGTTCCTTCCTGAATTGCCTCTTCTGCAAGCGCCTCACCCATTTTTCTCAGAAGTTGACGGTCCCAGGAGGCGCTTGTAGTACAAGCAGTCGGGAAACAGGTTGATGGGATACTTTCATTTATTCCAAGATTATCTGATTTATCCCTCTGGATTCTTAAGCCATGTGGTCCGTCATTAACTCTAATTGCTGGAATTCCGTACTGAGGATATGACTGGGTTGTCCAGTAATCAGCCCCTGAACAAAGCTTTATTTTGTCTTCAAGCCTCATTTTTTCGATTATACTCCTGTATTTCACCGAAAGGGCCCCCCTTGTGTTAAACAATTTCTTCTAATATTATTTTAGCAGATAATAATAGAGCGGCAAAGCTATAAGAAATAAAAGGGCTCTTAAAACAATAACCTCCCATGTTATGAAGCGGTTATTTATTGATATTGCTGCGTTGTTGTCAGATGCAATAAAGCAATTATTGCGCCTACCTCCGCCTTGCACTATCAAAAACCCCTGCTTCAAAATCGTGTGTTATTTTTTAAGAGCCCTAACTGGGATAGTCAATATCCTTCTATCTGCCAATATTCAATTATAAATTTGATAAAGTAGTTCTATATTAATATTACTTGTTTAATAGTTCTTAGATTAAACATCTTTGTTAAATCTTTTTCCAGGCGATTTGTTTTGAATCCATCTACTGATTTTTCTTTTTAATTAAATCATCTTTTGAATCAGCTTGTTTCTAATAATCCTCTCCGAGGTTATCTTGTTATTCTTGCTTAATGTTTGTGCAGCTAAATCAAACGCCTTATTGATTATGCCGTCACTCATCTGAAACTCCTTAGCTGCTAATTCCATAACAATTTTGTCATGTTTGGGAATGTAATGCCCATTTTTCTTCTCCAGCTTTTTATACTGCTGCTGACAGAACTCATAAATTTCCAAACACTTTTTAGAATCCAACAAAGCTACACGCTCCTTTCATGTTTTAAATATACAGATTATATATACCAACATTTCCTGTTATATAAACATTATACTTAAAAAATGTTAAGAAGTTTTGTAGATTATATGAAGATTTAATGACTTTTTATAAATATTATTTAAGAGAATGTTAATTATTTCCTCATTGGAATTAAATAATTGAATGTTTTCTATAAAAATTACACATATTTATATCAAATAGTTCTGAAAGGATTGATATAATGCAGAATCATAAAAAACAAGACAGTATTTCAGTTAATGTAATAAGTGAACAAAACGAAGTAAGACCAACTTCTCAAAAGCCTGTCGGCAATGCAGGTAAAGATCCCTTTTGTGTGTATGATCATAAGAGACATGCGGCAGGATCAATTATAGTTAATGAAGATGGCACAGAATCAGTTTGCTGTGAAGACGGCACCTGGAGAAACAAATGATAAAAGGCAGTAAATCTGCAAATGCTGTAGATTTACTGCCTTTAAATTTTACCCTGGATTAAATCTATGAAGCATCACCATTCACATGCTGCTTCAATTACCTTCGCAATTTTTTCAAGCTCACAGGCATCCACAAGGTCAAACCTGCCTACAGAGGGGCTGTCGATATCCAGAACTCCCACCACTTTTCCATTATTTCTTAATGGAATAACAAGTTCAGAATTTGAGGCGCTGTCACAGGCAATGTGTCCCGGAAACTGATGGACATCCTCAACCAGCTGAGTTTTGTCCTGTTGTACTGCTGTCCCGCACACACCTTTGCCAATGGCAATATGTACGCAGGCTGCCTTCCCCTGAAAAGGACCCAAAATAAGCTCAGCATTATTTAACAGATAAAATCCCACCCAATTTATGTCTTCCAAAGCTTCGTTCAAAAGAGCAGATGCATTAGCCAGATTGGCCGTCACATTATGCTCACCTTCAAGTAATGCCTTCATTTGAGACAGTAAAAGTTTATACATTTGTGCTTTATCTTTAGGGTAAAGGGTTTCAATATTTTTCATACTGTGAATTCCTTCTCTGATTTAAACTGTCACTGCCATCTTCATTTATAGTTTCGTTGATATCATTTCTTGAAGTATTGTTTTTAGAGTCGGAGTGTACGTTTCCTGTTTCCATAAACTTCTCAAGTTCAAGTGCATTTTTTAGTCTTAATGCTTCTGCTTTTAATTCTGTATCAGCTTTAATCTGTTCTTTTTTTAACAGATAATCTTTTATTTCACCTAACATTCTTGGACCAAATATAAGTACTAAAGCCACAATGGGAATTATAATACCCCAATCCATATATAAAATACCCTCCTAAAATAATCTGCTTAATAACTTTAGATAATTATATCATATAAATCCAAAAATAATATATTTAAGTTAAGTAATTTCAGATGCTTAAGTTACCCCTATAAGCAACTGGCAGATTATACCGGGTTAGCACAGTTATAATGAAAGTTCTTTGATTTTGCTGTTCAAATCCCCTGTCACCACGCCCCCATGATAGCATATAATTCTTTGTATATCATAGTCCAGCAGTGCAGTAAGGGATTGTTTTGCCTGCTCTAGGTTATAGGTATGCTGAGAGTCGGGTCCCAAAAGTTTACCCGTTTCTGCATTGAGTGCATCCCCGGCTATCAGAGTCTTGTATTTATTGAGGTAAATACAAATGTGCCCCGGAGTATGACCAGGCGTATGAATCACAGTCATCCCTCCGAAGCCTTGAAGCTCCAGTTTATGGCTGACTGTTCCCGTAACCTTTGGCTTATTGGCAGAAAACATTGACTGAACTTCCTTCTGATGCTCCCGGGGCAATTCTGCCAATTGTTTTTTAAGTTTCTCCAGCATCTCGGGAGTAAATTTTATCGGAACTAATTCTCCCTGTATATAAGGTTTCTCAAGCTCATGCGACAAGACTTCAATTTGTTGATCCTGCCGTTTACTATTAACCAGAGCTGTAATTTGGGCAAGGCTGCCGATATGGTCCATGTCATGATGAGTAATAATAATTTTTGTAAGACTTCCAGGCTGTACTCCTTCCTTTGCCACAAGTTCCAGAATCCTGTCCCCCTGACCCGGCAGTCCTGCATCAAACAGTACAGCTTCCTTGTCATCCCAGACCAACACAGGATACATTAATCCGCCCACATTTGGAACATTGGGTTCCAATTCCAGCACTGCCAATCCTTCTGCTATCTTCATAATACACCGAGGCTTTCTACGCCTCTTCACCTCCATTAAAATTTTTCAGATATTCCTCTGTTTCGTCAAACCACTTCAGAGAAGCCTCAAGCGACGTTATTCCATACCTGAGAGTTACAATCCAATACGGGTATTGAGGCTTTTTCTGCGATTCCTTATTCTCCAGGTAATAAGCATAAATATCACTTAACTGCTTAAACTTCAACCGGTTTCTTTCCCTGGCACCTTTAAGCATATCAAGAGTTTCTTCAAGCTTCATTTTACTTCCAAACGACAGTTTCAGCAGAAGTTCAGATCTCTCAGGCTGATATTCTACAGGCTCGACCAACCAGTTCCTAAAAACCGCCTTCCCTCTTTCAGTAATAGAGAAGCTTTTTTTCCTGGAAAGCTGTTCTGCATTGTCTCTTTCAATAAGGCCTGAAGACTCAAGTTGAGCCAGTACAGGGTATAAATGTCCGAAATTCTCATTCCAGAAATATGAGATACTCTTATCACAAAATCTCTTAATATCATAGCCAGACATGGGTCCTAAAAGACTCAGTACCCCCAGAACAGCGTACATAGTTTTGTTCTTCATTATAACCTCCATAGTAAAGTATATCAGGGTGATATATTTTGATTATATCACCCTGATATACTTTGTCAATAATATCCACTGTGTTTTGGTGGAAAAACTTTATGGACGGTCATTCACATGTGCTGTCCATCGATGAACCAATCCAAATGTATACTTTTTTGACCGCCTATCCCGTACATCCATAAGGTTGGAAAATGTCCTGAAAAGTAAAAATTTTCACGTTTGTGGAAGGAATGGTATAATGGAAACTGGAAGAAAACTAAAGCGAGGAAAAGGGGATACGGCTATGAATGTGGCCTTGACCATACAGCATAGTCTAAAGGATTTGCGGGTGGAACAGGGTTTGACGCTGGAGCAGTTGGAACAGCGGACGAGCATTTCAAAATCCACTTTGGGCAACTATGAAAATGGATTTATTATAGCTTCACAATTATCCTATAATGCGAACGTAGAAAAATTTATATTTTGTGCGGAGCACAACTTTGAAATGGCAGAAAGCAAACATTAGTTGATAAAAGTCAAAGTGTCGTTCCGTCATTATTAATGTATACTTCAAAATGTGAGGAGAAGAAACCGTGACAGACAAAAAAATCATAGTACAATTTACGACATTGACATTCTGCATAGCATATCTCGTGTCAGGTGCTTTGATTGCTCTTGGGCAATTCGGATATGAGGTTCACAATTGGGTTCACTCGTTACAGCAATTAGCGATGAATATTCCTTTTGCAATCTATATTTTGTCGCCCGCTATTGCTTCATACATCGTTCTGAAGAAAAATAACAAAATAGCAGATTTTAAGGAATGGTTGAAAACTGTTTTTTACGCTAAAAATAACGTATCTCTCTATTTGTTTGTTGTTGCCGGGCTTGCACTGTATTTTTTGATACATATTGCAGTTTCAGGCAGCACTGAAATGGTACTTCCATTTTATATGTTCTTCCTTTCCCTGCCTGGTAATCTTATTATCGGTGGCTTGGAGGAAGCTGGCTGGATGTACATATTACAGCCTGAGCTTGACAAAAAATATGGCTTTGTTTTATCATCTGTTTTTGTTGGATTCATTTGGATTTTATGGCATATCCCTCTCTTCTTCATTCCGGGGACGAATCACGGAGAGGGACTTATTAATTTTTGGATGTTTGCAGTTCAACTCATTGCCTTTCGGTTTTTCAACGGGGCAATCTACAAAATATCAGGAAAAGGCCGTGTGTTTATGTGCGTATTATTCCACACCATGTTCAATGCGGCATCCCCCATCTTTGGCACCATGACTATGACTTGGGCAGGAACCATTGCCTCAAATGCTGTGATTGTTCTTGTTTCAATTGTAACCGTTATGATATACGACAAAAAGAGCAGGCGAATAGTCTAAGCACTTTCTTCATAATTCCTTAGTCCGGCAATGTGAAAGTACAACTTGCTGAATTACTCGCAAAGCAGGCCGTTGCGTCTATCCAGCCATCAATGGACAAGTAGTATTATGCTGACGCAAAATCTCCAATCTTAAACCATTGACTTTGCTGGAGCCTTGCCGTACCATTGCGCCGCGACAACGGGAAACAGGATAAAATCCTACCCCGTCGCAACTGCCAATCTGAATGCTCCTTGATACTTCCTTATTAGGTGTCTATTAAAAACAGGCTCCCTTTTTTACTCTTGTTACTACTTATAGGCCAGCATTTCGTCCATTATTGCATATGCATTTTTATTCTTTATAACCGAGTCTTCATCTTGATCATACTCCACTCTAACTGTCAAATAGTAATCCTCGGCAGGAAAGCCCGCGTCCAGCAGAAACTTTATATATTTCATTGGCAGGGCAAAAATATGTTCCTCATTCTCTCCCCCACCCCTTGACATAACCTCTGTATTCCTGCTGACATCCATTCCATACTTTTTCACAAAGTCATCCAAAGGCTCAAGCGCTCCCATATCTTTGTACTTGTTTAGGGTATTGCCGTCCATTAGTATAATTTGTGCTCCGTCAGAGGCAAATTCCAGATCCACCCGGGGTCCCATCAAAGGTATGAAGCTTAACAATTTTTCGTTATCCTCGTTTGCATCCTGAATCACTTTTTCGAAGTATCTGTTAATATTTTCCCTTGCTTCTGCACTGATTTCCCTCCCATCGGTTACGTAGCCGATCTGAACATCAGGGTCAATTCTTTTCCCTGTTATAAGTATGGCAATTACAATTGAAAGCGCAATGAAAAATATAACTAATACATGAAACTTGTGATAATACCAGAAATTTTGAAGTTTGCTCGACATATCTTCCCTACCTCTCCTTAGTTTTTTTGAATCTAATGCTTTTACTTTTGATTGCTGATATCAGAAATAAAGTTATAAAGCCTTTTTAACTCGCCAGCCTTGCTTCCATTTGCATTTCTCCCTTAACACAATATAAGGATTTTTATTTTCTGCTGTGATTTACCTTAATACTCATTATATAGGTTGTGATTAATTAAATGTCAATAAGAAATTTCAAATATTTTGAAATATTTCAAATATTGGTATGGGTTTTTCAAAAGCGAAATGCTGATGCTATTAAAGTTAAAAAATAAAGCCCTAAACCTTTTCAACCGAAAATTGGTATAGAGCTCTGGAGCAGATTTCCTAAATGCAAACTAATTGGATTAAGTTTTTTTATCTCAAGTCAAATATTTAAGAAGTATTTATTACAACAGTTCTTCCGCGCGAATTATCAGGTTAAGCTTTGTATGTTGCACAGATTAGCATATACACCGTTCAATCTCATGAGTTCCTCATGCTTCCCCTGCTCGGCTATCTTACCGTTTTCAAGTACAATTATATTATCTGCCCTCTTCACAGTTGACAACCTGTGTGCAATAACAATCAGCGTTCTTGTCCCGGCAATCTTGTTAATAGCTCTCTGTATTTCGGTTTCGGTTTCAGTATCTACAGCGGAGGTTGCCTCATCTAGAATAAGTATTGGAGAGTTTCTCAGGACAGAACGAGCTATAGAAATTCTCTGTTTCTGCCCTCCGCTGAGACGTACCCCTCTTTCTCCGATAACTGTTTCATATTTTTCAGGCAGAGAATTTATGTATTCATCAATACAGGCAGTTCTGGCTGCTTCTTCGATCTGCTCCCTGGTGGCATTGCTGCAGCCGTAGGCAATGTTTTCAGCTATTGTGCCATTAAACAGGAAGACATCCTGTAGGACTATGCTCAGCTGGTTTCTGAGAGTTTCAAGTGTCATATCCTTTATATCCATATCATCCATCATTATTATCCCGGAGTTTGGATCATAGAACCTGGCGATAAGTGCTGAAATAGTAGTTTTTCCAACTCCCGTTGGTCCTACAAGAGCAATCATCTGTCCTGCTCTGACTTTAAAGCTGATATCATCCAGTACAGAAATATCCCCCTTATATGAGAAGCATATATTTTTGAACTCCACAGCACCCGAAAGTTTCCCAACTTTTCTGGCATCAGGTTTATCTTTGATGTCAGGGTCGGTGTCCAGCACTTCAAATACCCTCTCTGCTCCGGCCAGTGCCTGCTGCATATCCTCAACAACTCTGGTAAGTGTTGATATTGGTGTATAGAATAAATTAAGATATAGTAAAAAAGCAACCACCTCGGATATGCCAAGTCCGGTTTTTAAAGCCAGCAAAGGACCGGCAATCAATACAATAACCGTTCCGATTGATGAAATAAAATTAACTGCAGGATTCAGAATTCCTGAATAGAATAGCGCCTTAATCAAAGCTGATGAATGTTCATTTGATTTCTCAGCAACTTTGCCCAACTCGTATTCCTGCTTGTTAAACACCTGAATCTCCTTCATTCCGGAGAAATTGTCCTGTAATACCGCATTTAATTCAGCTATTTTTGCCTGTCCTACCTTGAAGTATTTCCTTATTCTGCGAAGAACAATTGACATAAAAGCTATCAAAGGTATTGGAATACAGACAAACAAGGAAAGCAGCGGATTAATAAAAATCAGAATAACCAGAACACCCACCAACGTTATAATATTGGTAATCAGGTCAGGAATGGCATGGGCTATCAGGTTCTCAAAGGTATTGATATCGTTAACAACTCTGGACATAAGCTGACCGGTCTGTTTGTCATGATAATAGCTCATGGACAGTTTCTGGAAGTGATCATAAAGTACTCCGCGCAAACGGGCTACCAGACTCCATGAGGCGACATGCGCAAAGTAATTGTTCAGGAACTGGAATACTGCTCTTAATGCAAAAGACCCCAGGAGAATCATTGACAAAATAATTATGGTATCAATTGATTTTTTATAATCTCCCTTTTCCATAATTGCTATGATTTTGGAAGTTATGTAAGGTGCAAATAAATTTATTCCGGAAATCATAAACAATGAAATTGTAGATACCACAAGATATTTAGCCCAGGGTTTTGCCAGCTTGAAAAGTCTTATTATGTGTTTCATATTTCACTCCGAATTTAAAATATTATGACGCCATGGCTTTAGCTATCAGAATATTATATCATCAACCACAGGGAGATAGTATATAGAAATAATTTATAAATTGATTTTTATTTGACTACTTTTATAGATCTTTATTTGATCCCTTCATTTAAATCCTTTTATTTGAAAAAAACCGGACAAAAAAATTTGAATCAAGTTAATACTTTATCTCTGAACATTAATCCTGAAGTAATAAAAATCACCAAACCTGATACAGACATTAATATAAACGGATGGATACTGTCTATTGTTAACCCGGTCAGAAGTATACCAATGGGAGCAATTCCTCCTGTTAATGTTCCTAACATACCCGTTATCCTCCCTCTGAGGTTTTCAGGAGTCAATCTTTGCAACGAAACCAGTATGGGTGTATTTATAGCTACCAGAGTAACTCCCAGGATAAATAAAAGAATAATATTATATGAAACAAGCAGTGGTTTAAAATTCAGAAACGTTAGTCCTAATGAGGGAAGTCCAATAAGTACTAAAATCAGACCAATAAGTGCCAACTCAGATGCAAGAACTTTTGTGGCTTTCTGTTTGTCTTTTCTGCCGCCGATGTAAATTGAGCAGACAATCATTCCAACAAAATAACAACCTTCAAACATTCCAAAATATGTGGACTTCATCTTTAAAACATTGTTGATAATATAAGGATAAACAACACTTATACAAGCATTTAAAAACAAATTTATTATCAGTACATACTTCAGAAAAGAGGAAATTACCTTCTGCTGTCTGACAAAGCTTATTACCTCGCCCATCTCACTCCTGATATTTCTAAAGCTTTTTTCAGCTGTCAATTCCGGATTGACGTGTTTGATATTTAAATCAAACTTTATAAACAACTCTAAAAGAGCTGATATAAAAAAGGAGACTGCGTTTACAATTAAAAATAATTTAATAGACACCATTCCAAATACCACTCCCGCAATGACAGGAGAAATAACACTCGCAACAGCTCCGGCAGTTGCAGTAAAAGAATTTATTTTAACAAGCCCCTGATCTTTTACCAAATTAGGAAGTGATGACATTAACGACGTATCATAAAAAATATTAATAGTTGAAAGTATAAAACTTGTCAAATAAACCAATAAAACTTTTAGTCCCGATATTTGGGTATAACCCAGAAGTCCTGCAACTGCCAAGCCGCTTAAAATATCAAAAGCTATTGTAAGCTTTTTTCTGTCAACTCTGTCGGCAATTATCCCTGCAAACGGCCCCAGTATTATTCTCGGCAGCATTCCTATCAAAATATTTATTGCAAAAGATGCACCTGAACCGGTCATTTTTAAAATGTATAAAGAAAGTGCAAAGTTATAAATATTAGTTCCAAGCAGGGAAATAGTTTTAGATGCTAAATATAAAGTTATATTTAACTTTTCACGTTTTGCACTTTCCTCTCTGATTTCCTTTGTATTATACTCTGTTTGAATCATATGAACCACTCCTTAGGAAATTTATTTCAACTGTTTAATTAAATCAATACCCAACAAGTTAAGTATAACTTAACTGTATATAATATTAATTCAATTTTAAAGTAATGTCAATGCAAAAGTTTAATATGATTTAACACACATCTTGATTTGTTTATAATTTTGTTGTTGATTTATTGTTAAATTGATAATTTTGTACTATAATTTAATTATTAGATTCTTCTCGAGTAAAATTATTTCTGGTACATGGCATATAAGTTTAATTTTATTTAACTATGATGTATATGAAAGGATGAACGGTTTGATTAATAAAGTTGGAGAGAAAGTCAAAGCAACAAGAAAAGCATTAAATATGACTCAGTCCGAACTTGCTGGAAGTGAACTGAGCAAAAGTATGTTAAGTCAGATTGAAAATAATGTATCAAATCCATCTTTTAAAACACTTCAATACCTTGCCGGGCGATTAAATAAGCCTGTAAGTTATTTTCTGGACGATGACTCTCTTTCCCAAACATACAGTCCTTTGAATTCAAACGAAAATAATAATGTAATTAATACAATTACTGCTTTAATTGATGAGGATAACCTGGATGCGGCTCAAGACATGCTGTCGGAATATGCAGTTAATGAGTCGGGTAATTCAAAAATAGCTGCAGATCTGATGTTCAAACTGGGTATTAGATTAATAAAAAAGAATAGTATAAAAAAAGGAAGAGCTTATTTAGGTTTATCCATAGATATGTATTCTAAAGCAAACCTGAATATTGAGGCAGCAAAAGCATGCATTGAGCTTGCATTGAGTTACTATCATGAATTCGATTACCGGAAGTGCAGCGAACTGTCAGATAAAGCCTTCGAACTGTATAACAAAGAAATTAACAAAGAGCCTCTTTTTGAAATTGAATTGTATTATTACAAAATACTGATCCTGTTTGCTATGGGAGACATCCAAAATGCTTCAGCTGCTATCAGCGAATCCATTCAGCTGTCATCAATGACTTCGGTTTATTTTAAAACCGGTGAGCTTTACAGACTTAATGCCATATTTAATTATTTGGTCAACAATACCGAGGAATATCAGAAGTGTATCGACAAGGCCACCCAGTTTGCCCGGTTTACAGAAGATAATATTTGTCTTGGCAAAATATATACTGTGAAAGCGTTCCACTCACTGGACAATAATAATTGGGAGGAAGCTTTGGAGTATGCCGAAAATATAAGAATTCAGCTGGGACGTGACACTTATATATATTACCTCATAACGGCTAAAGCTCTTTTTTTAGCGGGCAACTATCAGCAGGCCTATGAAAATATAAAAAAGGTTGACTATCCTTCCAATGAAACACATAAATTTGACTATTTGAACATGTGGTCTTCAAAAGTTTATGAGGGTATGATTTTAAATAAACTTGGAAGATATGATGAGGCAATAGCTGCTGTAAAAACCGGAATAGAAAGGATGTCTTTATTTAAGGAGTCAAAATTCCTATTAAGAGCATATAAGGCAATGAGTGACATCTATTCTGAAGCAAACGACTTTAAAAATGCTTTTATATATTTAAAATCAGCTAATGAGCTTCAAGAAAAAATAAATAACAATAAAAGTATATTATTTTAAAAGAGACCCGAAACATATGTTTTATATATATATTTCGGGTCTCTTCATCAGTCAGTCTGTACCTTCTCCTGCCCTTTTAAGTATTCCAGTGCGTTATATATCTGTTCAGCCGCTTCTGCCCTGGTTAGTTTGTCTTTAGGATAAAAATTCTCCTCTGCATCCAGCTTAACTACCCCATATACCAGAGCCCGTTGTATTGCGCCGCTGAATTCAACAGTGAGCTGATCTTCATCCTTAATGGCTGTGGGCTTTATATCAAGCATTGGAAGATTATAATGACTTTCCATGGTTGATATCAATGTATTTGTAAATTCCTCCCGAGTCCAATCCTTACTGATTTCAATATCCTTATCTATCTCTACACCATTAACTGAAGCAGTAATTAAGGCATTTGCATACCATGCAGCATCGTCTGCCTTAGTGAAATAGTCTGTAGCCTTTGGTTCTTTTATAAAGCGCATAAGATCCAGGTTTAGATCAAAGGCTTTGACCAATAACTGTATGGTTTGAGCAGTGTTTATTCTGGAATCCGGTGAGAATTTTTTATTACCCGTTCCTGAAACATACCCTCTCTCCTGGAGGGAAATAATTTTATCCTTCGAGGTTATATGCGATATATCAGTAAAAGGAACTGAAACTGCTACTGCATTGAATGCAAGTGTTAATGATAAAAGTGCTGCAGATGAAGCAGTTAATATTTTTTTCTTAAAGGTCATGTGATCACCTCGTCTATTGGTTTTGTTAATATATGATATTAGACATTTTAATAAGAAAAAAGTTCCATACTATTTTTATCTATATTTATTCAACATTTTTTTAACCCATCATATTTCATTTAACCAATATCTAAAAGGGTAACATAATACATTTCTCACGAATAATATATAAATATAAAACTGTTTGGGAGATGAAATTATGTCTTTACCTTATATGAGATACCCTTTTATAAGTCAAAATGAGGATACGGTGTATTCTCAGCAGCAGCCTGATTATTCCGGTATGCAATACACAGATCCATATTTGTCAGCACCACAGTACTACCCACCAATGAGTTCATATGACATAGATGAAGAGTATGATACCTATGATATATCAGAATCCAGGCAGCCTCAGCCGCAGTTAAGCAATAACCCGGCAACTGCCAGAATAACATTATTCAAAGAACTCACCGCGTTTCCAAACTATGGTAACCCCAGCAGAAACGCTGACATCCTTTATACCGGAAACCGCGGAACTTGGACTTTTGATTCACCAGCCTTCCTGTTCGTGCCTGGAAATCAAAGAGCACGGATTGTAATTCGTGTTGTCCTGGATGACCATTTTAATGTACCTGTCAATCGTTATACGGCCAGAATCATAATAAATGGAACAGTAGTGCACAACGGCAGAGTTCCAGCCGAACATGGAACACCCGCAGGCGGAATGTTTAACAACTGGAGAGAGATGAACCTCAATGTACCCAACCTTAGAAGAAACAACAGGGTTGTAATTGAAAATACTTCAACCACAGGACCAAATGACTGGATCGGCCTAGACTGGATGGAGATGAGGCTTGTACCGAGATAGGCGTAGTAGTTTTCCATTAATACAAAAATGTAAAAAAGCACCAAAGGGCTATTGGATGTTTTCAATAGCCTTTTGGTTTGGATACCATTTTAATTTTTGGGTGAATCATATTAATTTTTTGGTACATCACATTAATTGCTTGGTATCTCATATTAATTGCTTGGTACCTCATATTAAGGCTCAGTACATTATATTTATTTCCTGGCACATAATATAATTTTGTTGGTAAAGGTATCCCATCTAATGCTCTTAACTGTTACGGCATTTCAAATTTTGCCCAGCCAACCATTCAGCATTTCCTCCCACCACTCATCCTTCCTTCTGAAAACATCCCCATGATCTGCTTTGGGTCCGGGTACATACACTATTTTAATCCTCTGGGCTGCCTGTGGCGAAAGATTCGCCAATTCAAACTTAAAGCGTTCCATATTCTCCGGAGGAATATGAGTATCCTCCCTGCCCTGTGTAACATACATGGAAGGACAATCAATATAGCGTTTCAGGTTTGTAATGGGATTCAGTTGATCATAAAAGAACTGTGAATATGCATCAGGCTTTCCCGGGTTCATTAACCTGGACGGGTCGGAAATTTCATGCATACCCGGGCGCATCCAATCAGGAGTGGTTGTTATTGGAGCAATACTTACCAGTCTGCTATCTATACCGGCAACACTTATTGCGATATCTCCACCCATTGAGATACCACCCATATATATTTCAGGAACTACTCCAAGCGTATCAACCGCCCAGTCTATTATTCTCTCAGTGTCAAGGACGGTCTGCCCAAGAACTACCCAACCGTATCTCCTCATATTCGAAAATACACGGTCTACGATATTTTCATGGGGTTTTCCCCTCTCTCCATGCTGATATTTATCAAAGGCCAAAGCTACGTAGCCGCGGTCAGATATATCTTTTAGGTAAGGGACAAGTGATTCCTTTGTTCCGCCCAGACCATTCAGAAAGATAGCCAGTTTTCTTTCATTAACTGCAATACCTGGTTCCATATAGATAATGGGTATATCATCTACTTGAGCTTTGAAAACACGGATCCCATTTACATCCAGTATTTCAGTGCTTATTTGATTTGACATAGAATTACCTGCCTTTGAATTTATTAAACTATTTAAAATTCACTCTATTTAACTCCATACTGCTTATAATACTCTCATACAATTTCCGGGTCTTTATTTCATCATCATAATTAATTAAAACAAGTCTTCCGCTCTTTAAGTAAATTGCAACATAGGGCTTGTTTTTATTTCCCATGAAGAGTACCGAGTCATCATATCCCTGAAGTTTGTGATGTCCATAAAGCTTGTTACCTATATCGGCACCATTGGTTTTCATTAATACTGCAGGAAGTTCACTTTCCAGCTCAACTTCACTTATTTCTTTCTTATCTATTTTAGTTCCCCAGGTACCGGACACACTTATGACATTATCCTTTAATTCAACTTGCCGTTCAGTAGTCATACCCGGCATAAATGCAACCAATGCCAAAACACCAATTACGATAACTGCAATGACACCCATATAAATTTTGGCAGCGGGCTTTGCAAAGTTAAGAGTTGTTCCTATTCCAACCCTCTTTTCAACGAAGAGAGCAGGATCATTTTTGTTATAATAAATGGAACCGAATAAATAATACTGGTCGTCACTTCTATTTATTATCCTCTCATCCTCTGTTGTTTTAGCGGAAAAATCTTCTTCCTTTGTATTTTTGGCTATTACAATAACCATTAAAGCACTGATAATTATAGGAATTAAAACAGACACTATTACACTTGCAGACATAAATTCCATTTTGAACACCTCAACTTTTAAAGCACTTTGCTTTACTTATTTCTCTCATACTTACCATAAATCTCACAGACAATCTCAGTTAACTCTTCCCTGCTGATTTTTTTACAATAGGCTTCAGCCAAAACCACCTTTAGTTCTTCTTCCAGCTTTTCTCTTATGGCTTCTTTAGATTGTGGAAAATTCAAGTTGATAATTGCTCCTTTTCTTCTGTCAAGCTTGATATAACCTTCAGTTTTAAGGAGTGCATAGGCTTTATTTACAGTGTGCAGATTTATACCTATATCCTCTGCCATCTGTCTGACTGAAGGCAGCGCTTCTCCTTCCATGATCTCTCCTGCTGCAATCCCTTCAACAATCTGTTCCATAAGCTGTGTATAAATGGGTTTTTCACTTTCAAAGTCAATTTTTAAGTACAATTTTTCACCACCAGTATTATATCTGTTATATATATAATATAACAGATATAATAGAAAATCAACACAAAAGTTGAAAATATACATTCCAATTTAATTTATATGGCAAAAATAAAGACCAGGCCCATAACCTAAGTATTTCCGGTTACGATTCCTGATCTTTGAGTTGACGGTTTATTAGCTTATTCCCTGTTTTTCAGCTCCATAGCTTTCTTAATTAAATCAATGAACTCAGTATCCTCTTTACTCAAATCCAGTTTACCAAGATCATTCTTTAGGATGTCATATACATCCTGTAGACTTGTATTGCTGGCCCATGGACTTCCCCTTAGAATTTCCGCAGCCTGTGCCACCATTGTAATAAAACGGAACCTCGGGGTTGCATTATAAAAGCTGTCATGAATCAATGATGATTTGATATTTTTACTTACTTCGGTTACTTTGGCAGTTTCCGGATTTTTATATCTCAATCGTACAACTCCTGCATGATCTCCCGCAGTGTTTTTCAGCTTCACTTCATACAATGCTGTGACTGAATGGCCTGCACCTATCTCACCTGCATCAACGCTGTTATTTTTAAAATCCTTATCCTTCAATGCTCTGTTCTCATACCCAATAAGCCTGTAGCTTTCTACGCTGTCCTTATCAAATTCGATCTGAGCTTTGGCATCCTTCGCGATGACCTCCAGGGTGCCGGCCAATTGATCTATAAATATTTTTCCTGCTTCATCCATGGTATCAATATATGCATAATTTCCGTCACCCTTATCAGCAAGAGTTTCCAGGAAAACGTCGTTGAAATTATCCATTCCGAAGCCCAGGGTAGTCAAAGTTATTCCCTTTGACTTATAGTCCTCGATCATTTTTAAGATATCCTCTGCATTTGTAATACCCTGGTTGGCTACACCGTCGGTACAAAGAATTATTCTGTTATTTCCGCTGTTTATATATGAGTTGTATGCCATATCATAGCCTAACATCAGGCCTTCTGCAGCATTGGTAGAGCCTTCGGGCTCAAGTTGGTCTATGGCCTCAAGAATCCGCTCCTTATCGTCTCCTTTAGTAGGCTCCAACAGTTTTCTTCCGTTAGTACCATATACCACTATTCCGATTTTATCACTTTCACCCATCTGATCCACCAATATTTTCAGGCTCTTCTTCACAAGTGTCAGCCTGTTATCCATGTCCATGGAACCTGAGACATCAATGACAAAAGTCAGAGCTGTCCTTTTTATTTTTGAGGCTGCTACAGCCTTTCCCTGTATGCCAACCTCTAAAATATGATAGCCTCTGTTGAAGGCAGAGGGAGCCATTTCAGTGTAGATTGAAAAAATATCTTTATCCGGTGCAGGGTAATCACGCTTAAAATAATTTATAAACTCTTCCACTCTGATGGAATCTTTTGGAGGAAGTGATCCAGAATTAATATACTTTCTGGCTATTGTATATGAAGCAGTATCCACATCCAATGAGAATGTTGATAAGGGTTTATCCAGAGTATCATTAAACGGATTCACTCCGTAATCCTTAAAATAAGTATCGTTATATTCCTTACCATAATCTGGATTTTGTGTTTTTGCATCTAGCTCTGCTTCAACTCTATCCTGCATTCCATCGCCTCTTATATTGACTGAGTTTTCGTCGATAGAATAGACATCCTCTGTTGGATTTACCATTCCGTTTTCATTACCCCCATCAGTGCCTGCTGTGGAGGTTTCGGCGGAATAGGATGTATCAGACGATTTTCCGCAGCCACTCAGTAAACCTATTAAAATTAAAACTATTATTAATACCCGGCTAACCCACAATCTTCTCTTGCCCATAAATACACTTTTCATTTTTTAAGCCCCCTTTATGCATCTCTCTACTTTGTTTCTTGTTAATTTCATTATATATTGGGCTTATTTCTCTTTTAATTCAAAGTTGTATCAAATTTGTAACAATATGCCACACTGACAAAAACGCAGCACTATCTAGCCAAGGGTAAAAGGACTGTAACTTCAGTACCGCCTCTTTCAGCATTATTCATGGTAATCTGACCATTATGCTTCACAATAATTTCTTCACAGATGGCCAGTCCCAGGCCTGTTCCGGATATTCCGCTTACATTCACTCCCCGGTAGAAGCGTTCAAAAACCTTATTAAGATCATCATTTGGGATACCCAAACCTTCATCGGTGATTGTCACTATAGAGCTCCTGCTATCTGCTGAAAGATTTATTTTAACAGTAGATTCCCCCGGTGAAAACTTAATTGAATTATCCAATATATTGACCAGAACCTGAACCAGCTTGTCCCTATCCCCATTTACAAATATGTTGGGATATATATCACAGAAAAATTCAATCCCGTGACTCTGAGCTCTATCTCTTAACTTTTCTGCAGTTTCACTTATAAGGATAGATAGGTTTAATTTTCTAAAAGTAAATATCTCTTTAAAAGAATCCAGACGGGACATCTGCAGTAAATCATTCACCATGCTTGTAAGTCTTGAAGTCTCATTGTTCAAGTGATATATAACTTTGTCAAGGCTTGGATCTCCCAGCACCTCATCAGCCAGATATTCTGAATAGCCTTTAATTGCAGCCAATGGAGTCCTCAGCTCATGTGATACGTTTGAAACAAATTGCTTTTGCCGGTCTATATGATCTTTAAGCTGCATACCCATATCGTTTATACTCCTGCTTAATTGACCCAATTCATCCTTACGATCAATATTTACAATTTCAAATTCTCTTTTCGCGTATTTTTCCGTTGTAGCCACAAGCTTATTAATAGGAACAACCAGTTTGCGTGAGATAAAAATACTCATAATTATAATAATAAGACAGAACCCAGCTGCACCAATACACAAAATTAAAACAACCTTGTTTAAAATGAGATTCAATAAATCGAGCTTGTAATTTATAACTAAAATACCTAATGTTTTACCGTTCATTTCAACAGGTGAAGCAAGGTAATAGATGTTATTCTGTATGTAATTAACCGTATTTCCTTGCCGGGCAGGCTGCAGCACCTGTCTCTGATAATCCTTCATATTAAAATCAGGATGTTCAAAAACATCAACCAATCCGCTGAGAAGCTGTAAATCATTATTATATATCAGAAGCTGTCCTATTCCAGAGCTTAAATTTGCAGCTACCATTTTTGAATTCTGTTCATTCAGCTCCTTTGTACTGCTTTTTTCGAAGAGAAATACCTGTTTTATATAATCCTGTACGGTTCTGTTTTGCTCTTCCAGCTGTTGATCAACTTTATTTATCCAATAGGACTCAATACTTTTAATAACAACGGCTCCAACAATAAGGAGAACCACTACAGAAGTCAAGGAATAATACAGAACCATTCTCGTACTAAATCTCATATTTATCTCCATTTCCGGCAAGTCTTTAAAAAAATTTTAATTTTATTCAGACCTGACCTCCTCCGAAACGGTATCCCAAGCCAAAAATTGTTAAAATGTGCACCGGACAGGTGCTGTCCTGTTCAATCTTTTTTCTCAGCCGGGCAATACAGATGTCCACAACACGGCTGTCTCCCATATAATCATATCCCCAAACCTTTTCAAGAAGCTCATCACGGCTGAAGGTTTTTTTCTTGTTTCTGGCCATCAGCTCCAGAAGCTGATACTCTTTCGCCGTAAGAACTATCTCCTTTTCCTCCTTATACACAGCCATATTTGTTAAATCAATTTTTAACCCCTGATGAGTAACGGTTTCCTGCTCTTCCTCCCTGCCTGCCCTTCTTAGTAAGGCTTTAATTCTGGCCAACAGCTCCATTATCTCAAAGGGCTTTGTTACATAATCATCTGCTCCCAGCTCCAAACCCAAAACCTTGTCAATTGTTTCATGTTTGGCAGTAACCATTATTGTAGGAATTCTCTTTTGCTGGTTCAGCCTTTTGCAGACCTCATGCCCGCTCATATCAGGCAGCATTATATCCAGTAAGATAAGGTCGGGTTTAAAGGAGTCAGCCAATTCCAGTGCAGTTTTTCCGTCGACAGCAGTTGCCACTTCATACTTTTCTCTCTTTAAAATCAGCTCTACGAGATCTCTTAAAGATGGCTCATCATCAACCACCAAAATTTTTTTCATATATGTACCCTCGATTATATAATTCATTTTAAATGCTGGAACTTCTTATTTTTTCAGTTTCTTTAAAATGATAACACCCATAATTACTGCAACTAGTAAAATTGTAATATTAAAGATCATCTTATAATTAATATTTAATGCTTTAAAGTTATCAGAAGCAGGCTCTTTTTTAATAAGCATTATGTTTAATCTGTCATAGCCTTCGTTTAAAATTTGTTCCCTGTAATTTGAAATATCGTAGCTTTTTGGTGTCTTTAACTCACTATTACCATATTTCAAAGTATATCCGCCTGTTTTAGAATTCTCGAAAACCAGCTCATCAACAAGATATTTTGCCTCAACACCGGATATTTTAATTGGTTTATCATCTTTGTTCTCTATTTTAATTTCAGCTTCATCGGTTTCCACTCTATAAGAATCAAACGGTATTGTTAAATCCTCATACTTCATATTCTTAAATTCAAGATTGTAAAGCATTTTAGACACTGTACCGTTAAAGTCAACATTTCTTTTGAATATGCTGTCGGTTTTTACAGTTATATTGTTAAGCTTCAGGTTCTTCAAACCTTTAAGCTTGACAACAGTCACATTTCCCTGCTCCTCAACCGAATATTCAGGTGAAATGGTTTCAATAAAGTAGTCTTTTTTTTGTATCACATTGTCGTAATTTAATGAGACTGAAGTAAATGCTATCCTTTCAAGATTGTTTAATATCTTAAAACGGTAGCAGGTATACTTCTTTGTACCGTCAAAGCTTATTTCAAGCTTACTGTTGCCATCAACATTATATAGGGTATCCTCCTGAACTTTTTCCCAGTTGATATTGTCATAGCCTCCCAAAAGTTCAACCTTCTTTGCAAAACCGGTGTTATTTGTTTGAACCTCAATGGATGTGGCAATAACATCCTCTGTTACCGGACTCATCAGGGTATAGTCATAGTAATAGTAATCATCTTTAATAAATGAGTTGATTTGTTTTAGTTTATAAGCCTTTTGAGTTTCTGTTTCACTTCCGATGAAACTGTTTATAAAGTATGGTACTTGCTCATTCTGTTTATCAAATATAGCCAGATCCGACATATTTTCAGTTATATTATTATATACATGAGCATTTAGTCTCACAGCCTTATAATTTTTCTCTCCCCTGTTTTCAATATCGGCGCTATACATAAAATCAGCAGCGTAAATAGAGGTAAAACAAAATAAAAACAATAATATGCAACTAACTGTTAATCTTATTTTCATCCGGCATTACCTCACCAATAATATTTATTTTTTTACTGAAGTATTGGTAAACGAAGGATATTGCAATAAGTGTCAAACCAAATACAAAATATGACACTATCCTGTAGCCCTGTGGGAGGAAAGAAAGGTCTACCAGGAATAGTTTTGCTACCGAGAGTATGCATAAGCCGAGGCCGAATCTTCTTATCAATACATATCTCCTGATAAATCCGAAAGTAATCCAGCCCAGAGCGGTCACAATATACACGATACTTATTATGGCATTATTAAATTCCAGATTATATTGGGTTATGAGATTTTGAGTCAATATAATAACAAAATAAAAGGAAATAATAAGAGGATACCATTCCAGTCCAAGCTTTTTTTCTGTAATCAGATTCAATACCAATTCCCTGACTACCGCCATTGACAGCAGTGCTATTACTACAAGTTCGATGGTTCCAAAAACACTTATGCCTACAGGAACATCTCTCAGGCAGCCCTTTACAGGGGAATGGAAATTTAACAAATACAATGCAAATATCGCTGTTATATAGATAATAAAGGATATAATTCTCAGAACTCTGTCAATCAGAACTTTAATCCTTTGTATAATATAAGCTATTGCAAAACTAATCAGAATCATAGCAGCGATAATAAGATAATCCAGACTAAAACTGCTTTTTAATAAAACTCCGGACAAATAGTTCCTCACTTCAGTCCCAATAATATATAAAGAGAAGCACCAGATATTTATAACGGCAATATACTTAATCAATTTAGTAAGCCTGGATGACACATTATTTTTATAGATTAAGGAACCTAAAATCACTATGCTGCCTGCAGTTATTGCCAGGTATTTATAAGTAAAAAGGGAATTATGAAATTGAGTAACATCAATAAGCAGAAAAGCTGCCAGACATAGAAGTGAAATTATTGTACCTGCTCTCTTAAAACTACGTATCTCTTTCACAATACCGTAAGAAAGAAGTACAACACCTTCAATCAACCATCCCAGTGAAAACCACATTTTATCAAATTGGAAAGGTATTACCAGAACTACAAATGTGAGGCCTGTTATATAAAATAAAGCTCTGGCCTTTCGTTCTTTTTCCATAAAGCTTTCAACAAAGCGTCCCAATGCAATATAAACTGCAGCAAATGCTACTGCCAGAATTCCTGTGTAGTTTTCGAGATCCACAATATAGAAAACCAGATATAATAAAAGACTGCTTATGACTGTATTAAAAGCCAACAAGACAATGTCTGAGTTCCTGAAGGCAAGTTTTTTACTGAAGGTTCCGGCCATAGGAATCAGAGTATAAATTATAAATACAAAAACAATATAAAGAATTGTAATCAGATCTGCTAATGAAAATGAGGAACTGCTGGTTCTTGCGTCAAACATGATAAACAGTATATAAACCGAGCCGGCAACATTCAGCCAGAAGCCGAAAAATGCTGTCACAATCCATCTTTTTTTTACTGATATTACAAGTGCCAGAGCATTAAGTACGATAAAATAAACCATTGCACTGTAAACTATTGCTTTACTTCCGGTGATGGAAAGAAGTGGAAGGTATCCGCCAATCATGGCAAAGATTGAAATGGTCTGTGAATCATATCTCCGAGAAAGTACAAAGGCTGCTGCAGTTATGAGGATACACAGGCCAAGCGCCGGGTACATTTCCAGAACATTAAAATTAAAATAGCTGAGAGCCAAAGCCACATATAAGATTGCCAAACCTCCGCTGGTTATTCCCAATGAGAAAACATTTGGCTTTCTTTTATTTAAAAGTTCACCTGCAATCACCATGAGAATACCTATACCAAATGTGAAAATACATTTAAGCAGGTCCGGCAATCTGAAATATGTAAACTGGGCTGCTGTTATAACACCAATTATCAGTAATAGAATTCCAAGTTTATTAATAACATTGAGTCCTATAAAAGCCTCAATATTGTTCTGTTTTATCCTGCCTTTTATCTCTTCTTCCGAAAGCTGCTCCTGCCTTAATTTTTGGTATTCAATATTTCTATTTTCGTCAAAAGCTTTCGAATTCCTTAATATTTCTTCCCGGGCCTGTTTCAGCCTCTCCTCCAGAAGTTTTCTCAACTCGGAAATCCGAAAATACATTTCATCCTGAACATTTATTCTATAAGACTCCAACAGTCGAGTCATGTCATCAATACGGCTTTTTACAGTGTTTTCGTAAGCTTTTAATCTGTTGATTTCTCCTTCAACACTGGAATTGTAATAAATATCTAATTTTTTATTTATAGAGTTAAGTATTTGAAGTTTTTCATTATAGAGCTGTTCATAAATGGCGTTTCTGAGGTTTTTATTTTCTTCGGACATTATCCGGTTATTGGCTTTCTCTTTTTCAAATAACTCCCTATACCGGACCAGCTCATTATTTAGTTTTTGATTTTCTTTCAAAAGATCTGTTTCTTCGATTCTGGATATTTCACTTTCAAGGTTTAAAACGATTTCTTTTTGACTGGCAAGTATACCTTTCAGGTTTTCTACCTCTAACACAAACTTCGCCTCCAATCTAATCAGATTTATACCAAATTTTATCATATATTATCGAATTTGTAACCTGTGATAAATATGATCAGGTTGGATTAGTAATTTTGTCGGACTATTTTCGGACAGGGAAACTGTATCCGCCGGTCAGCCTTGCCTGACCAGTCTTACAGCCGTTCAGCCTCCGGCATTCGTCCAGCAATTCAGGTCCCGCAGCTCTGTGTGTGGCACCGTCCACGCCAGCTCCTCCAAGAAGAGATGTATTAGCCGCATTGACTATTACATCTGCATTCTGGATTGTTATATCACTTTACCGAATAATTCTGTAACAGCTCCTGTTTCTCATCCCACAATTTCTTTGATAAATCCACATAATATTGGTGCGGATTTTCAAACCTTTTTACTTCGTCCCATATGGTATCCACCTGGGCTTGGCAAAACTCCTTTATCTGCTGTGTATTAGGGCTTTCATACACGCATTTGCCCTTCTCAAAAACAGGCACCAACAGCTTTTGAGCTCTGAAACCGGTCAAAGTTTTTCTCTTCCAGGTATATTCAGGGTCGAATATTTCATAAGGCTCATTTTCATCAATCACTTCGTCATGAATTGTCAGCACATCTGCAATAGCCTTCCTGCTCTCTTTGTCATACAACCGGTAAACCTGCTTGAAACAGGGGTTGGTTACCTTTCCAACATTCTCGCTCAACTTGATCTTTGGTATGATATTTCCTTCTTCCTCAATGGCAACCAGTTTGTAGACACCTCCAAAAACCGGTTCAGATCTGGAAGTTATCAGCCTCTCTCCCACTCCGAACAGATCCACCTTTGCTCCTTCAATTAAAATATCTCTGATTATAAATTCATCAAGGGAGTTTGAGGCCACTATTTTACAATCGTGGAAACCTGCTGCGTCCAACATTTTTCTGGCGGCTTTTGACAAATAGGTAATATCCCCGGAATCTATCCTTATGCCTTTTGGTCTGAATCCTCTCGGCACGATTTCTTCATTGAATACTTTAATTGCGTTGGGCACCCCAGACTTCAGCGTATTATAGGTATCCACCAGAAGAGTACAATTGTCCGGGTAAGTCCGTGCATATATGCGGAATGCCTCAAGCTCATCAGGGAACATCTGGATCCAGCTGTGCGCCATTGTACCGATTGCAGGAATGTTGAATTCCTTTTCTGCTATGGTGCAGGCTGTTCCTACACAGCCTCCGATGTATGCGGCCCTTGCACCATAAATGGCGCCATCATAGCCCTGTGCTCTCCTGGAACCAAACTCCATCACATCTCTCCCCTGTGCGGCTCTTACAATTCTGTTTGCTTTTGTGGCAATAAGACTTTGATGATTGATAGTAAGCAGAATCATTGTTTCAATAAATTGGGCTTCTATTACAGGTCCCCTTACCATAACCACAGGTTCGCCCGGAAAAATGGGTGTTCCTTCGGGAATGGCCCATACATCACAATTGAATTTAAAATTCCTGAGGTATTCAAGAAAAGCTTCACTGAATTGGTTTCTATTTTTTAAGTATTCTATATCCTCCTTGGTGAACATCAGATTTTTTAAATATTGGATTACCTGCTCAACTCCTGCCATTATGGCAAAACCGCCGTTGTCAGGTACCTTTCTGAAAAACATGTCAAAATAAGCAATCTTGTCCTTTAAACCATTATTGAAGTATCCGTTTGCCATAGTTATTTCATAAAAATCCGTCAGCATTGTCAAGTTCATATTGTTCATATAGATATCTCCTTTATATAAGTGCGGCAACAATTTCGATCCCGTTAATATGCATATTATAGAGGGCCATTATATTGGTCAGATCACCGTTATGAATGCCCAGATCATAGGTATCTACTGCGTTTATAGGAACGATGATCCGCGAATTTTTGTTTTGTTTGTTAAACCAGGTTTTCAAGGTAACTGCAAACTGCTGGACACAGATATCGGTGCAGTCCCCGGTAACTATAAATGTATTTATTCCAGAATTTTGTTCAAGCCAGTTTTGAAATTCCTCTTCCAAAAAGCCGTTTGTAGAGTTCTTTGGAATAAGTTTGTAACCTCCCACATTTTTAATTTCATCAACCACCTGTGCCTCGGAAGTATCTTTCAGGCAATGAACGGGATAAGCTTCAAACTCAGGTGATATCCCGGTATGGTTGTCGGCAAAGGCCAGCTTGGTAATTCCCAGTTCATCACATCTTAAAGATAAGCTCACAATCTCAGGTATCAGGTCTTCCACCCTTTTGCTCTTTAAGGCCCCGCTTCTGGCAAAACCGTTTATCATGTCTACAATTACCAGGGAAGTATGTGCTGCAGGCAGTTTCTCCAGTTCCATTGCTCCTGCCTCCTCAAACATTTTGTATAAATCAAACAGAGTTTTGGAGCTATCTCTTGCAAAATCATCCATACTTGTAAATTTCATAGGTACAACCCCCTTAAAATTTAATTATTCTTTAGCTTCCAACTTCTTCTTTAACAATTTTCCTTACGAATTATTCTTTTATTCATTTTCCTTGTTCCAGCCGGTGTTGAATCTATAAAGCTTTGATGGCCTGTGCCCCGCATCCTTTGTGAATTGGTTTGTTTCAATCACCATATGTGCGGTTTTTCTTCTGAAATTAGCCTTTAACAGTTCAGTATCAAGAATCACTTCATACACCTGCTGGAGCTGAGTAAGTGTAAAAAGCTCCGGCATAAGATTGAAGGCTATATCTGTATATTCTATTTTGGCTCTTAGCCGCTCCAGAGCATATTCAATTATTCCGGCATGGTCAAAGGCAATCCCGCTGCTTTCTTCTATAGTGCTATAAGCTCTTACAGTTCTCTCGTTGACTGTTTTTACTTTTTTTATTACAGCCTCAAGAGCTTTTTCTCCCTCACAGGTTAGTTTTAATTTATAAAGCCTTTGCTGCTCATACCCGGTATTTGTTAAAGTCTTGTGCTCCTGAAACAATTTGCACTGCACCGAAAACCATTTTACATCGGCCGCGTCATCGTTTGCTATCACTTCCAGAGTGCTGCTGTCAGCCAGCGCCATATAAGATGTACTGATAATCCTGGCTCTGGGATCCCTGTCAACCTCACCCCATGTATATAGCTGTTCCATATAGACATTGTCTATATTCGTTTCCTCTTTCAATTCTCTCACAGCAGCCTCTTCAAGACTTTCATCCATTTTTACAAAACCACCCGGCAAGGCCCATTGGTCAATGAAGGGGTGCTCACCCCTTTTGATCAATAGGAGTTTAAGCTCTTTATCCGGAAGCGTCCGGTAGTTTCTTTTTTTTGCATCGGTAACAGTAAATATCAGCATATCTACAGTTACCGAGGGTCTTTCGTATTTGTACGGGTTATAGGCTGCAAGGAATTCCTCTTCTGTTTGACCGTGCGAATTAAGTTTTTCATTAGAAGCCATTACATCCACCTATTTCATTTTTATTTATTTTATTACTTTTGTTCTTATTATTCTGTTATTATCATATTGTTAATAACATTATATCCCAAACAAGATTTTCTGTCAATCCTCCCCCTTCCAGTAAGCAGCTTTTCATTATATAATTCTTCTCAGAGGTCGGCATATATTCAAATATTCCATAAGTACTTTAGTTCTTTGGTACTTTGCATTTTGCTGCTTTGTATTTTGCTGTTTTAATGTATTACAGCTTGTTAAATATAGCCTTTAGGAGTACAGCATGTATTATATTGTTTTTGATCTTGAACTTAATCAGGACTTTTCTTCACAGAATAAATATCTCAGCAGGGCACCCATGCCCTTTGAGATTATTCAGATAGGTGCTGTTAAGCTGGACCGGGAGTTTAATACTGTTAATACTTTTGACAGGTACGTAAAGCCTGCGTTCTATCAAAAGATAAACCCGTTTATAACCGGTTTGACAGGAATAACCACCGAGCAGCTTCAAACAGAAGAAACTTTTCCCGAAGTTTACAGGCAGTTTACAGATTTTACGGGCGGAACCGACTCTGTTTTTTGTGTATGGGGTGCCTCAGATGTGAAAGAATTATTCAGAAATGCAGGGAACCATAGTTTGAGCACCAGGTTTTTATCAAAAAAATATATTGATATACAGCCATATGCCTCGTTATATTTCAATTTTCCCGTAAAAAACCTTCTAAGGCTTGAACACGCGGTTCAAGCCCTTAACATTCCTATTAGCTATACCTTTCACAATGCCTTTCATGATGCTTATTACACTGCTGAAATATTTAAGAAAATATACAATTCCTTTATACAACCAAAGGTTTATGAGTCCTCGGTTATTTCTGGCAAACCTCCGAGACAGCCTAAAAGATCCATTGATATTGAAGGTCTGATAAAGCAATTTGAAAAAATGTATGGAAGAGAGATCACCCAAGAAGAGAAAGGCATAATATTACTTGCCTTTAAAATGGGGAAAACCGGCCAATTTCTAAAATAAAAGTATTTTATTGATTTACTTTGATTGATTGGCCTGCCCTGCGTAAACGCATCAATACAGGGGAGCAATGACTATTATTAAAATAGTTGAAATATGATTTATAACTGTTTATATGCATTCTTAAGTAGTAAAGCATCCTTCTCCACCACCGGACCTTCTGAAATCACGCAGCCTTTTACCTTGAAATCCTTTAAGGCTTTCAAGCAATCGACATAGTTAAAATCACTTTCAAACAGACGTATGTGGTTTCTCTCGCCTTTTTCATTATATTGTATGCCCCCCATATGGATGTGAAGGTCGTCCAGTGCAGCTCTTCCAAGCTGATCCAGGATGTTTTGCAAAATTCCGGCAAAATCATTGTAATTTTTGAGGCATCCGTTTCCCCGGGCGTGAATGTGTGAAAAATCAATGCATAATTTGCAGGTCCTTACTTCCTTGCAAAGACGGATCAATTCCTCAAGTGTGCCAAACTGTGTTCCTTTCCCGGTGGTTTCAAGTCTGAAGTCTATTCCCTTGCAAGGAAGCTTCACCAGGTTTTCCTTTATAGTATTGAAGGTCTCCTCCTTGGAATCATTTAAATAATAACCCGGATGAAGTACCAGACTTCTTCCTTCAACCTTTGCCAGACCCTCCATGGCATTTATTATTCTTTCCCTGGACTGTTCCTGCTTTTCTTTTTCATCTGCATTTAAATTTATATAATGTGATGCATGTGCCGACAGATAAAAATTATTTTCCAGTTTAGCTTTCAATATACTGTCTTTATTGTTATCCGTTACATTGACATTTCTTACGAAAAGAAGTTCCATGGCATCCAGACCTATTGATTCTAAAAAATAAATACCAATAGCGTAATTTATGTTCCTTAAACCGCTGTATATTGGTAAACCTGATATTCCAAACAATAATTTATCCATAATAATTATCCGTCTACCTTTGATAAACTGCATGATAACAATACTATAGACTTATTGTATCTATATTGCCGTTTAATATTACATCCATCTGAGAATACCAAAAAAATCAAGGAGCCGCTACAAAATTAAATTAGTTTTGCAACGGCTCTTGATTTTTATGATCAGTCATTCCTTAACGCATCATCAAATGACACTGTGGACGGGCTGAAGTTGATGTTTTTAACAAAATTGCAGGCTTCAGCCGCACCAAATATTCTATCCATGCCGCTGTCCTCCCATTCAACAGACAGAGGACCCTGATAACCGGCGCCGTTTAAAACACGGATAATCTTGTCAAAATCAACATCTCCATGTCCCAGGGAAACAAAGTTCCAGCCTCTTCTCATATCACCGAAGGTCAGATGGGAACCCAGTATTCCGTTTCTCCCGTCCAGATTCACCGAAGTATCCTTCATATGTACATGGTAAACTCTGTCAATAAAGTCACTTAAGAAAATTGTTGGATTTACGCCCTGCCAGATGAGATGGCTGGGATCAAAGTTGATTCCCAGTGTTGGCCTGTAATTGAATGCTTTTAAGAGTCTTTCGGTGGTGTAATAATCAAAGGCTATTTCTGTGGGGTGCACTTCAAGTGCGAATTTGACGCCACACTCATCAAACACGTCAAAAATAGGTGACCATAGCTCCACTTGCTCGGTATATGCATCAGCTATCATTTTTTCACCGGTCTGAGGGAAGGAATACCAGTACTTCCATACGGCTGAGCCCATAAAACCTGTGACAACGTCACAGCCCATAGCTTTTGCAGCCCTGGCGGTATATTTCATCTCGTCAATAGCCCATGCTCTTATTTTTTCAGGCTGTCCTGCAAATTCCGCCGGAGCAAAGCCGTCAAGTCTCGGATCCCATAAATCGCCTACACACTGTCCCGTCAAATGTGCTCCCAGTGCCTTACAGATCAAGCCGTGCTTCTTGAGAGTCTCTTTTATTTCCTTTACATAACCTTCATCAATTGCTGCCCTGCGGCAATTGATCTGTCCCCAGGTAGCGATTTCCAAACCGTCATAACCCATTTCTTTTGCGGTTCTGCACATCTCTTCCAGAGGCAGATCCGCCCACTGTCCTGTAAATAATGTTACCGGTCGTCCCATTATAAGTCCTCCTTATAAATAAATTTTTATAGTTGATTGCCAATACATTGTTGATAGTTTTAAAAATCCACCCATATGTTTCCGTTGGCCGAGCTTTTAAGGCAGGCCTCGATAAACCTCACTCCGTCAACCCCGTCAACCACCGTAGGATACTCAATCATTTCTTCTGTAAATACACCGTTTCTCTGGGCGTTCAAACAATCAATATAGTTGGAATAGAAATTGCCCATAGCCTCAAACCAGCCCTCTGTGTGCCCGCTGGGTAATCTGGTGTATTTGGCTGCTGCCTGTTTGATGACCCCGTGCCCCCTGTGTATCTCAAGCAGGGAACCATCCTGTTTTGCCATGTGGAAAACTTCCGGCTGCTCCTGGAACCAGGATATGCTGCCCTTGCTGCCATAAATCCGTATTCTGAGTCCGTTGTCATGTCCTATGGCTATCTGCGATGCCCAGTAAACCCCCGTTGCACCATTTTCAAAGTCCAGCATTACAGTTGAATTATCGTCCAGAGTTCTTCCCGGAACCACTTTATCCATTCGGGCCAGCAGCCTCTTTATTTTTAAGCCAGTCATACGGTAGACAGTATTTTCTATATGTGTACCAATGTCGCCCAAAGCATTGGTATTACCCGATTGAGCCGGGTCAGTCCTCCACTCTCCCTGTCTGTTGCCTCTTATATCTTCAAAAGCCAGCCAGCCCTGTGGATACTCACCCATAACTGTACGGACCTGGCCTATTTCGCCTGCTGCTATGATTTCTTTGATGTTCATTGCAGTTACATGTCCTGAGTATACATAAGTAACCATAAACAACAGTTTTTTCTCATTTGCAAGCCTCTCCAATTCCAGCGCCTGTTCAAGAGTGACTGTAAGCGGTTTTTCACATACTACGGGAATACCGGCATTCAAGAAAGCCCTGCATGCCTCATAGTGGGCATAGTTGGTTGTGACTATGACCACAAAATCCATACTGTCTTGCCGGCCGGCTTCTTTTACGGCCATTTCCTCAAAGTTTTTATAAAGCCGTTCTTTTTCAATACCCAGGGCCTCACCTGTAGCCAAAGTATTTTCAAAGGAGCGGGAAAAACAACCTGCAACAATCCTTGCTTTTCCGTCCAAACCAATGGCTTTTCTGTGCGCATCACCAATAAATGCACCTGGTCCCCCGCCTACCATTCCATAATTCAAAACCCTGCCCATATACACTCTCCTTTTTTAAATTATTTTATTTTTCACGCTTTTGTATCATCTGCAAGCCTACAGCTACCAGCAGGATCAAACCCTTTACAGTATCATTCAGCAATGCGTTCATACCAAGAGCTGTGATAATCTTATCAATGATGGTAAATGCCATTGTACCGAAAATAATTCCGGCAATCTTGCCTTTTCCGCCTGACATACTGATTCCGCCTATTACCACCGACGCTATGGCATACAACTCAAAGTTTTTCCCCGAGGTGGCCGGGTCAAAGGAGGTGTCCTTTGCTATTTTCAAAAAGGCCGCAAGTCCCACCAGAGCACCGCTTATTGCAAACACCTTTATCCTTGTCCATATAACATTGACACCTGCCAGTTTTGCTGCACGCTCATTGCTTCCTATTGCGTATATATTCTTTCCGAATTTCATACAGGTTGTCATGTAAATCATTGCGGCAGCTATTATCCAGAATACGACAGCCAGTTGGGGAATTGTAAGAATATTGCCGTTTCCAAAGCCGAAAAGGCTCTTATAGCTTTCCATTCCTGCTTCTACACGGTATCTGGTCTCTCCCATTTCATTCATCATATACTGGGAAACAGATCTGAAAATAAGCATGGAAGCCAGAGTAACAATAAATGACGGCATTTTGAATCTGCCTACCAGCACACCGTTCAAACCTCCGCACAACAATCCCGTTGCTATGGCAAACAGCAGGGTCACCAAAATACTGCCGGTAGCGTTATATACAATAATGGTCAGACCTCCGATAAATACAAAGGACGACCCAACCGACAGGTCTATATCCCCCGTCATAATGACCAGGCCCATACCCAGAGAGATAGTCCCCAGAATGGCACTGTGAAGGAAAATGTTAGTAATGCTGGTCCAGGAGGTTTCGCTGCCGTTAATTATCAAAAAAGCAATAAATATCACAAGAAATATAATCACATAATTGTAATTGTTCCATAGGCCCTTAAATCTTTTATTTACAGGCTGTGCAACCACAGCATTAGTTTGCATGGGACTTTCACTTAGATTGGACATTTTCCACCTCCGCATTTATTCCAGTTGCATTTACAGCATTTGTAGCATGAAGCATGACCGTTTCTTCATTAATCTCGTGGCGCTTCAGTGATACAGATATCCTTCCGTGATAAAAAACAACACATCTGTCAGCAATTTTTTGAATTTCCGGAATCTCCAGGGTATTGATGATTATTGTCTTTCCAGCCTTGGACAAGTTTAAAATAAGTCTGTATATCTCACTTTTTGCACCTACATCTATGCCCTGGGTGGGATTGTCAAAAAGAATTATATCGGCCCGGGTGTTCAACCATCTGGCAAGAATGACTTTTTGCTGGTTTCCGCCCGACAGACTGGTTATATGATCATTATGACTATTGGCCTTGATATTTAATGTATCTTTCAAATCAGAATACTTTTTAATTTCCTTGTTTTTAAATATATGCTGCTGCCTGTTGTTGATGGCATGTTCGGAAATATATGCGTTTTCAAGAATTGTCATGTCCTGGAGTATGGAGTTTTCTTTTCTGTTGGCAGCAACCATGGCTACTTTGTTCTTCATGGCGTTTTGTATGCTATTGTTTTTTATTTCTTTTCCACGGACGAATAACTGGCCCCCCTGCGGCTCCAATACACCAAAAACAGTCTGGAGCACTTCGGAGCTGCCTGCCCCCTGTAATCCCGTAAACCCTACGATTTCACCGCTTCTTATGGAGAAATCCACATCATAAAAACCCTTCCCGGAAAAACTTTTTAATTCCAGGATGGTATCTCCCAGTTTGCGTTCCTCATACATTTCCTGATTTGAATAACTTTCGCCAACCATGTATCTGGTTATTGCTTCAGGAGAAATCTCCTTAATGTTGCCGCTTTTAATAAATTTACCGTTTCTTAGTACGGTATATTTATCTGAAATTTTGAAAATTTCAGGCATTTTATGTGATATAAATATGAATGATTTTCCAGCTGTCTTTAACCGGCCCACAATTTCAAAAAGATTTTTTATTTCGGCATTGTTCAGTGCAGTTGTCGGTTCATCCAGGATAAACAGTTCGGCATCCCGGTGCAGCGTCCTGGCAATTTCCAGCAGTTGTTTCTTTCCTGTGTCAAGATTATCTGCAAGTTCCAGCGGATCAATATCCACACCCAGGTCATGCATCAGCTTGGAGGTTTCTGAAATCATTTCTTTTTTCTTCAGCTTTCCAAAGCAATTTACCGGCTCTTTCCCCAGAAACAGGTTTTCATAGACCCTTAAATTATTAAATATGTTCAGCTCCTGATGTACAAAGGCAATACCGGCGCTTTCCGCTCCCTTTATGCTTTTGTGTACAAGTTCTTTACCGTTGAATGTGATATTTCCGCTGTCCCTGGTATGTACTCCGGCTAGAATATTCATAAGCGTAGATTTGCCTGCCCCATTTTCTCCGATCAGAGCATGGACTTCTCCCCTTCCGACTTCCAGAGTCACATTATCCAAAACGTTAACACCGAAAAAGGATTTTGAAATATTGGTCATTTTCAGTAATTCCATAGAACCTCCTTCTTCAATAATTGAAATAAAGTACATGCCTGAAATTTGCAGGACCCGTAATAAGGTTTTACCTGAAATTCCAGGCGTGTACCCGTATGAAGCTTTTATTGAAGTATAAACCTTCCAGAGTTATTTTTCTTCATAGGTTCCAAATGCTTTGTAATCACCAACATTTTCCGAATCGACAACGTGAACCGGTATAATGTAATTCTGATCTATATTTTTTCCTCCGTTCAATGAATCCACAAGAACCTGAACAGCCTCCTGAATCATTGCAGGATCATATGTTACTGAAAAGATATCGAATGTTGCCGGACGGGCTATTGTCTTATGTTTGTCTTTCAGAACAGCATACATTTCAGCAAGGCCTGAAGAAGCTGACAGTCCTTTGAGTTGTTTCATAAACTCAGCCTTCTTTCCTGCATCCAGGGCGGAACCGTTAATTGATTCCAATACACCCATTGCTATTTCATCATCATGTGTGTATATCCAGATTTTTTTTGATGTGTCACATTGTGAGCTTCCAAACCAGGATTCAAACAGTTCTTTTCCGGTGTCACGGCTCCAGCCTGTAGCTGCTGATTTTACCACTACCTTGTTTATTTCATCCTCAGTCCAGCCCTGTTCGGTCAGGTATTTTCTGAAACCTTTTGAACGGAGCTCGGGAACAGATGAATTATCGCCAATCATTTCATACACATAATCGTCTTTGCTAAGACCGTCTTTAATAAATCTCTTTGCAGTCTCATATCCGATGCCTTCATTATCCCCTTTTACATTTGCAACCACTTCCGGGTCAATAATACCGCTTGAAATAACGCGGTCAAACTGTACGAAAGGAACTTTTGCAGTTGCGATTTTTTCAAGGGTGGACTGAAGTCCGTTATCATAGGGCAGTATTACAATACCAGCAAGCTTGCCGGTATTTGTCAATAGATCATCTACCTGCTGGATCTGATCTTCAACATCTTTTGCAGAATAAACTTTTACCGAATACTTTTCCTTAACTGCCTGATCTTCATTTAACTTGTTTACCTTCTCCTGTGCGTATGTAAGTACCGCTCCTGTCCATCCATGATCGGCACTTGGCACCATAACGGCAATTTCCTTTACCGATGACTTTTGGGAGCATCCGGCAAAACCCAGTATGGAGGTTGCGGATAAAGCTGCTGCCACTAGCGTTGCAATAAGACGTCCTTTTTTCATACTCTTTCTCTCCTTTAAAACATTTTTTCAGTTGCCTGATAGCTACAAGTATAGCATCGCCGCTCTGTCCGAAAGGTATGTTATCATTACAATACACGTCTTTACGCAACCTCTTTTAAATCATGCCGGTATTATCAGCTGCCTTTGGTATCTTTTGTTTTCTTAAAGGCAGCAATTTGCTTCTGCATTTCTGAAATAACCTTCTCTGAACCTGCCTGTTTCATTTTATCAACAAATTCACCGTACACCTGCTCCCAGTCCTCCGAGGTGCCAAGTCTCAAAGTATTTAGATATTGTTCCACCACCAGATCAATCTTTGACATTTCAAGTACTATCATCCTTGTATCAAGTTCAAACCCTGTCAATGGTGAAACTATGGCGTTTTTATTATATTGCTCCAGTTGTTCAAACTCACCGGGGGTATTTTCGTAATTTAAAAAAACATTTCCCAGCGTGTATTGGGACAGCTCATAAAGCGGTTTCCCCGCTCCATCGGTTATCCTGTCCACCTGTCCGCTCCCTTTACTAATAAAATGTCTGCCTTCAAAGCCATTGACCAGCAGTTTGTAAGGCACTTCACCCTTTCGGGTATTGAGCAGGTTTACTATCTCGAGGGCACGTCGGGGATTTTTAGTGGTTCTGGGGAGGGCAACCGCATTCCTGCTGCATTCATAGGAAACATATTTATAGTCCTGAAGGGGTTCGTATACCGCTTCATATTCCGTTGCAATCCTGTCGGCCACCACCCCGTTTTCACCGTATTCATCCAGGAAAAGCACACTGCCGTTCCTCTTTCCGTCATAACTCTTGGGATTTAATACCTCTTCAATGTTTTCCCGTATATATCCCTTCTCATACCAGTCATGAATGGTTTTAAAGAAAAGCCTGTATGAATCCAGCTCATATTTATTGTATACCTTCAAATCATTATCAAATATTTTTATTATAAAAGGGGAATTGGGTCCGTATATACCCTCCAGGCCCTTGTCCGCTATCTTTGATATGGTTTCACTGGAAATACCGGTGCCCAGATTCTTTTTGGCTTTCAAGCTGGACAGATATTTTTCCAGAACCTCATAGCATTGTTCATTTGTATAATAGTTGGCCCGGTTTACCTCACCGATTTCATCAATGTTTCCATAGGCATCCATATATTTTTTACTGGATACCACTGCATAATCTTTTCTGTATAACATTCCCAGCAGCGGAATGCTGTAAATCTTACCCTCCCGTTTTTGTACCCGCCATATGTTTTCAGGTATTTCGGCCAGAAGCTCCTGTCCGTAAGTACTCAATAAATAGTCCAGAGCCATGAAGGATCCCTTTTTTACTTCTTCGGTGTAATTGAATATGTCATTTCCTATCCAGGCTAAATCCAAATGCTCGTTGGTGGCCATTTTCATATCCCATTTTTCCTTGTAGATATCATATGGGACAATATCAAATTCGATGGCTGTATCAGCATAATACTCCTGCAGTTTTTTATTGAACTCCGAAAATACGCTTTCGGAATTTTTTGATTTCTCACCATAGATCATCCATTTCAGCACAATCTTTTCATTCGGGGTATATTCATTATTTGTCTGTACCATATCTGTATTCCGCGTACAGGAGATATTTGTCATGAACGTTATTATGACTAATAAAAATACCAGAAGTTTTAAGCACAATACTTTACGTTTCATATTACAGACCATATTAACCTCCCTAAGCCATATTATGGCTTTGAGCCTTATAGCGGCTACAAAATAGTTATGAAATTCATTCGCTCCTCTACCGCTATAAGGCGAATAAAGGAGATTAATTGGCCATGTGCTTTCAAAGTATTGCTAAATACTTTGAATATTTCGCACGGCCATAGATTCACAGGTTATTCGTTGTTTTTGGCAGAGGCAGGATCAGAGTTACCGTTGTACCGATGTTTTCTTCGCTCTCTATTTCAAGGCCGGCCTCGTCTCCCATGAGCAGTTTGATCCTTTGATTCACATTACGTATACCGATATGGTCTTCCTGAAGAATATATTTTTCCCTCATATCTCTGTTGAGCCGTTCAACTTCCTGCCTGCTCATGCCAATACCGTTGTCTTTAACACGTATGATTATGTTGTCTTCAAACTTGTCAACACTAATGGTTATAACTCCGAGTTTTCTCAGAGGCTTGATTCCATGATAAACCGCATTTTCAATAATGGGCTGCAGGCTTACCTTGACAATGTGGTAGCCGGCCGCCTTCTCATCTACTTCCCACAGGACCTGAAGCTTATCCTCATACCGGAGCTGAAGTATTTTTATATAAAGTTTTGTATTTTTGATTTCTTCTTCTATACTGACCAGCTGCTGATCACTTTCCAAACTGATTCTGAGCATTTCGGACAGGTTGAGTATTATCTGTGATACCTCGTTATCCCCCCTGCAGATTTCCATAGCTCTCCACCGTATATTTTCCAGGGTATTATAAAGGAAATGGGGGCTTATCTGCGCCTGCAGAGCAGTGAGCTGAGCCTTGTTGATGATATTTGTATAATTTTTCATCTCCTCCTGCATTTGCTTGTTGGAATATAGATTTCTTACAATATTGAGTGCTATTTCATGGGTTTCATCCTTTCTGAGTCCTATGTCCACAGAATAGCTCTCCTCATATATGTCGGGGTGCTTTAATAAATTCAAAATATTTTTTACCGGAGTATAACAATACAGTGCAATAATAAGTGATGCTACTATCGAAATGAAAATACTGGCCAGAAACAATTTAAAATAAAAGCCCCGGGTGCTTTTGTTGTATTCATCATAGGCATTTAGCGGTACGGTGGATATATATTTCCAATTGAATTCATTGGAGGATGCCACCGTCACCAGTAATTCCTGGTCCCCGTCATGAATGATCTGGTAACCGTCAATATCCTGAAATCTAATGTCCTTGTAATAATCCACCTTGTCGATTTTCTTCATTATGTGCTTTTCATTGGAACTGAACAGTATATTATTCCGGTTGTCTACAATAGTCAATGTTTCCCTTGAATCCTTTATATTTGATACTATCAGCTCTTTCATCTTGCTGACATCAATGTTTACAATTATGCCTCCCAGAAACTGCATTTGTGTCAGGCGAAGAGGCTGTATATACGAAATAAGATAGGGATAGGAGTTGCGTTTTACCCTGCTTATCATTCTTGCAGGCTCATATTCACGTTCGGTCAGGTTGTCCAGCCAGGTAATATCATCAAACTCACTGAGTTTGCCTCCTCCTTCATTGGATACGATAAACCTGCTCTTGTTGGAATATACATATATTGTATCAATATAATTGAATACCCCCGAGTACATTTCAATCTTGGCCTTGACCTTTGCAGTCTGGTTTCTGCCGAATAGTTCCTTTGTGTCTGGCAGCAGAAACTTTTTTATATCATCATCCAGAGACAGCTGCCCCGAGATCTGGACAGCCTCTTCCATTACCACATCCACGCGGTCCCTTGTTTTTCCGAGAGAATTGACACTCATGCTGCCAACCTCCCTGGTGATGATACCGTTCATTTTATTGGATACTGCCAGCATAATCACAGTAAATGTAAAAACCAGCAGGACCAGTATAATTGCAAAGCTTTTAACAAAAATGCTGTTGAAACGGTAGTCCTGTATGTACTTTAAGATCATGTTTTTGGGACTGCCGGACAGTTTGTTGTTCTGCTTATCTTTCATCATTCAAACTCCTGCCTCTAAAGTATTCTGCAGGCGAACAGCCGGCATACTGCTTAAAAATGCGAAAGAAGTATTTTTCACTTCTGTAGCCGATCATCTGACTCACTTCATACACCTTGAACCTGCCAAGCGAAAGCAGCTCCTTGGCCTTTTCCATTCTCTGTTCAATGAGGTAATCGGTAAAGGTAGTTCCGGTATACTGTTTAAAAAGTCTGCTGAAGTATGTCTGATTGAGGAAAAACCTGTCTGCAATGCCCTCCAGCGATAAATCCTCTCCTATATGGTTTTTTATATATAGCAATGATTGCTCCACAATACTTCTGGAACCGGCATTCTGTTTGCTTCTTACGATATCAATAGTGGCTCTCAGCATATTTTGACATCTTATTTTGAGTTCTCTTAAGTTTTCAGCTTCCATGATCTGCTGGTAACTGACGGTTTTATTCATATCCTTCCAGAAATCTATTCCCATCTTTACAAATTTGCTTGAAAGCATGGAGAACATATCAATGGATATCTGTTTCACCTGATCGATGGGAAGATTCCGGAATTCCAGAAATATAGTATCAATCATATTGTCCAGTTCTTCAAAATCTCCGTCATTTATGATACCCGTGAGCACTTTATACTTTTGTATCAATTGTTCATAATCTTCCGACAGCAATTTGGTATTCTGGCTATGTTCCAATTCTGCCCTGGAGGATAGTCTGCAATTGTATTCCGTCATTTCCACGAGGTTTTCAAATATTCTTTCAATCTTAATATCAAATTTTAACTTTAATAGAGAGTATGCAGACTGGCATTTCTCGTCAAACTGAAGCTTCAATCTCTCACCAAATATATGGGCAGGTTCGTTCCGGCAGGTAGTGACAATAATTTTAAGAATATCTGCCGAAAGGAAGGTTGGATAGCATTGAATTTCATCGCTTATACCCCCGAATATATTATTGATCAGATTATGATAATTTTCACTCTGGTAATATGGTAAAAGCTCTTCATCCTTACCGGATAATTTGACGTCCAGAATACCGCAGGGCCGCTCCACATCCATATCCAGTTTAAGCAGATTCTTTCGTTTGATAAGTTTTTCTTTTGTGCGCGGCCCCCCCACCAGCAAACTTATCCAGAACTGTTCCCTTAGCTCGGGAAGCAGCTCTTCGAAATTTCTTTGTTCTGTTAACATTCTGTGCCCATTCTCTTTTTTCTTATCCAGGTCTTTCCTTATTTTTGTAAATACATCTGTTACCTCTTCCATTTTTATGGGTTTTAACAAATAGTGCTCCACTCCGTACTCTACGGCCTTACGGGCATATTCGAATTCTTTATACCCGCTTATGATCACAGCCTTGGGAGACAACTGTCTGTCATGTATGTATTTTGCAAGCTCCAACCCTGATACCTGGGCCATTTCGATATCTGTTAAAACAACATCCACGTCATGGTTTTCAATATATTCTATGGTTTCTTTCCCGTCCTCAAAGGAAGCAGTAACCTCAAAGCCGAGGCCTCCCCAATCAATATAATTGCATATACCCTTCCTGATGGCTTTTTCATCATCCACAACAATTAATTTATACATTATTTAACCATCCTTAGTATGGTGAATTGACATTTATATATTTTTCAACATTACGCTTTGTCACTTCTTCAGTGGGGATAATTGTCATTTCTTCATATTCCTCACCCTTTATTATGCTCTCTCCTACCCTAATGGCTTTTTTTACCATGGTCGGAGAATACGTAAGGGAGAAGATGGTATACTTCTCCTCGCTTTTGATCCTTCTATACATTTCCTGCGAACCTGCCGAGCCTGCAATAACCTTTAGCTTGTCGAAGGTCTTTGGAAAGTTTTTATCTGCTTTGTAGGAATCCAAAGCATCCAGTATACCCAGTGCGATTTCGTCATCATGGGTGAAAATTGCCCCCACCTGGTCAATTTCTGTCTGGCCATGCTTATCTACCCAATCTTCAAACAATTTTCTTGAGTCATCCCGCCGCCATCCGGTGTAGCCAACCTGTTCCTTTGTAAAATTGTCGTGAATGGTCTCATCGTAGCCGTCTGTCCGCTGCTGCGGAACCGTTGAAGTGTCGCCCATCACTTCCAATACCTTTGTGCCGTCAGGAAACATGCCGTTGAAAATATCTGCTGTTTCTATTCCTATCCCTGCATTATCGCCTTTGACTGTGGCAGAGGGAGCAAAATCCGGTATTTCCCTGTCAAAGATAACCAGTGGTATTCCTGCATCCTGTACTGCCATGGCCGCAGTTTTCAGTGATGCGCCGTCCATGGGCAGCATAATGATACAATTTACTTTTTTATTAATCAAATTGATGATCTGAGTGGATTGTTCATTGGCATCCGCAGCAACCTTAAACTCATAGCTCCAGCCATTTTCCCGGGCTATATCCTTTACTTCCTCTTCGGCGTACCAGGAGACGCCAATAGGCCAGTCGTGAGTCTCTCCGATAACACTGACCGCTATCACAGTATTTTTATTGTCTGAAGGCTTATCTTTATTGAAGTTGCTACATCCTGAGAAAGGTACCGCCGGTATAAAGATAATGAAAAAAATCAGGAAAATTTTTTTCCACATTTTCAGTTCCTCTTCTTTCCCCATGGTTTTACCACCTATAGAAACGGGAAGCATAATCCATTAATTATATAATATTTCTTTTATATCACAAAAAGCATTTTTGTTGAATCATCAAAAGTTACAAAGTCAGTTTTAAATACTTTTGTATTGATAAGATACTTTCTCTTTTAATTCTTGATGTAATAATAATAGTCTTGCCGGTTTACAAAAAGTAACAAGTATTCTCAGGTAACTTTTATAAAATCAATTGAAATCAGTCAAAATCCGTCAACTAATTTTATTTTTTGTATATTTATATATTTTATGGTAATTTATGGTATAATATATTGAAACTAAATAAATTTACAAAACAGGAGGGTATTACCATGAAAAAAATGATTCGTTTCACAGGTATGGCAATTGTATTAACGCTTTTATTGTCAATAGCTCTACCTGCCAATTTGTATGCAGCACCAGCAGTTACCGTTGAATGGAATACTGCTTACCAGACCATTGATGGATTTGGTGTATCGGAAGCTTTTCATCAGTCAAATAATATTGCTCTTCTAGGTGAAACAAAAGAGAAGGAAATCTATGATCTGTTATTCTCAACCACCAATGGAGCCGGTTTTTCCATCTTCCGTTCAATATTGGGTGATGGCGGAACCTGGGGGAATTCAACCGACGGGCCCAATAAGACAATGCAGCCCTCGGAAACCACCTGGGACTGGACGGCCTCCAACGACGACCAGATACCCATGATCAAAGCCATCCAGTCGACCTATGGTATAAAAAACATACTATATACCGTATGGAGCCCGCCGGCCTGGATGAAAACCACCGGTTCGGTTGCACGTGGATCACTTAAAACGGATAAGTACCAGGCTTATGCCACCTATTTGGCGGAACACATTAAAAACTACAAATCAAACTTCGGAATTGACATTACACATATAGGAATATCAAACGAACCCGACCTGGAAACCGCCTATTCTTCATGTACGTGGACAGCAGCCCAGTTTAAAACATTTATGAGCGATTATCTTGTACCGACTTTTGACCGCGAAGGCATAACCGCAAAAGTTATTGTGGGCGAAAAAATGACATGTTCGGAATCACTTGCTATAGACAGTTTGAATGATCCCGTTGCATTGACAAGGACAGATATCGTAGGATGTCATAATTACGGGTCAACTTATGTGCCATTTCCTACTACAAAGGCAAAGGGTAAAGGAATCTGGCAGACCGAGATATCCGATATGAACGGCAATGATATTACTATTACAGATGGTTTGAAATGGTCCAAAGAAATTCATGATTTCATGACCGTAACTCAGGGAAATGCATGGAACTACTGGTGGGGTGCATGCTACAAAACCTACAACGGTGAAGGCCTGATACAAATGGATATGAATTCCAAAACCTATAAGGTTGCCAAAAGGCTCTATACCATCGGACAATATGCAAGATTTATAAGACCGGGCTGGGAGAGGATTTCTGCTACGGCCAATCCGGTATCAGGTGTATATGTGACTGCATACAAAGATCCCTCCACCGGTAATTTTGCAATAGTTGCCATGAATAACAGCTCCTCCGGTCAATCCGTTACTTATACTTTAAACGGTTTTTCACCCACATCTGTGACACCGTATACCACTTCAGCAACTCAAAATTTAGCTGAAGGTGAAAAGATACCGGTCAGCGGCTCCAGCTTTACCGTTAATCTGGCAGCAAACTCAATTACAACCTTTATTGGTGGAACAGGTTCAAACCCTGGACTTTACGGTGACGTTAACGGTGACAATACGGTGGATGCCATTGACTTAGCCCTTGTTAAACAGTACCTAACCGGCCAGATAAGCACCTTCCCGTCACAGGACGGAATCAGGCTGGCTGATGTAAACATGGACAATAGTGTGGATGCTCTTGACCTGGCAGTGATAAAAAAGTATTTGTTGGGTGAAATTATATCACTGCCTGATAGATCATAAAAGGGCTGTTGTTTTACATTCATTTTTAGGAAAAATGAATGTAAAATGTAAACCTTCGCTTTGGCCACAAGCAGTTTTTCTAAAAGAAGTGTCGAAAATGAAGGAATTCATTTTGCGACACTCCTTTTCTGTTTTAGGATATTAAAAGCTGCACTTACAGATATATAAGGCAATTCTTATATAAAGCCATTCTTAAGCTATTGCTGATATATTTCATTGAGCTGATTATATACCGAGTCAAGTGAACTTGATTGTTCCTGACTTGCTGCTGAAAGCTCTTCTATTGCGGCAGCATTACTATCCGATATTTCCAAAATCATAGTTGATTGTTGCTGCATTTCATCTGCAGCAAAGTTAACTTCATTTAAAGTAACATTTAGATTACTTATTTTACTATTAATATTTGAAGTATTTATAGTAACCATATTCAAAATCTCACCTATTTCAGATATGAGATTGTCCTGTTGCTTTATTATTTCATTCATACCAGACATTTTTTCGGTCGCAGTTCCGGTTTCATTGATTGTTTCAGATAAAATACGTGAAATATCTTTTGTTGCTTTTGTTGTCTGTTCGGATAATTTTTTAATTTCTTCCGATACCACTGCGAAGCCTCTTCCTGCCTCACCGGCTCTTGCCGCTTCAATAGCAGCATTCAAAGCCAGGAGATTTGTCTGTGATGCTATTCCACTGATTACTGAAAGAATACTATTCATTTGAGTGGATTTTTCGTTCATTTTTTTCATAGCAGTATTAACTTCATCTGATGTACTGACTGTAGTTTTTGTATTGTCATTCAGAGTTTCCATAATGCCTGTACTTTTATTTACCATAGTAACACATTCATTTGCTGCTTGAGACATTATACCTGTTATTCTTGCCACTTCGTCCAGTGATTGGACGACCATTTGAATTATTTCGATTGTTTCATGTATTGTATTACATTGTTCAGAGCTTCCCTGAGCAATTTCATTGATAGTTGAAGCAACCTGTTCCATTGATTTGGTAATTTCGTGTATTGATTCCAGCAAACTGGAATCAAAGGATACCTTACTTTCTACTTTTTTCTGACTGCTTACAGCTGCCTGGGGCTTTACACCTGTAAGAGCTTTGTTAACACAACTTATTGCCAATCCCAGTTCATCATTATTACTATACGCATTTTTAAAACTATAATTATTTTTTTCAATTGATTGAAGAGCATTCGATATATCTTTTTTGAATAAACTCAGCTTCCGTGCAGCCAACAAATTAGAAATTGAAACTGCTATAAGAACCAAAAAAATTATTAATACCAATACGGTTGAAGCTTTAAGAAAGCTTACAGCAATACCTGCTATGGATAAAAGCATCACGCCAAAAGCAGTGAGCTGCAGCTTTCCTTTAATACTTGAAATATAATCACCAAACATAACTTTTACACCCTTTCTTTAGTAAAATACATTCATATTGTTAAATAAATAAAATAAGCTCAAAAGGTACAATTCTCCTAGTTGAGCTTATTTTTCAACACATACTCTTTCGGCAACCTGGCAGTCATAGTTAAAAACCGTAGACCCATAGCTTTGTGTCCATACCTTTCGATATGTTTACCTTTTCGTGATACATTTAATTAAGTAATAAAATATGTAAAAAATCTTATTTATCCAAGAAAGCCTCTGCTTCTTCAAAAGTGCCAAATGGTTCATCCTTGGAGCCTATACTTTTAAAGTTCCTGACAAACTGCATTTTTAAAGTCGGAGAGGTTACTACCATGGCACTTTTTGACATTCCGGCCTTTACAGCAATTTCTTTTGTTTCAACAAGGCTATCGAGGTTTATTGCTTCCTGTGTGAAAATCTTGGCTTCAGTCAGGTCCAGCAAAACAGTAAAACCAGGTTTGAGAGTTCCTATATTTTTTTTCATATCTGCATTGTACTGCGGCACTTCTTCTTTTTGCATAGTACCTACCAAAGTTACAAATAATCTGTTCTTTTTAAGATCGCATTTAATAGTATACATTAATTCCTATCCTCCATAAAAGTTCTTGATTAAAATATCGAGTATCTTTAGTATCAGAACCGTCGAAAGCATATTTGTATGACTGATCGACAGTCATACGGTTTTGAAAGAGTTTTGTGTTTATTTAAATTTTTAAAAAAATATATATCTATAAAATAATACTTAAGGAGTAATTACAATTTTTATTGCATTTTTACTATGGTCTTCAAACAATCTGAATGCTGCCTCAATTTCACTTAATTTCATACGATGTGTAATAAGAGGAGAAATATCAAGCTGTCCTGATGCAATAATTCCCATAAGATTTTCAATATGTGTAAGGTCACCAAGCCCCATGCTGAGGCTGACATTTTTAAAGAATATCTCAGGTATGGGCAGTTCTATATTACCGCCGGAAATTCCAACTAACGATACTTTACCGCCTACGCCAACACATTTTACGGCCTGTTGAATTGCTTCAGCAGCTCCTGAGGCATCAATAGCAATATTTGCACCCTTACCCTCAGTTATATTGTATATGGTGTTCAGGACATCTTCCTCTGTGGCGCAGATCACATGTGTCGCACCCATTCTTTTGCCCATCTCGATCCTGAATTTATCTTTTCTTCCTACAAGAATTATTCTTCCCGGACTGTACAATTTAGCTGTTGCAACTGCACAAAGACCAACAGGTCCTGCACCGAAAACTACCACATCATCACCCGGCTTAACTGAAGTTCTTAAAACTGCAGAATAAGCTGTTGATATAATGTCGGCAATAAATAGTACCTGCTCGTCGGTTAGATTATCTGGTATGTGATGCAGACAAACATCTGCAAAAGGAACGCGGATAAACTCGGAATGGGTACCTGGAAGAACTCCTCCGCCATGCATTTTTGTAACTGAACCATTTATACAATGAGAAAAGTTGCCGTTTTTACAGTTCTCACAACACCCGCAGTAAGGTGCAGGTGGACCAAAGACTCTATCACCCGGCTTAAATAGTTTTACTGAGCTGCCAACCTGTTCTATAACTCCCGTATATTCATGACCTAATACATACCCCGGTTGGGAAGGTATTATTCCATGAATCAGATGCAGATCACTACCGCAGATGGTAGTTTTTGTAATCCTTATGATTACATCGTCAGAATCAATAATTTCAGGTTTTGGAACTTCTTTCAGCTCAATATTATGCAAACTCGTAAATACAAGCCCTTTCATATACATACCTCCAAAAAAAATAAAGTACCCTTCTGACTTAAATGCAATATTAACTTCAGCTCAACAAGATTTTATAGTAAATTATTCAAATAATTGTTATATCTGCTACGAGTATACCATAAAATTTGGCAACAGTAAACAAAATCTGCTAAAAAACGATAAAATTTAGTAATAATCGCCATAATTAACCATTTTTCACGTTTAAATGTTTAACAATTTAATTAAATTAATTTAAATAAAAAAACCTGATACTTTAATCTTATCGTCAGATTAATGCATCAGGGTTAGCCATATATAATTTTATATCTATTACCAATAAATAAATACTTTCATTGTTAAACCGCTTTAATACCTGCGTTCCTTTTACTTTCGCTGGATCGCCATTAGTTCTGCTATATTAAAACTCTTCTTGCCATCATATAGGTTTTTTGCCAGTAGCTGCTGTTAAGATCGGATATAACCACTTTTCCGGAGGACGAACCCGAAGCGGCATTTATAAATAGGCCATCGCCTATGTATATCCCAACATGAGTTATATTATTATTTCCTCCGTCTGTATCTGAAAAGATCAGATCACCAGGTAACAATTCATCTTTTAAGACCTCATTACCCTGTTCTGCCTGATCTGCAGCTACACGCTCCAATTGGATTCCAAACTTTTCAAAAACGTATTTGGTGAAACCCGAACAGTCAAAGCCGGTATCAGGGGTTGTACCTCCGTAAGAATACTTTACTCCAAGAAAACTCTCGGCATACTCTACGATTTCTCTATTTAGAAACTCATTTCCTATCCCTGTTTGACTTTCTGTATTGCTGCCAGAATTACCTTCCACGTCTGTTTGAACTGCAGAATCTGTTGAAGAATTACTTGTTTTCCCATTAGCAGTTTTAGGATCTGTTAACGGATCGTCTGAATGACCTGCTTCAGTTTTATTAGTTATAGATGAATCTATTGCATTCCCTGTTTCACTTTGGGGAGTCTTTACTGAACCAATGTTTCCGATTGATTCAGTTTTATTATTATCGGTGGTATTATTATTTACACTTGTGGAATTTACATTTATGTATGTACTGATTATCCAGCCTTTAATGCCATCAGAAGTTTTAACTCTGCACCAATTCTGCGATATTTCCAAAACAGAAACCCTGGCCCCTTTGTTCTGCTGAGTAATAACGGCATATGACAGGCCAGGACCATTCCTTACATTAACGTTGTTTCCGGTAATAGTACCTGACTGGATATCACTGGTGTGCAAATTATTAAATGCTACATACGCAGCCGAAACCCAACCTGTTTTACCGTTTTCACTAACCTTGTACCAGCCATCTGTACTGTCAATCACCTTTAACTGTGTTCCCTTGGTAAGTTGACCAAGAACCTTTGAAGATGTATCCGGGGCTTCACGAAGATTGAGAATATTAGCAGTAATAGTGGCGCTATTTGGCTCTTCAGCATATGTAAATACAGTAGCTAGAAAAAACCACAGTGCAGCAGACAGAGTTATAGCAACAAATTTATTAATACATTTTAACATAATGAAAAATATGCCTCCCAAGCTCGGATGTTGATTGAAATACACAAAATAATTATTGCTGTTTATACAGGCTTCTTTAAACAATATGAAAACCAGTATATCTACTTGTCCCACCTGAGTCCAGGCTGACTCATTTATTTAACGTTATATTGAAATTATATAATTTTAAAACTATTTATTCAACGTCACAAAGATACTAAAAATACGGTTTTACGAGTTCAAGAGTGGAAAAACTTAGAAAAGCATTAAATTTCGGCAAATAATTGCAAGTCAATATGAAATAAATATCCACGGGCAAAGTTTTCTTTCAAGTGCATCTATAGCCTTATATATAGCTATTCCCATAATACTGAGTGCCATTATTCCTGCGAACATCTGAACATAATCAACCATAACCCAGCAATTCATAATAAAATATCCGATACCATATGTAGTGGCGAAATTTTCTCCGAAAAAAAGTGCGGCAATACTTACACCTGTACTTACTCTTACAGCTGAAATTATTTTAGGAAGTACCGCCGGAATAATTAAATTTATATAAGTTTGCCGTTGGCTTAAACCAAGAGATTTTACAGAATAATACAATTCCACAGGTATTTCCTTAACTCCGTCTCTGACAGCCAGGATTATCTGGAAAACTATTATTGTTATGATAAGTATGATTTTCGAGGTATTGCCCAAGCCAAATACTAGCATAAGCAAGGGCAGAAAAGCAATTTTGGGAACAGGGTAAAGGATATATATAATTGGTGACATAATGTCATCCGCCTTTTTACTCAAGCCCATCCACATTCCAATCGGTATCCCAATCCCCATAGATATTATCACAGCTGATGTTATCCTTAAAAAACTCACAACAACATGCAGTAAAAGAGTTCCCTTAGAAAGTCTGATAAATTCAATTATACTATCGTAAGGTCCGGGAATAATATTAGAATTTGCGGAAAGATGCATAATATGCCAAAAAATCAGTACTGCACCCAAACCATATAATGTTTTGTTTCGTAAACAGCTTAACACCCTGCTTAAAGCTTTCATTATTTATCCTCATTCAACCAGTTTCTAACCTCAGAACACATTCTATAATAGTCAGTCTTTAAACGGATATTTTCGTCTCCGAAGAAAGGGTTCTCAATAATATGCTTTATAGCAGACCTTTTCATAACAATAATTGTCTGCCCCAGAAAAACAGCCTCCTCAATACTGTGGGTCACCAGTACCATTGTAACAGGCTTGTTTTTATATATTTTGAGAATCATATTCTGAATATTTTCTTTATTTATAGCATCCAGAGCTGAAGATGCCTCATCCATAAGTAAAATATCGGGTTCCAAAACCAGGGTTCTTGCAATAGCTGCCCTTTGCCTTTGTCCGCCGCTAAGTTGGGCAGGAAATTTATGCTTATGTTCCAGTAATCCCAGTTCTTCAAGAATTGAATCAACTTTTTGATTAATTGTAACCCTGTCCTGTTTTCTTGCATTAAGTCCCAGAGATACATTTTCCCACGCAGTCTTCCAGGGAAGCAGTCCTGCATTTTGCAGGACTACTCCGGTATCTTTTCTTATACTCTTTAATTCTTTTCCGCTTATAATAACTTGTCCCTGGGAAGGGGTAAGAAGTCCTGCCAAAACATACAGCAGCGTTGTCTTTCCACAACCGGAGGGTCCGATAATCGCACAGGTTTTATTTTTAGGGATGTCCAGATTTATGTTCCCTAATGCTGTTTCACTTCCGAATTTTATCCCCAGATTTCTCACCTGTATCATTATTCTATAAACTTCCTTTCAATCAGGTCATCTGCCTTAACCTTCAAGTCTTTATCCAGGACCTTGGAAGTCCAACGGATGATTCTATCAATATACTGATTGTCCGGCAGAGAAACTTTTGTATACTTTGGAAGAACCATGCTATCCCTGACCTCAGGTTTTAGATTTGGAATTTTCTCCATTAAAATATCCCTTGCTGCCTGCTGATTGTTGTTGATATCCTCGGTTGCCTTGTTATATGCTTCATGGAACAGTTCGACGGCTTCCTGCTTTTCCTTCAGCGCTTTTCCGGTAAATACAATCACATCCGGGCAATACGGATCTGCTGATTGATAAATTTTCTTTTCAAGACCGTTAATCTCTCCCATAGACGCAACCGGTTCCGGAAACAGTCCCATGTCCAACTGCCCGCTGCCTATAGCTGCCAACCTCCCAGGTATTTCATTTATATATACTTTTTCGATAGTGTATTTATTGCCCAACCACTCATCAATGAGGAAATTTGAAACGCTTACTTCCATCATCCCGACTTTAATATGCTGCCTGCTTTTACTTCCTTTTTTTGATAGAACGGGAAACACGCCATTTGTCATAGTTGTAGCTCTTATATCAAATCCGGCATCTACATTTGCAGCTACTGCTATCAGATCTGTAATTGCTCCGTCTATGGACTTAGTCTGCAGGGCACTCTGCCTGTCCTGTGCATTATTGTATATTTCCAGGCTTACATAAAGACCGAGTTCCTTGAAGTACCCTTTCTTTTCTGCCAATAAAACCGGAGCAGAATCCACAGCAGGCATAAGCCCGACCTTCAACGACAGATCTTTAACCTGTTTGCTTTCAGCAGAGCCGCAGCCTGCTGCCATGAAAGCCAATAAAGCAATTAACAAAGCCACCAAGATAAATATATGATTTTTAAAGCTTCCCATGTCCATTCCTCCCAAAAAGGTTATCTTTCATCTATTGCTCAGTGGCTTTTTACTAAATTTCTATACACACCTGATTTTTCTCTTTTTGTTTTTACGGATAAATTATGCCCCTTCTTAAAGAACTGTGTAACCGGTATCAAACCGGGAACTTACACTGTCACTGTAATAATATGAGATTTAATAAATTACTTAGAACTTTTACTTAACAGTTCACAGTACATAAACTAATACCCCCGGTCCAGTACCTTCCTTTTCAGGTTCTGGACCGGGGGCCGCTACATATACACAATATATTAATATAGGGTAGAATTACTTTTTATGTATAAACCCACAAACTAATAATACATCCGGTTATGGAGGAATATTGCATGCTGCCGGAAAAAGTTAGTGTACAGTAAATAGTGTATTTTTTTACCTCTCTGGTTGGTTAGTTTGAAGTATTATTGACCGCATTGGCCTGATACTTCTTCCACATCATCTTTATAATCGCGTCTATTGTACTGCCTAACAATTTTTTACCAGGGCCAAGCTTTGTATCATAATAATATCGTGAATCCAGCCACCCCTTACTTTGCCAGTATCTGAAGTCAGTATCGGATGTATATGTCTTACTTTTCATGCCACAAAACATATATATATCATAATAACTCGGAACTTTCAGTTTTTTGCTTACTATTGCTGCCAGCATACTTTCTGCCTTTATTTTAAGCTCCTTGTTTTTTTTGTCAAAATAGTCCTGACTATAAAACTTATTGTTAACCTTGGTATACATATAACTAATCACCTCAATACATCCCGTTAAGTTACAGCCCCAACCACAGGCAGTCATTTTCAAATATTTTGTAACGTGTTTTTGGCCGCCACCGCCGGTTGTGACAAGTGTAAGGGCCGGCTTTCCGATAAGTTCCGGTCTGTGAAACATAAAAGACAGCCTGTCTACAAAGCGCTTGAAAGAGCCTGTCACCTGATATGCATATACCGGAGAAGCAAAAATAATACCATCAGCTTCTACAAGCTTCTGCCTTACCTGTATTGCATCATCCTTAATGGGGCAAAACTGCTCACCCTTCTGAAAGCATTGATCGCACCCCCTACAATCGGCTATATTAATGTCTTTCAGATAAACATATTCAAACTCCACATGCCGGCTCTCATTCATAGCCTCTTCAATAACTTTACATGCACTTAGACTATCTTTCTTTCTAGGGCTCCCCATTAAGACTATGATTTTCATATAATCACTTATCCTTTCATTTCTTGTTTTAAAGTTTTTTTGTTTTAGAGTTTTTTGTTTTAGAGTTTTTTGTTTTTATAGCTAATGTCTACTTCTCTGTCCATACAAGAATATAGATATATCCAACCTTGGATATGTTGGCATAGAAATATACCCTTATTTATTGAGTAAAAAAACGAGACAATTTATTATAAAAGCATTATTTCTTTAGTATCTGTATAAGTTCCTCCAGCTTTTTCTCTGCACTCGAGGGTTCGGCCAGTATCTCCTGCTTTAGCCTTTCAACCGTCTGCTGCTGAATAATCTGCGTATTTTCATATTCATCAACAGTAGAAAAATCTACTTTTCTAATAAAATCCTCTGTTTTCTTCCCAAGGCTCAAACATTGATCCAATTCCTGCAGCAGAGCGGTATGCCATCTGATCTGATAATCCAGGCTGGAAATTATCATTTCAAAGCTAAGAGCCTCTACCTTCAAGGAATTCTCTTGAATTTTTATCTTTTGCCACTTTTTAAAGTAATCTTTCTTTTCATTTAAGGCTTTAACATGCATATTAACCGTTTTTGCCATCTGATCTTTATCCGCGCTGCCAAAAAACGGATACAGAATGAATTTGTCGGAACCGACATCATATATTTCCTTTTGGAGCTCCTCAATAATGCAACGTTCCAGCTCTTTTTTACCCTCCTCGGTAATTTTAAATATTTTTCGAACCTTGGAGCCGATGCTCTCTTCTCTCAAAAGGCTGATCATACCATCCTTTTCAAGCTTATCAAGAGCATAATAAATAGACCCTGATTGTATTCTGGTCCAACTATCCAGCTGGGTATACTTAATAAACTTTTGAATTTCGTAACCATGAGTTGCTTTAATATTTAAGTAGTAAAGTATTAATACTCTTATCATTTCTTTATCCTTTCACATAAGTTATCCAACATTGAATATAATTAAAATATTATATTCAATGTTGGATAATGTCAATACTGTTATAAATTTAATTTTAGTTTTAGCTTGATAGATTTAATGCAAAATGTGATTATATATCAATAAATTACTCCATTTGTTCTTTGTAATACCCAATCATCAAATTGTGCCATCTTGGATTAAATTCTACAGGAAGCATATCTTTAATATTTTCAAACTCAACCTTGCCTTGATGGTCCAGAACCTTTTGCATGTAAATAATCCTTGCTTCAATTTCCTTTAGCATATCCTTTTGCTCATTGATGGCAGCACTAAAATGAGATCCTATAAAGGTTTTGCCTGAATGACTTTTTAAGTGATGAAATGTTTTAAAGTGTTCTCTAATATTTGAGCAAGGTAGTGGTAACATAGACACATCATCAGGATCAAAAATGAGATCGTCAGCAACATGTATATATTTCTCATCGAGAATTGTATGTATACTGCAATCAGAATGTCCTTTAGCCTCTTCAAACCTAATTTTATGTCCGCCAAAAGTAAATCTGCAATTCTCGCTTAGTATGGTTGGGTATATTTCTGTATCGTGCAGAAAATCTTCCTTGTAATAAGTTTCAAGAGACTTCTTAAATTGTCCTGAACCAATAATTTCAGGGACCTTACCAGTTTTATTAAATGTTTTAATACCTTCAAAATGATCGTCATGATAATGGGTTATAATTATCTTCTCAACCTCAATGCAGCTCTCGTCAAAATAGGTTTTAAGCTCCTTGGCTTCTTTCTCATAACCCGTATCTATAAGTAAGACTTTGGAACCATCCAAAACAAAGTAAATAACTTGTCTAACATAATGGCCTTTATTGTCAAAATTTGCTTCGTACAGATTACCGTACAGATTTGTTATATTCATGATTACTCCTCCAAAATTAACTTTTAAACCAATTTTATCATAACAACTCTGACATAAACCTGTCAGGATTAATCAATAAATTTGTAGCACTCACTTCTAGAAATGAGTACGAGATTTGATGTAAATAAAAAATCAGCCTACCTTTTTCTAATATGAACCATCTTCACATCGTAATATAAATTTTAGGTAAGTCCCTATTTATTACAAACTACCATAAATTAGGATATCAATTTATTACCATAAACCTTAAACAAGGTTTATCCTATAGAAGCTGATAATTTTACTCTTATTTTATGATTAACAAGACAAACCAAATAAGTTTCTGCATATTTGTAACCCTTATAGTGAAAGCTAATATCTGTGCGGAGGGTGTCTTGATCGTTGAAATTGTAATCGGCTGTCTTGAAACCAAAACTATTATAGAGGAAAGGCAACAACATGGAAATACGAGAAAACATAATGGTCCCATTAGGTTATGGAAAATTTGTAAGATCGGATAAAATTGTAAGTCTTGAACCCATAGAGGATGAAAGAGGACCTGGAAGGCGCACAATTGTATTCATTGAAGATGTAAAATCACCTCTCATTGCATCAAGAACAGAAAACTCCATTCTTGCCAACATGACTAAAATCCCTAGAGAAGAGCTTGAGGCAGCGGCTGCTTTGGAACTGTTAAAAGATATACGGGACGATATGTTACAAATAGGACCAATGCTTAGAAAAAGCATAAAAAAAGAGGCTGAATTCGATATTGATAAGATTGAGAAAAAAATAAATGAAATACTTAAGCATGAAATTGAATTCGATGAACTTCAGTAATTATTGCTTGTAAGAGGAATATGCTACAATACAATGATATTTATCTATAAGGAAGTATTTATTTATTTGATTTGTCAGATACTAAATAAAAATATATTGGAGGACTCTTCAAATGAAAGCAAATAAATTTGTTGTTTCCGGTATTAATGATTCTGATATTAATACTTATGAGCAATCTATAAAATCACATGATGGGATAAACGCTGCCAGGATTGATATGCAAGCAAACACTGTCACCGTTGACTATGATGAAGGTAAATGCAGTACTGAGGAAATAAAAAGTTTTATCAACGAGGCCGGTCTTAAAGTAATTAAGCATTAAAAAGACATAGAAACCATAGCCCCTGTCCTGACCTTTTTCGTTGGGTTCTGGAACCGGGGCCCGTACTTCTTTATACGGCAGATGTATAACAAGTACTATTATTATAGCTTTATTATTAAACTAATTTTTTTACATATCTAATCTGGTCTCTATTATCTATAAATACTCTATCTAACATTTTAAATCCTATGCCTTCATAAAAGTTACGAAGTCCTGGTCTAAAAGTACCACAATTTAATCTTAACCATTCAATACCACGTTCTTTACATAATTGTTCAGCAGAAAATATAAGCTTTCTTCCGTACCCTTTACCGCTGTGTTCTCTGCATACAGCTAACTTATGTAAATATCCGGATTCATTATTTAACTCTGGCCAAAATAGAGGATCTTTCCATTGAATAACATATACTCCAATTAAGTGACCGTCATCATAGCAGAGTCGCATTTCTTCCACACTATATTTTTCAAGCAGCTTTTGTGCTGATAAATCGCTTACCTTCCACATTAATTGGCCTAAGGAATCCAACCATTGGGCTGCTTCGATGAGAACTTTTGAAAATATTTCAACATTATCTTCATTCACTGTCATAACATTCAAAAAACCACCCCATTTATACATTCATATGCCATGTAATAAATATTAACGAAGTCAGCCAACTGTCAAGGCACCAAGAAGCCTTATAACAAAGCTTACACTGAATATTAATAAGGTCCATCCCAATTATATTACTTGTATGTCAGCCTTTTCATTACTTTTTACCAGAGAACAGGATGACAGAATAAAAATTGTAAGAATTATCAGATAAATTATTTTTTTCATATCAACCCGCCTAAACATTAAATCACTTATTGCTCAATAGTATCATAGTTTTACATTATAATACAATTATTTATTAACCCGGGATCGTGTCAATTTACTGTAGGAAAATAGCCTGCAGACCGCACCGTTGATGTTACCAATTACACCAAAGCTTTTAGTACCTTGTATTCCCAGGTTATTTTCCCATTTTTAAATACTTCAATATTA
>JAEYHZ010000047.1 GCA_023409265.1 Bacillota bacterium | reverse complement strand
TAATATTGAAGTATTTAAAAATGGGAAAATAACCTGGGAATACAAGGTACTAAAAGCTTTGGTGTAATTGGTAACATCAACGGTGCGGTCTGCAGGCTATTTTCCTACAGTAAATTGACACGATCCCTTGGACAAAATAGTATGGCATAAGTTTCAAATAATGGTATAATAAATCATAAAAGAGGAGGATATTCTTTTATGACTTATAATACTATTGAAATTATGCCTGAAGTTACTTTAATACAGGAAAATGATGTTTGTATTTATCTGGTGGAAGGGCAGTCTTCCGCAATTGTTATAGATACCGGTTATGGTTTATTAAATTTAAAACAAAAGGTAGAAGAAATAACTAAAAACCCCCTGGTGGTAGTTTTAACTCATGGGCATATTGATCATGCCTTTGGAGGTCATTATTTTGAAAAGGTTTATATTAGTAAAGATGAAATTCCTGTTTATGAGAAACATACAGATTTAAAAAAACAGATGGTCAATGATGATATATCGGAAACGTATGGGTTGACAAGAGAGAAGCTGGAGGATTGGTGCAGAGCTAAACCTGAAAAAATAGAGTTTGTGGCTCAGGGAAATACTTTTGACATCGGAGGAAATGTACTGGAGATTATTTCTCTAAAGGGACATACTCCCGGAAGTATTGGAATACTTGACAGAAAGCACCGCATTCTGTTTTCAGGGGATGGAGTTATTAATCATGTCTGGATGCAGCTGCCTGAATCAGGGACTATTGAGGAATATCTTGAGACCTTGAGTTCATTGGATACGTATTTAAAGGACTTTGATTTCATTTGTACCGGACACCGGCAGCAGCCCCTGCAGGTGGCATTCATTAATGAAATGAAATTGACACTGGCTGATTTGCTGGAGGGGGCTGTCGGAATACCCTATGACAATCCTATTGCCGGTGGTATGATTTATAAGCGCAAGGGTTGTGAGGTGGTTTATCAGCCGGATAGAGTAAAGAAAAAAGGTTGAAGAGATAATTTCGAAGAAATTATTTTAAAGTTATACACAATTAAGTATATTTTAAAATTATTCCAATGCATGCTGAGATGAGCAGGAGGTGAACAAAATGCTGCAGGTTGAACTGATACAAGTATTGCAAATGCTGGTATTTTTCTTTGTTGCGTTCTTATTGACCTATAATTTTGTTCATAACTTCAGATTTATAAAATCCTTTCTTGCCCATGTAAAAGTGTGCTTTTGTATAAGTTCAATAATCTTATATTTTAGATCACTAACTATTGTCAATTATAATTGTTTCCATAAGTATGAAATTTGGAGGAAGTACAGGTTCAGTTAAAATGATGCTTTTATAACTCAATTTCAAAAACTGTATTTTTTATTGAAGTCTCTATAATTATAGACTTCAGAAATGGAGATAAAAATGAGCATCATTATAAATATACTGAATTCTATTATGAATTGGCTTTATTCCTTTGTGGGAGATTGGGGGCTTGTTATAGTACTGTCGACTCTCTTAATCCGGTTTTTTCTGCTTCCATTAACATTAAAGCAAAAGAAAAGTATATCCGAGCAGCAAATGTTTTCTAAAAAGCTTGAAGAAATTAAATTGAAACATGCCGATGATAAGGAAAAACAGCAGGAAGAAATGGCTAAGATTTCATCGGCTAGTATGAAAAGCATGATCGGATGTATGGTTACTTTGTTGCAGATACCTATCATGTACAGCCTATATAAAGTGTTTTCGCAAATGCCCGTTACCGTTGGAAGCATAATAGTTCCATGGATCAGCAATCTGAAATTACCCGATGCATATCATATTATACCTTTTATAGCAGTCTTAATCCAGCTGCTTCCAAATATAATGGCAGCTTATGTACCAGTTAAAAATGCAAGGGGCAACGGTATACAATGGCCACAGTTATTAATTATGGGCGGAATCAGCATGGTGTTTTTTGTGAAAGCACCGGTGACTTTAGGTATATATTGGATAACCTCGGGAATAGTCAGCACTTTGGAGTTTGTATTGTATAACAGGTTTTATAAGGAACAGGTTCAATAGAAAATTTTTCGCTCGTTATAAACAGAATGAAGCAGCCAAGGCTTCATAGAAATTTAAAAAATAACTCAAGACTATTTTTAATGGAATGATAAGCCTGCCCAGCCAGTGAGCAGGCTTATTACCTGCAATAACTCAATCAGCTGTATTTAAACGTTTTTTATAAACTACTATTAAAGTCTTTAGGAGGTATAGAATGAAGCAGATAATCTTAAAAACCGGTGAAACCTTGAAAATAAGAAATGCTAAAAGTGAAGATGCTGAAAATGTATTGAATTTTACAAATAAGGTGTGCGGTGAAACTGATTTCCTTACTTTTGGTCCCGGTGAATTTCAACTCACTGTTGAGCAGGAGGAACAGTTTTTAGACAGTCTTGATAAAATGGATAATTCTGTATACTTAGTTGCTGAGATGCAAGGGCAAATAATAGGAACTGCAAGCTTTACAGGTGGTTCAAGACCTAGAATAGCACACACCGGTGAATTTGGAATGTGTATCCTTAAGGAGCATTGGGGTAAAGGAATAGGCACTGAAATGCTGAAATATTTATTGGAGTTTGCCAAAAGTACCGGGATAATAAGAAAACTAAATCTGAGAGTCAGAGCTGACAACCTGCCTGCGATACATTTATACAAAAAGCTTGGTTTTGCGGAGTGCGGGAGAATTACAAGAGAGGTTAGCATTAATGGCAGCTTCTACGATTCTATTTTAATGGAGTATGAACTGGACTAAGTTTCATATAATTAGGAGACGTTTTAATTATGCTGGATAAAAATTATTACTTATGCTATGCTGAAGAGCAGGATATACCGTTATGGATGGCTTTGGTACGAAATTTAAGAGATTACTTTCCGGGACTTGAAACCGAAGAAAGTCTTAATGAGTATAAAACAACACTATTAAAAAATGTTCTCAGAAAAACGGCTTTATGTGTAAAAAATGGAGAAGAGTTAGTTGGCATACTTCTATTTTCGTTTAATTCAAACTGCCTATCATGTTTGGCAGTCCACCCGGCCCACAGAAAAAAGGGAATTGCATCAGCGATGATAGATAGAATGCTGGAGTTGTTTTCTTCTGATACAGATATAGTTGTAACCACCTCTAGGGAGGGCGATGTAAAAGGTATAGCCTCTAGACAGTTATATAAAAAATTTGGTTTTAGGGAAGATGAACTTGTAAATGAGTTTGGATATCCCAATCAAAAGTTTATTTTACACAGACATTAATTTTTCAGAAGTATAAAAAGCTCCCTTTCAAAGAATGAACATTCTTTGAAAGGGAGCTTAAATTTTATCTCTTATTCAGCACAGCCGCTCCGGTTTCTTCTTCAAACTGCTTCAGATACAGGGAGTGGTAGTAGCCCTTTTGTCTCAGAAGTTCCTTGTGGGTTCCTCTTTCGATTATTTTACCATTTTTTACAACCAGAATGAGATCTGCTTTCTTAATTGTAGAAAGTCTGTGTGCTATGAGGAAGGAAGTTCTGTTCTTTAGCAAATGCATAATAGCTTCCTGTATGAGCTGTTCTGTCTGAGTATCAATGGAGGAGGTGGCCTCATCCAGTACAAAGATTCTCGGATCAGCTATTATTGCACGTGCAAAGGATATGAGCTGCTTTTCACCGGTAGACAGTCTGTCGCCGCCTTCTCCGATATTGGTGTCAAGTCCGTTCTCCATATTCTTTACTATACTGTCTGCTGCAACAATCCTGATGGCGTCTTCAATTTCTTCATCTGTTGCGTCAAACTTACCATATCTGATATTCTCACGTATTGTACCAGAGAACAGGTGAGGGCTTTGCAGTACGTATCCGATATTGTTGTGGAGCCACAGTTGTGATCTTTCCTTATAGTCTCTCCCGTCTATCAGTACCCGGCCGCTTGTGGGCTCAAAGAAACGACAGGCCAGATTTACAAGGGTGGACTTGCCGGCACCGGTTTCTCCAACAATGGCAACCGTAGTTCCTGCAGGAATCTTCAGGTTGAAGTTGGTGAGAATGTACTCATCCCCATCCGGATATTTGAAGGAGACATCCTGGAACTCAATGTCACCTTTTAAATGCTCCCAGTTTTCCTTTTTTGGGTTAAAATTATCACCATATTTTTCAATTACTTCAGGTGTATCAGTTATTTGTGGTTCTGTTTCAAGCAATCCCGATACACGTTCAATATTTGCCTGTGTTGAAACAAAATCTGCAAAAACACGGGCAATTTGTTGTATTGGTTCGAAAATGCTTATTGCATAGGTAATAAAAACCGATAAGGTACCGAATTCCATAGCATCGTTTATAACCAGATATCCGCCTCTTACAAGGACAAAACACACTGCAAGCGTACTGAAAGTCAGTATTATAGGAATAAACACCGCATTTAAGATAGTTGCTTTTATTGTATAGTTGTAGTACTTATCTGTAATCTGTGAAAAATCCTTAAGGTTTTTGTCTTCAATAACAAGTGTTTTTGAGGTTCTTGCACCGGTAATACCCTCATTAAACGCACCTGTCATCCTGGAGTTGACCTTTCTTATCTTTCTGTTAATGTTAAGAATTTTCTTTTGAAAGTACATGGTTATTACAGATATAAATGGGATTATACACATAACAAGAAGTGCAAGCTTAATGTTTAACAACATCATAGCAATGAAAACACCGATTACGTAAATAATTGCCCACAGCATATCAATAATTCCCCATGAAACCATCTGTCCGATACGTCCCGTATCACTCATAACCCTGGCCATCATATAACCGACAGGGGTTGTATTGTAATAGGAGAAGGACAGCTTCTGCAGGTGCACAAACAATGCTTTTCTTATTGCTTTTGCTACATTCAATTCAACCTTCATTGCATTCTGGATAAAGAATATAACAGACATCGCCTGGGTAAACAGGATACAGCCGTACAATACTGCAAATTTTTCAATACCTTCGGTTGATTTAGGAACAATGAAGTTATTTATAGCATAGCGCTGAAACAGCGGATAAACTACATCAAACACCGATACGAGCACCAGGAAGGATATTGCAAGTATAAAAGCTTTCTTGTACTGCTTTACAAAGGGGATTATTTTAGCCCAAACCTTTATGGAAAAAGGTTTTTTGTATTCTTCCTCTTCAAAATAAGACATTATTTATCACCTCCAACGGGAGCAGACTGAGAATCTATTAGCTCTGTTTCCAGGCTGCTCTGTATATCGTAAATCTTTCTGTAAATACCATTTTCGTTTTGGAGAAGTTCGCTGTGAGTACCCATTTCGGAAATCTGACCGTCATCCAACACCATAATCACATCGGCATTCATTAAAGTGGTGATTCTGTGGGATACAAGAATTACTGTACTCTTAGCCGTGTTCTCTTTAAGTGCTCCACGGATTTTTGCATCTGTTTCCGAGTCAACTGCAGACAATGAGTCATCAAATATCATTATAGGGGAGCGCTGCATCAACATTCTGGCAATGGCAACCCTCTGTTTCTGTCCGCCGGACAAGGTTACTCCACGTTCGCCCACAATTGTTTCGTACCCTTTAGAGAAGCTCATAATAGCATCATCCACAGCTGCCACTTCTGCAAAATGACGGATTTGTTCAATATTATTTGTTCCCTCAAAGGCATCGATATTTTCCTGTATGGTCTTTGAAAACAGGAAGGGTTCCTGCAGAACAAATCCTAAATTGCTTCTGAGGTGTTTCAATTTAATCTTTCTGATATCAACTCCGCCAATTTCTATTGAACCTTTTCCCTCGGGAAGATCATAAAGTCTGTCAAGCAGATACATAATGGTTGATTTTCCGGATCCTGTTCCTCCCAGTACACCAAAGGTGGTTCCAGCTTTTATATTAAAGGAGATATCCTTTAGTACCGGTTTTTGTCCCTCATAGTCAAAAGTTACGTTTTTAAACTGGATATCCTTGTTCATTTCAGGTTCAATTGAATCAGGACAGTCCTTTTCTTCTTCTTCGGCAACTATTTCCTTGATACGGCTCAGTGAAACACTGGTCTTGCTCATTTCAGAAAGAATACGCCCGAACTGTCTTACCGGCCATACCAGCATTGAGTTGTAGAATACAAATACAAGAAATTCTCCAAGGGTGATAACTCCATTTGCAGCTTCAATTGATCCCAGAACAATTATCAGCATAACCTGCAAACCTGAAACCAGATCACCGATTCCCCAATATTTACTGAGAAGTAACCCAAGCTTAATCCAGTAGTTTGCAAAGTAATCATTCTTTTTATCGAAGTTATCTATTTCATAGGCTTGGCGGCCGAAGGCACGAACAACTCTTACACCCGTAAAGTTTTCCTGTACCATTGCAGAAAGAGCTCCCTCGGCTTCATCGGCATATTTGAACCTATCAGCAATTTTTTTGAAGAATATTCCCGAATAAGCAACAACAACCGGAATAAACGCAAGAGCAATCAATGACAGCTTGACATTCATCATGAACATCAGGGTGAGGGAGAAGACCACCAAAAATACTGTTCTAACCATTTCTATAAATTGAATGGATAAAAAGTTTTTAATGGTTTCCACGTCTGATGTACAGCGCTGAATTATGTCGCCTGTCTGGTTCTTCACATGCCAGCTGTAGGGCAGCTTCTGGATATGGTCAAACAGGTGGTTGCGCAATTTTCTAATTGTACCTTCAGCTGCTTTTGCCATACAATATCTGTACAGATATGTAAAAACACCTGACAAAATTGCCAACAACAGGGCCAGAGCGGCAAATACAGGAAGATTATTTCTCACAAAGTCACGTCCGCCATTCTGATTAATATAATCTAATATTATTTTTGGTAATCTTAATTCTTCAGTTCCACTGATAGCATCAACTATTACCCTGATAATCTGAGGCATAAGATAGTTGAATACAATTGCCAGCATAGTAAACAACACTGCAAGAACGTAAAACCATCTGAAGCCCTTTATAAATGAATAAAGCATTTTGAATCTACCTTTATTACTAGGCTGCATATCTATCTCTCTCCTTTGAATGTATTGCCTTAAATAATCGTCATATTTTTCTGGTGCCTGAAATTAATAATGTTTAAAAAGAGAAGAACCAAAAGTGGTAACGGGCACTTTTGAAAATTAATTTTTACTTTCAAAGACAATAAAAAAACACGATACCATAGCATCGTGTTTAAAATATTCTATTTTTAAATATTTCAACTTCAAATGACGGTTACTTAAGTGTTTGACCTAAAACAGGCATACTTAAAAAGCTGCTTGTTCTTTAGGTCCGATATTAAATTATTTACAGCGCACCTCATTAATTCTAATTTTTAACATCTTTATAAACACTCCTTTCACCTAGATTAGTAATTTTACTTACCAAGATATGTTATTATAACATAGGTTGTCCTGTCAAGAGCTGTAATAAATTTGTAAAATAAATTAATAAATGGATTTAGTATTTTCAGTATTACTTTTTATAATATGACATGCTGTTGTCTTATTATCCCATATAAAATGTTACTAAAATAAATGAAGAGGGAGTAATTATTATGGAAAATACCAATATGAAATTTTGTCAAAGCTGTGCCATGCCGCTTGAAAATCTCGAATTACACGGAACAAATGCAGATGGCAGCAAAAATGAGGATTATTGCCATTATTGCTTTATTGACGGAGCCTTCTCAAAGGATGAGACAATGGAGCAAATGATTGAGTCATGTGTCCCGTTTGTATCAAAGGGAAACCCGTGGCCGGATGAAGAAACAGCACGGAAAGCAATGCAGGAACTGTTCCCTCAATTGAAAAGATGGAAAAAACAGTAGAATAGTAGTAAATTATAACTTGATTTACTGGATTTTAACTTCAGTATTTGGAAAGTTAAAAAACTGATGGTTTCTGCTACATAGATATAAAGTTTGGTCTGAATTGCGTTTTGTTTTAATAATTATTGAATACCCGATGGGACAAGAAATTTGGACATTGGGAATTTGGAGGGTAAAATGATTGAAATACCTGAGGCTGTCGAGATTTCGAGACAAATAAAAGAGAACATTACCGGTAAAAGAATAATGAATATTACTGCGGCTTTCAGTCCTCACAAATTCGCCTGGTATTATGGTGACCATCAGAAATACCATGATATAATGGCGGATAAAGTTGTTGGCTCCGCTGCGGGTGTCGGAAGTATGGTTGAAATAATGGTAGAGGATTATGTTATTCTTTTCGGTGAGGGTGTTGCCATTCGATATCATGAAGAAAACGAAAAGAGACCTCAGAAGCATCAATTGCTAATTGAGTTTGACGACTTTTCCGCACTAAGCGCATCGGTGCAGATGTATGGAAGCTTAGGATGTTTCAAAGAGGGGACCTTGGAAAATCAGTATTATGCCATTGCCAAGGAAAAGCCGTCACCGTTTTCAGAGGTTTTTACAGCTGAATACTTTGACAGACTTGTATCGGCCCAGGAAAACAGCGGACTAAGCGCAAAGGCTCTCCTGGCCACCGAACAAAGGATTCCTGGACTGGGAAATGGTGTCCTGCAGGATATTCTTTTCAATGCAGGAATTCATCCAAAGAGAAAAGTAAAAACCTTTTCGGATACAGATAAAAAAGAATTGTATGACTCGGTAAAAAATACACTTGCAGAAATGACCTTTCAGGGAGGTAGAGATACCGAAAAGGATTTGTTCGGCTGCTCAGGAGGGTATAAAACGAAACTGAGCAAAAACACTGTAGATAAACCCTGCCGGGTATGCGGTCAACTAATCAGGAAAGAAAATTACTTGGGAGGGAGCATTTATTACTGCCCGACCTGTCAACCAATTTAGTAGGGTCTATACTTCTGAAAACTATTAATTAGTATTTATAAATTTGATAAGTAACTAGCCGGACAATCATGTCCGGTATTTTTTTATGCATATATTATCCTTAACATTCGAATAAAAAAATAAAACCCCGCGCACAGCGTAAATCGCGAATGCACAAGGCTTTGCTGGTGGAGGGAGATGGATTCGAACCATCGAAGTCACTGACAACAGATTTACAGTCTGCCCCCTTTGGCCACTCGGGAACCCCTCCATGAATTACTTATGTTTTTTGCAACAAATAAGATTATGAATTATTAATGGCATTTTGTCAACTGTTTTTTGAAAAAATAAGTAATAAATTATTGAAAAGATAGTCTTTTTATAGAAATATACAAATATTATTATTAAAGACAGTTATTAACAAGTTATATATTGAAATAAATTACAATATATGTTAAATTATATATAAAATTGAATACCAAACTATATAGAGACACTGACATTTATAGATCAAAATAAGATACATGGATGATTTCTGAAACTGATGCAGCGCAGCAGCAGGGTTCAGGTTTATCTGTGTTTTTTTATTATAGGAAAAATTATAGATAGCTAATTAATCAGGTAAAAATTTTTAATTATTTGGGTTGACATATAAATGCTTTTTTAAGATGAACCGTAAAAATTTAAGTGTTAAAGAATACATGAAATGCTTAATCTAATTGCTTTTAAAGACTTTAAGCAGTTTACAATGAACTAACAAGAATATGTAGAATTGGGGAGTGTTATGGAAAAGAATGAGTTATTGAGAATTAATAATCTTGTTACTTCCTTTCGTATTGACGGGCGGTATTATGCTGCGGTGGACGGTGTTTCACTGAGCGTAAAAGAAAATGAGGTATTTGCTATAGTCGGTGAATCGGGATGCGGGAAAAGCGCACTCGCCCTGTCTATTCTCAATCTTCATAACGGCACCTACACAAAGGTGGAAGGCAATATTTACTTTAAGGGAACTGATCTGCTGTCTATGAATGTGGACGAGTTAAATCAAATCCGTGGCAAGGATATTGGAATGATTTTTCAGGATCCTCTGACTGCATTAAACCCGCTGATGAAAATTGGGGAGCAAATTGAGGAATCATTGACTTTTCATATGAAAATTGACAAGAAGCAGAAAAAGGCGCGTGCTATTGAATTGTTAAAGGGAGTAGGAATTGTATCTCCTGAATTAACATACTCTCAGTTTCCTCACGAGCTTTCAGGAGGAATGAGACAGAGGGCGATGATTGCCATAGCGCTGGCCTGCAAGCCCTCTCTGGTAATTGCCGATGAACCAACCACGGCACTTGACGTCACCATACAGGCGCAGATTCTGGACTTGCTGAAGAAACTTCAAAAGGAAATGAAGTCGGGTATCATTCTGATTACGCATGATTTAGGTGTTGTCGCCGAAATGGCCGATAAGGTGGCAGTGATGTATGCTGGTCAGGTTGTGGAAACCGGAGAGGTTGGTGCCATTTTCAAAAATCCCCTTCATCCATATACCCGATCGCTGCTTGCATCAGTGCCAAGTGTCGATTCATCAAAAGAGAACAGGCTGCATGTGATAGAAGGGATGGTGCCCTCTCTGAAGAATATGGAACGGGAAGGCTGCAGATTCGCCCCCAGAATTCCATGGGTAGACAAATCAAAGCATGAGGAGAATCCGAAGTATCACGAGGTAGATAAAGGGCATTTTGTATTGTGCTCATGCTACAAAAGCTTTTTGATGAGAGGAGAGGGATAGATTTGGCATTACTTGAGGTAAACGATTTAAAGGTACATTATCCTATCAGGGGAGGAATCCTGGGTAGAATCCAGGGTTATGTAAAGGCGGTGGACGGTGTTTCCTTCAGGATTGACGAGGGTGAGACTCTTGGTCTTGTCGGTGAGTCCGGTTCGGGAAAGAGTACCACGGGCAAAGCCATCATGGGACTTGCGGAAATAACGGCAGGACAAATCCTTTTCGATGGAAAGGACATCACAAGGTATGTCGGAAAAAATCACTCCTCCTACAGGAAAAGTGTACAGATGATATTTCAGGATTCCTACTCTTCTCTGAATCCCAAGAAAAGGATATTGGATATTATTGCAGAGCCTCTCCGGAATTTTGAAAAGCAGACAGCCGGTGAGGAAAAAAAGCGTATTGAAGAGCTTCTGGAAATAGTGGGTATGTCTCCCGAAACCATGTTTAAATATCCCCATGAATTCTCAGGGGGACAGAGGCAGAGAATCGGCATTGCCCGTGCGCTCGCATTAAGGCCCAAGCTGATTATTGCAGACGAACCTGTGTCAGCTCTGGACTTATCCGTGCAGGCACAGGTGCTGAATTTTATGAAGGACATACAGGAGCAGTTCAATCTGGCATTTCTGTTCATCAGCCATGACCTGGGTGTAGTAAAGCATATGTGCAAAAACCTTATAATAATGAACAAAGGGAGGATTGTCGAAAAGGGCGTTAAGGAGAGAATATTCGAAAATCCGCAGCATATTTATACCAAGCGTCTGCTTGCAGCCATTCCCGACATCAATCCAGACAGGCGGGATGAGCTTCAGCAGCTTAGAGAGAAGGTTGCGGAAGAATATGAAAGCAAGTATCAGATGTATTATGATAAAAACCAGCGGGTTTATGATTTGAAAAAAACTGGAGACGACCACTTTGTCGCTTTACCGTAGAAGGAGAGGAAATGTATGTGGAAAACAATATTACGTAGACTTCTGGTATTAATCCCGCAGGTTGCCGTGCTGAGTCTGCTGGTGTTCATTCTTGCCAGTTTTATGCCGGGGGATGCCCTGACCGGCAAAATCGATCCCAATGTGTCACCTGAGAGGCTTGAAGAGCTTCGTGAAAAATGGGGTTTTTATGACCCTTGGTATGTAAAATACGGCAGATGGATCACCGATGCTTTAAGTGGGGATCTGGGAGAGAGCACCAGCTACAAGATTCCGGTGACGGAATTGATCGGAAACCGGGCGGCTAACACTTTTTGGCTTTCTCTGCTGACCTTGGGAATTACATATATCATAGGTGTATCATTTGGTGTCATATCGGGCAGGTTTAACGGAAAACCAGTAGACAAGGTAATCAGCTTCTACACGTTTCTGGCCCTGGCAATGCCGTCAATTGTATTGGGCGTTATCAATATTTATTTCTTTTCACTGAAATTGAATTGGTTTCCCATGGGCGGAACCGTAAGCGTAGGCATTCAGCCTGGAACCCTCTCGTATTTTTTCAGCCGGATTCATCATATGCTGCTGCCGGCAATTACCGGAGGGGTGCTATATCCGGTGGGCGTTATTCAGATTTTAAAGAGTGAGATTGTTGACTATAAAATTTCGGATTTTGTTATGACTGCCCGTTCAAAGGGTGTTCCTGAGAAGACCATATACAGCAGGCATATTTTAAGGAATGCCTTTCTTCCCACTGCGGCAAGCCTGGGATATGATATTGCATTCTTGCTTGGCGGCTCCATATTTATCGAGAGGATTTTCTCCTATCCGGGAATGGGCAACCTTTTCCTCGACTCCATACTTCGCAGGGATTATGCGGTGGTAAATGCCCTGATTATTTTATTCGCCGTACTAACGGTTCTTGGTACTTTGGTTTCCGACATTATTATGTCGGCCGTAGACCCAAGAATCAGAATAAAATAATGAGAGGAGCATAAATAATGATAAATTTGAATAATAAAAGAAGTAAAAAAACGGATAAGATCTTAAATTCCCCTGACAAACCATCCTTTAGAAGGGCGGTATGGATAGAGCTTGTACATGACAAGCTGGCCTTGGTTTCTTTCATACTGCTTATTATTATTTTTGCTACGGTTTTCATTGGTTCTACGTTTTTTGATTTGGGAGAGGCTGTCAAAGTAAAGCTGGGCATGATTAATAAGCCGCCTTCAGCTGAACACATACTTGGGACTGATGCTTCGGGGAGAGATATGGTGGGTCAGATGTTTCTGGGTGCGAGAAATTCCTTCCTGATAGCTATAGGTGTTACCGCATTATGCGGAATAGTGGGTATACTAGTCGGCTTGATTGCCGGTTATTTTGGAGGAAGAACTGATAATATAATCATGAGAGTAATTGACTTTATTTCGATGCTTCCGAGATTGATGATTATTATTGCTATTATATCCATTATACCGAAGTATGATGTTATTACCTTCGTGCTGATTGTATCGGCTCTAAGCTGGATAAGCGATGCAAGGCTCACAAGGGCAAAGACTTTACAGCAAGGCAGCCTGGATTATGTGCAGGCCTCCAGGACACTGGGAACCCGGAATTTTGTCATAATGTTCAGGGAAGTACTCCCCAATATAAGCTCGATAATTATTGTAAACCTGACATTGAATTTGGCGGGGAATATGGGTTTAGAGACCGGTTTGACCGTTCTGGGTTTCGGACTTCCATTTAATACGCCAAGCTTAGGAACACTGATCAACTACGCCATGAATCCGGATAATCTGCAGCGCAGACCCTGGCAATGGTTACCAGCATCAATACTGATTGTGGTAATGATGCTTTGTATATATTTTGTGGGGCAGGCCGTTAAAAGAGCGGCTGACGCCAAACAAAGGGTAGCATAAAAAAATTTATTTAATAGGGAGAGATAGTTATGAAAATGAAAAGACTTTTGGCACTGTCGCTGTCGTTGGCTTTGACGGTTACAACTTTTGCCGGCTGCGGCAAAACTAAGGAAGAGGCCAATAATTCACAGTCATCGCAGAGCACAGCCACAGTTACTGATACGGCTGCGGCGTCATCTGCCGAACCGTCAGCCTCCGGCTCTGCTATGCAGGAGGTTATGGCAAAGTTCCCAATAAAGAACACAAACGATGCCCCGAGCATCAAAGGCGGAGTTTTAAAGGTTGCGGAGGTTTCATCTTCTGCTTTTGAAGGGATTTTTAATCCATGTTTCTCAGATAATCAGCCCGATGCTGATATTTACCAGTGGTTCATAGAGAACATTTTGAGTGCTGATGACAACTTTGTTTTTGATCAGGACGGAGCAGCGACTTATACATATGATCAGACAGCAAAAACCATGACACTAAAGCTGAGGGACGGTATCAAATGGCATGATGGCCAACCGGTAACGCTGGACGATTTAGTATATGCATATGAAGTAATTTGTGATAAGGATTATGAAGGAATGCGCTATGATGAGCAATTCACAAATATTGTCGGTGTAGAAGAGTTCCATGCGGGCAAGGCCAAAAAAATATCAGGTTTGGAATTATCCACTGATAAAATGACCTTAACCATCAAATTTAAGAATTTCTTCCCCTCCATTCTTGTGGGAGGCATCTGGATTGCACCTATTCCAAGGCATTATTATGAAGGAATTCCTGTAAAAGAGATGAAGGCTCATGAAAAATCACGCAAAACTCCCATTGGCTTCGGCCCTTTCAAGATAAAGAGCATTGTTCCCGGGGAGTCGGTTGAACTTGTAAGAAATGACGACTACTATCTGGGTGCGCCGAAGCTGGATGGTGTTACAATTACTGTAATAGCTCCCGACTTGGTACCGGCCGCAATGGAGGAAGGCAAGTTTGATGTTGCGCTCTTTTCACAACAGCAGTATCCAGACTACAAGGAGCCTAAGAATTTCTCCTATCTGGGACAGCTCGAAACTGTTTTCAATTACACAGCATTTAAAATGGGTAAATGGGATCAGAAAAATAATAAAAACATCTATGATCCAAATTCAAAAATGGCAAATGTAAAGCTGCGACAGGCAATCGGCTATGCCGTTGACAATGATAAAATCGCGAAAGAGCTTTATAATGGTCTGCGTTTCCTTGCAACCACAGTTATTACTCCGAGACATGCGGCATACCAGAACACTAAAATTTCAGGTTATACATATGATCCCGAAAAGGCAAAGAAGCTGCTGGATGAAGCGGGCTACAAGGACGTAAACAATGACGGCTACCGCGAGGATCCCAATGGAAAGCCTCTCAGTATTACATGGGCGGCCATGGACGGAGAGGGTATGGATACTTATGCACAATTCAAAATGCAGAACTGGAAGGATGTAGGCTTGAAGGTTGAGCTGTACAACGGCCGTTTGACTGAGTTCAACGCTTTTTATGATGCGGTCGAGCACGATGATCCGAAGATTGATATGTACGACGGCGCATGGCAGACAGGTTTTGACCCTAATCCTAAGAATCTTTGGGGTCCCGACTCATCTGCAAATTACACAAGATATACAAGCGACACCTTCAATGCTATTATGAGTGACATTTCCTCCGAAAAGGCATGGGATAAGGCTTTTCTATCCGAAAAATACCACGCATTCCAACAGGCATTTTTTGATGAGGCCCCCGCAATTCCCACAATGTGGAGAATGCGTCTGGAGGGAGTCAACAACCGTGTTAAAAATTATGAGCTGACGGCTTTTGATATTAAGTGCTTTGCTCACTTAATTGAATTAACTGCAGACGCTCCTGTGAAGAAGGCAGATGTTAAATAATAAGAAGTAGATATATTGTATATGATGCAGTGAAAAGGGGCTAATGCAAAACCAAGAGATTGGTCTTGCAGGAGTCCCTTTTTGTCTCCAAAATAGTAAATAAGGTCTCTAAGAGCTTGCAAAATGTAGTATAATTTGGTATATTTACATAAATTATATAAATTTTACACAAATCATGAAAGGAGTTGTAGTGGGTGTATAAGTTTGAGCAAAAAGGCAAGGCAGTAGTAGTTACAGTAGGTGGTTTTTTTACTCCTGAAGAAGCAAATGCATTTATAGGAGAGTATGAGTCTATAGTCAAAAAACTGGACACAAAAAGTACAAGCCTGATTTTAGATGGAAGGGGATTAAAAGCATCAACTCAGGAAATGCTCCCAATGTTACAGGGGTGTATGCAGCTTTATATGAGAGATAATTTTAAAAAGGTTTTCATGATTAATTTTGATTCTTCGGTTACCAATTCACAGGTGGCCAGAGTTGCAAAGGAAATTGGTTTTGATCAAAGCTATGAAATGGTCTCTTCAGTTGATGAGGCACTAAATAAGGCAATATAAATACTTGTATAACCCACTATGATTAATACATGGTGGGTTTTATTTCACAAGGAAGCTCCATATCCTTAATTGTATGAAATGATAATGTTCATTCAAATAATTTATAAAATACAATAGATAGGAGTTGACATATGGGTTTTACAAATGTTGATATAATTGGACTGGAAATATACCACCCAAATAACATGATAGGAAATGACTTCTTTATAAATCACTTTTCTAAATTGGGAGTAGATGCAGAACCTCTGATGAAGCATCTAGGCAGAAAAGAAAGATACCTGGCAACTGAGGGCGAGAACTCTCTTACTATGGCTTACGAAGCAGCCAGAAAAGCTTTGGAAAAATCCAATATTTCACCTGAAGATTTGGATATGATTATCTTTGTATCGGAAACTCCGGAATACTTAGTCCCCACTAATGCTTTAAAATTGAATAATATGTTAGGCAGCAAATGTGCCCACCTGGTTTTTGACATGAATGACAATTGCATTGGAATGTTGACTGCTTATGATTTGGCAAGCCGGTATATGTTTTCTAACAATAGAATAAAGTACACGCTAATAGTTGGATCTTTATATATTACCGGAATGGTAAGAAAAGACTGTGTTGTCTCCTACCCTAATATTGCTGACGGATGTGCAGCAATAATTCTTGAGAATGTTCCTGACAGCAGAATAAAGTCGGGCTTTATAGACTGTAATTATTATACCAATTCTATGAACCATAATTTTATGGAATCACCAAAATGCGGATTTTCAAATTTACATAATAAAGATATTGAAGAAAATGATAAGAAATTACTCTGGATTCAACATGATGTAAGTTTCTTTTCTGACGACTGGAAACAGCTGATATCTGATTTACTTGAAAGAAACGGACTGGAGCCGAATGATATAAATCATTATTTATTCTCCCAGTTTTCAATACCGGATGGATTATTAACATTGGAAAAATTAGGTGTTCCTTTTGAAAAAACAACGACCGTAGGAGAAAAGTACGGTTATACAGGCTGTGCAAGCCCGTTCTTTGCACTACATGATGCCATAAAAGAAGGAAAGGTAGCGCAGGGGGATTATATTGTATTGTTTTCGGTAGGGGCGGGGTATTCCATGTCTGCCGCACTATTGAAACTTTGATTCATCAAATGTAAAAAATTTCTATAGCGATATAGTGACTTTAATCAAACATAAATCAAAAAAACGAATTCCGGACTTCTATTAAGATATCCGGAATTCGTTTTAATTTGGTGCCCAGAGCCGGAATCGAACCAGCGACACGGGGATTTTCAGTCCCCTGCTCTACCGACTGAGCTATCTGGGCATATGGTGGGCCTTCAGACGAAAGCGTCGTAAAAGGTGCTTGTAGCACGTTTTACAGCTTGAGAGTCCCTGTTGGGATTGCTGTAAGCAATCCTTATCTTCGCGGCAGCGAAGAAAGGCCAGTAAATAATCTTAAACTAAAATAAAAATGTGGTGGGCCTTCAGGGACTCGAACCCCGGACCAACCGGTTATGAGCCGGTTGCTCTAACCAACTGAGCTAAAGGCCCTCGAAAAGGACGAGATTTAGTATAATAAAAAAACTATATTAAGTCAATAGTAAACATATAAATTATTTTAGCAAATAATTTCAGTAAATAATTTTAGCAAGCAATGCGTTAGGCTTGTCTTAATTAATCTAAACGTATTGCATAACAAAAAATATATTTAAAATTAGAAAACACTTCTAGGAAAGTCTAAATATATTTGATAGAATTGAATTACAGTGGAATGATTAAACATTAGAACCCAATTTTAGGCGATATTTTAATCATTCCATGGAATTATGGAAAAGGTTGAGGAATCAGATAAATGAGTATTATTCAAAACTTGGAGTACTTGTCACAACTTGTTGCGGTAGCAGGCTTTGAGCAGGAAGCTGCTGCAAAAGTCGCACTGCTTTTCAGGGATAGCTGCGATCAGGTTGTTGTTGATAAGTTTTTTAATGTTATTTGTTTGAAAAAGGGATATAACAAGGCAGCAAAAAAAACAATACTGTCTGCACACTTGGATGAAATAGGGTTTTTAGTAAATTCCATAGATGAAAAAGGTTTTGTAGGAATAACCGAAATTGGCGGAATAGACAGTAAAATTCTATTGGCACAGGAAGTTATAATTCATGGTAAAAAAGATATTATTGGAATAATCGGTGCTACGCCTCCGCATCTTTTAAAGGCCGAGGATGCAGGTAAGGCAGTAAAAATCAAGAATATAAAGATTGATACCGGTATTGCAGGCGAAGAACTGAAGAAAATAATTTCTATCGGTGATACAGTAACTTTGAGATCAAAATTTACAAAAATAAATGATCAAAAGGTAAGCTGCAAATCCCTCGACAACAGAGCAAGCATTGCTTGCCTATTGGAAGTGCTGAAACTTATTAAGGATGTTAATCATGAGAATGATTTGATTTTCATTGCTTCTGCACAGGAGGAAACACACTTGACCGGAATAATGACAGCATCGTATGGTATCAGACCTGATGCGGCAATAGTTATTGATACCTGCCATGGAGATATTCCAGATCTCTCTAAGGAAGTTTCTTCGACTCCAGGTAAAGGTCCCGAAATATCAATAGGACCAAATCTTCATCCGAAGCTGGTGAACAAATTCTTTGAATTGGGAAAGGATAACCTGATTCCTTTTCAAAAAATGGTTGAGGCAGGTGATACGGGAACAGAAGCCTGGGCAACGCAGGTTAGTGCCAGCGGGATACCTACTGTCTTACTGTCAATACCAATAAGGTATATGCACACTGCCATAGAAACAGTAAATCTTGATGATATAAAATACACTGCAAGAATAGTGTCTGAGTTTGCTAAAATTAGTAGTGAACAGTTGGGGGAATTATTATGCTTATAAAAGAACTGACTGATTTAAATGGTGTATCAGGTAATGAGAATGACGTAAGAGAATATATCATTTCTAAAATAGAAGGTTTATGTGATTCATACAGGGTTGATTCAATCGGAAACATAATAGCTTATAAAAAGAGCAGCGGTAGCAAGCTAAAAGTCATGCTGTCGGCACATATGGATGAAGTAGGCTTTATTGTATCAGGACACACTGACAAAGGTTTTGTAAAGTTCAAAGCTGTTGGAGGTATTGATGACAGAATACTTCCAGGTAAAAAAGTATTGGTTGGAAAAAAACGTTTGAACGGAGTTATAGGTAGTAAACCCATTCACCAGCAGGAGAGGGAAGAAAGAGAAAAAATATCCAGGATAAAAAATCTGTATATTGATATTGGGGCTGAATCTAAAGAAGAGGCTGAGAAACTTGCTCCTCTTGGAGACTTTATAGCCTTTGACAGTGATTTTATGGAACTGGGTTATGATTGCATAAAGGCAAAGGCTCTGGATGACAGAGTAGGCTGTGCTGTATTGATTGAAGCACTTAAGCACAGTTATGACTTTGAACTCTATGCCTGTTTCACCGTTCAGGAAGAAGTCGGTCTGAGGGGAGCTCAGGTTGCAGCTTATAATGTTATGCCTGACCTGGCCTTGATTATTGAAGGCACTACTTGTGCGGATGTTCCTGACGTTGAGACATATGAGTATTCTACAGTTCTCGGAAACGGTGCGGCACTGACAATAATGGATAGAACCTGTTATTGTGACAGGGAACTGGTTCAGTATCTGTATGACGTTGCAGTCAGGAATGGAATTAAAGTACAGTACAAACAGACTACCACAGGCGGAAATGATGCAGGACAAATACAGAGGACCGGCAACGGAGTAAAAACAGCATCCATATCAGTGCCCTGCAGATACATTCATTCACCTGTTTCCGTAATGAGCAGAAGTGACTATGAAGCTGTTGAACGACTGACAATTTCCGCGCTATATCAAATCAGCAAGGATAAGAGCTTTATATAAATGAAAGAAATTGATGAAGTAAAAAGTAAAGGTTCCAGGCTGTAATACATCAAAATTCTGGCCGTAAGGCGGCTCAAAGTCATACTCGATTAGGAGGTTAACATGCAGGAAACATTAAAAAAGGTAACTCAGGTATTTGGAGTTTCCGGTAATGAAGAAGATATAAGAGAAGTTATAACGGATGAAATAAGAAAATATGTAGATGATATAAAGGTTGACGCAATGGGCAATCTCATTGCAGTAAAAAGAGGAAAAAAGAAGAAGATTATGCTTGCAGCACATATGGATGAGATAGGTGTAATAGCTACCTTTATTGATGATAACGGCTTTATCAGATTTTCAAATTTAGGTGGTGTATCACCATTTACTTCATTAGGTCAAAAAGTAAAATTCAGAAACGGAACCATCGGAAATGTTAACGCTGAAGAAAAACTTGAAGATTACAAGAACTTGAAGCTTGGAAAGATGTATATCGATATTGGCTGCAGCAATAGAGATGAAACTGAAAAACTGGTAAGAGTAGGTGATACAGCCTGCTTTGTGGGAGATTTCCTGGTTCAGGGTGGCTGCGCAATTTCAAAAGCAATGGATGACAGAAGTGGATGCGCAGTACTTATAGAATTGATTAAAACCCTTCCTAAGACCGATAACGAAGTATACTTCGTATTCACAACTCAGGAGGAGCTGGGCTTAAGGGGTGCTAAAACAGCAGCCTTCGGAACAATGCCAGACTGCGCCATCGGTATAGATGTTACCCTGACCGGTGATACTCCGGAAAGTAATAAAAGAGATGTGAAACTGGGCGGAGGTCCTGCCATAAAGGTAAAAGACAGTGCATATATTGCACATCCTGCGATTCGCAGAAGCTTTGAGGAATTGGCCGCAGCAAATGGTATTCCATATACACTTGAACTGCTGGACAGAGGCGGAAGTGACCCAGGAGCAATTCAGACAACCGGTATGGGAGTTCCGTGTGGAGGAATATCCATACCCTGCAGAAGCGTTCATTCGCCGGCAGAGATGGTAAGCCTTGATGACCTGGAAAATTGCGTAAAGCTTGCTGCACTATTCGTTAAAAATTACAAATGATGAGATAAGGGGATAAAATGTTTAAATTTAATGTAACTGAGATAACGCCAAAGAGAAGTTTGGCGTTGTTTTTGCTTGCCGTTACAGCGGTTATGTGGAGTCTTGGCGGTTTGCTTATAAAGTTGGTTAACTGGAACCCTATTGCAATTGCAGGTGGGAGAAGTTTGATAGCAGCTGCTCTCATATTGATTTTTATCAAAAAACCTGATTTTAAATTCACCTGGCTTAAATTTGCTTCGGCCTTTGTATATGCCGCAACGGTAATCGCATTTGTATGTGCAACGAAACTTACAACTGCGGCAAATGCTATTGTTCTTCAATACACAGCTCCAATATATGTGGCAATCTTTGGAGCAATATTTCTGAAGGAGAAGGTAAGGAAGCACGATGTTATCACAATAATTGTTGTTTTAGGAGGTATGCTGCTATTCTTTGTTGAGAAGCTCTCTCCCGGTGGAATGCTTGGAAATATGCTTGCAATATTCAGCGGGGTAACATTTGCTTTTGTTGCTTTGCTTTTACGGCTGCAAAAGGATGATTCTCCTCTCGACAGAATTTTTTGGGGTAATATTCTGACTGCAGTTATTGCCTTACCCTTTATGTTTCAATCGGCCCCTGACGCTAAAAGCGTACTGGGTATAAGTCTGTTAGGTATTTTTCAGCTTGGTTTTTCATATATATTATTTTCAATAGCTATAAAAAATGTATCTGCTCTTGAAGCCGTATTAATTCCTGTTATTGAACCTGTTATGAATCCGATATGGGTTGCGCTGGTTGTTCATGAGGTGCCCGGGATTTATTCTCTTATTGGAGGAGGTATAGTATTGACAGCCATTACTATAAGATGTGTATATACCTATTTTCTTTCGAAGAAACAGCAGGAGGTTACTAATAAGCAGGAATTTGTCGAGCTTTAATAGAATAAATATTATATACGAAAATTATGACGAAATGGGGTGCTGTTATGAATATTACTTTTCTTGGAGCAGCTAAAACAGTAACGGGTTCTTGTTATCTGGTGGAGACAAAGGATACTAAATTTCTTGTGGATTGTGGTATGTTTCAAGGTCGTGCAAGTGAAGTAATTCTGAATGCCGAGCCTTTTCCATTTAATCCAGGTAATCTGGATTTTATGCTGTTAACTCATGCTCATATTGACCATAGTGGCAGAATACCAAAGCTTTACATGGATGGTTTCAAAGGAAAAATATATACAACTAAGGCTACAATGCAGCTGTGCGGTATAATGCTCCCCGACAGCGGACATATACAGGAAATTGAAAATGAGTGGATTAACAGAAAAAGGCAAAGAGCGGGTAAATCCCCCGTTAAGCCGTTATATACAGTGAAGGAAGCCACAGAATGTCTTGGCCTGTTTAAAGGCGTAGCATATGGTGAAGCAATAAGTATTACTGAAAATATTCGTGTCAGATTTAATGATGCAGGACATATACTTGGTTCTTCAATTATTGAGGTATGGGTCCGGGAGAACGGAAAGGATACCAAGATTGTATTCAGCGGCGATTTGGGTAACAAAGGAATACCTATTTTAAGAGATCCGACAGTTATTGCAGATGCGGATTACCTGGTGGTCGAATCAACATACGGAAACAGACTTCATACGTTAAAGAAGGATACAGAAAAGATTGAAAGATTTATTAATATTATTACTGAAACAGTTGCCAAAGGCGGTAATGTAGTAATTCCTTCTTTTGCAGTGGGCAGAACACAGGAAATCATATACGATCTGAATAAGTACATGGACGTTTTCGGCGATAAGGTTAACAAACTTTTAAACGTTCCTGTTTATGTTGATAGTCCTTTGGCAACATCAGCAACTCAGATTTTCAGAGAAAACCTTGATTGTTTTGATGAAGAAGCAAAGGAATATATTGCCAACGGTGATAATCCTCTTGATTTCCCCATGCTTAAGTTTACACAGTCGCCTGAGGAATCAAGAAAATTAAATGAGAAAACAGAAAGTACAATAATTATTTCAGCCAGCGGTATGTGTGATGCAGGCAGAATAAAACACCACCTTAAGCATAATTTATGGAGAAAAGAATCCACCATTTTATTTGTAGGCTATCAGGCTGAAGGCACTCTTGGAAGAAAGATACTGGACGGTGCAGCTAAAGTAAAACTTTTTGGTGAAGAGATATCAGTAAATGCCAGAATTGAATCAATTGACGGATTTTCGGGTCATGCTGACAGAGCTGGTTTACTATCCTGGATTGGCAGTTTTAACAAAAAACCCAGGAAAGTATTTGTGGTTCATGGTGAGCTGGAAATAATGACAGAGTTTTCACAAACCCTGACTGATGAGTTTGGACTTAAGTGTATTGTTCCATCAAGAGGGGATAGCTTTGTTGTCACTGCTGACAGTGTCTATGAAAACATTCCGAATGCTGATGTTCAGAAGAGATTTAGAAGGCTCGCTGTTGTTGAAATGCTTGAAACCTTAAGAGAGGAATTTGAGGAGCTGTCTGAAATTCTCAAGGGTGATTTAAAGCAGGAAAGGTCGGATGTAGAAATAGATGAGGTTGCTGCCAGGCTTAAACTTGTTGAAAAAGCAATTGTAGATGCTTTAAAGTAATGGATTATTTCACTTAAGAGATTAAAATAAATAATTTTTTACAAGTTATTATGAAGTTTCAAAATATTATGGTTTCAAAAAATTTATTAAATATAAACAAAAAGCAATGAGGATTCTCATTGCTTTTTGTTTATATTTGTACCTTTAGAGCCCTAGAAAATGAAGGATTTTAGAAATATTGATGAGAAGAGAGGAAATCACACTATTTCATACAAAACGTGAAGTATTGCAGTATAATTAATAGCAATTAATATATATTAGAGATTTTGCTGTAATTGAATAATTGACAATTATTTTGAAAATTTGTATAACTTATAAGGATGTAAATATAGGCAAAGCTTGGATCAATAGTACAATTTAATAAGGAAAATTACTCTTTTATATAAGGTTATTACTATTTAACTACGTGAAGAATACGTAGATGGGAGGTAATATGTTTATCAGAAGATTAAAGAAAAAAGCAACTTTTTCTTTAATTGCAATTTTATTTGGAAGTATGCTGCTTTACTCAGCCAATAGTATGTTTAATATAACCGGTTTCATTGATAGGCAAGTTGAATTATTAAAAGAAAAAGAAATGAAGTTTGTATACAGCCAGAGTAATTCCATTGGAGACAGGTATTCCCAAAGAGCTGAAACTAATAAGAATAATGCCTTGCAGACAGAATATCAAAGCAGTATAAGACAGGGAATATTACAAGGAATAATAAATGTACATAATCAACAGGAATACATGCTGTTGGAAAACAGCAATAAGGACTCAAATCTATCAATAAATGAAATATTATCGGAAATGGCAAGACGCAATGCAATCACTGAAGAACTGAGAACCCAGATTGACAAAGATTCATACAGAGATATGAAATTTGGGATTTATTATATTTTCAGCTTTGATTATACAATGAATGCATTGAAGGAATTAAATAGCTCCATTGAAAGGATTTCTGAAGCGCAGAAAGTTCCAAAAGAACTGATTACAGCTGTATTATTCAGAGAAATGATGTTTCTTGGTCAGGAGGATTTACTGGACGGTTTGCCTGTAATCGGCGGAAAATCAATGGGTATCTGCCAGATTGGTCTAGAAAATGCTAGATTTAATGAGCAGGTAGTTCACGGAAAAGACTCTCTGATTATCAATGAGTCTGACGAACAATTAAAGGAAATGCTTCAAAATCCGAAGTATGCTGTTTATTTCTGTGCTGCCCAATTACGTGCGAGAGCTATAAGCCTTACTGGGGACCCGGATATAGACCTTAACCATTTAGAGGTGGAACAACTGAAAAAAGTATTGGAAACCTACAACCAATCAAAAATATCAGTGACCATCGGGCCTGTTAAAACCAAGGAAACATATGCTCAGGAGACCTATAGATACTATGAGTTGTTTAAGGATTATTATAACAGTGTGCAGTAAAAGTAAAAGAGTAATTAATAACGATTGACAGCAGGTAAATGCAACAGGTACAAATAGGGATTTTAATAATACATACTACTATAATGCGGGATAAAGTGTAATTTATGACAAATTGCACTTTATTTTTATGTAAATATGTATTAGAATATTTCAGTAGAGCGTTTTTCATTAGTTGCCAATAGCACTTTGGCAATTTGATTACATGTAGAATGGGTGGTTGTAAGTAAAATTTAATTTCATGGAGGACGGTTAGAATGGTAGGGTCATTTTTATTAACTCTATTACCAATTGCGGTAATAGTATGCATGCTTGTCATTTTTAAAAAGTCTGCAGATATCAGTGGTATCGTAGGCTGGCTGTGTGTTTCGGCAGTTGCATTTCTCTTTTTCAATACCTCTCTCGAAGTAATACTAAGGTCGACATTTTCAGGTATCATAAGATCTTTTCCTGTTTCATTAATAGTATTGACATCCCTGTTTATGATGGCTTATATGGAAAAGACAGGGGCCTTGAAAAGGATCATTATATTTATCAAGACTATATCCAGTCAAAATAAGGCTGTTCAGATTATGATGATCAATATAGGCTTCGGAACACTTATGGTGGCCGTCGGAGCCACTCCGGTTTCCTTATTGCCGCCCATCCTTCTGGCTATGGGGTACTCAACCTATGTCGCCATTGCACTTCCTTCAATCGGTTATGATGCACTTTGTACATATGCTTTACTTGGGGCACCTATAGTTGCATTTTTAGATTTCGCAAACAGGTTCTTAGGCCCGGGACATGAAATAACACCTTCTCAGGCAGGAAGTGTATTTTACATGTTTTTACCCATTGTCTCCACACTGATTGGTTTCTGTATGCTATATATAGTTGATAAGTGGAACGGAATAAAAAAAGGGTTCCTTCCATGTATTGTTACAGGCGGAGTAATTGCGCTTGTTTCTTATTTTACTAACAAGGTTGATAATCTTGTAACCCTGACAGGCGTACTTTGCGGTATTGCAGTAATTATTGCAATGGCAATATACCTTAAAATTACCGGTAAGAACATTATAGACAGAAGTAATCTTACCGAGGAAGAAAAGGCGTATGAAAAGCAATATCCACTTTGGAAGGCACTTAGTCCCTGGGTTATATTAATTGGTCTCATACTGGCTTTAAATCTACCAAAGCCTTTATATGATATTCTTTATAATTTAAAACTACCTATAAACGGTATCGCTGTTGATGGGAAAGGTATCAGCACAAGAGCTTTATGGAATGCCTACACCTGGATTGCTGTGGCGGTAATTCTTTCAATGGCTGTTATAAGACCTAAGGCCTCGCAGGTTAAGGATACCTTTAAAGTTTGGTGGAAAAGAGCTCCAAGGCCGGTATTCTCAGCAGCAATATTCTTTGCAATAGGCGAAATAATGAATTACTCAAACTGGGATATGGCTGCAATGAAGTACCATTCTGCAAGTATGATAAAAGTTCTGGCGGATGTATCAGCTGATGCCTTCAGTGGTGCCTACGGCTTTATAACAGGGTTTGTCGGCTTGTTTGGCGGGTTCATTACAGGGAGTGAGGCATCAACCATTGCAATGTTTGCAAACTATACAATGGAAACAGCAAAAAACCTCAATCTGGGACTAAACGGCCTTATTATTGTAACAGCTGCACTAGCCTTTGGAGGTGGCCTGGCAAGTGTTATATCACCGGCCAAGCTTCAAAATGCTGCTGCTTCCATTGACAAGTTGGGTGAGGAAAACAAGGTTATTAGAATTGCCTTCGTATTTGCACTGATCTTGACCTTTATTACTTCAGTCTATGCCTTGTTGTTGTTAAAGATCGGAATCAATATTTAGGCAGGAATTAATTAATAACTTTTCAAATACTTAGTTTTGGTCAGTTGTAATAAAGCAATCGATGAATTGGATTCTAAATACAAGCGGGAGACACAAATAAAGTTCTTGTGTCTCCCGTTTAGCTTTAGGAATTTTCATATATTTTGATGGTGTGCATTGTCTGGGGGAACTGGTGTTCTGTGTTGATAGAAAAAATTGCTGTCATAACCATATGGAATATTAAAAAATAAGGGTAGTGAATTATTGTTTGTGGTAAATTAATGAAATTTTTATTTGGATATTGCCAATAATACGTTATAATAGAATTGTTTTGAAAAAGGGCATGCTGAATGATAGGTCCGAGAAACAATTCAAGGGTCAGTCAACATTGACCCTGCACATATGGGATCAAGGAGGTTATGATGAAGCAGGTTGAAATATATACAGATGGTGCATGTTCCGGTAATCCTGGTGCAGGAGGCTGGGGCGCTGTTCTTATATATGGAGAGCACAAAATTGAAATGTCAGGCTTTGAAAGTGCTACTACAAATAACAAAATGGAGCTCACAGCAGCGCTTGAAGCATTAAAAAAGCTAAAGGAACCGTGCAGTGTGAATTTATATAGTGATAGTGCATATTTGATTAACGCCTTTACGCAGGGCTGGGTTGATAAATGGATTAAAACCGGCTGGAAACGAGGCAAAAATGAAGAAGTAAAAAACGTTGAGCTGTGGAAGGAACTGGTAAGCTTGTCTGATTATCATCGTATTAAATGGATAAAGGTTAAAGGACATGCAGATAATGAAATGAATAACAGGTGTGACAAGCTGGCCACAGATGAAATCAAAAAAGCAGCAGGAAAGTAGGAGGAAGAAAAATGGATTATTCAGAAAAAACACTAAAAACAGAAGACATTTACAAGGGTAACATAATCAAGGTTCAAAATCTTACAGTCAGTCTCCCAAACGGTAAGGAGGCTACAAGAGATATTGTTTTGCATCCAGGTGCATCTGTAGTTGTTCCTATTAATGAAAAAGGTGAGCTTTACATGGTCAAGCAGTTCAGAAAGCCGTTGGATCTTACAACTCTTGAGTTACCGGCAGGAAAGCTTGATTCCGACGGAGAGGACCCTAAGGTATGTGCTGAAAGGGAGTTAATGGAGGAAACAGGACTAAAAGCTGATAAAATAGAGCATTTAATCAGCATTCACACAACTCCCGGCTTTTGCAATGAAGTTATTCATATGTATACAGCAACCGGATTAACTCAGGGCGAAGCCTGCACTGATGAGGATGAATTCCTTGATGTTGAAAAAATACATGTATCAAACCTGGTAGATATGATCCTGGAACATAAAATAACTGACGCTAAAACCATAATAGGTGTCTTGCTCGCTGAAAGAAAGATAAGAGAGAACAATCTATAATATGTAATATCTTATGTTTATCCGGCATATATTTTATTGACAAAACACTTTTACCAATTCAGATAAAATATGCTGGAGGAACACATGGTTATTAAAAAAATATGCAATGTAATAAAGGATCACATCAAGGAAAATAAATTTACATATTTAAGCTTGTTCTTGTTTTATATTATTGGAATTTTTTTGGGAGCAGCTTCTGTAAATGACCTTGATTATCAGCAAAAGGATGAAATGGTTACTTTTTTCAATGGCTTTTTAAAGCTATTGGATACCAACAATTTTAGCCAGGTAACTCTGTTTAAAATGTCATTGTTGGATAATTTGAAAATAATTGTTTTGTTCTGGCTTCTTGGCTTTACCGTTGTCGGTTTTCCTATATACTACATAGTCATGGGTATGCGAGGTTTTAGTACCGGCTTTAGTTCTGGAATCATAATGGGGGTTTTGGGAACGAAGGGCATAATTATTTCGTCAGTGTGTTTTGTACCAAAGGAAATAATTATGATTCCATGTATAATTGCTCTTGGCGTTAATGGTATAAAGCTGTCCAGAAATATTTTAAAAGACTGGTTAAAGAGGTCTAAGATGAAAACCGGCGGAGTTAAGCAAAAACTTATGCCATATAGTTTTGTAGCCGGATTTTTTTCAATATTCATTTTACTTGCAACAATTTTAGAGGCATTTTTATCATCAGGCGCATTGAAATTACTTAATTTATGATCAATAACTGGAAATTTCAACAAATATTTGGAATAATTATGTTAAATATAGATAAAAATACAAAATGTTCTTTAAATATAGAAATATTTGTTATAGAATATATTCTAAAGATTAAGTCTGATTTTATAAAAATAGATTACTAAGTGCTCAACTAAAAAAAAAGGAGTCGTTTTTGATGGAAGTTCAGGTTGAAAATTTTATTAATTTCCTTGAAAGGGATAAGAGATTGTCTCTTAATACTCTACAGTCATACAAGAGGGATATTGAGCAGTACACTACATATCTGAAAGAGATAAATGCCACCAATATTTCCTCGACCAATAAAACAACTGTTATAGCATATCTTCTGCATCTACAAAAGAAAGGAAGGGCAACCTCAACCATATCAAGAAATCTGGCTTCAATTCGATCCTTTTATCAATTTTTGCACAAGAACAAGATTATTGAACTTGACCCAACTTCGGAGCTTGAATCTCCAAAAGTAGAGAAGAAGCTGCCTCAGATTTTATCTACCCAGGAGGTTGAACTACTGCTGGATCAGCCGAAATGTCTTGACCTGAAGGGAATCAGGGATAAGGCAATGCTTGAGCTCCTGTATGCTACCGGTATACGTGTATCTGAGCTTATATCGCTGAATCTGTTGGATATTAATCTTGATTTGGGTTTTATAAAGTGCAATAAGGGTAATCGCGAAAGAAGTATCCCAATTGGTTCAATTTCAGTGGCAGCTGTACATGAATACCTATCCAAATCGAGAAACTTCCTGATTCAGGATAGCAATGAAGAGGCTCTGTTTGTTAATGTAAATGGTAAAAGGTTAACAAGACAGGGTTTCTGGAAAATAATAAAGCATTATAAGAATCAGGCCAATATTAATAAAGATATAACTCCTCATACGTTGAGACACTCATTTGCAGCTCATCTATTGGAAAATGGAGCTGATTTGAGATCAATTCAGGAAATGCTTGGACACTCTGACATATCCTCAACACAGATATATGCTCAGATTGCTAAAAACAAGATAAAAGAAATTTACAAGAAGACTCATCCGAGGGCATAATTCAATTTAGAAAAGGGACACTTAATCATAAGTGTCCCTTTATAGTTTGTGCCTAATTAAAATATTGCTGGGTCAGTTATATAAAATAATTGACAAAGGTATTATCTGGAAGTATTATATATTTAGATAATTATCTAAATATATAATTAATGGTGGTGAGACATTTTGAATGATGTTTTTTACGCCTTGTCAGACCCTACGAGACGGCAAATTCTGAAGCTTTTAAAAGATGAGGATTTAAATGCCGGAGAGATAGCCGAAAACTTCAGTATGAGCAAGCCCTCCATCAGTCATCATCTTAGTGTTCTTAAGCATGCCAACCTTGTTATCGGTGAAAAGAGAGGGCAGAACATTGTTTATTCATTGAATACTACTGTATTTCAAGAAGTGCTTGAGTGGTTTTTTGATTTTAAGGAGAAGTGATAAAATGAAAATAAATAAAAAACTATTATTTATAATTTTTGCGGCGGTTATTGGTAATATTATTATTTATCCATTTATACCCGAGAATATTCCACACCGCAATTTTCAAATGGAGATTGACGGTTATACCGGAAAATGGACAATGCTTTTACTGCCTTTAACAACTGTTGGGATGTACTTTCTTTTGTATTTTTTAGGCAAACTTGATAAAAGAAATGAAATGAATAAAAATACATATGAGCTTATTACAATTCTGACTGTTATGTTTTTTATTGTATTGAATATTTGGATTATATTTAGTTCTTTAGGTTACGAATTTGACATAATAAAGATAATAAATTTAGCGATGGGGGTCTTTTATATTGTAATTGGTAACTATTTTCCCCGGGTAAAAATGAATTCGGTTTTTGGAGTCAGAATTATCTGGACGTTAAGAAATGCTGAGGTATGGAAAAAAACCCATAGATTTGGAGGGTATGTATTTATAGGTGGAGGTTTTTTTTGCCTGGCAGCTGCCTTTCTGAACGGGTTTGCCGGTATTATTGCTTTGCTGGCTGTAACCCTTGCCATTACCATAATTATATGTGTGTATTCCTATGTAACATTTATTAAAATAAAAGATAGAGTATAATCTGGAGGGATTTATTATGAGAATGTATGATATTATCGAAAAAAAAAGGGACGGTTTTGAATTGACCTTTGAGGAAATTGAATTTTTTATTGCCGAGTACTGCAAAAACAGTATACCAGATTACCAGGCAGCTGCTCTTCTGATGGCCATATTTCTGAAGGGTATGAACGAGCGTGAAACGGCTCAATTGACTGATGCAATGGCACACTCAGGTGATATGATAGACTTATCTGAAATTCCTGGAATAAAGGTAGATAAACACAGCACAGGAGGGGTAGGTGATAAGACAACTCTCATTCTTGGTCCAATTGTTGCCGCCTGCGGCATCCCTGTTGCAAAAATGTCCGGCAGGGGTCTTGGCCACACAGGAGGAACCATAGATAAACTTGAAGCAATACCGGGCTTTAACACAAGTATCTCACGTGAAAGCTTCATCAAAAATGTAAAGGAAATCGGTATTGCTATAGCCGGTCAAACCGGGAATCTGGCACCCGCCGACAAAAAGATATACGCCTTGAGAGATGTTACTGCCACCGTTAATAATATTTCGCTTATCGCAAGCAGTATTATGAGTAAAAAGCTGGCTTCAGGAGCTGACAGGATTGTATTGGATGTGAAGACAGGCAGCGGTGCCTTTATGAAGGATCTTGAGGACTCTGTCAAACTGGCGCAGGCTATGGTAAAGATAGGTGAGAACACCGGCAGACATACTGTTGCAATTGTAACTGAAATGGATATACCTCTTGGAAAAGCAGTCGGTAACTCGCTGGAGATAATTGAAGCAATTGAAACCCTTAAAAACAGAGGCCCACAGGATCTTTCAGAGGTATCCTTTGTCCTGGCAGCTCGAATGCTTGAGCTGAGCGGAAAGGGAACATATGAGGAATGCCGGAAGCTTGTCCGGGAAGCAGTGGAAAGTGGAAAGGCTCTTTCAAAATTTGGAGAGCTTATTGAAAAACAGGGGGGTAATAAAGGTATCATCGAAGACTATAGTTTATTCCCTCAGGTTAGGCATACTTTCGAATATAAAGCAGAAGCTTCCGGTTATATCAGTACTATGAAAACCGATTCAATAGGCGTAGCTTCACTTGAGCTGGGGGCAGGCAGAGAAACAAAGGAAAGCACTATAGATTATGCAGCAGGCATATATTTCAATAAGAAGACAGGTGATAAAGTAGAAGAAGGTGAAGTCCTTGCAACCCTCTATACAAACAGGGAGGATAAAATATCCCAGGCATGTGGTTTGCTGCAGCAGGCTGTCCAGATAAGTGACAGCGCTCCTGTAAAAAAGCCGCTTATTTTGGCCTATATTGATTCAAAAGATGTTGAGATGACCTGAACCCAATTACCTCAATAAGAAATTTTTGCACAAAAGCTTTATACTTTTCAGAGAAGAAATAAATATTTTATGTATTGTCAGAATATACGTTTATGGTCCAGCATAACAATTAACTAGGACATATATACTGTCGTGAGTAGTTAATAATTGGAGGGACCTAAGTGAAAAGAAAGTCGATAGTGGGATATATTTTATCAATAGCTGTAATGCTAATGCCGATAACTGTGTTTGCTGATTCTGACGAAGCTGCAGTAGAAGCCTCGGCCAAGTATGACGATGTTGCGGTTAATAAACTTATTGCAAAAACTAATGTATTGGACTTAAAAGCCAAGTCCGCTATTTTGATGGATGCAGCTTCAGGTAAAATTCTGACCGAAAAAAACAGCCATGAAAAGCTGGCAATTGCCAGTGTAACTAAAGTGATGTCAATGCTTTTAATTATGGAAGCTATAGATTCCGGAAGGCTTTCATTTGATGATATGGTTGAGGTTTCAGACAATGCTGCAGGTATGGGTGGCTCTCAGGCCTATCTTGAAGCGGGAGAGAAGTTTTCTGTTTCAGAGATGATGAAGGCATTGGCGATTCACTCATCCAATGATGTAACAGTTGCTCTTGCAGAAAAAGTAAGCGGAAGCGAAGAAACCTTTGTTTCAGATATGAACAGGAAAGCAGCGGAGCTGGGAATGAAAGATACTCAGTTTCTTGACTGCACCGGACTAAATGACGATGGCTACAGTTCGGCTCATGATGTTGCAGTTATGTCCCGTGAATTGGTAATGAAGCATCCCAAGGTTCTGCAGTTCACGGGTAAATGGCAGGATACCTTTAGAGACGGAACTTTCAAGCTTGATAATACCAATAAGCTGATCAGGTTTTATGCCAACACCGACGGACTAAAAACCGGTTTTACCAACAAGGCAGGCTTCAATCTTTCAGCAACCACAAAGAGAAATAACCTCAGACTTATATCTGTCGTTTTAGGAGAGCCTGATTCAAATACCAGGTTTGCTGAGTCAAGAAAACTGCTTGATTATGGCTTTGCAAATTATGAAATGGTAAGTCTTGATAAAATGGGAGAACTGGTTGGTAATATTACTGTTAAAAAGGGAACCAGACTACAGGTAACTGCAGCCTACGGCAGTGATACGAGCGTATTGGTTGCAAAAGGTGAAAAAGGTAAGATAGAAAAAGAAGTAGCACTTGTGCCGGAATTAACAGCACCCATTAAGAAAAACCAGAAGGTCGGTGAGATTATCTACAAAATAGATAGCGTTGAAGTTGGCAGGTTTGATCTGGTTGCAAGTGAAGCCGTCAGCAAGATATCGTTCACAAAGCTGTTCACAAGATTGATTGTAAGATGGTTCAGTGTAGGGAGAGCATAATAGCTCTCCTTTTTTATTGAAGGCTTACTTACCAAAAATCAACAGTAATAAATTACTTTCAACAATGCCGACTATAGGTGATAATATCCTTCCAAGTATACCACTGACAGCCAGAAGGATAAAAATAAACATGCCGTACTGTTCCAAAAGGTTAAAAAACCTGTATTTCCATGTATTGAAAATGTTGGAAATAACGTGGTATCCATCAAACATAGGAAAAGGAATCATGTTTAGTACAAACAGGACAATATTTAAATGTGCCGTAATATATAGAAGAGAGGCCGTGTTTCTTAATAAAGAGTCATTGTTATCATATAAACCTGACAGATCAAAAATCTTTAACAGGAAAAGGAATACAATAGCTATAATTAAATTCATAAAAGGCCCTGCAACTGAAACAAGAATATCATCTCTTCTGGGCTTCCTATAGTATTTTGGATTTGTCATAACCGGTTTGGCCCAGCCAAATCTAGCTACAAGCATCATAATAAATCCCAATATATCAATGTGTGCTCTGGGATCAAGAGTAATCCTTCCCTGGGAGCGGGGAGTGGGATCTCCAAGTGCGTCGGCCATTTTTGCATGAGCAAACTCATGCAATACAAAGCCTAACAATAATCCTGGAACAGACAATAACATTTCAAGTAAATTAAAATTACCAAACATATATTTCCTCCATAGTTAAAAAGACAATCTTTTCAATAATTATATCAACATCTGATATTCTATTTTACGTGATGTCGGTAAAAAAGTCTACCAGCTGATTATTATTGTAATTATTGCCCCATTTATGATAATATAAATTGGTTGGAAATGTACTTGGGGCAATACAAATTGACGGCGTATGGCACGCATTGGAGATTACATGGAAAGCGCACTTACAAAAGCATGCACCTTAAAACTTGATAATTTCGAAGGTCCATTTGATTTATTATTCCACTTATTTGAAAAGAATCAGGTGGATATTTATGATATTCCTATAAATGTTATTACAGATCAATATCTGGATTACTTATATGCCATGCAGCAGCTTGACCTGGAGGTAGCCAGCGAATTTCTTGTCATGGCTTCGACTCTTCTGCATATAAAGTCTAAAATGCTTTTGCCTGATAAGAAGGAGCAGAAGGAAGAAGAGCTTGACCCAAGGGAAGAGCTGGTCAGACGACTAATAGAGTACAAGAGATATAAAGAATTCACTGCCGAACTGAAGGAGCTTGAAAGAAAGTGGGATACCGTTCTCTTCAGATTACCTGAACCTCTCGATATTCCGGCAAGAGAAGAAATACTGGAGATTGACCCACAGGTTCTGCGGCAGCAGTATTTGGCCATACTGGAGAGAAACAGGAAAAAGATCAATGTCGGTGCAAAAAATATTACAAAGCTTATTGAGCATGAGAAAGTATCTTTAAGAAGTAAAATGAGGGAAGTTATAAAGCAGCTTTTCAGCAGAGTTTCTTTCAAATTTTCCGAGCTTTTTTCCTTGAAAACAAAATCCAAAACAGAAGTTGTTACAGGTTTTATGGCAATTCTTGAGCTTACTAAGATGAAAAAAGTAAGGATTGAGCAGAAACAGCAGTTTTCAGATATACATATAGTAAGTAATGCAGATGAAAATAGTCAGACAGATGATTATGAATTGTACAATGAAATAGACGAAAACGTGAGGGAGTTTTAAATGGAGATAAGTACAATTGAAAGCATTATTGAGAGTTTGATTTTCTCACATGGCGATGCTTTGTCACTTGATAAGATATGTGAGATCCTTGAGTTGGATAAAAAAACAGCAAGAAACCTGATGAAAAATTTTATGGATACCTACAATAATGCGAACAGAGGTATTATAATACGTGAAATTAATGAGAAATATCAGATGTGCTCAAATCCCAAATATTTTGATTATGTGTCCAGACTGTATCAGATCAGACAGAAACAGGCTCTTTCCCAGGCTGCGTATGAAGTTTTATCAATAATTGCCTATAATCAGCCAATTACCAAAGCCAAAATTGAGCAAATAAGAGGTGTAAATTCAGACAGTGCTGTTACAAGACTTCTTGAGCGCAACCTGGTAAAAGAGGCCGGAAAGCTTGATGTCCCCGGTAGACCACGACTATATGAAACTACAGATGAATTTCTAAAATGCTTTGGCTTTAAATCTGTAAGAGATCTTCCTATGCTGGATATTCAGGATTTAAGCGAGTTAAACATAGAAGAACTCATAGAAGACGATAGAAAATAGCTAATAAAGTAGTGCGGAATGATTTAAATAATGAATATATGTCAAAAATAACCAGGAGGTGTTATCTCTCTTGGTTATTTTTTTAGTTGTATTATTTATTCTGACTGTACTTATTTTAATATTGTTACAATTAAAGTTAACTGTAGGCTTTACCTTCAAAATGGATAAGTTGGTGTGCTCAGCCTATGTTATTATTTACCTGTTCGGAAAGATACCTGCTAAGAAAATAATGTTTTACCCTGAAAATAAAAATAAAAAGAAAAGGGAAAAGCCGAAGAAGGTTCGTAAAAAGAGTGATTTTCAACAGCTTCGCAAGAGTTTCTGGATTCTGGTAAAGCTTTTCTACAGAAGCGTAATACTGAAAGAATTCAAGTTATACGTCAGGGAAGGTACTGGAGATGCATGCCAGACAGCTCTTTTATACGGGCTTCTCTGGAATTTGGCAGGATTTATACCCGGTCGTCTTTTTAATAATTTTAAGGTTGGCAGCAAGGATATCAGGATAGAAACCGACTTTAAGGAAAAAGTTTGGAAAGTGAATTTTGATTGCATATTTAGCCTAAAAATTGTAAATATTATATCCATAGTGAGAGAAATAATTAAAATTTATTTAAAAAATAGAAAAGGTGGTGATGCTGGTGTCAGATCATCCAATAGAAGGTCTAATGACTACAGCCATGCAAAGTATTAAGGAAATGGTGGATGTTAACACCATAGTAGGTGATGCTGTTCAAGCACCCGATGGAACTGTAATAATACCTATATCAAAAGTAAGCTTCGGTTTTGCAGCAGGTGGCGGAGATTATGCTACCAATAGTGAGTCTTCGGAAGAGCAGGGTGATAAAAAACTCCCATTTGCAGGGGGAAGTGGAGCCGGAGTATCAATTAATCCGGTAGCATTTATGGTGTGTGGACAAAATCACATCAAACTGCTTCCTGTTAATGTTAATTCCTCAGTTGAAAAGATTTTGGATATGGTTCCTGATTTGGTTGAAAGAGCTAATGAGCTCCTGAAAGCAAAAATGTCCAACAAAAAAGATGAATGTGGCAAAAAAAATCAAAATTCATATCAGACTTCAAACCAAAACCAAAACCAAAACCCAAACCAAAGTGCAAATTCACATATCACTGGTTAGGAATAGTATAAAAGCGGGAGCAATTCCCGCTTTTTTGAATTTTACAGGAAAAAACTCTGAATATTATGTTTAGGATTTCAGGGGTATACTTCAATGGACTTGACGCATACCATAAGGAATTATAAAATATTTCTTATTCTATATTCAAATTTGAGGAAAATAATGACACATATGAGACTGCAAAAATATTTAGCCCATGCGGGCGTGGCTTCTCGTAGAGCTTCCGAGGAATTAATAAGACAGGGAAGAGTGGTAGTAAACGGCAAGGTAGTTACCGATATGGGTATTATGGTTGTTGAAACCGATTCCATAGCTGTAGATGGTATGAGTGTTACTAATGAGCCGATTGAAGACAAGAAATATATTGTTCTTAACAAGCCTGTAGGATATGTTTCCAGTGCCAGGGATCAATTTGGAAGACCTACGGTTATCGATCTTGTAAAAGAAACCAATACCCGTTTATACCCGGTTGGAAGGCTTGATTATGATACTTCAGGACTTATTATTCTGACTAATGACGGAGATTTTACATATAGACTCACGCATCCAAAGCATGAAGTTGACAAGGTGTATGAAGCCCTGGTGTCAGGAATACCTTCAATATCTGAAATTGAGCGGTTTGAAAGAGGGCTGAAAATTGAGAACTATATAACTTCTCCTGCCAGACTCTCCATATTAAGTGTAAAAGGACATAATGCCTTAATCCGCGTAACTATACATGAGGGTAAAAACAGACAGGTCAGGAAAATGTGTGAAGCTATAGGCCACAAGGTTTTGGCTCTGAAAAGAATATCTATAGGGCCTATAGCTCTAGAGGATCTTCCTGAAGGAAAGTGGAGAAGGCTCACACCTGAGGAAGTGAAAAGCCTTTATTAAAAACTTGAATATGTATAAACGCTTAATATTACGAAAATAAGTAAAAATGCAATATATAAAACAGAAAGTACAATGCCAATGATTACGAAAATACCTTGAATTTTAAAGTATTTGTTTAAAAAAGTGAAGAAGTCGTTCAGTGTAAATTGATTATTGAACTCTTTATAGTTTCTTAAAGTTTTGGAGGCATTAGTTAGGGCAATACCTGAAAAAATCATTGGAACACCGATTGCTGCCGTAATTATTCCGATGCAGGTTAGTGCACCTACAACAATAGTGTAAATACCAATGAACTTCATCCAGCCTGAAAGGCTATCCAATATTGACTGTAACATGAAATTGTTCTGATTGTAATTAAGATTACCATTTCCAGGGTTAAACTGGTTGGTAACTATAGGGGGAGTGCTTTGCACCGTGGTGTAATCTGCTTGATTTTCCATGCTGATCTCTCCTTAATTAATGGTTATTTGTTTAGGCATGATTAAAAATCTTACCCATTTTAGGACGCATTTGGGTACAGCCTTGCCGTACCTGAAAATACTTAGCTTAGATTATATCATAGCCTGTTCTAAGCCGCAACAAACTACAAGTACGGGAGCACTATTATACTTTTTCACATATATTTCAATTATTTTAGTTTTGCTGCACTTCCTTTGAGCTGTTATATACTCCCTTTTTTTAGAAATTACAACAATGTTTAAAAATTAATTAAAAATGTCCATTTCAATGAATATTAATAAAGGGTATAATTCAAGGATGATTTTTTCAACAACTTATCAGGCTCAAGGCAGGCGTGAAATAATTTCATTAAATATTGTGAGCCGGAAAGGCTGATGTTACTTATGAAAGAAAAGGAAATGGTCAAGGGAAAACAGTTATTGCTGACCTTTATCAGGGATCATCTTTGGAGCTATGTAGCAGGTATATTGATACTGCTTTTTTCATCTTTTTGTGCCATGCTTATACCCAAAATACTTGGAATAATAACTGATGGTCTCGATAAACGTAATATGGCCAAGGAGCAAATATATCAGTACGTTCTGTTAATGCTGGGGGCCATAATTCTGGTGTTTATACTGAAATACATATGGCGCTATCTGTTGATAGGCAACTGCAGGACCGTTGAGTGCTATCTCAGGGATAATTTATTCAAGCATCTCCAAACTCTTTCAGTGGATTTTTACAGTCATCATAAAACAGGAGACCTGGTGGCGTATGCGATAAATGATATCCAGGCCGTGAGATTCATGTTTGGAGGAGGTTTTGTCCAGGCGCTGGACGGCATAACCATAAGCATTGTTTCAATTGTATTTATGGCCAATACCATTAATCCCATATTGACCGTTATGGCTCTCGCCCCAGTGCCCATAGCTGCAGTTATAATGGTCAGGATAGGCAAACTGATCCGTGAAAGGTTTAAAAAGGTACAGGAGGCTTTCGCCGATATTTCCGACAAGGTACAGGAAAATTTGTCGGGTATGAGAGTAATAAAGGCTTTTGCCCAGGAAAAGGAAGAGGTGCTTAACTTCACAAAATTCAGCCAGGCAAGGGTTGATACACAGATGAAACTGACTAAGGCATCAGCAATTATGGGCCCAAGCGCTCAGATATGTTTCGGGTTCAGTTTTCTGTTTTTTATAGTCTACGGCAGTCGGCTTGTTATGGACGGCATAATTTCACTGGGGGACTATGTTGCATTCAATACATATATGATAACGGTAATGGGCCCTGTGATGAATATCAGCAAAATCATTGAAACCTGGCAGAGAGGCATTGCTTCCTACAGGAGGCTTAATGAAATTTTCTGCGTACCGCCCGCCCTGGAAAAAGCGGTAAGCTTTGCTGATATATGTGAGATCAAAGGCAGAATTGAAATCAGAAATTTAAGTTTTACCTACCCCGAAGCAAACAGAAGAGCATTAAGAGATATAAATATTAAATTGGAGCAAGGTAAGACTCTTGGAATTCTGGGAAAGACCGGCAGCGGTAAAACCACTCTTATAAACCTGCTTCTCAGATTGTTTGATATCAGGGACGGTCATATTTTTATAGACGGAATCGACATAAACAAAATACCTGTGGACGTACTCCGTGAATGTATAGGCTACGTACCGCAGGACAATTTTCTGTTTTCCACAACCATAAAAAATAATATTGAGTTCTTCAAACCTGTCCATTCTAACGACGAAATAGAAGAAGTATCAAAGCTTTCAGCCATATATGACAATATAATGGAGCTGCAGAATGGTTTTGATACCGTAATAGGTGAAAGGGGTACGACACTGTCCGGCGGACAAAAACAAAGAGTATCCATTGCAAGGGCTTTGATAAAGGATCCTTCTATTTTAATATTGGACGACAGCCTGTCGGCTGTGGATTCCAAAACCGAGGAAACCATACTCGGCAATATCAGAGATGTACTTAAAAGCCGGACAGGAATAATAATTTCTCACAGGATATCTACTGTTATGCATGCTGATGAGATCATCTACCTTGAAAACGGAAGGATAGTTGAAAGGGGAACACATGCACAGCTGATGGAGCTTAAGGGAAATTACTTCAAACTCTACAAAACGCAGACAAATCAGGCAGAAGTCTTTGAGGAGGTGGGTTGATGAACAGCTTGGACAGGGAAAAACAGGCCGGAAGCAACAGTAAATTTCAGTTTGCAAGACTTATGGGCTATTACAGGCCGTATCTGCCTCTGCTGTTTCTGAGTATGGTACTGGTGCTTGTAATAAACGCTGCTGTTCTTATTAAGCCTTATATTATAAAAAACGTAATAGACAGTTATATCACAAAGGGCATAAATGACAGGGCGGTTTTATGGACCACGGGAGTTATATATTTTGTGATTGTAGTGATCGGTGCCGTTTTTACTTATGCACAAAGTTATTTACTCACATATATCGGACAGAAAATAATGTTTAATATAAGAAACAGCTTGTTTACACATATTCAAAACATGTCCATGACTTTCTTTGATAAGAATTCCACAGGAAGGATACTTACAAGGGTAACTAATGATGTGGAGGCACTTAATGATCTTTTTTCGGGGGTCCTTGTAAATCTTTTCAGAGATTTTGTAATGGTAATTGGAATAGTTGCCACAATGGCATTTATGGATTTCAGACTAATGCTGGTAAGCATAAGCTGCATACCCCTTATTGTACTGGCTACGATTATATACCGTATTGCAGCAAGAAAGAATTTTATTAGGATGAAGAGCATGATTGCCAGAATTAACGGCTTTCTTGCGGAAAACATTTCGGGGATGAAGCTGGTTCAGATATTCCACAGGGAGAAGGAAAAATACAGGGAACTGGAAGAGCTGGACAGGGAATATTTTAAATTCAGCTTCAGGGAAATAATTCTAAACAGTTTCAGCAGGCCACTGGTTGATATAATAAATAATCTTACCATTGCCGTGCTAATCTATTTTTGTACAGAAAGAGTTATAGGAAATACACTTGAGATAGGCCTGCTGTACGCGTTTATAACATATATAAAGCAGTTTTTTGATCCTATAAGTACCATTTCGGAGCAGTATACCACAATCCAGTCGGCAGTGGTGTCCTCGGGGAGAATTTTTGAAATCCTGGATACCGTCGATGTTCAGGAGGATATACATGGAGGCCGGCCGCTGCAGCAGGTAAGGGGAGAAATTGAATTCAGAAATGTTTGGTTTGCCTATAATGACGAGGAGTGGATACTCAAGGATCTGAGCTTTAAAATTGAAGCAGGTGAAACGGCAGCCTTTGTAGGTGCCACCGGTTCAGGAAAGTCAACTATAATCAGCCTTCTTACAAGGTTTTACGATATACAGAAAGGGGAGATATTGCTGGATGGAGTCAACATAAAGGAATTTAATCTTTTGGATTTAAGAAGGCAGGTTTCTGTGGTTCTTCAGGATGTATTCCTCTTTTCGGGGGATATAGTGTCAAATATCAGGTTGAATAACAGTGAAATAACCGACGGGGAAGTAGAAACCGCTTCAAAGCACGTCAATGCCGATGGCTTTATTGAACAGCTGCCTGATAAATACCATGAAAAGGTAAAGGAAAGAGGATGTACCTTTTCAGCAGGGCAAAGGCAGCTTATTTCCTTTGCCAGAGCAGTTGCCTTCAAACCCTCCATACTGGTCTTGGACGAGGCGACGGCAAATATTGATACTGAAACGGAGCTGGTCATACAGAATGCACTTTCTAAAATAACAAGAGGCAGGACCTCCATAATAATAGCTCACAGGCTTTCTACAATAAGAAATGCCGACAAGATAATTGTAATACACAAGGGCAGGCTCAAGGAAATGGGCAGGCATACCGAGCTTATGGAAGCAGAAGGGGTATACAGCCGCCTATACAGATTGCAGATAACCAAAAAATAAGAAAATTTTTAGCTTTGTCCTTTACAGACTTCTTTTACAAATAATCGTATCACAAATAAAAGAACAAATTTTTGAGCATAAGATCGCCTGCAAAAGAAAAATAGAGCATGCAGACATCAGTATATCTGCTGCTTAAACCAAAAACAGTGGAGAAGAAAAGAAGTTTTTCATAACTTTTTGTGCCTTGAGCGCAGCGAAAGGAATGATGGTTAATATGTGTATTTTAAAAAATTCATTAATCCAATCACACCAGATAATATCCTCAATAGTTGAAAAGGGCGATCTGGTAGTTGATGCAACTGCAGGGAACGGTAATGATACGATTTTTCTTGCAGGACTTGTTGGTGAGGAAGGGCGCGTATATTCCTTTGATATTCAGGAATGTGCTCTTGACTCAACTAAAAAAAAGCTGACAGAAAAGCAGCTTACGGATAGAGTCATGCAAATACATGACGGTCATCAGAATATTAAAAACTATATAAGCCAGCCTGTAAAGGCTGTAATGTTTAATCTTGGATATCTTCCCGGTGGAGACCACTCCATCGGAACAAAAGGCAATACTACTATCGAAGCAATCAAAGCATCAATGGAGCTTCTGACTGTTCATGGGATTGTAAGTATTGTAGTCTACTATGGAGGAGACAGTGGCTTCGAGGAAAAAAATGAAGTAATGGAGTTTATTAAAACTATTGACTGTAAAAAATTCACTGTAATGAGAACGGACTTTGTGAATCAGGTAAATTGTCCCCCAATACTTATTTGTATTGAGAAAACCAAGCAATAAAACAGGTTCGCCTGTTTTATTTTTTATCCTTACCACCGGAGCTGTTATTATGAGAATTATTCTCATTCTTATCATTCTTTTCATTCTTGTCATTCTTGTCATTCTTTTTTCCGGAAGCGTTATCATTGGTCTTATCTGATGAATTATTTTTGGAATTATTTATGGGATTATTCCTTTCTCCGCCGTTTTCATTAATTTTACCGTTGTTTTTCTCAGAGCTTGCCCCGGAATTTTCTTTTACAGAATTTTTGTCTGAATAGTCATTAGGCCAATCTGATTTAGATTGGCTTTTATCCTTATCCCTATTTGATTTATTATTTCTATCATTGTTTTTTGAATCATTATTTTTTTTATTTGAGTTGGATTTTGAATTTACTCTATCCCTATCTTTATCTCGATTGTCTGAATTTTTAAATTTATCAAACTTTTCCTGTTTATCCGATTCATAATTTTCTTTATCCCCGGGATTATTATTTGATTCATCACGGTCATCAGAAAGTTTATTCTTTTTTTCTTTCATACTTTTTGATGGGTGAGTTGTCTTTTTATCGGGTTCATTTGATTTTTTTACTTCGGCCTTATCCAACATTTCAGATACTCGCTCTGACTTGGCTTTTTCAATGGTTATATCAGGATTTTTTTGTTTTATCTTCTTATACAATTCATACCTGCCCATTGAAATGTTATTTTCCACCGCTGACTTTCTGTTTTCTGTCGGTACCTTCAAAACTTCCGGTTTAACATTCTCGGTTCCAACCTGTATGGTAATTTCCTTGATATCCGAAAGAATAGAATCCAAAGCCTTTTCATTCTCAGTATTCGTTTTACTGCTTTTATCTAATTTCAATGTAGCAGATACAAGGACTTCATGACTTTTTTCATTACTGATGAACCCCTGCTCTCTGGATGCTTCCAAAACTTTTGAGATAGCTTCTCTAACAGGTATTTTTTTGAGCTGCAAATTTTTCAGTAACGTCTCGGCATCCGGGTTTAGGGCCTTTATGCTTATGACTTCAGAATTATTATCGATTGTAAATTCAAGGCTTGGGTTTATATCTACATCTATATAAGCAAATACAGAATTTGGATTATATAATTGCAAATAGAGAAGAGAAAAGAAGGCAAGTACAAATACACTTGCGATCAGAGCAACATATCTAATATAACTTTTTGTTTGTCTTTTTATATCTGATTTTTTAAATGTCAGCTGCTGACCTACAAACATTTCAGGCAAACGTTTAATTGAAATAAATTCACATTTATCAGTCATAACAATAGCCTGTTTATTCTTAAGTTCCAGTATTGAACCTTTAAATTCAGTCATTTTATTTACCGCCTTTCTCAATATTTTGAACATATCCCTTTAGAGTTTCGAGTTTACTGCCAAGAATAATATAAACAGAAATAATAAACTTCCTATTTCTTTCAATAGTTTTGTGATTAACATCCACCAATTTCATCAGGTCCACCATAGGTATGGTTTTCTTTCTATCAAGCTTTTCCGATAGTTCCTTGTTTTCGGCAAGCACTCTTGCAATTTTGATTGCCAACCTTCTTGAATCCATATGTTTGGGGGCACTTGTGACAAGATCCTTCAATTCGATACCAAAAGAGCCAAGTTTTTTAATAAAACTTTCAAGCTCTTCTTTTGTTTCAATATTCTCAAACTGGGAGGAGGCATCTACAATAAAAAATTTTTCCTCAAATGAAGTGCTGCCTTCCTCATCCTGCCTTTCAAAGAATGAAAGGGGGAAGACCCTGCTATTTTTGGAATTACGTCTTTTGTAATCTATAATACGTCTCTTAATTACGGTTTCGGCAAAACTTAAGAAACCGGCATTTTTACTCTCGTTAAAGCAATCAATAGCTTCGTTGAAAGCAAGAAGGCCAATACTGTACTCTTCACTATTCTCCAAATCCACATACATTCCGGTTGCTTTGGAAACTACCTTTATAATAAATGGGTTATAATCATTAATAAATTTGTTTCTTAAATCTATATCCCCATTTTTTATGTTTTTGATAATATCTCCAAGAGGCTCGGACTTTCGTCGTGATTTATTAAATATATGTAAAATAGTCAACAATACTTCACTCCTCGCTATAAATTTCGTACCTCGCTTATATTTTAAGTGGGGAAGATATCAATTTTCTATAAACCAAATGAAATGCTGTGTTTATTAATGGTTGGTTACTTAAACAATTAGTTGTTTAAATTGTATCAAAAATATAGTCTTTATAATTTTAAAACGGATTAGCATTACATAAAGTATAGCTGGTTTATTAATAATAATAAAGTCATATAATTGGTGTTGATCGTGTCAATTTACTGTAGGAAAATAGCCTGCAGACCGCACCGTTGATGTTACCAATTACACCAAAGCTTTTAGTACCTTGTATTCCCAGGTTATTTTCCCATTTTTAAATACTTCAATATTAC
>JAEYHZ010000021.1 GCA_023409265.1 Bacillota bacterium | reverse complement strand
AGAGCTGGGGCTTAGTTTTCTTGCGTACAATATGAAAAGAGCAATAAATATGGTGGGAGTCAGGAAACTAATTGAAGAAATGTAGTGGTATAACATAGAATTTTACTGTTTAAATACAAAAACGGTATCAGATTTTCAGTTTTATCAGAAAAACCTGGCACCGTTTTTCTTGCATAAATGCTGAAAGCCCTTGATTTTCAAGGGTTTTCAGACAAATTGTGGCGGAGGCGAGGGGAGTCGAACAATTGACATTGCCCTCTTCTCATGTATTTTTATTTCTTATGAATTCCCTTGTAGTCCTTATATTATAAGTAATACAGAAGATTTTAAATCCCATTCTTTCACCTGTAGTTTTATATGTTTTTATACCATAATTTTAAGTTTTAAAGGAGTTCTGTCTACCCTATGTCTACCTAAACTAGCAGGAAATTACCCCTGTACACTATCTCCCTTCTCATCTCTTTTTAGATTATTAACTTTATCCGAATCCTCTGAAATAGTTAATAATCTTCTTCTTTCCCTTTTATACTCTTCTAGATTAGCCTTTCTATACTTTTCAAGTTCATATATCTGTAGAATATATTCTATGAAACGATTAGTCATAAAACCTAAATTATTATTTGATGTAACTTCTATATATATATTATCAAGTAATTCAAAGTAATCACTATCCTCAATTTCAAGTAAAATATTAAGAATTTCAGGCTCTAATTGTATCGAAAATATTGATATTTCTCTAATATTTTTTAAACAATGTTTTTTCGAATAATTTAAATACTTAATCCAGTTACCATTATAATCATGTTCATTTAGTACTAATGATTTGCTTTTTATATTAATCGAAGACAATGCTCTAAAAATATTGCTCTTTGATATTTCATTTCTAGGAATATCAATTCCTGATTCCTTTTCAATATTTGATAATAGTTCATTAAGATTATTTACAATTAGGTTAACCCTTCGATTTATAAACCCATACAATGTAGCTTTATTAGAGATACTAGCGGTCAGAACAGTTCCTATAAAAATTACTAAATAATAAAATCCTGAACTAAAAATTAAAAGCATTACGCCCTTTCCCCAAGGGCTATTTGGAGTGATATCTCCATAACCAATAGTAATTATTGATGTTACAGTAAAATAAAGTAATTCCATGGGGTTATTTATAAATTGATTATCATTGTTCACAAACGCACTAGAGTCAATTCTTGATACAACTAAAACAGCACTATACAAATTAAAAACTAGAATCAATAACCATACAATCATTCCGATATATTTACTATATTTATTAAGTTTGTACATTTTTGCTGAGAGAAAGTCAGGCTTATCAATAATTAAGAATAGTCCTTTGAATATAATATAATGACTAAAGATTAACCCAATAAAACCTAGATAAATCATTAAATTACTTGATTCAGTATTCACTCCTAAAGTTACCAAGACTAAAATTGGAATCATTAAGCTTGCAATTGCTAAGTTTCCAATATATTTTTTTACTCGAATTAAATAGTCAAGTATTAAGCCATCTACAATCTTTAATCCTATTAAAAAAATAGTATATAAAACGACTAATATAGAGATAGCTTCTAAAAAAATTATTAAGAATATATAAATATTCAAATGCAAACCATATTTATTTACATTGACTTTATATGAGGCATAAAAAATTATAATTGCTGTACCAATTGAAACAGCGATAAGACATAACCTGGAGAATATACCAGCATCTTTATACAGTTTTGCTGAAGGCTTTACCCAAATAGAAAGTGCTCTTTTTAAGAACCATTTCAATCCGTTCTCTTTAAAATTTTTAATATATTTTTTTATATTATCTGCTGATGTCAGTCCGATTAATATAAAAATTGACATAGCAAGAAAAATAACTATGTTAAAAAATAATCTCTCCATATTACTTTGCCCCCATACCAATATAAGGTTTTATTACAAAAAATATCTAAATATAATTATATATATTTTTATATTATTTTACAAATTTTAACTTAAAATTACAGGCACTAGATTCTGGAATAAGTCTGTGAAGGCTTCAACTATATTTCAATTGATGCTTATATCAATGAAGTTGACTCATAGGTTTTTATACAATATTTTTAAGTTTTTAAAGGGTACTGTCTACTCAATGTCTACCTATTAATTAAGAAATATCCCCCCTCACACCCATTTTTCCCCTTTCTCTTATAGTCTTTTATAAAATAGGTATTGAATATAAATTGTATAAATAATAAAATATCTTTAAGGTCATAAAAATAAGAGGGTCATACCTCTGAGGTAATCCCATTAATTATGTATAATGGGTAAAAATGAGCTTATTTAGTTCTGTAAAGATTAGGTAAAAGCCTAATTTATTTAAGGAGAAAATCAATTTAACAAGCTTTCCGTCTACGATTGTTGAATTGATTATAATTTTTTAGAATAAGGATTCTTCCTTCAGGAGTTTATATCTGGATATTGGCGTAGCCAGATAATGAAAATGGTAAACCTATCGGTTTATTATTAAAAGAATTTTAATATGATGAATTTAATGTATTTATTTAAGGAGCTTAAGCTATTAATATATAGCTTAATTAATAAAAAGCGAAAATTACTTAATTCTTTTGAATGCCAATAGCAATTAAATTGCTTATAATAAAGGACTAAGGATTTTGCCAAGGAGTTTATTATAAACCGAGAAGTAATATATTTATCGGTTTGTTAAAATGGCAAAATTTGTAGTCTTTTTTCTTTGCCATTTTTCTTATTTCATGCCCATTCGTTTTAATTATATTTTGAAGGGAGAATCGTTTTATGAATAATATAAAAAGTCTAGCGATTGGAATTGTTGGAGGATTGATAGCAAACTTTATTTACTCACTAAACAGTCCAATTTGCATATTAATAACTCTTTTGATTACAGATATTATTTTACACCTTGGTAAAAAAATAAATTATAAAAAGTAGAAAATAAGGCTTCAATAGACGGATGAAGCCTTATCATTTTTCTAGCTAACCTTACTTAGCCATTCTTCAAAACCTTTTTTGGGAATTCTAAAAAACCGCCTTTATTTTTATTACTGGAAATCCTTCTTGCTTAATTAAATCATATGCTGTGTTCTTTCCAATATTTAGTATCTCCATTATATCATTTACTGTATATACCTCACTCAATATGGTATACCTCCTTTCCAAATTTGTTTAGGAAGCGGAACATGTCCGCTCCTGTCTAATAAATATTTATGCCTACTGAATTCAGGAAATCCAAAAGCTTGATTTTTACATCATCTGAGGTTGATATTAATGGATTACAAAAATCACTTTTAATTGGTTTATCTTTTGTAATCAGTTGATTGGTTTGCTTTATTGACTGTTTAGACTCCTTACTTTTCTTTATTGGTTTATCAATTATCTTACAGTTTTTAGGACTAAATCCTTTGTTTTTATCAATTCTATCTAACTGAGATTTGCCCCCAATGTAACCATTGTCTATACACCAAATATAGAAGTGAAGAAATCCAAGAAATCCATTACTCCATTCAGTACAAAAACTTAAGCCTTTTTTATAAAAACTATGTTCTTTAATTGAATCATTACAATGATGAATATTTGATTTATATATTTTTCTTATTTCATGGTAATAAGGTAACTCTTTTAATTCGGTATTAGAAAATACTTGAGTCCTATTATCTTTAGGTATCTTTTTGTTTTTTTCAGATTTTAGGCATCCACATGATGATGTAGAGCCTTCTCTCAAATACTTACCATTAACTTTTACAACTTCTCTGCTTTCCTGTCCTTCGGTACAATCACATAAACAGTTGTAATAGTTGTGTCCGTTTTCATTATGGCTATAGCCAATTACTAATAATTTTCCGTATTTATGTCCTGTCAAATCCATTGGTTTTTGTTTACTCATGATAATTTCTCCAATCTAAATTCTTTAGAATTTTCTTCCAGCATTGATTGAATCCCCAATAAGCAGTCGAAATTCTTTATTGTAATGGGATTGATATTTCTACTGGTCAACTCTTTTATATATTTTGTGGCTGCTCCTCTACTTAAAGTATCAATTGCTTCTGTAATATCCGCTAAAGCTACTTGTTTACAAAACGAAACTATTTTATGCTGAGTAGTGGCGTTTATTTCCTCCATTTGCTTTCTAACATTTTTAATGTTGTAATAATCACCAGAGTAAAGAAATTTATCAATTAAGATGCTTTCAAAGAACTCCTTTCTAACGCTAGTATGAAAGAAATTAATTAATTCTTTCGTAACTCCAGTACGCTTGCAGTATTCAGTTAGCTGCTTGGATTTTACTTGTATTTCAAACCTAAGAACATCATTAAATATTGGGTCATTAATGCCACGCTTACTTAATTGGGTTTGCTTATCATAAATATTGATATTGCAGAAGCCTTTGCCACCCTTATAATAAACAGATTCAATTTTAGATTTATCCTCGCTAAAGAAAACTCTCTTCTTCATTGAATAGTAGCGTTGACGAAGCTTACTCATTATGTATAGATATTCCTGCATCTCATTTGGAGAAACATGAACATCAATCTTATAGTCACAGCGTGTAATCTTTAACATATCAATATTAATTCCTAGACACCATAAAGCTTTTTCGAATTGATTGACAAATTGCTGATAGTCTCTATTGGTGATTTCTCTTAATCCCATGAATTCATTCAAATGGAACACCTTAAATATAATGAATTTCTTACTTGTAAAGATATAGAGATTTATATTTTTATGTATGGATTCTATAATTAAATTTCTCTTATATTGATATTTGCTCAATATAGATTCAAATAATATATAATCCTCACGATTACGTGGTTGGAATAACAAATTTATATTATCAATCATATCTATTACTATTTTTAATCCTTTCTGAACAATTTTATTGTCTGTAATACCGATGAATATCACGTTTAAAGGTTATTTTATATATTTTTTTGAACAAGATGGATGCTTAATTTAAAGTACAACAAAAACACCCCAGTTCAAGTCCCTGTTCCTCTTACCTCATTTTGCGTATAACTCACCCTAAAAAATTACAGGGGAAGTAAGCCCCCATACCATCAGTACATGGTATAATCGATTATGAATATACTGATTTTTGAGTATAGTAATCCTGTATTTAGTTGTCACATTAGTCTCAAGGGAATCTGAATCAAATTAAATAAAATTCTAGTTTTGTATTGAAATTATTATTCAGAAATGTTAATATATTGTTGTTCAGGCAATTACATTATCAAATTGAATATCAAAGCAAACATTTCCCTCAATATATAAATGATATATGTGAGGGCTTTTTATTTCTATACATACCTAGTAAGATTTGTAATCTCAAATTATTCATTTTCCTCCTTTCTGCTTGAAAATAATTAGGACTATTTGTGAATCCTGAAATACTTTATTTACAAGCTCTTTATTATTAGATTTTTATGTAGTCCCTCTTTAATAGCATCAGCTCCCTTCATTAGATTATCTTAATATATCTGTTGCAATTTTTAAGCGCAATGTTTCAGCACTAGTTAGTATCCCTTCATTAATTCTGTCCTGATCATATCCTTTTTACATTCTCAAAAATTGTTGCATTCATGTTTATTCTCCTTTATTTACCTTGTGATATAATAGTAATACAAATTTAGAATAAAAAGGATGGCTAAGTTTTTCACAAAAATCCCAAAAATATAGGTATTGACAAAAGGGGGACTATATGATAAGAGTATCTTTCGACAAAAAAAATAATACTCTGGATTTATTTTTTGAAGATTATGAAAGAGAGTATTCTTATAGTTTAGGAAATGGTATACTATCAATCTTAAACTATAATTTATCAATATTAGACTCAAAAATTAATAATCATATTAAAAAGGCTATAGAATACGAAGATGTAAATGAGAATGAAGCATTCGAATTTTTTACTTCATTCCATAATGACTTAATTGAATTTCATCCATTTTTTATCGGGTTACTTGATTCTGATTTGCAGATATCTTTAATAGAAAGTTTTGTTATATATCTACTAGAAAAGAATCTGCTAAATGGCTATAAGTATTCCTATACAACGATGCCATCCCCAACCTTAAAAGAAAAAGTTGAACCTCAGATAAATGGCTATAATTTTATAGAAATAATCCAAAAGCTTATTCCTGTATTTGATGGTTTCATCGAAGAAGCTGTGGGAGATGACTTTTTAGAAAAAGTCAGTAAAGCGTATGATTTTTTTATCCCAGAAGAAGTAATTTTAGCTATGTACTACTATAATAAATATTGTATTTATTATGAACGTGAGGGTGGGTTTCATATTCATTTTCACTCCTTAAAAGTAAAGGAACACGAAATAAAATATCTAAAAGAATCAACTGAAGAATTTATAGATAATATCATAGTATCTGAAAAATCAAACATAGATACAGTTTATAAAATATCAGCTCTGAAAATATTTAATTATTTACATTCAGACAGAAATGATGAATTACTACCATTTTTGCATTCTTTCAAATCAACTGATATTATTTGTGACCAAGAATCTATGGAATATGAAATTGATAATTTCTATGGACTAATTATACTTGAGTCAATATTGATGGCTGAACACAATATTGAGTTTTTCAGATGTAAAAAGTGTAATAGCTATATAATGATGAAAAATTCTACTGGATGTAAATATTGTGATAAACAAGGAATAATTAAAAAGGACGAAATAAGAAAATTCTATGGTGACCATATAAAATGGTTTGGAAACTACATAACATTAGTTGGACGAAAGAATGTTGCTAAATCGGATAAATTGCTTGACTTAAAGCCATACTATGAAAATATTATTATTGATTTAAGAGATAAAACTCGTACAAATATAATTACGATCCAGCAGTTTAAGAACAGCTTAGATTATTTAAAACAAACAATAAAAGAATTTGATATTAATGAATTTGATATCTATAAAAAATACCTTTTGGATTTAATCTATAAATTAAAAACAGATGAAATCATTTTTTTTACTGAAGGAAATGAGATGGGTTTTTATAATTTGATACATAAACCCTTAAAATAGTCATTTAATAGTTGTGAAAAGTTATTATAAATTGTATTGGATTCTTTTCACTTTCTCCTTTACTTGAATTCGCTTATACATCATCCATAGTCGGTGTGCCGATGTGCAATACCAATATAGGTAAACACCTATCACTAAACAGATGTAAAATAGCCCCCGCTACCCTTTATAAAAGAAAAAGCAGGGTTTATTGTCCCTGCTGCTCTTCATATTCTTCCATTAATTTATCAAGTGTAGGTCTTGTAATCTTCAATTCCTTAGCTAACTGTACCTTGTTTACTTCTCTATTCATGTACCGTTTATAATGCTTATCAAAGTCTTTAATCTGTACTTCTTTTCTGCCTTTAAATTTACCTTCCTTTTTAGCAATTGCAATACCTTCCCTTTGTCTCTCTAAAAGATTTTGTCTCTCAAATTCATTTATCGCACCTATCATTGTCAACATCAATTTCCCTGTTGGGGTAGAGGTATCAATATTTTCTTTGTTACTCACTAGATGAATACCTTTAATTTGGAGCTTTTCAACTATATCAAGTAAATCTTTTGTACTTCTGGCAAGTCTGGAGAAGTCATGTATAAATATTGTATCGCCTTCTCTTGCATACTCAAGCATTACTTTCAATTGCGGTCTATTAGTGTCTTTAGCTGATACCTTTTCAGTAAACCATTTGTCAATATTGTGCTTCTGCAATCCTTCTATCTGTCTTGCCTCATTTTGTTCAACTGTAGATACTCTTACATATCCTATATTTATAATCACCACTCCTTTAAAATTAGTTTATGAATACAGTATATATAAACGTAAATCTAGAGTCACTAACTTTGAATACATATTGTAAATTTATTATAATTTAAACTCTATTTTTACACATTTACTTTATGTACTGTTGTAAAATTAAAGCCTACTCTATTTATACAATAGTATTAAGGAAGTATAACTACAGTAATAAAACTAATCCTATTTACTATGTTGGTACCTCTTATTTTCAATTAGACCCAATCCTTTACCCCAACTTAGAATCCTTTTTATTCTCCAATGAAGAGTATCATCAGCTACATCAAATTTTATCAGATTTTTAACGGCAGAAGCAATGTCTCCATTGTTTCTTGCAGATTCCCAAATGCTCAAGAATTCATCATCCTGCAAGTGTGCACTAATCATTCTCTTAAAATCATCAACTGAATTTAGTTCATCGATCTTTTTATCGATATCAATTTTCTTTAAGTCTATATAAGCTTTCTTTAATTCCCCCTTATCTGGTATATTACCTGACTTTAACAGTTCATAACATTCTAATACTGTGCTCCATGATACAGATGGAAGTAATTGCGAGGTAGCCCCTCTACCTTTTCGACCATATTTCAACTTGCTAAGGTTTCCAAGTAAATCAACAATTGTATCTTTGGGGTGATTACTCGCAGAAATTTCACCTTTATTATTCATGTTAATAATTTTTGTTGCTACTAACCAATTTACAAGAATACTACTATACAAGTTCCAAGTTGATAGACTTGCTTCCACATATGGAAAATGGGTTCTTAATATCTTTCTTAAATGATCTATTGTAATACTTTCTTTTGCTAAAGTAACAAGTAAGTTAGATATCAAATCATTAGTCAGCAATTGCCTTCTTATGTATTCGCCTAGGCTACCCTGAAGGTAAATATCTTGGATGTTTTTTGGTACAACCCAATATTCACCTTCCCTTTTAATTAGGTTTAAGTTTCTACATTCTTTAATATAATTTCCAAGCGTTTTTTGGCTTGTTTTTGTGGATTTTGAAAGCTGTTCTATAGTAAATTTATTCTTACGTGCAATCTTCTCAAAGAAGTCTAGTACAGAGTTTGGGTGCAGCCTAAAAATAAATTGATGCCTAAATTCTGGAAGTTTCTGGTAAACCAAATATTCTTTAAAAACATCATTATAAGTATCATAAGTGATACCGCTTAACCTCAACAGTCTTACTTGTGTAAATTTATCAAGCATTTTAGGAAGAAGAGGGTCTTCATCGAAATATTTCTGCAACTGATGGAAGTCCGCAGGTAATCTACTAGAAATCCTAGTCAAGTATTCCTTTTCTATCTCTTCCAGTCCTTCAAGTTCTTCTGTAAATAAGTCATCTAGCATTAAGCCAGTGTCAATTAACTGCTTCTTCGATATATTGTCGGCTAGAGTAAGTTTTAAAATGTGTGCCATTGTTCGCTTTAATAACCATGGAAATCCTTGTGCAAATTCAAGAATATATGATAATACCTCTTTACTTATCTTTTTTGTCACATTATCATTTATTTTGTCCAAAAGAATTTTGGATTCATCCTTAGTAAAATCACGCAATTCAAAATTTTGAGAAATTGAATTTAGTCTCAGTAATGATATTAAGGTGTTATCATAGGTAGTAAGTTGGTCATTTTTACGTGCAAGGAAAAAATATAGATTTAAATTAAGTTTATAGATAATACTGGCAATAGCTTCATATGCTGAAAAAATGTCAGGTTGAAAAAATGTCGATTCAAATTGGTCAACAATAAAAATATGTGTATTTTTATCGTTCTTCGCTAATTGAGTGAGTTGTTCTTCTACTTCCGTAAAATCTTGGGGCATCTTACTGCTATTTGTAAATCTTCTAACAATGGAGTAAATATCCAATACAGATTTAATATCTCTGGCATCGTGTAGTTCGACATTATATGATAACTCCTTATATTTATACGCAATTAATGCTAGCGTTGAACTTTTACCAACTCCTGACCTACTCTTAATTTGTAAAACATGTGACGAGCAATTGTCTTTACTTATTATACTAATTATTTGCTCGATTAGTTCAGTCCTTCCAACATAAAACTGTGGTCCCGCTGGTAACCTGTAGTCCGTCCAATCTTTTCCTAACAATAATCCTTCCTGTATCGTTCTATACTCATTGTCACTTACCCTCTTTATTTCTCCGTAAATAGGCTCTAAAGATGATAATTCTTTAATATTATTCTGTAGATTCTTTAAAAATTTACTATCAGTTAATAATTCTGCGTACTGATTATATACAAGAAAGTGTGACGGTGTTACTGTATCATTAGCACTTATAATTACAAGCCTGAAATATCCAAAATCAGTTGTTAAAATAAAGTCAGCTATAGGATTATACTTTAATTCAATCATCTTCTTGTTAAGTAGCTTATTATCTGGTAAGTCTAACGATTCAATTATTTTATCGAACAATTCTTTGCCAGTATAACTATTAATACCAAAATGACTAACACTCCTATAGTAATCCTGTGCTTCTGGTGTCAATGAGGATGTCGATAAGAATAAACCATGAACTTTTCTTTCCAGTAATCCCAAGGGTATAATCTTACCAACAAATGCACTTATTGTTTGTCCGTCTATGGAATCACTGTGAGCTTTGGCTTCTCCAATTATCTTAATTCCTGTCGTTTTGTCTATACCTTCTAAATCATATTCTAAACTATTATGTTTCTGCCTTAACTTTACATCATATCCATTTTTGTTGAGATAATCCGCTAAGAGTTTTTCAAAAAGTTTTCCCTTATAATACCTAACATTCTTTTCGTCTTGCTCATGATGGTAAAATAAAAACATAAAAACACCTCAATTTACAGTTGATGACATATTATTCTACTCTAAGATTATATACGTAAAAATGACTAAATACAACAATATCTGGTAACAAGTTATCTAATTACTCTAGCATCTATCAAAAATAATTTTAACTATTCTATAAACTAATATTACCGTATACCCATAATGTAAAACTGGTTATCAATTGGTTTAAAAGTGATTTAATTTGAATTTTGAAATAAAAAATGCTTGATTTACAATTTCTGCAAATCAAGCATTCTCTAGTGTTTCCATTAAATGGTACGGATGCGACTTGCGAAAGGTATTCTCAGTCAACCGTGACTTTATGGGTATAGGGAGCGTATGCTTTAGCGACAGACTAACCCTCAATACTTCATCACAAGGTAAGAATAAAAAGATTATACTTACTTTTGATTGCGCCAGGTGATGGAGTTATTAGTTCCTGGTAACTATCTGGAATACGATTTAGTGTATTTTCAGAAGTTAAAGCTGGTAAAGTTCAACCAGAGGAGTGTTCGAAGCAGCATTCTCTTAGGTTGTGATGGACGGTGCAGAAAGTATTGATGGCATATTAAACGAACAGGAAATCAAATAAGTATAGTTAAGAATAAAATTATATAAATAATTAGTTTGCGTATCATGAATACCCCAACATTACATTTATTACAATTATATCCTTATATTTCAAATGCAACAACATTTTCTGACAAATATAGTTGAAAGAAGTCAGAATACCTGACAAAAATATTCTATTCGATATAGTCTCGATAAAAAGCGGTAATATCAACGCTTTACAGGTTTTTCGTCTAATGTGCATAAATTGTTCTATTGCAGCAAGTGCTACAATCCTCTTCCTAAAGCCTTTCAATCATATTAATTATTTGTAATAAATTTAGAAGAACATTCGTTTGATATAACATTGGTATATGATTAGATGTGATAATTGATAATCATTCGAAATCTATAAATCGTTAGTAATCCTATTGATAACGAATATAGTAAATGGTACAATCAACACAAATTTATTTGTGTACAAAGAGGAAGTAAAAATGAAATTTAATTTACGTAATCAGAATAACAAAATACATAAGAAAAACATTCATCCTTTATCTACAATTTTCTTAATGTGCTTATCTGGAGCAGGTTCCTTCCTTTTCATTAATTTAGCAAGAAAACAAAATGATAAATATTCATTGGTCATATGGCTTGCTGGAATACTATTTGGATTAGTTTGTATTTATATTCCGATTAACCTACTACCAGAATGTAAACTTAAGAAAATACTTATTATTTTTTTTGGATTACCAATATCAATTTTATATTTTGCTATTAAATACTGGGGAATACTTCTAGGCATTATTTTATCAGTATTACTTATTTTTGTATTCCAAGTTACTATATTTACCTTACTTAATAAATTAATTGTTACCAAAATGGAAGTCTGGTATTTTGTAGCAACATTTTTATCTCTGGTAATAGTCTCATACTTAAATCCAGTAGTTAAGATAATATTACGTTTAATATACCTTCCTAAAAGTGAAAAAAAAGAAAAGTTATATCAAGAGTCTTTAATAACATTAAAAAAGATTAATTTTCGAAAAGTCGCTTATATCCTAGGATTTTTAGTATATTTTATTAGTGTAATAGATAAATTCAGTGGTACAGTAGTTATTAATATGGATTTATGGATTAGCATTAAAGATGTTGCCCAAGAAAGTTTTATTGCATTTTTAGCGCTAGATGCTTGTATATCCGTCGTTGCCCCAAAAGTGCTAAATCAAAAGAAAATTTAATGAAAAAATTAATGACAACTTCTTATAATAAATGTATTATGCAAACGTTCCAAGGATTTTTATCAAAAACATCCTATTGGAATTATTCTTCTAACAATTCTTCTAAAACTTTTTAAAATTTTCTAAACGATATGACATAAGTGTTTTAAAACAAATACATAAGCAAAAGCCTCCAACAAGGCTTAAATAAAGGGTTTGAATAATGAAAGATATAGTCAATTAATCTTAAATAATAAATGATACGTAACTCTGGAAATCCTGCGTTTTATCATAATATTTGTCTACTTCATTTTTCCGTATAAGTAAAGTATTATGTGAAGTGGTTATCTTAAAATTGACTTATTATTAAAAGTTATATAACACTGAAGTGAGATATTTTAAAGAAGAAACTTCAGGTATGCCATTTCTCCATCTAATTCTATTTAATTCTATCTTGTATTTTGCTGTTAAATTAATCAACGAGGAAATGTAAACCTCTGGATAATCAACCCCTATACATATACTTAATCCTTAAAAGGAACATCTATATAGCCTTCTTCGTTACCAATTAGAATTAACCTATATTCTTGTTGGTCTCTCCAATCTAACAGCTTATTAAAGAACAATTCGTTCCTATACTTCTTAAAATGTATTTTATAAAGATAATCTTTTAAGCCATATCTAGTTATTTGATAATAAGGCAAATTAAAGGCTTTAAGTTTACTTTCTGGAGTATTAGTATATTTCACTTTGCCATAAATTAGATACTCACCAGATTTTGTGTGAGTTTTCATATATTCTTCAAATTTAATCTTATCAAACACAAAACACATCCCGCGATGGTTTCTTACAATTATTCACAAGCATCCGATTAGCTTCCAACCTAATAGCTTCAAAGTCATCTTTAGTTAGTTTATCGTTATTATATAAACTCACACTTAATAAACGTTCTTTGCTTTCTTTTGGGTCATTAACTTTTGAAAAAGGTGATAGTCTTATAGTTCCATTCTTAAGTATAGCTTCTAAGCCAGTATTTAAAGAAGTATAGTGATAAATATATTTATTGCTATCAATATTATTAACATCATAACTATCCCAGATTTTAACTCTAACCATACTTTCTCACCACCGAACAAATACATAATTAATTTGTTTTAATTATATATCATTTTTATTATTTTCCAACTAAAGTTCAATTAGCTGCCATCACATCAGCAATTTTGCTTATAGCTTTCTTATGTGTATCATCAAACATATGCGTATATATTTCACTTGTAGTACCTACCTGTGAATGTCCTAAAGACTTGCTAATGTCATATAAGTTTGTTCCTAATTCATTGGCTATACTTGCAAAAGTATGTCTTAAATCGTGCAATCTGAGGGAAGGTAGCTCATTATCATCAATAATTTTCTTGAACAAATCGCTTATATAATTGGGTCTATAAGGTTCTCCATTTTCCCATGCCATTACATACCCTTCATCTTTATAAGCCTCTCCTAACAGGTTTTTTTGCTCTTTCTGCTTATTTTTAATAGTAGTAAGAAGGTTTATAATTTCATCTGGTGCATAAAGAGTTCTATGAGATGAACGATTTTTAGTACCCTTTGCTACTGTCTTCTTTCCTGCTTGTGTCCTTGCCTCTGCAATAGTAATTATTTTATTATCTAAATCAACATTATCCCATTTAAGCCCTGCAAGTTCTTCTCGTCTTAGTCCCAACATACCTGCAAGCTTAACTACTATTTCCATACGGTCATTTTGTACAATAGTAAATAATTGTTTAAGTTGGTCAATACTATAGAAATTCTTTTCTTGTCTCTTTACCTTTATAGGTTGAATCTTATTTACTGGATTTTTTAACAGCTTTTCTTCATCAACTGCTGTATTAAGCGTATCTTTAAGAATATCGTAATGTTTTCTAATTGTATTTTGGCTTAAGCCTACATCAAGCTTTTCCTTAAAGTATTTATTTAATATAGTCGGAGTTATTTCCTGAAGTTTATAATGACCTAGCCTCGGTATGAGATGATTATTTATTATATTTCTGTATCCATATAGAGTTGTTTCTTCACATTTAATAGCCTTAATATCGTCAATCCAATATGTAAGCCAATTCTCAACTGTCAGAACAGAAGGAAATACTAAATTCTGTTTGATTTTATCAGCTTCAAAATTCCTTAAAGCAGTCTGAGCATCCTTTTTCTTTTCAAATGTCTTTGTTGTTTTAATTCGCTTCCCTGTACTATCCTTACCATAATCCATAGTGACATAATAAAGTTTCTTAATATCATCATAAGCAATATTTTTTTCAATTGCTTTTCTTGCCATAATATCACCGCTTTCTTTTGTCTACCTAAATGTCTACCTACAAATATTTACAGTGATATTTTAACATTGTTTTTTGTCTTTGTCTACCTGCGCATCTACCCAAAACCTCCAGACATGACAAAAGCCACTATTAAAGTGGCTTTGATTGGTGGAGGCGAGGGGAGTCGAACCCCTGTCCGAAACCATATCCTCAAGAACTTCTACGGGTGTAGCCTGTACTTTATGCAAGGCTACGTATCCCTTTCAGGACGATAACCTTGCGTTTCCCTAGGTTGGTCCCCTACAGGCAAGGTACCAACTTCGGTAGCCTTTAAGTTCGGAAATGGCTCAAGGCTACGGCCAAATCAGTGCTAGCATTTGACCTTCCTATGCAAAAGGGCTGACTTGTCGACGCCAGCTACCCCAGGTGCAGCAACCTGGGACTGACGGGCTGCCTAATTAGGCAGCAGCTAAAGCGAAATTATCGTTTTTAGCGTTTAATTTTAGTTTCTCGTTTTTTAAGAGGCCAACGAGAATCCTCTACCCGCTTATCAAGTCTCAACAATCCCGTCGAAACCATTACGCCCCCATGTATAAGGTACGCTGTGCGTACTTGACAAAATTACCGGGTAACTGTAGTGATTGGTTAATCAAATCTGCTGCTACCAAGCAATTATTGTATCAATTGGGCTTCTAAGCTTACTACATAAATATTAATTTGTCAAATTTCAGGTTTCATTCTGACGAGTTCTCAATCCCAACAACCTTTTCCAATTTAATCGTGTATTAAACTGTAAGGACCAGGACAATACTCGTTTTTGATTCAGTACTCAAAAAACATAAATTTCATTTTCTCAATACTGATTTCTCTATCTCTCTACCTCTGCTGCTCTTTCAATCTTCTGTCAATCTCACGCTTTGCATCACGAGCAGCAATATCATCACGCTTGTCGTACAGTTTTTTACCTCTGCAGACTCCCAGCTCAATTTTAACCATACCATGCTTCAAATATGCCTGAACCGGTATCAGAGTGAAGCCCTTCTGCTGTGTCAGACCCACCAGTCTGTTGATCTCCGATCTATGCAGCAAAAGCTTTCTGTCACGTAAAGGATCCTTGTTAAATATATTTCCCTGCTCATACGGGCTTATATGCATCCCACTCAATATTACTTCACCGCCAACAATGGAAGCATAGCTTTCCTTCAGGTTCAGTTTGCCCTGTCTGATAGACTTAACCTCTGTTCCGGACAAAACAATACCTGCTTCAATTGTTTCTTCAATGAAGTAGTCATGACGAGCTTTCTTATTTTGTGCAACACTCTTAAATGCTTCCTTTACCATTTCAAAACCGCCTGCAGCCAAATTAAATTCAAGTGTGCCCGGCATACTTTCTCACCACCACCGTCTGTAAACAACAGTCCGTTGAGAGTAGTAACCTTCTACACCGACGATATAATTCAGATAAAAATAACCCTCTCGAAAAAGGGCTTTTCTCAAAAAGTATTTATCTGACATTATTTATTATAGCACCGCTGTTTCTAAAGGTCAAGTTCCATAAGTTTTAAGCTTTTCTAAGCTTCTCCAGCAGCTCATACGGCACTTCCAGATTTCCCCTTCCTTTTCCCAGCTCCAATCCCGGCTTAAAGCTTCCATGAAAATCACTGCCTCCGGTTACAAGTAGATCATACTTGATGGCAAGTCTTAAAAAGCTTCCGGTATCCTCCTTTGAATTCTCACTGTATAACGCCTCAATACCTGCCAGACCAAAGTCTTTAAGCTCAGCAAGAAGCTTGTCCAATTCCTCATAAGACTTCCTCAGGAATACAGGATGTGCAAGGACTGGAAGTCCACCGGCATTGCGAATTGCTTTAATACCCTCTTCAGGTTTCAATTCAAATCTCTTGAAATATGCCAGTCCTCCCTTGCACAAATACTTGTCAAAGGCATCATCTATGGACTTAACATACCCTTTGATAACCAAAACCTTGGCAATGTGGGGACGGCCTGTTATATCCCCTAAAGCAACTCTCCTCACTTCATCCAGCGAAATTTTCATGCCGAGTTCATTAAGTTTTTTAATTATTTTCTTATTACGCTCGTCACGTCCTATCTTGATAACTTCAAGCTCTTTTCTTATGGCAGTATAACCCTTAACATCATGAAAATAGCCTAAAATGTGCATTTCCGGCTTATAATCCACACTTATTTCAATCCCTGGAATCACTTCAATACCTATTCTTTTTCCCTCTTCCAAAGCTTCCTTAACACCGTCAACAGTATCGTGGTCTGTTAAAGCCATTGCATAAAGTCCAAGCTTTTGAGCATGACGAACCAACTCTGCCGGGCTCATACTGCCGTCTGATGCTATACTGTGTGTATGCAGGTCAATTAACTTTTTTATATTATTCAATCTAACCTCCATGTCCCCGATGCAAGCTTTTTGACTGAAGTCCTTAAAGCTGACATCTCAAAAATTTTTGGTTACAGGTAATATGACATAATTTTTAAACTTCCCAGTATTTTTCATCAAGGCAGATAGCAGGAGGAAAGGTATTTTTATAGACACTTTGCAAAATACGGTCCATCTTTTTTAGTGATCTGCAGGCCTGTTCCTGGGTAATCAGACCCTGTTCAAGTGCAATAGCCAGTTCATCAGCATCCAGTACCTTCATTGTTCCGTCAGGCATTAATTTTACATCCAGGAGTAAATCTATCAAGGTATATTGATTAGTATTCTTTTCATATTTTACATCAATTATATCGCAGTACCAGTATGCAAACTTTTTATCGGCATCGTAGAATCTGCTTATTTTAATGCCTTCTTTCAGAAACGTGTAAGAAATTCCACCCGAGAAATCTGCTCTTGGTTTAATGGCGTTCCATCTCGTTATTAATATCTCATCATCAATGTATAACAACTCGTCACTTGAAATATCCACTGTTTCGAATGGAATATATCTGGTTCTTAATATCCTTGGCTTGTTCATAACTTCTCCTAAAATCGTCAAAATTTGCTTATGGTTATTATACATTAGAATTGGATGATTTAGAAGGATTATATACATTACTTTTTTAAAATGGAATCCCTAAATGAATTTTCGGTTTTATATTTCCCATTTTTTTACTATAATATAAGGTTTTGTTATAATGAATACAAACTTTGGTTTAAAAAGGTGGTTTTAGATTATGAAGCGGACAAAATGCTGTAACAATTGTAAACGGGGAACACCTCTGCATTTGACAAAGGACATTTTGTGTAAATATCACGGAGTAGTAACTCCTGATTACGTTTGCTTCAAATACAAAGACTCAGCTGACTTGTCAACTGAACAACAGGTCTCCTTCAAGTGTATTCATTGCGAATATTTTTTGGTTCAGCTGGACTCTTCCAATCAGGATATCGGCAAATGTAAACTGTTTTCAGCAAGGGATTACGATGGAAGAACACGAAATGCCTGTTCAAAATTTTCAAAGAAGATGCTGATTGAGGTTTCATAAAGTTTTCTTTTTAAATTCCTCTGTAAATTGTTTTTAACCTTCTTCCGATATATGTATTATACCTGTGGCTATTATTTTTACACCTTTTATACTATAATAGTTTTCATAGGAAAACATGACAGATATAATAGTCCTTTTTATTAAATGTATTAATTTCAGGGACATGGAGGTTATATGAATTTAGATATAAATTCAATATTCAACCAGAAGCTGGCTGAGATTGAAAGCAGACTTTCCGCTATTGATCCGGGTTTGTCCGGTAAGAGTTCCGATACATCCGACATTCCGTTTGAGAAATATCTCTCCGACGCATCCTTGCTGGGCTTGGATAATTCTCTTGCAGGCGACAATTCATCTTTATTTGATACTGATTCCTGGAGTGACTTGTTAAGCAAAGTCGGTAAGGATGACGAAGACTCTGCTAATGTCCTAAGAGCACAATTGGCTCTATCCAAATCCACCGCATATATTCCCGGTGATAAAACAGAACTGATGAATCTTATTAACTCTTCCATAGAAAGCGCTTGCCAACGGTATGGGGTTGATAAGGATCTGATAAGAGCTGTAATGAAACAGGAATCCTCCTTCAATCCAAGAGCAATTTCTTCAACAGGAGCTCAGGGATTGATGCAATTAATGCCGGGAACGGCAGATGCCTTGAATATAACCAATCCCTTTGATATCGTTCAGAATATTAATGGGGGCACACAGTATTTAAAGGATCAACTGACAAGATTCAACGGAGATGTAAGTCTGGCTTTGGCAGCCTACAATGCAGGCCCCAACAGTGTTGAAAAATATGGTGGAATACCGCCCTATACCGAAACTCAGGATTACGTTCAGAAAGTAACTGAATATTATAATCAATACAAAATGTTGACAAGCCGCTGATTTTAAATCAGGGCTTGTTTTTTTATATAACTTTTTTTAGAGTATATCAAATAAGGAAAAACGATTAATATATTGTATTTCCTGAAAAATATTACAGTTTGAAAAATTTTATTCACAGTATCCACATATTTATCCACAACTCTACAATACTTATACTTCTTATGTTCCGGGAAATTTCCACAGAAGCATAAATTTATACACAGATATTTATTCACATCTACTTATATCAGGCACTAAAACCAGTAGTAATAAGGTGTTTCAGAATTAATTACATTATTTGTCAAAAATCTTCCCGACCTTATAACCGTTAATACTACAGTAAACTACGTTATTTTCACTTTTTAAACAACTTGTGGATAACTTTTGTCCAGAATTGTTTTTTGGAGGACAGTAAGGTATAAAAGAAGCTGCAGTAAAACTAATCTGCTTTAATTAGTTTTGAAACTGCAGCAATAAGGGTTTCTGATATAAAAGACGAAATGTCAAGAATTAACTGCCTAAACGAAGCCCGGGTATTGCATTTAAATCCATCCCTGAGCTTTTACCGTTTTTATACTCAAAATAGGCTGCACAGCCTATCATTGCCGCATTATCCGTACAGAGAACAAGGCCGGGATACATTACCATAATATCCTGCTTCTCAGCCATGCTTTTCATATCTCTTCTCAGTTGAGAATTTGCCGCCACTCCGCCTGCCAATGCAATTTTATTAATTTTCTTCATTCTGGCGGCACTTATGGTATTTCTTACAAGAACATCAACAACAGCCTGCTGGAAGCTGGCTGCAATATCAGGTATATTAACCTTCTCACCGGTTTGTTCCAGTCGGTTCAGGTAATTCAGAACAGCCGTCTTAAGTCCGCTGAAACTGAAATCCAGTGAACCATCCTCAAATTGTACTCTTGGGAATTTAATAGCATTACTGTCACCCTGGGCAGCATATTTGTCAATTAACGGTCCACCGGGATATCCCAGACCTATAGCTCTTGATATTTTATCAAAAGCCTCCCCGGCTGCATCATCACGGGTCTGACCCAATATTTCAAATTTATTATAATCCGCAACATGCACAATATGACTATGCCCTCCTGAAGCCACAAGGCAAATAAAAGGAGGTTCAAGTTCAGGGTATTGAAGATAGTTTGCCGCTATATGGCCTTCAATGTGGTGAACTCCAATAAGTGGCTTATTGGCCGCGAACGCTATTGATTTTGCTGCTGTTAAGCCTACAAGCAGGGCTCCCACAAGACCTGGCCCATAAGTAACACCAATGGCGTTAATGTCCTCAAGTGTCATGCCGGCTTCCTCCAAAGCCTGGTTTATAACCGGTATTATTAGCTCAACATGCTTTCTTGAAGCAATTTCGGGAACTACTCCGCCATACTTTTTATGAAGATCAACCTGTGACGATATAACATTTGACAAAATGTATCTTCCGTTCTTTATAACAGAAGCAGAGGTTTCGTCGCAGCTGCTTTCAATTCCAAGAATAAATGTATCCATCTGATGTATTTTCAGCCTTTCCGGCCCACAATTTTTTTGAAATCCCTGCGCATACCTACCGTGAGCCGGATAGGGCGTCAATATAATTCACAGCACTAACGTGCATGATTTTTTAAGAAAGCTTCACAAATATGTTCTTTAAAAAAATTACTACACTTTATGATAGCTCAACGGTTATTTTTTATCAAGGATAAGCTGAAGAATCTAAATAAGAATAAGCCTAAGTATATAGTAAGGATAAACTTAAGTATCTAAATAAGAATAAACCTTAGTATATAATAAAGATAAACTAAAGTATCTAAAACAGATAAGCTGAAGAATCTAAAAGATCTGAGAAAGTTTAATACAAAGAATAGTTCCAGATGTCCTAAATCAGGCAGAAGCCGTTTTTGGGCAACAAAAAAACATGGAGCTTTACGGGCTCCATGCCCCTAAAAGGAGAAATGCTAATGTTCATCCTTATATTACCAAAGATTATGTGTATTTGAAAATAGCCAATACCTACCAAAGTTCATAGTCCCATAGTCCTAGTTTTAAAATGGGTATATTTCAGGATTGACTCCCGACTTTTATAGGACTATATGTATATGTATGATTGTGGTGCAAATGGAAAGCAGCTATTTAATGATTACTATATATGTGTGCTAGGCAGCCTTTGATTTTTTAGACTTATATGCTGCTACATATTTACCCTTAGTATCCTCAATAAAAGGTCTGTCATTTTCAGGCAGCTTCCAAAAGCCCGTTTGGGCGTCAATTGCATTTGCCTGCAGGCGGTTGAAATAATCCTTCAGCAGGGTGTTGGGGCTGTAGAAAACGCATATTGCATACCCATTCTCAACCATAAAAGCATTGTAATAGGTTTCGTCTTCCAAAACTACATGTGCCAGAAGCCTGTCAAACTGATCGGTGGTTCCTTTTTCAAAAATCAGCTTCACCTTTTTGTCTGTCAAGGTTTCCTTTGTCAGCTCTGAAGCTTCCTTTGAAAAGGGCTGAGGCTTAACTCCTGCCTTGACAGATTCCGGAGTGTCTATATCCAGCATTCTTACTTTATAGTCCTGACTTTCATATGTAATATGAAATGTATCACCGTCAGTTACTTTTGTGACAGTTGCCTCTATATAGCCAAATGGGACTATACCTTCTTCTCTGACTTTTACAAGGTTGTCAGGAAAGCCGGTCACCTTACCTGTCCTTGAACTTTGCTGCGCCGGACTGTTAAGTGAGTTGCCCGCGTCAGCTGCGCTATTGGGGAGACCATCGCCCCCCTGACCGCTAATAAAACTTCCTATGAGTATGACTGTTGCTGCTGCTAATGTTGCCAGTGCTGATATGGTTTTTTTCTTCATTGATGCCAACCTTTCTTAATATTTTCCAAGTTATTATAGCACAGGACAACCCTCTTTTGCCTATATCTTTGTAGTAGAAAAAAGGTGCAAAGCCACTTTTATTTGAACAGCCTCCCCCGGGTAATAAAAAGCCGTCTCGCTAAACGCCATTGTATAGCAAGACGGCTTTTTGATTACTAAGTGTATTGGCCGATATCACTTAAGCTTTAATTTCATAGTCCAATTGTTGGAAATTGGTTCAGGTACTCACGTGCACATATCTTAAATGCTGACTATCACAGCCTGTCCAGAACCAATTGAATATAGTATGTGAAAATTTTTATTTTTTATGAGTTATTGTTCAAAATTCAATTTGCCTCTGTTTTATTAAGGGCTCTTGGTCATCCCATGAGATCTGTTGTACAACAGTACTATAACAGCAATTTACAAACAAATTTTTCTTAAATCCATTTCAAAAAGGCTGTTGGTAGGTAACCAACAGCCTCTACAATCACAAACATTTAATTTTTCTTCATGTTCCCTGTGCGGTCAGTACAGTTACAGGTACTGTACTTCCTATTACTCTTTCATCTATTCTTTCTATTACATCCGCATCAAATATTGCTTTCATTACCTGTCCGATATGCTCTACAGGTATTACTTCAATATCCATATCCTCAAACAATTCCTGATAGTTTTCCTTTGGTATGAACACCTTCTTTATTCCGGCTGTTCTGGCGGCCTCAACCTTGGCTGCAACACCTCCTACAGGCTTTACCTTTCCTTTGATGGATATTTCACCGGTCATGGCAATATCACCGCTTACAGGGATATTTTTAATTGCCGAGTAGACTGCTGTTGCAATGGTTATACCTGCGGAGGGCCCATCTATTGGAATGCCGCCCGGGAAATTAAGATGTATTTCATAATCTCTGAAGTCAATGTCAAGATACCTCTTCAAAACAGTAAGAACATTTTCTACTGATGCCTTTGCAGAACTTGTCCTTTTCAGTTTATGGCCTCTGCTGTCCATCTCCTCCTCTTCCACTATACCGGTAATCTTTATATTACCGTTGCCGGGCGCAACTTCCATTGCAGTTGCTTCTACATCTATTACCATTCCGGTACTGTTTCCGAATACGGCCAGTCCGTTGATACAGCCGATCTGTACCTCCGGGTTGACCTTCTTCTCAATTCGGGGACTATAGTGACCAAATTCTATTACCCATTCAATATCTTTTACATCAATAACATTTTTGCTCTCAAGCATGGCTACACCGCCGGCAATCTGAACGATATTAACTGCATCTCTTCCGTTCTGGGCATACTTTGCAACCTGTTCACGACAGCCCTCTGACATGATGTATCCACCTTTTCTGGCTGCATTCTCACAAATGATACTTATTTCATCTGCTCTCAAAGGTCTGAAATGAATTTCTACGCACCTGGATCTAATTGCAGCAGGTATTTCATCAGGAGTTCTTGTTGTGGCTCCTACAAGCCGAAAATCGGCCGGTAAACCTTTTTGGAATATATCATGAATATGTGAGGGTATGTTACTGTCCTCCGAGGTATAATAAGCGCTTTCAAGGAAAACTCTTCTGTCCTCCAATACCTTAAGAAGTTTATTCATCTGTATTGGGTGTAATTCCCCTATTTCATCAATAAACAGGATTCCACCGTGGGCTTTTGTCACTGCCCCCGGTTTGGGCTGGGGAACCCCTGCAGCACCGTAGGCACCCGCTCCCTGATATATCGGATCATGTACTGAGCCGATGAGCGGATCTGCGATACCTCTTTCATCAAATCTCAGAGTTGTAGCATCCATCTCTATAAATTTGGCTTCTTTTTTAAACGGTGAAATACCATTGTTTTTGGCTTCTTCAAGAATAACCCTGGCTGCTGCGGTCTTACCTACACCGGGAGGTCCATAAATAATTACATGCTGAGGGTTTGTACCGCAGAGTGATGCCCTGAGGGCTTTTATTCCCTGTTCCTGTCCTACAATATCCTTCAAGGTCGTTGGTCTGGTTTTTTCGGATAAGGGTTCGGTCAAATGGATATCTCTTAATTTTCTTAATTTCTCTAATTCTTTTCTGGATTCCTTGTCAATTGCACTTTTGTTGCCCTGTTGTGTTTTAAGTAAAGTAAAAAAATATATTCCAATAACTATTGAAAAGAAAAACTGTATAATAAACATGGTAGTCGTAAACATACATTACCTCCTAAAGCAATTTTGCTGCGTACAATTATATTATTGGCAATGATTTATATTTTATCCAAGTTATTGGGATATTTTTGCATGAATATTAGTTATATACCACTGTTTATGCTGTAAGGAGGATTTTTCATGTTCAACGGGAGGATATCACAACTTTAAGCAATGTTTAGATCTATAATTTCCTTTACAAAATAAATAAAGGACTGCTTGGAAAAAGCAGTCCCTCTAATAATTTTTTTATTTAATTTATGACACCGATTCCTTTTTTACTCTTGGCTTTTTGGAACCTGCTTTTTTTAAAGACTTACGGTTCTCATTATATATAAGCTCAGGGTCGGAACTATTTTCTATAACCGACTTGTTTATTATACATTTTTCAACGTTATTCATAGACGGTATATCGTACATTACTCCAAGCATAATTTCTTCAAGTATTGCACGAAGTCCTCTGGCACCGGTATTTCTTGCTATTGCCTTCTCAGCAATCATTTCAAGAGCATCCTCCTGAATTTCAAGAAGTACATCGTCCATTTCAAGAAGCTTCTGATATTGTTTTACCAAAGCATTCTTGGGTTCGGTAAGTATCTGAACAAGGGCCTTCTTATCCAGAGACTGGAGGGTAACCACAATCGGAAGTCTTCCTACAAACTCAGGAATGAGTCCGAACTTAAGCAAATCCTGCGGAAGTATTTCCTTAAGAAGTTCTCCCACGTCCCTGTCTTTGTTGCTTTCAATTTTCGCACCAAAGCCAAGTGACTTTTTGCCTATTCTGTTCTGAATAATCTTATCAATACCATCAAATGCGCCGCCGCATATGAATAATATATTTGTAGTATCAATCTGAATAAATTCCTGGTGAGGATGCTTTCTTCCACCCTGTGGAGGAACAGAAGCCAGAGTACCTTCCAGTATTTTCAGAAGTGCCTGCTGTACTCCTTCACCACTTACATCTCTGGTTATTGAAGGATTTTCCGATTTACGGGCAATTTTATCAATTTCGTCGATGTATATAATACCCTTTTCAGCCTTTTCGATGTCGTAATCAGCGGCCTGAATCAACCTCAAAAGAATATTTTCTACATCCTCTCCGACATAGCCTGCTTCAGTGAGAGAAGTAGCATCAGCGATGGCAAAAGGAACGTTCAGTATTCTTGCCAGGGTTTGCGCCAGAAAAGTCTTACCGCTGCCTGTAGGTCCAAGCATCACGATATTGCTCTTTTGAAGTTCAATATCAGAGGACTTGAGATCACTGTTTATTCTCTTGTAATGATTGTAAACAGCTACAGAAAGGGATCTTTTTGCAGCGTCCTGACCAATGACATACTGGTCAAGAATCTCTCTGATCTCCTTTGGTTTCGGTATTTCATTAATTTCAGCATCAATTTTTGTATCTTCAAATTCCTCTTCAATAATCTCTGAGCATAATTCGATACACTCGTCGCAAATATAAACTCCGGGACCTGCAACCAGTCTTTTTACCTGCTCTTGAGACTTACCGCAAAAAGAGCATTTCAACTGCTTCTTCTCATCATATCTGGTCATCATTGCACCTCAACTATTATCTTCTAACCATAATATCATCAACAAGTCCGTAGGCCTTTGCTTCCTCTGCAGACATAAAATAGTCTCTGTCGGTATCTTTCTCGATCTTTTCCAGAGGTTGACCTGTTCTATCGCTTAATATTCTATTTAATTTATCCTTGGTCTTCAGAATATTTTCAGCGTGAATTTTAATGTCAGTGGCCTGACCTTTTGCACCACCAAGAGGCTGGTGAATCATGATTTCACTGTTTGGAAGTGCAAATCTCTTACCTTTAGCTCCTGCTGCCAATAAGAAAGCACCCATACTTGCAGCCAAACCCATACAGATAGTTGATACGTCACATTTAACATACTGCATGGTGTCATATATTGCAAAACCGGAATGTACTGCTCCTCCAGGGCTGTTTATATAAAACTGAATGTCCTTATCAGGATCCTGTGCTTCCAGGTAAAGCATCTGTGCAACAACCAGACTGGCAGTTACATCATTAACCTCATCGCTCAACACTATAATTCTATCATTTAATAATCTAGAAAAAATATCATAAGACCTCTCACCACGATTAGTCTGTTCAACAACCATAGGTACCAAACTCATGACCATACCTCCCTTATTAATATATGTTATTTTTATTGCAACGGTTAAAAATAAATCCCGCTAAAACAGATTATGATTTATAACCGTTCCTTGTTCATGGAACTCAGTATTAATCAAATATTTATGATTCACCTGAATATCCGATACCTTTAAGTTACTCTTATATATTGTTACCCATTTCCCCAGGTGTCCAATCGCTTTTTAGCAAATTACCATAAACCAACATAAGGTTATTTTGACACCTGAAATGTAGATTTGTACCAAACTCTATCAAACATTCAGATTAAACCAATTTAGCACTTTCAACCAATAATTTTACAGTCTTTCTGAAGGCGATATCTTTCTTTACATATTCCTCATCTTCAGGTCTCAGTGACTTTTTGAGATCTTCAGCAGACTGCTTGTAAGCTTCAGCCATTTTCTTGATTTCTTCATCAAGTTCTGCATCTGAAACCTCAACATTTTCGACCTGGCTGATTTTTTCAACCACTAACTGAATCTTTACTTCGTTTTCAGCTCTACCTGCAAACTGTGCTCTGAAGGCTTCAAAATCCATTCCCATCAATTCAAGGTATCTCTGTAAGTCAAGACCCTGATAACGCAGTCTCATATCAAAATCCCTTGCCATTGCATCTATTTGTTTTTCGATCATGACTTTAGGTATTTCAACAGTTGCATTCTCTGCTATTTTTTGTATAACACCGTCTTCGTTTTCATGCTCTGCTTTATGCTTTGCAGTCTCTTCTAATTTATTTCTCAAATCCTTTTTATATTCTTCCAGAGTGTCAAATTCGCTTATATCCTTGGCAAATTCATCATCTACCGCAGGCAATTCTTTTACTTTTATTTCCTTAACAGTAACCTTGAATAAAGCAGGCTTTCCGCTAAGCTCTTCCTTGCCGTAATCTTCAGGGAAGCTTACATTAACATCAATTTCTTCTCCAATGTTCTTTCCGATCAACTGATCTTCAAAGCCAGGAATAAACGTTCCTGAACCGATTACAAGGCTGTAATCCGTTCCTTTTCCGCCTTCAAACGGAACTGAATCAATGAAGCCTTCAAAGTCAATAACAGCAGTGTCACCTGATTGAACAGGTCTGTCGGTTACGGTAACAAGACGTGAATTCTTTTCAATAACTTTGTTGAATTCCTTCTCAACATCATCTTCAGTCACTGTTGCGTCAGCCTTGGTAACTTCCACGCCCATATATGAGCCTAATTCAACTTCAGGTTTAACAGTAACTTTTGCAGAGAATATTAAATTCTGCTTGTTTCCTATTTGTATAATATCTATTTCAGGTCTGTCCACAGGCTGTAAATTCTTTTCTTCAATAGCCTGATCGTATGCTTCTGAGCAAACAATGTTTATAGCATCATCATATAATGCCTGTTCCCCATAGTAGCGTTCAACGATATTTCTAGGAGCCTTACCCTTTCTGAATCCAGGAATATTGAACTTAGATACATTCTTTTTGTATGACTGCTGCATACCCTCTTCAAATTTTGCTGCATCAACTTCTATTTCAAGCTGTACAACATTCTTTTCAACATCTTCAATTTTGTTAACCTTCATTTTATAAACTTCCTCCCAGTATTGAGTTTTGTATAATTTTATCCATTATCAGCTTTTAAAGCATAATATTTTTACTAATTCTCTCTTGAAAAATCAGAAAAAATCTGTTGTTTAAAAATTAACCATTCAATTATACCATATTATAAGCATATTTCAAGATTAATATATCCAGGGGATACCCAGCCTGTAACCAGGTTTATATCTGCTTTGACAGCCGGCTACTTTATCAGTACCGGCACAAAATTCAGATGATCGGCAGATATTAAGGACAAATTGATACCTTCATATTCCCCTTCTATAGCTCCTTTAATTCCCTCACCATGTAAATGCCCATAATAGCAGCTGCTTATACCGTATTTCCTCATTACCTCTATAAAACCCGATATCTGACTTTTAACCGTTATGGGCGGATAGTGCATAAAGACAATCTTTTCAGAGTGTTCCAGACTCTCTGCTGCCTTTATTGACAGCTCCAACCTTTCAATTTCCCTATTGTAAATCTTCTCATCTTCTTTTTTAAAATCATCTTCACCCGGGCATTTCCAGCCCCTTGTTCCGCAGATTGCAATATTTTCTATTACAAAGGCATTGTTGTGCAGAAAGGAAATAGAGCCAAATTCATTTGCAGCAAGGTACTTATTCAGTTTTGAAGTGGTAGTCCACCAATAATCATGATTTCCCTTGGAAATTATTTTTCTTCCGGGCAAGGAATCAATATATTTAAAATCTCCATAAGCATTTTCAATATAAGTTGCCCAGGATACATCCCCCGGTATTATAACACTGTCATTGTCACCCACGGTATTTATCCAGTTGACTTTAAGTTTCTCCATGTAATTTGACCATCTGCCTCCAAAAACATCCATCGGCTTATCTATTCCCAAAGCCAGGTGCAGATCGGCTATTGCAAAGATTGACATATATTTTTACACCTATTCCTAACTACAATATTTTTAAGAATCACCCAAAATTAAGCCCTGTTGGCACTTTTCAACCAAGAGCTTTATTTTTTGCTGAAATACTCATATATTTTCCGGGCAACCCTTTCATTTATTCCATCTACTTCAAGCAATTGTGGCAGGTCTGCTTTTTTTATTGCCGTCAGCGACTTGAAGTGTTTTAAAAGCGCCTTTTTTCGGGATTCGCCGATTCCATCTATTTCATCAAGCTCAGAATGGGTGTATCTTTTTTCCCTAAGCTTTCTATTATATTGTACTGCAACACGGTGTGTTTCATCCTGTATCTCAGTAATTAATCTTAAAAGCGGCATATTTGAGGCCATATCGTATTCGCTTCCCTTGAAAACCAGCGCTTTTGTACGGTGCCTGCTGTCCTTTGCCATTCCGGCTATGACCAGCTCAAAGCCCAGCTCATCAACAATCTGCTGTGCCGCGCTTACATGTGCAAGTCCACCATCCACCAGAATAAGGTCGGGAAGCTTCGAAAACTTTGTCTGCCCGGTTTGCTCCTCAGATTCTTTTTTTGCTCTTGAAAGTCTTCTGAACAGTGTTTCCTGCATGCTTGCATAGTCATTCTGTTCCACTACCGACTTCATTTTGAACTTTCTGTATTCATCCCTGGCAGGTCTCCCTTTTTCAAAAACAACCATTGAGGCAACAATTTCAGAAGAACCCGTGTTAGATATATCGTAGGATTCAATTCTGTCAGGAATACACTCAAGCCTAAGAACTTTGGTCAATTCCTTCAAGCCCTCTTCATGCACAGAGCTTTCACGCTTAAGCCTCTCATCATACAGCTTCAGCGATATTTCAGCATTTTGAGAAACCATTTTCACCAGTTTGACAAGCTCACCTCTTTGAGGAATCCTTAGATTTACTTTAAAACCTCTTTTACTTGTAAGCCACTGCTCAATAATTTCACTGTCTTCAATATCCTGTTGCAGCACAATCTCCGAGGGTACAAACTGCACAGTGGTGTAAAATTGTTTTATGAAGCTGGAAAGTGAGTATTTTACATCCTCATTTCCTTCCCCTTCAAAAACAAAGTGCTCTCTTCCTACAACTCTCCCGTTCCTGACAAAGAACACCTGGATACACAGGTCAGTGATATTCTGTGCATAACCGATAATATCTCTGTCCTGCCCGTCTGTAGAAAGCACCTTTTGCGCTTCTGAAAGCTGGACAATGCTGTTTATCTTGTTTCTCAACTGAGCCGCCTTTTCAAACTCCAGGTTTTGGGCGGCAGTCTCCATTTGCCCTTTAAGGTCATTTAGAATCTCATCATATTGTCCCCCCAGGAAGGAACATATCTTTTTCATCATACTCCTGTACTCTTCCTTGTTCACCTCACCCTGACAGGGACCCAGGCACTGCCTGATGTGGAAATTCAGACAGGGCCTGAATTTCCCTATATCCCTGGGAAGGTTCCTGTTGCAGGTTTTTATGGGGAAAAGCTTTTTTATGGTATCTATAGCGTCATTAACAGCAAAAGCACTGGAATACGGACCGAAATATTTTGCACCGTCCTTTTCCACCCTGCGTGTTTTTAATATCCTAGGATACTGCTCATTCATTGTAACTTTTATATAAGGGTAATGCTTATCATCTTTTAAAAGTATATTGTATTTGGGTTTGTATTTCTTTATCAGATTACATTCCAGCATCAAGGCTTCGACTTCTGTATCAGTAACAATATACTCAAATTCATGAATCCTTGAAACCATTGCACATACTTTCGGAGGATGATTTGAGGATTGCTGAAAGTACTGTCTTACCCTGTTTTTCAGTACAACTGCCTTACCTACGTAAATGACAATACCATTTACATCCTTCATAATATATACACCCGGCTTATCGGGCAGTTTTTTTAATTCTTCCTGTATGTCAAACAACTGCTTCACCTCTGGTTAATATTTCCTAAACATAAACAAAAAGTGGTTTATGCAAAAACCACTTTCCTTTTGCAAAAGCCACTGCTGTTTTTTACACATATTTAAATATAAACTTAAATACAATTCAATTAAAATCCAGTGGAAAAATATTCTGAAATCTCTCTGGATGCCTTTTCTTCGTCTTCTCCATCAGTAATGATGGTTATAGTAGCCTGTCTTTCAACACCAAGAGAAAGTAAACCCAGAAGGCTCTTTGCATTAGCTCTTCTTTCTCCCTTTTCAAGCCAGATGCTTGAGCTGTATTTTGATACTTTTTGTACAAGCAAGGCTGCCGCTTTTGAATCCAACCCTGATGGACAATTTATAACAACTTTATTCGAAATCATCTTTCGCTCCCCCGTCTATTGTACTTGACAATGTATAATTGTATTATACCAAATAAAAGCTACAAATCAAACTCTGAAAATATTATATTGCATTTAGGATAAATTTATCAAGGGCTTACGAAATGTTTATGGAGTTTTTATAAAAAATTGCCCAAAACTTTCAGAGCATATAAAGTTAAGTTGTACCACCTTTTTTGATAAGCTCTGTTTTTTTACCAAAGCCTGTATCAATTACTGTTCCTATTCCGAAGGAAGCCATGGCAAATTCAACAATTACAAAGCATATTCCATATATCATAAGAGCTGTATACGATCCTGAAGGTATAAATATCAAAGGTACAATCTTTATAATACTTATCAGTATATGCCCTACAAAAAACTCAAGATATATAGCCGATCTGTCGTAATTATTTTTGAATATTACGGTTCCCAAATATATACTGCCTATTATCTCTGCAAGCATAATCACCAGAATATACAGTGCCGGAGCCACCAACATAAATATCAAAAATACCAGTACAATGGTAAGGCTGACTACTGCCAGCGCTCCCAGAACCATTCTTCGCGACAGGGCTTCGCCGATAGAATATGACATTGCTCTGAATCTGGAGGTGAAAATTGTAATTAGTATAAGTCCGGCAACCAGTGTAAACAGTGAGCTGATTATAAGTGCATTTAAAATAATACCATTTGACTTAAAAAGTGATATAAAGTCAAAGTTTAGTGTCATTTTTGTGCCGCTTATCTTGACTCCTTCAGCTTTTTCAAGCTTTCCTACCGAAACCAGATTACCGCTTATCTCGGAATTTTCTTTCAGGTACAGCTCTCCAAAGGCTGAAACAACATCGCCGCTCACATTACCGTTGATTTTGGCCTTTCCAAATACAACTATTATACTTCCGTTAACATTTGAATTTATATCTGCAGATCCAAGAACTACTGTAACATTTCCACAGCTTATGTCATTAATACTTTTTTCTTCAAAAATAACCAGATTACTTATGGTCAGGTCATTGTTTGCAGCCGATACAAGGCTTGGTACAAACAATGTAAATAAAACAAGAATCAATGTTATTTTAAAACCTTTATTCATTGTGCTGCACCATTACCCTCTCTGATCATTCTGAAGAACACACCTTGAATGACCAGCAAAAGGATTCCAAGTAAAATGTAAGCATAATAATAGGTTTTGTACAAAGATGCTGTAACACCCATTATTGCTATACCTATACCCTTTACCATTGTAACAGCAGCAGACAGGAATTCTTTTGCCATTTCAGTAACTATTTGTATATCCTGATAAAGCGAAAGCGGATGTTTTACAGCTTCCCACAATATACCGCCAAACAAAATCACAAAAATTAAGGAAACTGCAACTAATAAAATATTATAAACAAAGTTATTTTCCCCTGTTGGTCGGGTATACATTACTGTTTCTTTTTCTATCCTGCTCATAACTTGTAGTTCAAAGTCCTCAGGAGGGTCAATTACTGAGTCTTGTTCTATTTCCGAGAATATTTCCTTAAGTGACAGAAATTCTTCAGAACACTTGTTGCAATTTTTAATATGCTGTTTTAACTGTGCCTCTTCAATATCGTTGATATTTTTATCGAAGAATTTCATCATTAAATCCTGAGATTCATTACATTTCATAATACCTCCTCCTTTCTTGCACTATCAAGCTTTTCCTTTAACATAAGTCTGGCTCTGTATAGTCTGTTTTTTATAATTGACATGGGCTCATTCAGCACCTTTGTCATTTCCTCATAAGACATTCCGTTATTATGAAAGAGTACAATAAGTATTCTATATTTTTCAGGTAACTCATTAATAGCTTTTTTTATTAATTGTGACCTTTGCTTTTTTATCAAGGTCTGTTCGGGTGTATCAATATCGCTGGAAACTCCAATAGCATCATCCAGTGTAACGGTATCCTGCTTTTTCTTTCTTAAGGTGTCCAGACACAAATTAGAAGTAATCTTAACAATCCATGTTGACATTTTGTATTCCGGATTATATTTGTCAAGAGACTTGTACAATCTGATAAAAACCTCTTGAGATACGTCGTTAACTTCTTCTTTATCCGATATCATCTTGTAGACTACACTGTAAACCAGTTTTTTATATCTGGTTACTATTTCTTCAAACGCACTGGCATCACCGTTTATACATCGTGTTACCAGTTCTGCATCTGTAAGCACCAAAGCTTGATACACCCCCTTTCACTTTTTTCTGTCGCAATATATATTAGTTACGTTGAAAAAGGTAAAATGTCTGAAATTATATTTTTCTTTTTGAGGTGCTCATTACTGTTCTTGCGTACCTCTCCAGCTTACTGTTAACAAGATAATTAATTGAACCTTTTTTGTAATTGCCATCGGAGTCCTTAACTCCTGCCTCCAATCCGGTTAATAATTGTATACCCTGATCAATGGTAGCAACAGGATAAATATGGAACAGTTTCTTTCGAACCGCATCTAACACCTCTTCATTCAAAACAAGGTTTTTGACGTTCTGATGCGGTATTATCACTCCGTGCTTCCCGTCAAGCCCCCTTAGTTTGCACAATTCAAAGAACCCTTCTATCTTATATGAAACTCCACCAACCGGCTGTATTTCTCCCTTCTGGTTTACAGATCCGGTCACAGCTATATATTGCTTGATAGGCACCTCTGAAAGACTGGAAAGTATAGCGTATAATTCGGCACTTGATGCACTGTCCCCGTCAACACCGCCATACAATTGTTCAAAACATAAACTTGCAGTCAGGGATAACGGAAAATCCTGTGCGTATTTTTGTCCGATATATCCGCTTAGTATGAGAACACCTTTGCTGTGTGAAGTTCCGCTCAGATCAACTTCTCTTTCCACATTTACAATACCGCTTTCGCCAATATATGTTGAAGCTGTGATTCTTGAGGGCTTTCCAAAGGAGTAGTCTCCCATATCCATTACTGTTAAACCATTTATCTGTCCTATCTGCTCACCATCGGTATCCACCATGATTGTACCGTCGTTTAACATTTCCAGCATTTTCTTATCGACCCGGTCACATCTGGCAGCCTTTTCAACTATGGCCTGCTTAACATGCCTGGCCTTTACAGACCTTGCTCCATCATCTTCAGCCCACATGCATGCTTCACAAAGTATTTCCACAATATCATTGAATCTGGTGGACAGTTTCTTCTGATCCTCCACCAGCCAGGAGGCATATTCCACAACCTTTGCCACACCTGATTTATCAAAATGAAGTGTGTTTTCCTTTCTGCAGAAACCACTGATAAAAGATGCCAGCTTTAGAATATTCTCTTCACTGCGGTCCATTTCTTCATCAAAATCAACTTTTACCTTAAAAAGCTTTCTGAAATCCTCTTCGTATTCGTACAAAAGCTGATAGATTGAAGTATTCCCTACCAGTATTACCTTTATGTCAACCGGTATAGGCTGCGGCTTGAGGGCTGGAACAGCTACAACCCCGGACTGATCCTTCATATTTTCAATGTTTATTTTTTTTGTTTTCAGAACTCTGTTAATAGCTTCATATGCCTGCGGGTTGCCAAGAACATCCTTTGCCTGGAGGATCAGGTATCCTCCGTTTGCCAGATGAAACAAACCGGGTTTTATTTTTGTATAATCCGTTGAAACAGAACCAAATTCGCTGTCATATTCAATTTTACCTATAAGGTTTGGATAGGTGGGATTGAAGTCCACAATAACAGGTGCTCCCTTAAGACTGTTGTTATCAACCAGTACATTGACTTTGTATTTGTATACCGGAGTTTCTTCCTTTTGCATGAAGGGAATAATAAATTGGGGCTGCTCCTCGCTAACCTCCTCTTCCCTGAAGTCGTCCAGATTATCAAGAATATCCTGTTGAATACTATCAAGATATTCCTCAATGACACTGAATTTTTTATATTTTACTTTGAGATCATTCATCTGCACTCCAAGCGCCAGAAGAGCTATTTTGTTCTCCCACTGCGAAACCTTCTGCTTGGTTTCCTTGTCGTTGTTTTTCAATTTGCGGATTATATCAAGGGTATCCTGTTGCAGGATATTTGTCTTTTCATTGATCTCCTCTTTTATATCTTCATCCAGTGTTTCAAATTCCTCTTCGCTTATTGTTTTACCTTCAATTATAGGTAAAAAGTATATTCCCGAGCTGCCGGTATTTACCTTGAAGCCGTGTTTTTCAGCATCATTACTGAGCTTATTCAGAAGCTCATCCTTTTTGCTTTCATACTCCTCCATTATTTCGGCTTTTTCTTTTTCATACTGATCATTATCAAAGGCATTTACTATTTCCTGCTTGATGACCTTTACAAAGGCCTCCATATCCGTCTGAAATTCTTTACCCATACCTGCGGGAAGATTAATAGCCATCGGCTGATTCGGCTTATTAAAGTTGTATATGTAGCACCAGTCATCCGGGACCTTCATGTTTGCAGCTATTTCGTTTACAATCTGCTTTGCAAAGCTGGTCTTTCCGGTACCGGTGGGACCTGACATATAAATATTATAACCCCTCATTTTCATCTTAAGACCAAACTTCATTGCCTTGGAGGCTCGCTCCTGTCCGATAATTCCCTCATAAGTATTTAATTCGGCTGTAGTTTTGAAAGGGAATAAGGCTTCACTGCATTTATTATCCAAATCTTTAAATGTTAGTTCCTTTGGCTTCATAGTAACCTCCTGGGCGCCATGTTATGTCATTAAGCCGCTTAACGGCTGAGTATTAATGAAAAGTGTCTTGCAAATTCCTGATCTAACCCTAATGTCTCCACATTATAAGGGCATCCTCTCCGGTATCTGAATAATAGCCCTTTCGTACCCCCTCTGCCTTGAACCCGTACTTTTCATACAGCTTTTGTGCAGGAAGGTTGCTTTTTCTTACTTCAAGCGTCAGACTTCCGATTCCGTTCAACTCACATATTTCAAGAAGCTCATCCAGTATGCGGGAGCCTGCTCCGCAGCATCTGAATTCAGGATGAACTGCAATATTTGTTATGTGCCCTTCGTCAAGAATCTTCCATAAACCGCCATATCCAATTACTTCATTACCTGAAACCGCAACCACGTATATTGCCATTTGGTTAGTGGTCAGCTCATCTAAAAAAGCACTTCTGGACCAGGGAATTTTAAAGCTCAGATTTTCTATGATCATTACACCGTCCAAATGCTCCTGGTTCATCTTTATTATTTCAATATTATTAATCATCCTCATTAACCTCCATGAGCCGCATAGCGGTCACAAAATATTAATAAAACTTACAACCCCAATCCGCTATAAGGCGAATAAAGGAGGTTAATTGGCCCTGCGCGTTTTCAAAGTATTGAGCAAAATTAATTGTATGAATAAAATACTATTTATTCTTTGAATATGTCGCGCGGCCATAAATTCATAGGTAAACTTGAAAGGCGAATTCAAATCAAGTCTTTTAAGGTTACCTTTCAGCTTCCCTTTCGGCCTGTGACTTTCGCAGATAAAAAGGGACCATATCATAGCAGTCCTCAAGCCTGCCTTCCTCAAATGCCCTCCCTGCCAGCACCGCTACTGAAGCGGCCCTTGCCCCGGCGGAATTTGCCGGCGCCATAGCTGCCCTGCTGCCAAGTCTTTCATAAAAAAAGTCCTTATGCATTCCTGCCGCATCGCCAAGGAAAATAACATCTCCCTCCATAGCCTGTAAAATATCGGCTAATTCATTAATATGTATTCCGAGGTAGTCTGTGAGCCTTTCCAGCTTTTCCCCTGAAAATTTATATACAGCTGTAAACACCTGATTGTTTCTGGCGTCAATAACAGGACACAATATGGCTTTTGACAGGGGAAGATTGTACGCCAGCGCGTCGAGAGTATAGACACTTATCACAGGCTTTTGTGCAGCAAAAGCCATAGCTTTGACTGTGGTGACGCCAATACGCAGGCCTGTGAAGGAACCCGGGCCTACAGATGCAGCAAATGCATCAATATCGGCGGCTTTTAACCCCACCGACTCAAGAAGGCTCTGAATCATGGGCATTAACCTCTGAGAATGGGTTTTTCCCTTATTACAGCTGTATTCACCTATTATTACTCCATCCTCCAGTATTGCTGCAGTAGCAACGTTTGTAGATGTATCCAAAGCAAGAATTCGCATATTTAACTCCTATACTGATATTATCTCTTGAGAACCTGTTTAGCATCTCATTGTGCTCGTGATTTTGGCGGATTTTGCGCCATGCTGCGTTAAATTTTCCAAAGTCAAACTATTAATAGTTTGACTATTATAAACAAATTATTCCTTCAAAAATTTGCCTCGCCTGACACAAAATCCACTTTAAATGCCATGTTCAAGCAGATACTAAACATGTTCTGACACTATTGCAATAAAGTTTCATAGCCCATGTATCTGGAACCTCTGAAATCTACAGATATTTCTCTTACATCAAGGCCTATCTGAAGATTTTTTCTTATATCAACCTTTATTATTTCCCCGGGAAGTATTTCCGAGATCAGCTCTCCCCATTCTATAACAGTAATACCATCTCCGCTTATATATTCGTCAAAACCTATATCGAACATTTCGTCAGGATCAGCAATTCTGTAAACATCAAAATGGTAAAGGGGATGCTTTCCGTCATATTGGTTAACAAGAGTAAAAGTTGGACTTGTTATATATGAATTTATACCAAGTTCTTTTGCTATCCCGTTTGTCAGGGCTGTTTTTCCGGTGCCCAGGTCACCTGATAAACAAATAACATCTCCGGGCTTAAGTATTCTTCCCAACTTTTTTCCAAACTCAACAGTCTCTTCAAAAGACCGTGTTTCTACATTAATCATTGCTTATCCTTTCGTATATAACAGCTCCATTTATAATTGTCTTCTGAACCTTTGTTTTTAATTCAAAAGGATCCCCATCATATATTATGATGTCAGCGTCCTTACCCTTTTCAATGGAACCCACCCTATCACTTATTCCAACTATTTCAGCCGCATTTATTGTGATTGCCTTAAGGGCTTCCCTTGGCTCCATTCCCTCACGGACGGCAATAGAAGCACAAAGGCATAAGTGCTGAACCGGGACACACGGATGATCTGTCATAATTGCCAGCTTGATTCCCTGCTTGGAAAGGATGCCAGGGTTCATCAGGTTCTGGTTTCTAAGCTCCGGTTTGGATCTGTCGGTAAGCATTGGACCAACAATCACAGGGAGGCCTGATTCCAGAAGTAAATCTTTTATAAGATAGCCTTCGGTACAGTGATCCAGTGTAATATTCAAATCAAACTCTTTTGCAATCCTCATTGCTGTTACAATATCATCAGCCCTATGAGCATGAGCCTTTAAAGGGATTTCCTTGTTAAGCACCTTAACCAGAGATTCCAGTTTGAAATCAAATTCAGGCTTATCAAGTTCTTCTGTGTTCTTTCTGTATTCTTCCCAGAGTTCTTTATACTCCCTGGCTTTAAAAAGATTTTCTCTCAAAATTGCTGCAGTCGCCATTCTTGTCATTGGTGACTGATGTTTCTCGTTGTATACGGTCTTTGGGTTTTCACCAAAAGCTATCTTCATTGCGACGGGATGTTTTATTATCATCTCATCCACACATCTGCCGAAGGTCTTTAGGGCAGCGAACTGACCGCCGATAACATTTGCGCTTCCCGGACCGGTTACGACTGAAGTAACGCCGCTCTCATAAGCTTCAACAAATGCTCTGTCGGCATGGTAAATGGCATCAATGGCCCTCAGCTGAGGCGTAACAGGATCGGTGGATTCATTTCCGTCATCCCCTTCAAAGCCCACAGCATCCTCCCACATGCCAATATGGCTGTGGGCGTCAATCAACCCGGGTAATACATATCCGCCTTTAGCGTCAATTTTAATTACATCTGAAGACAAACCAGCCTCAACTTCTGTTACATCATGGCCCACCGCTATTATTTTATCTTTGTCGCATAAAATATATCCATTTTCATAATCCACATCAGCCATTGTCATTATTTTTCCATTATATATTAAAAGCATAACTCCCCCATATTTTAAATATTTTTATATCTTAAAGTTTTATGTTTATTCTTTTTATTTTATCATTAAATCATCCCTTGATTACATAATTCTGCTAAAATTTTAAATGCATTATAACGTATAAGTAAAAAGAATATTTGGCCGACAGTTGAACATTTTTCTTGCCTTATGCGCTTCAACGCGGCAAAGGTATCCTTGTGGATACCTTTAGTTCGTTATTAATTTTATTATATTATAACGCATTGGTTCAATAGAAAATTTTTCGCCGTTTAAAATTTTCTTACCTTCTGCACGTTTCACCGAGGCAAACAGGGTTATATATCTTGAATTTTTGAATATATTTATAGTGAAAGGTATATGGTAAAAAAAGGATAGTGATAAATTAGTGGAAGAATTGTCAAAGTTTCATACGGTACGCGGGTACCAGCTTCTGTCCCAAAACAAAAATCTCCTCACTTCCGCTATGGAGGACTATCTTGAGATGATTTACAGGAATAGCCTTGTGGAAGGTTATATGAGAATCAACACCCTTTCGGAGCTTTTAAATGTTGCCGCTCCATCAGCTACAAAGATGGTTCAAAAACTCAGTAAACTTGGTCTGCTGGATTACAAAAAATATGGAATTATCTTTCTGACAGAAAACGGACGAGAAATAGGCAGGTTCCTTTTGGAGCGGCACAATATTATTCAGGAGTTTCTTAATAATCTGGGCGTGTCGGAGGATATCCTGGTTGAAACTGAACTTATAGAACATTATGTTTCAGTAACAACACTTAACAGAATAGGCCTTTTTAATAAATTTTTCATAAAAAATCCTGATACTCTAAAAAAGTATACTGAATTTATAAAACTCAATACAGAAAATGCTGTTCAACCTTAAAACATATCATCAAGGATTAACTGAATCAGAAACGCCAAAGGCATACCGGGTTATCAGATAGATTGGCTTTACATTCAACTATGGGATTCGCCGGTATGCCTGTGTTTTTCCATCCGGTGAAAACCGTATTAATAATACAGCCATTACTAATTAAGCCAAATGCATAAAAAAAAGTTCATTGTTTATTGATTTCATAATTCTATAATTAGTGATAGAAGTTAATGAAATATGGCTTTTTACGGGGGTGCGTATCATGTTGAACTGCAGTTATTGTGATTATTATTCAGCAGAAAAAGGAAAAAAGATCTGTCAATTTGCAGATCATTTGTTTATAAAAAATCCTGCGGATATGAAGAATTATCCCTGTCAGGATATGAGTTATGATGAATATTTATCAAAACAGGATAAGAAGAATGATATAGAAATTGTAGCTTAAAATAATTGTGTCTTTCTAATGCCATCTGTTTTCTACAGGTGGCATTTTTATTGTTATTGTATAAGTTAAACGGATGCTGGAAAACTCGGAAAACAATTTTTTAATTAATTATAAATAAGTCATAATTCCCTTACATGGATTTTCCAGAGGGAAATACTCCAGCCCGACAAAACCGTCGTACCCGGTATCATCAATCGCCTTAATAACTTCCTTATAATTTATTTCACCGAAGTGCAGCTCATTTCTTCCCGGATTTCCGGCAGCATGGAAATGCCCTATTTTTTTAATGTTGGATTGTATATTTCCAATGAGATTACCTTCCATGTATTGCTGATGGTAAATATCATAAAGAAGCTTAACATTTGGGCTTCCTACTTCGTCAATAATATTGAAGCCTTCCAGGGAGCTATAAAGGTAATAACCCTTATGATCTACCAAAGTATTTAGTGGTTCTACCAATAATGTAATTTTTGCTTCTTCAAGTATCGGTGAGCACATTTTGAGACCATCGACCAGAGTCTTATGCTGAATTTCCCGCGAGATTCCCAAATCATTACCGGTTTGTGTAATCAATTTTTTACAATTAAGCAACTTTGCTACCTCAATGGATTCCTTAAGTCCCTCCAGATAAGCTTCCCTCTTTGTTGAATCCACCAGACTTTCAAATTTTGTACAAAAAGCCGCAAGTTCCAGTCCCAATTCATCTTTTGCAGATTTTACGGCATTAACATCTTTATCCCACCAGGACCAGAATTCAAAGGTCTTGACTCCTATTAAACCAATTGTTTTCATACTCTTTATAAAGTCTTTTCCGCTAAAAAGTGCATCAATGCAAACTGACATATTCATATTAGCCATCCCTCATAAATACCAAATAAATAATATATTTTCCTCAGTCTCAGAATATTATTTGGTAATATCAACTTTACAGCTTGTTATGGACTTTATCAACTGTTTTATATGATTTATCAATATCTTTTCCTCTCGCCTTTTCTCTTCTACCTATGTAACACTTTTTTATTTAATTACATATCTTAGATTAGGTAAACGAAATTAGTCTAAGCTAATGTTATTAGTTGGCTGTAAAACAAGCCTGAGGTGTTACATATGCTGGAAGAAAATTACATACCCATAGCAGGCTCCAATGCGGAGTCTATTGGTATACAAAACATATTAACTAAGAAAAACCACTCCCTTTCCAAATTCAAAACCATACTGAAATTTTTAGGTCCCGCCTTCATAGTAAGCGTAGCTTATGTAGACCCGGGGAACTTTGCAACAAACATAAGCGGTGGATCAAAGTTTAACTACAACCTTGTCTGGGTTATTTTATGGAGCAACCTTATGGCAATTTTTCTGCAGACACTGTCCGCCAAGCTGGGTATTGCCACAGGATACAATCTGCCTCAAATGTGCGGTAGGGTATTTTCCAGAAAGGCTAACTGGTGCTTCTGGGTGGTTGCAGAGATAGCAGCAATGGCCACAAATCTGGCTGAATTTCTCGGATGTACCCTTGGTCTCTACTTACTGTTCAATATTCCCATGGTCTGGGCCGGACTTATTACAGCTATACTTACATTTTTTATCGTATATATGGGCAGATACGGTCAAAGAGTGCTGGAAGCAATTATTTCCATTCTGGTTGCTGTGATCTGTATCTCTTATACCCTGGAGGTTTTCCTAGCAAAGCCGGATTGGACCCAGGCAGGCCTCCATGTATTGATACCCTCCATGCCAAACGGCGAAGCTGTTATGATAGCAGTGGGCATGCTGGGAGCTACCGTTATGCCCCATGTCATATATTTGCATTCACAGCTGGTGCAGCAGAGAAACGGTAATATGACCGAACAGCAAAAGAAAAAGCATTTAAAACTTGAAAGAATCGATATTACTATTGCTATGAACATAGCTTTCATTATTAACGCTGCCATGGTTATAGTTTCTGCTGCGGTCTTCCACAGGAACGGCATGGTTGTTGAAACCATAGAACAGGCACATCAGTCCCTCGCGCCTTTGTTGGGAGCTGCTTCCAGCGGAGCCTTCGGCCTGGCACTTATCGCATCGGGGTTATCCTCGTCGGTAGTTGGAACCATGGCCGGTACAACAATTATGCAGGGCTTCCTGGACCTTAAAATCAGCGACAATGTTACAAGACTTGTGACCATGCTTCCGGCCATGCTAATAATAGTACTTGGGATCAATCCGATGCAGGCGCTGGTTTTCAGCCAGGTTGCTCTGAGCTTCATTCTTCCTGCGGCAATAATCCCAATGCTGCTTATCACCAGACGTAAGGATCTGATGGGCTCGTTGGTCAACAAACCAATAACCAATGTAGTAGGTTGGATTATTGCCAGTATTATTCTGGCTGCCAATGCAGTTTTACTTTTCCTGACCTTTACTGCCGGGATCTGAAATATTATTATAGGCTGGATATCATGATTGATAACCGGCCTTTTTTTATTGTTATTTGGTTATATTCATTTCTAATTGTTTCAATTTTTATCTATTTATTTCATATACTTCATTTCATTTTATTCATTTCCATAACTTCATTTGCTCCATATACTTCATTTCATTTGCTCTATATACTTCATTTCACTTGCTCCATATACTTCATTTCATTTATTCCATCCATTTTCATTTATTTTTAATCTACTCCAATTTATTCCACGTAGTAAACTTATTTTACTTAATTTACTTTTACTTCTTGACTTTTACCCAAGGGCAAGGTTTAGAGTAAGACCATGAAAAAATACAATTGATTTCTATAAAAGGAGGTACTTAATGCAGGGATCATCAAATAAAAATAATGCATTGGAGGTTCGAGGCCTTACAAAGACATATGGAAGCACAGTAGCTGTCAAAGATTTATGTTTTACCATTGCCAGAGGAGAAATCTTTGGACTGTTAGGCCATAACGGAGCCGGGAAAACAACCACGATTGAGTGTATTCTTGATACCAGAAAGCCTGACTCAGGTGAAATAACACTTCTGGGACTCAAGATAAAAAAGGATCGCAAAAATATTTTTCAACAGGTTGGGGTCCAGATGCAGGAATCCCACTTTCAGGACAAAATAAAGGTCTGGGAGTGCTGTCAGGCAACAGCTGTCTTATATTCCAACCCACTGGACTACAATGAGCTTTTAAAGGATTTTTCCCTATCTGAAAAGAGAAACAGCTATGTATCGGAATTATCAGGGGGACAGCGTCAGAAGCTATCGGTATTGCTGGCTTTAATTCCCGATCCCAAGATTTTATTTCTTGACGAATTGACTACAGGCCTTGATCCTAAAGCCAGGAGAGATATTTGGAGGTATCTGCTTCAGCAGAAGGAAAAGGGCAAAAGTATACTTCTAACATCACATTATATGGATGAAGTTGAAAACCTGTGTGACAGGATTTGTATTCTCAAAAGCGGGAAGCAGCAAATCACAGGTACACCGGAAGAGGTCATTTCCAGCAGCGCAAAGCAAACTCTGGAGGAGGCATATTTGTTCTATACAGGAGAGGAGGCAATACATGAAAACATTTAGCACACTATTTAAAACCGAAGTGAAACTTTCAATAAGACATATGGATTCAATAATATTTGGGGTCCTGTTTCCTGTAGGAATCGCATTGCTTTTGGGAGCTATCTATGGCAGCAAGCCCGCTTATGAAGGTGCTGGCTATACAATGCTGCAGCAGTCCTTCGGGGCTTTTGCAACTATCGGAATTTGTGCAACAGGCCTTATGGGCCTGCCTCTTGTTCTGGCTGACTACCGGCATAAAAAAATACTCAAGCGCTACAAGGTAACACCGGTAAGCCCTTCTACTCTTCTGACAATACAGGTTCTTCTATCCTTTATGCTTGCTGTAATTTCAGCTGCCTGTACAGCAGTAGTATCAATTACAATATTCGGCTATTCAATGCCGGGCTCAATAGTCAAGTTTCTATTGTCCTTCCTGCTGCTCACTGTTACAATTTACAGCATGGGAATGCTGGTAGCCAGCCTTGCTCCCAACATAAAAACAGCAAACCTTGCATGTACCGTGCTTTATTTTCCCATGTTGTTTCTGTCGGGTGCAACTGTCCCATATGAAATTATGCCAAAGGCGCTTCAGTCAGTATCAAACGTTTTCCCAATGACCCAGGGAATAAAACTGCTAAAAGGTACTTCTCTCGGATTACCTGTTGGAGATATGGTACTACAGATAGTAATCATGGCAGTCATAAGTATTATTTGTATAGTTCTTTCAATAAAATACTTTAAATGGGAATAGAGTAACTGTAAAATCCAAGTATTAGGAGGAAGGAAGATGTATTCAATAGGAGTGTTTTCTCAAATAAACAAAGTAACCACAAAAACCTTAAGACATTATGATGAAATGGGTTTACTGAAGCCGGAGTATGTAGATAAAATTACCGGCTATAGATATTATACTTCCAGCCAGCTTCCGACCATGCATAAAATTCTGACTTTGAAGCAAATGGGGTTGAGTTTGACCGAAATAAAGGAAGTTCTTACAAACCCCATGGCTGCAGAAATTTATTTAAAATTGAAGGAACGTGAAATAACTGATAATATCAGGGATGAACAGTTAAAGCTGCTTCAGATTCAGAATTATTCCAATATTTTAAAGGGAAATATTAAATGTATGTATACACCTGTGGTTAAAGAGCTTCCTGAAGTAATTGCCGTCTCGGTTAGAAAGATTGTTAACAGCTATAATGACTTTTTCCATCTCTGCCCCAATATTATAGCAAAGGAAATGAAAAGATTGGGCTGTGTCTGCGCAGTACCGGAATACTGTTTTAACATATACCACGATGGTGAATATAAGGATAAAGATATTGATGTTGAGATATGTGAAGCTGTGACAGAAATGAAGGAAGATACCGATATTTTAAGGTTTAAAAAATTTGAGAGGGTTGATACAGCAGTCTGTGTACTGCATAAAGGTCCGTATAGTGCGTTAAGAAATGCTTACATATTTATTTTCGAATGGATAAAGGATAACAACTATGAGGTTATTGATTTTCCGAGGGAATCATATATAGATGGAATTTGGAATAAGGAAAACCAGGAGGATTGGCTCACCGAGGTACAGGTTCCGGTGAGGATAAAGTGAAATATTCTGTTTAATCCAATTACAAATAAGCCGGTCTGATAAGGCATCCTGGTTTATGTGCAATTCAAGATTGAGTAAAGTGGGGTATAAAAAGCTGCATTAGCATAAATTGTCTGCTAATGCAGCTTTTTAAATTGTTTATTGTCCTGAATTAATAAGTTTACCCAACTTTTCAACCTCTTCATCAGCCCTGCTTTTATCTATCCTTTGAAACAGAATTCCTGTTTCAGGCAGTGCATATCCGGAGGCAACATATTGAGGCTTCCAGCTGTCCTTCAAACCCAGCCAGCTTTGAACCTTTTGAGAGGAAAAGGGTAGAAAGGGTTTAAGCAGCACTGATAAATTCGCTATTATCTGTACACAATTAAACAGTGTATTTTCACAGTCTTTAAGATCAGTGGTCCGCGTTTCCCATGGCTTGCAGTTATCAAAGTACTTGTTGGACCAACGTATAAATTCAAATACTCCGTCCAGGGCTTCTTTAAAGCAGCTGTGCTCCAGCCTGCTTCCTGTTGCAGAAAACAACCTCTCTATATTTATCCGGATCTCCCTTTCCAGACTGCCCCCCGGAACTATCCCATTAAAATACTTTGCTATAAAGGCCAGATTCCGGTTTGCAAAGTTACCGTAGGCTCCCAGCAGTTCCCCATTGTGACTGTTGATATATTCTCTCCAGGTAAAATCGGTGTCTCTTTTTTCGGGTCCGTTGGTTATGAGGAAATATCTAATTGAGTCCGGATCATAGTTTTCCAGCATATCCTTCACCCACACAGCGTAGTTTTTACTGGTTGAAATTTTCCTTCCTTCAAGAGTCAGATATTCACAGGATACCATCTCATCAGGTAAATGCCAGCCTCTTCCATTGGCCAGCAAGAGTCCGGGGAGAATTATTGAGTGAAAAGGTATGTTATCCTTTCCATGAACGTAATAGTGCCTGGAGTTATCTCCAAACCAAAGCTCCTGGAAATCATCCCCTCTTCTCCCGGCAACCTGTGCACTGGCTGAAAGATACCCCAGCACGTTTTCAGCCCATATATATATCTTCTTTCCATCAAATCCTTCTTCAGGCACTTCTATGCCCCAGTCAAGATCACGTGTCACAGCCCTGTCCCTCAGGCCTTCGTTTATATACTTTCTTGAAAATGCTATGGCATTCTTTCTCCAATGAGGATGGCTGTCAACGAATTTGACGATATCTTTCTCCAATTGCGACAGTGCAATATAGAGGTGGTTTGTCTCCCTGAATTCCGGAGTAGCTCCACATAGGGAGCATCTTGCATTCTTTAGCAATTCCGGCTCCAAAACCCTGCCGCAGGCATCGCACTGGTCCCCTCTCGCCTCCTGGCCGCACTCCGGGCACTTTCCTTCGACGAACCTATCCGCCAGGAAGTTATGACAGGTCGGGCAGTATGCCTGGGGAACACTTTTTTCGTATATATAATTACCTCGATACATAGTCCTGTGAAACTCTTTTACAAAGCTTTTGTGTTCAGCAGATGATGTCTTGTCGTACAAATCATAGGTAAAGCCCAGCCTCTTAAAGCAATCCAGAAACTCCAGATGATAAAAGTCGCTGATCTCCTCAGGTGTCCTTCCCTCCTGCTTTGCTCTGATGGCCACAGGAGTTCCGTGGCAGTCACTTCCTGACACATAGAAAACCCTGTCTCCTTTTGCCCTGTGATATCTTGCAAGGATATCCCCTGGAATAAGTGCAGAAACCCGGCCTATGTGAAGTGACCCGTTTGCATAGGGCCATGCCCCTCCAATTAAAATATTCATATACCAATCCCTCTTTTCTGTAAAGTCAGTTTATTGAAATGGTTCAAACAACATATAAAGATATAACTCAAATAAAGATATACTCAAAGCTACTTCTAAATTAATCCATAGCAGCTCGATTAAATATCACTGCAAATAAAAAACTCCCACCTCCGAAAATAGATATTTTCGGAGACGAGAGCAAGACTTCGCGTTACCACTCCAAATTCGCCCATGTCTCACGGCATGGACCTCATCAAGTACGGGTAAAATCCGGTCGGGAAAGCACATTCCATGCAGTAATCAATCGGTTTACAGTTTACCTTATACTCTATTGCTATAACGGGCAAAACCGTCGCAGCCTAACATACAAACCCTGTTCAGCCACCAATAAAAGGCTGATCATAATTTATTCTCCATATGTTCGGTGCGCAACTCCAAGACCATGTTCAGTACCTTCTAGCTATGCCCGCTCTCAGCCTAGGGAATTAAGCAATCCCTAAAGGGTTCTCTGTAAATGTATACGGTACTTACTCTTCTTTTCGCAGTCTTTGTCTGCTTCTTGATTTAAAACATTTAGGTATCATGCTTTAATCAAGAGAATAAAACTTTTTAATATTATATGCTGATTGTAATTATGTGTCAATTGATACTATTTTATTTTGATTTTATTTTAAAAACTACTTTACCTGTCGTAGTAATTATGTTATATTAAGTTTACTACGACAGACGTAGTACGCCAGACGTAGTAAATGAATTTTATCGGACAACTTTTATTAACTGAAAGGAGGATACCTATTGATAAGTAGCGATGTTATTCGGGGATACAACGATACAATTATACTTTATATGCTGCTGGATAATGAGTCATACGGATATGAAATCTCCAAAAACATTCGGGAGCTATCCGGTGAAAAATACATCATGAAAGAAACTACTCTATACTCAGCCTTTACCAGGCTTGAAAACAATGGCTATATTGAGTCCTTTTACAAAGATGAAACCTTTGGTAAAAGGAGGACTTACTATAAAATTACCCATGCAGGATTGGCGTATTATAAAGAAAAATGTGATGAGTGGAAATTAACGAAAGATGTTATAAATAGATTTATCAAGGAGGTTTAATAAAATGGATATTATAAAAAATTATTTGGATAATATGTTTGCAAGTCTACCAAACACACCTCAGATGTCAAAAGTAAAAAATGATTTATTTTCCACCATGGAGGATAAATACCTGGAGTTGAAACAAAGCGGCAAATCTGAAAATGAAGCAATTGGTATTGTTATTTCAGAATTTGGCAATATTGATGAATTAATTAGTGAGCTGGGAATCAAAACGGAAAATAATCGACCTGTCATCCCGACCATAACGGCGGAACAAGCTCAGAGCTATATCAGTGCAAGAAGAAGCGCCGGTCTGCTAACAGCTATTGGAGTATTTCTAAGTATTTTGGGAGTAGCCATGCTGATTTTTATTTCAAAGGCTGTTGATCACGGTATCATTGCTACCGGTCTCCCGGCCAATGTCAGCGAGATGTTAGGCCTTTTTGCATTATTTATTTTAATAATTCCTGCTGTCGCATTATTTATATATTCAGGCATGAAACTTGATAAATACAAATATTTAGATAATGACTTTATTTTACCTGCTCATGTTAGTGCAGCAATCCAACAGAAAAATGAGTCCTATACCACAGGCTATACTTTATCTGTTATAGCCGGAGTATGTATCTTACTTATTTCTCCTCTTTTACTTTTTATTTCAAATATGACTGGCAAAGATAATTCATCCTATGGTGTAGCAGCACTATTAATACTTGTTGCTGTTGCTGTGTTCATATTTATATATTTCGGTAGTATCAGGGAAAGCTATAGTAGGCTGCTAAAAACAGAGGAATACTCAGAGGAAAAGAAACAGCAGGGTAAAGTAATCGGTGCTGTAGCTACAGTTGTATGGCCATTGGCAATATGCACCTTTCTGATAACCGGTCTGGTATATCGCCTTTGGCACATAAACTGGATCATATTTCCCATAACAGGAATTCTGTTCGGTACCTTCGCTGGCTGCTACAGCATACTGAAAGAAAAATAACTGCTTGAAAATAAACTGTCTTTCCTTATACGGGAGGCAGTTTATTTTATCCTTCCTATTGATAAATTCACTTTATAGTTTCCAAACTGCAGTATGCCATCCAATAGCTCTTCCAGCTGCGTATGACTTTCCACTGCTACCTTCAGGTAATAGCAGCCTTCTCCGCTGATGCGGTATGCCTCTGTTATAAGAATGTTGTCTCTTACAAATTTATGTAAAAGAGCATGATTGTTTGTCTTCATAAATACCGTTACAAAAGCTGTGAGCTCCTGCCCCAGTTTGGCCGGATTTGTCTTGATTGTATAACCCTCGATAATCCCCATTTTTTCAAGCCTTGCTATCCTGTTTCTGACTGCCTGACCTGTGAGATGAACTGCATTTCCTATCTCCTGCAGCTGTACTCTTGAATTATCCTGTAATAGCTTTATAATCTCTATATCTGTTTGATCAAGCATAACTTAATTACCTTTCAAATTAATATAATAAGCCTTTATCTGTTGAATTATAAAGGCATATTAAGCTTAAATCTTGAACTTTTAAAGTTCTTTATCGATTATAATTTAAATAATTTAATCAATTTGTGTTTAGTATATCATACAGAAAAGAGGAAACATATATGAATCTGCAACTTATACGCCATGCAACGCTTTTGCTTAAGATAAACAACAAAACTCTTCTTATAGACCCAATACTCTCACCCAGAGGGGCTTTGGAGCCGGTAAAGAACGTAACAAATCAGAGCTGGAATCCTTTGGTAGACCTGCCGGTTTCAGCAGAGTATTTACTTGACTGCGACGCTGTACTGATTACACATACTCACAGGGATCATTTTGATGCTGCAGCCGCCTTGGCCATACCGAAAAACAAGCTGATATTCTGCCAGCCAAAGGATGTTGAAAAGTTAACAAAATCAGGTTTTAACTATGTTGTACCTGTAAAAAGACATTTGAACTGGGAAGGTATAAGCATTTCCAGAACTCCTGCCCGACACGGCCACGGTGTCACAGCCCTGGGGCTTGCTCCTGTGTCGGGCTATGTATTATGCGGGCCGGCGGAGCCGACTGTCTACATTACCGGCGACAGCGTTTTCTACTGTGAAATCAAAAAGGTGCTTGACAAATACAAACCTGACATAGTGATTTGTAACGCCGGGCAAGCAGCTTTCTCCGCCGGCAGGCCAATAACCATGGGGATAGAAGATATCGTAAACATCCTCAGCTGTTCCCCTGGCTCCGAGATTGTTGCCGTTCATATGGAGGCCTGGAATCACTGTATCCTTACGCGAAACCAATTAAAAAAATTTATATATGAAAATAATCTTCAAAGTAAAGTGTATGTACCTCAGGATGGGGAGGAAATGCAATTTGTAAAGTGATATCATAATAAAATTCGTGACTTATCTGCCTTACTTTTTCTTAACAAAATTAATTACGTCCAGTAAAATCGGCAATACAAATGTTGTTCTCCCGAAACGCAAGGCTTTAAATATAGAAAAACCCCGAAACGAAACGTTCCGGGGTTTTTGAAGTGGCTTTCGCAGAAAGACACTATTATCTCTTTGAGAACTGTGGAGCTCTTCTTGCTTTTTTGAGACCGTATTTCTTTCTTTCCTTCATTCTTGGGTCTCTTGTCAGGAATCCTGCTTTCTTTAAAGCCGGTCTGAGTTCTTCGTCAGCCTTTAAAAGAGCTCTTGATATACCGTGTCTGATTGCACCAGCCTGACCGGTGAAACCTCCGCCGATAACTTTGCATATAACATCAAACTTTGTTAATGTATCAGTGAGGGTTAATGGTTGTTTAACTATAACCTTCAAAGTATCCAATCCAAAGTAATCATCCAATGATCTTTCATTTATAAGAATCTTTCCTTCTCCAGGAACAAGTCTTACTCGTGCTACTGATTTCTTTCTACGTCCTGTACCATAGTAGTATACTTTAGCCATTATTTTGTCCTCCCTCCATTAAATGTTTAAATCAAGTACTTCAGGTTTCTGAGCCTGATGGTTGTGTTCAGTTCCAGCATAAACTTTGAGCTTTCTGAACATTTGTCTTCCAAGACTGTTCTTGGGAAGCATTCCCTTAACAGCTATCTCAATAGCTCTTTCAGGGTGTTTTTCCATCAAGTGCTTGTACTTGACTTCCTTCAATCCGCCTGGATGAAGAGAGTGAGTTCTGTAAAGCTTCTGATCAAGTTTTTTACCTGTCAAAACAACTTTTTCTGCATTCAGTACTATTACATGATCGCCAGTATCAACGTGTGGTGTAAATATTGGCTTATTTTTTCCTCTCAGAATAGCAGCAACTTCACTTGCCAATCTTCCAAGTGGCTTACCTTCAGCATCAATAATGTACCATTTTCTTTCAATCTGTTCTGCTTTTGCCATGAAAGTTTTCATTTCTTAATACTACCTCCTTAAAAATCTATAAACTGTCTATGTCAAACAGTGTTTCACCGTATATGTGACGGTTTCAGTTGTAACCGTTTCAGGCTCCGAAAAATATATAATTTATAGTAAAAATTACTTATTATACATATTGCAGCCTCGGACACTAGAACATTTTAATATACACATTTAACTATGTCAAGTATAAATTCCCGAGAATTTAATTTACCTCTCATTATCTCTCGATTTTTCTCGTTATATCTCCATATCTCTCATATAATCGTTTTTCATTTCACTTTTTTATTTTAAAGTAAATCCTATCTCACAACCCTGATTGTGGCGGCTTTTACAATAAATTTCTCCTCCATGCTCATTGATTATGTATTTGCAGTTGGAAAGACCCAGCCCTGAGCCGGGTACTGGAACATCTGGATTTTTCAGCTCTGTAAAACTTATCAAATAGATAAGGAATATCATCCGGGCTTATGCATCTTCCGTTATCCTTAACTTTTATTAATACGAATGTATCCTTCCCGTTCTGCTTCGATTACAATTATACCCTTTTTTTCTCCAATATATTTAATACTGTTTTCCTCTATATGAACGTACGCTAAAATTTTGAATGAATCAGCACTTAAATTCATATGGCTATTATCTCAACTAATGAATCTCTGAAAGAGATAATTTTATCAATAAGCACTATGGCTTATAGTAGCTCCCATTAATAGCAGCCCGCTTTAATAGTATATCTCCATCAAGTACAGCCCCTGAGCCGGTGCAGTTTTCCCGGCCTTTGTCCGGTCAAGGCTTTTAATAATATCAGGAATTTCTTTTTGTTTCAGCTTGCCCATTCCCACATATATCAGTGTCCCTGCAATAATCCTGACCATGTTGTATAAAAAACCGTTTCCGGTTACCTCTATTTCAATCAGGTTATCCTCTTTTCTGGAAACATTCATACTGTATATTTCACGGACAGTGCTCCGGACTTGTCCGCCTGTAGCCTGAAAAGCTGCAAAATCATGCTCACCGACAAAATGTTCCGCAGCTTTTCTCATCTGTTCGAAATCAAGCTCCGGTCTCACATGACATGCTCTGTTGCGCATTATGGCGGATTGGTGGGCCGAATTGCATATGAGATATCTATACTTCTTGCCTTTTGAGGAATATCTGGAGTGAAAATCTCCGGGTACCTCCTCTGATTTCTGTATTACAATATCATCAGGCAGGAGATTATTTATGGCGTATGAGAACTTTTCTCCGGGTATGGTGGAATTTGTGAAGAAATGCGCAACCTGCCCGTAGGCATGAACACCAACATCTGTCCTGCTGCAGCCAACAACTCCGGTCTCTGTTCCCAGAAGCTTTGCAAGGGCTTTTTCGACACACTCCTGCACCGTTAAGGCATTCTTTTGAACCTGCCAGCCATGATAATTTGTTCCGTCGTATTCTATTGTTAATTTGATATTCCGCATTTATCCACCTGTATATCATGGGTTTCTCATTAGAGTTTACCGGTTTCGGCCTGTAATATCCGCCGTTAACTTATTGTCTTATACAATTTTTCAACTGCCGTCTTCCGACTGAGGTTTTTACTATATCATTTGTCTTCCTACTTCCACCGGTTAAAGCACCATATTCTGCATTACCAGTACCCAGGTCATAAATACGGCAGTGATTGCTGTAGAAATCAAATCATATCTTGTGAAGCTCAGCTGCTTCATCCTTGTCCTGCCTTCACTGCCCCTGTAGCACCTAGCCTCCATTGCAGTAGCCAGCTCGTCAGCCCTGCGGAACGCGCTAATAAACAATGGTATAAGTACAGGGATAAAACTTTTGGCGCGTTCCACCATGTTTCCCGAATCAAAATCAGCACCTCTTGAGGACTGAGCTTTGATTATCTTGTCCGTTTCTTCAAGAAGCGTGGGTATAAACCTTAATGCAATTGTCATCATCATAGCAATTTCATGGACAGGGACTTTTATTTTTCTAAGTGGCCCTAAAAGCTTCTCAATTCCGTCTGTCAATGCAATTGGTGTAGTAGTATAGGTTAGCAGGCTTGCAATAATTATGAGCAGGAAAAGCCTAATAGCCATCTTTATGGCCATATCCACACCCTCGTAGGTCATTTTGAGAAAACCTATCCGGAAAATCTCTGTTCCCCCTATGGTAAACATGTTTATGATACCTGCAAAAATTACTATGAAAATAACAGGCTTTAAACCCTTCAACACAAATTTAACCGGAATATTTGAAGTTACAATGGTCAAGGCTGTGAAAAGCGTTAACAGCAGATAACCCCAATAAGTATTTATTAAAAATATAAAAATCATCATTACAAACGTCAGAATAATCTTTGTACGGGGATCTGATTTATGAAGGAGAGATTCTCCCGGCACGTACTGACCTATTGTTATATCTCTTATCATTAAAGCTCCATTTCCGCTTTGGCAGATTGAATTGCCAAAGTATATTAGTTCCTCTGCAAATGCTTTTTCAATTCTCTGGCTGCCGCTTCCACAGTAAATATATTTTCATCTATGTCAGGAAAAATAGTCTTGAGCCTTTTCATCAGGTAGGTTATCTGCGGCGCTGAAAGACCAATTTTTTCAAGTTCCCCTGGCTGAGTGTATACCTCATTTGAAGGTTTATCCATAAACACAGTACCCTGATTCATGACTATTACCCTTTGAGCCAGTTTTGCAATGTCCTCCATGCTGTGGGAAACCAGGATAATTGTCATATTAAAGTCTCTGTGAAGTCTTTTTATATATCCGAATATCTCATCCCTTCCGCTGGGGTCCAGACCCGCAGTTGGCTCATCCAGCACCAGTATTTTGGGCATCATGGCTACCACACCTGCAATTGCTACTCTGCGCTTCTGTCCGCCTGACAGTTCAAAAGGTGATTTTTCTAAAACCGACTCATCCAGTCCTACAGAGTAAAGCGCAGATATAACTCTCTGCCCGATTTCCTCCTCTGAAAGCCCCTGCTTTATAAGTCCAAAAGAAATATCCTTTTTAACGGTCTCTTCAAAAAGCTGGTGCTCAGGATATTGGAAAACTATACCTACCTGACGTCTCAGTTCCTTCAGATTCTTTTGTTTTGTGTCTATACCATTTATTATCACACGGCCAACCGTTGGCTTCAGTATACCGTTTAAATGCTGGATAAGGGTAGATTTTCCTGATCCGGTGTGTCCAATTATCCCAATAAACTCACCATCATTTATATCAATATTTATATCGCTTAACGCATTTTTCTCAAAGGGCCCGCCATTGGAATATGTATACGACAGACCTTCTATATTTATAGGCATAACTTACTCCCGCATTTCCTTCTGTTTATTATTACAGCAAATTATTATAAAAATTAATTACCAGCGGCTTTAAGTCGTTAGCATTTAACTTTAGACATGATCAAATAATACTTCCCTATTTTAAGGCGGCCATTTTCGCCAAGACCTCGTTGTCATCAGTTGCAATAAAGCAATTATTACGCCTTCCTCCGCCTTGTCCCTACAAAAATATCCCACCATATAACGGAACTTTATTATTTAGTCATGCCTTAATATTACCACAACTTTGTGCATATAGTGAATAGTCAATAATGAAACTGTATAGTTATGGAAAGCCGGCTTACGCCGGCTTATTACCAATCAGAACCATTAATAATTAATTTTTCCCTATTTAATCATTTTAATAAGTTCTTCCGGGGAAATATCTTCGGTAATTCCAAACCGCTTCATAGCCCGCAGGGACTGCGGCAAGCCTTTGATTATGGTATTGATTCCGGCTTTTGTGGTAACAGTTGCCTTAATATCCATTCTGCTGAGGAAAACCTCTGTAAGCTGACTGTACTTCCCAAGGGGATAGGCCAGTGCTGTTATTTTATGACCTGTACCCTCTTCTATTCCCTTGCCGGACTGTAAAATATCATTCTTTAATAAATCAAGATATGCATCTTCCTTTTCACCCTCCGGCGGCAACATGTTTGATCTGGCCTTCCCCTTTTCAAAGTCGGCCCATTGATGCATATCGAAGGTGTGACTCTGAATGTCAATGAGGCCTGAATCCAGCATTTCCTTAGCCTGTTCATAGCTGAAATGAGGTGTAATAGGCTTGCCGGTGTCTTTATAGGTATCCTTTCCCACAGACACTCCAATTACAAAAATTGTGGCCTTCATATTGTACTTTTGGAGAATAGGATAAGCAAGCCTGTAATTACTGAGATACCCGTCATCGAAGGTTATTAAAACAGGCTTGGCAGGCAGTTCAATTCCCTTTTCAACGTAATCTGTCATCTGCTTGATGGTAATGCCTGTGTACCCGGCCTCAGAAAGTGCCCTTATCTGCTCTTCAAATTTCCCGGTTGATACTACCATATCTCCTGAAGACTTTTCTGCCATATCATGATACATCAGTATCGGAACCCTTTTGGTATATGAGCTTTCGTCCATTTCACGTATTTTTACCAGGGACTTTGCCTGTGCTTCTGCATTTTCAGGTGTAACATAAACACCGATATCTTCAGGTCTGTAGACCTCATTATCGCCAAAGATTTCAGCCAGAGCCATCTTTCCCATGGCATTTCTGAAGTGAGTGCCGTCATAGAAGAATCTGTAATCAGCGGTCAGAGAATTAACCGAGAAATCCCAAAAGTCGGTAATTTCGGCCAGCCTGGTGTAAACCTCCGTCAACTGCTGAGGATCGAAATTCTGTACATATTCATTGTACATTGGCGGGAATAGCACCAGCAAATTTATATTATTCTTGTCACAAAGTGCTTTGATTGATGCTACGTCGTTTATAAAATTATCTATACTTGCAAGATTATGCTTGTCCTTGGGGTAATCCTTGAATACAGGATAATTCTCCAAATATGATCTGGTATCCTGTATTGATTCGGTATCTCTGACAGATTTGTCATAAGCTCCTGTTTCTACTTCAAAAACTTTATATTTATTTTGAAGATAACTGTCGTTTTTATAAGCTCTTAGCTTTTCAACAGCATAATTAGGGTTTGCAAAAAGGTATCTCTTAAAAAAATCAAATTGTGAGGACTGCTCGGTTTTGTAATGCAGACTGCCTGTATACGGATCTGTCTCTACCTTGTACCTCATAGCGTTAATAAATCCAAGATTCAGAACAAGGTTTTTAACTTTATAATTGTTAATTATATATTCCGTTGTGTGCTTAACATCATACATATCTGCGCCATACATAAATAAATTGTAGAACCTTGCATTCATATACCTGTTGAGCTGCTCTACAGGAAATGAGGAAGTAGAGGAACTGCCTACAATAAATGAATCGTACTCATCCTTATGCTGGTCCATATATGCTATTTTTGCCACCCTTGGATTTTTGGTGAAATCGTAGGCATACCATTTCATAATATGGTCACCGAAAGCACCAAAAGGGTCAACTACTATATTCATGCCGGCTATTCCCAATACCAGAAGCATTCCGGTCAATAAAAACATTATAAACCACTTTTTTGACGACATTGCTTTCTCCTTAAAATTGCTTGTAAATAAACTCTGAGGCTATATAACCCTCTCTGAATATGCCGAAAAATACAATCATTATTAAACCGGCAGCCAGTACCAGCCACTGTATGAACATATTTTTCTTTTCCAATGACTCCCTTATATTGATTCCCTTTTCCTTCAAATACCCAATAAAAATTATGATCAATCCGCATAGAAAAACCACCAGAAGGTCAAATGAACTCAGGCCCAATGAGAATACATTGGACACCAATGACCTTGCATCAAAATGCAGAACAGTTCGCTTTATCATGCGCAGGGCAGTCATTAAGGTCTCTCCACGGGTAAAATATCTGCCTATAAATACTAAAACAGTTGTTCTAAGTATCTGGAACAGCTTCCAATATGTATTGTCGGAATTTATATGCAGCTTGTTTAATATTTTTGCATAGGTCGGTGCGTTTATCAGTGAAAAGGTGATGATACCGCCATTCCAAATACCAAAAGCAATGTACTTCCAACTGGCACCATGCCAGATACCGATGGTGAAGAACACAATGAAGGTAACTAATGAAACAGGTAAAATCTTGCCCAAATTACCCTTAAGTCTCTTTCTGGCAAACTTGCCCAGCTTGCCAAAGGGTTTTGATAATGACAGAGGGTAGAAAAGATAATCCTTCATCCATGCTCCCAGACTTATATGCCACCTTCTCCAGAAATCTGACAGTGAGGTAGCAAAGTATGGCCGCTGGAAGTTTTCTATCATATCTATACCCAATATTTGCGCAATTCCTCTGATAATATCTATACCACCTGAAAAGTCGCAGTAAATTTGTATGCAATACATAAACACCGCAAAAGCGATTTCGGACCCGGAATATTTCTGATAGTTTGCGAAAACATTGTTAACTATTACAGCTGTCCGATCTGCTACTATGAGTTTTTTGAAAAACCCCCACATCATCAGCTGTATACCGTATTTCAAGCGGTCGAAACTAAAGGAGTGCTCCTGGTACAATTGATGTGCCAATTGATCAAATCTGCTTATGGGACCCTGGATTATCTGCGGAAAAAATGACACGAAAAGCGCGAACCTGAAGAAGTTCTGCTCCGGAGAATACTTGGCTCTGTAGACATCGATTACATAGCCTATTGATTGGAATGTATAGAAAGACAAACCTACAGGCAGCAGCCATTTATATGTTGGTAAACTGATATTACTGAATAACCCCAAAAGTACGTTTAAATTCTCAGCTGTAAAATTGTAGTATTTCATTGCGGCCAATATACCAAAGTTAATCAGTAAAATTCCAGCTACAATCCACTTTTTATTTCTTGTAATCCTATCTGAAATTGCCTTCTTTTCTTCGCTGGTAACCTCTTTGCCAAACTGCTGGAATTGAGACTTCTTTTTGCTGTTTATAAGCCCCAGCAGTCTTCCTCCGGCGTAGGTTGTAAAAGTTGTCATAAGCAGAAATGCTACTATCTTATATCCATAGGATAAATAATAATAGTAGCTTGCTGCAAGGAGAACCATCCACTGCAACTTTTTAGGAACCAGATAATAGAGCACCACGGTTATTGTCAAAAAGATTAGAAATGAGGCTGATGACAATGACATGGCTGCTATTCCCCATCTCTTAATCTATTGATCAGACCCATTATTGACTCAACAGAATTAAAGTTTTCAGGTATCAGATCCTCTACTCCTATCTGAACGTCAAAGGTCTCATCAATTTCACCCACAAGTGCGACTATATCAAAGGAGTCCAGGATTCCATCGTCTATAAGTGCTTTCTTTTCTTCAAAGTTCACATCCGGTCTTAACTCTTTTAAAATCCTATATAATTCTTCCATTTTATTCTCCATTTCTGATCAGGATTAATTCCCGATCACCTTCGCTTTATAATTTGGATATTTTAATATTTCATTGCTACTTCTTGAAATAATAATTATAATTTTTTTATCAAGCCTAATGATTCCCAGCCGTCATATCTAAACCCTGTCGTCTCGTACAATTTTCTTGCACTTATATTGTCTTTTTTGACCCAAAGCTGAATTTTTGAGTTTTCAGACTCCTGAAGCATAGTTCTATAAAAAGCAAGCAGCTTTTTTGCAATCCCCCGGCTGCGTGCTTCGGGATGGACTAAAAGGTGCCATATGAACCAGGTGGAGCTTTTGCTGCCAATGTGCAGTACGCCCAAAACCTGCCCGTTGTGATCTTCAGCTACAACTATTTCTTTTCTTGAAAGATATTCTGCAACTTCATCCTTATGGGGAACACAACCGAGATATGGGTCAAAAGCGTCGGCTATCATTCTTTGTATAATTTCAGCCTTTTGTTGATCAGCGAAGCCTATACCCTGCAAATTATCACAAACAATATTAAATTCTTTTGGACTGACGTTCATCCTTGCTCTATTAATATAAGGTGAAAATCCTTTTGAAGTCCAGTAATCAATCTGCTTAATTAGTGAATCGTTCTCATTTCGATATACAAGTTCCATTACCAGAGGTTTATCATCCGGCAATTGTATATCACTTTCAGTATCTTTTATATGGTAATAGACACGCCAGCAATTTTTACAGTCCAAAAATAACACCAGTATTGCTTCTGTTCTTTGGTAATACAAAATTCCTGAATTTATGTAGGCCTTGTATTTATCCTGCATTATAAAATTATTTGATATAACACCCTTTTTCATAAAATCAGTTAAAAGGCTGTTTAATTCATCAAGTCCCTCAATTTTTTTCATGAGTGTATTTCTCCACTAACTTTCTTCTGTCAATCTTACCATTTGCATTATAGGGGAAGGACTCAAAACTTTTTAAAATATTGGGAATCATATACTTTGGAAGCTTTTCATTCAACTTTGTTATCAATTCAGGTATATCAATTTTTCCAATATAATTAAGTACTATTTTTGAGGCTTCATGGTCATAGAAACATACGCATGCCTCTACCTCACTAATAGTATTGACAGCTGCTTCAATTTCACCAAGCTCAATACGATTTCCCATATGCTTAACCTGACCGTCTTTTCTGGAAATAAACACAATTTCACCGTATTCATTGTATTTTCCAATATCACCTGTACAGTATATAATATCACGGTAAGAGGAATTAAGAGGATTCTGAATAAAAACTTCATTTGACAGTCCGGGATTATTTATATATCCCAAAGCTACCCCGGTACCACGAACACATACTTCCCCGGGATTATCCCCGGACACCGGTCTTCTATCTTCATCCAACAGCATCACTTCCATGTTCCGGCAGGCATTTCCTATTGGTATTACTTCATCATCACCAAACTCCCGGTTAACTATATAATAAGTACAGTCCACTGTTGTTTCAGTAGGCCCGTACAGATTAACATACGTAACTTCAGGCAGATATGTACTCCAGGCATTCAGATGTCTTGCGAACATTGCTTCACCTGCAAAAAATACCTTGCTCAAATAAGCCGGCAAAACTTTCTTAAATATTTGGGAATTAGCTAAAAGTGTTATTGCAGAAGTAGCCCAAAGTATTGAAGTTACACGGTTATTATTAAGGTATTCCACAAGCTTTATAGGAAACATAAAGAGCTTTTTAGGTATGATACAGAGAGTAATAGCCTTTTTAATACATAAGTATATATCCTTAACAGACGCATCGAAATAGAAGGGTGTCTGATTTCCAATAACATCCTCGCAGCTGAAGCCAAAGGTATCACCCAGCCATTCGGCAAGATCAATTACATTCTTGTGTGGAACAACTATACCCTTGGGTATACCGGTAGAACCCGAAGTAAATATTGTATAAACCGGATCTGTATCAATTATCCTGCTTCTTATGCCCCGCAGTTTTTCCTGGTCTATTTCGGTGATAATATCTTCATTTTTAAAGCAATAATCAATATTTAGTATTGCAGGAAGCCTTTCAACTCCCTCAAAGGCCTTATTATCTTTTTCCTCAGTCAGAACAAGCCCGGGCTTAAGAGTGTCAATAATTAACTGCAGTCTTTGTTTTGGAGTTTGATTATCAACAGGAACATAGTAATTTCCGCTGTACAATACGGCCATAAATGCAACTACAGTTGCACATGTCCTGTCAACCATTACTATTACCGGCGTTCTGACTGAACCTGATAAGGCATTTATAATTGAACAACCAAGTGATTTAGCCTTTTGCTCAAACTGTGAAAAAGTAATTTCCTGGGTCTCATCCTTTAAAGCGATTTTATCAGGAAAGACGCATGCTGATTGTTCAAGGTATTCAAGTACATTTATCTGCAAAAAAATCCCTCCTCAAACGGGAAGGGGATTCCCCTTAATATATATAAACAATAGAAGCCCTTAGTTTCAGGCTTTTCCCGTAAATGACATAATTATCTAAATTATTTCCAAAAATATATATAACGAGGCGATAGATATATCCCGCATCGTTGAAACACACAAAGGTAATGAATTTTTTCTACACTCAAAAAAATTTATCTGAATCTATGTGTTATAATAATAGTTATTATTATAAAAGTCAAGTAATCCATAAATGATTCGGTGGGTAAGTATGCCGATTCATACCTGAATTATTTTTTGCCGGAGGTAATAACAAAAATCATGAGTCAACATTATTTTACTGAAAATCCCGATTCAGAAATAAAAGAAAAAAACTTTACTGAGAATATAAATGGAATACAGTTAAGCTTTACCTCTGTCAGCGGAGTGTTTTCTTTTGAAAACAAAGTTGATAAGGTATCACATAATCTGATAAAAAATTTTTCTCCCACGGGCAGCTCAATTCTTGACGTGGGCTGTGGGTATGGAGCTATCGGACTATTCCTGAAAGCACTTTTTCCTGCTCAGAACCTCACTATGATAGACATAAACAACAGGGCCCTGGACTATACAAGAAAAAATGCAGCTGCTAACAGCTTGAAAGTAGAGGTTATTCACAGTAACCTTTATGAGTCTCTTGCAGACAGAATTTTTGATGATATAGTTTCAAATCCGCCCTTTGCAGCCGGCAAAGAACTCAATACCAGGCTTATAACTGAAGCTTATCAGCACCTTTCAGGTAATGGTTCCCTGTGGCTTGTTGCTTTTCATAACAAAGGCGGTTCAACTCTAAAGGATATTATGAAAAGCATATTCGGAAATGTAACTGATGTTGACAAAAGCGGAGGTATAAGAGTATACAAAGCAACCAAGAAAATTTGCTAAAACTCCTACCTGGCAAGATTTTTTATCATATCGTAAGCCTCATCAACTGTTAAAGGCAGGTTTTCAATTTTAAACCCTTCCTTTTCAAGGGTGTACATTAATTCTGTTACCTGAGGTATATCCAACCCAAGACTTTTCACCTTTTCAACGTTGCTGAAAACCTCCCTGGGAGTACCGTCCAGAACTATCTCACCTTTATCTATAATTATAAGACGGTTTGCAGTAGCCGCCTCATCCATATGATGCGTTATGTGGATAATAGTTATGTTCTCTTCCCTGTTCAGCATTTTTAACACCTTTAATACTTCGCGGCGGCCGACAGGGTCCAGCATGGATGTCGCCTCGTCAAGTATTATGCACTCGGGCTTCATGGCAAGTATGCCCGCAATGGCAACACGCTGCTTCTGTCCGCCTGACAAAAGATGGGGTGCATTTTTCTTGAATTCGCTGATACCCACAGTTTCAAGGGACTCGTCTACTCTCCTGCGGATTTCTGAAGGTTCTACCCCTAAATTTTCAGGGCCAAAGGCAACATCTTCTTCAACAGTAGTGGCAATGATCTGATTGTCAGGATTCTGAAATACCATACCGGCAGTACTCCTGATATCCCAGACATTATCTTCATTTGAGGTATCCTTTCCGGCTACAAGCACAATACCCCTTTTAGGCACTAAAAGAGCATTGAGCAATCTGGAGAACGTTGACTTTCCGGAACCGTTTCTGCCAAGAATAACAACAAAATCACCTCTGTCTATCTTAACCGTAACATTCTCCAATGCCGGCACTTCAACAGGCACTTCCCCATATGTGTTATATGAAAAACTTACATCCTGAACATCAAAAAATATACTCATACTATCCTCCATGTTTGATAGTTCATTAATATTAATAATTGTAAAAATTTCAACTTAAAATTATTAATATAACGAGACGGTAGATTCACAAAACGACTAGCAAATACAACCAATGTAACACATTGGTTGTAAACAGTTGAAATAGCTCTCGCCTCGTTGAAACACCTCTAAGGTAGGAAAATTTTTCTACAACCGAAAAATTTTCTATTCGATTTTCGCATTATAAATATAGGGACTAAACATGCCGGACAGCGTTTCGCTGCCAACAAGTCTAATCCCCTATATCATAATCTAATGCTTTAAACTATTTGTACCAGATTATACTAACTCAAGAATAACCATTTCAGCAGCGTCGCCGCGTCTTGGTCCAAGCTTGTATATTCTAGTGTATCCGCCATTCTTGCCCTTGTACTTAGGAGCAATTTCATCAAAAAGCTTATCAGTGATGTTTACGTTCTTTCCATCAGCAGTTGATGGTCTGTAAACCCAATTCATTATAAGTCTTCTTGCATGAAGTCTTGACGGACTGTCAACTGAAACCATATCAGTCTTCTGCTCTCTGTCGATTACCAAGTACTTGTTACCGTTCTTGGAAGTCTTGGAGTCAGTAAGCTTAGTACCTTTGCTGTCAACTTTTGCTGCACTTACCTTTACCTGCTTGGAAGTAAAGTTGTCAGCTTCCTTGATCGCTATAGTGATAAGTTTTTCTGCAATATTTTTAACTTCTTTAGCTCTCGCTTCAGTAGTTTCAATTCTTCCACTTACAAATAATGCTGTTGTAAGATTCTTTAAAATTGCCTTTCTTTGGTCAGTTGCACGCCCTAACTTTCTTTGACCTGGCATTACCTATCCCTCCTTACCCATGTTTTACTTAATACTAATGTATCGTTTATAGTAAATACTCATATATTCATTTTGAAAAAACGTTTAAGTTTTCTCTCCGTGATGTCAATCACGTTTATTCTTCACTTGGAGCCAATACCAGTCCAAGTGCCTGCAGCTTCTGAAGAACTTCTTCCAGAGATTTTCTACCGAGATTTCTCACCTTCATCATATCCTCTTCGGTCTTGTTGGTAAGATCCTCTACAGTGTTTATGCCGGCTCTCTTAAGACAGTTGTATGATCTGACAGACAGATCAAGTTCTTCAATTGTCATTTCAAGAACCTTCTCCTTCTTAGTTTCTTCTTTTTCTACCATTATTTCAGTGTGCTTAGCCTGATCAGACAAATCAACAAACAGATTTAAATGCTCGCTCAATATCTTTGCGCCAAGGCTTATAGCCTCGTCAGGATTGATGCTTCCATCAGTCCAAACTTCCAAAGTAAGCTTGTCATAGTCTGTAATCTGACCAACACGGGTATTTTCAACAGTGTAGTTAACCTTTTTCACAGGAGTATAAATCGAGTCAACAGGAATTACACCGATTGGCTGTCCTGCCTGCTTGTTCTTTTCAGCAGAAACATATCCTCTACCCTTACTGATTACAAGTTCCATGTAGAATCTATGGTCACCGTTCAATGTTGCAATATGGAGATCAGGGTTTAATATCTCAACGTCCTGATCGGTGATGATATCACCGGCGGTGATAGGTCCTTCACCATTTGCATCAATATAAATAACTTTAGATCCTTCGCCGTGCATCTTTAAAGAAAGAGATTTAATATTAAGTATTATTTCGGTTACGTCTTCTACTACTCCGGGAACTGTGGAAAATTCATGCAGAACTCCATCAATTTTGATTGAATTAACAGCCGCACCTGGTAAAGAAGAAAGTAATATTCTTCTTAATGAGTTACCGAGCGTAATACCATAGCCTCTTTCCAAAGGCTCAACTATAAACTTGCCATATGTGTTATCGTCGCTATTAGCTACACATTCAATTCTAGGCTTTTCTATTTCTATCACCAAGAACCCTCCCTTAACAACTTTTTATTTTTTGAGGGCAACTGATTCGATATAGGCTGCTTAAGCAGCTTATATAGCATACATTCTCATAGAGAATTATTATATCAATAATCCTTTCAGTTGCTTCCAAGTCAATTATGAATTTACTTATTATTACTTGGAGTACAACTCTACGATCAAGTGTTCCTTGATTGGTAAATCGATATCTTCTCTAGCAGGAAGAGCGGCAACTTTTCCTGTGAAGTTTTCAGCATCATACTCAAGCCATTTTGGAACTACTTTACCACCAGTGATATCGCTGATAGCTTTAACTTTTTCTGAGCTTCTGCTCTTAGGAGCAAGTGCTATAACATCTCCAACCTTTAAAAGGTATGAAGGAATGTTAACACGCTTACCATTTACGGTAAAATGTCCATGAGTTACTAATTGTCTTGATTCCGGTCTTGAAGTTCCAAGGCCCAGTCTGTAAACAACATTATCAAGTCTTGTTTCAAGGATCTGTAACAAGTTTTCACCTGTTATACCCTTACGTCTTGCAGCCATTTCAAAGTATTCGCTGAACTGGCCTTCCAATACGCCATAAAATCTTCTTACTTTTTGCTTCTCACGAAGCTGTATACCATATTCAGACATTTTCTTCTTTGCCTGTCCATGTTGTCCGGGAGCATATGCTCTCTTTGCTATAGAACATTTATCAGTATAGCATCTCTCGCCCTTTAAGAACAGCTTTTCGCCTTCTCTACGGCAGAGTCTGCAAGATGCTTCAGTATATCTTGCCATCTAAATTTACACCTCCATAATAATCAATTAAACTCTTCTACGTTTAGGTGGTCTGCAGCCATTATGAGGAATTGGTGTAACATCCTTTATAAGGCTAACTTCCAAACCAGCAGCCTGCAATGCTCTGATTGCGGCTTCTCTACCTGCTCCAGGTCCCTTTACATATACTTCAACAGTCTTTAGTCCATGTTCCATTGCAGCTTTCGCAGCTGTTTCTGCTGCCATCTGTGCAGCAAATGGTGTGCTCTTTCTTGAACCTCTGAAACCCAACCCGCCTGCACTTGCCCATGAAAGCGCATTTCCGGCAGTATCTGTCAAAGTAACAATTGTATTATTAAAAGATGAACGGATATGAGCAGCTCCACGTTCAATGTTTTTACGTTCTCTTCTTTTTCTGGTAGTCCTTTTAGCACCAGCAGTCTTTGTTGCCATGTGTTCGCAAACCTCCTTTAACTATTTCTTTTTACCGCTAACGGTCTTTGAAGGGCCTTTTCTAGTCCTTGCGTTAGTCTTTGTACGTTGACCTCTTACTGGAAGACCCATTCTGTGTCTTCTTCCCCTGTAGCATCCTATTTCAATAAGACGCTTGATGTTCAACGCCACTTCTCTTCTAAGGTCACCTTCAACCTTATATTCTTTGTCAATGATTTCTCTGAGTTTGCTGATTTCATCGTCAGTCAGATCTCTTACTCTTGTATCGGGATTGATACCAGTCTTTACGAGAATTTCGTTTGACTTAGCTCTTCCGATTCCAAAAATGTAAGTGAGTCCAATTTCAACCCTTTTTTCTCTGGGCAAATCTACTCCGGAAATACGTGCCATACTTTTCCTACACCTCCAAATAAATTCTATTACAATTATTCTTGCAAAAAGCCAATAGGCCTTTTGTTGCATGAAGACTTCGATTTTTAACCGAAGTAACGCCTCATGCTTCCACGCTAATTCTCCACCGCAGGATGCAGATGTAATAAATATTGCCATTCCCCTAGGCATCTTAGTCCATGCGATATCGTCAAATATTTAAAATATCATCAAGAATAACAATGAATTGGGATGATTCTCTTGTTCAGCCGCTTCTTGTTGAGATTTTACGAAAGTAATTAAGTAATTCCGGGTTGAAAACCAACCCGTTTTTAGGTACTGCTGCTAAATAGTTTAAATTTGGGTCACAAACAACCCTTTACTGATACTAATTAACCCTGTTTTTGCTTGTGCTTTGGGTTTTCGCAGATTATCATAACTCTGCCTTTTCTCTTAATGATCTTGCACTTTTCACATATAGTCTTAACTGATGGTTTAACTTTCATTGTTGTAGCCTCCTTATAGTAAGAAACAAATTCGCTTAATTAATTAAAACTGCTTTTATATTTAATAATACCTTTCCATTTGTACCAGCAGTAAAGGTATGTATTATTTTGCTCTCCAAGTAATCCTTCCTCTGGTAAGGTCGTATGGGGATAATTCAATTGTCACCTTATCACCCGGTAGTATCCTGATAAAGTTCATCCTAAGTTTTCCTGAAATATGAGCCAATACCTTGTGACCATTTTCAAGTTCTACCTGGAACATAGCATTTGGTAATGCTTCAACAACTGTTCCTTCGACTTCAATAACATCATCTTTTGCCAAACTTGCACCTCCTCCAGAAGCTTTTTCAAAGGATTTATCAATATAAGCCTTTGAAATGGATTATTATCTTAATTAATTTTATAAACTGAAAATTATTAATTACCTGCTTCAGTTACTCTTACCTGGGCAAGTGATTTTCTAATTTCAGCATTTGTAACTTTTATGCCGGCATTGAGTTTTTGTGATAAATACTCAATATTAATATTAGTAATCGCTAAATGCCTGATTTTCTTCTTTTTAGGATTTTCAACTCTTCTTAGATCACCATCGCTGACTAATACGAACTTATCATCTATGATGCCGCAAATAATAAAAATCCTGCCTTCGTCCCGCCCTGCTTTTGAATACACAACCTGTCCCAGGACTACATTCAAGCCTTGTCACCTCTACGCATAAAATTTACATGGTCAATTACTTTTAGCAAAATGTTCATAATGTAAAGGGTAATTGACATTGGTCAAACCAAATATAAATTATACAGGAAAACTAATATAATAACAATACATTTATTAAAAACTTTTGAAAAAAGTTATTTTATGCTTTTAATACTTTGTTAAAATTAATGGTCCATTTTCTGTAATTGCCACAGTATTTTCATAATGTGCCGAAAGCGATCCATCCGAAGTAATTACAGTCCAACCATTCTCTAAAACTCTTACGCTGTATCCCCCTGTATTTATCATAGGCTCAACAGCAATTGTCATACCGCTTTCCAGTTTAACTCCTCTACGCTTTGTAACGTAGTTTGGTATTTCAGGCAATTCATGCAGTTCCCTGCCTATGCCATGACCGACAAAATCTCTGACCACTGACAAACCTTTACTTTCAGCATGGTTCTGTATTGCTTCGGAAATGTCTCTAATATGTTTGCCAACAACCATCTGCTTTAAACCTTCATAGAAGCTTTGACGTGTTTCGGAAATCAAGGTCTTAGCTTCCTCTGATATTGTACCTACGCCATATGTTCTTGCTGCATCAGCATGAAATCCATTTAAATAAACTCCAACATCTATGCTAATAATATCGCCATCTTTTAAATGATTTAAACTGTTTGGTATGCCGTGAACAACTTCTTCATTGACAGATGCGCAAATACTTGCAGGAAAAGGTACTACACCCGGAACTCCGGGATCATGCCCCAAAAAGGAAGGAACTGCATTCTTCTTCTTTATATGCTCAAAAGCAATTCTGTCCAATTCCTTAGTGGTCACGCCTGGAACTATATTCTTTTTAAGAAGCTGGAGAGTTTCATATAATACCTCCCCGGCTTTTCTCATCTTATCTATTTCTGATTGTGATTTAATAGTAAACATCTCTTAAATGCCCAAAGCCTTAAACACTCTTACAGTTGTTTCTTCAACTTCATTTGCACCATCTGCAACTTTGAGCTTACCTGCCTTTTCATAATAACTTATAAGCGGTTGTGTTTGCTTGTGATAAGTTTCAAGTCTGTTTAATACTGTTTCTGCAGCATCGTCAGGTCTTTGAATAACAGGTGTGTTACAAATATCACAAACTCCCTCAACCTTTGTAGGATTAAATACAATATGATATGATGCTCCACAATTAGGACATGTACGTCTTCCGGACATTCTTTCTATGATATCCTCATCCTTTACATTGATTAATAATGTAGCATCCAGTTCAATCTTCATATCATTAAGAACCTTGTCAAGATACTCAGCCTGAGGTATAGTTCTTGGGAAACCATCAAGAATGAAGCCTTTTGCACAATCAGGCTTAGCCAGTCTGTCCTTTACAATCTCAACTGTGAGTTCATCGGGAACCAGCTCTCCTTTGTCCATATATTCCTTTGCCTTGATTCCAAGTGGAGTATTTCCCTTTATATTTGCTCTGAAAATGTCTCCGGTAGATATATGCGGTATGGATAATTTTTCAGATAATGTTTTTGCCTGAGTTCCCTTACCTGCACCTGGAGCTCCTAAAAGTACGATATTCATAGTGTTTACCCCCATATTCCCATTCTACATGCTTTGGGACTATTAAAACCCCTCAGCATACCCTTTACAATAATTAAAACTCATAAATTTAAAGCAAGGGTTTATGACGTATCATAAACCCCAAACTCTTTAAATTATTTATTTAAGATATTAATGGTCAAAGCTTATTCCAAGAAACCTTTATAATGCCTCATAAGCATCTGTGACTCGATCTGTCTTACAGTATCGAGTGCAACACCAACGAGAATCAAAACGCTAGTTCCTGCAAACCATACACCCTGAACTTTGGTAATCCAAACGATTACGTACGGGAATATGGATATAAGTGCCAGGAATAGTGCACCAAACCATGTAATTCTGTTTAAAACCTTTTGGATGTAATCTGATGTTGGCTTACCAGGTCTGATACCGGGTATAAATCCACCGTTCTTCTTCATATTGTTTGCAAGTTCAATAGGATTGAACTGAACATATGTGTAGAAGAAGGTAAAACCAATAATCAGTAAAGCATATAGTACAGCATAAGACCAGTGTGTCTGCCAGTTCTTCATAAAGCCGATAAAACCGGTAGTTGTGCTTGGTGCTGCAAAAGCAAATATCGTTGATGGCAACGCCATTATTGACATTGCAAAGATTATTGGAATAACACCTGCCCAGTTTACCTTGATAGGCAAATGAGTACTCTGCCCTCCGTAAACCTTTCTACCAACTACTCTTTTTGCATACTGTACTGGAATACGACGTTCTGCCTGGTTAACAAAAACAACACAAGCAATAATGGCAACGAAAACTGCTAGAATTCCAATAATTGCAATTATACCAACTATTCCTTCGCCAAGCTTTCCAGCCTGATAGTTCTTGATAAGGTAATTCAATCCGTTTGGAGCTGCAGATACGATACCTGCAAAGATCAACATTGATATACCGTTACCTATACCATATTCGGTGATCTGCTCACCAAGCCACATAAGAAATGCAGTTCCGGCAGTAAGTGTAAGTGTTACTGTAATGAAGGTCATAACGTTAAGTCCTGAAACAAGTGCGCCTCTTAAGCTAATCGTGATAGCAGTTGCCTGAACGAATGCCAGAATAACTGTAGCATATCTAATCCATTGGCCTATCTTTTTCCTGCCTTCTTCTCCCTCTTTAGAGAGCTGTTCCAGCTTTGGAATAGCTATTGTCAAAAGCTGCATAATAATTGATGCATTAATATATGGCGTTATGCTCATAGCAAATATTGTTGCTGATTTAAAAGCTCCTCCACCAACTACATCAAGAAAACTAAACAGCTGTCCGCCTTTTTCAATAAGGCTGGCAAAATAGGTAGGATCAAGTCCGGGAACCGGGATTCTGGATCCCAATCTAAAAACCAGGAGCAGACCTATTGTTATCAAGATTTTTCTTTTTAAATCAGGAATTTTCCAGGAATTCTTAAGTGTATCCAACATACCACTCACGTTATACCACCTCGACCTTTCCTCCCGCAGCTTCTATCTTAGCAGTAGCTGTCTTCGTAAATTTAGCCGCCTGAACTGTTAACTTTTTAGTTAACTCACCGTTACCTAAAATAGCTACTCCATCAATAATCTTTTTAGCAAGGCCAGATGATTTAAGTAATTCTTGTGTTACAACAGTACCATCTTCGAAAATGTTCAATTCAGAAACATTAACTTCTGTATACTTGTCTGCAAACTCGTAGTTATTAAATCCTCTTTTAGGTAATCTCATGTATAATGGCATCTGACCACCTTCGAAACCAGGTCTTACGCCACCACCTGCACGGGCATTTTGTCCTTTGTGACCTTTGCCGGCAGTTTTACCGTTACCAGTACCTATACCTCTACCTTTTCTGTTAGGTAGTTTTTTTGATCCAGGAGCAGGCTGTAATTCAAATAATTTCATTGACTACACCTCCCTTATATTTCTTCTACACAAACAAGATGTGAAACTTTTTTTATCATACCTCTGATTTGTGGGTTATCATTGTGCTCAACAGAAGTACCGATCTTTCCTAAGCCAAGAGCCTTAACGGTAGCAGCCTGGCTTTCAACGGCCTTATTCGTGCTCTTTTTCAGAGTTATTTTCAACTTAGCCATTAATGTCCCCCCTAACCCAGAATCTCTTCTGCAGTTTTTCCGCGAAGTCTAGCAACCTCTTCAGCGGTCTTTAACTGTGCAAGACCCTTTATTGTTGCATTAACCATGTTGATAGGGTTGTTTGAACCCAATGACTTCGTTCTGATATCACGTATTCCGGCAAGCTCCAGCACGGCTCTTACAGGACCACCAGCGATAACACCAGTACCTTGTCCTGCTGGTTTGAGCAATACTTTACCTGCTCCGAATACTCCTGTAGCTTCATGTGGTATTGTTGTTTCTACCAATGGAACTTTTATAAGGTTTTTCTTTGCATCTTCTATACCCTTACGAATAGCTTCAGGTATTTCAGCAGCCTTACCCATTCCACTACCAACATAACCATTTTCGTCTCCAACTACTACTAAAGCGCTGAAACGAAAGTTTCTACCACCTTTAACAACCTTTGTTACACGGCCTATATTAACGACTTTCTCTTTTAGTTCTCCCAAAGTGTTGGCATCAATTCGTTGCAATGTATTCCCCTCCTTCTCTTAGAAATCCAAGCCCGCTTCTCTAGCAGCGTCAGCAAGCTCTTTTACTCTTCCGTGATAGATATATCCGCCTCTATCAAATACAACCTGCTTTATACCCTTTTCAATAGCTTTTGTAGCTATTAATTTTCCAACTTCTTTAGCTGCTTCCTTGTTTCCAGCGTTAGCAACTTTTCCTTTTAATGCAGCATCAAGGGTTGAAGCGGATACAAGAGTATTACCGGTTGAATCATCAATAATTTGTACATAAATGTTTTTTAAACTTCTAAAAACGTTCATTCTAGGACGTTCTTGAGTTCCAGAGACTTTTTTACGTACTCTTACGTGCTTTCTAAGTCTTATTTCGTTCCTATTTTGTTTATTAATCATTTACTCTCATCTCCTTTCTACTTTTTACCCTTGCCACCGGTCTTACCTTCTTTACGTCTGATTACTTCTGTTTCGTATTTGATACCCTTACCCTTATAAGGCTCAGGTGGTCTCTTTTCACGAATCTTTGCAGCAACCTCTCCAACAACCTGCTTATCGATACCCTTAACAATTATCTTGTTAGGTGCAGGTACTTCAGTAGTTATTCCTTCAGGATCATCCATTTCAACAGGATGAGAATATCCCAATGTCAATACCAACTTCTTGCCCTGCTTCTGTGCTCTGTAACCAACACCGTTGATATCAAGAGTTTTCTGGTATCCGTTTGTTACACCTTCAACCATATTGTTTACAAGTGTTCTGGTTAAACCATGAAGTGACTTGTGAATTTTTAAATCAGAAGGTCTTTCAACTGTTATTTGTTCACCTTCCACTTTGATGATCATATCTTTGTGGAACTGCTTTGTTAAAGTTCCTTTTGATCCTTTTACTGTCAACACATTGTCGCCGCTGAGCTTAACATCTACTCCCTTGGGAACAGCTATCGGCAACTTACCTATTCTTGACATGTCGTAACCTCCAGTTCTTAAAATTATGAGCGACTCAGCGCCCTTTTCAGACCTTTTATCGCCACCAGCCGGATATCAATCTGACTGGCAGCAAGTCAGGAAAAATATAAAATACTTTTCCTACGTGAATTACATCTCTTACTCTGCAAAAACCCATTAGAATTTGCAGATGATTTTTTCGAAAGAAAAATTCGCCATGCGAAGTTTGCTTCGCACTTTTACCATACGAATGCCAGTACTTCTCCGCCTACGCCTTCTGTTCTGGCTTTCTTGTCAGTCATTATTCCCTTTGATGTTGAGATTATTGCTACTCCGAGACCGCCCAATACTTTAGGAAGCTCCTCCTTGCCGGCATATACTCTCAAACCAGGCTTACTTATTCTCTTAATTCCGGTTATAACGTTCTGCTTGTTTCCAGTGTACTTCAAGCTAACTCTTATAACACCTTGCTTACCATCGTTCAATTCTTCAAAACTCTTAATATAACCTTCTTCCAGCAATATAGTTGCTATGGACCTCTTAAGGTTGGAAGCGGGTATATCAACTGATTCATGTTTAGCAGAACCTGCATTTCTAATTCTGGTTAACATATCAGCGATAGCATCAGTGATTTGCATATGTTTAACCTCCTTCCAAAGTCTATTACCAGCTTGCTTTCTTAACGCCAGGTATTTGTCCCTTGTACGCTAACTGTCTAAAGCACAAACGGCAAATTCCAAATTTTCTAATGTATGCATGTGGTCTTCCACATATTTTACATCTGTTGTAGCCCCTAGTGCTAAACTTGGGAGTACGCTGTTGCTTAATAATCATAGATTTTTTTGCCATGCTCTAAATCCCTCCTTAGCTCTGGCTAAATGGCATACCAAGCAACTTAAGGAGCTCTTTAGCTTCTTCATCGCTCTTTGCCGTAGTAACAAAAACTATATCCATACCTCTTATTTTGTCTATCTTATCATATTCGATTTCAGGGAATATTAACTGGTCCTTAACGCCCATTGAAAAATTACCTCTTCCATCAAATGAGTTGTTGGATACGCCTCTGAAGTCTCTTACTCTAGGAAGTGCTACATTAAAGAGCTTATCAACGAATTCATACATTCTTTCGCCTCTTAATGTTACCTTACATCCTATATTCATTCCCTGTCTCAACTTAAATGCCGCTACTGACTTCTTAGCTTTTGTTACTATTGGCTTTTGTCCAGTAATCAGCGTCATATCGCTAACTGCAGAGTCCATAGCCTTTGGATTATCTTTAACTTCTCCAACTCCCATGTTAAGAACGACTTTCTCGATCTTAGGAATCTGCATGTTGCTGCTATATTTAAACTTTGTTTGCAAAGCAGGAACTGCTTCTTTTAAATATTTTTCTTTCAACCTTGCCATCCACAATACCTCCTTTCAGTATAACTTTATACTTCTTTCTTATCTAGGATAACATCAATTATTTCATTACAGTGTTTGCAAGATCTAACCTTCTGACCATTATCAAGGATCTTTTTAGCCACCTTTGTAGGCTTGCCACATTTGTCACAAACCAACATAACGTTTGAGCCGTTTACAGCCGATTCCTGATGTATGATTCCACCCTGCTGATATCTGCCTCTTGGTTTTTTGTGCTTTGTTGACATATTAACGCCTTCAACAAGTACTTGATTAGTAGAAGGATTTACGCTTAATACCTTGCCCTTCTTGCCTTTATCTTTACCTGAAAGCACAAGAACTGTATCTTCCTTTTTTACATGAACTTTGTTTGCCAAATTAAGCCGCCTCCTTCCTTACAATACTTCTGGTGCAAGAGAAAGAATCTTCATAAAATCTTTATCTCTCAATTCTCTCGCAACAGGTCCAAATATACGAGTACCTCTTGGGTTCTTATCTTCTTTTATAATTACTGCAGCGTTTTCATCAAACTTGATGTAAGAACCATCTGGTCTTCTAACGCCTTTCCTAGAGCGAACGATAACGCACTTTACTACGTCACCTTTCTTTACAACACCGCCGGGTGTTGCATTTTTAACAGAAGCTACTACTATATCTCCAATATTAGCATACTTTCTCCAAGAACCGCCAAGAACCTTTATACACATAAGTTCTTTAGCTCCAGTGTTATCAGCTACTTTCATTCTAGACTGGACTTGAATCATACTGGTACCTCCTTCCAATAATTCTGCGCATGGCTTATGCCCGCAAATTGAATTTGCTTTGATACGGCACCTAAATTATTGTGCCTTTTCAACGATTTCAACAAGTCTCCATCTCTTTTCTTTGCTCAATGGTCTTGTTTCCATAACTTTCACTTTATCGCCTATCTGACACACATTTTCCTCATCATGTGCCTTAAGCTTGTAAGTTCTCTTTACTATTTTTCCGTATAACGGATGTTTTACACTAGTTTCTATAGCAACAACAATAGTTTTATCCATCTTATTGCTGACAACCTTACCAACTCTAGTCTTTCTTAACGCTCTTTCAACCAAGTGGAATTACCTCCTTTTCGAATACTCTACACCAACCTTCATCACATGCATTGTACGGTGTGACTACTATTGAAAAGACACTTTAGTGGCTTTCCCTATGCGAAGTTCACAGTGTATGCACTTAATGATTTCTTCGCATTAATATGGTTAAGGTTTTCATAGCTTAGAGCAGTATAATTACTTTTCAGCTCCACTAAGCTCTTTTTCCCTTATAATTGTCTTTACCTTAGCTATGGATTTTTTAACATCCTTTAGCTTCATTGGGTTTTCAAGCTGATTTGTAGCAAGCTGAAATCTAAGCTTAAAGAGTTCAGACTTTAAATCGCCCAATTCCTTATTTAACTCAACTATATTCTTTTCTCTGATTTCACTAGCTTTCATTTGCTTCACCACCCATTTCTGTCTCGCGGGTTACAAATTTACATTTTACAGGAAGCTTATGCATAGCGAGTCTTAATGCCTCTCTAGCTGTTTCCTCCGGTACTCCCGCAATTTCAAATAATACTCTTCCTGGTTTAACTACTGCTACCCAGTACTCTGGTGAACCTTTACCGCTACCCATACGAGTTTCAGCAGGCTTCTTTGTTACCGGCTTATCTGGGAATATTTTTATCCAAACTTTACCGCCACGCTTGATAAAACGAGTCATCGCTATTCTGGCAGCTTCGATTTGGTTGCTTGTGATCCAAGCGGGCTCGAGAGCTTGTATACCGAATTCACCGTTGCTAACAACATTACCTCTTGTAGCTTTACCGGTCATTCTACCTCTGTGAACCCTTCTACGTTTTACTCTTTTGGGCATTAACATTACTTAACTCCTCCTTCCGCTTTTTTTTCTCTCTTAACAGCTGGAAGAACTTCTCCTTTATATATCCATACCTTGACACCGATCTTACCATAGGTTGTGTCTGCTTCAGCAAAACCATAATCTATGTCAGCACGAAGTGTTTGAAGTGGAATAGTTCCTTCATGATAGTGCTCAGTTCTTGCGATTTCAGCACCACCAAGTCTACCTGCACATGCAGTTTTTATTCCCTTTGCTCCAAGCTTCATAGTTCTTGACATAGCCTGTTTCATAGCTCTTCTGAAAGATATACGCTTTTCAAGCTGTGATGCAATATTCTCTGCAACGAGCTGAGCATCCATTTCGGGACTTTTGATCTCAGTAATGTTGATGAGAACGCTTTTACCTGTCATCTTTTCAACTTCTTTTCTAAGTTCTTCAATACCTTGGCCGCCTTTACCGATTACAAGACCTGGCTTTGCAGTATTTACATTGATTTTAACCTTGTTTGCAGCACGGTCTATTTCAATTCTTGATATGCCGGAGATATAAAGTTTCTTCTTGATAAACTTTCTTATCTGAACGTCTTCAACAAGATAACTGCTGAAAGTTTTGTCATTAGCATACCATTTTGTATCCCAATCTTTAATTATTCCAATTCTCAATCCATGTGGATTTACTTTCTGGCCCATCATCCAACCTCCTTCTCGCTTATTGTCTTTCCTTAACAACCAATGTTATATGGCTGGTTCTTTTTTGAATTTTGAATGCTCTACCTTGTGCACGTGGCATAATTCTCTTCAATGTAGGTCCCTGTGTTGCAAATGCTTCTGCAACGAACAGTTCATCATGATTCAAACCGTTATTGTTTACAGCGTTTGCTTCTGCTGATTTAAGAAGCTTGTACAAAACTTCTGATGCAGCCTTAGGAGTAAACTTAAGAACACCATATGCTTCATCAATACCTTTGTTTTTAATTAAATCAAGCACTATTTTAACCTTTCTTGAGGAAATACGTGCATGCATTAATACCGCTCTTCCTTCATCCTTACCAACTCCGAGAACTTTTCTTTCCTTCTTGGTAAGAAGTGCAGGCTTATTTGACTTTCTATGCTTAGCATTTTGTTCAGCCAAAATCTGATCTTTATTTTTTAATAGCTCCTCTTTGGACAATACCTTTTTTTCCAACTGAATAGCCTCCTTTCAGTTTTTAATTCTTAAACTTAACTTTCAGTAGGTTCTTATCTGAGTGAAGTTGACTTCTCATTTCCACTGTGTCCCTTATATGTTCTTGTTGGTGCAAATTCACCAAGCTTGTGTCCAACCATTTCTTCAGTTATATAAACCGGAACATGCTTCTTTCCATCATGAACAGCTATTGTATGTCCAACCATCTGAGGAAATATAGTTGAAGCTCTTGACCAAGTCTTGATAACTTTCTTATCGTTAACTTTATTCATGTCTTCAATCTTCTTAAGCAATGAATCTAGTATATAAGGTCCCTTTTTTACTGATCTACTCATTTATCAAAATCCTCCCTTCGCGCCATCTCAAAGGATTTGGCGGAGCGGTTACCCCGCTCTCACTTCCAAGTCTATTTTAAAGACCAAGTCCTTTTTAAAGAACCGAGTCCTTCTTAAGGACTTATCCTGTTTATTACTTTTGATTTCTTCTCTTAACAATAAACTTATCTGATTTGTTCTTTTTCTTTCTTGTCTTATAGCCAAGAGTTGGTTTACCCCAAGGAGTAACCGGGCTTGGTCTACCGATTGGTGATTTACCTTCACCACCACCGTGTGGGTGATCAACCGGGTTCATAACAACACCACGAACGGTAGGTCTTACGCCCATCCATCTTTTTCTGCCGGCTTTACCGATCTTAACGTTTTCGTGATCGATATTACCGATCTGACCGATAGTAGCTTTACAGTTAATTCTAACCATACGAACTTCACCTGAAGGCAATCTTACTGATGCATAGTCACCTTCTTTAGCCATCAGCTGAGCAGCATTTCCGGCAGCTCTAACCATCTGACCACCCTTGCCGGGCTTAAGTTCAATGTTGTGAACTAATGAACCTACAGGAATATTAGCAAGTGGGAGAGCATTACCTGATCTGATATCTGCTGATTCACCTGATTCAACAATATCTCCTACTTTTAAACCAACCGGTGCAAGAATGTATCTCTTTTCACCATCAACATAGTTAAGAAGTGCAATATTTGCAGTCCTGTTTGGATCGTACTCGATTGTAGCAACTTTTGCCTTTATTCCGTCTTTATCTCTTTTGAAATCTATAACTCTATATTTTTGTCTGTTACCGCCGCCCTGATGACGAACAGTAATTCTACCATATGAGTTTCTTCCCCCGTTTTTGCTGTTAGGTTGTAACAATGACTTTTCAGGTTCCACCTTTGATAATTCTGAATAATCCTGAGACGTCATAAACCTTCTGGCTGGGGTAATAGGACTATACTTTTTTACTGCCATTTCTTCTCACTCCTTTATAACGTGATCCTTTGATTACTGAGCAACTCCGAATTCTTCGATACTGCTCTTGTATTTCTTATTGTTTGATACTGCTTTACCGCCCTTAGTAAGGTATGAAACCGGCTTAGGATCAGTATCTATCTTAACAACTGCTTTTTTCCAGTCAGCACGTGGTCCTTCATGAACGCCAGTGCGCTTAACTTTACCTTCATACTTCATTGTGTTTACCTGAAGTACTTTTACACTAAACAATGCTTCAACTGCTTTTTTAATCTCGGTCTTAGTTGAATTAACATCAACTACAAAAGTGTACTTACCAGCAGCGATTTCCATATTACTCTTTTCAGTGATATATGGCCTTAAAATGATGTCTTGTGGTAATCTCATTATGCGTACACCTCCTCAACCTTTTCAACAGCTTCCTTGGTTATTATGAATTTGTCATACTTTAATATATCAAATACATTAATTGTATTAACAAGTGCAGTTTTAACTCCGGGAATATTTCTTGCAGACTTTGCAATGATATCATTTTTTGAATCAATTACTATTAATGCACTTGAATCAACCTTGAGGCTGTTAAGAACGCCTACCATTGCTTTTGTCTTTATAGCTTCCAATGCAAGTTTATCAAGAACTAATATTTCATTAGCTGATACCTTTGAAGTTAATGCTGACTTCAATGCTATACGTTTAACCTTCTTTGGAAGAGTATAGCTGTAGCTGCGTGGCTTAGGTCCTAATACTATACCACCTTTGATCCACTGAGCTGAACGAATACTACCTTGTCTTGCACGGCCGGTTCCCTTTTGTCTCCATGGCTTTCTACCGCCACCTCTAACCTCACTCTTGGTCTTTGTTGACTGGGTTCCCTGTCTTTTATTTGCTAACTGATTAACTACTACAGCGTGAAGCGCGTCATTGTTAACTTCTGTACCGAAAACATTATCGCTGAGCTGGATATCTCCAACAACTTCACCTTTCATGTTATATAAATCAACCTTTGGCATGTGTTACTTCCTCCCTTCAACGTTATTATTTACCGGCTTTAACCGTATTTTTAATAACAAGCAATCCGCCCTTAGGTCCTGGAACAGCTCCCTTTATGAGAATAAGGCTTCTGTCTGCATCAACTCTAACAACTTCAAGATTTTGAACTGTAGTGTTGTCCATACCCATGTGACCCGGCAACTTCTTGCCCTTAAATACTCTTGCTGGGTTGGTGTTAGCGCTCATGGAACCAACTCTTCTATGGTACATTGAACCGTGAGTTTTTGGACCACCCTTTTGTCCGTATCTCTTAATGGTACCTTGGAATCCTTTACCTTTTGAGATACCGCTTACGTCTATTTTATCTCCAGCCTGGAACATATCCTCAGCCTTGATTTCCTGTCCAACTTCGAAACCTGAAACGTCTTCAAATCTGAATTCCTTCAAGTGTTTCATAGGAGCCAGCTTAGTCTTTGTAAACTGTCCTAAATCAGGCTTGCTGAGCTTCTTTTCCTGAACCTTTTCATATCCAACCTTTATGGCATCATATCCGTCAGTATCAACTGTCTTCTTCTGAACAACAGTTAATGGACCTGCTTCAACAACAGTTACTGGTATAACCAGACCATTTTCGTCAAATATTTGGGTCATTCCGATTTTCTTACCGATCATTGCCTTTTTCATTTTTAAATTACCTCCTATGGTTATTGGTTCATAATACTATGAACTTGACCTTTGTTACCCTGGCACTCAAGATTATTATTTAATCTCCACTGAAATCAACAGCATTACTTTAATTTCGTCCAATCTTAAAGTTTGATTTCAATGTCTACGCCAGCTGGAAGATCCAGTCTCATCAATGCGTCAACAGTCTTAGGTGTTGGCAAAAGAATGTCAATCAATCTCTTGTGAGTTCTCATTTCAAACTGCTCTCTTGAGTCCTTGTATTTGTGTGGAGCTCTTAAGATTGTAATAATCTCTTTTTCAGTAGGCAGCGGCACTGGTCCTGAAACCTTTGCTCCTGTCCTCTTTGCAGTTTCAACGATCTTCTCAGCTGATTGATCTAACACCTGATGATCGAACGCCTTTAGTCTGATGCGTATTTTCTGTTTGTTTGACATACATAAACCTCCTCGTACGTTTTATTATTGTCACGTACAACAAGTATCTTGTCTGTACACTATGCCGGGTGTTTCATAACGTTTTATATAAAAACCCAGGATCGTTCTTATCCTAATGGACAAACTTAACCTGGGCATTTAAAGCGATTATATTACACAGCAAAATATTATATAACGCAAAATGTACAGTGACTTGTCGCCCGGTTTCTTGAATCGGACATTCTCAGTAAAAGTTACCTATCTCTTATGGTCCTGAGTTATCAGGTCCTGGATAGCAATCTCCTACGTCATCGTATGCCTTCGCCACAACATTCAATATTTTACTACATATTCTACACATTTGCAAGGATTTTTTTTAAATATTCCGGCTTTAATTTTACCTTTTTATCTAAGTCTTAAACTGAATATTTATTTTATAAAAATTTTAATTTTTTTCGTTTTCACAAATTAGTTTTTCCCATATCTGTAATTTTATTATAATGGTTGGTTGATATTTCAAAACAGCCCTGTTCAGAATTCTACTGAACAGGGCTGTTTTCTGACATATTTGTGCTAGCGCTTTACGTTTACTTCCACAATTCCGTTCTATCCTTCAAAGCTTGTGAGAACTGCTGCTGTACTTTTTCAAGTCCGGCATCCTTTAATGCCTGCATGTATTCGTCCCACTTCTTGTCAAAGTCGGCAGGCTTTGCAAGGATAGCTGCAGGTATCATCTTGTATCCGGTCTTTAAGATCTTGTCATCAGCTGCTTTCCATTCCGGATCTTCAATGTTGACCAGCCATGCAGCACCGTAGTGTTTAACAGGGAAGTCGCTTGCCTGTGGATACAGTTCCTTCCATGCCTTAACTCCATACTTGCTGAGTACCTCATTTTCAATATCCGACTGAGTTGCAATTACTGCTTCAAGAGTCTCAAATGCTTCAAAGTATTGACCTGTTGAATCCTTAACAGCGTTACCATAAGCAGGGAATGGATATTTATACTTCCAAATACCTGTCTTCTGCTGCCAGGCTGGATCATCAGTTTTCATTTTCATTATTTCCGGCTTCATAACTCTCTTGCCATTTTCGATTGTATAGTGTTGTCCTTCAATACCCCAGTGAGTGAGTATCTGAGCTTCTTCAGTACACATCCAGTCAAAGAATTCCATTGCTCTTTGAACATCCTTACACTTTGTAGTAATTGACAGATAGTATCCACCAAGGTAACCGGCACTCTGGAAATCAGCGTACTTAATATTTTCATTAAGTGTTACCGGGAAGAAACCATATGTATTGTCATATTTTCCATCCTTCTTCAGAGCAGATACAGGCTCGTCAATTTCCCATCTGGCATCGGCCAGACCTATAACTCTTCCGGTTGCAATTTTTGCCTTATATTGGTCATATTTCTGAACAAAGCTTTCCGGATCAAGTAAACCAATGTCGTTCATATGATTTAACCATCTGAAATATTCTTTTTCTTCAGGTCTTGTTACGTGTTTTATTGCATCAAGAGTTTCAGGATTTACATACCACTCACCATCATCGCTGTTGCCTAAAGCAGCATTAGCAGGGTTGGTAACTGTAATCATAGTTCTCCAGTCATCACCTAAAAGTGATAAACCGATTGACTTTTGTCCATTTATTTCAGGATGCTTCTCCTTATATTGTTTGATAACATTTTCGAAATCAGCCAAAGTCTTTACTTTAGGATATCCCAATTCCTTGATTGCGCCAAGCTGCAGCTGGAAGCCCGAGTTTGGCTGCATATTTTCCTGACCCAGCTCTTTACCGCCGATACCATAGATACCCGGGTCATCCTTGCTCCAACGCAATCTCTTTATATCATCACCATAGAACTTTTTCATATTTGGCAGCTTGTCAATATACTCATCAAGCTTTACAACACCGTTAACGTTTTTGAGTATATTCAGATCACCCTTGGCATAAACAAAGTCCGGATAATCGCCGCTGGCAGCCATCAATGAAAGCTTCTGTTTTCCCGCGTCACTGCTGATTGCGTTTTCAATTTCCAGAGTAACACCTGTCCTTTTTGTGATTTCCTGCGCTACAGGACTCTTGAAGCCTGTATCTGGATATGGGTCTACTTCAGCGCTGTACATAGTAAATGTAATAGGTTCCTTTGTTTCGGCAGCTGATGACGATGCAGCTGCACTGCTTTCACCGGAAGCTGATGATGAACTTGCAGCAGACTGTTCTTCAGTTTTACCGCATCCACTAAAAAGTGACAAAGCCATAACACCGGCAAGTGCTAAACTAATTACTTTTTTCATGTTATATCCTCCTTTATTTCTTTTAGTATTTTAAATGGGAAAGCCCATATAAAAACAGTTTAATACGATAGAGCATTTATGCCTTAACGCCTCCTAAAGTCAAACCTTTGATAAAATACTTCTGTACAAACGGGTAAACAAATAGTATTGGAAGAGTTGCAACTATGGTCATTGCCATTCTTAAGGATTCAGGAGAAACTCTCTTCTGTGAAACCATGTCGGAAGATCCGTATATGTCCTGCTGTCCTGATGACTGGGCACTGAGTAAAATCTTCTGAAGTTCATACTGGAGTGTACTCAACCATTTTTTCGACCCAGTGTAGAGATATGTGTCAAACCAGGAATTCCACTGTCCAACTGCAATAAAAAGTGAAAGAGTTGCAATTACCGGAAGACAAAGTGGAAATATGATTTTTATAAAGATTATCAGATCGTTTGCCCCATCCAGCTTTGCTGATTCCTGAAGTTCAAATGGCAATGCATCAATAAAGGATCTTAACACAATTACATTAAATACGCTTATTAACCCAGGTAATATGTAAACAAAGAAGTTTCCTGTCAGGTGAAGATTTCTTATCAGCATATATTCAGGTATCAAGCCACCACTTACGTACATTGTAAAAATAAAAGCCATTGTTACAAATTTCTTTGCAAAGAAATCCTCTCTGCTAATTACGAAGGCAACCATACCGGTACTGATAATTCCGGTAATTGTTCCAACCACTGTTCTCAGTACTGACATTAAAGTTGAACTCAATAAGGCGTCTGTCTGAAAAATCTGAATATAATTACTAAATGTAAACTTTCTTGGTAGAATAGTTATTCCGCCTTTAACCGTATCTATCGAGTCATTTAGTGAAATGGCCAGTACATTAAGAAAAGGATAAAGTGTAACTATTGTAAGAATTATCATAAATGTATAATTTGCTATATCAAATGCCCTGTCTCCTGCAGATACTTTTCTCACACCGATTCCCCCTCTCTCTATACCAGTTTGACACCTAAGGTTTTTTTGCTGATGGTATTTGCTCCGAACAGGAGAATTATACTTACCACTGACTTAAACATACCAGCTGCTGTTCCAAAGGCCCACCTGCCTGCTGAAACTCCATAGTCTAGAATATATAGATCAAGCACATCTGAATAATCTCGTACCAGTGAAGTTCTCATCAGGTACTGTCTTTCAAATCCTATATTTATGAGATTCCCCATTGTCATTATAAGAATTACCATAACTGTTGGAAGAATTCCCGGTAAGGTTATATGCCATATTCTCCTCAGCCTGCTAGCCCCATCAACCATTGCTGATTCATATAAATCAGGTGATATACCGGCAATAGCTGCAAGGAAAATAATTGAATTCCACCCGATTTCCTTCCAGACATCTGCGAAGGTCACTATACCCCAGAACAACTTGGGTTCCCCCATGAAGGATACAGGTTTATCGATTATCCCAAGGCTCAGCAGCATATTATTAACCACACCGCCGTCAATTGACAGCATTTTGCTGAACAGGCTTGCCACAATAACCCACGATACAAAATGAGGTAAATAGGATATTGTCTGAACGACCCTTTTAAATTTATTTGCTTGAATTTCATTGATTAGAACAGCTAAAACAATAGGAAGTGTGAATCCAAAAATTAAAGACAAAAGACTCATTGCTACAGTATTTCTCATTACAAGGTAAAAAGCAGAGTCCTGAAACATTTTAATAAAGTACTCAAATCCGACCCATTCCTGTTTAAAAAAGGATCTTCCCGGCATATATTTCTGGAATGCCATAGTCCAGCCCCATAATGGTATGTATTTAAAAATGAATAGCCATATTATAAAAGGGAATGACATCAGGATAAGATATTTTTGTTCCTTTAAGACCTTTAAACTTAATTTGCGTGAAGTTTTTTTAGTGTCAGAAGGTATCTTGTTTACTATAACATTGTTTTGCATCGGTATACCCCCACGAGATGTATTTATAAAGATAAACACGGGTTCGTCAAATTGCCTGCCAACACATATTTATCTTACATAAACAATATATCATTCACTTAATATAAAAAATACCGTAATTTTTTAAACAAAAACCCTGTAATAATTAGTGTTAAATATTAATTTTTTTCTTTAAAATTAGTGGGAGGGACACCTGCATATTTCTTAAATTTCTTGTAGAAATACGCAATATCCTTATACCCTGTTTTTTCAGCAACCTGATAAACTTTCATACCTTCCTTGAGCATATCCTTGGCTTTGTTAACCCGTACCGTATCAAGATAAGTATTAAATGACATACCGGTATTGTTTTTAAATAACTTGCCCAGATAGGCGCTGTTATAATTAAAAATTTCAGCCAGACCCTCGAGCTTTATATCTGAAAAATAATTACGGTTTATGTAATCCAATATTTTCTCAACAAGGTTTTCAGGACGTTGTTTTGCAAGGCTTTCTGAAATATATATAATATTATATTTAAAATAGCCATGTAATTCCTGCAGACTGTCCTTCTTATATATTTCATCAATTACATCTTTTGTTTCAAGATTATAATTAACACTCTCATTATCCTTAATGATCCTGTTTACAATCATGAGATACATATGAGCATATCTGGATTTGATAATACTCTCATTGTCATCACAACTCAGAAAATAAGTTAAAATATCCTCAGTAATATTATTTATATAATCGTGATTATCTACATCTATTGCAGTGCATAATTTCGTAATCATGTCATTTTCATCAATACTGATATTACCGCTGACAACCTCGGGCTGGATACCTTCAAAATTTGAAATCACTCTCTTATGTCCATATATAAACTTCTTATTTATTAATTTAAATGCGTGATCGCAGGAAGAATAAATCTCTTCATATGAGTCTACAATTGGTCCCAGTATCATAACAACATCCTTGCCAAGCTTATTTAATAAAAGCTTGTGGAGATCAGCGATCAACTTATTGGATGGTCGGATACATATGTCCCTGATAAGAATTGCTGTATATCCGTTTATCTCAAAAACAAAGCCTGCATTCCTTTGAAGTATGAAGCTCTCAACTTCGTTTTTTATACAATTGATAATTGAAGACTTATATTCATTTGTGTTGTATATATCGATTAAAACAATCTGGTAGTTTGCCCAGGGGAATCCAAAATTATATTTCCTGTTATATTCTTCAATACTATTGATACATAATTCACCCAGTGCAAGTGATTGCAGGACCTTTTCCCTGGAAAGCGAAATTCCGACATTAATATATTGTTTCTGTGTCCGGCTGTTTAAAATTTCATCCCTCAGCTTACAGACTTTCTCTCTTAATTCATCTTCTTCAATAGGTTTTAATATGTATGAATGAATTCCCAGCTCTATAGACTTTTGAGCAAACTTAAAATCAGTATAAGCTGTCAAAACAATCATTTCACAGTTAATATCATATTCCTTGAGTTTTTCGATCATCTCAAGTCCATTCATTTCGGGCATTTTAATATCAACGATTGCTATATCCGGTTTAAGAAGCAGTATCTGTTCCATGCCTTTCTTACCGTCTTCAGCTTCTCCACAGATTTCAAAACCCAGTTTGCTCCAATCTATTATGGACTTAAGGCCTTCTCTAATCATCGGTTCATCGTCTATCAATAATACTTTCATGAAACAAATCCTCCACTAAATGAAACTGTCTTAAGTTAACTTTATTACTACACCACGCCTGGTAAAACTATAGTAATTTTTGTCCCAATATCCTTCTCGCTATGTATTAACAGTCCATATCCTTCACCATAGCACAGCTTGATTCGCTGGTGAACATTCTTGAGGCCAATATGTCTTCCCTGGTTCTCAGTTTCTTCTTCAAGAGAATTTAAAACATGCCGTAGTCTGTCTGCTTCCATACCCATACCGTTGTCTTCAATGATTATTTTGATATAGCTGTCTTCTTTAACAGCAGTAACAGCTACTTTCCCCGGACCGCTTTTAAACTCAAGGCCATGAATTACTGCATTTTCTACTATAGGCTGAACAATCAGAGGCATAATCAAATAGTCATTAAACTCATCATCCAGCTTTATTTCATATTGAATTTTATCACCATATCTGAATTTTTGAATTTCGAGATAGTTTATAACCATCTCTATTTCGGACTTTAGAGTGATAAGATTATTGCCGATTTCAAGATTTCTTCTCATGATTTTACCGAGCTGCTTAACTACATCAGCAATTTCCGTATCACCTTTTACATGAGCTCTCATTCTTATGGTTTCCAGTGCATTAAATAAAAAATGCGGGTTGATTTGATTTGCCAGCATCTTAAGTTCTATTTCCTTTTGCTTTACGGCAAGCTGATTTTTTTGATTATTGACTTCATATACTTCCAATATGAGATCCTGAATACTCTTTACCATTGTTTCAAGATCCTTGGATAATTGCCCTATTTCATCTCCTCCGTCAAGAACTGAAACTATTTCAAAATTGCCCATAGCTACGTGGTGCATCTCTTTACTTAAAACCTTAACCCTCTTACTGATAGCACTGGTAAATATTGTTATAAATATAAATGCCAAAAGAAGGCTGCAGATCATTATGACAATTCCCATAAAAGCTATCTTACTGGTTTCTTTCTCTATTACATTTACAGGAACAATAGAAATGATTTTGAATTTTCCGTTTTGCTGACTGATTATGATATTTTTTACAACTGCTTTTGAGGGCTCATTGTTGTATTCCACATCCCATATACCATCATTCAGGTCTTTGCAGGTAGATAGCTCCGTATTCTCCAGTGGGTTTCCTGTCAGCCCAGCCTTACTGGAAGCAATGACAGTTCCGGCTTCATTACAGATAACAGTTTGATATGGCTCATTTCGAAGAATATTATTTAAATATTCCTCACTTATCCTTATAACCATAACTCCAAGATAAACAGTTTCAAATCTGCCGTTGATAACAGTGGTTAAAGAAAAGCTCTTTTTATTTTTAAGTTCATCAGTAGTATACTGCCAAACAATTTTACCTTTGGCACTAATAGCTTTTTGAAACCAGCTGTGTTTTTGGATTTCCGGTGTAATTCTGGCGAACATGCCATTATCAATTATTGTATCATTGTGGGTATAAAACTTTATACTGCTTATCTCAACACTATATAAGTTTGAATACCTGTTGAAATTTGTATATTCACCATAAGCATCCATGATTTCCTGAACACTGGTATACTTTTTTACCAGGAGTTTTTCCAGGCTCTCATCTATTCTGGTCATATAAGATAGATCCATAGCAACCTTCAAGGATTCATTAAAGCGTGAAAATGTTCTGTCCACGCTTATCGTTGCTTCCTTTAAAGCTCTCTCGACTACCATTTGTCTCATATTATAAGAAAGGATAATTCCAACGAGCAAGACAGGAATAAAAACAACAATGATATATGAAAATAGAAGCTTTTGTTTTATTTTAATATTATCCAGTTTTCTGATAAAAGCTCTTATCTTCATGCCAATCTCCTATTTTTAGAAAAATGCAGAACCGTACATACTCTCAAACATATAATCACAAAAATTATGTATTTCGGTATTATAAATTCTTCATAAGTACTTGTTCAATCTATTTTATGTTATTTACATTATACTTTTTATGAAATCTTGATAAGACTATTTGATAACTTTAATTATACAGCCTTGTCTGCTTTAATACCATACCTAACCGCACTAATATGGAATATATGTAAACAAATTTAAAAGACCTCCGGGTTCAATACTACTGTACTGAACCCGGAGGTCCCAATTCATCTTGTAAATACTATAAACTTATTTGTTGTAAATATTGTAGATAATAACTGCAGTTTCAGCTCTTGTTGCAGTTTTCTGCGGATTTAGAGCATTTCCGCTGCCTGTAATTATTCCTGCTTTAACCAATGCGGCAGCAGCAGCTTCAGCATAGGCTGATACAAGCTCTCCATCCTTAAATCCCGCAATATCTGAGGCTGAACCTTTGCTTATTGCTTTTCCTGCAACCTTCATGGCGTTTGCTGCAATTACCATCATGTCCTGTCTGGAAATACTTTCGGCAGGATTAAATTTATTATTTCCTACTCCGGTAACAATCCCCAGCTCTTTTGCTATAGCAACGGCATTGTAATAGTAGCTGTCCTTATTTACATCCTCAAAATTTCCACCCGGTGCTGCATTCAAACCAAGGGCATTAACCAGAAGAACTACGAAATCCGCTCTTGTAATGTTCTTTGATGGTGAATATGTTGTCTCGGACGTACCGTTAATAATACCTTTTGCTGCCATAACTTCAATTTTTTCTTTTGCCCATAAGTAGTTGTTCAAGTCATTAAAGGTTTTGTTTACATACACTACAGCATAATTTCCAAAGCTTTGTGCCGTAAAGGTTACCTGACCCGTTTCCGCATCATATTTTCCACTTGGTACCGGTCTTGTATTTCCGTTTTCATCAATTGCCCATACTGTAATGTGTTCAGAATTCTTAAGTTCCCCGGCAGTAGGCTTGTAATCCAGGGATACTGTAACAGCAGTCTGTGAATTGCCAAACTTCAAGGCTTTGCCATCGGCTGAAGCCTTGATTTCAATAACCGGCCTGTCTCCAATGGTTTTAATTGCAGCTTCATCCTTAACTTTGGACTTATCCCCTGTACCGATTGAAATCTCAACCTTGTCACCCTTCACATCTTTTGTATTAAACAAATTGCCGGGCACAATTATTGTTGCCACTGGGCAGTCTATTTTCAGCAGGTTTGTTTGAACAGATGTCACAGAAGTCTTTGGAAGCTCAAGAGCATATTGCTTCGCACCTTTTACTTCCGAAACTACTATTGTTACTGTTTTGTTTCCTGCACTGTCGAGCGTAGCTGCCTCCAGAGCTTTTTTCAGCTCCTCCGAACTCACAGCTGCCTGAGCTGTGCCGCCTGTTCCGTTCAATACCGGCTTAACTTCCAGCTGAGCTGTCTGCGGCTTTGTCTCTGCAGGTGTTCCGGATGAACCCGAAGACGATCCGGAGTTTGAAGCCGGTGGTGTTGAAGGCGGATTTGATGGTTCGGCAGGTTTGTTTTGGTTGGTAATTGTAACCGTATAAACATTGGATTCAACACCTGAACCATCTTTTGCCACGGCTTTTACTGTGACAATTCCGTTTGCTTTCGCCGTCAATACACCGTCAGCCGAGATTGTTGCATATTCGCTTCCGCTGACAATACTCCAGATAACACTATTGTCTGCATTTTCCGGTGTGACAACCTTAGTCATTTTGAGTGTTCCGCCGTATGCTGTAATAGTATTAGCTCCATTTTCTCCGGCTATTGTAATTGATGTTACCGGCGCAACCACATTGCCGTTTGAAGGCATGGGCTGAGGAGTTACGGTTGGGCCCCATACTTCCATGGCATCAGGCAGTCCATTTCCCTGCTGTACGAAATGCACCCTGTCGATTGACAGCTTTCTTGGCTCAGTGCTGCCGATGTTATAGTGTGTATGGTAGACCATAAACAACTCGGTACCGTCGGGTGAATAAACCAGCGAGTGATGTCCTGCACCGGGTACAACAAGGTTGGACTTCATAATAGGGTTGTATTCATACTTTGTCCAAGGTCCCATCGGTGAGGTGGAGGTAGCATATCCAACACCATAATCGGGGCTTTCAAAATGGTTTCCTGAATAAGTCAGATAGTATAACCCATTGTGTTTGATTACAAACGGTCCTTCATTAATGTTTGCAACCGGCTGTTTCTGGCTTTGTTCCCATGCCTGTGTGGGCCTGAAGCAGAAGGTCATGGTTTCTTCCTTAATAGTTTTCATATCGTCGTTCAATTCTGCAACCCATATTTCATTTGCGTTATTGAATCTTACAAAATAAAGGTACTGCTTACCGTCGTCATCTTTAAATACATGGGCATCGATCTTAACAGTATCAGGCTTTATGGGTTCCTGAACCTCCTGTACAAAAGGTCCCAGCGGCGATTTGCCTGTAGCTACCGCAAGCCTTTCTTCAACTGCATAATACATATAGAAGGTTCCATTGCGTTCAACAACTTCTGGAGCCCAGAACCACTTATTGCCCCATGAATCTTCATTTTTCAAGGCCAGGCCCCTGTCTGTCCAGTTGACAAGATCTGTTGAGGTGTACACCTTGATTCCCCGGGACTTGTTTGTATCACTGGTATCAGTATTTGTTCCATACAGATAGTAGGTGCCGTTATATTGCAGAACATATGGATCTGCCGTATCAGGCAATACCGGATTGGTATATGTCTCACCCAGGTCAGCTGCTTTATAAGTAGATACTTTTACATTATCAAACTTTGCAGCCGCATTAAATGTACGCAAGCCGATCTTTCCTGTGGCTATATGAGTGCTTTCCACCAGGTCAAATTTCGGGTATGCATTTGTATTTAACGGGTTGTCATTAATGAAGGCCTGAATATGGGCTTGATCCACAACAACCTTCATATGAGTCCATTCTCCGACTTTTATGTTCAGCTTCTTGTTTGCAATTTCTGTCCAGCTGCCGTTTTCCATCTTTCCAAGTACAGCGGATTTTTGAGCTGCATTAATGCCAAGGTAATAGCCGCTAAAGGCATCTGCACCTGTTGACGGATTTGAAACTCTGAATATGAGTCCTGCTTCGGAGCCGCTGGTTATTTGTACGTCAGCCTCAAGTACATAGTCTGTGAAGTTCTTATTGAGAACCGCTTTATAACCTGCTCCGCTGTTGACGGTGTATTCACCGTTAACCACCTGCCAGGTGCCTCCGTAAGTGGACCAACCGGTATTGCTGCCGCTAAAGTCATCTGTAAACAGAATCTCCGGCTGTGTTTCAGTTTCAGGCACAGTTACAATGCACTCATCCTTGAAGTCCCCTTCCTTTGACTGGGCGGTAATAATTACCCTGCCTGAAGAGATGGCAGTTACCAGACCATTCTGATCCACTGTTGCAATACTGTTATCTCCTGAGCTCCAGATGACATTTGCACCGCTCAATCCATTATTTGTGAGCTTTGAACTCTCACCTTTCGGAATAGTATGAGCTTTTTTGTCCAAATCCACTCCGCCGCTGATTTCTTTAATGGCAAAGTACTCAAATACAGCATTTATCCTGTCGCCTGTGGCAACAATATTGTTTGCGAAGAATCCGACCTTTACAGGAGTGCCGAGAGTGGTTGTTACAGGGTCAGACGCCTGTATCCAGCTGTATCCGTCCCAGTAATACGTAGTATACACATTCCCCAGCTTTTTAATTTTCAGTGTTACAGTATCTCCTCCGGGGTGTGCTGCAAAATTGCCGGGCTTTTTATATGTCCTTGAAACTTCATAAGCGGTTTCAAGAGTCCTGCCGTTTACCCACACGTGAGCCAGTTTTACAAAATTATCGGCATCCTTCCACACGAATAAGCCTGCCTGCTGGTGATTCAGAGCAATTGGCGCTGTCAGTTTTGTAACAATCTCAAAATCTCCGCTTGCAGGTATTGATCTCAGGAAAACATTGTTCTGACTGTTATTGTCCTGATATACATCTGTAGGCTGTGTATGAATTGTTACAGCACCCTGACCCATACTCCAGTCTTCCGGGGTTTCATTCCATATTGACCAGGTGTTTGTATCCAGAGCTGCTCCGTCAAAATTATCCACCGTATATCCTGACAAATCAGGGTCGGCAGGCAAATCACGGACTGTTACTTCACACTCGGCATAAATTTCAGGGTTTTCAGCACTTGCTACTTTTATTATTGTGCTTCCTGGAGCAATACCGTCTATTGTGATGGTTACTGTTCCGGATGCTATGTCTTCTCCGGTTTTAACTGCAGCAGCAATTTGATTATCTGTAGTTGAAATTGTTACTGCCTTGTTTGTACCGGCTATAGGTCTTATGGATGCTGTAATTGTGGCATTCTGTCCTTTTGTTACAGTTATACTCTGTTTGTTCAGGCTTAAGGATTCAACAGGTACAGCTACTCCGTTGTCTTCAAGCTCCTCAAGCACTATACGGTCAATCTGGGCAAAAGCAGTCTTTTTAGCCAGCTTGATTGTATTCAAGCCTTCTTTCAGTGTAACTGTCAAGGAAGAAGGATTGAAATTGTTCCAGCCAAAGTTCTTATAAGTAACTGTCTGAGGTGCTCCGTCATTTACAATGACCTTCTGTTCTGCAAGCCCTTCGGCGCTTCCGTTGTCAGTCATTATAGTCAGGGTATAGGTTCCTGCTTTAGTGGCATTTACATTGAACAGTACATAGTCGCTGTCAGCAGTATTGAGATTTCCTGCTACCTTTCCGCCGGAGGCATTGCCTGAGTCTACAATTTTGGCATTTCCGCCAATTACAGCATCTTCGGCCTCATATGTATACCTGTTGACTTCAGGAGTACCTGAAGGCTGTTCAATGAGCTCTCCGTAGCCCGCCGGAGTTCCAAAGTTCGGAGTTCCGTCTGCATTCCAGGTAAACTTTTGTGCCCTTACGCTTCTGTTGGCCCAGCTTCCGCCTGAATTTTTATCGGCATGGTACACTATCCAGTCCTCGGTGCCATCCGGGGAAACGGTAAAGCTGTTATGTCCCGTTCCGTACGCTCCGGCAGCTTTGCTGAAGACAGGTCCTGTTTTCGTCCAGGCTGCAGGATTCAAAACATCTCCATCTGTATTGGTAAGCATACCGAGGCAATAGTCATCGGACCAGCTTCCGCTGGCAGAATATACTATAAATATTTTTCCATCCTTCTTCAGTATTTCGGGTCCTTCATTTATATATGCCGGCCCTGCCTTCTTTTCCCAATCATTTTCAGGTGATGAAATACGCACCCTATCACCACTGATGGTCCATGGATTGCTCATAGGTGCAATATACAGATCCTGTTTTCCATCAACATTGCCTTCCCAACCCGACCATACGAAATACAGCTTGCCGTCATTTTCAAGCACAGCTCCGTCAATAGCCCATTTGTCGGTGGAATCACTTATTTTACCCTTAAAGGTATATCCACCCTGTGGATCCTGTGAGTTTCCTTCCAGTACATACATACGATGGTTGGCATTGCTGCCGTTATCCGCAGCAAAATATATGTACCATTTTCCATTCAGATACTGCAGCTCAGGTGCCCATAGTTCCTTGGAATACATAGTTCCGCTTGGAGGAGTGTAAACTGCCACTCTTGGTGCCGTTCCAATATCCTGAAGTCTCCTTGCCTTTGCTACCAGTATGGCTCCATCATTTTCAGACTTGCAGTAGTAGTAGTAACCGTCTTTAAATACTACGCTGGGGTCAGCTGAACCTGCTCCGCTGCTCACCGGTACAATTGGATTACTGAATTTTGAGCTCCTGGTGACAGTAACAGTACAGGTATCTGTATAGTTTCCGTCTTCAGTTGTTACAGTTATGACTGCGGAACCTTCTGCTAAAGCCTTTACTGTTCCGTCCTGATCAACCTTTACAAATGCAGGATTGTCAGTGGACCATGTAACCTTTTGATTTGCCGCATCCAAAGGCTCCAAACTTGCAAAAAGTTTCCTGCTGTCTCCCACACCAAGTACAAGGGTGTCACTATTCAATGAAACAGCTGTTACCGGACTTGTACTTAATACAGGCAGTAATACTGTTTTTACAAGGCTTGGACCCGACCACTTAATGTGCATGCTGGCACTGCCTGTAGCATGAACATATTCTATCTTCACCGGATACTGCTGGCCGGCTGTTAATTCTATACTTCCGCTTACTTCTTCACGGATATTGCTGGTCTTGTCAACAACTTTTGTATTACCCACCCATATACCTGCTATATTGTCGCTGTCTGCATAGAAGGTATAGCTGCCTGATGCGGCCGGCCTTATGGAACCTGCCCAGCGGATGGAGAAATTATCCTTGTCAATACCTGCTGATGCGTCAGGTGAGCCTGTTCCCTTTTCATCCCCAAGATCAAAATCAATTCTGGGCGTAATTGATGTTTTTACTAAATCTGTGAAGCTACTGTCTTTGAAGTACTGAACCCTGAACAGGGGAAGAGTATCAAAAGCAGCCCCTTTCAGTGCCTTAACATCATCTACCGACCAGGGATGTCCGTCGGGATATACAACCCCATGGAAGGGCTTTTCCGGTTCATATGTAAGCGGGTTTACATCAGAACCCCACGGAAATCTGCAGTTATCCCTGCCTATACCCAATTCCCACATTACAAAACCTATTCCTTTGTTGCCGTAATTTTCTACGATTCCCGGAACCGATTGATTGTTTCTCTGCATGCATTCATCGGCAAGAACAGAAGCATCGGCTGTAAAGGTTCTTCCAACCGAACTAAAGGTTTTGGGATAATTTGCTTCATACGGATGCCAGGTAAGGAAGTCTGAGAACGGTGCACCGCTGAATTGACCCGCAGTTGCAGACACAGGTATTTTCGAACCCAATTCCTTAATCCAGATACGTGAATCATTCATAAGCTGCTTTGTCACTTGATCGTATATGCCCGATTCCCCGTTGCTTGGCTCATTGTATGTGTTCCAGAAGGCTATTCTGTCATCATCCAGGTGAGCGCTTACAATTCCTTCCACATATGTTTTAAGTTTTGCTTTTACAACACCGTCGGCATTGTTGTACAGAACCTTGTAGTCATCTCCCGGCGCTTCGACCCATCTGCTGTTGTGTGCACCGTATCTCGGAGAGATGGCCGGATCATAGTCATAGGTTGGGTGATCGTCCCAACAGTCGTCAAAGAAAACCACTTCTACCTTTATATTATATTTATCCGCCAATGAAAGAAAATCTTCAAAATCATTGAGCAGCTTTGCAGAATTGTTTTCCCACAGGAGATTATGAAGATAAACCCTGACAAGATTGATTCCATAAGCATGTGCATAGGACAATTCCCTGTCATTTACTTCATGGTCATATTCTTTCCACTGCTGTATTTCATTAACTACATTTGTGGGAACAAATACTGCACCCTTTACCCAGGACCAGTCATATACAGGTTTTTCGGCAGCTGTATTGGTAGTTACCGAAATATTGTCGTATTTCGAGTTAACAAGCCATGTACGCATACCTATGGTACCGCTGGTAAACATTGAATCCACAACACTTACCACATGGTTGCCGTCAATATACATATCTATATTGCTGCCATTTGCAATTACCTTTATGCGGTATACCTGTCCAGTTACAACAGGATAAGGGATCGCAGCCAGCTCCTGCCAATTATTGTTGAAACGTCCTATCTGAGCTTTTCCGTCCTTGCAGATACCGGCATAATATCCCTTCAGCATGTCTGCACCAACTTTGGGCTCACTTACTCTGAATATAAGTCCGGTATTATTTGATTCGGTACCTCCTGTAAAGGATACGTCGGCCTCATATGTGAAATCGGCAAAATTAACCCCGTCAGCTACGGCTTTATAGCCTCCTCCGGCATTAACACTGTATGCACCGTCGGCAGTACTCCAGGTTCCGCCATAGGTGGTCCAGCCGTTGGAATTTCCGTCGCTGAAATCATCGGTAAGGTTCGCCGTTGCCTTTGTGTAAGTTACACTTTGAACAATGGAGTCATTCATTCCCGCTTTTTCAGCAAAGGCTTTTACAGTTGCAGTGACCGTCAGCGTAATCTTACCGCTGTATACCGGCGATGCAGCCGTAGGTGTACTTCCGTCGGTAGTATAGTGTATTACTGCATCAGCTGTTGAACAGGAAATAGTTACTTCCTGGGTGTCTGCAAACGTGCATGCCTCCGGACTGATTAAAGGTGCCGCTGCCTGCTGCTTCAAAGGAGACAGTTTAACAGCGCTCACATTGTCATAGGTCACATTTCCGTTATCATTCCAGGCTCTGAGTGCTATACCTCCTTCAGCATGGGAATTGTCGGTAAAATCTGCAACAAATTCACCGTTTAAATATATATAAAAATTCTGTCCCACACCAATAATTTTGAGGTGGTTGGCAGCATTTTTATTTACAACAGCCGGAATGTTTTTTATAGCAGTCCACACCCCGCTTCCTGCTGATGAGAACTTGCAGATTTCAACATAGTTGCTCACATTTATACCTACAAAATATCCGTCCAATTTATCGGCGCCGTTACCGGGATTGGAAACCCTGAAGGAAAATCCGCTGCTCTGTCCGCTTGCAAAAGGATTTACCTCTCCTTCGAGAAGGAAATCGGTATACCCCGAACCTGTTACGGCTTTATCACCTCTCGGCTTTGTAAAAGTATAGATGCCGTCGGCTTCAGTTTGTGTCCGGCCGGCCTCCAGGCCTTCATATTTGGCCCAGGCACTATTATCTCCATCTTCGAAATCGTCACTGAATTTTGCACCCTCTGTTGCTATGACATACAGGGCCTTTACCATATCCGAGGCCGGCTTGCCTGCCATAAATGCCTTCGCTTTAAACATGGTAGTATTGGATACGGTGATGGGTGAGGTATACAGGTTTGAATTTGAATCGGGTATACTTCCATCTGTTGTATATCTGATCTCAGCTCCTGTTGTGGCGCTGGTCATTTCTATTGTTTTTTCAGAGTTGTAAATACCTTCCTGAATACTGAATTGAGGTGCTTCTACAGGCTCTGTATTATAATCTCTGACACTGATATTATCGATTTGAGATGTTCCCCACCAGGTTCTGAGTCCTATTGCACCCGGAGATGTTACCTGACTTCCGTCGTTGTCGGTATAGTCAAGGTATTGAACATTATTTATGTACACCTTTATATTGTTACCCACCGCCACTACCTTCAGATGGCCGCTTGTGCATGGAACAGTCACCACTGAAAGTTCTTTCCATACATTGTTCCCGGTAACACGTCCCAATTGCAGTCTCTTATCAACGCGCATTGCGACGTAGTATCCATTATAACCATCGGCAACATTACCCACCGGGTTGTTGACTCTGAACAGAAAACCTGTTCCATCGGAGTTTAAGCCTGATACCGAAATATCGGCTTCGTATACCAGATCGGTAAAACTTGTACCCTCAGCTACAGCTTTGGCTCCGGGGCACCCTCCTATGGTATATTGTCCTGATGCATTTACAGACCATACACCCCGGTTTCCTGCATCACTTGACCCAAATGTTGTCCATCCGTCAGCGTTTCCGTCGTTAAAGTCATCACTGAAACAGTCCGTTATATATGAACTGTCACTTAGTAATTGAAAATTATTTAACTCCTGATTTAAGGTCCCATCAACAACCTCCCCGGGATTAACGGTAATTGCCCCCTCTGAGGTAGTATCTGCAGCGTTGGCTGATGTAACACCGGCATCTGTGATATGGCTGTCATAAATATCAGTTGCACTTGCTGTTCCCATAAAGATGTTTGGAAAAATTCCGGATAAAATTAATGCAACTGCCAGAAACATTGAGATTGTCCTGATATGACTTTTTCTTAAACCAGATTTAGCTTTTTTACTAAACATAAAATCTCCCTCCACTTGAAATTTTTTATAGAATACACTAAACCCTGAAGTATTCTATAATTCCTTCTACAACAGTAAAACCACTAAAGCTTTTAAGTTCTTCCCTGCCTCCTTTTTGTAATTAATTTATTGGTATAATTAAAGGCCTCCTGCTGCACCTGATATCCTTTAATTAGTTAACATAATATATGAATAATCCCAGACTTAAACATGAAAATTCGCTGCGCACAGTTTTTAGCGAACAAATTTTCCCAAATCCACGCTTAAAAGTAATTAAACTCTTTTTTTTAAAGTTATAAAATTCCTATACGCTAAAAAAATATAACTCAACTTTTTACGGATGTTTACACTAAAAGCTGAGTTATTTGGGGAAGTTTTTATATTTGTTCTTCAAAATAGATTTTACATGACCTGCCGGTAGATGTATTTATAATATTACGCAATTTTTTATACTATTTAGTTTTAATTTTTTAAAGTTATATTTTATTATTAATATTTTCTGTTGACTATTTCCTTTTTGGCTGTTTCCTGAGGGAATACACCTTCGCTTGTAATTATTTTTACCGGAAGCTCCTTCCCGTTCATATAGTCATTTACAGCCTTCATAAGCTGATTCCCCAAGAGAGGATTACATTCAACCGTACAGTTCAGTTTACCTGCCAACATCAGCTGAAATGCGGATTTCACCCCGTCGATGGATACGATAACAATATCTTTTCCCGGCAGGAGTCCATGTTCTTCTATTGCTTCTATGGCTCCAAAAGACATATCGTCATTATGTGAATATACAACATCTATTTTCCTGCTCTCAGAATTCAAAATGTCGTTCATAACTTTCTTACCTTCTACTTTTAAAAAATCGGCAGATTCAGACCTGATAATATTGAATTTCTTGTTTTTCCCTATTACCTCAAGAAAGCCTGAGCCTCTTTCTATGGCAGGTGTGGAACCCACAGTCCCTGTGAGCTCTACAATGTTCACATTGGAACCGTCGCTGAACTTTCCCTCCAGCCACCTCGCGGCCCTTCTTCCTTCTTCAATAAAGTCCGACCCTATAAAGGTGGTCTCCAGGGAATCATCCTTTACCTTGAGCCTTCTGTCAGAGCATATAACGGGAATACCTGCACCTTTTGCCTCTTTCAGGATCTCATCCCAACCTGTCTCCACAATAGGTGAAAAGGCAATAACGTCAACTTTTTGTTTGATAAATGAGCGTATTGCATCTATTTGCTTTTTCTGACTGCTTTCACATTCTATTGCTATTAGTTCTACACCGGCTTCCATTGCTGCGGTTTTTATGGATTGAGTGTTAGCCGATCTCCACATGCTTTCATTGCCCACAATTGCATAGCCCAGTACGGGCTTTATGTTCTGCTTGTGCTCCTTTGAGGATTTTTTACTTTCATTAAGAAATTGGTCTGCATTTTGTTTGGTAATAATGCTGCTTTTCAATATTATCTTCTTAGGAATTCCTTTTATCTGATTTAATATATCAATGGCATAAGTAATTGATTCTTTTCCTCCTGTAGGACACCTGAAGGTACTTTCAAGGATGCCTTTCTTGACCAGGTCAATTCCTCCGTTTTCCCCCTCAAGGCCGTCAATTCCAACATACTTTATTCCATTGATGCCATTTGCAGTCATTGCCTTATAAGCTCCATAAGCCATATGGTCGTTCTGGGCGAATATTACCGACACTCCTGACAGATTATCCTTGAGCAAATTGACTTTATCCTCGGCTATGTCACTTTGCCAGTCAGCATATATTGACGCTGTCAGGTCTATTTCTGAATTCTTGTCGATTATTTCACGAAACCCCTCACTCCTGCCCAATACTGGAGGTGAACCGGACAGGCCTTGAATTTCAAGCACCTTTCCGCCTTTATTTTTTAAAAGTTCAACCACATGTGCTCCGGCCTGTCTTCCTATCATATTATTATCGGGGCCGATATAAAGACTATAGTCATATCCCTCTACAGCTCTGTCCAATACTATGACAGGAATATTCTGATATGCTTTGGCAACAATGGGAGTAAGAGCTTTGGAATCATTAGGTGATATGATCAACAGATCAATCCCCTCTGTAAGGAGCTCCTCAACATCTTTTACCTGTTTTGCATTATTGCCGGCCGCATCCGTAAAAATGACTCTCAGGCCGTCATGCTTATCAGCTTCCTCCTTGATTTCTTCAGTCATTTTTACACGCCAGGGCTCTACCAAATTGGCCTGGGACATTCCGATCAAATATTTTATATTGTCACTGCTCTCTTTTTTTTGACTTCCGCAGCCCATAAATGTAAATAAGAAAAATACCGCCATTACAACAATGGCTAAGCCTTTTAAATGTATACTCCTCACCTTATCTCCCTCCTTTTTTGTACTCTACGGGAGATACACCCAATACCTTTTTAAACGCCGTACTAAAATAGTGTTGACTGTTGTAACCTACCCTTTCTGCTATTTCATATATTTTCATTGAAGGATCATTCATTAATTGAATTGCCATTTTGACCCTGACCTGTGTAAGATAATCTATGAAGGATGTTCCTGTTTCCTGCTTTAATACTCTGCTTAAATAAGATGAGCTTACCTTTATGTCTCTTGCCACATCCTCCAGGGACAGTTCCTCTTTAAAGAAGTTACTCTCTATGTACTGTTTTGCCTTTATAACCATTGGAGTATAGCTGGACTCCTTACTCATTTCATCAATAATATCATCATAAACCGACGGTATTTCATCCATGCCTTTTTCACTAACCTTCTGATAAACCCTTATTGATTTTTTTAGGTACTTTTCTATACATGACTCAAACTTATCCTTTAGCTGAAACCACTCTGAAATATTTGGAATACCTGTTACTGCAACTATATTATCCTTATTATCTCTAAACACAATATTAGGCTGCATGTTTTCCACAAGTTCTTCTATCACATTCTGAATTGCAAACAGTAATAGATTGTTATCCCAATCGTTCACTTCAACCACGCTGTTTTTTTCAATGGGCTTTACAAGAAGCATTCCGGTTTTATCTGTAAACTCCACTTTGTAATAGTCCAGCTGTTCCCTTATTTCTGCTGAAGAAAAATGATTTTCCAGCCATTCATTCATAAATTTTTCTTTTAAAATTTTATAATTCTGAGATAGTTGATTTTGCGCCCATTTGTAGTATTTATTGCGGTTTTTTATACTGCTTATTTCATCAATTGCCTTAATTACCACATTATGCAGCTGCTCTTTGGATACAGGCTTCAGAACGTAATCGAACACTCCAAGCCTTAAAGCCTCCCGGGCATAAGAAAACTCATCATGTCCGGTGACCACGATCATAATACATTCATCGTACTCCTGTTTAACTTTTTCAATTAGCTGCAAACCGTTTATAAAAGGCATGCAGATATCCAGCAAAATGATGTCGGGATGGTCATTGCGGACAATATCAAGCGCTATTTCTCCATCCTCCGCCTCCCCGATTATTTCAACACCGATTTCGGACCAATTCAATGAATTTCTAAGACCTTTCCTGATTTTGGGTTCATCATCAGCGATAAGCAATTTCCACATAAATAAAGACCTCACTTCTCAATAATAGGATGAAAAACACATACGGTAGTACCCTCTCCGGATTTGCTGTTAAATGAAAGACCATATTGATTTCCAAAGGATAGTCTTATTCTATTTTGAACATTAAAAGTACCATATCCCGGATTTTTATTTCCCAGGTTATCCGAATTGAGCATGGCTTGTATTTCCTGGAGTCTTGCCTCAGTCATGCCAGCTCCGTTGTCAGATATCCTTAAGCAAATACCTTTTTCATGTTTTTCTGCAGTTATGGAGATTTTTCCCGTACCCCTTTTCTCTTTTACACCATGATAGATTGCATTTTCAACCAGGGGCTGGAGAATGAGTTTGATGACTTTGTACTCGAGAATGGAGTCTTCAAAATTGATTTCATAATCAAGCTTTTCTTCATAACGGATTTTTTGAATAATAAGATAGCTCTTTATATGCTCTAATTCTTCTTTGACAGATATCATTTCATTCCCTTTGTTTATTCCTATCCTGAACAATTTTGTAAGAGCATCCACTACTTCAACAATGTCATCCGCTCCATGGACCTGCGCCATCCATTGAATGGTGTCCAGCGTATTATAAAGAAAATGAGGCTTGATCTGGGCCTGCAAAGTCTTCAGCTCAGCCTCCCGTTTACTCTTTTGCTCTATATAAACCATTTCAATAAGATTTCTTATTTCATCTATCATCTTATTGAAGCTATCCCCAAGCTGTCCTATTTCATCACGGCCTTTGTAATTAAACCTTACATTCAGATCTCCTTCTTCTGCTTTTCTCATAAGCCTTCTGAGCTTTTTCAGGGGATTCGCTATAGATTTTGTGAAAAACAATGCGGCTATGAAAGCCAGAATCATTGTTATGATTCCTATGCCTACAATATAAAATCTTATATTGTTAACTACTTCCAGATTTTTGCTTAATGAAAAAACTCCAACTGTTTTGAAATTTGTATAGTCCGAATGCTTGTAAATTATCTTATACTTATTATTTTTAATATCCCGTGTAACACTGTTTGTATCACTGTTGAGCCATTTGTTGTTTACACGGTAAACAACCGGATTAACAGGTGCGTACACCATATTACCGTCACCGTCCAGGATGTATAAAAATCCATCCTTCCCCAGAGTTACATCAGCAATTACATTTTTTATGGTTACCAGCTTCAGATCAATAAGTACGGTGCCCATAAATTCCCCGGTAGCGGAATCTGTAAATGCTTTGGATACCGATAATACCGAGTCTGAACTGTAATCCTTGTATGTCCTTATATTTCTGCCTAGAGGCTTGCTTATCAAATGAATTTTGGATGGTTCGCCATATGCCAGTTTAAACCATATATCCTTTGAGAAGCTTTCTCTGGATATTTTGCTCATTTCATTGCTTATGTACGTATCCCTTGAATTAACGATCATTATTCCGCCTATTTCGGAATGGGCTTCTGAAAAAGACTTTAAAATTCGCTTGATCTCATATTCGGTTTCTGTTTTTTCTTTCTGGGTTTTGTATTCATTGCTTAAGAATTTGTTTACCTGCGGGTCCTTGGATAGATAATAAATAATGTTCTCAATATTCTTTAAGTAAAATTCAACATTATTATTAACCTGATCAATCATCTGAATTGTGTGGTTGTTAATTTCTGTTGCCATGGTTTTTGAATAATAATGGTTTCCCATAAGACTTATGGTAAATATAGGCAGCAGTATAAGCAGTAAAAAGTATATCAGCAGTTTATAGCTGATACTTTTTAATTTGAAAATTTGTTTAAAATTTGACAAAAGCTCACCCTCTTAGTCATAATATCCGCTTTTATTCCAAATTTCGACAATCATTATTATACAACTAAACATTATATTTTGAAATACTTTCTTCCATTTCGCCGGCCATATGGGACATTTGATGAGCAAGCGCCAGAACCTCTTCAAGACTGGCGGTCTGCTCTTCAACAGCAGCCAGTATGGATTCTCCCTCAGCTTCATTGCTTATGGAAATATTCTTGATTTCTTCAATACTCTTATGTACCTGTCCAACTATTTGGCTGACATTTGAAATATCTTTTGAAATAATCCGTATCTCATTGTCAACATTTTGACTTGCATTCTTTATATCTTCAAAATGCTCTTTTGTTTTTCCGGCTATAATATTTCCTTCATTCATTTTTGAAACACTGAGTTCCATGTTTTTGTTCATATTATTTGTTTTTCCTGTACGGATTTAATTATCCGGTCTATTTTGCCTGTAGCAAGTGCTGACTTTTCTGCAAGCTTTCTTATTTCAGCGGCCACCACCGCAAAACCTTTGCCTGAAACCCCAGCTCTTGCTGCCTCTATTGTGGCATTCAAAGCAAGCAGATTTGTGTTTTCGGTAATCTCTTCGATAGTTTCGATTATTGTAGTCATCTCATTTGTTTTTACTTTAAGATTTTTTGTATCTTCACTGGTATTTATGATTATATCTGAAATATCCTTAAGTTCATTGTTAAGATTGTCTATATATGCATTGCCTGTTACGGCTTTTTGTACTGATTGCTTAGCCTTTTCCATAATTTTTTCAGAATTTGTATTCAAGTCATTAAAAGTATTAAATAATGTTTCTATATGAGGTGTTGCTTCCAGTACTAGTTGATTTTGACCGTGTATACCTTCACAGACACATTGAGCTGATGAGGCAATTTCCATATTTACCTTGCTATTGGCATCTGAGCTCATTAAAAGGACCTCTGATGCCTCTTTCGTGCTTCTGCTCATTTTTCTCATATTCAGAATAGTGTGCTTCAGGCTGTTTATCATCTCATTAAAAGCTCCCGACATATCTTTCATCTCGTCCCTGGTATTTACTTCAAACTGATTGACTAATAGATCACCGGCAGTAATCTGTTTTAAGATTTTGTTTAACCGGTTAATTGGATTTGAGACCTTAATAGATATAATCAGTGAGCATGTCATTGAGATGATGCATATGACAACTAATGCCCCAATATTGATAATAACAGCTCTTTTAAAGCTTTGTCCAATATCGAGCTTTGTCTTATTGCTTTCATTAAGTTCATTTTTTATAAAATCCTGAATATTTGTTTCCACAAGTTCTGATATTTCGGTTACATAGTCCAATGAGACCTGTATTTCATCATATGATTTTTTTTCTTCAATCTGCCTTCCTATGTCATCCACCTTTTCCTTAAGAGAACTCATAGTCTTTGACACAGAATCCAGCTTTGACAGGCTGCTGGCCGACTTAACCGTTTTTTTAATTGTGTCTGTTTTTCTATTAACATCATTTATAATATTATATTGATCTGCATTTTTGAAATCTTTTTGTCCAACGCCAATGGACCTCATTTCGGAATCAATTTGTTCTTTAAGACCGTCATTAATACTGTTTGCTATAGCTATGTTGGTTAGAATGGTATCATATTGTTTATTAAAGCCGGCAAAATTAATAATTGTAAACAAGTTTAAAATACTCATAAGTATAATAATAAAAACACAGCAAAGCGTAAACTTTGTTCTGATAGTAATTCTGTTGATTTTTGCCCTATTAACAACCTGTATCTTTTCACTTTTCACAGCAATACCTCCCAGGTAAAATAAATGCTTTTTATAAAAACAAATTCATTCCTGTGTTTATTTTTTACACCAAAACCAGGCGGATGAACTCCACCTGGAATTGATAAACTATTGCCTTCTATATCTTTTATGCCTTTATATTCAGTTGTTTTGACTTTTTACCGGTATTGATTTTTGCTTTTCTGCTTGTATCTTTTCTTATTGTAAGCAGTCTCTGGATCATAATGAACATACAAAGCAGTAGAGCAACTGCAATTCTTGTCCACCACGAACTCAGAGTACCCTGGAACATTATCAGCGTCTGTATGACACCCTGAATAAGGACACCAAATAGGGTTCCGAACACATAGCCAACACCTCCGGTAAGAGACGTTCCCCCTATGACAGCTGAAGCTATGGCATCCATTTCCCCACCCTGCTGATGCAGCGTATAACCTGATAACATATAAAAACTGAATACAATACCCGCCATTGCGTAGCATACACCACTATAAGTATATACCAGAACCTTTGTCTTACCCACTGGAAGTCCCATTAATCTGGCAGATTGCTCATTTCCTCCGATAGCATATACAGAGCGTCCGAATCTGGTATAGTGGGCAATGTAGATGGTTATACACATTACTATTAATGCAATAACAACCCCAATAGATATAAATGACTTATCATATAGGTAGATTCTGTAATTTGAAATATCGGTATATAGTTTGTTCTTTATGTTAATGGTGTCTGTACTGATTACTGCTGTCATACCTCTTGCAAAAAACAGCCCTGCCAGGGTTACTATAAACGGCTGAATTTTGAAGAAGTGTATCAGGCAGCCCTGAAGCAGACCAAAACCGGCTCCCATTAATATCATTAAAACCATTACCAGTACAGGGTTGAAATTTTTCAACTCCAGCAGGTATGCCGACAGCATACAGGTTAGTGCAATAACCGAACCTACTGAAATATCTATTCCTCCTATGAGTAAAACCATTGTCATTCCTGATGCCGATATAATCAGAAAAGCGTTGTCTATAAACAGGTTAAGAAATGTTTGGAGTGAAAAGAAACCTGTATATAATACCGACCCGATGGAAAACAGCACAAAGAATAGAAATATTGTAATATATAGTGATAAGAATTTTGAATTAAGCAGTTTTTTCATATTTTAACCTCCTATTCGTGCTAAAGACCTTCAGGATCATTTTATGAGTACCTTCAGATTGGAACAGGCATATTATTACGACTACAATTGCTTTTACAACAGGCAGTACCTCCGGTGAAACACCCAATGCATAAAGAGTTGTTGTCAGACTCTGAATTATCAAAGCCCCGATAACACTGGCAGCAATTGAGAATTTACCGCCATTCATTGAGTTTCCGCCGATAGCAACTGCCAATATTGCATCCATTTCAATCAGCAGTCCGGCATTATTACTATCTGCCGCTTTAATCATGGAGCTTATCATAAGTCCCGCTATTCCAGCACAAAGACCGCATATGGCATAGGTAGCAAAAACTATTCTTTGTGCCTTAAGTCCGGCAAATTTGCTTGCTTTGGAGTTGATTCCCACCGATTCTACAAATAATCCGAAGGCGGTTTTCTTTACAAACAAAACTATAGCTGTCAGCACAACTGCTACTATAAAAATGGAAAACGGTATTGGAAGGTGGGGAAGAAAGCCTGCTATGTATGAAAAAGGCTTATACTGGGTAGTAGGTATCTGACCGTTTGTAACAAGCTGCGCTATTCCCCTTCCCGCAACATTGAGTATCAAGGTTGCAACGACTGCCTGTACACCGATCTTGGATACCAGAAATCCATTCCAACAGCCCAGCAATGCCGATACCGCAAGGGAAGCAATTATGCACAGGAAGAATGGTGTGTTTGGAGCAATTCCGGAACCAAGCAACTGAACAGTTATTGCTCCTGAAATTGCAACTACCGAGCCTACAGAAATATCTATTCCTCCGGTAGCAATAACCAGGGTCATTCCTATTGTTATTATTATCAATGAGGAAGAACGGTTTATGATATCAATAATTCTTCCATATAAATTGCCGTTTTTTAATTCAATAGTTAAGAACCCATCAATAAAAATCGAATCAAATATTAATACTGCCAGCAATGCAACAATGGGCCAAAACAAACGCTTTTTTGTCAAATTTTTAATTAATGTAACAAAGTTTTGCACAATTAATCCTCCCCTGCTATTGATTTCATTACATTTCTGTCAGTCAGTTCATCCTCATATATTTCTACAACCTTGCGTCCGTCACGTAAAATTGCCATACGGGAACAGCATCTGAGAGACTCATCCATTTCGGAGGATATAAATACCACAGACATACCTCTTTCTGCAAACTGTATAATCAGTTTCTGTATTTCAGTTTTTGTTCCCACATCAATTCCCCTTGTGGGTTCATCCAGAATGAGCAAATCTGGATTTGTTGCAAGCCATCTTGCCAGAATAACCTTTTGTTGGTTTCCACCGCTCAAGTTTTTAACAAGCTGCTCCCTTCCGGAAGTTTTTATATTTAAAAGTTTTATGTATTCGTCAGCTATCCGCTCCTGTTCCTTTCTGGATATTGTCTTTCCAATTCCATTTCTGGCTTGAAGGGCAAGAATTATATTCTCACGAACCGAAAGATCACCGATTATGCCTTCGGTTTTTCTATTCTCCGGGCATAATGCTATGCCATGTTTTATTGCATCTATTGGTGAAGCAATATTGGCTCTTTCGTCATTAACTCTTATTACACCGCTGTCAGCCTTATCTATTCCAAAAATAACCCGTGCCAGTTCACTTCTTCCGGATCCCAACAATCCGGCCAGCCCGAGTACTTCTCCTTTTCTTATTTCCAGATCAAATGGCTCTATCGTTCCTGTGTGTCCAACTCCGTTAAAACTCATAAAAGTATCGTTGGCATTAGTATTCTGCTCTTGATTAGTATCTTTTTTCAGACTTGAAAGAATGTCCAGATCCTTACCAATCATTTTAGCCACAAGTTGTATTCTCGGGAGAGACTCTGCCTCAAATTCTCCCACCAGTTCACCGTTTCTTAAAACTGTTATTCTGTCTGAAACTTCATAAACCTGATCCAAAAAGTGTGTAACAAATATTATTCCCATTCCTTCCGACCTAAGCTTCTTCATGATAATGAAAAGCTTCTCAACCTCATTCTTATCGAGACTTGAAGTTGGTTCATCCAGAATCAATACCTTGGCTTTATAGTCAATAGCTCTGGCTATTGCTACCATCTGTTGAATAGCCACCGAATAGTTCTCCAATTTTTGTTTTACATCTATTTTTAAATCCAATTTTTTCAGTGCCTGTTCCGCACGTCTGTTAATCTCTTTCCAATTAATTTTTCCGTATTGAGTGGGCTCTCTTCCTATATAAAAGTTTTCAGCAACTGTGAGATTCGGACAGAGGTTAACTTCCTGATAAACCGTGCTGATACCAAGCTCCTGGGCCTGTTGAGTTGATCTAGCCAGAATTTTTTCTCCGCTTAGATATATCTCTCCCGAATCCAATTCCTCGACACCTGTCAATACTTTTATCAATGTTGATTTCCCGGCTCCGTTCTCCCCCATCAAAGCATGAATTTCACCCGCTCTTAATTGAAAATCAACATTTTTAAGAGCCTTTACTCCCGGGAAAGTCTTGCTTACACCACTCATTTTCAAAATTACTTCATTATTTGCCATTTAAGACTATCCCCCCATGAACTGATCTTTTATTAATTTTTCGGGGATACATTTTTTGTATCCCCGAAATGATTACTGAATAATAACGCATAAATTCAGTTTGTTTAATAAATTAATATACGCGGTTTGGCAATGCTTCCTGTGCTTTATCAGCCGGGTATATTCCTTCCTGTGATTTAATCCATTTTTCTACTGTTCCGCCTTTAACCAATGTTTCAGCAGCGTCAAATACCTGAGGTCCGAGTAATGGATTACATTCAACAGTAGCATTGTATTTTCCGTCAACCATAGCCTGGAATGCGTCTTTAATTCCGTCAACACCAACTATCTTGATATCAACACCCGGTTTCATACCAGCTTCTTCTATAGCCTGAATGGCACCCATACCCATATCATCGTTATGTGCATAAACACCTTGAATATTCTTTCCATCGGACTTTAGGAAGGATTCCATTACTTCTTTACCCTTTGCACGGGCAAAGTCACCTGATTGAGTCTTGATGATCTTTAGACCCGGATGGTTCTTGAGTTCTTCAGCAAAACCCTTCTGACGGTCTGTAGCAGCAGAAGCTCCAACCGAGCCCTGTAATTCTACGATATTACCTTTTTCACCCATAGCCTTGGCTAGTTCAATACAAGCGTTCTTTCCTTCTTCAATAAAGTCGGAACCTATAAATGTGGAATATAATGAAGGATCACAATCAACTCCACGGTCTACCAATATAACAGGGATCTTTACATCCTGTGCTTCTTTGAAAACTGTATCCCAGCCTGATGAAACAGCAGGAGCTACAACGATCGCATCTACTTTTTGCTGTATAAATGATCTGATGGCTTTAATCTGATTCTCCTGCTTCTGCTGAGCATCAGAGAATTTCAAATCATACCCGCGCTTTGCAGCTTCGTCCTTAATTGACTGAGTCTCTGCTGTTCTCCAGGCACTTTCGGCACCTACCTGTGCAAATCCGATTACAAGCTTCTTGGCAGCTTCGGTAGATGATGGTGCTGCTGCCGACTCACTTGCCTGAGCTGTTTCAGATGGTTTTGCGGATTCTGTACTTTCAACCTTTGATCCTGATCCTCCGCAGGCAGCTAATGAAAATACCATTGTAATAGCTGCAACAGAAGAAATTGCTCTTGCTAATAATTTGTTCATGACTTTCCTCCTTAATTTATGTTAGTATGTAACTACAATTAAATTATAAGTAAGTGCTTCAAATCAGTATTTAGAAAAATCCGCGATTTTTTATACTTTTACACACAAAAATACCCGAAATCGTTAATATGATTCCGGGTATTTTCTGTATATCTTTTTACTCTATTAACTATTCATTTTCATAATATTGTAAAGAACCTGTACAAATTGTGCCCTACTGGCTGAATCTGCCGGTAATATGTTACCATCTGTGCCTGCTACAATTCCGTTATTTACAAAGAATGTCATTGCTTCCTTTGCATAATCCGAAATCTTTCCTGAATCCTTAAAGTCTGCCAAATCCTTACCTGATACGCCCTTTTGTAATGCATTCATGTTCTTTAGTGTATTGTACATCAATACGAACATTTCCTGCCTTGTCACCTTTCTGTCAGGGGCAAATTTGTTACCTCCCATACCGCCGGTTATTCCAAGTCTCTTTGCTGCTGCAAGGTATCCTGTATAGTAAGTGTTTCCTGCATCACTGAAGTTACTTTCAGTCTTTTCATCCGGGTTGATTCCAAATGCCTTCATTATCATTACCAAGGCTTGTGCTCTGGTCACTTGAGCATTGGGGCTGAATTTCCCGTCGCCTGTTCCGCAGGTTATTCCTTTTTCGGCGGCAAAGGTTACCGCTTCATAATACCATGCACTTTCAGGTACGTCCTTGAATCTCACCTTGTTGGTGGTATCTGTTGCTTCATTTCCGTTTGATGCTTCGGATTTTTGGCTTGGCTTCTGTTCAGGGTTTTCTTTCGGTTTTTGCTCCGTTCCCGGTGTCACTCCTCCACTTGGCTGGTTGCTGGAGCTATTTCCTTTAGGCTCTACTGTAAAGTTAACCATATAAGTCTTTACTGTGATTCCGTCCTCTGCTGTTACAACTATAGCCGTCGAACCCGGAAGTACCGTCGCCTGTGTGATTTTTACCTTAGCCCTGCCTGTATCATTTGCTGTAGCTGTTACTGTCGGTACAATTGTTGTTCCATAAGGCAATTTTACATTATAAGCAGTTGTAGCAGCATTAAACCCGCTTACAGTAGCTCCGTTAACCTTCAAGTCCGCAAGTGCTGCATCAGTTGATTTTGGCATCTCGATACTCTGTTTAGCCGTTACAACCACATTATCATATGATACATCCTGTTTCCATGTTCTAAAGCCTATAGCACCGTTCTTGAAGCTGGTGTCAACCTTCTCTACCACAAGAACATCATCAATATAAACCTTAATGTTTGAACCATCAGCGACTACCTTCATACGATAGGTTTTGCCCTGCTCAATGACATAGGGGACAAAATCCAAAAATGTCCATGAACCGTCCGCCTTACCCAGCGTTATACCCGTTTTGCCTGCATGTTCTGATACATATGTCTTACCAATTCCTGCATAATAACCACTGTAGTTATCAGATCCAACTCCCGGACCGTTTATTCTGAAGATGATACCGGCATTATGATCGTCAGTGCATTTATCTATTGATATATCGGCCTCATATGTGAAGTCATAAAAATTAGTATTATCTGCTAAAGACTTTCCTCCGGAATCCGGAAGAGCCATGTATTTACCATCCTCTACTTTCCAGACTCCGCCATAATTTGTCCACCCATTTGCATTACAATCATTGAAATCATCTTTGAATTCCTTACTTGGAGGAATCGGCGCAATAACTTCATTAATAGTTTTTTCATTTATTGCTCTGAAGGTACTAACATCTTCCGGATTAAGCTTCAATACTCTGTCATAAGTATATATACCATTTACCTCTACCTCAACATCTGTAATCTCAGTGTATACTGCGCCACAAAGTCCCTTATTTGTTTTAAAACTCAAAAGCATATTAGCGTAGTCTTCATACACCTTAATCAACTTCTTGGGGTCTGTTTCCATGGTATAGCTGAAATTGCCGCCTTCATTCCAATGATGCCCAGGCTTAGTTAGTCCTATGCCTCCGTACTCTCCGCAAACTACTATCTGTGGCTTCTTGGGGGGATTCGGGAAATTTGGATCATTAACCTTATAGCTTGGAGGCGGATAATTATGATTATCATAAATGTCTCCAGCATCAGCCCAAGGCCCGCCGCTTCCCTGATTTATGAGGCGTGACGAATCAAGGTTTCTCACAAGCTCCACAAGCCTTTCTGGTTCATAAGCTCCCTGCCATTCATTAAATACGCACCACATAATTATGGAAGGACTATTCCAATTATTCTGAACCATTTTTGTTAATTCTAATTCATACTGCGACTTCTCAAGCGGAGCAGGGTTAGAGGTATATGAGTTTTCAGAAGGCATATCCTGCCAAACCATGATACCAAGCTTATCAGCCCAGTAATACCAACGCTCAGGCTCCACCTTGATATGTTTTCGTACCATATTGTAGCCGAGCTCTTTTTCCTTCTCAATATCAAATTTAAGAGCCTCGTCAGTTGGTGCAGTATATAGTCCATCCGGCCAGAAACCTTGATCCAAAGGACCCATTAAGAAAGTATCCTTATTGTTTAAAAAGATTTTTTCGTATCCGTCCACTGTAACTCTGGATATTTTTCTCATGCCAAAATAGCTGTCTACCTTATCCAGTACAGAAGAATCCCTTTTCAATTCTACCTTAAGGTCATAAAGGAACGGACTCTCCGGCGACCACAGTTTTGCATTCGGAACATTAATATACAGCGGTGTATTTGGATCTCCGCTTACCGTTCCAACTTCTGTTGTTCCATCCAAAGCTTTGGCATTTACTGTAACTCCCGTAGCAGTACCTTTTGTATTTACTGTCAGCTTGAGACGGTTATTATCTACATCCGGCTCAATTTTGAGGTTATCAATTCCGCATGTGCTTGAAACCGGCTCCATCCACACAGTCTGCCAAATTCCGGTGGTGGGGGTATACATGATTCCTCCGGGGTTTAGCGTCTGCTTTCCTCTTGGATAGCCCTTTTTATCTGTGGGGTCGTATACTCTAACAATTAATTCCTGCTCGCTCTTGCTTGAATCCAGATACTTCGTAATATCATAACTGAATTTGTCATACCCGCCTTTATGGATACCTACACTTTGTCCGTTAATGAATACTTCTGATTCCCAGTCAACAGCACCAAAGTTTAATATAATATTCTTCCCATTCCAATCCGCCGGAACAGTAAAGTTTCTCTTGTACCATGCACGGTCATAGTGCCTCATAACTCCCGACAGTGCTGACTCCATAGGATATGGAACAAGTATTTCTCTTTCCAGCTTTGTTGCTTCGCCGGTTGGCAATGTTTTCACTGCATCAACCGCTCCTGTTGCTTCTCCCGGTGCAAACTTCCATAATCCATTCAAATTTACCCATTGGGTTCTCTGCATCTGAGGTCTTGGATACTCCTTCATAAGAGCATTATTTTCATTTACCTCAGCTGCCCACTTTGTCTCTATGGGTGCTTGCTGTTTTTCCCAGCCGGTGTAGTCTTTAACCGTTACAACTGCTAAAGCCTGACTCTGTGTCTTTGATACATTACCGGTTACATTAACAGTTCCTTTCTTATCAAATACAGACAAATCACTTAAATTCCATGTAACATAACGTTTCTCCGTTTTACCGTCTTTAAATTTTACTGTTACTTCTCTTGGAAGCTTAGGTGGTGCATATAACTGCGTGTCAGCAACTATTGAATCTATAGTAACCAACTCTATAGGTAGTTCACTTCCTTCAGGCTGATATAAGCAGGTTGCCGGTATAACCTTCTTTTGCATGTTCAGACTTGACCACTCAAGCTTCACGTCCGCTCCTCCCCATGCTTGGAAATACTCGACCTTAATATCATACTTTTTACCTGCTTCCAAATTAACCTGCTTACTGGTTTGGGGAATTTCCCATGAACCATTAGATTCAACCCAATTGTCTATAAGCAGCTCATTGTTAACCCATAACCTGAACCCATTATCACCTATCATATGGAAGGTATACGCTGCAGTCTCTTCAGGCATAACCCTACCGGTCCATCTGACAGAGCAATTTTCTGCCGTACCGGCAAGATCCTCCAATATACTCGTAAAATTATCATAAAAATTAATTGTTTCATCAGCTTTTATTGTTTTAGGAGTACCGCTTAAATTTTTATTGCCATAATACTCAGCTTTTAATCCATGATAAGCTGCTCCGCTGACATCATCGTAATCCGCTGAATTTAGTACTGCTATATAGTCCAGTTCTGCAAAATTATCCCCTTTTGCGAGCTGGATGGTATTATTTCCTTTATTCAAATTTACAGATAAATAAGTCCTGCTGAATTTGCCCCATCCGTCTATAGGAGAATATTTTACGCTGCCCGCCGGTTGTCCGTTGACAGTGATCTTATGGGTGGAATATCCTGCCGAGCCCGATGCATATGCTATTTCAAGGATATAAGTCCCATTTTCTCTGGCATATACATTATTAAACTGCACAGAGCTGTCAGCATAATCAATTTTTCCTACATATTTACTGTTTGAAACAGATGTGGAAAATTGGTTTCCACCATTCTTGACTTCAACATTGTTTAATACAGCATTCTCAGCTTCATACTTTTTGGACATTAGAGAAGTTTGATCTGCAATCCTCGGAAAGTATGTAACCCTGATATTTTCGGCACCGAAGGGCACAAGTGTCACATTTTCCTCCGGCATGGCGGAAATTACAGGTCCCAAAGGCACTTCATCGGCATCCATGCCGTTTGGGCCGAGTCTCCAGGACACTACCTTTTTGGCCCTTGCTGTAAGAGTAACAGGAGTTGTTCCCTGTATAAACGGGTTCTCCGGCATGTCACTTTTATTCACGGTAAAGGATACAGCAGGATTGCTGCTGTCTATAATAAGTCCATAGTTCCAGTCCGTTGCAGGTAATACTTCATATTCAGCATATCCGGGAACTCTTTCTGCTACCTTCTTCCAGTTCTCGCCTATTTCTAACGAATAAACCAGAGGACCTCTTTCAACACCAATTGCATTACTTACCTGTGTTGAAGTTTTAACCTCCATTGGTAAGCTAAGAGTAACAACATCCCCCTCTGTCCAGGTTCGGTCAATTGTATAATATTCTCCCGAAGCCACTCCTGTCTGAAGTGTTCCATTAACTTCTACAACAGGCTGTTTGCACCATTCCGGTATCCTCAACTTAAGCGGGAATGAATTATCTGCAGAGGTATTTACAGTAAACTGGAGCTGTTCCTCAAAAGGATAATTTGTTGTCTCTTTGATGGTAACAAGTGTATTGTTAATCTTAGTAGTAACACTGCTTGGACCGTATGCCATTGCAGCAAGGCCACCGTCATCCGTGGCAGCCCACATGCTTTTAACATAGTAGGGCCAGCCCATATGCATATCAAATCTGCAGCAGGGGAAGCCTGAATCAGGACTTGGCTGCAGGCCGTTTGCATAATCCTGCCGATGCCCGCGGGAGCCGTTTACGCTCTGAACCTGATTCGGCAGAGAGTAGTATTGCTGAAGTTTAAAGTCCTTGCTGATTGCTCCGGGCAGTGCATTGAATGCAATTTTCTCAAGCTGATCTCCAAGATACGGATCCCCAAGTATCATCTGTGCCTCTTCATTTGACTGCATTCTTTCAACAATGGCACAAAGCTCTGCACCCTGTGTGGAGCCAAGTCCTGCCAGGAATTCAGTACCTGAGGACATACCTGTGACCTGTCCATGGTATTTAAGCAGATGACCGTCGCCAAGCCTGAAAGCATTTTTGTCTGCCTCACTGCCCGATCTCTGATAATATATGGCAGGCATTTTAATATCTTCTGATACATTTACATTATGGTTTGGGTGGAAATCGGAACCAAAGCCGAAGAAGTTATCGTTTGAAAATATACTTGTATGATCATAACCCTGGTTTTTGAGCATGTCGGCCAAATCAAGCAGACTCTCATCATTAGTCCTGTTATACAGCCATAAAACAGTATCAATGTTGTCTCCCACTCTTGCCTTGGACCAGTCTGTCAAAGGACGTCCCGGCAAATTTGCTGCCTGGTAGTGGAAATAATTTGTCATAAAGGTTATAACCCTCTGATCGCCTGTTGCTTCATAATAGTCCCGCATTGCATAGAGCATCGGCATTCTTGGCCACCAGTCGTCACTTGTGGAGGGTCCGAAGGATCCGTCAGGTTTCTGGCTTTGCAGCGACCATTCAATCCACTTGGCTGCCTTATCCTGCAGTTCTGTATCCCCCAGTGTATACGCAAGGGCTACCAAACCTTTTACATAGTATACCGGACGTTCCCAGTCAGAGTTTGCGGCATTTCCTCCCAGCCATGCACTGTTGCTGCCAAGCTCACTGTATATTTCCTCAGCATGGCCGGTAGCTCCGTTTTTCTGGAGCATCAGCTGCTGAAGCAGCCAGCCGTCAGCTTTGACAGATCCAAGAGGCAGAGGAGTAAAAGGAGTCTTCACAAGTGAACCCTGATTTGCTACCGGTAATGCCTCTCCGGGAGCAAGAGGTGCGGCGGCCACCGTTACTTTTGCCGTTGCCTTTAGGGCTGTTCCCTCAACCGTTCCTTCAACGGTAAAACTTCCGGGATTTTCATACTTATCTGCCGTTATGGAATCCCATATCACGTTTACACTCTGTTCTGAACCATTGTTATACAAGGCTGTCACCTGTTCCGGCATTATTGGTGTCACCTTTGCCCTGGTAGTAACCTGAGCGGTTTTCATACTTTCTATTAAAGCAGGTACCGTATAAGTCTCAACATGTATATTTCCAAAGGCTACAGCCGAATTATATATTCTCAGTCCAATTGCACCCCGGGTATATGTATTATCATTAAAGCTGATTACCGGTGTTGTCATGTCATCAATAAAAACTTTAATCAAAGTTCCGTATGCAACCACCTTCATATGATAAGTTTTATTAATATCTATGGTTTTTGACACCCTGGTCAATTCGTTCCAGTTATTATTCATTTTTCCCAGGATTACGGCATCGCCTCCGGTGTTGATTCCTGCATAGTAACCAACAACATTGTCACCACCCACCGAGGCCCCTGTTACCCTGAAGAGTACACCTGCATCTCCCGTTCCCCCTGTTATTTTCAAATCAGCCTCATAGCTTACATTTGAAAACTCCGTGTTTTTTGCAATTACCTTGTAACCCTGTCCTGAGTTTACCTGTAATGTATTGTTGCTCACACTCCAGGTTCCTCCGTAGGTCGTCCATTTATCATAATTTCCACTGCTGAAATCATCCGAGAAGCTGGCGTAGAGCTTTGTAAATGTAGCACTTTGCACTGGTGAATCCAGCATTCCCGCCTTTGCGGCAATTGCTTTTACAGTAGCCGTATCACTCAACGTAATTGCACCGCTGTAAACAGTTGATGCCATAGTAGGTGTACTGCCGTCAATTGTATAGTAAATGGCGGCATCCGGAGTGTTACAGGTAATCTCTACCTGCTGGGAAGTCTCAAATGCCCCTGAAGAAGGACTGAAGGAAGGTGTTTCAACAGTACTTAAAAGCATGTCCGTTCCGGTAATCTGTATATTATCGAATGTCACATTTCCATTGGCATTCCAGCCCCTCACTCCAATACTTCCGGCAGGGTAATCAGAATCAATAAAATATGCAACCTGCTCTCCATTTACAAAAACATAAAAATGGGAACCGCTTGCATATATTCTCAGATGGTTGTCCTGATTGGTTCTTACGTTTGCAACAGCTCTGTAAAGCTCTGTCCATCCTCCGTTTCCATTATTGGCATTGGAGTCCATCTTTCCGATTTGAATATAACCGTTTACATTTATTCCGGCAAAATAGCCGCTCAGATTGTCACAACCGTCTCCCGGTTCACTGCACCTGAAAACAAGTCCGCTGCTGTCATTGCCTGCACCGGGATTCACATCTGCATCAAATATGAAATTGTTGTAGGAGGTACTGTCTGCCAGTGCCTTATCGCCTTTTGGGTTATTCAGGACATATTTTCCTGTAGACACAGACCATGTTCCCTGATTGTTGTCAAGTCCTTTGTAAGTTGTCCATCCGTCGGCATTGCCATCCTCAAAATCATCACTAAAACCTTGACTGTTGTTGCAGACAATATATGCAGCTGTCACTATGTCGGAAACCATCTCTCCTGATTTCTCAGCATAGGCTTTTATAGTAGCCGAATGGTCCAGTTGGATAGATGAATCATACACAGGGGAATTGGAGTCAGGTATACTTCCATCTGTAGTATAATGTATGACAGCACCCTCAACTGAACTTATCTCGACAGTCTGAGGATCATTATAGACACCTTCCGGTATGCTGAATACCGGAGCCGGAGTCTCAATGTGTGAATATTCTCTTACACGGATATTGTCAACATTGGAGGTCCCCCAGTACGTTCTGACACCAATAGCTCCAGGAGAGGTTATCTGACTGCCGTCATTGTCGGTGTATTCAATCTTTGGTGTACTCATATCATTAACAAATACCTGTATCTCATTTCCAACTGCCTTAATCTTCATATGACCGTAGGAAGATGACAAGTCTGTTACCATCAAGGATTTCCATGTGTTGCTTCCGGTGACACGCCCAAGTTCCAGCTTTTTGTCAACCCGGATACCGGCATAATAGCCGTTAAATCCGTTGCCGGCATTTCCCGAAGGCTCCGAAACCCTAAAAAGCAGCCCGGAGTTATCATTATTCAAACCCTCAACCTGAATATCCGCCTCGTAGATCAGATCCTGAAAATCGGTACCCTCGGCTATGGCTTTTGCCCCGGTATTACCCGAAACTGCAAACTGGTTTTGAGGATTTACAGACCAGTCCCACTGTCTGTCAGGATCACTGCCGCTATACGTAGTCCAGCCGTTTGCATTTCCGTCGCTGAAATCTTCAGTATAGACTGTTAGTGAGTCGGTAGTTTCAGCCCGTACTCCAACCACAGGAAGCAGTGTCATAAATATACTTAGAATTATCATATAAATGAGCACCTTACTGAATTTTTTCCTGCAAGTAATTAAAAATCCTTTCAACAATACCCCTCCAATCATTTTATAAACTTTTTATATGTGCGGTATCGATAGATACCAGCCCACATATTGAAAATTATATTTATTTCTTCAGGGCAAGTATTTACATTTTTACGCTGTTTTTTTTGATTTTATGTTATTTCTATATTTGGGCACAAGAATCCCCAACAAAAACTCTGACCTTCTTTTTGAAAAGCTTCCTTCTGAATTAATTAAAAGCAAAGAAAAGGAGCTTATGCCCTGTGCGACAACAGCTCCTCAATTCAATCCGACATAGTCGGATTTCCATAACTATTCACTCTTCATTTTTTAATTTTCTGAACAAGAAGATAATTTTATTGAAATAGTAAATTTTGAAGATATGCAAAGAAAGCCTTGAGATATTGACTCAAGGCTTTCATATAAATCTGGCAGAGACTTACTTTCCCGGGCCGTTTCCAGCCAAGTATTATCAGCACTGAGATGCTTAACTGCCGTGTTCGGTATGGGAACGGGTGTATCCATCTCGTCATTTCCACCAGAAAATTTACAGATTTTAATATGCGGCGCACTACTTCGTTATCTTCCTCGCTCCGGTGCTCATTTATGATATATAAACTCCGCTCCTCGCTTCGTCGATGCCTTGTATTACTTGCATCTAAAAATCTGATTCTGACTCTTTAATTGTTAAAGTTCATAAGAACGTATATCCTCTTAAGAACTAAATAATGTATCGAATATAAGAAGACTTGAAGCTAAACTCATAGATTTTAAGACCATCTACTTTTGAAATACCTGTTGAACTTTTAGTTCATTTTTTGGGTCAAACCCTCGACCTATTAGTACCAATCAGCTTAATACATTACTGCACTTACACTCTTGGCCTATCAACCATGTAGTCTACATGGGGTCTTACCCTTACGGTGGGATATCTCATCTTGA
>JAEYHZ010000046.1 GCA_023409265.1 Bacillota bacterium | reverse complement strand
GGTACTTTATCCTCCCGCTCAGCACATACCATTACTGATATGCACCGGGATTAGCTAACGGGCTTCTTGGTAATTACCCGTGCCAGACTCACACTGGCAAGTGTGCTCCAGCTTCGCTGGACGCACACGCAAAAAAAGAGCTGCTGATATTTTCTGTATATCAGCAGCCTTTTAAAAGTTTTAGGAGAATTCTATAATAATGCTTCAATTGCATCCGCCATTGATTGCAAAATAAGGTTACATGAAGTGGCTCCCGCATCAAGGACTCCCCTTGATCTCTCGCCGAGTCTGGCAGCTCTTCCTATTTTCGCCACCATATCTTTTGTTGATTCTTTTCCCTTTTCGGCTTCTACCTTCATGTCCAGCAGCGCCGCTTTGAAATCTTTTCCCTCGGACAAAGCCGCTTTATACGCGTTAATAGCCGGAACCAGAGTATCCATGAGAGTTTTATCACCGACTTTAGCTTTATCGAAAGCCTGCATGCCCTTGAGCGCAGCTTGAAGTACTGCTCCGAAAGCTTCCTTGTCTATATCTTCAATATCTTTGCATGCTTTGGCAAATTCCATGAAGAAAGTTCCATAAAGTGGACCCATTGAACCGCCGATTTCAAGTATCAGTGTTTTACCAAGTACATTAAAGCCTTCAGACAAGCTTACTTCCTTGCCGCCCAACTTGTTTTTTGTCATGGTAAAGCCTTTATTCATATTAACCCCATGGTCGCCGTCACCTATTAATCCGTCAACCTCACTTAAATAAACCCAATTATCAATAATTGTATTTACAACATTATATACCGCTGAAGATGCATCTGAATTTTTAAAGCTGCTCATAGTTAACTCCTTTCAAAAGTTTTTAAGTCAATTTTAATTTTTGTCTGAAGTAAGTTAAAAGGCTTATTTAAACTGCTTCATTCCAACTGTATCCACTTCTTCGTCCACAAGTTCCTTAAGCTCTTCATCAACTTTCATCAATGTGACTGTAGCGCCCATCATTTCAAGAGAGGTAAAGTAATTTCCCACATAGGACCTGTGTACTTTGATTCCTTTTTGGGCAAGTATTTCTTCGACTTTATTGTAAAGTATATAAAGCTCCATTACAGGAGTAGCTCCAAGACCCGACACAAGAGCAACAACTTCATCCCCTTCAACAAAAGGATAATCAGGAAGAATAACGTCAAGCATCATCTGAGCCATTTCATCGGCTGATTTAAGCTCGGAGACCTTTATTCCAGGTTCACCGTGATGCCCGATACCTACTTCCATGGTCCCCGGCTCTATTTTAAAGTTGGAATGTCCCACAGCCGGTATGGTGCAGGAGGTAAGTCCAATGCCAACGCTTCTCGTATTGTCTATGGCTTTCTGCGCTGCCGCTATAACTTCATCAAGAGTGCCTCCCTTAGCAGCTTTAGCTCCTCCAACCTTCCACATTAATATCTCTCCGGCAACACCGCGTCTTTTTTCCCTTTCGGACTTGGGTGCGGAGGCAACGTCATCATTTGCAACAACGGTTTTAACTACTATACCTTCCTCTTCGGCAAAAGTTGTTGCCATCTTGACATTCATATTGTCTCCTGCATAGTTCCCGTAAAGACAAGCCACGCCCTTTCCTGAGTCGGCTTCTCTCATTGCATCCAGGAATGCTTTGGCGGTTGGCGATGCAAATATCTCTCCCACTGCAACGGCATCAACCATGTTCCTGCCGCAGTAACCTATAAATGCCGGTTTGTGCCCTGAACCTCCTCCGGTAACAATACCTACTTTACCTGGAACAGGAGCATTTTTATATTTGACTGTTCTTGGATTGTCTGTTTTTACAACTATATCTGTGTGGGTTTTGAGGAAACCTTCCAGCATATCTTCAACACAATTGAATGGATCATTGATAATTCTCTGCATACAAAACCTCTCCCCTCTTTATCTTTAAAATGATATTAGCAGCTTTTTAAGTATTCATTTTCATATTCGGAAATCTTGTTGACTTTTGCTTCCGAACCGCCGCCTTCAAATTCGCATTTGAGCCACAAGTTAACCAAAAGCTTTCCCAGCTCTATGCCTATTACGCGTGCACCGAGAGTCATGATCTGTGCGTTGTTGCTCTTTCTGGAACGTTCAGCCGAGAAAGGATCATGGCAAACAGCCGCTCTTATTCCGGGAACCTTGTTGGCGGCAATGGCCATTCCGATTCCTGTACCGCAGACCAAAATACCTCTTTCATGTTTTCCTTCGGATATTGATCTTGCAACGGCAACAGCAATATCAGGATATAAAACCGGATCGGTGTTATAAACTCCGAAATCTTCAAACTCTATACCTTTTTCTGTTAAGAGACCTTTTATTACTTCCTTGAATTGAAATCCTGCTTCATCACATCCTATTGCTATAGACATCTGCTTCACTCCTCTATTAAATGGTTTGATAATTATTTAAGTGTGAACTCATTAAGGCTGAATGGCTTTTGGTATTCTCAAAGTGTCCCAAAGAGCTCCATGGACATGTATTGCCCGGTTATATTTTGAATTTATTAACCAGCATACTGAGACCTTCTGCCAGTTCGGCCTGAACCTGTGCGGATTTTGCAACCTGTTCAAGTGCTATAGCCGTTTCATTCACATTATTTGAAATATTTTCGGAATACGAGTATGATTGTTGTGCTGTGCCTGACACATTCTGTATTACAAAACCAACCTGATTTAGAGTTTCCATCATTATTTTTGTAGAAGAAACAATCTCCTCGGACATTTTATGAACGAATTTTGCATCCTGCTCATAATTTTCACCAGTCTCAATCAGCAGTTGATAATTTTTCATAACATTGTTTTCTATATATCCTAGAATTTCGCGGGTATTATCGGATAAATTGATAAATGCAGTTTCTACTTTATTTATTACCGTGTTGATGTGCTCTGCAGCCAGAGTGGATTCTTCGGCAAGTTTGCGGATTTCTTCGGCTACAACTGCAAAGCCTTTGCCCTTCTCTCCCGCTCTTGCAGCTTCTATTGTCGCATTTAATGCAAGTAAATTTGTTTGAGATGCAATCTGTCTGATTGTATCGGTCATTTGCGCAACTTCTTCCACTACTCTTCCATCATCAATTGCTTTGACAACCTTAGCATGTTTTTCAACATACAGGTCTTTGGCAACCCCTATTGCCGATGAACCTTTTTCTTTAATATTCTCCCCACAGAGCCGGATGTCATTTGCAGACGAATAGCCGCTGTTTGCTTTTTCCACCAGCATATTTGTTCCTGCAATGATTTCTTCCGTTGACGCGGAGACTTCTTCAACAGAAACACTCAACTCCCCGGTTCCTCTGGATATTTCTTTTGTTGACTCATTTATACTCTCCATGGTGGAGGTTATTTCTTCTATAGTTGCGGATAATTCTTCGCTTGATGAATTTATTTCAGCTGTATTTCTGATAATCTCCGAAATCAAGTGCCTTGTGTTGTCTGTAGCTTTGTTAAGCGCATTTGCAACCTTACCGATTTCATCTTTCGAGTCAATTTTTATGTTCCTTGTCAAATCGCCGCTCCCAAAGGCTTCACTAAAATGCAAAACTTTATTTATTCCCTTTAAGATGCTTTTAGAAATCAAAAGCCCTGATGATATTGCAATTAAAAAACCTATAATGACAATAAATAAAATGACTCTGAGGGATTTATTAAAACTTGAAATGTTGTTCTCTTGATCCTTTTTTGCCAGATCAACGGTCAGGGATATATCTTTATCCAGGACATCCGATATCTCATCCCTTATGGAAAACACATGGGGATATAGTGCTTCAGCCTTTGAATAATTGCCCTCATGTACTAATTTAATAATTTCTTTTCTGGCGCTTTCATACTCATTTAACAGATTTTCAAATTGTGTGTATAACTCTTTGTTTGTTAAACCGGTTTTTTTATAATCTGCTATGAGTTGGTCATTTTCATTATCGATCAAATCAATCTCTTTCTCCAGAGAACCGATCCGTATTATATCTCTTTCATAAAGAAGCCGTAAAATATCAACTTGTATTTTTAAAAGATTTTCTTTAAGATTTCTTAAATGATTAACTCCGAGTAAATTTATTTCATACATATTATTACCACGCAGGTTAATCTTTTGCATTTCTGAAATACCGATATAACCTACAACGCCTATAAGAACTGCAACTAAAATAAAACAGGATAATAGCTTTTGAGAAATTCTCAAATTTTTAAAAAAGTTCACTACTAATTCCCCCTGCTTTTTTTGCCTTTTAACTGCTAAAGCATGCTTTTTTGAAAACTCTGCTATTTTATTGTATAACCGCCGTCTATAACCAGGTTGTGTCCGGTAATCATGCCTGCTGCTCCACTGCAAAGAAATGCAATTGTTCCCGCAATTTCATCCGGTTCGGCAAAACGTTCCGAAGGCATTTCCTTCTTGAATGCATCTCCGACGGGACCTTCCCAGGCTTTTTTGCCTAAATCCGTGAGAACTACCGTAGGCGATACCGCATTTACCCTGATGCCATACTTGCCCCACTCATAAGCCATTACCTTAGTCATTGCTATGATGCCGCCCTTGCTTGCACAATAGGCTACATGCTTATCCAGCGCAATTACTCCTGCCTGTGATGCCATATTGACGATGGAACCTTTTTTACCTGCAGCAATCATATATTTTCCGACAGCCTGGGCCATCTTGAATGAGGCTGTAAGGTTTATGTTTATTGTTTTATCCCACATATCGTCATTCAAAGTTTCAGCATTGTCCAGAGCAACTATTCCGGCACAGTTTACCAAAATATCCACACTCCCGAATCTCTTTACAGCCGCATCAATAACAGACTGTCTGTAGTCGGCTTTTGTAATGTCACCGGCAACCCCTATGCAATTTTGACCCAACTGGCCAGCTATTTTATCTGCTTCCGGGTTGAGATCAGCTAAAACACAGTTAACACCTTTTTCTGAAAAAAAGCGCGCCGTAGCCAGCCCTATTCCTGCTGCACCTCCTGTTATTATTGCCGTCCTGCCTTGCAAGGAGAAATTTAAATCTGCTCCGCAGTATTCTAACATAATTAGCCCCCCATAACTCTTTTTTATCTGTAATATCTGTGATTATAAAGAAAGGGAGCCTTCTCCCCTTCCTTATAATCAATCAGCCTTAAAATTATTGTGCTCTTTGCCTGAATTCCTTTTATTGTGCTCTTTGCTTGAATTCCTTTTATTGTGCTCTTTGCTTGAATTCTGCTACATTATCCTTTGTAACAGGTTCAAAGTCGATCCAGTACTCTTTGTCAACATTTTCGCCCTTGGCTTTTGCAACCGCAATTTCCAGCGCCTTGCTTCCCTGTCCTGCACCATCCTGGAATATTGATGCTATCAAGGTTCCTTTTTCCACCGCATTCAAAGCATCTGTTATACCGTCAACACCTATGGTAGGAATATCCAATTTCTTTGCTTCGATTGCCTGTCTTGCACCAAGTGCCATTTCATCATTTTCACCTACAACCGCATCTATTTTGTCAAAAGCCTGCAGCCAGTTTTCCATAACTGTCATAGCCTCAGAACGTGACCAGTTGGCTGTTTTTTCTGCAAGAACCTTAATATCGGGATACTTCTTAAGTACATTCTGGATTCCCTGGCTGCGTTCCAGCTGGGCTGACTGTCCGAGAGGTCCGTCAAGTATAACTATGTTGCCTTTTCCTCCGAGCTTATCAGCTATGGCCTGCATTTCCAATTCACCAGCATATACGTCTTTTGATCCGACATAGCTTGTAAGTTTTTCACTGTCAACACGGGTGTTGACTCCAATGACCGGTATATTAGCCGCTGCCGCCTTATCAACCGCAACTGCACAGGCCTTTGCATCCTGAGGATTCAAAATGATAGCATCCACACCGTCTGAAATCATTGTTTCAACCTGATTTATCTGTGTATTCGGATCATAGTTACCATCATAAATTTTAAGCTCTACACCTAATTCTTCTGCTTTCTTCTTTGCTGCATTTGAAAGTCGAACTGTGAATTCATTTTTGAGACTGTACAGTGTCATTCCGACAACAATTTTCTTGTCTGCCGGTTTGGCTGTTTCGGTTGCCTGAGCTGTGTCTGATGCTTTGGTTGATTCCGCCGTACTCTGGCTTGTGCCTGAAGAACAAGCTGCAAAGGTAGTTAGCATTATTGCAGCTACTAGCAATACTAAGAGTCTTTTCATTTTTTTCATAACTATTCTCCTTTAAATTTTATTTGTAATAAACCGTCTTATAAACGGCTATTAGTCATTGGAACTGTTCAAACTATCCATCATAACAGCTGCTATTATTATCAAGCCTTTAATTATCAACTGCCAGTAGGAGGATACTGCCATCATATCCAGACCGTTATTCAAAACAGCAATTATCAGAACACCTACAAGAGTTCCCCATAATCTTCCTCTGCCGCCCGCCAGGCTGGTTCCTCCCATTACAACCGCCGCAATCGCATCTGTTTCATAGTTCTGTCCTGCCATGGCCAGACCGGAAGATACACGGGAAGTCAGTACTACACCTGCAAGTCCTGAAAGAACACCGGCTATCATATAAGCAGACCACTTGATTTTTTTTACATTGATACCCGATACCCGGGCAGCTTTGGCATTCCCACCCACACCGAATATATATCTGCCATATCTGGCCCTGTATATAAGGACACTGCATATTAGAAATACCACTGCAAGAATTATAACAGGTATGGGTATGATACCTACACTTCCTCCCCCGATTTTCAGAAAACCTTCACTCAATCCAGGTACCGGCTGTGCATTACTGGCCAGATAGGTAACTCCTCTTGCAACACTCAGCATACCAAGTGTAGCCACAAAAGCGGGTACTTTCAACCATGAGATTACTATACCGTTTATACTTCCCAGTATAAACCCTATTCCCAATCCCACAAGAACTGCTACAAACCAGGGTATGCTCTGGTTCTGAGCAACCAGTGCCGCAAAAATTCCCGATGCACCCAATATTGAACCGACCGAGAGATCTATTCCGCCTGTTAATACCACAAAGGTCATACCAAGAGCAAGTAAACCGTTTATAGATGCCTGACGCAATAAGTTGAAAAGATTATTTACATCTAAAAACTTGGGTTTTAATATTGCAAATATGGTTATTACCACAAGCAGACCAATCAAGGTTGCAAATTTTTCAAAAAACTGGCCTGCAGTCATTTTTTTGTAGTTAATTATCTTGTCCATTATTATGCCCATGCCCAGCGTTTCGCATAAAAAATCATGATAGAAACCACATGGGCTAAGGTAACCCCCTTCATTTATTAATTTTACTTCATTCCTACTTCGTTACCGCTTTGATACATTATTATCACATTTTAGATACGGCAAGTCTCATTATGTTTTCCTGTACGAATTCTTCCCTGTTCAGTTCTCCGCCCAATTTGCGGTTGCTGAACACAACTATCCTGTCTGCCATACCCATTACTTCCGGCATTTCAGATGAAATCATTATAATGGAATTTCCCTGAGCAACAAAATCGCACATAATCTTGTATATTTCAGATTTGGCACCTACATCTATCCCTCTGGTTGGCTCATCCAGTATCAAAAGTTTTGGCTTCTTTATGAGCCATTTTGCCAGAACGACTTTTTGCTGATTCCCCCCTGAAAGTGATGTTACCAGCTGTTCCTTGCCATAGGACCTTATACGTAGAGCAGCTATTTGGTTCTGAATTACACCGTCCTCGGACTTCATATCAATTAAGAAGTTTTTGTCAAAATCCTTCATGGAAGCAAGAGTAATATTATGTGCCACACTCATATATGGCACAAGTCCTTCACCTTTTCTGTCCTCGGTAACAAATGCCAGGCCATTTTTTATAGCTTCTCTGGGTTCCCTGGGATTTAGTTTTTTGCCCTCGAAGATTATTTCTCCTTCATCAGCAGGAGTGAGTCCGAAAAGAGCCTGCATTACTTCGGTACGTCCGGCTCCCACCAATCCTGCTATTCCCAGTATCTCTCCTCTTCTCACATCAAAATTTATATTGTGGAATTTATTTTGAAGTGTCAGATTTCGTACTTCCAATACCTTTTCACCTATGGGCACATGTACTTTGGGAAAAATCTCACTGAGCTCACGTCCCACCATATTTCTGATAAGAATATCATTGTTGATATCCTTTGCCTTCCACGAATCCACATATGACCCGTCTCTGAGAACTGTGATTTCATCGGAAATGCGAAAAACCTCATCCATTTTATGGGATATATAAATGATTCCCTTACCGGCCTGCCTTAGGTTGTTTATTATTACAAACAGGTTATCCACCTCTTTATCTGTAATTGCCGATGTGGGTTCATCCATAATAATAATTTCCGCATTATATGAAATGGCTTTTGCTATTTCCACAAGCTGCTGGTCGGCAACCTGCAGGTTCTGAAGCTTTTCTCTGGGACTTATATTTTTAATATGAAGTCTGTCCAACAATTCTTCCGTCTGCTTATACAACTGCCGATAATCAACAAATATGCCTTTTCCGGGTTCACGTCCGAAATAGATATTTTCAGCTACTGTCATTCCGGGGATAGGTGACAGTTCCTGATGAATCATAGCAATGCCTAAATTTTGTGAATCTGACGGGGAGTTTATCTCGACACTTTTGCCATTTATACTCATACTCCCTTTATCACTTTTGGTTATTCCTGCCAGGATTTTCATGAGTGTAGATTTACCGGCCCCGTTTTCACCCATAAGAGCATGAACCGTACCTTTTTCCAATTTAAAATGTACATCCCTCAATACATTTACACCGGTAAAACTCTTGCTGATATCCTTCATTTCCAGTAAGCTCAATAATTACACCTCTTTTCCCAACCTTCGCATTTCTTCTTTCATTTCATGGTTTAATTATATAATTGGATTGCCGGTTTGATAGGTTAGTTATTTTAATATAAAGTTTGATTTTTTACGATTTTAGATAAGGTAAGAAAATTGGCTCTGCTCAGTTTTCTAGTGCTTATTTCAATATAGTAAGCAAATTTTCTTTTCGCATGGAACTTTACGTTCCTTTGGAACCCTAGGTTCCCTTCGACGAAATGTTTCACATTTCTGAGCACCCTCCTGAATCCGGAAAGGGGATTCCCCTTTTCAAACCCCGCGTACAGGAATTTATTAGTGTGCCACCCAAACTCAGGATTAATAGCGCATAGACTTTATAAATTCCTATACGCTAAAAAAATACATGAACTTTTTTCAGTTCATGTATTTTAGATGCATAGACCATTTACCTTACTGCAAGGAATTCTGCCTGTAAGCAGCAGGGCTCATTCCAAAAACATTTTTAAAAGCCACAGAAAAATATTTGGGATTCAAATATCCGCAAAGATTGCTTACCTCACTGATTGGGATACTGGTATCCTTAAGCATTTGCTTTGCCATATTCATTCTTATATTGGTAATATACTCGTTAAAGCCCATTCCCGTACCTTTCTTGAATAGTGCACTCATATATGCCGACGTACGTCCGAATTTTTCTGCAACTATATTCAAATTAATATCTCCGGCGGCATTTTCCTTAACATACTGCAATACATCTACTATAAGTTTTTTATTGGATACATCGATTTTAGCTTCACATGCCATTTCATGCACCTGGTTCAGGTATCTGATAATCTCCTGTTTCATCTGCAAAAAACTCCACAGTTCATAAAAAGGAGAAGGCTGAACAATATTCTTTATTCCGGTGCTGTTATACTTATTAAGCTGGCGGTCAACGGTTTTTATCAACTGCGTATAGCTCTTCTCAACAGCCGAAAGCGACTGTACGGATGGAGGTAAAGTTATCAGTTTTTCAAAAACGTTAACGACTTCAGCAATCCTTATATTCTCAAGGGGTTGAATTAACCTCCCTAAATCCTCTTCTTCATTCTTTATGGAAACAGGTATATCTGAAAACAACTGTACGTTATTACCTGTACCGTACAACTTAAAATTTAATGCCTCAGCTGCCAAGCTAAAGGATTTGTACAATAGTATTGAACCATACACCACATCACCGACGCCGGTAAATACCTCTACAAATAAATACTTACGGATCAAGCTGTTAATCTTGCCCAATCCATGCTTTACCGAAGACAGCATGGATTCTCTTTTAATGCCTTCAAATATTACTGCAATTCTTCCGGATTCATACTCAACTGAAATCAGAAAATTCTTTTTTAAATCCTGGGTCAAAACTTCATCAACTATATTTTTTACTGCAAAATCGATGAAATCTCTATTTTCTTCGGTTACCTGATATTGTATTATAGCGCACAGCAAAAGATTTTCATTAAAACCGATACCTAAATCGTAAAGCTCCTTCAGGTGTTTTTTAGCCTCTTCGGGATCCGGACAATCAAGTAAATATCTAAGCAGTTTTTGTTTTACGCTTTCCGTCACTTTTCTGTTTTCACTTTCACGTACCAGTTTCTCATCCATCTTATGTTTTTCATTGGTTAAGCTCTTTACATAGCTCTCTACCATAGAAACAAATTCCTGCTTTTTAATAGGTTTAAGAACATACTCTTTAACCCCCAATGTAATTGCTGACTTTGCATATTCAAAATCCGCATAACCGGAAAGGATGATAAATGCAGGGGAATATCCATTTTCCCTGATATTTTTAATTAAGTTAAGCCCATCGCAAAAAGGCATACGGATGTCTGTAATAACCAACTGGGGCATGTGTTCTTTACAGAGTTTAAGTGCCTCAATTCCGTTTTCAGCCTCCAAATAGCAAATATCGCTGTCCAGCTCCCTCTTAAGTATCGTTACAATACCCTTGCGTATAACATCCTCGTCATCTGCCACCAATATCTTAAACATTTGCTTCCCCTCCGTTTTGCATATCCGGTTCGACAACAATTGTTACCGTGATTTTAGTTCCGGCATTTTGCACGCTCTCAATGGCCAGTCCGCTTCCGGCAGGGCAAATCATCTCCACGCGCTGTTTGACATTAATGATCCCTATTGAGTTTTTAGACCTGTTTGAATCAGAAATAGTTTTGTCTTCTCTGATGCATTTATAAATCTGATCAAGACGATGTTTTTCTATTCCTTTTCCGTTATCTTCAACGCATATAATCAGCCTGTCTTTATCAAGTAAAACATTAACAAATATCTTCCATGGAGGAAGAGTATTTTTAAAGCCATGACTAAAGCAATTTTCCACCAGCGGCTGAAGTATGAACTTAGGAATCATAAGGTTTTTTAATTCCTCGCTGCATTCCATGTTATAAACAAGCCTGTTGTTAAAACGCATTCTCATAATTTCTATATATTGTTCAATATTGTTAAGTTCTTCACTGACCCTTACGGTCGGGCTTTCCCAGTGTAAACTGTAGCGCAGCAGATCCCCCAGATTTGCCAGATCATTTGCCACTGTAAAATATTCGTCTATTTCACACTGCATTCTCATATTTTCCAGGGTATTATATAAAAAATGCGGATTGATTTGCGCCTGAAGAGCATGAATTTCAGCTTCCTTTTGAGCCTTTTCCTTCTGAACTATTGAAGCTATTAAGCTTTGAAGTTTTTCCGCCATATGGTTGAAGCTTTCGGAAATTCTGGAAATTTCGTTAAAGCCATCTACCTTTATACGCGCATCAAACCGCCCCGATTCAATATGCATCATCATACGGTCCATCTCTCTTAGCTTTCTGAAAAATAAACGGGCTGCAACATTTGTGAAAAGTATGATAAATACAATACTTAGAATGGCAATCAATAGCAGAAGAGTATCCACACCTGAAGTAGATTCCAGAATTTTCTGCTTGTCCATAACAGCAACCCGCATTAGACCGGTATTATCATCCATGTCGTATGCGATCAAATAGTTTGCACTTCCCAGCGTAACATCGGATACCCCGGATTTTTTTTGAAAATCCAGGGTAGAAAATTCATTTAAATTTTGATTATCCGAAGCAAATATTAAATTTTTATTACGGTCAAAAATGAGATATTTAACGTCAGTATCCTGGTTCATAAGTTCATTGGCATTAACAAGCTTACTGATTGTCATATCCACTTCAATGATCCCGATACATTCCTTTGTACGGATATCGGAAATCTTTTTATAAATAGGTAGTACCAACTCTTTTTTGTTCTCAAGTTCTTCATAATTAACCAGATTCCCTAATGATCTGTCGTAAACACGGACGCTGCCATATATGTGTTCACTGTCGGTTTGCATGATTTCAGAATAATAATTACGGTCATATAATCTGTCCATATGATATGACCAGTCCACGTATTCATCAATTTGATTATTTTTTGAATAGATAACAAGCCGGTTGAATTTATTTGTATATACGTGCCGTATATTAAGAAGCTCATTTTGAACACTATACACATAATAATTCTTTTCATGAGTACTCAGTGTATTTCCGGGATTTAAATAATATTGGAATTCCTGACTGAATATCAGTTGATTAAGCGCACTGTTCATGCTATTAATATTAGCACTCATGTTGCTTTCTATCTTTTTGAGATTTTCCTGTACTTTTTTATTTGCTTCCTCCAAAAGATTATTTCTCACTATTTCAAAATATGATGTGGTTATAACTATGGCAGGAATTATCATTATTAGCGAAAAGACGATTGTAACCTGCCATACAAGGCTAAGACTGGTGAGCTTTTTAATTAAAACTTTCATACTATTACACATCATCCTATCTTAATCATTTCTTGACTGTTCATCGTACTTTACAATATCATTCAAGCAAATGTATTGATTATTGGATTTCTTTTGGAAATTCCGGAATACTACTTATCTATATGTGTAAATATGTTTACATAAATTATATTATATATGATTTAACTAAAAAAATCATTACAAATAATCATTTTATTATTAAATATTAACAAATGATTTTATCTTTCCATAAATGCCCCGGGTATCCAGACCGTATTTGGTAAGTAATTCAGCTGCCGGACCGGATTCACCGAAAATATCCTCAACGCCTATTTTTAAAACCGGTGTTGGATTATATCTACATAGAACATCGCATACGGCACTTCCAAGTCCCCCGATCACCGAATGTTCTTCTACCGTAACCACTTTTCCGGTTTCTCTTGCTGCTGCAATAATTAATTCGTTATCTAACGGCTTGATTGTATGGATGTTAATCACTTTTGCAGCAATCCCTTCTTTAGCCAATAATTCAGCGGCTTCAAGTGATGGTGCCACGCATAAACCTGTAGCGATTATTGTCAAGTCCTTACCTTCTCTCAATATAACGCCTTTGCCAATTTTAAATGCGTAACCTTCCCTGTCATTAATTACAGGTGCTGCAAGTCTCCCGAAACGCAAATAAACAGGCCCTTCTAGTTGGATTGCTGCTTTGACTGCTGCCCTTGCTTCGATATCATCCGACGGATTGATGACAACCATTCCCGGAATTGTTCTCATCAGTGCTATATCTTCATTACACTGGTGGGTAGCACCATCCTCGCCCACAGAGATACCTGCATGTGTTGCTCCTATTTTAACATTTAAATGAGGATAGCCTACAGAGTTGCGTACCTGTTCAAAAGCACGTCCCGCAACAAACATGGCAAATGAACTTACAAACGGAATTTTTCCGGTGGCAGCCAATCCTGCCGCAATACCAACCATGTTGCATTCTGCAATACCACAGTCAATATGACGTTCCGGATACACCTTTTTAAAGACTCCGGTTTTAGTAGCTGCTGCCAGATCGGCATCTAAAACAACCAAATTATCATACTCAGCACCCAATTCAACTAATGCATTCCCATAACTATCTCTTGTCGCAATTTTCTTTACTTCCTGCATAACATTTCACCAACCCTTTCCAAATCTGCCATTGCAGTCTCATATTGTTCATCATTGGGAGCCGTACCATGCCAGGATGCTTTATTTTCCATAAAAGATACGCCTTTACCCTTGATGGTTCTGGCAACAATTGCAGTTGGTTTACCTTTTGTAACCCTGGCCGCCGCAAAAGCTGCTGCAAGTTCTTCAAAATTATGACCATCAACATTAATTACATTAAAATTAAATGCTTTAAATTTTTCATCAATGGGATATGGAGAACAGACATCATCAATACAACCATCAATTTGCAGATTATTGTTGTCAACAATTACCACAAGATTATCCAATTTTCTATGTCCTGCAAACATAACTGCTTCCCATACCTGACCTTCCTGAATTTCACCATCACCGAGGAGCGTATATACCCTATAGTCTTCATTACTGAGTTTTGCAGAAAGTGCCATGCCCACTGCTGCTGATATGCCCTGTCCTAAAGAACCGCTTGACATATCAACTCCCGGTATATGTTTCATATCTGGATGCCCTTGCAGATATGAGCCGGTATGACGAAGCGTTTCCAGATCTTCCACCGGAAAAAATCCTCTGGCGGCGAGTGTGGAATAGAGTCCGGGAGCCACATGTCCCTTCGATAGGACAAACCTGTCCCGGTCACGTTTCTTTGGTTCCCCGGGATCAATGTTCATTTCTTCAAAATAAAGATATGTAAAAATATCTGCGGCCGAAAGTGATCCTCCGGGATGTCCAGATTTTGCGCAATGAACCGCCGTAATAATGCCTTTACGAATAGAATTGGCTTTCAATTGAAGTTCTAAGCTGTTCATAAAATACACCTTCCTTTTCTTTTTTATTTGTCATGCTTTTTTTGATATTTTTTATTTTACTATCATTTTTTATTTTATTCAAATTATTTTTATCGTATTTTTTTGATTTTTTTCTTTTTTTATCATATCCAATATATTTTTATTGCATTTTTTCGTTCTTTAGATTACACTATGCTTAAGTCAATTACTATGGCTGAAAACTGATAATATGGGAATGTAATTGACTTTGTAAAAGAAAGGAAGGCATACTATGCTAGCGATTGAACGGCATAACAGGATATTAAAACTGCTTGCTGATAACGTACATATCACAACGAATGAATTAAGTGAGTTATTAGATGTTTCTGCTGCAACAATCAGAAACGATTTAAACAAACTTGAAAAAGATAAATTAATTCTTAAAACTCATGGCGGAGCTACGTTACTTTCTCCAGCCATGCAGAGACCTCAAAACATTTTTCCATTTAATGAGCGGGAAGTAAAAAACAGCAGTGAAAAAGAAGCCATAAGCAACATGGCACTTAATCACATTGAGGAGGGTCAGTGCATTATCCTGGATGCAAGCTCCACAGCTCTGGCAGTTGCCAGAAAACTAGACCGTTTTTCCAGACTTACCGTAATTACAAACGGAATTTACACCATGCTTGCCTTAAAGGATATTCCAAATATCACGGTTATTTTTATTGGTGGAATTGTAACAAAAAACTCAGGATCTACAGAAGGGCTGCTGGGTTATGATTTGTTAAACCATATAAACGCTGATACCTCTTTTATATCAGCCCATGGATTTACTTTAAAGGAAGGATTAACAGATTTTAATATATATGAAGCAGAATTAAAAAAACAAATGGTCCTTCACTCCCGTAAACGTATTGCTCTTTTGGATCACACAAAATTAGAACATATATCCACGGCAAGCTTTTGTTCTTCCAAGGATATTAATTTACTCATTACAGATGAACAAATCGATTCTCAACTGCTGTCACAGTATAAAAATAGTGGTATAACGATAGGGGTATCTCCCTTATCTTAGGGTTTACACTCTATTTGACAGTCACATATGTGGCAGGAAACCGGACACAAGTTAATTTGGTTTTTAGCTTTCTTCACATCAGTCATCAATTTAACAACCACCAGGATTGGCTACCTTTTCATTTGAAGCAAAGAAAAGCTTAATTTCCGTTACTTTCCTGTTAATTTGCGGATTATTTGGCGTAAATTAACCGCAAATAAAGTTAGTGAATGTACGATATAGCGTTTTGATCTATTACTTTTTGATCTCTTGCTCGACGATTTCAAATCAGACAATATAAAGGATGCGAAACAACTTAATTTCTGAGATCAATCATCTTTTAGATGAAATTTAGCTTTATCTGTTATCTTGACTCCATGTTCACCATCTTTTAAATTTACCGAAGACGACTTGCTTTTCTGAAAAATAAGATTATCTCCATCTATTTGAAATACATAAATATTCTTACTATCTGTTGTCATCGTTAGTATATCATCATCTATTGAATAATTTCCACGTGGTAGATAACTACTTAGTAAATCATAAGTGAATGTAATTGTATTATCAGAAATGGTAACGTATGGAGTTACGCCTGCTTCTGATACGACTTCCATATAATAAGTCCCATTCTTTACAGTGTACGAATCATTATTAGAATTACACCCTGATAAAAATAAGAAAATTATAACCATAATGAAGCTAATACATGTTTTTTTCATCAGAATTATCCTCCTTACAGCAGATTGTCGCACCACATTTTAGTGGATTATCTCGTGTAGCAAAGTCCATATTATCTCTGGCAATTCTCCTGCTATATTTCAACTTGGAGTTGATTATTATGAAAGATTTATTAGAATTATATTGTGTATCATTTATTCACCAATAAGTAAAGTAGACATAAATATTTTTAAATTAAAGTCCTGTATTTTAATGTTTCATAAACTATTTTTTATCCAAACAAAAGGCGGTTCATTGCTGTAGTATTCCTTTTCTTGTTCACTAAAACGAGAATAGATAATTTTGAATGTATATCCTCCAGTACCGACGCCATTGATAACATACAGCCAATCCGAAACTCTGGATGGCTCAATTTCAATTGTTTGTCCAACTTTGACTGCGTCTGTATACATTGGATCGCTTACAAGAATACCTGATAAGAAATTTCCGTTAAATCTTATTTCCGAAAGAAACATATGTTCAACTTTAACTTCGTGTTTGGTAGCTGGAAAAGCATATTTAACAAGAGCGTCTTCAAAAGCAGGAACAATTCGTTTACTTTCTTCTTCCATTGCTTTTAAAAAAATAGGAAAATTTGATTGAGCTGAATTAATAGCCATCAGCATTTCTTTGTCTTCGCCTTCGAACCACGCAATTGCTTCTTTTTTCTTAATTCCCATATGTACCTCCGAATTCTACTCTTTATTATTAATATAAACTTTTATTAATAAACCTCCACGGGTATGTAAAAGACATTGTAAAACATATTTATTATTATAACAAACAATACCATATAGACAAGTGCCCAAAAGTACCATTTGGAGTGCATATCCAAAATCCATAATAACGCATTATTCAGTTTTCAAAAATTGTAATCCTGCATAAGGACTCCAGCCCTTGAAAATAGCATCGACCACGGGAATACGGCAAGATCCATAATCATTCATTATATTATTAACAGCTTCACGTATAGCCGAGACAAGCGGAACAACACCTCATCTTGCAAGCCATTCTTCATAATATATACCCACAAATATAAATAATCTAAAGTATACACCTAAAACTATACTCCCTTAAACAAAAAAAGCCATTACATATATACTATATTTGGAATAAACTGGAGTCAGTAGATTTTTGCAATACCAAGTACAGCACTATTCAGATCCCAAAGTCCAACGTAACTTTCAGTCTCAACCTTCTGCTATTGCGACTCATTTGTAAATATAAAAAACCCGCAGTTCAGGTTATGAAAATTCGGTTTGGTTTATTTCCGATGGATTAATATTTTATAGCATATTTATTTTATATATAACATATCCATATGCGGAATATTATCCTCCAAATATTCATTTGAAACTTCTTTAAAGCCAAGGCTTCGATAAAAATTAACCAAATAGGATTGAGCTTGAATTTTGATTTCTTTTTCGTTTAAATTTACTTCTATATAATTAATTGCTTTTAGCATTAGTTCTCTGGATATACCTTTTCCGCGGTAGTCCTTGTGCACCAAAACTCGTCCGATAGAAATTTCATCATAGGAAACACCTTTTTTTAAGATTCTTAAGTATGCAATAATTTTGTCATTATCCTGAAGAAATAAATGGTATGAGTTTTCATCCTTGCCATCACAATCCTGATAAGCACACTGCTGTTCTACAATAAATACTTCATTTCTAATTTTCAAAATTTTATATATCTCTTCAACTTTCAAATCATCAAACTTTTTTAGTTCCCAATTCATAACTTGTCTCCTAACAATAAACATGCGAGATTTTTTCATATTCAATTTATTCTTTTAAAAGCTATTACTATATTAAATAATATAGGGCAAAGTTTCAACCATCACTTAATCTTTCTTTTCAATAATGCATCTACTTTTATGAGTTTGGATTTCACAGCATTAAAATACCTCCTCTTTTTGAGGAAGCCATTTTAATTTGATATTTATATCTTTAAACATTACATATTATTTTCCATATAAACTTAAGATGTATTGGTACATATTATCTATAGAATACTCTTTTAAATACTTGAACCTCCTGAATTCACTGTTACCATTAAGTTCATTTGTACTTTGTATTGTTATCAGGTCTTTTTCTACCTTGATTTTTATATCCGGTTCAAAATGATTTTCTATTCCTTTTAGCTGTGAAAACTGCTTCCTCATATTGATAGAAATAATTAATATATCGGGCTCAAATACATTGACAAGAGAAGGCAGGCTTCTTTCTATTGAAATATCATTATTTTTTGTAAAATTGACTAGTGAAATGACTCCCTTACAGATATCCTGCTGTAACTCATCTTCAACATTAAGTGCATTATACCCGTCCGTTCTGAATTTTTCAGTAAGCGTTCTTGGTAATTCATTACTTTTACCAACTGTATATTGATAAATAAGTATTATTGGAATATCGACGGATTTATTGACAACAGCAGAAGGCTCGTTAAATTCTGACAGGCCTGAAGTAAAGTCTTTTGTATTCATCAACTTGTATGACTTTTCCTGCAGCACCTCTTTCAGCTTATTGATGGAAATATTCTTATCATTAATTAGAATATCATAAACCATTGAAGTAACTGCAGGAGCTGCAAAGCTATTACTCCTGGTAGTTAATGTACTCTTGCTATTGTATTTTACCAAATGGTGACTTCCACAGGCAATTATCTCGATTCCGTCCGGAGAAGCCGGGTTATAGATGAATTCTCGCTCCTTGAGGGTTTTACTTAAATCACACCTTACACCAATTACATTCTCCAGAGATGCCGGACAGGTAAATATATTCCTATTGTTGCAGGCGGCAACAATAATTCCACCATTTTCTGCAAAATATCCTGCTGCCTTTTCAATATGGGCAAAATCCCTGAAATCAACGGTTCCAAGGCTTAGATTTACAAGCTTAATTCCGTTTTGCATACACCATTGCAAAGCGTTAATCAGTTGGCACTTATTTCCTGCATGCGTGTCCTGATCCAGTACCTTGACACTTGACAAAATAACATCAGGGATATACTTTTTTATTATTGCGGCACATGTTGTTCCGTGGGATGGCATAAAAGTGTCATATCCCGCTCTTTCACATATATTCCCTTCGGGCGTTATTTGAATGTTGCATTTAAGCTCGCCGGTGGCGTAAAGTTTTTCATTTATTCCATCATCAATTATTGCTATATGTGGTTGATTCATAATTAAACTGCAGCCTTCTCAGTTTTGTTTAATTGGCGTTGAACCATTTCAATAATGTTTTTTATGGAACTGAGTCCCCCTGCTGCCACTTCTTCGTCGGGTATTGATATGCCAAAGTCCATTCCAATATCAAGGTATATGTATATCAGATTCCTCGGAGCCAACCCAATATCGTGTGATAATAAATGCTTTTCCAGATTGGCTTCAGGCATGGAGTCCAAATCAATCTCAAATCTATTATAAAAGATATTTTTCAGTTTCTCATAAATTTCTTCATAATAAATACTATCCTTCATTACCTCTCCTCCAGCAATATATTCTTTTTAAGAGTTTCATTTTAAATCTTTGCTTATTTCAGTTCATATATTGAAAAAACTCGTATATACTTAAAGTGACTCAATCTCACCGTAATAGGACAAAATATCAATCAGATAATTCACCATATTAACCCTGTCATTACTGTTTAATATGTTGTAAACAGGAGTTTTTATCATATCAAACTTTGTTTTCTTTTTATCAACAAAACTTGAATCAATCATAAGATATGATTCCTTAAAGGTAAATTCGGCTACTGCCCAATCAAATTTTATATTGCTCAAGTTAAAGCAACTGATATCAAAACCTAATTTATACTTAATCGAGGTAGCAATTTTCTCGAAATATTCAGGTTTGAAATCTTCGTAAAGTGTACTCATTACAGCCGCATCCGGAGCGACGGCCTGAGATACCTCATAGGCCATAATACCGAATCTTCCGGTAAAGTTATCATTTAACCTCATAACGTTTCCCGGTATTCCGACTATAATAACATCAGGCTTTTCCCTATTCTCTATATCTTTTAAAAAGTGGTTAAAGCTAAGAATCTTTTTATCCTCAGGTTTGGTAGAGCTATACATAAATGTGGGAAAAGAATGAAAGCCCAGCAATTCACAATAATTCCTTGAACCAACCTGACTTACCTTGTATCCCAGGCTGTTTAAGCCCTCTCTTATGGACAGCTGAATTTCAAACTTCTGTGTTTTTTCATATAATCCCACCACAAAAATCACAGGAGTATTGATCTTCTGCAAATTAAAGCTTTCCAATTCAGTGTCATTATATGTATTCTCAAAATCCCCCACAGAATTAAAGCTTACCCCGTACTTTTTACAAATTTCCATTAATTCATTTTTGTCATTTTCTTCAATTTTTCTAAGGTATAGAATATTTTTACCCAATTCTGCTGCTTTTACAACCTTTGGCAAAATGAACTTTTGGAAGTCCAAGGTCCGTTCTGTTTCTGTAAACAGTACAGTGTCACATAAAGACAATAGGCCATCAAAATCATTATTTATACTGATGTTTAGCTTTTCTCCTCCATCTGCTGCTGAGGCATCTTTCCCGGTAAAGCCCCACCCATTGGGTGATACTAAAGCAACAATATCATACCCAGACAGCATACTCGGATGTCTTAGAACAGGACTGAATTCAACATCGTAGGGATATACCAATAATTTTTTCTTTACATCCATTCTACTACCTCCTCACTTATGCTAAGATAAACCAATTGCTGAAATCAAAGTCAAAGTTATTTTCTTTTAATGTGCATATATCCTTAAGGTCATATTCAGCAGCATCACGCACCCTCCGGCATCTGCTGTTCCTTTTGTCTCCGGACAAGCCGTCCCCTGTATCTGCACTGGTACAACATAAGGTGCAGAATCTGAAGGCCCAGCAGTTTTTGCATTTATCCTCACTAAGCCTGCCAATATTCAGCAGAGCCCTGATCTTGCCCAGATCAAAGCCTTCATTAATGTTTCCGATTTTCGTAACCTCCGAAGACTCATTAACCCTTTCACAAGGAAACATATTGCCATCTACATTAACGAATAGCCTTTGAATTCCAGGGATGCAGGGACCACCCGGATGTGTCCTTTCAGGCAATGCTTCAGTGGCCTGCAGATGCTTGTATATTCTTCCGAGATTTTCATAGTCATAAGCAACTATTTTTGATATATACTTTTCATCAAATGAGGTAACCTTTGATAAAAGAACTTTAAAGTGTTCATAGCCGATTTTGCATCGAAAGTCTTCTGTTTCATCCACAGTATTCTTCGCATAGTTGTCAACAATTTCAGCCGCAAACAGGCTGACATCTTTTACAGTTTCAAAATCAGTAAAAAACTGGCTTATGCAGGACAGGTCATTTTTCTGATCCAGAACAGTACTAAAAGCAAGCTTCTTATAATACTCCGGAAATTTCTCTTTAATCATATTTATATTTTCAATAATTTTGTCAAAAGAGCCGCAATTATTAAAAGCAAATTTTCTGCTTCGATCATGGATTTCCTTTGGACCATCAAGACTAATCCTTATTACAACCCCGTGTTCTTCCAGAAACCGTACAATTTCTTCCTTTAAAAGTGTTCCATTAGTTGTCATAGTAAACATAAGTTCTTTGCCTTCCGATATACTCTCGACATATGAGATACACTTTTTTATAAGTTCAAATTCAACAAGCGGTTCACCGCCATAGAAACCAATATTGATCAAATCACTGTCAACAGAATGCTCAATATAAAAATCTATACATTTTTTAGCCATTTCAAAATCCATACTTTTCCTTGAATGACCCCGATTTTCATATCCACCCGAATAAACACAATAATCACATCGTAAATTACATTGCTGTGTAACCTGCAGTGTAATCATAATTATCTTTCTGTTTAAATAATACATTAATATATCATCAGCGGGATGAACTATTTCTTTTATCCTATTTGACGATAGAAAGCCATCCTCCGACATTTTAGCTATCAGATTGTTTTCATTTCCGAAATCACAGGTACCAGCCTGTACATTCCTTATTTTTTCCCAAATGCTCTGTTGAGTTTTTATTATCATATTCTTATTTACATCATAAATATAATAGCCTCCGGGAGTTCTGAACAGATGAACAAAAGGTTTGTTTTCTATCATAAAGGTCTCCTTTTGCTGTTATTAGAGCATACATAATCAAATATTAGGTATGCTCTAATAACAAGATTTAAATAATATTCTTATTTCTGACAAGTGAATTAGTAATGACTATATGTACCACCTGAACTATTAGCACTTTGCTTGGCTTGGTACTCCCATGAATACTGACAGCCTCCGCCACAATTGCAAACAGCCTGGCAAGTTGCATACGCTTCTACTGATTCTGGCGATGTGTTGATCCTCTTTCCAAGTTTCTTCATGATTTCACCTCCTTTGTATTTAACTGAAATAAAAAGCTCGCGATTTCTTCATTTCAGCGTTTTATTACATGAATCCAAATATCACCCGGGTAAATATAAGGATTCAATTTCTGATTAAACTACTTCTCTTTCTTCTTTTTCTACTTCTTTTTTATTTCTCGATAACCTCCTGTAGAGCTCATTTCTTGAATACAATTCCTCATGTTTGCCCATATCATTGATGCGTCCTTTATCAATAATTATAATTCTATCTACTTTTTTAAGTATCTCCGGTTTATGGCTTATAAGTATTATGTTCTTTTCTGTGAAATCCTGGCTCAGGATTTCATTAAGCCTTGTTTCTGCCTCCATATCGTAATTGGAGGTTGCCTCATCAAGTATGATTATTCTGGCTGACTTCCTGGCAAAAGCTCTGGCCACTGCAATTTTCTGTTTTTGTCCCCCCGACAGCTTTGATCCGTTTCTGCCCACTTCATATTTAAATTTTTGCGGAATATTCATAATGAAGTCATATGCCCCACTTTCTTTTGCTGCTCTATGAACCCCATATTCTTTTATGCCGGTATTTATTGCTATGTTTTCTTCTATTGTTGTATTAAACAAATACAAGTCCTGATTTACAACCGAAATGAGTCCCCTGTAATCCTTAACCCTGAACTCATTAATATCTATTCCGTCCAGTGTTATTCTTCCGCTATCGGGTTTAATGAACCTTAGCAATAAATTTACAAGTGTACTTTTACCCGAGCCGTTGGTACCAATAATTGCAATCTTTTCACCTTTTCCAATTTCAAAGCTGATATCTCTAAGAATATGCTCTCCCTGCTGGTATGAGAAATTAACCTTTTCAAACTTTATAAAGCCCTCAAAAGATGAACTTTTTAAAACTCTGGTACCTTTGGTGCTAGATGATTCTTCTTGTTCAAGATCAAGAAATTCAAAAAATCTTTTAGCCGATGGAAATATATCCGAAAAATGGTATCCAATATTTAAAATTGCTGAAACGGGCTCTGTAACAAAATAACTGTAAGTAATAAAAGTAAAGATTCCGCCTAAAGTCATGCTGTTCTGCATTAACATATAAGCCCCCAGAATGTACAATGCGCTTGTGATAACCTGAAATAAAATTGCTTCGGAATTTTCATTAATCTTGTCCATAAAAACAAGTTTTATATTTGTTTTTATGATTTTTCTTTGCTTATTTATAAATTGGCCTATCTTTAGTCTGTCAATGCCCCATAGCTTTACTTCCTTAACTCCGCCTATAGTGTCCCCGTACCAGGCTGAATACTCCCTGTTCTGGTCCATATATTTAAGTAAAATCTCCACTCTCTTTTTTGCAAGGTACTTTACAAGGAAATATCTTAAAGGAACTATTGTAACAACAAGAACAGTAAGTCTCCAGTCGATTATTAAAAGACCGATAATACCACCGAAAATCCTTAAGGCTTGTGATATAATAAAGAACATGCTTCTGTCACATATTTTTGATATATTACCAACATCCATGCTGATATTATTCATTATTTCAGCAAAGTTAGTATTATTAAAATACGACATTTTTAACTTCAGGGTATGTTTAAAAGCCATTTTTGATAAGGTATATGGAAAAATAGAGTTTATATATGCATAATATTTTGTCTCAATAAGCCCAATTCCTTTTTCAAATGCTACCAAGCATAAAGTTACCAATGAATATACCACCACTACACTAAGTTTCCCGGCAACTAAACCTTCATCGGTAATCTTCATTCCGATAAAAGGAAGTAGGATGGTTATAACTGATGACAAAATAATACATATTAAAATTGCGATAATTTTTTTTATATAAGGTTTTAAGATTTTACAAAGTCTTTTAAGAATGGCTTTGTTTTCAGTAGTAATCAACATGTTTATCCTTATCCAGTATAAATTTCTATACTATTCCTATTTTCAGATACATTAAACATTGTCTATCACCCATAAAAAATTTATCAAGTATAAGATGTGTTATTTGTAGAATTTGTTATATGTGGAATTTGTTATTTATAAACATAACTATACCCTTTTTAGTATAATTTGTCAACCATATTTTGACATATTTAATTATAATTTGTAGATTTGTCACCTACTGTTATATTTATCTCATAAGAGCTGATATCATGCTTTTACAGGATATCAGCTCTTTATACCTTTTTCTTTTACTTCTAAGCAGGAGCACAAGGACAGGATTACCTTATACTTTCCGCAACTCTCTTCAGGCTTTCAACATAATTCGCGGGAAGTTTCCCCTCACTCCTCCCCCTTAAAGAAGAAACCGAAATATAAGCAGTATAATTATTTTCTCTCTTCAACCACTGAATTTCTCCCATTTCGTCTCTTATTGTAAGTACTGCTTCAAAATCATTTATTTTAATTTTTTTGGCTTCCTGATCATATTTTCTTTCATTAATCTGCTCCTGTGGCCACCCATATACCACATGCAGCCGGATGCCATCGTGAACCATAACCTTATTAATTTCTCCAACTTTCTTCTCATAAAGCAGGGAATATCCTATAACTTCATTATTGGGGTCTAGGTCAGCAATCCGGAAAAAGTATTCTTGCTTCTCATTACTGCATTGTTTTGTCAATTCTTCAATAAACTTTTCCGGTATCTTTGATATATCAATACTAGCTTCCTTGAATTTGTATCCGGCGGGTATATAGTCAGGGGACTTAAAGCGCTGCTCCCCTATTTTACGAGAAAATTCCTCAAGGTTATAAAATTTCTGCGGTTCAAAATAAGTATCGACTATTTTAGGCGAAGTTTTATTTTCAAATATAAATAATACCTGCCCAGGCTTAAGGCTATCAATCTCCTTTCTGAACATTTCATAGTTCTTTGGTTCTGTATCAACTTTTACCAGTGAATAAGTGTAAGGAATATCCTTTGGCCCCTTTAAGAACCATATATGCTCTATGGCAAAACCCGTAGAGCTGACAAGTACTATTGCCAGAGGAATTGCTACCAGAAGCCTTCTGATGCTGAATCCCTTCCTGCCTGATTTATTTAAGATTTTGTTCATTGTATTTTCAGTAATATCAATATTAGGCAGCCGGGCATTGCTAAAGGTTGCTTTTAAATCAATTGCTGATGGAATATCTTTCATAGGATGTTCCTCCTCCTTCTTCCTGTACTAATAGTTTTTTCAGTTTCCTCCTGAGCCGTTCATATTTTTTGCGAACATTTGCAGCCTTGAGGTTAAGAATGTTCCCGATTTCGTCAAAGCTTCTTTCTTCCATAGTCCGGAGTATAAGTATACTATTCTCCGTAGGGGAAAGATGCTTCAATGCTTTTACTAAAGAGTCCTCATACCCGGTTTCATCCACTGCAGGTTTCAGACCGTTGTTCCGATAGTATGACCATTGGTTCTCATTTTCAGTATCATTGGTTAACGAAATAAAATGCAGAAGCTTTTTCCGTCGAAGAACATTTATACAGTGGTTATGTGTTATTTTATAAAGCCAGGCTGAAAAAGAAACTGATTTTTTATAATCTCCAATTTTCTCATAAGCCTTCAAAAAGGATTCCTGTACGGCATCTTCAGCTTCCTGGATATTTCCAAGCATGTGATAGCAGTAGTGAAACAGCTGTTGTTGATAGGTTTGAATAATAATCTCAAACAAATGTGTTTCACCGTCCTTTACCCCCTGGACAGCAGTTTCGATTAGATTCAAAGTATTTCTCCTTTCTTTGTTTATTATCATATATAACAATCTAAATAATAGCTTTGTGACACTTCTCTTACACAAAAAATTTAAATTCTTTTTGTAAATTTAGGATTCCTGTTACTAGTCTTTTCGATGGCATAATAGATAAAACCACAACAGTTAAATGAGAACAATAACTATTGTGGTTTTACATAGCCAATATTAACGTTCTATGATTGATTAATAGGTGAAAAGATTTGCCAAGGTAATGTAGATGGGTCAATCTCACCTGTACTTATTCAGCCTCTATGACAATGTGAAATGCAGCCTAAAAGTTCTTCTCAGACAATAAAATCTGGATATTCTCACACCTCGACCATCTCATCCTCCTGTAGCATGGAGGCTTCGGTATAGTTAATGAATCTCCTGAGCTTGTTGGCAGTTTCACGTGATATTTCACCCTTTTCAAACAAAATCTGAACCTCATTTCTTTGAATTTGAATGGCCTTAAACTGAAGCTCTTTTTTATTATTAACCGACCGTCTGCTTACTCTTACGTTCCTCAATCCACTGCCGAACCGCTCTATTGCTTCTCTATAATGTGAAAGTATCGACAGAGATATTTCAGTGTTTTTCTCATTCATTTGTTCCTTAACTGCTTCCACAGCTGCTTTAGACATTCTTGTTTTTATTTCACAAATCAAATCCATATCCTGTCTGTTAAGCTTGTCAGCCTTTGCCTTCCTAAACTTAAAAGCAGCTAAAATTCTTTTTAACAAGTGGATAAAGACCAGAAATCTGTATTTGTATTTATTGGTCAAAAGCATTTCTCTATGATTTAATGACTCAAGCAGTCTGTAGTACATCCCGCGGGTTATCTTTCCTTGTCCGAGCATATTCTCAACTTCCCTCTCCTCAGCGTTGAGAGCAGTAAGCCATATCTCAGTTTCCGAGGGCTCGCCGCGGAAATCCCATTTAACCCCATCCTGCCTATTTGTTATCTGTCTTACAACCCTATGACAATCGGATATTACTGACAGGGCGGCTTCTCTGTTTTCAACGTTGCTTTCATCCTGCATGGATCTAATAACAGCCTTCATTAATTTTATCCTTGCTGCCTTCTCAGGGTTTAGTTTACCAGTCGCTTCAGTAGTTGCATTTCTACTTGTAAGCAGCGGAAGGAAAATACTTGCGATTACCAATGAGGTTAAAATAACTCCCGCTGCCAGAAAAATCATAAGATCTCTTTCAGGAAAAGCGCTGCCGTTTTGAAGTGTGAAAGGAATTGAAAAGGCAGCTGCCAGGGTAACTGCACCACGTACACCGGAAATGGAAATTAATAAAAAGGACTTTGGTCTGGGTAAGCTTTTTTTAGCCCCGCTTCCCAGAACATGTGCAGGCCTCCAGCAAAGATAGATCCAGATATATCGAATCACGATCAAAGCAACCGTTAATAATACAACATAGCCTAATGCCACCAGATTGCTTATCTCCTGGTTATAATATATAACACGCATGACATCCGGAATTTGCAGTCCCAATAATACAAAAACCAGGCCGTTTAAAATAAACATTATTACTGACCAGGTGTTATCAGACATAATCTGTAATTCCAGGGTTGAGGATTCTACATGATTTTTCTCAATAGAGTGAACCAAGCCTCCGGCTACCACTGCCAGAATTCCTGAAACACCAAAATGCTCAGCTATTAAGTAGATTAAAAAAGGTGTCAGAATCTGTATGAGCATATGAAGCGTTATGTCCTCCATTCCGAGCCTGCGAAGGAATATTCTGAATTTTATTATCAAAAATGCTACCAGAGCTCCGATAACAAGTCCTACGAGAGCCACATATAGAAAACTGAGGGCTGCCGATTTCAATGAAAAAACACCTGTAACTGTAGCGGCAATGGCAAACTTGAATGCTACCAGCCCCGATGCATCATTCATTAAAGCCTCACCTTCCAGCAGGGTCATAATAGTTTTATTTATATGAGCTTTCTTAGACAGTGCGCTGACAGCCACCGCATCGGTAGGAGATAAAATAGCTGCCAGGGCAAAGGCTGCAGGCAAAGGTATTTCTTTAATCAACCAGTGAATCAGATATCCCCCAATTATTACAGTTGCAAAAACCAATCCAAGCGCAAGTAACAGAATTGGTACTTTTAATTTCCACAAGTCCCTTTTGGGAATCATTTTGCCGTCATTAAATAAAATAGGAGCAACAAAAAGCACGAAAAACAGTTCGGGCTGCACAACGATATGTATTCCCAACGGAATAACCGCAAAAATGCTTCCAAGCGCTATTTGAATTAATGGAACAGGTATCATGGGTATAAAATGATTAATTACATTGGAAATTGCTATTGCTACAAGCAGGATCAAAATTATAGTAAACCATTCCATAAAATATTAATTTCCTCTTTCCCCAAATATTGAAGGTTTAATTCTTATAATAAAATATACCCTGTTAAGTATTCCCATGACAAGAGATAATAATTATTTAATATATTTTTAAACATTTTGATTCAACAAATAATCCCCTGTTTTCATTTTCTAAAAAAACAGGAGCCGCCCGAAAGCAACATTAAGAAAACATTGCTTTTGAAGCGGCTCCCGGCTGTAATATTATTTTGCTCTAATTTAAACTTTGCCTGTTAAGTACAGTATATAACACATTTGCGAAATTGCTCATGGTGCTTGAAGAGTCTGGACTGATTGAATTGAAGTCCACAGGCTTAAGTACTCCTGTTTCAACAAGTTTTTTAGCAGCATTAACCGACCAGCTGGAGAACTTGCTGCTTGACCCGGTCAGATTATCTATATCTGGAGCAGCTGTAACCGGGAACTCGCCAAAATATTTTTTTATGTTATATACCATTGTATACAGCATTTCACGAGTTAGCGGTGTTTCAGCACTGATTCTGTTATTACCAACCCCAACTGTCAAACCGATTTCCTTGGCTTTTGCATAGTAGCCTGCAAATTCGCCTTTCGCATCTGAGAAATTGTCCCTTGGGTCGGCAAGAGGTTTTATGTCATATGCCTTCATAAGCATTACTATAGCCTCACCACGGGTTACAGCACGATTTGGTTCAAAGCCGGTTCCCGTTATAATTTCTCTGGCACCGAGATACGTTACTGCAGCATAACAGCTGTCACTTGTTGTCACATCTGTAAAGCCTACCATTTTATAACCTATAGCAAATCTTGAAAAATGCGTTGTTGTAAACTCCTCAGTACCGTTATAATAAGATCCTCTTACAGGAGTCAGGCTGTTACTGCTGTCAATATAGTAGACCAAAACTGCATTAGGATCTTCATCCTTTTTAAGTGTATAAGGAATACTTACAGTTACAATACCACCATTAAAATCAGAAATTTTTATATCTCCACTGGATACAGCAAATTCATAAACGGGGCGGTCACCAATTTTTCCGGCTGTTTCCACCGGTAAACCGGCCAAATCGGCAGCTGCAACCTTTGAAATTTTTATTTCAGTTTACACCTGTGCCCGCTTTGGAAATTGCTTCCATTGTCTTACTGTCAAACAAAAGTTCACCAATTCCTGCAGTCACCCTAAGTGAAGTATCCTTGTCCGCCTCTAAAAGCTTACTTAATGCGTTGGCAGGAAGTTCGAGGGTTGCAGCATTGGCATTGGAAGGTACGTTGACGGTAAGTATGACTGTCGGCTTTACACCGTCCTGAATTTTATTTATATCTTTTAAGATATCTTCTACTGCTTTGTCGGTTACTTTCACATTGGCGCTTCCATCGGAATTCACAGTAGCAGATAATTTTACTGTTACATTTGATTCGGACTTTGTATCTGCAGCCGGAGAGCTGTTATATGAACTTCCGGGGTTACTTCCACTGCCTGATCCGCTGCCGGAGTTACCGGAACTGCCTGGATTACCTGGATTACCCGGATTGCCTGGTTCACCGGAGCCGCCTTTGCCTGTGAGAGTGAGCACACCAAAAACCGAGGTGTCCTGATAACCTGAACCTGATTGATCATTCCAGGCTGCTACACTCTGGCGCGCACTATTTTGTGCATCATTGACCTGAGCGTCAAAACCGATCTTTGTATTGTTTTCGGGAGTTACTGTTTTAAAAGGTATCTTCATTTCAACAGTATAATTAGTTCCTGATACCTTTGCAGCCGACACAAAGCCTTCCGATATTCCAGCAGGGTTGAAGGAGGTCTCGTTGTCATAATTTACTCTGTATTGCCCGTCATCCTCTTGATAGAATGAAGTTTTACCGTTGTTTTCATCTACAAAGACTTCTACCGAATCCTGCTCGTATGCGTTTGCGCTGCTTTTATCAAGCTGTTCATCACTTACCTGAATCAACAGATACAGGTTATCATCATCCCAGAGAGTCCTGGCAGTACCTGTAGCGCCCTGCCATGCCATTTGATACTCATTGATTGCCAATGCAGGTGTATTACTCCATATTGAATCCATAGAACCGTCTATTACCGGAGTGCCAAAATTAGCAGTTGACTGTTTTGCACCTACCGGTGTGGTGGGTTCATGCTCCGACATGTATTTATCAGGATCAGCTACGCCGTAGTAAGCCAGCTTGGCCTGCAGATTCTTATCAAACAGCAGTGGATTCTGAGATGACCTCCAGCTTGTACCGTCGTCCATTCCCCATATTGTAACACGTTCAATATCCGCAGCATGGGCTTTAAAGATTTTAAACAGCTGCGCATATAAATAGCCCTGAGCTTCTGCAAGCTTCTCGGAGAGCTGGGAGTTTTCTCCTGCGGTAATGTCAAGTTCCGTTATACTTACCTCAACACCCAGAGAGATAAATCTTTCCAATGACAGTTCAACATTAACAGGGTTGGTTTTTATGTTATAGTGTGCCTGCATACCGACTCCATCAATAAGAAGTTTACCCTGATGAGTTTCAGCGTATTTATCGTTGATTTCTTTTACCATATTGTAAATGGCCTGGGATTTCTTTTGATTATCTTCATTATAGTCATTATAATAGAGCTTTATATTCCAATCAGGATGTGCATCCAGAACTTCTCTGGCAGCTAAAAATGCCTGTTCAACATAATCCGGCCCGATGGCCTTCCCCCACATTGAATCATTGCGCAGAGAGCTTCGCCAATCCGACGGATTGGATGGATTGTCACCCATTGCTTCATTTACTACATCCCAGGATATAACCTTGTTGCCGAAGTGCTCTACAACTGTCTTTATATGACTTGTCATATTCTCGAGAGCTTCTTCACGAGGCAGAGGCACTTTATTTCCGCTTTCATCTGTAGCGGTATTCATCCATTCTCCGGTTTGCTGATGCCATACCAGTACGTGCCCATGCATTTTCATTCCTTCCGACAGAACTTTATCAACCATGGTATCTGCTGCGGCAAAAGTATAGTTACCTTTTGTGGGCTGCAGACTGCCCGGTTTCATATCATTACCTGCAGTTGCTGTATTATTATGCATCTTCAGGAGTTCAAGCCTTACACCGCTAAGATCCTCTCCTGAAATAGCATTTCCGATCAGGAAGTCGTCTTTATATACATCTTTAATTGGTGTAAGATCCTTCTGTATATCAATTGGACCCGATTGTGTCTTCTCAAAACTTATATCATCGATATAGAAAGATGCAGTAGCATTATTTGAACTTTCTATATATATAGTAAGGTATTCGTCAGGTACACTATTATAGCGGTATGTACCCTCATATTTTACCCAGCCGTCATTTGTAGAGATTGTTTTAGCTACAAGCGTAGAATATCCTGGAGTACTGCTTCCCACCTGTGTAGAGAGCTGTATTTTTGAGCTTTCCGGAGCTATGAGTTTAACCCAGGCAGTAATTTTATATTCGCTGCCCTTGTCAACATATTTCTCCACACGTAATGATGGTCCATGCCAGTTCTCCGTTCTGCCTTCAACTTTCAATGAATACGTACCACCATCGGTATGGTTAGCTTCATTTGTTACTGTGAGAATTTCATCTCCACCTCTGGCAGCAAAACCACCAGTTGTCTGGTCCTCAAAGGTTATTGTAGTAAACGGCAGGGCAGGGTCCCTCGGAGTTTCCGGCTCCTGGCCCGTAACAGTTTCGGTGACCAAAATGTCCCCTATGTAGAATGGAACTGTTGCCCCTTCATCATTTGATTGCACTCGCAGGGCAGAATCTTTAGAAGTATCGACTGTACATTTTCCTGTCAATGTAAATGCTGCTCCAGTTGTCATATTAACACCCGCCAGCCAGCCGTAACTGTTTACTGTCTGAAGACACACTTGAGCTCCGTCAGGTATGGTAACATCTGAGTCAACATAGCCTTTTACAGTAACGGTATAGGTCTTTCCATTTTGCATTCCCACATCGGCAAATTTGAAATCGGCAGCATCCCAACTGTTTGACCTGTTCTTTACATATAAAGCCTTTCCATCATCATTGCCCGAAAAGGTTTTATCAACTGCTGTAAGGCTTGCCCCTCCTGATTGTACAGCCTTTCCTGCTCCGGATTCAAAGCCTTCGTGGTATATTACCTTTTCTGTAGTACCACCTGTTTCATCACTGGTGATCAAAATATCCCCAATGTAGAATGGAACCGTTGCCCCTTCATCGTTTGACTGCACTCGCAGGGCAGAATCTTTGGAAGTATCAACTGTACATTTCCCCGTCAATGTAAATGCTGCTCCAGTTGTCATATTAACACCTGCCAGCCAGCCGTAACTGTTTACTGTCTGAAGACATGCTTGAGCTCCGTCAGGTATGGTGACATCTGAGTCAACATAGCCTTTTACAGTAACGGTATAGGTCTTTCCATTTTGCATTCCCACATCGGCAAACTTGAAATCGGCAGCATCCCAACTGTTTGACCTGTTCTTTACATATAAAGCCTTTCCATCTTCATTGCCGTCAAAAACTTTACCGGTAACCTGAGTCAGGGTGGCACCTCCGGATTGTACCGCTTTACCAGCTCCATCGGCAAAGGTCTCATGGTATACAGTTGTGCTTTCGGCATACACTATGCTGTTAACAGGTATAAGTGATATAACCAGACAAAGCACTAAAAAGATGGCTGCTGCCTTCCTCCAGTTCCTGTATATTGTACTACTCAACTTTAACCGCCTCCTCTAAAATTTATTTATCAAAAGTACTTACCAATGCTGTTTACATATGGCAAATACAAATTTAATAACCATATCTAAAGATTAATATAACTGATGAAAATTGAGTTCTCTAAGGCTTAAGCTTCATTACACTCATTGTTTATCCATGAAGCTCTCAATAATTTGTGTTTCTGCGGATTTGATAGTGAGTTAATATAATAATGTGTTAATATAATAGTGAGTTAATAATGTGTTAATATTATAGTGAGTTAACATACTAATGAGATAATTACTAATAAGATAATTACTAATGATATAATACTAGAAATATTAAACAGATATTTTTAATATAATAAGATGATCTTTAAATAATCCAATGTAAATAATCAAATTTATTTACGCACGCCTAAAGCAGATTTGGATTCTCGATTGAAAATCCGGGGTTTTTGCTGCAGCCGGTATAAACTTTAATATCCCGGCTGCAGCAATCTTGGGAGAGACATATATTGCATTTGTACCGGATTTAAAATGTCACACACCCATTCTACTGTCCGATACATTATTAAATATTTACCAAATCCTGTAGTTTCCGCTAAGGGCCAGAAGTGCAAAGAAATATAAAAGGTTGTCATAATATCTGCGTTTTCCTGTTCGCAGAGGTTGCTCCCAAAATTTTCTGACATAATATTCACGGAACTGACCGCGTGAAGCAAGTGACGCCTGTGCCAGAGTTGCAAGCAGCCCCACAGGATGCAATACTCCCGCCGGTGTCCCGTCAACTTCATGCACCAGGTCATCCGGATTGGTAACAGGTGTTCCGTCAATATAATAAACAGTATCTTCCTTACCCTTTACTGTCCTTCCAAAAAAATTCTGAATATTTTCCGCTTGTGTACATGACCATTCATCAGCAGCAAACCATTCATAATCCAGTGCAATATTGGCAGCAGTGCGGTAGGCATCGCTGTAAAACAGATTATGGTTTGCCCGGTTATGGGGTGTACCGTCATACTCGGCATACTCAGACGATAGTCCGGTTACGGGGTGGCATGCTTTCTTCAAAAACTCCCGGCTAAGCCTGGACGCTTCTCTAAAAAAACTCGCATCCTCCTGATTTCCCCAAAGTGAGAATAATTCATAGAAATGTGGAAGATGATAAGATGGATCTGAAAAATTACAATTTGGGAAAAAACGAATCAGCTTTGTCTGAGGATCAAACATAGGGTCTCTTATTTTATGTACCATTTCGTGCAGTATACTTCTGGCTTCCCTGGTATAATTAAATATACCTTCACCGTCTCCCCACCGTCTTCCGGCAAACAGAAGTGCCATAGCAAAAAACTCTTCACCGTCAGGTGCAGGGCCGTCGGAATTGCGTTGACCATTCAGTTGCGCAGACCATCCGAAATAACCTTTATATTGGCCATGGTCAATATACATATAGGTTCTTGTCCATTTCCATATCCGGTCAAAAATATCTTTGCGATCCATTTGAACGGCAATCATCATGCCGTAGCTCTGTCCTTCGGAGCGGACATCCAGGTTACCGGTATCCACCAGATAACCCATATCCTCACCGACTTCATGATAGATACGCTGATCCTCACTGCCAAAAAACAGCGTATTAAAGGTGGAATAAATATGCTCCTGCACTTTGGCTTCAGAGTAACCATATTCGGTAAACAGGTTTGAATAATTACCTGTCTGAAAAGAATTTGGCATATAATATTTCCCTTTCTTAAGGATTTAAAAAACTACTATGCTATCGAAAGCCTTCTTTGGCTTATGCTGATCATCAAAAATCAAAGGCCAGTTTTTTCTCCCCTTTATCGGGAAATCAGACAACCATGTGTTATCGTCGGCAACACCCCAGAAGGTGACACCGGTAAACAAATCCTTATATTCCCTTAAAAGCTCGAAAATCTTTTGGTATCTCTCTGATTGCAGTTCTATTAGTTCTTCCGGAGCTTTCTCATAAGCTGAAGTATCTTCAAACCTGAACAGTGAAATATCCAACTCGGTAATTTGCAGCTTCACGCCAAGTGAAGCATACAACTCTATGGCTCTACGGATTTTGTCCAGCTCCGGAACATATATATCCCAGTGCCCCTGCATTCCAATTCCGTCTACAGGTGCACCCCGTTCAATTAGTGATTTTACCAGGTCATATATCTTTTTTGATTTAACCGGGTCACACTCGTTATAATCGTTGTAATACAGTTTAGACGCCGGATCAGCCTCAGCTGCAAACTTGAAGGCCTGCTCAAGATAATCCTCACCCACAGCCCCCAACCATGGCGTCTGACGCAGCAGAGGAGCTGCCGCATTGTCAGTCACAGCCTCGTTTACTACATCCCAGGCATACGTCAAACCCTTGTAATGCCCCATTACCGTAAATATGTGTTCCCTCATGCGTTTTAATGCAAGTTCACGGGTCACAGGCTTATCACCGTCTCTAAAAAACCATCCCGGTGTCTGGTTATGCCATACCAGTGTGTGTCCGCGAAGCCACATGTTGTTTTTCACGGCAAAATCCGCTATAATATCACCCTGCTCAAAATCATATATATGCTCAGATGGGTGCAGAATTTCCGGTTTCATCTGGTTTTCCGGAGTTATGCTGGAAAAGTGTTTAACAATAATCTCCTCATGAGTTTTAATTGATACGGGTGTCACTGCAGCTCACACAGGAAAATATTCATTATAGGTCTCCCAAAGACTTTTGCTCATTATTCCTTAACTCCTCCTAATGCCAGACCATGTACAAAGTACCTTTGAAGAAACGGATAAACAACCAGAATAGGCACTGCTGCAACAATTGTGATTGCCGCCCTGATAGACTGCGGGGTTGTGACATTGCCGCCCCCCTGAGCAGCGGCATTTACTCCGCTTGCCTGCGTAGTACTACCTGACATCAATGAACTTGCTAAAAGTTTCTGAAGTTCATACTGTAGTGTTGAGAGACTCTGACGACCTGAATTGTACAGGAAGGTGTCAAACCATGAATTCCAGGAACCAACTGCAACAAAGAGCGCAATAGTGGCAAGAGTAGGAAGGCACAGAGGCAGAATTATCTGAAGGAAAATACGGAACTCACGTGCACCGTCCATTTTAGCAGATTCAATAAAGCTTTCAGGTATTGATTTAATATAGGTACGGATTACTATAAGGTTAAATGCACTTATTATATTCGGTACCCAATATACTGCAAAGGTATTTATCATATTAAGATCTTTGATTAGGATATAGTTTGGTATCAAACCAGCATTGAAATACATTGTCATAACAAATATAACCGTTATTGATTTTCTGAAAATATACTCTTTACGGCTAATGGTATAAGCCAGCATAGCAGTAAAGAAAAGATTAGTTACTACTATAACTATGGTTTTTGTAACACTTATCATAAACGCTCCATAAATCGTGTCCATGTTGAAAACAACACGGTAATTCTGGAGTGAAAATATTCTCGGCCATAGATATATTCCGCCGCGCACTGTATCCATTCCTTCGTTAAAGGATACGGCAAGGGTATTTAGCATCGGATATACCATGATTATGGAAAGAAGTATCAGAAAAGTAGTATTAAGAGTTGTAAAAATAACATTTTCAGTACTGAGATTTTTATTTCCTATTTTCATTTAGCTTCCCCCCTCCTTTAGATTAACTTTTCTTCGCCTAGTCGTCCGGCAATCCAGTTAGCACCTGCGATCAATATAATACTTACTATGGTTTTAAATATACCAGCTACAGTTGCCAGTGAATAATTACCCATTTGTATACCGTACTTGAGAACAAAAATATCAATAGTCTCAGCTTTTTCAATTACAAGACCGTTTCCAAGGAAGTATTGGATTTCAAAGCCTGCCTCCAGAATCCAACCTATACTCATAATGAGCAGTATAACTATAGTGGCTTTAATTGATGGAAGGGTTATATTCCACATTTTACGATAGCGGTTAGCTCCATCTATATCGGCTGCCTCATACAGGGCAGGGTCGATTGCAGTCATAGCGGCAAGATAAATTATTGTGTTCCAGCCAAGTTCCTTCCACAAATGGGAACCTGCAACAACTCCCCAGAAATAATCCGGATTTGAAAGAAATTGTATTGGTTCATTAATAATATGAAGCTTAGTCAACACTATGTTGATAATACCCCCACTTGAGGGAAGTGCAAGAGAGGTGGAAACCAGTCCTGCAACAATGATCCATGATAAAAAGTGAGGCATATATGTTATGTTCTGTACAATACGCTTAAATCCTATGTTTTTTACCTCGTTTAACATTAATGCCAGAAGTATTGCACCTATATAACTAACTACAAGTGTAAAAAAACTTTGCGCCAGCGTGTTTCGGATATCTCTTATAAAGCGTTCACCATTTATGCCGGTAAATAACTTGACAAAATTTTCAAAACCAACCCACTGCTGATCAAATGTACTTCTGATTGAAGGTTTGAAATTCTGAAATGCCATAGTCCAGCCAGTTATCGGCACATACGAAAACAATATTTTGTATAGCAGGAGGGGCACACTCATGATAATCAGCTCACGCTGTGAGATTATGGTGCCCCAGATATTCCTGCGATTTCTTGGAAGAGCCGGCGTTTTTGCCTTCATCTTTTTTACCTCCTGTTTATCTAAAAAAAGGGGACTTGCATCCCCTTTTCCCAGATTAATTATTTTAATAATTAACTATCAAATAAAACTATTTAGATGACCAATTTTTGATTCTATCCTGAATTCCTGCATTTATAGCATCTTCATATGCTTTAACATTAATTTTGCCTATAGCAGTTGTATATTCAGTCCAAACCTTATCAAAGTCAGCTGGCTTAGCCATAATAGCTTTTGGCAGGAACTGCAGTGCAGTGTCTTTTAACTGTTTGTCTGCCATCTGAGCATCACTTCCGTCAGGAAGAGCTATGTTCCAAGCCGGATAGTAAACAGGGTTTTCCGGTGGCTGATTGTTGAAGTCTCTCCAGGTCTTTTTGTTGTACTTGCTTAAGAATTCCTTATCGTATGGCTTTAAGTCAGCGTAGAATTCTTCCGGCTGATCATCCGGACTATATGCATTTCCATCTGAAAAAGAACCATTATGCTTTGGCATTATGTCTCTGAGAGCCATTAATTGGTTTGAAGCTCTCCAGACAAGGTCTCTGTTATCTGCACGCTGTTTTTCAGTTCTTGAAAATCTTCCGTCGGCACCCTTAACATAATCTTCACCTTCAATACCCCATGAGAGAATCTTCTGCCATTCTTCTGTCAATATTGTGTTAATGAAGGCAACAGCAACTGCGGGCTGCTTACAGGTCACTGATACTCCAAGACCCTGGTTGAGGTTCATAACGTCTCTGTCCGCATAGTATGGAGCTATTCCATCATATGTTGGCTGTGTCGCTACGTAAGTACGTTCGTCCTTACCGGCTGCAACAAGAGCATCATGGCCATTGCCATAGCTCCAACGCTGGTCATACATACCGAGTACACGGCCTGTAGCAATTTTTGCATGGTATTGGTCTAGTGTCTGTGTAAAGCTTTCTTTATCAACAAGTCCTTTTGCATTCATTTCGTTCAAAGTCTTATAATATCTCTTTGCGACATCCTTGTCGGCAAATATTGCTGCTACATCGTTTTCAACAATAACGCCACCATTATTTGGATGACCTGCAAGATACTCAGGCGGATTAGTTAAACCAAACTCCCTTCCTTGAGCACAAAGGATTTCAAAGCCGACTGTCGGCTGTCCATCTATAGTTGGGTATTTATTCTTATAGTCTTCAATCAGCTTGAAATACTTTTCAAGTGTCATGTTTGACAGATCAGGATATCCGGCATCTGCAAGAACAGCTTTCTGAATCCAGAAACCTGAGGCGCCAAAGTTTGTACCGCCTGTGATATCACCATAATAACGGTTATAGTTTGGAATTTGGTATATATGCTTTCCTTGTCCGCCGTCATAAGCTATCTTATTCCAGTAAGGCTTAACATGTTCATATAATGTGCCTGCAGCTTCTGGAGTTAAATACTCATCCAATGGGATAAAAGCACCGCCTGTGACCATACGTGCGTTTTGATCAGTAACACCGAGCAAATCCGGATATTCACCGCCGGCAAGAGCAACACCTATCTTTTCGTCTTGTTTATCCGGAGTTATTATTTCGTAATTAAGCGTCACACCCAGCTTATCCTTCAATAACTTTGAAAGCTTATTGTCACTATTTGGAGCTGCTTGATTTGTAGTAATCCAAATGCTCAGTTCAACAGGATTTTCAGGTGAAAGCACCGGTAAAGTGCTGCCTGATGATGCAGTTGTGGATGGCGCGCTACTGCTAGTCGACGCTGCTTGAGTACTGGTTGTTGGCTCATTACTGTTACCGCATGCGGACATTGTAACTGCAAAAGCCGCTGCTAAAACAAATGATGCAAACCGTTTCATAATTCTGATCCTCCTAAAATTTATTTGCGGGTATTATACGTAAAAAGCTTCCTGAATGAAATTAGGGTTGTTTTTTACGCTTTTCAGTCTATTTGACTGTTCAACCCGCCTCTTGTATAATTGGATTATATTTGATAAGTCCACCTAAAGTAAATTATCAAATTAGGGATAAATATAGGACATTTTTTAAAGGGGTTAGCAAAATGCTGAAAGTTGTTCTGGCAGATGACGAGCCTTCGGTGCTTGAAGGGCTAAGGATTTTTGTTAATTGGGATAAGCTGGGCTTTAAAATTGTAGGGGAAGCATCGGATGGTGCAGCCTCTTTTTCGGTTATTGATGAAACCAGACCTGAATTGGTTATCTGCGATATCCGGATGCCCGGTTTGAATGGACTGGAACTAATCGAGAAAGTAAACAATGAAATATCCACCCCACCAAAATTTATTCTTCTCAGTGGCTACAATGATTTTATCTATGCTCAGAAAGCTTTGCAGCTCGGTGCTCTTGGATATCTTACCAAACCTTTGGGTTCTGAGGAATTGGAAAATGAGCTTTGCCACGCAGCAGGAATTATTGAAAATGAAAAATATGCAAGGCAGGAAAACCTTGAGCTTATCCGCTATACTGCCAATCAACTGTTCAATGATATTATGGATGGGAAGCGCGGCGAAAAATTGGGACGGAAGGCACGAAACATTTTTGATATACCCGAAAGTGCTAAAATACGTATTGTACAATTTATAGCAGATTCCAATGAAAATATAATTAATAATCCAGAAAGCATAATATATGATCTGCTTATACGGCTAACAGGTATTCCGAACGAAAGCTGCTTATTCTACAATGGCAACGGCAGCTATATCATAATTATGAATGACAGCATGCAAATATTTTCAGATGGAGCCAGATCTGCTGAAAAGTTAGCCGATCAGTTAAGGGATGCAGATTTAAAGAGCTATGGTATCAGTTCCTTTTGGCTGCTGATCAGCGGAATTAATGACAGCGGAGTTATTGATAGTATTTATAAATGCGGCAGGCAGCTTGAGCAGCTCCAAACTTACTGCATGCTGCACCCTGAAAATAGTGTGGTCAATTATGAGGAACTTGAAGTAAAGACAGTCACTCAAAGCCAGTTCAAACCCGGGAGAGCGTCAATATTTCCCAATCTGCCTTTTGACAAGGTTGTCAATTCTTTAAAAGGAAATGATGTCAATCAGGTAATAAGTGCTGTTGATGAGTTTTTTCTCAAGCTTAAACACACTGCCGTTTCACGTCGGCTTTATTCCATTTGCCTTTACAGGCTGGCAGATGTAGTCATGAAAATGTCCTATGCAGACGGAATCGAGGCCAACAGGGTTATCCTTAATTTTACCGCGTCGGTAGGTAATTTAAATCCAAATTGTAAAAAACTGGCCCTTGAAATGTGCAAGTTTATTTTTCAAAAACAGAATATTCACAATGACAAACCGTTGTTTTTGCTGGAAAATGAAATTATAGATTATATTAAGGGAAATTACACAAAAGCTCTTTCCTTACAAAGTATTGCTGAGAAATTTTCATTGTCTGCAATCATAATAAGTAAAATAATAAAAAAGAAAACCGGACAAAAATTCAATGATTATTTTAACTATTTGCGAATTGAACACGCTAAAATGCTCATAGCATCGGCAAATATGAAAATAACCGCTGTTTGTGAGGAATCGGGCTATTCCGACTATCGTTACTTTACGGAAAAATTCAAGGAATTTACCGGCATTTCGCCTTCAGAGTATAAAAAGAAATATTCGTGATCAATAAAGCAGCCTTATAGAGTAAAATAGGGGAGGCACCAATGATAATGAGAAGATTTTTCGTTTCCTTTGACAACATCAGTATCAGACGAAAATTTATTTTAGTATATATTTTTTGCATATGTCTGCCTGTAATCGCAGGAGGTATCGTTTGGGTGGCTTTTACTTCTCGGGCAATGCAACAGAATGAAACACATTACCTGAACCAGACCTTTGAGGGTGCATCCAATGATTTTTATGTTCTGACTCAGACCGCTGTCAATATTGCAAATCAGGTAAATGCGGACAAGTCCCTGCTCAGCGATTTGTCCAAAGGCTTTTCTACCCCTGTCGAGCATTACGACCTTTACTGGAATTCGCTGAGGAACCGTTTTAACATGTATCTGGTCAGTAACCCCGACATAGCCGAGATCTCGCTGTATATAGCTGATCCTCATTTCATCAACACCGACTATTTCCGTGTATTGGACAATACCGCCCGTAAAAGTGAATGGTACAGGATGGCTTCTGAAAGCAGCTCAAATCTTGTGGTTTATCCCGGCTCTACAGCTATAGCTATTACTCCGTATAGAAACAGATTAACAATCATCCGGAAAATCAACTCACCCACCTATTTAAAAAATGCTACAAACTTCCTGCTTATAGAGTTGAAACTGGACCGGATAATTGACAAGCTTAAAAGTGAAACTGAAAGTATGAATACATATCTTACTGCCACAGGTGATAATATCATCTGGAGTACTCAAAACATGAATTCAAGAAATAATGGAACAGTTTCAGACCTAAAGCTTCCGCTGGATGACAGTTACTATATTCTCCAGGATGCAATTGGTCCGGCACCTTACTTTGAAGGCTGGAAAATAACTGGTGTATATAACAAATATTTAATTTACAAAAGCCAGTTGGTTGTGTTGGCATATATTTTGCTGATTACGCTTTCTCTTTCTGCGTTCTCGGTGTTTTTAATATGGTCGGTGCTTAACTCAATGAGTTATCGCTTATCAGCTCTGTCCACCCATATAAAAAAAGTCAGCGAAGACCATATGGAGCCGCTGCTGCTTTCCAATACAGGAAAAGACGAGGTTGGTTGGTTAATAAGAGCTTTCAACAATATGATCGCTGAAATCAACGAACTGATAAATGTTGTTTACAAGCTTGAGATGCAGAAAAAGAGCATAGAAGTGGAAAATATACGTGCTGAATACCAGTATTTGCAAGCACAGGTAGATCCTCATTTTTTATTTAATACTCTTAACGCAATACTTGTTTTCTGCGTTAAAAATGAATATACCGAACTTTCCGCCATCATTTCAAGCCTGTCTAAACTTTTCAAACGCATGCTTACAACCGGAAGTGACCTGATAACCGTTACTGAGGAGATGGACTTTATTGATAAATATCTGGCAATTGAAAAATTCCGGTTTGGTGATAAGTTTGAATTTGAGATACAGGTTTCACCTGAAGTAATTGAGTCCAAACGCCTCATCCCTAAAATGAGTATTCAGCCAATTGTAGAAAATGCTTGCAAACACGGTCTTCAATCGTCTATGGAAGATAACCGCAGGCTTGCAATAAAGGCTGATATCATGGACAATGCGCTTGTTATCTCGGTTAAGGACAACGGATCCGGAATGGCTAAGGAAAAGGTTGAAGCAATTTTTAGCCAGCTGGAAAATCCCAAGGCTGAATTAAATACGGATGCGGTGACTAATAGTGAAACTGAAAGCGGTGTCGGCATCCAAAATGTTTACCGCCGCATGATGATGAATTATGGTGAAAGGTTTCACTTTGCCATACACAGTGCCCCTGAACGAGGCACTGAAATAATCCTTCGCATTGAGGAGGTTTGAGTTTCTATTTCCGCACATATTGGGTTGGCTTTATATGTGTGATTCTTCCAAAATGAGAATAAAAGTTATTGTAATTATTATAACCAACTGCCGCTGAAATTTCACTCAGTTTCAAATCGGTGGTTTCAATAAGTTCTATTGCTTTACCTATCCTGAGGCGATGCTGATATTCGTTTATACTGCAGCCGAATAGTTTATTAAATGCATCGCCAAGGTATCCAGCCTCCAAAAATACCAAGTCGGCAAGCTGTGAAACGCTTAAATCCTTTTCATAATTCTTTTCTATGTATGCTTTAACTTCGTATAGATAACTCCTTGAATTTCTTTTTCTTTCCTCAAGCATTAAACGGATTATCTGCAAAACAATATTTGTCATGTAACTTTTCAGGTTTGCAAGATCCCATTTGTTGCTGCTGTCTGAAGGTAAGACTGTGTTTAACTTTATATTTCTTTCATATGCAATATAAAGAATATGATAAACACAGCTATTTACCATAATACATGCGTTTGTGCCACTAATCTCTTTAGAGCTGAACCAGTCAAACAGTTCGTCAATAAGCTTGATTGCATCATCATAATTCATGAGTTTGACGGCTGATATTAGTTCTTCTTCAAAGTTTTCCCGCAGCGATTTCCACCATAGGCTCTGAACTTCATTGTTGGAAAAGTCATTTTTTATATTTCTGTGGGGCAGTTTTCTGCTTATTTTAAAGGTCTCGATATCTTTTTTTGAAAATCCGTATAATGTCAGGAATTTTGCATCCATTTTGTTTTTTATTTTCTGAAGTACGGAAATTATCTCTTCTTTTTCCAAAGGTTTTAACAAATAGTCCGATACATTATATCTCATAGCTTCCTTGGCATAAGCAAAGTCGGCATAGCCGCTTAAAATGACAAATTCTGTATCAGAGTCCAGCTTTCGGACTTCACAAATAAGCTCAAGCCCACTTATGACCGGCATACGGATATCAGTTATAATTAAATGGGGATGGAGCTTTTCTATTTCGGCAAGGGCTTCCTGTCCGTTTGATGCTTCTCCGCATAGCTCAAAATTCAGTTCACTCCAGGGTATCATTATTTTGAGCCCTTCAATTACTGATGGTTCGTCATCAACAATAAACACTCTTAACATTGTATAGCATACCTCCGCCTATTAAGTAATACAGTCAGAAACAACAGTTAAAAACCAGAGCTTAAGTACGTTATTATATTAACTAATCTATACCATAATAAACTAAAAAGCAACTTAAAAACATGCACCTTTCAGTTTATTTTTTCCATTTGACTAATTTCCTGTCAGCCAGATCTACCAAGGAATAAAGGACTATTCCCATAATGCAGACAATAATAATCCCCTTGTACATGGAAATATAATCATTTCTCAACCAAGCATCAAGTACGTAATGCCCCATACCAATGGGCGTTCCGAAAACTTCACAGAAAAACAGTATGGAAATGGCAGTTCGGATTTTTATTCTGACGTTGTTTATTATACCGGGAATTAATTGAGGATAAATAACGTTTTTATAAACCTGCTTCCTTGAGGCTCCAAGGCTGAGAACATAGTCTATACACTCCCTGTCTATGGATAATACTGTATCTCTTACAGAAATAATAATGTGGAATACAATAAGCAAGGTAATTATTAATATTTTAGAGACTTCACCTGATCCGAAGACAGCTATTATTACAGGCAGTAATACAGCTTTTGGAACCGGAAATAGAAAGACAACAATGGGATCAAGAATTGTATTTAAACTTTTCCTTGATGCCATCAGGTATCCAATGGTGCTTCCCAGAACTAATGAAATAGTAATTCCTGCAAAGATTCTGTATAAGCTGACAATTATATCTATGTACAAATGTTCAATCATAAAAAACCTAAAGGAATGGTAAACCCTTATAGGATTTGGAGCCTGCGGCTTTTCCACAGCCCATGCTGCCATGAACCACAGTATGTTTACTATTAGAAACCCTTTAACATATATTATTATTTTTTTCATACCTGTTTTCTCTCCAATCCTCTTTTATCAATTGTCTGATTATTGAAGTCAGCTTTACAAATCTGGTTGAAGCTCTGTCCTCATCTCTACTGTCAAGAGCAGTTATATCAGCTATAATCTTTCCTGCACCAGAGGAAAAAACTATAACTCTGTTGCCTAAATAAATTGCCTCTTCAATACTGTGTGTTACCATAAGTGTTGTCGTGCCGAATTCCATTAAAATTTCCTTCAACTTTTTTTGGGCACATTCTCTTGATAATGAATCCAGTGAGCAAAAAGGCTCATCCATTAGTAACAAATCCGGTTTCATAACCAAACTCCTTGCAATGGCAATACGTTGGCGTTGGGATATCGAAAGCTGAGCAGGGTATTCATCAAGTATGTCTTCAACATTCAGCCGGCCCGTCAGATAATAGAATCTCCATATGAGCTCTTTATTGATTGAAATATCTCTGATTTTCAGAGGGAGAAGTATGTTCTCTCTAACTGTTTTAAACTCAAGCAATCCGAAGGTTTGAGGTACATAAGCAATTTTTGAAGTAATTGGTTTCAAGTATTTTCCATCCATTTGAATACTGCCGTCAAAGCTCTCCTCCAAGCCTGCCAAAGTTCTCAAAAGGCTTGTCTTTCCACAGCCCGACGGCCCGATTATAGTACAGATTTCCCCCGTTTGAACCTGTAAACTCAGTGGTCCAAAGACTCTGTTTCTACCTGCTGCATCATCCAAGTAAGCACTAACATCTTTTAATTCCAGCATTTGGTATCCTCCTGATTTTTAGACTAATAATTATATTCAATTATTCATTCATGAATTCCATAAAAAAAGCTGCTTCCTTGAACTTTTTTAAGATTGATGATATAATGTCATGTGAGATTTCTATTATTTACTGTTTTTTGTCTTCCAATGGGGGAAGTCTTTAGAAGACTTCTCTTTTTATTTTGTGACATTCAAATTTCATGCTTTACACAATTCCGACAATTTCACCAACCACTCCTGCTGATGATGCACTGATAAATGAAACTTTGAAAAGTTTAATCATAATAATTTCTCCTGAATCTGGACAATCTAATATAAAATTAAGAATACTGCTCATTATGGAGGCTACTATGCAAAATCTTATAGAAAAGACCTTGTTAAAACCTGTTGAATCCTATTGGATTGGGACAACCCCTGCCACGGATTATCCTGCTCTGACAGATAATATAAGAACGGATATTTTAATTGTAGGAGGAGGAATAACCGGTTTAACCAATGCATACCTCCTTCAAAAAGAAGGCTTTGATGTGGTTGTAATTGACTCAGGCAGGATAACTCTTTCCACCTCCGGCCATACTACGGCTAAAATCACCTCATTACACGATTTGAAATATTCATCACTTGTAAAAAAAATTGGAAGTGATGGTGCAAAAAAATATGGAGAAATAAATGAAAATGCAATAGCTTTGATCGAAAATATCATAAAGGAGAATAAGATCAACTGTGACTTCAGCAGGCAGCCCAATTATGTTTACACCCAGGAAGACGAGTATATTACTAAAATCGAGGACGAAGTGAAAACAGCCCAAGACTTAGGCATGCCTGCAACCTTTGTAACCTCTCTGGAACTCCCCTACCAGGTAAAGGGTGCTGTCTGTTTTCATAACCAGGCACAATTCCATCCCAGGAAGTATCTGCTTGACATGGCCAATGCCTTTGTCCGGAATGGAGGCCACATATTTGAGAATACTACTGCTATTGATATACATGAAGATAGAGAGTGCAGGACCTCCACCAGGGACGGTTTTAGTATACTGTCCAACAAAGTAATTATCGCAAGTCATTTCCCCTTTTATGACGGTGGAGGTTTCTTCTCAGCCAGAATGTTCGCTGAACGTTCATACGCGCTGGCTGTAAAAGCTGATATTAAAATACCGGGTGGCATGTATATATCCTATGAAGAGCCTACCAGATCAGTCAGAACTCAGCCTCTGGAGGACGGAGATCAGCTGTTGATTATCGGCGGAGAACATCATAAGACCGGAGAGGATAATAATGAGATCGAGCATTATAAAAACCTTATCAAATTTGCTGAAGATAATTTTAAAGCTATAGAGGTTCCATACCGCTGGTCTGCCCATGATTATACCGCAATGAATGAAATTCCTTTCATAGGTCATATAACTGCCACCAAGCTCAATATCTTTCTGGCAGCCGCATATCAAAAATGGGGTATGACCACAAGCACCGTCTCTGCAATGATAATTAAAGACATAATCACCAAGGGTAAAAGCGAGGTGGAAGAAATATTCACACCGGTAAGATTTACACCTGTTGATTCGGCCAAGAATTTTATTAAGGAAAACCTTGACGTAGTCGAAAGTCTGATAGAAGGAAAGTTAGAGCCTCTTCCAACCGATATTTCTCTTGAGCCTGGAGAAGGTAAAGCCGTGATGTATAAAGGTAAAAAAGCAGGCGCATACAAGGATATGGAAGGAAATATATTTATAGTTGACACTACCTGTAAACATCTAGGCTGTGAAGTTCACTGGAATTCAGCGGAAAAATCCTGGGATTGTCCCTGCCATGCCTCACGCTACGGCTATGACGGAACAGTTCTGGAAGGGCCGGCTTTGAAACCCTTGGACAGACTGTTTTAGAACTAAATTCTTAACCCTGGCATTACACGAAGTTAGCATGAATTTAACGCTATAATGCTACAATTATTGACAAATACTTTAATTTAAAGGGTTATCTATGATAAATCACAGAATCGAAGAGGAAATTGAAAAAATACTTGATAATAAACAAATCAAAACCGTTTTTCAACCAATCATATCGCTGAGGGACGGTTCCATGCTGGGCTATGAAGCCCTTAGCAGGGTTACAGGTGAGTCCTTCATAAATAACCCTGACGATTTGTTCTACTATGCAAACCAATGTAACAGATTGTGGGATCTTGAGCTGCTTTGCCGGACAAAGTCTCTGGAAACTGCTTTCCTTAACAGTAACCAGCCACTAAATACCAAGCTGTTTGTTAATGTTAATCCAAACATAATGCATGATATGAAATTTCGTCAGGGCTTCACAAAGGAATATTTAAGCCAGTACGGCATTACTCCGGAAAATATTATTTTCGAAATAACAGAACGTAATGCAGTAAATGATATGAACAGCTTTAAAAGCACAGTTAACCATTACAAGGAGCAGACCTATAAAATTGCCATTGATGATGCAGGAGCCGGTTATTCCGGTTTAAATCTGATCAGTGACATCCAGCCTCATTTCATAAAGCTTGATATGAATTTAATAAGGCATATCAACTCAGACAGCATAAAATTTGCACTGGTAAAAAGTATGATTGAACTTTCCCATATGGCTAATATTCATCTGATTGCAGAAGGTATTGAGACAATTGAAGAGATGGAAACTCTTATCAACCTGGGCGTACATTACGGTCAGGGGTATTTCATACAAAGACCCAAGGAAGAGATGTGCCCAATATCTTCCGAGGTTATTCAGATCCTGAAGGATATAAACAGAAAAAAAAATCATACCTTTGGAAATCAGGTTAATGGCATTTATATAGAAAACCTGACTGCCGATTCGGCTACCATTTCTCCAAACACCAGGGTTGAGCAGGTATTTGAAATATTTAAGGATAACCCCTCTGTTCTTGGCTTGTGCATTGTTAAAAATAATACAGTTCTGGGTGTAATCTCCAAAGCAAGGTTTACTCTTAAGCTAAGCGGACGTTACGGGTTCAGTCTTTACCAGAAGAAACCTATTACCTCACTCATGGAAACGGATTTTCTTGAGGTAGACTATCAGACACCTGTGAGTGCTGTTTCCCACATTGCCATGTCCCGCCCTGCCGACAAGCTCTATGACTTCATAATTGTCACAAAAAATTCTGAGTACCTCGGGACAGTGACTATAAAGGATCTGCTGCAGAAAACAACAGAAATTGAAGTGGTCAATGCCAAACATCAGAACCCTCTTACGGGGCTTCCCGGAAACGTTATCATAGAACAGAAAATCAACAGGTGTATCAGCTCAGATGAAAAATACAGTATCTTATATCTTGATATCGATAATTTCAAAGCTTATAACGACGTTTATGGCTTTGAGAATGGTGATATGATCATAAAGCTGCTGTCTTCAACAATAATTAAGAACGTGAGCACTCACCAGTTTATCGGCCATATTGGTGGTGATGATTTTGTAATCATTATGAATAATTTCAATATTGAACCTTTATGTAAGGCCATAATTGAAGATTTTGAAAGAGATGTACTAAATTACTATACTGAAAATGATATTAATAATGGTTATATTATTACTCAGAACAGACATGGCCAAACCGAAAAATTCCCGCTTATTTCACTTTCAATTGTAGGTATAACCAATAAAAGCACCAGATTTACAGACCAGTATCAGATTTCCGAGCAACTAGCCTACCTTAAAAAGCAATGTAAGCAGCATAAAGGAAGCTGCCACTACATGATATAAAAATCCCATTTAAATATTCACAGGCTATCTCATTAAGACAGAATCCTCTTTAGCCGCAGCCTCACCCTGCACCAGCCCAGCATCTTTTTTACGAGAAGTAACAATCCCCAAGAGCACAAATGGAAGATAGAACGCAAACCAGAGAACACAGCCCAGCATTAAGGTAGGAACCAGATACCATGGACTTCCAACCATTTGTGCAAAGCTTTCCATGGGTGAACCTGGTGCCGGATATCTTAAAAAGAAATAGTTGCCACCAGTAAAGTAGTTTACGGGAACTATCAGCACAGCAAAGCAAACCAGCAGGCCTACAACCTTCGGGAGCTTCCGGATATCCGGCCTGAAGCCCATACTGAATACCATGAACAGCGGAATAAGGCAGATAATGCCGTGCACCAGCATTGTTTGCATATAAATGAACGACAGGGATGGATAATAGTAAACATCCGGAGTCAGCAGAGTCATCAATGCCGGTGCCAAGCCGATAGCGTAGGAGTATTCCTGAAGCAGTTTATTCCTGGTAAAAGCCATCAGGGGCAGGACTATTGACATCAGACTGCACAGGTGCAGCGGCAGCGTATACCCCCAGGAGAACTCCCCGATGCTCTTATACCAGAGCATTTGAGCAGCTTCCAGCACCGGAAGAATCAGTGACATACATTTAACTACAGTCCATTTGGTTTCCATCTTTTTATCTCTGAACAATAAAATTATTATAATCCAGGTGCAGCCTACCATGCCTAAAGAGAGAAGATGTTGTGAAGAAAAAAGACTGTTGTGCAGCTCCCTTGGAATCCTATCAATATATGTAAAAAAATAGTTGATCACTATATCCTCACGCCCCCTGATATGTATAGTCATTTGAGAGAATTAAACAGTATTTTATAAATCATACTTGTACACGGTTCTAATCAATATATATTCTATAACATAAAAATTTATTATAATACATAGGTTTAACAGAAATCTTTTCGGCTGTAGAAAATTTTCTTACCATATGCTCGTAAAAGTAAATTAACCGGTACAGCGTCAGCTCAAAAAAATATATAACTGTGAGGAAAATTTTTTACAACACAAACTTACATGACAGAGTACTTTATTGACACCGCTCTAATAATTAAATAAAATAAACATATGCACATTTAAAAATTTATAGATGAGGACAGTTCAATGTTACTCAGGCAAGTACATTGACATGGAGGTTAAAAATGAGACGAGACGAGATCAGTAAAGTAATTCTACCCGAAAGTGAAATTCCTAAGCAATGGTATAACGTAATTGCGGACATGCCGAACAAACCGGCACCCTATCACAATCCTGCAACCTTAAAATTAATTGAACCCGGTGACATGAAGGCAATTTTTCCTGATGAAATAATTAAGCAGGAGATGACTACAGAACGTTATATAGATATTCCTGCGGAAGTAAGAGATATGTACCGCCAGTTCAGGCCAAGTCCGCTTTATCGCGCCAGAGGACTTGAAAAGCAGCTTGGTACAACTGCACGTATTTACTACAAATATGAAGGAACAAATGCCACAGGCAGCCATAAGCTCAATTCTGCCATTCCACAGGCTTATTACAATAAAATAGCCGGAATAAAGAGATTGGCCACCGAGACCGGTGCCGGTCAATGGGGTAGTGCCTTGAGTCTTGCAACAAACCAGTTTGGCCTGGAATGCTCTGTTTATATGGTTAATGTAAGCTATCAGCAAAAGCCCTACAGACGTTCCTTTATGAAAACCTTTGGAGCAAATGTTGTTGCAAGCCCAAGCAACCTGACAAACTGCGGCAGAAGTGTTCTGGAAAAAGATCCAAACTGCTCGGGCAGCCTGGGAATCGCAATAAGTGAAGCTGTTGAAGACGCCGCAACACATTCTGATACAAATTACGCACTTGGAAGCGTGCTGAACCACGTATGCCTTCATCAGACCATAATAGGTATAGAAGCAAAAAAACAGCTTGAAATGCTGGATGAGTACCCAGATGTCATATTTGCATGCTGCGGCGGCGGAAGCAACTTCTCAGGTATTACCTACCCCTTCCTTCAGGACAAATTTAAGGGAACTAAACTGAGAGCAGTGGCTGTTGAACCTACTGCCTGCCCTACGCTCACAAAAGGCGTTTTTGCTTACGATTATGGTGATACGGTAAAGGTGGCACCTATTACAAAAATGTATACTCTGGGCCATGATTTCATACCTGCAGGAATACACGCCGGTGGGCTCAGATATCATGGAGACTCCGCCATAGTAAGCCAACTGTATCACGATGAGATTATTGAGGCTAAAGCATATGGTCAGAAATCAGTATTTGAAGCGGCTCTCACCTTTGCAAGAGCCGAAGGTATTGTTCCTGCACCGGAATCTGCGCATGCTATCAGAGCAGCTATAGATGAAGCAATTCTGGCCAGAGAGGCAGGCGAGGAAAAAGTAATACTTTTCTGTCTAAGCGGTCACGGATATTTTGACTTTACCGCCTATGAAAATTACTTCAGCGGTAAGCTTGACGATATTGAGTATTCACCTGAATCCACTGAAGCAAGCCTGCAGAACCTGCCCAAAATAGAGTAACTATACATCAAAAGAGCCGGGAGAAAAGAATCAGCAAATTATCTGAAGTACTCTCTTACAAATTTCAAATAATCTGGCAAAATAGTTAGAAAAAGGTCACACAGCTTTACCTAATCAAATGAGCCGTTAGAAAATCAGATAACCTATCGAAGCATGCGAGCACAAATTAAACTAATGTGGAAGCATGGTTAAAAAAAAGAGAAGCAAAGTTATTATATCACTTTACTTCTCTTTTTTGGTTGCGACACATTAGTTTGATTTAATGTAGGAGTGCTCCATATAGTACCTGGATTCTTTTCTCCCGGTGCATTTGATTTTTAACCTACCTGTCAAAAACCAAGGATTTAAAAACTGCCAGGTATTCTCTCAGAAATACGTTAGGATAGATATACCAGGGGGTGCCTGAGCTGATTCCATAAGGCTCCAGCCCTGCTCTGCGTGCCAGAATTTTCGATCTGAACATATGAAAATCATTGGTTATTATCATAACTTTTTTAAGTTTCTTTCCAAAGGTGCGCTGATATAATTCTCTGGAATAGACCATATTTTCAAAAGTACTTGTTGACTTTTCTTCTTTGAGTATTAAGCTTTCTTCCATGCCATTGCCGACAAGATATCTTTTCATGCCTTCAGCTTCAGTAATGGTCTCGCCAATACCCTGGCCTCCCGATACAATGACCTTTGTATCAGGATGATCAGCTATATAGTTGATGGTGTTGTCCAGGCGCTGAACAAGCACCAGCGTCGGTTTTTCTCCTTTAAGGCCTGCGCCCAGCACAATAACACAATCAACTTTTTGGTCTTTTTCGGAAATGGCTGATGTAACCAATATAGCAGAAACAATGATAAATGAAACCAGCCAAATTGAAAACATTGCAATAATTAATTTTCCGATTTTGTTATAAAGTTTGGTATTTTTCTTATAATGTTTAGTATTAATAAATAACAGTCCAAGGATTAATGCGGTCCCGCCCATACCAGGAAGTAAAATGCCAACGTCCATACTTCCGCTTCTGTTTCTTATAATAATAGTATCAAGAATACCAAGAACAGCTATTATAAACAAGCTTAGCTTTATAGCCTTTTTTTTCCCCACACCTGCACCAGCCTTTAATTTATTAAGACATGATAAATAATAAGTTACCCGTTTTAACACGGCTGTTTCCCGCCCTAAAACAGGGTTTTTTATTAAGTCATGCCAAAAAATCAATTACCTTGCCCTCTCTATCCGATGGAGTAAACTTATATGGTTTATCTCCTTCCGCTTTTGAAAAGGTTCCGTTAAAACTGAAATGATCGCCTTCCACTCCGGCAACACCATCTACTGTAACCTCAAGCTTATTGATATTTGGAAGATTAACCAGAGTAGCAGCAAGGATATTTGTATTCGTAATTCCTCCGGCACTACCCATGTTGAATTTAGCTGCTATTTCCTTCGGCAGATCAACAGTAATCAGTTCTCCGCTTACAACTGCTTTATTTATACGCAAGCCGGTTGTTTCAAGTAATTTATTTATCGCGGCCGTAATATCGTCCTGATAGAGTTTTTTATCTACGGTTACAGTCACTATTTCCTTTGGCTTATCATAATCCTCTGCATCATATTTATAGAGCTTCAGGTCAACAGTCTCCTTAGCTTCGGAAGTGCTGCTCTGGCCGGCTTGTACATCTGTTGTGGATGACGCTGCTGTTGATACGGCTGAAGTATTTGAAGCAGGCTTATCATCATTTTTATTATAAATGGTTGTTGCATATATTAACATTCCAATAAGTACAATAATTAAAACAAAAAGTATTGCTGCTAAAACCTTCAATTTTTGATTATTTGTCATATAAACCCCTCCTGTTGGTATGTGTTGACAGGTTACTTTAGGCATGATTAAATAATAACTTCCCCATTTTGATCCGAATATTTTTCGGAGTTTTATTACTTAATCTTGCCTTAATTTAATACATGCCTTGAAATAGGTTTTACCTCCCCCATCATCTGCACCCTCTACATAGACAACTCCTTCTTCAAGGGTTGAGATATCTTTGTAAAATGTAATTTTATCTCCTGCCAGAGCTTCACTTATATAGCTTACCTGAATTGTATCAACTGTATACTGGCCATGCCTTTCTATTGAAAAGCAATCTGTAATATAGTCAATATATTTGGAATTGTTAAGGTGGCCATTGATGTCTATATCGCTGTAGCCGATTACCTTCTGATATACTTCTTGAAGCGGTCCGATGGCTTTTATTTTACCGATTTTGCCTTCTATTGCGCGGTTTGGGTTAAAAGGAGGAAATCTTCCTGGAAAAAGTTCGGTCTTCCTGATTTCCCTTGTTTCTATATCCATTATGACCCAGCTGGAGATAGCTCTTCCTATAACATTTCCTTCTACGTCCCTGACAATAAAATCCCTCTCAAATTCCAGCTTTTTTGGTTCTTGTGGCCAGGTCTCAACAGTTATTTCTTCATTGAGGTTCGGAAACTTATCCATTTGAACCAATATTTTAACTAAAACCCAGGTTACACCCTGATTTTCCTGAAGGCTTTCAACTCCCAGCCCCAGGTTTTCAGCATGAAGGCTGGCAACATCCTGAAAAAAATTAAATAGTGCACTTATTTTCAACTTTTTATAATAATCTGCATTTCCATAATCAACGTGGTACTTTTTCTTATATACTGATAACGCCTCCATAACTATCTCCATTCCAGAATGGCTAAATGAACAATCTCATCTTTTAAAAGCCTAATCTAAATAAGTACTTACCTACAACATGGTCCAGCGGTACAGGGCCTATTACCCTGCTGTCCATGCTTTCATTTCTGTTATCGCCCATTACGAAAACACTGTTTTCCGGCACCGTTATCTTTTCATCTGATTGATTTCTCATGGGTTCTTTTATGTAAGACTCGTCTAAAGTCTCACCGTTTCGTATAACTTTACCGTCTTTAAATTCAATTACATCTCCTGCTTTACCGATTACTCTCTTTACCCAGAATATCTCATCCTTGTTGCCGGTTAGCTTTGTGACTATAATATTATATTTCAGAGGATCAATCACATTATCCATAAAGGAACGTTTTCTGTCTACTCTGCTGTCAATTATAACAATATCTTCATAGTCAGGCTTTTTGTGAAAAATGTTCTGAGTTTTGTTAATTATAATTTTATCTCTGTTATGCAAGGTGTTCTCCATTGACGGTCCGTTTACACTTGTTGGCTGAAAAAGAAAAATAATAACCAGCAGTGCTACAACTATTGAAATTAATATGGTTCCGAACCAGCTTAAAATTTCTCTTAATATCTTCATTTTATCTCCATTTCCGGTATAGGGTGTCCCCGGATACCATTTTCGTTCCGGTCTGGGAGAAGAATCATTTTATGTACTTCTCCATTTATTAGACAGTGCATTACTTAAATAAGTTCCAATTTATATACCAAGAAAATTCGCTTCGCTTATTTTCAGGTATTACTTCATAGCAAATCTAATGTATACAATGACCCAAATTATTCTAATTATAATATATTTACCTGCCTAATAATATACAAAAACTATTAATTTTTTCTTAACTTTGTGACAAAAGATAAATTCAAAGAGCAACCGAAAGGTTGCTCTGAATAAATTAACTTTAAAAGTATACTATTTTACTTTTATTCCAAAAATCTTTCTTGCATAGCTTCCTACTACAATGGTGTCATTATAGATGGCAGGTGAGGATTCCACATTCTGTCCAAGTGAGATGGTATCCATAGTCTTTCCGTTCATAGGATCTACAAGGTGCATATTTCCTGCAAAATCAGTGTAAACCATCCATGTCTTTCCATCCGCGCTCTTAAAGTCGAGGGGTGAGCACCAGCTGTACGAGGCAAGCTTCTTTTTCCATATCTCCTCACCGGTCTTTTTATCAAGGGCTACCATAGTGCCGTCACTGTTGGAGCCGGTGAAGCAAATATTGAAGATGACCATGTTACTGATATCATCCTTACCCAAAACAGGTGTTCCCAGAGCTCCGCCGTTTATATAATAGTTATATACACACTGGTAATCTTTTTGCCAAACCAGTTCTCCGGTCAATGCATTGAGTTTTCTGATATTGCAGTCAGCTACAGTGGCTTTTCCATTTTCCCCGCGCTTGTCAACCTGATTTGCAGTGTAGAGGAATACTCCCTCATCTGTTTCTTCAATTACTATTGTTGCATCGGTATCGTCCTTTGTATCATAAATCCACACAGGCTTCATAGTGTTTAAGTCCAAACACTGCAGGGTTCCGCCATTATCACAGAAATACATGAAGTTCTTGTAAACTGCCGGTGAATTTTCAATTCCCTGCTCATCGTTAAATGGGCTTCTGTAGCGGTATTTGGTCAACTGCGGAGCCATTGTCAGGCTCCCTGCAGCCTTATCAAATTTAGTATTAAGCTTAACCTTGTACACCAGTCCGTTTTCTGCCACATCCAACAATGTATCTGTTTTACCATCAAGCAATGCAGAAGCGTCATTTGCCCCCCAACCTCTAAAGGCAACCTGGTCTCTTCCGAATATGGAGTACAGCTCCTTCTGGTTGAGAAGGTTTATAATTCTGTATTTATACTCGGTAAACTTTCCGTTGTTCTCGTTTATACCCATTCCGGTATACAGAACGGGATATCCCCTGGGATCTACCATTGCGGTTCCCTTTATGGGGTAACCTATCTGTATCTTGTTCCTTGTGGGCTTTCCTGTTTCAAGGTCAAGGAAATAAATATTTCCGTCAAGAGTTGGATAAATAACCTCCACAAGATCCTTTGACTTCATTTCAGCATTAATATTCATCAGTTTCCTGACATCCTCCGGCCAGTGAACCAGGAGAGGCTGGCCTGTCCACCCTGTTCCGGGCCAATAGCTGTTGTGCGCTGAGATTGCACCCAACCCTGTTTTTTCCCAAACTATATCAAGCTTTTTCTCACTGACGGTTCTGGTGCCAAAGGAGGCATTATCCCTGTAGTTATTACCTCTGAAAGTAGTTACTCCTTCAAGCTCGGAGTATTCTGAGGAAGCTCCGAAATTAATCTTGTTCTTTTTCTTGACAGTATACTCTTTCAAAGGTGTATTAAGTCTGAATATCCATGAATTCATGCTTAAAACGTTGGAAAACGTATTTTTTAATGCAAAATCTGGGAAAGCCTTTTCTCCTCCAAAGTCAGACTTTTCAGTCCAGGAGGTTTTCAGCTTCTCCGGATCCGTCATTTCCTTCGGCATTGGATCCGCCACCGGTTCAGGCTCGTTATCCTCTTCCTCTTCATTTGAGTTGTTGGAATCTACAACTGCCGATGTATTTGATGATGTTTTAACACTGTTTTGATGAGAGTCAAACACCTTGCTGAGGCCAATCCAAATACCTGTGGTTATCAATGCCAGTACAAGTATTGTCAATATTGCCTTAAACCTGTTGTTTGCTCTTCTTCTGTATCTTCTCATAACTCCCTCACTGTTTCTTACTTATAAAAAAATTCAATATTGTTTAGTCCTGCCTTGTTAAACTAATTTAGTTAATAAAATACTGTTTGTTTAAATAATTACCTTAACTGATTTTTACACCATAGATCTTTTTCGCATATGTTCCTACAACTGCCATATTGTTGTATACCGATGGGGATGCTTCAACATTTCCTCCTACAGAAATCTTATCCAGATCTTTACCTGTTTTCGGGTCAATAAGATGCATATCACCTCTAAAATCACACAACAGCATATAAGTTTTACCATCATCTGATCTGAAGTCTACAGGCGAACTCCAGCTGTAAGCATCCAGATGTCTCTTCCAGACTTCCTTGCCGGTATTCTTGTCCAGAGCCACCAGAGTGCCGTCACTTGTTGATCCTGTTAATGCGATATTAAATATAACAACATTACTTATATCATTCTTGCCAACAACAGGCGTTGCTAACGCACCACCGTTAATATATGACTGATAAACGCAGGAATAATCCTTCTGCCATACAAGCTCACCTGTTAATGCATTAAGTTTTCTTATGTTACAGTTTGCCCTTGCACCGGACTTTCCTCTTTTATCGATTTCATTTGCAGTATACAGGAATACTCCTTCTTTTGTTTCTTCCAGCGTTATTGTACTGTCAGTATCGTCACCTGCCTTATATATCCATACAGGCTCCATGGTGTTTATATCCAGACACTGTATAGTACCTCCATTGTCTGCAAAATACATGAGGTTTCTGTAAAATGCAGGTGAGTTCTCAATACCCTGCTCCGAGCTGTAGCTGCTCTTGTAACGATACTTTGCAACCGACGGGCTGATTGAAATTGTACCCGCCTTTTTATCAAATTTTGTATTGAGTCTGGCTTTATATACCAATCCATTTTCCCCGCAGTTGATTAGCGTATCGGTATATCTGTTCAACATTGCAGAAGAATCATTTGCCCCCCAGGGTCTGAAGGCAACGGGATCATTTCCCGGAAATGAGTAGATCTCCTTTTGATTAATAAGGTTAAAGATTCTATACTTGAAGGACCCTTTTTTCCCATTTATTTCATTAAGCCCCTGTCCTGTGTAGAACAAAGGATACCCTCTAGGGTCAACCATACCTGTCCCCTTTACGGTAAAGCCTATATTCATTTTTGGTCTTGAAGGTTTACCTGTCTCCATATCCAGGAAGTACACATTACCGTCAAATACAGGGTAAATTACTTCCACCAGATCTTTTGATTTTAAACCTGAATTTATATTCATCATTTTTCTGACATCTTCCGGCCAATGAACCAGCAGAGGCTGTCCTGTCCAACCTGCACCAGGCCAATAGCTTCCCACTCCTGATACAGCTCCGATGTCATGAGTCCAGACAATTTCCAGCTTTTTCTGCTTTACATCGGCTGTTCCCCAAGAGGGAGAAGTTCTGTAATTGTTGCCTCTGAAGGCTGTTACACCTTCCAGAACCGAGTACATTTCCGGCGATCCAAAAGCCATATTATATGGTGGATTATAATTCTTGACGGTCTTGTTGTTAACTAAGGTCCAATAGGTTATTTTTCCTCCGTCCTTGTAGGACTTCTGAGAGGAGCCATCACCCAATGCCTTTTTGGTAATAAGGCTTGCAGGGGTTTTCCATGAGATCAGAAGGTCATCCGGATTGGTACTTTCTGCAGGTTTCTGATCAGTTTCTCCTGCAGTATTTTGACCTGACGGAGTCTTCGTTGAAACAGAAGGAACCTTTGATGTTTCTGCTGCCGTTCCGGACGGTTTTGATGTATCTGTCACTTTAGTCTCAGGTGCAGTATTCAGCCAGGGCAGATTACCGCTGTACATTAAATAAATAACTGTCAAGCCTACCAGCAAAGCCGCAAAAAAAACTGTTACTGCAGGTAACAGACTGTGTCTTTTGTTCTTTCTTGAACTCATACTTACCTCCGTAATCCCTTCTGTCCCAAATACATCAGAACTTGTCAATAATGCTTTTGTAAAGCTCTCTCCATTGAAAGGGATGTTAAATATTTATAAACCTCATATTTATATTTGGTTTATATGGGTTTGGTTATCCTTCAAAGTCCGAAAAGTTAACCTTTATATGTAAAACCCATCTGATATTATATCAGAATAGACATCAAAATTATATTTCTTTTTACTAAAATTTTTCTTAAGATTTGATACAGGGTACCAATTTGTAAATGAATTGTTAAGATTCCCTGTATTCAATTGTAATAAGTTTCCTCCTTATGTATAATAATTGTATCTTTTTAACCATTTCCGAATACATTTCCTGAAATAAGTACAGATTAAAAATATCTTATTTATATTATTAATTATTTGTCATTTTAGACTGGTAAAACCTATAAATTTAAATATATTAAATAGAGGGGGAATGGCATGAAGAATTGCTACAACTACTCAGCTCAGGATGTACTAAAAGAGCTCAATACAAATTTAAACGGTATCTCTGAAAAAGATATTGACGGTATTAGGGAAAAATACGGTTATAATGAACTCCAAACCGGTAAAAAAGCAGGTGTAATAAAAGTTTTTCTGGGACAATTCAAGGATTTTCTGGTAATCATTCTTTTAACCGCTGCTGTTGTTTCTCTTTTTCTCAGGGATTATGAAAGTGCCATAGTTATTTTTGCTGTGACTCTTTTAAATTCTGTCCTTGGTACAGCGCAACATTTTAAGGCTGAGAAATCTCTTGAAAGCTTGAAATCTCTTTCTTCTCCTGTTGCAAGAGTAATCAGAAACAAAATGAGGATTGAGATACCCTCCAGGGAGGTTCTGCCGGGCGATATACTTTTACTTGAAGCCGGCGATTTTATAAGTGCCGATGGCAGAATCATCGAAAATCACAGCTTGCAGGTAAATGAAAGCTCACTGACAGGAGAGTCGGAAAGTGTTATTAAGACGGCAGATGTTATATCAGCAACCGATGTGGCCATAGGTGACAGAAAAAACATGGTATTCACAGGAAGCCACGTAACCTATGGAAGAGCTGTTGTTGCGGTTACAAGTACAGGAATGTCAACAGAGCTGGGTAAAATAGCTTCCCTAATGGATGCTGCCGAGAATAAACAGACTCCGCTGCAGGTCAGTCTTGATAAATTTGGAAAGAAGCTGGCAATCGCGATACTGATCCTTTGTGGAATTATTCTGGTGACAAATATTATTAGAGGATATACCGTCATTGATTCATTTATGTTTGCAATTGCGCTTGCAGTAGCAGCCATCCCTGAAGCACTGAGTTCAATTGTAACTATAGTGCTTGCTATCGGTACTCAGAAGATGGCCAAGGAAAATGCCATAGTTAGAAAACTTCATGCTGTTGAAAGTCTTGGCAGTGTTTCTGTGATCTGCTCCGATAAGACTGGAACTCTGACACAGAACAAAATGGTGACCAAAAAGGTTTTTGTAGGCTGGAAGATATTTGACTCTGAAAAGCTTAATATGGAGGATACCCTTCAACGTTCAATAGTCAAAATAAGCATTCTGTCCAGCGATGCTACCATTACCGACGGAACCGCAGTAGGTGATCCAACCGAGGTTGCCTTTATAAAGCTCGCCAATGACCATGGTTACGAAGAGGAGGATGTCCGTGATGAATACTCCAGATTATCAGAGGTCCCCTTTGACTCTGACAGAAAGCTGATGAGCACCTTGCACAACATCGACGGTCAGTTCATGATGTTTACCAAAGGTGCTCCGGACGTCATATTGAGCAGGTCAAAAAGTGTTTTTACCGAACATGGTGACAAACCTATCGCACCGGAAAACATTGAATTTATTGAAAAAGTTAACAGGGAGTTTTCCCAGGACGGTCTCCGTGTGCTTGCCTTTGCCAGAAAGACCTTTGATTCGCAGGTTAAGCTTACTACAAATGACGAATATGATCTTACCTTCGTTGGTCTGGTGGCAATGATAGACCCGCCGAGGGAAGAATCCAGGCAAGCTGTTGCCGACTGTATACGCGCCGGAATAAAACCGGTAATGATAACGGGCGACCACAAAATAACTGCTTCTGCAATAGCAAAGCAAATTGGAATAATGGATGAAAAAAGCCACGCAGTTGAAGGAACAGATATTGAAAAAATGTCTGAAGAAGAGCTTAAAAGCAAGGTTCAGGATATTTCTGTATATGCCCGTGTATCTCCCGAGCATAAGATCAGGATCGTGAAGGCCTGGCAGGATAAAGGCAATGTAGTTGCAATGACAGGTGATGGAGTAAATGATGCTCCTGCTCTAAAACAGGCCGATATTGGTGTAGCCATGGGGAAGGTTGGAACCGAGGTTGCCAAGGATGCGGCTTCCATGATACTTGTAGATGACAACTTTGCAACAATAGTTAAAGCAGTATCCAACGGAAGAAGCATCTACACAAATATAAAGAACTCCATTAAGTTCCTGTTGTCAGGTAACACAGCAGGTATTCTGGCTGTGCTGTATACATCGATATTAGCGCTGCCGCTTCCCTTTACCGCAATGCACCTGCTATTCATAAACCTGCTTACAGATTCCATGCCGGCCATAGCACTGGGTCTGGAACCCTATAGGAAAGATGTTTTAAACTCAAAACCGAGAGACATTAACCAACCGCTGTTGAACAGAACCTTCCTGCTGCATGTCATATTCGAGGGTGCCGTAATTGCGGCAAGTGCCCTGGCTGCGTTCTATTACGGCTTAAATGCGGGAGGACCAACACTTGCAAGCACCATGGCCTTTGCTGTATTGGCACTTGCACGATTGATTCACGGGTTCAATTGCCGTTCAAAGTATCCGTTGTTTAAGATAGGCGTTTTTACCAACAAGTTTCAATGGGGTGCCGTTCTTGCTGGAATAGCTTTACTGACCCTGGTTCTGACCGTTTCTCCGCTTCAGCATCTGTTTGAAATAAATCCACAGGTTATCAATCACCTTGGAATCATAGGTTTGTTATCTCTGATTCCCTTTGTGGTCATACAGCTGTATAAAATTATAAGAACGAGTATTGTTAAGGCATGATACCCTCTATTGACAATGTACAACACGCCTCACGCCGGCTATTTTGCCACTTTTCTTTGTTGTCGTCCTTGCCTTGCGTCAGCAAGGCTGCGTCCATCCTCCTCGAAAATTGCCAAAATATCTCGGCGTGAGGTCGATGATTTTTGAGTGAGAGAATTTGGCTTGCGACAAGGCGAAGACGTGCAGAAAGGCTTTGTGCCTTGCAAGCGGCTTCAACGCAGCCGCAGGGCAAATTCACCACTCAAAAACGTACTGTACATTGTTAATAGAGGGTAATAATTTCAGTAATGATAGCGAATAATAAAAGTTAAATAGATAAATAAAAACAATCCGGAGGATGCTATGGGTAAGAATAAAAGCACAAAAGCTGATGGTGTACAGAATTTTGCCAACACGCAGGATTTAAGCAACAGGAAACGTTACTCCAAGGGTGCAGAGCCAAATGTTAAAACTTCATCACCAAAATAGAGATAATGCATGTACCCCGGTATTTCATATTTACCGGGGTTTTTATATCACTAAATATTTCGGAAAACATTTTAAATTTTCAGGTTATAAGCTTCATTTTTCTGGCCAGGTCAACAGCTTCAATACGGCTATTGACCTGAAGCTTTGAATATATGTTTATTATATGGGTCTTGACAGTTGAGACCGATATACATAAATTCTCACCGATTTCCTTATTGGTGGCTCCTGTGGACATTTCCTTTAAGACCTCAATTTCCCTGTCGCTTATCAGCTGCTCTTCACTGATATCTTTTCTTAAAAAATTTATAAGTTCATTAATAAAAGCTTTTTCTCCTTCTTTAAGATCCTTGGTTTTTTCCTCTTTTAAGGCAGTCAGATATTGACTCAAATATGACCCTTCATATATAAACGGAGATATTATCCTGTTTTCATAGCTGTAATAAACTGCTTCCCTTATAAGATTTTTAATCTCAGCGCTATCTGCTGTTTGAAGATTAGAAAGAACGTTGATCTTAAATAGTATTGCTTCAACAAGCTTATATTTTATTTTTTGATTTCTGGCAACAGGAAGTATTTCATCGACCAGAGCCAAGGATTCGTTTACATTACCTTCTGCCAGCAGTACCTTTGCATATGCCAGTTTATCTTCAATTCTGAGATATATCGGATCGCATTCCTGATACATCCTTTTGTATTTATATATGAAATCCGGTGTTAATGCATCTGCGTATATTAAGAGTTTAACAATCCCCGATGTGTAAAGGATATTCCTGTAGGCATCGCTATTCAATACCTTTCTAACCAGTTTCCTGCCATCCTCCAGCTGCCCCTGAAGTATCCTTACCTCTGCCAGATTATAAAGATAACCGGTATCAATATATAAATTCTCATTGCAACCATATCTCTGTGCATTTAAAAGTGCTTCTTCAGCTTTATCAAGTTTATAGGTTTTAATCAAAATACCTGTTAAGCCAATATAGCAGTTTGACATGAGTTTTGAAAGTACACGGATTTTTTCCAGGTCTCTGAAAAGCTCTTCGAACAGGCTTTCACATTCCAATAAGTCCCCCAATTCTTCTTTAACACCGGATTTTAATGATATTATTGTAAGCCTTACAAATGGATTGCTGTTGGGGACATCAATTATAGATGCCTTTTCAATTAATTGGAGCGCCTTATGAAACTCAAACTTTACATAATAAAAAGCTGCAGTTTTTAGGTATAGTATTGCCTTTGTAGTATTACTTACATTAAATTGCTCTATTTCTTCAATCGTCAACAGCTCAGTGCACAGGTCAAAGTCCACCAGCATTGACTTTATAATTTTAAGAAATCTCCATATATTTTGATCTTCCATTTCCTTTTTGCATGACTCAACCATATTTTCTATAGCTTTTAAGTCAGCATTATAGTAATAGTAGTAAAACAGTTGAATAATGAAATCCAGATTGTCTTTCAGATATTCAACTGGTATACCCGGAAGATAAACCCACCCCTTATAGTTAGGCTCCAGCACCTTCAGCAGCTCCATCATACCGCTGTAATCCCGGTTGTTGTACAGCTGCCTGATACTTTCCTCAAGGTCACCCATATTTTTGTATATCAAGGCCGCCTTTGTAAACAATTCACTTTTTTCTACGTCATCAAAAGTAGTAAATCTCAGCCTTAAAAATTCACCGAAAATATTATGGTACCTGTACAGCTCTCTTTCTTCATCAATACAAATAATAAAAAGGTCCTTATCCATTAATTCCTGTATTATAGTTCTGCTGTTATGTATTCCCAAAAGCTTGTTGCAGATATCTTCATTAAAATAGCTTAAGTAAGAGGTTTTTATAAGAAAACTTCTATGTTTTTCAGGCAGCGAGTCCAGAATCTCTTTTGAAAGATAGTCCACTGCATATTTATTATATATTTTAATATCATTCATTACTTTGGGAGACTTGTTAATACAAGCCAGAGCAATGAGTTGGAGTCCTCCTACCCAGCCTTCACATAATTCGTTTATTTCATTTACTACCTCTTCATTCAGGTTCAACCCCAGGGACTCGGTTAAAAAAGCCACGCCTTCTTCCGGACTGAACTTTAACATTGTCTCATCTATGTATAGAACACTGCCATTCATAACCAAATCACTAAAATAAATTCTGGGGTCATCTCTTGTCAATATAACCATATGGACATTATCAGACAGGTGTTTAATAAAATATTCAATGGTGTCAACCAAGGTTTCATCCTCAAGATGATGGAAGTCATCAATTACTATTGCAAGCTCTTTTCCTCCATCCAATTGATTTATCAGTATTTCAATCAGTCTTTCTATGTCATCCTTCTGCAATACTGCATTGAAAAGAGATGAAACTTCCTCCTTTATTTCCCCAAGGTAGTCGGCAACCGTCTCTACAAAATAGTACCAGAATGAGAACACATTATTATTATCACTTTCTACAGTCAGCCATTTAAAGGGCATTTTTGAATAATTCTTAATAAAGGATGTGAGCAAGGTGGTTTTTCCACTGCCTGCAACTCCCTTAACGAGGACTACTTTATATTCAGCTATATCTTCAAGTTTTTTAAACAGTTCAACTCTTCTGACAAAATTCTTTCTTGGATTAGGCATTTTCAGCTTTGTCGATATAAATTTAATTTTACTGTTCATATTACCCTCTCATCTGCGTGGCTGAATGTCATCCATGCTTTATTAACCATAAATATTCTATATCAAATAACAGTACTGCTCAACACTCTCCTTGTCTGAATTTGTTTTTAACTATAAATACTGCCAAGATGAGCATAACAACCGGGAATATAAGCAGGTAAGTTATTTCGGGAATAAGAGCTGTCAGACTTTCTCCATGCTCTAATCCCTTAACCAGATTAATAAAATTCTTCTGAGGAAGAACTAATACAATTTTTTTCATAATACTGTTCCCGTCGTCAAAACTGTAGAAACAGCCGGACAGCAAGGAAGTAAGTACTGCTATTGCCTGCCCCATCATATTGCTGCTGTCAGCCTTTTTGAACAAGGAACTTATCAGAAGTGAAAAGCAGGTTGACAGGAGTGTAAGCAGTCCCAATAGGCCTGCATATTTGATAAAATTAAGCCCTATGGTTATATTAAAGATCAGCTTTGTCAGAATGATCAAAATATAGGTAGGTGCAAATACCAAAAGAAAGTTGAATATTCCATGTCCTGCCATATACATTGCAGGTGATACCGGGGAGACACCTATTCGCTTAAACGTTCCGTTTTCTCTGTCTTCTGAGTACATAAGCATATATAACAAACCTTGAATAAATATAAACATTAGCATGTAACCAAGAATATTTGAGGCAATACCTCTGGCTTGTTCATCCTTAATAACGGCATCAGGATTCTTTAATACCTGCTTAAGCTTAAGTTTAAATTCATTACTCTTAATCGTCCGGATATCGTAGTTTCCCTTACCAGTATCTATAACCACAGCATCATACCTGTTCATGACAAGTGAAGCCATGTCCGGCATTTTGTCAAGCTTTTCAACATGAAGATATTTGGATTGAATATTGAAACTGCCTGAAGCCGAAACAACAGCTATATTGCCCTTTACTTCCATTTTTGCCGTGAAAAATACTGCAGCTGCTATTGTAACAATTGAAATGCAAAGCATAAGAATAAAGTAATTCTTCCTGCTTACGGCCCTGTAATAATTATTTCTTAATATACAAAGCATGTTTCTCATATATAATCCTCCGTTCTGAATGTTATTCTGCATGCAAAAGCAAATATTATTGTTAATACCAGAAATATTATGGTAATAGGTATTACAACGCTGAGATCACCATCATAAATAACTTTCATAATCCCTTCCAGAATCCATTTGGCAGGTGATATGCAGGAAACAGTCCTTGCTACTTTACCAAACCCGTCCATCTGAAAAAACAGTCCTCCTAATACACCGAAAATATTATTAAGCATACTAAGTACCTGGCTGGCACCTTCTTCACTTTTGAAGATGCAGCAGAAAAACACTCCGATTGTTGATGATAGTAAATCCAACAGTAATATAAGCAAAATCACATATCCGATATTGGAGCCGCCAAAATTAACACCCAGTAAAAAATTACAGAAAAGGATGACGGCAATATAGCATACAGATGTAAATAAAAAGGTAGCAATAATTTTAGAAGTATATATATATAAAGTTTTTATCGGTGAGAATACTATCCTCAGATTGCTGCTTTTTATACTCTTTTCCATAAAACTGTTAGCTGCTGAAACAGATACATTAAGAACGGTAAAAAGCAGCATGGTAACACCATAGTAGTCATAAGAGGATACTCCACCGCTGCCGTAGTTTCCCTGGCACAAGAACCCCAGTATCAAAATGAGTGCTATAGGAAAAAGAGTGTTATATTGTATCATAATAAAGCTTTTTGCCAGATTGGATAAATCCATCTTAAGTATAGTTAAAAATTGTCTCATAATTATGTCCATGCCCTGCATTTCCAACAAAAAATTTATGACAGAAATGGCATGGGCTTGGTAACCTCCCTTGTCAGATTTATTATTATTTACTTCCACTTTTCCTCCTTCTTAGGAATCAATTTCTAAGAGTTCTTCCTGTCAGCTTAAGGAATACTGTCTCAAGACTTGCCTCTTCGTTTGTCACATTATTAATTCTTATTTTTCTTCCTATAAGTATTGAAATTATTTTATCCAGATTATCTATTCCTTTTATGACAGACATTCTGATACGATTACCTTCGACATCTACACTTTTTACTCCGGCTATTTTGTATAGTTCGTCCTTTTCCAGTCTTTCGGGCTCATCAACCTCAATGAGATACTGTTTTTCTTCGGCCAATTTTTCCTTTAGGGATTCCTTTGTTCCCTCTGCTATGATTTTTCCGTGGTCAATTATAATGATACGGGTTGAGATTTCCTCAACCTCTTCCATATAATGAGTAGTGTAAATTATTGTTGCCCCCTTTTCTCTAAGTTCCTTAATTGAGTTTAAAATATGATTTCTTGACTGAGGATCTATCCCAACCGTCGGCTCGTCAAGAATAATTATCTTGGGATTGTGAGCAATTGCACAGGCTATATTCAGTCTTCTTTTCATTCCACCTGAAAAAGTTTTGGCCTTATCCTTTTTTTTGTCGAGGAGTCCCACAAAGTTCAGTGCTTCATCAACTTTTTTCTTTAGTTCCTTACCTCTTCCCCCGTACAGTGCTGCAAAAAAAGCAACATTCTTTTCTGCCGTTAGTTCCTCATACAAGGCAAGATTCTGAGGTACAATTCCGAGGTTGGCTTTATATTCTTGAGATATACTGCTGATATCTCTTGCTTTAAAAAATATTTTCCCATTATCACCCTTTAATGCTGTAGTAAGAATATTTATAGTTGTACTTTTTCCTGCTCCGTTAGGTCCAAGAAGGCAAAGAATTTCACCTTCATACACATCAAATGACACACCCTCCAAAGCTTTGTTCTTCTTATAGCTCTTATCAAGATTCTGCACTCGAATAATTGAATCCATTAAAATCACCTTTCCTTTATCTTTTATTCATATTTCGTTTGGAATTCGTAAGCAATTTCCATGTACTAATACTATCAAATAGACATAAGTAAACAATCAACCAATCGGTTGATTTGCCAGGTTGATTATTTGCATAAAGGGTGGCTAAGCGGGTTGAGTTGTTATTACCAAGAGGATATGGATTTATTTTACATATGTATGGTACTATTAATGTAAATAATTTTCAGCAAGGAGATTTGTAATGAATAGAATTATAAAAATTGGGATGATGGGGTGCGGTCAGCATTCAAGTGAGCACTTCAACTCAGCCAAAGAGGTTGAAGGTATAAGGATTACATCCTGCTGCGATATCATCGAAACCCGAGCTATGGAATGTGCCAGCATATTCGGCTGTGATTCATACTATACTGATATTGAAACAATGCTGAAATCTGAAAACCTAGATGCTGTTATCCTCTGTACCTGGCCAATGCAGCACAGGGAGCAGATTGAAAAATGCCTCTCTCATGGGATCAGAAATATTTTATGCGAAAAGGCATTGGCTCTTTCAGGAGAAGAAGCATTAAGCATTTGGGATAAGGTAAAATCAGAAAATGCTTTCCTGATGGAAGCTTGTAAGCATCGACACCATCCGGCAATAAAAAAACTTGAAAAGATCATTGAATATGGTGATATTGGAAAGGTTGACAGCATCAGGGCTACTTTCAGCAACTATGAACCTGAAAGCCACTTGAAGCCCGGTTCGGAGCTTGACTGGAGATTCCGAAAAGAATGCGGCGGCGGAGTCCCATATGATTGGATGAGTTACCTGGTAAATGCCTGCAATCAGTTCAGTAAAAGTCTCCCCAGGAGAGTATTTTCATCAGGTAATGAAAGTGCTGCCTATGGTGTAATAAACCGGATTTTTGGTATGATAGAATACGAAAACGGATTAGTCGGAATAATTGAGAGCAGTAAGGAGGCTAATTTCAGTCAGGAGTTACAAATAACCTGCTCCAACGGAATTTTAAGACTTCCTGTAGCCTGGGGAATATATGGAGAGATTAAAATATCTCAAACTCACAGAAAGCAGGATTGGGGATATATTCTTACCGATACCTACGAAATTGAGAAGGCTAATGCATTTACTTCCCAGTTAAAGAATTTTGCAGATGTGATTAATGGTAAAGAGCAGCCGGTAATGCCTCTGAAGGAATCAATTATTAATGTTCTCACTACAGATGCACTTGTGACCAGTATGCTCGAAAAAAAGCCGGTTGAATTAAACAATTTACATACTATCTGATAAAACAGCAACACTGCGGCAAGACCACCATAGGTCGGTTTACTTGAGCTAGATCACTTAGTTGAACTTAAGCTGAAAATTACTCCCTCATCAGTGTTTTTGCGCTACGGGAAATCTGTAGAGTTTCAGTATTGTTCTGACAATTGAGAACCCAAGGCCTCTTCCGATTTTTTCCAGAATAAACAATGCAAAAAGACTGCGGTAAAACCGGTTCATTCACTGGTTTTACTGCAGCCTGTGGTGTTGGTATTTTAGTTAATTATCTTGCTATATAATGTGTGTGGAGCAGTTCATGAGCCTTATGAGCTCCCGCCTCACCCAGGTATTCAGCATAAAGCTTCTGAATTTCAGGGTTGTCATGTGACTTTCTCTTTTCACATGCTTTGTCTATATCATAAAGGCCTTTGATTCTTGCAGCCTTTACTTCTTCGGTAGTATTCTTATCCTTTATGATTGGCTGTCCGCCGCCATTGATACATCCGCCTTCACAGCCCATTACCTCGATGAAATGATAGCTTGCTTCACCGGATCTTACTTTATCCAACAGCTTGGCTGCATTGCCTGTTCCGTTGGCAACCGCAACTTTAATTTCCATATCTGCTACATTTACAGTAGCCTCTCTGATACCATTCAAGCCTCTTACTGCGGTGTATTCTATAGCCTCAAGTGACTTACCTGTGAGCTTGTCGGCTACAGTACGAAGAGCTGCTTCCATAACTCCACCGGTGTTGCCGAAAATAGTACCTGCTCCCGAATAAGTTCCAAGGATGCTGTCCCTTTTTCCGTCCTCAAGCTCGGTAAACCTGATACCGGCCTGACGGATCATTTTTGCAAGCTCTCTTGTGGTTATAACTGCGTCGATATCCCTGAGTCCATCAACCTGCATTTCTTCTCTTTCAGCTTCGTATTTCTTTGCTGTACAAGGCATTACTGATACAACGAATACCTTCCTGGGATCTACATCAGCTTTAACCGGGTAGTAGGATTTTGCAACAGCGCCAAACATCTGCTGTGGTGATTTGCAGGTTGATAAATTCTCCAGGAAGTCATGGTGGTTATGTTCGCAGTACTTGATCCATCCTGGTGAACATGATGTTATCATCGGCAGCTTACCGCCGTTTTTAATTCTTTGCAGAAGTTCATTACCTTCTTCAATTATTGTCAGGTCGGCACTGAAGTTGGTATCAAATACCTTATTGAAACCCAATCTTCTTAATGCAGTAACCATTTTACCCTCAACATTTGTTCCCGGAGCATATCCAAACTCTTCACCAAGAGCAACTCTTACTGCAGGGGCAGTTTGAACGACTACGTGCAAGTCCTGGTTTTCCAGCGCTTTCCAAACCTTTGCCGTATCATCCCTTTCAGAAAGTGCACCAACAGGACAGGCTTTGATACACTGACCGCAGTTGATACAATCATGGCCTGCAAGGCCTTCTTCATATGCAGTAGTAACTGTCATATGAGCTCCGCGGTAAGCATAATCTATAACTCCCACATCCTGAATCTTTGAACAAACACTTACACATCTTCCGCAAAGAACACATTTGTTTGGATCTCTTACGATAGGACCTGAAGTATCTATGCATCCCTTATCAACTTTACCGCCGTAGGGAAGCCTGTCTATTCCGTTGTCATTACAGAGTGTCTGCAATTCACATCGTAAGTTTCTTGAACAGGATAAACATTCTCTATTGTGGTTTGCCATAATCAATTCAAGAATATTTTTTCTGGCTTCTCTTACAGTGCTGGTAGCTGTTTTAACCACCAGGCCATCTGAAACCTTTGTTACGCAGGCAGGGTGAAGACCTCTCCAGCCTTCAACTTCAACTACGCATACTCTGCATGAACCAGGCTCGTTTACACCTTTCATGAAACAGAGAGTAGGAATATTTATATTCAGCTTTTTAGCTGCTTCAAGTATTGTAGTATCCTTTGGAACCTCAACTGCAATACCATCTATAGTAACATTGATCATTTCCATATTATTTACCCCCATCTACGTGCCTTGCACGTACTTCATATAAATAGAAAAATCATTTATGATTTTTCCAAAGTGAATTTATGAATTCACTTTAGACATATGGCATACACCAGTTCTGCATTTACCGTTTATGTGCTCAAGGAATTCTTCTTCAAAATACTTGACAAGAGTTAACAGAGGTACAGGAGCACTTTGACCGAGACCGCAGAAGCTGGAAGTTTTCATAGTCTGTGCAAGGCTCTTAAGTTTATTGAAGTCTTCCATAGTTGCAGTACCCTCAGTAAACTTTTCAACAAGCTCTACCAATCTATAGGTTCCTTCTCTGCAAGGTGTACATTTACCACAGGATTCTTCTTCGAAGAATTCCATGGAATTTTTAAGGTAATCAACAACGCAGTGACTGTCATCTACTACCACAACAGCACCTGAACCTAAAGAAATACCTGCTTTTTTGAGATCATAGTAACAAATTTTAGTGTCCAGCAGACTTTCAGGGAAGCAGCTTCCTGACTGCCCTCCCAGGTGTACGAACTTTAGCTTGCGGCCGTTGGTAATTCCGCCGCCGAGGTCATAAATGAGTTCTCTTAAAGTCATACCAAAAGGAATTTCATAAACTCCTCTGTTCTGAACATTACCGGATAGACACATTAACTTTGTACCGCCGCTGAACTCGGTTCCCTTCTTGCTGAAGGTTTCTCCGCCGTCCTTGATTATCCATGGAATACAGGAGTAAGTCTCAACGTTGTTCAAAATGGTAGGCATCTGATATAAACCGCAATTCTTGATGTAGGGCGGTTTCTGTCTTGGTCTGCCTGTCTTTCCTTCTATGGACTCCACAAGAGCAGTATTTTCACCGCAGACATATGCTCCTGCACCTGAAACAACCTTAAGATTAAAGTCAAAACCTTCTCTTCCCAGAATGTTCTTTCCCAGGTAGCCGGCTTTTTCGGCGCTAGCTATTGCGCTTTTAACTATCCTCTGTATAGCTGTGTATTCACCTCTGATGTATATATAGCCCTCTTTGGCACCCATGATATAGGCGCCGATTGTCATACCTTCTATGAGTTCAAGGGGGTCTTCGGCAAGAATGTGCCTGTCTTTAAATGTACCAGGCTCACCTTCGTCACCATTACAGACCATGTATTTAGGACCTTTTTTGATTGCGTAAGCCTGTTCCCACTTGATACCTGTAGGGTAAGCTGCACCGCCTCTGCCAAAAAGGTTTGCTTTCTTTATTTCTTCAATGGCATCAACATGCTCCATTGCCATTGTCTTTTTAAGACCTTCATAGCCACCTGCTGCAATATATTCTTCAACACTATCGGGTTTGATTTTACCGAATCTTGCACTCAATACCTTATCCATTATTGTTGGCCCTCCCTGTAAGAGTTTACAATCTCATTAAGTTTTTCAGGTGTGAGATTTCCATAAACCTTTTCACCGATCTTTATTGCAGGTGATATGTCACATGCTCCGAAGCAAGCCGACTGTATCAATGTGAAAACTCCATCTTCTGTAGTTTGTCCGGGCTTAACATTCAATTCCTTTTCCAACATAGCCAATAAGCTGCCGGCACCTGTTACATGACATGGAGCGCTCTTACAGACTTCAACCAAGTATTTGCCTCTTGGTTCGGTACCGAACATTGAATAGAAAGTGATAACACTGTATACCCTGCTCAAAGGCATATCCAGCTCAGCTGCCACAAATTCAACCCATTCGTGAGGGAGTGAATTTGTACCTGAAATATTTTGCAGTTCCAACATTACTTGAATAAGATTGTCTTTTGAATTGCCATAGCGATTCAATACTTCTCTAACCTTCTCCATCTTAGCCTCCTATGAGCCCTAATAGCCCTTAATAAATAAAATACAAAATCTTTCCTTAAACTCTGACATTCAAGTATAAGGCCAGATAAAGTCAACCCCGATTCTTCCGCAAATAGTACTTTGTATACAATCTCATAGTCATAAAAAAATGAGTTTGCTAAATACCGTATCTTTAATATGCGAATTTTTTAACATTCTCAATTATATTGTAAATTCTTAAGGGGACATTGTCAATTGGAGTTTGATATTTTTTTCACAGAATTTGAATATTTTTTAACATTCTTCGTCCAAATAATTGTGATTTTTTTATCATTCAGAAACCCTTCAAACCCTTGAAAAATCTCATGTATACATGCGTAAACACTTTACTATTTCCTAAAATTGTATTAAAATAAATACATAAAAACGAATGGAGTGGTGGTCATGTGTAATACTCGTACTGTTGATTTAAAAGATGATGTAAAACGTAGCAATTCACACCATACAGAATGTTGTACCTGCATGAACGGATATCCGAAAAAATGCAGCTGCGGAGGTCTGATACATGTAGAAGAAACAGACAGTGAAAATTTTGGGACTCTTCTGGTTTTCAGATGTGACAAGTGTAACTTCGTTTTTGATATCAAGGAGGAAGAGTATTAATTTTTAAAAATACCCGGCATTTTTAAAATAACCGGCCTGACAGCAGGTTTATTTGTTTATCAATAAAGACGCTGGTGAAATACAGCGTCTTTATTGTGTAACCAACGCCACCTATACTGTGTGCAGGTGGTCATTACCTATTCAACTGCCATACAAAAAAGTTTAGAAAGGCTGCATAGATTATCCATAATAGGTATGGTATCAGGAGATATCCTGCCAGTTTGTCAATTCTATAGAATAGTATAAGGGTTATTATTACGAATGTTATAAGCACTAGTAAGTCAAAGAAAGCCAACCCTCTTAATCCATATCTGAAAAAAAGAATGCTCCATAAAAAGTTGAATGCCAGTTGTGCTCCGTAATAAAACAATGCATTTTTTACCTCTGCAGTTTTTTTGGAGGCATACATCCATATTCTGTAGCTTGCAAAACCCATCAGAAAATATAAAACCGGCCAGACAACCCCAAATAACCAGGAGGGCGGAGCGAAGGACGGCTGCTTGAGATTTTTGTATACCTCCATTCCTCCTCTGGTAAGAAATCCGCTCAAAAGTCCTACACCTTCACTGATGGCAATGCTTATAAGCATTTTTCGCAAGCTAAATTTTCCGTTAACCTTAAAAGGATTCATACACATCTCCTAAACATATAGTTAAGTAATTGATTTACTTCTGTTATATAGTTTATTTGTACGTATGAATAATATACTTGAATAAGGAACTTTCGGTCCATAAAAATCCTGTTGATAATTGATTGTTTAGTACTTGCAAGCGTTACTAAATGTACACCGATTAAGTACTATTCAATCGATATTTACCCCGGCCATTTTCATTAAATAGATGGCATTGCGGGTATCGGACACTCCCTTCCGGAGCTGATAATCAAAGTATATCTGATTGTCCCTGTAGTATTCCTTGAAGTGATAATTGCGGATTCTGCCTCCGCTTTCCTTTTCCATATCTGCCAGCTCAAGATCATGGGTGGAGACCAACCCCCAGGCACCTTTTTTGTCCAGTTGAGTAATAAGCATTTTTGCTCCTGTATGCCTGTCTGCTGAATTTGTTCCTTTAAAAATTTCATCCAACAGGAAAAACACCCTTTCTTCGCTGTCCACCGCTTCCACTATCATCTTTACTCTGAGAAGCTCGGCGTAGAAGGACGAAACGCTCTGCCCCAGATTATCGCTGGTCCTCATACAGGCATAAACCTTCATGATTGGGCAGCTGAAGGTTTTGGCACAAACCGGCAGTCCCATGTATGTCAAAACCAGACTGAGCCCTACCGTTCTCAGGAAAGTGCTCTTCCCTGACATATTTGAGCCGGTAATGAGAAGTATAGGCTGCTCACCGCTTATATTGATATCGTTGCATTTTCTGCCTTTGGTAAGCAGAGGATGGCCAAGTTCTTCTGCAGCGATTCCAGCATTTAAAGCCTCTGATACTTGTGGCATTATAAAATCAGGATTATCATGGCACATAACAGACAGACTGCACAAAGCCTCAACTTCCCCTATGACCTCAAACCATTTCTCAACGTATACACCGCTGATATTCTTCCATCTTTCCAGGGCAACCATACAGTGAAAGTCCCACAGTGTCATAGCATTTACTACCGTATACAGGAAGTTATACCTGTTGGCAATCAGTTCCCATATCTTTGACAGCTTTTCAATCTGCTTCCATGCGGTCTTGTCTGAATCCCCCTTGAGCACATGTTTTAAATCCAGTATATATTTGCTTTGAAACCGTTCAGCTTCAAATAGTTTTAAAAGTGAACTGAATACTTTAAGAGTATTGGAGTATTTTTCAACCAGCTCAAAGCTTTTATTTCTGAAATTTATTCTGTAACCCAGCATTATGAATTGAATCGCATACCCCGCTATTGGCAGATAAAAGGGAACAATTTTTAGAACAGACAAAACTAATGTAAGAATTGTGATAAGTGGCAAAACTGTAATTAGAGCTTTAAACCACAAGGCTGAGTATAGGCTGTTCTTCTCTTTTGCCCATAAAAATACATCATCCAGCTTGTTAATAGTATCCAAAAGTGTTTTAGACCTTTTTTTGCCTTTTTCCTCGGAATCGGGAAGTGTTATGTTTTTATTGGACATAAGTACATTTGAATACATCCGGTGTCTGAAGATCAGCTTGCCGGAAAGTTCTTTTACAGCCTGCTGACGTTCAATAATTGCTTTTTTATTCTCCAACGGTTTGAGTATTATTTGAGCCAGGCTCTGTCGTCCTGAATAAGTTGTAGTCATATTAATCATCTGAAAAAGTGAACCCTTTCCAAACAAATCCAGGTCATAAGTATACCTGTGATCATGGTTTTCAAACTCCTCACCTGTATCGGTAAAAGCTGTCCAGAGACCTTTTGCTCTTTTAAGGCACATATTGTTTATTTGAAGCATAGCTTGAGAATAGTTTTTAAGCCTTATAAATTTGTTATGAACTGCTGAAAGATATATAAATCCGGCTATAAACAGTATTACCAGCGCAGACATAAAAATATAGAGCTTCATTATAAAAAGAGCTGCAGCTGCAGCAATTCCCAAAAAAAAGAGTAAAAGTTTGTAATTCCCCATACTGCTGGATTTTCCTGAATATAACTCATGTTTTTTGCTATAGGCATTTACCCTTCTCTGATACTTATTCTCAGGTGTAAACATAAGAACCTCCGTATTAAAGCAGATTTTTTATAATATCGGTGCCGGTAAGCATATGAAACATTCAGTAGCTGATCCTACGTCATCACGTATACTTTTATCAGCTTTGGCTGTTTCAAATAAATATATAATTTCCTCGTATAAGGCTCTTATACAGTTTGAGTATTTATTGAAGAACGGAAGTTCTTCATGCTTTTTTCCTGTATTGGCAAACTTTATCTGTGTCATCAAGTCATTACAGCTGAAATACCTGTAAATGGTCCTTTTTGTATATTCACAGTTAACCGACAGCATATCCATCGAAGTTTAAATTCAACCTTTTTGTGCAAATAATAATTCTGCATTTTGTAATATACTGTTTTCTACCTCAGTATACATATACGGTCTTTTCAAGTCAAGGCTGGATTGTTAATATCTGGAACACCAAACAGTTCATATAACAACTTATAATTGGTACAAAAAATGCACTTAATTGTCTTGATAATAACAATTAGCGCATTTATACTGATTTAGTGAATAAGACTGGATTAATTCATTTTTAAAATGCAGGACGCTGATCTGTTTGATGTTTATCTGAGTAATTACGGAAATACTCACTCATTTTTTCTGCTTCATGCTCAGGTATACCTAAAGCAAGCAATAAATTTCTGTGCTGCTCAGGTGAGTTATGTTCAAAATCCACATGCCACTGTATAGCTTGTTCTTCAGACATACCAACGGAATTTAAAACTTTCCGCCAAGCTTCTTGATCTATACTTACAAAGGTCTTGCATAGATTTACATTACGCAAAATGTTGACAATAATATTCTGCCTTGCTTTAATCAAACTTATTTCTTTATTCAGGTCGTCCAAGCGCCGCATGAGAATAGAGACAAAGTTATTCTCGGAGGCAGAAATAAGCTTGTCAATCTCATTTAATGGCACTCCTACATCCCTATAGAGTACTATTTTTTTTAATTTCTCAATATCAGAATCATTATAAATTCTATAGCTTGCAGAACTTCTTACAGATGGGGTTAATAAACCGATAAAATCATAGTAAAGCAGGGTTGTTCTTGATAAATTAAACATTTTGGCGACTTTCCCAACAGAATACCCCATATAACCCCCCCCCTTAATACGCTTTAATACTAATATAACTAAAGAACTGGTATAGGTCAAATAATTATATCCAAATCCCATAATTACAACAATTTCAGCCACGCTTTGGCATTATCCCACATTTCTTTAGTAAACTCATGTTCAATACCCTCGTAAATTATTAATTCAAGTTTTGAAGTGTCATTAATGTAATACTGTTTTATATCTTCATAAAACTTTTTCAGCTTATTCACATCAAAGTGTATATCCTTTGAGCCAGCCTGCATAAACAAGGCTGTGGGGTAGAACTTATCAATAAAGTTTGAAGGGCCGAACTCCTTGGAAATTTTATACAGCTTACTTTTAATTTCAATAGCTGTATCTGCAACCATATCTCCTGGCAGGTCTTCCCATACCGGTGATGCAATTATCGGGACAGCTACCTTGATTCTGTTATCAATGACCACTGTTCTAAAAGTAGTAAATCCCCCCATGGACATTCCCACCATTGCTATTCTGTTTTTATCTATTTCAGTTTTAGCTGTAAAGAAATCCAGTACAAGTACTACATCATCGGCGTTTCCCTTTATAGCTTCCAAAACCTTGGAAAAATCTATTTTCCCATTCATGGATAAAAACGTGCTGAATCCTGCATTATCTCTTTCTCCGTGAAACCTGTTATCTATTGCAACTGTATAATAGCCCAGTTGTGCCAATTCCTTCATATGTTCTTTCCAATTTTCCTTCTTACCTTGAAAACCATGTGAAAAAATAACTAATGGTTTTGGAGAATTATCTCCATCTGTACAAATTAACGCTGGAATATCATTCACCCTAACTTTATAGAATTGAATATCAGTTATTAATTTCATATTTCTCACTCCTTTAGTGTTATTAGTATATCTAAAGCATAAACCATAAAGTTATAGACAGGTCAACAATAAAATGCAAAGAAAAAGTGGCCAGTTCCTTTTACAGTTCTGACCACTTCAATTTATCTATTCACTATTCTGTTTAATCCTCTTATGTATATGTTCATTACCCTGCCACAAACTGACGGCTAATTACTAATAACCTCGAAAAGCTCCTTATGTATGTGTCCGTTTGTTGCAATACTCGAACTCTTATGTAAATAGCTGAGCTTATTTCCCTGCCAGTTTGTTATCCGGCCGCCGGCCTCCTCAAGTATGATTGAAGCCCCTGCGTAATCCCAGGGCTGAAGCTCCATTTCATAAAAACCGTCCATACGGCCGGCTGCCACATTGCATATATCAAGTGCAGCGCAGCCTGAACGCCTTAAGTCCCTGCATCGCAGAAAAACATTCCTGCTCACTCTGAAGGTTTCGTCAGCCTTTCCCTTATCATAAGGTGATGTTCCAAAGGTTATCAGGCTGTCACCAAGAGTCCTGCTGTCAGTTACCCCGATGGGTAAACCGTTCACAAAGGCACCCTGACCTTTTTTTGCCGTGAACATTTCCTTCAGATACGGATTGTACACAATCCCCGCGTAAGGTGTTCCATCAACCACCAGTCCCAGTGCTATGCAGGAATATTTGTATCCGTACATCAGATTGGTAGTCCCATCAACAGGATCTAAAATCCAGGTGTATTTTCCCAGCCTAAAATCGTTGGATATTGTCTCCTCTGCGATAATATTGCTTTCTGGAAGGATTTCGTACAGCTTTTTAGTAATAAGCTCCTGAACCTTAAGATCAATATCTGTTACGAAATTGGCATCTCCGCTTTTTCTTACAACCTTTTTGTCCTCCATATCCTCCAATAAAAGACGGCTGACATCCTTGACAAGTTTAACTGCTTCATCTATTGCTGCGTCTAAATTATTATTCATTACTGTTTAAGCTCCTGATACCTTTTTATCTTTTTGGTAGTAGTTTTTTCAAACTCTGTATCTCTCAAAGTAAATTCCTTTACATACTTGTAAGTAACCAGATCCTTATTAATTCGTTTTACTTCTGCATTGATAATTGACTGTACATCCTGCTGCCCCATTACACCATTTTTGATATCTTCATCAATTTTTTCCTTGTCTGGTACTATTTGAGCACAAACAACTACATCATCTTTTCCATCCATACCATAAACAAGTGATTCCTTGATATAGTCGCTTCTGTTCAGCAAGGTCTCAATTTCCTCAGGATAAACATTCTTACCGTTTTTGGTTACAATAACATTTTTCATTCTGCCTGTTATATGAACAAAACCGTCCGAGTCTATGAACCCCATATCTCCTGTATAGAACCATCCATCCCTGATTGCAGCCTCGGTGGCCTCTTCATTTTCATAATAGCCCGACATGACACTTGGACCCTGAACCTTTATCTCCCCGATTCCTTCACTGTTAGGGCTATCTATTACCACTTTCAGGCCGGGTAACGGCAAACCTGCAGCATCATCCTTGAACCAGCAATTTCTGTTAAGAGCTACAATTGGAGCACATTCAGTAAGTCCATAACCCTGTACCAGTTTTATACCGATGCTGCGGAAGCCTTTTGAAACCTCCGGATCAATTGCAGCAGCTCCGCTTATAAACAATCTCAGGTGTCCGCCAAGAGCATCATGTATTTCAGCAAAAAGCTTCTTCCTGATATCCAGTCCAAAAACTCCGGCTATATTGCTTAATCTGATACCCAATTTAAGTTTTCGTGGACCTCCCGGTTTCTTTGCAACCTGATTCATCAACTGCTTGTATATGGATTCAAATACAAGAGGCACACCATTCATGACAGTGCATTTGGATTCCCTGAGGTTCTTCACAATATGGCGAAGTCCTTCGCAGAACGCGACGGTGCAACCTCTGTACATCTGACATAGGAAACCGCAGGTACACTCATAGGTATGGTGCATGGGCAATACAGACAAAAATACATCCTTCTCATCTATATAAAGCATTGAACACATTGCCATGAGATTAGCCGCTATGTTTTTATGCGACAGCATTACAGCTTTGGATTTATCAGTGGTACCCGAGGTAAACAACAGGATATCCATTGCTTCGTTATCAATGGTTGCATCAAGAAAATCCCTGTTTCCGCCTCTTATAAGTTCGTAACCTTTGTCAAGCAGCTTGCCGTAAGACAGCTGGCCATTGGCATCCTCTTCCAGATCCATATTTATAAAATACTTGCAGGTACTAATATTTTTTAAAATATTTTCAATATTCTTTGAAACAGCACCTGAAAAAATTATTGCATCTGCATGACTACGTTGTAAGCAATTCTCTATCTCATTTTGCGGCAGCTCCTTGTCCAAAGGAACAATAATTCCTGTTCCGTTACAAACAGCAAGATACGAGGTTCCCCATTCATATCTGTTTTCGCCGATCAAAGCTATTTTTTTACCCTTAAGACCAAGACTCAACAACACTGTTCCGAGAGCATCAATATCCTCCTTGAATTTTCTGTAGGATACCGGAACATAATCAGAACTGGTTTTAGTCTTAATAAGGAAAGCTGCCTTATCTGAATAAATCCTTGCGCTCTGTTCTATCATGTCCTTGAGATTAGAGATCTTTCTGACTTCATACAACGGTTTGTCCTTCATTGGTATTACCTCCAATAAGCAAATTTTTCCACAGGCCCCATAAAACAATACCTTTCATGCCTAGATATTTTATCACAATATTTGGATTAATGCATTCCATTAAACAAATATATTCATCGTTTTATCTGCTTCTGAACCAGCCAAGATATTCCATACAGTACTCATCAAGTCCTGCAATCATCTCGGAAATGAATATTGTACTCTGAATCTGCTCGCTGGTGATATCCACAATACCACTGTCAAGTCCTGCATATATGGCAGCTGTGAGAAAAGCAGCATTGATACCGGCTCTTTTGGGTAAGCCGAAGGAAACATTTGAAACTCCACATATAATATGAACATCCGGCTGAGCTTTTCTGAGGGCCGCTATAGTATCAATAGTTGTTTTTGCAGCTTCATTATCAACAGCAAGGGCTTCAGCAAGAACATCAATATAAATCTTATTCTTCTCTATTCCGGCTTCCTCTAGTATTTCAATAAGTTTAAGAGAATTCTCAAGTCTCTTTTCAGGAGTTTTAGGGATACCGTCATTATCAATCGGAAGGCATACAACGCCTGATTTATAGTTTTTTACTACTGGGAGCAGCTCATTTATTCTATCCTGAAGAGTTATTGAATTTATAATAATCTCCCTATCGGATATTAATTGTATAGCTTTTTCAATCACAGCTGGTGACGGAGAATCAAGCATAATCCCGCAGTCTGTATTCTCAAGTACAATACCCAATATATACTCCATCATACCGGACTCTTCTTCTCTGAATATTGCAGTATTAATATCCAGGAAATTTGCTCCGGCTTCTTGCTGTTCAACGGCAATCCTTTTTATCTCTTCAGTATTTTTAGCCTTCATAAGCTCGAACATTTTGGGAATTGAGCTATTCAACTTCTCACCAACAATAATCATAATTCTATCTCCTTGATTCTTTTAATAATCTCACAAACGATATTGGTCCTCTTAAGCGGTGTCATAATGTAAAAACCGGATACATGCTCATACAAGTTATTAATGCACTTCATTGCAAGTTCTATTCCCAGCAATTCCGCTTCTTCCCTGCTCTTGTCCCTGAAGCCTTCAATGGTTGCCTCATCTATGGTTATACCCGGAACTTCATTATTTATAAACTGGGCATTCCTGAAGCTCACTATGGGCATTAATCCTGCAAAAACAGGTACCTTCAATACTTCAACAGCCTTAATAATATTATTCACTGCGGTTTCGGTATAAGTTGCCTGGGTAAGAAAATAGCTTATACCATTTTCAATTTTTTTAAGTGAACGTCTTAACTCGGCTTCAAAATTAAGAGCATTTACATTTAATGCTCCTCCGATTTCGAAGGAAGCATTTCCAAATATATTTGTATTTAAACTTGATACGTAATTTGCAAGATTTGATGAGTTCATACTAAAGACGCCTTTAACATCTTTTCTCTCTATATTTGCAATAGGGTCTCCGGTGACTACCAATACATTTCGTACTCCCTCAATACTTAGTCCCAGCAAGGTTGCCTTTATCCCCAATAAATTTTTATCTCTGCAGGTTATGTGAGGCATTGCAGGAACACCGGTTTCCCGCTGTATTTTAGCAGCCAGGATGGCACTGTCGGCCCTGGCCTTGGCCAGTGGAGAGTCCGAAATCGTAATCATATCTGCACCGGCTTTTTTTAAGAGGAAGGCATCTCTGAGCATATACTCCCAGTTAGTGTCAAATGGAGGGTCTATTTCAACAAGGATGGCCTTTTTTTCAGTCGCAAGCTTTTGAATTATTTTCTCTCTATGGGAATCCTCTATTAAGGTTTCACTCTGAAGCTCATTTCTGCCAGCCGGAATGGCATTTGAAGCCAGCAAGCCGGCTGTAACTGCAATGTGCTTTGGAGTTGTTCCGCAGCAGCCGCCCAGTATTTTTACTCCAAGATTTTTTAATTCAAGTATTTTACCGGCAAAATATTCTGAATTGTCAACGTAGACTGCCCTGCCCCGTTCCGATGACGGGTAGCCGGAATTGGGCATAATAGATACAACTTTACCTTTTATATTCAACTCACTAACAAGTCTGCACATGTGTGCAGGGCCGCTGATACAATTAAAACCATATGCATCAATCAGACCGCTGCTGCCAACCTTTCTGAAAATATCCATATAGTAGAGACCTTCTTTGGAATACCCGTCAGGATAAACGGCAAAGGAGGTAAGTATTAAGGCATCCGGCTTTCTAAGCCGGATATAGGCAGACATTTCAATAAGTATATCGTATTTTGGGAAAGTTTCAAAAAGAAAGTTCTCAGCACCGCATTCTAAAAAAATATCAACTATCTTCTTATATTCTTCCTCTTCATCAGCACCTTCGGTTACCGGAATAGGCCCAATATCCGCGAACACTTTCACATTATGCTTTTCAACAGCCTTGTTTGCAATTTGCCAGCCGCTTATGATTACCTGTTCCACCTCTGTCTGCTCACAGGCTAAAGTAAACCTGTTGGCAGCAAAGGTATTTGTTTTTATGGCATTGACACCTGCATCAATGTATTCTTTATGTATGTTATAAATTGCATCTTTGTCTGTCAGGTTTGCAGTTTCACAAGCTATGCTGCTGTCATACCTGGAGGAGTAATAGGTACCCATTGCACCGTCAAACAGAAAATAGTCCTTATTATCAAATATATTCATGGCAACACAATTCCTTATTCTAATACGGGGTGTAGTTTCAAGGCCTATGGGCCGCGCTGTATACCCTTTGGAATATTATACGTTTAGTTATTGTGCCAGTCAAGGAATATGATTGGAATAGGTTGATTTTTGTCTGACGATCTTTATTGCTGATTTTTCAAAATAAAAAATCTAAGAGTTTTTGTCTCTTGGATTCTTAATCACAAAGCTATGGAACTGTCACAGTTGCTTTGACACTGTATAAACCATGGGAAACAGTGATTGTCGCTGTACCTTTGCCAACAGCCTTTACTAAACCTCCTTTGGACACCGTTACCACCTTGGTATTGGAAGAAGTATATGTTGCCATATGGGTGGTATAAACCGGGGGCCATCCATTTACGAACTCCCTTTGTGAGTTTAATGTCCTAGTGCTGTTCAATGGAAATGACTTTAGCTTTTTTACCTCTGCATCAATTAAAACCAGCTTATCCTTTTTGTTGAATAAAGTTTTTATGTCTTGTGGTTCCAGCGCATAGTTGTAAATTCTCAACTCATCCATCATACCTTTAAAGAATATGCTGTCGGTTGTTCCCCCTATCCACAACGGACCGGAGGAGTTAGAAAGGTCACCCTCATAGCGCTCTGTCTTTTTAAGAACACTGTTTATATAAATTTTCACAGTGCTACCATCATAGGTAGCTGTATAATAGTACCATCTACCGTTAGGAATTTGAACCCCGGAATCATATGATTCGCTGCCGCCTTCAGTTGCAAAATCAGTCAAGTCCAAACGTTGGTATCCTTCATCAATATCCTGCAGCTTATAGGACCATGAAGATTTGTCAATCAAATCAAACCAAAGTAAAAAGCCCATATATTAAAGTTAAACTATTTCTAAATAAGCAAATATACCCACAAATATGTTGTAGTTTTATGTTGAATGGTGTAAAATTATAATATATTGGTAAATATATAAAAAAAACATAGCTGGTTATCATAAATAATCTTAGAAGGAGTGGTTTAAAATGGATATAGCTGAATTATCAGTGTTAAAGTCACAAGCTTCTGTAAGCGAGAAAGTCGGGCTGGCCGTGACAAAACTCGCAATGAATTCGGCTTTGGAAGATTCTGAAGCCTTGACCAAAATGATGGAACTAAGTGTAAACCCACACCTTGGAGGTAATTTCGATCAGAGTATCTGATACATATCAAGTACATAAAACCCATAAGCCTGGCTTTTCGGCCGCGCTTATGGGTTTCCTTATTATCTGCCGAAAATATTTGCTGCAATCTTTCTGGCAGTTTCAGAGGCTGCAATGCCTCCCATGGCTGTCTCCCTAAGCTGATAGGGCAGCATTTTTCCTACCTTGTACATTGCCTCCACCACTTCATCAAAGGGCACATTGCTTTTTATTCCTGCCAGAGCAAGGTCAGCAGAGGTAACAGCATTTACAGCCTGAGAGGCATTCCTTTTGGCGCAGGGCACCTCTACCAGGCCGGCTACGGGGTCACACACCAGCCCCAGTATATTCTTCAGTGAGATTGCCGCTGCATGAAGGCTCATCTCAGGTGTTCCGCCGGCCAGCTCAACCACGGCGGCTGCGCTCATGGCTGCAGCTACTCCGCATTCGGCCTGGCATCCGCCTTCTGCTCCGGCCACAGTAGCGTGCTTTACAATTATTGCTCCGATGCCGGAGCAGGTAATGAGTCCCCTTATAGCGCTTTCCTCATCCAACCCAAGCTTCTCGCATACAGAGATGATTACGGCAGGGACTATTCCACAGGAACCTGCCGTAGGTGCAGCACATACTCTTCCCATGGAAGCGTTAACTTCGCAGGAAGAAAGCGCTCTAGCCATTACTTTTCCCATAAAGTCACCTGAAATGGTTTTACCCTCATCAGAGTAATCATTGATTCTTTTGGAATCTCCTGCAATCATTCCCCCAACCGTCTCCTGAGGGGCTGTCAAAGCTTTTTGGGCAGATTCCTTCATGATATTGTACCTTCTTCTCATTACATCCTTGACCTCTTGTTCGGTCTTGCCGGATATTTTTATTTCATTTTCAAGAATGATGTCGGATAACCTTAAATTTCTGACATTAGTCAACTCCAATAGTTCTCTTCCATTACTGTACATAAAATTCTCCTCGTTAATTATCCTCATTCAAAAGCTCTTATTTTCTGTGAAGTTCATTACCTTCACATCATATAGATTTTCTATCTTTTTGAGCTCATCAATTATTGTATGTGAGATTTCTTCATCTGTTTCGATTACTGTGGACGCTTCGGACCCTTTTTCATTCCTGCTTACTCTCATGACTCCTATATTTATATTATTTTTAGCCAGGAGGGAAGATATCTCACTTACCATACCCTTGGTGTCCTTCATCTTTATAATGATAACAGGGTTTTCTGCTGTTATTTCCACATCGAAATCGTCTATATTGGTGATAATAACACTGCCTCCGCCGATGGAAGCTCCTATAAGCTTATGATACTTGTTATGACTGTCAATAACTTCTATCAATACGGAATTGTCATGAGCATTGGTAAGCTCAACCTCCCGGAATTGATAGTCTATACCGTTCATTTCTGCAATAGTAAAGGAGTTCCTGATATTTTCGTCATCCTCCTTCATTCCCAGAATACCTGCTACAAGAGCCTTATCCGTTCCATGTCCCTTATAGGTTTTGGCAAACGATCCATGAAGGCCAAAAACCACTCTTTTAATATCTTCATTTGCAACAGACCTGGCAATCCGCGCTATCTTTGCAGCACCTGCGGTATGAGAGCTGGATGGGCCTATCATGATCGGACCCAAAACTTCAAATACACTTATTTCCATCGTTTATCTCCATTTCTTTTTATATAAATCTATTTTACCGGGATTTTTTCCCTTAACAGCTGCAAATCTTGCTGTATTTACTATAGTTTTAGTTTTTAACGTTCTAATTGCATTATGCATATTCTATATACATGTTATCAGAAATCTCAAGAAGTTTTAATACTGATAATTTTATATTGATAAATACATAAAAATAAATTATAATGAACAGTGTTCACATGAACGCTGTTCATTATGAAGAAAATATAATGGAGGAAAAATGCCAAAGAATTTAAACAATGTGAAGGAAGATATACTGTCTGTAACCCGCCAATTGATTAAGGAGACAGGTTATTCGGAATTGAACATAAGAAATATAGCAGCCAGATGTGGTGTTGCTACAGGTACCGTATACAATTACTACAGTTCAAAAAACCAGATAATTGCTGAAATCCTTCTAACCGAGTGGAATCTGATGCTCAGAAGGATTGACCAGAATATTAAAGCTTCTGTTACTGCAATTGATAAACTTGAAATTATTTATAATGAACTAAATAATTTTATGATCAACGTTCATGGTGAATGGTTCCAGACGCACCCCATTGAAAACACTGAAGATATGAACGTAAATAAAATAAGTGAAAAAAGAAAGCTTCTGAGAAACCAGATATGGGAGAAAGTATTTAAAGTGATTGACAATGGTAAAGGCGGCAGTAAAAAGCCGGAAAATTCTAATGAGGTAATGGATACTTGTGATATTATTTCTCACATTCTTATTTCATACTCCAATGAGGAGGCTGAATTCAGCAGGCTTGAACCATCGCTGACAGCCCTTTTGGACCTCTTGGAAAATAGGATTTCGTAAAATAAAAGGAGATGGATTATGGAGCAACTAAATTCAAAGGTTAAGCCCAAGCTTGGAATGTTAATGTTTCTTTATATGCTTGGTATTTTCATGGGTGCAATTGACACCGGTATAGTAACACCTGCCAGAACAGTCATCCAGGCAAATCTCGGTGTAAGTGACAAGACAGGAATATGGATGATAACAATATTTACTCTGGCTTATGCAGCTTCAATACCTGTTTCAGGTAAAATTGCCGATAGAATTGGGAGAAAGCATGTATATCTTGTCTGTATAACATTATTCGGACTAGGTTCGCTAATATGCGGACTATCAGAGAATTTCAGCAGTTTTCCCATCCTTTTGACCGGGCGTGTTATTCAGGCAATTGGAGGCGGCGGTATAATGCCAATTGCAAATGCCGAGTTTGGAACCACCTTTCCTGAGGAAAAGCGTGGAATGGCACTTGGGCTTCTGGGAGGGGTTTACGGTCTGGCAAATATAATGGGTTCTTCTTTGGGAAGTGCAATTCTGGATATCTTTGGCATAGAAAACTGGCAGTTTCTCTTTTACATCAATCTGCCCATAAGTGTCATTATTATTATATTCGGAATAGTATTTCTTCCGGTTAACAAGTCTCTTGAAAAAACGGGAAAAATTGATATTTGGGGTACAGCTGTAATTGTCGTTATGATTCTTTCTCTAATATACGGCCTTAAGAACATAGACTTTTTTGATTTTGGAAACACACTGAAGAGTACTGGTGTTTACCCATTTTTGCTGCTGTTTGTTCTGCTGTTACCGGTATTTATTTTTATAGAGAAAAAAGCACAGGACCCTATTCTAAACCTGAAGTATTTTACTACACCAAAAATTCTTATTACTCTGGTAGTAGGCTTTTTTGTGGGAATATGCATGATGGGTATGATATTTGTACCTCAGTTTTCAGAGAATGCTCTTCATATTGCAACAGGTAAAGGCGGCTACTTTGTAACAATTCTGGGTGTATTTACTGCAATCGGTGCTCCAATGAGCGGCAGGCTGGTTGACCGCTACGGAGCCGGAAAAGTTTTAAAAGGCGGCTTTTTGGTTTCTCTTGCAGGCTCGCTGTTTCTTGCCCTCATTGCTACCCAGGTCAACAATCTGGCGGCTGTTCTCATAAGCCTGGCACTAATTGGTACCGGCCTGGGATTTGTCATGGGATCACCGCTGAATTATATGATGCTTGGCAATACCAGAAAAGAGCAGGCTAATTCCGCACTGGCAACCCTGTCATTGGTCAGGTCTATAGGTACTATTATTGCCCCGTCCATTATGATCGGGTTCCTTGCACAGGCCGGGGTTGTTGCCAAGGATAACCTCATGAGCCTGCTTCCTCAACCATCTGTTCCTGCAATAAGTCAAACAGCCGAGCTGAATAAAAACATCGAACAGATGAAAAAGGATCCCAGGATGGCAGAAATGCTGAAGGATGTTAATATCCCGGATTTCAACAGCATAAGTTCAATTAATTTTGACATGGGTAATGGGAAAGACTTACCGGAAGAATCCTTGAAAGCCCTGCAATCTGCTGATGTTACTAATATTGCGCAAAGAGCCCGGGAGTTTTCAGAATACATGTATAGTCAGAACACTCCTGAAGTAATTGCCGGAATTCTTGAAGGTGTTCAAAAGGGCATAGACGGACTGAATCAGGGGATTACAGGAATTGATACTGCAATATCTCAAATGGAAGCAGGTAAAACTGCAGGAGGCCCGGGAAGTCCCGGCGTCGACAAAGCAGCTCTTCAGGGAGCTGTAACCGGTATGAAGGCACAGAGGGCTTTAATGAAGGATACAATTGCAAAAATGGATGAACTGAAAGAAGCGGTACCGCAAGCTTTTGAGCTGTCACAAAAGGATTACCTCAAAAAAATAGATCAGCTTAAACCCGATCTGGAAAAATCCTTTCAGGACTCCCTGAGTACCGGGTTCAAGCAAATGTATATTACGGTTGCTGTTTTCTGTGTTTTATCCATTTTACTGCTGCTGTTTTATCGGGAACCTAAAAAGTCTGAGTAAGATAATTAATTAATCAATTAAATTAAACCGGTACTTTTAGCGTCAGCGGGAAACATCCTGCTGGCGCTTTGCAATTTCTACCAATGAGATGATTCCGGTTGACACTTCACCCAATACAAGTTAACATAATATCGTAAAGCTGATACTGTAACACAAATACGGGAAAGCCTTATTTTTTTTATGTAAAAATCAATTATGTTGTTTATATATGAAGTCTATCTGGTTTTTTAAAATTATAGCCTGACAATTTCCTTTTTATTAAAATACTTATATTTTTAGTTGGATTATATGGTTTTTTTAGGACTGAAGTCTGAACAACGAACCTGAAAAACTATGCCTATTTATCTGAAGGAGGTTTGAATGAATAATTTTCGTATTTATCGTGTACACATTGCATGTTTACTCCTGACCCTCATATTTTTAACTTCTCTTCCCCTTAAAGCCCTGGCTGCCGCCTGGGACCCCTATGTACAATATTTCCCGGCTTCTACACCCGTAATCAAAAGACAACTGCGAGGTGCCTGGATAAGTACGGTTGTAAATCTTGACTGGCCATCCTCAAAAACCAAAGCCATTACCGATAATAATCTTAGGATTCAAAAATCCAAAGAGGAGCTTGTACGCTTGCTGGACAAAGCTGCAGAACTTAATATGAATGCAGTTTTTCTACAGGTGCGTTCCACCGGTGACGCTTTTTATAAATCCAACCTTGTTCCCTGGTCACGTTATCTGACTGGTACCTTTGGGAAGGATCCAGGCTTCGACCCTCTTCAGTTTGCCATAGATGAGGCTCACAAAAGAAATCTTGAGCTCCACGCCTGGTTTAATCCATATAGGGTTTCAATGGACACAAGCGATGCCACAAAGGCTTCTCTAAACGTTCCCAAGAGTGTCTATCAGGAGCATCCCGACTGGATAAAAACTGCCAACAGCAGATTTGTGCTTGATCCGGGTATTCCGGCTGCCAGGAAATGGGTTGAGGACTGTGTTATGGAGGTAGTAAACAACTATGATATTGACGGTGTGCATTTTGATGATTACTTCTATTACGAGGCAGCCGCCAATGAGATGGGTGATGATACAACATACCAAAAATATAATAATGGGCAGTTTACCAGTAAGGCGGATTGGAGAAGAAATAACACATATTTGCTTGTAAAGGAATTGTCTGTAAAAATAAACACAGCAAAGCCCTGGGTTAAGTTTGGAATAAGCCCTTCTGCCATCTGGAGAAATAAAAAAGATGATCCGGCAGGATCCAATACTAATTCCTCCTATACAAATTATGACAAGTGTTTTGCTGATACAAAGAAGTGGGTGGATGAGGAAATAATTGATTATATTTGTCCCCAAATCTATTTTACTTATGCCAATCCTGCTGCTCCATACGGTGAACTGGTTACCTGGTGGTCAAATACCGTAAGCGGCAAGAAGGTTCATTTGTATATCGGACAGGCTCTGTACAGGATTAATGAAGGCTCCTCCACCAATGACAGGGATTTCTCTGTTGACAATGGAGTCCCTGAAATGACACGGCAAATAAAACACAACACCCTGAGGCCTGAAATAAAAGGCAGTGCCCTGTTCAGAATGGGCAATGTATTTGAGACTCCGATGCAGCAAGTTGTGTCAGCTCTTCAAAATGACTTGTGGTCGGGCAAGGCACTTGTTCCTGTGATGCCATGGAAAGGCGGCAGAGCTCCCGCCATTCCGGTTAATGGGACAATCAGCTCAGGTGCTGCAGGAAATACGTTGACCTGGAACGACAGTGACTCTGTTTCGGCCTATTATGCCATATATAGATACTCAAATACTGAAACTATTGATATTAGCTCAAATGAAAGTGCCAAAAGGCTTATTGCAACTGTCAGAAAAAACAGTACCGGACTTCAGAAGTTTACAGATACTTCAAACACAAGTACTAATGGTTTTGTTTATGTGGTTACAGCGCTGGACAGGCTCCATAATCAAAGCCAGGGACTTAAGATCAGTTATAAATCAAAATACTTTACAGATGTGGGACAAAACGTATATTGGGCTATAGACCCTATTGATACTCTTTTTGAGAAGGGAATTGTAGCAGGTGTGGGGCAGAATACCTTTTTGCCCATGAATAACTCCAGACGCGGCGATTTTATACTGATGCTGATGAAAACTCTGGGGCTTACTGCCAAGTTTAACGGTAATTTTTCAGACGTTCCTGAAGATTCCTATTATTATACTGCTGTCGGAACCGCAAAGGCACTGGGTATTACCAGTGGAACCGGTAAAGGCCTGTTTGCGCCAAAGTCCAACATCACAAGACAGGATATGATGGTACAGGTATATAATGCTGTGAAAGCAGCAGGTATTCCCTTAGCCGCGGCGGACACCTCTGAATTAAATAAATTCAGCGATTCCTACCTCATAAGCAGTTATGCCAGAGAAGCTATCGCTGTCCTTGTCAAGAACGGACTTGTCAGCGGTTCGGGAAGCAAAATCAATCCAAAAGCATTGACAACAAGGGCTGAAATAGCAGTGATTCTATCCAAGCTGGCAAAATAAAAACTGTCAGCTCAAAATCAAAGTTACCACGATTATCCGGTCAACCCCGTATTGGCTTTGCAGCAAGCTAATACGGGATTTTCATACCCGTTATTTGGAAAAATATCTGATCATTACCTCTGAGGATATTCGGGCAGCAGCAGTTCCGCCGTAACCGCCTTCCTCAACTATAACAGCAATAGCTATCTCAGGATTTTTATATGGTGCAAAACCTATAAACCAGCTGTGGGGCGTCTTGCTTTCAATATGCTGCGCAGTACCTGTTTTTCCGCTTACCTGAACCCCACTGACCTGTGCTCTGGTACCGGTTCCTTTCAAGACAACCTCTTTCATGAAGCGTCTTATTTCGCTTGCATATCCCGGGGAGGTAACCTTGTCCAGTTGTGCAGGTTTTAATTCCTTTACGGTGTTTCCGCTGAAATCCACCACCTTGTTGACAAGTGAGGGTTTCAGCATTATTCCGTCATTTGCTATGGTTTGAGCCACCAAAGCCATCTGTACGGGAGTTGCAAGAATTTCAGCCTGACCTATTCCGGTTTGGGCAAGGTTACCCTTTTCAGAGGCTTTGTATTTTGGAAATCTGCTTTTATCTATTATTATACCGTCAGCAGGAATATCTCTGTTGAACCTGAAGGCTTCGGCAGTTTTGAAAAGGTCATTGCCCAATCTGATCCCAAGGTTTCCGAAAAATACATTGCTGGACTTTATCATAGCCTGTTCGAAATTGATCTTTCCCATGACCTTGCCTTTGTCATTGCTTAAAGTGTAATCCTTTCCCAAAACCAGCCTGCCTTCATCGTTGAAGGTTTCATTCTCTATGCCCTCAATATTTTCAAGAGCACTTATTCCGGTAACAACCTTAAAGGTTGAGCCTGGGGGATACAAACCTGAAACGGCTCTGTTTAATAGCGGCCTGTTTTCGTTTGTGCTGAGGCTCTTCCAATTTTTACTCAATGTATTGGGATCGTAGGACGGCTTTGAGACCATAACCAGGATTTCGCCGGTATCCACTTTTAATACGACCACTGAACCCCGGGCCGAGCCAAGTGCGTTATAGGCCGCCTGCTGCAGTCCCAAATCAAGACTGGTATATACATCATCGCCCTTTTTATTTACTTCCTTAAAGCCATTTCCGACCCAGGCTAGAAAAGATGCCGATATGTTACTGGACAAATAGCTGTCATAAAGGTTTTCCAGGCCTGTTATTCCATATTGGGGATCATAGTAGCCCAGTACATGTGCTGTTGCAGCTCCCCCTTTATAGATCCTTTTATATTCATTGTTTTTTGCTTTCTCACTAACAGAAAGCTCTTTTCCGTTTCTATCAAAGATTGTGCCTCTCACTACTTTGTTTCTTATATCCCACATTCTTCTGTTATCTGGTCTTGTTGAGATTTCAGGACCTCTGAACAGTGTGAAATATGACAGATAGCTGATCAATACTATGAAAACTATAAGGAAAATTATCATAACACGTTTTATATTAGTTGTAAGGTTATCCATACTACTCTCCTTCCTCATCACCTTCGGAGACCTTTTGAATTATGCTCAAGGACAGGAAGCTTATCAACAGTGAAGTTCCGCCATAGCTTACAAAGGGCAGAGTAATCCCTGTTAACGGAATAAAGCCTGTAACTCCACCCACAATTACAAGTGTCTGTGTTGCAATCATAACACTCAAACCTGCCGTCAACAGCTTGGTAAAGTTATTTTCCGCATGTATGGCGCTCCTTATGGAGCGGTAAAAAAGAAGAAAATGCAGTATGAGGATGGCCAGCCCCATCAGTAATCCCATTTCTTCACAAATAACCGAAAAAATAAAGTCGGACTCATTCACAGCCACATAACCTGGATGGCCCATACCCAGTCCTCTCCCGAAAAAGCCGCCCATAGCTATGGCATACATGGACTGTACCAGCTGATAGCTTTCGTTATATACATAGTCCCAGGGATTGAGCCAGATCATAAAACGTCTTCTGATATGGTCAAACACTACATAGCTTGCCAGACCTCCTGCACCGAACAAACCCAGAGAGGCAAGCACATAGAGCTTCTTTGATGTTGCAAGATAAACCATCGTCACTGAAACAGCGAATATTATAAGTGCTGTGCCCAAATCCTTCTGCATAACCATAAATCCCAGAGATATTATTATTACTATTCCTGGTTCTATCAGTTGTTTCCTTGAAGTAAAATTGGAGAGTGCTGTTGATAAATAAAGTATCAGGAATATTTTTCCGAATTCCGAGGGTTGAAAACCATAAGGACCGATTTTAACCCAGTTCTTTGCCCCAAGAATTTCAACTCCTATAAAGGTAGCCATGGCCATAAACAAGATTGTTCCTGCTAAAAATATATACTTGTATTTGGCATATTTAACAAGACCCTTTTTCAGATACAGAACTACGAAAAGGAACATTACTATACCAATGACAAGCCATGCCAGCTGTTTTAGAGCGGTAGACTGATTAAGCCTGAAAAGCATGATTAAACCAATTGAGCACAGCAGCATGGCCAGTAAAAAGATCAGCCTGTCACCCATGGGGTAGTATTTTTTAAGTACCCAGGAGGTTACCGCAATTATAACGGTTAAAACCGCAAAAAATACTCCTGCAATGGGGTCAATGGGTTTTCCCAAAAAAGATAAATTTAAGAATCCAAAGAAGAGAAATAGATATATTAATACTTGTAATGTTTTTAGTCGTTTTGTCATTTATAATTCCACACCGCCCGGGCATATCCCATATACTCCGGCAGTTCCTTTCAGTGCTGATCTTCAAAAGCTACTCATCGTCTGTTACGACAAGTACCGTTTGAGATATACTGATCTCATCCCCTGGCTGAAGGCTTTTTTTGTCTACCATAATTCCGTTAATAAATGTGCCATTGGTAGAATTCAGATCCTCCAGCATATAACGCCCATCTTCAAAATATATTTTTGCGTGATAATTTGAAACAGACTGTGAGGGCAAAATCATCTGATTCAGTTTGTTTCTTCCAATGGTAAGCTTATTTCCAATAGGAATAATATCCCCTTCAACAAAATTTCCTCCGTCGCCCGGATAAACCAGTTTCAGCTTCCATCCCAGATTACGGCTGCCCTTTCCCCCTCTTTTTACATCCCTGGACATAATCTTAAGGGCTTGAACTATAATTATATATATAATTAATATTAGTACTATTTTGAAAACTACTCCAAAAAAGCTCAGATCCAATAAATCAAATTTCATAAAACTCTCCATTTGGCTGCTTTTCAGCCATAAAAAATAGAAAATGAAAAACCCATTTAACCTATTATATACAAATACTCTGCAATTTACAAATTGTCTGAAAGAAGTCTTGAAAAGAGCTGATGTAGGAAACCAAAGGATGGCTGACAGTTTTCATGTCGGATGTAAAAATCCAAAAACCGCAACGCCAGACCAATTACTCCCTTTATTCTAGAAAAATAAGTGCAAATGTTTAAGCCATTATAAATGGTTTAACACTTGCACTTTTAATGTACTGATATAATTATTAAATTTACCTGCACTTATTCCGAATATACATAACGCAAATATAAAATAAAGATTCGTACGATAGGGTTTATTACCTGTTATCTGTTATCTGTTATCTGTTATCTGTTATCTGTTATACTTTTCATATTATTTACCAATAGCTGGTGTGAATGTGACCTTGAATTCTCCTCCCGTATTTGCTGGTATATTAAGAGTGCACTTTTTAGCATTAAAGTTTTTATAGGGCTTTCCGTTTAAAGTCACCTCTGAAATTAGCAACTTGTTTTCTCCCAATGAAACAGGTTTTAGAATGGTTTCTCTTGCTTTTTTTTCTGGATCAATACTGTAATAAAGAGATGCTGGTTTATTATTCAACATAAGATTTCCATATAAATATGTGTAATAGAATAATTCCATGGTATGATATGCATCTTTCCAGTATGTACCTTTATCCATAACTGGATTTGCTCCATCTGCATCTGAATCACTGTATGCTTCCCCATACTCGCTGTCGTACATATACTTCATAAAGAAATCCAAACTTTCATCAGCCATTTTTAAATATGAAGGATTTTTGGATATGTAGTAGTTGGTGAGACCGCTTGTTACTCCCTGTTCCTGCATCCACCAAGATTTCTTATTATCTGTGGTATTACCGCTTTTGCTGTCAATGGTCGTGAAAATGCCACCATTCACTTTATCATATACACCACTATTTAATACCTCATCTAACAATTTTGCCGCACTATTTTTATATTCAGGCTTTGGTTCTGCCAAATAAGCTCTCGCAAGACACCAGGCAGGCTTTAGCAAATTGCCTCCCGTTGTTGTTGCCTGTTGCTCTATTGCCTTCCAATTGGAATCAAAATTTTCATCAATACCGAATTGTCTCTGATCCATACTCTTAACCAAATGATCAGAGAGATTATCTGCAACTCCAAGAAATCTTTCTTTATACTTGGTATCAGAGTTAATCAAATACATTGTCTCTGCATGTGTTGTTATTGCATCCATTACTGCAATGCTTTTACCTCCAATATTACTCCAATCTTTGGCAGCCATATCATAATAGCCTTCATATCCTGGTCTGGAGTCCCACATTTTTTTGTCTAAAGAAGCATATGATTTATTAAGCCAGCTGTCATCCGTCTTGCCCCTTGTGGCATCATACATAGCCGAAATACCGCATAAAGCATAATATTGATTAAAGGACCATTTCATACTATTCCAATCCATGCCCTCAAGTGGTGTTGATGATAAGGAGCCATCCCTGTTCATCTCCTGGTTCCACCCTGTATTGACCTCATCCCATGCATTTTTGTACATGAAATCCAGTCCTTTTCGAGCGTATTGAAGGTATTCCTTATTACCTGTTAATTGATATGCCCTTGCAAATGCATATGCATCCCTGGATTGAATCAATGTCACTTTATATGTCTTACTAGTGTCGATACTTCCATCCTTGTTAACATATGTATAAAAACCACCAAACTTAGAATCATATGCTTTTTCCCAAAATTTAGCCGTTTGGTCTACAACAGTTTTTATGGCATCGGGATTCTTTAAATATTCACTTTTCAGCACATATTGATTTGTAACTGTATTGTCTTCAACAGTTTTCATCGCATTAGAATTTGATGATTCATATGTATCAGACTTGGCAGTACAGGAAAGCGATAATAAATTTAAAGTTAAAATTAATACAAATAACATGATTTTTTTATACATTTTTTCCACCCCTTGTCTTTTAAATGTAATTTTCACTCTACACCACTTATAATCCAATTTGTAGATATCAAAGGTAATTATTTTCCAACTAAAGGTAATGCTTTTAAAAAATAATCATGACGAAGGTCATAGTATAACAATGGATATCTTGAGATATAAAGGATCGAATTATAAGCTTAAACACTAAGATACTTTATTCCAGATTATTTTTTATTGCATATACCGCAAGCTGTGTCCTGTCCCTTAGTTTTAGCTTCTCCAGTATTACTGTCATGACGTTTTTTACAGTTCCTTCGGTTATACATAGCTCAAGTGCTATCTCCTTATTGTTTTTGCCATCTACAATCAAACGTATTATGCTTTTTTCTCTATCGGTCAGTTCTATAACATCGCTTTTCTCACTGCAGTTATCTGTAACCCTCATTAATTTGTTTATTCCAACCGCATTTTTTACTGCACTCCGGTGAAAGATTCCGAACCCATGTGCAGCACTCTTTACGGCCAAAACAAGTTCTACAGGAAGGATATCTTTGAGAATAAAACCATCTGCCCCGTTATTAATAGATTTTGAAATGTTTTCGTCATCATTGAATGTAGTTAAAACGAGAACCTTTATGGTGTCCTTAAATTTCTCCTTTATAAGCCTTGTTCCTTCAATTCCATTACATTCAGGCATCATAATGTCCATCAGAACAATATCGGGTGCAAGCTGTTCGCACAGACTTAGGGCTTCATATCCATTTCCGGCGCAGCCCAAAACTTCAATTTCATTGTCCTGTTCGATAATGAATTTGAGGCTCTCCCTTAAAATCAATTGGTCATCAGCTATTATTACTTTTATCATATAATACCTCACTTTTTAAGATATTCATCCGACGCCTGTATGTTTTTTATAGGTACTTCGATATGAACATTAAACCCGTTCTCTCCATCAGAGCCGTAAACAACCATTCCACCCAAGTTTTTGATTCTCTGCTCCATGCCGGAAATACCAAATCCCCTTTTAATAAACTTGCATCCTCTTCCATCATCAATTATAAAAAGTTTCAAATTATCCTGGTAGAATTTTAGTATTACATCAATGTGCTGAGCTAAACCATGACGGATTGAATTTGTCATTGCTTCCTGACAAGCTCTGTATAATACCTCTAGCGTCATCCTGTTAATACTCTTTTCGATTCCATCAACAGTAAAATCTATAAATATATCAGAAGACCGGAAATCTGCTACGAGTTTATCAAGGGAATTGACAAGGCTGTTTTCATCAATCTTCTCAGGTGCAAGGCCTGAAATTGAACGTCTTGCCTCCCTCATCCCATCCCTTGCAACTATAAGAGCCTTGTTAATCTTATCACGAGTTTTCTCACTATCACTTGCTACTGTAATATTACTAACTTCGAGTAAGGCAATTAACAATGTCAAAGTATGTCCTAATGTATCATGCATGTCCCTTGCAAATCTGTTTCTTTCCTTTGTGATTGCCAGTTCTTCAGCTGTAGTGGCATATTCTTTTACTTGGTCATACATCAGTGTAAGTTCAAGATTTTTTTTACTGATTTCATTCATAAGATTCTTATATTCAGTAATATCATTAAAACAAACCATCCTAACCAGGATTTCGTCTCCCTTTGAAATTAGCGACTGTAACTCTACAGTAAAATATCTGGTTTCAGAATCCTTAACGCAGATCTCTCCTTTGAAATTTAAACAATTTTTGTCTCTCAAATTTTCCATAACTATATTATTATCAGCATTCGAAATTGTTTTTTTCAACTCATTAAGAAATACATCAATATCAGTATTTTTTCTTAACCATTTCATTGTGTTAAAAGTAGTTTGGAATGATTTGTTATAATTGACTATCTTATTAAAGGAATCTATCACTACAATTGCCTGATTCATGTTATCCACAAGCCTGCTATTCACAATTGGTAAAACATCAAGGAAGCGGTATTTATAAGTAGCTATGGCTATTACGCACATGGTTAATATAAATCCCACAGGTGTGACATCAAAATCATAAATTATACCACCTGTATCAAGTACATACCTTTTATAATCCTGAAGGAAATTAAGTACTACCGGCAATAAAACTGAAATTGAAAGAAGAATTGCCTGACTCCTTATATTTTCTTTCTGCTTTAAGCCCCATTTGATTAATGCTGCAACACCAATAAGATAATATGAATATCTAACAAAAATATGAAGCCATTGGAGTAATGTCTTATAACTGTATTCATATTTGTATAGAATATTGTAAAGATGGACTGGAACATAGAATATTATCGGGGAAAGCAATAACAAAAGTATAAAGAACTTTTTATATTTTTTTATTTTCATACCGGTATATAACAAACAAAACAAAAGCCAGCATAATCCCGTAAAGCATGTAATGAAATGTCTGAGCTTATAATTATACAGTTCATAATATTCAAAGCTAAAGCAACTGAAATCATTTGCTAAAAAGGGATCAAATTTCAACTTTAGTTTTAACACTATAATCCGAATCAACCAGATAAGTATGACAGCCTGGAACATTGTAAAGCTATATAGTAATGCTGATTTCCTACCTTTAATCAAAAACACAGCCAAAATTGTAATAGACATTGCTACAGATACTATATAAATGGTCATCTGAACTGGAAAGCTTATAAACATAATTAATCCCTATATTTCTCAAAATATCAAATAACTATTTTATTTTATTACATTATACATAACTTTTTAAGATGTATGAAGTCATTAATTCAATGACTAAAGTCATGTACGTTGAATGTAGCTGATATCATTAAGTAGCTTAAGAGGGACATAAAAAACCCGAATGTGAATAATTACATCCGGGCTTAAAAATTGAATATTTTTGAGTTTCAAAATCAAGTTATTAGTGTCTGCTTTGATAAGTGCCTGACTGGCACTACTTTCTGCAATCGCTTTAATAAACTATTTATGTCTGTTATTTATTGTATTCGACGTTTAAATATGGAAATAAGCCACCTTGTACTTCCATAGCTTTGAGCCGTAGCCACAGTGTTTACCAGCTCCCATCCCTGCGACCCTAATTCATTCAATTCATTTTGGAATGTCAATTGGTCAACCTTACCTCCAAATACTCCCTTGGCATCAGAAAACAATGTTTTGTATTCAAATTTCTCCATATTCTCATTCTCCTGTAATTCAGCTCTTACCCATTGTATCTTATGTAATTTAATCTGAAATTCATACCTGTTTGATAAATTTTATTTATCCGATAATGATTATATTATGGCTACCCCTTTATGTAAGAACAGCAGTAATCGGTCAGTTCCTTAACAACGAGTTTAAACTTTGAATCAGACTTAACTTCAAAGGACTGCCCACCCTCAACGGTTCTCCAATTGTGTTCGTCGGGAAGCAAAACCTCCAGCTTTCCGGCAATTATCTCCATAAGCTCCTTATCGGCAGTACCAAATTCATATTCTCCCGGCATCATTATACCAAGAGTCTTCTTTTCTCCATTTGGAAAAACCACCGTTCTACTGGTAACCCTTCCATCAAAATATACATTTGCTTTCTTTACAATACTAACATTTTCAAAAGTACTCATATTGACCTCCATGAGCCATGTTACGGCTTTTAAGCCGTATAGCAGCCACAAAAAATAGTAATGAAATCTGTTTGTTTACTCCACTATAGGCTGGCTTTGAAGACGAAGACTAAGTGAGGTCTTTCAAGCTACATCTCGGTTTTTTCATCAGAAATACCTCATTTAAAAGCCTGCATGCCAGTTTATACTACACGTTAATGCTTTATCATACAAAATTTATTTATGAAAGATTATCATATAATTATTGTTATGTCAATTAACATTGTTTTTGCTGGAAAATTGGTGCCTTTTTTAAATACTATTTTAGAAAAAGCTAGCACTTTACAGGTATAATATTGTATTATTATAGTATAATACATCTTTAAATACCTGATGAGGTGCTTTATGCAAAATATTATAATTGTTGTATTAGTGATACTGAATATCTTCGGGTTTATATTAGTATCCTTAGATAAATATAAAGCAAAAAATAAATTATGGCGGATACCTGAAAGATCATTTTTTCTTCTATCTATTCTCGGAGGGAGTATAGGCGTTTATATTGGTTTATTTTTCTTCAATCATAAAACCAGAAACTGGTATTTTATGACGGTTATACCTTTTATACTTCTGGCACAGATTATTTTCATTTATTATCTTCTTAACAAATAGGGGCTCTTTCATTAAGGAAAGCAGCCTCTTTTTTATTGCATCAAACAAAGCGGATTCGGAATTAACAGCCTTCAGTTAGTAATAAACCTGTCTCATATTGAATAGCATTTAATAATAGGCAATAAAAAGCAAATTACTCTGGATCAAATACTAATTGACCTTAAGAAAATGGAGCTATACTAAATGGGACTGGACAAATTTTATAAAAACTCTGCAATACTTACCATGTCAAACTTAATAACAGGATTCATCGGTTTTGCCTTCTCCATAATTCTATCCAAAAAGCTGGGAGCCGAAGGGCTGGGGTTGTATGGTCTTATAATGCCGGTATACTCTTTACTCCTCTGTCTCACCGCCGACGGCCTTGTTACAGCCGTCTCAAAAACCTGCGCTGTATACAACAGCAAAAAGGACTACCGCAATCTCCACAGAACAGTTAAGGTTGCAATTGGCTTTATTGGAATGTGGAGCATTACTGTTGCAATTTTAGTTTTCTTAAATGCTTCAAACATCAGCAGCTTTTTTATAAAAGACAGCCGTGCAGCAGATGCATTAAAGATAATCTGCCCCGCTTTGGTATTTATTCCGATGTCAGCAATTTTTAAGGGATTCTTCTATGGCTTCGAGAAATTTACAATTCCGGCCGGCATTGATATTCTTGAAAAATGTATACGTGTTACCATTCTGCTTGCAACCATGGCAATTCTTTCAGTTAAGAATATAAAAGGAGCAGTTACATCAGCATATTTTGCTCTCGCGATAGGAGAGGCCATCAGCCTGATAATGTTGTTCACCGCTTTTAAATTCTTTTCCCACCGGCTTGTTCCAGTAAAAACAAAAGTAAAAAACCCTTTACAACTGCTGGTGGATATTCTTATAATCTCATGTCCTCTGAGTCTGAATGGTTTTTTGTCCTCTATACTTAACACAGCCTCCACCTTGATTTTACCAAGAAGACTGATCAGTTCGGGTCTTAGCTATGACACAGCACTGGAACTGATAGGAAAATTCATCGGAATGTCACTTACTACAGTCAACCTGCCTTTTATTATTGTAGGTTCCATGATGACAGTGCTGATCCCTGACATGTCTCTTAGTTTAAGCAAAAGGGATTCCTGGAGTACCGAACAACGAATCTCACAGGTTCTCCGGATATCATATATGGTAGGTATTGGAACGCTTATTGTCTCACTTTGCATTCCTCAAAAGCTTGGAATGCTCTTCTATGGCAGGAACGATTTAGGTCAAATGATTATGGTAGCCGGGATCTGCAACTTTATTAGCTATGTCACTGCTGCTACCTTTGGTATACTCAACGGGCTTGGAAGGCAAAATGTAAACTTGAAGAATTCAATAATTGTCTCGGTTGAAGGTTTAATTCTTGTATTTATTTTAACGGGTATTCCCTCCCTGAATATTTACGGTTATGGTATTGCACTTGTTATAACATCAATTACCGGCCTTATATTGAATCTATTCGAAATAAGAAAGGTTTGTGAATTAAAGGTATCTTTTTTCAAGGCAGCTATATTCGCAATTTTTGGCCTGGCCGGTTATCTTTCTGTCAGGGTTATAAGTAAAATAATTCCCGACAATCTAATTGTTTTTGACGTACTGTTCTCAACGGGTATGTGCTTTTTGGTCATATTTTATCTGTCCAAAATGTATAATTTCAAGCATAATTTCTTTTAGTGAGGCAAAAGCCCATTGTGTCCTTGGGTGACGCATTGGCAGACTTTTACCTCATTAAAACCCAACAGTGTAAGAAAAGTTTTACTAAGGTCCAAAATTTTTCTATTAAGCATATGGATTATGGCAGAAAGGTCTCATTAATGTTATAATATCAGATGTATTTTTCTTGAGAACTCTCGAATAAATACTTACTTTAGGCATGATAAACAATAGCTCTTTTTTTAATCATGCCTTAATTATAACTCGGAGGCCAAAAATGTTTAAATATGTCGTATTTGATGTAGACGGCACAATGGTAGATACGGAGGCAGCTGTTAATTTCGCCTACCAAAGTGTAATTTTTGCAAAACACGGAAGATATTTTACTCAGGAGGAACTTCTAAAAGGCTATGGAGTACCAACTCCCCAATCGCTGTCCAGGTACGGATTTGCAGATATAGAAACCGCCATGAAGGATTATTACGGATTCCTTATAAAAGGCTTTGAACGCTGTAAAGCCTTTGACGGTATTGTTGAATTGATAGAGAGTCTCAAGGCTATGAACATTCCCCTTGGAGTTGTTACCTCAAGATCTGATTATGAGATAAAAATAGACAAATGTCTGCATGGCTTTATTGACAATTTTGAAGCAGTAATATGCTCTAATGACACAATATTGCACAAGCCCGAAGCTGAACCTTTGTTAAAGGCCATGGAAAAACTCGGTGCTGCTCCTGCTGAAACAATATATATAGGAGATACCGTTTTCGACCGGCAATGTGCTAAAAACGCCGGCGTTAAGTTCGGACTTGCTTGCTGGGGCTCAAATAACTGCGATAATATTGATGCCGACTACTTTTTAAAAACGCCGGCTGAACTGCTCGGTTATATTGCTTAGTGCTCTGCAATACCTTAACTACTAACTGAGTATTATTTATTGCGTTCTTCTTGCGAGCGAACTAACGCAGCACTTTTTATTTTTGACGATTCAGGCTTCAGCCTTCGCCTTGCTGAGCCTTTTTCCCGCCTTTTTTCCTCCGGATCAGTCTTACTGCTGTTAGTACCGCACCTAAAAATGATATTAATCCTGCACAGATATAAGTTACTCTCATGGCAAATACAAATTCCGACTCCTTCCCGGCAACAAAGGTGGTGACCGAATATCCAAGTTTCCTGCTCATCACCCCATACAGGATAAGAGTTGATACCGAAACACCCACAACCAGGCCAAGATTGCGGACAAGAGCATTTATACTTCCTGCAACACCAACCCTTTCCCGTGGAACGGAGGACATTACAAGAGAATTGTTAGGGGACTGGAACATCCCATTGCCAAGAGCCATTACTGCAATGACAACCACCAGCTTAACCGGCTCAAAATGCTCATTTAAAGTAGCAATGAAAAAGAAACCTGAACTAAAGATTATGAGCCCTATGAATGTAAGCAGCTCGGATCCTATCTTATCTGAAATATGACCGCTTATTGGCGCAACTACAAACAGTACCAAAGGGTATGTCATAAGATAAAGCCCTGCAATTGAAGGTGAGAGCTTAATAACATCCTGAAGATAAAAAGGCATTATAATATTTGAACAGTTCATTGCCACAAAAAGCAGAAATCCGCACAGTATACTCAAAGAAAACAACTGGTTTTTGAAAATACTCAATTGAAGCAGGGGGCTTTCTTCTCTTCTTTCTACTTTAAGGAATAGTATAAAAGAAAGTACTGCAAGACCAAAACCACCCAAAATCAAAGGCTTGGTAAAGCCAATCTTTTCACCGATCAACAGAGCGGCGAACAAAGCCACTATAAAAATGAGAAATAAGGCAGCTCCCTTTACATCGATCCTGGCTTTTTGAACCTCTTCATCTTTTGGCAGAATCTTCAACCCCAGAATAAAGGCAAAAACGCCGATAGGAATATTTATCAGAAAAATAAACGGCCAGCTGGCAGCATCGACAATAAAACCTCCAAGAGGGGGCCCAACCAAGGTGCCCAATGCAACAAAGGAACCTGTGATGCCCAATGCTTTTCCTCTTTCACCTGCCGGAAAAACCCTTGTTATGATGCCCTGATTTGTTGCCATGAAAGCTGCAGCTCCCACAGCCTGAATTATTCTTGCAAGTATCAGCAGGTTTAACGTATTTGCTATAGCGCAAAGCAGGGAACCTATAGTAAAAATTACTATACCGATTTTAAATATTCTGACAGTACCTTTTATATCCCCCAACCTTCCAAATATAAGTATTGTTGCTGATATGGCTATCAGATAAGTAGAGACTATAACCGCAATTGAGTTCATCCCTACCTTGAAACTATCTGCCATAACAGGCAAGGCAACATTTACAATACTGCTGTCAAGACATCCCATAAAGGTAAGAAGTACTATGTTTATCAGAATTAATCCCCGGTTTTTATACTGAGTAAGTTCCATATAATCCTCCGTTTACTGCTGGAGCTTGGGATTCCCAAGCTGCTATTATCAATACAGATACTCTTAATTTTATGAATTAAATTCATATTAGAATAACATATAATTTTCCATATATCAATTGTCATAAAGATCAAATTAATCAAATAATATTCTTCTCAATGCTGTGAATCTTATTAAATAATTTAAAAACAGGTCAAAGCAAATTTCTGCCTTGACCCGCATTTTTAGAGAATCTTCGTAAATCTTCTTTTTCTTTGGTAGAGTAATGTTTTTAAAATCATGCTCGTTTCTAAATTCAAGTTTGGTAAAACACGCCAAAGTATTCAATTGTGGGATATAGCCTTGAGGCTGTAATCCTCAGTCGGATACGACCGGCACTTGTTTGGTTAAAGCAGCATATTCGTTTGTATCCGATTACGCTGCCTTCAAATATCCTCTTCCAACAGTCGTTCTGAAGAACTTCCAGAGTAAAACTTTCCACATGTTGACCCGAATTACGTATGTTCTCCTTCAGGACAATAATGTTAAAGGTTTTTTCACCTTCCAGTTGAACCTCCACATCAGCCTTCTCGGTGCCTGATGTGGGGCGCCAGAATGAACTGGTATTTTCATTTAGGATGTTATTTGGCCGGTGAGCCTCATCCAGGCTTTCAGATGCAGTCGCTACAGCATTGGCTGTGAGGTCTTCACAAAAAGCTTGATTTAATAAGTATCCCAAGCTTTTTAGTACCGATACATCATTTTCATGTATCAGTCCTCTCCTGTCAGGTGGAATATTCAAAAGGAAACATGAATTTCCGCCTACAGAATTGTAATACACCTTAAGCAGTTCAGCTGCAGTTTTCACCTTGTCATCTTCTGCTGTATGGTAAAACCAGCCCGGCCGTATCGATGTATTTACTTCGGCAGGATACCATATCAGCTCCGTGGCATTTTTGATTGCTTCCCTGCTTCCCAGGTCTTCATCCATAGAATTAACAAGTTTTGAGAATTCCCTGTCATCAGCCTTTTGAGATTTTTCAGCCGTTTTTTCTGCATTCTGCAATTGAGCCGGCACAACACTCCACTCTGACTTTCTGCAGTGTCCGGCTTCATTGCCGCACCATCGGACATCGGGGCCGCATACTGAAATAACGGCTTCCGGCTGGAGTTCCCTGATAAGTTTATAGTACCCGTCCCAGTCGTAGACCTGTTTTTTTCCGTTTGGCCCCTCACCGCAGGCACCGTCAAACCAAACACAAAAAATCTCTCCATATCCTGTCAATAACTCTCTTAGTTGATTCATAAAGAACCGGTTATAAACATCAGAATCTCCATAAGTCTTCTCATGCCTGTCCCATGGAGAAATATAAATACCGAATTTTAGTCCTGCCCTCCGGCAGGCTGCTGACACTTCCCTTACAACATCACCCTTCCCGTCTTTCCATGGGCTGTTTTTTACCGAATGGCCTGTAAACCTGCTGGGCCAGAGACAAAAGCCGTCGTGATGCTTGCAGGTCAGAATGAGGCCTTTCATTCCTGCAGCCCTGCATGTCTCTGCCCACTGGTCGGCATTGAGTGCGGAAGGATTAAATATGGCAGGGTTCTCATCCCCATAGCCCCACTCACGGTCAGTAAAAGTATTGACCGTAAAATGGATGAAAGCATAGAATTCCATCTGCTGCCACGCATATTGCCGTTCCGATGGCAGAACTCCTGCGGCCTTTATAATAAAATCATCCATTAAAACCTCCTGTAAAAGCCATGACATGAGCTCCCGCCAACAGGCCTCATGTCATATACCTGACTTTATACCAATATATAACTTTTAAATTAATAATCACTTTTAAACCAATACATAACTTTTAAACTAATAAAAACTTTAAATTAATAATAGCTTATATTCAAAATTTCAAACCTATTTTTAGCCCAAAGGCTACGGTTCGACTGTATTTTCCAAGTAATTGAATTATTGCGCCAAATCATGTCAGCCCTTTAAGCCGCCCAATTGCATTCCTTTTGTCAGCTTATCCTGCGTCAGCATGTAAACCAGGATTGTTGGAACCAGAACTATTACAAGTCCTGCAAACAGTGCCCCCCAATCTGTGGCATAACGCTGTACCTCCATTAGATTTGCCAGACCGATAGGTAATGTTTTTTTACTGTCGGAAGAAATAAGTGTCAGTGCCAGCGGGAACTCGTTCCAGAAAGCAAAGAAACTAAAGATAACAACTGTTATAATTCCTGGCTTTACAAGAGGCACTATAATTCTGATAAAGGCTCCTGTGTAGCCGCATCCATCTATCATTGCCGAGTTTTCATAATCCCTTGGTATGCCCTTCATAAAGCTTATGAGCAGGTAAACGGAAAATGGAAGCTGGGATACTCCATATACAAGAGAAAGCCAGAAACGGCTGTCATTCATATGAAGCCTGGTCATTAAAAGGAAGAGCGGAATGATTATGAAAGTTATCTGAATGAAGATTCCTCCCATATATATGTTTTTAATGAGATTCCTGAAAGGAAACTTGTAGCGTGCCAATGCATAGGAGGACGATACCGCCATTACCACCAGCAGAGCTATTGAACCCAACGTTACCAAAATGGAGTTGATGGAGTAACTCCCGATGTTTGCCTTTGTAAATGCCTCAATATAATTTTCCAGGTTGAGGCCTTTTGGCAATAACCACGGATTATCCATAATTTCAGTATTAGTTTTAAAGGAGGTCAGAATAGTCCACAACAAGGGATAAATCACCATTACTGTGTTCACCAGTAAAACAATTCTGAATATAGTTCCAACAATTTTGTTATATAAACTCCTGCTACTTTTCATAATTATACCCATGCCCAGCACTTCGTACAAAACATCATGACAGAAATGGCATGGGCTCGGTACCTCCTTAATTTATTTTAAAAAAATTCTTTCAACCTTTGACCTGGTTAATATTCTGTGGCTTCTCTACCGGTTACCTTGTTGCTTATTATTGACAATATGATAGAGACTGTGAAGACGAATACTGCTATAGCCATAGCATACCCGAAGCTGGCATTCATCGCATGTTTATACATAAAGGTCAGAAGTACTTCGGAATCCCTGTCAGGTCCGCCATCCGTCATAACTCTGACTATTGTGAAGCTGTTGGTGATAACTCCGTTTATGGCAAATATTATTGTAGTCTTTATGATATCCCATAAGAGAGGTATGGTAATTGACCAGAAACTTTGTATACCGGTTGCACCGTCAATTTCAGCTGCTTCATAAAGTTCTTTCGATATACCGTCGATTCCCGCTATGTACATTACCATATAATACCCTGCCGCCTGCCAAATCATTGTTACTGCTATACCCCACATAACAGAGTTTTTGTTCCCCAGGACAGTCAAATCCAGATCCCCTTTGCCCAGAACCTCAAGAATAGGGTTTATAACCCCCATGGTGGGATGGTAGATAAATGACCATAGAATTGCAATTACAACGAAAGACAGAATACTTGGAAAGAAAAAAACAATCCTGTAGAAATTACTTTCCTTTATTTTTCCCGAAGTCAGAATACCTGCAAAGAATAAAGCAAAAAGTATTGTGGGAATTCCCGACACAATCATCAGAAAACCTGTATTTTTCAGGGCGATATAGAAAACTTCATCCTGAAACATTGCTTTAAAGTTATCAAACCAGATAAATCTGGAGGCATTTCCCAACCCGCTGTCCTCATACAGAGAGCTGATAAATACCCTTATGGTGGGATAAAGTATAAATATTGCAAAAAGAATCAGAGAAGGAAGAATACATGCCGCAAGAAATAGATTTCTTTTAATATTTTTATTCATTAATGTTCACACCCTATTTTAATTTAACCGGAGAAGATAGCTCCCCTCCGGTTATTACCAATTGGACCGTCTATTATCTTACTGCGCTTTTGACAGTTCATCCCTGACTTTTGAATAAACTTTTTCCAGCTTGTCAGCATACTCCTGAACAGTAAGCTGCTTGTTCATTATACTGGAGAAAGGCTTATAAATTTCGTCGGCAATGTTAATCTTGCTCCCGTTTGCGACGGGTTTCAAAGCTGCCACAACAGGCTTCATTCCCTGCTCCACTGCTTTGAAACAATTGTATGAGGAAGGAGTGATATAGTCTTTTACCATGTCGGTTGCGCCCTTGACAGCCATAACTGCCTTGGCTTTTTCACCGTTTAATTTGACTGACGTATCAGTATATATGAACTTCATAAATTCTTTAGCCAGTTCCGGATTCTTGGATTTCGCCGGAATATACATCTGTTCTACACTGACAAGGGCAATTGTAGGATCTCCTGCATTAAAGCCCGGTACTCCTGCAAAACCAAACTGGAAACCGTCTTCTCTTGGAGCATCCTTCATTTCACCTTCAAACCAGTTTCCATTTACGCAGAACATTGATTTTCCCTGCATAAATGCCGTTTGAGCCTGAGTATGGTTGAGTGCTACAGTTCCCTTCATAAGAGCATTGTCGGTGTTTGCAATCTTTGAGAATATATCCATGGTCTTTGTTGCTGCCTCTGATTTCCAGAAACCTTCCTTGTAGCCTGTAAAGTCATCAACCGCCTGCTGACCGCCTGCTGCATAGATGGCAGGTATGAGTACTTCCTCCAGGTATCCCGGATAGATTCCCTGGTATGTAAATAATGCTCTTCCATCGGCCTTTGCCTTATCATTCAAAGCAAAGAATTCATCCCAGGTTTTCGGAGCAGAATAACCTTTTTTGTCAAAATAGTCTTTGTTGTACCATAATCCCATTACACCGTAGTTGTAAGGAGCCAGATATACCTTACCGTCTCCGTAAGGTGTACAGTAGGAGGTTTCAAGAAAGCCCGGAAGAATGAGATCTCTTATTTTTGAATCCTTGTCAAGAGCCTTGCTTTCAAATACATCTGTTATATCCAAAATTGCCTTGTCTTTTATCAAACCTTTGGTTACACCGGATGGATCACCGTCATTCAGGTAAATGAAATCAGGAGGATTTCCTGCTACTATACTGGGTTTAATCATTTCACCAAGTTTAGCGTTGGCAGTAATATTTATCTTGGTACCGGGGTACTGTTCCATGAATTTTGCAGCTGCCGCATCCCAGAAATCTCTTCCGTAAGCCCCCTGGAATACTGCAATATTAAGTTCCTTGTTTGCAAATTCTTTTTTGCCGTCGGCACTGCTGGCAGCAGCCTGAGTTTCAGTTGCAGCAGTACTGTTTACTGCCGTTGACTCCGGTGTGGCAGCAGCTGATGAACCTGATTGGGATCCGCACCCTGCAGCAAGTGATGCCGTAATTCCAAGTGCCAGCACAAGCGACATGCTTTTCTTAAATATGCTTTTCATTTCAACCTCTCCTTTTTTAGAATGATTAAATAATAATCTTCCATCTTTCAAGGTACTATTATCGAATACCGCTCCCATGAAAAAGGATTTCATTATCTGATCATGCCTTAATGGTTTTTAATTCATTTATAATAATAATCCCTTCAAGAACTTAATCACATTGACATTTCTATGCATAGTATATATAATTCTGGCGTGATTGGGGGCGTCTTTCATCACTGATGTGCTGATTTTCAAACCATTGAAAAAAACATATACTATTTTATCTTTTTTGCAAAATAGTATATGTTTTTCTGTTACATTTTTTGTTTGACTTCTTTTGGAGTTACACCGAAATATTTTTTAAAGAGCCTGTTGAAATAAAACTGGTCATCAATCCCTACAGCCGCTGCAGCCTCCTTAATGAGATAATCCTTGGAATCAAGAAGTTCGTATGCTTTTTTCATCTTTAACTCGTTTATGTAATCGATAATGCTTTTTCCTACATCGGTCTTAAAAATTTTGCAAAGATATGTGTCGGTCAAATTAACCTTTTTTGCAATCTGAGGAACTGTTATTTTATGAGTTATATTTTCATAAATATATCTTAAAGCTTCTCTGACTTCTCTTCTATAGGCTCTCTCTCTGACACTCATAATCCTGCCTGCAGCGGCCTTTACAATACTTGTCAAGGCTTCCCGCAGATGGGCCTCTGACGGTGCAGAAAAAATAACATCATCATCATTATTGTACTCGTCAAAAACCTCATCGGCACTGTAGCCGTTATTAATGAGTTTTTTCTCAACATCACGAAGTATTTTTTTAAGAAGCTTTTTAAGGCGGTAAGGATTTAATAAAGCCTGTGCACCGGCATCAATAAGAGACTCGAGACGCCCGATTACACTTTGAGTCTCGCCCATGACCATATTCGAATAAATCTCGTCTGAAATTAATAAAGCCTGTTCTCTGCCCTGCTTTTCATCATTGACCGGAACCACATCGCCCGAAAGACTGTTTTCACAGAATTTATTATAAAACAGCAGTTCTGAGGCTTTCCTGCATTTTATTATTTCACTAACTACAGAACTGTTTTTTCCAGCTGTATCACGGTATACTATTCCAGTTTTCAGATTGAAATACATATTAGCAAGTTCGATTATTCTGTCAGCAGCTTCTTTTGTGGACATAATCCCGGTGCTCCGGTCAGTATTTAGTAAAATAAAAACCGTATTCATTTCGTATTCAATAACCGAATACCAATTATAAGCTGAAAATATGTTGCCTGCTATATTTTTTATTATCTCCCCAAGACCCTGACCGGTCTTTTTTATTGCTTCACAGTCTTTACTTGTAATAATAAAGCTTTGCAGACAATCATTTAAATCTTTCTCCAACATATGTGAAATTGTATCCGATTTTTTAAGCAGTTCCTCTTCATCGCCGGCCAGAATGGTTTTAATATATTCAATCCTCACGGTGTCAAGATTCTTTTCAACATTTGTTATGCTTTTCTCGTACCCTCTTTTTTTCTCAAGTTTGTCTCTGATTTCCTCCAGGACTCGCATAAAGTCATCCGATTTAACAGTTACTTTAAGTATATAGTCATGTGCCCCGTACTTCATTGCCTCCCTGACAAGTTCAAAATCATTATAATTGCTTAATACGAGAATCTCTCCGTCATAATTCATCTGTTTTAATCTCTTTATTAATTCAATACCATCCATATGTGGCATTTTTAAATCTGTTATAATAATATCAGGTTTATTTTTTTCACAGAGCTGTAGAGCCTTCATTCCGTCTGATGCTGTTCCTGCCAGTTCAAAGCCGCTGTCCTCCCACTTGATCATTGATTTAATGGCAAGCTTTACTATCTTTTCATCATCTACGATCAATACACTGTACATTATCCTTCTTCCTCCCATATGGTCAGGGGCAGAATAATATCAGTTACCGTACCTTCTCCCCGCCGGCTTTTTGTTGTCAGTCCAAATCCATCTCCAAAGTTTAGTCTGATTCTTTCATTTACATTATCGATACCGATTCCCGAAAGTTTGTTTTTACTGGTGCTGTTATCAATACTTTCAGGGTTGAAACCCTTTCCGTCATCAGCGATTTCTATCAGCAGCAAATCCTCCATACTTCTGGCAGAAATATTTATATTTACAGTTCTTTCATCGTCATCAATACCGTGAATGATTGAGTTCTCCACAATTGGCTGTAAAATGAATTTAATAATCATGCTCTTTTCAAGCCCTTTTTCAATATCATAGTTGATATTGAAGGAATTAGCATACCTAATAGCTTGAATAGTTGCATAATTGTTCAGGTTTTCTATTTCTTTTTCCAGTGATATTATTTCTTCCTTATTGAGTATTGTATCCTTTAAAAGCCCGGAAAGAGCGCCCAGCCCATCTTCCAGTGTTTTATTGCCGCTTAACATTGCTGACCACTTAAGAGAATTCAAAGTATTAAACAAAAAATGTGGATTTATTTGGGCCTGAAGCATTTTAAGCTCTGCTTCCCTCTTTCTGGACTGCTGGAGTTCCACCTCAACTATGAGGGCTTTGAGTCTTTCAACCATGGTTTTTATATTAAAGGACAGTTCACTAATTTCATCATTGTATTGATCCTCAATCTTCTCCTCAAGCCTGCCATCCCGGATGCGTTTAGCTGAAGTCAGAAGCGACTTTAGCGGAACCGAAACACTGGCATAGATTATAAGAGAGAGCAATATGGAAGCCGCTATGGCAATTATACTGACAATAATTACATTGTTCCTGACTTCACTGGACTGGGAGCTTATGAAGCTGTATGGTACCCGTCCGACAATATACCAGTCCAGGGACGGTAAAAATGTTCCTGCAATAAGGAAATCCCCCTCGTCCGAGCTATATCTGAAGGTTTTGTTGTTTTTAAGATAATTATTGAATATCTGGTTCTTTAAGTTATTATCAGATAGAACGGAGCCTTTCTTGACATTATCAGACTGAGAGGAAATGACTGCGCCATTGCTTTTCATTATAAACAAATCACTTCCGCTGCCAAGATCTATGTTTTTGTATGTATTCTGGGCGAATATCCTTTCATCAATTACTATTAAGAGATAACCTTGCTTTTGCATATATTTATATTTTGAATATACAACTCTGCTCAACACTATACAGCTGTTTCCCAGGTTTGATTTGAGGCTGGTCCAGTATGTGTTCCCAATAGCATTGTCGGTATGTTTTATTATATCTTTAACGTCACCTTCATTAAAGATTTCATAACCCAGATCATAAAATGTGTTGCCATCTGGAAATCTGATACTTATACTCTTGACATTTTTATAATTGAAGAGCTCTCTGCTGAATTTATTTGTCAGATTATCCATAAGATTGTTTTTTTCAATGTCGTTCAATTCACCGAACTTTAGAATCCCATCCTGTACATAATCATTCATAATAATTGATTCGCTTAGCTTCTCATATTGGTCAGTCTCATTTTTAACGTTTTTTGTAATTTCCTGAACCAGTTGTCCGGAGTATGAATTAAGTTTTGAGGTTATGGATTTTTCGTAATTGGAATTTGAATACACTCCGACTAAAGCTATGGGTATTATTGATATAATGAGAAAGCCAAGAAAAATACGCTGAATAATTGGTATCCTTCTAACTTTTTGAGCCAGATTGCTTATATTGTTTTTTATATTATTATATAAACACACCATTGACTCATATTTAATCTTACGTGTTTTAACCAATTCAGACTGCATAAGATCACCAATCATATAACAGGATTAATTGCATTATAAATGCTTACAATTGTTAAGTTATGTTCGTTTATACTGCTTGATTTTATCAAATATGCAGTATTATTGCAAACTATTAAATTTTCATTACTAAGGGCAGAAATAATAAAGGCCGATTATGGGTTAGCATAATCGGCTTTTATTTGGATTCTGTGGTATTATTTGTTATTCGGCCTGCAACCCTGCCATATTCAGTATATTCCAGGGTTTGTTATAATGTGGCTGGAAAAAGAAATCAATAAAAGCCAGCTCATCTATAGTCATTTTGTTCTGAATTACTACCGAAAGTGTATTTATTGACTGGGTCAAATCAGCTTTTGATTGAATCTGAGCTCCCAGGATAACTCTTGTATCGCTGTCGTAAACAACCTTGAGCAAGACTTCTTCATGTGTTGGCATAAACTCAGGTCTGTAGTTTTCTCTGACTGTGACAGTCTTAACTTCTATTTCAAGAGCTTTGGCCATTGTTTCGGTAAGACCTGTAGCAGCGCAATTGAGATCATAGATCTTTATACCGGATGTGGCCTGTGTCCCGAGATATTTTACTGATTGATTAACAAGGTTCTTGGCCACAAGTGTCCCCATTCTGACTGCATTTGTTGCAAGAGGAATGTATTGATGTTTTCCGATTGGATTATATATTACTGCACAGCAGTCACCTGCCGCAAATACGTCCTTACAGCTGGTTTGCATATATTCGTCCACAATTATTGCCCCATTAGCAAGCATTTGAAGCTTATCTTTAAACAAACCCGTACTCGGCTTAAATCCTATGCTTAATATAACCAGGTCAGCATCGTAGCTGCCTTTGTCGGTCACTACTTTTTTAACTGTATTGTCACTGCCTTCAAAACGAACAACTGTTTCACCCAAAGCTATTTTTACACCATGATCTCTAAAGGTTTCTTCGGCTCTATCTGTAAATTCCCTGTCAAAGTACTTATTCATTATCCGTTCTTCGGTATCAATGAGGGTAACCTTCTTTCCTTTTTCAGTAAAAGCCTCTACAAGTTCTACTCCAATATAACCTGCACCAACTACAACAATATTCTCCGCATCTTTGGAACAAGCAATGATCTCATTTGAATGATCGTAATTCTTTGACAACAGAATATTATCCATGGTTATGCCATCTATCTGGGGAATAATGGGCCATGAGCCGGAAGTTACTATAAGTTTGTCAAAGTTGTCCACAAATTCGGAATTATCCTCCAAATTTTTAATAACAAGAGATTTTTCTTCCAGATTGACATCAAGCACCTCATGCTTCATTCTGGTTACAACCCCAAGCTCCTTAAGCTTTTCAGGCGAGGAATAGAAGAGCCCTTTTGGATCTTTGACTACTCCGCCGACATACAAAGCGATACCACAGGAAAGGAAAGAAATATTATTATTTTTTTCATATACAGTAATCTCTGCATCTTTATACAATTTTGCAATATTACTTGCCGCAGCTGTTCCAGCGTGCGTGCAACCTATAATCACTACCTTCATATCCGGCCTCCCGCAGGTCTGTAATCCGACCTATATATTTTATTTATTTATATTATTTTCCATAGACTATATACCACTATACTAAATATGCAAAACAAATAATAAATAAATTATGAAATAACTGAAAAAAACACATACCTTAGTCTAACAGTAAGGTATATGTTTTTATCTACATTACTCATTATTTAACAGTGTATGCTCTATCTGTCAGTAATATGTGGTCTGAAATCCATTTAACAACAAAATCAAGTATCTCAATGAGATATTGTTCATGATCCATATCGATTTTATTTAAATCCACATTATTTATTTTTTCTATGAAGTCACTGTGTTCCACCTTATGACTCAATAGCTTTCTATACCCGATACTCATCATATATTCCTCTTCGGATGTAAAATGAAATATGGTATACTCCTTTAACTGGCCCAGCAGCTTAAGAATTTGGTCATATTTGTCGGTAATCAGTTCGTTTTTAATAAGTTCATGAATATCTGTCGCAATCCTGAATAGCTGCTGATGCTGCTTGTCGATATGTTCAATACCCAATAAAAAATCATCTCTCCATGTAATCATAACTTTAGCGACCTCCCTTTTCATAATTTTCCTACCAAAATTATACATATATGTATTATATAAATCAATACCAAACCCACATAAGCATTATGCTGTTTAATATTCACTTTCAATGCTCCAGGTCTTTCTTCTGTGATTATTTCTGTGACTATTTTTATGGCTATACATCTTGAGATCAATCTCATGTATGAACTGCTCAATACTCATATCATTTTTATACACGCCGCTTGCACAGCTGTATTTGATGCTGTAAGGCTTTCCTCCTTTATCGTTATACTTGTCCACTATATTATCCATTTTATAAATAAGTTCGTTAACTTTTGCAGCTGACAAATTGTAGATCAGAATCAGAAATTCATCCCCGCCCATGCGGATTACTATCCCGCTATCCGAGAATACCTTCTGAAGCAGCCTGACAAAAACTTTGAGAGCATTGTCACCTTCTGAATGACCGTACAGGTCATTTATATTTTTAAAGTAATCCAGATCTATCATAATGATGGCTAAACTTCCTGCTGGCTTTCTGGTATAGGCTTCCAGACATCTTTTCAAGACCAGCCTGTTTCTGGCACCGGTTAATGAATCCCTGTACAGCTCTCTTTGTTGTATTACTATGAACATCATTATTATGGTAAAGGTGCTGCTGCACCAAACAAACATGGTTTCATTGATAAACAGCTGAATGAAAACCAATATATTTGTAATGAGGCTTATTGCCAGTATATAAGCATATTCAAATTTCAGAAGCATCTTCTTGCTGGTTTTTATAACATAAACACTAAAAATAAGAAAAGCCAGGGATATAACAAAAGGAATTATGTAGTGAGATAAGTTTTTTGTATCGAAGGTTCGGTTTATTGATGAAAAAATAGAAGTTAGTGTATTTGTAATAATCAAGAAATAAAAAATGGAACGAACAGGATTTCTAATTTTATAATGGGACGAAAAGTAGTGACAAATAAATTTAAGGAACAAATATGAGAGTATGGGAGATAGAACGTACAGTACAAATGATATGAAACGGACCCAAAATAATTCAATTTTATATTCAACAAGCAAAGTAAGAATGATTTCAAGATTTATAAGAAACAAATTTAAAAATAACGAAGCAAGGTAAATTTTATTAATCACAGTTTTTTTATCCAAAACGCTTACGGCGTATATTCCAAAAAGAAATAATACAGCCCCGGATAAAATATTCATCTGTTGATGAACTAAAAATTGCATAAATTTTGCTCCTTAACCTTGCTTTTTTTTGCAAAAATATAATAATATTTTACAATATATATCAAATATATTCAAATATATTATTGTTACAAATTACCACTTTTCGGGTATATTTTATAATGAGTAAAGAAAAAAGCTACACCGGGCTCTATTGCCCGATTACAGATATAGGAGGTTCAATATGAAAAACAAATCCATCAATAAAATTGCTATAGTAGGAACCGGCTTTGTAGGTTCCACGACAGCCTACACTCTTATGTTAAGCGGGCTTATTTCAGAATTGGTCCTTATTGATATAAACGCAAGAAAGGCCGAGGGCGAAGCAATGGACATGAATCATGGAATGCCCTTCGTGAGGCCCGTAAAAATATACGGTGGTGATTATTCAGATTGTAAGGATGCAGACATAGTTGTTATTACAGGAGGAGCCAACCAAAAGCCCGGCGAGACCAGAATTGACCTGGTTAATAAAAATACAGCCATATTCAGAGATGTTATCGGTAATATCGTAAAGTACAACACCGACTGCATCCTGCTGGTTGTAACAAATCCCGTTGATATCCTTACTTATGTTACTTATAAGCTCTCAGGCTTCCCTAAAAACCGGGTGATTGGTTCAGGAACAGTGCTTGATTCAGCCCGTTTTAAATACATGATCGGGGAGCATATGGGAATCGACCCCAGGAATGTTCATGCTTATATAATCGGTGAACACGGAGATACCGAAGTGCCAACCTGGAGCCTTGCATCCATTGCCGGAGTACCGATGGATACGTACTGCAAGGATTGCAGGTCCTGTGACAGTGAAAGCTTTAAGGAAACCACCTACAATAATGTCAAAAATGCGGCTTATGAAATCATTGACCGTAAAGGTGCAACCTATTATGCTGTTGCACTGGCCGTCAGGAGGATTGTAGAGGCCATAGTCAGGAATGAAAACTCTATCCTGACCGTCTCCAGCCTGTTGGAAGGAGAATACGGACTTGAGGACATCTGCCTCAGCATACCTAGTCAGGTAAATTCAGAAGGTATTTCAAGGATCATTAACGTTCCTCTCAGTGATGAAGAGAATGCTTTACTCCAAAAGTCTGCGAAATCCCTTAAAGAGGTTATAAGTGGTCTTAATATATAGTGAATATATAGGGGAATAGTTATTGGTAATAGTTATTGGTAATAGTTATTGGTAATAGTTAATAGGCACAATACATTTAAAGCCGGCTCTGCCGGCTTTATTAATTCAAAAAATTTAATTATGCAGTTGATAATTCAGGTGAAAGAATTATTACTAGCCGACAAGTATTCTCTTAGCCGGCAAGTATTCTCTTAAGTATCTCATTGCTCCTTAGAAGCTCCTTTGCCTTGTTTCGGTTTTCCTCCAGATGAATGTAAGTATATCTGTTGGGTTTGATGGAAGGAGCAATGTCAATGGCTTTTTCAAAATCCTCAGCCTTAAGCTTCAAGGTTTCAACATAATCAAAAAAACCTGTATCACCAAGGAACTTCTCTATTCTTTCGTATCTGTGCTGCTGTACAAGGCTTATAAGGTATGTTGAAATACCAACCTGTATTCCGTGGAGCTGAGGCTTGTCAAGTATTTTGTCAAGAGCATGTGAAATCAGGTGTTCACTGCCGCTGGCAGGAGCGCTGTTACCCGCTATTTCCATTGCAATACCGCTCATGGTAAGTGAATCAACCATTTCTTTAAGGAAAAACTGCTCTGTAATTTGGGTATATGGCATACGGACTATACTATTAACTGATTTTTTTGCCAGCATGGCAGCAAAGTCATCAACCTTTGAAACATTGTGCTGTTCTTCAAAATACCAGTCAAAAACCGCTGAAATCTTGGATATGATATCCCCCAGGCCGGAATAAATAAATTTTAGAGGAGAATTTTTTATAACGTCAAGATCCACAATAATCCCAAAGGGCATCGCCGCATGAACCGAGGTTCTTTTTCCATTGATTATCAGAGAACAGCCCGAACTTGAAAAACCATCATTTGAGGTTGAGGTCGGTATACTTATAAAAGGAAGATTGTTCAGGAAGGCTATATACTTTGCAGTATCAAGCACCTTTCCCCCTCCCACACCTATTACAGCATCCGCTTTTGACGGAACTGAAAATGCCCTGGGGACGAGATTTTCGATTGTAATATCGTCAAAATCATAAGTATCCAGAATTGTAAGGGACGGTCTGTCTTTTACCGATGAGACTATTTTTTCTCCGAAAAGCTCTCTGATACCTTCCCCAAAAAGAACAACTACTTTTGTAATTCCGGCTCTCTCAATATACGAGCCTACATTTGCAAGCCTGTCGCTGCCAACTTCCATTATTGTAGGAATTTCAATCCTGTGAATTGCTGTCCCCATAAACTCCTCCTTATTACGTTGCAATGAGTGTTTTTGGTCACACTTGCAATTTCCTGTTATTTTACTTGAGCATTCCATGCTCAAGCATATACCGCTCAACTTCATTATATTTATTAAAAGGGATGAAGGGTATGTTCTGTTCTGTCAGCTGCTGCTGGAGGTCATTCCGCGCAAAAGCGCAGTCAGCTGCCTTTGCAGCTCCTATATCCGGTTCGCTGTCCCCTGCAAAATAAACCTTTTCATACTTTTCTTTCAAAGCCTTTACAACTTTTGCCTTATCAACACCAAAGATACTGGAGTAGTACTCGCTTTGAGGATCGGGCATTATTGTAATACCTCTGTTCTGATATTTACCCTCCATGGATATAACCGTAACATTATTAATGTTCAAATGTGCCAGCAGCTTCTTTATATAATATGAAGTTCCAGCACTTAATATAAAGAAATCTCCTTGGCAGCTTTCAACTTTTTTTATAAAATCAGCCGCATAGGGATCGATAGGAAGCTCAAGTATATCCTCCATAATTTCTTCCTCAGACCTATCCATGGCACCAAAGATTTTGTTCAGAAACTCCACATTAATCTTCCTGGTTTTTCTCCATTCCTCATAATATTCCCAGGCCCAATCCTTTAAATACTTATCCATAACAATATGGTAAAAGTCCCTGTCTGTAAGTGTTCCATCAAAGTCTGATACAAATGCGAATTTTTTCATAAAGTTACCCCCTATTACCTATATATTTTTATGAATATTTATATTTTTTGCAGGTTTATTACCTGATACTTTATTACCTGATCCTTTATTATCAGATAGTGCCTTATTAGCTTGCTTATTATTACGCGTATTAGCATGAAAATGATTCTTTACTTTGGATTTTTTTACTTCATTAGATAAGTCACTTTTTACCGGCTTTTCTGCATTACCTTTTGGTTCAGGCTTCCTGTGCGTCATTCTCCGGTCAACATTTTTAACAACAGACGGAGTGCTATTAACCATAGAATACTTATGTTCTTCTATGACCGGAATATTTTTGGATATGAGCTTTTCAATTCCTTTAAGATACTTTTTCTCCTCTTCGTCACAGAAGGAAATTGATGCACCTTCCTGTCCGGCTCTTCCGGTACGTCCAATTCTATGAACATATGTTTCAGGAGAATCCGGAAGATCAAAATTAATTACATGAGACAACCTATCAACGTCAATACCGCGTGCTGCTATATCAGTAGCCACCAATACCCTTATTTTCTTTTCCTTAAACGAATTTAAAGCCATTTGTCTTGCTCCCTGAGATTTGTCACCATGAATGGCCTGGGCTTTTATTCCAGCCTTTACCAGGGTTTTTGCCACTCTATCGGCACCATGCTTTGTACGTGTAAATACCAATACCGAATCAATGGTTTTATCTTTTAAAAGGTGTATTAACAGGGCTCTTTTGTCTTTTTTTTCTACAAAATATACAGACTGGGAAATAGTATCGACAGTAGAAGAAACAGGTGTCACAGATACCTTAACCGGATTATTCAGCAAGGAATCCGCCAGTTGTGCAATTTCTCCAGGCATGGTAGCAGAGAATAAAAGTGTTTGCCTTTTCTGGGGCAGAAGTTTGATTATTCTCCTCACATCATGACCAAAACCCATATCCAACATTCTATCAGCCTCATCCAGAACAAAATACTTAATATCTGATAGGTCAATATATTTTTGGTTGATCAAGTCAAGTAATCTCCCGGGAGTCGCAATCAAAATATCAACTCCTGACCTCAGTTGATCGGTTTGTGGCTTCTGAGCAACACCGCCAAAAATTACGCAGTATTTTAATAAAGTAAATCTGCCATAGGCAGCAAAGCTCTCCATTATCTGCATTGCCAATTCTCTCGTGGGCGTAAGTATGAGTGCCCTGATTGGTCTGACTTTGTTTTTAAATGTTTCTGTGGAAAGCAATTGAATTATAGGCATGGCAAAAGCGGCGGTTTTGCCAGTTCCTGTCTGTGCGCAGCCAAGCAGATCCCTTTGGTCCAGTATTGGGGGAATTGCCTGTTGTTGAATTGGCGTAGGGATCTCATATTTTTCATATTCAATAGCCTTTAATATAGGCTCTATCAAGTTCAGATCTTTAAATATCATTATTTCTCCTTATTTTCCATATTGCTGGGGTTTCTGTTACCACTCAATATAATAACATAGCCCGGCATGAGCCGCAACCAAACTGCAAATCTGTAAAATTGTGGCAAATATGCTGGTACACTTGAGCTATAATAATTATACAATTCCCGGAAAATAAATAAACATTGCAAATTCGGCAAATAATAATTATTATTGTATAGTGCATAAAAATTAAAAAGTGAAGGAATTAGTGAAAAATAAAAATGGAAAATTTAAGTTTTAAAGATTTAAACCTATCAGATGAAGTACAGCGTGCAATAGCAGATATGGGCTTTGAAGAGGCCACCCCCATTCAATCCCAATCCATCCCCCCAATTCTAAACGGTCATGATTTAATAGGTCAGGCTCAGACAGGAACAGGAAAAACCTGTGCATTCGGTATTCCCGCTATTGAAATAATTCAGTCCGAGCTGGAATCTATCCAGGTATTGGTATTATGCCCCACAAGAGAGCTGGCAATACAATCCTCTGAAGAACTCAGAAATGTATTAAAATATAAAGATGGAATCAGAATTCTTCCTGTTTATGGAGGTCAGCCAATAGACAGGCAGATTTTGGCTCTAAAGAAGCGCCCTCAGATTATAATCGGGACCCCCGGCCGTGTTATGGACCACATGAGACGCAGAACCTTAAAGTTTGAAAATCTGAAAATGATAGTTTTGGATGAAGCAGATGAAATGCTTAATATGGGTTTCCGTGAAGATATTGATACCATTTTGGAAAAAGTCCCTGAGGACAGACAGACAATACTCTTTTCAGCTACAATGCCGAAGGAAATTCTTGATATAACCAAGAAATATCAAAAAAACCCCGTCCATATAAAAGTAGCTCACAAGGAGCTGACAGTCCCAAGGATAGAACAGTATTATCTTGAAGTGAAGGAATCTGCAAAGCTTGAGGTTCTATCACGATTAATAGATACAAATGATATAAAGCTTTCGCTGGTATTCTGCAATACTAAAAAAAGAGTTGATGAACTGACTTCCGGTCTTCAATCCAGAGGCTATTCCGCCGAAGCTCTTCATGGGGACATGCGTCAGGAGCACAGGGATAAGGTTATGTCACAGTTCAGAAAAGGGAATTTTGATATACTTATTGCCACTGATGTTGCAGCAAGAGGAATCGATGTGGATGATGTGGAAGCTGTTTTCAATTATGATATACCCAGCGATGAAGAATACTATGTTCATAGAATCGGCAGAACAGGCAGAGCCGGCAGGACAGGTAAAGCCTTTACCTTTATCTCCGGAAGAGAAATATACAAACTGAGAGATATCCAGCGCTACACCAGATCAACAGTAACCCTTATAAAACCGCCAAGCATTAATGATGTTGAGGAAAAGAAAATGTCAAATGTCCTAAAGTCTCTTAAGGAAAACCTTGGACATGAGCATTTATCAAAATATATCAGCCATATTGAGAAGTTCGTGGATACCCTGAATTCCGAGACAGAAGACCAGGAGGAAAGTTTCGTAACCTCCCTTGACGTAGCTGCTACACTTTTAAAAATGTATGCTGAGCAAAACGGCAGCCAGCCCAGTTCTGTAGGTGAAATAGATGAGCTTTCCGATAACGGCCCGGAAAGCGATATGGTAAGGCTGTTTATAAACATAGGCAGTGAAAATAAAATACAGCCAAAGCATATAATTGAAAGCCTTGTTGAATCTTCGGGGCTGCCGGGTAAAATGGTAGGTTCCATTGACATATTTGACAGGTACTCCTTTGTTGAAGTGCCAAAGGAATTCGCTCCAGAGATTCTTAGATCAATGAAGAACTATACTATTAAGGGTAAGAGAATAAATGTGGAGAAATCCACCCCACGCAAAAAAGGTGGGCGAAGCGGCTTCAGCTCTGGAAGAAACAGCGGCAGGGGAACTTTCGCCACATTTACCGGACACAGCGGACATGACAGCAGCACTCAGGGTTCCAGAAGGAAATCAGGCCATTCCGGACTGAAAACCACGGTCACGAAAACTGCCGGCCAAAAGTCCTCGGGCAATAAATCCTTTAGGCATGATTAAATAATAATAGAATTAATTGCAAGACTGTCAGCATACAATGCCGGCAGTTTTTTTATTGCTCTGTAAAATCATAAAGTTTTACACTGTGTTAAGACTAAAAAATACAAACAAGAGTAGTTAGACAGCATTTTTCCCTTCTTCTTTTAATTCGGAATAATTTAAGGAAATCAACAGAAAATATGTTTGTACTCAGCTATTGGTGGTAAATTTTATATAAGCAGTTAAAATTATAACCAAATAAGAAAATCTTGATGTAGTTTAATTATAAAGGAGGGCTTCTCAATGTCAAAGGATTTTTATAATGCAGTAAAGGATAGACGTACTTATTATGGAATAAGTAAAGAATCTACCGTTTCTGATGACAGAATTCAGGAAATCATAAATGATGCAGTAAAGCATACTCCTTCCGCTTTCAACAGTCAGAGCGGAAGAGTAATAGTATTATTGGGACAGAACCATGACAAATTGTGGGATCTGACAAAGGAGGAACTTGGAAAAATCGTACCTGCAGAGAACTTTTCCTCTACCGAGCAAAAAATCAATTCCTTCAAAAGCGGTTACGGTACTGTTCTTTTCTTTGAAGATCAGACAGTTATTGAATCCCTTCAACAACAGTTTGCTTTATATAAGGATAATTTCCCGGTATGGTCACTTGAAGCCAACGGTATGCTACAATTCGTTGTATGGACTTCACTTGAGTCAGAAGGCCTGGGGGCTTCTCTCCAGCACTATAACCCTTTAATTGATGAAGAAGTAAGAAAACAATGGAATGTGCCATCAAACTGGAAGCTGCTTGGTCAGATGCCTTTCGGGAAACCGACTGCAGCTCCTGACGCTAAACAGTTCCAGCCCCTCGAGAGCAGAGTGAAATTTTTTAAATAGAATAAATTCCTTACGTTGATCAGTTAACAAAAACCGCCCCCATCAGTATGTTCACCTTTAAAGCATACTGTGGGGGCGGTAATGTATTTTACAATTAATTCCATATCTGCCAAGTTAAATTTTGTGTAGGTTTAATGGGGTTTCCTATTTCGCTTCATTCTGATAAATATCAGTATCATAGCAAGAAACAGAACCACCATAACAGAAGTGCCTGCAAGAGCAAAAAGCAGAGAGTTTTTATTCTCGGTTACACTTTGTATGATACTTGGATTTTTCTCTTTGATTTCATAATTCTGAAACTGGTAGGATTTGATATTGCCTTCGGTGTCAATCAGCACAAAATCCTTGCTCAGGTTCCAGCTGGTTTTTTCATTACTGACTATTTGTGATACCATTTTAAGCGAATTTTTATCGGGGCCCGTCAACACAAGCATTGCCCTGCTTTCGGCAAAGGGCGATTTCAGCAGCTGCAAGGTTCCGATTGATTTTGCATAATCAGTTGCAAGAATTAATTTCTCATTAGTTACAAATTCTGTTCCGGTACTGTTATATTTGAAATACAGATTTCCGTTTATTTTTTGTATAAGACTGTTATCTGCCGGAGTACCTGAGGTTATAATATTATAATTTGCTTCCTTTTCATTAAACTCACCAGCCTTAACTACCTTTAAGCTTCCATAGGCATCAGCTGTTTTTGAATAAAGAGCTAGAGTTCTGCCCAATAAAGTCAGCTCATCCGAAGACGGTTTGTCTGATAATACAAGCAGCACATCATTTAAGCTTCCATTTCTCTGAAATGGAGAAGGTCTGCTGTTAAAGCTCAACCTGGTATTATTGTCGGGGGGCAGGTAAATGGAGGAGTTTTTCGTTATATACGCCCAGGGCATTTCATCACGGCGTGTTGTACAAAACAGATCTGGTACTTCCAGATCAAATGCAAATTTTATACTGCCGGCATAGGTTCCCACAACATCAGCAGGCATGAAAAAGGTTAGTTCATCATTGTCGGCTTTTTCAAGCGTAAGCTTTTTACTTCCCACAGGAATGTCTCCCCAGTAAACTGTCAGCATTGAACGTTTAAAATCAAGGTTCTTGCTGTATCTGAAATTGACAGTTACTTTACTTGCCGATGACAGTGTATAATCTGCAGGTATTGGCAGAAACAGAGTTTTGACCTGATGGAAGGGTCCGATAAACTCAAAGCCGCCCCCAGTCATCTCCTGCAGGGTGTACCGGTCAGCCTTGACATCACTTTGTTTTACTGCATTAATTTTTATCTGGGCTGTTCCCTTTTTTATAAAGGCAACACTGTCTTTTTCCTGTTCCACACGGTCGCTGTCTGCCAGGAAAAAGCCTGCTTCTGCCAGACAGTCCGCATCGTCCGAGGTTATGATAAGTAATGGCTTGCTTGCATCATCACTTGTAAAGAAAACCATAGCCTGCCCCTTTAATTGGTTTCTATAGGGTTCTATTTTGTTTATTATATCCGGTGGCATATCTTTGGATAATCCCACAACTATCCGGCTGCTGCTTTTCCTGTTCCGGGCTTCCTCCCATGTGGCCATAGTCAGATTGTTTTTACCCGAAGTACTCTTGCTGAGCTGTGACATTATCATCATGGCTGTTGAAACTTCTTCATTCTGGGAAGCACTTGCAACGGATATAAGCGTATCACTTCCTGTTTTGTTTTCTGTGGACATGAATGGATAGGGATAGTAATCTATACGGTTATTATGGGGCTTTAAATCATAGCCTACCTCCACGCCTGATGCGTCTGTTATGGTTATCCAGTTGGCATTGCTGTCATCATCAATACACCCCTGCTCATTATACAGTCTGGCGTATCCTGATATAAGCAAAGTATTGGATCTGCTTTCTTTGTCATTTTTTAGCAATTCTTTTGGTATCAGAACGTATATAAAATTTGTTCCATTGTTTTTATATTTTATATTGCAGGAATAAAAAGGCTGCTTATTCATAGAAAATGTAAGAGTACAGGGAGTCTCCCCTATTAACTGACTGACCCTGTATTCCAGCCGGACACAGACATATTTGGTATCCCAGTATTTTGGAAGGGTGAAATATAACTCGGTTGAAGAGTATATCCCGCCGAGGGTTTGGGGTGAATCCCAGAGAAAGTCTGTTGTATTTGCCGCCTTTGGCACTTTGGGCTTTACGCCGATGGGTTCACCCGCCGTTTTGAGCATGCTGTTTACACTTGATAATAAGGAATCTTCAGGTGTTATTATATCTTTTTGAGCTTTTGAAGTATCTTTATTAACTTCAGTTTTTTCAGCATCTGAAACCGGGGCCATATAAACACCCTGTGTACTGCTTAAAATTACACTGATTATTATTAAAATAAAAATAAAGACTTTGCGGAATCTACTTCCTTTTACTTTCAACATCACTTATCGCCCCCGGTTCCTTATTAGTTTCCATCGATCGTTCAGTTTTATACCACTTGACTTCACGTTTGAATATTGCATCATTTGCACTCTGGATTACAGCATTTAAAACTACAATCACCCAAAGCTTTGAATAGGTAAATAACATCAGAAGAATCAGTAATGCAGACTGCAAATTGAATTCATTTTTCTCAACAGCCAGCGTTATTAAAACATTTAAAACAAATACCAATATGGCCATAACCCACAGCATACTTGAAAAGCCGCCCAGCGTGACATGTTGAAAACCCAGGATTGATAGAATAAATATCAGGTCGGAGCAGACAAGGGAGGACAGCATTAATATATATACCAGTCCGTAATATAGAACATCCAGCCGCATGGCACCGGCAGTACGATCAAAAACATACTTGAAATTTTCTTTTAAGACATAGATATTACCCTTAGCCCATCTTGTTCTTTGCTTAAGCCATATACGGAGGAGCTGCGGTTCCTGTTCCCAGGTTACGGCAAGAGGCATCAGCTTTATTTTATAGCCCATCCTGTATATTCTGAAGCTTATCTCGGTATCCTCCGACAGGGCTTTGGTATCCCAGCCGCCTATTCTCTCTATTATACTGCGGCGGACAACAAAATTCGTTCCGGGTATAGTACACAGGTTGAAGAAAAACCATCTGCCTGCCTGATTCATACACTGGTATGCAAGAGTTTCAATATTCACAAACCGTGTTATCAAGGATGCATTTCTGTTTCTGGTTCTGAACTTGCCAATAACTGCACCAAGCTTGTCATCCGACATAAGATTTTCTACCAGCAGTGTAAGTGCATTGGGTTCAGGTGTATTATCTGCGTCGTAAATGGCTATAACGCTTCCGGTACTGACTGAAAAGCCAATATTAAGAGCATTTGACTTGCCTTTACCTCCCGAAACATTATCTGTATTAATAACAATCAATTTTCTGTCAGGATTGTTAAATTGGATTTTTTTTAAAACCTCAGCAGAATCATCCGAGGAATTGTCATTAATGACAATAATCTCATATTTATCCTTTGGATAATCAAGATTAAGTAATGCCTGTACGGTTTTTCTAATTACTATACTCTCATTATGAGCAGGTACCATGATGGATACCATAGGGTATTCGTCCAGCTTGACATGACCATCGGTCCGGTTTACCCGGATATAATAAATAAAGCCTCCGATAGATATAACCACATTTATAAGCATAAGACTCCATATAGCAATAATTGCATACAATGTTAAGATGTCAATCAGTTCCAATCCGAATCCCCCCCGTCCTTTTTGTGTCCTGAATCACTTTTATATAAAAACCTTCTTCTGTTCTGATAACGCGCCACCACTATAAAAACTATAAAAAGTATGGAAATTCCTGTAACAACTATCAGGAGTCTTTGATTCCCGCGGGCAATACTTTCAGCCAGCCTGCCTATGACACCTCTGTTATAATTATAACTGCTCTCATAAGTAAAAGGCGTGAATTCAAAGGATTGCAGCTTTCCGTTAACAGTAAGCATATTATTTTTGAGGCTTATGACCTGATCATCCGTATAAACACTATGTGCCCCTGAACGTAAACTTTTTAGCGAAACTTCCGAATCCTGAATCATTTTAATTTGTTGTTCCAATGTATCAATATCTGTGTTCATATCCAAAAAAATTGCCGTGGGATAAGTATTGATCATGTTACTGCTCAAATTGCCGTTAAAAAGAGCCGGAGTAATGAAATGGTGACCATCCAGGTAAATTTTGTTATAACCGTCCTGATCAGTCCAACTGCTTTTTTGGTTGTCATTATACAACACCACGGTGCTGAATCTTTTTAAAACATTTTGCCCAAGAGTTTCGTTTATCCAATTATTGGGTGCCTCAATAGCTATAGGATACACACCGTAATTAACGTAAGCCGACATTGCAGTACTGATTCTCTTGTTAATTTCCTCCAAAACCGGCCTGGCAGTATTTATCAGCGGTGCTTTCAAAATTATTGACGCTCCTTTTGACTGAGCAAACCTAAGAAGCTCGCAAAAGTGCTTCATTGCGGGATACTCTGAATTTTGATACACCGGCATAACCGTTATGGAGTAAGTGATACCCTTTTGCTCCAGCATTTCAACAACCTTCAGCATTTTCTGATTATTAACAAAAGGATATACATTATCAAATATGATGTGCTGCGGATAGCTGTTGGGCAAATTTTTATAAGGCCACTTCCACCTGGATATCTGATCTGAAAAAACAGCCTTGAGAATATCACTTTCGGAATCAAAAACTGCTATACCGGTGAACCTCCCTGAACTTGCACATAATGCTGCTGTTTTTCCCCCGGCAGCTGCTTCGCCTGCAGTATATTGAGGTTTTCCCTGGAGGATTGTCGCCCTGTCTGCTTTGACAAAGCCTGAAGCAGTCTGGGTTCCATTATAGAAGGGATAGGAAAACCTGACTGTTGTATCCTCCATACCAATAGCTTTAACGGTAGCCTTTACAGCCTGAAGCAGCTCAGTTATCTCTCCCCCGCCGACCACCATTATTTTGTTGTCCAGTTTTTTAAGCTCTTCAAGAAAAGATGAATTTATTTCTTCACTTTCGTGATAAAATAAAATACTGTCAAACCTGTCAAGCAGACCTTTACTTTCGGAAACTGTACGGTAACTTGTCCCATAACCCATATATGTTAATATGTCAGCCATTGCCGCAATGTTCTCTATTGCCTTACCGGACAGCTCATCATCATAAACAAATAGAATATCTCTGGCCTTTAAATAACTTTCATCTCTTGCCAATGTGCTGTTAAGTGGTGAAAATAGCAACAGAACTGTTAAAAGAAATATGACCCTCCTTTTAAACATCATACTGAAGTTCTTTTTCAACACTCTGCTTAAAGTAGACCCCATCATTCCCCATCTCTTCCCTGTATTGAACATAAGCAATTTGGACCTCAACTTTGATAGAAGTATCGGTAATCTTGTCAAATGCACTTTTTTCACCTACCATAGACCTGATTCTATTGCGTACCAGAGCTCCTCCAGCCTCATCACAGGTCAGAATAATTGCAAGACTTCCATCCTTGTCAATGCTATACTGTTTATCCTCCACTCTTATGGCATCGCCCACAATTTCGGCCAAACGCTGTTTAAGGCTGTCGAAGTTCTTTTGGGATAAAATTCTTTTTAACTCATGAGCGTACCGCAATTTAATTATCATAAGTGTTAAAGGAAGGTTATTGCGCCTGGTATATCTGATCTGCCTGTCAATATCATAATAAAAGCTTCTGAGATTGTATAAACCTGTTAGGGGGTCTATCATTACAAGCTCTTCAACCTGTTGTCTCAATACACTGTTTTCCAATTCCAGGCGATTCCGCCCGGAGCAGAATAACCGCATGGATCCCACAATCACTATTGGAAGCACCAGCCAGGAAAATGAATATACGTCAAGTACTATACCCTTCTGATAAAGCATAAACAGTTTGTAGGCTGTATAGCAAATGATTTGGGAGCCGACAGTTATAAAAGCTGCCAAATCTATTGAAAAAGTTACCAGCACTATACCGACAACCGTAAGAAACAGCATTACCGAGTTCTCAAGGAGCAATTCCCGTCCACCGGCATATAAAACTGCCATACTTGACAGCAACGATATCAGAAATACCAATAAACCAATATCTTGAATGAGTACTGTATATTTTCTATTTACCATCACAATCTCCCATCTTGTGAAACGTGCCATGTTAGTACACATAACAAATAGTAATTAAAACGCTTGTCCTTACAGTATTCTTAGTCTATGCAAAACTTCTGCGAAACAAAAGTAAATCAATAAATCAATAGAAACACTGAACAGGAATAAATGCTGCGTCATCTCGGCATCTCCACTGTTAACAATGGTAACTATAGCATTTGACAGACCGATGAAAAATATTATAAGCATGGTTTCCAGGGGAATAGAATTTCTCTGCCTGTAGTAAGTATTAATCCTGACTGACTTCTGCCGGAATAAAATAACAATGGCAAATAACATAACCACTAAAAAACCAATGGTTTTTGGGGCGGAATTGGTTTTGAAATGACTCCAGAAGGACCAAAACAAGCTTTTTGCCATTTTAGGCATTCCGGCACTTTTTTCAAAATTACCGCTGAAGTCTCTTCTTATATTTAAGGCTGCCTTCACTGATATATCCAGCATTGCAAGCATCGACTTAGGATGTTTCAGGTAATAGTAGGATATTTCAGCCCCGTTATACCTGTCGTAAAAACCATTCTGCAAAGCTTTGTCGTCTGGGTTTATTAAAGGATACTGCTCATTGGCGTTTGTATCGGAAAGTATGGCGTAAGTACCATCGATCCCGAATTCCCTTAAGGTTTTATCAGGATCTGTTGACTGCAACAGCACTCCTCTGGTCATTGCATGATATTTACTGGACTGGGTAAAAGAATCAGGCGAATAGGCCACTGAAACCATTACGCTCAGAAATAACAGCAATACAGCAGTGATACTGCTCACTTTCCAAAAAAAGGATTTTCCTATAAATACAAACTTTACTCCAAGGATTCCCAGAAATATACCGGTAAGTGCATATTCTTTTTCCATCGTTGTAATAACAATCCCGAAAAAAGTATACAACATAAGGTAAAAAGTACTGTGCTTTTCGTTTTGCAGTGCCAAAGCAGCACCTGTACAAAACAAAACTGCTATAAACAATAAAGGCTCTGTATAAAACGAACTAAAATAGGTTATATAGGATACGTCTGAAAAAATTAATACACCTGCCAATCCTATTACAACACTCTCAGTAAAAGTTTTTGCCCTTTTGGCAGCTTGTTTTACCAGAATAACCATTGCTGCAATATATAACAAGCAATATAATGCCGCAAGAAATCTCAAGTCAAATATACTATCATGGGTAAAAGCTTTATCAACCCATTTAGCCACGTATACAAGCATATGTGGGCCAGTCAGATTTGACGGACCTCCTGCCTGGGGAACGAAAGATAAATAATCCTTTACGTAATAGTTAAAGTAGAGGTTTTCACTGGTGTCATCCCGGTGATATATACCAACAGGATTTATCAAACGAGAGAATGAGCCATCATCCGACATACCCAGAAAAGGAGGTAAAAATAACATTATAATTACAAGGATAAGGGATAATAAACCTGCTCCCGCACCTATAATAAAAGGGGAATATTTGCCCTCCCTGTTTTTATTTATTCCTCCAATAAAATATCTAAAAAAAGAGGCTATTTTATTGAAAATAAAAATGATAAACCGTATTACTTTCCATTCGTCTTTTTGATTATTTTTCTTCATTCCGGTTATTCCATATTCCTTCTTCAGCTATACTGTATGACAGGAGTCCAATGCATTGATCAAAGGAATAAATTCCCGTACCATCAGCATTACCAAAGGCCCCGTTTACATTTTTATCTGAATCAAAAATCCGCATGGCCTCCATTCTGGCCAAAGCCCTGTTAGCCAAAGTCTTATCTCCCACAGTATTAGCAATCATACTGACAAGTCCATAAACAGCAGTGGATTCATACCGATACCCTGGTACAACAGTTCCATCGGGTTTGTAACGGGCAAAAATACCTTCCCCTTCTACCATTTCTTTTAGCCACTGCAAAGTTTGCGGCTTCAATTGTCCTGCTTTGGAAATGTGAAGAAGCGTCACCATTTCTTCTGCCATATTTATGGCATCATGCTTATAGGCTTGTTTTGCATAATCATATTCAGCGTAATACAGAGGGAATTGGTCCCCAATATACCCCTGATTTACAATAGCAATACTGTTCTGATATACCGGCTCCCATCTGCTGTTCTGTCCGGCCAGGATGTTTAAAGCCTCAAAATCAGCAAAACACAGCTTTAAAGCATTTGCCTTTTTGCGGTACTTGAAATCATATTGGTTAACCAGTTTCTGATTCTGAGTATTGAAGCGATACAAGGCACTCTCGTAGTTTTCAATTATTTCGGAATATCCGCCCCATAGTCTATCAGCTTTATATAAAACTCTATAAATCCTTAAGTCGTCTATAGCCGAATTTACTCTTGCAGGACCTTTCTCTGTTACCACCCAGGCTGTCAGAGGATCCTTCCTCATTTTCAAATTAAAATAATTAAAGCTCTTTTCAAACAGCTTTTTATTTGAAGTGTTTACAGCGTACTCCATTAATAATCCCTGGGATTCGCATAAGACATCGGTGTTCTGCAAACTGGAACCCTTTTCAGGCAGGTAATTTGTATTAACACCTCCTGCCTCATTTGAAAGCTCATTTTCTATAAAGCTTAAAACCCCAAACGAACCTCCGTTTTTTGTATAGTCTATCATTGCCTGCAATACTCCAGTATCCATATCTTTTCCCGCATGCCAGGTTTTCAGCCTGCCTTGCTTGTCAATTACGAGGGTTGTAGGAATAACCTTCAATCCCAACTTGTTATAGACTGTTAATGCTTCATCAAAAACAGCTGTAAAGGGTATTTTATTCTGTTTGAGATAATGCAGTGCCTGTTCTTTTGTTTCCTTACTGTTATCCAATTTATTAACAAGAATGTACTCTACATCAGGATACTTTTCCAGCATTGTTTTTACCTGAGCAGCCCTTTCCAGTTCTTTATTACAGTAGGGACACCAGCTTGCCCAAAAGTTCAGCACTACAACCCTGCCTTTGAAGTCGGCTACTGTTACCTGCCTGCCATTTTCATCCGTAAAGGCTAAGCCGGAAAGATCCTGGTTAAGAGTACATTTGTCGGGCAGCAACTCCAGCTTGCCTGCAAGCTCTGAATTGTCTGTAGTATTTTCAGTCTGTTCCCCCGCCTCTACCGATCTTTCGTTTTTGTCTCTTTTGTTATCGGATAGAAGCCAGGCGGTTATCAGGGTTATTGAAACAAGCAGCATTACAGCTAAAGCTATTTTAACTATCCTTTCAATTTTGTTTAATGGATCCATGTCGCATCCTTCCCACACAGAGGAATTAATCATTTTTATCTGAATTTTTATTTTCATGCTGTCTTAAATAGGCTTCAGTGACGGTAACCGTAATATGTCCCTTCTTAATTGCGTCCAGCATATCAAATCTGTTATCCTTGACTTTTTCTTCACAATTTGAAAACTCAGGTTCTTCAGAAATCACTCCTTCAGAAATCGTTCCTTCAGAAGTCAAGCCTCGAGAAGTCATTTCTTCAAAAGTTGGTTCTTCTTTTTCAATAACACTTTCTATTTTTAACTCTGTTTTATGAATGTAATACCTGAATATATCAACCAGACCTGCAGAAGCCAGTATGGCAAATACCGGTAAAATACTATAATGATATCTGTTCTGGCTTTCTAGAATCATATGGAGCATTGCTGTTCCGATAAAATACAAAATCAGTATATGCTCTAAACCTACTCTTTTTCTAAACCACAAAAAAACTCCTGAAATAAGCGATAAGTAAACACAAATTATATAGTATATATTATTCCAGGTTGTTAGTTTAGTAATAAATGCTTTTCTTTCAGGTGTTAGATTATGTTGGCTTTCCAGAAAAAGAGTATTCCAGTATGAAGCGTAATCATCATTATCCCAGAGCAGAGTGTATTTCTCAAAAATCAGATTTGCCATCCCTTTGGGGTTATTTATTATTCTCTTAAAGGCTTCATCCCTGGATGCCCTATGTGCCTCCTCAGCCGAACCGTTTTCCATAAATTTCTCTTCAAGGAACCTGGCATCCTTTTCATTCCAGCTCCCTTTTGAGTCAATATTTAATCCAACCAATAAATTGTATCCAAAGGAAACTGTACTCCCCGGAAGTTCTCTGTCAATTGCTCTGGCAGTTGAACCACTGACCAGCTGAGAACATATAAAATAACTTATCAGTATAACAGTAACCCTGATCCAGCCCCGCGACATACAGCTTTTTATTAATCCAGCCTTTTCATTCCTGTTTTCTTCAGCTTTGTAAGTTAACGTACAAATAGCTATAGCAATTAATAAAATCACTGCTACCGGACGAACTCCACCTGCCAAAGCAAGAATTATTCCCAACAGGATATTAAGTATTAATACATTTGTAGGCTTGCTTTTTATAGAATTTGTAAACAAATACGCCGTAATCCAAACAGCTGTCAAGGTCAGGCACATAAATAAAGGTTCGGATGCCATCTGATTTACATACAGAATTTGTGAAGGCCAGAAAGCTACAAGTAGTAAGGCCAATAAACCTCCAGTTTTACCACATATGAGTCTGGCAATTCTGTAAGCCAGAAAAATACTGATAACACTGGCTGCCAGATTGAGGTACAAGCCTGCTGTTACTGATGGTCCAAATAACAGGAAAACCTTTGACAAAATATATGGATAACCAAAGACATGGGGAAATTGAGATATATAGTCGCAATATCCCACCCCATCCCTTATAAGAGTTCCCTGTGCAAGCAGCTTTGCAACCTCAAAATATGTCCGGAAGTCTGACTCCGGCTGTACCGGAAAATAATTTATAACCCATACACGGACTGCTGCGGCAGCTGCAAGAACCAATACCACGAAAACCGCTTCCAAAATACTTTCAAAGCGTATATTAACAGATCTGAATTTAATAAAATGTGAGAACATAAAGCCACAAGTGTTGGCCAGCAGCCACAATCCGCCCATTGCCATTATAATTCCGCCATACCATATAAACGGATATTTGGTGTTTACACCAATATATAAAATCCCACTGAACAAACTGTAACTCAGACATATACAAAAAATCGTCAGGTATATGTAGGTAAACCAGTTCTTACGTATCTCCATATTATTAAATTCCTCTAATAGTATCAGTTTCTTTTATAAGTCAAAAAATCTCCTTTAAACCACAACAAATAATATTTATTTGTAATATTCAACATGTTTACTTATAATTTACCACAAAAAATAAATAATGAATAGGTCTTTTGTCCTATATGTTCTAATAATAATAGACCAGGCTTTTCACGCCAGCCTGGCTATTATCAAATTCAAACCTTGGCCTCCAGCTCACAAATCAATTGAATATACTTGTCCTGAAGTTTTTGCACCGTGGCTGCTTCTTCAAGTTTTTCACCCTCTGAATCCAGCTTGTCCATGGTTTCTTTCAAAAGATTATTTTGAGCGTACTTGTACACAACCTGATCCTCTTTATCAATATGCCGGTGCAGCAGGTGGGTATAAGAGATGGCGTTGGCAATAACATCCAGCCTGGCCTCATCGTCTCCTTCCATTACCTTTTTTAAAGCTGCTTCAAGCTCCTGCATATGAAGTCTGCCCAGATCGTGTTCAACCAGCATCCCGTGCCGTACCAGCATTTCTGCCGGGCGTCCAAGCTCACTCATCATTCTGTCAAAAAGGAGTTTTTCCTCTTTCCCATGGTGGTGCTTGTCAGCATAATTCCTTACAAAGTCGATCATTTTGAAGAAGTCCTCATACTGTACTTCCTCATTTTTCATAACCTTATAGCAATACTTGCGTATCACCGCAAGCATCCTTTTAATGTACTTATGTTCCTCTACCATTAACTCGATTAAATTCATAATAGCCTCCATGAGCCGCATAGCGGCTACAAAATGTTGATGAAATTCAGCTTCTCTCTATTCTGTGGACACCGTCAGAAGAGCTGCTATATTGATAGTTATGATTTAAAGTGCTTACAAAAGCTGTAACCCACTGTTTTCTTAAATCATAAAAGTGTTGGACATCTCCCTTGACTCTCTCCCAGTAGGGAGTGTGAAGACAGGTGGTTGTCCTCCATACAAATTCCTTTGTATTTGAGCTTATAACCTCATTTACTCTGTCGCAGGGCATTCCTTCAAGAATATAGTCATTCAGTGCATTAAATATTCCTTCAGGAGTATCCGGCTTGTTCTCATATTCTCTTGCAGCGCTTTCTCCCTGCTTTCTGAAAAGCTCCAGAAGTTCCTCTTTGTATTGAATATCCTCTATAAGTACAGCAGTCACAAGGGCAGCCTGCCTTAACTCCGCACTTTCAATCCGGGTCTGCAGCCAACCGTGAATATTGGAAGTGTCTATGATATTTTCCAACGGCTCTTTACCCATGGAAGCCCCATATTCCTCTCCAAATTCCCGTGTCCACTGTTCAGCGGGCAGTCCCTTGGATTTAGCCCATTCCAGGATATCCTCTTCAATTTTTTCAGCCCAAAGAATCTTGTTATATAGCCAGAAATGAATTTTTCCAAGAAATAAACTCATATTTCTTCAGTTCTCCTTTCTATGTTTAGTAATTTTCAGAAATCCCATCCAAGATATTTTGTATGTAATTTCTCATTTTATTTTGTACACATATGGTTAAGAAAATTCGAAAACACATGGATTTTTATCAATTAATAAAAAAGAGTAGAAGCTGTTCAGTCAGCCTCTACCCTACCTTGTTACTTTATTGCCGGTAAAACATAATCTTCAACTAAATTCTGAGTATCTGCTTTATCAAGTGAGGAGGAATTTATGTTTGCAGTTACAACAGCTATTGTATTTATTTCTGGGATAACAATTATTTTTTGCCCTCCTGCACCATCAGCACGATATGTTTCGAAGGATTTGTTCCTTGTTTTGTCTTTCATGGTTTGAACCCAGAATAGATATCCATAATCAACCTCTTCGTTCACATGGATTTGTTTTTTTGTGGATTCATCTACCCATTCCTCCGGTATGAGCTGTTTATCTTCCCACTTTCCCCTGTTTAAATAAAGAAACCCGAATTTAGCCATATCCCTGGGTGTAAGGTAAAGACCCGTGCCCCCTCCGTATGTACCTTTAGAATCACGGTCCCATCTCTTAACTTTTATATTAAGAGGGCCGAAAAGATATTTATCTGCATATTCCCTGGCACTCATACCGGACTTTGCCGATATAACACCGGATAATAAGTGTGTCAGACCGGTATTATAAACAAATTTACTGCCAGGTTCATCAGTGAGTGGCTTTCCAAGTGCATATTCAAGCCAGTCAGGACTTGAAAAGTAGCCGGGATAATTGCTGTCAATAGTTTCAAGTCCTCCGGACATGGTTAATACATTTTTCAGTGTAATCTCCTTCTTTTTAGTATTATCCGGGGAAGAAAAATAATCCGGTATAAGTTCGGAAACTTTCTGATCTGTATTGGATAAAACCTTTTCATGAATTGCTATACCTGTCAAAGCTGATAAAACACTTTTGGTTACTGAGTAAACAGGATTGCTGGTATCCTCAGATGCACCGTTATAGTACCTTTCGTATACAAGATAGCCGTTTCTTACAACCAAAAGACTATAAATATTGGGGTAGTTTTCATTTATCCTTTTATCAGCCTTATCCAGTTGCTGGGAATCCACGGCCTGCTGCTGGGGGGGTGAAGTACTCCAGTCCTCAGAAGGCCACTTGTACACCTGGCCGTTAACAGCCTGATTTGTTGAACTCGCCGTTTTAGAAGCATCAGAGTTTTTGGAATTTGAACAGCTTGTTTGAACTGCCAATAAACAAGTTATTAACAGGATTAAAATAATTTTTCTCATTTTACCTCCACACTTACAGTTGTATTAAAGATGGTATAATAGACTTCCAGAATATAGCAATGTAATCATGCATTCATTATACAGCGGTTAAATATCACTTTCCAGAGCGAAATGTGAATTATTTCGATTATGCCTATCAGAGGAGAGCTTCTATCTGTTTGGCGTATCTGAAAACTATACTAATCAAGCTTTATTTCCTCGTATTCCACCTCTGCAATATATCTTTCAATAACTCTTGCCCGGCTGTCAGGCAAGTTCCTTAAGAATTCAACAAAGCACTTCTGCCAGTCATATTCTTCATTTTTATAAGCTGAACTATAGCTTTCGAGCATATTATCGAGGCTTGAAAATCCATCTCTTAATTCCTGGTAAAAAACCTCTTTTGATAAAAGTGATAATTCCATATTCTCAAGAGAGTCAAACAACAAGTAATATTCATGGCCAAAAAAACAATCTGAAATTAAAACATCCATGAAATCATATAGAGAACTGGTTTTTGATAATATAAGTTTTATTTTATCCTTGGTTTTCAATAGCCTCTTCAGCTTTTTGATCAATATATTAAAATCCGCATCGGTCATTCGTTCCCCTGTCTCAAAGGAGAACCTGCTTTTAACAAGAGTATCCTGCTGCTCTGTGATAATCAGGCTGCCTAATGTATTGTTATCCCTGGCACCGATAACCCTTTTAATAAATATAACTTTATACCTGTTTATATAGTCAATAATATCCGGGGATGATATATCGGCTTTCTTTATCAACTCCTGAATTGAAGCATCAATTTCATGGTAGATGTTACAGCAAGACATTGAGCACAGTCTTTGGGATATTAACATATATTCATTTTTAGATATTAGTAAACTAAGTGCAGGTTTTTCTGCAAGTATTGAAAAAATCGCATTATTTAATACCAGCTCAAATACATTTATGAGCTCAATTTTATAGTCCATTCTGATCAACCCTTGATAATTTTCCAACAGCCTGTTTATCTCCTCCTCTTTAAAATATTTGCAAAAACTTGTTTCAAGCCTAAAATTTTGCAGATAATTCTTAAAATATAAAACACCCTGAAGACTCATATCATCAAATATCAGCGGATAATCAATACTTCCCATGGCATGGTGAGCGAAAAAAACCATATTGTAATTTTTCAAAAATAAGGGTACAGCCTCCGTAATTGTTAAATTATAGGCTTCCAGTCTGATATCAAGTTTTTCCTTTCTTATTTCATTATATAATTCCCTGGTATCATTAAACCATCTGACGATCTGCTCTAATCCCCTATTGTATAAATGGGCAATATTGCCTTCCTTTAGTTGCCAAACTGCCTCTTCAGGACTGGAAAAACTTGATGTACATGCATCGATGGCATACAATAATGAGCATAACAGGCTCTCTGCAGTATCGTTTGAAACTGAAGTACTTTCTCCGCCGGTGTACCGTAAAATCAGGTCCTTAAGCAGATTCATGATCTGGTATTGAAGAGCGTGCATGGTTTCAAGGTCAATTAAATTTATGCTATAAGCCTCATTTAAAAGTGAAATGGTATATTGATACTTTTTGAGTTTTGCTTTTTCTATTCCTTTTCCTTGTAATACTGCCTGAGAGGTATCATTTTTCTTTATCAAACCATATCACCAGCTTTCAATAAGCTCTCCCGGGTTTGCTCCTGTCTTCTGAAGCTTTCCGAAAATTCCTGAAGGCTGCTCCTGAGATAATCCATTGAGCCTCCGCAGGTATTTTCAAAAAACTCGTGCATAATGCTTATAAGCTTGTCATCAGGAATTTTATCCTCTGTTTCATTTTTTAAATAATAGAATAATTCTTGAAGCTCGTTAACTATGCATAAAAAATTCTCCCGTTCAATCAGTGTGGAGTATGAGAAGACCCGTACTATTTCTTTTGTTGCCTGCAGACTGAAATCCACTCTTCCATAATTGTTTAAGGTCGTATTCCTGAATTCTATTATATTTTTGGCGTCCTCTCGGTTCAGTACAAGGCCTTTCTCCCCTGTAATTTCATTAATACTCAGCAGTTCGTGGATATAATTTTCCAACAGCATGGGGTTTGAATTGTTTAAAACAATTGGCAGGAACATTTTTTACACTCCTTTTTTATTAATTAGAATATCTATTAAAGTAAAATTTTTTATAGATATTAAAAAGATTTAAATATTCTATTGACATCCGTTCTGTTTTGTGGTATAATATAAATTTATATGCTCAATAATATTGTATTGTATGGTATTTGACGTCACAAGTCAAGAATTTTTTGTGATTTCTTTAAAGCGATTTTTATTCTATATAGTTATACATAAAAAAGTTACCCCCGGCGGCTAAAACCCGGGGGTAACTTTTTTATGACCTTCTATGTTTTTGTAGCTGTTCTATCTATTTTCCTGCTCCTGAGCTTCATCCCTTATCTCTTCACGCATTCCCTGAAGAGCGTCTCTCCGTCTCTCATTCTTTTCTTCGAGTTCTCTTCTCTGTGTGGGGTCATCTACCTTTGACAGCATATCTTCAGCTGCTTCCATATTTCTGATGGTGTGGTTAATATTGAACTGTATTCTGTCTACATTATCACTTCTGTCATCGGGTTTTGGCTTACTCATTAGTCATCTCTCCTTTAGTTTAATTTTCGTGAACCTTTATTTCAGCTGCTCCTGATTGTTCCATAATTGATTTCACTTCCTGTGCCTTGTGCCTGGCAGCTTTTACATATACTACTATACCGGCGTCATCATGCAAATCGCTCAGGTCATTGACACTTTCAACAAATGCTTCCAACTGGCCCGGATCGTCCTGGTCTGTCTTAACTACAGCGCTGGCTCGGTTATCCTGGACGTCATTCCGCATGCTTTGGAACTTTTCTTCATCCATGGCGCTGATTATCATATCTCTCCTTTGAATACCGCTGTTCTTAAGAGAATCAACCAGACCGCCAACCTTGCCAGGGTCAAGGAATCTGCCAATTATATGAATAACAATCCCTCCCTTGGACTTAAAATTCAAAACTGGTAAATTTGTTTTAAAGCTATTCTTTTATATTTTGTCCCAAATAAAAATTTGTAGTCATGAAAAATTTTTGTTAGCTAGAAATGGAACCTTCGGGTCATCTCATTTTTAAATTTCTTATTGGAAAAAATCAACATGCCTGTTGTCGTCAAAAAAGAATAGAGTGCTGAAACTGCACTTGCCCATATTTCATTTGAAACCCCTGAAAGATACAAGAAGACGGGTAAAACCCCTAAAAATATCATTGCAATAATGTACCCAACATACTCATTCCACAACATTTTCTTCTTTACAACAATTAATGTTATTAAAAATGTCCCACCTATAAATAAAAACGGTATAACTACATTCACCGACCACCTGTAAAACCCGGAAAGCAGATCAAGCAAAAACAGTAGGCATGAAATTCCCGTAATCTGTAAAATTATTTTGGACCCGGCACGCATTTTTGAATGAATTGTATTGTTAATGAGAAGCTGCAGGTACAGTATGGGACCGGCAACATATAATGACCAGGGATTTTCTATCCCTGAAAGCAGGTTTATAACTACACAAATACTTATTACTGCAATTGATATAAAGAAAAATACTTTTTTAGCAAAGCTCATTGCTTGAGCTGTTTGTGTGTAATTATATGCCGGATACCACGTGTTTTGGGGCTCACTAATCAAATCCCCAAGATTTCTTTTGCAAAGAGGACATTTATTTACATCTTCATCTATAAAAACACCGCAATGTTCACATCTCTTCATATGCTATTACCCCAATTATTTGAATATACTTTTATTTCAAGTCCACTTTTCAGGGACAGAAAATTAAAAAAACTTCTGATGATATCAGCTTCAACAATAGTTCTTGAAAAAGTCACAGTCAGGCTGTCGTTGACTGAACAAACTCCACAGTTTATGGGACTTTTCAGTGTAGGATAAATAATAGCCTCTGTTTGGCTTACAAATTGGCTCATAGCTTCCGGTAATCTGACACTTCCGATGTTTGAGAGAGTTATTGTTTTGGAGTTCTCACCAAAGTTTTCAAAACCGTACCGCATGGCAATATTTTTTATAAAAACCGGAATAAATCTCGCTACCAAAATCTTTTCCAATTTTATGTTGCTGGCAATTACTTTATTTAAATTATCCTTTTGCAGCTTTCTTCTCAATTGTAAGGATACTTCCTCCAGTATTGCCTCGAAAGTCAGGTTCTCAGAGGGATTAACGCCAATATTGACTACTGTGAAAAAATTTCTGAGTGTCCTGGAAGGAAAAACCTTCCTCAAATTAACCGGAATGGTCACTCTTATAGGCCTCTTGTAGATTCCAAACTTCATAGTTTCAGAATAGATGGAGTAAATCAGCACTGAAGTCAAATACTCGGTTATAGTTGAGCCATACTTTTTGGCAATTGAATTTAACCGGGATGCAGCCATTACCCCATGTATAACATTATTACCATAGGGCTCGAACGGGGTTCCTTCAATATGAAAAGCCTCTGTTTCAGCAATACGCTCTGTGGGCACAGGTTGATAATACTTATCAAAGCTGTCTTCCATTTCATATTTATTCGGTAATTCTTCGGGATGCAAAATTAAGCCCTCACACGCAACTTGCTTGCCGGTAAGACATAAATACTGGTAAACAAGTGTTTTCAGAAATTCCACTGCTCCCGAGCCGTCCGTCAAAGAATGAAATATTTCCACTGAAATACGACGATCAAAATATAGAACCCTAAGAAGATAACCTTTGTAATCATTAGCCTTTAATGGATAGCAGGGATATTGCTCTTCTTTTTGAACTAACAGCTTTTGGTCATTATAGTTGAGGTAATCCCAGAAAACACCTTTTTGTAATTTAACCGACAAGGTAGGAAACCGCTTAAGGACAATATCCAGCGCGTCTTGGAGTACCTCCCCCCTGACAGGTTCTACCAAAATCATTGATACTCTGAAAATTGAAGTATTTGTTTTTTTGGACACAGATCTGAAAATCTTCCCGGCATTATCAATCTTAAACCATCTATCCATAATTTCTCCAGTACAATTTATGATAATTTGCTTTAGTAACATTTTATTATACTGTCTTTATAGAGGTTCTGTCTGAGTCATTTTTCTTTATAAATAGCTTAGCAGAAGTATAACATTCAAAATTGATACTGTAATTCCAATAAACCACAGAAATATTTTATCCAAGGTTGAGTTTTTAAATTGCCCCATGACCTTACCGGAAGATGTGAGATAAATTTGCAGAAATATGGTTATTGGAAGCTGAATGCTCAGAAACATTTGAGAATAAATCAACCCTTTGAATGGATCGGAAATCAGAAATATTATTACTGTAGCTATGCACAGTATACCCGCCACACCGATTTTAGTGTGGGAATCCCTGATATCATAAGGTTCCTTAAACATACCTGCAATAATACTGCCTCCGGCCATACCTGCAGTAGTACATGACGCAAGTCCCGCCATTAAAAGGGCAACACCGAAAACAACAGAGGCGCTTTTACCAAGCATTGGAACCAGAAGCTGCTGTGCCTGTCCCAATTCACTCACGTGTAAGTTTTTTGAAAAAAATGCAGCAGCAGCCAGGATAATCATAGCGCTGTTTATTGCCCACCCTATCAGCATGGAAATCAGGGTATCACCAAATTCATATTTTAACTGTTTTTTTATAACAGCTTCATTTTCTTTATTCCATTTTCTACTCTGGATTATCTCTGAGTGAAGAAAGAGATTGTGAGGCATGACTACCGCCCCCAGAACAGCCATGATTATTGGCATTGAGCCCTGCGGCATACTGGGAGTTACAAAGCTCTTCGCTATCCTGGGCAAATCCATCTGAACCAGACTCAATTCATATATAAATGATAACCCGATTATGGATACGAAACCTATGATCCATCTCTCCAGGTGTTTATAAGAATTTGAAAGCAGCATCCATAAAACGAAGGCTAAAACCATTATTGCTCCAAGTTTTATTGGAATTTTGAACAACAGCTGTAAAGCGATGGCACCACCCAGTATCTCGGCTAACGCCGTCGAGACAGAGGCCAATGCGGCAGTTGATAAAAGTATTCTTGAAATCAGGGGTCTTAAATTTTTGGAGGCGGCCTCGGCAAGACAGTCTCCTGTTACGATCCCCAGATGTGCAACATTATGCTGCAGAACAATCAGCATTATAGTAGACAGAGTTACCATCCATAATAGTCCGTAGCCGAATTCCGAACCTGCTGCCAGGTTGGAGGCCCAGTTTCCAGGATCAATAAAGCCAACTGTTACAAGCAGGCCTGGACCAATATACTTTACGAAATCTTTTGCTCCCAATATTGGATTATGTTGCTGGATGTTAAATATATCTTTTATTGATTTCATATTTACTTCCACCGCCTTTATAAGCAGGTCTGAATAATCAGTCTGCATTAAGTACCATTTCAATATATACCACCGCTTACCAAAACAAAACAATGTTTACTTTTTACAGCCTGCTGGTCAGAAACTGTACATGCAGGCTTTCAGTGCGCCTAGCCAGTGCATACAAAAAGACAGTCCACATAGATAAGTGAATTGTCTTTTTGTTTTTTGCATATATTTCATAAAGTTAAACCGGGCATTGCTCATGATAAATTACCTTGCATGAGGGTTAAAGGTTTTCACCTGTGAAAAATCCGCCTTATTGAATTGATGAACGCAAAGGATAAAGAAAAGCAGTCCCATTGTCAGTATGATAGCCAGTCCAAAGTATGGCTTTATTATAAAACCATTGAGATCGAAGGCTACACCCGCTTTTACCAGTGCATCGGTAGAGAGACTCTCCATCTTCAGAGTAATATACCTGAAGATGGAAGTTGTATAGGTTAACGGATTAATATAGACAAGCGGACGAATAATTTCAGGCATAACCGTTGTAGGTATATATGCGCCCGACAGGAAGGTCAGCGGTAATGTAAACGCTGTAATCATTACCTGGAAGGTGGTAGAGTTCTTTGCAAGTGTTGCAAGGAAAAGCCCAATGGAACTAAAGGTTATGCCTACTGAAGCCATAACTCCAAGCATTTCCGAAAATTGTAAAGCATCAATTTTCAGACCCATAAAAAGTGCAATAATGATGACTATAATGCCCTGTAACATTGATATTATGGAAGATGATAGTATCTGCCCGATGGAAATCTGCCATCTTGCCACTGGAGAAACTATAATCTCCTTCATAAAACCCATGGACATATCTTCTATTATATTGGTCGAATTGCTTAATGCCGACTGAAATACAGTCATAATGATTATTCCTGAAATCAGGTAGTTGATGGGCTGCTCTACTCCTGACGCTGACGATTTCATTACAAAAGAAAATATAAACAGGAAAAATACCGGCATAAATATGGCAAAAACCAACTGCATTTTATTTCTTAAAAAATTTGTCAAGTTCCTTTTTAATATAGCTTTTATTCCTCTCATTATACTCTTATCTCCTTTCCTGTTATGGCCAGAAATACGTCGTTCAAAGTCCCCTTGGCCGTTTCAAAATCCTGAATTGATGCTTTGAAGGTTTCTGCAATATTTAAAACCTCTTTCAGGTCATTAGTGTAAACGGTAAATAAATTATCATTGTATTTATACTTTATTGCTTTTTCTTCGCAGTAGTTATAAAACCTATCCTCCTCAGAGGTTTTTATACGGGTGACATTGGAGGTATACTGACTTTTCAAATTATAGGGAGTATCGAAGGCAACTATTTTTCCATGGTCCATAATAGCAACCTTATCACAGATCTCAGCCTCATCCATATAGTGTGTGGTAAGAAAAATAGTTATATTTTTCTGCTTCTGCAGCTTGTAAATATATTCCCAGATGTTTGCCCTGGTCTGCGGATCAAGTCCGGTTGTGGGTTCATCCAAAAACAAAACCTTGGGATAATGAACAAGTCCTCGAGCAATTTCCACCCTTCTCTTCATTCCGCCCGACAGACTGCTTACTGGAGCTTTTCTCCAATCCTCAAGGTTTACCAGCTCCAAAACGAAGTCTATTCTTTCCTTGACGTCACTCTTGGGAACCTTATAAAAGTCGCAATGAAATTTAAGATTTTCTTCTATTGTAAGTTTGCTGTCAAGAGTTGACTCCTGAAATACAATTCCTATCTCATTCCTGACTTTGTCCTTATGATCTGCTACCTCATTGCCGTTAATCAGAAGCTGTCCCTCGGTTTTATTAATTATTGTGCATAAGGTATTGATTGTTGTACTTTTTCCTGCTCCATTGGGTCCGAGAAAAGCAAAGATGGTGCCCTCCTCAACATTAAACGAAATATTGTCAACAGCGGCAAAATCGCCATACTTTTTTGTGAAATTTTTCACTTCAACTATATTGGACATTTTTTATCCCTCTTTCCATAAAAATTTAAATGATAAAATATAATAATTATAGTCCGGTAAATTAAACCTGCTGCCCAACCTGACTTAACAACTGCAACTGCTGAGCACAATGTGTATATTAAATGTCCATTTTAAAACCCGAATAAAGAATTTTTAAAAAATTTATAAAGAAACTTAAAATTACTTTAAAATCGGTTTGATGGTTATTTCAAGATGTTTAAGTTGAAATAAGGCAATAATTTTTATAGAATTTTTATAATCGCTTTAAAATATCTTTAATACTTTGGTTTAATATAGAAATGATTTAAAAAATTTCACAAAATCAGGTGAATTTCATATGAACACTTTAAGAAATAAAATCAGAAGTAAAGTAAACAGTTGGAAAAAGTATCACCATGAGCATGATATATTTGAAAAAGAGCTCAGGAAAAAATATTTTCTGGAGCATATGAAAAACCAGGAGGAAATTAGGCGCCTTAGAGCTGAGTTCACTAATAAAAAGAAGCATTTTCACAGAGAACAGTACAACTTAAGATGGTATCACAGACGTAACAGAATGTCCCAGGGTCTGATCATCCTGTTCAATGTAGTATTATGGTATCTTGTTTTCAAATATGGTGGTGCAGAGACAATAGCAATAGTTTTTGCTTTACTGCTGACTGTTGGAGGCGTAATTCAGTTTATTTTTAACCTGAGACTTGAGAAAAGAATTTTCAAGCCAATCTCCGAGTTAAAAAAAGGAGTGGCTGAAATTGCAAAGGGAAACTATGATATTGAAATAGAAAATGACTTTATAAATGAAATAGGAACTTTAATTTTCTCTTTTAATGAAATGGCAAAAAAATTAAAGGAGGGAGAATTATTAAAAAAATCCTATGAAGATAACCGGAAAAATTTGATTGCCAATATATCACATGATCTTAAAACACCAATTACTTCAATTCAGGGGTATATTGAGACAATGCTTGAACGCCCTGATATTTCACAGGAAACTATAAGTAAGTACCATCAGATCATTTATAGCAATGCAGCCTATATGAACAAACTTATTGATGATCTGTTCCTGTTTTCCAAACTGGATATGCAGAAATTGGAACTTCAATTTGAGAAGATAAGTATCCGTGCATTTATGGCAGATTTAATGGAAGAATTTCAATTTGAGCTTGACGAGAGAGGAATAAAGTTCTCCTATCGAGATACCCTTTCTACAGACTTCGAAGCAAGTATAGACAGAAAAAGAATAAGCCAGGTTTTCCGCAATATTATCGGTAATGCAATTAAATACAGCAGTGAAAATGATATAATCATTAATGTAAAACTGTTTGATGAAGATGAGTTTTTGTGTATAGATATAAGCGACAATGGCCCTGGAATTCCGGAAGACAAGCTTCCAAACATATTTGACAGGTTTTACAGGATTGATCATGAAAGAACAAAGGATTTAATGAGCACCGGTCTCGGACTATCAATCGCAAAAGAGCTTGTGGAAGCTCACCGAGGAAAGATTGCAGTAATCAGCGCAATTAATTCCGGTACTACCTTTACTGTCATGCTGCCCAAATACCAGGCAGCATAATGAGAAACAACGGGTTAAATACGGATGACCAGGTTAAATATGGATAACCAGGTCAAGTATAGGTGACCTATATTAGGATATGGAGGCTATAATGAAACAGATTTTAATTATCGAAGATGACATAAATATCGCTGAAATGGAACGGGATTATCTCCAACTGAACGGATACAAGTGTGAGATAGCACAGGACGGAGCATATGGCCTCAAGTTAGCCCTGCAGGGGGTCTACGATGTAGTTATAGTGGATTTGATGCTTCCCGGCAAAGACGGTTATGAAATAATAAAAGAGCTTAGAAAAAGGTTTGAGATACCCATTATTGTTATTTCAGCAAGATCTGAAGATATCGACAAAATAAGAGGCCTGGATTTCGGAGCCGATGATTACCTGACAAAACCCTTTAGTCCGGCAGAGCTGGCAGCCAGAGTCAAATCCCATATAAACAGATATGAAAGACTAAAAGGAAACAGCTCCTCTTCGGAAATCATTGCTCATGGCGGACTTGAGATAAATACTGCATCCCATAGAGTTTTTGTAAACGGTAAAGAAATTACACTAACCTCAAAGGAATATGCAATTCTGGTTTTCCTTGCCATGAATCCAAATATCGTCTTTACAAAAGAGCATATATTTGACCGTGTATGGGGTGACGATATTTACGGCGACACAGCAACGGTTCCCGTCCACATTCAAAAAATCAGAAAGAAGATTGAGAAGGACCCGTCAAATCCGAATTTCATCGAGACGCTTTGGGGAACCGGGTACAGGTTTAAGGCGTGAAATGAATCTTAAGCCTGCCGTCAGAATATTTTGCACCATTAATTTCAAGTGATTGAAGCTTTGTGGGAAGTACCAGGCACCTTCTCTCATTTTTAACCGAGATTGTAATTTCAGCTCCTTTTTGGGATAGCTTCAACTCCTTTTTATCCACAAAGGGCATATTTACAGACAATGTATACCCATTTTCCTCCTTCTCAACTTCAAATATTTTTTCACTGAATAAAATATCCACCGGATCTGATTCACCGTAGAGCTTTTCACCGATATTTCTGAGTGTCTCATATTTCCTGAGTTCATGACTTAGCAGTTCCAGCTTGAAAACGGGTATTCCCTTGAAGCTTTCAGCAATATCCTTAAGGCTTTCTTTCTGTACATTTGCCCACTTTTCAAAATAACCGTCCAGTGACGCTTTGGAAAAAATCCTGTTAACGATAACAGCATCCACATTGTAATCAAACAGGTGCAGATAGGAAAAACTTCTTTTGGCTTCCTTGATAACTATCTTTTCAGGCGTTGTAACTATTCTTATGCTTACAGCATCCTTATTCTGCATCAACTGATGCAATTGATCGATTTTAGCGTATAATCTCTCTATATCATCAAAAGTTTCGTCTGACGGTACAGGGATTTTAACAGTGGCTTGTACAATAGGTCTGACTATCCTGGCACCCTTTCGTTTAATTGGGAAAAGCTTTTCCATCCACCATTTGAACAAATCAGGGAACTTGAGCAGCGACATGGTTTCTCCTGTGGGTGCACAATCCACAATAAGCACATCATAAAGACCCTCGTCATATATATCCTTTATTCTAAGTAATGACATCAATTCATCAAAACCCGGGAAAACCAGTAATTCCTCACTCTCAATAGTCTTTTCCGATTTAAGGACCATTAGCTTTTCGATATAACCCTTAATATTCCCCCAGGATTTCTCATTTTCCAAAACCGAGTCAATCTCCATACCATATAAGTTGGAACTGATCTCAGTTGGTTCATTGGAAAGCCTGATATCAAAGGAGTCACTTAAGCTGTGAGCCATATCGGTACTCACTACGAGAACCTTTTTGCCCCCACCGGCTATTTTGCAGGCTGTGGCAGCCGCCACGCTTGTCTTGCCAACTCCACCCTTACCCGTATATAAAATAATCCTCATAAAAACATCTCCTTGTATCAAATTTACCTCTCTGTTTAGCATTGCTGTAAGCACTGTTTTCTAAACCCGGGTAGTTTATGTTAATTAAATTCAACCTGGACACGCTTTGCTGACTTTTTATTTTCAGCGCTCCCGGAGCTTTTGGATCTGAAATTATTTTCAGTTACAATTTCAAGAGCAAGCTCCTGAATAAAGTTACCTGCATCCTTTTCAAAGGTTTCAACTCTAGATTTCAAACTCTCTGGTAAAATTTCTTTAATTGCCTCATATCTCAGGATTTCAGCCTGGATCATTTTTTTTATAAATTCTTTGTTCATGTTGTTCTCCTTTTCCGGCACAGTAAGATATTTAGTCCGGTGCCTCATCAATTTCTTTCAAAATTAATACTTAAAATCCCATCGTTAAGCTTTGCTGAACCAAGCTGATACTTTCTGATTGAATTTGGAATAGGAATGTTTCTTTTAAAATTGCCAATCTTAATAATGACGTCGGTACCTGATTCAAAAAGATCAAAATCTCTTCTATCAGCAAAGGGAACATACACATCCAGCCTGTAGCCATTCCCGGTCTTGTTGAAGGTTTCATTTTCCGTGGTCTTCAATACCTTGAAAATACCTTCATCCTGCAGCGAATCGGCAACTACCCTTTCCAGACCTTCCACCCCGTTTATATCCGATTCATACCACTTAATTTTATAAACCGGTATGTTTGAGAATACTGAAGCTAATTCGTCCAGATAATTTTTCTGTAGCTGTTTCCATTGATTAAAGAAGCTGTTACTCACATCCTCCGGAATTATCCTGTTGATATACAAACCGTCCACATTGAAATTGTACAAATTCAAGTACATAAAGTTTCTCTTGGTTTCTTCCACAACCATTTTTTCCGGAATGGTAACAAGTCTGATACTGCAGACCTCCCTGTCCTTAAGCAGTCCTTGAAGAGTGCCGAGCTTTACATACAGCTTTTCAATATCATTCATGGCCCTGTCATCGGGCATTTCCAGTTTGAAGGCAGCCTTGGAAATAGGCCGCAATACCTTCATTGCCACCTTGCCGATAGGAAAAAGCTTTTCCATATACCAGGAGAACAACTCCGGGAATTTAAGCAGTGCAAGAGTTTCACCCGTTGGAGCACAATCCACCACAATTAATTCGTATTTCCCCGAATCAAACAAATCCTTAATTTTCAGCAGAGAAAACAGTTCCTCTATTCCGGGAAAAACGACTATATCATCAAATACCTCGCTGTCTTTTTCGCTTTCAAAAGTAAGCATTTTCTTAAAGGTTTTTGATATTGTTCCGTAGTATCTGTCCATTTCATAATTGGAATCAATCTCAAGCCCATCCAGATTTTCAATTATCTCAACCGGCTCTTCCTTCAATTCCATCATAAAAAGATCGCTTAAGTTATGAGCCATGTCAGTACTGACAATCAAGGTCTTTTTTCCCGCTCTGGCAGCCTTTACCGCGTGGGCAGCAGCTGTACTGGTCTTTCCTACTCCGCCTTTTCCTGTAAAAACTATTATTCTTCCCATAATTTGTCCCTCCTTAATTTCACTTAAAGAATAGTTCTTTCCTCGAAGTATTTTGGTAAAAAAATTTTATTAATCTATGTTGATTCTTTTAATCTTTTTAACTGAATTATTATCCCTTGCCTCTTTTGTCTTACCTTTTTTGAGTACATTTATTACTTTGTTTATAATGCTCATTCCGGCTGCCATTTCTTCCTCGGTGAGTGATTTATAGATTTCATTTAAATAAAAACCAAAAAGCTTTTTTTCTTCTTCAATAAAAGCTTCTGCAGCTGAAGTCAGCTCTATGTTTACCACTCGTCTGTCTTCATTTCCTCTGATTCTTTCAACCATATTTTTTTTCTCAAGTCTGGAGACAACACCGGTTGCAGTATTCAAAGGGGCACAAATATACTCCGATAGTTCTGTCATGTTGGCAGTCTTCTTTTTATACAGATAAAGCAATACCAGAACCTCATTCTTTGAATAATCCAAAAAGACCGTACTCCATTGGTCCGGAAATAACAAGAATTTAAACTCGTCTATATAATCGAAGATTATGGTTTCAAAATCAAGCCCTTCGTTAGTAATTTTGAACACTCCTTTTAAATTAGTTCTTAGCTCGAAGTATATTTTTATTCTACATCCGAACCATTTATTTGTCAAATATATTTTTGGGGCTGTTTGGATAAGAGATTTGTAAAATATGATTGATCAATAATTTATCAGCACTTCCGTACATAAATAATCCAATGTGTTGCAACCGAAAATGACAGAAGGAAAAGCTTCCTGTGACTTTTCCTTCTGTCATTTTCTAACCATGCTTCCACATTGGATTATTTTGTACTCGCGTACTGAAAATATTACTCTCAATCATATTTTGATAAGCTTTGGTAAGACAGCACTAATTATATTTACTGCATTTGCAACAAATAACCATCCTCCACATTTATATAAGACGTACTCGTGTATTGAAAATATTACTCTCAATCATATTTTGATAAGCTTTGGTAAAACAGCACTAATTTTATTTACTCTACTTTAATATTTTATTCAGTACAGTCAGGAGCACTTTGTTTGGATCATGGCTGAGTTCCCATATAGCTGCTCCACCGAGGTTTTTGGTTTTAATGTACCTTGCTTTTAATTCAATTGACTCTTCATCATCGTAGCTTATAAAGCTCGAACCGTTATAAAGCCACGGTACCATTGACTGCTGGTGATAATATCTGATATAGCCCGGATCACACAGATAAGTATCAACCAGTTTACGATACTCAACAAAGTCTCCTCCAGAAAAAGTCTGATATAAGCCGTTGTTGACATTATCGACCAAATCATATTTGTGTCCGTAAAAAGGCACTCCCACTACCAGCTTATCCTGAGGGAATCCGGAGCTCAGCCACGCATTTACCGATGCATCAACACTCCATTTGAATTGTGGAGAAGAATCGGAGTTATCATATAGCGGTGCGTTGAAATCACTGTACTCTCCAGCAGTTCCATGGATGTCATAAGTCATCAGGGTTGCAAAATCAATATACCGGTGCAGTATATCCAGTTGGGTATTATTCACATACCACTGACCGGGACCGCCTGCTATTGAAAGCAGGTACTCTTTTCCATCTGCCTGACTCTGTTGATTTAATCTACGCCTGATTTCCTTTAACAGAAGCGTAAAGTTTTGTTTGTCTTCAGTTCTTGTTACATTGGTCGGCAATCCATTTCCAACCGGGTATTCCCAATCCAGGTCAATACCATCAAAATTATATTTCAAAATAAAATCGACACAACTCTCGGAAAAATCGGATCTGGACTGTTCTGTCAAAGCAGCATCCGAGAATTTTCCCGACCATGTCCACCCGCCGACAGAGATTAAAGTTTTAAGATTTGGATTTTTTTCTTTAAGCTGATTTAATTTGTCAAAATTTGAAAAATCCACATGAGGAAAACCCGGATGTATTTTAAGGTCCTCTCCAATATCAGCAAAGGCATAATTTAAATGTGTTACCTTTTCAGTATCAATCCTATCAGGAGTAAAACCTGATTGTACAGCCCAAGCGGCATAATAGCCTACAATTTTTTTGTCATCCCTATAAGACTCTTCTTTCACACTCATAAAATACTCCCTTAAATTATCTCTTGATTTCTATCCATATTCTATATCGGAAGTATTTCAGGAACAGTTAAGCCTACAGGTCTTTGTCACTTATTTCAGCCCATTATAAAGAGCTTCAAGAAGAACTTTTCCCGGGTCCTGGCTGAGCTCCCAGACAGCCGCACCACCAAGGTTTTTGGTTTTAATGTACTGGGCTTTCAATCCAATTGACTGTCCGTCATCATAGCTGATAAAGGTTGAGCCGTTAAAGAGCCAAGGTACCATTGACTGTTGGTGGAAGTACCGTACATATCCCGGTGTATTCAGGTAGCTGCCCGCTATTGTGGAGTAAGCCACGGATGTGCCTCCCGTGAAGGTCTGGTACAAACCGTTGTTTGAATTATTTACTCCATTGTACTTAATACCATAAAACGGTATGCCCACAATGAGTTTCCCGGCTGGAAATCCGGTTTTTAGCCAGGAATTCACTGTAGCGTCAACACTCCATTTGTATTGAGGTGAATTGTCGGTATTATTGTAAAGCGGAGCATTAAAATCTGTAAATCCATCCCATGTTCCATGAATATCATAAGTCATGACATTTGCAAAATCCACATATGAATTAATTAGACCCAGCTCAGTGTTGCTGATATACCAGTCTCCTGCCGCTCCGGCCATTGTAAGCAGGTATCGCTTTCCGTCAATTGAGGTTCTGGCATTGAGTTTTTCACGAAGAGTTTTCATTAAAAGAGTAAAGTTCTGTTTGTCCACAGTCCTCTTCACATTGGTTGCCATACCTCCGCTAACAGGATATTCCCAATCAATATCAATACCGTCAAAACCGTACTTTACAATGAAATCTACACAGCTGTCTGCAAAAGCTGTCCTTGATGAGTCTGTAAGAGCAGCATCGGAAAATCTTCCTGACCAGGACCATCCTCCTACTGAAATAAGAGTTTTCAGGTCGGGATTAGCTATTTTTAATGCATTAAGTTTTGTAAAATTGGCCTGATCAATATCGGGATAACCCAAGCTAATCTTAAGGTCAGTCCCTATATTGGCAAAAGAGTAATTAATGTGTGTCAGCCTGCCGGTATCCAGTTTGTCAGGAGTGAAGCCGCTGTATGCAGCCCATGCTGCATAATAGCCTACCACCTTTTTTGCAGGAGCAGTTGATGGAGGTGAAGTTGACACAGGTGTTGAAACCGTGATGGTATTACTGCTTGCTGAAATATTGTATGCTGCATCCAGTGCTTTTACATAATACTTGTAAGTTTTTCCAGCCGCCAGTCCGATTGATGTATATGTAGTCGTAGTAGCTTTACCAATATATACACTATCACGGTATACATAATATGCTGTTACACCTATATTATCGGTTGATTTATTCCAACTCAACGAAACTGATGTACCGGAAACCGAGGTTACCTTCAAATTAGTAGGTGCAGCCGGTGCGGTTTTATCCCTTGCACCGTAAACTGAAGCCCCCAATAAACTTGTCAGAGTCAGAATAAAAACCAGAAATAACGAAAACAGACGTTCAATGCGCAATAATCCCATCATAAGCCTCTACCCCTCTACCGCAATATCATATACTCAGATGGTTTTATGTTAACAAAGAACATCGTTTTATGTCAACTAATCAAAATTTTACAAACTAGACTTCCTCTTTTGACACAAAATATAAAATCCTATTTTTAACGTCTACTTTAAAGGTTACATGGAAAAGTATTAGATTCTGACCCTCTCCCATGTTATATACAGCCTTAAAAAATACATTATCCCCTTTTACCTCTGGAGCAGTATACTCCTTACTGCTCATGGTTAATATAGCTGTTGAATTTGATAAAACTTTACCATCGCCAAACTCCTGTGCCTTATTGCTTTCAATATTAAACAGGAAGGCATTTCCGTCCTTTGATACTCCAAAGAAATAGGCTGTCACATCATTTGATCCGGCATATTCAGGAATGAAATAAAATATATCTGTCTCACCTACTCTGAGCTTTTTCAAATTTACGGGAGTCTTTTCAGGTTGTATAATACTTAAATCCTTTATTTCGCATATTGTCTTTACTGTGCCGGCCTTATCCTCAAAAACAATCTGATAATTGCCTCTAAAAGAGTAGTCTTCAGCTTTTCCAAAGCTTGAATCAGCTCCCAACTGACCCGTTTCTTCTGCTCCAACTGCTTTTATTGTTAAAGTTCCGTAATCAGATTTACCAACAGCCCTGATGGAGTTTTCAGTGTCGTGAGGAATTTCGTTCTCATTTATTACGTTTTTACCGGTATTTTTATTTTCAGTTGCATCAAATACATCAAACATGTTATTCCACTCAATTCGCCCATAAAAATCGGTATCTCTGTCATCCGTACCTTTATATTTCCATCCCGCTAGTTTTTTCATATTTTTTCCGTCACTGTCCATTAACCAGATGCTTTTCTCCCCATTAGTACTTACTCTGGCAAATAATATATAGTTATTATCCTTGAGGAATCTTGGTGCTTCAGAGCGGTATGAACCATCATTTGTCAGTGAGTAAAGCTTACCCTCGGATCTGAGATAAAGCTGCCTGGCTGCAATTGAAGATATCTGTTTTTTATAATCGTCTGCCGGATTTGCAGCCTGCGATGCTGAGAAAACCAGTCTTTTGCCATCTGCAGAATAATATGGCGTACTCGGAACTTTGTTTCCAATATTAATGCTCTCAGGGGACAATCCTTTCTGCAGGTCAAAAAGGCTTATTGTTTTTGCCTCAAACATCATTCTGCTGCCACCGGATATTAATGCAAAGTTGTTTCTGTCCAGATAATTCAGGTTTTCATCATAAGCTAAAGCTACAGCATCAAGTTCCAACAATTTTCCCGATGCAACGTCGTAAACAGCTGTCCCCACACCATCTGCCGATAAAGAACCTGATTGAGACATTAACCATATAAATATTCTTCCGGAATCAGGTGACCAATTGCCGGCAGCAGGTTTGATACCCATTGAAGCATGGTCCATTGCCGATGCCTTTACTATCAACTTGCTTTTTTTAGATTTGGTATCATACAGCCAGGTCCCTCCTTTGTCCTGATTATTAACACCATCCGGAACGGAGTCATACGCCAGGAACTGTCCGTTAGGAGAAAGCTTTAAATTTATGAAAAATGTATCTTTCTGAGCAGTGACTATTGTAGATCTTTTTGAATTTATTGCATTAACCGATACTATTCCGGACTGCTTCAATGAAACATAGAATTCTTCATTTTTTCCGGAACAGAACGAATCTACACTTTTTGCAAGAGTTCTGGATTTCTTACTTTTGAAGTCAAAGGCATAGAGCGAATCATTCTGCAAGTAAGCAACCTCTCTTCCCGTTTCCGAAAAAACAGGCCGGTAAATACCAGAGCCTTTGACCAGCAACACAGGTTTACTTCCTTCCAGACCGGTGCTGTACAGGCCTTCTTCAGCTGCATATACTACTTTACTGCTATTAAGCGGTGAAGCTAGCACTACTGCAGAAACAGGATTTGTGGCCCAGCCTGCCAGTACGGTCACAATAAGGCAGCAAGCAATAATCACTGCAGACAGAGAACTTTTTTTATAGTTTAATATATTTCTTATTCTCTTTTTGGTACCTGTTTCACCGAAAGTCATAATTCCCGGATAATCAAGTGTATTTTTTTTACAGGCAAATTCATAAAGAGATTCTGCATAAGCTTTTTTAGCGTTTTCCCCAAGAAGTTTAACAACTTTTTCATCGCAGGAAGCTTCCATGTCTCTCTGTAAAAAAATATAGCTTAACCATATCACTGGATTATACCAATGAAGGCACAATACAAGAAAAGCTAACAACTTTATAAGATTGTCAAATCGTTTAATATGTATGAATTCATGTAAAATAATATGCTGGAAGGACTTATTTTCATGAGTTCCCATAATATCAGGTAAAACAATTTTGGAGCGAAAAATTCCAAATACATATGGAGAAGAGATATCTTTACTCTGATGCAAACTAACCGGTCTTTTGACAGTAATAATTTTTTTACAGTCATATAGCAATTTTTCATCAAGTAAACTTAAGTTTTTGCTCCTGTTTATAGCAGCAATGTAAATGCCAATATAAATTATAATCAACACTACAATGCCTCCCAGCCAGATAAAACTTGCTACGGCACCTGGCGCTAAAGGATTTTCAACTTTTTGAAGAGCTGCCATATTTCTAACAGGCTCCTCAATTTTAGTTGGTTCTTTGCTGACTTCAACTGTTTGGCGAGTGTTTATCTGAGTATTATTCGTAATGTCGAAATTTTCCTTCACAATGTCAGGTAATATATCTACACTCCCGCTTACAGTGTACTCATTATTTTTAATCAGGTTAAATACACTTGTTGGAGATGGGATTGATACAGGAATCGAAAGGCGCAAAAAGACAATTAGCCATAGCAGCACAAAGACTGATTTCTTAACACTCCTGCTAAAAATAGCTCTTATCAGTAGAGTTACTACTGCTGTAATGGAACCAAACAATCCTAAATTTAAAAATATATAGAGAAATTGTGTCAGCATGGTATTTCCTCCCTATTTGCTTTTATCTATCATTTTTTTTATCTCTTCCAGTTCCTCTTTTGAAAGCTTTCTGTCGTTCAAAAAGCTTGATATCAGTGCACTTACAGATCCCTTGTAAAATCTTTCGAGAAGTGAATTTGTTTCAGTCTTTCCAACCTGCTCACGGGTCACCAAAGGAAGGCATATAAAATCAGGTTCTTTTCTTTCAACAACCTGCTTTGCTGTAAGATTTTTAAGAACAGTATATGTGGTATTCTTTTTCCAGCCATAGGTTTCCGACATAAATTCAGCAACAGCTTTCGCTGAGGCATAGCCCTTATCCCATAAAAATCCCATAACTTTCAACTCGGAGTCTGGTAATCGAATTTCATTCATATTTTATCTCCACTTTTGCATGAAAAATTGTAAATTCATATGTTCATTCTATAAATATAGAATAACGTCACAAAGCCATTCTATTCTTATAGAATGGCTTTGTCAATACAGTATTTTCAATTCGAAATATAAAAAACAGTTGGTTAATCAATTCCTCGCAATGTCTTTGACTTCAACAAAAGGATTTTTATATCTTTGCTTTCCCATAGTCATTTTCCTGAACTGAATTGATTCCCTGGGGCAGTAATTAACACAGGCATAACACTGTTCGCACTGATGCAGCCATTTTGGCCTGCTGTTTTCCAACTTAATGTTTTCTACAGGACAAACTTTTTTACACATTCCACATCCATTACACTTTTCATTCACCCAAAAGTCTTTATCGAATTTATGTAAAAAAACCGAAGCAAACCTATAAATTATTCCTGTTTTCATAATTCCTTCGATAAATGAACCTTTCTCGAGGATTCCGGTTTTTCCTGTTTTAATATATTCAATTATCTCATTCATCTTTGTTTCAGCCTGACAAAAAATCTGCTTCTGCTCCTCAATACTGCTTTGATGCATGCCGATAAAATTGGACGGCATTTTGAGAGAAAATCCGGCTGAAAGCTTCAGGCCTCGTGCCCTCAATCTTTTCTGTAATACCCGTAGTGCCCCCGACACAGCTCCCCCATTTGTGGCAACTGCAAAAATATACTTATTTTTATTCTCCCTGGAAAGTTTTTTTATAAATTCAGATATTATCAGTGGTATACCCCAAATATATACTGGAAAGACAATTCCGATATTATCCGACAACGGATTGACTGCCTTCTCTGTTGCTTCAGTAACAGAAATCACTTGGGTATCTCCCAGTTTATCACCCAAGTCTCTTGCACATTTTAGAGAATTACCCGTTCCTGTAAAATAGTAAATAGTAGTTTTCATTAGCTCACCTCAATTCTATGCTTTTTAACGGATTATTCAGAAATGGCTTCCAATAATCTTAAAAATGTTTCGCGCTCCTGTTCATTCTCGAGCTTTCCAAGAATCCTGGACCAGATTTGCCGCTCTGCAGCTTCATGCAGCGTATTTATCCTGATACCTTCCTCTGTCAATTCCAATCCGAAGGAACGTCTGTTTCTAGTGCTGACAACACGCCTCATCAGCTTCCTTTTCTCAAGTCTGTCAATGGCACTGGTAAGAGTACTTCCTGCCAGATCAAGATATTCACTGACTTCCTTTATAATTATTTCAGGTCTTGAGTTTACTATTTTTATAATGCTGAGCTCCGTACTTGTAATACCTTCAGGAAACAAGGCTTCAATATCGGTCTGGTAATTCTTATAGCGTTTTTGAATAGTATGCATTATCTCATCCAGTTTTACGATTTGTTCAGGATTAACTTTGTTCATAACTATCCTCCTGTTAATTATGCTCTCTTCATATTCGATGTCGTATTGTTTCTATTTCGTATTATAACATTAAAAAAATTTATGTCAATAAAGTTACATAAATTTATAAAAACTACCTTATAGGGGTATAAGTTAAAAAATGAGTATATCTTTATCTCTATACCGATTACATAAAATCTGTTAAATACTGGTCGTATGATGTATTATTTCATTCTTACCAGTATTACCCTTAGGCATTAATTTTTGATATATTTGTTTAGTATCTCAACAAGGGATACACCTACTATTGCAGGAATAATTTGTCCAATACAGATACTCAATGCGAGAACGTGATATGGAACGTTAAGAAGGTAAGAAAGCCACAGGGGAACCAGGAGGCCCGGTCCGAAAACGATAGGTAACGTTATCAGCCACTTGTTCCAGTTAAATTTTCTAATAAGATAAACTGCACCTGAAGTTACCATACCTGCAATAATTCCGCCAAACATATCAAGAGGCCCCAGTCCTCCCATTATAGTATTGCTCAGGAAATTAGCCAAACCCAGAGGCAGGATCAGAAATGGGTAAATGTAGCTTAGTGAGTACAGAGAAGTGGCAATTCTTATCTGGTACTGCCCAAAAGCAAAGCTTTGAGAAATAAACATTATTACAACATACAATGCAATTATTATTGCGGAAATGGTTATCTTTTTAACAGCTTTCATTGTAAACTCCTTATCGAATGAAATAGTTGGATTTGTCAGATTAATCAAACCTGGAGTTGCATTTTGTTCGTGTTGGTCAATCTTGAAGCATTTTGTCCGGATCGAGCAATCTGAGTACATTTTGTGGAGGTTAATCTATCTGAATGCATTTTGTTAGGGGTTAATCTAACTGAATGAATTTTGTTAGGGGTTAATCAACATGGGTTGCAAGAAGCTGAGCGTAGCTGCAGCAGCCGATTGCACCGTTATACTGCGGTTCCTCCATATGAACAATTTCATCAAAATCGTTCTTAAGATATTCGGACAACGCTTTGTTTTTAGCCACCCCTCCCGAAAGAACCAGTTTTCTACCCTTAAATCTTGAGAGCAGGGGATCCAGTCTTTTATAAAGAGAATAGTTCACCCCTGCACAAAGCTGCTCTATTTTTACTCCTTCAGCTATCCTTCCTATCAACTCTGACTCTGAAAAAACCGAACAGGTTGAATTAAGCTGAATAGCTTCCTTATAATGCTGTGACATATCCTCAAGGGAAACTTCCAGAACTGCAGCCATATTTTCAAGGTACCTTCCGCAGGAAGCAGCACATTTCTCGTTTAACTCCAGATCTGTCACAAGCCCTTTTTCCACTTTCACCACTTTCACATCTTGCCCACCTATATCCAGAAGAACGAAGTCTCTTAATTTCGTCTGAAACATCGCACCATAAGCATGCGCCTTTATTTCGGTGATAGCCTTAAAGCTGTTTAAATCTGTATTATTCCTTCCGTACCCGGTTGCTACAGCTTTGTCGGGTTTACATATTTCCATTCTGCTGATATCCACCTCCAGCTTGCCGCCTTTATGGATACAGAAGTTCTTATAGAAGGTCATTGTACTGATTTTTTGCTTTTCAATAATATGATCACTTTCCATCATAACAATTTTTACTTCTCTGCTGCCCATATCTATTCCCAGTACTTTCATTCAAACACCTCCCCTCAGATCTGAAAGCATATCAAGAAATGCCTCAAGTCTCAGTTTTGTCCGGGAGTCAAGCCGGTTGGACTTATCACCTTCCAAGGTTAAAACCGGTATATCCAGTTCCTGCTTTATAACAATATCTTCAATAGCTCTGTGGCAGAAAGCCTGGGTATAGTGAATTATTCCATCCAGCTTCCTCATTTTGATTTGTTTCCTGATCTCCTTAAGCCTGAATGTAAGGCTGTACGGGTAGGTGTAATCAAAATACTGCTCATATATGCTCGGGGCTTCTATTGACCTTGGGAATGCAAATTCACGCTGAACCTCATTGTAAACTATTCGTGCATCAAAACCCTCAACAAAGTCATACAAATCGCAGGTCATTGGCGGCACCCCGATATAACCCAAACGAATTGCGTGACCTTTTGGAGCTCTCTGACAGATCTCGGTAACTTTATTCTTTAGTAATTTCAGATATTGTTCAGCCTCTCCATTAAAGTCACTGAGCGAAACCTGATATAGGTGGTTCTCAAAGCCATGGGCCTTATCAGAAATATATGTGAGTTCATCAATTTCCCTTGCATACTGCCGAAGCTGCTGCAGGTTTTGCCTTACTGTTTCTACCTGCTCAACAGAGACTCCGAACATTTCCATAAACTTATTTATTTCGGTAGTGACGTTCTCCAGTGTGTGTTCTGAAGGGTAGGAAAAGTCATATGTCTTAATACCTTTACCTTTTAACACCTCCAGCAGTGCTTTAGTATTTGAACAGTCACCCTCCAAAACACCCACAATCTCATTTATACCATTTCGCAGGCAGGCTCCATATAAACCTTTAATCCAGGCACAGGAACTTTTTGGGAAACCGTCTCTTTCGGCTCTCTCAATATCCTTAGCATAAGCTTCAGTTGAAATGAAAATATTGTTCAGGTCAACAACTCTGTACCCGGCTGCCAGCAGAACTTCAACAGGCACAGTGGTTGTAATTCCTATATTTCGCATTTTGCACCTCCTTTAAATCCTTAAACATAAAACTGAAAATAAGCAGTCTTTTTCATGCGCATAAATTCAAAAAGTTTTTTATTGTCAAGCAAATGTTTTACACATCTCTCCTATAATTCTGTTTTTAAATACTTCTAGTCCTCAAAAAATTTTTTAAATTATACCTGGACATAAAAAAAAGGGCATATGCCCCCTATAAACAAAAATAAGCCATCTTCCGATAGCCGGTCCGTAGTTTTGTTTATAGACAGGATGGTTACGAACTGTCCTATTCAGTTAAGTTAATTGTAGCACGGATAAACAGCTGAAGTCAATAGAATATACAACCACACTATTTTAGCCATGTGGGATTATAGATCATTTCAGTAATCCAAAATTAACATTGACCGACCAATGCACCATATGTTACTATTAACATATACCAACATTAACACATGGTATATTATTTAAACCTACTAGAAATTGAGTCACATAGAAATTCAGAATATTATAGTTAGTTGGAGGTATAAACGATGAATAAGTATGCATTCCGGTCTCAGAAAGGAAAATCTGATGTTTTAAAAGCTTATGATCTATTGCTTGAAGGTTGGCTTGTTCCCAATGAGAAATTATATGTTAATACGCGTTATGGAAGCACCTTTGTTATTGCAACCGGTGAAAAGCAGGCACCGCCGCTCATACTGCTCCATGGCAGTGCCATGAACTCCATTATGTGGTTATCAGATGTAAAAGAATATTCACGAAATTTCCGAGTATACGCAGTAGATATACCGGGTGAACCCGGCAGAAGCGACGAAAATCAGCTGCCTTTTGACGGTGTTGCTTTTGCAGAATGGCTCAATGACGTATTAAACGCTCTTTCAATAGAAAAGACAGCTGTACTGGGTATATCCCTGGGTGCATGGCTGGCAGCAAAGTTTGCAGTCTACTATCCTGAGAAGGTGGACAAACTTGTGCTGCTTTGTCCTGCAGGCATAGGGAAGCAAAAAAAGTCGTTCCTTTTTAAAGCTATAGCATATGGGATATTTGGTGAAAAAGGTATGGACAGGTTGTTTAAGAAAGTTAACGGAAACCAATCCATCCCCGAAACCATGCAGAAATATCAAAAGCTGCTGGGTAAAAACTTCAATTACCGGCGCGAAGTAATTCCACTGTTTTCAGACAGTGATTTAAAACAGTTAAACATGCCTGTTGCTTTATTTGCTGGTGAGAATGATATTATGCTCCATTCGGCTCATACTGCAGCGCGCCTGGAAAATCTGCTGCCACAGGCTCATATACACCTTATACCTGGTGCAGGACATGTACTCATCAATCTTGTTGATAAGATTTCTGGGTTTTTAAAACAGATTGATACTTTATAGTCCGGTTAAATCGTCTGAGGCATTCTCTCAAATGATCTAGCGAAAATATACACAAAGGTAATTTCACTGCATTGCCTGTACCCACAGTCCATGACTGGTGCAGTAGGCATATAGCCAGCCTCCGCGCCCCATATTCGGGATACTGACATTAGCACTTTGTTCGGGATAAAGTCTTTTCAACAGAAATGTGTCATTCCCGACATAAGCAATAAAAGAAATAAAGTGAGATTTATTCATTTCATGCTCTATGGTAATGTAGTAGTTAATGTCAATTTCCTCAATGGTTAAGTGATGATTTTCCAATTTTTCTTTGGCTATCAATTGATTCAGTTTTCTTCCGCAGCAAGAGACGGAGGACTTGCTGGAACTGGTCAGCACATTACCGCAAACAGGGCAGACATAAAAACGTATTCTGTTAAGATTGCCGCTGTCTCTGATGTTGGGAGCAAGCCTTCCTTCAAGCATTCTCTGTATGTCTGCACCTAAAACATCAGACAGTTCACTCAGCAGGGAAACATCAGGACAGCCGAAGCCCCTTTCCCATTTGGATACTGTTTTATTGCTTATATTTAACTTATCAGCTATGTTTTTTTGCGTCAGGCCTCTTTCCTGACGCAATTGACGTATCAGGTTTCCCACTTTTGTACAATCCAATCAACTCATCTCCTTTACATATATATTACCATTAAGTGCTTAGTCATATTTAAATAATAAAAAGTATTGGCGGAAAACAGCCGCCTTAAATCGGGAAGTTATTATTTAGTCATAAATACCTTACCAGTATCTGCAACAGCCGCAGCGGAAGCTTTTTAAGGTCAGTTATATCCATAAAGGATGTTCTGCCATAAAGATCACTTATAACCTCTTTATCCTGTCCGATGGCGGCAGCAATAAAAGTAATCCCTTTACGCCTGTATTCCCTGAGAGTATTCTTCATATCTTCAGCCGCAAAACTCCCCGTATATTCGGGAACTGCCTTGGGCTGTCCGTCGCTGATACTGATAAGCAGCTTTGTCTTTTTGTTTGATGTCAACAACTTTTCAGAAATTATTCTTAAAGCCATCCCGTCCCGGTTATTGCTTCTGCCTTGAATATCCATTAAACGGAATGGGTCCTCAGGACTTCTTTTATGAAAATCACTGTATACAAAAACGGACATCTGTTCAAGCCTTGAACGGTCAGAAGTATCTCCGTAAATGAGTATGGGAATATTACACCTGCTGCAGAACTCGTACACTGCCAAGGCAGCACATTTTGCTGCCTCTAATCTTCCAAAGGCATTCATGGACGCAGACTCATCAATTCTCAAGGCAACAGCGAGAGAAGCCTCTTCCTCAGGCGGACGCTTTTTTTCAAAATATCGGAAGTCCTGATTTATGATACTTCCGGCATTAAATTTACTGCCGTATACATGGTACCTGGCAAAGTCGGCCGAGGTTTCATGTTCCAAAAGCTGCTCAGTTTTTCGTACAAGTTCATTTATGACAGGCGTCAGTTTTTTTAACCTTCTATAGTATTCTTCACAATAAGCTGGTAATACCTGCGGGCGGTGGACAATAAGTTTTATATCCCGGTGTACTGAACGGGAAACAGCTTCCCTGGCCTCCCGGATAAGCTGTCTCCGGAATTTCTGCTCTGAAAGTTCTGATTTCTCAGAGTGGGGATCAATTTGATGATAAAAGGGTTTTCCATTATCTCCGTTGTCAGAACTTCTTGAGTTTTGAACTTCATCTGAAGTTTCGCTGGAATGACCCTCACTTTCAGAGGATTTTCTCAAATTAATGGAAATATCATCATAAACCGAAGCTTTTGCCGGAAAATCTTCTGCATCATCCCATGTGCGAATCTCCATTACAGCTGAATTCTGTTTTTTTTTACTTCCTGATCAGGTTCATTTTGAATTGCTTTAATCAACTCGTCAAATAACCCCTCCGCCGCTAGTACTTCTTCCAGGATAGCGATTTCTTCAGGATCGGTGGTAACTTTATAAATGACTTTGTTATACAACGACTCTCTTACATCAGCCCTGTTGGCTACTGCATCCACCCAGTAGAAATAGGAACGCATTCCTGCAACGCCTCTGATTGCGTTTGCCCTGGCTGACTGATCCAGAAGAATAATTACATCTGCCATCGCTGCCAATGTCTGCTGATTTCCATATCCGGTTTTCGCCATGGCACGTTCCACCATTACCTGCCGAGAAGGCAATTCCATCTTTTCGGCATGCTGGACACGATCACGCAGCGCCTCATTAAGTGGCCGGCATCCATTGTATCCTCTGTTTGTTGTGATTACCGCTATGAAATCAGAATGCCTGTGAATTATTTCAGTGGGCAGGTTTATGGTTCCACCGGGTTCCAACGCTGAATTCAGAGCCATGAGGACTGCTGCATCCCTGACCACAGTGGGCTCCTGAATCTCCAATATATAACCGTTTTGAAAGGCCCTTACAATCTCTGACGGATAAAATTTGTACTCAACGCTATCCTTAAGCGGTATTTTCTCAAGAACTTTTACCAGGTTTCTGATTTTATCTTCCGCCTGATCCCGAGTTACGCCTGTTTCAATTGACAAATTTTCAGCGGCTGCGTATAAACTGTCACTCTTATATAATACCGATAGAATTTTTTCTTCCTCTTCACCTGAAAAAATTTTTTGTTCCGTTGAAATTACCGGTAAAATAGCACCAACTACATCTGTTTTATCCATATCTGCAAAACAGGTCACTTTTGTGTAGGGCAATCCAAAATTGGCCGATAAAGCCTTAGCCAGCTCAGTTTTACCGGAACCGGCATCACCTTCAAGCAGTATTGTGGATATTTTCATTTCATTACTGTTCCAATTACGTTTTACTTCATCTGAAACCCGGATTTCTTCAATGCTCTCCTTGTGAGAAGGCGGCTTTTTCCACACAAGTGCCTGCTCGGCCCGGGTCAAAATTCTGTCAGGAGACAGTGTCCATTGCGTTCTCATCTGTCAATACCCCATCTCTTCCAGCAGCCGAGAGAGCACACGGAGCCGCTCACCTATCAAATCGCCCTGCCTGTTAACTGCCAGTGAAAGACCTTCGATATCTGAATCAAGCATTTCATTATCGGTACAAATTGTAACAGGCATTACATTTCCTTGAAGACCAATCCGCTCAACACAAGGATTTTCGGGGTCGTACAGCTTCGGGAAACGGTATGCCTCCTGAAAATACTCAAGACTCTGACAGGAGAAAATGGCCAGATCCAATACCTGGTGGAGTTCAAGCTCAGCCAACTCTGTCATTCCTTCCTTTTCACCGTCTTTCCATACCTTTGCAGTAATTCTTGTACGCTGCCTGTCCTCCTGCGGCTCAACTCCCAGCGAAAGACATTTTATTTGCGAGACATAAGCATTATAACCATCAATTTTATCGTAATTTTTTACAACAAGCACAGTATTTTCATTACAGTTCATATATAAATCCTCCTGACATCAGAAATATTACTTTGCTGCTCTTCCCGGATATAGTACTAAAATGCCGGCAAGTAAACAATCCACGCTCCGTAGACTCCTATAGAATTCACTTATTTAAAACGAAAAGGAGAGATACGATTTTTTATATTTTAAATACCTGAACTGCGTGCTTCCAAAATATTAATCCTGAATCGCAAAAAACTGCCTCAAAATAGAATTTTATCCATTTTGAGGCAGCACTATTTTTATCTGACCAAAAGCAATATTCCTGCAATTATCTTCTGACTTATCAGAAACTTACTTCTTTACGATAGGTACCCAAACCTCGCACCTGTAGTCGGAAGAATCAGCATCACCTTCGGGGTATACTTCCAGCTGTGGTGCTTCAGCCTGTTCATAGCCGGTTGATGGGAACCATTCGCTGTATATCCTTTCCCATACCTTTTGAATGGCTGTTGGTATCGGGCCTATTGATTCAAACACTGCCCAGGTTTCAGCAGATACCACAAACTCTTCCGTATCTTCAGGAAGTGGTATATTTTTTGTATTTTCCCTACCAATAACATAGGTAAATAATTCACTCTCATAATCGTTCATGCATATGCCAAGCAGCTCTCCACCCTCCTGCCTGCACAATCCGTCTATAAACCCGTTCTCGTAACATTCACGCCAGAATTGCGGTATTCTTTTCAGATTTTCACCATCACGCGTTGTTACTTTTAATCCCTTTCCAAATACTTTAAAAGCTTTTTTCTCAATAATCTTATAATTCATGTCCTTGTCTCCTTTCAGACTTAAATGGAAGGATATTCTCGGGTAGGCCTTCAGCTCCGAACCGGGTTCGCGCGCAGCCGACGGACTGATGCCATGTACCTTGCGGAATGCCTTTGAAAATGCTTCTGGTGAGTCATAGCCATACTTCAAGGCTGCATCCAGCACCTTTATATCGCAGGCAGCCAGTTCCTGAGCAGCCAGGGTTAACCTTCTTTTTCTGACATACTCGGCAACAGTTACACCTGTCAGCATATGAAACATCCTTTGGAAATGAAAGGAGGAAGAATATGCCACCCGTGCAGCCTGCTCAATATCCAGTTCCCCTTGCAGATTACTCTCCAGGTAATCAAGCGCATTTTTCATTCTGACAAACCATTCCATGTATTATACCCTCCATAACCCTTTTCTCAGGGTCAGCTCTTCTTTACAACATGAATGATATCACTTTTAAAATTTGGTGTCCTGTCATTCCATGCTATTATGTGACAGGTTTAAAACTCAAACTTAACCGGTCTGAGAAACATATTGATAAGTTCTTGCTTAGGATCCTTATATTCATATAAAATCGAATACACCGAGTTACATATGGGTAAAACAACATCATGCTTATCTGATAACATTTTCAATGCTTTTACTGTTGAAGCACCTTCTGCCAATTTCTCAAAATTAATTCCTTTTACATAATTTTCGCCAAATCTCCTGTTGTGACTATATTGGGAAAAGAGTGTGGCTTCGTAATCCCCAAGATGGCTCAGTCCGTACGCAGTAAGTTCATTTCCTCCCATTGCCTTTATAAGCCTTGATACTTCCCGTGTCCCCCTTGCCATTAACGCCCCTTTTAGGCTTGCGTAGTTCAAACCGTCCAACATGCCTGCAGCGATGCCAATAACATTTTTTGCTGCGGCACCTAACTCGTTTCCTATAAGGTCCTGTCCATAATAGAATCTGATTATTTCACTGCCGAGCTCGTTTACTATGGCTTTTGTTATATCTATATTGTTGGAGCCAACTACCATACAATTAGGTATACCTTTTACATAATCCTGAACATGTCCCGGCCCTACCCAAATAGCAACATTTGCATTTGCCCCTATTTCCTCATAAATAATCTGCGACAGCCTTTTACCCGTGTTAGCTTCAATACCTTTCATGCAGAGTATAAAAACCTTTGATTTAACCGAGAACTGACTTATTTGTCTTGCAAAACATCTTAACTCCTGAGCACTGATAGATATAATTATATAATCACCAAAAGCCAGGGCCTCTTCCAGTGACGAGCTGAGTATTAAATCCTCATTTAGTTCCAAATATTCATTCTTCCTATTGCATCGTAGATTATCCAGTGATTTTGAATTTTCTCTTCCCCACAGCATAACATTATGCCCGATTTTATTTGAATACCAAGCTAAAAATGTTCCCCATCTTCCACTACCCAACACAGAAATATTCATTTTGGCATCTCTCCCAAATACATAATTTAAATTAAAAATTGTATCATACAAAAATACCAGTTTTGTTTTTCAATATTAAAGTAAGTACCTAATAATTCTATTTAGAATTATAACATATTTCTTCCCACCCACTATTTTTTTGTTATACTTGTTTAAAAGGCGAGTTATAAATTTAACTTTGTAGTACTAACCTCTGCGATGAAACATAATTAATAGGAAAGGGCAAACGGTAGCCAATATGACAAAAAGAACAGATTATATTAAATGGGATGAGTATTTTATGGGAATAGCCCTGCTTTCTGCCAAGAGAAGCAAAGATCCGTCAACACAGGTAGGAGCTTGTATAGTAGACAGTAAAAACAATAGAATTCTGAGTGTGGGTTACAACGGCTTCCCTACCGGCTGCTCAGACGACGAATTCCCATGGAGCAGGGAAGGAGATATTATTAGTACTAAATATCCGTATGTGGTTCATGCTGAACTGAATGCTATTTTGAACAACAGGGGTGTTTCCTTGGAAGGCAGCAAAATATACACTGCTCTGTTCCCCTGCAATGAATGTGCCAAGGCTATTATTCAATCTGGAATAACAGAAGTAGTTTACCTTAGTGACAAATATGCTGACACCGATGTTGTGAAAGCCTCAAAAAGAATGCTTATAAATGCAGGAATTTCCTTAAGGCAGTTATGTACAGATATTGAAGAAATAAAAATATCTTTTACATAACCTTTTAGATGGGTAAATCTTTCTGATCTTACCGCCAAAATTAAGTATATTAATAAGAAAAATGGAAATGCACCTCAAAAGTTATCGTAGAAATTAACAATTAGAGGTGCATTTTATTCTTTATTCCTGCGGCTGCTTTATCCAAATTGAATGTTGTGACTATATGGTTAATAAGCGATTATTAGAAGCTTAATTGTAACCTGCTGTTATATATTTCCCGGTATTCCTCTGAAGCTGTATTTATTAATAAGAATAGCTTAAGCAAAACCTCTTATATCAGGAAAATCGCTACAATTGTAGTAACTATCAAACCTATTACAACAGGCTTCAAATTTCTTCTGGCAAGCTCAAAGGCATCCACACCGCAAATTGCTGCAACCGGTATAAGGGCCCACGGGATCAGCGTTCCTCCGCCAACCCATATTGCTGCCACCTGACCAAGAGCTGTCAATGTAGATACCCCTGAACCTATAGCCACAGAAAACAGTTTTGCAATGGAGCCCACCAGAGAAATTCCAGAGAAACCTGAACCATCAAGTCCTGTTATGGCTCCGACTACCGTTGATGTAAGTGCTCCTACAGCCGGATTGAGAGGTACCCCGCTTGCAAGGGCAACACCCAGATCGTTGACCAGACCATGTGAACCCTTTGGAAGAAGTTCTCCAAAAATACTGTTAAAACCCGCATCACCAAGGTAGAAGAAAGCCGCTATAGGTATAACCGGACCAAACACTTTAAAGCCGAACTGAAGGCCCTCTATAAACCTGGAGGTTATCTTTTCCAGGCTCCTCTTTCTGTATGTAAAGGAAGTTATCAGTATCAGTATGAATAGAGCTGTTCCTCCTATTAACGCCGTTGCATCCCCTCCCTGCAGCTTTGCCGTATACATGACAGCAATATCTGCTACGAAGAGAACAGGTACCAGTACAGAGAAGAAAATTTTCATTCTTGCACTAAGTATTTTAACATTAACCCTTTCTTCTATATTTATTTCTTCTGTATTTGTTTCTTCCAATCCATTCTTTTCAATAATGTTTGTAACACTCAAAGTTTCCCTTCTCATATCACGGACCAAAAACAAAAATGCGGCTATTGTTGTAACAACCCCCATTACAATAACAAGAGGTATGCTTGCCTGAACAACATCTCCAACGGGAATTCCGGCACCGTCAGCCGTCAGCTTTGGAGCTCCCTGAATTACATAATCGCCTGAAAGGGCTATTCCATGTCCAAACAGGTTCATTGCAACAGCAGCTCCCATAGCCGGCAGTTTTACCTTGAGTGCAACCGGCAGCAATACGGCACCCAGCAGAGCAACAGCAGGAGATGGCCAAAAGAACCAGGAAATAACCATCATAGCTATACCTATAACCCAGTATGCCAGCACCGGACCTCTAATTAATTTTGCAAATGGTGAAACCATGGTTTCATTAATACCGGAACTTAAAAGCTCCTTACTCATTGCCGTAATAACAGAAATAATCAGAATAGTACCCATCAGCTCTTTAATAGCATATATGAGACTGTTAAAAATACCCATAACCGATTGATACAGCGATTCTGTTGCAACCAGACCAAGACAGAATATTCCTATAATACATACCAGGCTTGTATCTCTTCTGAATAACATAACAACAATGATTGCAACGATAAATAATAAATAAACCCAATGAAGTGCATTTAATTCTACTCCCATATCTTTCCTTCCTTTCTGCATTAATTTGTTAGCCCCAGCCTGGTTGCGGGCCGGTTCTATCAGCAAATAAGATATTCTTGATACAGGATATTCAGCGTACTAAAAAAAGGTTCAAATGCTAGAATCATCATCATAATTAAAAATAATTATTATTTTTTAAAATATTATGTTTAGAGTTTATTTTAAGAGGTATATATAAAATACAATCATTGATTGATTAACAGAATAAAAAAATAATTACCGAAAGGAGATGGGTCCACCAGAAATTTAAAGTTGGTGTACAGACCGAGGTAGTAGAAAGTATGAGGTTAGTTTTTTGAACAGTATGAACGAAAACCGTTTCGCGAAACCGTAATAACGGCCGGATCAAATAAGATGGATGTCCGGCCGTTATTGCTGTCTATTTAAACTTGACATGTAATATCTGGCTTCTATTCCTTGTCGAGGGAAGAAGGTTCAATATTCTGAGTAAGAGGCCCTGCCTGTTTTTATTAAAATCACCTACACTCCAATGTTCAACCAAACTTAAATTATTGTTTATTTTATAAATATCTCCGGCGTGATCAAGACCCCAATTAAACGGTGAACTTATAGCTTTTCCTGTGAAGTAGCTATGTACCACATCAAAATAAAAATCAGCATTGGGGAAACATTCACCAATATATTTAAAAACATTGGAAACCTGCTCCTGTGTCAGATACATCAATAAACCCTCTGCTATTATCAATAGCTTATCCTTCCTGGAAACCGGAATTTCTTCAGCCCAGGTTGGCTCAGTTACAGATCTTCCAATAAACTTTACCCTTTCATTTTCAGAAAAGAAAATACGCCTCAGCTTTATTACTTCGGGCAAATCCAGATCAAACCATTTAATTTTTCCATTGTCAAATCTGTCAAAACGGGTATCTAAACCAACACCCAAAGTAATTATAACCCCCTCGGAATTCATCTGTATAAAATCCGCTACAACTTTATCAAGGAGCTGACACCGGGTAAGGATACCAATATGGGCCATTTTTCCGCCATCAAATCTCCTGGAGACAAATTTAATCTTCTGCGAAATTTCAAAAGCCTTTGTGTCCTTCACCAGCGGAGCCTTATTGCAGTATTCTCCGGCCTTAACCAGCAAAGGAATAAACAAGGTTTCCTCCGGAGATCCTTCCTTTAAAAAATAACTATTCTCTGTTTCCACCATTTCAATCACCTCATATATATTAGGTATTACTGCGTGTATAGAATAATTATTTCACATTTTCCCATAAGAATATTTTGTTTTCTTGCTTTTTATTATACAAATCTTGCTTTTAAAACTGAATGCCCTATTCCAAGATTATCCCGAGCTTATTATCAGGCATACCGGTTCAGAATGGGCGTATCGGTATCATCAGTTCTATATAAATATGCTTGTTTTCAGTATTTTGTTTATATAATTCAATGCATGGTTTATCCTCAGGTATATATCCGTTTAGGGGCATCCAATTCCCATAAAGGTAATCAATCACTTCAAAAAAAGTTTTATCGAACTCGGGAGCACCAGTATTAAATTTATAAGAAACATACTTTGCCTTTGTATATATATCCCTTACACCGATTACTCCGTCAGGTTCTGCAGTTTGCCCCACTGTTATGCAGGTATCGTGCCTGCATTCGTGCAAAGGCAGTATTTCAGGATTATCAAGGGTGATTCCCATTACCATGGTTTCCCGGCTGATTAAATCCCTGGCCATAGCCCAGGTATACAGTTCTATGAAGGACTCTTCTATTTCGGGGTTCCTATGCTTTTTGGACAGTCCTTTATTGCGAATATATGCAACTCTGTAATTCTCCAAACGTTTAACTCTTATTCCGGTTTCATACTTTTGTTTTTTTGCCTCCGGTATCAAGTAAAGCTTTTTGTTTTCTGCACAACCACGGGCTTGAGAGTTTTTTAAAGTTTTTTTCTTGTAAAAATCGGAGGGAGATGATTTAAAAAAGGCTTTAAACGATCTGGAAAAATCCGATTGACTTGAAAAACCGAATTCATAGGCTATGTCCGATATACTTGGGCTCGGGCTGTAATAAAGCCTGTTGGCGGCGGCAAGCAATCTTCGTTTTTTTATATAGCCTGCCAGGGTTTCTCCTGTTAAGGAATGAAATAATCTATGAAAATGGTAGGAAGAAAAACAGGCAACTTTTGAAAGAGTATCCAGAGATAGCTCGGATCCCAAATTGTTTTCAATATACTCTAGTACTTTATTTATTCTGATATGATATTCCTTAATGGCAGCATTATTACCATGACTATTATTCTCATTCATGTAAATATTTTATCATAAAAGGGTACAAGAATAATACTGTACAATTAAGGCTATCAACAAGAGGCTGTCACTTAAGGTCCGTTCTGCTTAAACCTTCTATATGTCATATCGTTTTTTCAATTAACATCCGGGTAGCTCGATGAATTGTTATATATTCAATTAATTAACATGAATTTTATAAATCGTGACGGGCAGATTATTTAAGTGAAATAATAACTGCAATAAATATTTTAAACAGTTATCTTTGGAGGAAACAGCCGTTGATGAATTTCTTTTTAAAATTGAAGACACTGGGTTTTGCAGCACTTGCTTTATTTTTTTCATTAATGTGGGTACCGGCTCTTCTTTTGCATGGATGGGCATCTCCTTTCCCAAGGCTTTCACCTCAAAGACCCATACTGCTTATTGTATTGGCATTTTTAAGTTTTATTTTTTTTATGCTTGTTAACAAAGCAGCCAAGGTTTTATCAAGAGTTAATGAGAAAAAATTTCTATTCCTGGTGATAGGATCATATACCCTTTTGCAGATAGCCTTTATTTTACTTTTTCCGGTGAACGCATATGAAGATGCATTTATTGTAGACAGAATTGCAAAACAGTTTCTAAAGGGGGATTTTTTATCTCTTGAAATAGGTAATTATTTGGGCAATTATCCAAACAATATAGGTATAACTCTTTTTTTCACTTTTTTATACAGTTTTTTACCCAATTCCAATATATCATTAAGGTTTTTTAACCTACTCTTTAATTCAATATCAGCTCTAATTATATATAAAATATACAAGGAACTCTATCCTGAGCGACAGAACAAAGCCTATGGGGTGCTGCTGCTGGCAGTAACATTTCCGCCGCCAATTATTCTTAACAATTTTACTTATGGTGACATTTTCAGTAATACCTTCTGCCTTGCAGCAATGCTTAATGCCCTGAGGTTTACAAAAAAACGGCTGGGAAAATACGCATTATACACTGCCTTATTTCTCATGGCAGGAAACTTTATGAGGAGCGTAGCTTTTTTATTCCTTGCAGCAATCGTGTTATACTGGAGCTTAAACTTTGAGCCAAAAAGAAGTATCAATATAAAAAATATGGTGTATGCTGCCGCAAGTGCTTTACTTTTTAATGTACCCCTTAAAGTCTTCAGCTTTATCGGTGTAAAAACCGGACTTATTTCGGAACGTGTAGGAGTCCATTCCAACCCTGTGTGGCGCTGGATAAACATCGGTTACCCTGAAAAGAAACTGGGGTACTGGGATGGCGGGATTAACACATATATCTTTTTAACTCGTTTCAAATGCAATAAACATGATGCATCAGTTTACTTTATAAATGATCTGTTGTCAAAAATTAAGACCACAGGTATAAATCAAGTAGTCAAGTATTATGCTAAAAAAACCTTCTGGTTGTGGACAGAAGGAACTTACAGTGTTAATTACTACGGGTTGGCTCAGGCTGTGAGGCCAGAGCATTTCGTTTTATACAATACCCCCTTTGTAAAATATGTGGAGCCCTGTGATAAGGCAGTAAGGATATCCCTTGACTGGATGCTACATTCCTTCAACTGGTTTGTGCTAGGACTCGTCATACTATATCTGTTTGACTCTGTCAGGAAAAAGGATTTAAGAATGGAACTTTTTGTTTATGTAATATTCCTATATATAGGTTTTTACCTGCTTTGGGAAGTAAAGTCCAGATATATTTTCGGAGTATATCCCATTTTTCTTACCATGAGCTATTGTTACTCAGAAAAAATATTTGATTATTTGGAAGGCAGTTTTTCTAAACTAAAAAAGAACAAGTAACTTTTTACATGAGTTATAAAAGAAAAAGAGCTTTTTACATGAGTTATAAAAGAACTCTTGGATCAAATATTAATACAGCGTACAGCTTGTTAAAAACTATTATTAATACTATAATATTACTATTAATTCACAGACAAAAATGTCATTAACTATGGTTTATCAGGTGGTTATATGTTATCTGTCCCGCAAATAAAAAATGTATGGTTTTTTAAAGCTCCTTTTGGCGAAAGTCCTTCTCCAAGAATAATAACCGATGGCAATCAGGAGGTTGAAATAATAACAGCCGGAAGAGGCTTCTACAATTATCTCGGAAGAACTGTTGAAGCTATCCCCGGAACACTCATTTTTCACAATCCGGGTGAAGAAACCATTTATCTTAACGATACTGAAAATCCATATGAATGTATAGTAATTGTATTTGAATGTTTAAAGGAATATGATTTCAGCGGAATCAGCCAGTGGCCCGACAGAATTTCCTTCCGGTGCTTCATTGACAACCTGCTGTCTGAGTACCACAGTGAAAAACGGGATATTCAAAAACTATCCCTTTATGTCTTTGGTCAATTATATTGGTTCTGGAAGTCAGCTGGTAAAGATCAGCCTGCTATAAACAAGAGGCAGGAAGAAATTCAAAGAATTATAAAGTGGATAGATAATAATTTTCACAAGGATATCAATATTGCCTGCCTGGCACATATGGCTGATTTAAGTATCCCTCATTTGCATACGGTGTTCAGAGAGCTGGTCGGGCAGACACCCTATCAATATATTCAGAGCAGACGGATTCTTGAGGCAAGAAAACTCCTGGCAACAACCAGACTATCCATAAAAGAGATCTGCCTGAAAACAGGTTTTTGCGATATGGGCAATTTTTGCCGTATGTTTAAAAAGGTTCATTCTGTGACAGCACAGGAATACCGTCAGCTATATGCAGACAAGAGATAGATTGTCCTCGATTTCCAGTTTTTGTCAGGGCCGTTCTTCATCCTAAAAATGTAACTAAGAAAAGAATGGCTTGTTGATTTAAAAATCAGCAAGCCATTCTTTTCTTCCCGAAACACCGGGTTTGAGTCTATAAACAGGACCGCCTGCAAATGTGCCGTCGCTCCAATAACCAGTTATAATATTATCCGCGTTTTCAGCGGCTGAGGTAATATAAAGCTCCTCAAGGCCTTTTCCGCCAAACATGACACTTGAAGGCTGCCGGGCAGGAACCGTTATTTCTGCAGCTATATTACCTGTCGGATCAATTCTCATGACACAGCCACCACCCCAGAAGGCAGCCCACACATGGTTTTCCGAATCCAGGGTTATACCGTCTGGTGAGCCGGTTTCATCACTTCCATGATAATAAACAGATGGATTCTTAATAGCTCCTGTGTTAATGTCATACTCATATTTTGTAATCCGATGAACGGTACTGTCAGTATGAAAGAAATACTTTTGGTCCAGAGAAAAAGTCATACCATTTGAACAGTAGAGTCCGTCTAAAACAATTTCAGGTTTCTTCCCCTTTTCCAGCCGGTACAGCGATCCACCTGTAAAGGACGACCTTACAAGTGTTCCGGCAAATATTCGTCCCTGTGGATCTACTGTTATATCGTTGAACATCTCGCTTTCCTGTAAGGGTATTTCAAACAATAGTTCCGGCTCCTTTTCAGGTATCCCACGGGGACTCATTCTAAGATAAAAAACGCCCTTGTCAGTACATAAAACCAGATTTCCGTTTCTGGTGAAGGCAAAGCCTCCAACCTGATGATTCCCGTTCCAGAAAACTGTACTGCTTTCCAAAGCAGGGTCGTAAACCCAGATCCTTCGGTTATATATATCAGTCCAGAAAAGCTGCTGCTTTTCTGCATTCCATACAGGACCTTCTCCCAGATGGCAGATTCCCTTGTGTATGCACTCCAACTTATTGTCCATTATATCACCCTGTCAACTGAATCACGTATTTGTTAATTTCCAACTACACACAACTTGTAGAAATGCCTATTTTTCTTTTAACCACCGCTTCATTATTTTTCCCGTGCTGTTCTTGGGCAGGCCCGGAACGAAATCTATCTCTCTTGGAAGCTTATATATTGCCAGTCTTTCCTTCAAATAGCGCAGAAGCTCCTTTGAGGTACACTCTTCACCATCTTTCAGAACAACATATGCCTTAACGTATTCCCCTCTCAGTTTGTCATCAAGACCTATTACTGCAGCCTCTTTGACCTTCGAATATTGATAAATAACTTCCTCAACTTCTCTAGGATAGACATTAAGTCCCCCGACGATGACCATATCCTTTTTCCGATCAACAATATAGATATACCCATCCTTATCTTTTTTAGCCATATCTCCGGTAAGCAGCCATCCGTCTACAAGAGTTTTTTTAGTTTCCTCTTCCTGCTTAAAATAGCCAAGCATTATATTGTTTCCTCGTACAGCCAGCTCTCCAACTTGTTCTGCAGCCAGTTCAACATTATTCTCATCAACTATTTTACATTCCTGATAGGGTAATGGCAAGCCTATTGAACCTTCCTTCTGTATACCATCCAATGGGTTGAAGCATACGGCAGGAGATGCCTCGGTTAGGCCGTAGCCTTCAACAATTGGCAGTTTGAGTATTTCTTTTGCCTGTCTGAATATTTCAACGGGAAGAGCTGCGCCCCCTGAAACTGCCAATCTTAAATCCGGGAAGCCTATGCTGTTTTTTCCTGCCTCCAGCAGAACCACATACATTGAAGGAACACCCATAAACACTGTTATTTTGTCTCTTATTAATGATTCTACTACTTCCTTGGGCTGGAAGCTTTCCATTATAGTAATCTTTGCACCCGACCATAATGGCATTAAAACACATGCAGTAAAAGCAAAAACATGGAACATCGGGAGAACACACATGAATTTATCTTCCGGAACACCTTTAAGCCCCAGCCTGCACTGTTCGGAATTGAATACAAGATTTTTATGGGAAAGCATTGCTGCCTTCTGCTTTCCTGTTGTACCAGAAGTATACAGGAAGGTTGATACAGAGTTTTCATCAGTATTATCTTCAAATTTAACGGCTGTCAGCTCAGATATATTTTGTTTGAATTGCTCGTCAAGGACAATTACATCTATATTCAATGCATTCTGAATAGTTTCTTTGGTAATTTTGGCTTTTTGCAGAATCAGAGGGTGAATAATCATTGTTTTGGCTTCAGAATCCTTAATCAGGTAAGCTATTTCTTCCATTGTCAAAAGCAGATTAATTGGAACAATTATGCCACCGTTTCTTACAACGCCGAAGTAAGAATAAATGAACTCAGGGGAATTTGTACAGCTTAATATAACCCGTTCTCCGGCTTTAAGCCCCAGGTTTTTAAAGTAATTTGCATAACCTGTTACAGTTTCATCAAGCTGTCCGTAAGTTATCTGGCTTTCCTTGAATTGCAGAGCTACGGCCTCCGGATTAAAAACGTTTTTATATATTGTACCTACCATATAAACCCTCCTTATAAAATAAAATATTATCAGATTTTATGACTTAGTCATATTTTTATTATATATTATTTTTTATATATTGAACATAAAAATTGATGAATTATTTATACCTAAGGATCAGAATTATTATTTACCTCTTGGTGATACTAATACAAACTGAACAACATTTGTAAATTTAAGGAGAAAATATGTCACCAAAAACAATAGGCAACTTTTTATATGATTGTTTAAGCAATGAGGGCATAACCGATATTTTCGGTGTTCCCGGCGACTATAATTTTTCGCTTTTGAATGCATTGGAGGAATATAATGCCATTAAATTCGTAAATTGCTGCAATGAATTAAATGCCGGCTATGCTGCTGATGCTTACGCAAGGGTTAAGGGTATAGGTGCCCTGATAACCACTTTCGGCGTTGGAGAATTAAGTACCTGCAATGCCATAGCAGGCTCATATTGTGAGAGCGTGCCGGTTATACACATTGTTGGCGGACCTAAAACTTCAGTACAGCAAGCGCATAAACAAATGCATCACTCTCTCCTTGATGGAGATTTTGACGTTTTCAAAAATTTATATGGATTTATATCTCAATATACTGCAAAAATAACCCCTGAAAATGCGGCAATAGAAATCCCGGCTGCCATCCAAGCGGCTAAGGAGACAAAGAAACCTGTATATCTTCTCTTTGCCACCGATATTGTCAATAAGCCTGTTGCGCAAAGAGATGTTAATATTTCAAAGAAACAGACAAGTCAGACTTCCTTACAGGCTGCAGTACAGCATATCATTCAGATGATAAACCGGGCACAAAACCCGGTCCTGCTATCAGGTGTGCATGTCTCAAGATATAACCTTCAAAAGGAGGTACTGGCTCTTGTGGAAAAAATTAACCTCCCAGTTGCTACAATGATGATGGGTAAAGGCTCCTTTGACGAAAGAAATAAGAACTTTATAGGACTTTATGCGGGCAGTCTGGGTAATCCTCAGGTTAAAAATATAATTGAAAGCTCAGATTGTATATTGGCAGTTGGAACTCAATGGTCAGATTATAATACCGGTTCATTTACCGCCAGACTGAATCCTGTCAATATAATCGATATTCAGCCTGAAAGAGTAACTGTGGGTATGGCAGTGTATGAAAATATATTAATTCAGGATTTATTGAATGCACTTCCGGGCAGTATAAATAAAAAAATGGCCTCGGTGCCGGAAGTCAGCTTTTCATACGATGCTGATTACGCTAATAATTCCACTAATATGGATGAAACGGTAACAGCAAAATATTACTATCCCAGAATTCAGAAAATGCTTAAAGATAATGATATCATAATTGCAGATGCAGGTACATTTCAATTTGGCAGCGCAATGCTGAAACTGCCAAAAGGAGCAACCTACATCACGCAGGGAGGCTGGGGCAGTATCGGCTATGGGACTCCTGCAGCCTTCGGTGCATGTATGGCAGATAAAAACAGAAGAGTAATCTTACTAGTGGGGGACGGTTCCAACCAGATGACTGTCCAGGAATTCAGTTCCATGCTGACCAATAAGTGCAAACCCATTATATTTCTAGTTAATAACAGGGAATACACAATCGAAAAATATCTCAATGCCTCTCCCAGGCCTGCGCTTTACAATGATATTGCCTTTTGGGATTACTCAAAGCTTCTGGAGGCATTCGGAGGTGATTTCTTTGCTGCCAGGGTTCATACAAACAGAGAATTTGATGATGCCATAAAGCAGGCAGAAATGTTGTGCAATCAAAAATTATGCCTGCTTGAGCTTTTTACACCGCAAATGGATGCTCCTGATATGGTCCATAAAATGAAAAATGTTGTAGACCAAATGGAGAAACAGATGTAGCCAGCTCTACTGATTAAAATAAAGCCTTATACTCCACTGACAGAGTATAAGGCTTTATTAACTTGTTTTCGCTGACCGGTTGCATACCGGTGTTGTCTATTTTTTTATTACTGATTTCCCCAGCGTGTTGTCTATTTCTTTATTACTGATTTGCCCATAAGGAATTTGTCTACTTCTCTTGCGGCCAGCTTTCCTTCCTGTATAGCCCATACTACCAGACTCTGGCCTCTTCTCATGTCTCCTGCGGCAAATACCTTGTCAAGACTGGTCTGATGCTCTTCAAACTCTGCTTGAATGTTACTTCTTGGATCTCTTTCAAGGCCCAGCTCGTTCGGTATGGTATCCTCAGGTCCAAGGAATCCCATTGCAAGAAGTATGAGGTCAGCCTTCCAAACCTTTTCGCTTCCAGGCACCGTCTGAGGTCCGAACCTTCCCTGAGCATCCTTCCCCCATACTACCTCTACAGTGTGAACTTCTGTTACTTCACCTTTTTCGTTTCCAACTATCCTGGTAGTGTTGATGAGGTAATTTCTCGGGTCCTTACCGGCCACAGCAATAGCTTCCTGCTGACCGTAGTCAACCTTCAGCTTCTTGGGCCATTCAGGCCAGGGATTTGATTTTTCATCCCTTGCTTTTGGAGGTTCAGGCATAATTTCAAACTGGTAAACACTCTTGCAGCCATGTCTTAAGGAGGTAGCAACACAGTCTGTTCCTGTATCACCACCGCCAATGATTATTACATTCTTGTCTTTGGCACTGATGTAATTGCCATCCTGATGTTTTGAATCCAGAAGACTCTTTGTATTTGCCTTAAGGAAATCAACCGCAAAGTAAATCCCTTTAAGATCACTGCCGGGAACGTTAAGTCCTCTTGCCTTGGTAGCTCCTCCGCAAAGTACAACGGCATCATTGTTATCCACCAGTTCCTGTGCACTGATATCCTTACCCACTTCAGTATTGAACACAAACTTTATTCCGGATTCCTTTAAGATATTGACTCTTCTTTCCACAATACTCTTGTCTATTTTGATGTTAGGTATACCGTACATCAGAAGTCCGCCGGCTCTGTCATTTCTTTCATAAACCGTCACTTCATGTCCGACGGCATTCAAATAATATGCAGCCGATAAACCGGACGGACCGGAACCGACAACAGCAACTTTCTTTCCGGTTGGTTTTGCCTTATTTGGCTTTACCCAACCTTCTGCAAAGGCTCTTTCTATAATTTCATATTCGATTTCATGTATCGTAACAGACTCCATATTGTAGCCTTCGGTACATGAACCTTCGCAAGGAGCAGGACATACTCTTCCTGTAAATTCAGGGAAGGGGTTGGTTCTGCTAAGCCTCTTATAAGCATCTTTCCATTGTCCCTTGTAAACCAGATCATTCCACTCGGGAATAAGGTTGTGAACAGGACATCCGGCCGCCATACCGTTTAGGAGTACTCCGCCATGACAGAAAGGAATGCCGCAGTTCATACATCTTGCAGCCTGATTTTTTATAACCTCGGGATCACGCTCTATACGAATCTCATCCCAGTCTTTTATTCTATCTTCCGGAGCCCTCTTTTTCGGATCAATTCTTTCATATTCTAAAAATCCAGTAGCTTTTCCCATTGTAATCCCACCTTAATTCTTTATTCCATTAATTTTTAAAACTCTCTTCAAATGCTGCCATCAAAGCCGCATCTCCGGCCAAGCCCCTTGTATGAGCCTTTTCAATGTTTTCGAGCATTTTCTTATAATCATTTGGTATTACCTTGGTAAATCTCTGTGAATAGTTATTCCAGTCAGCAAGAACTTTTCCGCCCAGAGGACTACCAGTGTATTCAACATGTTTAACAATCATATTTTTAATTTCATTAAGTTCGGCTTCGCTTGTAATCTTTTCAAGCAATACCAGGGACTTGTTGCAATATTCTTCATTAAAGTCCAGAACATATGCTATACCACCTGACATACCTGCAGCAAAGTTTCTACCGGTTCTACCGAGAATTACAACTCTACCGCCTGTCATGTATTCACAGCCGTGATCCCCTACTCCTTCAACAACAGCTTTTATACCGCTGTTTCTGACGCAGAATCTCTCACCTGCAATACCGTTGATATAGGCTTCACCTTGAGTTGCACCATAGAATGCAACATTACCTATAAGAATGTTCTTGTCAGGTTCGAAATCTGAAGTCTTTGGAGGGTAAACCATTATTTTACCGCCTGAAAGACCTTTTCCGATGTAGTCATTGGAGTCACCTTCAAGTTCAAGAGTCATTCCCTTTGGAATAAATGCGCCAAAACTCTGTCCTGCTGAACCAACAAAGTTGAGCTTGATGGTGTCTTCAGGCAGACCTTCTTCACCGTATCTCTTGGAGATCTCACTGCCAATTAGTGTACCCACAACTCTGTCAACATTTTCAATCCTGAGTTTCGCTCTGATTGGCTTTTTGGTATCAAGGGCAGGCTTGCACATTCTCAGAAGCTTTTTGATGCCCAGGGACTTATCCATCATGTGGTTCTGTTCCTGAGTGTTGTATCTGCCTACATCACTGCCTGCATAAGGTTGGTAAAGAATTGCAGAAAGATCAAGCTTGGATGCCTTCCAGTGCTTTATGGTATCCTTTGCTTTAAGTCTGTCTGTACGGCCAACCATTTCGTTAATTGTTCTGAAGCCAAGTTTAGCCATTATTTCACGCATTTCCTGCGCAATAAATCTCATAAAGTTCTCAACATATTCGGGCTTACCTGTAAAATTCTTTCTGAGTTCTTCATTCTGAGTTGCTATACCTACAGGACATGTGTTGAGATTACATACTCTCATCATTACACAGCCAAGGACTATAAGAGGAGTAGTAGCGAAACCGAATTCTTCTGCTCCAAGCAATGCAGCCACAACTACATCCTTACCGGATAGAAGCTTTCCGTCAGTTTCAACAACAACTCTGTCTCTCAGCTTGTTAAGCACCAGAGTCTGGTGGGTCTCAGCAAGTCCAAGCTCCCAGGGAAGACCGGCATTTTTTATACTAGTCCATGGAGAAGCACCTGTCCCTCCGTCGTAACCGCTTATAAGAATTACGTCAGCCTTACCTTTTGCTACACCTGCTGCTATTGTACCAACACCTACTTCAGAAACAAGCTTTACATTGATTCTTGCTTTGTTGTTGGCATTCTTCAAGTCATGAATAAGTTCAGCAAGGTCTTCAATTGAGTAAATATCATGGTGCGGTGGAGGTGAAATCAAGTCCACGCCGGGAGTTGAATGTCTAACCTTTGCAATGGAAGGATAGATCTTACGTCCTGGAAGCTGCCCGCCTTCACCGGGTTTAGCACCCTGTGCCATCTTAATCTGAATTTCTTCAGCATTGGCAAGGTAATTGCTGGTAACACCGAAACGTCCAGATGCAACCTGTTTGATGGCACTTCTCTTGGAGTCTCCGTTTTCCATCACCTTAAATCTTTCAGGATCTTCTCCGCCTTCACCGGTGTTGCTCTTGCCGCCAAGTCTGTTCATGGCAACAGCCAGACATTCATGGGCTTCCTTACTGATTGAACCGTAGGACATTGCTCCGGTTTTGAATCTCTTAACAATTGAATCAACAGACTCAACTTCTTCAACCGGAATTGTGTCACCGATATTATATTTGAATTCAAGTATATTTCTTAAAGTGATTATTTCTTCTTCGTTTATTTTCTTTGAATACTGCTTGAAGAGTTGGTAGTTTCCTTCACGGCATGCCTTCTGAAGCATGTAAATGGTTTCAGGATTGTACATGTGAACTTCTCCATCTTCTTTGGACTGGAAGGTTCCTCCAACTTCAAGAGTATCGCTGTATGGAGATTCCACATAAGCACTATCGTGTCTCATCTGATTTTCAAGAGCAACTTCTTCTATACCGATACCTTCAAGTCTTGATGGTGTCAGAGTAAAGTATTTGTCTATCAGGTCTTTTCTGAGACCAACTGCTTCGAATATCTGCGCTCCATGATAGCTGCGTATGGTAGAAATACCCATCTTGGTAAGAACCTTGAGTACACCTTTAACGGTACCCTTAATAAAGTTCTTTTTAGCTTCCTCATAGGTCAATGAACCAAGCAGGCCCTTTTCGGAAAGATCCTTAATGGTTTCATAAGCTATATATGGATTGATTGCAGTTACACCATAACCGATAAGAGTGCAGAAGTGGTGTACTTCTCTAGGTTCACCCGACTCAAGAACAATACCTACACTGGTTCTGATCTCTCTTCTTATCAAATGGTGATGCAGGCCGGAAGATGCAAGTAAAGCAGGAATTGCCGCAACTTCCCTGTCTACTCCCCTGTCGGAAAGTACAATTATATTGGCACCGTCTGCTATTGCCCTGTCGGCCTCCTTGAATATTCTTGACAATGCCTTTTCCATAGCCTTTGGACCTTCTGCCACCTTATAAAGCATGGAAATGGTTGCTGCCTTGAAATATTCGTTATTCAGGTTCTTTAAAGTATTGAGCTGTTCATTAGTCAATACGGGATGCTCCAGGAAGATACTTGCTGTCTTATCCTTGTTAGGCTCCAGCAAGTTACCTGCCGTACCGAGTAAAATACTGCTGGAAGTAACTATTTCTTCTCTTATACCGTCTATAGGAGGATTTGTAACCTGTGCAAAAAGCTGTTTGAAGTACAGGTATAACATCTGCGGCTTCTCAGAGAGTACAGCCAAAGGAGTATCCATACCCATTGCACCTACCGGGTCAACTCCTGAAGTTGCCATAGGCAGTACATATTTATTCACATCTTCGAAGGTATAACCGAAAGCTTTCTGCTGCTGCAGCAAATCTTCTCTTACCTTTACTTCCTTGGCTTTTTCAACAGGCATATCGCTGAGATTGAAAATATGTTTTTTGTTCCATTCTCCATATGGATGCATCTTTGCAACGCTTTCCTTTATTTCTTCATCAGAAATAATTCTCTGAGCCTTTGTATCTATAAGAAGCATTCTGCCGGGCTCAAGCCTTCCTTTATATTTAACATTTTCAGGCTTGATTTCAACAACGCCGACTTCAGATGCAAGTATTACCTTGTCATCCTTGGTTACATAGTATCTTGACGGACGAAGTCCGTTTCTGTCGAGGGTAGCACCTATAACATCACCGTCGGAGAATGCCATGGCAGCAGGACCATCCCAGGGTTCCATAATATAGTTCTGAAATTCATAGAAATCCTTTTTGGTTGTTGACATCAGGCTGTTCTTTTCCCATGGTTCTGGGATCATCATCATAATTGCCTGAGGAAGTGATATACCTGTAAGATACATGAATTCGAGACTGTTGTCGAACATTGAAGAGTCACTTCCCGACTCATCAACAATTGGATAAACCTTGTTAATATCGTCAAAAAGTTTTGAATCCATACACTTCTGACGTGCCTTCATCCAGTTGACATTACCTCTGATGGTGTTGATTTCACCGTTATGAACAAGATATCTGTTGGGATGTGCTCTTTCCCAGCTTGGGAAGGTGTTGGTACTGAATCTTGAGTGAACCATTGCCAATGATGAAACAAAGTCAAGGTCTGAAAGGTCAAGATAGAAATTTCTCAGCTGTTCAGCTGTAAGCATACCTTTATAAACGATTGTTTTGGAAGAAAGGCTTGCAACATAGAAAATGCTTCCCTTGTCTTCACACATGGGTCCGATAACTTTTTCCGATCTCTTTCTTATTGTATAGAGCTTTCTTTCAAAGTCCATCTCACTGGTTATATCGGAAGACTTTTCAATAAATACCTGAATAAATCTGGGTATAACAGATTTTGCACTTTCCCCTATTGTTGTCTTATCAATAGGCACTTCTCTCCAGCCAAGTATCTTCTGGCCTTCCTCTTTAACTATCTTCTCGAAGGCTTCCACCTGTGTCCTTCTGAAATCATCATACTTGTGGGCAAAAACCATACCCACACCGTAATTACCCTTTTCAGGCAGGTCAAAGCCTAAAACTTCACATTCTCTCTTAAAAAAGTCATGAGGGATCTGAACCAGTATACCAGCCCCGTCACCTGTATTTTCGTCTGCTCCGCTGGCTCCTCTGTGATTTAAGTTCTCCAGTACAGTCAACGCGTCAGCAACGATATCATGGGATTTTTCACCTTTAATATTTACGACAAATCCCATTCCGCATGCATCATGTTCCAATGCCGGGTCGTAAAGCCCCTGTTTTTTTGGCAAACCATAATTTAGCATATTTCACACCCTTAATTGTAATTTATATATTTTATATATTCGATTTTAACACATAATCTGCAAAATTTAAAAGTATTTATTTGGAATATTGCATATTTTTTTGTCCGTTAGCACAAAATAAATATTTGTTTTCAGTCTCCAATCCTTATTTGAAGCCTTTTATAATGTTTGAAACAGTTGAATCTCTAAACAAAAAATTTTTTTAAAATAAAAATATCCAAAAATCTTTTTGCAAATGAATAATTATTCATTTGCAATTTTTAAAATTACAACTTTCATAAATCGATTATTCTCCAACACTAATTTCTTTAATTTTTAGTACTTAAAAAAAATACCAGTACGTAAAAATGAGTTATCTCAAATAGACAACTCATTCGTAGTGATGTAATATAATTTTTTTACCGCAGACTACCATACAACTATGTCATCAACCCGGCATGCATAAATATAAGGATTGTTTTTCAGCTTCAGAAGTTCTTTGGTATCCCCCGAAATAATTGCTCCCACATATTGGACTCCGTTTTGTTCTACAGTGTTAATTATATCGTCAATTTCGCTGAGGCTCTGATCCCTGCTGTAAGTATAATTTTGAGTAATGTATTCGGCTACACTTCTATATTTTTTTATTTGTTGTAGCCCGTACAGCATTACTTCTTTATGAATATTGTTATCATACTTATTAAAACTGTTCATAAAGTCCAGCTCCCTGCTTTTTGCAGCAGAATTGCTGTTCTGATTATAAAAGTAAACCGGATCGCTGTTGGCCAATATAAAGGAAGAACCGGTAAACGCCAGCATATCAACTGTAAAATCCTTCTGGGCAAAGTAACTGTCCCCTAAAGCCGTTCTGGCCTTCTCAGGCTCCATTTTCTCCTTAAAGGCTAAAAATATCCGGGCCCTGGTACCCGGGGGCGCTTTTTCCAGGTACCCCCATTCCGAGGCATTAAAAAAAGTCTCTGCATTTATTGCATAAAATAGATCACTTGAATAAAAATCCAGTTTACCATTAAGGTCGGTTTTAGGCTTCTGAAGCCTTCCAAAGGAATACCTGACCTCTATTTGATCATGATCTGCCTTACGACTGATTCCTCTGACAATATTAAAGTACGCGGTCTGATTATAGAATTCGGTATGATTTCCTCCGCCGATGCTATCTACTTCTGGAAAAGCCATGTGGATAAATTGTTCTGCAAAGTTCTGCTCTTTGATAAACCTGTCATCATCAATTCTAAAGGCGTTGCCCAGCGTTGAGAGCACTGAAAAATACAGGCTGGGGATCAGTATCAAACAGGATAATATGGTTATAAGAGATATTTTTACAATTTTGAAAATAATTTTTTTATTAATTTTCTTGCTGACAAGGCTTGACGCAGGTACATTTCTGTCCAACTCCTGCTTTAGTCCTGATATGAATTCCTCATCTTCAGCATCAAGGTATTCTTTTAACACAATATACCTTTCTATTTCATTTTCTATTATTTCGCTTTCTTCAGGGGCCAGTTTACCTTGTTTGTACAATTCAAGTCTTGCTTTAAAATCCTCACTCATCCTGTGACCTCCTTAATGCCCTTAGATTTTTTCTTGCCCTGTATATCAGATTGGTTACGGCTGATACGGATAAACCCATTACTTCAGATGCTTCCTCGTAGCTCAGTTCATTTACAAGGCACAGCACCACGGCCTGACGCTGTGTACCGGGAAGCATCCTCAACCGTGCAATAACTGCTGCCAGCATATGCTTATCTTCAACTTCATTCTGTATATCCCCGGAAGTATGCTCCATCAAGACTTCCTCCTGCGTATATGTAATTTTGCTGCTTTTTTTTATGTAGTCAATGTACAAATTGCGGGCTACCGTCAGAAGCCATGCTTTAATCCTGCTGTCAGGGACATCCAGGACACACATTGCCCTGATGAACACATCCTGGGTCAGATCCTCAGCTTTCTGTTGATTGAAGGTCAGACTATACAGATACCGGTATACAATTTTAAAATAATCACTATAAAGCTGTATAAATATGTCTTCTTCCAATCATTCACCTCCTGACCACGACGCAGAACCTTAAATTATGTATTTTTTCAATTACCTTACCAGATAAACTACATTATATATACGATTTAACAAACAAACTATCGCACTTTTTATTCAGGGATGATTAAATAATAACTTCCCAATTTTAAAAACGATGTTTTATTTAATCATCCCTTACATAATTGAAAAGCCCGGATATTTACTCCGGACTTCTGTTAAACCTCGTTATCAAATTTTATGTTTCTGGTCATAAGCTCACTGCCTGCAATAGTATTTTCAAATATAGACCTGGCTGAAGAAAGATGCTCTTCCGGTTTTTCAAGGGCAGGGCTGAAATGGGTGAGCCACAGTTCCTTCACATTTCCCTCTTTTGCAAGACAGGCTGCCTCGGAAAAAAGCATATGTTTTTTTTGAATTGCTTTCTCCAAGTCCTCATTTTCCCCGTACATTCCTTCGCATATAAAAAGTTCGGCTTCCTTTACAAAATCCGCTAGTTCCTCAACAGGCCTTGAATCAGTACAATAGCAGACCTTGATTCCTTTTCTGGCTTGACCCAGAACCATTTCAGGCTTGACTTCTCTTCCATTGTACTCCAAAGTCTCGCCTTTCTGGAGTCGGTTCCAGAAACTTACCGGAATGCCCAGCTGGATGGCCTTCTCCCTGTTGAATCTTCCCTGCCTTTTAACTTCAAAACCATATGCCAGACAGGGCATCCAATGGTCAACGGGAAGGCTTCCTATGGTAAATTCACCAGTATCTATCATGGATGGCTGACTTTCCGGCAGTTCCAACAGCTTAATTTCAAAAGGCAGCCGGGGGCAAATTACCAAAAGGCCTTCAACAACTGTCCTCAACCCCGGAGGACCAATTAAAGCAAGCGGATCTTCCCTGCCCGAATTGCCAAGCGTCAAGAGAAATCCGGGCAAACCCGCAACATGATCTGCATGGTAATGTGTAAAAAGCACAGCATCTATATTCTTAAAGCCCCAGCCACACATTTTCAAAGGTATCTGAGTTCCCTCTCCGCAGTCTACTAACAGCATTCTGCCATTATATCTGATTAATAGTGAAGTCAGCCACCTGTCAGGAAGGGGCATCATCCCTCCGGTTCCCAACAAACAAACGTCGAGCATAAGAAACCTCGCTTTTCTTTAAAATAATTCGGCAGCATAATTATTTAAACATTCAATAGTATATTTGTGAATAGCCTTATTTTATCATACACAATTATTTAAATTATCCTCACCTGCAAAAGTCTTATTTTACCTTACCTGATAAATACATGTTGCTTTGATCAAGGTATAGGTTTGTATTATTAGCATAAGAGTTTGTATTACGGTTCTTTGCAGTTATAAGCCTGTTATTTCCCTCTATCCTCTCCCAGTACTCAAAGGAAATTGTCCCAATCTTAGAGCTGGTTTTACTGTTTCTTTTCTTTAATATATTTTCCTTAATATTCTTTATTATGGTTTCCATAATTATTCTCCATTTCTGCGTGGTGTAAAAATTATTAAAACCATAAATGATTTGAATAATTATTTGCACCGGCTGTCTGTTCTCGTGTGTATCTTACTTCCAAGTGAATCAGCTGACTTTAACATCGTGACTGAACCTGTTTGCATAGCTGCTGGCAACAAAAGCTTCGGGCTTGATTTTAGCATCAACGGACATGCCTTCAAAATACCCTACCATCTCCTTGATAAGCTTTCGGGTTTCACCTTTTGTTCCTACATCAATGTGAGCTTCAAGTCTGCAATCAAAGTTTTCGTACCTTGCGACAAAGTCATCAAATGTAGTCATCAATTCCTGATTAAGCATGTTAACCATCTCATAAGTAAGAATAGTCTCCTTTGTAATCTTCTCTCTCAGATTTGTGTACTGCCTGTTTTGTATTCTTTTGCACAAGCATCCCCATGCTCCCTGGCCTTCTCTGTGAATGTAGATTCCTGTGGCAAAGCAGGTAAATTTACCTTTGACCTGGGAGTCGGTTCCGACTGCCAGCCTGTATTTACGGTCAGGGTCTATTCTTATAAAATATTTGATGCTTGCCATAACATCAATAAAGCTCATATTTTTTTGTACAGAGTTAAAAAATCTCATTATCTCACCATCTTTCTCTTATTCAACACAATAAAAAAGTGATTAAATCCTTTAGCGGACTTAATCACCCTTGTTCTCCAATAAATGTTTATTTTCCCTTTAAAATACACCCTGACTGATTTTGTCGGGGAGTCTGTTAATAGCACATTTACACAACAGGGGATTAAGCCAATGTATTCCACAATTGATACATGGGTTGCTTTCCAGTGTAATAACCGTATTCAGCTGATTGTTCCAGGATTTCATTAAATACATTGTTAACCCTCCTTTCGTAATTTCGATTGATTTATATCAATAGGTTTATCAATTAGTATTTTGCAGTACTTCTTCTTCACCGCTGCCTTTTGAATTTTACAACACTAATCTTATCTATGTCAATATTTTTCCAGTAATGTAATTTTATTGTAATTTATACGTCATAATAATAAAATAAAAAGCAGCTAAGCCTTTTTTGGCCTAACCGCTTTGAAAACTGATTCATTAATAGTAAGTAAACATAATTGCTGTTTTAATCAAACTAATTATCACTTAAACAGAGGTCCGGCCAATACGCCTTCATCAGGCATGCACAGCTATTCAGTTTTTGTTGCTTGGAATTATTTACTTTGTACATCTTACTGGACCTCCTTCCTTTTTATTTAAATATTTTCCTTACAAAGCCATACCTATAGTATCATTGGAAAATTTGTCCTGTCAAGGTAATAATTAATTTATAACGATGCATTATACCTACCTCTATAGGTGCATGGCTACAAAGCTAACCTCTGTATCGCTTTGCAGACATGCGGTGAGCATATCCAAGGTACCCCTTGCATCGTTGAAACGCGAATACGGTAAGAAAATTTTTCTACAGTCGAAAAATTTTCTTTTAAACCAATGCGTTATAATCATACTCTAATAGCCAATTATGATATAATATGATCTGACTGTTTTCTTCTGTAAAATAGAATCAAGCATATAAGACGGGGTAATAATTTTATGGATAAACTGCGTTATATTAGGGATCTTCTATCCAGGAACAAATATAAATATGCTTTTGGAATTTTGTTTTTGTTATGTGTAGATATATTACAGCTTACTCTTCCAAAAATACTCGGTGATGTTACCGATTTTCTTGAAAAGGGCTCACTGACAAAACAGAAACTGGCTGAATACGCCATTATAATATCATTGATTGCCATAGGCGTGGCAATCTTCAGATTTCTCTTCAGGTATACTCTAATGAGTGTCTCAAGGTCTATTGAACTTTCGTTCAGAAACAGATTTTATGCGCATCTGCAAAAGTTATCGCTGAATTATTTCAATACTCATAAAACAGGTGACCTTATGGCTCATGCAACCAATGATATGGGAAATGTAACCATGGCTTCAGGCCAGGGAATCATCTTCGTCATAGACAGTTTCCTGATACCCATAGTTGCACTGGTAATGATGCTTTTCACCGGAGGCCTGAAGCTTACCGCTGCCTGCTTCTTACCTCTGCTGCTCCTGGGCATTGCAGTAGTATTCTTTATGAGAATAATGCAATCCAGAGTGCAAAAGCAGCAGGAGGCCTTTTCAAACCTCACCGAGGCTGCAAGGGAAAACTTCTCCGGAATAAGAGTAATTAAGGCTTTTGCACAGGAGAAAAAGGAAATTGCCAGGTTCGAACGCATTAATTCCATAAACAGAGAAGCAAACCTTAAATACGTCCGGCTTATGAGTATGATGTTTCCTACTGTTATGTCCATATCTGCACTTTCCTTTGTAATAGCACTGTGGTATGGAGGAATACTTGTCATAAAAGGCTCTATCAGTCTAGGTGATTTTGTCGCATTCAACAGCTATTTGGGCATGCTTATCTGGCCCGTCACAGCTATCGGCTGGGTTGCAAACATGTTCCAGAGAGGCTTCGTGTCACTGGAAAGAATAAATAAAATTATTGATGAAAAACCTGAGATATCCGAGGCTTCAAATTCGGTAAAAAACGAAATAAAAGGTTCCATACATTTTAATGGTCTCAGCTTTACTTACCCTGGTACCGACAAGCCTGTCCTGAGGAATATCAACATAAATATCCAGGCAGGTAAAACCCTTGGCATTATCGGGCGTACCGGAAGCGGTAAAACCACACTCGTAAGCCTCATATCAAGACTGCTTGACGTACCCGGCGGTACACTTTATATTGATGGCCTGGACGTAAACAGCATATCCTTGTCCACTCTCCGAAGCAGTATAGGCAGTGTTCCTCAGGATACTTTCCTGTTTTCGGACACAATTGCAGAGAATATTGATTTCTTTCGTAATAGATCTACTGAAGAAATTGAAGCTGCGGCAAAAACAGCTAGAATATACGACAGTATCAATGAGTTTCCTCAGAAGTTTAAAACTGTCATCGGGGAGCGTGGAGTTACACTTTCAGGAGGCCAGAAGCAGCGTGTGGCCATAGCGAGAGCTGTTTTGGGTTCACCGGCAATTCTTGTACTGGATGATTGTCTGTCTGCGGTAGATGCCCATACAGAGGAAGAGATTCTGAGGGATTTGAAGAATATAATGAAACAAAGGACCAGCATTATTGTTTCCCATAGAATATCAGCCGTTAAGGATTCCGATGAAATCGTAGTCCTCGATGAAGGCAGAATTATAGAAAGGGGAACCCACGATGCTCTGTTGGGTCAGAACGGCTTCTATCACGAGCTCTATAACAAGCAGCTGCTAATTAACCAGTTGGAGGAGCAGATTTAATTAATATGCAGTTTTGTTAAGTCTTTTTATTTAAGTGCAGCTGCTATGCAGCAGAAGGAGTATTTCAGCTTATGTCAGATGAAACAAATATAATGCAGGAAGAGGAATTATTGGGAAAAGCCTACGATTCAAAGCTTATGGCACGGCTGCTGAAGTTTGCTAAAAAATACTGGCACCTTTTTTTTATAGCTGTAATATTGCTAATTGCAGCCACTGTAGTAGATTTGGCAAGACCCTATCTCATTGGCCTTGCTATCGATGACTATATAAAAAAGAGCAATATAAGCGCTTTAAACAGAATGGGGCTGTATTTTGTCATACTTATTGCAGCCGGATTTCTGTTTAATTTATTACAGATCTATGTATTGAGCTACGCAGGTCAATACATTATTTATAACATACGGCAGCTTGTATTCTCTCATCTGCAGAAACTGCCTTTGTCCTATTTTGACAAGAATCCCATAGGCAGGCTGGTCACCCGTATAACCAATGACACAGAAACGCTGAATGATATGTACACCAATGTGCTCATAACACTGCTCAAGGACTTTTCAATTCTGATTGGAACAATAATTATAATGTTCAGATTAAGTTCATTCCTGACACTGATTACTCTTGGAGCAATGCCAATAGTTATTATACTGACAGTAATATTCAGGCTAAGGATCAGAAAAGTCTACAGGCGTGTGCGTGTTGCCATTGCCAAGGTTAATTCGGCAATTTCTGAAAATATATCGGGCATGAGAATCATACAGCTTTTTAACAAGGAAAAACCAAATTTTGATAAGTTTGACAAGATCGGACGGGAGTATTATAAAGCCTCCATGAATGAGGTTGTAACCTTCGGGCTGTTCAGGCCGTTAATTGAAATGGTGGCCTCACTTTCAATTTCACTGTTAATTTGGTACGGCGGAGGAAGTGTTATTAACAATACACTTGAATTTGGCGTTCTGTATGCTCTTGTAAACTATATATCACTGCTCTTCCAGCCTATTAACGACCTGGCTGAGAAATATAACATACTTCAATCCTCAATGGCTGCTTCCGAAAGGATTTTCATGATACTTGATACTCCTGCTGAAAAAGATAAGGGCACACTGGAGCTGGACAACAACTCGGCTGTGGGGGATATTGAATTTAAAAATGTGTGGTTTGCGTATAACGAGATAAAAGATGCCCCCCGTCTCTATAAGAGGCGTGTATTTCTTCGGGTTTCAGGCGGCAGGCACATATCTCCCGCCTCGTTGAAACGCTTAAAAGTAATAAAATTTTTCTACAGCCGAAAAATTTTATCTGAACCTATGCGATATAACGACGAAAACTGGGTTCTAAAAGATGTAAGCTTTAAGGTACCGGCAGGGCAGACCATTGCCATTGTTGGTCACACAGGCGCCGGAAAGACGTCAATAATTAATCTGCTCAGCAGGTTCTATGAGATACAGCGCGGTGAGATACTGATAAACGGTATAAACATTAAGGATGTGGGAAAGGCTTCCCTGAGAAGAGCCATAGGTGTGGTTCTTCAGGATGTTTTTCTTTTCAGCGGAAAGCTCAGTGACAACCTTCGTCTCAATGAGGAGAGCATTACTGATGAAAAGCTGGAAGAAGCAGCAAGATACGTTAATGCAGACGGCTTTATCAACAGGCTGCCCAATGGTTACAATGAGGAGGTAATGGAGCGTGGCTCCACCTTTTCTTCAGGACAGCGTCAGCTGCTGGCTTTTGCCCGTGCTCTGGCCTTTGATCCGTCAATTCTCGTTCTGGATGAGGCAACCTCAAATATTGATACCGAAACAGAAATTCTCATTCAGGATGCCCTGGCAAAACTCACAAGAAACAGAACCACAATAGTCATCGCTCACAGGCTCTCTACCATCCAGCATGCAGATAAGATTATTGTGCTGCACAAGGGCAGGATCCACGAAAGCGGAACCCATCAGGAGCTCCTGGCAGCAAAAGGCATGTATTATTCTCTGTATCAGCTTCAGTACCAGAACGGCAAGGCATAAGTATTCTCTGAATCCGGTACAGCAGGAGCCGAAGTTACTCATTAACCAGACTGCTGCACAGGGATAAAAGCCTTCCTTCATTTATGTCCAGCCACCGGGCCTGAGAGGCTGCATTACTTATCTGGTCAGTAACAATATCTATACTGTCAATTCCGTCCCGGAATCGTCCAAGAAAATGGATAAATACATCCAGGCGTCGAAGCATTATCAGTATAGGTATTACTGACAGTTCAGCACTCGTGAGCTTTTGAGTGCTGCCGTAGCCCTCGATGAAAGCACTCAGCAGCTCCCACAAAACCTCTTCGCAGTGATCCATGTTAATAATCTCCGACAGGCAGACACATAGCTCCATTACCCGTAAATCCTCTGTTACAAATTCAAAGTCCAGCACTGCACATATGTTGTCCTCTGTGTCTGCCAGCACATTTGATGCATTGAGGTCTCCATGAATAAGCTGATGCGGCAGCTGTCTGAGCCTCCACAGACTTTCGCGGAATCTGGTCATCTGAGCAGCCACCTCAAGGAGTTCACCTTTATACTCTGCAAATTCAGGAGATGGCTTTTCGCAAAAGCGGATTACTTCACCCAGGGAACATTTCGGATGAGTATTTTCTATTTCATAGTAAGGCCTGTAAACTGGAGTCAACTGTGTTTTTATATTGGCAAGAGCTGCAGTTAGTTTCGCACTGGTTATACCGAAGGAATAAAGCTGGACGGGCTTATTAAAACCGGGTGTAACCCCCTCCATATACCGGAAAAGAGCAGCCGGCTTGCCATCTTCGGTATATTTAACTGTTTCATTATCGACTGCTTTAACAGGTTCGGGAGTACCAAAGTATAGGTTTGTCTCCTTCATAGCTGATAGGATGCCATGTTCATATTTGACTTTATCCATATCCCGGTGAGTTTCATATATCCTTAGAACATACTTTTCCCCATCCGTCTCCGCGAAATGGGTAGTATTATTCATGCCACCCCTCCCCTGCTTGACCTTCCACTTACCTCCGGGAATAAACTGTTTCAGTAAAGCCTCAAGCTTAGATTCCATAAAATGAGTATTCTCCGTTCTTTTCTCTTGATATGAAAGGGATATTACCAAGTGCATTATCCTTGTTGTCAATAACCCCTTGAAGAATAACTCTTGTCAGATCCGGAACGTCAGGAGCTTTTACAGCTTCATTTATATCCATGAATATGGCCTCGCTGTTCTCCCTGTTATCTGAATTTGGAGTTCCGGATATGTATTCCATCAGGAAAACTGCATACCAATCCTTTAAATTAAACCTGACACCCAACAGTTTTGTGGGCTCGGCTACAACCGTTGTTTCCTCTGACACTTCCCGGCGCAACGCATCCTGTGGAGTCTCCTTCATATTTACATAACCCCCTGGAATAATCAGTCTTCCCTTACCCGCGCCGTAGGTATGCCTGACAAGTAATACCTCACTTCCCTTTAGAACAACTCCGCCCACCGACTGACACCAGTTTGTATCTTCTTTATTGGCAGTATGATTTCCTTTTTGGGTGCCTGCTGAATTATTCTCAGATTCACTTGCAGAAGTATTTATTGAAGAATTTACTGAATCATTTACTAAATTATTTGCTGAATCATTTGCTGGATTATTTGCTACATTCTTTGTATTCATAGTCTGCCTCCATTTACAGTATGATTAAAATCACACCATGTAAAAATTTAACATTAAGGAATGACCAAATAAAAAATCGGTTTCTCGAAGGAGGAATCGGAAGTTATTATTTGGTCATTCCTTAATCAAAGCTTAAATAAAATATTAACACGAAAAGCCTATTAGTACAACAAAGCCTTGTTTAGTCATGCCTTAATACCCCTTGGAACGATCTATAACATTGATAAGGTTTTTACCCTGTATAAATGCTTCCAGATTCTCAGCGGCAATTCCGGCAATGCGCTGCCCGGTTTCCTCAAGGCTGAAGCCTCCCGATACATGCGGTGTAATAACTGCATTTTTCATGCTCCACAACCGGTGATCCTTTGGCAGAGGTTCGGGATCTGTTACATCCAAAGCCGCACCAAATAGCTGCCCTGCTTCGAGAGCATCACACAAAGCTTCAGTATCAACCGCATTTCCGCGGCCTACGTTAATCAGAACTGCATCATTCTTCATCAGTTTCAAGGTAGACTTGTTTATTATTTTATTTGTCAGCTTTGTTTCAGGAAGGCACAGGGTAACCACATCTGCCCGTGGCAGCAAGGTTTCCAATTTATCCATAGTATAAAGCTCATCAAGATAATCAGGTTTAATGGCATCAGTGCGTTTTATTCCTATAGTGTATGCCCCGAGTGCTTTTAATCTTTTGGCAAATTCCCCGCCTATATCTCCCATCCCAACAATCAGAGCCGTGGAGTTAAATATGGCCTTAACTTTGCCTAAATATGACCAGTTCCCCTCCTGCTGGTTGTCTCTGTATAAATGAAGCCTTTTATAGAGCTCCAGAAGTACTCCAAGCATGTATTCTGAAATTGCAAGTCCATACGCACCTGTTGCATTTGTCAATATTATATCCCCGGATAAAACACCTTCCTTGGTATATTCAGCCACACCAGCACTTTGCAGCTGAAGCCACTCCAGCTTTCTTGCAGCTTTTAGCAGCTCTGCGTCAGGATTTCCTATAATAATATTTGCGTTTTCAATTTGTTCTGACCGGACCAATTTATGAGTAGTATAGGTAAATTCAGCTCCAGCTGCCTTTTCCTCCAAAAACCTTTTTTGTTCATCGCTTAACCGTATAAGAACAAGTATATTTTTTCCCAATCAATATCCACTCCTATTAAAATCTTTAGTATTATATATACCCATATTTTGAGAATATGAGCAATGTATATTATAATTAATGAAGGCATGATTATCCACTCTCTATGATCTAAGGGGTAAATCGTTATGAAGAAAGCAGAACGGCTTAATGGTATCATATATGCGCTTAAAGAAAAAGGCAGACTTAATTGTAAAGAGCTGGCCAAATTGTTTGAAGTAAATGAACGGACAATATACCGGGACATTGATGCTCTCAGTCAATTAAAAGTCCCTCTCATCTCTTATGAAGGGAAAAATGGCGGTTATGAAATTGATTTGAATTACTTCATTCCCAGTATACAGCTTACCGAGCAGGAAATCATTATGCTATTAATGGTTTTAAATGTTGGGCAGGAAATCAAAATCCCCAACTTGACTGCCGAGTATCAATTACTCCGGTCTAAAATCATCAATGTATTGGCTGAGTCAGATAAGAGAAAGGTCACCAGGCTGCTTGAGCATATTTCATTTGATGTAGCAAGAGTGCTGCCAAAAAACTATTCCGATAGGGTGATGCCCATTATCCTGGAGAGCTTTATGCAGGAAAAAAACATTTGTATTGCTTACAGTGTCCCGGCAAAAGGAGCTGTAACAGAAAGAAAGGTATCACCAACAGAGCTGTTTTTTAGCGATGGTGGGTGGTATTTATCGGGTTTTTGCCATAAACGGATGGAAAAAAGAACTTTCCGCCTGGACCGAATTGAAAATATCGTCCTGACAGATGAGACAAATACATACCTGGGGAAAGCTGTCCAAAGTGTGGGAGACAAATTCACGCTTAAGGAATACGTCTTTGAACTTAGCAGACCATTATACCGTTTGATTAAAGATAACTATTATATGGAAAATTGTACTGTACTCAATGATCCTGAAAAAAGGAGTAATGATGAAAAAATGACGGTAAAAGTATTTTCAAAATATGAAGAAGAAATAACAAACCTTGTTTTAAGTAATCCTTTCGATATCAAACTGTTGGGTCCTGATAAGTATAAAAAGCATCTGCAAAATTTAATAAGTGAGCTGTTCAATCAATATTTGTAAAATTATTAAGAAAACTCTGACAGGTTTATGTCAGAGTTTCTTTGTTAATATATTCATATATAAAAATACGAGGAAGTGTTAACATGATCTATACTGTAAATGGCCCAATAGCAAAAGACAAAATGCAAGCCGCTTTATGCCACGAACATTTTAAATGTGAGTCGGATGAGAATTATGCAAATCAACTTTACTTTGACTTAAAGTATGATGATGCAAAAATTGATGATGCATTTAATGTATTATTGCCTGTTTTACAAAAACTCTATGCTATCGGTTGCAGAAGCGTTGTTGAAGCTTCACCCCCAATAATTGGACAAAATATAAAGCTGCTAAGAAAACTCTCCCTGGCTTCCAATATGAATATTATACCTTGCACCGGACATAATTTGCCTAAATATGTTCATGAGATTCACAGTGAAAATTACTCTGAACAACTTGCTGCACGGTGGATCAAAGACTTTGAATCAGGCCTTGACACTATTGACGGTATAGTGATAAAACCGGGGCATTTAAAATTACTTCTTGATAAGGGTAAGCTGTCCGGTGTTGACAGGGAAATGCTGCGGGCTGCCATAACAGCAAATAAAAGAACCGGAATCCCTATCCATTGTCATATACTGGAGGCAGCCATGGCACAAGAGGTTATGGATTTACTCGAAAGGGAAGAGGCCGACTTTGGAAAGTTTCTCTGGTCCCACGCAATCCGTGACAAAAATGCCGGAGCCATTAACCGTGCTGTAAAGCTTGGGATATGGCTTGGCCTGGACATGATTAAGAAAAGTGCCTATGAGTATAATATGAATTTCATTAAAGAAGCTATAGCAGATGGTTTTGAAAACCGGATTTTACTTTCTCAGGATTATGATTTTTATGATGAAAGCATATCCTATGGAGATAACCATCCCTGTGCATCGCTCTTTACAGATTTTATACCCTATTGCATTGCCAATGGTATCCCAGCTGATACTATTGAAGAAGTAATCAGTAAAAATCCTGCCGAATTTTATGACTTTTAATTTGAAAATATACAGATTGGGAAGGCTGGCTACCCGTTATTTGGATTGCTGGCCTTCCCAATCTGGTATTACTGCTTTTGTATACAGTGTAACAAAGTGTATGCAGCATCAATTTTTATTTATCTGATGAAATAAACAGGCCTTTACCCGTTGCGAGGATTATTATTTTTCCATATCTTAGAGAATCGTTTATATTCTGAAAGTTTTTAGGTGTTTCGATATAATTCCACAGGTCTCCATCTTTTGAAACCATGCCAAAGCCAAAAGAATCCTTAGAAGAATAGATAACTGACTTATCGCCGGCCAGAACATAGTTTTTTCCTGTGTATATTATTTCATCTATAATTTTCTGCGGAACATCATTAATAAAGCTCCACTCTTTCCCATCATCTGATCTGTAGATCTTTGAAGAGTCAGTATTAACTGTTCCGTATGTTTGTATAGCCCAAAGTGAACCACCAGAAGAAATCATTCTGTTTATTTGAATCTTCGAATTGTATAACGACCATTTTAACCCGTCATTTGAAGTATATACTTTCCCGTTATCCCTGCCTGAAACATAGTAAGCCCCTTTGTTCCAACAAACGTAGAACCAGTTTCCGGCTTTCCTTTCCAATGTTTTTTCCCAAACCAGACCATCTTTTGACGTCAAAATTGATCCGTCTTCTGACACAAGCACAGTCTGCTGTAAATCACTGCCTGTATAAACCTCATCTTCTGTTCTGCCATTAGCTCCTACAGCACCGTCACAAATATATTTGATAGAGGGTATATTTTCAAGTTTAGTCCATTTTATACCATCATTGGAGACAAATACGATTGTATTTTCCTTTGAATCACTACTTTTGGTACTTCCGGCCAGAATAAATCTCTTGCCGTTCCATAGTATTTTCGAAAAAGTAGTATCCTTAAAAGTGACTGTCTTCATCCAATTCATTCCATCCTTAGATGTACAAATAATTCCGTCGTTAGATACGGCTGCATAAGTTTTCCCGTTATAGCCGACTGACTGAAAATACAGATTGCCATCATTCGTTTTAAAAGTTGCAGGTTTGAAGGTAATGGAGCTCTTTTTGAGAGTTTCATCTATGGTTACATATACACGTCTTACAAAACTGTCATAACTGAATAAATATCCTAGTGAATTAAATGCAAATTTTGCGGGTACATACACAGAATTCCCCGAAATCTCTGGGGATTCAGTAATTTTTATTTTTTTGCCGTTAACAACAGCGTATGACGAATTAACTGTAAACTTGATATTTTTCTTTCCCAAGCTTACATGGACAGTTTTTTTACTTTTATCATAACTGTATTTACCCCCTATTAATTTACTTATTGTTTCGGGAGTCAACAGTATACTATTATTCTTAAATAAGGGCTGATTTTCAAGGTCAACCACCCTGGAACCGCTGCCTATAGCATCGGGGTAATTATACAGATAGTTGGCTGTAATATCAGAGGCCGCCGGTATTTTACCCTTTTTTGTCCCGCTGATTATCATTCCGTTGGTTGTAAAACCATAGTATTTTCCCTTAAATTCTACAAAGGCATTAGCACAGTCGGACGAGTTAATCTTTCCTGCGTTGCTCCAGATTATTCCATCCGGAGAATAATATATATCTCCATTGGGCATGCCTGATAGGAGAAAGTCTTTGAAAACATTGATTTTAATCAGATTAATATCAAAGTCCATATATCCTTCTTTTAATTTTATTTCGGATTTCATATCTTTAGAAATTGCAGCTCCGCCGCCTACCATTACAAACCTGCCTTTATAGAAACACAGATCGAAGTAATAAGAACCCTTTAATCTTGAACTTTGCTCCCACTTGACCCCGTCCTTTGACGAATACACATAGGAATTACTGCTGGAAATGGTATAATATACTCCGTCTTTCCAGGCTATGCTGCTTAAGGGTTCTCCGGAATAATGCATATCATTGCCTTCTCCCAAAACCACACTCCATTTTTTAGCATCCTTTGATGTCAATATTACATTACGTCCAACAGCAAAATATATATTATTTATTTTCTGTATTGACTTTAAGTCTTCCTCATTTTTGTGGGGTACGACTTCCCATGTATCCCCATTTACAGAAACTGCAATAGTTCCCTTGCCTCCGACGGCCACAAATTTTTTGCCATCATATATTACCGAATAAAGTGATTGAGTAATATTTGTTTTAAGATTTAACCAGTTCCGTCCATCCTTGCTTTTAATTATTTGACCTGCTTTTCCGACAGCTATCATGCAGTCCTTACCGGCTGCTGCCGAGTATATACTTTTAAGGGATTGATTCTCAGGCTGTGTCCAAATGCCTTTATTTGCTGTGCTGCATACCAGAACAAGGCCGTCTGTTCCCACTGCCACCAGTTTTCCGTCACCCTTGCATAACCCGTTAAGCCTTGTTTCATTACCTGGAAGTGTATCATTGGGAGTTCCATTAACTTTATATTCGGCAGCAAAACCTGTATCTTTTCTATAACTATAAATTCCGTCTCCAAGCTTGTATGTAACATCATCAATGTTATAACAGATATTATCCGCCCGGACCTCTGAGTCCTTCCAACTGATAAGGTCCTGAGATTCTCTAATGTCATTTTTGTATGTAATATAATTGTAATTTGAAATATAATATTTACCTTCAATATAGGATAAAAAATCATCGACAGAATATTTCAGATCTCCGGTTTCACTTTCCTCCCAGGCAAGCCCATCAATTGAAGTGAAAATTGAGTATTTTATATTGGGATTGTCATCGGTATACTTTGTGCAAATGGTCACCAATTTATTACCGTCATATACTACATTGGAAAAGAAGGAACCACTGATGTACATTCCTCCACTCTCAATAAGGACACTAACGCCCTCCAGGTTTTTCCAGTTAATTCCATCAGGAGAGTAGGCCAGTACTCCGGTACCTGTTAAGATAAAGTTCTTTCCTTTTGTCTGGCCATACTTTATCAAAGCATCATCCGAAAGAGCAAATCCGCTATGTTTCCCGTCATCATAGTCAATGGTGACTTTATTCCAGTTATAACCGTCACTGGAGTAGGAAACAGCTCTTCCTCCTGCTGCAACAAATACGTCTCCGTTAAACAGAACTGTTTTAAAGCCCTCTTCGGCTATAGGTCTGAAATCATAGTCGGTCAGGAATACAGAATCCCACTTTTTCAAATCCTTTGAAACAGATATTAATCCTTTTTTTCCAACTGCCACATATACTCCTTTGCCGTACACAACACTGTTGAAATCACCCGACAAATGTGAAGCATCTGTGGTCCAGTCAAAAATCTGCTCCGGAGACTGCTTTGAAGCACCTGTCTCTTCAACTGAAGTATTGTTGGCAAAAGTCAGTTGGGTAAGAACCAAACTGACTAGCAATATTACACTTAAAAACGTCACAATTCTTTTTTTCATTATGTAAGCCCTCCGATGAAAAATAGTCCTTCTCAGTTTTACATATTTTTCATGTTTTTACAAGTTACCGGTAAATTGGAAATTGGGCTGTATTTACATATACACCCCAATCTCCGAGTATTATGACATTTTAGTTAAATTTATTTTACCAAATGTTCCCCTAAATCCTTTCCCTTTCCTCAAAATGAGTGTGAAGCAGCTCATAAGCCTTGTCTCCAAAGGGTTCCCCCAGGAAGGTTCTATATAGTTCTATAATCTCCTTGTTTTCATGAGATTTTCTGACTTTCTTACTCCTGTCCTCTTGATAAATTGCTTCCCTGCGTTTTTTAATTATTTCATCGTTACCATGATGATAAGGCTGACCTCCACCGGCAATACAGCCTCCGGGGCAAGCCATTATTTCGATTGCATGGTAATCAGCTCTACCGTCCCGGATATCCTCCAGAATATGACGGGCATTGCCAAGACCGCTGGCAATTCCTATCTTAAGCTCCTGATCTCCGATTTTAACTGTGGCTCTGCGCACTCCGTCCAGCCCCCTCAACTCTTCAAAGTCAACCTTTTCCAGCGGTTCTCCCGTCAGCCATTCAGATGCAGTACGCAGAGCTGCCTCAATAACACCTCCGGCTGTACCAAAAATGACAGATGCTCCTGTTGTTTCTCCAAGAGGACTGTCAAATTCGCTGTCCGGCAGCTTTACAAACTCTATTCCCGCTTCATGAATCATTGCTCCAAGCTCACGGGTTGTTATTGAAATATCAACATTATTGTGCTCATCCTTTGTTAGTTCAGGGCGCTTGGCTTCAGCCTTTTTAGCTATACACGGCATGACTGAAACCACTACAATGTTGTCAGGGTCTATGCCTTTCTTTTCGGCATAGTAGGTTTTTGCTATTGTTCCCAGCATAATATGCGGAGATTTGCAGGTGGATGGAACATGTATCAATTCTGGGAATTGATGTTCAATAAACTTAACCCATGCAGGACAGCAGTTGGTCAGTATTGGCATAGTCTTATTGTTTTTCAGACGATATATGAGCTCTGAGGCTTCTTCCATTATGGTAAGATCAGCCCCGAAATCGGTATCAAATACCGCATCAAAACCCATACGCTTCAGTGCAGTAACCATTTTACCGGTAACTATGGTGCCTGCCTCCATTCCGAACAGCTCTCCCAGAGCAACACGTATTGCCGGAGCAGTTTGTACTATTACATATTTGTCGGGATCATTTATTGCTTCCCAGACCTTGTCAGTGTGGTAAACCTCCGTAAGAGCTGCTGTGGGACAAACCTGTACACATTGTCCGCAGTAGGTGCAGGAGGATTCCACCATAGGTATGTTGGCAAAAGGACCAACAAAGGAATTGAAGCCGCGGCCAATGCCCGAAAGTATTCCACAGGTCTGTACCTCATTGCATGCCGTTTCACAGCGTCTGCAATAAATACACTTGTTGGAATCCTTTACTATTGCATCACTGGACATATCCTTTGGATAATCCATTCTTTCCCCTTCCCAGCGTATCTCTCTTACATTAAGCTCTTCAGCCAAAGACTGTAGTTCACATTCAAGGTTTTTAGGACAGGTAAAGCATTCATTGGGGTGATTTGACAGCAGCAGCTCAACAGCCATCCTTCTTGCGGTTATAGCCCTTCTGGTATCGGTTCTGACTGCCATTCCCTCCTGAAGTTTGGTTACGCAGGAGGGTACAAGCTTATTTCTGTTTCCTCTCGGGTCAACCACCTCTACCATGCAAACTCTGCAGGAGGCTGTCTTGTTATAAAGCTGAAGATCATGCAGGTCCAGATGACACAGTGTAGGTATTCTGACGCCTGCCCGGTGTGAAGCCTCCAGAATTGTTATTCCCTCGGGCACCGTCAGATCCTGGTCATTTATCCGCACATTTATCTTTTTTTTGTCATGACTGCCTGATTTCTCATCGCCATCCCGGTTACCGTTATAAACTGTTTTTTTACGCTTTCCGCTCATATCAATCTTTATACTCATTTCAGACACCTCCCTTATGACTTAATCCCAATTTTATTTTTTGGAACGTATTTACCTTCCCCTCTTGGGTTATCCTCGTCTTTAACAAATTCCAGATATTCATTCCAAAAGTATTTCATTGTGCTTGCAATGGGGTTGGGAGCTGTTTGGCACAAGCCGCACAAAGCACTGTCCTTAACCATATAAACTAACTGCTTCATAGCATCCAGATCAGCCATGGTAGCCTCCCCCGAGGTTATCTTGTGCAGCATTTCAAAAAGACGTTTTGTTCCTATCCTACCGGGGCCGCATTTTCCACAGGCCTCATCCATGGTGAACTCCAGGTAGAACTTTGCTATGTTAACCATGTTATCGTCTTCATCCATGACAATCATACCTCCGGAGCCCATCATGGTACCAATCTGCAGAAGTCCGTCATAATCAATTGGTGTATCAAGGTTTTCCCCGGTAATAACACCTCCTGAAGGTCCTCCGGTCTGAACTGCCTTGAATTTTTTCCCGTGGGGAATCCCTCCGCCAATATCAAATATAATCTCCCGTAAGGTTGTGCCCATTGGAACTTCAACAAGTCCAACGTTATTTATTTTTCCTGCAAGAGCAAAAACCTTGGTTCCCTTGCTTTTTTCAGTTCCCATTGATGCAAACCATTCCGGTCCCCGGTTCAGAATGACAGGTATATTTGCAAAGGTTTCAACGTTGTTTACGCAGGTAGGAAATCCCCAGTAGCCCTCTTCTGCAGGATACGGAGGCTTATAGTTCGGTTCTCCTCTTTTCCCTTCACAGGAATTAATAAGAGCAGTCTCTTCGCCGCAAACAAAAGCACCGGCGCCATATTTGAGCTTCACATCAAAGCTTAAATCTGTTCCAAAAATATTGCTTCCCAGCAGTCCTATTTCTCTTGCCTGCTCCAGCGCATTTGTAAGACGTGCAACCGCCAGCGGATATTCTGCTCTTATATAGACGATGCCCTTATCAGCGCCGATTGCATAAGCACCTATTGCCATTGCTTCTATAACACTGTGGGGGTCACCCTCAAGAATACTCCTGTCCATAAAGGCGCCCGGGTCGCCTTCGTCAGCGTTGCATATGATAAATTTCTGCTTGTTTTCCTGTTTGCCGGTTATCTCCCATTTGAGTCCGGTGGGAAAGCCCCCGCCTCCTCTTCCTCGCAGGCCTGATTTCTTTACTGCATCAATTACCTCCTGTCTGGACATCCCGGTCAGTGCCTTTCCAAGGGCCTGATACCCGTCCATGGCGATATATTCGGTAATATCTTCGGGATTTATAAGCCCGCAGTTTCGTAAAGCTACTCTCAATTGTTTCTTGTAAAAGGTCATCTGCTCCTGTGTATGAACCTTTTCTTTCTTCACAGGATCCTCGTAAAGGAGCCTTTCCACCTGGTTTCCCTTTACCAGGTGTTCATCGACAATATCTTTGGCATCCTTTGGACCAACACGAACATAGAACACATTATCAGGCTCGATTTTTACAATAGGTCCCTGTTCACAAAAACCAAAACAGCCTGTTCTGATTACCTCCACCTTGTCTGTCAGCCCTCTTGCTTTTATAAGTATTTCAAGGTTTTTGACCACTTTGTCGCTGTCGCTGGCAAGGCAGCCTGTTCCGCCGCAGACCAGAATATTTTTATTTATTTGAGTAGTATCCCGGTGCTGTCTTATTTTTACTTTCTCTGAAGCCACCTGTTTAACCTTATTTAGCTCCTCCAGGGATTTTATCTGCATACTGCACCTCCTTTGTCCGATATAAATCCAAAATGCCATCGATGTCCCCTGTCTTTACCCTCCCAAAGACCTTGTCATCCACCATGACAACCGGTGCAAGTCCGCATGCGCCAATACATCTTACATCCTTTATAGTAAACAGCCCGTCCTCAGTAGTTTCATTTGCCTCTATTCCGAGTTTTTCCTTGAATTTCTCAATTATTTTATCAGCACCCCTGACAAAACAGGCCGTTCCCATACAAACGCTTATTGTATGCTTACCGCTTGGTTTAGTACTGAAATAGGAATAAAAACTGACTACGCCGAAGACCTCCGCTCCCGGAATACCCAGTTTTCTGGCTATATAAAGCTGAACATCTCTGGGAAGATAGCCGAAAATATGCTGTGCCTTATGAAGAATTTCTATAAGTGCACCTTTTGTAGTCTCCAGGCTTTCTATAAACGCATCAAGTTCCTCATACTTTTCCTTCGGAAATTCTTCTCCTACAGGCTTCATTACATCAATTTCCTGGGGCTTAGTTATAGTAATCACCAGCTTTCTAGATTATTTGATAATTCCTTAGCAATTCTTTGAGAATATTCCATTTATAACATTCCAAGGAAACAGAAGTTTAATACAAATTAGCCAAGGTTTTTTCTAAAGGGTATACTATTGAATTTGAAAAAAGGTTTTTTTATTTTATATAGAGAATTAGTTTTTAAGATTCTTAAGCCAATTGAAATTATGGATATAATAAATTAGATGCGCGAGGTAACATATGGACATTAAGTTCGTAAAGGATAGATTGATATCATCTGAATATGATTTTCTAAGGACGGATAGACATCTGGGAAGTAATATTATCCTTCTGACTACAGGAGGATCAATTGCTTACGGAACAAATGTCGGTTCAAGCGATATTGATATACGCGGAATAACCGTTGAAACAAAACAGGATATTATGGGGTTGTCAAGTTTCGAACAATTTGAAGACAAAGCCACCGATACAGTCATTTACGGCCTTGGAAAGTTCATAAACCTGTGCATGAATTGTAACCCGAATGTGATTGAAATCCTTGGAACATTGCCTGAGCACCTGCTTGCTATAACTGAAGAGGGTATGCTCTTGCGTCAAAATGTGAACCTGTTTTTATCCAAAAGAGCTATACACAGCTTTGGAAATTACGCTACGGCACAACTCAGAAGGCTTCAAAATGCACTTGCAAGAGATAATTATCCCCAACAGGAAAAAGAACAGCACATACTGAACAGCATTCTCGGTCAAATGGACCATATGAAAAGAACCTACAAAAGCTTTACAGACAGGGATATCAACCTGTACATAGACAATTCCGACAAGGAAGATATTGACACTGAAATATTTGTAGATATAGACCTGAAGCACTATCCCCTCCGGGATTTGAAGAATATATTTTCCGATATGAATAATATTGTTAGGGATTACTCAAAGCTAAATCACAGAAATAGTAAAAAGGACGAACTTCACCTGAACAAACACGCCATGCACCTGATAAGGCTTCTTGTTACAGGAACAGAAATCCTTGAGGGCAAGGGAATAGCTACCTTCAGAGAAAAGGAGCACCAGCTGCTGCTCGATATAAGAAACAGTAAGTACAGCTATAAGGAAATCTTTGACATGGTTGATGAGTATGAAATTAAATTCAAAAAGGCAGCCCAAAAGACCGCCCTCCCCGAAGCACCGGATTTTAAGCGTATTGAAGCTTTAATGATTGAAATATACGAGAGAAGCTTTAATACTTGAATACCTTTTTTACTAAAAAATAACAATCAACATAAACCGAGACAAATACCTAAACAAAATCATATTACCAAAATATCCACCAGTGCTTTTTATTATTTTCCTGCTCACCATCTTCCGGTGGATAATACGCTCCGGTCTGAGGATCATATACTGCAAGCCTGTGCTTTCTGGCAAGTCTTCTGACAAGTCCTTCCACGTACTGGGCCTTGGACCACATACAAGGCATAATAAGATGGCCTTCCGATTTGTCAAAGGCTATATCCCATGGACAAACATCCTCATTATCAATATCCTCATCGGGTACATCATCAATTTCCGGGTGCAGAGCAGTTATATCGCAGTAAAAAGCCTTAATGGACGGATGTGGTTTAACAAGCTCGCTTCTTCCATCGCACAGCTGCCGGTATACAGTTCCTGCCTCAGCCTTTGTCAGCTTCTTCTTTGGATACCATACAGCAAAATCACAACTCACAATAAGCTCCTCCCTTCACTAAAACTTAACAAACCCAAAAGTATATCAAAATTAAATAAAAGTCATAAACAATCTCAAAAATATATTAATCTCAAAATAAATTGAAACTCAAAATAAATTGAAACTCAAAATAAATTGAATCTCAAAATAAATAAATCAAAATAAATGAATCTCAAATAAATTGAATCTCAAAATAAATGAATCTCAAATATTTTTGTGCTCATATAATGATATTTATATGTTTTTTGTTTTTATTCTTGCCTTTCCTGCTTTTACTATTTTCCAAAGCAGCCTCTTCGTTTTCTTTCTTAACCCGTATGTTTTTACGTCGGGCTGCTACTTTTGCAGCGGCAATGCCAAACTCTCTTGATTCTCTTAAATCTCTGTCTATTTCCTCTGACTTCTGCATTAACCTATTTCCTGCACTGTCCCTATTGGAAGTCGAAAAATCACTAGTAAGAGTGAGTGAAACTCCGGACTTTGACATTGTCCTTAACTCAGATTTCCTCTTTGCAGAAAATAATTTATTTATGCTGCACCTTTCAAGAACAGCCTGGTGTTCTGCCGAAGCTTTCTGTTTTTTACGCAGGCTCTTTGCTGCTGCCTCTTCTCTTTCCAACCTTTCCAGTTCAAGTTTATTGCTCTTTTCCTCGTATATTTCCATTTGTATCTGTTCATCAATAGCCTGTAACTCTGAAAAGGCTTTTTTTGTATCATTGGCATCATTACTTCCGGAATCTGGGGAAGTACTTAATCCCTGGTTTATCTTTTTCAACTGAGCTTCACGTTTTTCTCTCAGCAAATCCAGGGAGCTTTTTGGCTGCATTATAGACAATAAGTCGTTTAAACTCTTCTGATTTATGTTCATAGCTAACGTACTCCAATTTTTATTGTTTGTAAATGTATCCCATATTAATTATCGGATCTTTTGAGAAAAAATGTTAATAATTATTTAGAATGTTGCACATGAACTTTTCAATCAAGTATCTATTTTGCATTCTCTGTCAAAAAAGTCCGGAAGATCAGGACTAATCATCCGGCTCCATATGGATTATTTCCGAATATCGTAAGAAATGCCATTTATAATAACCTGCTCAATTTTATCAATGGGAAGATTTCTTGAAAAACTCATGCTTACAATTATATAATCATCCTTATCACCTGAAAGTGTTTCTGAAGCTCCTTGTATCAATTTACCATCTGTTTCAGCTATTGCTGCTATTGCCTCTCCCGAAACGGCCTTACTGTTTTGTGAACTATCCCCATTCATCCTTTTTCGCAAAAGCTCTTTTTTTCCGTCTGCAAACACCAGCTCAACATTATATTGATATTTACAATTAATATTTCTTGTATCTGCTCCTTCAAGCGTTAAACCAATTTCGGACAAATGAAGTTTATCAAACTTAAATCTATAACTGTTTGAATCAGCATCGGGAATCTCCAGATCAATCCTGCTAACAGTGGATGCAAGGGAAACCTCGATGGCTTTTCTCATCCCTTTCACAGAAAATTGAAGTTTACCGTTGTTATAAGCATTTTTAAAGGTGGCTCCACAAAAGCCTATTTGATAATATTTTGTGTAGGGTTCTCCATATTCTTCCAATTCTCTTAAACTGGAACCACTTCCGATATGGTTAAGGCTGATCCTGTAGTTTGCAAAAGCCTTTTTACTTTTGCTGCTTAAGGCTTCTACCGATATGACTACATTACCAACATACGAATCGGTAACTATTTCATGTACCATAAGCTTATAATCCCTGTTCGAAACAGCTTCTCCCACCATTAAGATATCTGACTGCCGAACTCCTGTCAGCTCGGTGATCAAGTTTTTAAAACCCTCGTTGTTTAAGGCATAAACACTTCCGGTAGTAATCATTGCAGCTGCAAGTATGGCGCAGGCTGCTTTAACATATTTGCTGCCAAATGGTATTTTTATCCTCATTTTATCCTGCTTGATTTTATGCATTGTAAGTCTTTTTACTCTTTGCATATCAATATACGGAATAAGTATTTCTTTTTCAGTTTTACACGCTTTATTATTAATAATATCCGTTTGACAAGTTTGGGTAATATCCATTTGTCGGCTGAAACTAAATTTCATAAATATAACCTCTTTCCTCAAGATATTCAATTATTGTTTTTCTTCCTCTGTAAATCTTTGATTTAACGGTAGACATTGGTATTTTATAGGTATCGGAGATGTCCTGAAGTTTGTAATTTTTAAAATAATATGCAGTAAGGATATCCCTATCCGGATATTTCATTTTATCTACAAAATCTTTTATAATTGATACTTTTTCTTTTTGTACCAGCATCTCTTCAATTTTATTAACCCCCTGAAACAATATATCTTCATCCAGGGGTAGTTCGTCCCTAACATTATTAAATCTGTTGCGGGTCATATTCCTGGCGATTTGTGCCAAATACGGCTTTATGGAATCTGTCTCCATAATAGTATGCCTTGCTTTCCATGTGGCATAAAACACATCTGATACAACCTCTTCAATATCTTCACTCTTTAATGACGCACCACTGATCCTAAAAACGATTGACACTATGTATTGACCGTATTTGTCAATTAGTTCCTCAATTGCTTTTTCATTGTTTCGTTTTAATTTTTTTATGATTGTACAATCGCTCATATTCAACCTCCCTTGCCTATCAATACAAAGAATGCCGGAAAAAAGTTTCAGATTAAAATTTATTTTGTATAAATGCAGTCAAAATATAAAAACGTTTCCATATAGATTAAATAGTTTCAGGTACATGGTGTGATTAACAGTATCTTCCTAAGTTGCCTGCAAAGATCAAAAGGACTTGAACCACATGGGTTCCAGTCCTTTTGAATCTTACTTTCACATATTTAAATATTATCCAGCTAGAACTTTTCAGTCCGTCAATATCCTTTTAAATGGCCCAATTACTTAAATGGTTGGATCATTTCCTCTGTTATAAATGAGAGCTCGTTTCTGTCCCAGTTGCCGAATACTTCTTCCCCGATTTTCAAGATTGACCTTACATTTGGATCAATACCGATGAGTTTGTTAACATAAGCATCAAGAGTGACTATATCCTCGCTTCCTAAAATAATACCCAGATTCTCAATTACATCATAGTCTGTCCAGAGCATTTTATATGTGTTGCAGCCCTCTTCCCGTGTAACCGGAACATGATATATTCCTTCACACATGCCGACAACCCTGAACAAAGCTTTGTATACAGTAATAATATCTACTATACTTCTTGATAGACCTGTGTCAAAATCACTTCCATGATAAAATTCTCTGTTTGGAATAGGTATCAAACCAAATAAATTCTTCATTGCCAGCGAAGAGAAATTTGAGACCACAGGCAAATTATATTTGATCTTGGAATAGCTTATCAGCGGCAAATTCCTTAATTTAAAAAGCTTCTCCGGAACGGTTCCATAGAGTTCCTTATGGTGAACGGGTTTATATTTATCTTCAACAATCTTTTGTATGACATGGTCTGGAACCGACCTGCCCGACCACCATTCCTCAGTAATATTTATATACTCTGCATTGTATTTTGCAAGAAGCTCACCCATACCGCTGGCTTCCAGGAACTTTTTGTCCTGCTCCTTCAGCCATTCCCAGTGCTCCCGGCCGTTGTCGGAATCAATCTTTATGGTATTGTCCGTCCTACCGTACATATAGCTTTCTATTATATACTTCCTGCCCTCTATGGAAGCCAGCAGCGGCTCAAGGGATTCCACATCGGTGTAAAATCCGTAGTCACCTGTTGTCCAGTTGGGTTTTATTATTACACCTTCACTGCCCAGGTTAAAGTTGTCAAGAAATGTTCCCATATCTCTGTTATCTCTAATATGCTGGTGAATTACTTTTCTCATGTATACCCTCCTATAAATTTTATTCAAAATCTGTTTTTTAACTTTGTCACTTCTTTGAGCATGATGGTCTTCTTAATTTCATAAAAAATATGTTGGTTTATTTGCTTTATAAATGTTACTGCTAAAGAATCTACTGGTTTAGTTGCTATATAAATGTTTCTGCCTCTGCCTTTTTACCCTTGAGGAGTTAATTAAGCATCCAATGTGCAGACACAATTCTCATTTGCAAAATTTGTACCCCATTTGTTCATTTCTTGTAATATGGGTACGAGGCTCCTGCCAATCTCAGTCAGGGAATATTCAACTTTTGGAGGTACCTGTGGATATACCGTTCTGTTGATTAATCCGTTCTCCTCCAAATCTCTCAGCTGTTGTGTCAGCATTTTTTGTGATACCTCGGGGAATATCCTTTTCAGTTCGTTGAAACGGAGGATGCCGGAGGATAAATGCCATAGTATCAGTACTTTCCATTTTCCGCCTATCAGGTCCATAGTCATTTCCATATGGCAGTTAAATTTTTTATTTTTATATGTAATCACTCTTATCCTCCTCATTTACTTTAGTTACTTTTTTGAGACTATAGTACAAAAAAGTGCGTACTTGCTACAAAAATCTTTATATACTAAATTTATATCATAAAGACGCAAGGAGTGGAAGATATGGAAAAAGATTTAAGCATTATTTTTAAAAGAAGGAGTATCAGAAAATATCAAAATCGTGAAGTTTCAAATGAATTGATTAACAAGCTTTTGCGGGCGGCTATGAGTGCTCCTTCAGCTTGTAACCAGCAGCCCTGGCATTTTGTTGTCATCCGGGATAGAGTCATATTAAATCAGCTGTCTGAGATTCATGGGGGGTTTAATAATCTCAAAAGTGCCCCTCTGGCAATTCTAGTCTGCGGAGAACCCGGAGCGGCAACACTGGAATTCTATTGGGAACAGGACTGTGCCGCTGCAACACAAAACCTTCTGCTTGCAGCAACAGAATCAGGCCTGGGTACTGTCTGGCAGGGTATAAATCCCAGAGGCGGGGATGATTCTGATACAATACGAAAGCTTTTAGAACTTCCTCAACACATCATACCCTTTTCACTTATAGCTGCGGGTCATCCGGCAGAGACTCCTGAACCTGCTGACAGATTTAATGAAAGCAAAATACACAATTCAAGTGTATGGTAAAAACTAACGCGGAATTAATTCATGGAAATAAAATTATATAAAAGAACTAAAATTAAATAAAAATAAATTTATATCCTGAGGTGCATATGGAAAGTAAAATTAACTATTTTGAGTCGGCCCGAGATGATAATACTGAAAAAACCTTTAAGCTGGTTGAGGAGAGATTGAGGGGATCAGCGATTAACAAAGTTGTTCTGGCTTCTACCACCGGCATTACAGCAGCAAAGGCAATGAACTATTTTAAAGATAAAGGCATTAAACTGATCGTAATACCGCACCAGTTTGATTTTTCGAGAGTTGGTAATGCCTTTGATCCTGAATTGATTAAGGAGTTAAGAGAATTCGGACATGAAGTTCACTTTGGGACAATGCTCTTTCATACCGAAAAACTGTTTGGCTCAAACGTTCCCGGCATTATAGCAAACTTTTTACGGTGTTTTTCCGAGGGTGTTAAAGTTTGTTATGAAATTGTGCTGATGGCCTCAGATGCAGGTCTTCTTGATGCCGGTGAAAAAGTAATAGCTATTGCAGGTACCGGTAAGGGGTCAGACACGGCCATGGTGATACAGGCTGCTTCAACAAGAAATTTATCCAAACTTAAAATCAATGAAATATTATGCAAACCAATAAATGAACTGTAATTTCATATGTCAGCCGGTCAGTACAATCAAATACCAAAGTGTGACCCTTCAATAACCTGACCAACTTCCAATAGCATACAAAATGTCAATACTTGGCCAAACAGGGCAGACAAATAAGTCTGAACTGTTTGGCCAAGTAAATTGAACCTGCCCTCCAAGCATAATTCGTTTATAAGTTAGCCTACCGGCGCCATAAGTATTCTTCCGGTACCACGATAAACATTTACAAAGCCTTCGCCTGAAACGGCTGATCCAAGCAGGCTTTTACTTGACTTTTCAACTCTGAAGTCAAGAGTATCCGACCAGGCTATGGCATAATTTCCGTCAATTCTGACTTCATCGTTCTGAAGCACAAATTCAATAAGCTCATCCCTTGGAACCGGACTTTCCAGTGCCGCAACTCCGGCACCCCTTAAGCACAGATTGAACAGTCCCTCTTTTCCCAACACAGCAGAAGAGAGATTTGATCTGGCTACAACAGTTTGCTGCACTCTTGACTCACATGCAAGAAAAAGACCGTCATCCAGTACAAGTCCTCCCCATTCGGATACCTCTTCAAGCAGAATATGTCTATATGTAGGTTCCAGCATTAAAAGCCCACTTCCCTGGTACTTCGGCTTTATAGCAGATTCTTTAGTCACTTTGGATGAAAGAGCCTTACCCAGCAAATCGCCAAGACCTTTTACATCCGCAGCCATGCTTACAGCGCCGGAGGTCCACTGCATGGCTCCCGCGCTGATGGTATAAGCAGTGTTGTTTAGTTCGATAAGAACCTGTCTCTTCCTGACATTCATTTCAGCGGAATAATAAGCATTCATGGCATTTGCAGCAGTTACACTTATATCCCTCTTATACTCCAGAACCTTTACATCTCCTTTACTTTCTACTATTTCAAGGTTTTTGTTTTCAAAAAGATTTTTACATGTTACCATAGAGATCCCTCCTGTTTTTTTAATACTGTTTCATAACACTATAAAACCATTATACACTTTATGGATTTCCAGTCAAATATAGACACCCGGATACAGGCTCATAAAAAAACAACTGAACAGTTTAATTCTGAAGTAGAAGCGAGCTTTTACCTCTTTATGTCCCCGTATACCAACCCTCTGGTGCCCGTTGCCACATAAATACGTCCAAAAACCCTGGGATCTCCGGATATGGATCGGATATCTCCGTATTGATGTCTGTCATCATTTATTCGAATCCAGTTGGCACCTCCGTTATGGGATCTGTAAAAGCCATATTGACCCTGTATTGTTCCGCTTGTAAAGAGTGTTTTTACTTCACTTCCTTCCGCCGGTTTTCCCAGTCCTATTCTCTTTATGGAATCACCTTCTGCAGAAACCCGTTTCCCTGAGAAGCTATTGCTGCCTGTATTATAGGCAATCCTCCAGAGTCCGGCCTGCTGCATAGCCATCCAGATAACCCCCTCCCTGCCGGACTCGACACGGATTTCGAAATGCTGCTCACTGTCGATCCCTGCAAGGTTTACCTCCGGGAAACCTTCAGGTGCTCTTAATTGCCGGAAGGTTTCCCCCCTGTCAAGACTCGCGTAAAAACCTGCTCCCTCGTGGGTTTCACTAAAACCGTAGAAAATGTCGGGATTAACTCTGTCAGACATCACTTTAAACTGCAAATTATAACCATCAAGCAAATTACCCTCAATCTCATAAATTTTAGATTTACCCCAGGTCGCTCCCATATTGCGGGTATAAACCAGCCTTGATGCATAAACGGGCAAGCCCAGAACCCATAGAATGGTTTCACCATCAGCGGAAATTGCTGTCCAGCCTGAAGTAACATTTGGCCTCTTCAATTCTTGAATTAATATATCAATGTCTTCATTAATACCTGCTGGATCCTTCAGCTGTTGCCAGGTAGTTCCCTGATCGAGGGATACAATAATGCCTCCCTTTGTCTTTCCTGTCCAGTTACCTCTTGGCGTAGCAACAAGCAGACCCGGTTTTCTGTCCGGATAATCGGCATTCATGGCTGTAATCCATCTATCCCTGTTGTGGTTGGCAAAAGTGTTTTCTGCCGGACTGTCAAGATCAGCAAATACAAAACCGCCGTAATCCCCGATTATATCAATAAGTTTTACCTTACCTTCGGGTGGCGAATAAATGTTCAGATGCACAGTTTCTTCAACACCGTTGTCACAGCAGGCCCAGGTTGCCTCTTCACCTGTGTCGGCTTTGGTTAAATCCCTGGTCATGAATATTCCTGCACCGGTGTTGAAAACTGCCATATTACTGTCAAATGGATTTATCTTCAGGTCCGACATCCAGTGAATCAGTGATTCATTCCCATTGTACACCGGCTTTTGGTAGGAAACATTAAAATCTACTTTACCAATTTTAAGTCCTGACATTATGGGTTTCCAGGTCAGTCCGTAATCGTTGGAACGGTAAATTGTATCGGGTGAAGCTGTAATTGTTGAGCAGATCAAAGAGCCCGGCAGCTGCGGGTCTGCAGATATACCGCTGATGCCGTATCCGAGTCTTCTTCCCGGAGCTTGAGGGTCACTGTAACCGGGCTGGATTATGTTTGGTGGTGTTATGTCCAGAACCTCTTTGACATTTCCTTCACTGTCCAGCTCAAAGCGATAAAGTGCCCCATCATAGCATTTACCTGTATCACAGCCATAGGTGTTCCAGTTAGACCAACCGACATTGTAGGCGGCGTAGGATATAAACAGGTATTTTCCCAGGAAGGCAGCTCTTTGCCCTACGTATCCAGGGTAGTCGTCTGGTCCTCCAATAACAGGAGCAGGTTCACCCTCCAATGGTTTGAAGGTATTTCCAAAGTCATTGCTTATATAGACACTCTGCCCGCGGATATTGTTTCCGGGAGAACCCTGCTGTCCGCTTGCAGCAACAATAATCCTTCTGGATGGACTGCCGTATCCTCCGCTTGCAGGGTCAACCTCAACAAAAGCTATATTCTTTTCAGAGAGTTTATCCGGGTAAGCAACTTCAAGTCTTTTCCAGGTCCTGCAGCTGTCCTCTGTTTTCCACAGGCCGTCCTCCATTGTTCCCATATACAGAATATTGGAGTCATTTGGGTCCACAACCAGTCTCTCCCCGGTGGAACGTCCCGGAGCATTTCCGTGCACTGCTGCGGTGTTACCTTTATCATCAATTGCCGGCGGTTCAAAGTATACCCAGTGAGTTCCATAGTCATCAGAAAAAGCAATTTTATGAGTAGGGTAAAGTCCCACCATTGTATAAATAAAGCCGGGATTATGCTTATCAAGCGCTATTGACAGAGGGTAGGTCTCCCACATCCCAGGATCGGTTGCATGATCTATAAGTGATATCCAGCAATTATTTTTGAAATCATACCTGTAGGTTCCGCCGATATCCGTTCTGCAGTATAGGATATCCGGTACTGCCGGATGAAAAACGAACCCTGTTACAAAACCTCCTCCAGGAACAGATATGGATTTATATACATATTCTTCAGCTCTCATTTATACCTCCATGTCCAAAATACGCCGGTTTTCAGACTAAAGTCCTCCAAAACGGCCCCGGTTTGGAAAATATGCAAAGCCGGTATATTGGCTTTGCATATTTCCAAATTGACATATTTATTCAAACTAATTGTGATATATAGGATAATTCTTCTCGGCCCTCACAAAGAGAGGAATCTCACTTATTGGTGCTTCAACAACAACGGTTTGACCTCCCTGAACCACTTCACCGGTCTTTGCATTTTTCCAGGCCTGATTTGCAGGCAGGTAAACTTCACGGCTTTTCTGCCCCGGTTCAAATACGGGTGCAACCAGTATGTCAGGTCCAAACATGTACTGTGAGTCAGTATTCCAGCATTGTGCATCTTCGGGGAACTGGTAGAACATGGTACGCATTACCGGTGTACCTTTCTCATGAGCCTCCTGCATGCATGCACGGATATATGGACGTAGCCTTTCACGCATGAAGATGTAGTTCTTCATTATTTCATAGTTTTCCTCACCATAGCTCCATATTTCATTTGCACTGCCCGTAAACATTTGAGTAACCCCGTCAATCACCGCCTGTTCTGGCTGAATATGAGGTACACGTTCACCATGCAGACGGAACACCGGTGAGAATACACCAAAAGCAAACCAGCGGAGCAATAGTTCATGGAAGTTCCTATCCTTCACATATCCGCCCAAAAAGCCGCCTATATCTGTTGTCCACCATGGTATTCCCGCAATACCCATATTGAGGCCTATCTGCAGCTGTTCTCTCATGGCTCTGAAGGTGGAGGATACATCCCCCGACCAGATAAGTGCACCGTAGCGCTGGCTTCCGGCCCAGGCAGAACGGACAAGATTACAGATATTTTCCTGCCCCTCGGCTGTCATACCATCATAATACCCCTTTGCATACATTGCCGGATAAATATTTGAGCACTGGAGTGCAGGTCCCTGATAATACCTGTACAGATCAAAATCATAGGGGCCGTATTCAGGTTCGGCTTCATCCAGCCAGAATATGCGTACACCTTTATCGTAGTAATTTTTTTTGGAAACCTGCCAAACGTAGTCTCTTGCGCCGGGATGAGTTGCATCAAAGAAAACGGTCTCACCCATCCAGTTCATATTTATATTCATGCCTCTGTCGGCTGAAATCAGGTAGCCCTGGCCCGACATTGGCCCATAGTTTTCAGACCGGCTGTCAATTGTGGGCCAAACCGATACCATGAGTTCGGTACCCATCTCCTTTAATTCAGCAATCATAGCATCCGGATCGGGCCAGTCTCTCGGCTCGAATTTAAAGTCACCCTGTTTGGTCCAATGGAAGAAGTCAATTACAATTACATCCAAAGGAATACCTCTGCGTTTGTATTCCCTTGCAACGTTGAGGAGTTCTTCCTGAGTACGGTACCTGAGCTTGCACTGCCAGAAGCCCATTCCGTATTCGGGCATCATTGGCGCTTTCCCTACCGCATCTGCGTATTGTTCTTCAATCTGTGCAGGGGTTTTGCCGGCTGTTATGAAATAATCCATTTTCCTGGTACTTTTGGCAACCCATTCAGTGCGGTTGGTGCCAAAGGTTACAGTCCCGATGGCAGGATTGTTCCACAGTAAGCCGTAGCCACGGCTTGACAACATAAAAGGTACGCTTGCCTGACAGTTTCGGTGTGCCAACTCAAGGGTGGCACCCTTCTTATTTAAAACTTTTTCCTGATACTGTCCCATACCGAAAATCTGTTCATCCTCATAAGCTTCAAAGCGCAGAGTCAAGGTATAGTCACTGGTTCCGGTGAGAGGTTTCATTTCTCTTCCCTCAACGCGGAGCGGCACACAGTATCTGTCAATACGGTTTCTGTCACGCCAGTATTCTTCGGTCAGTATTTTTCCATCACTGTTTTTAAAAGTGAGCCACCCCTCTGCATTAAAGGATGCAATGATTTCACCGTTTTGAATTGAAGCAGCCTGACTTCTGAAGGTGTGTTCCTCCTTTTCAGCCTCCGAAATCCAGGGTTCTACCAGTTCCACATCCTCTATTGCTATTTTTGATACAGCAGCCTTTGGCTTATCTATCAAAGCCCAATCATTGGCATCCATTACAGCCTCTTTTGTCATGCGAACGCGCAGTGAATTTTCCCCCCAGGGCTCAATCCAGATTGTTTCAACTCCTGATTGTCCTATTAACCGATTTCCAACCTGTGTAAATTTCATAATAACCTCCATGAGCCGCACAGCGGCCAAAAGTAATGAAAATTTCTCCCCAATATCCGCTATAAGTCGAATAAAGGAGGTTAATTTGACATGCGCGTTTTCAAAGTATATAGCACTTTTTATTTCACTAACACACTATTATACTTTGAATATGTCGCGCGGCCATAAATTCATCGGTTGGCTTGAAAGACAAAGTGTAAGTGAAGTCTTTCAAGCCAGCCTCTTATATTGCCTTAATCCTGTTTAACCAATATAATTGTATTATATTCATTGTTTAAGCAGTAATCTTTAAGTAAATTAACGATTAATAACACAATATTGCTGATTTGGAGACTCTTAGACTGAAAGAGAACTGAAAGAGAGGTATATTTTGAAATCCAAGATACTTTTAAAGGAAAAAGCTACTCACGGAACAGCTCTTATACCAATAGCAGTACACCATTTAAGCTATGGTCCCAATGAAGAGAATTTCTTTTACCTTCATTGGCACTTGGAATTTGAATTTATAGTTGTTTTGGAAGGGGCAATTATCTATACAATTGAGGATAAGGAATATTACGTCAAAGCCGGAGAAGGTCTTTTTGTAAATTCCGATCAGCTTCATGCAGCACGTTCATATAATGGAATGCCCTGTGAAGCAAGTGTTGTCCTGTTCCACCCCAATCTTATAGGAGAAAACAAGCAGGGTGGGGCATACTCCAAATTTGTCTATCCCATTATTAATGGCAAAATCACCTTTGATAATTGTCTAAATAATAAGGAAGAGTGGCAGTCAGCTGTAATTGATCGTATTAAGGAAATAGATGCTTTACGGGATCTCAATATTTCAGAAAATGAACTTCTGCTAAAAAGCAAGCTATTTGAAATGTGGCACCTGTGTTATCAGAATTCATCAGCTTCAGTTCCCCGGTGGAGAGATAAGAAAAACTATAAGTTCGAAAGAATGCAGCCTGTTTTGGACTACATTCATACAAACTTCAAAGAAGAAATTACTCTGGCCGCTCTTGCCAAAATCCTTCCAATGAGTGAAGGCCAGTTCTGCCATTCTTTCAAGGAAGTGATGAATATACCGCCCATTGCCTACGTCATCCGTTACAGGGTTTTACAAAGCTGTACTCTGTTAACTGAAACAGACCAAAAAATAGCCGATATTGCACGAAGCGTGGGCTTTAACAATATCAGCTATTTCAACAGGGAATTTATTAAGGCCATCGGCTGTTCTCCCAGTAAATACAGAAGAGAGGGATAGTTTTTTCTTGTATATCCGAATTACAAGTCTGTCTGCTTTTATGGCAAAGCAGGGCTTTAACTTTTAAACTTGTAACGAAATCTCAGTCAGCGTTCCCTCACGGAAAAATACCGGAATGGCATCAATAGGTGCACTGCAGGTAAGAGTCTGTCCACCCTCATAAACCTCTCGGCCGTTAAGGTCACGCCAGCGGCAGCCTGCAGGAAGATACACCTCTCTGCTCCTTTGGCCCTCGTAGAGGACCGGGCATACAAGAATATTATCCCCAAAGCAGAATTCATCATTAATATTCCACGTATTCATGTCCTCCGGGAAATTATAAAACAGAGTACGCATTACAGGAGTGCCTTTTTCATGTGCCTGTTTCATCGTATTGGTGATATAAGGTCTCAGCTTCTCACGAAGTTCCATATATTTCCTACATATTTCATAAACTTCTTCACCGTAAGTCCATACTTCATTTTCGGCACCGCTTGGTGTAGCACCTCCGCCTGAGGTGCCCAGTGGCTTTTTGTGGGGCTCACGGTCTCCGTGCAAACGGAAAACAGGACAAAAAGCTCCGAATTGGAACCATCGCACAAGGCATTCCTTGAACTTTGGATCTGTAATGTTACCACCGTGGAAGCCTCCAATATCCGTGGTCCACCAGGGTATACCCGCAATGCCCATGTTCAGGCCGGCTGCAAGCTGGTAGCGCAGGGAGCGGAAGCTGGAATCAATATCACCTGACCACACTAGTGCACCATAGCGCTGAGAACCTGCCCAGGCACAACGGACAAGATTCAGTATATCTTCCTGCCCCTCCGCAGTCATTCCCTTATAGGCCATTTCAGAATAATAACGGGGATACATATTCCCTATTTCAAGGTCAGCACCTCTCTGGTAGCGGTAATGGCTGAATTCATATTTTGTGAATTCAGGTTCTGCCTCATCCAGCCAGAACACCTTTATTCCATACTTGTAGTAATTCTCCTTAATTTTTGACCAAACATATTCACGGGCATCAGGATTCGTCATATCGACAAAACACATATTTCCAAGCTGGTTCATGCGCGAACTTGCTTCTGTACGGGTCAGAAAGCCAAGTTCCTTCATCTCTTCATAATTTGCGCTGCCCTGTTCCACTGTGGGCCAGATTGACACCATCAGTTCTATTCCCATCTCCTTCAATTCCCTGACCATAGCAGCAGGATCAGGCCAATACTCCGGATCAAAGCACCAGTCTCCCTGATGCGGCCAGTGGAAATAATCAATAACAATAACAGAAATGGGCAGTCCGCGCTTTTTGTATTCCCTTGCTATCCCCAGGAGCTCATCCTGGGTCTGGTAACGGAGTTTGCACTGCCAGAAACCTGTTCCGTAGTCAGGCATCATAGGTACTTTACCTACTGCATCTGCATAAGCTTCCTCTATTTCAGCAGGGGTGTCCCCGGCAGTTATCCAGTAGTCCATTTGCTTGGTTGACTCGGAATACCACTCAGTCAAATTTTTTCCAAAAGTAACCTTTCCGATAGCCGGGTTATTCCACAGTAGGCCATAACCTGCACTTGAGAGTACGAATGGAACACTGGCCTGAGAATTTCTTTGAGCCAGCTCAAGTATACAGCCTTTAAGCTCTAGATCAGGCTGCTGATATTGTCCCATACCGTATAATTTTTCGTCTTTTGCTTCGAATCTGACAAACAGCTTGTAATTATCGGTTCCCAGTATTGGGGTAAAAGTACGCGGCAATATTTCTAAAGCACTGTTAAAGCCCTCGTCATCGGCACGGAACCGGTTGCGGTCATATTCCTCCAGAAGCAGTTCTCCCTTCTGGTTATAAAATCTAAGTTTTCCCGATGGTAATACTTCACAGCGAAGTTTTCCATTTACAATAGAAGCCCTGTTCCCGTTTATGCTGATCATGGCAGTTATCCCATTCTTTTTTGGAAGGAGTGCAAAATCCTCATTCGGGAGGATATCCGGTTGAAGGGAAGCACGAATACGAAAGCTGTTTTCTCCCCAGGGTTCAATACAAAGCAATTCGGCGTCTGAACGGCGAAGCAGCCTGTTGTTATCTTGTCTGAGCATATAAAATTTCTCCTTCTTATTTTAATAGTTAGTTTTTTATTCCTTTACAGCACCCAGCATAATACCGGTAACAAAATACTTCTGTAGGAAAGGATAAACAACCAGCATTGGTATCATTGCGATGAACACCTTTGCCGCATCCAGCGACTTATTTGAAAGTTCATTCATCAGTTTGGCCTGATCGGGTGACATGCTGGCCGCCTGAACATTTACCACCATCTGCTGTATATAGGTCTGAAGAGGATAATGTTTATCTCCGCTGGAAAGAACCAGCCCCTGGAAAAACTCATTCCAGTAGCCCACACTGGTAAAAAGTACTATTGTAGCCAATACAGGCTTTGAACATGGTACAACAATTCCAAAGAGTATCCTCCAGGGACCCGCTCCGTCAACTACCGCTGCTTCCTCCAGATCCTGCGGAAGATTCCGGAAGAAATTCATTATCAGAATAAGGTTAAATACCGGTAGGCCTCCGCAGAGCACCAGTCCCCATATGTTATCAATAAGTTTATAGTTTACCATGGTTAAATACCACGGAATTGTTCCTCCGTTAAACACCATGCAGAATATAACCACCCACATAAGTATATTTCTGGGCTTATACTGCTGTTTTGTCTTGGAGAGAGGATAGCCCATCAGTATCATTACCAGCATTGATACAACAGTCCCAAGTACTGCTCTTTGAATTGAGACCCAGAAGGAATGAAAGAATTTCCAATCCCCCATTATCTCAGTATAGGATCTCAGGGAAAAGCCCACGGGATAGAGTGTTACCATACCTGAGTTAGAAGCTACCTTTGATGAAATGGAGAGACAGAAAGCGTACCAGATCGGGTACAGGCAACTCAGTGTCAAAAATGCCATCAATATGTATAGAAAAATTTTAAAAACCTTTGTACCAAAGGTTTTGCTTTGTACCATTATGTTTTCCCTCCCCCTAGAATATTTTATAGTCAGCCAGTTTGTATGCAGCCCAATAGGATATAACTATCATTACAAAGCTGATGGCCGACTTGAACAAACCGGCAGTGGTTGCCAGAGAAAACTGCAGATTTACCAGGCCAATACGGTAAACCCAGGTGTCCAGAATGTCACCTGTTGAATAAACCATAGGATTATACAGGTTATATATTTGATCAAACCCGGCATTAAGTACATTTCCAAGACCTAAAACGCCTAATAGCACAATTGTCCCAGCTATACCGGGTATTGTTATATACCAGATTGATTTCCATTTGCTGCAGCCGTCAATTGTGGCAGCTTCATATAAATTGGGATTTATACCTGTAAGCGCTGCCAGGAATATTACCGCATTAAAACCGAATTCCTTCCACACATCGGTACCTATTACCAACTGCCGGAAGTAGGAAGCCATACTGAACCAAATAACAGGTTTAGCACCGAACAAGCCCGTAATTTGATTAACAATGCCATCCAGGCTGAATATATTAAGAATTACACTTGCAAGAATAACCCATGAAAGAAAGTGGGGTAAATACACTGCTGTCTGTACAAATTTTTTGTATTTAAGGTTTGTTACCTCGTTCAGAAGCAAAGCAAATGCCAACGGGATTATAATATTCAATACAACCTTTGAGCATGCAATAATCAAGGTGTTAATTACTACACGCTGGGCATCGCTCATGGAAAACAAATATTTGAAGTTTTCAAGGCCTACACCAGGAGATTTCCATAAACCCAGGCCCGGGTTGAAATTTTTAAAAGCCATAACTATTCCGGCCATTGGCACGATATTAAATAGAACCATCCAGAGGACACCCGGTATAACCATAATTGAGTAATGGGTCTGGAGCTTTAAAGAAGATATTTTCCTGTTCAAAATTTTCACTCCTTATTTATGTACAAACAGCTGTTCATGCTTGCCTTTATGCAGAACAGCTGTTTGTCATACAGATCTGTAAATCCGGTTAGCTATTATAACGCATTAGTTCAGATAAAATTTTTCGGTTGTAGAAAAATTTTATTACCTCCTATAACCTCGTTATTTTTTTGAATCAATTTCTTTTTGCACCTCGGAAAGCATTTCAGTTCCACCCTCAGCGTTCCATTTTTTTACATACTCATCGAAAGTACTGGTGCTGTCCTTACCTGTAATAATCTTCAGTGTCATTTCTTTTTCTGCAGTTTCCAGATTTGCCCATTTAGCCTCCATTGCAGGAGTCTGACTGTAAACCTCACTATAAATCATCTTGTCAGGTGTAGCCAAAGCAGTTGGACGGGCACCGATAAGAATTGAATAAAGACGGGCAAAATCCGGACTGTTGACATCAAAATTTGATCTCGAGAGCTGTTTATCTTTTGAATAGTTTTTTACTACGGTTGTTACATTCTTGGCATCATTATAAAGAAGCTTGTAAGGACTTGAAGGATCGTTAAAGTCTTCTGCTTTTGCTTCACCATTCAAAATCTTAATCAGGCTTTTATATGTAGTTTCGCATTCATCCAGCGCTCCCATTGAATTACGAAGAGGATACCAATAGATGGAGGTATTTTGACTTCCCAGTTTGTTTTCATCACGAACCCAAACGTTATTCATGATGACAGCTGCTTTTGCCACGTCTTCTGAAATATTCTTGTTGAAAATAGTGTAGGAAGCAACAGGACACTGCATACGAGTATACCATTTACCGTCATCTGCTTTTACAGGGTATGCCTGCCAATTTGCATCAGGAGTTTTTTTGTAAGCATCGGTGGTACCGTATCCAATTGACCACCAGGCACAGAAGTACATACCGACATTTCCTGAGTTAACCAGCTCGGTTGAATTGTCACGGACACCCATTTCAGGATCTATTAGCCCTTGTTTATACCAGCTTGCCAGACGTTCAAGAGCCTTTTTGCTGTTTTCAGTATTTGTTCCGTATACGGCTTTGCCGCTTTCATCCTTTATCCAGTACCCGGGAAAAGCATCATATGCTGCAAATACCGGTTCAAAACCTGCAAACATGACACCTGCCTGCAGGAAGTTTGAGTATACAGAGCTCTTCTTATCAGGTCCTGCTATTGGAATCGTAGCATCTCCAGCCGGTTTTTTCTCCTTGAACACCTTTGCAACTGCTTCAATTTCATCTAATGTTGCAGGCGCCTTTAAGTTATACTTATCAAGCCAATCCTGACGGATGTTAAGCATTGACTGTCCCGATGGAGCAACGTCAACACCAACCATACTCAGCTGCTTGCCGTTATATTTGGCATATTCATAAGCAATACCGTCACCGGAATCCATGATAGCCTTCACCTGCGGAGATACATACTGAGGGAAAATTTCTGTAAAATCATAAAGCATATCTGCCTTTGCCGCACTCAAAAATGCTTTACGGTCAACTTGCATACCATCAGGCAAGGTGTTGCTTGCTATACAAAGGTTAACCTTCTGGTTGTAGTCATTTCCTGTAGCTGCCGACCAGTCAACAACAACATTGATATTAAAATTGTCTTTCAGGTAACGGGTGAATACATTGTCTTCGTTTGTATCACCTTCAGGGAATTTCTGAGTTGGGTAAGCCTGCTGTCCCACATGAATTGTAACGGGTTTTTCAAACTTCATGAACGGGTCAGCTTTCATTGCTGAAGTACCACTAGTGGATATCACTGCAGAATTGGTGCTTTCATTAGCAGAATTATTGTTGCTGCCACAGCCTGTAAAAACTGATGTGAGCATTGCAGAAGCAACTATAAGCACACCCAGCCTTTTGTAAAACTTAGACATCTAAATTCCTCCTTGAATTAGTATTTTGAAGCAAATAAAGAATAACAAATTACTAAAGCGAGGACAACTTGGATTTGTATCATTTGCACAAAACAAATACTTGTTTTATCATTTTTTTTGTTATAAATTTATATGTATTTGACTTATATTCTGTTAATTATAATCATCCTTTTTTAATAAAGGTGATAATTGTTTTATATATTCAGAACAATTGACCCCTGTTTGAGCCAGGAAAATATGTGAAAAATATTTACTGTCTTCATAACCCACAGCTTCTGCCACCTCTGAAGGTCTAACTCTTCTTTCCCGAAGCAGTTTTTTAGCAAGTTCAACTCTTTCATACCGCACAAAGTCATTAAAGGTATATCCTGTGACATTCTTAAAGCTGGTTGAAAAATAGCTTCTGCTCATGTTAACCTTCTGAGCTACACTTTCCACTTTCAGTCGTTGGGTTAAATTCCGTTTGATGTATTTTACTGCATGAAGAATACAAACAGGCAGTACACTAAAATCAGTAAACCTGTCTATCATTTCATACAGATTGCTATGGCATCCGTCTATCCAGTCGATACCTTCAGCTTTTTCAGATAGAAACGGAACCTGATATGAAATATGCAATACCCTTTCAATTTCCTGGGATATAAACATGAGAAGACGTTCCATCTGTCTCAGACTAATCTGTGACCCGGCCACATTCTCCTTCAGGCTTAGGAAAAGTCCTTCATCATAGACCCAACGACAGCCCTGCCATGAGGAAAGCATATTTTCAAACTGTTCCTTCTCAAGTCCCCTGTCATTATCAACAGGAACAGATTCTTTTAGCAGAACACCTGTGTCAATGGTTCTTTCCGATTGACTTAAGAGTCTTCCAATTCTCAGAAATATTTCGCTGCAGTCCTCTTCCTCCATTCTCAGTTTTGATATATAATCCAGAGCTCCTAATCGCAGTGCACTCTGAACATATTCAAAATCTTCATGAAAGCTTAAAGCAACATACTGCAGCTTAGGGTAACTTTTACGGCTTTCCTTGATGAAATCCAGACCGTTTAATACAGGCATTGAAAGATCTACAACCGCAAGATCCACTTCCTGTGTTTTTAGAAAATTAAGGCCAAGCATGCCATTTGCAACATCCCCCACAACAGTCATGCCGCATTTTTCCCACGGGACCATTGATATGAGACCTTTTCTTGCTAACTTGTCATCGTCAATGATTAATACCTTGTACATACGGTTCAATTCCTTTCTGAACTGGCAGTAAAAGTGTTACGGTGGTTCCTGCTTCAGGCTGACTTTCAATATTGATTTGAGCACTTTCCTGGTAAAAAGCCAGCAGACTCATTTGTACATATCTTAGTCCAATACCTCTATTTGATTTACTATCAGAAGATGCAAAAAAGTTATTCCCGTCAATCTCAAAACCATGTCCGTCATCACGTATGGTAATTTCAACATAGTTTTCATCCATAGATTTAACCTTTATCCATATGTTTCCAAATTCATTAATGTTGTGGCCGATTGCATTTTCAGCCAGAGGCTGCATAATAAAACGCGCACATGGTGTATCAAGATAATTACCCTCTTCAACATCCAGCCATACCTCAAAATCATACCGTTCCTTCTGGAGTTCCAGATATAACTTAAGATATTTGAGTTCAGTACGAAAAGTAGCTTTTGTGTTTGTTTTCCCAAGACTGTATCCCAGGATATAATTTAATTTATAAATAAATCTTTCAATTTGCGGCTGCTTGTTGATCATAGCCATATTGTGGACAGAATGAAGTACATTCATCAGGAAATGAGGGTTTATCTGATAATAGAGCTTGTCAATTTCAAGCTGCTGTTTTTCCTTTTCCTGCTGACGGGCATTCTCCAGCAACAGCACGATCTCCTGCTTCATTTCATCGAACCTGGTAAACAAGTTATCAAATTCATCAATCCTGAATGAATGTTTTACTGAAACAATATTACCCTTTCCTACCTCCAGCATATCCCGTCCCAGCAATTGAAGAGGCCTGTAAATAAGATGAAAAAGTAAAAAACCTGTTATAGACACAAGTATTAATGCAGCAATAAAGACAAAAAACACACTGAGCTGCCAATAAATCATCTGCTTATGGTAACTGGCCTTCGGTACTATAAGTATATTGGAAAACCCAAATTTACTTTCCGCTGAGAGAAACGTATAGTCCCCACTTTCCTGAACTTTTTTACTTTTTGGATTAACATTCCCATTAATGGTATTTCCAACTTTAAATGCATTGTTACTGCTGAAGCAGATTACACCATTTTTATCAACCTGCAATAAATCATAAGAGACTTTACGGATACCGGAAAATGCTCTGATATCCTGCATTATTCCCGAAAAAATCTCACCGTAGATCATATATTCATTATCATCACTGAAACGCACCTTTCGTAAAAGTGAAACCACATCCTTCGAGGATGAATAATTAAGGCTTTTATGGATTGGCTGCAGCAACATTTGACTGGTTTGTACAAGCGTGGTCAGCTTGTAAGGATTTGAGTTTTCCTTTAGGGGTAGACTGAAGAAGAGCATTTTTTCGAACTTTTTTGTTACGGGTTTTGAAAGGTAGTAGCCTACCAGTGATATATTCTCATGACTGAATAGCATGGTATTTATATCGCTGCTTATCCTGCCCGATATTTCAATACGCTCATAGCCACCCTTTTCAGTAACATAATCATTTACCAGTCTTCCGACGTTGCCCTCCACAGACATTTGTTGTGACAGCTGTACCAGAGTATAATAATCTTCATCAATTTGTTCTGAAAGTTGAAGCAGATCTGCCTGCATTGTAGTCTCTACCCTGTTTTTCTCTGCAGCCTGCATTGATATATACGATACCAATACTACAAGCAAAAAGCACAATAGCATACAAATTCCTAAAATAAAACTCATTCTGTGCCTGAGTGTATGTATGTGAAACAGAGACTTCTTTCCCTTTTCACCCATTATAAAAAGCCCCCTGATATGTATACTAGAACAATCTTTTCAGGTAAATATTTATAGCAAATTAATATAAATATTACCATATTTATGTATATCTTTATCACTTGCCGCAACTTAAATTTTAGCCTGTTGGATTATGAGAGTCAAGTAAATTGCTCACTTTTCCATAAGTACGGGAGTCAAAATTATTGTATAATTTTAACTGATATGATATCATGAAACGTGGTTTTAGGTGCCATAAGGCATGATTAAATAATAAAATTCCGTTTTAAGCGAAAAAATAGACGACTTAAAAAAGGAAATTTTTTAGTTAATCAATCCCAAATTAAAATGTGAGGGTCCGGAATGTTTATATCAATTGCCTCTTTTTTTAGGTTCATTCATAATACCTTCAATAAAAACAATGTCTACAAAATCCTGATATTTCTTATTTTTATAACATTGACAGGTTCATTGGTTTTTTACCAGTGTGAGTACAGGTCAAAGGAAGGTTTGACCTTCTGGGACTCCCTGTGGTGGTGTTTTGTTACTCTTACCACAGTGGGATATGGAGATTATTTTCCCGTAACGCTACCAGGGAGGATAATGGCAATCATTCTTATGGTTTCAGGGATAGGAACCTTCGGATTTATTACTGCTGCTATTGCATCGGTTTTTGTTGAAGCTACATTGAAAAGGGAAGGTGGAAAAATGGGTATAAAGGAAATTGGACATATAATAGTGATAGGATGGAATAAAAAGGCACGTATTATTGTTAATGAACTGGTTCGTGAGAACACAGGAAGGGCAATTACAGTTATCTCCAGAAAAGAAAAAATTGAACTTGAGCATAAGAATACATATTTTGTTCACGGTGATGCCATGGATGATGCCATACTGGAAAAGGCAAATATAAGTAAGGCGTCTCTGGTCATAGTTCTTGCAGATGAAGGTATGGAGAATGAACAGATGATGGATGCCAGGTCGGTACTGATTTGTCTGGCAATAGACAAGTTTAATCCTCAGGTTCACCTGATTTCGGAAATTATGGATGAAAGCAATCTGCCGCATTTTAAAAGGGCAAATGTTGATGACACCATAGTTACAAGTCATATCAGCAGTAAAATCATTGTCAGAAGTGCTTTGTACAAGCATGTTTCTGACACAATAGAGGAATTGATGACAAATGATTCAGGTAATGAAATCTATCAGAAGGTTTGTTCATCAGAGGAAATTGGGAAAACCTTTTATGAGCTTTCACTTGAGTATATAAATAAAGAGCTTGGCATACTTATCGGTGTATCCTGTGAAGGGGGAACATCGGTCAATCCTTCTAAGGATTATATTATACAGCAGGGAGACATTCTGGTACTTATTGCCAGGAACCTGTAGGGTTTATATAAAAAGAAAGGGTTGGCTTAACCCTTTCTTTTTATTTTCTTAAGTTTATTAACTATTTTGAAGTGTTAATTTCTTCAAGACTCCTGCCTTTGGTCTCTATACCTGCTGCCGCAACAACGACAGCTACTACGGCAAACACTGCTGTCAGCATGATAAAAACATAATTGAAGCCGGCCTGTTTGCCGTAAGTCTCATAGACGAGTCCAACAATATATGGGGCCGTGATAGCTCCAATGCGCCCTACTGCGGCAGCCCAACCGGTTCCGCTTCCTCTCACCCTGGTGGGATAAACTTCAGGAGTGTATGCATAAACTGCTCCCCAGGCTCCCAGACTGAAAAAGTAAAGAAGACATCCTGAAAGAAGTATTGCATTTACGCTTTCCCCATGACCGAAAAGATACGATGCTACTGCAGTTCCTGCCAAGTAAACAGCCAGTACAGCTTTCCGCCCAATTCGTTCTATCAGATATGCCGAACTGTAATATCCGGGCAATTGTGCTATGCACATAATCAATGTAAACTCGAACCCTTTAACAAGGCTGAACCCTTTACCTACCAGAAGGGTCGGAGTCCATAAAACAAAGCCGTAATATCCAAAATTAATACCCAACCATAAAATCCATAATACTATTGTCCGTCTTAAATATTGTTTTGACCACAGCTCAGAAAATGAGACCTTGCTCTTTTTCTCCTGTTCCGAACCCGGTGCTGTGGTTATAAGGGCATTTTCAACTCCTGCCTGCAATTCCATTTTTCTAACTATTGCGTCAGCTTCAAGGAAACGCCCCTTTTGTTCCAGGTACCTGGGAGATTCAGGAATTCCCTTTCTAATATAGGCTGCATATAGTGCAGGTATTCCCCCAAGTATAAAACCAATCCGCCAGCCGTATAACGGAATCAGAAGATAGGCTATCAACGCAGAGATAATCCATCCCCAGGCCCAGAAGCTTTCCAGGTATACCACCATCCTGCCTCTTACTTTGGCAGGTGAATATTCACTTACCAGGGTGGATGCGGCAGGTAATTCGCCTCCGAGACCAAGACCTGTTAAAAATCTGAAAAATAACAATACAGTAAAGTTAGGTGAAAAGGCTGATAAAGCGCTGGCTATACCAAACAAAACAAGAGTATAGGATATTACCGTCCTTCTACCAAATCTATCGGATACCATCCCTGCGGCGGCGGCTCCCACAGCCATTCCTACAGCTGAAGCGCTGCCGAGAACACCCAAATCAGCAGGTGTCAGCTGCCACTCCTTGCCTATTGCTGCCATTACCCCTGAAACCATCCCCTGATCCATGGCATCAAACAACCAGCCAAAACCCGTCAGAAGCAGCACCCTCCACAGCAGAGGTGTTGCAGGCAATTTATCAATTCTTTGCGAAATATTATTCATATTGACCTCCATGATCCGCACTGCGGCCACAAAATTTATGAAATTTATTCACTCCATATCAGGACGAATAAATGTTTCAAGCTAATACACCCTGTCCCCATTAAAAATTGAATTTTTAACTACAACATAGTCAACGGTCCGGAGTGCTTCAATTGAAGTCCCACCGGCATAGGAAACGGAGGATTGAAGATCCTGTTCCATTTCCAGCAGGGTATTTATTAATGAACCCCTGTATTCAACAAACATTTTTTTACCTTCAACATTTTTCTTTTCTCCCTTTTGAAACTCGGAAGCTGAACCGAAGTATTCCTTGTAAAGCTTTCCGTCTATTTCTATTGTTTCTCCCGGGGATTCTTCATGACCTGCAAATAAAGATCCTATCATTACCATTTTAGCACCAAATCTGATTGATTTGGCAATATCACCATTTGTTCTTATACCACCGTCAGCAATTATGGGCTTGTTAGCAGCTTTTGCACACCAGCGCAGAGCTGCCAGCTGCCAGCCCCCTGTACCAAATCCTGTTTTAATTTTTGTAATACATACCTTTCCCGGTCCAATTCCTACTTTAGTAGCATCAGCTCCTGCATGTTCCAGCTCTCTCACAGCTTCGGGAGTTCCAATATTGCCTGCTATGACAAAGCTGTCAGGCAAATGATTTTTTATGTGGTTTATCATCCTTATCACAGAATTGGAGTGCCCGTGGGCTATATCAATAGTGATATATTCGGGTGAAAGCTTATCACCTGCCAGCTGTTCAACAAACAAATACTCCTCTTCTTTTACGCCTACACTTATGGATGCGTAAAGCCCTTTTGCCTTCATATCCCTAATAAAGGAAACTCTTCTGTCGGGCTGGAATCTATGCATAATATAAAAATAACCATTCTCAGCCAGGTATTCTGAAATCCTCTCATCTATAATGGTCTGCATATTTGCAGGTACTACAGGTAACCTGAATGTACGTTCTCCCAGTGTTACAGATGTGTCGCACTCAGTCCGGCTGTCAACTATGCATTTTGCCGGAATCAACTGAATATCTTCATAATCAAATACATTATCCATTTATTTACCTCTGCATAAATCATATTTACTTCTTATTCAGTTACAATGTTTTCATTTATTATTGATTTCTATTATAACCGTATATTATTACTTACCCATTGTTTAACATTTGTTACCCATTTATTTTTGTAACCTCATTATTTTATGTTTGTAACCTCATTATTTAATGTACTGTGTTTCCTGCCATAGCAAAAATAAATTATAATTCCTATTACAAGCCATACTATAAATCTTATGTGGGTTACATTTGGCAGCGCTACAATAAGACCAACGCAAAAGAATATTGATAGTAACGGTAAAAATGGAACCCACGGACATCTGAAGGGCCTTTCAATTTCCGGACTTTTGGCCCTTAACATAATTACCGCTGCCGATACAATAACAAAAGCAGCCAGAGTTCCGATATTGGAAAGCTCTGCAACTACAGTTATTGGAGTAAATCCTGCCAGCAGGGAGGTTACTATACTTACAAGTACTGTACTTTTTACAGGTGTTTGAAGCTTAGGATGTACTGCACCAATGGTTTTGGGAATCAATCCGTCTCTTGACATGGCAAAAAATACTCTTGTCTGACCAAACATCATAACCAGCAGTACCGAGGTAATACCTGAAACAGCTCCCACGGATACCAAAGCCGATCCCCAGTTAATTCCCACCTGTGCAAGTGCGTATGCGACAGGTGCGGAGGTTTCCTTAAAATTCAGATATGGCACCATACCTGTTAATACGGCTGACACAACTATATAAAGTATTGTGCATATAACCAATGATGCAATTATTCCTTTCGGTAAATCCTTCTGTGGATTTTTAACTTCTTCAGCAGCAGTTGAAACTGCATCAAAACCTATATATGCAAAGAATACTATAGCAGCTCCCTGGAAAACTCCTTTCCAGCCGAAAGGCATAAATGGAACCCAATTTGATGGTCTTACATGGAAAACACCTAAAGCCAGGAACAGTAAAACGACTACAATTTTAATACCAACCATGATATTATTTAGTGCGGCACTTTCCTTAACTCCTCGAATAAGCAGTATAGATATAAGCAGGATGATTATTATTGCAGGAAGATTGATCATTCCTCCGTCTACTCCGGGAGCATTAATCAGTGCCGACGGCAGATAAATCCCTGCAGCATTAAGCAGACTGACTATATAGCCCGACCAACCGATAGCTACTGCAGAAATTGTAACCGCATATTCCAGTATCAGATCCCAGCCTATTATCCATGCCCAAATTTCTCCCAGCGCAGCATAGCCATAGGTATATGCGCTTCCTGCTACAGGCACCATGGCAGCAAATTCTGCATAGCAAAGCCCCGCAAAGGCACAGGCCAGACCTGATATAACAAATGACAGTATTAGTGCCGGCCCTGAATATTTAGCAGCGGCAACTCCGGTCAATACGAAGATACCTGTACCTATGATGGCACCTATGCCCAACATTGTCAATTCAAAAGCACCAAGCACCTTTTTCAGCGATTTGCCTTCTCCATTTTCTTGTGCACCTTCTAACAATTTTTCGATGGATTTAGTCCTGAATATGTCTGTCACAGGTTCACCTCATAAAAGTATTTTACTTTTATGTTTCCCTAATTTTGATTTAATACTAATTAATTCAATATCAGCTTAATTCACTATCAACTGTAAATTTTTACATCCCATTTGCCGTGCACACATATAAGAACGCCCGGTGACTATACTGGACGTTTTTATATATAAGTACAATAATTTTTGATAACCGATGTTTTATACCGAAAATTGTTTACAATTTCCTCAAGCTCTTTTCATTTGCCAAATAATTCTTGTAATTATCCTTGAAACGCAGCCCCTATTCGTTGTAAATAAATAACTAATATGATAAGATAAAACAGCTAATTGTTATAACGCATAAGTTTATGCTGCCTCAAGGGTTTTATTATAAAAGTCCATCAATAATTAAGGGGTATTTTTTATGATAACGATTAAGAATAATGTTTTCAGACTTGACACCGTCAATACTTCTTATATATTCACATCTACAGTACATGGCCATCTGGAGCACATTTATTATGGAAGCAGATTAAGTTCATCCGATTCTGCCGGAGTACTTGGGCAAAAACGTACAATCCCTGTTGGAAGCAGTATTGTTTATGAAGCCTCGGACGAATTATACTCTCTGGATAATATGCTGTTGGAATGGTCGGATATCGGCCGGGGTGACTACAGACAGAGCCCCACAGAAATTAAGATGCCCGACGGCTCCTTCACAAGCGACTTTGTTTATACTTCATATAATATTCTCCAGGGCTCTGTTCATATTCCGACGCTGCCCTCAGCCTACGGAGCAGATCAAACCCTGAAAGTGACCTTAAGAGACAAGACCTTTAATATCACTCTCGATCTTTACTTCTCAGTATTTGAAAAAAACAATATAATTACGCGCAGAGCAGTTCTGACCAATAATTGTGATAACATGCTTCCAATCCGTCGTATTATGAGTCTGTGCCTGGATTTACCCGATGAAAACTTCCGCATGTTTACACTGGACGGCGGTTGGATTAACGAAACAAATGTCCATGAACGCCCTGTACAATATGGAATAACCATTAATTCATCCACCACCGGCAACAGCAGCAACCGTCATAACCCTGGATTTTTCCTGGCTGAAAAAGATGCAGTACAGGATCATGGCCATGTGTACGGCTTTAATCTTGTTTACAGCGGAAACCACTACAGCGCCGTGGAAAAGTCAGGACGTGACATTGTCAGAGTATTGACCGGCATCAACCCTCATTGTTTTGATTGGAACCTATCCCCGGGACAGAGTTTTGAAACTCCTGAAGCAGTAATTACTTTTAGCGAAAAGGGCTTTAACGGTATGAGCCGCAATATGCATGACTTTATTAATGAACATATAGTGCGGGGTAACTGGAAAGGCCGTGAACGTCCTGTTTTGATCAATAACTGGGAGGCGCATTTCTTTGAATTTAATGAGACCAGGCTTCTGAATCTTGCAAAGGATGCCCGGAAACTCGGTGTTGAGCTTTTTGTACTGGATGATGGATGGTTTGGAGACAGGAATAATGACAAAAGCGGTCTGGGAGATTATTCGGTGAACTCCAAAAAGCTCCCCCATGGAATAAAGGGTCTTTCTGAAAAGATTCGAGCACTTGGGCTGGACTTCGGATTGTGGTTTGAACCTGAAATGGTTAATCCTGACAGTGAGCTATACCGCTCTCATCCTGAATATGCAGTGGTACTCCCTGCCAGAAAACCCGTTTTGGGGAGAAATCAACTGGTACTGGATCTGTGTAATCCGATTGTCAGGGATTACATAGTTAAAAATGTCACCGCTATACTTGATGAAGCCAATATCAGCTATGTCAAATGGGACATGAATCGGCACATTTCCGAAGGGTATTCTCAGGCAGTTAATAATCAGGGGGAGTTTTATCATAGATATATTATGGGCCTTTATGAAGTGTTGTCCAGAATTTTTGATTCCCGTTCCCACATACTTCTGGAAAGCTGCTCAAGCGGCGGCAACAGATTTGACCTGGGAATGTTGTGCTTTAGCCCTCAGATATGGTGTTCCGACGATACCGATCCCATTGAACGGCTGAAGATACAGACCGGACTTTCATATTTATATCCACCTTCAACAATGGGGGCACATGTTTCCCAGGCTCCACACCAGCAGACTTTGCGGAAAACTCCTCTGTCCACCCGCTTCAACGTGGCGGCCTTTGGGTGTCTGGGTTATGAGCTTGATGCAAAGTACCTCACTCCGGAGGAGAAAAAGGAGATTGCTGAACAGATAGCCTTTTACAAGCAGTATCGAAGAGTTTTCCAATTCGGTAAATTCTCAAGGCAGAAAAGCACCAAACAAAACAAGGTCATATGGCAGAGCGTCAGTGAAGACGGCGATATTGCATTAACAGGCTTTTTTCAGACACTGTCCGCTGCGGCAGAAAGCGAAGACAAACTTGCAGTAACAGACTTGAAGGATGGTCAATACCTTGTAAGAGCCAGGCCTCAACGTATGTTCATCGAGCGGTTTGGAGGTCTGATGAAACATATTCTGCCGGTTGAGCTGAACCCTGACGGCTTCCTGCTCCGTATGGCAAACAGACACTACAGCTTGACTGACTGCGTTCAGGAATACAAGTGTTCAAATAAGGCCCTTTCTGCTGGCATACCTCTGAACAGCCAATTTTCCGGAACGGGTTATAACGAAAAAGTTCGTATGTATGGAGATTTTGGTTCCGAAATATACATTACTGAAGCAATAAACAAGGAGGAGTTAAACTATGAGCAGCACAATGCGTAACCGCTATTTCTTTGGTCTTGGCACAGTCGGAAGGGATATGCTTTATTCCATAGTGAGCATGTACCTGCTTTTCTACCTTACAGAAATACTCAACCTGCCTGATTCCACCATGTGGTATATGACGGGAGCACTTACAGTTCTGCGTATTTTTGATGCTCTAAATGATCCATTTATGGGTATTCTAGTGGATAATACCCACTCCCGATTTGGTAAGTTCAAGCCCTGGATTGCCATTGGAGGAGTACTTGGAGGCCTTCTTACAATACTGCTTTTTACCGATTTCGGATTAACGGGCATTGGTTATGTTGTCTCCTTTGCAATAATTTATCTGGTCTGGGATTTAACTTACGGGGTGAATGATATCGCCTACTGGTCCATGCTCCCTTCCCTGGCTTTTGACCAAAAAGAACGTGAGAGGATAGGCTCCTTTGCAAGAATTTGTGCAAATATAGGCATGTATATTATAGTCGTGGGAATACTTCCGATTACAAATGTGCTGGGCGGGGGTAAAAAGGCATGGTTTACGCTGGCAGCAGCTATAGTTTTAACCACCTGGGCCTTTTTATGTTTTACTCTCCTTGGGGTAAAAGAAAACAGGAAATTCTATAATGAACAGGAGAGCACGTCCTTGAGAGAAATGTTCAAGGTTCTCTTCAAAAACGATCAGCTTTTGTTCACAGCCATTTCAATGGTTTTGTTCATGATTGGCTACAGTACAACCACCAGCTTTGGAGTTTACTTCTTTAAGTACGCCTTCAGAAATGAAAACATGTATTCTGTTTTTGCCGGAATACTAGGTGTTTCTCAGCTGCTGGCCCTCAGCTGCTTCCCCATTTTCTCAAAAAAATTCAGCAGGAAACAACTCTACGCTTTTGCTACGGTTTTAGTTATTTTAGGCTATATCATATTTTTTATTTCACCAATGAATATACTTCCAATTGGTATAGGCGGAGTACTTATTTTTATAGGCGAAGCTTTCATCCAGCTGCTGATGCTGATGTTCCTGGCAGATACGGTTGAGTACGGCCAATGGAAGCTGGGTAAGCGCAATGAGAGTATTACATTCTCAGTACAGCCGCTTATCAATAAATTCGGAGGTGCTTTGGCTAATGGTATTGTAGGAATAACACTTATTATTTCAGGGATAAACTCTGCCGCCACGCCGGAGGATGTGACCGACACCGGGTTGCTTGTAATGAAGCTTTCCATGCTTATATTACCGCTTATCTTTATCGTGGCGGGGTACTTAATATATAGATTAAAATACAAAATAGACAAGGAACTGTTTGACAGGATAATTTCAGATATTTCAAAAGGTGAGAGTTTGAAGGTTTGAAAGTGTCGAAATGCAGAATTCAAAATCCTGATTTACGTAATAACTCTAGAATATACATATTTTGCGTCAGACAATTCAAAGCATTTTTAAAAATGATATTTTTATATTGAAAGCTTGCAAAAATAATGATAAAATTATTTTGATTTAAGCAAAGACGCTTAACATTTTCATGTTAAGCGTTTTTAAATATCGTTTTAGCACACTACAGTGTTAGAAGGAAAGCATAGTAGATAAAAAAATAATGAAAAGAGGGATTTTATCATGAAAGGAACCAAAAGAGTATTAGCTCTGGCTTTATCAGCTGTTTTGACCTTGACAGGTCTGGCAGGCTGCGGACAGAGTGACAAATCTGCCGATTCTACGGCGGGTACATCAGGAGCTCAAGCATCAACTGCATCATCAGGTACAACTACCAAGAGCAGAGCACAGGACACAATTATTTATGCACAGGGTGCAGATCCCAGAGGCCTTGATCCTGCACTTGTAGATGACGGTGAATCCGGAAAAATCATAGTAAACATTTATGAAGGACTTTTGAAGTACAACAAGGATTCAACACAAATTGAACCTTCTCTTGCAGAAAGCTGGGATGTCAGCAGTGATGGACTTTCCTACACCTTCCATCTTAGAAAGGGCGTAAAATTCCAGGATGGTACTGATTTTAATGCTCAAGCCGTAAAAATAAACATTGACCGTCAGCTGCCACCTAAGGTGACTGAGGATATGGTTTATGCAGGTTTTGTATTTGGTTCTGTAAAGGATGTTGAGGTTGTAGATGACTATACTGTTAAAATCAACATGACCGCTCCAAGCACACCATTCCTCAACAACCTTGCAATGTGCATGGGCGCACCGATTATTAGTCCAAAAGCTTTAGAGGAAAACGGCAACAATGTAAACGAACACCCGGTTGGAACAGGTCCTTACACCTTTGTTAGCTGGACAAAAGGCCAGAATATCGTTCTTAAGAGAAACGACAACTACTGGGGAACAAAGGCTGTAACTTCAAACGTTATTTTCAAGTTTATTCCTGACAACTCCGCAAGAGTAGTTGCATTAAATAATGGTGAAGCAGATATAATTGACGGAATCGATGCAACTGTAGTTAAACAGATAGAAGATTCAGGAAACAAGATATATAAGGCACCCGGTATGAACATTAACTATTTGGCTTATAATACCACCAAGACTCCTTTTAACGATGTGAAGGTACGTACTGCAATTTCTCAGGCAATAAATGTTCCTGAACTTGTAAAGAGCTTGTACCAGGGTTACGCTGAACCGGCAACCTCAGTTCTTCCATCCTTTATTCCAGGCTTTGATTCAAGCATAGCTCAGGTTGCCTTCGATCAGGCTGCTGCAAAGACAGCTCTTTCAGGCGCAGGTGTTACCAACTTACATATAATCACATACACAAACCCCAGACCTTACAATACAGCTAACGGTCAGGCTCTTGCAGAAGCAATTCAGGGTTACCTCAAAAATGTGGGTGTAACAGCAACAATCGATGCTTTTGACTGGACAACTTACAAGGAAAAAGTTAAAGCAGGAGATTATGACATCTGCTTCTATGGCTGGATAGGTGATAACGGTGATCCTGATAACTTTATGAACCTGATGGCTGATAAAGATCCGAGAATGAATGTTGCGCGTTATGACAATGCGGCATACAAGGAATTAATAGCCAAAGGTCTTATAATACCAAACGGTGCTGAACGTAACAAGATTTATACAGAGCTTGAAAAGTTAGCTGCAAAAGAAGCTGTTTGGCTTCCAATATCTCATGCTACAACACTGGTTGGTTACAGAAGCAATGTTAAGGACTTCAACTACCATACAACCGGAGTTATATTCCTTTCCGAAGCTTCAAAAAACTAATTAACTGAGTTCTATAATTTAAAGTTTTCGTACTTTCGAAGACACATCTCCACTGATATATGCTGCCAGAAGCTTTTGTCTTACGCTTCTGGCAGATATTATTTTAATGTTAAGGAAAAATATGCTGTAATTTCAAGAATTAAACTTGTCATATATGGCATTTTGAGAATATTTGAAAGCTTCCTTAACATGGGGCTTGGAAAGGGGAATCCCCTTCCCGTTTTGAGGAGGGTGCTAAGAAACACCAAATGTTTCGTCGAAGGGAACCTAGGGTTCCCGGAACTTTAGTTCCTTGAGAAGAACAAGTCGCGAAACGACTTTGTTCCAAAGATATTAGGGAAAGGTTGTTAAAGATGTTAAAATATATAGTCAAACGCATACTTATGCTGATTCCGGTTCTTCTTGGAGTCTCTGTCATAGTATTTCTTATAATGCGGGTATTTTCACCCGACCCCGCTCCCATTGTCCTCGGACAACATGCTACAGCTGAGACTGTAGAAAAATGGCGAGAAGCAAATGGCTTAAATTCTCCCATTTATATTCAATATTTTGATTTTATCAAAGGCGCTTTTACCGGGGATTTCGGAACCTCCTATTACACTAAAACTCCGGTGCTTAAAGAAATAATGTCCCGTTTTCCGGCTACAATAGAACTTGCCATAGCAGCAATTATTTTGGCATCAATAATAGGAATCCTGATTGGTGCTATTTCTGCGGTAAGGAAGAATTCTATTTTTGACCATTCGGGAATGATTCTTGCATTAATAGGTGTATCAATGCCAATATTCTGGCTGGGTATTTTGCTTATAATCCTGTTCTCAGGCATACTGCATATATTGCCTTCCGGAAGCAGAATTGATCCTCTGCTGCAGCCCTATGACGGTACAGGCTTTTATCTGATTGACACTTTGGTTTCAGGTGATATGGAAGCCTTCGTGGACGCTTTGAAGCATCTCATACTTCCTGCTTTGGCTCTTGGGATGTATTCCATGGCTATCATAACAAGAATGACCCGTTCCAGCATGCTGGACACTTTAAATCAGGATTATATCCGTACTGCCAAGGCTAAAGGCATTAAGGACGGCAGAGTAATTACCCACCATGCACTCCGTAATGCAATGATACCGGTTACTACTGTTATCGGGTTGCAGCTGGGCTCATTGCTGGGTGGTGCAGTGCTTACCGAAACAGTTTTCTCATGGCCCGGCATAGGACATTATACCGTTGAATGTATCCTGAAATCGGATTTCCCTGTAGTTCAGGGTATCGTATTACTTATTGCATGTATTTTCGTATTGATCAATCTTGTTGTAGATATTTTCTATGCATTTCTTGATCCAAGAATTAAATTTTCCAAGAAGGAGGCTTGACTTTTATGAAACTGAAAACTTTAAAATCCTCAGCAGACGAGAATTCATTACAGGAAGCCCTTCCTCTTGAGAAACCGGAGTCTCAGCTCAAAGAGATGTGGGAAGCCCTGCGTGAGAATCATGCTGCTGTAGCTGGATTATGTATTATTGTTTTTCTGCTTTTAATCGCTTTATTAGGACCAATTATTAGCCCTTATGACCCCAATCTGTCCGACATGTCAAAGAGCTTTATAAAACCAGGTCCCCAGCATTGGTTCGGAACAGACCAGCTTGGACGTGACATATTAAGCAGAATTATTTCGGGCGCACGAATTTCACTTACCGTCGGCTTAAGTGCTGTAATTATCTCCCTGACAATCGGCGTCGTACTCGGTTCCATTGCAGGTTATTTCGGCGGTAAATCAGATATAATTATTATGCGTTTTATGGATATGATGCTTGCCATACCCTCGATCCTACTGGCCATTGCCTTTATGGCCGCCCTGGGGAAAGGTATAGATAAGGCGGTTATTGCAATCGGACTTGTCTCAATCCCTGAGTATGCGCGTATTGTACGAGGTAGCATCCTTTCGGTAAAGGAAAACGATTATGTTCAGGCTGCACGGGTTATCGGAAATAAAAACAGCAGGATTATTTTTAAACACATTTTACCGAATGTGCTTTCTTCCATTGTTGTAAGGGCAACACTTGGAATCTCCACAGCAGTTCTGGATACAGCAGCTCTTGGATTTTTAGGGCTTGGAGTACAGCCTCCTGTGGCAGAGTGGGGCGACATGCTGGGACGTGCCAGGGGCTTTATTTTTACAGCTCCCTACACACTGATTTTCCCCGGTATAGCGATTACAATTACAGTATTGGCATTCAATCTTTTGGGTGACGGTCTGAGGGATGCTCTCGACCCGAAATCCAGAAAGAATTAAGGTGGTGCAGACATGTTACTTGAAGTAAAAAATTTAAAAACAGAATTCAAACTGAAAAAAGGTGTAGTAAATGCTGTTGATGATATCAGCTTTTCCATAGATAAAGGTAAAATTCTTGCAATAGTAGGTGAATCAGGGTCTGGAAAAAGTGTTACTTCCCTTTCCATAATGGGCCTGCTTCAGGACCCGGGCCGTGTAGCCGGCGGCGAAATCCTTTTCAAGGGCAGGGATCTGTTAAAGATGAGCAAGGCTGAGAAGCGGGCAGTACGCGGAAATCAGATCTCAATGATTTTTCAGGAGCCAATGACATCCTTAAATCCTGTTTACAGGATCAAGGATCAGATCATGGAAAGCATTATGACACACATGAAGGTCTCAAAAAAGGAGGCTCTTAAGCGTACAATTGAAATGCTGGAGATTGTTGGAATACCTTCTGCCGAAAAGCGTGCCTACGACTACCCGCACCAGATGAGCGGCGGTATGCGGCAAAGAGTTATGATTGCTATGGCATTAATTGGAAACCCCGAGCTTCTGATTGCCGATGAACCGACTACAGCGCTGGATGTAACCATACAGGCCCAGATACTGGATCTGCTGTACCATATGCGTGAAAAGTTCAATATGGCAGTTATGCTCATCACCCACGACCTGGGCGTCGTATCCGAGGCTGCTGATCATGTAATAGTTATGTACTGCGGTAAAATTGTTGAGGAAGCAGATGTGCGTTCGCTGTTTGAGAATCCTCTCCATCCTTATACACTTGGCTTGCTTCGTTCCATCCCAAGACTTGAGGATGAGAATGAGGAACCTCTCTATATGATAAAGGGTATGGTGCCAAATCCATTGAATATGCCGACAGGCTGCCCGTTCTCCGACCGCTGCGACAGGTGTATGGACCGCTGCCGTGAGGAAATGCCCCGGTTGGTTGAGAAGGATGGCCATAAAGTACGCTGCTTCCTTTATGAGGATGAAAAAAAAGGAGGTAAAGGAGCATGAGTGAAGTCCTGGTTGAAGTAAAAAATCTTAAGAAGTATTTCACATTGGAACATGACTTTTTCGGTCGTCCTACCTCGGTATTAAAAGCTACTGATGACGTTTCCTTTAGCATAAACAAGGGTGAAACCTTAGGCCTGGTCGGTGAATCAGGCTGTGGAAAAACCACTATTGGAAAGATGCTGGTTAATCTTTACGCTCCAACTGAAGGAGAAATTGTTTTTGAAGGCACTGAGCTTACAAAACTCTCGGAGGCCAAGCGCCGTACTTACAGCAAGGATATACAGCTTATTTTTCAGGATCCTTACGCATCTCTTAACCCAAGAATGACAGTCGGTGACATTATTGCTGAACCAATCAGAATTAATAACCTGCTGCCAAAGGAAAAGATCGAAAGCAGGGTAACTTATCTCCTGAATTGTGTCGGACTTGCCAACCATCAGCGTAACCGTTACCCCCACGAATTTTCAGGAGGACAGCGTCAGCGTGTGGGAATTGCCCGTGCACTGGCAGTTCAGCCAAAGCTGATTGTTTGTGACGAGCCGGTTTCTGCACTGGATGTATCAATTCAGGCACAGGTGCTGAACCTGCTTGACGAGTTAAAGGAAGAGTTTGGTCTCACTTACCTGTTCATAGCTCACGGCTTGAACGTAGTAAAACACATCAGTGACCGGGTTGGTGTTATGTATCTTGGCAAGCTGGTGGAAATAGCACCGAAGAAGGAGTTGTACTCCAATCCGCTGCATCCGTATACACAGGCGCTGCTGTCGGCAATACCTTCTGTAGATCCTACAAAGAAAAAGCAGCGTATAATTCTTTCTGGTGACGTACCAAGCCCAATCGATCTTCCCGAAGGCTGCCGATTCTGCTCACGCTGCTTTAAGAAAATAGACGGCTGTGAAAAACATGAGCCGGGCTTGAAAGAAGTTTCACCCGGACATTTCGTGGCATGCAAGCTGTATTAGAAATATATCATCACTGGGTAGACTAAATAGAATTAATCATAAAAACCTCCTGAGAACAGCTTTAAATAGTGCTTTCAGGAGGTTTTTCACGGTTTGCAGGCAATCTTTAAATGAGCTCGCCGAAAATGAGTTACGAAAATACACTGCAATAGAGCTCTGCGATAATGAATTCTGAGACAGAGCTCTTGCCATAATTAGCACCCAAAAATAAGTACAGCCGATTTTCATATCTGTATTTATTACTTTTATCAAGTTATAATATATTTTAGGTTTTAGAAATTGCAGATTACTTAGGAGAATATATTTTATGAATCTTTTTTTAGCCCCTATTCAGAGTATGACAACAGCATGTTACAGAAACACATTTAATGATATATTCGGAGGTATTGACAAGTATTATTCTCCTTTCATCGCCACAACCGACCACAGCAGGATAAGTAAATCGCTTTTAAAAGATATTCTTCCAGAGTATAATGATCCTAACCTTAAGGTTGTTCCTCAGCTTCTTGGCAATAGTGGGACAGACTTCAGGCTTTTTTCTTCAGCTATTGTTGATCTGGGCTACAATGAAATAAACTGGAATATAGGCTGTCCCTTCCCCATGGTTACCAATAAGAAAAAAGGCTCAGGACTCCTCCCTTTTACGGATATGATTAAAGAGTTCCTGGATATTGTTTGTTCCGACATTGACTATAAACTGACTGTAAAAATGAGACTTGGGCTGAATAATCCTGAAGAAGGAATGAAAGTTATTGAGATACTCAATGAATATCCTCTGGGAGGTGTTATTATTCATGCCCGAACCGGCATTCAAATGTATACCGGCAGAGTTGATCCGGATTCCTTTGAAGCCCTTGCTTCGGCCTGCAGACACAACATTACATACAATGGAGACATATACACCTGTACTGACTTTTTGAATATCAGCCGCCGCTTCCCTACAATCACCAATTTCATGCTGGGCAGAGGAGCCCTTAGTGATCCATTTCTGCCAGCTGCCATAAAAGGCAGGTTGATTCCAACTGAAAATAAAATGAGCATGATTAAGAAATTTCATGATAATATTTTCTATTACTATAAAAATATCCTTTCAGGTGACAAGCATTTGTGTGACAAAATGAAAGAGTTTTGGTCGTACATTTCCGTTCATATAGACAGGGACGGGAAACTTATGAAGAAAATTAAAAAGTGCCATAGTGTATCTTCCTATTTGGAAATTGTTGATAAAGTACTTGATAATCCATCCATGTGGAGTGAGACTGCGAATAACTTTAAATGAGCTTAAAGTTTTTATTTTATGTCGGTATCCGGAAGAAATCCGAGCCTGTACCAAAGTATAAGCTCGCCTCTTCCATATTTCTATAATTTTACAAACAATATGGGATAATCTAACTTTTTTAAATTGGCATGATAACGCTGTATTTACAGAAGCAATATTGTCATAACCTGGTTGTTAATATAACAAATCCAAATAATCCTTTAATAATTTTCCTCCAAAGAACAGCAAAAGCTTTAAAGATAAATTACAAGTATTTGAATTTATCCCTCCATCAACAAAAATCTTACCCAGTTTGGAGTTTTCTGAAAAAGTATCAAGCATATATTGCAATTCTGTATACTTGAGAAGCTCCCATACCTTTAGGAGAAGTGTTAATAATTTGTTTCATATACTTTACTTTAATTTAATAAAATTATTCTTTCCGTGCGTAGATGATTGACCGGCACGTTGTTTCACTGATAGGATTGCGCTTATAATCTCCATATTCCTGCTCCACAATAAATCCGGTATTTGATAACCATCTGTGAATTTCTTCAAGCGTGGCGAAATGTTTTAAACAGGATATATCTCTTTTGATAACTTCGCCGCTTTTAAGTAATAGTTCAAACCTACGGGTGAATGTGATAATACCGGTATTCTTGTCAAACTTGCTGTCCAGTAATATCATTTTTCCATAGTTGCCGTCACTGTCGTTTCCTTCCCAAATGATACTCTCGTCAGGATTTCCGAAAACTTTTTCCGGATATAAAAAATACTGATAATCGATATAGACGTAACCACCTGGCTTCAGCGCGCCTGCCGCCTTCTGAATAAACAATTCCTGTGCCTTTTTATATTCCAAATCAGATATGATGTTGAACAGAATATTAGCAGCTAATACCACAACATCAAAACCTGTTCCCCAGTTTCCTTTCACCGCGTCAGTCTTGCCCCAGGCAATATTATTTAATCCATCCGCCTTAGCCACAATACGGCTAAGCATAAACTCATCCATGTCAAAGCCTGTAACATTATGCCGGGCCTTGGCAAGCGGTATCAAAATTCTTCCGCTGCCACAGCAAACTTCAAGTATTTTTTGAGGTGCAGAACCTATCACCGATAGTAAAAATTCAATGTCGTTATTTTCGTCGACATTCTGATCGTACACGTCAGCATTCCATTTCGCGATAATATTTTCTTCGTTAAGCAAAGAGCCTTCCTCCATTTGTTAAGGAGGGCTAAAGTATAGTCACCCTCCTTGCTTTACATGAGAGAACTGATTTTAAGTTTTTCATATCCTATCACCCTTCCTCGATTTATTATAACCTACCTTGTAATTATAACATCTATCTCCACGTACTGGTAATTAAAGAACTCATATAGTCAATGTCTACACAACCTTCAATAATCTATTTTCATTCTTTTTTAATGTCATAAAGATTCCATCCGCACTTCTTAAAATAAAGAGCATAGAGGCAGAGCCACTTTTGCTTGCGCATGTGGTTTTGCCGGACAATAAAAAAGCTGCCACAAATAGAATTTATTCTATTTATGACAGCTCTTATATGCTTGTTGCGGGACTGCCGATCAAATTAAGTTTTCTTTAGTTCCTTCTTTCCAGTTACTTTACTCTTATCATCCATATTAAACGTATTCTTAGCTTCATCGGTTGTGAAATAAACATTTCCATCTACAGTGGCATCAATTAACTTAAAGTTCTTAACAGATACATAAAGGTCACCCTTAAAGGTTCCATGCTGAATGCTGGCTTCAGGACTTTTGATTGTTAGCTTGGGAGCGGTTAAAGTGTACCTTGCTGTGATATTACGATCCTTGTCCTGTGAATATAAAGCAATTTTTCTTTGAATTATATCCTTACCTGCTTCATCCTTCTTTCCATTCTTGAACTCACCTGCAAGGGTGATTTCCTTATCAATGGCAAGATCCTTGGTAATTGCAATAATCCAGGTGCCCGTATCGCTTATTGCCTTTTGGAAAGCTGCTGCATTGTCAACTATTGAAGCTGAGGTTACAGCATCAGTGGTAGATGTAGCTGCTGATGTTGTACCGGCTGTTGTAGTACCGGCTGTTGTTGTTATTGCTGCTGTTGTTGGCGTTGTGGTTAACGGTGCTGTTGTATTTCCTGGTTGAGGAGTCTTTGCACAACCTGCAAATAATGTGATTGTAAGTACTAATGCCAATGCAATCAATAAATTTCTATTCTTCATCTAAAAAACCTCCTAAATATTATGGATTTTTCCAATGTTTAGTATATCCAGATATTAGGTTTTTATTAGGAATATTTCAAAAATTTTTGACTATAAAAAACAGCCTCTGAAATCACTGTCCAGAGGCTGTTCTAATGTAAGTCATAAAGTCATACTATTTCTTCTCGAATGCAAAATTTCCTTCCCTGAAGATTGGAATTTCCTCCCCCGAGACTCCTACCCCAATAATCTCCAAGTCTGACGTTCCTATCATAAAATCTTCATGTTCAAGTGAATCATTGACTCCACGCTCTTCAAAGTCCTTATCTGTCAGTTCAGAAGCATCTTTAAAGCATGGGTACGCTTTACCGATTGCCAAATGACAGGAAGCATTTTCATCAAATAATGTATTATAAAATAAAATCCCTGAATTAGATATAGGGGAGTCATAGGGCACCAGTGCCACTTCTCCCAGATAGTGTGAGCCTTCATCTGTCTCAATAAGGTTTTTCAGGGATTCATACCCTTTCTTTGCCGAAAACTCTACAATTTTGCCATGCTTAAAGGTCAAAGAGAAATCCTCGATAAGATTTCCATTATAATTTAACGGCATTGAGCTTACAACAGTACCGTCTACCCCGGTCTTTACAGGTAAAGTAAACACTTCCTCCGTAGGCATGTTAGGAATAAATATCTGACCTTCCGGTGTATTTTCCGAGCCGGCAAGCCAATAATGATTTTTCGGCAGTTCAACCTTTAAGTTGGTTCCCAATGAATTTTTATAAATAAGATATTTAAAATTATATGAGTTTAAAAATTCCATTCTTTTGGCAAGGTTGGACTTATGTTCTTCCCATGCTGCAACCGGATCGTCGGCATCAGCCCTAACAGAAATCAGAATAGCATTCCAAAGCTTCTCTACTGCCTCGTCCTCCGGTACCCCGGGAAATACCTTTTTAGCCCATGAAAGTGTTGGGACTGACACAACACACCAGGGATTTTTGTTGCTCATCAGCCTGTCAGAATACTCTTTTAATGCCAGATTTCTGGCTTTCATTGCCTTGGCCATCCGGTTTGCATCAACATCCTTCATAAGCTCGGGATCTGAAGCTGCAATACTTAGAAAAGCCGCTCCGCGAAGTGCATAAGACATATGCAGCTCCTTTGTCCACCCGGGAAATTCATCGAGAGCCTCCTCCGGTGCATGCAAAAGCCTGATCTTTGTAGAAAGTTCATCCTTCCAGCTGATAACCACATCGCCTGCACCTTCTTCGTATGCAAGCTGTGCCACCATTCTTGTAAACTCTGCACATTCAATTGGAGAGAATATAACCAGTATCTGATTTCTTTGAATATTGACACCGGCTTTTACGATTAGCTGTGCGTATTTCTTTATTATCTCTTTATCCATTTTCTATTTATCCCTTCCATTTTTGTATTTATCTACTAAGAGTTTAACACAATTGTTGGGAAGGTAAAGAGGTTATACATTATTCCAATCCTTTTTTCAAGAATTGTATATCAGCAGGCAATGATTTCCTTGATCATAAACTCTTTTCCGCAAAGTATTTCCCAGTGGCCGCTGCCGCATTGCGGGCACTTACTTTTATTCTCAATCAGGTTGAATACCTTACTGCACTCTTTGCAAATGGCATTACCCGGCAAAATCTCTATTTTTAACTTTGTTTCCTGAAGTAAGGTGCCGTCTACTGCTGCAGGATAACATGCTTCTATATATCTGGGAATCATTGAGGAGAGTTCGCCAATCTGGATAACCAGTGTATCTATTTTTGTTAATCCATTTTTTACTGCAAAATTTTCTACTGTTTTAATAACTTCAAGTAATACTCCCAATTCGTGCAACTGACCCCCCCTTTCTTTTTTTGCTTCCGACAGATTGGAGAAACCGGCTCTCCAACCTGTCGGAATGCGAGCTTTATTTTCTGCTGCCTGTTACTCCGCCGGCAAAAACTGATTTCAATGATCTCTTTACCTTTTTGACCGCAATTCTTCCCTGTCGCTTTATGACATGCTTAATTACTATGGGTTTCATTTTACTGAACTCTGCACCTGCACTGTCATATTTTCTTACCAGGGAAATGGCATCAAATTTACATTTTGTAGTACAGACACCGCAGCCCACACACTGATAATCGTCCACAACTACAGCTCCGCAGCCGAGGCAGCGTTCTGTTTCCTTTTTGATCTGCTCTTCAGTAAATGTTTCACGCAAATCCATAAAGGTTTCTTTTGATTTGTCCCCGTCAATATGAAGAGCTCTTTGTCTTGGCAAACGGTCATAGCCATTAAGGTTTAAATTTTCCTTATCAAGGGCATGATACTCCCGCTCCCGGCTTATTGTCAAATTATCTCCATTAACATAACGGTGTATTGAAATTGCGCCCTGCTTTCCCATAGCGATGGCATCAATTGCAAATTTAGGGCCTGTTACCGCGTCGCCTCCGACAAATATATCCGGCTCACTTGTTTGGAAGGTCAGAGGATCGGCTTTTACAGTTTTATTTTGATTCAATTGGATTTTTGAATCTTTTAGCAAACCTCCCCATTCCATTGCCTGGCCTATGGATATAAGAACATGATCAGCCTGCACTACTTTGGTCTTATTTTCATCAAAAGCAGGATTAAACTTTCCGTTGTTATCAAAAACTGATATGCATTTTTTAAATTCCACACCCGTAACATGTCCATTTTCGGTGAGAATTCTTTTAGGTCCCCAGGAATTGTTTATGACAATACCTTCCGACAATGCCTCCTGAATTTCTTCTTCTAGAGCAGGCATTTCATTACGGCTTTCAAGGCAGTACATATCAACCTGTGATGCGCCGATTCTTTCGGCAGTTCTTGCAACATCAATAGCCACATTTCCTCCGCCAATGACGATGGTCGAACCATTAAGCCTCAAATCCTCACCAAGATTTACCCTGCGTAAAAATTCCACACCCGTCATTGCACCCTCTGCTGCTTCGCCTTCCAGATTTAAGCCTCTGCCAGCCTTTGCACCTATTGCTGCATAGAATGCTTTGTAACCCTGAGTTCTAAGCTCTGGAATAGTAATATCCCTGCCAACCTCAATGCCAGTTTTAAATTCGACCCCTATTTCCTTTAAAATATCGATTTCGGCCTCAACTACTTCCTTCCCCAGTCTGAAGGAGGGTATTCCCAACATAAGCATACCGCCGGGGATTTTTTCCTTTTCAAATACTGTCACCCGATAACCATCTGCAGCCAGGAAATAAGCGCAGGATAATCCTGCAGGACCTGCTCCGATTACAGCTATTTTTGTTTGTTTTTCAGCTTTCCTTTCCGGAACATAACGGTGCTCTGACTTTAAGTCCTGATCAGCAATAAATTTTTTAATTTCATCAACAGCAAGGGGCTCATCCACCCCGGCTCTTGTACATGCAGATTCACATTTTCTTGGGCAAATACGTCCGCAGACTGCCGGAAACGGATTTTCCTTTTTAATCAGCTCCAGAGCTTCTCCGTATCTTCCCTGGGCTGCCATTTTTATGTACCCTTGAATGGCTATATGTGCCGGACATTCAGATTTGCACGGGCTGGTACCGGTTTCTGTAACCACCTTTCTGTGGCGGTAATCAATATTCCACCTGTCCGGCCCCCAGGCTGTATCGTAGGGTGTGTCTTTCTCCTGCGTCAATGCAGGCTTTTGAGATCTGCACAAATTTTCGCCAAGGGTTAATGCATTTACCTGACAGTTTTCTACGCATTCTCCGCAGGCGACACATTTATCTCTGTCTACCTTAGCCATATAGTTTGACCTTGAAAAATCCGGATTTCTGTATAGGTTTGCATTTCTTAAGCCAAAACATGAACACCCGCAGCAGTTACATATGGCAAGGGCTTTACCCGGTCCCGACAGGTTTGGTATCTGATGTGCCAGGCCTTCTTTCTCAGCCTTTTTGCAGATGGCTATGGCCTCCTCCCTGGTAATGCTTCTGCCTCTTCCTGTACGGATATAGTAATCGGCCGCCGGGCCAAGCTGAATACACATTTCCTCAATGGTATGTCCACAGCCCTGTCCAATAACCCTCATTGAGGTACGGCATGCGCAGTCGGTAACAGAGAAAACCTCATGCTTATTCAGCAGATCGGTAATTTCTTCATAGGAGGCTTTTCTGGTATCAGCTTCAATGGCACTATCAATGGGTATTACTCTCATTACCCCCATTCCAACGGGAAGGTTACCGGCCAGAACCACACCAAGCTTTCTTGTATATTCTTCAAAGCATTCACCAATAACGGGATACTTTGCAACATTTTCCTTGTTTGCTACCATGTATTCCATGACGCCGGGAACAAAAAGCTCCAGGAAGTACTTATCTTCCCCATTTTCTTTTTCAAATTTTACCGATCCGTCAACCGCCATTTTGTATAGAATTTTTTCAACTTCATCAACTGGTTTGCCGCAAAGGGCCGAAACTTCCTTCAAACTTTTAGGTTTCCTTACTTCAAGGCATAGTGCTACTTCTGCCATTTCATCCGTAGTAACCGGCTCAAGAATTTTATATTCGGGATCAGTCGGTTTTACTTTTATTAATCCTCCTGTTATACCGCCTGCAATCTTATTTGCCAGTTCCAGCACTTTTGGTTTTACCACATTAATTCCCCCCAAATTTAAATTTCGACATATTCCTTTTTGATAGAACTATCCGTCCTTCCATTTCTTCACCTGTGTGCGAATCCAGTGGGTCCACTCCGGAATTCCCTCTCCGGTTTTCGCGGAGATTGGAATAACCTTGATATCCGGATTCAATTTTTTTACCCTTTCCTTCACTGCCTCAAGGTCAAAATTAAAATAGTCTTTGGCATCAATCTTATTAATCAATAAAACGTCAACAATGGAGAACATCAGAGGATATTTAAGAGGCTTGTCATCACCCTCCGGTACACTTAAAATCATGGCATTTTTTGCGGCCCCCGTATCAAATTCGGCCGGACATATTAAATTACCTATATTCTCCAAAATTACAAAGTCAAATCCCGTTTCTCCCAGTTCCGAAAAACCCTGTCTTGTCATGTCAGCATCAAGATGACACATTCCACCCGTATGTAACTGGATGACCTTTGTACCCGATTGTGCCACTGTATGGGCATCAACATCCGAATCGATATCGGCCTCCATTACTCCAATGCTCATTTCATTCCTTAAAGCCTCTATGGTTCTTAATATTGTTGTTGTCTTGCCTGAACCGGGGGATGACATTAAGTTTAATAAAAAGGTTCCGCTCTTTTTCAATTCCTCCCTGAACAAATCGGCCTGCATCTTGTTGTTCTGGTGTACACTCTTCTTTATCTCAATAACTTTAAATTGATCCATATCATCGATACCTCTATTTTCAGTTCAAATACTATTCTTTTATTTTTAGTTCAAATACCATCTTTCATTTTCAACTCAAATACCATTCTCTGTATAAAAGGTATATATCATTTTAATTAAAAAATTAAAAACTCATTTAAAGGAATGAAGCTACCGAGCCAGTACTTTCGTTTCTTCCTGCTGTCCCAAATCTGCAAGTGCAGTTATTTCCCTGTATTGCTTCAAATCGGTATAGAGCTCGCCAAGATACGGATTTCTCCTTGTCCTGGCAACTTTGTATATCATGTAAACAAATACTGCTATATTTGAAGCTAATGAAGCTATGCTGAACACATATAGCGGAACTTCACTGTAGGAGGATGCAACAGCAAATTCACCCTTATCAATAAAAGCCGGGAAAGTCTGTGCAAACATGCACCATATGGCCAGGGTTTGTGCACGATGCTGCAGCCACGCTCCCTTTCCTACAGTGAAGGAACATAGCGTCGGGGCCAGCAGCAGAGCAAAACCGCAATACCAGGAGTGTCCGGGCAGACAATTATATGTATAATCAAAATTCCACAAATCATATGCTATTATCCAGAACCACAGCATGTCGGGCCACAGCATATCCCTGCTGCCATCCTTTGAAGTCTTTTTACGTATGCAGATTCCAAACCAGCCGGTTATTGTTATGATATTCAGGATACCGGCTATGGCATTCATAAAATTCCATGGCCCGCCAAGTACATACATTGCCTCGTCTGCCAGTGTTCCGCCTCCTCGGTATTGAATACCGACCTGAATATCACGGAATACTGCCTCAAGGATGTTTATTGCAAGGATAAGTGGAGGGAAGCACAATGCCCATTTTTTATCGGATAATCTCCATTCCTTACCCGTATGCTTATTTTTAAAATTTACATGTCTGATACACCAGAAGCCGATACAACCGGCTGTTGAAGAATATACCTTGGCAAGATGGAACCAGTCTGTATAGGTTGTGTCACTTAATACTGTAAACCAAAGTATGGAAAGGGCCAGAGGTAAAATTACAAAACTTAAAAATCCAACAAATTTCCACCTCCGGGCTGCCTCATTGAAGCCAAACAGTGCTGCAAAAACAATAATCCAGACACCCCATACGCTCAATGCTGTTGCACCTTCGGCATAGTTGAATACGAACATACTATAACCCCCAATAATATTAATATTTTTAGTAATCCCTTAAGGCATGGAATAATAAATTCCTATTTTAAAACGGAAATTTCCCGCCGCAAAAAGGAGTTTTATTGTTTACTCATGCCCTAATTTCATTGTATAATTTCTTCCAAATACTGTTCAATAGACAAAAAAAAGAAAGTGTCTATTTAAACACTTTCTTTTTGTATTCATTTTAGCTTTTCTTTATATATTCATTTGAGCTTCCCAATATGTATTCATTTTAGCCTTCCACCTTTTCCCTGCTCCACAAAGGCAGCAACCGAACGTGGGATACTTCCTGTAATCATAATCAGAAGCTTTTTAAGTATAATCTCCGGTTCTTCTTCCATCCCTTCATTTACCCATTCCATCATCAACCCATCGAAAACATGTCTATAGAAATTAACAATGAACCTTTTGTCATTATCTTTTAATTTTACACTAAGCTTTACAATACACTCCTCGACAACATCATCCAGGAGCCTGTTGGAAATGTTTATAAAAAAGGTATTTGCCTCAGACCTGTAAGAAGAATAATAAACATGCAGTATCATTTTCGAATTTCTTTTCAGATAATTCATTGTAGCCAGAAACCCTCCGCCCCATGTCTCAAAGGTTCTGTTCTGCGCAATTTCCCTCGTTATTTCTTCGTAAAAAACGAATTTGAAAATATCAAATATATCAGTAAAGTGGTTATAGAAAGTCTGTCTATTTATATCACAGTGCTCACAAATTCCCTTTACAGTTATTTTATCAATAGATTTACTACTTATAATTTGTTTAAATGATTCAACTATTGCAGCTTTGGCAGTCTGCTTCATAGGTTTCTCCTCTATCAGAAAAAGTATAAATTTTTCTCGTTCATTTAAACATCCATTTGATAATATAATATTCCGTATTCTACTGATTACAAATTCTTTCTATCTAATAGTATAATACATAAATAAATTATGGACAAACCTCACAAAACATTAGATTACTTATTACCACTCAATATCCTCAGGATATTCAATTCCATTTAACCTGATTTCCTCCTTTGCACATCCATACTCCTTCGCAGCAGCAGCCACGACTTCCTTGATTTCATCATGATCTTTATCAAATTTATACTCTGAAATCCTTCTGGCTATTAAAGAAAGATTTTTGAGCCTCTTTTCTTTTGTCATATTGATATACTTTATATTTAATACATCAATATACTGCCCGGTAATATTTTCAATATCCAGGTAATCATTATTCACAACTTTCAGCCATCTTGAAAATGTTGTCTCTGTGAGCGTAGCTTTTACGCATTTCGCAAATTCTGCTTGGAAAGATCGGATTGCTGCTATTTTATCATCCCAGATAACCTTTTTATCAAGAGCTTCTCTATATATGTATCTTGTTTTAGTGATATCCCTGATTCTTAATTTCACAAGTTCGTTTAAAGCAATCATCACAAAAAACATCTCAGGGTAAAGGTAATTGCAGCAGTAATATACATTGCTTTTTGGAACAATCATTGAATGCCATTTCATCTTTTCTTCGGTCATGTTGTTGTCAAAAAGTTCAACCTCTCTGTCTCCCTGAAAGGCATGTCTTATGTCGTAGCAAAGCCCAAGGACACGAGTTGATATTTCAACAAAGCTTTGATGTTTTTCTGAGTTTTCTGTAATTGTAATTGCATGTAGTGCCTCAACTAAATTATAAAGATCGTTATAATCTCCGCTTATGGTTACGCCTGTGAGGTTATGGGTATTCTTAATTGAAATCATTTCTGTCCTCCTCTGTGCCCTGGTTTTTACTTTATCTAAATAAATGCTCCAGCAAAAAACATTGATAATAAACATTATAAAATACAAACAAATTCTGCAATAACTTTAAATTCATCTTCCTGTACATTTTCAAGAATAATATCATCAAAGTCTATATTATCGGGTGATAGGATTATTTTCTTATGAAACCATGTTCCATCAGGAAGCAGTTCTTTTTTACTTCTATATCTTTTAATTGTGTATCTCTGATAAAATTCCGGGTCTGAAACATGCCTTGATTCTACCAACACAATCAGTCCATTTCTTGAACCACCTCTTTCAAACTTGAATATGCAATAACTACCGTCAGGGATAGTGGGCTCCATGGATTTTCCTACAACCTGAGCTATGAACATATCCTTTCCAATTCTTTTGTTACCGCCAACGTCCATCCAGCCTGAATGCTCAACAGATTCTTCATTTCCAAATGCAGTTGCAACAGCCCTTAGAGAGAACACCGGCAGATACTCTACATATTTTTTCTTTTCATCTACAGCATCATCTGCAATTATTTTCTTTACAACTTTGGGTGATTTAATTTCTTTAATTTCTTCATCCGCTACATTTGTAATACGTTTCTGGGTGCTTTCAATTCTTGATTTAAAAAAGCGTTCTGTATCCTTGTCTACAAAATATACATAACAACCTTTCATTCCTCTGGTCAGGAGTACTCTGTATGTATTCTTTACAAAATCAATGAACTCTTCCTTAGACCTTTTAACAGTTCCGTCTGCTGATTTAGTTCTGTCTCCCTTCCAATGCTGATTATCAAAATCATAAACAAGGTCATTTCCAAAAATAACACCTACATAGTCAAACTCAAATCCCTGTGCAGTGTAAATACAACCAATCTGATTAATCCCATTGGGGTCATGAGCCCATAATGTAGCCTTAGGTATGCCTCTGGCAAGCTTTTTTGCTTCAGGTTTGGCATTCCATGGGCGCTTGAAGTCATCAATAACCACATCATCTGCTAATGAACCGTCCTTATTGGCATTTGACCACTCCCAGCAGAATCCTGCTGTCATTCTTGCACTAAACCCAGTATCAGCTTTTTCTCTTATGGCGCCCTCCAGGCTTTCCGGAGTATCAAAAATTCTGAACTCAAAATTCTGTTCATTTTCAGTCCAAATAGGATTTGCTGTCCGTTTTATGCCTAATGTATTATTAACCCAATTAATAAAACCGTCAGATCCATTGCACCTGAATTGCGTTTCCAGTTCATCAAACTCGATGACCTTACAGTTGTTTTTTTCGGCACTTTCCTTTATGTACTTAGTTGAGCCTATTTCTCCCGGTCTTACCACTTGACGGTCATCTATCAGGAATACACAAACCTTTGAGGCTCTGATTAATTCATCAACCTGCGTCAGGTCAGATTTCTTTGATACGGGCGTATATCGGTTATTACTGGTTTTTCTTATTCTATGGGCTTCATCACAGATAATAACGTCAACCTCATTATCTCCTGCCTCCATGTAGCTATTGAAATATTTGAATTGAATAGCACCTCTTCTGCCGATAATTTCTCTCAATGTCTCTGTAAATGCTCTGGAACCTGTAGCATATTGTGAATTATAGCCTTTCAGCAGTAAATCAGCCATCAAATTAATAGCTATAACAGATTTTCCTGTCCCGGGTCCACCTTTTATTATAACAACAGATTTTTTCCTGTTATGGAAGCCTTTCATTGCTTCTGTTAGAACCCTGTCATAAACCACCTTTTGTTCATCAAGCAAAATGTAACCTGAATTGCCCTTGATTATATTACCAACGTGATTCATAAGCTTCTTACTGGCTCTATACTTGCTGTTTTCAATTCTTTTTAACACCTCCAGTCCATTACCTCTTTCAAGTTTTCCCTGCAAAAAATCCTTTAATTTATCAACGTCATCTGCAGTAAAAACAGGATATTGCTTTATTGTCTCATTAAATTTCGGATCAAATATCACGTCATTTTCATTAAAGTGATAGTTGTGCAGATAAGAACAGGCATTTAAACTTACAGGATTAGAATCGTCATAAAAGGCTGTATGAGTGTCTTCCAGGTACATTTTATATTGACCCACCTGAACAGAAGGATGCAGAATATCTCGCAAGGAACCATTAAGCCATGTCATAACCTCATTTTCTGAATCAGACGGTTCACATCTGTCCCACTGCTTCAATTCAATAATAACAGCATTATCTGTGTTCTCAGCATCTTTACCAGAAATAAGGCAGTCCAACCTCTTTGAAGTGAGAGGCAGTTGATATTCCAGAATAATTCCGTGGTCATGCAGATTCGAATATTGAACTGTATTCGAAAAAGCTCTTAAAGAGTTCTGCCAGGAACGTATTTCGCCCTCGCTGGGGTTAAAACCATAGTAGCCATAAAATCCACTTTTCAATTTTTCAGCAATTTGGTTCTGAATTGTATCCTGTATAAATTGATCCGATGTACCTGCATATAGTCTCATTCTCCAGCCTCCGAATACTTTTTGTTTGATCCTTTGAACTTATCCACCGGATATTTTTTCTCATTTTCAATCATTTTTCTAAAAAATTCCCTGGTCAGATCATAATCATATTTTTCCGAAAACCTTAGTATAAAATAAAAGATATCAGAAAGCTCATCTGCAATCTTTATTCTTTTATCAGGATTATCCATCATTGCAACCATATCATCGTGTGTCTTGAATCTGAATAGCTCAAGTAATTCCGATGCTTCAGTTATTATTGCTACAGCCAAGTCTTTTGGATTGTGATACTGGTCCCAATCCCGGTCTTCACAAAACACTTTGACTGTATTTTTAAGAGCACTTATATAAACGTTTTGATCAGATTTATCCATTTCAGCATAATTGTTATTCATAAAATACACCTTCTTAGTTGATTTTTACCATTTTATTTTATTTCTTTATAGCAAGTGGGTCAATACAAAGCAATAAGTTTTGATAAAAAGCCTATAAAGCAATAAACAAGAAAAAACGCCTGAAAACTAATTATTTCAGACGTTTTGTATTTTATTATTCCCAATTGTAAAGAATACCCTTAATTCTGTCCTCTAGCATTGAAAAGGCAACATTGTTCATTCCACCCTCGGGAATAATGACATCAGCGTTTCTTTTACTAGGTTCTATAAATGCCTCATGCATGGGTTTTACTGTATTCAGATACTGGTTAACCACCGAATCCAGATTTCTGCCTCTTTCATGAATATCCCTCAAAAGCCTTCTTGCCAGTCTAATGTCGGCATCGGTATCCACGAATATCTTTATATCCATCAGTTCTGCTAATTGAGGGTTATCAAAAATCAGAATTCCCTCCAGTATGATAACACGTTTTGGCTCCTCTCTGACGGTTTCGTCCAGCCTTTTATATTCGACGAAAGAATAAGTTGGCCGCTCCACCTGTTCGAAGTTCTTAAGCCTTGTTAACTGTTCTATCAGAAGCTTTGAGTCAAACGCATCGGGATGGTCAAAATTTAGGAGTTTTCTTTCTTCATAAGTAAGGTTATCAAAAGAGTGGTAATAATAATCCTGGCACAGCAGAACTACATCATCGCCAAAGGTATCTTTAAGTCTCTTTGCAAGTGTGGTCTTACCTGAGCCCGTTCCTCCGGCTATTCCAATAAGTACAGCATGTTTCATGTCGGCTCTCCAAATATTTTTTGTAATGTTTTTCATCAAGATTATATCATTGTTTCTTCCCATGCTCAAGGAAGTATCTACTATACCTGAAATTGTAAATGTAGCAGCTGAGTATTTCTCTAAAATACACTCAATTTAATAATCATTTTGCTATCTTAAGTAACTCTTCCAGACTAATTACACAAGTCTTTAAATGCTCTTTTATTCTACCTGGATAGTTTTGCCCTATGAAGAAACCGTATCCCTTTCACTATGCCAGATCACTCCATCTTTGACTGTCTGGGATGGTATAAAAAAAGAGATAATCGTTATCCCTTTTCAATATCTTACATCTAATTTTTCTTTTTCTTTATCAAGTATTTCTAAACACATTTTATAAATTACTTTTTTTCTTTTGTCATTATGCTGCGTAGTTGAAAAAAGATCAAATGAGAACAACAAAAATCCTACAAGCCCACAAAACAATATATAAACAAACATTGCGCTTACCCCAATTTCCATCAAAGCTATTAAAATAAACATTAAAGCCAATCCGGAAATAGTCACTGAGGATATTCCGCTCATTTTGGCAGCAGAATCACTTGGATCCAAATTTTCTATCTCAGATGACAGTGTAATTTTTAACTTATTATGATCATCCATTTGAATGTTATAAGTGTACATGAATAGCTGTAATTTAACTATAACTCTGTCATACAAGTATGATAAATCATTAATATTTTCCTTACTCAAGGCTTCAAGTGAAGCTTTTAACTCAGAATAACAACTTGTTAAGTCCATATCAAACTCCTGGTATTTTTATTTCATTATAATATCTGCCTCCCATGACAATATATAAAAGACAAATTCCTTAAATCAATAACCGTAAACAAAGAGACAAAATTTCATGCGGACATAATGAAAGCCCCAATTATATTATCGGAGCTTCTACAAAGATATTTAAGGGGGAAAATATAAAAGTTTATGTTTATATTTTAGCTGAACAATGTTAACAATTATTGTTTATTAAATGAATTTTTTGTGAATTTCTTTTGACACCCGCATTCCACACAACTTTTCTTCTTTGAAGATGCATATTGTCTGCGCCATAAGTTTTCAGCCGACACCGACCAGTTATCAGCTGCTTCCCTGCATTTCTCCGAAAGCTCCACTACATTCTCCGGTGCACTCATGTCTGTGGATTCGGCGCCTGAGATTTCTACCATTTCTATAAGCCTGTCGGGATTATCCAATAGAGGACAGGGCCTCAGATGATTTTCATTAAAGGGTTGATTTTTGTAATATTGCATAAACAGAGGCGATTTTAATGCCTCCAGCAAAGTTTTCTCTTTGATATTGGAATCAGAATAGTGAATAAATGCACAGGGTTCTATGTCTCCGTTTGCATTTATATGTACATAGTACCGTCCACCGGCTACACACCCGCCGATATATTCCCCGTCATTCCAGAAGTCCAATGTAAAAATGGGTTTTGTGTTTCTAAAATCACGTATCTGCCGGTACATAAATTCTCTTTGCTCAGCAGTAACCATCAGATTGGTTGGAGCACCTTTTCCAATGGGCATATAGGTAAAAAACCATGCAAATTTAGCTCCTAATTCAACCATTTCGTCGAAATATTCTTCACTGCCTATTATTTCAGTGTTGTCACGGGTATAGCAGCAGGATACTCCAAACAGGAGCTTCTTACCTTTAAGGATTTGCATTGCTCCAATAACTGAATTATATGTACCTGTTCCTCTTCGAGCATCTGTCTCTTTTTCAAAGCCTTCAATCTTCAAGGACAGATATGCCTGTACTATGGTATACTTTGGATTTTTATAAGCCTTGGAGCTGTTATATTTGATGATTGGCTTAGGTATTGGCTGTTTGATGAAGAAAAACCAAAATACAAGCTGTTTTAAGTCAGAATACTGAAAAGCTCTGCTTACACAATACTTCCAACCATCAAGAGCATCCAAAACCGCTCTTAAGCAGCCCGGATGCTCTTAACTGTAAAATCTTCATTCCCTTGCACCCCTGCAATTTGTAGAAAAAACAATAAATTAATATGAACCTTCTCATTAGGATATCTACGTGTCTTATTTTTATATTCCCAAGCAATAATCTTAATTAATATTAATATCTAAATCGTGGCCGTTCCCTTTGCTGTCAGACTTTTTTACAAGTAATTTTTTTAAAATATATACTGCTCCCCCAGTACCGATTGTAGTTGCACTACCCAACAAACAACCTTTAGCAACATCATTTTTACGAACTGCCTTGCTTAAGCTAAGAGCTAATTTTAGTAATTCCATTTGTTTACCCTCCGGATTAATATAATTAATATATTATATTGTTTTTCATAGAAATTAGTGAACATAATTAGCATTAATAGAATCAAGTCTAATATTGTAAACAATAATAAAAAAAGGTATTTTATGTTGTCAATAAAAGCCCCCATCAATAAAACAAGCTGGAATAAGCCCTTGATATCAGGGTTATTCCAGCTGATTAATGCATTATATTCAAACATTATTCCTTAAAACCGCAACCCCATAGGGTTCAATTGTGAGAGCACCTTCTGCTTTGCTGTCGGTTAATATTTCAGTATATTTTTTATCCAGAGAAATTACCAGAGGATAGCTGTTATGGTTCATAACAAAAATGGCTTTTTCCTTTCCATCGGTTGATTCGACAGCCTCCATACCCGAAATGGAATACAGTCCCACAGGAATACCAGCTTGTGCCGCCAGGTATTTCATAAGCCTGCTCATAGCAGCATCATCCAGATCACAGCCCAGATAATACACACTTCCCTTTCCAAATTCATTTACAGTCAGGCACGGTTTACCGGCGTAGTAGTCCTTTGTATACACTCCCAGTTTTTTGGCGGTTATAGGCGTAATAATGTCACACCACAATTTTGAATTACCTTCCCCAAATACCCCTGAAACGCCGGTTTGTTTTTGGAACTGCGGATCATAGTCATATACTTCAACGCCTGCCAGGTCGGAAAATACACCCGGAACAGACTTCATAAGCATATTATTGAACACATCCTTTATTCCGCTTCTGAACGAAACCAGCAAATTGCCTCCGTTAGCCGCATAGTCTTCAAGGTTGGTCTTCTCATTATCTGTAAGTAAGAGTAGTGCAGGTGCGATTACCAGTGAATAACCGGATAAATCTTCACCAGGTTGTACAAAATCTACAGAAATACCCATTTCAAAAAACGGCTTGTAAAAATCCAGCAGTAAATTATCATAGCTGAAATTTTCAACGTGTCTGTGGATTGAATGGCTCCATTCACTGTCAAAGGACTTAATGATTGCCACTTCTGCTTTTGGCTGCAGCGGTCCGAAATACGAGCTCAATTTTTCTGTTTCCAGTCCGATCTTTGAAATTTCTTCATACCGGCGGTTTGGTTTACCATCATGATTTAATATGCCATGCCAGTATTCTTCTGTTCCGAAGGGACAAGCCCTCCATCTGAAGTATACTACAGTATCTGCGCCATTAGCTATTGCCTGGTACGTCCAAAGCCGCAATTTTCCGGGAGTCGGGGCAGGTCCCAGCTTACTCCAGCCGCAGGGGCCGCTTTGCTGCTCCATTACCCAAAACGGCTGTTTTTTATAACTTCTGAGAAGTGCATGATCTCTTGATACAGTAGCTGCTTTTGCTATCCCCCACTGAAACTCTATATAATTGTCCCACGACACAAAGTCCAGTGCTTCGGACATTTCAAAATAGTTTATACCTGTTCCGGAGTTTATGGCTGCATCCAGCATATTGGTGGTAACAGGTTTATCACTGTACCTTTTAATTGTATCTACCGATTCTTTCATAAAGTCTATAACCGATTCGCTGGAGAAGCGGTAAAAGTCCAGCAGCAATCCGGGATTCTGGCCCTGCGTATCATGGCAGGTGTCATAGCATGCCCCGGCTTTTGGAATGATTACTTCACTAAAGCTGTTATATATCTGGCTCCAGAATACGGTTCCATACTTTTCGTTAAGATTTTTAATACTGCCGTACTTTTTCTCCAGCCAATCTATAAACTTGGCGTGACATTTCCTGCAGTAACAGCGTGTAGTATTGGACCAGCCCAGTTCGTTATCTATCTGCCAGCCCTCAACCGCATAGTGGTTGGCATAACGCTCGGCAATTTTTTCAACCAGCTTCCTGGTTTTTTGCCTGTATAAATCACTATTGTAGCAATAATGTCTTCTGGTTCCAAATATTTTTGCATTACCATGGATATCCTCCTGTAATATATCAGGATATTTGTCTGTCATCCACTTTGGAGGAGTTGCCGAAGGAGTGCAAAGTACTATTTTTATTCCGTATCCACCGAAGAAATCAAGTACCTCATCCATCCACGCGAAATCGTACTTACCTTCTTCAGGTTCGTATAAGCTCCAGGCAAATTCTCCGATCCGTATAACTTTTATTCTCGCCTCAAGCATCATTTCAGCATCTGTTTTCCATCTGCCCTTATCCCAGTGTTCGGGATAATAATCTACTCCTATTCTCAAGCAGGCTCATCCCCTTTCACGTATTTAAACTTTAAAAATTGAATTTTATAGCTTTGAGATCTTTAGCCGCACTTGAATTTCCCACATATGCTATATAAGTAATAGCTTCTTCAACAAAATCGTCCTTTACTTCATCAAAATAAGCCATGTCCTTCTTTGAGACTGTCAGAGCTATGCGTTTTTCTGTGCCGGGCTCAAGCTCCACCCTCTCAAAGTTTTTAAGCACTTTTACAGGGCGGTCTACAGTACTTCCCTCACAGCCCATATAAAGTTGTACAACTTCAGCGCCCTTAACGCTACCCGTATTTCTTACAGTTACATTTACTTTGGCAGTATTATTAAATACTTCTACTTCGGGCTGCCCTATTTCAAAAGAGGTATATGTCAGACCATATCCAAACGGATACAAAGGAGTTTTTCCCTCCTTATCCAGTTTTGCATATCCATGATAATATTCATATTCCGCACTTGTGCAATCAGGATCGAATTCCGGGTAATCATCCTCTGATACTGCAACTGAATATGGAAGCTTACCGCTGGGGCAAATATCCCCGAAAAGAATATCTGCCAGTGCGTTTCCGCCCTCCATACCGCTGTAAAAGGCAAACAGTATCGAAGGCATCCTTTCTTCCCACTCATCAATTAATATGGCACTGCTGCCAATCAGAACACAGACCATATTTTTATTTACACCCTCAAGTCCTTCGATCAAAGCCGTATCCCTTTTATGCAATCTCATTGAAGCCCTGTCACCGCCCATCTCGGCAATGTCGCTCCTGTCTGCAAGATATTCACCTTCATCGGAATGAATATATCCGGCTACAATCACTACTGCATCTGCATCCTTCGCAAGTGCTCTGGCCGTTTCCATATCCAAGCCGTCGTTGTATATAATTTCTGCGGTAGGCATCTTTTTCATCAAACCGCGAAGCGGAGTGACTGTATAGTAAGGATGTACCTTACTGGAGCCATGATCTCCAATATTTTCGGTGTCACCCAGAACACCGAGTACAACAATCCTTTTAGTCTTTTCTTTGCTGAAGGGAAGAGTGTTCTCTTCATTTTTAAGAAGTACCATGGACTCCTCAGCAGCTCTTCTGGCAATTTCAATATGTTCTTGACAGGCAATTATATCCGGTGTATATTCCATTGGATCTTTTCTTGTTTCGTAGTACAGCACTGTTCTTAAAATGTATCCAACGGCTTCATTAATATCTTCAATATCTATTCTGCCTTCCTCCACAGCCTTCGGAAGCTCATTATGATAGAGCATCAGGCTTGGCATTTCTATATTCATCCCGTTTTTAACAGCTTTAACCGGATCCTTTACAGCCCAGATAAAGTCCGAAAGAGTAAAACCGTCAAAACCCCATTTCGTCCGCAGAATATCCTTTAAAAGCAATTTACTTTCACAGGCCTGGTCGCCGTATACCTTGTTGTAGGCTCCCATTACAGAAGCTGCCCCCTCTTCTATGCAGCGCTTGAAATGCGGAAGATATACTTCATGAAGAGTTCTTTTATCGGCACTGATGTCCGCCTTAAAACGTGCGTTTTCTATACTGTTCATTGCAAAATGCTTGATACAGGCCATAACATTCTGACTCTGTACGCCCCTTGTCAGTGCAGCACCCATTTCACCCATATGGTACTGGTCTTCTCCATAGCATTCCTGAGCACGTCCCCACCTTGGATTGCGGGGCAGGTTTATGCAAACCCCTCCGAAATAATTTCCTCCCTGCGCTCTGATTTCAGCCCCGATAGCTTTACCTATACTTTCTTCCAGATCCCTGTCGAAAGCAGCACCTCTTGCCATTGATACGGGGAAACAGGTTGAGGAACCTGCCACGACTCCTCTTGGGCCGTCAACAAACCGGACGTTGGGCAGTCCAAGCCTTTCAACAGCCATAGTAGGGTAAGGCTTCATATTGTAATGTGCGATGGTAAACAGATCGTACATCAGTTTTTCTTCTGTTGACTGACCCGACATGATTCCAACTTTTTCCTCCAGGGTCAGCTGTGGAATTATTTCATTAACGAATACCCGAATTGTATCCTTACTGCAGTTTTCAGACAGCTTTGTTTTAATTGTGATATCTCTCATTGTTTTACCTCCGTTACATTATTTTCTCTTTGCATATTTTCTCATATCAATAATAACCGCTATTAAAATAATCAAGCCCTTTACTATATACTGGTAATACATATTCACTCCGATAAAGGCCAGACCGTAATTAATAACTGTGAAAATCAGGACACCAATTACAATACCTCCCACACTGCCGACTCCTCCCGAAAGAGATACACCACCCACAACGCAAGCAGCTACAGCATCCATTTCATATCCGTTTCCTGTGGTGTTGGAAGCACTGCCTATACGTGCAACTTCCAGGGTTGCAGCAAATGCATACATCAGCCCGGCTATGGCATAAACGCTGATTTGTGTGCGAATAACATCAACGCCTGATACCTTTGCAGCTTCAGGATTTCCTCCAACTGCATACATATATTTGCCAAACTTTGTTTTATTCCACAAAACCCAGATAATAAGGCAAACTACAAAAGCAAAAATAATCAAATACGGTATTTTTATTGGTCCTATACCGATGGCACCGGTAGCCAGCACAGTGAATTTCTTGGTAATCCCGCCTATTGGCTGTGCACCATATGGAGGACGGTCGAAATATATGGATGAAAGTCCGTATAATATTAACATCATTGCCAATGTTGCAATAAACGGAGGAACTTTGAATATTGCTACCGCCACACCTGTGATCAAGCCTAAACCTGCACAGATGGCCATAACAAGCAGTATCGGTACAAAGATTGGCAATTCCTGCAGCTGCGGATACATCCTGTAAGCGTAATCAACCTGCTGCAGCAAAGATGCGGAAATAACTGCAGCCAGTCCGATCATACGTCCGGCAGAAAGGTCTACCCCCTGGATTATTAATACCATACCTGCCGCCAAAGCAATTATGATTCTTGTTGCGGACTGAGCCAGAATGTTTTTGAAGTTGCCCAGGGATAGAAATTTTGGTTCGATTATCACAACGATTATAAGAAGTGCTATCAGTACTATATATATGGCCTTCTCAGCTAACAGTTCTTTTACTGAATTTTCGCCTATTAATTTTTTCTTTGATAAAATCACATTTTATCCCTCCAATTATTAAATATATTTTGCAGAAGCTTCCATGATCCTGACCTGAGTTGCGTCTTTTGAATCTAAAATATCTGCTTGCCTACCGTTACTCATAACAAGTATCCTGTCACAGATACCAAGTAATTCAGGCATTTCAGAACTGACAACAATTATTCCCTTTCCTTCTGCTGCAAATTTGTTCATCAACTGATATATTTCATATTTAGCTCCTACATCAATACCCCTGGTTGGCTCATCCAGTAAAAGCACATTTGGCTGGGTCAGCATCCATCTTCCTAAAATAACCTTCTGCTGGTTGCCTCCCGACAAATTTCTTATTCTTGTTTTTTTAGAAGGAGTTTTAACATTCATGGCTTTTATAAGCTTATCCACGTCTTCATTTATTAAGCTGTCCTTTAAGAAACCATGTTTTTTATATGCATTCAGGTTTGCAATGATCATATTGAAAGCAACACTTAATCCTGCAAAAATACCATCACTTCGACGTTCTTCCGTTAACATTGCAAAACCATTTTTCATTGCCATAAGAGGAGACCTGTTATTTATCTCCTTACCCTCATAAATAATCTTTCCGTTACCTTTTTGCCTGATACCAAATAATGTTTCCAGTACTTCTGTTCTTTTAGAACCTACCAACCCGGCTATACCGAGTATTTCTCCTCTCCTGAGCTTGAAATTTACTTCCTCGAAAGAGGGTGATAGTGTTGAAAGATTTTGCACTTCCAATAAAACATCTCCCGGCACGGTCTCTCTCTTGGGATATCTTTCTGTCAATTCCCTCCCGACCATCATCTGAATAATACTGTCAATAGTCAGCTGGCTGGCGTGTGTGGTAGATATCCATTTTCCGTCTCTCATCACAGTTACATCATCGGATATCCTCAAAATCTCTTCCATTTTATGTGAAATATAAATTACGCTGGTATTATTTTTCTTGAGACTTTCAATTATATTAAAAAGATGTTCAACCTCTTTTTCTGTCAGAGATGATGTAGGTTCATCCATTACAATAATTTTGGCGTTGTAGGAAACTGCTTTTGCTATCTCTATCATCTGCTTTTGAGATACTGTCAGACTACCTACTTTTGTGCGCGGGTCCACCTGTATATTCAGATTGTCAAATATTTTTTTCGTGTCATTGTACATCTTTTTTTCATCGATTAAGCCGCCCTTTATGGGATAACGGCCCAACCACATATTTTCCATTACATTTTGATACAAAACCTGATTCAATTCCTGATGAACCATTGAAACATGATTCTGTAAGGCCTCTGCCGGATTGGAAAAGCTCACCCTTTCGCCATTCAGTATAATTTCCCCACCATCCAGAGAGTAGATACCAAACAGGCAATTCATCAAGGTGGATTTTCCTGCCCCATTCTCGCCCATTAACGAATGAACAGTTCCGGGTTTTACCTTCAGGCACACGTTATCCAATGCCTTAACGCCGGGAAATTGTTTTGTTATGTTCTTCATTTCTAAAATGTAATCCCCGGTTCCTTGTTTACACAGGTCAATACTGCTATTATTAGCGTTTGACATTGTCAACCCCTCTTTATGTCTTTAATTTAACGGGTGGAAGAGTTAATAATCTATCCACCCGTTCATTTATTCAGTTTTTTCATGAGATTTTGAATAGTTTTATTTTATAGAATAGGTTGCTTCGGCCTCAGCCAGATTGTCTTTGTTGATTGCTTTATATGGAATACGTACAGCTTTTGCATCATCAAGCTTGTAATCCATACCATCCAGAGGGTCTTTCCCGGCAGCAAGGTTTTGAGCCATTTTAACTATGACCTCACCCTGAGTTTTCGCATCCTGAAGAACAGATCCGAGAACTTCGCCGCTCTTTATCTTATCCAGCATTTCAGGCAGCGCATCAATTCCAATTACAGGAATGTACTTTTCGCTGTCGCCACCATTTGTATTAAATCCTGCAGCTTGGATAGATGTCAACGCGCCTAACGCCATAGCATCATTTGCAGCTACAATGAATTCAACCTCATCTCCATACTTTGAAATCCACGCATCCATCTTGTCTTTTGCATTTGCCGTTACCCACATACCTGTGTCTTCAGCCAATAGCTGATAATCGATTCCCGCATCTTTAATAGCTTTTTTCAGGTAATCTGCTCTTGGCTGGGATGCCGTATGACCCGGATCACCCATCAAATAGACTAATTGAAGTTTTCCATCACCGTTTTTGTCAAGCTTTGGATTTGCTTTCCATGCATCTGCAACCATTTGGCCCTGGATAGCGGCTCCATAATCAACTCCTGTAGATCCAACAAAGTAAACCTTATCATAGGACTCCATAACATTTTTATCGGTTATCTCCTTGTTGAAGAATATTACAGGAATATTGCCTGCATCCTTTGCTTTATCAATGATTGTAGGGGCTGCTGTAACATCTACTGCCGAAAGAGCAATAACCTTTGCGCCTTTAGCCAGCATGGTGTCAACCTGATTGTTTTGAGTTGACTGGTCATTCTGACCATCTTCAATGTTTGTCTTAAAAATGCCCTTTGCAGTATTAGCAATGCTTTTTCCGATATATGAATTAAAGTTATCGGATGCTGAATAAATACCTGTACCTAAGATGGGGAGTTCACCGGAAGCTGCTGTTCCTTCAGCTGCAGCAGTACCTGATGCCGATGCAGTTGTGCCGGTTGGAGTAGTGCCGCCGCAGGCCGAGAGAGCTACCATCATAGAAATAGTGAATAGGGCAAAGAGTTGCTTTGTTTTCATGTTTCTTCCTCCTTTAAATGATATATATTCCATGTATCCATCTTAACAACAGCTAGATTGTCATTCAACTTGCTACTTTTAGAAGAGGGGGGACAGTTTTTAGATGTTTACAATATTGTTTTTAAAGGAGCATTTAAAAGCATAATTGGAAATAATCATCCTTCACGGTACAGTATTTGATAGACTTCATCCTCGTCAATCAACTTCCCGTTGCGGATGTAAATAGTTTTTCCATCAATTTGGTAGGTCTCAGAAAAATTTGGTGTAAAAATTATAACCGAAATACCTCTCATTCTAAGCATTTCAATCATATTTACCGTTACTTCCCGAAGATATATATCCGCTTCGGTAAACGGCTTTATACATACAACTACCGAAGGCACATACAGAAGCCACTTAAAATATGCGATCTGCTGAAGTTTTACAGGAGGCAATTTTGAAAGTTTGATATTTGAAATATCTTCACCCATATGTTGGGCTATTAATTCCTTAACACTTTTCGTAAACTTTTTTTTTGCCCATAGCATTGGAACCTTTCTGGCTAGCGCAAGGCAGAGATTATCCAATACACTCATATTATAGAACAGCATATTTTCGTCGGGTGATTCCTCAATAAAACAAACACCCTTTTTAACTGCCATATGCACACTATTAACGGAATATTCCCTGCTATTTACACTTATATGCCCTGACAATGGTTTACGTAATCCCTTCAACAGTTCAACAATATGAATAAAGCTAAGATCATCCATATAATAAATCTTAACTACTTGACCTTTATTAATTGTAAAATTAAAATTATCAAGAATTTCTGTGTTTATCCCGGAAAGAACAAGAGAAGCCTGAGGTTTTTCCGGCTCATTCTGCTCAACAGCAGTCAAATTGCCTGTCTGCCTCCCATACTGATTTCCAATAAGTGCAGAGTAAATCTGTTGACGTTTAATATCCTGAGATTTATAAATGCCAAGGGTTTTTCCGTTTTTAACAATAGCCAGTCTGTCAGTCCATTTGAATATGGTTCCTTCAAAGGATTCAATAATTGCAAATGTCATGCCGAGCTCTCTCAGTCGGTTTATCAAGGCAAAAACTTCAGTGAACTCCATGCTTTTCAAAAAACCGCCTGCATTGGCCATTACCACCAGTTTCTTTCCCTCCACATATGCTTTTATCAATTCAATAATGACCCTTTCCTTCGACGTAAGGCTCAATACCGGCTTGTCCATTGGTATCCTGACCATCAGCTCTTCCATTACTTTTTCCATGGTTTTGGCATAGGACTTTTTATCTACATAATATTTTGGCATGACCGGAGCAAACATAAGTACGTTTTCCACTATACTCAATGAATGCACAAGCTTACTGGTTCTCTCAATAACAGTGATATAATCCGTGAAAAGTCTATTGCTATCTTTTATATCTATTTTTTCGCCGTTTAAAAAAATCAGCCCGTAATCCAGAATTATCCGTCCCTTTAGAAACTCCAGCAAGCAGTCCTTCTCCAAAATATTATCAAATATAATTCCAAATATTTCTCCCTTGAATACTTGCACATATAATTCCCGGAATATATCATGATTATCTTTACATATGCCGCCATTTTCAATAACCAGCATTTCTTCTTTCATTTTAACCTCCATGAGCTGCAATAGCAGTTACAACGTATTGGCTTTCGCACGGTCATAAATTCAATCTGATTACCTCTTTGATGTTATAACGCATAGGTTCAAAAAACGTTTCACATTCTTGACAAAATTTTTCGGTTGTAGAAAATTTTCTTACCTTATGAGAGTTTCAACGAGGCAAAGGTGCCCTCAGGACACCATGGATATGCTCACCGTCTGAAAACCAAATCGGTACCCGCCACCTGTAGAGGTGGGGGACATCTATTATCGCCTCGTTATAATAGGAATGTTGATGCGAACATCGGTACCTACATTTACTATACTAAATATATGAATCCCATACTCTTCTCCAAATAAAAGCTTTATTCTTCTGCAGACGTTATATAGAGCTATCCCGCCGTGTTTCTTTTTATCCTCGTTAATATAGCTGACCGATACATGATTTAGGTTTTTATTTATTTTGCTTAAATCCTCCTCAGGAATACCCAGTCCGTCGTCCCGTATACTTAACATAACCCTGTTTGCAGTGGTTTCCACCTCAATAGTAACCGTTCCGCCCTCGGCTTTACCTTCCAATCCATGAAAAACTGCGTTTTCTATAACCGGTTGAAGAGTCAGTTTGGGAAGTTGAAGCTGAAGTACATCCTCCTCCCTTTCAGGTAAATGAATTTCCATTTTCAACTTCTCACCAAAGCGGTATCTCTGAATCATAAAATAATTTTCTACGTTTTCCAGCTCATTTTCCAGTGTAACCAGATTATCAGTCTCTGTAATTGTATATCTGAAAAAAGTGGATAGCGCCTCAGTAATTTCTGCAATGTTTTCAAGCCCTGCGCATAGGGCATCCCCACGGATTGCCTCCAGAGTATTATACAGGAAGTGCGGATTTATTTGATTCTGTAAGGCTAGAAATTCAGCCTGTTTCGTGGATAACTGTATTAAATTCTGTTTATCCAGCAGCTGATCAAAGCACATTAGAGCAGGCCTTAATTCAGGAAACATCTGATAATTATTGTCAAATATCTCCTTATAGGTCTGTCCGTTAATGAATTTCCTGAATAGGCTGCGATACTTTTTATAAGGTTCAATTATAAATTTATTAAATAGTATATATATTGTAAAAAATACTGTAATACACACAATTAATATAAAAAACATACTTTGGGGCATAATTCCCCCATCTTTATAAAGTATGGCAACAAGAATCACAGTTTCAGCAAATAGTATGGTAAGCAGAACCAGACAGATCAATATTGTCTGATCGGCAAATGAAGAGAATTTTTTTCTCATAATTATGCCCATGCCCAGCATTTCGCACGAAACATAATTACAGAAATGGCATGGGCTCGGTACCCCCTTGATTTATTTTTAAATTTCTTTCAACCTTTTCTGCTTGTATATTAACTGTACAGACGCCGGAACTCTGATGGATTCAGTCCTGAAATTTTTTTAAACAGCTTTGAAAAATACTTCAAATCAGTATAACCTACTTCCATGGCAATATCTGCTATATCTTTGGTAGTCTGAATAAGCAACTGTTTTGAATTGTGTATCCGGAGTTCCATGACATATTCCATAAAATTTTTACCTGTCTCTTTTTTAAACAATGAAGAAAAATAAGCAGGGTTAAATCCAATATAGGCACTTACGCTTTCTAAAGTCAATGCCGTATTGTAGTTTTGGTTGATGTATTGCTTGGCCATACGTATGGGTTTATTATCTGCCAATCTCTTTTGTTCCTCAAAAGTCTGGAATAATTCGCCGAGATCTTTCTGCAAACCTTTAAATACATCATTAACAGTCATATACATATTGTATCTCTTTTTAAACCAATCTGCGGTCAATTCATCCATTGCAATATTATAATTCTTCAAGTAGAACAGAAATATATCGACCACTTCCATATAACAGTTATAGACAAGTCTCCCGTCATAGGAATATTCGTCCAGCAAATTTTTAAGCTGCTCAATATTTTCCTCTACACCACGTATGTCAAATCTTTCCATACAACTCAATAAATTATTCCTTAACTTTAAATCAATTAAATCTGAAGAGACCTTGTCGGCAGATTTAAGCAAATTATATTCGATAATGTATTTTTCAGGATCAGCAACCCGATTCTGTATGGATATTTCTGCCTGAGAAATACATTGAAACAAATCACTTATATTCTCTACAACGCAGCTGAACCCAATCCTGATACTGATTGATTGAAAAATGTCCTTAAGACTTGAAATATCACTTTTAATTTTGTAGAGTTGCCTTTTCATTTCTGTAAGTGCCGGATCCTTTGTATTTATAATACAGAAAATGCTATTTTCACTAGTTGTTGTTGCCATTTCTTCACAGTAAGGTCCCAGTTTTTCATTAACCATCTGATCCAGTTTGGAAAGAAGCAATACAAGAACCTCATCATTAATTAACTTATACTGCATAAAAGGCTGAATCTTTAAAACTGTAAAAAAACCATCTGTAAAATGACAGTGATATTCCTTGTTTATGGAATCCATTGTAAAAGCTTGCTCTTTCCTGTCAGGATTTATCAGCATCTCGGCAATAAGATTCTTTTTTACTTTTTCTTCCGCATTGTGAACCATGGATTGCAACAGTTCTCTTTCCGATTCAATTTTTGCGGCAACATTTTGTTTTTCGATTATCTTGTTTAGCGTACCCTGCAGTTCCTTTTTCTTAAGAGGTTTTAAGAGATAATCTTCCACACCGTATTTTATGGCATTTTGTGCATATTCAAACTGGCTGTAACCGCTTATAATAATAAAATATATATCAGGGAATTGTTCTTTTGATTTTTTGATAAGTTCTATTCCGTCATAATTTGGCATCCTGATATCTGTAATCACAATATCGGGTTTTTTCTCACATATGAATTGATATGCTGCTCTACCGTCATTAACTATCCCTACTACCTCTAAACCAATTGCCTTCCAGTCCACCAGATGTAATATCAGCTGGCAAACCTTTACTTCATCATCAGCGATCAAAACTTTCAGCATATTAGTGGCTCCTTTACACATATCATATAAAATATCAAATTTTGGGTTGTTGATAAGTATCTCTGAAATATATATCTAATTTTGATTACACAAAATTTAGTTATTATAACGCATGGGTTCAGATAAAATTTATTATCCGCCGCCTGTTGAGGTGGGGACGCATATAACCTCGTTATAATGATATAAAGTAAGTTATGTTAAGACAAAAGCTGCAGCAAACTCAATCAGCTCCTAAATAATAATGACATGCACTATATTTATAATTATACTGTTTTTGTCGGTGTGAGTATACTGTTAACTTTTTATTAAATATGGTGTTATAAAATACCACCTGGCAACCAACAAATACCAAAAAGTTAGGAGAAGAAGCTGAAGAACGGTTAATATTCAAACTTCAGCTTCTTTCTTCACCTTACAAAGCTGCCATTACTTATTCTGGAAACACTGATATAACGTCATAAGGTATACACTCTGTATAACCAAGTTTTAATGCTAAATCCCTGGAAATGGTATTCGCAGCATCCCAATCGGCTGAAATGCCATTTTCCAAACAGTACGTGAGCATACATGCACATGTTTTTGCAGCCATTCCCTGCTGCCTATATTGTTGTTTTGTATTAACCTGAATCTGAATTTTATTACCGCTTCGTAAAAAAGCTGCTGCAGCGGAGCAAATTTCACTTCCTTTTGTTATACAAAATCCGCAGCCCTTTTCTGCAAAATCTTTTAAAGATGAATAGTGATATATCTGATACTCCTCACCAATCTCATCTTTAAGCTTTTCAGCAAGTTGCCCGTTAATCCTTTCAATCCTATAACCATTATTAGTACTTAAGTCTACGGACAACAGCCTCTCCTTGTTCAATGCTGCAAAAGGCAAGTAGTAACGAGTTTCAAGTTTAGCTTTTTCTTTATATTCATCCATGATTAAAGCAGCCCAACTCTTAGGGTATGACAAAATAACCGGTTGAACTTCCATTGAACGTATTAAATCCTTTGCTGAGGGATGGGTTGCATCTCCTCCATATATAATACATCCGCTCATGAAAGAAAGTGCGGTATTTGGCTGTTCAACATTATCTGCTAAAATAAATCCATAATCATAGGAAGCATTAAATATTACATCCCAGCCAAGAGGAGTGTCTTTGAAGAAACTCTTTATATTATCATACTCATTTCTATGCAGCCTTACTATTGTACTCATATTTTAACCCCTTTCAATATCGGTTTTAGTACTTTACAAAAACTTTTTAAGCATTTTATACCTTTTGCCATATTCTTCACGGCATTTTGAAAAAAATAATAACCATTACAATACCATTCCTCTCACTCCTTCCAATAAACAAAAAAAGGCCATGAATGAACAATAATTCACTCACAACCTTCAATTACGAGTAATATCTACAGCCAAATGTTTTATATACGCATACCAAAATGAATGCGGCATACATATATAAGCGATTAACACAGTTATAATAAACATGATTTATTCGGTGTCGGCACTGTAAAAAATACCATGCAGTTATGCACGATACTTATTGCAATATTACTTCCAGGCAGCAATGAATCTGTCGTTCTTAACAATCCTCCGCATCTATAAGAAGAATACAACAAAGAAACCTCAATACAAGGTATCAACCAATCTCTTCTCCAGATACAAATATTCAGTGATTATTAAAGAACAACAACCATAACTCAACGCTCCCTTCACTATTAACAATAAAATTATAAGTAAAATTTTACCACATGTCAATTCAGAACTGGTATGTTTCAACTTTTAATAATAACTCCTTTGCTTTATTGATCTTTATCTTTTTCATAGAAGTATTGAATTTTGCCTTAAAGCCTTCCATTGCAATTGTCTGAACGCTCTGGAAAAAGCAGCTTGCGACTGATACCCATAGCGCAGGGCAATATCAATTATTTTTTCTCTGTTTTGAATATCCAATGCTGCCATAGTTAATCGTCTGCGTCGTATATATTCTGATAATGAAATTTGAGCCATGAAGGAAAAAATCCGTCGAAACTCCCACTCAGAGCAGTTCATAATAAACTTAGCTGCTGCTAAATAATCAATCTCACCAGACAAATTATTTTCAATATATTCAAGTGCTTGGTTCATACGCTTCTGCCAATCCATAACCTTACCTCCTGTAATAATTATATCAAGGAGTTGGAAAAAATTCTTTGCATTAGGCGTATTTAAATGCAAAGTATATTATATAAATCCGTCGGCTTTTCGCTTCGCACTCACTCATATACTGGAAACGAAACCTAAACGATACAAGCATTATACAAAAAATAGACCGAGAAGAGCGATAAATACGGTGGGAGTGAAGAAGTTAATTGAGGCAATGCAGGGGTAATTCAGAAAACCCACTTACCGCAATGGTTTGTGGGTTTTCTATTGTATTATATGTTCCTTTTCTTCATTGTTCCCTTACTTTTCACTTACTGTGGTTTTAAAAATAAGAAATCCAGCTTCTTCATCTGTTCTCGTTTTGTATCCTCTGAACTATGGACACATAGATTTAAGGTTGTTGTTACTTCTTCATGCCATAAAGGCTTTATCAAAATCTATATATCTTACTTTGTTATAGTAATTTCAGCATCTGCTTTCAGTCCCGGCACACTACTATATGTAATATTTGTTGTGCCCTCCGCAAGTGGTATCAATCCGCTACCCAGGCCTTCTATTTTCAACAATTTAGGATTCTTTACATCAACGGTCCCAAACAGATCAGTAAATTTGAATCCTGAATCATACTTAATTACAGCATTTATACGCTTGATTTGTTTATCACTCATGCTAATTTTATTGTTTGTAAATAGTTCTATTGATTTGGGTTTACCGATGCTTCCATAGAAGTATATAAGAACCGGTTCCACACGTTCTGCCCAGAAACGCTCAGAGTGTTCTCCATCAGGAGCTTCATATGCTACAACCTCATCAAGGTATTTGTAACCGTTGTTTAAAAGAGCTAAAATACCTTCAGCAGCCATATTTATAAACCCATCTTCCTTAGAGCCTGCATCTATCCACATTTTTATATCCTTTTTTCCTTTGTAGTCCCCTTCATTAAGCATCTGATATAATTTACCATCACCCCATCCCAGATAGGGCGACATCATTGCCAGTTTGCTGAATTTTTCTGGATTCCTATATCCGATATTGAAGGTTGCAAGGCCACCAATGGATGCTCCCATTAGAGCCGTATTTTCACGGTCCGATAGTGTTCGAAAATTTTTGTTAATAAACGGCATTACATCATTAATCACAAAATCCTCGTATAAAAGACCCTTACCGCTTACCGGTTTACCCATATCTGTACCATCCCAGTGGGCATATTCACTTGTTCTCATTTCACCTATGTTATCAATCCCTACAATTATTAGCTCTTTTATTTTGTTCTCCGATATCAGCCTGTCTGCAGTGGTGTGCATATTGAGGGATTCCTTCGACCAGTCAGATAAATCAAAGACGCTTTTTCCATCCTGCACATAAAGTACCGGATATTTCTTTACAGTCTCCTTATAGTAACTGGGCGGAAGAAATATATGAATGGATCTGTTATTGTTCAAACGATTGGCGTGAAAATCTTCAACGACAATAAGTCTTGTGTTATCCTTTATAAACTGTTGATTTGTATCGGCAGGAACAAAATCCCTTGCTTTTATTTTAACCGCCTGCGCTTTCCCAAAGTTGAATACTGTACCTGACATTAGTTGATTTAATAAGAGTGCCGACACGGCAAAGACAATAATCAAAGAAATGATCCCTATTGCCAGCTTATTTTCTTTTCTTAATTTCATTTTACCACCTTATAATTTGTTTTTGTGCGTTATAACACATGTCATATAATACGCAGGCAGGTAATTTATTGTCTGTATATTTTTTGATTAGCTTTAAGTTTATGGGACCAATGGATATTCTAGGATTAATATTAACCCAGACCGTCCGGAGAGTAGTTACACTGGTACCTTTAAAAGCCCTATGATATAATTATTGTATAAAGCTTGAATGTAGGTGGTGCTTAATATGAAATATATCAGTGTAGAAGTTTATTGAGGCAATGCAGGGGTAATTCATAACATTTTGTTTGTTAAATTCAAAAACGGTACCAGATTATCATTTTGATTTGAAAATCCGGTACCGTTTTTCTTGAACAAATGCTGAAAGCTCTTGATTTATTTACAATCTCACGAGTCACATATCTCTTCGAACTACACAAATGTAATTCTTACTTTAAGCAAAAAAAATAAGTTTTTCTGGTATTTAATAAGTTATTTACCATATTGTAAAACACTTCAATTGTGATAAGATTTGTGTATCCCAAAACAAAAATTTAATTCCATCTTTGGGTTCTGAAAGGGTTTTGGAAGGGCAAAAAGCGGAGCTGCGGCTGCCACTCTTTTTGTTTAACGTAATTCAAACACTTTACAATCAAATTTTAGACTATAATAGCAGATGATTCTTTTATTATTCCACATTATGTTATAATATGGTAAAAATGTATTTTATATAAAAGGGGGAGTAAATGATTATGTTCGGAATGGAAATAACTAAAGATGATTTATTTACTGGAGAAAAAGTTTTAATTTCCAAAAATGCAAATTCTGTAATCAAATTAAATGACTTCAGCCTTAAAGGCTTATCTAATTCAATCGAAAAAGCCATGACTATAATTGGATTTGCCGGGAAGGAAGCTATCGGTGGGCAATTACACCTTACTAATTACAGATTGATATTTAAATCTCATCCAGCCAATAGGGTTAAAGGTAAATTCAGTATATTTTTAAACACGATAAAGTCCGTGAAAGATACTTCCATACTTATTTCAAAGAAGATTGAAGTTCTAACCATAAGCCAGAAATATGAATTCGTTATTTGGGGAATACCAAATTTTATGAATGAATTAGAATCTGCAAAACAAACTTTAGATAACGATAAATTAAAATATATTACTGAAATGATTACAAAAGATTATAAAAAAATAGGACAAGGCTTGGAACACTTCAAGGAATTAGATATTCTACTTAGAGCAATGCCTAAAATTACAGAAGTTATTCAAGACCCATTAAGTCTTTCGAGTATAGTTAATGTTTATGAGATTTTTGAGATTATAAAAAAGGATAGAGTTGAGATGTAATACCCCATTGTAAAGAAATTGGTTAGGAAGACGATTCTCAAACTTAAGAAATGTACTTTCTCTTAATGAAAGTAATATTTGTTAGCTTACAGTTACGCTATTTATTTCAGTTATAAAGCCGCCCTCAAGGATTTTTCCCTGAGGGCTTTTTAATAATTCCTTATAATAACTTCCTCATACTGTTTATACACATTCGAATATCTGGCTGTCAGGCTGTTGTTTATATTGATCGATTCAATATAGAAATTCTTATAACGTTCCCTTGACTCCCACCATATTTTTAAAGCTGGAAAGAATATCGTCCTTGTCACTACTGCCCTCGCAATTTTAAAAAATTGTACATGCCTTCTTAAACTACTTATTTCCTAAAGTATTCTATTACGCATATAATTAACCCTATTACAGAGATGATGCAGGATATAACGAAAATGGACGTGGTATTTGTACCTAACAAGAAGCCACGTAACCCCTCAATTCCGTTATAATTCCACGGTTTGAAGACTGATATACAACACAATGTTAACATCCCAACAAAGCCAGTAAAAAACAACATCATCCCTAACAACATTCTCTTCATAAAATGTCACCTCTTCATATATCAATAATCTTCTCTACGCATTTGAAAACTGATATGTAGTACTTCTTATTATACACATCAAAACTCTAAAACGGAATATCCATCATAATACATGGCAATTACGACATGCAAGCAGATTACGAGCAAAAAAATACTGCATATTCCTTATCAAATACGCAGTACCTATTAATTCATTTGTAAAGAATTTGCAACAACCAGTTGAATTTTTAAACAAGTAGTTTTCAACTATCAGAGCATGCCCATGCGTCTATTTCGACTTTAAACGACGGATCAGCTAAAGAAGCTACATATAGCATTGTCATGCATGGTTTGTAATCACTTAACACTTTTGAAATAGCTTCTCGTCGTTTTGCATTGTCAATATTCCCTACCAAATAAAATACTATTTTTACTAAGTCCTTAACCTCCATATTAGCTGCACGCAAGTTCCGAACAATATTTTCCAGAGCAATTTCCAGTTGTTTTATTGGGTCATCTGGAACAACTCCCTTTTCATTTTTTCCAAGCTGCCCGGACAGAACCAACCACCGAGTTTGTC
>JAEYHZ010000035.1 GCA_023409265.1 Bacillota bacterium | reverse complement strand
CTTGGCTGGAAACGGCCCGGGAAAGTAAGTCTCTGCCAGATTTATATCAAGCCCTTAAGCAGAAATGCTTGAGGGCTTGTTTTATGTCAGGAAATGATTTTTTATATATGTCAGCAAAAGATTACGGACTTTGCTCTTCTGTGCTAATAGCATGAAGACTTGTTTTATTTTGTACGGATATTTGGGACAAAGACTTTGGGCCTACAGGTTAATGACTTGGGGGCTTGTTGCATGTGTAAATAAATTTAATTTGGCAGAGTGGTAGAATTTTGAGGGCTTTGGTTTTGTAATACCTGAGGCGGAATCTTGAAATTTGCTTTCTTTATTCTGTTGGCCTTTGGTTCTTGTCAAAACTGACTAACAAAAACCCTACACTGGGATGGGCTGTATAAATAAAACCTAAAGGTGATTAACCCTAAGCTTTAGGTTTAGGTTTATACAGCCTTTATTAAATTTTTAGTTTCACAAAGTACCGCTAACTTAACCCAGTTACTACTATTAATTTACAGTTTATTTGAGACTTGAAACTTTGTTAACATATCTTCCTTCTCCGGAATCCAATAGAGTAAGCTTGTTGTTTTTACCTATCTGGTAGGTACGATAGTTGTGAGAAACAGAATCACTGGTTTCAATATCTATGTTAATATGAATTAGGTTATTACTTCGTTTTAAAAACTTATATGACACCTTGGTATTCATTTTAGAAAACTCTTTATTCAAATTCTTGATTATGGTACCAGAATCTGGATATGTATTAAAATCCTTATTGGTTATTTGCTTTGCCGCATATTCATGAAAGCCCTTTGAATCCACATAGAAATAATAGTTTTTCCAAGTATGCCCAATAGAGAAATCATCTTCTTTCATTTTTAGCAAATCATATGCTGAACACAAAACGGTAAAAGAGTTACTATTATTAAAAGTAGCATGACCAGGGGCTCTTAAGCTTTCAGTACATTTCCCGCCTGTGACACCAAGGAGAATAGTCTGACTGTCAGTAGCGTATGCCAAATCATAACGGAAATAAGTTTTTCCGCCAAGTTTAATAGAACCAAATCCTTCAGGCATAATGTATTGTTGCCCGGCCACCTTGCTAACTGTTGAACCGCTGCCATACCAAATGTCCACACAATAATCAAAAAAATCATCTTTATTTACAGTTTTTTCAGTGAGTATAAAGAAGTACCCCATTGAACCTTTGCTATCAAAGTTCCCTGAAACAGTTTCAACATCGTAATTGGAATATTTATTGTCTTTTTCAATTACCATATCCAATAAATCATTTGAAGCACTTTGAGATATCTGTGCCTGACTGTTTAAACAGAAAGACACAACAAAAAACATACTCATTATAAATATTAATAATTTCAGCCTTTTTTTCATAAAAATTTTCCTTTAGATGTAATTTGGTAAAATCTCTTATACTAATTATATTATGCGGTGTCCGGGTGTCAATAATATTAGGGCATTCATTATGATATTTTTCAAAATAAGATAGATTCACAAACATAATGAGTTAAACACTAAAATATCTTAAGAACCTTAAGTAACTTAAGTGAAGTAACTTAAGTGGACTAGTTTGCATAGGAAACAATCTCAAAGAGATCAGTTTGAGTACAATGCCGTATATTTGACGCCTATTTTGAAGACATTTAACTTGGATAGTTACTTTTTTATTATTGAGGCCTTTATTATTGAGGTCATAAAACGTTTTTTGTAAAAATATTCATTTATTTGTCAATTTTAGTTGAAATTGCATATTTTTTTATTATATTATAATATTATCTAAATTATCTTAAATAGCGAAAGGGGAATAACATGAAGTACCAAATTAAACAAAAAATATTTTCATTGGGGGATGGCTTTAAAATTAAGAACGATGCTGAAGAAGATGTTTATACAGTTAAAAGCCAGATACTGTCAATTGGCAAGAAACTAAAAATATTAGATTTAACGGGTAATGAATTATGTAATATTGAGCAAAAACTTTTAAAGCTAATGCCTGAATACAAAATCTTAATTTCTGGTCAGGAGATTGCAACAGTAAAGAAAAAGTTTTCATTAATAAAAAACAATTTTACAATTAACAGCACAAAAGGCAATTTCGTTGTAGACGGTAATTTTACCGGACACGAATTTACTATTAGAAACGGAAATGTGGTAATTGCAAGAATATCCAAGAAATTTTTCTCAATGTCAGATACATATGGAGTTGAGATAGATGACGGACAGGACCAGGTAGTTGGTTTAGCTCTTGCTATTGTAATAGATATGGTTTGTCATAACCAGAATTAATAATCTGGTGTTAAATCCCTGTTACACAAAAGGGATTAAATGCATGTCAGCGTTTTTGATGGTAAGTTATACTCTTACTAAGCAATACTGATTTGACATTTCGATGAGAGAAAATCGTGCATTAGCGATATGTATTATTCACTCAAGTGAGCTGTCATGTTATCCACCCATTTTAATATATAAATCTAAAAAAATACGTATAGGCACACTTAACAGGTGTGCCTAAAGCTTTTTAAGATATAATATATATAATTCTAAATTTAAAGTTAGGAGATAGAATATATGGAGATACTTGGATACATGATTTTAGGAGCAATAGCTCTATTTGTAATTGTTTTTATAGCTGTAAAAATAGCGGTCAAAGAAGCATTGAGAGAAGTTAAAGATGACATCATAAAGGAATTTAATATTAAGAAAGCTAATGAGAATGCCAATGGAATAAAAGGAAAAATACAAAAATAGGGTTATACATACGACTAAAAAGGTTTGTAAAGAAGTAATTGTGCACTTTTATAATGAAGTGCTTTTTTATTGCAAAAAACTATAAATTAACCGGTACTATTATAAAACCTAACAATAATATGCATATTATAAAATTATATAAAATTTACATGTTCGGTTTTGGCACTAATCATCAGTGTCAAATATGCGGAACAATTGATTGAAGGCAAGCCGAATAAGAGTTTATAATATAATCAGAAGAGAACAGTAATTTTAATTCCTAATGTGATGTAATCTAAAGTAGTATAAGTCTTAAGTAGAATAAATCTTAAGTAACATAAGTCTTAAGTAGAATAAACCTTAAGCAACATAAATCTTAAGTAGAATAAACCTTAAGCAACATAAATCTTAAGTAACATAAGTCTTAAGTAGGATAAATCATAAGTAGCATAAATCTAGTCGCATAATCTTTAGTAGTATAAATCTTAAGTAATATAAAAATTAAGTAAGATAAATTCTAAGTAATATAAGTCCTAATGTAAATATAATTCCTAAAAATCATTAGTAAATAATCAATAATATAGATGTTTTATCAGAAAAAGTAAAAGGAGAGATGGACTATGAGCTTTTCATTTTTTGGCAGAAAACAGAAATCGGGTAACAATACAAATGTTCAAGGAAATACCGATGTTGGAAGTGCTGAAATAAATGCTTGTGATATGGACGTATTGATTCTTGAAAATATAAGAATCGGCCTAAATAGTGTAAGTAAGGATGAAGCTATTGAAATGGCGGGGCAGCTTCTGGAGCAGAGCGGTTACGTATTACCCGAATATATAGAAGCAATGAAAGAAAGAGAAAAAGTACTTTCAACATATTTAGGCGGAGGTATAGCGATACCACATGGCGTAGGAGCCGCAAAAGACAAGATACTCAGAACAGGTATATGCATACTTCAGTTCCCAGAGGGAGTTGTTTTTGGAGAAGACAAGGTTGCTCATCTTATTGTGGGCATAGCAGGAAAGGGGAAGGAACATCTTGCAATCCTTTCAAACCTGGCCGAGTTTATCCAGGAAGGTGAGGCCATAAAAAATATGTTTACAGAAAAGGATAAGGAAAAAATATATAAAGCTTTTACCGAAAAGCTCTAAGTTAACTTTAATTCAGGTAGAGACATTAAAAGCAAACTAAATAATAATGGGATAGGGTGAATTATATGATAAAAGGTATCCCGGCCTCAAAAGGTATAGGTATTGGAAAAGCGCTGGTTTATAAACAGGATGACAGCATTAAAAAATTTGCGGGTAAAAAAGTAGCAGATTCAGCAATAGATCAAGAAACAGCTAGATATAAAGCCGCTGCTGCAACGGCAGGCCAACAGCTTGAAGAAGCAAGAGATAAAGCGGCAAAAATTCTTGAAGAAAAGGAATTGCTTCTATTTGAAGCATATAAGCAGGTACTGAATGATCCTATTCTGAACGATATGGTATTAACTAATATGAAAAAGCAGCAATTATGCGCTGAGGCGGCAGTTTTGGAGGCTGTTGATAAAATAAAAGCGATGTTTTCAGCTTTAAATAATGATTATATGAGGCAGAGGGCTGAAGACGTTGAGAATGTGGGAAATTATATTCTGGATGCCCTGTTGGGAAGGGAAAGAATTGATCTGTCACATCTCAGAGAAGATACAATTCTAATAGCTAAAGATCTTACACCCGCCGATACAGCAGCTTTAGATAAAAACCATATAAAGGGCTTTGCCATGGAAAAGGGCGGAGAAACTTCGCATACTGCAATAATAGCAAGAATTCTTGAGATTCCTGCTATAGTCGGGTGCGGTGAAACTTTGATGAAAATATCTTCAGGAGAATTATTAATACTGGATGGAGAAGAAGGTATGCTCCTTTCAAATCCTGACTCTGAAGAAAAGGCCAAATATGAGGCTAAACTGCATAGTTTTACTGCCATGCATGAGGAATTCAAGAAGTTGAAAGACAAAGCGGCTGAAACCCGGGACGGTATGAGAGTTGAACTGGCAGGTAATATTGGAAAACCTGATGAGGCTTTGAGTGTTTTGGATAAAGGCGGAGACGGAATCGGTTTATTCCGTACAGAATTTCTGTACATGGACCGTACAGAACTACCCACAGAAGAAGAACAATACCTGGCTTATAAAACTGTTGCCGAGAAAATTGGCAATAAACCCTGTATTATCAGAACTATGGATATCGGTGGAGATAAGCAGCTGAAACATCTCAATCTTCCGGTGGAAGAGAATCCTTTTTTAGGCTACAGGGCGATAAGAATAAGCCTTAAAGAGATTGATACATTCAAGACTCAGTTGAGAGCCATTTTAAGAGCCAGTGTTCATGGAAAACTAAAAATAATGTTTCCCATGATTTCAGGAATTGAAGAACTCCGGGAAGCGAAAAAAGTTTTAAATGAAGTTAAAATGGATCTGGATCAAAATGGCATTGCCTATAACAAGAATATTAAGACAGGGATAATGATAGAAATACCTTCGGCTGCCATGACTGCTGATATTCTAGCCAAAGAAGCAGATTTCTTCAGTATAGGGACTAATGATTTATGTCAGTATACGCTGGCGGTAGACCGGATGAATGAAAAGGTAAGTTATTTATATAATCCAATGAATTTAGGCGTATTGAGACTTGTCAAAAATGTAATTGATGCAGGGCATCAGGCGGGAATAAAAGTCGGAATGTGCGGTGAAATGGCTGCAAACATCGAAAGTGCGGTAGTTTTGTTGGGATTGGGGTTGGATGAGTTCTCTATGGCACCGTCTTCAATTCCATACATTAAGAATACAATTTGTAATTTAACCATGGTGAAAGCCATGGATATTGCTGAGAAAGCAATGAAAATGGACAATGCGGATCAAATTACTATTTATGTAAAGGAGAGATTAAATGCTGACTAAAAGCTTTGTTATTACTTGTCCCGTAGGACTTCATGCAAGACCGGCATCAATTTTGGTTAGTATAGCAGAAAAATTCAAATCTGATATAACAATAAAATATCAGGAAAAAGTAGTTCCCGCCAAAAGCCTTATTGGTGTGATGACACTGGGAGCCGAGACAGGAGAAAGTCTTGATATTTCAATTGCAGGAGACGATCAGGACTCAGCTATGGAAAGGCTAGAACATTTCTTTGAAAAGGAATTAAAGGACTTATAATCCAAGTGATAAAAACTGAGCTAAATTAAAGCTATAATGAAAAAAGATAATTAAAAAGAGGTCTTACAATAGCCCCTTATTCTAGACAGAGGGTTACTATTTGAGATATATGGCATGCATAATAATTTAGGAGGAGTTATAATGAATTCAAATCTTAATACCCCTTCAGCTGCACCGCAGATAAAATTGAAGGAAAGGGTTCAAAAGGTTGGTAGATTCTTAAGCGGCATGATAATGCCAAATATCGGGGCGTTCATTGCATGGGGGTTAATCACTGCTCTTTTTATAGGACCGGGATGGCTTCCAAATGAGACGCTTGCACAAATGGTAGATCCAATTCTAAAGGCACTTTTACCCATACTTATAGGCTATACAGGAGGTAGAGCGGTAGGTGGACAGCGTGGCGCAGTTGTAGGTGCAGTTGCAACGTTTGGTATGATACTTGGTGCAGGAGGGGCTAAAAATATAAATGAAGCTACCCCAATGTTCCTTGGTGCAATGATAGTAGGACCGCTCGGCGGTTATATCACTAAAAAGCTCCAGCAGTTAATGGATGGAAGAATTAAACCCGGTTTTGAAATGCTGGTAAATAATTTTACTGACGGAATAGTGGGTATGGGATTGGCCTGTGCCGGACTGGTCGGTTTTGGACCAGTAATTAAATTTGCAACCGAAGCATTTGGTAATGCAGTTAAAGTTATAGTAGAAGCAGGATTATTACCACTGGCAAGTATTTTCATAGAACCTGCAAAAATATTGTTTTTGAATAATGCAATTAATCATGGAGTATTGACACCTTTGGGAACCGAACAGGTAGCTGAGGTAGGCCGCTCAATTTTCTACATGCTGGAATCAAACCCCGGCCCGGGTCTTGGAATACTACTTGCATATATGATTTTTTCAAAGGGTATGGCAAAACAGTCGGCTCCCGGAGCAATTATAATTCACTTCCTGGGTGGTATACATGAAATTTACTTCCCATATGTATTGATGAATCCTATTCTTGTACTTGCTGTTATTGCCGGAGGTATGTCCGGAGTATTCACCTTCAGTCTATTAGGTGCAGGACTTAGCGGACCACCTGCACCGGGCAGTATCATAATGTATTTCCTGATGTCTCCAAAAGGCGGACTGTTACCTGTGCTGGCCGGGGTTACAGTATCGTGTATTGTGTCGTTCCTGGTAGCCTCCATATTCATAAAACGGTCTAAGGAATTTTCGGGTAAAGAGCTGGAGGATGCAAAGGCGACTGTAGCTGGGATGAAAGCCGAAAGCAAGGGCCTGAGCACAAAAGCCTCAATAAAAAAGATTATTGTAGCATGTGATGCCGGTATGGGTTCAAGTGCTATGGGAGCTTCAACCTTGAGAAATAAAATAAAGAAGCTCGGACTGAATATTGAGGTTGCTAACTGTTCAATAGAGGATATTCCTTCTGACGCTGATGTGGTTTTTACACACGAAAGCCTGAGCGGCAGAGCAAAGAGTGTTGCACCAAAAGCGGAACATATATCCATATCAAACTTTGTTAGCAGTCCTGAATATGATGATTTTGTAAAAAGACTATCATAAAGAAATAATATTATAGGGCAGTGGAAGATGAATTGCTTCTGCTGTCCTGTAACTCCATTTTAATCAATAATAAAAATCTCAATGGGGAGGTGTATCTGCTGGATACTAAAATTAATCTTCGTGTTAAAAATATTATACAGAAAATTATAAACGCAGGTGATTTTATAACGGTAACAGCTATCGCCAAAGATCTTGGGATCAGTAACAGAACCATCCTCAGGGAGTTGCCCGCTGTAGAAAAGTGGCTGCTCAGCAGGGGCTGTCAGCTTGAAAAGAAATCCGGAGTAGGTATACGCATCAGCGGAAGCTCAGAGTCCCGAAATGCCATAATTAACCAGCTCGAAGAAGAAAAAGAAGAAAAAGTGTACACACCAAAAGAAAGGCAGACTATTATCTGTAGTGAATTGCTGCAAAATCAGGAACCGGTAAAACTATATACTTTCACAAAGATTCTTGGTGTTGCAGAGACAACTATAAGTAATGACCTGGATAAATTGGAGGAATGGCTTGAAAAGCAAGGCGTGACCTTAATAAGAAAACCTGGTCTGGGTGTATATATAGAAGGTGATGAAGACAAAATCAGAAAATGTATGATTAATTTGATTTATGAAAATTTAAACGAAAATTACCTGTTAGGGCTTATACGGAAGAATATTTCAAAGGAGCAGGTACCTGTCAGCAATACAGAATTAATTGCAAGAAGCAGACTGCTTAATCTGGTCAACAGTAATACTATTCATGAACTTGAAAACCTGGTGCACCAAGCAGAGGAGCAGATAGGCTACAACCTTGCAGACAGTGCTGTAGTCGGATTGATTGTACATTTGGCAATAGCTGTTCAAAGAATAAGGAAAAATGAAGACATTGTTATGGACAGGAAGATCATGGAGGAGCTGAAAGGCTGCGAGGAATATGCAGTGGCTGAACGGCTTGCCCTGGAGATTGAAGATATATTTGATATAAAGGTTCCGTTTGATGAGATTGGTTATATAACTATGCATATCAAGGGGTCAAAAAATATCAGGTTCAGTGATAAAAAGCCGACAAAGACAATTGGTAACAGTGAACTTATAAATCTCTCGAAAGAGATTATAAGTGTAGCAGAAAATGAAACCGGCAAATTTCTATCCCAAAATGACAAGCTGCTGACCGGACTGGCAAATCACCTGGGTCCTGCTATAAGCAGACTAAAGATGAATCTGGAAATACGTAATCCTCTCTATAAGGAAATTAAGGCTCATTATCCCGAACTATTGATTCTTGCAGAAAAATGTATTCAATCTGTTGAAAAATATATAGGAATCAAAATGCCGGATACTGAGATAGCTTATATAGCCATGCATTTAGGTGCTGCACTGGAAAACAGTCAGATTTCACCAAAAAGACTTTTCAGGGCTGCTGTAGCTTGTGCCACAGGGATTGGTACATCGAGACTTCTGGCCACAAGAATAGAAAAAGTATACAACAACATTGAAGTTGTTGATATTGTTTCCATGTTGAATCTCAGGGATGAGTGGCTTAGTGAAAAAGGCATTGAATTTATTATATCTACCGTTGGAATACATGAATGTTCTATTCCGGTGGTAATAGTTAATCCTCTGCTTTTTGAAGATGACAAATCCAGGATTGACAAGGTTTTAGAGCAGCTTAAAAGTACCGGCCCCAGCCAGGTTTCTAATAGGAAAAGAACTTTTAATCTTAAAGAAAAAATGTTGGATATTAATAATTACAGTAATGCAATCACCGATATTTTGGATAATTTTTTCTTTATAGAAAACAGTGGGGTTGAAAGCGTTAATCAATTGATTAATTATATAGGTGATATGGTTTGCACCGATAGTCGTGAAAAGGAGCAACTCACTCAGGACCTGAAGGATAGGGAAGAAAAAGGAGGTACTTATATCTCCGACTATAATTTTTTACTGCTGCACTGCCGTACTAAAGCCGTAGAAAAAATACACTTTGGCATTGTCAGGATTAACAGAAAGATAATCTGTTCGGGAAGCGCCAGAAAGCAGAAAATTGACTTTGCATTGGTCATACTGGCTCCCGGGAACAGTAATAAGTATCTTTTGGAGACAATGTCCCATGTAAGCGGAATTTTGGTTGAAGAGCCCGACTTTATTAATGTTTTAAAAAACGGAAACAGAGATGCAGCGTTTGAACATTTGTGCGGAATTCTTGAAGACTTTTACAAGCAGAAGAATGACAGATTCCTCAAGGATTCTATTTAATTTTGGAGGCTTAAATGATAATAACAATTACTTTAAATCCGGCAGTGGATAAGACTGTTGAAATACCTGATTTTGAAGCCGGTGCAGTAAACAGGGTATCTTCTGTGAGGTTGGATGCCGGCGGAAAAGGAATCAATGTTTCAAAGGTAATAATGAGTCTGGGCGGTAAAAGCTGTGCTTCAGGAGTACTTGGAGGTACCACCGGAAATTTCATTAAGGAGTCATTAAACCGGATGGGTATAGAAAATAAATTTCTTACTATTCAAGGAGAAACCAGAACAAATCTGAAAGTTGTTGACAGTAAAAGAAAGACGAACACTGATATAAACGAGCCGGGTCCAAACCTCAGTCCAAATGATATTGAAAAGCTGGAAGAAATTATTTTCAGCCGGATTCAGAGAGATACTGCTGTTGTGTTTTCCGGCAGTGTTCCAGCCAATGTCGATAAAGGTATTTACAGTAAATGGATCAAGGCTGCCAAGCTTGCAGGAGCTAAAACTATTCTGGATGCAGACGGTGAGCTGTTAAAGCTGGGAATGGAAGCTGGTCCATTCATGGTTAAGCCAAATATCCACGAGCTGGAACGTTTTTTCGGACAGGAGATTGTAGGAATAGAGGAAGCCGAAAGAAGGGTAAGAAGCCTTATAGACACATATGGAATTGAGTTTGTTGCAGTTTCATTAGGTTCAAGGGGAGCCATATTCTTAAACAGGCAAAAATCATTATTTATCCCCGGTCTTGACGTGGAGGTGAAAAGCACCGTGGGAGCAGGCGATTCCATGGTTGCAGCCCTCACTTACTCAATTGATATGGGGTTTGATTTTGAAAAGGCTGCCCGCCTTGCAGTGGCTTCTGCCACAGCAAATGTAATGACCTCCGGTACTCAGCCCGCAGATATTGAAGTTATTAGGAATTTGGAAAAGAAGGTTGTTTTCGATTACATTTAAAAACTTAAAGTTGGGGTGGCTGAATAATGAAAACAAGAGCTGTAAGGCTATATGGAAAAAAGGACTTGAGAATGGAAGAATTTGATCTGCCCGAAATCAGAGAGGATGAAATTCTGGTGCAGGTAGTATCCGACAGTATTTGCATGTCAACCTATAAAGCAGCTGTTTTGGGATCTGAGCATAAAAGAGTACCAAAGGATGTAGCTGTCAATCCAGTAATAATTGGACATGAAATGGCAGGAAATATTGTTCAGGTAGGGACAAAGTGGAAGGAACAGTTCAAACCGGGACAGAAATTTTCCATGCAGCCTGCGTTGAACTATAAGGGGAGCATGGATTCTCCGGGTTATTCCTACTGCTTCTGCGGAGGTGCCGCCACCTATGTCATAATGCCCCAGGAGGTTATGGAATTGGGCTGTCTCCTGCCATATGACGGAGAGGAATATTTTAATGCTTCCCTTGCTGAACCTATGTCCTGTATTATTGGAGCCTACCATGCAAGCTATCATACTTCAATGGGAAGCTATGAGCACAGAATGGGTATTGTTGAAGGCGGAAAGCTGGCAATTCTTGCAGGAGCAGGACCAATGGGGCTGGGAGCCATTGATTATGCGCTGCATTGTGACAGAAGACCGGGTTTGATTGTTGTTACCGATGTGGATGAGAAGAGATTGAAGAGAGCCGAAGCGATTTTTTCAGTTGAAGAGGCAAAGGAAGCCGGAATAGATTTAATCTTTGTAAACACAAAGAATATTGAAGATGTCCCTGCTTATCTGAGAGGCTTGACAGGAGGTACAGGATTTGATGATGTCTTCGTATATGCACCTGTTAAGCCTGTAGTAGAGCAGGGGGATAAGATTTTGGGAAGGGATGGCTGTCTTAACTTCTTTGCAGGGCCCACTGATGTTAATTTTTCTGCTTTAACAAATTTCTATAATGTCCACTATAATTCTACTCATATTGTTGGAACAACCGGAGGTAATACCAATGATATGATAGAATCTCTTAGATTGACGGAAAAGAAGCTTATTAACCCGGCTGTTATGGTAACACATATAGGGGGACTGGACAGCACAGCAGAAGCTACTTTGACGCTGCCTGACGCACCTGCCGGGAAGAAGCTCATTTACACAAACATTGATATGGAGCTTACCGCAATAGATGAGTTTGAGGAAAAAGGAAAAACGAACCTCCATTTTGCCAGACTTTCCGAGATAACCAAAAGAAACAAAGGGCTGTGGTGTTCAGAAGCAGAGAAATATCTTCTGGAGAATTGGAGTAAATAAAAAAGTTTTTGGAAAAAAGTAAATTAGCATACCATCACCGGCAACGCCTCAAACAAACAGCTTGAGGCGTTGTTGTTTCAGAAATAGAATTATTTCTGAGTTTATTTTTCGACAAATTTTTCTTAACACTTTTCAGCTGATAACACTGGAGGATTTGGCGAATGAGAACAACAAAAACGGTAAAGGCTTTAAAATCAGGCAATTTAATGTGATTAAACCGAAGTAGGAGTCGTTGGCGAATAATAGAGTATACTTGTCGAAAATTAGAATGTATTGACAATATATCCAAATAAATGGTAAAATTACAAAAAATAAAAATTTAATTACATTAGGGGGAAAGAACTATGAAAATAGCAACTACAATAATTGTTATTTTAGGTGTTTTGGCTGCTATAGGCCTTGGCATTATGTGGGAAATTGATGTCAGCGAAGCAACAAAGCTAATTAATGAAACCAATGAAAGCATGCAGGTAGACGTTAAAACGGATGAGGTAGATAAAATCATCAATGCCGAAAAAAATGGAGCAATCGCTTTATTTGCCGGTGGAGTTATATCCCTTATTTCAGTGCTTTTAATTGGTAAACTGAAAAAAGTCAGCGCTTTATTAATTCTTGTTTCAGCAATTGTTCCAGCAATTTTTAATCCTGCTGCTTTAATTGCAACATTCCTATTAATAATAGGAGCCATACTCGCTTTCTTTGTAAAACCCAAAACTCAGGCATCACAGGCAGCCGCAGCTTAAGTCAAGAGTTGATTTAAAAAAATTAGTTTTAGATTTAACGCCGGTTGAGTAATAAATCGGCGTTATTTTTTTTAACAAAATGGGAGGTAAACAAAATGAAAAAACTTATATCATTTCTATTAGTCGTAGTATTGATTTTAACATTAGGTGCCTGTGGGTCAGATAGTTCTCAGGTATCAAGCAGCACAGCATCAACAAGTACAGCAGAACAATCTGCTCCGCCAGCAGATACTTCAACAGCTGCAGACACAAGTACCGCTGCCGGAACAACAGCAGCACAAGCAAGCAAAGAAGCAGAATCATCCGCTGCAGCAAATGCCGAAGGATGGACCAAGGTTGATAAGAAAGTCACAGTTGAAGATGTTGAATACACTGTAAATGCAATTAAAATGAGTAAGGGCTCAGCGTTCTTCAAGGCAGCGGATGGAAATACGTATTTACTTATTGATCTTAATGCCAAAAATGGGACAGCTGAAGAAGCAGCTTTAAGTTCAATTATGATGTTTGAACTTAAAGATGGAGCAGGGCAGACATATAATATATCTCTTGGCGGATCGGCAAGTCTGGATGAAGAAAAAATTGAGATGATCGATGGAAGTGTGGCAGCCAATTCGGAAAAAAGAGGTGGTCTGGCATATGAAATACCTGAAAATACCACAGGCTTGAAGCTGACGATTAAAGCAATTCTTGGTTCAGGCTCCCAAACTATAGAACTGAACTAATTGTTATGTCAAGTATTCTAAGTACTGGCTATGCTATAAAGCAATAGTATGTATTTAACAAAAAACAGCTTTCTGACCTGCCGGGTAATTTGCCGGAGGTTGGAAATGCTGTTTTTTTGTTCATAACAATATAACGAGGTAATAAAATTTTTCTACAGCCGAAAAATTTTATCTGGATCTATGCGTTAAAAAATAAGTGCTTTTTTTGTAGAATAAAGATTTCCATTTTAATAATTATGTAATATAATATTAAAAGATTGTATTAATTTGGCATAGACACAGTTCCTTCATTCTTTAATGCAATAGGTCTGGACTATACACCGGATGATAAATAAAGTTTTCTTTTAAAAAATTATTAAGGTTCAGTAAAAAATTAGTTTGAAAAATATTCTAAATTGCTTACTAATAGAATAAACATTACATTAGATAAATTAAAAGAGAGACACAACAGCAAAAGAGAGGAGTGGGGGGAAAATGGTCGGGAATGTAATAGAAAACAACGTAGTGACCATTTCAGGAAAAGTTGTATCAGAGGTTGAATATAGCCACGAGGTCTATGGAGAGGGCTTTTATTCATTTTATTTAGAGGTCCCTAGATTAAGCGACAGCAGCGATAAAATATCTGTTACATTTTCAGAACGTCTTGTGCCAAAAAGCAAACTGCAAATAGGTGTTTCATTGGAAATAGAGGGGCAGTTCAGATCTTACAACAGTTATAAGAGTGATTCCAATAAACTTGTTTTAACTGTATTTGCAAGAGAAATGATTTTTACTGATGAAGACAAGAGAGTTAAAAATCCAAACCAAATATATTTGAATGGATACATATGTAAAAATCCTATATACAGGATGACTCCGTTTGGAAGGGAAATAACAGATATTCTTGTAGCTGTAAACAGACCGTATAATAAATCTGACTACATACCATGCATAGCCTGGGGAAGAAATGCACGATATTCTCAGAACCTCGCTATTGGCGATAATATCAAAATCTGGGGTAGAATACAGAGTAGGGAATATCAGAAAAAGCTAGAAAACGGGGAAACCGTTTCAAAAACTGCATATGAAGTATCAGTTTCCAAGATGGAAATATCTGAAGAGGTTCATAACAACGATATCAATAATGAAAATGAGGAATCGGACAGAACTCAGGAATAATAAATACATACATAAACACCTCGGTTGGTAATCCAACCGAGGTGTTGTTTTTTATTTCCTGGAACTTCTTCTGACAAGATACCTCCAACCTTTCATAAAGAACGGCATGAGATGTGCATCCAAACCAAAGGCCCTTCCGGCTCCTGCCAGCATTGCTATTTCGGCAGGAATAAGCCACCAGCTGGTTTCATACAGACCGGTAGATAACAGGAAGTTTACATTTAGAGCCAGTGCGGCCAGTGCAGCAAGGAAAGTAAAAGTCCCTGAGAAAAATGCCAGTCCAAGTCCTATTTCTGCCAATACAATCATTATTTGAAAAAAGAGTGCGTTTGGAATTACAAAATTGTTTGCAATCCAGGCGTACCAGCCCGGAGTATGAGATGAAATTATCCGGAAAACCTTTTCACCTGATTCTGTAACAGAAGCGCTGGTGGCAGCATCCACCGGCAAGCCGGCCAGCATTGATTTTGTCAGCCAGCCCTCTGTTATTTTATTATAACCTTCCAGGAACCAGGTATAGCCCAAAAACAACCTGAGAGGTACAAGCCAGAAAGTGAGCGACTTATGGGTGTAGTGATATTCCAGAAAATTGAGGCGATGCCTTTTGTGAAGCAGCTCATGGTCAAGATACTTGAATACAAGTTCAAAACCGCCTATACCAAACAGGTAATGGATATTAACCAGATACTTCATAATTATGGAAAGCCAAACAGGCAGTATTTTACCCATTATTTCGCTGACTGCAAAATTGCTGCCTATTGAAACCATGACACCATGAAGTTTAGGCTCCAGTTTGCTTTTATCAGTATTCCTCAGGTCAGCCAGAATGTTTTTGCCTGCATATTTTCCTGTCTGAACTGCAGACTCCACTAATGGGGGGAGCAGTTTACCATCGTAAGTAAAGGCGCAGACATCTCCAATAGCATATACGTTTTTTATTGCTGTCATTGTGGATTCATCAACAACTATCCTGGAGGTCCTGTTTTTTTCAAGCTCTATGTTTTCAGTCAAGGAGGAGGCTTTAATGCCTGCAGTCCATATGAGTGTATAGGTATTTATGGATCTTCCATCCTTAAGATCAACATGATCAGGTTCCAGCCTGGTTATTGCGCTTTCCAATAGTACTTCTACCTTTAACTTTTCAGTCAGATATCTCATTGAAAGATCAATGTTTTTATCTTTTAAAATACTTAGGATTTTAGGAAGGGCTTCAATAAGATAAAGTTTTACTTCATCACGCCTGATGTGGAAATGTGTACAGAGCTTTCTAACCCATACAGCCAACTCGCCCATCATTTCTACACCTGTAAAGCCTCCTCCGCCAACAACAAAGGTGAGCAGCGCACTTCTTTTCTTTTCATCTTCTTCCTGATTGGCCTTTATAAAACAGTTATATATTTGTTCTCTTACATTAATGGCGTCCTTAAAAGACCATAGGGGGAAGCAATTTTCCTTCATTCCGGGGATTCCGTAATAGTTTGGTTCACTTCCAAAGGATAAAACCAGGTAATCATAGCTATATTTTCGTTCATTTGAAGCAACAGAGTTATTTTGAAAATCGAAGGCAACAATTTCATCTTTGATTATTCTGACATCGGTATAATGAAATATATCTCTTAAGGGAACGATAACCCCGTCCTCCGAAATCCTGTTTCCAGCCACTTCATGTAATTCGGTAAGTAGAGTATGGTATGGGTTCTTGTCAATTATAGTGATGTTCAGGTCATCACTTTTCTTTTTTTTCGTTTGGAGATATAGAGCTGTTTCAATTCCGGCATAGCCTGCACCCACAATAACTATGTTTTTTGACATAAGTACCTTAAGCCTCATTTCTTGTAAACTATAATTCTTCTAAAAAGTTATAAAAGTAGTAATTACAGGGAAAAATTAATCTGTGTAATTAGCTATTATATAGAATGCATTTTTTGTAGAATTTGTATTCAGATATTAGTTTCATATGTAGGTGAGCTATTGAAAAATAAAAGATCCATAATGATTTTACTAGTAGCAATTTTTCTTTATTGTTGTGCAGGCTGCTCCCCAAACCCGGACTTTGTGGAGAAGGAAAGCTTTCAGATGGGTACCGTAATAACTGAAAGAGTTTATGGTGACAACGCAGAAAACGTTGCAGAACAAATTTTAAACAGGATGCACAGGATAGAAGACAACCTGTCCATTAATGTTAAAACAAGCTCCATAAGTAAGTTGAACAGTTCCGGAACTTCGATTCACAGCGAGGAGATTATAAATATACTTGAAACTGCCAAAAAGTTTTCAGATATAAGCAATGGAGCTTTTGATGTTACTATCGGGCCATTGGTGAAGGAGTGGGGAGTTTTTACAGAAAATCCCCGTATACCTGCAAAGCAGAGAATAGCCGAGCTGTTAAAGCTGGTTGATTATAAGTCTATCGTTATTAATAAGGAAGAAAAGACTGCAAAATTGAAAAAGGATGGACAGCTTATTGACCTAGGAGGTATCGCTAAAGGGTACGCCGCTGATGAAGCAGTGAATATCTGTTTGCAAAATGGAGTTAAATCAGCTTATATAAACCTGGGAGGGAATGTTTCGGTAGTTGGAACAAAGCCTGACGGGTCTCCCTGGAGAATCGGGCTGCAAAATCCAAGAGGATTGGAGGGTGAATATATAGGAATTCTAAATATTGTAAATAAAACTGTTGTTACTTCAGGTGATTATGAAAGATATTTTATCAAGGGTGGAGTCAGGTACCATCATATAATAGATCCTAAAACAGGTTACCCCAGCAAATCAGACCTTATCAGTTCAACTATTGTAACAGATAAATCAATAGAGGCTGATGCATTATCAACGGCAACCTTTGTTCTTGGACTTGAAAGGTCAAAAAAGCTCTTAAGCAGTTTGAAGGGGGTGGAGGCCGTATTTGTAACTAAGGATAAAAAGATCCATGTAACGGACAACTTGAAAAAGTACTTCACTTTTATGGATGAAAGCGGTGAATATACTTATGTTGAAAAAGGGTGACGTAATTCTTGTATTGCTTATAGTTTTTGGTATATCTTTGTCTGCAGTAATTAACAATGGAAAAAATAATGACAGCATGTCCAGTTGGAACAATGCAAACAACCCGGGTAAAGATGATGTCTATGCAATTGTAAAAACCGATGACAAAATAATTAAAACCATTAATCTTACCAAATTGAAAAAAAGAGAGGTAATAAAAGTTCCCGGGCAATATAACGAGTTTATTGTTGCAGACCAGAAAAAGATATGCTTTATGTCGGCAGACTGTCCTGACAGACTTTGTGTAAAAGCCGGATGGATCAGTAAACCTGGGGAGATTGCCGTATGCCTGCCAAACAGAACCATACTTAAGATTATACGGAACAATGATAAAACACTGGATGGGATTGCGAAATGAAAATATTTTTTGGAAAATCACTTGATATAAAAAAAATGGTTTATTTGTCTTTATTGGCTGCACAGGCAATTGTACTGTCCATACTAGAATCTCAACTGCCTGTACCTACTGTTGTTCCTGGAATTAAACTGGGCCTGGCCAATATAATCACACTGGTTACTCTGGTGTTTTTCAGTTTTTCGGATACCCTGATAATAGTTTTGATTCGATGTGTCATTTCAGCACTGTTTATGGGTGGCCCGGTTTTGTTTATGTTCAGCTTATCCGGCGGGTTGCTTAGTGCCACAATAATGTGGATAATGCTAAAAAGCATGAAAAATCTCTTCAGTTTTGTGGGCATGAGTATAGCCGGTTCCATAGCTCACAATGTGGGGCAGGTAATGGCCGCATGCTTTATAATGAGTGATTTGTCGGTTACTGCATATTTACCGGTATTATTGGTTTCAGGAATACTGATGGGCTCCTTTGTGGGCATATGCAGTACGTTTATGGTGAAGGCACTTAAAAAACTCAATCTAATTGAGAATATATAGTATATGCCTTGGAGGATAAACAGTTCTATTTCATATCATGTTGTATTTTGATAATTTAATTATGGCATTATTAAATAATAAAACTCCGTTTGAGCGAGATATTTTTCGGCAAGACAAGGCGGAGGAAGGCGCAATAATTGCTTTATTGCAACTGACGACAAGGTAGAATTGGCGGAAAATAGCCGCCATAAAATGGGGTAGTTGTTATTTAATCATGCCTGTTTATCTGTTATAATAAGCACAGAAATAAAAGAAATATTTTCTGGAGCGTAAAGATGACAATTACAACTGCCTCTATAGTCTTGATCAATACTACCAGGGCTTATGATAAAAAATATACATATATTATACCTGACAGCTTAAAGGAAAAAATCTGTGTGGGATGCAGGGTTCTGGTGCCTTTTGGATATGGAAGCATGGTTAAGGAAGGTTTTGTACTTGGTATTAACACTTTGGATTTAAATTCAGATAATGATAATGTAGATAATAAGGTTGTGGAATACAAATCTATTAAGCAGGTGATAGAACCTTACCCTCTTTTAAAGGCTGATAACATCAGGCTTTTGGAATGGATGAAATGGCAATATATATGTACATATTCGGATGTCATAAAATGTATGCTGCCTCCGGGGATTAACGTTAAAACTGTTAAAACGGTAAAATTGACAGGGCAAGGTCAAAAAGAGTTCAAGAGGGATGGCTTAAACCGAATAATAGACAATTTAACCTGTGCCGGAGGCGAATGTGAATATGACGAGCTCAGAGGCATGTGTGATATTAAGGGATTTAAAGGTTATATTCAGCAGTTATGTCAATGCGGAACGGTGTCTATTGAAGAGTGCTACCAGCAGAAAATTAATGCTAAATCCATAAAGGGAGTAACGTTGGCAAGGCCCCGTGAAGAAATTGCCGAAGAGCTGGAAAATAACGCAATAAAGAAAATACAACATATCCGTGTCCTTGAAATATTGCTTGATAATGAACTGGTCTCTGTGGCAGATATACAGAGGTTCGCCGGAGTAACTTCTTCAGTTTTGGATACTCTTAGTAAATACGGGTATATATGCTATAAGAGCATAGAGCTGCAAAGAAATCCCATCAAAGATAAAAATTATGATAAAACGGAGCATCTGCCTCCGACCGAAGAACAGAAGGCTGCTTTGGGAATTTTAATCCATCAGCTGGATGGCAATACTTTTAAGGAAAGCCTGATTCATGGAATAACGGGAAGCGGTAAGACAGAGGTGTATCTGCAGCTGATTTCACACTGCTTTGATATGGGAAGGAAAGCAATTCTTCTGGTACCTGAAATTTCTCTTACTCCACAAATGGTGGAAAGATTTGTCTCAAGATTTGGTAAGAGAGTTGCAGTAATGCACAGCAGGCTGTCACTTGGGGAAAGGTTTGATCAATGGAGGCTTATCAGTGAAGGAAAGGTTGATGTAGTAGTAGGTGCCCGCTCGGCTGTATTTGCACCGGTTGCAGATCTTGGCCTTGTTATTATAGATGAAGAGCACGAAGGCTCCTATAAGTCTGAATCCATGCCAAGGTACAATGCAAAGGATGTGGCCAGGAAAAGATGTGAAATAAACAATGCGCTTTTAGTTTACGGATCTGCTACACCGGCTGTAGATACATATTACAGGGCCCAACAGGGAGAACTTACACTTATTGAAATGAAAAACCGGCCAAACACGGCAGAACTCCCATCAGTGGAGCTTGTTGATATGAGAGTTGAACTGGAGAACGGAAACAAAACACCTTTTAGCAGCCGGCTGGAGGAGGAACTTAAAAAAAACCTTGAGAATGGTCAGCAAAGTATTCTTTTTCTTAACAGAAGAGGATTTTCAACTTTTGTAATATGCCGAAGTTGTGGACATACTATGAAATGTCCGGATTGCAATATAGCCTTGACCTATCATACTAAAAGTGACAGATTAATATGCCATTACTGCGGGTTTACAGTAAAAAACCCTGTGAAATGTCCTTCCTGTGATAGTAAGCATATCAGGTATTTTGGGGTTGGAACCCAAAAAATTGAAGAGGACATAAAAAATAAGCTGCCTGACAGCTCAGTAATACGCATGGATATTGATACCATATGCTATAAAAATGCACATGAAGAAATATTGAACCGTTTTAAAAATGAAAATATAAACATTATGGTTGGAACTCAGATGATTGCAAAGGGCCACGACTTTCCGAATGTAACTCTGGTAGGAGTTTTAGCGGCCGACAGCATGCTCAATTCCGGTGATTTCAGAGCAAATGAAAGGACCTTTCAGCTGTTGACTCAGGTGGCCGGAAGGGCTGGAAGAGGAGAAAAAGCAGGACGGGTTGTTATCCAGACCTACAATACGGAGGAATATAGTATTCTGGCTGCCTGTCAGCATGACTTTACAGGTTTTTATAATCAGGAAATACTTATTAGAAAAAGACTGGGATATCCTCCGTTTAACAATATAGCAGTAGTTACTTTTACCGGAAGGAAGGACAGAAGGGTGTTTGAACTGGCAAAGGAAGTAAAGCCCGAGCTGTTAGATAGCGGAATAGCGGACTTTACAGTACTTGGGCCCTCCAGATGCCCTATTCCAAAGATTGCCGGAAAATACCGCTGGAGGATGGTAATAAAGGCCGGGGATCTGAACGGTTTGACAGAAGAATTAACCACTATGTCAGATAAGGTTTGGAAAAAAATCAAAGATGAGGATATTACTATGAGCATAGATATAAATCCCTATAATATGCTATAACCAGCCAAAAGTCACTCTTAGTGACATTTACCCAGTTGAAACAAAGACTAGGTAATAAATTTTTTCTATAATCGAAAAAATTTATTTGAATTTATGTGTTATAATTATGAAAAATGAATCTATAACAAAACATATTATATAAAGACAAAAAATTAACGGAGGTTAATATGGCTTACAGGGAAATACGAAAAGACGGTGATGAGGTTCTTAGAAAGAAAAGCAGGCCCGTTGAAGTAATAGATAAAAAGCTTTTTACATTGCTTGACGATATGGCGGACACCATGTACAAAGCTGATGGAGTTGGTCTTGCAGCACCACAGGTAGGAATTCTGAAGCGTATTGTTGTTATAGATGTGGGTAACGGTTTGTTTGAAATGATTAATCCGGTTATTATTCAACAAAGCGGTGAGCAGGACGGAATTGAAGGCTGTCTCAGTATACCGGGCACCTCGGGAGAGGTAGTCCGCCCCATGAATGTTAAAGTGAAATATACAGACAGAAATGGTGAAACAGTGGTTATAGAAGCCCAAGAGCTTTTTGCCAGAGCAATATGCCATGAACTGGATCACCTTGATGGAATCTTATACAAGGATAAGGCTCATAAAATGTATACAAGGGAAGAGCTTGAAAAGATTCAGAGATAGTTCTCCGCGAATACTGTTAACCAAGTGATATGGTGAATTGGAGGTTTTGCTTTGAAAATTGTTTTTATGGGTACTCCTGATTTTGCAGTACCAAGTCTTGAAATGTTGGTAAACGAGGGATATGAAGTAGTAGCTGCTGTAACTCAGCCGGATAAGCCAAAGGGTAGAGGTAACAAGCTGACTGCACCTCCAGTGAAGGAATTTGCTTTACTGCATGGGATAAATGTACTTCAGCCTGAAAAAATAAAAACACCGGAGTTCATTGAGCAGATTAGAGCATTGAATCCTGATCTGCTTATTACTGCTGCCTACGGAAAAATATTGTCCAAGGATTTGCTTGAGGTCCCGACCAAAGGCTGCATAAATGTTCATGGATCTCTTCTCCCTGCGTATAGAGGGGCTGCACCTATTAACTGGGCAGTTATCAATGGTGAGAAAAAGACAGGAATTACAACAATGTTCACTGATGTGGGACTTGATACAGGTGATATGCTGTTAAAAAAGGAACTTGAAATCAACCCTGATATGACAGTTGGTGAATTACACGATAAGATGGCTGTTCTTGGAGCGGAGGTTCTGAAGGAGACCCTTATAGAGCTAAAAAAAGGAACACTTAAAAGAATTCCCCAGCAGGACTCAGAGTCTACATATGCTCCAATGATGAACAAGGAGCTGGGACTTATTGATTGGAATAAGACGGCTCAGCAAGTACACAACCTTGTCAGAGGAACTGATCCCTGGCCAGGTGCCTATACTTTTCTGAACGGTAACAGAATGAGAGTTTGGAAGACCTCCCTGACAAACGAGAAGAGTGACAGTCATTACATAGGCCAGATAATCGAGGTCAGTGATGATGGAATTTTGGTAAAATGCTCTGATGAATATATATTAATAAGGGAGATTCAATTTGATTCCTCCAAACGGATGAATGTCCGGGATTATATTAGAGGTCATCAGATTGATGCAGGTGAAATACTTGGAAAGTAATATTAAAATATTTGTAAGAACATCCATAATAATATTCACAGCTTTTTCCTCGCTGCTGATAATTTTCAGTGTTGCTTATGCTTATGCTTCCTTAAAGGCTTACAATATAATTTTAATATCTTTTATTGTGCTGATCGGCATATGTCTGCTAATTTTGTCTCTTATGTGTCTGGCAATAATACATACCTATAGACACAGAAAAGCCGGAGGCTTTCTGCTGCTGCTTACGAAAGCCGGCATGCAGGTTATGCTGCCTCTGGCCCTTTTATTTGCCAAAGCAAATAGTCAGCTGAAAAAAAATATCAGGTTTTTTTATATAGAATTGAATAATATAGTTGTTGAATCTGATAATAAGAAATATAAGGCTGAAGAAGTGATCCTTCTTTTACCCCATTGCCTGCAAAACAGTGAGTGTGGTCTGAAGGTAACCAGTAATCCTTCCTTGTGCAGGAAATGTGGTAAATGCAGGATTGGTGAGCTCTTGGACTATACAGAAAAAAGAAATATCGGCGTATTTATAGCAACCGGAGGTACTGTTGCAAGGAATATAATAAAACAAAACAAGCCCAAGCTGATAATTTCTGTTGCATGTGAAAGAGACCTAATGAGCGGAATACTGGATGTAAAGGGTATTCCTGTTATAGGAGTTACAAATCGTCAGCCTAATGGTCCGTGCTTTAATACTGATGTGGATTTTACCGCCATCAGGAACCGTGTGGAACAATTGACTTATCAACAACTATAGGCAGCAGAATGGAGGTTTGTATGGGATTTTTTTATATTGATCAATATTACCTGACTCTGGTGGTCCCTGCATTAATTATTTCAATGATAGCTTCCTTCAGGGTCAGAGGAACCTTTAACAAGTACAGGGAAGTGGGTAACGTCAAAAACATGACCGGGGCGGAAGTTGCCCGATATTTGCTTCAGGCTAACGGCATATACGATGTGCAGGTCACAAGGGTGCCCGGTGAATTAACCGATCACTATGATCCTCGAAAAAAGGTATTGCGCTTGTCTGACTCCACCTACTCAAGCATATCTGTAGCAGCTGTCGGTGTGGCCGCACATGAAACAGGACATGCTATTCAACACAGTGTAAAATATGGTCCTCTGATTTTAAGAAGCACTCTGGTGCCTGTTGCCAATATCGGTTCTCAGGCGGGCCCCACTTTGGCTATTCTTGGTCTGGTAATGAGTTGGTCGGTACTGATAAATTTAGGACTGCTGTTGTTTGCAGCTGCTATCCTGTTCTACCTGATAACTCTTCCGGTAGAGTTTAATGCAAGCAAAAGAGCAATAGAGAGTCTGGACAAACATAATATATTAATGAGGGAAGAATTACAATCTGCCAAAAAAGTTCTGAATGCTGCTGCAATGACTTATGTTGCATCTGCACTTGTAGCAATAGCAAACTTTTTGAGACTGCTGCTGCTGGCAGGAAACCGCAGAGATCGTGATTAGCTTCAAACAATGCGAAGCAAACGTAAGTTAATTTACTAATTATCTTCGCATACCAAAAATCCCGAGGGATTTTTGCAGGTGTGAGTGCCTGATAATTAAAGACAAAACGGAGAAATTATGGCAATAGATGTGGCAAGAGAAACTGCCTTGAAAATTTTATACGATATAAGTGAAAACGCTGCATACTCTAATATCTCAGTAAACAGATATCTGGAAAGCGTTGAGTTAAGGGAACTGGACAGAGCCTTTGCAACCGAGCTGGCCTATGGTACGGTTAAGTGGCTTATAGAAATTGATTATATTATAGACAGGTTCTCCAGTGTAAAGTTGAAAAAACTATCCCCCTGGATTAAAAATATATTAAGATTAGGTATATATCAGTTGCTGCATACTGATAGAATACCTGCATCGGCAGCGGTCAATACCAGCGTGGAGCTGGCAAAGAGATACGGACACCAGGCCTCCAGCCGGTTTGTAAATGCGGTTCTAAGAAATATTGACCGGAGCAGACAGAATATTCCGTACCCAAAAAGAGAAGACATTACGAAGTATTTAAGTATTATTTATTCTCATCCTGAAGACTTGGTTTCAAGATGGCTGAAGCTTTTTGGGGCTGAATTTACCGAGGCTCTGCTTAAAAGCAATAATGAAGTGCCTGACTTTAACGTCAGAGTAAATACCCTTAAAACTAACCGCCGGGAATTGATAGAAGCATTAAAGCAGGAAGGCTGTCAGGCACATGAAGGAAACTATCTTGTAGAGTCGGTAATATTGGATAACCCTTCCTCCATCGCAAAACTTCAAGCCTTCCAAAAAGGATATTTTACGGTCCAGGATGAAAGCTCCATGCTGTCCTCGGTAATACTGGAACCAAAGGAAGGCCAGCTTGCAGTGGATGTGTGCAGTGCACCGGGCGGCAAGTCAACACATATTGCTCAGCTTATGAACAACAAGGGCACTGTGCTTTCGCGGGACATTCATCCTCATAAGCTGAAGCTCATTGAACAAACTGCCGCCAGGTTGGGGATAGATATAATAGAGACTGAACTCTTTGATGCCGCAAAGCTGGATGAAAACCTTATTGGGAAGGCTGACAGAGTTCTGGTGGATGCACCCTGTACCGGTCTGGGAATAATAAGAAAGAAGCCGGATATAAAATATTCCGGAAATATCGGTCAGCAGAAGGAGATTGTGGAGCTCCAGAAGCAAGTACTTGCAAATGCTGCAAAGTATGTAAAGCCGGGAGGATTTCTGGTATACAGTACCTGTACTATTCTGCCTGAAGAAAATCTGGACAACGTCAAAGCTTTTCTTGAAGAAAATAAGGATTATAAACTAGCAGGCTTCGAGAAATTATTGCCCGAAAACCTCAAGACCGGTACATCACTGGAAGGATATATTCAATTATATCCCAATCTTAATCAGACAGATGGCTTTTTTATCAGTAAAATAATACGTAATAGTTAAGTTTAAAGAAAATATTCTATGAGATTTTCAGAACAAATATGAAGAAACAAAGTGAATTGTATAATTTATAAAGTGAAATGTATAAATTAAAAGGTGAATCATATTTAATTTTCAGGAAAAGTAAGGATAACATATGAAAAATTTAATGGATATGACCCTTGAGGAGCTTGAGCAGATGCTAGCCGAAATGGGTCAGCAGAAATTCAGAGCAAAACAGATTTTTAAATGGGTTAACAGTGGAATAAAGTCAATAGATGATATGACAAATCTATCAAAACAGTTAAGGCAGGATTTGAGTGAGGTTTGTAAAATAGAAAGAATCAAGCAGGTGAGCAAGCTTCAATCGAAGATAGATTCTACAGCTAAATACTTGTTTGAACTCGAAGACGGTAATATAATTGAAAGTGTGCTTATGGAATACAAGCATGGCTTTACTGCTTGTATTTCATCCCAGGCCGGCTGCAGAATGGGCTGCACTTTCTGTGCCTCCACTGGAGCAAACTTCTCCAGAAACCTGACTCCCGGAGAAATGCTTGATCAGGTAATGTCCATGCAGGAGGATTCGGGAAATAGAATTGGCCACATAGTTTTAATGGGAATAGGAGAGCCACTGGATAATTACGATAATGTAATCAGGTTTCTAAGAATAGTTAATCATCCGGATGGATTGATGATAGGGCTGAGAAATATTTCACTTTCCACTTGCGGAATTGTACCAAGGATACTACAGCTTGCCGGAGAAAACATTCCGATTACCTTATCAGTATCACTTCACAGTGCAAGGGATGATAAGCGTTCGGCAATGATGCCTGTTAACAAGGCTTATTCTATTGACAAATTAATCTCAGCATGTAAGATATATACTGAGAGTACTAAAAGAAGGATTACATTTGAGTATGCAATGATTTCAGGAGAAAACGATTCGGAGCAGGATGCCAGAGAACTTGCTGGTTTGTTAAAAGGAATGCTGTGCCATGTAAACCTGATTCCTGTTAATATAGTTCAAGGAAATGGCTATAAAAAGAGCTCGCGGATTCAGATAGATAAATTTAAAAACATTATGGAATCAAGAGGAATTGAAACTACTGTTAGAAGAGAACTTGGCAGTGACATAGATGCTGCATGTGGTCAACTGAGAAAGAACAGGCTTGACAGTAAGGCAAATTAGGCTTTTTGTATTTCGGTGTTTGGTTCAGGAGTGATTGTTTTGAAGTATGGCATTAGAACAGATAGGGGACTAAAAAGACAATTAAATGAGGACAACTGTAATGTACTGGTTGGATATCCGAGTATCCCAACCTGTTTTGTTATTGCTGACGGAATGGGTGGACACAAGTGTGGAGAAGTAGCCAGCAAGCAGGCAGTGGACTCGGTTTGTGATTTATTGCTCAAAGCAGACTGGGATTGTGAAAATATATCTGAACTGCTGAAGAACATAATTACTCGTGTTAATGATGAAATATATAATTTTTCACTTCTGGATGAAGCTACCCAGGGGATGGGGACCACATTAATAATTACTGTTATAAAAAACAGAATGCTTTATATCGGGCACGTGGGCGATAGCAGAGTATATATAATCAGAGAAGATTCAATTGAAAAGGTAACCTGGGATCATTCCTTTATTGAGGAACTGGTGAAAAACGGTTCAATAACAAAGGCTGAAGCAGTTAACCATCCCAATAAGAATCTTATTACCAGAGCCGTTGGCTATGAACTTGATTTGCAGGTTGATACATATGAACTTGATTTAATGGAAAACGATATTATACTCCTCTGTACAGATGGATTGACCAATATGTTAACAGAGAAGGAAATACTGGATATAATAAAAAATAACGAAGAGCCGCAGAAGGCGTGTGATACTTTAATCCAAAATGCGAATAATAAGGGTGGAGAAGATAATATTACCGTGATAGTAGGGAAAATATAGATTGAGGTGAAATATGGAAGGTCAAGTATTAGGAAACAGATATCTTTTATTGGAAAAAATCGGCGGCGGCGGAATGGCTGTCGTATATAAAGCGAAATGTAGTTATTTAAACAGATTTGTTGCTATAAAAATATTGCGTTCTGAATTTACTAATGACGAAGAATTTGTTAAACGCTTTAAGGTTGAAGCTCAGGCTGTCGCCAGCCTTTCTCATCCAAATGTTGTTTCAATATATGATGTTGGACATCAGGATGATGTTCACTATATAGTAATGGAATATGTTGATGGAATGACCTTAAAGGAATTTATCAACAAGCACGGCGCTATAAATTGGCAGGATGCAGTCAAGATTACCATCCAGATTTGTTCTGCAATTGAACATGCCCACAAGAATAATATTGTACATAGGGATATTAAACCTCACAATATTTTATTGACAAAAGAGGGCATTGCGAAAGTTACTGATTTTGGAATAGCCAGAGCTGTTACCTCCTCAACCATTACAATGGTGGGCAGCACTATCGGCTCAGTTCATTATTTCTCACCTGAACAGGCAAGAGGCGGTTTTATTGATGAAAAGTCAGACCTGTATTCCCTGGGAATTGCACTGTATGAAATGGTTACCGGAAAAGTACCTTTCGACGGAGATACACCAGTATCGGTGGCGCTCAAGCATATTCAGGAAATGCCTCTGGAGCCCCACAAGCTTGTACCCAGCCTGCCATATGGCGTTAATGAAATAATAATGAAAGCTATACAAAAGGAACAAAACCTTAGATATCAGTCGGCCACTGCGATGATCAATGATTTAAACAGGGTTCTTGTACAGCCCCAGGGCGGGTTTGTAGGTCAGGAAAATATAAACGGGCAGTCGACCATCCGCATGAAGCCTGTCAACCCCTCTCGAATTGAAGATGATTCCAGAAACAACTCGCGCAATATTCAGAATGAAGTTAAAAAAGAGAAAAAGAAAAACAATGTGGCTTATTGGCTGGCCGGAATTACAAGTGTTCTTGTAATAGCAGTAGCGTTGTTTATTTCATTAAGCTTATTTTTTAAGGGTAATAATGAACCAACATATAAAATGGATAATTATATAGGACAAAAATATGATGACGTTAAAGCCGAACTCGAAGCAAAGGGCTTTAAAATCATTCCAAATATGAAGGAAAGTGAAAAGGTTGATAAAGGTATAATCATCGATCAAAGCATTCCGCCTGGAACAGACTATAAGAGTGGGAATTTTACTTCTCTCGAACTGACCGTAAGCAGCGGACCCAAGATGACAAAAGTTCCTGAGGTTAAGGAAAGAGAATATAGAGAAGCTCAAAGTGAAATGGATTCCTATAACCTTAAGTCAAGGATTGAAAAGGAGTTCAACGAAGAAGTTCAGGCTGATTATGTCATAAGAACAGAGCCGGCAGGCGGAGAAGAAGTTAAAGAAGGCACAGAAGTAGTGATATATGTAAGCAAGGGAGCTGAGACTAAGAAAAGAAAAGTTCCGTATCTGGTTGGAAAAACTGAAATTGAAGCCCAGAAAGCATTATCTGATAACAAATTGGTACTTGGAAATATCCTGCCCGCAGGTGTTACAAAGGGTATAGTAAATAAACAGCTTCCAGAGGCAGATTCAGAAATAGCAGAAGGAGAGTCTGTTACCATATGGTTAACACCTGAACAGGCTCCTTCCACCGATACATCGCAGCAGACTGCTCCTTCAACAAATACAGCAGGAAACAGTACTGAAACCAATGGCCCGGCAAATTCCACACAGCCGGATACACCTGTAGACAATCCAAATGGTGACGGTAAAGATAATAATAACAATAATAATACGGGTAATTAGGAGGTAACTTATTGCCAACCGGTATAATTTTAAAGGGAATTGGTGGTTTTTACTACGTAAAAGATGACAATAGCAGTGACGTGTTTGAATGTAAACCTCGTGGAGTTTTCAGGAAAGATTTCATTATTCCTCTGCCTGGGGACAAGGTTGGCTTCAGTGTTTTGGATGCCGGGGAGAGGCTTGGGAATATAGACGAGATTCAAACACGTTCATCTGAACTGATGCGGCCTGCAATTGCAAATGTTGATCAATTGGTCATTGTTGTGGCGGTTAAGGCACCAAGTCCTGATTTTATGCTGCTGGATAAGCTGCTGATTACTGCAGAGATGAAAAGGCTTAACGTTTTAATCTGCATAAATAAAATAGATCTTGATGATGGTACTTCCAAAGTTATAAAGGATGCTTACTCATTGGCCGGGTATAATTGCATTGAAATAAGTTCGGTTAAAAATACGGGGTACAGACAGTTAAAAGAAGAATTAAAGGATCATACCAGCGTATTTGCCGGCCAGTCAGGTGTTGGTAAATCTACAATTCTGAATCATATTATGGATTCCTGGGTTATGGAGACAGGAAGTGTAAGTGAGAAAATCGAACGGGGTAAGCATACTACAAGGCATGCGGAAATTCTGGAACTCAAGTACGGAGGCTACGTTGCAGATACCCCTGGTTTCAGTTCATATGAGTTAACAGATGTTCAATTTAATGAGCTTCAGAATTATTATCCTGAATTCGCAAAACACTTGAATTCCTGCAGATTTACCTCCTGCAGTCATATAACCGAGCCTGACTGTCCTGTTAGGGAAGCCATTGATCACGGTGAGATTGATTATAACAGATTCCAGCGATATATACAGCTATATAAGATCTTAAAAGAGATACCACTATACAAAACAAAAAAGACAGAGTCCAGGAGAGTGATTAAATGATTAAAATTGCACCATCCATTTTAGCTTCAGATTTTTCATGCCTTGGTGATGAAATAAGAAAGGTCGATGTAAATGGAGCTGACCTGATTCATATAGATATTATGGATGGACATTTCGTACCTAATATTACAATAGGCCCGGATGTTATCAGGTTCTTAAGAAAAACAACAAACAAGCCCTTTGATGTGCATCTGATGATATCAGAACCTGATAAATACATAGAAAAATTTGCTGAAGCAGGGGCTGATATAATTACGGTTCATGCTGAGGCAAGTCTGCACCTCCATAGAACCGTACAACTAATAAAAAGTTGTGGCAAAAAGGCCGGAATTGCCTTGAATCCTGCAACTTCACTGTCAGTGCTTGATTATGTACTGCAAGATCTTGACATGGTTCTTATAATGACAGTAAATCCGGGGTTTGGGGGACAGTCTTACATAGGCTCCTCTACAAAAAAAATTGAAGCCCTGAAAAATCTGATGCTGAGGAATGCTCTTGATATTGATATAGAAGTTGATGGAGGCATAGATAGCAAAACAATCAGCCTGGCAACCAAAGCCGGAGCAAATGTTATTGTTGCAGGTTCTGCAATATATGGAAAGCCAGATGTGGGAGAAGCTATAAAGGAACTCAGGTTAAACGCTTTTAACAGGAGTGCGTTGTAAAAATTAAGAGAAGTTGTCAATAGAAAATTGGACCTGGGTGAATAAATGAAAGCAGTTATCGTATGTAATGGGTCTGTTAAAGACTATGATGCCATAAAAAGTTTTATAAATAAAAATGACTATATAATATCGGTTGACGGTGGGGCAAGCCATCTTCGGAAAATGGGAATAATTCCTGATATTCTTCTTGGAGATTTCGATTCAGCCCATAAAGAGGATATCGAATATTTTAGAGCTCAAGGTATTCAAGTTGATCAGTTCCCCGTTGAAAAGGATATGACCGATTCGGAACTGGCAATTGAAAAAGCATTGGAAAAAAGTGCAGATGAAATAATATTCATCGGAGCAGTTGGAAGCAGATTTGATCATTCCATGTCAAATATTTTTTTATTGAGAAAACTAATGGATGCTAGGGTTAGGGCATGTATTATCGATGAATACAATCATATATATATGTTCAATGAAACCTTCACAATGCCTAAAAAGGAAGGTTATAAGCTGTCACTCATACCTATGTCGGATAAGGTTACGGGAGTAACCACAAAGGGCTTGAAATATCCGTTGAATAATGCAACTATGTCCCTGGGAACATCCTGGGGAGTAAGCAATGAGTTTTACGAGGATATTGCCACTGTAACCATAGGAGAGGGGATTTTACTTGTTTGCCTTTCAAGGGATTGAAGGTAAAACTTTTGGTTTCAAGAAACAAGGAATGGTTATTTACATAAGGAAAAGACAAATAAAATGTCTCAAGAACCTGTTATTAAATTTGAAACTTTAATTAACTAAGAATATTGGAAAGATGCTTATATATGGGAAATGTTGTTACAGATACTACGATTTATACCGGAAAGCCTGAAAAACCAGACAGGCTGCAGAAAGAAACAGCTACATATGAGGTATTGGATAAGCTGGGGATATGCTACTACAGGCTTGATCACAGAGAAACGGCAACAATAGACGATTGCTATGAAGTTGAGACGCTTCTGGATATTGAAATATGCAAAAACCTGTTCCTGTGCAATTCATCCAAGAGCTGTTTTTATCTATTGATGATGCCCGGCAATAAGAAATTTGATACCAAAGCCGTATCAAAACAAATTAATTCATCAAGACTGTCATTTGCAGATGCAGAGCATATGGAAAAGTATTTGAACATAAAGCCCGGATCAGTAAGTGTTCTGGGGTTGATGAATGATAAGGACAGGAAGGTAACTCTTCTGATGGACAAGGATATTATTAATTCTGAATATTTTGGTTGCCATCCCTGTGTTAATACCAGCAGCCTCAAAATTGCTACAAGTGATTTGTTGGAAAAATTTCTGTCTTATACCGGGCATGTACCACAATTTGTAGAACTATAGGAAAATTGAGAGGTAGCAGGGTGTTAACAATAAAATTTAATTTGCTATCATTTAAAAGGAAGTATAAATAAAAGATATAAAAAGGAAATATAAATAAAAGATATAAAAAAGTAAAAAATTTAGGTGAAATAAATATAAAATCAATATTGCACAGTAAAAAAAATCATGTTAATATAGACAAGTATTTATTTTTAATTTTATTGATTTTTAATTAATCATTTGGGGCATTAGCGCAGTTGGGAGCGCATCACACTGGCAGTGTGGGGGTCAGGGGTTCAAGTCCCCTATGCTCCACCAAATGTAAGCTTAGAACAATAAGTGTTCTAAGCTTTTGTTATAGCTTGACAACTGTTAACATAATAACAAATTGACTACTATTTGACTACTATAATTAATAAAAGTTATCAAATGATATAAGAAAATAAGCAAAAAAATAACAGGCATTAAGCCTGCTTCTTCTTTCGTTTGGTAGGTTCTTTTTTATCTTTATTAAAGAGATTGTCCAATTTCTCAGCAGCTTCTTTATCCGGCCTCCTGAGAGCATGAGAATAAATATCGGTTGTAATTGAAGTACGGGCATGTCCAAGTCTTTTAGATACAGTCCTAACATCAACATTGTTGGCTATAAGTAAGCTTGCATTTGTGTGCCTTAACTCATGAAATTTAAGGGTTGGCATATTGTATTTCTTTAAAATCTTTTTAAACCAATGTGAAGGAGTATTGGGGAATATAGGTTTACCATTCCACTGAGTAAATAATCGGTTATTTTCTTCCCATAAACTATCAGTAACATTGCAATCTCGGTTCTCTTGATCCGGCGATTCATATGTACCTTGAAGTTTTGCCTTCTCTCCGTTTTGCCAGAGCTTATATTCATTTATAAGTTTTATCAGTGACTTAGAAATTGAAATTGTTCTATCACTGCTTTCGGTTTTAGGCCTTTTAGTATATACACCTTTTGATTTTGTATATCGGCTTGCCTGCCTGAACCTGATGGTTTTATTCGTGGTATCAATGTCTGACCATTCAAGGCCACATAATTCACTTAATCGGCAACCGGTAAACAATACAATGTGTATGGCAAGTTTGTATTTAATTTCTTCGTTTTCTATTAAGGATAGTAGTTTTTCAGCCTGATCTTCATCATATGCTTTAGCTTCCTTCTTTTCGGCTTTTGGTAAGCGTACACGTTCTGCAGGATTACTTTCAATTAATTGCCAGTGAACGGCTTCTGTTAATATTGTACTTATCGTTTTATGATGATGTTTAATTCTTTCAACTGAAAGTGTCTTACCTGAATCTTGGACTTGAAAATATTTATCCTTTTTAATTTCAAGAGCAGCACATATCTTATCGATAGTGGCAGACATACAACGTTTTCCTTTAACCAAATTACTTATGGTTTCAGGTTGTACATTGGATAATTCTGATACCCTTTGAAAGGTTGTATTTACCATAAGGTCTAAAAATTCTTTCTTAGCAGTATATTTGTAGTCAAGCCTCATCCCAGGTTCTTGAAGGTTGTTATAAAACTCCAGGAGTTGAGTGGGCTGTAATTTATTAAGTTTTATATGTCCGATAGCAGGAAGGATCCTTTTACTTAGCATTTCACGATAATTATCAAGAGTGGTTTCTTCCAGGTTCTTTTCAGCATAATCGTGCAGCCATTTTTCAGATAATTCAGCAAAAGTTAATTTACTACCATCGAGATAAGTTCCTTTTTCAACTTCTCTTTCAAATTCCAAAGCAAGTTTCCGAAGTTCTTTATCCCACTGTTTATCGGTATAACCTTCTTCCCGGGTTACAGTCTTTGTTTTGGTAAGCTTTGTTCCTTTGCTATCATAGCCATTTGAAACTATTATCTGATATGAGTTTTTACCTCTTTGTCTTATGCTTGCCATGGGTTCACCTCCAGATATTATCTATTTATCTTTTTCTATATATTCTGGAATTATCGATAATTCAGATATACGCTTAAGAGCTTCTCTCTTGCCGATAGAATTTAGCATATTAAAGCGTTCTAATAAATTTTTGCGCAATATACTATCACCAAAATTTGATAAATCTTCTTTAATTTCCTCGGTATAATCTTCCCAGCTACCTTCTAATAATTTATTAAGTGGAATGTCTAGAGCATTGGCTATTTTACGGACAATCTCTATATTGGGAATACGATCTCCACGCTCATAATTTCCGACAGCTTCTCGTGATATATTAGCCTTTTGAGCCAATTCACTTTGTTTTAATCCTTTTTTTAATCTGTATTCTTTAATCATATCACCTATCATAATTTCACCTCGGCTACATTTTATCATGTAATGTGAACAAATGAAACATATTATAAGTAATTGTTGACAAAGTGTACGAACGAAACATATAATAAGCATAAAGGTACAAATGAAACATAAAAGATATTGGAGGTGCAAAAATGAAACTTAGTGCAACAAAAATGGAATTAGCAATGGCCGACAAATGTATGACAGTTAATGGTATTGCTGAAGTATCAGGGATAAGCAGACAGGTTATCACAGCAATTGTAAGCGGTAGAAGGAATCCAAAGCCTGCAACTATAGGTATGATAAGTAAGGCATTGGGAGTAAAGGTGACAGAAATTATTGAAGAAATGGAGGTGTAAATCATGGCAACTCGTATGAGAACAATTAAGGCAGCTATTGAGTACATAAAGCAGCAGGATCCTGAGAGCTCAGTAACTGAGTGGTGGACCAGACAGCTTGTAAATAAGGGTAAACTCAGGCACCACAAAGCCGGTAATAAGATATTAATTGATCTAGATTACTTTGAGGAATTTCTAAAGAATCCACCTGAAGAGGTACTGGAGCCAGTAAGTAATGAATACGGCAAGCTCAGACGTATTCAGGTATAGTAAAAATAATATCCAATGGACAGTAAAAGGGAAAATATCGAAAATCTAATGTTGTTTTTACTATTATATCCATTGGACTATATTTCGCAGCAAGGTAATCATCAAAAATAGGTATTATACAGTCCATTAGATATATGCTAAATCAAAGTTAATTTGAGGGAAATTTCACTCTAATATCCATTGGATAGTATGCAAGTCTACATATAATGTCCATGGATATACGGCAGAAAAACTATATATTATTTATAATAATATATACCTTTTTTGACACGTCAAAGGAGGAAAAGAAAGGAGCGGTTAAAGCTGCCGCTCCGTTCCCTTCTTCCTCCGTCCTTTGACAAAAAAATTCAAGATTGAAAGGAAACAAATTTATGAGTAAAGAAAAAATAACGTTTAAAGTTTGGTTGAAAAAAAACCTTGCTACATACAAAAACGCAGAAGGTAATCTGATTGATATTCTTGATGATGTGCTTAAGAATCCTAACACTACCGAATCAATGTCTGATATTTCAATGAGATTAACTGGGTTAGGATATTCTCAGGATAATAAAATTCCCTTAATGAAAATATGGCACCAATACCTTGAAGAAAAGAATAACCTGGAAAAAGGAACTGATGTGAAGCATGGTTCCAACCGGCTTGCCAAAGGTGAAGCAAGTAAACAGCTGCATAGTGCACTCAAAATGCCACCGCTTCACCATAAGGTAGACGTTTCAGGTGGAAAGTTTGATATTACCAAAAGTGAAGTTTCATTATGGTTAATGCAGCAGCCTGACATAATGCAGTATGTCTTTACCCGGATAAAGAATTCAGGATTAATTGTTTATGATTCGGAAGCAGGTACCTGGCAAGGTAAGGACTATAAAGAAGTTAAATTTAGAGAGGGGGAATTTTAGTTATGGCATTAACACGATATGAGCAGGAGATAGTAATAAATTTCAATGCCGGGGAGGATATGGCTACACTTTATACAGCTGACCCGGTATGGATTCGTAAAATGAACAAGCTTGTGGACTCCAATCCCGAACAGTTTTCTGTAACCAAGTCCGAGCGACAAGGGGGCCAGTTGGTATCAAATTCATATAAGTTTCCAAAGAGGTTCATAAGTATTAGATCGAAAGACGTAAAAAGGGATCTTACTGACGAACAGAGGGCTGAAATCGCAAAACGATTTAAGGGTATCCCATAAAATAAATTCTACGGTCAAATTCTCCATAAGCTACAGGGAAAACTCATTTTAAAATATAAAAGAGGTGATTTTATATTACTCGAACATTTGGTACAACATGTTTAATAAATTTATGGCACTAAAAAACCACTGACAAAATACATAGCTCAGTGGCCCTTAGATATATAATTCATAGTCGCATATTTATTATATATCTTCCGGTTACTCGGCACAAGATAGGGGAAATTAAAAATGATTAAGGTTAAAGTTTCATACAAGGACCAGGAGGAAAAACAGAAGGTTATAGCTGCTCTGGAACCACTAAAAATAATCAAGATAAGTAAGGAGCAGGAAAAGCCTGGACATAAGAACGTGTATATTGAACTTAAATAAGAGAGGGGATAAAGGTTTATGATAAATTCAATAACTAATGAGGGATTAGATAAAATGAATAGTGTTTTTGGTAAAACACAGTATGATACAGATATTAATACAGGTGTTTTAATTCACCTATATAATAAATGGTCTCAAGGGAACTGGTCTCCCCACTTAGGAATGTCAGCAGTTTATCTGATGGGTAAAATTGATGGGATACGGCAGGAACGTGCAAGAAGAAAAAATAAGGAATCCATAAATATAACTATCGGAACAAGAATATTTTCTTTAAAAAAGATATAAATTGCTTCAAAAATCCTATTCAGAAATAGACTCAAACCTTAGAAAAATCTAAGAAAACTATGTACATACCCGCCCATAGTTATGATATAATGTTATTAAATAAATAGGTACCAGTACCCCACTTTTAGGAGTGGAAGCCAATAAGGCATGGGAAATGATTAGAGATTCGTCTTTAATTGTTCTCATGCCTTTTTTATTTGATTTTGCTAAGAAAGAGAGGCATCGATGGCTAAAAATAAAATGCACAGCTCTTATCTTGAAATGATTAATCTATCTGAAGAATATAAAAAATCAATTGGGATTTTGACAATGAGAATAAATGATTTGAACAGATCCCATAAATTATTGTGTTCAGCCCCTCTGGAACCTCTTAAAGACTCTGAATGCATTGAGGTGAAAAGAAGGATAGATGTGCTGCTTAGATGGAGGACAGAGCTGAAGGAAGTTTCAAAAGAAGTTAAGGAATACTATAACCCGGCACATTGGAGATCTTCATACTACACCATGAATATGAGAAAGCCTATAGCTTTTATATGGGTACCGTATACGGACGATATCGATTAATTCTGAAAAGGAGTGATTGTATTAAATAAACTTTTAAGAAAGAATAAAGTCCTTTTCCAGGAGGAAAGGCAAAAGGGCAGGCGGACCGAATTCGCATTACATAGAGACAAATTTTTATTTAAAGGAGACTGAACACCTATGAAATTGGGAGATTATAAGGATAATACTAAGCAATATGAAGAACTTAAAAGGATATGCGCTCAGCGAAATATTGCGGTGACTGATGAAACAGATATTACTGAAATTCTACAGCAAAGTAAAACGCCAAACGCGCGTATTAGAGCTATAGGCTTTGCTCTGGATGCGCGTCGCAGAAATCAAGGAAGAGTTTAATTTATATTTCAATCAAAGGAAGGATAATAAATCAATGTTTAATGAATTATTAAATACCATAAAAGTAAAGTACATAAACCAGGAAGAAGCTATCAAGAAAAAAATTAAAGACCTTGAACACAATAAGGCTTTAATTCAGAAATCTTTAGATACTGAATTTGACAAGCAGGTCCAGGCGGAGCTGGCCGGGGAAGAATATAACGAGAGTAAAATCAAAAGCCTTAATACTGAACTTATTGAGGTAACTGGCCGAATTGAAGCATACCACAGACAACAGGCAAAGTCCCTGGAAGTATCTAAAACTGACACAAAATTACTAATAGAGGAAGCGGCCTTACTATATAAGCAGGCAATGAAAGAATCAGTACAAAGGCGTATTCGCCTGTATGAAATAGATGATCAGATATATGCGTTAGCTCAAGAGGCCAGGGAGATTGAACTGATCCCAGATGGATATCGTTATGTTACTGATCAGCTGGAATCGTCTAGACTTTTCCAACTCAAAAATAAAAATGAGCTTAAGTCATTAATCCATAAAGAGGCATGTATAAATGATGATCCTGAATATCGGGAAATCAAGCAAAAGCTTGATGAAATAAGTAAAGGTAAGTACATACATGCAAGAGGTTGGGCGTGGAAAAAGATATAAGTGGAAAAATAAAGGGAGATAGACGGATACTATCTCCCTTTTGGCTGCTTATTACTATTTATGCAGGAATTATCCTTTTTATGTAGAATGTTGTAGATGAGATATGTTTTTCCGATGTATAATGATGGAAAATGTATAAATGGAGGTATAGTTATGGATTTTAGACCGTCAACTAGAATAGCGAATATATTTTACGGAGATATTTTTAAGATATTAAATAAGGGATATTTAGTATTTGGTTTTGGAAAAAGTAATGTATTTAAAAATATTGTTTCATCAGAGGACGATATAATATCCTTGGATATGGCATGTCTAACATCGGATGACAAGAATTTATACGGACACTTTGAGATGGAAATGATATTGGGTAATACAGATCCGATAGACAAAAGAATAAAAATAGACTGTTTAGTTAGGATGTTAAATAAAGAAGAGACAGATGTTATTTATAAAAATTCAAAGTTACAAATCAAAAATATATCAAAGGATGATTTTGTGGCAATGTCACAGTTTAACATTAGGTACAACCAGGGAAATGTAGGAGCAATCACATTTGATGAATTAATAAAATGTAAGGATTATTTAACCTGTATAATCGTACCCTGGTTTGATGAATTTGAAGAAAAGATTAAAACACTAAAGGAATACTTTGTGTAATAGATTTTAAAACTACAGAGCCTTCAGGCTCTTTTCTAATTATCATAAAATTGAGTAGATATTTAAAAGATATTACCTTTTGTATAGAAATATGGAAGGGGTATAATATAATGTGTAAATTTAATTGGGATGCTGTTGGGGCTATTGGGCAATGGGCCGGTGCTATCGGTACTGTATGGGCTGTTTTTGTTGCATTAAATCAGAATAAATCAAAAGTAAGATTACATATAAAGCGAATGGGGCCGTATAGATGTGACCCAGTTACACATAAACCTACAGAACATATTGGGAGTATCAAAGTTACTGCAACAAACAAAAGTATGTTTCCAGTGGAAATAACCACTATGGGTTATAGAAACCCAGGAGCTTGTATAACAGCTATAAGCAATGAAGCAAAGCAATTGCCAAAATTATTACAATCTGGAGAAAGTATTTCACTTATTTTTAATTCTCAAAGCATCAGAAACAAAAACATTGAAAGAATAAAAACATTTTATGCATGTGACTCGACTGGTCGTACTCATTACCAGGAAGCAAATATAATAAGAATTGTACAAAGATTTCTTTGGTGGAATATTGGAAAATACTTTAAAAGGTATAGAAATCAATACAAGTTTGAGGAGCCATAATTAATGGCTCTTTTTTTAGATATGTGCGTCCAGCGAAGCTGGAGCACACTTGCCAGTGTGAGTCTGGCACGGGTAATTACCAAGAAGCCCGTTAGCTAATCCCGGTGCATATCAGTAATGGTATGTGCTGAGCGGGAGGATAAAGTACC
>JAEYHZ010000040.1 GCA_023409265.1 Bacillota bacterium | reverse complement strand
CCCAGCTCTGCTGTGACTTTTTCTTTACCCTTGCATAATAGATAGTGCGCCCCGTGATACCACTTCACGGTTCCGAAAGGATGCTCCGATAGACACATTCGCTCTTTTATCTTTGGTATATCTTCTTGAGAACTACTTTTTTGCTGGTGAGTAATCCTTTCTGCCAAAGGTATGGTTGAATGGATTTATCGGGATATTTTAATTTTAGGGATCCGTACTGCCTGAGTCTTGCCGAGGAAGGATTGTCCATTGATGAAATTGCTGATCTTACCTGACATGCAAATATAAACACTACAAGAATTTAAACCAGAAAGAAAAAGCAGGCTCTTATTAATGTAATCAGAAAGTTATAACAGGTGGGATATGTATAAATGTAATGGATGAATATGGAGTACGCGGTGGGAGGGTAAATGGTATTGTCCGTTTGTCAGGTGTGTAAAAAATAAGATATAGTTTAAAGTCACGCAAAATTCATTTTATGAACAATAATTATTAATATTATCTAGTTAATATATAAACACAAACCTTTTCATTAATTGTTCCACCTTAAATACCTTTATAATAGCTCCTTAGACCACGGGGCTTTAATTATATTTGCAGGAATATTCCTTTTTATATACAATTATGTAGTAGCTTTCGTCTATGATAAGGAGAAAATATGAGGTATTGTACAAACTGTGGTAAAGAAAGTCCAGAAGGTTCGGCTATTTGTAGTGATTGTGGAAGTAGCATTTCTGAGAACACTGTAACTAAGCATGAAATAGAAGTTAGTGTAGAAGGAACAGTCTCGAAATATAATAAAATTCGTGGGGCGCTAATCTTAGTTTTATTAGGTAGAGTATATGGTATATTGGCATTTCCAATTGCGATTTATGGTTATTTTGAAATGATAAATAAAGCTTATTATGATAATATCAAAATAGCTATAAATATAGATTTTTCTTATTATGCACTTGTATTTATATTTGATATATTTGCATTGTATTTGATGTTTAATAGAAAAAAAGCTTTTCCGTATATAATGATAACTTTTACGATTGCTTCTCTGGCATATTATATCTTTAAGTATTTTATTTACAAGTATTTAGGAGTATTTACAAAAGGTGATACTCTATTAAAGAGTATACTTTTTAGTACAGTTAGCTGCGCCATTTGGATCCCATATTTCTTAAAATCAAAAAGAGTAAAAAGAACATTTATTGAATAATTTAACCTGATAATAATAAGCCTTCGGCTCTTTTCATTATTGTGTGTATATATATGTAGAGAGATAGCATCGGTTATCTCCTTTTTGTTACATGTAAATGGTAATAAGAGATACTTCCAGCTAATCTAAAAGGCTTTCGGTGCTCGCGAACCCCAAAATGTTTGTTGCAATATCTGCAATGTTAGGGTGGTTTGGGTGGCTTGTTGTAATATTTATTGCCTATATGACTGGGGACTATATAACAGGATCCCTGGCAGCATCGAAAAAAGGATTGTGGGAAAGTAAAATTGCACGTGAGGGGATATGGCATAAGTCCGGTAGTATCATAGCAGTATTAGTAACTTTAATACTTGATGCAGTAATTGGAAATGTAATGAATAATATACCCAGTGTGGCATTACCTTTTACTTATACTGTGCTTTTAAGCCCGATAGTAATAGTCTGGTACATTCTTACCGAGCTTGGCAGCATAATTGAAAATGCCGGCAAGATGGGAGCTCCTATTCCCGGATTCTTACAAAAGGCTATTGCTTTATTTAAAGGTAGAGTTGATGCTGCTGGAGAGAAATTGACAGAAGGTAAATAGTAGATAGGTTCTCAGGGAGAAATCTTCCTTGAGGGCCTTTTTTCTGTCCAAATATAGCACATATTAGCTTAATTTGACAATAAATATTCCATTTTATGGCGTTATATTATAAAATAGAAAGTACTTTATATAGGTTTCAAATTCCGTACTAAAAATAATTATATAGTTGGAGGGGCATAATGAGCAAAGCATATTTAACTATTGATGATACATCATCAAGAATTACCCCCAATATAATGGACTATTTAAATCAAAAGAATATTACTCCCATTATGTTTTCTGTTGGGAAGAATACAGAGAATTATTATGCTGAGGCGATTTATTCTATTAGAAAGGGAGCTATTATAGGAAACCATAGTTATAGTCATCCAAATTTTAGTGAGATTTCCTTCGAGGCTTGTATAGATGAAATAGAAAAACAAGAAAGAATATTAAATAGATTATATCAAGAAGCTGGCATCGAGAGAAAATATAAGATTTTTAGATTCCCATATGGAGATAAGGGGGGAGAAAGTAAAGAAGAACTTCAGAAGTACTTGAAAAAAGAACATTTTTGTAGAATAGATGACACCATGATAAACTTTAATTGGTATAGAGAATATGGCCTTAACAAAGATATCGATGTCTTTTGGACATTTGATTTTGGAGAATATCAATTACAGTATAATAATGGATTTACATATGATAGTATATTGCAGAGAATACATGATAAAAATCCTAAAACAGGTGGAGAATTACTAAATAAATCAGCAAGTCATATTATATTAATACATGACCAGGAAAAAACTGAAGAAGTTATGCCAAATTACTATAAAATCTTATTGGAATACATAATTGATATGGGCGTTGAATTTATAAATCCCAAATTCATACTTTAGGCGTATTAAGAAATAGAATAATTCGCATCATTATAATAATAAGCCTTCGGGCTCTTTTCTTTATTATGTGTATATATATGTAGAGAGATAGCATCTGTTATCTCCTTTTTGTTGCATGTAAATGGTAATAAGAGGTATTTCCAGTCAACCTAAAAGGCTTTCGGTGCTCCCAAACACCAAAATTCAACTAAATAAATATTTTTGTTGGGTTTTCGTCCGATAGGCAGTTTGTACCTTGATTTATGGTATATCATGCAGGAAAGCTGACGGCAGAGCAGTTAGACATAGCGGTATCAAAGGCTTGGATATCAGTAGAACAAAAAACGGAAATAGTCGGATAAGAATTATTATAATGAAACCTTTTATTTTTTGGTACATGATGGTAATATTATAGGCAAGTTATCAAAAAATAAGCAAAGGGGGATTTTATGAGCAAGAAATCTTATATCAAAGGGTTTATTTCAGGTGTATTGGTTGTTTTATTAACCACAAATATAGTTTTTGCAGCAGCTAACAGTAAGAGTATAAAAGTCACATTCGATAATATTAGAATGGTATTTGATGGTGTTGAGAAAACTCCTAAAGCTGACTCAAAACCAATTACTTATAATGGTAAAATATATGTACCAATAGATTTTATAGCTAGATCGATGGGGAAAAATTATACATACGATTCTAAAAGTAAAATTGCATATATAGGAGCGTCTAAAAACCAAAATTCAAATGGAACTGTTGTAAAAACTTCTGATGATCGTGTTCAATTAATATTTCCAAAAGGTTGGACAGAATTTAATGACTCTAATATATCAACAACTTTAAGCTATACTAATAGTCAGAGTGGTTTTCTAGTTATTCGCGATAATAAGAGTATGCTTTCTGGTGATGCCACTATAGATGACTATTGTTCGCTAATAACAACCAATATGGTGAATAAATTAACAGATCCAGTTACAACTGAACCAAGTTCAATAAAAATAAATGATTATTCCGCACTGCAATTTGAAATGCAGGGTGAAACTCAAAAAGTTAAGCTTAAATATTTGTGTACAATAATTGAAACAAATGATAGCTATTACCAATTATTGGCTTACACATCTCAAGACGTATATGATAAATATAAGAGTAGCTTTATAAAAATATTAAACTCATTCAAAGAAATAAAACAATAACTTAGTTTTTAAATGTTCAAAAGAGTATAAGAACTTACTTTTAAAAGTAGGTTCTTTTGTTTCGCATAAGGATAATATCACGAGCGTAAGAGGGCTATTAATTTGTCCTCTTTTATTTTGATAAAATTCTAATTATACCTTTATTCGACATGGATTATCAGACTTATAATGATATGGGTTTAGAGGTATAATTTAACAAAATATTATATTGGAGGTTGATTTGATGAAAAGATTTAGTAAGTTATTTGGGTTTCTTGTAGTATTTATTGCGGTTATGGCGGCATTATGTACGGTGAGTTTCGCAGCAGATAGCCAATATACAGAAAATTTAATACCCGCGATGACAAGTGATACATCAGATGGTGCAGCTAGTGCAAGTAGTGTAAACAGTGCACCCTTTAAACCATGGAAAGCGTTTAATCATAGTACTGCAGATAGAGATGGGTGGGCTGGTAATGATCCACACCCCAGTTGGTTGGCATATGAATTTAAAACCCCTCAAGCAATTACTAAATATACTTTGTGTTGTAATTATGTAAGCACTAATTCAGTAAATCAGTATCCTAAGGATTGGACTTTCGAAGCTTGGGATGGTACTCAGTGGATTATTTTAGATACAAGAAGTGCTGTAACAGATTGGGTTAATAATGTAAAAAAAGAATTCTTCTTCAATAATGTAACCAAGTATACAAAATATAGAATTAATGTATCTTCTACAGTTTATGGGGCTAGTGGGTATGGTGTTTTTATTGGCGAGATGGAAATGATGGCATCAATAGTCACAACTCCAACAGCTCCAATAAATCTTATAGCAACTGGAGGTAATGCAAAGGTCGACTTATCATGGGAGGCTGTTGAAGGAGCAACGAGTTATATTGTAAAGCGTTCAGAGACTCCTGGTGGACCTTATCAAACAATTGCAACCACTACAGGATCGATAACATATTCTGATGTTGGTTTAGTAAACGGAATAACATACTACTATGTTGTAAGTGCTGTTAATGTTGGCGGTGAGAGCTCAAATTCAAACGAAGTCTCAGCAACTCCAACGGCCCCACAACCGACTAACCAATTAAAATTAGTTCTCGAAGTAAAGGAAGAGAAACAATTAAGCGTAAGCGATGAATTAAGTGTTAATACTGAAATGGATTGGACATCTTTTGATCCTACAATAGCTACAGTTGATATCAATGGCATGGTCAAAGCTTTAAAGCCAGGGAATACGGTAATTACTTGTACAAGTAAAGATAAGTCTTATACAGAATCAATCAATGTCCTAGTAGTAGACTTGGATTATCAGCTGGCAGTCGATTTGACAGTAGGGGGTACTTGTAGATTAACCATTGATAATTTGACAAATATCACTAATGTTACATGGTCTTCTTATGATCCTACTATTGCAACTGTATCTGCTAAAGGTAAGGTAACCGCTGTAAGTGAGGGATTAACATATATTGTTGCTACTGATAAAGATGGTAAAGAAATAGGGAGGATTTACATTAGAGTAAGGCAATAAACTGATTAATATAAATAATTTGAATAAAGGGGCATTTGGACTAAAATCCAGGTGCTCTTTTTTAGTGGCTATTGAATAATATCACGAAGGAAGATTTACAATATTTAACTAAATGGTAAAATGGTAATTGAAATCAATTATAATATGTAACTATAGAAAGGTGGATTTTACTTGGGAGACAAAAAACTATTACCAATTGCAGTTATCATTCTGGCTTTAAGCATTGTTTTTTCATCCTTTTGGATAGGTGACTCAATAAGGGAAGGTAGAAAAAACCAGGTAACAACTCAAAAAGCACTACTAACAGAGCAGGAAAGTGCTGATTATTTAAACTTGTCTCTAAATGAATTTAAAGATATTCTGTCAAAGGATTCAAAAAGAAAGGCTGCAACAAAAAGTTATGAACCATATGAATTTATGCCTTATATACAAATTACTAACGATAAAAAATTATTTAGCAAAAAAGAACTTGATGAGTGGATTAAGTTTAATACAACTAAATAGTAATAAGTTTAATACATCTAAATAGTAAATAGAATGTAAAGGCAATACAGGGTTCAAAAGGATTACTCAGAAATGGGTAGTCTTTTTTTATTCAAAAAAAATGAAAGGGTGAGAACAAGTGAAACAAGAAGGTAAGTTCATCTTAATGAACAGGGAAGAAGTTCGGGTGTATATTGAAGGGCTAAAAGGGACTAAAACGTTTAAAACTATTCAGCAGCATCATACTGCAAGTCCAGCCTATAAGGACGTTAAGAACAACCATTTTCAGTTAATGAGGAGTATGGAAAACTATCATGTCGGAACACTCAAAATGAATGAAATAGCACAGCATTTCAGCACATTTCCTGATGGAACAATTTGTGTAGGCGTCCTAAGCAAAGATGGTGGAGGATTTCTGAGTCCAGGCAACAAGGACTCAATAACTATTCAAAATGTGGGTATCTTCGATTCTGACAATATGACAGAGGAGCAAAAGCAAAGCATTATATTGATCAATGCACTACTGTGTAAAAAGTTCAATATAGCCCCTTCGACTGCAATATTAATATACCATTGCTGGGTACAGAGTCATGTCCTGGCTTGAAATGGTTCGGTGGGAATAATAAGGCTGCTGCAGAGCAAAACTTTATACCTCTTGTTAGAGCAGCGATGGAAGATCCTTTAACATTTGAAGAGGCTTTAAAAATAGTTGTAGAAAAGATAGATTCAAGTTATCAGTATTGGCTGAAAAGGAAGGACATAGACCCTGCTTTTAAGGCCTTAATAATAAAAATGGCGAAAAGTTATGGAGGGAAATAACTATGGATAATATCAATGCTTTTAAAGCGGTGGTAACAGGTGTGTTTGTGGCGGTATCGGCAATGCTTGGGTGGTTCGGGTGGCTTGTCGTAATATTTATTTCATGTCTTGCAGGTGATTGGATATCTGGATCAGCTGCGGCTGTTAAAACGGGAGAATGGAGTTCTAAAGTAGGAAGGGAAGGAATTTGGCATAAAGCTGGCTGTATTATGGTTGTTTTAGTCGCAGCGGTATTAGATGGTGTAGTAGGGAGTATAGTCAATAATATATCAGCTGTATCGCTTCCCTTCACATATTCTGTACTATTATGCCCGGTGGTCTTGGTTTGGTACATACTTACTGAGCTCGGAAGCATTATAGAAAATGCCGGCAAGATGGGGGCTCCAATTCCAGGATTTTTACAAAAGGCTATTGCTTTGTTTAAAAGTACCGTTGATGCTGCTGGAGAAAAGATAACTGAATAAAATAATTTTTGATTTAATATGTTGAGAAATATTTGAATTTTTGGTAAAATAATTATAAGAAGGAGTGGTGAATATGGATAGTGAAGATAAATTAGCTATTGGTACAGGTTTAATTGCTAGCACAGCTGTAGCAGGTGCAACAGGTGTATCGGGAGCTATTGGCGGAGCTGTTTATACAGCGGTAAGCACACCTATTCTAGGGACATCAATTCTCACAAGTGCAGTTGGTGGTGGAGTTCAGGCAGGATTAGCTTTAGGAGCTTTTGTGGCACCAGTAGCAGCTCCTCTATTAGTAATTGGGGGATTAGCCTTGATCGCTCATGCCCTTTTCAAAGAAAGTAAGTAAAATATTCAAGGATAAGTATTTAAAGCGTAGGTTCATTTATGAGCCTGCGCTTTTATGTTCAGTCAACTCAGCAACAATTACATTTTATAGAGATACCATTTACAGGTTGGAAGTTCGTATTTCAATTCAAAGTCACGAAGCTGCCCTTTAATAACCGATTGGCAGTGAAATATTCGAACCTTGGTTCCAATTAAGTCTTCCTCATATACATTTAATATCTTTTCAACTCTTACAACTGCTGGCCCGTTTTTAGAATTGCTTATTTGGAACCTAATAGGAGTTACGACCCCACTCTCGCTGCTTTCTGAAATCACCCTTATCGGCCATACTAATAGTTTCATAATTTCCACCCAAAATCGAACGTATGTTTGGCTTTATTGTATGACGGTAGCATAAGAAATACAACAGGAATTTTGGAGTGTCTAGGAGGCGCTTATTTTTTTGTCTAAAAACCGCCGCAATACCTTGTATGCCGATTTATATTCCATTTTATCGAGTAAAGTTGTAAAATAAAAGATACTTTATATCAGATGAAAATTTGAAGTAAAATTATATTACAAATTTTATGGAAATAGTTAACGATATTATTAGTTTATGAAGGAGTGATTGTATGAAAAAATTTAGAAATCCGGAAAATATCCATGAACCAGTGGCAGCTTACTCTCATCAGATAGAAATTTCTGGACAAACTCGGTGGTTGGTTCTGTCCGGGCAGCTTGGAAAAAATGAAAAGGGAGTTGTTCCAGATGACCCAATAAAACAACTGGAAATTGCTCTGGAAAATATTGTTC
>JAEYHZ010000025.1 GCA_023409265.1 Bacillota bacterium | reverse complement strand
TACCCTCTATTAACAATGTACAATACGTTTTTGAGTGGCGAATTTGCCCTGCGGCTGCGTTGAAGCCGCTTGCAAGGCACAAAGCCTTTCTTCGCCTCTTCGCCTTGTCGCAAGCCAAATTCTCTCGCTCAAAAATCACCGACCTCACGCCGAGAAATTTTGGCGATTTTCGAGGCGGATGGACGCAGCCTTGCTGACGCAAGGCAAGGACGACAACAAAGAAAAGTGGCAAAATAGCCGGCGTGAGGCGTGTTGTACATTGTCAATAGAGGGTACCTTTCAGTAATCAAGAAATTTGCTTCGCAAAGCTATTAAGTGCTTATTCAAGTATTTTCCTGATGCTTGCAAATTATCTTGTTCGCTAGGGGGGACTACTCCCCCCTTCGACGAAATCTTATAGATTCCTGAGCACCCCCTCTGAACCGGGAAGGGGAATCCCCTTTCCAAACCCCGAATATAGGAATTTTTCCTACTGGAATTTTTAGTGTACAGGCTCAAAATCAGCATTACGAATACTTTCTTAACGTTACAAATTGTATAAATTCCTATATTCTGAATAAGGACCCACCTGCCCTAAACCGGAAAAAGACTTTATACCATCGTTACTTACAGCTCTGCGAAGTTTTTCAGTATATTCAAGCCCACATCCCCGCTTTTTTCAGGATGGAATTGTGTTCCCATAATATTCTTCCTTGCCGCAGCCGCATGGAAGGTAATTCCATATATGCAGGTTGCGGCTACATCTGGACTGTCCTCTGCGGTCAGGTAATAGGAATGTACAAAATAAACATAACTGTTTTCCTTTATTCCTTTGAAAATACCGTCATTCTGTTTTATACTAAGGCTGTTCCAGCCAATATGAGGCACTTTAAGGCCCATATCCAGGGGAAATTGAGTAACACTGCCCTTGAGCAGTCCAAGTCCGGGTACTCTTTCTCCTCCTTCAGTGCCGTAATCAAACAACAGCTGCATCCCAAGGCAGATGCCCAGCAGTGGAGTGCCTTTTTCAGCAACCTTCTTTATTACAGACACCATATTAGTTCTTTTCAGATTGCTCATGGCATCTGCAAACGCACCCACACCCGGTAGAACTACTTTATGGGCAGCAAGTATTACTTCAGGATCAGAGGATATGGTTGAGTCAAATCCAGTGAAACTAAAAGCTTTATTCACGCTTGCAAGGTTTCCAACTCCATAGTCAATTATAGCAATCATAGTTATCTCCAATCGTTGTACCCTGTGTCCAGTCCCCTTTTAAAACTCCGGGTCAAAAGTTCTACCGCTTATCCTCTCATATGCTTCGATGTACTTTGCTTCGGTCTTTTTTATTACTTCTTCAGGAAGAGCCGGTGCAGGAGGCTGCTTGTTCCAGTCAAGACTCTCCAGATATTCTCTCAGATACTGTTTGTCAAAGCTCTTCTGGGCTCTTCCCGGCTGGTAGTCATCCATTGCCCAGAATCTTGATGAATCAGGTGTGAACATTTCATCACCAACTACCAGTTCTCCATCTGACATACCGAATTCAAATTTTGTATCAGCCAGTATCAAACCCTTGCTTTCGGCATGTTTGCTGGCCTTTTTGTATAGGTTGATGCTTGCATCCTTAAGTTTGTTGGCTAATTCTGAACCTATTTTCTCGCAAAGCACTTCAAAGGAAACGTTTATATCATGACCTTCAGATTCTTTGGTTGAAGGTGTAAATATGGGTTCAGGAAGCTTGTCGCCCTGCTTTAGACCGGCAGGAAGCTTTATTCCGCATATTGAACCTGTCTGCTGGTATTCCTTCAGACCGGAACCCTCAAGATAACCTCTGACAATACACTCAGCAGGTACCATTTCTATTTTCTTTACAAGCATGGATCTGCCTTCAAGCTCTTCCCTGAACTGTGACAGCTCAGCCGGGTATTTACTCACGTCAGTTGTAATTACATGATTTCCTATAATATCTTTTGTATAATCAAACCAGAATGCTGAAATACTGTTGAGAACTTTCCCCTTGTTTGGAATTAATTCAGAAAACACAACGTCAAATGCTGATATTCTGTCGGTTACAACTATAAGCAGTTCTTTTCCCAGATCGTAAACGTTTCTTACCTTCCCCTTGATAAATAAAGGTAACTTAATAAAATCAGTGTTGTTTATAAGCATGATATCCTCCCTGTTTAGAGCCTCAGCCCCACTTTAACCAAAATATTTAAAAAATTTTCTTACCTCAGCTGCCTCTCAACGAGGCGGGAGCAATGTCTCGCCTCCTGAAAACCGAAAGCCATACCCGCCACTTACAGAAGTGGGGAATATCTAACTGCCCCGTTATATTGAGAAATTATCCTACAGTATTCCTTTTGTAGACATAACTCCTACTATTCTGGTGTCAATTTTTGTAGCTTCATCCAAGGCTCTTCCGAACGCTTTAAACATGGCTTCAATAATATGGTGACAATTGCTGCCGTGTAAAAGTTTTATATGAAGAGTAATACCTGCATTGAAGGCTACTGCCCGAAAGAACTCTTCAACCAGCTGTGTGTCCATCTGCCCAACCATCTCCCGGGTCATACAGGCGTCGAATACCAGAAAAGGTCTATCGCTTAAATCAAGAGAAACCTGAACCAGAGCTTCATCCATGGGAACAAAGGCTGTTCCGTATCTCTTAATAGACTTCTTATCGCCCAGCGCCTGCCTTATAGCAAGACCTAATGCAATACCAGTATCTTCAACGGTATGATGGGCATCTACATGCAAATCTCCATTTACCTCAAAAGATGCGTCCATCAAGCCATGTCTGGTAAACAGTATAAGCATGTGATCAAAAAATCCGACGCCGGTATTGGCAATACAGTCCCCTTTGCCGTCAAGATTAATTTGCAGCTTGATCTGGGTTTCGTTAGTATTTCTGTTAACTAAACCTTCTCTCAAAAGGTATCCCCCCGTTCATCTTTTCCAAGTCTTAAAAGTATCTGAAGTCCAGTAAAATATTCCGAACTATTTTTAAGATTTAGTGTTTAATGTTCGCTATTTATTATAGCAGATAGAAGAAAGTTCATCAAGCACTATGGTATTTTGTTCACGAGTCCCAACACTGATTCTCAGACAGTTTTGTAATAGTGGAGAAGATCCGAATATTCTAAGAAAAATTCCTTTTTCACACAATTTATTATATACTTCTCTGCAGTTCTCTACTCTGACCAATATAAAGTTTGAATAGGAGTCATATACTTCAATGCCCTTTATTTGAGCCAATTTTTTCTTTAACAGGTCTCTTTCTGCTACAAGATAAGAAATATTTTTTCTGATTTCTTCCTTTTCCTCCAGAACCAATTGAGCAGCATATTGAGATAAGGAACTGATATTATAGGGAGCCCTTGCAAGATTAACAGCTCTTGTAAGGTTTTGGCCTGCTATGGAATAACCGCACCTTATTCCGGCAAGTCCGTACGCTTTGGAAAAAGTCTTTAATACAATAAGATTTTCATAGTCGTTAACATAAGGGATAACCGTCGTATCGCAGAATTCCGCATAGGCTTCATCCACAATTATAACTGCGTTGCTGCAATATCTTACTACTTCCAGAACCTCATCCTTTGGCATAAGATTCCCTGTAGGGTTGTTAGGGTTACAGATATATACAAGCTTTGGTTTTTCCTTGTCGTAGGCTGCGAAGATTGTCTGCTTTGAGTATTCAAACCTTTTTTCAGGTTCCAGTATATATTTTACGGGGGTTCCTCCGGCAATTATACAGGAGTCCCCGTACATCCCAAAGGAGGGGGCCGGGTAGAGCACTTTATCCCCCGGACCTATAAATACATTTGCAATTATCTGTATTAATTGATCTGAGCCGGTGCCCACAGTAACATTCTCAATATCAACAGACCAGTATTCCGACAGCACTTTCCGGAGTTTTATGGAATCGGTATCAGGATATAAGTTTAATTCAGGATTGTTTAATATGAAGTCAGCCAGCTTTTGTCGGGCAGATAAAGGCATGTTAAAAGGGCTTTCATTGGCATCCAGCTTTATCCTGTAAGGCTTCTGGTTGGCATCATATGGAATGAACGACCTTATTTCAGGTCTGATAAGTTCTTCAATCATTTTAACCTCCATGAGCCGCATAGCGGTCACAAAATATTATAAAATTCTTTACTCCTTATCCGCTGTAAGGCGAATAAAGGAGGTTAATTGGCCATGTGCGTTTTCAAAGTATAAATTCAGTTTTTTGTTTTAAAAACATATTATACTTTGAATATGTCGCGCGGCCATATATTTATAGGTTTGCTTGGAAGACAGAGATTAAGTGAAGTCTTTCAAGCAAACCTCCGTAACTATTTACTGAATCTTACCCTTATGGCATTTGCATGTGCATCCAGATGTTCAGCTTCAGCAAACCTTATTATGTCCTGGCTGGTTTTTTCCAGTGCCGGCCTGTTGTAGTAAATCAAGCTGGATTTTTTAATAAACTGATCCACATTGACCGGTGAAGAGAATCTGGCAGTTCCGCTTGTAGGCAGTACGTGGCTTGGCCCCGCCATATAATCCCCCAGCGGTTCTGGTGAATAGTTGCCTACAAATATGGCACCGGCATTCTTAATGCTTCCTAACAGGCTCATGGGTTCTTCAACGCACAGCTCAAGGTGTTCGGGAGCAATGTTGTTTGAGACCTCTACTGCTGTTTCAATGCTGTCCACCAATACTGCAAACCCAAAATTCTGAAGGGATTTTTCAGTAATGGAACCCCTGGTGAGTAAAGTCAATTGTTTTTCAATCTCAAGCCTGACATTTTCAATCAATTTCAGATTGTTTGTAACCAATACCGAGGAAGCCAGTTTGTCATGCTCTGCCTGAGAGAGCAGATCAGCAGCGACATACTCAGGTTTTGCCGAGCTGTCGGCAATCACAAGGATTTCACTGGGGCCGGCAAACATATCTATGTCACAATCCCCGAAAATAAGGCGCTTTGCAGTGGATACATATACATTGCCGGGCCCGCATATTTTATCTACAGCCGGAATTGATTCTGTCCCGTAAGCCATGGCAGCTATAGCCTGAGCACCGCCCATCCTGAAAACCTGATCAATACCTGCTTCACGGGCTGCAACAAGAATAGCCGGATTAACACTTCCATCCTTTGAGGGCGGTGTACACATTATTATCCTGGAAACACCGGCAACCTTTGCAGGAACTGCTGTCATCAGAACAGATGAGATCAATGGGGCGGTTCCTCCGGGAACATACAAGCCGACTTTATCAAGAGGTCTGACAAGCTGTCCCAATACTGTACCGTCCTCTTTCGGACTGATCCAGCTGTTTTGCAGCTGCTTTTCATGAAAGCTTTGTATATTCTGCTTTGATCTCTTTATTGTTTCCAGAAGCTCAGGATCTACTTCATTATAAGCTGCCAGAATTTCATCTTCTGATACCCTGATTTCCTCAATAGCAGCATTATCAAATTTTCTGCTGTATTCTCTCAAGGCATTATCCCCATCGGCGCGTACATTTTCAAGAATATCGGCTACAAGCTTTATAATGCTGCTTCCGTCCTGAGATTTTGTCCTTTGAAGAAGTTTTGTATATAACTCCTGGGCTTTTAAACCATTGCTGTCATTTGTCAAGTCTATATAATTCAGCATTTGCTACCTCCATAATAATTGCATACTCCGGTACACCAGTTGGCTCTGACTGCTCATCTCCTCAACTGGAGCTGTTCACGTACTCCATCGATTATTTTCTGAATTCTCTCATTTTCCATCTTCATACTGACTCTGTTAACTACCATTCTGGCACTTATATCGGCAATTGTATCCAGCACAACCAGTCCATTTTCCTTTAAGGTTCTTCCGCTTTCCACAAGGTCAACGATAACTTCCGACAACCCTACCAGGGGAGCAAGTTCTACAGAGCCGTTAAGTTTGATTATTTCAACACTTTCTCTTCTGGTTTTCTCAAAATAGTTTCGGGCTATATTGGGGTATTTGGTGCCTACTCTTCTGATAGTCAACTCATCTATTTTCCCATGGAGCTCCGCTGGACCGGCCAATGCCATTTTACAGGCAGCAAAGCCAAGGTCCAATACCTCATAGAGGTTCCTGCCTTCCTCAAGGATTGTATCCTTACCTACAATTCCGATATCAGCTGCGCCGTACTCAACATATGTAGGCACATCAGCGGGTTTGGCCAGAAAAAATTTAATCTTGTTTTTCTCATCCAATAGTATAAGCTTTCTTGTAGATGACTTCAATTCCGAACAATCTATTCCAATAGTCTCGAAGAGCTCGATTGACATTTCAGTTAATCTTCCTTTTGAGAGTGCAATTGTTAAATATCTCATTTTCAACCTCCAGACATTACTTGTACATTTTTCGACTTTAATGCAGAATACCTTTTACGGATTATTTAATATTGCCTTAATACTGGTTTCGTTAATTGTATTATTTACAAGATCATGTATCCTGATTTTACCCTTATCATCAATGAATATAACTCCGCCTATCTGTTTTGAACGGGCATACTCCAATCCCTTTTCAATTCCTTCCTCTACCATCATCGTTTCAATATTCATTTCCTGTCTTCTAAGAGTTTCAGCTATTTCAATTGCACTTTTCCTGTTGGTCCTCTTGTAACAGATTAGAGAATCCACACTTGGTCTGTCCTTGGAAAAAATAGTCTTTCCAAGTGCTTTCATCACCATGTTCAGGCTGATGGAAAAACCCGTTGCCGGACAGTCCTTTCCAAATATGGATGTAAGACTGTCATATCTTCCGCCTGAAAGGATGGGAAAGCCTACACCATAGGTAAACCCTCTGAATATTATTCCGGTATCGTAATCTGGCCCCTTCAACATGCCAAGGTCAATGGAAATATATTTCGTAAAGCCATAATCCCCCAATATATCTATTACCTCTTCAATATTTTCCAGAGCAGCCAGGCTGCGCTTGTTCTTAGTAATCTTTTTGATCTTTTGAATAACGTCCAGAGAACCAAACAAACCGGGCAGCTTCAGTATCAAATCTCTTAGTTCATTAGACATATGATACTGATTTACAATTTCTTCAACACCAACATAGTCTTTTCTATCAATGAGCTTTGAAATTCTTTCAAGATCCTTTTCTGAAAAGCCTGCCTCTTCAGCCAGGCCATTAAAAAATTCAACCTGGCCTATATCTATTTGAAAATTCTCCAACCCGGTAGCTTTTAATGTGTTTATGGCAACTGCAATTATTTCGGCATCGCTCTCTGAGGAGGAATCACCCAGTAGTTCCACTCCAACCTGTGTAAACTCATTTTGCCGTCCTCCGCCTACCTCATTGAACCTGAAAACATTACCCAGGTAACAATATTTTATAGGGAGCTGAACATCACGGTTTTTAGTTGCCGTAATCCTCGCAACAGGAACTGTTATATCAGGTCTCAATACAAGGATCCGCCCCTTCTGGTCAAAGAACTTAACCATTGCCTCCTGTGGAAAAGACTCTATCTCTGATGAAAATACGTCGAAAAACTCTACTGTTGGAGTTTCTATTTCATAGAAGCCGTAGGATCTGAAGGTCTTCCGAATACGGCTTTCTATTTCTCTTTTGGCATAACACTCATCAAACAGGATATCCTGAACACCGTCAGGCGTATAAATTTTCCACTTGGACATATTTACCTCGCTTATGCTTAATTTTATAATCATTGATTATATTGCTTTATCAAATTAAAGTGATAAATTATTAAATTATATTTATTATATTTGATTTTATTATATCAGTCAATAGAAATTATGGAATGACCAAATAATAAAATCCGTTTCTTGAACGAGGGATTTTTTGTCCTCCCAAGGCGGAAAAGGGTGCAATAATTGGTTTATTGCAACCAACGGCAACGCAGGGAGAGCGCATTAATTGCTATATTGCAACCGAAGACAACACGGGGAGGGCAAAGAATATGAAGTTATTATTTGATCATTCCTATATAAAACAAAATGAAAAAACCCGTTGAAAGATAAAAAGCCGCAACCCACACGGGCCACAGCTCTTTTACAAATTTTTATTGTTCTATTTTTGGGTCAATTTCCTTTTCTTCCTTCTTTTCACTTATCTTCTCAATAATGCCGGGTACCATATCAACCAGCTTGTCAAGACCGCCGGATTTCTTAATTGGCAGAAGTTCCACCTTGTCTCCCTGAATTACAAGCACGGCTGTAGGAGATATTTTTGCACCGGTTCCTCCACCGCCTCCAGAGCCGCCTACACCTTTATCATCATTTCCGGTTCCTCCGCCTGTTCCCAGTCCGAAAGTCAGATTGATAAACGGAACAATTGTAGTTTCTCCTACCTTTATTGGTTCTCCCACTACAGTTTTAGTTTTTAAAAAATTCTCAAGTTTGTCAAATATAACCTCTACGTTTTCCTTAAAATCAAAGTTTGCCATCTTCTTACTCTCCTTTTTATTTTGGTTTTTAAATTTTTAATTAAAATTGTTCTGAAAGGTTTGGTAAATACAAATTCCATCGCAACTAGTAATAGATAGAACAGTTGTATCCTGCCACTTATAGTGAGGCTGCCTTTCAGTTCCTCCTCTTCAAAATCTGGTTGAAGATTTATATCCAATTTATCTAAAATTGCAAATCCGGCACCCTGTACTGCACATATCAACCCTGTGTACATAGGATCTTCAAACCCTACCCTGGCCCTGAGTTGAAACTTCTCCGGCATGCAATGGTTTAGCATTTTAAGCACGCATTGAATTGCTTTTTGAATAACCTCAAAAGTTAGATAGCTATATGGATCTTTGGCTTTCTTTCCTTGTTTTTCCTCTTTATTGTCATCTTTTGATTTTCCTTTATTTTTGTCCTGTTTTTCATCCTGATTTTTCCCCATTTTCTTATGAATTCCCAGGATCTTCATTGATGAAATAATTTTGTCTTCAAAGTTATAATTAATATTTAGCTTTATTCCTCCGAACAGCCATGATAGTGATGCCTGAAACCATGCTTTTTCTACCTTTTCCCCGGCAAAATTATAGCGGAAAGGAATAAGAAAAACAGCTAAAACGACTATTAACAAAAATAAGATCAGGTAAAAAAACAAATACCCCAATACATATAAAACCAGCATTCATGCCTCCATTAAATACTATTACTTTGCAGACAACATCTTTTTTACACCCCTGGTAACTCCTTTAGTTACTCCCTTTGCCAGCCCTCTGGAAGCTTTCTTCAGTATTTCGGGAGTTTTCCTGGCACCAGGTATATGCTCAATGAACTTCCGGGTCATTTTCAAACTATTTATTTGCATGTCCACAACTTTTCTGGTGGCAGATTTTACTTCTGCTCCAAGAACAATATCAATCAATCCTGATGACATTTTATCCAGTTCCTCGGGATATTCAACCTCATAGTTACTCTTGTTCCCCAGCTCCCATAAAATTAGCTTCAGCTCGGACAATTGTCTTCTGCATGCCTTGCAGGCACTCAGATGACATTCAACAAATATTTTTTCCAACGGATCGATTGTCCCTTCCAGATAATCCTGAAGCAGAGCAGCATCTATTTTGTTACAGTTCATATCATTAAGCATGTCTATACCTCCCAAACGCCTTGTTTTATCAAATTGTCCTTAAGTGCTGTTCTTCCATTATGTATAAGCGTTTTTACCGTGCCGGTCGGAAGCTTCATGGTACTGGCTATCTCCTCATACTTCATCTGCTTCATATGCCTGAGCAATACAGCTATTCTTTGCCGATCGGGGAGCTTTGCTATAGCCTCCTCCAGAGCTTTTTTAGTATCCTTGCACTCGATAGAGGCTTCGGTTACCTCATTTGACCGGATAATATTTTGAAGCTCATCCCCACTATCGGTAGTTTCATTTAATGAAACGTTCTCTTTACGGCTTCTCAAAAAATTAAGGCACTTGTTAACTGTTATCTTCTTGATCCATGGAAGGATTGAGTATTGTTCCTTAAAGCTTCCAAAGGCTTTAAAGACTGATATAAACACTTCCTGTGTTATATCCAGGGCATCCTCCTTATTACCAGAGTAATTAAAGGCAATTGCATAGACATATTTCTTATACCTGTCATATATAAGTTCCAGACCTCTTCTGTTGTTTTTCTGGTATTCTTTAAATATATTTAAATCCGAAACCTCCAACTGCCTTATCCCCACCCTTTTCTTATGCCTTGAATATATATACACTGTAAAATAAAAAAAGTTTTAGAAAAACGGATATTTTTTCTAAAACTTTTTAAAGATTTATAATATATTATTTAATTATACATTACTCTATTTTTATTTTTCAATTATTCAATGATTAATTATACAATTTTAAAGCTTATTTCACTGTCTCCCTTTGGTATAAGTTTTGAACCCAAAGGATGGGATTCAAAGGCAGCACCGTTGAGATCAGTGATATTATTAATGTTTCTCATTACTATGGAGTAATTTTTCAACCCCTTAACAGTAATGGTTACACTATTCCCGCTTCTTACAGCCTGAGCTGATCCCCTGGCTTTTCCCTCCATTGTATGGATGGTCGCTGAGGCAGGTTCATTATCGCTTAATTCAAACACATGAAGTGTTGTCCCATCAACATAATCATAATCAGGAACATTTTCATTATTTCCTACAGCTATAATGGAATTTGGTCTTACCATCAACGGAAGGCTCATGAAATCATGCTTCTCATACTGCCAAGCACCACCTGTAACTTTTTGGTTTGAGATAAAGTTGGTCCATTCTCCTTTTGGCAGGTAATAATCCACTCTTCCGTCGGGACTGAACACAGGAGCTACCAAAAGTGATTCACCCAGCATATACTGTGTTTCAAGATAATCGCAGGCCCTATCCCTGTCAAATTCAAGGATCATTGCACGCATAGCAGGAATTCCGGTTTCTGCAGTATAGCATGCAGCACTGAAAAGGTACGGCATGATAGAACATTTCAGCTTACTGAAGTATCTCACCACATCAACTGATTCTTCATCAAATAGCCAAGGCACTCTGTAGGAGCTGCTTCCGTGCAGGCGGCTGTGGGTTGACAGCAATCCGAAAGCAGACCATCTCTTGTACAGATCAGGCGATGCAGTATTTTCAAAGCCGCTTATATCATGGCTCCAGAAACCGAAACCTGACATGCACAGGGATAAACCTCCTCTAAGACTCTCACCCATGGATTCGTATCTGGATACGCAGTCGCCGCCCCAGTGAACAGGGAATTTCTGTGATCCTACCGTAGCACTCCTTGCAAATAATATTGCTTCTTCCTTTCCAAATCTGTCAACAAGAACATCATAAACTACCTTGTTGTATAAATAAGTGTAGTAATTATGCATTTTAACAGGGTCGGCACCATTGTGGTAGACCACATTGGTTGGTATTCTTTCACCAAAGTCGGTTTTGAAGCAATCAACTCCCATATCAACCAGTTCATTCAGTTTACCGGCATACCATTTACAGGCATCGGGATTGGTAAAGTCAACTATTCCCATACCAGGCTGCCATAAATCCCACTGCCAGGCTTCTCCGTCCTCAAGCTTTATCAGGTAGCCCTTCTCTACAGCTTCATCAAAGAGCTTTGACTTTTGTGCAATATATGGATTAATCCATACACAGATCTTCAAGCCCTTTTCCTTTAACCTTTTAAGCATATTCTTAGGATCCGGGAATACTTCCTTATCCCACTCAAAATTACACCACTCATACTCCTTCATCCAGAAACAGTCAAAGTGGAAAACTCTAAGCGGAATATCTCTTTCAACCATTCCGTCTACAAAGGATGATACTGTATTTTCATCATAATTTGTTGTAAAGGAGGTTGTAAGCCATAAACCAAAGGACCATGCAGGTGGTAATGAAGGCCTTCCTGTCAATGTTGTATAGTTATGAATAACATCCTTCAGATCACTTCCGCCTACAACGAAATAGTCAAGCTTCTCACCCGGTACGCTGAACTGTACTCTTGAAACAGCCTCAGATGCAACTTCAAAAGATACCTTTTCAGGATGGTTTATATATACCCCATATCCTTTGTTGGTTATATAGAACGGGATATTTTTATAGGATTGTTCTGATGAGGTTCCTCCATCTTCATTCCATATATCTACACTCTGCCCGTTTTTAACAAAAGCAGAGAAACGTTCTCCCAACCCGTAAACACACTCGCCGGTAACAAGGTCAAGCTGTTCACGCATATAAGCTCCTGTATGTTCGGTTGTAATATAACCCATCTGGCCTCTTCCGCTCCTGGTTAAAGGCCTGTCTTCATAATAGAAGCACATTGAAAAATCCTCTTTATTAACTCTTACAGAGGTTTTACCGCTTTTTAATACAAGCTCATCAGCTTCATCTCGTATTTCAGGTACGAACTTCTTATCAAAATTGAGATCAAATTCGGGCTGTACTTTTATTCTTTTTATAAAATGCTGCGAAACAACCCTTATTATATTGCTGCAGGGCGAACTGATTTCTATTGTCAGCAGCGGGCCTTGCAGGGTCTGTCCGCGGTTTGTTATCTTAGTGACAGGAGCATACAATACTATTGATTTTTCATTAATGCTGTAGTCCCTTACTTCTGCGGGCGAAAATATGCTGACACCTTTGCGTTTTAGCCAAAATCCATCCGTGAACTTCATATAATACCTCCAAATTATTTGGCATGATTAAATAATAACTTCCCCATTCTAAGACGGCTAATTAACTGGTTATGTATAAATTATTTCTTAATTACCCTTACCCTCTATTAACAATGTACAATACGTTTTTGAGTGGTGAATTTGCCCTGCGGCTGCGTTGAAGCCGCTTGCAAGGCACAAAGCCTTTCTGCGCATCTTCGCCTTGTCGCAAGCCAAATTCTCTC
>JAEYHZ010000026.1 GCA_023409265.1 Bacillota bacterium | reverse complement strand
TTCAAACTTATTCCTGCCAGTTAATTATATAACAGAAATAAGATGAGCTCTAGAATGGCAACTACCTATTTTCATTTGCGGCTGCGATGGCCTATCATGATTCGTTGACAACTGAATAGTGCGGTAGGATTGGATATTTAAATAAATTCCAGATGTAGTATAATGTATATATTGTGATGGTCTTATTGAAATAAACTCTAAAATATATATTAAGGTGGAGAAGAGTATGGCTATACTTCAGACCAACAGGTTAGTTTTTAGAGAATTTACACAAGCGGATGTTGATAAATTATTCCTTCTTTTAAGCGACCCAATTGTAATGAGGTATTGTTCAGGTACTATAAATATAACTGGTACACAGAAATGGTTGGATATAGCTATTGAATCTTATAAAAAATACGGTTATGACTATTGGGCGGTATACGAAAGGAGTACAGGTGCTTTTATAGGTCAAATAGGGATATTAAATCAAGAAATTGAAGGCAAACAGGAAAACTGTTTAGCATTCATGATAGGTAAGGAATATTGGAATAAAGGATACGCAACAGAAGGGGCTATTGCTTGTATTAACTATGCTTTTAAATCTTTAAAACTTAAAAAACTAATTGCTACAGTTGAACCAGAGAACCTACAATCAATATCTGTATTGAAAAAAATTGGTATGGAATATACTCGAGAAGCAAATTATGCAAATGAAAAGGTAAACATTTATTCAATCAATAAATGAGAAAGTCATGAATAGATGAAATTGCAACACAATTCTTGCATTACATCATAAAATAGTTATCAAACAAGAGATTCTGAAAACCAATAAAATAGATTGTTTAATTTACTACCGCACATTCAGTTTTAAATGATGTGCGTTTTTTATGCTCAATTTAGAGCGCAAAATAAGAAAAATACGTCGCATCATATCGGGAATACGGGTTGAAGGAATATCAGGGTTATTGATATAAAGGATAATAAAGTAAAGGCCTTTGTTATCGATGTGATTAAACCAGGATATGTATCAGCTGGTTATGTTAGAAATATAGCAACCCTCCCTCAGAGAGAATTCCTTGGGGGCTTATTTTAATTTGTCACAATCTGATTGCGATGGTTCACATTTGCTTAAAATTATGTTGAATATTCCATTATATAGCTTTGTATTGTAAAATGATATTAATGTATCTGAATGAACCTATAGAATATCAAGTCTTAGGTGTTGATAAATCGAAAGATCAATGATAATCATTAATTTAAATATGCTATAATGTTATAGAATATTTAAATCAAGTATATTACCACAATGGGTATGCATTTGATATTTTTATTACCCCAAGAAACAACATTTTTAAAGAAAGTTATTACTTGAAAAATTGTAGATTGGAGAAAATAATTGTGATTATTGATTTACATACTCATACAACACATTCAGATGGAAAGTTTAGCGTAAGCGATTTGCTTAAATATGCTAAGTATAAAAATATTGATATATTAGCGATTACAGATCATGATTCAGTAGGAGCGCATATTGAACTTTTAAACTCTGAAGTAGAAAGTATATTTAATGGAAAAGTATTAGTTGGAGCAGAGCTAAACGCAGTGTTTGATGGAGCTAAAATTGAATTATTGGCATATAATTTTAACTATGTTGAACTAAAAAAATGGCTGGATTCTAAATATAGTAAAGAAAAACAGCATGAGAACCTTAAAAATGAGTTTAACCATTTAGTAAAGCTATGTCATACTAATAAGATAAAAATTAATTCGGAAATTGTATATAACCCTCAAGTTGAGTATCCTGTTGCTAGAATTTACAAAGAGATTAAAAAGTATGAAGGAAATAGGATAATGTTCACTGAGAAGGAATGGAATGATTCCGACTGCTTTTATAGAAGCTGTACTTGCAATAGTAAATTTATTTTATATATTGATTTCTCTATTAATACGCCAAATGCAAAAGAATGTTCAGATGTAATCAGAAATGCAGGTGGAAAAGTATTTGTAGCTCATCTATTTAAGTACAATATTTCTAACCATGTTGCTTTTTTAGATAAACTTATGAACAAAAACATTATAGACGGAATTGAGGTCTACTATCCTACTTTTACTCAAGAACAAACTCAAATTCTTGAGGAATATTGCATAAAGAATAACTTATTAATGTCGTGTGGCTCTGATTATCACGGTGAAAGTAAAGTTACAGATGAAACTGTCGTTTGGAGTAGTTTAGATGATTTAAAATATGACCCAAATAACATCTTGAAATGGATAAATGATTAAACAGGTAAATGTTAAGTTTTCAGTAATTCTAAATACTGTTTTATAAATACTTTACAGGGTTTTGAAAAGTTTGGTTAGATATAATAAGTATCCTAATGGTTTTAAAATACTAAATTGCTGGGTTTATTAATATTCTATAACTGGATATCCAATATAATATTAGTTACAATACATGTAGAAAAATATGTCCTCTTAGTAATATTAAAATCGTAAATGGACACCCTGAATGGATGCATATATTCCAATTATATATGCATTGCATACGATGGTGTACTAAAGAGGCGATTCAATGTAAAGACAAGAGTTTTCACCTTAAATGTTACAGAAGTAGTTGTAGAAAATAAGGATTTTGAAAATTTGATTAAAGTTTACGATAGGCCGACTAACTGTTTTATCTTGATATACCATACTACTGTACCGAAAAGTATTACCAGACTCAGTTCTCCCAGGAGGATCATGATCGGCTTTATAGGGTGCTGAAGGATATAAAAGGGACGTTTATACTATCTTATAATGACTGCGAATTTATATGGGAACGATATGAGAATTTCCATATTGAAATTTTAATACTCTGAAGCCATTTGATAATAGAATTGTGGTTGTTGACGAAATTTCATTTATATTGAGACTAAATAGGATGCAATTTGATCAGTGTTATAGACAAGCATACTTTAGCATGAAAAAATAAGCAACTTTAATAGTTCAATCTGAAGTATTAAAGTTGCTTATTTTTTAACTCTTTTAGAAATCAACGCTTTATCCTGAAGTTTTGTACCACAAAAAGGGCAGTAGATTATAGCTTGATCAAACCATGCAGTACCTTCTTCTGTATTGGCATAACCAACTGACATATACAAAATTTTTTCTTCACTAACAAAAAAGAAGGTATTTTGAGGTATAGTTATTACCTTTTCAAGATCTTTACAGCAAGTTCCAAACAGTGCAAACTCATTTATGTTACTTTCAGTCATACATATTCTCCTTTAATATTATTACATTCTTTAAGACTAGAGACTTTTCTTTGCTTTTCATCAAGAAAAAATTCTCTTTCTATTGTAGCAGAAGCACCTTTTTTTGAGAATAGTTATTAAAGAAATGCCTCGTTTCATGCATGGCCCAAACCGCTCAAATACCACGAATACGCTTACATTATAATTAAAATATTTATTTGATAATAATATACAACATGTAGAAGGCAATGAAATCACACTAATTGATCTGATTAGCAATGACTCTGAGTCTGTTGTGGATGAGGTAGAGCTTAAAATGCAGGTAAAGAGGCTGTACAGCAAAATGAAGGGTACTCTTAAAAACAGAGAAAAGGTAGTTTTGGAGTTAAGATACGGTTTACTGAACGGTTCAAGTAAAACTCAGCGTGAAATAGCAAAAATGCTTGGAATTTCGAGGTCTTATGTATCAAGGATTGAGAAAAAAGCAATCAAAAAATTAAGCAAAGAATTAAAACCTGAAGGCTGCCATTAATGGCAGCCTTTTTGGTGCAGCTGTCAAAAACCTTTGAGGTTTGGACAGTATTATTAAAAAAGTTATAAATATCTTAAAATTGTTATAGACTTTATCCCGGTCAAAATCTCTTGAAACATATAGATTAAAATTGATAACAGTTTCTTAAAGTAGTTTCTGTATCTCCTTGGATTTATTAACTATACTCAACTTATAAGAGGCGATAATAGAAGTACCATCTTCAAAGGTGACGAGTACTTCATACAATAACAACCGTAAAGGGGGAGCCGGAATGAAAAAGAAAGTTTCTTTAAAGGATGTTGAGCCTGTACATCTTGAGGGAAGGGATCTCAGATGGATTATAACAGACAGGACTGTCGGAGCGGAGCAAATGAGTATTGCTATAATGCATTGTTTTCCCGAAGCTATAGTAAAACCACTGCATGCCCACAGAAACATTGAGGAAGTTATCTACATTGTTGAAGGACAGGGACAAGCCTGGATTGACGGGGAACTTGTGGATTTTGTAAAAGGGGACGCGGTTTTTTTTCCTGCCAATTCAAGGCATCAGGTAAGGAATACGGGAAAGGAAATGCTGGTAACAGCTTCGATTTTTTCCTCAAAAACTTCTTCCGACGACTATATATTATACAACGAAAGTATGTTCTAGCAGTTATCAAAGCTCTATACGATTTATCAATAAAAGGAAGGATAGCTTAAAAGACTTTAGTCTGGAAAGTATATATTGGGAAATGGAGGTTAGTATGAAAATGAGGGAATCCGGAGTACATGTATGGGATAAGATAGAGATCGAATTACAGGCAAAAAACGAGTATGTAAACCCATATTGTGAGGTAGAAGTATGGGTATTGCTTGAGGGACCTGATTTCAGCAAAAAGGTTTATGGCTTCTGGGATGGGGGAAAGACCTTTAAAATAAGGATTACTCCCATGAAGGCAGGTAAATGGAGCTGGTGCTCGGGCTCAAATACCGATGATCAGGGGCTGAATGGAAATAAGGGCAGTATAACGGCCGTGGAGTGGAATGAGGAAGAGAAACGGGTTAATCCATGCAGGAGAGGAATGATAGTTGCAACTGAAAACGGCCGGGGCTTCCAGTATTACGATAAAACTCCGTACCTTATGCTGGGGGATACCTGGTGGTCTGCGCCTACTTACCGTTATCCCTGGAATGAAGATGACGTTGAACGTCCGGCAGGGCCGGATATGGGTTTCAAGGATATGGTACTTTACCGTAAAAGACAGGGCTATAACTGTATCGCCATGCTGGCGGGACATCCCACCTGGGCAAATGACGGACTGCCTCCCAAAATAAAAATGAAGGATGCATATGAAACAAGTATACGTGCCGCCTGGATGGACATGGATTCAGGAAGTGCAAAGGATATGCACAATGAAGGCGGCAGGCCGTTCCTGTTCCCCGGAACAGTTAAAGGCTATGAAAATGTGGTGCCTGACTTTGACAAAATCAATCCCGAATACTTTAAGCATTTGGACCTGAAAATTGATTATCTAAACGAACAGGGCTTTACGGTGTTTCTGGAAGTGATCCGCAGGGATGTGAGTCAGGTCTGGAAGCGTTACTGCGGATGGCCCGACTCCTATGTACGGTACATACAGTACATATTTGCCAGATATCAGGCAAATAACTGCCTTTTCAGCCCAATACATTTTGATTATATTGGAAACACAATTCTCCCCAGGGAATATAATGAGCCTGCCAACATGGTCATTGACAAATACGGCCATCCGCCTTTCGGAACACTGCTGGGCACCAATTCGGCCCCCTCGACCCTGTGTAATTTCGGAGGGCCTGAGGAGAACCGCTGGCTGACCTTCCATCAGATTGGAAACTGGCGGGAGCATGACCATTACTGGTATTTGACAGAAATATTCCATTCGGAGCCGGCCAGGCCTGCGATTAACGGTGAACCGTATTATCCAGGATTTCCTGATGACAATCCCGCCACAGGAAGTGTCGAGGCCGAGGTAAACTGCCGTTCAGGTATGTACGGAAGCTTTCTGTCAGGAGGTTTTGGAGGATATATATATGGGATTGAAGGTATGTGGGGAAGTGATATTGAAAAGAATTCAAAGTATAAGATGTGGGAAGTTCTGGAATACCGTTCGGGCGCTCTGGTATACAACCTGAAAAAGTTTGTTGACCGTGCGGGTGACAGGTATGTAGAGCTGATACCAAATTCAGAACTGATAACTCCCAACAAGTCGGGAAGGGTTGACGGCTACAAGGGCTGGGCATATTGTGCAGCTACTTCCAAAAGAGATAAACTGCTGATTTATTTTGAGCAGGAATGTCTGCAGGGAACGGTCAGGGGGCTGAAACCCAATGCACCTTACTGCATTGAGTGGTTTAATCCCGTTACAGGTGAATGGAAAGCCGACAGAAGGGTAACCGGCACTATCTGCGCAGATAACATGGGCCGTATAATTTTGCCTGAGTTTCCGGGGGATGGTGACTGGGGCCTGTACCTGGAAGAATTATAAGGAGGCAATCGTATATGTCGCTATCATTAATGAGAATAGAGGAATTGTCAGGGCTATGCAAAAAATTCAGAAGGCAGCTCATAGATATTTTGTATTCCATTCAAACGGGGCATCCGGGAGGGTCCTTATCCTGTACCGAAATACTTACACTGCTGTTCTTTGAAAAGATGAATATTGATCCCTCAGATACAACTATGAAAGGCAGGGACCGTTTGATATTATCCAAGGGACACGCCGCGCCCATGCTCTATATCAATATGGCACACAGGGGGTATTTCAAGCTTAAAGATTTAAAAACATTAAGACAGATAGACAGCCATTTGCAGGGGCATCCCTGTTATCACAAAACGCCCGGAATAGAGCTTTCAACGGGCTCTTTAGGCCTTGGACTTTCAGCCGGAGTGGGTATGGCACTGAGCGACAGGCTGAATAAGCAGAACAGTAATGTTTATGTACTGCTGGGCGACGGTGAGATTCAGGAAGGCATCATATGGGAAGCTGCCATGAGCGCAAGCAAATATAAGGTTGACAACCTCGTTGCCATTCTTGACAACAACAAGGTTCAATTGGACGGAACAGTACAGGAGATAATGCCTCTTGGTGATGTGCAGGCTAAATGGTCCTCCTTCGGCTGGAATGTAATCACTGTTGACGGACATGATATTGCAGCTTTATCGGATGCATTTGATTCGGCAGCTCAGCACGGGGGAAGCCCTACAATTATAATAGCCAATACCGTAAAAGGTAAAGGGATATCCTTTATGGAGGGCAAAAATCAATGGCATGGGAAGCCTATCAATCTCAATGAATACCAAATGGCAGTAAAGGAATTGAGCTTGCAATAAAATTTTTAGCTGATTGAAAGCAGCAGAATGGAGTTTTCATATGGCAGAGAAAATTGCAATGAGAGATGCATACGGGAATGCACTTGTAAAAATGGGAGGAATTCAGGAAAATATTGTTGTGCTGGAAGCTGATGTGGGCAACTCTACCAAAAGTATATTATTTGGCTGCAAGTACCCTGAAAGATATTTCAATGTAGGAATATCCGAAATCAATATGGTGGCTATGGCATCCGGCTTTGCCATTAGCGGTTTTAATACATTTGTAAATACTTTTTCCGTTTTTATGACCTCAAGAGGTCTGGATCCCATAAACAGCCTGATTGCATATGATTCCTTAAATGTTAAACTGATAGGAAATTATTCGGGATTGTCGGATTCCTACGACGGAGCAAGCCACCAGGCTGTTTTTGACATAGCCTGTATGCGTTCCCTGCCAAATATGACAATTATTTCTCCCTGTGATCAGATTGAGACCGAGAAGGCGGTATTAGCCTGCGGTGAATACAAAGGTCCCGTTTATATGAGGTTGAGCAGGAATGCAAATCCCATTGTATATGATGTTAACTATAATTTTGAACTGGGCAAAGGAGTTGTTATTAAAGAGGGAGCGGATATAACAATTATCGCCACGGGGTATATGGTGCAAAAGGCCCTGGCAGCGGCCCACATGCTCGAAGATAATGGTATTTGTGCAAAAGTTGTAAATATCCATACTATAAAGCCACTTGATGAGGATTTGATTATCAACTGTGCAAAAGAGACGGGCACGGTGCTGACTGTGGAAGAACACAGTGTGTATGGGGGATTGGGAAGTGCTGTTTCAGAGGTGCTCTCCCGGAATTACCCTGTACCCGTATATAGTATGGGCTTGACCGGCTATGCCGAATCAGGGGACTATGAGCAGCTGCTGACCAAATATTCACTGGACGAAAATGCAATTTATCAAAGGGTACAAAAAATAATGAAGCAGAATAAAAGCTATAGGCTTATATAATTAAAATCAATTACTTTTAAGGTTTCTAAGATCCGGAAATAGAGTCAACTTGGCCGGGTCCTGGAAATCTTTTTGTAATGTAGCCGGCTTACTTTTTGTGGTATAATAAACCAACAAATCATTTAATTCATGCACCATTGAAAGAATACTCTATTGTCTGGAGGTTTCAAGCGTGTTAAATCCCTATACATTAAAAAACAAGCTTATATTATATTTTAGTATTGTATTTATTCTGGTATCTCTTTGCATTAGTTTCTATTACTCCAATTATACAAAAAACCTGCTTGAAAAAAATATTATTGATAATACCCAGAACAATCTAACCTACATACTCAGTAATATTGACAGACAAATACAGCAATGCCAGGACCTGTCCGACTGGCTGTACCTTAACAGGAATTTGGACAAGCTTCTCATAAGAGATTATACCGATTCCAACTATAATTTTGATTATGACATATCGGCAGCATGCAAGGAAATCAACGGCAGGATTACAAATTCATCCATCGGAAAATATGTGGTTTCTGTTATTATTGAAGGAAAAAACAAGGTTGATTTAAAATTGTACTCCGAAGCTGATTTCATTGACATAGACAAAATGAAGGCTACAACGTGGTTTCGAAAGGGAGAGAAATCCGAAGTCTTTGTTTGTGCAGGAATAGAAGAAAATCTTGCAAAAGAGAGATACAATAAATTCTTTATACCCTTTGTCAGAAAAGTCATATTCTCTGACTCTCGTAAGACTATTGGCTGGCAGGTTATAGGCATCTCACCGGATTTGATCCGGTACAGCATAAAGGACTTTGAGGTTCCTGACAATGACCTGCTCCTGATAATGGACGGGCAGAATAAATGTCTTTATTCCAGTGACAATAAATTGCTGGGACAGGACCTGTCGGGATCAATATCAATACCTGAACAAAATGACAAAAATTTCTATTCTACAGTTTTTGGGAAAAAGGTTCTTGTTGTTTATCATAAGTCGGCGTACTCAAATTATCAGATTGTACAGCTTGTTGATTACTCTCTTATTGAAGAACAGCGCACAAATGCCACCAGAATCGCCCTCCTGATTTTAGTAATTACAATAACAGTGGGCTGTTTGTTTACAATATTTCTGTCAAGCAATTTAACAAAGCCCTTAAGAAGGATAATGCACCGTATGGATTGCATTTCAAAAGGTAATTTTCATGTGGAACCCGAGCTGGAGGGAAATGATGAAATAGGTGAACTGGGCAAGGGGATCAACCAGCTTGCAACTAATATAAGTCAACTGCTTATAAAAGTAAAAAATGATGAAAATGCCAAAAAGGAATTGGAGTTTAAAGTACTTCAAAGCCAGATAAACCCTCATTTTGTATACAATGCCCTTAATTCAATCAAAGTTATGGCAATGATGCAAAAAGCCGATGGAATATATGAAACTGCAACTGCGCTGGGTGCATTGCTTAAGGAGACATCCAAGGGAGCCATGAACCAAATTGCACTGGAGGAGGAAATAAATCTTCTGGATCAGTATATTACTATTCAAAAGATTCGCAAAAAAGGCTTGATTCAGGTTAACTATTCCATTGACAGAGAGTTATTATCCTGCAAAATACCTAAGTTTACTTTGCAGCCTATAATAGAAAACTCAATCGTACATGGTTTTGAAGGAAAAAAAGGTTTGGGTATTCTGGATATCAGTGCAGTATTTATTAACGAGAACGATATTCTTATTGAAATACGTGACAACGGAGTGGGAATTCCTCAGGATAGATTGGAAACAATACTGCAAAAGGACAAATCCCGGGGCGAGAGATATAACAGTGTAGGTTTGGTGAATATAAACGAAAGAATTAAATTGACCTATGGAGAAAAATACGGTCTGTCTTTTGAAAGCAAATATATGGAATATAGTATTGTCAGAATTTTGATTCCAAGGGAGTAAAAACCTGTAATTTTAAAACTTTACATAAACAGGCTCTAAGAAAAGCTTTAAAGGAGGAGTATCATGTTAAAGGTAATATTGGTGGAAGATGAAACTCTTGTAAAGGTGGGAATAAACTCTTTGGTCAATTGGAGGGAGATGGGCTTTAAAGTAGTGGCCGAAGGGAGTAATGGTGAACAGGGCTTGTCGCTTATTCAAGAATATCATCCTGATCTGGTTATAACGGATATTGTTATGCCCAGGATGAATGGGATAGATATGATGAGAAGGGTAAAGGAATCCAATCAAGATATCACTTTTATAATATTAAGCAGTTATAATGAATTTGATCTTGTAAAGCAGGCCATGAAGTATGGAGCATGGGATTATATTTTAAAGCTGAACATAAGTGAAGAATCCATGAAGGAAATACTGATAAATGTAAAAGAAAAAATAATATCCAGCAATAAAAAGTTAAACAATGAAAGTATCCCAATTGTTTACGATACCCAGAGTACCTCCATCATGCGCCAGGAATTTTTAAAAAGTATACTTGAAAACAATTTTGACGATAGAAAATACATTGATGCCAAGCTTCCTTCCATGAAGCTGGAACTAAATGAAGCCATGATGAAAGTGGGGCTGGTAAATACAAATCTTTATCTGTCCGAAAGCAAATATAACGATAAGGATTTAAAACTTTTGGATTTTATGATTATTGAAATACTAAATGAAATTGGCAACGAATTTTTTAACTGTTATTTTTTGAAATTGTCCTTCGGAACTTATGTTATGGTTTTTTCACCAGAAGAGTCGGCGAAATCCCAGGAGATTGACGAGCAAATTAAAATAATGGGCAATACAATGCTGGAGATGCTGAAAAAATATGTTAATATTGATGCGGCTGTCAGTATCAGCGATACATACGACAGTTATTTGAGCCTGCCCCAGGCATTGGCCCAGGCAAAAGAGGCTATGGACATCCTGTTTTACAAAGGCTATGGCAGTGTTATTTTCTATGACGAAGTTTCAGAGAAAAATAGCGAATCCGGCGGGAGCAAACAGATCAATCTGAAGGAAAACCTGCCCAGAGCTATTGAAATTTGCGATTTGACACTAATAAACAATATGTTCGGTTCAATTATATATAATATCCAAAAGGCAAATATGTCCAAGAATGAAATTTACGAACTATGCAACCAGACCTTCTGTTTGTGCGATATCCATCTGGGTGAGGAGTGGCAGTTAGACAATAAAGCGCAGGTTGAAAATAAACCCGCAGTTGAAACGGTTTACAAGCTGCAAACACTCCGGGAGATCCTGGAGTTCATTGAAAACTACAGGAATAGATTAAATAATTTCCTGAGAAAAAAACATGACGATGAAAAGCACAACCTGGTTTGGGGAGCTAAAAAATATATCATTAATAACTGTATGGGTACGCCCAAGCTGAAGGAAGTAGCTGATAGCTTAAACATCAGTGCCGGCTATTTAAGCAGTATTTTTACCAAATATACCGGAATGTGTTTTACTGATTATGTAAATAAAGTAAAAATAGATGAAGCAAAAAAGATGCTCAAAGACGGGCAGCGAAAGATTTATGAAATATCCTACCTGTTGGGCTACGAAAATGCCTGTTATTTTAGTAAGATTTTCAAGAAGATTACAGGATGTTCACCTACTGAGTTCGTTAAAAACACTGTCGGTGATAATTTGTATAATTAACCACTTATTAGTGTCCCCAAATAAAATAAATGCCGGATATAAAAATTGTTAATCAAATATTAAAATAATACATGGTGATAAAGGGTGAAGGAAGTATGGCCGGAACAAAAACTTAAATATGATAAAATAATTAACGAATTATGAACAGAGTCCATTTCAGTGATTCTGTTTTTTTCTTATAATTTAACTATGGTAAGCAAGTCACATATAAGTAAATTCAGTTGTTCCAGCATCTGCGTAGGGCAGATGAATCGATTGAAATTTCAGAAAAAGCGAGGTGAATAATAATGGTAAGGTTTATTGGCGAAGGTACAGGCCGGGTAATGGTACTGAATCTCAAAAGAGGAGATCTGCTGCTGGAAAGCATAGAGCAGGAACTGGCTGCTGCCGGCATTAAAAACGCAATAATTACCGGAGCAATCGGTTCCTTGAAAAAGGCTGTTTTCCACCGTGTTACCGGTATGGAAAGAGAACCGGTAGACGAGTTCGTAACAGTTGAGAAGCCTCTGGAACTGGCATCACTGCAAGGTATAGTTGTTGACGGCCATCCGCATTTCCATATGGTTATCTCAGATTTGGAGAAAACATACACAGGACATCTGGAGCATGGAACAGAGGTGCTGTACCTGGTTGAAATAACTTTACTGGAGGTTGCGGGACTGGATCTTCATAGAGTAAAAGACCGGGATAATATAGCAATTCTTACCCAAAAGTAGTTGTATTTAGTCCCTTATGGATTTAAATATTAAATTTTTCAGGAGGAGAAATATGATTAGCAAAAAATTAAAAAAAGTATTAGCTATTGCTATGGTCACTGCAATGCTGTCGGCAGCTTTTGCCGGATGTGGTACAAGCAAGGACGACAGTGCGGATTCCAGTGCTGCGGCATCCGGTACAACTTCAAATTCGGCCTCTCAAGCCAATGATGAACCGGTTGATATCAGACTGATGACATCATGGACTGCCGGCTCGGTTGCATACGAGTCAATCGAGGCACTCTTGGAGACCTATAAAAAGGAAAAGCCAAACGTGCAAATAACCCATGATGCCTTACCAAGTGCAGATCTCAGGACAAAACTGACGGTTGAGATGGCAGCAGGCACTCCGGCTGATGTTTCCTGGTGCATCCTGAGTTATGCCCGTGAATTTATAAAAGACGACAAAATAATTGACTGGGCTCCTGTGTACAATGATCCAAAACATCCGGAATTTAAGCAGTGGTTCAGCGAGGTATCTTTGAATTTTGCCACTACCGATGACGGCAAAATAATGATGGCACCGCAGGAAGGTTCCATTGACGGCCTATACTATAATACTGAAATGTTTACCAAATATGGCTGGAATCCGCCTCAAACCTTCGACGAGCTCCTTGCACTCATACCTAAAATAAAGGAAAAGGGAATTTCTCCACTGGTCACAGGCGGTAAGGACGGCAGATTTGCCTGGCTGGCGTCGGCATTACTGGCCCGGTCGGCAGGAATGGATAACTTCAAGGCTCTTACTTTGGGGGATGCAATGACAGGCTGGAAGGATCCCAAGTATGGATTTGGAGATGCTATGAATAAATTCAAACAGCTGATAGATGCCGGTGCATATCCCAAGGGAGTACTTGGAATGAGCGCAACCGAAGCAGATCAGATGTTTGCAAGAGGCGAGGCCGCCATGTACTACGAAGGGGCCTGGAAGCCGGGAAATTTTGCAACGGCTGGTGGAAATGAATTTGTAAATAAGATTGCCCGTGTTAACTTCCCCGTATTTACCGACTGTCCTAACGGTGATACAAAAGTAAATGTTGGCGGAAACATAATCGGTTTCTTTGTGGCAAATGGTTTACCCGATGCTAAAAAGGAGGCATGTATTAACCTTGTAAAAGATATAGTCAGTCCTGAATTCAATGTACCTATTATGGAAAAGGGCGGATTTGTTTACGCAGGAAAAGCTGATTACGATAAAACAAAAGTATCCCCGGTTATGAACCAACTGATAGAAGCATACAGAGGTGCAACATCCTACATACCTTCCATGGATGCAATCGCGCCGCCGGCTGTGGATCTTGCCATCAAGCAGACAGCAATGCCCGGAATGATCACGGGAGAATTTGATGTGCAAAGAGCTATTTCAGAAGTTCAAAAGGCAGCTGAAGACTACTCAAGAGGTAAATAGAATATGACTTGGTTGTACAGGCATGTCCGGCTTACCGGATATGCCGTATAACCGGAGAATTACAAGCGTATGAGGGAGGAAAAGATGGGGATTTTTAACCGATTATCCAAGAAAAGAAGTAACGAAGAGTCGCTGGCACCTAACCCTCAACTGGAAGTAGGCAATAAAGCGACCAAGAGATTGATTTATGCATTTATGACTATTTGTGCTCTCGTCATTTTGCTTCCTTTGGTGTGGTTGTTTTTCTCTTCAATGAAAACACAGGCCGATTTAACCGTAAATACATGGGGGCCGCCAAAGGAGTGGGTATTTTCTAACTACGCCAAGGCATGGAAGGGTTCGAAAATTGATACATATATGCTGAATAGTATTTATGTAACCATATTAACAGTAATAATAACCATAGTTACCACAACACCTATTTCCTTTGTTCTTGCCCGTTACAATTTCAAAGCAAAAAAATTCATTTATTATACCATTATCGCGGGAATGATGATTCCCATACACTCAGCTATTATTCCACTATACATGATGGTTGGAAAGTGGGAGATGTACAATAATTTAAGTGTTTTAGGTCTTATCTACGGAGCATTTCGAATATCCATTTCCATATTTATATTAGAAAGCTTTATGAGTTCCATACCGAAGGAACTGGAGGAGTGTGCATTTATAGACGGCTGTTCTGTATGGAAGCTGTTTATGAAAATAATTGTTCCTCTCTCCAAGGACGGTATAGTAACCATTGCGGTACTGGCTGTTCTGGCCTGCTGGAATGAACTTCTTGTGTCCATGCTGATGTTAAACAAGCCGGAGCTTAAAACTTTGCCCATTGGCCTGATTGGCTTTATTACGGAATTTAACTCGGAATATACTCAATTGGCTGCAGGTATTATGATGGCTATAATCCCAAGTATTCTATTCTACATATTTGCACAGGAAAATATCGAAAAGGGAATGATTGCAGGGGCTGTAAAGGGATAGATAATGCAGATTGGCAGTGGAGGTCTTTATGAATATAACTAAAAAAAACATTTGGGTAATTTTAGCATTTTTAGTACCGGGTTCATTGATTTATATATATCTGGTTCTGTATCCTATCGGACAATCGGTAGTTCTCAGTACATTTAAGTGGGATACATTGGCATCCAGCAGATTTGTAGGCCTGGATAATTACAGGTCGGTGTTTGCATCACAGCTTTTTTGGAAATCAATGGGGAACTCGCTGGTATTTATGGTATCAACTACATTACTGCAGGTTATTTTCGGATTCACATTGGGGTACATGGTCTACCTCCAGATGAGAGGCTATCGCTTCTACAAGGTGGTGTTTTTTGTACCGACAGTTTTACCTTCAGTGGCAGTAGGGTTTATATGGAATTATATTTACAGTCCGGGAATGGGTTTATTAAAACCCTTCATGGCGGCAATAGGACAGGCTGAAAATTATATACCGCCCTTATCCAGTCCGGCGCTGGCATTAATTGCCGTTATAATAGCGCAGACATGGAATTCATGCGGTGTTCAGGTCATTTTATTCAACTCGGGCTTTATGAACATGCCCCATGAAGTAATTGAAAGTGCAACCATAGACGGGGCCAGCGGTATGAAAATGATTTATCACATGGTTATACCCCTGTCCTGGGACATTATAAAAATGGTAATAATCCTGCAGACAGTAGGAGCATTACGTTCCTTTGACCTGGTTTATGTTATGACAGGCGGAGGTCCCAATCATTCCACCGAGCTGTTACCGCTTCACCTCTTTGTTAATTCCTTCCAGAACTTTAATATCGGATACGGAAATGTCATAGCCATTCTGATATTTGTTATGGCTATGCTGCTCACAATGGGCATGAAAAAAATAATGTACAAGGAAAGTATTTATTAAATTAAATCAAATTCATAAAAACTAAAAATTTCGAGAGGGGATTTTATTATGACAAGAACTGAACTGATCAATGAATTAAGAAAGTACAGATGTGCGGATTTATCCGATGCTATGGATGCCCTGGGTCTGGTGAATGTGGGTTCAATGAATCCAAACATGAAACCTCTGAGACCAGGGATGGAATTTAAAGGCTTTGCATACACTGTGAAGCTGCTTCCCAAGCAGACTCCGAACAAACAGTGTAAAACAGTTGCAGAATACAAGGAAGAGTTGACCAGGGAATGTGAAAACATATATTCCTTTGTAAACGATATCACACCCGAAAATGCAAAGGACATGGTTGTGGTCATTGACATGGAAGGCATCGTAGGAGGAATATGGGGCTCTGAAATAGCAATGAACATGATGATAAGGGGAATTGAAGGTGCGGTAATAGACGGAGCCTGCAGGGACTCATATGAAACCAATCTTGAAAAGGCAAATGTATTCTGCACCCAGAGAACCTATAACCATGTTTACGGACGTGTTCGCGGGGGAGCCAGAAATATTCCGGTACATTGTGCGGGAGTGACTGTGAAACCGGGAGATGTTATATGCGCAGACGATGATGGTGTTCTGGTGATACCATATGAAGTTGCCGAAGATGTGATTAAATTTGCCAGATTACAGCTGGAAGAGGATATTGCCACAAGATCCTCACACTATGAAAAATTAGGTTATGAGCATGATGCTACTCTTGAAAGAAACAGATAATTACATTTCACTGAAAAAAATAACATGTCACCATTAATTTATAGTTTGCATTTGTCTTAGATTAAGAAAAGCCATTTTGTAAAATTTAAGAAAGGGGGTTTCTATGAAAGCCATACAAAAAACAGCCGGAAAGCCCGGAGCACAGTTTGTTGAGTTGGAAATTCCCAGGCTCGGGAGGAATGAAGTCCTTGTACAGGTCAAGGCAGCCGCCCTGTGCAGGTCGGATGTGGATGTATATGAATGGACGCAGTTGGTCCAGAATGCCCATTATAAACTGCCGTTTACCATGGGCCATGAATTTTCAGGACTTGTGGTTGAGGTAGGTGCCGATGTAAAGGGAATCAGGGCGGGGGACAGAGTGGCAGGTGAGACGCATATACCCTGCGGCTGCTGCAATACCTGCAGGACCGGTAATCAGCACATTTGCAGGAACAATATGGGAGTGATAGGCAGAAGTTTTGATGGCTGTTTTGCTGAATACATAAAAATTCCTGAAATAGCGGCAGTTAAGCTACCCGATTCCATAACCTACAGGCAGGGTGCACTGCTGGAACCCTTTACGACGGCCATGCATGCCCTTTCAAAAGCAAATCCCTCCGGCAGCAGCATTGCCATTTTGGGGATGGGCACCATTGGGTTGATGGCCGTTGAGCTTGCAAAGTTTTTAGGCAGTACAAAAATATTCGTCATGGGTAATAATGAGCTGCGCCTTGAGGAGAGCAGACGTCTTGGTGCAGATGTAACCATAAATGGTTCCAGGGAAGATTTTGTGCAGGTTATAATGCGTGAAACGAATGGAGTAGGGGTAGCTTCAATCATAGATATGACCGGAAATGAAGATGTAATAAATAAAAGTGTTGAGGCTTTGAAGGTGGCAGGAACACTTGTCCATGTGGGAATGGTGCCAAAGCCACTGACTTTTAACAATTACATGTACGGTGTGGTATACAAGGAGCTGAATGTTACCGGAATCTTCGGCAGGAGAATGTTCGAAAGCTGGGAAACCGTACTGTCCATATTAAGCACCGGCAGGATAGAATTGGACAATTACATTGGGAAGGTAACAGAGCTTGAGAATTTTGAGCAGGCCATAGTCGATTTCAGAAGTGTAACCGGAAGAATAATTTTTGAGCTTTAAACATAGAAAAAGAAGGTGTAAAGATGATAGCAAATCACAACTGTAAAGAGGTCAGTATTTTTGAGGTGGGGCCCCGCGACGGCCTGCAGCCCGAACCGGTATTCATACCCACTGAAAAGAAAATTGAACTGGTAAACAGGCTGACGGATGCGGGATGCAAGAGAATAGAGGTCACCTCTTTTGTACATCCCAGGTGGGTGCCGCAGATGGCCGACAGCAAAGAAGTTCTGGAAGGCATAAGGAAAAAGGAAGGTGTGGCCTATAATGCCTTGATCCCTAATTTAAAGGGCCTTGAGTTAGCTATGGAATGCGGCTTGAAGGAAGTGGTCACCATCATGAGTACCAGTGAAAGCCACAATAAAAAGAACCTTAACATGAGTACAGGAGATTCTCTTAAAGAAATAGAACAAATAAATAAAGTTGCAGCAAAAAACGGAGTTAAGGTGCGCTCATATATTGCTACTGTGTTCGGGTGTCCCATCGAAGGGGAAATGAGTCCACAAAGAGCTCTTGAAATAGCACTAAAACTGGAAGAGTACGGCTCTTATGAAATTTCCCTTGGCGATACCACCGGAATGGCAAATCCGGTTTCGGCATATGAAATCCCAAAAATGATAAACGAAAAACTTACAAGAGCAAAGCTGGCTGTGCATTATCATAAATACCACGGTCTGGAATTTGCCAATAACCTGGCGTCCTTCGAGGCCGGTATAAGAATATTTGACGGCGCAGCCGGAGGCCTGGGAGGGTGTCCTTATGCTCCTGGTGCAAAAGGGAACTGTCAGACTGAAATACTGGTGGAGATGTTCAACCGGATGGGAATTGAAACAGGAATAGATCTGAAGAAGATTTATGAAGCAGGGGAGTATGCTCAAACTTTGAGTACACTTTTGCACAGCAGGTGTGTTTAAGAGCCTGTTCAATATCTCATTGTGCCCGTCATTCTGGCAGACACAAGCAGATATTAAGCAGGCTCTAAAAGAACCGGAGTTATAAAGGGGGAAGTTTTAAATGAATGCAAAGTTGTTGGACATAAAGAAAAAATACATATCCGGAGAGATTAAAAGCCAGAACCTTGAGAGTGCCATTTTCACTCAGATTTACGAATCAGATCCGGAAAATATTAAGGAAGCATGCAATGCTGCGGCTTATGTCCGTTGCGAAGCAGTTGAGGAAGCAACAGGAACCAAACTGGATATTATAAAAAATACCCGTCTGGACAACTGTTCACTGGTTGGCGGGGAAAGGATCCTGGCCGGAATTGAAGGAAAAATAGGTGCTGCCACCATACCCATGGGAATAGCCGGTCCGGTAAAAATTAACGGACAGTTTGTGGATGAGAAGGTCTATATTCCCCTTGCAACCAACGAGGCAGCTCTGGTTGCAGGAGTTCAAAGAGGAATCAAGGCCATTAATCTGGCCGGAGGGCTGAACACACTGGTTCATTTTGACGGAATGACCAGAGCACCTTTGATAGAAGCTCCCAATATTGCCGAGGCCAGAAGATTCTGCAGGCAGATAGTAACGGACAAGGAGCTGTTCAGGGAACTGGCAGCGCTGTCAAGGGACCCCTTTGTACGGCTTGAACAGATCGATCCCTATCAGCTGGGTACCAAAGTGTTCCTGAGAATGACCTTCAAAACCGGTGATGCAATGGGGATGAACGGTGTAACAAAAGCCTCGGCCGATATCACAAGAGGGATTCTGGCAAGAATGCCCGAGTGGAAGCTTATCACCATAAGCAGTAATCTTTGTTCCGATAAGAAATCCTCTCATATCAATGTTTTGAACGGCCGCGGAAAGTCAATCCAGACCGAGGTATTCATTACGGACGAGGTTTTAAAGGCTGTATTTAAAAAGGGAGTAAACGCAAGAAGTGTTGAGAAAACAGTTTTCCATAAATGCTACCTGGGTTCATGCTACAGCGGAACCATTGCAGGTTTTAACGTTAATGCGGCAAATGCGGTGGCGGCATTTTATGCGGCCACCGGTCAGGATCTGGCACATGTCATTTCGTCCTCCAGCTGCTTTGTGCAGGCTGATGCTGCAGAAGGCGGCGTTCATTTTATGGTTTCCCTGCCTTGTATGGAGCTGGCAACCATAGGAGGAGGTACAATGTTCGGAACTGCAAAAGAAGCCTTGAGGCTTATCGGCTGCGGCGGCTTCGGCAAAAGTGTGGACGATAATGTGAATGTGCTGAGACTGGCTGAAATTGCGGCAACAGCCGTAACGGCGCTTGAGTTGAACACTGCCTGTGCCCAGGCGGCAGGGTATGAAATGGCAGATTCCCATGTAAAGCTTGCAAGAGGTGAAGAAGCCTAGTGACGGACAAAGGAAGTTAGCTTGAAAGACTTTATTCGCCACATTGCGATAAAGGATAATTGCTTGCATAACATTTTGTGGCCGCTATGCGGCTCATGGAGGTCAATATGTACGAATCCATAAAAAAATATATGAAGGTGGGCTTGATCCATTTTATGGCCTATCCCACCACAATGAAAGGCGAAGGGCCTATTGAAGAGACGGTGAAAAAGATTGCTTCAGACAGTTATTTTGATGCAATCGAGTTAACCTGGATCAAGGACCCTCAGACAAGAAAGAAGGTCAGGAAAATGCTGGACAGTTCCCATATGGCAGTGGCTTACGGCGGACAACCCAGATTGCTTACAACCGGCATGAATATTAATGACCTTGATGAAAGCAAAAGAAAAGCTGCTGTTGCAAGTCTGAAGGAGGGAATTGATGAGGCGTATGAAATGGGAGCTTCAGGGTTTGCCTTTTTATCAGGCAAATATCAGGAAGAGACAAAGGAACAGTCCTATCAGGCTCTGATTAAATCCACAAGGGAATTGTGCGGCTATGCGAAGAGCAAGGGCAGTATGAAGGTGGCGCTGGAAGTTTTTGACTACGATATAGACAAAAAGTCCATCATCGGCCCCGTTGAGCTTGCAGAACGTTTTGCCCGGGACATGACTTCAGAATTTGATAATTTCGGTTTAATGGTGGATCTTTCCCATATCCCCATGATTCATGAAACACTTGAAGAAAATTTGCTTCCAATAAAGGACTATATAATACACGCTCATATGGGCAACACCGTTATAAAGGATCCGGCCTGTGAGGCCTATGGAGATACACATCCCCGTTTCGGCTTTCCCAATTCGGAAAATGATGTGGATGAATTGACGGCATATCTGAGAATACTGATGCAGATGGGCTTCATCAGTGAAGAACGCAGACCCATAGTCAGCTTTGAGGTAAAGCCCTGGGGTGATGAAGATCCGGATATTGTCATAGCAAATGCAAAGAGGGTACTGGATCTTGCCTGGTCAAGAGTTTAAGGTTGACACGTAGTTAGTCTTAGTAGGTTCATTCATAGTGTAATCTTTTGCCGGACTAATGATAAAACCGGCAAAAGATTAAGTTTTATATTTATAAAGGAAATAGCTTGCGCAAAAAAAGTGGACAAGTTTTTTGGGGAACTTACCTTGTTTTCGCAATTTATTACGGAGGAGGACGATTATGAAAATAGTAGTACTGGACGGGTATACTCTTAATCCGGGTGACATCAGCTGGTCGGGATTGGAGAAGCATGGAGAGCTGACAGTATATGACAGGACTCCGGCAGATAAGATTGTTGAGAGAATAGGCAATGCTGAAATTATTTTTACTAACAAGACACCCCTGACAAGGGAAACCTTTGACAGATGTCCTGCAATTAAGTTTGTGGGTGTTCTGGCCACAGGCTATAATGTGGTTGATACCGAATATGCAAAGTCCAGAGGCATACCAGTAACAAATATTCCGACCTATGGTACTGCCGCAGTGGCACAATTCGCCTTTGCACTGCTTTTGGAGCTTTGCCATCATGTTGGGACCCACAGTGACAGTGTACATAAGGGCGAGTGGACAAAGTGTCCCGATTTCTGCTACTGGAATTATCCTTTGGTTGAACTTGCCGGTAAGACCTTCGGCATTATCGGCTTTGGCAGAATAGGGCAGGCAGCTGCCAGGATTGCTCAAGCTCTGGGTATGAAGGTTCTCGCACATGATCAGTTTTTCGATTCCAAACTGGAAAATGACGGGCTCAAATATGTTCAATTGGATGAACTGTTTGCCCAGTCGGATGTTATCTCCTTACACTGCCCGCTGTTTCCTTCAACCCAGGGGATAATAAATAAAACAAATATTGCGAAAATGAAGGATGGGGTAATGCTTGTAAACACATCCAGAGGCCCCCTGGTGGTAGAGCAGGACCTGGCGGAGGCCCTTAATTCCGGAAAGGTGGCAGGAGCGGCTCTGGATGTTGTATCAACCGAGCCCATCGGCAGTGACAATGTATTGCTTAGTGCCAAAAATTGCATTATCACCCCCCATATAGCCTGGGCACCAAGGGAATCCAGAAGCAGACTGATGAATATTGCAGTTGATAATTTGGCGGCGTTTTTATCCGGCAGCCCGGTAAATGTAGTGAATCCGTAAGAGGTTGAAAGGATGATCCAATGAAAATTGTGGTTGCACCTGATTCGTTTAAAGGTAATCTGACTGCTCTGGAAGTAGCTGAATTAATAGAGGCCGGTATAAAGCAGGCCGATAAAAATATTGAGGTAGTGAAGATTCCCGTTGCTGATGGCGGGGAAGGTACTGTTGAGGCTATTGTCGCCGCAACCGGCGGTAAAATAATAAAACAACGGGTTCATGGTCCGTTTATGGAGGAAATGGATTCCTTTTTCGGCATTTCCGGGGATGGAAAAACAGCTGTTATTGAAATGGCTGCGTGTGCAGGAATAATGCTGGTCAAAAAAGAGGAACTCAACCCTCTGTACACAACTACATACGGAGTAGGTGAACTAATACTGGCTGCCAAAAACCTTGGATGTGATAAAATAATTCTGGGTATCGGCGGAAGTGTGACCAATGACGGTGGTATGGGGATGGCGCAGGCCCTGGGATATAAATTTTACGACAGACACAATAAACCGTTGGGCCAGGGCGGAAAATATTTATGTGAAGTGGCAAGAATTGATTCAAGTGATTTTATTAGAGAAATTGACGGTATTGAAATTATAGCTGCCTGTGATGTAAAGAATCCGTTATGCGGGCCAAACGGAGCTTCTTATATATATGGACCTCAAAAAGGAGCCGATTCAGAAACAATAGAGTTTCTTGACCGGGGACTGAGGCACTTTGCAGAAGCTATCAAAAGAGATCTTGATAAAGATATTGCTTTAATTCCGGGAAGTGGTGCCGCCGGAGGCCTCGGCGGCGGTCTGCTGGCTTTTTTGAGCAACACCAGGCTGTGCCCCGGAATAGATATGGTTGTCAACAGCTGTAATTTTGAGGAGACTGTCCGGAATTGTGATCTGCTCATAACCGGAGAGGGCAGAACGGATAGTCAGACTGCAAATGGCAAGGTTGTTGTGGGGCTCGCTGAAGTGGCTGAAAAGTATGATGTACCAGTAGTTTGTTTATCAGGCTCATTAATGGAAGGATATCAGAAAATATATGAACATGGGGTTGACGCTGCATTTAGCAATATAATTGCTCCCATGACTTTAGAAGAGGCCATCCGTTGTTCTCCTGAGATGTTAACTCAGGCGTCCTATTCAATAGCAAGACTTATGTTAAAAATATATATGCGGTCAAAGGGAAAATAGAGTCCAATAGAAAAGAAATAACTATTAATACATGTTGTCGTTATGTTTTTTAACAGCAGAGCTGCCGTAAGATCGGGAATTATCTCCGGTTTTGCGGCAGTTCTTTTTTTATTATAAGTAAAATAGTAGCAGGTATTACCTGTAAATGGTATATAATTTAATTAATATGTGATTAAATAATAAATAGTTACAGTTATTACGGTACCACTTAAGACAAATATATTTTCAAATGGGAGAGGTTTGCATGGCAGACAGAAAACTAATTCTTTACATTGCTGTGAGTTTGGACGGATTTATTGCGGATGAGAATGAATCACTTAAATGGCTTTTGGAGACAGAAGGTGAAGGTGATAATGGCTATGGAGAGTTTTATGATACAATTGACACCATCCTTTTAGGCAGGCGGACATACGATTGGGTCATGAAACACGAAAACGGAAACTTCCCATACAAGGGAAAAAAATGTTATGTTTATTCCAGAAGTTTGAAGGGAGAAAATGACTGTGTTGAGTTTACAGATGAGGATATACCTGCCCTGGTGAAAAAGCTTAAAGAACAGGAAGGCGGGGATATCTGGCTTGTTGGCGGAGGAGAGCTGCTTTACTATTTTATTAAGGAAAGATTGGTAGACAGATTTATTATCACTGTTGCTCCGGCGCTGATTGGCAGAGGAATTCCTTTATTTAAGGAAAATAATATTGAAATGGATCTGGAACTCAAGAGTGTAAGGCGGTTTAATCAATTTGCAGAACTTCAGTATGACCGGAAAGGGTAACAGGCGTTACATTTTATTCCAATGCAAGAATTTAGGCAGAAAAGAGTTTACTTAACTGTAAGCTCTTTTATTATGCAATCTCATACTAGTAGTGATTATTTTTAAAAACAATAAAAAATGAACCTTTTATAAAGTTGTGACAATATATAAGTGAATGGCCATTTAGAAAAGACGTTTGGAAGGAGAAGTTACTTGGATATCTCAGAATTAAATGAACTTGTAAGTATGTATGGCAATGCTGTTTACGGCTTTTGCCACAAGCTTGCGAAAAACAGGATTGATGCAGATGATCTATATCAGGAAACATTTCTCAAGGCTTTGGAACTGTGTCATAAAATAGATAAAAATAATAATCCTAAAGGATTTCTCATTTCAATTGCAATAAGACTGTGGAAAAATAATAGCCGTAAATACGCCAGACGAAAGAGGTTGGCTGAAATTGAAGAGCTTCATGAGGATACTCACAGCTCCACAATCAATGATAACTCTACCCCGGAAGAAATAGCAATTTCCAACGAACTTCGTTCCAGGATACAAACTGCTGCTGATACACTGAACGACAAGCTGCGATTACCACTGTATATGTATTACACTGCGGGAATGTCCAATGAGGATATTGCAGCAGCGCTGAAAATTCCACAGGGCACTGTAAAAAGCAGGCTTTACAAGGCTCGTAAGGCATTAAAAAATATTTTGGAGATGGAGGCAGGAGTATATGAAAAATTCTGAACAATTGGATCACATATTGAAACAAGCTCTTTCCCCAACGGTTGAGCCCAGTGAAGAGTTAAATCAAAAAATTATCAATCAGCTTAAGGAGAGTAAGGAGAATATTATTATTATGAAATCAATAATTAAAAAGAGACTGGCTGTAGTTCTCATTGCTGCAGCTGTAACAATAGCCATGTCCATCACAGCATTTGCAGCATGGCAGCTGCTCAACCCAAAACAGGTTGCCGAGCACTTTGGTGATCATACACTTGCAAAAGCCTTCGAAGATAAAAATTCAATAGAAATAAACCAAACAGTATCTTCAGATGGTTATAACATCACACTTCTGGGTATAACTTCAGGCAAAGGTTTAAGCGATTTCAAGGGTTCAGCAGAAGAGATTCATCCTGACAGAACCTACGCAGTGATCTCGATAGCCAAAGAGGACGGGAGTAAAATGCCCGATACATCCGATGAAGCATATGGAAATCCTCCGTTTTTTGTATCTCCTCTCATAAAAGGTCAGAAGCCTTGGCAGGTCAACATAGCTACCATGAACGGCGGCTATAGTGAAAGTGTAATCAATGGAGTCATGTATAGGCTTGTTGAGTGTGACGGAATTGAAATGTTTGCTGACAGAGGACTATATTTATGTGTTAGCTCAGTTCGCATTTTAAATAACAGGCAGTATGAGTTCAATGAGAAAACAGGTGAAATTACTCCTAATAAAGGCTTTGATGGAGTAAATATTTTATTCGATCTCCCTATGGATGCTAAAAAAGCAGATCATGATAAAGCCGATAAATATCTCAAAGAATTATTTGGAGATACAACGGCAGCGTCTGATAAGCAAAAGAACGGTTCAGTGAAAGATTCACCTGCTTCAGACTCAAAAAATAATGGAGATAATGTATCGGAGACTGAATTAAAGAAAGAGCTTGAAAAAGGTGTTATAATTCCCGAATCGGTAAAAGAGGTTACTTATGATAAATACGGAATGGCATGCTACGAATATAAAGGCAGTAAAATTTCTTTTAAAATTGAATCCATATTTGATGAGGGGCAGGTTGGCGTATCAGAAAAAGCATTTGTAACGGAGGACGGGGGTAAGCGTTCAGCTATCCAGTTTTCCAGGGATGCTGATGGTGTGATAAGCGGAAGAGTTGTTCTCTTAAATTAAAAAATGGCTCCAGATACTACTAAATTTGAGTATTTGGGGCTTTTTTTATAAAGATATTTTAAGTTTTGCCTGCATAGTTTGAAGCAGCAGAGGAAAACTTTAGTCTTTAAAATATGAATAAAATAATAATTTTTACTGAATGATTGCCTAGTAAATACCAGTGTGTTATAGTTCAATTATATTTTTATTCGCAAATGGGCATATGAGGTGGAAACATGCAGAAAACGGCACTATATACTGTAAGAACTGTAGAAAATTTGAAGGAAATGCTGTATCAAAGTGCATCGATTTACAGTGATAAAGCTGCATTTTTATTCAACAATAAAAGTGAAAATGAAATTGTTACTTATTCACAGTTTAAAGATGATGTTGATGCTTTCGGGACAGCATTATTAAGTCTTGGACTGAAGGATAAATGTATTGCCGTGATTGGTGAAAACAGATATGAATGGTGTGTTTCATATCTATCAACAGTCTGTGGAACCGGAATAGTTGTGCCCATAGACCGTGAACTGCATATTTCAGAAATAAGGAATATTATTCAAAGATGTAATGCTGATGCTGTCATCTATTCAGACAAACATAGTGCCTGCATGGAAGAACTCTCAAAAACCGAAATGTCACTAAAATACTATATAAACATGGATGCCTGTCAGGACAATGAATTTTATAAATCCTTCAGGGGACTGGTTGAAAACGGTCGGAGGCTTATTGAAGCGGGTAATCTTGATTTTGTAGAAGCTAAAGTAGCTTCCAATTCTCTGGCCGTTCTTCTCTTCACTTCCGGAACCACCGGACTTGCCAAGGGAGTAATGCTTAGCCACAGTAATATATGTTCAAATGTTGTTTCTGTACGTTCTACAGTCCTGGTTGAAAGTAATGACTCATCATTGTCAATTTTGCCAATGCACCACACCTATGAGTGCACTATAGGGTTTCTTGCATTCATATACTCAGGTGCAACAATATCTTTTAATGAGGGTCTTAAGTATATAGGGAAGAATCTTAAAGACGTTAAACCAACCATATTGGTAGTAGTACCTCTCATACTTGAAAATCTTTATAAAAAAATATGGGCCCAGGCAGGAAAGCAGAAATTTGGCAAATTAAAACTTAAAATAGTTCTATTTATTACTACACTATTAAATTTTATTTTTCATATTGATATAAGGAAAAAAGTTTTTAAGCAGATACATGACAGTGTTGGTGGAAGACTAAGATTAATACTGACAGGAGCAGCTGCAATTGATCCTGCTGTGTCAAAGGGCTTCAGGAGAATGGGAATCAAGGTTCTGCAGGGTTATGGTCTCACTGAATGTGCTCCGCTGGTTGCCGGAAACAGGGATTTGGAATTCAGGGACAATAGTGTAGGAAAGCCTTTACCGGGAGTAGAAGTAAAAATAAACAACCCTGATGAAAAAGGTATCGGAGAGATACTCGTAAAAGGGGAAAATGTCATGTTAGGGTACTATAAGGATGAAACCGAGACAAAAAAGACCATAGTGGATGGCTGGTTTCATACAGGAGATCTTGGAACCGTTGATAAATGGGGCTATGTGTATATAACCGGAAGAAGCAAGAATATTATAATAACCAATAATGGCAAAAATGTGTATCCCGAAGAATTGGAGGCTTCCATAAACAGAAATCCCTGTGTACAGGAGTCACTTGTTTCAGGTGAGGTTGATGAAAACACAGGAGAAACACATATTCATGCTCATATATTGCCAAACCTTGAATATATAAAAGAGAAATTTAAAGGTGTAAGCTTATCAAAGGATGAGCTTTTCAGTCTCTTTAATGATATAGTAAAAAATATTAACAAGGATCAGCCTTTGTACAGACGAATCAGAAAATTCACTCTTCGTGAAAGTGAATTTATTAAAACCACTACTAAAAAGATAAAGCGTTTTAATCCGGAGAATATCAAAGGCTAGGGGCATGGACCATGCCCCGAAAACCGTGTGTACTCTTGTCAACGGAAGGTAAGGTAATGTTAAATACTTTGGAATAGTTAACAATCATAAGAATATGGCAGGTTATTACTGAAAACAGTCTTGTATTCAGGTATTTGAACGTTGAGCTTATTATTTGGTGGAATTAAAATTATTTAAGGCATGATTAAACAATAAAGAAGTTTTGGCAGAAAATGGCAGTATTACAACAAGAAGCTTATTATTTAATCATTCCTAAGTGCATAAGTAATGTTTATTATTGTAATGACTTCAAAGAGGTTTATGCAACTACATTTTAAAGGCCGTGATATTAATTGTACTCAAAAAAAGAATTACTACGTCTTTTCTTTCCTGCGTTCATCGAGCAGTTTCTTTCAACTGCCATTGGAGTAGTCAATACCATGATGGTAAGCGGGCTGGGGGCGTTTGCAGTTTCGGCTGTTGGAATAGTTGATTCCATTAACTTTGTGGCGATGAATTTATTTCTGGCAGTTGCAACAGGCGCCACAGTTGTCATAGCTCAGCATCTGGGTGCAGGAAATCAGCAAGACGCCTCGAAAACGGCGGCACAATCCATAACCTCGGTATTCATTCTCTCAGCACTGACAGGTCTTGGACTTTACGTTTTCGGTCAACAGGTTATCGGATTTATGTTTGGTGATGCAGAACCGAGTGTAAAATCAGCGGCCTGGACCTATTTGACATGTTCTGCAATATCTTATCCCTTATTGGGGTTATTCAATATTTTCACCGGTATCCTAAGAGCCAACAATAATTTTGTTGCTTCGATGGTGGCAATAGTTATATCCAACCTTGCAAACCTTATCGTGGGAGCTGTAAGTATTTTTCACCTTAACCTGGGTGTTCTTGGTGCCGGAATAGGCTTGATATCAGCAAGGCTTATAGGGGCAATAATTTTGCTGTATCCTTTATTCAAAAGTCCTAAAATTCATATAAGAAGTGTTTCCTACAAAGTATCCTTTAAAATAATGAAACCTGTATTATACATCGGTGTTCCTGCAGGACTTGACAGCTTGATTTTCAACGGAGGAAAGCTGCTGGTGCAAACCATAGTAGCTTCATTGGGAACAGCAGCCCTTGCAGCCAATGGTATAGCAGCTTCCCTCAATTCTATCATTAATATTCCCGGGAACGCTGTAACTGTTGTTGCAATAACTGTAATCGGCTATTATGCCGGCGCAGGAATGAAGCAGGAATTAAGAAAAATTATCAATAAGTTTACTTTGTACGCAATGCTTTTATTGGGAGGAGTTTCTATTATATTTCTTCCCTTTGCAGCACATTTTCTGAAGTTATATCAACCGACTGACGATGTTCTGACAATGGCATTGCACATCACATACCTGACCCTGGCGTGTATTCCGTTATTCTGGCCGGCTGCATTTATTGTTCCTGCCTGCCTCAGAAGCACTGGTGATGTTGTGTATATTACGGTGGTATCGGTATTAAGCATGTGGATTGTCAGGGTTTTTGGAGGATATGTTCTTGTCAAATATGCTCATTTGGGTTTAATGGGTATATGGATTGCCTGGTGTTTTGACTGGGTAACCAGAGGGATTCCTTTTTATGCCCGGGTGCTCAGCAGGAAGTATGAGAAATTTATACCGGCTCAAAATGAACAGCCGGTGGCAAATGAACCTGTTGCTATTGATTAGAAGAAATTGTCAGGAATAAGTAATAAAAATATTTCAAATAAATTCTTAAAAAGATTGATAAATATAATACTATGTGGTATACTAGCAAACGAAAAAATACACACGCATTTTGAATTGTTAAAGTGTCAGTCAAATGATAAGATCGTCAATGTTTAAATTGTACGATAACACGGAATGCGGAGGTATTAACTTTAACGGAGGTGTTTTTAATATGGCAGTTATTTCAATGAAACAGCTTTTGGAGGCAGGTGTTCACTTTGGTCACCAGACTAGAAGATGGAACCCTAAGATGGCAGAATACATCTTTACAGAACGTAATGGTATTTATATCATCGACCTTCAGAAAACAGTAAAGAAAGTAGACGATGCATACTTCTTCATTAGAGAAGTAGCAATGAACGGACAGGACGTTCTTTTTGTAGGAACTAAAAAGCAGGCTCAGGATTCTATTAAAGAAGAAGCTGACAGAAGCGGACAGTTCTTTGTAAACAACAGATGGTTGGGTGGTATGCTCACCAACTTTAAGACTATTCGTAAGAGAATAGACAGATTGAACCAATTGAATGCTATGGAAGCAGACGGAACTTTTGAAGTACTTCCTAAGAAAGAAGTAATCAAGCTTAAGAAGGAAATGGAAGATCTTGAAAAGAATCTTGGCGGAATCAAGAACATGAAAAAGATTCCTGGTGCAATGTTTGTTGTTGACCCACGTAAGGAAAGAAATGCTATACTTGAAGCCAAGAAGCTCGGTATTCCGGTTGTAGCTATAGTTGATACAAACTGTGATCCTGACGAAGTTGATTTTGTAATCCCGGGTAATGACGATGCTATAAGAGCTGTTAAGCTTATCGCTGCTAAAATTGCAGATGCAATTATCGAAGGCCGTCAGGGAGAACAGCTTTCACCTGAAGCTGTTGAAACAGCTGAAGCTGAGGTTGTAGAAGTTGCTGAATAATTTAGCATGAAATGATACATTACTAGATTGTGTTAATATGACACAATCTAGTAATTAGTCTAAATATAGAAAATTGAATATTACCAAAGTATATTATTCTATTACAAAAAATTAATGGCACGGGCGATAAATAAATTTTATCCCATTTATGACATGGGATAATTGACTTGGCCCTTGTCGGAAATGGAGATAAACAATGATTACTGCTGAAATGGTTAGGCAGCTCCGTGAAAGAACCGGAGCAGGAATGATGGATTGCAAAAAAGCTCTCACTGAAACTAATGGTGATGAGGAAAAGGCAGTTGAGTATCTAAGAGAAAAAGGAATAGCTAAAGCTGCCAGCAAAGCAGGAAGAATTGCTGCTGAAGGCTTGGTTGAGTCTTATATACACGGTGGCGGAAGAATAGGTGTTCTTGTAGAAGTTAATATCGAGACTGACTTCGCTGCAAAAAATGAAGAGTTCAAACAGTTGGTTAAGGATATCGCAATGCAGATAGCTGCCAGCAAACCTGAATATGTGAGAAGAGAAGAAGTACCTGCTGCTCACATAGAGAGTGAAAAAGAAATTTTAAGAGCACAAGCCAGAAATGAAGGAAAACCTGAAAAAATCATTGAAAAAATGGTTGAAGGTAGAATTGATAAATTCTATGCTGAAAAATGTTTGATGGAGCAGGCTTTTATTAAAGATCCTGATATTACCGTTGATCAGCTGGTAAAAGAAAAAATAGCTCATATCGGTGAAAATATTACTGTCAGAAGATTTGTTAGATTTGAAAGAGGCGAAGGTATTGAAAAGAAAGAAGAAAACTTCGCTGATGAAGTAATGAAACAAATAGGTGGTTAATAATTAGGGGAACATATATTTCTTGTATGTTCCCTTTATTAGGGCCTTTTTTGGCTAAAATTGAGCTTGGCGAATTTTCCTGGGGAAATTAATTCAAAAATATATTTTATTTTACGGAGGAAAGCATGTCAGAATTAAAATATAAAAGAATAATGTTGAAAATCAGTGGCGAAGCTTTATCTGGGGAGAAAGGCAATGGTATTGATACTGATACCATAAATGAGATTTGTGACAGAATTCTTGAAGTACACAGGCTTGGAGCCGAAATAGCAATAGTAGTTGGTGGGGGCAATTTCTGGAGAGGAAGAAGCGGAAAAGGCATGGATAGAACTACAGCAGATCACATGGGTATGCTGGCAACCGTTATCAATTCTCTGGGCTTGCAGGATGCGCTTGAATCAAGGGGTATCCAGGTAAGAGTCCAAACAGCAATAGAAATGAGACAGATAGCTGAACCTTATGTAAGAAGAAAGGCTGTCAGACATCTTGAAAAGAAGAGAATTGTTATATTTGCCTGTGGCATGGGAAATCCTTACTTTTCAACTGATACTGCAGCAGCTCTGAGAGCGGCGGAAATTGATGCTGAAGCAATATTGATGGCTAAAAATGTTGACGGAATTTATGATTCGGACCCTTCTAAAAATTCAAATGCAATCAAGTATGAAAGGCTCAGTTACCAGGAATACCTGAATAAAGGCCTTTGTGCCATTGATTTAACTGCGGCCTCCTTCTGTAAAGACAATGGAATTCCTACTCTCGTATTCGGGCTTAACGATCCAGATAATATTATTAGAGCAGTTAAGGGTGAAGATATTGGTACTACAATATATTGAAATCCTTTGTGATTAATTGTATTATATTAAGTGAACATTTCTTGTTTACCTGAAAACTAATTATGGTTTTGGTAATTCATGGAATAAATAATGTTTTTTGAACAGGCAACAAAATTTTTAGGAGGAGTTTTATGGATAAAGAGCTTTATAAACCTATTGAAGAGAAAATGAAAAAGACCATACACGTATTGAAGGATAATCTTGCCGGAATCAGAGCCGGAAGAGCAAATCCACAAATACTTGATAAAATTACCATTGATTATTACGGCGCACCCACACCCATTCAACAGGTTGCAACTGTATCAGTTCCTGAAGCCAGAGTAATTACAATACAGCCATGGGAATCAAAGCTCCTTAAAGATATTGAGAAAGAAATACAGAAGTCCGATATCGGAATAAACCCGAATAATGACGGCAAGATTATAAGACTTGTTTTCCCTGCGCTTACAGAGGAAAGACGTAGAGACCTTACGAAATCAGTTAAAAAAGAAGGCGAAGAAGCAAAGGTTGCTATCAGATCTATTAGAAGAGATTCTATAGAACATATGAAAACCAAGAAGAAAAATAGTGAAATTACAGAGGATGATTTAAAAGATGCTGAAAAGGACATCCAGAATCTGACTGACAAATTCATTGCTGAAATAGACCATATAGTTGAAGCCAAGGATAAGGAAATTATGGAAGTATGAACCAATTAATCGGTTACTCCCTTGGAGATGCAATTACTTTTGCAAACAGTCATGGGTATACGGTAGCGAATATTGCTATAACGGCCCCTCCAAAACTGGAGATATCGGAATATGACGACTCTTTCAGGGTACTTCGTGTTTATGTTACGGGAAATAATATAGCTTTTTTAGTATGTAAACCCCTCTAAATGAGGGGTTCTTTTACACAAAGTTATTAAATCAGGTTACATATATTGACTAAACTTAAGTTGTGAGCAAGGAACAGTTAAATAATAAAACTCGTTTTTAAATGGAGATTTAAATGGGTCTTTGGGATAGAGTTACCAGGCTGTTTAAACGGCCAAAAGAAATAAATAATAATTTTGCAGCAGTTCCCGGGCATATAGCAATCATACCTGACGGAAACGGCAGATGGGCAAAGAAAAGAGGTTTGCCCAGAAGCGTGGGACACAGGGAGGGTTCTATGACGCTTAAGAAGGTTGTTATATATTGTTCTCAGATAGGTGTAAAACACCTGACGGTTTATGCATTTTCAACAGAAAACTGGAAGCGTCCGAAAAATGAGGTAGATGCTCTAATGAGCTTGTTACTGGAGTTTTTAAGAAGTGCTGAGAAAGAACTTGATGGCAGTAACGTCAGGATAAGGGTTATAGGTGACGTAAAAGGACTTCCCGGCGAGCTTCAACAGGAAATAGTCAGAGTTGAGAAATTTTCAAGTGTTAATAATGGCTTAAATTTAAATATAGCTCTTAATTACGGTTCAAAGCTGGAACTGCTTAACGCAGTCAGAGAAATCGCCGGCAAGGTTAAAGCTAATAAATTAAGAATTGATGATATAGATGAAGCACAGCTTGAAAGCTGTCTGTATACTGCCGGCATACCGGACCCCGACCTTCTGATCAGGACCAGCGGAGAACAGAGAATAAGCAATTATCTGCTTTGGCAGTGTGCTTATACAGAATTCTGGTTTACAGAAGCACTCTGGCCGGATGTAAATGAAAGCCATATTGCAGAAGCAATCAAGGTTTATGAAAGCAGAAATAGAAGATTTGGTGGAGTAGACCAATAAATCCGGAGGGTTGAGATGTTAAGAACGAGAGTTGTCAGTGCACTGGTAGGGTTGACCCTGCTAATTGCTGTTTTATACCTGGGATCGATCACCTTGGGGGTAGCTGTGACTTTAATTGCTGCAATAGGACTCTATGAATTTTACAACTCGGTTGACAAAGTAAAGAATATTAATCCAATTAAATCTGTGGGTTATTTATCCTTAATTCCGCTTTTACTGGTGGGGCTTGAGGAAACAGGCTGGTATAAGTTGAATATCAGTGTTTTAACAGGTATATCAGTATGTTTAATCATATTTCTTAGTATGACTTTTATTGTATTTGGGCATAAAAAGTATAATATAATTGATGCTTGCGCAACTGCTTTTGGCATAGCCTATGTCCCTTTTCTGATGAGCTTTTTGATACTGATCAGGAATATGGATCATGGAATGCTTTTGATATGGCTTATTTTTATCGGCGCCTGGGGAACTGATACTATGGCTTATACATTTGGGAGATTATTTGGAAAAAGAAAGATCGTGCCGGAAATCAGCAGGAATAAAACACTTGCAGGAGTAATCGGCGGGGTTATAGGATGTGTAGGTTTAATGATTGCCTTTGGTTTTATAGTTCAGACCTATTTTGATTTAAAAATATCATTTTTGGCACTCACACTATTGGGGCTATTCTGTGGAGGAATTTCACAAATAGGTGACTGGTCTGCGTCGGCCATAAAGAGATATGTAAATGTCAAGGATTTCGGAAATATTATGCCTGGCCATGGTGGAGTTCTGGACAGATTTGACAGTATATTGTTTGTTGCACCTGTTGTATATTACGTTTTGGTATTGTTTTTATAACGATACAAATGACTTGGAGGGAAAATGGCAAAAGTAATCTCAATTATAGGATCAACCGGTTCTGTAGGAGTACAGACTCTGGATGTTGCCAGAAACCTTGGAATAAAGGTTGCAGCATTGTCTGCAAATTCAAATATAGATTTACTTGAAAAGCAGATTCATGAATTTAAACCACAATTGGTATCGGTAGGAAATAAAGAGCTTGCGGCAGAACTTGGAAACAGGCTTGGAGATATGAAGGTGCGGGTTTTTTACGGGCTTGAGGGAATGCTGCGTGTTGTTGAACTGCCGGAAGTTGATACTGTTGTGACCTCGGTGGTGGGAACAGCGGGTCTCATACCTACCATGCACGCAATAAAAAATAAGAAGAATATTGCATTGGCAAACAAGGAAACTCTTGTTACTGCCGGTCAACTGGTTATGGAGGAAGCCCAAAAGCAGGGAATAAGGATCTTTCCGGTTGATAGTGAGCATTCAGCCATATATCAGTGTCTGATGGGCAATAACGAGAAGCAGGTGGAGAAAATTATAATCACTGCATCGGGAGGACCTTTCAGAGGGAAGAAGCTGGAGGATCTTAAAAACATCTCTCCTGCACAGGCTTTAAAACATCCCAACTGGAATATGGGAAGCAAGATTACAATTGATTCTGCTACCCTGATGAACAAAGGGCTGGAGGTTATAGAAGCAAAATGGCTGTTCGGAAAGGATCTGGATCAGATTCAGGTTCTGGTACATCCTCAGAGTATAATACATTCCATGATAGAATATATTGACGGATCCGTAATGGCTCAATTGGGTTCTCCTGACATGCGGATACCAATTCAGCTGGCTCTTACATATCCCCACAGGCATGAAAATAACTTCTCCAAACTGGATTTCCTTAAATGCTCACAGTTGACTTTTGAAGAACCTGATACAAAAACCTTTAAATGTCTTCAACTGGCATATGATGCGTTAACCACTGGAGGAACAATGCCGGCTGCCATGAATGCCGCAAATGAAATAGCAGTTGCAGCCTTTCTGAACAACGAGATTGGGTTTACTGGTATTGCGGATATAATTGAAAAGGTAATGCTGGCTCATAAAGTGAATATTTGTCCATGCCTGGACGATATAATAGAAGTAGACGGCTGGGCAAGAAGTCAGGCTCTGGGAATGGTAGGAAACGCAGGTTAAGTTCAGCGTTAACAGTGTTATTTTTTTAAAAGGTAAAAAAACAAGTAATGGAGGAATCTATGGGTATTTTTCTGGCAATATTGGCTCTAAGCTTTTTAATAATTATTCATGAACTTGGTCACTTTCTGGTGGCTAAAGCTTTTAAGGTAAAGGTAAATGAGTTTTCCCTGTTTATGGGTCCTAAGCTGTTTTCATTCAAAAAGGGTGAAACGCTTTATTCCTTAAGGCTTATACCACTCGGCGGGTATGTCAAGATGGAGGGCGAGGAGGAAGCTTCAGAGGATGACAGAGCTTTTAATAGAAAGCCTATAGGTGTAAGAGCGGCTATTATTGCTGCCGGACCTATAATGAACATACTCATTGCAATAGTGTTTGCTTTTATAATTATCACTCAAACAGGTTATTTTACAACACAGATTAAAACCGTAGCTCCCGGTTCGGTGGCCGAGAAGGCAGGGCTGCAGGTGGGAGACACACTTCAGAAATATAATGGCAAAACCATATTTAATGTAAATGATCTGGAGCTCTTTGCATATCCGCTGACTAATGAGAGTGTCGACCTTCAGTATGAAAGAAATGGAAAGGTAGAGACCAAAACACTGACTCCTGCCAGAGAAGGCGGATATATGCTGGGTTTTACCCCGAAAAATACAGAGCTTGAGGGTGTTGACTCCAACGTGGTAGCCGGTGTCACAGATAAGTCACCTGCAATGCAGGCGGGCTTAAAAGATGGGGATAAAATAATTAAACTTAATGGTATGGATATAAAGACCCGAAAAGACGTTGGTGAAGCTTTGGATAAAATTAAAGCAAACAATGTTACAATAACCGTAATCAGAGATAACAAGCAGCTTGATCTTAAACCTGTGGTTCCCATAGTGAGAAAGCTTCCTGAATACTATGCCATAGGTATTGATTTTGAGCATGTTAAGGGCGGAGTAGGAAGTACAATCAAGGAAGCAACAAAATATAATGTGTTTATTGCCAGATCAATTTATTATTCACTGGGATGGTTATTTACCGGTACAGTTCCGGCCAGTGAGCTTATGGGCCCTGTAGGAATAACCACTACCATCAGCAATGAAGTACAAGCAAGTAAATCGGCCATGGAAACGGTAATAAGACTTTTATCCATCACAACCATGATTAGTATAAATCTTGGACTTGTAAATCTGATTCCTTTCCCTGCACTTGATGGAAGCAAACTGGTGCTGCTGTTGGTTGAAGGAATAAGGAAGAAACCGCTGAACCCTGATAAGGAAGCATTAATTACTATGATCGGAATGGTTATTCTGATAATGCTTATGTTATATGCTACCTTTAATGATATACTTAGAATCGGAAGAGGTTAGTAATAATTTAACGTTTGTACACATTTCACGCATATGGGAGATTATATTTGCGATGGAGAATTATATAACAAGGAAACAAACAAAAAAAATCAGAGTGGGAGATATCTTTCTAGGAGGAGATTCTCCTATTTCTGTTCAGTCAATGACAAATACCGATACAAGGGATGTCAAAGCAACTGTTGAACAGATAAAAAGACTGGAGGACGAAGGCTGCCGTATTATAAGGGTAGCTGTACCCGACAGCCAGTCTGCAGAGGCTGTGAAAGACATAAGGAAAGCTATAAAAATTCCACTGGTAGCAGATATTCATTTTGACTACAGACTTGCTTTGGAATGCATGAGGAACGGAGTGGATAAAATCCGTCTCAATCCGGGAAATATAGGCGGCCAGAACAGGGTAAAAATTGTGGCTGATATGGCTAAAGAGCGTCATATCCCCATACGGATTGGAGTAAACTCCGGTTCTGTAGAAAAAAGTATTATAGAAAAATACGGAGGAGTCACTCCGGAAGGAATGGTTGAAAGTGCGCTGAACCACGCTGCCATGCTTGAAGCTGCGGACTTTGGCGATATAGCCATTTCTATCAAGGCTTCCAGCGTTCCAATGACTATAGCCGCCTACAGGCTTCTTTCCCAGAAAACCGTCTACCCTCTGCATATCGGCGTAACTGAGGCAGGAACGTTATATAAGGGAACAATCAAGTCCTCAGTAGGTATAGGCTGTCTTTTGGCAGAGGGAATTGGTGATACCATCAGGGTTTCGCTTACAGGAGATCCTCTTGAAGAGGTTAGAGCAGGAAAACAGATTCTTAAGTCACTGGGTTTGCTGAGAGAGGGAATAGAAGTTGTATCCTGCCCTACCTGCGGTAGAACAAAAATAGATCTCATCGGAATAGTAAATGAGATAGAACCTGTGCTGGATAAGCTGAATAAGGATATAAAAGTTGCAATAATGGGCTGTGCAGTAAATGGACCGGGTGAAGCCAAGGATGCTGATATTGGTATTGCCGGCGGTGTTAATGAAGTTCTGCTGTTCAAAAAAGGACAGATTGTAAAAAAGATACCTCAAGAAAACGCAGTTGAGGAGTTAATAAAGGAAATCACTAAGTTATGAATAAAACCGTATTCCAATGTCCTAATTGTTTAAAGGCTCTGAGACAAGGTGAAAAACAATACTTTTGTGCAAATGGACATAATTTTGATATTGCCAGAAAAGGCTATGTAAACCTGCTGCTTTCAAGCCATACAGGAGCTGGGCATCCCGGCGACAGCAAGGAGATGCTGCAAAGCAGAAGAGAGTTTCTTGAAAAAGGGTACTACTCAAAATTTTCAGATAAATTAAACTCTACTGTAAACCTTTCAAACATTAATTTCCCGATTAACAACGAGGCGGCTCAGGGTATTAACATATTTGATGCCGGCTGTGGAGAAGGCTATTACATAAGCAGGCTTAAAAAATCACTTTCAGGCAAATATGAAAATGAGGATATAAATTATTATGGTGCTGATGTATCCAGGGATGCAATAAATTATGCAGCCGGTAGAGACAAAGGCATTCGATTTGCTGTGGCAAGTAATTATCATATTCCGATTATAAATAGTACTCTGGATTATATACTTTGTATATTTGCCCCCAGAGATGAGCAGGAGTTCAGACGTATTCTCAAACCTTCCGGTAAGCTTGTAGTAGCAGTTCCCGGAGCACGGCATCTCTATAGCTTAAAGAAGTCGATGTACCAGGTCCCTGAGGTTATAGGTCAAAAGGGAACTGTACGACAAGGTTTTAAACTTATTGAAGAATCAAATATACTCTATGATATTCACTTGAAAGATAAACAGGATATTATCAACCTTTTTATGATGACACCTTACAGCCGGCATGCAGATGTTGAGACTGTGAAGAAAATGGACGAGCTGGTAACTGAAGTAGATATAAATATTCTGGTTTATGAAAGAGTATAAAATTTGTAGAATTCTTTTAACAGTCAAAGAAATTAAATTATGTTAAAATAGATTATAATGAGGCAGACAAAAAAGTCCCCCCTTAATAAGTGGCGGGTTCTGCTTTGGTTTTCAGGCGGTGAGCATGGCAATTAAAGTTATACTGATGCTACAGTCGGGGAGTTAAACTTCAATCTATAAATCATTGCATTGAAAGTGCTTTGTGTGCAATCTATTGAGTGAAGTTAGTATTGAAGAACATGTGTATTCAGAAACAATTTTCGCTGGCACAATCGATCCACCAACCAGCACCTACGAATTAAATTAGAACAATATTATAACAATGGGGTCATGACAGTATGGAGTCAAAAGGTTCAAATAAATTATTTCAAGAGCTATTCCCTGGTCTTGTAGACTTTAACGGGGAATTTTCTGTTTTCAAAGAACTGAATGTTGACAGAATGAGTGTTTTTATCAAGTCGAACAGGCTTGAAATTTATACCTCCGGTTCTGAAATAATCAGTTCCGGGCTGGTTTTAAAAATGGAGGAGTGTCTGGTAAATAAACTCGGGGCAAACAGCATAACCATCAAGGTAAAATGCACCCGGGAATATGGTATTGATGAGTTTCTGGAGTCAATGTGGAATGATTTAATACTGATGCTTAACAGTAAAATAGCAGTGTGCAGAGGTATTCTTACCAACAGCACATACGAAATTGCAGATAACAGAATAAATATAAAGCTGGCAACTAAAGGGTCTCAGATTCTGAAATCACAGAACTGTCATGCCATAATTGAACAGTACATAGAAGATACTATTTCAAAAAAGATAAAAGTTGAATTCAGTGATCTTGAGGTTGACTCAAGCATTATGGAGGAATATGTTGCCCAAAAGGAGAAAAATGAGGCCCAGGTTGTAAGTTCTACAATTACTGCAAGTCCTTCAGAGGCAAAACCTAAAAGCGCTTCAGAAAGCAGGGGCTCAAATCCAGGAGAGGGAGCGACAAAGGGAATAATAGCCGGTAAGCCTTTTACCGACAGCATTATGAGAATTTCTGAAGTAACACCTGATTCCGGGAAGGTTGCCATAGCCGGAGAAGTTTTCAGAACAGAATCAAGGGAAATAAGAGGCGGAAAATTCATTTACATATTTGATATTACAGATTATACAAGCTCAGTAACCGTAAAAATGTTTGTAGATAAAAAGGACTTTTCAAACATTTCGGAAAGGATTGTTGAGGGTGTCTGTCTGAGAATAAGAGGAGATGCCCAGTATGACAAGTTCTCAAAAGAATTGGCTGTCATGGCTTTTGATATTGTTGAGACGGAAAAGGAAATCAAAACTGATGAAGCCGAAACTAAAAGGGTGGAACTGCACTTACATACACAGATGAGTTCCATGGATGCGGTCAGCCCTGTCAAGGAACTGGTTAAAAGAGCTGCAAAATGGGGTCACAAGGCTATTGCCATAACTGATCACGGTGTGGTACAGGCTTACCCGGATGCATACGGGGCGTCAAAGAAATTTGGTATAAAAGTAATATACGGCCTGGAGTGTTATTTATTGGATGATAATGTGCCGATAGTTTACAGTCCTGATTCCCACTCACTGGAAGATGAATTTGTAGTATTTGACATAGAAACCACCGGCTTGAATGCTCACACTGACAGAATAACTGAAATAGGTGCTGTAAAAATCAAAGCAGGACAAATTATTGACCGGTTCAGTGCCTTTGTCAACCCCGGGATACCTATTCCAAACTTTATTGTGAAGCTGACAGGTATTTCTGACGACATGGTTAAGGATGCTCCCCCCATAGAACAGGTTCTCAATGAATTCATGGAATTTATCCAGGGAACCGTTCTGGTAGCTCATAATGCGAATTTTGATGTGGGCTTTATTAAACAAAATGCCAAAATAATTGGTGAAAGAATAAGAAATCCATACATTGACACACTGGAGCTTTGCAGAAAAATGTTTCCTGACCTTGGAAAGTACAAGCTTAACCTGGTTGCAAAGCATTTGGGAATAGAGCTGGAAAACCACCATAGAGCAGTTGATGATTCCATGGCTACTGCAAAAATATTTATGTACTGCCTTGAAGTTCTTAAGGATAAGGGCTGCAAAACCATAAAAGATATAGAGAATGCCTTCGATCCGGAGGTAAATGTTAAGGCCACCTCCAACCATGCCATTATTCTGGTTAAGAACTCGGTGGGACTTAAAAACCTCTATAAGATTGTATCGCAATCGCATTTAAAGTATTTTTATAAAAAGCCAAGAGTGCCTAAAAAGCTCCTGATGGAGTACAGAGAAGGACTTATACTTGGAAGTGCCTGTGAGGCGGGAGAGTTGTACAGGGCAATTCTGAACAACAAGAGCGAAGATGAAATATCTAAAATCGTCAGGTTTTATGACTATCTTGAAATTCAGCCACTGGGCAATAACCAGTTTCTGGTTAACAACGGTAAGGTAGCCTCCCAGGAGGAGCTAAAAAAAATCAACAAAAAGATAGTGAAATTGGGTGAAAGACATCAGAAACCTGTTGTAGCAACCTGTGACGTGCATTTTATGGACCCGAGGGATGAGGTTTTCAGACGAATCCTGATGGGAGGCCAGGGTTACACCGACGCAGATAATCAGCCACCTCTCTATTTCAGAACAACAGATGAAATGCTGGAGGAATTTACATATCTTGGCCCGGAAAAAGCCCGCGAGGTTGTTATAGATAACACAAATCTGATTGCAGATATGATTGAAAATATTGCACCGGTGCTTGAAGGTACATATCCTCCAAAGATTGAGGGTGCAGAACATGATATTGAAGAAATGGCTATGACCAAGGCTAAAGAGATATATGGTGAAGAACTGCCCGAAGTAGTTCAGCAGAGACTTGAAAAAGAACTTAACTCAATTATTAAAAACGGTTTTGCCGTTATGTACCTCATTGCTCAGAAGCTGGTTTCAAAATCAATCGGTGACGGATACCTGGTTGGTTCCAGAGGTTCAGTCGGTTCTTCCTTTGTTGCAAACATGTCAGGTATAACAGAGGTAAATTCACTGCAGCCCCACTATATTTGTGAAAAGTGCAAGTACTCGGAATTTATCCTTGATGGTTCCTATGACTGCGGCTTCGACCTTCCTGACAAGGTATGCCCGAATTGCGGAAATACTTTGAAAAAAGACGGCTATGATATTCCATTTGAAACCTTTCTTGGTTTCGATGGCGATAAAGAGCCTGATATAGACTTGAACTTCTCGGGAGAATACCAGCCGGTTGCACATAAATATACTGAGGAGCTGTTCGGTGAGGGCTATGTATTCAGAGCAGGTACAATTGCGTCAGTTGCCGAGAAAACAGCCTACGGGTACGTAAAGAACTACCTTGATGAGAGGGGCATTATTGTTACAAATGCCGAAATAAACAGGCTAGTAAAAGGCTGTACGGGTATAAAGAGAACAACAGGCCAGCATCCAGGCGGTATAATGATTGTACCAAAGGATAAGGAGATTTTTGATTTCTCACCAATTCAGAGGCCCGCAGACGATACAACTTCTGAAATTGTTACCACTCACTTTGACTATCACTTTCTGCATGGAAGTATACTCAAGCTGGATATTCTGGGCCATGACGATCCTACAGTTATAAGAATGCTGGAGGATCTGACCGGGGTGGATGCAACAAAAATACAAATAGGTGAAGCCAGGACAATGAGCCTTTTCAGCGGTACTGATGCCCTGGGAGTTAAACCCGAGGATATCGGCAGTGAAACCGGAACTTTTGCCATACCGGAATTTGGCACCAAATTTGTGCGGCAAATGCTTGTTGACACAAAGCCCAAGACCTTCTCCGAGCTTATAAGAATATCAGGTCTATCCCATGGTACAGACGTTTGGCTTAACAACGCGCAGGACTTGATCAGGGATGGTATAACCACACTGTCCAAAAGCATTTGCTGCCGTGATGACATAATGATTTACCTGATGCATGCCGGACTGCCTCCGAAAACAGCCTTTAAAATAATGGAGGATGTTAGAAAAGGAAAGGGAGTCAAGGAAGAATATGAAGTCATCATGAAGGAGAACAAGGTGCCGGATTGGTACATAAAATCCTGTAAAACCATCAAGTACATGTTCCCTAAGGCTCATGCAGCCGCATACGTTATGATGGCCTTCCGTATAGCCTGGTTCAAGGTATATTATCCTGAGGCCTTCTATGCAACTTATTTTACAGTAAGAGCTGATGATTTTGATGCCGAAATGATGGCACAGGGACAGGATAAGGTAAAGAATAAGATCAGGGAATACGAGATGAAGGGAAATAATATTACCACCAAGGAAAAGAACGTATTGACCATACTGGAGGTTGCAAATGAGATGTATGCAAGGGGATTGAAGTTTCTGCCTATCGATTTGTATCTTTCCGAGGCAAAGAAATTCAAAATAGAAGAGGGTGGAATAAGGCCTCCTTTGAATGCATTGCAGGGCTTGGGCGGCGCGGCTGCTCAAAACATGGTGGAAGCAAGAAAAGACGGAGAATTTCTTTCAATTGAAGAGCTTAGAACCAGAGCAAGAGTAAGTAAGTCAGTTATAGAAATCCTTGAAAGAAATAATTGTCTTAAGGGAATGCCTGAAAGCAACCAGTTGTGTTTGTTCTAAAATTGAGCAATTTTTAATAAAACGGTAATAAATTGTTGATAAATTGAAATAATAGTGATATAATACACGAGGATAGAGGTTTAATAGACTTGACTGCCAAGAGTGGGAAATCCCACTCTTTGTTGTTTATCTGACTCGTTTATGGTTATGATATTTGCGTTGGCAGTAGGTTAGTCTGATAACGTATATTATTCGAAAGGTCAATTCTTGATTGGCTTTATACTGAGGCACATATAGTGCCTAAGTTTTTGTGCGTAAAAGTTTACTGCCAAAGGAAATAATATAAGGGTGATTAAAACTCTAACTAATTGGAGGATACTTAAAAATGAAGAGAAATGTACAGCAAGATATTATGGAGCTTGCGGCACCTGTAGTTGAGGCCTTGAATTATGAATTGGTGGATGTTGAATTTATTAAAGAAGGTGCCAACTGGTACCTGAGAATATATATTGATAAGCCGGGCGGAATAAGTATAGATGATTGCCAGGCAGTTAGTGAGCAAATGAGTGAAATACTTGACAAAAAAGATCCCATTGAACAGAGCTATTATTTGGAGGTTTCCTCACCCGGACTTGAAAGACCATTAAAAACCGAGAGGGACTTTGCTAAATATAAGGGTGAATTGGTGGAGGTAAAGGTATTTCAGCCAATTGACGGTAAAAAAGTGTTTGAAGGCGAATTGGTCGGATTAATTGATAACAAAATAGTGATTAATGATGCCGGAAAAGATATTGAATTTGAAAAGGATAAGGTTGCTATAGTTAAAAGGGCCATTAAATTCTAAATTTTATTAGTACTGGGAGGTTAACGGAATGAGCGCTGAGTTAATACTTGCACTTGAACAATTGGAAAAAGAAAAGGGTATTAAGAAGGATATTATTATAGAGGCTATAGAAGCCGCACTAATTTCTGCATATAAGAAAAACTTTGGTTCTGCTATGAACGTAAAGGTAAATATAGATAGAACAACCGGCGATGTTAAAGTGTTTGGGCTCAGGAAGGTAGCTGAAGTCCCTGATATGGACCAGATGGATATATCTGTTGACGAAGCTGTAAAGTTAAATCCTACACTGGCAGTCGGAGATATAGCAGAGATGGAGGTCACTCCCAAAACTTTCGGAAGGATAGCTGCACAAACTGCAAAACAGGTTGTTGTGCAGAAATTGAGAGAAGCAGAAAGAGGAATAATATACGATGAATTCTACAATAAGGAAAGCGATATTGTAACCGGTATTATTCAAAGAATTGAAAAGAGAAATGTAATAGTTGATCTTGGAAAAACAGAGGCGGTGCTTGCCCCAACAGAACAGACTCCCGGAGAGGAATACCGTTTTAACGAAAGACTTAAATCCTATATTGTTGAAGTCAAGAAAACTACTAAAGGTCCTCAGATAATGATTTCCAGAACCCATCCTGGACTTGTTAAAAGATTGTTTGAACTTGAGGTGCCTGAAATACACGATGGTACTGTTGAAATAAAGAGTATATCACGTGAACCGGGTTCCAGAACAAAAATTGCCGTATATTCAAAGGATGAAAATGTTGATCCTGTTGGAGCATGTGTGGGCCAAAAGGGTACAAGAGTTCAGGCAATTGTCGATGAACTCCGCGGAGAAAAAATTGATATTATCAAATGGAGCAACGATCCCAGAGAATATATTTCAAGCAGCTTGAGCCCTGCTAAGGTAGTAAGGGTTGATGTTAATGAGGATGAAAAGGCAGCGAAGGTTATAGTACCCGATTACCAGCTGTCACTTGCTATAGGTAAGGAAGGGCAGAATGCCAGACTTGCTGCAAAGCTTACCGGGTGGAAAATTGATATCAAGAGTGAGTCACAGTTAAGACAATCTATTGAAAGACAGCTTTTTGATGATAGTATAACCAGCAATTATACGGATTTTGACCAGGATAATAATAATTTCGAGGGTGACCAGGATGACGATGTTTTCATAGACTAATAGGTATATGAGATGTCATTGGGTTAGTGTGGATAATAAATAAGGTCTTAAAACTATGACAAGAAAATTTGCTCTCTGATGAAAAGAGCACTTATAAATTGAGAATAATCAATTTTTACTGGATAGTATTTGACTATGGGAAGGTGTGGATGGATGAAGCAAAAAAAGACTCCATTACGTATGTGTCTTGGCTGCAAGGAAATGAAGCCTAAGAAGGAATTAATACGGGTGGTAAGAAATAATGAGGGAGAAATCAGCATAGATCTCATTGGTAAAAAGCCGGGTAGAGGTGCGTATATATGCAGAAATGCCGGTTGTCTTGAACAGTCAATCAAGGCAAAAAGACTTGAAAAGGCTTTTGAAACTGCAATTGGTTCAGAGGTATATGATAATTTAAAGAGCCAATTGGAGGGAGAGGTTGATGGAAATTAAAACATTACAAAAGGAGGGCCGGGTCCATGCTTTTTCTGGCATGGTACTTTGCGCGAGTTGTTGAGCATGGACATTGTGATGGATAAGGTTTATTCCTTATTAGGTCTTGCGAAGAAAGCAGGACAGCTGTTATCCGGAGATGAAACCTGTGAAAGAACTATTAAATCGGGTAAAGCTGTTCTTGTAATAGTAGCAGGAGATGCTTCTGAAAACACGAAGGACAAATTTAAGAGTATGTGCAGTTTTCGGGATGTTCCATATAGAGAATATGGTGAAAAACTTGGCCTCGGAAAATGTACCGGAAAAGAAATTAGATCAGTAATTTCTATTCAGTCAAGGGACTTTAAAAATGGCCTTCTTAAACTAATAGATAACCAAATTAATGAATCCGGGGGTGAAGGTATTGGATAAAGCAAGAATATACGAGCTTGCCAAAGAACTTAATACTACAAGTAAGAGGTTAATGGAAAAGCTTGCTGAGATAAATATACATGTAAAAAATCATATGAGCCTTCTTGAACCTCATGAATTAGATGCACTTTATAAACACATAGGTGTAATTAAACATGACGAAAAGAAACAGGATGATGAAAAGAAACCAGCTGTAGACAGTTTGCATACAGCTGAAAAGAAAAAAGATGTTAAAAAAGATATGAAGAGTGCTCCGAGAATAATCAGAACCACAGAAATAGTGATTGACAGTAAAACTGAAACTGGAAGCTCGGATCAAAGTAATTATCAAAAAAAGGATACTAACCAGACTGCAACTAAACCTAATTATTTTAAATCAGATTCCAGTACATCAGGACTGAGACCGGGGTATGTCAGAGACAGCAAACCGGACTATAAAAATAAGCCGGTTAATAGAACAGAGAAGGCTCCCGAGCCTCCCAAAAATGTAATCAAAACTCCTGCTATTCAACAAGATGATTCTTCAACATTAAAGCATAATGTTAAGCCAGAGGATGTTAAAAAAGAGGAAAAAATTGTGGCAGATAATACAATTAAAACCGATACTAATGCAACCAAAAATGAAGCAATCGATTCAATAAAAATAAATTCAGATAATGTTGAAAGAGTGGATATGAAATCAAACACAATTGTTGAAAAGAAGGAAGCAGTTATTGGAACAGATTCGGCCTTAAAGAATGAAAATGTGGATACTACTAAGAAAGAGGAGCCTGTATCTCCAGAAGTCAAAGTATCCGAGGATAACCGCAGTGGATTTGAAAACAGACCACAGGGCCAGTACAACAGAGGAGACAGACCACAAGGAGACAGGCCGCAAGGGGACAGACCGCAATGGGACAGACCGCAAGGAGACAGACCACAGGGTCAGTACAACAGGGGAGACAGACCTCAGGGAGACAGACCACAGGGTCAGTACAACAGGGGAGACAGGCCGCAAGGAGACAGACCACAGGGTCAGTACAACAG
>JAEYHZ010000009.1 GCA_023409265.1 Bacillota bacterium | reverse complement strand
GTACTATAAGCTTGAACTTAACTACCTTATTACTGCTGTCTGCTTCATACAGCCCTATGTACTTATTTACAACAGCATCTACTCCGGGTATATCGCTTCCCGCTGTATACGGGTCGATCACTCCTGTTCCAGTTGGCGCTGCATCTCCTGTGTTTGGCGTTGCTATTATGCTGGAGGACACTTTTACCAGCAGATGGTTGCCTGTTACCGGTGTTACACCGGGTATACCTGTTGTTCCAGGTTCTGTACCAGGTCCTGGATCAGGCTCCGGACTGAATCCAGGCACAGGGGTTGTTGGCCATGGGTTTATATCATCCGTTCCGAGTACTATAAGCTTGAACTTTACTACCTTATTACTGCTGTCTGCTTCATACAGTCCTATGTACTTATTTACAACAGCATCAACTCCGGGTATATCGCTTCCTGCTGTATATGGGTCAATCACTCCTGTGCCTGTTGGGGCTGCATCTCCTGTGTTTGGTGTTGCTATTATACTGGAGGACACTTTTACCAGCAGGTGATTGCCTGTAACCGGTGTCACACCGGGTATACCTGTTGTTCCAGGCTCTGTTCCGGGTCCTGGATCAGGTTCCGGACTGAATCCAGGTGCTTTAACAGGTGCCGAGGTGTCTATCACTGTCACAGTAACCTTCGGATCGAAACCCTCGCTCATGTCCATTGTGAAGAGCTTTGTCCCTGTGGTCAGCGTTGACAGATATTCCTTCTTGAGCGTCAGAGTGTTTCCTGAAAGCGTGTAATTTCCGTTGCCGATGCTTGCACCATTAAGCTTCACATCGTACAGCGTATTTCCGTTCAGCGTAAGAGTCAGTACCTCATCCTGATAATGTCCTTCACTGGTATTTGCGGTATTTTTGTCAAAGGTAACCGATGTCGGATTTACAGTGCTGTTAAGTATTATTTTAATCCAATTGCTCAAATAACCGATCAGATCAAAATTCGCCAGTGTGCCAATTCCATTTCCGAGCTTATCTGGCAGAGTATTTACTGGCGGGTTCCTATTATCTCCCAAACCAATACCCCTATTAAAGTCATAATATCTTACAAGATGTTGGGAGAAAGGTGGCAGCAACTCTGAGTTCATATCTGCTTTAATTTCATCTGCCGTTTTTTCCTTATCCCAGATTTGAAAATCATCTATGTTAAACGTTGGGTACTCATGATCTTCAAACACGAAATCGGTCCCCATTTTTACGTCGCTGACCGGAAGCTTGATCGGGTCGTCTAATTGAACGTATGATTTCCCATTAATATACAGTGTCGTACCGGATGTCTGACTGCTTGTGATGGCCACGTGAAGCCACCCGTTGTAACTACTCAACACAGCGCCTGCTGTATAAATATTATCTCCCACACTGATTGAAAGCTGGGGCGCATAAATGCAAGATCCGTCCCCATTCATTTCTATTATAAAATAGGTAAGGCCAATCGCAACGTCATGACCGTCGGAATCCTTTCCTCTGTAGATGTCTTGTTTCATGCCCGACGAATTATCACCTGTATTGAGCTTGAATTCCAGGGTAAATTCCGCCGGACTAATTCCGCTCAAACCGGTTACTGTAGAATCTTCATCAAATTGAAGGGCATTGTTTTCAGTCGTCTTCGTGGACAGTTTAACCGGTACAGCCATTACATTCGGTGAATTTTCATCATCCGCTGCAACAACATAGACATCATATTCCGTCTTTTCTTTCAGTCCTTTTATATAAATGGTCTGGCTATACGGAGCATCACTTGCCGGCTGTGACCCGGAAGCAATTGATGTTATATTCCCGTAAGGTACTCCTGCTATCACCTCACTGGAGGTAGGTGCTGCAGAATCCTTTGGCACAGCTAAATAATAAATAGTTCCGCTCTCATTTAGACTTGCAGTCAATGTAATATAAACAGCATCTGCATCAACCGCAGGACCCTCGGCAAAGGTAGGGGAGGCGGTGTCCGGTGTATCTGATACATTTACAGTTACAGAGGCTGCGGTTGTCGTTGCACTGGCAGCTGAGCCGCCCTTGGTATTAGTTACCACACACCTGAAGCTAGTTCCACTATCCCCAGCAACAAGTGCTCCGGTAATATAGGTTGAACCGGTTGCACCAGCAATATTTCCCCAGGTACTTCCCGAATCCACCGACTTCTGCCACTGGTAGCTCAGGGTTCCTCCATCAGAAGCTGAGGCTTTTACATTTAAAATCAATATATTTCCTTCAGATATAGTAACATCCTGAGGTTGTGTTTCAATAGCCGGCACTGCTGCAGTAGCAGGATCGCCCACCGTTACACTGCCCGGTCCTGTTATGCTGAATGATATATGTCCTGTATCGTTAGTAAAAAAACTTGTCATTACAATATAGTATTCTGTTCCGGCTGTTAGATTTTGGTCTGGTAACCATGATGAATAGATTTTATTTTCTTCATCACCATCTATATTATTTTTATCATCATTACAAGCTAAAATATTAGCTAATGGATTGGCCGGATTAAATCCCCCTCCATATAACAGTAAAAATGTGTCATCACCACTCGCTTTTAATACTGCATTTGTAACTTCAATGGTATATTTCCCGGTAACACTTGGTTCAAATTTTTTAATAAAATAATTACATATTTTGTTGCCGGCTGTCAAAGTTGGCGTAGTATATATTGCCATATAGGAAGAATCTTCCTCTTCTCTGTCCGCAGGAGTAAATGGCCTGGAAAATACTTGTTCCGTGGTAAGGTCTCCTTCAAAATTGGTTATAACCTGCTCTCCTTCAGCATAGACTTTTCCAACACCAAAATTCCAGCCTGGAATCGTCCCTGAAAGCATCGAAAAAATAATTAATAATACAGCTAATTTCTTCAAAATCCCTTTCTTAAGCATAGCATAACTCCTTTCTAGTAAATTTAACAAGCTCATATTCTCTTGTATTTTACAACAACACCTGTTGCAAAATTGTTGCAAAACACGACAATATTCTTCAATAAATTACAAAAAAAACAGAGCCTCTGAGAGGAAACTCTGTTCTTTTTAAAACTATTTAGATTTACAGAAAAAAATTATTTATAACGGTTAAATTAGACTTGCATACAGTTTTTGTATGGATTGGCCCGGTTCTATTCCAAGCTCCTTCCCAAGCAAATCTCTGTACTGCCGGTAGTACTTCTCGGCACTCCGTTTGCCTTCAAGCCTGTAATAAAGCTTTAGAGCATTTTCTCTGACCTCTTCATCATAAGGCTCATATTTTATCAGCAGTTCAATTATGTTTAGTATTTTTAGAGGTTCCGTATTCACACTCTCATAATATTTTACCAATTTTTTAGCCGCACTGATAAAGTATCTGTGGTAGCTCCCCCTCAGGTCATAGCACCATTCACTGTCAAACTCCTCAAGCAACATACCTCGGTAGCCTGATAACACAGAGTTATAATAGTCTGAATTTTCGGAGCTAATTATTGCCGAACCTAGTGCCAGTTTTTCCAGTTCAAAGGCATCCACCTTTACGTTTACTCCTGTGCAGCTCAGTTGATATGCATTTCCTGTAGACAAGACAGATATTCCAGAATTATTCTCTCTCAGGGTTTTATTAAGTCTGCTGATAGTGCTTCGCACATTTATATCCGCCTTTTCCTTATCCTTCTCCGGCCACATGGCCTCCATCAGCTTCCACTTTGATACCACCCTTTCTTCTCTTTGCAGCAGGATGAAAGCTAAAATCTCGGCGCATTTTACAGTCATCCAATGAATTGGCTCCTTATCATCCCCTACATACATTGAAAGTTTTCCAAACAAAGAAACGCTTATAATATTGCCGTTACTTTTCGTTTTATAAGCATAACCTGCCGTTCTTCTTTTATTTACCCGCTCTACAGAGCGCAAAATATCCTTTGCCATAACGGGTTTCAGGAGATAGTCAAGGGCATTCACAGAGAACGCTTCAATGGCATACTGATTGTAAGCCGTAACAAACACAATTTCACCTTCATATCCCTGTGCTTGTATATTCTCGGCCAACTCTAATCCGCTCATTTCAGGCATTTCTATATCCAGAAACAATACATCCGGCTTTAGCAGTTCTACTTTTTCAAGAGCTTCATGGGGATTTGAATAATACCCCATAACCTCAACGCCTGAATTCCCAAGCAGTCTGCATATATGCTCTGCAGTCAGTATCTCATCATCGACAACCATTGCTCTCATCATACCACGTCCTCACTTGTCAACCGGTTTATAACTTTTACCGGAATCTTAATCAGAACCTCTGTTCCCTGTCCTTCCATACTGTTTATAAATAAGCCCTGACCATATTCATTCACCAATCTTTTGTTTACATTTCTCAATCCAACGCTGCCTGTGGAAATATTGTAATCCAGCAGTGTTTTAAGCTTTTCCGAAGGTATCCCCAGTCCGTCGTCTTTTATAATAATTATCAGTTCAGTATTTTTTAACTCTGCAGCTATTGTGACCTGACCGCCGGATATACGTTTCATCAGCCCGTGGCGGATGGCGTTTTCAACAATCGGCTGGATGATTAATGCAGGTATTCTATATTCCAGAGTTTTATCATCAATACTGAATTCAACCTTTAACCTTTCTCCAAATCGAGCTTTCTCCAGTTCAACATAAGATTTTACAAGAGAAATCTCCTTTTTCAGGCTGACAAAGGAATTCTTCGGATCAATATCAAAGGAGCTCCGCAGGTAGTTGCTTAATTCAGCAAGAAGATCACCTGCCCTTTCACCGTCACTATAACACAAAGACATTATAATACTTAAAGCATTATATAAAAAGTGTGGTTTTATTTGTGACTGCAAAAAGGCAGTTTCAATTTTTATTGCATTTTCAACGGCTTCCTTCATATTTTGGAGAGTACTCACTCTTGCTTTAAGCTCCTTAGAATCAAATGGCTTTACCAGAAAATCATTGGCTCCTGCATCAAATCCCATGGCTATATCCTCTGGGGTATTTCTAACAGTCAGCAGCAGGATAGGAAGCTCATGCAACTGATACTCCTGCCGGATCTTCCTGCACACCTCATAGCCTGATAATCCGGGCATCATAACATCAAGCAATACTATGGATATGTCTCTGTGCCTTTTTATCAGTTCCAGAGCTTTTACGCCATTATAGGCTATCAGCGTTTTGTACTGCTGGTCATAAAATATCTCCTTCAATACCTTAATATTGGAAGCTTCATCGTCAACAATCAGAATCTTTACCTGACCTGCGCCGGCGTTATCAACATACTCCTCAAGGGCGGCTGCAGGCTCCGGTTCATATATTTCTTCACTTAAACCGTGATTTTCATTGACAACCCCCAGACAGTATTCTTTCTTCTCAACCTCATCAGCTTCAGGTAGCTTTACTATAAAGCTTGATCCCTTATGGGGTTCTGACCAATTCAGATACAAATCTCCGTCCATGCTTGCAGCCAGCATTTTTGAAATGGAAAGACCCAGTCCGGATGAACTGGTCTCAGTAAAATTTATATCTCCGGTATACATTTTACCCTTAAAAAGCTGTTGTTGAGCCAGTTCATCCATTCCTGCTCCGGTATCCTCAACACTTATATGTATATAACTGTTAACAACTGCTGCTTTAATCTCCACGTAACCCTTTTCCGTATATTTTAAAGAATTTCCTATAAGGTTTACCATAATCTGATTGAATCTGTTTTCATCGGCAAATACATAAAACTCTCCTGCAGGTATGCTGTTTAGCAGCTTTATATGCTCGTCCTTTCTCATGAGCTGTAAAATTTCAATTACCGCCTGAATAGTACCGTTAATGTCAAAGATTTTTTTATTCAACCTGAGACTCTTGTTTTGTAAACTTTGAAAATCAATTATGTCGTTTACAAGACTGGAAAGCCTTGTTGCAATGGCTATTATGTAAGCAATATTTTCTTCCTGCTTTTTAGTATAATTAACCTCCTGCTTATTCTGAAGTATCTGTGCAATATTAATAATTCCATGCAAAGGCGTTTTAAACTCATGGGAGGTGTTTATCAAAAACTCATCCTTCAGCTTGTCTGCCTCTATCAGTCTATGACTCATGTCTTCAAGGTCCTTATAGGCTTTGGAATATTGATTTACAAACAAGGCAGATATACCGGCCAAAAGATAAAGCAATATCAATAACGGAACAGCATAGCTGTTTATAGCTGAAAAAATAAAAAGAAACGAACTGATAAAAGAGAAAATAACGAGTAAAATCCCATAGAGCAAAAATAGAGAAGCCCGCTTGTTTAAACTGCCATATTTTTTGTTTTTGATAGCCTTAAATACCAAAAATGCCATCAACATATAGGCCAAAATATACGTAGGCCCTGTGATTTGTTCAAATAAAGCCATATGTTTTATGGGTGCCGGTAAAATAAGCATTATATTGACGGACATGACTATGGTTATTACTTTCATAAAGCGGTCGGAAATAAAATCCTTGCCCATTTCCCGTATAAGTAATCCCGCAAATATGATGCTTAAACACAGCATTGATATCCTTAACTTTAAAACCCACATATATGGAAGAAACTCAAAAACCCTGTTAAAAATCCTCTCATCACCTGTAGCAGTAATAAAAGCATAGGCCAGACAAAAAAAGCTGAAGTAAACAAAACGCTTATCCTGTCTCCGTCTTATATAAAGAGCAAAATAATATAATCCGGGCATAATAAGGCATGATATTTCCAGCATTTCAAAAATATTTGCTTTGAAATAATAATCCAGAATCGTTTCCTTGCTTCCAAAATAAATACTTTGGATGATCCCACCATTATAGTAGTCTAAATTGGCAACCTGAATAACAATATCCAGTGTATCGCTTTCCGATGGAAAAAAAGCAACAATGGGAGCTAAATCCGTTTCATATCCCTGTTCCAGAGTTGAAGCCGGATTCCCGCTTCTCCCCACTTCCTTTCCATTTACAAAAATTCTGAATGATGATCTAATATTGGTTGTCTTTAGACCATACATATATGCGCTGTTACTCAGTTTCACCTTTAACCTGTATGTTCCAATATCTTTATCTGCAATTTTATTTTTGGTCCTTTCACTCAACCAACGCCCCGGCACCTTAATATATAAGGGATCTGACAATAATTTACTGTTAAAATCGCCAGGTAACAAAAGCATATTTGGATGAAATTCCCAATATCCATTTAGTTTAACATTATCATTTTTGTTGAAATCCCAATTAGAAAGATCAATAAGGCCGTTCCTGCATGAGGGTACTTCGGCCTCGGACCTCTTATTTAGAAAGTAATAAACTGAGAGTATTAAGATAACTATAAGTACCATTATTAAAGCAACTATTTTATTAGTGTTCTTCACTTTAATATCTCCCTGCATAATTTGAACATTCCGGATTAAGGTTGTACTACAGCTTCAAGCATATTTCAATTATGTAAAAAACGCCAGAACCATTACGGATACTAGCGTCTAAAATTCATTGTCTGCCCGGACAGGAATCGAATCCGGATAGTGAACCGGGTCCACTACCGTATCCAATTAATTATCGGGACATATCACTACCATAGTATAGCTTAATAATCCTGCATTGACAACATGCAGCAAAGCAGAACTCTGTTTATTTTTATTTGAGGTTAATATCATTTTTTAATGGCTCTTGTAGCATAAAAAGTAGGGACATTGAATTCAAAAAGTTTCCCTGTATTATTTGTATCATGGTAAATATCTGTGAGTACAAAACCTGCTTGTAATTGTCCGCCAACTTGTTCCTCAATGGTGTGCGAAAATTGAATTCCCCAATCGTTTTTAATTGAATCCTCATACAGTTGTTTATCCTTCAGGGGATTGAACGGCAGTTTATGCATTATCATTGTTCCTTCATCATTGAATATAAAATTGATACCGTTATCTAAACCCGCCATCAAAATTCCTCCTTTTTTCAGAACCCTATAGCACTCCTTCCAAACAGGAAGAACTTCCTCTATATAGCAGTTAGAAACCGGATGGAAAATCAAATCAAAGGATTCATCCTCAAAAGGTAACGGATTTGTCATGTCCGCTCTAATTGTCCTAATATCATAATTTTCTCTTTTTGATACCTCAATTTCACTTGACAGTTGACTTTCTGAGTAATCTAAAACCGTGCATTTTGCACCTAATGCGGAAAAAACAGGCATTTGCTGACCACCGCCCGAAGCCAGGCCCAGTACTTCAGCATTCTTCATATCACAAAACCATTCCTTTGGTACCGGTTTGTTAGGGGTTAATAGGACAAACCAATCATTATTTTTTGCCTTTTCAAAGACTTCATGGCTAATTGGCTGTCCCCATTCCCATCCTTCTTTAACCCATTTGTCAAAAATACCCGAGTTTATTTCTGTATACTTTTTATCCATATAAATCCCATCCCTTCTCTCATAAATATATAACGTTTATTATAACAAAATAGCCCCCACTACTGGAGGCCAGATTAATTAGTCAAGATTATTTCTTATTCTGATAGATTTCAAATTTTTTATATAATGATGATAACTCTTTCCTGAGCAATGCACTATTGGATATGTAATCAATGGCAAACCTTTTTAATAAATCCACTGGAAAGTCCTTTTCATTTTCAATTAGATATATCAGTTCCAGTTCAAGTTCAGTGTATCCTTCACTATTTATATTTTCAACCAACTTTTTATATACTTCCAAAGATTTAAATTCATTTTCTTCCATAAACCCTCTATAACTTTAAGTAATCCTAAATACAGATGATATCTGTATACAGTGCCATCTCAGGATTATACCACAAATTACCGTTACAGTCAAATTATGAATATTGCTATTAGGGTGGGTAATAAATAAGTATACATTAAACTATATTAGACTAAATAGACAATGTGTTGGTGTTAATTCAGTTTATAATGTCACAAAGTAAAACAACTTCAAACTTATTCTCATTCTGCCAACTTGATTGTGTTTACAAAATTAATTAACGGATCTATTTGAATATGATCTGAATAATCATAAGAATTCTGTATTGCATCTACGGTACCCTGCTCAATATCAGATTTGTTCTTTTTCATTTTTAAGACAGTTTTTAACACGCCCATTAAGACCCTATCTGTACCATGCATTTTTGCATAATTCATTCCGCTTTGAAAATAGAAAAATTCTATATCTTCACCTACTGGGATATTGGTTTTTCTAAATCTTTCAATCTCTTCCTGAATAGGGGGAGTTGCTCCAGTCGCAAAAACTATGATTTTCTTGTCCTTAAACAGGGATAAATTATTCTTAATAAACTTTATCCCATTTATCGTACCCGCATGTATGCCCCCACCAAATATAACAACATCATATTGTGTTAATTCTGAGATGCTGATTTTCTCCAGACATATGGCATCACAACCCAAATCATCTGCAATCCAACGCGCATATTTTTCGGTAAAACCAGTTTTGGATTTATACACTACAATTTTTTTATTATCCATCCAAACTTCTCCTAATATAAATAATACCTATTATACTTTATAAATAATTACTCCACTATTTTACATTTTATTTTTATACAATACAATATACCCCATAAGTAAATCAAAGCAATCCGATGGTTTCAATTCTTTCTTGTTTTATAAGATACCTCGTATCAAAAAGTCTTGTATCTGTACTTAGGGTAATACTTGTAATTTATAAGTAATTTTTTCATAATGAAAAGCAAGGCCTGAAACCGGTTAAAAATCAATGTTTTTAAAGTTTGGTAGATTTCTGGTTATTTTTGAATCTCCTCAGTGCTTTACCAAAACCTAAATGCATTAATTCAAGCCGTTCTCAGGCATTACTTTTCAGTACAATAGTTCTGTGACCAGGCCTTATGTCATTTTTTTGACATAAATATGCAGCTGATTAGCAGTTACTTAATAGAAGCATATTCATTTTAGAAATATAATCTATTAATTGGAGCTGCACTTCCTCCTGTTAACTGGATTTTATATCCAAACCTTTCTGTTGGGTCCCAACCGTAGGATTTGGCTTTCTTGTAGCCGCTCATTGTTACATTGCTGATGACTGCAATCACAACGCCGTCTTTTGGCGGCTTGGTCAGTTGAATTGTGGTCTGGCCGCTTGAAACAGGGGTGCTGAATACAGTTGTGCCGTCTGCAGCACGATAAGCTATTTGGGCTCTCATGTCGGAAGCAGTGCCATTACTTCCCAGTGAATCAGGTGCAAAATTAACCGTAACTGAAGTGGCTCCGGAGTTAACTGAAACAGGTATAAAGTTTCTTCCGGTATATCTTGGAAGCTTGCTGCTATCGGAAGGAACAAGCCAGCCGTTCTGATTGGAGGTAGCTGCATACATGGATGTGGAAGCAACTCCCTGGACAGCGGTTGAAAACTCCATAAAGTCTCCCAATGCTATACGAGCAGAATACTCTGTTACCATTGATTGTACTCTTTGCTTATCCAGCAACCTTGTCATAGTCTGCAGATTTTGTTCAGTAGTTTTGGCTTCTTCAAATACTTTAAAGTAAAATGTCATTCCAACACGCTGTGATACAAATAACGGGAATAAATCATTATATCTGTATCCTGTACTATCATTCATATAATCCGATGGGCCTGTAGCTTCTCCCGAGGAATTGATACCGCAGCTTTCAATGGGTACAAATGGCTGCTTGTATACTTCTCTGTCCAGATAACCGATTCCGGACGGGAACGGAAATTGCTGCGATTGCCCCGGGGTTGCACCGCTTCTCCACTCGGCAAGCCGAAGTATCATATAGTCATTTAAGGACTCCTGAATCCACGATACCGATTGTCCGGGTACAGTACCATATGAATTTAAGAGAACATGATTAAATTCGTGAGTAATATTATATCTGTTTTGGTCACTCATTCCGTTGGCATCGCTTTCAACAAACGGATATGAACCTTCCCATGCCTGATCTCCGGTAGGCCCTGGATCACGTGGCAATCCCGTATTGGTGAAGAAATAGTCCATGTATTTTGTTCCGGTTTTTCCTGTTGACCAGGGCGGCATATGTACACCCATGCTTTGGCTTTCCCACTTTAAGTCTTCATTAATACGCTTAAGTATGGATAATTGGGTAGCCTGCGGTACCTGTGATGTGCCGTTAGGCCCTTGACTTAATAGGATATAACCGTATGGAATTGTCAAAGAAGGGGTTCCGTATGGGTTAAGGTTAATGGGTGTGAGGGTCGGATTATCATTCCAGGGTTCTATGGTCGCACCTGGTACATTTCCATAATTCCATACATACGAACCTGAACCTCCTGCTGGATTTACCGTTATGGTAACAGTATCGGATGCCGACAATGCGGTATCACTGGCAGTGAGCTGCAATACATAAGTACCTTCAACCGAGAAGGTCGCTGTGGTACCCGGTGAGTTTGGATTTGCGAATGTCACTGTTCCGGGTCCGCTTACCTTGCTCCAGGCAGATGTAACTGCAGCACCGGTTGGAAGTCCGTCATCGGTTACTGTTCCTGCCAATATTGCACCTGGCAATGTTATTGATGCATCGGGTCCCGCATTAACTACAGGTGCAGCATTTGTACCGCTTGAAGCGGGCGAACCCCATACTATCCACTCGAGAATACCTGTAGAGAAACCGGCTTTAGCTGTCATACTCAAGCGGATTTTGTTTGTTGAAGCTGATGTAAAGTTCGTTACATTGAAGGTATCCCCTGCTACTCCTTTTCCTGACTGGTTGCTGAAATCCACCCATGTACTTCCATTCCAATACTGGAAGTTGCAGGATGCAGGAAGGTCCAGACCCTCGTTGTCATCGAACCAGTACACTTCGCACTTTGAAATTGCGTAATTCTGGGAAAAATCATACTGTACCCACTGTGTTGTTCCGGGATTATCCCAGTTTCCGTATGCTCCATGGCTGTGGTCTGCAGAATTAGCCGGTGTATAACCGTCATTGATTGCAGACAGTGTTTCCCACGAGGAACAGAAGGATGTGGTTGGGGTTCCGAGGAGTGCGATGTTCGTGTCTGCTGCAAATGCGGTAAAATTAAAATTTACCGACAGATAAACAACAGCCAGAAGACAAATTAAGGCTTTTCTGATACATCTTTTACTGCTTAACATAATCTTTGCCTCCTTAAAATTTAGTGTTTTATTTACACATCTGTCAGTGGATTTTAGTAAATTCCAAAACTGACAGATGGCATAAAAATTTCTTCACTATCGAACATGCCCACAGTTTCTACTCCATAAATTATATGCTCAAATGACTTTTCCCCTTATAATTGAATTTATACTTAAAAAAGCGAAAATCTTACAGCCGGTATTTGAACTTTAACCGCAATAATGACCGTTATTCAAACTATATTGACAAGTTAAATTATTTTTATAGATTATGTAAAATAGTGTTAGCTATTATCTCGAAAAGCCATAAACTGAATGTTTAAGAATAAGAATATTTACTAGTTATCTTCTATGTTGATGTATATAGGTAATTTTTACATTTATATTTTTCCATAAGTTATCAATTATTTTACTTATCCAGCAGTAATAATTTACATTTGTAGTTCCAGATTAAATTATATATAGAAAAATATGGTTTGTAAGTAGATTTTTTTTAGTTTTGGTATATTATATCCATATCAGAAAAATAATGTCGCATTACATACTATCCAATAATCCAGCAGTATACGGACAATGGGAAGCTGCTTCAGATATGCAACTTCCCATTTTATTCAAAAGTAAACTATGGCTTCAAAAGCTTTAATAAATCAAGATTATATTAATACGTAAGTATTTCATAACCCGTTTCCGTTACCAGCACGGTATTTTCCCATTGTGCAGAGGGCTTTCCGTCCACTGTGTAAACTGTCCAGTTATCGTTCTTGTTTTGAAATATATCGGCTTTTCCCATATTAATCATGGGTTCTACTGTAAAAACAAGACCTGGGACTAAAAGCATCCCTGTTCCTTGTTTTGACACAAAGCTGACCCAGGGGTCTTCGTGAAACTGCAGTCCAATACCGTGTCCGCCGATTTCCCGAACAACAGAATATCCCTTCTTCCTGGCATGGTCATTAATCGCTTGCCCCACATCTCCGAGAAATCCCCAGGGTTTCACCTGTTCAATACCCAGCTCCATACATTCTCTCGCAACTTCAACAAGTCTTTGTTTTTCGCTGGAAACATCACCGACACAAAACATACGGGATGAATCTGAGTAAAAGCCATTGTAGATAGTTGATACATCAATATTGGAAATATCTCCACTTTTCAGGGTAACACGGTCGGATGGTATACCGTGACATACAACGTCATTTATTGAGATGCAAGTACTTTTGGGGTATCCATTAAAATTAAGAGTTGCAGGTATGCCTCCAAACTCCTTGGTTTTTTTATAAATCAGCTGGTCAAGTTCTTCAGTTGTTACTCCATCAACAACATAATCCCCGATAAAATCCAGTAAGGCTATGTTCAATTTACTGCTGTCCCTGATACCTTGAATTTGCTGCTGGGTTTTAAGCAATCCGGGGTGAGGCACTTCGCACCCTCTTGAATGGTAGATGGCCATTTGTTCCTCAATAAGAGCATGGCATTTTTTGTATTTGCTTCCGCTGCCGCACCAGCAGAAATCGTTTCTTCCCAGTTTGCCAGACATATATTACTCCTTTACATAATGAAACTTGGAGGAAGCAATATCCAATGTAAAACATAGCTCTAGAGTCTTAAACTTTTTTATATTCTCCTACACTGTACAACATTATTAAAAAGCATCACCTGAAGCTTTACGGTATTGTCGGGGGGAACATTTGAATGTTGCAGCAAATGCCCTCGTCAATGATTCAGATGACGAGTACCCGTAACGAAAAGCAATATCGGTTATTTTATCACCTGTGCTGCGAAGATCCTTAGCGGCAGCTGTTAATCTGCATTGGGCAAGGAATTGTTTATATGTCATACCCATGTGCTCCCGGAACTTCGCAGAACAGTAAAACGGTGAATAACCAACATAGGATGACATATCTTTCAGCGTCGGGCCTTCGGTTAAGTGATTCTCTACCCACTTCACCATTATTTCTATCGTTTGAACAGACATTTGCTTCACTCCTTTTCTCAGTATATCAGTCCATCCGGATAATTACCTGACATAAGTTGCAAACATTTAAATACTTAACAGGAACAGGTGTATAATTCTCTCCAGCACTTTACTTTCCATAGTGTAACAAGATTTCCTCCACTGATTGTTCCGGAGACTGTTCCGAAGTATCCAGCCACAAACCAATTTTTGGGGTCTCCTTCATGAAATCCGTATATAACTCCTCTACCGTAAAGCCGGTATAACCGACCTTTCCTCGCAGCTTTTCGCGCTTTTTTACTGTCTCCGCATTGGGGCAGAGCACTGTTACATAAACCGGATAATCCTTTAACATGTCCAATATACGGGACAATTCCTCTCCGTAGTAATTGTCCTGCAAAACCACGGAAAAACCGCTGCTGTAATAGGTTTTCGCCGCATCTGCCGCCAGGCGGTAACGCAGATGCAACTGCAGAACAGCCTCATCGGATGGCTGTGCTGACATCTCGGCACGTCCTGATACAATCATCCTGCGAAACACATCTCCGCGCAAATGCACTCCCTTTTCCATCTTCGAGGCAAGAAGTTCTGCAACTGTAGATTTTCCAGATGCCATTACACCAGTGATTAAATATATTGCTCTTTCCAACTTTGAGTACCTCCTCCTATTTTTTCATTTTTTGATAGACAATAAATGGTATAAATCCGATAAGAAAGACGAACTCCTTTGGCATGTAAGATTTTGTTCCATTCAAATGAAACGTTCTTGGAATCCTGTCAGGCAGGAAGGGATAAAGTATTGCACAAAGAGCAAGTGGAATTATAATCATTAATAAATCTTTCGAAAGTTTTTTCATATGGAAGTCCCTAAGCTTTCATTATATTATCAAGTACTAATTTAATATAAAGTATCCAAGATAAAATGGAATATACTCATAATATAATTAATTATGTCATACAATGCAGGGTCTTACTACTAAAAATACCGCTATAATACTGTTAAAAAAGCAGCAATCCTTGGCTGAATATGCGGCATTTGATTACATAAAGACACTTCCAATTTAAAGTTAACAGTTTAATTCATTGCTATTATATTAAAACAACAACTAATACTCCGCATTAATCCCCGATTTCAATAAGATTTCCCTCAGGATCTGCAATAAAAAAGTTTCTCTGGCCCCAAGCTTGGGTTGACAGCTCTGTAATGAACCTTACATTGAGCTTTCTTAACCTTTCATACTCTTTATCAACCTCTGCCGTACTAAAAGTAATGTACATTTCCATAGTGAGATTTATTCTATTTGGTGGATAATACTCTTCACCAATAGACTTTGCGAAATCTTTCCGGTCATACATAAACAACCCATCATTGCCCTTTTTAAGACTTGCAAACATTCCGCCGTCCCAGTCTGTTTCAAAGTTTAGTATATCTCTGTAAAACGAGACCATCTTTTTCATATCTTCAACAAACAAACCAACACCATTCACACAAACACTCCCTTTCGATTAATTAGAAAGACATGTCCTGATAATTAGTAAGAAATGTCCTGCACCACAATTGAAATTTCCTTTCCCTTATTCTACCACCAACCTAAAAGTTCTGTAACATATTTTAAAAAAAGTTCATACAGAAAAACCTTAAATTAAAATGCTAAACAGCTAAAGCTGATAAAAGGTCAAGCCTGTGTGTATAATCCCGAAATGTTATATATTTAGAATGTACTTCCAATAGCACAAAATTATCGTCTTACTAATATCGAGTTAAACGCCAAAAACTGATATAACACTTAACTTTATAATGTTATCATGTTATAATATTTTATGAAATAAATTAATTGTAGTATTTTTTACAAAATTCTGCAAACGAGGCTTAATTAATATGAAAAACAAAGGTATTAGTCCTATTATACTTCAATCTATAAAAGAAACAAATTATAAATCTATTTTGTATATGATAGAGGAAAGCTCAAAAATATCCAGAACTGAAATATCCAATATTACGGCACTTAGCCCTGCAACAGTTACAAATGCATGCGACAAGCTATTAAATGCCGGATATATACGGGAAATCAGCAGAGGATTTTCTCTAAGCGGCAGAAAACCGATTTTCCTCGAAATTAATCCCGATGGTGGCGAAGTAATCGGTGTAATTATATACAAAAATATGATAAGAGTTGCTATCAGTAATCTGAAAAGCGAAATTATTTCCTGCAGCTCACAAAAAATTACGGATGATTCCTCAATCGATTCAATTGTTTCAAGTCTTATTGAAGCCGCAATTTTTGACTATAAGCCAAAAAATATACTTGGAATCGGTGTGACTGTTGAATGGATATATGACTTTGCCTCAAGAAAGTCACTTCCAAACCACAACATAAACGAAGAGCATTTAAAAAAACTGTTGGAAGATAAATTTGCATATCCTGTTTGTATTGAAAAATACCCTGACCTTTGCGCGCTGGCAGAAAGTTCGTTTTACTATGCCGGAGCTTATAATAATCTGCTATATTTAAACTTTGATGATGAACTTTCTGCGGGAGTAATTGTAAACAATACAATTCTCAAAAATCCTCGTGGAAATATAAACAATGTCAGTCATTTGAATTTTCGCCACGACGGACCTCCCTGCGCCTGTGGCAGAAATGGTTGCACCCATTCATACTGCAGTACCAAAGCTCTCGTTCAGAATGCAATACATGGAGTGATATCCAATCAAAGCAGAGAATTACCTATAATCTGTAATAACAATCTAAACAATATAGACGAATTTAGTATTTTAGAAGCAATCAAGAGAGGGGATAATTTCTGCAATAAAATTCTGGACGATTTTACTGATTACATTATTACTTTTATGGATACACTGAGTCAGCTGTATTTCCCTGAAATAATTATTTTAGGAGGTAAGATAAATATATTCAAGGATATTTTGCCGGATTTAATCATGAATAAAATCAAGTTATCGAATTATTCAGCGGTTCAAAAATGTATTATAGACTTTTCACATTTTAATGAATTTCTTGCAATCAAAGGTATATGCAAGGCAACCTCTCTCTATTCTTTTTTAAATCTTAATTTGGAGGAAAAAGGATGAACAAGATCGATAAAGACACAGAAGAAATTTTAAATAAATTTTCTCTGGAACAGAAAATTGGGCAAATGATTTGTATTGGTCTTAATACTACAACCATTGATCCGGAATTCCGCCAACTTATTTCAAAGTATCCCTTTGGTTCAGTAGGACTATACAATAGAAATATTGTCAGCCCGCAGCAGGTAAAATTACTTACTAAAGAGATACAAAACATCATCTCTCCAGTCTGTAACGGTTTAAACGCCATGATTGCACTTGATCAGGAAGGAGGCGTAGTATCACAGTTTTCCTCCGGTATAACCCATACTCCTGGTAATATGGCAATAGGTGCCACAAGTTCAATTGAATATTCTTACAATACTAACCATATTTCAGGACTTGAATTATCTGATATGGGTATAACTATGAACTGGGCCCCGGTAGTAGATTTAAACAGTAATCCTCAGAATGAAATTATTGATGTACGTTCTTTTAGTGATAACGTTGAATTAGTATCAATTCTCGGGGCTTCAGCTGTACATGGGCTGCATTGCGGCGGAGTTGGAGCAACTGCCAAGCATTTTCCGGGGCACGGAAATGTTTCTAAACTTGATACAAACTTACTTGTAAATAAAAATACAATGGAACATGTTCTCAAAAACGACCTTGCGCCATTCAAACATCTGGCACGCTCATCAGTTGATGCTATAATGGTTGCGCCAATTGCCATTCCAGCTTTTGAAAATGAAAAACTCATTCCTGCAACATTATCTAAAACAATGATTACAGGCATTTTAAGAAATGAGTTTAATTATGACGGTGTTGTCATGATTGACGACCTGGATCACGAAGCAATAATTAACGAGTATACACTTAAAAAGGCTACACAGAAGGCCTTGGCCGCAGGTGCAGATATATTCCTGCTGTGCCACTCAATGCATCACCAGACCCTTGCGTTTAATAGTCTGTTAAATGCAGTGAAAAAAGGCACCATAAAGCTTGAACGTATTGATCAGTCTGTGAGAAGAATTATTAAAATGAAACTAAAATCATTGGAATATAAAAAGGATAGAATTTTTTTGGATTCCATGCATAAAAACAGTCAGATTGAAAAATTATGCAAGGATTCCATTGTTCTATATTCCGACCAAAATAAACTTATACCAATAAATAAGGCAAAATTCCGCAATGTGCTTGTTGTTCTGCCAAAGCTTGTTAGCCTTGCGTATGCAGACAGTTCTGAAACTTTGTACTGCAGTCTTGGTGAACAACTTATATCAGAGTTTGATAAGATAAAGGTTTTAACCCTTCCAATGTCAATCTCTAAAGAACAGGCTGAATCAGTTATTGAGGAAGCTTCGAATTATGATTTAGTCATAATTGCCTCAGAAAACTCAAATAACTTTCCCGGATATTTAGAACTGATCAACGCCCTGAACCAAAAGAAACCCCTTATAATTGTTTCCTTGAGGCATCCCTATGAAATAAGCTCACTCCCCCTTGATGCCACTATTTTGGTCGCATTTTCTCAAATAGACAGCAGTATGGAGGCTATAAAGAATGTAATTACAGGCAGATATTCACCAAGAGGTCTTATGCCCGTTGCAATAAAAAATCCCTCATAAAAGAACATGTGCCCGCCGGGCGCACAGAGAGAAGGCGTGAAGAGATAAGTTACTCTTCACGCCTGAATAAAATTTTATGTATTTTATTTCTGAATTAGCAAATCACTTTTATAGACAGTTCCTTATGATTAAGTTCATCTTCCGCTATCCACAGCTTTTCAAGTTCCATTATTTCATCCATGTGACCCTGTCTTTTTATTCCATTAACATAGAACGACCTGCTGTCTTTACCTCTATATTCGATTTGCAGCTTAATAATACATTTCTTAATTATTATCTGAGCTTTTAAATTAGAAAAAAGATAATATTTAGCTGGCTGAACCCATATCCCATCGTATTCAGGGCATATTCCCAAAACATATTTTAATAATACCTTGAGCAGTACGTTCGAGCTTCCCGTCTGCCAATCCTGCATTGATTCACCATCAATATTTTTTTCTGGATTGAAGCCATACGAGTTTGGCATCACGAAAGGTGAGCAGCTTACATAGTCATGAGTAAACGGCAGAGACTTAACCATCTGCTCCCATGCCAGTTCCGAACATCCCATTCTGAATAAAGCCATAATCCCAAAAATTGATGCATGTATGTAAGCAGCGCCATTTTCTGCTGTTCCCGCAGGAAGCTTGGGAATCCTGCCAACTCCTATTGTTTCAGGCTCAAAATGCGGTTCAAAGGTTTTCAGGCCATACTTTGAATCCAATTTTTCAAAAGCTTCCAGTATCACATCCTTGAAGGTAACATCCTTGTCGTACATCTTTGACAATACCCAGAATGCATTTGATGTAAGACCGTAACGAGACTTTTTATCAGTGTCGCAGAAGCTTCCTACATAATATTTTATGTCTTCTCCCCATCCATGCACTATTCTGGCATTGTCATTTTCATCCCGGACCACTGCATATTTAAGTAATCCTTCTTGCATATCATTTCTAGCCTGTGAGTATTCGGATATTAAAGTTCTGAATTTTTCACTGTCCAATCTGAGAAGCAATTCTTCCATTTCCTGAAGATTTTGATATACCTGTAAAGTGGCCATTACTGATACACCATTTCCAAAATGCTTATCAGGGTCACTGCTTACTCCAAGCCCATCCAGTGCATCATTCCAGTCTCCATACAACGCACGTATGCACATTGTGTTACCAAAATCCCTGTTATCAAGCAAATAATTCATTATTCTGAGCATGTGCTCAAGTACACTATCCTTCTGTTCACTTTTTCTTACCTGACCTCTTCTTTCATCCAATAAATCGTAATAACCACATTCTTCATCTAGAAAAGAAAAATCACCAGTATATTTCAAATAAGTGACAATGGTAGATATAACCCAAACACCCTGATCAATAAATTCCCTTATATCCATTGCCGGTTCAGCATCCTCCCTCATTGGAAGTGCATATTGTCTTGGACATCTTCCATTTGAGAAAGTAAAATCTAATGCTTCAAGCATTTTCTTACGTACAGCTCCGGGCTGCCAGGCTACGAATGCTTCCAGCGCTTGAAAAACATCTCTTATTCCTATTAGGGAATTAGGTGATAACTGAATATATCCTTTAATTAACGAACAAAATTCAACTTGCTTTTTTAATTGTTCTATAAAGTTATTAAAAACCTTATCTTTCAAAGAAGTATTTTTCGAATCTGATAATTCAATTTTTAAACCACTGTTTTTTTCAGCGTCTGATTTACAGATTTCATCCAGATTGTTATCTATCCGGTCAACACAAACTTTTTCACATATTAGTCTATCAAGCATTTTATCATCGTTACAATGAATAATGTAGTCAAGAGTAATATCATATCTGGCTGAAGAATTCCTGCCAAGTTCCAAATTAATAATGTCACCTGCAATACCTATTTCAGTAAATGCACATCTGTGTTTCTGCTTATTAAACGACTTATTTTTAACGGCCAACGGGTGATGCAGGCACCCCCTGCTTCCTCCCACATATTCATATCTAGAGGTTGTTTCCTCATGGCTTAGCATTTTGCTTCCGTTTTCAAATTCAGTATTTCTTTTTATTATTCCATAATTGGATACCGATTTTGTTCTGCTCAGATCCTCATTTGTCCTGACTATAAACGTACCTAGCGCTTCACTGCCATCCGCTTCCCTGTAACTAACCTCTCTGAACCACCTGTTTTCACTATTTTCAGTAATATCATGCATTAAGAAAGGATTAATAAATGAAGACAGCGTCAATTTCTGTTCCACGGAAGAGAGGTTTTGTACCAATATTGTAAATATTATTTTTCTTTCTTCATTAACAAACATCCTTATGGTAAAACGTAAATTGTTCGCTTCGGTTACATAATATGCACAGCACCTGTCAAAAACCGTATAGCGTTCAATATTAATTGTATTCTCCATTATGGGCACTGAAAGCAGTGGAAAAGTATGTTCCCTTTGGCCATCAGTAACAACTGCAAAAAAAGCAACTTTCGGTTCCTGTCCTTCACCCGCTCTTAAGAAAGGTGAAAATATACCTTCATTGCAATGTATATATCCTGATGCATATGTCCAAAAATTCAAGCCATCTGTCCCATAGGGATACCTGCAGTCTCCGTCATCGCGAGGAATGGCCAAGACCTCTCCGTTATTGATAAAATATGCACTTCCCGGCATTTTAAGCTGACTTGCAAAAGAACTGTCATTCTTTATTTTGTTATACCAATCAGAGTAAACTTGTACCTTTTGTTCAATTGTCATAAATCCCCCACTCAGGTTAAGTTCAGAAAGCTAAGCATTTCACCGCTAACCTTTTCTGCAGCTTCAACCGATTTCATTTCAGTAATTATTCTTAGAAGAGGTTCGGTACCGGAAAATCTTGTAACAATCCAGCCTCCATTTTTAAAATATACTTTCACTCCATCAATATAGCTTACTTTTTCTATATCAAATGTGAATTCCGGCAGTAATTTATCCTCAAATAAAAGCTTAATAAGTTTAGCTTTAGTTTCCTTGTCAAATTTACTTTCTCTCTCAATTACATATAACCGCCCATATCTTCCATATATCTCATCTAGTAAATCAGTAAGTGATTTACCAGTAATGCATAGCATTTCAACAAGCAAACTCGCTGCAAATATTCCGTCTTTCCCCTTTATATGGCCTTTGATGGTCAAGCCTCCGCTGCTTTCCCCACCTATAACAGCATTGCTCTCTTCCATTTTTGAGCTTATATGCTTGAAGCCAACCGGGACCTCATGACAGGTTTCTCCAAAGTCTCGGGCTATTTTGTCCAACATGTGTGTAGTTGCAAGATTTCTTACTGCACTACCCTTCCAGCCCTTATATTTCAGCAAATAGTAATAAAGCAGAACAAGAATATTGTTTGGATGGATAAATTCACCTGACTGATCTATTATACCCAGGCGATCAGCATCTCCATCAGTTCCAATGCCAAGGTTATATCCTTTTTCAACAACAGCATCCCTTAGATGATGAAGAGTTTCAGCACATGGAGAAGGAAGTCTGCCTCCAAAAAGTGTATCATGTCTGTCGTTAATAACATCCAGATCGCACCTTGCAGTTATCAATATAGTCTGAAGGCATGTTTTCGATACTCCATACATAGGATCCAATAAAATCTTCAGGTTTTTATCTCTTATTGCATCGATATTAATCATACTTATTATTGTATCTATATAAATATTGAAAGGGTCTATGTATCTGATCAGACCGCTGTTAACACCCTGTTCAAAATCTATGGTTCTGATCTCCTCCACATTCTGAACAGCACTTTCGATTCTGGTTGTTACTTCCTCTGTTGCATCTCTTCCACCTTCAGTAAATATTTTAATTCCGTTATAATCTGCAGGATTATGGCTGGCAGTAATAGCTGCTCCATATTTTGTTTCATGTAACTGGACACTAAACATAACAACCGGTGTAGGAGCAATTTTACCGATGAAAAGAACTGTAATTCCATTGGCCGCAAGTACTTCACTCATCCATTTAGCAGCTTTGTCTGATAAAAATCTTCTGTCATAGCCTATTACAAATTCATGCTTTACTTTTTTCTCGGATTTAATTACTTCAGCAAGGGCTTGAGAAAGTGTCTGAACGTTTGCTTTTGTGAAGTCCTCACCAATAAATGCTCTCCATCCCCCAGTTCCAAATTTTATCATTTAATTCCTCACCTCTGACTCATAAATTATATTTATCTTATTAATAATGGAGTGGGTTTCTGAATTAGAAACCCACTCCTATAAACATCACAAATTGCAAACTTTATTTAGCAATTGAGTAGTATCTGGAATATGCCTTATCCATAACCCCGGTTATGTCATCAATACCTAATTCCTTAACCTTTGCTACATATTCATCCCATTTTTGGTTAGGATCCTCAGAACCAACCATAAATTTAAGAAGCATCTCTTCTACATAGGTCTTGATAGCAACCATTTTAGTGTCATACAGAGTTTTCTCAGCATCCGTCAAAGATGGTTTTGGAGCAGTTTCAAAGAATCTGTTATTATCAACATAGTCAAATAACTGCTTTCTTGTATCATCATTTGCACAGCTTGCAGATTCATATTCCGGCATTTGTCTTATACCTATCAAAGGCTGTATACCATTTTTCCTGAGGAAAATAGTTGCGCCATCCTTATCCTTCTTAACCTTGTCTGTATAAACCGGCTTGCCGTTTTCCATTTTATATGTATCATCAGCAATACCAAAATTGAACAGCAGTGAACCTTCATCACCATATACATAGTCAAACAGCTTTATTGTTTCATCGATATGCTTATTACTGCTGCTGATAGCCCAAGAGTGCGGAACTACTTCCAATTGCTGGCTGTATGTCTTTGCCTCATCACCGGCTTTCAGTACAGGAGGAGCAATAACCTGCCAATTGGTTTTCGGTTCTTTTGCAAGAATTTCTGCATTGGTATTCTGTGCAGCTACATATCCGGTCCAGTAGCAGGTAGCACCGGCCAGGTTGTTGAGCATATGATAGTTATTCGTATCTTCTCTTGTAGCAAATTCCTTATCTATCAAACCTTCTTTGTACCACTGTCCCATTGTGGAGATAAATTCCTTAAATTCAGGCTGGATGGCCGTAAATGTTGCCTTACCGTCCTTGTACATCCAGTAATCCTTATTTGGATCCACGTCAATTTTCCATGCATCAGCAAAGTTTAAATAATAATTTTCCCAGGCTCTGTCCAATATAAGAGGAACCTCATCCTGCTTTCCATTTCCATTTGGATCCTTTTCCTTAAAGGCTTTTAATACAGTATGCCATTCATCAATGGTACCAGGAGCCTTAAGATTTAACTTATCCAGCCAATCCTGTCTGATATTGTAGCCCATGGCTGTCTTTATAGCTGATAACATGGGTACACTGTATAGTTTTCCATCTGTTGCTGCTGCCTGGGCATGTACTGCACTATTATCTACAAGATATTTCTTTATGTTTGGAGCATTTTTTTCAATCAGATCATCCAGGTCCTGAAATGCTCCTTGAATACCATACTTATTAATATTTTCAACTGTCCCGTATACGATATCAGGTAAATTTCCTGATGCCATCATAATTGTAAATTTGTCCTTAACCTGTGAAGATACTACTGTGTTTATATCAAACTTAATATTTGTGCGCTTTTCAAGTTCTTTAAATGTCAATGTATCATTGGTATACAAGGCATCAGGCTGTCTGCTTGGTAAGAATATTGACAATGTGATTGGTTCACTTGATATGGGTAATCCATTACTGTTTGCCACTGTTGAAGATACTGCTGCCGACTCAGAGGCTGTTGCCTCCGGGGTTGTTGTACTGCCAGCCGAACTTGTGTCGGTTGAACCACAGCCGACTAAAGTTGTAGCTGTTAAAGCAGCTGATAAAAGTATAGGTACCAAGTTTTTATAACTTCTTTTTAACATTTTAACTCCTCCTATATATTTGTAATAATTGGTATATTCTTTACCCGTGCACAAATATTAACCTTTGACTCCGCCAACCAACACTCCTTTCACAAAGTATTTTTGTGCAAAAGGGTAAACCATAATGATTGGTAATGCTGTTACTACTATACATGCATATTTTATAGTAATCGGTATAGACGCCTCGCCCCTGGTGAGCGATTTTTGAATGTCCTGCCCTAACTGACTGGATAAAATAATCCTCTGCAATAAAACCTGAACAGGTAACTTCTTTTCATCTGAGAGAATAAGCATCTCCCAGAAAAATGAATTCCATCTTCCGACTGCATAGTACAGTGCTATTGTTGCAATAATCGGCATGGACAAGGGAATAATTATTTTGAATAAAATAACCATATCATTTGCACCGTCCAATTTTGCCGATTCCTCTATAGCATCAGGGATTCCTTCAAAATATGTTCTCATAATAATTACATAAAATGCAGAAATTGCAGGATATAAAAGGATGGCTATTCTTGAATCCAATAATCCCATGTTTTTTATTAATAGATAGAACGGTATCATTCCTCCGCTAAACCACATGGTAAAAACTATAAATACCGAGAAAAATTTTCTGGGCGCCCACGACTTACGTGACAAAGGATATGCTGCAAACGCAGTAAGTAAAACACTGATTGCCGTTCCGAGAATTGCATAGAAGAGTGTATTAGCATAAGCAGTCCAGATTCCCTTATAGTTTACAACTACTTGATATGCTCTCCAGGTTACCTCCTTTGGGAGCAGTAAAACCTCGTTTCTCATTATGGAGCCGGCTGAACTAAGTGAGGCAGCTACAACAAAGATAATGGGATACAGTGTCACTATGCATACAAAAATTATAAACAGGTAACTTATTGCAGAAAACGCCATATCTTCAAAAGATTTTTTAATATTTTGCATTCTAATTATTCTCCTCCCTTTACCATAATGAAGTTTCATTAAGTTTTACACTTATTTTGTTTGAAAAATATACCAGCAAAAATCCTATTACATTCTGGAATAAACTTATTGCCTGTCCATAACTGAAGTCCGTATACTGATCTCCAAAGCCCAATCTGTAAATGTATGTATTTAAAACATCCGCTGTTTCATAAATCAATGGATTATACATCAGAATTATTCTTTCATGTCCTACAGTAAGGAGTGATCCAAGATTGATTATCAGCATTATTACTATAGTCGGCACAAGCCCCGGAAGTGTTACATGTCTTAATTGCTGTCCCTTTGTAGCTCCGTCTACAATTGCCGCCTCATAATGCTCTGCCGGAATACTGGTAAGCGCTGCCATGTATATGATTGCATTGAAGCCTGAACCCTGCCAGATACCCATGGTTATCAGTATTGTTCTGAAATATTCAGGATGCTGCAGAAAGTACACACTGTCCAAGCCTAGTTTATTAAGAAGTATATTTATCAAGCCGGTGGTAGGAGATAAAAACTGTACTGCTATGGATACCACTACAACTGTTGATATGAAATAAGGAAGATAACTAATTGTCTGGGTTAAACTTTTAAAATATTTTGAATGTATTTCGTTAAATGCCAGTGCCATGATTATTGGGATTGGAAATCCCCAAAGCAAGCCGTATAAATTCAGCAGAATAGTATTCCTCAATAATCTGAAGAAATATGGATCCTGAAAAAATCTTTGGAAGTTTTCAAATCCGACAAATGGACTATGCATTAAACCCTTGTAGATATTGTACTTCTGAAATGCAATGACCATCCCCCCCATAGGAGCATAAGAAAATACTATATACCAGATAAATACCGGGAGAAACATGATGTAAAGCCATTTGTTTTTTACGAGATCTTGCAGAATGGAATTCTTCTTCATTATGTAACATAACCTCCTATATTTGAAAACAATTTACAAAGACTTATTTATTTATGTCGTAAACTATTGATTCAATTGTCAAGATAATAATACCATCTTAAACCGTGTAAGTAAATACTTTTTCGTTAAAAATCGAATTATTATTTTAAATCTTAAAATAATGCATGATTTTTTGGTGATAAAGAAAGACCACTAAACTAATGACATAAAATTCATTAATCTAATGGTCTTAGATCACAGCATATGATATATCAGCTGCCTGTAAATGCTATTGTCTAAAATGCTCTGCCCGAAATACTATTGTCCGAAAGCTATTGTCTGAAAATACTATTGTCCGAAACGCTATTGTCTGAAAATGCTCTCCCATATGTTATATTTCCTAGTAGGCATCCCCGGACTCGTTGAACGGTGTAAACTTAACATAATCAACATACATGTAATCTGTTGCAAAATTCGGTGTACCGGACCAATTGTTGGGGAACCATACCCCTACCCAGAAATTACTTCCGTGATTTGGTACTGTTGTTGTCTGGCTGGTAAGCAATACTCCATCTCGATAATAGTCAACTCGTTTTGGGTTTGTGTGCCAATCGAATCTATACACATGCCATTCCCCGTCATTTTGGGGTGTAGAAGTCTGAACGAGCTGTGTTGTTCTGTATGTATTACTTTCAATCGCCTGTATCCAGTCAGTACATAATACATAGTTGAAATTCTGAGTATTACCCGGCATTTCAATATCTATTTCATGATTTATAGTTCCATCATTATAATAAGTCCACATTGCAGATAATGCGCCCATCTGCGGCAATACCTTCATTTTTACTTCATAGCTTCCGGATGCATAATTGCTGCCAACTGTCTTTATGCATCCACCTGTCCTTTTAACACCGGAGTAAAGATCACCATTTCCCCTGACACAGAGCATTCCATTACTTACAGAGACATTTTCAGGTATTACTCCATTGTTGCCTGTACCCCAAACCTGATTTACAACTTCCCATCTTGCTGTGTCAACCGAGCTCCCTGTGAAATCATCAAAAAATGCCTGTGCACCAGCTCCGGAGGTTGCAGAGTTGATTGATATTTCATCAATATACGCATATCCGGCACCGCCATTCTTATATGTATAGATATGTATCTGTGTAGTTCCCTCTACGGCAGTTAACGTTAAAGATTTTTTTGCGAATGCTGTTGTTGTAAATGTAACCTCAAATTTACCGCCGGCAATTTTTGTTCCTGCACTATTCATACAGTCCACGCCCAAATATGCAACCTCTCCGCTGGTACTCACTTTTCCCCAGCCGGACAACGTATATGAGGTTCCCGCTGTTGCGGTAATTTTTTGCCCCATTCCGCCCTCACCTGTTCCAATTCTCAATGTATACGCAGTTCCATTGGCACCTGGCGTCTCTACCGAGGTCACAGTACTTGCCCCTAATTCATACCAGCCGGTTTTCTGTGATTCAAAACCAGGATTTACCATTGTGGCTCCAGTTCCACCTGTAGCAGCTGTTACGGCGCTTACAGCAGCTGATTGAGCCGACTCACCTGAAGAATTAGTTGCTGATACCTTATAGGAATAAGTAGTGCCGGCAGTTAAACCTGTGTCGTTATATGATGCGGCACTACCAGAATAAATCACACTATTATCTCTGTACAGCTTATAACCAGTCGCTCCTGCAACAGGGTTCCAACTTAACGGAATTGTTGAGGATGTTGGTGTTCCTGCTTGAAGCCCGGAAGGGGCAGAAAGAACTGAACCTGTTGTAAGGTTTATTTCATCCAGATAGGCATACCCTGAACCTGGGTTCTTATAGGTATATACCTGTAATTGGGTAGTTCCTGTCACTGCAGTAAATGTTATTGATTTACTGGTAAAAGTCGAGGTGGTGAATGTAACCTCAAATTTTCCACCAGCCAGCTTGGTACCTGCACTATCCATACAATCCACGCCAAGATAAGCAACCTCTCCGGTTGTACTGACCTTTCCCCATCCTGATAAGGTATAGGAAGTTCCGGCTGATGCTGTTACCTTTTGTCCCATTCCTCCCTCACCGGTTCCAATCCTCAAGGTGTATGAAGTTCCACTGGCACCAGATGTTACTACAGATGTAGCAGTACTCGGTCCCAGTTCATACCACCCGGTTTTTTGTGATTCAAATCCCGGATTGTTTACCAGGTTTGCAGCTGCAAATACACTTCCAAACGATTCAACCAGACACATTGACAATATCATGGCCGCAACAACTAATAAGCTAATGTTTTTTTTAGCTTTCGTTAACATTCTAAAACCTCCTTTTAATTATTGAAATATCTGCGCAATTAATAGTTTTACCTCCTTTCTCAGATTATTAAATAAACAATGTTTATTTATATACCGAGGTAACAGATGCCCATTGCGTCCTTGAGGACACCCTGCCTCGTTGAAATGCACATAGGTAAGAAATTTTTTCTATTAGGCTAATGCTCTATAAAAGATGATTTCAGCTATGAAATAATTTAATACTATTTTTATTAAATAAATTATGTTATTGTATTTTGTGGGATAATAGTAATAATTTAGTTATATATTAGCATAATAATTTATTTTAGTCTATATATATTTTATATCTTAAAATATATATAGACTAAAATAAATTATAAATAAGTTTTTATAGTAAATAAGTTCGCATTTTGATAACTAAAGTTTTTTCAAGTCATAGTAATGCAAAATGGTGTCACGGCTTTTTCATTCATTTTTTAATTTATAAAAAAAGTCATGAGTTCAGGTGCAGTTAATACTATTCCTGGACTCATGACTTTTAATTTGTACGCAGCATAACCATATACCGGTTATGAGCGGTAAAATAATTTTTGTACCTATTCTGTATAAAAATCAAACGGGGTTTCCTAAATTGAAAACCCCGTTTTTTATAATCATTCATCCAGACCTTTTATCAAAAGTGAATCACATTTTGCTGCCTTTAGGCGGTGTTTAAGTATTTGCTGATATTCAGGAGATTCATACCAGTACCTAAAATCTAGTTCCGTTGGAAAACGGATTAAAACAGTACGGGTATAATTCCATTCACCTTCCAGTACAGTAGGATTTCCATCAACAGACAGATATTCTCCTTTATACCTAGAAAACACCTCATCACATCCATCCAAATATTTTTGGTATTCATCTGCATCGTTAATTTTGATTTGAGCAATGAAATAGCAACACACTCTTCTTCCCTCCACAAACAATAATATTTTATTGAAATAAACTCCAATTATTTTTTCATCATTGCTTATACCTCATAGAACTAAAAATCATTCAATCGTCCACATTTTAATAACCCATTATCTTCCGTACTTTATCTGAATCTTCCTTTGTCCTTAATACTTCCATAAGTTTATAGGCTACTTCAACTGCTGTCGATGGACACCAGGACGTAATAATATTCCCGTCAACTACCACAGGCTCATTAATTACTTTAACCCCGAACTCCCCAAGTTGCTTTTGCCTTCTTCCCCCCATCAAATGATAAGTAGTTCCCCTCTTCCCGTTCAGAATCCCACTTTTACCTATAGGAAGAGCGCCTACACAGATTGAGGCAATCCACTTACTTTTATCATTGAACCGTTGAATCAAATCCAAAAATTTTTCAGCGTATGCCTCTTCGTAAAAGCCATATTCTGAAAATCCACCTGGTATCGCCAAAGCAATATAATCATCAGTACTTACTTCATCTATCAGTAAATCCACTCCGATCGGAACATTAAAAGTGCTTATCACTTCCTTTGTAAACCCGCAAGTGACGATCTCGATATTACCGTTGTTGTAGTGCCTATCCCATCCAAAAACATCAATAAAGGCGCTCATTTCGATTAGTTCAACACCTTTAGCAAGAAAAAGTAGTATTTTCATATCTGTCCTCCTATTCAAATTCAATTTCATCGGTTAAAAGAATCGTGCAAACCATCTGGCATCCATCACTAATAACGCTGTACTCTTATTAATATGCGGCATCCGCCTATCACATATATTAGTTTTTGGTATACTTACTTAAATCTTGAATTCATGTTCCCCTACGTTTAAGGCATTGCCTCTAACTTTAACTTTCTTTACGGTTCCATTATCCATGTACAAGCTTGAGTAGAATTGAATTTTGTCTCCGCTGTAAACACGTGAAACCCTACTACACCACACTTTTTACTGATTTTTGCAACCATTTCAAAGTTAGGCTTTATGAAAAAAGCACTTTCAAATTTTCCACCGGAATCAGTATATCCTTTAATCTTGTCGATTCATTATGAATCGGTAGACGGCTTACTATTAAGCATAGTTGCTAACTTTTATTTTTCCCTGATTAGCAAGTAAAGAGAATACAGCTATTGTGGCATGTCTACATAAATTTAAATGCTTTGACAATTTTAATTGTCTCAGTACTTTTTCTCCGCTATTTTTTGCAAATGCTAAAAATCTTGCATTTTTCGCCAGCAGCCATAATTGCAACTTGAATAAGTAGTATTTTCCATTCATCTCTGCTTTTTCTGGTAGTGTAGAGAGAATGTGCCTCTCATGAGAGTTATTATTCATTTTGTATTACTTTACCATAATTATAGTTCTATAAACAAGCCTTTTAAGTCAATGCTTTTATCTATTTTCTTTCCATTTATATTCGATTGAAAAAGAAAAGCCATGAGTTAATTTTTACATATTTATAACTTAAAATTTAAATTTTATGTTCCTTTTAAATTTAAGTTTGTAATTAAACATGATTTTTCAGCTCTTTTACTAAAAATATTTGGTTCAGTAATCGCTATTTAGAACATCCATTGTTTAATGAATCTAGGTCAGGTTAAAAACATATTTCTAAAATAGACATCTGTAGCATCTTTCAATCCAAGAGTAAATCTGCATAAAATTAATACTGACTATCGAGTCATACCTTAGAACCGATGAAAAAAATAAAGATTAGATTCGTAGTTCTAATCTTGTTTAGCCTCATATATGTTGCTAATTTTATTCAATGATAGGATATATAAATTATTTCAGATATAAGAGATTTGCGATTACTTATTTTCAAAAGCGGCAAGTAGCCCAGCAATAAAGCTGGGCTTACTTGTTATTTGCTAAAGCGTTGTATTACAATGGAATATATATTCCTATAAAATAAAATTTGTATAAAAGCTATTGGTTTATTAAAACTTATAATAATTACTTAATCAGAATATTCATTTAGTGTTACATCATCAACCCAAAATGTACCCGTACCATGAAGTCCCATATATATACCAATATTTATCGCTTCTTTAACAGGGTTTATATGATTTATTGTTATTTTTGTTCCTTTAAGACTGGTTTTCCAATTCATACCTCTCTGCGTATTAGGTATGATATCTCCTTGAGCATCAAGCTGCGCAACTACAATAAACGCTCCATCTTCATTTACCTGAGTATCTATAACATCATTCCAAACATAATAAACTTGTTTAGATTTACTCGGAATCGAAGTGCCTGACAGAATGTAAAATATAACAATCTATAATAAACAAAAATTGCATACCAAGTTCGGGTCTATGAATCCGATCTTAGTATGCAATTTTATTATCAAGTACATATCTTTATTATCCAGTATACAACTTTATTAGACTGGAACAGTTGTTGAGGAATTATAAAAAAATTGTGGAATTTCAGCACATATAAATACTTAAATTTTACTCATCATATCCTAAGCTAAATAAAAATAGTTGTAAAATTATTTACTTAAATAAGTATTATTAACATACTTCCATATAAAAATGTTGTATAATTTGGGAGTGTCCCAAATTTTGTGTTTTTACTATTTTTGAAGGTTGTCAGAGTTGTCTCAACCCATCATCTATTTATAACAACAAAAATACTTTTATATTTATTCCAACTGTTACCTACAATATAATTAGTATAACGAAGATAGACGTATAATCATGTGATGAGCTTATATTCAGTTTATCATTTCAGTTTGCTTATTAGTGAGTGCTATAATATTTTTTCCAAGTCGTGGTCAATCTCCTCGAATTTCCTGTACTCATGCGGGATATTCAACGAATCCAAATATAAACGTAAAATTTCATTATCACAAAATAATATGTCAGCTGTGCCGATATGAATATCAATTTTTAGTTTGCCTCGAATTTTTTCCGCATTTTGCCGTACCAAACATAAAATATTGTTTTCCTCCAAATACCATTCTTCTCTCATCATATCTTCGTATAACTCGATGACTTTTTCCGGTGCTACCCCCACAGTACGGTATTCTTTGAGATAGAGATGGTGATAGGTTCCTGCGTAAGGGGTTACGGAACCAAACAGCTCGGGGTGCTTAACTGCATAATAAAACGCCATGTTGCCGCCCATCGAAAACCCTGACAGCATTCTGTTCTCACGGGTTGTGTCTGTTCTGTACTGACCGTCGATATGGGGAATCAGTTCCTTAATAATGATGGATTCAATTTGCAATAAGGCATCGAAATAATTGTCTTCCGACGAAATGGCGTTGACAAAAACAGTAATGGCTCGTCTGTTTTTATAGACCTTTTCCAGCGGCCATATCTCGGAAGATTCGTTGCCCGTCCATCCGTGAATATGGTACGCAACCGGATATTTTTCGCCGCAGTCTTTGTACCCGGCGGAAGATAGATATTATAGCCTATTTCATGATTTAATACTTGGCTGTAAAATGTTTTATGAGTAACATGTTGAGGTGATTCTGCTGGTGGGTTTACAAAGTTCATTCAACACTCCTCCGATGCCGACTAATATAAATTATATCATTGATCTTAAGAAAACAATTACACCTTAGAAAATATTTCTACTATTTGATTATATTACTAGACAGACAGTTATTCAAGTGCAAGGTAGACGGACTCACCTCCTATGTGACTAAAATAAATTATAAATAAGTTTTTATAGTAAATAAGTTCGTATTTTGATTAACTAAAGTTTTTAAGTCATAAGTAACGCGAAATGGTGTCACGGCTTTTTCATTCATTTTCTAATTTATAAAAAAAGTCATGAGTTCAGGTGCAGTTAGTACTATTCCTGGACTCATGACTTATAATTAGTACGCAGCATAACCATATACCGGTTATGAGCGGTAAAATAATTTTTGTACCGATTCTGTATAAAAATCAAACGGGGTTTCCTAAATTAAAGGATAACCCCGTTTTCTGAAAACTACCTGTTGTACAGGTTATAAATAATTACTGCTGCTTCAGCTCTTGTTGCAGTTCTCTTCGGTTTTATTGAATTGCCGCTGCCTTTTATGATTCCAGCTTTAACTAAAGCTGCAACATCATTTAATGCGTAACTGCTTATTTGTGCTGAATCAGAATATCCTTTCAGCTCCGAATCAGAAGCAATAGCGAAAGGTTTCCCGACTTGTTCCATAGCCCTTGCTGAAAGAACCATCATCTCTTCTCTAGATATCTTTGCATTTGGATTGAAATTATTGTTGCCAACCCCTGCTGTAATTCCAAGAGCCTTAGCTGTTGCCAGAGCTTCTGCATAATATGCACTTGAGCTTACATCTGCAAAGTTGTCCTGTGTTTTTGCAGATAATCCCAGAGCCTTAACAAGCATGAGTATGAAGTCTGCCCGCTTAATATTGGCAGAAGGATTGAAGGTCATTTCAGAAGTACCGTTAATAACACCTTTGGATGCCATAACTTCTATTGCCCTGCTTGCCCATGAATATTCACCAATGTCCATAAAGCTCTTCTTAACATATGCCACTGCATAATTGCCGGAGTGCGTTGTTTTAAATGTTACATTACCGGTTTCGGAATCATACTTGCCGGTTGGTACAGCTACTGCCTTTCCTGCTTCATCTATGTACCATACGACTATATGCTCAGGGTCGGCAAGTTCAGCTGCTGTAGGCGTATATGGTATTTGCACTGTTACAGGTGCTTCAGGATTGCTCCATGTTATCCTGCTGCCGTCTATACTGACAATGAGTTCTACTGCAGGTCTCTCACCTATTTGTGACTTTACTGCAGTATCAAGCTCGTTTGTATCTGTTTTTGCTATGGTGATGCCTACACTCTGTGCCCCTGCTGCACCTTGTGGAGTGAGCATGTTTTCAGGTACTGATACCTTGCCCAGCTCGGTTGATATTTCGATCTTCTTTGATGCATCTTCCGACATCAGAACTGTTGCAGGCAAGACCGTTTCATATGCTCTGGCTCCCTCAGCCTTCGGTACATTGATTTTTGCTGTATCAGATTCTTGTAGAGCTTTGGTCAATGCGTCTGCATCAATGGTCGTTGTTGCTACGCCTGCGCCGTTCACTACAGGTGCAGCTACCTGAATTGTACCCGGTGTGTTTCCTGTCTGTGTTGTGGGCCGCGTTTTCACCGGTTGTGTTACCGGCGGTACTGTTCCCGGTGTCCCGGATGAACCACCTCCGCCAGAATTGCCTCCGTCAGGATTGCCTCCGCCATCATTTTGTCCGCTTCTGACAGTTACAGAACATGTAGCCGTCTTACCGCCGTCCTCAGTTGTTACGGTTATTACCGCTGTTCCTGCACCCACGGCAGTTACCATGCCGTTAGCGTCAACCTCTGCAACATTGGAATTGCTGCTTGACCAGGTTACGTTCTTGTTTACTGCAGTGGACGGTGATATTGTAGCTGTCAGCTGTCCGCTGTCTCCTATAGCCATATACATGGATAACGTGTTGAGTTTAACACCATTTACTTTTTCTGTTTCCAACAGTTGTTCATACTGCGTTTCTGCGGCTGTCAGCACTTCATAGTTATCCACCAATGCCTTCTGATCATCATTCAGTTTATTATAAGCATCTCTTGCAGCATCAATATCTCCCTTGCTATTCAGGGTAACAGTGCCGATTGCATTAATCAACGCTTTTACTGTTTCCACTTCCGCATCAACAACTCTTATATCCTGTTCATACACCAGCTCCGGATTAGCAACACTGATACCCCTTATAGTTGCGGTTCCTAAGCCGATTGCCCTTATTAATCCTTCATTAGTTACCAGAAGTACACTTTCATCACTGGAGGTCCAGCGAATATTCTTAATTGAAGCATCATCGGGAGTAATAGTAGCATCTAACTGGGCAGATGTCCCCTTCTCCATAATGGCTACACCACCTTGCACCTCAAGACTGGAAGCCGGTATTGGAGCACCGTTATAATCTGTTACCGTTACTTCACAGCTGGCATTAACATTATTATCAGCTGCAGCAAAAGCCGTAATTATTGCTGATCCTGTTGTTATACCGGTAACAACTCCTTTATTTGATACCGTTGCTATTTCAGGGTTTGAGCTGACAAATGCAATACTTCCCTCATTTATATAAGGCGGATCTGTAATTACAGCAGCTGTTTTTTTGTGGTTTCGTACAACAGTAAGTTTATCGGACGCGAACGAAATTGCGCTAACAGTTGTTTGTTCCAAACTTCCATATACCTCAAATTCATAAAAAGAGTAACCATAGGTTGAACCGCGCTTAATGCCCTGCATACGTACGTATCTTCCCTGTACCGGCTGATCAATGGAATACCTCTTCCATCCGGCAGAACCGTTTCTTTCAGATACTACATTAGTAACCGCATTACTGTCATCGTACACCTGAATGTCGTACTCTTTACCGTATGCTGCTTCCCAATTCAAATTAATCTGATAAATATTGCAAGGAACACCCAGGTCAATGCTATACCACTGATCATCGGTTCTGGCAGATGCCCAACGCGTCGATGTATCTCCGTCTATAGCAGCTTTAGGATCACCATTGGAGGAATCATTGCCACTTGTTGTCGCTGCTTTTCCAAGCGCAAGATTTTGAAGTACAATGCTTTGTGGTTTAAACGAGAGAACGCGGAACTCATAAAGTGAATAGGCAGCAGATGCTTGCGTACCTATCAATCTAACATACCGATATTCTTTTACCCCATCAAATTCATTCCAAACATTGCCGCCTTTACCGTTTGTTTCAGTATAAAGATCTACCCAATCAGTGCCATTCAAAGAGCCCTGAATCGCATAGTTGGTCGCATATTGCTGCCAGTTAAGCTCTATTGCTTCAAACTCTTTCGGAAAGCCTAAATCAACCTGCAGCCATTGAGCAGGACCTACATTGGATTCCCAACGCGAAAGATAATTACCATCAGTTGCGTTACTAACAGGGTAACCACTCTTTACAGTGCTTGCTGTAGTATTTGAGTTAAGTGCAATATTTTGTGAAGTACGGACATTAATATTTGCACTTACATCTTCCTCCGTTCCAAGCACCTTAGCTGTAAGAACCGCTGTTCCGAACTCCTGAGCCTGCAACTCCCCTGTTAAGGAATTCACTGCGGCAATATCCTTATTTGAAATGGTATAGTATATTTCACCGGTCGCATTCATTGGTGCCAATTTGACAGTTGGGACCAAATTATAGTTCATAACCGCTTCAAGCTGCTTATCCTTAAACCGGATCTTTTGTATGGGAGCAATTTCATGGGCATATGACAAGTTGAGGTCTGCAATAGCAATTGAATCAGCTCCACCGCTTACTGTAAGCAATAAATAGTTCGTCCCCTCCTCAAAAGAAGGAATACTGTACACCACCTTATTGTAATCTCCGGAGTCACCATCGGGAATCTCTTCGGGAGTAACAGGTATAAAACTTTTCCCGTCTTTGGAGGATTCAACCGATACAGCGCCGCCATTTACCTTGGAAATAAAAGCAGTTAGTTTTGCATTTTGTATATTTGTATAACTATAAAGGATGGTTGCATTTTCAGAGCCGGTTTTTATCAGAATATCCTTATCGCCTCCGAATTTAACTCCATCTCCCGCTATATAGGCGGCACCGCCTTTTACCTCGTATGTTCTGGAATCATCCAGCATGGTATCCATTACGTTACGGTCAGAAGTCCATGCGTAATCTATAACCAGACTTGAAAGCTGAGGCGCATAAATCTTAGTATTGTTGGAGACAGCAATTTTGATGTACTTTATGGAATTATCCAAATTACCTGAATTGGTATATATAACTTTACTCCACTTATTAGTAGTTACTGTTCCATCTTTTGTCGCAGAGATAGGAGCCCAGTTCTTATTATCTGCTGAACCATAGAAATTAAGTATGGTATTATCACCTGCATTAGCTAAACCATAATCATATGTAGTCAGTACAAATTTTTTAGGTGATGGAACATAATAGGTTAAATATTCCTCTCTCCTTGGGTTGGTTTTATCAGCATCATTTCTCTTAAGTCGAGTGGTATCTCCACCATAATAAGTATTTGCATTGGAAGAGTCGAATGCCCAGCCTCCGGAATAACTTACAGTTTTTGAGAAATCTGCAAAATCATCGGTCAAAGTGCGTGTATTTCCAATTGCAAAAGATTTTTCTTGCGATGGAGCGCCTTCACCTGAATCATTAATAGCTTTAACTGCAAAATAATAAGTTGTATTTGAATTTAATCCTTTGATTTGCGCTGTTGATTCGGAGGTAACAAGTGATTCCGAATACTTTCCGCTTTCGGTACCATAAACCAGTTTATAGCCAGTTGCCCGCAATGCTTTTGCAAATTCAAGGCTTAATGTGTCATCACTTAATGACATATTGGTAATTGATGTTTCTCCCGGCACCTCAAGCTTTTTAAAAGAAAACTCAGCTTCTATGGGATTCCCGACAGAATTATTGACATCTATCTCGAGCCTGATTGTCGGAGAAGTTTGAATAACTTTAATACGGTTATCCCCGGTAATAATCGAAGTAGCTGCCCGATTAATATCTACGGTAATTGGGCCAGAATTCCGCTTCGTCGTATCTGATAGAGCAAAACTGAGCTTATTATCATCTTCTTTTATCATAATAGAAGATGCTTTATCAACAGAAAGATAATCTTTTACACCCATTGCATCAATGGACTGATCACCATCTTTCCAAAAATTAACACCAAGAGTATGGAGCGTTTTCTCATATACAGCGTGTACATCATTATCCTGACGGATTATTTCAGTATCGCTGGAATCCGCATAGTTTTCAACCTGTGCTTCGGTTGTCCCAGGCAGTAAAACATATGCATAGCTGTCATTCACCGGTTTTGAGCCATGATCAATCCACATTGTAAGGTAATTTGCTGATTGAACACTTTCATCTACATTATAAGTACCCAGATCGGTCCATTTTCCTGTACGGGTTTCACGGACTGCGCCGACCCTGGTTGCTTTCGGAAAATAAACACCAATATTGGAGCCTTTAACATTTCCCTCTATTAACGCCCACCTGGCGTTATCGATTTTACCATTCCAGCCAAGCTCGTCCGACTGTCTTTCTCCATTGACAATCAGAGCGTTATCTCCTGTAATGTAATGGTTGTCGATGGTAGTCTCAACCTTGTTATTTTGTGTAGAAGTAATATCTGTTCCTAAAGCCACAACCTCGTCATCAAACATAAACCACGATTTTTTTGCACTCACTTTTGTGTCTGAGGCTGAAATCTCCAGGCCGGCAGTACTGTAAGTACCATTAAGAGTTGTGCTTCCTGCGAAGGAGTTCGAATTTGTATGGCTGCTGAAAGTCATACCATTAACAGCAGTTACGCCTGGAAGACGGTACCAGTTAAGTGTTGGTTTTTGATAAGTAAACTGACCAATATCGGGTGTATAGACATAAGTCTCTCCAATACCTGTGTACCAGCCGTTTGTATTACTGTCACCTATCTCACAATTTTTTATATCCCTGCTATACATGGAAAGACCAAAAGTGAACTTATCTGTAGTATGAACAGTTCTTACACCTTTTCCAAAGGTATAGCTTTTTCCTGTATTTGAAACCGGTTTGATTGAGTCATCCCTGATAATTTCCAAGGTCTTGGAGAGATTATATACTGGGAACATATACCATGCAACACCGGCACCTTCATTTAAAGTACGTATTGCATTCTCATTATTCATCCATTCCTTTATCATTCCTTTAAACCTGGTACCCTCTGCCTCGGGTACCGATTCAGAGAACAGCAGAACATCAAGGCTGATGGTAATGCCTGCATAGGCATCAGTAGTATCTGTACGTGTAATTTCACGTCCCCTTACCATATCCATGTAGACACCTTTATACATAAAGGGCACATAGTTTTTTTCCACAATAGTGCTCATATTATCTCTTTCAGGACCGGTGATTTCCCATGTAGAGTCATCAAGCATATAAATAAAATGACTGATGTCAGAAAATGCCTCTTTACCATAACCACCATTATAAACAATAGTTCCGTGCTGCATAAAGGTACCGTCTCTATAATAGCCATCACCGGTTGTAACATACCCCATATAGGTAGGAACATCATTTTTTACATATGCCAGGGTTGCGCTATCTTTGAGGAGAATACCTGCATACATTCTGACACGGTCCCTCCACAAGGCATTTGCACCGACATACATATAATCGGCTCCTCCGGTTTTGGTTGTAGACTTTAGAGCCGTTTCAGCATAGGATTTGATTTGATCTGCCGTCAGATCATCATACATAAGCAGAACTGTCTCGAGAAGATAAATCGGTCCCCCTATTTCCCAGGTAAACCAATTTCCATACGGATTAGAATCTACTCCTACCTTATAATGTTTCATAAAAATATAATCAATTCCACGGAGGATCTCACTTTTTAGCTTTGCATTCTTATAAAGCTCACAGCCTTTAGTTTGAAAAGCTAAAGCCATAAACTTAAGACTTCGGATAGTAAACTGTGTATTATTCGAATCAGCATATGCGTCATTGCGCTTGCCAAGTATATATTCCGGCCAAAGGTAATCATTTGCACCCCAATCCGGAGTGGGACTTGGATTGATCCTGTCAAGGAGGTCTTGTGCAACATTATTTATAGCATGAAGTAACTCTTGCATACTCGGGTCATTTGGATCATAATCTCCGCCCATAGCCATATACTGCCATTTTTCCCGCAGTTTATCAAATTCGTCGCTTGTCCCCCCTTCTGCGAAAACAGCCATGTTGCTCAAAACCATGGTCAGCATCATTACAAGAGCTAAAATAAAACTCAACGTACGTTTTAGTTTCATAACTACTCTCCTTTCACTCCTGCTGTTGATGAGCCTGCAGCCTTATCTGGCAAACTTCCACATTCCGCCGGCATTGTTCCTACCATTGCTACATATAATATTGCGTCAAGTAGCTTTCTTTCCATTATGAGCCCTCCTTTAAAATTATAAGACATTAATTCTATAAATTAAGCTTTAAGCTTAAATCCAACTTTACTTCTGCTTCATTTTTCTCTTGGGCTTTCCCGAACGGACCACCACGTCAAGTAATACAGAAACAAGAGCTAAAACACTGGAAACCTTTTAGATAATCTAATTAATTCAACGATATAATCATCAATCTATTTCACCTATCTTATCTGTTTGAGGAATGCTTTACGAAATGAGTTTACAGGATGAGTATAACACCCCTAAAAATGTAATTGTAGGGGCGATTGATTGGAACAGGTGGGACATTCTTTGGATATTAATGGCTGATTAGAATTTGATTTAAGAACGAACTTTACACGTTTTAGAATAAATACCAGTATAACCCACATTCGTTTTTTTGTGTTATCAAATGAAAAGACTTCTATCTTTTGTTACAAAATAAAATTTTTAGGAATATATTTTTCTATATTCATTTGGTTTTAAATTTGTATACTTTGCAAATCCTTTTGAAAAATGTTTTGTATCATTATAGCCTACCTCTTCACAGATTGTAGCAACATTCAAATTTGATTCCTTTAATAGTACTTTTGCCCTTTCCATACGTACACTTGTTAAATATTCCGAAAAAGTCGTGTTTGTTTCCTTTTTAAACAAAGAACTAAAATATGTGGCGTTGAACCCTACATAATCACTGACTATTTCCAGTGAAATCGGGTCTTTATAATGATCTTTAATATATTGCTTTGCCTCACGGATTGGTTTACTATCTTCATGTTGTTTGTCATCAATTACCTGATAAAATGATTTTATAATTGTTCTGGAAAGTGTCGTAAAAACTTCCTCCATTGAACCGCAATTTTCTATATTCAAACTGAATGTATCGAAAAAATTATCTGAATCCCTAATTACAAATTTCTTTTGTCTTAAGTGAAACAAATACAAATTCATGGCTTCTTTTGCCATTTGAATAACTTCATGACCAGTAGTTGATTCTTTATTTTTCAGGCTTGTCTCTAAAAAAACAAATGACTCTCTTACCTGCTTTTCATCCAATCTTTCAAGTGCCTCAATTAACTTCCTGTTAAACTCAATAAAGGTGGAGCTGTCAGCCAGTTCATTTGACGACACCTCCGCACCTTCTATCACTTTATTAACACCGAGTATAAGCCTTTGCTCTATTGCCCACAAGGCTGTCTTCATTGAAGAAAAAACACCGCGGATGGAGTCTTTCGGAATACCTGCTCCTATTGTAATTTTAAGGTCTTCTATAATATCCTTTTGTAATAAAAGTTCATCTAATAAAGCTTTAAGTGAACGCCTAAGGGCTTTCCTGCTATCTTCACTGCAATTAAGAACAATGTAGCACAAATTATTTTCAAAAATACTTTCAATGTCATAACAATATTCATCTACTTTTTTATGAATGGACTGTAAGACTTTGTCTCGAATATATTCGGTATTGCTTTGAGAGCATGCATCTATTTTAATAAGAACAACCTGAAAAAAGCCATCACAAAATTTGTAGTGATACTTTTCATTAATACTTTCAATACTCATTATCCCTTCTGCAGTGACTCTTTTGAATAATATATCCGTAAAAAATCCGCTGCGCAACCGTTCTAAATTGTTTTTTATTGAAATACGATATTGTTCTTCACTGGATAATTTTTTTGTACGTTTTAAATACTCCTCTCGTAATCTGGTGAGAGTATCAATTAATTCTGTTTTTTTAATTGGCTTAAGAAGATAATCCTTTACCCCATATTTAATAGCATTTTGGGCATATTCAAAGTGGCGGTATCCACTAATTATAATAAAATCTGAATCTTCACTTATTTCTTTGGCACGCTGAATCATTTCAAGGCCATCATACCCCGGCATACGAATATCCGTAATTACTATATCCGGTTTGAATTTTTCAATGGACTGCAGTGCTTCAATACCGTTATGTACAATTGAAACCACTTCCATATTTAGCTTTTCCCAGTCAACTAATTTGTAAATAAGCTGACAAATTTTATCTTCATCATCTGCAATAATAAGTTTCATACTACACCTTTCTTTTTTGCATACATATAGACCCAATCAGGGAAAGATACTACAAAACATTTAGTTTTTATAAAGTGAATTTTAGGACTTTTAAACATTATTTCTTATAAGAAATCTTTACCCTGATAGAAAATAAATATTAGTCATCGGAAAAACAACTATGAAAACAATATAACTTAAAACAATTGATTTTTAAAGTCATTTGATCATTTTTTATGTAAACATGTAAAATTTAAATAGACTATTAACATTTGTAGTATCATTTCATTCAAAATTAATTTGTGAGCTGACTATTTTTCCGGATATGGACGTGACTATCTCCAACTTTCGAATTCTCGTTTGCTATTTGTCATGAGCTCACTCTGTCTTAAACTTATCCAGTTCATTGTTCAAAACTAATGATAGGCTCTCCAAATCGCTTGCCTTGTTTGAAAGTTCTTCTGCTGATGCAAATTGTTCTTCTGTGCTTGCGGAAATCATCTCTGTTGTAGCAGCAGATTCCTCTGCGACTGCTGAAATGTTTTCCATTGCTTCTAAAACCTTACCCTTTGACCTCACAATGCTTGCAACAGATTTTTCTGTTCTGGTTATATCATTTAAAACTATTTCTATAGAACTGAATACCATGCTAAATAATTCTTCGGTTTGCTTAACAGCTATTTTTTGCTCGTTGACAGCAATATCAGAGTTTTTAACCTGCTCAACAGTAACATTAGTTTTTTGTTCAATAGAACCAATAATATTACCTATGCTGCCAGTAAATTCTTTTGATTTGTCTGCCAGCTTCCTAACCTCATTTGCCACCACAGCAAACCCTTTCCCTGATTCGCCTGCACGAGCAGCTTCAATGGTTGCATTCAATGACAAAAGATTTATCTGCTCTGAAATTGAGTTCATAATTTTAAGTATTTTTTGTATCTCCTGCATACTTTTACTCAAATCATAAATATTTGTTGAAACTTTATCAGTTGTTTCACTTACCTGGGTTGACTTTAAGTTAAGAGTATCAATAGTTTTTAACACATCCGTGTTTAAGTTTTTAATTTTGTTGGCTAGAGTCATTACTTTAGCTATATCATTTTCAACAAGTGTAATACCCTTGGATAGTTGCTCAATATTACCGACACTTTCATTTATTTCGGCAGCCTGATCTGATGCACCTTTAGCTATTTGTTCAGCTGTCACAGCCACTTGTTCGGAAGCACTATATGTAGATTTTGATGTAATTGAAATCTTGTTGGCTACACTAAGAACACATTGTGTAGAATTTCTGACATTTGCTACAAGTGAGTTTATATTCAAAAGCATATCATTATAATTACGACATACATCTGCTATTTCATCTTTTTCATTATCCTGAATTTGGTTTGTCAAATCACCATCTTTTGCTTTTTTCATTATTTGTACTAAATTATTCAAAGGGTGGGATACACTCCTGGCAATAACAAGACACAAGGAAAATGCAATAGCCACACATATAACCCCAATAATAAAAATATTTATCCCAAGTTTGTTTGCAGCGCTGTTTAAATAGTAATATGGAATAATTGAAATAACAAACAAGTGCTTATCTTTCCTTATTTGAGAGTACGTAACCATTCTGGTGCTGCCCTCAATATTCAAATCAAAGTCACCGGCTTCCAATCCTGTTGAATCCTTTTTATTATACTTTAGAATATTTTTAGCAATTAACGCTGAAACTTCTGTAGCTTTGCCTATGGGATATTCTTCAACGGATCTTGACGCTATTATCCTTCCATCGTTATCGACAACAAATATAGGGAAAGCCTTTTCAGTCTTTGGGTCTATTCCAATATCCAATTTTTCAAATGCATTGGCAAGATAATTGTTTTTCGGAATTAAAACCATTTTTGCCAGGACCTTTTGTTTATCTGTAACAGAAGCAATATTTTGTTGTATACCGTAATAAGAAGTAATATTGGAATTTGAAGGATCAACTTTAAAGTCTGACCACTCAAGTTGCTTTAAGTCTTTTTTAGATATTGCACCAACATCCAGCGTTACACTTGCAGTATTGTAAGCTTCTTCCTGTGTAAAGCTGTTTCCATGAAATATGCCACAATAAGCAATGTCATTTGAAGATGCAAATTTGATTGATAAAAAGCTTTTCAGCTTTCTGGATTGATCCAATTGTTCAAATTTATTTCCGACCGTATATTTGCTCAGTGCATCCTGAACAGCAGCATTCAGGCCTATATCCAGAAAATAATCTTCCATCCTTTTTATCTCATTATTCAGTATAACACTCGTCTGGCCCATAACCTGTAATGAATCTATTCTTACTTTTTCATTCATTGTATTAGTTGAACTGCTATATGAAAATATGCTTGTGACTAATAACATAACTATTAACAATAAAACAAAAGACGCTATTAATCTGGTTTTAATTTTAAATTTTCTTAGAAGTATAGATTTACCTTTGAATCTAGATGACACTTTTGAATATAACGAAGTAATTGGTTGCTTGATTTTAGATCCTACAGGCATTACTTTCATTTAATCACCTCCAAATCCAAAATTAATCCAGCCAAATACCAAAATGTGTATAAAGCCCTATCAATTTCAACATTAGTATACTAAACTTATCAATACCCTTTTCGGAATAATAGGACTGCCTCTTTGCAGAATCTTCCCTATATTTCACCGTACTTATCTGGATGTTTACAGAATGAGTATAACACCCCTAAAATGGTAATAGTAGGGGCGATTGTTTGGAATAGGTGGGATATTCTTTGGTTATTAATCGCTGATTCTAATTTGTATGAAGGTTCCGGCTGGAAAGTATTCTTCCTTAATTGTACCTTCTTCCAAAAGCAATAGCCTGTCGCTACATGCAGGCTGTCAGAAGCATTCAAAATTGTAACAGCCAGCTTCATTTAAGAAAGCGTTGCAGTCACGGAAAGCTGGTATAATAAAGGGTCGGCCAATACTTTAGCCAACCCTTTATTATACTGTATAAATTTATCAATACATGAATTACCTTAATCAAATTATTTATATAAACCGAATAACTATATTTTATTTTAACAACTTGGTTGTACGTATACAACTGTTTTATCTCAACCGCACAATCTACTCCACCGTTACGCTCTTCGCCAGATTCCTCGGCTTATCCACGTCACAGCCCCTTTCAATTGCCATGTAGTAGGCAAACAGCTGCAGCGGTGTTACTGCCGATATGGGGGCTACAAGTGAGTCAGCATCCGGAATTGTGAGAACCATGTCTGCTGTTTTCTCAAGCTCTTGCCTGTGCTTTTCCTGGGTTATTACCAGCACAACTGCTCCTCTTGCCTTAACCTCTCTGATATTGCTGACCATCTTCTCAAACAGAGAATCCTGTGTCATCGGGCAAACAACCAGTGTTCCTTTTTCGATCAGGGCAATTGTTCCGTGTTTGAGCTCTCCGCCTGCGTATGCTTCCGAGTGAATGTACGAAATTTCCTTCAGCTTCAGCGAACCTTCCATGGAAAGTGCGTAGTCAAGGCTTCTGCCTATGAAGAAAATACTCTTTGAGTTAAAGTGAGCATGTGCAAACTTCTGTATCCCGTCCTTATCCTTCAGTATCGCTTCGATGCCTGCTGGTATTTTCTTCATTTCATCAAGAATTGCATTTGCCTGTTCCTTTGTAATAGTCCCCTTCTTTAGTCCAAGGTCAAGTGCTACCAGATAAAGAGCTGTAAGCTGAGTATTATATGCCTTTGTTGAAGCAACTGCAATTTCAGGTCCTGCCCAGGTATAGAGCACATCATCCGAATCCCGTGCAATAGAGCTTCCCACAACATTTACAATTGAAAGAATTCTGGAACCGCTCTTCTTAGCCTCTCTGAGCGCAAACAGAGTATCCAGGGTTTCGCCTGACTGGCTGATTATAATAGTCAGATTCTTTTCGCTTATCAGAGGGTCACGATATCTGAATTCCGATGCCACATCCACTTCAACAGGCATTCTGCACAGCTTTTCAATAATGTATTTGCCAACAACACCTGCATGATAAGCTGTTCCGCAGGCAACGATATATATTTTCTCAAGCCTGTCGATATCTTCCCTGGAGATATTTATTGAATCCAGCTGCAGTTCACCATTTTTAATTCTTGGGTTGATTGTATCCCTGATGACCTTTGGCTCCTCGTACATCTCCTTCATCATGAAATGCTCAAAACCGCCCTTTTCAGCTGCTTCCACGTTCCAGTCAACCTTGAAGACCTCTTTCCTGACAGGTGCACCAAGACTGTTGAAAACCTGAACCTTGTCTCTTGTGAGAATGGCAACTTCCTTATCTTCAAGGATGTAAATATCCCTGGTGTACTCAAGTATTGCAGGGATATCCGACGCAATAAAGTTTTCACCCTCGCCCAGACCTATTATCAATGGACTGTCCTTTCTTGCGCAAACAAACATATCCTGTTGATTTCTGCAAAGTACTCCAAGTGCGTATGAACCTTCAATTTCGTCAATTACCTTCATTACGGCATCCACAAGGCTTCCGTCATAATAATATTCAACCAGGTGGGCAATAACCTCTGTATCTGTTTCAGACTGGAAGGTATAACCCTGGCCGATAAGAAATTCCTTTATCTGCATGTAGTTTTCAATAATACCGTTATGAACAACAGCTATTTCACCGCTCTGACTGATATGGGGATGGGAATTCACATCATTGGGTTCACCGTGGGTTGCCCATCTGGTGTGACCAATTCCAATGCAGCCTTCCAGTTTTTCAGTTTCCAGTCTGTCTTCCAGGCAGGATAATCTTCCCTTGCACTTGATTACTCTCAGAACACCATCTTCATTTACAGAAACACCGGCTGAATCATAGCCTCTGTATTCAAGCTTTGAAAGTCCGTTAATAAGTACAGGTATTGCTTTTTTATTTCCAATATATCCAACTATTCCACACATAATTAATTCTCCTTAATCTTTATTTTAATTTAACCAATTGCCAACATAATGGCATAAATATCCCCGGGTTCTTCTGTTCGTTAATTAAAAATAAGTAAATAAGCTTAATACAGCTTAAGTAGTATTTTGAGTTAACATAAAACAGTACAATGATTGATTCCAATACTTTGTGCCTCTGTAAAAAGAAACTGTCCATAAGAAAAGCCTGCCAACAGACATAGTTTGCCCAATAAAGCCAGTTTCTGCGCATGTTTTCAGAACCCTTTAACCTATATTTTAACGAAAAGGTATAATAGGGTCGGAAAAGCTTAAAGTGCGAAACAAAAGCATCAAAATATTCTTTAATTTTTGATTTAGATTTTTAAAATTCGATTATAAAAATTAGATATGATACAGGATTAGTTACGTGAGACCTCTTTGTTTTGCAGTCACCTGCAAGTTTTGTACCGGAGCAATTTTTGTTCCGGGGGACAACCTGTTATCCCTTAGTCTCTGTCGATTGTAACAACCGGAAGGTATCCGCCGAATCTTTCGATACGATCCACGCTTGTTTGTGAATCGCTTCCTTCACCTCGTCAACAGATAGGATTACAATTCCTTATGTACTATCTGTCCTGGCGCCTTTTTATTTCACTTATTAATCCCGGGCTTTCTTCCACCCCCTAATTGTTTTTTTGACCCATTTAGTGCTTGCAGCGGAATACGGCTGCATAGTATCATTGCAACGAAATATGATTGCATAGTATCATTGCAACTAAATATGGTTACTATGTTATCATTGCAACGATCATCGCAGCGAAACATATCAGGGTCAAGGAAAAGGAAAAATCTTCTTCTTTTTTATCTTCCCTTATTATAATATATTGTAATTGACCTGAAATTGTCAACACATTTAAGAATTTATTTAGAATCCAATATTGCTAAAATTAAACTAATGTATATTTATTCAACAAATTTGGATTTACACTTTTTTTGCTGACTATTATTTTTTTGCAAATATAGCCCAAGGCTTTACATGTGTTGTAAAGGAATTCACACTGCCAGCCCGTCATAACCAGCCCATATTTTCTCTGCTTTGGATAAAAGAGATTGACATTCGAACATATCGTCATGTATAATTATACAATTAATTGCAGATCATCATAAATCGCGTTAATTGGTGCAGCTTTTGCACAAAAGGAGGTGTAAATAATATGTGGGTATATTATCTGGCTATGTTACTTGTAATAATTTCTAATGTATTGTACCATACTTTTTTAAAGCTAACGCCTAATAATGCCAATCCTTTTTTATCTCTTGCAGTAACTTATATGACAGCAATGTTGGCATGTTTTATAATGCTTCCGTTTTACCCTCAAGAAGGAGAAAGTTTACTTAGCTCTATTAAGAATTTAAGCTGGACGAGTATTACCCTGGGGTTGGCGATTGTGGGTCTTGAAACCGGCTTTTTGTTAGCTTACAGAGCAGGCGGGAATATCAGTTATAATGGTATTTTTGCAAACGTAGCTGCCATGTTGATTCTTTTGCCTATTGGATTAATGTTTTTTAAAGAAGTTTTAAATATAAAGAATATTATTGGAATAATACTTTGTTTAGCCGGGCTGATTTTGATTCAAAGTAAATAGCATACATATAAAGCCCAATATACGGTTTAACTTTAAAAACCCCAGAGATTAAGCTGCCTCCGCACGCAGCTTGATCTCTGGGGTTAGTTAAAATTCTCTGCTATTGCCAAATTTCCTTCTTAAGAAAGTCTTCCTTCAATAACTCTGACCAGTTCCTTTGCACGTCTTGTTATTATTTCCTTATCCTTACCCTCTATCATAACCCTTACCAACGGCTCAGTTCCTGAAGGTCTTATGAGTACTCTGCCTTCGCCCTTGAATTCATCCTCAAGCTCCTGGCACATTTTTTTGATAACTTCATCATCAAGATATTTATATTTCTTTTCGTTGGTTACTTTTGCGTTTATAAGCACCTGCGGCAGCACCTGCATAACGCTTGCCAGCTCGGAAAGCTTTTTGCCCGAATCCTTCAGCACCTTGATGAGCTGAACAGCAGTCAGAAGTCCATCACCGGTGGTGTTGTGCTCAAGGAAAATAATATGCCCCGACTGCTCTCCACCCAGCATATATCCGCTGTTTAGCATTTCTTCAAGTACATATCTGTCCCCAACTTTGGTCTTTTCAATTTTAAGACCATTGTTTTTAGCCATAATGTCCAGACCCATGTTGCTCATAACTGTAGCAACTATTGTATTGTGGGCCAGCATACCCTGCTTTTTCAAGTGAAGCCCTATTATTGCCATGATTTGGTCACCGTCAATTATGCTGCCCTTTTCGTCAACAGCCAGAACCCTGTCTGCGTCTCCGTCAAAGGCCAGCCCGATATCAGCCCTGGTTTCCTTCACGTATTCCTGAAGCTGCTTCATGTGCGTCGAGCCGCAGCCCGCATTTATATTGATACCGTCAGGTTCGTTATTAATTACACTGACGTTTGCCTTTAGCTCGTACAGAGCCATAGGCGATGCTTGAAAGGAGGCACCGTTGGCACAGTCTATAGCTACATTTATACCTTCCAGATCACCGGAAATAGTACCTTTAATAAAGCTCACATAATCCTCCAGAGCTGTTTCCTTGAACATTCTGAAGCCTATATTCTGTCCTATGGGCTTTGGAAGTTCATCTCCGCCATTGAGTATTATTTCTTCAATTTTGTCCTCTATTGCATCGGGCAGCTTATATCCGTTGGAGTTGAAAAACTTTATTCCGTTATATTCAAAAGGATTGTGGGAAGCTGAAATGACAACACCTGCATCGGCGTCATACAATCTGGTCAGATATGCAATTGCAGGAGTAGGTATGACGCCCACACTTATCACCTGGGCACCAACTGAGCATATTCCCGAAGTCAGAGCAGCTTCCAGCATATCACCGGATATTCGTGTATCCATGCCTACCAATATCTTCGGAGTGTGCTTGGTTTCACCGGTAAGTACATAGGCACCTGCCTGACCCAGCTGAAAAGCGAGCTTTGGAGTCAATTCCAGGTTTGCCACACCTCTGACACCATCAGTTCCAAATAATTTTCCCATATAAATTAACCTCCATAAAATTATCAAGTTTTATTAATATCAATCAAATTGGCCATAAGCGGCGCCTAAATTTCGTTATGTAAGATATTCCCATTACTACTATTTGTATTCGGCGAAGCTATATATAATATATCATTTTTGCAGAAATAGAGGTAGTAAAAAACTAATTTTTAATTTCACCCAGTACAAATTCAGAAAAGTATTTTTTCATAATATCATCGAATGTAGAAATATTAATTTCCTGTTTCTGTGTTTCAGCAGGAAAATATAAATCAACTGTTTGCCCTTTTTGCATCCTTTTCCACAACATTTTTAATGTGCTGATTAAAGCCTGTACAGGTGTGGCTGTTCCATAATTAAAGGCATCTATCAGGCAAGACCATACAGGTGCATTAATAAAATCTCCATGATTAATTACTTGTCTGGCAATGCCCATACTTATCCCATTTTCAAAAAATGAGCCTGTGAAGCCCCATTCAAATCTCAAGGCACCATCTGCTGCCTTGTCCTTATCAACTTCTTTGATAATGGGAAGTCCATAAAGGCAAAACCCCACATAAAAGAATTTATCACATTTGCTGCAATGATAGTAAGTATTTATTGTGTAGTACCTTCCAATATCCATATGCTTTGAAATCTCATTTGGATAACAGTTTCCGGCATACAAATCAAGCTTATTTTCATCAATAAGCCTTTGAATTAAACCTAAATCAATTTTCTTTAAAGCTGCAAGTTCTTCCATTTCGGCACATTGCTCGCACATTTAACCTTCCCCACTTAAAAAAACAATTCAATTATTTACTGATTACTCCGGAACCGAATATGTTTTTACAATCTGTTCTGCAATCTTGATTCCATCCACAGCTGCGCTTACTATTCCGCCTGCATAGCCTGCACCTTCTCCACAGGGGTAAAGGCCGGCAATACTTACGCACTCAAACACGTCATTTCTGGGTATTCTCACAGGCGATGAGGTTCTGGTTTCAACACCGGTCAGCAGAGCGTCCTTCATACCAAAGCCTTTAAGTTTTCTATCAAAGTATGGAATGGACTGCTTCATGCAGTCTGTAACATAGGAGGGCAGGCATTCATTCATATCTGCACAGCGTGTTTCACCTGTATAGCTGGGTTTTACAATTCCAAGCTTTCCTGCTCTATTGTTGAGAAAATCCTCCAGACGCTGAACCGGAGCACTGTTGTTGGAACCGCCGGCAGCAAATGCCAGCCGCTCCCACTTCCTCTGAAATTCAATTCCTCCCAGAGGATGTCCGGTTCCAAAGTCACCAGGGCCTACCGATACCACAAGAGCACTGTTGGCATTATCCCTGTCGCGGCTGAATTCACTCATGCCGTTGGTCACAATGGATTCGGGCTCTGATGCAGAAGCCACCACTATCCCGCCCGGGCACATGCAGAAGGAATACGCCGTACGTTCAGTACCCTTGAGAAAAAGCTGGTAGTCGGCTGCTCCCAGAGCCGGGTGTCCGCTGGCCTCACCGTACTGTGCAGCATTTATCAGTTCCTGTGGATGCTCAATTCTTACACCAATTGAGAAAGGCTTCTGCTCAAAGGGAATCCCCCTGTCATAAAGCATTTTGAAGGTATCACGCGCACTATGACCGATTGCAAGTACCACGACATCTGACTCTATAGTAGAATGTGTATCTGTAACAACTCCATGTATACTGCCGTCACGTACCTCAACGTCAACTGCTTTTGTGTTGAACAGAACCGTACCGCCAAGCCTCTCAATTTCTTTTCTCATATTGGCTACAACCTTTTTCAGATTATCAGTTCCAATATGAGGCTTGGCTTTGTAAAGTATTTCTTCAGGAGCGCCAAAATTATGAAACTCCTGCAGCACCTTTTCACATCTTCTGTCATTAATTCTGGTAGTCAGCTTTCCATCAGAAAAAGTACCGGCCCCGCCTTCACCAAACTGAACATTTGTTTCGGTATCCAGGACACCTGTTTTCCAATAGGTCTCAACCTTTTTTGTACGCTCCTCAACCTTATGCCCGCGTTCAATTATGACAGGCTTAAAACCTTTCTGAGCCAGCACCAGACCGCAAAAAAGCCCGGCCGGACCGGTGCCTATTACAAGTGGCCGTACGTTAAGGGCTTTGCTGCCTGGTACAAGTGTCTCTTCCCAGGTAGCTTCAAGAAGCTTGATATCTCCGTCCCTGGGTAAGTCATAACTGTCCATGACCTCACAGGAAATGGAGTAAACAAGACGTATGCCAGGTTTTTTCCTGGCATCTATAGATTGTTTTATTATTTTTAAATTTTTTATATTCTGACGCTTTATTCTTAATTTTTTTGCTGCCTGTTGGATCAGTTCCTCATGGGAATGATCCAATCCAAGTATAATATTTGACAATAGAAGCTTCATTATCTATTCCTTTTTTCAGTTATCCGGTTCAAAAGCTATTCAGCTGTTTTAGGTTTGGTTATTTTTACCTGTACCTTTGTTTCTTCTACCTGGGATATATTTGCAGGCAGTGTTATTTTAAGCGGTACGGAATGTGTTCCCTCATCAAGTCCGTCTACATTTATTGTTGACAGTAATTCCTGATATGAAACAGCGTTTATATCCTCAATCTTTCCTTTAAGCCTAACTGTAACAGGACCTGTAATTTCATAGTTGAGAGTAGTGTCTTCGATTTTCTTTCCCTCCATGATAATACTGTCCACCGGAATATCAACCGTCCTCTGTGACAGAGGAATAATTTCCACTGTCACATTTACCTCACGGGTGGAACTTACAAGTTTTATACCCTCCGGAAGCTGAAGGATCACCGGAGTCGTAAAAGTTTTTGTCGTATTGTCAAGGCTTACGGGATCAGTCTTGATCTCATTTACCTTTGACAATACATCATGATCACCTGTTATTAATATCTTGTCAGGTTTGACCGAATAACTTCCCTCTACAAAATCCTTGTTGGGATCACCTGATATGATAGGCACCACAGGTACCCGCTTTCCAACCTCAATCCTTATGTCTACAGTAAACTTCTTACTCAGCTCGGGTATTTCTACACCCTTTTTATCATATACCTTGCATTCTTTGCGAATCTCAAGAGTTTTATTCAAGCCAGTTACATCCACAAATGCCTTTACAGAGCCAACAGAGTTTATAATTGAAGAAAGAGCTTCTATGGAAATGGTGTCAGGAGTTGCAGTTTTTGATATAATCTCATAGCCTGCCGGAAGCTTTCCTGAGGTCTCCACCTGTACAATAAACGGATTTTCCTCAATCTTGCCAAGATCAAGGACTACAGACTTCTGCTTTATTTCTATATTGTTCTCGCTGATATTCTCACGCCCTAAATATACAGGTGGATCAAGCTGAATAACCTTATCATCCACACTGTTTACTTTTGACAGGTCAAGTGTAACCTCAAAGTCATTATCCTTTATACGGTCTAGAACGTCAACTCTATCTCTGACAGAAATAGTCAAGTACTTTTCAAGATTAACCTTGCTGTTTAATATTAAACCTTTGGCACGCAGACTTTCCTCGTTTATAACTGTCAATGGTACAGCATAAGTGGATGTCTTAACAGGATTGATTGCAAACCAAAGAATTATGGCGAAAGAAATAGAAAATATTTTTAATGTCAAGTCCTTCTTGAGGAATTCTCTCACTTTGATTTCCCCTTCCAAAGAGATAACTTCTTATTGGTAGTTTTCTTCTCCAGCAAATTTTTGTTTAGCGCTTTTCTTAAAATATCAGGTGTCAGATTTCTTGATAAGCCACCGTTAAGCGCATAGGATATTTTCCCGGTTTCTTCCGAAACAACAACAGCTATACAGTCTGAAACCTCGGTTATGCCAAGTGCAGCCCTGTGTCTTGTGCCAAGCTCCTTGCTGAGGTTTGGATTATCTGTAAGAGGTAGAAAACATGCTGCAGATTTTAGTTTGTTATCTCGTAATATTAAAGCTCCGTCGTGGAGCGGAGTATTCGGTGTAAAAATGTTAATAATCAGTTCGGCGCTGACACTTGAATCAAGCTTGGTTCCCGTGTTAATAATCTCGCCTAGCTTGGTTTCCCTTTCAACGACAATAAGTGCACCTGTCATGGTTCTTGAAAGTTCTGTAGCTGCTTTTACTATTTCTTCAATTGTGAAAGTAGTATTTATTACATCATCTTTTTCGTCAAACTTGAAAAAGTCTTTGAAATTGCTTCTTCCTATCTGCTCCAGACCTCTTCTGAGTTCGGGCTGAAATACCACTACCAGAGCAAAACCGGCCAGTTCTATTGTCTTGTTCAGTATATATGCCAGTGTTCTAAGTTCTAATGCCTGACTCAGCATGGTCATAACGAGTATGACAACGATACCCTTTAAAAGCTGCCACGCTCTGGTCTCCTTTACAAGCTGTATGAGCTTGAAGGTCAGGTAGGAAACAATGCTGATATCAATAATTGATCTAAGCGCTTCCAATGGTTCTTTGAAAGGGATATAAACCGACAAAAAATCTAATATACTTTTGAAATTTGTAGCAAAAGTATCCAACAAAAATATTCACACCCTTGTAAAAAATGAAGGTAAAAAAGCATATAAATACAGATTTATTTTAATATAAAAATCCCTGATCTTAAATGGGTAAAAATAACTAATTTTACTTCCATTTATATATATTTTTTATTACTTAAGTTTTTTATGAAGTACTTCCCCGCAGCAGCACCCATTACAACCCTGCAAAGAGTGACAGCCCCACTGAAACTACTGATGTCAGTATAAAGACAACAGCCAGAATTACTGCTACCCATTTAACCCATCTCTTGTGCATAATATTTGTCCTCCACGTACAAAAAAATACATAATAATATAAAATACACTATTCTTTTAAGTTTCCGTATTTTACATGTTTAGAAACAGTTAATTAATTACTTCCATTTTTCAAGGGGTTATTCTCCTTGAAAATCGAATTCTATTATTTAACCTTTCCTTAATCATAAATCTTTAAGCCAGATATTTACATCTCCATCACTTGGCATTCTCCAGTCACCCCTGGGGGATAAACTAATGGAACCAACCTTCGGCCCGTCCGGTAAACATGACCGTTTGAACTGCTGGCTGAAAAACCTTCTCAAAAACGTCCTCAGCCATTTATTGATAATTTCGCCACTATATTTGCCGTTGAAAGCCTGTTCTGCCATAAAATATATCTTTGAAGGATTTGCTCCATACCTTACCATGTGATAAAGGAAGAAATCATGAAGTTCGTAAGGCCCAACAATATCCTCGGTTTTTTGCGCAATTTCCCCGGCCTCATCTGTAGGCAGAAGTTCAGGGCTTATAGGTGTGTCCAGTATACTCAGTAAAACCTCTCTGGTTTCACCCTCAAACACATAATCGGCTGCCCACTGAACCAGATATCTGACCAGAGTTTTAGGAACTCCTGTATTAACTGCGTACATTGACATGTGGTCACCGTTATAGGTAGCCCACCCCAGAGCCAGCTCAGACAGGTCTCCCGTTCCGATTACCAGTCCGCCGATTTTGTTGGCAATATCCATCAAAATCTGGGTTCGCTCTCTGGCCTGTACATTTTCATATGTTACATCATAGACACCCGGATCATGTCCAATATCTTCAAAATGCTTAAGGCAAGCTTCCTTTATATCTATCTGATACGTCGTCACCCCCATAAGCTTCATAAATACCAATGAGTTATTCAGGGTATTTGACGAGGTACCAAAGCCCGGCATAGTTACGGCATGAATATTTTTTCTGTCAAGTCCCAGCCTGTCGAAAGTTTTTGCTATAACCAGCAGCGCAAGCGTAGAATCTAGTCCCCCCGAAATTCCAATAACACATTTGTCCAAGCCTGTGTGCTTAATCCTCTTTCCAAGCCCGGAGGTTTGAATGTGGAATATTTCTTCACATCTGACATTCCGTGCATCGGGGTTTGAGGGAACAAAAGGATGAGGGTCAATTCTTCTTAACAACTTGTCGGTATCAAGTTCCTTAATACTAAATATAGCTTTTCTAAACTCACTGTCAGTGGTATCATGAGTAAAGCCTGAATTTTTCAGCCTTTCATTCGTCAGCCTTTCAATATCAACATCACTGATTATCAGTTGTTCTTCAAAGGAAAATCTCTTGCTCTGGCTCAACAGTGAACCATATTCGCTTATAAGGGCGTGCCCTCCGAAAACCAGGTCAGTGGTAGATTCATTTGGCCCCGAGGACGAATAAACATATACAGCAGCACACTTGGCCGACTGCATGTTAACAATACTTTCCCTGTACTCATGCTTTCCTACTATTTCATTGCTTGCAGATAGATTGAACAACAGAGTGGCACCATTTAAGGCCTGTTTTGTGCTTGGCGGAGCAGGCACCCACAGGTCCTCGCATATTTCAATTCCAAAGCACAAGCCGCTGATGTTCTGTGCTTCAAAAAGCACATCTATCCCAAATGGTACGCTGTAACCAAGCAAATTTACAGTTTCCTTCACCTTTCCCATACCTGAACAGAACCATCTTCTTTCATAAAATTCGCTGTAGTTCGGGATGAAGGTCTTGGGAACCACGCCCAATATATTACCTTCTTTGATGGCAACACCACAGTTATACAATCTGCTGTTTACCAGAAGAGGTATACCTATAATTATAACACAATCCAGAGTCTTTGTTTCAGCAACAATTGTTTCCAAAGCCTTTATTGCTTCATTTTGAAGGGTCTTCTGCAGAAAGAGATCCCCGCAGGAATAAGCAGTGACAGCCAGTTCAGGGAATACCACAAACTGCGCACCCAGCTTTTCAGCTTCTTTAGAAATTTTTATTATTTCCCCGGTATTATATTCACAGTTGGCAACCTTTAGTTTTGGAATTGCGGCTGCAACTCTAACAAATCCATGCTTCATTTTATCCTCCATGTCATCATATGTTAAAAGGTCAATGACATTGACCTTTAATTTGCATTGAGCACCCACAAAGTATAATATATTACTTTGTCTAGATTAATTTATGCACCTTTTTACTACACAAAACATATAAAGGTGCAAAGCTTGTACCCTTTTAATTAATCATTCTTTTTAGTTTATCATATTTTTAACTTTTTTTACACACTAAAGTTGCTGTATTACCATAATAATAGCAGCAATACCCTCTATTAACAATGTACAATACGTTTTTGAGTGGCAAATTTGCCCTGCGGCTGCGTTGAAGCCGCTTGCAAGGCACAAAGCCTTTCTTCGCCTTGTCGCAAGCCAAATTCTCTCGCTCAAAAATCATCGACCTCACGTCGAGATATTTTGGCAATTTTCGAGGAGGATGGACGCAGCCTTGCTGACGCAAGGCAAGGACGACAACAAAGAAAAGTGGCAAAATAGCCGGCGTGAGGCGTGTTATACATTGTCAATAGAGGGTAAGGTTGGTTGATAAGATTTGTTGACTTTATTGCTGGATAACAGTAACCTTTCCAAGGTAGAATTTATTGACACCAGAGGAGAATATGTAAACATGAACAAAAATAGTATTGCGGTACAAAAGGCTGAGAAAGAAGAATATGATGACCTAAGGAAAATTTATTTAATCACGAGACAGGAAACTTTTAAATGGCTGGAATATGATAGTATAAAATTAGAGGATTTTGACACCAGTACAGAAGGAGAGCTAATATTAACAGCGAAAATAAACAATGTCATTGCCGGCTTTGTTTCAATATGGGAAGAGGACAAATTTATTCATAATTTATTTGTATCATCGGATTTTAAAAGGTGTGGAGTAGGCAAGGCATTGATTAGTGAGGCTGTAAAAGCATTTGGACTACCTTTAACATTGAAATGCGTAAAGGAAAATTTCAATGCTGTTAAATTTTATTTATCACAAGGCTGGACAATAGTAGAGGAAGTCACAGGCCAGGAACCTTATTACTTAATGAAATATGATTAAGATACTATTTGGCGGGAATATGAAGGAGGTTTTCTATGAGTAACCCTCTTAACAATAAAACCATCTTAATTTGAATATGGTATCTAATGTAGAATACTTGCAAATCGAATAGGAGATTGCTTATGTTGGAAGTAAAGCCGATTGATATGAAAATAAGGAAGGATGTTATTAATACGATAACGGAGAATTGGGGAAGTACCGTAATTGTATCAAAAGGGAAAATACATTCTGTAGAAAGCCTGCCAGGGTTTGTAGCCGGTGAGTATGATCAATTAAAAGGGATCATTACATATACTATTCAAGATGATGAATGTGAAATTGTATCTCTTGATAGTTTAGTGGAAAAACAAGGAATCGGAACACTGCTGATAAATAGAGTAATTGAAGAGGCCAAAATGCATAAATGCAGTAGAGTTTGGCTGATAACAACCAATGATAATACCCCTGCTATAAGGTTTTATCAAAAACGGGGTTTCAGCTTTGCCGGAATATATATTAATGCAATACAGGAGTCCAGAAGGCTCAAGCCTCAGATACCCTTAACCGGGATTGATGATATACCGATATTACATGAGATTGAATTTGAAAAAGTATTATGAAAGCCGGTATTAATAAAAATTATATAATTATTGTGTTTCATAATAGGAACTGTTCCAATGGATTTATTCTTTGGACAGTTCTTTTTTTACCGGGTAATTAATGAATAAAATAAAAAATATATTGACATCTAAAACTACGATTTATATAATAATTACGAGGGGTACACGAGTACGCACTTAAATAACCGTGTTGCGCATGTGCCTGATGGAATATGTTGTAAAGCATTGAAGAGGGAAAAAAAGATAAAAGAAAATACCCTAAAAATTATTGTCTGCCGGAAACAAACTAATAAACTGTTAGGATATCTCTTTTTCAATTTTACCTTAAAAGTGCCATTGTGTAAATAAGCACAGCAATAGCATATCCAAAATTTTATTTTCAGGAGGTAAAATATGATAAGAAAAAGGTTTTTATGCGGTCTTATGGCGACTGCCATGTCAATTTCACTATTGGCAGGATGTGGTGAAAGTGCTGTTACTAATTCCACGGATTCCAATTCAGTGTCTCAATCCCAGGAGGCATCGGGATCTTCAACAGCGGCAAATCAACCTGTAACATTGGAGTTCTGGAATGTTTTTACTGGCTCTGATGGTGACATCTTAAGAGAAATTGGGGACAATTACAACAAAACAAACAAGGATGGCATAACCATTAACATGGATATTATGCCCAATGACACACTTCAACAAAAGCTGCCTGCAGCAATAGCAACCAATACAGCACCCGATTTTGTACTATTTGGTGTTGAAAACCTGGCATCCTATGTAAAAAATGACTCACTGGAAGACATTAGTGATTTTTGGGATGTCACCGGGGTTAATAAGGACAATTATCTTAAAAATGTTGTGGATCTATCCTATATAAACGGAAAGATGTATGGGGCACCCATGCAGTATAATGTCCAATATTTGTACTGGAACAAGGATTTGTTTAAAAGTGCGGCACTGGATCCGGAAACACCGCCAAAGACAATGGACGAGCTGGCTGATTATGCGATAAAACTTACTGATCTATCAAAGAAGCAATATGGTCTCGTTTTACCTACCGGTGCTACATATATGCAGTTTCTGTGGGCTAACGGCGGTGATGCCGATGATCCGGCCAATAACAAAAATCTTCTTAAGTCGGATGAAAACCTTAAAACCCTTAAGTGGATGCAGGATTTAACAGTTAACAAAAAGGTAACTCCTATGAATGTAACAGGCTCTGATGCAGATGCATTACTGCAGGCTGGTAAGGTTGCCATGTATATGAGCGGTCCGTGGCAGATTAACGGTCTTAAGGAACAGGGGATTAATTTTGGTATTGCTCCCTGTGTTTCAGGAAGCGCCGGAGCTTTTGCTCCAGCGGGCGGCTGTAGTTATGTCATACCTAAGGGAATTGACCCCGCCAAGAAGCAAGCAGTTTATAAATATATGAAATATTGGCTTACCGATGATATTCTTAAGGAATGGTCAAAGAGAAATGGTTTCCCGGTATGGTCCAAAACACTTCTGGAAGATAAGGAAATTCAAAATGATCAGATAATAAAGTCTATTTCTGATGCAACAAAGATAGGTCGTTCCTACAATCTTGGTTATTCTCTTTCCAGTCAGATTGATAAGGATGTTATGATTCCCATGTTCGAAAAAACTATAACCGGTGCAGCAACACCGGATGAAATATTAAACGAGGCTTCCGAGGCAATGGATAAGGTTTTGAGTACTGCAAAATAAAGTCTTTCAAGCTAATCCTGGCAATAAAAGTTGCCAGGATTATTTTTAAATAGGAGTGGATATGAATATGAAGAAAATTGAAGAATATCATCCTAATACTCAGAAATGCGCATACCTGTTTATCATGCCATCACTCATTATTCTGACGATATTTGTTTTTTTACCCCTTGCAGCATCTTTTGTAATAAGCTTGTTGAACATAAATATTTTTATGAAAGATATTACTTTCGGAGGTTTGGTTAACTTCCTGAAGCTGATTTCTGACAACAGAGTGCTTAATGCAACTCTAAACAGCTTTTATTTTACCTTACTGGAAGTTCCGCTGCAAATCGGGCTTGCCCTTATTCTTGCAATGTACGTTTCCAGAAACACTAAATATAGTAAAATGCTGAGATCGGTTTATTATCTTCCATTCATATGTTCTATGACAGCGATAGGTATTATCTGGTCTATGATGCTTGATCCAAATCTCGGATTCATTCCTTATATTCTTAAAGGAGTAGGCCTGGAATCTGTTTCATTTCTTAAGGATCCAAAGCTTGCAATGCCTACTGTCATCGCGGTAACTGCATGGAAGGGTTTCGGCTATACTCTGACTCTGATAACTGCTGCTATTTTAAATATTTCAGCATCACTGTACGAGGCTGCAGACATAGATGGTGCCGGTGCCTGGATGAAGTATATCCATATAACAATACCCGGTATCTTTTCAACAATAAGTTTTTGCATTGTAACAACAACTATTAGTTCTTTGCAGGTTTTTGATCAGACCTACGTTATGACTCAGGGAGGGCCTTTAAGAAAAACTGAAACTTTGGTGCAATACATTTATGATAGAGGTTTTCAAACAGCACCTTACGATTTGGGCTATGCCTCGGCAATCTCCACTTACTTGTTTTTAATTATAGTTATTATTATTTTCGTTTTAAGAAAGTTTGTATTGAACAGGGGGGAGTCGGAAAATGAATAAAAGGCTAAGTCTTGGACATTTAATCGGTACAGTGATAACAATAATTATAGCAATATTGGTTTTAGGGCCGTTTTTATGGCTGCTTGTGTCTTCATTTAAAACAGATGCCGGAGTTATAACTTATCCTCCATCCTTTTTTCCCGACGAATGGACATTGAGACAGTACAAATTTGTCAGTAAGAGCATTCCTGTCTTTACTATGTTAAAGAACACCATATTATTCTCAGGGTCTGTTACATTAATTAGTGTCTTCTTTGATTCGCTTGCGGGATATGCGTTTGCGAGAATGAGGTTTAAAGGAAGGAAAATTCTTTTTTCAATTATTTTAATGACAATGATGGTTCCTTTTCAAATCATTATGACTCCGTTATATATCGAAGTTTATAAAATGAATCTGCTTAATACCTATGCAGGTTTAATTTTACCAAGAGCAACAAGTGCTTTTGGAATTTATATGCTATGTTCATTTTTTGAAGGGTTGCCAAAGTCATTGGAGGAGTCCGGCCGAATTGATGGTATGAATGAGTTCAGGATTTACTGGTCCATAATGCTTCCGCTATGTAAACCTGCTCTGGTAAGTCTGGCAATATTCCACTTTATGAATAACTGGAATGATTTATTATATCCGTTAATGCTTACGAGCTCGGCTGGAAAAAGAACATTATCGGCAGGTCTGGCTGTACTGGTCGGCAACAAGGTTATTAAGTACGGTCCAACGCTTGCTGCCACTATGATTTCCTTAACGCCGCTATTGATATTATATATTTTCTGTCAAAAATACTTTGTAGAAGGAATTGCAACAACAGGTGCAAAAGAATAGAAGGAGAAAATTATGAAAAAGGCTGAATTAATTGTTAATAGATTATTTACCAAAGGTGAAATTGATAAAAGAATTTATAGTTCATTTGTTGAGCATATGGGAAGGGTTATCTATTCAGGAATATATGAACCCACTCATGCTACTGCAGATGAAGATGGCTTCAGAGGTGATGTGCTAGAAAAGGTAAAAGAAATGGGAATTACCGGGATCAGATATCCAGGCGGAAATTTTGTTTCGTGTTATGATTGGAGGGATGGGGTTGGACCTATACATCTTAGACCACATAAGCTGGAACTGGCATGGCGGTCAATAGAAACAAACGAATTTGGAACCAACGAGTTTATGCGTTGGGCAATTAAAGCCGGAATTGAGCCCATATTTGCAGTTAATCTGGGAACAAAAGGAATAGAAAATGCAGTCTCACTGGTTGAGTATTGTAATATTCCGGGTGGAACACAATACAGTGATCTCAGAAGAGAGCATGGGATTGAGCAGCCGTACAATATAAAGACCTGGTGCCTTGGCAATGAAATGGACGGTGATTGGCAAATTGGACATAAAACTGCAGAAGAATACGGAAGACTTGCACAGGAAACGGCCAAAGCTGTAAAACAGGTTGATAACAGTATAGAAGTTGTTTCGTGTGGAAGCTCTAAATCCGATATGCCGTCGTATCCCGATTGGGAGGCTATCTCTCTTAATTATACTTATGACTATGTGGATTATATAGCCCTGCATCAATATTACGGAGGACAGGAAAAGGGAACTGCATACTTTTTGGCGCAGTCTCTGGATATGGAAAAATATATAAGAACAGTTATTGGAACCTGTGATTTTGTAAAAGCTAAAAAGCGTTCCGGAAAGGATCTTTATATAAGCTTTGATGAATGGGGAGTCTGGTCTATGCCGGATACCGAAGTGGCAGCCCAGGTAGACCAAACTCCCTGGCAAATTGCACCTCATTTAAGTGAGCAGATTTACAGTATGGAGGATACACTGCTTTTCGCCAGTATGCTCATGAACTTTTTAAAGTTTTCAGACCGTATAAAAATTGCCTGTCAGTCACTTCTCACAAATATTAGTGCTGCTATAATGACAGAAAGAAATGGAGAAGTATGGGTTCAGCCGATTTATTACCCCTTTGCCTATACATCGAAATTCGGACGGGGGACGGTTTTACAGGAGGTTGTAACTTGTCCTGTTTACACATGTGACAAATTTCAAGAGGTTCCTTTTATAGATACAGTAACAGTGCATAACCGGGAAAAGGGTGAATTGGTCTATTTTCAAGTAAACAGGACAGGAGAGTTTGTAAAAATATGCTCAGAAATTCAGGGTTTCCAGGTTGAAAATATAACTGAGCATGTAAGCTTATTTTCAGATGATATTAAAGCTACAAACTTAAGCAACCATGAATCAATAAAGCCTATTGTTTTAGACGACGTAACACTGGATGGAAACACATTTGAATATATTATCAAACCATATTCCTGGAACATGATAAGAGTCAAAATTGATATTAAAAAAGTATAACTGTTTACAAAAATATGGTAATATAAATATTAAGAAATGGAGGTCAGAGAATGGGAATAACAACTAAAGATCTTGCAGAGCTGTGTGGTGTATCAAGGACAACAATACACAGAGCGCTTCATAATACAGGTAGAATCAATCCTGAGACAAAACAATTGATATTGAATACGGCAAAGAAATATGATTACCGGCCGGATATGCTCGCAAGAGGCCTTGTTAAGGGCCAGACCTATTACATAGGAGTTGTTGTTCTGGATGTAGATAACAGATATTTTTCACAAATGCTAAATGCAATTGTCGCAGAAGCTAAAAAGAATTCATATTTTGTAAACATTACACTTCATGAAAAAAACAAGGAAGATGAGAAAGAACAATTATGCAGGTTGGTAGATTACCGCGTTGATGGAATCATACTCTCTTCAATTAACAAAGGTAATGAATACAAAAAATTTCTTGATAGCCTGAATAAACCAATTGTAACCATTGATAACAAAATTGCTGATAATATTCCGTTTGTAGGAATTGATGGCAGTAAGGCAGCCTCTGACGGTACAAAAAAAATTATAGAAAAGGGCTATGAGAAGGTTGTTTTCGTATGCCCTCCTTTGGCTGACAAAGCTGATGAAAATGTTTATGTGCATGAGATGAGAGCAGATGGTTTTAAGAAAACCATGGCTGAATACCCTGAATTGGAGAGTGTCGTAATAGACAGCTGGGATTATTTTGACTTATCCTACAGGGAACTCGATAAAACAAAGAGGACAGCTTTTTTCTGTACAGGCGATATGATAGCTCTCGATTTGATTGAGAACCTTAAAAAACGTGGAAAAACCGTAGTGCAGGATTATGGGATTATGGGATTTGATAATATTGACTTTTTAAGATACGTTTCTCCTAAACTATGGACCATAAATAATGCAGTTTCAGAAGTGGCTACAACTGCGGTGAACCTTTTGTTTGATATAATGAACAATGAAGCCGGCGAAACCAATAGAATCTTAAGGTCGGTTGTTGTTGAAGGAGAAACTCTGTAACATTGAGATTCCATAAAACGTACTGATTTGTAACGATAAATCAGTACGTTTTTATTCTTATTTAAGAAAATAGCTTGCGCAAAAAAATCGATAAAAGGGACTCATTAAATTTTTACTATACAATCCTTACCACCGTACCTATGGATACTAAATTGCTGAGTTCAATAACCTGATTATTATACATTCTTATACACCCATTTGAGATATTTTTTCCTATAGAAGAAGGATCATTTGTACCATGTATTCCATAATCTCCATTAGGGGCATTCAGGCCCAGCCACCTCACACCGAAGGGCCCTCCTGGGTTAATTGCCCTGTTAACAATTTTGAAGGTTCCCTTGGGGGTAGGAGTTGATGGTTTACCAACCGCTACCGTGTATGTTCTGTAAACCTTATTGTCTTTAAAGAGAGTAAGGGTATGGGCCTGAGTATTGATTGTGATGCTGTATGTTACTCTGTTAAAGGTATAGGGGTCTTGATAGTATAACATAAAGAGTACCTCCAAAGTCGTTATATTAACATAATATTCAAATTAATTTCTGCTTGTGAATCTTAAAAATTTGCATGTGAAACTTAAATATTTGCATATGAAACTTGGAAAAGTGCTTAATGGCTAGATTAACTATTGATTTTTGAAACTGTTTATTCAGACAGATAAAATTCAAGTATAAAGATATTCTAACTTGACTATTTAAGCCTCAAAATATAATCTTTTTTATAGAAAAGGTATAAATAGAAAAAGCTATAAATAGAAAAAGCTATAATTAGAAAAAGCTATAATTAGAAAGGCTATAAATAGTTTGTTTTAAGAGGTATTTGATAATGTACATAATACGACCGGCAGCAACTCATGAATATGGAAGGCTAACCGAAATTGCTTTTAAATCAGAGGCTTACTGGGGATATGATTCTGATTATATGAATAATTTTAAGACCTATTATAGTGTTAGTGAAGAATTCATTAATTGCAATCCGACCTTTGTAATTGAAGAGGATAGTAATATTGTAGGTTTTTATGGTGTATTCACAAAAAACAACCAAACAGAATTGGAATATTTCTTTATTCTGCCTCAATACATAGGGCAGGGTTACGGCAAAAGAATGTGGAACCATCTGCTTAAGGAATGTTACAAGGCAGGTATTAAAGAATTCAAGATTGTGACAAGCCCGCAAGCTGTTGAGTTTTATCTTAAAATGGGAGCAACGCCCGTCAGAGAAGTCGAATCTCTTCTGAAAAAAGGCCGAATGATACCTCAGCTGGTCTATAAAGTCAAATAATAAGCTTATTTTCAAGAAAATAAGCTTATTATTTGGAATAGCCAGCAATATTTTATACAGCTTTATTATAAACCGATCCATTTCTTTTTAACTTCATTCATTTTACGTCTTCAGTTGGTATGTAAAACTTAAATAAATCTGGCTATAAATACTATCAAATAAGCAGCGGGTAAAAAGACAGCAAAGGAGAGGACGGAGCCCGCTATTTTGCTGCCAACCATTCCGATTACGCAGCCTCTGTAATCTGCTTCGCTATATTTTCCTTCGATGACCTCATCAGTAAGGACTGATAAATGGGGATCAACAAAGAGTGCAAGAAGAATACTCGCCATTCCGGTTATAACTGCAGACAATGTCACACAGGTTCCGCTTAGGTCAGGTTGAAGGCTCCCAGCATATACCGGTGCAAAGGTTCCGGCTGTGAGGAGGGCAACTGTTACCATGTTATCGACCAAAATCCTCTTGGGGAGCTTTTTAAGGCTGACACCTTTAAAATTGGTTTTAGTGGGTATTGCAACAGAGTTTTTAATATACTTTATCCCTGATTTTGTGAAGCTGTGAAGAATGAGCCTGAAAATGGACTTGTCTGTTGAAAATGCCTCCACACCCTTTGTAAATATCCTCTGAAAGGTGGGGAGGAGAAGCGCTCCGATTATGCTGGCAATGAAAACATTAAGCAAAAGCATATGAAACAGAAATAAAAGATTATTTTGACTATGAGCTCCTTTAGCAGACTCTTCTACATATTTTGTCAATTTTGGCAGTTGAAATGCTCCAGCTGTTCTTGAAATAAGTGATATAGCATTAAAAAGCGCAGCCGAGACGGCGATTTTACCCGTTCTCACACCAACCATTCTTACTGAATATGCCAGAGTTCCCATTATGGTAATTATAAAATTTAATATTATTACTATCAGTATATCAAGTTCCATATAAGATAACCTTTCACTATCGTAATTCATTCCTTTCTATGGTGAGCTCCCCATAGAACAACAAAGATGGCTATTACTGTTTCAATAGTTATTAAAATCCAGAACACCGGATGAACATTACTTAATACTGTTCCGCCGACTCCACCGTGGTTCATTCACTGCATTGAGTAAAACCCTCTCTATATTCTACATGACATTCTGGACAAAGCATTTAGACACCTCTCAACATTATTGTCAATTACTTAAGTAATTTCATGATTCATCAAAATTCATAATTAGATTATTTTTCTGACTTTCTGTCTGAGAGATTCTTATTTTTATTTCGGCTTTATTGGATTCCAGCTTTCGAACAGCATTTTTAATCTGACCCATAAGGTTTTGTACCTGGCCCATATCATCCCTGATTTTATCACGCACATTGAGGTCGGTAAAGATATTGTCAAACCAGAAGTCAATGGTTCTTGTCGTCGAATCGATACCTGTATAAGCACAGATTTCATACATGTTAACATCCCTGAGTTCCTTTTCAAAATCCTTCATTAGTGAGCTTAGTCTGTTCAGCTCTGCCTGAGCGTCGTCAATGTGGTCGTATTTAGCCATGTGGCTTATAATCCCGCCTCTGGACCAGACATCATATGTAGCCCAGCCCTCTGCACTTTCCAGATGATTTACGGCATTGGAAGCTGCCGAAAGTACTCTGCTTGCAGCACTTATGGCCTCATCAGTCTCAACCAGCTGTTTTCTTAAGTCATCCTGCTGAGTTTCCAGTTCCATGTAGGCAGCATAAGCCTGCCCGCTTATTTTACTCTTTATTAAATTTTCCCGGTTAGAAAACTCTTTATCAAAGGCAAGCTTCTCTTTATTTAATTCACTTACTTTTTCTGCCAGTTGATTTTTTTCCTGGGTCAACTGTTTGACTCTTTCAACAGCTTTATCATACTCCAGTTTGGCAGAAAGCATTTCCTGTGTTTCTTTGCTGACCTTTCCCTCATACCTTCCAATTAACTTCAGAAGGGTGTTGGATAGAGAATCCTTTTGAATTTCATCAACATCCAGTGCTTCAGACTGGTACTTGCGTAAGAGGCTTTTAACCTCATCCTCCGCACTATACAGCCTGTTTGACAGGCTTTTCCATCTCTCTTCCAACAATGGCAAAACTGCCAGCTTGTTTTTTAGCTCCAAAAAACTGTTATTATCCATTTTAAAACCCTCCTGAGAAAAAATATATGTAAACAAAACAGGATATTAATATTTGTCGTCAATTATCAGTAATCTCTGCAGTATATCCATATCCTTAACTATATCTAAATTCTCATCTGACAGCAGAGTAATGCTGTAATTTTTATATTGCAAAAAATATTCAAGTTAAATAATCTCTTTAAGACATTGTATAATTTGGTAAAAATAACGTCAAGTTAACAGCAAGGAAAAACATGGTTTGTTAACCTTTTTTTATTATGGTATGATTTTACATAGTTGTATTAGATTAAAAAGATATAGGAGTATTGAGGTTAGGTTTATGTATAAAATACTGCTTGTAGAAGACGATATCTCCATAAGTGATATGGTCAAGAATTATCTTGAGAGGGAGGGCTATTGTGTTGAAATTGCCCTTGAAGGTGAGGAGGGAGTCAAAAAATTTGAGAAAGAAAATTTTGATTTCGTTATTCTTGATATTATGATGCCAAAGCTTGATGGATTAGAGGTAATGCGCATAATTCGTGAAAAAAGTTCTATTCCCATAATGATTATGTCTGCAAAGGATAGTGATGTGGATAAAGCCGTTGGATTAGGATTGGGGGCAGATGATTATATAGCCAAACCATTTTCATTGATTGAATTTTCAGCCAGAGTTAAGGCTGCTATAAGGCGATCAACCAAGTATTCTAAAAGTGATAATGAAAAAAAAGCCAATATTATTAATTTTCAAGACCTTATTATTGATTTGGATAATTATTCGGTAAAAAAGAAAAATGAATTTATTAAGCTTACTTCAAAAGAATTTGATATTCTGAAATTGTTTGTAACAAATCCAAACAGAGTTTTCACAAAGGCTCAAATTTATAGCATTGTTTGGAATGAAAACTACTTCGGAGATGAAAATATTATTAACGTTCATATGAGGAGATTGAGAGAAAAAATCGAGGAGGATGCTTCTAAGCCAAATTATATTAAAACCTTATGGGGGATTGGCTATAGACTGGGCGAATGACAGATAAAGGTCGCAAGGTACATTAGTTTCGATTAAGAAGGATACGAATATGAGTATTTTTTTAGCTATAGTAATTATACTGCTTCTGGTAATAATTGTTTTTCAATATAACTTCTCAAGATCCAGAAGCAAAAATTTGGATTACATTACAAATAAAATAAAAAGTATGATGGAAGACAACCCCAATGACAAGATTCTGGTCTTTACTGGAGACGCCGAATTGCGCAGCCTCCTTGAACAGATTAATAACTTACTGGAATATAATCAGAAAAAGCTTGTCCTCTTCAATAAAACAGAAATTTCTATGAGAAAAATGCTTTCAAACATATCCCATGATCTAAAAACTCCACTAACAGTTATATTAGGATATCTTGAGACTATAAGGATATTCGATAATATGAGAGAAGAGGAAAAAGAACAAATACTCTCCAGGATTTACTCGAAAACACAAGAAATCCTTGATCTGATAAATAAGTTCTTTGACCTGGCTAAACTGGAGTCTGGAGATAAGGAAATACCAATAACAAGAATTAATATAAATGAAATATGCAGGAAAAATATCCTTTCGTTTTACGATATACTTACTTCCACCGGAAACGAGGTATCTATAGAAATACCTGATGAAAATATTTATGCTCTAGCCAATGAAGAAGCTTTGGATAGAATTTTAAATAACCTTATAACAAATTCAATAAAGTATGGAAGTTCTGGTAAGATCATCGGCTTAACCCTTGAAAAAGATGAAAACTATGTATTTATGAAGGTATGGGATAGAGGTAAGGGAATTGCAGACATACATAAAGAGAAGGTATTTGAAAGAATGTATACCCTCGACGACTCAAGAAATAAACTCTTTCAGGGAAGCGGACTGGGCTTGACAATTACTAAAAGACTTGCTGAAAAACTTGGCGGAGAAATCACACTTAAAAGTCAGCCATATGAAAAGACTGAGTTTATCGTTAAACTAAGATTGTCTTAATCTTAATAATTTTGTAAGAATTGGGTAAGAAAAAAGAGAATTTCATTGTTTATTATTAATGATGTAATACAATAATGAAGGGAGAGTAGCATGACATATATATTAAAGACCTGCAATTTAACAAAAGCTTATGATGGTAAACCAGTAGTCTCAGATGTAAACATTCATATTAATAAGGGAGAGATATATGGCTTTCTCGGTCCTAATGGAGCAGGTAAAACTACAGTAATGAAGATGATAGCAAACTTAATAAAGCCTACTGGTGGAGAAATCGAAATATTTGGAGAGAAATTGACTGATACCTCCTATGAGTTTCTTAAGAGAATTGGTTCAATAATAGAATATCCTATATTTTATAATAAAATGACTGCAAGAGAAAATCTTGAACTTCACTGTGAATATATGGGATATCATAATAAAAAAGCTGTCGATGAAGCACTGGAGTTTGTTAATTTGAGAGGTATAGACAGGAAGGCTGTTAAGGATTTTTCTCTTGGTATGAAGCAAAGACTTGGAATTGCACGAGCTATTACCACAAAGCCTGAAATACTGATTCTTGATGAACCTATTAATGGTCTTGATCCAATAGGTATAAAAGAGATGAGAAAGCTTTTCAAATGTCTTTGCCAGGAGCATAGGATAACAATCCTTGTTTCAAGCCATATTTTAGGAGAAATAGAACAGATAGCTGATACCATAGGTGTGATAAATAATGGAATACTTATAAATGAGGTCTCAATGGACAGCGTAAGGGAAAGTAATCTGGAATATTTGGAATTGGTAGTGGAGGATTGTAAGAAAGCAGCATCTGTACTGAATGATATGAATGTTGCTAATTTCAGAGTCTTAGATAACAACACCATCAGGATCTATGATATGAAGCAGACTAAAAGTAATTTATTAAGTGAACTTGTTCGGAATAATATTGCTGTAGAATCCATAAGTAGCAAAAATAGTTCTTTGGAAGATTACTTCCTGAAATTACTTAATGGAGGTGGTATAAGTGCTTAACCTGATACGTCTAGAATTAAGAAAGTTTAACATTAAGAGATACTTAGTTGGTTATTTAATTTCAATGCTGGTACTTATTGCTCTTATATTAATAATATTTTACGCCCCATATGATCCTGAGTTAGTTGATTTGGAATTAAATGGTCAAAAATTTATAATGCAATATGATTTTGTCATTAAGTATATTGAAACTTTGTCAGCCGTAACCTTTACAATATTTTCGTCTGTTATTTTATCAAGGTTGGTTATCGGTGAATATAAGAATAAAACAATAACTCTCATGTTTATGTATCCGATTAATAGAAAAAAACTTATTATTTCCAAACTGTTAATTGTGGTTATACTTACATACCTTTCAATAATTTTAGCAGACCTTATAATGGGCAGTATTTTTTTATTAATGAATTCTTACTTTCACCTTATTACAGAAAAGCTCACTATGGAAATAATTATACGTAGTTGCATAGGGTTTGTATTCCAAGGTGTTTCAGCGGCAGGTATAAGCTTAATTCCTCTATTTTTTGGAATGAGAAAAAAATCCGTACCAGCTACAATTTTATCTGCTGTACTAATTTCATGCCTTATTTATGGCAACATTGGTAATGTTAACCTTGGCTCAATAGTTATCATTCCTGTTTCTTTGGCTTTGATCGGCATATTAATTGCATATTTGTCCATCAGAAATATTGAGCATGCCGACATAACCAGTTAACTTGATTACTCATCTGCCTACTCCAATCCACTGATTCTACTGCCTCCTGTTTACAAAATCTGTAGGACTCCTGTTTTACAAAATCGCCCTTGAATAATTTTACCTATATTGTTATAATATCAAAGTATAGTTCGGATAGTTTACTCAAACTATTAGTATTGCTCAGTTTTAGCATGCTGATGGACTATACTTGCAGATATGACCACAAGATAATACTTAAAAAGCAATGATGGAGAAAAGTAAGCGAGAAAAGCTGTTTCAGAGAGAAGGCATCACCGGCTGAAAGTGCCTTTAACAAACTGCTTGCCCAAGTTCCCTCCGTAGCTGTGGCTCTGAACCCTTAATCAGATTAGCTGTGCCCGCCAGTCATGTTGGCAAGCCTATCATCGTAGGAGTCGCCGGTTATAACCGTTATATTGTAAAGAGTTTGGAACTGTATTTTCAGTTGACATATATTATGTATATTTCAACAAAGGTCTCATTACTGTAAGCAGGAAGAGAAATAATGCACATCCAAAAAATCTGGGTGGTACCGCGAAGAATGCCTTCGTCCCTTTGTTGGGATGGAGGCTTTATTTATTGTTGTTGCGTTGGAAAAGTATGGAAGAACCATGAGTAAAACGGTTTTAAGTGGTTTTAAATTGACTGAATGAAAGGAGAGAATAGACGTGATTGAAAAAATCAGTATTTTAAGAGAAGCTGCACTTGGCAAAATAAAAGAGGCTGCCAGCAGTACAGAGGTTGAAGATCTCAGAGTTAAGCTTCTGGGTAAGAAGGGTGAATTGACCGAAATGCTCAAGGATCTCAAAAATATGGCTATCGATGAAAGAAAACAATTTGGCCAGGAGGCTAATGAGTTAAAAAATGAATTAACCGAATTTTTGGAGGCAAAGTTCAAGGAGCTTAGTGCAAATGATGTTAAGAAGACCTTGAGCAGTGGTTCCAGCTTTGATATTTCATTACCCGGAACTCAGTTTAAGGTTGGTTCACTTCATCCTGTTACCATTGTTCAGAAGGAAATTGAAAGAATATTTACAGGAATGGGCTTTAATATAGTAGACGGTCCCGAAGCTGAAGAGGAATTCTTCAACTTTGAAGCTTTAAATATACCCAAACACCATCCGGCAAGAGATATGCAGGATACCTACTGGCTTGAAAACGGTTCTTTGCTCAGGACACATACTTCACCCTGTCAGGTAAGAGCAATGCAGAAATATGGAGCTCCTTTAAAAGTAATAGCTCCCGGAAGATGCTTTAGAAATGAGAGTACTGATGCATCTCATGAAAATACCTTCTTCCAGCTGGAAGGCATGATGATAGATAAAAACGTATCCATTGCAAACCTTATATATGTAATGAAGTTATTACTGTCTGAAGTGTTTAACAGAGATGTTAAAATAAGACTTAGACCTGGATTTTTCCCATTCGTTGAGCCTGGTTTTGAGCTGGATTTGAATTGTATGATATGTGGCGGAAAAGGCTGCCCGACCTGCAAGCACTCAGGCTGGATAGAACTTCTCCCATGCGGAATGGTACACCCCAACGTATTGCGTTACGGTGGCATAGACCCTGAGGAATACACAGGATTTGCCTTTGGTTTGGGTCTGACAAGACTTGCAATGATGAAATATGGAATAAGTGATATCCGTGTTCTTAATTCAGGTGATTTGAGAGCTATGGAACAATTTTCAGTTAGATAGGAGGGAAGCAAGTGAAAATATCACTAAATTGGTTAAAAGATTACGTTGATTTGGACGGTATTGATATAAAAGAGCTGTGGTACAGATTTACCATGTCGACTGCTGAGGTGGAAGAGGTAGAGTTTGTAGGGCAGGATATTCAGAATGTAGTTGTTGCTAAAGTATTAAGCGTTGTTCCCCATCCTGAATCCAAAAAGCTTAAAATTACCCAGGTTGATTCAGGGGACGGAATCCTTCAAATTGTCTGTGGCGCACCAAATGTTACCGAGGGTATTCTTGTTCCTTTGGCTAAAATAGGCGGTTCGGTAAAGAATATGCCGAAACTTGGCAAGGTGAAACTTGTTGGTGTTGAGAGTTTCGGAATGCTTTGTTCTGCTAAGGAACTTGGAATCAGTGATGATCATGGCGGTCTGTTGATACTTGACGGAGATTATGCGCCTGGAACAGATATAAAATCTATAATAAATATAGATGACGTTATTATTGAAATTGATAATAAATCTCTTACAAACAGACCTGATTTATGGGGACATTACGGTATAGCCCGTGAAATCGCTGCTATATACGGCAGAGAACTGAAGCCTATGAAATTGGACGATTTGGCGGCTGCTGAGAACAAGCCGGAGCTTGATATAACCGTTGAGGACACTGAAAAGTGCCTGAGATATTCAGGACTTAAAATTGACGGAGTCAGGAAACTGGAGACCTCATTGAACATGAAGGTACGACTGTTCTACTGCGGAATGAGACCTATATCTCCGCTTGTTGACCTTACAAACTACCTGATGCTTGAAATGGGGCAGCCAATGCATGCCTTTGACAGCAGGCAGGTGGAAAGCGGCATAATTGTCAGATCAACAAAGGAACCGACTTTGTTTAAAACACTTGATGGTACCGAAAGAAAGCTGCCTGAAGACGTTTTGCTTATCTGTAACAAGGAAAAACCGGTAGCTATAGCTGGTATAATGGGTGGTGAAAACTCGGAGGTATTGGAAGATACAACATCAATATTACTGGAGTCGGCAAACTTTGAAGGTTCTTCTACAAGAAAGAGCTCCACAAAGATAGGTCTTCGTACCGAAGCAAGCGCACGTTATGAAAAAATGATCGACCCTAATATGACTGTTACTGCCATACAGAGGTTTGTAAAGCTTTTGAAGGATATGCAGCCTGATATTCAGTTTGCATCTGCTTTAACAGATGTATACTGTACTAAACTTGAACCAATCGATATTACTATCACAAAGCCATATATAGACAGATATATCGGAAACACTCTGACACTGGAAAGAATGGTGGATATTCTAAGATCCCTGGAATTCAAGGTGGAAGTCAATGGAGATACCTTCAGCATAAAGGTTCCTACCTTCAGAGCTACAAAGGATATAACCATGAAGGTTGATATTATAGAAGAAATTACCAGAATATTCGGATATGACAATATCCAGCCGCAAACTCTGGATGTACCTTTAAAACCGCTTCAATACAATGAGGATAGGCTTACCGATCACAAGGTTAAAGAGCTGCTTTCCGAAAGATTCGGTGCCAGTGAAGTTAACAGCTATATCTGGTATGACAATACCTTTAACAGCAGGATGGGACTGGAAACAAATGGTCATGTGAAGGTGCTGAACCCTCAGGCACAGGATGCCAATACCCTCAGAGACAGCATGGTTCCAGGAATGCTTGTATTTGCTGAAAAGAATGAAAAGGCATATGACGATTTTACACTGTTTGAAATCGGCAGCGTATTTACAGCTCCTTCTCCAAAGGATAAGTGCGAACAGCACAAAAACATCTGCATACTTGCCGCCAGTAAAATAAAGAGCGAAGATGAACTCTTCTATGATTTAAAGGGTATTATGACTTTTACAGCAAAGACATTAAAGAATGCAAATATTGATTTCTCAGCATGCACAAGTCAGTATAACTGGGTACATCCTATGAAATCAGTGGATATAAGTGCTGACGGAAATCACATGGGCTACTTGAGTGTAGTACATCCTACCATTAAAAAGAATATAGCCAAAAAGCTGAACATAGCGGTTCTTGAAATAAACAGAGATGTTCTGCAGGCTATAGATAAAGAGGTTGTAAAATACAAAGAGCCTTCAAAGTTCCCTGAAGTTACTCTGGATTACAGTTTCCTGGTTGATAATGGGGTTACTTTTGATAAGGTTAAAGAGGACATAGGCACATATAAATCAGAGCTGCTCAATAGCTTTGATTTCGTTACCCTTTACACAGGCAAGGGCCTGCCTGAGGGTAAAAAGAGCATGACCTTCAGATTTGTAATCGGCTCAGCCGAAAAGACACTGTCAAGTGACGATATAAGTGCCTTTGCAAACAGTTTGATCAATTATATGGGTAGTTTTGGTTATTCTTTAAGATAGCTACTATTAAATAAGAAATAAAAAATAAATTAGAAATAAAAAAATATCAGTTGAGATTTTATCTCACTGATATTTTTTTGTGGGCAGCACATTTAATAGCAGAACTGCTTATTTATTTTTAACACTATTTTCGTAAAACTCGACCATTTTCTTGGTCATTTGTCCACCGATGGGACCGCCTTCAGATCCATTTTGCTTAGCTGTCAAATCGCCTTTATAATGGTCATTATTTTCTTTTGTGAATTGGGTTCTGCCAATTTCAGCTGCACATTCCATTTTGAATTTGTTTAATGCATCTCTGCTATCAGGAACAAGTGGTGTCTTTGGTCTTGACATAATAATTCTCCTTTTTTGGTTACTATAAATTAGAATACTCTTTATCGGAACGAACTATTTAATTATAGTAATTGTTCCTTAATACTATTTTGTAAAAAAAAAGACGTTTTGACACCTAGTAAATTTTGTTTTAAATGGTTGATGATACTTTATATAAAAAATAGATATAGTATTAAGAGAAATACATTAGATTGTGCAAAAACCAAGGTATATCAAATAAATTAATTGTCTGAAAGTATTATAAAAATTGGAATTAAAACTTTTAATTAGAAAAATCGAGTGGTATACTAGAAAGGATAAATTTTTTCCAAGGTAGAAATACCAAAAGAAGAAAAAATTATGGAATTGCACTACGGGAGGGTAATTTTATGGAAAGAATCACATTTGACAGCTCAAAAGCAGCAAGTTTTTTGAGTGATTATGAAATCAATTATTTCGAAGGATATGTAAAACAGGCTCATGAAATGCTGCATAACAAAACCGGCCCTGGAAACGATTTTCTGGGATGGGTTGATCTGCCTTTAAACTATGATAAGGACGAGTTTGCAAGAATCAAGAAGTCAGCAGAAAAAATCAAATCGGATTCAGATGTTCTGGTTGTAATAGGCATCGGTGGATCTTATCTTGGAGCAAGGGCAGCGATAGAAATGCTTTCACACTCTTTCTACAACATGCTTCCAAAAAGCAAACGAAAAACACCTGAAATATATTTTGTGGGTAACAACATCAGTTCAACCTACGTAACAGATTTGCTTGAATTGATCGAAGGCAAGGAAGTTTCTGTTAACGTAATATCCAAATCAGGGACAACTACTGAACCTGCCGTTGCTTTCAGGATTTTCAAGGAATATTTGGAAAACAAGTATGGAAAGCAGGAAGCTCAAAAACGAATCTATGCAACAACTGACAAAGCAAAAGGAGCATTAAAGAAGCTTGCTGATGAAGAAGGCTATGAATCCTTTGTTATCCCTGATGATGTTGGAGGCAGGTTCTCGGTATTAACTGCAGTGGGCCTTTTGCCTATTGCTGTATGCGGAGCCGATATCGATAAAATCATGCAGGGTGCTGCTGATACCTGCAAGCTATACAAGGATGCAGATTTCAAGAATAATGACTGCTATAGGTATGCTGCAGCAAGAAATGCTCTATATAATAAGAATAAAACTATTGAAATAATGGTTAACTATGAACCATCACTCCACTTCTTTACTGAATGGTGGAAGCAGCTATACGGAGAAAGTGAAGGAAAGGATCAAAAGGGTATATTCCCTGCAGGTGTTGACTTTACTACCGATTTACACTCAATGGGCCAGTATATTCAGGATGGACTGAGAAACCTGTTTGAAACTGTAATTCACGTTGGAAAGGCTAAGAAGAGTATTACTATCAAGGAAGATAAGGATAACATTGACGGCCTTAATTTCCTTGCAGGTAAAGATATGAATTTTGTAAACAACAAGGCTTTTGAAGGAACCCTGCTTGCACATACCGACGGGGGAGTTCCTAATTTCGTTATTAATGTACCTGAACTGAATGAATACTATTTCGGAAGCATGGTATACTTCTTTGAAAAGGCATGCGGTATCAGCGGTTACCTGCTTGCTGTCAATCCATTTGATCAGCCGGGTGTAGAAGCATATAAGAAAAATATGTTTGCTCTTCTGGGAAAACCCGGGTATGAAGAACAAAAGCAGCAGCTTGAAGCAAGATTAGCTAAGGAATGACCAAATATTTGGTCATTCCCAAATAAAAACTAAAAAATAAAAAACTTATACGGCTGGCTCATGAGAATCCATATTTCTTTTGAGCCGGCTGTTTGCATTTCTAAGGAAATATACGCCTCAAAATAAATGGCAGAACCTATTTCCTGAATGTGAGTGTGAAAAGTCAGCGCATAATCAACTCGTATTTGTTAATCTTAATAGGAGGGAAATACCAAGAAAATACCATGGGCATACCATGCGAAAATACCATGGGTATACCGTGCGAAAATACCATGGCATATCATGTAAAAATACCATGAAACTATCAGGACTGTACTGATTAAAAATTCAGTCTATTCACAATTTACGGCTGGGAGTATATAATGTAATCACTAAAACAGCAATCAATTTCAGAAAAGGGGCATACAAATGGATAATCGTGTCAAGGCCAGACTGACGGAAATAGCAAGCAAAAATACTAGTGGAATATCAAGCTTTTCAATAACTTACTCAGGCAAAAAGATGGATAACTCCGATGTGAGCTATGAAATTATAACAGCTTTAAAAGCTGAGACGGATATGTTTATAGAACTAAACAGCTCACTGTTGAATATGGATGCCTATGAGAAAAAAAATCTTGCTGCACAATTTGTTGAAGGCTTGCAGCATTTTGGAATAGAGCACAGAAATAAGAAGGTGATTGATGATGCCAGTAGAAAGATATTATCTATAACTCTTGAAAGCAAGAAGATAGAAGGCTTTGAGATATATGCCCTCATTCCTAAAGAAACATGGAGTGAACCTGAAATCAGAAAGTTAATTCCAAAAGCCGGAGTCCGTTACTATCTGCCTTTGGAAGGAACTGAAAGCAATCTTGCGGCTTTTATAGAATTATCAGAAGAAGAAAAACTTGAACTTTGCAGAATGGTTGTCTTTGATCATATTTTGCTGACAAGTATGGGAATAACTACTGTTCACCTGGCAAAAAATGATATAAGTGAACTTATTAAATAAACCTTGATCAATGTTTGCATATTTATAATTGACTGTATTGGAAAAAACTGATATTGTTAATTTGTACGTCATAAGAGCCAGTCTCAATACGACCTGGTTCTCAATTGGAGGAACGGAATACCATGAACTACGAAGAAGCTATGGAATACATACATGGTACCCTTAAATTTGGAAGTAAGCTCGGTTTGGAAAGTATCTCCAAACTAATGGATTTAATGGGAAATCCGCAAAAAAAGTTGAAGTTTGTTCATATAGCAGGGACAAATGGAAAGGGATCAACCACTGCTTTTATAAGTAATATTCTTATGGATTCAGGATATAGAACCGGTATATTTACATCACCATATATACAAAGATTTACTGAGAGAATTAAAGTAGACAATGAGGAAATAGATACTGTTGATCTGGCGGAGATAATTACTTTTGTAAAATCCAAAATCGATATAATGCTGGAAATGGGATTTTCTCATCCCACTGAATTTGAAATTATAACGGCGGCAGCCTTTGAGTACTATTATAGAGAGAAATGCGATATCGTTGTTTTAGAGGTTGGACTGGGAGGGCGTTTTGACTCAACCAATGTTATCGAATCCCCGGAAGTTTCTGTAATAACAACGATAAGTTTGGATCACACTGACAGGTTGGGTGGAACACTGGCTGAAATTGCTTATCAAAAAGCGGGTATTATCAAGAAAAATTGTCCAACTGTAGTCTATCCTCAAGTACCGGAAGCCGGACAGGTCTTTGAAGATGTGTGCAGGGACTTGAAAAGCGGTATTCATATTGTAAAACTTGATTCATTGTCACTTAAAAAGTTTGGTCTTGAAGGACAGACTTTTGATTATAAAGATTATACCGGGTTGAACATCAAACTGTTGGGTGACCATCAACTGAGGAATGCTGCAGTTGCCATTGATGTTTGTGAAGTTTTGATAAATAAAGGCTACAAAATTGCTAATACTAATATAAGAAATGGTATTGCCAATACAACATGGCCGGGCAGACTGGAAATAATAAATACAAATCCTGTGGTTTTAATTGACGGAGCACACAATCCGGAAGGCGGGAATGCACTGAATGCTGCTCTTGAAAGATATTTTAACCAAAAGGAAAAGGTGTTTATAGTAGGATTTCTGGGAGATAAGGATTATGATCAAATTATGGATATGCTTGCTGATAAGGCAAAACTCATAATTACCGTAACTCCTGATAATCCCAGAGCAATTCCCTCCGGTGAACTGGCTGCTAAACTTGCTAAATATTCAAACTGTGTTATGGATGGAATTACTTTACAAAACGGCTTAAGGCTTGCCCTGGAGAATGTTGGTCCAAATGGCGTGATCTGTGCATTTGGGTCACTCTATATGATTGGGCGGATTAGAGATTTTTTTAGAGTATAGGGATTCCAACAATTGAAATTTTTACAAGTGTCGTTTTGCCAAAAGATAAAAGAAAATCAGCTTCAGGTAATAAGCTGATTTTCTGGATAAAGTATTCTAGTACTTTGAAGGGAGCCGATGTTCATGGATCTGAGTCAGGAGATCAGGAGTTTTACACCTATAGACATTGAAAAATTTTCTCAAGACAATAAAGTATCAGAAAAAATTGTTGATTCCGTTAAAGCATATAACAAGGCAATAGAATACCTTAAAACCGGTAGTGAAGATATAGCGATCATTGAATTAAAAAGGGTTGTTGCTATTAATCCTGATTTTTATGAGGCTGTAAATCTATTGGGATTGTGCTATGCGTACACAAAGCAGATGGACAAGGCTGAAGCACTTTTCGGCAAAGTAGTTCAAAGTGAAAATAATGTTTTAAAAGCAGCCGATTACCTAAACTATATTACTGCAGGAGACAGCAGCAGGAAACCTGCAAAGCAGGGTAAGAATATAAACAAAAAGCAGAAAGCAGCTGAACCTCAAAAAGAACCTGCCAAAAAAGAACAGTTCAAGGATGAAGAAGTCCAGGCGGAATACCTTTTGCTCAAAAAGCTTGCCAGTATATTCAAAAAACCCCAAATCGCATTGGCTTTTAATATTTTTGGTGTAATTTGTCTTGTGGCAGCCTTGATTTTCTTCGTTATGACAATGAAGGATAACAAGGATATCAAAACAGAAAATGAACCCATTGCAAATGAAGCAGTTAATGACGATACGGATAAGATTCTTGCACAAAACAAAGAACTGCAGGAGCAGCTTGATGCTGCAAACCTGAAATTAAAGCAGTACCAGCTGTCTTCAGATATTTCCCAAATATCTTCACTTTTTAATCAAAAAAAATATGAAGAGGCTGCAGACAAATTAAAGGCAATTCCTATTAAAGAGCTTAACAGCGAGCAAAAGAAGAAATACGATTCATTAAAAAGCGATGTTTACCTAAAGGCTGCATCCGCACTTACAAATCAGGGTAACACACTTTATAACAACGGTAACTACGCAGGAGCCATTGAAAAGTTGGAGAAAGTATTTAAACTCGGTGACAAATGGACTTTCGGGGACAAGGCCTTATATATTCTTGGAAAAAGTTATGTGGAGCAAGGTGATAACCAAAAAGGAGCAGAAGCATATCAGAAGCTTATTGAGCAGTATCCCAAATCTTCATATGCAAAACATGCTAAAAGCAGATTAAGCGCCATTCAATAGAGCATCATTTATAAGACATATATTCAATATATATAAGCTGACAACCATTAATTGGTGTCAGCTTTTTTACTGTCATCCAGAGGGTATTTACGAATCAGGATTATTTCAACCCTTCGGTTCTTTGCTTTTCCTTCATCGGTTGAATTATCGTATTTAGGAGAATACTGTCCATAGCCTTCGAAGGAAAATCTTTCAGGATCTAGACCTCCGTTATCAATAAAGAAGTTCATTACATTAATGGCTCTCATGGCACTTAAGTCCCAATTTGAACGGAATTGTGAAGTTTTTATGGGAACATTGTCAGTGTGCCCTACGACTTTGATATTATTATCCAATCCTTTAAGCATTTCAGAAATATGCAGCAGCATTGGATGTACATTATCCAGTACATCGGCTTTCCCTGAGTTGAATAGCACCACATCCTGGATAGAGATACCAAGACCTTTTTCACCTAAGGTCACACTTATTTTATCTGCATAACCGCTGGATTTTATTTCTTCTTCAATATTCTGCTTTATTTCAGTCATTTTGTCTTCTTCCTGCTCATTCAGGGTTGGCAGGTTGTCCATTGGAATAAGTGAAGTCCCGTTTTTATCGAGAACACCTGATCCTCCGGAAAAAATAATATTGAACTGCTCGCTGACTTTTTCCATTTTTTCATTATCCAGCTTACTCATCGCGAACATTACTATGAACAGAGCAAGCAGCAGAGTAAGCATATCCGCGTAAGGAATCAGCCAGGTTTCATCAACGTGTTCCTCGTGATGCACTTTTTTCTTGGACATATATATTAGCCTCCATGAGCCAAGGTTCGACCCAGATATAAATTCTATTCAGCTTTACCGGGATTCTCAATCTTTTGTTCAAGTTTTGCTCTTTCTTTGGGTTCCAGCATTCCTGATAATTTCAAAATAATGCTTTTGGGATTTTCTCCGGCCTGTATGGATAATATTCCTTCAAGGATAATTCTCATAGTATTTATTTCTTCGTGTGATTTTCTTTTTAACCTGGAAGAAAAGGGATGACATATGACATAACCGAAGAATATACCGTAAAGTGTTGCAACAAAGGCTGCAGCTATCATATGACCAAGTTTCTCAGTGTCATTCAGGTTTCCGAGTGCTCCTATCAAACCGATAACGGCACCTAGAACTCCCAGTGTGGGTGCTGCACCGCCTGCAGTTGAAAAAATACTTGCGCCTGCCCTGTGTCTTTCCTCCATACTGTCTATTTCACTGTTTAAAACTTCTGTTATGTACTCCTGTTCTATTCCATCGATTACCATACCAAGTCCTTTTTTCATAAATTTATTGTCTATCTTCTGCATAACTGATTCCAGAGACAGAAGTCCATCCCTTCTGGCAGTTTGAGAAAGGTCGGCAATTTTTTCAATTATTTCTGCAGGGTCTTCTCTTTTTCGGTCTCTGAATAAAACCGACGCTATTTTTGGTATTTTCAGAAACTCCTTTTTGGGGAAGGAATTCATAACCGCAGCTGTTGTTCCTATTAAAATAATTATGGCAGCAGCAGGGTTTAACAGAACAGAAACATCAGCACCTTTTACAATCATTCCGACAACAACAGCAAGGAATCCTACAACGACACCAATTAGTAAGAATATATCCATATAGCACCTCTTCTTATTTTGTATATGTATTTTGTTATATGTATTTTGTTATTTATGTATTTTGTTATATATGTATTTTGTTGTATACGTATTTTGTTATCTATGTATTATTTGTTAATATGATAACTGCTTTAAGACATGATTGTTAAGCAGATAATAAACAATAGTACATAAGATTCTACCATGAGCTTCACAATTTGAAAACACTTTGTGAGCATTTAATTAAAAATTAACTAAGTGGAGAACCAGGGTTGTACAATATACTAATTATTAAAAATTAATAATATAATACATTAGATAGTTTTAGTGTTTGGGGAATTTGTAATGAGTGTTAATAATTATGTATTAAATCTTGTACTTAGTGGTGGTGGAATAAAGGGTATAGCCTTTGTAGGGGCATATGAGGAGCTGGAAAGAAGATACAGAAAGTTCGGTAATATCGGAGGAGTATCTGCAGGGGCACTTATAGGAGCTTTAATTGGAGCCGGATACTCATCAAGGGAACTGGTAAAAATTCTGAAGGAGTTTGATTTCAGTATCTTGAAGCTTAGAAGTGGAGAATATCTGGATGCTTCACTGAATAGGAAGATAAGAAGCCTGATGAAGGAAAGGAATACTATTAATGACAGTGATATAGAAGCTCTTCTTTACAGACAGGATTATCCCGAATTACAGCATATAAAAAAACACAAGGATGACTTTAAGGGAATAAGGGGTAATTTCCTAAGTAATCTTATAGCCTTCAGCCAGCAAAATGCTTTTTTAGACGGGGATCTGCTTGAGAAATGGGTGACGCAGCTATTGGCTAACAGAGGCATACATACCTTCAGTGATTTTAGAGGGGGTATTGCCGACAAGGTTAATCCCCGGGGCTATAAGGTCAGGATGACTGCTGTTGATGCCAATAGCGGAAGAGTTATAGTCCTTCCGGATGATATTGCAAGGTATAACATTGATCCGGATAAACTGGAGGTTGCAAAAGCTGTCAGAATGAGTACCAGTGTACCGTTTGTCTTTGAACCCTGTGTGTTGATGAAAAAGGAAGGCAATGTTTTAAGACAGCACTATATAATAGATGGAGGAGTTCTGGATAATTTCCCGGTATGGCTTATTGATAGCAATCAACAAAATATAATAGGACTTAAGCTGGAAGGAAAAGAGCCGAAGGAATTGCAGACGGCAGAAAATATGCTGAAGAAGCTGTTGGCAAATTCTCATGACACAGGAGTTCCAAAGAATTCCTATAACATAGATAATATAGCGCATATCAATACAGGCTCCATATCCTTTCTGGATTTTGACATTAATCAGGAAAATATGCAGTTTTTATACGAACAGGGAAAAATAGCGGTTCAAAAGCTTCTTATCAACATGCACAAACGTAATCGAGGATGGAGATAATGCTGATATTTGATTCCCGGAAAACCACAAAACTAAGTGGTTTTAACCTGGCAAATGCGCTAACCCCCGTACAAAGCTAAACATTGACAAAAAAATAACTGGATAGTATATTTAGTTTAACAAGTTAATGTAGAAAATGCTATTATTTTGTCAATTGTGATAAAATAATGCAGAATAATGGGGGTGCGTTAATGAAACTTAAAACAAAATTGGTTGCCTTATTTATAGCAGTATCACTCATTTCTCTTGTACCTATAGCAATATTGGGTTACTCCTTTATAAATAACCAGTCCGGGCAGAATATTGATGATAAGCTGTCAGTAACAGCTTTGGGAGTAGTAGATAAGTTAAACGGCTGGATAATTGAAAAAGCAAAGGTTGTTGAGACCATCGGCCAGGTAATAAACGGTACTGAAACAAAAGAAGAAATAACGGCCGGGCATCTCTCGGCACTGAAATCGGAAACAAATGCAAAAAGTATAACTGACATATACATAGGCTTTGAAGACGGATCATTTATTGATGGTTCCGGCTGGGTTCCCGATAAGGATTATGACCCCAGAGAACGTTCCTGGTATAAGGGTGTAAAAGAGAACCCGGGATTACACTATTCCGAACCATATCTGGATAAGGTTACAAATAAATATACAATTTCAATTGCATTTCCTTTAAAAGATAAGGCAGGAAAGCTGTATGGGGTTATTTCAGAGGATATTCTGTTGGATACTATAACAGAAATGGTTAACAAGATGAATTTGGATGGCCTCGGACATGGTTTTCTTATTGATACCTCGGGCACAATACTGGCTCATCCGGATAAGCAGCTGGTAAATACGAAGTTTAAGGATAGTGTTCAATATAAAGACTTAGCTGATAATTTTACCGGCGAAGAAGGTCATATTGACTATTCCTACAAAGGTGAACAGAAAATAATAAAATATAATAAAATACCAAGTACAAACTGGGTATTTGGATTGGAAGTTGACAGTAGCAAAGCGTATAGTGATATTATTGATCTGAGAAATGATTTCCTTCTGATATCATTGGTTACTCTATTAATTGTTGCAGCAATAGCTTTATTTGTTGTACATACCATAACAAAGCCGATTAATGAGTTTAAGACAGCTATGGAAGCTGCCAGTCGGAATAATGATCTTACCATAAACTTTAAATCCAGATCCAGGGATGAAATATCCCAAATGGCTCACGCTTTCAATTCCTTTACCGAAAGTATACGTAAATCCTTCCACAGTGTTGCAGATGTTGCAAAAGATGTAGAGTATGATGTTAACCAGATAGTCGGTAACATAGAGAGATTAAATTCCGGTGTTGAAGAAGTTTCGGCTACCACAGAAGAGCTGGCAGCAGGGATGGAGGAAACAGCGGCCTCGTCTGAAGAGATGACTGCTTCCACAAATGAAATGGAAAATGCTGCCGGCGATATAGCGTATAAGGCTCAGGAAGGCGCCAGAACCGCTTCAGAAATCAGTGAAAGGGCTGAAGAATTAAAAGCTACCGCAAGACAGTCACAAATGGCCGCACATGATATTCGAGTATCGGTAGACGGGAAGTTAAGATGTGCTATGGAACAATCAAATGCTGTACAAGAAATTGGTATGCTGGCAGATGGAATTCTGCAAATAACCTCTCAGACCAATCTCTTGGCATTAAATGCTGCAATTGAGGCTGCCCGTGCTGGTGAAGCAGGTAAGGGCTTTGCGGTTGTTGCTGATGAAATAAGAAAACTTGCCGATGATTCCAAGGAAACTGTAGTAAGAATACAGAATGTCACAAAAACAGTAATAGAGGCTGTAGAAAACTTGAAGACAAGCTCTGGAGAAGCTCTGGACTTCATTGAAAACCACGTAGTCCCGGATTATATAAAAATGGTTGATACAGGTGAACAATACAGTAAGGACGCCGGAATGATCAATGATCTTGTAAGCGATTTCAGTGCAACCTCTCAGGAGCTGCTGGCATCAATACAGGAGATAAGTAAATCTATCGGTGAGGTTACAAGGGCTGCCAATGAAGGGGCAGAGGGAACAACGAGTATAGCTCAAAAGACCTCTGAAATAGTTGAAAAGACCGAAATGGTAACAAAGCAGGCGGAGAATTCCCAAAAAAGTGCAGAAAAACTTCATTACCTGTTATCAAAATTTAAGCTATAGGAATATAATAATTGAATAGTCTTTGCCATTTGCAATTTTCGAGCATTTATTATATTATTAAGTTTAACGAAATACGAATTAATACTAATTTCTTATAGAAGTTTGAACCTTGAGTAAGACAGGTTCACCTTGCAGGAGGTAAAAATGTTATATAGAAGCACTAGAGGGAATTGTTCTAATGTTAGTTCGGCTGAAGCTATTAAAAGAGGACTTGCAGCTGATGGAGGTTTGTTTGTTCCTGAAAAAGTCATACGTTTTGATAAGGAACAAATATTGAAAATGAGTGAAATGACGTACCAGGAACGTGCTTTAAGCATACTTGAAGGTTATTTGGATGATTATACATTAAGTGAATTGTCTGATTGTGTTAACCAGGCGTATACAGCTCAGAAATTTGAAACAGATGCAATTGCACCCTTGCACAAGCTTTATGATTCGGTGAATGTTTTAGAGCTTTGGCACGGCCCGACAAGTGCTTTTAAAGATATGGCCCTCCAGATTCTTCCGCATTTTCTCGTCAAAGCATTAAAGAAAACAGGTGAGAAGGAAGAAATTGTTATACTCGTGGCAACTTCAGGAGATACAGGCAAGGCTGCCCTTGAAGGTTTTAAGGATGTTGATGGAACTAAAATTATTGTATTCTTCCCAAGTGAAGGTGTAAGCCAGGTTCAGAGAATGCAGATGGTTACGCAGGAAGGAAGCAATGTTTATTCAATAGCTGTAAAAGGAAATTTTGACGATGCGCAGAACGGTGTAAAAAGAATTTTCAGTGATGAAGATGTTTCAGCTTTATTGCATGAAAATGGCTATAAATTCTCATCGGCAAACTCCATTAACTGGGGAAGGCTGGTGCCTCAGATTGTATATTATTTCTCGGCATATGCGGATATGCTTAAGAATAAGGAAATTGAAATTGGAGAAAAGATTAACTTTGTTGTACCAACAGGTAATTTTGGAAATATACTTGCAGCATATTATGCCATGCAGATGGGATTGCCTGTAAACAAACTGATTTGTGCTTCCAATGACAACAACGTATTGACCGATTTCATCAACACAGGAGTCTATGACAGAAACAGAGAGTTTAAGAAAACCCTGTCTCCGTCCATGGATATACTCATTTCCAGCAACCTGGAAAGGCTTTTATATCTGGTTACCGACGGTGACTCCGAGATGGTATCCAACTGGATGAACAAACTTAAAAATGAAGGAGTCTATTCTGTAGATCAGGACACAAGAAAGAAAATTCAAAATGTATTCTGGGCAGGATACTCAAATGATACAGATACCCTGAAGACAATTGAAAGTGTTTATTCCGAAACAGGATATGTACTTGATACCCATACTGCTGTAGCCGTAGATGTTTATGATAAATATGTCATCTCAACCAGTGATGTTACAAAGGCTGTTATTGTTTCAACAGCAAGTCCATTCAAGTTCAATGAAAGTGTTGTAAAGGCCATAGCCGGAGAAGAAGCTGTTACAGGGAAAACAGAATTTGAACTTCTGTCGGTGCTTTCGGAAAAGTCCGGACTTACAATTCCGGCACCTTTGAAAGAACTCGATAAAAAACCTGTTCTTCATAAGGAAATATGTGAACCCCTTTCTATGATAGACAAGGTAAAGGAAGCGCTTAAAATATAGTATTTTAGTAATATGGAGGAGTGTTGATCCTAATTGGGATTAATACTCCTTTTTTGGTTGCAAAATATTAAAAATTATGCTAATATTACTCCAAGGAAAAACAATTGTACGCATTGGGTGGACAGGAGGATTTAATGAAACAGGAATCAGTTTTTTTTCTAGTTGACTCTGTTATATTGCCGGATGTATTTGCAAAAGTAATAGAGGTCAAGAAAATCCTGAGCTTGGGGAAGATAAAAACCGTTAATGATGCTGTTAAGGAAGTGGGAATAAGCAGAAGTGCTTTTTACAAATATAAGGATTACGTTTTTCCATTCTATGAAACTTCAAGAGGAAAGGTAATAACACTATTTTTCGTAGTAGAAGATTTTTCCGGAATACTTTCAAGTATTATAAATAAAATTGCTGCCGCAAATGCCAATATATTGACTATCAATCAGAATATTCCAATCAACGGCCTGGCCGATGTGACTATTTCAATCGAAACCTTTGAAATGAAGGAGGATATTCAGAATATGATGGGTGAGATCAGTAAGGTTGAAGGTGTCAGAAAAAGTGAAATATTGGCAAGGTAGTGTATCAAATAAATGTTCATAATAATTTTTGCCAGTGTGGGAATTACGTGTAGCATGGTTGCATTCGAATAAGGCACATTGGGTACTGGAGGGTAAAATGATAAATGTAGCTATTTTAGGTTATGGTGTAGTTGGTTCAGGTGTTGCTGAGGTTATCAGGAAAAACAGTGAAAGTATAAAACAGCGGGCAGGAACTGAAATCAGGGTTAAATGGATATTGGATATAAGAGATTTTCCAGAGGGGCCCGACAGTGACGTCCTTACAAAGAATGCAGATGACGTATTTAACGATAAAAGTGTTGATATAGTAGTTGAAACAATAGGTGGAGCTACTATTGCAGCCCATTTTACCAGAAGAGCTCTGGAGGCTGGAAAAAGTGTGGTAACCTCAAACAAGGAGTTGGTAGCTTCCCAGGGCCCTGAATTACTCCAGCTTGCGAAAGAAAATGGGGTAAGCTATTTGTTTGAGGCAAGCGTAGGCGGCGGAATACCAATCATACGTCCGCTGAATCAATGCCTTGCTGCAAATGAAATCAACGGAATAACCGGTATTTTGAACGGTACTACCAATTATATATTTACCCAGATGAAAAAGGAAGGAAAGAGCTTTGAGGATGCTTTGAAGGAAGCTCAGCAAAATGGATATGCAGAACAGAATCCTACAGCTGACGTTGAGGGACACGATGCATGCAGAAAGCTTGCCATACTTTCTTCAATAGCTTATAACGAATTTGTTGACTATTCAAATATCTACACAGAAGGCATTACAAAGGTAACTGCCGCAGATATGAAATATGCTGAAGCAATGAACGGCGTGATCAAACTCATAGCGATCAGCAGAAAACTTGGGGACAAAATATTTGCACGTGTCAGTCCTGCAATAATATCAAAGGAGCATCCGCTCTCAAATGTTGAGGATGTTTTCAACGCGATAGTGGTTAAGGGTGATGCCATAGGTGACGCTATGTTTTACGGCAGAGGTGCCGGCAAACTTCCCACAGCCAGTGCCGTAGTTGCTGATGTTATTGATATTGCAAAACATCCTGATTTCGGAACCAGGAGTGTATGGGTCCGAAACACTGAAAATAATGTAATTGCTATTGAAGAGAGCCCTGCCAAATTCCTGGTGAGAGCTGTTACAGATAAGCCTTCCGAAGCCAAAGCAGATATAAAAGCCTTGTTTGGTGAAATTGAGTTTATTGATCTTGGCTCTAAAATCCAGGGTAATGAGGTTGCTTTCATTACACCGGTTTTAAGTGAAAAGGATATAAAAGAAAAAATATCCGGGCTTGAAAAAAAGAATTCATTGATTGCAATTGCAAATAATATTAGAATTGAAGAAGAATAAATTCTAATTTATCGAATTGAGGTTTATAAATGAAGATTTCTACCAAAAAGATTGTTTTAACCGCTTTAATGATTGCATTGGTCTTTCTTATAACATATTTGCCCTTTTTGCACATTCCCAGTCCTATTGCACAAGGTTACTTCAATATTGGAGACTCTGTTATAATGATTGCAGCAATTCTGCTGGGGAGAAGTTCCGGACTTGCTGCAGGAGCTTTGGGCTCGGCATTGGCGGATTTATTGGGAGGTTATGTTCTTTTTGCCCCATTTACCTTTATAGTCAAAGGTATAGAGGGCTATATTGTAGGAGTTATTGCCAATAAAAAGGGAGAAGTAATACCATCGGTTATCAGAAGAATAATTGCCTTGATTGTTGGAGCAATTGTAATGGCGGCGGGATATTTATTTTTTGAGTTAACAGTGATAAGGCTTATAGATAAAAGTTTGGCAGTAGCAGCTGTAGTCGCAGAACTGCCGGGTAACCTGATCCAGGGTGGCGTAAGTGCTGTTATTGCATATGTTTTCGTAGCAGTGCTGGAAAAAACAAAAGTTATTAAAAGTCTGAACTAATAAGGTGAAAATTACAAAATAAGGTGGAAATGAAAAAGGCTAATTTTATTTATTAGCCTTTAATTTATATTAATTTTTGGAAACAGCCTAAACTTCAGATTAGTATCTGACCACATCGGTATCAATTTCACACGCATCTGTGGTAACAAGTCTTACAGTGTATTCCTTATATTCCTTAAGATATTTTTTATCAATGCCTACTATTTGCATACCGGATCTGGCCGGTATTCCCTGTAATAAAATACTATCCTCGTAAATACCAATATTTTTTAAGTTAAAATTATTAACTACAATACCGGTTTTATCCTCAGACACGCCTGAAAACTTTTCAAAGAAACCCAATTCTCCCAATAAGTCACTTGCAACATCTTTTTCGGAAGGTAATACAAACACTCTTTTCATATTCAGGTACATTTTTCGTGGTATATAACACCACTCTCTGTCGTAATGTGCCTTCCACTGAGGATGGAATATTGGACTTTCATACTTTTTATTGTTATATATTTTAGTGTACTTAACTATTTTTTGGTTTGTTAGTGCATCTTCAATGTCAACGTTTACATCTAAATTGTTTGCAGTCTGATATGTACCATTTGGCTGAAAATATATGGGTTTTGATGAATCGGAGATAAAATGGGTAAGCTGCTGCTTCAGGACAATATTCTGCTGGCTTAATTCGAAAGAGGATAAATCAGTTTCATAATTTTTTGACTCTTCAATATATGATTCTTCAACAAGGCCAAAGTCTACAACCTTATTCGAATCTTTTGAAAAGGGCAGGTTCTGATAGTCTAATTCGTGCCCGGCCGGAGTACATAGATGCACCGTAATATTGCCATTCTCGTTTACTAGAGCAGCAACATCTTCTATTTTTATTGAAATTATATGTATTCCTTTTTTCATAGGTTTACCTGTAATGGCAATATCATTTCCCAGTTGAGAAATATTCTCCAGATCAAAATTATATATTAAAAAGTTAAAATAGTTTTGATTATCAATTGTAATATTCGGATAGAAACCAAGCTGCCCTTCAATGTCAAAAACCTTTCCCGCACCGCCGGTATATGTGAAAAGACTGTGCCGTGCAGCGATTATCTTACGGGGAAGATACAGCCAGCCCTGGTAGAAGGATTGTTTCCAGAGGTTTGTATATATGGGCCTTAAGTACTCTTCATCTGAATAAACAAATAAGTAAGCAAGGTTTTTGCCTTTGGAAATTATTTCAGATGTAGAAAGCTCTGAGATCTTTTGAGAGGCCTTATTGTTACCTATGCCTCTGTTACTGTTTTCATAGAGCACCTTATTATCAGCAGGAAGAATGCTTGACAAGAGATCTTTCAACTGCTTATTTTCAGTCTCGGGAGACCGGGCGGTGTTTATGCGGGAACTACCTGTCTCGACCGCTTTCGGAAAATCAAGGTTAGCAATGAAGAAAGCCGATAAAATTATAAAAGCAAGAGCGGCGAGACAGATTATTAATTTCTGCCTGTTTGTGATTATAACTAAACCATTCATTATGACCTCCATTTGCTGCTGTGCAGCGTCACTAATAGTGATAAAACTCCACTGATATCTGTTTATGATATAACGCATCAGCAGAAAACTTTTTGACGGTAGAAAAATTTTCTTACCTTGGCATGTTTTAACGGGGTAAAGGTGTCCCGAAATGTACCCGGGATCACCATGGACATTTACTACCTCGTTATATTTGTATTCAATTTTATTTGCGGATAGACGTAGAAAAATATTACTCAGGGTTTCCTCAACCTTGACTGATTAAAAAAAAGCTGTTATTGTATTGACTATAGGGTAATATCCCGGCTAAATAATTTTAGTTTACTGTTAGGAGTTTGTCATATATGAATTCCAAGTTGAGAGATGAACATACGGATAGTTTGTTTGATGCAATACTTCTTTTAAATAATAGGGAAGAATGCTACAGCTTTTTTGAGGATCTCTGTACAATTGCCGAAATAAAGGCTTTGGCACAGAGACTTGAAGTTGCCAAAATGCTGCGGGAAAAAAAGACATATACTGATATATGTGATGAAACTGGAGCCAGCACAGCCACCATCAGCAGGGTAAACAGATGCCTTGTTTATGGTGCCGATGGATACAACCTTGTCCTTGACAGGCTCCAGGAGAAGGATAGAGAGAAAGACAGGTAGGGTAAATGCTAAAGAAATTATTTTTAAGTATAATAATTGTGTCCGCTTTGGCCTCTGAAGGAGGGGCTTATTTTTCTGCGGACTTATTAGACTACTACCTTGTGAATTTTACCCGTCTTGATATGATGCAGGATAATCAGCTTGCCGGCCAGTTTGCCGGGAAAGAAGGTCTTTCGCAGAGAAAAGGCACACCTGCTGCTTTTTATAAGGTTGTAGCTCAAAATGCTATAGACTTAAAAAATTCCATAAAGCACAATTTTTATGATTTGGCAGTCATAACCTCTTTAACTGTGGGTTTGGCTCTGATAATAATTTTTTATTTTAACGTAAATCTAAGGAAAGTACTCTATGCAAGACGAACCTTGCTTAATCTTACAGATTCTTCACCGCCTGTCTTCTGCTAATTCTGACCAGTTACAATTTTGTAAAGTCAATATATGATTTTTAGGCTTCATTGTTGCGCCTGCTTATTTATAGTGCGCCGTTTTGGAGCTAATCCCTATGTTTTGGACGCGATGGTATTTATTGCTATTTATTAAAAGTATACCCAAATGACCGGAGTAATTTTTTCAAACGACAAATCTAAGGGTTTTTAAAACAACAAATAAAGAATTTTTAAAGCAACAAATAGAGGATTCTTAAAGCAACAAATAAAGGATTTTAAAACGACAAATCAAGGTTATTTAAATAAATGTTATTAAAGATAAATCACTTAAAAATTTATGGCCCAGCCGCGGCCAATAGCCAATGCGGCTCAAGGAGGTTTAAATGAAAAAGTTAATAGAAAGAATAATTGGTTCATATAGTGACAGAGAATTAAAAAGAATTTATCCCATAGTTGAAAAGATTGAAGCTATTGAACCAGAATTTCAAAAACTTAGTGACAGTCAATTAAAGGCTAAAACTTCAGAATTCAAGGAACGTTTGGCAAATGGAGAAACACTTGATGATATCCTTCCGGAAGCGTTTGCAGTTGTTCGTGAGGCATCAGTGAGAGTTCTTGGAATGAGGCATTTCAAAGTTCAGTTGATTGGCGGCATTGTTCTTCATCAGGGAAGAATATCAGAAATGAAAACAGGTGAAGGTAAAACATTGGTGGCAACTTTACCTGTATATCTTAATGCATTGTCAGGAAAAGGTGTGCATGTTGTTACGGTAAATGACTACCTGGCAAGACGTGACAGTGAGCAAATGGGTAAGATTTATACTTTCCTTGGACTGACGGTGGGGCTCATTGTGCATGACATGGAAAATGACGAAAGACGCGAGGCTTACAATTGCGATATTACCTATGGAACCAATAATGAATTAGGTTTTGATTACCTGAGAGACAATATGGTAATTTACAAGGAAGATATGGTTCAAAGGGATCTGCACTATGCTATTGTCGATGAAGTTGACTCAATCCTTATAGATGAAGCCAGAACTCCTCTTATTATTTCTGGTATGGGGGATAAGTCCACTGACCTTTACAAAAAGGCAAATTCCTTTGCATTGAAGCTGAAAGCAAAGGTAATCAAGCAGATGGATGACAAGGTTGACAGTGACGAAGTATTTGATGAAGACTATATTGTTGATGAAAAGGCTCATACTGCAGTACTAACTGCAAATGGTATCAAAAAGGCTGAACAGTACTTCGGACTTGAAAACCTTTCCGATCCTGAGAATATGACTATTTCTCATCATGTCAACCAGGCTATCAGAGCACATGGACTAATGAAAAATGAAAAGGACTATGTTGTTAAGGATGGAGAAGTAATAATTGTTGATGAATTTACCGGAAGAATGATGTATGGCAGACGCTACAGCGACGGACTCCATCAGGCTATTGAAGCCAAGGAAGGAGTAAAGGTTGAGAGGGAGAGCAAGACTCTGGCAACAATAACTTTCCAGAATTACTTCAGAATGTACAGTAAACTCGCTGGTATGACCGGTACTGCTTTGACCGAGGAAAATGAATTCAACACTATTTACAAATTGGATGTTATCGTTATCCCTACTAATAAGGATATGATACGTAAGGATAATCCTGACGTGGTATATAAAAATGAAGCAGGCAAGTTTAATGCCGTAATAGAAGATATTGCAGATTGTCATAAAAGAGGTCAGCCTGCGCTTATAGGTACAATTTCCATCGAAAAATCCGAATTCCTAAGCGTCATGCTGAAGAGAAAAGGAATAACTCATCAGGTGCTTAATGCAAAATACCATGATAAGGAAGCTGAAATCATCGCCCAGGCAGGTAAATTTGGAGCTGTTACCATAGCTACAAATATGGCCGGTAGAGGAACTGATATAGTTCTCGGCGGTAATTCAGAATACATGGCAAAGCAGGAAATGAGAAAGCTGGGCTACTCCGAGGAACTGATAAGTGCATCGACCAGCTTTAACGATACCGATGATGAACTAATTCTTGAAGCAAGAAGCAGATTTAAAGAGCTGAACGACAAGTTTAAAAAGGTAACAAATACTGAAAGAGAAAAAGTTGTTGAGGCCGGTGGTCTTCACATAATAGGAACTGAGAGACATGAATCAAGACGTATAGACAATCAGCTGAGAGGTCGTTCCGGCCGTCAGGGTGATCCCGGATCCTCAAGATTCTATATTTCACTTGAAGATGATTTGATGAGACTGTTCGGTTCAGAAAGACTTACAAGTATAGTAAATGCACTTGGTCTTGAGGATGACCAGCCAATTGAGCATAAAATGCTTTCCAATGCTATTGAAAACGCTCAGAAAAAAGTTGAAGGAAGAAACTTTGACGTTCGTAAGAGAGTACTTCAGTATGACGATGTAATGAACAAGCAGAGAGAGGTTATCTATGCACAGAGAAAGACCGTTCTCAACGGAGACAATCTGAGAGATTACTTTATCAAAATGTTTGAAAGTCTTATAGACGGAGTAATTACCACCTATTGTGCAGAAAACCAGTATGCTGACATGTGGGATTGGGATGCTATGATGGCATACCTGGAAAACCTGTTCCTGCCAAAGGGTGCTTTAAATGTATCTGAGGAAGACAGAGCTTCCTTTGACAAGGAAGACTTGAAGGAACAACTCATGGATATTGTTAACAAGATTTATGAGTATAAGGAAAATGATATTGGTGTTGAGCTGATGAGAGAACTTGAAAGAGTTGTTCTTCTTAAAGTTGTTGATGAGAAATGGATGGATCACATCGATGCAATGGATCAGCTGAAGCACGGTATTGGTTTAAGAGCTTACGGTCAGAGAGATCCTGTTATAGAATACAAGTTTGAGGGCTTCCAGATGTTCGAGGAAATGATCAAAAACATTCAGGAGGATTCAATCAGATTGCTGGTAAGGTCCAGAATTGACAGGGAACATGCTCCTCAGCGTGAAAAGGTGGCTGAACCGGTTAATGCAAGCCACGGTGATGACCAACCGAAAAAGCCTGTTACCAACAGCGACAGAGTGGGAAGAAATGACCCCTGTCCATGTGGAAGCGGAAAGAAATACAAGGTTTGCTGCGGTAAATAAGGCCCGGGATTAAAAATTAAAAAAGAAGGCGGTTATTGTACAATTTCAACAGTAACTGCCTTCTTTTTAATTAAAAAAATTGACAAATTTTTAACCTGCATAATATTGACAATGATTATCATTTGCTTTATTATTAATATTGAGAATAGTTATCAAGTAAAGAGATAAGTTTATCAAAAGGCGGCGGAATATATGACATTGGATAAGGTTAACCGAGGAGAATTAATTGAAATAGTTTCTATTGAAGATAAGGATATCCGGGCTCAGGCCATACGTCTTTGCATATATGAAGGTTCTAAATTGAAATGTTCTGAAAAACTGCCTTCAGGACCCATAGTTTTACAAAATAAATTGCAGGAAGTAGCTATAAGTAGAAAGCTGGCCGAACAGATAGTTATTCAGAAGGTCAGCTGACAAGGCATTACCGGAATTCTATGCAGCAATTTATGGAGGTTAATGTGAAAGACAATTCAAAGCACCTGGTCCTTGTGGGGAACCCTAACGTGGGCAAATCTGTATTCTTTAACTCACTTACAGGTAAATATGTGGATGTATCAAATTTTCCCGGAACAACAGTTGATATTAGTACCGGGCGGTTTGATGAATATATAGTAGAGGATACTCCTGGAATATATGGTGTATCCTCATTTAATGATGAAGAAAGAGTTGCCAGGGATGTAATATTAAATGCAGACCTGGTACTTAACGTTATAGATGCTGTTCATATGCAGCGGGATATATTTTTAACCCAGCAGCTTATTGATATGGGCAAGAAGGTAATCGTAGCAGTAAATTTAATAGATGAGGCTACCAAAAACGGAATACAGGTGGATATCAGCAGGCTGTCGGAATTACTGGGAGTTGAGGTCTATGCAACGTCTGCCTTAACAGGTACCGGTATGGAGGATATAAAGAAAAATATCAAAAATGCCAAGGAAGGGAAGAAAACAGACGGAGTACAAGACCTTATTAACCAGATGGCAGCACATGGTATCCCAGAGGCAGAAGCCTTGCTTATCCTCGAAGATGATGAGGTATTGTCTCAAAGAAAAGGTATCCCGACAGCCGGGAAGCGTGACGAAATATATAAAAAGAGAAGACAGAAGGTTGATGAAATCATAAATACTGTTGTTTCGGATTCCTTCGAGGGCTCAAGCTTCGGAACAAAACTGGGAAGGCTGCTGCTGAAACCTGTAACAGGTATTCCAATACTTATAGCAGTATTGGCTGCAATGTTCTGGTTTATCGGTGTGTTTATTGCGCAGACTGTTGTGGACTTCACCGAAGGTACGGTTATGGAAGGGATTTATAAACCATTCATTGAAGCAGTTTTAAGCTTTATCCCTAAGAAGTCCTTTCTTGGAAGCTTGTTTATCGGTGATTACGGATTGCTTACAATGACACCTATCTATATGCTTGGGCTGCTTTTGCCGCTGACCATAGGCTTCTATCTCATGATGTCTCTTCTTGAGGATTCCGGGATCCTGCCCAGGATAGCAGTCTTATCCGACAAGTCCTTATCCAGGGTAGGGTTGAACGGCAGAGCAATAATTCCTCTGATACTTGGCTTTGGCTGTGTCACAATGGCTACAATGACAACAAGACTTTTGGGGTCAAAAAGGGAGAGAATGATAGCAACTTTCCTGTTGGGATTAACTATTCCTTGTTCGGCGCAATTCGGGGTAATAATCGGATTGCTGACACCGTTGGGAATTAAGTATATAGTTGCTTATACACTTATATTAATAGTTATTTTTGGTATTTCGGGAACCCTTCTGAACAAATTCCTTCCAGGTGAGTCAACCTCATTATTTATTGACCTGCCTCCCATCAGGGTTCCACAATTTAAGAATGTAATGAAGAAGACAATGGTTAAAGCTAAAGCCTTTCTTTTTGAAGCTACTCCAATATTTGCAGTAGGTGCCGTACTCATTACAATTTTACAGTTTACCGGCGCATTAACGGTTATTGAAAATGCCATATCACCAATAACCGAGCAGTGGTTGAGGCTCCCTGCAGAGGCATCTGTTGTGTTTATCATGGGTATTATACGCAGGGACTTTGGAGCAGCGGGCTTAAGCCATATGGTATTAACCAATGGACAAATGCTTGTGGCCCTGGTGACAATAACTTTATTCGTACCGTGTGTCGCGTCAATAATAATGATATTCAAGGAAAGATCAAGGCTTGAAGCTACGGCAATATGGCTTGGAAGCTTTGCAGTAGCATTTCTGGCAGGAGGCCTGCTGGCCTGCTTTGTTGTTTAGAGTATAGGAATCTATAAAACTCCTATAAAGTTTCATAAGGATAAATTCCTATACTCGGGGATTGGAAAGGGGATTCCCCTTCCCGATTTAGAGGAGGTGCTCAGAAATCCGTAGGATTTCGTCGAAGGGGGAAGTAGTTCCCCCTAGCGAACAAGATAATTTGCGAGCATTTTGAAATCCTTTAAATAAGCACTTAACAGTTTTGCGAAGCAAATTTCTTGAATCGGCTCAGGCATGGGAAGTGATGGTGACGATGATGCTTGTAAAATGTCCTCAATGTAATTATTTATTCGAAGCACAGGATGACAACCCAAAAAAAGAAAATACAAAATGTCCAAGATGTGGTAAAATATATATACAAAATAAAGGGTGTGAAAATTGCAAGGGATGCTCTTTATGGAACAGCTGCAAAAAAACCTGAGGGGAGTTTTGTTTTTGAATACTGGTGATAATGGCTTTTTAAAAGAAAAATTAAAGGAATGTGGATATAAATTCACAGGTCAACGAGCTGCCATTCTCGAATCATTGATCCAATGCACCGGTCAGCATGTAAGTACAGAAGAACTTTTTAACCTGGTAAAAGTAACGCATCCGGAGATCGGCCTTGCAACAGTGTATAGAACAATGATCCTCCTGGACAAGCTTGGACTGGTTCACAAATTGGATTTTGATGACGGCTTCAGCAGATATGAACTGGTTAAACCAAATGAAGATCACAGGCATCACCATTTGATCTGCAGTTCCTGTGGCACGGTTTCCGAGGTTGAAGAAGACCTGCTTGATTCTCTGGAAGAACAAATTCTAAAGAAAAACGGTTTTTTGGTAAAGGATCACAGAGTTCAATTCTACGGCCTTTGCAGTAAGTGCAGAGCAGTTTGAATAAATGCAATAAATTATCATATTTTGCTCATAGCAATTGAAAATATTAAGAGCCTGTCTAATATCTGCTTGTGCTAGGCATTTTGAGTGGATTTTGTGTCAGGCAAGGCAAATTTTCGAAGTAATAATTTGTTTATTACAAGAAAATTTAACGTAGCATGGCGCAAAATCCGCCAAAATGACAAGTGCAATGAGATATTAGACAGGCTCTAAAGGTGAATTCAACTATCTTCGTTGGAGTTGCCTTTTTTTGTGCCGGGTTTTGTATTACATTTTTGAAATGTAAATTTGAACTTGCTGTAACGTATCGACTGAACATATGTGCTAACATTAGATTACCAGTAAATACTATACAGGAGTTAAATATGAAAAAATACGTAATATTACTTTGTACTACAATACTTTTAAATATATGTGGCAGTACCGTATATGCACAAAATATAATTGATGGGCATAAAGAAAGAGAAATAGCCTTTCCTGTCAGGTATATTGCTGAAAGTCTTGGTGGCAGCATATCCTGGGACAGAAACTCTCGCACTGCTGTTTTGAAGTATCAAAATAAAACCCTGGAATTGAAATCAGGCAGTAAAACAATTATTTCGAATGGTTACATAAAATACATCAGCGATGAAATTAAAATATCAGGGGGGAGAACTGTTCTTCCTGTAAATATACTCAATGAGGAGCTTGGTACTGAACTTTCGGTAGAGGACTGCCTCAATATAGTTGCAAGAAAATTTGTCAATTTACTTAAGACCGGTAATGTGGAAGAAGCTTCAACACTCTTTAGCAGCTCTTTTTCAAAGTATCTGACACCAGGAGCTCTCAGGTCTATGTCCGAAAGTTTTACAAAGCTGCAGTTGGAGGAACAAAAAAGCCAATACTGGCACAATTCTGTTCACAGAATTATAGCAATACCTTTAAAACTGGAGCATAACGTATATTATTCGGTAAAATTTGATTACAACGGAAGAATCGACGAATTGGGTTTAATGAAAAAACCGGATAAAGCCTCATCCGTTCCCCAATATACCTCAGCAAGTAATTTTACCGAAACTGAGATTACTTTTGGGAACGGAATGTGGAAGCTTCCGGGAACTCTCACTATGCCTGAAGGCAATGGCCCCTTTCCGGTTGTTATTCTGGTGCATGGAGCGGGTCCGAATGACAGAAACGAGACAACCGGATATTTAAAGCCTTTCAGGGATTTGGCCTATGGGCTGGCATCAAAGAATATAGCAGTGTTACGATATGACAAGAGAACACTGGTACATAGCACAAAAATAAATTTGATAGGTAACATAACGATAAATGAAGAAATTGAACAGGACGCGTATGAAGCAGCCGAGTACCTGAAAAAATTAGATAAAATTGATAAAGACAAGATAATTGTTTTGGGCTACGATCTCGGGGGATATGCACTGCCGCAGATTTTAGCAACAGGCTCGCAAATTTTTAAAGCCGGAATTATCATGAGCGGCAGCTCAAGGCCGCAATATGATATTATTCCTGAATACCTTGAATATTTAAATGGGAAAGGAATGGTAAGCAACTTACAACTGGAATATGTAAAAAAGCAGGTCTCAATTCTCAAATCGGAGGATTTTGATTTTAGAAATCCCCCCGAAGATTATACCCTGGGTAATGAATATTATTATAACTACATGAAAAGCTATGATGCACTTGGCCTTGCAAAAAAACTCGATAAGCCTGTTTTGATAATGCAGGGGAAAAGAGATTTTGAGGTAAGTCCTGATATTGATTTCACAAACTGGCAATCGGCTTTTGCAGATAATGATAAGGCCATATTCAAACTGTACCCCAAACTCAATCATCTGTATACCGAGGGGGAGGGAGACAGCACTCCTGAGGAATATTATTCTGATTTGAATATTCCCCAATATGTCGTAGACGATATTGCTGAATTTGTAAATAAATTGGAATAAGACAGCTTTTTATTGGGTAAAATCGGTCTATATAACGAGGCTATAGTTGTATGTCACCTCTACAGCCGAAGAATTTTCTATTTAAGCTTATGCGTTATAATAACGGAGACCGGATAAATGTACACAATAAGAAGAATTTTCAATCCTGAAATTTATCAGGGCAAATATAAACGAAACAATTACTTCGAGGGTTGGTATTATAAAATTATTGACAGAGAATCAAAAAATATTTTAGCTGTAATTCCCGGAGTAGCTATAAACAAGAAGAACAAACATTCCTTTGTTCAGTTTATAGATGCAAGAACAGGGTTAACCAAATTCATAACATACCCTATAGAGGAATTTTTCTACTCGGAAAAAGATCTGAATATTACAATAGACAAAAACTACTTTACTAAGTACCTCCTGCAGATAGACCTTCAATCTGATGATTTAAGTGTTAATGGAAATATTGAATTTATTAATAATGTTCCATTTCCAAAAAGCCCGATTAATCCGGGAATTATGGGACCCTATTCCTTCGTTCCGTTCATGGAATGCCATCATGGAATAGTAAATATTCACTCTGAACTTAGGGGCGGTATCAATTATAATGGAAAATATATTGATTTTACAGGTGGCTATGGTTACCTTGAAAAGGACTGGGGCAAATCCTTTCCTCATTCCTGGATATGGCTTCAATCAAACAATTTCAATCAAAGCAATACATCACTAATGTTTTCAATTGCATCTATTCCATGGTTTCACAGGGAATTTGACGGTATGATTTCTTTTTTGAAACTGGATGATACTTTTCTGAGATTTGCAACCTACACCGGAGCTCATATAAAAGAATTGAAGGTAAATGAAAAATCACTTGCCGTTATAGTTGAGGACTCGAAATATATGCTTTATTTAGAAGCCGAGTATAGCAGGGGAGGTATTCTCAAGGCTCCTAAAAAAGGAATTATGGAAGTTGATATAACAGAATCAATTACATCGGTAGTAAAAGTGCAGCTGTGTGAAAAAACCGGCAAGGTGATCTATGATGGTATCGGAAAGAACACGGGGCTTGAACTTGCGGGCAATTATAAGAAATTTGTAATTTAATAATTTGCTACCGTTTGAAAATAATGTATACTTATTAAGTATGTAAATACTTGCTTAAGAACAGTTATGAAGCTGTTCCTTAAGAATATTCGGGGGTAACTATGGCAAAATTGTATTTCAGATATGGTGCGATGAACAGCTCTAAAACAGCTAATGCACTGATGGTTAAATATAATTATGAGGAGAGAGGGCAGAAGGTTCTTCTGATGAAACCATCCATTGATAACCGCGATGGGGCCTGTATCATTAAATCCCGGGCGGGTTTGACTGAAGAATGCCTGCTTATACATCATGATAGTGATGTGTACAAAATGGTACAAGACTATATAACCAAGAATGCAACAGTTAATTGTGTTATTGTGGATGAAGCCCAATTTCTCACAAAACAGCAGGTTTACCATTTGACAAGGCTTGTAGACAGCGATAAGATACCGGTTATATGCTATGGCCTGAGAGCGGATTTCAGGGGAGAATTATTTGAAGGAAGCCAGTATTTACTAGCGTGGGCAGATACAATTGAAGAGGTAAAGACTATTTGCTGGTGTGGGAAAAAAGCAATAATGAATGCAAGATATCAGGGAGACAAAATTGTTAAAGAAGGCGAGCAGGTAGAAGTAGGGGGCAATGACAGGTACATAAGCCTCTGCCGCAGTCATTGGCATGATGGGGTGCTTTCGGATACATAATAAATTCAAAATAGTTAACGAATTCTCGTTAACTATTTTTTTATGACCATAAATTGACTTCTTTCATTATGGTAACATTTTGTCTGAAAATTTTTTTAGTTGCCCTTTGTAACACTTTTTATAGGGTTAACATAAATTATTATTAAGACGAAGTACAATAAGAAAGGAGCTTAATAGTATGGGAGACGGTAACTTCGGTTGTAACGATAATCTTTGCCACCTGTTGTCAAAATATATCGGTGAAACTGTAACTATTTTTACAAAGAGTGGAGGCGCTTCCGGCTGCGGATTTACTGGAGTAATATTAGGTGTTAACGAGTGTTTCGTTAGACTGATTACTAGAATTGGTCCTGCGCCAGGATGTTCATTGGGAAATTCATGTGGCAGCGACATGGGCGACAATAATAACCACGGTGGTTTTGGCGGCTATGGTATGGGCGGTTACAACTGCAACTACAATCAGAATTACGGCGGCTATGGCAATGGTAATGGTACCCCTGTTTACAATGTCGGATCAGTAACAGACATTCCATTAAATAGTATAGCTTCATTTGTTCATAATGCAGTTTAATATGTAAATACCCCTTAAAAAATGATAGGTCAGCCCTATCATTTTTTAGGGATAATGCAGATGGCCTTAATTATTACAATCCACTTAAATTGCTTTACTAATTACTTATTATATGTTAAAATTCAATAACGAAGCAAAGGTATCTTGAAGGACTCCTTTGCCTCGTTGAAACGCGAAGAGGTAATAAAATTTTTCTACAGCTGAAAAATTTTATCTGAACCTATGCGTTATAAACAAGTTGCGGGGGGACCGGAGAAACCCAAAAGTTTCAATGGTTGAGAAGGTAAAACCTGACCCTTAGAACCTGTCGGTTGATACCGTCGTAGGGAAGCAAAAATCAAAACCAGGTTTATTTTTGATTACAGCGTTCACCTTATACGGTGAACGTTTTTTATTTTGTGCATCCTGTATCCAGCAAAGCTGGAGCACACTTGCCAGTGTAAGTCCGGCGCGCAAACAAAAGTGGCTATCACCTTTGTTCCTGCAACGAAAACTTAATAATATCAATTTTGTGGGGGGACCATTAGGCAGAATAAAACCTGTTTATGGTTGAGAAGGTAGAACCTGACCCTTGGAACCTGTCGGTTAACACCGTAGTAGGGAAGCAAAGTCAATGAATATAACTTTATTCCATTTATGCTTGCCCTGTTAGGGGCAGGCATTTTTTCGTTTTTAGTAAAGTATATTTTAATTTTTAAAAGGAGGGTTGTTAATGAATATCAAAAGGATTCTGACCGTAGCAGGGTCTGACTGCAGCGGAGGCGCAGGCATACAGGCTGATTTAAAGACTTTTGCAGCTCACGGGCACTACGGAATGAGCGTAATAGTTTCTGTTGTTGCTGAAAACACCAGAAGGGTAATAGATATTCAGGATATTAGTCCGGATATAATCAGGAAGCAGATGGATGCAGTATTTGAGGATATAGAAGTTGATGCCGTAAAAATCGGGATGCTGTCCGGATACGAATGTATGGAGGCAGTAAGCAGTAAACTTAAGGAATTTAAGCCAGCCAATATAGTTATTGACCCTGTCATGCTGGCAAAGGGGGGACATGAGCTTATGAAAAGGGACTCTCTGGAATTCTTTATAAAGGAGCTGGTTCCGCAAGCATACATACTTACACCAAATATTCCCGAGGCAGAGGCAATAACTCAAATGAGGCTAACCTCGGAAGCTGATATTGAAAAAGCAGCCGGAATCATTTCCTCAATGGGTGCCAGGAATGTACTGATAAAGGGAGGACACAGGGATGGTGACCCGGTGGATATTTTATTTGACGGACAGAGCTTTCATTCTTTTAAATCCAAAAGAATAAATACAAAAAATACTCACGGAACGGGATGTACTCTATCTTCGGCCATTGCTTCAAATCTGGCTCAGGGCTATGAGATCCGACTGGCTGTAGAAAAGGCTAAGGAATATGTAACAATGGCCATTGAGCATTCACTGGATATAGGAAAAGGACATGGACCCACAAATCATTTTTACAGGCTTTATAACGCATAGGGCTAACAGAAAATTTTGGGCTGTAGAAAAATTTGGAAACCAGATAAACCTAAGATAATTACTTAAAATTATAAAATTAACTGACAAAGGGCAAGGATAAAAATTTATACCCTGCCGGAAATGGAGAAATCATGGCTTATAAAACTCAAATGGAAGCAGCAAGAAAAGGAATAATCACTAAGGAAATGTCGGTTGTGGCAAAAAAGGAATATATGTCGGAAGAAAAACTAAGAGAGCTGGTTGCATGCGGAAAAGTAGCAATTCCTGCAAACATCAGACATAAATCACTCAGTCCTGAAGGGATAGGAGAAGGGCTGAAAACAAAGGTAAATGTCAACCTTGGTATATCAGGGGATTGTGTTGATTACTCCAGAGAAATGGAAAAGGTTGATATGGCAATCAGGTTTGGAGTAGAGGCAATTATGGATCTGAGTAATTACGGGAAGACAAATACCTTCAGAACACAGCTTATAGAGCGTTCTCCTGCTATGATAGGAACTGTTCCCATGTATGATGCCATAGGCTATCTTGAAAAGGATTTGATGGAAATCAAGGCAAAGGATTTCCTTAGAGTTGTTGAGGCACACGCTATAGAAGGTGTTGATTTCATGACCATACATGCCGGAATTAACAAGAGGGCAGTTGAGTCCTTCAAACGTTCCAAACGTATGACAAATATTGTGTCCCGTGGGGGTTCATTGCTATTTGCCTGGATGGAGATGACAGGAAACGAAAATCCTTTCTTTGAGTATTATGATGAATTCCTTGAAATCCTTCGCGAGTATGATGTTACTATCAGCCTTGGAGATGCACTGAGACCCGGAAGCATTCATGACAGCACGGATGCAGGGCAGTTAAGTGAGTTGATTGAGCTCGGAAATCTTACAAAACGTGCCTGGGACAGGGATGTTCAGGTAATGGTAGAAGGCCCCGGACATATGGCCATGAATGAAATCGCCGCAAATATGACCATTCAGAAGAGACTCTGTCACGGTGCTCCTTTCTACGTGTTGGGGCCATTGGTGACAGATATTGCGCCGGGCTATGACCACATAACCTCCGCCATCGGCGGTGCCATCGCAGCAGCAAACGGCGCTGACTTCCTGTGTTATGTAACGCCTGCGGAACATCTGCGCCTGCCTGATCTGCAGGATGTTAAGGATGGTATAGTTGCCTCCAGGATAGCGGCCCACGCCGCCGATATTGCAAAAGGCATTCCTCATGCACGGGAAATTGATAATAAGATGAGTGATGCCCGCCGCAGGATTGATTGGGAAGAGATGTTCTCCTGCGCCATAGATGGGGATAAGGCCAGAGCCTACTTTGAGAGTACACCTCCCAAGGATAAGCATTCCTGCTCCATGTGTGGAAAAATGTGCGCAATGAGAACTACAAACAAGATTCTGGCTGGAGAAACTGTAGAGTTTTGCTCGGAAAAATTATGATAAGGACATAACTTATGGGAAGGCACTTGAAACTTTAACTTAAAATACATTTTTGCTTATGGAGAAAGGAAGATTACTATGAATAAAATAACTGAAGCTTCAGCTTCACTTTTAGGAGAACTTCGCAAAAAGAAGCCTCTGGTACATAACATAACAAACTACGTAACGGTTAACGACTGTGCCAATGTTATCCTGGCAATTGGGGCTTCGCCCATAATGGCTGATGATATCGGTGAAGCAGCAGACATAACATCCATTTCATCAGCTCTTGTATTAAACATTGGAACCCTGAATCACAGAACGGTTGAATCAATGCTGGCTTCAGGAAAAAGAGCCAATGAACTTGGCATACCGGTCGTGTTTGACCCTGTTGGAGCTGGGGCTTCTGACTTAAGAAATGAGACTGCAAAAACAATTCTTTCAACAATTAAAATAAGCGTTCTGAGAGGAAATATGTCCGAGATTTCCTATATCGCTGGACTTGGTTCCAACACCAAGGGTGTTGACGCTGCCGAAGAAGACATTGCTTCAAATGATGGAAAAGCTGTTGCAATAGCAGTTGCAAGAAAACTTGGCTGCGTTGTGGCTGTCACAGGAGCTACAGATATTATCACCGACGGGGAAAGAGTGGCTGCTATATCAAATGGACATAAAATGCTATCAGACGTAACCGGTACGGGGTGCATGACCACGGCACTGGTGGGCTCATACTGCGGTGCGGGCAAGGATGCCTTTATTGCTGCTGTTGGAGGGATTGCTTCAATGGGGATTGCCGGGGAAATTGCTTTTGAAAAAGCAGGCATTAATGGGACAGGCAGCTTCCACATTGCAATTATTGATGCCATAAGTCAGCTAGATGAAGATATCTTTATGGAAAGGGCCGGAATTAATGAGAAATAAAGTAGATTATTCATTGTACCTTGTCACCGATCGTGACCTGATGAGCACCAATACCCTGGAAGAGGCTGTGGAACAGGCAATTCTGGGAGGCTGTACCATAGTGCAGCTGCGTGAAAAGACTGCTTCATCTCTTGAATTCTACCAAAATGCCTTAAAGGTGAAGGCTGTTACTGATAAATATAATATACCTTTGATTATCAATGATAGAGTAGATATAGCACTGGCTGTAGATGCAGCAGGAATTCATGTAGGGCAGAATGATTTACCGGCACAGGTTGTAAGAAGTATTGTCGGAACTCACAAAATCCTGGGAGTGTCTGCAAGCTCGGTGGAGAGTGCAAGAAAAGCTCAAAAGGATGGAGCCGATTATATAGGAGTTGGAGCCCTTTACTCAACAAGTACAAAGACTGACGCCAGCGTAATATCCCATGGTCAGCTTATAGCTGTAAAAAATGCCGTGGAAATACCTGTTGTGGGTATTGGAGGGATTAACAGAGAGAATGCACTGGAACTGGCCAAAACAGGAATAGATGGTATTGCAGTTGTTTCTTCCATAATTGCTCAGAAAGATATATCTGGTGCAGCTAACGCTTTACACGCCATTTTCAAGGGGCAGGTTATCAATTTGAATATATAAAAATATAAATTTAAAAGATTGGAGTATTAAGTATGAAAACAAATGTAAAAAAATTGGCATTGGCAGGCTTACTTGTGGCTGTTGCGGTTGTGGGATCAACTTTTTATTTTCCGGTAGGTGCAGCAAAATGTATGCCTGTAATGCATATGGTCAATGTTTTGGGAGGAGTCCTGCTGGGGCCATGGTATGCTGTTGCAATTGCGTTTGTAACCTCTTGTATAAGGCTTATTGCCGGAACAGGTACCCTGCTTGCGTTCCCGGGGAGTATGGTTGGAGCACTGCTTTGCGGTTTGCTGTATAAAAAGTTTAATAATACTGTCAGCGCATTTTTGGGAGAAGTGATTGGTACTGGCTTCATCGGTGCCATACTGGCATACCCTGCAGCCACGTTGTTTCTGGACAGACAGGCTGCACTGTTTGGTTTTGTTATTCCATTCAGTATAAGTTCCATTGGGGGTGCAGCCTTTTCAGCTGTACTTATAATTGCGCTGAAACGTACAAAAGCATTAGACGCTATAACTAATGGATTATAATTAAGTCATCATTATAAATGTGTAAAAATCCTCCCGTTCCTTTTCCGTTCATTTAGCACGATAAAAGGTACAGGGGGATTTTTACCAGGAAAGTCAGTTTGTGTTTTGATATTTAATAATTTATATCTTTTTCCTGCTTAAAATAGGTATGTTCAAAGCATAGATACCGGCAGCCAGAGAAAGACAGACTGCTACATGAGCCATTGGATTTGGATTGAAAATTATTAAGTTAAAGAAATCCACCAATAGCTGACGAAGGGATGCAATTGGAGTAAATACACTTATAATGGCTGCGAGTATCAAATCAATTACCCAGCCCCACCAGAAGGTCTGAACAGAAGTCAAAGTGTGTAACACCACTCCCAATAAAAGATAAAATGCAAACTGCCGGTAGAAGGCAAAAAATATTCCATTATTTGTCCATCCGAATATGTCTATAATATCCCATAGTGGCACTACGGGACTAAAAAAACTATCTAATGACGTATACAAAATAAGATTTATTAAAGAAATAGCTGCTGAAAAAATAATGTAGTTTATTAAAGAGGCCCAAAAGAAATCAACTTTTTTTCCGTTAAGATGCATTATTTTTCTGAAATTAACAGCAGGAATTAGTACTGCACCAACAATAAGTACCAGCAGAAGCATGTTACCTTCACTTAACTGGCCTTCTTCAGGTGTATTTGTCAGAAATCTGATAAAGGTCTGTACAAGAGTACTGGCAAAGGATAAAAATGCTACCAGATACGCTATCCATGTAGTTCTAGTGAAATTTATACGGGTTATTGCACCAACACTTTTTAAATTAGTCATTTTCCTGTCCTCCCCTGACTATATTAACAAAAAACTCCTGAAGTCCCAGCGAATGGAGCTTTAGATTGCCGGAGGGTGATATTCTGTCTCCGAAAATATAAGCCGTTGTAAAACCACCAAGAGTTTTTTCACCTATGACATTTAGCCCCTTAACTGCACTTTTGACATCACTGCTTGGTCCTGTAAGGGAATATGCCTTTTCATCAATGTCGTTCATACTGGAGTGGAGAAGTATGGAACCTTCATCTATGATTATTATATCTTCAGCAACCCTTGATATTTCATCGATTAAGTGGGTTGAAACAATAATAATTCTTGGGGTGTATTCGAAACTTGACTGAAGTAACTCATAAAATTGTTCACGCATTATTGCATCAAAACCAAGGACCGGTTCGTCCAGGATGACTACTTTTGTTCTGCTGGACAAACTGAGCAAGGTAGTGAACATTGTTTGCATTCCAAAGGATAATTGTTTGTATTTCTTGTTCTTATCCAGTTTGAATTTTCTCATCATGTCTTTGGCAAATTCAATATCCAGATCAGGCTGCAAGCTGCAGGCCAAATCAAGGAGTTTACCAATTCTCATGTTAAACTGGGAAGCTCTGCTTTCAATAAAGTTGACACATTCAGGCATCGCAAAGGTTGATACCTTTCTGCCATCAACAGTAACGTAACCTTTTGTCGCATTTATATGGCCTGCAATAAGCTTTAGGAATGTAGTTTTACCGGCACCGTTTCTCCCAAGCAGACAATATACTTTATTTTCGTTGATTTCCAGGCTGATATCGTCAAGTGCGGTAGTTCGACTGTATTCTTTTGTTACATTAGAAAACTTAATCATCACCATTCTCCTTTATCATATTAATAATATCTTCCTTCGAAATACCCAGCTTCCGGGCATCGGAAAGCATTGACGAAATGGTATTGGTATAAAATTCTTCCTTCCTTTTTTGAAGGATCTTTGACTTTGCTTCCCTGGTTACACACATTCCGATTCCCCTTTTCTTATATAAAATACCTGCATCCGTAAGCATACTTATACTTTTCACAGCTGTTGTAGGATTGACAGAGAGCAGCTTTGAGATCTGAGTAGTAGAGATTATGATGTCGTCTGTTTTGTAGACGTCAGTTATAATATCGTCTTCGATCATTTCAATTATCTGAATAAAAATAGGTTTTTCATTGTTCAAAAATATTGCTCACCTCCATCATGGTTATTGGGTTAGTGATTTAACTCACTAACCACAATATAACATATCAATTTTCAATTGTAAACAGTGAATCTGAAAAAACTGGAAAAAAGATAAAAGTAACCGTACTGTTACTTTTTAAAGACAATTTTTTGCAAAAGAAAAGCCTGACTAAAGGATTAGCCAGGCAACGCTCCTCATGTGAAACAATTACACTGATGTAAGTTTCAATCCCAGAATACCTGCCAGTATCAGGCAGAGAAACACAATTCGCAGGGCATTCACCGGTTCATTAAAAAGGAAAATTCCCAGTATAACTGCACCCATAGCTCCAATTCCGGTCCAGATAGCATAGGCTGTACCAATCGGGAGCGTTTTTGTTGCAAGCGATAATAAATAAAAACTAATAACCATCCCTCCTAATGTAATCAAAGACGGGTATAGCTTTGTAAAGCCATTTGAGTATTTAAGCCCCATAGCCCAGATAATTTCAAAAATTCCGGCAATTACTAAATAAACCCAAGCCATATTTTCACCTCCATCTACAAAAAAATAAAAGCCTCAAAAGATACCAGTCTTGATATCTCCCAGGCTTTTGTCCTTCCGTGACACAACATAAAGTTGTGAGTTTTCTCTTGGTCACAGACCAGTAATACTGCGGAACCCTAGAAACCTTTTTATATATATTATTATTTGCTTCAAGGATAAGTATACTTATTTTTTATAAACTGGTCAATAAGTATAAGTACAATTTTTATTATTGATTAACTAATAACAGAAATTGTAAAAATGTCCCATAATCTTCCTGAATTTGGTAATTTACTTGATAAAATCTATGAGCTATGATGTAAACAGACAGGAAAAAGGTGTGTGAATCAAACTGATTGGGGCAAACATCAGGACATTAGCTTTGTTTTACAGGGCTTAGTAACCAAACTGAGAGCAGTAATTTTGGATAGACCAGGGCCATTCTATCGGTATGTATTGTTGCCTCAGGGATTATGTAAGTATAAAGCTCCGATGCTCTCAGCATCAATTAACTCAAGCCTGTTCAATTTGATTAAAACATTGAATGCCTAAACATTGATTAATCAATATTCTCTTCAGTAGGATAAATTATTTTGGCCTCTATGCTACATCGGTACCGTCTAACATGAGAATGACTTAAAGAAAACACACAACACTTCAATGAGACATCTATCCGGAGAAAATAACTATATGGTTGACAGTTTTATTCTGTTCTTTATGGTTAACTATTTTTTATTCTTTTGTTGATACAATTATCATTTTTTAATTGTTATGGTATTAGCCACTTTAAATAGACTAATGCTCTGGTTTGCAGCGTGCATAAACTTCTGCTGATTCTTGGTTTCTTTAACTTTATAAATAATTACATTTCACCAAAAACAACATTCCATTGTTGTTTTTATGGAAAAAATTCTTCTGAGTGGGGAGGTGGCAAGGATGTTTACGGAATATGGCACAGGTTAAAGTATTAACTACAAAGTAAACAATCGGTCAAAAACGGGAAAGGGAGTGGTTTAAAGGAAAACATTTAAATATCAGGAGTGAGTGTCAGCAAGTAAAATAAATTTTCAGGAGGATTATAGTATGAATAAGATAAATAAGAAAGTTTTGGCATTAATTTTTGCCTTTTCAATGTGTTTTACCAGCATATTTGCAGGATCTGCATTTGCAGCTACCGATTACTGGCAAAATTGGACTGATGGTGGTGGGACGGTAAATGCTACCAACGGGTCTGGTGGAAATTTTAGTGTTTCATGGACAAATTGCGGGAATTTTGTAGTCGGTAAAGGCTGGAATACCGGATCAGCATCCAGAGTAGCAAACTACAATGCCGGCGCCTTTTCTCCGTCAGGCAACGGATATTTGACTCTCTATGGATGGACGAGAAACTCACTTATAGAATATTACGTTGTTGATTCATGGGGCACTTATAGACCTACTGGTACTTATAAGGGTACAGTCACCAGTGATGGTGGAACTTATGATATTTATACCACTATGCGTTATAACGCACCTTCCATTGACGGTACTCAGACTTTCCAGCAGTTCTGGAGTGTCAGACAGTCCAAGAGAGCAACCGGCAGCAACGTCGCCATCAATTTTGGCAACCACGTTAATGCCTGGAAAAGTAAAGGTATGAATCTGGGAAGCAGTTGGGCTTATCAGGCACTCTGCGTAGAGGGCTATCAAAGCAGCGGGTATGCCAACGTAACAGTATGGTAACTGTTTGCCTTAAAGCCGCCAAACAAGCCGAAACATGAAAGTTTCCGGAGTATTGAGAAAGTATTTTAAACTATATTTTATGAGGCCTGCCGGTTTTCACAGCCGGCAGCCTTATATTTAAAAAGTATTGGTAAGTGCTTAACAGTCTACAGGATTTCCTGTCACTTTAAAGGAGAGATTTCAATGAGAAAACTTTTTATTATTCTTTTATTAATGGTAATGAGTGTTATGGGCGCTTGTTCGCAAGAAGAGCCAAACAGCCTAGTATTAGTACAAGGAGGGGCTTTTATAAACACCAAGTCCGGTTACCATGAAAAAAGTGTATCAATACCGGACTTTTATATGGGCAAATATGAGGTATCTCAAAAGGAATGGACTGAAGTAATGGGGAACAATCCGTCAGAATTCAAAGGCGATGATATGCCGGTAGAAATGGTAAGCTGGTATGACTGTGTGGAATACTGCAATAAAAGGAGTATTAAGGAGGGCTTGCAGCCTTATTACAATATAGATACGAATAAAATAGATCTGAATAATAAGAGTGAAAGCGATGATATAAAATGGACTGTAACTATCAATCCGGGGGCAAATGGTTACCGGTTGCCAACAGAGGCTGAGTGGGAATATGCCGCAGGTGGAGGTCAGATGAGCAAAAGCTATACCTATAGCGGAAGCAATAAGGAGGAAGATGTGGCATGGTATTGGAGAAACACAGGAAATAAGCACCTTTCAGGGGACTGGAGCTGGCCTGCAATAGAAAACAACAGAAATAAGACTAAATCTGTCGGTACCAAAAAAGCCAATGAGTTGGGGCTTTACGATATGTCGGGTAATGTAAGGGAATGGTGCTGGGATTGGTATGGAGATACCGATAGCAATAGCGGCTCCCGTCGGGTATGGAAGGGAGGCGGCTGGCTCGGAGATGTAAAGTGCTGCGAGTCATCTTACAGGGGAAAGTTCGAGGCCAATGGCAGGGGCGCCGATCAAGGTTTTCGTGTGTGCCGTGGAGTTTAAGTGGCATGCCCTATTAAAGGAACTGTTTAAAAGAACCTTTTACTCCTTTTAAAGAAAATGTGTTATAATAATTTTTATTAAACTTATTATATATTTATTAAGTCGGACATAATTTGATAGAGATTATAGAAACAATAAAGCAGTTTTGAGTTGAAATTATTAAGTCGCATTTAAAAGGATAATAAACAGACATGAAAAATGAATTGTTAACTATTGGGCCGGTTACAGTCTATGGGTATGGATTAATGATTGCAATCGGGATAATGGCAGCATATGCAGTACTGGAATACAGGGCAAAGAAAACGTACCGGGATCATGAGCGGATATTTTCAGTTACTTTTTGGTCGGTTATTGGCGGACTGCTTGGTGCCAAGCTTTTATATTATATTACTCAACTAAAAGAGATTATAGCTGATCCTAAAATTATATTGAATGTTTCAGATGGTTTTGTAGTGTATGGAGGAATAATAGGAGGGATTCTTGCAGGCTTCATATATTGTAAAAAAGCAAAGCTCAGATTTTTGCAAATATTTGACCTTGTAATGCCATCCGTTGCATTGGCTCAGGGATTCGGTAGAATTGGCTGCCTGTTGGCAGGCTGTTGTTATGGAATTGAAACAAAAAGCCCCTTGGGAATTATATTCCATGAATCTCATTTTGCTCCCAATGAAATAAGATTAATACCTACCCAGATAATTTCAAGCGGATTGGACTTTTTAAATTTTTTCGTATTAATTGTAATCGCAAAAAGAACAAAAGCAGATGGTCAGGTAGCCGGATTATATCTGATCTTTTACAGTATCGGAAGATTCTTTCTTGAATTTTACAGGGGTGATTTGATTCGTGGAAATGTGGGGAGCTTGTCAACCTCACAGTTTATCTCAATATTCTTAATGCTTATTGGGTTGGGAATAGTTCTTCTGGCCGGATACAGGTCAAGAAAGCAAAAGATAAGTATGTCGTGAGGATTGGAGAATAATTAAAAAGATCGTTATCAGGCTTTTTGCTTATTTCCGTGAAAAGCTGAAATTATTACCAATATAAGCGGTATCATAAATTGAAATATGGTTGCGTACCAGGGCCAGCCATAAACGGCTATACTTACATGATCTGCATGGTTTTTCACAATAAAGGTCGATTGCTCCAGTGCTATAAAGCCCAATGGGATTAACAGCACCCTGTAGTTATTTATGCCGAATATTTTTGCAAGGCATAGAGCTGCTACGTATAGAGATATACTTATTTCTATGATATTAATTGAAATAAATATTGTGTAAAATAAAATCTCGGCCCGGTCAAGAAAATCTGCCGCTTCAATATAAGAAAAGGTGGTATAGCCGGGATAGGTAAGATCGTTGACAAGGGGACCCAACACCAGAACATACATCATATCCGACAATAACGTTACAAGTCCTGCTGTTAAGACAGCATACAGAGAAGGTCTTCTAGCCAGACCTTTTTTATTCAGGCTTGGAAGTATCACAAAAAATAAAACTGACAGGGAAAGAGGAAGTGTTGTTACCTGGAACGATGCATATAGAACTTTTCTCCATTTGATCTCTGTAATTGGAAGAAAGTTCTTAAAATTAAAATCACGGATCAATAGTATAAAGGCTAACCCTAAAAATAACAATAATACAGGAATAAATAGCAATGAAAGTCTGCTTATTGTTTCGATACCTCCGAATGCTATCCAAACGACAAAAATCATGGCTGCTACAGCAATCACAATAACAGGAGTTTTGGGAAGAGCAACAATGGAAGTCATCTGCCAGTTGTTTTTCAGATTATATGAGCAGATTTCAAAACTGAACCAGGCAAATAACAATCCTATGATTTTACCACCCCATTTTCCAAGAAGTACCTCACTTATTTCAATAATAGATTTTCCGGAGTGAACGTCAGACAGGTGGGTATAAAGCCACGTAATACCAAGGCTCAATATAATGCCGATTGTAATTGACATCCACGATTGATTTCCAGCCTGCCCGCCTATCGGCGCAGTCATAGCGTCTGCAGAAATATAAATAAACATGGAGGCCCATAATTCCGTACTTGATATTAATTCCTTAGGCTTATTTATCATCTTTTTCCTCCCGATAATGAAGTTTTCCCCGAGAAAGTAAAAATATGCTGATAAAAGGCTAAAAAATAAATAGCCTGGGATAAGAAATTTCTATGTAGGTATACTACATAATAATTTCAGAATTTAAGGTGATATAATGAAAAAGCCTATAAAAGTTGATGAAATCGTAAAAAGGAAAAGGAATAAAGCCTATAAAAAAATTCTTAAAGAGGATGAACAAAAACAAGAAGAATATGAGCTGACAAATGATATATCCAAAAATGTGGCTGCTCTTAAAGAAATTTTCAAAGGCTGTAATGATGTTATCTTTCGTTCCTTTAATGCCTTTAATGGTATAAAAGCCACGGCTGTTTACGTTAAGGGTCTTACTGATATCAAGCTCCTCGATGAAGCAGTACTGAAGCTCTTAATGAGTTCTGAATATTCATTGGATTCTGATCAGAAGAAAGACATGGTTAAATTCATTGAAGAACAGATAATTTCAGTAGGCCAAATTGAGATAGTGGAATCCATAAGAAAAACTGTTAAAAATGTATTAGGTGGTAATACAATAATTCTTATTGAAGGTGAAAGCAGAATTTTGTCTCTAAACATCAGTGGAGGGGACAGGAGGACTATCAGTGAACCGGTAACAGAAGTGGTTATAAGAGGACCACGGGAAGGTTTTACCGAAGATATTACAACTAATATCAGCTTACTGCGCAGGAGGCTCAGAACACCAAAGCTGAAAATGGAATCCTTAAAAATAGGCGATATGTCTCAGACAAATCTTACATTAGCATATCTTCAAGGGATTGCAAAGGAGGAAGTCATCCGGGAGGTAAGAACCCGTATAGAGAGTATTCAAATCGACGGAGTTCTAGAATCAAGTTATATAGAGGAATTTATTGAGGATGAGCCGTATACTCCGTTTCCTTTGGTTCAGAATACCGAGAGGCCTGATGTGGTAGCGGCAAACCTTCTGGAGGGGAAAATTGCAATTTTTACTGACAATACTCCATTTGTACTGACAGTTCCTGTAGTTTTCTGGGGACAGGTGCATGCAAACGAAGATTACTACGAACGTTTCACTATGAGTACTTTTCTAAGAGGAATACGTTTGATTTTTATGTTTATTGCATTGGTTGCACCTTCATTTTATGTTGCTGTTACGACCTTTCACCAGCAGATGATTCCGTCAAAGCTGCTTATGAGCATAATCGATAATCGTGAACCCACTCCTTTTCCGGCCGTTATAGAAGCATTAATTATGGAAATTACCTTCGAAGCGCTGCGTGAAGCAGGTATCAGGCTTCCCAAACCGGTTGGCCAGGCTGTCAGCATTGTAGGAGCCCTGGTAATTGGCCAGGCAGCAGTTGAGGCAGGGCTTATATCGGCGCCTATGGTAATTGTAGTTTCCATAACAGGTATTGCTTCTTTCACATTACCACGATATGATTTTTCCTTTGCCATCAGGATTCTCAGATTTCCCTTGATTTTTTTAGCCGGTTCCTTTGGGTTGTATGGAGTAACTCTTGGGATTATGGGAATATTAATTCACCTGGTTAATCTTCGTTCCTTTGGTGTTCCTTATTTATCCCCGGTTACACCGCTTAATAAGACGAGGCTCAAGGATGTGTTCATTCGGGCACCCTTTTGGAGTATGAAGCTAAGGCCCAATCTTACCACTGACGAAAATGAACTTCGTGTTCCTCCAGGACAAAAGCCGGAACCAAAACAGGGAAAATAGGATTGGAAGGATGGAGGAGTGTATCTGATGCATGAGAAAAAATATATCAGCATAAAATTATTTTCATCAGCAACACTTATTATATTTATGCTGCTTTTGTCGGGCTGCTGGGATAGATCCGAAATTAATGACCTTGGATTAATAACTGCAAGTGCATATGATTTAGCCCCTGAAGGCGGGCTTCAGTATTCGGTACAGATACTACTTCCATCGGGGGGAGGAAATGGAGGAGGACAGGGAAGTTCAGGCGGTCAGCAAAAAAAGAGCTTTGTAGTCGAAACTGCTATTGGATTGGATCCCGGTGATGCCGAGAACAAAATTCAGGAGAAATTTCCAAGAAGACTTTTCAGAGGCCACAGGAGAGTTATTATCATCGGAGAGGAACTGGCCAGGCAGGGTCTTGAGAAAATGCTGGACTCAATTGGCCGGGATCCTCAAAACAGACTTAGGACTAATGTGATTGTAGCAAAAGGTAAAAAGGGTATTGACCTTCTGCAGGCGGAATATCCCCTGGAGCGAATTCCAACAGAGGCAATGAGGGAGATGATGATTATTGGAGTCGGTTTAAATGCCAATATTCATGATCTATTGATGGCTGCGTCCGGCGAAGGCGTGCAGCCCATAGCTGTTGCTATTGAAAAAGAGGAGGGGGATCAAAGCTTTAAACCTACCGGGATTGCAGCTTTCAGAGGTTTAAAACTTGCAGGCTACCTTGATGCTGAGGAAACTCAGGGTTACCTCTGGATAAAAGGAAAATTCAAAAATGGAATAATTGCAACTTCAGTACCCAAAAATGAAGGTATAATCCGAATCAATGTTAATAAACAGAGCTCTAAGATTATTCCTAAAATCAAGGGCGGCAAACCCTGTATTAATGTTGAAATAAAGGGAGAGGGCTCCATATACGGGAACAGCACAAGACTTGATCTGATAATACCTGAAAACATCCAGCTTGCTCAGATGGCCATAAAGGCCAGAATTAAGGATCAGGTTGAGAATACCATCAAAGCGGCTCAAAAGAAGGCTGGAGCAGATATATTCGGATTTGGAAGTACATTTTATCAGTTCAAACCTGACGAGTGGGAAAAACTTAAGAATAAATGGCCGCAAATTTTTCCTGATATAAAGGTTAATGTCACAACTGACTTTACAATCAAAACTGCAGGTATGTCAGGCGTTCCACTTTATTTAAAAGAGAATGAGGTGAAAAAGAAATGATTTTTAAAATTGCAGGGCTGATTATATCTATGGGACTGATTTCCTTTTTACAAATAAGACATATGTATAAAAAGGAAGGAATAAAAGCTGTCTTGATTTATGCCCTGCTCATGACCATAGCCACAGTAGTGGGGTCACTACTCATTGCCGGAGTGGAGCTTCAGGGGCAATCAGTCATAGACAGGCTTTTTGAACCAATCGGTAAAGCTGTGCTCGGAAGTTAAAAAGGCCTGTCAATAGAATTCACCTGGTTTTGCAGTTGCTGTGCTGTACCGGCTTTCTGACATGTAATGATGACATCCCTTACCTCGTCACATTGTTAAGCCATTTACGGCTCTTAAATCTTGCAACCGTAAGAGGTATTTTTATTATTTCGTCGCTCATCAGAATGATATATACAACTGGCACACTCCATTTGAAAACAAAAGCGGCCAAGGCCCCCAGCAATATGGAACCGCCCCACATTGTTGTTACATCCAGGAACAATCCGAATCTTGTATCGCCGCCGGCTCTGAAAACTCCCACCACCAGTGTTGTGTTAAGTGCCTGAGCCACAACAAAGTACGACATAACTATCATCATTATGGACAAATAGCCCTGTGTTACCGGAGTAAGGTTCAGTTTTGCCATTGCAACAGGCCTTGCAATCAGTATGATAGCCGCACCGACAACGCCTGCAACAACGCTGAGCTTTATAAAGCGATTGGAGTAGTCCCTGGCGTTTTTAAGGTTATTCTCACCTATCGCCTTACCAACTGTTATTGCTGTTGCATTTGCAAGGCCGAAGGCTATTACGGTGGCAAGCTGTCTTGATATTTGGGCAACAGAATTGGCTGACACAACTGATTTACCCAGATGCCCTATAACAACAGCATTCATTGCAACCCCTGCACCCCACATAAGCTCATTAAGGGTAACGGGTATGGAATAATACACAAAATCCCTGAAAAGAAGTTTATCTCTTACGAAAAGGCTTGACACCTTGAAGTGCAAGACATCGTTAAACTTAAGCGCATAAATGATAACCGTCAATAATTCAAAGCCTCTGGATGCCAGCGTAGCTATGGCAGCACCCTTGATTCCCATTTGGGGGATACCGAACAAGCCAAATATAAGAATAGATGCAATGATAACATTTGATATAAGAGATATCATGTAAACAATTGTTGATACCACAACCCGCTCAACACTTCTCATAACATTCAAATAAATCATGGTTATTGACATAAATATATATGAAAAGGAAATAATTCTTAGGTACTTGACTCCTTCAGCTATAACCTCAGGTTCATTTGTAAAGATATTCATAACCTTTGAAGGAAAAATAAGTACAGCTGAGGTAAAACAAACTGCGATAATCAAGGAGAACCTCATGCAGATTCCCATTATTTTAATTATACTATCCTTATCACCCTTACCCCAATACTGGGCCGTAAGCACTGCAGCTCCCGACGTTAATCCAAAGAACAGCAGAACCATGATAAATTGAACCTGACCAGCCAGTGAGGCTGCAGAAAGTACGGTTTCACTGACACTGCCAAGCATGAGAACGTCAATAGACGAAATACCTACGTTTATCAGGTTTTGAATTGCCATAGGCATCACAAGTGCAAATGCCATTTTATAAAACGCCTTTGTTTCATTAGTAATATTCTTCATTTCAATCCCCGTTATCTAGTATCTGTATAATTGAAAAACAGCCTTGGAAGGCTTGTTTGAGTTCTAGTATACCATAGAAGGCCGGGAGATTATAAGAATAAAATCTTATAAATTTTAAATGTTGTTTTGGGAAGAAATATATGGACATTGTCATAAAATCCCTTCGGAACAAAAGGTTAAAAAATTGGTATAGCTGTGGCTGGAATACCATATCATGATATGGTAGTATAAATACATAAACATAAATCCATTACCAAAAGGAGATGAAGGTATGTCACTTATGAATAAGACCGGTCTTTATATTCATGTTCCTTTTTGCCGTTCAAAATGTTACTATTGCGATTTTAATTCCTACGTCGGAAAGCTGGATCTGGCTGAAGAATACTTTGACTGTATGAAAAAGGAGATTGATCTTTACCGGGGTCAAATGGTATACAACATCATTGATACCATTTTTATCGGCGGGGGGACTCCATCATGTGTGGATCACAGATTGATAGGGGAAATCCTGAAAACCTGCAGAGAGAGATTAAATGTCTCTGAGTCTTGTGAAATCAGTATTGAAAGCAATCCCGGCACACTGGACCCGGAGAAACTTCAGGCTTACAGGGAATATGGGATAAACAGGATAAGTATAGGCTTGCAGGCTTATCAGGGAAAGCTTCTGCAGTACCTTGGAAGACAACATACAACAGATGACTTTGTCTCCAGTATAAAAAAGGCAAAAGAGGCTGGTTTTAAAAACATCAACGCTGATGTTATATTTGGCATACCAGGACAGACAATCGAAGACTGGAAAGAAACCATGAAGGCATTGGCAGAGCTTGATGTTACCCATATTTCAGCCTACAGTCTGAAGATTGAAGAGGGAACAAGGTTTGGTGAAATGCTTGAAACCGGAGGGCTTATTGAAATAGAAGATGAACTTGACCGGGAAATGTACCATTATACTATTGAGTTCTTAAGGGAAAAAGGTTATAACCAGTATGAACTTTCCAATTTTGCAAAAAGAGGCTACGAATGCCAGCATAACCTGATTTATTGGAACTGTACAGAATATCTTGGATTGGGAGCAGGTGCCCACTCTTTACTCCAGGATATCAGGTTTGAAAATCAGGCTGCCATAGAGGGCTATATGGATTACCTGAAAAATGGGCAGAAGCCAGTGGAGGAACGTTTTGCGAGAGACTTCTGTGAAAAAATGTCCGAGTACATGTTCCTTGGACTGAGGCTTTTAAAAGGTGTAAGTAAGACAGACTTTGAGGAACTGTTTAATCAGAATATGTTTGTTACTTATGCTGAAAAAATTAATAGGTTAAAAAACAAAGGGCTGATTGAGACAGACGGTGAACGGATCTGGCTAACTGGTTTGGGCCTGGATCTTGCCAATCAGGTTTTTGTGGAATTTGTTTAAATACTGTAAAAAAGTACCCCTGTTATTTCCATTGTGAACATACAGGGGTATATCCATTTTAGATATTTGGTCAGAACTCAGCTGCCGGTTCCTCATTGTACATCAATAGTAATTAATCGTGCTGTCAAATAAAATATAGTTTGAAGACTGTATTAATGACTAATTACAAATAAGACAAAAAAACTCAGGCTATCATCCTGAGTTTTCGTTTCTTATGGTATAATATTATTTTGCTGCGTTCATAGCTTTTGCTAATCTTGACTTTCTTCTCGCAGCGGTGTTTTTGTGAAGTAAGTTTTTAGCTGCGGCTTTATCTAAAGCTTTGGCGGTTGCTTTGTATGCTTCAGCAGCACCCTCACCGTTGGCAATAGCTTCTTTACATTTCTTAACAGTAGTCTTAAGAGCAGACTTTCTGATAGTATTCTTTAAAGTCTTAGTCTCAGTAACCTTTACTCTTTTTATTGCAGATTTGATATTTGGCAAAGTATTCACCTCCTGCGAGCCTAAATTCGCGTAATACGTGAGCAAAAAAATTCAATAATATTTAATCGGTTAAAAAACCGCTTCTTGCCCATAACAGATGATATTTTACCATGAACTTTTTTAAATTGCAAGCATTAACCCTTATTTTTCTAATTATGTTCAATGGAAAAATAATTAACTTTTAAAATTATAATTTATTGAAATAATACTAAATATACTAGAATTTAAAATTGAAAGGAAGCTAATATGGTAAATTTATCAAATAGGCGAACTGATCTTGTTATTGAAGCCAATGAAATATTTATAAACAGCAGTCAGGCAAGGGAGCAGGCTGCCGAACACCAGACACCCCCCGGAGTTGAAGTTGAAAACGCAGGGGATGAGGATGTAAAAATAACCAGGGTAAGGATCACATCTCCAACCGGAGAGCAGGCGATAGGAAAGCCAATGGGCAACTATATCACTCTTGAGGTTCCCCAGTTAAAGGACAATCACCCGGAAGTGAACCAAAAGACAATAGATGTTATGTCTCAGGAGTTAAAATCAATGCTCAAGCTGAAGCCAAATTCCACAACGCTTGTGGTTGGTCTGGGCAACTGGAATGTAACACCTGATGCACTTGGCCCAAAAGTTATCTCTAATTTGATGGTAACCAGACATCTCCTGGAATTTGTCCCCGAACATGTGGATGAGGGCGTCAATCCGGTTTGTGCCATCTCTCCGGGTGTCCTGGGCATCACAGGCATTGAAACAGGAGAGATAGTAAAAGGTGTTGTCGACAGGATCAAGCCTGATGCGCTGATAGCAATAGATGCGTTGGCTGCAAGAAGTATGGAGCGTGTAAGTACCACTATCCAGATAGCCGACACCGGCATTGCTCCGGGTGGTGGAGTGGGAAACAAGAGAATGGAGCTTAGTAAAGCCACTCTTGGAATGCCTGTTGTAGCTATCGGAGTTCCCACTGTTGTAGATGCAGCAACGCTTACAAATGATGCAATGGATTTGATCATTGACAGCCTGATGCAGGAATCGCCTTCTGATTCCAGCTTTTACAATACTCTGAAAAGTATTGACAGGGAAGAAAAGTACGAATTGATAAAGCAGGCGCTCAATCCATTTGTAGGGCAATTGATTGTTACGCCAAAGGAAATAGACGACATTATCAGCAGAGTGTCAAAGGTGGTGGCAAACGGGTTGAATATGGCTTTGCACCAGGGTATCAGCATGGAGGACATGGGGAAATACCTGATGTAATTCGAATATAGTTTTTGTTATTGGGCAGGTAATAAATGTCGTTCAAGAACTGATAAAACCAAAAACTGATAAAACCAAAAACCATGCATTTACAGGGGAAAGCGAATTCCATTGTTTGCATGGTTTTTCTTCATATAAAACTTATAAAAATTATTTACTCTCTGACAGGTTTTCTGAATGAATACGGGATTGATTAGAACATCTTTCCTTTTAACTGTTCGCAGGTTATAATTTAATAGCAGGTATGGAATTTATTTATTTAATTATGACTTAACAGGGAGTCCGACATGAAACAAACATGGAGAGTTTTAATTATCTTTATTGCACTGATGGCTTTGTGGAATACAATTATTATTAAACCCATAAAGCTGTTCACGGTTTTTCTGCACGAACTTGGGCATGCCTTTATGGCTGTTGTAACCGGAAGTAACATTACCGGCTTAAGTATTTATTTTAATGAAAGCGGACATGTGACTTCACTGCCTAAAGACTGGTTTTCAGCATTTCTTATTGCAAATGGCGGATATCTGGGAAGTGTTCTGTTTGCCATATGTATATTGCTCTTAAGGAACACAAAATTCAAAAAGTACATAATTGGATTTATAGCTATAATCTTTCTTGGAGTTACCTTCAGATATTCGGGAATAATATCATTTACCATGTTGTATTCAGTAATTTTTGCAGCCTTTGCCATTATTGTGTATATGGTTCAGAATGAGAAATTGCATGACTGGGTAATTGAGATAATTGGTATAGGCAGTGTTACATATGCCATATATGATACTTTTGTGGATACCGTGCTTTTGCAGGTAAATTACCAGTTCGGGCTTTTCAGACTTGGAACAATGCCTGTAACCGATGCAGTTCTCTTATCCAGACTCACTCATATACCGGCAATTGTCTGGGGTGTAATTTGGCTTGGAGTGGCTCTCTTTGCCATATACAGGATATTGTTCAGAAGTAATGGAAAAGGTGCCAGGTCATCAAAAAGATGATATGATCGGAGCAGTTTGTTTAATAAGTAATTTAAAGGAGAATGGAAATGGATAACAAACTTCAGATAATGAAGGACAAAATAGAGATTTTAAATGAAGCAGCAAGGGCATATTATCAGGAAGATAGGGAAATTATGCCCAATATAGAATATGACAGGCTGTATGATGAGCTTGTTGAATTGGAGAAAGAGACAGGGATTGTTTTATCAAACAGTCCCACCATTAATGTTGGCTATGAAGTTTTGTCAAATCTTCCGAAGGAGCAGCATGAAAAGCAAATGTTATCTTTGGACAAAACCAAGGAAGTACCTGCGCTGAAAGAATGGCTAGGAACCCAAACCGGTTTATTGTCCTGGAAACTGGACGGATTGACCATTGTTCTGACCTATGAAGGAGGAAATCTGATCAAGGCTGTAACAAGGGGCAATGGAGAAATAGGGGAAGTTATAACCAATAACGCCAAAGTGTTCAAGAACCTGCCGGTAAATATCTCATACAAAGATACCCTTGTTTTAAGAGGAGAGGCAATCATACGCTACTCAGACTTCGTAAAGATCAATAATGAAATCGAAGACGTAGATGCAAAATATAAAAATCCCAGAAACCTTTGCAGCGGTTCTGTCCGTCAGCTGAACAACAGGATAACCGCAGAGAGAAATGTACATTTCTTTGCTTTCTCACTGGTAAAGGCAGACTATGCGGAATATAACAATTCCAGAATAGCACAGATGAAATGGCTCAGGGATCAGGGCTTTGATGTTGTAGAATTTAAAGAAGTCAATGCTGATAATATTGAAGACACCGTCCAATGGTTTTTTGAGCGTATAGAGGATAATGATTTTCCATCCGACGGTTTGGTTTTAACTCTTGATAATATTGCCTACGGGGAGTCTTTAGGTTCAACTTCCAAATTTCCGAGAGACTCAATTGCATTTAAGTGGCGTGATGAAATTAAAGAGACAAAGCTGCTTGAAATAGAGTGGAGTGCATCCAGAACAGGACTTATCAATCCAATAGCCATTTTTGAGCCTGTTGAGCTGGAAGGAACAACTGTCAGCAGAGCGAGCATCCACAACATCAGCATTATGGAGGGGCTGGAACTTGGAATAGGGGATACCATAGGTGTTTATAAGGCCAACATGATAATTCCCCAGATTTCAGAAAACCTTACCAGAAGCGGTATGACTGAGATTCCGGACCAGTGCCCTGTCTGCCACGGCATAACCGAGTTAAAACAGGAGAACGGGGTTAAGTTTCTTTATTGTGTAAACGATGATTGCCTTGCAAAACAGATAAAGTCATTCACACATTTTGTAAGCAGAGATGCCATGAATATTGAAGGTCTGTCAGAGGCAACCATTGAGAAGCTCATAGCCAAGGGTTTGATCAGGGAGCTTGCTGATATATTCCATATTGATAAATTTAAGCAGGAGATAACCGAAATGGAAGGTTTTGGTGAAAAGTCCTTTAACAAGCTGGTTGCCTCGGTTAATAAAGCCAGAAGGACAACAGTAGTAAGGCTGCTTTACAGCCTGGGAATACCTAATGTCGGTTTGTCAAATGCAAAATTGATTTGCAGGAATTTTAAATATGATTGGAACACCATACAGAATGCAACTTTTTCTGAACTTATAGAAATCGGAGGTATCGGTGATGTTATGGCTGATGCCTATGTAAGGTTTTTTGCTGATGACAGGAAAAAAATAATTGTTGAAGATTTATTGAAGGAGCTGGAATTTGAAACGATAAAAGCTGCTGAAACCGAGCAGATATTTGATAATATTGTTTTTGTTATTACCGGTTCTGTTGAGCAATTCAAGAACAGGGATGAATTAAAGGACATTATAGAACTAAAGGGTGGAAAGGTAACAGGCTCCGTTACATCTAAAACAAATTACCTGATAAATAATGATAACCTTTCAGGTTCCTCTAAAAATAAGAAAGCAAAGGAGCTTGGGATCAGTATTATTACTGAGAATCAGTTTGTTGACTGGCTGAATAACGGGTTAAAGCCGGAATAGCATATGTCACTAATTCGGATTTTAAAGCGACACTTATTTTTGTATACTTTTTTGATGGCTTTAAAGTTGTATTTTGATAAAATAAATTTATCTTAAAAAAATAAAGGATAAGTGTAGAAATAATGGGCGAGGAATTTAAACGTATTACACCTGAAGAAGCTTTGAAACAGTGTAATATAGAGCAAAAGGGAAAACTGAAAATCTTTATCGGATATGCTCCGGGGGTTGGCAAGACCTATTCCATGCTGAATGAAGGTAACAGAAGGGCCAAAAGAGGCAAAGATATTGTAATAGGTTATGTTGAATCCCACCAGAGAGAAGAAACAGACAGGCAAATTGCAGAGCTGGAGATTATCCCCCGTAAAAAAGTTGAATACAATAAAGTGGTTATGGAAGAAATGGATACCGAGGCTATTATTGCCCGTAACCCTGAGATTGTTCTTATCGATGAACTGGCCCATACAAATGTTCCGGGCTCCAGGTATCAAAAGAGATATGAAGATGTTGAAGAAATATTATGTCACGGTATTAATGTTATTACAACCTTGAATATTCAGCATATGGAGAGCTTAAACGATGTTGTAAGGCAGATAACGGGCATAGCTGTCAGAGAAACAATACCCGACTATATTGTAGAAAAAGCCGATGAAGTGGTCATTGTGGATATAACGCCTGATGCACTTCAAAACAGGCTAAAACGCGGAAACGTATATAATCTTGAAAAAGTACCCCAGGCGTTGAAAAACTTCTTCAGGAAGGGTAATTTAAACGCATTGAGGGAATTGGCATTAAGGCAGACGGCCGAAGAAGTGGATGAAGAACTTGAAGAGTACATGAAGGAGCATGGAATAAAGGATAACTGGAGTATAGTTGAAAGAGTTATGGTGTGTATTGGGCCAAGCCCTTCAGCTAAAAAACTTATCAGGCGTGGAGCAAGAATCTCCAGAAGATATAAGTGTGAATGGCTGGTAGTAAGTGTCGACTGTACTAACAGATTTGCTCCAAAAACCACTGCCAAACAGCAGGAAATACTGGAAGGCTACCATAAGCTGGCAAGGCAGTTGGGTGCTGATATTGTGACTCTAAGAGGTAAAAGTATTTCAGGAGAACTGGCGAATTTTGCACATGAAAGGCATATAACACAAATTATTATCGGACATTCAAGAAGAACCAAACTGCAGACAATACTCCGCGGATCCACAGTTTCAAAGCTGTTAAAGCAAACCAAAAACATAGAAGTTCATGTTATACCTAATGATTTGTAGTGGTAAGGCATTTGGACAATAAACTTACTAAAAATAAAAAAGGCTTTTAAAGCCTTTTTTTATTTTTATCTTAATACTTCATTTTGATTTCTTAATACTTGATTTTTGATTTCTGAATTGTTTTTTTCAATGGACTAATAATTTTAAAAACTCTCTTACATAAATTGACATGTTTGCGTAAATTATGATAAAATGGCCAATATTAAAACAAATGTTTTATCCTACATTGATTCATAAAAAATGTGATAAAAAGTAAATATAGTTTATTTTATAACATTTTGTAATTAGATAAGCATAAATGTTCTGGAGGTCAACTTATGAAGCGGAATAAAATGAAACTGTTATCTGTAATTATGACTGCTTGTGTCATGATTTCATCCACTATCTCTCCTGCTTTCGCAACAAATTATTCTGATACAAAGTCTCATTGGGCCAAAGATAGAATTGATAAATGGTCAAACCTTGGGATTTTTAACGGTTCCAATAATAAGTTTCGTCCCAACGACTATATTACAAGGGGTGAACTGGCTATTGTTATAAACAATATTCTGAAATATCAGAATAAGGCAGAGAATACCTTTACAGATCTCGATCAGAAATTTTATACAGAGGCTTTGTTGAAGGCAAATTATGCGGGAATTATAAACGGGAGCGATAAAAAGATTCGTCCCAGGGACAGGGCAACACGTGAAGAGGCTGCGGCTATGTTAGTAAAAGCATTTTCAATAAATGCCAAGGCTCAGGGTGACTATTTAAAATTTACGGATTCCTCACAAATTTCCGGTTGGGCTGTATCCAGCGTTAATGCAATGGCCAGCAATGGTTATGTAAATGGAGACCAGAGAAAAAAGTTTAATCCCAAATCTAACATTACACGTGCTGAAATTGTAACAATACTGGACAATTGCATTAAAGCTGTCTATTCCTCAGAAGGTACATACACTGACAGCAACATAAACGGAAATGTCATTGTAAATAATCCCAATATTACTCTTAATGCCACGACTATTAACGGCAATGTAATTATTTCTGAAGGAGCAGCTAATGGAAGCATTCACCTTGAAAATGCCAAGGTAAACGGGGAAATTATTGTAAAAGGCGGAGCTAGTGTATATATTGGTAATTCATCAGTAACAGGCACTATTACAATAAATAAAGCCGACGGAAAAATAAGTTTAATTGCATCGGGATCTACTACTATTGAAAAAATATTACTTGATAGTGGAGCAACAATTGATTCCAGAGATTTAAAGTCCGGAGAAATAAAATGTGTTGAAATATCTTCAAATATACCAAAAGGACACAGTGTAAAATTACTTGGCTGGTTTAAACAAGTTATAAACAATGCAAAAGATATTTTAATTGAGGCGGAAGGTACAATCGAAAAGCTCCAAATAAACCAAAAATGCCAGCTAAAAGGAAATGTTGATATAAAAAGTATATCGGTCGCCGAGGGTGCAGATTCAGTTATAAATGGAAAAAAAGTTCCTGAAAGTAATGCTAATCCTCCATCTTCGTCATCATCTCCTTCCTCATCGTCAAATCAGCCTTCGGCTAAAACAAGATATATTGTTACTTTTCAATCTAATGGCGGTACTCCGGTTCCACCTATGTCGGTAATAAGCGGAGAAAAAATAACCTTGCCGCCAGCTCCCGTATATAGCGGATATATTTTTATGGGATGGTATACCGACAAAGAACTAACAACAGAATTCAATCAAAATACACCTGTTACCTCAAACCTTACCTTATATGCCAAGTGGAATGGGTGGAACAAACCGGTAACCCAGGATGAACGTTTTGAAAAAGGATATCCCAAGTTTACAGTCACTGCTGATAAAAAAATAAAACTCCTTGTAAAACTTAAGGATGCAAGCAATGATAGTCCTGTAGATGTATTTATGCTGGTAAATCAGATGAATCCACTTTTTGATGCTACCTCTGAAGAGGTTATCCATGGTCATTGTGGTGCGGCGGATGGCCTTGTTGAGGTTGATGAAGCACCTTTTGCGCAGATATGTGACACAAATGAGCATGAGATAGCAACACAGGTTATAGTAAAAGGTATTAACAATATTAAGATGTATTTTGTTCTGAAGGGAAGCACGGGTATCATTTCTGAAGAACCTGTAATGATAGAATTTTTAACTGCCGACGCTGTTCAGCAGGATAATACCGTCCCGGTTTTATACAACAACGGTATATACATAAATAGAACGCACGATAAAATAACCCTATACTTTGATGAAGCACTAGACACCGATTCTACACCAACGCCCGGAGCTTTTACAATAACTAATAATGTAACAAGCTCAGGGGCTATTACAATAAACGGTGATTCAGCAAGCCCGGGAACTACAACAATATCCGGTGATGCAACAAGTCCTGGAATTACTACAATATCCGGTGATGCAACAAGTCCTGGCGCAATAAGCATAACCGGAATCAGCTTAAGGAACATTGCTCCGGATAAGGGAGTGGTGGAGCTTGCAGTCAGCGGGATAGACGATATAAATAATTTGGCGATAAGCTATAACAAACCATATGAGGGTAACTCGCTACAGGATAATGCAGCTGTACCAAACAAGGCAGAAAGCTTTATTAATATTCCAGTAAAAGCTGTAACTTATGGTATTTCATCAAATGACACAGCTGTGTCCAGTGACGGGAAATATATCTATATAAATATGAACTTTGCCTTATTGGACTACAATTCCTTTGACTTTACCATAAAAAAAGGACCGGACCGCCAGCATTTGACACCTGTTGATACTGTCCCGGATGTACTTAGAATCTGGAGCAGTTCAGGAGATTATCACAAGATGTATATTTGCTTGGATAATGTTCCTTCACTTTCTGAAGGAGACAAGTACTATATTACTTTGATACCGGCAGCTAAAATAGGAACAACTGCAACAGATTTTAGCGGAGATAAAGTTGATTTTGAAACAGCCATAGAAATAACTCCAAGTACTTCACAGGAAAGAAGTACAGCGCCGGAGTCTGTAACATACAGCGGCAGTTTGAATGCAATTAAAGTTAACCTCCCTCAGGCTGGCAATTTGTACAGTGACGGTGGTATGTCCGGATGTCTGTTTACCTTGAATGTTGATGGGGTCAGTTACGCTTTAAGAGGGAAGGTATTCAATAATAATGGACAAATAGTCATATATCAGAAAAATGCACCTGTTGATTTTACAAAGATTGATTGGTCGAAGGCGTCACTTAACTATTCAACAGCAGCTCATGACCATTTGGATAGTGACTCTCAGCTGACCTATAAGTCAGGTATGCCATTTGGTGGTTTTGATAATGTGCCTGTAACTGTTGCGCCATAAAAATAAGGTTTATGCCTGTTCTTAAATTTTGTATCTATTGGAGGAAAATAGCGTGAAAAAGCTGTTATATAAAAAGTTATTTAAAAACAAACTGGCGGTATTATTGAGTGTAATTATGTTGTTTCAAACGGTTGCTGTAGGAAGTATTGTTCATGCAGAGGACTCAGGTAGTTCGAATTCTTACCCAGTTAATGCCAAGGATAAAAACAATAACAGCTACCAGAAGATAAAAACTGTCAGGGAAAAGCAGGGAAGCAAGATTTTAGAATCAATAAAGCTTGAGACATATAGCCCTAATAAATCCTCCAATATAAATACTCTATTTCCGAGATACAAGCTATATAACAGCGGAAATACCCCAATTAAGCTATCCACCGTAAAAATCAGATATTACTATACTGTGAATGGAGAAAGTGAACAAAACTTTTTTTGCGATCTGTCAAACATAGGCAATAGCAATGTAATAGGAAGATTTGTCAAAATACCAGGTAAGACGGAAGGGGTGGATTACTGCCTTGAAATAACCTTTAAAGAAGGTGCAGGGTTATTAAAGCAAAACGATGTGGTTGAGCTGCAATGCAGAATAGAAAAAAAGGATAAATCTGAATTTATCCAGACTGACGATTATTCATTCAGGAAATCCGGAGACAGCTACGCAGATTACAATAGAGTAACAGGGTACATTAATGACAAGTTAGTTTATGGTGTAGAACCCATAGCTGCACCTCTGAATATAAAAATTACAGAAGCCGCCAGGCAAATAACGCTTGACTGGGACGAAGCGGTCAGCTGTACAGGTTACGAAGTTGAGGCAGATGGTGTCCTGGTTAGAAATATTGCAGCAAATACTTATACAAATTCAGATCTGATACCCGGAACCAGGCATACCTATAGAGTCAGACTCAGAAATGCCATTATAGCAGGCCCCTGGAGTAATTATGCTACAGGAATAGTGCCAATAAGCGATAAGTTTAATCTTGTTCAAACTACTTCTGAAAGTGCTATCTCTATTTCATGGGACAAAATTGAAGGTGCCAGGCAGTATTTTATTGAGGTTGACGGTGAAAGAATAGACAATGGACAACAGACATCATATAAAATTGACGGTCTTGAGCCAGGTACAAGGAAAGCCATACGAATTCAGGCAAAAGGTGCTGCTCTGCTTGGGGAATGGTCAGAGCTGTATGAAATCTGGACATTGCCTGAAGCACCTGAGGCTATATCAACAACCTCTACAAAATCAACTATAACTTTGAATTGGGACCCTGTGAAGGGAGCAGCAGGTTATGATGTTGAGGTTTATGGTTCACCTGAAGATAACTTGAATAGTACTACATACACACAGCGTGACCTGCAGTCAAACTCTCAACGTACGTATCGTGTAAGGGCTAAGAACTCAAGCGGAGCAGGACAATGGAGTGAACTGGTTGTCGAGTCTACATTACCTGATTCAGCTCTGAATATTCAGATTCAGGGATGGGATGACAAATTAAAGGTCACATGGGATGCGCAGGCTGGTGCCACATCATATGAATTGGAGATAGATGGCTCCCAGGTAATTGAACTGGATAAAAATGAATATATCCATTCAAACCTGAAGCCAAATACTACCCATACTTATAGAGCCCGGCCAAAGAATGAAAATGGAACAGGTGAATGGAGTGAATTAGTCACAGCGGCCACACTGCCATCTATACCGGCTAACTTTGCAGTATCAGCAGTTTCAGGCAGCGCCATATCCTTAAGGTGGGACAGTGTTGAGGGTGCTTCAGGTTATGAGATTGAAGTTGATGGGACTGTGATCAATAACGATAATAAAACGGAATTTGTCCATGACAACCTTGGCAGAAATGAAGAACATAACTATAGGGTGAGAGCCAGAAATGGCAGTGTTGCGGGTGAATGGACAGAGGAATTAAAGAAATCAACACTACTTGCCGCACCTGCAAATTTGAAGGTTACAGTAAGCGGAAATGAAGTAAAAATCGAATGGGATATGGTAGTTGGTGCTGATGGATATGGCCTTGAAATAGACGGCATCGAAATTAAACTGGATGCAAATACCGAATACACTCAAACTGTTCCTGATTCCGGTGTTAAACATACTTACAGAGTAAGAGCATATAAGGGTTCTGTAGCCGGCGAGTGGAGCGATACCAGTATTAAAACAACAAAGATTGGAAAACCCGCAAAGCTTGAAGTGACAACTTCCAGCAGCATATCAATAGACATTGGCTGGGACCAGGTTGAGGGTGCAGCCGGCTATGATTTAATGGTAGACGGAAAAATCATTGAAGACATAGTCACAAATGCATACAGCCATACAAACCTTGCCCCAAACACCATGCATACATATATGGTCAGGGCAAAGGATAATGAAAATATAGGTGAATGGACTAATAAAATATCTGCTTTTACCAATGTGGCAGTTCCGGCAGGAATAGCAGCAGTATCAAAGAGTAATTCAATAACAATAACCTGGGATGAGGTTGATGGAGCTGAAAGCTATGATATTATGGCAGACGGCAAGGTTATAAGTACTAATGCAAAAACATTATATGAGCATACCGAACTTCTGCCTAACACACAGCATAGTTACCGTGTCAGGGCAAAAAACGCAAATGGTGTCAGTGATTGGAGTCCGGAACTGATTCAAACAACAGGCCCAAATGTGCCTGTCAACTTCAAAGTGGATGTGACAATAAACGAAGCAATATTAACATGGCAGACAACAACCCCCGGGGCTTTCGGCGTTGAGGCAACCACTTCGGGAGCAATAAGCTTTGAAATAGAAGCAGATGGAGAAATTATCAGTAACATAACGGAATCAACATATAAAATTACAGGACTTGAACCCAATTCAGTACACGAATACAGAGTAAGGTCCGTAAGCAAGGACGGAGTTTGCAGTGAATGGACTGAGCTTATCAAAGTTAACACAAAGGAAGAACTGGTTATAAGCGTAGACAAGGATACAGGGTTTAATTTCGTTATAGCAGTGCCCAAAAAAGATGTGTCCAGCTATGACATAGTTGTCAAATATAATACTGATGATCTTGATGTAGTTGATTTATACGCTGTTACCCAAAAGCTGGAGCTGGCGACCGGAAAAATTGAAGGAACAAACATTACCATAAAGGAATTTGCCGGCGGAAAGATTGTATATGGAGTCGAGGATGCTGATAAGGGAGAAATAGTTATAATCAGATTCCTGTCCAAAACCAATAAAGAGACAACCATGTCGTATACGGTGGAATAAATAGAATGGGTGGCCATTTCAATATCATTTTGTTCTGGAGGAGTTATGGAAAAGAAACAATTAATTAAAGTGTTTGCAGTTTTAATGGCTATATGCTTATTAATAAATTACGAAAATGGACATTTCACTCTGGGAAGCGAGGTCGAAGCAGCGGAGAATTGGCAATATGTAAAAACATTTAATTTAAACGGGTATGATAACGCAAGATGTTATAATTATGGGGTTCATCAATTAATATCAGATAAGTCTGAATATATAACTTATGAAAATGGAAATTTGGTTATAAAAAGGGATTCATGTAATGAAACGAATGGTTATACTGAAGGACAAATAATAGAAACTATTGAATTAAAAAACTATGCAGACTATAAACTGATTGTTACATCTGTAACTGGGAATTTTTCTCTTGGGACAAATTATCCTGTAGTATTTTACGAATATAATCTGAATGACACAGAATATGATATGCCAGTTATAGAGAGCCCAGGCACATTTAGTGTTAATAAGTCTTTTATACTTGATCAATCACTAAGAAGTTTTTTGCTAAAATTTGTTGCGTCATCTGGCGGTAGTCATGATTCAAGACCTGATGAAAAATGCACAAAAACTTGCAATGGGTATTTGAAAGTAGAATTATGGATAGATAGACTAAATGATGCACCTACTTTATCTGTAATTTCTCCTTCCACAAATGAGACATTATCTAAACTTAACAACTTTACCCCCTCCATCACAGTCTCAGACCCTGATGGAGACACCCTAACCTGCAAATACTACATAGACTCGGTTGAGAAGGAATCAAAGAAAATATCTAATACTGCTACTGCCCAGCAAGTCAATTTCAGTACGCTGGACGTAAGCAAGCTGTCCGATGGTAAACACACGTTTAAGTTTGAAGTAAGTGACGGTAAAGCTGATCCAATAACCATGTCGGTTGATGTGGTAGTAGACAACTCTCCACCGGCTTTGGGTACTGTAAACGTAACAGCTGACTCTACCAATATAAATGTTTCAGGTTCTGCCACTGACACAGTATCAGATGCGGCTTCGATACAATATAGGTATACAGTTGGAAGTATAATTTCCGAATGGGGCAGTGGTGCGTCAAAAACAATAAATTCACTAACTCCAGATACCACATATTACGTGAAATATGAGGCTAAGGATAAAGTTGGTAATATTTCGTATACTGAAAAAACAGTTAGAACTCTAGCTCAAATTCCGCAAATCACTTTCAGCAATAATAAAGAAAATACGTTGGATTTATCAATAAATGACTCCAATCCTGCTACGACACAATATCAGATATCGGCAGGTTCGAGATATATCAGTACCTCTGGAAATTTAGTCTCATCACCGGAGTGGATTAATGTCCCGGGCAAAAAAATCACAGTAACAGGATTAACTCCTGGTACTCAATATGTTTTCAAAGCAAAAGCCAAGAACTTTGATGGCAAAGAAACTACTTTCGGTGAAGGTGTGGGAACGACCCTTGCGTTACCTCCGAAAATTAATACCGATAAGAAGAGTATAACCTCAATTACACTTAAATGGGAGGCCGTAAATGGTGCAACCGGCTATGACATAGATGCTGACGGAACAGTTTTACATACTGGTACAGCAACGACTTATACCCATAGTGGATTACAGGCCGAAACCATACATACATATAAGCTAAGGGTTATAAACGCAGGAGGAACAGGGCCCTGGAGTGATGTTGTACAGGCTGCTACCTTTCCAAATCCACCGGAAACACCTGTAATAACAGATACAAGTACAACACAGTCTGCAATAACAATCAATTGGGATGCAGTAGTAAAGGCAACCGGTTATGAAATAGAGGCAGATGGAAAAACAATAAATACAGGTATAAATACCACATACACAGATGAAGGATTAACCCCTGATACCATGCACAAATATCGTATCCGGGCAGTAAATGAAGGGGGAAGCAGTGAATGGAGTGCATATAAAGAGATAAGTACCCTTCCAAATCCTCCTGAAATACCTGGAAATCTAGCCGGAAAGCCCACAATGAAGAATATAACCCTGACATGGGAAGTCCCTGAAAGAGCAGGAGGCTATGAGCTGGAAGCTGATGGCAGAATAATTCAAGTTGAAACCAATACCTTCACTCATGAAGGGTTATCGACTAATACAACACATAAATACAGAATAAGGGCATGTAACAAAGGCGGTAAAAGTCAATGGAGCGAGTCTGTTACAGTAACCACATGGCCTGACATACCCTCTGTTCCTAAAAATATTATGGTAACAGCAGAACAAAGTTCAATAACCTTGACCTGGTACAGTTCACCTTATGCAGAAAGCTATGATATACAAATAGATGAAAAAACTACAGTGAACATAAAGGGAATGTCATTTACCAATGAAAGCCTGACTCCCGGAACTGAACACTCATATAGGATAAGAGCTGTTAATATTAGCGGAGATGGTGAATGGAGCAATCCTGTTGAAATCTCCACTCTGCCGCAGGAAGAGAGCGGCTCAACAACGGGAGCTGCCATTATAGCAAATCTTGCAGCTGTAGTTACAAACAAAACAGTAACACTTGCATGGCAGGCTGTGGAGGCAAATGCACAATATGACATAGAAGTAGACGGAGT
>JAEYHZ010000008.1 GCA_023409265.1 Bacillota bacterium | reverse complement strand
GCATACATAATAACCTGATGGCTCTTGGCCTCATAAACCTGAAGAAGCTTGGAACCAAAATTTTTGCAGCAGGAGCAGCCAAAGTAACAAACGCCATAAGAAAAATGCTCACTCCCAAGGTCAAATTTAAGCTTGGAAACGAGGAGCATCAGCTTTGGGTGGAAAAAGGCCAGAATAGAAATGTTGTAATGATGGCGAGTGATGAAAAAACATTAGAAGATCAAATCAAAGCAGGAAGAGTACCAAATAATGGAGAAATAATTAATAGTGTAAATGAAGCAGAAGATCTAAAAAATGAAAAAATTGTAAATTCTAAGCTGGAAAAAGTAAAACTAAAGGTAGAATCTTCTACGGGAGTAAGTGAAAATAAAGTAATTAAAAACTGGAAAGGAGAAATTGTTAAAATACCGAAGGGACATAAAATGAGTCCAGTGGATCCAGATTTCTCTGTACCTCCAATTTATGATCCAGGGCCATTTACTACAAAACAGCTTGAGCAATTTTCAAAAGGTAATTCTGCAGGGACAAAACTAGCACCTCATCATAGACATCAAATTCCAGTTAGAGATGGTGGTGTCATTGACGAAATACCAGGTTACGGGCACCCCGCCGGTAATCAACATACAAAAGGTAATAGACACCAAGCTGATTCAGTATTTAATAATGAACCTGGAGGAAATAATTTACGGACTAGAGAAATTTATCATGCATGGACAAGTAAGGGAAACAGATTGAAGCAATCTGGAGCTGACGAATGGTATGACCCAGGTTTTTAGAAATAGGTTAAAGAAAGGAATGTATAAGTATGTATGAATTAGGGTTAAAGGAAGTCTTAAAAAAGTATGGGATTATTTACTGTGTAGTAGCACATTTAGATAGTGAACTAGTTGAAACGTATGGAGATAAAGGTGGTCTAGCATATCAGGATCTCGTTAAAACACATTTTTATAATTTTGAAACAATACAAGCATTAAATAACTTCCTTGCAGATCAACCAAAGCCAAAATTATTTAGGCAGGGTGAAGTTGCTAGTATAATGTGTAAACCTAAGCAAGATACAATCGTTGGTCTATTCTATCATGAGCAAAGAGAGTTTCCTGAATATTTTAAGTGGGCTAAAGAAGTTGATAGAGAGATAGAAACAGCTTGGAATAACCAGTAAAAATGTTACTATTTGATTTTCATGTTAGGATATACTTAAATTAGATAACAAAGTTAGCATTATAATACCAAATATCATTTTGGAAAAATGCTGGAGAGTGGTAACCAATTTTAGAATCAAGTCCTATTAAGAGAATAGAGTACATTACACTACTATTTTCTTAATAGGACTTGATTTATGACATAAAAGGATTAATAAAAGGAGTAACTGCCACACTGGACTTTATGGCAAAAACCGTGGACAGTATGTTCACCGGTGTAGAGAAAGCTATATAAGTCAGTTTAGTAAATAAACCAGGAGGTCACTATTCAATGGATTATGATATTTTAATTCAACAGATCAGTGATTCTGATGATAAAGCTGGGCAGATAATTTTTCAATTAGTAAATGAGGGTATAAGTGTGCTGCCTTCAATATTAAACGCTATACGTAACGGCCCTTCGCATAGTATAATAATGTTAGTCCAGGTAGTTTTACAACTTACAGATCCTAAGATAAAGGATGAAATGTTGGTATTGCTTGACGATAAAAATAGGTATATTAGATCAGTCGCATATCGTGTACTGAGTAAGTTTAAAGACCAAGATGTGGTTGAAAAATTTGAGGAAAAGCTTCAAAGTACTAAATTTTCGGAACGAGATATAATTTTGGCAGCAACAGCAATAGGGGAAGGAAATCACTTTAATTCTCTACCTATACTGAAGAAGCTGCTGGTGAGAGCGGTTGATACAGAATCAATTTACTATTCTCCTGATATTATTTTAGCTATAGCGCATTCAATGGCAAAATTGGGAGACAATTCTGCCTTACCATATGTTTTGGAGCTTTATGAAAATAAAGATCCAGTGGTAATATTAAAAACTATTAAACAGTTGAGTTTTTTTTGTGGATCAGGGGTTTTCAAAGTGCTTAAAAATGCACTATATAATCCGATTCGAGAAATTAGAGAAGATGCTTTAGATGGACTTTTTTTGATCGGTACAAAAAGTGCAGCCCAGCAAATTTGGAATTCATGTAAAGATAAAGAGCCAGACATTTCTCAACGTGCCATGTATAGACTCACTCAAATAACTGGTAAGAAAGTTGAAACTAATTACTTGGTTAAGGAATTTGACGAATGGCTTGATAAAAATGATATTGAATTAAATAACAAATGCTGCTTCAGATTTGGTCAACCTATTGATGTGCCTATGTTGGTAAAAAAAATTACTGAACCAAAACCTGAAAAAATCCTGTTAGAGGAGCTATTTGTAATAACCGGGAACAGGTTTGGACATGACCCGGAAGTCTGGATATATGCAAAACAGCCTGATTATAATGTCCTTGTAAATTCTTGGCTACAGGAAAATGAGAGTAGATATATAACTGGAAAACTTTATAAGTTTGGATTTTTACAGGACCTTAGTCTAATGCATGACTGATTTCTTGTAAAGCCATGATAAAGAAAGGTCTTTAGAGAGGTAGTAATAAATATTCTCTGCTGAGACCTTTCTTTTTACACCTCAGATTAAAGTAGACAGTGACTGGGCTTACCGGTTCAAATACTGACTTAACAGAAACCAAGCTTGAAACCTTTAATACTAATCTTACTGTGTTAGACCGAAGTATTAAACAAGATAAAAGGCTGGAGGTGAAATAAAGTTGAGTAAAATTTTCACATTATGTGAAGGATTCTTTCATTATTTAGAAAATAGTAATGTCGACCTTGAAAAGCATTTAACAAATACAAATTTCCTATCATTATCAGAGAGATTGTTAAAAAGGAAAGTACCAATGCTAGCTGAAAAATGGGGAATACAAATAAAAGACGATGATTTAGAGGTTTTTAACCTATCAAGTATATCTATATGCTGGTCTTACACAAACAAAAAAAATCAATTCTTATATGGTGGATTTATGCTTAATGGTTTCTCAGAGGCTTTAATTCAAGACTCTGATTTTTGGGATGTGTATAACTCAATAAACAGGTACGAAGCTGATCAACAGGAGCTTCAATTTCTTAATAGACTTAACTGGTTTGAAAAACAGGCTTGGGGAGATGATGGGAAGTATGGTTGCTTTTTCAGAGAACCAGGTAACTTTCCACCACAAATATACTTTTACGATAATGGAGCATATTTTGCAATGTCCCTTAATTTCGAACAATATTTAGAAGCGATGATTGCAAGTTGTGCCGTACGTGGATGGCAATATTTCTATGTTGATATTCCAGACAGATTTCCGGATTTGGTTGGCATAAATAAGGACATTGTCCTAAAGGATGTAGAGCTTGCTGTAGAACTCCTGCCTAAATTGTTCCCTGATAGAGATTATTCTTATCATATTGGGAAAATGGATTATATAAGAGATAGATTGAAGTAGGGAATGTATACGAATAGTAAATTATTTCTTTAAGGTCTTAATGGATTTATCCCCTGTTAAGGCCTTTTTTTATTTCCGGTTGTTAAATACAATTTGTAATTTCCATATTATGTGAGGAGATGAATAAAACCTCAAAAAAATATATGTAAAGGGGAAATCTGTATGGAACAACTCAAAACTGTTATAGAAATGCTCAAAAAGATTAATTCAAAAAACAGTTCGGTTTTGGATTCCTGTAAGGAAGAAAAACTGCAGCAGGACATTGAGTATGAGCATCTTTTCCAGGCCTACTGGACTGCCGACCTTAGAATAAAGAACATTATAGTTCTTTTGGAAGCTGTAGAAAAGGAATTGGCTTCAGTTAAAAAATAAAAAGAAAAAAATTTAAAAAATTTTTAAAACCAGTTGTAAAGTGCTTTCTGATTTTACCATATATAGTGAAAAGGTTAACCACAACATATTGATCTTGTTATTTTCGAAACAACAAAATGTATTGTTTTTCCAAAAGAAACTATCAATCGGTATGGTATGGGAAACTAAGGAAAGCTGAATAATAAAACCTGATTTTCAAGGGAGATAGTTTCCGAAGTTCAGCAACACTGTACTTTGAATTGCGCCTTGAAAAATGGAAGTTATTGTTTGTCTATTCCTAGAAGGATAGGGTGAAATGAATATTACAGAGTACGACTTAGATGAACTGACTGAAAATAATGAAGGTAAGAAGACGCCGGAACAAGTCAGACCGTTTTACTCAAGCCTTGAATATTTTGAGGAAGAACTGAAGCGTCTGGATCTGAAACTAATCTTATATCTTAAGCGTTGTCTTGAAAACGGAACAATTAACTCCAGTACCCTGGCACTTTCATCAGCAGAGAATATAATTTCCTTGCTGGATAGCCTAAACATTGCCGGTAATGATCAGGAGGAAATAGAGAACTGCCTCCGGAACTTGGAGATAAATATTGAAAAAAGGCTGGAGGCTTGCAGGCATCAAGGTATACATATTTCTATGCAATATATTTCAAGTCTGTTTGGACTGGGCCCTTTTGAACAATATTGCATAATTGCCTGCCTGGCTCCCGAGGTCAATCAAAAATACCATATGGTTTACGGTTTTCTGCAGAATAATCTGACAGAAGCAAAGCCCAACATTGATTTATTGTCAAAAATATATCCTCTGGAGGAACATGAAAGAGGCCTGATCCACAGTGTATTTGACATTCAGGCACCATTGGCCGGATATCTTCTGGAGCTCAACCATGAGTTGACAGACTGCTGGACACCGTTGATTTCCAGGCATTTGAAACTGGACGATTGGGTTGTCAATTACCTGCTTGATATAAAGGTGTTAGATACTCAGCTGGTACAGGCTGCAGAATGGATTACACCTGAAAAAAGGTGGAAGGACACCCCGCCTTTTAGTTTAAATAAGGATTCAGGGTTCAATTTAGGCGATAGAATTATTCACTTTATTGACTATTACCGGAATACCGGAAGAGAGGGGCTTAACAAGGTTTTTTATTTCTATGGCCCTCGTGGAATTGGTAAAACAGAACAAGTTATTTCCATCTGTAACCGGCTCAGTTTACCGCTGATTATGGCCGATGTGGAGAGAATACTGTCGGTGGACGGTTTTGACGAATTATTAAGACGTTTGGTACGTCAGGCGATGATAAGCAATGCTGCCCTGTGCTTGAAGAACGTTGATCGCCTGCTAAGAGAAGCGACCCTTTCAAACAAAGTGGACAAGCTCCATCAAGTGCTTCAATCTCGTATACCGCTGACATTCATTCTTGGACACTCACAATGGAATCCCAACGGTTCCGACAATAACTTTACATTTGTAGATATTGGCTTCCCTGCCCCTGCGGGAACAGAACGGAGAATTATCTGGGAGCAGCAAAGCCTGCAATACTGTTTGGACGACAATGTGGATCTGAACAAATTTTCCGAAAACTTCCGGTTTACACCGGGTCAGATAAAAACAGCACTCCAGCTTGGTGAAAGTATATCTGTATGGAACCAATCCGAAAACGGCAGGATCGGAAAAGAAGTGTTATACAATTCCTGTTATGCTCAATCCAATAAAAAGTTAGCAGGTTTGGCTTCCAGGATCAAAGCACTCTATACAATGGAAATGCTGGTATTGCCCGAGGAACAAATGGAACAGATGCAGGAGATATGCAACCAGGTGAAATACCGCTCACTGGTATATGAAAAATGGGGATTTGAAAAAAGGCTATCCCTTGGAAGAGGTTTGAACATTCTTTTTTCAGGGCCCCCTGGCAGCGGTAAAACAATGGCAGCCGAAGTAGTCGCAAATGAAATAGGGCTTGAAATCTATAAAATTGATGTGTCACAAGTAGTCAGCAAGTACATTGGAGAAACAGAAAAAAATCTGGAGCAGGTCTTTACTGAGGCTGAAACTTCAAATGCCATACTGTTCTTCGATGAAGCAGATGCACTTTTCGGAAAACGTTCAGAGGTAAAGGATGCTCACGACAGATATGCAAATGTGGAAATCGGGTATCTGCTCCAAAGAATGGAAGAGTATGATGGAATTGTAATTCTGGCAACCAATTTGAATCAGAATATAGATGAAGCGTTCCTGAGAAGGCTGCATTTCAATGTAACCTTCCCCTTCCCTGACAAGGAACAGCGGAAACGTATCTGGCAGGGAATCTTTCCCTCAGGTGCACCGGTGGACAAGGATTTGGACTATGATTTCCTGGCAGAAAAATTTGTGCTTGCTGGGGGAAATATTAAAAATATTGCATTGAACGCTGCATTTTATGCCGCTCATGCATCAAGCAGCATAAGTATCAGGGATATAATGCTGGCTGCCAAACGGGAATACAAAAAGCTGGGCAAGACATTTCTAATGTCGGATTATGCCCCATATTATCAACTGATTGAGGTGAAGAAATAATGCCTGTGGAATCACGCACAGTAATAAGAGATGTCAGTTTAAGTTTGAAGGACTTAATCAAGGCCAACGTACCTGAACTGAAAGATGACAGCTATATCAGCTTTGGCTCTCCAAGCGATATAGATACGGCCAATATTAATCTTTCAATGTGTCTATATTACCTTACCGAAAGCCCAAGTATGAGAAACAGTGAAAAAGAAGCTCTGGCGGATACAAACAAGTTTAATAATCCACCTGCATATTTGGACCTCTTTTACTTAATGACGCCCTATGCAAAAGACAGGGATACCGAACTGCTTATTCTTGGAAAGCTGTTTCAATTATTTCACGAACATGCTGTTCTCAGCGGAGACGACTTAAAGGGAAATCTGGCGGCCTGCGGAAACGAGAAAATCAGAATTTCCTACAATAATCTATCCTTACAGGATATTAAACAGCTGTGGGAGGTCTTTCCAGGAAAACCCGCAAAGCTCAGCTTATCCTACCTGGTCTCTCCGGTAAGACTGCCGTCTGAAAAGATAATTACTATACCAAGAGTTCTTGAAAAAGATCTCAATGTTTACAAAATATAAGTTTTATAGGCTCCGTTTAAATGGAGTCATAAAAATCAGTTATAACAAGGAGGACTTGAAATGCCAAATTATTTATCACCAGGGGTTTATGTAGAGGAAGTTTCCAGCGGAGTAAAACCAATAGCCGGTGTAGGTACGGCGGTAGGTGCTTTTATTGGACTTGCGGAGAGAGGTGTTATCGGCAAGGCGGTGCTGGTCACCAATTGGAGCCAGTATGTAAGTGAGTTTGGAGGCTTCATACCAAATGCTTTTCTTGCATACGCTGTTTACAATTTCTTTGCTGAAGGTGGGACATCCTGTTACGTTGTAAGAGCTGCTTCATCCGATGTAAAAAATGCGGTTAAAGTAGTAAAAGATACGGAAGGTGCGAATCTTCTGGAAATAAGTGCCCGTTCCGAAGGAGATTGGGGTAACAGACTTTCCTTCACCGTCGAAGAACCGTCAAATGGACAGCCATCCGGCTTTAAACTGACTATCAAGTATACTGAGCTCAGTACATTTAACGATGAGTATGTTGGTGAAGAGAAAGAGGGAGAGATTGTAGAGGTCTTTGACAATCTGCTAATATTCAACTGCAAGGATAAGATCAATGAAATTTCGTCTTTTATTAATGTACGCCCGCTTGTTGACCTTACCATACTGGAAAACCGCGATAAGAAACCTCAATACACTACTGAGTTTGTAGAGTTGGAGGAAGGAAAGAACGGAATATCCTCAGTAGAATATCTTGATCCAACAAATCAAAAAGTTGGAATCCATGCCTTTGATATTATTGATGAAATTAATATTTTAGCTGCTCCTGATGTAGCAGACCTGGCAGGAAGCCGCAATATTATTCTGGAAATGCTGAACTATTGCAAATTGAGAAAAGACTGCTTCTTTGTTGCAGATCCTCCTCATGGTTTGACACCACAAGAAGTTAAGAATTTCAAGGAGGGTGTATCTGAAAAATATGCCGGTAACGCCTTTAATAGTTCTTATGGTGCTTTATATTATCCCTGGGTATATATCAATGACCCTCTTACAGGTAAGAAAAAGCTTATTCCGCCTTCAGGATCAGTTGTTGGAACTTTTGCCTATGTTGATTCTTCAAGAGGAGTTCATAAAGCTCCTGCCGGAACAACAGACGGTTACCTTGACACAGTTGTAGGAGTAGAAAAAATTATTACCAAGGGAGAACAGGAACTTCTGAACCCTATCGGAATAAATGTTATACGTTCCCTGCCGGAAGGTATTTGCATCTGGGGTGCCAGGACACTTTCTTCCGATGCTGAATGGAGATACATAAATATCAGACGTCTGATGATGTATATCGAAGAATCAGTTGACAAGGGAAGCCAGTGGGTAGTCTTCGAGCCAAACGAACCATCCCTGTGGGGAAAAGTGAAGAGAAATCTTTCAGCCTTCCTGACAAGAGTTTGGAGAGATGGCGCATTGTACGGATCCACACCTGAAGAGGCATTCTTTGTAAAGGTAGACGAGGAAAACAATCCTCCTGCCGTAAGAGATGCAGGCCAACTGGTAATTGAAGTTGGTGTGGCTCCTGTGAAACCGGCAGAATTCGTAATAATCAAGGTCAGTCAAAAAACGCTGGCTAAATAACGTCCAGAGAGGAGATTAAACCATGGCTACAGGCAAGAGAATTGATCCATACAGAAATTTTAGATTCAGAGTCGTTATCGACGGTATTCAGGTAGCAGCCTTTTCTGATGCTACAATTCCGGATATATCCACAGAAGCTGTTGAATACAGAGAGGGAACTGATGCACCTCATTCCAGAAAATTATCCGGTCTTACCAAATTCGGTAATGTAACTCTTAAAAGAGGTCTTACCGATTCAATGGAATTGTATAACTGGCGTAAAGCAGTTGTACAGAAGGGTGCCCTCAATAACAGAAAGAGCCTATCCGTTATTCTTGTGGATGAAGAGGGCAACGAAAAGGCTCAGTGGGATGTTGTTGAAGCATGGCCTATAAAATATGATGTAAGTGCATTCAGTGCAAAAGGTAACGAAGTCAGTGTCGAGTCAATAGAGCTTGCTCATGAAGGCGTTACAAGAGTTAAATAATCAGTTGGAGTATTTCTGAGAAGCTATAGATAGTGTGGGGAATATTGAATTGACAACATACTTTCAAACTCTAATTAAAGTAAGGTACTGGGTCATATTTCAATAACTATTCCATCAAGCTTCTCGTAGAGCCTGTTTAGTATCTCATTGCACCCGTCATTTTGGCGGATTTTGCGCCATGCTGCGTTAAATTTTCTTGTAATAAACAAATTATTCTTGCGAAAATTTGCTTTGCCTAACACAAAATCCGCTAAAATGCCAAGCACAAGCAGATACTAAACAAGCTCTTACCCCCTAAAAATGAAAGGCTTGGTTCAAAAATGTTTTGCAGCCCTCCACATCAACCCTGGAGGGCACTGCAAAATACCTATTCTGATCATATTCCAATAGAATAAATTTATTAATAATGTGAGGTTACACAAATGGATTTTTTACAGACCGAATTTAATTTTAACCTGCCCAAGGGATATGTGGATGAGACAGGTACAGTACATAAACAGGGAATTATGAGGCTTGCAACTGCAGCAGATGAGATAATGCCTCTGCGTGATGCAAGAGTGCAGCAAAATCCCGCTTATTTGTCCATAATACTGCTTTCGAGAGTTGTAACAAGTCTGGGAACACTTAAAATGATTACACCAAGAGTAATTGAGGAATTATATACCTCGGATTTTTCCTACTTGCAGGAACTGTATAACCGAATTAACCAAAACGGTGCAAATATTATTAAAACCAAATGTCCCAAATGTGATCATAGCTTTGATGTAGAGGCTGAGACGCTGGGGGAATAACCGGCTACCCTCTCGACCGCCTCTACGAGGAGGTAGCCTTTTTGTCCTATTACCTGCACTGGGATTACAAAACGGTAATGGGCCTGGAACACTTTGAGAGAGGACGTTGGTGCAGTGAAGTCAGTCAAATCAACAAGAAACTCAACGGAGATGAGTCTGAGAAAGATTTCTTTGAGGTTTAGGAATTAATATAGTTTTGGCATGGCTGTAAGTATTGGTATTCATAATTAGAAATTGTACCCTGGAAAATTTCTATTTAAATTCCTATACTCGGGGTTTGGAAAGGGGATTTTTCCCTTCCAGGTTTAGAGGGAGTGCTCAGGAGGGTAAGCTCCGTCGAAGGAGGGAGTAGTCCCTCATAGCGAACAAGAATATTTAATAGCTATCTAGTAAAAAAATGAGCACTATAACAATTGAGCGTATAGAATTTTCTTGAGGTTTAGGAGGTTACCATGGACTATAAAATGGTTAATGTTGAAGTAAGAAGAAATTGGGTTCCAGGAAACAGGAAGGATCCATACCTTGCCTTTAACTTTATGGTTGAAATCGACGGAGTCACCGTGGGCGGCTTTACTGATGTTTCAGGCTTAAGCATAGAGACACAGGTTGAACGCAAAACCTTCGGCGGAGAGAATCATAAGGAATATGCATTTCTGACACAGACAAAGTATAGTGATATAACACTAAAACATGGAGTAACAAGTGATGATTACCTCTGGAACTGGTATCAGGGAGTAGTTAATGGCGTAATAAGAAGAAAAAACGGTTCTATCTGTCTCCTTGATCATTCAGGTAAACCCAGCTTATGGTGGGACTTTTTGGAGGCATGCCCTATAAAGTGGGAAGGACCTGCTTTCAGTGCAGGCAGCAGTGCTGTAGCTGCTGAAAGTATTGTATTGACACATAACGGAATTTACATGCATAGGTAGAAGACGTATAGGGTGTAGCCGGCCGGTTAAAATGTAAGCTCTAGATACATTTAAAACCTTTTTGAGGTGGATTATTTCTGACCATCAGACAGGTCGGTGCACAAGTAGGCCGGAATATACTTGAATTGTAAGGGTTGGTAGACATGTTGAAAATAAATAAGCTAAAGCCGGTAACTATTATATCTGCACTATTAGCTAATAAGATAAATATATGTTTTGCGCAGAAAATATTGGAGAAATACGGTGCTAACAGATTTAGGAGTAAATTTGTCACTTTGGTTTTCAGGATGGGCCATAAAGGGCCTGAAGAAACCCGAACAGCAGCAAAAACCACTATACCGGAAGTGGTCAAAAATCACAGCTGGTACTTTAATGAATATAAACCTGTCATCAATATTCTGCCTGGCAGAAAAGAGCCGGTATTCTTAAAAACTATTAAAGACAAACCGGTTCACCATTACATTTATACAAATGAGTTTTTGTATAAAACCATAAATTCAGGTGAAAAGCCGGAATTAGAAAGAAGTTTAAGCGGAAAGAGATATCAAAATAGAATCGGATCTGAGCTTATTAAAACTTTAGATCAAAGTGTTAAAGTTATAGCTGAAAGAAGGAAAGATGTCAGTTACAGAACTGAAAAAATGCGCTCTGGCAGGCTGACGGCAAATGAGACTGCCGTCTTGAATAAACAACTATCACCGGATAATCGGATCATGCAATACAGTACTACATCACTGCAAAACATTTTACATCACAACAGACAAGAAATGTACGTTTATGACAACTCAAAAGCATATTATTCAAACCCGCCGCCTGTATTCAACAGCATCCAAACACAAAAAACAACATCCCTTATTCCCGGAGAACTGACACTTGGACATATTGATGTAAATACTGAAATTAGACATTTTGACATAAATAAAAATCCGGTTGCTCCCATACATTTTGAAGAATCGGAAGAACTCCACAGAAAATTAAAATCTTATCATCACCCATTAAATTACAGAAGCCTGAATAATATAACCGGATTATCAAACGTATACAAGTTGGGTAAAAACATTCTGGTACAAGCAGCAGAGATACATAGAAAAGCGAACGAAAATGCGTTTTATCGGCTGAATCGTACTAATATACGCAAGGAAAAGGTTTTAAAAGAGTTATATTATATGTCAGCTCCCGGGTTAGTAAGGCTTTCGGAGAAGCATGACCGGGCCGCTGTTGATGGTGGGACTCCTATGCCAACACAAAAAAATACACCCGGGGTTTTACAAAAAAGTAACGATTCCGGTTTGATATTGTATAGACAAAAACGGGAAAAACCTCCCGCTGCAAAGAATCAGCTTCCCGAGGATGCATTGAGTGTAGGAAAGGAAGTTTATTCAAAAACCGTTACTTCCTCTAAACCCGTAAAAGTATCAGTTGCAGATAACGCTGAGGAGGTAAACCTTATTGCCGAAAAAGTTTACGGCATCATTGAAAAAAGGCTGGAAATTCAAAAAGATCGGAGGGGTCTTAGATAATGGCAGTTAAGGCACAAATAATTCCACAGGATTTACCCGGTGCAGTTCCAATTTCGGTAATGTTCAATCCAAACGAATACACAGTTTCCTATGAAGCCAAGTATACCGGAGAAAATGACAAAAAGCAGTTTGTACGCACTGAAACACCTGAGTTTAAAGTATCACTGTTTTACGATACCTATGAAAGACGCAGGGATGTAAAGATTGAAACCTCAAAACTTACCAACCTGCTGGGGCCGCAAGTGGAGGGCAAGGAAACAAAAAAGCCGCCTTCATGCCTGTTTATATGGGGAGAGTTCAGATACCGGGGGGTTCTGAGCAAGATAGAACAAAAGTTTACCATGTTTTTAGAAGACGGAACTCCTGTAAGGTCCTTGATGGATGTGACATTTATATCCGATGAGCCTGAAAAGAAAGTTCAAAAAGCCGAAGGAAGAGAGGCCTGCAGGAAGCTGTGGATAGTCAAGAGCGGTGACAGGCTGGACTTGATTGCAAAAGAAGCACTTAAGGACCCTATGAAATGGCGTATAATTGCTGAGGCAAATAAGATAATAAATCCTTTCGGATTCCCTGATAAAAATGACTTCGGAAGGACTCTGGTAATACCGGATTAAGGTGGTGTGTTATGGGCAGCGTTGCAAACTACAAAATCAAGCTAAACGGTACTGATTTTTCAGATGACCTGATGAGTGCTGTAGAGGGAGTGACTGTAGAAGATGAGATAAACCTGCCTGCCATGTTCTCTATTAAGCTGAACATGGTAGACAGCAAAAATGGAAAATGGCGGGGAATAGACCTGAAGACCTTTAAACCCGGAGATAAAATAGCTGTGTCAATTGGCCTCGACAAGGCAGAGCCAATTGTAAGCGGTGAAATCACATCACTGGAACTCAACCTGTGCAGCCATTCAATATTGGAAATAAGGGGTTATGATCTGCTTCACCGGCTTCGAATGGGTACCAGAAACAAGGTATTTACAAAGAAAAAAGACAGTGAAATCGCAAGCGAGATAGCGAAGGAGCATGGTTTATCCCCACAGGTAGATGATACCAAAACTATATATCCCTATGTTTTTCAAAATAATCTGAGCAATTATGAGTTTTTGCTGAAAAGGGCTGCATATCTGGACTTTGAATTATATACCGACGACAAGAAAATGTATTTTGTAAAATCACGTGCAGTCAAAGCGCCTGACCTTCCCGATTTTACATATAAAAAGGATTACGAGGAATTGACTCTGGAGTTAAGGACATTAACCCGTGGAAGCAAGGTTGTAGTCCGAGGCTGGGACATAAAAGAAAAGAAGGAAATGGAAGCAACAGCGAAAAAAGGTGACGAAACAACAAAAATGGATGGAAAGGAATCCGGCTTTGACATTTCATCAAAAGCAATAGAAGAGTCACCGGCAGCTGTCTGGGTTGAAAATCTTATAGATTTAAGTGAAGCCCAGAGTGCCGCCAAGGCTGCCTATAACAGCCTTCTGAAAGAGTTTATAACAGGTCAGGGTAAATGTTATGGCAATCCTTTGGTTAGAGCCGGAAAGTCTGTGAAACTGCTGGGAATAGATGAACGCTTCAGCGGAAGCTATTATATTGTTTCAACTATTCATAATATTGATAAATCGGGATATATGACTACATTCAAGGTAAAGAGGACTGGAATATGAGTGATGGCATTAGTATTTCAAATTTTACTGATTATATAAAAAATGAAGAGAAGATTTTCGGGGTGATGATTGGTGTTGTCGTTAAAAATGACTCGGCCAATGACTCGGATAAACCCGGACCTGGCCTGGTAAAGGTCAAAATACCTCTTTTAGGCATGCAGGAATCAAACTGGGCAAGAATTGTTTCCTTTATGGCCGGAAAGGAAAGAGGCGCTTTTTTCCTCCCGGAAGTAGGGGATGAGGTCCTGGTAGCCTTTGAAAACGGTGATGTAAACCGGCCATTCATAATGGGTGCCCTCTGGAATGGAAAAGATGCCCCGCCCGATACCAACAGTGACGGAAAAAACAACACCAGAGTGATAAAGTCACGGAGCGGTCATATCCTGCAGTTCTCCGACAAACAGAACGAGGAAAAGATAACGCTTAAGTCCAGTAAGGGACATATTCTTGAACTTGATGATAAAAATGGTGATGAGAACATAAAGGTTATTGATAAATCCGGTAATAACAAGATTGTTATCAGTACAAAGGATAATAAAATAACCATAAACTGTGATAAAGACATTCAGATTTCTGCAAAAGGAAAGTTCTCGGTAAGTGCAAAGGAAATTGAAATGAAGTCATCAGCTGCGACAAAATTTGAAGCTTCTTCATCAATGGACGTTAAGGCGTCTGCAAATATGACAATCAAAGGAGCTACAGTAAATATAAATTAGTGTGCAGTAGGATCAACGGTTTATTTTATAAAATTCAACTGCCAGATGAAAGGAGCTGTGTTTATGGGACAACCGGCCGCCAAACAGGGAGATCGGGTAACAGCAACAGACATACATATTGTAATGATACCGGCAGGTTCAGGTAAAGTACCGGTTCCCCTGCCCCATCCATTTACGGGTATTATTGACGGAGGACTCAGCAGTAATGTGAATATTATGGGAAAACCGGCAGCTACAGTGGACTCTACAGCTACAAATACACCTTCCCATGTCCCCAAGGGTGACAGTTTTCAGAAATCCCCAAGTAATAAAGGTACTATAAAGCTGGGAAGCGCTACTGTAAAAATAAACGGGAAAATGGCAGCCAGAAACGGAGACACTGCCATGACCTGCAATGACCCCTCTGACCTCCCGGTTGGCAAAGTGGTAGCTGCTGGAACAGTACTTATAGGAGGTTAGTTTGGAGGACTTAGCTAATGCTCGTCATCCAAACTAACCTGAGAATTTATGGCCGTGCGAAATATTAAAATTATTTGCCAATACTTTTAAAGCGCACATGGCCAATTAACCTCCTTTATTTGCCTTAAAGCGGATAACGGAGTGAACAAATTTCAATTCATTTTATGGCCGCTATATGGCTTGGGAGGTTTATATATGAAGCTTATTTTTCTTTATATCCTTTTAAAGGTTAAGCGATAAATCAATAAATATGGGAGGTCAATATGGAAGTCATAGATTTTTTAGGAAAGGGATTAAAATATCCTTTTTCTGTAAAGAAAGCTAAAATGCGTACTTCTGCAGGAGAAGAATCAATTAAGGAATCCATTATGCTTATACTGGGTACGGCCAGGGGAGAACGTGTAATGAGACCGGATTTCGGGTGCAGGTTGAATGAGATGGTGTTTGCCTCCAACGATTTAAATACTGCAACACTAATTCAGAGTTATGTTGAGGACGCACTTCTTAACTGGGAACCCAGAATAGAGGTACAATCTGTAACAGCCAACATGAGCCGCCAGGAACCGGTGATAGAAATCAATATCGAGTATATTATCAAATCCAGTAACAGTAAGGGAAATCTTGTTTATCCATTTTATCTTGAAAGTGTGGGGAAAGGTTGAAAGAAAGGTATAAAAATGAATAAAGGAGGTACCGGGCCCATGCTATTTCTATCATTATATCTTGAGCGAAATGCTGGGCATGGGCATAATAATGAATACTATTTTACCTAAAATTGACCAAAGAAGCCAGGAAGAACTGGCAAATGAAATAAGACGTCTGCTGCTGTATCATTGTCCCGAATTTGAAGATTTGAACGAAATAAAGTCGGACAAGCAGGCTGATGCATTAATCAATATTTTTGCAAATATGACGGGTCATGTTATTGAAGCATTAAATAAAGCACCTGAAAAGAATTTTACTGCTTTTCTGAATTTGATAGGTGTAAGTCCGATTTCTCCAAAGGTGGCCAAGGCTGCAGTAGTCTTCAAACTAAAAGATGACTGGGAAAAAGACGGCTTTATTCCTGCGGGTACGAAGCTTTCGGCGCAGCCGGAAAATCAGGAGGAAGTAGTTTATGAAACTGAAAATGATCTCACGGTAATACGTCCCGATCTCGTCAAAGCAGCGGGCATAGACCCTTTAAAGGACGAGTGGAGTGATTTTGACTTCCTTCTCTCGTCTGAACCCACCGACAGCGAGGCTAGACTTTTCAGCGGAGATACGCCTGTTTTGCATCGTGTCTACATAGGTAATGATAGCCTCTTAAGTCTGCAGAATGCAGTCATCAACCTGAATATGAAACTTAAACAGCAGGGAAGTGTAAATACTTCAGCCGATATTAAATGGTTTTATTTTGATGAAGAGGGTAGTCCCGTTCCTTTGAAGGTGGAAACAGGTCTTCAGCAGTCAGCTTTTTCACAGAGCGGGGAGCTCTCTTTTTCAAAAGCTGAAGGAATAGCTCCTAAAACAATTTCGGGTTACGATAAGAGCAATTCATTAAAAAGCTGGACAAAATATTGGATATTTGCCGAATTGAAATCACCGCTGCTGAATGCTGATTCAATGCCTGATGTAGAAGAGATCAAAATGAGTGTGGATATCACCGAGGAAGCTTTGCGGCCCAAGTCTGCCGTTTTTAACTATGCCCCCATAGATTTGACCAAGGATTACTATCCTTTTGGAGAAAGACCGTTATTCAATGACGCCTTTTATATATGCTGCAAAGATGCATTTTCAAAAGCAGATGCCAGGATAACCCTTAATATATCACTATCCGAAGGATTGACCTCTCCGAAAGCCAATGGTGTAGTGCTGGGGTTGGAACACTGGAATGGGGTTAAGTGGGTGGAATTCGGAAAGCTTGGGAATGTTACTGCAAAGGGTAATGTTACCAGGGATGAAACTGAGGCATTCACCAAAAGTGGAAGGCTGGAATTCAAGTGCCCGAAAATAGAATTATACAATCTGAATGGTGAGGAGAACTACTGGATTCGATTCAGAATAATAGCAGGAAATTATGGTACCGACAGTACAATTAATTATGATACCAGGCCGGTTACAATACAAAACGAAGAAGTAAATCTCTCTCAGGTTGTGTATACTCAGGCCAGTTTTCTTCCACCTTCAATAAAAGAAATATTGATTACATATATTTATACATCCAATCAGGTATACCCGGAGACCGTAATTACAGAGAATAATTTCCTCTTTATTGACAGGACTGTGGAATGCTCTTCAGAGGGAAAAACCTTTAAACTCTTTTCTACCTGTGCCGATACCGACCCTGCTTTATACCTGGGCTTTAACAGGGATATAAGCAATTTGCCGCTGTCCTTGTTTTTCCCTCTGACCGGTGAGCAGACCGGGCATAACCCTGTAGTGGCCTGGGAGTACTGGAACGGGAGAAAATGGCTCACTCTGAGTGTAAATGATGCTATAAGGGATTTCACAAGAAGAGAAATACAGCAACTGGCCATACCGGCAGATATTGAAAAAACCTCGCTTTTCGGAGCCCTGCAATACTGGATACGCGCAAGGCTGGAAGAGGGTTCTTTCGTTATTCCACCAAAAATCAAAACAATTTATTCAAATGTTGTATGGGCTGCAAATGCAAGTACTCTTAAGGATCAAATAATCGGTTCCAGTAACGGAGAGCCCGATCAGAACTTCCAGTTTCCCCGTACTCCGGTTTTACCCGGACAGGTGGTAAAAGTGCGTGAAACATTGGGACAAAGTGATCCGGTAATCTGGGAGGAAGTGCAGAGTTTCTCACTTTCGGGACCGGATAGCAGACATTATATGCTGGATTCCGGCAGCGGAAGCCTGACTTTCGGAGATGGTAAAACCGGCATGATACCGCCTGCAGGAAAGGAAAATATAATTTCCGACTACAGATATGGCGGAGGAGCAATTGGAAACGTACAGGCCAACAGCATTAAAAAGGCGTGGGATAATTTTGCAGAAATAGATTCCTTAACAAACCCCCTAGCTGCCGACGGAGGCTTTGATCAGGAGGAAATCGGGGAAGCCAAAATACGCGGGCCACATACATTGAAGAGCTGGGATCGTGGAATCACCTGCGAGGATGTTGAATGGCTGGTACGCGAAGCTGCTCCTCAGATTGCATTGGTTAAATGCTTTCCCACAATGGACAGGGAGCTGGATTTTACACCGGGTAAAGCAACTGTTATCGTTGTTCCCGAATATAACGATTCAAAACCTGTTCCAAGCCAGGAATTGCTTAATGAAATTGACAGTTACCTTTCTGAGAGAATTGCTGCTGTTCTTAACTCCGATAATTACCCCCGCCTGGATGTAATAGGCCCGGACTACATACGTATAGGGGTTGAGGCTGCCGTAAAATATTTTAATTCAGAGTCGGCCAAAATAGTCGAAGGACAAATAATTGATAATCTCAGAGAATTTCTGAACCCTCTGCACGGAGGTCAGGAAAAGACAGGCTGGACTCTTGGCAAGAATTTGTATATATCCGAAGTTTGTTCGGTAATAAAAAATACACCCGGTGTTGACTATATAGCAGATATTACCGTCAAAGCCTCGGTCCAATGTTACACTCTCAATCTGGAACAGCTGAAAGACGGACCGTATAAACCGGGAATTCCATATCCCGCATACAGTGCTGTTAAAAGTAAGGATAACAGGATAATATTCGCTCTCGCACAGAAGCTGGAACAGGGCAAGCCAGTTAAGACTCTATTGGTAAAAGGCTTCAGAGAGGGGCATACTATAGCGCTTAAGTGCAGGAACTATCCTACTGCCGAGTTGATCATAAAGTCTGTTGACGGAGACATCCTTGAATGCTCAACAAAAGACGGAGATCCTTTAACTTCCGACTATCCTGTAGGAAGTGATATTGAAGTGGCTGTAACACAGGATCTGACAATCCGCTCCTTCATACTGAATGAAATAAAGGGTGGACAGGAGAACTTCTTTATTAAAATGGCAGTTCTGGAACCCCGCGATATTGTTTATTTAAGCCGTAATGATGAATACACAAACACAGCGGCTTTAAAGATAACCGAAGTACTGTCGGGTGATGTTTTTCTGGAAGAAGATGAACTGGTATTCAGCGGTGTACATCTGATAAACAAGAAACCTGATCTTCAGTTTCCCTACCTTCTGAACAGGGATACCAGAATAATACATGATGTCAGCAATACAACCGACCAGTGTCATACAGCGGAAATTTTAAAAGAAGACAGAAGATACCTGGAAAAACCAACAGATGTGACAGGTGCTCAAACATGCAGTCATTGCATGCCTTCACAGGATTAATCACAGGTTGGAATTTTTAGTGGGAAGACTATATGCCATTGGCAACCGGAAATTACACTGAAATCAAATTATAAATAATGGAAGGAGGTAGACAAATGTCGCTGCCATTACAAAATCTGGATGATATTACTTTTGAAGAACTTGTGAAGGAAGCAAAATCCCTGATCCCGGTATATACATCCGAATGGACAAATCACAACCCCTCTGATCCAGGTATAACACTGGTTGAATTGTTTGCATGGTTATGTGAAATGATAATCTACCGTATTGATCAGATCCCGGAACAAAACTATCTGCGCTTTCTAAATTTACTGGGGATACAGCTGGGTGAAGGTGAGGAACTGGCCTCGGGAATCCGGCGCGGTGTCCGGCAGCTTTCGGAATGTACCAGAGCAGTTACTGTAGAGGATTATGAAATGCTGGCATATAAGGCATTGATGGAAAAACCGAATATTAAGGAGACTTTTCCGGACATTTCCGCAAGAACCATATGCCTTGCCAACAGGGATATGGAAAACAGGAAGTCGGAGGATTCCGAACAATTCGGACATGTTTCTGTAATTCTTATTGTGTCTACTCAGAATCAGACCGGTTTGATGAAGGAGACATTTAATATCAAACAATATGTCAAACAATACCTTTTAGAAAGAAAGGTTCTTACAAACCGGGTTCATGTGGTGGACCCAGATTATCAGGATATCAAAGTAAACATGCAGGTAGCTGCAAGGGACAAGAAACTGGCCGAGACAATACGAAGTGTCATAGAAGCTCATATTGACCCCATTCAGGGCGGTGAAGCAAAGAAAGGCTGGCCTCTTGGAAGAAATCTCTATAAATCCGACTTATATTATCTTGTGGAGCGGATTCCGGGGATTGATCATGTGAAACAGATAGAACTGGAGGCTCCGGCTCTTAAGCCTCACCAGCTTATTAAACTAAAAGAATTAAACATCGAGGTGGAAGCATGAGTTATGAGGAATACAGCAAATATACCCAATACCTTCCCAGAATGTTCCAAAAGGGTAATAACCAGACTGATGACACCTATTTTCTGGGAAGATTTCTAAAGGCTTTTGAACAGATTCTGTCAGGGGGGACAGAAAGGCAGGAGACTGAAGGTATAGAGGAATTGTTGGACAGGTTTGACAAGTATCTTGATCCGGCTCAGACACCTCCTCAGTTTCTGGAATGGCTTGCCGGGTGGGTGGCACTTGATCTGGAGGATGCCGCGGAATTTTACGGGGCAGAAGACAAGGCACAGAAAAACTCTCTGCCCACTCAGCTTCTTCCTCTGGAACAGGCACGTTCAACTATAAACAGAGATATGATTAGTGCCATTGTACAGCTATATAAGAAACGCGGAACCTGCAATGGCCTGCTGGAATACCTCCGGCTTTACGCAGGAGATGAAACTACCATTTCAATAGATGAGTTCCACGAAACTGCCAGAATAGGGGACTCCAGAGAAATAGGACAAAATACCATGGTTGGCAGTGCATCACCCTGCTTTTTCTCTGTAAATGCAATTATTCCGGCGCACAGCAGGAGCATGCTTAACAATAAGGTGGCTTTGATGCGCAGGGTCATAGAAAGTGAAAAACCTTTTTATACGAATTACAAGCTTAATGTGGAAATACCTTCAATGAGAATAGGAGTGTACTCTAAAGTCGGAAGGGAGACTCTTATTGGAGGTATGCAGGAAGATTAGGCAATCAGTAGATAAAAAACATTATGAATATCCGGAGGAAGTGGCAATGGGTAAAGAGTTAAAAAGAATGCGCTATTTTGACGGACTCCTTTTGGACGCAGAAGACTATAAACTGGATCAGGAATATCAGATAAGGCTTCAGCAGCTGCACAACCGGTATCTGCATACCTGGGGCATTATCGCAGGTCTAGAGGTTGAACCGTCGGTGCAATATTTGAAAGTAGTTGTTAAAGAGGGAATAGCCATAAATCAGGTGGCGGCAAAAAACGGTGAAAGCACCAGCCAGTATATTTATATCCCTGATAAACACCCAGACAGCGTTATAGACTTTTCAAGCTATAGCGCCGGGGATGATATCTATATTTATGCAAGCTATGAAGAAGAGCTTTTAGACAAGGATGATCTTGAAAAAGGCAAGGGCCAGGAAATACATATATCGGAACGGGGCCGTATCAAAATTAATAAAATCAAACCCGCTGATCAGAAAGCAAATATTATTCTGGCCAGAGTTCGCATGCAGTGGGTTGATAATAAAAGGTACCTTGGCAAAGACTGTATATTTGATTACGACTCGGATGGCACTCCACTGAGACGGTACGCCGGCCCCGCGGGCAGTGTACTGGCTATAGAAAAAATAATATTCAAATTGAGTGAGGATATAGCCGGGATGCCGTTTATCAAGGCATTGGACCGAGGTCAGGACGGTATCGGGCTTGAGGTTAATGCTCCAAAAGCCAATTTTACAGGATCGGTTAATGTTACAGGTGACCTCATAGTCAACGGCAAGCTGCAAAATGATGATGCAAAGGAAAATGAGCTTTTGGTTTCAAATTGCTTTGTTCAGGTTAACAGCAGGCCGTCCGAGGGTGAGTGGACAAGACAGGACGGCGGACTGGAGGTCTACAGAGGCGAGACCGATAAATACCCTGATGCAAGGCTGTTGTGGTCCGAAGCTGCCAGGCATTGGAAAATTGGCTATGGCAATGATATTTGGGATATAGCCTACGGACCGGTATGGGAAAGGCTGATAAAAAATGATATTGCAGATGATCTGCACAGACATTCGGTGCTGAGCTATGAAGGAGGAAATGCTCTGGAATCAGACAGTAACGGGAATTTATCAGTCAAAGGAAATCTCTGCCTTAACGATAAGAACATATTGCTGAGAGCCTCAGATAATACCGCTCACGGACTGGGATGGTTCGGCAGTGATAAACTGTTTGCCGGAATAAATGTGGACGGTCCGGTTCTGTATGGTCTAAAGGGAGGAATACTGGGAACTACCGAGGGCGGGCAAAAGCCTGTAATTTCATGGAACAGTCAGGGGAATGTGGGCATAGACACTCAAAGTCCAAAGGATGACAAACTTGAGGTCACCGGAAGTCTGCGTATCTTAAGCCAATCCAACCCTCTAAGGTTTACATCAATGTGGTCTGGATTTCCCGATAATAACAAAAACTGTGCCGAAATAAGCAATGATACAAATTATCATAAGGCTCTGATGATAGTAGGAAACCAATCAGCGGGACAGGGCAGAAAAGTTGCCATATGGGACAGACTGGATGTAAATGGATTCTTATATGTAAACGGTAACCTGCAGCTGTCACAGGCGCTTACTCCAAGTGCGGGAAGCGGCAGAAACGGTATTATCTTCCCAAGTGATCCGGGAGGAGGGTCCGGCGATTCCGCATGGTTAAAATACTATGCCAGAAGCGGTGAAGCATGCACTCTTGAAATAGGGGTATCCAATGATGCAAATGATAATATTGCCCTGATGGCAGCAGGAAATGTAGGGATCGGTACCTTAAATCCAAACGACAAATTTGATATAAATGGTTGGATGCGGGTTCTCAGCGGTTCCAATCCACTGCGCTTCACTTCTTCCTGGAGCGGATTCCCCGATCAGGCGGCAAATCAGGCTGAAATATGCAATGATACTTCAAATTACAAATCTCTGATGATTGTGGGTAACAGATCGGGAGGAACCAGAAAGGTATCAATATGGGACAAGCTGGATGTGAACGGCAATCTTCTGGTCAACGGCGATGTTCAGTCGGTATGTGCTATTATCCCCAGTGTAGGAGCAGGTGACAACAATGGGATAACCTTCCCCAAGAACTATTACGGAGGCACAGGGGATGCGGCGTGGATTAAATATTATTCCGATACCAGCCGCGGCGGCGGAGAAAATATGACTCTGGAAATAGGAATTTCAAATGATCCCGGTACAGGCGGATACTATGGAGGAGGGGACCGTATAAGGCTCTACGCCAGTGGAGGAGTTTATGTTGACGGCTATTTCTATTACAGTTCCTCACGGAATCTGAAGGAAAATATTACAACCCTTTCTACCAAAAAGGCCAAGGAGATTCTTGAGGGAATGAATCCGGTTACCTTTAATTTCAAGGGTGATTACGAGAAAACCACACTTGGTTTTATTGCTGAGGAAATGCCGGATGCAGTAGCTGCCAAGGATCAGAAGGCCATAAGTCCCATGGAAATCATTGCTGTTCTGACAAGTGTGGTCAAGGATCAAAGGAAGGTTATAACCAAGCTTCAGCAGGATATGGAACAGATAGCCGCTAAGAGAAACTAGATAAAGGAGGATTAAAAGATGAAAGAGCAGATTGAATTGAGAGTCAATGAGCTGAAGGCCGAGCTTGAGGCCGGACAAAAGGTAATGGAAGAACTGGAAATACAGCGTTCGAATATAACATATACACTGCTTCGTATAACAGGAGCAATACAGGTGCTTGAGGAACTGGTACAAAAAGAAGAGGCCTCTGCTTCCTGACAAATGGTTTATAACGAAGTCAATTACGATTCAAGCCTTTGCCTTTAGCCGACAGTAATTGACTTCATGCAGAGTTTTTGCAGTATTATGAGTATCCGGAGGAAGAGGCAAATGGGAAAAGAATTGAAAAGAATGAACTATTTTGACGGACTCCTTTTAAAAGCAGAGGACTATAGACAGGATAAGGATTACATAAGAAGACTTCAGGGATTCCATAACCGCTATCTTCACACCTGGGGAATAATATGCGGTCTTGAAGTCAAGCCGGTAATTGACAGCAGCATGGAAGTACTTGTTACAGAAGGAGCTGCACTGGATTTAGTTGATGAGAAAAGCGGGGCTGACGTCGAAGAAAGTACAAGCAGAGAGATATTGATATATGAGGGGCACCCGGACAATCCCCTTGATCTTTCCGAATATGGTGCTGGTGACAATATATACATAACTGTCAGCTATTGCGAAACAGGAGCCGACAGAGATAACGAAAAAGGCCAGGGCCAGGAGATACATATTTGGGAACGCGGACAACTCAGCCATAGTAATACAAAGCCATCGGACACTAAAAGGAATATCCTGCTGGCAAGAGTTGTACCTAAAATCGTGCAAAAAGAAACTAAAAACAGTGATGGTTCAAGTGTCTTCTATGATGAGGTGATTATAGACAGCACATGTGTTTTTGACACCGATATTGACGGTACGCAGCTGCGGGTGTATGCAGGACCCTATGCACGGGTACTTGAACTTAAAAAGTTTATATTCAAGTTACATGATGAAATAGACGATATGCCTTATTTCAATGCGGTAGAACAGGTTAAGTCAAAAGAAAGCCAATTGAATATAAACTCAAATTCGGTAAAATTCAGCGGAGAAGTAGAGATAGGCAAGGATTTATGGTTTCAGGGTCAGCTTATTTCAAAAAAGGACGGGAAACCTACGCCGGAATTTCAAACCGAGGAAAACATTCTGCAGGTTAACAGCATAAATGTGGACAAACCTGAACTATGGAGAAAGAGGGACGGAGGGCTTGAAGTTTTCCGTGGGGGAACCACAGATGAACCGGATGCCCGGATAGTCTGGTCTGACAAGGAAGAGCGGTGGCTGGCCGGTTTAGGGTTGAACTTAAGTCCTATAGCACATGGAATTGACTGGGATAAAATGGTCAATAAATCCTTTGCCGATAAACACGGCCACAGCAGGCTCTTCTCATCAAAAGGAGTGGTTCTGAATGTAGAAAGCTCCGGAGCCATATCCAGTAAAGCCGGTTTATCAATTCCACAAAAAATACTTATTTCTCCTAATAATTCCATAGAGGCACTGGCCTGGTACGGCAAGGAAAGAGCATATCCAAATGCCGATATGGATGGACCTGCATTGTCGGGCTTAAAGGGTGGCCTGCTTGGGACTTCAGAAAATGGACAAAAGCCTGTTCTGTCGTGGAATTCAAATAAAAATGTGGGAATCGGTACGGTCAACCCTACTGCTGATAAGCTGGATGTTGCAGGAAGTGTCAGGCTGTTAAGCAAGTTAAATCCGGTAAGATTTACATCGGAATGGACTGCTTTTCCTGATCTTACTACAAATCAGGCGGAAATATGCAATGATACCACATATCATAAAGCACTGATGATAGTTGGTAATCAATCGGCCGGACAGGGCAGAAAAGTTGCCATATGGGACAGACTGGATGTAACGGGACTACTTTATGTTAACGGAAACCTGCAGCTCTCCCAGGTCTTGAATGTGACCGCGGGACTGGGAAACAACGGTATTGTGTTCCCAAGTGATCCGGGAGGAGGCTCGGGGGATTCCGCCTGGGTCAAGTATTACCCCAGAACCGGCGAAGCCTGTACTCTGGAAATCGGTACCTCAAATGACGCGGATGACAGTATTTCCATAATGTCCACAGGCGGTACGGGTATAGGAACGACAACGCCTAAGGATAGTCTGGATGCATATGGCTGCACCCGTATAATGAGTAATTCAAATCCTTTGCGCTTTACCTCAGCCTGGAGCGGTTTCACTGAATTGTCTTCCAGAAATGCTGAAATATCCAATGATACAGGTGTTTATAAAACCCTGATGATAGTAGGAAACCGGTCAGCCGGTCAGGAAAGAAAAGTATCGGTTTGGGACCGTCTGGACGTCAACGGCTCTCTTAAAGTGACAGGAAATCTTGCAGCAAAGGGTGCTATCATACCCGGAGTGGGAAACTGTGATGTCAAGGGCATAATGTGGCCAAGAGACCCGTTAGGAGGCAGCGGAGACGCTGCATGGATAAGGTATTACTCGGACACGCTCAGGGGCGGCGGAGAAAATATGACACTTGAAATAGGTATAGCAAATGATTCAAACTTGCAATCATATACATCAACGCAATTTGTGAGTACCTGTCCGTACAGTTGGGTAACCAATCCATGCGGATATTATAGAACCATCAGCTATACCTACTATGGAACCGGCGGAGACAGACTGCGTTTATATGCAAGCGGGGGTACATATGTGGACGGCAATTTGTACTATACCTCAACGAAGGAATATAAGGAAAATATCGCAGAATTGTCAAAGACATCGGCACTGGCTGCACTTGAAGGGCTTGAGCCGGTTGAATACAATTTTAAAGGTGATTCCGGAAGAACTACCATGGGCTTCATTGCAGAGGAAGTACCCTCGGTGTTTGCGGCAAGCGACAAAAAAGCTATAAGCCCTCTGGAAATCATTACGGTTTTAGTAAGTGAAGTCAAAGAGCAGGAGAAGATTCTGAATAAGTTAAAGAAAAAAGTTGCAGCCCTTAAGAGCTCTTAAAAAACTTGCACTATCAAAAATCCTTGCTTAAAAAGCATGCATTATTACTTTTTTAGTACTGAGGCAAATAAATTATTAAATCTATTACGAATAGGAGGAGTTGAAAATGAAAGAACAGCTGGAGGAACGTCTAAAGGAATTGAAAGGTGAATTTGAAAACGGAAAAAAGGTTTTAGAGGAACTGGATGCGAAACGCACCAATCTGACACAGACACTTTTGAGAATAAGCGGAGCCATACAGGCTTTGGAGGATCTGATACCTTTAGATGAGGCAGGTAATTAACTGAAACTTAAGGTATGGGTTTCATAAATTTGAGAGGTCGGAGGAACGAAAAATGTCAAACGAAATCAAACGTATGAAGTATTTTAACGGTTTGTTGCTGAAAGAAGATGACCTTGCTCTTGAGCAGGAATACCATATTAAACTTCAGCGTCTTCATAACAGGTTTTTTCACGACTGGGGAGTTGTGGACGGACTGGCTGTCAACCCGGTGGGAGGCTACCCTAAGGTAACGGTATCACAAGGGCTTGCACTCAATAGGATAGCAAAAGATGATACAAATGAGAAGTTCAGTCAGGAAATCTGGATTAGTGACAGCCATCCTGACAATCCTGTAGACTTATCAGAGTATGATGTAAATAAGGATATATACATTACAGTAATATATGAAGAAGCCGCTGCTGACAAAGACAGCAAAAAAGGCGGGGATAAGGAAATACACATATGGGAGCGGGGAAGGATAAAGCACAGCAGCAAGCTGCCTGAAGATCCCAGCAAGGAAATTGTTTTGGCCAGAATAAGGCTGATCCCTGCAACTTCAGGCGGCAAGGTTGTAGGAGAAGTGTCGGAAAAAGAAGCCGACGGTATAACCCAGGTACGTAAATATGCTGTTACTCAGGGTACAGCACAGGAATTTGCCAAGATATACATAGGTGAAAAGGACAAACTGAACCTGCCCAGCATAGGGGGACTTATTGACAGGACTCTCGGACAGAATGACGGTCTTGAAATACGTTCACCCTATACAAAGTTTTCCGGCAAGGTTATCAGCGGGGATTTAAAAACAAACGGAAATGTAAATGTTAACGGGTCTTTAGCAGTTAATGCAAATAACAGTGAAGTTTTTAAGATTGATTCCAGCGGAACAGTGAATATTGCAAAAAATGCGGCTGTAACGGGAACTCTTTCTACAGTCGGGGGCTTGAATGTAAGCGGAGAAAATACAACATTGAACACAACAAATGTTGTTATGACCGGCAATATGCTCACTGTTAACAAATATACTCCCAAACAGGATGAAACCGAACCCCGTATGCAAAGCAGCGGCGTTGAGGTATTCAGAGGCGGATATACACCAAACGCAAAGCTTCTGTGGGATGAGGCCAGAGGAACCTGGAGAGCGGGTACCGATGCCGGCGGAGATGGTGCCGAAAGCGGAATATATGATATAGCCTACGGCCCTGATTGGGAAAAGGTCCATGACGGTTCAAATGCAGACCTTCTTCACAAGCACAGTACTATTAGCGGAAAAGATAATAAGCCGATTCTCACAGCCGATGATAAAGGAAATGTAAATATACAAAACAAAATTGTAGTTTCGGGTAGTGTTGTAGCAAAGAGCGGAATTGAAGTACCCAGTGAGAAGGACAGCGCAAAGCTGGTCTGGAATGAAACAGACAAGCGCTGGCAGATAGGCCTTGGAGCAGATATGTACAATATTCCGTACGGGAAGTCCTGGCAGGATTTGACCACAGGAACAAATGCTGACATGCTTCATAACCACAGTGAATTTTATAACAGCGACAGAAATCTGGTGATGGGTGCAACTCCAACCGGAGATGTAAAAGTCTATTCCGATCTTTCAGTAGCAAAGAATCTCATTGTAGAAGGCGAGTTAATTGCTTTAAAGGGTAAGGAATTCCAGGAGATTGAACAGGTGGTAACAAAAAACGTCATATTGGTGAACAAACCTGACAATAACCAGCCGTCTGCTTTTGAAGGCGGCTTGGAAGTATACCGCGGAGAGGAATTACCAAATGCAAGACTGATATGGGACGAAGGCAGCGACAGCTGGAAGATTGGAACAGGCAGCAATATGTCGGTCATACCAAGCGGAATTGAACTGGAATACTTAACTCATGGTGAAAACGCAGATCAGCTGCACAAACACGGCAGCCTTATTGATGAAGAAGGTACCGAGGTAGTTGATGTAGATAGTGAAGGAAATGTAAAAATAGCAAGTGATTTAGCGGTAACCGGTGATATTGCCATTCAAAATAATGCCTCCGTCAAAGGTGACGTTTCACTTGAAGGTTCGGTAGTAATAAAAGGTGATCTTCAGGTTGAAGGTACCAAAACCATTAAAAATGTTAAAACAATTGAGGTTGATGATCATGTAATTCTTGTAAACAGGTATACAGGTCAGAGCCAGCCTGAAAATAATGAGGGCGGCCTGGCGGTGTACCGGGGTGGGGATGATATCAATGCCAAAATTGTGTGGAATGAGTCGGAGAAAAAGTGGAAAGTCGGTACCGGCGATAATATGCAGGAACTTCCATATGGGGATAAATGGGATACTCTTACAAAAAAAGCTTCTGCCGATGTACTTCATACTCACAGCGTTATAAGCGACAAAAAAGGAGCTCCTGTAATAAATGTAAATTCGAGCGGTGACCTCAGTATAAACAAGAATACAAAAGTTACCGGAACACTGGCTGTAAGCGGTCCAATGACTATAGCAGGCGATCTCGAAGTGCTGGGAAACCTGAGTTCGGTAGACAATGTAATTAAGAAGATAGACAGTGAAGTTGAGGGCAATACATTAATCCTGAATAAGTTTACCGGAGAAACTCCTCCTCTGAATGAGAGCGGTATAGAGATATTCCGCGGTGAAGCGAAACCAAAGGCAAGAATGATTTGGGATGAAGCCGCGGGAATCTGGAAAATGGGCTTGGGAGATGAGCTGAAGGAAGTTCCTTCAGGTAAGTCATGGGATAAGCTGACTGCACAAAAAAATGCCGATTCCCTTCACAGCCATGGTCAGATCTATAATGAAAAAGGGGATATACTTGCGTTAAGTACGCGTGTTTCAGGAAATATTGATATAGCCCATGATCTTACAATAGGACAGGATCTGGCTGTACTTGGGAACCTGGAGGTTAAAGGCGGCCTTACCCGGCTAAGCAGCTCAAACATTGAGGTAATAGGCAACTCCATTACCATGAACAGGTTTGATTCAGGAGAACTGAAAAAAGTTGACAGTACAATTTCGGTATACAGAGGAGTTGCTGAAAATAGCGCCATACTGGCATGGGATGAAGCCAACGGCAACTGGAAGATTGGTATGTCCAACAGTCCTCAGCTCTTGAGAATAAATCAGGATGGAAGTATACATTCCACTGCAGCAAACATTGACGGTGAGATAAATGCAGGGAGCGCATACATTAATGGAAGTCTTACCGTCAAAGACGGAATACTGATTGACAGGGGAGAGGAACCAAAACCTGTTATTAAATGGATCACAGATACAAATCAATGGGTTATAGGAATCGGCCAGGAAGGCTTTATATGCACTGACGGCACCGGTAAAGTCGGTATTGGAAACCAGGCGCCCCAGGAAAGACTTGATGTTTCCGGAAATGCAATTGTTAGCGGTAATATGGATGTTAAAGGAAATTCTAATGTCACAGGCAGTTTAACTGCCGGAAGTGCCGAAATCACCGGAACACTCAAAGTAAAGGGCGGATTCTCTCTGAATAACGGAATAGAGGTTGACAGAGGTTCCGAGGACGGAATAATTCGTGACCCGGCAAAAATTGTCTGGAAGGAAGATAAGCAAAAGTGGTACTTCGGTGTGGGAGATAATCTCAGTGAGATAATACTAAATAACTATCATAAGCACTCAGAGCTTTATTCCAGGGATGAAGGCACAATATCAGTTTTGTCGGACAAGTTTGGAAATGTGTGTATAGGTACCCAGGAACCGAAGGCAAAACTGGATGTATCCGGGGATACTATTATCAACGGTAAAATAACCGTCAAGAACACTGTTGAGACATCGGGCAGTGCACTGTTCGGAGGAAAGGTCACAGCAAGAGACTGCTTTGAAATATACAGAGGTGAAGAAGCAGAGGTTGCCAGGCTATATTGGAATGAAGACAGCGATACCTGGCAGGCTGGTACCGAGAAGGAGCTCAAGAATATATCCCTGTCCGGACATACGCATAACAGCTTGTATTCGGGAAGCTCTGCAATAGTGAATGTTGACGGCAGCGGAAATGTTGCAGTAGGAAAGACGGCTGCCGATGCTAAACTTGATGTGAATGGAAATATCAGAGCCACTGGTATGGCAGCCTCCGGATCAATAACCGCAGAAGGTACTTTAAAGGGTGCAGATGCGGATATCAGCGGGGTTATAAAAGCCGGAAACGGAACAATAACAAATAACCTGACAGTGGGCGGAAATCTTACTGTAAACGGTGAGCTTGTTACGGTCAATACTACCAATCTTGATGTGGAAGACAATATTATAACAATAAACAAATATGCTCCACAGAAAGACCCTGCAGACAAAAATGCCGGTATCGAAGTGTTCCGCGGCGGTACGGCTCCCAATGCACAGCTCATATGGAATGAGAAGGATTTGGTATGGCAGGCGGGAACTACAGCTGATATGAAGACACTGGGCTTCAGAGATCACCAGCATGACGAGCTGACGGCTATAACCGGAGCTATGTCTGTAAAGGACAACAAAATCGGAATGGGAACAGCATCCCCTGCAGAAAAGCTGGATGTCGTCGGAAATGCTAAAATCAGTGCAAAAGTAACGGCAGGAGAATTCTACAGCACAGGAAAAATATCTGCAGGAGAATTCTACACAGGTGGAAAAGCGTCAGCAGGAGAATTCTATACCACCGGTAAAATTTCCGGAGGGGAAGCAGCCATATCCGGTATTCTTGGCACAGCTACACTGAATGCAGGAAATGTCAATGTCAGCGGGACTCTAAATGTTGGCAGCGGTATTGAGTTAACCCGTTCAGGTATCGAGAAGAAAGCGCAGATTAACTGGAATGAAAGCAATAAAATGTGGCAGGCAGGTACCGATGGAGATATGAAGGATATTTCTCTGAGCGGACATACCCACACTGAAATTACCAGCATTACCGGTGTTATGACAGTAAAGGGGGGGAATATTGGAATAGGCAGCACCAATCCCCTTAAAAAACTGGAGGTAAACGGTGATACGGGTATTAGCGGAAAACTCACCGCAGCCAGTGCAGATATAGGCGGGGCTCTTTCTGCCGGAAGTTTGACTACAGGCAGTCTCAATGCGACAACGCTTACTGCGGCAAGCCTCACTGCTACTAACCTGACAGTAAACAGCGGCAAACTGACTGCTGCTGCAACCGACATAACCGGTATTCTGACACTTGGTCAGGGAATAGAAACCTCTGATACCGTAAAAGGTAAAATCAGCTGGGACAGCACTAATAAGAGATGGTTGGCCGGAACTTCCGACGATTTGAAACCTGTTGAGTTTTCCGGACACAAACACCCGATTCTCTATTCCGATACCGGGGCTGAAGCCATTATAATAAGTTCTGCAGGAAGTGTAGGCATCGGCAAGACACCGGATGAGGGAGTAAAACTTGACATTGATGGTATTGTACAAGCAAGCAATATAACTGCAACCAATGTTACCCAGACTTCTTCGGCCGTCTTTAAGGAAAACATTGAAGAGCTTCCGGTTAAAACCGCGTTGGAATTACTGAAGCAATTGAACCCTGTTACATTTGACTATAAGAACAACTATCTTAAGAAGCATAATATCGGGTTTATTGCTGAAGAAGTACCTGGAATATTTACAACCACCGATTGCAAATCCATCTCAATTATGGATATTGTAGCAGTGCTGACAGCTGTTGTTAAAAAACAGCAGACGGAATCAACAGCCATGAAAAAACAAATAAATATATTGCAAAAGCAGGTTGCAGGATTAATAGGTGCCTGAAATCCTTACTTGTGATACAAAGACAAAGAAGCCCGTGAAAAACACAGGCTTCTTTGTCTTTAATGGGGGAAAACTAAAAAATATATCTTCAAAATAATTGGAAGTTTTCTTATTTATCTTCAGTAAATGTTATTTTTACTGAAACCTGGGTACCGTCTCTTGAAACCACGGCATCTACGGTGTCTCCTGCTTTATATTTCTTCTTCACAGCGTCCAGATCAGACATTGTCTCAATTTTGGTACCGGCCAGCTTGATCAGAACGTCACCTTTTTTGATACCTGCGGTTTCGGCAGCGCCGCCGGCTGTAACTTCAGAGATATATATTCCTACCGGGAGATCATACATTCTGGAGATATCCTCTGTAACCTCCTGTGCTGATATTCCCATCAGGGGCTTTCCTTTTACATATCCATAGGTTTTCAGCTGCTCGATAATGGGCTTCGCTGTATTCATCGGAATTGCGAAACCAAGTCCTTCAACACCTGTAACAGATATTTTTGCTGAATTTATTCCGATTACCTGACCCTTTGAATTAACTAATGCTCCACCGCTGTTACCGGGGTTAATGGCAGCATCAGTCTGAATAAGGCTCATACTGTTGTCTCCGGTATTCAACTGTCTGTTAAGTGCACTTATTACTCCATAGGTTACAGAACCTGCAAATTCCATACCCAGAGGATTTCCTATAGCTACTGCGGGATCTCCGACTTCTATCTCGGAAGAATCGCCCAGTTCTGCTACCGGGAGATTTGTCAGGTTGATTTTGATTACTGCAAGGTCATTATCACTGTCTCCGCCAACGAAGGTAGCTTTTGCCTCTCTTTTATCAGGCAGATAAACTGTCAGGGCAGTATTTTTTGCACCGTTCTTTGGATCTGCATATTGTACAACATGATAATTTGTGATTATATATCCGTCTTTTGTGAATATAATACCCGAACCTTCTGAATCCGAAGTTGAGGATTTGTTTCCATAAAAGAGAGATTGTCTGGGACTCTGAACAGACATTTTAATTCCTACTATTGATGGACCAACCTTTTTAGCAATTTCAGCAACAGTAAGGTTACCTGCACCGGTACTAAAAAGATTTGTAGCTTTAATATCATCAACTGATGTGGAAAGCTGCTTCGGGGATGAAGTGCTGTTATTGGTTGAACTTACTGCCGCAGTCTGCTTCAGTGCACTTACCTGGCTGTCCAACTGCTGTGAAAGCTTCGAATAAACAGCACCCCCCACGACAAAGCTTGTTACCACGGATGTTGCCAAAACCAGTGAGAGATAAGTAATTAATCTGCTGCCTCTTTTTTTCCTGGGCTGTACAATTATTTCTTTATAATATGTCTGATTATCGAAATTATAGTTGTAGTGGCTTTGGTTGTTCCAATCCTGATTATTGTTATTCCAATCTTCATTATTATAGTTATTATTCATTGATTAACTCCTCCAATCTGTAATTTCATTTATCTTATGCTTATATAATAGACATAAATTATGTACTTTTTACGAAGAAAAGGTTAATATTTTGTGATTAAATTAAGAACAACTTGTGAACAAAATGGGTGAAACGGAATTTTATTCACTGATAGTGCATAGGTTGAATGTTATAAATCAATAAAGGCAGGTATTTGTTTACCTGCCTTCAATTTCTTTCTTTATTTCTCCATTATCCGGACAATATCGTTCATTAACAAAGGTAAAATCACAAGGTATCTCTTCACTGAAAATTTCAAATAATGATTTACTGGCATTCTCGTCTACGTCAACAAGCACATGTTCTTCAAGCACTGCTATAACTTTACCGTAACCGATAAGTTTATCATCTCTGGTTATGGCAATTTTGTCGTCCTGAAGAATAAATTCCTTCCTTTCACACTGAATTATCATAAATTCACCCGGCGATAAAAAATTATACTCACTTTCTGGTGGACATGATTGGCTTGATTAGTGAAAAAAAGAATGGCTGCTTAGTACGAAAGTGGCATTATTATTTATACCCTCGGAAAGGCAGGTTTATACCAAATTTACCACTGAATTTTGTTGAATTAATCTTGAGTGCAGACTTGTAAAAAAGCATTCAAGCAAAATGAAATTTTTGCCGAAAGCTTAAATATAAGTATTTGGACGGAATAACCCGGGCAATAAGCCGAATTTTGTCAGGTACGCTTTATACGGCTCAAGAATGTACTTTTATCAAGTAATTATGCTGGGAAAGAAAGGATATGATACTTGTTATGATTACAGGAGTAAATAATAATCAGAGAGTTCCACAGGTTGTCGGCAACTCTAAGAAAACCGGTGCTTCCAAAGCTTCAGAAAATGAGCTTTTAAAGGAAGAAAAAGCAGCAGTCCTGGAGCTGGGAAAATCCACAGAGCTTCCGGCATCTACCTATAGCAAGCCTGCTGCAAAAAACTCTGCCAAACCGGACGAAGGGGATAAAAAGAAGGATCAAACCGGTAATGTAAGTTCAGAAGAGATCAACAGGCTCTGGGAGGAGGCAAATAAGTCCACTCAACATCTCAGAGATATGGTAAGGGAATTACTGAAAAGCCAGGGAAAGACCTTCAACGATGTACTCTCCGGAAAAGAGGCATTGGTTATTGATGAAAAAACAAGAGCTGCTGCTGCCGAAGCAATCTCTGTAGACGGGGAATGTGGTGTTCAGGCGGTAAGCGACAGGATAGTTGCATTTGCAAAAGCCATTTCAAGGGATAATCCCGAAATGTATGATAAGCTTATGAGTGCAATTGATGAAGGTTTTGCTCAGGCAGAAAAGGCTTTGGGTGGCCAGCTTCCTGATATCTGCAGAAAAACCCGCGAAGAAATAGGAAGAAAGATGGAGGAATGGAAGAATTCAAATACCTCTTCCTCTGAAAAGGTGGAAGACAATAAATAATATTTTTTACAAAATTTCCAAAACCACCTATCTAATACTTATTTGGTAGTTATATAATTAAATATTAGAAATATAAAAAGACGATCATAAGATTGTCTTTTTTAGTATGTGCGTCCAGCGAAGCTGGAGCACTATACTAAAAAAGAATAACAGGACCGGAATATTCGGAGGCTTTCATGGGTTTTGTAGAATTTAAAGATGTGTATAAGCGGTATAAAATGGGTCAAGTAACAATTAATGCGGCCAATGGCATAAATTTTGAAATAGATAAGGGAGAATTTGTAGTTATAGTTGGACCCAGTGGCGCCGGAAAAACCACTATTCTCAATATTCTTGGAGGGATGGATACCTGTGATGAAGGTGAGATAAATGTTGACGGTCAAAGGATAAATGAATATAAGCCAAGACAACTGATAACTTACAGAAGGTACGATATAGGTTTTGTGTTCCAATTTTATAATCTGATTCAGAATCTTACCGCAAAAGAAAATGTTGAACTAGCTTCGCAGATTTGCAAGGACCCCATGGATGCGGAGCAAATGCTTATAGATGTAGGGCTGGGGGAGAGATTGGGCAATTTTCCGGCACAGCTTTCCGGTGGTGAGCAGCAGCGTGTTGCCATAGCAAGAGCTCTTGCAAAAAAGCCAAAGCTGCTGCTTTGTGATGAACCCACAGGAGCGCTGGATTATACAACCGGAAAGAGTATTCTCAAGCTGCTGCAGGATACTTGCAGACAGAATGGAATGACGGTTATAGTAATAACTCATAATTTGGCCATAGCCCCTATGGCCGACAGGGTTATAAAAATTAAAAACAGCAAGGTCGAGAGCATGGTCTTAAATGACAATCCTTCCAATGTTGAAAATATCGAGTGGTAAAAATATTCAGATGGAGGATAGTTTAAAGACGTCGTCCGGAAAGCTGATACCCGTACGGGATGGAGGTTTTATGAAAAACGCTCATTTAAAGGATACATTTAGAGAACTGTGGAGGACAAGAAGCAGGTTTGTGGCCATATTTGCCATAATTGCACTGGGCACCGGGTTCTTTGCAGGGGTCAAGGTCACCTGTCCCGATATGCAATTGACTGCCGACAAATACTTTGAGGACTATAAACTAATGGATCTCAGGCTGGTATCTACATATGGCTTCAACAAAGATGATGTGGAGGCGGTAAAAAACAGTCAGGCTGTCGGGGAGATAATGCCCTCTTACAGCATTGATGCAATAATGAAGGCCGATAATGAGGACAAAGTTGCCAAGCTTCATTGTGTCCCTCTGGATAAGCTGAAGCAGGAGACGGACGGGTATCTTAACAGGTATAGAGTAATCGAGGGAAGAATGCCTGAAAAGCCGGGAGAATGTGCAGTTGAAAAAGGTAAAATCGGAGGAGTGAATATTGCAATTGGAGAAGAAGTTTCTCTGAGTTCCGGCAGGGAGGACAGGGCAATATCGGATTACCTGAAACAGTCAACCTACAAAGTTGTGGGGCAGATTGAAACACCTTATTACCTGACGTTTGAGAAGGGAACATCAAACCTCGGAAACGGGACAGTAGCATTATATGCAATCATTCCAGAAGAGGACTTTAATATGGAGGTATACACGGATTTAAATATTACACTGCAGGGTACAAAGGGGCTTTCTGCGTTCAGTGAAGCATACAGGGAAATTGTGAAAAGAGACCGGAAAAAGTTTGAAGATATTGCCGGTATTAGAGAGGAACAGCGGTACAATGAGGTTTACCGAGATGCCGGGCAAAAGCTTGAGGATTCGAAAAAAGAGCTGGCTGAAGGTGAAAAGGAGCAACAAATAAAATTGTCGGAGGCCCTGGATAACCTTAAAAAAGGTGAGGCTGATATAAAAAGAGGTAAGCTTGACCTGGAAAGGCAGAGGGATTTATTTGATAAAAAGCTTGCAACTTCAGAAGCCAAGCTTGGAAAGGCTGAAAGTATACTAGAAAGCGGAGAAATAAAGTATGCCGAGAACCTGAGGCTTTTTGAAGAGAACAGAGAAAGTATGCCTGCTCCTCAAGCGGCTGCAGCTGAAGCTGAATTAATAAAGACCAGACTGGAACTTGATGCGGGAGCAAAAGAAATTACCAAACAAAAAACGCTTTTTAAAAAACAAAAAAGAGAAGGTGCAAAAAAACTCAACGAAGCAGCTCTGAAGCTGGAACAGTCGGAAAAAACGCTGGAAGAGGGACGCACCGAATATGAAAAACAGAAATATGTATCGGATAAGAAGCTTGAGGATGCAAGAAAAGAGATTGCCGAAGCAGAACAGAAGGTTAAGGATATAAAGAGACCCAAGTGGTATATAATGGACAGGAATAATAATCCCGGCTACACATCATATTCTGAAGATACAAAAAGAATTGATGCCATAGCAAAAATTTTCCCGGTGTTTTTCTTTTTTGTTGCCGCCTTTGTATGTCTAACCACAATGACAAGGATGGTCGAAGAACAGAGAATTCAGATTGGCACTCTTAAAGCACTGGGTTACGGTAGTTTTGCCATAGCCTCCAAGTACCTTGTTTATGCTGCCATTGCAAGCATAACCGGCAGCTTGGCAGGTCTGTCCATTGGTCTCAAGCTGTTTCCCTTTGTCATAACCAATGCTTACAGTATGCTTTACCGGCTCCCGCCCACCATCATGCCCTTCAGACTTGATTATGTATTCTGGATAACTCTGGGGGCGCTGGCCTGCACTTCCCTGGCGGTATATCTGGCCTGTTACAGGGAACTTAATGAACAGCCTTCTGCTTTAATGAGACCCAAAGCACCCAGAATGGGAAAACGAGTGTTTCTGGAAAGAATACCTTTTATATGGAACAGGTTGAATTTTTTCAGCAAGGTAACCATCAGAAATTTATTCAGGTATAAAAAGAGATTATTTATGACGCTTCTGGGAGTGGCAGGTTGTACATCTTTGATGCTGGCGGGCTTTGGGTTGAGGGACGCCATTTCCAGTATCGTTCCAAGACAGTACGGTGAGGTTTTCAAATTTAATGCAATGATTATTATAGATGAAAATGCAAAAGAACAGGATAAGCTGGAGGTGGTCAGCGTTATCCAGGCCAACAGCAATGTGGAGAAAATGCTCAATGTCCGTCTTAAGAATTTTGATGCGGGCTATCAGGAGGACTGGCAGAAGATCAATCTCATAGTACCGGAGGATAATGAAAAATTGAGCCAATTTATTTCAGTTCACAGGATGCATGGGAAAAAACCTCTGAAACTTACCGACGACGGTGTCATAATTGGGGAAAAGCTCGCAAAAGTATTAAATCTTAAAGTCGGAGACAGGATGACTATAAAGGATGGCGAATTTAAGAGTGTGGAAGTAAAGATTGCAGCAATAAATGAAAATTATACTTTACATTATGTATATATGACCAGGACACTATTTGAAAAGGAATTCGGAGAAAAACCGGTATCCAACAGCATTCTGCTAAAAGAGAAAAAGGTATCCCGGGAGGCCGACGATCAGATAAGCTCCCAACTGGCCAGCAAGGCAGCAGTACTACAAATGAACTTCAACAGGACCAATGAACAAAACTTCAGCGATATGGTGGGGAATTTGAACAGCATAGTATTTGTAATGATCTTTTCTGCCGGAGCTCTTGCTTTTGTGGTTTTATACAATCTGACAAACATAAATATAACTGAAAGAGTCAGGGAGATTGCAAGTATCAAGGTCCTGGGCTTCTATGACCTGGAGGTGTCGGAATATGTGTTCCGGGAAAATATTATTCTGACTCTTATCAATATCAGCATAGGTCTTCTGGGAGGAATTGTACTGAACAGATTTGTACTGGAAACCTCGGAAATTGATGTTGTAATGTTTGGAAGGGATATATACTGGTACAGTTACCTTATGGCAGCCGTGCTCACTGCAGTGTTTGCTGTTCTGGTTAATATTGTAATGCATTTTAAACTGAAGAAGATCAGTATGATAGAATCCTTGAAATCCGTTGAGTAAAGCGCCTCAAGGGCGCTTTACTCACACACATAATACACATATATACAAGTGATGGCTCACTGTATAGTCAGATTCTGTTAATCTATTGCAAGTATTTTATATGTACCCGGGCGTAGGAACACCTTGAAATAAGTTACTCCATTACCAGCGATTTTTTCTATTTTAGCACCCATTCTATGTTTATTGGTGGCAAGCTGGCGTAATGCGGCATTTTCCTTGTGAACTGTAATAGTAACTTCTGTGTTTGTTTCTCTGAAGGATTCAATTATAAAAGTGTTGTTGTCATATAAAAACAAACCTACCTGTGAGGGTGCTTCTATATGCAGCGGCAATTCCTTTGACACAACCTCCCTGACCACATTCAGAACTCCTTCGGGATAACTGTAAATATCACCCTGATTATCAGGTATTGTCAGAACATAGAGCTTGCCTTTACTGTATTTGTTTTCCAGCAGAACCGGATGGTTGTTAAAGTTGTCCAATCCTACTGCTCTTTGCCAGGTATCATTGGTTTTGAAATCTATATGCGGGATTATTATTTCCCTGTCTGAAGTATAATAGTCTTTGAAGGAGCAGGTCTCCATTGTTGCGGCATAGGTTTTAATCAATGCCTTTTTATCCGTGTAATGTATTTCTGCTATATCGGATAGTTGATCGTTCAGGGCTCTCAAGAGACCTGACGTAATGACAACCTGGTTCCCGGCAGAAAGGCTTGCTTTTATCCTGCTGACGATAGCAGGGTCCTTTTTTGCACTCTCTGTAAGCAGGAGGAGTTTGCTGTCCGAGGGGTACAGGGGAGTGGGCTGCAGTGGAAGCCCCAGCATTCCAAGGTAGCCATGAATAAAATCTTCACCCTCTGATTTAAAAGGTTTGTAGCAGGGAATACCCACAGGCTCTCCCAACTGTCCTGCAATCGTGTCAAGCTCACTGAAAACATGTCCGGCAACAGGAACGCATATACGGTAGTCGGTTGCAAGAAGGCCGGCGCAGAAAAGAGTGATTTCTCTCGCTTTGGAGAAAACGGTCATATTAAGCTGCTCAACATAGGCATTGAGGGAACAGTCAAAGGTATCGAACCAGCCGCCGAGATTTTTTCCCGGATTAATGCTCTCGAAATATCTCATTATGAAATAGCCCAGGTATCTTTGAAGTACCTGCTGAGTATATCTGGAATCCCTGGTTTCGGTTCCGGTATAGAAGGAATCAAAAATATTGACCTGATCTCCGGGGGTATAGCCTGTAAACTGGTGATGATCATACCAGTTCGGGTACTTTATGATCATATTTATAGAAGGGTTTATTTGTTTTGCCGTACTCATAATTTCTCTGGAGACCTGGGCCATCTGTGCTGTTCTGAAATCGGACCAGCTGCTGCTGCCCTTGGCCTCAATGCACAAATCGCATTTGCAGTTGGTAAAATAAAAGTCATCAAGTATAATCTCATCAAAAATACCTGCAGTGTAGGCTACTATATCGCATAATTGTTTTCTCTGCTGAGGATCACTGTAGCAAAAGGAGCGGAAATCCCAGATGATATCGCATTTCTGGGTAGTAGTAATAGCTCCGGAAACTTTTATGCCCTTCTTATTGAAAAACTCTTTGCAGGCCAGCATATCGTCCTTTGATAAATACGTACTGCCGCGGTAGGTTTCCAAATATACCTTGTCAATATCTATGTGCTTTGAAAAGAATTCGTAGCACTCCTCAAATAAATTATCCCTGTTGAGAACTTCCAGATCGTGAGCATTAAAGAATACCGACACCGAAAAATTTTTGTAGGACATAAAACCCTCCCATAAGCCCCATACGGCAAAATAAAAATATATATCGTCTTTTGAAAAAAGTATTTTATGGATTGATTTTAAGAAAAATTCTGAAAAATTTCTCGTCAAAGCTTGCTGGATACTACTCAATTATTGCTTTTTTAAAGGCGGAAGGTGAACAGCCTCTTACCTGCTTAAAGACCCGGTTAAAAGTCTTTATGCTGTTAAAGCCTGAATCGAATGCTATTTCAAGTATGGAATCCGATGAATTTATTAAGCGGTTGGCAGCTTTAGAAACCTTATAATTGTTTAAATATTTCCAAAAGGTCATACCTGTGGTGTCCTTGAAAAATCTTGTAAAATGATACTTGCTGAAGTTAACATGTTTGGAAACCTCTGAAAGGCTGATTTCCCTGTGCAGATTTTTGTCAATATAGTTTGTTACTTCTTCCAGAAGTTCCAGTTGCTTTATTTGTTTATTCTTTTCAGCAGGGCATAATTTTTCATTGGGAATATACCTTATCATTCCGGCGGCCAGTTCACACAGCCTGGCTGCCACAAAAAATTCAAAACCCGGATTCCTGCTTCTGATCTCATCATTGATTCCCAGAATATTACGCTCAAAATATTCATGAACAGAGAAACCGTCGCTTCCTCTTGGGGCATCGCGGGTTATTAACGGCTGACTTAGCCTCCTGCCCGAAATACTGTTGGCAATTTCTTCAAACAGTGACAAATCAAACTGAATTATAATTCTGTCACATTTTTGCGGCTGCATGAGAAAATAGTGTACCTCTCCCATGTTAATGATGAGAATATCCCTGTTGTGTAAAGTGTAAACAGAATTGTTCAAGCCAATTTTAAGTTCATCTCCGAGGACATAAACTATTTCCACCCTTTCATGCCAATGAGGAGGAAAGACCTGTACGTCGGTATTAAAGACATTAACAGGTAAGTGTCCGGTGTATATGTTAATAGTGGTTTGGTGATGTGCTTCCATATTAACCTCCATGAGCCGTATAGCGGCCACAAAAATTGATGAAATTATTCACTCCTAATCCGCTATAAGGCGAATAAAGGAGGTTAATTGGCCATGCGCGCTTTCAAAGTATATAGTCAATATTTTTTTGTTTCAATAACATATTATTATACTTTGAATATGTCGCGTGGCCATAAATTCATAGGTTGGCTTGGAAGACAATTAGTAAATGAAGTCTTTCAAGCTAACCTCCTGAGCCATGTTATGGCTTTGAGCCGTATAGCGGCGTACAAAAATTGATTCATCTATTTCCTCAATAAATCCCCAGCTATCTGATATTATAAATGATTATTAATAAGACTTCCATTCACCCGTGAATATGGTTTGTACTATCTTCCGGCTTTCATCAGTGAGTTTATCTTCTCGGAACTGATGAGCATTGCTACTATATATGTCACAACAAAAAATGGCATTATTATAAGCGTAAATCTGGTCTGGATAAATCCAAGTAAGGGCGGCAGCAGGGTTATACCGGTATAGGCTACTGCCATTTGATATCCGATTATTTTCTGTGAATGTTCTTTTCCAAAACGTACCGGTGTTTCATGTATCATGCAGGGGAAAACAGGTGCGCAGCCCAGGCCTACCAGGATAAAACCTGCAAGGGAAAAATAGGAAGAGAAAGGCATAAGTATTAGTGAAGCACCGACCAATGCAGTAACCTGGCCAGTGCGTATAAGTACTTTGTTGCTGATTTTTATTGTAAAAAATCCGGTTATAAATCTTCCCACTGTGATTCCGGCATAATAGAGTGAGACCCATTGTGCCGCAACAGCCGCAGGTATCCCTTTTATGTTTACCAGATAGCTGCTCCCCCATAACCCCATGGTTGATTCTGTACCGCAATAGAGCAAAAATGTAATCAAAGCAAGTTTTACACCTTTTATTTTCAGAATTCCGTTCTGTTTCTTTTCTTCAATAAGATGTTTCCCTTCAGCATCCTCATTTGCCGATAAATCTGCTTTGTGAACTTCGGTGTTTTCGTTCCTTTTCCACATAGGAAGGGTAAAAAATATTAGAGAGGCTAGTACAAACTGAATTATTGAAATGGTGATGTATCCGCCTCTCCACTCGTTATGTCCGGCAATAAACCATGACATTATCACAGGCCCAAGCGTAGCACCTACACCCCAGAAGCAGTGCAGCCAGCTCATATGGCGGGCCTCGTAATGCAGAGCAACATAGTTGTTAAGTGCTGAGTCTACTGACCCGGCACCAAGACCAAAAGGGATTGACAGTAAAATCAACCAGATAATGGAGTTGGAAAATGAGAAACCCAGTAAAGCTCCGGCTGTCATAACGCAGCTTATAAAGGTGATCTTGCCTGTACCCAGTTTTTTAATTACATGTCCGCTGGCCAGACTTGAAACGATTGTTCCGGCTGTTATGGTCATTGAAACGAAACCGGCTGCCTCCAACGGAGCCTTGATATCAAAATGCATCACCGGCCATGCCACTCCTAATAGAGAATCTGGTAACCCCAGGCTGATAAATGCCAGATAAATTATGATTAAAAAAAATGTAGCCATAAAGTATTTTGCTCCTTAAGTTGTTATATTTGAGTTAATGCTATGTTGGGTTCCAACGTTTCCAAAGTCTTAACGATCATACCTTGCAGGTAATCCTGCGCAAAATCGCAGGATATTACAATTTCAGGAACTACACTATGGGGAAGTCTGTTTCTGCAAACCTCAGCGATAGAGCTACGGTGCTGCGGAGTGAGGAAATTACCATGCAAAACAACTACATCAGGATCGATAACGCTGCTGACCGATATGATAATATTACCTATTGCCTTGCAAATTTCATCATAGGATGAATAAAGGACTGTATCTTCCCAGGAGATATCCAGAGGAATATTGGATATTTCACCTGCAAAGTTTCTTTTACCCTTATGAAGTTTTCCGTTTATACAGATACCTGCTCCAGGGGGATATTTCTCAGGAAAATATAAATAAACAACAGTACTTTCACCGACTGTGCCAGTTCTTTTGGAATAGCCTATAACAGCAGCATTCACATCGTTTTCCATTATAACCGGTTTATTGTACTTTTGGCCGAAATATTCTGTTATTGAGACCCCCAGCAATGCTTTATAATCAGACACCACCATTCTTCCTTCATTCTCTGTCCCCGGCAGCCCAAAACCCAGTGCTTTTACGTTTTGGTACACCGCCAACCTCTCATTTATAATATACTCAAGCACTTCCAAATTAATTGTATCAACCTTTGAAGTATTCTCTTCTACGCATTCTCCGGAAAGATTTATAACGGTAGAGTGTACAATTATTTCTCCCTTGTTTTCATATGGAAATAGTATAAGCGCAAGTGCGTGGTTTGAATTATACTTGAATTGATGTGCACGTCTGCCCCCAATGGAAGAAGATAATTCTATTTCATAGGCTTCATTCTGCTGCATCAATTTTATAAGTACAGTATTGACAGTAACTGTGCTTAATCCTGTTACTTGAGCAATCTGTTGCTTGGTTGCCTGCCCTTTTTCCTTCAGAACCTTTCTGACAAGATTGATATTAACCTCTTTAATAACCAGGGAATTACCGCTTATGTTTTTCAATACCGCCTTCATCCTTTCGAAAACACTTTTAAAAACAGTTTTACAAAGTTATGATAGCATTGTAATTTTATTTAGTCAAGGAAAAAGAGAATAATAAAAGCCGTGTGGGAAGACACACGGCTTACGACGGATTGAAGAGGTACTGTTATCTTAACTTTAGCCAGATTTCCATAAGAGTAGCTTCCGGTGTTGTCTCATAGTAAATTTCAGCCATAAAGGGTTCAATTTCAAGTTTGTGAGCCGGAAGCCAGACTCCTAAGGTGTAATCACGTGCTTTATTCAATGCATCTGTAGTAAGAAGGTGAAAATTTTCTGCTTCAAAGGAGCAAACAACGTATTCTCCGGATGGTAAAATGTACTTTTCAAAATCAGATTCCAAACTATTGTCTTTAACCTCAGCACCGGCAAAGTAGCTGAAATAGCCCGCCTTTTCACCAGGAAAGGATATCCCTGCTTCGTTGCCTGAGGGAAGCAGATTTGATATACGCTCTTTGTTAGCATGAAACTTATTCCAGAGCTCTCCCAAAAAATCGATACCAGGGGTATCGTTTATGGGGTTCTGTGTTGTATATCCCGAGAAGATACGCGAAACATCAATAGCAGCCCGTTTCACTTCAAGAATAATGCCGTTTGCAAATATAGGGACATTTTCGTCAACAATACTGTAACTTAATGAGAGTTCAGGCATTATGAAATGTGAAAGAGGTCTTGGACATTTTCTGTATTCCTCGGGTGTAATATTGTAGGTTTCTTTAAAGGATCTGGTGAAGCTCTCATGGCTTTCAAAGCCATACTTCATTGCAACATCAAGTATTTTTGCCTGGTTCTGTGCCAGATAATCCGCTGCGTTTACCAGACGGCGCAGTTTGACATATTCCATAACGGGTTTTCCTACAAGCCGGCTGAACATTCTTTGAAAATAAAACATTGATAAGTGTGATGAAGAAGCAAGTTCTTCAATAGTAATTGGTCCTGATAGATTTTCCTCAATCATTATCAAACTGGATTGGATAGCTTCCCATGCTTTCATAATTTGTACCTTAACCTTTCCTGCTCTAAAAATTAAAGGAGAATGAAGCACGCACTTACCGTGAGCAAGATAAGGCGTGATGGAACTGAGTACTACTTGTACCTAATATTAGCAAACAAAACAAAACTTGTCTTGATGCCCAATGCTCTTTTGGGTAAGCACTTTCGATATATAATTGTGAATATCAAATCACAATTATATAAAGGTTCCATATTATATATCATCAGTGAAAACAACTCCAGTCTGTATAGGCGGTGAATACGGCCATGCCGGGCCGTACAGCGTATGTGCATTTCTGGTGGATTCAACGCTCCGCTGATGTTAAGAAATGTGGGAATTTAGAGGAGGAGAGCTATGTATTACAATAACCGTTTTGATCATCTGAATGAAGCAAATATCATTACCGGTGCATATGGTGACGTCAATGGTGACAATATACGTGACTTTGTATATCTGACCGGAACAAGAACGCCCAATAGCGGATATATTCAGGATATTACACTCGTAATAAGAGACGGAAGAACAGGCATAAAACAGCAGGCCAGGCTTAAGTCTGATTCAGGTTACTCTCCGACAATTACCTTACAGGATTTCAGCGGTGATAAAATAAAGGATATCATGGTGGGAATAGCCTCGGGGGGAAGCGGTGGAATCATGTTTTATTATATCTTTTCAGACGTTAACAATCAGCTTAAGCAGATTTTTGACTACGAAGAATATAATGAAAGATACAGCTATAAAGTTGAATATGCCAATTATTATAAGGTAATGGTAAAGAACATTGAACGAGATGTAACTTTTGTTATTGATATTACATATAAGGGTAAGGAATATCTTGATGAGATTTATACACCCGAAGGGATTCTCAAGCAACCCATTGAGGGGTGGGTGGATCCTTTAAGCGGTTTATACCCTGTTGATTTTGACGGTAACGGTATTTACGAGCTGCTTGGGTACCAAAGTATCGCGGGAAGATATCATGCTGATTCTTTAGGTTATGTACAAAGTGTATTGAAGTGGAACGGACGAAAATTCTACCTGATGGACCAGTATGTGGGAGTGTTTGGGGGAAGTCCGCAATAGACATCTTTGGAGGGGTAAAAAGTATACAATATAATCTTTTTTGGGGTGTTAAATTTTTTATACTTTTTACATATACTTATTGGGTGAAGTATTATAAAATTTGTATTGTGAAAACAATCCATTCTGGCTGGTGGATTTAATCCGCCAGCTGGTCTTAAAATATATTCCTCCTGAAAAATTATTTGTCCTTGTGTTCAATCTAACATAAGGATTTTTTGTTGTTGTAAAAATATAACGAGGCAGTAAAAAATGTCCCCATCTTCTATAAGTGGCGGCTTCCGTCTCGGTTTTCAGACGGTGAGCACATTTCTCCCGCCTCGTTGGAACGCAGCTGAGGTAAGAAAATTTTTTACAGCCGAAAAATTTTCTTTGAACTGATGCGTTATAAACATACGTTGCAAAATAATATTTAACATTGCATCCAATAGGGTTATAATGATTACTAAGGTCTCCTAAAACAATAATACAGATTCTGAAGAGGGGGAGCTTTCGATAGTACAAGGCGGAGAAGGAAGCAATAATCGCTTTATTTAAACGAAGTACTGCGAAACAGTACTTTTCGACAACACAGTAATATCGGAAAATCACCGGCTCAAAAATGGGAGGTTATTATTGTCTTAAGAGAACTAAAGTGTTAAATAACCATAGAACCTGGAGGCATAAATGTTTATAGACAAAAAAAGTCCTGTACCTGCTTACTTTCAATTAAAGAATATAATTTTGGACAAGATCAAGTCGGGTGAATATCAGGCAGGGAGTCTGATCCCATCTGAAAGAGAGCTGTCTGAAAATCTTGGAATAAGCCGCATGACTGCCAGACAAGCTATAAATCAGCTGGCTTCCGAGAATTATCTTGTGCGTGAGAAGGGGAAGGGTACTTTTGTTAATAAAATCAAATTTGAACAGAGAAACATAATGAGTTTTTCTGAAACAGTTAAAAGACTCGGTATGGTTCCTGTAACCCGTGTGCTGGAGTTTTCTGAAGAAAAGGAATGTTTCGATGTAAAGCAGGCTCTCGATCTGGAACCGGAACAGAAGATTTTTCGGGTTAAAAGGCTCAGACTTGCAGATGATACTCCTATAGCCGTAGAAGAGGTCTTCATTCCTGAGAAGCTGTGCCCTGACATAAATAAGCTTAATCTTACCAAATCGCTGTACGATCTCCTGAAAACCACTTATTCCATAGATATAAGTCATGTGGACAATAATATTGAAGCTATAAAGGCTGACAAGGAGAACAGACGGCTCCTGATGCTGGAATCCGGTGTTCCTGTACTTAAAATATCGGGAATAAGCTACACAAAGGAAGGAAAAAAGCTATTCTATGAAAGGGATGTTTACCGTGCCGATAAATATCAATACAGTGTTCGTATCTACATGAATAACGAATAAAATTTCTACCTTCATATTGCTTTTTGTTTCCCGATAAAGTACAATATAGGTATAGTGGTATATACAACTATACCTATATACCAATTACAGTAATGGTATTAAATCATGCCTAAAGATTTTTAAAATGGATAAAATTATTTGTGAGGTGTCATTATGACTAAAATGTGGGAAGAAATATTGGAACAGCCTGATGTACTTAGAAAGACCATTGAAACTAACAAAAAGACTATTGATGAAATGATCGGTGAACTGAACAGCAGAGAAATCTCTTCAGTTATTATTGCTGCAAGAGGCACCTCTGATCACGCCGCAGTCTATACCAAGTATGCAATTGAAACCCTTGTAGGTATTCCGGTTTCACTGGCTGCACCATCAGTATTTACAATGTACAATAAAAATGTAAACATGAAGAATTCTTTTGTAATAGGTATATCCCAATCAGGAAAGGCTGCAGATGCAATTGAGGTTGTCAAAGCAGCTGCCGGACAGGGAGCTGTTACCATGAGTGTGACCAATTTTGTAGACTCTCCGCTGGCTGCGGCATCCAAATACCATCTGTTCTGTGATACGGGAGTTGAGAAGAGCGTGGCAGCTACAAAGACATTCACTTCAACTGTGTATCTGCTGATTAACTTTATTGCAAAATGGGCTAAAAATGAAGAACTGTTAAAAGAGCTCACACAGGTGCCTGATGCAATTAAGAGTGTCTTTGAACAGTCAGACAATATCCAGGAAGTAGTTAAAAAATACAGGTTTATGAAAGAGTGCTTTGTACTTGCGAGAGGAATAAATTATTCCATAGCACTTGAAGCTGCACTAAAAATACAAGAAACCACCTATGTTCGAGCAAAAGCTTTTGCAACTTCAGATTTTCATCATGGTCCCTTTGCAATGGTAGAGAGAGATATGCCTGTTCTTGTATATGCACCTGAAGGACCTTCAACAAAAGACATATTTGAAATGATCAATAAATTAAAAGACAGTCAGGCAGATATATTGGTTATATCCAATAATAAGGAGCTCCTTGGAATGGGAGACAGCAGTATAGAGATTCCTAAGAATTTAAGTGATTACGTTTCACCTCTTGTTAATGTTGCTGTAGCTCAGATGTTTGCCTGCAAGCTTTCACTGCTGAAAGGGCTGAACCCTGACAGTCCAAGAGGTTTAAACAAGGTAACTATAACAAGATAAGAATGAGGAAGTAACAACATAATATTATTATGCGCTTATAGCGGATACAGGAGTAAATAATTACATCAATTTTTATGGCTGCTATGCAGCTCATGGAGGTTAATATGCAACTTAATAATAAAAATGCCGAATGGTTTGTTCCTGATGGAGAAAATATTGAAAAAGCACTGAAAAGAACAACGCACCTTGCAATCTCCGCGCATCAGGATGACGTGGAAATTATGGCTTATGATGGTATAGTAAAATGCTTTGGAAACGATACAAATTGGTTCAGCGCGGTTATAGTTACAAATGGCGCTGGCAGTGCCAGAAATGGGATCTATGCAGATTACACCGATGAAGATATGCAGAAGATCAGAAAGGTGGAGCAGAAAAAGGCTGCCTACATAGGTGACTACTCTGCATTGGCGCTTCTTGATTATAGCAGCGCTCAGGTGAAGTCGGCCGGCTGCAGGGAAATTGTTGAAGAATTGAAGAATATTATAAGTCAGTCAGGAGCTGAGGTTATTTATACCCATAACCTGGCCGACAAGCATGATACACACCTTGGAGTGGTGACAAAGGTTATTAACGCAATACGTGAACTGCCAAAAGAGCAGCGTCCCAAAAAGCTGTATGGCTGTGAGGTATGGAGAAATCTTGACTGGGTTCTGGATAACCAGAAGGTGGTTTTTGATGTATCGGCACACCCAAACCTGTCGGCTGCTCTTGTTGGTGTTTTCGATTCACAGATTGCCGGGGGAAAAAGATATGATCTGGCTACATCTGGAAGGAGACTTGCAAATGCAACGTATTCAGCATCACACACCGTTGATGAGTCCGATGCTTTAAGTTATGCCATTGATCTGACACCGCTTATAGAGGATGAAAGTCTGTCAATTTTGGAATATATCAAGGGCTATATCAGAAGTTTTGAAGAGGATGTAACAAGCAAGCTGAACAAGGTACTGTAGTTGGTGACTGCACTCTTCAGTGCCACTGTCGGGCGGATGCAATCCTTTTTTTGAGTGCTGTCAAAAGAAGCTGGTTAAGTAAAAAAGTTTTTTAATACGCGAGTACAACATGTATTAATGGGTAGGCATGGTTAGAACTGAATAAATAAACTGAAGTAAAGTCAGGTTTATTTATTCAGTTCGGTTGCCACCTGTCGGGTGGATGCAATCCTTTTTTTGAGTGCTGTCTCAAAGAAAGGATCAGTATACGAATTAGTGAGTTATTTATTATTACGCGAGTACAGCTTATGGAAATGTGGACGTATGGTTAGAAATAATTAAAGAAATATTAAATCAATATTTTTTTTATTATTTCGGTTGCCGCTGTTTGGGTGGATGCAATCCTTTTTTGTGTTGCTGTCTCAAAAAGAGGTATGTAAGCGAACTAAAAGCAAACTTGTTTTTACGCGAGTATACTTATAAAAATGTGGAAGCATGGTTAGAACAAATGAAGAAGCAATATAAAAAATTGATTCTTCATTTGTTCGGTTGCCACTGTCGGGTGGATGCAATCCTTTTTTTGAGTGCTGTCTCAAAAGAAGCTGGTTAAGTAAAAAAGTTTTTAATACGCGAGTACAACATGTATTAATGGGTAGGCATGGTTAGAACTGAATAAATAAACTGAAGTAAAGTCAGGTTTATTTATTCAGTTCGGTTGCCACCCATTAATACATGCTTGTACGGGAGTATTTATAGTAAATTTTACTTCCAACATTTGCTTTTGGACAGCCTCAAAAAAAATATAAATTTTGTATTGACATAATGCTCACTTGTTATGTATAATGTAAAAGCACGTTAGCGAACGGGCACAATAAATGGCGGCGTAGCTCAGTTGGCCAGAGCATCCGGTTCATACCCGGCAGGTCGTAGGTTCAAATCCCACCGCCGCTACCATCTTAAGCGATAGGTTCTATCGCTTATTTTATGGCCCATTGGTCAAGTGGTTAAGACACCGCCCTTTCACGGCGATAACAGGGGTTCGAGTCCCCTATGGGTCACCAATAATAAATTAATAGATTCCATTGAATCATGAAAATGATGCAGTGGGACTCGAACCCGAGAGGGCGCGAACGTGGCAGAAATGACCTGAATGGTCATTTGGCAGTGAGCGTAGGAGCCCGGCACCGTAAGCAAAGCGAGCGGTGGGCGACGTTAACAGCATGCGAGGCATGCGGCGAGTCCCCTATGGGTCACCAATTTGGGAGCTTAGCTCAGCTGGGAGAGCATCTGCCTTACAAGCAGAGGGTCATAGGTTCGAGCCCTATAGTTCCCACCAAATTGAGAAAAAGAAGGCTTTCCGGTTTAGCTGGAAAGTCTTCTTTTTTGTAAGTCTATTTTAATTATCCGGCTTGCGTTAAAAATAAGCTCCATTGAATTATAATCTACATTTCACAGGAAACAAGGCAGCTATTATTATTACAACTATTGTAGCCAGTATATATGCTTTTATGGGCTTACGGAAGTGAACAGCCCAGATTGTAAACATCATTATGTCCCAGGCGACAGAATACATAAAAGACCAACCATAATGATATGTGATATTGCCGGTTAAAAAGTACAAGTACTCAAATCCCACATAAACAGAAATATAATATGAGAAATGAAGAAACTTTTTTATTGATGAATCAGGATAATTTGATAGAAACAGAAATGCTGTAAAGGGAAGTATAATGACTGAAAACACTAACTCAAAAATGGTATGGTTTTGGTAGAAACCTGGATTTATTAGCCAGGGATCGTTATCACAATACAAAAATTGAAACAAAAGATTTCCATAGCCTGCCAAAATCATGGTTGAATGATACTTTTGCCAATTCTTCCAATCACCCCATTTTAATGAGGAAAGGATAACTATTAACAATACGGCTAAATTCACGCAGGTTTGGCCTCCCTTGATGCTAGTAACATGATGTCAAAACAAACGGTCCTTAACCTTATTTTATCCAAATTCAAAAATATTAACAGAGAAATATTAGCTGTCTATGTTTCTAAAGCCTTTCCCTATGGTTTCGGAGGTGTTGCTGATGGTAATAAAGGCGGCAGGATCTATACCGCGTATATAAATTCTAAGTTTGATTGCCTGCCTTCTGCTGACTACGGTAGATATTATATTTTCCTGCTGATGAGTAAATGCACCTTCTGCCTTGTAAATGGTAGCTCCACGGCGAAGCTCTTTAACAATGTAATCCCTGATCTCCTGATGCCTTGAGCTTATAATAACCATTATCTTACTCACATTCAGACCCTCTATAACCATGTCAATCATAAAAGCCTTCATAATCAAGCCTAAAACTGAGTACAGGCCTATTTTGATGCCGAAAACTGCTCCGGCTCCCACAGCAATGAGAAAGTCAGTCAGTAACAAGGTTTTTCCGATATTGAGTTTTGTAAATTTACTTAAAATTTTAGCGACAATATCAGTTCCGCCCGTAGAGGCATTACAGTTGAAAACTATGGCTGAGCCTATGGCCGGAAAGATTATTGAGTATACAAGTTCAAGCAGCATGTCGTCGGTCAGTGGCTGGTTAAGGGGATAAATTTTCTGTATAGCCCAAACGATACCTGAAAGGGCAAAACTTGAATATACAGTTTTTGAGCCAAAGTCTTTACCTAAAAAAAAGTATCCTACGATCATCAGAATAATATTAATTATCATCATCATCGGCCCAACATCTATTTTGGGAAAAAAGCTGCTGAAAATAATGGCTAAACCACTGACACCACCGGTTGCAAAATGATTTGGTATTTTAAAGAGAGATATACCTGTTCCTACGAGCAGCAAACCCAAATTTATCAGTAAAAAGTCGGTAATACGTTTTTTCATATGGTACGGACTCCTTTGTTATACATCGAATAATCAATTCTTACTTTTCTTTTGAATCATGCCCATAATAAAGGCGGTGATAAAAGAGATAAAAAAAACAATACAAGCAATTAATGCCATCACTATATAACCCAAATCCTCAAACCCTGTTGAGAAAAATGCCGCTTTGATGTAAAACCCAATACCGGATATGGCTGTAATTATACATGGCAGATACTTAACGAAAGGTACGTTTCTAAAAACCTTTGCCAGGAAAAAAGTAACCAATATGGCTATGAGACTTGCAATTGATACAAATAAATAAAATCCGTTCATATTAAGCTCCTCATTTGTGCGAATGTTTTACTCCAAATTTACTGAACATATCTTACATCGTCATTTATTATAACGAGACAAGAAATGTCTCCCACCTCTATAGGTAGCGGGTACTGCTTCGGTTTACAGGCGGTGAGCATATCCATGGTGCCCCTGAAGGCCCTTTGTCTCGTTGAAACGCGCAGAGGTAAGAAAGTTTTTCTACAGCCGAAAAATTTTCAACTGAACCAATGCGTTATAATAAATCTTAATAATATAATATCTTAAAAGGTATAGGATATTCAATGAGTTGGGAACTGTAAATACTTACATTATTTTTTATTGTTTTTATATTCCATTGGTGTTTGTCCGGTATGCTTTTTAAATAGTTTTGTAAAATAAGGTACGTCAACATACCCAACTTTCTCTGCAATTTCGTAGATCTTCAACTTTGGGGACAGAAGCAGCTTTTTTGACTCGTCAATCCTTATTTCATTCAGTATATCTATAAAATTGCTTCCTGTTTCCTTTTTCAGAAGTTTGCTTAAGTGCCAGGTACTGATATACAGCTGGTCTGAAACAGCCTTTAAGTCCAGATCCTTAAAATAATTTGTTTTTAATATTTCAATGGCCTTTGCAACAAGATACTTTGAATTTGAGGCTGTTTCGTTTGCTTCTGCTGCGGGAGCTTCCTTTACAGTCTGGGTTATGCCATAAAGCTCCTTTAGCTTTGTCCGGAGGTTGGATAGTTCATTCTGGCTGGATACCTGCTTCTTAAGTTCTGCAACCCCATCATCAATAGCCTGGAGAAGCTCCTCGGTATTGGTGGGCTTCAGCAGTAGCCTGAAGGCCCCTAGACGCACCGCCTGCTGGGCATACTCAAATTCTCTGAATCCCGTCATAATAATTATGATACACTGATGATTAAGTTCCTTGATTTTTGCAATCATTTCAAGACCGTTCAAACCAGGCATTCTCACATCTGTAAAAATGATATCGGGCTTGAGTTCTGTGATAAGCTGTACTCCTTCGTCACCGTCTTCTGCCTCCCCGATTATGCTGCAACTATGTTCTTCCCAGTTTATAACAGAGCGCAAGCCTTGCCTGATAGTTTCTTCATCGTCGATTATCATTACCTTGTACATATTCTGACCTCCACTTGATGTATTCTGAGCAAGTATATATTCTGATAACTGTTACTCATTAACAGGAATTCTGATTAAAATCGTCGTTCCCTGTCTTAACTCACTTTGTATGGTAAGTCCGTATTCATCTCCGTACAGAAGCCTTAACCTCTTATGAACATTAATTACTCCTATTTTTGAATTATCACACATGGGGTCATCAATATTGTTAAAAATATCTTCTTCCATTTTTTTATTCAACATTGCCATTGTTTTCTGATCTATTCCCAACCCATCGTCACTGACATTTATATGAAGAATACTATTGTCTTTATATACGTTTAGTTCAATTGTACCTCCGCCTTTTTTCATTTCAAGGCCATGGTAAACTGAGTTTTCAATCAGGGGCTGGATAATAAGCTTGGGTATTTTACAGTTTAAGCTATCCTCGGAAATATTCATAACGAAAGAAATTTTGGTTCCAAACCTCTTTGATATTATGAGATTGTAATTTCTGATATATTCTATTTCCTTCTTAAGAAGGATAGTGTTTTCTCCTCTTCTGTTTAGGTTTGCATCAATTATGCTGGAAAGAGCGCCAACCATTTCACTGATTTCTTCAACTCCGTTTATTTTAGCCTTCCAGTTAATTGTTTCAAGTGTATTGTATAAAAAGTGCGGATTGATCTGGGCCTGTAATGCCTTTATTTCTGAATCCTTCACAGCGAGCTGCACTTTCAGAACGTTGTTGATCAGTGCATTTATCTGCTGTGACATATTATTGAAGGTCCTGATAACATATCCCATCTCATCGGATCTCTTTATATCTATTGTAACACCCATTGTTCCTTTTTCAATCATTAACATCTTCTTTATAAGAAGATTTAAAGGGCGGATAAGGTCAATATACAGAAAGTTAATGAGCATCAGAATGATTGGTAATCCGATAAGACATAAAATTATGGCAATGCTTGCCTCGCTCCTAACGTCCTTTAACAGGCTATTGGAGGAAATTTTTATAACCAGCTTCCAATTAGAGGGTTCCATGGTTTTACAGATGTAGTATATTGTGTCACCGCCTATCCTGGCCTCTGATACTTCAGCTGCATCACCCTTCAGGGGTAGTTTTGTCGGATCTATCCTCTGATCGCCGGTATTGAAGCTGTATAGTTCAACATTATTCGGACTTATGACACTGAGATCATGTTTGAGAGTATATTCAAAGCTTTTAAGGGTTTTGAAAAGCTCAGCCTGATCAATTTTAAAAACTATCAGGGCTAACTCATTATTACCTCCGGTTGGAGAAAGAACCAATTTTGTAAGGTAGATATCCTTTGCCCCACTGTACTTTTGAACAACAACCCACACCGGTGAGCCTTTTCCGGCTTTTGCCTGTTTATACAGTTGGGTACTGATTAGTGTAAGTGATGTATTACCGGCATTTGAACGATTTACCTGATAAAGAGTTTTGCTGGAGGTGAAAAAAATAGATAGTTCTGAAAACTCATATTTTGAGTATAAATTGGCAGTTAAATACCGTGAGAAGTTATTTTCCCAAATATAGTCATTTTGTCCCAACTCAATTGTAGTGCTTGCTTCATAAATGGTATTGTCATACAATATCTGAAAGGAGAATGCTCTCAAAGTTTCCAGACGCTCACTGAAAATGACTGATAACTCGTCAATGGTTGATCTGGAATAATTAAAGGACTTTTCCTTAAGAATTTCCGATACGTTTTGGTACCCGAAATAGCCTATTATTATAGTAGGATAGCATAGAAATATAATACAGATTATTATTAGCTTCGCTTTTATAGTTAACTTGTTTGACAGGTTCTTTACAAAAGATTTAAGCATAAAACACCTTTTACTTTCGTTGGTAGTTTAGGAGCAATTAAATAATAACTTCCACTTAACCATTCGTTAGTGGAGTATAACATGGCAATAGATATCCCGAACATCTATAGGTGCATGGCTGCCGGAGGTAACTTTTATACCGCTTTGGTTTACAGTATGATATAAGTAATTATACATTTATATGTTAAATTCCTTTAAGCAAAGAAACAATACCAAAATAGGACAATTAATACCAAGATTATCTCATTTAAAAGTAATGGCATTAAAAATATAATACAAGTAGGATATCTGTATAGAAAATTAACCCCATATACCCCATAGACCATTCATAAGGGCGATGAAATTGGCCATGTACAAACGGCATATGAAGGTTAAAAGGATATCTGCTTTTTAAGGAGGATTCATTAATGAAGAAGAGTTTGAAAGCAACTGCCGTTTTGGTAGCTGTAACGGTTTCAGTTTCGCTGGTTGCATCATGCAGCACAGAGGAGCAGGCAAAAACTTCAACATCGACATCTCCGTTAAAAACAAGTGAAAATGCTAACCCGGCAAAAAGGGTTAAATTCAGGGCATCCTCTTTCTTTACAGGTGGAGATGCCTGGACGGCCTCATGGCAGGAAGGAATAAAAGATTATATTGCAGCAAACCCAAATGTTGAAATAATAGATGATTCTACTCCGGCAGCTTCAGACGCATTTAAGACAAAGATCAATACAGATTTTGCATCCGGAAATGAACCTGCCGTTACTTATGGTTTTACAGGTGAAATAGGCAAGCCTCTTATTACCTCGGGCAAACTGATGACCTGGGAAGAAGAAATGGCAAATGATACTGAATGGAGTAAAAACATATCTTCTTTAGCACTGGAGGCTGTAAAGTACCGGGGTAAGCAATATGCCCTTCCGTATCTGGGCTCTTTTGAGGTAATGTATTACAACAGGGATCTTTTTGAGGAAAACAACATAAAGGTTCCCACTGATTGGAATGAAATGCTGGCAGCTGTGGATGCTTTCAATAAGCTGGGAATTACACCAATAGCATGTTCCTTTTCACAGGAGCCCCATTATATAATCGAGCTGGCAATTCTATCAATGGGTGGAAAGGAGGGGCACGACAGAACCTTTGATGCATCCTGGGCCCCTGCACTGGACAGAATAAAGGAACTGTATGACAGAAACGCATTTACAAAGGATGCATTTACTATAAAACAAACTGCCTGTGAGCAACTGATGAAGGATAAGAGGGCTGCAATGTTTATATCGGGATCATGGTCAATTCCAAAGCTGGAGGGCAGAAAAACGGATGTTATGACCTGGAACCTGCTGCCAGGCGGGAAGGCCGATCCGACTTCCATGATTTCCACTTTCAGCTCAGGCTGGTATGTAACTGAAAAGGGGAATAAGGATACAAATGGAGAGGCAGTAAAATTTGTTAAATACATGACTTCTCCCGACAGGGCGGCAAAGTTCTTCAAAGTGGGTGGAGTTCCTGCCATAAGCTGTCAGGTGGAAGGAACATCCCCGTTATTCAAGAAAGGTATGGATTTGCTGGCTCAGGCCAAAGTAATAATTAAACCGGTAGGTGATGTTATGGACCAGCAGGCTTTTACACATATATGGAAAAACCTTCCTTATGTCATGACCGGCAAAAAGACATCACAGCAGTTGCTGGATGAAGCTCAAAAACTTGCCAAATAAGCTGTTTCATATATATAGTGAAGCATGGTGGGAAACCACCATGTCTCATTTTAACTAATTCTCAGTTAGAAAGGTCAGCCCCCCTTAGCTATTCTGAATTAGTCAAAGACTCCGAGGGGGTACCTGGCTATGATACTTAAAAGCAAAAGATATATATTCCTGTTTCTATCTCCAGCAATACTGCTTATAACGATATTCCTGTATTATCCGCTGTTTAAAACGATTCAATACAGTTTCACAGACTACTCGGAATGGTCGCAAAAGTTCAGCTATATAGGCCTGGAAAATTTCAAAAGGCTTTTTACCGATGTAATTATTGGAAAGTCACTTATTAATACTTTGATTCTAATGGCCGGATGTATTTTTATTGAAGTTGGTTTTGCTCTGGTTCTTGCCGTACTGGTGGACTATACCAAAAAGGGCTTCAGGTTTTTCAGAACAGTATATTTCTTTCCGGTTGTTATCTCAGGTTCGGCAATTGGTCTGATGTTTTATCTTGCATTTCAGTATGATTATGGTCTGGCCAATAACATATTGTCTTTACTTGGAATTGAAAAAGTTAACTGGATTACTGAAAACACAGCAATGTTACTGGTATTGATTCCTGTCATCTGGCAATATGTAGGTTTCTATTTTGTAATATTCCTGACTGCCATAGCAAATGTACCCGGGGATATCTATGAGTCGGCAGCATTGGATGGAATTACGGGATTTAATAAGACAATGTATATAACAATTCCTATAATAAAGGAAGTTATTGTTACAACCGCGGGGCTGGTTATTGCAGGCTCTTTAAAGGTATTCGATATTGTTTACGTTATGACTAACGGCGGGCCCATGGATGCAAGCCAGCTATTGAGCACATATCAATATCAGCAGGCATTTGTTTATAACAATCAGGGCTATAGCAGTGCAATTTCTGTTTTAATTATTGCACTGGGTTTGTCAATCTATATAATCACAAATAAATTGTCTCAGCGCAAAGAAGGGCTGGAATAAAGAGGTGGAGCACTAATGGATGAGAACAGCAAATTAATACCGGAAAAAGGTATTTTCAGATTTAACTGTTCCCAGATAATTACATATACTGTTTTGTTGTTATGGGCTATTTCCACAATTGCACCGTTAGTATGGGTATTGATAAATTCCTTTAAAAATAATGATGAGATTTTAGGCAATGCTTTTTCTTTACCAAGAAATTATATTGATAACGGAACAATTTTTCAGAATTTCGAAACTCTCAAACAATTTTCTGAAAACAATATTTTCCGCGGCTTTATAAATAGTTTTATTATATCGGGAAGTACCATGCTTCTTGTGCTGCTTCTGGGAAGTATGGCAGCATTTGTTCTGGCCAGATTCAGATTCCGGTTTACAAAGCATATAAAGGTTTACCTTATTGCAAGTATGCTAATACCGCAATTTGCAGTAATAGTCCCAAACTTTATTATTATGAAAAATATCGGGGAGGTAATAGAGGGGTTTCAAGGCTCATATCTTACTGTCATTATACCCCAGACAGCCGGTTTAATGAGCTTTGCAATTCTCATAATTACAAGCTTCATGTCAGGCTTACCCAGGGAACTTGAGGAAGCAGCCCTGATTGACGGCTGCAGTATTCCGGGGATATATTGGCGGATAGCTGTACCTTTGACAACACCGGCTTTTGTATCTGTTGGCATCATGGAGTTTCTGTGGTCATATAACGACCTGCTAACACCATTGGTATACCTGACCAAGAGGAATCACCCGGTTACAGTTTTGATTTCACAGGTTCAAAGTCTATACAGTACCGATTATGGTGCCATGATGGCTGCTATTTTTATAACAGTAATTCCTGTGTTGATTCTTTATTTCATATCTCAGGAATATGTCATAAAGGGTATGACCACGGGAGCAGTAAAGGGTTAATACCATTAAATTACAATTATATGGAGGAATTGAAAAAATGAGGTATGGATACTTTGACAATGCAAACAGAGAATATGTAATTGACAGGCCGGATGTTCCGGTATCATGGACAAACTACCTTGGAGTTAAGGATATGTGTGCGGTTATATCGCATAATGCCGGTGGCTATCTTTTTTATAAAAGTGCTCAACATCATAGGATTACGCGTTTCAGACCAAACGGTGTCCCTTTGGACAGACCGGGCCATTATGTATATCTCCGTGATGATGATACAAAGGATTACTGGTCAATATCCTGGCAGCCTGTTGCAAAAGAACTGAAACACTTTGAATGCAGACATGGACTGTCCTATTCAAAATTCACCAGTACCTACAGTGATATAAAAGCCCAACAGACCTTGTTTATTCCTGTAGAAGATGACGTAGAGCTCTGGGATGTAAAAATTAAGAATACTTCCGACAGGAAGAGAAATCTAAGTATTATCTCATATTGTGAGTTTTCTTTCCATGGAATTGAGATAGACAACCAAAACCATCAGATGAGCCTCTACTGTTCAGGTTCAAGCTACAGGGACGGAATAATTGAATATGACCTGTTTTATGATCCGGATGGGTATCAATATTTTACCTCCAGCTTTGAGCCTGATGGCTTTGATTGTCTGAGGGACAAATTCCTCGGCTCCTATAGAACCGAAACCAATCCTGTTGCAGTAGAAAACGGACAGTGTCAAGGCAGCACAGAACTTGGAGGAAACCACTGTGCTTCTCTTCACAAACGAATTGTTTTAGAGCCGGGGGAAGAAGCAAGGCTTGTTTTCATGCTGGGAGAAGGCAATAGTGAGAGTGGTAGGATCATTAAGGAAAAGTATTCGGATTTGAATAAAGTTGATGAAGCATTTTTGGAGCTTAAGAAATACTGGGATAAAAAGCTTGGTATTTTACAATGCAATACTCCAAATGAAGGTATGAACACCATGCTGAATATCTGGACCCTGTATCAGGCAGAAACCAATGTAGTATGGTCCAGATTTGCATCGTTTATCGAAGTTGGAGGCAGAACCGGACTGGGATACAGGGATACTGCCCAGGATGTTATGTGTATTCCCCATTCCAACCCTTCAAAATGCCGTCAGAGAATCATTGAGTTATTACGTGGTCAGGTTAAGGCAGGATACGGTCTGCACCTTTTCGAACCTGATTGGTTTGATCCAAATAAATCTGACAAGCCCAAGGTTAAGTCCCCGACTGTTGTACCAGAGCCTGATATGGCAAGCGTAATTCACGGTCTGAAGGATACCTGCTCGGACGATGCTCTGTGGCTTGTTCCGGCAATATGCGAGTACATAAAGGAAACCGGAGAAATTGCACTGCTCGGTGAAATGGTAACTTTTGCTGATGGCGGAGAGGCTGACGTATATGAACACATGAAGCGTATACTGGATTTTTCAGCTGAACAGGTTGGAGCAACCGGCATTTGCAAAGGACTTCGTGCCGACTGGAATGACTGTCTGAATCTGGGCGGCGGAGAAAGCGCAATGGTATCTTTTCTCCATTACTGGGCTCTTCAGGCCTTTATTGAAGTAACAGAATACCTTGGAAAGAAAGAGGATACTCAGAAGTACACAGCCATGGCTGAGAAGGTTAAAACAGCCTGTGAAAGTGAGCTATGGGACGGTCAGTGGTATATAAGAGGAATTACTTCAAAGGGTAATAAAATAGGAACAAAGGAAAGCAAGGAAGGCAAGGTTCACCTGGAATCCAACACCTGGGCAGTTGTATCAGGTGTTGCAGAGAGGGAAAGAGCCATCTCATGCATGGATGCTGTAGACCAATACCTGTATTCCGACTTTGGTATTCATTTGAACAGTCCATCCTTCAGTGAACCTGATGATGATATTGGATTCATCACAAGAGTATATAAGGGTATTAAAGAAAACGGAGCTATATTCAGTCATCCCAATCCCTGGGCTTGGGTAGCAGAATCCAAGCTGGGCAGAGGAGACAGGGCCATGAAGTTTTATAACGCTTTGCTGCCATATAATCAGAATGATAAAATTGAGATCCGTGAAGCAGAGCCATATACCTACTGCCAGTTTATAATGGGAAGAGACCATACGGCTCACGGAAGGGCTCGTCACCCATGGCTGACAGGCAGCGCAGGCTGGTCCTACTTTGCTGCAACCAGATATATGCTGGGTATAAGGCTCATTTTCGAGGGTATGCTTATTGATCCATGCATACCTGAAAGCTGGGAGGGCTTCGAGGCAACCAGAAGCTGGAGAGGAGCCGTTTACAATATTACTGTAAAGAATCCCGACGGTGTACAAAAAGGAGTAAAATCAATTTCACTGAACGGACAATTAATAAAGGATGCCATACCGCCGCAGCCTGAAGGATCTGTTAATACGGTTGAGGTAGTGATGGGGTAGGTTAAACGAACTTGTAGGAGCTGCTTAAAACTGTAAGTGTATGATGTTTTAAATTTATTAAGAGGATTATGCGCCAGGACAACTTCAATTAATGGGAAGCTCGGTTTTGAGCAGGCTCCGTTCACACCACATCCGGCTCACGGTAAGGTGTGATTAAAAAATTATTGTGAGCCAGAAAGGCTATGGGACTTATATGATCAAATTTGGGACAGGTGGTTGGAGAGCAATCATTGGTGAAGAATTTACTAAGGAGAACGTTCAGATATTATCGCAGGCCGTTGCAAATATGATGTCGGAACAGAATTGTACTGAAAAGGGCTTTGTTATCGGTTATGATAGAAGATTCCTGTCAGACAAGGCTGCAAAATGGATGTCTGAAGTTCTTGCAGGCAACGGAATACAGGTGTACTTTATAGAAAAGGTAGCACCTACTCCACTGATTATGTTTACGGTAAATAAAATGGATACCTGTTACGGTGCTGCTATAACAGCAAGTCACAATCCGGCAGACTACAACGGCATAAAGGTATTTACAGGAGGAGGAAGAGACGCTGCCGAGGATGTAACTGTTGAGATAGAGCGTCATATCGGAAAAGTTGATAAGACAAAGATAACCTGTATAGACTTCTGTACTGGCTGTGATAACGGTAAAATTAAAATTATTGATCCGTTTAATCAGTATATAGACACCATAATAAGTATGATTGATATGGAGGCTATAAAGAGCAGAAATCTTAAGATTCTGCTGGATCCGATGTTCGGAGTATCAAAAACCTCACTGCAAACCATATTGATTACTGCCAGATGTGAAGTAGATATAATAAACGACAGACATGATACTTTATTTGGCGGAAGGTTGCCTTCTCCCAGCTCACACACTTTGCAGCGCCTCAGGGACATGGTGGTGGAAAAGGGCTACGATCTTGGTATAGGCACGGATGGTGATGCAGACAGGCTGGGTATTATAGATGAAAAGGGCAATTTCATCCACCCCAACAGTATTCTGGCGCTGCTGTACTATTACCTGCTGAAATACAAAAAGTGGACAGGTGGAGTTGTCCGCAATGTGGCAACTACTCATTTGCTAGACAGGATTGCTGAAGGTTTTGGAGAACAGTGCCATGAGGTTCCTGTGGGCTTCAAGCATATCAGCTCTAACATGGAGAAATACGATTGCCTGATAGGAGGAGAAAGCAGCGGTGGTTTGACTATAAGAGGACATATTAGAGGTAAGGATGGGATATTTGCTGCCAGTCTTTTAATAGAACTTCTCAGTGTAACAGGAAAGAGCCTGTCACAGCTGCTTGAAGAAATTCATAAGAACTTCGGATACTTTGTAATGACAGAAAGAGACTACAAATTCAGTTATGCTGAGAAGGACCGTCTGTTAAAATTACTCTTTGAAGAGAAAAAACTTCCGGATTTCCATTACAAGGTTGAAAAAGTAAGTTATATGGACGGTGTGAAAGTTTACTTTGAAAACGGAGGATGGATAATCACAAGATTCTCAGGAACTGAACCTCTTCTCAGAATTTTCTGTGAAATGGAAAATGAAGTGATGGCTACTGAAGTAAGCGATCAGATGAAAGAGTTTCTTCAGTTGTAACAGTTGACATAATTTTGAATGTAGGGCATACTAGCTTATTTTTAAAATATTATCAAATAAATGCTATATTTATTGGGGCTATGTCATATGAGACATGGCCCCAAACTTTATAGGAAAAAAAGAATTATATTACGTCCAAACTCTATAAGAAAAAAATGAATTAAACTTTACTTGAAATAGTGGAATTATATTACTCCCAAACTTCTCGCTGCATTTATAAGGAAATCCTGAACATTTGTGACTATGCTGTTTACACTGAGGCTTCCTCTGTCGTGGAGCTTGCCCACTGCAAACTCGGAAATATCAACTGTATAGAAATAAACAGGGCGCAGCTTGCCTTCTCTTAGCTGCCATGAGGGAGTCATGTTCCCCGTGGCTATGGTGTGAAGCTGCGTAGCCAGTGCAATAACCGTAGTAGCCTTCATTATGTGCTGCCTCATGGCATCCTGGGCCTCGTATACATTTCCTATTACTCCGGGCAGGGGGCCGTCATCGCGGATGGAACCGGCCAGCACCAGCGGCACATTTTTTCTGACACAGGAAGCTACTATACCATCACTTAGATTGTTTTCAGTTACAAATTTTTCCATAGAACCGGCACACCGTACTCTGTTGATAGTCTCCAGATGATGGTAATGCCCATTGTAATAAAGCTCCTTTGTGTATATGTCCTGCCCGAGACCGGTATGGAAAAGGCCGGCTTCCAGATCGTGCGTCGCCAGCGCATTACCTGCGAAAAGCGCATCAACATATCCGTTTTCTATTAAACCCGACATGGACCTGCGGGCGTCATAATCAAAAGCTACCGCCGGCCCAAGCACCCACACAATTGAGCCATGGTCACGGTCATGCCTCAATATGTCATATAGCTGGTCATAATCTCTGGAATAAGAGGACTCTCTTGACTTGCCTGTACGGAAGGCAAAATTTTGCACTTTTCCGCCCTTGGTTTCTTTAAAGGCATCGTAATTTATAAAAACTCCGTTGGACAGGTCTTCTTTACGGCCAATAACAACTTCATCTCCCTTTTTGATTCTTCTTGCTTCGGTTGCAAGGGGAAGGCCGTCTCTGATAACCACAGCACAGTCCATTCTGGGAGCGTTTATTAGCTTCCAGTTATTATCTATCTTGAAGTACTCGGGATAAATTGTAGTAGCATAAAAATTATCGGGTAAAAGTCCGTCGCCGGCTGCCGGCAAAGTAGTAATTTCTGGGGCTGCTTCAAACACAGGCTTTCTGAAATCGGGAATTGTGTATTCCGGAAGTTTAAACAAAAAAGTCATCCTCTCCAAACTAAATTATTCTAAGTTAACCTATTGAAATAATTGAACTTTGATAAATATAATAATATAAACATTGTATCAATACAATTACCGGATTAAAACACTTTATTATTAATGTTTACCATAATTGAGGATAAAATGTTAAAAAAAATCCTTGGGAAGCTTGTCCCAAGGATTTTTTTGATTATTTAACCTCAGTCATCACTAAACGGTAGTCCAGGACTGACTCTGAATCATAACTGAAGACTTTGATGTAATAAGTGCCAGGTGTCAAAGTTATTGTGCAATCACGAATACCGCCATCGGAGTCGATATAACCGCCGTTGGCATTATATACGTTGAAATGGTAACTTGGGCCGTTATACGGATTGTAAAGGACGATATGCTCGGTCGTTGTCTGCGTTACAGTAAACTTGTAATAGTCGAAATCCCCAGACGGATGGATGGTGGCTTCTACATACAGATTTCCTGTGCCCATATTTGATGCAAGTTCAAGAGTGTCATTGTATTCATATGCATCTCCGCCGTGATAAGGAAGGGTAGACGTTGGAGAAGAGCCTATACTCTTTACCGTCAGGGTATAATCGCTGCTGGAATAACCGCTGGAACTCTTTATGCCGATGTAATACACACCTGAGTTTAAGGATGTGGAAATATTCTTATCAAGACTGCCGGAAGATGTTGAAGAACTAATAATGTTACCATTGTAATCATAAAGGTATAAATTATAATCACAGCCGCTCGGAATATTGCTCAGTGTAATAGATCTGTTTCCGCTGTACATGATGGACAGCTTGTAATAGTCAACATCTGAAGTAGACGAAATCTTGCCATTTATAGAATTGCCGGGACTGATTCCATTTGCATTGGCAAAGGTGTTATTGGGTTCAGTTTCATTTAAAGTAGCGGCAAATACAGAGCTGGAAAAAGAAATGGATAACAAAAGTGCGAAACAAATTAATAAGGGTAAGAATTTTTTCATTAAGTGTCCTCCGTAGGTTTGGATTTTTGATTGGTTTGGGTTGAAGCAGGGGTTTGACTTGTAATTTAAAATGATGTTATTTCCTCCAATTCGATGATTGATTTTTTAGAAATGCATTTCCTGATTTGGTGTTTTCTATTCGAATAGTGAACTCGAGCTCATGTATATATTATATTTCATCTGACCCATTTTTCCAAACTCCGTATAGGGGTGAACCTGTCACAATGGTTTATTTTTAAGCGCTGTGGGGTCTTGATAATTGTTGGTATTCTATGAAAAACAGAGCTAATCTCCTATAATCGACCCCGGGAAACGCTTATATTGCTTAGCAACACGGATACATAATATATCATCTCAACTTAAAACCTTTCGACACAAGTTTGCAAAAAGCAAGAAAACCTTCTTTGGCTTTTTTATTTAAGTAAGCTTCAAAAAGTTCAATTGATGTTATACATGTAAGCTTTTTGAAGATAACTGTCTAAAATCTCTTGTTTGGAGTTACCAAGGATTGACAAATAATTCTGCAGCCCTGAATTATAATCATTTTTGCATGCTAAACAACAGCAGGCGTCAACAAAAGATAAATACAGGGGGTCACACAAATGAAAACAGATATGCTTCCATATAAAAACTTTGGGGGATATGGTTCAGCAGCGCAGCAGAAGGGAAAAGGTACAAAAGCGGCAGCTATACTGGATTATCTTAATAAAACCAATCTAATTATCATACCGGCGGCTTTTCTGCTGGGCAGAATATCACTGCTGGGGGGCCTGATGCCCTTTGGAATCGCTCTTTATGCAGCAACCTTGGGTCTTAATATCAACAGAATAATGATATCGATAGCAATTTTTGCAGGAATGCTTACGTCGGGTGCTACCGTTCAGATTTATACAGCTGTAGTTGCAATGCTGCTGTTTAATGCCATGAATATTCCTTTTAAAAAGAGCGTGGGTTCATCCTTGAGGGTAGGAATTATTGCATTTGCAGGCGTATTGATACCGGAAATGCTGCTTACCTATTTACAGGGCTTTCTAATGTATGACGTATTAAAATCACTTGTGAATGGATTTATTATTTTTGCGCTGGTATTTGTTTTCAAAAACGTTCTCGAAGTGTTGGGCAATCCCTCCAGAAGATATTCTCTGACCAATGAGGAGATTCTCAGCATAGCAATCGCCATCGCTTTGTCAGTAGGCGGCCTGGGAAGTTGGAATATACTTGGAGTAAGCATAAAAAATATATTATGTATAATTATTATTCTTGTTTTCAGCTTCAAAACCGGTGCAGGTAATGGAGCGGCCATCGGTGTAATTGTGGGAACCGTAATAAGTATTTCATCAAATTCATCCCCGGTTTTAATTGCTTCCTACGCTTTTTGTGGATTACTTTCCGGAATTTTGAGAAATATGGGGAAAATCGGTTCGTGCGTTGGTGTTTTAATGGGAAATGCTCTTCTTACATTTTATACCAACGGCTCGACGGAAGTTCTATTATACCTGTATGAAATAATAGTTTCAATTGTACTTTTTATGCTCATACCGGAAAAAGTTATGGATGCCGTTGTAACCAAATTTGATAAGAGTTTGCTGGTTAGAGGAGATAAAAAGGGCTATAGCACCAGAATCAAGGAAATAACAGTTGAGAAATTGAAAAAGTTCTCCCAGGCCTTTGGGGAAATGGCAAAAACCTTCGATGAAATCTCCGAAACAAAGGCCATAACCGAGAAGCATGACATAACTGCCATATTTGACAGGGTTGCAGATCGCGTCTGCAAGGATTGCAGTCTGTGTGCCCACTGCTGGGAACAGAATTTCTGCAATACCTATCAGATAATGTTCAAAATAGTTGAGAAGCTTGACAGTAAGGGCTGGATCGAACAAAACGATATCCCCGGATATTTTTTGGACAGATGTGAGAGGGTGGATGACTTTGTTAATGCGGTTAACAACGTGTTTGAGTTATTCAAGGTTGATATGGTATGGAGAAGTAAAATAGGTGAAAGCAGAGGGTTGGTTTCGCAGCAGTTAAAGAGTATGTCTACCATTATTTCAAATCTGGCTAATGAGTTGAATACTGATATCAGTTTCAAGGAGGATATTGAGAACCAGATTGTACTGGAACTTACCAAAGCAGGGGTAAAAAATTCCGAGGCAATCGTATATGAGAATAAATTTGGTAAGTATGAAATGTCACTATCCTATAAGGGCTGTGGTGGCAAGAGAAGCTGTATAGGAAGTGTTGAGAAGGTAGTTTCCGAGGTTGTAGGACGTAAAATGGTGAAAGAGGGCAGTGACTGCGGACTTAACAGTAAAACAAATGTATGTACTATAAAACTGGTGGAAGAGGAGACATATAAAGTTATAACAGGTGTTGCCAGGATTTCAAAAAATGAAAAATATGTTTCAGGCGATAACTACACCTTTATAAACACCGGCGATGGGAAATATATCGCTGCATTAAGTGACGGAATGGGGACCGGGCATAAAGCCTGCATGCAGAGTAAAGCCACAGTCAACCTTATCGAGCAGTTCATGGAGTCTGGTTTTGACAAGGATACAACTGTTAAGCTCATTAATTCAATACTGGTTCTCAGATCTACCGACGATTCCTTTGCAACAATTGATATATCGGTGGTGGACCTATATGAGGGAGAAGTTGAATTCTGCAAGGTGGGTGCAGCACCTACCTTTATAAAGAGAGATGATTACGTAGACACTGTCAGGGCTGCGTCACTTCCAGCAGGTATTCTTAGTGACGTAGAGGTGGAACTGATACATAAAAAGGTTGGTAACGGGGATTTTCTCATAATGGTTTCAGATGGCATTGTTGATTCTTTCAAGAATAGTCAGGACAGTGTGAAAGAGGTACAGAACATTCTTCAGAACATGGATAGCAAAAATCCTCAAAAGATTGCAGACGATCTGATGGATGAGGCCTTGAGCCGGAACAAGGAACCCATTGATGATATGCTGGTTTTGGTTTCGAAAATATGGAGATCCAGATAAATATGGTATTTTCTCAAAACAATGTATAAAAATGCTATAAATTCACAAACTACCCATAATCAGAGTTCTTTGGAGGATGCTATGTTTTATGGAAAATCTAAAAAAGTAATAATTATCAGGGATATTCATTCAAATTTATTCGAGGAGGCAATTCTTGTTTTGAAAGAAGATAAAGAGCAGGAAAAAGACATTGGCAGCAAATTAACATCCGGCAAAAACCAAAATATAAAAAGTGATTTTATACTGAAAGAGGCGGAGTCCATAATAAACAACTATATCAAAGATAATAAGGGTAAGTTAAATCCCCCTGAAAAAAAGCAGTTAACAAAAAAGAATTCTAAATTTATGAAAAACTTTCTGATAAATTCTGCATTGTTCGGCAGCGTAGCAGCAGTAATTTTTCTATTGATAAAGTTGTTTTTATAACGAGGCAATAATGTCCCCAACTCTGTAGGTAGCAGGTAGCTTTTCGAGTTACAGGCGATTTGAGCAAATATCTCCAACCTCGCTGAAAGGCGCAGAGGTAATAAAATTTTTCTATAGTCGAAAAATTTTATCTGAACTTATGCCTTATAAGGTTTGCTCTATTGATTTTCCTTTACTAAATAGATATATTATTATAAGTAATGCATTTTGATTAAGGAGCAAATAATGAAATTCAAAACCACAAAAATAATAGATTTTTTCTTGCTGCAAAAAGATTTTTATTCAAAATTGACCGATAAAAATATGTGGCTTTACATAGGTATTGCTTTGGTAGGCATACGAGATGTTGTTTTGGGAGTTGCAGCTACAAATATTAACCCTACAGATAAGCTTCACGTAGTTTTAAACATGCGGACAGCAGCCATTCTTTTCGTTACTGCATTGATAATGGGGCTGATAGATGTTCTGTGTTTTTCATACCCTGTATTTGATATAATAAAGCATTTCAAAAAGCGGAGCGACAGTAATTCCATGTCTATGGGAATGTCATATTCAAGCCTTTTAACCAAGGTAATGAAAGTCTACATAGTAGTAAATATAATCGTCACTCCTTTGAATATACTGGGATATTACACAGCTTATGCGGGTAATGTCCATCAATCGGTAATTTTAATGTACATTGCAGCTGTACTTGACATTCTGGCGTATTTTTGGTTTAACGGTGCTATTACACGCGGTCTGTGTGTGCTCTTCAAGCTTGGAACCGGTACCCGAGGGCTGGTATTTGTTCTGGTATTTTTGTGGAATGCCCTTTTAAGTTCAGCTATAGGCTATTTGTTCACACAGGTAATAACCAGGTTGTAGAGTTAATAAATCAGCAGTAAACAAGATCCCGGACGTGGAGGAGTTCACGAAGGGATTTTTTTGTTGCGGAAATCAATTTGCACCGGAAGTAAGAAGATTAAGAGGAAGTATAATGGATAGTAAAATTGTAAACAGAATAATTAAGAAAAAAATCTGGCCCTTATAACATTTTCATTTACTGTAAATTTAGGTATATATTTTTGCATGATTCCGGATAAATATTCAGGTAGTCCGATTAAAATAAAAATGGATTTTTATTACCAGAAGAATCAAGATGCTTATTTAGAAAGCATTTAATTAAAAGTATATCTCAAATTGAAATTCCTGAAAGGCATATATGGTATTTAGATGCTTTGGGTAATAATATAGAAATGGTTATGGATGATGTGAAAAAGCTAATGTTTTCTGACGGGTTAAAGTGGTTTGAAAAATATTCTCAGTTGGATGTTGTATTGGAAACCCTATTGAATGATGCGGAAGATATGAATAACACTTGGGGGTTCGGTAAGAAAAACTCCCCAATTAGAAATTATGCTGGAGGATATATTGCTTATTTCCTAAAAAAATATTTTTTAGCTGTTGAAATGTTTGAAAGAGCTATAAAATCAGGATGTTTTGATAATGTAGAGCAATTAAAAAAAGATTATGAACGGATAAAAGAACTTCTAATGTAAGGTTCATCTGATTTTGGAGTTTGTTTAGGCGGAATAGTTTGTGTAACGCTTAAACCAGATGCAGACATTGGTATAAATTTTTAAATATATTAATAACAAAAGATTTTGGAACAGCAAACATTAAGACTTGACTTTGCAACAACAAATGTTGTAAAGTGCGTAAGAATAGTCTATAATATATCAGTGGACTAAGAAATGTCTCGGTAGTCTAATGGATAGGACGGTGGATTCCGGTTCCACTGGTACGGGTTCGATTCCTGTCCGGGACGCCACGGAGCAGGCTTGATATTAAAAATCAAGCCTGCTATTTTTGTGTTATTGGGAATCGAACCCGAGAGGGCACGAACCGTTAAGAAAATGTGCTAAATGCACATTTTTAGGTGAGTGTAGGAGCCCGGCACCCGAAAGAGTGAGGGTGGGCGACGTCACAAGCATAGCGGAGCTATGCGGCGATTCCTGTCCGGGACGCCATGGAGCAGGCTTGATATTAAAAATCAAGCCTGCTATTTTTGTGTTATTGGGAATCGAACCCGAGAGTGTAGGAACCCGGCACCCGTATATCCCTCGATAAATTATTTTCCAATGCAGCTTACCCCCCTAAAAACTGCAACTGACCGAAATTCAATTGAATTCCATTATAAGTTTGAAGTATCATGAAATAGAGTTAACTCGAGAATCATTCTACAGAAAGGAGGCAGTTGGAATTGAAAATAAATATTGACCAGTCAACTGCTTACAACGAGGTAGAAATTACAATAAAATGTAATACCATTGATGAGAAGCTTGAAAAATTAATATCAAACATACGGTTATATAATTCAACTTTTAGTGGCAGGAAAGATGACAAAGTGTTTTTCTTAAAGCCTGAGGACGTTTTATACTTTGATACAGTAGATGAGAAAGTTTTTATTTACACCCCGGAAAGTGTTTATGAAACTAATCTGAAACTTTATGAGATCGAAGAACGTTTTACAGGTACCAGCTTTATAAGAGTAAACAGATCCACAATTCTTAATCTTGTTAAAATAAATTATGTATCACCATTGCTGAACGGCAGAATAGAGGCCGTACTTCTGAATGGCGAAAAAGTAATTATATCAAGGCAGTATGTTCCATTATTTAAAAAGAAATTAGGTTTTTAGGAGGTTCTATTATGAAGAAACAGATGCTTCAGCATTTTTTTATTGGCTTACTAATAGCATTTACCATCTCAATAATAATATTGTCGGCAATTATGGTTTTTATTTCAGAGGAACCGGCAGTCTCTGTTAATTTGATTTGGCAGGTATTCATACTTTCTGTGCTTTGCTCACTTATCAATTTAGTATATTGTTCGGAAAAGTTAAAGTTTATCTGGCAGTCGGTCATTGGTTATCTGCTTACCACGGCAATCATAATGCTTTGCGGTCTGATATTTGATTGGTATGGCTATGGAGGAAATAACTTTAGCAAAACAAATTTTATTATAGTGTCATTTTTTATCTATTCTCTATTCTATTTGTTTACATGGCTGATTATATGGAAACTTGCCAAAATAAAGAAAAAGGAGTTAAACGATAGATTAAGGGAATATAAGGAGAGGCAATGAGAAAGAAAAGCAGCCCGGATGGGCTGCTTTTTTGGTCTAAATGAATGTGACCACCTTATAACCGTCAGGTGCTTATAAACTTATTTAAAAACACTGAACTTTTTTCATCCCCTGGCCTCTATAAAAATCCTGGGCCTCTGTACATTCCGTACTGTTTGGGCAGCTGGCGGTACAGGTAATACAATATTGATATTATTTACCGGTACAAATACAGGGGTATTTCCATCAGCGTCAGACAGTACGATAATACCATATTCATTCTTGTATATTGTTCCCGAAGCATTTATATTTGAGCCCATATACATTGCAACATCGGTTGAAACATCCAGATACTCATAATAGGCGGTTATAAGATTGGAATCAAAACCCGGTGTTAACCCCTGTGGCGGTGGAAGGTACGTGATAGAAGGATTGTATACTGTACCGTCACCGGTGTATATCGCAGTTATGGCATTAAGTGGAATGGCCTCCTGCTGACCTGCATCCATTAGAATAAATATGGCACCATAGGTTCCTGTAGAGGATTTAAAAAGCTGATAAGGTGTTCCCGTTACGGAGGATGCAGCAAGACCCCTTGTGAAAACAGTAATAGTATTTGTGGGATACATTACAATAAGCTGCTCAATAATGTGAGCCAATTGTTCATAGCTGAAATTTGTTCCGGTATTAACCACAGGTGATTGGGAATAGGTAATAGTTACTGTCGGGAAGTAAGGCTCATAAACGATATTATTTGTAGCAAATTGTACTAATGTGGTTCCATCCGGATTAGTTAGTGCAATACCATTATTTACTGCGGTTCCGCTCAGCCATTCATTAACAAGTGATGTTATGTCTAAATGTATGGTTTTATACAAATCAGATTGTGAAACGGCATATTGGGATGACGTTGCCGTAAAGGCGGGTTTGGTGGCGTAGGTAACAGTAGCTGCATCAAAAGCTGAGGTCACTTTGTTAACTACAACAGGACTGGGAGCCGGACCACTCTTGGTAATAACAGCCAGATTGAGAGTGGCACTGTCTACTGAAGAAACAGGCAATTGCGGAAGGGGGAATTTTAAAAGGCCTATGCTGTTGCCAAAACCGGCATCTGTACCTGTATTTATTAGCGGATAAAATGAAAAGTTGTTGTTGGGCTGGATAGGGGCCACAAATGTTGTTTGAGAGATATTAAATGTTACTGTCGGCATTTTATTTTCCTTCTTTCTAAATACTACTAATAAATAAATGTATTTATATTTACATAATATGTCTAAATATAAGTTATGTTGCTGACATATAATTCTAATGTAAAATTATTTATTATACCTTTTGAAAATTTGAAATCAAGGATTGACAGAGTGCTAAATTCCATAGGTTCTGTTTCAAATTGACAGAGTGAAAAATTCCATAAATTCTGTTACAATAGGTATTGTTAATTTTTATGAGTATATCATATACTAGCAATTTTTCCTGGGAGGACTGCTTTTGAAAATAGGTAATGTTGAATTGATAAATAGAGTATTTTTGGCACCAATGGCCGGAGTCACAGATATGCCCTTCAGGGTTCTGTGTAAGGAACAGGGGTGCGGGTTGGTTTATACCGAAATGGTCAGTGCAAAAGGTATGCATTATGATGACGAAAAGAGCACCCGGCTTACACTTCTGGATGATAGAGAAAAACCCGGTGCTGTTCAGATATTTGGCTCCGAGCCTGAAATAATGGCCGGAGTTACCGAAAAATTAAATGAATCTGATGCAAGTATTATAGACATAAATATGGGTTGTCCGGCCCCGAAGATTACCAAAAATGGAGAGGGTAGTGCTCTTATGAAGCGACCCGGGCAGGTTGAGAAAATAATTAAAGCTGTTGTAAAGGTATCTGCAAAGCCTGTAACAGTAAAAATACGCAAGGGGTGGGACGAATGCAGCGTAAATGCCGTGGAAATTGCCAGGATAGCTGAAGCCTGTGGAGCAAGTGCTGTAGCAGTGCATGGCAGAACCCGCGAGCAGTACTACAGCGGGAAAGCCGACTGGAGTATAATAAAGCAGGTAAAACAGTCGGTTTCAATCCCAGTAATCGGCAACGGAGATGTTACAGGTCCCAGAGAGGCCAGACGCCTTTTTGAAGAAACCGGCTGTGATGCAATCATGGTGGGAAGAGGGGCTCAGGGTAATCCATGGATATTCAAACAAATACTTAAATACCTTGAAGAGGGGGAGCTAATACCTGAGCCATCCGCCCAGGAAAAGATTGAAACAATTATAAGGCATATGAATATGCTTATTGAGCACAAAGGGGAAAGAACCGGAATTCTTGAAATGAGATCTCACATAGCCTGGTATATTAAAGGTATGAGAGATGCTGCCTATACCAAACAAAAGATATTTACCATGAACGATAAGAAGGAAATCATCAGTCTTCTTCAGAACTTCCTTCTTCGTCAATAACATATTTTTCTAGAATTTCTTCAATACCTGAAACTATCTGCTGAGCGCATTTCTTTTGAAAATTAGCATCAGTTAATAGCTTCAGGTCTTTTTTATTTGAAATAAAGCCTACTTCCAGCAGCAAGGAGGGCATTTCAGTATGACGCAGGACATAAAGGTTCGGGCGGGGCATTATATCTCTGTTTCTCATACCTAAATCACTGATTTTTGCTTGCATGATTTCAGCAATTTCTTTTCCTATACTTGAGTAGGGGTTGTAAGTGGTAAGAATACCGCTCTGGGAGGCATCAGTAAATGAATTATTATGAATACTGATGAATAGCTTACTTTTCTTATCATTAGCTATTTGAGCCCTGTCCTCAAGACTGACATAGGTATCATCGGTTCTGATCATATAATAATCAATATTTTTTTGTTTTAAAAGCTTTTCTACTTCAAGAGCTATGGATAAGACTATATCCTTCTCATTGATTTTTCCATTCCCGGCACCGGGTTCCCAACCGCCGTGGCCCGGATCTATCACTACCATGGGAGGTTTTTCCAGAACTTGCTCGGTGGGGGTTGCTATAGAAGGCTCCGGGGCAAATATATCATTTCTTTTGAGGTAACCTCCAATGACGGCAATAATGGCTATTAAGAGAATAGCTACAATAATTATCAGGTTTTTATGACTTACTTTATCATGTATTTTATCTAAAAGCTTGTTAAAATCCATATAAATATTATTTACCTCCGGATATTATTATAGCCATTCTTTTTTCATGTAAACCGACAAAATCGTATAATAATTTTATCACAATAATTGTAAAAAAGGTTGCAGAAATGTAAATTCTGCAACCTTTTTGTAGTTGATTTCCTGTCTATATAAATTAGTTGATTACTCTTCTGGCTCCGATATATCTGCTTGAATAATAAGAACTGTCAAGGCTTGAAATTGTAACACCCTTTGATGAACTTGCATGAATAAACTTGCCACTGCCAATGTAGAAGCCTACATGTGATGGTCCGGCCTTGTAGGTAGTGAAGAATACAAGATCCCCGACCTTAAGATTACTTTTTGAAACACTTTTTCCGGTATCATACTGGTCTGATGTTACTCTGGGGATTGATATGCCGTTCTTCTTTAAAACATATTGGGTAAAGCCCGAACAGTCAAATCCGCTTGGTGATTCACCACCCCAAACGTATGGAACTCCCATATAGTTTTTAGCAGTTGCAATAACTGCACTAGCCTTTGAACTTGCTGCGGGTGTACTATATGCAGTGGTTCTGGCTGCAGTTGAGGTTGATCCTCTTGAAGTTGAAGTCCGGGTAGAGGTTGATGTTCTGGTGGCAGTTTTTTTCTTCACTGTTGAAGTAGCTGATTTTACAGCTGTTGTTTTCTTGGCTGTTGCTGTAACAGCTTTTTTTGGTGCAGCAGTATTAGTGCTTACAGTTGTTGTTGATGCAGATTTAACTGCATTAAGTGAGTTTGCATAAACTGAATTTATTGCTAAAGCTTCAGCTTTCATTGTATCGGACTCTGATATTACTAAATCCTGAGTAGCCTGTGTGCCAACCTCCTGTAGTGTTGTTGGCTCAAGAATTTCCCTGTTTAGAGACAAACTCTTATAGACTGGAGCTATTGCGGTTAGGCAAAGCGTCAGAGCTATACCACTTGCTATTAATTTTTTATTCATATTGACCTCCCTTAAATGAAAGCCCCTAATGTAAATTAAAAAATACATAAACAAAACCTTGTTTACAGGGGTTAAATAGTTAATTAATGTTTTATTAATTAAGTTTTATCTCTCTCATTTACATCTTTTATTGATTCTCTTGATAATTTTGACCTTGTCATTTTAGATTCTTCAATCTAATCTTCCAGCTTGATGAACGGTCCTTAAGGAACTGTTCTTTATTAACGTTGCTTGATAAACGGTTAATGTTCCGTCTCTTTGACTAAATACCTGGGCCTCATGCCCGGGGTAATTATAATTTGTCATAGCTGCTCATATATGAAATGTTTGCGCAAAGCAGCTGATGGGCTTATTATAAGCGCCTTGTACGCCGGGTATCAACCTGTAATATATGGTAAACTGCTGGAAACCTAGAGGCATAAAAGGTTGACTAGCTCAATAAAATTAATCGAGGTACTATATTTTCGGAGGTGCACATGACAAAAAAGACATTTATTACCGGCGCTATTATACTGATGCTTGCAGGATTTGTGACAAGAATTATTGGTTTTATATATAGAATTTTCCTGTCAAATATTGTTGGAGCAGAAGGAATGGGTTTATACCAGCTCATCGTACCTGTGTATACTTTAATAATTCTGACACTCACTTCAGGAGTATCTATAGCAGTGTCAAAAATGATTGCAGAACAGGCGGCTCAGGGCAATTATATAAATATCAAAAGAATTTCAAAGGTCGGATTGGCAGGAGTACTTTTCGCAAGCTCCTTAGTCTCACTGTTCCTGTATTTGAATATTGATTTCATTGTAAATGTGATACTGAAGGATTCCAGAACCTATTCGGCGGTGCTGATAATGATACCGTGCATACCGTTGATTGCAGCCGCCTCGGCATATAAAGGCTATTTTTACGGAATTCAGGAGGTAACACCTACAGCTTTTTCTCAAATTATCGAGCAGCTGGTAAAAATCGGTATAACCATGGCCTTTGCTGCAAAATTTCTTGAGGCAGGTCTGGAATACGCATGTGCGCTGGCCACTGTAGGTATGGCCGTTGGAGAAATGTCAAACCTATTTGTATTAGCTGTATATTACCGGTTCAAAAAATATCCTCATATTACACCAAGATCAAAACAGGGTCTGTTACGCAAAAGAAAACTGGTCGGGTCCATCCTGTCAACAGCGGCTCCCATTTCCTTCAACAGGTTTATTATTTCAATTATGGGAGCTTTTGAGGTCATTATGATTCCCAGGAGACTGCTGGCAAGCGGGCTGAACTATATACAATGTATGGAGGAATACGGGAAACTAGCCGGTATGGCTCTGCCTCTGATAATGTTTCCAGCGTTGGTGACCACATCCCTTGCTACAACTCTTGTACCGGCAATTTCTGAATCCATTTCTTTGAATAATTACGGCAGAGCCAATTACAGAATATCAAAATCAATTCAGATTACTATGGTGATTGGATTTGTCTTTATGGCACTTTTTGCTTGCTATCCGGATAAAATAGCAAACATGTTGTATCCCGGCCAAAATGTTGGGTACACCCTGTTTATGTTATCTTTCACATGTATTTTTATTTACCTTCAGCAAATACTTACCGGGATAATGAACGGCCTGGGCAAACAGGGCCTTTTTCTGGCAAACTCCATAGTAGCCTCAACCATAAGAATATTGTGTGTCTTTTTCCTTATTCCCAGATATGGCATTCAAGCATATATAGCAGGTGTAATAGTAAGTTCATTCATTTTCTGTGTATTAAGTTTTATAACTATAATCAGGTGTACCGGTATGGCTCTCGACCTGAGGCATTGGGTGGTAAGGCCAACACTTGTAACAGTACTGCTGTTTATATTCAGTAATTATATATACAGCTTCTTCAATTTCCTTCGACTTTCTTCTGTATGGCAAACCCTTTTTGCAGTAGGAGCATATATTGTAATAGCACTATTTCTGATGGCTCTGGTAGGAGCCATCGATTGGAGAGAGCTGCTGCAGCTGTTGGGTATTAAAAATAAAAAGGTGAGAAAATACAAGAAAGTATAAGAATTTTTAAGATACATTAAAATAAACATGTTTCTACACAATTTAAAGGTCAAAGAAAGTCAAAATCAGTTTTGATAAATCAAAAGTATAGCTTTAAAATATAGTCAGAAGGTCAAGGAAAGTCAAAATCAAATAACGGAGTAAAGCAAAAAGTAAAAACTAAAATTAATGAGGCAAGACAAAGCAAAAATAATTAGAACAAAAACGTAGTAAATTTAATAAGTTATTATAATAATGGAGGTGTAGTTTATGTTTGGTATAGTACCATTTAGAAACAACAAAATTCAGGAGAGAGGTAGTCTGTTCGATATGGACAGCATATTCAGCGATTTCTTCAATGATTCAGCTTTGGGTTTTGCAGGATTAAATTCAATCAAGGCAGATGTAAAGGAAAATGAGAAGGAATACATTATAGAAGCTGAAATTCCCGGAGCAAAAAAGGAAGATATAAAGCTGGACTTGAGAGATGACAGACTTACCATAGCAGTTGAAAGATCAGAGGAGACAAAGGAGGAAAGAAACAACTATATCAGAAAAGAAAGAAGATATGGCTCCACCAGCAGAAGCTTCTATGTTGAAAATGTAAAACATGAGGATGTCACTGCAAAATATGAAAATGGAGTTTTATCAATTGTACTCCCAAAGAGCGAAGTAAAAAAGAGCAACAACAGAATAGAAATACAGTAAGAAATATTTACTTATTCCCAGTCTCTATTCTGATAATAAATAGAACAAGGCATGCCGGCGTTATCAGCCGGTATGCCTTGCTTTTGTATTATATAGGTTTTGTTCAGTCTTGAATTAATAAAATATTGTTTTGGGGCTTACTTATTAAGGTAGTTTATTGTAAAATAATGTTGAATAATGAAAAATGTTGTTGTAGATTAGGCGGTGGCTAATTATTAAAAACTTAATGAAAAACCTTGAGGACAAGAATGAAGAGCCGGAGGAACTGCTAAGTAAGTTTCCTTTCTTGAAATATTTACATAAATATGGAAGTACCTTCAGTCCCAAAAAGCAGGCGTTTCGAATATCGGCTATATATATTACACTGGGCTGCTTATGGGTACTGTTATCAGATAGAATGATAATAGGAATTTTTAAAAATAAAAATGTGATATCGCTGATTAGTATAGTAAAGGGCTGGTTTTTTGTCTTGGCTTCCGGTCTTGGTATATATGCCCTTATTTACTATACGCTTAAGAGGATCAATCAGGCAGAAAAAAAGGTTATACAGAGCTATGATGAGCTATCTGCTACATACGAAGAGCTGGAGGCCTCCTATGAGGAGATTGCCGCCTCAGAGGAGGAAATAAAGCAGCAATTTGACAGTCTTCAAACCTACAGCGACATTATAAGTGCCAGCGAAAGCAGACTTAACAGAGCTCAGAGTATCGCCAAAGTCGGAAACTGGGAACTGGATATTGCCAGTAATACACTATGGGCTTCAGATGAGGCATTTCGAATCTATGGTATAAAACAGGAAGGAAACTGCTTGCCATTACACGAGGCTCACAAACGGGTTAATGCTGAAGACAGAAAGCGGGTAGGCCAGGCTTTACTTACTTTGTTGGAGAAAAATGAAAAGTATGATATAGAATTCGGAATTAACAAGCTGGCAGATGGTGATGAAAGAATAGTACATTCTGTAGCACAAGTAGAGTTTGACCGGAATGGCAAGCCTCAAAAGGTACTGGGTGTATTACAGGATATCACGGAGAACAAGCGGAATGAGGAAAAATTAAAGTATTTGGCCTTCTACGACAGGCTGACTGACTTACCTAACAGGGTATTATTTATGGATTTACTGAATGAGGCCAGAGTCAGAGCAATAGAAAGCAATACAAAAATAGCAGTAGTGTTTTTTGATATTGATAAATTCAAAACTGTTAACGACTTACTGGGGCATTTTATAGGAGATAAACTGCTCATTGATGTCAGTAACAAATTAAAAGCAGAACTGTATCCAAATAAAACACTATCCCGGTTCAGCGGGGACGAGTTTACAGTATTTATAGAAAACATCTCACAGCCTGAACAGATTATGACCATAGTGGATAAGATCAAAAAGATTTTTGAAATGTCTTTTAATATTGAAAATCACACCCTTCATATCAGTTCGAGTTTTGGAATATCTCTTTTCCCGGATCATGGAGAATGTGTTGGAGAACTTATAAAAAATGCCGACAGAGCCATGTACAAAGCTAAAAGTCTTGGCAGAAATAATTACCAGTTCTATGATGAAAATATCAGGGATGAGGTTTCAAAAAAGCTTGAAATAGAAAAACATCTTTGTAAAGCTGTTGAGAAGAACGAGCTGTATCTGTGCTTCCAGCCCCAGGTTGATGCTGTTACCAATAGAATCAGAGGCTTCGAAGCGCTGCTTAGATGGGCCAGTCCCCACATAAAAATAAGTTCTCCGCTTGAGTTTATTTCAGTTGCTGAGGAGACCGGTTTGATTATACCCATTGGAGAATGGGTTCTTAAAGAAGCCTGCAGAAAAAATAAACAATGGCAGGAAACCTATAACTTCTTTTCTATTATCTCTGTTAATATATCCCCTGTACAGCTTACTCAGACTGATTTCGCCCAAAGAGTCAAGGCAATTCTGGACGAAACGGGCCTTAACCCACAATATTTAGAGCTTGAGATAACTGAAAATATATTAATTCAATCCTTTGATATAGTAAATATGCTATGGGAATTGAAAAGTCTGGGTGTAAAAATAGCACTTGATGATTTTGGAACAGGTTTTTCATCGTTAAATTACCTGACCAAGCTGCCTCTCAATACTTTGAAAATAGATAAAACCTTTGTTGACTTTATAAGGACGGGGGAAAAAGAAAAGGCGGTAACAGAAACCTTGATACCTCTGATGCATAAACTGGAGCTGGAAGTAATTGCTGAAGGGGTTGAAACAATTGAACAGCTGGAATATCTGATTGGATTGAACTGTGATAATATACAGGGCTTCCTTTTCAGCAGGCCTCTTATAGAGCAGGATTTATCGGAGTACCTGGAAAAAGGTGTTGTAAAAATTAATTAAGAAAAATTTTAAACTATTCTAATTAATCCCCGGGATACAGTAAGAAATTTATAAAATAAAAGGCAGCAAAAGCTTAACGGTAAGTCCGTTTGCTAATGTGTACTGGATTTTTTTGATTTGATCTCTGCTAAAACCCATAGGATAACGGGTATAATCACTTGCATTGGAAAAGCATAGTATTCATATACCTTAAAAGCCCAGTATTTCATATCCATTATATTATCGTAAATGCTATAAGCAAAATAGGCCATAATTAAACCTGTTTGTATAGCAATGGACCTGTAATCTTTTAAATTAAGTACTTTGCCAATTCCTTTACAGGTAACCATTAAACATACTGCGGTTTTTATAAAAGCTCCGAAAATAAAAACCATTGAAACTGTTACCTCTATTCTTTGAATGAAATCACCTATATTGATTCTGCTTACTGCTTCATAAGATGGGAAATAGAAACTATCCCTCATATTACCTAAAACGGTTATATTTCTTATGGAAATATTTATTATTACGAATGCTGATATAAGAGTTCCAAGGAGATATATTTTTTTCGGTGATTTTTTTGTTTCTAATGAGGAAAATAGCCCAAGAAATAATACAGTTTCTGCAAAGGGGAAGGCAAATGTTGAAAAAGCTCCCTTGATTACCGGTACAATTCCATTTCCCAGTACGGGTTTCAGATAATTAAAATGAAGCTGAGGTATACCGAGTAATTGTACTAACAGAATTATGAAAAAAAGCAGCGGCAAAAAATATGTAGTTATTCTTCCTACAACCTCAAGACCAAGGCAAACTCCGGTTATACACACTATTTGTAAACATATTATAGGCACCAGAAGTGGTGTTTCAGGCATGGCCACTGTGTTGATAAACTCCCCGAAATTGCGCAGGACCAATGCTCCTAGATGGAAGGCATACCAAATATATATCACTGCCACTATTCTGCCGAATACTTTTCCGAAAACTATAATTAAAATATCAAATAAATCTTTATCCTGATAAAGTGACAGAAGCCGGGAATAAATAAGTAACATGGGAAGATACATAATCAGGCTTAACATTCCGGAAATCCAGGCATCATTTTTCGCATCACCTCCAATGCCAAGAATCAGTGTTGTGCCCATTATAAAAGTTATTAAAATACAAATTGCTTCTTTATCTGATAAACGTTCTTTTATCATTTTAACCTACTTTCCGAAAATAGATGTTATAAAATGACCGATAGGTTTTGCGGGGCTGGGAATTTTAACATTAAAGCACAGGAGAACAGCAATTGAAAAAGAGATGACTGATAACACAATATTTGTCCAGAAATCAACCCGATATCTTTTTTTGTGCAAACGTCTGAATTCGAGAAATACCAGCAGAGAATAAAGCATTATTATAATAACAAGAATAGTAATCAACTCCCTTTTTCATACTCTTTTGCTAAAATACCGCTGTTTTTTATATGAACATTGGTATTCACATTGACCTTCATATCTGAGAAAATTTGTTCCCAGTTTGTATTCACACGTTTCCACACTTTTATTTTATTTTCCTTTAGCTTTGTTCCAAATCTGAAAATATCAGCATCATATTCTGTTTGGAGTTTATTTATAACAAACTCAATTTCCTTTTTTAAGGTTTTTGCAGCTATTATTTCAAGCTTTTTTCGACCTGCTTCATCAATATAGTTTGCTGATCCATGCAATTCATCAATTGCAACGGTGGTTTCGACGTTTATATTAAATTTTATCGACTTACCCTTAACTAAAGGTGTAACCTTGGTTTTGTTCGAGAAAATTTCAAGAGAAACAGGTATTGACACTGAACTATTCTCAGGGGTATCAATCAATAATCCTCCTTTAACTTCATCTCTTATAAATAAAAGAGCTTTTGTTTCCTCTCCGCTAAGATAACCTGCAATCCTGTCATTTTTTATGATAGCGGTGCCTACAATCTGAGGTACTATTTTTTGGTCCACCTCCACCAGTTTTACAGTGGGAAGAATTGTTGCCATACCTTCGTTTTTTGACTCCATTTCAAAGGTTAAGACATCAATTTTTGGAGATTTACTCAGGCTTACCTGGTTTTTAATTGTTTCCCCAAGGGAAATTGACTTTATATCTTCAGTAGTACTATCCTGGCTTAAAATTTCCCCGGCAGTCTCACCCACTGAGATTAAAAGGTTTACATCTTCACGGCATTCTGCATCACGGATATACCAGTCTATAATCTTTCTGATTCCTTCACCGCCAATATCCTTACTTAAAATTACAACTATGGAATGACTCCAATACAACTTTTTTCCGCTTATAGCTATACCATTTCTTACAGCATCAAATACAGTTTGACCTTCCATAGTAAGAATTTTTGATTCTGTTTTTGAATCTCTACCGCCGCTGCTGGCTATTATTTCCGCAGTAACTTTTAATTGACCGTCCGGGCCCTTATCAACAGCAACTCCGGCAACAATTGCCATTTTGTCAATTTCTCTGTAATTCCAGCAGCCGGTAAGAAATATAGAACCTGTTAACGGTAAAAGAATTAATGCAATAGTCCAAACTTTTTTCATGTTTTTGGTTTTCCCCTGTTATCCCCCTGCGCTTGTCTGTTCAAATTTTTGTTTCCCAGGATTTTCGGACGCAGAGTCATTATCCACCAGGGAGCACGTATCCAGGCATCCTGCCCGTCATGGTTTTTAGCCCGGGTGACATTCATCATGTAAGGAACTCCGAAAGATCGTATACTCATCAAATGAAGGTACATCATAATAAGACTGAGAAAAAATCCGTAAAAGCCCAGGACAGAAGCTCCTAAAAGCAGATAGGTTCTAAATATAATAGTCGCGCCTATAAAATTCATATTTATAAGGGTCATAATGCCTGTTAGAGCTGTAACGATAACGACAGGGGCGCTTACCAACCTGGCCTCTACAGCCGCCTGTCCCAATACCAGAGTACCGACAATATTAACTGCCTGACCGATAGGGGACGGCATTCTTGTACCCACTTCACGCAATATGTCAAATATGAAAAGCATAACAAATAGGGATAGTGATGTCGGAAGAGGGACTCCCTGCCTGGAGGCAGAGATGCTCAAAAGCAAAGGCGTAGGCAGCATTTCCTGATGATAAGTTACAAGCGAGAGAAATCCGGCCGGGATGGCAATTGAGACCACAGCTGTAAAGCCTCTTATAAGTCGATTAGTGGAAGCAAAGATAAAATTATTGTAGTAATCCTCATTTGCCTGAAAATTCTCAACAAACAAATATGGAACTGTCAGTACATAGGGACTCCCATCCACAAACAGGGCTATTCTGCCTTCCAGCAGCTTGGCGGCGATCACATCGGGCCTTTCACTGAACCCAACTGTTTCAAAAGGTGAGTAGGGAGAGTCTTTAATTAATTCCTGAATATATCCGGAATCTATAATGCCATCGATTTTAATTAAATCCAGACGTTTCTCCAGTTCACTGAGAAGTCCCTCCATAGCCAGGCTTTCTACAAAGCAGATACAAACCCTGGTATGGGTTCTTTCGCCGATTTCTCTGAACTTAAACTTTAAATCGGGATTTTTTATTTTACGCCTGATCAGTGTCAGGTTAACCATAATTGATTCTGTAAAACCCTCTCTTGGCCCACGTACCACCCGGGCTGACTCAGGCTCGCTTATGGAACGCGTCTGCCAACCCTTTGAGCTTATAACCAGTGCTTTATCACATTCTGCCAGCAGAAATATCGTATCACCTGATATAATTGAACTCACTACTTTATTTACTTCAGTCTCTACAGTCACGTTATTTGATACGATTACCTTGCTCATCAGCTCTTCGATTAAATTGTCAAGAAGGAGGTCATCCGACAAATTACAGCTCATAATAGGCAGTATTATATTCTCATTAACAATTTCAGTATTAATCATACCCTCAATGTACAGGAGAGAGCCCTTGAAATCTTTCAGTGTTTTATTTTTTAATTCTCTGATAATCAGTGTCCCGTCATTTGAGAAAATCTGCTTAAGCAGTGAAATATTATCATCCAGAGATTTAAGTAAATTATCCGGTATTTTGCTGGAAGCCACCTTGTCATTTGTGTTATTTTCCAGCTTGCTTTTGCGAGAGCCTTTGTACATAATATCACCCTAGGTAGTTATTTGCATTTTTTTGAAATATTAACCGGGGAAAGGATAAAAATTAGCAATTACAAAAAATAACAAGGCCATCATGTTAAAATTCAGAATGATGGCCTTGAGTCAGAAGTAAATATTTACTTTTTAACTGTCATTTTGTGAAGTGATCCACCGGTTAATTATTTTTCTTGCAATACTGACTTCCGAAGGCAGACCGGGAAGATTACTGACATCATACCAATTTGCATCCGTTATCTCAACACCGTCAACAATAATTTCACCGCTTTCATATTCAGCAGAAAATCCCAGCATCATGGAGTTCGGAAACGGCCAGGGCTGGCTTCCAAGATACTTAATATTCTTAACCTTGATGCCCACTTCCTCCATGATCTCTCTCTGAACACCCTCCTCAAGAGTTTCGCCAGCCTCAACAAAGCCGGCAATCAGGGAATACATACCTTCCTTGAAATGCTTTGCATGAGCCAGAAGGATTTTGTCTCCTTTTGTAATGGCGGTTATTACAGCGGGACAGATTCGTGGATAGCTGATAAATCCACATTCAGGACAAACTTTGGCTCTTTCCCCTGACAGGTACTCTGTGGCTGTCCCGCATCTGCCGCAGTATTGGTGTGTCTGATCCCAGCAAACAATCTGATAGGCCTTCCCAGCCAACAAAAACAAATCTTCATCAATATTTCCATAGAGAGCTCTCAGCTCCACAAAAGCCATCCCTTCGGGCACACATTCCTCCGAGGCAAGTTCTGCCGAATAACAGGGCTGTTCCAGTAACTTTCCAAGGTATTGAGTTCTGACGATTGAGATATTGATCAGGCTTGGAGCCTTCAAAAAGGGAATTGAATAGCCTGTTTTTTCTTCCTTTACAAGGATTTTATTTGAAGCAAATGCAAACCAATAGGCCTGGTCCGTATTATCATTTGGGGCTGTCACAGCCGGTTCATAATGTTTATATATACTTTCTCTGTGCATGATATCAACCTTTACAAAAAGTTTAGTAGTTAAATAACATTCAAAATAGCCATAGATAGACTAAATAGGCATTTTACATTGTTCATTTTAGGATAGCATACTTTAAATTCAAAAGCAAAAAGTTATACTACTCCAGCACTCTCTTTGCCAGCAGCGCATTCTGAAAATCAAGTCTTGCATAGGAATCTGACAAGGATCGGTTAGTGATTTCTTCTATACGGTCTATACGGTATTTCAGCGTGTTGCGATGTATGAAAAGTTTATTTGCTGCCTGGACTATGTTGCAATTATGTTGTAGGTAGCACTGCAGTGAATTCAGCAAAAATGTATGGTTCTGCTTGTCGTACTCTATAATTTTACCCAGTATCTGCTCCACATAGCTTGATAAAATATCCTCCTTTTCCAGTTCGAAAAAAAGCCTGTACAAACCCAGATTCTCATAATAATATACCTGGTTTACAAGTCCGGTTTTATTCAGCAGCTGTACACATCTGGAGGCTTCCCTGAAACTGTTTTTTACAGAAGGAATCTTCGGATAGGCTTTGCCCACACCGATATTGTAGTTTATGGAAGGGTACTCCTGAGTAAACTGCCCGATCAAAGCACCTATTATCCTTTCCAGGGTACCTTCCTCAGTTTGCGCGTGAAAAAGGACAACAAGATTATTGCTGTGATTTGAAATCATGTGGGGTATATGATTGTCATTCAGGGTATTAGAGATTATCTCATAAATATGCTGTATTTTTGAGGGATTGATAATATTACTGTTTTTTGATTTATCCCTGGTAGAGGAACTGTAAAACTGCAGAAGCATCATTTGCTGCCGGGGTCTGACGTCATAGCCTACAAAGGAACACTGATTTGCAAGCGCCTCCTCCTGTATGTTTTCATTAAAAATAATACTGTGTATCACATCCACATTTGATTTGCCGCGATTGGAAAAATGAATAACAGACGAGCCGATATCCTCCATTATATCAACCAGCGGAACGTTCCACGGGATTGTCATTACCGGAAAAGAAGCGTTATTGGCCAGATCAATCAAGTCTTTTGTAACTTCTCTTTCATCCACATAATGCTCTCCAATAAGAAGCAATACACCTGCCAGCTTGTTTTCTACAGCTTCCTCAATCATTCTTATCAGGCTGAAATTCTTTTTATTGGAAACAGCACCACTGATAATAAGCAGTTCTCCACCGTGAACCCATGGTGTAATAGTAACAGTTTCTGTGATATATGGCCACCTGATCACATTGTCAAGATGATCAAAGCCCGCAATATATTTAATGTGTACTAGTGATGGTAATTGCTTCAGATCTTTGCAGCTTAACATATTGACCTCCCAAGCCATGTCATGGCTTTGAGCCGCATAGCGGCAACAAAATGTGATGAAAAATAACCTACTTTAACGCTATAAGGCGAATAAAGGAGGCTAATCAGCCATGCGCGTTCAAAGCATTTTCATTCTTTATTTTACATATCCACCTGCTATGCTTTAATATGCTGCGGGGCGATAAATTTATAGGTTGGCTTGGAAAACCAATTCAAATTAAGTCTTTCAAGCCTGTGTTAAATTTATTTTACTAAAGCCGGATACAGGTGTCAATGAATCCGGCAGATCAGTTTGTGCAGTGTGCACAAACAAAATTAAATCATTTAGTATGCTGCAGACAAAAGTCGGAGCTAACCTCCAAAACCAGTTGACAGTAATTATACTATGGGCTATTATTGTAATAAATTAAATACAAGATATCTTGAAGACAAATGACGAAGAAGTCTATTTCCGCTTAATAGCAGGATTAGGCTTCTTTCTTTTTTTAATTTCTTAGAAATAAGAAAGGGGAGTCCAATGTTTATTACTAACACCCTTATAAGAGGAAAAGAGGGTTTATGGGATATTGAAATAGAGAACGGTTTTTTTACAAAGATAGTTCCTGCCGGAGTGATGCCGGTTCCGAAACATGCGATTGATGGGAAGGAAAAGCTGTTAATGCCGCCCTTTGTAGAACCGCATATTCACCTGGATTGTGTTATGACAGTGGGGCAGCCCCGCTTCAACATGAGCGGCACCTTATTTGAAGGGATACAGATTTGGAGTGAATACAAGGAACAAATTCCATTAACCAAAGGGCTGATAAAGAAAAATGCCAGAAAAGCAATTGAAATGCAGGTAAGCCATGGAGTCCAATTTATCCGCACTCATGTAGATACCACTCAGGAAAGCCTTATAGGCCTTGAAGCGCTGTTGGAGCTGAAAGAAGAAATGAAGGGAAAAGTTGAAATACAATTGGTGGCTTTTCCCCAAAGCGGCATATACTCCTACCCAAAAGGAGATAGGCTCATGATAAGGGCGATAGAGATGGGGGCAGATGCAATTGGAGCTATACCCCATTTTGAATTCTGCAGGGAATACGGAATTGATTCCATCAATTTTATAACCGAGCTGGCAGTAAAGTATGACAGGATGATAGATGTCCACTGTGATGAAATTGATGATGGACAATCCAGATTTCTGGAAGTACTTGCAACCAAAGCATATGAAAGGCAAATCGGTTCAAGAGTGGTTGCAAGTCACACAGTAGCAATGCATTCCTACAACAATGCCTATTGCTCCAAGTTGTTCAAACTGCTCAAATTATCAGGCATACGCTTTGCCTCCTGCCCCACGGAGAGTATTCATTTGCAGGGAAGAATTGATCCCTTCCCGAAAAGACGGGGCATTACCAGAGTCAGGGAATTAAGCCAGGAGGGTATGAATGTTGCTCTGGGTCAGGATTCCATAGCAGACCCCTGGTATCCTGCAGGGGAGGGAAATTTGCTCAGAGTACTGGATATGGGACTTCATGCCTGCCATATGCTTGGGTTTGAGGACATAAACAGGAGTCTGGATTTTATCAGTATTAACGGTGCCAGGAATCTCTGCATTGAAGACCAATACGGTATAGAGGAAGGTAAGCCTGCAAACTTCATTATTCTCAATGCACAAAATGACTATGAGGCAGTGAGGCATCTGAGAGAGGTATTATTCTCAGTGCATAACGGAGAAGTAATAATGAAGCAGACACCTGCAAGAGTGGAACTAACCCTCTAAAAGATGAGGGAAGAAATAACCGGTAAGGAATAAGCAGCATAAGAATCAAATTTTATACGCTGATAACAAATTTTTATAGGAAGAAATCTATATGAAAAGAGGGGTAAGAATATGAAAAAAGTTAAAGCATTAAAAATTATTGCCTTGATTATGGCAATGGTATTTGCAGTTGGAACCATCAGCGGCTGTGCCGGCAAGGGAGATGACTCCACAATAAAAATCGGTTTGCTTTTTGCCATGAGCGGCCCTACTGCAATAACTGAAGATACCATGTATAAATCAGCAAAGCTTGCTATTGAAGAGATTAATGAAGCCGGCGGTATCAACGGAAAGAAGCTTGTGACGGTAGAAGAGGACTATGCTACTGATGCAGCAACGGCAGCCGAAAAAATGAAGAAATTGATAATGCAGGATAAGGTTGTAGCAACAGTTGGTTTGTATACTTCAGCAAGCAGAATTGCGGCTGCACCGGTCATAGAAGAGAACAACGGCATCCTGGTATATCCGACCTTCTATGAGGGTGAAAAACCATCACCAAACATTGTTTACACGGGTATCGTTCCAAATCAGCAGGGAGACCTGTATGTGCCCTGGCTTGTTAATAATGTAGGTAAAAAGTTCTTCCTGCTGGGGACGGATACTGTTTATGCCGCACTGATAAACAAACAGTGTTCAGAAACTCTCACAACCTGCGGTGGTACTGTTGTCGGTGAAGAACTGGTTCCTTCGGGACACAGTGATTTCTCATCAACTATTAACAAAATCAAGGAGTCAGGTGCAGACGTTATTTACTGCAACCTTAACGGTGACAGCTCGGTTGCTTTCTACAAGCAGTACAACAGCTTCGGATTAAGTCCTGATAAAACACCTATAGCCAGCTTTATTACCGATGAATCAATGGTACAGGCTTTAGGGGCTGATCTTGCAAAGGGACACTTTACCTCTGTTAATTATTTCAATACGGTAGATACTTCTGAAAATAAGACCTATCTCGAAAAATACGCAAAGAAATACGGCTCAGCAGATGGCGTTACAGCAGTGGGCGAATCCAGCTATACAAGTGTAATGCTGCTTGCCGAGGCTCTTAAGAAAACAAAGGAACTTAATACCGAAGAAATTCTGAAAGCTTTTGACAATCTGGAATTTGATGCTCCACAGGGCCATGTGAAAATAGATGCAGCTACTCACCACATCTGGGCAAAGGCCAGGATAGGTAAGGTAAATGCTGAAGGTAAGTTTGATGTGGTTTTTGAATCGGACGATATTATACAGCCGATTCCTGAAAAGAAATAAGAGTCATCCGGTAGAAATCTAAACAGAAGGGTGTTTTGCATATGCTTTTGACGAATATTATTAACGGAATAAACTCATCTGCGGTACTATTGCTGTCAGCTCTGGGACTGGTTATCATCCTGGGCTATATGAAGGTTGTAAATCTGGCTCACACCGAAGTGATAATGTTTGGTGCCTATGTGTGCTATTACGTTTATACGGTTTTCCAGCTTCCCTTTATTACAGCAGTTATTTCTGCCTATATAGTATCGGCGGTACTGGGTATTGCAATGGAAAAATTCGTAATAAAGAAATTGTATGGAAAACAGGCTGAAACTCTTTTGGCCACCTTCTCTGTATCAATATTACTCAAACAGGGTGTCAGATTGATCTGCGGTGCGGAACTAAAGCTGGTTGGAATTCCATTCAGAGGCAACTTTACTATTGGAAAGGTGGTTGTTCCGCACTATTACCTGTTTGTCATACTGATAACAATACTTGCAGCTGTTGTTACCTGGTGGATTTTCCACAAAACCCGTTTTGGAAAAACAGCTGCCTCAACCACCCAGAACAGAGCTATGACAGAATGTCTGGGAATAGACACCAGCAGGGTGGATACCTGGACCTTTGCACATGGTATGGGGCTTGCCGGACTGGCAGGTGCAGTGCTGGCTCCAATTTCCAGTGTCTCACCCTTTATGGGAACAACCTATCTGACTGATACCTTTATGAATGTAGTGGTTGGAGGCGTTAATTCCCTTATAGGAACAGCGTTATCGTCGGTGATGATAGGTGAATCCACTTCAATCCTTAGCGGTTACGGTGATATGGTCAATGCAAAAATAATAGTGTTTCTGATTGTTATAGTCATTATCAGATTTAAGCCTGAAGGTTTATTTGCATCTGAAAGGAGGTAGCGGCGGAATGGAGACTAAAATGACTGACTATATAAAAAAACTTCCTGTAAACAGATATATCGACATGCTTGTATTTGTACTTTTATTGACATTCCCGCTCATGGTAACCCCCCTGAGAATGGAATACATGGCAAAGGTAATGGTATATATAATATTTGCTTTATCTCTGGATCTTTTGTGGGGCTATACAGGACTTATGAATATGGGGCATGCGGTGCTCTTCGGTATGGGTGGCTACATCGTAGGAATTTCCTATACCCTGATTAAAGCACTGCCGGAGGGACTGCCTGATTATATGACAAGATTCAATCTGACAGAGCTGCCGGAGCTTTTCAAGCCGCTGACAAATCCCATTTGGGCTTTCGCTCTGGCGTTGATTATTCCGGGTATTGTGGCAGCCATACTGGGCTGGTTTATTTTTTCAAGTAAGATAAACGGAGTATTTTTCTCATTAATAACTCTGGCGCTTGCAAATATATTTGAACTCTTTATATCAAATCAGCAAAAATATACTAATGGAACTAATGGTCTCGGAGGGCTGCCCAGAAGAATTCTGGATATAAAACTGAGCAGTGTCCAGATGTATTATACAGTACTTATAATAACATTACTGGCCTATCTCTTATGTTTATGGCTGACAAAAAGCCGTTTTGGAAACATATTGCAGGCGATACGGGAAAATGAAGCCAGGCTGACATTTCTGGGCTTCAATCCAATTAGCTTTAAAATTGTAGTTTTTACTATTTCAGGTGTTTTGGCCGGCCTGGCAGGAGCGTTGGTCGGGCCTGTCAACGGAATAATTTCACCGGTTGATGTGGGAGTTACACTTTCGACCCTGGTCCTGGTTTGGGTTGCTGTGGGGGGCAGAGGCAACATGACCGGAGCAATAGTAGGAACGGTTGTTATTAATTGGCTTCAGGTACTGTTATCAGAAAGAATTTCCGATTACTGGATGCTGATATTGGGTGCTCTTGTGCTTGTTGTAGTATTTGTCTTGCCAAACGGCTTTATCGGCAAAATGATCGAAAAACAGTATGCTTCAAAGATAAAAGCGGGAAATGAGGAAGTAATGAAACCCAATTTTCTTGAGAGATAGTTTTGAGAAGATTTTTAATTCAGTCATCCTTGAAGGGAGAGGGTTTATATGAGTAATATCTTAGAGGTTCAAAACTTAAGCGTTGAATTTAACTTGTTTAAAGCATTGACAGATGTCAGCCTTGCAATAAGAGAAAAGGAACTGAGGGTTATTATCGGACCCAATGGTGCAGGCAAGACCACCTTGATGGATCTGATTACCGGTAAAACCAAACCCACAAAGGGGAAGGTATTATTTGAAGGCAGGGACATTACCGGAAAAAGCGCAAGTGAAATTTCCGGCAAATACAAAATAGGACGTAAATTTCAGGGGCCCAATGTATTTGATAATATGACCGTTGAAAAAAATATTGAGGTTGCTCTTGAAGGTTTCAGTTCAACTGTTAAATCTTTTTTCTTCAGGAGAACTGTTCAAATTAATAATAAGATAGACGAAATATTGCAGCAAATTAATCTTGAACATAAGAAGGAAGTTGTTGCCTGTGATCTGTCCCATGGTGAAAGACAGTGGCTTGAGATAGGAATGATAGTGGCACAGAATCCGAAGCTTATAATACTTGACGAGCCCACAGCCGGAATGACGGCAGAGGAGACCTATAAAACAGGTGAAATGATAAAGACTCTTTTAGGTGATCATACTGTTATTGTTGTTGAGCATGATATGGACTTTGTCAAACAGGTAGCCGAGACGGTAACGGTGCTGCATCAGGGAATGCTGCTGGCAGAGGGCAGCTTTGAAGAGGTTCAGAACAATCCCAGGGTTATTGAGGTTTATTTGAAGGAGAGCGAATAGGCCGAAGTCAAAAGACAACAGACAAAGCTTATAATCAGAAGCTATCAGAACATCACGGGGAGGTAATAAATATGTTTTCCGCTAATAATATTCATGTTAACTATGGTAAAAGCAAAGTAATCAACGGCTTGTCACTTCACATAAATGAAGGAGACAAAGTGGCGATTCTGGGCCGCAACGGCGTGGGAAAAACCACACTTCTTAAAAGCATTATGGGACTTCTGCCTGTCGAACAGGGAAACATACATTTTCTTAAAAAGGACATTACAAAAAAACGCACTTTTCTTCGCTGCTCGGAAGGAATAGGCTATGTCCCCCAGGGCAGGGAAGTAATTCCCCTTCTGACGGTGGAGGAAAACCTGGATCTGGGTGCTCTGGGCCATAAGGATATAGATATCCAATTACAGAAGGAATGGGTGATGAGTTATTTCCCGGCTTTGAAGGAGCATTTGCCCAGAAAGGGCGGAGTGCTGTCGGGTGGTCTTCAGCAGCAGTTGGCCCTGGCAAGATGCCTTATGTCATCTCCGAGAATGATTCTGCTGGATGAGCCCACAGAGGGTATTCAACCCAACATAGTCTCGGAAATTGCTTCAACCCTGAAGAAGATATCCGAAGAAAAGAAGATAACTATGATTGTTGTGGAACAAAACCTGAAATTTGCTAAAAAGCTGGCAGACAAATTCGCCATAATGCAGAAGGGCTGTATAGTTTCCCAAGGTGATATGGAAGAGCTTACTGATGAAATGACCAGGAGGTATCTGGCACTGTAGTTTGGATTAAAAATAAATCTAAAAATTAATTACTTTTAACTCTCAACACCTATACGGGTGTTTTTTTTTGAATACTACACATTTGTAAAAATAAGGTTTTATAGTTATAATATATAAATCATGGAAAAAAGATAAGTAAACATGGACATGTTTTATGAGGGGGACGCGGCATGAAAAGAATACCTATGCTTGCAAAGTATTTTTTTGCATTTACACTGTTCCTGGCTATCCCGCTAATTATTGCAGGCTTAATTTTTAACTATGAAATTATTCAATATTCCGAAAATGAAATCAGCAAATCTCTGATACTTAATTTACAGACAATTAAAAACATGAATGATATAATCGTGGATTCAATTCAGAAAGATACTATAAGGTTATCAGCAAGCAGAGTCTTTGACAAAGTCCAGGGAATGAATGACTTTTATTTTCTCAAGAACAATGTAAATGATATTATCGAAATAAACAAGCTGGCTACTGTAATATGTGATACGGCAAATTCAAACAGCAGGCTTTATTCAGTTTACTTTTATCTGGATAATGCAAATTATATAATTACCTCAAACCACGGAGTGGTAACAAATAATGAGTTCTATGACACTGATTGGATTACCGGGTATAATGAAAAAAAATGGGAGAAAAGCAGTATTATATGGATGGGTAACCGTGTAATTAAAACCGGTAACAGTGCTTCGGGAAATATAAATGTAATTACCTACCTCTTTCCCCTGAATGCGCTGTCCTTACGCCAGGATGGCGTTATAGTTGTTAATATAAGTGAAGTGGGACTATGCAATACAATTAACAATTTAGGCTATGCATCTGACGGCTCTGTTGGAATTATCGACAGTACAGGTAAAGTTATTACCCATGTCGATAAAACAAAAGTAGGACAAAACATTTCAAATGAAGCTTATGTTAAAGAGATTATGGATTCGGAACAAACCAGTGGCTATATGATTAATTCAGTAAAAGGAAACAGAGAAATTATTGCATACTATAAGACAAAGCTAAATGGATGGATTTATGTTGGAATATTTCCTCTTGACTATCTGATGAATAAAGCATATGGGTTAAGGGTACAGATGATTTTAATTATTGGCGTGATCATGCTTCTGGGCATTGTTTTTTCATATTATCTTTCACGCAGATTATATAATCCCATTAATGCCCTTGTACAAAACGTCAAGACAAGAAAGGGTTTTGATTTAAAAGACCATGAAAATGAGATGACACTTTTATCAAGAGCCTTTACAGCTATTTCCCAACAGGAAGATTTACTTAATGACATAGTCGAGAAGAATAAAAAATCTCTTGAAGAAAAGTATCTAGCAAGTTTGCTCAAGGATGGAGTGGAAACTTTTGAAGACAGCAGTATGGGGCTTGTAGATTTCAGATTTGACTTTTATCTATGCGCAATTATTTCAATAGATCAGTATGGGAAGTTTAAAGAGAAATATCCCCAGGACCAGAATCATATCATGAAAATGTTAATCCTAAAAGTTGCTGAAGAAATTCTAAATCAAAAACATATTAGCAAAGGTGTATTGTATGATGCAAATAAGATTGTTATTATTATTAATTCCGATAAGACTGAGAGAGAACAAGGTGCTGATGACTTGAAAAGTGCATTGGAAACAATTCAAAAGGAAATATCAAAGATACTTGATCACACAATTACAATTGCTCAAGGCAACTACTATTCAAATAAATCTCAAATACCAAGTTCTTTTAATGAAGCTTTGGAGGCACTAAAACGTAGATTGGTCTTCGGGCATGGAAGAATTTTAAATCTGGATGAGAGTCAGGATGAAAATAATAAATACTATTATCCATATACTCTTGAAAAGCATATTTTCAATAATCTTAGTTTAGGTGTTAAGGAAGATACACTTATGGCTGTTCATGTACTTGTTGGTGATATAAAAAACAGGACCTACCTATCACCGGATAATATATTACAGATATTTATGCAAATTGTAGGTAACACAGTAAAATACCTGTTGGATAAAAACATCAATGTCAGTGATGTGTTCGGAAATGACTATAATGTGTACCAGAAAATCTCCATGAAGGAGACTGTGGAAGAAATCGAAATATGGCTAAAAGGTTTCTACACTGGAATTATTGAATATATTAAAAGTCCGTTAAATGGAAATTTAAGTCATGCAGATTGCGTATTTGAATATATACGGAAGAATTTTCTTAAGAATATTGATATCACTGCCATAGCTGACAATGTTGGAATCAGTTATTCATATGTACGTAAAATTGTAAAACAGAAAACCGGTAAATCTGTTGTTGATTATATAAATGGACTAAGAATAGAAGAAGCAAAAAGTCTTCTAAGACAAACAAACATGAATATAGCTGAGATTGCAAACCAGGCAGGTTATAATAACGACCAGAGCTTCAACCGGTTTTTTAAAAAATATGAAGGAATTACTCCGGGAGAATTCCGTAATTTGGACTAAAATAGGTTTTCCATTACTTTTGATAGTGACCTTTAAAATAGTTACTATGCTTTTATATATTTTTACAACTGTCTATTTTCTTTTTCCTTTAAGTACTTCGATTATTATAAACCAAAAACAAATCTTACTAAAAAGCCTTATATATAAGGCTTTCAGAGGAGTATCAAAAATGAACCTTAGTAGCTAATGTGATTGTATACAAAAAAAGTTAAGGCGCTATAATGAAATTATGGTCGGATTTACCAAATTTCAAAAATGAGGTATTTTACATGGAATACACCAATACTCCCAAAAGTCAGATTAAGGAAAAGGTTAAGCTCTCAGGCACAAAGAACAATAAAAAGGTTATTTTAGCAATAAAAAATGATTATGGTTTATACCTTTTGTTATTTATACCGATGATTTTCCTTTTTCTATTCAGTTATAAACCCATGTACGGATTAATTATTGCTTTTATGGATTATGATGTGGTAAGAGGATTTGCCGACAGTACATGGATTGGACTTGATGTTTTTAAAGAAATTTTCAGTTCCAAAGAGTTTTTCAAGGTATTAAGGAATACACTCCTTCTAAATGGACTCGATCTTATAACAGGTTTTCCTGCACCTATAATTTTAGCAATTTTACTTAATGAGGTAAGAAAAAAATGGTTTAAAAGAGTATCACAGACTTTACTTTACATGCCTTACTTCTTATCATGGGTAATTGTAGCAGGAATAATGTATCAGTTATTATCTCCTCAGACAGGATTAATCAATATTCTAATCAATAATGTGGGAGGAAAGTCAATCCCTTTTCTAACAGACAAGCTGCTGTGGGTTGTATCTTATAATGCAATTGGTATATGGCAAAGTGCCGGATGGGGTACAATTATCTACCTTGCTGCAATTACGGGAATTAACGGTGAGTTATACGAAGCTGCAATAGTAGATGGTGCAGGCAGACTTAGGAAAATATGGCATATCACTCTTCCCGGTATAAGGCCTACTATTATTGCCTTATTAATCATTAACCTGGGCAGAATCATGGCATCTTCCTTCGACCGTCCATACACTTTGAGTAATCCAATGGTCATGGACTATGCAGATGTTATCAGTACTTATGTATATAGAGCAGGTCTCCAATCAGTCAGATATAATCTGGCAACAGCTGTCGGTTTGTTTCAATCTGTTATCGGATTTGTACTGGTACTTGTTTCTAATTTTATTGCAAAAAAGTCGGGTGAAAGTGGAATATACTAATATTCAAAGAATACACGAAAATACTTTTTATTCTGGGGGATGTATATGAATACAAAAAAAGCCAATCGCTTATTTGATGCAATTATATATTTAATTCTCACTGTAGCAGTTCTAGCATGTGTTATTCCTTTTTTACATATTATGTCCAAATCTTTGAGCAGTAATGAGGCCGTCATGACTCAGAAAGTAATCCTCTTACCGGTCAATTTTACTATGGATGCATATCAACGTGTTATCGGTGACGTAACAATGGTTCGCTCACTTCTGTTATCAGTAGGAATTACCGTTTTATTTACTATTGTTGGAATGTTCATTACCATATGTCTGGCATATCCGCTTTCAAGAAAGAGATTTAAAGGGAAACGCATATTTCTGATTCTTGTTTTATTCACTCTATACTTTAACGGGGGTATAATCCCGAATTTCATAAATATTTTTGAACTTAAACTTTATAATACTATTTGGGCACTTATTCTACCACTGGCACTCAGTCCATATAACATGATTATTCTTATAACATTTTTCCAACAGTCTGTGCCGGAGAGTCTTGAGGAGTCTGCAAAGCTGGATGGGTGCAGTCACATAGGGATTTTGACAAAAATTTTTATACCTCTTTCACTTCCGGCGCTTGCAACTCTAAGTCTGTTCTATGCTGTAGGAAGGTGGAACGCCTTCTCTGATGCACTCTTTTATATAACCGACCGAACGCTATACCCAATTCAATTAAAACTATACTATCTGGTTAATGCAATGGGAACTGCTGAAACACTGGATTCGGCAGGCTCATCAGCTCAATTGGCCCCAGATGTGTTAAAGTCTGCAGCTGTAATGTTTGCAACAATTCCTATATTGTTATTTTATCCATGGCTCCAAAGATATTTTGTAACAGGCATTACTATAGGTGCCGTAAAAGGTTGATAAAAAGTTTCCTTAAAACGGAAACTTGCTTATAGACTAAATTTTATAAAGGAGATGTTACGATGAAAAGCTTTAAGCTAAAAGTGACAAGTATTTTACTGGCAGCGGTGTTGTTGTTTAGTGCATTGGCCGGATGTGGAGAAAGCAATGAAGATAAAAAGGCGGAAAACAGCAACAATACAACCCAGGCAGAAAAGCTTTCAGGTCCCACTGTGGAAATCAAGATTCCGGTATATGAGAGAGGAAATCAGGGACAACCGCCTGCCGAGAACAATTTTTGGACTAAGTGGATAGCAGATAAAGCATTAAAGGACATCAATGTTAAGGTAACATATATTCCTATTCCAAGAACAGATGACCTTGCCAAATTTAATATGCTCCTGGCTGCAAATGAAGCTCCGGACATCATATTCAGCTTTGATTATCCTGTAATGACATCCTTTTATGGTCGTGGAGTACTTCAGGAAATACCCAAGGATATATTAAAAAAGACTGCTCCGAACTTTGTAAAATACGTTGGTGAAGATACACTGAAATATGGTGAAGTTAATGGAAAACAGATGTATCTCACTGCAAAAAGACCATTAAGCTACACCCCCTATTCAAGTATTATTCGTCAGGATTGGCTTGATAAAGTTGGTATGAAGAATCCTACAAGTACCGATGAATTTTTCGCGGTTCTTAAGGCCTTTAAAGAAAAGGATCCTGGCGGACTTGGTTCTAATAATGTAATACCTTTTGCCATGTCTCTGAAGGGTGCAAAAAGTCCGGTTCAAAATTATGGTTTCAGACCTTACCCGCTCGACGAGGAACAGCTTGCATTATACTCTGACGTACAGCTTGCAGCTCTTACCTGGGAACCTGAAAAAGAGCGATTGCAATTCCTTAACAAGCTTTACAATGAGGGTCTGGTTAGTGCCGAATGGGCGCTTGATAAGGACAATAAAAAAGCTGAAGCCGACTTTATGAGCGGTAAATCCGGTGTATTCTCATTTGCAACAGGCCCAATGGCTGCAAACCCTCCAATTGTTCAGACAGTTGTAAAGAATGTTCCTACAGCAAAATTTGCAGTACTTGACTTTGGTTCACTTGTTAAACCCGGTAACGAAAATACAGGACGTGATTACTGGCCGTTTGGCATGCTAAGTGGAATCAATAAGAACTGTAAAAATGTAGATGCCGTTTTAAAATTCTTTGATTGGATGAGTAATCCGGATATTTTAAATACTCTCCAAAATGGTATTGAAGGAAAGAACTATACTTTGAAAGACGGTATCCCAATACCTGTTGCTGATTTCGCAGGGGAAGAAAGCCTTTTGAATGGTACAGGAAAAGATATCTGGTGTCTGGTAGCCGAGGGTAAGGATACGGGAGATCCGCTTGAAAATTTGAAGGTCGAGACAGCTCAGAGAGCTCCGGCTGGGTTTGAATATCTGTGGCAGCAGAACTATGATCAAATGGCAAAACAAAAGAGATATCCCGACTACATTTTTAATAAGCCTGTAACTTCCACAACAAAATATGTAAAGACCTTGGATTCGAAATGGGAAGAAGTACTGGCTAAGGTTATAATGGCTAAACCTCAAGATTTTGAAAATGTTTATGCGCAGTGCTGCAAGGAATACTTAGATGCCGGTTATCAAGAAATAATTAACGAAAAGAAACAGCTGTATGAAGAAATGAAATCAGCAAAATAAAAGTCGTAGTTATAGGAAGGAATATCGGTTTATGGCTATTATACAATATGAAGAAAAAGAAATCATTGATATTATTGATAAAGTTGTAAAAAGAACAATGAATATGGATTTTAATTGGTGCTGGCCCTGCGGAGTAGCGTTTTACGGGATATGCAAGGCGTGGGAAGTCACGAAAAAACAGGAGTACATTGATTTCCTTGTTAGTTGGGTAGACGAATACCTGGAAATTGGTCTCCCTCCGCTTATGGTTAATGCTTGTGCTATGGGACATACTATGATTACGTTGCATGAGGCTACAGGAGATCAAAAATACCTTGATATTGCTGTACAAAAAGCTGAGTATTTAAGGAAGGATGCTGTACGTTTCGGAGAAGGTGTCTTTCAGCATACAGTGTCTTCCAATAATGACTTTCCTGAACAAGCATGGGCTGATACTCTTTTTATGGCTGCATATTTCCTGCTTCGTATAGGTGTTAAACTCAACAATAAAGAATACATAGACGATGCACTTAATCAGTATTACTGGCATGAGGAATTTCTTCAGGACAACAGGACCAATCTTTTTTACCACGGTTGGGACAATATTAATAAGAATCACATGTCGGGGTTTTATTGGGCCAGAGCAAATGCATGGGCAGCTTTGACTATGGCAGAGGCTTTAAAGTTGATAAACTATCTGTACCCAATGTTTATGCAGATCGACGGTGCCTTGAGAGATCAGCTGAGCGCCCTGGTAAGGCTTCAGTCAAAGGAGGGCATGTGGCATACTATTCTTGATGATGGAACATCTTATCTTGAGACCTCGGCAACTGCGGGGATCGGAGCGGCTCTTGTCATATACGGCCTTCCATTGCATAAAAAATATGTTAACAGGGCGCTGCAAGGTGTTATTGACAGTATTGGGGAAGATGGTACAGTAAAAAACGTATCTGCTGGAACAGCTGTTATGATTGATGGGGCTGGTTACAAAAATGTCCCCAGGAAAAGGATTCAGGGCTGGGGACAGGGGCTTACCCTCGCATTTTTAACATCAATAATACAATATAACAAGGGGCTATAGCTGTACATGGTGTCCGTTAGGACACCTTTACCTCGCTGAAACGCGTTTAAGTAGCGAAACGTCGAAAGCGCTGTTGTTAAAACTATAAAAACATGTGTTATATTGCATAGAAACAGTGTGAGTGCGCGAGTACAAAATAATCCAATGTGGAAGCATGGTTAGAAAAAGCTGAAGGAAAAACGATGAAACGATTTTTCCTTCAGCTTTTTCGGTTGCGACACATTGGATTATTTTAGTACGGGAGCACTATTACCTTTATGTTTTCGCAATACCCAACAACCCATTTAGTTTTCCATAAGCACTTTCGAAAAAAGTATGGACAATATTGTAAGCACTATGCTATCCTATACATAGATAACCGATGTATTGTATATAAAGGTATATGTAATTGAAAAGCAAAAGAGTCTTGGGGATATTGTATAGCAAGGTACAATACCCTTAAATAAGGAGGCATTATGACAATTGATAAGGAACTGCTGAAGGGCAGTACAACCATGCTGATATTAAAGCTTCTGGACAGTGGTGACATGTATGGGTATCAGATGACAAAAGAACTTGAGAGAAGATCAGAGAACACATTTACACTTAAGGAGGGTACTCTATATCCCATACTTCATTCCCTGGAAAGCACCCAAATGATTGAATCCTACTGGGAGGACACCGGCTCGGCCCGCAAGAGGAAATACTATAAAATCACAAAGAGCGGAAAAAAACTTCTTGCCGAAAAGGAAAAGGAATGGGGCCAATATGCAAACGGTGTAAGAAAGGTTCTGGGAGGTGCTTCTTTTGAACAGATATGCTTCTGATTTCGTATACAAGGTACTTGGCCAGATAAAGTATAAAAAGGTCCACAAAACAATTGCCACAGAGCTGGACAATCACATACAGGAATTGGCTGAAGGGTATATTTCTGACGGAATGGAGGAAGAGGAGGCTTATGGCAAAGCCATTTCCCGGATGGGAGATCCTGTTGAAATCGGAAGAAGCCTGCACAAAACCCATAAGCCGAAACCGGAATGGTCTATATTATCTCTGTTGGCTGTTATTATTGCATATGGAATTTTTATTATTTTTTATTATGCCTCTTTGTTTTCTGCTCCCGAGGTACTCAGGCATCAATTACAGTTTTTATTAGTTGGAATCCCTTTACTATGTTTCTTTTATTTCTTTGATTATACGAAACTTGAGAGATTTACTTTACCCGTATATTTCCTGACCTGTCTTCTGCTCCTTGGTGCCATAATTTTTGGAGGCCGTATGCAAGGAAGAGCGTACATATTCATAGGTAGGTTCGGTTTTACTCCTTCCTTTATTGTAATACCTGTGATATTGATTTGTTTTGCCGGTTTGGTTAATAGGTGGTGTGACGGAGATACCCTCAATTTAATAAAATTAGTCGGTTCGGCAGGCTTGCCTTTAATAATAATTTTAATGGAGCCGTCCCTTGCCTATTTTTTTATAGTGGGTACCGGACTCCTTGTTATGATTACATATGGGATATGTACTAACCAGATTTTTAAAGCAAGTAGGACAAAAACTCTGTTGGTTTTATATGCTTGTCTGATTGGGTTTGGATTTCTACTTTTCTTCTACTTTTTTGGTTTTAAGCCTTGGAGAATCAAGAGATTCACCATGTTTCTAAATCCTGAAGAAGATCCTATGGGAGAAGGCTGGACCTATACAATTCTTGATAAAATCCTCTCTTCTTCACAGATGTTTGGAAGTGGCGGAAGTTTCACAGATGCATCCGGTAAGCATATTAGTATATTGCCTGGTGCAAATTCCGAATTTATTCTGACCTTTGTAATCGGAAGTTTAGGTTGGCTTTTTGGAATAGTACTGATAGTACTTCTAAGTCTGATAATCTTAAGGTTGTTCCTGGCTGCAGGTAAGATTAGACATACTTTCGGAAAATATCTGTGTGTAGGTATATGCTGTGTATTTTCACTACAGGTTATTGTGAATGTTTTAATGAGTCTGAGATTGTTCCCTACCTTTGGAGTTCCCCTGCCCTTCATATCCTTCGGAGGAGCTGCTTTCCTTCTGAATACGGCCATGCTGGGACTGTTTCTGGGCGTTTACAGGAGAAAGGATATTATTGCAGAGGTGCAGGATTGAGCTCTGAAGACTTCTCCGGGTCTTCACCAGTATCGGTATAGCCAAGAAATATGAGCAGCGCTGTAAAGATCGAAAAGTACGCCAGCATCATTGGCACCTCAAACACATTTTCAACAAAGTTTGGTACAATAACTCCAACCAGCCCGGCATAAATGCCCTGTGCCATACCGCGCTGCCGGGGCTTGGTTATTCTTTTTACAGCGCGTAAGCCCCAGGCCAATACACTATAAATGAAGACACAAAAGGCTGTAAGACCTGCAAGCCCCATTTCCACGGCAATCCTTAAAAAGTAGCTGTCAACATAAAAGGCATTGGGTATTTTAAAATTCTGTGCAACAGCACCGCCAAACTGGCCAAGCCCTACACCGAAAAGGGTGTTTTGACGCAATATATCCAGAGCTGCAGTCCACCTTGCCAATCTTCCTCCCAGCGCGCTGCTTTTGAAATAATTTGCACTCAACAAAAAATCAACCCTGTTGTTTATGGTAGGGATAAATAAATAAGCTGCAAATACCAGTATTAGAAATAAAAGTATCAATCTCTTATCCTTCAGCCAAAAAAACACTGCCATGGCGAAAACAAAGCCTATCCATGCTGATCTGGAGGAGGTGAACACCAGAGTTGCACACATTAACAATGTGCATATTCCAAATACATACTTCTTTATAAGCTTGTCTTCCGAAAAGATAAGCGATATGGAAACAGGTATAATAAGGACCATCAGACTTCCAAGAATATTTGGACTGCCTATGATTGAAAAAACTCTTGTGGTTATTTCCGCTTCCAGATTTTCAACCCAATAGGCCGGCATTTCAGCCTTAGTTATATATTGATAAACACCATGCAGCCCAAGCAAACCTCCTGAGAACACCATAAGATATAAAAACCACCTGACATTTTTTACTGAAGCAATGAGCTGGACTGTAATAAAGTACCACAGGATTTGCTGCACCGTCTGCCTAAAGCCTGCAATACCAATTGACAAAACCGGTGAGTTTATCAACAGCAGGCAGAAGGAAACTACAATATAAAACACAAAAGGTATATCAAGAGGAGTAGAACGGTAGCCGGGTTTCTTTCTATAAACGATCCATTTGTAAAGCCATAGGAATATAGCAAAAATAAGCAGCAGCTCATCCCAGAAGCTTGCCAGTAGAGGGCTTGGAAGAATATATCTGAAGAAATAATCTATAAAAACATACAAACCCAGGACAAAAATAAATCTTGAGTAGTCAAATAGAAGGAATACCGTGAATAAAACAGCTCCAAGGCCTCCAAAAATAAAGGCTTCAGGAAATAAGGCACCGGTAAAGCCGGCAGCCAGACCACATATACTTAAAACTATGACAGCTCTTTTGTTGTTAGTTAACTCCATCCTTACTCCATTCCCGGCATCCAGCCGGATTAGTCAAATATATAGGTAAATATATTTCTGAAAAGGCTGTTGTTTAAACAGGCTTTCCACCTGGAGGTTCCAATAAGCAGAAGACCTGATATTATAAAGCCGGCGACTGCTGCTACTGCTCTGAAATTTGAAAAAAAGCCGAAAAGTATTGATGCTATACTGTAACCGCAGGTAAAAAACAGAATGAAAATTGACAAGGAGGTTAAAATACCGGGCTGATTTACAGACCATTTTATAATGCTCCATACTCTGCTGCTTTTTATATCCCTGTACGTACGCCTGTACAGTACGTCCCACATAGTGTCAAGGTGTTTATAGACATTTGAAAAAACTCTATATGTCAGTGAATATCTCAAAGAGGAGGAACGGACCAGGTAATTTTGGAGCAGCCTGCAGGTGCTGCTATTGCTATAAATTGTTGCAATAGCCTTAATTACCCTTTGAGTTTGAGAATTGCAATAACTGTTGTATAAATTTCTGGTAGTTTTAAATAATAAGCTTTCCTCCATAATATTTTTCAAAAAATCACCAACTTCCATGATTTATTTAAGGACTGAAATTTTTTCAACCATTCCATCCATTTCCGCGGTATGAGTTTTTACCGTAAACTTTTTACCCTGGCTAAGCTCCTGGGTACCGACTTTAAGGATTGCTGCATTGGTATTTGTCCTGGCCTGGATTGTAATAAATACATCCTTAAGAACAGGGTGCTTCACAATGTGAACATTTCCCTGGGCATCAGTGGTTATAAAGTCTGCTGCCGTGTAAGATACATCGGTAATTGAAGCCCCCTCTACATAATCAGTACCGAAAACCAGCTTCTGACCTTTTTGAACTGACATGGCAGTGTTTTCGTTTTTAAGGGAGCACTTGATCAAGGCTGTAACTTCTCCTTTCTTAATCGGAGCGGTTGCTACCCTCGGACCAAGCACCTTGTAGGAAACGGCTGCAACAAGAAATATCACCATAAAGAGGACCACAATATCAATTAGATTTACTTTCCCGAAGAGCCTACCTTTTTCATCAAGAAGTTTCATGCTAATCTCCCATCTGCATTCATAGTACGCAAATAAATAGTTATAAAAAACTTAAAAGAAGGTTAAACTTTTTCAACAGAAGCATCCAGTACTTTTACAAGCTCTTTTGTAAGTTCTTTCCTTTCATACTTTCTTATCTCCTTTTTGTCAGGAGTGAGGGGCGGTGTTTTATGCAGCCAGCAGTTATACAGATAAAGCAGATTTCTTATGGTTCCTTCAATATCGTTGAAGTCAGATACCAGACCTGTATTTGTCCTTAAAATCAGCTGTGCTGCTGCTCCGTTATATGGTATGGAAGCCAGAATTGGCCTGCCGGCATTCATATATTCAAATACCTTTCCGGTGTAAAATGCTTCGGAGCCGGGACCTGATGGTTCAATGAGCAGAAGGGCATCCGATTTCACAAGCTCTACCAGGCAGGCACGATGCTTCATATAGGGGACCAGCTTGACAATGTTTTTAAGGTTGTAGCCCTCAATTTTTTCTTTAAGCAATTCAGTTTTAAAATTACCAATAAGTTGAACGGAGATTTTTCCTTTGTCCAGCTTACCTGTTTCTATTGCCTTATTTAAAGCCATGAAAAAGTTATCCGGCTTTCTTCTTCCGTAAAATAAACCGGTATAGGTTAAAGTAAACTTTTTATTTTCCGGTTTTACGTATTCAAGGCCTGTAAAATCCTCATCGTCAAAACCGTTGGGAATTACGTGGAATTTATCCTTTGTCTGAGGATAATCCCTGACAAAATGTGCAAGCATAACGGGTGTATTTGTTATGAGGCAGTCTGATTTTAGCAGTACCTGCTTTTCCATATTCCTTTCAATACGTGCCCGAAGTCCCCGCCTGAGGAGGTAGGGATTGTTTGACCACTCGTCTCGGAAGTCACATACCCAGGGTATCCTGGGCAGCTGCTTTTTTAGAAAGAGACCCAACAGATGGTCACTGTAGGGAGCAGAGGTAGAATAGATGACATCTATGTCATTGGCAACAACCACCTCTATAGCCTTTAATCTTGCGGCATGCTGCCAGACAACTTCAGCATCGGGTATGAGCACCCTATTAGTAAGCTTGCCGGGGTATTTCAGAAGTCCCGGCAGGGAGGCCAGATCATAGGCTCTTGTTCGTACTATTTTAGTACCGTAGGGGATATCAGACAGCAGGCTTTCATCCTTTAACGCAGCCCGGGAGGAATCTCTGGTAAAAACAACAGGTTCGTAACCGAAATCTCTTAAATATTTAACAAATTTTAAGGTTCGTTGGACACCCGAACCGCCAATTGGCGGAAACTGATGTGCGATAACAAGTACTTTCTTCATGCTTAACCTCCATGATGTTAAAGAAGCTAATGTGCTCCCAGTAAATAGGTATTAAACCCGGCTTCTTTTAAAGCTGTACGGTCAAAAAAGTTTCTGGTATCCAGAACATTGGACTCTGCCATGAGGGATTTAATTGTGGTGAAATCAATTTTTGAAAAAATGTCATGGTTTACCCCCAGAATTAATAGGTGGGCGCCGCTAACCGATGCCTCAAGGTCATTGCATAACAGAGGATGCCCATGCAAATGGGGATCATGTATGCAGACTTCATAATCCGGAGCGTGCATAAAAAGCTCCACCAGATCCATGACAGGACTTTCACGTATGTCATCAATGTTTGGTTTATAGGTAGCCCCCATAATAATAACTTTTTTTATGCCATCAATACCTGAAAGTATTTTCTTGGCCCTTTCAAAAACATGATGAGGCATACTGTCATTGGTTATTCTGCTGAGTTTGATTATATTGGCAAGCTCAGGCTGCTTTTCTATAACAAACCATGGATCTACAGCAAGACAGTGTCCGCCAACTCCAGGGCCCGGCTGGTGTATATTGACTCTTGGGTGCTTATTGGCGTATTTGATTACATCCCAGACGTTAATCCCCATTTTCTCACATAGCTTTGCCAGTTCATTTGCCAATGCAATATTTACATCTCTGAAGGTATTTTCCATAAGCTTACACATTTCAGCAGTAGTGGCATCCGCAAGATAGATTTCACCCTTTACAAAAGTGCGGTACAGATCACGCACAGCCTCACAGGAGGCCTTGTTTATTCCGCCTATAATCCTGTTGTTCTGTACCAGTTCAATTAGAACTTTTCCGGGCAGCACACGTTCTGGTGAGTAAACTACCAGAAGCTGAGTGCCCATTTCCAGTCCAGACTCCTTTAATATTGGAAGAAGCAGATCCTCAACTGTTCTCGGAGGAGAAGTTGACTCAAGGACTACAATATTTCCTTCACGCAAATAGGGAACTATTGATTTGGCCGCAGCTTCAACGAAGGTCATATCAGCTGTTTTATCCTTATTAATTGGAGTAGGAACGGCAATAATAAACACATCGGACTCTTCGGGCACAGTTTGAGCTCTAAGATTTCCGGAGGTAACTGCTGCCTGTACCATGATATCAAGATAGGGTTCCTCAATTATGATCTTTCCTTTATTAAGGGAATCAACAACTTCCTGCTTTACATCAACACCAACTATGGAATGTCCATGGGTAGCAAACATGGCCGCAGTTGGAAGGCCAATGTATCCCAAGCCTACTATGCAAATTTTTTTTCTGTTGATAATGATAACCTCCAAAAAGAGCCTAAGGTATGATTAAATAATAACTTCCACAGAACGGAGTTTTATTATTTAGTCATGCCTTGGCTCACATTGTTAGGACGCTGACTAATAACTTATCCTTCTGGATTATTATTAACAAGAATAACGGATTTTATATAAATCGGAAGATAAAATAAAACCCTGTCCCACAAACTGTGAAACAGGGTTTTAAAAATTTATTTTAGTCAGAAAATATTACTTATTATTAATGTCTGTCAGTACATTATTGGGCCCTTTCTTTACATAGCCCAGGAAAACACATATGGCTGCAATTGTCCAGAAATAGGTTGTTACCGATGGGGCATCAAAGTTATTCAGAACTACGTTTGTTATCAATATTCCCACCATAGCGCCAAAACCACTTTGGACTATCCCTTTTAAGGTCTTGTCCTCAACCTTGTAGGAGGCTCTCAAGGACCAGACCACTCCGTTGTACAAGACCGCCAAAAATGTAACAAGGCCAAAGATACCCATTTCAACGGCTTCCTTTATATAATAGTTATCTACATAAAAGGCACCTTTTACCTGATTAATTGTTGCAACCGAGCCTCCGAACTTTCCAAAGCCATAACCGAAGAGCAGGTTGTTATAGAACAATTCGAGCGCTTTAGGCCATCTGGCGAATCTTCCGCCTCTGAAGCTGCTTACGATATATTCGGGGTTCAGCATATAATCAATTCTGCCCTGAACCGAAGGTACAAAGCTATAGGCCAACATCGACACCACAAACAAACCGATAATCAGATAATATCTCTTACTTAAAATGGAATAGATTATAAGAGCACATCCGAGAGCAATCCAGGAGGAACGTGAGCCTGTAAGCAGTATACATACACCCATCAGACCTGATGCACAGGTATACAAAAGCTTCTGTACAACATCCTTTTCAGTAAAAATAAGTGATATGGCCAGAGGTATAAGCAGTGCAAGCAGACAGCCCAGAACGTTCGGACTTCCAACAACCGAGAAAACTCTTGGTCCCGTGGAAGCCTCAACCTTGTCGGTCCAATAGGCCGGTGTTTCAACCTTGGCGATATATTGATATATACCGTGAAGTGACATTATCACTCCGGTACCTATCATAACTCTTACAAGGTTCTTTGCACCCTGCTCCGACCTGAGCAGTTTTACTACAATAAAGAAAAACAGAATATATTCAATAACTGCTCTTAAGCCGTCAAGTCCTAATCTGTCAAAGGAAGCAATAACAAATAAGGCAATACATACTATAAAAAATACTATCAATGAAAAATCAACAGGGGTCCAGGCAAAGGAGAAGTCCTTCCTGTCCGCAACCCATCTGTAAAACCAGATACCGATACAGAAAATTATCAGTAATTCGTCCCAGGTGGAAGCGAGAGAACTTATATCTGTCTGAACTGCAACAAAATACAGCAGTGGATAAATTCCAACCAGGTAAACTGCTCTTTCAAAGTTCCGGAGAATTAATATTACTCCCAGCAAACCTATCAGCCCTACAACTGCCAACTTGGGGAGAACAAACGCCGCGGCACAGGCCAGTATGGCTGTGATTACGAAGTAAGCAAGCTTATCCCATTTACCGAAGAGCCTTTCTCCCAGAAGTAATATTCCTGCAGCTGTTTTTCCCAGGAAACTGTTCTTAAATGCTCGGGTGTATAGAAGGTTGATGTTGCTTATTAACCTGTCCAGCTTCTTTCCAATAAAGGATATTATCCTGTATGTAATTGAAGAGGAGTATTTTGGTGATGTACTAATAAAATTTTCTTTGGATCTGTGTATTACGCTGTGTCGATTCCATTCTGATATTTTCTGAATGCATTTGTATAGAAAGCTGTTTTTATAAGCATTACTTACAAGTTCAAACAAATAAAAGAGAAATCTGAAAAGCAGACTTTCTGAGACATATTTCCACACAATATGACCTCCCTAGTTAAGCTCAATAGCTTCTACAGTTCCTTTAGATTCAAAGGTGTGAGTCTTCAAAGTGAATTCCTTGCCTACGGCCACGTCCTGGGAATCGAGTTTGATTATTCCGTTGCCTTTACTGGTCTTCATGGTAAATTTAACAACCAGTTCTTTTCTTTTTGGGTCTACCGAATATACCGCTTTTCCATCAGCAGTATTTATTGGAACCTCAAGAGGTTTGTATTCCACTGTCTTGACATAGGCATCCACCGGCTTAAGCAGGGAAATAAGCTGATCCTTTTCTTTCAGAGCCTTTAACTGCTCATCGCTGCGGACAGAGCTTCTGAAGGTAACTGTAATTGTCTGCTGGTTTTCTTCACTGGTAATGGGGCCAACATCCTTTCCGAGAAACTTCAGCATCAGTACAGAACCTATTAAAAGAATTAAAACGATAATACTTAGATCAACGATGTTTATTAATCCGAATAATTTTCCCTTTTCATTAATAATTTTCATTTGAACTACTCTCCTTAATTTTATAATTTAGTGAATAACGGATCAAAGGTTTTCAGTTATTCCTATATAAATTCTCCTTTGGCATGATTAAACTATAACTTCCCATTTTAAGACGGCTTTTTTAACGGGTATTATTTATTTAATCAGGCCTTATGCCTCTAGAGAATCAATATACTCAAAAATTTTTTTAAATTCCTGCTTTCTTTTTGTAACCGTATTTGTATTGTATAAGCAGTTTTTTTACCAGCAGTTTAAGACCTGTTGTAGAGAGACTGGGTCTGAAATCATATAACAAATTAGACGGAACCTTTGAGAAAAAGGTTCCTCCCAGGGTCTCACCGTTAATGAGCTTCTGGTACAGGCAGAATATAGCGATACTTGGAAGTTTGTATTCTCTTACTGCTTTTTCCAGCTTCCGTTTATCATAAGCTTTCGAAGCAGGGGCAGCTTTCAGCCAGTCCAGAAAATCCATCCATAAACCTATTTCAGGGATTCTGTTTGGAGCAACTGACAGTGAGTTGGGCCTCTGTCTGTACAACGCCAAAGTTTCCTTTACACAGCAGAAATCGCACAAGTACATCAGCTTGCAGAAGAATTCCATATCTTCACTCCAGTTAAGACCGGGTCTGAAGTTTATATTGCTATTGGTTACTATGGATTTCTTTATGAGAACAGTGCTTGTCCACACAGAGGCTTTTTCCTTGATTACCTCGGGAAGTATGCTTCCCTCATAATAGCGTTCGGGGAAGACTTTGCCCATTTCATCACCGCAAAACATCTGGTAACCGCAGTAGCAGGCCTCCATATTTGTGGACATTATTCTGTTCATCTGTTTCTCAAGCTTGTCAGGCTTCCACAGATCATCACTGTCCAGAAAGGCCAGATATTCTCCTGTGGAGTAGACAATAGCATTATTTCTTGCTGTTGATACACCCTGATTAAATTGGTATATGTATTTAATTCTGGAGTCATCATTTTTTAATTTCTCCACGATTTTTGAGCCATCATCAGTACTGCCGTCATCTACAATAACAACTTCCAGTTTCTTATAGGTTTGCGACAATACACTTTTTACAGTTTGTTCTATATAGTCCCTGGTATTATACATGGGTATGATTACCGAGATCAAGGGTGAACTGTCCATATAACCGACTCCCGTATATTTTATATTTGAGGCAATTAATAAATAACTTTCCTATTAATCGTTCCTTAGTTTAGCATCACGGTTTTAAGATGTCAATTTAAGTGAAGGCTGGAATGATTAAAATATTATTTTTTAATCATTCCCAAGACTACCTTAATCAGCTTCCCCGGGATTCTCATGCTTTTTCTCATCAAAAGCTGTACCTTGGAGGGTGGCATTAAAAATTTCCTGTGTAAAGCAGCAAAATCAGCTTCCGGTACGACACTGAAAAACTCGCTCCTCTGTTTGTTTGGGCTTGAAGGGCCGGTGAGGCTTGGGTTCTCTCTAACCGCAGCCTGCAAATCAGCCTTGTGGATAACAAGCTCATCCTTACAGGCTTCAAGCAGCTCCGAACCTTTTGGCGAGTTTGCCAGAATCAGGGAGGTTCCTTTGTCATCATCAAGCAGGGGGTTATACTTCTCAACACCCCAGAAGTCAGCAAGGGTTATATCCGCTTGCCGCTGCACCGATGCATATTTGCATTCATGACAGGAAGGTCTTAAGTACATGTTTTTTATGAACCCTATCATATACGGATCTTCCGTGAAATTTGTATGAACTTCTGTGCCGTTTTTAAAAGCAACACTTATATTATAATTCTTCCAGCCCTTTAATTTGTTACGAAATTTAAAACTTTGTATTTCTGATTTGTTTGTTTGCTGTAGATGCTTTTTATAGAGTTCAAATATGCCCGGAGAAGGAACTCCATGGCAAACGCAGTCGCAGGTATAGAGATTATCAAAACCTTTTCCCAGGTAGGAGTATAAACCGTTTACCTGACAGGGAGTACCTGAAAACAGTACTTTTTTACCCTCCTTAAGCAAGGCTTTTACTTCCCTGTAACATTCTCCTATGAGACTCTGGGTATACTTGGAGCCCTGAAGCCTGTATAGCTGCTCCGGTGCATCCACACCTACATGTACTACCTTTATATCTTTATCAAAGGCTGCTCCGAATACCACACCTCCCTGTGAAAGTACATTTCGAGCCAGTGCGGAAAAAACACCTCCCGAGGTGCTGGATTTACGGATATCCTCGTCCCTGTGCCATACTGCATAAATTTCCGGATAGTTTGGTGCAACGGCTTTAACCTCTTTAAAAATAGGGCAGGCTTTTCTGCATAAACCACAATCTATACATTTGACCTGATCTATTTCCGGATAGAAAAACCCTTCATTATCCTGCTGGAAAGAGATTGCTGCCTGGGGGCAAACCTGTACACAGGAACTGCAGCCATAACATGAATTTTTCTTGTCAAATACCGAATCCATAATAACTAACCTCCGTCTTTGTGCCTGTTTACCCTTTTACATGTCTTAAAACACTCATTACCGGGCCCTTAAACAACCTTTTTTCATATTCGTTCAAACCAATTTTCCAAACTACGGCAGCAAATACGAGTGAAAATAAAACTCCTTTTATTCCTATACCCAAATAGCCTCCCACAGGTATGAAGGTAACTATATAACCTATTCCAACACTTAATATCATTGCCGGAAGCAATCTGTTAAATACTTCCTTAAAGAAGCGGGGAATGTTCAAACCCACTTTTCTCCGGTAATATATATTAATTATTATTATGTTTCCTAATATTAAAGAAAGGGAAGTTCCTGCTACTGCACCGATGATTCCGATTTCTTTTGTAAGCAGTACACTGATGCCCAGATTGACCAGAGATATCACCAAATACATGATAGATCTGAAGGCATGCAGATTTTTTGCCTGTAAAATGGAAATACCAACATTCTGTATCAAGGGAATTGTTAAAGGCACCATTGCAATTAAAGCAATGTAATATGCCTCGACATAATCCGGTCCCGCCCATCTTATGACAAAGGGTTTGCCAAGCAGGATGAAGCCGGATAGTATAAACCCTATGACAATAAACTGAATACGACCTGTTTTAATGAAAAGATCATCCAGTTCCTTGTTGGAAGCATTATCTACACACATCTGGGTTGCTCTTGGCAGGAACACTCCCGAAATGGCGGTTGAAAAATTCATATAGTAACCTGGAAAAGACATTCCAATTGCAAATATTGCAACGGATGCCGTACCGCAGTAGATGCCCACTACCAGTTGACCCAGCCTCCAGTAGACCTGATCAACAATCATATTTATGAAGACAAAAACCGAAAACATTAAAATTTCCTTTATAAAGGGCCATGCATGGTGCTGGTATTTTACCCTGATTTTCATTCTGAAAAATACAAACCACATATTAATCAGCAGCAGCAATACATTTAGCACTGTATCAACAACAACAATAGCAAAAGCCTTATAGCCCATGAGCAGCAGAACAATAATTGTCAGCGGCCTCACAATAACTCTCAGGATTGTCATGGTTCTGGGAAAAACAAATTTCTCATACCCCGACATTATAGATGTAAAGGCGTTGAGGAACAGTGTAAGCCCGATGTTGATTATCAGGACCTCAAACATTTTACGGGCTGTATCCAGCTCGGCCGCGGTAAGTGAATTGCCGAATACAGCCGGCAGCACCGGCACCATTGCCATTCCAATGATGACTGAAACCACAGTGAGAACAGCATAAATCAGGAAGGCAAGAGAGAGAAAGCTCTGCTCGCCCGGCTTGTCATTTTCTGCCCTGTACTTTGCCACATAACGTGTTATGGTGTTTCCAAGTCCGAAATCCAGAACAGCCATATAACCCACAAATGCTCCAATAAGGGTGTAGAGACCATATTCGGATTTACCCAGGGTTGTAAGTAAGAAAGGGGTAAATACCAGGTTTATTAAATTTGACAGCAATATATTGGTGTATGAGAGGGCAGCGCCCCACTTTAATTCGTTGATTTTCATTGTTATTCCTTATAGTTTATCAATATAGTTTATTAGCAAAGACTGTAGTTAGCTGTGCAATGTTCTATAAATTCATTAGTTTTCTGACCGGTTCTCCAGCCTCATAAGCTTTTTTTATATAACCCGGCATGAATTCCGACAAATGCTTCCGGATATCACCCTGATCCCTGTTTAACTCTTCGTAGGCTTTGATCAGCTGATCTTCCTGCTCCAGCTTTTGAACGGGGAGAATGTACTTGCCTTCACTGCCGAAGATGTCCTTTGCTATTCCGCGGGCTTTCACTGAGTAACCTATTACGAGTGTAGGCACACCTGTAGAATAGGCAGCAATGGTTGCATGGGTTCTGGCCCCTATAAATAATTTGCAGCGGGATATAAACTCCTTCAGCTCCATACAATTATACGTATCACCAAGAAGAATTACTCGTCCTGTGTTACTAAAACTATCATAAAGATCGGATAAGGGAACCATATCGTTGTCATGTTCCCAAAGGACATGGGGAATCAAGGCCACCTGGCTGTCGGTTGTATCCAGTATGTGTTGTATAAGCCTGGTATAGCTTTTGAACACTATTCCGCCACTGGTTTCACTTTTCATAATCAACGGACTGACATTTATTCCGATTGTATTACCTTCAACAAAGCCCACAGGTAGTGGCGCTGACTTGATATCCAGGGTAAAAGCCGGGTCGGGCAGCAGAATGCAATTGATAAGCCCCTTGTTTTTAAAGGCCTCATAAGTGATACTTTCTCTTGCAATTATCAGACTGTACTTTTTCAGGTCTTCCAGCATCTCTGGCGTAATTACTTCAGGATCGACGGAACAGCCCCAGAAAACAGTCTTGCTGCCTTTCATTGCAGCTATGGTATTTGTATAATATATCCATCTGGGTATGCCGTAGCAGTAATTGTCTCCTCCGATGGAAAGGCCTAAGGTATTGCTGTCCAGGTTGTGGGCTATTTCCTTTTGAGAAAAGGAGAAAAGAAAATCCTCTTTCAGTTTCAGTTTTCTTAAGCCTGCATCAACCAGTCTTACGGGATGGAATCCTTCAAAGCGTTTGTAGCTTATAAAATTCAAATCAAAGTCAGGAGCCAGAAAATCCTCATCCTCCTGTTTTCTGAAAGTTGCCAGGGATACATCTATGTTATTTAAATTCAATATTTTCAATGTTGATCTTACAATAGCCTCACAGCCGTGATTCCTGCTGCCTGCATGAGCATAAAGCAATAAACGATTCATACATAACCTTTCCTTTTATTCACTTATTAGAACCTGTCCAATATCTCATTGAACTTGTAATGTTGACGGATTTTGCGCCAAACTGAGTCAAAAGCCGTCCAATGAATTTATTATACCTTTGTGCCAGGGTTAATACAAGTTCCAGGGTAAAAACTAAGGATTAGTTGTCGCATTATTGAAACTGACCACAACGCAGCGTAGTGAAAAAACAACCGCTTTAGCATCGGAAGTTATTATTAACTGTTCCTAAACTTTGTGATTATATATAATACAATATTTACCGATATATTTATCAGTAGAGAGACCGTTTTGGAAAATCCCGGTGTGACACCGGTTAAATAAAAAGCAGACACATTCTGCCGGAATAGTACTTGTTGAAGTTATGGAGGATACATGTGGAAGTTATTTAAAAGAAAAAAAAACGAGCCTCAGTTTGATTTCAAGGTTTTGATAAAGAATGACATTTCTCTTCTGATACTGGACGAGAGATGGAACAGCCTTTTTAACAATATAGTCAAGACTGAAAACATTATTGAGTGTGAAAATAAAATAAAGGAACTCCTGAAAGAACAGTCCAGAGTTCTTTCTGAGTCAAAGGATATCGCTGCAAAAAAGAAAGAATGTATGGATAATATCATTCGGCTTACGACCGAGGTTTTTGAAAACAACAACCAGGAAGCCCAGTCTGAGATGCAGGAATGTGAAAAACAGATTGTGGGTATAAACAACAGACTGGCTGAAATAGAAGGAAGGCTTGAAAATATTCCAAAGGAGATAAGACAGTCCAATCTTGAACTCCTGGAGCATGCCGTGAAGCTTGTGTACTTTTCCATAAGGGAACACCAGCAGAGAGTAACCCAGCTTGATCAGGAAATTGCCGAAACAAAGGACAGGCTTAAGAAGCTCATTGAAGAGAGAGAACTTCTAGCCCAGGACGATACTGATACATATTCATATTTCCATGACCTGCTGGGCGGGGACCAGCTTCAGAAGCTGGACGAAGTATATTTCACCAGCAAGGCATAATAAATAATAAAACACCGATTTAAGGCGAGATATTTTTTGTCAATACAAGGCGGAGGCGCGCAATAATTGCTTTATTGCAACTGACGACAAGGTCGTACCGGCGGAAAATAGCAGCTTTAAATGGGGAAGTTATTATTTTATCACGCCTGGGTGACAGAGCTATATTATGCCTGGAACCTATTTGCAACCTCTGTCAACTTCTGACCTTTACAGCTTCTCACTGTCTCATTAGAGCCTGTCTAATACCTCATTGCACTCGTCATTCTTGCAAATTTTGTGCCATGCGGCGTTAAATTTTCCAAAGTCAAACTATTAATAGCTTTACTTTTATAAACAAATTATTCCTTCAAAAATTTGCCTTGCCTGACACAAAGCCTACTCAAAATGCCAGGCACAAGCAGATATTTGACAGGCTCTCTGACTACTATTTACTCAAAATATGAGATATAATAGATATGACAATGTTCTTCAAGTTAGATTTCGAAAGACTTTGAATAAACAGTGTTAACGGAAATTATGAAAAATTATTTCCAGGGATTACAAAAAGGAAAGCAGGAGAGGTTTGTGAAAGCTGTTACAGGCGCTCAAATGGGCGAGATTGATAAATACTCAATAGAGAATTTGGGGATTCCGGGGATTGTACTTATGGAAAACGCGGCTTTGCAAATAGTAAAGCATGTTAATTCATATTTTGAACAAAAGCCGGAATTACCATCTAATGTATTAATTGTGGCCGGGAAAGGTAACAATGCCGGGGATGCCTTCGCAGTTGCAAGGCACCTTATTGTCAAAGGTTATGAGACAAGTCTGGTGTGTTTGTTTGACAAGGCATTTTTGTCAGGTGATGCGCTTCTTAATTTTGTCATTACCGAGAGACTGGGTGCACATATAAGATTCTTTAATGAAACCACCAATATAACTGAGTTGACAGATGAAATATGCAAAACGGAACTTGTTGTTGACGGAATTTTTGGAACAGGTTTCAGAGGCCGGATTCAGGGCTATATTGCAGATGTAATCAGATCTATCAACAATAATGCCAAATACATACTATCAATTGATATTGCTTCGGGTATTGAATCGGCTACCGGTAAAGTTCCCGGTGACTGTATCAGAGCTGACAAAACAGTGACTTTTGAACTTCCAAAGATAGGGCAGCTTGTGTACCCGGGAGCAGAATACACCGGACAGCTGATAGTTGAGAGAATAGGCATGCCTCACCAAGCTGTGGAAAGTATAAAAGCAGACACATTTCTTACTGAGTCCCATACAATTAAAAAAATTATTCCGGTAAGAGGCTCCGGATTTAACAAGGGCAGCTGCGGAAAAGTTGCAGTTGTAACCGGATCACAGGGCATGGCAGGCTCCGGATGTCTTACCACCAGGGCCGCCTTGAAAACCGGCTCAGGCCTGGTTTATATAGCTGCACCTAAAAGTTTGTTGAATATTTACCAGTCAGTTGTTCCTGAGGCAGTCTGCACAGGGCTTGAGGAAGAAAACGGTGTTGTCGGCCGGGAAAGTACAGAAGCAATTATTAATATATTAAAAAAATGCGATGTTGCAGCAATAGGTCCGGGACTTTCCACAAGTCAGAGCATATACAGTATAATTAACAATATAGCTGGCCGGATTGATTTGCCGGTTGTTTTGGATGCTGACGCCCTCAACGCTCTGTCAAGAGATACAAGTGTGTTCAGTAAATTTAAAAGTGAGGTGGTTATCACTCCTCACCCCGGTGAAATGTCCAGATTGACAGGGCTTGAGATAAGTTATGTCCAGGAAAACAGACTGGAGGTAGCACGTAAATATTCCCGGTTGTGGGGAGTAACAGTTGTACTCAAAGGGGCAGGAACAATTATAGCTGACCGTAACGGAACAGCTTTCATCAACCCCACAGGCAATTCCGGTATGGCCACAGCAGGCAGCGGAGACTCTCTGACAGGAATTATTGCATCGCTAATGGGGCAGGGGACAGGAGCATTTGATGCTGCTGTGGCAGGAGTATATCTCCATGGGCTTGCTGGTGATATTGCTGCTGAAGAAAAGGGAGAGCATGGACTGACAGCTACTGATATTGTTGAGAATATACCGAAAGCCTTTATAAAATTCAGAGCATTTAAGGATTTCAGTGGCATTAAGCCGAAAAAGCCATATTAATATAGTATATAGATTTTAACGCTTGCAGAGATAACGGAAAATTCCTGTTGAATTTATGCGTTATAATGTTAGTATTTTTATTAGATTATGTTTTCACTAAACATTATTTGGTTATACTAGAGAAAGAAGTTAAAAGTAACGTTGATTCAAGTTTGAGTTAACGAAGAAAAGTCGGTTGAAGTTGCAGCTGATTGTTTTGGGGGGCTAAAGAAAAAATGGAGTATAAACTAAACAGGGCATGGGCCGAGATAAATCTTGACAACATTGCCCATAATATTCGTGAGATCAGAAGAATTACAAACAAGAATGCCGAGATCATGGGAGTTGTCAAGGCAGATGCATACGGACATGGAGTAATGGAGGTGGCAAGAACACTACTTGAAAACGGAGTAACCAGACTGGCGGTTTCTATGCTGGATGAGGCTATACAGCTCCGAAAGAACGGACTAAACGTTCCCATACTTGTTTTAGGATATACCGATCCTGTAAGAGTAAATGAAATTATTGAAAATGATGTAACACAGTCGGTATTCAGCCACGAACTGGCAAAGGCACTATCTGATGAAGCCGTTAAGCAGGGAAAAAAAGTTAAAATTCATATCAAAATTGATACCGGAATGTCACGAATAGGATTTTTACCGGGCTACAGCGCTGTAAAGAATGTTGTGGAAATAAGCCGCCTGCCGAACATAATAATTGAAGGGTTGTTCACTCATTTTGCTACGGCCGATGAAAAAAACAGGGAATTTACTTTATTGCAGTTTGAACGTTTTATGAGTATTTGCTATGAGCTTCAGAGAATCGGAATACATATCCCAGTAAAGCATTGCGCAAACAGCGCAGGAATTATAGAATATCCAGATATGCATCTCGATATGGTTCGCCCGGGTATTATTCAATATGGAATGTATCCTTCTGAAGAGGTCGATAAGACTAAAATCCATTTAAAACCTGCAATGACTTTAAAAGCAAATGTAATTCTTGTTAAAGAGGTTGAAAAAGATACTTCAATAAGTTACGGAAGAATATTTACAACCGGCAGGACATCACGTATTGCTACGATTCCAATTGGTTATGCCGATGGATATATGCGTATGTTAAGCAACAAGGGAAAAGTGCTTATTCATGGACAATATGCACCGGTTGTTGGAAGGGTTTGTATGGACCAGTGTATGGTTGATGTAACAGATTTGACTTCCGCTGTAGAAGTAGGTGACGAGGTGGTTCTGGTGGGAGCCCAGGGAGACAATGTTATAACGGCTGAGGATGTTGCACAATTAATTGGTCTGATAAATTACGAGCTTGTTTGTATAGTGGGAAAAAGAATACCGAGAGCTTTTATTAAGGATGGAAAGATTTCAAAAATTCTGAACTACTTGATATAACGAGGCATTAGATGTCCACTGGGTACTCATAGGTGCTTTGGGCCTTTGACACCTTTGCCTCATTTAAACCGCATCTTTTAGGGAAAACTTTCCACAGTCTCGAAATTTCCATGAAAGATGCGTTATAAGCGGGTTTCAACGTTAACAGTAACATAAACTTAATTTGACCGGATATTTGGTGGGGTATTATAATATTTCTATACGTGCGATAAGGATAGTATGCTTGTCTAACTGAAAAATTTGATTTTTTGGTACTAAAAATAGAAATAGATAGAGAAAAGCTTATTAAGGAACGATTTGTACTTTGGTTTGTATTTTGCGTTCCTGGAGTGGGGGTAAATAAGTTGGCTCAATATAAAAAGATATTAATTAGCGTACCGGACAACTTACTGGAAGAAATGGATACCTTGGTATCAAATGAAAAAACAAACAGAAGTATGCTTGTCAGGGAAGCAATGAGTCTTTATATACGAGAAAAGCACAAGGTTGAATTGAGGGATAACATGAGAAAAGGCTACGAAGAGATGGCTGAAATAAATCTGAGGCTTGCTGAGGGTTGCCTTGGAGCTGATAATGATCAGCAGAGCATATATGAGGATAGGCTTGGGGAGATGGAGGAAACGTGGTAATAAAAAGAGGAGATATATATTATGCAGATCTGAGCCCGGTTATCGGCTCGGAACAAGGCGGTGTCAGGCCTGTTCTGATAGTTCAGAATGACATCGGGAATAAATATAGTCCTACTGTAATTGCAGCAGCAATTACTTCTCAGATAAATAAAGCAAAGCTGCCTACTCATATTGAGATAGGTGCTTTGGAGTACGGTCTTGCAAAGGATTCGGTTATCTTGCTTGAACAGATTAGAACAATTGATAAAAAACGCTTGAGAGAAAAAATCGGGCATCTGGATGAAGAACTTATGGATAAGGTAAATAATGCTCTTGAAGTCAGTTTTGGGCTTTCAGAGTTATAATATAGATTTAAGCTGATAAAGTAATTTGAAACAAGAGGTGAATGCTGTATGAAAGAACTTAAGATTAAGTTTAAAAAGAGATATTTGTTAATATTGGCTGCCTTTGTATGTGGATTTGCTTTGCTGAAGCTGGCTCCAGTAGTTAGGGCTGAAACCGGAAACGGGCAGGTTATTTATGACAAAACTTACATAGATGCTTTGGAAACAGAGCTCAAAAATTTAATTCAAAGTTCAGCTGATGAGTTGAAAAAGCAAATTACAGCGCCTGCCTCCCAGACAGCTTTGGAAAAGAAACTTAGTGATACTGAAACTGAACTGGCTGCACTTAAGGAAAGTATAATTTTTAAAGTAGTAAAGCTTCCTGCCGGCAAAATATTATTGGGAGGCAGCAGTACTGAGATAATTCTCAGAACCAAAAACGGGGCTACTGCATACATAGAAAAGACAGCTACCGGCGGATTATCAAACCTTATATCGGGCAAGGATTTAAAGAACGGAGAAACCATTCCCGACAACCAGTTGTTACTGGTTCCCAATGGAGACGGAAGAGGAATAAAAGCCTCAAAAGATGCATATGTAATGATAAAAGGTACCTATACTATAAAATAGAATTATTTCCATGCAGGAACTGTTCCTAAGTGATAACTTGAGATTCTAAAGCGGGAAATTATTATTCAACTATATTCCTTGTATTAATAGAAAGAAGCTTAATGACGATATTATATTAAGCTTCTTTTTTAGAGCCTGTTAAATGTCTGCTTGTGCTTGGCATTTTAGGTGGATTTTATGCCAGGCAAGGCAAATTTTCGAAGTAATACTTTGTTTATAAAAGTCAAACTATCAATAGTTTGACTTTGGAAAATTTAACGCAGTATGGCGCAAAATCTATCCAAACACCAGTGCAATGAGACATTAAACAGGCTCTCATACGGTTTCTGAATGTCGGTTGTTTAATAAACTTAAAAGGAAATGATTTGGATGAAAAAACAGAATCAGAAGGATATTCGACAGAAAAGAATAGATATACTGATAAGGTTGGCCTTGGTTTTAGTGATTGTAACCATACTGTTCTTTTTTGTAGTTAAGCCAATGTTGAAAAAAGATTACTATTTTGAGGCCGGAGACGATTATACCTTTGAGAATCTGGGAGCGGCCGGCGATAAAAACAGTTACGATGTGGCTGTGGTCGGAGATGGTCTTGATGCAGTCAGCAGTGCCATCGGGGCAGCCAGGGTGGGCGCCAGGACTGTTCTTTTATTCCCTTCCCCAAGTATTGAGCAAAAAATGAAAAGCACTCTAAATACCAATTGGTCCGAAGATTTTACTCCTACCGGCAACAGTGTAAGCTCTGACTTCTTTAAAGAAATCAGATACAAATCGGGGGAAGGCTCAAATCTTGACAATTACGCAAAAGAGATAAACAAAATGCTTTCTGAATATAAAAACTTAACTGTTATATATGATGCCGAGGTTTCGGGAGTGGATTATCAGAAGAGCAAAATTGAAGGTTTAGAGGTAAAAACTAATGAGCAGGAACAAAAGATAATTGCTAAAAGGTATGTTGATGCCACCAGTGAAGGTCTGCTTTTGCAAAAATGTAACGTTGGTTTTACTGCAGGATATGAAGACATAGGCCTTAAAGGCTTGTATCAGCCTGTTAAACTCAATTTCCTGATAACTGGTGTTGATTTGGCCAAGGTAATGGAACTAGTGCAAAAACAGGGAGCAATGATGAACCTTCTTGCCAGAAGCTATAAACCCGGTAACAACAATATCTCTATAGCAGGCATTAATATTACTGATCAGGGAAATTCAAGCGTAGTGGTAGAAGCGATAAATATCCGTGATGTAGATCTGAGTGATAAAAAAGCAATAGCTGATGCTTATGTAAAAGCAAAAAAGGAATGCGAAGATTTTTACAATTTTATGAAGCTCAATCTTGAAGAATTTAAAAATTCCACCGGAATGACGGTGGCAAATGAGTTTGTCATGTCATCTCCATATCATTTTCAAGGAAGATATAGTTTGACTCTTAGCGATGTCCTTACGGGGAAAAGGTTCACCGACAGGATAAGTTCAGCTTCAAGACCTGTCACCTTTACCATGGACGATGGTAACAGATATGTCCTGTGCAATCCGAAAACCTTTTATATACCGCTTAACTCAATAATTCCTGAAGGCTTGAACAATGTCATTATGACCGGTGATAAGATCTCTGCTTCTTCGCTTGTTCAAACAGCCGTAAATTCCAACTCAAGTATAGCAGGAACAGGGCTTGCCGCAGGTATTATCGCTGCATACAGCATATCAAAGGATATGGATGTCCCAATGCTGGTTGACGATCATAATCTGGATACTCAGCAGGAAATTGAAAAGATACTCAGAAAAATGGGTATTTACATGTCAGACATTAAGGAGGACATCACCAGCCTTACCGGAAACTGGAGTTATCCATATGCTGAGAAGCTAATTAATCTAGGTTTGTTAAGCGGAGGTATTACAAATGACTATAAATACGATAAGGAAGCCAGAAGTCAGGACCTGGCATTTATGGTGTTGAACGGAGTGCCGAGAGTGTCGGCCGAAGCCTATAATTACAAGTTTGATGTAAGTATCAGAAAGTATCTGAAGGATGAACCTTTAACAAAAGAACTCCTTGGGCAGATTGTTCTGGAACTGTCAGGCCAAACCGATATAAAAGGAAATTATTATTCCGAGGCATGCAAAAAAGGTTTAATAGATGAAACTCTTCAGAAAAAGCTGGAGAACAGGAAAGTTCTGAAATACCCGGAAGTTTATTATGCATCGGTAAAGATTATCGAAAATCTGACCGGCAAATCAATGAAATAGGGTGCCATTTATTAGGGGCGTACCTTTATGAATTAGCTTGGAAACTAATTCATAACAGTACGCCCCTTTGTCATGTATTGCAATCTTTAGTTTAATTCTTTTATTTAATAAACCATATTAATTCTCAAGCAATAAGCTTTACTTTACAAATCCAAGTCGTATCCCAATTACATACAGAATAAACTTTGGCAGTTTGAGCATTCTTTTGAAACGCTTTGGTTCCTTAAATAGCCTGTACAACCATTCAAGCCCATGATCCCTGAAAAAGTCGGGAGCAAGCTTCACGTTTCCGGCCAGAACATCCAAGGTTCCGCCTACTCCCATACATGCTTTTACTTTTAACTTGTCCTTGTTTTCGGTTATCCAAAGCTCCTGTTTTGGCGCTCCCAAACAAACCAGCAGAATATCGGCACCTGAAGCGTTTATTTCATTAATAATAGATTCTTCATCTTCTGTGGAAAAATAACCGTTTCTTGTTCCTACTACCTCTGCACCGGGATAATCGCAGATTATATTGGCATTGGCTTTTTCAGGTATCCCGGGTTTTCCGCCAAATAAAAAAAACTTTATAGGCCTCTTGGAAGATGCAGTCAAAAGATTTTTTACCAGATCATATCCCGAAACCTTTTCAGCAACCTCCTTTCCAAGTATCTTTGAAGCCAGTACAACACCTGCGCCGTCTGCTACAAGCATATCTGCATTATTCAAAATAGTTTTCATTTCTCTATTTGTAATACCATCCATCATTATCTCGGCATTAGGAGTGTAAATGGCATGGTTTTTATTTGATCGGATAAATTCATAAATTCTATCAACGGCTTGTTCCATTGATATGTCGTCAATATTTATTCCCGCAATTTCTACTATCTTTCTCATACAGCCTCCAAAGCTGCCTGGCAGCTATAAAATGTATAAAACACGTATTTCTACATTTGACCCAATTACACAGCTAAAAACTTTTAACCCAAATATTAGTAATCGGCTAAAAGTAATTGACTTTTACAGTTTAGAATATACGATTTTATTTGTCAACGCTTGCATATTTAACCTGCATATTTATTATTCAAGTAAGCCTCAGCTTACTTGCACGCTGATTTTGCATATCAGATAGAACCATAATATTGTTGTGGTAGATTTATCCTGTTATAATGGTCATATAGTCATAATTTAGGAGGATTGGCACATGAGCTTTGATTATGTAAGTGAATCTAATTTTATTGTAAGAAAGTCCGGTAGGGAGAGTAACAGTTACTACATTGATTATCTGGGTGTATATAAAATTGTAGATATTTCAAAACTGGTTCAGCTGGAAGCATCATTAATTAAAGAGAAATATTTGAAGCATGATGCTGCATATTTCGATGAGTTGGATGTTTATTACTTCAATGATATTGAAAAAGCCAAAGGGGCAATTGCAGATATATTAAAGAACCTGAAATCCAACCAGAAGGGCAGAATAATTCAGCTTACAGAAGCAGAGATTGAGTACATCAGACAGGCTTTGATAAATGAGGGTGTCAATAACATCAGAGTAAGTTCAAAGGTTAAAGACAATATATTTAAGAAGCTGAATTCATAAGAGATATATTTTGGTCTGCAGCACAAAATAAGGTGAGCAATCAAACAAATAAAATACAAACTGGTCTAATTTGCAAGTTGGGTACACAAAACTTGCAAAACGCCTTGTAAAGTTATACTTTTTAATGTATTATTATTGCATAATGAATATTTATACATTAAAAAGGGGTGTAGGGGTATGAATAAAATGAAAAGGGTTTTTATTTGTTTATCAGCGTTGCTTATAATAGCTTTTGCAGTAACAGCTTGTGGGGCTGCTGCCGGTGATAATGCAGCATCAAGCAGTACAGCAAGTGAAAGTTCGTCAGCTGCGGACAGTGCGGCTGGAGGACAGCAGGTGCTTAAGGTTGGAGTTGATGACACTTATCCACCAATGGAATTTAAAGATGAATCAAATAATACTGTTGGATTTGATATTGATGTTGCTACCGAGGTAGCAAAAAGACTCAATATGAAGCCTGAGTTCGTATCAAATGACTGGGCGGGTATTTTCCTTGCATTGGAATCAAATAAATTTGACGCTATTATATCTTCTGTAAGCAGAAATGAAGACAGAATGGCAAAGTACGCAATGTCAACACCGTATATTGCAAATGCACAGGTCATAGTTGTTCCTGCTGACGATACAACAATAAAAAAGCCAAAGGATTTAGCAGGCAAAAAAGTTGGTGTGCAGATTAATACAACAGCAGATGAATCCTGTGCTGAATATCTCAAAACAACTAAGTTTGAATTAAAAAAATATGATCAGGTAATTCAGCCGTTTTCAGATTTAAAAGTAGGTAGAATTGATGCAATTGTTGTTGATGAAGTGGTTGCGAGATACTATGTAAAGAAAGATTCCTCCAGCTACAAGGTATCAAGTGCAAGATTGACAAATGAACCAATTGGAATGTGCTTTGCAAAAAATAATTCAGCACTTCGTGATAAGGCGCAAAAAGCTCTTGATGACATGTTTGCTGACGGAACAATGAAAACTATATCAGAAAAATGGTTTGGCGAAGATTTAACAGGTAATGTAAAAGATATAAAATAAATAGACTGGCATTAAGTAGTATAAAAATAAAAAGGTATAATAGGGAGTTGTTTTATTTTGGAAAGTATAATTAACGCTATGCCTGCGCTATTAAAAGGTAGTTTTATAACTTTACAACTGACTCTTGTTTCTGTTGTATTTGGTATGATACTTGGACTGTTTCTAGCACTTGGAAGGTTATCAAAGAATGTAATAATAGATAAGATATGTTGGTTTTATATTTGGGTTTTTAGAGGGACGCCTCTTATGATGCAGATATTCTTCTTTTACTATGCGCTACCTATGGCAGTTCCACATTCAATGGCAAAAGTTTTTACTTTTAATGATATGACAGCCGCCTATATTGCACTCTCATTAAATTCAGGTGCCTATCTTGCTGAAATAATAAGAGCTGCAATACAATCAATAGATAAAGGTCAGATGGAAGCTGCAAAGGCTTTAGGTATGAGCTATGGGCAAGCTATGAGAAGAGTTATTGTTCCTCAGTCTTATAGGAGATTGATTCCTCCGGTTGGAAATGAGGTTATTGCTCTACTTAAAGATTCGGCACTTGTATCTACAATAGGTATGACTGAACTTATGAGAACAACTATTCAGGTTTCAAATGCAACTGGTAATGCTTTGATCTATCTTCCATCTGCTGCATTATACCTGCTTTTGACTTCTCTGTTTACATTTACTTTTGAAAAACTGGAAAAGAAATATTCAGTATACGAATAGGGGGAGAGACGACATGGGAAAAATGATAACAGTAGAAAATGTATGCAAGTCGTTTGGTACCCTTGAGGTTCTTAAAAACATAAATCTGGAAGTACAACAGGGGGAAGTTTTATGTATTATCGGGCCCAGCGGATCCGGTAAGAGTACCTTGCTCAGATGCCTGAATCACCTCGAAGTAATAACAAGTGGAAAAGTTATGATTGAGGATGAACTTCTTGCTGAGAAAATTGACGGAAAGAATCAGTTTAAAATTACTCACAAAAAGATATCCGAAATATGTACCGAACTGGGAATGGTTTTCCAGAGGTTTAATCTCTTCCCGCATATGACGGTCTTGCAGAATATAATTGAAGCACCTGTTTCTGTTAAGAAAGTACCTAAAAATGAAGCCATCGGTTATGGTTTGGAACTGCTTAAAATGGTGGGTCTTGAAGATAAGAAGGATGAATATCCTGCCCGTCTGTCCGGAGGCCAGCAGCAGAGGGTTGCCATAGCGAGAGCACTAGCTATGAAGCCTAAAATAATGCTGTTTGACGAACCGACCTCGGCACTTGATCCTGAACTGGTGGGAGAAGTTCTTGAGGTCATGAAAAAGCTGGCGCGAGACGGCATGACAATGGTTGTTGTTACTCATGAAATGGGCTTTGCAAGAGAGGTTGGTTCTCGAGTAATATTCATGGACAAAGGAGAGATAAGTGAAGAGGGTGCTCCTGAGGAAATATTTACAAATCCAAAAAATGAGAGAACGAGAGCATTTTTGCAGAAAGTTCTATAGTAAGTGTTATAACCTGCCAAAGAAATAGTAAATAAATGTTTATATAAATCAAAAAAACATATATTATTAATATATGTTTTTTTGATTTTTTATTATACCAATGTACTGAGGATAAATCATCCGGTACACTGGTCATTTGGAGGGTAAATGTCTAAACTACAGAAGGTAATTAATACTCTGAAAATCTATTCTTTAATTACATTCGGAGCTGGAATCACTGGATTAGCAATTAACATATTTCTTGTTCCCTACAAAATAGCACCCGGTGGTCTTAGTGGTTTAGCTACAGTAGTTTACTATTTAAGCAATGGCAAACTGCCTGTAGGAACTGTAATGCTGGTGATTAACATACCGCTGTTTTTACTGGGTTACAAATTTATAGGCAGACACTTTTTCATAAGGACTTTATACGGTACGGTTATTTTATCAGTAATTATTGATTTAACTGAAACCTTCATGGCAGATCTTGCAAAAAAATTACTCATTAATGAAGCCGGAAATGCATCAACTCCTGATATATTGCTGTATAGTATCATTGGTGGTTTCCTGAGCGGTATCGGACTTGGAGTAGTTTTGAAGATGGAGGCTACCACAGGAGGTACGGAACTGGCTGCAAAGCTTCTAAACAGGCCTATAAAGAACCTGACAATCGGACAGATTCTTTTAACTATTGATGCATTAATCATAATTTTTGCCATAATTGCCTTTAAAAGTGTACTTATCGGTTTATATTCCCTTGTCAGCTTGTTCATTACTACAAAGGTAATCGATGCACTGGTGGAAGGTGTGGATTATGCCAGAGCTGTACTCATCATATCTGAACACCAGGAGGAAATTGCAAAACGAATCATAAATGATATGGACAGGGGCGTAACAGAACTAAAAGGAAGAGGAGTTTATTCCGGCAAAGATAAAAATGTACTGCTTTGCGTATTATCCAGAAATGAAATTCAACATCTTAAAGAAATTGTCCATTCCATTGATACAAATGCCTTCATGATTTTAGCCGATGTTAGGGAAGTATTGGGGGAAGGCTTCAACGGAGTACCCAAGAAATAAACTGTATTTAACAAAAAGTTAAAGAATATGAATGATAAGAGAAGACTCTCATTTTAGGAGGGTCTTTTTTTATTGAAAGCCCCTCCTGAAAGTGGGGTTTCCTACATGGTTTCAGGCAGATAAAAGCATAATATACATAAAATATTCCAACTATAATGCTTGGGAAATATTTTTATCAAAATACTCAAATATTATTGTTTCAAGTAATAGAAAAGGTGGCATTAAATAATAGACTAGTCACTAAACAAATCGATTTTAAATACGGATCCTATTATCTCTAACTTTCCTTAATTAAATTTAGGTTGTGATTTAATTTATAAATAACTATTTCTGGGGGATTGCAGATGAAAATAAAAATTGGGGTTAAAATCTTTATAAGTTTTTTTGTTATAACTTTATTAATTATAATAGTAAGTTTTATAGGGTTAAATGGGATGAATACCTTGGAAAATTCATATGAGGTAATAATTAATGACAATCTCCCGGTAGAAACCCTGGTTAAAGATGCAAGGGCATTGAATCTGGAACAGGTCGCTGCCATACGCGGATACATGTTGTACAAAGATGAACAATATGTAAGTCAGTACAATGAAGTACTAAATCAGCTGGATACCATATACAAGAATATTGAAAATAAAATATCTACCGCTGAGTCAAAGGAATTTCTGAGCAATTTGAAAAAGGCAAATGGTGAATATAACCAGGGTGTACAAGTTATATTCGGCATGGTAAAAGACGGTAAAATGGATGAAGCAATTGCATACGGGAAAAATATTAAGGGAAGTGTGCTGGAAATTGAAAAGCTTGTAGATAATTGGAGTACATATGTTAATAAGCTGAATTCAGATATTGTTAGTGAGACTAAAAATGATATGGAGAACAGAATTACTCTTTCTTTCATTATAATTTTGATTTCCTTGCTTGGTGCGGCAGCAATTGGATTTGTACTGACCATGAGTATAGCCAGACCCGTAAAAGCATTAACCAGGGCAGCAGCTATGGTTTCTGAAGGGGATCTTACCCAGGAGGTGCCCAGAATCAAGTCTCGTGACGAAATTTATGAACTGGGAAATGCCTTTAAACAGATGGTGAATAACCTGAGAGGGTTGATAGTTAATGTCAGCAATGCTTCACAGGAGCTGGTGGCCTCAAGCGAAGAGCTTGCAGCTTCATCTGAGGAAGTGACCAAGGTTTCAGAGCAAATATCCGTAGCTGTCACAGAACTGGCGAGGGGTGCATCTGAACAGGCAATATCTTCCGAAAAGGGTAATGCAAAAATATTGCAGACCGTTGATGGCTTATCTCAGATTGCGGAAGATATGGCGCAATCCGAAAAAATGATGGAAGAAGCCAAAGATGCTGTTAACAATGGAGAGGATACCGTAAAAGATCAGGAAGCAAAGGTTAGACAAAACAATGAAACCTCCTTGGAGGTAGCAGCTGCTATAACCGAATTGTCTGATAAATCAAAGGAGATAGGACAAATACTGGAAGTTATTCGCGGAATTTCGGATCAGACCAATTTATTGGCACTCAATGCCGCTATTGAGGCAGCAAGAGCCGGTGAAGCCGGAAAAGGCTTCTCTGTGGTTGCCGATGAAATACGGAAACTTGCGGAACAATCAAATTCTTCTGTTAAACAGATCGATTTGATTATTAAGGAAGTGCAGGCAGGCGTAAGTTCGGCGGTTGATAAAATGGATAAATCAAAGGCGGTCGTGCATGAACAGACCAAATCCCTTGAAAATACCATTGCTGCCTTTGATAATATAGCCAGTGTAGTTGAGACCTTGAGTCATAAAGTAGTTCAGGTTGCCGAAGCTTCATCTGCTTTAAGCAAAAACGCAGTACAAGCCGGTGATGAAATGACAGGAATAGCAAGTGTGGCACAGCAAACAGCTGCAAGTACCCAAGAGGTGGCAGCCTCAACCGAAGAACAGGCATCGACAGTGCATCAGATTACTGAGGCGGCTGAAGGTCTGTCCCAACTTGCTCTGCAGCTTCAGGAAAGTATTATGAAGTTCAGGATTTGAGATCTTTGATCAATATCTTTAAATCAAATATGCCTTAATTATATAAATCGTAAAAATGGAATCAAAAAACGTGATGCTCTTTACCGGAGCATCACGTTTTTTGCAGACCGCCGTCATAAATTGTAAGCTACAGCTTTAGAACAAGTTAATTCAACTTTGCGGCGATAACTAGTTCAACCCCAGTTCCTTACGTTTCTTTTCTATATGGTCAACATATATTTGAATTGTTTTTTCGGCATCCAGCTCCACAACGACTTTACCAAGTCCAAGGGTCTCTGTTGTCTCAGTCAGTGTTTTTACTACTACGTCACTTCCGGTGATGGAAGGTACAGGTGCAACATGCACCAGCCAGCCTAAAGCAACTGCAGTGCACGCATCGGCAACAGCCTTCTGTTCCAGGTATTCAGGGGCACCGATTACAAGCGGCAGCAGGTTTGTGTCAACATTGAGGGCATCAGCCAGTTCTTTTGCCGTATGTGTCATTTTACCTATATCCACACAAGCACCATAGGTCAGCACAGGTGGGATGCCCAGCTGCTTGCATACCGCTTTCAGGCCTTCTCCGCATTCGTCTGCGGCAGCAGGATTTGTGAGACCTGTGTATTCCATAACAGATGAGGTGCATCCGCCTGAAAGCACAAGGATATTATTCTTTATCAGGCCTTGAGTTATACGGAAGATGTTGCTTCCGCCCTGTCCGTAACGTGCAGTAGTACATCCTACAATAGTAGCAATACCTCTGATGTTTCCATTTGCAATCTGCTCTATCAGTGGGTCAAAGGTTCCCCCCAGGGCAGCCCTGACCGATTCGGTACTGAAGCCCACCATACAATCAGAGGTGTGAGGAGGAATATATGTTTTTCTGTTCTCAGACTTACGCTGCTTGAAGGACTCTATTGCCATATCCAGCGCCTTCTCTGCCTGCTCCTTCATTTTTTCAGGAACAAAGTCCAGCGCTTCTGTACCCTGAAGGCGGATAACGGGGTGTGTACTCAGAAGTTTGGTTCCGAAACGTTTGGCGAAAAGGGGCATTGTTGGGACTGTACAGTTGTAATCAAACATAAACATATCCACAACACCTGTTGCCAACAGGTATTCCTGGGAGAGCCATTCCCCTTCCTGTCCGCCGTAACCCTTCTGATTGTGTGTTCCCTGGTAGTTGATCAACTGCTGGCCTTCACAAACATGACCCAAAATCTGGATTCCATCGGCCCCTGCCGCTTTAGCTTTTTGCTGCCATTCATCAGTAGATGCCAGATCAATGGCTACGTGGGCAAGCAGTGGCATATGACCATTGGTAACAACATTGATCATTCCTTCCTTCAGGAGTCCCATGTTTTGTTTTTTCATAGCGATCTCCTGAGTGCCCATGATGATTTCCTGAATAATATCCAGCAGGAACAAGCCCTGGTATTCATTGGCTACACCCAGCCTTACACTGTTAAGAAGAAACTCTACAGGATCTGAAGTGAAGTTTGTCATACATCTTGTCTGAGCATATGCAACCTCGCTGTAGCCTCCTCCCGGGAAGAGCCCCAACGTTCTCCAAAGCTCCTTTCGTTTTGCAGGAGCAAAGGCTTCTACCGTTTTTGAGGGAATATGGTAGGGTGAATGTATGTCATCTATTACCCACTGTGCAAAATCCACAGCCAGTTTTTCTATAGGCTGGTTGGTATTTAAACCTGCCATATCTGAGTATTTCTTAAGCTTTTCAGGGTCTCTGATTATAAGCCCGCTCTCAGGGTGTTCACCTGCCGCCTTCAAAGTTCTGGCAGCCTGATGACAGTGGAATATGTTTGCTGAGGTTCCGATGGTTACATGTCGGTAAACAAAGTTCCTTGAAACCATGGTGTGAGCGTCTACGCCACAGGTACCCCTCGGAACCTTGTCACTTATTCTGCAGGGACCATTTGCGCATAGCTGGCAGGAAAGACCTTCAATACAAAACTTACATTGTATTGGCTGCTGTTGGCTGAACCTGTCAAACACATTTGTCATTCCTGCGTCATGAACCACCTGATACATTTCCCTCATTGCCGGGTCAATAATAACATTCAAAGGGTAACCTTCCTTGGACTGGTCATCCTTTTTAATATGTTCTCTTTGCCATTTGTGGACATCTTCCATGGGAGGAGATTTTTGGATCTTACTATAATCAACCTGGATACGGTTGTGGATATCGGTGTGTGTGTTTGGATCGTTTGAATGCTCATTGGTAAGCTTTGTTCCAAAGGTTGTATTATCTCCGCGCATGGTACCTGCGCTTCGCTCATAGGACTTTTCAATATCTTTATCCGACATATTATGTTAAACCTCCTGAAAAATAAATTTAGAAATGATTAAATAATAAAACCCGGTTTTCAAGGGAGAAAATTTTCAAAAGATAAGGCGGCGGAGGACGCAATAATTACTTTATCACAACGAAGTACTGACAAGCAGTACTTTTTAAACAACGCAGTAAGTTCGGAAAAAGGCCCCTTTCAAAATGGAAAGTTATTATTTAATCATTCCTTATTTATAGTTTTGCTTTTTTAAGTGATAATATTCTGTAAAATTGCCATAGATTTACCGATAATTATTTTAGTACATTAATTTTCTTGTTATAAAAAATATAAGTTATAAGGCAATGCACCTGGAAGGTTCTTCCGTTATATGTTCATATTGTTTCATATTGTAAAATCAGGGAATAAATAATTTATCTACATACTTGAATAAGTTTAATTTTGATTTATAATAATTTATTGAATTCTGTAGAAGGGAGTGTTAATTTAGTGGTTTTGAAGAAAAAGACCTCTTTATTAAGATACTTTATATTCCTAACAATTATATTGATACTCTCATTTCCATCAGGATTGGGTGTTAATGCGATGGAGATAAAAAGAAACAGGGTCTTAATATTAAATTCATATTCGGAGGGTTTATCCTGGTCTGAAAACCAGAATGACGGGATACTAAGTAAGCTGGAAATTAATGGGGAATGCTGTGAAATATCGGTGGAGTATATGGATTGGAAAACATATCCCACCAGGGAAAACCTGCTTCACTTACAATCCTACCTTAAATATAAATATGCTGATAAAAAGTTGGATTTAATAATAACCACAGACGATGCAGCCCTTAAATTCGCTTTGGACAACAGGAATGAACTGTTTAACAATGCACCTGTTGTTTTCTGCGGTGTTAATAATAAGGGAGTTGAAGAACTTACAAAGGGTGAAAAGAACGTAACAGGAATAGTGGAAGAACTGGATGCAGAGGGGACAATAAGTAATGCCTTAAAAATGTATCCGGATTTAAAAAAAATATATGTAATATTTGATAATTCTGAAAGCGGGATATCCACCTGGGAGATTACATTAAATGCTGTTGAAAAGGTGGCCCCCGGGGTCAGTCTGGTTCCACTGAATAAGGGTACATATAAGGATATACTGGCTCAAGTGGGACAAGCCGGTAAGGACAGCATTATCCTAATTACAACTTATTATAGTGATGAAGAAGGTACGGCTCTTGGCTTTGAAAATTTTTCCCAGATTATAAGCGATAACAGTCGTGTACCGGTATTTCATCTGTATGATTTTGGTCTTGGGCATGGTGCGGTCGGGGGAAGCATACTCAGCGGAAAAGTTCAGGGAGAACTGGCTGGAGCTATTGCCAGAAGGATTTTAAACGGAGAAAATATTTCAGACATACCTGTTAGCAGAGCAAAAACCACTGTATACATGTTTGACTATATACAGCTTGAAAGGTTTGGAATCAGTTCCGATCATATACCCAAGGGAAGCATAATAATCAATAAACCGTATTCATTACTTGAAACATATAAGAATATCATCATTACAACAGTTATCATTATTGTAATCCTTACGATTTTTATATTCATTCTGTTGGTCTATTTGAGGAAAATACAATTAATAAAAGAAGAGCTTGCAAAAAATAACGTCGAATTGTCACAGCTTTATGAGGAACTGACAGCTTCAGAAGAAGAGCTGAGAGTGCAGTACGATGAACTTTCAGAGGTTCAGAAAAATCTCATATCCAGTGAGGAACGCTACAGGCAGCTATTTGAAAAGATGATGAACGGGTATTTTGTCTTTGAGCCTGTTTATGATAAGGATGGAAGACTTCAGGATATGAGATTTATAGAGGTAAATCCAAGCTTTAAAACACAAACCAATAAAAGTATTTCAGACCTTCCCGGCAAAACCTGGTCAGAGGTATTCGGACTGAAAAACCGGAATCAGGTTATATATAAAAGGGTTTTAGACACAGGTCAAACCGAGCAGTTTGAAACCTTTTATCCCGACAGCAAAATATATTATCTTGTTAATGCTTTTAAGATAAACAATAATCAAATCGGAGTTGTTTTTGAGAATATAACAAATTATAAAATGGCTATAAATGAAGTCAGAAAACTCAACGAAGAGCTGGAACAAAGAGTTAAGGACAGAACAAGGGAGCTGCTATCAGTGGTGAGCCAGCTGGAAGCTTTTACCTACACGGTATCACATGACCTGAAGTCACCCCTCCGGGCTGTTGAAAGTTATATCCGTATCATAATGGAGGACTACGGCAAAGTCATTAACAAAGATATGGCGTATATGTTGTCAAGCGTAAGAAACATTTCAAAAGACATGATTGAGATGATAAGCAAACTGCTTCAGTATTCAACAGCCTCCAGATCTGAGCTGAATCTTGAGGAGATCAATACCGAAGCAAGATTTGTTTCCTGTTTTAATGAATTAAAAGCTGCCGACCCTGAAAGACATATAGAGCTGATTATCGAAACCGGTCTTCCCAATATTACGGCAGACAGGATTTTGTTCGGACAGGTTATAACCAATATTCTGTCCAATTCCTTCAAGTTTACAAAGGATAGAGAAAGGGCTCAAATCAGGGTGGGCAGTACCTTGACTGAAAACGAATATATATTTTATGTTAAAGATAACGGTGTCGGGTTTGACATGGCTTTTTCGAACAAGCTTTATGGTATATTCCAAAGGCTTCACACCAGTGATGAGTTTGAGGGTTCGGGTGTAGGACTGGTAACAGTAAAGAAAATTATTGAAAAACATGGAGGAAAAACGTGGATTCAAGGTGAAGTAGACATTGGAGCTACAATCTATTTTACGGTACCTTTTAACGGATAAATAATGAAGGAACGGTCGTTCCTGAATTGATGCATGGGGGGCGTAACATTGCTGAAGGTAATGCTGGTTGATGATATGGACATTGTCAGGATAGAATTAAAAAGGATACCTGTATGGGGAGAAAAATCAGGGTTTATTATTGTCGATGAAGCCAGAAATGGTGAAGAAGCGCTTTTGAAACTGGAGAAGAATAATATTGACCTGGTTATAACCGATATAAGGATGCCAAAAATTGACGGCATGGAGCTATTAAGCAGGATAGTTGAAAAAAACCTGTGTCCTTGCGTTGTGCTGCTCAGCGACTTTAATGAGTTCAGCTATGCGAGACAGGGAATGATTTTGGGCGCATTTGATTTTCTGGCCAAGCCGGCTAATTCGGAAGAACTGACAAAACTCCTCAGCAGGGCTTCCGAGCATATAATAAGCAGAAAAAAGGAAACTGAACGGGTAAAAAAACTTGAGGAAATATTCGAGGAAAGAACCGAGGAATACTTTGAAGGTCAGGACATAGATAAAATTATAGAATTGATTCAAAGCAGAGATGAAAAGGCAGTTGATTCAATACGTCATATAATTGAACGGATAGGGGCTAATCTCGAATATGATGTCATGAAGGTGGAGGGGGCACTGAAGAAAGCAGTTCCACTGGTGATTAAAGGTATATTGAATGAAAACAGCTGGATGGAAAAATATATGGATATTAACGGCCTGAATACTGTTACAGTGCTTGAATTTAAAGAATTTAACGAGATAGTGGATTATATTATGAAGACTGTTCAAAATATTATCAGCGCTTTCAACACTTATCAACTTGGTTACCAGGAGATGGGCTTAGTCTGGATAGTAAGCAACTATGTACTTCAAAACATTGATAACGGATTATCTCTCCAAACAGTGGCAGATAACTTATATATGAACAGGTCTTATATAAGTGAGGTATTTAAACAAAGAACAGGTATTTCCTTCATTGAATACCTGACCTTGATCAAGCTGGAGAGAGCTAAACAACTCATAAGGACCAAGCGGCTCAAGTCCTATGAAGTGGCTGAACAACTTGGGTTCAAAGACGTTGAATACTTTGGTAAAATTTTTAAAAAACATACAGGAAAAACAATCACTGAATTTCGACAACAATCCTAAAAATATGACTGTTTATAACAACTACCGAAAAAATTCGGGGTAAGTGCTTACATATTTCCATTTTTGTTTAAAGGATAAACTTGTATTATTGGAATATAATACAAATTTATCCTTTTATGTTTATATACCCTTTATAATTAACCTATTTTATGTTTTTAAGCCGAGGGCTTGGATAGGGGGGCACAATGTTTGGCAGGAAACCGGAAGATATATCGCTGAAAATTACGGTTATATATCTGATAACAGGAGCAGTATGGATATTACTTTCTGATAAAATGCTTAATCTCCTGGTAAGAGACTTGGAAATGGTAACCTTTTTCAGTCTGGTCAAGGGATGGCTGTATGTTGCCATTACAGGTATACTGATATATTTTCTAATTAACAATTCTTTAAGGCAATTAAAAAAAACAGAGCTGGAACTCAAGCAGAGCGTGAATGATTTTTCCGAAGCCAACGGAAAGTTGGAAGAAGCCTATGAAAGGCTTGCTGAATCACAGGCCGAGCTGGAAGAACAATATCAACAAACTCTGCTTAACCAAAAGCAGATACAGGATAGTGAAGAACGCTACAGACTCATATCGGAGGCAACAAATGATGCAATCTGGCAGGAAATAAACGGAGTGAGAAGCTTCTCCGACAGATGGCATGAGATTACAGGTTACAGTAAGGATGATCTGGAGGCAGCCCATGGTTGGGAATGTTTTATTCATCCTGAGGACAAGGCTGCTGCCAAAGAAAAAATGATTAATCATCAGACCCAAAAAACACCTTACTACCATTGTGAATATCGATTCAAAAGGAAGGACGGAAAGTATATATGGATTTACGCCAGAGGAAAGGCCTCCTTTGATGACAAAGGGGTACTATATCAAATGGCAGGTTCTCATACAGATATTACCGAGCTAAAAGAATATGAAAGCAGGCTTCATTACCTGGCGTACCATGACCAGCTTACCGGACTTGAAAACAGGTTTGCGCTTAATGAAAGATTGAATTCCCTTATACATGAAAACAGTGAAGAAAAATATGCTCTTCTTTATATAGATATTGATAATTTCAAGTATGTTAACGATACAATGGGTCACAGGTTTGGTGATCTCCTGCTGGTAAAGATCAGTGAGAGACTGATTGGACACTGTATAGACAATTCAACTGTATACAGATTGGGTGGAGATGAATTTATAGTTCTGGTTGAAAAATATAACAGAAAGGAGTACCTGGAAAAGCTTGCTGTAAGTATTCTTAAAGCTTTCAAACCTTATTTCGAAGTAGAAAATATCAGCATTTACACTACAGTAAGCATCGGGGTATCCATTTATCCCCAACATGGAAGTGAAATTGATTCATTATTAAAAAATGCTGATATTGCAGTTTATAAAGCCAAGGAAAGCGGCAAAAACAGAATTGTGTTTTATAATGACCCAATGAATGAAGAAATAGCGGAAAGAATGAATATAGAAAAACATTTAAGAAAAGCTCTGGATAAAAATGAATTTGAGTTATTCTATCAACCGCAGCTGGATCTGAAAAGTGGAAAAATTTCAGGATTTGAGGCGTTAATAAGGTGGAGGAACTCTGAACTGGGCTTTGTATCCCCGCAAAAATTCATTGGGGTTGCAGAAGCAACACATTTGATAATTCCAATAGGAGAATGGGTGCTGAAGACAGCCTGTCAATTCCTGAATAATCTTGAAAGTCTGGGTTTCAGAGGATTGACTATCTCTGTTAATATATCAATGCTCCAGCTTTTGCAGGACGATTTTGCAAATATGGTTATTGATACAATTGAGGCTCTGCAGTTAAACCCTAAACAAATAGAACTTGAAATAACAGAATCAATACTAATGGAATCATACGAGGTGATAGCCGGAAAACTTAAACTAATGCGCGCAAAGGGAATAAAAATAGCTCTGGATGACTTTGGAAAAGGCTATTCTTCACTTAATTATCTGAAACAGCTTCCAATAACAACTTTAAAGATAGACAAGTCCTTTGTTGATACCATAACAAATAAAAAGAATAAATCACTTACCGATTTGATTGTAAAAATTGGGCGCTCCATGGACTTGTGTGTTATAGCCGAAGGTGTTGAAACACAGGAACAGCTGGAATATCTGTTGAGGCATAAATGCCACAAAATTCAGGGATTCCTCTTCAGCAAACCTATGCAGGAAGCAGACACTATAGAGAAAATTCGAGAAAATCTATCATCTCATATTAACTATCAGGAGGATTTAAACTATGAAATTAAGGGCTAAGCTTTCAATTGTTATGATTACAATGATGATTGTCACTATTGGAGTAATGGGAGGAATTGCACTGCTAAAATCCACCCAGACCATCGGTAATATTACTAAATCTGCAATGACTGAAATAAATAAGGAAAACTCAACCATTATCAGCTCCATGATTGACAAGGAACAAAGAAACATAGCATTGATTGCCCAGCAGAAGGAAGTAGAAGAGATTTTGGTCAGATCAAAAAACGGGGAGCCAATGTCTGATATACAGGCTCAATTCAATCCTAAACTCCAGACAATGGTAAAAGATGCAGGAAATATGGAACATATCTTTATTGTTAATGCAAAGGGTATAATCTGTGCTGACAGTGATATAAAATTGCTTGGAGCAGATATAAATGACAGAAATTACACAAAAAAAGCGTTGAAGAACGGGGAACCTGCTATCAGTGAAACATTGAAATCAAAATCTACAGGAGCATTTGTAATTATTTTTGTACACCCGGTAAAAGTTAATGGAGAACTGGTTGGATTTGCTGGGGCAGCAGTAACTGCCGACAGCATAGTCAAGTATCTGTCAGAAACAAAGATTCTTGATACTGAATCCAGCTATGCATATCTGGTGGATGAAATCGGAACTACCATTTATCACCCCGACAAAAAAAATATTGGCAATCCTGTTACCAATACACAAATTAAAGGAGTTGTGGAACAGGTTAAAAGAGGTGAGAAGGTAGCACCGGCAGTAGTCACATACCAGTATCAGGGTAAAACGAAACAGGCAGCGTATAGTGTACTTCCGGAGACCAACTGGACACTGGTGGTAACGGGGGATATCGGTGATATAATGGCTCCCGTAAACACAATGATTCAGTATATAGTAATCGGCGGCATACTATTGTTGATATTAGCACTGGGATTGGGATTATTCATTGCAACTAAAATTTCAAGGCCGATTGTCAAGCTTACAGCACTTATTAATAAGACTGCAGACCTTGATCTTGTATATGATGAAAGCTATAATCACCTGACAGAAAACAAGGATGAAACAGGAATAATAGCAAGAGCGATGTTCAAAACACGCCAGGTGCTGAGAGAAATGGCAGGAAAACTGCAGGACGTTTCTCAGGTAATTATGGAAAATGCCGAGAGTATGGAAAAGCTGTCAAATAACATTCAGGAAAACGCACATGACAATTCGGCCACTACTCAGCAGCTATCTGCAGGTATGGAGGAAACAGCGGCTTCTTCAGAGGAGATTACTGCTACTACTGAGGAAATAGATGCAAGCGTAAGTGCTATTGCAGACAGAGTAAAAGGCGGCGCTGAAAAATCAAGCGAAATAACACAAAGAGCTAATACTCTACGGCAGGATGCCATGGAATCTACTAAGAATGCAAAAGAAATATATGAAGATGTAAAAACAAAAATGGAAAATGCAATTGAGGAATCAAATACCATTACACAGATCAGCGTCCTTGCAGACACCATACTGTCTATAACCAGCCAGACCAATCTTTTGGCCTTAAATGCAGCAATAGAAGCAGCCCGGGCCGGGGAGGCGGGTAAGGGCTTTGCTGTGGTAGCAGATGAAATAAGAAAACTTGCCGAACAGTCCTCAGTGACGGCAGCAGGGATACAGGGAATAGTAAAAAATGTTTACTCCTCGGTAGGACATATGAAGGAAAATTCTGAAGCAATCTTATCTTTTGTGGATAAAAATGTACTGAAAGACTATGAGAAATTAACCCGGGTAAGTGAGCAATACAATAATGACGCGGAATTTATAAACAACCTTATGGAGGAATTCGAGCTTGCTGCCGGTCAGCTGGATGCTGCAGTATCAAGTATTTCCACAGCTATGAACGAGGTTGCGGCAACAATTAACGAGAGTGCCAAAGGCGTACAGGATATTGCCGGAAAAACCACTGAAATAGTTGAAAAAACCATACAGGAGACAAAACTTGCAGATCAAAATTCACAGGGAGCACAAGAATTACAGGCTTTAGTAGCCATGTTTAAGATATGAGCAATTTTTAAGATATAGGGGTTGGATAAAAATGATGACGATAGAGATGGAAGACTTAAGAGAAGAGCTTAATAAAATGGTCGAGGCAAATGCTTGTGACAGTATTGAAGTACTTGAACTCAGCAGAAAAATGGATAGTTTAATATTGAATTATTTGGAACAGAAAATCCGGCAAACTGCTGTTACAAGCATAGACGAATAACCCCTGTAACTTATTTATATATTTACTGATTTGCTAATTTCTGCTTAATTTTTGATTGACATAAAATTAATTAAAACCTATAATTAATGTAATAATTTTTTAGTTGATAGCCAATTAAAACAGAATATCTGTAAATGCAATTAGTAAAATTCTGTAAACTCGTTATGGAAATATCCAGTCTGTAGTTTAGAACGTCTTAAGGTGCAGACTGGATTAAATTATTCTGTCAGAGTATATAAATTATGTTTGGCAGAGTACCAAAGTCTTAAATTTAATTAAAATGTAAGTAGAAAAGAAATACTATGCTATTTAAATTAACAAAAGACACAAAGGGAGTGTGACAGACTTGAAAAAAGTACTTATTGTAGATGATGCTTCATTCATGAGATTGTCATTAAGGACGATGCTGGAGAAAAATAGTTTTGAAGTGGCAGGAGAGGCCGAAAACGGATTGGAAGCAATCAAATTGTACAACAAACTGAGACCCGATGTTGTAACAATGGATATAACCATGCCGGAGTTAGACGGCATACAGGCACTTAAAAATATTCTGCAAATAGACCCGGGTGCAAAGATAGTGATATTATCGGCAATGGGACAGGAAGCAAGAGTAAGGGAAGCTATCATATCCGGCGCTAAAACCTTTATTGTTAAACCATTTAAAGAAGAGCACCTGATTCAAACACTTACTAAAATAGTTGATATGTAACGAAACAATAATGTACCGCACCTCTGCAGGTGGCAGGTACTTCTTAGAGTTTTCAGGCGGCGAGCACATGTCTCCCTGCCTCGTTGAAACGTGCAGAGGTAATAAAATTTTTCTACAGCCGAAAAATTTTATACCTAAGCGTCATAATCAGCACATTTAGAAGGAGGTGATCTCTTGTCAGGTCAGTTTTCCAGTGAACCGATGCTGGACATGTACATATTTGAAACAACGCAAAATATTGAACAGTTGGAAAAGTATATTTTAGAGACTGAGAAATCCAACCATTATTCACAAAGTGCAATTAATGAAATCTTTAGGATTATGCATACCATTAAAGGTTCTTCGGCCATGATGCTATTTAATAATATATCATTATTGGCCCATTCCATTGAAGATCTATTTTACTTTTTAAGGGAGCAGAAACCTGATAATATTGAATTCTCTGCTCTTTCAGACCATATTTTAGAGGGGATTGACTTTATTAAAGTCGAGCTGCAAAAAATTATGGATGGGAGGAAGGCAGAGGGAAACCCTTCTGAAATAATTCAAGCCATAAACTCCTTTTTAACCCTGATACAAATTGAAAACCCAGATAATTCCGCAAATAATTCTGAAAAGCTGGAATTGTATGAACAGCAGCCATATTACATAGCTCCAGCTAAAAGTGATACTCCGGCATCATCAAATAGCTATAAGGCTGTTATTTTCTTTGAAAACGGCTGTGAAATGGAGAACATCAGAGCGTACACAATAATTCATAATATCAGGGAGTTTACTGATGAAGTTTACTATTTTCCTGAAGATATTATCGACGATGATGGAAGTGCTGATGTTATAAAGAATCAGGGTTTTATTATTTATTTAAAAACAGAAAAAAATTATAGAGAAATTGAAAAATTTTTTAATCAAACGATTTTTCTCAAGGAACTGGAATTGATTCAACTTGAAAATGACATAGAGTTCAGCCGATATAAAAAAACAAACCCTGGTCTTGTTGAAGAAAATTCTTTTATTATGCCTAAAATAGGTACTGAATATAAAGACACTTTGCAAAAGGAAACGTTTATAAGTCCGAATCAAAGTATCATCAGTGTCAGCATTGCTAAATTGGACAAGCTGATGGATCTTGTGGGAGAAATGGTTATATCGGAGGCTATGGTTACACAGAACCCTGACCTTGCGGGACTTCAACTGGAAGGTTTTCAAAAAGCCGCCAGGCAGCTCCGCAAAATTACAAACGAAATTCAGGACATGGTTATGTCAATTAGAATGGTACCTCTGGCAATGACCTTTCAGAAAATGCACCGGGTTGTGAGAGATATGAGCAGGAAGCTTGAAAAAGGGATAGAGCTGGAGTTGGTCGGTGAGGAAACAGAAGTTGACAAAAATATAATTGAGCACATATCAGACCCGCTGATGCATCTTGTCAGAAATTCCATAGACCATGGCATTGAAGAGGCAGAAGTCAGGGCAGCAAGAGGGAAACAGCCAGTTGGTAAAGTTACCCTTGAGGCTAAAAATTCCGGCAGTGATGTTTTAATTATGGTAAAGGACGATGGTAAAGGACTTAACAAAGAAAAAATACTCAAAAAAGCAGAAGAAAACGATCTGCTTATTAAGTCTGCTAATGAAATGACGGATAGAGAGATATATAATCTGATATTTTTGCCCGGTTTTTCCACCAAGGACGATGTTACTGAATTCAGCGGAAGAGGCGTCGGCATGGATGTGGTTACTAAAAATATTGAAACTGTGGGTGGATCTGTTTCCATAGACAGTATTGAAGGGGTAGGTTCAACGATTACTCTTAAAATACCTCTTACCTTGGCCATTATTGATGGAATGAACGTTCAGGTGGGCCGGTCCAGATACACTATTCCGACAAAAGCAATAAAAGAGTCCTTCAGACCTGAAAAGAATGATATTATTATCGATCCCGACGGAAATGAGATGATTATGGTCAGAGGACAGTGCTATCCGATTCTTCGCCTGCACCAATATTACAAAGTTGATACTGATATTACCGGGTTCACCCATGGGATTCTCATTATGGTTGAGCAGGATGAGAAAACCTTTTGTATTTTTGCAGATGAACTATTAGGTCAGCAGCAAGTAGTAGTAAAGGCACTGCCCGGTTATATACAAACTAAACGCAAAATTCGCGGTTTAGCCGGATGTACTTTACTCGGGGATGGGAGTATAAGTCTGATCCTTGATATAGGAGGACTGACAGGAAAATAAAACAACTATAGAAATTGAAAGGGGTTGTAATTTTATATGGCAGAAGCATTAGCATCCGGGCAGTCCCAGCAGGAGGAAGATACGCAGAAAGGAAGATTTCTTACTTTTAACCTGGGAAGCGAATCCTACGGGCTTGAAATAAAGTTTGTAACCGAAATAATCGGAATTCAGCCCATAACGGAAGTACCTGAGCTGCCTGAATACATAAGAGGAATTATTAATCTCAGGGGAAAGATCATACCCGTAATGGATGTAAGGTTAAGGTTTAAAAAGAATTTCATAGAGTATAACGACAGGACCTGTGTAATTGTTATAGATATCAGAGAAGTTTCAATAGGGTTGATTGTTGACAGCGTCTCAGAGGTTATTTCAATACCTGAAACCGAAATAGTAGCACCGCCGGAGGTAAGCAGGGGAGGAAATAAATATATAAAAGGCATTGGCAAGGTTCACGGCGAGGTGAAACTTTTGCTGGACTGTGACAAACTGCTGAATGAAGACGAGGCAGAATGTATTTTAAAGAATGAATAAATATCAGGATATTCTTAAATATCTAAGGAGGAAAATTTATGAAATGGTTCAGTAATTTGAAAATAAGAGCCAAGCTTATTGTCTGCTTTGTAATTCTTGCTGTATTTACCGGAGTCATAGGCTTTATGGGAATAAACAATATGAGTACGATAAATACCCGTGGAGAGGAAATGTACCGGAGCAATTTTGTACCTTCAACCAATCTGGCAAAAATTCAAAAATCATTACTAATCATAAGATCAGATTATTTGCTGTTGTTATATGAACGAAATGAATCAAAGAAGCAGGAAAGAATTGATGAAATTAATAGTTATACAGAGAAAAATAACAATTATCTTGCGGAATATGAAAAAACTATTAAAGACGATAAAAAAAATAAAGATTTGTTTGACACATTGAAAACCAAACTGACTGCATACAGACAAGTACGCACCGCGCATATAGAACTTGTTAAACAAGACAAATATGACGAAGCGGCTGGCAGTATACAGGAGTTTACAGATGCAAGAGTAGCTCTTGACAACGCTTTGGAGGAGTTAATACAGTATAACACTGATTCAGCTCTGCAAAAATCAAATGAAAGTGAAGCTGACTACCGCAGCCAATCAATAATCATGATTGCTATTATCATAATCGGCATAGTACTTGCTGTGGGTTTGGGGTTAATAATTGCAGGCATCATCAGCAAACCTCTAAACAGGCTGGTGACTGCAGCAAATAAAATAGCTGACGGAGATCTTGATGTAAGTATTGATGTTAATTCAAAGGATGAAGTTGGGGTACTAGCTTCAGCTTTTGGAAAAATGAATGATAATCTTAATGATGTGCTGTCAAAAATCAGCTTTGCTGCAGAACAGGTTTCATCAGGCTCAAGACAGGTATCTGATTCCAGTATGGCCTTGTCCCAGGGGGCAACTGAACAGGCAAGTTCAGTTGAAGAACTAACGGCCTCCCTTGAAGAAATAGCTTCTCAAACCAAACAGAATGCTGAAAGTGCAAATCAGGCAAATTCTCTAGCTGAAGCAGCCAGGGGTAATGCGATACAGGGAAACAGCCAGATGAAGGAAATGCTCAAGGCTATGGAAGAAATAAATGACTCCTCGGGTAACATATCCAAAATTATTAAAGTTATTGATGAAATAGCGTTCCAGACCAATATCCTGGCCCTCAATGCAGCAGTGGAGGCTGCAAGAGCAGGACAGCATGGAAAAGGGTTTGCTGTTGTTGCAGAAGAGGTAAGAAATCTTGCAGCAAGGTCGGCCAATGCAGCCAAAGAAACCACAGAAATGATCGAGGGCTCAATCAAGAAAGTTGAGGGTGGCACCAGAATAGCCAATCAAACTGCTGATGCCCTGAACAAGATAGTTGAAGACATATCCAGAGTAGCAAATCTGGTTGGAGATATAGCTGTAGCCTCAAATGAACAGGCGTCGGGGATTGCTCAGGTAAACCAGGGCATAATGCAGGTTTCAGAGGTGGTTCAGACAAATTCCGCTACCTCCGAGGAAAGTGCTGCTGCAAGTGAGGAGCTGTCAAGCCAGGCTGAACTGTTGAAAGAGCAGGTAGCCAGATTCAGTCTGAGAAAATCAAATACTGCCGTTCAGAGCTATAAGACTTCTGAAGATATAAATCCTGATATTTTAAAGCTGCTGGACAAAATGTACGGCAAAAAGGACTCCAACCGTATAAATGACTTTCAAAAGGAAGCAGCAGCCTCTAAGAAAATAGTCTTAACCGACAGGGAGTTCGGGAAGTATTGATTCAGGCTTTATACTTCAGATATGATATATAAATTGAATACAAAATCGGCTGTTTCCGGGAGTGGGGTGGCTGCACTCCCGGAAACATATATCACTTGCGACGGCACTTGAAATTCAATTGAAGGTGATTTCAATGATAGAAATAACAGAAAAAGAGTTTAAGCAATTGGCAGGATATATCAAGGACCATTACGGCATACGTTTAAAACAGGAAAAGATGGCACTTGTGTCTGGAAGACTTAATAATGTGCTGCTACAGTCAGGTTTTTCTAATTTTACAGATTATTATAACCATCTGGTGTCTGATAAAAGCGGCGATGCAGTAATAACTCTTGTTGACAGGATTACAACAAATCATACCTTTTTTATGAGAGAACCCGATCATTTCTACATTTTCCGAGACAAGGTTCTGCCATATTTAGCTGACACAGTCAGGGAAAAGGATCTTCGCATATGGTGCGCTGCAAGTTCTTCTGGTGAAGAATCTTATACCTTGGCCATGATAATGGACGAGTTCTTCGGAAAGGAAAAATTATGGTGGGACACAAAAATACTTGCTACAGATATATCCGAACAGGTTTTAGAAGTGGCAAGAAAGGGTATCTATAGTAATGAAAGAATTGCACCGTTACCATCATATTGGAAAACCGCTTACTTTAAAAGGTACGACCACGAAAATTCCGTTTTGATTGATAAGATTCGAAACGAAGTTATATATAGAAAATTAAATCTGATGGATAGCGTATTTCCGTTTAGAAAAAAATTGCATACTATCTTCTGCCGGAATGTGATGATATATTTTGATAATGAAACGAAAAACCTGCTGGTTGAAAAATTTTATGACCACCTGGAGTATGGAGGCTATTTGTTTATCGGGCATTCGGAATCCTTGAGCAGGGAGACAACAAGGTTTAAGTATATTGCACCATCTGTTTACAGGAAGGAATAAAGAGGAGTGGTTGGATGAATGGTAGGAAGATAAGAGTTTTAGTCGTGGATGATAGTTTGCTTTTCAGAGAAGTTATCGCAAGGGGTTTGGCCTCTGACCCTTTGATAGAGGTTGTTGCAAAAGCCTCAGATCCTTTTGATGCAAGGGATAAGATAATTGAGTACGAGCCGGATGTCATGACCTGCGATGTTGAAATGCCTAAAATGAACGGAATTGAGTTCATCAGAAGGCTGCTGCCACAGCATTCACTGCCTGTAATAGTTATCAGCACAGTTAGTGAAGCGGTTTTCGACGCTATGAATGCCGGTGCGGTTGATTTTGTAACCAAGCCTGATGTTCAATCTCCAAAAAATGTTGAGAAATTTATTATGGATGTTATTGCAAAAGTAAAAATTGCTGCTCACGCAAGGATTAACCGGGAGAAATCCTCAAATGCCATTACTTCAACAAACAGTAAAATCAACACCGACAGAGTAATTGCCATAGGTGCGTCTACGGGTGGAACAGAGGCTATATTCAATATATTAAAAAGCTTACCTTCTGAAATGCCCGGAATATTGGTAGTACAGCACATTCCGCCTGTTTTTTCACGGATGTTTGCAGATAGACTTAACAATCAGACCAGTCTGAAGGTCAAAGAAGCACAGAACGGTGATTTCCTGGAGCCTGGCAAGGTTATTATAGCTCCCGGTGATCAGCATATAAAAATAAAAAAGCTGGGTGATAAGATACGGGTTGATGTTTTCCAGGGAGAAAAGGTCAATGGACATTGTCCGTCAGTTGATGTACTTTTTGAATCTGTTGCGAAGGAAGCCGGTAATTCAGCCATAGGAGTAATACTGACAGGGATGGGCTATGATGGTGCCAGAGGTTTGCTGTCAATGAGGATAAAAGGTTCCAGAACCATAGGTCAGGATGAACAATCCAGTGTAGTGTATGGCATGCCTAAGGTGGCCTATGATATAGGTGCAGTGGAAAAGCAGACCTCTCTTCAAAATATCCCCAACTTATTATTGGCAATGTTAAAGTAGGTGATTTATTTGAAAAACATAGTTGGAATAGGAGAATATGCCATATCGGATAATAAGGTGAATTTGCTAAAGACCTTTGCCCTTGCTTCGTGTGTGGCAGTGACGGCATATAGCCCAATCAGAAAAAAAGGAGCTATGATCCATGTAGCGTTGCCTGAACCTGATACAGAAAAAGACCGGATGGACAGGCCGGGGTACTATGCTACAACAGGCATACCATTGATGATTGAAAAGCTGTGTTATGAACATGGCTGTACAAAGGGTGAGCTTGAAATAAAAATATTCGGGGGAGCAGAGTCGGTCCGCGAGAACGATATATTCAATATTGGAAAAAGAAATATCAAAGCAGTTGTTGAAACCCTTCATAATTTGCATCTGAGAATATTAAGCGCGCAAGTGGGTGGAAAGGTGAGCCGAACCATAGAGCTGGATACAAATACTGGGGAGGTTTATATATCAACTCAGCCAATCAATATCTAAATGGGTGAGGATATCAGGATAGTGGAAGAGTGACAGCAGTAGTGGTCAACTTAGGGATACAATTAATACTGAAAACTGGTTGAAGTAACGATTAAGCTGGGTTTCTCAAATAGAGAGTATAGCATAAGCTCTCAATGCATACTATATATGCAGGTTGATGGAAATGGACAAAATGGAAGAAGCACGGTAAAGTTAAAGATTAATTTAAAACAGTACAACTCAAGGAGAAGTTATAATGAAAGCAGAGTATCTAAATCCTTTTATTGAAGCAAGTATAAATATCATAAAGCAGACGACAGGTTTATATCCAAGGCTTGGAGAGATATTCATAAGGAGTGAACCATATACCCAGGAAGATCTAATTGTTCTGATAGGCTTGACCGGTCAAATATCAGGTAGTGCTGTAATTACCTTTAAAAAAGAAGTTGCATGTAAAATTGCATCAGCCATGATGATGGGCATTCCTGTAAATGAACTTGATGAGATAGCAAAGAGTGCTATCGGAGAACTATGTAATATGGTGCTGGGAAATACTGCAACGATATTTTCCACCAAGGGAATCAATATAGATATTACTCCGCCTACAATATTCACCGGTCAGAACATGGAACTGAGCATACATAGAGGTGTAGTAGTATGTATACCCCTGGTATTTGATAATGAAATGCAAATGCACATTGATATATCCTATCTGGATAAAACATAAGACCAAAATAGTGTGAGAGAAGGTCTTATTAATATACATAAACTTATTGAAATCATTTTACTTAGTAAATTACCTTGAATTATATTGACAATGTGGAAAATGTATGCAATAATACCGGAAAAGTGAGTATGTTTCAGCACTTTTGTGAGCAGCATAGGGACAACGGACAGTCCTACACGAACGGCTATAAACCCTTCGGAGTCACTCTTATGAGTGATTTTGCGGGGTTTTTTATTGTCTGGGAAAGTATATATTCATTTGTACTAAAAAGAGTAATGGGGTATGTGTGTATGATTGAGGGATTAACCATATTAGAAAAGATTCCTACTGTTGAAGAATACACTAAACTGCGAAATTCGGTAGGATGGGGAATCGCTGAAGGAGAATCAATTCAAAAGGGGTTAAGTAATTCATTATATTCCGTATGTATAGAGTGCAGAGGAGACATAATCGGAATGGGGCGTGTCATTGGTGATGGTGCATTGGCATATTACATACAGGATATTATTGTATTACCGGAGTTTCAAAAAAAAGGAACGGGTAAGTTAATCATGAATTCCATCATGGAGTATCTGAAAAAGAACTGTACTCCCAATACAACCGTAGGATTGATGGCTGCAAAGGGGGTTACCCCTTTTTATGAGAAGTATGGGTTTATTGCACGGCCGGATGAAAAGCACGGCCCCGGAATGTTTATTCGCTGGCCTGAATTATGAGAAATAAGGAATGATTAAATAATAAAACCCGATTCTTGAGCAAGGAATGGGAAGTTATTATTTAATCATTCCTAAAAAGACTATAAATCGAAATGAGGGATTGAAATGGATTTTATAATCAGACCTGTAAAACTGGAAGATGCAGCATCCATTAACGAAATGAGAAAGATGGATGGGGTCAGGGAGAATATGTACGGGATATTCAGTGAGCGGGTTACCCGGTCGGAGGATTCTATTAAGGGACTTACGGATAATGATCATTTACTTGTTGCTGAGGTTGAAGAAAATGGGCTGAAGAGGGTTGTTGGAATGGTAGGCATGAAGGTAGAGGGAAGTTATAGGTTAAGACATTCTGCAAGTGTTGGCATTATGGTACATATAGATTATCAGGGTAAGGGAATTGGAACTGCGCTTTTAAAGAAGGTCATAGACCTGGCTGATAATTGGTTGATGCTGGTAAGGCTTGAATTAACTGCTTTTGTAGAAAATGAAGGGGCGGTAAAACTTTATAAGTCCCTGGGATTTGAGATAGAAGGTACCAAAAAGTATTCTGCCATAAGGAACGGAAAGTATGCTGATGAATATCTGATGGCGAGATACAAACTGAGATAATACATCAGTGTCTGAATATTAATTATAATATGGAATTAAATATAAATTGAGAGTCAGGAGGAATTTAACATGCACATTGATGAACTGGATAATTATTTGATGAGTTTGTTTGAAAGGGAAAAACTATTAAAATTTAAGGATGAATGGGGATTTACGCATAAAGACTCAAAGGATGTGAGCCTGATAGGATATGCAACAAATCTCACACCTGAGACAGTTCAGAGGGCCATAGATAAGAAAGTGGATTTAATTATCACACATCATGATGCATGGGATTTTGTTTACGGCATGAAGGAAAAATGTATGTCAATGCTTAGACAGCATGGAATATTACATTATTTCAATCATGCATTACTGGATGATGCAGACTTTGGAACCAATGTGTCACTAATGGAGAAGATAGGAGCCCGGATTGTAGAAAAATCAAATCTTTACCAGGATGACTTATTTGCGGGCAGGATTGGTGAATTTGAATCTCCTCTGACGTTTCCTGAACTGACTGCAAGAGTGGAAAGTATCCTTGGTGAGCCGGTAAAAGCATGGCAAAACAACAGCAGGATGATAAAAAGACTGTGCGTTGTTACAGGAGGAGGTTCAATGACAAGTGATGTAAAAGATGCAGTGGATAGAACTTGTGATGTATATATTACCGGGGAAAAAGTCCTTTATACTGTTCAATATGCAAAGTTTACAGGAATTAATCTTATTGTGGGGAGCCATACCTATACTGAAATTTTTGGTGTTGAGAGCCTTGCTCATAAGTTAAAAGAAAACTATCATGATTTAGAGGTTGTAAGATTGAGTGAAGAACGTATTGAATAATGAACGTAATTAATAAAGTAAGCCATCATAAATAAACGTATTCCCAAAACAGATGATGTTTAGGAATGAAAAACAAAATCCCTTGTGGGCTCAGATAGGAACTGATTTACAAGGGATTGATTTTTATATGGAAATGATAACATCTACTCAAACGGAACAAATTTATTTTGGTTTTGGAAGGACTTTACTGGCTGTGGGACGGGTTTATTTGATAATTACACATAGAGCACTAACGGACTTTCCTGCTGGTATTCTTTAACCAGCAAGGCTCTGATGTAGCCTCTGTCTGTAGATGTAGACTCAATATAGAAGCCGCGTCCGTAGTAAAATCTTATAAGATCACGGTATTTTGAAGCAGTATGCAAACTGACCTGCTTGACACCGTTAGCCTTAAGAATCTTGTCTGCCAGATTCATCAAAGATTTTCCAATACCGATATTGTGGTAATCCAGCATTACTCCAAAACGGCTTATATAAGCTGTTTTGTCAGGTAGAATTTTAATTCTTATGGTACCTACGGGATTATCATCAATTAAAGCTATATAAACCTCTTTTTCCATTATATCCGCTTCAATATTTTGAAGGCTTTCGGTCAGGGCCTCAAGGGTTCCTGACAAGCCCGTATCCAGCATATATTTTCTGAAGGCCTCCTGCATTATTGTGGCTATTGCAGGAGCGTCCTCTATAGTTGCTTTTCTGATAATAAATGAATAATTCATGATTACTCCTTGTACTATTTGCCCAATAGAGTTGCCAGTACTGCCTTTTGGGCATGAAGTCTGTTCTCGGCTTCATCAAAAATTACAGATTGTGGTCCGTCTATAATATCTTCGGTAACCTCATATCCTCTGTATGCCGGCAGGCAATGCAGGAATATGGCATCTGAATCAGCTTTTGAGAATAGCTCTGAGTTAATTTGATAAGGCATGAATATCTTTAGCTTTTCCGCCTTTTGATCCTCCTGACCCATGCTGATCCAGGTATCAGCATAAACAACATCAGCATTTGCTATTGCTTCGACGGGATCCTGAGTTGTAAGGATTTTTGAACCGGTAAGCTTTGCTGCTTCCCTGGCTTCTTCAACATAAACTTCAGAACATTCATAGCCCTTTGGAGATGCAATGGAGATATCCATTCCCGTCTTTGCGCAGCCATGCAGGAGAGAGTGGGCTACGTTGTTTCCATCTCCGATATATGCCAGTTTAAGGCCTTCAAGCTTGCCCTTGTGCTCAAAAATAGTCTGAAGATCAGCTAGAATCTGGCATGGATGCATTTCGTCGGTCAATCCGTTAATAACCGGAATAGTACCAAAGTTTGCAAGATCCTCCACATCACTTTGTTTAAAGGTTCTTATCATTATTCCGTCCAAATATCTTGAAAGTACATTTGCAGTATCATATATGGTTTCACCTCTGCCCAGCTGGATATCGTTCGAGCTTAGAAACAGGGAATATCCGCCCAGCTGGTACATTCCCACCTCAAAGGAAACCCTTGTTCTGGTAGATGACTTTGAGAAAATCATGCCTAAAGTTTTCCCCTTCAATATATGGTGTTGAATTCCTTCCAGGGTTTGTTTTTTAAGCTTTTCAGCCAGCTTTAACAAATTCAGTATTTCTTCGGTGCTTAAATCGTTCAAACTTAATAAATGATTCATAGAAACCTCCATTTATATAAAAGTGTATAAATACAATAAATTCATACTCAATATTCTACTGGTACTCCCGCATAACTCACATCACCGGCTTGCAACCGAAGTATAAATAAATTGTACTTATATTACAATTCATTTATACTTCTAACCATGCTTCGCCTGTGCTGTGGAGCCATGCTCGCGTACAGACTATAACACAAGGATTCATATTATTGTATTTAAAAAAGTTTTATTTTACTTCCGTTCACACCAGGTGTGGTGCTACATGCTTCCCCGGTGACGTGCGGTTGGGCTCGCGTACATGGAGAATTGGGTTTAATATTGTATTAATTTTTATTACAATTCCGTACCAACCCACGCAAAGTGTGTGCTACATGCTTCGCCTGTGCTGTGGAGCCATGCTCGTGTACAGTCTATAACACAAGGATTCATATTATTGTATTTAAAAAAGTTTTATTTTACTTCCGTTCACACCAGGTGTGGTGTTCCATGCAAAGGTAATAAAATTTTTCTACAGCCGGAAAATTTGTTTATTCCAAAAAATTTAACACAGCATGGTGCAAAATCCGCCAAAATGATGAGTGCAATGGAATACTAAACAGGTTCTTATGCGTTATAAACAGAATACTCATCCAGTGAATAAACCTCGGCTCTATTGTCGGCAATAAGGCGTTCCAATATGCTCAATACAGCGTTGGTGGTATCCAGTGAGGTTATGCATGGTATATTGTATTCCATTGCCGTTCTTCTGAGAATAAAGCCTTTTCTTTCTGGCAGCTTACCTCTTGTTGGAGTATTGATAACCAGAGTTATTCTGTCTTCTTTTATAAAATCCAGTACTCTGTCGTTTTCTATGAAATCTGCCGGTAAGGCTGCATCACTTAATACCTTATAGGTGCCTGCGGTTGCAGAAAGCTTGAAGCCCAGTGACAACAGCTTGTTGGCAATATCTATGCTCTCTTCCTTATCCCTGTCTGCAACCGAGAGGAGTACATTTCCTCCCGAAGGTATCTTCATGCCGGAAGCTGCTATAGCCTTGTAAAGTGCATTGTAATAATCCTTGTCAACACCCATAACTTCGCCGGTGGATTTCATTTCAGGTCCCAGGAAGGTATCCACGGTTGTCAGCTTTGCAAAGGAGAATACAGGTGCCTTGACAGCATAGAATTCAGTTTCTTTTGCAAGACCGTTCCTATAGCCCAGTTCGGCCAGAGTTTTTCCCATAATTAGCTTTGTGGCAACACTTACCATCGGTATACCTGTGATTTTGCTCATTATTGGAACCGTTCGGCTGGCACGGGGATTAACCTCAATAACGTATACTTTTTCATTGTTGTCCATTACAAACTGAATGTTGAACAGTCCAACAACCTTCAACGCCTTGGAAAGGCGGACAGTATAGTCCTCAATGGTATTCTTTACCTTCTGGGACAGATTTCTTGGAGGATAAACAGCTATGGAGTCACCAGAGTGTACCCCTGCACGCTCGATATGCTCCATGATACCCGGTATCAGAACCTCGCTGCCGTCACAGATTCCATCAACCTCCATCTCCCTTCCGGTGATGTACTTGTCGATAAGAATGGGATGAGCTGTTGAAATATCCGAAGCCATTGCAATATATTCCTCAAGGGTTTTATCGTTATAAACTATTTCCATCGCACGGCCTCCAAGTACATAGGAAGGCCTTACAAGCACAGGGTAGCCGATTTCATCTGCAATTTGTCTTGCCTGTTCAAAAGAGAAGGCAGTTTTTCCTTCAGGTATTGGAATATTAAGTTCTTCCAGAAGCTTCAGGAACTTATCCCTGTCTTCGGCTATATCTATGCTTTGAACTGTGGTGCCTAGAATTTTAACTCCTTCTGAATGCAGAGTTTCAGCCAGATTGATTGCCGTCTGTCCGCCAAACTGTACTATAACTCCCAAAGGTTTTTCCTTCTCAATTATATCCAGAACACATTCCTTGGTAAGCGGCTCAAAATATAGTTTATCCGAGGTATCAAAGTCGGTGCTCACTGTTTCAGGGTTATTGTTTATGATAATTGACTCTATACCCAGCTCCTTAAGGGTTTCAACTGAGTGAACACTGCAGTAGTCAAATTCAATTCCCTGACCTATTCTGATGGGACCCGAACCTATAACCAAAACCTTGTCACCTTCAGTTACTTCAACATCGTCCTTTTCTTCGTAGGTTGAGTAATAGTAGGGTGTTACAGCTTCAAACTCACCCGCGCAGGTATCAACTATTTTATAAACAGGATTAATCGGGTATTTTTCCCTTAATTCCAGGATTTTTTCCAGGGGTACGTTTGCCAGGTTGGCAATGTAGGAGTCACCAAAGCCTATCTTCTTTGCTCTTGAATAGAGATCATAATCAAGCCATGCAATACCTGCATTGGTTATTTCATCACCCAGCTTAACTATCTTTTTAAGCTTTCTGATGAAGAAGTCGTCAATCCTGGTTATTCTGACAATTTCTCCTGCAGAAACACCCTTCTGAAGAGCTTTGCATATTGCGAATATACGCTGATCGCTTGGATGTTTGACATATTCAACCAACTCTTCACGGCTCATGCTGTCAAACAGACTTAAGCCCAGCTGATAGTTGAATTTGATATCCAGGGAGTCGATGGCTTTGAGCAGGGACTCCTCAAAAGTACGGCCGATGGCCATAACTTCACCGGTTGCCTTCATCTGTGTCCCAAGGCTTCTGTCTGCGTTGGCGAACTTGTCGAAGGGCCAGCGGGGAACTTTGGTAACCACATAGTCAAGTGATGGCTCAAAGCATGCACTTGTGTTCTTTGTAACTGAGTTTTTAATTTCATCCAGGGTCATGCCGATTGCTATTTTGGCTGTAACCCGGGCAATGGGATATCCGGTTGCCTTGGAAGCAAGGGCACTGGAACGGCTAACTCTGGGATTTACTTCTATTACAACATATTCAAAACTGTCCGGGTTCAAAGCAAACTGTATATTACAGCCGCCCTTTATATCAAGGGCTCTTATTATTTTAATGGAAGCAGTTCTGAGCATCTGGTACTCTATATCGGAGAGAGTCTGGCTTGGAGCAACGACAATACTGTCTCCGGTATGAACACCTACCGGATCAAAATTTTCCATATTACATATAATTATGCAGTTGTCGTTGCTGTCACGCATAACCTCGTACTCAATTTCCTTCCAGCCGGCAACACTCTGCTCCAGAAGCACCTGGCTTATCATACTCAGCTTCAGACCCTTGCCGCAGATATATTTGAATTCTTCCATATTGTTTGCAATACCGCCTCCTGAACCTCCAAGAGTATAAGCAGGTCTGATTATGATTGGGAAGCCTATTTCTTCGGCAAAAGCCACTGCATCCTGCATGTTGGTAACAATTTTGCTGTGAGCTACCTTTTCATTTATTTCCTGCATGGTCTCCTTAAATAATTCTCTGTCCTCAGCTTTTTTTATTGAGGAGAGGGAAGTACCCAGAAGCTGTATCTGCATTTCATCAATAATTCCGTCCTCTGCAAGCTGAACTGCCATGTTAAGACCTGTCTGACCTCCGAGAGAAGCAAGAATTCCATCAGGTTTTTCCTTGTATATGATTTTTTTAACAAACTCAAGGGTTATAGGTTCAATGTAAACCTTGTCGGCTGACTGGGTATCGGTCATTATGGTAGCAGGATTGCTGTTTATAAGAACAACTTCAATACCTTCTTCTCTCAGGGATTTACAAGCCTGGGTACCTGAGTAATCAAATTCTGCGGCCTGCCCGATAATGATAGGACCTGAACCGATAACCAAAACTTTTTTTATATTTAAATTTTTCGGCATATTAACCTCCTAAGCCATGTTATGGCTTTGAGCCGCTAAGCGGCCACAAAATATATATGAAATCATCCACTCCTAATCCGCTGTAAGGCGAATAAAGGAGGTTAATTGGCCATGCGCGCTTTCAAAGTATTGGAAAATACTTTGAATATTTCGCACGGCCATAATCTTAAACTATTAAGCTTCCATGAGATTTACGAAATCGTCGAAAATATATGCTGAATCCTGAGGACCCGGCGCCGCCTCAGGGTGATACTGGACGCTTATAAGCGGAAGGTTTTTATGTCTGAAGCCTTCAATTGTATTATCGTTTACATTTATATGCGTTATTACAATGTCATCATTAGAACTGTTATCTATTGTGTAATTATGATTTTGTGAGGTTATATAACATCTGCCCGTAATATTGTCTTTTACAGGGTGATTGCCGCCATGGTGACCAAATTTGAGTTTTGTAACACTGCAATCAAGAGAAAGTCCCAGAAGCTGGTGTCCAAGGCAGATGCCCAAGATAGGCTTAACTCCCAACAGCTTCTTAATGGTTTTCTTTACCGCAGTGAGATCTCTTGGATCCCCAGGGCCGTTGGACAATAATATTCCATCAGGGTTGCAGGCCATAATTTCCTCATATGAGCTGAAGGCAGGAAGTATATGTATATCACAGCCTCTTTTCTCCAGTGAGCGTACAATATTGCTTTTTACGCCAAAATCCAGAAGAGCCACTCGTTTCCCGGGACCGGGCATATGGATTGGTGTCTTTGATGTAACCTCCATAACAAGGCTTCTTGGAATTGCTTTATATGCCTGTAGGTTTTTCATTAGAATATCAAGATTTCCGCATTCGGTGGATATAATACCAAACATGCTTCCATGCTTTCTGATGTGCTGTGTCAATGCTCTGGTATCGATACTTTTTATACCAACGATATTATGTTTTGCAAAGTATTGCCCGGGATCGATTGTATACCTCCAGTTGCTGGGAGTAGAACAGAGCTCTTTTACAATAAATCCCTGTACATGGGGTTTGTAGGATTCATTGTCCACTGTATTGAATCCGTAATTTCCGATCAGAGGATAGGTCATGGTTACAATTTGGCCGTTGTAGGAGGGATCAGTAGTTATTTCCTGATATCCGGTCATGCATGTATTAAAAACAATTTCTCCGGCTGTTTCACCGCTTTTCCCAAAGCCCTCACCTGAGAAATATGTTCCATCTTCCAATAATAAGACTGCTTTCATATACATACCTCCAAAAATTATGTGTTCCTAAAGTGTTTCGTCTATGGCTGATTTCAATGTAGTAATAAAGCTGTCTGCATCCTGCCGGGTTATAATTAATGGTGGAAGTATTCTTAATATCTTATCACCTATATTGGCTATTAAATATTTCTTATCAAACATTTTATTCTTTACCTGAGGTGCTATAGCCCGGTTTAATTCGATGGCAACCATCAAACCTGAAGCTCTGATCTCTGATATTACAGGACAGGAACCGGCAGCCAGTGCTTCCAGGCGTTCTTTAATATATGTACCGATCTTTTCGGCATTCTCAGGAAGCTTTTCTTCTTTCATAATTTTCATTACAGCCAGACCTGCCGTACATGCCAGTGGATTTCCGCCAAAGGTAGAGCCGTGATCCCCGGGATTGAATGCCTGTGCCACATTGTTTTTAGCACATACTGCGCCGATTGGTATACCGCCGCCAAGAGCTTTTGCCAACGTGAATATATCGGGCTCAATATGGTATTTTTGATATCCGAACAGCTTGCCTGTTCTCCCCATACCGGTCTGTACCTCATCAAAAATAAGCAGTATATCATTTTTTGCGCATAGTTCCTTAACATTTTTCAGATATTCCGGGTCGCAAGGGAAAACACCGCTTTCACCCTGTACCGGTTCAAGCATGACTGCACAGGTGTTTTCTGTAACAGCTTCCTTTAAAGCTTCAAAATCATTGATCGGAACCTTCTTAAACCCTGGTGTCAGAGGTTCAAAAGGTTTTGCATATTTATCCTGGCCTGTGGCACTTAAGGTAGTTATAGTTCTGCCGTGAAAAGATTTCTGAAGTGTAATGATTTCAAATTTCTCAGGTTGACCAAGCTTTTTGAAGTAAATTCTGGCCAGTTTGATAGCTCCTTCATTTGCTTCAGCTCCACTATTGGAAAAAAACACCTTATCTGCGCAGGAATTTTCACAAAGCTCTTTAGCCAGTAGTGCCTGTGCTTCTATGTAATAAAGGTTTGAACAGTGAATGAGCTTTGACAGCTGTTCTGAAACCATCCCGACAAATGTAGGATGTGCATATCCAATGGAATTAACAGCTATGCCTGAGAAAAAATCCGTATATTTTTCACCGTCAGTGCTCCACAAGTTTATTCCCTGACCTTTTTCAAAGGCGACGGGTGTTCTTTTTCCAAATGTATTCATAAAATATTGACTGTCATATTCCTGTATATCGTTTACCAGCATAGTAACCTCCTATCCACGTATAAACACGTAGTAAAATGGTAATAAATCAAAATCACACAAAAAATAAAAACAATGTATAATTAATAATTATACATTGTTTTGTATAAAAATGCAACAATAATAATGTTAAATTAAACCTGCAGAATTATGACCACTAGAGGTACATGCTTCTCAGGGTGTTATAGGAATCATTAAGGGAATGAAGGTATGCATAAAGATGATTGTTGTTTTCCTCATCCATAAATGTAAACATCATACCATACTTATTTAAGGTATTTTTAATAGATTTTCTGAGTATTGTCCCCTTTGCAAAAACAGATTCTCTATCTTCAAGAAGCATATTTATTTCGTATTCCATCGACATGTCAATATCCCTGTCAAGCAGAAAAGCTATGCCTCCCAGTGATAGATTTGTTACCGTGCAAAAATAGCTGTTAGTACTGCAGGAAAGTGTTGACGGAAGGTAGACATCAAGGCGTGGAAATGCTCTGTTATTATGATTTTCAACAACATTGTCTATTTTGATTGTAATGAATGGGGCTGCTGATAACTCTATTTTTACAACTGAACCGGTTATTATGTATTCATAAAATTTATTCTGATATTTTATATCGACCTTGGTATCAATAAACAGGCATGCTTTCATCAAGTCTGTAGTAAGCGGAAGATTTATATAATCTTCACTGCATTTAGAAACTATATTCAATGACCAGGAAGGCTGGTTACAGGGCCTGAAACCTACTAATGTACCGGGGACAATTAATTTGGAAATACATATATTGTTCAAAGATGTTTTCCTCCTAGAACTAAAAGCCTTACGTGACTAATAAATGTAAAAAAGTACAAAAAAACACTTCTTTATACATTATATATGAAGAAGTGTTTTACTACAATGTTTTAGCATAAAAATAATACTAAAAATGAGACAATTTACCTATTTGTGAATTTATGAAGCCTTATAAATGGGATCAATACAGCGCTTCATTTTCATGGTATAACTTTTTATCTTTCATTATCATGGTCCCGATACCCTTGTAGGTAAATATTTCAAGCAGTATGCAGTGGGGGATTCTGCCATCGATAATATGTGTTCTTCCAACCCCTTTTTCCAGAGCGTCTACACAGCCCAGGACCTTGGGTATCATGCCTCCGGCTATTACCTTTTTACCAATAAGTTCATGAACCTCGTCAATAGTGAGAGCAGGGATGATGCTGTCGCTGTCTTTAGAAGGCTTTACACCTTCAACGTCAGTAAGCAGCATTAATTTTTCAGCCTTCAGGGCTGCAGCTATTTCACCTGCAACAGTATCGGCGTTGATGTTATAGCTCTCACCGTTTGGGCCTACTCCAATAGGTGCTACTACCGGAATATATTCATCCTTGGAGATCAGATCAAGAACTTTGGAATTAATTTTAGTAATTGTACCAACGTAGCCAATATCTTTAAGTTCACCGTCTATTTCTGTCTTGTATTGTTCACATTCGATGAGCTTACCGTCAATTCCGCAGAGCCCGATAGCTTTAGCTCCCTTTCCATTCAGCAGAGATACAATTTCCTTGTTGGTTTTACCTACCAGGACCATCTGTGCAACCTCTATGGTCTGGGAGTCCGTTACTCTGAGACCATTGACAAATTCGCTTTTAACATCAAATTTCTGGAGTGCTTTGTTTATATCGGGTCCGCCCCCGTGAACCAGCACCGGATTCATACCTATGTATTTTAAAAGTGTGATATCTTCTATAACAGAGTTTTTTAGTTCATCGTTTATCATTGCATTTCCACCGTATTTTATAACAACGGTTTTACCATACAGCTTTTGAATATAAGGCAATGCTTCAATAAGTATTTCAGCTTTTTTTATTAAATTATCATAATTCATATTAAGATACCCCCAAAAAATAATTTAAAACTTAATATACGGTTACAAACTTAAGTCCTCCGGAAGGCCCAGCATGATATTCATGTTTTGTATGGCTGCACCGGACGACCCTTTGCCAAGGTTGTCAAGCACAGAGATCAGCATGATTTGATCGGAGTTACCCGTGACATAAATCTCCAGAAAATTGGTTTCATTTACTCTCGTGGCGCCGATAAAGCTGTTGATATATTCCTTTTCAGCCCCTATAGGCATAACTTTTATGAATTTTTCATTTTCATAATGGCGGGAGAAAAACTCGTGTACAGCTTCCCTGGTAGTTGGAGCAGGAAGAAGCTTCGGGAAAACAGGTACACATACAGACATGCCTTTGTAATAAGGACATACAAGCGGCGAAAAGATAGGTGCATATTCCAGGCCACTGATAAGGGTCATTTCAGGTATATGTTTGTGAGTTAGTTCCAATGCATATAATTGCGGACTTTCAAAGGGATTTCCTCCGGGAGCCTCAAATTGTCCTATCAATTTTTTACCTCCTCCGCTGTACCCGGATACAGCATGGGTTGTAACAGGGTAATCCTTCTGTATTATACCTTCGGATACCAACGGATACATTAAACTTATAAAACCTGTGGCATAACAGCCCGGTACTGCAACTCTGGTTGAGTTTTGTATTTTATTGCGATGGTTTTTGCTTAATTCAGGCAATCCGTAGGCCCAGGCACTGTTGGTTCTGTGAGCTGTACTTGCATCAATTACCTTGGTACAGGGATTGTCAATGAGAGACACTGACTCCATGGCAGCCGAATCAGGCAGACAAAGAAAAACTATATCAGCTTCGTTTAAGCATTTTTTTCTTTCATTAATATTTTTTCGTTTTTCAGCATCTATTTTTATAACATCAAGATCATCTCTCAACGCTAATCTTTCGTTGATCTGGAGTCCGGTTGTTCCTTCACTTCCATCTACAAAAACTTTGAATTTCATGTTAACCTCCTAAGCCAAACTACATTGTCAATGCATAATTAATTAATATACTATATATAATGTAACAATCTCTATGAAGTAATTGCTTATCCTGTATATTGCCTCTATAATATATTTTATAATTATACATCCAAATGTATAAAAATTCAATAATTATACATATTTATTTTTTTAGACGCATATACAAATTAATCTGTTGGCATTTAGCATCAGTTGTCGAATTAGTAAAAAATGTTTTGAAAATCTTCGAAAAAGTATATAAAATGCCGCTTGTAAACTGAAAAGTGACATTATACAAAAGTACTAAAAGCAAAAAATTAATTTTGTTAAAAAACAATATGGTTTGTACTAGGGTTGCAGTGTATCATATTAGTATAGATTTACTTAATAGAAATTGCATGTATAACAAATAGCGAGTTTTGGGGAGGTATAAAAAATGGCTAGTTTAAAGCTAAAAAATATTTACAAAAGATACGCAGGTGGAGTAACCGCTGTTAATGATTTCAACCTCGATATCGAGCACAACGAATTCCTTGTTCTGGTTGGACCTTCAGGTTGTGGTAAGACTACTACACTTAGAATGATAGCCGGCTTGGAAGAAATATCAGAAGGTGAGTTGTACATCGGAGATAAATTAGTAAATGACGTTGCTCCTAAGGATAGAGATATAGCAATGGTTTTCCAGAATTACGCTTTGTATCCACACATGACAGTTTTCGATAACATGGCTTTCGGTTTGAAGCTCAGAAAGACTCCAAAGGATGAGATCAAAAAGCGTGTTAATGAAGCAGCTAAAATACTTGATATAGAACACTTGCTTGATAGAAAGCCAAAGGCTTTATCAGGCGGTCAGAGACAGAGAGTTGCGTTAGGTCGTGCTATAGTACGTGAACCTAAAGTATTCTTAATGGACGAACCTCTCTCAAACCTGGATGCTAAGCTCAGAGTACAGATGAGAACTGAGATCGGAAGACTTCACAACAGACTTAACACTACATTCATATATGTAACACATGACCAGACAGAAGCTATGACAATGGGTACAAGAATCGTTGTTATGAAGGATGGTTACATCCAACAGGTTGATTCACCAACTTCACTTTATGACAGACCTTGCAATCAGTTCGTTGCTACATTTATCGGTAGCCCGCAAATGAACCTTATAAATGCAGTTCTTACTCAACGTGGCGGAGATTTACACCTTGTATTCGGTAAGAATGATATCAAGATTCCTGAAGGCAAAGCTAAGAAGTTGGAAGGAACTGATTACGTTGGTAAGGAAGTTATTGTCGGTATCAGACCTGAAAACCTCCACGACGAAGCTATGTACCTCGAATCAATGCAAGACAGTATTGTTGAAGCTCATGTTGACCTGGTTGAAATGCTGGGTGCTGAAACCTTCCTTTACATGCTGATTGACGGTGCCGCTTCAACTGTTACTGCAAGAGTTAATGCAAGATCAAAAACCAAGACCGGTGATGTTATCAAAGTTGCATTGGATGCCAACAAGATTCACCTGTTCGACAAAGAAACTGAGCGTACAATTATCAACTAATAATTTTAAAATAAAAAAGGAAAGCTTAGGCTTTCCTTTTTTATTTTATCTAGAGTCTTACCTGTATTCCATTTCACTATCCTTTTAGCTGATTTGCACCATCCACAGGCATACTGTACACGGTTCCAAACTAATATATTTTATAGAATCGAAATATTATATATAATAAGCTTAGGCATGATTAAATAATAAAACTTGCCTTGGAAAATTAAATAAATTTCTGATGAACTGGAAAGGTTAATCATTGTTAAAATGACGCTGACTTATAAAAATACACTCCATGCATGCTATTTTGGTTATATAACGCAGGCCATTGTCAATAATTTAGCTCCGCTGCTATTCATAGTTTTCCAGAATAGCTTTAAAATATCCTTTGAAATGATAGGCAGGCTGATTTTAATAAACTTTGGAACACAGCTGATTGTAGATGCTTTAGCTGTGAAGTTTGTAGACAGAATTGGCTACCGCATTTCAATTGTAATGGCCCATGTATTCAGTGCTGCCGGCCTGATAGCCCTTGGAATACTTCCCAATATAATGCCTTCGCCCTACACCGGATTGATAATATCTGTGATTATTTATGCTGTGGGAGGGGGACTTATAGAGGTGCTGGTCAGTCCTATCGTTGATTCACTCCCGGGTGAAGCAAAAGCCTCGGCAATGAGCCTACTGCACTCTTTTTATTCCTGGGGGCAGGTCGGGGTAGTGGCTGTAACCACATTAGTCCTGAAAATTATCGGAAGCAATACCTGGTATGTGCTGCCGGTTTTGTGGTCACTGATACCAATATATAATATGATTAAGTTTATGAGGGTTCCACTGGTACCGGCCATGCCTGAACATGAGAAAATACCGGTCAGAAAGCTGTTGAATTCAAACCTGTTTATGGCTGCAATGCTTCTTATGTTGTGCGCCGGGGCCTCCGAACAGGCTATGTCACAGTGGTCATCCCTTTTTGCTGAAAAAGGCCTTCAGGTCCCCAAAGTCATGGGGGATCTTCTGGGACCCTGCCTTTTTGCAGTACTTATGGGTATCGGCAGGACAATATACGGAATATGGGGACACAGGATTCATCTTGGAAAAGCTCTCATAGCCAGTGCTGCGCTTTGTGTTGCCTGCTATCTTGTAACAGTGTTGGTACAAATACCTGTTATTTCACTTTTGAGCTGCGCAGCTTGCGGTTTTGCAGTCAGCCTGATGTGGCCCGGTGTGTTCAGCCTGACAGCCCAACGCTATCCCAAAGGCGGAACGGCTATGTTTGGGATACTGGCCATATTCGGTGATCTGGGCTGCTCCTTCGGACCATGGCTGGCCGGGCTGATATCCGACTATTCCCAGAAGTCTGCAAGACTGGTGAGCCTTGGAGCAGCATATGGACTCCAGCCCGAACAGCTGGGTTTAAAATCAGGTATGTTGATTGCCACAGTTTTTCCGCTTATAATGATTTTAGGATTATTGGTTTTTAAGCAAAAAGAGTATTCAAAATAAATTTACAATATGTATTGTAGTAAAAAAATGTGTTATAGTGTATAATTTTAATATATTGTGAATTGATTGGAAAAATTTTCACATATAACGGAGGTAAATATGTCTGTTAAACTATTCCAGACTTTGTCTGACAAGTATAGCGAAATAATAAATAAAGAAGTTGGAGTAACTGATGACGGGGGAGTTATTATAGCTCATTCCAACTTTCAGATGATAGGACAGCTAGATCCCAATGCAGCAGCTTTTCTGCAGGAAAAGAACCTTCAGGATACTATAAACGGAAGGATATATTATAAGGTTGTTGTAAAAAGCAAGGTTGAGTTTGTTACATTTATTCAGTCGACTGAACCTCAGGATATTAAGTATCTTGAGTTATTTACACTGAATATATTGAATTTAAAAAGTTATTACGATGAAAAGTATGACAAGAATACTTTTATTAAGAATATCATTGTAGAGAATATACTGCCGGGTGACATTCTTGTGCGGTCAAAGGAACTTCACATCGATTATAACGCAATGAGAGTTGTGTTTCTTATTAATGCAACGAGTGAGAGGGACATACATGTTCACGAAGTGATCGAAAGTTTATTTCCAAACAAAAGTAAGGATTTTGTAGTTGTTATAGACAATGATAATGTTGTCCTGGTAAAAGAAGTAAAGAGTAAGGATGACTACAAGGAAGTATACAAGATAGCAAGAATAATTGTTGATACTTTGAATGCAGAGTTAATGGTAAAAGCGTCTATAGGAATAGGAACAATAATAAGTAATCTGAAGGATATTACAAAGTCATACAAAGAAGCTCAAATGTCCATGATAATAGGTAATATTTTTGGTGGAGAAAAGAATATATACGATTATAACAATCTTGGTATTGGAAGATTGGTTTATCATATTCCAACATCCCTTTGCCAGTTATTTTTGGATGAAGTATTCAGGGACAATTCGGCAGATTCTCTGGACAATGAAACCATGCTTACAATACAAAAGTTCTTTGAAAATAATCTGAATGTGAGCGAAACTGCGAGACAGCTGTATATCCATAGAAATACACTTGTTTACAGACTGGAGAAAATAAAGAGATTAACCGGTTTGGAACTTACCAGCTTTGACGATGCTGTTATCTTCAAACTGGCTATATTAGTGAAAAAATACCTGGCTAATATAAATGATTAAAAGATAAGGGGTCATCCAATTGGTTGAATTTATAGATGTAAGTAAAAGGTATCCCAATGGGACAGTTGCCTTAAAAGGCATAAATCTGAAAATAAATAAGGGAGACTTTGCGTTTATAGTAGGGACAAGCGGTTCTGGAAAATCAACATTATTAAAGCTGTTGATGAAGGAGGAAAGTGCTACCGAGGGTGAAGTAATGGTAAACGGCTATCAGTTATCTACTCTTGAGAGCAAGCAGATTCCTTATTTACGTCGAGGCATGGGTATGGTGTTTCAGGACTTCCGGCTGCTTCCAAATAAAACTGTTTATGAGAATGTTGCTTTTGCAATGGAAATTACGGAATGCCTCCCCAGAGAAATTCGCAGACAGGTACCCATGTCACTGGCTCTGGTTGGATTGAGCCGAAAAGCCAATGCCTATCCTCACCAGTTGTCCGGAGGTGAGCAGCAGCGTGTAGCCATAGCCAGATCACTGGTGAATAACCCGGCTCTATTAATTGCTGATGAACCTACAGGAAATCTTGATCCCGAAAACTCCTGGGAAATAGTAAAACTTCTTTCAGAGGTAAACCAAAGAGGAACCACTGTAATAGTTGCTACACACGAAAAAAGTATAGTTGATGCCATGAAGAAAAGGGTTATCGCCATTGATAAGGGCAAGATCATCAGGGATCAGCAGAAAGGGCTATACGGGGATGAAGATTCGGAGTATAAGATATATTCTTAAGGAAAGTTTTTTAAATGCCTATAGAAACAGATTAATGTCACTGGCATCAATAAGCATAATAAGTGCTGCACTGATTTTATTCGGAGTATTTTACCTGATATTGATAAATTTAAATCACAATTTGGATTTATTGTATGAAAAGCCTCAAATGCAGGTTTATTGCCTGCCGGAACTGACAGACGAACAGGTTGAGGCAGTTAAAACAGAAATATCGGGAAATAAGCTGATAGAAAGTTATAAAGAAGTATCGAAAAAGGAAGCCTTTGAGCAGTTAAAAAAATACCTTGAGTCCGACAAAAAGGAGCTTGGTGGTGCCGATATACTGGATGGCTATGATGAAAGCTTCATGTTTGTCTCCTTCATTATCAAGGTTAAGGACCCTCTGGACAGCAGCAAAGTAGCAAAAGAGCTTGAAGCGTTGGCCGGAGTTGACAACGTAAAGTACTCCCAGCAGATTATTGACATGATACTTAAAGTATCCTACTGGGTCAAAATTGTCAGTTTCGTATTAATAGGCTTACTGCTGGTTATATCCTTGTTTATAATCTCAAATACCATAAAGCTGACGGTTTTTGCAAGGCGTAAGGAAATAAACATAATGAAATACATAGGTGCAACAGATTGGTTCATACGATGGCCCTTTGTTTTTGAGGGAATATTGATAGGCTTGCTGGGAGCGATTATTGCATTTGTTCTGGTTGCTTATTTATACAGTTTTGCTCAGCCAAAGCTGGCTGCTCAGTTTGCAGAGGGTTTTGAGATGGTCCAGTTTAGCGGAGTGTGGGGTACACTTGTTCTGATCTATGCAGGAATCAGTGCTGTCATAGGCGCTTCAGGTAGTGTAATGTCTATTAGAAAACATTTACATGTTTAATTCAAAAAACTTTAAAAAATAAATTATATAATGTATAATTATTTTGACATAACTTTAAACATCTGATAAAAATCTAATCATGCCAAATGTGGGGGGTAAAAATGAAGAGACTATTATCGGTAGCGTTGGCGGCTATTTACATATTTTCGTGTGCTGTTATTCCAGTCAATGCATCAACCTTGGATAAGACGAAACAGCAGCAGAAGAGTGTAAAAAGTGAGATCCAGAAAATTGCCGACGAAAAAAAAGCTGCCTCAGATCATTTGAAAGAGACCACCGAAGACAAGAAATATTACGAATCCTTGGCCAATAAAGAGCAGCAGAATTTATCAAAAAAATCTCAAGAAGTTACAGCTACTAAATCCGATATTGAAAGAATCAGCAAGGAAATTGATGATATTGAGTCCAATTATGAAAAAAAGACAGAGCTTTTTAAAACAAGAATGAGGGTATTGTATCAGAATATGGACCAATCTCCTTTTGAATTGTTTGTAGAATCAAAAAGCTTCAATGAATTTTATTCAAGAATTGAACTGATGTCTTTAGTTAAGAAAAATGATGAAAAGCTTATTCAGGAAATAGCAATGAGCAAAGAAAATACCGAGCTTCAAAAACAGACAAAGCTGCTGGAACTGGACAAAAAAGTAACCCAGCTGAAAAATCTGAATGTTAAGGTTTCGGATCTTAAAACCTCCAGAGCAAAGGCAGAGTCTGAAATAGAAGCAACAAAATCAAGACTTAAAGATCTTGAGAAAAAAGAAGATGAAATGATTGCCTTATCAAAGCAATTGGAAAAGAAAATTGCCGACTTAATGGATGCTAATGCGAAATACGCTGGCGGTGTAATGAAATGGCCTACTCCTGGATATACAAGAGTATCATCACCTTATGGTATGAGAATTCACCCCATCTACAAGGTCAAGAAGATGCATACCGGTATAGATATTGATGCTCCATCAGGTGCCAAAATTGTTGCTGCAAATAGCGGCAAGGTAATCATGGCAGGATGGAACGGCGGTTATGGTAATTGTGTTATAATAGATCATGGCGGCGGGTTGGCTACTTTGTATGCGCATCAGAGCAAGATTCTGGTGAGCGTAGGAGACAAGGTAGAACGCGGCGAAACCATAGGTAAGGTGGGCAGTACCGGATTATCTACCGGGCCGCACCTGCATTTTGAAGTAAGAAAGAACGGTCAGACAGTAAATCCTAAAAACTATGTATAAAACAATTTCAAATTAAAAACAAACCCGCATATAACGAGGCCAAGGTGTGCAATAGTACACCTTGGCCTCGTTGAAACGCATTAGGGCTCTTAAAACAATAACCTCCCATTTTTGAAGCGGTTATTTTACGATATTGCTGTGTTGTCGTCAGTCGCAATACGACAGTATTACTCCTTCCTCCGTCTTGCACTATCGAAAAATCCCTCGCTTCAAAATCGTGTATTATTGTTTTAAGAGCCCTTAGAAGTAATAAAATTTTTCTACAGCGAGAAAGATTTTATCTGAACCTATGCGTTATAAAAATGCGGGTTTAATTTTATACATTTAAGCATATCAATATATATAACTATTTTTGCGCTTGATTATTGTTGTATGTGTACTATAGCTTAACAAACAGTTGTTCACTAATAAGAGATAAGAGGTGTATTTTATTGAATTTTGATAAGAAAGATTCCAGACAGCTGGCCGGTGTTGTTGCAATGACTGCTATTATTTGTTTTACGGTATCAGCTTTCTTTTTTCTGGCAATGACATATATTAACGGGAGATATTCTTTGTCCTTTGAAAAAAGCAATGTTACAAAAACGTCTGTTCAGAAATTTAATGAGGCAAGAAGTATTCTTCAGAAATCATATTATGAGGAAATCGATACAAACAAGATGCTTGAAGGTGCAATCGCAGGTATGGCTGATTCTTTGAAGGATCCATATACCGTTTATTATAATAAAGAGCAAATGAAAATGTTTACCGATATGCAGAGAAAAACCGAGGATGAGTATGTGGGAGTAGGTTTACCGATAATACTTGATAAGAGCGGCATTATAACTGTTCTTGAGCCCTTTGACGACTCACCGGCAAAAGCAGCGGGAATAAAGCAGGGCGACAAGATTCTCAAGATAGATGGAAAGGACATTACCGGAATAAAGGATGAAGCTCTTGTTGCCAGTATGATCAAGGGGCAGGAAAACACCGAAACTGTGCTGACCATACTCAGGGAATCTGAAAATAACACCTTTGATGTACGGGTTGTCAGAAAAAAAATAAAGGCCAAACTGAACATAAGAAGTGAAATGCTTGAAAACAAGATAGGTTATATAAAAATTAAAATGTTTGATGAAAATATCAGCAAGAATTTCATAAATCAGGTGAACAAACTTGTGGATCAGGGAGCGAAATCCCTTATTATAGATGTTAGGGATAATCCCGGCGGATTGTATAATGAGGTGGTTTCCCTGGCAGACAGGATACTTCCGAAAGGAACAATAGTTTATACTGAAGACAGACAGGGCAAGAAGGTTTATCAAAAGTCGGATGATACACAATTGAACATTCCGATAGCGGTTTTGACTAATGGAAACAGTGCAAGTGCATCTGAGATACTTGCGGGAGCTGTCAAAGATTTTAAGAAAGGCTTACTTATAGGTACCAAAACCTTTGGTAAGGGTTTGGTTCAGTCAACCTACAGCTTTGATGACGGAACAGGCTTAAAAGTCACTATAGCGAGGTATTTTACCCCATCTGGAGTTTGTATCCATGGAGAGGGAATTAAACCGGATATTGAAGTAAAACTGCCTGACAAGTACAAGGATACTCCTGCTTCTGCAATTCCAAGAGAAGATGATTTGCAGCTTCAAAAGGCAATTGATACATTGCAGAATAAATGAAAAAGTATAAGGTACGGCAGTTAAGAGCAAAAGTGAAAAAAATTCCACAAAATAACATATATAATGTATAGAATTTGATTAAAATCCACATAATACCATTAGGAGGTGTTTATGGTGGATGAAAATGAGAAATTGAAATATGAAATAGCTCAAGAACTCGGATTGATTGAAAAAGTTAAGAAGTATGGCTGGAAGAGTCTTAGCCCCAAAGAAACCGGAAGGATAGGCGGGCTGGTGACCAAGAGAAAAAAAGCTCAACTACAGGAAAGTCAGCAGATATGATTGCTGGCTTTTTTTATCTTATAACTCAATTTATATGATACAATAAAAATAAAAACCGGGGAGTGTTTGCTATTTATAATAATTTTGCATACGTTTACGATAAATTGACACTTGATATCGACTATTCAAAGTGGGCTGATTATGTAGAACAAATTATTCGGAAGAATAATCCGGAAGCCAGGATGATATTGGAACTGGGATGTGGAACAGGAAGCTTTGGAATTGAAATGGCAAAAAGAGGTTATGATATGATTTGTCTTGATTTATCCAGTGATATGCTGGATTGTGCATCAGAAAAAGCAAAATCGGATAATCTGGACATATTGTTTCTAAATCAGGATATGAGCAGTTTTGAGCTCTATGGAACTGTAGATGTCATTGTATGTCTGCTTGACAGTTTTAATTACCTTACAAAACAGGAACAGGTACGAAAAATGTTCAGGCTTGTACATAATTATCTTAATCCGGGAGGATTGTTTATATTTGACATTAACACGCAGTATAAATTTGAAAACACCCTATCGAACAATTTGTTCTACGAAATAGGTGAAGAAGTAACATACCTTTGGGAGAATGAATATAATTCCAAAACAAAAAAAGCCAGATTTGACCTGACATTCTTCATAAAAGAGGGAAGTCTGTATAAACGCTTTGATGAAACTCATTTTGAAAAGGCGTATTCCAATGAGGAAATCATGGAATTTATAAATAAGTCGGAGCTCAAAATACTGGCAGTATATGAGAATTTGAAATTCAAGAAGCCATCCGTCAAGAGCGAAAGGAATTTTTATGTTTGCAAAAAAGACTAAAAATGGTTCATTTTAAAAGAATAATTGTAGTCCTTTGTGGTAAAATAATTCTACATTAACAACATCTTAAATATTAGTTACTAGATTTTCATACTTTAAATATGATTTGACAGGTTAAACTATATATGTTAAACTTCTATATGTTGTTACAAATTAGCGACTCATGTCGCAGAAACAGTTTAGTTATATTTCAGGAGGAATTAATCAATGGAAAAGGGAAGAGTTAAATGGTTTAATGCTGAAAAAGGATTTGGATTCATCGAAAGAGATGGCGGAAATGACGTATTTGTTCATTTTTCAGCAATCACTATGGATGGATACAAAACACTTGAGGAAGGCTCAGAAGTTGTATTTGAAGTTGTTGAAGGAGCTAAGGGTCCTCAGGCTGCAAACGTTCAGAGAGCATAATATTTGCTTTTAAATATATACTCAAGTAGCCATTACCACCCCGATATATTTTAAATATATCGGGGTTTTCAAATATTTAGGCATGTTTAAGAGTAACTTCACCATATTAAGACGGCTGTTAAAATTACAGCTTTGCTGTAATTTTCAAATACTTCGCTATCGAAAGCACTGCTTTGCAGTACTTCGCTGCAATAATTGCTTTATTGCGTCTTCCTCCTCCTTGTCTTGAACCAAAATATCTCGTCTTAAAACGGAGTTTAATTTTTGTAGCCATGCCTTATTATAAAACACATAGAAGAAATGGAGATAATATGAAGGACTATATTATACGTGCAACAGCTGCCGAGGGCACGGTCCGTGCTTTTGCCGCAGTAACCACAGAACTAGTAGGTGAAGCCTCCAGGATACATGATTTATCGCCCATAGCAACTGCGGCGTTAGGAAGGACCTTGACAGCGGCAGGAATGATGTCTCGCATGCTCAAGGGTGAAAAAGACAAACTGACCATTCAAATAAAGGGAGACGGCCCACTGGGCGGCGTTGTGGTTGTAGCAGATTCAAGTGCAAATGTAAGAGGATATGTACACAATCCAAATGTGGATTTGCCTTTAAATGAGCGCGGTAAGCTTGATATTCGTACTGCCATGGGATATGGCTATATAAATGTAATAAAGGATATGGGGCTTAAAGAGCCATATATAGGTTTTGCTGACCTGGTGTCAGGTGAAATAGCCGATGACCTTACCTACTATTTTGCAACCTCAGAACAGGTTCCATCAACTGTAGCATTGGGTGTTCTGGTTGATCAAAACGGTGTTACAAGTTCCGGCGGTTTTATAATTCAGTTAATGCCCGGAGCAGAGGAAGAAACTGTGGAAAAGCTTGAAAAGAAGCTTATAGGCTTTCCGTCAATATCAAAATTACTGGCGGATGGGTATACACCTGAGCAGATCCTGGATACGCTTCTGGAGGATATGGAGCCAAGAGTTATTGAAAAGGTACCAACCAGCTTTACATGCAATTGCTCACGTGACAGGATGGAGAGAAATCTTATCAGCATAGGAAAGGAAGATTTGCTGGAAATACTTGATGATGGGAAGGGCGCCGAACTGCAGTGCCATTTCTGCAACCAAAAGTATAATTTTACACATGAGGATATTGAAAAACTTATAAAGGAAAATACATGACAGATTTATGAAAAAAGTTAAGAAAACGTTGATTTTCAAAGCTTTCAGGAGTATATCAGCGTTTGGGTAAAATAATTTTAAAAAAAAAGCAAAAATGATATTGACTTTAGGGAATAAGTTTTGTATACTATCAATTGTCGCTCACGGAAATAACCTTGGGAGCTTAGCTCAGCTGGGAGAGCATCTGCCTTACAAGCAGAGGGTCATAGGTTCGAGCCCTATAGTTCCCACCATTTTCCGTGAAGACACAAATTGGCCCGGTAGTTCAGTTGGTTAGAATGCCAGCCTGTCACGCTGGAGGTCGACGGTTCGAGCCCGTTCCGGGTCGCCAATTTGCCCAGATAGCTCAGTCGGTAGAGCAGGGGACTGAAAATCCCCGTGTCGCTGGTTCGATTCCGGCTCTGGGCACCATTAAATATTAAATTGGAAAAAGCGAGGAGTGCAAGGAAGACAAGTGTTGAGCACCGCAGCTTATGTGATAAGTGAGGAGCGCAGAACAGGAAGTCTGACGAAGTAATCCGATGGTTTTTACAATTTAAGATGCGGGTTTAACTCAGCGGTAGAGTGTCACCTTGCCAAGGTGAAAGTCGAGAGTTCGAATCTCTTAACCCGCTCCACAAAATGAGACAGATTGCTTATGTAGTCTGTCTCAATATTGACGGCGCCATAGCCAAGTGGTAAGGCAGAAGTCTGCAAAACTTTTATTCCCCAGTTCAAGTCTGGGTGGCGCCTCCAGTTAAAATCTCAGTCGGAAGACTGGGATTTTTTAATGTAATTTTATCCAGACTTGAACTTAATTAACCTGAAAATTTAGTTTTTGTCAATAGATGGTTGTCAGTAAAAAAATATGTATAACGAAATTTGGCAACTATAAAACTTCAAATATTAAACAAAATATATCTATAAAACATTAATTGATACCTTGAAACATTTTAAATGTTAGAGTACGATTATTCATGTAAACATGGGAATAAGGTCTTTTAAACTGGGAAGCAGTACTTTTCGACAACAGAGCATTATTGAAAAATAACCGCTTCAAAAATGGGAGGTTATTGTTTTAAGAGACTTAAAAATGTAGCATCGTAATTAGGTTAATGTAATCACTGTTAAATTCATAAAAGCTGCAGCATCAAGGTTATTTAATCAAATTATAGGGAGGTTTTTATTATGAAAGGCTGGAATCCATTTGGAAAGATAGATATGGAAGTAGGTAGTTTTTTAAAAGCTTCACCATTTAATAAAGAATACAAGTGGGGTAAAAGTGGGGAATCTGATAACCCTGAAAAGGATGATAAAAGAGGAAAATAAATTGAAACCTGGCAATTAATTTTGCCAGGTTTTTATAATTGTTGACTCCTTTGCTGAATTGCAATCCGGGATACTTAAGTTCCCTGTAATGCATTTTTAACATATACTGAGCTCCTTATATGATAAAATATATAGATAAATATAGACTGAAAATAAGAAAAATCACCTGAATCTTTGATTTTTGTCATTGATTGCAAGAGATAGGGGTTAAAAATGAAGAAAAATAAAATTATTATATGTATGTTATTGATTTTTGCAATGTTATTGAGCTTTGTTCCAAATCTGTCCTTGGAAACAGAGGCTGCAGCAGTTCAGAAATTGGGACTCCATGCATTTTATCCGGCACAGATGACTTTTTCCGATGTCTCAAAAAAGTATATAGACTCACTTGATTCGGTAAGTTTTGCATGGGGGAGGATATATGGAGATCTGGAACAGGGTGTAGTTACAGAGCTGGGAAAAAACGGAAATACAATGTTCTATTACCCTGCTGATTATGTTGAAGTACTAAAATATGCAAAAAGTAAAAACAAACCTGTTCAGCTCAATATATTTACTGATAGCGTAAATGCTGCGGCCATATTACCATTTAAGGAACAAAGAGAGAAAGCTGTAAATGCCATTGTCGAGCTTTTAAAAAGCGACGTAAGCGCCGGACAGGAGCTTTACTTTGATGGTGTGGTCATAGACTTTGAAGGTCTGCAGAACAAAGACACCAAGGGTAATATAATAACTATCGGGGGAAAAACCATAAGCAGCTGGTATGTTGATTTTCTCAAAGAGCTGAAAAGTAAATTAAAAGCAATTAATAAATCCATGTTTGTGGCTGTTAATCCGTTACTGAATTACTCAGGCTATAATTATAAGGAAATAGCTGCTGCAGCAGATAAAATGATTGTTATGGCTCACGATTATGAGCCTGTTACCGGATTATCAAAATCACAGGTACTGCAGTACACTGGCTGCAATAGTGTCAGCCCCATTGACAGTCTGGCACCCATAAAAAAAATTAAACAGGCTTTGGAAGATGTTAAAAAGAATGTTGATAAGGCGAATCTATCCAAAGTTATGCTGCAAATAAATTTTGATGCTGCTCAATGGAGATTTTCAGTTCCTACAGCAGCTGCCTGGAATAAGACCAACGGAGCGGCCATGAGCATTGAAGCCAGGAATACACCTACCTATCGGATGATATTCGATCGAATACAGAATTCTGATGGAAAGGCCACCGGCTTAACCTATGGGTTCAATAATGAACTCCAAAGTCCATTCCTCCAATTTTATAATGTGGTAGATCAAACATATAACGTAGCTTTGTACGAAAACAGCAGAAGTATAAAAGCAAAGCTGGAACTTGTAAAGGAATATGGTCTGGGTGGAGTATCTCTCTGGAGTCTGGCAAATGTTCCGGACTATACTGATAAAGTGTCGAAAACCTACGGGTTGGATGTATGGGACAGCATAATGGCGTCTCTCCCGATAAAAGCAGCTGCTGCTACAGGTACAAAGGTTACTTTTACCGATAAGGTGGTAGAAACTGCTGTGAGAAAGCAGCTTATGAAGCCCACGGGAACAATCTACAGCAATGATTTGGCCAAGGTATACAGACTGGCTGTTCCCGTAGGGGTAAAGTCCCTGGTTGATCTGAAAAAGCTGACTAACCTTGAATATCTGGATATGGCAAATACAAAGATAACAAATATAGGATACCTGTCTAATTTAAAAAACCTTAGAGTTTTATACCTGCAGAGAAACAGTATTTCGGATGTAACTCCTCTGAAGGGCCTCACCAAGCTGGAAGTATTGTCTCTGAACGGCAACAGGATTTCAAATATAAGTTCGCTGGCGGCACTCACTTCACTTACAGAGCTGTATGTCAGAGACAATAGGATAACCGACTATTCAGCCCTGGTGAATTTAAAGAAACTTAGTATTTTATATCTGGCCGGAAACAAATCGACAAATTACAGCAAATTAAGCAATATAAGAAAAGGCTTGCTGGAGTCCGACTTTAAGTGAGTTTATTTGAACCGGTACAAATATCATTGTTAAAGCTCTATAAAAATATTAACAGGATAGTTGTACCATTTTTATTGTATATGCTATAATTCCATATAGTAATTAATGATAACTTGTAACACATTACTTGATAGTACAAATGTAAAGTTGGCGTTTTTATTCTATGTGACAGCGTGCAAGCACGCAGATGGAGATTTTATGAAAAAATATTTGTCAGGTGGTTGGGCAGTTTTAAAGAATTATATATTCGCAATGATATTCTTTTATATATTTTTTGTAGGATTCTATTCTAAAGCAAGCCTTTTTTCAATTGCCATATTCATTGTAATGATCTTTTTAATTTATCACGAGTTGGCACATTATGCTGGAGTGGACAAAAGACGCTACGGAAAGATCAGCCTCTTGGACGGTGTCTGGTACGGTTTGATTGCCATTGCACCCATAGTACTCATCCAAGTAGTAATTTCCTTTCTAAATTTTGAATTTGAGGTCGTCAATTTTCAGATATTAAAGTGGAACCTTATCAAGGGTTTTGCTGCTCCAATGCTGTTTATTGCAAAAGCAGGGGGGTATAAATTAGCAGGTTATGCTGCAGCCTGGTCAACCATGGTTTTGGTCTCTTTCCTTGGATATTATGCAGGTTCTAAGGGTTTTGACCTGAATGCTTATGTGAGAAAACTTTTTGGTCTTCAGCCAAAGCAGAAAACTGCGCACAATAAGAGAAAGAACAGAAGATAATAAAAAGAACGGAAGATAATAAAAAGAACGGAAGATAATAAAAAAACAGAAGATAAGAATAAGAACAGAAGACAAATAATAACGCATATGGCTTGTGGCATTCCACATAAATTTTGGGAATTTTGTGAGCCAGAAAGGTTAATGGTACTTAAATGTCTAGGAATGCGGCAGTTGCCGAAAGTTATAATCTTGCAATAGATACTGGCTTCAACAGTTATCTTGATGAGCATGCAACAAGTGAAAACTGTGAAATAAAAGTTGATGAAGAGAAACTGATAGCTGATATTGAATATAAATGGTTAAATACAAAGCTTCCTGAGCTGGATAATCAGACACCGGGAGATTATATCGGAGCAATAAGCAACCTGGATGGTTTGGTGGAATTTTTTATAGAGATAGCGTCTGTCTCGGATGTCGGTGTTCCCGATATTTTGATTGAAAGGCTGAAGGAATATGGCAAACCTGCTGCCGGAAAGCTGTTTGATTTTGTTAAGAACTGGCTTGACAGCAAGGATCCCGGAAAGGTCTTAGCAGTATCACAGGCTGTATATGCCATAGGATGTCTCAGATTTGAAGAGTACAAGGAGAAATTAATAGGACTCCTGTTGGAATGCTTTAAGGATGATTTAATTTCAGAAGCTCTTTGTGCAGCAATAGTTGAATATGATGTCACTATTCTTGAGGATTTGATGAAGACCTTCCATGGGACGCAACAGCCGGAGGTTCAGGAACACCTGCTTACATGTGTTGCTGAAATATCCAGGGAGAATCAGTCAGATGAGGTGTTCTATTTCTTAAAAAATGCATTTAGGGTTGTATCCAACCTTAAGCTGGCAGTTGAAGTACTTGGTGATTATGGTGACGGAAGAGCCATCCCTTTACTTAGAGGTTATATTCTGAAGAATGTAAAGGAGCTGGATAAATCAACTTTTAACCATATAAGGGCTGTAATTAAAAAGCTGGGCGGGGAAATAGACGACCTTGTTTATAATTAGCCTTTTTTAACGCATTTGATAGAAAATTTTTCTTGCCTTAAGCGCGTTTCAGCGAGGCCAAGGTACCCCCGGGGGTACTTTGGCCTCGTTATAATTTTTATTACAAATCCTTTTTCTATGCATAACGGGAATAGTTATGAATATCCATAGTAGTAAGTATACTCTAATAGACTAAAGGATGGTTCATATGATAGTAGTAATCAGTAAAAAGAATATATTATTCGTTTGCCTTTTGCTTCTGTTTTCAATTACTGTATTCAGCATAGGCTTTGCGGTAGATTATTCTAAACCTGTAACAGGGGAAAATCAGAAGCAGGTTCCGGGAAATCAGGAGCAGGGGCAGCAGGCTCCGGCTGAACAGACAGCTGCCGTTAAGACAGTCATACTCGATGCTGGCCACGGCGGGGAAGATCCGGGGGCCGTAAGTGACTATAGTGGACTTAGAGAGAAGGACGTAAATCTGAATTTAGTTATGTTGCTAAAGAACCTTTTGGAAAAAGACGGTTACAAGATAATCCTTACAAGAGAATCGGATCAGTTGACATACAGTGAAAAAGCAACCACTATTTTACAGAAGAGAAAAGAAGATCTGACAAGACGCAAACAAATCATGGATGAGTCAGGTGCTGATATTGTTTTAAGTATTCATCTGAATAAATTTCCACAGACAAAATACCATGGAGCGCAAACCTTCTTCCCTCCGAATTCTCCGGACAGTCAGAAGCTTGCTAATGAAATTCAGAATTCCATAAGATTAAACGCGGATAATGCTAATGATAGGGCTGCACTGGTGAAAAAGGAACAAATAATGATTCTGAAGAACCTTAAGACTACAACTGTAGTTGTTGAGTGCGGTTTCCTTTCAAATTCAGAAGAAGAGAAGCGGCTGGCTACAGAGGAATATCAAAACAAGCTGGCTGTGGCAATCAAGGCTGGAATAGATAATTACTACAAAGTTAAGGAAAAGGCTGCAGAAAATAAAAAATAATCAAGAATGCAATACAGGGTTCTATCAGTTGAAGGTAGAACCCTATTAAGTTTTATTAATAATATTTTGTTTGAGTTATTTACATATTTTTGGTAATATCTAGTTGGAGTCGGTAATTGAGCCCGGCCAATTAACCTCCTTTATTCGCCTTCAAGCGGATTAGAGGTAAATAACTTCATCAATTTTTCTGACCGCTATGCGGCAAAAGCATGTCTTGGCTTAGGAGGTTCATAATGAAGTACAGGATAGAATATGAACGGTCACATTATTTTGCTCCGGCAATAAACGTTGCAATGCTGGTAAATATATCAGGAAATCCACCTGAACAGGAGCTTGTAACGGCAATTAAAAATGCCGTTAATCAACATGAACTGTTATCATCAAAAATAGAGTCCGATGAGTCCGGATATGGCTATTATGTTCCAAAATCCAATGGTCAGGTGCATATAGAAATTGTTCCTGTGAAAAGCCATGAGGACTGGAAGGAGATAATTAAAAGCCAGGCAGGAACTCCTTTTAAATTACTTGAAGGTGATCTGGTACGCTTTTTCATATTAAAAGCCACCGACAAAACCCAGCTGCTTATTATCGCACATCATTTAGCAGGGGACGGAACTGCAATGCTTTATCTTGTCAGGGATATAATGAACTGCCTTAATAGCCCGCTACAAGCCCCACAGCCAAATCCGATAAGACTTTTAAGCAGACGGGATTTTCCCGGGGATGCAAAACTGGGCTTCCTATTAAGGTGCATGATTAAATATTTAAACAGGCAATGGATTAAGGAAAAAAGGGTTTTTTCAATTGATGAATATGAAGAAATGTGTAAGGAGTTATGGAAGGACCGGAATACAAAAATACTGGTTTCTACCTTGGAAAATAATCAGCTTAATAATTTGAAAGTTAAGTCAAAAGAAAATGGTGTAACTATAAACAGTGCCATTACGACAGCATTCCTGAAGGCGGCCTCGAATGAAGCAGAAATAGGAATAGCAGCAAGTATCAGACCCAAGGGGTTTGAAGGTATGGGAAACTATGCATCTGGAATATCAATAAAATATAGATATGATTTAAGAAAGAACTTCTGGAGTAATGCACTTAAAGTACAAAAATTATTCAGCAAAAAATTATCCAATAACAGCAAGAAGTATTTACTGCTGAATTTTTTAAATGAACTGGAGCCGAATTTGATTGATGCTGCATACTTTAATGCTTTTATGGACTTTAAAAGTTCAGCCGCTTCAAAAGTCAGCAAAATGTTTGGTTATAAGGGAAATCCAAAAGGTGTCAGTATATCCAATCTTACAAAAGCTCCTATCCCTGAAAACTATGGTGGATACAATATAGAAAGTATTATTCTTGTACCTCCATTAGTACCTAATGCAAAAAGAATAATAGGAGTTGTTACAGTAGGTGACCGAATGACTGTTGCAATGCAGGTGGAAGACGGTGAAAATATTGGTAATGAGGAGCGGATATTCAACCAGGCTGTCAAGGATCTAAATTCTATTAACATTTAGATTTTATGTTAAATGTACAGACAGATTTCATGTAAATTTACAAACAGATTTCATGTTAAATTTATAAACAGATTTCATGTAAAATGTACAAATAGATTTTATGTTAAATGTACAAATATAAGTGCTGGCAATATATCGCTAATTCATTAATTAATATAATTTACTGAATTTACCTCAAACGTTTAAAAAAACTGGTAGATGTTTTATAGGGTATTTTGCTATAATGTACTTGGCATAAAAGATAATAAATACTGGTATATGGAGATTTATCGTGATAGTACTTAATTGCAATAATATAGGGTTTTCATATGGAACTGAAGTTATAATAAAGAACATTTCCTTCAATCTGCAGGAAAATGATAAAGCCGGCCTTGTGGGTGTAAATGGAGCCGGGAAATCCACCTTGTTTAAAATTCTGACCGGAGAGCTTCACCAGGAGGATGGAGAGGTATTTATATCAAAGGATCTGGCATTAGGATATCTGAAACAAAATGCCGCTTTAAATTCCGATAATACTCTCTGGGATGAGTTGCTTGAAGTTTTCGGCGAATTGGTTTCAATGGAAGAGGCTATAAAAAGAACCGAAAAGGAAATAAGTATAACTACCGACCAGGATAGACTGGATTCTCTCATGAAGGAGTACAGCAGACTGACAGAGAGATTTTCATATCTGGGAGGCTTTGAATATAATAGTCGTATTCGTGGTGTTTTAAGGGGTCTGGGGTTTCTGGACAGTGAGTTTTCAAGCAGGATCAGCATACTCAGCGGAGGTCAGAAAACCCGGTTGGCTCTGGCCAAGGTACTTCTTGAGGAGCCTGATATCCTGCTGCTGGATGAGCCCACCAACCACCTTGATATTGCCGCTGTTGAATGGTTGGAGGATTATCTTAAGAATTATAAAAAATGTCTTCTCATAATCTCCCATGACAGATATTTTCTTGACTCTGTAACCAACAAAACCATTGAAATTGAAAACAGGACAAGCACCTTTTACAACACAAATTATTCGGGCTATGTAAAGCATAAGGCAGCCAACCGGGAGATTCAGGAGAAGCACTATCAGCTGCAGCAGAAAGAAATTGCCAGACAGGAAGCAATTATCGAGCAGCAGAGACGCTTTAACAGAGAGAAAAACATCATAGCTGCGGAAAGCCGTCAAAAGGCTCTTGATAGAATGGTTAAGATAGACAAGCCCGCTGATGCTCCTGATAAAATGAGAATGAAGTTTAATCAGGCTGTGACTAGTGGAAATGATGTTCTGGAGCTGGATTCGGTTTCAAAGGCTTATGGGGATAAAAAACTCTTTGAAAATATCAGCTTAAAAATCAGAAAGGCTGAAAGAGTTTTTCTGCTGGGTCCAAACGGCTGCGGCAAGTCTACTCTGCTCAAAATTTTAGCTGGAAGGCTAGACGCTTCTTCAGGAAAGTTTTCCTTTGGGGCTAAAGTGAATATGGGCTATTATGATCAGGAAATGTCTGATCTTAATGAAGATAATACTATCCTGGATGAAGTTTGGAGCGTTGATCAAAAACTCATCCAGACAGAGGTAAGAAGCGCTCTGGCAGCTTTTTTATTTACCGGAGAAGATGTTTTCAAGAAAATATCTGTTCTCAGCGGAGGAGAAAAGAGCAGAGTATCCATGTTGAAGCTCATTTTCTCGGAGGCTAATTTTATAATTCTGGATGAACCTACAAACCATCTGGATATAAACTCAAGGGAAATACTTGAGGCAGCACTTATGGATTACGAGGGAACTATGCTTATAGTTTCCCACGACAGATATTTCATTGACAAGCTGGCGACCAGGATAATAGATATCGGATCTAAACCGGTCATTGACTGCCTGGGAAACTATACGTACTTTGCTTCCCATTTCAAAAAGAATATTGCTGCCCAGAGTTCTGCAAATGAAACCAATAACATAACAGAAGCCAAGCAGAGTCATATGGCAATAAAGGAAGAGCGAAGCAGAATAAGGAAACTTGAAAAGCAGCTGGCAGATACCGAGAAGGAGATAGCGGCTATGGAGAAGCGCTTGAGTGATCTGGATAATGAAATGGTCGAGGCTGCCACAGATCATATGAAACTGATAGAACTCAGCGAAGAAAAAGCCTTAAAGGAAGCCCGGCTAGAGGAATTATACGCCATATGGACCCAGGCAAGCGAGCAGCTTGAAAGTCAGTAAAGCATATAAATGAATAACTATAGAGTTTTAAACAAATGAGCTGTTTGTAGAGGATATTCCTATCCTTTAGAAACAGCTCTGTTTTTATAGATTGCGGGCTTTCCGCCTTAATCGGGGTTTCAGGTTAACACTATGCAAATAATAGTTTTCGACAATTGATAAGATTAATTACACATATAAAACATTAAACTTATATAGTACAATTTTATTATGAAGAAAATCGAAAACGAAAGTGAGGAATATACTTTGAAACTTAAAAAAATAACTACAGTGAGTGCTGATAAAGCCTGGAAGACCGAAGTAACCGAGGCGGAATTTGTTAAAGACAGTGCCGGGGTGGAAAATGAACTGGTTAATGTTTACCCGGAGGTTGAATATCAGAAAATATCCGGTTTTGGCGGCGCTTTTACAGAGGCATCGGCCTATACCTTGCAGCAAATGAGTGAGCAGGTTTATGACAGCATAATTGATGACTACTTTGGAAAGAATGGCTTAAACTATTCATTTTGCAGATCACATATTGACAGCTGTGATTTTTCCTTAGGCAACTATTCAGCAGTCACTGACCCGAATGATACCGAGCTGAAAACTTTTTCTCTTGCAAGAGATGAGAAATATATCCTTCCGATGATAAGAAAAGCCCAGGAAGCAAGCAGCAGTAAAATTAGTTTATTGCTTTCACCATGGTCTCCCCCTGCTTTTATGAAAACAAACGGACAGAAGAACGGAGGAGGAAAGCTTAAGCCCGAATACCGGGGATTATGGGCAAAATATATCAGCAGATACGTTTCTGAGTATAAAAGGCTCGGTTTTGATATTGCTGCCATATCTGTGCAAAATGAGCCCAAGGCAGTCCAGACATGGGATTCCTGCATTTTCACCGCTTCTGAGGAAGGTGAATTTGTATCAGAGTACCTGGGACCGCAGTTAAAGGCTGATGGGCTGGGTGATATCGATATTATAATATGGGATCACAACAAGGAAAGAGCCTATGACCGTGCAAGAGACACTTTAAGTGTGGGTAAGTGTAAGGAGCTTGTAGCAGGTGTAGCTTTCCACTGGTACAGCGGCGATCACTTTGAGAGCCTTGAGATATTGCGAAAGATGTATCCCGACAAAAAGCTTATATTTACTGAAGGCTGTGTGGAGTACAGCCGTTTCGGTGCAGCTGATCAACTGAAAAATGCGCAGATGTATGCTCATGATATATTGGGAAATCTCAATGGAGGAATGAATGTATATATTGACTGGAACCTGGTATTGAATGAAAAGGGAGGGCCGAACCACGTAGGAAACTTCTGCGATGCTCCTATCATGTGTGATACCGGGAATAATACCTATGAGAAGAAATTATCCTATACCTATATAGGACATTTCAGCAAATATATTTTGCCCGGTGCTGTCAGAGTAGGTCATACAAAATATATCGACAAGCTTGAGGTAACAGCATTCAGAAATCCTGACGGAACCTTTGCAATGGTTGTTTTAAACAGAACAAATGAAAGCATACCCTTTACGGTGAGAATCAATGAGCAGCTATGCAAGCTGAAGGCTGAAGCTGACAGCATATCGACTCTTATATTCTAAATATAATTTTAAAAAAATAGCTATCTCCTGTGATGAAGAGATAGCTATTTTTTCAATGTAAACAAAAGTGGCTTTTCTAGCCGCCGGGCTATGAAGTATGGGCTCAAATAACTGGGTGAAGCGAATTTCCTTGTTTATGAAATTAATTCTATTGCAAGACGTGAATTCTCTTCTGCCTTTGTCACCAGGGCTTCAACAGATTTTCCAAGTTCTTTCTTTACATCATCCTTATTTAGTAATAATTCATCTACTTTCCGGCGCATATCTTTAAAAGTTATTTCTTTAACGTGACCTACCGGCTGCTGGTTGATATATTCAAGAAAACCTTCCACCTTTGGCTGATAGCTGATGCCTATGATTGGAACGTTCATATAAGCGGCGAATATCAATGCATGCAGACGCATGGCAATCATCAGGTCCATTTTTCGTATTATTGCAAAAGTTTCGGAAACAGAGTGGTTGTGAGAAATAACATATCCATGGGTCCTCATTTTTGCAACAATATTTTGTATGGTTGGTATATCCACCTGATATTCCATCGGTATAAATACCGGGATTAAATTATAATTGTTATAAACATAATCAGCTGTTTCGGCAATAACCTGCTCGTATTTGGCATGCTGATGTTTGTCGCAGCCGGGGCATTTCCTGACCGAAAAGCCTGCATAAGCAACATTTAACGGAATTCCTTCATTTATAAAAATATCATCCAGCCTGGTATTGTTATCCACTTTGACAGCAAGGGCTGCGTCTGCTGTGAGCAATATCTTTGGTTTTGTTATTCCCATTCTGCTGAGTTCGTTCAAAGAAATTTTTTCTCTAACGGTAATTACATCAGCCTTATTCAAAATTTTGCGAGAATACTCGGTATTTCTTATTTTATTGATAGGACCAATTCCGTTGGCATAGAACATCAGTTTAAGTCCAAGTTTTTTTGCCAGCCAGGCTATGCCCAGATAGAACAGAATGGAGCGTGAGCTGGTGCTGTCCTGAATAATGTTGCCGCCGCCGTATATAAAAAGTTTTGATTTCTTCATTGCTGAATAGACTGCGAACAAGTTTTTTCTGTTTATAGCGTGTACACCATAATACAAGGATGTTTCGGCAGGTTTCTTGGATAAAACCAATATTGATATGTCCGGTTTTTCACGCTTCAGGTTTTCAACGATTGATCTCAACATTGCATCATCTCCGATATTACTGAAACCATAGTAACCGGATATAATCACATCATATTTTTTTCTGTCGGGATTATGCCTGCTACTTAACTTTTTACCGGAAACGTCTTTAAGTATTTCATCATATATCTTTAGCTGGGTCTCGCGCATTGCTTCAAGAGAAAATTCCCTGTTGGCCTTTTCGTTAATTTTAGCCCCGAACAAAGTCCGTTTGGAGCTGTCTGAAGCAAGGTCAAGTATTTGAGCTGTAAGAGTAGCATAGTCCTTGGGTTCAAACAGATAACCATTTACAGTTGATTCTATAAGATCCGGGATTCCGCCCACCTGACTGCATATAGTAGCCTTTGAGAAACGGGCACCCTCCAGAAGATAGTAAGGGAACCCCTCACTTATAGAGGTCATGGTATTTATATCCAGAACACTTATCAATTCATAAGGATTGTTCAGCCAACCGAGAAAAAATACATTGTTCTGCAGCCCAAGCTCTGCTGAACGCGCCTTCAACTCTTTACTTTGTTCGCCTTCTCCGCCTATAAGGAATTTCACTTTCGGATTTTTTTCAACAACATGTCTTGCAGCATCCAGAAGGGTACCAATATCCTTTACCGGATCCAGTCTTGCTGCTGTTCCCACCAGAATATCATCAGAATTTAGTGGTACATTATATTTTTTACTGAATTCTTCTCTGGTGAAGCTTTCCACGGGTTTATTCATATCCATGCCGTTAAGTATGGTGAAAATACTGCTGTTTTTGAAGCCTCTTTCAACAAGCATTTTTCGAAAGGCGCTTGTAACTACTATGTAATAGTCCAGTTTTCGAAGTACCAATGAGTTTATGAAGCCAATTGTCATCCTTTTAAAGAGACTCTGTAAATAATCAAGTTTATAATCACTGTGCATTGTGGTCACAACAGGAATTTTACATGCTTTTTTTATTGCATATGCAAATATATTTGCTTTTGACCCGTGTGAATGTATAATATCGAACTGCTTATTCTTAACAAGTTTAATAGTTTTTTTAATATCGGACAGTATGTTGAACGACTTAATAACTTCGACTTTTATACCGATTGCACGGGCTTCATCTGCAAAGGCTCCAGACCTAAGGCACAATAAGGTGACATCAATGTTTGAATCAAGTTCCTTCACAAGTGAAAGTACGTGTACCTTTGCGCCGCCAACATCTCCTCCGCCGATAATGTGCAAAACTTTCATTACAATCCTCCATGTTTCTTTTCTTTAGTAGACACATGACTATTTTATCATGCATTTATAGTTTTGACACTATTCTATTTAAATTACTACCCTCTATTAACAATTTACAATACGTTTTTGAGTGGCGAATTTGCCCTGCGGCTGCGTTGAAGCCGCTTGAAAGGCACAAAGCCTTTCTTCGCCTCTTCGCCTTGCCGCAAGCCAAATTCTCTCGCTCAAAAATCACCGACTTCACGCCGAGATATTTTGGCGATTTTCGAGGCGGATGGACGCAGCCTTGCTGACGCAAGGCAAGGACGACAACAAAGAAAAGTGGCAAAATAGCCGGCGTGAGGCGTGTTTTACGTTGTCAATATAAGGTAAAAGTAACTGAATGAAACTTATCAAACCATATTATTTAATTTAATGCAGATTGGTGGTAATTATGAAAAAATACGTGATTGGTGTAGATGGTGGTAACAGCAAAACAGATTACTTTCTGTTTGATGGCGAAGCTAATTTTATTGATCATCTCAGGGATGGAACATGCAGTCATGAACGCTTTCCCGACTCATATGAAAGCACCTGCAGGATAATGAATGAAAAAATAAGCCAACTGGTAAATCGCAACGGTTTAAATATTGACAACATTTCTGCAGCAGCTTTTGGATTGGCAGGGGTAGATGTGCCAATTCAAAAACAGAAGTTAACCGATATTGTTAAAAAAATAGGGTTTAGAAAGTTTGAAGTAGACAATGATTCTTTTTTAGGAATAAAAGCTGGTACCAGCAAGGGTTATGGAGTTTGTTCAATCAATGGTTCAGGCACTGTTGCCGGAGGCATTGACCCTTCAGGCAATCGGCTTCAAGTTGGAGGAATCGGGAGCGAAATATGTGGTGATGAAGCAGGAGGTTATTTTCTGGCACGAAAAGTAGTAAGAACTGTCTATGACAGCCTTTATAGAATGAACCCTCCTACAGCTCTCTCAACACCGGTTATGGACTTGCTTGAGATACCGGATAAAGCTTTTTATATTGAAAGAATCAGTGAACTTGCCGCTTCCAGATCTTTTCCCAACAAGGAATTGATGCAGCTGCTCTTCCAGCATGCCGATTACGGTGATCAGGCAGCTGCGGCCATAGTTGAAAATTCCGCTTTGCAGCTTGCAAAATCAGCCGCCGGCTGTGTTAATAACCTATCATTTAATGATGAGGTGGAAATTGTACTGGCGGGCTCAGTATGGGTAAAAGCTGAATCACCAATGTTGTTTGAAAAATTTAAAGAAAATATGGCCAAACTTACAGATAAATTCTGCAAGTACAAGATATTAACCGTTCCTCCAGCCACCGGTGCCGTTCTTTGGGCTCTTGAACTGGAAAACTGCAAGTTTGCCGATAGTAATACTAAAAGCAGAGTTATTGCATCGGTAGAACAAAATATTTAAAATCAAAAACAACACCAAGGCTTTATTTATTCACATTTTACTCATTGGTATTACTGGCTGCTCTTTGAGGCTTAGGTTTAATGTTCATAATTTAACAATATTTTCTTCACAGAATAAACTCATTGCTATTGTATTATAGGAATGTATAAAAATTTCCATAATAAATCAGGAGGAGTTAATCTATGAAGAATAAAATGGGGATTGTACTTATATCTCTATTGATGTTATCTCTTGCAGCGTGCGGAACCACAGGTTCAAATACAGCCAGTACCGATCCTTCTGCCCGGACCGGTACTGTGTCAGGTTCTTCGTCAAATGCTCAGGAATGGCAGGATAAAAACAGTCTGCAAAATGGCAGTAAGCGTGGAAACGGCGGCTATAGAGGTCAGCTCCAGGGTCAGGGTGCAGACCTGACAGGTGAGGTCAGCTCTATTTCCGGAAATCAAATAACTCTGAAAGTTATAAAAATGCCAGCCTTCAACCGAAATGGGGCACCACCTCGGGGTGGTACCGGAAATAGCGGCAATACTTCCCAGCCAGCCCCCGGAAGTACTCCTGCAGCTGAACCGAGTAGTTCAACCCCGGCTTCGGACAGCAGTAATACCAGTCAGGACAGGAACGGGCCAAAAGGAAACGGCTCCAGTCAGCCAAGGGGAATTCAATACACCGGAGAAACCAAAACTGTAACCATTCCAGATGGCGTTGCTATAACAGCTATGGCAAGGACGAATGGTGATAGTAATCAGCAGACTTTTAAACTATCAGATATAAAAGAAGGAAATGTACTGCAAATCTGGTATTCCGACAAAGAGAAGGGAATTGTTTCAAAAATAAATGTAATGCAGAGAATACCCGGAACCGGACAAGATAATCCCTCAGGTTCACCTCAGGACAGTGAAAATGATACCACGAAGTAGGTTGCTTATCTTATTGATTAATAATCATTTAGATTAATTATCTTATAGATTAATAATCATTTAGGTTGATTATCTTTAGCGTACTATTTTTAATACTAATATCCGGCACTTATCATTATTTTAATAATCCATAATTACATACCCAAAAAAGAAAGATCTGACCAGGTAATCAGATCTTTCTTTTTATATAATATTTATTCGGTCTTAAATTTATCAAGCTCTGCATTCAGGGCAGCTGCAAGCTCATTGAGCTCGGTAGCGTATCTCGAGAGTTCTTCTGCCGAAGCCATTTGCTGTTCGGTACTTGCCGAAATCTCCTCAGTAGTTGCAGCCGATTCTTCAGCTACTGCTGATATATTTTCCATAGATTCCATTACTCTTTCCTTTGATTTCATTATGTTATCCACCGATTTTTCAGTCCTTGCAATATAGGAAACCACTTCTTCCATAGAATTAAATACAGTCTTGAACATTTCTTCTGTCTCATTAACAGCCATTATTTGTTCATTTACCACAGTATTGGAATTCATAACTTCCTCAACTGTATCAGAAGTTTTATTGCCAATAGATACTACTATATTATTAATATTTCCTGTAAATTCTTTAGACTGTTCTGCAAGCTTTTTGACTTCATTTGCAACGACAGCAAAGCCTTTGCCGGCCTCTCCGGCACGTGCGGCTTCAATTGAGGCGTTTAATGACAGCAGGTTTGTCTGCTCTGAGATACCGATCATTATCTGCAGTATCTTTTGTATTTCTTTCATACTGCTGCTAAGGTCTGTAATATTATGAGAAACCCTGTTTGTTGTTTCACTTACCTGCATTGATTTGACATTCAACGCTTTTATTATTTGATCAGCATTTTCATTTAAACTCTTTATTTTATTAGCTATTGAAGTTACCTTGGCTACATCATCACCAACATAGGTTATACCCTGGGAAAGCTTGTCCATATGACTTACACTTCCGTTTATTTCATTAGCCTGGTCTGTTGCACCCTTTGCTATTTGCTCAACAGTTACCGCAACTTGTTCAGAGGAGGTATATGCGGCATTTGATGCAGAAGCAATTTTATTTGCCGCTCCGGTAACATCCAGCGAAACACTTCTTACCTGTGAAATAAGGGCATTGATATTTGAAAGCATGTCATTATAATTTCTGCAGACTTCTCCAATTTCATCGTTTTCATTATCTTCAATACTGCTGGTCAAATCCCCGCTTTTTGCTTTTTTCATTGTCAGAATAAGCCGGTTTAACGGTGTTGAAACGCTTCTCGCAATAACAATACACAAAACCAGAGCAAGCAGCAGACATAAAACTCCAATCAGAATTATCCTTGTTCTGAGACTGTCGGCTTCACTGTTTAAGAATTTATATGGAACAACAGTTACAACATACCACTGTTTATTATCTGCTATTTGAGAATATGTTACCAAACTTGACATACCGGAAATGTGCATTTCAAGGTTTCCGGATTTTCTTTGTTCAAATTTCATTTTGGCATCTACTTTTTTCTTCATATCTGTGTTTATTTCATTAGAAATACTCTTTGTGAGCTCTGTAGTTTTTCTCAGTGGATATAATTCTGTATCCCTTGATGAAATAATGTTGCCCTTGGAATCTATAACAAATATGGGGAATTCTTTATCTGTTTCAGAATCTTTTCCGATATCAAGATCATTAAAGGACTTTGCCAGATAGTTCGGTTTAGGTATCAGGACCATTTGAGCTGCAACATTTCCGCTTGTCATTGAAGTGATGCTTTTTTGTATTCCGAGATGACTTTCCTTTTTATCTCTGTTTTCAACTTGAAAGTCAACCCATTCAAATTGTTTCAGATTGTCTTTAGATATCCCTGAGGTGTCAACCTTACCCATCGTTGTTGTATAGTCTGCTATAAGTGATAAATCATCCCCTTTTAAGAGACAGCAATATTCAACCCTATCACTCGAAGAAAACTTTGTGGTAATGAAGCTGGAAATGTTTCTGGAGTTGGTTATCTGTTGATAAGTATCTTCTGTACCATAATTATTCAGATTATCCTGAACCAACGATGCCATACCCACATCCATTATATATTCTTCCATAGAGCTTATTTCGTTTGCCAATACAACACTGGTCTGATCCATAACCTGCAGTGAATATGTCTTAACTTTTTTGTCTATAGTGTTTGTAGAACTACTGTAAGAAAAAATTCCGGTTATCAGCAACACCACGCATAGTAATATTACAAAGGATGTAATAAGTCTTGCTTGTATACGAGACTTTCGTAATATCTGAGTTTTTTCATTTAAACCATCGACTTTTGCAAATTCTTTAAAAGACTTAATTTTGCTTTTTTTCTCTTTTGCGCCCATATGATCTCCTATGATTTAATAAATAAACTGCATATTAACTATTAAATAGCTTCCAATATTGTATAATTCAAACTTTATCACCAATGTGTGTAAAAATAAAGACTTTTAGAGCATAAAAAAGCCAAAGTCCTATCGTAATAGGACTTTGGTTCTAATAATTTGTTTATCATTCCGTCTTAAACTTATCCAATTCTCTATTCAAAGCAGCTGCCAGCTCATTAAGTTCGGTGGCATGCCTTGAGAGTTCTTCAGCAGAAGCCATCTGTTGTTCTGTACTTGCTGAAATCTCCTCAGTAGTTGCAGCAGATTCTTCAGCAACAGCAGAAATGTTTTCCATTGACTCCAGCACTTTTTCTTTGGATTTCATAATGTTGTCAACGGATTTCTCAGTCCTTGCAATATTGGAAAGCACCTCTTCCATAGCCACAAATACCGTCTTGAACATCTCTTCTGTATCATTCACAGCAAGTATTTGTTCATTAACAACAGCATTTGAATTCATAACTTCTTCAACAGTATCATTAGTCTTCTTACCAATGGAAGCTACAATATTGTTAATATTGCTTGTAAATTCCTTGGACTGTTCTGCAAGCTTTTTAACTTCATTTGCAACAACAGCAAAGCCTCTGCCGGCTTCTCCGGCACGGGCAGCTTCAATTGAAGCATTTAATGAAAGAAGATTTGTCTGTTCAGAGATACCAATCATTATCTTAAGTATTTTTTGTATTTCCTTCATGCTATTGCTTAGGTCGGTTATATTCATGGAAACCTTGCTGGTTGTTTCGCTAACCTGGTTGGACTTGATGTTCAGTGCGCTTATAGTTTTGGATGCATTTGCATTCAGGTTGTTAATCTTGTTGGCAATTGAAATAACCTGCGCTACATCGTCACCAACATAAATGATACCCTCTGAAAGCTTGTCCATATGACTGACACTACCATTGATTTCATTGGCCTGGTCGGTTGCACCCTTCGCTATCTGCTCAACGGTAACCGATACCTGTTCAGATGACGTAAAGGCAGCCTCAGATGCAGCAGCTATTTTATTTGCTGCACTTACAACATTTAACGAAGTCCTTCTTACCTGTGAAATAAGAGTATTTATGTTCGAGAGCATGTCATTGTAATTCCTGCATACTTCTCCGATTTCATCATTTTCATAGTCCTCGATATGACTTGTCAAATCTCCCTCTTTAGCTTTTGCCATTGTAAGAACCAGTCGGTTCAACGGTGCTGAAACACTTCTCGCAATAACCAAACATAAAGCTAAAGCAAATATCAGACATAAAACACCAATTATTATAATGTTTGTCCTGAGACTGTTAGCGTCACTGTTCAAGAATTTGTACGGAACCACTGTTACAACATACCAATCCTTATTTTCGATTATTTGGGAATATGAAACCAAACTTGACATACCGGATAGATTTAATTCAAGATTTCCGGATTTCCTTTGATCGAATTTCATTTTAGCATCAGTTTTCTTCTTCATATCTGAACTGATTTCAGAAGAAATATTTTTTGTTATATCTGTTGCTTTTCTTAAAGGATATAATTCCGTATCCCTTGAAGAAATAATATTGCCTTTGGAATCTATAACAAATATGGGAAAAGGCTTGCCGGTATCTTCATCTTTTCCGAGATCCAGATTGTTAAATGCCTTTGCCAGAAAATTCGCTTTCGGAATAAGCACCATTTTAGCGGCAATATCCCCACTTGCCATGGAGTTGACATTCTTTTGTATTCCGTAAAGAATATCTTCCTTTCCCGTTCTTGTGACCTTGAAGTCGCCCCATTCCAACTGTTTAAGATCCTTTTTTGCAATAGCCTCCAGGTCCAAATTAATAGTCGATGTGTTATAAGCTTCAACCTGCTGATAGTTTTCACCGCGCATAATTGCACAGTAATCTATATCTTTGGAGGTAATAAACTTGTTTGTAAGAAAATCTGAAATAGTTCTTGATTGCATCAGCTTATCATACTCATCCGTAATATGGGTCTGCCCTAAAACATCCTGTACGGTTGTTGAAAGTCCTATATCAATAATATAATCTTCTATACGATTTATTTCATTGGCCAGGACTATACTGGTCTGTCCGGTCACCTGGAGAGAATATGTCTTAACTTTATCATCAATGGTTTTTGTAGAACTGCTGTAGGAAAAAATTCCGGTTATAAGAAGCATTGCCACAAGTAATATTACAAATGAAGCAATCAACCTGGTCTGTATCCGGAATTTTCTTAAAATTATAGAATTATTTGAGGACTTCATAAAATTTGAAACTACATTGCTTTTATACTCACCAACATTGCTGATTGTGCTGCTTTCCTTCCTTTTATGTACATTTTTTACTAAAGATGTAGCCGATGATGCAACTGATGAAAAAAATGACTTCACTTTTGATAAAACCGGCTTAATATCCATTTTATTCTCCTCACAATCCTAGTTGAATTTAGTGATTCGACACTATTCTCTATAGCTTCTATAATACTTCACCAAATACATTAAATCAAGTAATTTTTACCATCAAATGTCACAAAAAAAAGGGTACTTTTGTAACAATTTCACATACTTTAGGTACGTTTTTAGTTATTAGTATCCAATTCTTTTCCTTCAATAATAATTTGGAAGAATTTTAGGCATCTTTCGGGTTTTGAAATTAGCATAACTACCGGATTGGATTGGTGAGAAGTATGGCTGATAAAGCTGCGACAAAAATCAGAGTTACTGCCAGAGCAAATAGAGATAACTTTTTATAGGTTAGAACACTCATAACTCTTACCTTGACATTTGACCTGCCAAAGCCTGCAGACATGATAAGCTTCTGTCCTGAGGCCACTTCCACCAAAGTCCCGGCATAACTCTTTCTTTCTTCGGCTGACAATTCCTTTACAGCTCTTAAATCACAGGTGAGCTCCATATCGTCAATAAAAGCTTTGAGAAAAATCCACACAAGCGGGTTAAACCAATGAAGACAAGCCGTAAGCACTGCCAAGGTTCTCAGAAAATTATCATGTCTCTTTATATGAACATTTTCATGAAGAATTATATATTTTAGATGTTGATTGTTTAAATATACCTCAGGCAATATGATACGTTGAGTAAAAATACCATGTACCAAAGGGGCATCAACCATTTCTCCTGTATAGATATTATCCCTGACCAGAGTTACTTTTCCAAGCTGACTGTTTGCAAGTAAATATAGGACCATTACGGCAATAATTGAACTAAATACTCCTATAATCCAGATAATAGCCGCTATTCCAAACAAATTCTCCAATTGTTCGGTTTTATAGGTAACGGGAAAATACGTTTCAGCTGTACCAATAGAGTTCATCATACTGACTGTAAAGCTGTGTTCTTCAATTCCCGGGACAGTTACCACATTTTTTATTATGGGACGAACCAAATTCAGCAGACTGAGGTCACTTGACACAGAAAAAGGAATTAACAGCTTAAATAAAACCAAAGTCCAAAGACAATAGATTCCTAACCGTGGAATAAGCCGGGATTTTCTCAATACCATTATCAAAAGCCCGATTAATGCTGCCATTACAGACATATTCAAAATGGAATAGAAAACAGTGTTTAACATATAAGCCTCCAAATTCAAGCTATTGACCATTTTTGTCAATAATACGCCGAAGCTCTTCAATCTCTTCTTTACTTAACTCCCCTTTTTCGATAAATGATGAAAAAAATAATCTCTTTGAGCCCTTGTACAATTTATTTATCAGGTTTGAGGTTTCAGCCAGCTGTACTTGTTCCCTGGTGATCAGAGGAGTGCACATAAAATTGGGTTCATCCCTCCTGACTGCATTTTTCTCAACCAGCTTTTTTATAATGGTATAGGTGGTATTCTTATTCCAGCCTATCTGCTGCTGCGCCAGCAAAGTCAATGCTTTAGCCGTTGTCGGACCATTATCCCACAAAAGCTCCATTATTTTTATCTCACTGTCAAAAAGCTTGATTTGCTCATGTTCCATATCCAATTCTCCAATCTGTTATTACAGGGTTGTATCACTAATAAAGATAAGGCTAGCGTAATAGTTCATATAATCAGACTACTTTAATAGTCCAATTTTGTCAATATGAGTTACAAATATATAAATGCTGTTTACGCACATATTTTAACTCTTTTATTTATTAATACCCTCTATTGACAACGTACAATACGCCTCACGCTAGCCATTTTGCCGCTTTTCTTCGTTGTCGTCCTTGCCTTGCGCAAGCAAGACTGCGTCCTTCCGCCTTGAAAATCAGCAAAATATCAAAGCGTGAGGTCGAAGATTTTTGAGCTGATGGATTTGTTTTGTGGCAAGGCAAAGCCGTGTAGCAATGCTTTGTGCCTTGCAAACGGCTTTAACGCAGTTACAGAGCAAATCCGTAGCTCAAAAACGTGTTGTACCTTGTTAATAGAGGGTATCATCTTTTAACTCAATATAAAATCTCTGCTTCCCAAAGCCACCATCTTCAAAGAATAATTGGAACTTTTTGCCTCCACAGGTACAATAGTACCTGTCGGCATTTACTCTTTGTTTGAAACTTTGGCCATTCCTGCAATTAAGGACCTTGCTGATTTTATAGGTACGGCCTTCCCATTCGAAGGATTTGGGAACCAATTCTCCGGTACTGCTACGCCGGAAAGCTTTAACATCAAGGTAAACCCGCCTGTATTGCTGTTCAGGTACTTTATTTCCATTTTGTTTTTCCTGTTCTTTTCTCTCATACCCGAATGGAACCATAATATCACTCCTAATTAACTTACAATCACTTGCCCTCCATAAACCACTTATTATCCTCCAGAAAAAGATACACTTCTTTGTTCATTACCCTGCACCTGAACCGGATACCCTGTCCCCCAACCTTTTGACTGGCCGCTTTTCTGAAATCGTATACTTTATCTATATCATATTGGGTACCATCCTCCCAGACAAAGTAGAGGGGAAGGAGTGCTCCATCCTTTGTAAAAGTAGACATAACATCGACATAAACCTTACGCACTGTTTGTTCTCCTTTCTACCGGAAATAAGATACGGGAAAAATAATATTTTCTTCTATAGGGTTGGCATTTAGTTTCTTATCTTTTAACATTAGAGCCCTTTGTGTTGAATAATGTCCATAACGCTTTCTTACCTCATCAATACAGCTTTCAAGGAGCTCCTTTTTCAACCTTCTATTATCATCTTCAAACAGGCTTAACTGTGTATATGTATCAGCCGCTATAAGGTCGGTAACTCTGACGCCGATGGAACGTATAGGCTTATCCCAGGTCCAGTTTTTCAAGAATATATCAAAAGCCTTCTCTGCAATCTCACTGCTGACAAAAGTATGAGTGCTCAAGGGCGCTTGCCTGTCTATTGTCACAAGCTCCTTGTCACGTACGTGTATCTGTATTGTTCTGCCTTTGAAATAGTGATTCCGGAGTCTTTCAGCAACACTCTCCGCCAGCACGTAGAAAAGCATTTTAACATCCTCATTAGTTTCCAGATCCCGGGGAGTGGTCATACTGTTACCGATGCCCTTGATTATGCTTTCAGTACCTATAAGTGAAACCGGGGTTGTATCAAGGCCATTGGCAAAGGTCCACAGGTATTCGCCCCACTTGCCCAGCAGGCCGGTGAGAACATTAGGTGAAACCTCTGCAATATCACCAATAGTGTACAGCCCGATTTTGGAAAGCTTCCGCCAGGTAGACGGTCCCACGTACAGAAGTTCCTTTGCCGGAAGGGGCCATACCTTTTGTTTATAATCGTTGGGAGTTATGACAGAAACGGCATTTGGTTTCTTTAAATCACTTCCCAGCTTGGCAAATATTTTATTCCAGGATACACCTATTGAAACTGTGATTCCGGTCTCATCCAGCATGCGTTGGCGTATTTCCTGAGCTATTTCTTCGCCGTTGCCAAACAGGCGGGTGGAATCAGTAACATCCAGCCAGTTTTCATCGATGCCAAAAGCTTCAATCTTGTCAGTGTAATCATGATATATTTCCCTGGCAAGCTTGGAAAACCTGATGTACCTGTCGTAATTGGGCGGAAGGACAGTCAGGTTGGGACATTTTTGTTTTGCCTGCCAGATTGCCTCACCTGTTTTGATTCCGAACGCCTTCGCGCTATTGTTCTTTGCCAGAATAATCCCATGCCGGTGTTCAACGCTACCGCCCACAGCGACAGGCTTATGGCGAAGCTCCGGTTGATAGAGACATTCAACGCTTGCATAAAAGTTGTTTAAATCGGAATGCAAAATTACTCTTTCCATAGGTCATCCTCACTATTCAAGGTACGTCTCGGTATACTTGTTTACCGAACACGTGTTCGATAATATTATATGCCTGAAATTTGATTTTTACAAATGAAAAAATTAGAAATTATAGAGTGAATGTGGAAAAGGAGAGCAGAAATGTAACACTACCTTAGAAGAGCACATAATTTATACTATGCTGAAATTAAGCATTGAAACTAAGTATTGAAAAGTATTGAAACTAAGTATTGAAATTAAGCATTGAAATTACTTGGAATATATGGTAAATTAAATTTAATACTCTTTGCGCTGCATTAAATCTACAGTACAAACTGAGCAGGCGATGGACTTATTTCAAGTTCGTGGGGCTGGGCCTTAATTGGCAGCAGGATAGTCATTATACCTGTGGGACAGTAAAATGTTCTACAGGTTTCTTTATTTTCACTTCTAGAACATTTTCTGAGGATTGCCATGCCATAGAGCTATCTTAATATATGCTTGAAGTCGAGCAAAAAATGGAGGTAACTGCTTATGACAGAACAACAGATCAAAGCTTTACAAGGATTAACGAGTACACAGGCAAAAGAACTGCAGGATAAATATGGCAGGAATGAGCTGGTGACAGAGAAACGGGAAACATTTTTTCATAAGATACTTTCAGTGATTTCCGAACCCATGTTCCTGCTGCTGATAATTTCTGCAATCATCTATTTCATTTTGGGTGAACCACGGGATGGGGCAATAATGCTCATATTTGTAGTGGGAGTTATCAGTATTGAAACCATACAGGAGTGGAAAACCGATAAAACACTTCACGCTTTGAAGGATTTGTCTGCTCCTCAAATCAAAGTGTTAAGGGATGGTTGTGAAAAAGTAATAAATAGCGTTAATTTGGTACCAGGAGATATAATGTTTATTTCCGAAGGGGTAAAAATACCTGCCGATGGAGCTGTTTTAAAAGCAAGCACCCTTTGCATAGACGAGTCATCACTGACCGGAGAGCCGGAAGGTGTTTGGAAGGCTGCAAAAGATGATAATGTAAAACCAAATAATAAAGAAGACGCGGCAAAGGGTAAGGATTATTGGCAGGTGGACTACTGTTATGCAGGAACACTGGTTACCCAGGGAACAGGTACAATACTTGTAGACAAAATTGGTGCTGCCACTGAATACGGAAAAATAGGTAAAAATGTTGCCGCTGCACCTGAGAGACCATCGCCGCTGCAAAAGCAAACTACAAGTCTTGTAAAACTCTGCGCCATAATTGCAGCGGTGTTGTTCGTCCTTGTTGCAACTGTTACTTTTTTTAACATTCAGGATCATGCAATAGTTGAAAGAATGATTGAAAGCATATTATCCGGTGTAACACTTGCAATGGCAATGATACCGGAGGAATTTCCAGTTATACTGACAGTGTTTTTATCAATGGGTGCGTGGAGACTGGCTAAGAAAAGATCACTTGTAAGAAAATTGCCGGCAGTAGAAACTTTAGGGGCCGTCTCTGTGCTCTGTGTTGATAAAACTGGAACAATAACAATGAATAAAATGACTGTAAGAGAGGTCTGGAACTTAACCGGTGATATTGGAAGACAGAATACCATAATGGGAATGGGGTGTGAACCTGATGCCTATGACCCTATGGAAAAGGCCATGGTAACCTATTGTGAAGAACAGGGTTTAACAAAAGACATTATCTTTGGTGGTGAACTTATAAAGGAATATGCTTTCACAGATGAAACAAAAATGATGGGGCATGTCTGGAAAAATGATGGTGCAACAGTAATAGCTGCTAAAGGCTCTCCTGAGCATATTCTGAAAATCTGCATGCTCTCTGGCCATGATGCAGGAATTGTACAGAATAAGATTTTAGAAATGTCCAAAACAGGGCTTCGTGTTATAGCCATTGGTGAGATGCCGCTGGAAAGTGAAACCGGTATCCCGGAGACATTAAAGGATTGCAGGCTTCAATTCTGTGGCCTGGTTGGGCTTGCCGATCCTCCCAGAGAATCAGTCAGAGAGGATATAAGAATCTGTACTAAAGCAGGGGTACGTGTGGTTATGATAACGGGTGATAATGGAATTACTGCAAGTTCCATAGCCCGGCAGATAGGAATGCCCAATTGTGATAGAATTATTACAGGTGATGAGCTGAATGAAATGAATGGTGAGGAATTGCGGGAAAAGGTTAAAAAGGTAAGCATTTTCTCACGGGTTATTCCGGAACATAAAATGAGGATAGTGAAAGCCTTTCAGGAAAATGGGGAAGTTGTGGCCATGACGGGCGATGGAGTAAACGATGCTCCCGCATTAAAATATGCTGATATAGGTATTGCCATGGGTGAACGTGGCTCTGAGGTTTCGAGAGAGGCTGCCGATTTAATTCTGCTGGATGATAACTTTTCGACTATTGTAGATACAATCAAGGATGGCAGAAGAATATATGACAACATTAAAAAAGCCGTTGGATATGTACTCACTATTCATATACCAATAGCATTTGCTTCACTGTTTGCCCCACTTTTGGGAATAAGCCCGGCAAATTTGCTTTTACTGCCGCTGCACGTTGTTCTTTTGGAACTTGTTATTGATCCCACCTGTTCAATAGTGCTTGAACGCCAACCGGCAGAGCCTGATATTATGGAACGGGCACCGCGAAAACAAAAAGAAAAAATATTGAACGGTAAATTACTCTTTAAGAGTTTGATGCAGGGATTTACCATATTTGGGGGAGCATTTGCAACATACCTTGCTTTTTTGAACCAGTACCCTCAGAACGCTCCTTTGGCAAGAACAATGGCACTTTCAATTATACTATTATCAAATGTATTACTAGTTCAAGTGAACAGCTCGGATACTATGTTTGCAATCAAGTCTATTGTAAGGTTGATAAAAGACGGGGTAATGTGGGCGGTAAGTATTGGAACACTAGTCGGTTTATTTTTAATGCTGTATACTCCGCTTTCCGAATTTCTAAGACTTGCGCCGCTTTCTGCAAAACAATTTTTAATGGCTGTTGCAATTGCTTTTGTTTCAGTAGCGTGGGTTGAATTAATAAAGCTTATAAAGTATATGAGAATAGTACCAAAGTCCAAAAATGAGAGGTGTTAATGCCTCTCATTTTGATATTAAAAGTGAATATTACTGTTGCTTAATTAAAAAATTTTGTGATAAAAGAGCGCAATCTATATGAAAATAGAAATTTGTTACAAGAAAGGTTGAAAAATGGTAATATAAGAGGTAAGATGGAAGGTATAACGCTGGAAGAATTATTTCATTCGTAGATAAAAATTTAGATGAAAAAGAGGTGGTACACATGCCAAAAATTGAAATGACAAATATGTGTATGATTTATAATAGGGAAAACAATAAGGTCTTGGTTATAGAACGGGTTAAAAGCTGGATGGGGATTTCATTCCCGGGCGGGCATGTTGAAGACGGAGAAAGTATAGTAGAAGCAACCATAAGAGAAATAAAAGAAGAAACCGGGCTAACTATAAAAAACCTGCAGGCCTGCGGTGTAGTCTATTGGTTTAATAAGGATAACGGTGACAGATATTTTGTATATAATTTTAAAACTGATAACTATAGCGGTGAGCTGATAAAGGAAACAGAAGAGGGAAAAGTATTTTGGGTGGAGGCTGATAAATTAGCTGCTTTAAATCTATCACATGGCTTTAAAGAACGTCTGCCCATGTTTTTTGAAGAAAAGTATATTGAGGGATTCGGGACTTGGGATTCCAAAGGTAGCAGTAAATTACAATTATTATAGCACTATATTTAATACTATATAAATCCAGGTAGCTTTGACCTTAGAAAAGGGCAGAAAAGATGAATAAGATATATATTGTCGGAATTGTTGCCAGTGGTAAAACCACTCTTGCAAAACAACTTTCAGAACACCTTCATATTCCATGGTTTGAGCTGGATTGCATAATCTACTGCAACAGTGAAACAGGGAGATACAAACGTTCACCCGAACAGCAGCTTGAAGTCATACATGATATTGATAAAAATGAAAATTGGATTATTGAAGGAACTTATCGAATATCCTGCCATTGTTTATTTGAACTGGCGGACACAATCATATTCCTGGATCCTCCTCTTTGGAAAAGAAAATTACGTATTTTTAAAAGATATATTAAGCAGCAATTAAGAATTGAAAAATGTCATTACAAATCCAACCTTAAAATGCTGAAACTCATGTACAAATGGACAAATGACTTTGAAGTGAACAGAAACAAATTTGAAGCTATGTTGGAGCAATATGAGAATAAGATATTAAAACTGTCTGATAATGGTGATCTAAGTATTGCTGAATTTCTTTGATGGGTATTTTACATAAATACGTTATATGGAGATAAGTTATGAATTTTATTATCTTTTTGTACTGCCTGCATGAGGTGTTATAATTTCTGTCCTGCAAACGCGATTATGCACGAAGGGAAATATGCAGACCCTGAAATATTCAAAAGGTATAAGGGACCAGACAGCGTTTTATAGCTTATTTATGGTATCTGTTGAACTCTGATCTGGTAGGATTTTCCATGTAAGTTATACAAGTTCGGAAGGGGAAAACATAGTATGAATTTTGAGTTGAGAAAATTATCAGTTAATGACGATACTGACATCTACCATATGCTGCAGGAAATTCCCAAAGATGAAAATGGCCTTATTAATCCAATGAATGGAAAAACCTTTGAAGAGTATAAGCAATGGCTAATTCGCAGCGATGAATTATCAAAAGCTACAGAACTCCAGGATAATTGGAAGGTTCCCACAACCACTTATTGGCTGTATGTGAACGGAAATCCGGTGGGTATGGGTAAGATTCGTCATTTTTTAACTGACAAGTTAATGGAAGAAGGCGGTAATGCCGGTTATGCAATACGGCACGGTGAACGAAATAAGGGATACGGGACTCTTCTGCTTAAAATGTTAACAGAGGAAGCATTGAAGATAAAAATCGACAGATTATTACTTACTATCAGAAACAATAATATCGGTTCCATTAAGGTGGCTCTTAAAAATAACGGGGTAATAGAAAAGGTAAACGCTGAAAGGCATTATATTTGGATTGACTGTTAATAGTACAGAAGATTTGCAGTTACTAAAATTAAACTTTAATATTATTGGGGGATATAAGACAATGAAGTACTTTACAAAGGAATGGTATGGGTTATGTCAGAAAACCAGTCTTCACCTGCTTTTGGAGGAGGCTAAAGAAGCTGAAACCTTCTCCGAAGAGTATTTTCAGCAACTGTATGATCAGAAATTAAATGAGTGGCTGACATTGCAACAAGAGATTGCGTCAGTATCATTTAATGATCTTTTACCTGATGAAACAGAAAATATAGATGAGAGTTTATCAGACGATAAAGCAAGCAGGGAAGCTTACCAGTTGAAGTGGGAAACGGCAAAAGTAAACTATAATTTGCTTGAACCCTTTAACCGGGAGAAGGAATGTGATCAATTTCACAAAGCTTTTATTTACAGGCAACAGGATGCCCAAAAAAAATTACCTCAAGAAATTCTGAAAAAAATAGCTGATTTACGTGTTTTCGTTTTTGATAAAGCTTCCAGGCTGGTAATAGAAGACGTTACGCGGTTTTGCGAGGAGAATAGAAGGTTGGTAGAAGCCACAAGAAAAGAGTATGGAAAATATTATGAAAATGAGTTAAAGTCATTTGATAAAAATATTATAGACAATATTCATTTCCACTATTGTGATATTAATAAAATGGAAGAAAATGAAAAGAGCTTAACAATTACTTTTGACAATCCAGGTTTTTTCACCGATATAGAAGAAATGAAGCTTGAAAATTTCAGAATAATTAAACAGGATGCTTTGCTGGAAGACGCCTGGTGGCTTTATGAAGAAATATATATAATTGACGGAAAATATGAATTGCATGCGCTGCTTCAGGACAAAAGCCTGGGGTTGATTGAGTTTACTGTCCTGGCTGAGAATATTCTATTTAAGAAAAACGGAAATAATAGTAAGTGTATCCGTTGTTTATAAAAGCAAGATCAAGTAAAATATATTAAAGCATTATTTGAAAAGTATGTTACAAATATTATAGTTAGGATGGAAGAATGAACGACAAAATTTATTTAAGAAAAGCTAAACTTGAAGATTTAAATTTAATTACGAAAATGGTTAGAAAAGCTATTGGAGTAATGGAGGAAGCCGGTATTTTTCAGTGGGATGAGCTATATCCGGATGAAGAGCTATTACATAAAGATATTTTAAACAATGAAATGTTCTTATGTGAAATTGACAATCAGGTGGCTTCCATATTTGTATTAAATCAGGAATGTGATGATGAATATGCAGATGGAAATTGGCAATATAAAGATTCAAGTTATTTTGTAATACATAGACTATGTGTAAATCCTGATTTTCAAGGAAGAGGTATTGGGAGTATGACTCTTCAGCTGATTGAAGAATATCTGAGGAACAAGGGGATTGAATGTGTCCGATTGGATGCTTTTTCGAAAAACCCTACAGCTCTCCGGATGTACGAGAAACTTGGATACAGGAGATCAGGAGAAATATATTGGCGAAAAGGCTTATTTTACTTATATGAGAAGAAGCTGTAAAGCTGAGGCAGAACCAATATGGAGAAGACAGTTATGGACAAAATTCTAATCGTTGAAGATAATGCAGATGTAAATAAAATGCTGGCAGAAGTGCTTTTAGATGCAGGTTTTGAGGTTGTTTCCGTATTTACTGGTACTGACGGGCTTAAGGAAATAAGGGAAAACCAATACGATCTGATATTGCTTGATATAATGCTTCCGTATAAAAGCGGGGATGAGATACTAAAGGAAGTTCGTGAGTTTTCAGATACTCCTGTACTGATCATATCTGCAAAGGACCTGATAAATACAAAAATTGATTTTTTAAGATTGGGTGCAGATGACTATATAACTAAGCCCTTTGACCTTGGAGAGGTTGTTGCAAGAGTGGAGGCAAACCTCCGGAGATTCCACAGGCAAACCCGGGTTGAAAAAATGCTGCAGTACAAGGATATGCTGGTGGATGTCAACTCAAAACGTATTACAGTCAATAATATAGAACTTGATCTGACTGCCAAGGAATATCACATTATTGAAATTCTCATTAAAAATCGGACCAAAGTTTTTACCAAAGCCAACCTTTATGAAACTATCTGGCAGGATACATATTTAGGTGATGATAATGCCGTAAAAACACATATGAGCAATCTGCGCAGCAAATTAAAAGCGGCAAACCCGGATAATGAGTATATAGAGACTGTTTGGGGACTTGGTTATCGTCTGTTTAAGGACTCATGACGAAAAATAAACTTATCTGAATCTTTACTTTTTTCTTTCGCCCCTTAACCTTTTCTAAACCTTTAAAAATTATACTTTAGATATAGAAAGGGGCAGATGATGATAATGAAAAAATATGTACTGAAAACCCATAACCTGACTAAAAGCTATCATGGTGCTTATGTACTGCAAGGTGTCTCGGTTTCGCTGGAAGCAGGAAAAATATATGGATTGATAGGACAAAACGGAGCAGGTAAGACCACCTTGATGCGTATGGTGGCCGGACTCACTTTCCCAACTGATGGAACCATTGAGCTTTTTGGCCACACAGGAAATAGAAATTTACAAGCACAAAGAAAAAGATTGGGCTGCATGATTGAATATCCAAGCTTGATACCGTATATGTCTGCCGAAGAAAACCTTAGATATCACAGACTTATCCGCGGTATTCCAAGTAAGACCACTGAAAAGGAACTTCTGGGATTGGTCGGGTTAAGCGATACCGGCAAAAAGAAAGCAAAGAACTTTTCACTTGGTATGAAGCAACGTCTTGGCATAGCTATAGCTTTGCTGGGAGACCCCGAACTCTTGATTTTGGATGAGCCCATAAACGGACTTGATCCTATAGGTGTTATCGAGATAAGAAATTTGATAAACAAGCTGTGTGAGGAAAGGCATATGACCATTCTCATTTCCAGCCACAATCTTCCTGAGCTGTATCAGGTAGCAACCGACTATATAATTATTCACCATGGAGTAATAAAACAATCCATAACCCTTGAACAACTGGAAGAAAACTGCAAGCATCATATTCTGATAGGATGTGATCAGCCTGAGAAGCTGGTTAGCGTTCTGGAAATGCAGCTTAAAACCACAAACTATAAGGTTATGCCGGATAAGAAAATAAAGCTCTATGATTATCTGGACAAAAAAGAGATAGTGGCCAGAGCAATCTTTGACAATGGTATAGTAATCACCGATTACTCCATTCAGGGAGATACTCTTGAAAACTACTTTATATCTGTTATAGGGGGTGAAAGTCATGCTTAATGTGTTTGCTGCTGAAATGTATAAAATGTTTAAATCTTCGGCTATAAAGATAGTATTTGGAATTACAGCCTTATGTGCAGTGATAATGACGGTTATGGCGTACATGATACCCCGGGGTAAGATTGATCCGGGATCGACGGGAATAGGTTTTCTGTTTTCCGATATAAACGTAATAAGTATTCTTGGGGCTGTTTTGGCTGGAGTTTTCATATGCAGTGATTTTGATAATAAAACCATTCATGAGGCTATTACTTGCGGAACAAAGCGAATCACAATTGTAATAAGTAAAGCAATAGCCTTTTTCTGTGCAGTAGCATTCATCCTTGTTCCATATGCTGTTGCGGCCGTTGTAGCTGTTAGTACCGGCGCTGATTTCAACATGGGCAATATGAGTATCGGATTTCTCTATTTATTAACAAAAAATGCCGGTATGGCCTTAAGTTTTTCCAAAATAGTCAAGCTGCTCATTGTCATGTTTACCATTGTTATTGTATATAGTGCTCAGCTGAGCCTATGTGTTCCTTTGGCTATTACTCTTAAAAGGCCGGTTTTAGTAGTTGCAATATATTACGGTGTAACTCTCCTCAATGCTCAGCTTTTAGGCCTAAAAAACAGCTCGGAAGTATTTGACACTATTTACTCAGCTACTCCTTATGGAGGCGATTATTCGTTCCTGACTGTTGATACCGCTGCCGGTGACATTGTTAAGGCACTGATTGTAAGCTTAATATGTATAATAGTTATGCTTGCGGCAGCGCACAGCATATTCAGAAAATCAGAGATCAAGTAAAAATGCATTATTTAGTTTCAGGCAACGGATAAACTGGTAAATTAGTTTCGGGTAACGGATAAACTGGTAAAGAAGGGTGGTGAAGGTTTGATATTTATATCAAGTATGCTGATTTTAATTATTGTTTTACTTTTAGTTTATCTCATCCTTCTCCACCTGCAACTGCGGAATATCAACCGGCAGTTGGAAAACAGGCTGAAGGGAAATACAAGACAGCCGGTCAGTCATGAACTTATTAATCCAGAGCTGAATAAATTAACAGAAAATATTAACAAGTGTTTGAAGGCGGAGGAAACTCTCCGCCTTGAGGTAGTTCGTGAGGAAAGGAGATTCAAGGAGCTTATCGCTAATATTTCACATGATCTGAGAACTCCTCTTACAGCCATAAAAGGCTACCAGCAGCTTTTGGAGAATAGCAGTCTGACACCTGATCAGAAGAAAAAACTTCAAATAGCCCAAAAATATGCCGGAGAATTGGGTGGCTTAATTGAAAGCTTTTTTGAGTATTCCTATCTGGTAAATGCTGATTTGACGCTCAACCTGGAGCGAACCAATATAACAAACCTTGTAACCGAATGCCTTGCTGCATCAGTAGCTTCCTTTGAGGAGCGCGGACTTATGGTTCAGCTGGATGAGGCACCCTCTTTGTTTATAATGGCCGATCAGGGAATGACAGTGCGAATAGTACAGAATCTCATACGAAATTGCGAAGCTCATTCCGCGGGAAATATAAAGGTTAAACTTAAACCCTCTAATGGCAAGGCTGTTCTATCCTTCCAAAATCCTGTGAATAATGCTGCAGAAGTTGATGTGAGCCGTATTTTTGACAGGTTCTACACTGGTGACAGGGCAAGAAGCAAGGTTACTACCGGCCTTGGATTGTCCATCGTAAAGCTGCTTGCAGAGCAGATGGAGGGTGCTGTAAGTGCGAGCATGGATGGGACTGAGCTGACAGTTATGGTTGAACTTCCACTATGCAGTTAAACAATGAATTTCCAGGTATTAATAATATACCGGAAAGTGTATGCTTTTACAGACAAAACCAAGCCCTGTGGTAAGCAGGGCTCGGTTAGCGAAAGGAGCTTATGACAGTTATATTTGGGGTCGCTTTATTACTGCCCCATAACCTTGTTGTCTTTTGTAAAATATCCTGAACTTTTTAGACTGCATTGTGAACAAAGGAAGCTATAGAATCTATTGGTATATCAGTTACTGATCCCACATTGTAGACAGGATAACCATCAAAGCCGCCTGCAGAATCTGATCCTTTTCCCCCGCCAGATCCGATACCTTTACCGCATCCACCGAAGTTTCCGCCGCAACGGTTATCATAGCCGTTTAGGTAACCGGCCCCTGCAGCACCACTACCACAGGAATAATGGCCGTGACCGCTTCGGTTACACGCATTTCCTAAAGCACAGCCGGGAGCAGGACCAATTCTGGTGATTAATCGTACGAAACAATCATTGGACAGATAATACAACACCGGTAAAGCCTGAGCCTGATTGACCGCCGCTTTTGGTGAAAATTGTTACTGTTTCCCCGACATATTTGCAAATCAGTTTGCCAAAACTATCTCCGGAAAAATCACCATTTAATTCCTTAGACATATTTATTATCCTTTCATTATTTTTTTATCCCCTTGATACAACATTATGTAAACTGAATTAAAAATGTTACACTTTATTGCAATTAAAAGGGAATTAAGTAAAATGATCTGTCATTTCCTAACCAGTTGACTATACCCCCAGGGCACATACAGGAAAGATTACACACTTGAATCTAACGTTTTTATACTGTAATATAACAAATGTATACTGGGAAAAAGTCAGTATTACAAATAAAATATAGTTATCAGGAGTGTAATGAAAGGCAAAATATTATGCTGGAATTTGTAAAGAAGCAGGTTTACCGCAAGCCTTTTATTGTATATACTTTGTCCCTGCTTTTAGTCTGTACTATTGTTTGTACTGTCCTGTTCCAGTTGATATTGAACAGCCATCTGGAGCAGATAAAACAGGAGACACTTTATGAATTTGAAGCTGCACAGGACAGTATCGGGTTTAACATACAAAAAATAGACAGCTATTTTTTAAGTTTATACTCGGAACAGAACCGTCCGGTTTTGCGGGACTTCATGCGTTTTTTCGGAAATGATGCTGAAACCTATATGATGAAGCGAATAGAGGAAGTACCGGCTCAGGATACGGGAAACAACTTTATTGAGGACATAAAGAACTTTGTCCGCTCCAATCAGTATTCTATTTCCAGAATTTTATTTTTGACATCTAAAAATTCAAATGTCATATATTATGAAACAAATGGAGTTTCACAAGTGAGATTCCGTATTGCAAATCAGGCAGCTATTAAAAACAATATTGCGGAGGGATACAATTATACAAAAAAAATCTCCCAACCCGGAGATATGTCTGTAACCCTGGGTGAAGTCAGCTTTCTGATTCGAGCTCAATCTATTTTTGGAAATTTAAATAAAAACTCCATTGTGCATGTTGCAGTAATGAGTAAGGATGGACAGCTTTTTTTCAATGCCGACGAAAAGCTTAAGCAGCAGTTCCGTCAGATTTACAACAGCGAAAAAAACAGTGGCAAGCTTGACTCGGGCTTCTTCAGTGAAATACACTATAATGTTTATACCTCTGAGCGTTATGGCTATAAGATGGTTTCACTGGTTAAAAACAGTGATATTATTTTCCAGAATCAATCCATGTTTTTATTTGTTTTGTTTGGGATTTTATTTATTTTTGTATCGATTACTTTACTTATTGCAATGCGTATGTCTTATGATGCAAAGTATCTCAGTCTGATTACCCGTGCCATAGATAAAGCTAAGTCGGGTAAATTTATAACTATAGATATTAAAAGCCGCAAGGATGAATACGGTATAATAGCAGGAAAGTTGAACGATATGTCGGAACAGCTTGATGAGCATATACAAAAGGAGTATATTCTTAAGCTGAAACAAAAGGAAGCCGAGATGAAAACGCTGCAACAGCAGATAAATCCGCACTTCCTGTATAATACACTTGAGGTTATCAGATCTCATGCGCTGGTAAACAATGATGAAGGCGTTGCGGAAGTAGTTTTCAATCTGGGAGGAATGCTGCGGGATGTGGTAAAAAACAAGGATGTCATAACAATTGAAAACGAACTGGCCATGCTTACAAAGTACTTGAAAATAATGGAATTTAAATTCAGCGGAAAGTTCTACTTTCAGATTGATGTTGAAGATGAAGTACGTGCAATGGAAACGGTTAAGTTCTGGATGCAGCCCTTGGTAGAAAACTTCTTTGTCCATGGCTTTGACAGAAACTGTGACTATAATTTACTTTTGATCAGCGGAAAAATAGTTGGTGGTTATGTAGTGTTTGAAATAATAAACAATGGTGAAAAAATTGAAGAGGATAGGCTTGAAACAATTAACAGCTGGCTTTCCTCGGAAGAAAAGGAAAACAATGATAACACCAGTATTGGTCTGAAAAATGTATATACAAGACTCAGCTTCTTTTATGGAGATGGGTTGAAAATGAAATTGAGTAATAACCGGGAATCGGGTATTACCATATCAATATCAATGAAGAAGGAGGAGGCAAATGTATCGGTTGCTGATTGTAGATGATGAACCCTTGATTATTGACGGGGTAAAACGGCTTATTGATTGGAACAGCTATGGTTTTTCCAGGATAGAGTCTGCCTTGAACTATCATGAAGCGGTAGAAAAGGCAGTAGAGCTAAAGCCGGATATAGCCTTGTTCGATGTATGCATTGATGATGCTCGGGGATATGATATAATCGAAAAATTGAATGACCTTGAACTCCCGACAAGATACGTCATGATGAGTGGCTTTGATGAATTTGAATTTGTCCGGAAATCTTTTTTGAGAGGGGTAAAGGATTATCTTTTGAAACCTATTGATCAGCTAAAGCTTAAGCAGATAGTTGAACGTATAATTGTTGAGGATTTAAAAGGGTCTATTGAAGGAAACGCCACAAAAAATAAAAATACGGATCCAATACTGAAAGTTGAATACTCATCACTTTCGAATCTGACAAATAAGGTTTTGCTAATTGTAAAGGGAGAATACAATAAAAATATAAATCTAAAAGTAGTTGCAGATAAGTTTAAAATGAACAGTACCTATCTTGGCCAGATTTTTATTAAAGAGACTGGTATGAAATTCTCGGAATACCTGATGAGTTACAGGCTTACGGTTGCAAAAGAGAAAATTGAAACCACATCTGAAAAAATATCTTCAGTTGCCTATAGTGTGGGTTACTTGAATCTGAACTATTTTTACATCCATTTCAAGGATTATTTTGGTTTTTCGCCTACCAGCCTTAGAAGAATGGATGAGAATATTGCACAGTAAGGCCTGAATTGCAATTAAAAAACGTTCCTGAAGAAATCTTAATGGATAAAGTTATTGATACATTAGATGACTATTTCTATGCAATAGGCTAACTTAAACCAGGTACTCCCAGGGAGGGTATCGCTTGCTACTTAAAGTAGTTTGCGATACCCTCTTTTCGTTTTAACAGACAGCCTTTTTCCAGGCTCTATGGTTATTTTATTGAAATTTTATAGTTATATAATGAGCAATTTGTATAAAAGGATATGCTTTAACATTAACGATTTTTATATAATTTTTTATGTCACCTAACGTTTTTATATTATTTTATATGGTTTGTTGACTGGAAGCAAAATTGTGATCGGCTATATAATCAAAGTAAGCAAAAACCTTAAGGAATCTAATCATTCAAAATAAAAATATGCTGCAAAGGAAAGGATTTCGTAATGAGTAACAGATCACATCCTGCAAAAAAATACCGTCCGCGTTGGACCAAGGATGACACCGAACTCACGCTTCTGGCTGCGCCCGCAACCATATGGTATATACTTTTCTGTTTCCTGCCAATGTTCGGTATAATTATTGCTTTTAAGGATTTCAGAATTTCAGGAAACTTTATAACAAGTGTTTTCAACAGCTCCTGGGCAGGGGGGAATGGATTAAAGAATTTTGAGTCACTTTTTAAATTCGGAGATATTTGGACAATCATAAGAAATACGCTTGCATACAATGCTGTGTTTATAATTTTAGGAATTGTAGTACCTGTTGTTCTTGCCTTGATAATCAATCAATTGCATAGCAGAACGGCTGCAAAAATTTATCAGACAGCAATGTTTATGCCATACTTTTTGTCCTGGGTTGTAGTATCGGCCGTAGTATTCGGCTTTCTCAGCTATGACAAGGGACTTGCAAACAAAATCATAGAGAGTGTGGGAGGACAGCCGGTACAGTGGTATATGAGTCCAAAATACTGGCCCTACCTGATAGTTTTTATGAATCTCTGGAAGAGCGTTGGATACGGAATGGTAGTTTATCTGGCCTCAATTACAGGAATTGACGGAACCTATTATGAAGCTGCTGTAATAGACGGAGCAACCAAATGGCAGCAGGTAAGATTCATAACCCTGCCGCTTATGAAAACTGTAATCATAATAATGTTTATTCTCAGTGTGGGCAGGATTTTCTATTCGGACTTCGGCTTGTTCTACCAGGTACCTAAGGCTTCAAACTCCCTGTTTGATGTAACCTACACAATTGATGTTTATGTATACTCAATGATGAAATCAGGTACAACAGGGATGGCTTCGGCAACTGCATTGATTCAATCGGTGGTAGGCTGTGTAACAATCCTGCTGGCTAATGCACTTGTTAGAAAAATTGATTCGGAAAGCGCCATGATTTAAGGGGGAGATCTTAATGTCACAAAAACTTCATTATAAGGAAAACGTTGAAAGATTTAATCAGGTCAAGCCCTTTACAAATATAATTTTTAATTTATTGTTTCTCTGCTTGGCTCTGATATCAATTATTCCGGTTTTATTCGTAGTTGCCATATCCCTGACTAAGGAAGCTTCCATCCAGGAATTGGGTTATCAGTTGATTCCAAAGGTTATATCCATGGATGGCTATATATTTCTTTACCAGCAGGCAAACATGATACTTAAGGCACTTGGAATATCAGTATTTGTTACGGTAGTAGGCACCATAATAGGAGTTCTGCTTACTACAAGCATGGGATATGTTTTATCCAGACCTCAGTATCGTCTGAAAAAATTTATGACCTGGATGGTATTTATACCAATGATATTCAACGGGGGAATGGTATCCTCCTACTATATAAATGTCAGTCAGCTCCATATGAAGGACTCTGTTTGGGCTCTTATTCTACCGCTGGCAGTGAGTTCCTTCAATGTTTTGATTTGCAAGACCTTTTTCCGTACAACTATTCCCGATGCATTGGTAGAATCGGCGAAAATAGACGGGGCAGCTCAGCTCAGGATATTTTTCAGTATTGTACTCCCGATTTCACTTCCGGTACTGGCTACCATAGGCCTGTTCCTGTGCTTCGGATACTGGAATGACTGGTTTCAATCCATGCTTTATATAGACAACCAGGATATGTATTCTCTTCAGGCATTGTTGAATAAAATCATGAACCAGGCAGACTACCTGTCTAAAAATGCCGCTACAATTGGAATAAGTGCAGCTGAAATGTCTGCAAAAATGCCAAAGGAATCAGCCCGTATGGCAATAGCGGTGCTCATTGTTATTCCTATCGCATGTGCATACCCTTTCTTTCAAAGGTACTTCACATCAGGTCTGACCATAGGTGCAGTCAAGGAATAACGGTATTTAAGAAGGTCTAGTCAGGAAACAAGCTCATTTACACAGATATTGAACTTAAGAACACTTAAGTTTAATTATAAAACCAATATTTTAAAAAAAGATGGAGGAAATTGCAATGAAAAAGATGTTGAAAGTTCTATCTATTATTTGTGCTGTTAGCATTATGATATTTGCGTTTGCAGGCTGCGGTTCTTCTGGAACAACTTCAGAATCCACCTCAAGTGCAGGTACGTCATCAACTGCTGCAAGTACTGATGCAGGAAACTCACAGGTTTCAGCTGAAAATGCTCCTACACTTGTATGGTGGCAGATAGGTACACAGCCACAAAACCTTGCCGATGGTGTGGCAAAAATAAATGAGTACATTGCAGGAAAATACGGTGTTAAAATTGATATCAAGGTTGCCGGATGGGGCGACTATGATACTAAGATGAACACTATAGTCAATACCGGAGAGGCTTTTGACATAATGTTCGTAAACAACAACAACTACAACCGTTTCATAAACCTCGGTGCCCTGGCAGATATCACAGACACAGTACAGAAGGAAACTCCAGACCTTTTCAAGTTTATACCTGAGAAAGTATGGAACGGTACAAAGCTGAACGGAAAAATATATTCAGTACCTACCTATAAGGATTCATCTGTTACTCAGTACTTTGTATGGGATGACTCAATAGTAAAGAAATATAACATTGATTATGCAAATTTAAAAACACTAAAAGATCTTGATAAGCCATTCCGCGCAATTAAAGCAGGGGAAGGAAAGTCTTACTATCCACTGCAATTATTAAAGGATGACGGTTTTAACGGAATGTTCAACAAGTACGATGATCTTACTCTAGGCTTGAGACCTCTCGGTGTCAAGATAGATGATGCTTCAAGAAAAGTGGTTTCAGTGCTTGAACAGCCTGAGGTTATGGAAGACCTGAAGCAGCTGCATCAATGGTATAAGGATGGCATCATCAATCCTGATGCACCTACAGCAGGTGAAGCTCAGAAAAAACTTCCATTCTTCAGCGCACAGGCCTTCCCGGGTGCAGAAGCAAGCTGGCAGGTTGATAAGGGCGTTGAAAAATATGTTATGGCACAACAGTTCGGACCTATATTCACAACCAGCAGTATTCAGGGTTCACTGAATGCAATATCAGCTAATTCAAAGTATAAGGTTGAAGCTTTGAAATTCTTACAGGCTGTTAACACAGATTCACAATTGAGAAATATGCTTGCATACGGTATTGAAGGAACAGACTGGCAGAAGGTTTCTGACAATGTAATAAAGAGAACAAGTGATACCTGGACTCTGCCGGCTTACTCACAAGGTACTTTCTTCAACATGGCAGCAGTTGATCCAAACCCTGCAAATCAGTGGGATGCAGTTAAAAAGCTAAATGAAGAAGCTACAGCATCAGTTACTCTCGGATATGCTCTTGATATCAGCAAGCTTTCAACAGAAGTTGCAAACTGCAAGGCAGTTTGGGATAAATATAAGTTTGAGTTACAGACTGGTGCATCAGATCCTGTAGTTATGGTTCCTAAAATCGTAAAAGAACTTAAGGCAGCAGGTATGGATACAATAATGGCTGAAGCACAGAAACAGATCACAGAATATTTTAAATAATATTTAAAGTGAACTAAGCTAAGTGTATGGAAGGCAAAAATCCGAACGTATGTGCAAACCTATTGTTCGGATTTTTGCCATATTTAACTGTTCCTAATATATAGAGAGAGGTAGCATATGAGTAAAATAATAGGAAAAGATCTTCCCGGCATTCCGTGGCAGGAAAAGCCTGAAGGCTGCAACCAGCCGGTATGGAGATACTCTCAAAATCCCATTATTGAGAGAGACGCAATCCCAAGTTCAAACAGCATATTCAACTCCGCAGTGGTTCCTTTTGAAAAAGGCTTTGCAGGAGTGTTCAGATGTGACTCCAAATCAGTGAGCATGGATATCTTTGCAGGCTTCAGTGAGGATGGGGTGAACTGGAAAATAAATCATGAGCCCATAAACTTCCAGGGTGATCCTGAGGTGATCAAGAGGGAATACCGCTATGATCCAAGGGTCTGCTTTATTGAGGACCGCTACTATATTACCTGGTGCAACGGTTACCACGGTCCGACTATAGGAATAGGCTACACCTTTGACTTCAAAACCTTCTATCAGCTGGAAAATGCATTTCTGCCATATAATAGAAATGGAGTACTATTTCCTAGAAAAATCGGCGGAAATTACGCCATGCTAAGCCGTCCAAGTGATACTGGACACACTCCCTTCGGAGATATTTTTTACAGTGTAAGTCCGGACCTGACCTTCTGGGGAAAACACAGGTATGTTATGGGAACCATAAATGACGATGCTTCGGCATGGCAGTCAAAGAAGATAGGACCAGGACCAATACCGATTGAAACAGACAAAGGCTGGCTTTTGATTTATCATGGGGTAATAAACACGTGTAATGGTTTTGTATATCGAATAGGCTGCGCACTGCTTGATATTGATGAGCCCTGGAAGGTTATTGCACGCTCCAGGAACTACATCCTTGGACCTCAGACCTTATACGAATGTGTCGGGGATGTGCCCAATGTAACCTTCCCCTGTGCAACACTGACCGATGCCTCAACCGGCAGAATTGCCATCTATTACGGCTGCGCTGACACTGTTACAGGGCTGGCGTTTACAACCGTAGACGAACTGCTTGACTACATGGAAGCATATCCTTTGGAGGTGCAGCTATGATTTTTGCAAAAGAACGAGTCCAGGTAATCTGTGACCAGCTTAAAAAATATTCAAAAGTTCGAAAGGTAGAACTGGCCCAGTGGCAGGTAAAAGAGGGAAACTTTCTGAGGCCGGCCGATGCCGAGGAGGCAAACGGGGAGTGGAGGCCTTTTGACAGCAGAACCATGCACTGGTACGGACCTGACAGGCATTACTGGTTCAAAACAAGCTTTACTGTACCCCAGGACTTTGAGGGAAAACCGCTCTGGTTGATTTTTCACACTCAGATTGAGGAATGGGATGACGGAAAAAATCCTCAATTTCTGCTTTTTATTGACGGGGAAATAATTCAGGGACTGGATATGAATCACCGTGAAGTCCTGGTAACAGAATGTGCCCGTGCAGGAAAGACGTATCAGATAGATTTGCAATCCTACACCGGAACACTGCACAGTGAATTCAGACTGATCGGTGAGGCTGCAGAGATGGATCCGCAGGTTCAGGGGCTTTACTATGACCTTCAGGTACCTGTTTGGGCCTTTGAAAGGATGGATAAGGACGACAAAACCAGGCTTGATATTGAGGCAGTGCTTAATAATACCATTAACCTGCTGGACTTCAGAAAGGTTCCTTCAAATGAATTTTCTGAATCTGTAAGTAAAGCCCGGGATTATATAAAACTGGAACTATATGAAAAGATGGCAGGATGTAATGATGTGATAGCTACATGTATCGGTCATACTCATATAGACGTCGCCTGGTGGTGGACAGTTGAGCAGACAAGAGAGAAGGTTGCCAGAAGCTTTGCAACTGTTTTAAAGCTGATGGAGGAATACCCTGATTACAAATTCATGTCCAGCCAGCCTCAATTGTACCTGTTTCTGAAGGAACGCTATCCTGAACTTTACGAAAAGGTGAAGCAGAGAATAGAGGAAGGACGCTGGGAACCTGAAGGAGGCATGTGGCTCGAAGCCGACTGTAACCTGACTTCGGGTGAATCACTGGTCCGTCAGTTCATGCATGGTAAAAAGTTCTTCAAAGAGGAATTCGGAGTTGATAACAGAATTCTATGGCTGCCGGATGTTTTCGGTTATTCAGGTGCTCTGCCCCAGATAATGAAAAAGTGCGGAATAGATTATTTCATGACTACAAAGCTGTCCTGGAACCAATTCAACAAGGTGCCCTATGATACTCTTCTGTGGCGCGGAATTGACGGATCAGAGGTGTTTACCCACTTTATCAGTACTTTGGGCGTGGGACAGCCTTCAAACAGCTTTTTTACCACATATAACGGAATGCTGCACCCCGATGCAATAATGGGAGGCTGGACACGATATCAGAACAAGGAGATAAATAATGATATTCTTGTAGCCTTTGGCTATGGTGACGGAGGCGGAGGGCCTACCCGCCAGATGCTTGAAACCTCTACACGTATGGATAAGGGTGTCAAAGGCATACCAAAAGTAAGACAGGAATTCTCAAGAAAGTATTTTGAAGAGCTTGAGGCCCGTGTGAAGGACAGCAGCCGGCTGCCAAAATGGGAGGGAGAATTCTATTTTGAGTACCATAGAGGTACATACACCTCAATGGCACGAAATAAACGCTCCAATAGGAAGAGCGAGCTCATGCTGATGGATCTTGAGCTTTTATCGGTATTGGCTGAAGCTGTTGGAATAAATTATCCTGTACAGGAGCTGGACAGCATGTGGAAAACAGTGCTGCTCAATCAGTTCCATGACATACTGCCCGGTTCCTCAATAAAAGAGGTTTATGAGCAGACTGCAAAAGAGTATGCTCAGCTGGCAGAAACAGCCGGTAATCTTATAAAAGGAAGACTGTCTGCTCTGGCCGGAAATGGAGATGCTGTAGTTCTCTTTAATACTCTTGGCTTCGACAGGGATGATGTAGTACTGCTTGGAGATATAAAGGCGGAGGGCCTTATGGACGAAAACGGAACAGTTTACCCTGTTCAGCAGACGGCAGACGGAGCTGTTGCATACGTCAAAGGTTTACCATCCAAGGGATATAAAAGCTTTGCAGTATATAAGGATGGTATGCCTCAGAATTCTGATAAATCGGTCAAAGTTGAATTGGAAGCCCCATTCAGGATTACTGAGAACGGAATTGAAACTCCTTTCTATGAAGTCAGGTTTACTGATGAGGGTAATATTATTTCCTTATTTGATAAGGAAAATTGCAGACAGGTGCTTCAGGACGGCAAGTATGGAAACCAGCTGAGAGTGTACGAGGATAAGCCGATTTACTATGATAACTGGGATATAGATATTTTCTATACCGAAAAATATTGGGATGTTAACAATTTAGTCTCAATGGAGTGGACTGAGTGCGGTCCTGTGAGAGCTACACTTGAAATAAAAAGGCGTTTCTCGAGTTCGGCGATTTCACAGAAAATACATTTTTATGCCGATTCCAGACGCATTGATTTTGTAACCTATGTTGACTGGCATGAAAATCAGCACCTGCTTAAGGTTCAATTCCCGTTGGAAATTCATTCTGATGAAGCAACCTTTGATGTTCAGTTTGGTAATGTAACCCGCAAGACTCACCGTAACACCAGCTGGGATCAGGCACGTTTTGAAAGCTGCGGACAAAAGTGGGCCGATATTTCCGAGGGAGGCTATGGAGTAAGTCTTCTCAATGACTGCAAGTACGGACACTCGGTGCATGAGGGCAATCTAGCACTGACATTGATAAAATCAGGTATTGAACCAAACCCTGAAACCGACCAGGAAGAGCATTATTTCACTTACTCACTGTATCCTCATGCAGGAAACTGGCGGGAAGGAAATACGGTACGGGAAGCAGCAAAGCTTAATCAACCTGCTTATACTGTTGCAGGAGGAAGTGATAAGCTCAATTTCTCCTTGATTTCAACAAATGCCGGGCATGTGGTGGTTGAAACAGTGAAATGCGCTGAGAGTGGTTCCTCCATTATTATTAGAGTATATGATTATCAAAACAGAAGAGGGCCTGTTTCAATAAAGTTGAATGGAAGGATCAGTTCTGTAACAGAATGTGATCTCCTTGAAAATGACCTCTATGCAGTAGATCATTCATATAGTTCTTTTGATTTCTATATTAAACCTTATGAAATTAAAACCTTTAAAGTGGAGTTTGATAAGTAATGGATAATTTCATGGCCGGAAATACAATGGAAAAGTACAGAGACAACAGACTGTCCCCAAAAGAGCGGTCAGAGGATCTTTTGAGCAGGATGTCCCTGAGGGAGAAAGTCGGACAATTAAACCAGAGACTTTACGGCTTTGACTGCTATAACAGAATAAATGATAAACTGGAACTCTCTTCAGAGTTTAAGGACGAAGTTAAAAGGTGGGGCGGTCTGGCAGTATTATATGGCCTCTACCGGGCAGACCCCTGGTCAAAGAGGGATTTCAATACCGGCCTTGAGGGCAGGCTGGCAATCCAGGCTTATAATATGGCACAGAAGTATGTTATTGAGCATTCTCGTTTTGGTATTCCCATGCTTGTGAGCAGTGAGTGCCCCCATGGCCATCAGGCACTGGACGGTTACCTTCTGCCGGTAAATCTCGCCATGGGTGCAGCCTGGAATCCCGGACTGGTGGCCTCAGCCTACAGCGTTTGTGCGCAGCAGATGAAGGCACTGGGTGTTAATCTGGCACTGATTTCCATGCTGGATGTTCTACGTGATCCACGCTGGGGCAGAAGTGAAGAATGCTATTCAGAGGACCCGTATTTGTGTTCAGTTTTAGCTGAGGCAGCAATAAATGGATGCCAGGGCCAAGGGGTTCCTGTTGTGGCGAAGCACTTCTGCGCCCAAGGAGAGGGAACTGGAGGAATAAATGCCAGCGCTGCCCGTATCGGTGAAAGAGAACTCCGAGAAATTCATCTGCCTCCAGCCGCAGCCTGCTGTAAGGCCGGGGTTAAGGGGATAATGGCTGCCTACAACGAAATTGACGGAATACCCTGCCATGCAAACCGCAGGCTGCTTCAGGATATTTTGCGTGGAGAGATGGATTTCTCAGGTGTCATAATGGCGGATGGGACTGCTGTAGACAGGCTTGATGTGCTGACAGGGAGCTATATACACTCCGGGGCACTGGCACTGGTTTCGGGTGTTGATATAAGCCTGTGGGATAAGGGTTTTACAGGCCTGGAGGAAGCAGTAGAGCAGGGATTACTGTTGGAAAGACAGCTGGACAGAGCTGTTCTCAGAGTTCTTGAACTGAAATTTGAACTGGGCTTGTTTGAAAAGCCCTATCTTGAAACAACTGAGGGGAAAGAGCCTTGGTCCGAAAAGAAAAATTCATCCTGGAAGGAAAGAGAAAACAGGAAGGAAAAGGAAGCTGACTTAAAAGAACAGGAACAAAATAATTACACGTATGAGAAATATCCTCAAAGTCTGGAGCTGGCACGCCAATCAGCTGTTTTGCTGAAGAATGACGGGGTGCTTCCCCTGGATATGGTTAAAATTAAGTCCATTGCCGTAATTGGCCCCAATGCGGACAGCATTTATAACCAGCTTGGTGACTATACTCCTCCTTTAAGAGAAGGGGAAGGTATAACTCTGCTGCAAGGACTTAAAACTCTCTCCCCTGATACAGAAATAAGGTATTCTCAGGGTTGTTCCATATTGGGAAACGATGAAGCAGGTTTTGGTGCTGCTGCTGAGCTGGCCGCTTCCAGTGATATTGTAATTCTGGCACTGGGCGGGTCTTCCAGCAGGTTTTCAGGTGCCAGGTTTGATATAAATGGTGCTGCTGTTACCAGTGACTTGACTGCGGAAAGTGCTCCTACCGGGAAGACTGGTATTGAGAATACTCCACAGATGGATTGCGGTGAGGGAGTGGACTGTGCAGGACTTGGTCTTCCGGGAATACAGCACGCGCTGGCACAGGCTATATTTGCTGCGGGGAAACCAGTAGTAACTTTACTTATCCAGGGCAGGCCTTATGCTGTTGAGGAGGAGACTGCCCGCAGCAGCGCACTTGTCACGGCTTTTTATCCCGGTCCCATGGGCGGGCAGGCTCTGGCTGAAATATTACTGGGAAAGATTAGCCCCTCAGGCTGTCTGCCTGTCTCAATACCAAGGAGTGCAGGACAGCTTCCGGTATACTATAACCATAAGGTATCCTATGATGCCATGAGATATATCGATGTATCAAATACACCTCTGTTTCCTTTCGGATTCGGACTTAGCTACACCGGTTTTAAAGTTGAGAATTTTAAGCTTACAACTGAAACTATCTCTATTGAGAAGCTTGTAAAAGGGAAAAAATTTGAGCTTGCTTTTACTGTAGGGAACACAGGAAACTTTAAGGCTCACGCAGTACTTCAGCTGTTTGTTCAAGACCTGCAGGCAAGTACTGTGAGGAGAATAAGGGAACTTAAGGGTTTTACCAAGCTGGAGCTTGCGCCCGGCGAGGAAAAGGTCTGCAGGCTTGAACTGGGGTATGAACAGCTTGCTATTTGGGACAGCGGGATGAGATACTGCATGGAGCCGGGAGAGTTTTTACTGGAGCTCAGGGAGAGCGGAAAAGTGGTGTGGAGCAACAAAATAACTGCAATAGAATGATTATATAAATATAATGCCCTGGAATGGTTAAGGTTTAGCTGTTCTGGGGTATTTCTGTTTTTCAGGTACCCCTTCTTTGATTTGACCAAGTCTGGACAAGTAAGTTGATTACAGATCTTAATTTGAGATATATATTCCATTTATTGGTTTCACGTTATAATATACTTAATAACAGCTTTATACACAGAACTAAAAATTATTAAATAATTGGAGGAACTTTGAGCATGGATGAAATATTGAAAGTAAGGTTAACAGATATTCAGCCTAAACATAAAAATGAACATGCCGGGTATGAATATTACAAGCGTGAATTAGTACCAAAAGGGAATGCACAGCAATGTGCCATATCGGTTTATGAGATACCACCCGGGAAGTCGGCATATCCTTTTCACTATCATACAAAAAATGAAGAAGCATTTTTTATTTTAGAGGGAAAGGGAATTCTTAAAACTCCTTCAGGTGACAAGGAAGTTTCGGCTGGGGATTTTTTATTTTTTCCTGCTAATAAAGAAGGAGCTCATAAGTTGACAAACATATCAGAAGGAGATATGCTTGTATATCTGGATTTTGATACCAATAACGATATTGATGTAGCATTTTATCCCGATTCAGGAAAAGTAGGAATTTGGGGAAAAAATATAAACCAGCTTTTTAAGATAAACCAGCAGGTTGAATATTATGATGAGGAATAATTAAGCAAACAATCCCGCTGCCGCTTTACATAACAATGGTCTTATGAGCTGGAATAGCATGGTTGCACGGAGCAACAGGTACAGTATATTCTTAGGAGTATACTGTATTTTATTGCTCACAATCTGTTATTCTTTTATATTAATTAAATAAATTCAAAAGATTGGGAAATAATATCCTATTATTCGTAATTTGTGTTGATGCTGGGAGGTTATATTTTGCCGATTATTGTAGTTGTGGTTATCAGATCGATTATTTCTTTTTTTGCCTTATTAATTTTAGTCCGATTGATGGGTAAACAGCAAGTTGCGCAATTAACTTTTTTTGATTATGTTGTTGGAATTACCATCGGTTCCATTGCCGGGACACTTTCTGCACAGGTTAATGAGAACACTTTGTCCACTCTGGCCGCAATGGTAACTTGGACAATTTTGGCTGTACTTCTGGCCTTTTTTGGAATTCATAATACCCGGTTCAGAAAAGTAGTTGATGGGGAAGCTACAGTCGTAATACAAAATGGGAAGATACTTGAGGATAATCTGAAAAAAATTCGTATTCCTCTGGATGAACTGCTCTCGGAGTTAAGGACTCAAAGCGTATTCAGTGTAGCTGATGTTGAAACTGCAATGTTTGAGGCCGGAGGTAAAATCAGCGTACTTAAAAAAGCTGAGAAACAAACAGTAACACCAAATGACTTGAAGCTTTCTACTCAATATGACGGGTTACCTACTATTTTAATTATGGATGGCGTTGTTCAGGAAGATAAACTCACTGCATTAAAACTTTCTAAAGCCTGGCTGTTCCATCAATTGGGCAAACAAAACATCAGGGATGCAGAACAAGTGTCGTTGGCTCAATTGGATACAAAAGGCAATCTGTATGTTGACTTAAAAGGTAATGAAAAACCTTTTTACGTAATATCTACATTTCAATAAGAATTGGAGGTAATTAGCTTGATTAAAAAAGTTGTATATTTACTGCTTGTTTCGGTTTTTTTAATAAATTTCTCTGCCTGTTCACTTATGCAAAAGCCAATAGATAAACGTACAGGCTTTTTTGACTACCTGAAACAAACTGAAAGTAATATAAGAAACGAGGAATGGGATAAAGCAAGAGATAATCTGGAAAACTCAGAAAAGGCATGGAAAAAGGTAAAACCTCTTTTTCAAATAGACATTGACCACGATTATGTTAATAGCTTGGAGGAAAATCTAATTAAGCTTGAGGGATATATCGAAACCAAAGAGAAGGGGGAATCCCTGGCAACAATACTTTTAGTTAAGGATACCTGGGAGAATATCGGTTCATTATAACCAGGCTATAGATGTTTTATTCATAACATATTATAAAAAACAAGAAAGCTGAAAAATTGATTTCAATTTTTCAGCTTTAGATTAGCTATTGTGGTGAAGGCCAGGAAATAGACTCAAGCAGATTGGCTGAAATAATGCTTAATATGCAGGGCAAAAAATGCCATAATATTAATCTTGTTTCTCCAAGTCACATAGTACCACAAATAACAGAAGCTATCCTTATAGCTGCCCAAAACGGGCTAAATATACCTATAGTCTATAATACCAATGGGTATGACCTGACCGATACACTCAGGCTTTTGGACGGTATTGTAGATGTTTTTATGCCTGATATCAAATTTTTTGATGATAACATAGCTGAAAAATACTTAGATGTAAAGAACTATTATAAAATTGCAAAAGCTGCTGCAAAAGAAATATCTATTGATACCTATGTAAACTTAATGGCACAATATTATCCGGTCCATAAATCTTTTGAATTCGCCGAATTACCCAGAAGAATATCAAGACAGGAGTATCAATATGCAATAACTTGTGCAAAATCTGTAGGTCTAAAAATAATAAAAGGGTGAAATATGCCATAACCTTAACCTTATATCCTAAGCGGAATAGTACCCTAAACCCTGATTACCATTGCATAATAATTACCTCCCTATAACGCGTTATTTACTCTTTAAAAAACCGAATGAATTTTTATCAAACGTTAAATAATATTGTGCGTATGCATTATGAAAAGGAGAGATTTAAAAAGTTCTGTATCAATTATTATCGTCAATAAAAATAATGATTGGGGTATGAAAAATTGAAAAATTTTAAAATTGGAGTAGATATTGGATCGACAACTGTTAAACTGGCGGTGTTGGACGAAGAAAACCATTTAATTTACAGTGAGTATAAGCGGCATTTATCAGATATTAAAAACACTCTAATTAATTTAATAAATAATTGTTATGAAGACTTAGGTGATATACCATTACGATTAAGCGTCACGGGCTCAGGAGGACTTTCAGTTTCCCAATGGCTGAATATTAATTTTGTCCAGGAGGTCATCGCCTGTTCGAAAGCGGTTGAGACCTTTATACCAATGACGGATGTTGTTATTGAGCTAGGTGGTGAAGATGCAAAGATTACGTATTTTAAAGGTGGAATGGAGCAGCGGATGAACGGTAGCTGTGCTGGAGGAACCGGCGCATTTATTGATCAGATGGCAGTTTTACTTAATACCGATGCAGCAGGTCTTAATGAGTATGCGAAGGGGTATAAAGTTATATATCCGATTGCTTCCCGCTGTGGAGTATTTGCAAAAACAGATGTACAGCCATTAATAAATGACGGAGCAAGAAAAGAGGATATCGCAGCCTCGATTCTCCAGGCAGTGGTAAACCAGACCATCGGTGGCCTGGCCTGCGGGAAGCCTATTCGCGGAAAAGTGGCCTTCCTGGGCGGACCGCTCTATTTCCTTTCGGAACTGAAACAACGGTTTATTGAAAGCTTGAAATTGACTGAAGAGGATGCACTTATTCCTGAGTATTCGCAGTTGTTTGCTGCGATCGGAGCAGCGCTGTCCTCCGATAAGGAGAACACGATATTATTGAAAGAACTTGTAAATCAGGTGGAGCAAATCAAGGATTTTTCAGAGAAGGAAGTCGGAAGACTGCAACCTTTATTTCGGGACGAAGGTGAATATCAATTATTTCTAAAAAAGCATAATCATTCTCTCGTAAAAAGAGGCAAACTTTCAGACTATAAAGGAAGAATTTATTTAGGAATTGATGCAGGTTCCACCACAACAAAGGTTGTACTGATAGGGGAAAGAGACGAGCTATTATATTCATATTACGGAAGTAATGAAGGAAATCCGTTGAAAAAAATAGTAAGTATACTAAAAGATTTGTATGAAAGGCTTCCGTTAGAGGCTACTCTTTCTAAATGTACTGTGACAGGTTACGGGGAGGCCCTGGTAAAAGCTGCGTTACATGGTGATATCGGGGAAATTGAGACAGTTGCCCATTATAAGGCGGCACAGCATTTCCTGCCAGGGGTGGACTTTATCCTGGATATCGGTGGTCAGGACATGAAGTGCCTCCGTATCAAAAAAGGTGCTATTGACAGTATTTTGCTGAACGAAGCATGTTCTTCAGGGTGTGGCTCTTTTTTAGAGGGATTTGCAACCTCCTTAAATATGTCGATAGATGAATTTGCTAAGGAAGCTTTGTATTCAGCAGCTCCGGTGGATCTCGGAACGAAATGTACGGTCTTTATGAATTCCAAGGTAAAGCAGGCTCAAAAGGAAGGAGCTAAGATTTCTGATTTGTCAGCAGGACTTTCTTATTCCGTAATTAAAAATGCCCTCTACAAGGTTATTAAGATCAGGGATGAAAACCATATGGGGAGGAAGATTATAGTCCAAGGCGGTACATTTTATAATGACGCCGTTTTACGGAGCTTTGAACTGATTACCGGCAGGGAAGCGGTACGTCCGGATATAGCTGGGTTGATGGGAGCATATGGCGCTGCTCTGATTGCCAAGGAACGTTACCATGAGGGTGAAAAAACAGCCTTATTATCTAAGGAACATTTATCCGAATTTGATGCAAAATCTTCCAACCGTCGCTGTGAAAAATGCCAAAACAAATGTCTGCTGACGGTAAACAGTTTCTCAAACGGTGAGACCTTCATCGCAGGGAATCGTTGCGAAAGAGGCTTGGAACTGGACAAGCCCGATACCGAACAGTTACCGAACCTGTATAAGTATAAATACCAGAGAACCTTTCGATATCAGCCGTTAAAACCTGAGGAAGCAAAAAGAGGATTAATTGGTATTCCCCGAGTCCTTAATATGTATGAGAACTATCCTTTTTGGTTTACACTTTTAACGGAGCTAGGATTTTCAGTAATTCTTTCTTCACCTTCCGGGAAACAAATTTACGAAAAGGGCTTGGAGACGATTCCGTCCGAAGCTGTCTGTTACCCTGCAAAGCTTTGCCACGGACATATCCTGGATTTGCTGGAGAAGGGAGTTAAGACTATTTTCTATCCTTCAATTGTATATGAAAAAATTGAGTACAGTGATGTTACCAACCACTATAATTGTCCTGTAGTAATTTCATATCCGGAGGTAATTAAGAGTAATATCGATGAGTTAAAGATAAACAACGTGAAGCTGATATCACCATTTCTTTCCCTTGATAATGATAAAGCCCTCACGAAACGTATTACAGAGGAATTTAAGGAGTTTCATGTGACTGGTCAAGAAGCCGGAAGAGCAGTGCTTGCAGCCTGTAAAGAACGTGGAAAATATAAGAGGGATATACAGCTAAAAGGAGAAGAAACTCTTAACTATTTAAGAGAAAATAACAAAAAAGGAATTGTTTTATGTGGGAAGCCTTACCATGTAGATCCGGAGATTAACCATGGGATTTCAGACTTGATTACTTCCTATGGAATGGCGGTAGTAACCGAGGACAGCATCTCTCATTTGGCAGCACTCAAGCATAAATTAAGGGTTGTAGATCAATGGGTATATAATTCCAGGTTGTATCGGGCAGCTGCCCTGGTGGCGCAGGAGCCTTGTCTGGACTTAATTCAATTAAATTCCTTCGGATGCGGACTGGATTCGGTAACATCTGATCAGATTGCGGAACTACTGGCTGCAGGTGGGAAGATGTACACGATGTTGAAAATTGATGAGGGTAATAATCTGGGCGCAGCAAAAATCCGAATCCGTTCCTTAAAGGCAGCCATGGAGGAGAGGAAACGAAGTTTGGACCGGCCGGTGGAAGATATATCCTATCATAATCAAATCTTTACGAAAGAAATGCGTAAGAGCCATACAATTTTGGCACCACAAATGGCACCATTTCATTTTGAATTAATACAGGAAGCTGCAAGAGCCAGTGGCTATCAGTTGGAAATCCTACCAGCCATGGATCTTTCAGCTGTGGAAGAGGGCTTAAAATATGTAAATAATGATGCCTGTTACCCGGCAATCATTGTTATCGGACAGATCATCCAGGCCTTAAAATCAGGTAAGTATGATATTAAGCATACTTCTGTTATTATTATGCAGACCGGTGGAGGCTGTAGGGCCACAAATTATATTGCGTTTTTAAAATTGGGCTTGAAACAGGCAGGCTTAGAGAATGTACCGATTATCTCCCTGAATGCTGCAGGGTTGGAAAAGCAACCAGGGTTTTCAATATCTATAGGATTTATCAACCGATCTATAATGGCAGTGATTTATGGGGATTTATTTATGAAAGTTCTTAATCGGACCAGACCTTATGAAAAGATTCCAGGATCTGCACAATTACTTTATCAAAAATGGAACACGAAAGCAAAGGCTAATGTGAGAATTGGGAACAGAAAAATCTTTAATAATAATATAAAAAATATTATTCAGGATTTTGAAAATTTGGAATTATTAGATATTATGAAGCCCAAAGTGGGTATTGTAGGTGAAATATTTCTAAAATACCATCCAACGGCAAATAATGATATTGTCGGTATCTTGGAACAAGAAGGAGCAGAAGCTGTTGTACCTGATTTAATGGATTTTTTATTATATTGTGCTTTTAATTCAAAATTCCGATTTGAATATCTTGCCGGGGAGAGATTAAAAATGGAGTTATGTGGATTTGCTGCTTCTCATATCATGAAGTATCGTAGAATTGTAAAAAGAGAACTGGAACATAGCAGTCGGTTTAAACCACCGACGCATATTGAGGAACTGGCTAAGATGGTCTCTCCGGTGATTTCCTTAGGTAACCAGACCGGCGAAGGCTGGCTTGTTCCTGCAGAAATGCTTGAGTTTATTGAGCAGGGAATCAACAACATTATCTGTGTCCAACCATTAGCATGTCTTCCGAATCATGTTACAGGAAAAGGGATGATCAAGCCTCTAAGGGAAAAATACCCGGAATCAAATATAGTACCAATTGATTATGATCCCGGTATATCCAGCGTTAATCAATTGAACCGAATAAAGCTAATGCTATCCGTGGCCATAAAAAATTTGAACAATGAAAAAGAGAGGTACTGAAATTAATGTCAGCAGGAAAAGCGGAAGTAATAAGGTTTGATCATTTAATGAATAAAGCCCGGTAAACCGGGCTGAATCCTATTGTTGCTGACTAAAAGGGAGCTGAGTCTTATAGCCACTAAAAACATCGGATATATCACTTATTTGAGGATTTGTCGCAATGTCAGCTTGGTATTCACCCAGGTTGAACAGCTCATTAAAGAAACTAGTATGTGAGCCTTGTATTTTGTTATGGTTATTCAATAGGAGTGCCCTCAGGTCATCATTGATTATTTCATTAATAGCAATCTGATAGTTTACAAGGTTATGTTTTTCATAAAATAGAATATCATTTAACTTATCCCTTAAATTTAGGGTTACATCCTTCACTTTAGGAAGTTCTTGAGAAACGGTTTTACCGATTTTTTGTACCCCTGTTTTGGAGGTTACGATTGATTGAGTGTCCATTATTGAACCTGTCCTCCTTGTTTGCTAATAATTTGATCCACATAATTTAAAAGTTCTAAATAGTTTTGCTGATGCATGTTAGCCGTATCAAAAAAAACTTTTTTGTGTGCAGGATTTGTCTCCTGGTTTGCATAGTGTAAGCACTTTTTTGAAGTGAGTAACTCCCATGATAATAAATCCTTAATATAGTTTACTTCCTTTGTAGAAAGATTTTGCATATATAACCTCCTGGTTTTTTGATTTTAGGTTAGTATTTACAAAAAGTTATTTATAAATTCATCAATCAAATTAATGTAATTGCCCGACATTTTCTTTTATGTATGAATAAACATAGTTTATGAAAGCAGCACAATGTTTAATCCTGCTAATTATATTGGATTAGAATACGATCCCAAAAGGCTATATATACTGAACTTTTATATCCCGAATATACCTTTAGTGTGCTTAAAGGGTATTGTTTACCTGTAAAGGACAGTTCAATAGATTATATTATGATAATATCTGTACTTCATCATATTCCACCGGAAGATTTACCAGATTATGTTAAGGATTTCCGAAGAGTTATTAGATCCAATGGAAAATTACTTAAACAATATAATTTTAAAACAAAAAAGCCGAAAAATTGATATACAATTTTTCAGCTTTTTTGAACTACTATCCTTTATATTGTGGTTCCTGTTCCTGAATGTACTGCTCTCTTCCTTTTAGTGTCTGAAGTGCGTTGTCGAAAGTCTGGGCCAGCTGCTGGAAAGTTTGCTTTGCTTCCTGATCCTCAGTTTCCAAAGCAAATGTTTTCATGGTTGCGCACGCGCTTTCAACTGTTGCTATTGCTTTTGTCATTTGGGTTCCTACTGTCATCGTTATTTCACCTCCCTTCAAAACGCGAAGCAACATTTCGTTTGTTCATTTATGCACTTCGCGTATCAAAAACCGGTAAATGGCTTTTTATAACGCAAAGGTTCAAAAGAACGTTTCACGTTATAGAAGCGAGCTACCCTTTAGGTCTGAAAATCAGTGCCGCTAAAAAGCCAAATATTATTGCTGATGATATACCTGCGCTGGTTACTTCAAAAATTCCGGTCAATACGCCTATAATTCCTGTACTTTCTGCTTCCTGCAGAGCACCTTTTACCAGTTGGTTCCCGAAACTGCTTATAGGTACAGAAGCACCGGCACCTGCAAATTTGACAAGTGGCTCGTATAAACCAAGACCACCTAAAATTGCTCCGGCAACCACCAGTGTACACATTGTATGTGCGGGAGTCAGTTTAAAAATGTCCATTAGAATCTGTCCTATGACACAAATAAGTCCGCCTATGATAAATGCCCAGATAAATTTATCCAATTTTGTTCACTCTCCTTTATTCTTTCATTTCAATTGATACACCATGAGCGATACACGGAATGGTCTCTTTTTGCTGATAGGACATTGGGGAGAGGAGAGCTCCAGTTGCAACAACCAGGATTTTTTTCAATTCACCTCTTTTTAGCCGGTTCATAAAATGCCCGTACGTTGTTGTAGCAGCACAGGCGCATCCACTGCCGCCTGAGAAGACAGGCTGCTCCTTACTGTATATCATCATACCGCAGTCTGTAAATTTTTCTTCCGGAATTACTATGCCGTGTTTTTTCAGTAGGTCGGAGGCTATCTGATGTCCAACTCTTCCCAGGTCACCGGTTGCAATTAAATCATAATGTGATGCGTCAATATTCAGATCACGGAAATGAGCCTCAATGGTATCCACTGCCGCAGGTGCCATGGCAGCGCCCATGTTGAAGGGATCGGAGAGCCCCATATCAACTACCCTGCCTATTGTTGCAGCTACCACTTGAGGACCTTGACCCTTCTCAGAAACAACTGCAGCACCTGCACCTGTTACAGTCCACTGAGCATAAGGAGGTTTCTGAGCGCCATATTCAGTAGGATATCTGTATTGTTTTTCGCTGGCAGCGTTATGGCTTGAAGTTGCTGCAAGAGCATTGTTGGCAAAATTACTCTCCACAAGAAGTGATGCTATTGCAAGACCTTCCATTGAACTGGAACAGGCACCGTAAAGCCCCAAAAATGGAATTCCCAGTGTTCGTGCAGTAAAGCTGCTGGATATTATTTGGTTTATTAAATCTCCGCTCAAAAAAAACTGTATATCTTCCTTTTTTAAATTGGCTTTTTTTATAGCAGTTTCACAGGCTTGTTCAAGCAATTTCTTTTCTGCCTTTTCAAAACTCTCCTGACCAAGCCAGATATCATCATGAAGTAAATCAAAGTCCTTTGACAAGGCTCCCTGAGCTTCAAAGGGACCTCCGATTGCTGCTGAACCTGTTATAACCGGCTTTGATTTGAAAAGCCAGGTTTGATGTCCTTTAATCATTTACATTCCACCTAACCATTTAATAATGACACTTACTATTGCAACAACAAATGCTGAAAAAACTCCGTATACAATAACGGGGCCAGCTATTTTAAACATATTTCCTCCAACACCCAATACGAAGCCTTCGCTTTTATGCTCAATAGCAGCCGAAGATATAGTATTGGCAAAACCGGTGACAGGAACTGCAGTGCCTGCTCCGGCCCATTGAGCAATATGATCGTAAAAACCAAGACTTGTAAACAGAATTGAAAGAAAAATCAAAACTGCAACTGTTGGATTTCCGGCAGTTTTTTCATCAAATTTAAAGTAGGTCATAAAAAACCAGTTTAACGCCTGACCGATGGTACAAATAATTCCTCCCACCAGAAAGGCCCTGCAGCAATTTCTGAATATTGGGATATTAGGCTCTCTTGCTTTTGCAAAATCCTGATACTGCTGTTGTGTAGGCGATATTTTCTTTCTTTTCTTACTGGACATAATTTCACCTCTATCGTAATAAATACGGTTCCAATTTATCTATAAGCTGCTGTAATTTTTCTGCATTTTTTAAATACATTGCTTTTGCTTCTTTATCATTAGTTTCCAGCGAATAAGTCATAAGATTTGCCTGATTTTTTTCCAGGTTTGCAAAAATCATCTCCTTAACTTTAGGCTGGGGAAGTTGGACCGAATCATCAAAAAGGTCAAGATACAAATCTCCCGAAGAATCTACCTGACCTATAAAAACGTTATCCAGTGAGACTCCTGCGTTTTCAAGTTGTATCCTGAGCCATTCCTTATTTAAACCCAAAGAAAATAATGGCTCGTTCAATACATTCCCATCCAGAATAATTGTTTGGGGTTCTGCCTGAGGAGCTACTTTTTGATTTAAGTCATGTGCAGTTACCGGTTTTTTGTCGGATTTGAGCAATACATTCAATTCTCCGGTGGTTTCCATAACTGCAAATTCAACATCGGCCAGGTTAAAAGCATTTTTATGGCGTAGTTCCCTTAAAAGTTCTTCTCCTGTAAGCCTTACTTCCTGCAGGCCTTCTTCCATTATTTTCCCATGCTTGATGAGTACTTTTTCTTTACCTGAAACAAGGTCATGCACCCACTTGCTTTTCATAGACAGGTAATCAAGTGCAATAGGGAACAGCCCCCAAACAACCAATGAGATAATACCAAAGGCAATATTTGTTATAACATTTACAGAAATCAAAGCCGCAATTATTCCTATGACTACATAACATACAAAGCTGAAGGGTGTCACTCTCGATATGCTTCTTTTTCCCATCAATCTTATTATGACAAGTGTCAGAAAAAATAATGAAATTGTTCTTAATAAAATTTGTATCCACATCTGCATGATTATTCTCCTGACTAATTACCTTTATACTGTGGCTCTTTGAATTCTAAAACCTGTATTCTCTTTTCCAAATCATTAATAATCCCTTTAGTAACTTCGATGGCTTCAATAAATGCAATTCTTGTCTCTTCATCCTGTGTTTGTGAAGAATATACTCTCAATGTGCCTTGAACGCCCTTTAATCCAGCTAATGTCTGCTTTACCTGTGAAGCAACTGTCATGTTCCAAACCTCCAGTTTTTCATTATTCTAGCTAATATTTTCTGCTTAATTCTAAAAAAAACGTATGCAATATTTGGCAAGTAAAAATCAAAACCTAATCAGTACAATCAATTAATCAAAAAACAAGTCAGGTTTTATATGCTCAAATTCAATATCTGGGCAACCTATATAAAAAAATAAGAATTTCATTTAAAATAAATATGTCGTACAATATGGATATTCGTAATTACTATTACTCTGTTGGGGGGAATAAACATGTCAGATAAGAAGTTAGTAATGAAATTATTTAAAGAAAAGTTTGGTGTCTGCAGGCTTGAAGAAGCACTAATCCCTGAATGGGCGCAAGCCAGCCAGTTTTATTCTATAACTAAAACCTCAGACGAATTATCGGTCGTATGCAGTCAAGATAATATTCCTGATGGAATCAAATGTGAAAAAGACTGGAGGATTTTAAAGATTGAAGGAATCCTGGATTTTTCATTAATTGGAATCCTTGCATCTATAAGCAGAATTTTAGCAACTAATAATATAAGCATATTTGCAATTTCTACATATAATACTGATTATATACTCGTTAAAGAAAAAGATATTAATAATGCCGTCAAAGTATTATCCAATGAGCAATATGAAATAATTAGAGAGATTTAGTATTGTCTTATTTTGTGTTTCCTTAACTATCATAGGTTGATAAATATGCTTAAAAATCACCTGTATTATATTGGGTCTCGAAGGATTTATTGTATTCTATGGGTACAGATGTCGATATGAATACAAATAGACTCAGTTTATCTCCTGAAATGGGGATAAGAAATGCAGAATCTTTTATGGCAAGTCAAAAGTAGGATAGAGTTATTCATTAATCTGAAATTACACAATTTAAAGCAGGGGTGACATTTGCTGTAATCCCTGCTTTACTTTTTTATGCCATATAACTACATAAAACATACAATTGTAATATGCTTTGTTTCATTTCAGCTTTTCATTAAATTCCTTTTTAATTGAATCCAGCTCTTCCTTGGCATCTTTGACAATGCACTTTAAAGAAATTCCCAATATGAGTGAAAATATTGATATTAAAAAGAATATGGAAAACAAAATCCCTACTTTAACAGAATTTCCATTACTGAACTCAAAAATCTGATCAAGGACTCCGTCTGCCAACAAAAGCTTCATCGATATTAGGAATGCCACGATACCGCTTCCTATCAGAATATTGGACATTTTTTTTGTTCTGTCAAAATAAGACATTATTACCTCCGTATTAACAACATAAATTCATGTTACCAGCCTATAATGGTAAAGCGAATATGCATAGCAGTTATTTCTTATGTTCATTCCATTCGTCTATCTGCTGCTGTAAATTATTTTTTAATTCATCAATACCTGCGGCCTTTAATTCCTCTAAAAATTCAGGAAGAACTTTTCCCGGGTCTACGGTTCCTGTCATCAGTCCGGGATAATATTTTGCGGTTACCCTGGAAACTGCAGCCAGCCGAGAGCTTACAGCAGGGCTTGAAATATCGGGTGTAAAATCCAGAGTTACTGATTTGATTGCTTCACTGTTAAATTTTTTAAATTCCTCCCACTTGTTCAGGGGATCCCCTTTTAACGTTTTAAGAATAAACCAGTTGCCCTGGGTATACTGAACACCGGTATAGCCACTGTCCTTTTTTACAGCTACCTGTCCCTCGGGAGTCAGATCATAATGAAGCCCTTCAATACCGAAGTTTATCAGATTCCGGACTTCAGGGTCGGTATTGAGGCAATTTAAAAATTTTATACAAGCTTCTGCATTTTTTGTTCGTGAACTTACAACCATGATTCCGCCCCTGGCCGACTCAGTGGTTACAATAGAGGAAGTGACCTGATGTGCAACAACTTCAAAGCCTGTATCCTTAGACCAGGAGATTGCGGAATATGGTCCGCCGCCGCCTTCTCTCCAAAAAATGTTCTGGTCTTTTCCCAAGCTGGAGCCGGCTTTTACCGAAGCATCTTCATTAATATAACCGGCTTTATAGTATTTGCGCAGAGTTTTTAAAGTAGTTTTAGCCAAATCTGTTTCAAAAATATTAATGATTTTTAGAGTTTTATCTGTGGATCTTACCATTAACGGAATGTCTCTATTGAAAATATATTCGTAATCTTCCAGAGCAAAAAAATTATGTGAGTACTGGTCCAGCTCCATAATAGTAAATTCCGGTTCATTTTGCTGTATTGTTTTTAAAACAGGTTCAAGGGATTCAAGGGTGTTTAATTTTGAAATATCTATGTTGTACTTATCTACGAGTTCTTTTTTGTATATCCACCATTCAGGGACCGCCAGCTCCTTGTTTGTAGGGACGCCATAGATTTTATCATTTATCTTTACGCCTTCCCAAAGCAAGGGGTTTATTGTATTATACATATCTTTACCAATTGTTTTTAAATATGGATCAAGTATAAGCCATGAACCATTTCGGGCATTTCCGGAGTAATCTCCCTGGTCTCCCTCAGTTGAAAATGCAATATCAAAGCTGGTTCCGGAATTAATTATATTGGACAGACTTCTCCCATAATCACTCCAGTTGATCTTGTTATATTCGATATGAACATTTATTTTCTTTTCCAACAGCTTGTTCAAAGCCTCATTAACCTTGGCCAGATCAGCATCGGGAGTCCCGATTGTGTAATATTTGAGGGTTACCGGAGCGGGAGAAGAGACGGCAGCCGGGGGGACTTTTGGCTCGGTATTTTGTGAAGGTGCACTGGAGCATGCCGAAATCACAAGAGTAAATATTAATAAAATACAAATCTTAAGAGTATTACAACCCTTCACGTAAATACCTCCTGCTAAAATAATCTGAAACAGTCTTATTATACACCAAAATACTCTTAAAGTCAGCATTTATGTAAGACTCTAAAGAGAACGGCTGAATGCCGGCGGTATAACTATAAAAAAATTTATAAATCATTTATTTTGAAAAATAAACTCTGTTATAATAAGATTGTTACAAAACAGGTTTATGTATAATTTGATTTGAGGAGAGTGAGCTAATGAAATCTATTGTAGTATACAGGTCAAAGTCAGGTTTTGCAAAACAATACGCACAATGGATTGCAGAGGAGCTTAAAGCAGATATATTTGAGGCTCAGGATGTTTCGGCAGAAATGCTTAAAGCTTATGACAAAATAGTCTATGGTGGTGGGTTGTATGCCGTAGGAATAAATGGACTAAAGTTGATAACCCATAATCTGGATCAGCTTAAAGGTAAAAAAATCGCTGTTTTTGCTACCGGAGCAACGCCTCCAAGAAAGGAAGATATAGAAAAGGTCAGAGATATGAACTTTACTCCCTTGCAGCAAAAGCAAATAGGTTTCTTTTACTTAAGAGGAGGTTTTGATTACTCGAAATTAACATTAGCCGATAAAGTATTAATGAATATGCTTAAACTGAGAATAAGAATAAAAAAGCGAACGGCACAATTGGAAGCCGATGAAACAGGCATGCTAGCTGCCTATGACAAGCCTGTTGACTTCACAAGAAAGAAAAACATAGAGGAACTGATAGAATATATAAACTCTTAGTATTCACTAATGTCGGGTTATCTCTATAAATCGATGTCGCCTTATAAAGAATTATAAATATGTGTTTTATATTATAAATAAAATGGTATATTAACAAGGTTGTGATTACGTAAATATTTATCAAAGGGAGGACTACATAAATGAAGGTGAGATTTGGTATAATCGGCCTGGGCGGCATAGCTGCCAGATTTGCAAAGGTACTGAACACTGCTGAAGGTGTGGAACTGGCAGCTGTAGCATCTCGTGAGATGGAAAGGTCAAGGGCTTTTGCAGAGAAGTATGGTTCAAACAAAGCTTATGACAATTACAGTGACCTGATAAAGGATAAGGAAGTCGATGTTGTTTATGTTGCATTGACTCATAATTTTCATTATGAAATTGTTAAAGAGTGCCTGAATAACGGGAAGGGTGTTATCTGTGAAAAGCCTTTTGTGCTTCACAAAAAAGATGCAGAAGAACTTTCACAGCTCTCTAAAGAGAAGAAGGTTCTTCTGATGGAGGCTATGTGGACCAGATTTATTCCTGCCTTCCAAAAGGCAAGAGCATGGATTGCTGGCGGTAAAATCGGAGCAGTAAAGCTTGTAAGTGCCTCCTTCTGCTTTAATATGCCTTTTGATCCAAACAGCAGGCTTTATGATCCGGCAGTGGCAGGGGGAAGTCTGTACGATGCCGGTGTTTACCCGATAGAATTTACAACAGGTATTCTGGGCGAAAACCCGACTCAGGTTAACGGACTGGCAAAGTTCTGCCCTACAGGTGTTGATGAATTTGCTGCAATGAGTATGAGCTTTGAAAGCGGGGCTCTTGCCACTCTTAGCTGCGGAGTTTCAGCCAACACAAACATGGATGCCAGAGTTTATGGAACTGAAGGAAATATAGTTGTTTACAATTTCCTGGGCTCAAGAAAATGCGAGCTGTATGACAATGAGAACAATCTGACGGAAAGCTTTGAAGAGGATTTCGAAGATGGCTTCATATATCAGATTGAGCATTTCCGTGATTTATATTTAAAAGGTGAAATTGAAAGCGAAATCATACCTCATAAGGACTCTATTGCATGCGCAGAAATATTTGACGAGCTTATGAGACAGTGGGGGAAATAGTTTTTAAGACAATAACAGTTCTTTAAATTTTTAACGAGGGAGAAATGGAGTTAAATGATACGATTCAATTGTGACTATAGTGAAGGTGCCCACCCTAAGGTGCTGCAGAAGCTTATTGAAACCAATATGGAGCAGACTGCCGGATACGGTGTTGACCCATATTGCCTGAAAGCTGCACAGCTCATAAAAAGCAAATGCAGCCGTGAGGACATAGACGTACATTTCCTGGTTGGAGGTACCCAGACAAATCTTACAGTGATATCAGCAGCATTACGGCCGCACCAGGGTATCATCTCCGCTGATACCGGGCATATCAATACACACGAAACAGGGGCCATTGAAGCAAACGGCCATAAGGTACTTGCTCTGCCGGCAGTTAACGGCAAGCTGACAGCCGGGTCAATCCAGGCATATTATAAAGCACATTACAATGATGAAACCCGGGAGCACATTGTACAGCCAAAGCTGGTCTACATCTCAAATCCGACAGAAATAGGAACAATATACACAAAGGCAGAACTTACAGCTATAAGTGAAGTCTGCAAAAAAAATGACCTGTTTCTTTTTCTGGATGGAGCACGTTTGGGCTACGCACTGTGCGCAGAGGATAATGATCTGGACCTGCCAACCATAGCAGGTCTGTGCGATGCCTTCTATATAGGAGGTACAAAGCTGGGCGCCCTCTTTGGGGAGGCGGTTGTTTTGTGCAATGATGGCATCAGGAAAGATTTCAGATATATCATTAAGCAGAAGGGCGGGATGCTTGCCAAGGGTAGACTGCTTGGAGTGCAGTTTGCTGCACTTTTTGAGGAAGATTTGTACTTTAAGGTGGCAAGCCATGCAAACAGAATGGCACTTATGATAAAAGAGGCCTTTAGGAGAAATGGCTACAGTTTTCTGGTGGAATCAACCACAAATCAGCAGTTCCCTATCGTACCCGATCATATTCTTATGAAACTTAAAGAGAATTTTGAATATTCCTTCTGGGAAAAAGTCAATGATAATAGCAGTGCAGTTCGCTTCTGTACAAGCTGGGCAACTGATCTGGAAGCAGTGAAGCTCCTGGTTGAAGAAATTGATAAACAGGGAAAGATTGCTTAAGAGCCTTGCAGATTCAAAATAAATTGATAAAGGAAATCTGTATTAAGACTGGAAAGGGAGCTTTATGAGTAAAATCTATGAATTTGAAGCCGAGATAAAAAAAGTACCTGACATTGACGGAGCATATATTGAATTCCCTTATGATGTAAAGGCTGAATTCGGGAAGGGCAGAGTGAAAGTACTGGCAACCTTCGATGGGGAACCCTATGAAGGCAGCCTTGTTAAAATGAAAACACCCTGTCATATAATTGGTATCAGGAAGGAAATCAGAGCAAAAATAGGAAAACAGCCTGGAGATACTATAAAAGTTACTATACAGGAGAGATAAGTTAAAGTTTATAACGTTTTTTAGATTAGGCAGTGACACAAATCTTTCAGAGATATAAGCTGATGGATTTGTGTTTTTTGCAAAGTTTATAAATTAGGATAGAATAAGTAAGACATGATTAAATAATCAAAATCCGTTTAAATAAATTCACATAAATAAAATAGAGAAAGAGTTGGATAAATGACAGCAGTTAATTTTAGTGATTATCATTTAAGCAGTGAACTTGTAAAAGCTATTGAAATGCTCAATTATAAAAGTCCTACCAGGGTTCAGCAGGAGGTTATACCTGCTTTGCTTCAACACAAGGATATAATTGTGAAATCCCGAACAGGAAGTGGAAAAACTGCTTCTTTTGCTATACCCGTATGTCATTTGATAAATTGGGAGGAGAACAAACCCCAGGCGCTGGTGATTACTCCCACAAGAGAACTGGCCATTCAGGTAAAGGAAGACATTTTTAACATCGGCAGATTCAAAAGAATCAAGGTACCCGCCATATACGGAAAATCTCCCTTCCATATTCAGGAAAAGGAACTGAAACAAAAAACACATATTGTAGTAGGAACCCCGGGAAGAATAATCGATCATCTGGACAGAGCCACGTTGGATACTTCAAACATAAAATTTCTGGTGATTGATGAAGCTGATGAGATGCTGAACATGGGTTTTATAGAACAGATCGAAACAATAATAGCAAAATTGCCGTGCGAAAGAATAACTGTGCTGCTGTCTGCCACAATACCAAAAGGCATTCAGGCGCTATGTGCAAAATACATGAAAAACCCGCAAATGGTTGAGGTGGAAGAGACAAACACAACCGCCGGCAGAATATATCAGGAACGGTATTCTGTGGAAGCCAGGGATAAGTTAAAACTATTAAAAGATATTACTATTGTTGAAAATCCGGAAAGCTGTATTATTTTTTGTAATACAAAGCAAATGGTAGATGTTTTGCAGCTTGAACTGGTAAAACTTAATTATTCCTGTGAAAAAATCCATGGAGGTATGGAACAGCGTGACAGATTACGAATAATGAATGATTTCAAGCAGGGTTATTTCAGATATCTGATAGCCACAGACGTAGCTGCACGGGGAATCGATATAGATAATATTTCGCTGGTGATAAACTATGACATACCTCAGGATAGTGAAAGCTACGTCCATAGAATAGGGAGAACAGGCCGTGTGAATAACACCGGGAAGGCAATTTCGTTTGTGACAGAAAATGATGAAAAGTATATTGCAGCAATTCATCAATATATTGGCAGGGAAATACCATTAACTGATAAACCTGACAAAGAAGCTGTAAAAATCTTAAAAGATCAGTTTATGAAGAAAATGTCCTCTTCTCCTGTTTTAAAACAGTCAAAAGGTGCACGGCTAAATAAAGAGATTTTAAAGCTGCATATAAATGCGGGTAAAAAGACAAAAATGCGTCCGGTGGATATTGTAGGCACTATTTGCAGCATTAAAGGCATAACTGCAGAAGATATCGGTATAATCAATATAGTAGACGTTTCAACCTTCGTAGAAATTCTTAATAACAAAGGTGAGCTTGTATACAGAGAGCTTCAGAAAACTCCGATAAAAGGCAGGCTCAGGAAGGTAAGCAAAACTGATACCGTAGGCTGATTATTTAACCCATGACACTCTTCGACAGACTATTTAAAAAGAAAAGAGTATTATAGATAAATATGTATATCAATTTTGTTAGCTAGGCATGATTAAAAAATAAAGCTCCGTTTTAAGGAGAGGTACATTTCGGCAGGGCAAGACGGAGGAAGGCTCAAATAATTATTTACTCATCCCTTAAGTCAAGGTGGAAATATGCAGACTTTCAGCTATATAGAAATAAACTTTATCGCTTTTGCTATTCTGTTAATAATATTTTTTAATATAAGAATTAAAAAAGAACGTTATCTGTATGACCAAAAGCTTTTTATGCTGTTACTGCTTTTTAATGTGATGATTTTAGTATCTGATACGGCAATGTGGGTACTGAACTTGAAAAATGGAGAAAGCGCCAGGTATTTAAACATAGTTGCAACAACAGTATATTATATGCTTAATCCTGTCCCTTGTATGCTTTGGTCTGTTTACGCCGATTTTCAAATGCATAAGGATGAGCAGCAAACTAAAAGACTTGCAGGACTTCTCAGTATTCCAGTATTCTTGAATGCAGTGCTGGCTGTAATGAGTCCATCTTACCAGTTTTTGTTTTATATCAGCAGATACAACGTTTATCACAGAGGTAAACTATTTCTGGTAATGTGTCTTATCTGCTACTTTTACTTTTTGTATACTTTTATACAGTTAATAAGAAACAAAAGCAAGATTGACAGAAAACAGTATTTGTCGTTGATTTCTTTTGCCTTTCCACCTTTTTTCAGTGCCATTATCCAAATTTTATTTTATGGAATTTCGATAATATGGATAAGTATGTCGTTTTCTCTATTGATTGTTTTTATAAACATTCAGAATAATAAGCTGTATACCGATTACCTGACAGGTTTATATAACCGCAGGCAGCTGGATAATTATCTGGAACAGAAATTAAATAACGGTCTGGCTTCAAAATACCTGGCAGGTGTAATGATAGACGTAAACTCTTTCAAGCAGATCAATGATATATACGGACACACTGCAGGTGATAATGCTCTTGTCTGTGTAGCTGATATTCTAAAGTCCAGCTTCCGCAAAAACGACTTCATTGCAAGATACGGAGGAGATGAATTTGCTGTAATTCTGGAAATAAAAGAGAAGAATGAGTTAATCAGTATTATTAATCATTTGAGGGAAGTTACCGGAGAATTTAACAGGAAAATGAAACTGCCATACCAGATCAGCTTAAGTATTGGATATGATCTTTTTGACACTAAATCTGGATTGACAATTGAGAAGTTTTATAAGCATATTGATAAATTAATGTACGAGGATAAAAGGGGAGGGGATGTAAACAATTAACATAAAAACATATTTTATCACATAGTCTGACAAATAAAGCAATTTATATGTTTTATAGCCTAATATTATGGGTAACTAATATAGAAGAATTTTAAAAAAGACATACAACTGGGAGGCTCCAAAGTGACTAAAAAAATTAAATATAAAATCTTGGTAACATTCTTGATAACGTCTACTCTTTTCATAATATTTTCCGGTACATACAGTATATTTAATTTAACACAGCTAAATAAAGAAGAAACATCTGCTATTGAGCAAATCTTATTAAATGATTACGACAGTATGATTAAAAATGAAGTGGAAACAGCAGTATATGTAGCTGATACGTATTACAATATTTATACAGAAGGTGCTATGTCAGAAAAGGAAGCAAAAGAAACGGCAATAAAGGTAATTAAGAAGTTGAAATATAGTAATGACGGTTATTTTTGGATAGATAATACAGAGGGAGTTTTGGTAGCACATCCAGTTAAACCTGAAGATGAGGGAAAAAACAGACTGGATATTACTGATCCCAATGGTGTTAAGCTCATACGTGAGATTATTGATGCAGCTGTTAACGGAAGGGGATCCGGCTATACAAATTATATGTGGGAAAAACCCGAAGATGCCGGAACTAACAAATTAACTCAGAAAAGAGCCTATTCAAAACTGTTCAAGCCCTGGAACTGGGTAATAAGTACCGGTAATTATGTTGATAATATCGATAAAATTGTTGAAGCAAAACGTACTGATTTAAACAGCAACCTGATAAAAAATATTTCTGCTATACTTGTTTTTCTTGGTATATCAGTTATTGTTATGATAATAGTGGGGTTAGCTTTGAGCAGGAAGCTGTCCGGGCCCATAATAAAGATTGTCAAAGCTTTTGAGAAGGATGAAAACGGGCAGATAAGCATACAGGAAATAAAATTAAACTCCAGGGATGAAATCGGGGTATTGGCCGACACCTTAAACGAAATGTCGTTACAGGTAAAAGGTTTTATAAACGGTGTAACAAATGAAGCCCGGAACATTGATACTTCAGCAAACATTGTCAAGGAAGAAATGATATCGATGAATACACTGATTGAAGATGTTTCTTCCACAACAGAGGAAATCTCAGCCGGAATGGAGGAAACCGCAGCTTCAACTCAGGAAATGAATGCAACGGCAGTTGAAATAGGATCTGCAGTTGAATTGATAGCTGATAAAGCAAAGGAAAGTGACAGCTTTGTTAGGGAAATCAGTAAAAGAGCAGGTGAGCTTAAAGTAAATATTAATAATGCTATTATTAGTGGTACTGAAATATTTAACAACTCCAAAAACAATCTGCAAAAGTCGCTTGACGAAGCTAAATCTGTTGAAAAAATTAATGAATTGGCAGATGCCATACTTCAGATTACCAGCCAAACCAATCTTTTGGCGCTGAATGCTTCCATAGAAGCGGCCAGGGCTGGAGAAGCCGGCAAGGGATTTGCTGTTGTAGCTGATGAAATCAGGTTACTCGCCGAGGATTCAAAAAGTACCGCCAATAAAATCCAGGAGATTATCAAACTGGTTACAAATTCTGTCAGTAACCTATCTGCTAATTCCAGTGAAATGCTCAATTTTATTGGAGTTACCGTAAAGGAAGATTACGATTTGATGTTGAATGCATCGGATGAATATGACAGAGATGCCAGGAGTCTCAGCGTATTGGTATCAGATTTTAATCAGACCTCCGAAGAACTTAAAATATCAATATCCAATATGCTAAAGGCTATAAATGAAATAACTTCAGCTAATAGTGAAGAGGCTGAAGGAACTAGCAATATTGCACAAAGGTCCATGGAGGTAAAAGAAAAAGCAAATGAACTGCTGTTGCAAGCAAATAAATCAAAAAAATATTCAGAAAACCTTATGAATTATGTTTCCAAATTCAAGGTCGAACAGTAAATTTACTTAAAATGCCTCCCGGAAATCTGAGAGGCGTTTTTTATAATAGAATATGTTAAACTATATAAGAAGCAATCCGAAAGGAGGAAGTATGTCGTATACCATAGTTGACTTATTGGACAGGTTTATTTCCATAGAACAGTCAGGCTATAAAATGTTTATGGATATCACAACAATGAAAGGCGTTCAGGAAAAGGTTAAAACAATGGCAAGGATATTTGCCATTGAAGAGAAGAAACACATTGAAGTATATCAGAACCTTAAAACGAAATTGGAAAAAGAACCCGAAATAGAGGTTGATTTTTTCATTTACGATAAGGCATCAACCATAATATTTCAATATACTAAGATTAATAGAACTGTTGAAACCGAAAGTCCGCAAAAATTATTGGAAGACTGTCTCGCTTTTGAGAAGGATAATCTTGCATTGCTTTTAAGCATAAAAGGAGTATTTATTAAATCGAAAGCAGATACCAATTCGCCTAATTATAAAGTTATTTCTCAAATTATTGCAGAGGAACAAAAACATGTTAGGAGTATTGAAGCATTTATTTAGTTATTCTTAATAAGAATATATTTTTACAAGTAATATATTCTTATAGTCAGAACAAGTAGTATACAGCTGTACTTTTACCGGAGTCATTGAAAAGATAGACATAAATGAGCAAAGGGTATAGTTGTTAATAGTTATTATTTATGTTTATTTAAAATATAATAGTTTATTAAAATCTACATCTTTTTAAATTTATAAAATTAATAAGGGGAGTAATGTTTCCCGGTTATTCGAGGAGGAATGAGTTTATGAAAAAGCTTGTTGTGATACTATTTCTATTGTTATTTTTACTGGTTATAACCAATCCCGGTCAAGCCGATTATAATTCATGGGTGAATAAAAATCTTGCAGACCAAATGAATTACAACTCGGAAGGAGTGCTCGGTAAAGCCCTTTCACCGCTTACGGATGTTGTACTGAACTCAGTTACCGACAGGCATAATTATTTAATATTCTCAATATATGAAACAAATTTGGGAAGCACTGAGATTACTAAAACGTTAGGGGTCTGTAAATTCTTTATTTCATTAAATTCAAAGTAGAGCTTATGTTACAGTAAATACCTGATTCAGTTGCAATACATAAAAGCCATCTTGAATAATACAATACAATTGTTATATTGGACAACCTCAAATTTGTCAACTTATCTGAATGTAAACATATAATGATTACATACGATATTATGGAATGGGGAAAGTATTGTATGAGTACAGGATTATTTGATGAAATCAGGGTCTTTTACGGTAGTGATCAGTTAACAACTATTTTTAATGATCTGGTAAACAATAATGTTGAAGAGGCTGTAAAGTCTATAAATAACAAAAATTTACAATTTCCTTCTCTTTTTATACTTCAACATGAAATAAACAGGTCGAGAATTACCGACCGCTTAAGTCTTCGCAACAAATATGCCCTCAAGTTGATAAATCAGCTTGCGGCAGAAGAGAGTCTGGATTCTGCCAGACTGTTATCTGAATATACTCAGGCAAACTATTCGACAATCAGGTGGATTCTGGAAACGGGTTACTCGGAGGACGGTTTAAGCGATGAATACGATGAGGTACTTGATACCGCTGCCATAATACTTAGCAGGGTTTACAATGACAATAGCTGTTTAAAAATCATAGATGAATTGATTTTTAACAGATACAGAAAAGGAGCATATATTTACGATCTGGTATGGGCCTTTTTTGAAACAATAACCCCTCAAAATATTAATATGGTGGTTAATCGATTGCGTTCTTCGAATCCAAAAGATATCGAGCTGGCGCGAAAATTTCTGAATTTTATACCTTGTATGAATAGTGAGGAGGACCCTCTGAAACAGTACCAATGCTGTATAAGGTGGGTTAACCAAAACCATGATTTCCTATATTATACGGGTGTCACCAACCAGCAGACAACAAATCCCTCCAGATACGCTGTTTCGCTGGAAGCAAAGTACTTGCAGAAACCTGCCAGTCTTGTTCTGTCAGATCAAACCAGGTCACTAAGGAAAGAAGAGCTTTCATATCTGGATAACTTCAAAGATATCGATGAGGATTCAAAACTGCTGCTTGCCAACTATTCAGATATGATGTACCGTACCAACAAAAGCAGATGGAGCAGGTGGCTTCAGAGTCCGATTGAAAAGCAGCTTGAGATTGCCAGAAGGGTAATGGGGGGAGAGCAATGATAAGAATTAATGGAACAATAATAGATCCCAATACTATTTCTAATCAGTATGCTCCTAACAGTGTTGAAAGAAAGATAGTTAACATATTGGCAGCAAGCGGGACAGTTTACAGCTATGATTCTCAAAACCAGCTTAATTTTGAGCTCAACCTAAGAAAAAGTCTTGTTAATGCATCGAAGGATCTGAGTAGAAGTCGTATGGAATTCAGGGTATTCAGGAAGTCAAAATGTAATCCCGATTACTGGATCAGAACCGGTGAGGGAGGTTTTAGCCTTCGTAACGGGGTAAAACCCTCTGATGCCATAAAGGATATCTATATACATAGCTCAAGATATGGTACCGAATGTTCAACTGCAATGGTAATAGTGTATTACAAGGCGCTGGTAGATATTTTGCCGGAACCGCTGTTTAACAGGTTATTTCCCAATATATATCTAATGAACTGGCAGCACCTGGATTACGATCTGGGAATAGTTGATTATATGAGAGTGCCTGATTACCTGCCAGGTGACTGCAGGTATTTCAGAAATCCTGACGTAGATCCCATGAATCCTGAGTGGCAGGGTGAAAATGCTTTTTTACTGGATAACGGTCTTTATTACGGTCATGGCGTAGGAATAACAACGGGTGACAGAATTATTGAGGCTTTAAATAAAAAGCGGAAAAAGGGATCGCAGGTTTCGGCCTACTTGTTGCCATCAGTAAAGAGACCTAATTTTAAATATCTGGCAAGCAAATATTATGGTTTTTCACCACGTTTTGATAATAACCATTACTCCAGTAACTACAATAACTAATAAAAAATGAACTTTATAGCCCACTGATACTCTTCTGTTTTACCAAATAAAATGGTAACATGGAAGAGTATTTATTTTATACACAAAGCGTTGAGCAGATTTATTTTGACCGAAGGAGAACAGGTAACAAAAATGAGAGGTAAAACTAATTGTGAATGCTGTATAAACTATATTTATGATGAAGAATACAATTGCTACGAATGTCAGGTAAATCTGGATGAAGATGAAATGAGCAGTTTTCTCAGAAATACCTTTACAAATTGTCCATATTTTCAATTTAATGATGAATATAAAACTGTAAGGAAACAAATTTAATTATCAAAAAGAGTAATTCAATAAAGATTTTCTCAAATAAAAACCTTCATTTAGAGCATAATAATACATGGAGGTGCTTATATGGACGGAAATGTGGAATTATTAAACTATATACATCAGAATTCTGAGATGGGAATTGGAACAATAGAGCATTTGATTGAGATTAATACTAATGAACAATTCGAAAAAACTTTACAATCTCAGTATAATGAGTATAAAAAAATCAACGAAATTACAAATGAAAAGCTAAAAGAACGCAACAAAGAGCCCAAAGATTTGAGTTCCTATTCGCAGATTTCATCTTATATCATGATAAATTGGAAGACCTTAACGGATAGATCACCATCACATATATCTGAAATGCTCATTCAGGGAAGTACGATGGGAATCATTGATATAACAAAAAAGCTTAAGGAATACCCCGGCGCCGAAAAGGAAATCCTTGACCTGGCCAATAAGCTTTTAGTATTTGAGCAAAGAAATATCGAGGAATGTAAAAAATATCTGCATTGAATAAAAAGTCCTTCTTTTGAATAAGGAAACCGGATTTTTCAGGTTTGGAATTCAAAAGAAAGGACCATTCCTTATTAAGCTCCAATTATCAGCCTATAGGAATCGGTATTTAAAAGTTTTACAAATTCAGTTTCACTTCTGAGGGGATATTGAGTTTCTATTCCTCCCCTGGCAAGATCTTCGGTCTGGTGAAAATCCGAGCCGGATAGCTGCTTCAAATTGTTCCTTTTGGCAAGCTGTAAAGCCAGGTGGTTTTGAGAATCATGCCTTGGATTGCCGTTGTAAACTTCCACCCCATCAAGCAGCTTGGGATCAACAGGAGAGATGTATTTCCTGAATGGATGAGCCTGGATTACCTTTATTTCCGAACCCTTTATAAAGTCTTTAAAACCTTTTAACCCCAGATTGCATAGTCCTGCATTATCATATAGGAAACTTTCTTCAAAGCCATAAATAAGATAATCGTTAAAGTTTTCGTCAAACAGGATTTCCATACTCAGAAATACTTTTAAACCGGCTTTTTGGCCGACCTCAACCGCTCTTCTGTAGCCTGCAAGATATTGATCTACCTTTGAGGACCAGGGTCCGGCGGTAAGAGAGTCAAAATATGAATTGCAAAAGTGATCTGTGATAAAAATTCCATCATATCCTGCATGCTTGTAGAGTCTGACAACTTCTTCAGCTGACACCTTGCCGCATCTGCTGGTTTCACTGGTGTGTACATGTGTATCGTATTTGAACATCGTTTACCTCCAAATATGCATTAGTACTTTTAAAAACGCGCTGTTAAGTTCCGTTTTGAATATTATAATGAAACTTTTGATATACATCAATAATATAACAAAAAACTACCGGATAAAAATCCAGTAGTTCTTATTGAACATTTTAATTTTATTTGCGAAGTATTCCAAAAGGCTTACCAACAGGTAAAAACACTTTTCCAAGATGGCCGTTAAAAACAGAAGCGGCTGATCCGTAAAAGGACAGCAAAGCTATTGCAAGCTCTGACCAGGCGGCAATTTTATGTGTAACTTCCTCGGCTATGCCAAAGGTACTCAATGACAGACCTATAAACAGAAAATCAATCAAAACAAATATAAAGAAAAGTACTTTGTTGGTTTCTGTTGCCAATACTGTCATAAAAAAAGTGAAAATCAAATATCCAATAAATGCAAACCCCAGTTGCTTTCCGTCTGCAGCAGCTGTAAGTTTTTCTCCGAAAAAGCCAAGCTTTACAAGCCAGGAAAAGGCAACTCCAAACCAGAATAGTGCATATCCTCCAAAGGCAGTTGTACCAAAGACGTTATTGCGCTTGGCATCACCGATACAGGCGAACAACTGTGCAAAGCCTCCTAAAAACAGAGCCCATGGTATAACCATTGAAAGCCCGTCTGTCCATCCCAGTTTTTGTGAGGAGGCAACAAGAGTTACCATAGCCAGTCCGAAAAGACCGAGTGCAGAAGGGTCTGCAATGATAGTTTTAATTTCCTGCGATTTCTGATCCATTAATAAATTTCCTCCAAATGAAATAAAATCAAGTACTTATTGCGATTGCCGGGACTTGTTTTGTGCTTGGACGCAGCGTCTAATAATAGCCCTCTCGGGTGCAAGTCCCAAAATATGTACAATAAAAAAGTAATCAGCACTTTGTACTGATTACTTTTTTTGGTGCGATCGATGGGACTTGAACCCATACGGTCTCCCACACGCCCCTCAAACGTGCGCGTCTGCCAGTTCCGCCACGATCGCATTTAAGAAATATTGATGCGTTCCCGCATCAGCAAGTATGATTATACTAGGATATCCTGAGTGTGTCAATATAATATTTATAAAAAATACGAATTTAGTTAAAAATATTCCTGAGGTTATGTAAAATTGATTTTAAGACCCATAAAGCAGTTTGGAAGTTGACCTGCAATGGTTGGAACTAGCTGTACTGAGACAAATTAACAATTTGTAAACAAATTTAGTATTTTAATAAAATGTGTTGAAGTAAACCGATAGTATTGGTAAAATACATATTATCATATTGAATTGTGGTGATCACTGCAATTCAAAAACACAATTCACTGTAAAGTGATGGAGAAAAGGAGAGAGTTAAGCGTGGGGTTTTTCAGTATAAATTACAATAAACCAGGCCCGGGAGTGGACAAAGACGCACCACCAAAGCCACGATTTTTTATATTTTTTGAGGTTTTAAAGCGCAAATTCTGGCATCTGCTCAGAGTTAACCTGATGTTTGCTTTGTTTAATATTCCAGCCTTACTGATTGCTTTTGTAGTAGCTTCGGTATATTTGCAAAAGCTACAGTTCGACGGCGGAATAGGCGATTTTTATTTGAGGTTCTTTTTAGCAGCGCTGATGACTCTTTTACCCGTTATTACATTGGGACCTGTTCAGGCAGGATTTACCTATATACTGAGAAATTACTCAAGAGAAGAACATTCGTTTATCTGGTGGGACTTTAAGGAAACCTTTATCAAGAACTTTAAGCAGGGTATGGCTATAACTGCTATTGACATTGTTGTTATGTATGTACTTGGTATAGCCATTAATTTCTATACGAGTCAAAACGGTCTGATATCAACTGCAGCTACTTCATTTGTTGTTTTATCGCTGGTTATTTTTTCAATAATGCATTTGTACATTTACCCCATGCTGGTTACAGTTAAACTGAGTGTTAAGGATATTTACAAGAATGCTTTTATATTCTCCATACTCAAACTGTTCCCGAATCTGCTGTTTTTCGTATTAAATGTAGTAATAGCCTATGCTGCATTCTACAATATTTTAATAGGTATCATTCTATATATACTCCTGCTGCCCAGCTTTATCGGACTGATGAACAACTTCTATGTCAACCCGATTATAAAGAAGTATGTTGTTACTGAGCCTGAAACAAATGAGCTGGAAGAACTTGAGGAAGCAGAAGATGATGATAGCGGCGAAAGCTTCTATAAGAAGGATTATAAGGAAGACGGTCAGGAGTAATTTTTTGGAGACAAGTATATAAACAAAGTAAAAAATCGTTTATATCCTGATAATTGACATTAATAAATAATTTCAAAGTAAAAAAACTGTAAAAGCACTGTTTCCTCAGGGAGACAGTGCTTTCTGCGTAAAATACAGTTTATTTTGAGAAACATATTAATAAAAGATAAATTTTAATACTTTCAAAGACCAAATTCTTCTCTTATAGCTGAAATGGTCTTGCCGGTGTCCCCGTCATAAATGAGGAAGGAAATATCTACTTCTGAAGTAGTTACCAGTTTAACTTCAATTTCATTTGCCGCCAGAAGTCTGAACAAACGTGCTGCCACCCCCGGAATCTCCCTCATGGATTCACCGAACACACTGATCTTCGTGCTGTCTGAATCAATACCTACTCTGAGGTTGGGTACAGAACTCTTGTAAGTATTCAAAAGTACGATTACCTTTGCAATACTATCCGTGGGAATACTGAAAGAAATATTGAGTCTTCCTTTATACGGAGGGGACTGACTGATCATATCAATATTTATATTGGCTTCAGCAATTTTAGTGAAGATATCCGATATCATCAGCATATCATTTGGAAGATTATCCACCGTAACCAGTGCTACATTGTATAGGGTACTCATACTTGTAACTGAATTGTTGGACATAAGAATTCCCTCCTAAGTAATAATAATTAATTTATTTCAGCAATGAGCTCTGTCATTGAATATAGTCCCGGCTTCTTTCCCGCGAGAAATATTGAAGCTTTTAACGCTCCAACGCCGAATATTTCTTTTGACATTGCAGTATGATTTATTTCAATGATTTCATCATTGCCTGCAAATATTACAGAGTGATCTCCAACTATTGTACCACCGCGTACTGCATGTATTCCTATTTCCTGTTTACTGCGTTTTTTTCTTCTGGAATGTCTGTCATACATATATTCACACTTTTCTTCCAGAGTTTCGTTAATAGCATCTGCGATTGCCAGAGCAGTACCGCTTGGTGAATCAATTTTCTGATTGTGATGCTTTTCAACTATTTCAATATCAAACTGCCCTTCAAGCACCTTGGCAGCCTTTTTAACAAGATCAATAAGCAGGTTAACACCCAGTGACATATTTGCTGAGAAAAATACCGGAATATGTTTGGATACTTCTTTCTTTAAAGTATTGGTTTGCTCCGCTGAGAGACCAGTAGTACACATAACCAGTGGTATTTTATTAGTCAGTGCATATTCTACCAACCCGCTGAAAGCTTTTGGATGGGAGAAATCAATTATAACATCTACCTTGACGCTGCATTCCTTCAGACTGGTGAAAACAGGGTAGGGGTTATTTATATTGTTATTTAGATCAAAACCTGCAGCTATCTTTAGTCCATTAAAATTTTCAGCCAGTCTGGTTATTACCTGACCCATTTTTCCGTTACATCCACTTAGCAAAACATTAATCATTTGCATTACACATCCTAATCTATAAAATAAGTATATTAATCTTACGGCAAAATAAATAACTATATTAAGAAATTAAACCATATTTTTTAAGTTCATTCTTTAACACCTCTAAATTTTTGTCCGATATGTCAACTAAAGGCAATCTGCAGCTTCCAACATTCATCCCCAAAAGATTCATGGCAGCTTTTATGGGAATTGGACTTACTTCTATAAATAGCGCCTTAATAAGATCCAGCGTCTTTAATTGGAGGGTTCTGCTTCCTTCAACATCTCCAGCAAGATACTTTGCGACCATATCGTGAGTATCTTTTGGAATAATGTTTGCCATTACAGAAATAACTCCTTTTGCACCCATGGAAAGAAAGGGAACAATAGCTCCGTCCTCACCGGAATACACCGTAAAATCGTCTCCGCACAGGTTCACAACATCGCCTACCTGAGAAAGGTTGCACTCTTTTATTGCAACTATATTTTCAATTTCCGACAAAGCCTTTACAGTTTCAGGGGCTATGTTCAGGTTTGTTCTTGAGGGAACATTGTAGAGTACGGCCGGAATCTTAATGCTTTCGGCAATAAGCCTGAAATGCTCATATAAACCCTTCTGTGTGGTTTTATTGTAGTAGGGGGTAACAGTAAGAATTGCATCTGCTCCAACCTCTTCGGCATACTTGCTTAATTCAATGGCGTGTACGGTGTGATTGCTGCCGGTACCCGCAATAACAGGAACTCTGCCGTTTACTTTATCAACAGTAAATTTTATTGCTGACTTATGCTCCTCATCATACATTGTTGATGCTTCACCGGTGGTGCCTGCTACGATAATTGCGTCAGTTCCTTCTTTAATTTGAAACTCAATTAATTCAGCAAGTTTATTGTAGTCAGTACCTTCATTTGTAAATGGGGTGACAATTGCAACACCTGATCCTGTAAAAATGGGTTTTCTCATAACATAACCTCCATCTGCGCGCCCTGCACGCGTTTATAGTAATAAAAACACAAGTGTATTTTGGAAACACGAAGACATTATCTTAAGCACAAATTTTGCTCCGCATTTAACGATTACTTCTTTATATAATTAAAAAACGTTGGCACGAACCAACGTCTGTTTAAAAAATTATATTTCAAAGAAATTATAATAAACAGATAGCGCTCCACCACACCTTTATGATGACAGTCTCAAAGCTCTTAACCTTGAAACCAGGAATTACACGTATACCTGGGATGTAATAACCTTCGGCGTTTTTCCCTTTCCATGCAAATCATAAGACCCCAAAATCCTCATTGCATTTACTGATAAAAAACGCACCTCTATCTAAATCTATTCATTTTTATAATAATATCATTGGTAAATATACCGTGTCAAATATTTTATGGTCACGGAAAGTATAAAGTATCATTTTTTTAGTGCTTATAAGTATTATATGCCACATATTTCAATTCTGTTACAATTTGAGAGCCAGGCAGGATGTATAATATTTAATGTCGAAAAGATGTTAAGAAAAATGTAGATAAGATAAGGAGTCAGTTACTAATGAAGAAATTTTGCTTAGTTTTAAGCATAGTGTTACTTTTTACGATGTTTTCCGGTATTAATAGCCATAATATCTATGCAGCTTCAAATCCTGTAGTAAAAATAGGTTTGTATTACGGCTCAACAGCTCAGAGCCAGATTTTTATAAGTGCTGAAACAGGAGTTTCCTATAATGCTTTTGATGCAGCAACCAGTACTTATTCGGCAGTATATAACTCCGGACCAGGCCAAGTCGTTAATATAAGGAAAGATAGTTACTATACAGGCAGCGCAGATAAACTTACTCCGGCTGCATCAACGGGAAATCCGACCATAGGCCCATATCACATAAAGCTTCAAAATAACTACAGTACATACAATGATACAAAAAAAATCATTAATACCTATAAAACGAAAGGTATAACTGCATATCCTGTGTATACCGATACAGGGTGGGAGATTTGGACAGGTTTCTACATTGATCAGTCTGCTGCTGAAACTGCAATTGCAGAAGTTAAAGGCAAGTTGGGGCAGGTGGAATGTACTGTAATTGACAAGGTTGACACAAGAATATGTGGAGCTGACATTGCTACAGGTGAAATACTATTCATGTATGCGGATACTCAAAAGCTAATGCGGGGAAAACCTGTAACCGATGACGATGCTATAATAATCGGAACAGGAAAGTTTAATACCTTCAGAGGTCAGGTTGAGTTTTATAGAAAAACCGGAAGCGACATGACAATAATAAATGTTTTGCCTTTTGAGGAATACCTTTATGGTGTTGTTCCAAATGAAATGGAAGCTTTCTCAAATCCTGAAGCTCTTAAGGCACAGGCAATTGCAGCAAGAACATATTCATATGTATATCTAAACAAACACTCATCCTATGGTTTTAATCTGTGCTCTACAACCGATTGCCATGTTTATAAAGGCAAAAGCTCTGAAAGCCCTATTACAAACAAGGCTGTAGATGATACAAAGGATATGGTGGTTACATATAACGGTAAGTTGGCTGAAACATTATACTTTTCTTCCAGTGGAGGCATGACTGAGGACTCAGCCAACGTCTGGGGCAGTAATATAGCATATCTGAAAAGCGTTGAAGATAAGTATGAGTCTGGAAAATCCTATAAATACAACTGGACATTAACCTTTACCGCTGACGATCTGACTCAGAAGCTGAAAAACTATAATCTCGGAGAGGTAACCGGTTTGGAGATTACCAAGAAATCAGAGGCGGGAAGACCCATAGAAGTAGTTGTAAAAGGAACTCTAAAACCGGAAGGTGTTATAATAACAAAAGATAAATGCCGAACCTTTTTAGGTTTGTATAGCCAATGGTACACAGTATCCACAAATGCCGACGTAAATGTTATGGTTGACGGCAAGGAACAGAAAACACCTATGAGCCAGGTCAAGGTTATAACAAAAAATGGAGAGACAAAAATAACGGATCCTGAGGCTCAGGTAACTATTGTCGGTGCCGATGGTAAAAATACAACAGTGACTGCTGTTCCTACAGAGTATTACTTTGTTGGTAAAGGGTGGGGACATTCTGTTGGAATGAGTCAGGAAGGTGCCAAGGGAATGGCAGATGCCGGGTTTACATATGATCAGATATTGGCCCACTATTATCAGGGGACAACTGTTGAATTGAAAAGATAAAAACATTATTTTAAAGTAATGTACAATATAATAAAAAGATTAATAACATAATACAAATTCTGATAACCAATTGGCTGAAAGAGTATTAAATACAGGACCTGTCTTCGTTTATGGAGACAGGTCTTCTATTTTTAAGCAGGTCTTGTATTTTTAAACATATCGTGTATTTTTTAGCAGGTCTTATATTTTCTAGACAGGTTTTGTATTTTTAAGAAGTTATTGAATTTACTTGAATAATATGGTAGTATGTTAGTAATAGATATTAATACCAGGTGATAATATAGAAATTAAGGAGGTTGACATGCAGTACAAATCAAGTTCAAAAATTACAGGGGTAGGTGCTTACCTGCCAAACAGGATTCTCAGTAATCATGATCTTGAAAAACTGGTAGAAACATCTGACGAATGGATTGTTCGACGTACTGGAGTGAAAGAAAGAAGAATTTCAAAAGAAGACGAGTTCTCAAGCGATATGGCAATAAGGGCTGTTGAAAATTTATTATCTGTTAATAGTTCGAGTATTGATAATGTAGACATGATAATTGTTACAACATTTACAGCCGATCATATAACTCCGGCTGTTTCAGCCATAGTACAAGGACATTTTGGTATCCCGAATGCCGGCACAATGGATATAAACGCTGCTTGTACGGGATTTGTTTATGGACTTTGTGCAGCCGACTCTTTAATTACATCTGGAAGCTTTAATAAAATACTTCTAATATCATCAGAAACGATGTCTAAAATAATTGATTATAATGATAGAAATACTTGCATAATATTCGGAGATGCAGCAACAGCTGTGATTCTTGAAAAGACCGATAAAGAGGGGTGTTTTTTAGCCTCCGATTTCAATACCGACGGAAAACTTGCTGAAAATATAACCTGCAGCAGTTTATCAAACAAGGTAAATGAAAAGATGATTAAAAAGAACAGAATGTTTGAACAAGACGGTAAATTGATATATGAATATGTAGTCAGGAATATACCCGATGGAATCGAACGCTTGTTAAAAAAGGCTGAACTTTCTCTTGATCAAATCGACTGGTTTGTCCCGCACAGCGCTAATTTGCGAATGATAGAAGCACTATGCAAGCGGCTGGACTTTCCAATGGAAAAAACTTTAATCAGTAATGAGTATTATGGAAATACCTCATCGGTAACTATACCTTTAGCAATATGGATGACATTACAGCAATCAAAAATAAAGAAGGGTGATAAAATGATTCTTTATGGATTTGGAAGCGGGTTGACTTACGGCGGTATAGTACTTGAGTGGTAAAAAAAGACGAAGGACTTAATATCCTTCGTCTTTTATCCTTATAAGTCAATATTATAAAACATAATTATTACTTATGAAAAAACTCATTATATAGGGAAATGACAGCCTTATTGGATTCTTCTTCCTTTACGGCAAACATCATGGTTATTTCGGAAGAACCCTGATTTATCATTTCAAGGCTGATAGAGGCCTTTGCCAATGCTGAAGTAGCTCTTGCAGCTGTCCCTACGGTGTTCTTCATACCTTCACCCACGATAATAACAATAGCCAGGTTATGTTCAATGGAGACATCATCACATTTCAGTTCATCTTTAATACGGTTAAGAACTTTTTGTTCAATTTCCGGGGTTTTAAATTGGCTTTGCTTCAGAATTACAGATATATTGTCTATTCCTGAAGGAGTATGCTCATAGGAAATGCCTTCTTCCTCAAGGATTTGCAGGAGCTTTCTACCGAAGCCGATTTCTCTGTTCATCATAAATTTGCTTACATAAATACAGCAGAAGCCGGCATCACTTGCTATACCAACAACATGATTTGGTGTGAAATCTCTTCTAAGAACAATTTTTGTTCCCGGAGCAGACGGGTTGTTGGTATTTTTGATACAGACAGGTATACCAGCCATAAATACAGGAACCAATGTATCTTCATGCAATACCGAGAAGCCTGCATAGGACAGCTCTCTCATCTCTCTGTAAGTAAGCTCTGAAATTGCAGCCGGATTGTGAACCAGACCTGGATGGGCTGCATAAACAGCATCTACATCGGTAAAGTTCTCGTATAAGTCTACATTCAAAGCAGCGGCAAGTATAGAACCGGTTATGTCTGAACCACCACGGGGGAAGGTTGCCACTTTACCCTCCAATGTATAACCAAAGAAACCCGGGAAAATAATTATTCCATCATAATTATAAAGCATTTTGAGATTTTCAAAGGACTCAGGCAGAACCTGCGCATTTCCGAACTCACTGCTCATTAAAAGACCGGCCTGTCTGGGACTGATATAGTGAGCTTTATTACCAATGCTATTCAAATAAGCTGCTACAAGCTTGGCGCTGTTGTCTTCTCCGGCCGCTTTCATGGCATCCATAAACATACCTTCATGGCTGGTATCAAGTTTCAGTCTCTCTTCAAGGTCTTTTCTTATTTCAGCAACTAAGCTGCCATCCAGCTTTAGATCATCGGCAATATCTTTAAATCTTTTAACAACCGCTTCAAGCTCATCAGATGCACTACCTGTTTCCAACTGTTTTTTTGCACAGGCTATAAGTAAATCTGTAACTTTTGTATCCTGTTTATCTCTTTTACCGGGTGCCGATACGACAATAACTCTTCTGTCATTATCAGATAGAATAATATCGCAAACTTTTTTTATTTGTTCGGCGTTAGCCAATGAGGTTCCTCCAAATTTTGCTACCTTCATGTGTTGCATCCTCCATCCATTAATACTTGTAGTTCTATAACTGAAAGGAGCTATCTAAAATAGAAGTGCAGAATATTATAATAAGCAGCCGGCCAAAGGCCGGCTTTACATAACTTTTACTCTTCACTTTTTACTATATTGTGATATCCCCCAGTATTTTCTTACAGGATTTATAACGCATAAGTTCAATAGAAAATTTTTCGACTGTAGATAAATTTTCTTACCTTATGCGCGTTTCAACGAGTCAAAGGTGTCCTCAAGGACATCTTTAGTCTCGTTATATCTCATAAATTATACAAAAAAACAGTATATATGGCAATAAGTATTTGTAATATAAACAATTATAATGTATGATATTTATTGTTTATTTGCTACTTGTTTTATTTAAGTCAGATACTGTATAATTTTTTGGATTAATTCAAGAATTGGTTGATTGCCATTCACTTTGGCAATATTACTTATAATTTTTACATATAATAAAAGAATAAATTTACAAAACACTTGGAGGAATTGTTGGTGAATTTGAAGGAGTTTGATTATTATTTGCCTGAAGAGCTTATTGCTCAGCATCCTTTAGAAAAACGGGATATGTCAAGGCTGATGGTATTGGATAAGCAGTCAGGGCAAATTGACCATAAGTTGTTTAAAGATGTGGTAGAGTATTTTAATGAAGGTGACTGTCTTGTTTTAAATAACACCAGGGTAATCCCTGCAAGACTTCTTGGTGAAAAGGAAGGCAGCGGCGGGAGGATTGAGTTTGTTCTATTAAAGAGATTGAGTGATGATGTTTGGGAAGTAATACTCAGACCGGGTAAAAAAGCTAAACCCGGGGCCAGATTTGTTTTTGGAAATGGAGAGCTCAGAGCGGAAATACTGGAGGTCCTTGAGGAAGGAAACAGACTCGTAAGGTTTATATATGAAGGTGTCTTTGAAGAAATTCTGGACAAGGTAGGCATAATGCCTCTGCCGCCATATATTACTGAAAAGCTGGAGGATCCCGAGCGGTATCAGACCGTATATGCAAAATACAACGGGTCGGCGGCGGCTCCCACTGCAGGCTTGCATTTTACTGGGGAGCTCTTGGAAACCTTGAAAAATAAAGGTGTCAAAATAGTGTATGTCATGCTTCACGTGGGATTAGGTACTTTCAGACCCGTCAAGGTTGAGGATATAACCCGGCATAAAATGCATTCGGAATATTATTCAATAGGCCAGGAAGCCTGTGATACAATAAACTCTGCAAAAAGGAACAGTAAAAAAGTAGTAGCTGTAGGCACAACCAGCTGCAGGGTGCTGGAAACAGTTGGAAACTTAAATGACGGTGAACTCAGAGCCTGTGACGGCTGGACCGATATATTTATTTATCCCGGCTATCAGTTTAAAATAGTGGACAGGCTTATTACAAACTTTCATCTGCCGGAATCGACTCTTATTATGCTGGTAAGCTCCCTTGCCGGCAGGGAAAATGTTTTGAACGCATATTCGGTTGCTGTAAAGGAACGCTATAGATTTTTCAGTTTTGGCGATGCAATGTTTATAAAGTAGTAAAGACATATTAAGAGAAATCACTACGTATTTGATATAAAGTTTTGAGTAATATAAGCCTAAAGCAATAAGGTACTCACTGAAAAATATCATAACTTCGAAATAGTTTTATATTATTTAACAAGATAATTTGATTAAGGAAGGAATATATAATGGCAGCAGTCACTTATGAACTTATAAAAACCTGCAAGCAGACAGGAGCAAGACTTGGCAAGGTTCACACGCCGCATGGCTCTTTTGATACGCCCATATTTATGCCGGTTGGTACTCTGGCTACCGTAAAAGGTATGTCTCCTGAAGAATTAAAGGAAATAGATGCGAAAATAATATTGAGTAATACTTATCATTGCTATCTTAGACCGGGCCAGGATATAGTAAAGCAGGCCGGAGGTCTTCACGGTTTTATGAACTGGGACAGGCCCATACTTACCGACAGCGGCGGATTTCAGGTTTTCAGCCTCAGCGGATTAAGAAAAATTTCTGAAGATGGTGTTACCTTCAGATCACACCTTGACGGTTCAAAGCATGTTTTTACACCTGAATCCGTTATGGGCATTGAGAATGATCTGGGTGCCGATATAATAATGGCTTTTGATGAATGTGCTCCGTATCCAGCCGAATATGATTATGTTAAGAAATCAATGGAAAGAACAACCCGTTGGGCAAAGAGATGCAAGGAAGCACACACAAACACTGAGAAACAATCACTCTTTGGAATAGTTCAGGGTGGAATGTTTAAGGATTTGAGGGTTGAAAGTGCCAGACAGTTAAATGAACTTGAATTTCCCGGATATGCAATTGGCGGTCTCAGTGTGGGAGAACCCGCAGAGCTTATGTACGAAGTTCTGGATTATACTGCTCCGCTGCTCCCGGAAAACAAGCCCAGATATCTGATGGGAGTGGGTTCACCGGATTATTTGATAGAGGGAGCAATTAGAGGAATAGATATGTTTGACTGTGTGCTTCCAACCAGAATAGGGAGAAACGGAACCGTAATGACAAGTCAGGGAAGGGTAATAATTCGTGATGCCAAGTATGCAAGAGATATCTCCAAACTTGACCCGGAATGTGACTGTTATGTATGCCGCAATTATTCCAGAGCTTATATAAGGCATTTGCTTAAATGCGGTGAAGTTTTAGGTTTGAGATTGACAACCTGGCACAACTTATATTTCTTAATTAACTTGATGAAACAAGTGAGACAAGCTATAATTGATGATAGATTGGGTACTTTCAGAGATGATTTCTATTATAAATACGGCTACTCAAAAAATTAATAACCGATTAATGCAGTAATACTGTGTTAAATAAATAATTTTACGGAGGTTTATATTTTATGGAACAAATACTAGTTGGATTTGTCCTGCCAATGGCGTTAGTTTTCGGACTTATGTATGTAATGCTTATTCTTCCACAAAAGAAGAAAGAAAAGAAAACTAAAGAATTGCTTAATTCTTTACAGGTTGGATGGGCTGTTACAACAATAGGAGGTATCTCAGGAAAGATTGTTAATATCAAAGACGATGAGATCACTATTGAATCCAGTGTCGAAAAAACAAAAATCCTTGTTAAGCGTTGGGCTGTGAAAGATGTTGTCAAGCCTGTTGAGGGATAATAAAATTATAGAACAAATTTAGCTACAGCTTGTTCTAAGGAGCCTGCCTCACAAATAAGATATATAGAAAACATTTATTTTATTTTGGAGGTACAATATGGCCGGACAGACTTCAGGACTTAAAAAGCAGCTTGATGAACATGTAAATTTTCTTCGGGTTATAAAAGGATTGATTATTTCTTTTCTGATAACATTGCCATGTTTTCTTGGATTTGCTTTATTTTTGACTTATACGGATTTTCCTGAAAAACATACATTTATTGCTGTTCTTATTACTACTATTATAAGTGTTCTGGCAGCATCCGCATACTCTACCAGAAATGTTAAAAGCAAGGGGTGGATTAATGGGTGCGCAGTTGGTGTTCTATACGTAGCGATACTTTATCTTGCAAGCAGTATAGTTTTCATGAATTTCGCAGTAAATGTTCAAGTTCTTCTGACTGTTGTAATTGGTGCCATTGTAGGCTGCCTGGGCGGTATATTTGGAATTAATCTTCGCTAAGCTTGTTGTTAATATCAACAGGATTAGACGGTACTATAGCATTACAAATTATACCTTTTCAAACCATATGAAATGTGCTATAATCTGCTAAGAAAATTAATAGGAGGGACTAAGGAATGAAGCATATAAAGACCATAAACAGCGCTACACTTAAAGAGAGCCTTTCTCATGGTGGTTGCGGAGAATGCCAGACTTCATGTCAGTCAGCTTGCAAAACATCATGTACAGTTGCAAATCAAAGCTGCGAAAAGAAGTAATAAACCATAAGTCTATATTTGTATAAAATATTAATGGTGAAAGGTGTTTATAAAGAACACTTTTCACTTTTTTATGGGTCTTTAGGAGGACGAATGATTCACAAGTACAAGATGTATGATACAAACATAGTTCTGGATATTAACAGCGGAGCAGTTCATGTTTTTGATGAAGCTGCCTATGATGTTGTTGATATGTACAAGACTAAGTCTAGAGAGCAGATAGCTGATACTTTGAAGTCAAAGTATAGTGTGCAGGATATTTCTGACGCATATAACGAAATTTCAAATCTTGAAGCTCAAGGGCTGCTTTTTAGTAAGGATTCCTATTCTGAGGCAATTGCAAAGTGGGAGAGAAAGCCTGTTGTCAAGGCTTTGTGTTTACATATCTGCCATGACTGCAACCTGCGCTGCAAATATTGTTTTGCTTCTACAGGCAGCTTTGGTGGGCACAGAACCATGATGGATGCTGAAACAGGAAAAAGAGCAATAGATTTTCTTATTGAAAAGTCTGCAGGGAGACGTAACCTGGAGGTGGATTTCTTTGGTGGCGAACCCCTTATGAATTTTGATGTAGTCAAGCAGATAGTTGAGTACGCGCGAATCAGGGAAAAGGAAGCTGGTAAGAATTTCAGATTTACAATTACCACCAATGCGTTATTATTGAATGAAGACAATAAAGACTTTATCAATAAAAATATGCATAATGTGGTTCTTAGTATTGACGGCCGGCGTGAGACAAATGACAGAATGAGACCAAGAGTCGACGGCTCGGGCACATATGTCAGCATACTGCCTAAGATAAAGGATATGGCTGAATCAAGAAACCAGGATAATTACTATGTTAGAGGTACATTTACCAGGGAAAATCTTGATTTTGCAGAGGATGTTCTTCATCTGGCGGATGAAGGGTTCAAACAAGTATCAGTTGAGCCTGTTGTGGCAGCAAAGGATTCTGGCTATGATATTCGTGAACAGGATCTGGACAAGCTCTTTTCGGAATATGAGAGACTTGCCTGGGAATATGTAAAGAGAGGGAAGGAGAATAAAGGTTTTAACTTCTTTCACTTTATGATTGATCTGCAACAGGGACCTTGTGTAATCAAAAGGCTTGGAGGCTGCGGTTCAGGTCATGAATATCTTGCAGTGACCCCGGAGGGAGATCTGTATCCCTGCCATCAATTTGTCGGTGACGAGAAATTCAAGATGGGAAATATTCATGAAGGTGTCTTTAATGCTGATTCTCAGAAGGATTTTCAGAAATCAAATGTTTATACAAAGAAGGATTGTGCCGAATGCTGGGCGAAATTCTATTGCAGCGGAGGGTGTGCAGCTAATGCATATCAGTTTAACAATGATATAAATGTTCCATATAAAATAGGTTGTGAGCTTGAAAAGAAAAGGGTTGAATGTGCAATCTGGATAAAAACTCAAGAATAGAAGAGGTAAACATTGTGATAAGAGATTTTAACAATATTACACCGCAAATTCATGAAACTGCTTTCGTTGCACCAAACAGCACCGTAATAGGTGATGTAATTCTTGGAGAAAATACCACCATTTGGTACAATGCAGTTTTAAGAGGAGATATTGACAGCATAGTTGTTGGAAATAATACAAATATTCAGGAAGGCTGCATTCTGCACTGTAAAAAGGGTGCGGATGTAAAGATTGGTTCTCATGTAACGGTTGGGCATGGAGCTATCTTGCACAGCTGCCACATTGGAAATAATACACTCATTGGCATGGGGGCAATAGTACTGGATGATTCAGTAATAGGTAATAATTGTCTGGTTGCTGCCGGAAGTGTTGTTACTCCAAGAACAAAAATACCCGATGGAAGCTTGATCGCCGGCAGTCCTGCAGTAGTCAAGAGGGTTCTAAACGAGCAGGAAATAGAAGATATAAAGCGGAATGCCAATGAATATATCAATCTTTTAAAATACTATAAATAGCCATATTTCACTGCCAAAGTTTTTGTTACAGCTTATATATTCCATATTTTGGTGTAAAAAGTATTAAAAACTCTGCTATTTGGTGTTTTTAGTTGTAAATTTCTAGTGAACAATGAGACATATTTGTTGACTAGCATTTTTCTTAGTTATATAATGGCGTATGTGGAATGAATCTTTACCGCATCTCAAGTTTGCAAAAGTAACTTTTTTGCAGAAAAACTAAAGATTCATATCAAAAATAAGGGGGAATTCTACAAATGAGAGGAAGCAACGCGGTTAAATTTTTCTCGATATTAATTATCACAGGAATTTTTACCTGGATAACAGCTTTTGGGTCTTTCGCAGGATTTGACATTCCAGGTGCGAGAGATATAAGACCGGGTATTGATATTCAGGGTGGAGTAGACGCAAAGCTATATGCAATTACTGAAAATAATAAGCTGCCTTCTGAAAAGGATTTGGACGCAGCCAGGTATACAATTGAAAAAAGATTGGATGCAAAGAATATTTTTGATAGAGTTGTAACTGTCGATTATCAGAAGGGATATGTTTTAGTTCAGATTCCTCATAAAAAAGGTGAGGCTTTTGATCCTCAGAAGTCCATTGAAGAAATTGGCAAAACTGCTCTTTTAACCTTCCAGGAAGTCGATGAAACAAAGAAAGCTTCTGATGGAACCTACTTGCCTGCTGATACCAGCAAGGAAGACGAAAAAAAGAGAATCATACTTCAGGGTACTGATATTGTGGAAGCAACCGCAGAGCCAGCACAACAGGGTGGTGGATTTGAGGTTGGGTTAAAGCTTTCAGATGAAGGTGCTAAAAAGTTTGCTGAAGCAACAGCAAGACTTGTAGGTAAGCCTATAGCAATATATATGGATAATAAACAGATAAGTGCTCCTGTAGTTTCAACTGCTATCACAGGCGGAAATGCAAGAATAACACTTAATGGTACCGATGTGGACAAGCAGAAGGATGAAGCCAAAGAACTGGCAGGTCTTATTAAATCGGGTGCACTTCCATTCAAACTGGAAGCAAAGCAGGTTAATAATATCAGTCCAACACTGGGATCTAATGCTTTAGCAGTGAGTATTGATGCTTTTGCCGTAGCTTTTATACTGATTTGTCTATTTATGGTCGCTTACTATAGATTACCGGGTTTCATCGCCTGTATAGCACTGTTACTGCATACAGTTTTAGAATTGCTGGCTCTTTCATGGCTGCATATCACTGTAACCTTACCGGGTATCGCCGGTTTGATTCTTACAATTGGTATGGCTGTTGACGCCAATGTAATTATCTTTGAAAGAATCAAGGAAGAAATCAGGGGTGGAAAGACATTACGAGCTGCTATAGATGTCGGCTTTAAGAGAGCATTTGCTGCGGTACTTGACGGTAATGTTACAACCCTTATATCAGCTCTTGTATTGCTGAAATTTGGTACGGGTCCTATACAGAGCTTTGCTTATACATTGGGAATCGGAGTTATTTTGAGCTTCCTTACTGCTGTAACAGCAACCAGATTGATGCTCAAAGCGGTATCTGATCTGGATATAGCCAAGCATCCTATTTTATACGGTGTAAGTGCAAGACTGAAAGGAGGCAAAGCAAATGGTTAATTTATATTCAAAAAGATATTACTTTTTTATACTATCAGCTATAATTATTCTTGCAGGTGTTGTTTCCTATTTCGTTTGGGGCTTTAAACTGGACATACAGTTCGAAGGCGGTACAGTTATTGAATTAAGAGCCAATAAAAATATGTTTACTGAAAGCAATACCCAGGAACTGCAATCAAACATAGCGGACTTTGTAACCAAAACAGTTAATAAACCCGCCTATGTTCAGAAATCTTCCGCTTTTGATATCAGTGGTGCAAATGAAAGCTATGATGTCATAAAGATAAGTATCGGTAGTGAGAATACACTGACAAATGATGAAATTACAAAGGTAGAAGAATCTGTAATAAAAGAATTTAAACTTACAGCAGAAGATCCTGTAATAAATGAAGAAAGCGTAGAGCCTTTTATCGGTAAGGAAATCATGCAGAATGGTTTAAAAGCAGTTGCAATTGCTTTTACATTAATTATTCTCTATGTATGGGTAAGATTTAAAACAATGTCAGGTTTGTCAGCCGGTGTGTTCGCAGTAGTCGGCGTACTTCATGACGCTGTTGTGATGATAGCAGTTTATCTGATATTCCAGATACCGCTTAACGAATCCTTTATTGCGGCTATACTGACTGTTGTCGGTTATTCAATGAATGACACAATCATTATTTATGACCGTATCAGAGAGAATAGCAGATTATTGAGAAAGATGCCATTGCCTGAGTTGGTAAACCAGAGTATTCTACAAACCTTGAACAGATCTATAAATACAGTTGTGACAGCTTTGATAGCCATCACTACAGTTTATATTTTTGCCAAAGTTAATGGTATAGTATCAATAGAAGAGTTCAGTTTCCCGCTCATAATCGGTTTGACAGCAGGATGTTATTCATCAATCTTTATTACAAGCCCACTATATGTAATGTGGAAGGAAAGTCAAAGGAAATCAAAAATAGCTGCAAAAGCTTAAAGATATTAGAAAAACAAAGAATCCAGGGGAGACTATCCCCTGGATTTTTGTTTTTAATGAAAAATAAAAAGAACCTGCTCAGAATTAAAATTACCTGTTTAAGCGGTTCTTTACCAAATAATACCTTATTTAAGTTCCTTGTTGCTTTTTATTGAGAGCGTTTCTTTATTAGAATATCTATAACCAACGAGGCTATTATAAATTCGGCCATAACAAAAATAATGTTGGTAATTAAAGTAGTGGTTGTAAATTCAAATACGCTGCTGAAATTATTGCTTGTTTTGTTTGCGACAAATAGTGCAGTTGCTACTGCCAATAAGGCTAAACTAGCCGGGGTAGCGTATTTTAGTATTTTTTTAGAAAGTTCTGACATTTCACATATTGCCGAATTCATCATTTTAAAGATGTTCAACTTGGATGTTTTGTTATTTTCCTTGCTTTCCATGGAATACCCCCTTAATTATAAGCGTTAAAAATAAAAATAGAATACCACACTATTTGGTGTATTCTGTAGAATATACAAACTTCGTGGAAAAAAGACTTGGCTCACGTAAAATATTAACACCTATAAGCCTTAAGTTCAATGTAAATAATTGATAATATTGCATTCTTCGACACCATACTTACAGACATTGGAATAAATTTATGTAAAGTGGTCGAATTAGCTAAAAACTTTTGTGTAGATGGAAATATTGGCAATGTATTATAATTACGCTATAAGTTAACGGGAAGAAAAATGAGGAGGTAATGAAATGGAACTGGTTTGCTCAAAGAAACTTGAAATTAATGAGTCAGTGGAATACCAATGCAAAGAACTTAATTTAGAGTATTATTTGTTGTCCTGTGAAACTGACAATTCCTGTACATATGGAATTCAGATCAATATGACTAAAGATAGCGGTGAATCAGAAACAGCTGTAATAAACGATGTTTTACCTTCAAAAGCAAGTATGATGGAGCTTATAAACCTTATGTACAAAAACTCGGTTACTCCGGTCAGTGCCCATGATGTAATATATGACTGTATCGCTTAGATAAAGGATAATTTGCAGTAGGAGTTGCGTAATCAAATTTATCAGTGATAATAAATCCAGGCATTTACATCAGCGTGGAAATAAGCATGTGTTAGAAATTAAAAGTATTAAATATTATAAGTTTAAAATAAATAAAATTCATAAAATATATAAGTATACTTAAAGGCAGTTACAAGAATAATTCCTTTGGGTATACTTTTTTTTATCAAAAAAGAAGGAATATTAATAATAATGTCGAACAATTATTAAGTCAATTACTATCGGATGTTATCGATAAATCCAAGAAGTCTTGCCGGAATAGTAATTGGCAGTTATTTTCGTAAGTATGAAAATAATTAGTAGTTTAAGTGTTTATAATATTTGATAAATAATATTAAGTTTATCAAAGTAGATTGGAATGTAGTGCATAATGGCAAATTTATTTCCTGATGATCTGATTGAGGAAATTCGAGTAAGTAATGATATAGTTGATGTAATCTCCGAATATGTTAAGTTGGATAAAAAGGGAAAAAATTATTTTGGCAGATGCCCTTTTCACAATGAAAAAACCGCGTCTTTTTCTGTCGAGCCTGTAAAACAAATATTTAATTGTTTTGGTTGTGGAAAGGGCGGTAATGTAATTCATTTTATAATGGGAATAGAAAATCTCGATTTCCCGGAAGCGTTGAAATTACTGGCAGACAGAGCCAAGATATCATTGCCTGAGACTAATGAAGGTGTTCAGGATGATGAAAAGGCCAGAATGAAAAAAGAATTGCTGGCGATAAATGTTGAAGCGGCAAGGTTTTTTCATAACAACCTTATTAATGGTAAAGACAAAGGACCACTGACCTATTTGCTTAATAGAAGGATAGACAAGCAGACTATAGTCAAGTTTGGTCTGGGCTATGCAATCGACAGCTTTGATGCTCTTTATAAGCAGCTGAAGAGTAAAGGCTATAGTGAAAAGTCTATTATAAATAGTGGGCTGGTTATTCTTAAGGAAGAAACAAAGAAAATTTATGATAGATTCAGAGGAAGAGTTATGTTTCCTATATTTGATATAAGGGGAAATGTAATCGCCTTTGGCGGGAGAGTAATGGATTCCTCCCAGCCAAAGTATATGAATTCACCTGAAACTGAAGTCTATCATAAAGGTAAACATTTATATGCCATGAATTTTGCCAAAAACGCCTGTGCAAAGCAGATTATTTTGGCAGAAGGATATATGGATGTTATATCCTTACATCAAAGTGGAATAATAAATGCAGTTGCACCACTTGGAACTGCTTTAACCGAGAATCAAGGCAAGCTTCTAAAGAAATATACAGAAGAAATTATTCTTTCATTTGACTCGGATAATGCGGGACAGGCTGCTGCAATCAGAAGCTTGGATTTACTAAATGATATTGGTTGTAATGTCAAGGTATTGACAATACCGTCCGGTAAGGACCCGGATGAGTTTATTAAAACCCGTGGTGTTGATGAGTTTAAGAGGCTTGTCAACAAGGCTCAAACCCTTGTTGATTTTAAACTGAATATTTTGGACAACAAAATAGACACCTCTACAAATGACGGAAAAGTCAAGTTTATTGATAACGCTATGGTTATATTGGATAAAATTGACAATAATGTAGAAAGAGAGCTGCATATTAAAAAATTGTCTAAAGAGCTGGGAGTAAGTGAACAATCCATTTATTCCGAGTTATCCAAAAGACAAAGCAATAAGGTCAAAAACAGCTTTAAACCTGCAAAAGACATTAGTATTAAGAAAGGCAGCATAAATAATAGTACGAGCACTTATAGCACTAAAAACAGCAGTAATAAACTGGAACGTACAGGCGAATCAAGTGAAGAAAGGCTTATAAAGCTGGAACTCATTTTATTGTCCACCATTTGTCTCGAAAATAATATATATTTTCAGATAAAGGACTCTATAAAACTTGATTCCATTAAATCGAGCGAAATCAGGCAGGCCTTCGGTTTTGCAATTGAACGTATTGAGAATAAATCAGGGGTTTTAGCAGGGGAGATATTAAATAAACTTTCACCGGCACTTGCCGAAAGTTTTGCAAATATAATTCAATCACAGAGCGTGTTTGAGGATAATAAAAAAGCGGCTCTGGATATTCTTAAAAGAATCAACCTTATTGGGTTGGAAACAAGAAAAAATGAAATTATCGAATTAAAAAAGAGATCTGATCTGACAGAAGGAGATGTTGAGTTATTAAATCGGGAATTAAGCAGTATTGTATTGAATATAGCTGTAATGAAGAAAGGTTTATAAAAATCCATGAGGGGAGGGGAACTTATGAAGCATAATCAGGAAACACGCAAAGCGATACTTAAGGATTTGATAGATAAGGGTAAGTCAAAGGGAATGCTCACCTATAAGGAAATAATTGATGCTTTTGAGGAAATAGAGCTTGAACCGGAACACATTGAAAAAATCTATGAAACCCTTGAAAATATGGGTATTGATGTTATCGGGGATATAGAAGCTGAAATGGAAGAAATTCAGCTTGCAGATGAAGAACTTGACATCAGTATACCTGAAGGTATAAGTATTGATGACCCTGTTAGAATGTACCTTAAAGAAATTGGTAAAGTACCCCTTTTGACTGCAGATGAAGAAATTGATCTTGCTCACAGAATGGAAAATGGTGACATTGAAGCAAAGAGAAGACTTGCCGAAGCAAATCTCAGATTGGTTGTAAGTATAGCAAAGAGATATGTTGGTAGAGGTATGCAGTTTCTTGATTTAATACAGGAAGGTAATCTAGGTTTGATTAAGGCTGTTGAGAAGTTTGACTACAGGAGGGGCTTCAAATTCAGTACTTACGCAACCTGGTGGATCAGACAGGCTATAACCAGAGCTATTGCCGATCAGGCAAGAACTATACGTATTCCTGTTCATATGGTAGAAACCATAAACAAGCTGATAAGGGTTTCAAGACAGCTGCTTCAGGAACTTGGACGGGAACCTCAGCCTGATGAGATAGCCAAGGAAATAGGCATGTCTGTGGACAAAGTCAGGGAAATAATGAAAATATCACAGGAGCCTGTATCTCTTGAAACACCAATAGGTGAAGAAGAAGACAGTCATCTAGGCGATTTCATTCCTGACGATGATGCTCCGGCACCAGCTGAAGCTGCTGCATTTACTTTATTGAAAGAGCAGCTTATTGATGTCCTTGATACCCTGACAGCACGTGAAGAAAAGGTTCTCAGGCTGAGATTCGGTTTGGATGACGGACGTGCCAGAACTCTTGAAGAGGTTGGCAAGGAATTTAACGTTACCAGAGAGCGTATCCGTCAGATAGAAGCAAAGGCATTACGTAAACTGAGACACCCAAGCAGAAGTAAAAAACTTAAAGATTATTTGGATTAACAATACTAAGAAAGAAGAAAAGGCGAGAGACTCGAAAACCGGGTCTTTTTTCTTCATTCTCAGGTAATATTAGTGTCCGGTTAAGCCCATAATTAAGTAGTTATATGAAGTATGCAATTTTTAGCAGGAATTAGCATGAAGTATTAAATGCTTGAAAATAGGTGACAATCTTTCTAAACGGTCAAAAAATAAGTATTTTGATGTTGACCAGCTGCCAGTTCGTAAGTATAATATTATTTGTGCTCAGGACGAAACACTCCTGAAACACACTGAGTAAGCGGTATTAAGCCAATTACTCAAAATAAAAATATTCCTCAATAGCTCAGTCGGTAGAGCATGCGGCTGTTAACCGCAGGGTCGTAGGTTCAAGTCCTACTTGAGGAGCCACAACGGGCCTTTAGCTCAGTTGGTTAGAGCAACCGGCTCATAACCGGTTGGTCCGGGGTTCGAGTCCCTGAAGGCCCACCAACACAAAAAGAACACTCATTTGAGTGTTCTTTTTGCGTTGGTGGGCCTTTCCTCGCTGCCGCTCGGATAAGGTTTGATCATAGTAGATGATATAACAAGGATTGAAATTAAAAAAGTTTGAAAGATAACCATAAGATGTAATGATCAAACCTGACAGGGACTCTCGAGCTACAAAGAATGCGCACAGGCATTCTTTGATGACGCTCTCGTCTGAAGGCCCACCGGCACATTTGAGGGGGGATTCCCCTCGCCGGTGTCAGGATGGGTGCAAAGGGACTGTTGCACAACAATGTTGATTAATGTATGAGATAAAGATAGCTATGGTACGCGAGGACAAATTATATAAATGTGGAAGGATGGTTAAAAACAGTTAGAGAAATGCTCAGAAATAGTATTTCTCTAACTGTTTTGTGTCCGACACATTTATATAAGTTGTTCGGGAGTACTTTGATACAGCTCTTGCATACATTAATCTTAGGGTTTTGCAGCACCCCGGGCCTTTCCTCGCTGCCGCTGGGATAAGGTTTGATCATAAACTTTCTGTTTACGGTGTTTTTTGGTAAATGATAAACTATAAATAGAATTTTTTTCCGCGTTGTAGTATAATGGCAATTATTGATACATACTCTTCTTTTTACCATGCGGAGGATTTTACCTATGCGGCATATTTACATTACGGCGCAAAGTTGTGTTGCAGGAATGCTTTTGACAGAAGATATTTGTACTGAGGCTGGTGCCTGCCTGATTCCAAAAGGTACTTTTGTTACTGAAGATCTAGAGAAAAAAGTCAAACGGTTCAGACTAAAGCCAATTCAGGTTGAAATATATGATGATAATCTCATCGTAGAGGAGATAAAGGGATTTGAGAATAACATCACAAAAAGAGAAATGTCGGCTGAACTAACTCAATCTTATAGTGAGGCAAAGCAGGAGGTAAAAGAGGTTCTGGATTCCATAAATTCAGGAAAAAGTCTTGATAGCAGAAATGTGGATCATGCATTGGTAAATATAAGGAAAAATGTACACGATTCCTTTGACGTATTAAAATGTATTGATTCAATCCGTACTGTGGACGAATATACATACGCTCATTGTGTCAACGTTTCTCTTTTGGCCATGACATTAGCAAGGTGGCTGGGCTATGACGACAAGGTGGTTGAAGAAATCGCTAAAGCCGGACTTCTCCACGATGTGGGAAAGGCCAAGGTTAACCCAAATATCTTGAACAAGAAGGGCAGCCTTATACCCGAAGAATTTGAAGAAATTAAAAATCACACAACATATGGCTACCGTATGGTTGAAAATATGCATGACATCAGTAAAGGTATAAAGATGGGGGTGCTTATGCATCATGAACGGACTGACGGCTCGGGATACCCGCTGGCAGCAAAGGGGGATCAAATTCATCAATACGCAAAGGTACTGGCAATTGCCGACGTATACGATGCGATGACCTCAGACAAGGTATATTCAAGGAGAAGATCGGTTTTTGAAGTGTTGAGATATATGCAGGATGAGATGGCTAATATGTTGGATCGGATTATGTTGAACGTATTTGTTGAGAGGATTGTATGCCATTATATCGGAGATTTTGTCATGCTCAATACAGGTGAAATCGGTGAACTAATGCATGTAAATCCACTGTATCCGCTCAAACCCATAGTAAGGATACAAAATGTTTTTGTTGATCTGTTCTATGAAAAGGATGTGGAACTGAGTGAATTGTTGTGGGATTACAGCAAATATACGTATATTGATACAGCTCGTTAGGCAATACAGCTTACAAGTCAAAAAATAGACAGAAATCATATAACAGAAAATAAATTTATAGCTTTTGCACTTTAGCATAAAAAATATACATACAAAGTAATTACAATTTCAATGTTGTAAAAAACAATGTTTTGATAGGGAGAGGCTTATGATAGCTCGTACTTGGCACGGGTTGGTACCGATAGCAAAAAAAGATAAATTCAGTAAGTATTTAAACGAAACCGGAGTAAAAGAAGCCACAGCTATAGAAGGAAATCATGGAGCATATGTTCATATAGTTGAGCAGGATCAGTATGCTCATTTTTTTCTTTGCACAATATGGTCAAGCTGGGAGGACATAATTAAATTTGCCGGAGAAAGCCCAAACATAGCAGTTACATACCCGGAGGACAGCTTATACGAACTTATATCTGATCCGATAGTCATACACCTGGAAGTAACAACAAATAAGAATCCGTTTGCTCAAATTAGCTTGTAGGATTGTTATAGTAAATGTAAGTTTGAAGAGCTAAATGTAGATTTATTTCATTTTCCGCATATAATCTATGTTCAGTGCCTCATCCTGCTGATCTATGTTTGTTTTATTAATTGCAGAGATATTAGGATTTATTCCAAGAATATCTCTGCCAAATATATTACTTGATACGGGTTTCTCTATATCATTTACCTTATTTGTCCTTTTGTATGGGGGCATCTTGCTAACCTTCCTTTTTTAGTTGATAATCCATTAATATTATGTGTATAATTTACTTTGGCGATACAATGACTGATAAAAAGTTATTTAATGGAGGCAATTTTGAGCTTGGTTCTTAAAGGAAGGTTAAAACTTATTGCTGATAAAGTTCCGGAATGTAAAACAGTAGCAGATATAGGGACTGATCATGCCTATCTTCCCATATACCTTATTCAGCAGGGAAGATGCCAAAAGGCTATAGCTTCTGATGTCCGGACCGGGCCAGTTCAGGTGGCGGACAGAAACATTACAAAATATAAGCTTAATGAAAATATAGAGACCCGTTTGGGAAGTGGACTCGAAACCTTGGGAAATAACGAGGCTGATTCAATAATAATTGCCGGGATGGGTGGAACTCTGGTTTCAGAATTACTGGAGGCAGATGCGGAAAAAACCTATGTTGCAACAGCTTTGGTTTTACAGCCCATGAATGATCTTGATATTGTCCGAAAGTGGCTCTATGAACACAAATTTGATATATATGATGAAGAACTTGCAGCTGAGGGAAATAAGATTTATTGTGTATTAGCTGCCAGATATGATGGTAAGGATAAGAAATACCAAGAGTTTCAATTACATGTTGGTGAAAAGTTGATTGTTAATCAGGATCCCTTGCTGCTAGCCTATTGCAGAATGAAGGTACGGCAAATTGACCGGGTTTTAAAGCAGCTGGAGGCTATGGAGGACAATGCAAGTCTCTATGATTATTATTATAGTCTGAAAAAGGATTATGTGAAGTTAATAAGTGAACTATAAACGTCAATATGAATTCTGGTGTAAATATTGATTTATAAAGTTATTGATGGCCGACAAGGAGCAGGATATTATGAGTGTAGGACAAATACTGAGTTTTTTAAATGAAATTGCACCCTGGGATTATGCTGAAAGCTGGGATAATGTAGGATTAATGGTAGGAAGCCGGCAAAACCGGGTTACGAAAATTCTTCTGTGCATGGATGTAACCTCAGCAGTTATAGAAGAGGCTTTAAGCTGCGGTTCAGAACTAATAGTATCCCATCATCCATTTCTGTTTTCAAAGCTTAACAGACTGGATTTTGACACAATGAAAGGGTCTCAGATACAAAAACTTGTCCAACATAATATAAGTGTAATAAGTGCCCATACAAATCTTGATGTGGCAATTGGCGGAGTTAACGATACTCTGGCCGAGACTTTGGGACTGTCAGAGTGTAGGCAGCTTAAATCCTATGTCCCTGAAGGTTATGAGTCCGATCTGGGTCTTGGCAAAACAGGGGTACTTTCCAATGAAATGCCCTTCAATGATTTTATTGCAGGAATAAAGAAAAATCTAAATGTATCAGATTTGAGAATCATCGGTAATATTCCTGACATGGTCAAGAATGTGGCAGTATTTTGCGGAAGCTTTGATGTGGACCTGTTCTATCTGAAAAAATTGCAGCAGGATGTTGTAGTGACCGGTGACATAAAATATCACACTGCCTTGGATGCCAGGGAGATGGGACTATGTATAGTTGACGTAGGCCATTTTGCATCTGAACATATTATTCTTAACAAGCTTCAAAGCCGGATAAAAGACAGATTTAAGTGTATTGAAACACTTTGCAGCAAAATGGAAGCCGATCCATTTATTTTCTCTTGACATATGTTTTGCAAGCTTCTATAATAGGTTATCCAAGGACAACGTTATTACTAAATACTTGTACCTTATATTTTGAATATTACTTTAAAATTAAATGAGTAAGCCAGATGATCGCAGGTGCAGTCTGAAAAGGCGCACATGAGGAAAGTCCGGGCTCCAGAGGGCAATGGTGCCGGGTAACTCCCGGTGAAGGTGACTTTAAGGAAAGTGCAACAGAGATATACCGCCTTCTGGAGGTGGGAAGTGAGATATGAGAAGTGAGAATTAAAATTCCACCTCTCACATCTGACATCTCACCTCCAGCAAGGTAAGGGTGGAAAGGTGAGGTAAGAGCTCACCAGCGGCATGGCGACTTGCCGGCTATGTAAACCCCACCTGGAGCAACGCCGTGGAGGGACGCAATGACTGCCCGTCAGTCCCGTGGAGGTGGCTTGAGCATTGCAGAAATGCAGTGCCTAGATAGATGATCATCAAATACAGAACCCGGCTTATAGACTTACTCATTATAAACATCATGAATGCTGACCTTCAGGGGTCAGCATTTCTGCTTATACGCTGTTTTTTTCAGTCCACAAGTCGGGTTTAAAATTCCACATACACACTTTGGAAAAATATTCCATTCACTTCTATGTTATTTCACAATTTATTCTACTTTGTTTGCCATATAACGTCATTAAAAAGGGACATGTTATTGTCCTTTAAGAAAGTGGTAAGTTTATATGTAACTGTGTACTTCTTTGAGATGGTTTCGTTTTGCGGCTGCATAATACTTTTGTCAGGAGAGACTGCATTTTCCATTACATTTTTGGAAGTTAGGTCATTTTCTTTGAGAAAAGCAAAGAAGGACCTTAATGCGAAAATTGTTTATTTTGCAAGGTTTATTTTGCAATTAAGGGTTAAATCTCATTGACAAGAACGTATGTTTGGTATATTATTTTGCCATAGTGTGGAAAAGATTTGGAAAGCGTTAAAAATATGGGATAAAGTCAAGGGGATGAAACATTATGCTACATGTTTCATCAAAATGGAAAGAAGTGATTGATATTTCACAAAACAATTATACAAAACAGCAAATATGCAACTTTTTAGTGACATATCAGCATTTGTGTGATGATGCAAACCTTGAAAGTAGCAGTGATATTGTAAAATATATTCGTAAGGTTGGATGTATTCAGTTTGACCCGCTTGATGTGGTAGGCAGAAATCCTGATTTAGTATTACAGGCTCGCTGTAGCAGTTATCAAAAGGGTGATATTGAGAGGCTTCTTTATTATGAAAGGGTCCTTTTTGATGTATGGGATAAAAATATGTCAATTTGTTCTATTGAGGATTGGGCCTATTTTGACAGATACAGAAAAAGATATTTAAGTTGGTGTAATGAACATAAAGATACAATAGGCAAAATAACTAATTATTTACGAATAAATGATTTTGCCTGTTCCACTGATTTTAACTTTGAAGAAAAGGTTGGTTGGCATTATGGACCTCAGAGACTTGCTAAGGCGGCCTTGGAATGTATGTGTTATGTTGGACTTGCTATTGTTCACCACAAAAAAGGTGCAAGAAGATATTATTGTCTATCGGATAAGTATATACCAGAAAACTATTTTACAATGAGTGACCCAAACAAGACGGATGAGGAATATTTCAAATGGGTTGTACTTCGTAGAATTAATAGTATTGGGGTATTATGGAACAGGCAGAGCGATGCCTGGCTTGGTATAAATGGTTTAAAAAGTGAGCAAAGAAATAATGCTTTTAATTCCTTACTGAAGGAGGGAAAAATTTATGAAATCAAAGTAGATTGTATAAAGCATCCTTTGTACATTGCAGCCGAAAATCTTGAACTTTTGCAATCGACAATAAACAAGCATATTGAAAACAGTTGCGTTAGAATTATCGCTCCCTTAGATAACTTACTTTGGGATAGAAAACTGATTACAGAGTTATTTGACTTTGAATACAAATGGGAAGTTTATACCCCTGTTAAAGAACGAAAGTATGGATATTATGTTTTGCCAGTTCTTTGTGACAATAAATTTATAGGAAGAATTGAATTTGAAACCGACAAAAAAAGTAAAGCACTGATAGTAAAAAATTTTTGGCCTGAAGTTATTGAGAATGTTCCTCTATATAGAAATAGAATTATTTCTGGTATAGAGAGGTTTATGGAATATAACCTTTGTAAAAGGGTAGAGATACACTGTGACATATAAGTTGCCCATTTTAAGCTATAAAAACTCAATTTTAATATAACCAATATTTGTTGAGCATGTAAATTACATGAGCAATTTGAAACTTGGACGTGGACGAGGGAATCGGTTAATAAAATTCTACAGTTTATATATCAATTATGCAAAACAAAATATATATTAGGGAGGCACAAATGGATTATATAAAACAAATTACTGAATTTATTCCTGCTAATGAACAAGAGAGTCAAGATAAGAAAGTAATTCTTGATTATATAGATAAATTTCAACGAAATGTTTTGTTAAGAGAAAACGAAATAGCACATATTACTAGTTCAGGATTTATAATGAATGAGTCACTGGATAAAGTATTGATGGTTCATCATAATATACGGAATACTTGGGCCTGGACTGGAGGACACGCGGATGGGGATACAGATTTTTTGCATGTAGCAATAAAAGAGGCAAAAGAAGAAACAGGTATTATTAAAGTCAGGCCTCTCACAAAAAATATTGTATCTATTGATATTTTGCCTGTATTCGGTCATATTAGGAGAAATAAGTATGTTAATGCCCATTTACATCTTTCAATTGCGTATATTCTTATTGCAGGCGAAGAGGAAACATTGATAATAAATAAAGAGGAAAATAGCGGAGTTAAATGGTTTGATATAGATAAATTTACTAAAGATTTTTTTGATGATTTGGATGTTTATTTATATAATAAGTTAATTAACAGGGCTAAAAAAGAGAGAGAGCAGTCATGAATTTTGTAGAATTACCTACATTAAGAAAACTGATATAGATATTTTAATCAATCTTATGGAAAATGAAAGTAAGAAAGTTTAAGGAGTGAGGCAAAAAGGTCTCTGGATATAATTGTAAGTAGGTTTACTATATTTGAAAAATAAGGATTTAAGGAGATAGGCCATGATTGAAAAAGTTGCATCAAACTTAGGAAGAAATGATGAAGAGCCCAATATTGAACTGGCAATTTTATTATGCACTACGGAAAATACAGAGGGTATAAAGGAAATAGTGCATGGCTTGAAAGATAAAAAAACACAAATTGCTAATGACTGTATCAAAGTCCTTTATGAAATAGGTGAAAGGAAGCCCGAATTAATTTCAGAATATGTAAATGATTTTATTCAATTATTGAAGTCAAAAAATAACCGGCTTGTATGGGGGAGTATGACCGCGTTATCAAAAATTTCTTATCTGAAGCCTGAAGATATATATAATAACCTGGATACTGTAATAAAAGCTTACGAAAACGGAAGCGTCATAACAGTAGATAGTGCCATCAGTGTATTTGCAGGGATATGTAAAGCCAATGAGAAATATGAGGAGGAAATTTTTAAATTAATTCTCAAGCATCTGGAGACGTGCAGGCCAAAAGAAGTTGCCCAACATTCGGAAAGGGCCTTTATATGTGTAAATAGACATAACGCAAAAGAGTTTATTGATGTGCTTTTAAAGAGGAAAGAAGCTTTGACAGATGCTCAGGTTAAAAGGGTAAATAAGTTAATCAAAAAAATTGAATTGGGGCAATACCATAGCTAATTCCTTTTGCATATAAAAATTGGGTGAGCAAAAAATATACCTCGTGATGAAATTAGGGGGAGTTGGGAATGGAAACAAAAGTTTATAAATTAGGCGAAATTGATAATTCCAGGTTTGATTTTGCAGTGATCCACGCATCATATAAAGGTAAATGGATATTTGTACGGCATAAAGAAAGGTACACATGGGAGATACCAGGTGGACACAGGGAATTAAAAGAGGATATTAATATAACCGCTTCAAGAGAGCTATATGAAGAGACTGGAGCGACAAGCTACACAATTGAACCAGTCTGTGATTACTCTGTTACCAAGGATGGGGTGATAACTTTGGGCAGTTTGTTTTATGCCAGGATAACGGAATTGGGGCAGTTGCCCGAAAGTGAAATAGGAGAAGTAAGAATAATGAAAGAGATGCCGGAGAGTCTTACCTATCCTGATATACAGCCGCAATTACACAGGAAAGTATTGGAGTATTTACAGGAATATACGCTAAAGTATCTTGAAATAGATAGAGCCAGAAATATCAATATGATTAATTTTATTAAGAACTATCCTGTCTGTAACATAGATACCGCTGGAGAATCTGTATTGATTCGGGGCAGAAGTGATGAGAAATGGATTTATATCAGCAGTAAATCGGAAGATGAGTTTCAGCAGCTCATACGAGGACTTGACGAAGATGATAAATGCTTTGCAGTGTTGGAGGATTGGATGCTTCCGTATATTGTAAAGGATAATGAGATACGGTCCCAATTGACCAGTATCAAACTTGTATATGATGAAAAGACACCATTACCTCCTATTGAGTCCAGTGTTGTTAAACTTTCGGCTGCGGATACTCCATATATATATGAAAACTCCAAGTATAAAGATTATATATCAATTGAATACATACAGGAGCGGATATGTAATGGTATTGGGCTTGGCATCTATCGGGATAAAAAGTTGGTAGCATGGGCGATTACCCATGATGACGGGGCTATTGGCTTTCTGAATGTAGTGGAGGAATACAGGAGGAAGGGGTATGGTTCTGCTGTTACTGTGGCAATGATAAAGAAACTGTTGGAACAAGGGGAAATACCATTTGTACATATTGAAGAAGATAATGAAAAATCTATGAATTTGGCTATAAAAACAGGCTTCAGAAAAGATAGACGGATTCATTGGATTAAATTGAAATAACTAATATATCAGGAGCGAGTGATATGTTGAAACCTAATACTCCTGAAAAAGGATAGTGAAAATTATTGACAAAAGGGCACAAATTGGTCTTGATTCTGAAAAAGGAAAATAGGGATACTATCAGGTATTCGCAGATAAAGAGCCCTATGACTGCCAATTGGAATTTGTACTGTAAAGCATAAAATTACCAATAAGTTGGATAGAGAAGTAATATATCATACCAAAGAGAGTTAAAAACATAAATTTGGAGAACAACAGCACTCTGGACAAGTAATCGCAATAGAGCAAATCCTCAGCAGCATGGAGAAGCCGTTTCCTTCTGACATATTCCATTACAGGCTCTCCTACAATGGATTGGAAAAGCCTGTGGAAGTAATATGTTGAAAAATAAGCCTGCTTTGCCAGATTGTCAAGTGAGATGCTGTTTGTGAGATTTTCCTCTATGTATTTCAATGATTCCTGTACCTTCATCAAATAATCCATGGTATTATTTTTCCACCTCCAAGACTTGATTTCATTATATCAGTTTGTAATAAATATTCCCGATGTTTTTTGCTTTATATAATTAATACCTGCTGAATTCCAGTTTCTGGTAAGGAAAATTATCAGGTAATCCATATTGACAATATGGAAAATATATGTAATAATACCTGAAAAGTGAGTATGCTTGAGCACTGATTTGTAAGCAGCATAGGGACAATAAAAGTCCTACACGAATGGAGATAAACCCTTCGGAGTCACTCTAACGAGTGATTCTGCGGGGTTTTTTCTATTTAGCTGGATAAGCGATTATATGACTGACGGATTCACTATAGGAGAATGGATTCCAATCGGGATGGACTTGACATTGGTTAATGTCTGTCGACGGTTGGAAGAACGGCAAAGTAATATAAATAAGGAACTGAAATGAGGTGTTTTTCATGGATTTCATTATTAGGCCAGTAAAACTTGAAGATGCAGCATCCATCAATGAAATGAGGAGAATGGATGGAATCAGAGAAAATACGCTGGGGATATTCAGTGAGAGGGTTACACGGTCAGAGGACTTCATTAAAGGACTTTCTGAATATGAGCATCTGCTTGTTGCTGAAGTTAATGAAATTGAAGTTAAAAAGGTGATTGGACTTGTTGGGCTGCACGTCAATAGAAACTCAAGATTAAGGCATTCTGCAAGTGTAGGTATTATGGTACATGTTGATTATCAAGGTAAAGGGATTGGAACTGTCCTTTTAAAGAAGATCATAGACCTTGCTGATAATTGGCTTATGCTTGTAAGGCTTGAATTGACTGCGTTTATTGAAAATGAAGGTGCAGTAAAACTTTATAAGTCTTTAGGATTCCAGATAGAAGGAACTAAAAAGTTTGCTGCAATACGGAATGGAAAGTATGCAGATGAATACCTGATGGCGAGATATAATTTAGGGTCATAGTCTATGCGGGAAGGGGTAGGTGTGTTATGAAAGTTTTACAAACTGAAAGAATGATTTTGAGACCATGGAAAGTGGATGACCTAAATGATTTTTATGGATATGCAAAAAATCCTAATGTAGGTCCGAATGCAGGCTGGGAGCCGCATAAGGATAAGGATGCATCACTAAAAATATTGCAATCATTTATTGAAAAGGATGAAGTATGGGCTATTGAATATAAAGAAAATAATATGGTGATTGGTTCTGTAGGTGCTCACAATGATGAAAAAAGAAAGGGAATAAGTGCAAAGATGATAGGTTATGTCCTTTCTGAAGATTATTGGGGTAAAGGGCTAATGAGCGAGGCGGTTAAAGAAGTAATAAGATATTTGTTCGAAGAAGAAAAATACGATATTGTTTCTTGTTATCATTATCCTTTCAATACTCGCTCGAAAAGAGTAATTGAGAAATGCGGATTTAAATATGAAGGAACACTGCGATCAGCCAGTAAAATCTATGATGGGACAATTCATGATGATGTCTGCTATTCAATAACCGGAGCAGAGTATTTTTCAAGGTAAAACGTATGAAATTTAGTGTAATATTCGGGCCACATGCCGATGGCAAAATGACGGTTGGACAGGAACTGTCTGAAAGAATTGTTTATGAATAAATAATACCAATGTTTCACCTGAAGGAGTAGCACAAATGATTAAGAATGTTTTTTCACTATAAATATAACTGGTTTTATCAGTACTCGCAAGAAAGAAAGGATGGGATTGATTGATAAGAAAAATTGAAGAATTATCTATGAATGCATGGCCATCACTGCAAACAGAACTATACGATGGATGGGTCTTGAGATTTGCAGATGGTTATACCAGAAGGGCAAATTCTGTGAGTCCTATTTACGAATCTACAATTCCTTTAGATGAAAAAATCGATTTCTGTGAAAGAGAATATGAATTATATAATCTGCCCACTCGATTCAAAATAACTACTATGAGCACTCCAGAAGGAATTGATGCCAGGTTGGAAAAGCGAGGATATGTTAAGGAGAATGAGACTGCTTTGAGAGTATTAGATTTAGGTCAATATGTTCCGTATGAAGCTCAAAGCGTAATTGTTGAAGCACAATTCAGCAATGAATGGCTTGAGGGGTTCTTCTGCTGCTCAAATATTATAGATGAAACAACTCAGTTAACTGCAAAGAGAATTTTGGATAATATTCTGGGAGCAGTCATCTGTGTATCAAAACGAGTTGAAGGCAAAGTAGTAGGATGTGGATACGGTGCAGTTGAAAGGGATTATATTGGTATTTTTGACATTGTAGTTGATAAAGGCTTTAGAGGAAACGGGTATGCTAAGGACATTTTGAATGGAATTCTTGGGACGGCATTAAAAAAGAATATTAAAACTGCTTATTTGCAGGTTGCTGTTGGTAACACTCCTGCCGAGAAACTATATGACGGAATAGGATTTAAAGAAGCGTATAAATATTGGTACAGGAAGTTGGATAAGTAAATGATGATCTCAGTAAAAATCCGAGTATTTATGGCTTGTATTAAAAATTATTGTAGTATATCCAGAACTTCCGAATGTATGGGGGAATAAAATGAAAAGCATTTATCATAAATACTGGAAGAGTATTGAAGGAACGCTATTTCGATTCATTTTCTTATACAGAAAAGGAAAAATATGATTTGGATCTGAAGTTGATTTGGAGATTAAACAAAAGACAAGGGTTAGTTCTCTGATGATAGGGGAGGGGATGTTATATCAATACAAATTACAAAATCATAAAGTTAGAACCCAAGGACTATTATAAATGTGCAAGCATATGGAATATGGCGAATAACCCCCATAGGACAAAAAAGTGGTATGATGAATTGGTAAGTGGGAACAGAATTACTTTCGTTTATACCGAAAATGATGAGTATATAGGTGAGGGTTCTCTGGTTATCATGAACGATGACCCGGATTATACAATTCCAAATAAACGAATATATATTTCTCGTATGATTGTCAAATTTGAAAACCGAAACCGTGGAATTGGCAGCATTATTATCGATTATTTGATTGATTATGCAAAAGGACTCGGATATGAGGAGATATCTCTCGGCGTTGATACTAATAATTTAAATGCACGGCATCTATATGAGAAAAAAGGTTTCACAAATGTGATTTTTGAAGGGGAAGATGAGTACGGTGAGTACGTAAAACTCCTTAATCACATGGATAAGTTTATAGAATATACTGAATAAATGATATTCATGGGGCAAGTGAAAATTAGGAGGATATTTTTGTGAATGAAAGTGGATTTCGAAAATTATACTGGGGGTTCCTGTTTATATTGATTGATTTTAGAATTAACGGGTTTGATATATTACCCAATATTGCAGGGTATATATTATTTGCTGTTGGTTTCAGCATACTGGCAGAAAAAAGTTTATATTTTATTAAAGCCAGAAACTTCAATATTCCTATGATAGTCCTATCACTTTTTTCAATATATCAGAAATCTGGTCAAGGAAGCGGTATCCAGTTAGGATCACTCGGTTTATTTTCCATACCTATAGCAATTGCAGCACTGGTGTTGAAGTTACTGGTTGTATATAATTTGTTTATGGGAATAAAAGAAATGGCTAAAAACGAAGTACAAATGGATATATATACAGAAGCGGATTCAATGTGGAGGCAGTTCCTTTTATTGCAATTTGCTGTAATTTTTGCGTTTGTTTTGATATTTATTCCTGTACTGGCATTGGCATATATTATTTTTATGTATATATTTTCGATAGTAATAACGACTCTAATAATGCTTTTCATGAAAAGGTGTGGGGAGCGCTTCCAGAAGTAGTAATCTAAGTTCATACATTACCTCCTTGTATTATGACAATAATAAGTTGGTTAGTAGCCACAACAAGTATAATATGCGGGTTCTCTGCAATTGACCGGACTTATAGACTTACTCACTTAAACAGCAGAAACACCCGCTTAATCAGCAGGTGTTTCTGCTTATACGAATGGTCGGCAATAAATCTATTAGATCTCATCATAGACAAGGCGTGTTTGAACGAAGTCCTTTAATCACCGGATCAGGGTTCAATGGTGTTAAGGGAATGACAAAGTAATTGTATTGACTATGTAACTCTTAACCAATATAATGAAAATATGGTATTAATATTTAACAGGTGAAAGGAGAGGTAAAAAACATGGGTATAGGTAATAAAAATAACAGAGGTGATTTTCTATAACTTAATATCGGACAAATGGCATTTATCAAACAAAGCTTCAGTGTTTTTGTTTTATTAGTTATGCCTTTTGTCAACCTTAAATTAACCCCTCAGCCTGATATTTTAATAAGACATATGTTAATGGCATGGTACGGTTATCGTGCTTTTTTTATGTCTAAATTTAACATCCCACAGGAGGTTATTTCTGTGGGTTTTTTATGTACTTTTTTAGTTTAGGAGGACTGTATGAAACTAATAGATTTAGGATGGGATAGTGATTATGAAAGCCATTTTATGGAATTTAATAATGATTATATTCCTGCAAGAGTAGTATCACAACATAGAAATAACTATTCTTTGTTTTATGAGAATGGAACAATAAACGCAAGGTTGTCAGGAAGAATATGTTATTCAGCGTCAAAGAAAAATCAATTACCTGTAGTTGGAGATTGGGTTGCCATTAAAATTACCGATGATGAAATACAAGCAATTATTTATGGTGTTTTACCCAGAAAGACGAGTTTTGTAAGAAAACTTCCAATTTCAGGTGGAAGAAAAATTAGAAATGGGGTAATTACAGGCGGAGTTACTGAAGAGCAAGTAATAGTATCAAATGTTGACATAGTGTTTATAGTAATTGGACTTGATGATAATTTTAATGTACAGAGAGTTGAAAGGTTCCTTACACTTGCACATAATAGTGGGGCAAGACCTGTAATTATATTAAATAAGTCAGATTGTTGTGATTGCCTTGATGATTACAGAGATAAAGTACAGAATGTTGCTTCCGGCATTTCAATACACTCTGTAAGTGCTATAAATAATATCGGAATGGACGCTTTCAATCAATATTTACAACCGGGGAAAACAGTAGTATTCCTTGGTTCTTCGGGTGTTGGCAAGTCAACAATAACTAATCATTTGCTTGGAAAGGCACAGCAAAAGACAAGTGAAACAAGCCGTTCAACTGGTAAAGGGAGACATACAACAACAAGCAGCCAGCTTATTGTCCATGAATCAGGATGTATGATTATTGATACCCCAGGTTTAAGAGAACTACAGCTCTGGTGTAATGAGGATGCAATTGAAGAAAGTTTTGAGGATGTGACGAGTATTATACACTCTTGCAAATATAGAGACTGTAAGCATAATGCAGAACCAGGGTGTGCAGTTAAACAAGCCTTGGCTGATGGAATTTTAGATCCCAAAAGGCTGGATAGTTATAATAAATTATATCTTGAACTTCAGCGATTAAACCGAAGATTAAAGCAAAGTGAGCAATATCTAAGTAAAAAAGAGAAGCTATTTGCAAAAATAAAACTAAAGGGGGATAAATAATATGATTTATCAATTACAGAAAAGCGATTTTTATAAGGTAGAAGGGTTAATTAAGAATAGTAGCCATGAATTGTCTATAAAAGCCGTAATTAATGGTACTTCTCCAGGAGAAATTTATGTTGATAATGCAGAAAAACCTTTATCTACTCTAATAATAACAACAGAGTGTAATATAGTTGCCGGTAAGGCAGATAATAAGCTTTTTAATATGGGCATAAAGGAAAAGCTTGGTTTCTTTGACCAGGTAACATGCGATGACGAAGGGTGGGACAACGGTATATATGAAATCCATAAAAACATAGCTTTGAGAAAATATGTAAGAAGATATTATGAATTAGACGAGCTTAAATTTGTTGATTTTATCAGAAACCTGGATTATCAATATACTTTAGAATATGTAAACGTTGGTAATCTGAACAATATAGTTTTTGAAAATAGTGATAAAATCAGGGACTGGATTAAATTTGAGAACATTAGTACATATAAGGACTATTGCCTCGGAGCATATGTAAGAACTGATAAAAAGATTGTAAGTATGAGTTTGGTAGACTGTATTGTAGATAAAAGAATAGAAATCGGAGTAAAAACGGAGAAGGAATACCAAAAGAGAGGATTAGGCTCCATTGCAACGGCCGCTGCCGTTAGTTCCTGTATTTCCAAAGGAATTAATAAAATAGGCTGGCATTGTGTTGATACCAATATTGGTTCAATAAAGACTGCTGAGAAGGTGGGGTTTAAATTGGTAAAAAAGTATAGTTCCTTTACCCCTTTTCCACCAATTGAAAACGATACTGACTTAAGTAAAGAGCAATGGAGTGAGTGGGCGAAATATTATGCTGAAATGAATAAAATACAGCCCAATTACTTCTGGCTGTCGGCAGAGTGTTGGGCAAAGGCATCAAAAATGGAGGAGGCTATAGATAACATTATGAAGTTAATTGAAACGGGACAGATGTGGTTTGTCGATTACCTACCAAATATAGATGCATTCAAAGCTTTTGAAGATAAGAAGGAATGGCAGAAATTATTAAGCCTCATAAACAAATATAAATAATTATTATTAAAAGGTGGTCTAAAAACCAAAAAGGGGTGCATATTCATGGTGTTTGAGAAATTAAATGAAAAGTATGTAGAAGATGCTGTTAAGCTTGCACAAGCTGATTATGACATGGAAAGAAAGCATGTAAAAAGTTTATACGAAAAAGACTTTAAAGATGAACTTACACATAGCCTTACTGATACGTTTAAAAGCAGATATGGAGCAGTAGCACTTGAAAATGGAAAACTAGAAGAATGTATTTCAAAGCCTTTTAGCATTTGCATTAGATAAAGTAAAGAATAACGGAGTCAAATTTTTATGTGTTGATTGCGAGACTATTAATCCCAACACAATGAGATTTTGGGGTAAGTATTTTAATAGTTATACCTATAGCTTTCACAGAAGAATTGATGAAAGAATAAATATATAAAGGTTTATCAACTGTGATTTTTGAAGGGGAAGTTGAGTACAGTGAGTACGTAAACCTCCTTAGAAAATACGGTTACTCATTTAAATCAGAAACACCCGCTTAATCGGCGGGTGTTTCTGTGCGCAGGCACGCAGTATGTTTCAACATCTTTTAATTTATAAATAAATACTTTTATTTCAGAGTACATTTAAGTAAAAATAATTAAGTAAAAGTAAAAAAAATTGATAAGTAAAGTTCATACCAAGGCTTTATAATAACGTTATAAAACACAATTCAGTAAGCAAAGTTTTGAGTTGGTTTTTGTAAACCTTTATATAAGTGTTTGCTTTATATCAACCAAAAAGCCCGAAAGAATTGTTAAAAAAATAAGGGGGAATAAACATTGAAAAAAATTGTTTCATTGTGTCTGGCAGTTGTTATGACGAGCTCTATTGCTCTAACCGGATGTGGTTCTGGAAGTACATCAAGGGACTCTGCAGGAGGTTCTACTTCAGCAGTCAGTTCTGAATCTGCAAAAAGTGAACCTGCAAAAACTACGACCTTGAATTTCTGGACATTCCAGGAGTTGCACAAAGGCTTCTTTGATGATGCAGCAGTTACCTGGAACAAAAATCATGCGGATAAGCCTGTAGAACTTAAGATTGATGTATATCCGTTTGATGAAATGCACAATAAACTCTTAATAGCATTGCAATCGGGAACAGGAGCTCCGGATATTGTAGATATTGAATGTGGAAAGTTCCCAAATTTCCTTAAGGGCAGCAAACCGGGACTGGCTGAGTTAAACAGAGTTGTTGAGCCGGTTAAGGATAAATTAATCATGGGCAGAATGGATAACTATGCAAAGGATGGAAAATACTATGGCGTTGATTATCATGTTGGTGCACAGGTTATCTTCTACAACAAGGAAATACTGGATAAGGCAGGAGTAAATGCAGACAGCATAAAGACCTGGGACGATTATGTAGCAGCCGGAAAAACTGTGATGGAGAAAACCGGCAAGCCTATGACTACAGTAGAAACAACTGATCATTGGAGTTATTATCCAATACTGACAATGCAGGGTTCAGATTATTTAACAAAGGATGGAACCCCGCAACTGGATAATGAAACTAATATCAAATCATTGCAGCTTTTGAAGGATATGGTGTACAAGGACAAAATTGCAGTTTTAGCTCCAGGAGGATATCATCATGCTGAGGAGTACTGGGCATGGATGAACAAGGGAAATGCAGCTTCAGTTTGGATGCCTATGTGGTATATGGGTAGATTTACACAATATATGCCTGATCTGAAAGGCAAAATGATAATCCGCCCCATGCCTACTTTCCCGGGAGGAAAGAAATCAGCCGGCATGGGTGGTACAGGAACAGCTGTTACTGCTCAAAGCAAAAATGTTGATTTGGCAGTAGATTTCCTGGCAGAGGCAAAACTTTCATTGGAAGGCAGCATCAAAACATGGACTATTCTTGGCTTTGATCCTATAAGAAGTGATGCCTGGTCCGACCCGGCTATGGCGGCTGACAACCAGTACACACAATACTTTGGTAAGGATATATTCAGTACTCTTCAGAGTATAGTGTCGGATGTCGGGGCAATAAACTACGGTGATCTTTATCCTACAGCCCTGTCACTGGTACAGAAGAACGTATTGTTCAAGGTATTGCAGGAGCAGAGTGAGACTCCAGAACAGGCTTTGAAGGAGGCCAACGAAGAACTAATAAAGAAATAAATTTACTATTGGGTAAGAGTAAAAGATTCAACTGGTGCTCCATAGGTTGAATCTTTTATTCTGAATTAGGGGGGATGCAAGATGACTGTCAACACAACAAATACTTTGAAATCACAGCATAAAAAATCAACAAGGAAAGTTCATCTTAAACAAGAGAAGATTGCTCCTTATATTTTTGTTTTACCATTTATTCTAACTTTTTTAGTTTTTTTCCTATACCCTATAATCTCAACAGTTATTACAAGCTTTCAGGAAATACTTGGTCCTGGGGATGTTAAGTTTATAGGTTTAAAAAACTATAAAAATATGATAAATGAACATTTCTTTAATGCATTGTGGGTAACGACCAGGTATACTTTTTGGACTATACTTGTGTTAGTACCTGTACCAATGCTGCTTTCTGTAATTTTGAACCGCAAAAATTCCATAGGCAGGAACATATTCCGTTCAGCTTTCTTTCTACCGGCACTAACATCAGTCATTGTTGCGGGATTATTTTTCAGATTGGCATTTGGTGAACAGGATACTACATTGGTTAATATGATACTGGGAATCTTCGGTATACCCAAAAGAACCTGGCTCCAGCAGGGTCATACCGCAATGTTTGCAATGGTTGTCCTTTGCACCTGGAGATGGCTGGGTGTCAATGTAATCTATTTTTTATCAGGTCTTCAGAATATAGCCGTAGAACAATATGAATCAGCATCAATAGACGGTGCCGGTGAATGGAGAAAGTTCCTGAGCATTACCGTTCCAGGATTAAAGCCCGTCATGATATATGTTCTTACAATAAGTGTTTACGGCGGGTACTCAATGTTTGCAGAATCATATACCTTATTCGGCCCCAGGTCTCCTGGTGACATAGGGCTAACCATGGTAAGCCTGATCTATCAACAGGGATTTAATGAGAATAACTTCGGAGCAGGTTCTGCGGTTGGTATAACCCTGTTGGGTATATTAATGGTGGTAAACCTGACTCAACTTAAGCTAACAGGCTTCTTCAAGAAGGAGAGTGATTGAAATGGCATCAAATAAAGTAAAAAGCAAAGTTTTAACATTATTTATTCTTATCTTAATGATTGCTGTTGCAATATTTTGCCTTGCACCATTTTTCTTCTTGTTCTTGTCTTCCTTTAAACCGGGTTCAGAGATGATTAGAAATGGTATAAGCATCAATCTTGATTTTAGTAATATGAATTTAAATAACTATAAGTTGTTATGGGAAGGGAAAGACGGAATCTACCTGTATTGGTACAGAAACAGTCTGGCAATCACTATTCTTGGAACCGTTTTTTCCCTCTTTACCACATCCATGGTTGGATATGGTTTAGCTGTATACCAATTTAAAGGCAGAAACTTAATTTTTATTCTTGTACTCATAATTATGATGATTCCAGTAGAAATACTGATCTTACCGCTGTATAAAATGTCAATTTCACTAAAGGTTATTGATTCATATCTAGGTGTAATACTTCCATTTGCAGTTTCACCGTTTGCTGTGTTCTTTTTCAGACAATATGCTATAGGACTTCCAAAGGCTTTTTTGGATGCAGGAAGAATTGACGGATGTTCGGAGTTCGGCATGTATTTCAGGATCATGATGCCGTTAATGCTGCCGGCTTTCGGTGCAATGACCATACTGCTTGCTATGAATAACTGGAATAGCTTTGTATGGCCATTAATAGTGCTTCGATCAAATGAAATGCTTACTTTGCCCATAGGCCTTCAATCTCTGATAACACCTTATGGAAACAATTATGACTTGCTACTCTCAGGAGCTGTAATGTCAATTATTCCAATAATGATGGTATTTTTTATGAACCAAAAGGCATTTATTGAGGGACTTACAGTCGGGGGTGTAAAAGGTTAATCCCCATACCCGGTTGGAAGAGTGCTCATTTCCTTTAAAGATTGAGGAGATATACTATATATTATGTATTGAACTGATATATAATATATAGTATATTATATGTCTAACTAATCGAAAGTAGGGTTGATCAATGTTTTCCTTTTTTGCGTTCCTTAGGAGACTGAAGAAAACATGCAATTCTGTTTTAAGTAATAGTGTCTCGCTAATCAGAAATACAAAAATTCAGCTTAGGTTAATCCTTATATTAATTATGCTTTCAGTTGTACCGCTTGTAATAACAAGTATTTTTTCATATGAGCAATCCAGTTCTGCCATAAAAAGCAAAACCAGTACATATTCAGCTCAGGTAATGAGTCAGGTTGGTGTTAATATTGAAAGAGAACTGAATAGATTGGAAAATGACAGCATAGAAATAGAATTTTCTGCATTAACCCAAAATGTATTAAAAACTATTGAGAATATGTCTGATTGGGAAATAGAAAACGTCCAAATTACTATGAAAGAAAACTTGGTTAAAAAGTTTTCTTTTTTGCATGATGTTTCAGATGTTTTGCTATATACAAACAACGGCAGAAAAATAGTAGCATATGGCGACAAGAGCTTTAAACTAAACCTTAAAAAAGAATTTCTTGATACATATTTAAAGGATTTGGAACAAAAGGGAGGTACACCTGTTTGGAAAAGTTTGAACATGGATGTGGAAGAAAGATTAGTACAGTTTGCAACCAGTGCTGAACAGATGAACAAAAGTGATTGCATACTCCTTGGCAGAGCAGTTCTTTCGCTCGAGACAGGAGAAATAATCGGAACCTTGCTTATCCGTACCAATGAAAGATATTTTTCAAATATTTACAGAAATATAAACATGGGAAATAATGCGGATATATTTGTAATTGGTTCCGATGGTAATGTTGTTTCAAGCAGAAATGAAAAAATACCTGTCGCAAAACAGTACAAGGATCAAATGCTGATTAAGGAGCTATTGAATAGAACTGAAAGCCGAGAGAGAACATTTAATATGTCTATTGATGGAAAAATGCATATGGTTGCTTTCTCATATTTAAAAGGCGCTGATTGGTTTGTAGTAAGCACAATACCATATACATATCTAAACTCAGAAGTCACAAAAATACTTCGTAATATTATGCTGATGGTTCTAGGGTGTTCTATTTTGTCAGTAGTGTTATCCTACATTTATGCACTGACCATATCAAAACCGCTTAATCGGCTTATTAAGACTATGAATGAGGTGAAAAGAGGCAATCTCTCTGTTAGTATAATAGATAACAGCAGGGATGAAATTGGTGAGGTTGTAGGGAATTTTAATACAATGCTTAATGAAATAAAAAATCTGATGGAGAGTGTAAAAAATAATGAGAAGCAGAAAAGAAAAGCCGAGATTAAAGTTTTACAGGCTCAGATAAATCCACACTTTTTATCCAATACCCTGAATACGGTCAAGTGGCTGGCTGGAGCCCAAAAAGCACACAACATTGAAGCTTTGGTATCCTCTTTGATTCAATTGCTGCATGTCAGTATGGGTAAGGGAGATGATTTCATTACGATGCGTGAAGAGGTTGAATACATAAAAAGCTATATCAACATTCAGGAATACAGATATTATGATAAATTCAAAGTCGTATTTGAAATAGAAGAGGATATCCTGGATTACAAGGTTTTAAAATTCTTGATACAGCCGGTTGTTGAGAACTCAATAATACATGGTGTAGGGCCTATGACTGAACAAGGGTTGATTTCAATAAAGGGATTCAAATATAATGATGTTTTAAAGATTCGGGTAACTGACAATGGCCAAGGCATACCCAAAGAAAAGTTACGTAAACTTTTGACAGTTGATGATTATGCTGATAAATCCAAATTCAGTGGTATTGGAATCAATAATGTAAATGAGCGTATACAGATTAATTTTGGAGAAAAATACGGTTTACAGATTGAAAGTGTTCCAAAATTATATACTACTGTTGAACTGACTCTACCCATTATTTATTAAGGAGTGGTAAGCTATGATCAAAGTTTTGATAGTAGATGACGATTCAGTTGCAAGGACTAATATAAAAATAATGATTGATTGGGAGAATAATGGTTTTGACATATGCGGAGAGGCATCCAACGGGAAGGAAGCCATACACCTGATAAAAGAAACCCTCCCTGCAATCATTATTACTGATATGAGTATGCCCATTATGGATGGAATAGCACTAATCGAGCATATAAATTCAAATTATCCTCAAATTAAAATTATTGCTCTAAGCGGATATGAAGATTTTGAATATGTCAGAAGGAGTATGAAGAACGGTGCAATAGACTATATATTAAAGCATTCACTTGACGCCGGGTCTTTGATGGACGCCCTTACAACAGCAAGAGAGAAACTAAAGGCTGAGATATGGGAACATAATGAAAAAGCCATGCTTGAAATGCAGATTAATGAGAGCAGATCAGTGCTGAGAAAGAAATTCATAACGCAGCTGGTTCAGGCTGATGTAACAGATAAGACTGAGATTGAGCAGAAGATAGTGGATTTAAGACTTGATATTGAGACAAAGAATATTGCCCTGGTATTATTTGAGGTAGATGATTTCATAAATATATACGAAAAGTTTTCTTCAAAAGAAATAAATAAGTTGACATCCTCAGTTGAGGAAATCTCAGCCGAGATATTGAAGGGCGCTGTTAAAGGAGTTATATCTCATATTCATGACGGCAAGTTCATAATAATTTTTTCGTTTGGCAATATGCGTAGTGATCTATACATTTATAATTTAATTGTAACAACCATAAACAGAATCAAATCCAGTATAAAAAGATATTTAAATATTACTGCCTGTTTCAGTTACAGCAGAATTTTCAGCGATATCACCTTTATTCATAAATATTATCAGGAGGCTGAACTTTTACTAAAGGACAGATTTTTTATGGGAAAAGACAGGATAATTGAAGAATCCTCACATAACAGTATCTCAAATGAATATCTGAATCTTGAAATTAACGAAGAGAAGACTATAATAGAGGCATTAAAAACTCAGGACAATGATAAAATTGAGAAGTGCCTGAATAAAGTATTCTCAAGACTTGTAGATAACAGGTCAAGTTATAATTCAATTCAAATGATATGTGCAGAATTGATAAATATCGTTAATCGTGTAGCAAGAGAGACCGGAATAGATATAAAAAATGTTTATAACGATAAGGACATTCCGTATTCGAGTATGAATAAAATTGAAACCTTGATTGAAATGAGGGAGTGGATCTTAAAGTCTTATACTAAGCTGACCGGACTTATCGGGGCAATAAATTTTGATCCCAGTTATTCCGAATATACAAAAAAAGCAATAAGTTATATTCATAAAAACTATAAGAACAATGTATCATTGAATGAAGCCGCAGAATGCATAGGTATCAACAGCTCATATCTCAGTAGAATTTTTAAGGAAGACTGCGGAATGGGTTTTGTAGAGTACCTTAATAAAATTCGGGTGGAATATGCCAAGAAAGTAATAGAGTCAGGTAGAATGAAACTTAAGGATGTTGTAAAGGAAGCAGGCTTCAATAACTATACATATTTTTTCAAGGTTTTTAAAGATGTAATAAATATGACTCCTGTTGAATATGAAAAGATGTACCGGGTAAAATAGGATACTGGATTTTTCAGAAATACAATGAAACATAAAATTATCCTAAACAAATACAAATTGAATCTGAGCACAACATTAAACATATTACTCTTTATTAGAATAAACAAAACCACAAGTTTCAAGCTTGTGGTTTTGTTTATTCTGGAGTGAATTTATTATGAATCAGTCTACATTGGCTTTACAACTTACTAATGGGCAGGTGTTTTATTTATACCATGTAAAGTTGTGAAAAGTAAAACTAATTGTAATTAATTATGTAAATTTAGTGAACATAAACAAAATTTTTGTTTTATAATTAAAAATAGTGGTATCTTTTGAATGTTAAGGCCTTCTGTTTATTTTCCAAGGACTTTAAACTCAATATAGTAACGTGATTATTTGAGGTATAATCATATTAGAAATCTTTACACTTAAACAACTTTCTAATATTACAAGCAGTATAAATACACTTATTCATGTGAGGGATTACGACATGTTACGATTAAAGGACACGGTAGACGAAAGAACACTGTCAGTTATTCAAAGAATGTTAATGCAGTTCCTGCATAGTTCCACTGCTTTATATGAGGCTGATGGGTCATGTGTTTATAGCATTTTCGAAGGGAAATATTGTAATTTTTTAAATGATGCAATTAATGAAGAAGTTTCAGAAAGGGAAGACAGAATTTGTTGCAAAGGAATATGTTTGGAAGATAGCTGGCGTATATCAAAGGAAACCATGGAAAGGAGAGAACCGGTGGAAAGAGAATGCCCCGGCGGAATTAACATGTATGCGGTTCCGATAATGTATAACGAACAGGTTATTGGGAGTATTAATGCAGGAATAACAAATCCTCCATTGGGAAGGAAAAAGCTGGAACAAGTTGCCCGGAAATATGGTAAAAGTTTAAGTGAAATACTCCACTATTCGTATTCCATCAAAAGATTGACCAATGAGGAAATTGAAATTGCAAGATTGCAGTTGAGGATGACGGCATTACTTATTTCTTCCTTGTATGAGGCTAAAATCAAGCAGCTTGAAGCTGAAAACGAAGTCGGGAAGAAGTCCCAACAACTGAAGGCCATTATTGAAAACGTCTCCAGCGGTATTTGTACGTTTAATACTGATAACTCGGTAAACTTATTAAATTCAGCAGCAAAAAGATTTATTTATAAGCCATGTGAATACACTTCCTTTGGGGATACTTTTAATTGTACCACATATTTCGATATTGAGGGCAGGGAGGTTTTATTTGAGCAAATGCCGGGGTATAAAGCATTGAAGGGTGAAACAGTAAGAAATATGTTTTTGACTGCCAAAAGGCCTGATGGAATTATGCACTTCAGTATTAATTCGACTCCAATATTTGATGATTACGGAAATATTTCCTGTGCAATGCTGTGCAGTAATGATATAACGGAACTTGTTAACAGTGAAAGAAGCGTGACTGAACAGAAGGAACAACTGGAAATAATAATCGAGAACATTTCTGACGCTCTGATGATATTTGATTCCAAAGGGAAACTTATTCGAATAAATAGTGCGGCAAAAAATATGTTTTATAACATTGACAACCTTGAATATATAGGAGAAACCTTTACTACCACCAAATACCTTGATATGGAGGGGAATGAAATCCCGTTGGATAATATGCCTGCTTCCAGGGCTTTACGTGGAGAGACTGTAAAAAATGTCAGACTACATATTAAAGGTCCCGATAAGGAAATCTATATTGATGTCAATGCAAAACCGGTATTTGATAATAATGGAAATGTCATCATGATGGTTTCCTGCTGCAGGGATATATCCAAACAAGTACAGCAGGAAAACGAGATAAAGCAGCATCAGGAAGCAGTCTTAAACGCAGAAAGAGAGAAAAGTGAAGCTTTAGCAAATGCAATTAAAATGAAGGACGAATTTTTATCTATAATTTCTCATGAATTCAAAACCCCCCTCACAGTTATCAATTCAGCTATTCAGGCAATGGAGCTTATTTGTAGAAAGGAGCTGACAGACAAGTCCAGAAGCTTTCTAAATAAAATACGGCAGAATTCATTCAGACAGCTGAGGCTGGTAAACAACCTGTTGGATATAACCAGAATTAATGCCGGGAAAATCAAGATCAACAAGAAGAATATTGATATTGTTTTTATTTCAAAAGCAATAACTGAGACAGTGTATTTATATGCGTCAAACAAAGGGGTTAAGCTGTCTTTCGACTCATCATTCAGAAAAAAAATTATAGGTATTGATGAAGAAAAGTTTGAACGAATACTTCTAAACCTTTTATCAAATGCTATAAAGTTTACACCTGTGGGTAAATCCATCCTTGTAAATTTAAGGACTCGGAATGGCAAAATATGCATTCAGGTAAAGGACTCTGGTCTGGGAATACCAAAAGATAAAATGGAGCTTATTTTTGAACGGTTTGGACAGGTTGACAGTTCCTTGTCCAGACAGGCAGAAGGTACAGGGATTGGCTTATCTCTCGTTAAATTAATGACTGAAGCTCTCGGGGGTACCATAGAACTGAAAAGTAAGGAGGGAAAGGGAAGTACATTTACAATTCTTTTACCGGCTGAAAAAGTAAGGGATAGCGAATCAGCGTCAGATTTGATTGAAATCAATGATAACAGACTTATTCAGGCTACAGCAGTTGAGTTTTCAAATATTTATCTTGGATAGGACGCATCTCCCATAAGCATTTCAAATGAATTAAGGCAAATAGTTTTTAGTTCGCTGCCGGGAATTGCTTTCATTATTGGATTACTGATTTATAAATGTTATACTTACAATCGCAATAATGAAATTTATGAAAATATACGTGCTACCTCTAATAATGATGATTGCAAATGGGTTACAATAAGATCATACTTTAATATTTTATATGGAGATTTACTTATGAGAAATGAACGATTAATGAAGCAAATACAATTTATTACCGAGATCGACAGACTTAAACAAATTTTCCGCCAGAATGTTGTCATAGGTACAACGCGTAATGAGAACGACGCCGAGCATTCCTGGCATATGGCTGCAATGGCAATTTTACTGTCTGAATACTCAGCGGATAAAAATCTTGATATGCTAAAGGTACTTAAGTTGATACTTATCCATGATCTGGTGGAAATAGATGCCGGAGATACCTTCTGTTATGACGAAAAAGGATATGAGGATAAGGCTGAAAGAGAGAATAAGGCAGCGAACCGTTTGTTCAATGTGCTGCCCGGGGATCAGGCGGAAGAGATTTATATGCTGTGGAGGGAGTTTGAAGACCTGAAAACACCTGAGGCGAAATTTGCAGCCTGTCTGGACAGGCTCCAGCCTCTTATTCTGAATTACAATACTAACGGTCATACCTGGCAGAAACCCGGTGTTACAAGTGAAAAGGTTATAAAAAGAAACAGCATGCTTGAGCAGTATGCGCCTGAGCTTTGGAGTTTGGCAAAGGAAATAATAGAGCTGTCCATTGAAAAAGGTATTCTAAAACCTTAATGTACAGTATTAAAATAATGAATAAACTCAAAAAATATAATAATTATTTGATAAACGGAGGTCAATTATGTTTAAGGAAATGAGAAGAAACGACAGAAAAATAGGCCCGGAAGAATCAATAAAACTTTTGGAGGAAGGTCAATACGGAATTTTGTCAACTGTCGGCGAGAATGGGTATGCATATGGAATACCTCTCAATTATGTTTATATGGATGGCAATATTTACTTCCACTGTGCCAAGGAGGGGGCAAAGCTTGAGAATATAGAATTCAACAACAAGGTTTCTTTTTGTGTAGTCGGTAATACAGAACCTATTCCCGATAAGTTCAGCTATAGATACGTTAGTACAGTTGTTTTCGGAAGCTGCAGCGAAGTACTTGGCGATGAAAAGCAAGCTGCATTGGAGGCATTTATAAAGAAATATTCCAGTGAGTTCATGGAAAAGGGTATGGCATATATAAAAAATGATGCTGGCATTACAAAAGTGGTGAAAATAACTATTGAGCATTTAACTGGAAAGGCAAGAAGGTAGCATAAAAGAAAGTTTACAAAAAACCTGCCAATGAATTCGTAGAATTTGTTTGATTTGTCATAATATGAGTTGAATAAAAACTTCTAATCACCAAATAATATTTTATGAAAAGCAGTTATTTAAATATATATTATTTGGAGGAATGAAAAAATGAAGGCTACAAAAATGGATCATCCTAACCAGGGTATAAAATGTGTCGTTAATACTTGCACTTATTATATGCAAGGTGACCACTGTTCAGCAGACAAAATAGAAGTACAGCCCAGAAACGCTTCAAATTCCGAGGAAACTGACTGTTCAACCTTTGCACCTGGAGCAAGTATTTAAACCCGTATACAAGCCTGTTAAGATATCTTAACAGGCTTGTATTTTTTATTCTGTAGGTAGATAATAAAGAGAGTATTAAAATGTTTAAAACTAAGATGAACTCTTTGTTCCAGTTGATATAATAAATTTAAAATTAAGATATATGATAACATACATATCACCGGGAGGACTTGAAAATGAAATATTTTGAAATAAAAGATGCCAGCGGACTGCCCATAAGAATGTCAAGAATTATTCTGGGAGGAGTACCCTTTGGAACAACTCTCGATATAAAACAATCCTTTGAGATGATGGACAGGTATTTTGAATCCAGGGGTAATACAATAGATACTGCAAGAGTTTACTGTGACTGGCTTGAAAATGGTCATTCTGCCAGTGAGCGCACAATTGGAGAATGGATCAGGGCAAGAAATAACAGAAAAGAGGTCATTCTGGTGACTAAAGGCGGACATCCAGGAAAGGATGGGGTAACACGTCTATCCCGGGATGAAATAATTTCAGATATGGATACAAGTCTGAAAACACTTCAAACCGATTATGTGGATTTATACCTGCTTCACAGGGACGATGCCCAGATACCGGTTGACGGAATAATGGATACTTTACATACTCTTGTGGAGCAGGGAAAAACAAGAGCAGTAGGTGTATCAAACTGGAGCTGTGAAAGGATTAAACAGGCAAATGAATATGCAGAAAAAAATAATAAGACGAAACTTGTTATTTCTCAGATTCAATGGAGTCTCGCAGAATGCTTTCCGAAAAATTTTAATGATGAAACTCTGGTTTGCATGAACGACAGAGAGTATGGACAATATCTTGAGATGGGTATGCCGGTGATGGCGTTTTCTTCTCAGGCAAACGGACTGTTTTCAAAAGCCGATGACAATGGATTGATAAATGTTTCTGAAAAGCTGAGGAAGTTCTTGACACTTGAGAATATCAACCGATATAATAACTTGCTTAAATTGTGCAAAAAAAGGGGCTACAGCAAGACAGCCGTAGCATTGAATTATATTATGGACAATAAGCTGAACGGGTCTGCAATTATTGGCTGTACCAATATTGATCAACTTCAGAATTGTCTTGAGGCTGCCGATATTTCGCTTACTGAGGAGGAAATCCAATGTCTTGTTTAGGGGCCGTAAGGAGTTTTTATCAGAAAGAAGGCTTCCGACTTGTAGAAGTAGTGGTTTCCGGCCTGGACAAGCCGCTTGGAAGGCACGGAACCAAGTATATTGTCATTGCACCGGTTCCTGGTGAAGAACATTAATGACAGGCATTTGGTTCTAAGTACATAAGCCTGCTTTATACACTAATAATATAATCTTAATTTATAAGGGGTCTTATGAAGGGCATTAATATAAGCAGTGCTATAATGCTGCTGATAATTGTACTGAACCCGGCTATATTTATAATTTCAAAATGCATAAAAAATAGACAGGAAGTCCAACATAGTGCCGGTATTAAAGCAATTGTTATTCTAATTCTAAATGCAGCATTGATTTTTTGTCTGATTTATTTTTCAACAGTTATTGGGATCACAAGATATAGTGTGGGTTCAGAGAAAATACCCTCTGGGTTTGATGGGTTCAAGATATTGCAGATTTCTGATTTCCATACAGGAACCTTCCATGGCGGCACAGAAAAGCTTATTTATATGGTGAAAAAAGAAAAACCGGATATTGTTGTATTGACCGGTGATCTCATCGATGAGAACAATGTGAATCTGGTTCCTGTTACAAGGCTTGTATCACAACTGACCCCAACATTACCTGTATATGCTGTATCAGGCAACCATGATGTGTGGTACTATAACTTTGAAAAGTATCAGAATATGCTCCGGAAATTTGGTGTAACAATTCTTGAAAACAAAAAAGTTATACTTCGTAGGGGAAAAGCAGAAATCAATCTGTATGGCATAGGTGATCCATACACCTGGAACGACAAAAGTGCTGAGGAATATCTGAATGAAAGCATTACCGGTTTAAAACCCTCCACCGGCTATAATATTCTGCTTTTTCACAGAGCCAATATGTTTGATGCAATAAAGGGAAAAGGCTTTCAACTGGTATTCTCGGGACATATGCACGGTGGGCAGCTTCAAATCCCATTCCGGGGAGGTCTGATTTCCCCCCAGCAAAATCGCAGGTGGTTTCCTGCATATACTGATGGCAGATGGACAGAAGCAGATACAACAATGCTTGTAAGCAGAGGTCTTGGTAATAATGTACCTGTACCAAGGTTTCTTAATCCTCCTGAAATTGTTGTAGCAACACTCAGAAGTAAATAAATATTTAATATTAATAGTAAATGAAATATAATTAAAATTATTCACGCCCGGAAACGAACTGAATATGAAATTAAGGCATGATTAAATAATAAAACTCCGTTTTAAGGCGAGATATTTTTCGTCAAGACAAGGCGGAGGAAGGCGCAATAATTGCTTTATTGCAACTGACGACAAGGTCGTATTGGCGGAAAATAGACACCTTAAAATGGGGAAGTTATTATTTAATCATGCCTAAATTCGTAAGAAAATAGTCAATAAGGATAACCTATGGAAAAAGCTCAGATTAAAATTTCAATACGAAATCTTGTTGAACTGGTATTACGTTCGGGAGATATAGACAACAGGCTTGTTTCATCAAACCGTATGTTGGAAGGCACACGAATTCATCAAAAAATACAAAAGGAAAGCGGCGAGAAATATGCCAAAGAGGTTTATCTCTCCTATGATTATCAGATAGAAGGCTTTACTATAAAGCTGGAAGGCAGGGCTGACGGCGTAATTACCGAACCGGAAGGAATAGTTATTGATGAAATTAAGTCAACGGCAAGGCCTCTGGAACATATAGACGGGGATTTCAGTTTGCTGCACTGGGCTCAGGCTAAATGCTATGCCTTTATTTACTGTATTCAAAATGATTTGGATAATATATTCGTTCAACTGACCTATTTTCAAATAGATACCGAAGAAAGAAAAATTATCAGAGAGACCTATAGCATTCAGGAACTTAAGGACTTTATGGGCCAGCTTTTGGACAAGTATGTTGTCTGGGCCAGAATGTCTGATATCTGGAATACACAAAGAGACCATTCCATAAGAGAGATGACTTTTCCATTTGATAGCTATCGTAAGGGTCAGAGAGAGCTGGCTGTTGCCGTTTATAAAACCATAGTGCAGCAGAAAAAACTATTCGTACAGGCCCCCACAGGGATTGGAAAGACTATTTCAACGCTTTTTCCAGCAGTAAAAGCCTTTGGAGAACAGAATATTTCAAAAATTTTTTACCTGACTGCCAAAACCATAACAAGGCAGGTTGCTGAAGAGGCTTTTGTAAAGATGAGGGCCGGTGGCCTGAAATTCAGAACATTGACATTGACGGCAAAGGATAAGATTTGTTTTCAAAACGAAGCAATTTGTAATCCTGAATCCTGTGAGTATGCCAGCGGACATTTTAACAGAGTAAATACCGCCTTGATCGATATACTGCAGAACTCGGAGAATTTATCTAGAGAAATGATTGAAGAGTATGCAGAAAAGCACAGGGTGTGTCCCTTCGAGTTTGCGCTGGATTTATCACTTTGGGCCGATTGCGTTATCTGTGACTACAACTATGTGTTTGATCCAAGAGTTTACTTGAAGCGCTTTTTTCTTACAAACGACGGAGATTATGCTTTCCTGATTGATGAAGCACATAACCTTGTGGACAGAGCAAGAGAGATGTTTTCTGCCCAGCTGAGCAAAGCTGCATTTCTTGAAGCGAAAAAGGCAATGAGAAGCCATCAGCCAAGGATTGCTAAAGCACTTAATAAAATTAACGCTTATATGATTACTCTGAGAAAAGAGTGTGATGAAGCGGGTTTTCTGATTAACAAGGGCGAGCTAAATGATTTGTACAGACTTCTGAACACCTTCATTTCGGAAGCGGAAGAGTGGATTGTAAAAAACCAGAACAAGGGTATTGAAGGCTTTGACCAGCTTCTGGAAGTATACTTCAACTCAATTGCTTTTCTGAAAATTGCAGAATTTTTTGATGAAAGGTATGTAACCTTTATTGAAACAAATGGCAGCGAGGTCAGAGTGAAACTGTTCTGCATTGACCCATCCTTTTTATTGTCGGAAGCTGTAAAGAGGGGGAAGACTGCAGTATTCTTTTCAGCTACCCTGACACCTCTTAGTTATTTTATGGATATTCTCGGCGGTAATAAAGAGGATTATAATATAAATCTCTGTTCTCCTTTTGATAATAGAAAGTTATGCCTGCTGGTGGAGGATGCTGTTTCTACAAAATATAAAAATCGTGAAAACAGCTATGACGCTATTGTTGAAATAATTAAATCGGCAGTAGATAAAAGAAAGGGTAATTACCTGGTTTATTTTCCTTCATATAGGTACATGAATGAGGTGTATTGGAGATTTGTTGAGAAATATCCTGACTCAAATACATTTATTCAGGAAAATTCAATGACTGAAGAGGAAAGAGAGACATTTTTAAACAGGTTCCAGCCTGATAACAAAACCTCGATGATTTGCTTCGGAGTGTTGGGAGGCATATTCTCGGAAGGTATTGATTTGAAAGGAGACAGATTAATAGGAGCAATAATAATAGGAGTAGGGCTTCCTCAAATCAGTATTGAACAGGATATAATAATGGACTATTTCCAGAGAAAAAATGGTATGGGCTATGAAAATGCATATATGTATCCCGGTATGAATAAAGTACTGCAAGCTGCCGGCCGGGTCATTCGCTCGGAAGCAGACAGGGGTATGGTATTATTGGTGGATGAAAGATTCTCTCACCGTACCTATAAAAACCTTTTTCCCAAACACTGGGAACACAGTGTAAGGGTTAAGAGTACCGGAGAACTACAGGCAAGGTTGGAACAGTTCTGGGGTACTCAGGATATTTGAGATTTATTAAAATACATAAGGAAAAGTTAAGTAATAACTTTAAAAACTTGTTCAATAATATCACATAAACTTTGCAGAGATATTATTGCAGGGGGAAATTTTCCAACTATTTAACTTTTCCTAAACGACTGGAATGATTATTTGAATTTTTTTACTACTATAAAAAGCGAACATAATATTAATTTGGATCTGGAACAAAAAGCCGCCGCTTCTCATATAAACGGTCCGGCGCTGATTCTGGCAGGGCCGGGTTCGGGGAAAACAACAGTTATAACAGCAAGAGCAGCATATTTGATAAAAGAAATAGGTGTAAAGCCCTTCAACATACTTACCTTGACTTTTAACAAGGCTGCTCAGCTGGAAATGGAAAGGCGTTTTAACAGGCTTTATGGTTCTGAGATACCAGAAAAGGTTCATTTTGCAACGCTCCACAGTTTTTGTAACCGGGTTATCCGGGATTATGAAAGAATGAAGGGAAAGAGGCTCAGGAGAATAGAGGGCAATGATCAGGAGATCAGCAAGCATCATTTGCTTAGAGAAATATATTCAAACATCAATAATTCGAAGATCAATGATGATGAACTTGAAAATCTGATAAATGAAATCGGACTTGTGAAAAATAAACTTATCAGGGACTTTGACGGAATGACCTTTTCAACTAAAAGGTTTTTGCAAATATATAAGGAATATGAGAATTATAAAAAAAGTAACCTACTGATAGACTTTGATGACATGCTGACCTATGCATATAGTATACTGACCAGGTCTCCCGAACTGCTCAGCCACTACAGGAACAGGTACAGCTATATTCAGGTTGATGAAGGGCAGGACCTTTCAAAAATACAGTTTGAAATAATAAGGCTTCTTGCGGCTGAAAATAATAACCTCTTTATTGTAGCGGATGATGATCAGTCGATTTACAGCTTTCGTGGTGCTGAGCCCAAGTACATACTGGATTTTGAGAAGCAGTATAAAAACTGCAGAATATTCAGACTCGAGAACAACTACCGATCAACCGGGAATATTGTAGGTCTCAGCAGCAGCTTTATCAGACAGAATAAAAAACGATATGATAAAAACCATGTTACACGAAATCATAAACTCAGAGACCCGGAGATAATTAAAACAATTGATCAGAGAGAGCAGCTGAAGTTTATTATGGATAAGTTAAATCCACAATTTACATCAGGCGGCAATTCGAGAAGAACGGAATCAGATTGTACAGAAAAAGTCGGGGAAAAGAAGCTTGCGGTATTATATAGGAACAATCTTTCCTCCATTCTTATTGCTGACATGCTGGACAGGACAAAAACTTCCTTCAAAATCAGACAGAACAAGCTTTACTTTTTCAGGCACTGGCTGGTACAGGAGGTAACGGCTTTTTTGCTGTTTGCTTTGGATCCTCAGGATGTTGAAGCCTTCTCAAAGATATATTACAGAATGAACAGATATATATCTAAGGCAATGCTGGAATGCGCCCTGGCAGGAAACTGCGGCAAGCCGGTTATCGACTGCATTATGAACGGAATGGACCTGAAGCCTTTTCAGATAAACGGCTTGCAGGAGCTGAAGCTGGAATTTGCCAACCTGGCAAAAAAGAGGCCCTGGAGTGCCCTTGAATACATTAAAAATAATTTCAATTACCTGGACAGTATTAAAGAATACTGCGAAATAGTAGGACTGTCATACGAGTATTTGTACAGGTTGTTTGTCATTCTGCAGGAAATTGCTTCGTGCTGCGGGACGCTTGTAGAGTTTTTGGAGAGATTGTCTGAATTGGATAACCTGTTTGAAGGAAATACTAGTACAGAATATGAAAGCAGGGAACCTCAGATTACTTTGAGTACCCTACATTCTTCGAAGGGCCTGGAATATGACTGCGTTTTTATGATAGACCTTACGAACAGCGAAATCCCGGGAGATAAGGCGCTGGAAAAAGCTTTGGAATTAAAGGATTTCTCTCTGCTTGAAGAAGAACGAAGGCTTTTTTACGTGGGAATGACCCGGGCCAAAGAGGAATTGTACCTACTGTCCTGGGACCAGCAGGATAATAATAAGATCATGGCCTCAACCTTTGTAAAAGAAATTTCTCAGCTGTTGAATAATGAGGTTGTAAGCGGTTTGGGAGAAGGTGTTGTTGTGAGACATGCAAAATTTGGAATGGGAGTTGTAATTTCTGTAGACAATGCTGCTGGTACAAGTTCAAGCAATACTTTTTCACAGTGCAGTCCAACCATAGAAATCAAATTCCTAAACGGGCTGGTCAAAAGGCTGGATCTGAAGATATGTCTTGAAAGCAAACTACTTAGTATGGAGTGATTTTTGTTGCTAACAGGCCTTCCTGCTAATGACAATAAAAACAAAATCTTGTACACAAATAATTCTTTTGTTATTATTAATAAATTGATATGGAGGAAAATAACAAATGATTGAAAAGTATTACCCTGACTTATATTATGACAGTATCAGACATATAGATCTGGATATGCTGAAAACTAAAGGGATAAAGGGTTTTATCCTTGATATAGATAATACTTTGGTTCCCATGCACAGCAAGGATGCCGATGAAAATGCTGTAACCTGGATTGCTGAACTTAGAAATAGAGGGTTTAAAGTTTGCATATTATCTAATGCTGCAGAAAAACGTGTTGTAAGATTTAATAAAGATATTTCTGTATTAGCCATTCATAGGGCTTATAAACCAGCAGGCAGGGCTTTCTTGAAAGCTGCAGATCAAATGGGTCTTGAGCCTGAAAGTATTGCAGTGGTTGGAGACCAGCTTTTTACCGACATACATGGCGGAAATAAGGCAAATATGCTTACAATACTTGTCAAGCCAATAGACAAGAAGGAAATTCTATATGTTAGACTAAAAAGAGGCCCTGAAAAGTTCATTCTAAAGAGATATATGAAAAAACTGGAGCATCAGCTAAAAAAAAGAGAGCTTTGGAAAAAGAACAGACTTATATTTGAAAGAAGCAGATATAAGAAGGAATAATTGCTAAGGAAGAATAAAAATAAAATAGTAAAGAATAGATCACATTTATAAAATGTGCAAATTACAAATTTTTAGTGAGGTACTGACAGATGGATTTGGCTGCTGCGATTAAAGGAAAGACCGGACTTTTTGGTCTGATAGGCTGTCCGGTAGAGCATACAAAATCTCCTTTTATTCATAATACTTTATTTAAAGAAATGAATATTAATGCGGTTTATGTTCCGCTCCATGTAGACCAGGGGGAGCTTGAAAAAGCTGTAGCAGGTCTAAAAGCCCTGAATTTTACAGGCTTTAACGTTACGGTTCCCTATAAAAAGGAAATTATAAAATACCTTGATGATATATCAAACGATGCACTTCTTATGGGAGCCGTCAATACGGTTAAAAGCATGGGGGGGAGACTCAAAGGCTACAATACGGACGCAGAGGGCTTCTGCAGGGATTTTAAAGAAGGTTTTGATACCACCTTCAAAGGTAAAAAGGTGATGCTGCTTGGAGCTGGAGGAACAGCAAGAGCCCTGGCAATCAAACTTGCTGCTGAAGGTGTACAGCATTTGAATATTGTAAACAGGACTCTTGAGAATGCACAAAATATAGTTGATCTTGTCAGGAATAATTTTGGAAATGTTGTTACCGGAATGGTTCCAGGAACTCCTGAATTTTCAGATGATTTTAAAAACAGCGAGGTAATTATCAATACCACACCCGCTGGCATGAGTACATATGGGGCTTCAACACCTTTTGATATCCGGTTTGAATTTCAAAAATGCCAGTATGTTTACGACGTAATATATACACCTCAAAAAACTAGTTTTCTGAAACAGGCAGAGGCAAAAGGATGTCATATCAGAAATGGCTTTGGAATGTTGATAAATCAAGGAATCTCAGCGTTTGAAATTTGGACCGGGAAAGTAGTTCCTAAAGAGTATGCTGTAGAATTATTAAATCTTATAAATAATTTAGAGGATTTATAGAATTTTTAACGAATTATTATATCGTTTGTATTTGTTAAAAGTTTTATCTAAGGAGGATAGAAATGGTTACCATAAAAAACTATATGGAAGAGGTAGTTCTGAATTTAATGGAGGGTGTGCTGGACGACATAAACATGTGTAAGTGTGAATTATGCGTTATGGACATTGCAGCCCTTGCATTAAATGATCTCCCTCCAAAATACATAGCTACTGAAAAGGGAGAGCTGTACTCAAAAGTGAATTCTCTCAGGAATCAGTTTGAGGTAGATGTTATTGCTGCTATTACCAAAGCTGCCGTTCTTGTTAAGAGAGCGCCGAGACATAAGTCATGATTAAATATAAAATCCTGTTTTAAGACGGCTTTGACAAAAACATCTTGTCTTAAAAACTGAGTTTTGTCGTTTACACGTGCCTGACTCATTAGATAATTGACCTAATAAATAAAGCGTTGGATGAGAAGTTTCATCCGACGCTTTTGTTTTTGTTCGCCCTGCATGGGTGCAATCCAACATAGATTGTAAGAAATTCGAAGTAGAATATCATACTGATTTTGCCTATCTCAAATTCCTGTATTAAAATAATCTGGTAAATATTTTCATAGTTTTGAAACTTATTTTAACTTTTCTGTGTATATAGCAATGTACAACATAAAATAACATTATTTTAATTTGATATAGAGGAGGCTTTTGCAACTTGATTAATGAAGCAAAAATCCTGGCAAATTTGAAGGAGAAAAAGAGAGGTTCACTTGAAAAAGTTATTGATATATACACCCCCTACATAAGCATAATTGTATATAACATTATCGGAAGGGTTATGACAAATGAAGATGTTGAGGAGGTTATTTCCGATGCATTTATTTCACTTTGGAAGCATGCTGATGCTATCGATAATGAAAAAGGCAGTATACGTACATATCTCAGTGCGATAGCACGGAATTGTGCAAAAAATAAATTGCGTGAGGTTAAATCCTACACAGAACTTGATGAAAATATAATTTCTAAAGAAATAGAACCCCAGGAGGGATTGAAATTAAAAGAGGATAAAAAGCTGCTTTTGGAATTGATTGCACAGCTTGGAGAGCCTGATAGCGAGATTTTTATCAGATATTATTACTTTGGAGAAAGAATAGGGAAAATTTCTCAGCGAACAGGACTCTGTACTTCTACTATAAAAACCAAGTTAGCACGGGGACGAATAAAGCTAAAAGAGGTTTTAGTGAAAGAGAGGTGGGAATGCAATGAATAAAAGACTTAACGCTCTTGAAAAGGAATTGGGCTGTGAAAGTTCAAATTTTATAATAGATACTCATAAAATTAGAAACAAAGTTAACACAACTCTGAATACTGATCTTGAAGAAAGGAAAATTTATATGAAACAGAAATTAATAAAAATGATTGCTATTGTGGCTGCTATTGTTGCTTTAGGGGCAACAACAGCATTTGCGGCTATTAATTCTGATTTATTAAAGGCATTTTTTGAAGGAGATACCTCCGCTATACAGAGCAATGTAAAAACTCCGAAGGAGAGCGTTACCGACGGTCGGTTTACTTTAACCTTGGAGCAGGTGCTTGCCTCAAAATATCAGGTGCTTGTGGTATTCTCGGTTGAGGGTTTAACGCCTGATGCAGTCAGTGAGCTTATGAAAGATAGAAGCGGTCTTATGAGCGGAGCGGAGCCGATATCCTTTGGTCCGAAAGACAAGAAAGCTATAGAGCAGTTTAAGTTTAGTGGTTATGGATGGGGAGAAATAGAGGAAAAAAAGACTTCTACAAAAAGATACTGGGCACTTTCCAGTTCATATAGTTTAAATGAGAATGAAGAAGATTACTACATTAAACTGAGTGCAATGAAACACGCAAAAGAAATTACCATACCTATGAAGTGTAATGTGGAAACATTGGATCTGGTGCTGAAAAACCCATCTTATGGTGATACTGAAATAAAAATGACTCCGATTGGTGTAGTATTGGAGACAACTAACAATGAGACAGAATTTTTTACAAATGTATTTTTCCGAATGAAAAATGGAGAAATAAAAACCTTTAATGAGCTCTTAAAAAATAACATGGACTATGGGAATGATCCTGCACAGGAAAAGTTAAAATGTGGTGCGCTGTTCCACAGTATTATGAATTTATCCGATTTTAAGAGTGTAATTGTGGATAATATAGAGTATGACATCAAGGACACCACAAAAACGAAGAAAGTAGAAATTGATAAAAAACTATATCCGTTTAAAATAAAACCTGTTAATAAAGACAAATGTTATATGCCTGTCAGCGAATTTTGCGAAAAAATCGGTGCTGCCATGGAATGGGATGATAAAACAGAATCATTAACCATTACATATAGGGATTCAAAATATGTTATCACCAATGGCAGCAACGTTGTCTTAAAAGATGGGAAAAAAATAACACTGCATAATGATGAAGAGATATTTTTCTCTGACGGTAAACTAGTAGCTTCGATAGAATTTATAGAGGATGCCTTTCATATGCGAATCGATTTTCCTTTTGAGCTGCATCTCAAAAATATTCCTGAAAAAGATTGGACTTGGACTGTTATACCATAAATTGAGGCGGAATTAACAAACACCATCGTTAATATATTTATCAAAAATTTATTTTATTAATTTATAGAAAAACCTGTAATTCCTAATCAACTGGAATTACAGGCTTTTCCGTTTATTCCAAAGTTATTTCTGATTGTAATTAATCCCGGTTATTCTCATTGAACTTAACTTTGACTAAGGTTTATCCTTCCCTGTACCCTTTGAATCGGTTTCAGAGTTGGATGGATTTTTCTTTGTGGATTTAGCTGGTTTTTTAGTAGTTTTAGCCGGTTCTTCATCGTCTTGCTTTTCAGGAACAAATAATTCTGATGGCGTTGCAATTCCACCAACAGATTTAAAATACTGTGACACTATATCCTCAGCCGGCAGGGATTCCTTAGTATCAATTTCTATCATTTTACCATTATAAACATAAAACCAACCGCCGTTGATAACCTTATCTTCACCATCAAGTCTGAAGGAATTGAAATTGTTCGTCGACACGTTAATAACACCTGAGGTTAATTTTAACGCGTCACTCAAGGTCATATTTGTTATAATATTTTGAAATGCATAATTCAAAACTGAATTAAACTTTGGGAGATACTGAATATTCAGTTTTTGACTTATAAATTCCTTTATGAATTTAACCTGCATTTCTGTTCTCTTTATGTCACTGCCATCATAAAATTGCCTCAGCTCTTTTAATTCTTCACGGGAATACAATCTTTCGTTTGGTTTTCTGAACCTGAGAAGTTGTTCAACCTTGTCTCCGTCAAGCAACTGATACCCTTTCTTTAAATTTATATGCAAATCCTGAGTAGGGTCTTCGTATCTTAAATCCGCTGGTACCTCGAAACTAACTCCTCCAAGCATATCGGTTATTCTCTTTATTGAAGATATATTTATATGAACATAATAGTTAATATTTATACCCGTCAGATTGCTTACGACCTCTGAAGCGTATACAGCCCCCTCATGTTCTCTGCCGCCGGCAGCATATGCAGCGTTTATTTTCGGTAAAATGTTATTTTTCAATTTAACTTTTGTATCTCTGGGAATTGTAACAATACTAATCTGTTTTGAGTCCGGGTTATAGTTGGCAACCATCATGGAATCGGTATTGCCGCTGGCTTTATCACCAACAAGGAGTAAAAAGTTCATAGGGTCATTTTTCTTGGTACCACTGAGACCATTGAGAATTTGCGGAATAGGTGAATTTGAACCTGGCTCCGGAGCCACATTATTTATATAAAATAAAAAAATGATTCCCAGTACAAAAAGGAACATTCCTAAAATCAAAGTAGTGATATAAGTAAATTTTCTTGTGTTCATTTCAGACCTCATTTGTAAAGTGTTTTTATATCTATAAGATTATATCATAGCATTTTGCCGCATGTAAACATGGTGAACATATATATAATCTCCAGCTTATACGTAAAAAACACATTTAAAACATACTGTTCACAAAAAGTTTTCAAGTCCAGGTGCAGTAACATATTATGTTTACACAACATAATATATCATAGAGCATTTATAACGCCTCGGTTCAAAAGGAAATTTTTCGGTTGTAGAAAAATTTCCTTACTTCAGCGGCGTTTCAACGAGGCGGGGGACATTTTATTGCCTCGTTATAGCTTTTCTAAGGGAGGAATTGTACTTGGATTACATGGATATTGACAGGTTAAAGAACCTATTTTCAGATATGCTTAGAAATCAATATACCCTGAGGAGTATGGATCTTGGCATTGACGGCAAGCTAATAGCCGTAGGGTATAAACCCTATTGGACCAACCGTCAGGATTCAAAGATAGAGGCCCTTGAACTTAACTTTTATAATAATCAAGGTATTATGGTACCAATTATTTTAAGAAACGTTGTAAATTATGAACTCTATCCAAAGGAAGGAAAAAGAAATAAAAAATACAGGGTAAATATGGTAGAACTTATGATGCTGTCACCATATATGCTGGCCAGAAATTCAAAGGACGTTTATGACAAAATAAAGTTGGAAATCATTTATGATGATTGATTTATTTGTACTCTCCAAACTTAATAAAACTATTTTTGAAAAGTCAATTGCAATCAGCTTCCTGTGCCGATAGTAATTGACTTTTATAAATTTTATCCTTTATAATAATTACATTAGTTTAGTACTATACATTATTAAAATATAAAAATGTTTTATGGTGTTTTTTATTCTTGTATAATGCGTGAAGAACACGCGGACGGAGGTTAAAATGAAGAAGCTCATGCTTGGCAATGAGGCTGTAGCAAGAGGGGCATATGAAGCTGGCTGTACAATTGCTGCTGCTTACCCTGGTACACCCAGTACTGAAATTACAGAATACATAGCAAAATATGACGAAATATATTCCGAATGGTCACCAAATGAAAAGGTGGCATTAGAGGTTGCAATAGGTGCTTCAATTGGAGGAGCAAGAGCAATCTGTGCTATGAAGCACGTTGGCCTGAATGTAGCGGCAGATCCGCTGTTTACAGTTTCCTACTCAGGTGTGAATGGCGGGCTTGTTATAATGGTTGCAGATGATCCTGGAATGCATAGTTCTCAAAATGAGCAGGACAGCAGATTCTATGCCAGATCCTCAAAAGTTCCCATGCTGGAGCCTTCAGACAGTCAGGAATGTAAAGATTTTGTAAAATATGCATTTGCAATTAGTGAACAATTTGATACTCCTGTTATTGTTCGTCTTACTACAAGAGTTTCCCATTCACAAAGTGCAGTTGAAGTCTCAGATAAAGAAAATTTCCAGTTGAAGGAATATGTCAAGGACCCGAACAAATATGTCATGATGCCTGCCATGGCCAGAAGAAGACATGTGGAAGTTGAAAAAAGAATGGCGGCCCTCAGAGAATTTTCCAATTCCACCGAACTTAACAGAATAGAATTGAACAGCGAAGAAGTTGGAATTATAACCAGCGGTATATCTTATCAGTATGTTAAGGAAGCTGCTCCCGATGCATCTATTCTTAAAATTGGCATGGTTCATCCCATTCCAGAAAAACTGATAACGGAATTCGCTTCAAAGGTTAAGACTTTATTCGTTGTTGAAGAACTTGAGCCCTTCTTCGAAAATCAGATACTTAAAATGGGATTAAAAGTAGTTGGAAAGCAGAAGCTCCCTGTAATGGGTGAGCTCAGCGCTCAGATTATTTCTGAAAGGCTATTCGAAAAGAAGTTTGAAGTGCCACAGGCACCGTCACAGCCAATACCTGTAAGACCTCCGGTTATGTGTCCGGGATGTCCTCACAGAGGCATGTACTATGTGCTAAAAAAGCTTAGATTAAATGTAAGCGGAGACATTGGCTGCTATACACTTGGTGCGCTGCCTCCGAACGAATGTATGGATACCTGTATTTGTATGGGTGCCAGCATAGGTGTTGCACATGGTATGGAAAAGGCCCGCGGCAGCGAATTCAGAAAGAGGACTGTTGCGGTAATAGGTGATTCGACCTTTATTCATTCGGGAATAACCGGATTGATTGATATTGTTTATAATAAAGGTAACTCTACTGTTCTTATTCTGGACAACTCCATAACAGGAATGACCGGACATCAGCACAATCCGACAACCGGCTTTACTATCAAGGGTGAACCTACTAAACAGGTTGATCTTGAATTGCTTTGTAAGGCGGTAGGTGTAGAAAGAGTAACTGTAGTTGACCCCTTCGATGTTAAAGAGTTTGAAAAGGTAGTAAAAGCTGAAATTGAAGCTGATGAACCTTCGGTTATTATTTCACAAAGACCTTGTGCTCTGTTGAAGAATGTCAGATTTGAAGGAAGTCAGAAGATTTCTCAGGATAAATGCAAGACATGCAGGGCATGTATGAAAATTGGATGTCCTGCTATTGTTGACAAGGGAGATCATCTTGAAATCAATCCTGCGCTTTGCGTTGGTTGTAAGCTTTGTACAAAAATTTGCAGCTTTAATGCAATAGAAAGGATGGGTTAACAAGTATGGATAAATTAAACTTATTGATCGTTGGTGTCGGTGGACAGGGTACTTTGTTGGCAAGCAGAATATTGGGTACTGTGGCGTTGAAAATGAATTTCGATGTTAAGGTTTCAGAAGTTCATGGAATGTCACAGAGAGGTGGGAGTGTAGTTACATACGTTAAATTCGGCCAAAAGGTATATTCTCCTCTTATTGAAAAGGGGGAAGCTGATCTTATTATTGCATTTGAACAGCTGGAAGCTTTAAGATGGGTTGATTATCTTACAAAGGATGGTAAAATGATAATAAACGAACAGGAAATCAATCCTATGCCGGTTATAATAGGAAAGGCCAAATACCCTGAAAATATATTGGAAACTCTCAAAACCGAACATAGTATTTTTTCCCTGGATGCACTGAAAATTGCACAACAATGCGGAACAATTAAGGCAGTAAATATAGTACTTCTTGGAGTAATGGCGAAATTAACAGGAATAAATAAGCAGATATTTGTTGATGCCATCCATGAAGTAGTTCCTTCAAAGGTTCTGGAAGTTAACTTAAGGGCGTTTGAAGAGGGATATAATTGTCATAAATAAAAATATAATTAATTAAACTTATGAGAATGTTTGTATTAAATCAGTTATAAATTTTTGAATTAAATACGTAATAAATATATATTATATTATTTTAAATTGGCCGATTGCTTTTGTGTGGGGCGGCGCTGCCGTAAACCCTGAAAGCCATTCCGGGTGGGATGTTTGGCTGAGGAATAGCTTATTAACTGTTCCTATAAAACTAAATATCAATCTGGAGGGATTTTATTATGTCTTGTTGGAATGAGAAGTACGAATGTATGTCCAGAGACGAAATGAGGAAAATTCAGACCGAACGTCTCATAAAAACTGTAGAAAGGGTATATAATAATGTATCCCACTACAGAGCGAAGATGGACAAAAAAGGTATTTTGCCCGGAGATATCAAGTCAGTAGATGATTTGAAGCATTTACCTTTTACATATAAGCAGGATTTAAGAGATACATATCCATTCGGTCTTTTTGCTGCTCCTATGAATGAAATTGTCAGGGTCCATGCTTCCTCTGGAACAACAGGTAAAAAGACTGTTGTTGGCTACACAAAAAACGATATTGAGGTTTGGTCCGAGGTTATGGCTCGTACCTTTGCTGGCGCCGGAGCCTCAAAGGACTCATTTTTGCAGGTTTCCTACGGCTATGGTCTGTTTACTGGCGGACTTGGTGCACATTATGGAGGTGAAAAACTTGGAGCGACGGTGATTCCCACCTCCTCGGGCAATACGAAGCTTCAGTTGGATCTTATGAGAGATTTCGGAACGACCCATATTGCATGTACACCTTCATATGCACTTTATCTTGCAGAAGAAATGGCGGAAATGGGTATTAAACCTGAAGATCTTAAACTTCAGGCAGGCATTTTCGGAGCAGAACCCTGGTCTGAGAGTATGAGAAAAGAAATTGAAGAAAGACTAAAAATTAAAGCAATAGATATATATGGTCTTAGTGAGGTTATTGGGCCCGGTGTTGCATGTGAATGTGAATACCAGTGTGGAATGCATATTCCTGAGGATCACTTCATTCCTGAAATCATAGATCCCGAAACAGAAGAAGTTCTGCCTGAAGGGTCACAGGGTGAAATTGTATTTACAACAATTACCAAGGAAGGGTTACCTCTCATAAGATACAGGACAAGGGACCTATCATCGCTGAATTATGCTCCATGCAAGTGTGGGCGTACTGAAGCAAGAATGAGTAAGGTGACAGGAAGAACTGATGATATGCTTATTATCAGAGGTGTCAACGTATTCCCGTCACAGGTTGAGAGTGTTCTCCTGTCAATAGGAGAAACAGCGCCTCACTACATGCTGGTTGTAGACAGGAAAGACAATCTGGATACCCTTGAAATACAGGTTGAGATAACGCAGCAGCTTTTCTCAGATGAAGTTAAGAAGCTTGAAGACATCGAAAGAAAGATTGCCAAAGAAATTGCAAGTACTCTTGGAATCAGTGCCAGAATTAAGCTTGTTGAGCCAAAAACAATTCAGCGCAGTGAGGGCAAGGCCAAGAGAGTAATTGATAAGAGAGTATTATAAGGAGGATTTACACATAGTCTACATATATAGACTTGTAAATAAAATATAAGGAGGCCTCAACCATGTTGGTAAAACAGATTTCATTATTTCTGGAAAATAAGTCTGGTCGTTTGGCGGACGTAACAAGGACACTGGCTGACAACAATATTAATATTTGTGCCTTATCAATTGCAGATACTACTGATTTTGGCATTCTCAGACTGATAGTTAACAAACCTGAGGAAGCAGAGAAGATTTTAAGCGAAAATGAATTTACAGTAAGCTGTACCAGTGTTATCGCCATCGGAGTGGAGGATAAGCCCGGAGGATTGGCAAAAGCATTGGATGTGCTGCAGCAGAATTCCATCAGTATAGAATATATGTATGCGTTCGTAGGAAAATCCGGAAATGAAGCTTTTGTTATTCTAAGGGTGGAAAATCCCGATAATGCTGTACAAACCTTGCAAAATTGCGAAATATCCTTAATACCAAGTCACCAGGTTTATTGTTTGTAAAGTTTACAATATTGTAAAGAAGTCAGAGACTTAAGTCTCTGGCTTCTTTTTATTTTTTGGTATATTATTGAGTTATAGTTGTATTATTGTTGTTTATTGGGGATGGGGGAGAGAAAATGGGTAAAAAAGTTACTTTTGTTGTTATTGTTGGGATTATTTCGATAATGATTATTATTACGGCAGTCAGCCTATTGTTTATGACGACTTTTACTCAAACTTTTTCAAACACAGATCCCCTGAGGGCTAATACCTCACAGTCTGCTGAAATAACTGAAGTTAACAAAATTAGAACTGATAACACAAGTTCAGCTGAAAACACAAGTACAGCTAATAACACAAGTACAGATGACAACAAAGGGACAACTGATAAAGCACTTATTGAAAGTTACATATCTGAAGTTCAAAATTTGATAAAGGAAACACATTATAAAAACGCTCAACAACAAATAAATAAAGCATTAAAGGTTGCTCCTGAAAATTCTGCATTAATGGCTTTACAGAGCCAGCTTAATACTTTGGAAAAAGACCTGGTGCTTTACAAGGGTCCGATTTATCATGTATTCTTTCATAGTCTTATTGTTTATCCTGAACTGTGTTTTACAGGGGATTCAATGGAGCAGGGGTACAATAATTGGATGACTACTGTCAAAGAATTCAAGCTCATGATACAGGAAATGTATGATAGGGGCTATACACTTGTTGATCTAAGGGAATTATTTAAACAGGATGCTTCTGGGAAAATGACGGCACAGGACTTATACCTTCCTAAAGGACAAAAACCTCTTGTAATTTCGGTTGATGACATGAGTTATTACACATATATGAAGAAAGATGGATTTGCAAAAAAGTTGGTTTTAGATGATAAGGGAAATCCTGCTTCTCTGATTGATACACCTGAAGGTAAAGAAATTATATCTCCCGAAGGGGACGTTGTACCTATTTTGGATAATTTTGTAAATGAAAATCCTGACTTTTCCTTCAAAGGGGCAAAAGGAACACTAGCTTTAACAGGTTATGAAGGTATACTTGGGTACAGAACAAATCATAATAATCCATCCTGGCAGAAAGAAAAGAATGATGTAATACCTGTAGTAGCAAAGCTCAAAGAGACCGGATGGGCATTTGCAAGTCACAGCTATACTCATAGAAGAACCTTCTCGGAAGGTACTATAACACTTAATTATCTTAAATATGATACTGAAAAATGGAAGGAAGAAGTTGGAAGCATAGTGGGTCCTACCAATTTATACATATCGCCCTTCGGAGCAACCTTTAAGCAGAAAGATGCCAGAATGCGCTATATAATCAGCCAGGGCTTTAATATATATTGCGGTGTAGGACCATCTCCCTCGTACATATTATATAAAGATAATGTTTATATGGAGAGAATGGATCTTGATGGGTATAAAATGCATCATATGCCAAAGATTATGAAGGAGCTTTTTGATGTCAGCAAGGTGATGGATCCTTCCAGACCTCCTTTTAAATAGAGACAAGAACTAAGTATCCTTCATTACTTCAGTACATACCACTATTAAATAAAACCTGGGACAGATTCTAGTTAGGTCGCATAAACTTAAAATTACGATTTTGTAACTTCATATGTTGGTATTAAATTGTATAATCAAAGAGGAGAGTATTTTGTTTGAAAATGTGAAACTGCCTCTATATTATATAGTTTACCGTTTATTAGTGGAGGAGAACAAATGAAAACTATTAGAGAATTATTGTTTTTAGTTGTCATTACTTTTATTTTGACTTCCTGCAGCGCCATTTCGTCCGATAATCCATCAAATTCACAGTCGCTAGCTTCGGTGAAGTCAAATGAGGTGCTATCCCCATTTACTCAATTTGAAAACCTAAAAAAAAGAGGAGAAACGGGTATTAATAGAGAACAAGTTGATAACATCTTACGGTCCTATGGTATTTATGATAAAGTACTAGCAAAAGTACCTAAAGAAGATTATGTAAATTCAATTTGTTTAGACGTTAAGATTAATGGTTTTAATGTTGGGAACAAAAAGGTTGCCGTATTGCAGATAAATAAGGGGCATATGTATATTTACATCATGTTTTCAAATAACTCTGATATATGGATAGTTGACGGTTTTATGTATCAGAATGAAAGGGATAAACCAGAATATAGGGTTGAACAATCCATCGACGAAACGCAATATTGGCTTGTTGTCAATCACGAGGTAAATCATGGTACAGGATTACAAATTTTTGATGAAATCTGGTATAATCCAGATGGTTCTATTGCTGGGGAATATCCTGTTGCAGGTAGTACTTTATTCTTTCCACAGATAGTTGAACCTGATGCAAATACTTATTTTTCTGCTTTTGCAGATTATGATGGTGATTCTAAGATACATTTATCCTACTCTATAAGTTTTGAATATGGATACAAGGACAATTCCCAAGACTTAAGCTGGTATAGATTTCAAAGCAAATACAGCCCTGCAATACGTGAAAACTGGGAATATGATTTAAAAACGCAACAGCTTAAATTTCTATCATGCGACCCGGCTTTACCACAAAGCTATGGCACAATAAAGCATGTAGCTTCACAAGAATATGGTATTCTGCAAGGATACATTGATTTTTACAGAACGCGGTTAGGGGATAAAAAGGTTACAACATTAGGAGAATGGGAAAAATTTATGGGGCTAAAATAACTCGGTATTATATTAATAAGTATAATATGAAGTTAAATTGATGCACTATCTTTATATAAAAATAGCCTTAAAGGTACTGCATATTCCACAAAGGGCATGAATAAAAAAACGCCCCCTTTATAGAGGGCGTTTTTAGTATAAATTAATAATGTAATGTATACTTTGTTAAACTTGGGAAATCCTGAAAACGCAAAAATTTGGACACTTCCATAAATTTCTTGAATGCTCAAACATGGTTATCCAAGCTGACATAAACCTATTCAAAAAATCTTAATATGGATCCGTCAATCGTTGTTACATCACAGGTTTTGCAGCCCCAGGGCTGCATCTGAACTTCTGTTATCTGTTCCCAACCATTTTTCTTAACTAATTCGTGCAGCGTTTCTATCCCTTGAACAAGCATAAATGCCACCATACCTTTTTGGGGTTCGCCGTAAAACATGTGAATTCCTGTAAATGGTGCGATATGCAGCGCTGCAAGGTCGTGAGGTATGGTACTGACGCACCCGTAAGTACCCAGCCCATTTTCATCTCTTACATCAATCTCATCGTACCAGCCAAGTATATCACTAAACCATTTTCCTGTTCTGTCCATATCTTTTGTGTAGTATACAGACCCATTCTCTTTTACAAGGTAGCCCCTTTTGCTTAAATCCTGCATTCTATCCGTCCGCCCTTCTAAGATTGATTTAATGGAAAGTTTGGAAAATGAACTCAGATGACTCTTTTCCATGCGCGCCGAGGAAGGAGTCATCCCATGAAAACGAGTAAAAGCACGTGAAAAGCTTTCCGGTGAATCATAACCATACTTAAGCGCAATGTCTATGATTTTATTTTCAGTAGACAATAGTTCAAAGCCGGCAAGACTCAGACGTCTATTACGTATATATTCACCTACTGTAAAATTACAAAGAATTGAGAATATCCGTTGAAAATGGTAACTCGACATACATGCCTGTTGCGCTATAGTATGATATTCCAAACACTCAAGAAGATTTTCTTCAATATAATCAACTGCTTTCTGAATACTCGTTATAGAATCCATTAATTAACCTCCCATCTGACTATAAGTATAATCTGTAAACAAATAGCCTTCCTGACATTTTATGCTTGATTCTGCTAGGCAATAAAAAATACTCTGAAGCATGGATTTTCAGTAGATCAGAATTTCTTCATTGATGCTTTGTAATTTTCAATCACATTATCGCACCAAACATCAAATTCCGTGTCCTCCTCCTGCAGTTGGGGATGTGAGAGGACATTTTTCAAAAGAGTTCTTATACCCTGATCGAAGCGAACCGTTGCAGCAAAGCCGGGAACCAGTCTTTTTAGCTTTGAGTTGTCAAAAACTACAGAGTTTGCCTTATCACCCAGCAGAGATCCGTTAAAATCATAGCTGCTGCAGGCAGCAAGATAATCAGATGCTATGTGGACGGCATTGAGCTTAACGCCAAGTGCAGCTGCGATAATTTCGTAAATTTGATTCCAGGTAAGGCTTTCATCGGAGGTTATATTTACTGCTTCTCCGATAGCATGAAAATTCCCCATGAGACCGATAAATCCCTTTGCAAAATCACTGTTGTGGGTGAGAGTCCACAATGAAGAGCCGTCTCCGTGAATTATTACCGGTTTATTTTCGAGCATTCTTTTTACCACCTGCCAGCTGCCCTTATTTCCATGTACTCCAAGAGGAATTTTGCAATCATCATAGGTGTGGCTTGGACGAACAATGGTTAATGGGAATCCGTGTTTCCTGTATTCGTTTAATAAAAGCTCCTCGCAGGCTATTTTATTTCTGGAATATTCCCAGTAAGGATTTGCCAGAGGCGTAGACTCGGTTATTCTGTAATCTGATAACGGCTTTTGGTAAGCCGAGGCTGAGCTTATGAAAATGTACTGCTTTGTTTTACCCTTGAAAAGCCTTACATCACGTTCAACCTGTGATGGAACAAAGGCTATGAAATCTGCTACCACATCAAAATCATGTTCTTTAATCAATGCTGCAATATTTTCTTCATCGTTTATATCTGCCTTGATAACTTTCGCACCTTCCGGAACTCTTTCACTGTTATTTCCCCGATTTAATAAATATAAATCCCAGCCAAGCCTAACCAAAGAAGAAGAGACAGCCGAGCTGATTATTCCGGTACCGCCGATAAATAAAGCCTTCATAGAAAATTCCTCCTGAAACACATATTATTAAACCATATGGAAGTATTATATAATGTTTTGAATAGGAAGTCAGCAGGTTAAAGGGTGTTCATGCAATCAGAAGTGAGACGCAAAAGGCAGGAAGTAAGAGGAAAGAAGCAATAAACTTAATTAAAAAATATAATGGCATAAAATCAGGTGTAGAACTAATATTGTTGAAATAGAAACAAAGATTTAATATAATGTTGTTGATGCACCAACCGGCGGGAGGACAGGCCATGAACAAAGAAGAACAGGTCATGATGGGTTTCAGGGATCTATTAAACAAGATGGGTTGGCTTAACAAGCTTAAGATGGAAGATAGTCTTAAGGGTTATAAGTCTTCTGAAGTACATTACATCGAATGCATTGGAAGAAATGTAGATTCCAACGTGACAAAACTTGCGGAGTCCTTATATATGACCAGGGGCGCTATAAGCAAGATGACCAGGAAGCTTATAAAAAGGGGTATTATTGAAAGCTATCAGAAGCCGGATAATAAGAAAGAAATCTATTTCAGGCTTACTGAAAAAGGGCAAGTGATTTATAAAGTCCATGAGGCACTGCACAAAGAGTTTCAAGAGCGGGATAAAGCTGTATTTGAGCAGGTTACCGAGGAACAATTTGACAGTATGCTTAGCTTCGTGGATAAGTATAGCAAGCATTTGGATGATGAAATAAAGAAACTGGGTATGGATATTAACCAGAATAAATTTGAATAATGAAAATGAAACCAAAGGCAGCCAACTCTATTGAGAACAGGCTGCTTTTTTGTTGCTGTGGTTTTGTTGACAAGGAAACAAAAACAGGATATGATAATTATGTTGACAAGGAAACAAAAATACCACTTTTGAGAGGAGAATTTAAATGTTTAAATTTAGATCACATAATGTACAGAAGAAAGAACAAACAGTAGATAAAAAGGCTTTAATGTTCGGTCTGATGTCCGTTTTCCTTTGTGGAATAGGCTTCAGTATCATAACACCTGTTGTCCCATTCTTAGTGCAGCCTTATATAAGCAATCCGGGAGATCAAGCTATAGTTGTTACGTTGCTGACCACGGTTTATGCAGTCTGCGTGTTTTTTGCGGCCCCCGGACTGGGAGCTTTGAGCGACAGATTCGGCCGTCGTCCATTACTCTTGATATGTCTTTTGGGTTCCGCAATCGGATACTTGGTCTTTGGCATAGGAGGAGCTCTATGGGTACTATTTGCCGGGCGCATAATAGAGGGTATAACGGGCGGGAGCATAAGTACCATCTTCGCATATTTTGCAGATATCACTCCCAGAGAACAGCGAACCAAATACTTTGGGTGGGTGAGTGCGGTTGCAGGTGTAGGTGCCGCCATCGGACCTGCTCTAGGTGGATTACTTGCCGGGTTTGGTTATTCTGCACCCATGTATTTTGGAGCAATAATAACCTTAATAAATGTTGTTTATGGTATCTTATATATGCCTGAGAGCCATGAGCAGAATAATAGACTGAAAAAGATTACCTTTGTAAGACTGAATCCCTTCACACAGCTTGTAAACGTACTTTCCATGAAAAACTTGAAAAGGCTGCTTGTCTCAGCGTTCTTGCTTTGGATACCCAATGGATCTTTACAGGCAGTTTTTTCGCAATTTTCATTAGATACTTTCAATTGGGAGCCTGCAATAATCGGACTTATGTTTTCAATTATGGGCGTCCAGGACATCATTTCTCAAGGCTTAATAATGCCAAAGCTTTTGATAAAACTTGGTGATGCACAGATAGCAATTCTTGGAATGGTTTCGGAGATGATAGGCTACAGTCTTATTGCAGCATCGGCTCTGTTCTCATTCTATCCTCTTTTTATCGCTGGAATGTTTATATTTGGTTTTGGTGATTCCATCTTCGGGCCTTCCTTCAATGGAATGGTCTCAAAGTCTGTCGATTCCAGTGAACAAGGAAGGATTCAAGGAGGTAGCCAATCTATTCAATCTTTAGCGAGAATAATCGGGCCTATTATTGGCGGGCAAATCTATGTATCCCTTGGCCATGCCGCACCCGCTTTTATGGGTGTAATCCTTATAGCCGCGGCAATACCAGTTTTGTATAAGAGTACGCATTTAAAACTAGCACGAGTTGAAAGGAGGGGGTTGTGACCCTGAGCGGCAGGTCGCTTGCGTCTGATGTTTGAATGTTCGCCGGGTTTGGAAATATACGACTTTTTTAAGGGCGAAGTGCCGACATTTAAACGGCGCGGATGACTTCATCGGAACTAATGAATGTTATCTCTGTGAGCGCTGAAGCTGTTTCAACCGCACAGAGAAAACGATTTCGGTTATCTGAAAATTGGATGATACGAAATACAAAAAAAGGACTTGAATATTATGGATAATATGGTACAATCTAATTAATGCATTTCAGTACTGAATTCTAAAATTCCCCGTTTACTTTTTTGAGTTTTTCTTAAATCCCTTATTTTCTTAAGTATATTTGGGTTCAACATTTTTTCTTTGTTTTTCTTTTTCAGTATGCTTACTTTTTCCTTTCAGGTTGATATAATATTAAAGAACATCAAAAGAATTTACTATGGATTTGATGTTAAGAATTTATTTCAGCAACCTTGAATATTCACAACTGTACGTGAAGGTTCTTTATTGGCCGGTGAAATTTGCATGAAAGGGATGACTTAGTAATGAAAGCAGAAATATTAGCTGTTGGAACAGAGCTGCTCATGGGGCAGATAGTAAATACAAATGCTCAGTATATATCCTCAGAATTACCGGATGTAGGTGTAAGCGTTTATTATCACAGTGTAGTCGGTGACAATCCTGAAAGGCTGAAGGAAAGTCTTGAACTGGCATTAAAGAGGTGTGATGTTGTGATTACAACAGGAGGTCTTGGCCCAACTCAGGATGATTTAACTAAAGAGACTATTGCGCAGGCCTTTGGTAAAAAGCTTGTTTTACATGAGGAAAGTCTTAAGGACATCAGGGCATTCTTCAAAAAGATAGGCAGGGAAATGACCCAAAACAATGAAAAACAAGCATATATGCCTGAAGATTGTATAATACTTAAAAATAATAATGGAACTGCTCCGGGCTGTATAATGGAGAAGGGGGAAAAAATCATTGTCATGCTGCCCGGTCCCCCTTCAGAAATGAAACCTATGTTTAATGATTTTGTGTTTCCATATTTCAGGGAAAAAAGCAGCTATTCCATTGAGTCAAAATACTTAAGGATATTTGGCATTGGCGAGTCGGCTATGGAAACAAAAATTCTGGATCTTATTGATGGCCAAACAAATCCTACCATAGCTACTTATGCAAAAGAAGGGGAAGTGACCATAAGAGTTTCGGCAAAGGTTGAACAGGGAAAGGACGCCCAAAAGCTGCTTGAACCGGTTATAGAGGAAATAAGGAAAAGAACCGGGCAATGCCTGTACTCTGAAGAAGACCAAACCTTGGACCAGGTGGCTGCAAATCTCCTGTTAAAAAATAATCTTACCATAGCTACAGCTGAATCCTGTACCGGAGGACTTATATCACAGACGTTGACTGATATCCCGGGAATATCCAGAGTTTTCATGGGAGGAGCAGTAACTTATTCAAATGACGCAAAAGAAGAGTATCTGGGAGTGAAGAAGGAAACCTTGATGCAGTATGGTGCTGTAAGCCGTGAAACTGCAAAAGAAATGGCTGAAGGAATAAGAAAGAGATTAAAAACAGATATCGGAGTTTCAGTTACGGGAATAGCGGGGCCTGATGGCGGAACAGCTGAAAAGCCGGTTGGCCTGGTATACATTGGTCTTTCATCAGATCAAGGGACTATCACAAAGGAACTTAGACTGCTTGGTAACAGAAAAAGAATAAGGACAATTACAGCCCTTCATGTTTTCGATATGATTAGAAGGCATATATTAAAGCTGGATATTGATTTGGGTGGTCAAAAATAATTTACAAAAGAAAATTGACTAAAGTTAAGCTTACAAGGTAAGCAGGCTTTACGGTTCACGGAGGCAGTAATTTGAGTTCGAATAACAGAAAAATCACAGGCGCCGCCATTATAGTAATGTCCTCACTGGTGGTCAGCAGAATCACTGGTTACCTGAGAACAATATTAATTAACAATTTGCTTAACGCGTCTCAATCCGATTCACTTTTGGCGGCGTTCAGAACAACGGATTTAATGTACAACCTTCTTATTGGCGGCGCAATATCTGCTGCACTGATTCCGATCCTGTCGGGCTACCTGGCCAGAGGTGAGGAAGAGGACGGCTGGAAGGCTGTAGGTACCTTTATAAATGTTATATTCCTGAGTATGCTGGTGGTTAGTACCCTGGGGGTTATATTTGCACCCTGGGTGGTTTCAATGACAGCATCAGGTCTGGAGGGCGAGGTAAGGGAAACGACAATTCAGCTGACACGAATCTTATTCCCCTCGGTTGGTTTTATGATGCTGGCAGGAATGACAAACGGTGTTTTAAATTCCTATCAAAGGTTTGCAGCGGCTGCCTACGGGCCATCACTGTATAATCTTGGAACAGCGCTCAGCATACTGATTCTAAGCCGTTTCGGTGTTCAATATGTGGCCTTCGGAGTCCTTGCCAGCGCAATAATGTACTTTGTAATTCAGATATCATTTGCTTTTCCGAATTTCAAGTTTTACAAGCCCAGGCTGTTCTGGAAACATTCCGGTTTCAGAAAACTGTTCAGACTGGCTATACCGTCACTTGCGGCCTCGGCAGTAGTACAGATAAATATTTTGATATCATTGAATTTTATATCCTTGTTCAGACATGAAGGAAGCATAACAGCATATTATAATGCCAATGACATCTGGCAGCTGCCCTATGGAATTTTTGCCATGGGACTGGGAACGGCACTCCTGCCCACTTTATCAGAGAAGCTGGCCTTAAAGCAGGTTGACGATTTCAAGAATATTTTAAACGGAGCCTTTAAAACCATCCTTTACCTTATAATACCCTCGGCTGTTGCTTTTATGGTAATATCCCAGCCGGTCATAAGCGTGGTCTACAAGTGGTCGGCTAATATTGACAGAGAAAGAATAGTTACCGCTGGAAGTATTCTATTGCTGTTTACCGCGGCTATGATTGCACAGTCGATGCTAGCCATACTAAACAGGGCTTTCTATGCCAGCAATGATACAAAAACACCTCTCTATGTGGGAACTGTTTCAATAATTTTAAATTTTGTTTTCTGTTTCATATTCCTGCAAACTGATTTGGGACCTGCTGGAATGTCTTTGGCCTATTCCATTCAGAGTGTGGTCAATATGTCGGCAATGATGTATATAATCTCTAAAAAGATGAACGGAATGCACTGGAAGAGGCTTTTTGCATATTCACTCAAGCTGCTGGAGGCAGCAGCCATTATGGGAGTTGTCATATTTTTAATAAACAAACTTGCTCCCGTTGATTTTACTCAGACCTATTCCATGCACTCCAAGATAATTGAAATAATTGTTCTCGGTACTGAAATACTGGTAGGAGCTATTGTTTACTTTGCATGTACGATGCTCCTGAAGGTAGAGGAAGCAGTAGCCTTCAAAAACAAACTGTTGGGGAGGCTGGCGAAAATCCTGAAAAAATAAATTTTTAAGTTGACTTAATAAACAAAAATCTATATAATAAAAACAGAACAAATGTTCTATAAATGCGAGGAGGTCACCCCATGTTAGAAAAGAAAAAAGCACTTGAAATGGCCCTTGGTCAGATTGAAAAGCAGTTCGGCAAAGGTGCAGTTATGAAATTGGGCGAAAATGCACATATGAATGTTGAAGTTATTCCTACCGGTTCCTTAAGCCTTGATATTGCTCTTGGAGTAGGCGGAGTACCCAGAGGCAGAATAGTTGAGATATATGGACCTGAATCATCAGGTAAGACTACAGTTGCATTACATATTATTGCTGAAGCTCAAAAAGCAGGTGGAGAAGCAGCCTTTATTGATGCAGAACATGCTCTTGATCCGATTTATGCTAAAAAACTTGGGGTTGATATAGATAATTTGATAGTTTCACAGCCGGACACCGGTGAACAGGCATTGGAAATTACTGAAGCCCTTGTAAGAAGCGGGGCTATTGATGTTATAGTTGTAGACTCGGTTGCAGCACTTGTACCAAAAGCTGAAATAGACGGCGAAATGGGAGACTCACACGTGGGTCTGCAGGCAAGACTTATGTCACAGGCGCTCAGAAAGCTGGCAGGCGTTATCAGCAAGTCCAGAACAACTGCCATATTTATTAATCAGCTTCGTGAGAAGGTTGGCGTAATGTTTGGAAATCCCGAGACTACTCCGGGTGGACGAGCTTTGAAATTCTACTCCTCTGTACGTCTCGATGTCAGAAGGATTGAGTCCATCAAGCAGGCAAATGAGGTAGTAGGTAACAGAACAAGAGTTAAGGTTGTAAAGAATAAGATAGCTCCACCATTCAGGGAAGCTGAATTTGATATAGTTTACGGTGAAGGCATATCCAGGGAAGGCAGTATTCTTGACATAGCTGTTGCCAATGACATTGTGAACAAGAGTGGTGCATGGTTCTCTTATAACGGACAGCGTATAGGTCAGGGAAGAGAAAACGCAAAGCAGTATCTAAAGGAAAACTCTGCAATGTGTATGGAAATAGAAAAGCTGGTCAGAGGCAATTTAACAGTTGCACCTGTTGTAAATGAGTCTGCTGATGAAGTTGAAGAAGAAGAGTTGGACTGATCAATAAATAATTTTATTATATTATTTAAAATTAAGGCATTGCAGATGAATGCATTACAAATAGTAGATTAACAATATAGTAAATTATAATATTTTAAGGCATACCAATTTAAGCCAGGTTATTACGCTTTGCTTGTTTGGTATGCCTTTTCAGGAATAGTAAGGGGTTTTTATGAGAATAACTGCTATAGAAAAGAATGAAAAGGTTTCTTCAATGGCTGCTGTAATCCTGGACAACAATATTACTTTCTGTTTGCCAAAAAAGCGCATCGAGCTGCTTGAACTGAAGGAAGGAAAGAATATTACCGAGGAAACTTTGAATTATATATTGGATACTGAAATTTATGCTGCAGCAAGGAGTGCTGCGGTCAGCTTTCTTAGCATGAAACTGCGTACAGCATACGAGGTATCTCAAAAGCTGTCGGATATGGGGTATGGAGAAGCCACAATTGAAAAAGTCATCGATAATCTGAAAGAAATAAACTATATAGACGACTATAATTATGCCTGTAAATACATATCTGAAAAATCAAAACTAAAACCCAAATCAGTTAAGCTTTTATCCATGGAACTAAAACAAAAGGGAATCACTGATGATATTATAAACAATACTTTTGAGAATTTTGAGCTTGATGAGGAAGAGGTGGCTCTGGAACTTCTGAGAAAAAGGTTTTCAAAGTATACCGTCTTCGACGAAAAGATGATTCAAAAAATGAAGACTTTTTTGGCGGGCAGGGGATTCAGTTACGGCCAGATATCAAAGGCTGTAACTGAGTTTTTGCCGGATGAATGAATAAATCAAATACATTTTATGGATACTATTTCATCAGTATCGGTATAAAATGATATCTCGTATGCTTTTCCGTCAGACAGGTCGGCCCTGATTATGCCCGACCAATTGTAAATTCCGTTTTATTAAATCATTGATATTTATATCATCTTCAATAATTAAAATTCTTGCCACTTTTTACCTCTCTCATATTTATTTTTTAGACATATAGTGCTGTTGAACATGTTTTACTAAATGACCCATGTTCTGGAATTGTAATCATAGACTACTAAATATGTAAAATTAATTACAATCCTATTGTACCATAAGCTGTAATGGAAAGAATTAAGAAAATTTTTAGCTGTATCCTTCTGACACTATATAATTCTAAATGTTATAAAAATAGAATTAAATTTTCCGAATAGATTGACAATTCACCAATATTAATAAATAATTTTTATTAGAGTTTTTGAAAATATATTAATATTCAGTTCGGAAATAAAATATTCATTGTAATTTTCAATGCAGGTGACATAAAATATATTAAGGAGTGTAATTGGTGAATAAAAAAATAGGTATTGTGTCTTTAGGCTGCCCCAAAAATCTGGTTGACAGTGAAATTATGCTGGGTATGCTGAAACACGCGGATTATGAGATTGTTAACGAAAAGGAAAATGCAGAAATTCTTATAGTCAACACATGTGGTTTTATTGAATCTGCCCAGCAGGAATCCATTAATACAATTCTCGAGATGGCAGAGGAAAAGAACCGCAGCTGCGAATTACTGATTGTTACCGGTTGTATGGCTGAAAGATATAAAGAGAAAATACTTGACCTGATACCAGAAGTTGATGCAGTACTTGGAACCGGAAATTATAAGGAAATTGCAGAAGTGATCAACAGGGCTTACCAGGGGGAAAAGGTTGTAGCATATGGAAAGCTTAATGAAACCGGCTATCTTGATGAGGAAAGGATCATATCTTCACGCAAACATTCTGTTTATCTGAAAATATCAGAGGGCTGTGATAACCGCTGTACCTATTGTATTATCCCTTATTTGAGAGGAGCTTACAGAAGCAGAAAAATTGAAGCTCTGGTTAAAGAGGCACAAACTCTGGCTCAACACGGGGCAAAGGAAATAATACTGGTTGCTCAGGATACTACAAGGTACGGAATTGATATATATGAACAGAAAATGCTCCCTGAACTCATCCGGGAAATATCAAAAATAGAGGGTATAGAGTGGATTCGGTTACTGTACTGCTATCCGGAGGAGATTGATGATGAACTGATTGATGAAATTGCATCCAATCCCAAAGTATGCAAATACATGGATATCCCTGTTCAGCATGCATCAGATAGAATTTTGAAATTGATGGGAAGAAGGGGAACAGCAGCAGAAATACGCTCTTCATTGACAAAACTGCGTGAAAGAGTAGAGGATATTGTTCTCAGAACCTCACTTATTGTGGGATTTCCTGACGAAACGGAAGATGATTTTCAGCAGTTGGTAAGCTTTGTTGAAGAATTCAAATTTGACAGACTAGGTGTTTTCACTTACTCAAAGGAAGAAGGAACACCTGCTGCCAAAATGAAAAAACAGATCAGGAAAAATATTAAAGTAAAACGCCAAAAAACAATATTAGAGCTTCAAAATACAATAAGTACAGAAATAAATGCCAAAAGAACCGGGAAAGTTTATAAAGCAATTGTTGACGGCATTGCTGATGATGGTATATTCTATTATGGACGTACTTATGCGGAAGCGCCTGAGATTGATGGTACAGTGTACTTTACCAGTCCTGAACCGTTGGATTTTGGGTCATTTGTCGAGATAAGGATATTGAATTCAGAAGATTATGATTTGATAGGAGAGGTCATAAATGAACTTACCAAATAAAATAACAGTTTCAAGAATATTGTTAGTACCAATATTTATGATTTTTGTAATACCAATACCTGATGCAACAGTTAATCTTCCTATATTGTCATTCTTAAAAGATGACATGTTAAGTATCAATCAGTTCATTAACAGTTATGGAAATTATGTTGCAGCGTTTCTGTTTATTTTAGCTGCAAGCACTGATGGGGTTGATGGATATATTGCCAGAAAACACAAACTCATCACGGCTTTTGGTAAATTCCTGGATCCTATTGCAGACAAACTGCTTATTACGGCCGCACTGATAGCACTTGTACAAAGAGATGTTGTAACCGGTTGGGCGGCAATGATCATAATCTCCAGAGAACTTCTTGTAACCGGTATGAGATTGGTTGCTGCTGGTGAAGGGCAGGTTGTGGCTGCCAATAGATCCGGCAAAATAAAAATGGTATGTCAGACTATAGCTGTATCAGTAGCTTTGCTGAATAATTTCCCGTTTTCACTGTTTACCGATATTCATATCGATGCGTACCTAATGTTTATTGCAGTCATAGTTACGATTTACTCCGGTATTGATTTCTTTGCAAAGAATATAAAAGTAATCAAGCCTGACCAAATGTAAATTTTCATCATAACAATCATCGTTCTACGTGTAGCCGTAATTTATTGCGGCTACTCATTTTTTGCAGAATTTAACGCATTTAAATCCTGCTTTTTAACTTTTTGCATAAGCGGATTATTGTGTAATATTATGTGTAGGTCATAAAAATATATTCCATAAATAAATAATTTCTTGATAAATTTGGTACACTAGTATATATCACATTTGTAACCGCTTTGAGGGCTCAAAGGTTTTATTTTAAGGGAATATGTCTGAACTACATATTTTAAATAAAGCTAATATTATTAGAAAATAGTTGCAATAATAGCAAAGTTAATATATAATTTTGTTATCAGCAATTAGTATCTGGTAATAATTATAATTAATAAGGGGTGTGGTTGTTTGTGAGCAGATCGTCTTCACAGAAACAACAGAGACAAAAAATTTTACTTGAAAAAATCAAGTATGACCCATTTTTAACAGATGAAGAATTGGCTGATTTTTTTAAGGTAAGTGTACCGACAATTCGGTTGGATAGGCTGGAATTAGGGATTCCAGAGCTAAGAGAGAGAATAAAAAACGTAGCCGAGTCCAACCAGGAAAAGCTGAAATCCATAGAGGGCAGAGAATTTATAGGAGAACTTATTGATTTACAGCTTGGTCAAAGTGCTATATCACTTATGGAAACAAACAGCACTATGGCATTTGAGAAAACCCACATAATAAGAGGACATTATATTTACTCGTTAGCCGAGACTCTTGCCATTGCAGTTATTGATGCCCAGGTTGCCCTTGTTGGAATTGCAAACATAAAATACAAAATTCCTGTATACTCTGGTGCAAAACTGGTTGCCAAAGCTGAAGTGAGAGAATCGAAACGCAACCGGTTTATCGTATGGGTTAAGATATACGAAAAAAGCGTAGAAGTTTTCCGGGGGAAATTTATTCTGGTAACAATAGACAAAGGCAGTGTAAAGGAGCAGCAAAACAGGTAATAATCATAACAGGTATTTTTAAGTATGAATATTATCGGTTGTTCCTTAATAATTGGAGGAATATAAATTTATGATAAATATAATTGTAGATGCCATGGGTGGGGACAATGCTCCCGAGGCTATTATAGATGGCTGTTTGGAAGCAATAAGTATGCAGGATGGTTTTAAAATAACATTAGTAGGGATAAGTGAAGTTATAGAGAAAGTTTTGAAAAGCAAGGAATATAACAAAGATAGAATTGAGATAGTAAATGCTACTGAAGTTATAAAAGGAGACGATACTCCCACAAAAGCAATCAGGGGTAAAAAAGATTCCTCTATGGTAGTTGGCTTGAAAATGTTAAAAGAGAAAAAAGGTGATGCTTTTTTATCTGCAGGCAATACCGGAGCACTATTGACAGGTTCTTTGCTCATAGTAGGGAGATTGAAGGGAATAGACAGACCATCCATGCCTGCACTGGTTCCAACTAAAAAGAATATGTGTCTTATTATAGATGCTGGTATGAATACGGTTTGCAAACCATTAAACTATCTGCAGTTCGGTATAATGGGTTCAATTTATATGAAGCTGATATTTAATCAGGAAACCCCCAAAGTTGGCCTGGTGAATGTAGGTTCCGAGGATGCAAAGGGTAATGACACTCTGAAGCAGGCTTTCGGGCTCCTATCATCATCACCTGTCAATTTTGTTGGTAATATAGAGGGTAATGATATTACAGGCGGCGAAGTCGACGTTGCTGTTTGTGATGGATATGTAGGAAATGTAGCTCTTAAGCTGTATGAGGGAGCAGGTTCCTTCTTCATGAAGGAATTGAAAAAGATATTTACATCAAATATTCTTACAAAAATATGCTACCTTTTGGTCAAGCCATTTTTTAGGGATTTTAAAAACAAACTCGATCCTGATGAGCTCGCAGGCGCGCCGGTTTTAGGGATAAACGGACTTGTCATAAAAAGTCACGGATCATCTAAAGCAAAAACAATAAGAACTGCAATACTTAAAAGAACATTACCGCTAATTAAAAACGGTATTGTGGATGAAATCAGAGAACAATTCAAAAATATGGAGGTGAAGCCCTCTGAAGACGATATCGACTAATAGCATAGGTATACTGGGAACTGGAAGTTATTTACCCGAAAAAGTGCTCACAAACAGTGATTTGGAGCAAATGGTTGAGACATCTAATGAGTGGATTATTAAGAGAACAGGAATTTCCGAAAGAAGAATTTTAAATGTAGATTCTCCGGCCTATATCATGGGTATAGAGGCAGCAAGAAAGGCTCTTGAGGATGCAGATCTACAGGCTGAAGACATAGATTTGATAATAGTGGCTACAGAAACACCGGACTACATGTCACCCTCGACTTCATGTATAATACAGGGAGCAATCGGGGCAAAAAAGGCAACTGCTTTTGATCTTAATGCTGCCTGCACTGGCTTCATATATGGTCTGGTAACAGCTCAGCAGTTTATTGCAAGCGGAATGTTCAAACATGCTTTGATAATAGGCTGTGAAGGACTTTCAAAGGTGGTTGACTGGAAGGACAGAAATACCTGTGTGCTTTTTGGGGACGGGGCTGGAGCGGTAGTAATCGGCGAAGTTGAAGAAGGTCACGGAATACTTAATTCCTTCCTGGGTTCAGATGGAACTGCAGGTATGAATATTACAATACCAAATCTTCATCTCACCGAAGCTGAAAGAGAAAAAAGACCTGGTGGAAAATTAAATTCTATTTGGATGGACGGAACAGAGGTTTTCAAATTTGCTGTTAAAGCAATGTCATCCGCTACTCTGAGAGTTTTGGAAGATCTTAATATGACAGTGGAGGATTTAAACTATATCTTCCCCCATCAGGCAAATACAAGAATTATTGACGGTGCTATCAAGAAACTTGGTGTAACAGATGAGAAACTCCACTATGTGATTCAGAAGTATGGAAATATATCTTCAGCTTCAATTCCGGTTGCTTTGGATGAAGCAAGCAGGGAAGGAAAGCTGAAAAAAGGTGACAATATGGTACTTGTGGGGTTTGGCGGCGGCTTGACCTGGGGTTCCATACTAATTAAATGGGCTAGATAATTTAATCATGTCTATTATAAATAATTAATTTGGAGGTTTGTATGGGTAAATTAGCTTTTATATTTCCCGGACAGGGAGCTCAGTATGTAGGTATGGGAAAAGATATTGCTGCTGAGTATAAAAGTGCTGACGAAATTTTTGAAGCAGCTACTGAAGCATTGGGTTTTGATATAAAAGAAATGATATTCAATGGTGATGATGAAACCTTAAAAATTACTGAAAATACTCAGCCAACAATTGTTACAACCAGTGTTGCATGCATGCAGCCACTTCTTGAAAAGGGGATTAAGCCTGATTTCGTAGCAGGTCTCAGCCTGGGAGAATATGCTGCTCACGTGGCTGCAGGTACTATCAGCTTCAAGGATGCTGTAGCACTTGTAAGAAAAAGAGGAAAATTCATGCAGGAGGCTGTTCCTGTTGGAGTAGGAGCCATGTCAGCAATTATCGGTCTTGATAATGAGGCTGTAATAGAAAGCTGCAAAGAGGCTTCTGCTGTCGGAGTTGTGGAGCCAGCCAATTTCAATTGTCCGGGTCAGCTGGCAATTGCCGGTGAAGCAGCAGCTGTTGAAAAGGCAAATGAAATCTGTAAGGCAAAGGGTGCGAAGAGAGCTATGCTGCTTCCTGTTAGTGCGCCATTTCACTGCAGTCTGCTAAAACCCGCGGGTGAAAAGCTTGCAGTTGAACTAGAAAAAATAACCCTGAATGATATAAATATACCGGTTGTAGTTAACGTTACAGCAAAGTGTGTTACTAACAAGGACGAAGTAAAGGAAACTTTAATTAATCAGGTAAGTAATTCTGTATTGTGGGAAAATTGCGTTAAAACCATGTTGGAACAGGGTGTGGACACCTTTGTTGAAATTGGACCGGGAAAGGTTCTCAGCGGTTTTGTAAAGAAAATTAACAAGGAAGCAAAAGTGCTTAATGTTGAAAATATTGACAGCCTCAATGCAACTTTGGAAGAGTTGACAAAGTAAGAGACCGCGGAGGTGTAATTATGCAATTTGAAGGAAAAACGGCTATCATAACAGGATCTTCACGGGGACTTGGAAAAGCAATCGCCGAGAAGCTAGGAAGCTTGGGCGCAAACATTGTACTCAACGGAACTACAGAATCTGTTCTTAAAACCGCTGGTGAGCTTGAAGCTGCAGGGATTAAAGTAGCAGCTACAGTTGGTGATGTAAGAAATGCAGAAGACGTGAAAGCGATGATAGCAAAAGCAGTAGATACCTTTGGAGGCGTTGATATTCTGATCAATAATGCCGGAATAACCAGGGATAAACCTATGGCTATGATGTCTGAGGACGATTGGGACACCGTCCTGGATATTAACCTGAAAGGAACTTTTCTCTGTACAAAGGCAGCTTCCAAGCTGATGATAAAAAAAAGATATGGCAGAATAATCAACATTTCATCTGTTGCAGGAGCTTACGGCAATCCTGGTCAGGCAAATTATTCGGCATCAAAAGGCGGTATGATTGCTCTGACAAAAACAACTGCCAAGGAGCTTGCTCCCAGAGGTGTTACCTGTAATGCCGTAACACCGGGCCTGATTGAAAGTGATATGACGGAAATATTACCTGAGGATCTGAAGAAGAAATATCTCGAAAAGATTGCACTTGGAAGGTTCGGGACACCTGAAGATGTTGCAAATGTTGTAGCGTTTCTGGCATCAGAAGAATCCGGATATGTAACCGGACAGGTAATAGATATTGACGGTGGGCTGGTTATGTAATAATATAAGCATGAATGTGCTTGGAAAATTTATCAGGGTTAAGCTTTAAGATGGATTTTTTAAGTTGTTCAGCTTAAAATTTTTAAAATTGCATACTATATTAGGTGTGTGATTTATGAAACCATCCTTTGGAAGGAGGTGAATATATGGTTTTCGAGAAAGTAAAAAAGTTAATTGTTGAGCAGTTAGGTGTTGAAGAAGACGATATAGCTATGGAATCTTCTTTCATAGATGATCTCGGAGCAGATTCTCTTGATATAGTTGAGCTTATCATGGCTTTAGAAGAGGAATTCAGCCTTGAGATTCCAGACGATCAGGCAGAAAAGATCACTACAGTTGGTGATGCTGTTGAATACATCAAAAATAATACTTAAAAAAAGTCCCAATAGGGACTTTTTTTAAGTATTATGTCCGTAATCAAGTTTCAGATGTCCTTTGGACGTTTATATAGATCAAATTTCTTAAGTTAAAAATAATTTTCACAAATTAAACGAATAAATGGAGGTTAATTATGAGCAGACGTGTAGTTATTACAGGAGCTGGAGTTGTTTCTTCTTTAGGTATGGGTGCAGAGCAATTCTGGGGAGCTATTAAAGAAGGCAAAAATGGTATAAGTGAAGTAACTAGAATTGATGTTTCAAATCTTCCGACAAAAGTAGGAGCAGAAATAAAAGATTTTGATGCTTCTCAATATATTGATAAAAAAGAAGCCAGAAGAATGGATAGATATAATCAGTTTGCTATGGTTGCAGCCAAGTTGGCTGTTGAAGATTCAAAACTGGATTTGGAGAGTCTTGATCTGGACAAGTGCGGAGTCATTGTTGGTTCGGGTGTTGGTGGTCTGGAAACACTTGAAGATCAGCATTCAGTCATGCTAAATAAGGGTGCCGGAAGAGTAAGCCCCTTCTTTATTCCTATGATGATTTCCAATATGGCAGCCGGAAGAATAGCTATTGAGTACGGTTTTAGAGGCTTTAACGAGTGTGTTGTTACTGCATGTGCAACAGGTAACAATGCAATCGGAGATGCTTTCAAAGTAATTGAACGCGGTGATGCAGATGTTATGATCACCGGCGGTGCTGAAGCTTGTATCACAATTATGAGCTTTGCAGGCTTCTGTTCAATGGGAGCTATGACAAAAAATCCTGATCCGGCTACTGCCTGCAGACCTTTTGACAAGGACAGGGATGGATTTATACCAGGTGAAGGTGCCGCAATTCTTGTAATCGAAGAATTGGAGCATGCTGTTAAGAGGGGCGCAAACATCCTAGCTGAAATAGTTGGATATGGCTGTACCTGTGATGCATACCATATTACAGCTCCACATCCCGAAGGTGACGGCGGAGTAAAGAGCATGCAAATGGCTATAAAGGATGCAGGTATTAATCCTGAGCAGGTTGGTTATATTAATGCACATGGTACTTCAACACCGTTAAACGATCCTACAGAAGTTAACATTGTCAAAAGAGTATTTGGTGATCATGCAAAGAATCTTTCGATGAGTTCAACCAAGTCAATGACCGGTCACTTGCTTGGAGCAGCAGGTGCAATAGAAGCTATAGTAACTGCAATGGCGCTTAAGGAGGGCTTCCTGCCTCCAACAATCAACGTTCAGAATCAGGACCCTGAATGTGACATAGACTGCGTGCCAAACGTTGGAAGAAGTGCAGATATAAAATATGCATTGTCAAATTCACTTGGATTTGGTGGTCATAATGCAACATTATGCTTAAAGAAATACGAATAAAAGACATATATTGATGATATGGATATAACATAACGACGCAAGGGGTGTCCTTAAGGACACCTTCGCATCGTTGAAACGCGCTTAAGGTAAGAATTTTTTCAACAGCCGACGAATTTTCTATTGAACCTATGTGTTATTAAAGTATAAAATAAAAGGTGGGGATGAGTTCCACCTTTTATTTTATTGTTTAAGAAAGCTACATTTTTTATATAAACAATGTTGAAGCCAAATGTTCGGAGGGATGTAATGAATAGCAGTTTGAAAAACAGCACTAATAATAAACCAGACAATATACCTCTTCTTGAAAAGAGGATAAATTATTCTTTTAAAGATAAGGAAGTTATATTAACTGCAATAACTCACAGCTCATATGCTAATGAAAAGAAAGCTAGGAAGCTTAAATATAACGAAAGGATTGAGTTTCTTGGCGACTCGGTTTTAAGCCTGACCATTAGTGAATATTTATATAAAATGTTTCCTGAATTACCTGAGGGAGAGTTAACGGTTATTCGTTCAAAAATTGTGTGTGAAAGTTCCCTGTCTCGTTGTGCTGGAAATATTAGACTCGGAGAAGTTTTGCTGCTTGGAAAGGGAGAAGAACTTTCCGGGGGCCGAAGCAAAAGTTCCATACTGTCCGATGCTTTTGAGGCCTTGTTGGGTGCAGTGTATCTTGATGGTGGATTTGATATTGTAAAGGAATTTATTCTGAAACACATGATGGACATTATCAAGAGCAGTGTACAGGGAAAGCTGTTTACAGATTACAAAACCCAACTTCAGGAAAAGGTTCAACAGAACGGGGAAAAACAGATTTCCTATTCAGTAATTGATGAAAGCGGTCCGGACCATAATAAAACCTTTGTCACTGAAATAAGGGTAAATGATGTTGTATGCGGGCATGGAGCCGGCCGGTCAAAAAAGGAATCAGAACAAAATGCCGCGAAAGACGCATTGGATAAGCTCAGCGTATGTTAGAACCTGTTTATTATCCCACTGCGCTCGTCGTTTTGGCGTATTTTACGCCATGCTGTTTTAAATTTATAAAAGACAAACTATTAAAAGTTTGTCTTTTATAACAGATTATTGCTGCAAAAATTCGCCTTGCCTGACACAAAATTCACTCAAAATGTCAAGTACAAGCAGATACTAAACAGGTTCTTGGGTTAATGAATAAAAGGAGTGTTGACAATAAAGAAGCATATAGTTATCCCGGTTTTTGTTCCTCATAAGGGCTGTCCATATGACTGTATCTTTTGCAATCAGAAAACCATAAGCGGACAAGTCACTGAAGCCAGTGAGTCGGACATAAGAAATACCATAGAAGAGCATCTTAAAACCGCAGGTAGTGCATTTGTAGAAATAGGGTTTTATGGAGGAAGCTTTACCGGTATCTCAAAAGATGAACAGGAATGGTATTTAAAAATTGGTTACAGTTATATAAAGTCAGGTAGAGTAAATCAATTAAGACTTTCCACAAGACCTGATTATATAAGTGAAGACATACTTGAGCTTTTGGCAAGGTATGGAGTTAAAACCATTGAATTGGGCGCACAGAGCCTGGACGACCGTGTACTCGGCTGCAGTAACAGGGGGCACAGTATGGAGGCTGTGGTACAGGCTTCTGAAATGATTAAGAAGAAGGGCTTTTCACTCGGAATACAAACTATGATCGGGTTACCTGAAGACACTGCCGAAAAGGCCTTACTTACAGCAAAAAGAGTAATTCAGATTGACCCCGACCTTGTCAGAATATATCCTACGCTGGTTATTCGAAATACTTACCTGCAAAAAATGTATGAGCAGGGTCGATATACTCCTTTGACTCTGGAGGAGGCAGTTGATATCAGTGCCAAATTACTGGAGCTCTATGAAGAAAACAATATTAATGTCATCCGTATCGGGCTGCAACCCACGGAAAGTATCAGCGAAAACGGTGAAGTCATAGCAGGGCCATTTCACCCGGCGTTAAGACAACTGGTTCAATCCAGACTGCTGAGAAACAAGCTGGAGAAATATTTCCTGAACAACAAGGTGAAAGATAGGCGGGAAGTTGTCATTGAATGTAAGCCCGGAGAGGTTTCAAACATTGTTGGTCAAAAGCGTCAAAATATAGACAAATTAAGGGCTGACTTCAATATTGGGTCTATAAAGGTAATTGCAAGAGAAGGTATTGATTTATTCAGGATCGTTTAGTTACAAGATCCGATTTCTCAAAGAGATATTTTTCAAAAGAACAAGGCGAGAGACTTCATAAATTAACTTTATTGGATGCGACAAACAACATGTGAAAACCTGACAAATAAAGCCAGAAATGTTTATTTAAAATTTTAAATGTAAAAAGAAGGAATTTGCAGTAATATATAGAATAGTAATATTTAGATATATAAATCTATTTTTTTTATTATTTTATTAAAGCATTTTTTAGGAGGATGTATTTATGGAAGTTCTAAAAGTTTCAGCTAATTCGCAGCCCAAATCTGTTGCTGGAGCATTAGCCGCTGTTTTACGCGACAACAATTATGCAGAAATCCAGGCAGTTGGAGCTGGAGCAGTAAACCAGGCGGTTAAAGCAATTGCTATCACTCGCGGTTTTGTAGCTCCTAATGGAATCGATCTCGTTGCAGTTCCCGCTTTTGCAGAGGTTAATATTGATGGCGAAGAAAGAACAGCCATTAAGTTTTATATTCAACCTCGATAATTAAAGACAATAATTCATAGGCTCGCTGGCACAGCGAGCCTAAAATATTTTAGCCAAGGAGTATTAGTTCCTTGCCAAGGACATAAATCGGAGCTTTTCCCTACTTAAGAGGTACTTGACCGTTGAGTGCCATTAAAAGTCTTCTTTCAACTTCGTACCAATTGACAATTTCCCACCAGGTATCAATATATTTTCTTCTGTTATTCTGGTAGTCCAGATAATATGCGTGTTCCCAGGTATCACAGACCAATACTGGGATGCCGCTCCATTGAGTAAGATTCTGATGTTTTTCAGCCATTAATATTTCCAGCCGCTTCCAGGTTGGCTGCCAGGTTAGTATTCCCCAACCTGAACCCTCAACTTTTTCGGAAGCTGACTTGAATTGTTCTTTAAAAGCGTTAAAACTGCCAAAATACTGATTAATATGATACAATGTGTTTGTTCCTGGTCTTCCGCCGGTTCCGGGTGGAGCCATGATTGTCCAATAAATGCTGTGCAGTATGTGACCTGAACCATTAAAGGCCAGTTCGTTCTCCCAATATTTTATAAATTCTAAATTATTATTCATTCGTGCTTGTTCCATACTTGTTTCTGCTTTATTTAATCCGTCAACATATGCTTTATGATGTTTATCATGGTGAATAGTCAAGGTTTGTTGACTTATTACAGGCTCAAGTGCATTGTATGGATAAGGCAGGGGTGGCAGCTGATGTTGTCCGATTGGGACCATATTTGCCTGCATATTCTCCTCCTAGGAATATATTTCTTCTATATAATATAGCAATCAGGAGCACAATGTGCAGGATGAATTACTAAAAAAAATAATACAAAACAAGGTGACAAAGGCTGCATAATAAATTTATACTTTTTTAGACAATAAAAAGCGTCAAAATTTTTTGACGCTTAAATTATTGTAAACTTCAGGTTAAAACCCGAAAGGTCCGGGGAAGCCAAAACCAAAGTGAGGACGACGTCTTCTTCTGAGAAGTTCTCTTAAAAGTATAATAGAAATCAAATCTCTGCGGAAACGTCTTCTTCTTCCAAAACCTCCACCAAAGAATCCGAATTGCCTGTCACCTTTTTCTTTCCCGTATTGATAGCTTTGAACATTTTGATAATCATTGTCCTTATACTGATTGCTCTCAAGATATTGATTGCTCTCAAGATATTGATTGTCATTATCATCGTCATCCGCGTATTCAGCTTCGATATCCTGTCCAACTCTGTTATCGATATCGTCTACGATTTCCTCAAGATGCTGGCGGGAGGGGGTATACATTGTTCCGTGTTTGGAAATCATTCTGTCGCAGTGACGACATACTTCCGGGTATATTATGTGGTAACTTCTGGGAAACATGGATTCCAGCTGTTCCCGGGGCATTTCCATCATTGGTTCATATTGCCTTGGGAGATTCATCATATGCATATAGGGATTCTCAGACCAATTTGGCATCAGGCCAACCTCCTTTTATAACATAAAAAATGCTTACAACATATTTTATGCTTCAAAAGGTTATATGGTTACGAATTATGAGATTATGTATACATATGGGCTTTAAAAAATTTATTAAAAAAGATGTAGATATATTAATATATATTGTAAGAAAATATATAATATAATTAAACATGAAAAATAACTTAAATAGGTATTACCAGGAGGTTTCTATGCTTGAAGATATAATGCTGGAGAAAAAAATATGGGCGGTTGTGGGAGCTAATCAGGACCAGTCCAAATATGGAAATATGATTTACAGAAAACTAAAATCCAAGGGGTATGAGGTTTACCCCGTAAATCCCATGTATGAGGAAGTTGAGGGGGATAAATGCTATAAGGATCTGTCATCATTACCGGTAGTTCCTGAGGTAATTGATATGGTGGTTTCGCCTAAAAGGGGCAGGCCAATTATTGATGAGGCAGCCAGGCTTGGAATTAAATACATTTGGCTGCAACCTGGCACCTACGATGAGGAACTGCTCAAGCAGATTGAAAGCCTTGGCCTGCAGCAGGTACAGGCTTGTGTGCTGGTTGCAGCAAGATAGTTTCGACATGTCGAAAACTGTAGAGTATAAGGCAGTATTTTGTTGGAATAATATCGTTGACATTTAAAAAATCGAACGCTATACTGAATGATATACAGTATGGCGTTCGATTCTTTAATGGTAAGATCAATTATCAGAACATGCATAGGAGTATTTTTTACATGAGCCAAAAGGAAACTGCGAAACAAAGGTTGGTCAATGTTACCAGGGAACTTATCTGCATGGGTAAGAAGCCGGGTGATATAACAGTAGCTGAAATAACCGAAAAAGCAGGTGTAGGTAACGGCATGGTCAATTATCATTTTCAGAGCAAGGATAATTTGATGAAAACTGCTGTTAGAGAGGTAATAATCAAATCAAAAGAGAAACTTCCTGAAAAATTTGAAAAGTACAAGGAGCTCTCTGCAAAAGAACGTATGATATTTATCCTCAACGAAGTATCGGACTTTTTGGCTGACAATCCTGAAATCAGCAGAATTGCAATATTGGATAACCTGGCCGAAAATGACGGACAGACTCACATTTTGAGTGATATTGATGTATTTAACAAATGCTTATATGAGCTTTTACAGGGGGATACAAAAAAGATTCTTATAAATAACTTTTTAATAGCCGGAGTTTTTAATTTTGTATTTTTAAAAGCAGATATTATTAAAAAACAAACAGGCTTTGATTTGTATAATAAAGACCACAGGTCAAAAGCTGTAAGTGATTTTGTCAATGAAATGACAACTTTGGCAAATTTAAACTGTATTAATAAATGTAAGGAGGGCTTGAAATGACAAACAATGAGCTTTATGACGCCATTTTTAAGAGGAAGTCGGTACGAAAGTACCATATGACACCGCTGGCAGAAGAAAAGCTTGAACAGCTGAAAGCTTTTCTAGAAGGTGTCAAAAGGCTGGATGAGAGCATTACGACAGATTTCACAATTCTTTCTAATGAAAAGGTAAAAGGCTTATTTGCATTAAAGTTCATGCTAGCACCGCATTATATTTGTATATATTCTGAGAAAAAAGATGGATACCTTGTAAACGCCGGTTTTATTATGCAGCAGATTGACCTGTACTTGTCAGCAAACAATTTGGGAAGCTGCTGGCTGGGAATAGCGAAACCTGACAAGGAAATACCTCTGTCAAGAAATGGGCTTGAGTTCGTTGTCATGCTGGCCTTCGGAAGTCCTGCCGAACCTGTCCACAGAACCGGTAAAGAGCAGTTTAAACGCAATAGTCTTTCAGAAATAACCTCTATTAATGACGTTGAACAGCTGCTAGAGCCTGTCAGACTGGCACCTTCTGCCACCAACTCCCAGCCCTGGTTTTTCAGCGGTGAGGCAAATGAGGTTATAGTAAGCCGGAAAAAACTTAATTTACTTAAAGCTCAGTTATTAGGGCGAATGAACAATATTGATACGGGTATAGCGCTTTGCCACTTGTGGCTGTCGGCTGAACAGCGGGGTAAAAGGGTAAGCTTTGAATTTAAGAACGGCCAGGCTCCACAGGGCTATGAGTTTATGGCAAAGGTGAAGTTTGAACAATAATAATATGTTGCTTAAAACATAAGGTCGGAAAAGGGGTTAAGTATGTTAACAAGAGTAAATCAAAAGAATGGCGAAGAACTGTCAATTTTGGGTTTCGGATGTATGCGTTTTCCCACAAAGGCAGGCGGAATAGATGAACCGAGAGCTGTTGCCATGATACGTGATTCTATAGAAAAGGGAGTCAACTATTTTGACACCGCTTATATATACCATGCCGGCAAGAGTGAATCCTTGCTGGGGCAGGCTTTACAGGGCGGTTACCGTGAGCGGGTTAAAATAGCCACAAAGCTTCCTCCCTTCATGGTCCGTAAATTGGAAGATGCTCATAAAATATTTGCAAAACAGCTTACTAAACTGCAGACTGACTATATTGATTACTATCTGCTGCATATGTTGACAGACAAACCTATGTTTGACAAACTGGCAGGGCTGGGGGTACTTAAATGGCTTGAAGAACAGAAAGAAAAAGGTATTGTCAGGAATATCGGTTTCTCCTTCCATGGGGGAAAAGCCGATTTTGAGCTTATACTTAAGGCTTATCCCTGGGATTTCTGTCAGATACAGTATAATTATATGGATGAAAACAATCAGGCTACAAAAGATGGATTAATTTTGGCTGCAAGCATGGGAATTCCGGTAATTGTAATGGAACCTCTAAGAGGAGGAAAGCTGGTAACTCATTTGCCCCAGGAGGTCAAAAAGGCATTTAATGAGTACAATCCTGAAAGATCTCCGGTCGAATGGGCCCTGCGCTGGATATGGAATCATCCTGAAGTTAATGTGGTTTTATCAGGAATGAGTGATGAAGCTCAGATAGCTGACAATATAAGGATAGCAAGTGATTCCAGACCCAATTCTCTATCTGAGGATGAACTGGCGGTATTTGAAAGAGTTAAGAAAGTAATGCAGGAAAAAACAAAGATACCATGTACAGCCTGCGGCTATTGTTTGCCATGTCCTGCCGGTGTTGACATACCGGGCTGTTTCTCGCATTATAATGATAAATATCTTACTAATGATAAAGCTGTAAGAATAAGATACTTTCAGAATCTTGGAGCAATGTCTGCAAAACCGGCTTTTGCGTCCCAGTGCAAAGACTGCGGGAAATGTGAGAGTCATTGCCCGCAAAGTATTGCCATAAGAAAACAGTTGAAGGTGGTAAGCAGGGAAATGGAAGGCGTACTTTACAGACCGATAGTAAAGATTGCCAGAAAATTTATGAAAATAAAGTAGCAGGTAACCATTAGCCTGGATCAGCAGGCTAATGGTTTTTTATAGCCGGTAGTTTGGAAAGCTTATGATTTGCTTTGGAAATGTCACGCCTAAACCAAACTAATTGATTTATTTATCGTATAATTATTATGCCGAATTGTAATTTGAGTGTACAACCTTCCATTAAAACGTAAAGTATGCTAAAATTTAACCAAGTTTAGCTTGAAAGACATCAGTCTGACATTAACTTATTTTCGGGGTGTGTAATGTATCTAAAAAAACTTGAAATACAAGGGTTTAAATCATTTGCAGATAAAATAAATCTGGATTTTAATTCAGGTATAACCGCTGTAGTAGGGCCAAACGGAAGTGGAAAAAGCAATATAGGTGATGCTGTAAGATGGGTTTTGGGGGAGCAAAGTGCTAAAACCCTTCGTGGCAGCAAAATGGAGGATGTTATCTTTGCAGGAACCGAACACAGAAAATCAGTGGGGTTTGCAGAGGTATCGCTGACAATTGACAATTCCGACAATTATCTTCCGGTATCATATAGTGAGGTAACAATAACCAGAAGGGTCTATCGCTCAGGTGAAAGTGAATACTACATAAATAAGACGTCATGTCGTCTGAAGGACATACATGAGTTGTTTCTGGATACAGGAATTGGCAGAGACGGGTATTCAATTATTGGGCAGGGTCGTGTTGACGAAATTCTGAGCACCAAATCCGAGGATAGAAGACATATATTTGAAGAAGCCTCCGGAATTATGAAATACAAGGTAAGAAAACAGGAGGCTGAAAGAAAGCTTGACCTCACAGAACAAAATCTTGTACGTATTAATGACATTATAAATGAGCTTGAGAGTCAGCTGGAGCCTTTGAGAGAACAGTCAGAGGCCGCAAGGAAATATCTTTTCCTGAGGGAAGGCTTAAAGGAGCTCGAAGTCAATGTTTACCTTGACAGCATAGACAAGTTGAAGGAAAAAATAAAGGAATACGAAGTTCAATTTAAAGACATAAAAGACAATATTGAAGCAGAAGAACGGAAGCTAAGAAACATAACCGCCCAGAACCAGCAAAAGACTGAAATGCTGAAAACTCTGGATGAAAAAATAACTGAAGCCAGAAATAAGTTCTATGTTATAGAAGCAAACCTCGAGAAAAACGGTTCTGAGATAACTCTGAACAATGAAAAAATTAACAGTCTTGATCAGAACACTAAACGTCTTGACGAAGAAATAGCTGAAATTAATACCAAATCGGAAGCTTTAATAAAGGAAGAAAAAACAAGACAGAGTAAGATTGATTATCTGAACAAACAGTATGCTGACTTCTCCAAAAAGCTTGAAAAATATCAGGCAGAACTGGATGCTATAATCTCAACTTTAAGTGAGAGCGAGCAGCAAATCGAAAAACTGAAGGCTGGAATTATGGATAAGCTTGATCTACAGTCTGATAAGAGAACACAGATCAATAACATAAAGAACCATATTGAAAACCTTAAGAAAAGACAGAATTCAATCGGAACCGAGATATATACTTTAAAGCTTGAAAAAGACAAGGATAACATGAAGAAGGAAGATCTGACCGAAAGTATCAGAAACACAACCCTTCTGATCAAACGTTCCAATGATAAAATGCAGGAGTTGAGCAATGAGAAAAATGAACTGCTGGGTACTCTCCAGACAATGGATAAGCAGCATGGAACAGTAAAAACAGATATACAGGTTAAAACCTCCAGGCATAAAATGCTCAAGGATATGGAAAAAAGCATGGAGGGCTACAGCAGAAGTGTCAAGGAGATAATGAGCGCCTGTCAGTCTTCATCAGACTTTGGAAGTGGAATACACGGTACCGTTGCTCAGCTGCTGAGTGTTGACAAAAAATTCGAAACAGCTATAGAAATGACCTTGGGAAGCGCTCTGCAGAATATAATAGCCTCAACTGAAGAAGATGCAAAAAAAGCGATTGAGTTCTTAAAACGAAACCGGATTGGCAGAGCAACCTTTTTACCAATAACTGCAGTTAATGGTAAGAGATTGGATGACAATACAATACGCCGGCTTGAAGAATTCAAGGGTTTCTGCGGACTGGCCTCCGATCTTGTAAACTGTGATGCCAAATATCATGGCATAGTATTAAACCTTCTGGGAAGAGTTGCAGTGGTTGAAAACCTGGATGCAGGTATCAGTATTGCAAAGAAATTCGGTTATTCCTTCAGGATTGTTACTTTGGAAGGAGATATTCTCAGTACAAGCGGCTCCATGTCGGGTGGAAGCAATGACCACAAGAGCTCGGGTATACTTAGCCGGAGCAGGGAAATTACTGAACTTGAAGCAGCTATTGAAGCTCTGAAAAAGGAGGATATTTCATTAGCCGGAAAACTTATAGAAGTGAGAAGCATGCTTTCTGAAATAGAAACAGAATATAATGAAGAAAGCAATAAGTTAAGGGACAACCAGCTTGTTAAAACAAGGGATGAAAACCACCTGGGCATGCTGGAGGATAATATCAGAAAGATAGATGCAAAAATCGGCATGCTAAATGATGAAAAGTCTCAGATTGCAAAACAGGAGCAGGACACTTTGCTAGAACAGGAAAAGTATGAAGCGGAACTTGAGGCAATTGAGAAAGATATCTCTGAAACAAAGTCCATCATTGCTGAGCATCAGGAAAAATTCAAGGCAGACCAGAGTGTAAGGGATGAACTTCATGAGGAAATAACTGATTTTAAAATTTCGGTGAATTCCATAGTTGAAAGTATTCAAAGTGTCAATGAGCACATGGAAAGAATTACCACAGAAAAAGAAAGCATGCAGAAAAGTGTGTCAAGGAAGCAAAATGAAAAGAATAAAGCCGAAATTGAGATCGATTCGCTGAAAAAGGCGATTGAAGGTCTGGAAAATGTAATAAAGAGTTTGCAGAATGAAAAAACTGGCAAAACTTTTGAAATAGATAGACTTGTTGAAGAGAAGAAGGTGCTGGAGGAAGAAGCCTCTGACTTTATAGAAAAACTGAATTCCACAAACAAAACAATTTTATTGCTGCAGGAAGAATACAATAGAATTGACGTAAAGAATACCAAGGCTGAGGCTGAAATGAAAGCAATCCAGGATAGAATGTGGGATGAATATGAGCTTACCTATACAAATGCAATAGAGCTTAAGAAGGAAATCCCAAGCATACCGCAGGCTCAGAAAACCATTAACGACTATAGAGCCCAAATAAAAAATCTTGGACCTGTTAACGTTTCGGCTATTGATGATTACATTAAAACAAAGGAAAGATTCGAGTTCATGTCTGTCCAGAAAAACGACATGGAACAGGCCAAGGACAAGCTGCATAGGATAATACAGGAAATGGTTCAAATAATGAAGAAACAGTTCATTGAGCAGTTCAGGCTTATTAATGAGAACTTTGGAATTGTTTATCGTGAACTGTTTGGCGGCGGTAGAGCTGAGCTGATTATAGCAGACCAGGAAAATGTTCTGGAAAGCGGTATAGAGATTGAGGTTCAGCCGCCTGGAAAGAAACTTCAGAACATGATGCTGCTGTCGGGTGGTGAGCGTGCCTTTACAGCCATAGCTCTGCTGTTTGCCATCCTGAGGCTCAAGCCCACACCATTCTGTCTGCTGGATGAAATTGAAGCTGCATTGGACGATGCTAACGTTTATAGATTTGGAGAGTATCTTAAAAAATTCTCAAAGAATACTCAGTTTATCATGGTAACACACCGTAAGGGTACCATGGAAGCAGCCGACACCATGTACGGTGTAACAATGCAGGAACATGGTGTTTCAAAGGTAGTATCCATGAAAATGGGTGAGATGGCAAGCTAAAAAAGAATTTAATCAATTTTCAACGAAGATAGTGTTCGAACAACGCAGGAAGGCGTAATAATGTATAAAACAAATTTGGAGGATATTACATGGGCTTTTTCGATAAACTTAAAGAAGGACTGCAGAAAACCAGAAAAAGTATTACTGAAAAAATAGATCAGGTACTTGTTTCATTTGGAAAGGTTGATGAAGAACTATTTGATGAACTTGAGGAAATTCTTATTACATCAGATCTTGGAATTGATACAACCATGAAGGTAATAGAAGATCTGAAAACCAAGGTCCGTGAAAGAAAAATAATTGATGCCATGAAGGTAAAGGATCTCCTTAGAGAAGAACTTCAGGAGATTCTGGCAGAAGGTGGAAATGAGCTTAAGCTGGATACCAAGCCGGCTGTAATAATTGTTATCGGTGTAAACGGCGTTGGTAAAACCACATCTATAGGTAAAATTGCAAATCTGTACAAACAGCAGGGTAAAAAAGTTCTCCTGGCAGCCGGCGATACCTTCAGAGCCGCTGCCATAGATCAGCTTGAGATCTGGGCTGACCGTGTAGGTGTGGATGTTATTGCTCAGAAGGAAGGCTCCGACCCTGCGGCAGTTATCTATGATGCTGTTCAGGCAGCAAAATCCAGAAAGGCTGATTTGCTTATATGTGATACGGCAGGAAGACTTCATACAAAGAAAAACCTTATGGAGGAGCTGAAAAAGGTATCCAGGGTTTTAGACAGAGAGCTTCCCGGAGCAGACCGCGAAACACTTCTGGTGCTGGATGCCACTACAGGGCAGAACGCAATTTCCCAGGCTAAAACCTTCAGCGAAACAGCTGATATTACAGGTATAGTGCTGACTAAGCTGGATGGAACGGCAAAGGGCGGTATTGTGGTGGCTATCAAGTCAGAGCTGGACATACCTGTAAAACTCATAGGAGTTGGTGAGCAAATGGATGATTTGCAGAGGTTCGATGCCAATGAGTTCGTAGAAGCCTTATTTTCATAATATGAAGATCTATAGATAAGGCAAACTGGTAAAGTTAGAGTTACAAAGTCATTCAATTGGTATAAATCCGTTAGTGAATTTGTACTTATGGTACATGGAGGTTAAACATGGAAAACGAAATAAATTATGATTACTATAAGGAAAAAAACAAAAAGAGCTACAAAGGAAGAGTAGTATTTCTAATAATAGCGGCATTGGCTGTTATTGGAGCAATTATTGGAAGTTCCATATATATGGAGCTGATTCAGCTTAAGGAACTGAATCCAAATGCAAACTATTCCACAGTATTTACAACTAATCTGTTGTATAAGATAATGTTCTTTTTTGCATCACTGGTTGTTGTCAGCCTTTTTATCTATATAACAAACATAGTGATAATTAAGAATCTGAGAAAGTATTTTAAAACCAATAATCTCGAGGCCAGAAAACTTTACAATACACCTATTGCATTGGCAGTGGGAATAATAGGTGCATTTTTTACAAAAGAGTACTTTTATAATAAGGCATTATTATTTCTTAACTCAGTCGGTTTCGGAAGAGTTGATCCCCAGTTCGGACAGGATATCGGCTACTATATGTTTCAAAGGCCCTTTTACATGTCACTGCTGGACTTTATATCAAACCTCTGGCTGTTTGTAGTGATCTATTCGGCAATATATTATGTTTTAGTTTTACTTACAGCTCTAAATAATAGCTTTAATTTGAAAGAGCTGAAAGACAAGTTCATTCTCAGGCATAACCTTATTAATGTGGCAATATTCTTTGTTTTAAAAACCATTTCTTACAAGTTCCAGAGAGAGGAGCTGCTGTATTCGAACTTTACTCAGATTGGTGTGAGTGGTGCAGGCTTTTCTAATACCAATATATGGATTAAATTTTATACAATTGCTCCTTTAATTGTTTTGGCCATAGTTATAATTTCCTTTCTTTTTATGTGGAAAGGCAAGCTTAAAAAAGCAGCTGTTACAATAGCAGTTTATCCCGTATTATTTATCCTGGTAACAGTTCTGTCAGGAATTGTCCAGACTGTATTTGTCAAACCAAATGAATTTGAGTACGAAAAAAACTTTGTAAAATACAATATGCTTGAGACACGTGCCGCATATAGTCTCGATAAAATAAAGACATACGATTTTGCATCAATAAAGGATTTGACTCCCGAGACAATAAAAAATAACAGGAATACCATTGACAACATAAGAGTTGTTGACTATGCTCCAACTCTGAACAGCAACAGACAACTACAAAGCAATACAAATTTTTATACTTTTTCTACCGGAGATATTCTAAACTACACTGTCAATGACAAGGAAATACCTGTTTTAATATCAGCAAGAGAAATCAATACTGCAAATCTTCAAAATCAAAACTTTGTAAACAGGACGTTTAAATATACTCATGGATACGGAGTTGTTGTCAACCCCATAAATAAGGTCACTGCTCAGGGGCAGGTTGAATTTTTATTGAGCGGGTTAAAAATGGATACTGTCGATAAAAAAAGCTTGAACATAACCGAGCCCAGAATATACTATGGAGAGCTTACCAATAACTTTATTATTGTAAATCCGAAGGACTCAGGAAAAGAGCCTGAAATAGACTATGACGGAACTACTTTCAACTACTTTGATGCAAAAAACGCCGAGAAGATTAAACTAAACCTTTTAAACAGGGCGTTGTTTGCAATAAAATACATGGATGCCAATATATTGGTTTCCAGTAATATCAATTCAGACTCTCAGATACTTTTGAACAGGAATGTTGTTGAAAGAGCCCAAAAGGGAGTTCCGTTCCTGAAGGTGGATTCAGACCCGGCTATGACTATAACCTCCGATGGCAGGCTGCAATGGGTATTGGATGCTTATACCGTATCAAACAAATACCCCTATGCCCAGGACTTCTATACTCAAAGTAATGAACCTGATCTCAGGGCTCTGAACGGTATCAACTATATAAGGAATTCCGTAAAAATTACGGTAGATGCTTATAACGGAGTTGTAAAGTATTATATTATAGATAATGAAGATCCTATAATTCAGGCATACAAGAAGGTCTACCCGGATGTTTTTTCAAAGGAGCCATTACCGGCGGACATAGCCTCACATACCAGATATCCCGAAACCCTGTTCAAGATTCAGACAGAGATTTTAAAGAAATACCATCTGGATCCAAATGAACATGATGAAAACATATCAAATTTCTATACAAACCAGGATGCATGGAATATTGCGAAATATCCTGATGAGAGCAGCCCCGACAAAGTAAGGGATATTGATGCCTATTACAATATGATAAAGCTACCCGGAGATTTGGGTAAAACCGAAGAGCTCATTTTAATGAGACCGTTTACTCCTTCAGCCGGCAAGCATAACATGATATCGTGGCTGGCAGTCCGGAACTCGAAAGACAATTATGGAGAAATGATACTTTTCAATTTCCCCAAGAACACAAATATATTGGGGCCTGACCAGGTTGAGGTTAATATAAACCAAATAAGTGAAATCTCTGAATATAATACCTTATGGGGACAGGGTAAATCCAATGTATTTAAGGGAAGTCTGCTGGTTATACCAATAGAAAACAGTGTGCTATATGTTGAACCTATCTATATTCAGTCCAATAGTGAATCTTCAATACCGCAGGTTAAGAAGGTGGTGGTTGGATATCAGGAAGGTGCAGATTTCAAGCATGGTATTGGAAACAATCTGGAGGATGCGCTCAATAATCTTTTCGCTGGGGATTTGAACCTGAACAATAATAAATTGCCAACCGTAGATCAAAAGGGACAGAATCAGAATGGCGAAGGCAAGGCACCGGCTGAACAAACTCCAAAGGATACAGGCACAGGAGAAAATAAACAGCAGATTGATCAGGCCAAGCTTGATGAACTACAAAAGAAGCTAGACGATTTAATGAAGCAATCCAAGGAAATAAGCGACCTGATAAACAGCTTGAGAAAATAATATTTCAAAAAATAATATGATAGTAATTAAAAGGTAATGGATAGGTTCAAAAGTGAATCTATCCATTTTTTATAACTAATAAAAACAAATCTAATCCATATAATAAAATTAATGTATTCATTACTATAAAATTGTGACAAAATTATGAAAAATTTGTTGCTTAATTATTAAAAATGTATATAATACTATCTTATGAAATATAAAAAATATATTGAAGTTTAATATTGTAAATTAAATTAAAAAGGAATAGAATACAATAGTTATTTTTAGAGTATTGCCATTATATCCCTAATAATTTATTTAAATATTTTACACTACAAATGAAAGGGTCAGAATATATTTACTATAATTAGTAAATGGGTGGAGTTATCTATGTTTAAGAGACTAAGAAGAGTTCTAGTTGGTAAGCCGCTGAAAAATGAAGCTCTTAACGAGCAGAGAATGGGAGTGTTATGGGGACTTCCCATACTGGCCAGTGATGCCATCTCATCAGTTGCATATGCGGGACAGGAAGTTTTGATGGTATTGATACCTGTTATCGGTTTCGGTGCTTATAAACAGTTATCATTTATTTCAATAGCAATTATATGCCTCCTCATGCTGCTGATGCTGTCCTACAGGCAGGTTATAGACAGTTATCCCAACGGCGGCGGTGCTTATGTGGTTGCCAAAGAGAATCTCGGTATACATGCTGGTGTTACTGCAGGTGCTGCGCTGGCGGTAGACTATATACTTACGGTAGCTGTAAGTATATCATCGGGTGTTGAACAGTTTACTACGGCATTTCCGGCTTTTAGGCCATTTTCTGTATTAATAGCCTGTATTCTGGTAGTGCTTCTTATGATAGGAAACTTAAGAGGCATAAGAGAATCCTCAAGAATATTTGGAATACCTTCATATTTGTTCATATTTGGTATTTTCATAATGATTGTCTATGGAATTGCGAAAGTTAAGGCAGGATATGTTCCGCCGGCGCCTGAAAATATGCCGTCGGTGGTTGAACCAATTGGTATAATATTAATTTTAAGAGCTTTCTCAAATGGTTGTACAGCTCTTACAGGTGTAGAAGCTGTAAGTAATGCTGTTCCAAACTTCAAGGAACCAAGTACAAAGTATGCAAAAAGAGTATTGTTTCTTCTGGCAATGATAATACTTGTTCTCTTTGGCGGTAGCTCAGTATTGGCAAATATGTACCAGGTTAACCCCCAGGGAAATGCCATGCTTATTTTGATAGCCGAAGAAATCTTTGGACATAACTTAATGTTTTATTATATTACTGCAACAACCTTTATTATCCTCGTTATGGCTGCAAATACTGCCTACTCCGGCTTTCCAATGCTCATATCCCTAATGGCAAAGGAAGGTTATGCTCCGCGTCAGCTTAGCATGAGAGGAGACAGACTCAGCTATGACAACGGTATAATAATGTTGTCCATAATAGCGACCCTATTGATGATTGTATTTAAGGCAAAGGTTACATCCTTGCTTGGCCTGTATGCCATCGGCGTATTTATTTCCTTTACCCTGGCACAGACAGGTATGTTTGTTAAATGGAGAAGGACAAAGGAAAAAGGTTGGAAGCTAAAGGCAACTATAAATGGTTTCGGTGCAATTGTAACTGCTGTTGTAGTAGTTATCATAGCCTTTACAAAATTCCATGAAGGTGCCTGGCTTGTTGTAATATTAATTCCAATATTGATATTGCTTATATTTAAAATTAAAAAGCATTACAATGCAGTTATGAGGCAATTAAGGTTAAAACCTGAGGAAATAGCCGCATTTGATATAAATAAGGCAGTCTATACAAACAGAGTTATAGTGCCTATTGAAAGCATTAACAGATCCAGTTTAAGAGCTCTCAGATATGCCAGAACCATTTCTGAGAATGTAGTAGCCTTCAGTGTTGCAATTGATGAAGATGGAGCAAAGAAGATTAAGGAAAAATTTGAAGCTCTGCATACCGACATTCCTATAGTAATTAAGTACTCTCCATTCAGAAAGGTTGTAGAACCGCTGTTAAAGTTCATAGAATCAGCAGAGTACGATTATCAGAACGGAGATATGATTACTGTAATACTGCCCCAATTTGCCGTAAAGAAATGGTGGCACAAAATCCTGCATAACAATACAAGATATTACATTGAAAGAGAATTGCTGAAACACAAGCATATAGTTGTATCTGTTATGCCTTTACAGTTAAGAGATGATGATTTTGTTTTGAACAATCCGAAGTATGATTAAGGAATTGCAAAATATTTAAATGACATCCCTCAGGGTCATTCCTTAAGATATTTAATTGGAATTCCTGAGGGTATATTTAAATTCTATTCTATTATATAATGAATATAGCTATATAAAACAATAAAACTTTAAACGAGGCGTCTGAAAATGAAATATAGTATAGGTATTGAACTGGGTGTTAAAAACATAGTAGCTGGAATTCTGGACAAGAACGGTAAATTGATCCGAAGGGATACTATTCCAACAAATAAGGACAGAGCCTTTGAAGAGATTGTCAAGGATATGTGCGGGTTGGTTTCCAAGATACTGGACGATGAGGATCTGGAAATCAAAAGCATAAAATATATTGGCGTGGGCTGTCCGGGTATAACTGACAATCATAATGGAATTGTGCTGAAGAATTATACTATGAATTTTAATAATGCCAAAGTCAGAGCTGAGATACAAAAATACTTCAATGTACCGGTATATGTTGAAAATGACGCAAACTGTGTTGCCATTGCCGAGTACCTTTTAGGTGCTGCGTATGGTACAAGCAATTCCATAACCATTAAAGTTGGCGTGGGTATAGGCGGGGGAATTATACTGGAAGGTTGTATTTATAACGGTTTAAATTTTGGCGGAACAGAATTCGGACATATGGTTATTGAATATAACGGCAGACAGTGTACCTGTGGAAGAAAGGGCTGCTGGGAGCAATATGCTTCAGCCTCTGCACTGATAAATCAGACAAAACAATTAATTGAAGAATATCCCGACTCAATACTTGCCAAGATAGCAGCCAACTGTTGTAATAATCAGATTTCTGAGCTTACAATATTTGAAGCTGCCAAGGCAGGAGACGAAAGAGCAAAAAAAGCATGTCAGGAATATGTTTTATACTTTGCTGAAGGATTGGCCAACATTGTAAATATTTTGATGCCGGAAATAGTAATAATTGCAGGACCAATTAGTAAGCTGGGAAATAGCCTGGTATATCCCCTGGTCGATTTGCTGCGTGAAAAGATATACTGCAAGGAGTTACATATACCGGAATTTAAAATGGCTGAAATGGGCAATGCCGGTATTATAGTCGGAGCAGCAATGCTTGGTGCTTTCAAGGATGAAAAATTAACTGATTTAATCTAATTTAACATGGAGGCATTATAAAATATGGCAGATATAAAATATGAGATTACAGAGAATTTGGGAACGTTATCCGAGTCCAACAAGGGATGGATTAAAGAATTGAATCTTGTAAGCTGGAATGATAGAGATCCCAAATATGATATACGTGATTGGTCTCCTGATCATGAGAAAATGGGGAAGGGCGTCACTCTAAGCTGGGAAGAACTTCTCTCGCTTAAGAAATTATTAAACCAGATGGATATATAACAAAGGTGGGATACCACTCTTGTTTGAAATATGTCTTTTTACGTCAATAAAAAAATGCCAGGACAATACCGTCCTGGCTTTATTATGCTGCATTAAGCTTGCCTGTCAGGCTCTATTTCCTTTCGAAGGACTGACAGTCTGTACATTCAACTTCTGTAGGATTTGCTTCATGCGTTCCTACTTTTATTTGTTTCAATGCACAGTAGCCGTCATTTCTGCTATGATTTGCACAACTGTAAATACTACACTCAATATTATGATTATTGTGTGATTTAAATAGATGCATCAATATCACTCCTTTTGTTTAGGAAATAGTATTTCATATATATTATTAGTACTTATTATCATAATATTCGATATAATATTTCTCAAAAAATAGAGAATTGGCAAAAAAGTAAATATTATAAAGAAAAAATGGGATAAAACAAATAATACACATTTAATTTCGTCTTGACACTATATATTGATAATGATAGTATTATTACACAATATATGGCATGGAAAATTGGAATTTTTATTTTACAAAATACTACATAAATCAGCAAATCGTGTTAATTTCAGAGATAAATTAAATTTATATACAAGGAAAATGCCTATTTTCAAAAACGTTTTAGTTCAAATTAAATATGGAGAAGGACTAAACGTGTCTTTGTTGAGCAATAAATTATTGCTCATATTTATTGTGCTGTTTTTATGAAATGCTGGTGTAAAATTTTTAGAGGGGTGGCAATTTACAAATGATTACCAAAATCAGAAAGCGTGACGGAAGAGAAGTGCCTTTTAACATCGAAAAGATAGCCAGTGCTGTTTTTAAGGCGGCAAGTGCAACAGGTGGAAAGGATTATAAAACTGCAATGGATTTGGCTGAAAGGGTTGTAGCTTACATAGAGGAGGCAATGGATAAAAGAGTACCTGATGTTGAAGAAATCCAGGATGCTGTTGAAAAAGTATTAATTGAAACCGGTCATGCAAGGACTGCCAAGGAATTTATATTGTACAGGGCAGAGAGAACAAAAGTCCGTGAGATGAACACTCGACTGATGAAGGTATATGAGGAATTAACATTTAAAGATGCCAAAGATAACGATTTAAAACGGGAAAATGCAAACATAGACAGTGACACAGCCATGGGAACCATGCTGAAGTATGGCTCTGAGGGTGCAAAACAATTCTATGAAATGTACGTTCTAAAACCTGAACATGCAAAGGCCCATAATGAAGGGGACATACATATTCACGATCTGGATTTTCTGACACTTACAACAACCTGCTGTCAGATTGATATTCAAAAGCTGTTTAAAGGTGGTTTTTGCACAGGTCACGGATATCTAAGAGAACCTAACGATATTAACAGCTATTCTGCCCTTGCATGTATTGCAATTCAGTCTAATCAGAATGATCAGCACGGTGGACAGAGTATACCTAATTTTGATTACGGTATGGCGTTGGGGGTTGCAAAAACCTTTGAAAGGGGTTATAAGCAAAATCTCAGGAAATCACTTGAGCTGCTTTTGGACAGGGACTTGGAAGCTGAGATTAACAAGATCAGCCAGGTTCTGGCTAATGAGCACAATCTGAGACCCTTACTGAACAGGATGGAGGCATATATAAAAGCTGAGAAAAAATATATGCTGGAATATGTTGCCGACGAGGCAGTTCTGGATAAAGCCCAGGCATTTGCTGTCAAAAAGACTGAATCCGAAACCGATAGGATAACCTTCCAGGCAATGGAGGCTTTTGTACATAACCTTAATACAATGCATAGCCGTGCCGGTGCCCAGACACCGTTCAGCTCCATTAACTACGGCACCGATACTTCTCCGGAAGGAAGGATGGTCATTAAAAATCTTCTTCTGGCCACCGAGGCAGGTTTGGGAAATGGTGAAACACCAATATTCCCCATACATATTTTCAAGGTTAAGGACGGCATAAACTACAAAAAGGGTGATACCAACTACGATCTCTTTAAGTTGGCCTGCCGTGTAAGTGCTAAAAGACTTTTCCCCAATTTCTCATTTATAGATGCGCCGTTTAACCTTAAATATTACAAGGAAGGCAATCCTGATACCGAAATAGCCTATATGGGCTGCAGAACAAGAGTTGTAGGGAATACATATGATCCCTCCAGGGAGACTATATTCGGACGCGGCAACCTGAGCTTTACAACTGTAAATCTCCCCAGAATTGCAATGAGAAGCAATAAAAACCTCAACATATTCTTTGACGAGCTGGACAAAAAAATAGATCTCGTTATAGATCAGCTTTTAGAAAGGTTCTCCATACAGGCTGAAAAGAAGGTCAAGAACTTCCCGTTCCTTATGGGACAAGGTGTATGGATGGATTCTGATAAACTGGGCTGGGAGGACGAGGTTGGTGAAGTTTTAAAGCATGGAACTCTCACCATTGGTTTCATCGGTTTGGCTGAATGCTTGAAAGCCCTGACAGGAAAGCATCATGGAGAATCTGAACAGTCTCAGAACCTTGGATTGGAAATCATAGGCTATATGAGAAAAAGAATGGATGAAGCCAGCCAGAAATACAGTATGAACTTTAGTTTGATTGCAACTCCGGCTGAGGGAACCTGCGGCAGGTTTATAAAATACGATAAAAAACTCTTCGGTGTTATCGAAGGAGTAACTGATAAGGAATATTACACAAACAGCTTCCATGTGCCTGTATATCATAAGATAAACGCCATAGACAAGATCAGGGTTGAGGCACCTTATCATGAAATGACTAATGCAGGACACATTACATACGTTGAGGTTGACGGAGATCCACTAAACAATCTGGATGCATTTGAGAAAATTATAAGAGCAATGAAGGAATCGGGAATAGGTTATGGTTCTATTAACCATCCTGTTGACCGAGATCCGGTTTGTGGCTATACCGGCGTTATAGGAGATACCTGCCCAAGCTGCGGCAGAGATGAAGGTGACAGAAGCTTTGAAAGGATCAGACGTATTACGGGGTATCTGGTTGGAACTCTGGAGCGTTTTAACGACGCCAAGCAGGCTGAGGTAAGAGATAGAGTAAAGCACATGTAAAGTCTGGGGCAAAAACTGAATAATGATGCTTCAGCATCATTATTCAGTTTTTTTAGTGCAATTGTACGGTATAGATATACTAAAACTTTCCCAGTTTTATAGTGCAGCCGTACGGTATAAGCTACTTAAGCTTTACGTATATGGAACAAATGTAATACATGAAGTACTTACATATTTAATGCAGCGTGGGAGGAATATATGGGTGTACAGCTGAGAATAGCCGGAATTATAAATGAATCAATTGTTGACGGTCCCGGCATTCGTATGGTTATTTTTGCTCAAGGGTGTACCCATAAATGTCCCGGGTGTCACAATCCCCATACTCATTCCTTTGAAGGAGGAGAAGTGAAAGAGATTGATGATATCATAAAAGGTATAAAAAGAAACTACCTTTTAGATGGAGTAACCTTAAGCGGGGGAGATCCTTTTGAGCAGGCCGAGGCCTTTTCGGTGCTGGCAGCTGAAGTCAAAAAGCTGGGCCTAAACGTTGTTACCTACACCGGCTACACATATGAGCAGCTGATTGGTCTGGCCAAGCAAAGAGAAGGTTTTGCGGAACTATTAAAAAATACTGATTTGCTTATAGATGGCCCGTTTATTCAAAAAGAGAAAAACCTTCTCTTGAAGTTCAGGGGCTCAACCAATCAGCGTATAATTGATATGAATAAAACAAGAATAAGTGGCAAACCTGAGCTTGCAGGAATTTGATAACTGCACAAAGTCTGGTAGGAAGTTAGTTAAACAAAAGCAAACAAAAAGGATTAAATTCTGTAATATACAGAAATTTAATCCTTTAATTTTTTTGAAGCTTTTATATTGGGAAACCATCTGAGAATATAAAATTTTACCGTATTTCTTAAAAATTATATTACGTCTTTAAACGCCACATTCTGTTTGAAACATATAGCGGCGCCAACAGCTGTGGCATATTCAGCATTCGGAGGGGTTTGAAAGTTTACGTCGTAAAGTTTGCTGAGCTGTATGAAAATATGATCAGCCTGGGGTACATTTGTAAGATTGCCTGTTAAAACCACATCCTTGATTTTATCAATTCTTGTATTGAACACTGCCAACATACCGATAGTCTGGAAAACAAGATTAATTATTCCCATTGCAAGATCTGATTTGGTTACAAGGTCGCTTATTTTACCGAAATTGGAGGCAGTGGTTTCGCTAGGCAGTGTTTCAAGAGCTTCCTTGGAAATATCTCCGATGGTGAGGTCCACATGTGACAGATCCCCACCGTTGGCGGCTTCGATTAATTCATCGAAATGGCGGACATTAAGCATTCTGTTTGAAAGACCCAGCAGTGTTCCGCCGCCTACACCTGTTCCACCAAGGTGAACTGCAGTATTATTCTCAGCCTTTACAAGAGCCGTTCCTGTACCCATGCTGACGATGATTGCCTTGTTCAGATTGCTTAGGAAGAGACCTCCCATACCTATTGCCATGAACTCATCTACTTTTCCGGTAGGTATTCCAAACAGCCTGTTATTGATAAAGGAAGAACCTACCCCGGTAATCATAATTCTCTCTATATCTTCAATTTTTAAAGAATGAGTGCTGAGAAACTTTCCAAAAGCACCATAGACCGACGCTATAGGATCATTCGCCCGGACAAGTAATGGCGTTATCATCGCTTTTCCATCAAATCCAACTATTTTTGTAGTACTTCCACCAATATCTATTCCAATAACCTTACCCACAAAACCACTCCCTTTGTCATTTTTATGGTAATTGTTCCGAATCATCCCGTGAAAGAGGGATTTTTTAATATTTATTGAGAATTATTAAGTTTTACCGGCATTCCGGGTAAAAATTTGTGAAACAAATTTGCTCCATTACGAGCCTGTAAACATTCTTACAAGAGCAATTCCAACTCCTGTGATGCCTTCCCCTCCAAGGAGACCTGAAGCCGCAACGGTACCGGTTTCAACAGATTTTTTACCACGGACACGTTCACTGACAAACCTTATGATTCCTCCCAGGAAAACCGAAGCAGATATTACAAAGGGGAGGAATACGCCTATACCCAACGTGGCAGTGGGGAGACCAAGGAGATAAAGTACGGCGCCGATTGCGACTGCAACACCAAATACCACAGGGCTTCCAATACCGTTAATCATTGCACTTACTCCCACAGCCTGACCGGCAGGAAGAGCAGTACCTGCACCAACCTCACCGAACTGATTTATAATTGCAAACAAGGAGACCGAAGCGACTATAGTTCCAAAAACACCGCCAACCACCTGGGATATAAGCTGAGCTTTAGGATTGGTTCCCAAAATCTGACCTGTTTTATAATCATTGAACAGGTCTCCCGAAAAGCCACTGGCAACAGCAACACAGGCTGCTACAAGCAGTGCATCGGTGGCATCAATATCAACGAATATTCTTATTCCAAGAAGTACTATTATTCCGAAAATCTCCATGGGATTAATACCTGTCTGACCGGTTATTGTTGCAGCCATGATGGAAACAATAAATACTCCCGCTATAAGCAGAATTGAAGGAATAACAGATAATCCGCTTATCACTGTCAATGAAAAGGCAAGGGCTGTTGCAGCGATTATAAGAATTCTGCTGTAGTCAAAAAATTTCCTGCTGCTCTGTTCCGGACCTGAGTAATTGTCCTTCTTTTCCGACAATAGTTTTTTAATACCTGAAAATATTATACCGATTAAGACTCCAAGGCCTGTTCCAACAAGAAGCCCAATTCCGGTACTTGTTGTGAAAGCGCTTGCTGCTGTACTGTCGGCAAAAAGCCCAAGCTTTGGTCCAAAAGGAATTATAAATGCATATGAAAATAATGCCCCCAGAAACCAAACACCTGTGTAGAGAGTACCCAGAATATAACCCATACCCACTGCCATCGGAGAATTCCAGATGCCGAAGGAACCTTTAAACATAAGAACATCAGGAACCAGTCTTAACTGGTCTCTTAAGAAAGTATACAGGGTAGATGCAGCCATTGTACCGAATAAAACAAAGGATTTTCTTCCGCCTTCGTCACCTACTTTAATTGTTTCGGCGGCTGCTTGACCTATTGGATAGGGTAATGCATTTTTTACAATAAATCTATACCTTAAAATATAGGAAGTTACACTTCCAAGGAGCATTCCGGCAGTTGCAATAACCAGCACCTTAACAAAGTTCTCCGAAAAATTCTGAGAGCCCTTCCATATGCCCATTATCCAGAGACCAGGAAGAGTGAAAGCCAAGCCTCCTGCAACCATAGCTCCTGCAGACATTGCTGTCTGTGTCACGTTAATTTCATTATTTGTAGTTTTTCCGAAAAGTTTTAGAAGTGCCATTGACAATACGGCAACAAATATCGTTGGCCATGGAAGTGCACTCATTCTTAATGCAACATACATTGAGCTTGCTGTTATGACACATGAGCCAAGAGCCCCGATAATTAAACTTCTGAGGGATAACTGTTCAACACCTAAAAACTTTCTTTCCTCATTATTATTCAAAGTAAAGCCTCCTCATTGAGATAAATATTTTTTTAAACATTTATTCATGTAAGCCCATTCAACTACAGCAGTCAATTAATTGTAGTATTCCTTGAATTCACCTGACTCTATGTATATTTGTTTATATATAAAAAGTAAAACTGGTGGTAAATTCGAATATTCAATTGAAATTTGCTGAAATAAAGATAAGGGCATACTTAAGGATTGGTGAGCTAACTTGAAATTAATTTGAATTTTCTCATATAAAATCAACCTCCGTTCTCATTCCGCAATGGATATAAGTCGTAATAAATGCTGCAAGGCAGCTGACTGAAAATACCAGTCTGGCTTCAAAAGAATACCAGCCGTTACCATATGATAACATATTAACAATCTTACTGCAATACGAACCTATGAGTAAAAGGTGCGGTCAGCCTGACTTTGATGTTTTTTGGTTTGTAATAATCATTGACATTTTGTATTTGCTTAAGTTGGCTGTTCTCTGAAAAAGCTTGATATTTAGAGACATAAAATTTCCTGAACTTATTTTTTTGATAAAAAACTCTATGAATGGTTAGAATAGCAAGGTCTATGTCCGGCTGCAAGAGAGTTTTTTTGTTTAGCTGTAAAAAGCATTGCAAATGTGCTAATATATTTTTAATACGTTTAAGAAAGAGAGGGTATTAAAAACAATGAATTCAAGTGAAATGAGGCTGGCAGTGCTTATTGATGCCGAAAATGTGCCATACAGCAATATAAAAGGTATTATGGAGGAGATAGCCAAGTACGGAACACCTACAATAAAGAGGATATATGCTGATTGGACGAAGCCTACAGTTTCCGGCTGGAAAAACGTACTTCTGGAGAATGCAATAAACCCGGTTCAGCAATACAGCTACACCTCAGGAAAGAATTCATCGGATTCGGCCATGATAATAGATGCAATGGATTTGCTTTATTCCGGTAAAGTTGAAGGCTTTTGCATAATATCAAGCGACAGTGATTTTACCAGACTTGTTACAAGACTAAGGGAATCAGGGCAAAAGGTATTCGGTTTTGGTGAAAGAAAAACACCCAGTCCGTTTATAGCTGCCTGTGACAAGTTTACCTATATTGAAATAATAAGTGCCTCCTCACAGACAAGCAATACTTTTGATAACGGCTCCAAAAAGGATGAGGTTGCGGAAAAAGAGCAAAAAAATAATACTGTGTCCATAAGTAAGGATATAATTAATTTAATATCTGTTTCAATCCATGATGTGGAAGATGAAAACGGCTGGGCCTTTCTTGGTGATGTAGGCAACCTCATCATAAAGAAGCAGCCGGATTTTGACCCCAGAAACTTTGGCTTCTATAAGCTTACTCACCTAATTAAAAAATTAAAAGAGTTTGAAATAGAAGAGCGTGACACTAACAACTTAAAAATCAAGCATATATATGTCAGAAACAGAGTTAAATAATTAAAAATCAATGACCGAGGATAGTATAAAGTAAATGTAAAGTAAAAATACTTGACAACCTGGGATTAGTGTTTTAAAATAAGTTGTAAAGCAAAAATACTTTACAGATTTGAGTTGAGTATTTATGGATAAAGTGTATGAAACATCTCTGCTGCTTGACTTCTACGGTCAGCTGCTGACAGACAGACAATATGAAATACTGGATCTTCATTATAATAATGATTATACTTTGTCTGAGATAGCAGAGCAACTGAATATCAGCAGGCAGGGCGTATTTGATAACGAAAAACGCGGCAGGGCACTGTTGAATGAATATGAGAACAAACTGGGCTTGCTTAGTAAATTTTCACAGCAAAAGCAAAAGGCTGAGCAAGTACAGAAATTATTTGAAAAAATCGAGATAAACGGGCTCAGCCAGCACAACAAGGAAATTGTTGAACACGTAAAACGTGAGATTGCTGAGCTTGTAAACAGCATATAGAGCTATGCCGGATCAGGTCAGACATAGCCGGACGGAATTGGAGGTTTTAACGTGTCAGTTTTTGAGGGTTTGTCAGGAAAGCTCCAAGAAACAATAAAAAAGATCCGTGGACAGGGCAGAGTAACTGAAAAAGACGTAAAAGATATGATGAGAGAAATCAAGCTTGCTCTGCTTGAGGCCGACGTTAATTTTAAAGTTGTTAAGGATTTTATAAGCAAGGTATCCGAAAGGTGTGTAGGTTCAGAGGTACTGGAGAGCCTCACTCCGGGGCAGCAGGTTGTAAAGATAGTTCACGAGGAGCTCATTGAACTCCTTGGAAGGGAACAAAGCAAAGTTACCTTTGCACCAAAGCCGCCAACAATAATAATGCTTGTGGGACTCCAGGGTGCCGGTAAAACAACTACAGCCGGTAAGCTGGGAACCTTGCTCAGGAAACAGGGTAAGACACCGTTGCTGGTTGCATGTGATGTATATAGACCGGCTGCTATAAAACAGCTTCAGGTGGTTGGCGGACAGCTCAATATCCCTGTCTTTACCATTGAAAATAGTAAAAATCCTGTTGAGATAGCAAAGGAAGCTGTTAAATATGCAAATATGAAACAGCACGATCTGGTGATTCTGGATACGGCTGGTAGACTTCATATTAATGAAGAACTGATGGATGAACTGCTTAATATTAAGAAAACAGTTACTCCTCATGAAATTTTGTTGGTTGTTGACTCAATGACAGGTCAGGATGCCGTAAATGTTTCGGAAAGCTTTAATGAAAAACTCGGAGTTGACGGTGTTATCCTTACAAAACTTGATGGTGATACAAGGGGCGGAGCTGCTCTGTCAGTCAAACATGTAACAGGAAAGCCTATTAAGTTTGCTTGTATTGGTGAAAAACTCAGCGATATCGAACCGTTTTTCCCGGACAGAATGGCATCAAGAATCCTTGGTATGGGAGATGTACTGAGTCTTATAGAAAAGGCGCAGGAAGCTTATGATGAGAAAAAGGCCATCGAACTTGAAAAGAAAATGCGTACCATGCAGTTTACCCTTGAGGATTTTCTTGAACAGATGCAGCAGATGAAGAAGATGGGCCCTCTGGGTGACATTCTCGGAATGCTGCCCGGAGTAGATGCAAAGGCACTGCAGAACGTCGATATTGACGAAAAGAAGATGGCCCGTACTGAAGCTATTATACAGTCCATGACAAAAAAAGAAAGAAATGATCCAAACATACTGAATGGAAGCCGCAGAAAGAGAATTGCAGCAGGAAGCGGTACAACTATTCAGGAGGTTAACCAGCTGCTCAAACAATTCGAAGAAATGAAAAAAATGATGAAAATGATGAGCGACATGGGCAAGCGTGGGAAAAAAGGTGGTCTTGGAAAGTTTAAATTACCTTTTTAATATAGTAAAAATTATCATTTTATATGATTACAATCCTTTAAAGGAGGTGAAAATAAATGGCAGTAAAGATACGTTTAAAGAGAATAGGTGCTAAGAAGAACCCTTTTTACAGAGTAGTAGTTGCTGATTCAAGGTACCCCAGAGATGGTAGATTCATTGAAGAAATAGGTACTTACAATCCTGTTGTTGAGCCGGCTCAGGTTAAGATTGATGCTGAAAAAGCTCAGAAGTGGATAAAGAATGGTGCTCAGCCTACTGATACAGTTAAGTCGCTTCTTAAAAAGCAGGGTATAATCGGTTAATTCTGATTATCGGGACGATAATGGAGGTTGTTATTAACCTCCAATAGTACCTTTTAAAAGCCTCAAACGGCTTTTCATAGCTATTTGCATACGTGCTGTGAAGCAGTGAATACGGAGGTTAATATGAAGTTATTGCTTGAAAACATTGCAAAAGCTCTTGTGGATTATCCCGATGAAGTTTTTGTAAATGAAATTCAGAATGAAAAATCCATAATTCTTGAGCTCAGGGTAGCCAAGGATGATATGGGGAAAGTAATTGGAAAGCAGGGCAGAATTGCCAAGGCTATCAGAACTGTTGTCAAGGCGGCAGCAGTTAAAGACAACAGAAGAGTAGTTGTAGATATCATACAATGAACAAAAGAAGGGGGCTTAAGGCCCTTTTTCTTACTATCCGGGAAAAAAGCTTTACCATTTTGTACGATTTCATAGCAATACAGCAGCATCATTTGGTCTGGGTATAACGCGATTTCAGTTAACAAGGCTCAAAATGGAGGTAAATATGGTTGAATATTTGATAGTGGGACAATTGATAAATACTCACGGAGTTAAGGGGGAAATGAAGGCCACAGCTTTGACCGACGATCCTCAGCGATTTAAAAAACTCAAATGGGTTTATATAGATAAAAACGGTACGCTGGAAAAGTATGATATTACCGGTATAAAGTTTTTTAAGCAATTTGTAATTCTCAAATTCAAGAATATAGACAGTATTGAGGCTGCTGAAAAACTAAAGGGCTTCTATATGAAAATAGACAGGGCCAATGCTGTTAAGCTGCCAAAGGATAGCTTCTTTATAACGGATATACTTGGAATGAGTGTATATGACGAAAACAATAAACTTTTAGGTAAACTGTCAGACGTTATCCAGACAGGAAGTAATGATGTTTATATAGTAAAAAATGATGAAGGAAAAGAGATTCTTATTCCGGCACTGAAGAGTGTTGTAAAAGAGATCTCCCTTGAAGAAGGTAAAATATCAGTAGTACTGCCGAAAGGATTATTGGATTAATGAAATTTGATGTACTTACACTTTTTCCTGAAACCTTTGATCTGGTTATGAAAGAAAGTATTATGGGGAGAGCGCAGGAAAAAGGCTTAATAGAGGTAAACGCTATTAATATCAGAAATTATACAAAGGATAAACACAGAAAAGTTGATGACTATCCATTTGGCGGAGGCAATGGAATGGTTATGATGTGTCAGCCGGTGTTTGATGCATACAGGGCTGTAACAGAAGGACTTGAAGTCAAGCCAAAGGTCATTTATATGAGTCCTCAAGGCAGTGTTCTCACCCAAAAGATGGCTGTTGAGCTATCCAAAGAGGAGCATATTATTCTTCTCTGCGGACATTATGAGGGAATTGATGAAAGAATAATTGATGAGCTGGTCGATGAAGAAATTTCTATTGGTGACTATGTATTAACCGGCGGAGAGCTGCCTGCCATGGTGCTCATCGACTGCGTAAGCAGACTGATTCCCGGAGTACTTTCCAATGAAGGCTCCTTCAGTGACGAGTCACATTTTAACGGTCTGCTTGAATATCCCCAGTATACAAGGCCGTCAGAATATGAAGGGAGACAGGTCCCTGAGATACTTTTGTCCGGGCATCATGCCAACATCCAGAAATGGAGGGCACAGCAGTCACTGGAGCGAACCTGCAGGAAGAGACCGGATTTATATGAAGAATTTCTAAAAGAATCAAATAAGTAATTAGTAAAGGTCAGGTGTATGGTTACATTTTGGCCTTTTTTGATTCAGTTGTGGAAGAATTTAAATAGGAGTATTAATATGCCGGTATCAATAACATTTATAAATGTGGTATTATCAATAACGTATAAAAGTTATTAATAGTGTATATAAATTGGTGCTATTAATAACGTATATAGAATTTCCTAAACCCAGACCAGACGGATACTTGTAAAAAATAACACAAATGTCTTTAAAGCTTACTCTATATGCACAAGCAGTAAAATTCTATGAGTTATTACGTTAAAAGTTTAAAGTGATGCATTGACAAGCTGATAGAAAGACACTAGAATAAAAAATAATATTTTATGTTAATAAGGGGATAAATATGAAAAAGAAAATTACTGTGTTACTCGCTGTTTGCCTCTTGGTAACAGGTCTCACTGCCTGTGGAAATAAAACCGGTTCGGCAAACGCAAACGAAATTAAAATTGGTATTAATTACGAATTATCAGGAGATGTTGCATCATACGGTCAAAGTTCTGTTGACGGTATCATCATGGCAATTGATGAAATCAATGCAGCGGGTGGAATTAACGGTAAAAAGTTAGTTCCGGTTAAATATGACAACAAGTCAGAACCTGCTGAAGCTATAACACTTGCCAACAAACTGATTTCCCAGGATGATGTGCTTGCAATTCTCGGGCCTGCAACTTCAGGTTCATTCAAGTCCGAAATATCAGTTGCAGAAAAGAAAAAAGTACCCGTTATAAGCGGATCTGCAACTGCAGATGATGTAACAGTTGATAAAGCAGGAAAGAAAGAATACGCTTTCCGTATCTGCTACACAGACTCTTTCCAGGGTACTGCAATGGCTAACTTTGCATCAGGGAATTTAACTGCAAAGAAAGCAGTTATAATCAAGGATAACTCAAGTGATTATGCAAAGGGCCTGGCTGAAAACTTTATAAAGACCTTTACAGCAGCAGGCGGCACAATTGTAGGCGAAGAAGCTTATGTTGCAAAAGACAAGGATTTTAACGCAATATTGACAAAGGTTAAGGGACTTGATTTTGATGTAATATACCTTCCAGGTTATTATCAGGAAGCCGGCTTGATTATAAAGCAGGCACGTGCTCTTGGAATAGACAAGCCTGTCCTTGGTGCAGACGGATTCGATTCACCTGATCTGGCAAAATTGGCAGGTGACAAGGCTCTTACAAAAGTATATTTTACAAACCACTATTCTTCACTTGATAAGGACCCGGCAGTAGCCAAGTTTATTGATGATTTTAAGAAAAAATACAATAGAGAACCTGATGCTTTCAACGCTTTGGGTTATGACCTTGCAAAATTCCTTGCCGATGGTATCTCACGCAGCAAGAGTGTTGACAGAGAGGCTTTGAAGGAAGCATTGGCTTCAACCAAGGATTTCTCAAGTGTAACCGGTTCCTTCAGTATTGATGAAAACCACAACCCTGTTAAGTCCATTGTTGTTATCGGTCTTGAAAATGGTGTACAGGCTACAGCTGTAAAAAGTGGGAAATAATAAGTTTTACAATCTGTAGTAATCTATATTAAACTAAGGTATGATTAAAACAATAACACTCCGTGAACTATTTGCGGAAAATAGCTGTCCTGAATTGGAGAGTTTAAAATATAATCGTGCCTCAGGAAAATAAACACAGCTAACAGAAATATTGGTTAAGAATTCAAATTGAGTAGGGGTGATAAATTATTATCGCCCTTACTTCTGTGTATACACCATTTAAAATTTTGTGAGGGGGAAGTGAATTGGATAATTTTTTACAGCAGGTGATTAATGGAATATCACTGGGAAGTATTTATGCCTTAATAGCGCTGGGATATACCATGGTTTATGGTATTATCAAATTAATAAACTTCGCTCATTGTGACGTTTATATGTTAGGCGCTTATGCAGGTTATTTTTGCATGACCACTTTAAAACTGGGAGTGTTTCCTTCTCTGGTAATAGCTATGGTTGTATGTACCGTAATAGGCGTTCTGATTGAAAAAATTGCATACAAACCGCTCAGAAATGCTACAAGAATAGCAGTTCTCATAACAGCCATCGGAGTTTCATTATTTATTGAGTATGGAACCATGTTCTTTGTGAAGGCAAACGTTCGAGCATATCCTGAATTGACAGGATGGCTTGCAACAAGCTATAAAATAGGAAAAATGACAATTACTGCCCAGCAGATACTGATTGTATTCAGTACAATAGTTCTTATGGGAATGCTTCAGTTTATAGTAAAGAAAACCAGAATAGGAAAAGCAATGAGAGCAGTTTCCCTAGACAAGGATGCTGCAGAGTTAATGGGCATCAACGTTAATTCAACTATTTCCTTTACGTTTGCGTTAGGTTCTGCACTGGCGGGAGCTGCCGGTGTACTGGTAGGTATTTATTATAACTCCATAGACCCGTTAATGGGTGTAATTCCTGGACTAAAGGCCTTTGTTGCTGCAGTATTCGGGGGTATAGGCATAATTCCGGGTGCTATGATAGGCGGTTACTTTATTGGCACAGTTGAAGTTTTTGTATCAGGATACGGAAACTCATTGTATAAAGATGCTGTGGTATTTGCAATTCTTATATTGATTCTTATCGTTAAGCCGGCCGGACTGCTTGGCAAGAATACCAAGGAGAAGGTGTAAATATGAAAAAAATATTAGATAATAAGGCATTTCAAAAATTAATTACCATTCTTATCACATTTTTTGTAATACAGGGACTTCTCTCAGGCGGCATAATATATGATTATCAGCTGGATACTCTTGCAACAATATGTATCAACATTATTCTGGCAGTAAGCCTGAATCTTATAACCGGGTTCACAGGTCAGTTCTCATTGGGACATGCCGGCTTCATGTCAATAGGAGCCTATGTATGTGCCATAATAACAACTCAAAATCCAACAATTCCAGGATTTCTGATCGGAATTCTGGCAGGCGCACTGGCAGCTGCTCTGGTGGGAGTTATAGTTGGTCTTCCAACACTGAGACTGCGCGGTGACTACCTTGCTATTGCTACTTTGGGTATGGCTGAAATTATAAGAATTGTATTCCTTAACATGAAGATAACAAATGGTGCTGCCGGACTTCAGGGAATACCGCAATTTGTTAACTGGTTCTGGATGTTTTTATTTGCGGCGGCTACAGTTATAATCATTCTCAATTTTCTGAATTCCTCTCATGGAAGGGCATGTATTTCAATCCGCGAGGATGAAATAGCTGCTGAATCCATGGGTGTTAATACTACCAAGTACAAGTTGATAGCTTTTACAATCGGAGCATTTTTCGCAGGTATAGCCGGTGGATTGTATGCGTCATATTTCTACTTCCTGAAACCTGATTTATTTGGTTTTACAAAGTCTATCGATGTTTTGGTTATTGTTGTTCTGGGAGGGCTCGGAAGTGTATCTGGTTCAATAATAGCCGCTATTCTGCTGGCCATTATTTCAACCTGGCTGCAGTCCATTCCTGAACTCCGTATGGTTATATACGCTTTCCTGCTGGTTATTATCATGCTGTTCAGACCACAGGGGTTAATGGGTTCAAAAGAAATTTCATTATCAATATTTAAAAAGCTTGGCACTAAATCAAAACGCGGAAAGGAGGGGGTATAAATGGCAATTCTTTCAGTTAAGGATATGACCAAATCCTTCGGAGGATTAACTGCTGTTTCCAAAGTGAATATGGAGCTCCAGCAAGGAGAACTGGTAGGGCTTATTGGCCCCAACGGTGCCGGAAAAACCACTGCTTTCAACCTCCTTACCGGTGTTTATGAGCCTACCTCAGGAACCGTTACCTTGACAAAAAACGGTGTGTCAAAAGAAATACAGGGAATGAAGCCTTACACAATATGTAAGGAGGGTATGGCAAGAACTTTCCAGAATATAAGACTTTTCAAAGAGCTTACAGTTTTGGATAACGTACGTATAGCAATGAATCAGAATGTAAAGTACGGTATGGCTTCCTCGCTTTTTCACCTACCGTCCTATCACAAGGCGGAAAAGGAACTTAAAGAAAAAAGTATTGAGCTCTTAAAGATATTTCACCTGGAAAATAAAATGGATGAATTAGCAAAGAATTTACCTTACGGAGAACAAAGGCATCTGGAAATTGTCCGCGCTCTGGCCACCGAGCCTGTTTTACTTCTGCTTGACGAACCGGCTGCAGGTATGAATCCGGCTGAAACAGCCCAGTTGACTGACTTGATTCAATCAATAAGAAAACAGTTCAATCTTACAATTTTGCTCATTGAACATGATATGTCTCTGGTCATGAAGATTTGCGAACGAATCTATGTCCTTGATTACGGACAGATTATAGCCAATGGTACTCCGGAGGAAATCAAAACAAACAAGCGGGTAATAGAAGCATATCTGGGAGAGGAGGTTGACAATGCTTGAAATTAAGAATTTAGACGTACATTTCGGTGTTATTCATGCATTGAAGGACATCTCATTAACTGTTAACCAGGGTGAAATTGTTACTTTGATCGGTGCAAACGGTGCCGGGAAAACCACAACTCTCCGTACGATCTCAGGCTTGAAGAAACCCACAAAAGGATCAATTAATTTTGAAGGCAGGGATATTACTTCCATTTCCCCCCAGGATAGAGTGAAAATGGGTATATGCCAGGTTCCTGAGGGACGAAGGGTATTCTCCACAATGTCAGTTCTGGAAAACCTGGAGCTGGGTGCATATTTGAGAAGAGATAAGGTACAAATCAGCAAGGATCTGAAAATGGTGTATGAGCGCTTTCCGATTCTTGAAAAGAGAAAGAAACAGGCGGCAGGAACGCTTTCAGGAGGAGAACAGCAGATGCTTGCAATGGGTCGCGCTTTGATGAGCAGTCCGAGAATGCTGTTTCTGGACGAACCATCCATGGGTCTGGCACCGCTGTTTGTTAAGGAAATTTTTGACATAATAAAAAGCATAAATCAGACCGGTACTACCATATTATTGGTTGAACAGAACGCAAGCATGGCACTTCAGATAGCACACAGGGCATATGTAATGGAAACCGGCTCTATAGTTCTGTCTGGTACCGGAACCGAATTAATGCAGAGTGATGAAATAAGAAAAGCTTATTTGGGAGGCTAAAATATTAAGGAAAGGCTTAAGCATTTTCCTGACCTTTAACTCCAGAACTCAAGTGTTTTTATTACTATCTCATTACGTGCAAAAGCACGAAAACAGGAGGAATTTTTATGTTTGTCAAAAACAAAATGACTTCAAATCCTTTTACTATCTCACCGACACAGACCATACCCGATGCACAGGAAATCATTAAAAATCATGGTATAAAGCGTCTCCCTGTGGTTGATAACGGAAAGCTGGTGGGAGTAGTATCAAAGGGTGACATTGTAAAAGTATCACCCTCAAAGGCTACAGCATTAAGTATGGGTGAAATTACTTACCTGCTGGCAAAGACCAAAATCAGCAGCATTATGGCAAAGAATCCGGTTACTGTATCACCGAATGCACTGCTGGAGGAGGCAGCAATACTCATGCGTGATAATGACATAGGCTTCCTGCCCGTTGTAGAAAATGATAAGCTGGTGGGAATCATTACCGAAGGGGATATATTTGATTCCTTCATTGAGCTTTTAGGCTTCAGAGAGCCTGGTACACGTATGACAATAGAAGTGGATGACGCTCCCGGCATACTTTCCAAGCTTACCAGCATATTTGCCAAATTTGAGGCAAATATCACCCATGTGGCAGTATACAGCAGTGCCTTTGGCAAGAGTAATGTTGTTGTCGGCACCAATTCGCTGAATACCTCGGATATTGAGAAATCAATTGCCGAACAGGGTGGTAAAATAGTTTATAAGCTTCAGAACAAATAAGAAAATTTGTGGAACCTCCATAGCTGATATTAGAAATAATATCAATTTGGAGGTTTTTGTTTTGAATATTGAAATTTAACTTTTTACAAAGTAAAATTGATAAATATAGTTTTGAAAACTAACTAAAATGGGCTGAAAGGGATTTTACTGAAAAGTAAGGCTTAAAAAGCTCTTAAAGCTTGAGAGAATATACTGTTTGGAGGATATAAGTGAATAGATTTATTGGAAATTATAAGGGTATGCCTAAAGAAATGTATATACTTTGCTTTGCAACACTCATAAACAGAATTGGTGATTTTATAGTACCTTTTCTTTCTTTATATCTTACTCAAAAGATAGGCCTTTCAACCGCAGTATCCGGAATAATAGTTACTTTATCATCAATTATTAGTATCCCTGCATCAATGATGGGCGGCAGGGTGTCAGATATGTATGGAAGGAAAAAAATCTATATTTTTGCCCAGAGTTTAGCAGCAGCAGCTCTAATACCATGTGCGTTTACAAGAGATGCAGCTGTCACAGTAGTATGCTTATTGGTAAGTACGTTTTTTAACGGTTTTGTACGCCCTGCTTTTGAATCGATTATTATCGATATTCTTCCAAACACTCAAAGACAAGCGGGATTTTCTCTCAAATACATTTCTATAAATGTAGGTGTTTCAATTGGACCGATTTTAGCAGGATTCCTTTTTAACAATCTTCTGCCTGTATTATTTTTAGGCGATGCATTGACTTCTTTTATTGCTGTCTTTTTAGTATTTAAATATGTAAAAGAAACTCATCCTGATATCAGGTGTGTCCATATAGAAAATAAAGCAGAAACAGCAGAAAAAGACGGTTTAATGAAGATGCTGCAAAAAAGACCTCAATTACTTGTGTTTTTGCTTTTGTGCATAGTTTATAACTTTATTTATACCCAGCAAAGATTCTCACTTCCTATTTTAATGAATTTTCAATTTGGCAACGAAGGGGCCAAATTGTACGGATATCTGATGAGTATTAATGCTGTAACAGTAGTTTTGCTGACAGTTTTTATAAGTACTTTAACAAGGAAAAATCATGAGCTTACGAACATGGTATTATCAGGAATATTATATTCAGTAGGCTTTGGTATGTTAGGCTATGTTAATAATTTTAGTTTATATATTGCATCAACTATCATTTGGACGGGAGGAGAAATTCTAAGTTCAATAAGTTCCGGGATATATGTTGCTAATAATAGTCCAAGCAATTACAGGGCAAGGTTAACTGCTATCAGACTGATTGCGTTAGCTGCGGGGTCATCGCTGAGTACGGCTGTTTCAGGAGCTTACATACAGTTATATGGATGTAAGGCAATATGGACACTTGTGCTCCTTATATCGCTATTTGGAGTTATTCTAATGTTTAGTTTAAGAGTTTTTTCAAGAAAAACGGAAAAGAGACAGTCTATGGGCGCATAAATTTCAAAATATTTGATAGTTTTCTATTGACATTTGTCTGGAAAAATACTATACTCTTTATAACATATAAAACATATATGATTAATCATTTTAATAGGAATTTATATTACCATTATAAAATATACATACTCTATAATATTAAATATAAATTCCAACAAAATGTGAAGGTGGTGCTAAAGTGAGTATAGCTCAGGATAATCAGTCAAAAGTACCAATCTCAAAAGATGATATAGAAAAATTATACGAAATGGCAAAAACACTGAAATATGGCTCTATAACACTTGTATTTCAGGATGGGAAGCTCATTCAGATCGAAAAGAATGAAAAAGTAAGGGTAAAATAATTACATATAAAAAACCGAATTTTATATAAAGAATTTAGTTGACTAAAGATATTAGAGACTAAGTTAAAGCCAATACAGGCTTTGCTTGGTCTTTTTTATTTTCGTTGGTATTAAAACCCCTTATTTTATTAACCTTACCCTTAAATTCAGCAAATCGTATAAGTATTGAGATAAAATAATCAACAGTAAAAAGAGGTGGTATTTGTGGGAACCAGTTCATCAAACCTGTCATCAGTCAAGACAGAAGAAAAATTTGATCATCTTGTAAAAAAACATCCCTGTTTCAGCGGTGAAGCACATTTCAAATACGGGCGCATTCATTTGCCTGTAAGCCCGACCTGTAACATACAGTGTAAGTTCTGCAAAAGAAGTATAAACAAAACTGAAAACCGTCCGGGTGTTGCCAGTAAAGTACTGAATCCTCAAGAGGGCTTGCAGATGATTGAAAAGGCATTATGGCTGTGTCCTGATATAACGGTTGTGGGAATAGCAGGGCCGGGAGATACATTGGCAACACCAAGCGCTTTGGAGACTTTTGAACTCATAGACAAAAAGTATCCTCAGCTCATAAAGTGTCTCAGTACAAACGGACTTATGCTTTATGAGTATGCGGAGAGGATTGTTGAAGCGGGTATCAAGACCATTTCTGTAACTGTTAATGCAGTTGATCCTGAAATATTGAAGGAAATATGCTCGGGGATTGCATACAAGGGTGAGTACAAACCAGGTTTGGAAGGTGCTGAAATTCTTATAAAAAAACAGCTTGAAGGAATCAAAAAGATCAGCGGATATGGTGTTACAGTCAAGGTTAATACTGTTTTGATTCCTGAACTAAATTACCATCACATGGAAGATATCGCTAAGGCAGTATTAGCTGCGGGGGCATCGGTAATGAATATAATCCCTCTGATACCTCAGAATGAAATGATTAACTACAGAGCACCCGATTGTAATGAATTAAACGTCGCCAGAGTAACCGCAGAGAAATATCTTCAGGTATTCCGACACTGCCAGCAGTGCAGGGCCGATGCCTGCGGAATACCCGGAAAAGGAAAGGATCTGGCTGAATTACTCTATGACCAGCCCTTACAGACCTTTTCACACGGTTAGACAGTAATAGTATCAGTGGAAATCTCAAGACAATAAAAATAATTTGCATCAGTTTTTGCTGCCGCTCATGCGGCTCAAAGCCATTCATGGCTTAGGAGGTTAATATGCCATATAGAATAGCAGTGGCCAGTAATGATGGGAAGGTTGTAAATCAGCATTTTGGACATAGCAGACAATTTATAATATTTGAGGTTTCAGATCAGGGTGAATGGGATTTCAGTGAGATAAGAAGCACAATGCCCGCCTGCAGTTTTGGGGAGCACAGTGATTCATCCATAGAAAATGTGGTTAAGGTCCTGTCTGACTGCAGAGTTGTAGTAGTAAGCCAGATCGGCTACGGGGCAGAACAGGCTTTACACAAGGCCGGAATCAAAGCCTATACAATTCCTGACTTGATTTATACAGCACTTAATAAAGTCATAAAATCACTTTCTCATCCAAAAGAGATGGTGACTAAGGAGTGATTAAATGATAAAACCCAATTTTCAAGGGAGATAGGAAGTTATTATTTAGTCATTCCTATATAAATTTTGAAGTTAAAAAAATATGATGGGAGAGAGAGTCCAATGGCAAAGAAAATCAAGCAGATAGCTATCTACGGTAAAGGAGGTATAGGGAAGTCCACTACTACTTCAAATATAAGTGCAGCGCTTTCTGTGGCAGGCTACAAGGTAATGCAGTTCGGTTGTGATCCCAAAAGTGATTCAACCAATACATTAAGAGGCGGTAATTACATACCTACAGTATTAGATACCTTAAGAGAGAAAAATGCAGTAAAAGCACAGGAGGTTATCTTTGAAGGCTTTAATGGCATATATTGTGTGGAAGCAGGTGGCCCGGCACCAGGCGTAGGCTGCGCCGGAAGAGGAATAATCACAGCTGTACAGCTTTTTAAGCAGCAGAACATATTTGAGGAGCTGGACCTGGATTATGTTATATATGATGTTCTTGGTGATGTTGTGTGCGGAGGCTTTGCTGTACCAATAAGAGAAGGAATTGCAGAGCATGTGTTCACTGTCTCATCTGCAGACTTTATGGCAGTGTATGCAGCAAATAATTTGTTCAAAGGTATCCATAAATACTCAAATTCCGGTGGCGCACTGCTTGGTGGAGTCATCGCAAACTCAATAAATGCACCGTATGCAAAAGACATTATAGATGATTTTGTAAAACAAACAAATACACAGGTGGTTGAATATGTACCACGTTCTGTAACTGTAACCCAAAGTGAGCTCCAGGGTAAGACAACAATCGAGGCTGCACCTGATTCAAAACAGGCCCAGGTGTATAAATCACTGGCAGCAAAAATTGCCGGTCACGAAGAATCCAAGGTGCCATCGCCCTTGGAGGTTTCAGAACTGAGACAATGGGCTGCAAAATGGGGTGATTACCTGCTGGCCCTTGAAACCGGAGAGATACGTACAGAAGCGGCAGGAAACCTGTAATAAAACTGATGATTGGAGGTCATATTGTGAGTTCAGTTAATATTAAAAGTCCGGAAGTGCAAATAAGAGAAGTCAGACTGGGTTCCATAACCGGTTTTGAGGGCACCGCCGGAGAACTGGTAAAATGCGCCAGATCCGGGAGGCTTCAGGACAGCACAAGAAGCTTCAGCCAGTGTATGGGCTGCAGTTCGGGAAATGCTTTCTGTCAGCTGTCCATGATCAAGGACGCTGCTATTATAAATCATGCACCTGTAGGCTGCTCGGGAGACTTCTTTGGCTTTAACTTTGTATACCGGGTAGGTCAGATGGAAAGGGACCTGCCGCCCGCAACCGGCAGATATTTTAACACAAACATAGAAGAAAAGGACACCATATTTGGTGCTACCACAAAGCTGAGAGAAACTGTTAAAGAGGTTTATGAAAGAGTTAAACCAAATGCAATATTTATTACAACCTCCTGTGCATCAGCAATAATCGGAGACGATGTTGAATTCGTGGCAAATGCTATGACAGAGGAACTTGGGATTCCGGTGGTAGGCTGCTATTGTGAAGGCTTCAAATCAAAGATATGGACAACAGGTTTTGATTCGGCATATCACTCAATAGTCAGAAAAATTGTCAAGCCCCCCAGAAAGAAAACAAATAAGGTAAACATAATTAATTTCTGGGGCAGTCACATTTTTGATGAACTATTAAACCCTCTGGGGTATGAAGCAAACTATGTTGTACCGTTTTCTACAATAGCAGACCTGGAGTATATTTCCGAAGCAGCAGCAACCATTCAGATATGCCCAACCCTGGGAACCTATATTGGTGCGGCACTGGAGCAGGTATATGGTGTCCCTGAAATAAAGGCACCGCCGGCATATGGTATTCCCGGAACAGACAGCTGGCTCCGCGAATTGGGGAAAATCCTCAGGAGGGAAGCAGAAATTGAGGAATACATCAACAAGGAACATGCAAGAGTATTGCCACAGGTGGAGGAATACCGCGGAAAACTCCGGGGCAAAACTGCGTATCTTACAGCCGGTGCAGCACACGGTCACGCACTTATTGCACTTTTAAGAGAGCTGGGCCTGGAGGTTCAGGGTGCTGCTATATTCCATCATGATCCTATCTATGACAACGGTGATCCGACCTCCGATGCATTGGCGCATGACGTGGAGACCTACGGAGATGTTCACAATTACAATGTATGTAACAAACAGGCCTTTGAGCTGGTTAACATACTTAACAGAGTACGTCCTGACATCATGATAGCAAGACATGGCGGAATGACCCTATGGGGAGCCAAACTTGGCGTTCCGACTCTTTTGATTGGTGATGAACAGTTTGGTTTTGGATATCAGGGAGTTTTAAACTATGCCGAAAGAATTGTAGAGACCATAGATAATAAAGAATTTGTAACAAATCTTGCAAAGCACAGCACAATGCCTTATACAAAATGGTGGCTGGAGCAGAATCCATTTTCTTTCCTTGGAGGTAATGTAGATGTTGAAATTTATTGAACAGCCAAGATATTCTTGTGCCATTGGTGCACAGCAAACTGTTGTTGCAATTAAAAGAGGAGTTCCGATTTTACATGCCGGACCCGGCTGCAGCTCCAAGGTAAGCAGTCTTATCGGTCAGGGTGAAGGCTACGCCGGAGGAAATACAATTCCCTGCACCAACACAGGTGAAGCCGAGGTTGTGTATGGCGGAGAAGGAAGGCTGAGAAATGTAGTTGACGGTGCCTTCAAGGTCATTGATGCTGATTTGTATGTAATTTTGACAGGATGTACCTCTGATATTGTAGGCGATGATGTGGGGAGGGTTACCAGTGAATATCAATCCCGGGGAAAGCCAATAGTATTTGCAGAAACCGGCGGTTTCAAAAGCAACAATTATGTGAGCCATGAGGCGGTTGTCAATGCCATAATAGATCAATATGTGGACGTTCACAATAAGGGCGGCAATATTCAAAAAGGTCTTGTAAATGTGTTTGCAACTGTTCCTTATCAGGATCCGTACTGGAACGGAAACCTTGAAGAAATCAAGCGAATCCTGGAAGGAATAGGCTTAGACGTAAATATTCTTTTCGGCAACGAATCAGGCGGCGTGGAGGAATGGAAAACCATACCCGATGCAGAGTTCAATATTTTAATTAATGCCTGGACCGGACTGGGAATAGTAAAGCATCTTGAGGAAAAATACGGTACGCCATATGTACAGTTCCCATACCTTCCCATTGGCGGAATCGAGACTACCAGATTTTTGAGACAGGTTGCGGAGTTCGGTGAGCTGGAGAAAAAGAAGGTGGAAGCATTTATTCAAAAGGAAGAGGAAAAGTATTATTCCTTTATTGAAAGAACTGCAGACTTCATGCTTGAATTCAGATACGGAATTCCAAGAAGATTCTATACAATATTAGATGCATCTTATTCCATTGGTTTTTCGAAATTCCTGCTGAACGAGCTGGGCATAATTCCTGCCAAACAATATATAATTGACGATACACCGGAAGCCTTCAGGGAAGATATAAAACAGCAATTTTCAAGGATTTCGGATTTGAGATCAGCTCGGGTAAGCTTCTCCATTGACGGAGGAGCAATACAACAGGAAATCCGTGAAGAACCGCAGAAAAACAGGGCTATTATTCTTGGAAGCGGTTGGGAGAGAGATCTTGCAAACGATATCAAGGCTGATCTTCTCATAATCAGTGCCCCGGTAAGCTACAGACTGGTGCTGAATTGTGGATATGCAGGCTACAACGGTGGACTTAGAGTAATAGAAGATATCTATGACAGAGTACTGAATACATACAGATAAATGAAGTTAATTAATGCGGAGCATTTTGTTGAAGGGTGGGTGTTCCCCCTCGCGAACAAGAAAATTTGCTCGCTATATGTAAATAACACTAAAGGAATGAGCGTAGCGAATTTTCTTGCGCATAATTGGAGGCTGGCATGGGAAACAGTTTTATTTCAATTGAAAACTTGTATAAGACATTCAAAAATAAAAGCGGCGATGTTGAGGTATTGAAAGGCATTAACCTGGAGCTGGAAAAAGGAGATATATATGGGATAGTAGGCTTCAGCGGTGCAGGAAAATCAACCCTTATCAGATGTCTAAACAGATTGGAAGCACCTGATTCCGGAAGAATTCGTATTGGTGACCACGAAATTACAAGTTTATCAAAGAGTGAACTAAACAAGCACCGGCAAAAGATCGGTATGATCTTTCAGCATTTTAACCTTTTCGATTCAAGAACGGTTTTCGGCAATGTGGCTTATCCTCTGGAAATTGCGGGTTTTGACAAAAAGTATATAAAAGGAAGAGTCGAAGAGATTCTGGAACTTGTAGAGCTCAGTGATAAAATAGATTGCCATATCGGACAGTTGTCCGGGGGGCAAAAACAAAGAGTAGGAATTGCAAGAGCCCTTGCAAACAATCCTGACGTACTGCTGAGTGATGAGGCTACCTCGGCACTTGACCCCCAGACAACCCTTTCTGTTCTTGATTTACTGAAGGATATTAACAAAAAGCTCGGGCTTACTATCATCCTCATTACTCATGAACTTGAAGTAATAAAGTACTCCTGTAATAATATGGCGGTGCTGGAGAGCGGTCTCATTGTTGAACAGGGAACGGTAAGAGAGGTTTTCCAAAATCCCAAAAGTGATACCGCCAGACTGTTTGTAAAAATTAATGCAGAATTCCAGGCAAATCAATGGGTAAAGGAGGGTGAGTATATATGAATCTAAATAACAGCAGTCTGCTGGAGGTTTTGAAAAGTGCATTCGGCAAAGATGTATGGGAGATAGTAGCTCCGGCCATAAAAGACACAATTTACATGACAGTGCTGACAACGGTTTTTACTCTTATTCTTGGAGTTATTTTGGGAATAGTGCTTGTAATAACCGACAAACAGGGTATTCACCCTCTTCCGGTATTTAGCAAGGTACTTGGAGCTATTGTTAATGTCTTAAGATCATTGCCTTCAATGATATTAATAATACTGACACTTCCACTTTCAAGGTTATTCATAGGCAGGGCCTATGGACCCGAGGCATGCATACTTGCACTTGTGGCCAGCTGTGTGCCTATGTTCGGTAGACTGGTCGAGAGCAGCATCCTTGAGGTGGCCAAGGGAAAGATTGAGGCAGCCAAATCCATGGGTACACCAAACCATTACATAATAACCAAAGTGCTCATACCTGAAGCACTGCCTTCACTGATCAGAGCATTTACAGTGGCCATAATTGCAATAATTGCCACAACTGCTCTGGCAGGCTCCTTCGGAGCAGGAGGCCTGGGAGATGTGGCAGTCAGGTTCGGCTATTCCAGATTCAAGACAGATATACTCATTGCCGCAGTGCTGGTGCTGATAGTTCTGGTTCAGCTGGTTCAGTTCCTTGGTGATGCACTGTCAAAGCATATCATAAAGAAAAGATTTTTAATTTAGGAATAGTTAATCATAGGTTCTATTTCTTGATCGGTTATCCAACTCCAAAAAATTTTTACCTGTTAATCTACTAAACATATAGGTATTGTTGTGATTTAAGTTCTTATTTATAAATAAGAATTGTAATGTTTATAAGTTGTGATATTTCTTAAGTATTATAATCCATTAAATCTTGTAATATGTAAAGTTCTAACATCTATTAAGTATTGATATGAAATGGTTCCAGGTTTTCAAATTAAATAAAAACAGATAACGAAAGGATAATCAAATTATGAAGAAGAGAATTTTACCGGTAGTATTGGCTGTATTATCAATTATATTGGTGGTTTCAGGCTGCGGGAAGTCAAACATTTCAGCAAGCGGAAGCACGGCTGCAGCTCAGACACTGTCAAAGGATAACCCTGTTACCCTGAAGATATTGGCAGATCAGGTACCACATTCAGAGCTCTTGAATTTTGTTAAACCAAAGCTTGCTGAACAGGGAGTCAATATTGAAGTAACTATTTTGCAGAATGACCATGGCAATGAAGATACCGATAATGGTGAATTTGATGTAAACTTTTTTCAGCATCAGCCATATCTTGATTCTGTAAAGAAAGAAAAAGGTTACGATCTTGCCAATGCCGGAAATATCCATGTTGAACCTATTGGCTTTTACTCGGTTAAGTACAAAACCAAGGAACAAATTCCCGATGGAGCTGCAATAGGGATACCAAATGATGTAACAAACGAATACAGAGCACTTAAAATTCTTGAAGCCAATGGTTTTATTAAGTTAAAGAGTGATTTACCTGAACACGCAGCCACTGTAAAAGATATTGCGGAGTATACAAAGAAGATAGAAATAAAGGAAATTGATTCGGCTCAATTGATCAGACTGAAAGATGATTTTGACGGATACATAACAAATACAAATAAGATACTCGAAGCAGGAATTGATGCCAACACGGCATTATTCAGGGAAGGCAAGGATTCGCCCTATGCTAATATACTGGTTACCAAGACCGGCAGAGTCAACGAGCCTGCAATTGTGGCATTAAAAAATACTTTAACCACTGAAGAAGTACGTAAGTTTATTGAAGAAAAATATAAGGGTGCTGTAATTCCTGCATTCTGATTAATTGGCCATAAGTGTCTGTTTAAGGGCTGCTGGTGTATGGGTAAAACGCCAAAATGACGCGTGCAATGAGATCTTAAACAGGCTCCAAGAAGGGGATGAGGAGCAAATGGCTCAAAGAATAGCAATAGCAAGTAGTGACGGCAGCAATATTGATCTTCACTTTGCAAGAGCAGCAAGCTTTTATATATACGAAATATTTGACACTAAATATGAATTTGTCGAGTATAGAAAACTTGATGCAGCAAATAAGCACGATGAGAGTGGGTTTGAGAGGACGTTAAATGCACTTGAAGATTGTAAGGCCATCATTGTAAGCCAAATTGGAAGAGGTGCTCTGGCTTTTGTAAATTCAAAGGGTATCAGGGTCTTTGAAGCACCTTATCCTATTCAAATGGTTATGGAAAGGTTTATTGATAAAAATATTCTGAAGACTTATTAGTTTGAAAGAAAAACACTTTCAAACCAATCAGCCTCCGGCGGAATATAGCACCGCCAAGATTTTCGCACAAAATCGTGCGAAATGGCGATGTGCAAAGTACCATCACGCCTTATCAGGCTCAC
>JAEYHZ010000015.1 GCA_023409265.1 Bacillota bacterium | reverse complement strand
TTGTTTCCAAAACCAGGTTGTAAAGTTCGCAAGTTACTCATTTTTAGAATCCAATGGATTCTGGAATTTTAAAGAGTCCTTTACTTACATTTGCATGTATTTGTCACTGTTTACTTTTCAAAGTCCATTTCTCAAAGTGTTATATACTTCGTATTACTGTGTCAGACTTCGTACTCTGCGTTGCTCATTTACTTTTGTAAACTCCGCTACTCGAGACTCGTCTTCCTTGTACTACTCGCATCTACCACTTTGAATTTAAGTTTAGATACTGTATTACTGCGTCAGATTTCATATTCTGCGCTGCTCACTTATCACATAAGCTCCGCTGCTCGAAATTCATCTTCCTTGTACTACTCGCATCTATCATCTTGAACCTCTAAAGCGTTGTTGCATCTGCTTTTCAAGGTTTTTAGCTGACCGCTCGTCGCAAGCAGCTTAATTATGTTACCACGTTGCTGCCATTATGTCAACACTTTTTTATTTTGTAGTTTCTGGTAAATATTTTACCATCAACTTCAGTTACTTAAGCGTTGTTCTCCGAGACAGCTTGACTATACTAACACGGTTGCCATCTCTCTGTCAACACCATTTTTTCTTTCAGTTTCTGGTAATTATCTTACCATCAACTTCAGTCATTCAAGTGTTGCCGTCCGTGACAGCTTGACTATACTAACATGGTTGCCACCGCTCTGTCAACACCATTTTTCTTTCAGTTTCTGGTAATTATCTTACCATCAACTTCAGACCTTCAAGTGTTGCCGTCAGAGACAGCTTGACTATGTTAACATGGTTGCCACCGCTCTGTCAACACCCTTTATACTTTCATTTTCAGGTAATTTTCTTATCGTCAACTTCAGACCTTCAAGTGTTGCCGTCCGTGACAGCTTGGTTAGTATAGCATCATATTTACTTTAATATCAACAAGTATTAACACCGTATTACCTAATGAATTTAATTTATTCAGAGCATACTATCCTATACTTACAGGATTCATAAATTTACTCCAGTATTCTCTCTGCTCATTCTCTGAATTATTAATTCTTCATATAATTCTACAGGCATTTATTATGCAGGGGTAATGGCTTATAAATACAGGTATTTAAAAGTTAAACTCAAAGTAACTTATAAATACAAAGTGTTTAACCTCTTCTGATAAATAGTCAGTTTACCTTTTAATTCTAGAATAAATAAAGGTGTTATAGAAAAAAATAATAGCGGGTGATAATATGTTAATAATTTTACTAATTCTTGTTATTGTATTTAAAATATGTTTTATAATTAAGGACCTATTATATAAAAGAAAAATAAACGAACTCCTAAAGGATATTAATTCAAAAGAGGATTTGTTATTTTTAACTTTTAAAGACTACATGTCAGTTATTGTTGAAGTTCTAAAACGCTCAGGTTATAAGGTTAAGCAAACAGATGCCTGCGGAATAGACGGCAGCGGTCTGAAATTAAATAATATTCAGTACACCGAAATCTGGAAGCATGGCCTCCAACAAATTATTGATGTTGAATTGGCAATGAATCTGGCAAAATGCATGAGAGTTAATTCTATCTATAGAGGAATGTTAATCACTCTAGGAGATTTTAAACCCTGCACACGGGTCTTTTGCCATCAAAATGTAATCGAATGTATCAACGGAGACCAGCTGCTGAGCATGTGTAAAGCAGTCCAAAGTGAAAAAGCAGTTTTGGAGCCTGCAAAATAAGCTTTTATCCTATTCTGTGTCCCTCTATAATTGCTATTCTGTCGCTGATATTGATGGACTGCGAACCTGGGTAAATCTTAAAAGTTAGATCGACAGTTCATATTTCTTAATATAACTTATAGCCTGATATCTGTATACTAAAGTATCAGTTCAGATTTAAATACAATGACCGCTTTTCCTGATACCCTTACCGCAGAAGGTTCATCATTAAAAATATCCACCTCTACGCTAATGATACCCGTACGTCCCATTGCTTCCCCTTGTTTTGCAATAAATTTAAAGCATAAACCGTTATGCTCCACAAGTTTATAATGAACGAGATATGCTCCTAAAGGTCCATTTGCATTTCCTGTTACAGGATCTTCGTTTATCCCTATTGCAGGAGCAAACATTCTGCCGTTTACCATAACTTCCTCCTGAGTATCCAAAGTAAACGTATAATACCCATTGCAGTCTATGATCGAACTTAATTTGGTAAGTGCCTGGTGATTTGGCCTTAAATTATTTAGTATTGACTTGTTCTTTACACCTATCATAACTTTGGAGTGTCCTGTAGATACTATCTGTATTGGACAATCAGGTAATAAGTCACTTTCTTTTATTCCAAGAGCACTTAATAAGAATTCTCTCTCCTGATCTGCAAGGATTGTCCCAAATTCAATTTCTCCCTGTGTCATTATTATTTTGTAATCATTATCTACACGAATAATATCAACTGGTAAAATACCTGCACCTGTTTTCTGAATTACTCTGGAAGTACCTATTCTGTTTTCGAAAGCCCGAACATAGTGAGCTGCTATGGTGGCATGTCCACAAATGGGGACTTCACGGGAGGGAGTAAAATATCTCAGGTGGACATCGTATTCATCATTATCTGAAGAAAATACGAACGCAGTTTCTGAATTATTAAGTTCCCTGGCTATTTCCTGCATGGAATATTCTGTAAGGCCGTCAGCATTAGCAATAACTCCGGCAGGATTGCCTGTAAATTTAACATCTGTAAAAGAGTCTACTTGATATAGTCTATATATTTTTCCCATTTTATTACTCCTTCATAAAAGTATTATGTATTAGTTTAGCATTCATTTTGTTATTTCAAATCAGATTCAGATTATATAGCAAATTATATGTTTTATTTAAAATCATTCAAGTACGCACTTTTTATTCACTTACTTACTCTTTGGAAAGAAACGATGACAAATGAAATAATTTTTCAAAATAATTATTGACATATACAGTCGGACGATATACAATCCAACTATACAGTTTGACTTTATAAAGTGTTACTATATAAAGTTCTCTAATAAAGTTTTACTATTTAAAGTTTTTAATATATAAGTTTACAGTTTAAAGTTTTACTGTATAAGTTTTATTATCAAAAGCACTATTTAAAGTTTAATATCCAAGCTTGTTTAAAATCATCCTGTACATAGTAATTCTCAGTGTATAGCAAATTAGGATATTAATCCTGATACCCTAATAAAGCAAATAATAACTTTAAGATTGATAAAGGAGGTAAAAATTATGAACTTGAATAAGTTCCTTCCCCTGACTGAAACCACCTTCTACATTATGCTTTCTCTTATTGAACCTTCGCACGGATATGCAGTAATGCAGAATGTGGAGCTGTTAAGTGAAAACAAAGTAAAGGTGGCAGCAGGAACCTTGTATGGAGCTTTTGAAAATCTTTCCAGGCAAAAGCTGATTAAATCGGTATATTCGGAAGATGCCAGAAGAAAGGTCTATGCTCTGACCGATGAAGGTATGGAAGTACTAAAGCTTGAGCTTCAGAGGCTAAAACATCTTGTGAGTATATCAGAAACCTTATTAAATGACTAAACGAAAGGGATGTTGAATTTATGTTAAAGTTTAAGTTTTTTATAGATATGGAACAGGAAGAAAAGTATTTAAATTCTATGGCAAGAAACGGATACCTACTTAAAAAATATAATTCTCTTGGCTTCTACAGTTTTGAAAAAAGTACCCCGAAAGATCTTCACTACAAAATAGATTATAGGGTCTTCAAACGAAAAAGGGATTTTGAGCAATATAAATTATTATTCCAGGATGCCGGCTGGATTCATATTTTCGGGACAACTTATTCCGGCTTGCAATATTTTATGCCTGCCAGTAATAATCAAAGCTCCTCTGATATTTTCTCAGATATTGAATCCAATGCGGCCAGATATAAAAGGTTTATGTACCAGTGTCTGATTAGTCTCTGTTTTACTATGATATATTTTATCTCTATATTCAGTATATCGGGATTTAACATCAATGAATTAGGTTATCTTACTCCAGGGCTATGGGAAAGAACAGGCTCCCATTTCTGGTTTGGTCTAATTTTTGAAACGCCATTTGTTATATTGAGATTCCTACCCTTTGTGACTTTGCTGACACTTTCAGTTTTATATGGTTTTCTGTCCATAAAAGCAAAGAAACTTTATAAAAATAAACTGAAAAGTAAAGAGGCCTTGTAGGTTTTACCAAAGCTTCTTTATAATGATAGATTGCCATGATATCAAAAGGAAAACCGGGCCACTTTAAACCCGGTTTTCCTTCAGTTATTGATGCTTTAATTCAGCAGATCACTGGGAGCCGGAAGCTTCTCAAGGATCTGTTTCTCAAGTTTATCCAACAGTTCTTTTGCGATTTTGATGTCTATGTCAATATCTTTCCTGAACTTTTCAATGGCGTCATCATCCCCCAGGAGTTGAGCCTCGTTAAAAGGAAATTGCTTTTTAAGACTTTCAATTTCTGATAATACAGTCTTAGTTTTGGTTTTCATGGTCTTTACAACTTTCTTCATATCCTTTTGAGTATCCTCCTGCATCCCAGGAATATCCTTGAATTCTGACATAACCTTTTTCTGAAGCTTTTTTAATTTTTCAGCATCCTTGCTTTCATAAGCTGATTTGGCCGCTTTCCATAATCTATTTGACTTCTTATCAGTAATTATAATCAGCTCCGGGTGAACCCTGTCTACAATAGACTGATACATTTCCTTTAATTCCTGAGCTTCTTTAATCAAATAATCATTTTCAACAGTCATATTATGAACGTTGTCAATTTCCCTCTTCATTATCTTAAGCATGTTAAAATGCTTTTCAAATTCCTTCTCAAGGGTTCTGTCAATATGTTCGGCATCTATAGGAATCTGAAATTGGTTACAGGTCTGCATCATTTCCAGTTTTAATTTTGTTCTGGCTATTGTCAGCTCAAGCTTGTGAAGTTCATACCTTGGCTCTCCAAGCTTCAGTATAAAGTCGTTTTTAAGCAGCGGTGACTGATATATTTCCATGTAATCTCTCTCAACGAGGGCTTCCATCAATAATTTTTTTTGAACTTTGTAATCATTTAAAAGGTTTTCCATACTAACACCTGCCTTTCGAATTTGCAATAGGGTTTTAATATACAGCTGATTCTAATTTAAATTCCACAAAACTTAAATGCTTAATAAGACAATGGAATATATGAATGCTATTCAAGAATTACCAATGCTAATCAATATTTACAAATACTAATCAAGATTACAAATACTAATCAAGATTTTCATATTGACTGTAATACAGTTTATTATAAAAACCACCTTTTGCCAATAACTGCTCATGATTTCCCTGTTCTACTATCTGTCCGCTATTCAAAACCAGTATCAGGTCAGCTTCACGGATTGTTGACAGCCTGTGGGCTATAATAAAGCTTGTTCTGCCTTCCATCAATCTATTAAAAGCATTCTGAATCTTGATTTCAGTTCTTGTATCAACACTGCTGGTTGCTTCATCAAGAATCAGCATTGGTGGAATTATAAGCATAACACGGGCAATTGTCAATAGCTGCCGCTGACCCTGTGATAAATTCCCTCCGCCTTCGGTAAGTTCGGTATTATAGCCCTTGGGAAGTTTCTTGATAAAACTGTGAGCATTTGCAGCCTTTGCGGCAGCTGTTATTTCCTCATCAGTTGCATCAGGTTTCCCATATGCAATATTATCCCTAATCGTGCCCATAAATAGCCATGTATCCTGCAAAACCATTCCAAAGGTCTTTCTCAGGCTGTCCCTGGTCATATCCTGGATATTTACGTCGTCAATATATATATTCCCACTATTTACCTCATAAAACTTCATTAATAAGTTCACCAAGGTTGTTTTTCCTGCTCCGGTAGGACCTACTATGGCAATTCTGGTACCGCTTTTAACATTGAGGTTGAAATTTTTAATTAAAGGAGTTTTCGGATCATATGAAAAAGCTACGTTGTCAAACTTCACATTACCTTTTGAATTGGTGAATTGGATGAGATTTTCTCCTTCCGGCTTTTCAGGTTCATTGTCCAGTACAGCAAACACTCTTTGAGCAGATGCTACAGCTGATTGAAGCTGAGTAGTTACACTTGTTATATTATTAATAGGTTGTGAGAAGTATGTTGAATAGGTCAAAAAGCTGGAAATATATCCAACACTGAGCTTTCCAGCAACAGCAGCAATACCGCCAGTAAGTCCCAGCAATACATAGGTAATGTTATTCACCAGCCGTGTTGACGGGTTTACCAGCGAAGAGTAGAACTGTGCCCATCTCCCTGTATTATATAATCTATTATTAATTTCCTCAAACTTTTCCTGGGCTCTTTGTTCGTAGTTAAAAGCTTTAACAACCTTCTGGCTGCCTATCATTTCTTCAATGAAGCCGTTAAGTTCTCCGTTTATTCCTGATTGCTTCTTGAAGTACTTTGAGGACCTTTTTGTTATAAAAGAAGCTATAATAAAGGTAACAGGTGTCATTACAATTACCACCAGTGTTATATAAGGATTTATAATAAACATAAATATAAGTGAGCCTAATATTGATATTATTCCTGTCACGAATTGGGTTACCGACTGAAAAATGCCCTCCGATATGTATTCCATATCATTGGTAAGTCTGGACATAATATCCCCATGGGGATTCCGGTCATAATATTCAAGCGGCATTTTTGTAACATGGATAAACACATCATTTCTAAGCTGCTCTACAGTCCTGTTGGCAAGTTTGCTTGTCAGCACCTGGAGACTCCATTGAAATACAGCACTGATAATATATAAAGCCGCTATAATAAATGCTATATACATAATCTGTTTGAAATTGACCTGGCCCTTTCCTGCAATCTGATCTACACCCTTACCAATGATGAAAGGGCCTACAATCATGAGTATGTTACTGAACACAGCGCAGATTAATGCTCCTAAAACATATTTCCTGCTTTTATTTATATATTTGAGCATGCGCTTGATTACATTACTTTTCATAGGACTCCCCCCCTCTTTCCTTGGACAATTCGTGAGAGTCAGACAATTCATGAGAGTTATTTAACCCCTGACTATTAAATAACTCCCTGTACACCGAACAATTCTCCAGAAGTTCTGAATTGTTTCCCATTCCTGCTATTTCGCCTTCCTCCATGACCATTATCAGATCAGCGTTACGGATCGCTGCAACACGCTGTGTAACAATTATAACTGTCATATCTGAAAGTTTTTCTTTGAGTTCACGTCTTAATCTTGCATCTGTTGCATAGTCGAGAGCACTTGAACTGTCATCCAGAATTAATATTTCAGGCTTCTTTACTAATGCTCTTGCTATTGCAAGTCTCTGCTTCTGTCCGCCCGATAGGTTTAAGCCTCCCTGGACAAGGTTTGTTTTGAAGCCCTCCGGTTTATTCTTTATAAATTCATATGCCTGAGCTATTTTTGAGGCATGTACCATATCTTCATAAGCCGCATCGGGATTTCCCCATTTGAGATTTTCTTCAATTGTTCCTGTAAATAATACAGATTTTTGTGGAACCATACCAATACTATCTCTCAGTTCAATTTGTTTGACAGCTTTTACATCTATGCCGTGAAAATATACTGTACCTTCAGTAGCATCATAAAAGCGGGCAATAAGGTTAATAAGAGTGGATTTTCCTGCCCCGGTGGAACCGATTATACCAAGAACCTGGCCTTTGTTAATCTTAAAGCTGACATTTTGAAGTACTTTTTCAGAATTCCTGTCAAAGGCAAAGCTCACATTTTCAAATTCGATTACGGGTTTTTCGGCCCGGTTTGGCAAATATGAGTTATTTTCAAGCTTATTGTCCAAATTTAAGGCTTTATCAACAATTGATGCTTCAGTTTCAAGAAGTTCGTTCACTCTTGCAGCTGAAGCGGCCGCCTTTGTAAAGGTAACAACCAGATTTGCCAGTACTATCAGGGCAGATAAAAGCATATTTACATAATTTATATAAGCAATGATTTCCCCCTGGGTCATACTGCCCTCATAAACCTGAATACCTCCAAACCACAGGATGGCTGCAATTCCCAAGTTAATAATTACTGTTGTTATTGGATTCAACAGTGCAGAGATCCTTCCAACACCGATGGCAGTATCTGCATACTCTCTGTTACTCTTGGTAAACCTCTCCCTTTCCTTATCCAACCTAGCAAAAGCCCTGACAACTCTTGCACCCGACAAATTCTCCCGAATAACAGTTGAAAGTGTGTCAAGTTTCTTTTGTACTGTTTTAAATAATGGAATGCTTTTTGACATGATTAGATAAATAAAATATGCAAAAAGAGGCATTGTCACCAACAATACCAGTGAAAGCTTAACATTTATTATCATAGTCATTACAATTCCTCCAATACAGAGAAAAGGTACGCGGATAACCAGTCTGATAAGCATTGCCACAGCAAACTGCAATTGATTTACGTCACTTGTAATCCTGTTGATGAGCGATGAAGTTCCAAGCTGATCAATTTCATTATATGAAAGACTTTGGATTTTTTTAAAAAGCAAATTCCTCATTGAGGTTCCAAAGCCCTGTGACGCTATTGATGCGTAATACTGACAAATAAATGCAGATCCGTATCCGATTAATGCTGTTAAAAGCATTAATCCACCCATTAGATAAATTACAGACGTATTATTTGCTTTAACTCCGTTATCAATAAGTTTGGCCATCATTAACGGTATAAGCAGCTCAAGTATAGCCTCAAGCAGTTTGAAAGCAGGTCCCAAGGTTACCTGCTTCATATATGGTTTTAAATATTTAATCAGTTTGAACAACGAAAAAACCCCTTTTGTGCTGATTCAATAATAGCTTTAGCTAATATTGAAAATATTAATATAACTATTGAGTGAGTAAATTAATAGTTATTGCTGATACATTTGATCAATAAATTCTGTACCTGCCTGTGTTTTAAAATATTTATTTCTAATTGATTCAACTGAAGACTTATCCATTTCGTCTTCAAATATATTAACAAGGAAATCTGCTTCTACCAATATCTGAAAATCTATGTCATCAATTTTATTATAGCTGTGGTGGTGGCCCACTATAAAACAGACTCTCTCAATTATTCCAGCATCAATTGAATGCTTCTCCATAATTTCTCTGGCTATTGCAGGCCCCTCTTTTTCCTGATAGGGCCCTGCAGAAGAATTATACTTTCTCTCTGCCTCTTTAATTCCTATGTCATGCAATATGCCTGAGAGATTTACAGCGAGTTTTCTCTTTTCATCAAGTCCTTCAAGGGCGGCAATTGCTGAACAAAAGTCATGCACCTTGAGTGCATGGTTTATCCGTTTAACATCCTTGTTAAAGTACAAAATCATTTCCCTAATTATTTTTTCTATCATATGGTACAACCTTCCCTAAAAAGTATTACTATTGTTTATACCCTTAATTGTTTATTTTCTATCAATTATAGTGTAATAAAGTTGATAAAACAATAACTTTGATACTGTAATTTTATCTTTCTATATGGCAATTATTGTAGTATAATATGTAAGGTTTCAGGTTATAAGGAGAACTGACATGTTGTTTAATTCACTTGAATTTATGATATTTTTTCCGGTGGTCACAATTTTATATTTTTTATTACCCCACAAGCTTCGATGGTTTTTGCTTCTGGTAAGCAGCTGCCTCTTTTACATGGCTTTTGTGCCCAAGTACATTCTTATTCTTGGTTTTACTATTATAATTGATTACTTTGCCGGTATTCTTATTGATAAGATGCAGGGAAATAATAAACGTATATTCCTTATAATAAGCATTCTTACCAACGTAGGTATTTTGTTTGTATTCAAGTACTTCAATTTCTTTAATGAAAACGCTGCAAGGCTGGCACATATGCTTCATTGGAATTATCCTATAAGCAGTTTATCAATTATCCTTCCGATAGGGTTGTCCTTCCACACCTTCCAGAGCATGAGTTATATAATTGAGGTATACCGCGGCAAACACAAGCCTGAAAAGCACTTTGGCATATACGCGCTGTATGTCATGTATTACCCTCAGCTGGTTGCCGGACCAATCGAGCGTCCTCAGAATATGCTCTGGCAGTTTCATACCAGGCACAGCTTTGATGCCAAAAGAACTGTTGACGGTTTGAAGCTTATGGCATGGGGCTTTTTCAAAAAGCTTGTCATTGCCGATAATCTTGCAATTGTCGTTAACGCTGTCTATAAATCTCCTGAAGCAGTAAGCGGTTTATCACTGCTCTTTGCCACTTATTTCTTTGCTTTTCAGATATATTGCGACTTCTCGGGATATACCGACATAGCCCGCGGTGCCTCCAGAATTATGGGAATTGAGTTGATGCAGAACTTCAGACTTCCATATTTCTCAAAAACCATATCTGAATTCTGGAGACGGTGGCATATCTCCCTTTCCAGCTGGTTCTCGGACTATGTATATATTTCTTTGGGAGGAAGCAGATGCGCTAAATGGAAATGGCACAGAAACCTGATGATTGTCTTCCTGTTAAGCGGACTTTGGCATGGAGCAGCCTGGACCTATGTCATCTGGGGAGGACTTAACGGTTTCTATCTGGTGTTTGCCCTTTGGACAAAGGGTTTGAGAGAGAAGCTGACCCGCGCTGTAAGCCTGGACAAGGTACCTGGTCTGCAGAAATTCATTAAGGTATTCATAACCTTCAATCTTATATGTTTTTCATGGATATTCTTCAGAGCAACCTCCTTCTCCAATGCAAGGTTCATTATCGGTAAGATTTTTACCGATTTCAACCTTAATATCAACTTTGAATCAGTAGGAATAACCGGATATCAGATTACATTGAGCTACTGTGTTGTAATATTCCTTCTGGTTGTTCAGCTGTTCCAGCGTTCAAGGCTTCTGAGTGAGGAGATTTCCAAAAAGCCGATTGTACTTAGGTGGGGACTTTATTATGCAGGTTTGCTGCTGTTTATACTTTTCGGTGTATTCAATACAAGCTCATTTATTTATTTTCAGTTTTAATTGCCTGGCTATAATATTGGTGAAAACAGTCTGAATATACTTTCCTGCATTTTTGAAATAATACTCCTGGATTCAAATTTTTCCTTAGTTAAAAGAGTGCATACCTTTAAGTCGTCATTAAATATCTTTCTGCACCTTTGGCAGATTTCCTCTCCGTACATAAAGGCGTCTATTTCAAAGTCCAGTGAAAAGCTTCGCATATCAGTATTGGCAGTTCCTATTGCTGAACAAAAGTCATCAACCACCATCATTTTTGCATGCAAAAAACCCGGGTATAAGTATACTTTTACCCCGTAATCAATAACATCGGCAACATAAGACATGGTGGCCTTGTAGACATAATTCTTATCCGGCACCCCAGGAATCTGAATTATGACTTCTACACCGGACAGCGCTGCATTCTGAAGTGCTTCCAGAAAGCTAGCATCAGGAATAAAATACGGGGTTTGAATAAGGATTCTCTGTTTTGCGGAATTAATCATTTTGACTTTCCCACGTTTGATTTCTTCACCATTTGTGTCGGGCCCGCTTGAAACCATCTGTATACCTGTATTTCCAGTGCTGTTTGTTATTTCTGGAAAGTATTTGTTTGTATCAAAATTGTCGGAATCCTGATTCGAAGCATAGATCCAGTCTTCAACAAATCTCAGCTGGAGATCCAGAACACTGCTTCCGGTTATTTTTAGGTGGGTATCTCTCCAGGGTTTAATTTTTTTATCATAGCCAAGATACTCATCTCCGATATTAATCCCTCCGGTATATCCTATTTTGCCATCAATCACAACAATTTTACGGTGATTACGGAAATTGGCCTTTAAATAATTACCTATTGTATTTGAGAAATAGCTTGACACCTCTCCCCCATTTTTGACTATGGAGGAATAGGCTTTGAAGGGCATTAGGAGATTTGAACCGTGATCAAAAAGCACTCGTACCTCCACTCCCTCTTTTGCTTTTTGGGCAAGCAGCCCTATAAGCATTTTACCTATATTGTCATTCTGGAGTATAAAATAAAGCAGATGAATAGAATGCTGAGCTGCTTCAATGTCTTTAAACAGCTGATCGTATTTTTCCTGCGCATTTGTAAAAATTGTAACCTCATTGTTATCGGTATACGGACTTTCGGAGGTGGCAGCATTAAGTCTCATTAACTGCTTCATCTGCTCATCGGAATAATCGGGGACAGTAATTTCCTTTCCATAGGGAATTTTGTTTGAGTTCTTGAAAACCTTGTGACTATACTGTTTATAGGATTTTCTCCCAAAAATCAGATAAAGAAAAAAACCTATCAACGGCAGAAAAGAAAGAGTTATAACCCAACTTAACGCCTGAACCGGTTTTTTACGTTCGAAGAAAACGGCTGTGATAATGAATACAATATTTATGAACATGATTATTGCCGAAACGCTTGAAAATATAATGTTCATAGTCACTCCATATTTTAGAATAGTTTTACATTAGTTGCTTCAAGTAATCAAGCTTATTGTATTCCTTCCCCAGATGTTCCTTAATATATTTCTTGGAAATAATACCTAATTCCTTTACAGATTGTTCTGACAGTGAAAAACTGTATAATTTCTGAGGACTTATTTTCATAATGTACTTCAAAGCCTTTACCGTCCCGGGAAGAAGCGGAATTACCCTTGACTTCGGGTCCAAACATTCCCTGCAGACAAGTCCCGAATTATCCAGATCAAAATACATGTTTTCATCCTCGGTCTTATTACAATTAATGCAGCTAACTACGTGAGGTTCATACCCCAGCAGCGCCATCAGCCGCAGTTCAAAAACTCTCGTTACAAGTTCCAGTGAACGGTCTGTTTTAGAAATAACATACAGTGTATTAAGTAAAAGCTGAAGTATATTTTCGGAGGGTTCCCCCTCCTGAACATTATCATAAATAATTTCCAGTATATGAGAACAGTAAGTCAGCTTGAAGATGTCATTTCTTATTTCGTAGTTGGACTCTATAACCTCACAGCAGGACATGTTGTACAGTTCTTTACCCTTGAACAGCATATAATCACTGAAACAAAACAGCTGTGTGCCGCTGCTCAAAGAGTTCTTAGTACGTCTTGCATTTTTGGCTGCTACTGAAATCTTACCTTCTTCAGCTGTTAAAACTGTAACTATTTTATCGGCCTCACCGGTATTAACTTCTTTTATTACTATTCCCTTGTATTTTACACAACCCATATACCTCTGTGGCCCCCGAGTATATCAATTTATAGCCTTTAGAAAACACTCTCCGGCCCAAAGCTGTAAGTACTACAGATATTTTCTCTCAAAAGGCCGAAGAGTATACTTGAATTTAGCCGTTATCTATTACTTAAATCTTTTTATTGTACTTTGTTCTTTTGATAGCCGAGATTTTTAAGCATATTGTCATTATTCCGCCAATCAGGCTTAACCTTAACCCAAAGCTCCAGAAAGATTTTAGTATCCAGAAGTCTTTCAATTTCGTATCTTGCAGCACTGCCGATTTTTTTGAGCATCATTCCCTGCTTGCCTATTATGATACCCTTATGTGAACTCTTTTCGCAATATATTGTTGCCTGAATACTGATTAATCCGTCTTCCCTTTCCTTAAAGGACATTACTTCTACACCTACGCCATGCGGAACTTCATCATCCAGATTCAGCAGCACCTTTTCTCTGATCATCTCAGCTGCTATATTCTTCTCCAGCTGGTCTGTCAGTGTATCCTCAGAAAAGAATTTCGGCCCTTCAGGAATATACTGCAAGGCTTCCTTTATAATAATTCCGGTACCGTCATTTTTCAGTGCTGAAACTGGTATGACAGCGTTAAAGTCCATCATTTTACTATAGCTTTCTATAATTGAAAACAACTTGTCCTTACTGACAATATCAACCTTGTTCAGAATAAGGAAAACTGGAGTTTTAACTTTCTTTAATTGCTCTATGATGCTGATGTCAAGATTGCCGGCAGGTGCCGTAGCCTCCACAAGAAAAAGGATCAGGTCGACCTCTTTCATGGTTTCCGAAGCAGCATTAACCATATATTCTCCCAGCTTGTTCTTTGGCTTGTGTATGCCCGGGGTGTCTATGAGTACCAGCTGGCACTCATCAGTTGTTATAACACCTCTAATTGTATTTCTGGTGGTCTGAGGCTTGTCAGACATTATTGCTATCTTTTGCCCTGTTAAGGCATTTAAAAGTGTTGATTTACCAACGTTGGGCCTTCCTATAACAGATACAAAACCCGACTTAAACGACATATATCCTCCATCCGGCAGGGCATTCAAATGCCTCTGCCACTCTTTTGTGTATATTTAAAAGCTTCTGAATGCATTTGGGAGAATGTCCCCAAAACGAACTTTCTTGTATTCCCCGTTTTTCCTGGTGCTTATAACTTCCATTTCATCATTTGCAAATTCAGCCAGCACCTGTCTGCAAATACCGCAGGGGTAAATATAATCAGGCTCATCACTTGTTATGGCAATTTTGGCGATTTCAAGCTTTCCCTCTTCAGAAACCGCTTTCCAGACAGCAGTTCTCTCGGCGCAGTTTGTAGCTCCATAGGAGGCAATTTCTACATTACATCCAGTGTATACCTTGCCGGTTTTTGTAAGAAGTGCTGCGCCCACATGAAATTTGGAATAGGGTACATAAGCATTCTCCATAGCTTTTTTTGCATACTCAATTAACTGTTCATCAGTAACCATATAAGTCACCCTAGCCTTTCCGGCTCACACTTGTAAAAAATATACACACCTATCGTGAGCCATATAGGGGTAAAAGATATTTTGTGCACTGTAAATTACGATCCTTTATGTTTGAAAATCTGGTGCTGTGAATATTAAAATTCACGCATATGTAAATAACTATTTCGGCAGGATATTCATTATCATTAATTTGTTTATAAGTTTATCCAACATTATCACGGCACCAATTACCATACTGAACAGGGCAGAAATCAGTACTGCTCCTGCTGATACGTCCTTTATAATCTTGGCTTTTGGGTGGTAAACGTCAACGATGATATCAACCATAACTTCCATTGCTGTATTTATCAATTCAAAACAAATAACCATTGCTATTGTCAGGCATAGTACGGTCATTTCCAGTTTACTGACCTTAAGCCAGATCGCCAGAAGTATTACAAAGAAAGCAGCTGCAAGATGTATCTTCATATTTCTCTCTTTTACAAAGGTATACCAAACACCTTGAAAAGCTGTCTTAAAGCTCTCTAAAAGATTTCTGTTCTTCATAAACTCTCCATCTGCGTGCCTGGCACGCCAAGAAAATTTGCTACGCTCATCACTTTTATGGTACCCATTTGGATATGGCCGCGAGCACGCAGCAATATCTAAAAATAACCGCTTCAAAAATGAGAGGTTATTCTTTTAAGCGCCATAAGCCCATTTGCTGCAATATTCTCTCCTGCTTGCCAATCATTATTTTCTCTTCTTCCTCAACCATATGGTCATATCCCAGCAAATGGAAGCAGGAATGAGCTGTCAAAAAGGCAATCTCTCGTTCGAAGCTGTGGCCGTATTCTTCAGCCTGCCTTTTTGCAGTTTCTGCAGAAATAATTATATCACCCAGCATCAATTCCTCAAGATCCATATCATAGTCGCCTTCATCAGAAATCAACTCACCATTGGCGAATTCTACCATGGGGAACGAGAGAACATCGGTTGCCCTGTCAATATCCCTATGCTCCTTGTTTATTGCTCTGATCTCAACATCATCAACTATTAAAACACTTATTTCATAAGCTTTTTCAAGATTTTCAGATTTCATACAAAGTTCAATAGTCCGCTCAAGCAATTTAATAATACTGTCGGCAATCGGTATTTTGTCCTGCTCATTTTCAATGATTATCAACTCTTATTTCTCCTTTATCACGGGTTTCTTCATTACTTTCTGTGCCAGGCTCTGGAATAGGTTCCTTACTGTGTTCTCCGGAATGCTCCCTGGTATGGTCTCCAGTTGAAGCTTCCTTTATTTCAGGGTACTGCTCCCTGGCATGAAAGTATCCGCTAAGTACCTTCATGAATGAATTTGCCACTTTATCCAGGTCATTTAAAGTCAGTTGGCAATTATCCAGCTGCCCATCGTCCAGTTTATCCTTTATAATCTTTTTAATTAACGCTTCCATCTTGGCTTCGGTTTTATCAGTCATGGATCTTACGGCAGCCTCTACGGAATCTGCCAACATTACTACAGCGGCTTCCCTCGTCTGGGGTTTCGGGCCCTCATACCGGTAATTCTCCTGTTTAACCTCCACATCACTCTCACCTTTTAATGCTTTATGATAAAAATAAGCAACCAAAGTAGTACCGTGATGCTGTTTTATAATATCTCGAATAACCTGGGGAAGTTTATATTTGGCTGCAATGTCCAGACCATCCTTTGTATGTGAAGTGATCACCAGTGAACTAAGGTTTGGGGTCATCCTGTCATGGGGGTTTTCTGCCAGCTGGTTTTCCTTGAAAAAGTCAGGTCTTTTCAGCTTACCCACATCGTGAAAATATGCACCGGCTCTTGCAAGAAGCGCATTTCCTCCCAGATCCTCGGTTGCAATCTCCGCAAGGTTTCCGACCATCAGGCTGTGGTGATAGGTACCAGGGGCTTCAATTAAGAGCCGTTTCAGCAAAGGATGATTAGGGTTGGACAACTCCATTAGCTTCAGAGGTGTAACGATATTAAATGCACTCTCCAGGAACGGAAGGAAACCAATGGTCAGAATCATGGAAACCAGCCCGTTCAGGAATACAACCAGACTGTCTCTAAGTATTGTATTTAAATCACTCTTACCGATAAAGTCAATACATACAATAAATGCTACGTTTATCAGTCCAAGCAGTACACCGTTCATTGACATTCTGCTGCGCTGATTTGCCTTGGAAACCATAAAAGCTGATATAACTCCGCAAATCAAGCCCAGATAAAGAAACTTGATATTACCTTTGGACATTATTGAAATACCTATGGTCAGAGCGCAGTTTATTACAACCGCAGTTTCAACATTCAAAAGGATTGAAACCAGCATTGTGCCTACAAATATCGGTATCACAAGACCATCATAAAAAGTAAACAGATAGCGGGCCAATACAAGAATAATGGTTACAATAAGGCATATTAATATTAGATCCTTCCTGCTATTGTAAATATTCCTGTTATACTTTTTCAGGAAAAGAGCTGTCAGCGCAACAAGAAACAAAATAATCAATAAAATACCGGCTGAAAAGAAATAATCATATTTACCGTTTGTTTCAAGCAAATTAAGCTCTTCAAGAAGCTCAAGCTTATCAGTTGTCACTATGTCACCAAAGCTGATAATTCTGGAATCCTTTTTTATTTTTACTACATTTGCGTTATCGTTATATGCTTCCTCCCTCTTCTTGGCAGTAGCTTCCTCATCAATAACCCTGTTTGGTTTAAGAATACTTTTAACAAGCTGTCCCCCGATATTTTTCAGTTCCTGGTTAATTCCCTGTTCACTCTGGTAACTGTTCTGCAATCTATGTAAATGTATTGCAAGATTGCTCTCAGTAACCTCCTGGGCCATTGACTCTGAAATGAGCCTTTTTGTAAGGTCCTCAAAGTTATCAAGTTCATTGTCCGACGCCTTGGTCACCAGGTAAGTCATCTGATCCGAGGACAGGGTTATTCCCTGTTCCTTAATCTTGTTTGACAAGCTTAAAAGTGCTGAATCCTGTGCCTGCTTAAGATATTCCGAATAGTTTTCATCCTTTGAGGTTATCCCCATATCCTTGATATATTTCTCAACGCTTGTCCTTGCATTTATAACTGCTTTAAAAAAATCGTCCTTCTTATATATAACCTCTACAAAGGCCTTGGTATCTTCCTTTGTCACAGGTTCAACATTTTCAACCGCAGCAGCTCTGTTCTGCTCGGTTAAAACCTCATTTACAATATCTCTTGGCGCAGTTATATCATATCTGGATACATCGCCGGCACTTAATTTATATTTTGTTGGCTGTGCACCGGTCTCAACAATAAAAAAAGCAATTAAAACAGTGATTAATACCAGGAATAACCTTTGAACATTAATATTCCCGGCAATTTTATTGAGTTTGATTCTATTCTTTTTAATTTTCTTCATTTGCAAATCCCCTAAAAGAAACTACTGTTTAACATTGCTTTTTTTATCATACTTATCGTATGCCACAATGATTTTCTGTACTAATTCGTGCCTTACAACATCTTTTTCCGTCAGGTAAACAAACTCTATCCCGTTGATATCCTTTAAGATATTTGTAACTTCCCTGAGGCCCGATTTCTTATCCCCCGGCAAATCTATCTGTGTTATATCACCGGTGATTACTGCCTTGGAGTTGAAGCCTATTCTGGTCAGAAACATTTTCATTTGCTCAGGTGTAGTATTTTGGGCCTCGTCAAGTATGATAAAGGAATTATCAAGAGTCCTGCCTCTCATATATGCTAAAGGCGCTATCTCTATCATACCTCTTTCAAGATATTTCATATAGAGATCCGCACCCATTATCTCATACAGTCCGTCATATAAAGGTCTCAGATAGGGATCAACCTTGTTCTGCAGATCACCCGGGAGAAAACCCAGCTTTTCACCGGCTTCAACTGCAGGCCTAGTAAGGATAATTCTGTCAACCTCCTTGTTTCTGAAAGCGGTTACAGCCATTGCAACAGCCAGAAAGGTTTTACCTGTACCCGCCGGACCAATCCCGAAGACTATGTCATTTTTCTTTATAGCATTAAAATAAAGCTTCTGACCGTGAGTCTTGTACTTAATCTGCTTTCCTTTTGCTGTGAGACAAACATAATCCTGAATTATCTCATCAGCCTTTTCAATTTGCTTTTCATGTGTCAAACCTACCAAATATAGAACGTTTTGTCTGGTTATCGACTCTCCCTGCCTGGCTATGTCTAAAAGCTTTGTAACAATTATTTCTGCCTTTTGTACATTCTCGGCATCTCCGCTGATTGTTATTGAAGTTCCTCTGGTTAAAACCTTCACCTTGAAGGCGTCCTCTATAATTTTGATATTTTCATCATAATTTCCGAAAATATTCATTGCGTACTCAATACTGTAAAAATCAATACTCTTTTCAATTATCTCTGCCAAGTATCACATTCCTCCAATCTCCTGTGTAATTCCAATATCCTCTATACATTCTACGATTACTCTTACTATTTTGTTTCCATTGTCGTCCACTTGCTCTGTGTAATTCTTTTTAATTATCTCCGCGCTCTCCGGAATTTGCTTCTGAGCCAGCTCCAGAGCTTTATCGGCAGCCATTTTTTTTGCAGTTGCCGCATCTATTTTAGTATGTTCCAGTTCGTACTCATAATACTGATCTACAATCATTTCAAAAGGCAAAGCAAAATCTGCACCCAGTGATAATTTTTTCCTTACTTCCACATGTTCAGAATTATTATATGGAATTTTGCCGTGAAATAATTTTAATTTTTTCATAAAAAAAACTAATGAATACTGGTTTTTCTGTAACCCCGTCCGTTTAGTTTTCACCAGCGTCTGCTCCACTTTTGCATTAGCTTCATACCAGGTTCTGGCCTTAACACTGCCTATTGAATGTACCATCAACGGCGGCATTTCCGGATTCTTTAAATTATCAATCCGGCCGGTAATCAACAGCTGTCCTTTTGTTACAGTATCCCCAATCTTTACGGTTTCAAGTCCTTCCTTTGCGACTATGGAATATATGACTCCATCTCTTAGCGCCACAATGTTACATGGGATGTTTTTATTGATCAATACAGGCGGCTTTTTTCTTTCGGTAACATCAACGTAAATTCTGGTACCCTTCAGAGAAACGCTGATTCTTGCCAGATCATTTATCTGAAGCATCATATTTTCCACTACATCATCAGTATTAATTCTGAATTTCAGAGCCCCTGTCTCAACACCGTTTTCTTTTAACCTTTCCATTATGAATTCTGTTGAAATATTATTGTTCCCTTTTACAGATATATCCCAGACAAATGAGGAGATAAGAAAAAATGTAATAATACAGATGCCTGATCCGATGATAAAGGCCTTTCGGCTCTTGTATCTGTTTAATATAAACGGGAGACCTTTTCTCTTATCTATATGTACCTTGCACTTTGTTTTCTTCACAACAGGTCTTATCTGCTTGAAATCATCTATACTAAGCCTCATGGACACTCTGCTGTTTTTCTGCCATCGCACATTCCAAAGTCTGATATTACGGTGGGTACATATGTTAATAAACTTTTCCAGGAAATATCCTTCAACAATAATAATAACATATCCCTTTATATAATTCCATAATCTCAAAATTAACATTTTATCTCCCATCAGCGTGCAAAAATACACGCAAGCATAGTAGTAATAAAAACACTTGGGTTTTTGCTGCGTGAAATGTACGATGATTAACTTAATGTATTTTTCACGCTCATCCTTAGCCACAGCGCGGCTTTTTCACATATGTAACAGGATACATGTGCTAAAGTATATTACCCTCTATTGACAATGTACAACACGTTTTTGAGCGACGTATTTGCTTTGGCTATTCATTGTTCAGGAATTCCAGAGATTTAATATCACCGAAAATCATAATGCTTTCCAGGGTGATTTCTTTTATTAATATATTTATACCTGTTACTTTTATAATCCCCGAAGTGGTATTCAGCCTTATAATACCTTCGTCGTATTCAACAATACCCTTATAATTTTCCACAATCAGGTCGCCATTCCCAAGCATGGTCAGCTTGGGCATATTCAGGACGATTTCTTTGGGAAGCTCCAGAATTTCAGTGACCTTTTCCTTGAGTTTCGGCTTTTTCTTAACTTCTCTCTCCTTGATTTGATCCTTGCCCTTTTTTGGAGTCTTCTCTTTTCTAACCGCTGATCTGCTCATTTTAAGTATCATTAGCCTTTCTGGCTCACAAAAATATGATCTGCACACACGTACCGTGAGCCGAATAAGGCGTGTGATGATATTTTCCTAATTTGCCAGATCTTCAACGTTCCCAAATTCAAAACCGCTGGCCCGTACACCTTTGATAATCATATCCAACGCATCCGCATTATCCTTTGAGACTGCATGCAGCAGCATTACCTCTCCATTGTGCAGGTTGCTTATAACCTTCTTATACGCATATTCAGGTCCTCGAATTTTATCCCTGTGCCAGTCGTCATAAGCAAAGCTCCAGAAAAGGTTACAATAACCCAGCTTGCTTGTTATACTTAGACTGCGTTCGCTGTATTCACCCTTTGGAGGCCTTAGGAATTTCATTTTAGCTCCGAATTTTTCATTAAAAGCTCTTTCCAGACCAAGTACTTCCTCTTCTATTTGTGAATCATCCTTTTCAGGAAGGCTGGGATGATGAATGGTATGGTTTCCCACGGTATGGCCTTCCTCGACCATTCTTCTTACAAGGTCCTGGTGCTCCTTCAGATACGGACCTGTTATAAAAAAGGCAGCTTTAACATTATTGTCCCTAAGAGTGTCAAGAATTTTTGCGGTATAGCCATTTTCATAACCTTCGTCAAAGGTAAGATATATAATATTTCGTGTTACATCTCCCAAATATTTTCCGCCGTATTTTTTCAGTATTTCATCAGCACCCGGATCGGCCTTGGGGGTATGGCTATCAGGTTGACGGGAAATTCCCCAACATCTTTTCTGTGCATATGAAAATACACTTTGCTGTGAGGAGTCGTCATCCAAAGCAGAGCTTACCTCATCTATTACATTACCGGTCAGCTCGGTGGAATAGTCAATATTCCTGCTGCTGACGCTAAAAACACCACCCAGATCTGAAAGACCAGTGTTGATGACCGTTTTATCATTCCTAATTATGAAATAATCAAACAACAAAGCGCACAGAACCAGCAATAAAAATATACTAATAACCTTCTTAATCTTCAATTTACTTACCCCCCATTGGCTAATTGTTACAAATATAAATATCAAATAAAGTTTATATTTATTTATATAAACTTTATTGAGATTTGAGAACATAAAAAAAGAGCCCTGCAGTGTGTTGTTTTAACACCAACGCAAGACTCGTCTTTTTCAGATTATTTATTTTCAACAGGGTGAAGCTTATTAGTCTTTATAAGCTCTTCACTTATTTTTGGGATTTCTACCGAATCGGATTTCTCAACTCCAACATCAATGAAAACCCGAATCTTTTCCAGAGCCCCGCCGATCATATTTAACGCGTTTACAGCATTATCAGGGTCTACAATTGCCTTGATCACATATGGAGGCATTACATGCCTGCCGTTAACCATAATATAGCCTCCTGCAACCCTTACTTCACTGGTGTCGATTATTCTCTGGTCATTGATAGCCAATGCCTGGGCATCAGTTGCTCTGAGCTCATTTAATACAAATAGGAGATCGTCGTCCTCAACATTGAGGGCATCCTCCTTTGCAAAGGTAACAATAACACCTCTTCCTTTAACATCTGTTAGTCCTGCTACTGTTTTAAGCTTCTGTATTTCATCAGTCAATAACTTCAGATTTTCGTCAGAGTTACCCCTTGCATTTTCAAACTTATCCAGCTGGGTTTGTAACTCGCTAAGCTTAGCCCTCAGGTTTTCATTATTTTTCTGTTCGTTCAGGATTTTGACAACAAGGTCATCCTTCTTTTGACTTTCCAGGTTCATAACTTTCGCATTGCTTTTTATACTTTGAAACTGCCAGGATAATGCAAGTCCAAGAATTACACATATTAATGCTATAGATATATTTCTACTTACCCTTTTTGCTTTCACTGTCCATAACCTCCAATTTGGATATCAAACCATGTATATCGTTGGAAAATTTAGGTATTTCTATACCATTTTCCTGTTTCAATGAGACTCTCTTACCCAGCCTTATCATCTCATCCAAAATACCGCTTTCTTTAATGGCAGCCGTTATTTCATCAGGATCACCAATGGCCTTGATTTCATAAGGAACAGCATACCGGTTGCTATTTACCTTTATGGTTGGTCCTGCGCAAACCTGCTCGCTGGTGGCAATTATCCGTTCATTGTTAATTGAAATAGCCTGAGCCCCGCCGATTCTAAGCTGATTAACAACATTCAGAATATCGGAATCATGAATTATATAATCCATAACAGAGTCAGGATCGGTATTTTCTGTTTCTTCTGCATCATTCAGTGTTATAATGACACCATCTCCGGTAACATCAGTCAACCCTGAAATAAGACGCAGATTGTCCAGCTCCATCTTTGACTCGGCATTCGCAACGTTTGAAGATGATGCTTTTATAAAAGCCTCCTTATCATTTTCCAACTTGGCAATTTGGGCTTTGTAGCTCTCACCGAGCTTTACCTTTTGATCAAGCTGGCCTTTCAGCTTGTCCAGATTAAGTGTCTCGGCATTCTGACGCTGCATTCCCACGGTACTTCTGATCTGGATGGTAACCGTGGCTCCAAATAACACAAATATTATCAGTAATATAAAGAAATTATCTTTGAATCTCATGTCGGCCTCATTAATTGATTTATGGCGAAGTTATATATTCTATCCTGTATATTCTACTTATAATAATACATTTTTTCAAGCTGAGGAGCAATACTATTAAAAATTCAGGAAATACTTAATTAAATGAATGATTGGCGAAATGAATCTGATCCCTGCGTCCCACCTTCTGGCGTCAAGTCCGTAATCGGAACACAATAAAAAACGCCCTGTACTTGCGTACAGGACGTTTTCTTTGGCAGGGGAGACAGGACTTGAACCCGCAGCCGACGGTTTTGGAGACCGCTACTCTACCAATTGCGCTACTCCCCTAAGACGAATATTAGTATACAATAGACTTAACATGCTTGTCAATGGCAAAACTGATAATTGAAATAAGAATTTGGATAAGAGAGAAAACGGGAGATATTTTCCATTTTCAGATGTTAGGAATCATTCGATTTAGAAATATTTGCACTTGTAAGCCTTTGTATAGATAACCGTTGCCATAGGCACCAAATGTTCCTATGCCCGTAAAAAAATCTCCTTTGTACAATTTATTATACAGAGGAGATTTTACAAATTATATAATGACAAATTGATATCAGGTCTTAAATTTTGATACAAGTAAATTTAATTCATTTACCAGCTGCTTAAGCCTTTCACTGGAGTTGGATATTTCTTCAAGTGATGCTGTTTGCTCTTCCACAGAGGCTGAGACCTGCTGAGTACTTGCAGCATTTTGTTCTGCAATAGCGGCAAGACTTTGCATAATATCCAGAATGTTAATCTTGTTCTGCTCCATTTCAGCACTTAAACTATTCATTTGCGAAATTCTCTCAACCGACATATTAATGGCATCAGCTATAGTCTTATATTTCATATCGGTTGCCTGTACACTTTCCCCTTGTTGTTCTATGATTGAAATAACCTGTTGCATTGTTTGAACTGCCTCATTTGAATTCTGCTGCAGTTCTTTTACAATAAAGTCAATCTGCTTTGTTGATTCACTGGACTGTTCCGCAAGCTTTCTTATTTCATCGGCAACAACTGAAAAGCCCTTTCCGTGTTCTCCTGCTCTGGCCGCCTCTATAGCGGCATTTAATGCCAGAAGATTAGTCTGTTCTGCAATTGAAGCAATTACTGCACTTGCTTCACTGATTTTAGATGAGCTTTCGTTGGTTTTAATTATACCATCATATATCTTTCTGGTTGCAATATCAGTTTGTTTAGTCTTTTCAGTTAAATAAGTTATTTCCTTAAGCCCGTCATGAACCAGAGAAACCACATTATCAGAAGATTTATTCAACTCATTGAGAAGAGTTATGTCTTTTTCAAGAATTTTTCCCAGATTTTGAACCATATCGTCTCCATTTTGGGTCATATCCGATTGTTCATTGGCGCCTCTTGAGATTTCCTCTATTACCCTTGCCGTTTCCTCTGATGCAACAGCAGTCTGCTCAGTTACATCACTCAGAGTATTTGCCGAATTCCTTACATCTTCGGCTGATAAATTTACCTTATTTATAAAAAATCTCAGATTATCCACCAGAGACTGGAAGGATTTACTGAGAACTCCAATTTCATTCTTTTGATTTAATAGTTTTTCCGGTAAATTTTCCCTAACATCCAGATTACCCACAAGCTTAGCATAGGCAGCAACCTGGCTTATTGGCCTGGCTATGGAGTAACCAACCAAATATGTAATACCGATTACCAATATGATTATAATCAAGGATGCAACGGAAGTCATTACCCTAAAGCTGCCAAGTGCTTCGAGTATTACACTTTCACGTTCCGATACAATAATAGACCAGCCTGTTTTTTCTATTGCTGTAAAAGCAGCATACCTTTTTTCTTTATTAAAGTTATAGCTTTCGGTTCCCGAGTTCTTACCGATTACCTTTGATATTACACCTGCAAATTCCTTGGCATCGGCATTTTTTTTCGAATCCTCAATAGGGTTATAAGCATTGTATATATAGTTTGTGTCAATATGTGAAATAATTGTACCCTTGTCATCCACCAACATTGCATAACCGGTATCACTGAATTTGCTTTCCTTTGCAAAGTTTGACAAGAAATCTCCATTCAACTGACCTACCAGGATTTTTGTTATTTTACCGTCAACAGTTATGGGAACCGCAACTACCAAAACAAGCTTAGATTCTTCTCCCTCCACCACACTAATAAGCGGGTTTGACATGTTAGCTTGACCTTTTACCGCTTTTTGAAAATAATCTCTCTTGCTTATATCTGCCGTTTTTCCATTAGGGAGTGTTGCAATTCCGTTAAGATCACTGGTAATAATCATGTTGTACTTTAGTCGTGCAGCTTCTTTTTTTAATTTTTCAGTGGTACTTGCCTGGTCATTCATTTCCAGAACTGATGCAATTGTAGACATTTCTCTGATTTGTGCATCGACAAATGAATCTACAAGTTTTGACATATCCTGGGCCCTGTTTGATAATTGGTTTTGAGCCGAATTCATTAATAGGCTGGAAACATTAAAATAATTGAACAGTGATGATATAAGAAAAAATACTACAACTAAAGATGAAAAATAGATGATCAGTTTCTGTTTAATACTTTTCATATGTTATACCTTTCTGTATTAAGATTATGATTAAATAGTACATTATCTTACGAATTATGACAATCAGACCACAGTAATATAAAGTTGATTTAAAGCACTAAATATGAAAAACTTTGTTCATAAATATTAAAAAAACATACACTCCTATTTATCCCTCCTCATGAGGCTGAAGCTTTGAGCCGTTGGCCCAACCTCCGGCTGACTTGCCAGAAACAATGCCAGCGGCACCACATCTTCAGGCTGTTTCTGCCACTCGCTTTCAATGGATTTAACAACATTTTTCCTACCTCCGTCGTTATCATCGATAGAGGTCTGAACAGGCCCGGGTATAAGCTCGTTAACACTTATATTGTATTGAAGGAGTTCCTGGGCCAAAATACGTGTCAGCATCCACAAACCGGCTTTGGAACAGGAATAGGCTGATCCACCTGAAAACCCGCGATGTCCAAGGCCTGATCCTATGGTAATTATCTTGGCTGCACCCCTCTGCTTTAAATACGGTATGGCAGCATGAGCACAATAGCAGGCGCCAAAAAGGTTTACCTCCATGGTTTTTCTCCAATTTTCAAGATCACTGTTTTCAACGTTCTGACGGTCATAATTCGCTCCAGCGTTTATTACCAGGATGTCGATTCCTCCATATTCTTTAACCGCTGCTTCACACATGCTGTTGACCTCTTCAATACAGGTTACATCGGTCTTAACTGCTATGGCCTGCCCGCCGGAGGCAGATATTTCCACAACAGTTTTCTTAATTTCTTCGTAACTGCGTGCAGCACATACTACTTTTGCTCCGGCCCTTGCATAGGCGATTGCTATTGCCTTGCCTATTCCCCGTCCGGCTCCGGTTATCACAGCCGTCTTGCCATATAATGTTTTTTCATATGTATTAATAAATATCACTCCTATTCTCTATACCACGCATTGTCTCTAGATAGTCAAGACCTTTGAATCTACACTTTCATTTAGCTAAGAATCTTTTTAAGAAATTCCGGTATGTCCTCACCCTCTAATATAGTTATTGAATCTATATAAACACTCTTTTTAAAAGTCTCTTATCTATATAAACACTATTTTTAAAAGTCTTTTCTCTATAAAAACACTCTTTTTAGAAGTCTTTTATCTATATAAACAGCTAAAATTGCGCCTATTGTATATGCAGCTAAATCTAAAGGGTCAAAAACAGCGCCCAATATCAATTGAACCAGCTTACTGTCCTCCAGTCCCAATAAGGTCGTAATATCCAGGAACTGCAGGAACTCTGTGCAATAAGCCAATAGAAGCACAAAAATCCCAAGCTTCACTGAATTGAAATCATACAGGCCCTTCATAAAAAAATATATTAGCAATATAACTACTATATCTCCTGAAAAGCCACGAATCAACGCATTATGGCTAAAGCTGCGGACAATTATGTAACAAATAATAAAACACAATAGTGATAAGCTGAAATAAATTATTCGTTTTTTCAAAGCAAACTCCTCTTTTGTCATAATTTCATGATTACTAAATACCCAGCACCCTTCTAATTTATCACCGGAATTTTAAAATTCAAAGAACTATAGAAGTTCAACTCAACAATGAAATGCAATAAGTTAGTATCTCAGATTTTCATAAAGTCTTGACCTTTTGATGATAAAGTCTGAACCCTTGTTTTTATTAATTAAATCTAAAAGCTTTTGAATTTCGGCTACCTCATATTCCTTCATATGAGGGGAAGCAATTATCTCATCAATAATTTCAGATGTGTTTATACTTATTTTTACTCCTTCTTCTGGGAGATAATTAAGCTCTGAAATAAAGTCTTGTGTTAAGTCTTTTGCTTCTCCAGGATTTTCAGCCTTTTTTTGGTATAACATGATTCTGAATTCATGCTCATATTCAAACTCTTTTCTCTTAATTTTAAATGGAAGCAGTTCATATTTTATAAAGTCCTCATCATATGTCCTGTCAAAATCAGTATAATCAACCTTAAACATCTCAATTTCATAGCCTTCAGGTTTCTCAAGCTTCTGGAGTTTTTGGACTGTTGTACACACGGCTATTCCCTGTCCTGCTTTTGAATATACCTCCCACATGGCAGCTGATTCGCTTTCATTTAAATGCCAGCAGCTTATGGCAGCTTTTTTCTTTCTTTCATTGAACTTGTCTAAGAATTCGTTTTTTATTTCGTAATTAATGTTTGCACTGTATTCCCTTTTATTTTTTATGAAATTAACATAGTGAAGATAATTTTGTTTAGGGATTGCCCCCTCATACTTATCCTCGAATTTATCTGCTCTTACAAAATACATTTCTCCATTGATCAAGGTAAGAAATTTTATTACGTCATAGTACCGCCATAGTTTGCTTTCGTACATATTGTGCTCCTTCTTCTGCGGAAATGGGGACAGACCCTCCTTACAGAACCAAACTAATATTTATTAAACCCTTATAATTAATAAATATTTGCCTGCTAAAGGTGGAATTATGCAGTATAACAGATATTTTAATTTTACATTTCTCTTGTACGAAATGTGTAATAAAAAGACAGAACAAACATCATAAATTGTAAGGAAAATATAACCAGACGTTCTGTCAAACCTAAAATATCGAGCTTAAGCCCCATACCCACAGGGTTTAACGAACCAAACAATGTAATCAGTACAGCCATTACAAGCGTAAACCTGCCTACCACTTTGATCTTTTCCTGTTTTAGATAGCCGGCTGCCAGGAAAAAGCCTGAAGCAATTGTAGTAAATACTACTATGACAGTTACAATAATGTGCATCATATTTTGAAAATTCATTTCTGATTTATCTCCGGTTAAAGGAAATAAACCATAACCAAAAAGACTTGTGATTTCCATTATCAATAAAATTATGTAACCTGTTCTAACCAGGCTACGGTATTTTCTGAATGCCTTAATTATCATCCCTGTAACAAATAGGATTGTACAAATGCCGTAAATAAGAGTAAATACCCGCAGCAAGCCGGCATTTGGTGCACCGTTCGCGGTAAGTGAGCTTATGTCGGTTGTAATCGGGTTATACTCAGGCCATAATATTTGTCCAACAATGGTATGAACTATGTAAATAACTGCGCCCATCATACCTAACGGAATAAAAATTTTCTCTAATTTCATAAATCTTACCTGTTCCTATACTATAATCTCTTACAATTATTACAATCCGAGAAGCAATTACAATTCAAGAAGCAACCACAATCCAAGCAGTAATTACAATCCAAGAAGCAATTACAATTCAAGCAGTAATTACAATCCAAGAAGCTTGTGTGCAAATTCACGTGCTCCGGCTATTGTTTCAGGAGTTTGAAAGGACGCTTTGTTATCCAGATCTCTTACTGAATACATACCTGCATATTCCAGTTTTGAATGAGAACAAAGATTTTGTATTCCCCTCTCAAATGGTCCTGCTCCATGTTCCCGTTCATCGCCATGAGTCGCTATTATTGCACACTTTTTACCTTCCCACAGCGAACCCGAGCCATTTCCATAATACTTGTTCATCCCATAAAAGCGGTCCAGCATTGCCTTCATTTCAGGAGGACAGTACCAGGTATATATTGGTGTTGCCAACACAAAGCAGTCCGCTTCAACTATTTCTGAAACAATACTCTGCATATCATCTTTAATCCGGCAGCCATATTCGCCTGTAAACTCCTGACATGCGTAACAGCCCTTACAGGAGCCTATTTTTTATCAGACAATGTTATAACCGCAACTTCCGCTCCCAGCAATCTCAATTCACTAATAAATGGCTTAATTAATTCAGCCGTGTTGCCGTTAGGTCTTGGACTTCCCATCAGTAAACAAAACTTCAATTGCCACACCTCATATCTGATATATTTTATGATTAGTCTCTTAAGTCTCTGGTCAGCCAAAGCTCTTCGATTCTGTACATATGCCAGTATTCGTGAAATACCATGTGATTGATAATGATGGGTATATTATATCTCACATACTCACCATGCTGGGCCTCCTTTTTGAAGCTTTGTTCCGATAAATGCTTAATAAGTACAATCTGCTTTTCTCTGATAGCTTTATATTTTGAAAAAGCTTCTTCTATTGAGACGAAAAGGGATGCTTCAGCTATATCATTTTCAGGGAAATATGGTGTGATAACCGGCCTCTCTTCATTTTCGATCTTTAGTATTCTTTGATACAGCATTTCCTGAACGCTAACTATATGATACAGGTGTTCTCTTATTGTCCAGGCATTTTCACTTCTTTTAATATCCAAAGTCTCCTCATCAATGTTTTTAAAGTATTCCTCAATAATTTGAGGCAAATCTCCAAAGGTATTTAATAAAACTTCCTTATTGAAAAACATAACACCCCTCCTTGCTGTTTTATGTTTTAATGTTACCATTAACAAACGCAAAAAGCAAAGCCATGACTAGCATCCCTGCGGCTTGTCATGGCTTTGCGCAAATGTATGTTGGATATACAAGCTTATTATTGACGTAAAGTTAATGCTTTAATCTACTTTAAAAACAAATACATAAAAGGAAGCATGGTGGTTACAAGAGCAATAAACATAACTACTGCAGCACCAAACCTGTTCTTTTTTTTCCAGGTCCACACACCAAAGCTAAAAGTGTAAATACTTATCCAGAGTACAATCAGCATTAATATTATATTAAATACCATACAAAGTCTCCATTTCATATATTAAAGTATTCTAAAACTGTAATAACGCATACCACTTTACCAAACAGGAAGTTTAACCATGTCTTATGATTTCTGTATCCAGCCTTAGGTTATATTGGGTTTGAGGAAATATCTCCGGCCATTTAGCCTTTTCCCATTTTTCAATAGTCAGAAAGTTCTTTTTTGCCATTTCACCGTACCCGAAAATATCTGATTGGTATTCATAAGTCACTTTTTTCAACAGTGCCTGTACCTGACTTTCAATCATATCCCTGTATGCTTTATTCAGCTTATCTGCGTTTTTTACCTCATCATAATTGTTATTACTCTGCACCGATTGCACATTTATATCCAAAATCAGATTGATATCAACTACAGGCTTTCCGTTCTTAAAAGTAACGTTTGTAGTTGACGATTTCTCCTTTTTGACATTGCTGAGGACCTTGAATCTGTTATCAAGAGGATCTGTAACGTCAAGTGCAATGTTGTTTGAGCCGGTCATGAGGGCAAAAATTGAAGCCTCACGGGGATCCAGCCTGCCCACCATTTTGTCCAGCTTGAACACTGCAAGACCCTCCAGTGACATTTTCTTTTCTTCTTCCCCTCCACTCTTCTTATCTCCGCCTCCTCCAGACTTTTTCTCCTTAACTCCGCCGCTTTCTTTTTTTCCTTGTTCACCTCCGCCGTCTTCAGGCTTTTTACTTTCAATAATGGTTTTATCAACGGAAGTATATATAGCTATGGGCTGCGCCCCCTTATTTTTGGCTCTGTACAGATAGTCCTCCAACCGAGCGTTGGGAACCAGAAAGTCTGACTCATAGGATTTAAATAAAAGCTCATAATATCTTGATGGATTTGAAGAAAGCTTGGGTTGAACTGACTCAATATATTTTTTTGCCCCTTCAGCAGCAACTATGATATTTATGTCCGGCCTTATCTGCATCCCCTGCTGCAGGCCATTTACGAAAGCAGTGACACCCTTTTTGGCAATTGCCTCGGACACTACAATTATCTTTGTATGTGACAGGTTTATTGTCCTGCTCAGGTACTGGCTGGATTTTTTCAAGCCTGACAGAAAATTATCTGTTTTATAGGAAGTAACAGCTGTACCCTCACCGCCTCCGCCTGTAATTGCCTGCGGTACTGCAGTCTGAAAGGTAAGATTGAAATTCTGGCCGTCTGCTTCGTCAATTCCAATTGCTATAACATAAGCCAGGTCCTCTATTTCTCTGTTATCATAGCAGCCTGCCAGAATACCTATACTCATCAGCAGGCATAGAAGAGCTGCTGAAAATCTGACCGGTTTATTCATCCTCTCTGCCTCCTTCGGGCTGAGTCCTGCCTACTTTTTTACCCGCACCAAATACGGCTATTATCAGCGGTATTATGAGTCCCAAAAGCCAGACAAGATTTGCCGTTTTAGAATTAACAATATCAATATTCATTCGTTTCAAGCCGTCAGCTGTTGTAAAAACTATAACAGCCATAGGTAAAATAAGCGGCTTTGATTTTTTTAAATTCAGGGTTTTCTCCAATATATAGAGCATAAAGGTAAAAATAACCCCCAAATACAACAGTGTAGATATTGAACTTATAAGCACAAATATAGATTCAATACGCTGAATAATATTCCCGAATTCTATTTGCTTTGCCATTTGGAATATTGGTATTTTATTATCTACTGCAATCTGGTAAGGATAAACCAGTAAAAAGGACAGAGTTGACCATAATAATAGCAATCCCGAAATTAATATGGTCATATAACCGACCCTTTTTATATACCTCTTCTTGAAAAATGGCACCATAAAAAACAGTATTATAATTGATGAATATACTGATAGTTTATAGACACTGCCTTTTGCTATAGACATATACCCATCCCCCATAATAGGAAAGAGATTATTAATATCAAATCGTGGTATTGCACCCACAGTTATTAACAGGAACCCAACAATGACTATCGGCAGTAAAAACGCATTTATTCTCACAACAGCTTCAATACCAAAGCAGGCGCAAGCTATTATCCCCAACAAAAAAAGTATTTCAACAAAACCCAGTGGGGATTTATCAAGAGAAACCATTTTCAGCATTTGCGAAAAACCGCCCAATTCAGAAGTAATATCTACGAACAGAAATCCAGTAACGAAAAAACCAACAATAACTTTAATAACCCTTCCGCCTGCTTTTTCGCTGATATCCAGTAAATCCATGCTGCCTATATGCTTATATAAAGCTGCTATGATAGAAAAATAAATTAATACCGCTATAGTTGATATTATCGGAATCATCCAACCGGCACTTCCTCCATAATTAGCCATATCTCTGGGATAGGACAAAAGAATCTGGACAAAAACCAAATTAATTAACACTGTTATTGCTTCCCATGAACCAAAGGTTATTTTATTCTTCATCTTCTTCACCCTCTGACCTGTTAGTTTTAACCGTCCAGCTTCTGCTTATTTTGGGCTGGCTTTTAATATCCTTGGTATTCAGATAATCAGGCCGCTTCTCCTGTTTCCAGATTGGCTTCCTTGACAATTTGTCAGAATATTTCCCTTGAGTTACCGGTCCAAATGGTGCGAGGAACGGTACTCCGAAAGATTTGGAGGATGCCAGCATCAAGGCATTCACTGTCAGCCCCAGCGCTATGCCCAAAAACCCTGAAATTGCTCCCAGAATAATGTATGCAAACCTTATGAGTCTTATTGAGAAGGACATGGAAAAACTTGGAACAGAAAAGGAACCAAGGGCGGTAATGGCTACAATAATAATCATAATCGGACTTACCAGATTTGCGGAAACGGCAGCCTGTCCCAAAATAAGACCACCAACTATGCCAATGGTTGATCCGATGGCCCCTGGTACTCTTATTCCGGCTTCTCTTATAAGCTCAAAAGAAAACTCCATCAGTAGTATTTCTACTACGGATGGAAATGGTACATTCTCTCTTGAGGCTTCAATTGCAAATAATAGATTTGTCGGTATCATCTCCTGATGGAAATTTGTAACCGCAATATAAAGCCCCGGTAAGAGCAGTGCAATAACAACACCAATTATTCGGATTATTCTGATGAAATTAACATACGGATACCTGATGTTGGTATCCTCTGTAGTATGAAGAAATTCTGTTATGGTAGCCGGCATTACAAGAACGTATGGACTTCCATCCAGTGCCACGGCAATATTTCCCTGAGCCAGAAGCATTGCCACTCTGTCAGGCCTTTCGGTAGCAATGATCTGTGGTGCGGCAATAAAAGTATTATCTTCTATCAGCTGTTCAAGTTCACCAGAGTCAAATATATAATCAACTTTTATACTTTTAACCCTTTTTAACACCTCTTTGACCAGGGAATCATTTGCTATATCTTTGATGTACATTACGGCACAGGGAGTATTGCTGCGTTTACCTATAATAATGCTCTCTACTATAAGGTCTTTGTCCTTCAGTATTTTCCTTATGAGTGCAGTATTGGCTCTTATTTGCTCGTTAAAGGCTTCCTGAGGCCCACGGATTACTGTTTCAGATTTTGGAGGTGAAACCCCTCTATGATCCCACAGCTTCACATCAGCCGCAAAAGCATATTCCAAACCGTCTATAAATATAGCGCAGCCGCCAAAGTTTATATTTCCTATCAGTTCCTTGTAACTATCAACCTTTTTTATCTGATTGAACGGAAGAAGTCTCTTATAAATAAACTCGCCAATATCAGCTATATGCTCTCTGATCTCAAGGTTTGAAAGCAGCATAAGCGGTTGAAGAATATTGTTACTTATTGAAACTCTGTCAGTCATACCATCAATAAATACTATATAACCCTTTAAGACCTTATTATTAACAGTAAGATTAAATTCTCTGTTGATTAAATCACTGTTTTTAGGTATTTTGTATGTTTTCTTCATTACTTTCATATTAAAATCAAGATCACTGGATATTTTCTTTTTTAAAATGTCGTCACTTACAGTACAGTCACTGAATTCCTCCTCCTGCTCATTTTTATTAAAAATGTCCATAGAAGCTGAATTTAGTGCTGTTTCGCAATCAGAAGTTTTATTTTCTCTTAGTATAAATTCTTCTTTTTTATTGTTTTCTCTATAAATTAAAAAATTCAAAAATCGCAATGTTTGATACCTCTATCTGTATAATTTTTTTACTTTTTTAAGAGTATTATGATAACTATCTAATTTTTATATACATGCTAGTACAATCTTACAAATTTTTGTAATGGTATTTTAATAATTTAATAATAATTTCTACCTTGTGAAAAAATAGTTAATAAATTATCATTATAATTAGAAGCTTTTTACAAAGGAAAACTTTTTAATATACGAGGCTTAGGAGTTTAAATGCACAGTTTATTTAAAAAACTTGGATTACTTTTGATGGTTTTTATTATTTTGATAAATAGTTTACCCGTTTTTGCCTGGTCTCCGGACGAAGAGCTGACAGCAAGTTCTGCAGTTTTAATGGACACCATGAGAGGACAGGTTTTATTTGAGAAGAATGCCGATAAGGTATTGTCTCCATCAATCATGTGTAAATTGATGACTGCATTGATAACCATAGACAGAACCCAACTAAATGCCAAAGTTACCATCAGCAAGAATGCTGCCGGTATAAATGGTTCCTCCCTGAATCTTGTAGTGGGAAATCTTTATACTGTGGAAGATCTGCTGTATGCCGTAATGCTTTCCCAGGGAAATGACGCAGCCATAGCACTGGCTGAATATGTTGGTGACGGCGATGTTTCCAAATTTGTTGGCTACATGAATGATACTGCCAGAAAACTTATGCTCAATGATACATACTTCGTAAATCCTACAGGCCTATATGATGAGAGCCAGTATACCTCGGTCAGAGATATTGCCAAATTAGTAAAGGCAGCCATCTCAAACCCGGTTTTTAATTCAATATTCGGCTCAAGGGGTATCGCCTGGATTAATGGTAAAAATTCCTCCATCCTCACCAATCAGAATAAACTTTTCTGGAGCTATAATGGTGTGGATGGCGGTAAGTTAGGTGTTAATCCAAAGCAGGGTGTCACTTCAGTTACAACAGCCACCAGAGATGGAAGAAGGCTTGTTGCAGTTGTTTTTGATAAAGATGAAGAAAGCACCCTTTCTCAAACAGCGCAGTTGTTTGATTATGGATTTATGAAATTTAATAATGGTATACTTGTTTCAAAGGATACACCCTTAAGAACAATTACTGTGGAAGATGTCGAGCTGAATCTGATAAGTAAAATAGACGTTTATTATACCTACCCTGTGGGAGAAAGCTATATAAATAATATAAGTTTTACTAAAAATGAAAAATTGGCTTTGCCTGTAAAAACTGATACAGTGGCAGGGGTTCTAAAATATACCCTGAAGGACGGAACAGAAATAGATGTAGACCTTTATCCTGACAAGGAAATTGTTGCCCCCCAGGATTATAAATCCAAAATAAAAACAATTTTCGAAGAAAACCGGGATCTGGTTATCATTGTTACGATATTAATAGTTATTGAGTTTATACTGATATTATATAACATGATAAAGCTTATTATTAAAATCACCAAGAAAATGGGGCATCCTAAACAATAAGGATACCCCATTTCATCAAACCGTCTTTTTCTTTAATTCCATATTTCTTTTTCTGGATCTGTCATTATTTTCAATATAAGTTTTAAGTACTTTTTCCAGGTCAAGAACATCTCTCATTTCAAAATAACCTGATTTTTTGTGTATGAATTTAGCAGCTTTTAAAGCACCCTGCGCAAAAGCTCTCCGTGAAAAAGACTCATGGATTATTTCTATCTTATCTTCCTCTCCCACTATCATAACTTCGTGCTTTCCAATCACTCCACCTGCTCTGACCGAGTTAATGGGAACATCGGCTGCTGTTATCTGAATACCTGTATTCCTTAACCCTCCCTGGATTTCATAAGCGATTTTCTTCGCAGTCCCTGAGGGAGAATCCAACTTGTTTTTATGATGTACCTCGGTAATCTGAAAATCATAGTTATTCAAAAGACTTGCAGAAAGGTTGGTAAGAAGCATCAGGACATTAACACCCAACGTTATATTTGGAGCATAAACTATCCCATTCTTATACTTTCTTGCTAAAATGAACAACTTTTTGAGTTCATAAGGAGAAAAGCCTGTGGTCCCAATAACTATATTTATCTTGTACTTTGACAATACCATGGCATTTTTCAGTGCAGACTTTGGATTTGAAAAGTCTATGACAACATCGGGCTTGTTTCTAAAAATTATCTCCTCAATATTGTCAGAGCCACGGATAGTAATACCTGTACTGTCGATACCTAAAACCTGGCCCAGGTCCAAATTTTTTGACTTGCTTGTGGGACTGCAAATTACAGAAACCAGCTGAAGTTCATTTTGATTTAGTATAGCTTTGGCTATTTCTTTTCCTGTGCGGCCTAGACCTGAGATGCAAACTTTAATCATAAAAAGACCCCTCCCGTAAAATATAGTGGATAATGAGTAAATGATTAAATTTAACTGAAGAAAATGAATAGATTTTTCAGTAAAAACTGAATTGAAATAAAAATGCCACAGTAAATACTGTAGCATCGGATAAGAAGCAAAATAAAATGTTCACTTTCTCCCCAACGCTTACGAAGTTAGCTGACGGATTCGGATTGGTCGAGACTAACCCTACCTGAAAATTCAGGATTCACCCCAATTTATGGTTCCCCCGCTTACAAACACAATGTGTGCTGTAATTCAGCGATTAAAAATTGTAGTTAAATTTATATTTGTATTATACCTTATTTAAACAAAACGGTCAATATTCCCATATATTTAATTATATGCACATATATTACAGCTTTATGACAGAATAGATTCATCAATCTTGCCATTGCCAAGCTTTACGAGATATACATCGTAATATTGCTCACCAAGCTCATATGCAAATTTTTTATCCAGAACAGCAAAGTCAAATCTCTTCTTGCCTTTTATGGCGCTTCCGGTATCCATTGCAACTGTATAACCAAGACCTTTGATATAAAACACAGTTCCATAGGGCCAGTGAGATTTATCTACTGCAATTGAAACTCCGGGAACAATCGGTAATCCGGAGCTTGTAATTCCCTTGTCGTTTCCGCATTCTTCACTGGATGGAGTATAAGCTGTTCCAAGGAATTTGCCCAGATACTTTCCCTTCTTACTACTTGCTTCCAGAGAATTCCCATCATAGATTTTATAGGATTGTGGGGTAACGCCTACCGATGCCGCCTTCTTAAGTGACTTTTGAAGTTCAAGATTATCTCCTGTCAGTTCTTTTTTTGCTGCCTCGAGCTGTGAATTTTTTTCCTTTAAGGCTTCCAGTTGTTTTTTAATCTGATCGTTCTGCTTTTTCAATTCATTGTTTTCTTTGCTTAGCTTTTGGCTCTGGTCCTTATAGGAATTACTATTGGTTGTTAAGGAATGATTTGATTTCATGATTATCATAGATGATACACGTTCACTGTTATACTTATCCCTGTAAAACTTGACTACATCATTAACTTCAAGACAGAATACTGATAAAATTCCTAATGTTATTACCAACATCAAAATCATGATTTTTAAAAGGATGTTATTACCGTTTTTAGATTTCAGGTCATCTGTTTTTTCCATTGTTTGAAAAGCACTCCCAAATAAGATAAAAATTTTAATATGCCTATTATGTATTATTTTCCAAAATATCTGCATTTATACAGCGAGCATAACAATCCTTCCTTGGGAAATAATGATTCTAAGGTGATACTATGCTCAAATTCTTTAAAAAGAAAATTGAATTTAAGAAATTGGAAACTATAAATACAAAACAGCAACCTGATTGTTGTAATGAAGGAAGTAAAGGTAACAAGAAAGATAATAAGAAAGATAATAATATAGTAAACCGTAAAACCTATAAGAACTCCCATAATAGCAACAATGAAAACAACGATAAAATCCCCTCTTCAATTAGTGAAGTAAAAGATAAACTTAATAGTACCTTTTACTTATGCAGTGATTTTGTAATTCGCGAGATTGAATTGGGAACGCTTGACACAAAAATCATTATAGCGTGTATTGACGGCTTTTTTGATAAAGCTCTTCTGGCTGAAAACATTATTGAACCGATAGTGCAATTTAACGGAAGCGTAAATGAAATTCCGGTGTTTTCTTTAATCAAGGAAAAAATATTATGTACAAGTGATATCAGTGATTTAAATAGTTATGAAGATTCTGTTGCTGGAATTTTAACAGGGGATGCTGTTTTATATATTGATGGTGAGGAAAAGGCTGTTAAAATAGGTGTAAAATCACCTGAAAAACGCCCTGTAGGAGAGCCTGATACAGAAATCAGCATCAAGGGTTCAAGAGAAGGTTTTTCAGAAAATCTCAGGACTAATACTATCCTTTTAAGGAGAAGAATAAAAAACAGCAAGTTTAAAGTAGAAAGTTTTAAGTTAGGTGAAAAAACAAATACAGATATAGCGGTATGCTATATTGAAGGAATTGCAGCACCGGAAGTAATACAAGAAGTTAAAAACAGAATCGGAAAAATTAAAATAGACGGTATACTTGCAACAGGTTATATCGAACAGTTTATACAGGATGGAAGGTTTCCCTTCTTCCCTCTGATTGGAAACAGTGAAAAACCTGATAAGGTTGCAGCAAAACTTTTGGAGGGACACATAGCGATTCTGGCAGACTGTACTCCAACAGTATTGACAGTTCCCTTTCTGATGATAGAAAGCTTCCAATCACAGGAGGACTATTTTGGTGAGTATTATTTTGGTTCATTAATGAGAATACTCAGAGTTTTTTGTTTTTTTCTCTCTGTGTATTTACCAGGCTTGTATGTTGCTGTAACTGCGTTTCATCAAACAATAATTCCTTTCAAGCTTATGCTGACAATGGCAGCAACCCGGGAAGGAATACCCTTTTCAGCATTCATTGAAGCTCTGATTATGATAATAACCTTTGAAATTCTCAGAGAAGCCGGGTTGCGTATGCCCAGGGCTATAGGGCAGGCTGTCAGTATAGTAGGAGCAATTGTTCTGGGTGATGCCGCAGTAAGTGCAGGAATTGCCTCCGCTCCATTGGTCATTGTAGCAGCTCTGGCCGGAATCTGCAGCTTTGTTGTGCCTCCACTTATGAAAAACGGTGCTGTAATGAGGCTGATAATACTTGTTGCGGCTAACATAATGGGACTTATGGGTATTGGTTTTGTAACCTTCATAGTAACCATTTATTTATGTAATAAAAAATCCTTTAGTGTACCATATCTGGCTCCATTTTCTCCGCTGCAAACTGACAGTTTGAAAGATACTTTGATAATTGTACCAATCTGGAAAATGTTCACAAGACCACGAGCTCTTGCTATAAATCAGGATTTTCACCGTACAAAAGGAAAATCCCTTTCATCCCGGAGGAAACGTAATGGCTAAAAAGTTAATTGCTCTTTTGCTGGTTTTATGCATTATGTTGTCCTCCTCAGGCTGCTGGAATAATAGAGATTTAAGCGAGCTTTCAATTCTTACAGCCCTGGCAATTGATAAAAAGGAGGATGGTAGAATAGAAGTAACTGCACAGATTATAAAGCCGACAGCTGTCAGTATATCCGGAGCAGGCAATGCAGGTGGCGGCGGCGGTGATAAAAAAAGTTTTGTAACTGTAAGTGAAACTGATAAGACAATTTTTGCAGCTCTAAGGGGTATGTTGTCAAAGGTAAATAAAAAAATTTTTTATAGTTCCTCACAAGTTATAGTATTGGGTGAAGAACTGGCAAAATCAGGTATCCAGGAGTATATCGATTTTATTTTAAGAGATCATGAAACCCAGTACAAATCAATGATAATTGTTTCAAAAGGTGCCACAGCTAAAGAAGTAATTGAGCAGCAATATGAATTGTCAAAAATTCCGGGTGCATTTATTCGTGAAACTATGAAAAATTCTGAATCAAGGGGTTTTTCCAAAAAACTGATTTTACTTGAACTGGCAAGGGAGCTTGCAACTGATGGCAGAGAGCTCTCGGTTGCAACGGTTATAAAGGAGGAAAACACAACAAATACAGAGGGACTCGCAGTCTTTAAGAAGGGTAAAATGATTGGTTGGCTGGATAAGTATGAAACTCGTGGATATTCTTATATAACAAGCCGGCTCAGAAGTGCAATAATTGAGATCAGGAATCCCGATAATCCACAAAATATAATCGGTATCGAGAACATGAGTGCACACGCAAAGATAACGCCAAAATTAAAAAATGATAAAGTGGAAATTTCTATTGATATAAAAATATCGGGAAATATAGGAGAACAACAGTCACAATTAAACGAAAAACATGATGAGTTCTGCCGTTGTGTGGAAAAGGAGCTTGACAGGGCCGTGACAAACGAATGTATAAATACAATTGAAAAGTGTCAGCAAGAATTCAAAAGTGACATATTTGGTTTTGGAATGCGTGTTTTTGATGACTATCCCGACTTTTGGATGAAAAACTCTAAAAAGTGGAATGATGAGATTTTTCCATCAATTAACATTAAAGTTAAGGTTAAATCTAAAATCATGAGAACAGGTTTACTTGCTAATTCTATTAAAATTAAGTAATAAAGAGGTGCTTAAAATAATTAAGGTAATTGTCGGAATTGGAGTAATTGTATTGCTGAGTCTTAAAGAATTACTTGCTTCAAAATCAAAGGGAAAACTTATGACTATGTACTTTATACTTATAGGTATTTCACTTGTGCTCGGAATTCTTCTAAGCATTGACAAGCCGCCTGCAAGTCCAATTAAAGTTTTGCTGGATGCCCTGGAAGGAATGAGAGAAGCACATGAATAAGGTTAAGCTTTCAAATTATCAATTAGCGGTTATTGCCATAGGCTTTTTCCACGGCAGTACCACCATTGCAAATCCTGCAATAGCTGCAAAGAGAGATGCCTGGATAGCGGTTATTCTGGGTACATTAATAAGTACTCTTTTGGTTACTTTATATTTATATTTGTCAAAATTTAATATCGGCAGAAATCTTGTTGAAATCACCGAATACTGCTTTGGTAATACATTTTCAAAAATTGTATGTATAATATACATCATTTATTTTTTATACATATCGGCATTTAATACCAGAACCTTTGGAGAATTCATGGTAACAGTCAGTTACCCTGAAACCCCTCTGATTGTTTTACTTGCCTTATTAACCATATGTGCTGTGTACGCTGCAAGAAGCGGACTCACTGTTACGGGCAAAACCTGTGAGGTTTTGGTTCCCCTATTACCCATAGCAATTTTAATAGTTACCTTATCACTTTTAGGTTCTTATGACTTCACAGGTTTCAAGCCTATGTTTCTGGAAATAACTCCAATAATTCAAAGCAGCCTGGATATAGCCAGCAGTATTTATGGTGACTTTATTATTTTTTTAATGATTCTGCCTTACACAAATAGTGCTAAAGGTCGTTTTAAAGCTACTTATATTGCAGTTATCATAACAAGTTTAATGACTCTCATAATTTCCTCTAGAAATATCCTAATTCTAGGTCCTGTGCTTTCAGAGTATTTCAGATACCCTTCACATGTGGCCGCTCAGCTGATTCCAGCTATCAGCATTGATCCATTGGTAGATATGAATTTATTTATTGGAGGTGGAATTAAAGTTACTATTTGTCTGTATGCAGTCTCTAAAATGACTGCAGAGTTATTAAGGATTAAGAAATACAAACCATTTGTATCGGCCTATGGTCTCTTGTCAATAGTTTTGTCTATATGGTTTTTTCCCAATGCCATGGAATTATACCGTTGGCTGAAAAGCAACGGAGACGGATATGTATCGATACCTGTACAGCTCTTGTTTCCTTTAACAATGCTTATAATTACTCTGATTAAAAATAAAAGAAATAAAGGGAGCATTAAAAAATCCCCGCGCCTGAATTAATCTGATCTAATTACGGAGGTATTTACCATGAAAAAGTTATATCTAGCAGTTATAACAATCGTTTTATTTAGTGCAGCTACTCTAAATATCTGGGCAAACTCTGAAAATAAAAATATTAAACACACTATTAATGATTATTTGAATGAGAAGGTTGATTCAATCATAAATAGGAATGTTGACAATCTGGATAAATATTACTCTGAGGGTGATGATGCTGCAAAAAAATATCTTTTATTTACCAAACAACAGATATTGCAGGATTATTTAATAGCATATTCAGCAAGCAACTATTCCATAAAAAAAATATATCCCAAAATTAAAATTAAAAAAATTGACATTAATGATAATTCTGCATCTGCTGAAGCAGTTTTGACAACCTTTATACACTGGAACGCTGCTAATGCTTTCGGAGATCCGTTTATTGGTACAAATATCGAGAAACATTTAATTGAATTGACTAAAAAGAATAATCAATGGACAATTAAAGTAGACAAATACCTTGTAAATGGGATTTCCTCCGAAGAAAGCCTGAAGGAAAACCCGGATAACTTAAGTGATATGGTAAACAATCTGAGGACGCAGGCCCAAGCAGCCTTAATAAGATCCAAAAACAGCCCTCCCTCAAGACTAGAGCCAGTGCCCCGTTCCTACCGTAGTGAAAACTTTCCGAGAACTTCTTACAATAGAGATGGGGCCTATAATTGGGCTCACAAATACTGGAAAAGCTATTCCACCGAATTTGTAAATCTGGGTGATCAGGAAGGTGAGGGAGGCGATTGTACCAATTTCGTGTCTCAATGCCTGAGAGCGGGTGGTGCCGAAAATGCTACAAGAGGTACCTATAAATGGTACTATATTAATAATGGTACCTCTAAAACCTCTCACCACAGTTATTCCTGGACATGGACCACGGCAAGGGGACTGAATTCAGTTTTAACAGGTAATTACAATAAGAAGGAATTCGGCCCCAAAGGCTCTGAAAAAATCATTACAGGTGATACAAGCTATACAAGCGATATCGGACAATATATTGCGGTTGGGGATCTCATTCAATATGAATGGTCACCCGGTTCAAAAATTAAACATTCCGCAATTATTGTTGGTATGTTCTACAATAGCGCTGTGCAAAGGTATGAGCCGGTAATTTCAACACACTCTTTTGACTCCTGGAATCTCCCCTGGACAAAAAATGCTTATAAAACACACTTTATTCATATTACCGGGGTTAATTAAAGCAGTTGTCAATAATAAAACTAATTAGCCTTATGCGCATTTTGGAGGCATTTTAACTGATATTAATCTTTTACAATCCTCAAGGCCGGTGCTATCCTTAATCTGAAACATAAGCCACTTGCCCATTTTCATGTAATCACCCGCTTTATTATAAAGCTCAGCGGTATTAGAGCTTAGTTTGGGGAGTATTTCCTGCATTAAAGGATCCAATTTGTAGCTGAAAACCATCAGTACCGAAAAAGAATTCTCTTCCGGATAGAAGGTTCCAAAAGCCTGTCCGCTTTTTTGGAACTTTACATTCCAGCCTGGCTTTCCAGAACACACACTGTAAAAAAATTTTGGTTTAACCTTATAACTGGTTTCCATATGCTGAACCAGTGACTCCCATAACAGCCTGGCCTCCCCTCCGATATAATCTGAAATTTCCTCCATTGAAGGCTGTCTTTCCTTAGGAAAAATATCTTTCCATTCCATTATCTCTCTTCCCCTTCCTATCAATTTTTTATATAAATTGCAATTACTCATGCATTCCTGCTCATAACACATTTATAAGAATTAAACCTTACCTGTGTAACACCGGGTTATATTGGGAACAATAATGCTGCCGCCATTACTGTACTTGCCAAATAAGTCACTTAAGGCAGATACAAACCCACTGTAATTAACCTCCCCCTCTTTGGGAGCATAGGAAGCAGACAGATTCCTGCCGATATAACCCTCAAGACTATAGGCTATATTGTTTTCATAGCATCGGGAAGCATAGCTATCCTTTATAAAAAAGCTGGAGAAATCAGAAGGATTTTCGTCCTGGCCGCCTGTAAATCCTATAAACCCGGGACAAAACCTTTTACAAATTTCAGCATTTTCTATTACCAGAGGTGAATCTGCAACCCTGCTGTTCCAAACCAGAACTACCATACCATCCGGTTTAAGTACTCTCTGACACTCTTTTCTGAACATGTAGGCATCAAACCAGTGAAAAGCCTGTGCCACGGTGATAAAATCGACGCTGGAGCTGTCCAGCTTTGTATTTTCGGCAGTTCCATCTACAGAAATAAAATTACTGAACTGCGACAACTTCTCTTCTGCTTTTTTACGCATATCACAATTAGGCTCAACTCCAAAAACCCTGCTACCCTTTTCCAGAAGCTGTCTGGTTAATATTCCTGTACCCGAGCCTATATCGGCAATACAATTGTTTACGCTAAAACCAATTTCTTGGTACAAGTAGTTTATAAACGCTGCAGGGTACTCAGGCCTGTAGTTTTCGTAGATAGATGCTTTTCCGCTGAATTTTTCCGTATTCAAGATGTTACTCCTCCTATAACCAGTCTCTTCTCAAAGCATACGGCTTCGGGATTCCCCTGATACTTGCCATAGTTGGGAATCCTTTGGTATCCAAGCCGTTCATAAAAGGAAACAGCATTTTCATTGATGAGCCTGGTTTCCAGATATATTGAACCATATCCAAGCTCCGTGGCCTTTTTTTCCAGAAAGCCTACTATTTCCTTTCCGATTCCAGACTGTTTTATCCTTGAATATACACGTTTTATTTCTGCAATATCATCGCTTAAGACACGTAATGCCCCACAGCCCACAGCCTGCCCCGACTGATCCCGGGCAACTGCAAATACGTCCCTCGTGTCACTGATATCGCTTATATCAAAGGAATGTTTGCCACTGTTGCCGGTAATTTGTTCCAGTTCCAGGGAGAGCTCTTCAAGCAGCATATTTGCATCAGCAGTAGTCGGCTTCTCAATGTTTACTGATAAATGTTCCATTATAACTCTCCGGTCTTCCAATAACCGCCCCTGAAAGCATTTCCCTTAAGAACCAGATATAGCTCTGCTTTTGTGGCATTGTGATATGGAAATACAAATAAAGTACCAATAATAAACGCAATTAAACCCAGCAAATACCATCCCAGAAAAGAAAGATCCAGTATAAACATATCCATTTTATGCCCATCTGTCATATTCTTGCTTAGTTCAATTGCCCGGTTAGCGCCAATATTCGGATTCTCAGCCAAAATATACGGCACCATACTGTAGGAGTATGCTTTTACAATACCGGGGATTATAAATAGCAAATACCATAAGAAATTTTTTACACCTTTCAACAGCATTGTTAATACAATACTTTTATAGTGTCCTCCTGTAAATGCAAACGTAAAGCAACCCCGATTATCGTCATATTGGGCTGATTTAATAAAATATCTTCTGCCTCCTACTTCGAGAGGATAACCTAAAAATATACGCAATGCAGCAAAAAACACTATAACTGCAAAAACTGCAGCAAGTACTATTAATACAATAGCTATTACATATTCAGGTGAAATATCGGGCATGGGCCAACTGCCGGAGTGATTTTCAAAACTGCTCCGACCGCCGTTACTGCTTCCACCTCCATTTCCCCCTGTTGCAAAAGCTATCACGAGGCTAATCAGAAAAGCTTTCCAGTAATTAGTTTTGAGTACTGCTTTTGCCCGGTTTTTAAGCTCCGCTCTGCTCCACATAAATTTACTCCTTTTCTTCTATCATTTTTTTTAATATGTCTATAAACTGATGCCCGCATCTGGCTAGTTCTCCCATCACCTTGTCAATTCCATTTTCAGACAAATACCAGTTGTGTCTGCTTATCCTCTGAGTAACAACAGGGCATATTATAAAGTCGGTTTCAGGGTACAGTGTCTGGTAGTACATAAGGCATCGTCTGGCGTGAAAGGCCTTACAGCAGATAATTGCTTTTTCTATGCTCAGGTCCAGTTCATCAGTTACTTTTCTGGAATATATGGCATTCTCATACGTATTTGTTGCATTATCTTCTTTGAGTACCGCTTGTTCATTTACACCGTTCAACACAAGCACATCTTTCAGAAATTCCCATTCAGAATTGTAGTTTTTAGTATATATATTTGCTTTTGACAGGGGTCCCGGAAAATAGCCCAGTTTTACGCTGAATTTACCTGATGGAAGAATGTATCGGGTATTTCCCTCTTTCCAGAGCTTTGCAGCATATTCAGCAGTTTCGGGAAATGATCCTCCAGGAATAAAGATAATGTCTGCCTTTCCGGGATTACTTTCCAGAAATATAAAATCTGTAATATCCTTTATGTATTTCGCATTACTTGTCAATGTTTTTTCCATATTTCCCCTCGCGAAATCTTTCATGTATGTATCTGAAATCTTCAAATGGTATGGTATTTTTATGCTTTTCAAGATTTTATTCTTCTATTCAGGAATATCTTACCACAACCGTCAAACTCATGGAATCCTTCGTACTTGAAGTAAAAATATCACCATCCATCTTTTTCATGATTTCTTTACAGATATAGAGGCCCAAGCCGCTGCCATTTTTATTGTGAGAATTGGCTCCCCTCCAAAAGCTCTCAAACATGTGAATAAATTCGGTACCAGGTAATGGCTGCCCGGAATTTGTTACAGTTATAAGCTTGCAATAGTCCTCATCTGCAAAAGTTATCTTAATATATTTCCCGTCCCCATACTTTATGGCATTTTCAATGATATTTTCAAAAACCTCAATCAGCCGTTCAATATCTCCTTCTAAAAGAACATCCTCGAAATGGTCAATGCAAAACTCTGTTCTGATAAGTTTCAACTTATCCATGTACGTTTTACCAATTCGATTTATAAGCTCAGTTAAATAAAATTCTCCGGGGAGTATTATATCCAGAAGGTTTTCAGTAGAAGTAGCAATAATCTCTTCAACAAAACTTTCTATCTGATCGGCCTTTTGTTCTATTTGTCTTGCAGCCTCTGCCTTGCCTTCACCGGATTCATATAAATTGTCATAAATAGCTTTGGAGTATAGTTTTATAGTGCTTAAAGGAGTCTTAATATCATGTGAAATAGACAATATCAATGTCTTTTTTTCTTTTTCAAGCTGCAATTCCCTTCTTTTATGGCCTTCAAGACTTTCCCTCAGCAAATCCAGTCCCCAAAGGAATTTTCCGAAAAATCGGTTTTTACTTTCTTTGATCTCCATCTTAAAATGACCTTTGGATAATTCATAAGGCAACTGAACAATTTCATTAAATGGCTTAAGTATCGAATTTTTTATAAAAAACAAAGTTATGATTATCATTAATGACATAATTAAAAGAGATATATTCAAAATAATAATCGTATTCAATAAGTTGGGTTGATTTTCAGAGGAATATATAAAACGTATGTATCCGGTTAGCTTATGGTCTTTGAATATTGGTTGAATCGTATATTCAAAAAGCCCTGGTACGTTTTTGCCCGCAAAAAATTTAAAACTATCCGTTCCCCATACCTTGTCAAAGAGCCATTCTTTTCTGAGCGTTTTTCCTTTGTTTTGAAGAAACAGCAATAGCACATCATATTCCTTCGCAGTCATTATCAGAGGATTTTTTTTAAAGTAAACTGCCATTGCATTCAGGTCGATGGTGATATCACCATCTGAAATAACAGTTAACTTTTCTTTAAACTCATAACTGCGTCTTAACTGTGCACCTATTTTAGCGGACAGCACGTCAATATCAAAGGGTTTCTCCACATAGTCATCTGCACCCAGTTCCAGACCGGCAATCTTATCCTGTTTATCCACCCTTGCACTCATGATAATTATGGGGGTATTGCCCTGATCTCTGATGAGCTGACATACCCCAAAACCGTCCAAACCAGGCAGCATTATATCCAGCTATACTAATTTAACAGTGGTATTATTTATGTATTCCATACCTTCTTCACCATTTCTGGCCAAATATAACGAATAACCATCCTTTGCAAGAAAATCGCATAGGATGGTTCCAAATTCCATATTACCCTCTATTATTAAAAGATCAACCATATATCACCATCCCATGTCCATTAGCCAGCTGCTCAGTTTTCTTTCACGTTCTTTTCCTGTACTTTCGCCGGTATACTTGCCCAACTGTAACTCTCCCTGAATATTTCCGTCAACTATGTAAAGAACTTTGTCCGTCTTGGCTGGACCTTAACATCGTGAGTTACAAGCAAGATTGTGGTTCCATCTCTATTAATTTTATTAAGTTCAACCATTACCTCATTAGAAGTTTTTGAATTAAGCGCACCTGTAGGCTCATCGGCAAATAACATTTTTGGTCTGTTTATCAACGCCCTGCAGATACACGCTCTTTGAAGCTGTCCTCCTGATACTTCTGTGATGTCATTATCTGCTATATCAATAATTTCAAGTTTTCTCATCAGCTCAACTGCGTACTCATTTATCTTTTTGCGTTGTTCTTTTGTTTTCCCCGCTTCAGAATTATAAGCTGCTACAATGATATTATCATAAGTGGACAAATTTCTCAACATATGCATTTGCTGGAATATGAAACCCATTTCATTCAATCTGACATCCGACATTCTATCAGGACTCAGGCTGCTTATATCTTTTCCACAGAATATGACTTTCCCTGCTGTAAGTTGATCCATCCCGCTTACTGTATAGAGTAACGTAGACTTACCAGAACCCGAAGGTCCCATAATTGCTGTGAACTCACCTTCAAACATCTCAAAATTGATATTTTTAAGGACATTGTTCTGTCTTTTGTTTACGATATATGTTTTACAAAGGTTATTTACACTTAATACTTTTTGTTGTTGTTCATAATATAACCATACTAACGACAATACCGTAAATTTATATCACTTTATCTAACATCCCTTTTTCTTAAATAAATAACGGTGAAAACAAATGCTAATACCAGAAAAATAAGGAACATCACAAACATTGGAATTTCACCGAGCTGCCCGTAAAGGCCTACCGCATTAAGCATAGAGTATATTAGTGCTCCTATGGCAACCAGAAACAGTTTATCTGACCATTTTGTCTTCTTAATTATCCCAAAACCACTAATAATTAATAAAATTGATGTGGCAAACTCTGAAAATAAATGAAAAGCTATACTTATATTCTTTGTTCCAATTTCGGGAACCTGGTCCGTTGCCAGTAATAAGCTCCACATACATACCATGGATATACCGACAATAATGCAATAATAGGCTATGATTTTATATATTCTCATACTACTCTCCTGATATTTCTCACACAATAAATTAGAAACCGCCCCTATAACTTTTTCATCTTTGTCACCAATTTTTTTTCCAGGCTTTTCTTTATTTTCAGTGAATCATTTATATGTACTATCTGATGGCGGGTTATTGGCATAAGCAATATCCCTGCAACAGTCTTTTTACCCCAGAAATCCAACAGCCACCTGGACTCTTCTGCGTCTGTAACACCGCCTTCCTGCCGGACCCGAGCTACTGCAACAGGTCTGATTTTCCGCTTCATCTGATCTGGTTTCAGACTATTGAGAATACTTTGAGTTTTTCTGCCAACCTCAATTCTGTATTTTCTAAGTTCAAACATACTTATCTGAGAACTGAAAGAAGCAATTTCCTGAGCAGTCATGGCATTACCCGTATCACAAATTGAGACATTTATTTTTTCAAGCCAATTGTTGTTAATACATTGATCTTCTTCGGCAATCAGAAGATTGGCTGTCAAATCTTCTATCCTGGTAAGATGCCACAAATTCCATGCTATTGTTGAACCGGAGTTCTTTAATTGGGTCCTAAATACCTCCGGGGTCAGCCCGTCCCATATGAGATCCTCATAGGTAGCGAGAGCCGAGCCTGACATTTCTGAAGTATGTATAAGACAATGCATTTCAAGGCATAGCTTGATGGCCTGTTCAAATTTATCAGGTTTTAATATTATTTCTTTTAACTGTGCCTGTTTGGGATTCCATTTTTCGGTTACGCTAAACATTTTTTCACCTGCTTTACCTTTTTGTAATTTATTTTAATGTGTTTGAGGATGTAATTCTGTCAATAATACTGTTTATATGGATTTCAGCTGTATTAAAATATGGAATGCTGCTATCCCCCTCCATCAGTATCAAGGGCAATTCGGTGCATCCCAGGATCAAGCTGTCTATAAATTCCTCTTCAACCATCCTGTCTATTATTGAAAGCAAACCATACTTAGTCTCTTTCTTGACAATACCCAGTTCAATCTCGCTGAATAATTTTTGATGAATGTACTGCTGCTCATCAATATTTGGTAAAACAATTTCCATGTTATGAGCTAAAAATGTATCATGATAAAAGTTCTCTCTCATGGTAAAGCCTGTACCCAATAATCCCAATCTTTTACAATTAATAGTTTCTGCTTTCTTACAAGTTTCTTCCACGATGCTTAGTAAAGGTATTTTAGCTATTTGCCTAACTCTGTCAAAAACGACATGAGGTGTATTTGAAGCTATTACCGCAAAATCTGCTCCAACCTGAGTCAGGGAGTTTATAGATTTCATCAGCATTTGAACTAATGACTCCCAGTCTCTTTTAGCCACGTATGACAGCATTTCTTTCATATTAATGCTGTCAATTACTATTTCCGGATAGTTATCATCACGCATTCTTCTCTGATACCCGGTTATAATACTCTTGTAGTACTCAACAGTGGATTCCGGACCTATTCCGCCAACTATTCCTACTTTCATAAAACTCCCCTCCTGCCTTATATATATTTCAAATTATATTTTAAACTGATAATAGTTATTACTTATAATTTAATGACTTAAGGAGTGCTACTCACCTTTCAGTATCTGAGGGTCAGTGTCCATAGACGAATACCTGCCCTTATTATATTAATTTAGCCATATAATACTCATCAACATATTGTGCCATTTCAGGTGTAATTTTAACGATTTCCATAAAAACTCCTATACAGTAGCTTTTTAAATCTTTGATAATATTACGTCCAGCACATCCTTTTGCAAAATACCATTATGTCCTGAAAGACATAACTCAAAATCATACTCTTTATATTTCATCAAAGTATTAATATAAGTATCACGTTCACAATTTAAATTGGGGACGATTTCATCAAGAGTATCACCAATATTGTCACCTGCGTGCAATATCTTATCCTGTTCATCCAGAACACTGATGCCGTCAATTGTATGCCCTGGAGTATGAAAAATTCTGATTTGTTCCTCAGGAAAGTAAATTTCACTTTCAAAAACCATGTTTGGTAAGCAAATTTCAACATTGCCACAGCAGAACTGACTATTTTTCTTCATCATAACTTCCCATTGCTGTTCAATAATATCTCTGCAAAGTTTATGGGAAATTATTGAACAAGTTTTTAAAGAACTGTTTCCCCAAATATGATCCCAGTGATAATGAGTATTGATAACAAATAAAGGTTTGGACTGATTCTTGATATAATCCGTAACAGGCTCAATACATAAGGATCCCAAGCCTGAGTCAATGAGGAAGTTGTATTTATTTCCCATTATAAGATATATATTTAAATCCCAACCAAAAAAATCATATGTAAATAAAACACCTCTATTTTTAATCTTCCGAAGTTTCATATTTTGGGTATGCTCCTAACCTTAATCATATTCACCAGCTTCATCCATTATATACCAGAATAATTCATATTACAATACACTTTCGAACATTTGTTCTTTTTTTTAACATTTAACATTATCGTTATATATTAGTAATAAATTAAAAAGTAGTAATCTTCAATTGATTACTACCAAAATTTACTTACAACCGACCTATGCTTTCATTCTATTCTAAAGCCCAGTTAACTGATTCAACAGCGTGTATTACAGTTGTATCAAAGGTTGGCACATCCGAATCCTCAGGTTTTACCAACAAACCAATTTCAGTACAGCCGAGAATTATGCCTTTTGCCCATTATCAATCAAGTGTTTGATAACTTGTTCATAATATTCCCTCGATGATTGAAGAATGTTCACAAGAATTCCACTCCTTCATGACTGTAAATGTTAGCTTCTTTGATCATAATTAATAGCTGTTTCATTAAAGTGAAGCTTGCTCTCCAATTTAACCCAATCCTCATGTAAAATAGCATATTCATAGGCATCATGCCAGATCGGGGACCCCTCTTCGTTTCTCCTGAAAAATGCCTTCTTTATGAAACATCCTTCACGTCTCATATGAAGACGCTCCATTAACCTCCATGAAGCAGTGTTTTCAGGGTTACACATTGCAACAATTCTGTGGGCTCCCAACTCATCGAAAGCATATCGAACTATTCTTTTTGAGGCTTCTGTAGCATAGCCTTTCCGGTAATAAGACGGATTAAATATGTATCCCAGCTCCCAGGTTAGGAATTCAGCAGGTTCTGTTTGCTGGAAATATAAGTGACCGATCATTTTACCATTTTCCTTTAGACATACAGCCCAGAAACTATTACCCTTTGAACGGTCAGCGGCCATTTGCCTGCACTCCTCCTGACTACTCGGGCCCCCGGGTTCATACCTGAGTACTTCCTTCTGCGATAAATACTCATATAGATCTTCCCAGTCGTCTTCGCTGAAATTCCTTATGATCAACCTGTCAGTTTCCATAATTTTACTTTTACTGTTTTCACTAACATCTGCTTTTGTCATAAAACGTCCTCACCAATTAATTCGGAAATTGAATTTATTATCTTATCAGGCCTAACAGTTGATTCAGCCGGAAGCCCTTTTTTTTCAAAATCATTCCATATTGAGAAAATACCCAGTTTCTGTGGTGCTTCAATATCCCAGGTCAGATTGTCTCCAACCATCCAGACCTCATTTGCACTTAACCCCAGTTTTTTGAGCGCTATTTCAAATACCCTTACATCCGGCTTTCCAAAGCCTACCTCACCTTCAATAAGACAAAACTCAAAAAAGCCGGATAAACAAAACCTGTCAATTTTGCTTCTTTGCTTTTCAGAGGTTCCATTTGTTATTAAAGCCATTCTGACTCCCAAGTGCTTCAGCTTTTCCAAAGTAACCTGCGAATCAGGAAACATGCATATTAGTTCATCCTGAAGCTTGCTGTAATTGTCAGCCATCCTCCTGCCGTTTTCTACTTCGGTATATCCCAAATTCTCCAGGGCCATTTTAACAATGTCTCTTCTGGCCTGAATCATATTAAGTCTTCCAACTCTGTGTCTGTCTGGATCGCCCCAATACCAAGTTCTTACGTTATTTACACTTTCAAGAAGGGTCTTTTCATCAAAAGAGGTTTTCATCTCCATTACAAATGAATTACAGATAATCTCCCATGCAGTATCAGCTGCTCCATCAAATGAAATAATGGTATCGTCCAGATCAAACAAAATTGCTTTTGGCAACATGCTGATCTCCTTTATATTTAAACTCTTCTTTTTATTCTGTCAGGGGATTCATAATAATCCTCATCTACATCATAGTCACTCTTTCTTGCTCTGCCTTCCTGCCTAAGAAGCATCTCAATTTCCAGCTGATTTTTAGCACGGATCTCTTCTGCTTTAATAGTTGTTTCAGCATTTATTCTGGCAATCTCCAGTTTGAATTTTATCAGTTTGTTAATTATATAAGGCGTAACGAGTAATACTGTAAAGCCTAATGCTCCCACTACCACGTCCCAGTCTTCCATTCCTATTCCTCCTGTTTTTGATTAATAATTTCCCAATCCTTTGCCAGAATTGCATATATTACATGGTCCGCATAGTGATCATACAGCCATTCAACCTGTCTTGATATGCCCTCCATCGTAAATCCAAGCCTTTCAGGAACTGCCCTGCTTTTTTTGTTAAATTCAGCAGCCCGTATTTCAACCCGGTTTAAGCCAAGTTCCTTAATAACATGATTAATAATGGCTTTGCAGCATTGTGTCATTATACCATTCCCCTGGTACTCTGCCGCCATCCAATAACCTATTGAGGTTTTCTTATTGCTCCAGTCTATACCATGAAGCCCTGCAATTCCTGCAATTTTACCCTTGTAAAAAATGCCCGCCTGAAATCCATTATTATCTGCTTGCTGCTTTTTTGAAGATTTTATAAATTGTTTTATAACTTCCACACTTGTAGTGCCCCCTACCCATGGAAGCCATTCTCTTAAATATAAACGATTGTTATCAATTAAATGATACAGCTCTTTGGCATTTTTGTTTTCAAGGCTCCGTAATTCAATATCTTCGTTCACCCGAATATAAAACATAATACCTCCTGAAACCTAATATCCTCAATTTTGACTTAATGTGATTTTACGACATAACAATTACGCTTATTCTTTTTGAACTATTAGTAGAAATATCGGATAGCTCTTTTCTGTTCCATCTTCACATCTTTTCAAGTTATTATAGCATATCTTCCAGCATAACTCCTTGAATCCAAATCTGTTTAGAATCCCCATCAGATATTCCCTTTTAAATCCCTTATGCCCGATAAAATCCTGACCGTGAAATGTACCATCCTCTTCGGTCAAATCAGCTATACACAAGTAACCTGAGGGATTTAACAGGTTCCGGAACTCACTGATTATTTTATCAATATCCAATATATGGTGAAGGGTCATAAGTGTATAAATAACATCAAACTTTTCATCCATTGATGACCTGGTTAAATCCAGATGCTTGGGAGTCATATTTCTTATATTTGACACTGCTATCTTTTGTTTGACTACGTCCAGCATTCCCTCTGAATTATCTGCCAAAGTGATTTCTGAAAAGTCTTTCTGAAGTTCAAAGCTTAATAAACCTGTTCCGCAGCCATATTCCAACCCCTTCATATGTTGCAGACTAGGAAGAGCGTTGCGTATATTATCGGCTACTCCCCTGGCCCTTTCAAGTCTCCTGGGTTCGTTATCCCAGTTCAGAGCCTTTTCGTTAAAATTTTCCATTGGAAGTCCCCTCGATATTTATAGTTATTTCAATAATTTACATAAGGTTATCTTCGGCCCACTTTAAAACTTTTTCCTCATTTTCTGCAGGGTAAATGAAACTCAATTTGTCTGCCACCTCTATTGCCATCATTCTAAAAAGATTGTAAGTTTCTCTTAATGACTTTTTTATGTCTTCGGAATCAAAATGAGCAAAAGCTTTTTTAAGCCCGGAAACCACTCTTGGGTCTGCCCACTTTTCAATAAATCTTCCGGCATGCCAGGTATCGTAGCTGTTTCCATTTAAAGCACGGGCATGCCACTCGGCCATTCTTAACAACTGCCATTTCATATAATTATCCGAGCAACCTTTGGCAGTCCAAAGTTCATTTCTTTTAAGCTTCTTTAATGTCCATACAAAATGATAAATAAAATCATTTACCAGATTCATATACTCCTTTTCTGAAGGCGGTACTGGAGTTTCAAGCTTAAGATCAGCAGCCAGAAGCCATTCAAAAATACCATCTTTATCAATAATAATTCTAGTGCCGCGTATTAATGAGTATTTTACATCTTCAGGAACACCATGAATTCTCATTTGTTCAATAACCTGAAGAGGCATAATGGCAAAATCCACGTCCAGTCCATTTTCGAACAGGACTCTTCTCTCCATTCCATCACCTGAAGCAATTTTTTCAACAAAAGTAAGCCAGTAGGCGCTTATATCTCCCATCCAATTTTCATTGTCTATATAGTAATCTGGAGTTGAAGTAATAATACTTATATCCAGATCAGACCAGTCATCTGCAGGCACATCCTTTCTTGCGCGGGAACCCATTATTATTACAGCTCTAATATCATCTCTTTTTTTAGCAAACCAGGTAATCTTTTCAATTAATTCATCATATCTTTCGTTTACTGTTTTCATTTTAAACCTCCAGTATCAAACTTATATCCATTATATCCTACAATTGGAAACAAGACAATGATCCGAACATATGTTTCGGAACTCAAAATTGTACTATCCCTTTATACTATTCTGCTTTTATAGCTACTTCGTTTTTTTTGAAAAGCATATTTACAGAAAAAGCAATCAGAATTAAACCAACTGTTATATTTAAAGCCTTAATGATACCTTCTGTCATAATTGGCTCCAGAAGTCCTGCAAGAAAAGCCACAACACCTAAAAATACAAAAGTAGTCATAACAGTACCTGCACCGAATAAATACATATCAGATCTGGTAAATGACCCGGTTGAAATTTTTGAAGCAAATACCCCTGTCCAGAACAGGATGGTTAATGGATTTGATGCAGTTAAAACAAGGCACAGAAGAAATGAGCTTGATGTACTCCTGGTTTCTGCAAGGCCTCCTATACCAGGGATGATATGTATATCCAAGGCTCCCAGAAAAGTACCCGCACCAAAATATAATAAAATTACTATTCCAAAATATTTCAAGACTGTTTTAAAGCCCTTTTTATCAATTAACTTTCCTATACCTAAAATGGCAAGCAATACAAAAAGTGCGTCAACCAGTGTTGCAGCCAATACAGCAGCCTCAGCAGCGAGGATTCCCGACTCTGTGGCTGTCTTTAAAACAAATATAAAAACCGGTCCTATCGCTATCTGAAGCAATAGTCCAAACTTAAATCCCTTAAAAAACATATGACACTCCCTTAAAAATATCGTCGTAATAAAAATGGTACCTTCATCCTTTATAACATGGATACTCAGGATGAAGCATAATACATTTGCTCAACAGTCCACCCTGCTTTGATCCAATTAAAATTTGGGTTAAAATATTGTAACAATTGTATTATTTGGCATGTTGTGAGTCAAGTAGATTACTGTCTATATCTCATTAATTTAAGATACAGATTTTAGTTAAATTTACCTATAAACTATCACAGATTTAGTAGTTATGTATTAGTTCAGCAAAATCTATGAAAATATAAAAAGCTGTGACCTTTTGGAACTTCAGCTTTGAGAAGGAACTTTCGGAAACAGTGTTAAAACGGTTTGTTTTGTCCATTCACCCAGCCTTTATTTATCCAGTATTTTTTATCAGTATGAGTATCCTCGCAACCGGACAGCATTTTTTTGATCATCATAAATACAAATCTGGTGTGAATTCTGGTATGTAATTTATCTTTCTCTTTTACTGCCTTATAAAATTTGTCTGCTTTCTTAAAAAGCTTTTCTTCAAATTTCCGCTGTTTTTTCGGTTTCATATCCTCCCAATTTTTATCTAAAAGCCTTAGTCCACACTTGAAGACTCTCTTTACACCCCAATAACTCAGGCTTTTGGATATGGTTTTGATTGTAAGAGCGGTCCCGGCTCCGGCTGTTGTGGAAATTACCATTCCCACTTTGGTAAACATCTCTTCCATTGGTCTGTGAGGCAGATACATATATCCATAATGGTCAAGAAATGCCTTTACAGCACCACTCTCAGCAAGAACATACACCGGTGAAGTAATGATAAGTGCATCTGCCTCTTTCATAGCTTGTTCCATAGGTAATGTATACCGGGCATGCGGACATTTATCTTCCGACCTTTCAAAACAGTTGTAACAACCGCAGCAAAAATGAGGTAAATCTCTGGGGAGAAAAAATTCTGTAAACTCAATTTTTTCTTTATTTTCCAGGCGGGCTTTAAATATCTGAGTTGCTTTGTATGTATTTCCTTTTCTTGGACTTCCATTAATTATACATATTTTCATGTTTTCTATTCCTTACCATTCCTAAATCTGTTACTCTCCGATTATTTTTACAAGAACCCTCTTTTCCCTCTTTCCATCATATTCCCCATAGAATATTTGTTCCCAGGTACCAAAATCAAGTTTACCGTCAGTTATTGCCGCCACAACCTCACGGCCCATAATCTGCCTTTTAAGATGTGCATCTGCATTATCTTCAAAACCATTGTGTCGATATTGATTATACGGTTTTTCAGGTGCTAAAGTCTCCAGCCATTTTTCAAAATCCTGGTGTAGTCCTGCTTCATCATCATTTACAAATACACTTGCTGTTATGTTCATTGCATTGACTAAAACCATTCCTTCCTTAACACCACTATCTTCAATGCACTTTTGAACCTGACCGGTTATATTAACATATGCTCTTCTTTTTGGAATATTAAAGTATAGTTCTTTACGGTAAGATTTCATGCCGGTTTCTCCTTTTTATTTCTTATATATTCCATATTTTATCATATCAATGTATTCTTTGTACTCATTTACCATAATTTCTGCTTCTTCAAGGCTAAGTTGCGCAGCTTTCCCCTTTGCTGTTTTAATATATTTATTATAGATGGAATCAAAACACAGTGTCATAAATTCTACCGCCTTTTTAATATCAATTTCTTCCCTGAATAATGAATAATCAATATTTTCAAAAACAACAGGCATATTTTCAGCATAGATTTTCTGATATCTAAGGTTCATTTCCTCCTCCATACCTGCTGGCATATCAACAAAAGCTTCCATAAGAAGTTTATACAAAAGGGGCCTCTCACCCGCAATTTTCATTTTAATGACACCTCGCTGCATTATTCTTTCAAAAATATCGCCGGATGCTTTAACATCATAACTGTAAAACTTATCAATAAAATATTCTATTGCATAATCAAGCAAATACAAAAAAATGTTCTTCTTGCTTCCGAAGTAGTGAAAAAGCAAGCCTTTTGATATTCCGGCCTTCACTACTATATTGTTGGTTGATGCCATCTCATAACCTTTCAGTGCGAATTCTTCCAGACAGGCATTAAGTATTTTCTCTCTTTTCTCTTCATTCAAGTTTGAAAATGTATTATTCATTGGGGTTTCTCCTTAAAAACTGCTGTAATATCTCAAGATACTTTTCAGTTTTAGCTAAACTAATTTCACCATGCCTGCTCTTTTCTATAATTTGTAATTTACTTCCTTTTATTTTAGTATTGAGGAGCACAGCCGATTTCTTCATTATTGGCAGTTCTTTCTCTCCAACCAATATTAAAGTCCTTGCCGCGGTATTGCTGATACCTGTTGGAAGAGCATAGCTACCATTACTTTTTGTCATATTTATTAATGATTCTTTAGTTATTTTTATACTATCATTATAGTAGTTTTCAAATAAAAGCCCGGGTATATTCAAAGCCTTTGCCTGTAATTTAGCATACCATCTTTTTTTAATGAGCCCAAAGAAAAGATTGTATGTTGGTACTGCCAATGCAGCAGAAATCTTTAAAGGATAAAGCAAAGCACTTTCTACTACTGCGTTTTCAGAAATATTTCCATCACGGGACAGGACCTCAACAACAATCTGAGCACCTATTGATAGTCCGCATATTGCGTATACCCTTCCATTGTGATTTTTCTTTATATAATCTATAACTTTATCGGCTGCTTTTTCTATGCTTGTAAATACAGTACTACAGTCCTCACCATGTCCGTCGATAATTGGCGTCACTACATAATATTTTTTCTGTAACACTTCTATTTGTTTCTGCAATGACCACCAGGACAATCCTCCACCATGCAATAAAATAATAACAGGCCGGTTACGGTCACCAAACTCTTTAAATAACATACTTTTCACTCTCCTTTAAAATCTCCATTTTTTGACCACGCGGTCAATTACTGATAATAGTATAAATCTGATTGACCATGCAGTCAATATATTCCATAACCCTAACAACAAAAAAACACCTCCCGGTGTTTTTTTGTTGTACTCCGCAGTTTTGCGCCTGTATCATCACCCTCGCTGAGAGCAAGCATGGAATCCCCTGCAAGCTGATGAAGCCCAAAGTTCCCCCTGGGTACACTGAAACCGAATATACTGGAATAGGCAAACTTTTCATACTTTTCTGCACAGTGAACCGGTTCAAAACCGTTATCTTGCCAGCCAACCACCATCAACAGCAAAAGTAAAACCATTTACATAATCAGAAGCCCCGGAAGCCAGAAATACAACAGCTCCTTTCATATCTTCAGGAGTCCCCCAGCGTCCTGCAGGTATTCGCTCCAGTATGGCGGAACTTCTGCTTTCGTCAGCCCTGAGGGGGGCTGTGTTGTTTGTTATCATATATCCCGGTGCTATGGCATTGACATTAATATTAAATTTTGCCCACTCATTGGCAAGTGATTTTGTAATACCCGTTACTGCGCTCTTGCTGGCTGTATAGGATGGAACTCTGATCCCTCCCTGATATGAAAGCATAGAAGCTATATTAATTATTTTACCGCCCGAGCCCTGTTCAATAAATTTCCTCGCAGCTGCCTGACTAAAGAAGAATACTGTTTTCAGGTTAATATTTATTACATCATCCCAATCTTTTTCGGGGAAATTTATTGCATCCTCTCTTCTGATTATTCCTGCATTATTTACTAATATATCAATTCTCCCAAAGTGCTCTGTTGTTTTATCAATAATATTTCCGATGGGTTCTATACTTGTCAGATCAGCTCGAATGGCCAAAAAACTCCTCCCAAGCCCTTCTATTTTTTGTTGGGTTTCCTCCATAGTGCCTGAACTTACTCCCACTACATGGGCCCCTGCTTCAGCAAGGGCAATTGCCATCCCCTGGCCAAGACCGGTGCTGGCACCGGTAACAATTGCAACCTTTCCGTCAAGTTTAAAACTATCAAGTATCATAAATTACCTCCTTATGCCTGTACTGTTTTAAGCCAGTGTTTTCATATCCACCGGATCCATATCTGCGAACACTTGATTTTCTCCCACCATTCCCCAAATAAAAGTATAATTTTGAGTGGCACAGCCCGAGTGAATTGACCAGCTTGGAGAAATAACGGCTTCCTCATTTCTTACCACAATATGTCTGGTCTCAGTTGGTTCCCCCATATAGTGAAATACTACTGCCGTTTCGGGAATATCAAAATACAGATAAACCTCCATTCTTCTGTCATGTGTGTGGCAGGGCATTGTGTTCCATACACTGCCGGGTTCAAGGACGGTCATTCCCATTACAAGCTGACAGCTCTTTACCCCGTTGGGATGAATATACTTGTAGATTGTTCTTTTATTGGAGGTTTCCATCGTTCCAAGTCTGTCAGGTTCCGCCCTGCTTATTTCAATTTTTTCAGTAGGATATGTAGTGTGAGCGGGAGCACTGTTAAAGTAAAACTTAGACGGATTGGAGGGATCGTCGCTTGAAAAAACTATGTCCTTTGAGCCCCTCCCTATATATAATCCATCTCTGCTGGCAATCTTGTATTCCACACCATCCACAGTAATTTTTCCGCCGGCACCGATATTAATAATTCCTATTTCCCTTCTTTCCAGAAAATATGCTGCTCTTAACTCCTCTCCCGCCTCAAGCTTCAAGGGCTCTACAGGGCAAGCCGCACCCGTTATTATCCTGTCCACATGGCTGTATACCATCTTTACAGAACCTGGAACAAATGATTCTTGAATCAAAAATTCACTGCGAAGTCTTTCAGTATCATAGTGTTTAACATCCATTGGGTTTGAAGCAAATCTGGTTTCCATAATTAATTCCTCCTTATTTTAAATATTAATTTTAAATGTTGCTTTTAAATACTGATTTTGAATATCGATTTTAAATATCGATTCAAAAAAATTTTTATTTAAAAATTTTTATTTATTTAAAATTTATTTTTAATATTATTTAATAAATAATTTAAAATTTTTCCTTAAGAACTTCGATATTGTGCAATTTTTGGCATTTTATAATTCTAAATATTTGCTGCCTTAAAAATATAGTTAATATATAACAAGAATCAACCTTTGTTTCACATTATGAAACCAAGTTTCACAATGTAGCAAAAAATTACTTGTGTCCCATTCTTCTTGATATTTTTTTTGAAATATTCCTTACAAAGGCACCAATCTCGGCATCCTTCTCCCTGCTGATAATGTCTGTGGGCCCTGCAACACTGACGGCAGCAATTACATTATCCCTGTAATCATAAATGGGTGCCGCAACACAACGTATCTGCTCATCATGCTCCTCATCATCAAGAGCATATCCCAACCTGCGGATCTCATTAATCTGCTTTTTAAATTCTTCAAGGCTTCTAATAGTGTGAGAAGTATATCTGGTAAACTCATATCCGGACATCAGTTCATCAATTTCACTGTCACTAAGTCCGGATACCAGACTCTTGCCCAAGCCCGAACAGTGTACCTGTATTCTCCGGCCGATTTGTGAATAAAGCCTGATATCTCCAACAGTGTCGAACTTATCAATATAAACTGCATCACACCCGTCCAGAATTGCAATATGGGCTGCAAGATTATATTTCAGTGAGAGCTCTTTAAGATAAGGTCTGGCTTCGGTTTTAAGTTCTACATTGTTTAGATACACACTACTGAGCTCAATAAGCTTCAACCCTAACCTGTAAACAGATTTGTTGGAAACCTTTTCGATATAACCTCTCTCAGCCAATGCTGAAACAATCCTATGTACAGTACTCTTGTGCAGAGCCAGTCTGTTGCCGATTTCGGTTACTCCAAGCCCTTCCTTTTCAATACTTAATATTTCCAGTATATCTAAAGCTCTGTCAATTACCTGTATATTATTACTCACCGCACACCTCGTTCCACATTATGATACTTCGTTTCATAAATAATACTATCATGAGAAATTTTGAATAACAATATCTTTAAGAAAAATTATAAGAATAATTATTAAAAATTGTATGTAAAAGTGCAAAGAAAAATTGTAAAAGAAAAAGTACAAAAAAGCCAAAGAAAAAAGTACAAAAAAAGTACTCTCCAGGTTAATGAGATAAGCAATCTACCGGAGGTACTGTTTTAAGTATTTTATATCATTTACTGAAGGTACTGTTTTAGTGCTATAAATACACTAGACAAATAGTTCTTTAGCGTTTCTCTGCTCACTGGCCTGTATATCCCTGTAAAACATTGAAAATAAACCGGCAGTACTTCTTTGAGCTAAAGGAAGCACCTGTCTGGTGATTTCATAATATCTTTTTTCGTCATTAAATATGACACTGTGCCTGTTGCTTGCCTTTATGGCACTTATGGCATTAAGCCTGATAAACTGAGCAATACTCTCTAGGTAACAGCCTTCATCATATACAAGATAATCAGGTGTTTCATAAAATGTATCCCTGACAAATTTCTCAAACTTGTGGTGTTCCTTCAAAAGCTTGATATTAGCATGCTGTGGCACAGTCATATCCTGAACCAGGTGCGCTGCTGCACCAAGAAAAAACATTGCTTTTTTAATATCTCCTGACTCATAATTACTTAATGCAAAGGTATAATAATTATTTGCCAGAGTAAGGGCATTTGTATTTCCGTATAGTCCTCTATCCTTGGAGGGATTATAAAAATGACCGGAGCTCTTGAAATCCTGATCAGCCCAAACAACACCAAGGTTAAGCTCTGTTAAATAGTGTGAAAATAAATTAAACTCATGTATTTTATTATCATTTTTCAATATTACTAAAGCCTGTATATTAATTAGCCTATGCACAGCGCATTCGGTAGTCATAATTACCTTTTTAACCGGATTAATAGCTTTCATAGTATATTTAAACAGTTTTCCATAAGAATATTCAACAATTGTAGGCATTTAACAACCTCCCGGGTACAAACCAAGCTGCAAAATTTACTCAGGTATAATTAAATCGACGGAGTTTAAAGTATTTAATCATGCCTTGGTATCAATTATATACCCCGAAATATTATAAAAGTTAATTTTGCGGAAAATGTTACAATCAATTAACATTTTCAACAGCTGGCCAAACCTTTATGTTTTCAAGATAACATTACTATAATTATCTCTTAAATCCCATAAGAAAGCATTGTTGAATATATATAAAAATAGAGGTATAATTCAGTAGAAAATAGTAATTGGTATATCTTGGATTTTAATACCAAATAGTAAAAGGAGTAATGAAATGGCTAGAGTAAGTTTGGTACTTGAAGGAGGAGGCATGAGAGGCCTTTATACCTCGGGAGTATTAGATTATTTTCTGGACAAGGGACTTATTTTCAGGGATATCATTGGAGTATCGGCAGGAGCCTGCAATTCTGTTTCTTATATATCCGGTCAACGCGGGAGAAACCTTGACATTAATGCTGGGTATTGTGCCGATAAACGTTACGTAAGTCTTTTTGGTCTTTTCACCAGGGGCTCTATTTTTAATATGGATTTTTTATTTGACGATATTCCCAATAAGCTGCTCCCTTTTGATTATAATAGTTTTAAAAACTCAGAGAGCAGGCTTACTGCTGTTTCGACAGATTGTGAAACCGGTAAGGCAGTGTATACCCCCATAAAAGATATGCTTACCGACGGGGTATATGTCAGAGCATCCAGTTCAATTCCCCTTGTATCCCCAATAGTTGAGGTAAATGGAAGACACCTGGTAGACGGAGGTCCGTCCGACTCCATACCTATACACTATTCAGTGAAAAGCGGCTTTGATAAACATATAGTTATTCTCACTCAACATAATGGCTACGTAAAAAAGAGAAACCGTTTTTATCCTGTTTGCAGGCTTGCACTGAAAAAATATCCAAACCTGGTTAATACCATCAGAGACCGGCATCTAAATTATAATGCCAGCGTTAGATTGGCTGAACAGCTCGAAAAGGATAATAAAGCCGTAATAATCAGGCCAGAAAAACCTGTTGAAGTATCCAGATTTGAGCGAAATCCTGAAAACCTGCGTAAGCTTTACAAAAAAGGTTATGAGGATGCGGCTGAAAAGTTTGAGGACATAATAAAACTTTGTAAAGACGCCGAAAATGTAGGACACCAAAAGCAATAGGATTTTTATTCTATGCTTTTGGTTAATCAGGGATTGCTTTTCTAAAATATGATTAAGCCAAACAGTTTACAAGCAGCTGGATACCTGCCCCAGCTGCAATAAAAGGTGAGAGTTTTATTATATGTTTTGCCCCTCCAGCTTGTAACTCGTCAAAGTTCCCTGAATAAAAGCCCAGCTTTAAATCACGGCCCAATAACAAAAAGCTTTTCCTTAAATCGGCAGTTCTAATTAGTTTTATCAGTGAGAAAATACCGGCTGTTAAAAAAGTGTATACCATTATGTACAAACCGCACTCCCAGCCCACCAATGAACCTATGGCGCTAAAAAGCTTTATATCCCCGGCACCTAAGAGCCCGGTATAAAAAAATATTCCCAGAAAAACCACAGGTATAATAATTCCGTAAACACTCATTTTTATACCCTCTATTCCTTGGAAATAAGTGTTGATTCCCATTCCGGCTATGGCTGCAAACAGCACATATAAATTTTTTATTTTTGAAGTTTTTAAATCACTGCTTATTGAGAGCAAAAGCAAAGCAAAAAGGATTATGTAAATCATCATGTAATCTCCACTCCAGGTTCAGCTGTATTGATAAATTTAAATTCCTTATTTGCAAACCGAATAACATCCTTATCTGAAATTCTATTCTTAGTGTTTGGGACTAGCCTTTTATCGTTAATAAAAGTTCCGTTCCTGGAGTTGCAGTCAATAAGGTAGTACCCGCTTTCTTCCTTTAAAACCTCTGCATGTATTTTACCCACGGCACTGCTAATCAGTACTGTATCAACCAATCCTTCCATTCTTCCTATGAGAACACTTTTTTTATCAAGCTCAATTACAGCTTCTCCCTCTATTGCCTTAAAAAATGCAGCAGCTTTGATTTTTGGTCTGACAATTATTTCTGTTTCACCGTGAAATCTGGATACAGCACTATGTGAATGTTTATGATCAACTGCAGTAGAAGTATAGTCTGGTTTAAAAGCTTTAACCCCAAAAGACGGGTTATTATCAAAAGAAGCTTTAACCGGGCCGGATAAGCCATCCATTTTATTTGCTTTTGTTTTAGGAGGAACTATTGCTGATTTACTTGACTTTCCGGTACATTCGCTGCTTTTCATTTTATTGGAGATAAATTCCAATGCACCAGAAACATTATCTCCTTCTGTTTCCTTATATTTCTCATTTAGTAATCTGTAGACAAATATATCGGCACAAATAAATATCAGTAAAAGTATAATAGTTGTTAAGCTTCGATTTTCACTCTCTTTCGCAAACTTACTTAAAATTGTAAATATAAAAAGTCCCGCAAAAGCAGGCTGCATTAATAAAAAGACTATTGATGAAAGATGTCCCTTAAATTTAGATGGCTGAGTATTCTTTACCGGCTGAAGAGAATTTTCATTTAAGAGTGATATTACATCAGGCTTAAGCTTATCAGCTTTTTTCTCTGCCTCCTGCAGGTTAGGATTATTATGCTGGGGAATTTTTACACTACTCTTTGCAGGAATACTTTTTACAATCTTTTTCTCAACTGTCGGTTCCTGCTTTTCTTCTGCTGTTTTAACCACACTTTGGGGCTTTCCCTTAATATCATTACCAAGAAGGTTTTCAATTAGAGCCTTAACAGCACTTAAGCTGAAAAATTCACTTTTTATGACCTCGAGTAATCTCTGAATGTAGTTGTCGCTGTCCTCATCATGGAAATTGACCATCTCAACAATAAGCTTCAAAAGAAAACTTTTATAGTCGTTTTTATCTCTTGTAAAAGGCAGATATACAAAGAAAATTTCAGATTTTTCAGGTTCAACATAAATAAATTTTTCATCAAGCAGGATATTATAATCATATAATAAATAGTTTTTTATATAACTGATATTATTGATTATGTTAAGGAGCAAAATTAAAAACTCATTCCTTAGAAACCGTTTTCTAGACATAAAACTAACCAAATTACATTTCGAGGTAACATCATAAAAACAATTTATTTGTTCTCCTATATAATTTATATTGAATTCAAGAAGTCCGTTTATCGTGTTGTGCAATAGCATCTGAACCTGATAATTCATTACCCTGCTGTTATCTCTTACCCTAAGTATCAAATAATTGGATGTTGAATTATTTTCATAAAGTACATCAAATCCATTTTGAAAATCATTTTCAATTTCAAAATCTTTATCCATATAAAATTTCACCTCGTAATAATTAAACTACTCGTCATTTTTAACTGAATGAAATAATATTATTTTATTTATAAATATATGGCCGAAATAGAGGTAGCAAATAGTACAAAAGGAGCAAAGGGTATTTCGGTACTTTTCCTGCGCTTCTTAAAAACTACAAGTACAATGGAGAAAAGGCCCGAGATTACAACAGAAAGAAACAGTATGCTCAACATTGAGGGAATACCTGTGAAAAAGCCTGTTACCATAAATAACATCAGATCTCCTCCCCCAATCTGACCTTTTGAAATAAGCAGCAATATAAGCAAAATTATGAAAGCAAGTCCTGCGCTGATTATATGTTCCTTTAAAACATCCAAACTTTCAAAATACAACATAATTAAAATTCCCGAAGACATTGCCCCAAGCGTTAACTGCAGCGGTATCATTTTATCATTGATGTCACTTATGGCAGCAACAAATTGAATGAGAATTAGAAAGTGAATATAAATGGAATCTGTTCCACCCTTTAAGTTAAACAGGAAATGTGTTGTTGAGTATAGGGCTATTACGGAGCAAAAAATAATCGAAATGGCATTTGGCTTTTCACTCCCTTTATTTATGATTTTATCCACCAGATTATTTATAGGTTTGTTATTGAGTCTAATTAATATTTTGTCCACACAATTCATTTTTCCTCTCCTTCTGCTTCGGTATTCCCATCCGGTCCTGAAGCAGTGCCACCTGCGCCCGGTTTCCCGTAAGCCTTAACAATATTTAAATCTATTCCTTTACGGCCTGCCAGAAATATACACTCGTTTATTGCATTTTGCTGGCTCATGTTCAATTCTGTTTCGGGTATAATTAACAAAAGTTCCTTTTTGTAAATATCAGAACTACTGATTGAAACTGTCCCACATGTATCCCCATTAAACTCTTCGAGTTTATTTATGTAACCTATTATTTTAAGCTTTATATTTTCTGAATATTGATAATACTCTTCATCAATATTCATGCTTTTTATGCTGGAAACCGTTCCATTTTCAAACTTTGCAACGGTGGGAAAATTAAATGGTAAATTTGCCCCTTGAAGCTTTCTTATCTCCCGGCCGCGCTTTATATTAGTCATATCCCATATACCTGTAGCATTCTCATCCCCGGGAGCTTCAGCAGCCACCCCATCCTCACCTGCCCAGATGCAGCATGAAGCACTCTGTTTAACTTTTACTCCCGGTAGTATGTCAGTTAAGAAAGGAAACTTTAGTTCATAGCATACTGAAATATTGATACTCTTACCATCAGCAAGCATTTTACTCTCAGAGAATGCAATACCTTGAAAACCATTTGCTATATTCAACTGTCTGAGACCTTCATCGACTTCCAAATCAAAGCTTTCCTCAAGATTTTTACTAACCAACAGCTTTGCCACAGGAATAAATGCTAGCTGGGCTCTGACATAGTCGGTTGCATCTTTCCCAGCCTTTTGTATACTTGAGGTTAACCAGTTATCTCCAAGAGTATCGCTTGCTGTATCAGAACTGCTAACTTTTTCAATTCCGCTTATAATTTCCTCGGCACCGGTCTTGTAATATAACAGCCCGTATACACTCATCTCCTTTGATGCTCCTGTTATTGCATTCTGCATTATTTCATAAGTGTAATAGACCTTCATTATAAATACAAACGCCATGATAACAATTATAAAAAACGGCAGCATAACAGCAGCTTCAACTGTAATTGATCCTCTCATAAATATTCTGGTCTTCACAGCAGCCCCCTAACCTAGGAATTTAATATCCTAAATACATACTTTCATCAATATAACTTCTTGAAATATTTAACCTTGATGAGGTTGTAAAAGAAGGAAATGATACAAAAAGATTTTTAATTGAAACAGCTGTATCAGCTTTAAGAAAGACATAAGTATTGTCAAGTACAAATCCCGAGCTTGAAAGCCCTACATTCAACTGTACAAGATCCTGAACTCTGGCGATTTTTTTGTCTTTATCGGTTAAAAGAAGGAAGATTCTCAGATAGTCATGATAACTCAGTAAAAAAGGATTTTTTTCAGTATCAGCTACTTTTTGCTTGCTGACAGCACCGGAGATATCTGTTTTCCATTGGTTTTTTGTTTTAAACAATGCTATTTTTTCACCAAGACCTAACTGTTCAAGATCATACACCGATTCAAACATAGCCCATGAAAATACCAGCATTGTCTGAATCAGTGGTGTTGACAAGCCTGCATTCCAACTGCTCAGAGCAGCTGCCAGGCTTGTTACTCTGCTCATTTTGGAGGCATCAGTATAAATGTGTATTACGTTTGATATAAGCCTTATAGCCATAATTTCTGATTTTATAAGCATGTAGTTAATTGCTTCATCCTTGTTTCCATTTATAACATACTCAACTTCATAATTTGAAAAAAGACCATCTCTTTTAGATTTATCCTCCGACCTCAGGTTATAGGCTTTGCTGTCCTCTTCATCCTTTAATAATGGAACATCGTGTCTGAATATACCCATAATATATTCATTTATGAATAACTCATCCATTATATTGGAAGCTATCTGAGTCAGGCTGTTTTCCTTTTCGGCGAGATAATCCAATTGCTCCTCAGCACCGTTAATGGAGTTAAAATCCATGATATCCCAGGTGGAATTTTCCTCGGGAAGACTTCTTTTTTGGGAGGGCAGTTGCCTAAATACCATACTTTCGATAGTTTTCATCTCGCCTTTTTGGCTGAAAGTCTTTTTAAGCGTTTGTATTACTTTATCCCGGTTGTCCTCATCCTCAGAATGTGAAGGTCCCGACTTATTAAAAACATAGTTTATGGTATCTGAATCCGATAAGCTGCCCAGCGCCGATATGAAGTCATCTTCGCTGCCTTTTTCCTTATTAATGATATTTTGACAGCTGCTAAGGTTTCTCTCCAGCGTACCAATTATAAAACCCGAATTATCTTCTTTTATGGCAGACTTCATGTGTGAAAGGCTATCATTATAAGCCTTTGTAAGTTCTTCCAACCCATCCTGGCTGTCTTGTACAAATTTTATTTCTTCCTCAATCCTGTTTAGAAGTTCATCTTTTTGTTCCGTTATTCTTTGTGCGTATGCTTTAGCATCGGAATTCAAACTTTTATACATGTTTAAACTATCCATTATTGCAGCTTTAATATCCTTTTTTTCTTTATTTACAGAATCAAGTTCGGCTGTTAAAGCTTTTAATTCACTTATCAAGCTTTCTCTTGCTGTAATTTCCTTTTCGCTTGAAAGTAATTTATTCAGGCTGCTTAATTTTTCTTTAATATCCTTTTGAATAGAACTTTGGTCAATAAATTTATTCTTTAAAGCCTGTATTTCTGAAGAAATTCTACTGTTATTTATCTTCTGGGTCTTGTCCTCAAGTTGCATTTGCTTTTCCCCAATACTGCCTGCTTTTTTATCAGTTTCCATTTTTCTTTTATAGAGCTTTGAACCGCTTGATATATTCTTAATACCTTCTATCTTTGAAAGCAGATCGGTAGCTATCTCATACGGTGCCCGATATTTCATAAACTCCATGATCTGGTTTTCAAATATATCTGTATTTTCAAGGTTCAGGGGCTGTTCAAGTCCGATACTTTCAATATTAAAGCCATATAATATATCCTGGCTGCCAAGGTTTAAATTTTGGGTAAAGTACTCTTCAAAACAGTCATATAGCGATTCATGGTCCTGAAATACTCCGAATAAACCGTATTGGTCCTTAAGCTGGTTATTATAGCAGGCAAGAACTGATGACAAAGCAGCTTGATTGGCCCGCTGTACCTGGGAATGTGCCAGCCTTATTCTTGCTGCGTCTGTAAAAGCCCCTACCACCAGAAAAATTGAAGATAAAACTATACTTATGAATACAGTAATTGAACCTCTAAAATTAATTAACCTGAAAATTTTCAACTTATTACACCCATCCTTTAGAGCCTGTTTATTAGCTTATCAAGAACTTCATTTACTTTTGATCCGCTGCCAATCCATTTGTTATCGCTGTTCACAAGACAATTCTTAATATCCATGATCATGTCCAGATTCCTAACGAATTCCGCATTATCCTCCAGCGGAGATGATGTTTGCGCCTGAAGCTGAAGGGAGGGAGATATACCAAAAACAGTTAGCATACCTCCAATGGGAATTGGATAATGCTCAATAATAGTAACTTTTATATGTTTTATCAAATAACTAAAAGATGTATTAACATTGACTTCCTTGGTTGTTGTAATAATTGCTGGCTCCAGGCTTTCAGACGCATATGATTTAATGGAATCCGTTTTACTCTGCGCTTTTGAATCAAAGATTCTCCAATATAAATCTGATTTTATGAGGTTGTTGTTTCTTAAATCAGACTGATTTACATAAAAATATGCCCCCCGGTTGGATGTCTCACTGGTAACGCCTTGTAGTACTATGTACTGGTACATGATTATAAAGACATAAACCAGAAGAACAGTAATCAAAAACACAAGTGAAAAAATAATTGAAGCCTCGACTGTAAAACTGCCTCTGTGAAATATAAGATTTTTTCTTTTTAGATATTTAATTTTTCTCACCGCCCCTTCAGTGTGGCTGAATATTTAAACTGCTATCAGAATATCCGGAGGGTGGGTCGGCCCGCCGGCTAGCCCCCAAGTGAACCTTGTGTTCCTGTTTTATTGTTTTCCAGCTTGCTGGCATCAGGAAAAAGGTTATTGATTATACCATTCACAAAGTTAATCAGCTGCTTTCTGAAGAGCAAAGCCACTCCTACCAGTACGGCAATTATTATGATAACCTCAACAGTTCCCATACCATCTTCTTCTAAAATAAATCTTTTTAATGTAGTAAGCATATTAACCTCCTGTCAAAAATTCGATGTTGCTCCCTGCATTGATATAACCGCAGGTGTTACAACTATTATGATAATTGCGAAAAACATAATCATCATGGGAAATAAAAGTTTAGTTGAAGCCTCCTCTCCCAATTTTTTTATAGCATTTTTCCGCATTTCCCAACACTCATTGGCTTGAAGTCTTAGAGAAAGAACCAAATCATTTCCACCTCTTTTTGTGTTCTGCAAAATTGTTGACATAAGTCTTGAAATTTCAGGTGTTTTTACCCTCTTTGCAAATAGACTGTATGCTTCCGCTTCATTCTTACCGGCCCGTAAATCTGCTACTGTTTTATCGACCTCCGAATAAAATGCTCCCTTACCACAGTTAACTGCAGATATTCTGTCTTCAGATATCTTTTCCCAGGCCTTAGTCATAGTCATTCCGGCATTTAATAACAATGTAAGTTTATTTATAAAATTCGGAAATTCCAACTGCATCTCCAGCCTTCGCTTTTTCACTTTATTTTTAAGCCGGGTATCATCTGAAATAAAAAGAAATCCCAAAAGTAAGATTACATAAACACAAAAAGTACTGTCATATTTACTGGCCAGGGCTGTAAACAACTCTACTATAATGAAGAGCACTGCAATAATAATTTTATTTGCATACAATACTCTGACGTAAAAAGATGAATACTCCTGTCCATATATTTCAGAGATAAAATTTAGAATTTTCCGGTCATATGCTGAATCAAATGAATAACCGGTTCGGTCCAGGATATACAAGCCAAACGGATACAGCTTTTTCAGGGCAAACTCCTTCTCCTCTAAAGCCATTACATATCCTGAATATTTATTACCGTTCATTAGCAATATTATTAAAAATATTGCAACAGTTAGAAAAAGAAAGGCTATATTGGTTATTCTTAAGTAAATCATATATCCTCACATTTTAATATTCATAATTCTATGGGAAAGAATGTATGCCAGAATCAATAATAAAAGACATACAGACATAGCTGCTTTCCCTTGAATTGTTGTAAAAACAGGGCTTATATATTCCTCTGCAGTAACAGATAAAATAAAAATCATTCCCACTGGCATTATGTTCAGGATTTTTTGCTCAAACTTTCTTGAGGAAAGAATTGTTTCGATCTCTTGTTTCATTTCAATCTTATCACTTATAATGCCTGATGCATTTTTAATTGCTTCAATTAAATTTCCACCTGTTCTTTTGCAAATGCAAATAACATCGGAAAAGTTAATTATGTCATCTAATTTTGAGCGTTTTGCCAAATCACTTATTGCCTCTTCCACAGTTACATTCAATGATAATTTGCGTATTATAATTCTGGTTTCCTTTATTATGCTTGCCTCCTCTCCGGGATAAAGGACATGTAGATCGTCCAAAGCATTGATAAATGCGTTTTCTATAGCTTTTCCCGCGGCGAGCGAAGACGACAGTGATGCAAGTAAATCCTTAAACTGTAAATTCAATTCATTTTTTCTCTTAAGAATGAGCTGCTTCTTTTTATACTTTAGATAAAATAAACTTAGCGGGCTTAAAATTACTGCAAAAATCAAGCTTCTGTAAAAGAGATATGAAACAGAAAAAATAATTGCGGCTGCTAATAAACAATAAATTACTTTCCATTTAAGAGGAATAATGTACTCATCATAGTCCTGCAAAAACCTCACTCCCAACTTAGGAACAGTTAAATAGCAACTTCCCATTTTTCAGGGGGCTATTTCCCGAAAATACTGCGTTGTCGTCAGTTGCAATAAAGCAATTATTGCGCCCTCCTCCGCCTTGCCTTCTCAAAGACTATCTCCCCTGAAAATCGGTTTTATTATTTATCTATTCCTTAATTTTTAATGTACTATAACGCATTAGTTCATAGAAAATTTTTCGGTTGTAGAAAAATTTTCTTAACTCATCTGCGTTTCTATCAGGCAAAGGTCACCATCAGTGACCATGGATATGTGCCCGCCGCTTGAAACCCGAAGCGTTATTCGCCATTAATAGAGTTGGGGAACATTTATTGCTTCGTTATATATCGCAGAATATTCCTGAGTTCCTGAGTTTCTGTATGTTTACCAAAGACTTTGAAGTCCTTTTCAAGTATCCGTTAAGCCTATCGGAAGGAGATGCTTTATCAAAGGTTTCTTCAAATAAAAAAAGAGGATTAAGAATAATTTTCCCTTGCTGTATGCCCAGAACCTCAGATATTTCCATTGTTCTTCTTGATTTATCTCTGAGTCTCGAAAGGAAAATTATTATGTCGATTGCAGATGCTATTTGCTGACGGACAGCCTCAAGAGGGAGTATTGAAGAACTTAAAATCATAGTTTCAAGTCTGGATAACATATCAAGTGTTGAATTGGCATGTCCTGTAGAAAGTGAACCATCGTGTCCGGTGTTCATAGCTTGTAACATGTCAATGGCTTCAGCCCCTCTTACTTCGCCAACAATTATTCTTTCCGGCCGCATTCGAAGTGATGTTCTAATAAGGTCTCTGATAGTGATTTCACCCTTTCCTTCCAGGTTTGCATTTCTTGTCTCAAGCCTGACGATATTGGGTATATTCACTATCTGGAGCTCTGCAGAGTCTTCTATTGTTATTATTCTCTCATCCCGGGGAATAAAGTTGGATAATGCGTTTAGAAATGTGGTTTTGCCGGAACCTGTTCCCCCGCAGATGAATATGTTGTATTTTGCCATTACAAGTTTCCTCAGTACCTCGGCAGCCTCATTGGTCAAAGAATTCAGTTCAATCAGCTTTTCCATTGTTATTGGTTTCTCAGGAAACTTTCTGATTGTGACGATTGGCCCATTAAGAGCAACTGGAGGAAGAACTGCATTTATTCTTGAGCCGTCTCTAAGCCTTGCATCTACTATGGGAGTTGACTCATTAACGGTTCTGTTTACTGAAGTAACTATTATCTGAATAATGTCCTCAAGCTTTTGAACTGTTTCAAACTCCAGGTCTAATTTTGTACTCTTTCCGTTCTTCTCAATAAAAATGTTATTGGGGCCATTTATCATTATCTCGGTTACTTCGGGGTTGTCCAAAATTGGTTGAAGTATATCAAGTCTCCGAAATGAGTTAAAAATAGCGGAGATAATTTCCTTTTTCTCATTAGTGCTTAAAATCATTTGTTTGGCTTTTTCCAGGACTGATTTCTCTATAATTTCAATAATTTCTTCATCAGAAAAATTCCGTTTTAGATCCAGTTTTTCACCAATTAATGCTTTCATCTCATGAATTAAATTACGGTCCACAAACTACCTCCAATAAAAATTATAGTTAAAACAATATTGAACAATCTTGAAGCAAAATTGAACAATCTTAAAGCAAAAAATTTTTGAAAGGCAAGGCCGGGAAGGAGGAAGACGCAATAAATGCTTAAAAACCCTTATCTCAAATACCTTGCAGCAATATCTTTAAATGAATTGTAGGTGGTTTCAGGTCCTCCCATTAGATTGAACTTTATAGACATGTTATTTGAGAAAGGAATTAAAGAAATGGGGGTTAGATGAGAAATTATTTTTTTAGATAATGGGAGGTCCTGATTTGATACTTTATTTGCTACATATAAAATTTTATGAGCTAAAAAAGTATATTGATTGGAAGAGTTTGATAACTTACCTAAACTATCCAAAAAGAAGTTTGTTTTATGTAAACATATTTCCTCATCAGTAAAGACATACAGCACTTCATCTACAACTTGAAAAACTTCCAGAGTACAACTATCAAGCCGTGATTCCATATCAATTACAACGAGGTCATATTGCCCACAATCTTTAAGATTTTTTATTATGTAGGAAATATCCATAGGCATTAATTCATTCATTTCAAATGGATTATCCGCCTGTTTGAAAAAGTAAACATTGGTAGCCGAATCCTGACATCTCATTGCGGCTATTTTTGAAACAAAATTTCTATCCTGTTCTTTGGCATAGTATATTAAATCTGAAAATGAATATTCAGCATTACTGGAAAAAAATAGACTTGTTGATTGAAATTGCTCAAGATTAAGATAAAAGACACTTAGCCCGGATAGGGAACAAATAGAACTTATTCCCTTTGCAACTGACGTCTTTCCAACATTTCCAGAGGCAGAGTATACAGATATTACCCGCGTGGATGTTTCCTTTGAAGCGCTCAATATATTTCCTGTATTTGTAAAGGTGTTTATTATATCTCCTGCAATCTTATTAATATCCTTGTACTTTTGGATTGAAGGAATATCAGATAAACCTGAGCTGTTTTTGCCCGAGGTCAATAATACTATCGGCTTGGTAAAATGCTTAAGGATCTGGTAGTAGTACTTTTCACATGTCAGAACAATGTCGGGGTCAATTTTTTTAATCCATTCCTCTATGCTATAGGCATTACTACAGTAATTCACAAGTAGAGTTTCCGGATAATTATGAGTAAGGAAATTACACAGATTGAATGAATATTCATCATCATCATCCAGAATTATTAATTTTATGAGTGACATTAGCTTTCTCCAGTTCTTTTGTATAATATAATATCTAATAATCTTTTTATAAACCGTAAACGAATTAGGGAAAGGTAAGAATTTTATATGTTCTAGTACCATTATATTACATTATTAGATTTTGTCAACATATTTTTTCAAATTTTGTAAAATTCTTTTATATTTGTAAGTATTTAGTACCCATTAATTGTTATTTTTCCAATATTCGCGCTTGCCAATATATCAATACTGCCATCTACCCCTGTAAATTGATTATTTGCAATTGTTCCAAATGCATCAAGTTTTATTCTGGAGTCTACCGGAAAGGCCAAATCAACGTTTCCAGTTTCCGTTTGAAATGTATATTTCGACATATCCTGACATTGGGCTTTTATGTATATGTTTCCTGACTGCACATTAACCTCTGAACCGTTTGAAAGCTTACCGGAACTGAGTCGTAAATTTCCAGTATGACATTTTAGCAGAAGTTTACCGTACATGGATTTTATTTCTGAATTAACAGTATTCAATTCTGCACTTATATTGCCTTCAAATTTGTCTTCAACGGTGAAACTCCCCTGTTCCTGAGAAATATCCAGGCTTTTTATCCTCCTTGGAATTGTTAGCTTAATCTCAGAAAGTAGATCTTGAGAATTCTTTATGGTTCCATTATAGTTGACAATAAAACTGCAAACATTATCCTCAATACTGGTATCTATTGTAAATTTTTCAAGGAGTTTTTCAAGCTGCTCGTTAGATTTTTTATCTCTAACCGTATGCTTGATTTCATATTTTATCTCCTGATTGTCCCAGCAGTAAATCTGTAAATCAGCCGAATCAACTTTAACACTTAAGGTTTTTACCTTCTTTGTGAGTTTTAATGTAGAATTTTTATACTGAAATGCGCCTTGCTTATGGAGTGTTGCAGACTGCTGACCGCAGCCTGTAATAAGAAATGTTAGAATAAGTAATACATATATCAGATACCGTCTCATAGTATTCTCCCGCAAACTTATATTCGCAAGAATAATACCATATTTTCCCATACATACTCAAATTATTTCCTGTCCATTCCCCTTAATGAGAATGGACAGGCTTTTTATAATCTTAATGTACCACCTAATGTTTAAATTACTTGTGTATTTCATTTATATAAGACTTTTCATGTAACCAGCATAGTGTGCAAATACAATTCCCGGTTCCTCTAGATCCAGGCACCATCTCTTTACCCATTCCAATGAGAGATAACCGGCATAATCGTTTTCCTTTAAGAGCCTGATAATATTTTTAATTGGAACATCACCATGGCCCATCATTTTATATTTTATAATACCATCCACAACTACTGAATCCTTGATATGAATAAAACTTATATAATTTTTCAGGTTTTCATAGGTCTCTTCCACGGATTCTTTAAAAAATCTGTATGGATGATGAACATCCCAGAGAACGCCAACACTGTCGGAATTAACTTTTTCAATAGCTGCCTTCATTACCTTTGAATCCGCAAAAACACCGTTTGTTTCCAGAAGTATCCTAACACCTTTTTCTTTTGCAAATACTGACAGCTTCTTTAAGTTTTCAATAACAAAATCAATATCAGGCTCTCCTGCTTGAGGCTGCGCATCACCAAGTACTCTGACGTATGGCGTGCCTAATTTAGCAGCCAGTTCAATGTAATCCTGAGCTTCCCTTACATGTTTTTCAATATTAGTTTTATCAAATAAATAGCTTGCAGAAGTAAGACATGGAATTTCTATTCCTATCTTATCCAGCTTCTTTTTGGTCAGATCAATATTATCCAAAGCAAACTGCTTGGCTTTTGGAGCATACAGTTCATTTCCTATACCTCGAATCTCAATACCATCAAACCCTATGTCCTTGGCTGTAGAGAGCATATCCTCCCAGCTCCAGTCAGGACATCCAAGCGTAGAAAATGATATTTTCATAATAAACCTCCCATCCGTGTACTATTACACACAGTAACATATTAATATAAAAACCTTGTGGTATTTAAAACATGAAGACGAGACTAGGCACCTACTAAAATAAATTCTTCATGCAGACCACACTCCGAAAGCTTCATAACTTTTTCCATGATAACATTTTTTCCAATAGACTGCAAGAAATCTAAAATCTCTCATGGATTGCCTTCTTTAGTTTTTGGACTTTAATAAGTTTTGCCATATTATAACAATAATATTATTTTCTTAATGTATTTAGTTGCTTTAGGAAATAAAATTCGATTAATTATTTTAGTGGGGCAAAAGCACGGGAGGTGGTTAAAGCTTTCCATATAAAGATAAATACTTTGTAAAAAAAATAGCCTGCCATGGCTCCCAGGAGATTTAGAAAAACATCATCAATATCGGCCGAGCCAACTATCAGCAAGTATTGGCCTGTCTCGATAATAACAGTAACTAAAAGTGCTGCTAGTAATACTTTGAGGAAGCTTCTCATCTTCTTGAATGACAAAGGCAGTAAAAACCCTAAAGGCACAAAGGCCGCAATATTTCCTGCCAGATTTGTTACAGTAATCCAGTCCATACCGGAATTCAAGTAAAATAATATGGTTTTGAAAGGAATAAAATTAGCATTGCGAAAAAGTCTTTCTCCCCTGCCGTAATAATGGCTGAAAAAAGTCAGGTAGACCAACAGAAACAGATATGCTGCAAGCAGAAAAATGACCAGATATCTTACCAGTTTTGAACTTTTTTCCTTCATGACCTCACTTTAGAGCCTGCTTAATATCTCATACACCCGCAATTCTGGCGGATTTTTGCGCCATGCTTCGTTTAACTTTTGTGCAATAAACAAATTATTACTCCAAAAAGCAGCCTTCCCGCCGCAAAATCCATCTAAAGTGTCAAGTACAAGCCGATATTAAACAGGCTCCTCCTTTTCATGTATAAATATGCCCATGCCAACATTCAGCACAAATCATCATGTAAAGAATGGTATGGGCCAGTTAATTTCTTAAGCTTTGCTCAAGCTCTGAAATAGTCAACTCCTGCCTTGAAAAGCTGCTGATCCTTTTCACCGGGTACATTTTTGTAAAGATTTGACCCTATTCGCTCAGAGTGACCCATTTTGCCAAACACCCTTCCGTCAGGGCTGGTAATGCCTTCAATTGCATTCACAGACCCGTTAGGATTATAACTAATATCATATGTCGGTTTTCCGTTTAAGTCAACATATTGAGTAGCTATCTGGCCGTTTGCCTCCAAAGTGTTCAGAACCTCAGTATTTGCGGTAAATCTGCCTTCACCGTGGGAAACAGCTATAGTGTGAATATCTCCAACCTTTACATTATTCAACCACGGCGAAAGGTTTGAGGTAATTTTCGTATTCACCAGGCTGGACTGGTGACGTCCGATAGTGTTAAAAGTCAATGTCGGACAGCTGTCATCAATATCCCGGATTTCTCCGAAAGGCAGCAGTCCCAGTTTTATTAATGCCTGGAAGCCGTTACATATACCCATTGCAAGACCGTCCCTCTGTTTGAGGAGCCTCATTACCGCCTGGCTGATAACAGGGTTTCTAAAGGCGGTGGCTATGAACTTGCCTGATCCCTCAGGCTCATCACCGGCACTGAAGCCACCCGGTATCATTATTATCTGGGAATTGTCAATAAGTCTTTCCATCTCCTGTATTGACTCTTCAACAGCACTGTGGGACAGATTTCTGATAACAAGAGTTTCCACGATTCCTCCGGCATTTTCAAACACCTTTTTAGTGTCGTATTCACAGTTTGTCCCCGGAAATACTGGGATAAAGATTCTCGGTTTTGCAACCTTTACCGAAGACCGGACCCGAACTCCCGTTTCATATCTGTAAGCTCCAGCAGTATTTTCCTGCAGCTTCACTCTGGTTGGGAATATCTTTTCAAGAGGTGACTGCCATTTTTCCACCAGCATATCAAGTTTCATTTTTGTTTCCTTAAATCCAATTTCAGCATTTTCTGTGGTCATTCCAAGCAATATAAAATTCAAACCTTCAAAAGCTGATATATCAAAGCTTTCAGGCAATTCCACTATTAATGAACCGTATAAGGGTTTAAACAGCGTAGCCGCATCTATATCATTTTCAAACTTAAAGCCTATCATATTACCAAAGGCCATTTTACTTATTATTTCGGCAATTCCGCCTTCTTTTACCGAGCTTGCCGACAATAATTTATTTTGTGAAGCCATTTTGTGTATTACTCTATAAACACTGTCCAGTTGAGTAAAGTCAGGAAGATAGTTATTATCCAAGCCGACTGTTAATAAAACAACTTTGCTTCCAACTGCTTTAAACTCGTTGGAAACCACATTATTTACATTTACAGTATCTACAGCAAAGGATACTAGTGTCGGAGGAACATCCAGCTCATTGAAACTTCCCGACATGCTGTCCTTTCCTCCGATTGCAGCAGTTCCAAGCTTCATCTGGGCATAGTAGGCACCCAGCAGTGCGCTAAGAGGCTTACCCCAACGCATCGCATCCCTGCCAGGTTTTTCGAAATACTCCTGCAAAGTCAATCTCACCTTGCTGTAGTCACCCCCCATGGCTGCAATTTTTGCAACCGATTCAACTACTGCAAATACCGCTCCGTGGAAAGGACTCCATATAGATATCTCAGGGTTGTAGCCATAGGTCATCAAAGTGCCTGTAGTTGTATCGCCCTCCATTAATGGAAGCTTAGCAGCCATACCCTCTGCAGGAGTAAGCTGGTTTCTGCCACCGAACGGCATGAGAACCGTGTTTGCTCCGATGGTGGAATCAAAACGCTCAACCAGCCCCTTCTGACTGCATCTGTTAAGGTTTTGCAGATTGGCAACCCACTTTTCAGTTAAATCCTTTATTTCCATATTGTTAAATCTGTCAAAATAGCTTTCTTCCTTTGGGGCTGTGATTTCAATATCTATTCTTTGCTTGGCGCCGTTGGAATTCAGAAACTCCCGGCTTAAATTCACTATCTGTCTGCCTCTCCAGCTCATCCTGAGTCTAGGCTCTGCTGTCACCTCAGCAACAACTACCGCCTCAAGATTTTCCCTGTCCGAATACTTTATAAATTTATCAACATTTGCTGCATCAACTACAACAGCCATTCTTTCCTGTGATTCTGAAATGGCCAGCTCAGTTCCGTCGAGACCTTCATATTTCTTTGGTACCATATCAAGGTTAATTTCCAGGCCATCTGCAAGCTCACCAATTGCAACAGATACTCCTCCTGCACCAAAGTCGTTACATCTCTTTATTAGTATACTTACTTCAGGGTCTCTGAATAAACGCTGTATTTTTCTTTCTGTAGGAGCATTACCCTTTTGTACTTCTGCACCGCAGGAAACCAGGGATTCCTCAGTATGTGCCTTTGACGAACCTGTAGCACCGCCGCAGCCGTCCCTGCCTGTTCTTCCTCCGAGAAGTATTATTTTGTCTCCAGCTTGAGGCTGCATACGTACAACATTTCTTCTTGGAGCAGCACCTAATACAGCTCCAATTTCCATTCGCTTTGCAACATAGCCTTCATTGTATATTTCTGCCACCTGACCTGTTGCAAGGCCTATCTGGTTTCCATAGGAGCTGTAGCCCGCTGCTGCTCCTGTGGTAATCTTTTTCTGAGGAAGCTTGCCGGAAATGGTGTCCTCCAGACTTGTCCTCGGGTCACCGCTCCCTGTCACCCTCATGGCCTGATATACATACACCCTTCCTGACAAGGGATCTCTGATTGCCCCTCCAAGACAGGTAGCAGCACCTCCGAAAGGTTCAATTTCAGTCGGATGGTTGTGTGTTTCATTCTTGAACATTACCAGCCATTCTTCACTTTTTCCGTTTATATCAGCATTAACAACTATACTGCAGGCATTGATTTCATCTGACAGATCCAGATCATCAAGCTTACCCTGCTTTTTAAGAGTTTTCATTGCCATAAGAGCTACATCCATAAGGCATACGTCCTTGTCGTCGCGATCCTTATATATATCCTCTCTGGCAGCTTTATAGTCATTAAAGGTGTCCTCAATTATTTTGGAATACTTTCCCTGCTGAAACCTTACACTGTCTATGCAGGTCAGAAAGGTTGTATGTCTGCAGTGGTCGGACCAGTAAGTATCTATCATTCGCATTTCTGTAACTGACGGGTCTCTCCTTTCGGTATCCTTAAAGTAAGTCTGACAGAATAAAATATCATCTAATGACATTGCAAAGCCCATTTCCTTCAGAAGTGCTGAAAGCTGCTCCTGGTCCATATTTATAAAGCCGTTGATAGCAGCTACATCATCGGGTTGCTCAACCTCGGTCTTTAAAGTCCCAGGCTTTTCCATTTTTGCTTCCTGGCTTTCAACGGGGTTTATATAGTATTTCTTGATTGCAGCAAGGTCGTGATCAGAGATGGCCCCATTAAGTACAATTACTCTTGCAGCTTTAATTTCCGGCCTTTCTCCCTGTGTCAGCAATTGAATACATTGAGCAGCCGAATCGGCTCTTTGATCGTACTGGCCCGGAAGATACTCCACTGCAAATGCTTTACTGCCTTCGGGCAAAATATATTCCTCATCATAGGCATAATCTACCGGAGGTTCTGAAAATATAGTATTTCTGGCCATTTGATATTCATCTTCGGTAATGCCCTCAATATCATATCTATTAATTATTTTAACAGACTCAAGTGCTCTTACTCCCAGTGTCTCGGTAAGGTCTGTCAGAAGTCCCTGAGCTTCAACATCATATGGTTTTTTCTTTTCAACAAACAGTCTTTTTACTATACTACGCATAAAATCCCTCCGTTTTCTTTATAGGAACAGTAAAAGAATAATCTAATCTTAAATAAATTTTTGTACCTGAACTAATTATAATATGTTAAAATATATTAGTAAAATTAATATTATTAATTCGTTATATTAGGAGTGCTTATGGATATAAACTTTGAATTATATAAAATATTCTATTACTGTGCTGTTAATAAAAGCTTTTCTACTGCTGCAAAAAGACTTTTTATCACACAATCGGCAGTCAGCCAGTCAATAAAGCAGCTTGAAAAACAACTGGGAGTAACACTTTTTTTCAGAAAAGCCAGAACAATTCAGCTTACTTCGGAAGGTGAATTGCTTTTCAGCTACGCCTCCCAGGCTTTTAACTTTTTGAAGACTGCAGAATCCAAGCTCCAGGAGCTGGAAGACTTAAAATCCGGGGAAATCAGAATAGGAGTCAGTGATTCAATTTGTAAGTACTTTGTAATGCCATATATCAAAAAATTCGGAGACCTCTACCCCCATATAGCCATAAAGGTAGTAAACAGAACAACTCCCCAGCTGCTGGACGTTTTAAAAAATGGTTTGGTAGACATGGTTATATCAACACTGCCTGTTAACACTGAAATTTTTTCCTCATCACCTTTTATAAAAGTTAGTGATATCTTTGTAGCCTCACAAAAGTTTTCTGAACTGAAAAATAAAACTATTCCGTTGAAGGAATTAAATGAATACCCTCTTGTCATGCTTCCCGCTGACAGCTCCACACGTAAATCAATCGATGCTTTTTTTGCAAAACATGGGCTTGTCTGTTCACCGGAAATAGAGCTGGAAAGCCTTGACCTGCTTGTTGAATTTGCTTTAATAGGTACGGGAATTGCTTATGTTTTGAAGGATAGTGCACTTGAAAATATTAAAAATGGGCAGTTATTCCAGATAGAAACCCGGGAAGAACTGCCTCAAAGAGAAGTCGGAATTGTAACAATGAAGAATGTTATGCTTTCAAAAGCAGTAAATACATTTATTAATATTTTAGGCATGATTAAATAATTATCCGGTTTACTATAAAAATTCCTTGATTAATTGATCCCTTTCAACAGAGAAGTCTACGAAGTTTTCGTTAACTCTAACCACAGGGGCGTAAGCACATAGATTGGGAACATATACTACTTCGCCGATTTCTCCGTTTTTCATCTTTACTTTAGAACCAACATAATAGCTGGGCATATTTGTGAACAATACCATCATTATCTTTGGATCCACAGTGTCAAAGCCTACACTTTCCAGTTCCTTAAAAGCTGTAAATGGTGTTTGACGCCCCCTGTAAACTCTCTCAGAGGTTATGGCATCAAATATATCTGCAACAGTAAGTATCTTTGAATAAAGGTTCTTCTGACTGCCTTTAATTCCAAAAGGATACCCTGTTCCATTTTCCTTTTCATGATGCATAATAACAGCTCTTTTTACATCAACACTTATCTCATTGTTGTTTTTTACAATTTCATATCCGTAAACGGTATGTCTTTTCATTATTTCATATTCATAGTCACTTAATGGACCTTTTTTATTTAATATCTCCATAGGAATCTGTGACTTCCCCACATCATGAAGCAGTCCTGCCATTACAATATCCTTTAGCTGCTTCTTATTAAAACCCAGCCATTTACCAAGGAGCATAGAATAAACGGAAACATTAACCAGATGTGAATATGTATAAGAATCAGCAATTCTCACAGAATTTACACAATCCATAAGAGCACCGCAGTCATTAATTTTACTGTAGATATGCTCCGAGATGTCTTCAGCCTTGCTGAAATCCAGTTCTTTCCCCGAAGCCAGGTCCTGAAGCATCATTTTAGCAATATTTACGTCTTCTATATATTTCTTTTGATCTTCACTGATGTTTTTATCAGATAGGTAATCATCACCGTGAACCGGATTGGAATTATAAATAAATACCTTGTCTATTCTGAACTCAAGAAGTTTTTTTACAATATAGTCGGTAATAATTGTATCTGAGGGAACAATCATATTTCCACCGATGGAGTAAACATCTTCACCCAAAAAACTTCCAATTATGCCATCATTAACGGTTACGTATATTTTTTCCATTGATTTCCCATCTCACTTTCGTAATAATTAAGAAATTTTTAAGAAATAAGGCAAATGTATCTGTTAGAAATATTATATAATATTCTTGTGAAATAGTCACCCAGTATTCGCCATTTTAACACATTTTTTGAAAAGTTTTTTTATTATTTCTTTAAAAAAATTGGGAACTTTTATCAATTTGATTCGTCAAATTATAGTTAGGAAGATTTTAGCAAAGGAGAATGAATTATTGGAAAGCGTTATTGAGGTAAAGGGAATACGTAAAGTGTACAGGGTTGGTAATGAAAAGGTAATAGCTCTTGAAAATATCAATCTGTCCATAGGTAAGGGAGAAATCTGCTGTCTGTTGGGAACCTCCGGTTCAGGTAAATCAACCTTGCTGAATCTGATGGCAGGGCTTGAAAAACCAACCAGGGGCGAAATTATAATAAAAAATACGCATGTTGAGAAATTGGACGAAAAAAAGCTTGTACTGTTCCGGCAAAAATATATTGGCTTTGTCTTTCAATCCTACAATCTTCTTCCCAACCTTACTGCCTTGGAAAATGTGGGACTCCCCCTGGCATTTAAAGGTATACCGCGTAGGATCCGAGATAAAAAGTCAAAGCATATGCTGAATGCCGTGGGTCTGACCTCCCACAGTAACAGAAAGCCATCCCAGATGAGCGGCGGCCAGCAGCAAAGAGTAGGTATTGCCAGAGCATTTATAGGAAACCCCGAAATAGTTTTTGCTGATGAGCCCACAGGAAATCTTGATTCAAAAACAACCATCGAGGTTATGAACCTGATTACGGATATCGCAAGGAAGAACAATCAAACCTTGATTATTGTAACCCACGATATAAACATCGCCAAGTACGCCGACAAGATCATACATATCCTGGATGGAAATATTGAGAATATTGAGACCAAAACACCTTCACCGGTTTAAATATTTTACTGCTTAGGTTCGAAAACAAACGGAAGTAATATGAATTTAAAATAATTATTAAGGACACCGATGTGTAGCCTGGAGGAAAACTTATGAAAACTATGAAAAAATGTCTTTCTTTTGCATTAATGTGTTTAATTGTATTATCAAATCTTTTATTTATCGCCGAGCCGGTTAATGCCGCGAGGGATGTATATTTGAACAATTATAATATACAAAGATTCCCAAATAACAACAGTAAGGATTCTACTATAAATGAAGGTGATTCCTTTGATATGACTCTCACATTTAGGCCTGCAGACGGTGTCACAGGTATCAAAATAAAATCCATTTTTATTGACGGCTCTTCATTTAGTCTTAAGAGTGGTGAAACAGAAATAAAAATGACTTCCAATACTTCCCCAATGACTACTTTTGTTTACAATGGAGGTTCAAAAAGACTTGATGTGACGATTTTCTATGATAAAGGTAGCGAAAAGGATCTTACCGAGACAGATTTTATCAATATATCTGAAGCTGTACCGGATTCGTCATCATCAACCCCGGTTGACAACAGCAAAAAAGCACCCAAAATTGTCATTGCCGGCAATGCTTCCATACCCTCAGGAGAAGCAGGCTATCAAATGACCTATACACTGCCAGTAAAAAATGTAGGGCAATATGCTGCAAAAAAGGTAACAATATCTCCGGTTTTAGATGCTTCCATACCAATTGAAATTGAATCCATGAACCTGTCGCAAACCATTGATTCAATGCAGCCAAATGAATCCAGCGAGGTTAAGTTTACCTTCAACATTACTTCGGGTGCTGCTCCTAAAACCTACCCGATTAAATTCAACATACAATTTTACAATACATATAATGACTACTACAGTACCAGTGAGACAGGTTATATTAAGACATTGGAAGGAAATTCCCTCCCAAAGCTGATACTAAAAACTGTAACCACAAATCCTTCACCTGTAATTCCAGGAGAGAATTTCAAACTTAATTTTACTCTTGAAAATGAAGGAGCTCTGACAGCCAAAAATGTATCGGTCACATTATCAGGTTTGAAAAATGACGGTGTCAGCATTGTAGGCACAGCAAGCAAACAGACAAAATCAAGCATATACGGCTACGATACATCAGACTTTTCCTTTGACCTGTCTGCATCAAAAAAAATTGAAGCAGGTGCAAATAACCTTAAAATCAAGGTTGACTATACCGATACATCAGGTACAGCCCGTTCTGAAGAAATGGAGTTCTTTATCACTGTTCAGGGTATCTATGCACAATCAATAGTCGAAATAAAAAATGTTGTTTCGCCCGGCACCACACTCTACCCGGGCAGCAACGGTCTGGTAGCTTTTGATGTGGTAAATACCGGAAACGAAGATGCAAAGAATGTCAAAGTATCTGTTACAGCAGATAAAGAGATCATACCAAGAACCCAGAACACTATTATTATTCCAACACTGAAAAAGGGGGACACAAAAAATGTCCAATTTCAGCTGTTTGTTTCAGATGATGCAGTTACAAAGAATTACCCTGTTGCAATAAATGTGGAATATGATATTCCCTCTTCCGGTACTGCTGCCAAACAGACAGTATCACAGTATGTGGGATTCTACGTGGAAAACAAATCCGGAAAAACAGTACCTAGATTAATAATTGACAAGTACACTATAGAACCTAAAACTTTAAATGCCGGTCAGGAGTTTACTCTTAACCTGTCAATATTGAATACAAGCAAATCGGCCAAAATACAAAATGTAAAGGTTTCTATTGCTTCGGATGACGGAACCTTCACAACCGTTGATTCCAATTCATTTTATATTGACGGTATTTCTCCCAAGTCAAGGGTGCAGAAGAAAATTGTTCTTTCATCGAAACCAGATTCTGCAGCAAAACAGTACATGCTCAGTATCAATTATGAATATGAAGACGATAAAGGTACAGCCTACACAAATAAGGATACCATAGGGATACCCCTCCAGCAGACTCAAAGGCTGACAATAGGTGAATTAAACATCTCCAGCGAAGCCTTTGTGGGTAATCCTATGCCGGTAAACATCAGTTTCTACAATATGGGTAAATCAACTCTGTACAATCTTATGGTAAAGCTGGAAGGTAAATTCAAGGTTGAGGGTTCAAGTTATTTCGTCGGTAATTTTGAGCCGGGTAAAACTGATTCTTTTGATGGATCAATCATTCCTGAAGCTCCAGGAAAAATTAGCGGCAGCATACTGTTTACATATGAGGATGCCGCAGGAAAAACTTACGAAGTTAGAAAAGAAATATCTGCCAATGTCATAGAGATGCCTGTTCCCCAGGAAGGTCCCGGCATGGAAGGACAGATTCCCTCTGAGAAATCAGGATTAAAAATACCTCTATGGGCTTATATTGTGGGCGGAGTTGTTGCTTTGGCCGTTATTGCTACCGTAGTTCTTGTTATTCGTAAAAGAATAAAGGCAAGAAAGGAATTAATGTTCGATGAGGAAATTTGATATTATCATCATGGGGTTAAGAAACCTGTTTCGCAGGAAAACCAGAACTATGCTGACCGTGCTTGGAGTCGTCATCGGCACGGCCGCTATAGTTGTCATGGTTTCACTGGGCCTTGGCATGAATGAAAGCTATGATCAGCAAATAAAACAAATGGGAAGTATAAATATTATAAATGTTACCAAGTACAGAAACTCCGCTGAGGGCAGGGGCGGATCCGCTGTTCAGAAGGAAATCATTCTGGATGATAAGGCTATAGCTCAAATTAAGGCTCTGGAAGGTGTTGCAGGTGTCACTCCCATTTTGGAGACATATGGAAAGTTGATATGCGGAAAAAAGTTGACCTTCTGCTCTATTATTGGAATTGATGCAAAACAGATGGCTAACTTTGATTATAAAATTGCAGAAGGTAACTTGTTAAAGGAAGGAGATACAGATTCCATCGTGATCGGTGGAAATCTCCCAATGAATTTCTATAATCCAAAACTCACCTATGCACCTCAATCAACTCCTGTCAAGGTTATGACTGAAAAGCTTCAGTTAACCTTTGATATGAACTATGGAGAAAGACGTGCGCAAGGGTTAGGCGGCGATGAAGCATCAAAAAAACCTCCTGTATTATATAAGCTAAAGGCTACTGGTCTGCTAGCTGCAACAAACGGTAATGATAATAATGATTATTCTATATTTATGGATATAAACTATCTTCAAAAGCTTATGAAAGACACAAGCAAATCAATGGTAAAAGGCCAGGAATCAAATTATGCATTTTCTTTCTCAGGTTCTAAGAATGATAAAGGCTACGAGAGGTTAATGGTAAAGGTAAAGGATATCGATGATGTGGACAGTATTCAGGAAAAGATTGATGAAATGGGTTATGGTACAAACAGTCTTCGTGACATCAGAAAGTCCATGCAGCAACAGTCACAAACCTTACAACTGGTCTTGGGAGGCCTTGGTGCCATATCATTATTAATATCAGCTCTTGGTATTACTAACACAATGATAATGTCAATATATGAAAGAACCCGTGAAATCGGCGTTATGAAGGTTTTAGGTTGTAAGCTCAAGAATATTAAACAGCTGTTTCTTTTTGAAGCCGGTGTAATTGGTTTATTTGGTGGAATAGTAGGCATTATTCTCAGTTATACGGCATCTTTCATACTTAATAAAGTGGGTTTAAATGTTCTGGGATCGGGCAACAGCGACGGATACAGGGGAATGGGTATGGGAATGGCAATGGGTATGGGGATGGAGCAACAAAGCAGTAAAATATCTGTAATTCCTCCATGGCTTGCACTTTTTGCAGTGGCTTTTGCTATTCTCATTGGACTTATTTCCGGTTTTTCACCGGCCAGAAGAGCTATGAAACTCAGTGCTCTGGAAGCTATTAAATCAGAATAAAGACAGAAGACATGATTGGATATAGATTAAATGGTTTTTATCAGTCTTTCCCCAAAAAAAGAAGTCGGCAGGCAGCCGGCTTCTTTTTTTGTCTTCACCATTCATTAAATTTTATAACGTAAACTTTGTAACCTGATCCTTTAATTTTTGTGAGAACATCAGATTATTCTGCGTTGAATTCTGCACGTTTTTAAACTGTTCGGCAACTTCGGCTGTTTTAACCGTAATTGTCTCAACTCCGTTAGCACTCTCATTTACACTGGCAGTAACCTGTTCCAGGGCATCCACTATATTTGAAACCGAGTGATTCATAGCCTTTGATGATTCATTGAATTCATTCATCATAGTGCTGAATTTTACAGAATCCGAATAATACTGCTCCCCTGTTTCAATTAATTTTCTGTAATCCGACAGAACGTCCTGATCCACGAAATCAAGAAGCACACCGGCACTGTCTGTAAGCGCACCAACAGATTCATTTACTGTTTTAACAATATTCTTTATATCTGCGGCAGTTTTTGAGGATTGATCTGCCAATTTCCTGATTTCATCAGCAACAACGGCAAACCCCTTTCCCGCTTCTCCTGCCCTTGCTGCCTCAATAGCCGCATTCAGAGAAAGCAGATTTGTCTGCTCTGTTATCTGAAGTATGGCCTGTGCCAGCAGTTCTATTTGAGAAACGGCTTTTGCCTCATCCATAGCGGATTTAAGCTGTTGCTTAACATTATCGTATACATTACTTGCATTTTCTGCTGATTTAGCTGCACTTTCTTTAATCTCACTGGCTTTCTCGCTTATTAAATTGGCAGACGCTGCACCTGATTCCGAGTTTTGAGAAATAAGATTTACATTTTGCATTATTTCCTGGGTGTCAAAATTAATTTGATGGGTTGTTGCAGCAGATTCCTGCATTGAAGCTGATATACGTTCTGTTGTCTCAAGTGTATTATTTGTTTTCTCTCTTAAATCCTGGGACAATTTTTCAACCTTCTGTGAATTATCCATTATATTTCTGGAAGAATCCAGCATGAGACTGAGCATATCTCTTAAAGAACCTCTCATTAAAGAAAGATTTTTTGCCAACAGCCCCATTTCATCCTTTCTGCCTTTAATCCTATTGTAAGTTTCGTCATGGGATAAATCAAAATTTGCAGTTCTTTCAACTACCTGAAGAAGCACTTTTATAGGGATTGTCAATGACATGGTTAACCATATTCCGACGCCTATAACAAATAAAGCTGAAATGATACCGACCAATAAAATTGGGAACTCTAAAAATTCATGAGCGGTAACCCCGCCTCCAACCACAATAATACATCCCACTACAATCAAAATTATCTTTTTACTGATAGACATAGCGTCTCGCCTCCAGTATTTTTTAGTAAATTTTGTTACTTTATAATTTATACTATCATAACGCGTCGACAATATCTATACTCACTTTACTGTTTTCTAACCTTTTTAAGCTATTTTTAATGGTTTTTGATATTTTATACATTAGATGAATAAACAGGGTAGAAAACGTTAAATTTGATAAAAAAAAAGGTTGCTTACAATATATACATCGCTTCCTAAAATATGCTATGTTATAGAAATGAATTTACATATTATCAATTTTAAATATAGGAAGGTGATCAAATGTCTGACCAGATCAAGCTTATTGCATCACGAATTAAAGAATTGAGAGAAATTTCAGAGATTTCGGTTAAAACTCTTGCAAATGAGCTTCATATTGCAGAAGAAATTTACCTTGAATACGAAAGCGGAAACACGGATATACCGGTAAGCTTTCTTTATGAAATAGCAAACAGGTTTAATGTTGAACTTGCTGCTATTCTTACAGGAGATAATCCAAGACTTCATACCTATCAGGTAGTCAGAAAAGGAAAAGGTGCAAACGTTGAAAGAAGAGAGGCCTATAGATACCAAAGTCTCGCAAATAATTTCATCGGTAAGAAAGCCGAACCATTTATTGTTACAGTTTCTCCCGGTGATGAGAATGCACCTGTTCATTTTAATTCTCATAAAGGTCAGGAATTTAATTACGTTATTGAAGGTACTTTAAAGATAATAATCAACGGACATGAACTGGTACTTGAAGAAGGGGATTCAGTTTACTTTGATTCATCTGCAAATCATGGTATGAAAGCACTAAACGGAAAACAGGCTAGATTTTTAGCCATTATTCTTTAGCATTGGGGGAAAAACAAATGTTGAACAAATATCTTTCTCGGGTTGACTATTCTTCATACGAGGATTTCTACGAGAATTTTGAAATAAAGGTGCCTGAGAATTTCAATTTTGCATATGATGTGGTTGATGAATACGCAAAGACCAACCCAAATAAAACAGCACTTGTGTGGTGTGATGAGTCAGGAGCTGAAGCAACATTTACCTTTGCACAGCTTAAGGAATACAGCGATAAAACAGCTAATTTCTTCAAAGCTGTCGGTATTAAACGGGGTGATCCTGTAATGCTGGTGTTGAAAAGGCGTTACGAATTCTGGTTTTGTATTCTGGCCCTGCATAAGCTTGGTGCTGTAACAATCCCTGCTACTCACCTTCTGACATCCAAAGACATAGTATACAGAGCCAATGCAGCTGATATTAAGATGATTGTATCCGTTTCAGAACCTGAAGTAATTATGCACATAGAGGATGCAGCAAGTAAATCACCCAGCCTTAAATACAAGGCGCTGGTTGGTGATAGTAAAGATGGTTGGCTTGATTTTTCAAGTGAAGTCGATAAATCCTCCACAGTTTTTGAAAGACCAACCGGGGATCAGGCTTCAAAAAATGATGATATCTCCTTGTTGTACTTTACCTCCGGTACCACAGGAATGCCTAAAATGGTTCAACACGACTATTTATACCCTTTGGGTCATATTCTTACAGCAAAGTACTGGCAAAATGTGGCCGATGACGGATTGCACCTGACCGTTGCCGATACAGGCTGGGCAAAGGCAGTTTGGGGAAAGATTTACGGACAATGGCTTGCAGGCTGTGCAGTATTTGTATATGACTATAACAAATTTGTTCCAAAGGAGTTGCTCCAGGTTATCTCCAAACACAAGGTAACCTCCTTCTGTGCTCCTCCAACCATGTACAGATTCTTTATAAAAGAAGATCTCTCAAAGTTTGACTTAAGCAGCCTTAAGTATTGTGCTGTAGCCGGTGAACCCCTGAACCCTGAAGTATATACACAGTTTTACAAGGCAACAGGTATTAAGCTGATGGAAGGATTTGGCCAGACTGAATTAACAGTAACCCTGGCAACCTATCCATGGATGGAACCCAAGCCAGGCTCAATGGGAAAACCTTCACCAGGTTATGATATAGACCTGCTGGATGATGAAGGCAATTCTGCCCAGGAAGGTGAAGAAGGCCAGATAGTTGTAAGAACCCATAAAAGGAAGCCTGCCGGAATGTTTGGCGGATACTACAGAGATGCCGCCCTTACAAGCAAAGTCTGGCACGATGATATCTATTATACAGGGGACGTAGCCTGGCGGGATGAAGACGGTTATTACTGGTTTGTTGGGAGAGCTGATGATGTTATCAAGAGCTCAGGCTACAGAATAGGGCCCTTTGAGGTTGAAAGCGCTCTGATCGAACATCCGGCAGTTATGGAATGTGCAATTACTGCAGTTCCGGATGATGTAAGGGGTCAGATTGTCAAGGCTACCGTTGTTCTCACAAAGAATTACTCCCCTGGTGATGAACTGGTAAAAGAACTGCAGGATCACGTTAAGAAAGTAACTGCGCCTTACAAGTATCCTAGAATTATTGAGTTTGTTGATGAGCTTCCCAAAACCATCAGCGGTAAAATCAGACGTGTTGAGATCAGACAAACTGATAAAGAAAAGCAATAATCCAATGCCTGATAGTTTTAATTTATTATACAGCCAAAAAAGCGAATCCTGCCGGGTTCGCTTTTTGCTTCTCACAACTGCATATATACTATTCTGTTGAACACCAACTTTATTTATTATTCCCTTGACGGATCAAATCTGAAGCCCATGGGCTGTATCTTTTTTTCACCCGGATTTAGAACGTATATATCATCAATATATTCCCATCTGACAAGGATACTTGTAGATTTCCTTTCAGATATTTGATGTTCAGGGGGTATCTCATTGCCTGTCTCATCCATGATTTTTGTCACAGTTCCTGCGCCTTCAAGCCAGATCCCTATTTCATCAATATCCATCAGCTTTGCGTATATAATATTATCAATATCATAAAAATAATTTAACACAGCATTCTGTTCGGCATTTTTTCTTAAGCTTAAAAATATATTCTCACCAATATAGCTGTTTAAAAACATATTTTCTCCCCATAAAATTTTTTCTATTGTATTATATTGAAAATTTCTTTATTTATGTTACAAATATTTTAAACGGGCTTTAGAATTGTTAAAGCCCCGTATATCTTCTATACGGAGCTGTTATAAGGGTATTAAAGGAGAAACAAATATGAAAAAAGTTTATGTACCTATAAAACCTTCAGTTGACAAGGGTATACACGGTTTTCAGGGCATGATCCGTGTCCCTAGCGTCGTTATCCTCCTTTCCTTACGAACAGTAAGGCTGCGTCGTCTGCCTTGCTAGAAACACGGCCATGCGCCTGGAAACTCTGAAGACCCGACAGAGACTAGAGCTGGTGTTGACAAGGCCGCAGGACGAAGGCTTGCTGGACGCAAGTCGAGGACGAGAACACAGTCAGCGCCCGTTCTAGGCCCTGTCGGGCGTGTTTCCCCTTGTCAACTGAAGGTAGTATACTTTTATTAATAAATATTATATAAATCGTGAACTTTCTGTAAACAAGTCAAGTGATGCGTAAAACAAGTTATTGTTAGTCTTCTGATTATTGTAAGTCTTCAAGTTATTGTAAGTCTTCAGTTTATTGTAAGTCTTGTTGACATATACAATCTATACCGGTAACTGATAATATGGAATATTAATCGTAGGAACAAATCCAAGCTTTTGAGCGAGCTGATATGAAGCTGTATTTCCCAATCTGCAGGCCCACACAGGCTCTAAGCCGTTCATCAGGCAATAATCAATAAGTGCTGAACAAACCAAAACAGCAAAACCCTTTCCCCTATATTTATCTGAAGTTTCAATGCCTATTTCCAGTTTCCCATCCAGAAGGAAGGCTGAAAATGCTGTGGCAGCAATCTCTCCGTTATATAAAAGGCTGTAGCCGGCACCATTTGTTTCAAAGTCATTGCCATCAGTCCAGAAAAATGCGGGTACAACCGTACCTGTTATTTTCTTAAACATTTCATCTGTAGTCTTTACCAAGTTCCCGGGGGAACTTTCCAGCTGTTGTTTAATTTTTAGATATCTGGTTTTATCAAACTTAAAATTGACTCTGGTATGTTTTATAACTTTAGCTTTATTTTCCGGAGTACCCTTTTCCACGGTTAATGATGAACCTGCCAGCTTGTCTATTATTTCACTCCAGGCACAAGGATATCCCTGCAGCCACTCGCCCTTATCCCTTTCCTTATTTGAATTAAACAAATATTGTTCGAGGCCGCCAATGAAATTTTCATTATTTACTTCCCCAAAAAGCAGTGACATACCGTAAGGGTGTGCTATGTAAAAGGCCTCGGGGTCTTTAATATTATCAACATACACAGTGCCCGGAATTTGACGGTGAATTACTGCTTGTGCAAACAGGGTGTTTATTTCCAAAGCTTTTAAAGGTTCAAGGACCTTGACATAACCGTTAACATCTAATTTTATCATTTTTCCCCTCCACGTCCTCAAAGTGTTATTTTTCCAATTGTAACAAACCTTAGATATATTATCAACCTGACAACTTAATTTATATTATCCTTTATCTGAATAAGCATAATCAGTTATTGGATAACACCTGAAACGGTAAAAATGCTAAAAAAGATAATTTCGGTATATGCCGAAATTATCTTTTTTATTAAGTTTACACTTGTATATTTTAACTTTTCTCTTTAATGAGCTTTTATTTAAATATTTTGCTATAAGTAAATTAGTCTTAAACCAGCTTCATGAGAATTTCATTGCTTCTCTCAATGAATCTGGCCATTGCATCGGGCTCCAAAGGCTGATGGCTCATCATGGCAAGATCATAAATATGTTCGCTTATCAGCTTGATTTCATCCTTCTTTGTTTCATCTGCCTTCATATCAAGAACAGCCTTAACCAGCCTATTGGAGGAGTTTAAAACCAGAGTCTGTTCTTTAGGGAACATATGGCTCATATCCATTCCTCCGAACATTGCACTCATTTCCTGCATCCTTCTTGACTGTTCCGATAAAAGTATCATAGCCGGTACAGACTCATTCTTCAGAGATTCTACCTGAATCTTAAGCTTTTCATCATTTACGGCAGCCTTAAATAGTTTTTCAAGATAGCTTACGTCGTCGTCTGCTATGCCTGTGTCGCCCTTTTTCATGTTATCTGAAATATCAGCGTCTATTCTGTTGAAACGGACACCTGTCATTTTACTTTCAAGCAGCTGAATAAAGTGGTTGTCAATCATGGTTGAAAGTATGACCGCTTCCATTCCATTCTCATTAAACAGTCTGATATATTGAGCCTGCTGTTTCTCGTTTGAAACATAAAATATCTTGTTCTCGTGTTTTTCCTTGTTATTCTCCAGGTAATCCTTCAGTGTGGTGTATCCGCCCCTGGTTGATTTATAAATCAGAATATCCTTCACTCTGTCATAGAACTTGTCTTCTCTTATACAGCCATATTTAACAAAAGGATTGATGTCATCCCAGTATTTATTGTAATTATCACGCTCATTTTCAAAGAGTGAGGTCAGTTTGTCGGCAACCTTCTTTGTAATATGTGTAGATATCTTGTTAACGTATCCATCGTTCTGCAGGAAGCTCCTTGATACATTCAAAGGCAGATCAGGACAGTCAAGAACACCTTTTAACAGCAAGAGAAATTCAGGTATAACTTCTTTTATGTTGTCGGCAACAAAAACCTGATTGTAGTAAAGCTTAATCTGTCCTTCCATTGTCTCAAATTCGTGTTTGAGTTTAGGGAAATAGAGTATTCCTTTCAGATTAAACGGATAATCCATATTCAAGTGTATCCAGAACAGGGGCTCATTGAAATCATGGAATACCTTTGTATAGAACTGCTTATACTCTTCTTCCGTACAGTCCTTTGGATTCTTCAGCCACAGAGGTTGAGTATCATTCAAAGGCTCAGGCTTTTTGGGTTCGGTCTTTTCTGCTGCATCAGCACTCTCTGCCGTGTCCTTGGCCTTGTCCTCAGTTTTTTCAACTGCTTTGGCAGTGTCCTCAAGGTAAAGTTCATATGGAAGGAATGCAAAATATTTCTCAAGAGTAGCTCTCATTTTGTATTCGTCAGTAAATTCAAGCCCATCCTCGGATAAGTATAGAGTTATAGTTGTACCTCTCTCTGCTCTGTCGGAATCCGTCATTTCAAACTCTGTTCCGCCATCGCTTATCCATCTTACGGCTGCTGCGCCGGGCTGATAGGACAGGGTATCTATCTGTACCCTCTGTGATACCATGAAGGCTGAATAGAAACCGAGACCAAAGTGTCCGATTATTTGCCCGTCATCAGACTTGTCCTTGTATTTTTCAAGAAAATCGACTGCTCCTGAAAAAGCAATCTGATTAATATATTTTTTAACTTCTTCGTCAGTCATACCGAGACCATTATCAATAACTTTGATTGTCTTTTCATTCTTATCTACAATGACCTTGATTTGAAACTTGTTGTCATCGGGTAGTTCAGCTTCACCAATAGCATCAAGCTTTTTAAGCTTGCTTATTGCATCACTTGCATTGGAAACAAGCTCCCTGATAAATATATCCTTTTCAGAATATAACCACTTTTTTATAATAGGAAAAATGTTTTCGGTATTAATTGAAATACTTCCGCTTTCGTGTTTCATAACAGCCTCCTTTTAATTTTGTTCAAATATTTGGAGTGGAAAAACAGTATTTTCCCGGTGTAAAATAGTATTAATGATGCACCAATTCAATTTCACACTTTTACCTCCCTTAGAAAATTTTTAACAATAATAATATAACTCTATTGTCATAAACTTTCAAGTGTTTTTTAGCACTCAATTAATAAGAGTGCTAACAAGAAGTTAACCATATAAAGATATTCTCTTTTGCTCATCGCAGGCAATATTCTTTTTCTTTCCCTCGAGCTGGGTTATCAGAAGTATCTTACCATTCCAGAGATCTACAAGATGCTTCAAAGTCTCATAGGCATAGCTCAATTCCAGCTCACGTCCATCATATTCGTGTGTCAGAATAAGCGTATTGTCCTTTTGCACCCATTCCTCAACACGTATGGTGGGTATGCTTCCAATGCCAACAGTATTGCAAAGGGTATTCCTTACTATCTTCCACCCTTCTTCATCAGAGACTTCGGATATCATATAATCATTTCCTGCTGTTACATACTCGAACAGGTTCATTTCACTGCACAATTCCTGTGTCATAAATCTTCTGATAAAGGACTGGTCCCTCTCATTTTCCCGGATTTCAAAAATTTTCTGCAGTCCCTGTTTTTCATTAATATTTTCAAATATTTTAAAACCTATATAATAAGGGTTTATACTGGATTTCAACGGGCGGATTACCTCATTGTGCCTGCGTAAAAACTCCACATGCAGACTTTGCGGCAGTTCGAGCTTATTTAAAATATTATAGTGCCAGAAGCTGGCCCAACCTTCATTCATTATTTTTGTTTCTATCTGAGGAATAAAATATTGAGCCTCTTCCCTGACTATGGACATGATGTCTTTTTCCCAGTCCTGAAGTCTTCCGTGTTCGGCAATAAATCTAAGAATATCCTCTTCCGGAATCTCCGGTATTTTTAATTCCTGCTGGACTGTGCTTTCTGTATCATCACTTTCTCTTTTTGAATACCTTTCCAGATTAGAAAACTCTTTATAATTCTCGGTAAGTGCTGATACATTTTTCCTGCTTTTATCTGCAACCCTGTTTTGAAAATCAACTACTCTCTCGGTTTGCAGCTTAACAGCATGGGCGGCGTTTAAAATCTTTTCAACCCTTGCATACCCGATACTGGGATCGGAAATATATTCCCTTATCCGGTTAGCATGATTTTTAAACATTTCAACAGTGTACTCAGCCTTGGTACCCAATTTAAATAATCTGTTATTTTTGAAAAAATCGTTATGGGCATAAACATGAGCGATAGTAAGCACCTGAAGTAAAAGAGAATTATCCTTCATCAGATAAGCTATACAGGGATTTGAGTTAATAACCATTTCGTAAGGTAACCCTGATAAATTATATTTATGGAGGGTTTTTATCCTTTCATATGATTTCCCGTAACTCCAATGAGGGTAATGGGACGGCATTCCAACATAGGATTCATAACCGATCATATCCTCATAGTTTATAATTTCAAACTCCTGATTATAGTAGTCCAACCCACAATCTTTTGCTATTTTCTCTATTCGTTCATTCCAATATTCCAGATCAGCCAAACTAAAGTCTGTCATACTTTTCCCACTCCACTCTCATTCAGGATTTGCACGAAGTTAATAATGATAAAAAATGCCTGCCTTTTTAATCCTCTCCCTTTTCCAGGAGCTTCTTCAATGCAGGAAGAACATCTTCTTTTTTATTTATGGTAATAGCTGCAAAATTTTTACTGTCAATCTTGCTCTGGAGTTCAGCTTTTATGGTACTGCCCATACTGTAATAACCAGGTACAATTTCACCATAACCGAAAAGATTGCATACTTCACACAGTTTTTTTGCACTGTCTACTGCTTTCTTGTTGTCCTCAGACCAGTTATCGCCATCACTGCAGTGAAATGCATAAATATTCCAATTACTGGGGCTATACCTTTCGTTGATTATCTCCATAGCTTTTTCATATCCACTGCTGATGTATGTGCCACCCGATTCTCCTCTATGAAAAAATTCTTTTTCATTAACCTCTTTTGCGGTTGTGGTATGTGCTATAAACACTACCTCAACATTGGCATATTTCAAGTGTAAAAATTGATACAGCAGGAAATAGAAGCTTCTTGCCAGATATTTTTTAGTCTGGTCCATGGAGCCCGAAACATCCATAATGCATAATACAACGGCATTATAGTCTCTTTTGTTATCTTCCTTTATCCTGTAGTACCTCAAATCATCCTCTATAAAAGGAAATCTATTGTCGGGCATAACCTTATTCAGCAGATTTGTGTCAATACTTTTTCCGGAATCCACTTGTCCAGCATCACCATTATCATCCCCGGCAAGCTCATTCAGGGCTCTTTTGGTTGCCTGCTTCCGTTTAATTTTTTCTATGGCTGAGCGTTTTTTTGCAAGCCTTGGAGGGATACCTCTTTGCTGATATCCTAATTTTCTAAAGCTTTTTTCCTCCAGCTGGGACAGCTGCTTCTTATCAATATCCGGCAGGTTTAAATCATCGAAGAGGTATCTGATTACCTCTTCGATGGTGATTTCAGTCTCATAGATTTCCTCTCCCTCCTGGTTACCGGCTTTTCCCTTTCCGTTCCCGTTTTGGGCATCTCCTGAAAACTTATCTCCCCTTTTTTCATCTCCATTTCCCGAACCTACTCCCGGCTTGTTTTTTCCGTATATAAACTGAAACTCCTTAATACCCCTGATTGGAATTTTAATTTTCTTATCCCGGCTTTTGCCTATAATGCTTTCCTCAGCGATTATATTACCAAGGTTTTTCTTGATGGATTCTTCAACCAATTCTCTATGTCTGCGACGGTCTTCAGCAGATCTGTCCCTTCCGCCGCTGCTGTTTTCTCTGAATATAGCCATAATGTATTAGCCTCCATATAATATTCAAGCTAACGTCCATGTCGCCGATAGCACCGGTAACAATAAAGCAAGTGTATGGTAATTGCTTGACGCAGTGACACCGGTAAAAAGCCTAGAGGCTTTTTGATATGCGAAGGGAAGATGTATGCACTAAAGTTTGCTTCGCATCTAATCCTTCCAAAGGTTATTGGCAGCATATTTTAATATGACATTGCAGCAATGGTCACAATAGCCGTTTTTCTTCATTTCTTCAACCATTGTGTTATATTTTTGAGTCTGTTCCTTATCTCTGACCTTGGCCTGGGTAATAATTCTGCTGAGATCTCTGACAGAAGTAGTAAGCTTCTTCTCAATAGCATCTTTTAAGGGCTCATAGCTGGTATAGTCAAGACTTCCGCCATTTCTCATAACGAAGAACATATAAGCTGTAACATCCGATCTGAAGCCTTTTACAGCAGTATCTGAAATACCTATCTGCTCCTCTATGGATCTCATGAATTTTTCGTCAGGCTCCAACTCTTCACCTGTATTTTTATCCTTGATTTTAGTCTTGTTTACAAAAGCTTCGGCATGATCCAGATAATTGTTGAACAAGCTTTCAGCCTGTTCCCTGTAGCCGTGGATAAAGGCTTTGGTAACCTCTTTTTCAAGAATTTTGTTATATTCCTTCTTAACAGTGTCATAGATCAATCTGAGGTATCTTTCCTTTTCCTCATCACCAATTCCAAGCTCCTTAACCGATTTTATAAGGGATTCCATAACAGCTATAGGATTTATGCAGTCGTTTTCAGATTCGGAAAGAGCTGTGTCAAGCGCCTTCATTATAAATCTGGTTGAAATTCCCGTCATACCTTCTCTGGGCGCTTCTTCCCTGAGCTCGAAGATATCAATCTTTCTTGTCATACCCTTTTCAAGTATTTCTTCACCATTATAGATCTTTAGCTTTGTCATGGGGTCTACCTTGTTGGAAGGGCTGAGCCTTGTGAGGATTGCAAACATTGAAGCAATCTCTATGGTATGAGGAGCAATATGTGCCTTAAACTTACTTTTTGAGAGCATTTTTTCATAAATCTTTATTTCTTCGTTTAGTTCAAGGCAGTATGGTACTTCTATTCTTACTATTCTGTCAAGAATTGCTTCATTTGTATGGTCTGATTTGAATTTATTCCATTCGGCCTCATTTGAATGGGCCAGAATAACACCATCGAAGTAAATCATTGCTCCCTTACCGGGGGATGGAATGGATTTTTCCTGGGTGGCAGTAATCATTGTATGCAGATATTCCGTCTCGTTTTTAAAAACTTCTATAAATTCTACAATGCCCCTGTTACCTGCATTGAATGCACCGTTCAATGACAGTACCCGCGGGTCGTCTTCCGGATAGAGATCTATTTTTGAGATGTCCACACTACCGGTTAGAATGGATGAGTCCTGATTGTTGGGATCAACAGGAGGTACTACTCCGATTCCTTTTCTGGAACGTATTGAAAATCCTACAGATTCCACAAGAAATCTCTCATATTCCCCCTCGTATTCATTCTTGAGTCTATATCTGCAAATAGGACATAAATCACCCTCTATCTTTACGTTAAGTGTTTTTTCAAATTCCTTCCTTAAGTGTTTCGGCACAAGGTGCAAAGGTTCTTCTCTCATTGGACAGCCCTTTAGTGCATAGATGGGAGGTGCTGCTTCCAGGGCTTTTTTCAATGCTTCCATCAGAGAAGATTTACCTGCACCTACGGGTCCAACAAGATATAACACCTGCTTGGCCTCTTCTCCCGCCATTGCTGCGGAATGAAAATACCGGACTATTTTCATAATTGTTTTATCAATTCCAAAAAAGTCTTCCTCAAAGAAGAAATACTTTTTTATTATGTCATTACCGTAAATTCTTCTTAACCTTGGATTCTCATCAGTCCGAACAACCTCTGTTCCCTTTGAAACGATAAGGTCATATAACCTTTGATGAGCAAGAACAGCCACCTCTGGATTTGATTTTACCAACTGAAGATATTCAAGAAATGTACTTTCAAATTGCCTTTTTACCCTGTCATCCCTATCCTTTTGAATCATTGCTTTGAAGTCAAACTCCGGTGTGGTCATCTAGAAACCTCCCTTTTTACCTGGTAGAATTGAAGGAACAAACAGATTTTTACTGAGGTATACAGTAGTTTATAATTTGCTCCTGATTAAATATCTCATTTTAAAATATATGTGAGCATTTAAAAAATATTATCAAATACCAACTTTTCTGTGGGTAAGTTTTATTTTTTTAAAGTCACTTTTTGATTTCTGAAATGATTCCAGATATAGTAATATATGACCAAATTTGATTAACTGCTAATAAAAATTATATTTACTTTATAATGAGGTAAACAGTTATGATCAGGTAAGAGCCTTGAAAAGACCAGTACTGAGCAATAGAAACTCAGAAGGTTAAATTGTTGGTTATGGAATTATTGACAGGAAATCCGTGGAATAGTAACCCTTAAAGTTCTGAATTTATCGCTTACAAGGTCTTTCTGAGAATAATCAAACAAAATTAATTCATCAGGTCCGGTTGTGTGTGTCAAGGAAATTAAAAATACTTTCTTGATAATGTTTTTTACAGGAACCGAAATAAAATCCGGGAGATACTCCTTAATGAATTCTTCATTACGAAGAATCTGATGTACCTTGTTTACCGGTACATAATCCTCTTCATTCCTGATTGCATCAGGAATAGCTCCTGAATTATCGGAGCTTAGAAAATCAAACACCATCGCCTGCCTGAATTCTTCAAGCTCTGTAGGTGTTGTAAATAAGGTTTTTCCATATTGAAAAAGTATGGATATGTTTTCACGATACGATACCGGCCTGTCAAGATACCCGTTTTCTCTGCAATAAACGGATAGTTGTCTATATACTTCAAACGCGTCACTTGTCTTAAATTTCTGTAACAGCCCCAGTGACTCGGGGAATCTGTTGGAATTAAAATACCTTTCAACCACCTCTTCCATATCTGTAAGAATAAGAAGCTCATCAAAGGATATATATCTGTTACTGAGAATTTCATAAGGAGAATAGTCCCTGTAGATATATCCGTGTTTTTCAGCTTCCCGCCTTACTTTTGAGCCCTTCAGCAATTTAAGGAAACCTAATTGAAGCTGATGCGGTTTCATATTATACACATCATTGAAGGATCGTTTAAACGAATTAATATCTTCTAATGGTAATCCGGCTATAAGATCCAGATGGATATGAATATTTCCCTTTTGAAGAAGCCTCTCTACGTTTGATTTAAGTTTGCACAGGTCGGTAACCCTGTCAATCTCACAAAGTGTGTCTGCATTAGTGGTCTGTAGTCCTATTTCAAATTGAATTCTACCTTTTGGAGCATTGGCAAGGAGTGCAAGCATTTCATCATCAAATAAATCCGCAGCAGCCTCAAAGTGAAACACCGTAGCAACCTCCAGCGATATTATAAACTCCACAATCTCTTTTGCCCGTTTTCTATTGCAGTTGAAGGTCCTATCTACAAATTTGATAAGTTTCGGCCTGTATTGAAGAATATAATTAATATCCTTCTTTACTCTATCCAGAGAAAAAAACCTGACTCCTTTAAAAGTCGAGGATATGCAGTAGGAGCAGAAAAACGGGCAACCCCTGGAGGCTTCGTAGTAAATTATCCTGTTTTCCATAGATTTCAGCAGGTTCTCAGTATATGGAGACCGGAGCCTGTCCAATTCAGATACCAGGTTGTAGCCTTCATTAAAAAAAACAGTTTTGTTCTCTCTGTATGCCACTCCGGATAGCTCTTTGAAAGCATCAGAACCTTCACTTATGGATTTTAACAAGGCCGGAAATACTTCCTCACCTTCTCCGCATACTATAAAGTCAACGGTTTCATTTTTTTCAAGAACCTCTGAAGCAGTGAAGGATACTTCAGGTCCTCCCAATATTATTCTGCATTTTGGCAGAAGTTTTTTAATTTCAGTTGTTAATATATTTATAAGCTCAATGTTCCATATATAGCAGGAAAAAGCCAGAATATCAGGCTTTTCCATATATATCGCATATAGAATGTTATCTTTATTATCGTTAATAGTGAATTCCCGGGCAACAACATTGCTGCCTTTTACTACCTCTTTACTGTTCTGAACACTGGCCTTCAAATACCATATGGCCAGACAGGTGTGAATATATTTCGAATTGATACCAACTAATAAGGTTTTCATGATCAGGCTCCATTCCGCTATACAATAACCCTGTAAATATATATTGCCAAGGTTTATTATATATTATGCCATCATTCTCAGTTGTGTACAAGTCTGGTCCAGGTTTTGAATATGGAGTCGAAGTAATAATAGAAATCTTTTCTTCCCATTTTTTCCATGCTTTTGATTTCCGAAGTTGCCAGAACTTTACCTTCCAGTATAAAGTCAACCGAACCGACTATGGTATCGCTTTTTACAGGTGCTTCAAGTTGTTTGGGAAGATTGTATACTACTTTAACCTTATCTACTTCATCCTGCTTTAAAGGTATCGTTATTTCAGAGTCAGAGTATACTGCCATTTTATCAGCCAATCCCTTATGTACATTAATCTCCTGAAGCTTCTGCCCCTTCCTCAAATACTCATAGTTTTTGTAATTGTCAAAAGCATAGTCCAGCAATACTTTGCTGTTTTGTGCCCTTGAAGCTCTTGAAGAACAGTTAAGTACAACTGATATTATTCTCCAATTATCCTTTGTGGCCGATGTTACAAGACATCTCCCTGCCTGCCCGGTATAACCGGTTTTTACACCATCCACACCTGGATATAAGCTGAGCATTTCATTGGTATTTGTTATATTATTTCCATCAAAAACAGAATTCTTTGTTCCGACAATACTGCAAAACTTTTCATTTTTCAAGGCATATTGAGTTATAAGTGCTAAGTCATATGGAGTAGAATAATGTTGAGGATCGTCAAGACCGTGAGGTGTGACAAAATTGGTATTGGTTGCTCCTATTTGAGCAGCCTTTCTGTTCATCATTTCTGCGAAAAGTTCAACTGAGCCTCCTATATGTTCGGCCACGGCAATAGCTGCATCATTTCCTGATCTGAGCATCATGGCATACAATAAATCCTTGAGTTTATAAGTTTTCCCTGCCTTCAGATGGACAGTTGATCCGCCTATAGCAGCAGCTCTCTTACTGATTACTACGTCTTCCTCATCATTCCCGTTTTCAAGAGCCACAATTGCTGTCATTATTTTGGTAGTACTTGCTATGGAACGGCGACTATAGGCATTCTTTTCATAAAGTACACGACCACTGGCTGTATCCAGAACCAGTGCAGCCCCTGCTGAAATCTTCGGGTTCTTATTTACTGTGGTTTCGATACTATCCTGACCAATAAGTCCATTTATAGGTTCGTCGTCATTTCTGTCATCAGCGGAAACCTTATTGGTGTACAATAAATTGGATAAAATAATGACAATAATAAATACTAATCTTAGTGTTTTTTTCAACAGCCTCACATCCCCAGCTTTCTAATATAAATGTTCATATTTATATTTTATTGGAATACATAGTACAAAACTTAAGCGTTATAAATATATGAAAACAATAAATGGATTATAACGCATAGGTTCAGATAAAATTTTTCGGCTGTAGAAAAATTTTATTACATCTGTGCGTTTCAACGAGACAAAGGTGTTCTCAATGTTTCCAGATAGGACACTATGACACCATCGACATCAATTGCCTCGTTATAACGCATGTCTAAATTAAAATATGTAAAAAATAAATCAAACATTTTAGATTTATGAGCGTAAAATAAACAGAGGATATAAATAAAAAAATTATGCATAATTTAACATATGACACCTATCACTTAACCGGTAATTTGTATTATTATATATTTATACTTAGGTGTCATCAAAAATTTAGTGAATCAATCTTGGAGGCTAAGGAAGAAACATGAGAAATGTTGTAATAATATCATCGGATTACACTGGTCATGGTCATAAGAGTATAAGTGAATCTCTGTTGGAACAATTTAATCTGCATGAAGATGTAAATGTTAATATTATAGATGGCTTTGATTTAGGCGGTAACATGTGGGTTAAAGTTGGCAAATCTTATGGATTGGTTACCAGAAATGCCAAAGAGCTATGGAAATTGGCATGGAAAATATCCAAAAGAAGTCCCTCATTCATTCATGAATTCACTGAACTTACAATACGCGAAAACTTTATAAAAATGCTGAGGAAATTAAAACCCGACTTGATACTTTCTGTTCATCCGGTATTTAACGCACCTATTTTAAACATACTAAAAGAGTATAAGATAAACATTCCCTTTGCAATATTTGTAGCAGATCTTGTAAGTATTTCTCCCCTGTGGGCTGATAAACGTGCAGATATGATAATCTGTCCCACACAGGAAGCCAAAGAAAGATGCATGGGTTTTGGCGTTCCTGAAAAGAATATCACGGTTGCAGGTTTTCCTGTCAGATCAAGATTTACCGAACATATAACACAAAATATTCATAAACCGGACTATACTTTGGATAGACCTCTCGAATGCCTGATAATGAGTGGCGGTGAAGGCTCAGGTGATATGAATGCGGTTTCAAGAATATTATTGGACAACTTCAACTGTAACGTAAGAATTATTGCCGGCAGAAATGCAGCTATGAAGGAAAAGCTTGAGAAATCCCTTTCTCAGCAATATCCGGGAAGGGTTGAGATACATGGATATATTACCAATATCCAGGATTATATGCTTAAATCTGATATAGCCTTTACCAGAGGCAGCCCAAACGTTATGATGGAGGCAATCGCCTGTAATGTTCCACTAATAATAACCGGTGCGCTTCCGGGCCAGGAGCAGGAAAATCCTGATTTCGCCGTTAACAACAAACTTGGTATTTTTTGTGATGATCTTTCAAACTTATCCTCCATTGTATCAGGCCTGCTGGCTGACAATGCAAAGGGGTTAAACGAAATTAAACAGTCCCAGAGAGAGTATTTTGACCATGAATCAGCTAAAAAGATAGTCGATGTCAGTCTTGGTCTAATCAGAAATGAAGTATTTATATACCCCTCAGAGATTCGACGCAGAAGGCGTTTCCTCAAGTTGAAATTGCAATCGAGAAGAAGTTCATAGTACTTGCATAAAAAAACTCATTCCCTTATATGGAGAATGAGTTTTTTTGTCGTGTTATCTCTGTGACAAAATGATGCGTATCATACCAAAAACGGATACTTTTTATCCATGAATACAACCAAGCAGGTTATTTTGCTTCTTCTGCATCATTTGTAAGTTTAAGTAACTCAAGAACATAGAATATCAGGCTCAGCGCCATTCCAACCAAAGTAGCCAGAACCATCCCCTTAAGCTGAACATTTTCTCCCAGATTTACAGAAACTCCGCTGATACCTATTACAAATACAATAGCTGTCAGAATCAGGTTTCTTGATTTGCTGTAATCAATTTTTGCTTCAACAATCATTCTGATACCTGATGCTGCGATTACGCCGAAAAGAAGCAGACTCACACCACCCATTACAGGTGTTGGTATACTGGATATGATACCTGAAAGTTTACCAAAAAACGCAATTATTATGGATATAACGCCTGCTCCTCCGATTACCCATACACTATATACTCTGGTTATTGCCATTACTCCCATGTTTTCACCGTAGGTTGTTGTAGGGCAGGAACCAGTAAAGCCTGAAAGAATTGTAGAAATACCATCACCCATAAGGGATCTGTGAAGACCTGGATTCTTGGTTAAATCCCTACCTACAATATTGCCTGTAACGAACAAATGACCGATATGTTCTGAAAGCACAACCAGTGCAGCAGGTGCAAGGATTAACATTGCCTTTGGATCAAAAGAAGGTAATACAAACTGTGGAAGGCTGAACCAGCTTTTTGCCGTAATTGCTGTATAATCAACATAACCCATTGCTGCTGAGAGTCCATATCCTGCTACTACTGCGAATAACACAGGAATTACGGAAAGGAAGCCTCTAAAGCACAGGTTACCTATTACTACCAATGCCAATGTAACAAGTGATATTATAATTCCTTTTGTATCAAATGCCCCATCTTTATTCGGGAATAATTTTGCCATGTCTGCTGCCGTACCTGCCAACTCAAGTCCGATGAGAGTTACTATGGGTCCCATTGCTGCCGGAGGAAGAACTACATCAAGCCACTTGGTTCCAACTCTACCTATAATTAACGCAACTACTACAAAAACCACACCGCATATAATAAAACCGCCAAGAGCTGTCCTGAAATTGTTTGCGTAGTCACCTGAACTTGCTATTATTGCAGCTGTTGGTGAGAGAAAAGCAAAGCTTGATCCAAGGAAAGCAGGTGCTTTTCCTTTACATAAGAACAAGTAAATCAATGTACCGATACCATTGAGAAGAAGAACAAGTGCAGGATCAATAACCTGAATACTGTTGTACTGTGCCAATTGATCCGGATTCAACTGTTCAACTGTTAACTTTAATGCTTTTAGAAAATGATCTTTTGCATAACTGTTAAATAAAAACGGAACAAGTACTGATGCGCCAAACATTGCAAACAAGTGCTGAAAACTCAGTGGAAGTGCTTTTAGAAATGGAACTTTTTCTTCAACCTGAATTACGGGTCTAGAATACTTCATTGTATAAATCCCCCTATATTTTATTATGGAAATAAAAAAACCTTACTGACTGTAGGCGCAGCAAGGTTGGGTTTCATCCAAACATAAACATACTAATCCCATATGTACCCTTACTAGCCTCTCTGGACTAATTTAAAAGTTTTTTTATCCGGAGACAAGTATATCATAAGTATTCCCCAAATGTCTACATTTTTTTCACAAGATATTATTTGGTCATTCCTTAGCTTGCCGTTTCATTTTATTTTTACAGACATCAAAAAAGATGGTACTCCCGCACAAACTTATAGAAATGTGTTGCACCCAAACTAATTAAGTAATAGCGTTGTTTACACGCAATTGCTTAATTAGTTTTAACCGTGCTGCCCCATTTCTATAAGTTGTACTCGCGTACCATCACTTTGTTATTTCTGTAAAAATAAATAGCTGCCAAGATATGTAATATTTTTTTTCTGCTCCTACCGACTCCATGCTTCCACATTTTTATAGATTATACTCGCGTACGAATAACTGATGCAATAGCTTTAAATAAAAAATGACCAGCAAGATATATAATATCTTATTTGTTCGGCCTATGGAGGAGCTCTTCAACAAGAGTATATATCTTTTCTGCCGAATCTGTCATACGATTTTTTGTTGCAGCAACCGACATTTTCTTCAATACATCCCTGTTTGATATAAGGCTGCATATCTGATTATACAGCAGGTCTGCATTCAGCTCATTTTCCAGTATCACTACCGCGCCGCCATCCTTCTCCAGCGAGCGAGCATTATGCTCCTGGTGGTTGGCGGTAACATAAGGTGACGGAATAAGTATCGAAGGTGTTCCCATGGTCTGCAGCTCGCTCACGGTTATGGCTCCGGCGCGGCATATCATTAAGTCGCTGGCAGTATAGACCTGCGCTACATCGTAAATATAAGGAACCACCTTCACCATTTTCTTATACTTCTCATCAAGGCAAACTGACAGATTTATATCCTCGAACTGCGCCTCACCGGTGGCAAAAATCAGATTAAACTCGCCCTTGAAATGAGTGTTCAGCATTTCAGCTATGGTTTCGTTGATCTTTCTTGCTCCTCTGCTGCCGCCCATAGCAACTATTAAAGGCTTACCTTCCACAATACCCAAATTCTTCAACGCAGCTTGTCTGTCTGATGTAAGCAGTTCCTGTCTGACAGGGTTACCTGTATGAACAAGTTTGTTTTTATTTTTAAAATATTTTCCAGCGTCTTTAAAGCTTATTGCTACATAGTTAACATGTTTTTCAAGCAGCCTGTTTGTTACACCGGGAAAGGCGTTGGACTCATGTATCAAGGTAGGTATTCCCTTTTTGGCTGCTACATACAGAACCGGACCGCAAACATAGCCTCCCGTTCCAATAACAATATCCGGTTTCAATTTCTTTATAAGCCTTGAGGCCTCAAAAAAGCTCTGCACCAATTCTTTTAAGGCCAGTACGGTATCCAGGGAAATTCTCCTTCTGAAGCCTCTGACTGTTATTGTCTCAAGAGTAAAGCCTTCCCTGGGCACAAGTTTGGTTTCCAGCCCTTTTTTGGTCCCTACAAAGGTTATCTCTGCAGAAGGATTTTTCTCAGCAATATACTTTGCAATTGCAAGTCCCGGATTAATATGTCCGCCTGTTCCTCCACCAGCTATTAAGACTTTCACGCTAACCTCCCTGTCCCCTTTTTGAAAGAGTTGAGATAATGTCTCTTTCTTTACTATAGTGCTATATTGCACACTTGTTTCATAAAAAGTATTTACAATACCTTTTGTCGGGGATTTAAATTTATTTCATTACACCTGTAAATAATTCTTTACATAGTTACTTCTTGATACCATTCAATCTGATAACTCTTATAATTACATTTATGATTACATTTATAATTACATTTATGATTACATTTATAATTACCTTTATGATTACGTTTATGATTAATAATTACATTATGATTACTCTTACAATTACATACAAGATTTATGTTTACATAAACACGTTTTAATTTAAAATGTAAAGTACCATCAAAACCGCTCATAATTTGAATATCTTGAGATATTGAGTAAAATTCCAACACCAAACATAAGGAAAATCAATGAGGTACCTCCCGCACTAAAAAAGGGAAGCGATATACCGGTTGATGGTATTGAATTGGTTACAACTGCCACATTAAATAACGCCTGTACACCAATCAGAGCTGTGATACCTATAGCCATCAGGCTTCCGAAAACATCAGGAGCGTTCATGGCGACTTTTATTCCCCTCCATATAAATACCAGGAATAAAAGCATTACCACCGCCGAACCCAGGAAACCCAGTTCCTCGGCCAAAACCGCAAATATATAGTCATTATAGGGCTCGGGTATGTAGAGATACTTCTGCATACTCTGCCCGAGACCTCTCCCAAAGAGTCCTCCCGACCCGATTGCCAGAAGTGAATTTACTATCTGCCAGCTTTCATTCATTTTGTAGGCTATATTAAAAGGATCAAGCCATGCCTTAACTCTGTCAAATCGGTACGGTGCAACTAAAACTGCTCCCACAACTGCCAGAACAACCGGAACGGCAAGTGACATAAAGTGGGATATTTTGGCCCCGGCACAGAACAAAATAATAAAACCTGTCATTGCAATGATTATAGCTCCGCTAAGATGCGGCTCAATTACAACCAAACCGCAAATAAATCCTATAAGTGCAAGATAGGGCAACAGGCCCTTTGTAAACGACTGTAAGACATCCTTTCGTTTTGACAGACTGAAGGAAAGAAACATTATAAGAGAAAGTTTCGCCAATTCAGAAGGCTGAATGGTTTTATCTCCCACTCCGAGCCATCTCTGAGCACCATTAATTTCTACCCCAACACCCGGGATCAGTACCAGTATCAACAGTCCAATGCTGCCCATAAGCAGTATTGGTGATATCTTTCCCCACCTGTGATAGTCATAATTCATCGTAATTACAACTACTACAATACTTATAGCCATATACATTAACTGTGGTTTTATCATGCTGAACGAATTACCCACTTGTTTTACAGATACATAATAGCTTGAACTGAACACCATAATGGTACCGATTGAAAGTAAAAATATTACCGCTGCAAATATCCAAAAGTCAAAAGGCTTTTTGTTTTTGTTTTTCATTAATTTCCTCCAGCCTTACCCGTATTTCATACAATGAGATTATATGAAATTTTTATCCCATTAATTCCAACGCACTTCAGCTAATTTGACTTTAGTAAGGTTAGTAGGTCCCAACACCCACTATCATCAGTGCTGCAATTGCAAGTAAAACAGTTACAATGATAAAAACTGCAACTACTTTGGTTTCCTTCCAGCCCTTCAACTCAAAGTGATGATGAATTGGAGCCATCTTAAATATTCTTTTTCCTGTCAGTTTAAAGGAACCTACCTGAAGTATTACAGATATGGCTTCAATAAGGTAAATACCGCCTATAACCAGTAAAATAAGTGGCATTCTCATCATAATAACAATAGAAGTCAGCGCTCCTCCCAATGCCAGGCTTCCGGTATCTCCCATAAAAACCTTCGCAGGGTGAATATTGAAAGCAAGAAAACCAAGACAGCCCCCTGCAATAGCAGCAGCAAAAATCTTTATGTAACCCCATTCTCCATTTGTTAACGATACAATTGTAAAGAATATGGCAACCACGAGTGTTACACCTGCACAGAGACCGTCCAATCCATCCGTTATATTTACTGCATTTGAAAAGAAGTACATAAAGACGACAATGAACAGAAAATAAAGCCAGGGCTGAACAATAAAATCTGTAAAAGGAATTACTATAGAACTACCGGCTTCAGTAAATCTGATTACATAAAACGCAAAGGAAACACATACCAACAGCTGCAAAAAAGTCTTTTGTCCCGCATATAGTCCATCTTTCCTTTTCTTGACAACCTTTATAAAATCATCGATAAAACCAACTGCTCCAAAACCAAGAGTAGCCAATAATATGGGAATTATATCAGGGTATTTTTGAGAATAATAAAGTGAAACTACCGAAATAGGTATTATAAATATCAATCCACCTATGGTTGGAGTCCCGGTTTTCTTCAAATGTGATTGAGGCCCGTCATCTCTAACTGTCTGACCGAATTTCAACCGCCTCAGAAAGGGAATGAATATCGGTCCTGCAATAATTGAGAGCACAAACGCAGCCGCAAAGGCTATGATATGTTCAGATGTTAATGAAAAAGTAAGCAATAGAACTTCCCCCTGTTTATTATTCCGGAACCGCTTGCGACTTCAACAGTCCCTCCGCAATCTGCTCCATTTTCATGCCTCTTGATCCTTTTATCAGGATATAATCGCCCTGATTGACAATACTTTCAATGTAGTTCAAAGCATCATTGTTATTTTCAAAATGGCATATTTTTATTGAATTGTTACCTGAGTCCATTACAGCTTGGGTAATGTTTTTTGAAGCATATCCCACTGTTATCAGGAAATCAATTTTTCTGTCTTTAATAAAGCTGCCCACCGAGTAATGCAGTTCATTTTCCATGTCCCCCATTTCCAACATATCTCCTAAAACGGCTATTCCGCGGGATTTGGCCGACAATTCCTCAAGTACATTAATGGCAGCCTGCATAGACTGTGGACTGGCATTATAAGCATCGTTGATAATCTTAATTCCCTTATAGGTTATTATATTCTGTCTCATGTTTCCCGGACTATATTCTGATATACCTTGAATAATTATTTCCATCGGTATGTTCATTTTCACACCAACTGCAATGGCCGCAAGTGCATTATATACATTATGTACACCAGGTACAGGTATCCGGACCCTGTAAGCAGTACCTCTGATGGAAATTGTAAAACTGGTCCCCTCTTCACCCATTGACTGATAATTTTCAGCACAATAGTCAAGTGAAGTATCCATTCCATAAAAAACCGTATCGAAGCCAAGCTTTCCTCGCTGCTCCCTCAGCAGCGGATCGTCACCATTCAACACCACGAGACCTCCTGGCTGTAAACCTTCAAGTATCTCAAGTTTGGCCTTAAGAATCCCCTGCCGGGAGCCCAGCTTTTCAATATGTGAAACTCCTATATTGGTGATTACGGCAATATTGGGTTGCGCAACAGCTGTTAATCTGCTGATTTCGCCAAAACCGCTCATACCCATTTCAATAACTGCCACTTCATGTTTTTCTTCAAGATTCATAAGGGTTAAGGGCAGTCCTATTTCATTATTAAAATTGCCCTGAGTTTTTAAGACCTCATATTTTTTGGCAAGAACACAGGCTATCATGTCCTTGGTGCTGGTTTTTCCAACACTGCCGGTTATACCTACAACAGGTATATTATATTTATTTCTATGCCAGGTTGCAAGTTCCCGTAAGGCTTTGGCTGTATCTTTTACAAAAACTGCTGTACAATCAACTGTTTCAGGTAGGGTCTTCTGAGTAAGACATACAGTTGCTCCACTGTTGAAGCACTGTTCAATATAGTCGTGCCCGTCAAATTTTTCACCAACCAGAGGAATAAACAGATTATCCTTGGTAACTTTTCTGGAATCGGTAGTAATACCTTCAAACACTTTATTGGGATTTCCCCATAACAGCTGTCCGTCAACAGCCTTAATAAGTTCTGTACAGTCAAAAGAAACCATTACTTAACTCCTTTCAGGATATTTGTTTCGCAAAACCATTATTCCTATGCTCCAAGCCCAAATGACTTAAGCAATACAAATATTTGGAAATATAATTATTGAGCTTCATTCTCTTGTAACTCTTCAAGCAGCTCTGCCACTACCTCACGCTCGTCAAAGTGTATGGTTTTGTCCTTGAATTGCTGGTAAGTCTCGTGTCCTTTACCTGCCAAAATAATTATATCTCCATCCTGTCCATTTTCAAGAGCAAATTTTATTGCCTGTCTTCTATCAGTTATTTTAATATATTTCCCATTAGTTTTCTGCAGTCCGACTTCTATATCATTTATAATTCTTTCAGGGTCCTCAGTTCTGGGATTATCAGAGGTAATAATTGTAAAGTCGGCAATGTTTCCCGAAATTGTACCCATAGCAGGCCTCTTGCCTCTATCTCTGTCTCCGCCGCAGCCAAACAGGCTTACAACCCTTCCATGAGCGAACTCTCTAACAGTTGAAAGTACCTTCTCAAGGCTGTCGGGAGTATGTGCATAGTCAATAAGTACAGAATAGTTTTTTCCTGTAGGAACAGCTTCCATTCTCCCGGGAACACTGACGTTTGCAAGACCCGCTTTTACATGCTCCATAGTAACACCCGGTATAAGGCAGCAGGAGCCTATTGCAGCCAGTGCGTTATAAACATTGAATTCTCCCTGAAGATTAGTCTCTATCTCGGTTGAACCCCAGGGTGACGTTACCTTGAAATAAGTATATGCAGTCTTTTTAACTATGTCTGTAGCTCTTATATCTGCGCTTTCTCCAAAACCATAGGTATAAACCTTGCATTCAGCCAGTTCGGCCATCTTTCTGCCATGCTCGTTATCAATATTTATAACGGCCTGCTTACACATTTTGAAAAGTTTTGCTTTTGCATTAAAGTACTCTTCCAATGTAGCATGCTCTTTAGGTCCTATATGATCTCGTGAGAAATTTGTAAATACACCCACGTCAAAATCACATTTTGCAACCCTGTGCAGTTCCAGACCCTGTGAAGATACTTCCATTACCGCTGTATCCACATTTTTCTCTACCATATCACTGAATAAATTTTGAAGATCATAGGATTCAGGTGTAGTCCTTGAGGTATAAAGTATTTCCTCCCCAATGAGATTGGCCACTGTTCCTATTAAACCGATTTTATGACTGGCGGCCTCGAGAATTGACTTTACCATGTACGTGGTTGTAGTCTTACCCTTGGTACCGGTTATACCTATCAAATTCAATTTAGTTGAAGGATACCCGAAAAATGCATCTGATACATAAGCCAAACCATATCTCGTATCCTCTATTTCGATAACAGTTATACCCTCCGGAACCTCAACGGGTTTCTGAACAAGAAAAGCTCTTGCTCCATTTTCAATAGCATCTTTTATGTACTGATGGCCGTCCACCACTGTACCTTCAATGCAAACAAACAAAACGCCCTGCCTTGTTTTCCGTGAATCGTAGGCAACGCTATCTATCTCCATATCCAGACTTCCGACAATATTTCTTGTATGCAATCCTTTTACCAAATCACCAAGTTTCAAATCCGGCACCTCCATATTTATTGTATTTACTCTTAGGAATGATTAAATAATAATTTCCCATTTTTCAAGGGGCTATTTTTTCGAAAATACAGCGTTGTCGAAAAGTACTGCTTTGCAGTACTTGGTTGCAATAAAGCAATTATTGCTCCCTCCTCCGCCTTGTCTTTTCAAAAACTATCTCCCCTGAAAACCGGGTTTTATTATTTAATCAGTCCTTATATTTTTGCCCTCAGGCGGGTTAAATAGACCTGCCAGAGGGATTAAGCAATAATTTCCCACATATCAATGAGTAAATATTGCCATTTGAACTTCTAATCTGCAAAAATGTTTCTAAAGGTAACTTCTACCACTTCACCCTTTTTAACAATTCTTCCTGCCTCAACGTTTTGTCCTACAGCACTTCCAGTTCCATTTACCAGTATATTTATTCCAAGGTTTTTAAGTGTCCTTGTTGCTTCAGAAATAGTTTTGTTCTTTAAATCCGGTACCATTACACCTACTTCGTTTTTAGGCTTGTAGGTATATAAAACAACAATGGAATTTTCATGAAGTATTGCAGTAGTTTTTGGTGTTTGCTCCTGCACAATTGCCTTCATATCCTTGTTACTTCCTTCTATTTTATACTCCAGTTTGCTTTGTTTCAACAGTTTGATAGCTTCTTCCACTGTTTTGCCTTTAACATCCGGAACCTGAACTTCCTGCTTCAGAAGTTTCTTATCTTCTTCTGTAAACTCCTTTTCAATTCCCTTGTAGGTCAATATGTCGTCTATCAACTTTCCTACTACCGGAGCAACCATCATACCGCCGCCAGGATTGTATACATCCGGATAATCCAACACAACCAGCACACATATAACAGGATTGTCAGTTGGAGCAAAAGCCGAGAAGGAAACTATATATCTCTTATTTTTTCCCTGAACTAAAAGTTTTTCGTTTTCTCTGGTTTCAGAGGTACCTGTCTTTCCACCGATCTTATACCCCGGAATACGTGCATTTTTACCGGTACCGTAGTCAACAACACCCTTGAGAATGTCCTTCAATGTGTCTGATGTTTTTCTGGAAATAACTTTTCTTACAACATTGGGTTCAAACTTTTTAATAACATTGCCTGATTCGTCAACAACTTCCTTTACAACATGAGGAGTTATCAGATCTCCACCGTTGGCAATAGCTCCATATGCCTGAATCAGCTGAATTGGCGTTATCTGGAAGCGCTGACCGAAGGAGGCGGTAGCCATATCAATTTCAGTAGGCTTTGTGTGAATAATGCTGCCGGCTTCCCCAGGCAGGTCTATACCTGTCTTTTTGTAGAAACCAAAAGCCTTTACATAGCTGTAAAACTTATCTATACCCAATTGCTGAGACAACCTTACAAAAACAGGGTTACAGGAATTGTATACACCTTCTCTGAAAGTTTCATGAAGATGTGCATTAGGCCTCCAGCAATTAATGCTGTGGCCGGCTATTTTAATAGTGGCATCCGTAACCGGAGTTTCAGGTGTTACAGCACCTTCCTCAAGTCCGGCAGCAGAAGTTACAGGTTTGAAGGTAGATCCGGGTTCATATGTATCAACAACAGCTTTATTTCTCCAAACGGTTTTCTGCAAGTACTGAACATCTTCGGTACTGGTTCCTGTCCAGGTAGCGATATCCTTGCCTTTTGGTGCAGCTCTTGGATTATTCAGATCAAAATCAGGTTTTGAGGATAATGCCAGAATTTCACCATTTCTGGGATCCATGACTATAGCAGTCGCGCCGTTTAAAACATTATTATCCGATATTGCTTTTTCAAGAGCTTTTTCGGCAAAATACTGAATTGTTTCATCTATGGTTAACACTACATCATTTCCATCCTGGGGCTGAATATACTTTTCCTCTCCCATGGTTAGTTCCATACCGCTGGCATCAACTTCACTCAATATCTTACCGGGAACTCCCTTCAGATACTGTTCCATCATTTTTTCAACGCCATCCAGGCCATCATTGTCTATGTTTGTAAAACCAATTACGTGAGAGGCCAGATTGCTGTAGGGATAGAATCTCTTTGTGTCTTCATCAATAAATATTCCGGCAATTTCATTACTCTTCTTAAACTCACGAACTTTTGTACCTATATCCTTGTCAACTTTTTGCTTGATAATCTCATACTGACTCTTTTTGTTAATTTTTTTGAGTATTGTTTCCTTTTGCATACCCAGTATGTCGGCAAGGCCACTTGCAATTTTATCTACATCCAACTTCTGATCTCTAATCATCTGTGGATTGATAGTTATTGTTTCAACCGAACCGCTTATTGCAAGGGGCTTCATATTTCTATCGTATATAGTACCTCTTTTGGGACTGATAGTACGATTATTGGTTTGCTGCTCGTAGGCTTTTTGTTGATATTCCTGTCCATTGGCTATTTGTATCCAACCAATTCTGAATACCAGTAAAATTGTGAATAAGGTAAAAACTCCCAGTACAAAAAGGAGTCTCTTTTTAAGTGTTATATTTGGGCTAGCCAAAAATATCCCCCCAGTCAGTATTTCAGTAAATATCTCTTTACTTTTTAATTATTTATAATGCTTAGGAAATTATTTTCTCGCTTTATATTACTAATTTCCGTTAAAGCATTTCAGCAAAGCCTTCTTTATAAATTTTTATTGGACTTTGTTTTAAATTCTTATTAATAATATTATTTGAAGTCCTAATATATTATTAATTAGTCAGATTTCCCCTGTAAAAATTAACATAACATTATAATAATATACAAATATCCTTACCCTCTATTGACAATGTACAACACGTTGTCCATAGAGGGTAACATTGAAAAAACTATAGACTTAATATTTTGAATATATTTAAATCTATAGTTAAATGTACAATTTATTTAATTCGTAAACAGCTTCATTGATTTATCCATATTAATAAAAAATGTTCAGAAACTTCTTTATACTTGTTTCAACGAACTTTACCATAACAATGAACTTGGATTCTTCTTTTGCCGCCAGCAAGGTTACATCCTGTTTAGGAACACTTATGTATACAATCTGGCTTTTATCGGGTTTATGCATGTTGAGTTTTTTTTCAGCAACGTCTCTTATTTTGTTCAGGTCCATTGCATTTAATATTTCTATAGCCTCTCTTGCATTATCATTCTGAAGTGCAACATATTCCTTGCTCAACTTATTGTTGTCGTAATTCATCTGACTTATCTGAGCATATCTGAGCATAATTATAGCACACATTCCGAAAATGAGAAAAATATTAACAACAATTCTTTTCTTTAGTTTTGCATTATTCCTTGCAATCTTTTTTGATTTAAGGACGGCATTTTCTTCATAGGGATCATAATAGCGGCTATTTTCATTGGATATGTCCGGACTGACATGCTTAATTTTCTCAGCAGCTGATCCATATACGTACTTGCTGTTCGTTCCGGCCATATGTTATCCCTCCCCGTCTTAATATTTTTCCTTAGCTGTTTTTCAGATTTTAAAATATGTTGGGGAATCAGATTTTACTCTGATTCCCTTCCATTTTTAGAAGTTTTTTCTTTGGTTTCTTCAAATCTTTTCATTGGTACTTTAATTTTTTTCTTTTGTGACCTAGAGCCTGTTTAATATCTCATTGCACTCGTCATTTTGGCAGATTTTGCGCCATGCCACGTTAAATTTTCTTGCAATAAAGCAATTATTACCGCGAAAATTTGCCTTGCCTGACACAAAATCCACCTAAAATTCCTAGCACAAGCAGATATTAAACAGGCTCTTTTTTTTATCTTTAGTATATTTCCGGTTCTTTTTTCTTTTGTAAAATAAATAACTTATCTTTTGTATTTTGTTTTCTTATCTTTTGCTAACCTGTTGCATCTATTTTTAATTAATTTTGCCTAGTTAAATTTTTTCAAGTACTCTTAACTTTGCACTTCTGGCCCTGGGATTATGCTCCAGCTCGTCCCCTGAGGAAACAATGGGTTTCCGGTTTACCAGTACTGCTCTCGGTTTTTTACCACATATACAGGCCGGAAATGTAGGAGGACAGGTACAGGGGTTCACTTCTTTGTTAAACTGCAATTTAACTATTCTATCTTCCAGCGAGTGAAATGTAATGATACACAATCTTCCACCGCTTTTCAGCAAGGCTACGCAATCTTCAATAGTTTTATTTAATATATTCAACTCATCATTTACCTCAATCCTGATTGCCTGAAAGGTTCTCTTGGCGGGATGAGGTCCGTCTCTTCGAGCTGCACTTGGAACTGCTCTTTTTATAACATCTACAAGTTCATAAGTGGTCTTAATTGACTGCTTTTCACGAGTCTCAACAATAAATTTTGCAATTCGTGACGCCCATTTTTCTTCGCCATAGTCTCGAATTATCCTGTAAATGTCCTGCTCCTTGTACTGGTTTACCACCTCATATGCAGACAGCTTTGACTTTCTGTCCATTCTCATATCCAGCGGTGCATCATGCTGGTAGCTGAACCCTCTGGAGGCTTCATCCAGCTGATGTGAAGAAACTCCTAGATCAAGCAGAATCCCATTAACCTGACTGATCCCAAGCTGTTCACATGCTGCTGAGATATTTTTAAAGTTTGTGTTAACAACTTCAAATTTAGCTTCCGAGCTAATTTCTTCAAGGCGCTTCATGGAGGTTTCAACTGCAAAAGCATCCTGATCCAAGCCTATTAGGGAGCCTTGTGAATTTAATCTTCTGTATATTTCCGTCGAATGTCCCGCTCCTCCAATAGTACAGTCTACATAAATACCATCAGGATTTATTTTCAGATTTTCGATACACTCGTCAAGTAATACTGATTTATGTTTGAATTCCATCGTTCACCTCAAAGCATGCTTTGTAAAAGATTATATTCCCAGTAATGACATTTTCTCTGCTATCTTGTCTGCGCTCATATTATCATCACTGCTATAGTTTTCCCAGGTAGTTTTATTCCAAATCTCCACTCTTGAAGAAACTCCTATAATAGCAATGTCCTTTTCAAGTGCTGCATATTCGCGCAAATTCTGTGGAATAAGTATTCTTCCCTGTTTGTCAACCTCACATTCGGTTGCTCCCGAGAAGAAAAATCTTATAAAAGCACGTACATCCTTATCTGTAAACGGAAGTGTTTTTAATTTGTTTTCAAGGCTTGTCCACTCTTCTGATGAATATGCAAACAAACAGCTGTCAAGTCCTTTTGTTAATATGAACTTTTCACCCAAACCCTCTCTAAATTTTGAGGGTACGATAACTCGTCCTTTGGGGTCAACTGTATGTTGGTACTCACCATAAAACAAATTTTACACCTCACATTTCCAAGTCAACTTAAAATATACTATCATTTTTAATATTAACCTGGTGGATTCCTCCACTTCACACCACTTCCTACCACTTATATGGATATTTTATTGCATATTTGATATTTTATCAATATTTTTTTGAAAAAAAATAAAAGACGGGTAATGAAACCCGTCTTTTTAGGACTTAAGAACTAGTACTTTTACTGTGAGGAATTAAAATTTCCCCGTTTTCGCCGCAGGGACACACTTAGGACCATACCTATGGCTATATAATTTGCAAGAATTGCCGTACCCCCCTGACTTACAAATGGTAAAGGAAGCCCGGTCACAGGAAGAAGCCCTATACTCATGCCTATATTTTCAATAAAATTGAAGCCCAGCATACCGGCAACTCCTATGGAAATAAACATACCATATGAATCACTGGAATTCTTGGAAATATATATTATTCTTAATAATATTAGCAGACCTAATAATATAATGATGCACCCGCCTATAAAACCCAGCTCCTCACCTGCCACCGAAAATATGAAGTCGGATTCCCTTACAGGTACTTTACCGCTCTGAGTCTGCAGACCGCTTCCATATCCCTGCCCCCAGAGCTGCCCTGACCCTATTGCCAGCTTTGACATCTTAACATTATAGCCGCCTCCCTGAGGATCACGCTCAGGTGATATAAACGTGAGAATTCTATCCCTTCTCTTATCATTAAGCACGTAAACCCATATAAACGGCAGTGAAAGAGCCATTACTCCGCATAAGATAAATATGTAGCGGTATGGTATTCCTGCCATATAAATAAACAGAAAGAAAATAAATCCAAATACCAGCGCAGTTCCCAGGTCTTTTTGAAGTAGTACAAAACCAATTGCTACACAGGTATAAGCTAAAAACTTTATTATGTCAGACTTGTTTTTCTCCTGGCTGTCCTTAAGCCGTTCCAGAAAAACAGAAGCAAGAATAATATAGGCAATTTTTGCATATTCTGAGGGCTGAACGCTCATACCTGCGATACTTATCCAGTTCTTATTTCCCAGTTCCTCGCCCTTACCGAAGAACAATACCAGAACCATGAGTCCCATAGCACCAAAGAAAATAAACAGGCTTAAGACCTTCAGATCCTTGTAATCTATTGCACTTAATATAAGGCATAGGGCAATACCCATAATCAGACCCAGTACTTGAGGTTTCAGCAAACTTGGTCTATCCCTCACAGCACTGCTGAAAACCAGAAGACCTATTGCTGATAATACCAATACCAATATAAACAGCAGATAGTCAAATCTCTTATATGAATTTGCTGTTTTTGACTTTTCAACAAAATACATTTTTCACCGATCCTAACATAACTAGAAACTAACATTAATCCTTCTTTTCCTCAGTAGAAGATACATCCTCAGGATTCTCGCCTTCCGAATCAGGGAACTTACCATTTTTATGATCCTGATTTTCTTCTTTTTCAAGGTCTTCCTCCTCCGGAATTTCCGGCTCGGAAACTTTTGACTTCTGCTCTTCTTCCAGGCTGTCATCTGCCGAATTCCGATCTTCCGGCTTATGAGTTTCCGAATCCTTAGCCTCTTCTTCCTCAATGATCTTCAGCACATTTGCATATCCGCTGTGTCCAATCTCAACCACTTCAGAATTCTTAGCTTTTGTTCTCAAATAGATAACAAAAATTGTAAATATGACTATTAACAAAATTGACAGAAGCTGGGATACCCTGAGATTTCCCAACATAAGGCTGTCGGTTCTCAGCCCTTCTATAACTGCCCTGCCGATTGAATAGGTTATAAAATAAAGGCAGAAAACCTCTCCGTCAACTTTCTTCTTTTTTCTTAACCACATAAGGAATATAAAAACGCCTATATCCCAAACCGACTCGTATAAAAAGGTAGGATGCACCGGTAAATCGGGATTTATCGAAACTCCATTACTTTGTAGACCCTGCAGGTAAGATTTTATTACCGGACTTGTCATTCCCCATGGAAGAGAAGTATTTGTGCCAAAAGCCTCCTGATTGAAGAAGTTACCCCAGCGTCCTATTGCCTGTCCCAGGGCAACATAAGGTATTGCAAAATCAAAGAACTTGAATATGGGAATTTTTTTATATCTGGCAACGAAATAAGCTGTGATTACTGCTCCTATTATTCCACCGAATACTGCAAGCCCGCCGTTTCGTGTATTAAATATCTGCATTAAGTCATACCTGTAATTTTCCCAACTGAATATAACATAGTACAGGCGGGCACATATTATGGCAACTGGTGCCGCAAATAACATAAGATCAATCACCGTATCGGGCACCAGGTCAAATTTTCTGGAATCTCTCATTGCCCACAGGACACATACAAAGAATGCCAACGCAATAATAATCCCATACCAGTAAACCGGAAAGTCAAATTTCCCAAATACAACTCGAAACGCTACCCTTGAAATGTTAAAATCCAATCCCATATTTGGAAAGCTTACTGCAATTCTTTCATCCATGACAACCTCCACTCAATACCTTTTTACTTTGGTGCAGGCCAACTGACACAGGTCTCAATAATGAGTACTCTATTTGGCTGACCCCTTTACTACAGATAATGCCATGCGGTCGATATTAAAGTGCTTATCGAACACATCAGTAACATAATCAAAATTCATTGTATCATAAACCTCTAAATAATCAAACATTGTAACACCTTTGAAATACAAATTAACAAAACTCCTTGAAATACTTTCAACAGAGTTCATTTGTCTAAGGAATCTTCCTTTTGACGCTTTCAGTATTCTTTCAAAGGTTTCGGACTTCAATCCGTCCTTATGGATTCTTTTTATTTCCTTAATCAGACTTTCCTTTACAGCCTGTGGGTTTGTTGATTCTCCGCCCAGCATTGAATAGGCATAGCTGTTTTCAATAGAAAAATCGGTCTCAAAGCTGGAGTTTATCAAACCTTTGTCATAAAGCTCAACGTATAGCTCGGAACTCCTTCCGATTACCATTGAAATCAACAGCTTTACGGCCAGCTCGTATTTCAAAAGCTCAACACCTTTCAGCTTAAAGTTGTTATCCTTGAAACCAATATAAAATAATGGTGTCGAAACCGGCATTTTCTGTTCTGTATAATCCTTGTGCAGAGCTTCACTTTCTTGGGGGTAAATGCGCTTGATTTCACCGTTTTTTTCTTTTGCTTCAATATTCTTTTCCACCTGTTCGAATACTTGCTCATGATCAACGTCTCCCACTACTGTGATCACCATATTTGATGGGTGATAGAAGGTCTTATAGCACTTGTACAGTGTATCCCTTGTAATTTTGCTGATACTCTCTATTGATCCGGCTATGTCCTTCTTAACAGGATGCTTCTCATAAAAGGCGTCCAGGAGGTTAAAAGTCACTCTCCAGCCCGGATCATCACGATACATATTGATTTCCTGACCTATTATGCCTTTTTCCCTTTCAACGCTTTCCTCAGTAATATACGGGTTTTGGACAAAATTCAAAAGTAGGTCAAAATTTTCCTTAAAGAGATCGGTGCAGGAGAAAAGGTATACAGTCTGGTTAAAGCTTGTAAAGGCATTGGGCCTGGAACCCAGTGCAGCAAACTTATCCATGACACTCCCATCCTTCTGTTCAAACAGTTTATGCTCCAGAAAATGAGCAATACCATCCGGAACTTTTGTGGGCTCGGTATCTCCCGGAATTATAAACTTATTATCCACAGAGCCGTAATGTGTTGCAAAGGTCGCATGCTTCTTATAGTAGCCTTTTTTGGGAATTACGATACAATTCAAACCACTGCTGTGTTGAAATTTGTACATTACTTCGTCATACTTTTTATATTCAAGGGTTTCATATCTCATAATTATCTCCATTCTCCATTCCGCTGCTGCGCAGCCAGTCTGTAAAGTCTCATTCATCGAATAATCAAACTAAGTTCTCAGACAGCCTCCGAGTCTTGCGATGTAAGAAAATACACGGTGTCAAGCTGGATTTTGTCTGTTATATTAATAACATCCTGTTTGGTCACTCTGTGAATTTTTGAAAGCAGTCCTTCAAGAGTATCATGAGTCTGGGAAACCAGCTGACTGAAGTTGAAATCCACCACCTGCAGCTGGCTATCCTTTAAGGCTTGTATTCCGGTTTCCAGAGATTTTATAGTAGCTTCAAACTCATAATCGGTTATTTTACCTTCCTTTACAGCTTCCATCTGCTCCAGAATCAGAGACTTGGCATGCTCTTGTTCCTTAATATCTATTCCGCTCCCAATTATCATAAGTCCCTTAAACTTTTCGAGACCTGCAAATATATAGTAAGCCAATCCGGCCTTTTCCCTGACATTCTGAAAGAGTTTTGAATGCATACCGCCGCCCAGTATTCCGCTATATACCATCAGAGCATAATAATCATTCTCTTTTGGTGTTATATTTGTTCTGAAGCCCAGTGAGAGCTTTCCCTGATTAACATCCATTTTGTCTTCATAATATCTGACTTTATCTACATATTTTTTAACAATCCCGGTAACTAGTCCTTTTGTAACACCTCTGCCTATACTTCCGATTCTTGCCTTGATATAGTCTATATCACTCTTTTCAAGTTCCCCTGTGATAAAGATATCAGCAGGAAGAGTTGAAACCTTCTCCTTGTAATGCTTATACAGCTCATCAGGAGTAATACTCTCTATCTGGTCTATACTACCATATTCATAAAGTCCGAAGGGTTCTTCCCGGCACATGAGTTCATAGCATCTGTCGAGAGAGTATTGAACCTTGTCATTCGTTCTGCCCTCAACCAGCATCTTCAGATTTGTTTTTTCCTGCTCCACATACTGAGGGTTAAAGGATCCATCTTTTAAAGCCGGTCTGTAAATAATATCAAGCAGGAAGTCCAGGGCACCTTCAAAATTTCTATTTTCTCCATCAGCATATTTATCAGAAAGATATTCAAAGTAGAAGTGAATGATCTGCCTTTCACCCTTCTTGCCTATTCCGCAGTCAAATACAGCACCATAAAGCTCCTCGAGATAAAGATTTATATCTTTCAAAGTTGGAAGGTTTTCTGTACCTCTTCTGAGAACTGAAGGAAAAAGTGCATTTAACGCCACTGTATTGGTATTTAAATTATCCTGAAAAAATATATTGATTGTGTTAGTCTTAAAACGGCTGGATTTAATATTGTAGATAGTAATTCCGTTTATCTCAAATATCTTGTTCAAGTTTTCCTGGGACTTTTCGGTATGTGTCATAATTACCTCCGTTAGCCTTTAATTTTCCTTTATTTTTAGTAAGGCAAGATAATAACATCCTTATTTTAAGGCGACTGTTTTGCGCCAATACCACGTTGTCGTCACCAGCAATAAAGCAGTTTATTGCGGCCTTCCTCCGCCTTGTCCTGACGAAAAATTGCCCGCCTTAAAACGGAGAATTATTGTTTAATCTTGCCTACGCATACATATATAGTATAATAAAAAAAATCGTATATATTCAACATAAACACAAATACTATTCTTTGATAAAATCTAATTTCGGACAATCAAGGAGGTATTTATGAATAATCGAAATAGAAAATACGCGCGAACTTCAAAGAAAAGAACCTCTGGCACCAGCACTGAAAATAATGATACTGAATTTACACTTTCAACAACTGCTGCAATAGGTATTTTAGGCGGAACCTTCCTGATCGGGCTTGCAACCGGAAAGGTTATTGACATTTGCAGAAAATGGTAAAAAAGTACCTAGTAGGCGCGTTCAACTGTGTCATATATTTTTCATAAGATTGTAAAAAAGGGACCTTATCAGTCCCTTTTTTACAATACACTAATTTATTTATTTCAGGTTTATTTATCCTTTTTTATCTTTTCACAAATCTTTATTCGTATCTCAATGATTCGATCGGATCAAGGTCAGCAGCTCTCTTGGCAGGATAAACTCCGAACAGCAGCCCAAGTGCAACTGATCCCAGGAAGGCAAGAACTACTACTGTTACATCAACCGTAGGAGGTATACTGATTGCGCTGGAAATTACAAAGCCCGCCAGAATACCTAGAATTATACCAACTGTACCGCTTAATCCTGTCAATATAATAGACTCGGTTATAAACTGAAAAACAATATCCCTCTTTCTGGCCCCCAGTGCCTTTCTTACACCAATTTCCCTAATACGTTCAGTAACTGATACAAGCAGGATATTAACAATACCTATTCCTCCAACTACCAATGTGATGACAGCAACTACCAGCAATACAGAGGATACTATACCCAATACCGAATTAAGCTGTTCCTGTACATCAGATAAGAATTCTACATAATACTTGTCTTTGTTGCCATGCTTCTGCTCAAGAATTCTTATAACTTTATCTGCTATTTTTTTAAGCTCCCCTTTATCTCTTGATTCAACAGTAGCATACATGTAGTTCAGCTGATCAGCCCAGGGATAATAAGCCTGCAGCGTAGTCAAAGGAATAGTCAGTGAAACACTTTGACTCTCATAAGACATCATATCGCCAAAAATTGAGTCTTCAGTCTTGGTGACTCCAATTACTGTTAAATTCATCGAACTTCCCGAACCTAATTTTACTCTCAGTTTTTGTCCAATGGGATTCTCATTTTTAAAATTAGCTTTGGCAAAATCCTCTTTGATTACAACTACATTTGATCTGAGGGAGTTGTCAATATCATTGATCATTCTGCCCTGCGCCATGTCAGTGGGCATAATATCCTTGTACTGTGAAGAAATCCCGGTTATATTTGCATTTCTGGTCTTGTCGCCAAGTCTCATGGTACCGGTTCTTCCCATAGAGGTACCCACATTTTTAATCTCTTCAACTTTAGCAATTGCTTTCAGGTCATCATTCTTTAATACATCATTAGAGTTAATGGTGCCTGACTTGTATGATACGGCTAACACATTAGCCCCTATTTTTGCAAATTCGTTATCCATGTAACTCTGGGTGGCATTTCCTATGGCAACTATGGTGATAACCGAAAATACTCCCATGACAATACCTATCATTGTTAATATGGATCGGAGCTTATTTGCTCGAAGACTGGATAACGCCTGCTTGAAGCTCTCAATAATATTCATTATTTACCTCATCCTTTATCTTCGACTAATTTGACTCTGGCTCCATCCTTAATTGTGGACTTTGGATTCATTACAACAAGATCACCTTCTTTAATGTCTCCGGATTTGAGTTCTCCCTTCATATCAGAGGTGGTTCCGATTTCTACAGGTACTTTTCGCACGGTTTGCTTATCCTTGCTTAGAACGTAAACGAAGTTCTTGCCGTCCTTGTCAGGGCTAAGCATGTCAAGCTGTAATGTCAGTATGCTTTTCTTATCTACTGTCTTAATATCGCAATTCACTGTAATACCGGGTTTTATTGACTCAGTGATATTATCTATGCTGACAATAACCTCAATAACTGTTTCCGAGCTTCCGGTATTATTATTGCTTGTGCTTGCAACCGGTGATACACTGACTACCTTACCTGTAATCTTATCGGTCTCAGGTATTGAATCTCCTGTAATATCAACTGTCTGTCCCGGTTTTACCATCTTTGCATTATATTCGTTTATTTTTAGCTTAACTTCAAGCTTATCAGGATTTAATACGGTAAATACAGTCTGATTGTTAGGTGTGAGAGAACCCACAGCAACATTAACCTGTGACACTACACCATCCATCGGAGCGTACATGGCATCATTGCTTTTCTTGATTTTACTTTCAAGATCTTTAATATTCAGTTCGGCCTTTGCAATTGCCAGTTCCTGGCTTTTGATATCTATCTGCTTGGTGCTGATAGTCTGGCTGTTGGTTTTAGTTGTTTTACTAAGATTCTCCCTCTCTGTTTCAACCTTAAGCTTTGCATTATTTAAAGCTTCTTCAGCATCTTTTAATGCATTTTCCGCATTATCCAAGTCACTTTTTGATGCACTTCCAAGGTCATAAAGTGACTTTGTATCACTTCTTTGTTTTTTAGCTTTATCGTAAGCTCTTTGAGCTGAAGCCACACCACTTTCAGCAGATTTATAGGAGTTTTGAGCCGTTGTAACACTTACTGTAGTATCTGTAACCTTAAGCTTGTTTAATGCCAATTCCATGGACTGCTTATCCAATTTAGCCTGTTCAAGCTTTGAATTCATATCATCAAAATCAAATTCCGCAAGCTTTTGACCTTTTTTAACTACATCATTCTGTTTAACGTACAATTTTGTTACTTTTACAGGTGTATCAAAGTACACTTCCGACTTTTCCACTTCTGCTACTGTTCCGTTTGCAGAAATAGCAGAACTGATATCATCTTTCTTTATCTCTGCAGCTGCGACAGAAAATACCGGTCCAGAGCCGGCGCCACCTGTATTCTTTACTATTCCGACCACAATCAGTGTTACGATCAGAGCAGCAACACATATTCCAATAACTATCTTCTTTTTCATTGTTAAAGTTTACCCCCAATTATGTACTAATTTATTAATCCTGCAGTTCTTACCTCTGTCACACCTGTGAATACCATAAATACAATCAGTATACATGCTACTATCAGATATGCCTTCTTCTTGCTTAGTTTACCCACGGTTTCAATCCCGATTGCAACCAGAACCAACTGCCAAACGCTAAATACATCCAGGCTCTTTGCTGCACCGTATAAGAAGCTGCCTTTCATATCAGGTAAAAGTGCTGCCAGACTTGTAAAACTCACTTCTGTATACGTTCCGGTTATCTGAGCGGTTATAACAAATACAATACCGCTTATTAGAGATATCACAGCTGTATAGCCTGTTATTGATAGATAATGCTTGTATGTACCCTGACCTTTAAAAACCTTAATGATTATCCATAAAATTAATGCCTCTAAAAACCATATTGCTGCAGCACTAATAGCTCCCATAACTATTCCGCTGATTGCTCCCACATTAACAGCCTGTTCAATCTGTTCAGGTGCCATCTGAATATTCATGTTTGCATATGTATTTTCAACGGTGGACCTTAAAAATTCCTTATACATTGGATATGCTGCAAATATGGTAGCTGCAGGTACAATCAATGTCAATATCAGTACAAAGAGAATTCTTGGTTTCTGCGCCAAATCAAGCATTAAATTTTCAGGAGAAAATATTGCACTATATACTCTCTGAATAGGATTCAATCTTGGATAATTACTGTTTTCCGGAGTTACAACCAAATTATTATTCATAAAAGTCTCCTCAATATGAAAAATTTAACAATCAAAAATGTTAATTTAAAAAGCTTTTATAATTAAAAGCCCTTATTTCGCTTCTTCCAAACTATATTTTTCAAGTACTTCTCTTGCATCCAGAGGACTTTTGACCAATTCATCGGATTTCAAAAATCCGTCTCTGAATCTCAAAACTCTTTTTGTATGCTCTGCAATATCAGGTTCATGTGTAACAAGTACGATTGTTACACCTTCTTTGTTCAAATCCTGAAAAACCGCCATTATTTCTTCACTGGATGTACTGTCAAGGTTTCCGGTTGGTTCATCGGCAAGGATTATTGCAGGAGAGTTTACAAGTGCCCTTGCTATTGCTACTCTCTGCTTTTGTCCACCTGACATTTCATTGGGCTTGTGATGCATTCTCTTTCCGAGACCAACACGTTCCAAAGCTGCAATAGCTTTTTTGCGCCTCTCCTTGCTGCCTACCCCGGCATAAATCATTGGAAGTTCAACGTTCTGAAGAGCAGTGATCCTTGGTAACAGATTAAAGGATTGAAATACAAATCCTATCTTCAGATTCCTTATTTTAGCAAGTTCTCCCTCATTCAGTGAAGATATATTTACTCCATCCAGCCAATACTCGCCTTTTGTAGACCTGTCAAGACACCCGATAATATTCATCAGGGTTGATTTGCCCGATCCTGAAGGCCCCATTATAGCCACAAATTCATTTTTGTTTATATTAATATTGGCGTTTTTGAGAGCTTCAACTTCAATATGACCATTTTTATAGGTTTTGCCTAAATCTTTCATGGAAATAATCAAAGCTTGTTTCCTCCTTTCAAAATTTTTTTATTTTCAACTCAACTTTTCAGATAGAGTCTTATTAACACAATAATTAATAGGAATTATTTCTAATTATATACATATTAAGAATAACAATCAAACACAGCTATTTAGCAAATTCTTGGCAGCTGGTCTCCGGCCAGGAGTTTCATAATTCTTGTTCCTCCGCTCAGAGCCTTGAGAACCACCTTTGCCTCACTGTTATTTATTACCTCACCGATAATCTCTGCTTCTTTGCCATAATTATTTTTCTTAAGTGCTTCAAGTACATCGTCGGCTTTGTCGGCAGAAACAAAAATCAAAAGCTTTCCCTCATTGGCCATGTATAGAGGATCCATTCCAAGCAGTTCGCATACTCCCTGCACCTCTCTTTTAACAGGAAGCTTCTCTTCATATATCTGTACTGTAACATTACTTTGCACAGCTATTTCATTAAGAGTTGTAGCAACGCCGCCTCTGGTGGGATCTCTAAGCACATGAATTTCCGGCGTTGCTTTCAGCATATCCTGTACAAGGCCCGACAGAGGAGCGCAATCACTCTTTATCTCTGCCTGGAAGCCCATTTTTTCTCTTTCCAGCAAAATACAGCTGCCATGATCACCAATGGTTCCCGAAACTATTATTTTGTCTCCGACTTTTGCATTTCTTCCCGAGATGTTTACTCCTTCGGGTAATACACCAATGCCGGAGGTATTAATAAATATTTTATCAACTGCACCTTTTTGAACCACTTTTGTATCACCGGTTACAATTTTCACTCCACATTCAGTTGCCGTTAATGCCATGGACTCAACTATTTTTTCAAGCTCTTCAATGCTGAAGCCTTCTTCTATAATAAAACCGCAGCTCAGATACAAGGGAGTTGCACCGCTGGTGGCCAGGTCATTTACTGTTCCGCAGACCGCCAGTTTTCCTATATTGCCGCCACTAAAGAAAATTGGAGTCACAACAAAGCTGTCAGTTGTAAAGACTATATTTTTAGTATTGCCTATATCAAGTTTTGCAGAGTCATCTCCTGCAGAAAGAATTTCATTTCTAAAATATTTCTTAAATACATTTTCAATTAGTGCCAGTGTAGCAGAACCTCCGCTTCCATGAGCCATAGTTATGATGTTTTCCATAGTATATAGGTTTGCCTCCTTAAAAATGACAAGTGAATTCTATGATGTTTATAATTTTTTTTCTTTTTTAGTCCCCGTATTTGTAATAGGCTGCACAAGTCCCTTCCGACGAAACCATACAAGCTCCCACCGGATTTTCCGGTGTACACTTGGTTTTGAAGAGTTTGCAGTCATGGGGACGCTTTTTGCCTTTTAACACTTCACCGCATTGACAGCCTTTGGGTTCGGGACTTTCCTTAGGTTTTATATCAAATTTCTTCATAGCATCATACGCTTCGTAAGACTTCCTCAGTCCCAGACCCGATCCGGGTATCATACCTATTCCACGCCAAACCTCATCCACCGGCTCAAAAATCTGGTACATTTTGTCCTGTGCCTTGGTATTTCCTTCTTTTGATACTATTCTTGAATACACATTTTCCAATACATGCTTACCCTCTGTAATATTTTTAAGCAGTACATTTATTGAATACAGAATATCCAAGGGCTCAAAACCGGCAATAACACCAGCCTTTTCCATATTATACGCAACATATGAAAAAAAGTCTGTACCAATTATAGCAGAAACATGACCCGGATAAATAAATCCGTCAAGAGCCAGCTCCCTGTCTCCTGCAAGGGCTTTGACAGCTTCGGGCATTGTTTTGTTTGCAGTCAGCACAGAAAAATTTTTTATACCTTCTTCTTTAGCTTTTAAAACTGAAAGTGCAATAACTGGAGTAGTTGTCTCAAAACCTACAGATAAAAATACGACTTCCTTCTCAGGATTGGCTTTTGCAATTTCCAGTGAATTAAGTGGTGAATACACCATTTGCACGTTACAGCCCTGTGCTTTTTTATACAGCAGAGTACTGTTGTTCCCCGGTATTCTCATCATATCTCCGAAAGTTGTTATTATAACATTCCTGTTTTCAGAAAGTTCAACAGCGCTGTCGACATACCCGGTTGGAGTAACACATACCGGACAGCCCGGACCGGATAAAAGTTCTATGTTCTTCGGAAGCAGGGATCTAAGACCATAACGGGATATGGCCATGGTGTGAGTCCCGCATACCTCCATTATTTTTAAGTTTCTTCCAGAATATAATTGAAGACAGTCTACAATTTTTTGTATCACTGCCTTGTCTCTGAATTCGTCTATATAATTAGTCATTTCCAGTCTTATACCTCCGTTATGATAGCTGAACAGTGAATAGTGATGAGTGAACTATGATCTTTAACTTTTAATCTTTGATATTTAATCTTTAATCTATAATCTCTAATCTCTAATCTCTAATCTATAATCTCTGAACTTTGATATTAATGTATAAACTCCGCACACTATTCTCTGCCTTTACTTAATTCCAAGTTCTCTTATTTCATTAAAAATGTCAATGGTTTTTGCAGCCTCATCTTCATCAACTACCTGAATTGCGCAACCTGCATGGACCAGAACGTAATCCCCTACCTTAACATTTTCAAGCAGTTCAATGGAAACCTTGTTTACAACTCCCATCATCTCAACTTCAGCGTTATTTCCATCAATATTTACAACCTTTGCAGGTAATCCAAGACACATAATAAACCTCCTAAATAAAGAACACCTTAAATTTTCAATATATTTCAATATTAAAGTATATACCGTTATTGCCCATATTTCAATCTCAAGTCTTGGAAACATTGTCCGCGATAGCCATTATGGCCTGTCCCAGTGCTATACCACCATCATTTGCAGGAACCAGAGAATGTGTATAAACCTCAAAGTCATTCTTCTTAAGCAATTCAAAACTCATTTTCAGCAGCGTAATATTCTGAAAAACTCCACCGCTTAATACAACTCTATTTAGCCCGGTGGACCTTCTTATTTCACTACAGCCCGCTAATACTATTTCAGAAATTGCTGCGTGAAATCTTGAAGAAATCACTTCAAGACTCTTGTTATACCGTATATCCTTAATCAGTTGATGAATTATTTTGTCTGTCCTGACCACAAAGCTCCCGGCTTCATCAAGCTCCAGTGCATGTTCATAGGGCTCTGTACCAGCCTGCCGTGCATAATACTCCAATTCTATTGCTGCCTGTCCCTCATAACTGATGTCAGTCTTAATGCCCAGCAATGCGGAAACAGCATCAAAGAATCTGCCCATGCTGGAGGTTTCTGGACAGTTCAATTTTCTCTCCAGCATCCTTACGGTAAATGAAATATCACCGGAGCTTATGCCACTGAGAATACTGCAATCCTGCGGTATTTCACCAATTGTCCCGCTGTTTCTGGGACAGGTTTCATCGCCTGAAGTAACAGCATTCAGCAACCTGGCTGAGAAAAGATAACCCAGAGACATTTTCCAGGGATGCTTTACCGCGGAGTCACTTCCCGGCATCATCACATACTGAAGCCTTCCGGCACGTTCAAAGCCGTAATAGCCCCCTTTGAAAAATTCTCCTCCCCATATTTTGCCGTCCTCACCGTAACCGGTTCCGTCAAAGGAAACCCCGATTACCTCTCCGGATAGGCCGTTTTCTGCCATACAGGAAGCAATATGTGCTTTGTGATGCTGGACTCCGGTTTTATTTTCAAAGGTCTGCTCCAGCGCATACTGAGTTGAGAAGTAATTGGGATGCAAATCATGAGCAATGTGTTCAGGGTTTATATCAAACAGTTTCTTAAAATGCTCAATTGCATTTACATAAGCCTTGTTTGTACTATCGTTTTCAAGATCACCGATATGGTGGCTCATATAAAAGATATTCCCCTTGTTAAGGCAGAAGACATTTTTCAACTCGCCTCCACAGGCTAAAACCGACGGTATTTTTACTACAGGATCTATTTGCAGCAATCTCTGCAGCTCAAGTTTTAACGGCGTTGGAACATAACCTCTGGATCTTCTTATGACATATTCCTTCTCATTGAAAACTCTAGTTACCGAATCATCTGTCCTTGTATAAATTTCGCGGTTGTTGGTCAAAAATGCATCAGCAATCCCAACCAATCCCTCCATTGCCTCCCGGTCCCTGTAGAAAATAGGCTCACTGCTTAGATTTCCGCTTGTCATAACCAAAACCTCAGGAAAGGCCTCCTGTTCAAACATTAAATAATGTATAGGAGTATACGGAAGCATAACACCCAGATATCTGTTAAGATGGGCTATTTCATCCGGAAGTGTAGCTTCAGGTTTTTTCTCGAGAAGAACTATTGGGCTGGCCGCTGCTTTTAAAAGCTCCCTTTCCTTGTTAGTAATATGGCAGTACCTTTCTATTACATCAAGATTTTTCATCATTAGTGCAAAGGGTTTATCATCACGGTGCTTCCTGCGCCTTAATCTTTTAACTGCGCTTTCACTCAAAGCATCACACGCCAGGTGATAACCTCCAATACCCTTTATTGCTGCTATTTTCCCTGCTTTAATAATTTCGGTAATATATCCGATACACTGCTGACTGTTCAATTGTTCCTGAAAGTGTTGGGAGTGTCGTTCAGCATGCAGTTCTATATGATGTTCCATATATTGTTCTGTTTGCTGTTCTATATGTGATGCTGTTTGTGGTGTTATTTGTGGTGTTATTTGTGGTGCTGTTTGTGGTTCGATTTGTGGTTCTATTTGCTGTCCAGCGGATAAGATATTTCCGGTTTCATCGGCTATTTGCAAAACCGGACCGCAGTCATGGCAGGATACAGGCTGCGCATGATACCTCCGGTCCGCAGGAGCAGTGTATTCCTTCCTGCACTGCTCACACATTTCAAAGCAGCTCATGGTAGTCTTTTCCCTGTCATAGGGGATATCTTTTATGATTGTAAACCTGGGCCCACAATTTGTACAATTTATGAAAGGATAGCCATACCTTCTATCCCGGTTGTCCAACATTTCCTCCAGGCAGTCCCGGCATGTACAGACATCAGGCGAAATAAAAATATGACCCTTTGTGAGAGATTTGCTTTCTTTTATTACAAAGTCAGAAAATCCTATTGTTTGAAGTTCTTCATAATCAATGGTTTCTATTTTTGACAAAACGGGTGCCTGTGTTTTTATAGTATCTATAAATTCTGAAAGCAGGTTTTTATTTGTTTCAATTTCAATTATAACATCACTGTCGGTATTTCCAACCCAACCTGAAAAGCCCATATTTTTGGCAAGATTGAAAATAAACGGTCTGAAACCCACACCCTGAACAATACCTGTAATAGTTATTTTATATCGTTTCATATATCAATTCCCAGATATTCCTTTGTTGTGATCATATCCTTTGATATCTGTTCAACAAGTAAATCCACAGTATCAAATTTCTCTTCATCCCTGATTTTCTTTAAAAAGAATACTTCAATTTTTTTTCCGTAAATATCCTGATTAAAGTCAATAATATGTGTTTCAACAGTTTTTTGCTTAACATCCTCAAAGGTTGGATTATAGCCTACATTCGTCATACTGTTGTAGAGTTTGCCATCCAGAAGAGTTTTTGTAATATATACACCGTTGGCCGGGAGGACAAGAAACCTTTCAGGATGAATGTTCGCAGTGGGAAAGCCTATAGTATTTCCAATTCTTCTGCCGCTTACAACCTCGGCAGTAATGGAATAATTGCGGCCCAAAAGCTTATAGGAAGTTTCCAGCTCTCCATTTGTAATACATTGTCTTATCCTTGTGCTGCTTATAATTTCGTTATCGCATTTTATTGCAGGAATTACAACAACCCTGAAGCCATATTGGCGTCCCAATTTCTTAAGTAGATCTATATCTCCCTGTCCCTGATAACCAAATCTGTAATCATAACCGGCAACTGCCAGCTTAATATTGAGTTTGTCAATTAGAACCTTTTTTACAAAGTCCTCTGGTGAAAGCCTTGAAAACTCTTCATTGAATTCATCGAAATAAAGATAATCAAGATTGATTTCACTTAACAGTTCAATTTTTTTCTGTTCTGTAAGCAAAAGAGGAGTAATAAGTTTTTTTCTGAGAATATTTTCAGGATGCCTGGTAAAGGTATAAACAATTGAACACAGGTTATTTAGCTGGGTTTCACGTATAAGAGTATTAATAAGGGCCATATGTCCAATATGTAATCCGTCAAAATTACCAAGCCCGACGCCTGCTTTTGATTTAAAATAATTATTATTGTCAGTAGAATGAATAACCTGCATATATTTCTCCTTGTGTCCTTTTTCAAAGAATTTAAAGTCAAACTAGTCTTTTATAAAGAACTTTTTTGATTTAAGACAGGTGCCTTGACCATTATCAAATATTTCACCTATCCCTAAAAAAATATCATTGTTATCATATACCCTTATATAAGGATTTGTACCATCATTTTTATAACTCATAGGTTCAAAAGAACGGTTCACGTCCTTGGAAGATTTTTCGGCTGCAGAAAAATTTTCATACCCTAAGAGCGTTTCAACAAGGCGAGGGACATCTATCGCCTCGTTATAATTGATTTTCAGCCAAACCCCGTTATTGTACTTGAAAGTATCCTTTTCATTGAGATGAATACTTTTAAAATCCTCAAATACTGTTTCTACGGATATGAGACTGCTCTCCAGTTCTTTGTCGGCAGCAAGCTTTTTTATTTCCTCCAGGGTAAGGGCTGACTCCAAATCATAACGGCCTGCTCTGGTTCTTATCAGGAAGGACATATGTCCACCGCAGCCAAGTTTTTCACCTATATCATGGCAGAGAGTTCTTATATAGGTCCCTTTTGAACAGTGTACCTCAAATAGAGCTTTCTTAACCGGCACTTCAGGTTGACAATGGGAATCTGCATTATTCCCAGGTAATCTTTCAACTGTCTCCCAAATCCTTAATATCTTGATATCATATATCTTTATTTTTCTTGGCTGCCTCTCTACAGTTTCTCCCTGCCTGGCAAGTTCATAAAGCTTTTTACCCTCAATCTTTATGGCGGAGTACATAGGTGGAAGCTGATCAATTTCTCCTACGAAGCTCATGATGGCATCAGCAATTTTGTCAGTATCCGCTTCAATCTTACCCGAAAAAATAACTTTGCCCGAAGAATCCTGAGTATCCGTGGCCGAACCAAGAGTAAGCTCTGCACGGTATACCTTGTCTTTATCTATAATAAATTCAATTGCTCTTGTTGCGCTTCCAAGACATATTGGGAGAACCCCCACAGCAGATGGGTCAAGTGTTCCGGTATGACCAATTTTCTTTTGTCCGGCTACTTTTCTCAAATGGCTTACCACATCAAAGGAAGTCATGCCGGCAGGCTTGAGTACATTTATTATTCCGTTCATATAAACCTTTCTGGCTTTAAGTAACTTTCAGTAACCTTCTTATTCATTTAGAATTTTAGATCTTCTATCAATTCTTATTTTTTGTAATCTTACTTCTGTGTTGGAGTTTGCATTTATAACAGTTCTATTACAGCTTTTCCTTTACGGCTTGTATCAATTGGTTCCTTACCTCCTGCAAGGTACCATTCACAGTACACCCAGCCGCCCTTTTATGACCTCCGCCGCCAAAGGCAGCAGCTATCTCAGAGACGTCAACATAGGTCTTCGATCTTAAGTTAATTCTGACCTCATTATTACTCTTCTCTTTCACCAGAAGTGAGACCTCCACTCCCTCTATTGATCGGCCTATATTAACAATGCCGTCGCAATCCTCATCTTTTGCTCCGGTAGAATTCAAATCCTCCTGGGACAGTGCTACAACGGCTAATTTGTCGTCCTGTAGAAGTTCCAGCAGTTCAATTGATTTTTGTGTCAGTTTAAGCTTGGTAAAGGTTGTATTATCAAAAATACGCTGTGAGAGTTCACCTATATCTATTCCGGTAGACAGGAGTTCAGCTGCTATTCTGTGAGTCTCAGCCGTAGTATTGCTGTACTTAAAACCACCGGTGTCAGTTGATAATGCAGTATATAAACATGTGGCAATATCCTTGTCGATTGTATATTTCAATTTTTTTAACAAAGTATAAATAATTTCACCGGTTGAAGCAGAAGAAGCATCAACAAAATTAAGGAGCGCATACTTTGTATTTGTCACATGATGATCAATATTAATTGTACAGGGAGCCTTGAAAAATACTTCTCCCCTTGTTGCCAATCTTCCTACATCACCTGTATCAAGTGCGATATTTAAGTCCATAGCTTCGTCCTGAGAATCAGAAAAGCTCATAAGCTCTGTACCCGGTAAAAATCTGTACACCGTTGGAATATCTTCTTCAATATATACTACCACTTTTTTTCCTGCATTTTTCAGACTCAGGGCTAACGCTAAAGACGAACCTATAGCATCCCCATCAGCTGAAACATGGGGAAAGATTGCAATTCCTCCTGCTTCAGATATAAGCTTGACTATTTCCTTATCCATTTAACCTCCATACAGCTGATATACAGCTACACAAATTTTAGTCTCTTAATTCCTTCTTTGCATCGTCCAGCAGCTTGTTTATATATATTCCATGTTCAATAGATGTGTCAAGTTCAAAATGAATTTCAGGAGTGTATCTGAGTTGAACCCTGTGTCCAAGCTCCCTCCTTATAAATCCTGCCGCGCTTTTTAACGCACTTATTGCATTCTTCTTTTCTTCATCACTACCCAAAACACTTATAAACACTTTTGCATATCTTAAATCCTTGGTAACACTGCAGGATATAATACTCACCATATCAGGCAATCTTGGGTCCTTCAGATCATTTTGTATAATACTGCTTATTTCCTTCTTAACCTCTTCAGAAATCCTAACTATTCTATCAGCCATAAATTTTACCTCCATTTTCTTGTTATCAGTGATGCAAACCACTCTTATCTTTGTCTTATCAATAGTATTGCCATCCAGTACCCTCTATTGATAAAGGTACAACACGTTTTTGAGCGACGGATTTGCTCTGTAGCTGCGTTAAAGCCGTTTGCAAGGCACAAAGCATTGCTACACGGCTTTGCCTTGCCACAAAACAAATCCATCAGCTCTAAAATCTTCGACCTCACGCTTTGATATTTTGCTGATTTTCAAGGCGGAAGGACGCAGTCTTGCTTGCCGCAAGGCAAGGACGAAAACGAAGAAAAGCGGCAAAATGGCTAGCGTGAGGCGTATTGTACATTGCCAATAGAGGGTAATGATTCAAGTACGGTAAGGTGTGCTTATTCACCGATATCCTATCAGTACATCAGATAATCCGCTTTGAAATCATGTGCATCCATTGGAGACTATACTATTATGGTATATTGATACCCTCTTTGATCCAAATTTATTTAGTTTGTTTCTTCGAATACCATCATAATTTTCTTAGTATACACGAATAGGTTGAATTGGAATTTAATCCACTTCAACCTATTCCAAGTTTACAATAACTTTTTATCTCTTAACTTCTTCCATTATGAAAGCCTCTATAACATCGCCTTCCTTAATGTCGTTGAAGCGTTCGATGGATACACCACATTCATAGCCTTGAACAACTTCTTTTACATCATCCTTGAATCTCTTCAGAGAAGCAAGCTTTCCTTCATGAATAACAATTCCCTCTCTGACAACTCTCACTTCGGAATTTCTCTGTACCTTACCATCTGTTACATAAGCTCCACCAATAGTTCCTATACCGGAAACCTTGAATATCTGTCTTATTTCGATATGTCCAAGTACAACCTCCTTGTAGGTTGGTTCAAGCATACCCTTCATAGCAGCTTGAACATCTTCAATGGCCTTGTAAATTACACTATACAATCTCATATCAACTTCAGCATTCTTGGCTGCTTCCTGTACGTTTGCACCAGGTCTTACGTTGAAGCCGATGATAATTGCATTTGAAACCTGGGCCAGAGTTACATCAGACTCGGTAATGGCACCAACAGCACCATGAATTGTCTTAACTCTTACCTCATCATTGCTTAATTTTTCAAGCGACTGCTTAACTGCTTCTACAGATCCCTGAACGTCGGCCTTAATAATGATATTGAGATCCTTAACCTTACCCTCTTTAATCTGGGTAAACAGATCTTCAAGTGTAACCTTTGCACTGACCTTGTACTGTTGTTCCTTCTGTTTGAACTTTCTCTTTTCAACCAGCTGCTTTGCTACTTTTTCTTCGGTAACAGCATAGAACACTTCACCGGCTTCAGGAACTTCATTCATACCAAGGATTTCTACAGGCATTGACGGTCCTGCATTCTTTATTGTATAGCCCTTGTCATTGGTCATAGCCTTGATTCTACCAAAAGCAGAACCTGCCAGGATTGAATCTCCGATCTTCAAAGTACCTCTCTGAACAAGCACCGTCGCAACAGGTCCTCTTTCCTTATCCAGCTTGGCTTCTATAATTGTTCCCTTTGCCTGTCTGTCAGGATCTGCTTTTAACTCAAGCATGTCAGCGGCTAATAGAACCATCTCCAACAATTGATCAATGTTTTCTTTCTTCTTTGCAGAAACAGGAACCATTATAGCGTCTCCGCCCCATTCTTCTGCAACTATACCATACTCGGTGAGCTCCTGCTTTACCTTGTCGGGATTTGCACCAGGCTTATCTATCTTGTTGATAGCAACTATAATTGATACATTTGCAGCCTTTGCATGGTTTATAGCTTCTATAGTCTGAGGCATTACTCCATCATCTGCTGCAACAACAAGTATTGCGATATCGGTAACCTGAGCACCTCTGGCACGCATTGCTGTAAATGCTTCGTGACCAGGAGTATCCAGGAAAGTAATTAGTCTCTCATTTGCTTTAACAGTATAAGCTCCAATATGCTGTGTTATTCCTCCGGCTTCACTGTCAATAACGTGAGCACTTCTGATTGCGTCAAGCAATGATGTTTTACCATGGTCAACATGACCCATAACAACAACTACAGGAGGTCTTGGCTGTAATTTGGATTCATCAACTGCTTCTTCATCATCAAATAGTATATCCTCTTCACTGATCTGAACAGCCTTTTCAGTCTTGACTCCAAATTCCTCCGCAATAACGGTTGCTGTTTCAAAGTCAACATCATTGTTAAGGGTAGCCATTACACCATAGCCCATCAATTTTTTGATGATTTCTGTAGAAGTCTTCTTAAGAGCCTCTGCAAGTTCCTTAACTGTAAGTGTATCAGGTATTGTTATTGATGTAAGAACTGCCTTAGGAGGAATATATTTTTCCTGAACCTTTTCGTTCTTCCTGTTTTTAGGTAATCTCTTCTTCTTACCGTCATCGCTGTAGAATTCATTAAAGATATAATCTTCATTGAGAATTTCAGATACACCCTTCTTCTCTATGACAATCTTCTGCGGCTTAGACCTCTTATTCTTATCCGGAGAAGCCTTTGGTGATTCTTTCTTCTGCTTTTCTTCTCTCTTGAAGTTCTTATCTGTATCCTTACTCTGGAATTCTCTTCTTGCTTCATTCCTCAATGAGTCAAACTGTTCCTGAGCAACTGTAACATCCGGTTTTGGAATATCCAGGTTCTGTGATCTGTATTGACCCTGTGGTCTGTCACCCTGAGGCCTGTTGTACTGGCCCTGCGGTCTATCCCCTTGCGGCCTGTCTCCTCTGTTGTACTGGCCCTGTGGTCTGTCTCCCTGCGGTCTGTTGTACTGGCCCTGCGGCCTGTCTCCTCTGTTGTACTGACCTTGCGGTCTGTCTCCCTGTGGCCTGTCGCCCCTGTAGTACTGACCCTGTGGTCTGTCTCCCTGCGGCCTGTCTCCTCTGTTGTACTGCCCCTGTGGTCTGTCTCCCTGGGGCCTGTCTCCTCTGTTGTACTGGCC
>JAEYHZ010000036.1 GCA_023409265.1 Bacillota bacterium | reverse complement strand
CCATCACGCCTTATCAGGCTCACGATATGTGCGTGTAAAATAATCTAAAATTTATCGTGAGCCAGAAAGGCTATGGAGATTAGTTTGAAAGAAAAACACTTTCAAACCAATCAGCCTCCGGCGGAATTTAGCACCGCCAAAATTTTCGCACAAAATCGTGCGAAATGGCGATGTGCAAAGTACCATCACGCCTTATCAGGCTCACGATATGTGCGTGTTAAATTAATCTAAAATTTATCGTGAGCCAGAAAGGCTATGGTACTTTTTATGGAAAGTGAAATGTTAACCGAATCAGACATGCAAAGCATATTTAACACATTGTTAATACACGGTGGTATTGACGGGGACGAAAGAACAGGTGCTGTAAGCGTACCAATCTATCAAACCTCTACCTACAGGCAAATCGAGTTGGGACAACATAAAGGCTATGAATATTCAAGAACAGGCAATCCCACAAGGGAAGCATTGGAAGCACTTATCAGGGATCTTGAAGGGGGGCACGCAGGATTTGCCTTTGCGTCGGGAATGGCAGCCATAACAGCGGTGCTGCTGTTACTGAAAAGTGGTGATAAGGTTATCATTTCAAACAATGTTTATGGGGGTACCTTCAGAGTCCTGGATAAAGTATTTAAAAACTTCGGGCTGGAGTACGAAATAGCCGATACTTCAAATTTGGAAGAAGTAGAAAAGAAGGTAAAAACAGGTGTTGCAGCTGTAATTGTTGAAAGTCCGGCCAATCCTTTGCTCACTATAACGGATATAAGGAAAGTATCTGAAATAGCCCGGAATTCCGGTGCACTGACAATTGTGGACAATACCTTCATGACTCCATATCTTCAAAGACCATTAGAGCTTGGAGCAGATATTGTAATTCATAGTGCAACCAAGTATCTGGGAGGCCATAGTGATGTAATTGCCGGTCTTGTTGTTGCAAAAAGCAGTGAAATAGCATCCAGACTGCAATTTCTTCAAAACGCAACCGGCGGAGTTTTACCGCCGTTTGATTCCTGGCTGCTACTGCGGGGTATAAAAACCTTATCTGTAAGACTTGACAGACATATTGAAAATACCCGGTATGTAGTTGATTTTCTCAAGAACCATGAAGGTGTGACCAGGATATATTATCCAGGCCTGGAGGACTCCGACGGATATGAAATACATAAAAATCAGGCTTATGGCCCCGGTGCCATGATATCCTTCGTCCTGTCGGAGGAATATGATATAAAACTCTTCTTCCGCAGCGTGGAATTAATTACTCTTGGTGAGAGCCTAGGAGGAGTGGAATCCCTGGTCAGTCATCCCGCAAGTATGACCCATGCGTCAATTCCTTACGAAATAAGACAGAAGGTAGGTATTCTGGATAATCTAATCCGTTTATCGGTGGGTATCGAAGATAAGGAAGCCATTGTAAAGGACCTTAGAAAAGCCTTTGAAAAGGCAAAAAGTAAGTGATGAGAAAATTTTAAGGGAGGTTCTTTATGAAGTATTACAATGACATTCGTGAACTTATCGGAAGTACACCCTTGCTGAAGCTTAATAATATCGGAATAAAGGAATCGGTTAATCTTTTCGCAAAGCTTGAGCTGTTCAACCCGGGAGGTAGTGTAAAAGATAGAATGGGGACTGCATTGATAGAGGATGCTGAAAGAAGAGGTATTCTTAAGGAAGGTTCAACAATTCTTGAGGCTACTGCCGGTAATGCAGGGATAGGGATTGCACTGGCAGCCCTTAACAAAGGCTACAAAATTAAATTTGCAGTTCCTGAGAAGTTTTCAATTGAGAAGCAGGTTATAATGAAGGCCCTTGGGGCTGAAATAATTAAGACGCCGTTGGAGAAGGGAATGGCCGGAGCTTTTGAAAAGGTTGAGGAGCTGCTTGCAGCCATAGATAACTCGGTATGTCTCAGCCAGTTTACAAATCAGGCAAATCCCCAAATCCATTATGAAACTACAGGGCCGGAAATATATGAGGATCTTGAAGGAAAGATAGACTATGTAGTAGCCGGTGCGGGTAGTGGCGGAACAATATCCGGTGTATTGAGATACATAAAAGACAGAAAAAGGGCTGTAAATGGTATACTTGCCGATCCGGTGGGTTCCACAATGGGGGGAGGACTCCCGGGCTGCTACAGCATTGAAGGTATAGGGAATACTTTTATGCCTGAGACAATGGATAATTCTTTAATAGATGAAGTTATAAAGGTTAATGATGCTCAGGCACTTCAGGAGGTTAAGCTAGTGGCAAAAAAAGAGGGACTTTTGATTGGAACTTCCTCAGGTGCAGCGTTGTATGCCGCAAGAGTAATTGCCGAGAGGGTCGAAAACGCCAACATAGTAGTGATTTTTCCTGACAGAGGCGACAGGTATATAAGTAAGAATATATTTTAGAGAGATTTAAAATTGAATTTAATAGGGATTTATCAAACGAATTAAAAGTGTTGACTGGAAAACCAGAGACTGAATTTAAAATCAGTCTCTGGTTTTTTTAATATTATAAACAAAAATGAAAGAGGTGTATGTATGGGAGTTTCAGATTTAAGTTTTGATACTTTAAAGGTCAGAGCAGGCTATGATGCAAGTGAGCATAATTTTTCAGTGCAGGTTCCCGTGTACCAGACAGCTTCCTTTGACCTGGGAGATACCGACAGAGCCGGAAGGTTATTCAGCTTTTCAGAGTTCGGTTATCTTTATACCCGTGTAGGGAATCCAACTGTAGATGTTCTTGAAAAAAGGGTGGCAGCACTGGATGGTGCCTCAGCGGCAATTGCCGTAGGCTCGGGAATGGCAGCTGTAACCTATTCGCTGTTCAATGTGGCAGAGGGCGGAGGAAGAATTTTGACAACAGCGCAGGTATATGGTGGTACCTTTGATAGTTTCAAAAAGATTTATCCAAATTTCAATATTGAAATCGATCAGGTTGGGGATCTGGATGATCTGGAGGAATGGCGCAGTAAAATCAAAGCTGATACAAAGGCACTTTTTGTTGAAACTATCAGCAACCCGAATGCAGCAATAGCTGATATTGAAGCCCTGGCAGAAATTGCACATGAAAATGATATACCGCTTATAGTGGATAATACCTTTGCCACACCATACCTTCTGAACCCAATAAAATATGGAGCTGATATAGTTGTGTACTCGGCAACAAAGGCTCTTAACGGCCATGGTAATGCAATTGCAGGACTTATTCTGGAGAGTGGAAAATTTAACTGGGCAAATGGCAAGTTCCCGCAATTTACAGCTCCCATATATTTATTCAGAGATTCAAGCGGACATGAAAGAAGCTTTCTTGAGGCCTTTGGACCGGCAGCCTTCACAACCAGGGTACGTATGAATTATCTGGCATACTTTGGCGCGGCACTTGGACCCTTCGACGCATATCTTGCTCTCCTCGGACTTGAGACGCTCTCTGAAAGAGTTCAAAAGCAGGTGTCCAATGCTGAGAAAATCATAAAATACCTTGAAACAAAGGAAGAGGTCGCCTGGGTTAACCATCCTGCGGCAAAGGACAGCAAATACAAGCTGCTGGCACAAAAATATCTTCCGAAGGGAGCAGGAGCAATCTTCACATTTGGTTTAAATGCGACTGAAGAACAAATAAACAGCTTTATAGATTCTACAACCATATTCAGCTATCATGCAAATGTAGGTGACGCACGCTCTCTCATAATAAATTCGCCCAAAACAACTCATGGCGAGCTGACTCCCGAAGAACAGGAATTTGCAAAAATTCCTCCTGAAACACTGCGTTTGTCAATTGGTATAGAAGATGCAAATGATCTGATTGCCGATCTGGATAAAGCTTTTAAGAGTACCTTCACTGATAAATCAGAGGATGTGGCGTAAAAATTATTTTACATATCTTTATCCGGTAACACCTTAAATTAAATAGAAAGGTTTGATAAAATGAAAAAAACTAAAAGAATTACGCCTCTGGCCTTAGCTTTGGCTATTTTGACAACAGCAGGACTTACCGCATGCGGCGGCAAGGATACTTCAGCAGAGAGTCAGGCGGCAGGAGCTTCAAGCGCTTCGGCTTCAACAGCGTCAGTCTCCACAGCAGCAGGTTCTACAACGGCTTCACAGTCAACAACAGCAGATAAATTCAAGTTTGGAAAATTGAAAATCCAGGCATTGGGAGGTGGAGCCTGTGGAGCTCCGTCCTATGTTGCATTCGAAAAAGGGTTCTTCGCTGAGGAAGGTCTTGATGCGGAACTGGTCAGCGGCACACTGGATGAACTCAAGACGGGTCTTGTAACAGGAGAATTCACTGTAACAAACGGTGACTTTCAATATTTCCCGTCAATTCAGGAGGGTATGGATTTAAAGATAATTGGTGGATTACATAAGGGGTGTATCAGATTGGTTGTTCCGCCAAACTCTCCGATCAAAACCACTAAGGATTTGAAAGGAAAGAGAATTGGTATTGACGAAATGGGGGGAACTCCGCAGTCAGTAGCAACAATCGTGCTTGCCAATGCAGGAATTGACCCCAAGACAGGCGTAACCTGGGTTGTATATCCTCTTGATCAATTGACGACAGCAGTAAAGAAGGGTGAAATTGATGCCTTTGCTGCATGGGATCCGTTTGGAGTTCTGGCTGAGCAGAAGGAAGGCTATACAGCTCTGTCAGACATATCTACAGATCCCTTGTTTGCAGGAAAGAGCTGCTGCTTCCTGTATGCATCAAAGAAACAGCTGGATGAAAATCCGGAAAGAGTTGCTGCAATAGCCAGGGCATATAAAAAAGCTACTGAGTGGATAAAGGCTAACCCGGAAGAAACAGCCAAGCTGGAAATTGAGAAAAAATATGTTGCAACAGACGACTTAAACCTTCTGACACAATTGATAAAATCCTATGATTATGAATATACCACCAACAATTCATATGAGGATATCAAATATTTTGTTGAACAGTTCAATAAAACCGGATTCCTGAAAAAAGGAACAGATCCGAAACAATTTGCAGATCAGGTTTACTTTGATATTTTTAAAAAGTGATGGGCACATAAAAATATCGGCCCTGGTGAGCAGCATCAGGGCCGTAAACTATAAGATGGAGGTTGGCTTGAAAGACTTTATTTACACTTCGTCTTCCAAGCCAACCTATGAATTTATGGCCCCGCGACATATTCAAAGTATAACAGCGTGTTAGTGAACAAAGAAAAACGTCTATATACTTTGAAAACGCGCAAGGCCAATTAACCTCCTCTATTCGCCTTATAGCGGATTAGGAGTGAATAAATATCATCAAGTTTGTGGCCGCTATGCGGCTCATGGAGGTTAAAATGAAAGAAGAAAATGTTCTGGAGCTTCCGGCAATACATGCCAGATCAAAAGAAAAAAGCAGGACAGAAAACGAAACGGGAATTAATAGTGATTTGTATTGGAAAAAAGTATCTGGAATCTGGCCTATTCTGCAAATAATTGCTTTTATGGCTGCTTTTGCTGTAAACCTGGTTTTGCCGGCAAAACAGCTGGTTAATGTTACACCATACCGTATTTTCTTGTTTATAGTAATCTGTTTTTTTATAGCAAGGAGTATCTACTCATTATTCAATAAAAAAGTTAAAGCGGCCAATAACCATCAGGCTCAGTTCTATTTTTCAGTAGGTGTAATTTTAATAGCGTGGGACACTCTGACAACCAAGACAAATTATCTTCCACTGCCGTTTTTTCCAAGTCTGGCACAGATTCTTCAGGTTATGGTGGAGGACGCCTATACCTTGCTTATAAGCACACTTTTCTCCATGAGGCTGCTTGTTATCGGGTTTACTACCGGTACAGCAATTGGTCTTGTTTCAGGTATTCTAATTGGCTGGTACAGGCAATGGAATTACTGGCTGTTTCCGGTTATTAAAGTAATGGGTGTTATTCCTGCTACAGCCTGGATACCCATAACAATGTTTATTTTTCCTTCCAGCTTCTATGCACAAATATTTTTGATAGTATTGTGCGTATGGTTTCCCGTGGCCTATATGGCCAGCGGCGGAATAGCCAATATTCAGAAATCGTATTTTGAAGCAGCAAGAACCTTGGGGGCTGATGAAAAATTTCTCATATTTAAAGTGGCTATTCCAGGAGCGATGCCTTCCATCTTCACAGGTATTTATACCGGGACAGGTGTTTCCTTTGCAACTCTTGTTGTTTCAGAAATCATAGGAGCCAAGGCCGGATTAGGCTGGTATATAAACTGGGCAAAAAGCTGGTCAAATTATGCAAAGGTTTATGCATCAATCATTGTAATGGCAATTGTTTTCTCAATTGTTATGGCTTTGATATTTAAAATAAGAGACAGGGTATTAATCTGGCAGAAGGGGTTGTTAAAATGATAACAGACATTCTATCAAGGGATTTATCAAAAACAGGTTATATCTCAATAAATAAAGTTAACAGGGTTTACACTGATGCCAACGGCTCCGAAACTGAAGCCCTTCAGGATATTAACATCAATGTCAGCCCCGGTGAATTCATATCGTTGATTGGCCCTTCAGGATGCGGCAAAACGACCCTGCTTAGGCTGATAGCCGGCCTGGATCAAGCTCAGAGTGGAGAAATTACTTTGGACGGAGAAGCTGTGTCAGGCACACACTATGAGAGAGGTTATGTATTTCAGCATGCAAATCTCTTTCCTTGGGAAACAGTTGAAAGCAATATTGCCGCTGGACTAAAGGCCAGGAAGATACACAAGGAGAAAAAGAGCGATGTGGCATATTTTATAGAGCTTGCCGGCTTAAAGGGTTTTGAGAAATCCTTTCCACATCAATTGTCAGGCGGTATGGCTCAAAGAGCCTCCCTTGCCCGTGCCTTGATCAACGATCCGAAGGTTCTGCTGCTGGATGAACCTCTGGGGGCATTGGATTCCTTTACACGTTTCGATCTCCAGGATAAAATTCTTGAGTTATGGTCTGCAAGAGGCACTACTACGGTATTAGTAACTCATGACGTGGATGAGGCCGTTTACCTCAGCGACAGAATAGTAATTATGACACCCAGACCCGGTAAAATTGAAAGTGTGATAGAAGTAAAACTGAAAAGACCAAGAACCAGAAACAGTGATGAATTTATTGCTTTGCGTTCAGAAATCCTAGAAAGGCTGCATCTGGTGAGCAGCAAGGCACCCCTTGACTATTACCTTTAAAAGGAGGCACGGGTGGTGGAACATATATGGCATATAGCTGAGTTTTTTACCGGATTGTTTTCACTTGATTATCTTCCTTCCCTGGGTGACAAGGTAGGGCTGGGATTAATATTTGTCTTTGGAGTGCTTACATCCTTTCACTGTATCGGAATGTGCGGAGGACTTATATTGTCGAATAATATTGAACAGAGAGGGGTATCCCCAATTCTTGTTTATAATGTTGGGAGAGTGGCCTCATACACTGCTGTGGGAGGAATAGCAGGAAGTATCGGCCATGCTGTGAATCTCACAGGAGTATGGAAGGGTATAATACCAATTTTAGGCGGAACCTTTATGATTCTCCTGGCAGTTAAATACTTAAACGTATTTCCTGTATTAAGAAAACTTAATATAATGTTACCTTCTTTTATTGCCAGAAGAATCTTTGCAGGGAAATACAAAAGCAACCTGATAATTGGTTTGTTGAGCGGACTTATGCCCTGTGGACCCCTTCAGATGATTCAGCTTTATGCACTTGGAACAAAAAGCGGTCCGGTTGGAGCAGTTTCATCTTTTATATTTACTCTGGGAACTATTCCAATACTTTTTACCTTTGGATTAATAAATTTAACCTTGCTGAAAAAGCATGCCAGGTTGGTTGCTTCATTAAGTGCAGTAATTGTTATTGTAATGGGTTTTGCAATGCTGGGAAGGGGATTGGCTCTGGCCGGTGTCGACACTGGATTACCTTTTTTTAATTCAACCGAGTATAAGGCTTCAGAGGTAAATCGTAGCGTCAGGAATGAAATAACTCAAAAATTGGTACAAAATACAGAGCCGCTTAATAATCAGGATGACCGGTCTGAGCTTAATAGCAGCATCCAAATAATTGATACAGAATTAAAGGCTTATGAATATCCTGCAATCATTGTAAAAAAAGGAATTCCGGTCAGATGGAACTTAAAGGCGGATAAAGAGAAGCTCAATGACTGCAATAATGAGATTATGATTCCGGATTTAAATATTGAAAAAAAACTAATGCCCGGAGACAATATTATAGTATTTACCCCTTCCGAAACAGGAGAACTGGTTTATACCTGCTGGATGGGAATGATAAAAAGTAAAATAAAGGTTATAGATTGAATAATCCACAGAATGAGTTCTAAACTCAATCAAATGGTTAATCCATGTGTTTATAAGGAGAATTATCATGAAACGCAAAAAATTATTAATTTTATTAGTGGTTTTACTATCACTGACATTTAACAATATTATTGTTCTGGACAGCATAAATGCAGCTTCAGGCAGTTCCTCAGTCGGCAACAGGGTTTGGGGGTACATATATAAAGGAACGTTAAATTTGAAAAACAACAAATATGGAATTGAAATTGTAGAAAAGGATGGAACTAAGAAATTTGTAGTATTTGATGCCAACGGTCAAAAGCTTGCAAAAAATCTTGTTAAATCAGGCAGTCTTAAAACCGGGGCAGACATCAGTGTAAACGGGATTATCAAGAATAATTCAGTTCAGGTCAAATCCATAACTGAGATAATCCCAAAGGAACAGACTTTTACCGGCTGGCTGGGAGATTCGGATTGTACTCCGCATCTGAAGGAGCCGGCAGAAATGGGAGTAAAATGTCTGAGTTGCCCCCATTGCGAAGCAAGTGGCTATGGGATATCTATAAAACAGAAGGATGGAAGCTATAAATACTACAAGTTTGATGCCAATGGACAAAAGCTTGCTATAGAAAATATCATACCAAAAGTAACCGCTGACAAAGTACCTGAAATAACAGTTAATGGAACACTGCAGGGAAATATAATAAAAGTAAGCTCAATTTCTTTAAAATGATGCAATTAACTATAGTTTGGTTAATATATAAGGCCGATCTCGTATAAGCCGGGATTTGGCCTTTATTTTTGGACAATCCGACGAATAAATAGACATATGGTACTTTAATAAAATAATTAATTAAACTATTGACAGACTTTTGACCACATGATAATATTTCAATAACTTATAAAACATATAAGAATGGTATGGTATATGTAATACATATAAACGACTAGTTTTAGCTCATCGAAATATTTTTTTTCATCAATAACATATTAAAAAGATATGAATACTAATATATTATAAAGGAGATCATATATGAAAGCATTTAACAAAAAAACAAAAACCGGGATTTTGATTTTGAGTATTTTAATGATTATTTCTGTTCTGGCAGGCTGCGGAAGTAATAGTACTCAAACATCCTCAGGCAGCAGTGCTGCAGCAGCTGGTCCCGTGACCCTTCTGAACGTATCCTACGATCCCACCCGGGAACTTTATCAGGAGTACAATGAAGCCTTTGTAAAGTACTGGAAAGGTAAAACAGGACAGGATGTAACAATCCAACAATCCCACGGCGGTTCAGGAAGTCAGGCAAGAACTGTTATTGATGGAAATGAAGCAGATGTGGTTACGTTAGCTCTGGCATATGATATTGATTCCATCAATAAGAATAAAGAAATACTGAACAAGGAATGGCAAAAGCGTTTACCCAACAACTCAACACCCTATACCTCAACAATAGTGTTTCTGGTCAGGAAGGGAAATCCAAAGAATATAAAAGACTGGGATGACCTGGTTAAACCGGGTATACAGGTAATCACCCCAAATCCGAAAACATCGGGCGGAGCACGCTGGAACTATCTTGCAGCCTGGGGCTATTCACTTAAAAAGGATAATAATGACCAGGAAAAGGCTAAAGAGTTTGTAAAAGCACTGTATGAAAATGTTCCGGTACTTGATTCAGGTGCACGTGGCGCAACAACGACCTTCGTGGAACGCGGTCTTGGAGATGTTCTCATTGCATGGGAAAACGAAGCCTTCCTTTCAATTAACGAACTTGGAAAAGACAAATTTGAAATAGTGGTCCCATCGGTAAGTATTCTGGCAGAGCCTCCGGTTTCGGTTGTTGATTCAGTTGTAGATAAGAAAGGTACCAGAAAAGTTGCCGAAGCATATCTGGAATACTTATACAGTGACGAAGGGCAGGAAATTGCCGCCAGGAATTATTATAGACCCAGAAACGAAACAATAGCCAAGAAATATGCAGAACAGTTCCCACAGATAAACCTGTTTACAATAGATGAAGTTTTCGGGGGCTGGACAAAAGCCCAGCAGGAACATTTCGCCGACGGAGGAGTTTTTGATCAGATTTACGTAAAAAAATAATTATATAATATAAATCCTTCCGGAATCCTGTCAGGTTCCGGAAGGACTCAAATATATCCGAGGTGAATTCATGAATCTGACAATTAAGCCTTTAAAATTAAAGCAGCAAAGCGTCATACCGGGATTTGGATTAACCATGGGAATAACAATTCTATACATAACATTATTGATATTAATTCCCGTTGCCATGGTTTTTATAAACAGTTCAAGCCTTGGACTTAAAAGCTTTTGGGAAATAGCTTCAAGTGAAAGGGTGGTGGCATCACTAAAAGTATCCTTTGGCACATCCTTTCTGGCAGCAGCAATTAATGCTGTTTTTGGACTTTTGATAGCCTGGGTTCTGGAGAGATACTCTTTCCCGGCAAAAAAATTAATTGATGGCTTGATAGATTTGCCATTTGCTCTTCCTACAGCTGTTGCAGGTATATCACTTACTACTCTCTATGCGCCTAACGGATGGATCGGAAAACTGTTTGAACCTCTGGGAATCAAAATTTCCTATACACCGCTCGGCATAACAGTGGCACTGATATTTATCAGTTTTCCCTTTGTTGTAAGAACGGTGCAGCCTGTTTTACACAGTATCGATACCGAGGTTGAAGAGGCTGCGGCCTGTCTTGGAGCAAACAGATTCCAGACCTTTTGCAGGATAATTATTCCGGAACTGCTTCCTGCACTGATAACCGGTTTTGCACTATCCTTTGCAAGAGCTTTGGGAGAATATGGTTCAGTGGTATTTATTTCAGGTAATATGCCTATGAAAACCGAGATAACTCCGCTCTTAATCAGAACCAAGCTTGAGCAGTATGACTATGCAGGTGGAACTGCTGTTGCCGCTATTATGCTGATAATCTCCTTTGTGATGCTGCTTGTAATAAATCTGTTTCAGTGGTGGGCCGGCAACAGGCATAAAGGAAAGTAAGGATTACAAAATTTCAATATTTCCTGGGAGGACGTATGACAGGTAGTATCCCGTTAAACCATAAAACTTCAAATGAAATTCAACAGGTAAAAAGAGCTGAAAAGGAATCAAAGGTTGTTCAAATCATACTTATTGCAATAGCAATCTTGTTTTTTATCCTTATGCTCCTCATACCTCTTATTTCTGTTTTTGTTAAAGCCTTTGAACAAGGAGCCAGCGTATACTTTGCTGCAATCAGTGATCCAATTGCCTTGTCGGCAATTAAGCTTACATTGCTTACGATAGCAATAGTGGTGCCTGTAAACACTATATTTGGTCTTATTGCTGCGTGGGCTGTGGCAAAGTTTAAATTCAAGGGCAAAAATTTCTTAATTACAATTATAGATCTGCCCTTTGCTATATCACCTGTAGTTGCAGGTTTGATATTTGTTTTGCTGTTCAGTACAAGTCATGGACTTTTGGCTCCCGTTTTAAATGACCTGGGAATAAAAATAATTTTTGCACCTCCCGGAATCATTATTGCGACATTATTTGTTACACTTCCCTTTGTTGCAAGAGAATTAATACCGCTTATGGAATCACAGGGAACGGCAGAGGAAGAAGCTGCACTTACCCTGGGTGCAAGCGGATTTAAAACCTTCTGGCTGATAACCCTTCCCAATATTAAATGGGCGCTTTTGTACGGTATTATGCTGACGGCTGCAAGAGCAGCTGGAGAATTCGGAGCTGTTTCAGTTGTTTCAGGCCACATAAGGGGCTTGACCAATACAGTTCCTCTACATGTAGAGATACTGTACAATGAATATAAATTTTCAGCTGCATTTGCGGTAGCCTCACTATTGACCGTAATTGCAATTATAAACCTGATAATAAAAAACATTTCTGACTGGAAAATAAAGCAGCAGTTCAAATAGCAGGGAATACAGTATTTTTATAAAAGTGCCTATGACTAATTTTACGCGTGAAACACGCTGATGGGAGGTTATATGAGTATAGAAATTTCAAATATATCCAAGACATTTGATACCTTCAAAGCTCTGAGCAGTATTGATTTAAAAATTAATACGGGGGAACTGGTGGCATTGCTTGGCCCATCCGGTTCGGGAAAAACCACTTTACTCAGAATTATTGCCGGTCTGGAAACAGCTGATAAGGGAAATATCATCTTTGATGGTGAGGATAATACAGGTAAAAGTACACAGGACAGAAAAGTAGGCTTTGTATTTCAGCACTATGCCTTATTCAAACACATGACTGTGTTTGAGAACATTGCTTTCGGTTTGAAGGTCAGACCGTCAAAATTGAGACCGGATAAGGAAACTATTGAAAAGAAAGTCCATGAACTGCTGGCTCTGGTGAAAATGGAAGAGCTTGCAAAACGCTACCCTGCCCAGCTGTCCGGTGGACAAAGGCAGAGAATAGCTCTGGCGAGAGCCCTTGCTGTCGAACCGAAAGTTTTGCTGCTGGATGAGCCTTTTGGAGCACTAGATGCCAAAGTTAGAAAAGATCTTAGAAGATGGTTGAGAAAATTACATGATGAATATCCCATCACTAGTGTGTTCGTAACACATGATCAGGAAGAAGCGCTGGACGTTGCCGACAGGATTGTAATTCTGAATCAGGGTCAGATTGAGCAGATCGGTACACCTGAAGAAGTATACGACAACCCTGCAAATCCTTTTGTTTACAACTTTCTGGGCAATGTTAATCTGTTTCACGGCAGAGTACATAACGGGAAGATTGAGCTTGGTTCCTTGAAGCTGGATGCACCCGAACATACCGAGACCAGTGACAGAGCTGTTATCAGCTACATCAGACCCCATGATATCGAAATAAGCCTTGAACCTGGCGAAAATAAGTTTATCGCTGCCAGTGTTATTTTTATTCGAGCAGTTGGCCCAATTGTCAATCTGGAAATGAAGAGAGTTGACACCGGTGATTATATAGAGGCTGAAATCAGCAAGGAAGTATATAAAAAGCTCAAGCTCAAGGAAAAGCAGACAGTTTATGTCAAACCAAAGGATTTCAGAGTGTTTGTTCCTGAGGATTATATAATATAGATATTTTTTTTGATAACTTTTAACTAAATTGGTAAAAAGTCAGGTGTAGCATATGCGGATAAAAAATCTTTTAAGTGGTTTACCTCTGGAATCAAAAAAAATACTCAGTTTAATTCTCCACGATCAGGCCTTGACCAAGGCGTCATTGTCTGAAATGTCAGGCTTGAAGCTTACCAGCCTGAGCAGAATGATGCAGCCCCTTGAAGAAATGAAGCTGCTGGGCAGATCGGAAATCGGGGAATCTACCGGTGGAAGAAAGCCTGTGTTATATGATGTTGATTCCTCTAAATATTATCTTGTGGGGATAGACATTTCCAGAACCTATACACAGGTAATATTAACAAATTTGAAAATGCAGCCGGTCAGGAAATACAGATTCGAGATGAACCGTGAATCAACCCCAAAGCTAACCTTGAGTATTATATTGAGCTGGATTAAAGAAGTACAGGAAAAAGTCATAAAGCAAAACGGTAAAATAATCGGAATGGGTGTAGGTACGGTAGGTCCATTGGACAGAAGCAACGGCGTAGTTCTTAACCCTGAAAACTTTGAAGCTCCGGGCTGGGAGAACATACCCCTGAAATCGATTTTTGAAAAGAGACTGGAAATACCTGTGGTCATTGATAATGGAGCAAATGCAGCGGTATTGGCCGAAACTTATTACGGAATAGGTAAAGGAATAAGGAATGTTATTTATATTAACTGTGGAGTAGGTATCAGAACAGGATTGATTTCCTCAGGAGTTTTTGTTAGGAATATTAATGACTCCGAAGATGCATTTGCACACATGATGATCAATGTTAACGGGGATAGATGCTCCTGCGGGAACAGGGGGTGTATAGAGGCCTATTCCTCCATATTTTCAATCATTGAGAAATTCAAGGAATTAAAACAGGAGGCTGCTGAAGAAATGAATGTAAAATTTTCCTATATAGATATTTGCAGAGCAGCTGAATTAAATGATCCCCATGCCTTAAAGGTAATACAGGACGGAGCGGTAATAATGGGAGACGGACTGGCAAATCTTATAAAGCTTCTTAATCCCGGAATAGTGATTTTAAGCGGCCCGCTAATTAAACACTCCAGGCTTTTTTATGATATATGTACTGAAACTGCATTGGAGAGATCCCGTACCCATGGAAAAGATAAAATATTTTTCAGCAACGGCGGGTTTTTTAATGATAATGCAATTTCAATCGGAGCAGCAGCTATGGTATTGGAGAGCTTTTTAGACAATTCAGCTTTAAATTAAAGATTAAATGTATAGAAAGGTGGAGAAAAACAGGAATGGAACAATTGGATATCAAGGCACTGAACAATGAATTTTCACAGCCGGAAGAGGTTATCAGGTTCATCGTGGAAAAAATCGGGGTTTCTAAAGTAGCATTGGCGTCAAGCCTTTCAATAGAAGACCAGGTGCTTACACACATGCTTTTGGAGGTGGATCCCCAAGCCAGAATTTTTGTCATTGATACAGGCAGACATTTTCAGAAGACTTACGACCTTATGGAGCAAACAATGTTAAGGTATAAATTCAATTATGAAGTATATGCTCCCGAAAGAGGGGATCTGGAGGAAGTGGTTTCAAAGCTTGGACCGAATTTCTTTTACCAAAGTGTGGAACTCCGGAAAAAATGCTGCGAAATCAGAAAAGTCAAGCCGTTGAAAAGAGTTTTGAGCTCTGTTGACGGATGGATATGCGGCTTGAGAAGGGATCAATCTCCAACCCGTCAGGATATGGAAATCTTTGAATGGGACGATGGCAACTCCATTTACAAGATCAATCCCATAATACACTGGTCGGAGGATGATGTATGGGCCTACATAAAGGAAAACAATATTCCATACAGCCACCTTTACAACACCGGCTTCCGCAGCATTGGCTGCCAGCCATGTACCAGGGCGGTTCAGCCGGGTCAGGACGTGCGAAGCGGCAGATGGTGGTGGGAGGATCCTGACAAAAAGGAATGCGGCCTTCATATTGGAGTCCACAATCCAACATAATATTAATTAAATTTATTTATAATCAGTGGGGGATTGATACCATTGATACAAGCTTGTTCACTCAACACCCATAGAGGCAGGAGATTTTCACTGATATTTGAAAATTACGGAGGTTAACATGAATCATTTGGATAAGTTGGAAGCGCAGAGTGTGCATATACTCAGAGAAGCGTACAGGGAATTCAAAAACATCTGTATGCTGTGGTCAATAGGAAAGGACAGTACAGTACTTTTGTGGCTGGCTAGAAAAGCATTTTTCGGACATGTGCCCATACCGCTGGTACACATTGATACTCATTATAAAATACCTGAAATGATACAGTACAGAGATGATCTGGCACTTAAATGGAAATTGACAATGGTATATGGTGAAAATACTGAAGCACTGGCTCAAAAAAGAACCTTCCCCGATGGAAAGGTTGACCGTATCACCTGCTGTCAGTCTCTTAAATCGGAGGCTTTAAAAAATACTTTATCTGGAGAGTGGAACAGATATGTAATGGATCACAAAACAGGAAAATACGTGTCTGACAATAACAGGGAAAAGTATACGGGTGTTATTGTGGGTGTCAGAGCCGATGAGGAAGGCAGCCGTTCAAAGGAAAGATATTTTTCCCCAAGAGATAAGGAAAATGACTGGGATGTAGGAGATCAACCGCCTGAATTCTGGAATCAGTTCAAGACAGATTTTGCTCCCGGAACACATATCAGAATACATCCTCTGCTGGATTGGACTGAATTGAATATATGGGAATACATCGAAAGAGAAAATATTCCCATAACTTCACTTTACTTTGACCAGGGAGGCGGGAAGCGATACAGATCACTGGGCTGCTACCCCTGTACAACCCCTGTGGAATCCACATCAAAGAATGTCATTGAAATCATAGAAGAATTAAAAAGCGGTAAATTTGCAAACATAGCCGAAAGATCAGGCCGTGCCCAGGATAAGGATGATGGCGGGGGACTTGAGACACTTCGCAGAGGAGGTTACATGTAAATGGATAATAGAGAACAGATGAACATAGTAATCGTTGGACATGTGGATCACGGTAAAAGTACCGTTATAGGAAGACTGCTTGCCGACACTGATTCCCTCCCTGAAGGAAAGCTTGAATCGGTAAAGGAATACTGCAAAAAGAACTCCAGACCATTTGAATACGCATTCCTTCTGGATGCACTAAAGGATGAACAGGCGCAGGGCATAACCATTGATACTGCCAGATGCTTCTTCAAAACCCGAAAGAGAGACTACATAATTATTGATGCGCCCGGACATATTGAATTCCTGAAAAACATGGTAACCGGTGCCTCGAGAGCAGAGGCGGCTTTACTGGTAATTGACGCAAAGGAAGGAATCAGGGAAAACTCAAAACGCCACGGACATATTGTTTCCATGCTTGGAATAAAACAGGTGGTTGTTATTGTAAATAAAATGGACCTGGTGGACTTTGACAGCGATGTATTTACTTCAATAAAATCTGAATTTACAGAGTTTCTTCACAAAATAAACATCAAGCCTATAAATTTTATTCCAATAAGTGCATTTAACGGTGACAACGTAGCCGTCAATTCTGAAAACACACAGTGGTACCAAGGCCCCACAGTCTTGGAACAGCTTGATGGTTTTGCAAACAAGAAGGAAAATCATCAGCTTCCCTTCCGTATGCCTGTACAGGACATATATAAGTTCACAGAAGAAAATGATGACAGAAGAATTGTTGCCGGTACTGTTTTGAGCGGATCAATAAAAACAGGAGACGAGGTAATATTCCTTCCTTCAAAAAAGAAGAGTGTAGTAAACAGTGTTGAGGGTTTTAACACTGCACCTGCAGATACTGCTTATGCCAATCAGGCAGTGGGCTTTACAATTAAAACACAGATTTATATAAAGCCCGGAGAACTGATGGTAAGGGTTAATGAACAGCAGCCGGTGCTTAGCTCACGCTTCAGAGTAAATATATTCTGGGTTGGACATGTGCCTTTGATAAAGAACAAAAACTACAAATTGAAGATAGGTACCATGAGAATAGCGGTGAAGCTGGTTGAAATTCTGAATATCATAGATGCTGCCGAGCTCAATATTGATACCTTCAAGGATCAGGTGGAAAGGCACGACGTGGCAGAGTGTATTCTTGAAACTGCAAAGCCTATTGCCTTTGATGTTATTTCGGATATAGAGCTTACAGGGCGGTTTGTAATAGTGGATAACTATGAAATATCCGGAGGCGGAATAATTCTTGAGGGTGTATCGGACAGTGAAAACAGCCTTGTAGAACACATCAGAGACAGGGAATACCTATGGGAAAAGAGTCTTATTTCTTCAGACGAAAGAGAAGAAGCATACGGTCACAAGTCCAAGTTCGTTGTAATCACTACTGGAAGTGAAGAAAATGAGAAAACAATTCAGGATATAGGTAAGAAACTTGAAAGCAGATTGTTTAAAATGAAATACAAGGCTTATTACCTTGGTGTATCAAGTCTTCTCAGCGGACTTGCATCGGATAGTTCTTCAGATTTTCAGGCAAGAGACAATCAGGTTAGACAAATAGGCGAACTTGCCAGAATATTTACTGATGCCGGACAGATATTTATTACTTCTGTTTTCGACCTGGACGATTATGAAGCAGAAAAGCTGAAATTATTGAACCAACCACATGAAATAATTATTGTTAATGTCGGGGAATCGCCCTTTAACAGCTTTAAACCCAATGCAGACATAAATACCGATGGTTCAATTGAAAAGACTGTAGATTCAGTATGTCAGCTGCTGAAACAACAGGAAATCATTCTTGACTATTATATTTAATTTTTGGAGGTATGGCCATGAAGATTCATGCAAACGGAAAAGAAGTTTTATTGGAAAGGGAATTGACAGTAAAAGAACTGTTAAGTTATCAGAACGTAGAAATGCAGGATTATGTAACAGTACAGATTAACGACGAGTTTGTGGACAGAGATAATTTTGAAACCCTGGTGGTAAAAGACGGAGATGTTGTTGAATTTCTGTACTTCATGGGAGGCGGTACTTTATGAGTTTCTCAAATGAACAGCTTGAAAGATATTCCAGACACATTATTTTAAAGGAAGTTGGGGTCAAGGGTCAGAAAAAACTTCTTAACTCAAAGGTTCTTATTATAGGAACAGGAGGTCTTGGTGCACCTGCAGCAATGTTTCTGGCTGCCGCTGGAGCAGGTACCATCGGATTGGTAGACTTTGATGCAGTTGAGCTTTCAAACCTTCAGAGACAGATAATCCACCTTACAAAAGATGTTGGAAAGCCCAAGGTTTTATCAGGCAAGGAAACTATCAATGAAATGAATCCTGATGTAGAGGTTGCAACCTATAAGGAATGGGTCAGTTCTGCAAATATTAAAGATATTATCAATGATAAAAACTATGATTTTATCATTGACGGAACAGACAATTTCCCTGCAAAATTTCTCATAAATGATGTCTGTGTATTGACACAGAAGCCCTTTTCACATGCGGGTATAATTAGATTTCAGGGGCAGACAATGACTTATGTACCGGGTCAGGGTCCTTGCTATAGATGCGTTTTCAAGAACCCGCCTCCTCCTGATGCGGTACCAACCTGCAAACAAGCCGGTGTTCTTGGTGTTATGGGAGGAATAATCGGTACAATTCAGGCAACTGAAGCAATTAAGTATATTCTTGGTGTGGGTGAGTTACTTACGGGACAGCTTTTAACCTATGACTCACTTAAAATGGAATTCAGAAAAATCAAGCTGCCAAATAATAAGAACTGTCAGGTTTGTGGAGAGGCTCCGACAATTAAAACATTGCTTGATTATGAACAGGCGGTATGCGATTTAAAGCATACATCATAGGATTTTAAATTAGCTTCATTATTTCAGGCTATTCGGATATTTTATTGATGTTAAGGAATTAAAAGAACATAAATACGAAATATTTTGTTCAGTTCCGTTTATAGAAAGTAGGTGCTATAATTGATTGTAATTACAAAAAAACAGTATAATGAAATTCTGGAACATTCGAAACAGGCTCTTCCTAATGAGGCTTGCGGTCTTTTGGGCGGAAGCAATGAAAACGATATTAAATATGTCAAAAGAGTATATCTGGTTAAAAATACAGACAACAGTCCAGAGCATTTTTCAATGGATCCCAGAGAGCAGTTTGTTTCAGTTAAAGATATGAGAAATAACGGCTGGGAGATGCTGGGAAACTTTCACAGTCACCCTGCTTCGCCATCACGGCCCTCTGAAGAGGATAAAAGGTTAGCCTTTGATCCCAAAGCCAGTTACTTTATTATATCGTTAATGGATGCCGGGAATATTGTTTTAAAAAGCTTTAACATCATAAAGAATGAGGTAAGTGAAGAAAAACTTATTATACAAGGTGAATAGAGCTGATTGTTAAACCGGATGGATGAAAAATTACCATGGTTTATAGTATGCTCCCTTTTACTGGAAATGGAGAAAAGAATTATGGCACAGGTGGATTATAAGGAATTAAAAAAAGGCGGCTTCATGCGTCAGAAGCAAAAAGACAACTTTTCTTTAAGATTGGGAATAATAGGCGGTCAGATTCAGGCCGATCAACTGCTGAAGGTCCATGAAATTGCAAAAAAATACGGCCATGGGTATGTACATATGACATCAAGACAAAGTATAGAGATACCTTTTATAAAGCTCCAGGATGTGGAAGCTGTTAAGAGTGAGCTTGCAGAAGCAAACTTACAGCCAGGAGTCTGCGGTCCGAGAGTAAGAACAATTACTGCCTGTCAGGGAAGCGAAATATGCCCTAACGGTGTTATTGATTCCACAAAACTGGCATATGAGTTTGATAAAAATTATCATGGCAGGGAATTGCCTCATAAATTCAAATTTGGTATTACCGCCTGCTGTAATAACTGTCTCAAAGCAGAAGAGAATGATCTTGGAATTAAAGGCGGTCAAAAAGTTGAATGGGTAGAAAACAAATGTACCTTCTGCGGTTTATGTGAAGCAGTTTGCCGTGAAAAAGCAATAACCGTTGATAAAGCCGGTAAAAAACTCATTTTCAAGGAAGATGCCTGCAACTATTGTGGCCGCTGCGTTAAGGCCTGTCCCACAGAAGCCTGGGAGGGTAAAAGCGGATTCATCATTTATTTCGGGGGCTTGTTCGGAAACAGAATAGCTATCGGAAAGAAACTGCTGCCAATTGTTTTTACAACTGAGGAATTGTTCAAGGTTGTGGATGTTACACTTAAATTCTACGAAACACACGGAAAATCCAGCGAGCGTTTTAGAAACACAGTAGACCGGGTGGGCTGGGAACTGCTTGAGAAGGAAGTTGCTAGCGCGATGTTGTGATAGTTAATTGAAAGACTCTTGTAAAATGATTGGAGGATATTATGGATATTAAAGCTGATGATTTTGTAGATATAAGCGACGTAGTTTGTCCGATAACTTTTGTTAAGGCTAAGGTTGCCCTGGAGGAATTGGAGGACGGTCAGATACTTGAAGTCAAAATGAATGAAGGGGAACCTATTCAAAATGTGCCGAGAAGTTTTAAAGATGAAGGCCATAAAGTGTTGAACGTAGTAAACAATGAAGATGGAACCTTCACGGTGTTTGTTGAAAAAGGCGGACTGGAAGGCTAATAGAGTTTTTCAGGGGACATGGAGGAAATATGAAATTCAATACTGCTCTTTTGCATGGCAATTTTGGAGCCGACGGGAAAACCGGGGCTACTACCATACCCATATATCAGTCTTCTGCTTTTGAGCAGGAAACTGCTGAGAAGCTGGAAAATGTTTTTAAGGGACGTGAACCCGGATTTATATATACAAGAATAAACAATCCCACCATTGACGCTTTTGAAAAAAGAATATCCTATCTGGAAGGGGGTGCAGGTGCCGTTGCTTGCTCATCAGGCATGGCGGCAGCTACTCTGGCACTTCTGAATATAGTAAGAAGCGGCGAAGAAATAGTTTCGGGAAGAGGTATATTTGGTGGTACATATTCTTTGTTCGGCTGTTTTGAGGATTTCGGAATAACTGCCAGATTTGCAAAGGATAATTCCATTGAAAGTTTCAAGGAAAACTTAAATGATAAAACGAGAGCCATATATGTAGAAACCATAGGTAACCCCAAGCTGGATGTTTACGATATAAAGGAACTTTCAGAGCTGGCGCACAGTCATGGCATTCCTCTCATAGTGGATAACACCGTTACAACTCCGTACCTGGTTAAGCCGTTAAGCCTGGGAGCAGATATAGTTATTCATTCGACTTCAAAATATATTAACGGAAGCGGGAATTCCATAGGTGGTATTATAATAGATGGCGGAAAATTTAAATGGGATTTTGATAAGTACCCATCACTGAAGGAATACAAAAAATTTGGAGGCTTTGTATACCTGGCAAAACTTAGAAAGACTTTATTCAAGGATTTTGGAGCCTGCATGGCACCCTTTAATGCATATTTGAGCAGCCTTGGGCTGGAAACTATGGCTTTAAGGATGGATCGCCTTTGCAGCAATGCAATGAAGCTGGCAGCAACTCTCAAAAGTCATCCTAAAGTAACTGCAGTGAACTATCCCGGTTTGGAAAGCAGCCAGGATTATGCAGTGGCAAGTAAACAGTTTGATTATAAATTTGGTGCTATTCTTACCATTCGAGTAGGCTCCAGGGAAAATGCCTTTAAGCTTATAAATTCTCTAAAATATGCTTACAACCTCTCAAACATAGGAGATGTCAGGACTTTGGTCATTCATCCGGCATCAACTATTTATGCAACCAACACTGTAGAAGAGATGGAAAAAATGGGCGTCTATGATGATTTAATAAGAATCAGTGTTGGAATTGAAGATATTGAAGATATTGAGGAGGACTTTGAGCAGGCCTTGGATAAGTTAGTATAGGGGAGGTTAACTAAAAATATGATTTACGATGTAATTATTGTGGGTAAGGGTCCTGCAGGATTATCAGCCGCTCTTTACACTGTTCGGGCTAACCTGAGGACGCTTGTTATTGGAAAGAACAACAGTGAGCTGTTAAAAGCACATAAAATTGAAAATTATTTCGGTTTTACCGAAGCCATTAGCGGCAGCGAACTCTTAAGAGCAGGAGAACAACAGGCTCTTCGACTTGGAGCAGATATTATGGAGGAAGAAGTTCTGGGAGTTAATCAAAATGAAAATTTTGAAGTAATAACCTCAGAAAATACTTATTCGGGAAGAACAGTACTGCTTGCTACAGGTCAGCCTCAAAAGAAGCTTAGGATAGATGGTCTCAAGGAATTGGAGGGTATAGGAGTAAGTTACTGTACTACCTGTGATGGCTTCTTTTACAAGAATCTGAAGGTTGGAGTCCTGGGAAACAAGGATTTTGCAATTCATGAAGCTGAAGAATTAAAGCCATTTACCTCCAACATTACCATATATACCAATGGTAAGGAACTTGAGTACAGCGGAGATTACAGCAAACTTCATGAAAGGTTCAGGATAGTTAACAAGACTATTTTAAAACTGGAAGGGAAGGAATATCTGGAGAAAGTATATTTTACAGACGGTACCCAGGAAAACCTGGATGGTCTTTTTATTGCCAATGACAGTGCTTCAAGCGTTGATTTTGCAAGAAAGCTGGGAGTATTAACAGAGGGAGCCTCTATTCTTGTAGACAAGGATCAGAAAACGAATGTAACCGGCTTGTTTGCAGCCGGTGATTGTACAGGAGGTTTCAAGCAGGTATCTACTGCAGTTGGTCAGGGTGCCATGGCAGCCAGAAGAATAATAGAACTGGTCAGAGAAAAGTCTTCACGGTCAGAAGCTAAATAATAAATAGAGTTTGGACGGTGAAATCTAATGAATCTATACGTAATTGGAGTCAATTATAAAAAAACTCCAATAGAAATACGCGAAAAATTCAGTATTGAACAAGAAGAATATGAAGAAATGCTGTCCGGGTTCAAAAAACTGGAGGGTGTATCTGAATGCGCCTTACTTTCAACCTGCAACAGAACTGAAATACACGTTTTTTCAGAAAACAATCTTTTGGATACGGGGAATATTGAAAAAAACTTTTGCCTTCTGAAAGGGCTGGATAGTCACAGGATGAAGAAATATTTCTACGTGTACGAAGGAATTAATGCCATCAAGCACATTATCAAGGTTGCTTCAGGTATGGATTCAATGATACTTGGGGAAGATCAGATTTTAGGTCAGTTTAGAAAAGCATACGAATTGTCCATGAAGTACGGTACAAGCAAGGCAGTTTTAAATTCACTTTCAAGACTGGCAGTAACATCTTCAAAAAAAATCAAGACAAGAAGCCTCCTGCTGGGAAAGGCATCATCAGTTTCAGGACAGGTGGTTCAGCTGCTTCAACAGGTATATTGCAAAGAATTGTCTTCCAGGAATATACTTGTTATTGGTTCAGGTGAAACCGGTACAGCTGTGTGCGAGAAGCTGCTCGCAGCCGGTGCAGCAAAAATTTATATGACCAGAAGAAGCAGTATAATCAGTACAGATAACGATACTGTTAGTACCAATGACGACAATAAAGTAATAACAATTGATTATAATGACAGATATTCATATATTGATCAAAGCGATGTAATAATCGGGGCGACCTCAAGTCCTCACTATACCATTACTCAGGATACTCTTGAAGAGACTCTCCTCAATAGGACAAAGGAGCATATTTTTATTGATCTGGCTGTACCAAGGGATTTTGACGAATCAATTAATGAAGTTAAAAATGTTGAACTTTATAATATAGACCAATTAAAAGAAATTATAAGCGCAACCCCAAAAAGTGAAAGAAAATTTGATCATGATTATATAAGTGAACAGATTGACAGCCATGCTGAAGAATTTATAAAATGGTACAGAAAAAGAAATATTTATGTCGGGGTTCAAAAAATGTCTTTGTGGAGTGGGGGTAACTGAGAAAATGGCTGTTTTCCCATTGTTTGTTGATCTGAAAGGAAAACGTTGCATTGTAATCGGAGGCGGTGAGGTTGCTTCGAGAAAAGTAGAAATATTGCTCAGGTTTGAGGCACAGCTGATCATAATTGCTCCGGAAATCAGCAGTTATATACTGAAATTGGAAGAACAGGGAAAAGCCACAGTAATTAGAAGAGAGTACCATGAACAGGATTTGGAAATGGCTTCACTTGTTATAGCTGCAACCTCATCAAAGGCTGTAAATGAAAGAGTTTACAGGGATGCCGCCAGCAGAAATATTCCTGTAAATATAGTTGATGCCCCTGAACTATGTACCTTTATTTTTCCGTCAGTGGTAAAGCGGGGTGCCTTGACGATTGGGATATCCACTTCAGGTGAATATCCGGCTCTTTCAAAAAAAATCAGAAAAATTACCGAGGATATTTTTCACGAGGGCTATTCCGAGATTCTGGAGCTCCTGTCGGAATATAGAAATACGGTACGGGACAGCAGGCTGTCAAAGCCTGAAATGGAAAAGGAGCTTGGCCTGGTGCTTGAGGAGTTTTATTCCAGGGGGGATATTACTCCAAAGGCGTTGAAAAAAATACTTGAAGAGCATATTTCCCGTCTTGTTGAAACGCCGCTGATGTGAGTAGATTTTTCTACAATCGAAAAAATTAATTTGAATTATAAAAATTAAGTATGGAGGCAGTCCGGTAATGAACAGAACTATAAGAGTAGGAACACGTGAAAGTGCACTTGCAATGGCACAGAGCAGGCTGATCATCAACCTGTTGGCAAACAGATTCCCCCAGCTTGATTTTGAACTGGTTGGGATGAAGACAAAAGGTGATATCCTGCTGGATACAAAACTAGACTTAATCGGCGGAAAAGGTTTGTTTGTAAATGAAATTGAGAATGCCCTTATTGAGGATAAAATAGACATGGCTGTTCACAGCATGAAGGATATGCCTGCTGTGATGCCTGAACAGTTGACAATTGCAGCAGTTTCAGAAAGAGAAGATCCAAGGGATGTTTTAGTTACAACCGACGGAAAAGGCCTTGAGGAATTAAAGGAGGCATCGATTGTAGGTACCAGCAGTATAAGGCGTGAGGTTCAGCTGTTAAACTTAAGGCCTGACCTCAGGATAAGGCAGCTGAGAGGCAACGTGCTCACAAGGCTTGATAAACTTGAAGCAGGAGAATATGATGCCATAATTCTTGCAGCCGCCGGTCTTAAAAGGTTGGAGCTGCACAAAAAATGTGTCAGCTATTTCTCAGTAGAAGAAATGATTCCAGCCATAGGTCAGGGTGTGTTAGGGGTTCAGGTTAAAAAAGGCGGAGAAATGGAGCAGCTAGTGAAGACTATCAATTGTGAGGAAGCCATGCTGACCCTTGAAGCGGAAAGAAGGTTTATGTTCAGGCTGAACGGCGGTTGCAGCACACCAATAGCTGCCCATGCCGTAATCCATGGTGAAAAAATGAAAGTAGCAGGAATGCTGGCTTCAGCAAGTGGCAAGGAAATTTTAAGGGCAGAAGCAGAAGGACAAAAACAGCAGGCTTATTTTCTAGGAGAAAAGCTGGCAGAGATTATTCTGGAAAAACAGAGAGTGCTGAAGGGAGAATGACCATGACTGGCAAGGTATACATTATTGGAGCTGGTCCCGGTGACTATAAGCTTCTAACTTTAAAAGCAGTGGAAGCGATAAGGAAATCTGATGTAATCGTATACGATCGGCTTATTGACAGTAAAGTGCTTAGCTTTGCTGACCATAGTGCCGAGTTTGTTTATGTGGGAAAACAACCCCAGCGTCACCAGGTACCTCAGAAGGAAATAAACGAAATATTGTTAAAATATGCAAGCGAGGGAAAAACCGTAGCCAGGGTAAAAGGCGGCGACCCGTTTTTATTCGGACGGGGAGGAGAAGAATGCGACTATCTTCATAAAAACGGGATTGAGTACGAGGTGGTGCCCGGCATTACCTCTGCCATATCGGTACCGGCATATGCCGGGATCCCTGTAACACACAGGGAATACGCCTCATCACTTCATATAATAACCGGGCACCAATCATCTGAAAAGGAAAGTGCTGAAAATAAGGACAGCATGCCGCTATGTGATTTTGAGACCCTTTCCAGACAGGAGGGAACCCTTGTTTTTCTGATGGGTGTCAAAAATATTGCTGAAATAAGCAACGGCCTTATGAGTTTCGGAAAGGCGGCTGAAACACCGGCTGCAGTCATAGAGAATGGTACCCGACCTGAACAAAGGGTTATTTCAGGTACATTGAAAAATATAGTTGCAAAATGTGAGCAATATAAAGTAAAATCTCCGGCAGTAATTGTTGTCGGTGAAGTTGTCAATCTGGCTGAAAAGCTTGACTGGTACAGAAAAGGCCTGCTGTCGGGAAAAAGAATTGTTGTGACCAGGCCGGCTGAACAGTCCGACACAATGGTTAGAGGCCTGGAGGAATACGGTGCCCATGTCACGGAATTTCCTGTAATCAAAATATCAGAGGTCCAGAATTTCGAGCCTCTAAAGAGGGCCTTGAATAAACTTGATTCCTATAGCTGGCTGGTGTTTACATCCAGCAATGGAGTGGATATTTTTTTCAGGAAGCTTAAGGAGCTTAAAACAGATATTCGGAAACTTTATGGCCTGAAACTGGCAGCAGTAGGACCTGCAACAGAGGAAGCCTTAAATGCCAGAGGCTTGTATTCTGACTATATTCCTGAACAATACACTGCCGGACACCTGCTTAAAGGAATCCTTCAGCTTATTGACAGTGAGGACAAAGTACTGCTTATAAATTCCGAACTCTCCAGACCTGATTTACCGCAAGGCTTCCAGGATAATGGCATTAATTATGACGAAGTACCGGTTTATACAACCATAACAAATAATCTGGAAAACAAACTTGATTTTTTACTTCCCGAGATAGAGAAGGCTGACTATATTACTTTTACCAGCCCCTCTGCTGTAAAGGCTTTTGTATCAATAATCGGGGAGGATATGGTTGGAAAATTGCCGGCAGAAGTCATATGCATCGGACCTGTTACAGAAAATACAGCAGAGGAGCAAGGACTCAAAGTGACGGCGGTTGCAGGCCAACATGATTCAAAGGGTATAATAGGAAAGCTTTTGGAACTTTCAGAAAAATGCTAAAACAAAACTTTTATGTTTTAATCGGCTAATGGAGGGTGAATAATGGAGCTGATAAAAAGACCGCGGAGACTCAGAGTCAGTGATGGAATTAGAAAACTTGTCAGAGAGACAAGTCTCAGTATTGATGACTTTATATATCCTATGTTTGTTGTTGAAGGCAGCGGTGTGGAAAGGGAAATAGCCTCAATGCCGGGAATACATCATTACTCGGTTGACAGGCTGCTTTTTGAGTTGGAGAATTTACAAAAAGCAGGAATACCCGGTGTAATTCTGTTTGGTATACCTGATGTGAAGGATGAGGTTGGATCAGGGGCCTTCTGCAGTGACGGGATAATACAAAAAGCACTGAGGGAAGCAAAAAAACGTTTCCCCGATCTTGTTTTGACTGCTGATTTGTGCTTATGTGAATATACAAATCACGGACACTGCGGGATAATAAAGGATAATAAAATTGATAATGATCTTACATTGGAGATACTGTCCAGAACGGCTGTAAGTCTGGCAGAAGCAGGGGTTGACATAATTGCTCCCTCCGATATGATGGACGGAAGAGTTGGTGCCATAAGGAAGGCTCTTGACGAACAAGCCTTCACTGACAAAGCAATTATGGCCTACAGCGCAAAGTATTCATCCTCCTTTTACGGTCCCTTCAGGGATGCAGCAGGTTCAGCTCCTGCATTCGGAGACCGAAAAACCTATCAGATGGATTATCACGGCAGGAAGGAAGCCATGCGGGAAATTGAACTGGATATAAATGAAGGTGCAGATATAATTATGGTTAAACCGGCTCTTGCATATCTGGATATTATCCATGAGGCTTCCGGTAAATTTGATTATCCGCTGGCCGCCTACAACGTAAGCGGTGAATACTGTATGATAAAGGCGGCTGCCCAAAAGGGATGGATTGACGAAAAAGGTGCAGCTCTGGAATCATTGACAGCAATAAAGAGAGCAGGTGCTGATATAATAATCAGCTATTTCGCAAAGGATGCTGCCGGATGGCTGAAATAATCATCGGTTATTTAATGCAGCCGGTCTGAACAAACCATGAAATAGGAGATATGTTAGAAATGAATAATATAAAGTCAAAAGAAGTGTTTGAAAAATCCCGCAAACTCATGCCCGGTGGGGTTAACAGCCCTGTAAGAGCTTACAGGGCTGTGGGTCTTGTACCTCCAATTATAAAAAAGGCAGTTGGCTCCAGAATTATAGACATTGATGGGAATGAGTATATCGATTATGTATGTTCCTGGGGACCCATGATTCTTGGACATGCTCATCCCAATGTAATTAATGCAATTAAAGCAGCAGCGGAAAATGGTACCAGCTACGGGGCTCCTACAGAAAATGAATTGATTCTAGCAGAGCTTATAGCAGAGGCTGTTCCCTCCATGGAGATGCTGAGGCTTGTAAGCTCAGGCACAGAAGCTGCAATGAGTGCCATACGTGTAGCCAGAGGCTATACAGGTAGGGAGCTTATTGTAAAATTTGAAGGCTGCTATCACGGACACAGTGACGGGCTGCTGGTAAAAGCAGGGTCGGGTGCCTTGACGGCCGGTGTGCCGGACAGTGCCGGAGTACCGAAGGATTATTCAAAGAATACAATTATAGCTGTATATAATGATATTGAAGGCCTGAAGGAATTATTCAAAGGCTTCGGAGACAATATTGCGGCTGTTATTATAGAGCCGGTTGCAGCAAATATGGGACTGGTGCTTCCTGATAAGGATTTTCTCAAACAGCTGCGTAGTCTGACCGAAAGGTATGGCTCTCTATTAATCTTTGATGAAGTTATTACTGGCTTCCGGGTGTCCTATGGCGGTGCACAGGAGCTTTATGGCGTTAAACCCGATCTTACCGTTCTGGGGAAAATAGTTGGAGGAGGAATGCCTGTCGGTGCATATGGGGGAAGAAAAGAAATAATGGAAAAAGTAGCTCCGCTGGGTCCCGTTTATCAGGCAGGAACCTTATCAGGCAATCCTGTTGCTGTGGCCGCGGGAATAAGCACTTTGAATACCATAAAAACTACTCCGGATTTCTACAGCCGGCTGGACTGCCTGGGTGAAGCACTTCAAAAGGCTTACTCCGAAACTGCTGCCAGGTATAATGTCAGTATAAGGATAAACAGGATAGGTTCACTGCTAAGTGTATTTTTTAATGATAGCAAGGTTGTTGATTATAACAGTGCTGTAAAGTCAGACCTTGATAAATTTAAAAAATACTTTTCGTCAATGCTTGGCAGAGGTATTTATATTGCACCCTCACAATTTGAGGCTTTATTTGTTTCCTATTCCCATAATGAAAGAGACATTGAAGAAACAAAAGCAGCAATTGAAGGTGCTTTATCTGAACTATGAGATAGGCTTTTTAAGGCATGACTAAACAATAAAACTCCGTTTTAAGCATAACCAGCTCTCTTAAAATTGAGAAGTTATTTTTTATGCCTGAGCAATAAACCAGAATTCATAATAACTGAGACCGAGCTTAATGCCATTGCTGCCGAAGCAACCACAGGACTTAAATGTCCAGTAGCTGCTACAGGTATTCCAATGGCATTATATATTAAAGCCCAGAACAAATTCTGCTTGATTTTTTTTATGGTAAGTTTTGAGAGCCTTATAGTAAAGGGTATAGACATAAGGTTTTCATTGAGTATAACAATATCAGCTGTTTCAATGGCAACATCTGTTCCTGAATGGATGGAAATCCCTAAATCTGCAGTAGCAAGGGCCGGGGCATCATTTATTCCGTCACCCACCATTGCCACAACTCTGCCGGAATTTTTTAGTGAAGCTATGACCTGAGACTTCCTTTCTGGCAGCACTCCTGAAAAAACATTTTCGATTCCAAGGCAGTCAGCTACAGAATTTGCTGTTTGTTCACCGTCACCGGTCAGGAGCACCACTTCAATTCCGGATTTCTCAAGTTCCTTTATAACCTTACGGGAGTTGGGCTTAATGACATCAGTTAATGCCAGAACAGCACAAAGCAAATTGTCAACCACCAATAAAACAACTATTTTACCCTGAGCATAAAGCGGCTGAAGTATACTGTCGGGAATTTCATTTAATTCATCATCACGAAGAAAAGCTGACGAACCTATTTTAACCTGCTTCCTGTCGATGTCCGCAAGTATACCTTTTCCGGGGACGGCTTCAAAAGAGGAGACAGGCATTTTTGTAAAGTCTTCGGAAGCTGAAACAGAAGCATAGATAGCTTTCCCAATGGGGTGTTCTGAATTTTTCTGAGCATTTGCAGCTAAATTCAACAGGTATTGTTTTGGCAGTTTGTGTTTGTCCTCATTTATAGTTATGAAATCCGTTAAGCTCAATTTACCTGTGGTAAGGGTGCCGGTTTTGTCAAAAACCACAGTATTTATTTTGTGTGCTCTCTCCAGGTCATCACCTCTTTTAATCAGAATACCGTTCCTGACTGCCCTGCCTATACCCACTATTATGGCAGTGGGAGTAGCAAGCCCCAGCGCACAGGGACAGGAGACAACAATTACTGCGACTGCATAAATTATAGGCTTGTCAATCAGAAAAAACGAGTGGTCAAAAATTGCAAAAAACCACACCAAAAAAGTTATGACTGCAATGGTTATAACGGCTGGGATAAAGAAAGTACTCACCCTGTCTGCAGTTTTTTGAATCCGGGCCTTACTGCCCTGAGCCGCATCTGTGATTCTGATAATCTGAGCGAGCAGGGTATCACTGCCAACTTTCGTTGCCCTGAAACTAAAGCTGCCATACGTGTTCAGCGAGGCTCCTGTAACATAGTCATTAACGTTTTTGTCTACCGGAATACTTTCGCCTGTCAGCATTGATTCGTCAACAGCCGAGCTGCCTTCAATTATTATTCCGTCCACCGGTATTTTTTCACCGGGCTTAACCAGTACAATGTCATCCACCTTTACCTGGTCAATGGGAATGAGAAGCTCCTGTGAATTCCTGATTACAGCTGCGGTTTTAGGTCTTATAGAAAGAAGACTTTCAATGGCTGAAGAAGTCTTTTTCCTGGATAATGCCTCAAGGTATTTCCCAAGCAGCACAAAAGTTATTATTACTGAGGAGGCTTCAAAATAAATGTTCTTCATTCCGGATTGGAGTAAATTGTTATCATATATGGAAGTGTAAAGGCTATAGAAATAGGCAGCAGAAGAGCCAAGGACAACTAACAGATCCATGGTTAACTTTTTCCAACGGAGGGCATAAAAGGCACTCTTATAAAATTTGAATCCTATGATGAACTGCACAGGTGTGGCCAAAACCAGCTGCAGGCGCCAGTCATGAAGTAGCCTGGCTTTGAATCTAAAGTAATCCAGAACAAGAGAGGCTGTGGACCTCTGGGTTCCCGGGAAGAAATAGTCATGGCAAAAACCAATCCCTCCGAGTATCATGGCCAGCAGCATTGGGAAGGTTAAAATTGATGAGAAAATAAGAAGTCTCTTGAGTTTTTGCAGTTCAGAAAGCCTTCTTTTTTTATCTGCATTTTGCCCGATTTTTTCAAATGAATTTTCCAGGCCACTTTCCAAACTATTTTCAAAAACTGAAAAACCAAGCTTTTCAATAATACTTTTAATATAATCGATACTGACCTTGTCTTTATCATAATTGAGAACAGCTTTTTCCGATGCATAACTCACTGAAACATTTTTTATTCCTTCTATAGAATTTAAACTGGACTCAATTGAAATAGAACAGAGTGTACAAGTCATTCCATAAACTTTCAAAGCAACACTTTCCATACTTACACCACCTTCCATAATTACACTACCTTTAAGTTTTAAGACAGCAAAGCTACCAAATTTAGGCAAGAATAAATAAAAAAAGACGGAGTTAACTGATACAGTATAAATACTCAGTTAAGCTCCGTCTCCAGCTGTCTGGTCAACGTAAAACATATAATATATATATGAATAGTATAATTATACGTTTGAATCACGTATTTGTCAATCAGCCCCTGTTAAAACATCCGAAAAGTTTCATTTTTTCAATAGTGGCCTGCTTGATATTTTCAACAATACCCGGAATCAGGTCGGTTATTCCTGCATTTGTGCTGCAGGCTTTTCCTGCAGCCTCAGCCGCTGCTATGTTTATATCTGTAAATATGTTGACCTTGCTGATACCGTTTGCAATACAGCTTCTGAAGTCATGGTCCGACAAGCCTGAGCCTCCATGAAGTACAAGAGGAACATCTGCTGTCAGGGATATTTCCTTCAAGCGCTGAATATCCAGTTTGGGCTTACTCTTGTAAATACCGTGGGCGGTTCCGATAGCTACAGCCAGGGCATCCACCCCGGTTGCCTCAAAGAACTCCTTTGCCTGCATTGGTTCAGTGTAGATTGAGCTGTCTTCTGCACCCTCTGCTGAACCGCCCTCGTTGGCACCCACGTGTCCCAGCTCTGCTTCAAGTGAGGCACCGAAACTTTTAGTTATTAAAGCCATATCACGGCAGTTCTTTATATTTTCTTCATAGCTTAAAGTGGAGCAATCGTACATTACTGAACTAAATCCCAGTCTTAGGGCTTTAATAACGAGTTCATATGTAAGGCCGTGATCAAAGTGAAGCACAACAGGGACCTTTGCCTTTTTTGCCATGGGTTTCAGGAGCCAGGAGAGTTCCTCCAACGGCCCGTAAGGCAGAAGAATTTCAGCAGTACCGATTATTACGGGAGAGTTGGTTTCCTCAGCTGCTTCAATTACTCCACGTGCCATTTCAAGGTTAACAGTGTTAAACAGGCCTACTGCATATTTATTCTTCCTTGCATCATTTAAAACTTCTTTTAAAGTCACTAACATAATTATCTCCATTTCTGTACGGTTAGTTTTATAAACTAATCCATGCTGGGTATTCTTACAATAAAAGGGTTGGTAAAAATATCAAACTCGTCACGGCTGGTTGTGCTGAATTCAGAGACTACGGCGCCATCCTTTCCGGCCTGGAACCAATGTAAGGTATCGGGATAAATGGTATACTGCTCACCCGGATGAAGAACAACCTCATGCCAGACAGTATAGTAATCTTCATCACCCAGTGGCACCTTGGCCTTTGGCCTGGATGCAGGTTCGCCTGATACGTACAGATAGACTTCACCAAAACGGCACCGGAAGGTTTCCTCCTTACCCGGTACACCGTTAATATCAGGGTGACGGTGTTCAGGACAGGTCTGACCCGGCAGCAGAACCATTTCCTTTGAACAGACACGGTCGGTATTTATATATGTAACTATCTGCAGCCCCGTTGTATAAACATTGTTTAACCCGAAGTCCGCAACTTCAATATTTCCTTTTTCTTTTTCTGTAAGGACGATACCTGCCTTTGCATATTGATCAATAGCCTTGTTTTTTATAGTTTCATATAATTCTTTCTTCATGATTCTCTTCCTTTCGTATATTTATAGTGGATTTTCGTTTATAAACCTGAGAATTTCAGGCAGGGGTTTAATGCCTGTAGACGCACCGATCTCCATAACACAATGTGTGCCAACTGCATTAGCCAGTATTGTACATTCTTTATAACTCCAGCCCTTGGAAAGACCGGCCAGGAAGCCGGCACAGAAGGAATCGCCTGCTCCGGTAGTATCTACAGGCTTTATATGCTTATAGGTAGGAACAGAATACCGGCAGCCGCCTTCCTCACAAACATATGCACCATCCTTACCAAGCTTTATTACAACATTTTTGACACCATGCTGTACAAAAATATCAGCCTGCTTTTCAGGTTCCGTTTCTCCGCTTAGCTTTACTGCTTCATCATAACTGGGCATGAATAAATCCAGAAGAGGAAGAGAGGACTTGATTTTTTCCATCCAGATGTCTCTAAAATCCCATGCGGTATCCATAACCGTATATTTTCCAAGTGCTTTACATTTCTCAAGGAAAGCAGCACACTGAGGGCCATCAAATTTGTTCATCAGCAGACTTCCTGCAATAAATACAATATCGCTGGAGTTGACAAGGTCCATATTGATATCCGCAATTACAATGGAATCATTTGAACTGGGATTATACAGAAAGCTCCTTTCGCCATTGGAGTAAATACACGCAACCGAAGCGGTAGTGGTCAAATTTTTATCTACCACAACACCTGAGGTATCCAGGCCCTTTTCCATCAGGTATTTCAACACAAAATCCCCAAAGCTGTCATTTCCAACTTTGGTTATAAGGTGTGATGGCACTCCTAAAATCTGCATATCAACCGATGCATTAGCGGCACAGCCTCCAACATGCATACTGATTGACTCAACCGCTTGCAGCTGTCCCGGCGGAGGAACTGCATCGGCTGGTTTTACAATGATATCAGAGGTTACAATACCTATACAGCAAACTTTTTTCATAAAAACACCCCTTTGTAAAATGATTTTACAATAAGAATATATCATATAAAATCTTTGTTTGTAAACTAATTTTACAAATAATGATTTTATGGTATTATTTTAAAGGATGTATTAAATAGAGGTATGATGATTACTTAAAATCCATGCGAAGTTATTATTTTTTTCAAAATTATGCTATTATAATTTTATTATGATTAAACCAATTTGAGTTGTATTATATTTAAAAGCATCGGTGTGTTTTTTTGGAATGGATGAAGCAAATAGCATAAATGAGCAAATAGCATAAATGAGCAAATAGCATAAATGAGTAAATGGCATAAATGAGCAAATAGCATAAATGAGCAAATGGTATATATGAGTAAATGAACTAAGTGGCGAAAATGAATTAAGTGGCCTAAATAACTAAATGGCGTGAGTGAAATAAATGGAGGAAGTATGAAGGCTAGCGGAATAAACAGTGCCGATGTAAAAAAGTTGAACCGTTTGACGGTACTGAAATATTTGTCTCAAAACAAAGGGATTTCGAGAATGGAGCTTACTGCAAACACAGGATTGACTAAGATGACAATATCTAATATTATCACTGAGTTCATTGACAAGGGATTATTAGAATACAGTGATCATATTCAGCCGGTTTCAGCCAGCGCAGGCAGAAAGCCTGCAGGACTTCAATTTACCCATAAGACTCCTGTGATTGCCGGGCTGTGGATTTCAAGAGATGGATGTACAGCAGTAATTACAAATTTGCATTTGTCCCAGGTTAAACAGGAAAGTATTCCGTTTGAAAATGAAAACACCGAAAGTCTTGAGACAAAGCTGCTAAAACTTATGGATTCCATCTTGTCAGGTATTGAACAACCATTAATAGGTATTGGCGTAGCTTCAATAGGACCTTTGGATATGGAAAATGGGATTCTGTTAAATCCACCCAATTTCTTCCATATTACAGTTTTTAAGTACAGGGAGTTATTTGAGAAGAAGTACAATTGTCCGGTTTTCGTCCAGAATGATATGAATGCTGCAGCACTTGCAGAAAACTACTTCGGAATATGCAAGGATGTAAAAAATTTTGCTTATGTTGGACTAAGTAACGGTATTGGTTCGGGCATAATAGTAAATCATGAGCTTTTTGAGGGGTCCAAGGGTTTTGCAGGTGAGATAGGGCATATGATTATAAATTATTCAGGTCCCAAATGTCACTGTGGAAACTGCGGTTGTCTAGAAACATATCTCAATATTACAAATTTAATAGAGGCTTTTGAAGCACGGTTCTCCGAAGGGATATCACGGTTTTCAGAGATAATGGATTATTGTAAAACCTCACAGCAAGGGCAGGCATGGCTGAAGGAACAAATGGATATATTGACTATTGGCCTTGTAAACATGTGTAATACTGTAGATCCTCACATAATTGTTATGGGACATGAGGCTGCTTTATTGGATGTAAAAACATTGGATTATATTGAAAAAGTTCTGAATGATAAGATCCTGGCAGCAGGCTTTACAAATATAAAGATTGTCAGGTCCTCATTTGGAAACCTTGCACCCGTAATGGGAGCTTCGGTAATTGTTCTGGAAAAGCTTTTTAAGGGGAAGCTGGAATTGGTGTAAATTAATTAAGCTCCATAGTTTTAAATATATTATTGCGTTTTATTTTAAATAAGGACCAGGTTTAAAGAACTCAAATGTTAGATTCTAAAAAATATTTGAGTAAGAATAAACCGGGTTCTTTTTTCTTGTCAAAAAAGCCTCGATGTGCCTGTTAGCGGTTACTCCTGGCTGACAGCAGCAGCTTTGCCCTTGTTCTTCCAGCTGACTGGATACAGAACGTGAAATAACTTTTGACCACGCTAATTGGCATGTATGTAAGAGTACAAGCATAAAATATACTAATATTTATCATATTTTGAGAGGCTTTGAATGATTAATATTTTTTTATCATGCAGCAGTAAAGATCATGATTATATTAAGATCATCATAGATGGTCTGACAGCACTGCCGGATAAATATAAACTAATCTATTTTTTGCGGCCTTATAATGAAGACACTCCCATGGAGTACATTATAAATAAAATAGGTGAAGCTGATTTGTTTATTGTTTTTATTTCGAATAACTCGCTTGAAAGTGAGTTTGTTCAGTCCGAACTGGAAGAAGCCATTAAATTATTCAAACATAATGAAATTCAAGAAATTTGTTCAATCATATTGGATAGCAGTATAAATGTTTTTGAAGATTATAGAATCCCGGAATATATTAGCAGGAGAAATGTATTCTATTCTGACTCTCCTGAAATAGCAGTCCGGATTGCAGAGAAATTTATTTCAAAATACTAGGAGGAGAATATGGAAAATAAAAACAATACAAACAATATAAACGCTGAGAATTATTTAAATGGATATCTTGATTATTACGATGGTAAATCAATTTTAAACAAAAAACGGTATTCAGCCCTCGTAGTACTAAATATAGTTATTTCCGCATTAATCCCATTTGCCACATTATTTATAGATGTGTACATTCCTGCAAAATATATAGTCGCCATGATGGGATCAACCATAACTATAATTTCAGCATTAAATTCCACATTCGGTTATCATAAACATTGGATTGAGTACCGTACTGTGGCTGAATCTCTAAAACATCAAAAAGTTCTTTATATGAATAATTGTTACCCCTATAACGTAGAGAATAAAGGAGAACTGCTGATATTAATGATTAATTCAATTTTAGAACTTGAAAACAGAAATTGGAAATCCATCGAATTAAACTTAATAAAGTCAGCCAAAACATAAATGATCTATATATTTTGCAGGGTATATGTTTTTAAGAAGATATCTTTTTTGCATGGATACCTTTCTCCATCGACTCCTGTAATTATATAATCGCCCTTATTAATATAATGTTTGCCTTCCAAAGTCCGGATAAATGGAACTTTATTTGAATTTGCAGGGTTTTCAAACCGGTTCATATCCAGGCCGGCGTTTTCAGCAGTCTGCAAGTCATCGAAGCCATCTTCCAGACCATATTCATATTCAACCGCACTAACCGGTATGGGATTCTTTATATATTTAGCCAAAATAGAGTCACCTCACGTATATTATTGAACAAAGCCAGATATTTTATACAAATGGATATTATTCTTCTATACATAATATGTATCCTTATTCAATATTGTTATCTATTGACATTCTATGGAAGTGTATTTTATAATCAATATGGATGTTAATAAATTTTTAGAAAGGAGTTGTTGTAATATGTCTTTTAAATTAATTGTTGAGGTGGCTCTTTGTTAATTTAATATCGGCACAGGTACAAAGAAGAGTTTTGTTTGATTTGTTACCGGTGCAGCTTCTTTCGAGCAACTGAATGGTGAAATGCAATTAAATACATCAATAATATACCTTTTGTCAGTTATATTAAGGTATTATTGGGGTAGAATGTGGCACGCATAAGTAGCGTGTTTTTTTATTGTCTATGAAAGTATTACTTTTGATAAATTTATACTACTAGAAGAATTAAATTACAGCTTATAGGATATATGTATACCATTTCATAAACAATAAAAAACATTGAATATATGGGCGTGCCAGACTTTCCATGTCACATTTCCGCTTTAAAATATTTATTGGCGGAAAGGTACATGGGCGAACAAAAGTGGCTTTGCCACCTTTGTATTGTATAAAATTGTATAAAGGCACTTAAAATGCTATAAACATTCCGCAGGTGGTCGCTATCTGCGGATTTTTATTGTCTGAAAAAGTATAATTTCTAGTTATGCCTTTTATCAGCTTTTCACTGGACATAAAAAACAGTAAGCATTTTTGCAGGTTGTGGAATGATAACAGTAAGAAAGATTGATATTGAAGCTACATTTGAGCAATTTTTGATTAAGTAAATATTTGTTGGCGTGCAGAACAGTAAGCTTTACGCGCGGATAGGAGGATATATGGTAAAAAAGAAAACTACTGCCGATTATATGAGGGAAATTCGTGGAAGCTGGGCTATCAATCCCAGAACAAGAGTTCAGGAGAACAGTTTGAAAAACAAGAAGAAGCGAAGACAGGATGAAAAGAAGTTTATAAAGGATGATTATTGATGAATATTAAAGAATATGGGTGGAATGAATTTTTTGAAAATGAGTGGAATAAAAGAAATGCAGTGGGAATGCAGCCGGGACGCATTATAGCAGATTTTGGGCAGCAGCTGAGAGTTGTTACGAAGGAAGGAGAATTCCTTGTAAACAGGCCTGTACAAAAGGGTACTAATAATTTGCAAATGGCTGTGGGTGATTGGATAGGGCTGGAAGCCTTATCAGGATCAGACACAATTATACGTTTTGTGCTGCCCAGAAAAACGAAATTTTCCCGGGCAGCTGCAGGCATTGAAGTAAAGGAGCAGGTGGTTGCAGCAAATGCAGATACTGTTTTCCTTATTCAGTCCCTTAACAAGGACTTCAACATGAAGCGACTGGAAAGATACATGATTGCTGCCTGGGACAGCGGAGCTGTGCCGGTAGTGGTGCTGACAAAAGCAGACTGCTGCGATGATGTGGCTGAAAAACTGAGTATGGTGTACGGCACAGCGCCCGGTGTTGAAGTTTACGCAATCAGTTCTGTTACAGGGCAGGGTATCGAGGAAATCCGGAAGTATCTTCAGCCCGGCAGGACAGTTGCGCTGCTGGGGTCCTCGGGTGTAGGCAAGTCAACTCTGGTAAATACTCTGGCAGGAGAAGAACTGTTAAAAACGCAGTCAATACGTGAGGACGACAGCAGGGGTAGACATACAACAACTCACAGGGAGCTTGTTCTACTGCCGGGAGGCGGAATGATTCTGGATACTCCGGGTATGAGAACACTATCGATTTGGGAAGCTGAAGCCGGTATGGATATTATGTTTGGTGATGTGGAAGAGCTGGTAAATCAGTGCCGGTTTCATGACTGCAAACACCGGAATGAACCGGACTGCGCTGTCAGAGATGCTCTGGCATCAGGAAAACTGGAACAGAAGAGATGGGACAGCTGGCTCAAGCTTCAAAAGGAGATAGCACATCTGGAGGCCAAAAAAGACGGAAAGCTGAGACAGCAGGAAAAGCAGTGGGGACGTCAGATTTCCAAGTTTCAAAAAGAATTTTATAAAGGAAGGGTATAGGTTAATATGAATATTGAAATAAGAAGTGAAAGAATTTCAGACTATGCAAATATAGCGAATGTTAATTATGAGGCCTTTCTAGGGTGGCATCCCGACAATCAATATGTGTCAGAGCCATTAATAGTTGACATTTTGAGGCATAATTCACTATTCAATCCGGATTTATCCCTTGTTGCAGTGCTGGATGGAAAAGTAATCGGGCATGCATTGTTCTCGCCCTTCAAATTTGTTGTGATGGGCCAGGAGCAGTCAGGTGTTGTTCTTGCACCTATAGCAGTAGAGCCTGAACACCAGAAAAAAGGTGTTGGTAAAATGTTGATTGAAGAAGGGCACCAAAGAGCAGCTAATTTGGGCTATTCATTCTCACTGCTGTGCGGACACGATACCTACTATCCTAAATTCGGATATATAACCGGCATGTTTGCTGTTGAAGGAGCGAAAATCAATATTATGAATAATTCTTTCAATATCGCCGGATATAATGATAGACCTGTACGTAGTGAAGATTTGCCGTGGATTATGGAAAAGTGGCACAAACTCCATGGCAGAGATCAACTGGCTCTTTTCCCGGGCGAAAATATAAGCCAGTGGCATAGCCAGAGTCTGGAATCACGTTGTTCGGTGATTACCAGAAATGATGCGATAATAGGTCTTTTGAGATATGAAAGGAAAAGGCTTTGGGTAAAGGAGCTGCTTGCTGAAAATGAAAATGTAGCAGAAATATTATCTTACGTCTTTAAAAAATATGGAAAAGCTGAGGGTGAACTACATAGTGCACTGCCGTATAAATATTTGATGCAAACTTGCCAACAGACAGGACAGTTCAATATCTCGGACAGCCTGGCGGCGTATTCAGCTTTTATGATAAAGGTGCTTCATAAGGATTCACTAATCGAAAGTTATTGTAAAGAAGTACAAACTGGCTGTATCAAACCCGGAATCATTGTGTTTCCATCAATGTTTGATATAGATGACGGGAGAGTGGAATAAATGTATGTTATTAAAGACATGTTGGATAAAATATTAAAATATACTGAAAAACCCGTGGCTTTTGAGCCTGGAGAGCCAAAATTCTGGGATGATCCGCATATTTCCAAAAGTATGCTGGAGGCACATCTCGATCAAAACAATGATGCTGCAAGCAGAAAGATTGAAACGATTGATAAAACTGTAGAGAATCTTATCAATTCAGGTGTACTAAGACCTGGAATGAAGCTTTTGGATCTTGGCTGCGGGCCGGGACTTTATGCCGAAAGGCTGACAAAGGCCGGAATAAATGTGGTGGGCATTGATATTTCAACAAGATCTATTGGCTATGCTAAAGCTGAGTCTGAAAAGAAGAAACTTACTATTGAATACTGCTGTATGAATTTCTTTGATATGGACTTCAACAACGAATTTGATGCTGTTATCCAGGTATATGGAGAACTTAATACTTTCTCTGATGCAAGGTTGAGCAAGCTGTTTGATTCGGTCAAAAAGGCATTAAAACCAGATGGAGTTTTCATATTTGATGTAACTACAAGAACTCACAGATTAAAAAATAACAGGTCGAATAACTGGTATGTCAGTGAGGGCGGTTTTTGGAGACCCGAAAAACATCTGGTTCTTGAAATGGGTTTTGATTATCCTGAATTGGACATATGGCTGGACCAGTATATTACAATTGACGAGGAGAATTATAAAGTATATAGGAACTGGTTTCATGATTATTCACTGGAGTCCATCAAAAAGGTGTTGGATAGGGAGGGTTTTGTACCGGTAAAGGTGTGGAATGACCTTACCGGCAGCGAATACTCAAGTAATGGGGAGTGGATAGCCATAGCTGCTAAAGTAATATAATAATTCCGTATTTTATGAGGTTATAAAAAATTATTCTTTACAGCACTTTTATCTATATGCTATAATATCATGCGTGTGTAATACGGATGGTCCTCTGCACAAGGAATAGAATTTTTAAAAGATAATTCTTTTGGAGATATATGTTTCTGGGGAGTGTAAATTCCCTTTGATGCACGAACGTCTAGGAGAGGGAGGAGGAAACAAATAATGGATATATTGAAGTCAATTGAAAATGAACAGATAAGAACTGACCTTCCTAAATTGGAAATTGGTGATTTTATTAAGGTTCATGCTAAAATCAAAGAAGGAACCAGGGAAAGAATCCAGGTATTCGAAGGTACTGTTATAGCACTTAAGGGTTCAGGATTAAAGGAAACTTTCACTGTAAGAAGAGTATCCTACGGTGTTGGAGTTGAAAGAATATTCCCGGTTAACTCACCAAGAATCGATCATATCGATGTAGTTAGAAAAGGTGTTGTTAGAAGAGCAAAGCTATACTATCTGCGTGACAGAGTAGGTAAAGCTGCTAAAGTTAAGGAAAAACTTGACTCTAAATAACCAATATGTGTCCTAACAGGGCGCACAACAGAAAAACCTAGGGGCAGAGATGTCTCTAGGTTTTTAGTTTGTTATTGTTAATAAACCTTTTGCAGATATTTGTTCAAAAAGTCAAATAAATGTAATTTGTATATTTTTATGATATTAGATATAATAGTAACGATTTATGTTTTGTAATATAGCTTTATTTAAATAAATGTCTATGAGGTGAAACCGCTATGGAAAATCAGAATTTTGAGAACAATGAGGAAAAATTAAATATTGAAGATAAGGTAAAACAGCCTTCAGATAATAAAACTAAAAAGAAAAATTCTCTTGGCAGAGAAATATTTGAGTGGTGTCTTGTTATTGTTGCTGCACTTCTGATTTCAATGATTATTAAGGCATTTATTTTTTCTACCTACAAGGTTAACATGGTTTCAATGGAAAATACTCTGTTTGAAGGTCATAATGTTATTGTTTACAAAACGGGGTATTTTTTTAATGAGCCAAAACGTGGTGATATTATAGTATTTATGCATGAAGAAGGTCAATTTAAAAGTATATTTAAATATTTACCTATCAGAAATCCGGGTGAAGTTGATTATATAAAGAGAGTTATAGGCTTGCCGGGTGATCAGATTGATATTAAAGAGGGTTATGTATACAGAAAGGCAGTGGGTGAAACAGAATTTAAAAAACTTGAAGAGCCGTATACAAAGGGGCTTACAGATTCTCACGGAATGGAACTTCCATATACAGTACCTGAGGATAAGATATTTGTAATGGGTGATAATAGAGAACAAAGCCTTGATTCAAGGCAAATAGGTCCAATAGATATGGATGCCGTTATAGGAAAGGCTGTTCTCAGAATTTGGCCATTTTCCAAGTTTGGCGGTTTGAAATAACAACACGAAGGAGAAATAAATGAATATTCAATGGTTTCCGGGTCATATGGCTAAAACCAGAAGACTTATTGCGGAGAATCTCAAGTTGGTTGACGTTATTATTGAGCTGCTGGATGCAAGAATACCTTTTAGCAGCAGAAATCCTGAAATTAATTCGTTAATAAATAATAAACCCAGGCTCATAGCCTTTAATAAATCGGACCTTGCAGATGAACAAATTTCAAAGCAGTGGGTTCAATGGTACGCTGAACAAGGTATCAGGTGTATTTTGATAAATTCAATAAACGGTAAGGGTCTCAATGAGATAAAATCAAGAGCAAGAGAGCTTATGTCTGAAAAAATAGAAAGGGACAAAGCGAAAGGTAAGCTTTTTACCCCTGTCAGAACTATGGTGGTAGGTATACCGAATGTAGGGAAATCCTCCTTTATTAATAAAATTGTAGGAAAGGCTACGGCGGTTACAGGTGACAGGCCCGGCGTCACAAGGGGAAAGCAGTGGATAAGAATAAATTCCGAGATAGAATTGCTGGATACTCCCGGAATACTGTGGCCTAAATTTGAGGATCAGGAGGTGGGAATGAACCTGGCGTTTACCGGAGCAATAAAAGACGATATCATGGATATCAGCGAAGTTGCAATGGAATTGCTTTTAAGACTTTCCAGGACATATCCCTCTGAAATGTGCACCAGATTCAAGCTTGATCCTGACATACTAAAAAATATCGAACCCCTGGAGTTGCTGGAAACAGTTGCAAGGAAGAGGGGCTGTATCATTTCAAAGGGACAGATAGACTATTCAAGAATATCAGCAATTGTACTTGATGAGTTCAGAGGAGGAAAAATAGGTAGAATAACCCTCGAAAAGCCCGGAGACAGGGTGGAAACCAGCAACGATAGACAAAATGACAGTCCTGAAGCTAATGAACCCGATAAAGAAAGTTTATCACAAATCATAGAGTAATAATATTTTTTAAGATAATATTAGGAGCTGGGTTAGATAAAAATAGGAGCTGACTTCAATGAACCAGCTCCATTTTAATACTTTTTTTTATGATCCCACAAACTCATCAACAAATAGTCTTATTCCTTTTACTTTGACTTTTGGAACTTATCAACCTGCTTCTGCATTTCGCTTAATATCTTCTGTAATCCCGCTTTTTTCATTTCTGTATTCATTTTGGCAAGGGTTGAATCCGAGTTGACTTTACCAATGGTCAGATCATTAAGGTACTTCTTTTTAATACTGTTTATTTTTGTTATTTGATTCTGTACCGGTGCAGGCTCGAAGGAAAAGCCCAGTAATGGTGAAGCTACAGCGTTCTTAACGTCTTTATCGAGTATACTCCAGGATTCGGGATTCCAGCCAGGCAGGGAATAGGCTATGGTCTGATTGCCAAAAAGCCATGGTGTATCAGGATTATATCTGCTCTCGCCTTGCGGCAGCTGGACAATTGTGCTGTTTCCCGTTTTTTCGTAATGTAGTCCTTCTATACCGTAATTTATCAAGTTGGAGAGTTTATCATCGGTATTGACCAGTTCCAAAAACATAAGTGCACGTTCGGGATTCCTTGAATTAGCTGATATAGCATGCATTAAAGTGGTAACTCCGCTGGTAGTAATAGAAGACTTGCCAAGATAAACAGGAACAATATCAACGTTATAGTCATTTATTACATTATCATGAGATAAGGCAGTGATATTTGAGTACATTGCGAAAATATCCGCACTATTTCTTTTATAGAAATCTATGTCGTATTTCGCAGACTTTGAGATATAACCGGCCTTATACCACTTGTTCATTAATGAAAACAGTGATTTGGCATCATTTGTTTCAAATTCATTCAATACTTTTGTACTTTTTCCATCTCGTAAAACTGCTCCCGGAGAGTCTAAGCTGATTTTATCATAATTCAGTGTGTTTATTACACCTTCACTTCCTCCTTTATCAAAAGGGTAGAAGGGAATTGTCTTTTTCTCTTTTGACTTTATGTTTTTTAGAATTGGCTCCAAATCCTGAAGTTTTTCTATCCTTGAAACGTCAATATCATACTTTTTTACAAGGGAGCTGTTCAGGAGAATGCCGTTACTGCTGACATTGGATGGATTATATACCGGTAAGGCGTAGACGCGGCCATTGACTTCAGCGCCTTTTAGAATGCTATTACCCAGTAAAGCTTTAGTTTTTGGAGCATAGGTGTCCAGCATGTCTGTAAGGTCCCTGTAGGCGCCGATAGATGCCAGGTGCCTGTAATCAGCGGCCCAGCTGGCTGTAAAGTTGATATCATAGGGCTCACCGGCAGCAATCATTAAATTGAGTTTATTATCAAAATCCATTCCCCACATTAATGTTGTTATATCCAGGGTTGCATTGATTTTATCCTCCAGATACTCATTAATTGAGTTTTCAATCAGTTTCTTATCCTTTTGGTCTCCGCTGCCCATAACGATCCACCTTAATTGTACTTTTTCGGACATATCGGTTTCAGTTGCCGCATTTGCTGCCTGAATGCCGCTTCCGAAAGAAAAGTTCAGAATAAGAATTGTTGTAAGGATATAAGCCATATTCCGAAATAAATTTCTTCTAATAAAATTTCTAATCATTATTAAAACCTCCTGATGTTGTCTGAATTCACTCCAAATGATTATATCGCATAGTTTCAATAGAAAATTTTCGGCTGCAGATAAAATTTTTTACCGAAAGTGCTTATAATTATACCATATTTACATATAAATACCAATATAAAGACAAAAAAATACAATATATTCAGACACTAGTCAACCCCGAATTTCTGTAGTAAAGTATACATTAGCAATATTAATTTGTCATGTGAAAGCTGCGTAAAGAGATAGTTATTCAGAAGAAGTAAGTTATGAAAAAACTATTTCACAACTTAACATGGTTGCTTTTGGCAAACTCATTTTGCACGAGGCAGAAACGGAGTTTATAATGGTAAAACCAACTGTAAAACAAATTCAGGAACAGATTCAGGAAAAATCCATTGAGGAAGCAATAGAATATCTCAGGTCTTTTCAGAATCAGAATACCGGGATAGCTAAGCTGCTCGAAAAATATTACAAGCTTCAGGAAAAACAAAAAGCTGAATTGGAGCGCCTGGAAAATATGTTGGCCTTTGAAAAACAGGCCCGCCTGGAGGGCTTCAGGTACATATCCGGAGTGGACGAAGCAGGAAGGGGACCCTTGGCAGGTCCTGTAGTTGCAGCTGCTGTTATTTTTCCTGAGGGAGTTGTCATTGAAGGGGTAAACGATTCAAAGAAACTTACCGAAGCTCAAAGAGAAGCTCTTTTTGAAACAATAAAGGAAAAGTCACTGGCATATGGTATTCAGGCTGTTGACGAAAAAAGAATTGATGAAATTAACATACTCAATGCCACTAAAAAGGCTATGACAGAAGCAATTGATCAGTTGCAGCCTGCCTCAGACTGTATTCTTCTTGATGCAGTAAGGCTTGAAAACCTTAAAACGAGGCAGATTCCAATTATTAAAGGTGACAGCCTGAGTTTTTCCATCGCAGCTGCATCAATACTTGCAAAGGTCACAAGAGACAGGCTTTTAAAGGAATACGATGCCCTGTACCCGGAATATGGCTTTGCCGTACATAAGGGTTATGCAACACCTCAACATATTTCTGCTATTAAAAAATTCGGGCTTTGTCCGATACATAGAATAAGCTTTGTAAAAAACTTTGTAGAATAATACCTATCTAATATGGTAGCGATTTTTACAAAGAAACTTTACCGGGGCAGAATAAACTATCAGTATTTGAGGTGAATGGTTTGAAAATTGACGGACTTGTTACTGCTGCACTAAATACATATAATAACGGATCGGATATAATGAGCAAGTTGAAGCCGGGAGATAATATAAGAGCTCAGATTCTTGGCAATTCCGGCAACGAGCTTACTTTAAAGTTTTCCGACGGATCAATAGTTACAGCTGCTGCTGCGTCAGCGGTGGAAGCATCTGAAGGTGAATTTGTCAATTTAACCTACAAGGGTACGGTGGATGAGAAGCCTGCCTTTGAAGCTGCCGATAAGACAGTTCAGCCACAGGCAGATAAAAGCCTGGAAAATATCAGGAATACTCTGGCTTCTCTGAAACTTCCGGCCACTGAACGGAATATGCAGCTGGCACAGGCTCTATCAGAGCAAAATGTGCCTGTTACGGCTGAGTCAATGGCAAAAATGTCTGAGCTGTTGAACAGAAACCCCGAGCTGAAACCTAATGCGGCAGCATTCCTTACTGCTTCAAAACTTCCGGATGACCCGGGCAATATAGACAAGCTTCAAAGTCTTCTTGCGGGTAGATTAAAGATAGGAAATGATATCGCTGAACTGGTAAAGCTGATCAATCCTCAAGGTAGGGGGCTGGAGTCTTCAGTAAACTCATCCGAAATGAATAAGTTAGCCCAAAAGCTGGTTGCTCAGCTTGCAGCCAAGGGAATGCTCAGCTATGATGCTGATATGGATGGCCTCAAAACAACCACCGGGTTTGTAACTTCCGACACCGGTGCCGCTAAGAGTGGAAATCCTGCCGTACCGCTAATCAATGGTTCTGCCGTCGAGGCTTCTGAACCGGCTGGTGTTACAGCGGAAACGGCGGGAAAAATTTCAAGCAATGGTATTTTAGCAGAAACAAAGAATATAGCAAATAGAACAAGTACAACAAATACAACAGGTGCAACCAATACAACAGGTACAACCAGTACAACAAATACTTCAACTAATTCAGCTGACAGTGCAAATACTTTAAATAATGGCTCTTTAAACCAAACCAACAGCACTGCCGATTTAACAGACAGCCCTGTTGATTTGGCCAGGAACTCCGGGAGTTCAGGCAAGAGTCATACTGTTGAAAATACAGGTGTTAAAGTAGATTCACCGGCAACTGATGCAGAAAGAGTATTAAATTTCATAAAGGGTCATTCACTTCCGGTCAAAGAAGATTTACCTGTGTTACATTCGTTGAACAAACAGTTGGATACCATGCTTGTTACGGGTCAGCTCTCTCAGAAGGAACAGTCTGCGGCCCAGGCTATTGCCAGGGAAATCAGTACTGCAATATTAAAAATCCAATCCCATAAAGCCGGACTGGAAGAAACTACTTCAACTGACCCTGTCAACAAAAGTATTGACCGCAAGTTTGAAACAGCTGTAGAAAGGCTTAGAAGCCTGTATATCAGAGTCGACGAGAATAGCGATGAAATTAATCCGGTCAAGCTTTACAAAGAGATGGACAGCGTCATTCAGACTCTGAAAAGCAGTATACAGCAGCTGCCTCAGGGAGTGCGTGAAGCTGCAGCTGCAATTGCAAATAATCTGGAGAGTAATTTGAATTTTATAAATCAGCTTAATAATTACAGTTCTTACGTGCAGCTTCCATTGAGTATGTTTAGCCAGAATACCACCGGAGAGCTGTACATGCTCAAAAAGGGTTCAAAGGCAAGAAAGCTTGACCCTTCAAATATGACAGTGCTTATATCACTTGATACAAATAATGTCGGCAGGATAGATACTTTGTTAAGCGTTGATAAAAAAAATATAAGTACTAACTTCAGGCTTGAAAACAGCGAGGTATTTCCAGTGTTAAAGGAAAATCACAAACAGCTGTATAACAGTTTGCTGGAGAAAGGCTTCAGACTTGTAGATTTTACATACAGGCTTATGGATGAGCCTTTAAACATAGTTAATTTCGAAGCAGAGGCCAAGAAAGAATTTATAAAGAGTCCAAATAATATCGATATCACTATTTAAAACCGGCGTGCAGGGCACGCAGAATGGAGGCTGAGGGTGCAGGATATTAAAAAAAACAGAAAAGAAATAAAACATGCAACTGCCCTCCAGTATTCACCTGATAAAGATTCTGCCCCAAAGGTAGTAGCAACAGGAAAGGGGATTGTTGCCGAAAAAATTATTGAGAAGGCAAAAGAAACCGATGTTCCTGTATATCAGGATGCAACCTTGGCTAAAACACTTTCAGCACTCGGGATAGGCGATCAGATTCCTCCCGAGATATATGAGGTGGTTGCCGAGATCCTTATCTTTATTGGCAGCGTGGATAAAAGTTATGGCGATAGATATGACTGACAAAAAGTAGTTTTTCCTTTAGTTATTGAATTTTTCGGTTAAATTGAATTTAATGCAATGGAGAAAGTTTAATGTCTGAATTAAACACAAGGGAAACCGGCTCTACTGGTGAGAAAATTGCAGCAGAATTTCTGCGTCAGCACAATTATACTATTATAAAAACAAATTTCAGGGTTGGCCGTATTGGCGAAATAGATATAATTGCACGAGATTCTGAATATATTTGTTTTATAGAGGTTAAAACCAGACGCTCATATACCTTCGGAAAACCTTCTGAGGCGGTGACTGCAGCCAAACAAAAGAAAATTCAACAAATAGCTTCCATATACTTATCTAATACATACAATACAAACAGGTGTGTTCGTTTTGATGTTATTGAAATCATACTTTCAGGACCTGACGATAAAGTCACGGATATCAACTTGCTGAAAAATGCATTTTAAGGTGTTATGAGTCCTTTATTTGCATAATAACAATGCAGGGTAAATTTCATCAAATTGTGACCGTCATGCGGCTTTTGGAGGTTGATATGTTTATATTGGATGCTCATTGTGACACAATCCCATCACTGATGAGGAACGGAGAAGGACTTAAAAAAAACAGCTGCCATATTGATATAGAAAGACTAAAGGCATATGATAACTATGTTCAGTTTTTTGCAGCTTTCATTTCACCGGAACAAGCAAAAATGGGAGCGCTGAATAGAGCCTTAAGCATTATCGACAGGCTTTACCGTGAGATAGAAATTAATGAAAACGACATAATGTTATGCCGTAATTACAACGAAATTATTAATGCTATTGAAAGCGGCAAAATAGGTGCTGTTCTGACTATTGAAGGTGGAGAAGCACTGGAGGGCAGCCTTCCGACTTTGAGAATGCTATATGAATTGGGTGTCAGAGGTATTACACTTACATGGAATTTCAGGAATCAGATAGCGGATGGTGTGGCTGACGGTATATCGGGAGGCGGACTGACACCCTTTGGGCGGAATGTAATAGGAGAAATGAACAGGCTGGGGATGCTGGTTGATGTTTCTCATATTTCAGAGAAGGGCTTCTGGGATGTAATCGATATATCTACTTCACCAATAATTGCCTCTCACTCAAATGCTAAAAAATTATGCGGACATTCAAGAAATCTTTCCGACGAGCAATTACTGGCATTAAAAAAGGCTGGAGGAGTGACAGGGCTCAATCTCTACCCCATCTTTCTGAATAATGAGGGAAAAGCAACTATGAAAGATGCTCTGCTTCATATCGAGCATATAGTTGGTCTTACTGGTGAGGATACCTTGGGGCTGGGCTCGGACTTCGACGGAATTGAGTGCACACCGGAAGGACTTGAAGGAGTACAATGCTACTCGGTTCTATTGAATGAATTGCTAAAGCTTAATTACAGTGACGTTCTGGTTAAGAAAATAGCCGGGGAGAATTTTTTGAGAGTTATTAAAGCAGTATTATAATTTGTCCATTTATTTATATATGTTATAAAAAGGAGTAAAAAATTCCTGGTACTGGAATTTTTTACTCCTTTTTATTATATTTAAAGCTGCCAGGTAATTTTGTTCCGGAATACCATAAGAGTTATCGGGGAATATTTTAGTAGAAGCAGCTGTATTTTGTAAGTTAATGTGTTACTGCAGTTTGTGCTATTATTTCTTGCATAATCCCCGCGTGAAAATTATTTTTATTAAGGGTTCAATATTTTTTTGAATTTGTGGAACATAAAACTTGCAAAAAGTAATAATATGTATTAGAATTATTAGGCATAGGTTAAAAAGAACTGTATGTTCTTTAGAGATTTTCGGTTGTCGAAAATTTTTTACCTTAAGCTCAGCGCGCTTCAACGAGGCAAAGATTTCCTAAGGACACCAGGGGTATGCTGACCGCTATTGTCTCGTTATAATTGGTTATAACTGTGTTTGGGAGGAGAAAACAATGAATAGTTACAGCAATTTATCCACAAGTGAATTACAACATGAAATAGAAACTTTGGAAAAAAGATATAATGCATTTAAGGAACAGAAATTAAAACTTGATATGACAAGGGGAAAGCCCTGCTCAGAGCAGCTTGATGTTAGCGCTGAAATTCTCGACATTCCTTCAAAGGAACTGCGCAAGGCAGCTGATGGAACCGATACCTTCAATTATGGCGTACTTGATGGATTGCCCGAAGCAAAAGCGCTTTTTTCCGAGATGCTTGGGGTTGATAAAACAGAAATTATTATTGGCGGCAACTCCAGTTTGAATATGATGTATGATTCAATTGGAAGAGCCATGTCCCTCGGTATTCTGGGAGGAACCCCATGGTCCAGGCTTGAAAAGGTAAAGTTCTTGTGTCCAAGTCCTGGATACGACAGACATTTTGCAATTTGTGAGCTTTTTGGAATTGAAATGATTATTATAGATATGAACCAGGACGGCCCGGATATGGACGCTGTTGAAAAGCTCGTTGCAGAAGATGAAAGCATAAAAGGAATGTGGTGTGTTCCAAAATACAGCAATCCTGACGGAATTACATATTCCGATGAAGTTGTTGACAGAATAGCTGCACTGAAGCCAAAAGCCAAAGATTTCAGAATATTTTGGGATAATGCGTATTGCGTACATCATCTGTCAGATAAGCCTGATGAACTTAAAAATATTCTGACTGCTTGTAAGGCAGCCGGAAATGAGAATATGGTTTATATATTCAGTTCGACATCAAAGATCAGCTTCCCGGGAGCCGGTATAGCCATGATGGCTTCAAGTGTTGAAAACCTTAACTGGATCAGAAAAAGCATGACAATTCAGACTATAGGGCATGATAAAATCAATCAGCTCAGACATGTAAAATACTTTAAGAATGTTGAAGGCATCAACTTCCATATGAAGAAGCATGCAAATATATTAAAACCAAAATTTGATGTTGTTCTTGAGATTCTGGAAAATGAATTGGGGGGAAAGGGAATTGCCTCCTGGAACAAGCCTAACGGAGGGTATTTTGTAAGTCTTAATACCCTTGACAACTGCGCAAAGGATGTTGAGAAACTGGCATTGGAGGCCGGGGTTGTACTTACAAAAGCAGGTGCTACCTATCCTTACGGCAAGGATCCAAAGGACAGGAATATTAGAATTGCTCCAACCCTGCCGCCTGTTGAAGAACTTAAAAAGGCTATTGAAATACTTTCTATCAGCGTTCAGCTGGTGAGCGTAAGGAAAGCACTGGAGAATAAGTAGTTTTTATTTAAACTCACCCTAAATTATCTCTAAAAATTTTGTGAAATAGCTTGAATGAATAATGGATTAAGAATATAATTTTACATGAGTTTAGAATTCTACATTCTAATATTCATAAATGTCTAAAGCGGGATTATATCCCGCACTTTTTTTGAATAAAACTAATCCGAACATTTTTATTAATTTTGATGCAAATATTCGGTTTTTATTGTATAATATGTGATGTTGAGGCGAGAAGCCATAAATACCCGGAGGTAATAAATGATGAAAAACGTTTATGAAAGTCCATTTAATGCAAGATATGCCAGCAGTGAAATGCAGCAGATATTTTCACCGGATATGAAATTCAGGACATGGAGAAAGCTCTGGATTGCTCTTGCAGAAGCTGAGAAAGAGCTTGGATTGAATATTACTGACGCTCAGATTGAACAATTAAACAACAGGAAAGACGATATTAATTATGAAGTAGCTGAACAATATGAAAAGCAATTCAGACATGATGTTATGTCCCATGTGCATGCATACGGTGAACAGTGCCCTGACGCAAAAGCAATAATACATCTTGGCGCCACTTCCTGCTACGTGGGTGATAATACTGATATTATAGTTATGACAGAAGCTTTAAAGCTTGTAAGAAGCAAAATGCTCATTCTCATAAAAAAACTTTCTGATTTTGCGCTTGAATACAAGGATATGCCAACCCTCGGCTTTACCCATTATCAGCCTGCACAGCTTGTCACAGTCGGTAAAAGGGCTACGCTGTGGATTCAGGAGCTTCTTATGGATATGGAAGATCTGGATCATACCATCGAGAATATGAAGCTTTTGGGTTCTAAGGGAACCACCGGTACACAGGCCAGCTTTTTAAATCTCTTTGACGGAGACCATGAAAAGGTTAAAAAACTGGAGCAGCTTATTGCTGATAAAATGGGTTTCAAGACTGTATTTGCAGTTTCAGGGCAGACCTACCCGAGAAAGCTAGACAGCAGAGTTTTAAACGTTCTTAGCGGTATAGCTCAGAGTGCTTATAAATTCAGTAATGACATGAGACTTCTTCAGAGCATGAAGGAAATGGAAGAGCCCTTTGAAGAAAAACAGATCGGTTCTTCTGCTATGGCTTATAAGAGAAATCCTATGAGATGTGAACGTATTTCATCACTTGCCAGGTATGTTATAGTTGATGCGCTTAACCCTGCTATAACAGCATCAACCCAATGGTTTGAAAGAACTCTTGATGACTCTGCAAACAAGAGGATATCTGTACCTGAAGCATTCCTTGCTGTTGATGCCATACTGAATATATATATTAATGTTTCTAGTGGTTTTGTCGTTTATCCGAAGGTAATTCTCAAACATGTAATGGACGAGCTTCCGTTCATGGCAACCGAGAATATTATGATGGAGGCAGTCAAACATGGTGGAGACAGACAGGAACTCCACGAGCAGATAAGAAAGCATTCAATGGATGCCGGAAGAAGAGTTAAAGTTGAAGGCGAGTCCAATGACTTAATTGAAAGAATTGCAGCTGATCCACTGTTTGGTATGTCTCTGGAAGCGCTGAAATCCGTTCTAGAACCGAAGAACTATATCGGAAGAAGCCCGGAGCAGGTTGTCGAATTTATAGAAAACGAAGTGAATCCTGTGCTGACAAGTGCCGAAATTGCTGAAATTGAAGTGGACCTGAAGGTGTAAGGATGAGCTGACCGCAGCTATTCATAACATAGCTAAATCTTTTAGATCTGATTGTTACAGTATAATGCTGTAATCCTATTGAAGTTCAATTTAAATATTTATATAATAAAGATAGGATGTCAATACGTCCTATCTTTTTTAATTTATACTATCAGATAAAACAGCCTGGTTTAACTTTGATTTAAGCCGGGCGGAAATGGAGAGTACATATGATAAATAAGTTCAGCAGCGTACCTTTGTATCTTCAGTTAAAAGACTTGATCGTTAAGAAGATTGAAAGCAATGAATACGCTCCCGATACACAAATTCCGTCGGAACAGGATCTATGCCAGCTCTACGATATTAGCAGACCAACTGTAAGACAGGCAATAACCGAGCTTACAAACAGCGGTTATCTATACAAGGAAAAGGGAAAAGGAACATTTGTTTATGGCCGTAAGAATGTCATAGACATCAGGAACTATACAGGTTTTACCGATTCAATTCTTGACTGCCAGATGCCTGCAGGAAAAAATATTATTGATATTACTGTTATCGAGAGCACCTCCATGGAGGTTTTAAACAGAACATTCAACTATAACAGCGCTATGCCAATTGCAGTTATTACCTATGTTTCCTGTATAAATAATCAGGCCAATGAAGTGTATTCCTTCAATAAATCCTATATTCCTGTAAATCTTTTTCCGGACATTGTTTCACAATTAAAAAGCGGAAAGTCCTCTATAGATATTTTAAGAGGTAAATATCCGTTGATTCCTGATAAGAGCAAAAGTGTACTTGAGATTGTTTTTGCAGACAATAATGACTCCCCCGTACTTAGAGTTCAGCCCGGTCAGCCATTGATCAAACTTGTAAATACACTTTTTTCAAAGAGCGGTCAGGCAGTAGAATATATTTATTCAAAATATAGAGCCGATAATTGCAGATTACTGTTTGAAAACAATAAACAGTAATAAATGATTGCAATTATACAGGAAATGACAATAATAACGGTAATATTAAGAAATCTTAATAAAAATGTATTTGAATGAACGCAGATAATAATGTTAAAATTAGATGCTGATAATTTTAGCAGGTTAAATAAAAAATGACGATTATAAAGCTGATTCAGAATATTTACATAATTCGTTTTGGCACCGACACTTGGAGGTAATATGAGTAATTATCACTTTAGAAATGAAAGAAAATATAAAAGAAGAAGAACATTGATTGTATCGACTACTGTTTTATCAATAATTGCTATAGTTATGGCAGCTTATCTGCTATTGAACCGAGAAAATGTAACAGGTACTTCAAAACCCGGCGATACAACACAAGCATCGTCTACCCGGTCAACTTCAGCTTCAACAACGGGTGAGGCAAACAATACCAAGGAGCCTGCTGACAGCACACAAACAGCTTCAAATTCCTCAACAGATGCCAAAGGAGTAACAACCGAGGTGCATGGCTATCTCCCAAAAGTAGGAACAGTCACCAAGAGCGGAAAAATGGAGGAACTGAAGAAGCTGATAACAAATTATACTTCCAAGCTCACAGGTACTTATGGTGTAACCTATATAGACCTGGCTACCGGTGAAATGGTAAATGTAAATGACCAGATTGAATACATCGCAGCCAGTACATCCAAACTTCCTATAAACATGGTGCTATTTAAAGATATTGAGGCCGGCAAGGTGAAACTGGAAGACAAACTGACTTACAAAAAGGAAGATCTTGAATACGGCACCGGTATTATCCAAAATTCACCCTTTGGAACTCAGTACACAGTCCGCGAGACATCAAAGCTTGCTATCCGTAAGAGTGATAATTGCGGTGTAAACATGATTATCAGGCAGGTTGGAATTCAAAATGTCCGTGATTATATAACAGGTCTGGGCGGTAAGGTTTATTACGGAGCACGCCATCGTTCCTGCCCATATGATATGGCACTGGTAGCACAGGACCTTTATAAGCATTACCTCAATAACGAAAAAGTTTATGGCGAATTAATTAACAATCTGGAAAACACAGACTGGAACGATAGAATCAGCGCTAAGCTTACTGGAGTAAAAGTTGCCCATAAGATTGGAAATCAGACCAGAACAGCTAATGATGTTGGGATTGTGTTTGCAAAACATCCGTATGTACTCTCGGTCATGACAGATAAGGTTGATTTTGGCACAGCATGTAACAATATTGCAAAGCTTTCCAAACAGATTTATGATTTTGAGGAAGCTTATGCTGCTAAAAACCCTGTAATGAAATAATTAAAAGGATATTGATTAAGGCTCATTTCATGAAATAAGAAATGAGCTTTTATTATTGAATCAGACATTTATTTGTTATTTGGGTATAATAAGATAACAAGGCATGCTAAAAAACTTACCAAGGAGGAAGCTATTTTAAATGGAGGATTTTATACTTAATTCTATACATGGCATAATCAATGGAAATCCTGTTGTTACATATATTTTCTTCTTCATATCGGGTGTTTTACAATTGGTTTTTCCTCCTTTTCCGTCGGATGTTATTATAGTTTTTGAAGGATATTTGACAACGGTTGGAACAAATTTTTATTTTTTTCTTGTTTTATTTATTTCAGTTTTAGGGAGTCTGGTAGGTTCAATACTGGTTTATTGGTTCGGGTATAAAAAAGGGGACGAAGTCCTCAGATACAAGCTCGTATTGAAATATATCGACGAAAAACATATCAAGCGTTCGGAAAAAGTCTTTCATAAATATGGAAAGTACGGATTAATACTAAGTAAATTCATACCCGGAACCAGCTCAATAATGGTTCTGTTTTCAGGAGTTTTTAAAGTAAAAAAAAGAGTATATTTTACGTATATATTAATCTCCATTGTATTACAACAGGTAATATATCTTTTAATAGGCAGGGTTATAGGTAACAATATTGAGCAGGTTAAAAAGTTCCTTTCTGTTTTTAATTTGGCTTCAGTTGCAATTATTGCTGTTGTGGGAATAATTGGTTTTATAATTTACAAGGCCCGTAAATCAAGAAAAAACCCGTCGAGTTCGGTCTGATTTTGAAAAAACCTGATGATAAATTTCTTTCCCAAATCATGTTTATGAAATAGATGTTGAGGTATGAATTATATATGAATAATTTGGGGACCTCATAATTACAAATGGAAAATTAAGTAATAAAAACATTATTATGTAAATGGAGAAAGGAGTGTTTAAGTATGACGGCAGTAAAAATCTATAGTACACCAACCTGTAAATGGTGTAACGTACTTAAGGAGCACTTGGCTTCCAATAATGTAAAATACGAGGACATTGACGTTTCCAGGGATACGGAAGGAGCCCTGGAGATGATCCGGAAATCCGGTCAGCGTGCGGTTCCTGTCATTGATATCAATGGATATATTATTATTGGTTTCGATAGGGAATACATAGACAAGCTTCTTAAAGCTTCATGATTATATATAATTTAGTTATTAAAAATTTATTAAAATAGATCTTTTTGTTTAATAAATGCGACCTTTCAGTTTAAATTAACAAAAGCAGAATCCGACGTTTGACCTGCGCCGGATACTGCTTTTATTTTCTTTGCTCCTGCAATTACTTTCTCAGGCTTTTTGACCGGAGTTTAATTACTTTGTAGGTTTGGTAAACATCTGAGACCAGTAGTTGACGCCAGTTTTTGATTTCGCACAACCTACACCAATATTTGTATAGGTACGGCTCAGGATATTTGCCCTGTGTCCGGGTGAATTCATCCAGCCTCTCATAACCTCGGCAGGTGTTTTCTGACCATAGGCAATATTTTCGCCTGCGGCAGAAAATCTGATACCAAAGGACTCCATCATCTTAAATGGTGATCCATAGGTAGGGGAAATATGAGAAAAATATTTCTTGTTAATCATATCCTGGCATTTAATTCTCGCTACCTTTGAAATCTGGGCATTGAGTGTTAATTTCTGAAGACCTGCTTTGGATCTTTCAACATTAACAAGTCTTGCAACTTCCTTCTCATAATCTGAAACTGTACCTTGATCAGGTATTTTCAGCTTCTGTCCGGGCTTAAGTGATGAAGAATCTTTAAGCTGGGGATTGGATGCTTTTATTTTACTTATAGTTGTATTGTATTTTTCGGCTATTTTGGTCAGTGTGTCACCGCTTTTACACTTATAAGTCTGAGCAAATACCCCTACAGTTAACAAACTAAAAACTAATGTTGCTATTATTAATATCCTTTTCAAATTTAATCACCTCAACGATATTATTTGAGAAAGAAGAAATATTATAGCAAACAATTTTTTAATATATTTCAAAAAGCTTACATTTAATAAAATAATTTAACATAAAGTTAACAACAGACCAATTGACATACTTGTGCAATACATATTACAATACTAGTGTTAAAAGGGAGTAGTTATTTAATTACAAAGTCAACAACCGATGTTAAAAAAGCATCTGGCTTTGTTTCCTTCAAGGTTAACGAGACTTTTAGCATAATCTGATTTTAGATTATGTTAAAAGTCTTTTTGTTTTTAATCCTTAAACTCAGCAGGTAATAAAAATTAAAATATTAAAGGAGGAAAAATGCAATTTATTTCACAAATATTTGAACTGATAGTTCATCTTGATGTACACATTTCGGAGATAGTTAATCACTTTGGTGCATTGACCTATCTGATTTTATTCGGGATTATTTTCTGCGAGACCGGCCTGTTTATGGCGCCTTTTCTACCCGGAGATTCTCTTATCTTTGTTGTTGGAGCCCTTTCAGCAGCAGGTACCATGAACCTGTGGATATTGACGGTTACTTTGGTTGCTGCTGCAATCATAGGGGATACTGTAAATTATCACATAGGTAAATATCTTGGTCCTAAAATTTTTCAAAAGCAGAATGTAAAATTACTGAATAAAAAGCATTTGGAGAGAGCCCACAGGTTTTATGAGCGGCATGGAGGAAAAACCGTTATTATTGCCAGATTTATACCTGTAATAAGGACTTTTGCTCCATTTGTCGCAGGTATGGGCAGCATGTCTTATGGCAGGTTTATTCTATACAATATTGTCGGAGGAGTGCTATGGGTATCGGTATGCATCTTTTCAGGGTATCTTTTTGGGAATATTCCTGTCGTTAAAGATAATTTCACTTTGGTGGTTCTTGCAATAATTTTCATCTCTTTATTACCTGTATTTATTTCATGGCTTCTAAATAATAAAAAAAGCGGAGGATAATGTATGTCAACAAAAAAAGCATTAATGTGGGTATTCTTTTGGATTGGTCTTGCACTATTATTTAATGCCGGTATATATTACTTTGAAGGTAAGGAAAAAGCCCTTGAGTTTCTTGGTGGTTTTGTAATAGAAAAAAGCCTCAGTGTCGATAATCTTTTTCTGTTTATCATGGTTTTCAGCAGCTTCGGTATTAAGCAGCAGTATCAACGAAGAATTCTAAATTATGGTATCGCCGGAGCACTTGTACTTAGACTGATTTTTGTTCTATTAGGGGTAACGATAGTGAATATGTTCCATTGGGTTTTATATATCTTTGGAGCAATATTACTAATCAGTGGAATCAGAATGTTATACAAAAAAGAAAACAACAATTTGAAGGATAGTAAAATTATTAAGCTTCTGGGGAAGATAATACCTGTTACTGATTCACTGGAAGGTGATAGATTTTTTGTGAGGAAAAATAAGATTCTGTATGCAACACCTTTATTTGCAGTATTGATCCTGATTGAGTTTACAGACATTATTTTTGCAGTAGATTCCATTCCGGCTATATTTTCAGTAACAACTGATCCATTCATTGTTTATACCTCTAATATTTTTGCCATAATGGGCCTGAGAAGTATGTACTTTGTTCTTGGCAATCTGCATGAAAACTTTAAACTTGTGAAATATGGTGTTGCTTTGATTTTGAGCTTTACAGGCATCAAGCTCTTACTATTAATGTTTCATATAAAAATACCAATTGAACTTTCCCTTGCTGTCATTCTATCAATATTAATTTTAAGTATTTTATTTTCAATTGTTTTTAAAACAAAAACCCGGCAAATTAATTAAAGAATTGTCATTATTCCCATTATAATGTAAAATATTGATGACTTAAAATATTTTAATAGGAGAAATGCAATGAAAATAACAAGATTTTTTAAAGTACTTATTGCGACTGCCTTGATAATTTCGTTTTCATTATGTACTGTTGCAGCGGCAGGCACTAGTTATTCCAGTATTATAGGAGGAAGCTCTGAAATTTATCTGACTTCAAGTGATGGTAAACTTTTTGTTACAACTTATAAGAGTGATGCTTTATATCAGATCAACGAAGTAACAAATGCTAAAATGGCAGCAAATGATATGTATTTTGGGTTATGGGTTCTTGATAAATCAGGAGATGTATATCATTATAAGGAAGATTATGACACAAATAATAAGTTTGCAGACAAAAAGAAGATTGAAAAATTGGATAAAGTAAAATCCATAAGTATTGGGTCGGAAGGAATATATGCCCTGAAGAATGATGGTACTGTCTGGGGTGTTGGAAATAATCTGAAAGCTTTCGAGGTTAAAGGCTTAAAAGACGTAACAAGTATATCAGTAAGAGATTTTGATGTACTTGCACTAAAGAAGGACGGAACAGTATGGCAATGGCGCGATGATGCACTGGTAGCAGATTTCATCAAAAAAGCAGCTTTAAAACAGGTTCCCGGCTTAAAAAATGTCAGGGAAATATCTGCAGGTGCCGATTCAGCATTAGCTCTGCTAAAGGATAATACAGTATGGCAGTGGAGTTTTTCAGATACCAAAAAACCTGTAAAAGTAACCGGTTTTACAGGTGCTAAAACCATAGAAGCCGGCAGAATGGAAGCTTATGTAGTTGATGGTAAAGGAGAAGTTTGGACCTGGAGCACAATAAACAACAACTCAAAGAATGCTAAAAAGATTAAAGGGTTAACAGGAATTACTAAACTGGCAGCCGGCGGAAAGGACTCCTACGATGGTTTTTCATCCGGCAGATTGTTAGCGATAGATAAAAATAATAAGATTAAGTTAATTGCCGGAGAATATTATTAAAATGCTTATCCAAGAGCTTTCAAATGGAAAAAACAAATGGAAAATACTAGGAGTAAGCAACATTTGAAAGCTTTTCTTCTCCTGAGTTGCAGGCGGTAATAATAGATAGACACAGAAACATGCAAACATTAAGAGTATAAATCAAGTCTGTTTCAGGGAAGTTTTTATCACATACTGCTATATACTTTTCATTAAAAACCTCAATATATTCGCATATTGAGGTTTTGCTATTCCTGATTTCAATGGGCATCTTCATAACTTCATCACTGATTTTGTTAAACTTCATTAAGTATTTAATTAACATTCCGATTTCGTACATGTAGTGTTCTGTCATACTGCCGGTAAAATAATCAGAATGCGCATAGCAAAAAAAATCTGAAAGATAATGGGTTATTATTCCAAGTCTTTCGGAGAAGGTTCTTGTACACTTTCTGTCATAGATACTGGAATTCATTATTTGATGAATCTCATTCTGTAAAAAACAGTTGGAAACTTTCTTGTAATGTTCGATCTGTATATATTTTGGGGAAAAATCAGGCTTGATATTTCCAATATAAAAACTTAAAGTGTTCAGTTTAATATTGAGTTCCTTTTTTACAATCCTTTTTATTTTTCCGGCAATTAATAAGTGAGTAAGAAAATCCATACAGAAATACCTCCCGTGTAAAAGTAAAAAATTCTCCTATAATTAATATAACCCACCTTTTATAATAGCGGATTAACTTCACGTAAAGTTATAGTTAACTAATTACCGATCTCAGAGATTGACTGAAAGAAATTATTTCAAACGGCTTGACATTATTAGAGAACCGGAATAATATAAATATATAGCTAAATAGTTATATGTTTATACAAAGTGTATAACATGTGACCTGAAAAATACTTACAGCGGAAGTATTTAAGTATGGAGGTGTAGGTTGAATAGGACATTTAAAGCACTAAGTGATCCAACAAGAAGAGAGATTTTAAAGCTTTTATCCAAAAGTGATATGACTGCAAATGAAATAGTAAAGCACTTTAATATGTCTCAGCCATCAATATCAAAGCATCTGGAAATTTTAAAACAGGCTGAACTGGTAACAGCGGAAAAGAAAGGTCAATTTGTAATATACTCAATAAACCTTACTGTACTTCAAAGCGTTCTTGGGGGATTTCTTGAACTTTTTGAAAAGGGAAAAGAGGAGAATTAAATATGAATGAGTCAAAATGGAGTTTAACAAATATTTTCTTTTTAACAGCATCAATTTTAATAATTCTGCTGAGTGTTTTTGTCAGAGATAATAACACGGTGGAGGCAATTATCGGTGCTATTATAATTATGGTTTTTATTGTAATTGATATTCAAGCTCCGAAAATAGCCAGGCTGTCTAAGGATAATCCCAAAATAAAAACCTTGCGTTCAGTTAATAGAATATCTATATCAATAGGCATACTTATTACAATATACGTTAAATTGAATCTACAGGAAGGCAAAATACCAAAGGGAACCAAAGAAATACTTGTGGTTGCAGGTGTATCACTATTTATGATGCTCTTCGGCAACGTTGCACCAAAAATACCTTTTAACAGATATGTGGGACTGAGGCTTCCGTGGACTGTAAGTGATGAGGACACATGGAGAATTGCTCACAAGTTGGTAGGCTATACATCCTTTCCGCTGGCAATTATTCAATTTGTACTGGTATTTTTTTTAGAAGCCGAAAGTATTGTTCCTGTTTGCGTTTTGCTTTGGGTGGCCATACCCGGTATTTATTCAGGCTGGTTTTTTTATAAAAAGTTCAAAAGAGTGTAGTTAATTCATTCTATACTTTTTAGTTATAATCATTTAGGAGGTAAGAAAGATGAAAAGATTTACAAAAATTTTAAGCACTTTTTTGGCAGTGCTGCTTCTTGGTTGTTCCACAGCTTACGCAGCTGGAAATATTAATGTTTCTGACCAGCAGAAGGATTTAAAATTCCCGGTTTCATACATCTGTGAAGCCAAAGGCGGAACAGTATCATGGGATTCCAAAACAGCCACAGCTTTATATAAGCTTGGCAGCAATACAGTAAAGGTTAATTTAAAAGAAAAAGAGATGACAGTAAATGGGAAATCAACCCCATTAAAAAAGGAAATTACAGGAGGCAGATTGATCTTGCCTTTGAGCACAATTAACAGTGTATTCGGCTTAAAATTAACCAGTGATGAATGTCTTAAAGTAACAGGCGAGAAATTCATTAAAATGATACAGAATGGTCTGGTACAGGAAGGGGCAGCACTTTTGAGCTCTTCTTTTTCAAAGTATATAAACGCTGCATATCTTGGGGTGATTGGTGCTTCAATTAAGGCAATACCTTTTGCTTTTGAAAAAGCACAGGTGGAAAAGAACTCAGTGCATCAAAATCTGATTATTCCGTGTGTAATACAGCAAACTGATTATACATACATTATCAGATTTGATTCTGATGGAAAAATAGATGAACTTGGATCGGCTCTCCCAAATATGAATCTGTATACAAAGCCGGATTATGACAATCCTGAAAATTATACTGAAGAACAGGTAACAATAGGCAAGGGAGACTGGAAGCTGCCGGGGACTCTCACATTACCAAAGGGAAAGGGGCCATTCCCTGCAGTCATACTGGTACATGGCTCGGGTGCAGGTGACAGAGACGAAACGGTAGGTGCTGTAAAACCGTTCCGTGATCTGGCAGTAGGCCTTGCAGGAAAAAATATAGCAGTGCTGCGATATGAGAAAAGAACTCTGGAGCACGGCTCTAAAATGCAGCTTATGGGTGACATTACAATGAAGCAGGAGTTCGAGGAGGACGCTTATGCAGCAGCTGAATTCCTGAAAACAAACAGTCTGATTGACTCTTCCAACATAATAGTTATTGGTCATAGCCAGGGAGGTTATGTTCTGCCGAGGATAATGGCAAATGATAAGAACAACCTTTTTAAGGCCGGCGTTATCATGAGCGGCTGCTCCAGACCTATTTATGAATTGATGATGGAACAGAATGAATATCTGATGAGCAAGGGTTTGGCTTCTCAAGCTCAAATTGACTTTATAAAGGGTCAGGTCAATATTCTAAAAGATCCGGGTTTTAATCCTGCTCAACCACCGAAGGAATACCAGTTGGGAATTCCGTACTATTATGATGATATGACTGACTATAATGTGCTTGGAATAGCAGAAACCTTGAGTAAACCCATGCTTGTGCTACAGGGGGAAAAGGACTGGCAGGTAACTGTAAAATCCGATTTTGAGGGCTGGAAAAAAGCCTTTGAAAGCAATAAATCTGCTCAATTCAAGCTTTACCCTGAATTGAATCACGTCTATACCAATATCAGTGATTCGGGTACAATTAATGACTATTATATAAATGCAAACATACCTCAATATGTTATAGATGACATTGGAAATTATATAAAACAGGTGGCAGGAAAATAGCAGCAGGCGGGTTCGGAACGGTATTTGGCCTGAACAGAGTACTGGTACCGTGAGCACTTATGTTTTGAAGTGGTGCATGTAAACATATATCAAAAGCAGTTAACCCCCCTGAACAGCGAATCTATTGGAAATTCGCTGTTCAGGGGGTTTTTAATTTCTTTGGTCTCAAATTATGTAAACTAATCATATGTTATAATGAAAGCTTTTATATGGGAGTGAAAATATGGGAAGAAGAAGGAAAAAGGGTAAACATTCTCATAGTAAGAAGAACGCAAATAACCAACCGGTATCTGAAAAAATCATAAATGAGAAGATAAATGAAAATCATTTTGATTCAGAGGATGAAGCCCGGAAAAAGCATAAGTGCAAGAAGAATGATTTTGAGCATTTAACTATTCTGGATGGTCTGTTGATATTGCTGCTGCTTAAGGAAACCGGCTATCTGGATGATGAACCCTATTTTAATGAAACTAATTATGATAAAACTAATTATGATAAAACCCATTACGATAAATCCAATTACGATAAAACCCATTACGATAAAACCAATGAAAATAAAACCCATTATGATAAATCCAATTATGATAAAACCCATTACGATAAAACCCATGAAAATAAAGCCTATGACAATAAAACTCAGGATGAAGCATATAAGGATGAATATAAGGAATTTGGAGAGAAGACCGATAGTCTGGCTGATGGAAAGGGACATTTTGATTTTGATGCTTTTGAAGAAGACTCAATCGATCAGCAGTGACCAGGATATAACTCAAGAAAAAAATCCCCGGACAGAGAATCCTTTATAGATTCAATGTTCGGGGAGGGGATATGACAAGTGTTAATTACTTATGATTATATTGCCTGAAACAGTAGTCAAATCAATTTGGTATTTGCCTGAATTGACCAGACCCTCGAGAGTATTTCTGTTTCCGGTTTTTGTCTGCTTCATGGAAAAAGAATTTGAAATAGTACCGCTTCCGCTTTGAGCTTTAAGTTTGAAATCTGCTTTATCAGGTAAATTCAATTTAATGCTTCCTGATATACTATTTACGGTCAGATCATTTTTCAGTTCCTTGCAGGCTACGTTGATATCACCTGATACGGAATTCAAATCCATCTCTGCGGAGAGTGTATCGAGGCGTATGTTACCGGAAGAAGTTTCTACAGAAATTTTATCTGAGGATACTTCTTTTAAGGTTATATCTCCTGAAACAGAATTCAGGTTCAACTCTGCTGAGATTGTGGTGAGTTGAATGGAACCGGAAGAAGTATCTGCAGAGACTTTGCTCGAAGCTACCTCCGACAAAGCTATATCCCCTGAAACTGTTTCACAGGATACGTTTTTCATATTTTTTCCTTTTTGAATTTTTATTTCTCCCGAGGTTGTATGGCAATTAATATCTTTAAAATTATAACCATTTACATAAATATCTCCTGAGATGCTGGTTAACCGAACTTCACCTGTGAAACTATCAGGGAGATAAACATCCAAAACTAAATTACTGGCATTTATGGATAAATTACCGGGAGACTTGTTCATCTTAAAGGATAGCCTGCTTCCATTTTTACTCATATCCAGGCCGGGTACGAAAGTACCTGTGCTCCTTACAGCTCCATGCAGGTGAACCTTGATCTCCTGGCCTTCGGATTTAATAAATTTTATTGAAGCAAAGTTACCCGAAACATCCAGTGATTGTATACCGTTAAGGGAGGAGCTTTTTTGTGTATCGATATCTTTAGCTGTAATCCCTATATTATTTTCCAGAGTATCAGCAAAGTTTACCATATTATTGTCAAAAGTATCGGCAAAATCTTTAAAACTATCTTCAAAGCTGTCATAAAAATTATCTTCACCGGACTTTTCCTTATTCCTATCGCTATGAGTATCCGATGATACTGACGGAGATGAAGGGATACTATTTGAGGAAGACGGTAAAACTGAGGTGCCGGCAGATGAAATCACAGACACGTTTGCTGCATCATAAATTTTACCCTCATCATGGCTAAGATATCGTACAAACATTAAAACAGCCACAAATACAATAATAATACCTGTCAGTACACTCAGGTAAATCAGTGGTTTTTTACCTCTGTCTGGTGATGTAGGAGCAGAGCAGGGACTGTATTGACTTGCTATAAGCTCAGGGTCTCCCAGTGAGCTGGCTATTTCTTCTTCGGTTTTACCCTGTTCCATACCGATTCGGAAATGTTCTGTATAGTCAAACAATATGTCGTTTTGTTCCTCCTGTGATAAATGTGCAATTGATTGAGCAAGAATATTTAAGAAATTATTCCGGGTCATTTTACTTCCTCCTTTATAATGCTGTTAACGCCTTTGACAAATGAAAACCATTCTGATACCAGCTGTTCATAGGTGCTGATTCCTAATGGTGTTATCCGGTAGTATTTTCTGGGAGGACCCTCCTGTGATTCTGCCAGATAAGTAGTTACAAACCCCTCGTCTTTTAATCGCTTAAGCAGGGGGTATATGGTCCCTTCTGAGATAACAATATTCTTGGAAATCTCATTAACCAATTCATAACCATAGCAATCCTTCTGATTTACCATGGAAAGCACACAAAGCTCTAAAACGCCTTTTTTTAGTTGAATATTCATATCTCACTTCCTTGTAAAAAAATAGGAATTTATATCACATGTATATGTTATCACACGCTACCTTGCAATGCAATATAGTAAAATGAAAAAATGCAATTTTTTTAGGTAATCTAATTTTTAATGTTTATTTGATAAATAATGTGGTAATTATAAAACATCTTAAGACATAATTTACTATATAAAAATAAAGAGGTGGGATAGTGATCTATAATATTTTAATTGGGGGTTCGGCCGGGCAGGGTATAGAGTCCATGGCTGCAGTATTTGAAAAAACACTTAAAAGACAGGGTTTTGAAGTATTTACTATCAGAGATTACATGTCAAGAGTACGAGGCGGACATAATTTTATTCAAATCCGTTTTGGAAACGAAAGAATTACTTCACACAGCGAAGATTTGAATGGAATCATTGCCATGAATGGTGAAACCGTCAGGAACCACATAGACAACCTTGATTCAAATGGGTTTGTAATATCTGATGAGGATACAGCCGATGAAGATTCAAGAATATTGAAGCTGCCTCTGAAGAAAATTGCGTCGGCTTCAGGTAATGTAAAGACAGTGGGCAGTGTTGCCATAGGTGCTGCACTGGAACTTCTTGGCATCGAAAATGCTGACACCGGGAAGGTTTTTGCCGAATTATTCAACACGGAGATAGCCCAACAGAATTATGCCGCTTGTGAAGCAGGACGAAAACTTGTAACAAGAAAAAACAATCAAATTTCAGGGAACCCGGATAATAATATATTAATAAATGGTAACGAGGCAGTTGCTCTTGGTGTACTTGCTTCAGGCTGCAAATTCTATTCTGCATATCCTATGACACCTTCTACAAGCATAATGGATTATCTTGCATCCAAAATGCTTGATGCCGAAATCGTGGTGGAACAGGCTGAAGATGAGATAGCAGCAATAATGATGGCAATTGGTGCCTCCTATGCCGGGGCTAGAGCAATGACCGGAACTTCGGGCGGTGGCTTTTCGCTGATGGTTGAAGCACTGGGCCTTTCGGGAATGCTTGAAGTACCCCTGGTCATTGCTGAAGTTCAGCGCCCGGGACCTACTACAGGCTTACCAACAAGAACAGAGCAAAGCGATCTGAAGTTTGTAATATCTGCATCTCAAGGTGAGTTTCCCCGGATGGTAATTGCCCTAAAAAATGCTGAAGATGCTTTTTATCAAACAGTGAGAGCCTTTAATCTGGCGGATAAGTACCAGATACCTGTTATTCTGCTGAGTGATCAATTTCTAGCCGATTCAACTGTGACCATTAAGCCTTTTGATTTTGATAAAGTTAAGAGAAGTGATTACATAGCTGATTGTCAATATGATGAAAACATACCATATAAACGTTATGAGGTTACTCCTACAGGAATATCACCAAGACTTGTACCTGGAAAAAATCCTGGTGTAACGGTGCTGGTGGACAGCGATGAACATGATGAATTCGGTCACATCACCGAATCAGCTGCTGTTAGAAATGCAATGGTTGATAAGAGAATGCGCAAATTTGAGCTTCTGAAATCGGAGCTTCAAGAGCCGGAATTTATTGGAGATGATAATTGCGATGTATTGCTGCTGGCTTGGGGGTCAACCTGGGGACCGGTCACCGAAGCTATAGAACTGCTTAACAGTAATTCAGATAAAAAATACGGAGCGCTTGTTTTTGGAGATGTCTGGCCGCTTCCGGTAAAATTGCTGAAGGAAAAAGCTGCAATAGCCAAAAAGGTTATAAATGTGGAACAGAATGCTACAGGCCAGTTGGCTTCTATAGTGTCTGAGGTTACAGGAATTTTTTGCAATGAAAGCATACTAAAATATGATGGGCGGCCAATGAGTTCCCAATTTATTTATAACAAAGTCAGGGGGAATGTATAAATATGTGCGATATAAAGTATACTATTTCAGAAACTGCCTGGTGTCCCGGCTGTGGAGATTTTAACATAATTGAGTCATTAAAAACCGCTCTGGAGAGAACAGGTAAAAAGCCACATGAAGTATTGGTTGTGGGCGGCATTGGTCAGGCTGCCAAAACAGCGCAATATATAAATACCAACGGTTTCTGTGGTCTTCATGGCAGATCGCTTCCGCCGGCAGCTGCTGCAAAAATAGTCAATAAGGATCTGACGGTAATAGTTAATACCGGTGATGGAGATTCTTACGGGGAGGGAGGCAATCACTTCCTTCACAATATAAGAAGGAACGTAGACATAACACATTTTGTTCATGACAATCAAATATACGGACTCACAAAAGGACAGGCGTCCCCCACAACAGATATGGGCCATGTAACAGGCGTACAAACCGCCGGCTCAATGAACGAACCACTAAACCCTTTATTACTGGCTTTAGCTTTGGGAGCCGGATTTGTTGCCAGAGCCTTCAGCGGGGATAAGGAACATCTGACATCAATTATGTATGAAGCTATACAATATAAAGGGTATGCGCTGGTTGACATTCTTCAGCCCTGTGTAAGTTTTAACAAGATTAATACCTTTCAGTGGTACAGCAAACGTGTATATAAATTAGAGGAAAGCTATGATGTCACCGACAGGCTAAAAGCCATGGGAAAGGCCATGGAATGGGGAGATCGGATTCCACTGGGAATATTATATAAAAAAGAAAAGCAGACCTTTAATGAAAAGTTTGAATTTTTAAACAGTGATAAGTCGCTTATTGATAAAGATACAGAGTTGGAAAAAGTGAAAGGTTATTTGAGTGATTTTACATAAATTTTTAAGGAGGTAGGATATGCCAAATTTTGCAAATCCATTTCAGGGAAATGTAAACCGAAAACTGACAAAAGAAGAATTGATACAGGCAATACGACTTGATATTGCAGGTGAGATTGAAGCCATTTACGTCTATGATGCACATGTTCAGGCAACTGATGATGAAATTGCCAAGAAGATTATAAGTGATATCCGGGACGAAGAAAAAGCCCATGTTGGAGAGTTAATGACACTTCTCAGAATTTTAGATCCAAAGGAGGCAGAATTATTTGCTTCGGGAGAAGCTGAAGTAAAAGAGCTGCTTACAGAACTTGGAATAGATCAAAATGTAACAGATCCATCAAAAGCAATCAAACCTCAGGCAACTTTGGGAAGTTTATTAAAGGAATAAGACGGATCCGGGTTAACCGGTGGTTGCTAGTGTCAGGCATTTGATTGCACAGTTTTTATAGCTATAAGATTGAAATATGAAATATTGTTATTCAATATTCAATATAAGGGAGGTAGAGGTATGACATACTTATCAAGAGAAAGTTCTCCGGTATCGGCTGAACTATGGGAGCAAATTGATTCTGCTGTGATAAAGGCTGCCCGGAATGTCCTTTCAGGCAGGCGTTTTCTGCATATTTTCGGTCCTCTTGGCCTTGGAACGGCAAGCATCAATATTGATGATGCTGACCAAGTTGATGAAGTCTCGGAAGATGGCTTCATTACAATGAAGGGACGTAAATATGTAGAGATCCCCACAATTTATGATGATTTTACCATTTTCGGCAAGGATCTGGAGATTTCAGAGAAATCAGATTATAAAATTGATCTTGCCAATGCGATGGAATCGGCGCAGGCCTGTGCCCTTAAGGAAGAAAAACTTATTTATTTTGGAAACGAAGCAAAAGGGTACGAAGGTTTGTTAACAGCAGCCGGTGTAAACAAAATAAAAAGAAAAGACTGGACAATGGGAGAAAATGCTTTTACCGATGTAGCAGCAGCAATTGAACTATTGGTCTCCAAAGCAATTTACGGGACCTATTCACTAACTGTCAGTCCGGACCTTTATATGCAAATGCAAAGACTGCAGGAGGGAACCGGATTACTTGAAATTGACAGGGTGAGCAAACTGTTGGATGGACATATATTTAAAAGTCCTGTACTGGGAAAAGGCAAAGCTGTTCTGGTTTGCTCCGAATCAAGAAATATGGATCTTGTTATTGGTCAGGATATGGTAACGGCATATTTGGAACAAAAAGATCTTAACCACAGTTTTAGGGTTCTGGAAACAGTATTGCTTCGAATAAAGAGAAAACAGGCGATTGTTGTTTTTGAGTGATTTAATATATCAATTCCCTTAAATAAATTTAATAATACAGGAGGTCGTAATAATGAGTGTTAAAAATGCAATGACTTCAGATTTTCTTCATTCTGCCTATGGAGGTGAAAGCCTGGCACACATGAGATACCTTACCTGGGGCGAAATTGCTGAAAAGGAAGGCTATCCAAATGTTGAAAAGCTGTTTAAGGCTATTTCCTATGCAGAGAGAGTACACGCTGAAAATCATTTCAGAGAGATCGGCGGAGATACCACTGATGCTACTGTAACTGCAGGAGGAGTATTCGGTAGAAATAAAACCTTTGACAATCTTCAAGGTGCAATCAACGGCGAGCTGCATGAAGTGGAGCAGATGTATCCGGTATATCTGAATGCGGCTCAGTTCCAGAATGAGCCGGGAGCACAGCGTTCCTTCCATTTCGCTCTGGAAGCCGAGAAAATACATGCCCAACTGTTCAAGGCAGCTCAGGATGCTGTGAAGGAAGGTAAAGACATTGAACTTACATCAGTTTATATTTGTCCCGTTTGTGGACACACAATCCTTGATGAAGCTCCTGAAAAATGCCCTGTATGTGGTGCGAAGAAGGAATTGTATAAGAAATTTTAGTTGATAAGAAGCTTTGTGGCGGCAAGCCACAAAGCTTTTTTAGATAGTCTATGGAAAAGTTTATACTTACAATTCCTAAATAATAAATCCAGGCAGCGAATATAATAAAGAATAAGTCTATTGCTGTTTGCAAATGAATTTACAGTGTACCAACCTTTTACCAGCCAGATAGTAATTGGATTATAACGTAAAGCTGTACGAGGAAGAAGGAATATGAAGACGATTTTATTAATTGCCACAGGTGGAACTATTGCAACAAAAATGACTGAAGATGGTCTCTGCCCGCTGCTAACCTCTGATGAAATATTAACATGCGTACCCGAAGTCTCAAAAAAGTGCAAAGTGGATTCAGTACAGTTGTTCAATCTTGACAGTACGAATATCCGTCATAACCATTGGTGTGAGATAGCTGGATGTATCAGAGATAATTATGGTAAATATGATGGTTTTGTTATTACCCATGGTACCGATACTATGGCATATACTGCAGCAGCTTTATCATATCTGGTACAGCAAAGTCCAAAACCAATTGTTATTACAGGCTCCCAAAAATCCATATGCAATCAGGAGACAGATGCAAGGATAAATTTGAGGGATGCATTTTATTATGCTGTGGATGAAAGAGCCTGCGGAGTTCACCTTGTTTTCGACGGAAAAGTTATCCTTGGTACAAGAGCAAGAAAATTAAGAACAAAAAGCTACAATGCATTTTCAAGTATAGATTTCCCCGAGGCAGCTGTGATAATAGACGGCCAGCTCATATTCTTTCTGGAAGAAAAGAAAGAAGGAATGTCTCCGCAATTTTATGATGAGGTGGATCCAAATGTATTCGTGATAAAACTAATACCGGGTATGAAGCCCGACATTTTCAAGTATTTGAAAAACGAGTATCATGCTGTTATCATAGAAAGCTTTGGTGTCAGCGGAATACCGTTTTATGATGATGTAGATTTCATGAATGCCTTTGAGGACTGGATCCAGTCAGGAAGAATTATTGTAATGACTACCCAGGTACAGCATGAAGGCAGCAATATGAGTATTTATGAAGTCGGTCGCAAGGTGAAGGAAAAGTTTGAGCTGATTGAGGCTTATAATATGACGTTAGAGTCAGTTGTGACAAAGCTTATGTGGATTCTTGCACAAACCAGGGAACCTGCTGAGGTGAGCAAACTTTTCTATACACCTGTGCAGAAAGATATTCTCTGCTCCTTTGATGAGAAATAGCAGAATAATACGTTATAAAAGCAACGCCGGTTATCAACTACGATAATTGGCGTTTTTTAACATAAACCCGTCGCTGTTCTGTCAATAAGTATTCTAAATCCCACCATAATATTTACTATTATTGAATTACCCTATAAAATGAATATAATACCCCAATGTTTTATACTTTCAAAGAAGATATAATTAGTTAATCAAGGAATTTTACAATAAGACTCCGTTTTACATGTGATATTTTTTAACAGGATAAGGCGGAATGCTCATCCGTAAGACCAACAATAGAATGAACCCAGGCTTTTTCAGTATTAAAATGATTTTAATAAACGGAGGGAAAAGGTATGGAACGTTATGCATGGAAGGCAATAGTTAAGGAAGGCCAGATTAATGAGTATATAAAACGCCATAATGAAATATGGGAGGAGCTTGTAGCTGTTTTAAAAGAGGCAGGAATATGCAATTATTCCATTTGGAATGTGGGTAACGAGCTTTTCGGCTATTATGAATGTGAAAAGGGCTGTGCTTTTGCTGCTGCTGTTCAGGCTGAGAGTGATGTTGTGGACAGATGGAACGAGTATATGAAGGAAGTTATGATAATGGAAATGGACCCTTTAACAGGTGCACAGCCAAAGTTGACAGAAGTATTCAGATTGGATTGATAACATAATACAGTAAATTTAAAGTTAATATTAGGACCAGCAAATGACATTCCGATTATTATTTTTGAGGTATCATAATATGCAGAGAAAAAAATCTATCTTTATAAATAGGCTGGTTTACTCGTATTCCATTGTAATTATAATAATGGTCTGTATGTTTTTTGTCACGTTTTATTTTTTTACATTGAAAACCAGTGAAAAAATATCGATGCTGAACCAGCAGGAACTGGCTGATAAAACAATAAAGCAGCTGGATTCCTTCCTGGATGATATGGACTATGTAGCTTATCAGGTTATGACCAATGTTACACTGTTAAATACCTTTAAAGACCTTCAAAATAATATAGACCCTGAGAATTATTTCGATAAGGATATACTTTTGAATATTGATACAGGAAGTATCCTGACTACAATCAATGGACCCAAAAAGTTGATGTGGAGAATATGCCTGTACAACCAGTTTGGAGATTTCATAAGCTCGGGAGCAACTACCCAAAAAAAAAGCATTGAAAAAGTCTTTAATAATGACAATGTCCATGGTCAAATGCTGGACTTAATGCATAATTTGAATAAAAATAATGTATTGTACCCGAAGACTGATAAATGGTCAGATATATACAGTTCAAAGTATATTTCTGTTAAACGTCCGCTTATGAATATCTACTCTAAGGAAGTTTACGGGATAGTTGAGATTCAGCAGGATATCAAAAAATTAGTGGAGAAAATTGAGTTCAGTGATTCTCAAAATATTAATATTTTGATTTCGGACAAAAATGGGAATCAGGTATTCAGCAGCTTTAGCGGAAGTATTGAAAAAAATAAAATGAATCTGGTTTCTAAAAGTTCATTAAAATACGAGTGGACAGTTACCCTGTTTCAAAGGAAATCAGATGTTATAACAGCGTACATACCGCTGATTTATGCTATTCTGTTTGGAAGCCTGGGTCTTATGCTGCTGATGATAGCGGTTGTATTCTTTATTGCAAGAAAGCTGGGGAAACCATTAATTGTTTTGAAGGATACAGTAAGCAGGATAAATATTCAAAATATGAACCAGACCGATACTTCTCATAATAACATTGATGAGGTACGGGAGTTGAATATCGCTTTTACAGCAATGCTAAACAGGCTCAGTGAATCAATTGCACTTGAAAAAAAGGCAAATTTGATGGCCTTGCAATCTCAAATGAATCCCCATTTTCTATATAATACTCTGGCAGTAATCAGTGCGGTAGGAAGTGAGGACGGCAGCGAAAAGGTTGTAAAACTCTGCAGCTCGCTGACATCCATTTTAAGATACGTATCCTTCTATGAAGAAACTACAGTCACTTTAAGTAAGGAAATTGAAAATCTAACCTGTTACCTTGAACTTATGAAAGGCAGGTATGAGAATAATTTAACATACACCGTTGATGTTGACGAAAATGTCAGGGAAATAAGAGTACCCAAGCTGATACTTCAGCCATTAGCTGAAAACAGCTTTAAACATGGCTTTGAAAATATTGAGCCGCCCTACATTATAAACATATCAATTGGGACTGACAGAAATAAATGGTATATAAGAATTTCGGATAATGGCTCAGGATTTACGGGTATAGATAAAGAACAGGTTGACAACAAGATATATGAATATTGGAACAGTATAAATCAAAACAAGCTGAATATGAAAACTGAAGGCATAGGGCTAATAAATACCATAATCAGATTAAGATTAAATACCGGAAAAGAAATTGATTACAGTATTGAGGACAATGCTCCAAAGGGGTCAATCATCACGATATGGGGTGAAATTGTATGATCAGAGTTATGGTAGTTGAAGATGAACCGCCTATATTGAGGCAAATTGTTAAATTGATAGAAGAATACGCTGATAATTTCAAGGTCACAGCAACAGCCGGAAACGGTAAAAAAGCTCTGGAACTTCTTGCCGGTGAAACAGTGGATCTGGTTTTTTCAGATATAAAAATGCCTGTTGTTGACGGGCTGGAACTTGCAGAACAAATCAGATTAAAATATCCTAATACAATTGTTGTTATAATTAGTGGTTATCAGGATTTCCAATTTGCCAGAAAAGCTATCCAGTTTCATGTTTATGAATATCTTTTAAAACCGGCAACGAAGGAATCCATCGGGAAAATACTTTCCCAGGCAGAAGAAGATATTGAGTTGCGCAGAAATAAAGAGAAGAAAGAAAAAGTACTGAATACTCTCAATTCAACGGGAAAAGCTCTCTCCTATGAAGAAAGTAATGTAGTCTACGATACAAGGTATGCTATTTTTTTGATCTGTGCAGGAGCTTTTCCGCTAATCCCCGATGACTCTATGCTGACTGCTGGAAATTTCTGGGATACGGTTAATATCGAACATATTATGCAAAGCATAACCGGGAATGACGAAAATTGTATTTGCTTTAATGGAAAATCTATTGCAGAAATGGTTGTAGCAGTAGAACTCACGGATAAAAGCAGCGTTACTTTTATGGCTGATAAACTGCTTGAGTCCTTAAGAGAAAAAAATAATACTGCAATAACCGTCGTTTCCAGTAACGAGCTTGTTGAATTGAATGATATCGGTGTCAGGCTGAAGGCCTTGCGTACAAAGCTTTATGTAGGAATAAAGCTGTTTGAGTCACAGATTATATGGAACGATGTAGAAATAATCAGTGCCAGTGCAGATATTAAACTTTTAGCCGAAACTCTAAAGTTTGCAATCAAGACCGGGAGCAATCAGCTGAAGAAGTGTTTGCTGATGACAATAACGCAGCTTATAAATTCAGGCATGACCCAGCTTCAAATCGTTAATTTTTTTGATGGATTAATTAATGACAGTGAAATTGCAAATTATCAGGTAACGGGAAATTCTTCAACACTTAAGATGGAGATCTACAGTGCAATTTCAAATGCAATTGACATTAATTCATTAACTGAGGACTTGACATTTTTGTTATCCAGTATTTATGTATGTGAACCTGAGGGAAAGAGGGACAATAATCAGTTAATTGCAGAAAAAATAGAAGCCTATTTAAAGAACAATTACAAAGAGACCATTACAAACAGTATTTTGTCTAAAAAATTCGGTTTTGTACCCTCCTATATCACTAAGATATTTCGTATATACAAAGGAATTTCCCCCTCTGAATACCTGACAAATTACAGGGTTGAAATGTCCAAGAAAATCATGCTGGGACAGCCCGACATTCTTCTTAAAGAGGTGGCTGAAAGGGTTGGTTATAATGATCAACACTACTTTTCAAAAATCTTTAAAAAGGAAACAGGGTTATGGCCAACAGAATACAGGTCAAGAGACTAAAGTGAATACTCGGGTATTCACTTTTTTAGTGCCATTCTTTCAGTCATCCACCATTATTTTTAAATTTAACAGTTTAGTTTTTTACATATGCAGTTTACTTATTTACATTTACTCTGCAGGTCCTCGTTGTTATGCTTATAAAGCATAGATTAACAGAAAATTTTCGGATATAAAAAATTTTCTTACCTTATGCGCGTTACAACGAGGCAAAGGTCCATGGCCTCCGAGGCATACTTTAATTAGAGGGAGTAAGGTGATTCTATATGGGCAAATTTATATTGGAGTTAAAAGCTATAACTAAAATATTCCCTGGAGTAAAAGCTCTTGACAATGTACATTTCCAGCTGCGCCCCGGAGAAATACATGCATTGATGGGGGAAAACGGGGCAGGAAAATCAACCTTTATTAAGGTCATAACCGGAGTGCATGAACCGGAACAAGGGGAAATATATCTGAACGGTGAAAAAATCAGATTCAAAAATCCTCGTGAGGCTCAGGAGCACAGTATTGCAGCCATATACCAGCACGGGACCTGTTATCCTCATTTAAGTGTTACAGAAAACATCTTTATGGGTCACGAACAGGTTGGCAATGGTTTAAAGTCAATAAAGTGGAAAGATATGCACAAACAGGCCAAGGATCTGCTTGTAAGCCTTGGCAGTGATATAAATCCCAAAAGCAATATGGGTGACTTAAGTGTAGCTGAAAGGCAGATTGTTGAAATTGCCAAAGCAATATCGACAAATGCAAAAATAATTATAATGGATGAACCAACTGCCGCATTGTCAAAAAGGGAATGTGAGCAGTTGTACACAATTACAGAAAAATTAAGAGATGACGGTGCATCTGTAATATTTATATCCCACCGTTTCGAAGACATGTACAGACTGGCTTCCCGGGTAACCGTATTCAGGGACGCCAAATACATCGGAAGCTGGGAAGTTAACGAAATAAGTAATGACAAGCTTATTTCAGCCATGGTTGGACGTGAGGTTACTCAGGTATATCCAAATAAGACACATAAAATCGGGGAAGAAATCTTCAGAGTGGATAATATATCAAGAACAGGTTATTTCAGTAATGTAAGCTTTTCACTCAAAAAAGGAGAAATTCTGGCATTAACGGGTCTGGTAGGTGCCGGAAGAACCGAAGTCTGCGATTGTATTTTCGGTATTGAGGAGCTCAGTTCAGGTAAAATATTCTTTGAAAATAAAGAAGTAAAGATAAAAAATCCTTTGGATGCAATGAATTATGGAATCGGCTACCTGCCTGAAGACAGACAGAAGCAGGGACTATTCCTGGATTGGGAAATCTATAAAAACGAAACAATTTCAACTCTGGAGAAATTCACCAAATACTTCACGATAAACAGCAGGCAGGAACAAAAAAAAGCTAAAGAGCTGTCAGAAAAAGTAGCAGTAAAAGCAGTCAGTGTTTATGACAAGGTAAGTTCATTATCAGGTGGAAATCAGCAAAAGGTCATAATTTCAAAACTGCTCAATTCTGATTTGAAGATGCTGATACTAGACGAACCGACAAAGGGTGTTGACATAGGTGCCAAATCACAAATATATCAGATAATATCCGATTTGGCTGAAATGGGATACGGAATACTTATGATTTCCTCAGAAATGCCTGAAGTATTAGGGATGGCTGACCGTATTGCAGTAATGCACAACGGAAAAATAACTGCTGTTTTCAATAGTGAGGAAGCAACTCAGGAAGCTATCCTTGAAGCAGCTATGAAAGCTCGTGCTAAAAAAGCAACTGTATAAAGGGAGGCATAAGGGATGAATCAAGTAACTGTTGTAAAAAATAATAGAAGTGTACTTTCTGCAAATATCAGAGAAATAGGTTTAATCCTTGTCATTATATTAATATCTATTCTGGTTCAGTTCAGAAGCGGTGGAAGCTTTCTTACCGGCGAAAACATTAACAATATTTTAGTAGAAACCGCTGTACTGGCAATATTATCAGTGGGTATGATGATGGTCATTATAACCGGAGGTATAGATCTTTCAATCGGAGCAACAATGGCACTGTCAGGAATGGTTGGAACTACAGTTCTAAAAAATAACCCGGGCATGAATCCGATAATAATAATTTTTATTGCAATTGCAGTAGGTACTTTATGTGGATTGATAGTTGGATTTTTAGTTGCCAGGTTGAACATACTTCCCATAATAGCAACCCTTGGAATGATGAATGTTTACAGAGGTGTCACTTATCTTGTCAGTAACGGCGGCTGGGTTCTGCAAAAGGATATGACAAAAGAATTTATGGGTATTGCTACAGGGGGCTTTCTCGGAATCAACAATTTAGTGTGGATTGCAATTTTTGTTTACTGTATAGGCTACTATTTTATGAATTATTGCCGTAAGGGCAGACAGATATATGCTGTGGGCAACAGTATAGAATCTGCCAGAGTAAGCGGTATTAAAACAAAGAATGTTTTGGTTCTGGTTTACACTTTAATGGGATTGATCGCCGGCCTGGCAGGTATATTGTATGTGTGTAAATACGCAGCCTCACAGGGAGAAACTGCTACGGGCTATGAGATGAATGTTATTGCTGCATGTGTACTTGGAGGCGTAAGCATTTCAGGTGGAGTTGGAAAGGTTCAGGGGGTATTGCTTGGAGCTTTATTGTTTGGATTATTGAATAATGCACTGCCTCTTATGCATGTTTCACCATTTTTACAAGAGGGTCTTAAAGGTTTGATTATTCTCCTGTCAATTATGTTAAATGCCATGATTCACAGGAGAGTTACCAGAAAGTCACTTGAAAGGAGGAATGAAAGTGAGCAGTAAAGATATTTTTGTCAGGAATATTGAAAGTGAAAGAAAATTTGATTTAAAGAGGTTCTTTATTCAATGGGAATGGCTGCTGGTACTACTTCTTATAATAATCAATACTATGAATATCAGTCTTTCCTCCAACTACTGGAATTTCAATAATTTGATGAGTGCCGTTCAAATGTTTCTGGACAAAGCAGTTCTGGTTTTCCCCATGATGCTGGTAATACTGCTTGGTGAAATTGATATATCAATTGCGTCAACCATGGCGCTATCAGGAGTTCTGATGGGGGTGGCATATCAGGCTGGTGTCCCGATGCCACTGGCCATAATGATTGCGCTGACAGTGGGAATAGTTTGCGGATTTATTAATGGCTTTATTCTTGTCAGGTTCAAGGAGCTCTCCTCAATGATAGTAACACTATCTACCATGATTATTTACCGCGGCATAGCAAGTATAATTTTGAAAGATCAGGCTATAAGCAATTTTCCGGGATGGTTTCAATATTTCGGATGGGGTAATGTAGGAAGTTTACCCTTTATCCTGTTCTTCTTCATAATTGAAGCAGTGATTTTTGCATACGTAGTTCATAAGACACCTTTTGGAAGAAGGGTGTATGCAATGGGCAATAACATAGTAACAAGCCGTTATTCAGGGCTGAAAGTGGATAATATAAAAATAATAATTTTTACTTTGAACGGACTGTTTGCCGCAATTGCCGGAATTTTTCTGACTTCGAAGATGGGAAGTGCTAGGCCAAGCATAGCATCGGGATATGAACTTGACGTCATAGCGATGGTAGTGCTTGGGGGAGTCAGTACCGCAGGTGGGAAAGGAAGAGTCGGAGGAACAATCTTATCTATTTTTGTAATCGGCTTGCTGAGGTATGGTTTAGGCTTGATAAATGTTCCGTCCCAGTCCATAATGATTATTCTTGGGGCACTTTTGGTTATTGCAGTAGCAATTCCAAACCTTAAGGGAAGCTTTAACGGACTGATAAAATCAGGCATATTCATAAAAACTAAAGGAAATAACTAGCTTTACCGGAATTTGTGGGCTGTAATAAAAATTAAAATAAATATTACATGGGAGGAAAATCTAGTATGAAAAGGATTTTAGCATTAGCATTGTCAGTGGTATTGAGTGTATCAGTATTTGCAGGCTGTGGTAAAACCAATGACACGGGGTCAGCAACTCAAAGTAACGGTAAAAGGGTATTCGCTTTGGTTGCAAAGGATGTCAACAACCCATACATGAAGAAAATGTATGAAGGCTTTGAAAATGCTTGTAAGGAAATTGGAGCAGAGGCTCTTTACAAAGGACCTGAACAGGCAACTCCTGAAAAGCAGATCGAAATTATCAACCAGCTTGTAGCACAGAATGTTTCATTAATCGCCATAGCAGCCAATGATTCAAACGCATTGCAACCGGCATTGAAAAATGCCATGGACAAGGGCATCAAAGTACTATCACTTGATTCGGCTGTAAACAAGGACAGCAGACAGGTTCACATACAGCAGGCCGACCCTGAAAAAATAGGCCGCGGTTTGATACAGGCTGCATATGAAATGGTTAACGGCAACGGCGGAATAGCTATATTATCGGCAACTGCACAGGCTACAAACCAGAACTTATGGATCGATTGGATGAAGAAAGAGCTTGAACAAAATGCAGACAAATATAAAAATACTCCGCTTGTAAAGATTGCTTACGGTGATGATGATCCGACGAAATCAACAAATGAAACAACTGCCTTGCTTGCAGATTCAAACATTAAAGTAATTATAGCTCCAACAACAGTAGGTATGCTTGCAGCCGGCAAGGTGCTGCAGGACAAGAAATCGCCTGTTAAGTTAACCGGATTAGGCTTACCTTCAGAAATGGCACCATTTATTGAAGATGGCGTATGCCCGTGGATGTACCTGTGGAATCCAGTAGACATAGGATATCTTGCGGCATTCAGCGGTGAAGCTCTGGTTAAGGGAACAATCACAGGTAAAGAAGGAGATAAGCTCACCTCCGGAAAACTGGGAGAAAAAGTAGTTACCAAAGCTGCTGATGGCGGTACGGAAGTAATGCTGGGAGACCCGTTCAAGTTTGATAAAAACAATATCGGAGAATGGAAAACAGTTTATTAATATTGAAAAAACGAGAAGCTGCCTCAAAAAAAGAGGCGGCTTTTATGTTTTTGGTTATTTTTGTTTCTTTAATCAAACTCATATGGGAAATAAATAATAAAGAGATATTATTTACAGTAGATATTGTGGAAGGATTTGAACTTATAAAATGTTAATTTTATTAAATATAATATTGATACTCTTCTTTGTATTTATGAATGCTTTTTTTGTTGTTGCCGAGTTTGCCATGGTTAAGGTCAGAAAGTCAAGGATGGAAGTATTGGCATCGGGCGGCAGTGTTGCAGCAAAATATGCATACAAGGTGGTAAATGATCTTAACAGTTACCTGTCAGCCTGTCAATTGGGAATAACACTGGCGTCCTTGGCACTTGGCTGGATCGGAGAGCCAACGGTATCAAAGATGATTGGCCCTGTATTGCAGGATTTTGGACTTTCCGCAAGTGCCATTCATTCTATTTCGGTCTTTGTAGGATTTTTTATAATAACAGGGCTTCATATTGTACTGGGAGAACTTGTTCCGAAATCACTGGCTATATTAAGTTCGGAGAAGTTTTCCACGGCAACTGCAATGCCTTTGCTATTATTCTACAAGGCTACTTATCCTATTATGTGGTTATTTAATCATACTACAAATTTAATTTTAAAATTGATGGGATATTCCATGGTTGAGGAACATGAGGCGGCTCATACGGATGACGAAATTAAAATACTTGTTGCTGAAAGCTACAAGCATGGATTAATTGATAAGTCAGAGTATACCTATGTTGATAATATTTTTGACTTTACAGACAAGAATGTGAAAGATGTTATGATACCGCGTCTTGATATGGTTTGTGTTTTTGAGGATGATTCCTATGAAAGCATCCTGGAAACCGCAATGGAAGAGAAATATACAAGATATCCGGTGTGTGAAAATGATAAGGATAATGTAATAGGCTTTATACACATAAGAGACTTATACGAACAAAGAATCCTGAACAACGGAAAAAATATCAGTGGTATTATCAGAAATATTATTTCCGTTCCAGAAAGTATGCCTATTAATGATATGCTAAAAAGATTCCAGAAGGAGAAGGAAAATATTGCAGTCGTTATTGATGAATACGGCGGTACAGCAGGCATAGTAACTGTGGAAGACATCTTGGAGGAGATTGTAGGAAATTTAAGTGATGAATATGACGATGAAGAAAAAGAAATTGAAATGCTGGATAATAATACATATCTTGTAAAGGGTATGGTTCATCTTGATAGAATAGCAGATCTCACAGGTATTCAACTGCCTGTAGAGGAATATGATACTCTTAACGGATTTTTAATCGGTCAGTTGGGAAGGATACCTGCAGCCAATGATAAGCCTGTTATTGAATACGAGGGGCTGGTATTTAAAGTGGAAAAGGTAGAAGACAGAAGGATTTTGCATGTAAAAGTTTGCAGGGCATAGTTCTTTGAAAGCTTAAAAATAGGAGTAACACTGGAGACTGCTTCCCATTTGGTAACAATAAAGTACTTTATTGAAAGCTATAAGATAAATTTTTCATAATATTAAAATTAATTTTCCATAATATTACAATAGGCTTACGATAATATTATATTTTGCTCCTCCCCTAAATTTACCAATTTATATCGAATATAATATAAGGTAACTGATTTAATTAAATCAAATGATTATTTTTAAAGTAAGGGGGTCTAGTAAATATATGAAAAAGTTCATATGTATTTTCCTGGCATTAGTACTTGTCATGTCTTCATCAATGGTATTTGCCAAAAACGGCAATGGTAACGGTTCTAATGGACATGGCTCTAATGGAAATGGGAATGACAAAAAGTACTACGACAAAAAGGAAGATTACCGAAAGTCTTTAGAGGTCTTGAAGGAGATTCTTCGGAATTACAACGAAGATATTGATGAAGATGATGAGTATGATGAAGATTATGCAGAAGACATAATAAATAAGATATTGGATTTAAAGCATAAAAATAACGATCAATCTACGTCAATTTTTATCAATGGAAAAGAGTATCTTTTAAATGATGGGAATGTAATAAAGTATAAGAATTATCAATTACCTACAAAACCGATAACGGAGGGTCTCGGCGCTTCAGTAAATTGGAATGGGAAAACCCACGTTATAACTGTCACAAAAGAGAACATATCACTTGTTATGAATCTTGATTCAAGGAAAGTGACTGTTAATGGTTTTGAAATAAAAAACAGCGTTCTCACAACCAGTAAAAAAAATAAAACGATAGTACTTATAAAATTTATAGCTGAAGTTCTGGGGAAAAATGCTGAAATTAACGAAGGAGCAGGTGCCGTTATCATTGAAGACGATGGAAGTACCAGTATCAACGATAATATAACCGGAAAAGGATTGAACCAGTTCCAATATAGCAGTAAGTGGAACTACGGAACACAGTCCAGTGCTTACCTGGAGGATAACCATTGGTCCTCAAATCGTAATGCATATTACAGTGTAAAATTTAATGGAACCCAGATAAAACTTTACGGAGCAACTTCATATAATCATGGTATTGCAGCCGTATCGATAGATAATGGGCCGGAAACATATGTGGATTTTTATTCGGCTTCAAGGGCTGATAACGTATTAGTTTATACAAGCCCGGTTTTGAGCCAGGGACAGCACACTCTCAAAGTACGTGTCACAGGAACTAAAAACAAAAATTCAAGGGGCTATAACATAACAGCTGACAGGGCAAATGTTCTATCAAATGGTACACCTCAAACCGGGACGAATCTGGCATTATATAAAAACTCTTTTACAGATAGTCAACAATCCGGCTATACAGCTTCCAAAGGTAATGATGGAAACTTATCAACCCGCTGGTGTGCAGCCGACGGTTCAAATAATCACTGGTGGACGGTAGATTTGGGGGCTTTATACAATATAAGCGGTTCAGAAGTAACATGGGAGAAGTCAGGCAAAGTATATGACTATAAGATTGAGGTATCTGCAGATAACTCCAACTGGAGTCTTAAAGTTGATAAGACAAACAACACCAGTTATCAGCAGGTTCAGGCAGATGGCTTTTACGCTAATGCAGCAAGATTTGTAAGGATTTCTGTAACGGGACTGGAACCGGACTGCTGGGCCAGTATCTCTGAATTCAAGGTCTTCGGAGCAGGTTCAAATATTGATACACAAGCTCCAACTGCTCCAACCGGTCTTATTGTAACTGCACCAACATCAAGTGAAGTTGCTTTGAACTGGAATGCTTCCAGTGATAACACTGGTACAATAGGGTATAAGGTTTTCAGAAACGGTATACAGGTTGGTACTGTGACAAGCGGTACATCCTACAGAGATACAGGACTTAATGCAGGTACACTATATGTGTATTCGGTAGTAGCCTACGATGCAGCAGGTAATTGCTCAAATAGCAGTACGTTTGCTTATGTGACAACTCCCACATCAAATGGCAGCGGAAACGGATTAAGGGGGGAATACTTTAACAACAGGTACTTGACAGATCTGAGGTTTACCCGCTTTGACGGTACAATCAATGCTGCCTGGAATAATAGCTCGCCTGACTCAAGAATTGATGACGAAACATTTTCAATCCGATGGACAGGAGAAATTCAACCTTTATATTCTGAATTATATACATTCTACACAACCTCGGATGATGGTGTAAGGTTATGGGTTAATGGAACCAGGATAATCGATAATTGGACCGACCATAGCGAAACGGTAAACAGCGGGACTATAGCCCTCAATGCCGGACAGAAGTATGACATCAGGCTTGAGTATTATAATAATCTTGGAGAGGGCAAAATTAAACTTGAATGGTCCAGTAACAGCCAGACTAAACAGATTGTCCCAAGAAGTCAATTGTATTATACCGATACGGATGTAGATATAGACACCGATACTGAGGCACCTTCAACTCCGGTAGGGTTAAAGGCAACAGCGGTTTCTGCAAATCAGGTAAATTTAAGCTGGACTGCATCCTCAGATAATATAGGAGTTGCAGGATACAGGATAATAAGAAACGGAATTTTGATTGGCAGTGTATATGGTACAACTTATTCCGACACCGGGCTTGCAGCAAATACCACGTATTCATATCACGTACTGGCTTATGATGCATCTCGCAACAGTTCAAATCACAGCTCGATTGCTTATGCTACCACTCCCGCTGCAAACGGCTATGGAAACGGACTAAAAGGTGAGTACTTTGATAACTTGAATTTTACTAACCTGGTAAAAGTAAGGACAGATGAAAATATTAACTTTAACTGGGGTACAAACGCACCCGTTACAACCATGGGGTCAGATGAATTCTCAGTCCGCTGGACCGGCCAGATACAGCCGCTGTACTCCGAAACTTATACTTTTAACACTGTATCAGACGATGGAGTAAGACTATGGGTAAACGGAACCAAGGTCATAGATAACTGGACCGAACACAGTTCAACCGAAAACAGCGGATCAATTGCTCTGGCAGCAGGGCAGAGATATGATATAAAATATGAGTACTATGAAAAGGATGATAATGCAGTAGCAAAACTGTTATGGTCAAGCCCAAGTCAGTCTAAGCAAATAATACCAAAAAGTCAATTATATTCAGTCGAGGTAGACAGCCAGGCTCCAACAACTCCAACAGGGCTCTATGGCACCGTAATATCGGCAAACCAAATTAATTTAAACTGGACTTCCTCGCAAGACAATACAGGAGTTGTTGGATATAAGGTTTACAGAAATGGCAATCAGGTTGGGACAGTAACCTCTGCTGCCAATTACTCTGACACAGGCCTTGCTGCAAATACGACTTACTGGTATTCAGTAGCAGCTTTTGATGCGGCAGGAAACAGTTCTGCTCAATGTCAGGCGGTTGCAGTTTCAACAAAACAGAATACAGGCAATTTAGCAGCTGGTAAAACAGCGACCTCGGATAGTGAAGAAAATGGAAATGCAGCACAGAATGGAAATGATGAAAACCTTAACACACGTTGGTGTGCAGCTGACGGAAATGAAAATCACTGGTGGAAAGTAGACCTTGGAAATAGTTATAATTTAACAGGGACTGAGATAATTTGGGAAAAAGACAAGGCATATCAGTACAAAATTGAAGTTTCAGCAGATGGCACAAATTGGACTGTTGCTGTAGACAAGACCGGTAATACTAATGCGGCACAAACCCAGGCAGATAATTTTAATGTGTCTTCCATTCGTTATGTAAAAATAACCGTAACAGGTTTAGATAGCAACTGCTGGGCAAGTTTTTCAGAGTTTAAGGTTTTCTAAACCGGTTAATAAGCAAAATTAAATTGTTAATATAGATATACAAAGACATAAGTATAGATATACAAAGACATAAGTATAGATACACAAAGACGTTAATGTAGATACACAAAGAAGCTAGTATAGATACTGGAAGAAGTATAAATCTGTTGAATAGAATCACAGGCTTATACTTCTTTTTTTAGTTGTTGAGTTATGGAAGCAATCATATATAAATTATAGATGTTAAAAAGTTCATACTATAAAACTATAACCACGTTGCAAATGCAACAACACAAAGTAAAATAACCTTGTATTATTATAATTATGTAAAGTATATTTTTTTGATTGTAATACCAAAGAATGAGTATAATGACAGGATTAATATTCAAGGAGGACTTGTTATGGGCATGTTTTGCTATCAATGTCAGGAGACTGCAAGAAACAAGGGCTGTGAGTTTGGCGGTGTCTGTGGGAAAAGCGAAGATCTTGCAGATTTGCAGGATCTCTTAATATATACACTTAAGGGCATTTCGGAAATAGTTGTAAAAGGAAGGCTTGATGTCAAACAGCTGGATGATGTAAATCATCAAGTTATAAAGAGCTTGTTTATGACAATAACCAATGCAAATTTTGATGATGCAGTAATTATAGAGAAAATAAAGCAAATGATATCAATTAGAAACAGCTTGAGAAGCAGAGTATCGGTTGAGGAGCTTCATGATGCAGCAACTTTCGAGATTAAAACCATGACGGATATGATTTATAAGGCATCCTATGCAGGTATGATCCCCAAAGACAATGAAGATATCAGATCCTTGAAACATCTGATTACCTTTGGGATAAAGGGACTGGCTGCTTACACTTATCATGCATTTAAACTGGAAAAAGAACTGGAAGAGCTATACGCTTTTATTTATGAGGCGCTTGCAGCCACACTGGAATCGGATCTCACAACGGAGGAGCTTGTTGCACTCACCATGAAAACCGGAGAAATTGGAGTTAAAGCTATGGCACTGCTTGATGAAGCAAATACCTCAAAATACGGTAACCCCGAGCTTACAGAAGTGAATATTGGTGTGAGAAATAATCCTGCAATACTTATATCAGGGCATGATCTGACTGACCTTGAGCAGCTTCTCCAGCAGACACAGGGAACAGGTGTTGATGTTTATACTCACAGTGAAATGCTTCCGGCTCATTACTATCCTTCATTTAAAAAATATGATAATTTTGCCGGAAACTACGGCAATGCGTGGTGGAAGCAGGAGGACGAATTCAGGTCATTTAATGGCCCGATTCTTTTTACTACAAACTGCATTGTTCCACCGGTTGACCAAGCTGTAAGATCAAGAATCTTTACTACTGGAGCATCAGGATTTCCGGGCTGTGTTCATATAAAATCAAATCGGGATGGCAAAAAGGACTTTTCAGAAATTATAGAACTGGCCAAAACTCTAAAAGCTCCTGCGGAGATTGAGAAGGGAAAGATAATAGGAGGCTTTGCACATGCTCAAGTTTTTGCATTGGCTGACTTAGTTGTAGACGCTGTTAAATCAGGAGCAATAAAGAAGTTTTTTGTTATGGCGGGTTGCGACGGAAGAATGGATAGCAGGGAATATTACACCCAATTTGCTAGGAGGCTTCCAAAAGACACGGTAATACTGACCGCCGGCTGTGCAAAATACCGTTATAATAAGTTAAACCTCGGGAGCACAGGAGGCATTCCAAGGGTGCTTGATGCAGGTCAGTGCAACGATTCTTATTCACTGGTAATGATTGCATTGAAATTAAAAGAAGTATTTGGCCTAAAGGATATAAATGATCTTCCAATTGCCTACAACATATCCTGGTACGAGCAGAAGGCAGTATTAGTTCTGCTTGCACTTCTATACCTGGGGGTTAAAAACATACACCTTGGTCCAACTCTTCCTGCATTCCTTTCACCTAATGTTGCAAAGGTGCTTATGAATAATTTTGGTATTGCTGGTATTGGAACGGTTGATGAAGATATTAAGATATTTATGGACGCATAAATAAAAAATATAACGCAATTATTCAAGTAACATGATACATTAACACTTTGTCCATTAATTTAAAAAACTCTGATATTCTATTGCGATCCTGAAGGCTCCCATACAGATTAACACTTAATGTCATCCTGTCGTTAAAACTGCTTACAGCCATTTGAAAATGTGGGCGGTATTTAATTGAACCGCAAACATATGCGTTTGAAATATGGGAGCCTTCAAAATGCAATTTTGCAGAGTCCAGTACTCCAATATTGGTCATGCATATGTTGGGATTTTTCAATGACCGTTTCAGGATTTTATATGCCAGATTTCCTTTACAAAGCCTGAATAAGGTATCAAGCTTAATATATGGGTTTATTCCGAGATAATTGTTCTTTTTGTTCTTCATTTCAGCACAGACCCTGGCTAAAGTTGCAGAAAAATCCTCCTGAGCTTCAACAGTTGCAGTTATTATTACTGTAGACGCAAGGTTGGTAAGAGTTCTAAAATCTTTCTCCTTTAAATATCTTCTCATATCTATCATAATGGGTATATTAAGGGCCTTGCCGTTTATACCCAGCATTTTTGAAAGTACACGAAAATATGCTGTCAGCATGACATCATTAACTGTTACCGCGTGCTTTTTACAATAGCTTAGAATTGAACTGTACCTTTCAGGAATTAATTCATGAGTCAGTATGAAAGGAGCAATATTTTCATCACCGCTCATTGGGAAAGCATAATCTACGCGTTGATTATTGTCTTTATTGTTAAGAAAAAGTATTTTAATTTTGTCCAAAAGGGGAATATGCGAAAGAACCTTTCTAAAGTCTCTGTCACCATCAATGATGTTTTCAGGTTTAAATCCGGGGTTTTTAACCAGATTTGAGTATATTTCCGACAAGAGATAGGCACATTGTTTTATACCCATGCCATCGGTGACCATATGGTTCATTACTATGGAAAGGGAGTCGGTTTCAGCCTGCAGCAGGCAAACCTTAATCTGGGGACCAGCTTCTTCATAGGTTTTGGAATATGTAAAGGCTTCAAATTCTTCAATATTATCTACAACCCTAAAGAGCTCTGACAAGTCCAACTCATCTGTAGCCTCCCAGTAGGAGTGACCATTATTATGCCTGTATACTCTGGTCAAAACAGGCACTGTTTTGGTTAATGATGCCACTGCCTTTTCCATTATACGGGCGTTTACCTTGCTTTCAAACTTTATGACACAGTGCAGCTGATGATCGTTAAAACCGGTAGTATTGTACAGGAACTGGAGACAGTCAAAAATTTCTGCTTTATATTTCGTATAAATCAACTCTTTTCTTAAAATTAAACAATCTATATATTAATATGTTAAAAAGTAAAAAGTGTTACTTTATACATGGTATTATTTTTTATATTATATGTCAATTAGTTTACTTAAAGTTGTTTAGTGTTTGACAAGTAAAAAGCATTAATTTATACTTTGCTTGACGGGGTGATATACTTGAAAGAAAATAATACCGGAACTCAAAAAAGAATTCCAATGAGAGAACTCGAAAAGTTAACAAACATGACACGAGCCACCATCAATTTTTATATAAAAGAAGGGCTTTTACCCTTACCTCAAAAATCAGCTAAAAATATGGCCTACTACGACGAGGAATTCATTGAAAAGCTGAAGTTTATTGAAAAAATGAGAAATGCTGATTTTACATTAAATCAAATAAAACGGCTTGTGAATTTCGATACAAATACTGTAAATGATTTCGGTTTACAGATACTTGAGTCGGTTAATAAGCTGTTACCTTATGGAATGGACGATAAACCTGTAAGTATGGATCAAATAAAGGAAATCGGTTTTAGTGATGAAACTATAAACAATTTTATCGAAATGCGGATAATTAATTCCATGGATAAAAACAATAAATTGTTTCCTGCATATAGTATCACAGTGTGCAGGTTCGTAAAATATTTTATGGATTTTGGAATTCCGCTCACAGTAGCAAATGAAATACTTTTAAAGCTAAAAGAGCTTGCTGATATAGAGAAGAATGCATTTATAAACTATATTAGAAGCCCAATGATTGAACATAATTTGTCACAGGATGAACAAAGAAAAGAAGTTCAGAAGTGTATAGAAAACATAAATGGATTACTTCCAATTTTGCATTTACAATTCATAAAAATGCCTAATGAAATATTACGTAAATCAGGGATGGAATAATAAATTTATTGTTTAGCAAAGACTATATTGTATTTGTCTAGTAAAAACTTTCAAAAAAGATGATATTACCAGCAAAGCACAAGCAAGGAAGCCTTATAACCAGGGTGGATTGCTTGTGCTTTTTAATAGGGGTTCTTTCAATTTTGTAAAATAATAATCACCAAACCAGCAAATTACCGGGAAGGAGAATCCAATGCCTGATAATGAAAAAATTTCTTTTAAAAAGTGAACAAAACCCATAAGATAAAAGTATAACAAATAGAACGTTCGAAAAGAGGTTGATAAAGCTTGGAGGACACAACCGAATATCTTGTTGGAAATGCGAAGCAGGGTAACAGAAATGCTATGGCACGATTGCTGCAGGAGAATTATGCAATAGTATACAAATACTCTCTCAAGCTTACCCTGAGCAAGGATGAAGCCCAGGACATCACCCAGGAAGCAATGGCTAAGGCAGTGGAAAAAATTAAGCTTTATGATGAGAGTAAATCGTCCTTCAGTACCTGGCTGATAACAATAGCCAAAAACATCTGGTTGACTGCAATCAGAAGAAAAAAACTGTTTGAGAACTATTGCAGCACTTTTGCAGTTCCGGAAGACTATGACAATCCAATTGAAGACCTGTTAAAAAATGATGAGTTGATACAGGCAGTCAACAGGCTTTCCCCAAAACTGAAGGCTCCTGTAGTACTGAAATACAACTTTGACTATTCCTATGAGTCTATAGCGAAAACACTGGGGATACCTGTAGGAACAGTAAAATCAAGGATTTCAAATGCGCTTAAAAGTATGGGAAAGGAGCTTGAACGCTATGGGCAAGGATGAAAGAATTACAGATGATTTAAAGGAAATAATAAAAAAAATTGATAAAATGGATGTTAGTACACCTGATTTAGTTACAATGGTGAACTTTGTTTCAGATGAACAGACCAGATTAGCAGCGAAAAACAACAAGCAGCTTGCTGTTTTCAGCTGTACCGCTATGGCAATAATAGCAGTTCTGATAATGATTTATCAATTGTCATCCATGGCATTTGTTATAGTTCAGGGATTGTTCCTCCTAGTTCCGATAGTACAGCTTCTTTTTATGAGGGGGAGAAGAAATGGGCTTTTATGATTTTTTAGATAACCCGCCTTTATGGATGGTAGTGTTAATAGTATTTCTTGTTTTCTGTCAGGGCATCTGGATATTCAGAGATGCCCAGAAAAGAGGAAGATTTCCGTGGCTGTGGGGAATATGGGGCATATCCAGCATGCCGCTGCCACTGATAGTTTATTACTTTACTGTAATCAGAAGAGATAGAAAGGGATAAAAAATGCTTAAGATAGAAAAACTTTCAAAGATATATAAGAATGGTAAAAAAGCTGTAGATAACCTGTCTCTTGAAGTAAAACCCGGAGACATATTCGGGTTTATCGGGCATAATGGTGCAGGAAAGACAACCACAATAAAATGTGCAACCGGACTTTTGGAATTTAATGAGGGAGAAATTCTTATAGACGGGAAATCAATTAAAACCCAGGATATAGAGTGCAAACGGGAAATGGCGTATATACCTGACAATCCCGATCTGTACGAAAATATGACAGGAATACAGTATCTGAACTTTATTGCAGATATTTTTGCAGTTACAAAAAAAGAAAGAGAAGAAGCAGTAAAAAAATATGCAGATGCATTTGAGCTTACGCCAAGTCTTGGAGACATCATTTCGGCATATTCTCACGGTATGAAGCAGAAGCTGGCCTTGATTTCTGCCTTTATTCATAGTCCCAGACTGCTTGTTCTGGATGAGCCTTTTGTGGGGCTTGATCCAAAGGCAGCCCATACACTTAAGGGATTTTTGAAACAACTGTGCGACAATGGAGGAGCGGTATTCTTTTCTACACATGTCCTGGAGGTAGCTGAGAAACTTTGTAATAAGATAGCTATAATAAAAGCAGGTAAGCTCATTGCCTGCGGAAAGACAGACGAGGTAAAAGGCGATAGCTCGCTTGAAGAACTGTTTATGGAGTTGATTGACAATGAATAATACTATACTTCTTATAAAAGCACAAATAATAAATTCACTGGGAATAAACAAACTGCTGAAAAGCTCTACAAAGGCTGAAAAATTTAAAACAGGCCTCTTTTCAGTACTTATACTTTTTGTCATTTTTTTAATATTAGTACAAATGAGTATGTATGCATGGGTTATGTCGGATTTTTTGGCTAAGGAGAATGCCCTGGATGTATTGATTATCATTGGTATTGCCTTGTCAACGCTGATTTGCCTTTTTATGTCAATATATAAGGCACCTGGATATCTGTTCGCATTTAAGGATTTTGACCTGCTCATGTCTTTACCTCTGTCAAAAGGATCAATATTAATAAGCAAACTTTTTATGATAGTTGTGACAAATGTCGGATTATCATTGCTTATAGGATTCCCTTATTTGATGGTATATGGAATTAAGACTTCTGCAGGAAGTGTATTTTATATTTTATCAATATTGCTATTGATTTTATCCAGCCTGATTCCAGCAACTCTAGGAGCTGTTTTGTCTCTGTTTCTTGGTAAAGTATCCTCGAAAACAAGACACTCAAATCTTATTTTAATTATTGGGTCATTTATTTTTCTTTTACTATTTATGTGTGGAATGTTCTCACTCAATTCCATTACGGCTGCCAATATTGAGAACCTGGTAGACATTATCAGTTCGGTAAAAGCAGTTTATTATCCATTTGGTTTGTTTACAGATGCCCTGAAAAATATAGATATTGTTTCCATGCTTATCTTTTCAGCCATAGCAATAATAGTTTTTGCAATATTTGTCTGGCTGTTTGCACGAAGTTTTAAGGGAATTAATTCAGTAATGCAGGAAAAATATAAATCATCCAATTATAAAATGACTGAGCTACAGGTGCAAACAAAATCTATTGCACTGTTAAAAAAAGAGCTGAGCTTTTATTTTTCATCCTATATATACGTAATTAATACGGGTTTTGGTGCTATTATGATGCTGCTTGCAACTGTATTACTCATTTATAACAGATCAAAGCTTACCGGAATAATAACAGTGCTTCCTGTAAACGTGTCCATGGCTTTGCTGGTGACTTTGGCAATGACATTATGTGTATCGCTTACCTGTACCACAGCTCCGTCAATATCACTGGAGGGTAAAAACTTCTGGATAATCAAGTCATTACCTCTGAAGGTAATAGAGATTTTTAAGAGCAAAATATTGCTGAATCTGGTTATAACAGCACCAATACTGGTAGTTTGTTCAACAGTACTTACAGCAGTATTCAGGTTTACTGTTACAGAGTACCTGCTGACAGTTGCTGTAGGCTGCAGCTATTGTATATTCATAGCGGTTGTTGGACTTATCATCAATCTTCACTTTCCAAAGATGGAATGGAGTACACAGGTTGCAGTGGTTAAGCAAAGTGCAAGTGTTATGATAGCAGTAGCCACAGGCTTTTTGGCAATACTGCTTCCCTTTGGAATTTTTACTTTGGTTAAGCCGTCAAACATTATTCTTTTTCAGGCACTTTGGTTTGCAGTGACTGCAGCAATAGATTTTGTTGCTTACAGATATTTAGAGGGAAAGGGTGTAGCTCTGTTTAAGGCATTATAGTAGTCTCTCTTAAAGTTATCTATTGGTGTGGAGGGGAACAAGGGTCATTGAGTTGACTACAAATACATTTCTAGTTAGAAAAAAGTTAATAAATGTTGAAACGTTAAAGCATTTGGGTATCCCGGATGCTTTTTTTCTGCTAAAGAATAAGCACTTCATTAAAAACTATAGCGATTTTTATATGGAATATATGACTGCTAAATAATTTCTGGAATTCAATAAAGATATCTTAAAAACATATGAACAATTATTCAAGTAATGGTTGACACCCAGTGGATACTGGCATATAATAACAATATAACATATGAACAGATATTCAGATATTCAGTATAAAGCACGAAAGAGGTGTAAAAAGTGATTGATATTAAGAACGACATAGAAAGATGCGACTGTAATGTAATACACGAGGACATTGTCAATCATGTCCGGGAAAAAATGCCTGAAGATGAGAAGCTTTATGACCTTGCGGAATTATTCAAAGTTTTTGGTGATACAACGAGAATAAAAATACTTTGGGCCTTAGCCGAGGCGGAACTGTGTGTGTGCGATATTGCAGTGCTGCTTAATATGACCCAGTCAGCAATATCACATCAGCTAAGAGTTCTAAAACAGGCAAGACTGGTTAGATACAGAAAAGATGGTAAGGTTGTCTATTACTCTCTGGACGATTCACATGTAAAACAAATTTTTGATCAAGGTTTAATCCATATATATGAAAATAGATAAAGATATGAAAGAAGGGTGAATATGGAAAAGGGGATTAAAAGAGAATTTATACTTGAGGGATTGGATTGTGCGAACTGTGCAGCTAAAATCGAAGCAAATGTTGGTAAAATAAAAGGTATTGCTTCCGCCGCTATGAATTTTGCAACTAAAACACTTACTATTGAAGCAGGGGATGATGTAAGTATAGAAAATATTATATCTGATACTAATAATATCATCAAAAAGTTAGAACCTCATGTTGTGGTTAAAGAAAAGGTTATTGCAAAACCTGAAAAAAAGGTCTTAATTCTTATGGGGCTTGGTTGTGCCAATTGTGCAGCTAAGATAGAAAAAGAAGTTAAAGCTTTGCCCGGTGTTAAAGCTGCAAGTGTTGATTTTGTATCAAAAAAACTTACTCTTGAAGTTGATAATAAGCGTGAACTCAATGCAATTGTCGAAAAAGCATCAAAAATTGCAAGTCAGATTGAATCAGGAGTAAAAGTTGTTGAAGAAGTTAAGGATGAAGACCAACATAATCATGCTGAAGAAACTGATAAACGAAAGTTGATTATAATCGGTATAGGAGCAGCATTATTCCTTATAGGTCTCATATTCAAACTACCGTTTTGGGTTGAATTTGGTATATATTTTGTCAGCTATATACTGGTTGGCGGCGAGGTAATTTTAAAAGCCGGGAGAAATATTCTAAGAGGGCAGGTATTCGATGAAAATTTCCTTATGAGTGTAGCTACCATAGGTGCTTTTGCTATTAAAGAATTCCCCGAGGGTGTAGCTGTAATGCTGTTTTATCAGGTAGGTGAATTCTTTCAGGATATGGCAGTCAATCGTTCAAGAAAATCCATTGCTGCTTTGATGGATATCCGTCCAGATTTTGCCAATTTAAAAATGGGTGAAGAAGTCAAGAAGGTTGCTCCCGACCAGGTAAACATAGGTGATATAATTCTCGTTAAACCGGGTGAAAAAGTACCGTTGGACGGAAAAGTAATAGACGGTAAGTCCATGCTGGACACTTCAGCTCTAACCGGTGAATCAGTGCCGAGGGAAGTTGAGGCAGGAAGCGAGGTTCTGTCCGGTTCTATTAATAAAAATGGTTTGTTAACAATTGAAGTCACTAAAGAATTTGGCGAGTCTACAGTATCAAGAATACTTGATCTTGTTCAGAATGCAAGCAGTAAAAAAGCTCCAACAGAGAACTTTATAACTAAGTTTGCCAGGTATTATACACCGGTTGTGGTATTTGCAGCTGTTGCATTAGCGGTGATTCCACCATTGGTGGTTCCCGGAGCTGCCTTTTCCGATTGGATAAACAGGGCCCTGGTATTCCTTGTAGTTTCCTGTCCATGTGCATTAGTCATATCCATTCCTCTAGGCTTTTTCGGAGGAATTGGCGGAGCTTCTAAAAATGGTATTCTTATTAAAGGAAGTAATTATCTTGAGGCATTGAACAATGTTGATACCGTAGTGTTTGACAAGACCGGTACATTGACAAAAGGTGTATTTAAAGTCACAAAGGTAAGTGATTCCGGAAGCACCGCAGGTGTTAATCTGCTGGAATATGCCGCATATGCAGAAATTTACTCCAACCACCCTATAGCACTTTCAATTATAAAAGCTTATGGTCAGGAAGTTGATAAAAGCGAAATTTCTGATTATGATGAAATCTCAGGTCACGGAATTAAGGTGAATGTCAAGGGAAAGCTTGTTCATGCAGGAAATACCAGGTTGATGGCTAAGGAAAACATCCCCTGTGAAGCAGTTGATGAAATCGGCACTGTGGTTCACCTGGCTATTGACGGAATATATGCCGGGTACATTGTGATATCTGATGAAGTAAAGGGAGACAGTAAAAATGCTATTAAGGAACTTAAAAGTATAGGTGTCCGGAAGCTTGTTATGCTTACAGGTGACAATAAAAAAGTTGGAGAAAGAATAGGCAGGGATTTGGGCCTGGATGAAGTACATGCAGAGCTTCTGCCCGATCAGAAGGTTGAAAAGCTGGAAATATTGGATAAGCAAAAAGCACCAAAAGGAAAGCTGATTTTTGTTGGTGACGGTATAAACGACGCTCCGGTCCTTGCACGTGCAGACGTGGGTATCGCCATGGGAGGTGTTGGCTCTGACGCTGCAATAGAAGCAGCAGATGTTGTATTAATGACAGATGAGCCCTCAAAAATTGTAAGTGCTATAAGAGTAGCAAAACGTACACGGAATATCGTATGGCAGAACATCATATTCGCTATGGTAATAAAGGGAATAGTTCTTCTATTGGGAGCTGGTGGTGTAGCTACCATTTGGGAAGCTGTCTTTGCAGATGTAGGTGTTACGGTATTAGCGGTATTAAACTCAATGCGTGTAATGAAAGTTGATAAAATCTAGCACAAATTATGTTACTTAACCTCCAAATCTGTTTCAATTATTACTGGTTTGGAGGTTAAGCAATCCAGACAGAGGTATCCAATACTCATATTTAATTTGAGTATTGGATACCTAAAAAAATTAAATAAATAATAGGTTGTTAGTCTCCTGCTGAATATTACTTATTATATGATACCCTCTATTAACAATGTACAATACGTTTTTGAGCGGCGAATTTACCCTGCGGCTGCGTTGAAGCCGCTTGTAAGGCACAAAGCCTTCCTCCGCGTCTTCGCCTTGCCGCAAGCCAAATTCTCTCGCTCAAAAATCTCCGACCTCAAGCCGAGATATTTTGGCAGTTTTCGAGGCGGATGGACGCAGCCTTGCTGATGCAAGGCAAGGACGACAACAAAGAAAAGTGGCAAAATAGCCGACGTGAGGCGTGTTGTACATTGTCAATAGAGGGTAGTGTTCATTAAAGGAGACTTTACTATGTTTACAAGTTTACAGTCAAAACAGAATGATCAAACTTCAACAACAGGTGCAAATAAGCCGCCTCAAAGAACTGCCTCCAGTAAAACAACTCTAAAGCAGGCTAACCCGTTTGAAATTATGCAGCGGCTTCGGTCAAATCCGGGTTCTCTTACATACAAGGATATAAATCAACTTCAGAAGACTATCGGGAACAGTGCAACAAGCCAATTTATAAAGGAACTGCAAGACAGTCAAAGTGTATACACCGTGAAGAGCGGAGATACACTTGGTGAAATAGCAGAAAAATATAATACCACCGTTGAGGCTGTTAAGAACCACAATAACATTAAGGATATAAACCGTATATATCCTGGCCAGAAGCTGACAATACCTGCAGCAACCTCTAAAATTCAGGCCAATTCTACTCCTTCCAGGACATCCGGAGGTTCCAGCGTTTATATGGTAAAGAGTGGAGATACACTCGGAGAAATAGCAGAAAAATATCATACCACCGTTGAAGCTATTAAGAATCTGAATAATATTAAAGATATAAACCTGATATACCCCGGACAAAAACTAATAATACCAAATGCGGGCAAATCCAATGATGGTAAATCCAATGCTGCTAAATCCAATGCTGAAAAGAATAATACCCCCAAACCCGATAAAAGTTCACCGCAACCGGACAAAGTGCAGAACAAAGTACAGGACAAAGTACCGGACAAAGTTCAGGACAAAAACAGCGATTCCGGAACAATAAATGTTGATGTACTAAAAGACAAAATCAGCAGTTATGTTGAATTTAAGTATACTGACAAGTCCGGTAAGGAAAGTAAGAAAATACAGTTGCCGTACCAATGGGGCGGGGATTCCGGCAAGGGAAAATGGTCTGTGGAAGAAATGACTAAAAATATGCAAAAACTTGGATTAACTGCAGATGATCCAAAGCTTCAGGAAAAAGTATCGGCAAATGCCCAGGTAACCGGTATTGATTGTTCAGGCTTTGTATTGCAGGTTATAAATGCCGCTACCAATGGACTGGCAGTACAATACTACAAAAAGGTATTTAAAATTCCTGCCGATAATGTTCTTCACTGGGGAGTCAGCGCTGCAAACATGACTTCATCTCAATGCAGTAAAAAAATAACAACATTCTCAGAGGTTCGTCCGGGAGATTTTATACGTTTTGATGGAGGGGGACATATCGGGATAGTTTATGAGGTTTCCGGGGACACTATCTTCTATGCTCATTCCAGTGGCAGCAAGGGACCCCATAGAGCCTCCGTCAAGGTCAGCCAGGCTGGCAAGAGCGGTTTGAACCTTGCCGGGGAAGGTACCTTCAGTGACTGGGACAAAGGATATTCCGCAGCTATCAAAAAATTATTCAACTACATATGCAGACCTGATTTTGCTGCATACAAGCAGGATGCGAACAGTTCTGAACAAAAATCCCAGGCAGAGAAACCACAAGCCCAAGAGCCTTCTGCACCTCAAAAGGATAACAAACCGGCACAGACAGTTGGGAAGCTTGTATATGAAAAAGGTGTCACCGAAGCTGTTGTAATGAAATATTACGGGGACTATATGGACAAGCTCCAGGATAAGGTAAAAGCCTATGGCTGGCAGGTAAGCTTCTATGACCCGGGTATAGACTGGAATACTTTTATCAGTAAGGAGTTTACCGACAGCACCAGCAGGGAAAGTAAATCCCTGACACAGTATAAAAATCAGGCGGTTTCTGGAAGCGAAGGCTTTCAGGGAGGCAATTGGTACAATGCCCGGAAAGATGTGATCGAGTATTTTGCCGACCCCAGGAACTTTATGTTAAGCGATACCGATATATTCCAGTTCCTTTCACTAAATGGGTATGACAAAACAAACCAGACCGTTCCGGGTGTTAAAAATATACTTAAAGGAACAGAACTGCTGGACTATGCATCAACATTCATCGACGCAGCAGAGGCTGCACAGGTAAATGCTTATTATTTAGCCTCCAAATGCAGGCTTGAAAGCGGCCGTGGCACATCGACACTATTTAAGGGAAAAGTTGCCGGCTACGAGGGGTATCATAATGCGTACAATATTGGAGCATACACAATGAAGAAAGATCTGGAGGCGGGAATGACCCAGAGCCAGAGTATAAATAAAAACGGTGCTTTAAAAGCCAAGGAACTGGGTTGGACTTCCGAGGAGCTGGCAATCAAGGGAGGAGCAAAATGGTGCAAGGATCAGTACATCAGTGCCGGTCAGGATACCATGTACGGAAACAAATTTGACCTGGTGGCCGAAGGAGGATACGCCAGTCATCAATATGTGCAAAATATTCAAGCTTCACGGGATGAGGCAAGCAAGTACTATGAGGCATATAAATCAATAAATGCCATTAAGGCAGGACAGATATTCCGAATACCGGTATTTAAGAATATGCCTTCAAAACCCGCCCAACTCAAAAAATAAATATTTCACTCCATTTTTTATATTGGTATGTTTATAATAGTGCCGGCTTCTTTTTTATAAGCCGGCATTTTTTTTGCATATAGGAATTTATGATTTTTTAATAAGAGTATAATTCAGGTAATAAAATTTTTCTATAACCGAAAAATTTTGTCTGAACCCGGTGTTTTAATAGATTTTTTTATACTTGTATAATATAATATTTCCATTAGCATACATTTAAGGGAAATTTAATTATTTATACATAGAAATGAGGCTGTTGATTTGAAAAGATTTTTATTTTTGCTTTTATTAGTATTTATATTAGCCGGTATGACGGGCTGCGGGCAAAATAATTCCAGAAATCAGGATTCCATAAATAACAGTCATAAAAACGAAAGCTTTATGGCAGCTGACATCTCTATAACAGAGGACAGCATAAACAAAGAAAAAAACGATATAATTGAACAGGGCAAAGACGACAATGACAAACTGAATGTTAAAGAAATAGTCGCTCCCGGGGATAGAATTGAAGAAAACCTGTTTTCAGCTGAAAACTACTCTCTTTTGCCAAAGCTGCAAGGGGCTAAATTGAATGAAAAAAAGAAAACAGTTATACAAAAAGAATTTTTAGATATAATCAGAAATCCCATATCCTTCGCAAAAATAAGCTACTCTTCCGGCTACGGCGGACTGGTATGTTCCAGGCCCAGAATTCTGCTTAAGTATGTTTTACCTGACTTGGAGAGCTATGAATCGGATTTTGACAACATTGAAATAGATTACTATGACTTACCGCAGGATCTAAGCGGCAATCTCAGGTTTACAGCTGTCGAAGACAGTGTACAGGGCTCATTGACCAGCCGCGGGCTGCTGATAGATGATGAAAAAAATATTTTACTGAATATAAAAAATGAAAACGATATTGAAACTATAATAAATGCGATACAGTGGAAGCCTCAAATTTCTCTTAAAAACATAAAGGTTCTATTCGGATATATCCGGGAAGGGACCTTAAAAACCGTCTTGTCCAAGGACGACACAGTTTATGTAATTGAAAATGATACTTTGAAATTAATTGATAAAAGGAAAACAGGAGATTGGGAGACCATATCCGGCTATGCATATGATGATAATTCAATAACTAAAGAAAAAAATCGTCTATTCTTATACCAGGTTAACAACAGAGAAAACAGGATAAGAAAAATAGAATTATTAAGCAACACCGTAGTTTTTGATTACCCACTGGGTAATTTTCCTGCAAAAGGAGAAATTTTGAAAATAGAGCATAACGCTTTGGATTTGGTTTACGCTTTAACAAAAGAGCAGGAAAAGTTAAAAATATACAGTATCAATGAATCACTTATTAATAAATCAAATGAGGTCACATGCACTGAAGAAAGTGTGCAGCTTGGCTCTATTGAGGATATCTGGAGCTATAACACCGGCCGGAGCGACAGCATTATCCTCTTCCGGAAAAATGAAAAATATCCCGTCAAAATGATCTATTCTTCCGAGCTGCAATATGATTCTGTTAAAGGGAACAAGACTGCCGATCCGGCACAGGTGTCTGTTATACCTCAAGTGACAGCCGAATGGGGCTTTGCAATGTCTGATATTTACAGCGGTAAAAAACCTCTATTGAATATAACATATAAAAAGCTGATACAATTATTCGGACTTCCCGGTCATATACGAACCTATAAAATAAATCCGCCTGCGGCCGGCCCGGATATATTTGAATATTATTATGTGGCGGAGTATCCTGGTATGGAAATTGAATTCTATTCAGGCTACCAGCCTAAAAAGCTGCCTTCCGAAACCGACACAACCATTAGATTTGATTTAACAGGTAATGTCCCTGAACTTGACTGCGGCCTGAAAGTGGGAATGACAGTCAGGGAAGTAACAGACCGTTTCGGAGAACGCAGAATTTACAACCTTGAAGCTGACCAAAGTGATACTGAAAAAATGTTTGTAGAAGGTAATGAATTAAATGATACAAAACACGTTTTGACCAGCCATAAACCGTCCGATATGTATAACAATTATCAAAAAGCTATGATAATTTACGCTGACCCGGACAAATTTGATGAATCAATAAAAGCACAGGCATTGGTTTTGCTTATAAAAGAAAGTAAAGTTGACAGGATAGTATTCGGCTATCCTACAGCTGATTAAGTTTCGGACCGGATCATAAAAACCTTGCGGCCAAAAGTCTTTTTTATTTCAATTGAAAAGCCCACAATTGAATTTGTGGGCTTACAATATTATTTAAGTTTTTCTTTCAATTGTTTCTCAATCTCTTTATTGATATCTTTTTTAGCATTCTGTACACTGGTGTTGACGTTAGAGGTTATTGTATCTTTGGCTTTCTTAATCTCGGAATCAAATACAGTGTCGGCTTCTTTTTTGACATTGTTATAATAAGTGTCTATTTCCTGGTTTGCACGATATATCTCATTATTCTTATGACTTTCAATTTCATTATTAACCTGACTGGTCTTATCGTTTATATATTCTCCGATTTTCTGCATATATTGAGATTCCATAGTTTGAGTGTCCCTATTTGCAACTGCTATAAACCTGCTTGCAATGGAATTTACCCCTTTTGCTATTAGATTTATAATATTTGTGTTCAGATATGTTGCCGCATATACTTGAATACCGGCAGTCATTAATGTAAAAACGAGTAATCCTGCAACAAGTTTTTTCTTCATGGATACCTCCTGACAATAAATGTATGTTTGGTTTACATAAATATTATACAGTTTTAAAATGTGTGCACAATGATGAAATATAGGAAGACTAGCATTAATATGGAAATTGTCATGTTGACAATGTATTTGAAAAGAAATATAATAAAGGTACTTTATAAACATGGTTTATAAAGTACCTTTATTATATTTAGGGGAGACTGAGCATGACCCAAAAAGGTAATATTATTAAAAAAATTAATTTAAATAAAGTACGCAGCGCCCTGAAAGCCTCAGGTACAGCTACAAAGCCTCAGTTGGCCGAAATTACAGGACTAAGTGTGGTAACCGTCAATTCCCTTGTGAATACCTTGTTGGAAGCCGGTGAGGTACTTACTGATACTATATTGAATTCCGACGGTGGACGACCGGCGGCATCATTCAGGTATAACAGTAAATTCCGCCTGGCTCTTACAATTTTTATGCACGAATATAAGGGACAGGATACAGCTTTTTACTGTGTTACCGATTTGATGGGAGAAGTAATAGAAAGAATTGAGCAAAATTTATCCAACGTTCATGTTGATAGTTTTGATGGTATTATAGAACATCTTCTTTGTAAATATTCTCCAATCAAAGCCATATGTTTTGGTATTCCCGGTGGAGAAGTGAATCAAAGGCTTATTATAAGCGATTATGAGAAATTGAAGGATCAATCTCTTTCAGGATATATAAGTGAAAAATTTCATTTACCTGTTCATGTAGAAAACGATATAAATGCTGCTGTAATTGGCTACTGCCAAAAGAATAATGTCTCAAACAAAAAATGTGTCATTGGACTCTACTTTCCAGGCAAATATCCACCTGGGGCCGGAATCTATCTGAACGGTGATATTTACAAGGGGAGAAACGGATTGGCCGGAGAAATAAAATATCTGCCTTTTGGGGTAGACTGGGAATCGTTTGATTACAACCCTGCCGACATGGAAACCCTAAAGATAAAAACCATACAGGCATTTCAATGTATGTTCAATCCCGACACCATTGTTCTTTATGGAGAAAAACCAACTGATTCAATATCAGAGACCATCCATGAAAAATGTATGTCGACTGCAGAAAAGATTATGCTTCCAGAACTCATTACATCAACAGATTTAAATACTGATTTCGAAGCAGGAATCACTAAAATAGCACTTAAAATGATTGAAACATGCTAAAGAGTTTGATGTGCAGGATTATTTATGAATAAATGAAAGGGGAGTATTTTGTGAAAAGTACTATTGATTTGCATTTGCACTCATATTATAGTGACGATGGAGAAGTGAGCCCGGAGGAACTGGTTCAAAATTGCAAACGAAATAATATTAGAGTTATGGCAATAGCCGATCACAATTCTGTAAGAGCAAATGAGGCGGCTGAAAAAGCAGCATTGGCAGCTGGGATTATTTATATCCCCGCGGTTGAGATCGACTGTACTTTTAATGGGGTCAATCTTCATGTATTAGGATATGGAATTGATTATAACAGTCCTGATTTTGAGATAATTGAGAACAATATATCAAAACAAAGTTTTGAAGCTTCTTCCAGGATGCTGCTTGCCACTCAAAAGTTGGGGTTCGACATCAGCAAAGGTGATATGGCTTCTTTGACTGAAACAATGTATTGGAAAGACAGATGGACAGGAGAAATGTTTGCGGAAGTGCTTCTAAATAAACAACAATATAAAGATCATACTCTGCTTCAGCCTTATCGCCCTGGTGAGCCCAGAAGTGACAATCCTTATGTGAATTTCTACTGGGATTTTTACTCCCAGGGGAAACCCTGCTATGTTGAGATGGTTTATCCAGCTCTGGAGCATATTATTGAAATCATTCATAAAAACGGGGGAAAAGCCGTTCTGGCGCACCCGGGCGTTTATATTAAAGACAATAGCATAAGCTTGAATGAGATTATTTCAAAAGGAATTGATGGCATAGAGGCTTTCAGCAGCTATCATTCTCCTTCGGAAGCCTTTAATTTTTATAAAGAAGCAATAAAAAATAATATACTTGTTACTTGCGGCAGTGACTATCATGGTAAAACCAAGCCGTCAATCACCATTGGACAGCATGGCTGTTTAATCTCGGATAAGGAAATGCAACTCTATTTAAATGATATTTTTCCTACAGTCTCAAGTAAATTGAATTTGTAACGAGGCGATAGGTTTCCCACTCTTCTATAGGTGGCGGTGCCACTGGTGGGCAGGCGGTGAGCATATCTCCCGCCTCGTTGAAACGCGCATAAGTACAGTAGAAAATTTTTCTACTGTACTTATGCGCAATAAAATAAAAAAATTTGGGAGTATCACAAAACTTCAAAAAGCCGAGCCTGTCTGAAGGCATCCGTAATATGCGAAAATTATTACTTATTACAAATAAGTATATAATATGGTTATTATTGACATCCGAGTGCTGTGATGGTAATATATAACAATTAACAGATTACAACATAAGTAACTAATAATCCATCGGCTGTCTCATAAATACGCTTTTTGAAAGTGAGGGTCTCTAATGGTAAGACAAATCTCAAATCTAATATTGCTGCTTATTTCAGTTTTGCTTCTTCCAAGTGGTTGCTCATCAAATCCTATAGCAAATACCCATTCAACTTCCCAAATAGCCTCAGACACTTCAGTGAACACAATTCCAAATTTATCTGAAAATTCAAATATAAAATCAACTCAATCGCCCAATGACAACAATGAAAAAATACTGGTAGTTTATTATTCATTAACTGGAAATACAAAAGACATAGCAAATATTATTAAAAATGAGACCGGAGCTGATATTTTTGAAATCAAGTCAGAATTTGATTACTATCGCAAAGATGTGGAAGAAGTAGTAAAAAAACATTTAAGTGAAGGCTATAAGCCAAAACTGACAAGTTCATTACAGAATATTGATCAATATGATTTGATTTTTATTGGATCACCCGTATGGTGGTTTTCTGTTCCTCCTCCAGTTATGTCATTTCTGTCTCAATATGAATTAAAAGGGAAAAAAGTTGTACCATTTTGTACATGTGGGAGCGACTATGGAGATTTCTTCAAACAGATTGAAAAAGAATGTTCAGATGCAAAACTGCTCAAGAGTATAAGTTTTACAAAAAATCAATTAAGTAACAAGAAGAATGTTGAGAAAGATATAATTGAATGGCTTAAAGAGATTGGTATTAAAGATATACTGGAAAAAAATAAAAATTAATTGGAAAAATATTGCATTACAAAACAAAAATGCTATAATAAGTATAATATGTAAAATAACCCCGATATCTGGAAAACAGTTTAAAAATGGTAATTTGTTAATCCTTGACACGGAAGGGGATGCTCCAAGTGAGTGTAGCAGCAATATCTATTATATGTATTTCGGTTTTATTATTAATAGCAACACTGTTTTTCTTTATAAAAGGAATTTTGGGAATATTCAGCAGAAAAACAAATTTCATTGGTTTTAGCAAAAAGGGGCTTATCGGTTTTATATTCTCAGTGATTCTATTTCTGGCAGTTATGTATTGCATCTACCACATGCCAGATATTTTGTTAGCCAGCGGCACATGGCCGTTTTTAATGGTTGAGGGGCCAATAAGCGTTATATATGCCGGCCTTTCTCTTGCAATAGTAGTACCTGTTTTTTACATATATCTGATTTTTTCCATTTTTTTTGTCAATTCTGAAGAAATCCCATATTTTACTCTAACGGGGTTAAGCATTATTGGCGGTCTTGGAAACACTCTTCTGATTTTTACAATTAACAGTGCAGTTAACAGAAATGACAGAGTCGAAAGCGGATTATATTTATACCTTGTAATTGGGCTTATAGTATTTGCTGCATGCTCGGTAATGTCAAGAAATAAATTGGTTGTTTATACCAACCAGCTTGTATTTAATAAAAGAATGCAAATTACAGATAAAATACTGCGTATGCCGTACGAGGAGTTCGAGGCGTTTGAACAGGGTAGTATACAGGCTGCTCTCAATAATGATACAGAAACAATCAGCAGCTCGGTAAACATAATAATAAGCGGATTAACATCCGTAATATCACTTGTTTGCTGTCTTATCTACCTTGGCAATCTAAACATTTACGGGTTATTCTTTTCAATTGTAACCATATTACTTGCAGCAGGTATTTTTTATATAGCCGGGATGTCTGTAAATAAATTCTGGGAAAAAACAAGGGATATACAGAATAAATTTTTTAAATATATAGATGAATTAATCAGCGGATTTAAAGAACTTTATTTGAATAGCAGCAAGAAAGCTGAATTCAGAATGGACATGCAGAGTACTTGCCAGGACTATAAAGAGAGCCGTTCAAAAGGTGATTTCAGGTTTGCAAACGTTACTGTGATGGGAGAATTATTATTTACATCTGTTATTGGAGTTGTTGTATTTGTATTTCCATTAATTTTTAATAATGTTGATAATGCAACATTGAACAGCTACGTTTTTATTTACTTATACATGTCAGGAGCAGTCAATGTTTTATTAAATGCAATGCCTAATATTGTTAGAATATCAATCAGTTGGAAAAGGATAAATCAAATTCTTCATTCAATTTCCTGTGAGAAAAAACCTGAACAGAATCTTTCAGATGAGTGCAGTCCCGGCAATATAGAATTGCTTTTAAAGGATATAGTTTACGAGTACAGGAGTGAAGAAGGGGAAGAAAGAAAGGTATTCTCTGTAGGTCCTGTCAATTGCAGCTTTAAAGCAGGTGAAGTCACATTTATAACTGGTGGTAACGGCAGCGGTAAATCCACTCTTGCAAAGCTGATTACAGGGTTGTACAGCCCCAAAACGGGTGATATCGTTCTTAATGGAGTTAAAATTGAACCTGCTGATCTGGGAAAATACTCTTCTACTATATTCAGCGATTTTCACCTTTTTGAAAAATTGTATGGAATAGACAGCGAAAGCAGGAGCGATGAAATAAAAACCCGGTTGAAAGAATTACGCTTACAAGACAAGGTTGAGGTTATTGATGGTTTGTTCAGCACCACCAAACTTTCGACCGGTCAAAGGAAAAGACTGGCATTGATGCTTTGTTATCTTGAGGACAGGCCCATATGTCTTTTCGACGAATGGGCAGCCGATCAGGATCCTGAGTTTAGAGAACTGTTTTACAATCAGCTGATTAAAGAACTGAAAGATAGAGGAAAGTGTGTTATTGCAATAACACATGATGACCGTTATTTTGATTTGGCCGATAAGGTCATAAAAATGGAAAGAGGTAAAATAACCGGATGTGTTGGAAAAATCAATAATTTACAGCTGGACTTTGCCGGTGTCTGACATATCAATTGCATTGTAAAAAATAAGTCTTGCATACAATAAAATAAATTAAATTTATCTACAACCGTAAAGGAAGTTATAAATGGAAAAAATTAAACTAATTTGTTTACCATATGCCGGTGGGTCGGCAACTGTTTACTTCAAATGGAGAAAATTAATTACAGAGAATATTCAGATTGAACCGGTAGAACTGGCAGGCAGGGGTAAAAGATTCAAGCAGCCTTTTTACAATGATGTAAATGAGGCGGTTGACGATATCACAAAGTCGGTTTATGAAAATATAAATAATTCTCCTTATGCCGTTTTTGGGCATAGTATGGGCAGCCTTTTAGCATATGAGCTGGTTAATAAACTGGTGAAGCTGGGCTGCCGGGAGCCCGAACACATTTTCTTTTCAGGAAGGTGTCCGCCGCATATAGTAAAGAACGGGGCCAAGCTGCACTTGCTTCCTGATGAAGAATTCAAGGAATGCATACTGGGAATCGGCGGAACCTCAAAAGAAATATTTGAATCAACAGAATTATGTAACATATTTATTCCCGTGTTAAAAGCTGATTACAAAATCGTTGAAGAATACGTATATACTCCTGACAGAGATTACAGGTTCAGTTGTCCGATAACTGCACTTAGCGGAAGTGACGATGAAGGAACAACTTTTGACGAGATGCTGGAATGGAAGAAGTATACCAACAACGAATTTAACTGCTGTCAATTTAATGGAGGGCATTTCTTTATTCATTCTCAAATGGAAAATGTTTTAGACCTCATAAATAAATCGCTGGCGAGAAATTAAATTAATTATTGGAGGTATCCAATGTTTAAAAAATTGTGTTGTATGTTTATGCTAATTATATTACTTCTGCTTTCAGCATGTGGAGAAGCAACACTACCTGTTATTAAGGGACAGGATACCTATTCTGCTGAAAATGTAAAAATAATAAATGAAGGTGATTATTTCCGGGTTGAGCTTGATCTTTCAAAAACATCAAACCACAGGCAAGTAGGTAAAAATTATTCCGAAGGTATTCTTAAAATGGTTCCGGATTTTGAAATGCTTGTTGATACATATCTTGAAGAGATATTCAGCAATCAGGACACTTATAATGAAATGCTGAGAAGAGTTGAGGATTTAAAGCCGCAGATACCTCAGCAGTTTAAAGATGAAATAGAAGGAATGGCTTCCAATTTTTCAGGAGGAAGTTTAAATGTAAGAGGAGACGACAAGGTTTCAATTGATGAATTTTATATGTATAACTTATTTCCGGATATTCTAAGAGCAACACAATGCAGTTTTGTATCAGTTTTCGGCAGCCGGTCATCCGATGGAAATACAATTTCAGGAAGAAATCTGGATTGGTATGGCGGCTCACAAATGCAAATATCCAGATTTCCTGCAGTAACATTTATAAATAATTCTTCAAGCCGTATATGCACCATTGGGTATTTGGGTTTTATGGGAATTTTGACCGGCTTTAATGATAAGAAGGTTTTTGCAGCAATTCTGGATTCCGCATCCGGTTCTGTGTATACCTCCCAGGGAAGAATCTCTTATGTATTTGATTTGAGACTTGCACTTGAAAATGAGAAAACGTTGACAGGAGTTGCGGATTATATGAAGGCACCTGCCAAACTTTATACATTTAATCATATTGTAGCTCTTTCGGATCCTGAGGAAAGTAAGGTGCTGGAAAATAACTTCAGCGGTTCGGGACCTGATGATGAGCGTGTAAAACGTGAGCTCAGGAGTGACAGTTCAGCATTGAACAAAGGTATAACATGGGGAATTCCAAACTCAGTGGGCAGTGTGAACTCATTTGTACTAAAAGGTAATCGTGATAACCATACTGATAACAAGTTTAATACCAAGAGGTGGAATAATATGAGGGAACAGCTTCAGGCCAAGGGTGACAGTGTTACTCTGGATGAGCTCAAAGATGTTATATCCTTCGGAAAGGGTTCACCGGGAACCTTCAATGACAGTGGTCATCTTTATAACAGGTTGACAAACCAGTCTATTATTTTTGAACCGGCTACATTTTTACTGGAAATAGCTTTTCATCCAAAAACCAAAATGTGGGCTGACGTACCTACATATCAAAAAGTTGCTGTGGATTGGTAAAACTTAACATAATAATCAATTTAACGAGTCGTTCTTTATTAAGGAGGGGCTATATGAGCTTATCTGAAAAAGAAGCAGGATTTGATTTTTCTGATTTGGTTGAACTTCTGCAATATCGGGCCAAAAATCAGATAGATAAGAAGGCATTTATTTTTCTTGAAGACGGAGAAGTTGAGGGGCCAAGCTATACATATCAGCAGCTTGACAGACAGGCAAGAGCTATAGGTGCCGAGCTGCAGGCATGTACACAAAAGGGTGACAGGGTGCTCCTGCTCTATCAGCCTGGATTGGCGTTTATTGAAGCATTTTTTGGCTGTCTTTATGCTGGAGTGTTGGCCGTACCTGCGTATCCGCCTAAAGTTAACCGGCCCATGCCCAGACTGCAGTCGATTATATCTGATTCCTGTGCAGCTGCAGTCTTAACTGAGGAAACAGTATATTCGGGCATGGAAAAAAGGTTTGAGATGGCGCCCGATTTGAAACTGATGAAATGGATTGTTACTGACCGGGTCAGAGAAGACCTTGCAGATAACTGGGTAAATCCTGAAATAGACAGCGAAACCATTGCTTTTCTTCAATATACTTCGGGATCAACCGGGGCGCCGAAAGGTGTTATGGTAAGTCATGGTAATCTTATTCATAACCAAAGGATGATAAAAAAAGCGTACAATCACACTGAAAATACAATATATTTAAGCTGGCTGCCACTGTTTCACGACATGGGTCTTATCGGTAATATGCTTCAGACTGTTTATCTTGGTACCACGTGTATAATCATGGCTCCGGCAGCCTTTCTGCAAAAACCTTACAGATGGCTTAAAGCAATATCGGATTATAAGGCAAATACAACCGGAGGGCCAAATTTTTGTTATGATCTGTGTGTTAAAATGATAACTCCCGAACAGCTGCAGACAATTGATTTAAGCAGCTGGACAGTAGCCTACAGCGGTGCTGAGCCTGTCAGGAGTTCAACTCTTGCCGCATTCGCAAAAACATTTAAAGAACGCGGGTTTAATGAGAATAATTACTATCCCTGCTATGGACTTGCAGAAGCTACTCTATTTGTTACTGGGCTTTTGAGAAATAACCCGCCATTGGTTATTGGCATTGATTCAAAGGCCCTTGCAGAGAACAATATAATTCACACGGAAACAGATAATGAAGACAGACAGGATTTCGTTAGCTGCGGGCATGCCTGGATGGAACAGGAGGTAGTAATTTCAAACCCGGAAAGACTTGAGGAATGCTCTGAAAATCGGGTTGGTGAGATAATGATATCCGGTCCGAGTGTAGCAAAAGGTTATTGGAACAGAAAAGAAGAGTCGGACTATACCTTTAAAACATATTTGCAGGATGGCCGGGGCCCGTTTTTAAGAACCGGTGATTTAGGTTTTCTCAGACAGGGTGAACTGTTCATCACCGGCAGATTGAAGGATCTGATTATTATAAGAGGCAGAAATCATTATCCGCAGGACATAGAATTCACTGTGGAAGAATGTCATGAGGCATGCCGTCAAGCCGGAGGTGCTGCTTTTTCAATTGATGCCGGAGGAGAAGAGCGGCTTGTAATTGTTCAGGAGGTTGAAAGACAGTATCGCAATAAGAATCTGGATGAGGTTTTAGCTGCAATCAGAAGAAATGTTTCTGAAAATCATGAACTGCAGGTTTACGCCATTGCACTGATAATGCCCGGGAGTATCCTGAAAACTTCAAGCGGCAAAATACAGCGCCGTGCCAATAAAGAGGCATTTTTATCAAATGAGCTCAGTGTTGTTTGTGAATGGAGATCCGAGCTTGGTTCGGTACATGAATCAGAATATCAGGAATATAACAATTATAACGACACGATAGATGTCTCTCGCCTCGTTGAAAAGAGCAATGACATAAAGTATTTATTAAGGCAGATGATTTCATCAAAACTTGGGATTCAAAACGAAATGCTGGATGAAGATCAGCCCATAGCCAACTACGGTTTGGACTCTCTTCAGGTAGTTGAGCTTATGCACAATATTGAGGCTTTATTTGGAATAAAACTTACCTTTAGCAGCTTCTTTGACTTAAGTTTTAACGAAATGGTTTCAAGTATTGCTGCTCAAAAAGCAAAATTGGAACTTTATGGAAATGTGGTTTTTGACGTTGGGAATGTCAATGTAATTCCCGAACAGAACAGGTTTATTGAAAAGCAGCTGTCAAGAGGGCAAAAAGCTCTTTGGTTCCTACAACAGGTGCAGCCGGATAATATAGTTTATAATATAACAAGAGCGGTATGGATTGATACAGGTCTTGATATTCATGCATTGTCGCGAACTTTCAACAGATTGGCAGAACGCCATTCCATTTTAAGAACCACTTTCCATGATAACGACGGTGAACCGGTTCAACGTATCTATGACATACCGGGAAATTTATTTAAGGTTGAGGATGCCTCGGATTGGAATCGGGATTATCTGGAAAAAAGAATACTCGAGGAATCGAACAACCCTTTTGATCTTGAAAAAGGACCGCTTTTCAAAGTTTATTTATTTTCAGTATCGGAAAACAAGCATATGATGCTCATATCAGTTCATCATATAATTACTGATTTCTGGTCTTTATCAATAATATTAAACGATATTGCGATCTTTTATAATCAGGAAAAAAGCGGAGTTAAGGCTGAACTTTCTCCAATTAAATACGACTATTTTGAATTTGTGGAACAACAGGAAAAAATCCTTCAGGGAGAAGAAGGAATACGGCTGTGGAAATACTGGAAAAATCAACTTGGCGGGGAGCTGCCTGTTCTAAATCTTCCAATCGACAAACAGAGGCCGTCAGTACAAACCTATAATGGACAAACCATTTCATTTAAAATCAACAATGAAATTACCAGAAAACTTAAAGAAATTGCCAAAAGGAACGGTGCCACACTTTACATGGTTCTGCTTGCAGCATATGAGATACTGCTGCACCGCTATTCAGGCCAGCGCCAGGTGTTGGTCGGATCACCCACGTCGGGGAGAGATGACGCTGCCTTCTCAGAAGTAGTAGGATATTTTATAAATCCGGTAGTGCTTAAATCTGAATACGCTGATAATCAAAAGTTTTCAGATTTTCTCTCAGCAACACGAAAAACGGTATTGGATGCATTCAGTAATCAGCGTTTTCCGTTCCCCACGCTGGTGGAAAGGCTTCAACCTCAAAGAGAAACCGCCTATTCTCCGGTATTTCAGGCTATGTTTGTGCTACAGAAGGCACATGTGCTTAATGATAAAGGACTTACCCCATTTGCTCTTGGAATACCTGATGTGCAGATGCAGCTGGGAGAGCTTCGGCTCAGATCTGTGGAAATCAGTCAAAAAACCTCCCAGTTTGATTTGACTGCAACTTTCGCTGAAACAGAGGATGGTCTGGCAGCCACATTGGAATATAACTCGGATTTGTTCTACCCTTCAACAATGGAGAGAATTGCAGGGAACTTTGAAGTTCTCATTAAGGATATTTCAAACAATCAGGATAAAGTTGTTTCAAAATTGCAGATAATCAATGAAAAGGAACGTAGAATGGTCCTTACAGATTGGAATAAAACTGAAGGTGACTATCCGCAGTGCTGCATACATCAAATATTTGAGGAACAGGTTTTAAAGACTCCTGATAAAACTGCAGTAATTTTTAAGAATGAAAGGCTTACATATCTGGAGTTAAATAAAAAATCCAACCAGCTGGCACATTATCTGAGAAAACAGGGAGTTGGTCCGGGTACATTGGTGGGACTTTGCATAAACCGGTCGTTAAATATGCTTATGGGACTATTGGCCATACTTAAGGCCGGAGGAACCTATGTACCGTTAGATCCATCATATCCAAGTGAACGTTTGGCTTATATGCTTCAGGATTCAAATCTGCCATTGTTATTGACTGGTGGCAACCTATCTGCCTTTGCATCGGACATTCCTGTGAAAATTACTGACCTTGATGCTTTATGTGAACAGATATCAGAGGAAAACTCAGAGAATCCCGAATATGATGTACCGCAGGATAATGCCGCATATGTTATTTACACTTCGGGCTCAACAGGCAAGCCCAAAGGGGTACAGATATCACACAGGGCACTGGTGAATTTCATTATTTCCATGCAGAAGGAGCCCGGACTGACACAAGAGGATAATTTACTCTCAGTAACTACCTTATCCTTTGATATTGCAGGTTTGGAGCTGTATTTACCGCTGTCTGTAGGTGCAGGTCTGGTTATTGCAAGCAAAGAGACCGTATATGATGCTGATGAACTGATCAGCGAAATCAGCAGGAACAATATTACTGTTATGCAAGCTACCCCTGCAACCTGGAGAATGCTTATTGATGCCGGGTGGAGTGGCAATGGGAAACTAAAGATTTTGTGCGGCGGCGAGTCAATGCCGCGGGAGCTTGCAGATCAACTGCTGAAAAGATGCGGATGTCTTTGGAATATGTACGGCCCGACAGAGACTACAATCTGGTCCACAATAATGAATGTAAAATCAGGTAGAGGGCAAATATCAATCGGACGCCCCATTTCAAATACTCAAATATATATCCTGGACAGCAATATGGAACCAGTGCCCATTGGTGTTACCGGTGAGATCTATATCGGAGGCCATGGACTGGCCGATGGATATTTGAACAGACCCGAACTCACCGCTGAAAGGTTTGTTGATAATCCTTTTAAAAACGGTCGGATTTTCAAAATGTACCGCACAGGCGATTTGGGACGGTATTTGCCTGAGGGAAACATTGAAGCATTAGGAAGAGTTGACAATCAGGTTAAAATCAGAGGTTTCCGTATAGAACCGGGTGAAATTGAAGCGTTGTTGGCAAGACATCCTGATATACATGAAGCAGTGGTGGCAGCAAAAGAGGTAAATAGAGGTGACAGGCAGCTTATAGCATATTACACCTGCGAGAATGAGACAGTACCGGCTGATATTGAACTCAGAAACCTTTTGAAACAGGACCTTCCGACCTATATGATTCCGTCTGCCTTTGTTAAAATGACTGCTTTGCCGTTAACTCCCAACGGGAAGGTAGACCGGTTGTCACTTCCGGTACCCGAAGCTTTATCAGGTGCTGTTTCAGGTGTTTTATCAGGTAGCGTTGAAAAAAGAATTACTCCAAGGAGCAGCATCGAAAAAATGATTGCCGGAATCTGGAGGGAAGTACTTCACATAGAAAATATAGGAATGGAAGATAATTTCTTTGATATTGGAGGACATTCCCTGCTGCTGTCAAAGGTTTATAATCTCCTCAAGAAACAAGTCAGCAAGGAGATAACAATGGTTGACATGTTCAAATATCCGACTGTTCGGTCATTGGCAGGATTTTTGGATATTGATGGGAAACCGGGTAAAAAGAATTCAAATATTTCAAAAATCAAGCTTTCCGATGGAGTTGAAAATAAGGACATTGCCATTGTGGGTATGTCGGGGAGATTCCCGGGGGCAAAGGATGTGGATGAATTTTGGGACAACCTGTCAAAGGGGGTTGAAGCTGTATCCTTCTTTACTGACGAAGAACTGAGTAAAGCAGGGGTTGCTGATGCTTTATTGAATAACTCCGATTATGTAAAGGCAAGAGCTGTACTTGATAAGGCCGAATACTTTGATGCCGCATTATTTGGCTTTAGTCCCAGGGAAGCAGAAATTCTTGATCCACAGCACAGGCTGTTCCTTGAATGTGCATGGGAGGCGCTTGAAAATGCCGGCTATAACCCTGACCGTTATGAAGGGAAAATCGGAGTGTACGCCGGTGTCGGACTTAACCACTACTTACTGAACCTGTATTCGGAAAATGGACTTATTGACTCACTGGGTACTTATCAGACATTTATTGGCAATGATAAGGATTTTGTTCCTACAAGAGTTTCCTACAAGCTTAACCTGAAGGGGCCAAGCATAAATGTGCAAACTGCCTGCTCAAGTTCACTGGTTGCCATCCACCTGGCAAAGCAAAGCCTTGTAAGCGGAGAATGCGATATGGTGCTGGCCGGTGGTGTTTCTGTAAAGACGCCGCAGACAGAGGGCTATTTATATCAAAAGGGAGGCATTCCGTCACCGGACGGGCACTGCAGAGCATTTGACGCAGAAGCACAGGGTACGGTGTTTGGTAACGGAGTTGGCATTGTAGTATTGAAGCGCCTGGAGGATGCAATCTCAGATGGCGATTTTATACAGGCAGTTATTAAGGGAACTGCCATTAATAATGACGGAGCTTCAAAAATAGGTTATACCGCACCAAGTGTGGTGGGCCAGTCAGAGGTTATTACCGAAGCGTTAATAAACGCGGGTGTAACTGCTGATACCATAGGATATATTGAGGCACATGGTACCGGTACGCCTCTGGGAGACCCCATTGAAATTTCAGCTTTAAAAGAAGCTTACAGAGATGTAAAGCTTAAGCAGCAATGCAGAGTGGGCTCGGTCAAAACAAATATCGGTCATCTTGATACAGCTGCCGGAGTGGCTGGAATAATTAAAACAACTCTGGCCTTGAAGCATAAAACCATACCTCCAAGTTTGAATTTCAAATCACCAAATCCACAGCTGGGTTTGGAAGACAGCCCATTTTGCATAAATGACAAGCTGTCGGACTGGGCTGCAAGCGAAACAGGCAACCCCCGCAGAGCAGGTGTCAGCTCCTTTGGTATTGGCGGAACCAACGCACACATTATTCTGGAGGAAGGTCCGGATATTATAAAATCCGGAGAAGCCAGGCCCTGGAAACTCCTTATGCTTTCAGCCAGGACAGAAACCGCCTTGGAGACTGCTTCCTTGAACCTTTCCAATTATTTAAAAAAGAATACGGGACTTGAACTGGCTGATGCTGCTTTCACTCTTCAGACAGGACGAAAGTCAATGCTGTATAAGAGGTTTGCCGTTTGCCGCGATTCGGAGGATGCAGCAGCTATTTTGGAAGCGCTTGATCCTCAAAGAGTAATTAATGGAAATTCAAGTGTGAGGAATCCGGCAATTACCTTTATGTTTCCGGGACAAGGTTCTCAGTATGTAAATATGGCACATGGCTTGTATCAAAGCGAACCTGTCTTCAAGGAAACAGTTGACAAATGCTGTAAGATTCTAAAACCAATTCTAGGGTTTGATCTTTTGGAATTGATTTATCCCAAAGAAGCTGATACTGAAATTCATGCAGAAAAACTCCAGCAAACAAGTATGACACAACCGGTTCTGTTTGTAATTGAATACGCTGCAGCAGTGCTGTTTATGTCGCTTGGAATATATCCAACTTCAATGATAGGCCACAGCATAGGAGAATATGTTGCAGCGTGCATTTCAGGAGTTTTTTCACTGGAGGATGCACTCAAGCTGGTGGCAGCCAGAGGGAGGCTGATGCAGTCGGCAGCCCCGGGTTCAATGCTGGCAGTGCCGCTGCCGGAAGAAAAGGTAATCCAATATTTGAAGGAAGGACTTTCTGTTGCTGCAGTCAACAGCCCTTCATTATGTGTGGTATCCGGGACTCATGAGAGTATTAATGAACTTGAGCAGCAGCTTACGCAACTTGATATAGCCTGTAAGCGACTGCATACATCCCATGCATTCCATTCCGCAATGATGGAGCCGGTTTTGGATGAATTCAGGCAAATAGTTTCGGAGATAAAAATGAATTCACCTGAAATTCCGTTTATTTCAAATCTAAAAGGTGATTGGATATCGGATAGTGATGCTGTTGATCCTGAATACTGGATAAGTCATTTACGCGGTACTGTGCGCTTTGCGGATGGTATAAAAAGACTTTTGCAGCAGCCCGATGGAATATTGCTGGAGGCCGGCCCCGGACAGACCCTTTGCACTCTGGCAAGGCAGCAGTCCGGTTCAGGAAATACCCATGCAGTACTCTCTTCAATACGCCACCCGAAAGAAAACCGGGCTGATGAAGAATGCTTCCTGAATGCCGTAGGAAGACTCTGGCTGGCAGGAGTTGAAATTGACTGGAAAAAGTATTACTCAAATGAAAGAAGATATAGAATTCCACTGCCTGCATATCCATTTGAGCGTCAGCGCTATTATATTGAAGTTAGTAAAAATAAGCCTGATGAAAACAACAGGCCTTTGAATAAAATTAATGATATGGACGACTGGTTCTATATTCCTTCCTGGAAAAAGACAATGCCGCCGGTGATTGAACAAGCCGAAAGAACTGCTGAAAATTGGCTGATTTTCACAGATTCCTCCGGATTAGGTGTTGAGATCGAGTCACTTTTGATAAATAAAAATATAAATGTCATTTCGGTTGCAAGAGGTAATGGATTTGATAAAGTATCAGCTTCACAGTATACAGTGAATCCTTTGGAAAAGAATGATTACACAAAGCTATTTGAAGAACTGAAAAAAGAAAACCTGCTTCCCAATACAATTGCTCATTTCTGGAGCCTTACTGAAGAAGTTGTACCTATGAGCGGCTATGGTCTTGAAGAGGATTTGAATGCCGGCTTCTTCAGTCTCATGTCTATTGCACAGGCGGCGGGAAAATATCCTACCGGAAGTCCTCTCAGAATAGAGGTTATTACAAACGGAATGGATAAAGTTGAGAGCAGGGATATTATCTATCCTGTAAAGGCTGCTCTTAAAGGTCCTCTGAAGGTAATACCGCAGGAATATCCGGGGGTATCCTGCAGATGCATAGATATGGGTACAGATTGTAATTGGCAGGAGGATGCGGCTGAACAAATTATTACCGAACTGCTGTCAAAACCCCAGCATGAAACAGTTGCCTACCGAGGAGCCGAACGTTGGGTTCAGGGTTATGAAGCAGTCAAACTTGGAGAGAGCACCGAAATTCCTCAAAATCTGAGGGAAAATGGAGTGTATCTGATAACAGGCGGCCTTGGGGGAGTTGGCTTGGAGCTTGCAGGTTATCTGGCTGAAAGAGTTAAAGCCAGACTCATATTGACAGGCCGTTCGGAATTTCCTGAAAGAGAAGAATGGGAACAATGGCTTTCGGAGCATGATGAGCAGGATGAAACAAGTCTCAAAATTAACAAAATCAAAGAGATTGAAGAGCTGGGGGGAAGGGTTTCAGTGCTTTCGGCCGATGTTTCAAACGCCGAAGAAATGAAGGCATGTGTTGATTTTGCAGTAAAAGCCTATGGAGAGTTGAATGGAGTTATTCATGGAGCAGGTTTGCCGGGTGGCGGAATTATTCAGCTAAAGACCCGGGAAGCTGCAGAAAAGGTTTTGCTGCCAAAAGTACAGGGTGTAACCGCACTAGGTTCAGCACTTGAAAATATAAATCTCGATTTGTTTGTGCTCTGTTCGTCTATAAATTCGGTTATAGGAGGTTTCGGGCAAATCGATTACACTGCAGCCAATGCTTTTCTTGATGCATTTGCAGCAAATAAAGCCACAAGAAAAGGAACCAGGTATATTTCGATTTGCTGGGACCGATGGAAGGATGTGGGGATGGCTGCTCAAGCCGGAAGACCAAATGACGGCCGGAAAGTCGGTTCTTTGGGTACTACACCGATTCAGCATCCTCTTCTGGATAAATGCATTGTTGAAACACTTAACAGGGATGTTTATTCTACCTCATTCCAGGTTGAAAAACATTGGGTATTATCTGAGCATACCATTGCAGGCAAGCCAACGATACCAGGTACCACCTATCTTGAAATGGCAAGAGCTGCATTTGAAAAACATGCAGTCGGTAAAGGCATTGAAATTTCCGAAACTGCATTTATGGCACCTCTTGTTGTTGATATGGACGACACAAGGGAAGCACTTACCATACTTGATGAGAAAGATGATGCTTTTGAGTTTAAAGTAATGAGCAGACTTGTTTCCAAGAGCGGAAAAACAATACCGTGGCAGCTGCATGCCGCAGGAAAGATAAAAAGCTGTGATGTACAGCCTGTAAAGCAGTATGACATTGATAGCCTGATTTCATGCTGCAATATAAGGGAAATAGAAGTCAATAAAAGCGATATCGTCGGAGAAGCTGAAAGGTTTGTGGGTACTGGTCCAAGGTGGAATAATCTTAAAAAGATATACTTCGGTGAAAACGAAGCTTTAACAGTATTGGAGCTTTCCCATGAGTTCCTGGGCGATATGGAGCATATGAAACTACATCCTGCTGTAATGGATGTAGCAACAGGCTTTGTTCAGCGTTTTGCTGGAGATGGAAATTATCTGCCTCTGGCCTATGAAAAGCTGACTGTTAACGAAAGTATGACCGCCAGAATGTACGGATATGTGAGGTTTAAGGATAAAGGGCCTGCAAGCCATAAGGATACTATAACCTGTGATATATCCATAATTGATGAAAATGGGAAAGTACTTATTGATATTGCCGGATTTACCATGAAAAGAGTCAATCAGGAGCTTGCTGCATCTTTGAATAACTCTTTTGCAGAGGGCAATAAGGAACTGACACCGGCTCTTCTTGGACCAATTGAAGAGATAGAAAGTGAGGGGTTAATAGCCGCTGCTAATCCGCTTTACGGAAGGTTGTCAGAAAAAGCGCAGTGGCCGCAGGATGGGGGTTTATCGTCAAAAGAGGCTATAGCAGCGTTTGACAGGATACTTTCAGGTTGTACGGTGTCAAATGTAGTAATATCAACAAGAGATCTGCCTTCTGTTATAGAAAGTATTAATTCATTCAACAGAGATACAATAACTGACGAAATTGCTTCGATTGATATAAGCCAGCCTGTTCACTCCAGACCTAGTATAAACAGTGCATTTATTGCACCGGGAAATGAATTGGAACAAACCATCGGCAGTGTTTGGCAGAAGGTGCTGGGAATAGATCAGATAGGAATTAATGATAATTTTTTCGAGCTTGGAGGGACTTCGCTGACAGGTATTCAGGTAGTATCCGAACTTAAAAAGGTTTTAGGCAAAGAACTTCCTACTGTCAGTATTTTTGAAGCTCCGACAATCAGCCTTATGTCCAAGCTCCTCAGCCCTGAAAAAAATCAGCAGACCTTTGAACACACAAGAAATCGTGCCGAAAAGAAGAAAGAAGCATTAAACCGGAGAAAAATCCAGTCAAAGGAGAGTGGAAGATGAAGAAGCCAATCAACCCGGACTTAATCGGAGAGAAGGATATAGCAGTTATAGGAATGTCAGGAAGATTCCCCATGTCAGAAGATTTGGAGGAATTCTGGAAAAACCTGAGAAATGGTATTGAATGCGTTACTCATTTTACTGATGAGGATTTGATTGCATCAGGAATAGATCCTTCATTATTAAGCGACAATCATTACATTAAAGCCTCTCCTGTTTTAAAGGATGTAGAAAAATTTGATGCAGCTTTTTTTGGATATTCGCCTAAAGAAGCTGAAATAATGGACCCACAGCAGAGAATTTTTCTTGAACTGTCCTGGCTGGCTCTGGAGGATGCTGGATATGTCCCTTCGGCATATGACGGATTAATAGGAGTTTACGGAAGCATTGCATGGAATACGTATCTGCTGAGCAATCTTTGCTCAAACCGGGAACTTTTCAGGCCTGGCAATGATTTTCAAGTGTTTACTGCAAACGATAAGGATTTCATGACCACACGCGTTGCATATAAATTAAACCTGAAAGGCCCCAGTATGATCATTCAGACGGCATGCTCCAGTTCACTGGTGGGAATTCACATGGCTGTTTTAAGCCTGCTTAATTATGAGTGTGATATGGCGCTGGCAGGCGGATGTACCGTAAAAGTACCACAAAATGCAGGCTACTATTACCAGGAGGGCTTATTGGGCTCCCCGGACGGACATTGCAGGGCCTTTGATGAGAAGGCTCAGGGGACCATATTCGGCAGCGGTGCCGGTATTGTAGTGTTGAAGAGACTTTCCGAGGCCATGGAGGACGGAGATAATATTTACGCGGTAATTAAGGGAAGTGCAATAAATAACGACGGATCAATAAAGGTCAGCTACACGGCTCCAAGTGTTGACGGACAGGCTGAGGTTATTGCCGAAGCTCAGGCTGTTGCAGGTATCGACCCGGAATCTGTCAGCTACATTGAAGCTCATGGTACCGGTACATCGCTGGGAGATCCCATAGAAGTTGCGGCGCTCTCGAAAGTATTCCTTGAGAGTACCTCCAGGAAGAGATTTTGCTCAATAGGTTCGGTAAAAACCAATATTGGACATCTGGATTCGGCTTCCGGAGTTGCAGGCTTTATAAAAACAGTACTGGCGCTTAAGAATAAGGAGATCCCTCCAAGCATTAATTATGAAAAACCAAATCCCAAAATAGATTTTGAAAACAGCCCTTTCTTTGTTAACAGTTCACTCAGAAAATGGACAAGCACGGATGGTCCGAGAAGAGCCGGTGTCAGTTCCTTCGGTGTAGGCGGAACCAACGCCCATGTTATTCTGGAAGAAACGCCCGAGTTTGAACCTTCAGCTGCTATCTGTAAGGAACAACTGCTGGTGCTTTCCGCCAAAACACCGGCAGCGCTTGACAAGGCCACTGCCAATCTTGCCGGATACCTGAAGAACAACCCAACTACTAACCTGGCCGATGCAGCCTATACCTTAAAAGTGGGAAGAACTGTTTTCAGGCATAGACGTATAGTTACCTGCAGTGATTTGAAGGATGCAGTTTCAGCACTTGAAGCCGTTGATCCGGCTAAAGTGTTTACAGCTAGTGATTCTCTTGAACCCAGACAGCGTCCGGTCATATTCATGTTCACAGGTCAGGGCTCACAGTACGTCAATATGTCCTTACAACTTTACCGGCAAGAACCGGTCTTCCGGGAAAATATTGATAAATGCTGCTCAATTCTCAAACCGTATTTGGGGCTGGATCTGAAAGAAGTTATATTCCCGTCGGACTTAAATTCAGAGGAAATGGCAGTCAAACTGGGGCAAACCTCCTTTACGCAGCCGGCACTTTTTGCTGTTGAGTATTCAATGGCAAAGCTGCTTATGGATTGGGGCATAGAACCAAAAGCAATGCTTGGGCATAGTATTGGTGAATATGCAGCCGCCTGTATTGCCGGAGTATTCCGCCTGGAAGATGCCCTGATGCTGGTGGCAAAGCGCGGACAGCTGATGCAGCAGCTGCCTTCGGGTTCCATGCTGGCGATTTCACTTCCGGTACAAGACATTGAAAAGTATGTTGGAAACGATATCTCGCTTGCAGCAGTAAACAGTCCCAGTCTTTGTGTACTTTCCGGCCCTCATGAAGCTATGGCAGCGCTCGGGAAAGAATTATCCGCTCAGGGGATTCACTGTACAAGGCTGCATACTTCTCATGCATTCCACTCGTCCATGATGGAGCCAATACTGGATAAATTCAGAGCATGCTTCAGGGGTGTTGAATTGCAAGCGCCTGAGATACCTTATATATCAAATCTTACCGGAACATGGATAAAGGAAACAGAGGCAACAAGCCCTGATTACTGGGCAAGCCATTTGCGCAGCGCAGTACTGTTCTCAGATGGCGTGAAGGAGCTATGCCGCCAGGAGGATGCCATACTTGTGGAGGTTGGACCGGGGCAAACCTTATGTACACTTGCAAAACAGCATTTAGATGTTGATAGTAAAATTGCCATAGTTAACAGTATACGCCATCCCAAGGATAATCGTTCTGATTTGAGCGTACTGCTTGGGGCTCTGGGTAAGCTTTGGCTGGCAGGTTTGGATATAAATTGGAGACAGATATATAAAAACGAAGAACGCTGCCGTGTTTCGCTGCCGGCATATCCCTTTGAGCGCCAGCATTACTGGATTGAGCCGGGATTGCAGAATTATGCGCAGAAGGAGAAACCCAAAGGCGTTGAAAAAATCAGCAATGTGGCCGAGTGGCTTTATGTACCGTCATGGAAATCCTCTTTTGTCACTGATAAATTTACAAAATTGTTTGAAAAAAATAAAACAGGCCGTTGGCTTATATTTACTGATGAATATGGTATTGGTGCCCGAATGACGGATATTCTTAAAGCTAACGGATGTGAAGTTGTCACAGTTGCCGCCGGAGAAGAGTTCGTGCAAATAAGCCGGGATACCTTCAGAATGAACCTTCAAAACAGTGAAGATTATAAAACCCTTTTTAGTATCTTGAGATCAAAGGAAGAACTCCCGGAAGAAATTGTTCATTTATGGAGTATAAATGAATGCTGTAACGCCGGACAGGAAGAGTACACTTTCTTTGAAGAAGCTCAAAATAAAGGCTTTTACAGTATGCTGTATCTGGTTCAGGCCCTTGATAAGCTTGATATACCGGAGTCATTAAGGATTACCGCAGTTTCAAATAACTCTTTCAATATTGGAGGCAGCAGCACATATTGTCCTGAGAGATATACTCTGGCAGAAATTTGTAAAATCATATCTCAGGAATTTGCCAATATCTCATCCAGATTTATTGATGTTGAGGTCATAACGTCACAACCTGCTGAATTGGCAAAAAAGGTGATTAACGAAATTGTCTGTGTTGATGAGAAAAACGAAATTGCTTATCGCCAAAATAAAAGGTGGGTAAGAGGTTTCGAACAGATAAGCTCCGAAGAAACTGGTGAATCGGAGCCTGTAAAGGAAAAAGGTGTTTATATAATAACCGGCGGTACCAATAATATAGGATTTGAGTTTCTGAAATATGTTTCTAAAAGAACAATGGGAAAAATAATAATTCTTGAAGAGCAGCCCTTCCCCCATGAAAGCGAATGGGAACAATGGCTGGAAATGCATGCCTCCCATGATTCTGTCAGTCAAAGGATTCGTGAACTGCAAATATTGAAGCAGGATGGTCCAGACATAAGAATAGTGCCGGCTGACTTCACAAACCAAGAGAAGATAATTGAATTAGTCAGCGAGGTAAGACGATTTGGCAGTATAAACGGTGTAATACATGCAGCTGATGTTCAGGAAAATGAAATCTTCAGTCTTATAAGTGAAACCGATAAAAAGAAATGTGAAAAACACTTCAACTACAAAGTAAAAGCCTTGTACTCGCTGGATAATGCTTTAAAAGGCTCAAACCCGGATTTTGCAATTGCGGTATCCTCGCTTGCGACTATTATGGGAGGCTTGGGATATGCGGCATATGCCTCCTCAAATGCTTTTATTGATGCATATGCCGGTAAAAATGCCGGTGATGGCAATATACACTGGACAAGTATAAATCTGGATGCCTGGAAAGCAACCGGCAGGAAGGATCTTGTTACTGACTTCAGCAGCAGCCTATCCCAGCTTGCGATGACATCTGAAGAGCTGGAGAAGGTAATCGGAATGGTACTGTCTCTTTCAGACGCCGAGCAAATCATTGTATCGACTGCCGGCTTATCTGAAAGAATTGAAGAAATCAATAATAGATGCAATTCCGGGGATGAACAGGAGAAGGATTCCGGTCCGAAGACTGAAAAGCTCCACACACGTCCCAATCTCCAGACCCCTTACGCCGCACCCGAAAATGATCTGGAAAGGACTATTGCGGATGTATGGGCAAAAGCATTTGGTTTTGATAAAGTAGGTGTTTTTGATAACTTCTTTGATCTGGGCGGCGATTCCCTGGTGGCCATTCATGTGGTAAATCAAATAAAAAAACTGCTGAAGAGAGAGATACCTGCGGTAAGCCTGTACCAGACATTAAATATAAGAGGTATGGCACAGCTGCTGCAGCAGGATGAGCTGCAAAGCCAGGAAGAAGCAGCTGCGGAATTTGAGGCTCAAAAAGACAAAATGAACATGCGAAAACAATTACAGCAAAGAAAGCGCTTAAGTAAAATGGATAAGGATGGCGAGGACGATGAACAATTCTCAGATTATTGATAGCCTTGATGGATCGGAAATTGCTATAATCGGAATGGCTTGCAGATTTCCGGGAGCAAAGAATCTAAAGGAATACTGGAGTAATTTAATAGAAGGCAGGGAATCCATAACCCACTTTACTGATGAGGAATTATTAAAGGCAGGTGTTGACGGTGCTGTTTTGAAAGACCCATCATATGTAAAGGCAGGCTCAATCCTGGAGGATTATGATAAATTCGATGCGGGTTTTTTCGGATATTCGCCGCAGGAAGCCCAGCTCATGGATCCTCAGCACCGAGTATTCATTGAATGTGTTTGGGAGGCCTTTGAAGACGCAGGCTATAATCCCGAAAGCTATAAGGGAGAAATTGGAGCCTTCAGCGGAGCAAAGACCGATACATACCTGCTGAATATTGCAGCAGTTCCAGATTACTTGAAATACATGGATGCCATGCAGGTTGCACTGGGTAATGACTTGGGGTGCCTTTCAACACGGCTGGCCTACAAGTTTAATCTAAGAGGTCCCAGTTATGCTATTCATACCGCATGCTCAACTTCTCTTGTTGCAGTCCATCTGGCGTGTCAGAGCCTTTTGATTGCAGAATGCCGGATGGCGGTTGCCGGTGGTGTTACAATAAATGTTCCTCACAAAACTGGATACTTTTACCAGCCTGGAGGAGTTGCGTCTCCTGATGGTCATTGCAGAGCCTTTGATGCCGAAGCCGGAGGAACTGTTTTTGGAAATGGCGCCGGTGCGGTTGTTTTAAAACGTCTGGAAGATGCAATTCGTGATGGGGACAACATCTATGCAGTAATAAAAGGTTCAGCCGTAAATAATGACGGTTCCAGAAAGGCAAGCTTTACAGCGCCCGGTGTTGAGGGACAGACAAAGGTTGTACTGGAGGCAATGGCAAGTGCCGGAGTTAATGCAGACACAATTTCGTACATTGAAGCTCACGGTACCGGAACCAATCTCGGAGATCCAATTGAATTAACCGCACTTACAAATGCATTTCGCGCCAGTACCGATAAGAAAGGCTATTGTGCCATAGGTTCTGTAAAAACCAATATGGGACATCTTGATGCAGCCTCAGGTATTGCCAGCCTGATTAAAACTGCGCTGTCCATAAAGAACGGAATGCTTCCTCCAAGTCTTAATTACTCAAAGCCAAATCCCAAGATTGATTTTGACAATAGTCCGTTTTATGTGAATACCAAGCTTTCCGAATGGAAGAATACAAAGCTGCCTGTAAGAGCAGGTGTGAGCTCCTTTGGTTTTGGAAGTACCAATGCTCATGTGATTCTGGAGGAGGCACCCAAAGCAGAGGCAGCTGCCGATATAGAACCCTGTAAACTTTTACTGTTATCAGCAAGATCGGAAGCTGCTCTGGAAGAGTCAACCTACAGACTGGCTGACTATTTGAAACAGAATCCCGAATCCAGTATGGCTGATATAGCATATACACTAAAGGTTGGAAGAAAAGTCTTCGGATACAGAAAAATGGTTGTATGCAAAGAGAATGCAGATGCGGTTGAACTTTTGGAAGCTCCCGGTTCCCAGGAGGTTTTGACGGGTTATGAACAGAGGAGTGACAAGTCTGTCATATTTATGTTCCCGGGACAGGGAGCACAATACATAGACATGGCTAAGGAATTATATCAAAGTGAACAGGAATTCAGTAAGGATATGGACCTGTGCTCTGAAATTCTGAAACCTTTTCTCGGCAAAGATATCCGCTCAATATTATTCCCCGGTAAAGAAGCCAGTGAGTCTGCAGCAGCTGAGCTGAACCAGACCTACATGACACAGCCGGTCCTGTTCAGTGTTGAATATGCGCTGGCAAAGCTATTTATAAAGTGGGGAATAAAACCCAAGGCCATGATCGGACACAGCCTGGGCGAATATGTTGCGGCATGTCTGTCGGGAGTTTTGTCCCTGGAGGATGCTCTCCTGCTGGTGGCTCAAAGAGGACAGCTGATGCAGAGTCTTCCTGGAGGAGCAATGCTTTCGGTAAGCCTTTCGGAAAAACAAATTGAAGCCTATCTTAACGAGGATATATCTGTGGCTGCTGCCAACAGTCCTGTATTGACTGTTGTTTCAGGAACCTTTGAAGCTGTTGGCAGGCTGGAACAACAGCTTCAGGAAAATAATATTCAATCCAGGAGACTGCATACCTCCCATGCTTTTCATTCTGCAATGATGGAGTCAATACTTGAAAAATTTGCGGTCACTCTAAAAAGTATTACATTCAACAAACCAAAGATACCATATATATCAAATGTAACAGGTGAATACATAAAGGATTCGGAACCAACCCAAGCTGAATACTGGATAAGACATTTAAGAGGTACAGTTAGATTCAGCGATGGAATACAGCAACTATTGAAGGATTCAGGCAGCATCTTTCTTGAAATAGGACCTGGTCAAACCTTAAGCACCTTTGTCCGTCAAAATGAAGGTGAGGATTCCGAAGCTGCAATACTTAATTCCCTTCGCCATCCCAAGGATCAAAGATCAGACATGTCGTTTCTGATGACAACCCTGGGCAAGCTATGGCTCAGCGGGGCGGGAATCGACTGGAACAAATACTATGAAAACAAACGGCAGAAACGTATATCTCTGCCAACTTACCCGTTTCAGAGGCAGCGTTATTGGGTTGAAGCTCTGGACAGGTTGGTAAGTTCGAAGCATGATTTAAAACTAACTCTGGATAAAACAGAGAACATCAACCAATGGTTTTATCAGCCGGTCTGGAATCAGTCAGAGCTGACCGCAGCCTCAAAAGAGGTACAGCATATAGCCGTAACCGATACAATTTATCTTGTATTTGAGGACAGCTGCGGGCTGGGAAAAGAAACTTCGGAATATCTGCGAAAATCAGGTTGCCATGTGGTCAGTGTAGAGCAGGGAGAACAGTTCTGTCAAATAAATGAAATCAGGTACAGGGTCAGTCCTCAAAGCTCCGGCGATATTGAAGAGCTGTTGAAAAAAGGCTTACCGGCTGATAAGTCAAAGCTGCAGGTTTTACACTTCTGGACTGTAACCGGCAATATGGAATTATATTCAACGGAACATAATTCCGCTGAATATAATTCTGATGGAAATTTGTCAAAAGAGACAATTGAATTTCATAAAAAAATTGGATATGACAGTATGATTTCCCTGGCTCAGGCCATGGGTAACAATGGTAATGTCAGGACTGCAGATATTTGCATGATATCCAGCAATATGCAATATGTAAATGGAAAAGAAAGAATTGAACCCGGAAAGTCCACAATACTAGGTCCCTGCAGGGTTATCCCAAAGGAATACAGCAATATTTCGTGCTGCAGCATAGATATTTCCTTGACTGATGTGGTTGGAAATAGACATGAACTTGTTGAAACTATTTTAACTGAAATCAATAATCGGTCTGATGATCTGAAAAAGGATAATATAGTTGCTTACCGTGACGGAAAGCGATGGGAATATGGCTTCAAACCTTATTTGCAGGATAAGCTGCCCCATGAGAACGGGTCGCCTCATAATAAAATCAGGAAAAATGGTGTTTACCTTATTACCGGAGGCTTAGGCGGCATCGGCTTCGTTCTGGCAGAGCATCTTGCTGAAACAGTCCAGGCAAAGCTTATATTATCAGGCCGTACAGAGCTACCGGGAAAGGATTTATGGGATAATTGGCTTTCGGAACATGATGAAAAGAATTCTGTCAGCATGAAAATAATAAAGCTGCGGCAGCTTGAAGAAATGGGCTCCCAGGTAATTGTCATAAGTGCGGATGTTACCGACGCTGAAAAAATGCGCAAGGGTATTTCTGAGGCAGAGTCGGTATTAGGAAAGGTCAACGGTATAATTCATGCGGCCGGAATAGCCGGCGGCGGAATGATACAGAAAAAGACTCCGCAAATGTCCGAAGAAGTATTTGCACCAAAATTATATGGAGCTATGGTACTTTATGATATTTTCGGCCAGGCGGAATTGGATTTTGTTATATTCTGTTCTTCACTGCAATCACTGATGGGTGATCTGGGACAGGCAGACTATTGTGCAGCCAATGCATTTCTTGATGCTTTCGCAGGCTGCTGGAATTCAAAAGGTCACAATACAATTACCGCCGTAGACTGGGATAACTGGCAGGAAACAGGTATTGCCGCCGATACGCAGGTTCCCGATAATATGAAGGCTCTAAGACAGGAAATACTCTCAAAAGCTATCAGTTCCAGAGAAGGCGTTGAGATATTTGAGAGAGTTTTAATTTCGCAGCCGCAGCAGGTTATCATTTCTGCTCAACCTTTGCCGGAACGCATTGAGCTCAGCAAATCCTTCTCTCAGGATAATTTCCTGGGGAATGGCATAAGCTCCGGCTTTGAAGAAGTGGATCAAGCTAAAAAAGTGCAGGTTAAAGGCTCCGTTTCAAAAAATGAAATTCAGAATAAAGTGGCTGACATTTGGAAAAAAGTTCTGGGGGTCAGAAAGATCGGACCAAATGATAATTTCTTTGATCTGGGAGGGAATTCACTGACAGGACTTCAGCTTGTTGCTGAAATAAAAAGAGAACTTGATATACAAATAAACCCGGTAGTAATTTATGAGGCTCCGACAATAAGTGCCATGGCCAAACTTCTGGGACGTGATTCGGTTGAAAAGAGTGACCAACCCGGTGAGAAACCGATAAAGGAAAATGGCAGGACAAAGGAGGATGAAAACTCTGAGATTGCCATAATCGGTATGTCCTGCCGGTTCCCAGGTGCAAATGATATTGATGAGTTCTGGAAAAATTTATGCGAGGGTGTTGAGTCGGTAACACAGCTTTCGGATGAAGAGCTGCTTGAAGCGGGTGTCGATCCCGTTCTACTCGGTAATCCCAACTATGTAAAGGCTGCACCTATGGTCGATGGATACGATATGTTTGATGCCGAATTCTTCGGTTACAATCCAAGAGAGGCTGAGATGATGGACCCTCAGCACAGATTGTTTCTGCAGTGTGCGTGGGAATCACTGGAGAATGCGGGGTACACTCAGGACAAATACAAGGGACTTATCGGCGTATTTGCCGGTGCCAGCCTGAGTACATATATGTTCAACCTGTATTCCAACAGGAAACTGATGGAATCAGTGGGTAATCTGCAGGCTATCATAGGGAATGACAAGGATTCTCTGACAACATCGGTATCCTACAAGTTGAATTTAAAGGGACCAAGTATTGCGGTTCAGACCTTCTGCTCCACATCGCTGGTAGCCGTGCATCTGGCTGCAAAAAGCCTTTTGAGCGGTGAGTGCCACATGGCTTTGGCAGGCGGTGCCACAATAAATGTTCCCCATAAAAATGGCTACCTGTACAATGAGGGCGGAATATTTTCACCCGACGGGCATTGCAGGGCTTTTGACAAGGACGCCAATGGAATGCTGTTTGGCAACGGAGTGGGAATTGTTGTTTTGAAAAGGCTTAAGGATGCACTGGCAGACAGGGATTCAATCATTGCGGTCATAAAGGGTTCGGCAATCAATAATGACGGCTCCCTGAAGGTGGGTTATACTGCTCCAAGCGTGGAAGGACAGTCTGAAGTCATATTGAACGCACTTGAAAATGCAGGGGTTACCGCGGATAGTATAGGATATATTGAGGCTCACGGTACGGGCACCCAGATGGGAGATCCCATAGAAATTGCCGCATTGACCAAGGCCTTCGGTGCCACAACCGAAAATAAACAATTTTGTGCCATCGGTTCAGTAAAAACAAATCTGGGGCATTTGGACAGGGCTGCAGGTATAGCAGGTCTGATCAAGGCAGCATTGTCTCTGAAAAATGGCATGATACCGCCCAGTCTTAACTATGCAAGCCCCAATCCTAAAATAGATTTTGAAAACAGCCCATTCTTTGTGAATACATCACTGAGAAAATGGGAAACAACAGGTAAACCTCGCAGAGCAGGTGTCAGTGCACTGGGTTTTGGAGGAACAAATGCCCATATCATATTGGAGGAAGCACCACCCTGTCAGAATCCGGCAGATAATTTACCTTACCAGCTGCTGCTGTTCTCAGGAAGAACTGAAAGTGCTCTTTCAGCCAATATGCATAATTTCCATGACTATCTTAGATCAAACAGCAGTGCCAATATTGCAGATTTGGCATATACCCTTCAGGTTGGGCGTAAGGATTTCAAACACAGAAAAGCATTTGTGTGCTCAGGTGTAGAAGATGCACTGAATGTACTGGGCGGTGAGGAAGCCAGACGGGTTATATCAGGTGAATATGAGAATGAAAACAAAGCAATTACCTTCATGTTCCCGGGACAGGGGTCGCAGTATCCAGGCATGGGTCAGGGCTTGTATCAGCTGGAACCTGTTTTCCGTGAACAGGTTGACAGCTGCTGTGAGATATTAAAACAGTATATTGATATGGATTTACGCAGTCTCATATACCCTGAAGGCACCGCTGATATAAAACTGGCGGAGGAAACTCTCAGCCAGACCAGGTATACCCAGCCGGCAGTTTTTGTAATAGAATATGCAACTGCAAAAATGCTGTGCAGCTGGGGTATTGAACCTGATGCAATGATTGGTCACAGCATTGGGGAATATGTTGCTGCGGTTCTTGCAGGGGTAATGACGCTTGAGGACGCATTAATGCTGGTTTCTGCACGGGGAAGGATGATTCAGGAATTACCTGGCGGAGCCATGCTTGGCATTCCGCTGGCTGAAAATGAAATTACTCCGCTTTTGAATAAGGATTTATCAATGGCTGCCGTAAATGGACCCGAGCAGTGCGTTGTATCCGGCAGCTATGAAGAAATCGGTCTTCTGAAAAACAAGCTGGTTCAAATGGGAGTGGAATGCAGAGAACTGCACACTTCACATGCTTTTCATTCCAGTATGATGGAACCTATTATAGAGCCGTTTAAACAACTATTTACAGCTATAGAGCTGCAGGCTCCCAAAAAACCGTTTATTTCCTGTGTAACAGGAACCTGGATTACTGAAAGTCAAGCTGTGGACCCTGCCTACTGGGCTCAGCATCTGAGGGGAACCGTACTTTTTTCTTACGGAATAAGGGAGATTTTGAAAGATACTTCCCGGATACTGATTGAGACAGGGCCGGGACAGACGCTTTCAAAGCTGGCCAGACAAAATGTCGAGGGCGGCAGTGAGAGATGTATAGTCTCAACAATACGTCATCCAAACGACAAAACCGGGGATATGGCATTTTTGCTGACAGGTATTGGAAGGCTCTGGATTGCAGGGAAACACCCGGACTGGGATAAATTCTATAAACAGGAGTGCAGGCGGCGAATTCCTCTGCCCACATACCCCTTTGAAGGCAGGCGTTACTGGGTTGACAGGGTAGAATCGAAGGAGCTGAACCCGTTGAGCTTTAAAGCTGATGAAAAGAATTGGATTCTGGTGCCTTCCTGGAAACGGTCCAATCTGCTCAATTCCTTTAGACCTGAAACATTGTCCCATAAGAGCAGAAAATGGCTTGTATTCGTTGAACCCTGCGGGCTTGGGAGAGCTATAGCCGAAAGGCTGTTGGCAGCAGGACAGGAGGTGGTGACGGTAACCGCCGGAGCAGAATTCAAGGCTGAAAATGACCGAACATACACTCTAAATCCTGATAGAGCCTGGGAATTTACTGCTTTGGTAAATAAACTGGAGGATTTGAAACTGATGCCTGATGCAGTGGTGCACCTGTGGAATTATGCAGAAAATCCAGCGGTTGACGGAGGTGCGGAATACTTTAAACAGTGCCGGCTTTCAGGCTCATTCAGTGTTTTGAATCTTGTACAGTCCATTAAAAGTGTAAGTAATGACAAGAAGTTGGATATATGGGTTATTTCCAGCAGTACTGCCGATATCAGCGGAGATGAGGCGGTCAAACCTGAAAAAGTAGCTGCAGCAGGAATCTGCAGGGCAATCAGCGGAAATTCGGAAAATATAATTTGCCGCAGCATTGATGTATTACCCGGCGTTCAAATCAGTAGGACCGCTGATAGCATCCTGGCTGAAATTGCCGCCGAACATTCAGAGGTTGAAGCTGCTTTCAGAGGCAGGTACAGATGGATACCGGATTTTGAAGAATTTGAGTATACGGCAGAAAGTACTACTAAATATGGATCTACAGCAAAAGGTGCTGATAAATATGAATTCATGCAAAAGGGTACATATTTCATAATGGACGGCTTGACAGGTATGGGCTTTGAATTCGCACGCTATCTGGCTCAGTCTGTAAATGCCAAACTTGTACTTCCACAGCCCTTTGTGCTGCCTGATAAAAGTGAATGGAATGGAATAATAGACAATGGCGAAGCTATTCCGGATAACCAAGATATAAAAACACCGGGATCTGAAATGGGTGATGCGGGAAAATCACCGGTATACCCACTATCCTGCTTTCAAAATGATGACTGTGCATCAGAAATAAATCGGCTATGGGAACAAAATATTGGTTCCTCCGAGACTTTGGCAGTTCCGGAGGATATTGAAATGGAGCTGGACAGGCTTTGTTCAGCGTATATATACAGTTATTTTACTAAAACCCTGGATATTAAAAGGCAGATAGTATATTCAAAAGCTGAATTGAAGTCTGCTTTGGGAATAACGGTTAAATATTATAAGTTCTTCGACTTTATGCTCTCGGTATTAGAGCAGGAAAGCTTTATTGAAACAGAAGGAGAAACAGTAAGATTTGTTAATGAGCAGGATAAAATATCAGAACCTGCGCTCTTCTCAGCAGAGCTCCTGAAAAAGTTCCCTGAATTTGAAAATGCTCTAAGTGCCCTTAAATGCTGTGTTGACAGCTACAGTGATGTATTGGCCGGAAGAGCCGATGCCATGGCTGTATTCAGTCAGGATAACGGTTTGAATGTTCTTGAAGCTGTTGATGAGGTACAACGGAAATATTCAAATGGAATACATATTCAAAGAGTTATTTCTGAATATTTCAGAAAACCCGGGAATATCAGAAAGAACAGAAAAGTGCGGATTCTGGAAATCAATGCAGGTGATGACAGGCTTACCTGGCACATTGCAGAAGCTCTGAAGGATAGGGATGCAGAATACTGTTTTACCTCCTCAAACAATAATTTGATAAATATTGCCCGGAAAAAAGCTGTACAAAATGGCTGGGGCTTTATGAAATTCAGGCTTCTGGACATTTCTAAAAAACCTGAGGAACAGGGCTTCGCTCCATACAGCTTTGATTTTATTGTGGGAACCAATGCTGTTCATGCTCAGCCCGATATAAACAACGCGGTTCAGAATGTTGAAAAGCTTTTAATACCGGGAGGTCTGCTGCTGATGATGGAAGCTACCAGGCCCCGGCGTTGGGTAAACATGATATGGGGATTGGCAGATCAATGGTGGAATTATTCAGATAATGCTTTAAGAACAAATTCACCGCTGCTTGCTCCCGAGGTATGGAAAAAAGTACTGTGTGGACAAGGTAATACCGATGTAGCACTTTACCCGTCAGGCGATGAAAATGCCGACCATTCGTTAATTGTGGCAAGGCAGAATCCTTTACTTGACAAAGAGGATTATAAAGCATGGCTGCTTGAAGTCAAAGCAAAAGAAAAGCAGGATATAAAACTCAGAATTGAAAGGCTCAGACAGCTTGAGCAGCTTGGCTGTGAAGTTTTTGCACCCTTTGCAGGCGACTGGACTGAAGCTTCTATGAGTAAAGTCGTTGATTCTGCCCAGGAATTGTTTGGAAGCATACAGGGAGTCATTTTCACACCGCTGCAATTATCAGAGGGTTCAAAACAGCAGCAGGTTAATGACGAGGTTGAAGTGTTAAGCAGCAAACTTGAACAGAATATATCTGCATTAGATTCGCTGGAAGCTGTGCTTTCAAAAATGAAACCTGAATTTATTTCATTAATGTCTCCTGATGAAGGTGGTTTGCAGACTTGCGACAGTTATTTCCTGGCACAGTTAATACCATATATGAGCACGCTGTCACAGAAACTTTCAGCAAATGATATTAATGCAAAGCTGATTCAGTGGGACGGCTGGAGCAAGGAAAATGAGTTTACTGCTGAGCCAAATGGCGGATATATTGACTCTGAACGAGGAGTATCAGCCTTCCGTCATATAGTATCAATTAAAGATATAAATCTGATTATGATATCACCCAGGAATGTAAATCAGATTACTCTGGAGCATAACAGGCCATGGCTTAAAAACAAAGGTAAGTTTAAGCAGGCCGAAAACATCGATGCCATAAATGACAGACCTGATTTAGAAAATTCATATATGGCACCACAGAATGAAACGGAACAAAAGATTTTAAAGGTCTGGCAGGAGGTCCTGGGTATTTCACAGATCGGTGTTTATGACAGCTTCTTTGAGATAGGAGGAGATTCTCTTCAAGCCACACAGCTGAACTCAAGGATCAGGGATCAATTCGGTGTGGAGCTGCCTATGCAGGATTTCTTTAATGCACCGACTATTGGAGAGACAGCTGCTGCTATTGAAGATATAAAAAACAGCAGAGAGAGAGAAGCAGAAGCTGAAATTCTGAAAATGATTGAGCAGCTTTCAGAGGCCGAAATCGAAGCTGAAATTATTAATAGAATGAAAAATCTTGAGTAGCCTTAGGGGGGATAGAATAATGAGTGATATTTCAGGTAAACAGGATAGCTTGGCTGCTAAAAAGCAGATGCTTTTTGAAATGCTTATGAAGGAAAGAAAAAAGGCAGAAGTCAGCAGGGAAAATCAGGCTATACAGAAAAGGAATGAAACCGATTTATTACCTTTGTCCTTCGCTCAGCAGAGGCTCTGGTTTTTGGAGCAGATGAATCCGGGAAGCCCGGCTTATAACATACCCTCAGCCGTTCTTATGAAGGGAAGGCTGGACGTGGAGGCTTTAAATGCCAGCTTTAACCTGGTAATTAAACGCCATGAAGTTTTGAGAACAGTGTTTAAAATGACTGAGGGTCAACCTGTTCAGGTTATACTGCCTGAATTGAAAATTGAATTGCCCATAAAGGATCTGACCGGTTTTAAGGTCAATGAACAGATGGATAAGGTACGGCAGATTATTACCGAGGATAATCTGAAGCCTTATGATTTAAGCAATGGACCTCTTTTGAGAGTAATGCTGATCAGACTTAAGGATGATGAATATGTGCTGTGTCTGAATATGCACCATATAGTATCGGATGGCTGGACATTACAGGTATTGATGAAAGAGGTCTCAGCTATATATACTTCACTTGCCTCAGGTCGGACTGCTGCTGTACCCGAACCGGCCATTCAGTACGGAGACTACACAATATGGCAGAGAGAATGGGTAAAGGGTGAAACTCTAAACAGGCAATTGGACTATTGGGTAGAAAAATTAAAAGGCTGCCAGTCTGTCCTTGAGCTTCCGTCAGATCATCAGAGACCTCCCGTACAGGGCTATAGAGGAGCAAGAAAATACTTTGAAATATCCTCCGGCCTGTCAAGGGAATTACATGAACTTGCACAGAAAAAGGGTGCGACTATCTTTATGATACTGCTGTCTGCACTTAAAATAATTCTTCAAAGGTACTCAGGACAGAGTGAAATTATTGTCGGTACGCCAATTGCGGGTCGCAACAGAACCGAGCTGGAGGGTCTTATAGGTTATTTTGTCAATACACTTGCGTTACGCACCGTATTATCGGGAAATCCAAGTTTTGATGAACTCCTGGAAAGGGTTAAGGAAACTACGCGTGGAGCTTATGACCACCAGGATATACCTTTTGAGAATGTAGTTGAGGCATTGCAGCCCGAAAGGGATCTGAGCCGGAATCCCCTGTACCAGGTATGCTTCAGCTATCAGAACGAAGCAATTCCCGAGATTCATATGCAGGGTTTGAAACTTGATTCTCTTGAGGTGGAAAGCGGTACTGCAAGATTTGACATAGAGCTTCAGTTATGGAAAGCCGACGATATAATAAGAGGCTTCTTTGAGTATTCTTCGGATTTATTTGAAAAGAGTACTATAGACAGGTTTACAGAACACTTCTTAACACTTTTGGAAAATACCCCGAAATACCACCAAGCACCTATCAGTGATATACCTGTCATTACCGAACAGGAAAAGCAAAGGATTCTTTATGCCTGGAATGATACCTATGTCGAATATCCCAAAGACCTGTGTGTTCACCAGCTATTTGAACAACAGGTTCTTAAGACACCTGATAATACCGCTGTAATTTTCGGTGACAGGAAGCTTACATATAACGAATTGAACACCAGGGCTAATCAGTTGTCCCATTACTTAATAAAAATGGGTGCCGGCCCTGAAACGTTCATTGGTATTTGTGTCGAGCGCTCGGAAGATAAGCTTGTAGCCCAGCTGGGGATACTCAAGGCCGGCAGTACATATATTCCCATAGATCCGGCATATCCCTCCGGACGGATACTATACATGATTCAGGATGCCCGGATGCCGTTCATTATCACACAGCAGAAGCTTTCAGACGCTATTTCCGGCCAGGGGGCCAAAATTGTCTGTATTGATGAAGAATGGACGGCAATAGCCAAGGAAAGCAGAGATAACCCGGAAAACAAAATAACCGGAACAAATCTCGCCTATACCATTTACACATCAGGCTCAACAGGAAAACCAAAGGGTGTTCAGATTCCACACGGGGCCGTTGTGAATTTCCTTAAATCCATGAGTAAGGAACCGGGTATAGTTGAGGATGACAGACTCCTGTCAGTAACAACAATTTGTTTTGACATTGCTGCATTGGAATTATTTCTTCCCATTACCGTTGGTGCCTGTGTTGTAATTGCCGAGCGTGAAACTGTTCTGGATGGAGCAGCTCTTATTAACGCCGTCAAAAAGCATGCTATAACAGTCATGCAGGCTACTCCTGCAACCTGGAGACTAATGCTGGGAGCAGGGTGGCAGGGAAGTAAAAAACTCAAAATCCTTTGCGGCGGTGAGCCCCTGCCTGTGGAATTGGCACAACAGCTCTTAAAGCGGAGTTCTTCCCTATGGAATATGTATGGGCCTACCGAGACCACCATATGGTCGTCGGTATGCAGAATAAAAGACGGGCAGGATCGAATAACAATAGGCAAACCCATTGATAATACTCAGATGTATATACTTGATCCGGGGTTGAAGCCCGTGGTTATAGGAGCCACCGGGGAACTTTTCATCGGCGGTGACGGGCTGGCAAGGGCATATTTGAACAGGCCGGAGCTTACACAGGAAAAGTTCCTTCCCAACCCGTTTCTTAAGGAGACATCTGCAAAAATATATAGAACAGGCGATGTAGCACGCTTTTTATCCGATGGTCAAATTGAAGTGCTTGGCCGCACAGATCATCAAATAAAAATCAGAGGCTTCAGAATAGAATTGGGTGAGATTGAAGCTGTATTAAGCAAATATTCAGGCATTAATCAGGTAGTTGTTGCAGTAAAAGAGTTTTCTTCAAACGATAAAAGGCTGGTTGCATATTACACTGTTCCAAATACCGGTGTGCTTGCCATAGCAGATGGAGATCTTAGAAATCATTTGAAAGCAGAGCTTCCTGAGTATATGCTTCCATCAGCTTTTGTAAAAATGGAGGCATTGCCTCTGACACCCAACGGAAAAATAAACCGCCTGCTGCTTCCCATGCCTGAGACTGCAAAAGCTGGAAAGGCTGAAACTGATTCCGTTCCGCAGAATGAAACGGAAAAGACAATTTGCGGGATATGGCAGGAGGTTCTTAAGGTTGAGAGGGTGGGAGTCAATGATAATTTCTTTGACCTGGGGGGACATTCCCTGCTCATGACCCAGGTGCATACAAAGCTTAGGGATATATTCAACAGTGATATTACAATGCTGGATATGTTTAAATATCCCACAGTAAGTGCACTTGCCAGGTTTATAAACAGCGGCAATGAGGCAGAAGCGGATCTGGAAAGTGGAATACAGCGTGCAAAAACCAGAAGGCAGTCATTAAACCGGGATAGTAATACAGATGTTGCTATCATAGGTATTGCGCTTAGATTTCCAGGAGCCGATTCACCAGAGAAGTACTGGGAAAACCTGAGAGATGGGATAGAATCGGTATCCTTCTTCTCGGATGAAGATGTTCTTGCGGCGGGAGGCAGTGAAGAACTCTTAAATATGCCGAATTTCGTAAAGGCCGAAGCTGATGTTGCCAATATTGAATTGTTTGATGCAGGCTTTTTCGGCTACAGTCCCAAGGAAGCTGAAAGCATGGATCCGCAGCTGAGGTTTATGCTGGAATGTTCCTGGGAAGCACTGGAGCGGTCCGGATATGACCCTGAGAGCTGCAAGGAGCGTATCGGTGTATTCTGCGGTGCTGCCATGAGTACGTATATGATCAATAACATGACAGATGAGCACAGTGCTCATGGGGTGATGATCAACTATAAGGAAAGAATGGCGCTCCTGGCCGCCAATTCAAGTGATTTCGTAGCACAGAGGGTATCTTATCACCTGAAGCTGAACGGCCCCAGTATGAACATCCAGACAGCCTGTTCAACTTCAATGGTTGCAATTCACACTGCCTGCCAAAGCCTGATACATGGTGAGTGCGATATGGCGCTTGCCGGCGCAGTGCAAATACGAGTACCGCAAAGAATAGGATACCTGTATGAAGAAGGAGGACTTCCTTCACCGGATGGGCATTGCAGACCTTTTGATGCAAAGGCCGGAGGAACAGTCCATGCAAACGGAATAGGAGTAGTTGTTGTCAAGCGCCTGGAGGATGCTGTGCGGGATGGGGATAACATATATGCAGTCATTAAAGCCTCAGCCATAAATAACGATGGAGCAATGAAGGCAGGTTTTACGGCTCCAAGTGTTGAGGGGCAGGCAAAGGTAGTGGCTGAGGCGCAGGAGATGGCAGGAATCAGTCCTGATGCTATAAGCTTCGTTGAAGCTTTTGCAACCGGAACTCCCCTTGGAGATTCCATTGAAGTGGAGGCTCTCACCCAGGCTTTCAGATTAAAGACTCAGGAAAAACAGTTCTGTGCCATTGGCTCTTCAAAATCAAACCTGGGACATCTGGATCATGTATCAGGTATGGCAGGTATTGTTAAAGCAGCTTTAGCACTTCAGCATAAAGCTATTCCGCCTACCATACATTTTGAATCCCCAAACCCAAGGATTGATTTTGAGAATAGTCCGTTTTACGTGAATAATAAGCTGATTGATTGGGAGACAAATAAGCTTCCCCGTCTGGCAGCGGTTAATAACTTCGCAATCGGAGGCACAAATGTTCATGCTATTCTGGAGGAAGCGCCACTGCAGACCCCTTCAGGAGAATCGAGACCTTATCAGCTTTTTACTCTGTCAGCAAAAACCTTTAGTGCGCTTGGAAACTATAAAGCTAATTTGATTAGCTGTTTACAGGAAAAACGGCAGATAAATATGGCGGATGTTGCCTGCACGCTTAAGAAAGGCAGAAAGGCATTTAATCATAGGTTTATGGCTGTTTGTAGCCATAATGAAAATGTAATTGACATGCTTTCAGCCATAGATTTTAGTGCTGAATCCTATGCAAATATCAATTCAAACAATAGAGAAATTGTATTTATGTTCACGGGAGAAAGCACACAATATGTCAATTCGGGGAGGGAGCTTTACAGTACCGAGAGAGTTTTTAAAGAGAGTATGGACCGCTGCAGCGAATACGTAAAGGCGAAGGCCGGATACGATCTGTTTGATGCCCTTTATCCTGAGAATAATACAAAAAATAAAACTACCGATAAAGCTACAGATAGAGCAATAGAGTGTTGTACTGCTTTTACCGTGGAATACTCACTTGCCCAGTTGTGGATGTCGTGGGGTGTAAAACCCAAGGCGCTTATCGGAAATGGGACAGGAGAAATAACTGCAGCGTGTATATCCGGTGTTGTTTCAGCGGAGGATGCTCTAAAGCTGCTGTTGGATGGTGAGAAAGCAGCCGGGTCAATAACCTTCAATCCTCCTGCCACACCTTTTATTTCAAATAAAAGCGGGAACTGGATTAAAAGCTCCGAAGCTACACAGCAGAGCTATTGGATGGATACTCCCTTACCTGCTTCAAATAAGGGCCTGGAGGAAATATTCAAAGCTTATGATAGAATTTTCCTTGTTTTAGGACCGGAAGATAAAAAGAATTTCTGGACAGAAAGACTTTCGGATGACAACAGGAACAGATCAATTATCTGTTCACTTCCCGATAGCAATAGTTCGGTCTCCGAAGCAGGATATATCACAGCTTCACTGGGAAAATGCTGGTTGTCAGGTGTAAATATTGATTGGTACCGATATTACCAATACGAAACCAGAAGGAACCTTGTGCTGCCTACTTATCCATTTGAGCGTCAGAAATACTGGCTGAAAAAACACACATCCACCGCAAAGGAATATTCAGCTTCATATAAATCCATGAGAAATGACCATGCAGAACCCAAGCAGGGAATGGAGCGGGAAATAGCTGCAATTTGGAGCCTTTTACTGGAGGTGGATGAGATAGCTGCTACAGATAACTTCTTTGATATCGGAGGAGATGAATTTGCAGCAGTTAAACTGGTTAATCAGATAAGGAGTCAATTTGAGGTTGAAATTGAACTGAAGCAGGTTTTTGAAAAGTCAAGCATCAGAGAATTGGCAGAATTGATTGTTGAAAAGCAAATTGACGCGCTTGATCCCGAACAGCTTGCCTTATTGCTTGAGGATGAATAGTTAATTACTATCGGCTGAAATCATGATTTCCCTAGAGGGCGAAGCTTTTAGCCTTAATTGATTTCAGTAACAGTGATGATATAATATGCGTCGATTATTAATTGCAGGAGGAGTAATAAATGGAGAAAAAAAAGCCATTTCCCAATCTGTTTGCACCCGGGAAAATAGGAAAGCTGGAAATTAAGAACAGGGTTGTGATGGCACCTATGTCAATGGGTTTCGCTCAACAGGATCACTGTTTTTCAAAAAAAGATATAAATTATTATGAAGCGCGTGCAAAAGGTGGAGTTGGGTTGATTATAACAGAGAGCGTGCTTGCTGAGACAGAGATTTCGTTTATTCCGCCTGAAGCACCGGTTGTTGCATGTGATTCAGATAAGATGATACCTGGATTAAAAGCATTGGCTGAGGCAGTTCACAGTTACGGAACTAAAATTGCCATGCAGATTTCACCGGGTCAGGGACGGCAATCTTACGTAGCAAATAAGAAGGCAATTCCTGCTGCACCTTCACCGGTACCTGCCTTTACCGACCCGGAAATTATATGCAGGGAACTGACACTGGAGGAAATAGGAAAAATTGTGAAGGCGTGCGGAGACGGAGCTGAAAGAGCTGCAAAGGCAGGCTTTGATATGATAGAAATTCATGCTCATACCGGTTATCTGGCTGATCAGTTTATGACACCCTTGTGGAATAAGAGAACTGACGAATATGGGGGAACGTTTGAAAAAAGGCTTAAATTTATAGAGGAAATAATCAAAGAAATACGTGAAAGAGTGGGAAGTGATATTGCAATCGGCGTTCGTCTGTCAGGTGAACACAAAATTGCAGGCGGACGTACCATTCTAGAGTCAGTGGATATTGCTAAAAAACTTGAGGCATTTGGAACGGATGTGCTTCATATAGATGCAGGCTGCTATGATGCCAACATATGGATGACACCGCCTGAATATATGGGAGAAGCCTGTTATACAGAGCTGGCCGAAAAGATAAAGAGTGCGGTTGATATTCCGGTGATAACCGTGGGTAATATAAAAAGTCCTGAAACCGCTGAAAAAATTCTGTCAGACAGAATGGCCGACTTTATCGGGCTTGGAAGAAGCCTTCTGGCTGACCCCGACTGGTCAAACAAGGCAGAGGAAGGAAAAACTGAAGACATTCGAAGCTGTTTGATTTGTAATGAGCATTGTGTAGGTAAAATAGTTTCTACTTGCTCGGTTAATCCTATTCTGGGAGAAGAGACAGCTTATCAATTACCTAAAAAGCTCAAAACTAAAAATGTGCTGGTCATAGGCGGAGGACCCGCAGGTATGGAAGCAGCCAGAATAGCTTCGTTGAGAGGGCATAACGTAACTCTCTGTGAAAAGGAAAATGAACTTGGCGGGCAGCTGGTTGCAGCTGCTGCAATTCCGGTCAAAAAAGCAATCGCTGATTTTACAGCATATCTGGTAAATCAGGTTGGAAAATCAGGAGTCAAGGTTTTGCTGGGATGTGAAGTCAAGCTGCCATTCATTGAGCAGATGAAGCCGGATGTAGTTATTACAGCTACAGGTGCAGTTCCCGTGATTCCATTAATACCAGGTATTGAAAATGAAAAAAACATATCTATCCTTGATTTTCTCTTGGGTAAAAAAGACCTGGGCAATTCAGTGGCTATTGCCGGAGGGGGAATTAAAGGGTGTGAGGCTGCTATATATCTGGCAAATAAAGGTAAATCAGTAACGATCGTAGAAAGACTGTCTGCCGTTGCAACAGATGTTAATCCCATAAGCAGGAAAACAATACTAAAACTGCTGCAGGAAGCCGGAATAAATATACTTACAGGTAATACAATCAAAGCATTTACCTCGGAAGGCATGCTGGTTGAGGATATAAGCAAGCAGAAAAAAGAGATTAAGGCTGATACTGTCATCATTGCTCTTGGAGTAAAACCTAAAAATGACCTAACCAAAAAATTAGGTGACAGGGTTCAGGAGATTTATTCCATCGGGGACTGCAATAATCCCCGTAAAATCGGTGATGCAATCCATGAGGGATTCAGGATAGGGTCAGTTATCTAAGTATAATTTTGTTGAAGACAGGGGGATTTGTGATGGAAAACCTTTCGAAAAAAGCTGCAGCTTTATCTCCGGAGCAATTGGAGCTATTAAAGAAAAAAATCAGTGAAAAGGTTATCAAAAACAAGCTGGAAACACATAAAAGAATAATGCCTTACAAAAGCAGGGACGGCTGTTATCCGCTGTCAGGTATCCAACAAGGACTTTGGGATGACGGTATAAGTTCCGGGAACGGTTTACGTTCCCGGGACAGTATAACCTGCATGGTAATGCTGAAGGGACGGCTTGACTTTGAAAGCCTGGAAAAAAGCATTATTACTGTTTCCAAACGTCATAAGATACTTAACTATGTGTTTCAATCCAATGATAATATAAATGTTCAAGCTGAAAGTCAAAGTCCCGGATTATATGTTGAATCAGCTGATATTGAGGGAAAGTACCTGGAGAAAAAGGTTTTTGCTGCAGAAAGGTTCATCGCTGATGATTTGAAAAATACCTCCTGGAATCTTGAAAAGGGTCCGCTTGTCAAGTTCAGATTACTTGTTGCTTTTGAAGGAGAACATTATTTGTTGATAAAAGCCCATCCATTGATTTTCGATATTCCCTCAATAAATGTGTTTCTAAATGATATGACTTGTTTTTATGAGTGTTACAGTACGGGAAAGGGCTCCGAATTGGAGGATTTACCGGTACAATACGGAGATTACGCCTGCTGGCAAAGAGAGCTGTGGTCTGAAGGTATGTACTCGAAGTCACTTGACTATTGGAGGAAAAAGCTCAAAAGGATGGCTCTCTGCAAGCCGTATTTATCCGAGGGTACCAATACGGGGGCAAATGAGAACACTTTGGGAATGGTTTCATTACAGATACTGCCTGATGTGCTCAAAGAATTGAAATTGATGTGCAGACGTGAGGACGTCACGTTGTATACACTATTGTTAACTGCATTCTACTGCCTGCTTTATAAATCTGACCGGCAAAAAGAGATTCGTATCGGCACTCTTGCCGAAAGCAGGAACAGTGTGGAACTTGAGAAGCTGATAGGGCCTTTTGAAAATGAAATTGTATTCTTAATTGATTTTACTGATAACATGAATTTCAGAGAGCTTTTAAGCAGTGTTAAGGCTGAGGTGCTTGAAACCTGTACTTATCAGGATTTTCCTTTGGCGTGGGCTCAAACGGAACCGGGTGGAGAAAAGATATCTCTGAATAGTCCCGTTTGCAGGAACATGTTCTTATTAAATAATGAGACAGCTTTTTTAAGGAAATCCGGTGAACTGACAGTCCGGGTTATTTACGGCGATTATTGGCTCAACGGCAAAGCAGTGGTTTTTTCATTAAAAGAAACAGATCAGGCACTTGGAGGTACTTTAAAGTACAATGCTAATTCGCTTAATGAAGAAACTGTGCAGAGTATGAAGGAGAATTATTTATATATTCTCCGGGAGGTAATAAAAAATCCCGGAATTGCCTTAAGTGATTTGAAGATAAGTAATTATCAGCAGGAAAGTTATACTGAAATTGAGGAAAAGCTCATAACTATCTGGAAAGAAGTATTAAACTGTGACAGGCTTGGGGTAAACGACAACTTTTTTGAAATTGGAGGAAATTCTCTGAGACTGGTAAGAATGCATGAGGCAATAGAGAAAATTTATCCGGGAAAGCTGACTATTGCCAAACTTTTCTCATACCCCACCATATCAGGTTTGGCTGACTATATTGAAGGAAAAGTTATAGACAACAGTACAGAAGATATCAGTGTAACTGTACCTCTATTGCCCCTGCCCCTTGATTTCTTTATAAACGGGGATGAGGAAAACGAGGAAATTGCCCTTAAGGCCAATATTTGTGATGAAGATTGGGACAAGCTTCAAGAAGTTGCTTCCGATATTGGAATAGAAGAAATTGATGCACTGCTGGCAATTTACATATATCTTTTATCTGAGACCATCGGGCAGCAGCAGGTTACGGTTCAAACGATGATTAACTGCAATGAACTTGTATATCCGCTTAGTATTAATATGGAGAGTATTTCAGATTTTGGTGAGCTTTTTAAAACAGTTTCAGCAGATCGATTAAATGCGTCCGAGTCAGATACATATCCTATAAAGCTGGCAGGCTCCATGCAGCTTAATAAAACGGAAAATTCCATTATGGCCATGCTCACAAACCAGGCTGTTGAGAAAGCCGAGTTTCTGGAGAATTACGACATCATAATGAAGATTGATGACAAAAGTGAGGCTATTTCCATAATCTGTGATTACAATTCAAAAAGGCTTAGAAAAGAAAAGGTGGAGGAACTGCTTTCAAATTATATTAATCTAATCAAAATACTTATTGAAAGGATGATTTAAATGAAGAAAACTGCATTTTTATTTCCCGGACAGGGAGCACAATATGTGGGAATGGGTAAAAAACTTTGTGATATTTATACTTCTGCAGCCAGAACCTTTGAGGAAGCTAATGACGCACTTGAATTTAATTTGAGCAAACTTTGTTTTGAAGGCTCAATTGAAGAATTAACAAAAACGGAGAATACGCAGCCTGCTCTGTTAACTGCGAGTGTAGCTGCTTTCAGAGTTTTTATGGAAGAATACGGAATAGAACCCTCCTATCTGGCAGGACATAGTCTTGGGGAGATTTCAGCGCTGGTCTGTGCAGGAGGCATGGATTTTTCCGATGCCGTAAAAATTGTGCGTGAAAGAGGAAGGTTCATGCAGGAGGCCGTTCCGCAGGGAATTGGTGTAATGGCAGCCGTCAGCGGGATTGACAGGGAATTGATTGAAAAGGAATGCGGTACATATGCCGGCGGCAAAGAAGTCGTCGTAGTTTCAAATTACAATTCACCTGACCAGATAGTTATATCCGGCCATACTTCTGCAGTAAATGCTGTCGGTGAAAAATTAAAGAAGCTGGGAGCGAATATCATACCGTTAAAAGTTAGTGCACCCTTTCACAGCCCGCTTATGCAGCCGGCTGCAGACAGACTGAGAGCAGAACTTTATAAATATACCTATAAGGAGCTTAAATACCCGGTTTTGTCAAATGTTACGGCACAGCCTTATACAGGACACACCTCTATTAATGAAAATCTTGCTGCACAAATTGTGAGTCCGGTGAGATGGACCGAATCGGTGCTGTTCCTTAAGCAAAATGCTATATGTACAGCTGTGGAGCTTGGTCCAAAAAATGTATTAAAAAATCTGATGAAGAAAAATGCCCCTGATATCAAAACTTACTCTTTTGATATGGAAGAAGATGCGGAGCTTTTGAAGGGCGAGCTTTCAGAAGGTGCAGAAAGTGCGGGCATTTATGATCCCAACTCACCGACGGTGGTCACCAGATGTCTTGCGACAGCTGTGTGCACCCGAAATTATAACTGGGATAATGATGAATATCAAAAAGGTGTTATTGAACCGTATAAAAGAATTCAAAGATTGCAGGAAGAACTGGAAAAACAAAAAAAGCGGCCTTCAAAGAGGCAAATGGAAGACGCTCTGGAAATGCTCAGATCTGTATTCAGGACAAAGAAAACACCTTCCGAGGAGCAAGCTGAGAGATTTACTCAAATTTTCGAAGAGACCGGGACCTTTGAGCTGTTCCAGGATTTTGAACTTGAGGCCTGAATTCAAGAAACAGCTGCGCTGTGCAATGGAGGTTGTCAAATGGCAAATAAAAGTCTGGATTTAAAAGCTGTCAGGTTATCTGACATAAAAGAGAATAAGGAAGAAAAAATAAACAGTATTTCCAAAAGGGACATTGCCATTATTGGTATTGCAGGAAGATTCCCCTCTGCTTCAACGGTTGATGAATTCTGGGAAAACCTGAGACAGGGACGGGATTGTGTCAAAGAATTCCCTGAATACCGCAGGGCAGATGCAGACCGGATTTTGACAGGCAGAGGGATTGGTCCTGAAGAAATTCAATATTATGAGGGTGCTTATTTTGATGAAGTGGACAAGTTTGACTATGGATTTTTCAAACTTTCACCCAAAGAGGCTGCTTTGATGGACCCAAACCAGAGAATATTTCTAGAGGAGACCTGGAAGGCCGTTGAAGCAGCAGGCTATGGAGGGGGTAAGCTTACGGGTTCACGAACAGGCATATATGTAGGTTTCAGCTCTGATTTTGGAGAAAGCTATGCAAACCTTATCAGGGAATGTGAACCCACCGCCACCGACCTTGCGCTGCCTGGTAATATAAAGTCCATAATAGCAAGCAGGATAGCCTACATTTTAGACCTGAAAGGTCCCAGTATCACTGTGGATACGGCATGCTCATCAGCGCTTACAGCTGTACACCTGGCATGCCAGGGCATCAGGAATGGTGAATGCGAGCTTGCCATAGCGGGAGGAATAAAAGTTAACCTGCTGCCCGTCAAGGGGCTGGAAGAAGGCCTGGGAATAGAAGCCTCGGAAGGCAGGGCCAAGACTTTTGACGACACCTCGGACGGTACAGGCTTTGGCGAGGGCGTGGCAGTTGTTGTGCTTAAGCCGCTGAAGAAGGCTTTGGAAGACAATGACCATATTCACGCAATTATCAAAGGAAGTGCATTAAATCAGGATGGAGCTTCTGTCGGTATAACCGCACCCAACTCAGCGGCTCAGGAGGACGTTATTATCAGAGCCTGGAAGGATGCCGGCATCAATCCTGAAACAATCTCCTTTATCGAGGCTCACGGAACAGGTACAAAGCTTGGTGACCCCATTGAAATTGAGGGAATAAGCATGGCCTTTGAAAAATATACCAGAAGGAAGCAGTTCTGTGCAATAGGTTCGGTTAAATCAAATATGGGACATCCCGACCATGCCGCCGGAATACTGGGTCTGGCTAAAGCCGTAATGGCAATTGAGCACAGAGAAATTCCTCCCACGCTGCATTTTAAAAAACCAAACAGGAAAATCGATTTTACAGGCTCACCTGTATATGTGAATGACAGGCTTGTCAAGTGGAAGGAAAAAGCATATCCCATGCGCTGCGGCATAAGCTCCTTTGGTTTGAGCGGTACCAACTGCCATTTGATTTTAGAGGAATTTGTGGAAGAAAACAGGACTTTGGAAGGTAAGAAGAGCAAAGGAGAAAACAGGCAACAGGTAATTGCATTATCTGCAAAGAGTGAAAATGCGTTAATGGATTTGATTAAAAACTACCAAAGTTTCTTAAACTCTGAAGCCGGCATGCAATCGGACCTTGAAGATATCTGCCATACTGCGGATACCTGCAGGGGGCATTACAATTACAGACTTGCGTTGATTATCAGCAGCAAGTCCGAATTACAGGAAAGGCTGAATGAGCTGATCAATAAAGGCCTTGGTAATAATCCTGAAAAGGATGTGTTTTTCGGTAAGCATAGAATTGTTACTTCAGCTGAACAGAAAAAAACTGATTTTGATGTAACTTCAAAGGATATCAGGGAACTTACCCAGGCTGCGGTTTCATGCATAAGAGAGCTTCAGTCCGAAGGAAGTCAAGCAGGTTTGGAGCAATTATGCAGTATTTACGTGCATGGAGGTCAGGCTTGCTGGGAGGAGTTATATAAAGGCGGTTCCAGAAAAAAAGTCCTTCTGCCTGTATATCCGTTTGAACGCAAGAGATGCTGGGTATCTGAACCAGGACCAAAGAAATCTCATTTAGCAAAGCAATCTGATTTAGCTGAGAAAAAGGAAATACTGCATCCACTACTTGAAAGCCGCATTATTGAATCTATGGATGCCGACATTTATGAAACTGTATACAGTGTGGACAAGCATTGGGTACTGAAGGAACACCGTGTAGCCGGCAGTTGTGTTGTTCCGGGTACTACTTATCTGGAGCTGGCAAGGGAAATCGGCAATCAGTATTACCGGAGTGCAGCCATTGAACTTAAAAATATTATATTTTTATCCCCCCTCATTGTAAATGGCGATGAACATAGAACAGTTCAGACTGTAGTTAGAAATAAAGTGGATTTCATTGAATTTGAGGTTATAAGCAGAGAAGCTGAATCAAAAAACTGGATAAAGCACGCTGAAGGAGTAATTTGTAAAAACATCGAAAATAATCAGCCGTCTGAATATGCCCTGTCAGAAATTATTAAAACCCTGGGAGAAGTTAAAATAATCGATTACAGGAATATAGAGACCGATGGAGTTGATGGCGGGCCAAGATTTAAGAACATGAAGAAAATATATATGGGAGTAAATGAAGCTCTTGCCTATCTGGAATTACCTGAAGTATATGCGGGTGATCTAAAGGATTATTTATTACATCCTGCTTTGATGGACAGCGCTGTTAACATGGCAAATCACAGCATAGGAAACGGACTGTATCTGCCCCTTTCCTTTAAAAAAATCAAAATTTGGGGAACTACTCCGGCGGTCATCTACAGTTATTTGAGAATGCGTTCTGTTGATGTTGAAAACCCGGAAACTGCGGCATTCGACATAACAATTCTGGATGAAGCCGGTAAGGTTCTTGTGGAAATAGAAGGCTTCACAATAAAAAAGGTTCACCGGACCGAGCTCAAAAAGCTGGCAGTAGACCGTAACAGTATTTATAAAATTGGCTGGACAAGGAAAGCCATAAGTGAGATAAAAAGCAATTCGTACAGCGGGGTCAACCTGATTTTCAAGGATTTACGCGGATTCTCCGGGGAGCTTTCAGAAAAGCTTGTCAATTTAAATAAGAAAGTTATTCAAGTTGAGCCTGGAGACCATTTCAGCAAAATAAGCGATGAGGCATATATGGTGGGAAGCAGCCAGGAGGATTATGACAAGCTGATAAGGGCTGTTAAAGGCAGTACAATTTCCCGTATTTATCATTTTTCCTCTATGAATTATGATAAGGAAATTACAGAAATTGATGACCTGAAAGCCGAACTTAACAGGGGAGTCCTTAGTGCCTTCTATTTGACCCGTGCTATGCTCAACAACGGAAAAAATGAAAATACTGAAATTTATTTGATTTCAGATCTGGTTAACGAAGTTACCATTGGAGAAAAGCGTATAAACCCAAACGCTGCAGCCCTCTTCGGGCTTGGCAGAGTAATCTCTGAGGAATATCCAAAACTGAGAGTAAGATGCATTGATATCGATGAAAATACCTCGGCCCAGGATATTCTCTCTGAATCGGAAGCAAACGAGCATTTTTATCTTACAGCATATCGAGACGGAAACAGATATGTTGAAGAGTTCAGGGAAGCTGAAAATAATGAATTGACCGGGAATGAAGTGAAAATCAAGGAAAACGGTGTTTATTTGGTAACCGGCGGACTTGGCGGTATTGGACTTGAAATTGCTAAATACCTGTCACAGAAAAACAAAGTGAAGCTGTGTTTGGTCAACCGCTCAAAATTACCCGAGGTTGAAAAATGGGATGAGATACTGGAGAAAGCAGAAGACAAAAAACTTTGCAGAAGTATAGCCGGTATCAGGGCTATAGAGGCTGCCGGCTCCGAAGTTATTGTTTACAGTGCGGATATTTCCCATATGGAGAAAACCGATTATGTATTGAGGGATATCAGGCAAAGATTCCAAAAGTTAGACGGTATAATCCACTGTGCCGGAATAGCCGGAGATGGCTTCCTTATCAGAAAGGATGCCTCAGTATTTGAAAGTGTTTTATCTCCTAAAGTATATGGTACCTGGATATTGAATAATCTGACCGTGAAGGATCAGCTTGACTTCTTCGTACTGTTTTCATCAATTTCGTCAATATTCGGTGCAGAAGGTCAGGGTGATTATACTGCTGCCAACGCATATCTTGATTCCTATGCTGTTTACAGAAATAAAACAGGAAGAAGAACACTGTCCATCAATTGGCCTCAATGGAAAGAAACCGGCATGGCTGTTGATTTTGGTGTTGCAGATACCGGTTTGTTCAGAGGGATTACAAATTATACAGCCCTCCAGGCACTGGACGAACTTCTTGGAAGCTCTGTATCCAGAGTTATTCCTGCAGAATTAAATTATGATGTTATAGCCTCTTCCGTCAAGGCTTTACCTATGGCTGTTTCTGAAAACATTGATAAAACCATCTCAAAAATCAAGGAAAAGCAGACGACTGGCAAAAAGTTGAAAATATCCGACAGTTCAAGGCAGGGCGTGGCTTTGTCCGGTACTGACAATGGAAACGGAACAGATGTTGAACACAAACTTGCCGAAGCCTGGGGAAATGTCCTGGGTGTAAGAGAAATTGACGTCAGTGATAATTTTTATGATCTGGGAGGAGATTCTGTCAGGGCGACAAGACTATTGAAGGAATTGGAAAAGGATTTTGAAGGTGTTATAGATATATCGGATATTTTCACATATCCAACCATATCCGATATGTCAAATTATATTAAAAGTAAATCTGAACGCAAAGGTACATCAATTCATGAGAACGTTCTTGAGACTGGCAGCGAAACTGATATAGATGCAATCTTAGGCAGGATGGCCAGGGGTGAAATTTCTGCAGTTGAGGCAGATAAACTATTAGGATTGGGGGAGAAAAAATAATGGAATCAGTAAAGAGTTACATCTTAAAAGAGTTTGAATCCAAAAAGCTCACTCAGGAAGAAACCAAGAAAATGTTGACCGAGCTTATGGAAAAAAATACTCCTGAAACAGTACACGAAGATATTGCAATTATAGGGATGGCATGTAGGTTCCCGGATGCAAACAATGTGGATGAATACTGGAGTAATCTTAAATCCGGTATCAACAGTATCAAGGAACCCTCCAAGCAAAGAAGGGACCAAAGCTCCCAATATTATAAGAATAAGATATTTACAAAATATATGCTTGATATGGTAATTCCTGAAGAGACCGACCTGGATGACAAGTTCTCAAAGGGTGGTTATTTGAATGAGATTGATAAATTTGACGCCGGCTTCTTCAGAATTCCACCACGGGAAGCAAAGTTTATGGAGCCACTGCAGAGGCTGTTTCTTGAGACGGCCTGGGAAGCAATAGAAGATGCAGGTTACGGAGGAGATAAAATTGTCGGTACAAAAACCGGTGTATTTGCAGGCCGTGATCATACAGCCGGTTCGCTGTACCAGTATATCTCAGAACCCGATCAAATGCACCTGACAGGCTCATGGGCAGGTATTATGGCCTCAAGAATTCAGTATATATTCAATTTGCACGGCCCAAGTCTTGTTGTAGATACTGCATGCTCTTCAGGACTGACAGCCACTCATATGGCTTGCCGTTCTCTGCAGCAGGGTGATTGTGATATGGCAATCTCGGGCGGTATCCATCTGACTTACTTGCCCTCAATACAGGGACAAAAGAGTTCCATGGACATGGTGGAGTCTGCTGACTCCAACGTCCGGACTTTTGACAAAAGTGCTAATGGTACTGTTTGGGGTGAAGGTGTAGGAATATTGTTTTTGAAGAAATTAAGCAAAGCCCTTGCTGATGGGGATAATATCCATGCTGTTATAAAGGGGAGTGCACTTAATAATGATGGTGCTTCCAACGGAATAACGGCACCAAATGCCGAGGCCCAGGAAGCGGTTATCATAAGTGCGTGGGAGGAAGCAAAAATCAATCCAGAAACCATTTCCTATATTGAGGCTCATGGAACAGGAACAATTCTCGGAGATCCTATTGAAATAAAAGGGCTTACAAATGCGTTCAGAAGATATACCAATAAAAATCAATTTTGCGGCATAGGTTCTGTAAAGACCAATTTTGGTCATCTGGTGGCTGCATCAGGTATGGCTTCGGTTATTAAAGTAGTTCTTTCTTTAAAACACAAAATGCTGCCTGCCACCATTAATTTTGAGCTGCCCAATCCATACATTGATTTCTGCAGCTGTCCTGTGTATGTAAATAATCAACTGACAAAATGGGATACAGGTGCTTCACCCAGAAGAGCAGGAGTCAGCTCATTTGGCTTCAGCGGTACGAATTGCCACATTGTTCTGGAAGAAGCCCCTGAAAGACCAAAAAACAAGGGCTTTACAATTTCGAAGGATAAACCCAGGCATATTCTTGCTTTATCAGCAAGAAGTGAAATGGTTTTAAAGAACCTGGTCAACAAATATATTGAATTTATTATTAAGGGAGGAATTACAGATTTAGCAGACATTTGCTACACTGCCAATACAGGCAGAGGCCATTTTACCTGCAGACTTGCTTTTGTGCTTAAGGATTTTGAGGATTTTAAAGAAAAGCTGCTACATGTAAGCAGAACTGATTTTGCTAACTTAAACAGGCAAGGTATTTATTATAATGAGCACAAAATAGTACCTGAAAGCAAAAAGGTAAAAGAAGCATGGGAAATTACCGAAAGCCATAAATGGAAAATCTCGGCTGAAGCGAAACTCAAAATACAGGAGCTGCTGGAGCATAAGGGTGATAATACAAATCTATGTAATGAGACATGTAAATTATATGTTGAGGGCGGAAGTATTGACTGGGATATGTTATATAAAGGACAGCAAGTAAACAAAGTAAGTATACCTGTTTATCCCCTTGAAAGAATTCGCTTCTGGGCAGAGCCAAAAGCCATGAACGGAGATAGTCAATCAGTAAATGAAAAATCAATTAGTCATCCTTTGTTTGACAATCTTCTAGCAGATTCCTTTGATAGACAGATTTTCATTACATACTTTGATAATACCAGGCATTGGGAATTAAACGAACACCGAATAAACGGAAGGAGTATTTTACCGGGAACTACATACCTTGAAATGGCGAGAGAAGCTGCCAGAGCGTATTACGGAAACAGTCCGGTGGAACTGCGGGATTTGGTTTTTGTTTCCCCCATGCTGGTAAATGATGGTGAAGTTAAAGAAGTACAGACAATTGTAATCAATGAGAAGGATTATTTGAGATTTGCTGTTGTAAGCAAGCAGAATTCAGAGGATCCTGACCATCAGGTATGGGTTACACATTCCGAAGGAAAAATCTTTATGCTGGAGGAAAAGGCTAATAAGGATTTTGATATTTCCCAACTGAAAAATGAGTGCGGGAATGGAGAAAAAACCATTAAGTTAAGCACAACCGAGTCACCTATTAAATTTGGAACTACCTGGGACAATGTTGAAAGGATTTATATTGGCGATAATTCTTTATTGGTAAAGCTTGAAATTGATCAGTCTCTTTCGGAGGCTGCTCTCAGGTACAGTCTGCATCCTGCATTAATGGATAACGCAGCCAATATGATCATGCATGGTATCGGAAACGATGCTCTGTATCTTCCACTGTCATATCACAGTATGAAGCTTTATGACAGGATGCCGGGAAAAATCTACAGCTACATCACAAAACTTAACAACTCCAACAACAGCGTAGAAACCTTTTCTTTCGACATATGGCTTATAGACGAAAGCGGCAAGGTTTTTGCAGAAGTAAATAATTATACTATTAAAATGGTCCGTGATGCTGAGAAGAGTTTTCAGGATATTGATAAAAATGCAGCCTCATATTATGACATGAGCTGGATAGTTGAAAGTTTGGATAAACAGGCAAAAAAGCCTGATTGGGAAACCGCTTTGGTATTCAGGGATGATACCGGAGCATCCGATGTAATTATAACCGGTTTGAAAGGAAGTATTTTAAGTGAGGTCATTGAAGTAACCTTCGGTTCCGGATATCAAAAAAACAGTCAAAGCTCTTACATAATTTCAGGCACCGAGGAAGACTATCTTAAGCTTATGGCTGAACTAAAGACCAGGGATATTAATAAGATCGTCCATCTATCCACTGTAAGCCATTCCGATACAATAAGTGCTCCTGCTTTTGAAAGAAGCTGTGATGATGTGCAAAATAGAGGGATATATAGTCTGTTTTATCTGTCAAAAGCGCTTGCAGCCAACAAATATAACAATGAAATAAGTATTGATCTGTTATCAAAAAATGCTGAACAAATTACAGAGGAGGATTCATTGATTAATCCCCATAATGCTGCTTTCTTCGGACTTGGAAAGGTTGTTGCCCAGGAGAACCTGAAACTTAAATTGAAGTGTATTGACTTTGACGATGCTACTGCTTTGGACAATATAATAAATGAAGTCATATCAGATTGTAAAGACCAAAAGGTAGCTTATAGAAAAGGTAACAGATATATTCCCGAATTTTCAATTGCGGAATTAAATACATCTCAAACTGAACTGAATATAAAAAATGAGGGAGTATATGTCATAACCGGTGGAGCAGGTGGTTTAGGCCTTGAAATTGCGAGATATATTTCTGAAAAAGGTAATGTAAATTTAGCTTTGATCAACCGTTCAAAACTGCCGGATGCCAACCTATGGGACGATATATTGGAAAAGAACAGCAATATAAAACTGTGCAACAAACTCAGAATAATAAGAAATATTGAGGAATCCGGCTCAAAAGTAGTTTGCTGCAATGCTGACATATCAAATGAGGAAGAAACAAAAGAAGCGCTTGATTCGCTAAGAAAGAGGTTCGGGCGTATTAACGGGATTATTCACGCTGCCGGTGCAGCCGGAGATGGATTTTTAGTGATAAAGGATTCTGATGTATTCGGTCGCGTTATCGCACCTAAAATAAATGGAACGCTAATTCTTGACAGGTTAACCATTGACGATAAACTGGACTTTTTTGTATTGTTTTCTTCAATGACATCAGTTACAGGAGGTGTGGGACAAGGTGATTACACTGCTGCCAATACTTATCTGAATTCATTTGCACAGTTTAGAAACAAGGCAGGTAAACGTACTATCTCAATCAATTGGCCCGGCTGGAAGGAGACAGGCATGGCTGTTGACAAAAATGCGACCGACGATAATTTCCCGTTCAGATCCTTAACAACCTCAAAAGCTTTAAGCATTTTTGAAGATGCATTAAGAAGTGACAAACCGGTAGTATACACCGGAGAGCTAAATATTCCGTATCTTTCCAGCGTAGCTGACAGCCTGCCCATAAAGCTATCAGGTAGAATAAAGACTTCAATAAATAAGTATCTGCTTGATAAGACAAAGCACCAAGCTGAAGTTAAAAATTCAAATACTCAGACAGTAATAAATGGTGTAGTAAGCAATAACAGCAGCAATAGTCTGGAAAACAAACTGGCGCTGATATGGGGTTCTGTTCTTGGAATAAAGGAAATTGATGTGTATGAAAATTTCCACGACATGGGCGGAGATTCCATTCTTGCTACTCAATTACTTAAGGAGATTGATAAGGAGTTTCCCGAAGTGATCAGTATTTCTGACATTTTTACTTATCCTTCAGTAAGCCAGCTGGCCGAGTTTATAAGCGGCAAACTTGGTCATGAAGCTGATAGTCTCGATAAGCTTGATAATATGGATAATCTGATTAAAGAGGATGTAAAGGATGAAATGTCTCGAAAAGATACTACTAAAGTTGGATTACTGCCTGTTCAAAGATGTTTCTTTTCCAGAAACTTTAACAAGATGAATCACTGGAACGAATCTATTCCAATTTATATGAAGGATGGAATCGATGAGAATATACTGAGAAAAGTTATTCTAAAGGTAATGCGGCAGCATGACGCACTCAGATTGGTATTCAGGTATGAAGACGGAAGATATGTCCAATATCTTAAAAACTGTGATGAAATTCGTGAGGATTTGTTTGTTTATCATATGACAGCAACTGAAGCTTCCAGGGAAGCAATGCTTGTGGAGCTTAACAAACTGATTTCAAGCATGGACCTTGCAGAAGGCCCGCTTATAAGGTTTGCTCTGTTTAAAACAGACAAGGGAGATTATATTTATTGTACTATGCACCATCTTATTATTGATGGATTCTCAATACACATCATTATAAAGGACATAATAACAGGATATTTTCAGGCAATCAGCGGTCATGATGTTGGTGCTTCAGAAAAAGGTGTTTCGATTGCAACCTGGGCGGATTTTATTAACCAATATGCTATGAGTAAGGAAATAACACGTGAAATTGAATATTGGGATAAAATTGACAGTACTCCTGTTAACATGCTTCCAAAGGATTTCGTTAGTGAGGATCAGAGTCTGAGCAACAATGCCGATGAGCATCTGGTATTGCTTGATGAGACCGAAACAGACAGGTTCCTCAAGGAGTCGTGTAAGTTGTACAAGGTAAATGCCGAAACCATACTGCTTACAGCACTGGGAATGGCATTGGACAGATGGGGCGGTATTGACAGGGTTCATTTGAGATTGTGTGGAAACGGGCGTGATCTGCCATTCAGTACATTTGATTTATCCAGAACAGTGGGGTGGTTAAGCATATCCTATCCATTTGTGCTTGACACAGCTCGTAATCTCCCTATAGAAGGCAAGGTGGAAAATGTCTGGAAAGAGCTTTCAGAAATTCCTAATCAGGGAGTTGGATATGACATTTTAAGGTTTATTACCAATCCCATAAAATTCCCTGATAAAAAATACTCAGTACAGCCCGAGATATTCTTTAATTATATGGGTGTATATGGAATGCCTGATGCAGAAGAGGATGATATGATTTCTGCTTTAAAAACAGTACCTGAGAAAAGCCCGTATTCCGACAGGGAATATGTGTTTGTTATTGAAGGTTCTATTTGGGAAGGCAAGCTAAAGATTAAGGTGGAGTATAATGCCAGGGAATACAAAAAGGAAACTATACTTGCATTGCTGATGGAATGCAAAAAGGCGTTGATAGACATTGTAGAAGCTAAGGGAAAAGACAAGCAGCAGCTTGGGAAGGGAGGAAATTATGAAGCGATATAGTTTTGTTATCCCAGTGTATCAGTGCAAGAAGCTCATTAAAAATACCCTGGAAACTATTAACAGACTGGAAGGGTTCCCACTGGATGGTATTGAAGTTATTGTTGTGGACGACGGTTCAAGCGATGGAACCGGGGAAGCTATACAAGGCATGGAAAAGAAGTATGATTTTAAGTATATCTACCAGGAAAGAGTTGCTGAGTCTTCAAGATCAAGAGCCAGAAATACCGGTATTAATGCTGCCAACGGTGAAATTATTATTTTTTTGGATGGGGATATGCTTCTAAAGCATAACTATCTTGAAGAATTGGATAGGTACTTCAAAATCAATAACAATATAATAGTAGTCGGCAACCGGATAAATCTAACAGAAGATGTATCTTTTGAGGAGATTTCTGTAAGCAATTACTATGAAAATCAGAAATTCAAACTGGACAGTATGAATAAGTTCGAGATCAGGCATCTCAGCTATCTGGAATCTTCTTATAACGCCGAGTGTCAACTTCATCCGTGGCTGAAGGTCTATACCTGTAATCTGGCTGTGCCAAAAAAATATTTGGATGAATTGGGAGGCTTTGATGAAAATTTCAAAGGGTGGGGAATTGAGGATATTGAATTGGGATACCGATTATATATGGCCGGAGCCAAAATCATTATCAGCAACAAGATTGAGAGCTTTCATCAAAAGCATGATAAATCAGGAAACCTGAAAATCAGCAAAGAAAAATTTCCTGAGGTTGATAAAAATACCATATATTTTATAAAAAAACATCCTGCTGCCCTGCAGCTTCCGGAGAATGTAATTATTAAATTTTTCAGGGGACAAATTGTTCCAAAGTTCAGTGCCTTGACTGGAATCAGAAAAAAGGTGGTTATCAATTATAACAACACTGATAACCTTGAGGATGTTAAAGCCAAAATACTGATGCTCTCAAAGAAAAAGTCATTGAAAATAGTTGTTCAGGATCATGTTGAGAATACAGACCTTGATATATGGATTCAGCTGTTGGGTAAGCAAAAATCAACACCCCTGTACTTTCCTGCATCCAAGCAGCTGGAGGTTATGAATAGTTTGGGTGCAATCGGTACTTTTACCATGAGACTGATTTTTGCAAGGATGAATTTTATGAGTATTTTATTGTCTCTGTATGAGAATATATTCAGAAGTCATAAAAAAAGAGTTTCTGTCGTAAAAAATAAAGCAAGTTAATCTAAACATAACAGTAAGAAATATGGATAGAAGTAGCTGAAGGGCACTTCTTTATTGCAGCAGAAGATTGCTGTGTTTTATACAACTAAATAAAAAAACGAGAAGGCGTTGTCTTACAAAAAAAGGCAGAGCCTTTCTTGATTTTCAGAGAAAGAAAATATAAGGAGTCAGGTAATTCAATGAAAATACCGCAAAACCTTTTCGTGTTTAGTATTATGGATATTTCATAATGCTTATTGAATATTGTAAAAAGTCTATTAAATAAATAAAAAAGTCTATTAAATAAAATGTAAAAATACAAGAATTAGTCGTGATTTATGATTTAGTATTATTCATAAATTGCGACTTTTCTATTTACTTAAAGTAATATAAAAACTAATTTTTCTTATATTACAGTTTACATATTTACCATCATATAATTTGGTATCCGGTATATTACCTGTCAAGATCAAAAAAGATTTCTTGGTAGGCTATGGGATGGTTCATCATGAGTCACTCAGGGAAACTCACTGTGTATAAATTACTTGTTCAGCTGAGTTTCACATGTATTTTTACATTATATTTTATTATTTAACTTGTGAACGATAAAAATTTACAAAAGAAGGATTTATAATAATTTTGTTGAATAATATTATTACGTGGATTCATAAATTTGTCATATTTGGTATATTATTGCATCCGGACTGCTTCAAAAAAAGAATCAGTAGGTTTGACAGAAACTCTGGAAGTATACAGTATAAAATTTATAGAACAGTTCAAATATTCGGTGATCTTCAATATGATAACTGGGTCCTAATTGTTTGTGAAATATCACATTTGAATATAAATGAAAATTAATTAGAATGGAGGTGAATGTATGAAAAAGGAATGTAAGTTTACTGTCTTTCTGTATATTGTTTTTCTGCTGCTTACGTCAGTCTTTTCTGCCGACAACCCCATTGGTAAAGAATATTTATACCAGCGATCCTGCACCAATGGGGTATGACAGCATATGTTACCTGTATCGTGTCATGATGAGGACACAATAGTGAACAATTTCTATGCTATGAATGAATGGAAATGTTACTCGTCAACAGACAGGGTAAACTGGACAGATCATGGATCGCCGTTGTCTTACAAAACATTCAGCCGGGCTCGATGTATGTAATATAGAAAACAGCTACTACATAAAGGTTAAGGGTGTTGATTTTAGTACCGGAGCAGCATCGTTTAGCGAAACAGTAGCCTCTGCAAGTATAGCGGCGGAAATATTGATTGAGGGACGCTACAATATGAAATCAAACATCGGTTTGAAAGGGCAGATACGGTATCTGCACAGGTACAATATTAAAATAAAGGAGAGTTGATTTATGAGAAAAAATAGTTTTAAATCATTATCAGTGGCGCTTGTTGTCTTTCTGACAGCTTTGACGATTTGCCTGGTAACGGTTAATGCCGCTACTCCAACGGGTAAAAGGTTAAAGGATATTCAAAGCAAGGTTTTGGTGGGAACCGAATTTCCCAGTGGTTTTACTACAATGTCGGATTCTTCCACGTTCCTCAGCACCGCCGCTTCCGAGTTTAATCTGGTAACTCCTGAAAATTGCATGAAATGGGATGCTACAGAGTCTTCCCAAAATAATTTTAATTTCTCTGAAGGGGATAAGCTTGTTGACTGGGCTCAAACCAATAATTTTAAGGTTCACGGCCATGCGCTGGTCTGGCACAATCAAACACCAAGCTGGGTACAGAATCTTAGTGCCAGCGCCATGCAGTCTGCCATGTACAATCATATCGACAAGGTAATGGGTCACTACAAGGGCAAGATACCCCTGTGGGACGTGGTTAATGAAGCATTTGAAGAAGATGGAAGCTATAGGAATTCCTTCTGGTACAGAACTCTAGGAAAAAGCTTTATTGAGAATGCATTTATCCGGGCTCGTGCTGCTGACCCTGACGCCAAGCTGATATACAACGATTACAATCTTGAGTATACCGGCAGTAAGTCAAACGGTGCTTATAACATGCTCAAAGACCTTAAAAGCCGTAACATACCTGTGGACGGGATCGGCTTTCAGATGCACCTGGATATACAATACCCAATTGACTATAATGACTTTGCCAATAATTTGAAGCGTTTTGCAGATTTAGGCCTTGAGATATATATAACCGAGATGGATGTACGTGTATCCAGCAATCCCTCATCGGCGGAACTTCAAACTCAAGCCAGCTACTACAAGAATATCATTGAGAAATGTATGGCACAGCCCGCAGTAAAGGCTATCCAGGTCTGGGGTTTTACAGACAAATATTCCTGGGTACCAGGAACGTTCCCGGGAAGAGGCGCAGCTTTAATCTTTGACTCTAATTATAATCCAAAGCCGGCTTATTATGCGATGCAAGCCGCCTTGGTTCCTCCGACAACGACAGTTGTATATGGTGACCTTGACGGCAGCGGCAGTGTAGATTCTCAGGATTATTCACTTATGAAGCAATATCTGCTTGGGTCAATAAGCAAATTCCCGTCTGAAAATGGACTGGCTGCTGCAGATGTAGATGCCAGCGGCAGTGTAGATTCTCTTGATTATTCACTTATGAAGCAATATCTGCAGGGGCTTATCACAAAATTTCCTGCCGATGAGTAATAAGAGTTTACAAAATCTGAACAGATATGCCGGTTTACTAAAGCGGCATATCTGTTTACTAAAAAAATAAGTTATTTATATGGATAAACAAATTAAATGTTGAAGATATATGTTGTTCATCCATAGTAATTTAACAGGTATATGCAGAAGAATACCATCCTAGAGCTATCAAACACTGATGCATATTTAATTATAAAACTAATGTGATATATATTAGGATTTGGAAGGAAATTAAAATTATATTGTTATCATTATGATAAGATAGATTCGATTACACCCCCCCCCAATTACGCGAAATTATTATTTCGCGTAATTGGGGGGATCTTTTCGTTTATATCTTAATAAAATGTTTATTGACACAAACATACAACCGATTTTAATACAAAGATCCTACCATTGATTTTTGTGACTAAATCCTGACACAAAGTTCCCACCGTAAATTATCTATGGTATAAACTTTGTGTCATTTATTTTTATTGGTTTATCTGCCTTAACTCATTGTTAGTATACCAAAGTTTTAAATTATAATGAATTATTTCTGTTCCACCAATGTAATTCGATCAAATCTTGATTTATAAATTTTATTAAGCAGATTGGAATATTTTCATACCTTATACTTAAAAATGGAATATCTGAGTCATGTTTAATGAACTCCTTACAGTGATCTTTAACTCAAAATAAAAATCATCAATAACTTGAAAATCTTCTATTGATTCAAAATATGAGTTGTTATGCCATGATTCTGAGTTAAGTCTATTCATATTATTAAGATAATATTCAAATCCTAGAACGCACTTCCGCCACATTTTATATGCAGCATTAATTGGATTGAATTTCCATTTTGTCAAAACCATCACTATAGGTTTTAATATTATGAATATGCTTTTTTATTAACTCCTCCACCCCTCTAAATGCTCAATATTGAACCTCTCAACTATTTGCTTCATTTGCTCTTTAAATGGATAATGTTTTCTTGTCTTAATTAGTTGTTTATTTTTTTGATTGATTATTTTATGATGATATGAAATATCCAATTTATAACCTTTATCAATAATAGATGATGAGAACTTGATTAAATTATTTAAATGGTAATCTAGCTATTTTTTCGTTAATTATGAATTCCTTAAAATTCAATTTGACTGAATTCTCTATACTTAGCCATTTGGCTAAATCCGGTGAATTAATTACTAGTTTAAAATTAGATGACCATTCTTTAATAAAACTATTACTTTCAGTATTTTGATAGAACTGATGCCCACATTTGCATTTATATGGACTTCTCGCCCATTTATCTGTTAATAAATAAGGAATTGAGGTATGACATTTCGGACAATTAATTTAATCTGATGAAATATGCTATGATATCCATGTTTTATACACTCTGGACAAAATGAAGATTTTTATCAATGTAGAATGATAATTTATTATTATTTGAAAATGAACCAAATTAGATTATTTATGTTAGCAAGAGTTGTTTCTTTTAAATTTACCCCTAAAACGCGAAACATAATATCTTCATCAAAAAGCCCTTAATGTATTAAGATCTCGTTCCTTAAAGCTATATAATTCTTTTGACTTTGACTTAATTTATTCATTACTAAAAATCTTAAATATACCGATATCATTTGTTTCATTTGCTAATTTGAATTTTTCAAAAACACTCCATGGTGATTCATAAACCCATATCCAACGAGAATTCCATGTAAATAAGGTTGATTTAGATGTAGTATTATTAGGGATAAAATTGTTGTATGTATTCATTTCAGTACCCATTAAATTATTTCTTGATACATTTCTGCCTCTATATACCCTGAATTTCTAATCGATTCCTTCCAATGATTACGTGTAAGCCAATCAATATTTGCCCCATTTACTCCATATTTCTTTAAAGCACAGTCTATTGTTAAAGTAAGGTACATCATAGGTATTTCAAAACAAATATTAAATACCATGAAGTCTTCCCGAATTAATATATGTGCTCTTGGAAGCTCTTTTAACTGTGTAACCATCTCTTTAAGATTTTTCTGATAAGCATCTCCTGCCACATTTGTCGCTTTCATAATACCATTAGAATAATAATTCTGAAATTTTGATAGGCTATGTCACAACAAATAGTTGATAAATGATATTTTTTGTAGGAGAGTTAAAAACTCTCCTACAAACTAAAAGTTGTATAATGAAATTTCTTTTCGGTTTATTTTTGCCCTGATGACATTTCAATTTTTATATCCTGATATAAAGGATTTGACAATATTTCAACATTCTTTGAGAAGAACGCATTACCAGCTTCTACATCGTCTGCAAGATAATACATAAACCATGCAGTAACATATCCATCTGCATAATAAAGCATTTCTCCATGGTCGGCATCGTTTCTTCTTGCTAGCACTTTTGTCACATCGCTTGGGATACTGTCATATAATCCCTGCAAGCCCTTTAAAGATGCAATGACAGAATCGGTATTGCCTGTTGAACCCATTATCATGGTTGGTGTTTTTACCAATGTGTCATCCGCCTCCCACTGAAAAAGGTTTTCACCCTTTGTATCGCCACAGCTTAAAATAACCGCAGCTTTGTAAGATGATGCATGTCTTTGCTCAGTAATAGCATTTACTACACCAAATCCACCTTGAGAATGACCTGTTATACCAATTTTATCAAGGTCTATCTTACCTCGAAGTGCATTGCCTGTGCCATTTATCTCACCATCGTACTCGTTTAACAATTCAAGATAACGAACACTCATTTCTGCTGAGAATCCATTCCACGCATATTCTTCTTCGGTGGCTACTGTGATGAATCCCCATGAAGCAAGGTGCTTTTGTAAAGCCTGATATTTAGAACCTACAGCACCTGTTCCATTTACAAATATGACAACAGGCAATTTGCTATCCATATCAGATACATCTGTTGGATAATAAATCTCGTATTTCTTGAAAGACATCATTGCTGAACTTTCCATATAGCTAACTTCATGGTCGCCCATCGAGATGTATTTTGCTTCCAGAACACCACCTGTTTTTACTGTCTCAGTATAATTATTAGGAACAAAAGGTCTTTTTGCTAAAATTGTAAGCAGAATAACAATCAACAAAATAATAGCTAATATACAGAAACCTACTATTTTCAATATTTTTTTCATTTTCTACCTCCTTGAATTCTTTGCCTTGACAGTCTTTAATTGAACCAACTCAATACCATTGGCATTTGTAAATCTAACATAAGAGTTCATTTTATCAGATACAAGAGTAGAGTCCTTACAATTCTTCTATGCATTAATGTGTCTGTGCCCGGATAGAACTCCAAGCTTCTGTATACACACTCTGTTCATCCTTATCAAGTGTAGAAATTGCAGTTTCGACACTGCTATTCAGTTCTTCTTTCGAATGATTATCTGCCCATTGAGAAAACTCTTCTACAATTTCCTTCTGATATATTGCAAGTGATCCATAGATACTATCATCAACATCTAACTGTACCGGGCTCTCCAGCAGGACAGTTTCTGAATGGAATGACAGAAGGGGTGCCAGTTCCATTACTTGGGATGGTAACAGATATGTTCCTACCGATTCTGAATAACTTCCCAAATCCGGAAGATACAGCACGGTGGGAGGCTTTTTCCCCGGTTGGATTAGCTGGATGCTTCGGCAGTCCAATAGTAATCAATCATTTCACATCCGATATTCTTGTTCCAGTAGATCAAATATCCAAAGAGTACACCTATGCGAAAAATGGCGAGTCTGAGTTCCGCGGAATCCTTCTCAATTTCATAATGAGGTATATAGATGAGTGGAATCTTCCCTTCCGCATTTTTGGGAACGTACAAAATGAGTGATCTCGTTTCAACCTTTTCTTCCTTATTGATATATTTCACCTCAAGAGTACGTTTTTCCACATCTGCCAATTCAGAAGATTCACTTGCCTGACTCTGCAAAGAAAGTGCCTTGGCATAATCAATTCCTTCCGATTCAGGTGGCCAAATTGTATTCTTGATTCGTAATCCACCAATTAGCAACACCGGAATCGCTAGAATGATCAGCACTTTTATCCACCCTTTTTTCTTCTTTCTGTTTTCTTTCTGTTTCATAATTACCTCACTTTACTGGCATATAGGTGTTCAGATATTCCAAAGCCGTATCCAGATATTGCATATAGAGCTTATTATCATTCTGTAATGCATGTCCGGAATGTGGGCATTCAATATAAGTATGTGTTACATGATTGTCTTCCAGTGCCTTGACTAAGTGCTGTGCGGAAAGGAACGGACAAACCTTATCATGTGTACCATAGGCGATTACGGATGGAACACTATTCTCATTCACCCACATATATCCGGAAATCGGTTTGATTAACTTATCATATTCATCCGTTCCGAACACATCTGGATTGATTTCAGAACCCAGCATGGTTCCGAAAAGGTTAACTGCTGCTGCTGGGTTCTTATCTAATCCATATACACCCCAGTCTTCCGGATAAAAGCTGGATGGTCCAACAGCCTCAAACATCATCTTAACAGGAACCGGCGATGTATCTGCATCACGATATGCATATAGCATCGCTAAGGTTCCGCCTGCTGATCCACCTGAGACTGCCATCTCTGTAACATTGTATCCAAGTTTTTTCGCTTCTTCCACAACCTTAGGCATCGCTTCCTTGATTTCCAGCGACTGCGAATAAACATTAGCATCAGGATGCTCCTTGCTGAAAAGGGTGTAGTTAATACCTGCTGTTACATAGCCTTTCGAGCACAGCCATTCCAGCATAGATGCGTCATCAGACTTATCACCAGTTGTAAAACCTCCCGCATGGAGATAAACAATCAGTCCATATGTTTTCTTTGACTGATCTGCAGGCACATAAAGGTCAAACTTATTAGAATTTCCTGTCCCATATGAAAGATTGGTATATTTCGTTCCAACTTTCTCATTCCAATCAACCGAATATTTTTTTAATGCTGGTGATTTGAACGTCATCTTAAAAATTACAGAGCCAGTAAAGCTTACGAGAAATGCCAAGATGCAGATAAAAATAAACATCCCTGTTTTCCTGCCTTTCTTCTTTTTTTGAAAAGTCATATGATCTTTTTTTCTCATAAGACATTCCCTCCAAACATGGTTCCTCCAACCATCATGTTTAAAGCAAATCGAACAGCAAGCCGTCCAAGAATAATGGCTGCAACTATGACAATCATAAGTATCACTACACGTTGTTTCGTAAACATTGCATTTCCCCCTTGATTTTTATTATCATATAGTGTAACATTTATCTCATGTGATAGTACAAATGTACCATCTCAAATCATTTCAGTCAATGCATCTACATAAAATGGCACAAACAGAAAGGAAATGTACCATCATGGGAAATGAAGAAAGAAATTCGTATGTAAAAAAGCAAATTACTTCTACTTTTATTAATCTATTAAAGCAACGGGATTTTGCAGATATCACAATCAGCCAGATTACCGGTACAGCAAATGTAAGTAGAAATTCATTTTATCGAAACTATACCACCAAGGAAGACATCATATTACAGTATCTTCGTTCCCTGATGCGGGAATGGGAAGTAAGTTTCGCACAAACTGGATCGGACTCCAACGCTGAACGTTACGGAAGTCTTTTTGCACATCTAAAAGAAAACGGTGATTTCTTTATGCTATTAAAAAAACAGAATCTGATTCATCTCTTCTTAACAACATTTATAGAACTATATGGTGCAAAGCCAGAACAAGATAATACTTGGGCTTATGTTGTATCTTTTATCGCCTATGGAACTTACGGATGGATTGAAGAATGGATAGCTCGTGGCATGCAGGAATCTGCAGAAACAATGTCAGCACTATTAGCTTCACAGGGAATGAAATAACTATACTACTGAATTTCTATTAATCAGCAAACGCATAGATTTTAATAGTCAATGGTAATGACTAAGGGTAAAAATGAACAAGGCACTCTACGAAATTACAACGTTGAAATGCACCCCAAATGCTAGACGAAAAAACTAACTTTTGGAGGTGTACTTTTTTAATGACAAAATATTGTGATGAGTTTCAACTAAAACTTGTTATGGAACGCAAATATCACTAGTTCTGCGTAAAAGTTAGACCTCCTAAGCAAAAATCCCCTCAAACTTATTAGACTGAGGGAACATAAAACACACATGAAAAAAAAGGTAAATTGCCCAAAGCCTTTGATATCAGCCTGTTTTCGCTCTATCCTACCAACTGTCCCCACGTGCACCGTACAAGGAAACATATCAAGTTTGTGTATAACATTTTAGCTTTCTATTTGAATAAACCCATTTACAATAGTTTAACATATAAAAACCAGCACCTTAAGTTAAAGAATTTTTTGGTGTTGGTTTAATATTATTGATTAGTTAATCTATTCAAATAAGACTTCATCTAATATTTCAGAAGCACATCTTACAAGTTCCACGCAAGGACGTTTTTTGTAGTACTCCACGGTTCGTGCACTGGGTTTAGCTTCATCGTGATGAACATCCAGGCCCAGAAGTTCCCTACATATTATTGAACCATTTTCGTCTTTAAATTTTTTTGACAGAAATTGAATAAGTTCATAATGTTTCTGTTTCGAAATACTATCTCTTGGGTCAGTATATCCCGTCTTAAGTCCCGCGACCATGAACATTGCTGAAACTGCACCGCAAACTTCTCTAAGCCTGCCCATGCCCCCTCCGAATGATGAAGAAAGCTTTATAGCCGTTTCAAAGTCCATACCTAAATGGCTGCAATATGCTCCTAAAACAGCCTGGGAACAACTATATCCGTCTTTAAATAATTTCTCAGCTTTTTCAGGATAATTATCCATCTCTTCTAACCTCACATTTTTAACTTTTAAATTAATTTATCGACTTTTCAAGTATTGGCCATATATCTGGTTGCTTTTTAATATTTAGAGGTCTTAGCAATTTATCAGTCCATGCATGTGATGTACTCCCTTTGGCTATAAGTCTATCATCATCCCTCTTTAATACCCCATAATCAAATTCTATTCTTACACACGTCAAATTTCGGATTTTGGTTTTTACTATTATTTCATCCTCATACCTGGCTGGACTTTTAAAACTGCAATCCAAATGGGATAATGGAAGATTCCTATTGACTCTATACGTTTAAGTGCAGAAAAGATTAATGATGTCCACAGCTGCAACCACTTTCACCGTGATTACGTGCATGCTCATGAGAATGTTCATGTCCAATACATCCGGTGTTACTGGATTTTAAATCACCACTTAAATATAAATCCAATACTTCATCAATATTACCATTTGCTCCAGTAATAATTTCAATATTATTGGCTATCAGGTTTTGCTTTGCTCCGTCACCCATTCCGCCAGCTATAACAACACTAACACCATTATTAGCAAGAAAGCCCGGTAAAAGACCGTGTTGGTTTCCAACAGTACTAATTATCGACTTAGATTGTACTTCAAAGTTTACGATTTCGGCAATAGTAAACTGTTCACACTTTCCAAAATGTGAACAAACATTGGTTCCCTCTGTAGGAATTGCTATTTTCATTGTGTCTCTCTCCTTTTGAATTCTTAAACTTTGCTCAATATATGAAGCAGCATTGATTAAATAATTTTTTGTAATTTTCTCTATTTCCCCACTATCGCAAAATTCTGTTATTGCAGGGTCAATAGGAATTCTTCCGAGTACTTTTACTCCTAACTCCGTTGAAATAGAATCAAGTTTGCTTTCACCAAAAATCTTGATCTCTTTATTACAATCAGGACATTTTACATAACTCATATTTTCTACAATACCTAATATAGGAATGTTCATCTGTTTTGCCATGTTATAAGCCTTTTTAACAATCATAGACACAAGATCCTGAGGAGTTGTAACTATGACGATCCCATCCAGTGGTATGGATTGAAAAACAGTTAATGGAACATCTCCTGTTCCCGGAGGCATATCCAGAAATAAGTAATCAATATCGCCCCATATAACATCGGTCCAAAACTGCTTTACTACTCCCGCTATCATTGGTCCCCTCCAAATAACAGGATTTTCATCCTTATCAAGAAGGAGATTTACTGACATTACACTAATGTCACCCTTGGACTTTTGAGGATAAATGCCTAACTCACTACCAATTGCTTTCTTATCTATTCCAAATACTTTTGGAATAGATGGACCGGTAATATCAGCATCCAGGATACCTGTCCTATACCCCTTCCTTTGCATTGTTACAGCTAACATTGAAGTTACAAGGGATTTGCCAACTCCACCTTTTCCACTAACAACACCAATTACCCTTTTTATTGAATTTAATTGATGTGTCTTCTCAATAAAGCTTTTAGGCTGACTCCCGCGTCCAGCTGCAGAACATGTTGAGGTTTCGCAGCCCCCACTTTCACAATCATTCCTTTCATAAGTACAATTATTTTCCTTCATTTTTTTTCACCTCTGTTGCTTATTGTTTTTTCTTACAATCATCACAAATATCACATTTTTCACAACCCTTGCGGTTACAACTACCATTATGCCTTCTGCAGCATGGTTTTCCTTCTGAAAGTTCATAGCTTCCACCATGTATCTTTATGGTTTTACCGTGAATTAGTGCATCAGCTGTCTTTTTTCTTGCAGAACAGATTATGCGCTGAAATGTTCCCCTTGAAACATTCATACTTTTTGCTGCACTATCCTGTTCAATCTCCAAATAATCGGAGAGCCTAAGCGCTTCTACTTCTTCAATATCCAGAATAACTTCATCCTCATTATGCAATTGTGGATTAAAGCATGAGTTATGAGGAACAAACCCAACCATTCTACATTTTCTAGGTCTTGGCATAATATCTCCATTAATTTACCATTATTAGTATAATCGTATTTCATTTTATTATGTGCATATGCACATAATAAAATTTTACACCTGTTAGTTAAATGCGTCAACTAAAATTAAAAAGTGGTGAGAGAAAATGGGTATTTATAGCATATAAAGAAATTAATAAATATCACTTTAAGTTAATAAAATTCATGGGCAAATTTAATGGAGTTACAGCAAATACTTAAAAATTTATTTCATATAGCATAGAATATTTAGGATTTGACAAATTTAAAGAAACAAAAACATAGAATAACGGTTTTGTTTCTTTACAAAAGTTCTTAGCAAATGAGTACTAATATAGGGTGTTGTGATTTGTTTAAAATATAATAAATATCAACTGTAAGAGCCTTTTATTAATGTAATATTTCACGATATTAAGGAATTCTTGTTGTACTGAAAACTTATATTTTTTCCTCACAGCTACCGATCATTTTTGCAAAAGAATCATTGATTTTGGACACTCTATCATCATTGGTGAGTACAATTAGGTAATCACCGGCATACAGAGCTGTATCTCCCCTTGGAATTATTTCTTGTTCCCCACGCTTAACTGCTACAAGTAGGCAATGTGACGGCCATTTTATGTCTTTGATTAATTCTCCGTCTAAATTTGAACCCATGCAAATTGCAAATTCAAGGATAGATTTATGCTTATTGTTCCCAATGGATACTTTTTCTCCTTGCTTTTGAAGGATTTTTTCAAGTAAGGATTCATAAATAGGTTTTGAACCCAGTAAATCCGCAACTATATAAGCCGCTATTGATACTATTGCAAGAGACAATAAATGGTTAAATGAACCTGTCATTTCAGTTATAAGAATTATTCCTGTAATTGGCGCTCTTACAACTGCAGTAAAATAACCTGCCATGGCTAAAATAATAAAACTGTTTATATAAACAGTATCTAAATGAAAAAGGTGTGCAATCAATAAACCATATATACATCCTATTAGTGCTCCTATTGATAGTAAAGGAAGAAAGATTCCACCTGGTGCACCGGAACCATAGCTAACCATTGTAAACAAGAACTTAACGATTAATAGTACTAATAGAAATGTTAATGCGGAATTATTTGTTGTGAGCAATGACAATATAAGTTCATGTCCTCCCCCTAAAACCTGAGGTAAAGCGAACCCCAGACCTATTGATATTAATAAAGGTATCATTATCCAAAAGGACTTCGATATAAATCTTATCTTGGAATATAAGATCTGAGTTGTAAGGATTGATTTATTAAACAATACACCAAGAACTCCAATGATTACTCCTAATACAATTATAAACATGTAAGATTTTAGTGGCAGAGGGCTCAAGTCATTAAAATTTAAGACTGGCTTCAAGCCGAAAAAGCCACTTGATACGAAGTCTGCTGATAAAGCTGCAGCGAGTGAAGATAGTAAGACTAAAGGAGAAAAGTTTTTGTGAACCTCCTCTAAAGCGAACATAACTCCAGCTAATGGTGCATTAAAGGCAGCTGCCAAACCAGCACTGGCGCCACTTGTTATAAGAAATTTCTCTTCAAGTTTAACTCTTTTGAAAATCTTACTAAAGCCTTGACCAACAGCTGCCCCTAATTGGACAGAAGGCCCCTCCCTTCCAAGGGAAAGTCCAGAACCTATTGCCAGTACACCACCAATAAATTTTCCTAAAATAACTTTCCACCATGTCATTTTTAATTTCCTTAGTAGTACACCCTCGACCTGAGGAATACCACTACCACTTATCATTGGTTCAGTTTTAGTAATGATACCAACAATAATTCCTATTAAGAGAATCACTCCAATCCATATAGGTGTAAGATATGATCTTTGAGTTAAAATCTCGTATATTTTATGTAATAGTACCATTGCTTTTTCAAGAGCAAATCTGTATAAAACTATTAAAGTCCTGCGAATATTCCTACCCCAATTGCCTCAAACACAAGTTTCAATCTAAAGCTATGCCAATGGAATAAAGTATTGAATGTATTATTTTTATTTTCAGACATATAAAGCCCCCATTAAATTAGTTCATATCTGTGAAGAATATCATTAGAAAGAACATCCAAATCACCTATATCGAGTCCAAGTATTACCTGAATCATAAATCCGTCTAAAAGTGCAACAAAATTTCTTGCTTTAAGTTCAGGGTTTGACGCTCCAGCTTGTATAAATAGCATTTCCAACTCACTGTAAAGTTCATTATAAACTGACGAAATATCCAATGAAAGAATCTTCTGCATTTCTTTATTTGAAAGTAGCTGTAAGATTAGCATACAGCCTTCTTTTCTTTCAATAAATGTTTTTATCATTTCAGATATTATGGATTTAAGTTTTTCAACTGTGCCAATTGAATTAGAGTGTAGAATGTTAGAAGTTGCAAGTTTTATCTCCTTAAATTCCTTCATGAATGCATTTATAAATAGATTCTCTTTTGTATTAAAGTACCAGAAAATTATTCCCTGACTGATACCTAATTCTTTCGCTATCTCAGAAACATTAGTTCCTTGATACCCCTTTGCTGAAAACTTTTTCACAGCAACTCGTAATATTTCTTCCTTTCTAATCTGCGTAATTATTTCATTCTTTTTCCTATTCCTTGACATTAGCTACCTTCTTTCATTGCTATTAAATTGACTGATAACTCAATCAATTATACTGTATAATTCAAAATGTTTCAAATATCTAGACTAACAACCAAAGAACCGATGCATTTCGCTATCGGTTCTTTGGTTGTTGTATAATGAATTTAACTCATCTGCTTTTAGAATTTCACAGTTCTTTCAACATCAATCACAAATATTGTTGAGCCACCAACACTAACCTCAGTACCAATGGCTGTAAAAGTTTTTGGAAAAGCTCCATGTGTTGGCGCCTGAATATATTCCTTTCTAATTTTTGAGTTTGATTTAATAATTTTTAACACCTGATCCAGTTTTTCATCATCTATACCGATAAGCAAAGTAGTATTTCCTGACCTAAGAAATCCTCCGGTTGAACTAAGTTTGGTCACAGAAAATCCATTTTTGCTCACCGAATCAGTTACGTTACGAGAGTCATCATCATGAACATAAGTCTGCCTCTATACTGGTAATTGAGTTTACTTAATGATCTGTTTATACCGGGATTAACTGCCCTTGCAAGACTGTAAAGGCATTTATACCCTTTTTGAAAAAGATCCTGTTCCAAAGACTCAACAATAGCGGTTAGCAGGCCTTTTCCCCGGAAGTCGGGATGAGTGGCACAATCTGTTATTAATGGACGAAAAGCACTATCACTAATGACTTTTTTGATTTTTCAGTATTAAAAACCTTAGGTTCCGTAACAGCTAACCTTGCAATTGGACAAGATTCCCCCGCTTTTTACTGCAACATTTCTTCTAACCTTAGGTGCCCTTGCAATTTTAACCGGATGTCTACACATAAAAAGTGTTTCAACTTGCATCATTCACCCCTCCATTATATATTTTTAGCAACATCCACCGCTATCAGATGAACAATCACAACTTGGCTCACTTCCTGTAAGCCATCCTTTAATAATTGCAGTTGCACAGCCAACACCGGGTTTCACTTTCAGGGCTCTAAATGGGCAATTCTTTGCACAAGCACCGCATTCCATACAACTATCTTTATCAATAATTTGTGTTTTACTGTTTTGAAGTCTAAAAACCTGATGAGGACAAACCTCAATACACCTGCCGCAGCCGGTGCACTTCTCAAGTTCAATGTTCAATGTTGCAACATTTTTTAAATACCTATGTTTCATAATTGCACCTCCGTTATAATTTAATAAAGCTACTAACAAGCAATAAGACAGCTCCGATACCGATGGTTACAATGGTTGGAGGAATGGCTTTTCTCATTTCTTTTAATACTCCTGAAAATGAAGTATATGTTGATGAGCCTGTAAAATTCATTGCATAGAAAGCAGATATTGATGGTAATACAAGTAAATACCCCAGCTCTTTGAGAACTCCAAAAGAAGGTGATATAATTCCACCATTCAATGAAATTACAACTAAAGTCCATAAAAACCCCATCAGCCAACCCTTCCATGAAAAAGCTCTTCCTGGAATCCAGGGGAGCAGCACCGGAGTGATAACACATCCTGCTATCAAAGCTCCTGTATAGGCATAAAAATCAATAATTCCAAAAGGATTAACAGTTAAAAGGTTTAATAAAAAAAGTATTCCAAGTATCATAAGTGAAGTCTTGAATGTTCCGACTAACTCCATTGGAGTCAGAATCAGACGATCCATAAGATTGAATTTTATTCTACGCATTTCGTCGGTAGCTTTCATTCCAGAATTGATAAATTCTTTAACATCTTTTGCTCTAACAGGACCATACTTTATTTTGAAATCAGTATTTTTTGTTACTTCATGAGCACTTACTCCAGGTGCACCTAATTGGGGTAGAATTAACGTCCTGTGTGATACTATTGTTGATAGTTTAGTCTTATTAATTCGGTTAATAAGTTCTTTTGTACCAAAAGTTCCTTTCCCTGCAGCACACCAAACGTTAATTCCTTTTGTATCAAGTACCAGAATCCAAACATTAAGACCCGTCAGCTCCTTACGGAGTGCATCAAAGGTTAACTTATAATTTGCAGTTACAAGAACGTGGGATTCTTTGTCAGGTGTTCCCACTGCGTAAATACCAGGATTTATTTTATAATTCATTCTATTTATACCCCAGCGAACCTTCAATGTGCCTAAAGTATCATGTAAAACCAATTTTGTAGAAACTTGAGGTACTATACCGGCATCTGTTTTTATTTCATCAGTTATCCAATAGTCGTTATTAGTGTACTCTGTAATAATTTGTGATGAACATACTTCGCCGCTGCAACGGCAAGAACTTTCATTAGTAGATGCTAATAAACCTGTCTTGCTATAATTTATTGATCTAGGCTTGATTTTTAAAACTTTCACCTTCTTATCACTGGTACTATTGTCACAACAATTTTTATTTTCCAAAATCCCTCCACCTCCGGTTATTCACAGTTACAACAACCTACATTTTCACAACAAACGGTTGTTAATTTATTGAGAAGATCTTTAGCTGCCTGTGTTCCTGCCGTTGAAATTGAATAGTAAGTCCACTTCCCCTCATTTCTTGCTTCCACAATTCCGCTGTGCACTAAAATCTTCATATGATGCGATAGAGTTGATTGCCCAATATTTAGTTGTTCAAGGAGAACGCAGGCACACTTTTCTCCACTCTGTAAAAGTTCTAAAATCTGAAGTCTATTTTCATCACAAAAGGCCTTAAAAACCTTTGCATTTTTCTCATGGTTGTTCACTATATCACCTCAAATCCAAAATATTCGATATGGTATCATTCTACGCCTCAAATCTAAAATCGTCAATATGAAAAATCAACTTTTCTGAATCACTAAATCTATTTAAAATAACTATCGTAATATACAACTGTTTTGCTATACAATTATTGCAGGTGGTGTTGATTGCGAGTGTAGGCGCATCACCTATACGGTTACCGTCTATTTAATGGATATGCAAATCTGCATCTAAAAACAGGTTCCACTCCATGCCGATTGCCCATTCGTCCGCGGTGCGGGGCATGTGCTGACTTCGCTTGTTTCTAACGCATTTTCACTTGTCGTCATCGTTATCAGTTGAGCGTTTGTGACCATCGAGTCGATACCGTTAGTCGTCCTCTTTTGCCGAAAACCAGCCGGTGACCTCTAGCGTAGAAAAATTCCGATCCTGTCGGGGCGCCTGTCAAAAATGATATTTGGGAATAAGCGCTACGAAGCAGTAAAAGGTATGGGATGATATAGGCATTTGGAACTGCGAGTGTAATCTGATATAATTCTTATTTGACACTTGTTAATTAATTAATCGTGATTAAGACGTAATTTAGAAGTAGTATCTTCTATCAATATGAAGCACAATTTATCCTTAAGTAACAGCAGGGTATGTGTTTGGATATAAATCTATACTAAGCCTTATGCTTGATAATAAGAATTCTGCACAAAAGCTTAATAAATTTTTTGTTAATACTTAGATCAGTATTTTATTTACAAACAGAAGAAAAATATTATTGAATGGAATGACATGATATTTACTTAAAGATAAATATCTCTATTACATTTGTAGCAATAGCATGCAATATATGATTAAAACAAAAGAAAGGATATAACATAATGAAAAAAGATATCAAATTTTTTACTTCTATTTCAAGTTTTTTTAAAAGCGGGTCAGCTAGTGGATTTATACTCTTGTTCTGCGCAATTATTGCAATAATAATTGCAAATTCTAATTTGAATACAGCTTATAACCACATAATCCATAGTTATATAACTATTGGATATAAGAAATTTTCCTTGTCGATGTCACTTCTACACTGGATTAACGACGGGTTAATGGCTATATTTTTTCTTGTAGTTGGTATGGAAATAAAGCGAGAATTAGCAATCGGTGAACTAAAACACTTAAATAAGACCATATTGCCTATTTCTGCTGCTATTGGAGGCATGGTTTTACCAGCTGCCATTTATTTATTGTTTAATTATAAAGAGCCAACCAATATAGGCTGGGGAATCCCCATGGCAACAGACATTGCATTTGCCTTAGGAATATTGTCTTTAGTAGCTAAAAAAGCTCCTAAAGGAATCGTAATCTTCCTTACAGCGTTAGCTATTATTGATGATTTGGGAGCAGTTATAGTAATCGCTGTTTTTTATACCAGTCAAATTTCTTGGACCGCTTTAATACTGGCTTCAATTATTTTTATTGCTCTTTTATTGGTTAATAGATTAAAGATCAAACTCTTGTCTGTCTATATTATTTTCGGTATTGCATTGTGGATTTGCCTGCTAAAGTCAGGTGTACATGCTACAATCGCAGGTGTTTTACTTGGAATGTCACTGCCGGTCGGTAAAGACACAGATGAATACAAGACATCACTGCTACATAGGCTTGAGCATGTTCTAGCTCCATGGTCCGCCTTTGTAATTATGCCGTTGTTTGCTTTGGCAAATGCAGGTGTCACTGTTGATTTTAATAATTTATCAACACTTATATTGACACCTGTTAGTTTAGGGATAATTTTCGGTCTTTTTGTTGGTAAACAATTAGGTATATTTGGAGTTTCATACATACTGATAAAATTGAAAATTGCTAAACTCCCATCGCAAGTATCAATAAAGCATCTCTACGGAGCAAGTATTCTTGGAGGTATTGGTTTTACAATGTCATTATTTATTTCATCATTATCATTTTCAGATGAATATGTCTTGGCCACAGCAAAAATAGGAATTATAGTTTCTTCGATATTAGCCGGAATAGTAGGTATGGTAATTTTTAGATTAGTAAGCCCTCAAAGTGAACAACAAATAGATATATGATTTTGACTATAGCAATAATACACACCATGCGCAATTTAATGGCTGAATGTTTTAATCATAACGGCTGCAAATATGTATAGTGTAAAAAAACTAAAAAAAGTTAAAACATCAAATAAGATTTTTAAATATGGCCTTTGGGCTGTATCTTGTTCATCCTATCAAATTATGATAGACTATAGTGAATTTAACAGGATTTGATTACGGTTGGACGAATGTGACATTCGCTTTCAAGAGTTGTATAGCTTCTGGGGTGGGAAGCTCGTTATTTGCGAGCTTTTTACCCTTTTTATTTGCTTATATGTATGGGACATTATAATCATATAATCGGAAAGGAAAATAAAGCATGAAAATAATTATTATTGGTGATGGCAAGGTTGGCTATAGCCTGGCAGAAAATTTATCCATAGAAAACAATGATGTTACTATAATTGATAAAAATTCGGAAGCATTAAAAAAAGCTAGTGAAAATTTGGATGTTATGTGTATCAGGGGAAACGGTGTAAGTACAAAGATCCTGCTGGAGGCAGGTATAAAAGAAGCAGACCTTCTCATTGCCGCCACAACCAGTGATGAAATGAATATGGTATGTTGCCTTACCGCAAAAAAATTGGGGGTAACCCATACAATTGCCAGAATTAGAGATCCGGAGTATGCCAACGAGCTTTCACTACTGAAAGCAGATCTTGACCTGGATATGGTGATTAATCCCGAGCAAGCAGCTGCTAGTGAAATTGCAAGATTGCTCAGATTCCCGCCTGCTGTTAATGTTGAGGTATTTGCTAAGGGACGGGTGGAGATGGTAGAAATTAAGGTTACAGAGAGTATATCTTTGGTCGGCATGAAATTGAAGGATATTCCAAACAAGATTTCTTCCTCCATTCTGATTGGAGCTGTGCTTAGGGATGACGAAGCTATCATCCCCCATGGAGAGTTTGAGTTTAAGGAAAACGACACCCTGTATATTATCGGTCAGCCTTCCAGGGTATTTGATTTTTGTAAACGAATAGGCATATATATTCACAAAATCACAAATGTTATGATTCTGGGTGGAGGAAGAATTGCATATTACCTAGCTAAGTATTTGGAAGAAGAGGAAATAAAGGGTAAAATCATAGAAATTAACCGGGAAAGATGTATTGAATTGACAGAACTTCTTCCTCAAACTTTAATTATTTGTGGCGATGGGTCAGACGAGACATTATTGCATTCGGAAAATATAAGCGACATGGGAGCTTTTGTGTCTATCACAGGTCGGGATGAAGACAACCTTATCTCTGCATTATCGGCAAAGCAGTGTGGTGTTCAGAAAGTTATAGCAAAAATCAACAGGATTAATAATTTGGGTATAATAAGCAACATGGGAATCGATAGCGTTGTAAGCCCAAAGCTTATAACTTCTAATCACATTTTAAGATATGTCAGGGGATTAAAAAATGCATTAGGAAATCCTGCAAATACTCTTTACAAAATTATTGGAGATCAGGTGGAAGCCTTGGAGTTTACCGCTGGCAGCTCTACAGTGTTTATCAATATACCTCTCAAAGAGCTCCAGTTGGTAAAAGGTGTATTGGTAGCTGTTATTGTCAGAAAGAATGAAATTATTATCCCTCATGGCAAGGATGTGATCAAATCGGGTGATGGTGTCATCCTCATTACAAAGGATAAAAGAATTTCAGACTTAAATGATATACTTGTTTCCGGGGGTGCCGTACATGAACTTTAGGATGATATTTAAAAACCTGGGAGTGGTCTTATTTATTGAAGCCGGATGTATGATCCCCTCCCTTTTGGTAGCCTTGATTTATGGACAAGGAGATGCAAATTCATTTATCATAACTATATTGATTTTGGTATTATTCGGATTAGGAATGCACCGTATAAAAATAGTTACAACCAATATCTATGCACGGGATGGTTTTGCAATTGTCGCCTTGGGTTGGCTGTTGGTATCCGTTTTTGGGGCGCTGCCTTTCATTATCAGTGGAGCCATCCCTTCTGTGATGGATGCTCTGTTTGAGTCCGTTTCAGGCTTCAGCACTACCGGGGCAAGCATATTAAAGGATATTGAGTCGTTGCCCAAAGGCATTTTATTTTGGAGAAGCTTTACCAACTGGATGGGCGGCATGGGCGTTCTGGTATTAATGCTGGCAATACTCCCATCCGTAAAAGCCAATACTCTTCATATTATGAAAGCGGAAAGCTCGGGCCCGTCTCCCGGAAAGTTTGTTCCTAAAATAGGACAGGTAGCCAAAATTTTATATGTAATTTATGTTACTCTAACGGCAGTGGAAGTAATTTTTCTGCTGGCAGGGGGAATGTCGCTGTACGATGCTTTAATTCATGCTTTCGGAACAGCAGCTACAGGAGGTTTTTCCAATAAGAATGCAAGTGTCGCTGCATTTGATAGCGTATATATAGAAGTTATTATCACGGTTTTCATGCTGCTGTTCGGTGTAAATTTTACTCTGTACTATACAATCTACAAAGGCAATTTGAAGTCCGTTCTACGCGATGAGGAATTACGTTTCTATGGGGGTACGGTAGTGGTCGCCATTATATTAATTACCTTTAACATTAACGGGAAGGTGTTTCACTCCATAGGAGAAGCAGTGAGGTATTCTGCTTTTCAGGTCAGCTCCATTGTTTCCTCAACAGGCTTTGCAACAGCTGATTATAATCTTTGGCCAATGTTTAGTCAATGTGTGCTGTTTTTTTTAATGTATATGGGCGCAAGCGCCGGATCTACGTCAGGAGCAATAAAATGCGTACGTATCTTACTGCTTATAAAGATAATCAAGAGAGAAGTATATAAAATCATCCATCCCAGATCGGTGTATACAGTAAAAATCAATGGGAAAATGGTAGATGAGGAAACATTGTCGGGAGTCATGGCATTTTTCTTTCTTTACATTTTTGTATCTGCTTCATCAGCACTGGTTGTATCACTGAACGGTAAAGACCTGCTCTCTTCCATATCGGCAGTTGTTGCATGCATGGGCAATATCGGCCCCGGATTGGGAATGGTCGGACCCATGGGGAATTACGCTGACTTTTCTGTAATGAGCAAAGCAGTGCTTTCTATTTGTATGATCATCGGAAGGCTGGAGATATATCCGCTCCTGCTGCTTTGTACCCCTGCATTCTGGAAACGTGTCAATATATAATAGAATTATTATCATCATCGCTGCATAACTTATCATACAAATAGAGAGTGTAGTTTTTTGCAATACAAATAATTCCGAATTCTCCAGTGCATTTTTATTGCCTATTGATTAAAAATTATGATATAATGTTATAAATTTAATAAGGTTAGCTTACGGTTGAACGAATATAATATTCGTTTTCAAGAGCGATTATGCTTCTGGGGTGGGAAGCTCGTTATTTGCGAGTTTCCCACCCCTTTCTATTTTTAGCCTTATTATAAAGTACCTATCAACTATTGTATTTTCTTAAAAAAATATATAAGGAGGGTAAAATATGAAGGTTAATATTACAGAAACTGTTCTACGAGATGCCAATCAGTCTCTTATTGCCACGAGAATGCCTTTTTCAGATTTTGAAGATATTCTGGAGACTTTGGACAAAGCTGGTTATTATTCTCTTGAGTGTTGGGGGGGCGCTACTTTTGACTCCTGCTTGAGGTATCTTAATGAAGACCCGTGGGAAAGGTTAAAAAAAATAAAAACAAAAGTTAAAAATACACCTCTGCAAATGCTGTTAAGAGGCCAAAATATTCTTGGTTACAAGCATTATCCTGATGATGTGGTCAGAAAATTTGTCGCACATTCTGCTGATAGTGGAATGGATATTTTCAGGATATTTGATGCCTTAAATGATTTTAGAAATATTGAAGTGGCCGTAGACGAAACATTAAAACAAAAAGCCCATGCTCAAGGTTGTATTTGTTATACCACAAGCCCCATTCATAATCTTGAAAAATATGCAAAGATGGGCAAGCAACTGGAAAACATAGGGGTCAACTCTATATGTATTAAAGATATGGCAGGAATTATGGGACCCCAGGAAGCCTATGATTTAGTAAAAACCCTGAAGGAGTCCGTAAAGCTGCCGGTATTTTTGCATACACATTCCACAACAGGCTTAGGTCCAATAACCTATGTAAGAGCCATCGAAGCAGGCTGTGACGGTATAGATTGTGCAATATCCTCCTTTTCCGGCGGAACATCTCAGCCTGCAACCGAAACATTGAACTATGCTTTAAAGCAAGGAGGACACGAAACCGGATTGAATGAAAAGGTCTTAAAGGATATAAATGACTTCTTTAAGCCATTGAAAGCGAAATATATCTCCTCCGGGCTTATGGATGCTTTTGTAATGGGAACAGACACTGATGCCCTCGTATACCAGGTGCCGGGTGGAATGCTTTCCAACCTCATCGCTCAACTGAAAGCACAAAATGCCATTGATAAACTTGATGAGGTCTTGGCAGAGACTCCAAGAGTCAGAAAAGATCTGGGCTATCCTCCACTGGTCACACCAATGAGTCAGATGGTTGGTGTTCAGGCAGCTGTCAATGTGCTTTTAGGAGAGCGGTATAAGAGCGTATCAAAAGAGGTCAAAGCCTATTTAAAGGGCGAATACGGCCAGGCACCCGGTGAAATCGACGCTGAACTGCTTCAAAAGGTACTGGGTGGAGAAAAACCAGTTACTAAAAGATTTGCAGACACCCTTGAACCGGAGTTTGATAAAGTGAAAGAACAGCTAAAAGGGACAACAAAAAATGAAAAGGATGTTCTTTCCTACATTGCCTTTCCTCAAATTGCCGAAAAGTTTTTTAAAGAAAGAGAAGAACGGGCTGCAGTAAAGGTCATTTATTCCATAGTAAAAAGGTAAGGGGTGGTGTATATGTCTATAGTAGAAAGTTTAACCGTATCTTTGTTTTGTCTTGCATTAGTATTTTTTGTGCTTTCCTTTCTGTTTGCTTTAATAAAAGTACTATCAAAGGTTCTAAAGGAAATAAGCAATAAGAGAGCCGGGATTTCTATTGAGAAACAAACAACCGGGAAAGCAGTTGTCTTATCAGGTGAAGCGGAAAATGGAGACGGCATTTCTGCAGGAGAACTGAAGCTCATTAATGTAGATGAAAAGACTGCTGCCATAATTATGGCTATTGTAAGCCATGAATCCCAAATACCTTTGTCTGAGCTTTCCTTCAAATCAATAAAAGCTATAGAAGAATCCTAATTTAAAACAAGGGGGTTTTTGAATGATATATACAGTTACAATTAACAACAAGAGTTATGAGGTCGAGGTGGAAAAGGGACAGGCAAGTATCGTAAAGATAACAGAAGCTACAGCTCAGAGTATACCTCAGGACTCTCAAGCACCTGCTCCACCACCGACGGTAGCTGCTCCTGCTGCAAATGGCAACCCGTTAACAGCACCGATGCCCGGAACTATTATCAATATCAAAGTCCGTAATGGAGACCGTGTCAAAAAGGGTGATGTAGTATTGGTTTTGGAAGCTATGAAAATGGAGAATGATATCACAGCGCCCGTGGATGGTGTTGTCGTACAAATTACTGCCGCCAAGGGTTCATCCGTATCTACCGGGGATATCCTTGCCGTCATTCAATAGTGGGGTGATAATATGTTTTTAGAAGCACTACAAAATGTCTGGTCAAATTCCGGCTTTGCTGCCCTTACCTGGCAGCAGTGCCTCATGCTAGCAGTCTCCTGTATCCTTATATATCTTGCCATTGTAAGAAAATTTGAGCCTTTGTTGCTGTTGCCAATTGCATTTGGTGTGCTGCTTGCAAATTTACCGCTTGCCGGTCTTATGAATGAGCCTGCGGTTGGGTCAACCGAACCGGGAGGACTGCTATACTACCTGTATTTAGGCGTAAAAAAAGGGATATATCCATCGCTGATCTTTCTTGGAATAGGTGCAATGACTGACTTTGGTCCGCTGATTGCAAGGCCGTCCGGACTCTTCTTAGGAGCCGCTGCACAGTTCGGAATATTTATTGCCTTTATCATAGCCATTGCCTTTGGTTTTTCACCGCAGGAAGCAGCAGCTATAGCCATGATAGGGGGGGCAGACGGACCTACAGCAATATATCTTACTACAAAGCTTGCTGTGGAACTACTTCCTGCCATAGCCATAGCAGCCTATTCCTATATGGCATTAATCCCCTTAATACAACCTCCTTTGATGAGGCTACTGACCACAAAAAAAGAAAGAGAAATAAAGATGGAGCAGCTAAGAGAAGTGTCAAAGCTTGAAAAGATATGCTTTCCCATTGCCGTTACAATTTTCTGTGTTCTTTTGCTCCCCTCCGTTGCTCCACTCATAGGAATGCTGATGCTGGGTAATTTATTTAAAGAGTCCGGCGTTGTGGAAAGGCTTTCAAGCACTGTGCAAAACGCCCTTATTAACATTGTAACCATCTTCCTCGGTGTGACTGTAGGCGCTACGGCCGTGGCAGACCGCTTCTTAAAACCTCAAACACTTATGATCATTGCGCTAGGCTTGATGGCTTTCATATTTAGTACCATTGGCGGTCTGCTTTTAGGAAAACTGATGTGCTGGCTGTCCGGTGGAAAAATAAATCCACTGATTGGCTCTGCCGGTGTATCTGCTGTTCCAATGGCAGCGAGAGTATCCCAGGTGGAGGGACAAAAAGCCAATCCCTCAAACTTTCTACTAATGCATGCTATGGGTCCTAACGTGGCAGGTGTAATAGGTTCAGCCGTAGCAGCTGGTATTTTGCTCGGATTATTCGGATAAAATTGTAAATTATAAATTAGGTTCATAAACTCACGGAAAGCTCTTAACAGAGCTTTCCACCACTTTAAAGAGATAAGTTGAAAATGAACAATTTAATAAAGCATTCTGCTATGAGGTATCTCGCCTTTAGCATTATTATTAAGTCTATCCAAATTCTTAGTTGTTAAGCAGGAAATGTTGCAACACCCTGTAAACAGGATATTACTAACGAACAGAAGATGTTTATTTGCAGTCCAATCTAGGTTGAAATAAGTGAATACAAAAATGCCTGGTATTATCTTATAGGTACCAGCATTTTTATATTCATTCTGATCTGTGAACTCTAGTATCAAACCATGAAGGCTCTTTATCTCCCTCATTTATAAATGATGTAAGATAATAATAACTCAATTTTATAATATAGTGTTAGAACTGTAAGGGTTATTAGAGCAATTATTAATGCGATTCCTTTTATAGTTGAGCCTTCTTCATAATAATTATGTAGTACATTATTAACAGTGTGCACTCCCCTATTGAGTAAACTTTGAATAATATTTTTCTTGTTATTCTCGACGTTGCAATCGTACGAAAACGTATAAAAATGAATTTTTAAAATACCTAGCATTCCGAAATTAATACCTATCACAGTAATTAACTGGCTAGTTTGCTCCGACGGATTTCCAAATACCTTAATTGTTATAAAGATACATACAAAAATTAGACCAACTGAAAACTTAAATACCTTAAAAAGAGTATCATAATCATACTCAAAAATATGTAGAACTGGGTATATTACTCCTTTATGTCTAATTGGTAGCCTCTGTATTAGCCGACTTTATAATGACAGAACAAATTAAGTCAAATCGTGAGACAAAAAAGAAACTTCATCAAATGCGTAGACTACAGCTTCCCAAAATGCAGATATCATAATTAAACTTGCATTAGATACTTTGTAGCTAATATACAAAGTAACCAAGCTTATAATCAATGGAAAGTAAACTTTTACATCAGAAGTTTTTATTTTTCTCATTACATATCCCATGCTAAAATCACCGTATGATTAATTTTTAGTGTATTTAAAGCCTTTAATCATCTAAAAATTAAAAAGTCATAGCTGGATAGGCTCCTGTATATCTCAACTTATAATTTGTTGGTTCTTCTGTCAAAACTTTACTTTATCATTATACTATATTTTTGATAGTTGTTAAATTGGTAAAAACTGTTTTAAGCTATAAATAAAAACATGCTCTGCCATTGTCTAAAAGCATGTTTTTATTTAAACTAATATAATCTACCTAGTTGATTTTTTTTAGATCAACTATTTATTGAATTCATTAACTGGAAGAAGTATTCAGGTTTATGAGTCTTATTTAGATTATACCATGAATGTAATGTTCCTGGTGCAAATACATCTAATTTTTTCAGTACTTCCATTGCAAATTCCAGAGGTGCTACTCCTGATGCAGTAATCAAATTATCGCTTGCTGCCACAGGTCCCATCTCATAAAATTGTTCTCCTTTATAATTAGGACAGACCATTTTAGTATACTCCAAGCTATTGCTTGTATGGTTTCTAGAATCTAGATATCCAGCATTTGCTAGTGCCTCAATTGCACCACAAATTGCTGCAATACCAGTGCCTAGTTCTAAAGCTTCGCCAACTCGTTTCAAGATGGGTTGATGAATATCTTCTCCCCAAGTATTTCCTCCAGGTAAAACTAAAAGATCTTTACTCTCAAGAGTACACTCATCAAGGGAAATGTCTGGTTTAATGCTCAGTCCTCCCATAGTAGTAATAATTTCTTTATTAGCTCCTACAGTAACTACTTTTAAAGGTTCTAAATCTTTTTTGAAATATCTTCCTGAATTTAGTTCAGCAGTTAAATATCCATATTCCCAGTCTGACATTGTATTAAATACATAAAGATAAACTTTTTTTCTTTGCATAAAATAACACTCCAATCATGTTTTATATAGCCTATTATAATAAAACTTCCCTGACAGCTACTGTCAGGGAAGTTTTTATATTTGATGAAATTGTATTAATTCCGATAGAACTTCAATAAGTTTTTTCTTAAAACTTATTGGCTCAATAACCTGAATAGATTTACCATACGGTAAAAGTAAATAAGGTACATATGTATGTAGTATACTTTTTTCAAGAAGAAATATTGCTTGATTTGAAGTGCGTTCTTGTAAATAATTTCCTAAAAACCAATGCTGGCAAACATCATTCAATGTACTTTTACTTCCATTAACAACCAAGGAAATGATCCCTTCATTATCTTCTGTAGGTAGAAGGTTTTTCAAAAAAAAGTCACGTGCTGAAAAATCTTCTGGATAATTAAACTTATTTTCCGTAATCACTAGACTTTCAATTCGATCTACCCTAAAGCTACGGATGTTATTCCTAAAATGACAAAATCCAATCATATACCACTTATTGTTCCAATAAATAATTCTGTAGGGATCAACCAATCTATACTTTGATTGAGCTTCACCACTTTTATGGTATAAAATTTTTACAGAGTATCTGTTAGCTATGGTCTGCTCCAAATCTTTTAAGTAAGGTTCCATAGTGTGGAACCTTACTCGATTTATTACTTCAAGACTGGTTAAATGTTGGTTTATCTTTGTTTCCTTAACCTGATTTGAATAGTTGCTTAGCTTTGAGATAGCCCTATTTAGTGCTTCACCACCATAATATCCTGCTTCTTCTGCAAAAACAGCAGCGTGAACTAGTGAGATTTGCTCCTCAGAATCAAAAAAAAGGGGAGCTTCAATGAAATTGTTTGATAAAGTGTATCCACCGTTATGCCCTGTGTCTGAAATTATGGGTACACCACTTGTTGAAAGTGTATCAATATATCGATACACGGTTCTTATATTCATCTCCAACTTTTCTGAAATTTGTTTTGCAGTAACTTTTTCACCCGAACTAAGCATCCATAAAATCGCTAGCATATTGTCAATTTTAGGCATATAAATTCACCTCTATATAGTAAGGAATGATTACTTGTTCCCTTCCTATAGTAGCTTTCCATATAATAAAGTCCTGGACACATTTGTAATTTTACGAATTTGATTTTCAGTCACACCTCCTTCTTTCTTAGCCAGTTCTATCACTTCATATTTACGCATATGGATAATATATCTCTCTAATTAGTTAATACTAGGCATTATTGTAATTAAGAATTAGTCATATGGATTATCTTCTGATAAATCTAGCCATTATACGTAAATGATTTTATCAGCCTAATACAATTGTATCAATAGAGTAAGCTTAGGTGAAATTAGTAAAAGCTCTTGGTCTGTATATTTTCTCGTGTATTCAAATTCTTGAAAACCAAAAAATGCAATATCAACTTTTGCTTCATTACTTAATTTATATATTTCATTTTAAGTTTCCGAAAATTGTACATGTCCAGAATTTATAATATTACACATTTCATCTCAGTAACATTTAGCTTCCCTTCCCTTTTTTAAACAATTTCATTTAAAATTAAATCAACCAAAATAGTCATGAAAAAAGAAGATAATCATGTTGCGTTATTATCTTCACCAGGACGAACTTCATGTTATAAACATAATAGGAATTTAGTAATAATCATTAAACTGTAATTATGCTTATATTATACAGCTTTTCCTATGTCATTTTGCGCCAAGTTCAGAACAATTCTTCCACTCGCTGTCGGGGACAATCTGTTCCTCAATATCTTTCTGTATTCGTTTCCAATCTTCTTTCGGCAATTCGTTTATTTTACCGTCTATCTCTTGAAAATAATATACTCCCTCTTTTGTGATTGTAGGGAATTGATTTATTATTTCACCATAATTTTTCTTATAATATTTATAATTATCGACGGTTATCGAAATATACCGCTTTTGATTTACAGACTTAAATTCGGAATCAAGTTCAAAAATGGTTTTAGTGGGAGCAATCCAATAATTATACGTTTCAAGCAACTTTCCACCTTTTAACGGCTGGGTAAAACAATTCATTTCTAAATCATCAATGTAAATGCATTCTATATTTCCGTTCTCATAACGGAAAAGCGCCGAGTCGTGATTGGGAGTTAACTTAATGAACAGTTCATCGCTGCCGTCCTTGTTAAAATCCATCAAAACATATTTCCATTCACATTTTCCATTTTGAGAATCCTTCTTGTATAAATACTCCATCTCTGATTTATAATCATCCTCATTTATCAGAGTAAAGTTGCCTGACAGGATAGACCGATACGCTTTCCACTCATCATTTCCGGCCTGATTGATCTTTGCTTCCAAATCAATAGTATTCGTCGAAGGCGCATTCACGGTTTTAGCTTCAATTCCAGATTGAGGCGGTACACTCTGAGAATATCCCGAACACCATGAAAGTAATAAAATAATTGTCATAATATATAAAGCACTTGTCTTCATATTTTCATGTTCTCCATATTATTAAACTGAATACGCATCCATATAGTCCTCCACAAATTTCTGTTTTCTATAAATAAATAACATTCTCCCCAAGTATCCTCTATTGCCAGTAAGCAAATGTGAACCCACATATATAAACCCAGCAAAATCATTGAACACTTTCACCGTTTAATAACTAGTAGGTAGCTGATTGATATGTCGTTTAAAATTTTATCAGCAATATAAAGTCCATTTTGCTCCAGCTTGTGTGAGGGAGCGTGTAATGCCACTTCCATCACCACAAGCATATATTTTTGAGCATCCGTATATTTCAAAGTCATTTAAGAGTGGAGTTGATGAGTAGTACTTGCCTTCCATTCCATCTAATAATGTATCATCATTAGATGTTCCAGGTGCTATCTTATCTAACTTGTATATTGTATATTGTTTCTATAATGCTATCTAGTTGGCATTCAAAGCTTTATCATACATAATCAACTTCCCATTTTTAGCCATGATATTCATATAAGTATTATTTTATCATAATTTAATATAAACTGTTAAAAATACAAACAAATATAATTTCCTCAAAGATATTCAGAATGTCATTTTAATTACGAATAAAAAATAAAATGTAACAGGCAATCCTATGATAGCAGATAGTACTGTGATAGCTGTATGTACTATTTTCTCATCTCGTAATATAAATAATGAAAACTTATACCCTAAAATACCAATCCATCCACCCAAACAATTTAGAATTACATCATCAATGTCTGATGCTCCGATGGCTAAAAGCCCCTGAATGATTTCAACAAATAAACTTACTATCAATATAAACAATAAATTGGTTATTACTCTTTTATCATTTTTGAATAAAGGTAAATATATACCAAGGGGAATAAAAATAACGATATTTCCAGCCACATTAACAAAAGCGGATGCTTTCGTAATTTCAGAGCTGCCTGATATATATTCCATTATACTATAAAATGGAATGAGATTTATTGACCTGGATAAAGTCCTTCCACTATAAAATAGCTCCAAAAGAGTAATCCTTGATAAGATCAATATTTTCATTAACAAAAGTAAGTAACAAATGAAAACACCATATAATAAGACTGTTTTAATTCGTTCTTGTTTATTCATAATACCTCCATTTTGCATTAAATCCTGCTTATTTTTTGACGTTCAGTTTATAAACACCCAGTTTATAAACACCAGGGCATACTAATATGTCATTTTCAAGCAATACGTAGGGGCAGATTAAACACCTTGTTTGCCAGATATTTCATATCAAAGCCGGTATTTTAATTTAGAAGCTTCGACTTGGTTTCATATATACAAAAAGGCAAAAACTTTAGAGACTTTACTTTTGCATAGTAATTTTAGTTCAAGTACAATAAAACAACTCCTTATTCTGTGCTGATATTATTTAAACACAGAATAAGGAGCTATGTTGGAATACTATCTTATGAACTTCTTAAGATTTTCTTATATTCGGAAGCTTTACTGTAAATGTAGTATTTTCTATGTTGCATTCCATAGAGATTATTCCATCGTGAGCCGTGACAATTTCTTGTGCTATTGCCAAATCCAACCCTGCTCCTCCGGTGTTTGTCTAATTAGAAGTCTAACTTTTCTCACTAAATTTATTCTTATTAAATTCAGTACTTTTATTCCGTTCCCGCTTTTAGAGCTTCGCTCATTGGTATACGCGCCAACTTTTTTCTGTACATCAATTTTGCGAACTCAAAAGTAACCATCACAACAGCAAAACCCAATAGCATATACCAGAGGTTAAGTTTAACCGGTAAAACGATTTGCAGGCTCTCTGAAAGTGAGCCGTACAGCATCCCGACGGTTCCCAGCAAAGCTGGAATGCCGAGCAGATAGCCTGCTATAACAATTAAGGTATTGCTACCCAATATTAATCTGCCAATTTCCTTTTTCCTGTATCCGAACACCTTCATTAACGATATACTGGTTCGGCTTTCGTCAACCACTAAGCCGGTTACGATATATATGATAATCAAACCAAGTATAAAGGCAGCGGCGATAAGTCCATAAATCATAGTACCCATTTGGTCAATCAACATGCCGAATCCCTTGACGATGGCGTCAATAGATTTTGTACTCTGAATCTCTCCCTGGGCAAAAGTTATTGGTTCGTCACTCCAGATACCAATATAAGTACCAGCGGGGAGCCCAAACTCAGAGTTGAACTGATCTAAAGGCATAAACAGGAAATCCCCTGCATAGGTATCGGCTACCTTTTCAATTACAAAGGTGTGTTCCTTTCCATTATCCGTGTCGAACACCGTCACACTGCTACCCTTGTTCACATTCAACTTTTGCGCCAGCGTAGCCGTGATTGTGGTCTGTTCCGGTTTGAAGAGTTGCCCGGATGTGTCTTTTAGTATGATTCTTTCTGTATCTGGCAGAACTCCGGTAACATAGAAGCTTACGTCTTCATTATCTGCAAGGCTCACATAGGCCGCACCGAATTGTTCGGTTCCCACCGGCGGAATTCCGGTTTTTTTAGATGTGAAAACGTACTCATACTTAAGGTTATACATTTCCTTTACACCTTCGTTGAGCATATAGTCAACGGAGCTTTTCATGGTCAAACCGTACAACATCAGCATAGTGGCAATAACAACTCCAAGCAGCAGGAAGAAAGTTCTGGATAAGCTGCGAACCTGCTCCCTGATTTGAAATTTTGCATTAAATCTCAATCGATCAAGCCGCAGATTCCGCTCTATAAAATTAGTCTTATTTTTTACTTCTCCGCCTTTCATGAGTATTGCCGGCGGAGTTTTCAGTATCTCCCCAACAATTACCCATGTGACACCGCCAAGAATTATAATCGGAAGGAGAACAGCAAAAACAATCAGCCAGGGATTGAATATGGTTTCATAAACCGGCATGGGAAAAGCAGTCAGCATAAAGTTAAACATACTGCCCACCAGCAAAAATCCCAATACGGAGCCAATCACCGAGCCTATCACAGACACCAAAAGCGGAAACATCAGATAATGGCGGCGCAATTCCCGTCTTCTATAGCCTTGAGCGTAGAATGTTCCGATCATGACTGATTCACTTCTAATCATCCGCCACATCACCATTCCAAGCAAAACACAGGTAAGCGCAAGCATGGCAAGCGGAACTGCAGCGCTCATTGTGGATAATACGCTAACCTCCATGGGAACATAGGAAACGTTTACTTTCTTTTCGGTGCTCTGCCAGTTCGTTATGTGGACACCCTCTGAACGTAGCATGTTTTTTACTGCCGCCTCCTGGGATTTGATATTTTCTCTATCATTAAAACGAATGGCATAAACCTTATTCCGATCCGGGAGGGCGTCAAACTCAGCTTTGCCGACCACACCCACGCCGAAGGTTTTAGGGTCGTTCATCATCGCTTCTTTGGACTTGATAACATAAATAAAATTGGGCAAAAGAGTATAGCCCGAAATTGTGAAATCCTTGTTCGCGACAGTAATTGTACCGCCGATTTGATAGCCGTTTGTTTCGGCAAACAACCGATCGAGTATAATTTCCGAATCGCCCGGGGGGTTCCCTTTTTGGGTAGCAGGAATATTTACCGTGTTCATCATGGAGAACACTCTCAGCGTCTGGCCGGGTCTTACCTCGCAGTCCGCTGTGCCGCCAAGCTCAACCTTTGCAGCAAATTGTTCACCCAGGGCGGCAGCGTCAATTTCGTTATCGGTAGAAAACTCCGCATCAGACAAAACATTACGCTCTGCAAACACCGTGAATGTATTGTTCAAATTGATAGATGTCATATTCATTATGATAAACATCATACTACTGATCATCAGCAAAAGCATAGCGCCGATGTACCGGGCCTTGTGCTCCAGCATGGTACGTATTACTTTTCTAAACAGTATCATTACCACTCAATCCTTTCCGCCGCAACCACTGCTTCATGATTAGTCGTTTCCACTATCTCTCCGCTGCGAAGCTTGTAAACCGCATTCGCCATATCGCCGATTGCAGTGTTGTGGGTAATCATCAGTATACTTGTTCCAAAGTCGCGGTTTACTTTTTGTAAAAGGGAAAGTACACCTCGGGACGTCTCATAATCCAGCGCACCGGTCGGCTCATCACACAAAAGCAGTTTCGGGTTCTTGACAATAGCGCGGGCTATGGCTACACGCTGCTGCTCACCTCCGGAAAGTTCCCTTGGGAAACTCCTTTTTTTCGCTTCAAGGCCAACCGCTTTCAGAACCGTATCAATATTCAGCGGGGCTTTTGAAATGTTGGAAACCACCTCTATATTTTCCATGACAGTGAGATTTGGTACAAGATTATAAAATTGAAAGATAAAACCCACCGAATTTCTGCGATAATCCGTCAGCCTGTCATCGTCCAAAGCAGTAAGCTCCAGGCCGTCAACGTGAATACTGCCGCTATCAGCTCGATCAACTCCGCCGATAATGTTCATAAGGGTTGATTTACCTGACCCGGAGGGGCCGAGAATCACGCCGATTTGTCCTTTTTCAAGAGTAAGGCTTATCCCTTTTAAAACATCGTTTTTATTTTCGCCAGCATTATAGCTCTTTTTTAAATTTTCAACTTGAATAAACATACTTACCTCCCCATTCCTTGTTTTAATAATGAAACCATGCTTTTCATCAGACTTTCCATCTCGCTGAATTCTTCTTCTGTAGGGCTATAATTAAAACCCTTAGCCTTTGCCAATATTTCTTCAGTAAATTTTTCGGTCACACCCTGAAAAAAAAGCAAAAGGATTTTATCGTTCAAATCATCCCGAATTGTTCCTCTTTTTTTTCCGTTGGCAATCAACTTCAGCTCGTATTCCTCGCCAATCCGGTTTAATTCGCTATTGGCTTCCTTCGCAAGGCTGCCGTACTTACCCGAGGTGACGTCCATGGAAAACGCGACCAGAAGAGGCTCTCTTTTTAACAGCTCAAATCGCTCGCGGCTTCCGAAAAGAAAATAATCATAGACATCCATGTCCTTCAATGGAGTTTGCCTGTCGATAACTTTCATAAAATACTCCAGTGCCCATGTGACAGAATATAAAAACAGTTCTTTTTTATCATCGAAATATTGATAGATGCTGCCTTTTGCGACCCCTGCATTTTGGGCAATCACTTCTATTTTTGCCTTTTCAAAGCCATGAACCTGAAATTCCTCAATTGCTGCTCGCATAACCCTTTCTTTCTTATCATCGTCCAAGCGGTTAAAAGTTCTCTTTGGCAATAATCTACCCTCCAATACTAAATATGACTTTATGGTCACATTATATGACTTGTGGGTCATATTGTCAATGGGTAAAAATCTTTACCTTCTTATGTCGTTATAATCGTCCCAAAGTGGAAAAGGATAAGATATGGAGTAACATGGATTAGAATATAAGCTGCCAAACTCAACTGAAAACGTGTTTCAAAATGTGTATACCAATTGGGCTGTCGGCAAGCAGAATCTGACAACAAAAGACGGACTATCAGCGGCGAGCTGATAGTCCGTCTTTTGCATTTAGTGGGACAGGGCGTAGTTTGGCATATGTTCCCTCACTACGGTCCGTCCGCTATTCCACATTCCTATTTCATTAACTTCTACTAAAACATAAAGACGATTATTTTATCCTCCTATGGCTGCGGTGGAAAAATGAACATACCATGACCATGCAGTATTGGAAAATATGATGTCTTCAGGATAAACTCACAATCCCGCATAGAATAGGGTTTATCGGATTCAAGTGAATACTAATATAACTTATATAGAGGATGCGTTACTTGGCTATGATCATATAGCATCGCACTAATAAAAGTCTAAAAACGTGGGATTATGTATATCTATACAAACTTTGCTCCTAAAAAATGCCCCCATTTTCCATATCAGTCTTATTTACAAAATCCATGTGGTATAATTTTTCCCAATGGTTGATGTTTAATGTTCCCTTTGTGAGATGGATTGCTAAAAAGCAACAATTCTCGTCCTTTTCATTATTTGCCATGTCATACCACTCTGCAAAAGCTGTGCGGAGCTTTGCTCTTATTTCGGCATTTTTCGGGTCAAGTACCCAACCAAGGTTTTCAGCTACTCCATTAGCGGTAAACATCTCTAAGCATCCTGCAACCGAAACCTCCTGGTTTTGTGCGATTTGTTGCATTTTGTTTGATTTGCCATGTGTAACTACATAAAATGTGCCGTCTTCATAATAGGCGTCCACACTACGGACAACAGGGCGCGGCTTTCCGTCAGTGCCCGGATCTCGTGCAATCGTCGCAAGTGAAATAATATTGTCTTTGCCGTTGCCAAATTTTTCTTCGAGTAGTTTCAATCCTTCTTGGTACTTGTTCATTTGCTTTTCCTCCAGCATTAAATTTTATTTATCCTCGTTTCTTAAACGGAATCCATAACTCTGAATAAACGATTGTAGACTTGCTTTTATAATACATTTCAGGAAAAAATCCGTCGGCAATTAAACCATGCTTTTTCAGCCAAAACCGAGTGTATTTCATTGCCTTACCCATACCAACTATCATCTGCTCGTGGTTTTCTGATTCAAATCCGCAGACCACATATTCTCGCATGGGTAGTTGCCAATTAGTAAAGTTATGATTTTTATCATCTTTTTTGATTTCCGCACCGACAAAATAACTCGAATAACCATCTGGAGCGTCGCCCTGATAAGATACACCAATCCAACGCCCTTCTGAGGTATGTGGGATATTCGGAAGTTCCCTATAAAACCTATCCCAAATTTCACCGACCGTATCAATGCCGGTTTTTTCGCCAAGCATTTTACCATAACTGAAAGGATAATAGCCTGTCACACCAAGAAAGTTAATTGGTGTTTCGAGAAATTTACGGTTCATTTCCAGAACTAATCCATCACTAATCAGCGGTACGCCCTCATTGATCACAAAATAACCAAGTAATAAATCGGGCTTATCAAAATTTTGTAAACTAATAGCCTTGCTTCGGTACTGCGATGGGGTAATCCCATAGGTTTTAGTAAAAGCACGTGTAAAAGTTATGTGACTCCCAAAACCGTATTCCATCGCAATGTCAATAATGCGGTTCGATTTGTCACGCAGCATAATTGTGGATTTTGCCAAACGGCGCAACTTAATATAATCTCGAACCGACGTTTTTACCAGTCGTGTGAATAATCTCTGATAATAAAACGGTGATAGTCCAGCGATTTCTGCAAGTCTATGGATTTGAATTTCTTCGCCAAGATTTTCTTCAATATGGTTCAGAGTTTTTTGTATGGATTCCCATGCGTGCATTGATTACCTCTCTATAAAGAATATACCAAAGATTAGAAAGAAATACTTAACCATGTCTGCTCTTTTTGATTTAATATACGACATAAATACAAAATATCCGTTATACAAAACGTATGCGCCAGCTGCTCTCGGACTGATTTTTATGTCAACCATGTAAAAGTCCTCCATTATGTATTATATAAATAAAGGTTATTTTGCATTTTAAAAAGTGTTAAATGACTCAATTACAAATTGGAATTTATCGGTCTGTTTGTTCGGTCATCAATCCCCATCGAAAACCAAATTTGTCGATAAATACAACCATGCAAGAACTATATGTCGTGCTCTGTATCTGATAAATTGTCTCGCTGTCTTCCTGTAAAACTTCATATGCCTGTTTAACTTCGTCCTTTGTATCAAACGTGACAGTCAGTGAAAGAGCCGTACTTTTTACCAAATTAACATCCATATTGTCGCACATCATAATCCTTTGGTCACCAATAAAAAGTTCTGCATGATATATATAGTTTTCTTGTTCCTTTGTTAATTTTTTATCCCAATCAGACTTATTGGCATCAGAATATCTTAATAAACAACCAACCTTTGCATCAAAAGCCTTTTGATACAGTACAATTGCTTCTTCACAACGACCTGCAAAATTAAAATTTGGTGTAATTATAGCCATTTTACCACCCTTTCATTTCTCATTAAATTGCTTTTTATCGGTAAGATTGTATATATAGCCATTAGTTGGTAATTTCAACGAATGTGCAGTTATACATTTTCAGTATTAATTTGTGTCCCTTTTTCTGTATACGTTTTCACCCAAACACAGCCATAAATATGTATATAAGTATTATTTTATCATAATTTAATACAAATTGTTAAAAAATACAAACAAATATAGAAAATTATATATAACATAAAAAAGCCGCAAAATGCGACTTTTTTATGTTATATATTTTTCACAAATAAACTTTATCTAGTATTCTGTAACACTTATAGAATATCTATAATGCCAAAATACCAATAAGTACTGACTTTTGAGGTATAATGAAGCCCAAAAATAATTTTCTGCAATTTCAACTAGTTAAACTTACAACTTTTATGTTCTGACATTTACTAGCTGTTTACACAAATCTCGTTTTTCCTGTGACATTGAATGTCCAAACAGTTTTTTATAAACACTGTAAAGATAATGCCAATCCGAATATCCTACTTTTTCGGCTATTTCATATATCTTCATATCGGTATTTATATAAAGATTCCGGGCCTTTTCTGCACGAAGTCTGGTTATATAATCAATAAAATTAACACCCATGGTTTGTTTAAAAATTTTACAAAAGTAATTCCTGCTTAAACCTACATGGTCGGCCACCATCTGAAGTGACAGGTCTTTATCCCCCAATTTATTCTTTATATAATCCAGCGCAATTTTCATTTCCTGATTTAAGGAAATGTTGCCTTTAAATTCCCTGGCATACGATATATTCCCGCTTCCCAAACTTCCTTTTGATGCTTCAAAGGTAGCCTCCAGATATAATTTTGATAAATCGGTAAAAGTATCGGACACATTACTTATTCCTACAGAAAAATCCAGTTTGAAATTTGTATTCATAAATTCTATAATCAGCTGGATTTTTTTCTCAACATTATCAGTAAATTCTTTATTACTGAGGCTTTCCCCATCCCAGGAAATAAGTATATATTCATAGAAATTACTACTAATAAATTGATGAATTGCCTCCTGTCCCAAAATATCATTGGCAGTTTTACAAACAGCTGCTTTTAAAAGATTTATATTATTCTCAAATATTTCGACTAAACTCTTCTGGTAAAAATTCAATTTAAACACCGAAACAACTATTTTGCTTATATTTCCATTCAAATTAAACCTTTCCAACCCCTCCAGATACCGGTCTTGTTCAATCCCGGAGCCATTTAGGAGTTCAAAAAAGAATATCCCCTTATCTTGCAGAGGGTTGTGTCCCTTAACTTTGTTACTTACAGGCTCTGACTTTGTTATTCTGTCCTTTTGACTGGCAAAAGCTTTTTTTACTACCTCCAGAATATCGTTTGGCAGCATAGCGGGTTTGAAAAGATAATCAAAAGCACCAAGCTGAAGAGCCTGCCTGACTAAATCGAACTCATTATAGCTGCTTAAAATTATTACTTCTGTTTCGATTTTCAACCTTCTTATTTCTGTCAGCAATTCCATACCGCTCATACCGGGCATTTTTATATCGGTCATAATGATATCAATATCTTCTATTGACAAAACCTTCAATGCCTCATCACCGTTTGAAGCAGTAAATACCTGAATTGTATTATCGGCTGCTTTAATAATGTCTTCTATAGCTGTTCTGGCAAATGCCTCATCATCTACTATCAATATTTTCTGCATCAGATACCTCCTGCCTTTTTATTATAGGAATTGTCACAGTAACACAGGTTCCTTCCCCTATTTCACTTTCCAGCGTAAGTTTATATTTATCTCCATAATTCAGTCTGATTCTATCTTGTATGTTATGGAGTCCTATACCTGTCAGCTTGTCAAAGCCCATGAAATTAAACCCTTTGCCGTTGTCTCTGATCTGAATTCTTATGAAGTCCTCCTGCAATTGACCTCGTATGGTAATCCGGTTATCCCTGCTGCCATCTCCAAAGCCATGAAGAATTACATTTTCCACAATGGGCTGCAATAGTATTTTCAAAATCATAAAATCGTCCAGTTCTTTATCCATAAAATAATCAATATGAACTGAATTATTATATCTAACTTCCTGAATATACACATAATCTTTAATAAACTGAATTTCCTGAGGAATCGGTACCAGTGTATCAACTTGCCTGCAGCTGTATTCCAGCATATTAACCAGGGATACCACCATTTTTGCGATATCTTCAGCACCTATCCTCACAGCCATCCACTTTACGGCATTTAGAGTATTATACAGAAAATGAGAATTAATCTGGGAATTTAAAGCAATATGCTCCATAGTCATTCTTTCCCGCTCTTTATGGATATTTTCCTTCATCAGTTTATCCACTTCAGAAATCATGATGTTGAAACTATCAACAAGTTCTGCAAGATCTTTATCGGCCACAGTGTCTACTTTAATATTAAAGTCACCCCTGCTTACCTTTTTCATATTCCTTATAATACTTGTAATTGGCTTGGTAATACTTAAAGACAGGCTTAAAGCAATAACTCCTGCTGTCAACATACATATAATAGCTATTGTCACCCAGATGTTTCTGAATTTTGCCAGCTCCTGCCTGAGCATCTGATCGCTGTTTATCTGAATAATATTCCAGTTGCTGCCTTTTATTGCACACCTTCTTACGGTCATGCTATCTATATTTACCTTATCATGATTACCGGCTTTTTGTAAAATGGTATCCAGTGACTTATCGACAATTGATATCTGTTCAGCAGATTTCCCAGCCTGCTGTTGATCGGGGGCATATATAACTTTTCCGTCATTATCTACAATAAAGACCATATCTTTATCGGTCACTTCCATAAAATCCATTGCTTCTTTTATCTTCTGATAACTTACGTCAATCTGAATCAGCCGAATAACACTGTTTCCGTTATATTTATTTAAATAGGTTACAAAACTGGCAACAAGCGGAGGATTTGAACCTGAGCTCAAATATTTGTAGGCTGCCGTATGAGTTGGTATTGTTACGGTCCCTCCCGCCTGCCGCTTTTCATCATCTTCTGTCCAGCCATTTTTCAGAAATTCTTCCTTGTTCCACTCTTTATTTGAGGTGTAGTAATTGCCGTCAAAGGTAATCATATAAATATTGTCCACTGAATCATTAGATACACGTATATTGGATAATAATGAATTCACATTCCGGAGTAAGATCAGCTTCTCATAAGAATTCATATCGTTATAATTATTAAACATGGAAGAACTGACGGCCAGTCCCAATACTTGTTCCGATACAGTTCTTCCTTTGTTTATGGTATCCTCCATGTGGGATTTCATCATGTTAAGAGTATTTACCTGATATATTTCAATTTTATCCCTGTAGAAATTGTTAATGTTTCCGAAATAGATTAAAGATAAAAGTATCCCGGGAATAAGCGCCATGAAAATCATAGCCAGAGTAAAGCGGAAACGAAGAGAAGTACGGCTTTTGATTACCAGATTTCCGCTGTTACCGTTATACATCTTTCTATTCCGCATTATCTTCCCTCCATTACCTCACAATAAATGCCATATCCATTATTTTATATAAACGGCTTTACACTTAACACCTTTTCATAATTCACAGGGTCATCAACTAGATCTCTTTTGCCTTTTGCAAATAGTCCTTAAACTCCATCCTGACAGGGACAATCTTGCAGTGGTATTCTTTCTCTATCATCCCGTAAATCGATTCATAATCCTCATCAGCATCAGGATATCTGTCCGAAGTAGACAGGCATGTTAATTTTCCTTCCAAAAACTCTAAAATACAGTTGAAATACAATTTGTCATTGTCCGTCAGCCATACAAAAACCACAGCATTATCAATTTCACCTTTAAGACAGGTTTTGAGCCTTTCCATATAACATCTCATTGTTTGGCTGTTTCTTTTGTATATCTTTATACCGGCTCTTTCCTCCTGAGCATTATAAAGACCAATAAAGTAATCATCTATATCCTGCTGATAAACAGTAGCTTTCTGTATTTCACTGTAGTAGTTTATCAGCCCCTCAGGAGTGTAAACTCTGATTTCTATTATATCAGAAAATTCGACAAAAATATCATCTATGTTGAGTACTTGTCCTTTGACATATGCTTCCAACGAAAAGTTCTGATGGTCTGAGGTCTGAGCTTTATATACTCCTGATCCCTGATCCAGGATATGAAGTATCTTTCCTGTATTTATAAGTGGAGCAAGAACTGTTCCAAGGTTTGTCCAAATTTCAGGTTTTAAAAACTCTATTTTAATTCTGCCGTCAATCATCTGCTGCTTCCTCCCTTTCTACTTCCCATATCTGAACAGTATGTGCCGGTATATTAATCACAAGGCTGCTTTCCTTTGCTGAACCGTTGCTCCTCCACAGGGCCGAAAATCTGCAAACACCTTTGAAATCCAGCAGTGCAGTTTGTTCCTCAGCTGCTTTATTTGCTATATAAAGCTGCTGAAGATTAGGATTAACTTGGTTTTTATGAAGAGAGACTTCTATATTTGGGTTTTCGCATGAAACAATGTTATTTACAAGGCTTTTCGTGTTTATCACACTTATATCAAAAGCTTCCGGATCCTTTACAACAATTATCTGCCCGTTAGAATTAGTCTTAATTTCTTCCTCCAGAATGCTGCACTTGTTGAAATCACGGTCCAAATATGGAATACATGGCCCAAGGATTAATTGCTTGTCCTTTATTTGAGAAAATTGTAAAAGCTGCTCCTGAACCTTTTTATCCATAAAATCATATGAAGAAGCAATAATGACATCATACTCTGCCCACTTTTCTGCCGGCAGATAGTGATCCGAATAATTGTAATCAAAATGCTTTGAGTCTAAAATTCCGGAAATTTGGTCCACCCATTTTTCATCACTGTAATTTCCGGGTGTATAATCCAGACTTAACTGTAAATCTACCTCTGGAATAAATAGTTCATGAGGAATATCCAAACCGTTTATAAAGCAATTTGATGATAGTATGTTTAAATCCATAATGGAATACAACGCTCTGAATCTGCCCATATCATAATTCCTCATAATAAGGATTTTCGGCTTTCTCTTATATTGATGCAGATTGCGCTCTTTCATCATTTTTATCAAATCGCTGAACATATTATAATAATTCAATCGTTTCCGTCCGTCATTTGTAATAGGACAGCCGCTCCAGCGGTCACGCTCTACAAGCATGTAAAAGTTAACAGCCTTCAGACCGTTCATTATTGAATATAAATAACCGAATTCCTCTTCTTCTGCCGTAAGGAGCACTTCTCTGTCAAACCACGAACCCGATCCGAATTCAGGTACAAAAGGAAGTCTGCTGCTGCCTGCCAGATATCGTATTCGTCTGCGAAGCATGGCAGTATCACCGGGTTCAGGATACGCATCAATTCCTGCGACCTCCAGTTTATTAATCATTTCGTCCCTCTGGACCGAAATCGGAGTGTAATCCTGATAAGCACAATTATGGAAAACAGGAATGCCCAGCTCCAACTTCTCCAATATGTCAATTATCCTTTTCAAGGTATCAAGTATCTGATATTCTTTATATTCAACCCAATCAAAGTAATAGGGCAAATCCTCTCTGACCGTTCCCTTAAACCCCGACGGAGCTTTAATTTCCACGAAATCATCATATGTACTGCGGTATGCCCTGTTTAATTCACTTATACTATTATACTTTTCTGTCAGAAACCTGTGATACAAATCGATTGAGGCAGGTGAATAATCCATAATATAAGGCCTGTCTCTAAAAAAGTTGCAGGTTTCATTATCAGCCTGAATTAAAATTATACACCCCTTTTCATGAATATGCTTCTTTAAAACAGGTGCCAGCTTTTTAAAATAAATTTCTGTCTTTTCATATAATTTTTCACTTGCATAGGAGGGTATGGGAAACTGCTTTGTTGCGTATAGATATACCACTGTCGAGCCCCATGGAGTTCTTGCCTGGATATCCTCATCCATGAGTATCCATTCAGGATATCCGAACAAGGTCATTTCGGCGTTTATATGTGGCCCGGGACGAACTATAACATGGAGTCCCTTTTCTTCACATAAACTTAAGAACCCGTCTAAATCCTTGTTACTTTCTATTTCACCAAAATCAAATTTTCCTTCTTCATACTCATGAACAGACCATGGAATATAGGTTTCAATGATTTCAAATCCCATATTACATATATGCTCCAAAATGGTATCCCATTTTTCCCTTTCACTTCTCCAATAGTGTATTGAACCACTGTATAATGGTTTTTCGGAACCATGAATCATAATCCCGGTTTCGGTAAATTTTATCATGCAGTCCTCCCCGACAAGTCAGTCGTCTATCCGCTTTATAGCTTGCGTCCTATTTGTAATAGCAAATAAAATAATTTTTCCAAAACTCATATTTTTACCTGTGACCTTGTGCCGCAATTATCCCTTGACTGCTCCTGCTGTCATACCTGCAATTACCTGCTTTTGGAACAGCAGATACATAATGACTACGGGTGCAATTGATATTGCAAAACCAGCGCAGAGCAAGCCGTATTGAGTTAGATATGAACCTTTTAAAACCGATATTGCAACGGATAATGTCCGTTTGGCAGGTGTTGAAATTACCACCAGGCCCAGCAATAGGTCATTCCAGCAATTCAGGAAAGCCAATGTTGCTACTGTGGCCAATCCCGGTTTTGCTATAGGTAATAATATCTGAAAGAAAACCCTTGCTTTTCCGCAGCCGTCAATAGTTGCAGCTTCGTCAATCTCTTTGGGAATACTTTTCAGAAATCCGTTCATTATAAACATGCTGAAGGAAATATTTACTGCGGTATATACCAGAATAAGACTAAATAAATTATCTGTTAAATTTAAATATTTAAAGATTAATACGGATGGGATCAATAAAGCATGTATGGGTATCATAAGTCCCAGAGAAAAATATGTGGACAACAGCTTGCTTTTAGCCACTCTGGTCAATATATAGCTTCCCATGGACGTAATTACTGCCAGAATTACTAATGTTATCATACAGACAAATAAGCTGTTAAAAAATGATCTTCCTGCATTTGCACCCTTCCAGGCCTCGGAGTAATTCTCCCATCTGAATATACGCGGAAGTCCAAAGGAATTACCATAGATATCATTATTATCCTTCAATGACGTAATCAATACCCAAACGAAAGGATACAGCGAAATGACCGACACCAAAAGGAGAAAAATATACTTTACTGTTCCTTGAATCTTGTATTTTAGCGGCTTACCAAAAAAATTACGCATCTGTACCTCCTAATTTTCACTCCCGGATGCAGAGAACCTGTTAAATAATAATGTTATAGTCAAAGAAATTAAAATAATTGTTATTGTTATGGCACTGCCCATTCCGAAGTCGGAATTGCCGAAGGCTGTTTTATACATGAATACTCCCAGATAAGCCGAGCGTACCCCGGGACCGCCGTTAGTCATGATATAGGAATGATCAAAGGCTTTAAGTGAACCTGTAACGCATAAAACTATGCATATGTTAAGGAAAACAGATAACTGAGGCAGAACAACATGAAAGAAGGTTTTGACTTCTCCTGCTCCATCAATCTGTGCGCTTTCTATCAAATCTTCCGGGATTGACTGCAGGGCTCCTAAAAAAATAGTAACATACAAGCCTATGTACTGCCACACCTGAGGTGCCATTACAGCATACAGCAAAGTTTTAGGGTTTGACAGCCAGTTGGTTTGAAGCATGCCTAAACCCACTGCAGAAAGAATTTTGTTAAAGATCCCAATCTCGCTGTTATAAAATAATGAAAACATTAATCCGATGGCTACAGGAGCGATAACGACAGGCAGAAAAAATACTGTTCTGAAAATTTTCATTCCCCTGACTTTTGTATAAAGTAAATATGCCAACAGCAGTCCAAAGGAAATCTGAACTATTAATGAGACAGCTGTTAATTTAAGAGTGTTAAAAAAAGTTATCCAGTAATCGTTATTTTTGAGCAGCTCTTTATAATTTCCCAATCCAATAAACACTTTTTCTGAAACTCCGTTCCACTGGGTCAGACTGTAGTAGCCTGTCTGAAGCATGGGAACAAAGAGAAATATTGTATAAATCAGAAATACAGGAGCCAGAAATAAAACTGGTAAGGTTATTTTATTAATTTTACTTTTCATTAGAGTCCCTTTCTGAAAAGAAGGCCATCTCAATATTTTATTTTTGAGACAGCCTTTACATTTTCATTCTATACAGTCGATAACATTTAACCTATTTACTGTTTTTATCCAGAACTGCTTGTATTTTGTCAACAAAAGCCTGTGGTTCAAGAGCCTTAATAAATAATTCATCCAGACTGCTGTCGAACATGTTGAGGGCGTCTAAGCTTGGCATGGTTGAGAAATGAACCTGTATCAATTTCTTGTCAGCTGCATAAGCCATCATCTTTTGATAAATCACTTTTTGACCGTTCATATCCACATTGACCTTCTTGGCAGGAATCATACCACTTTTTGAAAGGTTGATTGAAAGATCGTCCGATGCAAGAAAATCACAAAGTTTTATCAGTGCATCATGTTTTTCAGGATCATTAAAGGTTGCCTTGTTTATCTCAAAACCATAAACTGTGAACCCTGACATAAGTGTAGCAGGATCTATATCTGCATCAGGAAGTTTGGGTACCGGAACAACTTCACTGATCTTTTGTATTTCTTCAGGAATGGACTCAAACATCCATGGATAAGTATATGTCATAGCTGCCTTTTTATCTGTATACAGCTGGAGACATGATGCCCAGCCGCCGTTTGCCACAGTGTCCTTGGGGAACATTTTATTATTGATCATATCCTGTATGTTTGCAGCAACTTTTACAGCATTAGCAGTATTGAATTTTCTTGATGCAGTGAGGTTTTTAAGTTCATCTGCCGCACCATTGTATTGATTGTACAATTCACTGAAGAAGAATTCAGACGGTGTTCCGCCGCTGCTTGCCATTGCTATGGGAATGATTCCTTTATCATTAAGTACTTTTGATACCTGTTTTAATTCATCATATGTTTTTGGTACTGTGAGACCATTTTGTTTAAATATTTCAGTATTTACAAGGAAAACTCCGCGTGTTGATTCAAGAGGAACGCCGTAAGTCTTTCCATCTGCAGCCGTATAGTAGCTAAAGGAAGAAGGTTCAAAATTCTCTCTCTTTACAGTTTGACTGGCTTTAAAATACTCATCAACATCTAAAAGCAGACCGGCTTCAACCATTACATTCATCATGGCTCCACCCCAGTAGGTAAACGCATCGGGTAAATTTCCGGATGAAATCTGAGTCTTTATTTTTGTCTTGCAATCCTCAGTGCTGTATGTTTCAAAGGATATATCCATAGAGTCCTTGTTTGCATTCTGGAATTCCTGGAATTTAGGATAAAAATAATTGTATTTTGAGTCCCCTTCACCCCAGTTTGTCGAAAGTACCAGTGAAACCTTATTTTGAGCAGTAGCAGCAGTACTTACGGCTGCTGTCGAATTTGCAGCCTGACTAGAAGATGTATTATCAGATGGAACCTTGCTTCCGCATGCAGCCATACCAATTGTTAAAGCAACTGTTACGGACAATGCAAATGCCTTTTTACTAAAATTTTTCATGGTCATCCTCCTGTTATTATATATTTCTTCCTGATAGTTATAACATGCGCAAGTTGTAACATTATATAAAGGCTTTCCTTTATGTGAAAATTGTATAGGATTAAGCACAAAAGATAAATACGATAAAATTCAGTAATATGTTATAAAATATTACGCTTGAAGTTTTACTCAAATATTCAAACAGGAATGTTATCTATACCTGCTTTCACGCAAAAGGCTGCAGTAAAACTAATCCGATTATTAGTTTACAGCAGCCACTCAGCAAAGCAGTTCCGCAGTACATGTATCTGAACATCCCTATAAGAAAATATTTTTATTTTAGAATCTGTCACATCAAATGGTTGATATTTAACACTGTTTAGGGAACCTATTATGGGTTCCCCTAAATTCGCATTTAAGTAATATTGCATATATTTAGTCAACTGCATTACTCATATTTTCATAAGTTCAGATATATTATTAATAATATATCTGGGTATGTAGTGTTTTATATTCCAGACTTGTCCATGACTTAACCAAACAGATACTAAACCAGAATCAATTGCTCCTTTTATATCAATTAAAGGATTATCTCCAACAAATAAAGTGTTTTCATTATTTGAGTCAATTTTTGATAACGCAAGATGAAATATTTTAGGGTCAGGCTTTCTAATATTAACTTCTTCAGAAATTATTATAGTTTTCATATATTTTCTAAAATCCAATCTATCAATTTTTGTATTTTGAAAATCAGAATTACCATTTGTTACAATCCCCATTTTTATGTTCTTATCTATAAAATAATCTAAAACATTGTATATATTAAGCATTGGTTCGGCACATTTGGGAAACTCTACATTCCAAAAATCAATCAATTCTTTTAAATCAGGTTTATATTTCCATGAAACTCTGTCTTGTAACTCTTTAAATACTTCTTCTCTTGGCTTATATCCTTTGTTATCAATTTCAAAAAAAACATCTTTCACTATTAACTTACTATCATAGTCCAATGCATCACAATATCTTAATATAAAAAGGTCAACAAACTTACACAATGACCTATTTCTATCATGTATTGTATCATCCAAGTCAAAAAGTATTGTATCAAAAATCATACATTTTGCTCCCTTGTTTCTAACTTAATATTAGCTATATAAATTCAACCATATCTTATATGTTACACTTTTTTCTTACTATTCCAAAATAACTCTACTAAAATTATATATTAAACAAGTATGATTAACCAACTAAAGGTATCACGGGTCTACTTGATAACTCTCTACACTTAACTGCCGCTAATGCTGATACTGCTTTCAACTGGCTTTGCTCCATTGGGCAAAGTCTGCTTATTAATTTTAAAATGTCTGCCACAGTTACCATTTTATCACCATTTTCCATATTTATGCTCTATTAAAATGATAACGTTAAATTCAGAAACGCGCAAACGTTTGTTCGTTTTTTCAACTATACGTTGTGACAGAGCCTTATTTTATCGCTTTCTTTGACAACCATACACCTGATCGATATCGTAAATAAAAAATTATAGTCCGTACCACCCATTCAAATCCCATGCAGATCCAAACACCCTGCAAGCCAAAGCCAAGTGTGATTGTAAATATATAACCAAGACCTACACGGACAATCCACATAGTAATCAGAGAAACCGTTGAACTAAAGGTTGCATCTCCGGCTGAACGAAGTACACATGGCATTACATTGGAATATGACCAAAAAAACGGCATAGGGATTATAGCTATAAGCAGCAGTTTATAAATTATAGAAAGCGTTTCTTTCGGTGCTTGATACCAGCTTATTATAATTGGCATCAACGGAAATAGTACAATGATTGAAACTAATGAGATTACTGTTCCAAGCCTAACCATTTTTATACCGTAATGTCGTGCCAAGGCTTTGTCATCAGCACCTAAGCATTGTCCCACAATGGTAGTCGCTAATATACCCACAGCAAGACCTGCAGAATATAGAATAGAAAATGCTGAATTTGCAATGGCATTTGCTGCTATATTAATAGTACCAAGATTCACAATATAGGTTTGTACAATTATACTCCCGCCGTTAAAAAATACCTGCTCCAATGCAAATGGAATTCCAAGTTTGAACACCGATTTTAAAATCGGTTTATTGATTTTAAAGATATCTTGAGGATATACTCGCAAGATACTATTGGGATACATTAGTATCCAGACCGCTACCACACTGCCAATCAGTCGTGCTATGTTCAACGAAAGCGTTGTTCCAAAGATATCAAGATGCATTACATTCAGAAACAACATACTTGCTAACAAATGTATCACATTAATGATTATCGTTAACCTCAAACATATCTTGGTGGCACCCATGCCACGAAATACCGCAAATCCCCCCATATAAACAGAAAGAAAAATTTGTGATATGGCTACACCAATAAGATAACCGCGTGCTTTGTTGATAACAATTGGATCAGCCGCACCAAACATACGATGCACCAGTACATCTGAAAACGCTACAAGTATTACGCATGAAGCAATCGCTACCAAAAATGTGGCCAGCATGACCTGCCCTGCAGCCTCTCGGGTTTTTGATTCATTACCACTACCCTTATACTGTGCAACAACTACTGTACCTCCCACCGAAATTGCACTGAAAACAGCCCAAATTATCATAGAAAATGGGTTTATCATACTGACTGCTGAAACAGACTCTTGACTGGAAGAACTAATCATAGCAGTCGTCAGCAAACCAATTATATTTATGAAGAATTGGTCCAATATAAGTGGAATTAACATAGAAAAAATCTTTTTATATGTAAACAGCTTGCTGCCAAATTGTCGTTCTAAAAAAAGATCAACTTTTGAGCCGTGCATCAATAACTCTATTTTATGCTTCATATTAAATTGCAAATGGTATCTCTCCTTTACAATAATATAATAATCATTTCAAAATATGAAAACAAGCTATTATTTTGCCATTTTTTGAATATTCTTGGCGACTTTGGATTCTTTTAACTTTGCTATTTCCACATTATACTAAAATGATATCTTGATAATGACATTGAAATAGCGATGTAGTGTTTCATGAATAACAGAAAAGGCCTGTACATTTTGATACAAGCCTTTTACTTTAGGTATACTATTAATCATTTTCTTTCAACGGAACACCAATATTCTTAATAAAATAATCTACATCCCTATTACCTGTTTTTTCAGCTCCTTCTGTGAAAAAACAACCTGGTAAACCGCCTTTGGTACGATGGAATAAAACACAGGAACAACATTTACCCCAATTTTCACAATGTGTAAAGGTGCATTTACAGTTACTTTCATTTCCTAAGTTATCCTGTCTGGTACATGTCATTTTATAACCCCCAAAATGATTTGATTATGTATAAATATATTGCAAGTCTATACTGAATAGTCCACGTATGAGGTTTAAATAAAAGAACGCTTTTATTATGTTCTTTTAAGTTAAAATATTAGAATTGATAGGCTAATTAATGATTAAATTATTTTAATTCCAAAGAAGTTTACAATTAACTTTATTTACAATTACTTCTGACCATAAGCAACAAAAATACTAATATTTGCATTGTCACATCCACAGCGGGAAGTTGCGCAGCAATTACCACCAGCACAATCTATAACTACGTTTTTCAACCCAGCAGATGAAAACCAATTTTTAATGTCATCACGCTTAAAACCCATCCAGTGGTCATGGTGCTCATTTTTCAAAAATTCAAAGTTATGTTCATCTAAATCGGTAATTACAAGCTTTCCACCTGGCTTTAGTACCCTTGTCATTTCTTTTATGGCTGTGAACGGGTCTTCAACATGATGTAAATACATATTTGCCATAGCATAATCTACTTTATTGTTTTCAATTGGAAGACATTCAGCTTCACCTTGTTGGTATTCGATTCTGCTGTCTGTTCCAAATTTACTCTTCATCTGCTCCAGCATTTCCTCCGACTGATCTACAGCTATAACATTTAGCCCCCTATGCACCAGTCCCTCTGTTATATAACCCGTGCCTGCGCCGATATCTGCCGCCAATTCTCCTTCTTTAACATTTGCAAGACTGTATGCCTTTTCACGAATAGCTTCTGAAAAAAATTCCTGTTGCATTTTATCCCATTGACCTGCCACCTCTTTAAAATATATCTTACTATCCATGTGCTTCACTCCCTAACCTATTTAATTCCAATAATTCTTCAACTATTTCAGATGAATCTTTAACCAGCATAGGGCAAATAGTTGTAAAAAGCTGATTATCTCTTGCCTCTCTCATTTCTTCGGGCACACTGATATCAAAACCTAATAGTTCTTTACATCTGACCGACCCGTGCTTTGCTACAAACTTCCGTGTATATTCCTGAACGAGTAAGTAGGTTTTTTCCTTGGATTCATTATCGTCAGCCCTAACCTTGCCATGTTTTAACCCTATTAGCATGAAAGCACCTGTTACCGCGCCACAAGTCTCACCAATATGACCCATACCCCCTCCGAAACTACCGGCAATTCTCAAGGCTAATTCCGGTTCTAACCCTAATTGACCGGAATATGTAGAAAAAACTGCTTGTGCGCAGTTAAAACCACTTAAGAAACATTGTTCAGAACATTCTGACTTATTCATAACCAAACCCTCACTTTTATAATTCTTATTTTTAGCAGCAAAATTTATGTTTTTTCACAATATCCTGTTTACACTCTAATTCGCAGTATTCCTTCATAACTTTTGCTTTCCTATCCCCGGTCAATAAAGCACTTTCTGCTATGGCAGCAACTAATAAAAATCCAATCAATATCATAAATAACCCCCTCCTTTTTTCACATTAACGTTCATTTTTACCAATTGCATCAATAAGAATCTGTAAACTTTCAAGTACTTGCTGCTTCTTATTTTCTGGGATCGACTCATATACTTTACCAAAATATGAATTCATGTCGACTTCAATGCCTTCAAATAGTCTTGAACCGCTTTCGGTAAGGGAAATTGTCACATACCTTCTGTCCTGCGGATCGATCTCCCTTTTAGCAAGTCCTGATGTAACCAAATTATTTACAGTCCTGCTCATTGTACTGTTTTCAAGGTTTAACAATTCTGCCAGTTCAATTAATGAAATACTTTTTGCTCGTCCTATTTCAACTAATGCATGGCATTGTCCCAATGTTATATCACAGCATGAATATTCTTTTTCCTGCAAAATACCGAGTTTTCGCTCAAGTATTCTTATCATCTCACGTAATTGTTTAGTATCATCAGTAAAATTCATAGCTATAAATTACCTCCTGCAATAATTGTAACACGTAATAGTTCGAATAAGCAACCATTATTTATAAAATTATAATAAGTATAAACCAATTACACTGGTTTATACTTATTATAATTTAACTCACTGCGGCTACACACAACTAGAGCAACTGCAAATTTGAAATGGAGTACACAGGCAACCATTATAAATGTAACAGGATCTCATTAGTGGTCATAAGGTGAGAGAAAATGCTACAGATTCTAAAGCCTACAACAAGCGGTCTATTCTGCTTTTCAGGTCTAGGACCTTCTGTTCTATTATTTGAGCAGTTTTTATATACTCACTCTTGTCCAAACCTGTCGGATCATTCAAGCCCCAATCTTCTCGGTACTTACATGGAAGAAAAGGGCAATTAACATTGCATCCCATTGTAATAACAATATCTACAGGAGGAATGTCCGTTAATAACTTCGACTTATGGCTTATATTCATGTCAACACCATATAATTCTTTTACCACAGCTACAGCATCCTGATTGATCTGGTCTTTTGTTTCAGTCCCTGCTGAATAGGCTTCGAATTTATCTGACGCAATTATTTTAGTTATAGCTTCAGCCATTTGTGACCTGCATGAGTTATGAACACAGATATATGCTATCTTTATTTTATCCTGCATAATTAAACTACCTTTCCCTTATTAGATTTTGGAAGCCCATTTTCAGTAAAATACTTCTTTCTCCAGAATAAAGCCACATTTACCAACCCTATCATAACAGGAACTTCAACCAATGGTCCGATAACAGCAGTAAACGCTTCTTTAGACGCTATTCCAAACACAGAAACTGCTACTGCTATGGCAAGCTCAAAGTTGTTACTTGCAGCAGTAAAGGATAAAGTAGTAGTTTTACTATAGTCAATACCGGATTTATAGCTTATGAAGAAAGATACTGAGAACATGACAATAAAGTAAATCAGTAGTGGTATGGCAACTTTTACAACTTCCAGAGGAAGCTGAACAATATATTGACCTTTGTAGGTGAACATCACTATTATTGTAAATAACAATGCAATAAGCGCTAATGGACTTACTTTAGGAATAAACTTTCCTGTATACCATTCAGTTCCCTTAATAGGTTCAAGAACTAATCTTGTAAGCATACCAAGAATAAATGGAATACCAAGATATATTGCCACTGACAATGCAACTTCTCCCATTGATATATGAACTTCATACCCTGTAAGTCCAAATAAAGGCGGTAATACTGTAACAAACAAATACGCAAATATTGAATAAAATACAACCTGGAATATTGAGTTGAAAGCCACCAAGGCGGCTGTGTACTCACTGTCTCCATCAGCCAGGCTATTCCACACAATAACCATAGCTATACATCTTGCAAGACCAATGAGGATTAAGCCTGTCATCAAGGCTGAATCAGATTGTAAGAATAAAACAGCAAGTAAAAACATTAAAACAGGGCCTATTACCCAGTTCTGTACCAGTGACAGGATCAAAACTTTTGGATTTTTAAATACTTTACCCAATTCCTTATAATTTACCTTAGCCAAAGGCGGGTACATCATTACTATTAACCCTATCGCAATTGGAATGGAAGTTGTTCCAACTGACATTTTAGATAATACGTCAGCTAATCCGGGAACTGCCCATCCTAAAATGATTCCCAATCCCATTGCAAGAAATATCCATAGGGTTAAGAATCTGTCTAACAATGATAGTCTTGATGGTTTCAAATTTTAACTCCCCCTTTTAAAGTTTAACATCTCGTTTATCATTACCAGTCTTTCAGTATTAATTTATTAATTCCATCAGCATATCACCCTTTACTTCATCAGGTTTCCACTCAACAACAGCAAAGTTTCCATCAGAGATTTCATTTACCTTGTTAATCCAATGTACTTCGTTACTTGCTTTTGCTATTAAAAGCTCATTAGAGGTATTCAAAGCATAAAAACTTGAATTAATCACCCACCATTTACTATGAATACCGGCTCTGTTTAAGTCCTTCTGAAGTCTTAAAGCCTCAAAAACAGGTGTTGTTTCGGCATGTGTTACTATTATAACCTCAGTTTCTTTTTCATCTCTTAGTTTTGGTAAAAGCTTTTTGACCGAATCAGGAATGTCTCCCTGAGAACGCTGTATTTCTTTATGGTAACTCTGAGTTGAATCCAGAAGCAATAAAGTATGGCCTGTAGGGGCCGTATCAATTACGACTATTTCATTTCCAGATCCTTCTACTATTTTTGAAAAGGCCCTGAAAACTGCAATTTCTTGTGTGCAAGGTGATCTCAGGTCTTCTTCCACATAAGCAATGTCTTCTTCGCTCATAGTTTCTCTTGCTTTACCTAAAACTTCTTCTTTGTATTTTTCAAGCTCTTTTTTTTCATCAATATTGCTGATAGAAATACCATAGCATTCGTCAAGTAGGAACTTTAAATGTGCGGCAGGATCTGTTGTAGTTAAGTGAACTTTTTTACCCTTCATTGCCAGTCCAATTGCTACTGCTGCTGCAACAGTTGTTTTTCCCACTCCCCCTTTGCCCATAGTAAATATCACTTTTTTATTATAATTATATAAGTCATCTATAATGTTATTTAATTTAGGGATACTTAGGTTATTTATAGTGGTATTATTATGTGTTGCAACACTATCAGACAGAAATGCTCTTACATTTTGCAAACCAGTGATATTATATGGTCTCAATTGTATTTCATATCTTTCTAAATTCTTAAGTAATTCGGGAATATTTTTTAGAGCTTTTTGCTGCTTTTCATATATTGCATTTGATAAATAATCATCAGGTCTATTAAGAACACCGTTAATTATAAGAACTTGATTTTTTACCCCAATATCCTGAAGTTCTTTCGAAGCTCTTTCCGCCTCAATCAATGGTACTACTTCAGGCCTTGAAACCAGAATCAAGGTTGTTTTTGTATTATCAGACAGGTTCTCAACTGCATTTTTATAAACTTCCTTTTTACTTTCAAGGCCTGATAATTGACCTAAGCATGATGCACCATGGGTACTCTCGCTTATAAAATTGCTCCATGCTGAAGGTAGTTGAAGCATTCTTAAGGTGTGACCAGTGGGTGCAGTATCAAATATAATATGATCAAATTCTTTGGCTGCCTTCTCATCAGTTAATAAACTTGAAAATTCATTAAATGCAGCTATCTCGACAGTACATGAACCGGACAGCTGCTCCTCCATGTTTTTAATAACCATATCAGGAAGTTTTCCTCGATAAGGTCCAACTACATTTTCCCTGTATTCTCTTGCTGCTTCATTCGGATCAAAATTGGCTACAATAAGATTTGGTACATGCTTTACAGCTACACCCTTGTTATTTAACTCTGTATCGAAAACATCCTGTAGGTTCGACGCAGGATCTGTACTGATAAGCATAATTTTCTTGCCTTGATCCGCAAGCCCAACAGCTGTAGCGCATGCAACAGAGGTTTTACCTACTCCGCCTTTACCAGTGAAGAATACATACTTTGTCAGATTTATATCTTTTATATTGAACTTATTAATCATTTAGTACCTCTTTTCAGTATTAGCAGCATCCACCTTTACAGCCGCAGCCTTTCGATTTAGGCTTAAGTTTAACAGTTGCTCTAAGATATTCAGCCGGCACTTCAAGGAGGCTGCAAAATTCCTCATCACTGGGGTATGTCTTTGTCTTTACCACCACTCCGTCAACCATAGTTACCGGAAGTATATCAGCTCCTTGTATATTAAGCATATTGTTAATTTCTTTGTTATCTACGAATATTTGGGGGTTATTTGTGAGATTATATCTCTCAATCAAAATACCCTTATTCTTTAGATTGTTCAAAACTGTTGCTACTCTTAATAGTTCTTTGTCTACAGATGGCCCACATACTCCGGTTGAACAGCACATGGCAGGATCAAAAATTACCATTCTCTTCATAACTAGCTCTCCTTTACTTACACTCACATTTAGATTTACTTTTACAGACACAGTCATCTGTATCTGTAACGAGGTTCATAAGAAACAGAATTAACTTATTACAATTGGTATTATCCAAAGAGTAATAATTCCAAAGTCCTTCTTTTCTGCTTTTTACCAGCCCGCAATCAATTAATACCTTCATATGATGAGATAAAGTCGGCTGTGTGAACTCAAACTGTTCCAATATATCACATGCACACTTTTCTCCGCATGATAAAATATCAATGATTTTAAGCCTGCCAGGGTCTGATAGTGCCTTTATAACTTTTGCGTTATCTTCATAATTTATCATTACTATATTATCACCTCAATACATAGATAGTTATCTATATATAATATATACTAATATCTATATGGTTTCAATATATTTCAATAATTTTAACATTATTATAGCTAATACATTCATAATTATTTATATATACCATTTTATGCTGAATTTAATTATATGTTCAAGAATATTAGAACCTAAGAAAATTGTTGGTCTTTTAGCCGGAAGAATTCTTTTGACTAAGGGAAATGTTATTTCGACAGGTAATTATTGGTGAAGCTACCCTCATAATCAGCGAATACCGCCACTGGTAGGAGACGCACTGTTACCTGCTTGAAGGTAGCGAACAGTGTTTGCTTATGGGCACCGGGCTTGGTATCTGTAACATCTCCGAAGAAGTGACAAAATAAAAAGATTTTATGACATTAATAATAAGTATATAATTTCAAGAAAATTAAGTTTCTTATGATAAATTCTTCTTAAATGTTTTCATTACGCTTTCTTTATCATCGCCGTAAGCTAAAGTTAAAATCAAATCACCAATTTGTTTTTTCGAACCTTCAATCAGATTTATTCCGACAAAACGTCCTTTTATGCCACTTACAAGGTTGATATGGAATTCATGGATTAAGTCATCAATCAAACGCATTTTTTCATGGTAGTCTTTTACTGTTTCCCATTTCTTGATAAATGCATTAAAGATATGTGTTGCGGCACCTGATGGCATATTTTCTTTGCGAAAGCTACGCATATATTCTCTGAATAAGTATTGATAACCACAGGTACAAGTCATCAGCCCATGTTGAGCCAACAAAATATTCCCGCAATTATGGCATTTCAACTTTCCAGAATCAATATCCAGCCAAACATTACGCCCTTGTATACATCGGGTATATAATGTAATACCGATTTCATCAACAAGATCTTCGTCAAAAAGCATTTTAGCATCGGCCTCGTAAAGGCGAATTAAATCTCTGCGGGATACCTTTTGTGACCAACGATATTTATTAAATTTATCGGGAATTATTTGAGATTTCATGTCTAGAAGCTCTTGTTTTTCGCGTTCCAACCTGCGTTTTGTCTGTTCAATCTGCTTTGCTTTTTTTTCTCCGATAGTTTTATTGTAACGTTCAGCAAAGCCATCTTCATACAGCTTGTGGGTATAGATTAAGGCAGATTTTAAGTTTTCATCATCACGCACAGCAATGTCGCCGATATAAAAGCAACCCTCTGCAATCCTTATTCCTGAAATTAAATAAACACCATTTTTGCCAAAGCGAAATGTCCAACCGTTTGTTGTCGTATAGTCCGCAGGCGCACAGCCCAGCCCATAGTTTTGAACCATGTGATTGCAATACTGAGAAAATAATCCGAAAACCTCATCCGTAAAGTATGCCCTTAATTCATTTATTTGTGGGCGTTTTTTCTTGTCGTAAAGCTCTTTCCAGTCCATAATAACCTCCCAATCTCCCAGGAACAAGCACTTCCCTTAGTGCCCACCCCTGTGCATATGCAACGGCTTTTCCTGTAATAACCCGTACCTGGAGTTCCAATAATATATCCTAGAAAACGTGGATTACTTTTTTTATATCCTCCTCGGTACATTTTATACTTATTTTCTGCGTACCTTAATTGGTACATAAATGTCAAGCTGATGGTATCCAAGTGCAGCTTTAATCTCGTCGGTTGGATTTAACATATGGCAGAGTGTCCGATGGCCAGGTCGCTCATCAAGCTCAAATCCGCTGGTTTCCAGCCAATTTTTAATGCCATCATAAACTCTTCCGTTTATGTCGTCATCACCATCCACAGAAATAGCGGCTGCATATAGCCCACCTTCGAACTCTATGATTTCATATGGCACTACGTCCGCTTCTGTTACCCAGTCTTCCACAGCCCAAATCCAAACTGCCCTCATATCTTCCTCGAACCAAAGAAAATCGGGTGCACCATACATTAGTTTTTTGACTAAATGGTTGTGTTCTTCCTGCCATTGCTGAAAAGTGCCCATAATATTATCTATGGTGTCCAGTCCTGACGAAAACGCCTTGAATGAGTTAATTTGAATAATTCTGACCTCAGGAGCTCTTTTCATCCTTTCAGTTACATCTAATAATCGATTCCTATTGGATGGGTTGCCGCTGTAAGAGACATTGGAAAGCTGTCCTTCAATTTCCTTTGCCTTTTCATAGAGTTTCTTTACATCAGAATCGTTGCCAAAATCAACGTGCTCTATCTGATGGATAAACTCCAAAACAATCTCTTTCAATTCATGCAGAAGGGCAACTTCGCCATCAATATCATCTACTTTTTTGCCCAGTACCTCCAAAACGGTTTCGGAGCCAGAAGTGTTGAATATACGTTGAATGTCCTTAATACTGATGTTCAGCTTACGTAAAATTAAGATTTGTTCTAATCTTTTAACGGCAATTTCATCATACAACCTGTATGCATAGTCGATGCTTCTGGTGCTGGTTATCAACCCCATATCCTCATAATAACGTAACGTGCGGGCGGATATGTCATATTTGGACGATACATCTCTGATTTTAATTAGTTCGTTCACAGTAATCCTCCTTGTCGCGCTGGTTTACATTAAGTATAAATGTTTCCCCAACGACAGAGTCAATAGAGAAAACTAAAATTCGTATTCGATTATAATAGCAGGGGACAGAAATATAAATACCTTCGTCATTTATTACTGATATAAAGCACTTCTTATTATACACATTAAAACACTAAAACAGAATATCCATCATGATACCAGCTGATTGCGAAGCAACACAAGCGGATTGCAGGCATAATAAAACTGCATACTATGAAAATATGCAGCTTATTTAAGTTGTTATATAGGAAATATATTATAAAGATATGAAGAAAGTATCTAATTCGTGATATAATATTTACGTTTTATAAAATTCCAAAGGAGTACATAAATGACTTATGTTCCGGCAATAATTTCATTTGTAGCGGTAGCGGTTTTGTCACCTGTTTTACTTTCTGTATTGAAATTTTTCAATTTAACTCAACCAATAAGACAAGAACTACCATCAAACCATCAAAAGAAGAAAGGTACCCCATTGATGCTTGGTGCAATCTTTTTACTAGGTTGTGGGGTCTCACTGCTTTTTAAACCTAATAAAATATCATTTTTTTTAACTGTTACATTCATTCTATTTAGCTTAATTGGTTTTGCTGATGACTTTTGGAAAGCATCGCGTCAAGACCCGGGTGGAATTTCAGGAAAGACTAAGCTGTTTTTTCAATTTCTTTTTACTGGATCTTTACTGTTCTATTTAATTTATAGTTATGATTTAAATACAAACATTTCATTAGTTAAATCGTTCTCTCTTACAATACCTGCTCAAGCTTATATAATATTAATTACTCTTTTTATTGTTGGATCTGCCAACGCTATAAATTTTACTGACGGCTTGGATGGATTACTTGGAGTAGTAGCAATTCCCACTTATTTTTTCTTCTTTGTAATTTCAGACAAATATGAAGTTAAGATTTTTTGTATAGCTATGATCGGGAGTCTTCTTGGTTTCCTACTTTATAATTTATATCCTGCAAAAGGGTTTATGGGTGATACAGGTTCCTTGGCAATAGGAGGATCATTATCTTTTCTTGCCATTATTGAAAAAGTAGAGATTCTCATTCCAGTATTATTTTTTGTATATTTTGCAGAACAACTATCTGTAATCTTGCAAGTATCATCTTTTAAATTAACAGGAAAAAGATTATTTAAAATGTCCCCAATACACTATCACTTTGGGCTAAAATATCAATGGTCAGAAAACAAGATAGTAATAGTATTTGGTTTGATATCCTGGTTGTGTGCTCTGTTATCCTGGATATATAGGGAACTGTTTTTGATATAATTACTGAATTTATAAAAAACAAGTTCTTGTTTATTTTTAGTCACATCAAGCAATCCACAATTTATAACTTCCTGGCAAATTTGGTTAGCCAATCCTACTGAAAACAATAGTCTGTCCTTTTATGGAGATTCTTCCAACTTGATACCCATACTCGGTTAGTTTCGTAACATTTATATCTCTAATTGCTCTAATCAAGATTAAGCTCGAAATATGGTTCATCCACAAAGCCTGTATCCTCATACTGCCTGAAACCGCATTGAACAAGGCCGCATTTTTTTGTCATGTTTAGCGAAGCCTGATTGTCAGGGTGTACTGAAGCATATATATAGGTAGCCCTTTTGCCGGCCTTGAGCCATTCAACGTATGCTTTCAAAGCTTCTGTACCATAGCCCTGATGCTGGTATTCTTTTGCAAGGTGAATAATCAGCTCAACATGAAGTGGGTCATCCTCGTCAAGCTTTCCTCCACAAATGCCCAAGAACTTATCGTTTTTTATTACCGCGAAAATTGCATTGCCATGTGTGTTATACTGACTACGGCTGTATTCTATAATTTGAGGAATTTCCTCTTTTGTAGTCACGCCTCCACAGAAGCGCATTGTCTCACTGTTGCCCCAAACGTTGTTGAAAAGCTCGTCCAAATCCCCCTGCTCAATTAACCTAAAGCTTAAGCTTTCTGATTTAAATATCATTGTTTTCTCCTATAAATTCCTGTTTATCACGCTTGTTATCAATTTTAATGTTACCATAAAACCTAAAAATTGTCATTTTCTTTTTTTCCTGCTCTTACTTCTTGGGATATTCAAATGTTTGGACTTCTTACAAATATAATTATACACATATCATAATGTAGGTTTTAATTTCATAGGTTCCTGCATCAAATATTTTAAAAAAGTTTAACACTGCCATCCTTTATTAAAAACCCAAAATCTCAAGTACCTTTTTTTCCACATGTCTGTTCTTCCCTTTGTATGGAAAATCATGGATATGAAGTGCCGGATTAAAATTTAATTCAATAATACTGTGATTTTCATTGGTTGGACTTTCCTTAATATCGCGAATGATAATATCTGCACCGCAAATCTTGGCTCCAACAGCCTTTGCAGCCTCCACAGCAATTTTTTTATACTCATCAATAATAGCATCAGTGAAGTCTATGCTGTCCCCACCAGTGCTAATATTTGAATTTTCACGCAGATATACTATTTCGTTATTCTCAGGTATAGTATTAAATGCTTTACCCTGATATGCCAGAAAATCTTTCTCAATATGGTCTAAAGCTATCTTTTCAAGTGGTCTCACATACCCTTTTCCTCTTAAAGGATCCTTATTCTTTTCCTCAACAAGCTCTGCAATTGTGTGCTTGCCATCTCCTGTAACATTAGCCGGAACTCTGTGAAGTATAGCTGCAACCTCGTTACCAATTACTAGAAACCTATATTCTTTTCCTGAAATATATTCTTCAATCAAAACAGAATGATCATACTGAAATGCCTGCTCTAGTGCATTTATTACATCATACTCTTTATAAGGATTCTTCAATATAACTACTCCTTGACCGAAGTTTGTTGATTTAGGCTTAATAACGATGTCTTTTCCCTGGAACCTTAAAATCTTCGTCTTATAATCGTCACTGTTTTTAATAGTTACACCATCAGGGACACTAAGCCCTTTTTCTCTCAGAATAAGTTTTGTAACCTCTTTGTTTTCCATAATTAAAGGAGAAATATATGTGTCAATTGATGTACGTGTTGCCTGCTTCAAATATTCTATCCTGCCTCCCTTTTTTAATCTAATAAAATTATCATCCCAATCTAAAACTTCGATTTCAATGTTCCTGCTCATTGCCTCTTTGATAATCATTTGAGTTGATAACTCTAATGCCTCATAACCCTTCAACATTTTTTAGTCCCTCCTCTATATTGTTATGATTTTTGTATTCTAATGCCTTTCTTATTCCAAAGGTGATAAAAGTATCTCCATTCAGCTTAATATGGTTTGTAATTTTATTTGAGGGAAGCAGTGATTTATCTGTGAGCTTTATAAATTCGTTAACAGCACACTCGGTGTATTTGCTGCAGTTTCCGGCAGCATCCATAACCTTTGCTATTTGAAATAGTTTTCCGAAAATGTGCTGTCCCCAATCTTCTAACAATACCTGCCCTCCAGTGTACCGGTAAAGAAAAAGCTTATTCTTTCTGCCCGAAAGAACAATCAAGTTATGATTTTTATTTATCAGATTTAACTCTTTTCTTTGTATATAACTACCTTTTTCCAAAAGACAATAGAGCATAAAAATCTGTAAAAAATACATTTGTTCAAGACTAATTCCTGCTCTATCATAAGGATTAACATCTATAATTCGAACTTCAGCATACTTTACACCTCTTTTTTCAAGAGCCTCCAGCTGACTTTCTCCTTTTTCAGTAACTTGTTTTAAACGTATTGCAGAATAAAATTCACTGTCTTTTTGAAGAATATTTTCGTTAAGCTGAACTTGTTTCCCATCTTTGAACATTCCAATTTTGGAGTACTTTTTGCTTTTGGTTTTCAACATTTTTCTGATACTTAGCAAATATTCAGATTTACTATTGTATGAAACTGTAAACTTACCCTGTTCATCATTTGAATAACCAAAACGACTTACACGTAAGGAAGTTGCGTACTTCTTATATTTGTTAATAGGATTGCAGCATTCAGGACAACATTTTCTAATTGTCTGTAGTTCATTATGAACTACAGAATTAAATGTATGATCTGTAGAAGGAGATGCTCCAAATAGGTATATCAATAGCCAACGAAATCTTAGAAAGTTTCTTGCCATTGAAAAATATATTTTATCAGTAAACTCATTTCTATCTTCTCCGTTACCAAAATGTTCATGTAAGACATCAATTAACTCTTCGCTGAAGGATAAATTAAAATGTATACCTGAAATCATTTGCATTTTTTTCCCATAGCGGGTTGCAAGTCCAAGTCTGTATATTTCCTTTTCTCTACCTTCCGCGGTACCATCAAATTTTGAAATCGGAATAAATTCTTCTGAAGGTAACCTTGGAGGCATGCTTAATGGCCATAATAACTCACTTTTAAGTTCGTCACTAACCTTTAAAGTCAGCACTTCCAGATACTTATAAACCTTCTCAACAGAGGAAAGCGGCGGAGTAATAAGTTCAATTTGACTTTCAGAAAAATCAGTAGTAATCTCCCTGTTTTCAAGCTTGTTTCCAAATGCTGCTGGGTGATTGGTTAATGCTAAATACCCATTTTCATTCACTCTTTGGGCTTCTCTCTCAATACCCCATTTACCTTTTAGCAAAAGCCTACTGTCTGTTTTTGCAATTATGTCTAATACATTTTCAAACTTCCATTTCATAATATCCTCTCAAATAAGTAAATTTATATTCTATTGTTTTATAATCATCGAACAATAATAGCAAAATTTTTTCCCGACACAAATATATCAGAAAAAAATTATTTTAAGAAATTCTGTATTGCAAGAATTGCTTCCTTGTTTATTTTACACATAAAGCTTTGCCCTTTTCGGGTATAAGTAATTAAACCTGCATTCTGCAATTCTTTAAAATGATGAGAAATAGTTGAACGAGACAAGTTCATACAGCAACAGGCTTTTGTAAAACATTTTTCAATGCCGTCTGTACACGTATAGTCCCCATCCATACATTCGCCTTCTGCACACCACTCGTACAAGGCTTTAAATAAATTCAATCTTTGTTCACATGACAGTGCTTTAAATATTTTTACTAAATCTAATGTTTTCATAGTTCTATGATAATCGAACAGTTTATGACTGTCAATATATTCTTATTATCGATAATACTTTTATTTATTGTTCTATTTTTTCCATCTCACCCATAGGAGTGTTAAAAGATCCGCTCATATTGACCTCCGATACGTTAGTGACTATTTGATGCCATGACTTTATTCATCAGGGAAATGGCTGCTTTCGGACTGAAACTATACAACAAATGCATGAGATTTGCATCCATTCCTATGATCATTTTATACTTGTTGGTTTCCATCCCTTTCAGTATGAGACTGGCGGCTTTAGCAGAAGATAAGAGAATTTTTGAGTTTTTCTCTTCCTTAGTTGCTGATTTACTGCTGGCATTTGAGTTTTTCTTGATATCTGTCGCAATTCCTCCGGGAATAACAACAGTTACATGGATATTAGTGTTAATAAGCTCAGCGTAAAGCGCTTCAGAGAGCATTCTGACTGCTGCTTTGGATGCTCCGTATACGGTTTGGCCGGGTACCGGCAGGAAACCGCCCATACTGGAAATATTAACAATGTGCGCTTCAGGCCTTTTTTGCAGAATGGGTAAAAAAGCTTTGATCATGTTTAATGTACCGTAATAATTGACATTCATAACGCGGTCGATTTGATCAAATTTTAATTCTTTCAGTTCTATAAAGGGCTGTATAATACCTGCGTTGTTTATAATGCCATCAACCTTTCCATACTTTGCAACAACATCATCCACTAACCTAAGGATCGCTTCATTATTGGTGATATCAAATACATGCAAAGACAATTTGGGAGTATTACCTGCAATCCGCATGGTTTCCTCTAATGCCTGTTTATTAATATCCACCGCTGCAACAGACGCACCCTTTTCCAGAAGCTTTAATACCAATTCCCTGCCTACGCCGTTGCCTCCCCCAGTTACAACTATTACCTTATCATTTGCTTTCATAATTTATCTCCTCCATATGTTAGTTTTCATGGTAGTTTTCATGTTAGTTTACATGTTAGTTTCATGTTAGTCTTAGTTCCATTTTGCCTAAAATTATGTCTCATAAATTATTTGTGCAATAATCCATTAGCCTTCTCGTACACCTCATAAATTTCATCGTACTTTTTATCAATCAAAGGTGTTACTTTGGCGCTCTGGTTTTTACCTTCTTTGATTACCTTTCTTCCACTTGATGTGTTTAGTTTACAATTCAGATATTTACAATTTGTTGCTGAAATGTTTGAGAAATGTTAATTAAAAAAAACAGCCTTCCGAATTTGGAAAACTGTTCTATCTTTATACTGCTTTTATGTTGTATTTGCAAAAGTACCTGGTTATTTACTAATCCTGAGCTTCACAGTAAATGTAGTGCCTTTTCCTGATTTACTGAAAACCGAAATGTTACCGCCCGATAGCTCAATTACCTTAAGTGCAAGCGGAAGGCCCAGCCCATTGCCTTCCTGTGAATGGGAGGTATCGCCCTGATAAAATTTATCAAATATATGCTGCATGGTTTGCTCGCTCATACCGCAGCCGGTATCGGATACCATCACTGTCACGTTATCCTTGTCAGATGTTTGCCTCATTGTAACAGTGCCGCCTGGTTCGGTGAATTTAAGCGCATTTGATAGCAGGTTGTTCCAAACAATTTCCAACATGCTCTCGTCGGCACAGATTATAGCCCTTTCTTCCAGATCTGCTACAAATTCGATTTTTTTCATTTCCCACAGATCTTCAAAATTCAGAGCGCAGTCACAGAGCTGCCGGCAAAGGTCATACTCATCTGATTCAGGCTTAATCTCCTGATTTTCAAGTTTATTGAGTTTCAGAATGTTGGTCACAAGTCCAGTGAGCCGTTGGGATGCAGTAATAATAGTATTTGTATATTCTTTGCGCTGTTCGGAAGAAAGATCCTCTTTTTGCAGTGCCATAGCATAGCTTTGGATCACGGAAAGTGGTGTTTTGATCTCATGGGACACATTAGCGATAAAATCATTTTTCATTGTTTCGATGCTACCCAATTCTTCCACCATCTTGTTAAAATCCTCAAACATAACGTCAACATAATCAAACTTATCGGTTGTATGTGCAGGCTCCAGATATAGGGAAAAATCACCGCCGGCCACCTTCTTTGCAGCTTCACTGAGCTTTCTCATAGGCCTGTCAAAGGAGCGAACCTTCTGTTGGTTCGTGACAAGGACAAAGATTGCGGTAACAATCGCCCAGTACCCCAGCATACCTGCAATAAATTCAGGCGGCATACTTCTAAAATGCACATATTCGTTATATATCATCCACTGTCCGGCCGACAGCACAAGTAATATAAAATATGTCATCACATACTCCATCCAGGAGTAGTGCCTGGATTTAACCCTGCTGTCAGTTTCGATCTGTTTTATTTTCACTGCAGCACCGCCTTATATCCCAAGCCATGAACAGTAACGATCTTGAAGCCTTCGCATCCGGAAAACTTATCCCGGAGCTTTGTTATATAAACATCAACAGCACGCAAGCTGGTGTCGCTTTCGAGGCCCCAAAACTCGTCCATGAGCTGTGCTCGTGAAAAGGTTTGCTTTGGATAGGAAAGAAGCTTGTACAATATATTGAATTCCCGCACAGTTACAGGGACTTCCTCACCGTCCACTGTAACGGATGTGGAGTCGGCGTCCATGACAAGCTTACCAACTGTCAGCTTTTTCTCATTCATGATGTTTGCACGGCGGATCAGTGCACCTACCCTGAGTATAAGCTCGTCCATATTTATAGGCTTCACCATATAGTCGTCAATTCCTGCCATAAAACCTTTCTGTTTTGATCCGATGTCATCACGCGCTGTCATGAACAGGATGGGAATAGTTTTATTGATTTCCCGTACCGCTGCGGCAAATTCATAGCCATCAATTTCCGGCATCATAATGTCCGAAATGATTAAATCGAAGGGGTTGTTATACATCAAATCATACGCCTCCCGCGGGTTCAAGCACCCTTTAGCAGTATACCCGCTATTGTTCAGATAGGTACAAACGATTTGATTGAGCTTTATATCATCTTCTACAACAAGTATGTTAACCATAAACATCTCCTTTATAAGGTTGTTATAGTAATTATAGCAATTAATTGTTAAAGAAATGTTTAAATTAAAACTTCAAACTTAGTTTTTTACAGCTCCTCAATAATAATATCTTATTTATTAAGACTTTTCTGATCTGTTTGTACATTTGTTTTATCCTGGCAGCAATTTTCTTTTCCTTGATTATGTTTATGCCCTTTAAGCATCATAGGAATCATAAATACCATCATTATAGGGCAAATAAACGGGGCTATTGCTGCAAGAGGTTTTGCCAAAGCTGAGGCGCCGTTATTAAGCAAAAAAGGTACCAATAGCAATATTATTACCGGGGCACCACAGCAAAGTACCATCATAAGCATGTGTGAAAAATGCCCTTTGTGTTTATTATCTGTTTTATTGTGACTTCCATGACAATTCATAATAATTCATCCTTTCGTTAAAGTGAATTTTTAAATAAATGCATAATGTGAATATATCATTATTTGATGAAGAAATTATGTAGATGAGAATTTTAATTATACTTTTCGAACAAAAAAATAGAACCCTTGGGCTCTATTGCATAAATGAGTCTATATTACTTTTTTGATATAATTGGCTTTTCCTCAAATAGTCTTAAAAGTCTCAAGAAATGGTTGGCTTCACGTAGAACATGGTCACCAAGCAGAGGAATAATTATAGATCTTATTTGACAGCTGAGCAATCCTTGGGTTCCTTGCGCTTTAAAGTCACGTATTCTTATCGTAGCGTTTAAGCTGTCTTCTGTAACCTTTTCAGGTGGTAATGTCATGTCCATGGCCGCCTTTGCTTCCATTGTCAGCTTATCAAATTCATTACCGAAATCATTAGCAGTATTAATCAGATCGTTTTCGGTAGGATCAAGTAATCCACGGATAAATTTTGAATGCTCTGCCATTATTCTATTCCAGAAAACCTCCTGTTCCAAAGCTTCCTTTTCAAAGTTCATACTTTCTCTTTTTTGTATGCGTTGAACCGTTCTTAAGTATAATCTCGCTTCTCTCATGATATGGTCTATCAGTAAAGGATAATTTGTAGTAAACATCTTGCAGGATAAAACATTTGTAAGCACTGTCTCCTTAAACCGTATAAGTGCCTTTGTCAGACCAATAGCCCTGTCATTAATTGAATAAACTCTACGCTCCAGCATTGGGTTGACTTTAATTGAATCTGCCCCCATCAGGTTTATTTCCGCTTGGGTTAAATTAGTTGGAATCATTACTCCAGTAAAGTTCGAAGTGGCCGTTTCTGCACTTACCGTAAAAGGAGTAACTACTTCACCCGACTGAAGAACTGAATTGCTGACATTTCCATCAGAAATTGATACAACCTCTGCTAAAAGCTTATCAAATTCCATTCTGAAACCATCAGCCTCTTTGGTAAAATTACTATCTTTGGGTGTAAAGCCGGCTTCGAGAAAGAAGGAGTGTTCTTTCATTATTCTTGCAAAGAAAAGATGTATCTCCAGTGATAGGCGAACGAATTTTGAACTTGAAAGCATAAAATTACAACCTTTCCTAATAATCATAGTTATATTATTAGATTATGTAAATCTCAGCAGAAAGTTGCCTATTAATCTGTAACCCGTGATAACTTTGAATGAAATAAAATACAAAATGCTGCCTGTCAGTGGGCAGCATTTTGCAGCAAAGAGTATCTCATTTTATTAATCTCTATAGAATGAGGTACGCCCTCCAAAACGATGAATGTGTCTATCTGCAACCCTTGTATATCCAAAATAGTTATGGTAATGTCCACCGTCTACATAAATTGCAGGACCGGTAGAAATGGAATAATAGTGGTCATGGCCATCATTGAAAGTTGTTTCTCCTTCCATATAATGAATATGATTTCTGGTATCAGGGTTAACACTTGTTCGCCCCATATATTCGTGAATGTGTCCATCATTAAATGAAGTCCGGCCACCATAATTATGAGAATGTAGATCCATTGGCATATATATTTCACCTCAATATATTTTATGTCAACCTAACCCTGTTTGTGACAGCCCCCGAGGTGAAAAAAACAACCAGCAAATCCGACTCTCATAATATGTCATATTGCTGGTTGTTTGAATATTAAGATATGATTAAATAATAACTTCCCATTTTAAGGCCATTTTTCACCTTATGTTTATTATTTAATCATGCATTAAATTACTCTTTTTGCTCCTATATAAGTACCGCGGTATTCAGATAATTTTTGTATTCGCACTTCACCTTTTGATGATGAAGCATGAATAAAGGTATCTCCACCCAGATAAATTCCTGCGTGATCAATGGCTCCTGAAGCCTTTCGAGAGGAAGCATCAAAAAATAATATATCTCCTGCCTCCAATTCCCTTTTCGACACCTTTAAACCATTTGAATACATTCCTTGGGCCGATCTGTTCAGTTCAACACCGAATTTCTTGTAGACATAACCTACAAATCCGGAACAATCAAATCCTGTCCTGGGGTTATCTCCACCATATACATACTTTACACCATTAAATTCTTTAGCATATGCCACTATCCTGTTATTAATTGAATTATCATCACCAGCAGATGCTAAAGTTACAGCATTTGTTGACCGGGAAACCTTTGAGGTAGCTTTCAAAGTTGTTGTCTTTGCTGCTGAATTCTGTGTTGTTGTTTTCACAGCAGCATTTGATGAACTCCTTGCAACAAATCTGGCAGCCACATATCCGACCTTTGTTCCAATCTTTACTTTGTTCCAACCATTTGTTGTGTCAACAATACTAACACTAGTATTCTTTTTCAGGGAAGTAATTAACTTTCCTTTAGTACTTGGGCTTGTTCTGAAATTAACACCATTGGCGTTAATTATTCCCTTGGCTGTTATTAGTTTCAAATAATCATCCTTAACCCACCCTGTCTTGTTACTGAAAGTCACTTTGTACCAACCGTTGGATTTATCAATAACTGTAACATTTGAGTTGGTTAATTTTGTGATAATACCTGATGATGTACTTGGAGCTTTCCTGACTTTGACATCAGTTCCCGAAATTTTTGCCGGAACTGTTGCTGCCATTGCTATTGTTGAAATAAAAGCAAGGGAAATAACCAAAACAAAACCTGCCAGTACTTTATTCAGTTTTTTAAACATTAGTCCTCCTATAGTGCGCTTCCGAAGTTAGCTGCCGGGTTCGGGTAATAGGATCGCCCTACCATAAAAATGGATTAACCCCATAATTCTCGGTTCCTCCGTACCTCATAATGAGGATTCAGCAAGTATTTTACTTCTGTGAAAATAATAATTGCATGTCTGACTGCATTTCCTTTCAGGAATAACAATCATTATATTATTTTATTGCCAACCAGGCCTTTAGGGTTGTATCACCTCCTTAAAAATGGATTTTTATATCAAGACAAACTTCTTTATATTATTCGAGTGTAACAAACCTGTTCACGGGGCAGAATAGTGAATTGTAATGAGACTGTAATATTCTTTAAACATTCATGCCCTTAATAAGATCTGACACGTTTACATAATCTAGTTGGTCTGTCCATAGGAAATATTTTAGCAATAAATTATGAAGATTATGTGAAGATGCAGCTATCATGAAAAAACTTTTTTATGGAATTTTCATCATAGGGTTTACCACAGAGTTTGACTTAATTGGATTTGAATGATGAGGAGTGTTGTTTTTTTACACAAATTTCCTGAATAGCCCCCTTTTGTATCTATATACTAATGATATAACGAGGCAGACTATCTCCCTCACCTCCACAGTCGACGGGAACTATTATGTTTTCAGTTGGAGGTACTATGCACGCTTCCCTGAGGGAACCATACCTCTACCTCGTTTAAGCGTTCAGAGGTACGAAAATTGTTTCTACAACCGAAAATTTTCAATGGAACTGATCCGTTATAAATATTATGGAGAGTTGCGATGTTTACAGATAAAAAGCTTATGAAAGCCTATAAAAATGCTAGAATAGAATACTTTGACGAAAATTCAAAGTATATTTTTTTCAGTGACTGTCACAGAGGTGATGATAGTGTTTCCGACGAATTCAGCAGAAATCAGAATATTCTTCTGCGGGCTCTGGAATATTATTTTGAGCATGACTATACCTATGTTGAAGTCGGTGACGGAGATGAACTCTGGGAATATCCGAAATTCAAACACATCAGATTGGCTCATAGTGATGTGTTTTCAGTTCTAAAAAAGCTTCACGACCATAAAAGATTTATTATGATGTATGGAAACCATAATATTTATTTAAGAAATAAATGTTATGTCCGTGACAACTACTATAAATTTTACGATGATTATACCCAGGATATTCACGATCTTTTTACAGGATTAAAGCCAATTGAGGCCCTGATTCTGAAAAATAAAGCAACCGGGCAGGAAATTCTGACTGTTCATGGTCATCAGGGTGACCTAATGAATGACCAACTTTGGTTAATCAATATGTTTCTATTGAGGTACTTCTGGAGGTTTATGCACGTTGTGGGGTTCCAAAACCCCTCCAGCCCGGCCAGAAACCATTTTAAAAGACACAAAATCGAAAGAACCTATAAGAAATGGATTCTAAAACACAGGACGATGCTTATCTGTGGTCATACACACAGGCAGAAGTTTCCCAAGGAGCAGGAGCTACCATACTTCAATACAGGCTGCTGTATTCATTCAAAAGGGATTACCGGGATTGAGATAATTGAGGGCAAAATTATGATGGTGGACTGGAGAGTTAAGGCCGACCCGGATGGTGTTCTTCAGATTGAAAGGCATATTATGAGAGGTCCGGAACAAATAGACAAGTTTGACGATAAGTTCTTTATTGAATATAAATTACCCTGTAAAAACCTGGAGGAAGATGACTGCTGAAGAGCAAAAAGAAAGCCGATAGCAGTTTTAGGCTATTGGTTCTACAGTTTCAATAAGCTTTTTTATTCATGGCATAATATTTTTGCCATTGGTTTATGAGGATATCCAAACGTCTACTCAAAATTAAAATATCTGAATTGTTGAGGTCGTCGCATTCAGTTATCTTTCTGTTAATCTCCTGCTTTAGTATATTAATTCTATGTTTGATAGTATTTATATCCCCCATTATTAATCCTTTCCAAGAGGTATTTTAAATTAACATTACTATTATAACAGACAAATGTGTCTATTAAATGAAGAATGGGTTAAAATTATATTCTTGTTTTATAACGTTTGATGCTATAATTAAATAAACCAATTTATTATAGCAAATTTTTTAAGAGGTTAACATATGAAAAGTTTATCGGAATACGAAATGCCGACAATTTTAAGAGATTTTTTAAACTACCTTCAAACAATAAAGGGAAAATCCATTAATACAGTACAGGTTTATTTTTATGATTTGAGAGTCTTTTTTCGTTTTTTGAAGCTCCATCGGAATCTGGTCGACAAGAAAATGGAGTTTGATGAAATCAGTATATTGGATGTTGATGCTGAGCTTTTGAAAACTGTAACACTTAGTGATTTATACTCCTATATGTCCTTTGTCAGCAATAACCGTGACAATACATCTCATGCCCGTGCGAGAAAGGTTGCCAGTTTAAAAACCTTTTACAATTATCTGACAACCAAGGCAAAGCTTCTTGATACCAATCCAACCGCTGAACTTGAATCTCCCAAAATTTTAAAGAGACTTCCAAGATACCTGAACGTTGAGGAAAGTAAAAAGCTGCTTACATCGGCCTCTCTATTTGCAGGTGAGAATTCTGTACGTGATCTGGCCATACTGACTATTTTTCTCAATTGCGGAATTCGTTTATCCGAGCTGGTTGGAATAAATCTGAGCAATATAAAGAACAACACCTTGACCGTTATCGGTAAGGGCGACAAGGAACGCAGCATCCCTCTAAACAATGCCTGTGTTCAGGCTATCGATGCTTATATGAAGGTCAGACCGGTAAATGGAATCAAGGACAGAAATGCCCTGTTTATAAGCGGCCATAAGCAGAGAATCAGCAAGGAATCCGTACAAAAAATTGTGAAGAAGTACATAAAAGAGGCAGGACTTGATCCCCAAAGATATTCAACTCACAAACTCAGACATACTGCAGCCACTCTTATGTACAAATATGGCAATGTTGATATCAGGGCCTTGCAGGAATTACTGGGCCACCAGAGTATAGCAACAACCGAAATATATACCCATCTTGATCAGCAGCAGCTCAGGGATGCAGTCAGCAAAAATCCACTTGCTGATTTCAGTGCATCGGAAACAGCTGCTGAAAAAGAGTAATACAGAATAAGTAAAAACTTATTTCAATAATCGTTATTATAATATGTAAAACTTTTTTATTAGTAATTAGCTTGTATAAAAAATAAACCACCATTTGCCTGTTAGAGCAAACGGTGGTTTTGTAGTTCAAATAGTATGTATTTCTCTCATATCGTATTTCCAGCAAGGCTTTTCTGCATAATTTTCATTATGTTAATGCACTGAACCATGCAGATTGCAGCAATGCAATGCCTTTTCGTATCTGCTGTTCGCTTAGTAAGCTGTATCCTACAAATATAACGTTTTGGGGACAAGCGCTCCTCTCATTCCAGAATGGAATCATGGGATATACTTTGACGCCGACTCTTTCTGCCTGATTAATAAGCCAATCTGGGCGTAAGCCCGACTGACAGTATTAAGCGCAATACCCAATGTTCGGGCTAGTGTGCGAATACCTGGAAGACGTTCTCCATGTACAATGTTTCTTTGTATAATATCTTCTTTTATCTGAAGGTAGATCTGAAAATACATTGGATCATTTGAATTTTCTTGAATATAAATCATAGAATTATAACCATCCTCATACCAAAGTGTGCCCCACATTATATCAGATAAGTGTACCTTTTAACAGATACACTTATCTGATATAATGTGCTTTATTGTACACCAAGTATATATGTTTAATAAAAAACATGTTTAGATAATTAGGAGGATGATGAAATTATGCAATACAGAATGAAGAAGTTTCAATTAACACTAGAGCAGATTGATGGGTTACTTCATCGTGCAGATATTGGACGGTTCGCTACCATCAATGAGAATGGTTATCCATATGTCATTGCCATGCACTTTGTTTACTACAATAACAAAATTTATATGCATGGTCTTCCAAAGGGGCAAAAAATCGATAATATAAATCGAAATTCAAAAGCATGCTTTGAAGTTGATGAATTGTTTGGCCTCTTGTCTGACAATATCGATAATGCCTGTGACACTGAGGCAGAGTACAATAGTGTTGTTATTGTTGGAAACGCTTCGGTGCTTGAGGACTTGGATAATAAACGTGAAGTGTTGAATAAGCTGGTTGAGAAGTACACGCCACGATTTGTCGGGAAAGAGCTTCCTGATAACATGATTAAGGGTACTGCTGTGATTGAGATTGATATCCTGGAGTGTACAGGAAAATATCATAAATAGATTGTTGGACCCGTTCTTCCGATACTCTAGGACAAAAAATTTTTATATCAGCTCTTACAGGATTTCTACATAACCTTCCGTACCGTTTACCCGAATTCTTTGTCCGTCTTTGATCAGCCTGGTGGCATTTTCCACACCAACAACTGCAGGTAAACCATATTCTCTGGCAATATTGGATGAATATTGAAATGAGTAATATTATATAACTATTCGATAGTTTTTGTATTAAAAAAGTCGAGCATTGGTAAAGTAGTTTTGATATTATGTTGATATGAAAGGAAGGGATATAATGTTAAACGAATTAAACCATGTGATTGATTTTATTGAAAATCATTTAACCGATGATGATTTATCTCTTGAAATAATTTCTGAATATGCTGGGGTTTCTGACTATCACTTTAGAAAGGTATTTTTTTATCTTTCGGGGTTGACGCTTAGTGAATATATCAAAAACAGAAAATTGTCAGAAGCAAGTATGGATTTATTACATGGAGAAAAAGTAACGGAAGTTGCTTTGAAATATGGTTATCAGTCAATGGACGGCTTTACTCGAGCATTTAAAAAGTGGAGTGGGATTTTACCCTCGGATGTTATAAAAAAAGGCATAAGTAAATCGTTTCCCAAACTTTCATTCATAATAACCGTCAAAGGAGGAATTAATATGGAATTTAGAATTGAAGACAAACCAGCGTTTAATTTAGTCGGTGTAAGTAAACGTGTCCCTATGCAATTTGAAGGTGTTAATAATGAGATTGTAAAGCTTGCACAAAGCATAACGGACGAACAAAAGGAAGAAATGCATTCTCTTCAGAATATGGAGCCTTATGAAATTGTCAATGCTTCTTATGAGGCTGACGCTAATTTCTTAAAAGAAGAAGGATATTTAACTCATCTGATAGGCGTCTTAACCACTGAAAACCAAGTAAGTCATAAATTGGAAAAAGTACCGGTTAAAGCCTGCACCTGGGCAATCTTCCCAAATGAAGGATCATTTCCTTCTACATTACAAGAAACAATGGCAAAAATATATTCAGAATGGCTTCCTTCTTCAAACTACGAGGTAATCAATGTCCCTGTTTTTTCTTTTACTAAAATGGATAAACACAAAAAAGATTACGCTTATAGTGAAGTTTGGATTCCTGTTCGGAAAAGATAAAAATTAATTTATATTTTAGTGCTACTCTTTATGAAGTATTAAGAATAGCATTAGGTAATGGCGTAAAGACGCAGAGCCGATAGCCTATGTGAGTGAATCATGTGGTTATTCGGCTCCTTTGTTAAATAATTCTTGTCGTGAGCATTTTGGGTGGTTTATCAGCCATTCGTCCTCAACTCCGCAAAATCTTCTCCATTGGCTTGCCTTTTGCCAATTCGTCCACCAGTTTGTCAAGCCACCTGATTTTCTGCATGAGCGGGTCATCGATTTCCTCAACGCGATGTCCGCAAATTACGCCTGAAATTTTAGAGGCGTTCGGGTTTATCTGCGGGGCTTCACTAAAGAAGGTTTTGTAATCGATATTCTTCACAATTTGTGCTTGCAGGCCAGAATCGTCATACCCCGTCAGCCAACAAATCACAGCATCAACCTCGAATTTGGTACGCCCTTTGCGCTCTGCCTTCTGGACGAGCAGCGGGTAGACGCTGGAAAAAGCCATCTTGTATACGCGTTCATTTATCATAAAGTGTCACTCCCTTTCGCTTATCGCTTTACTCTCCACCACACGATGTCGGTGATGAATCAAACTGATATTTCGTCCTTCATTCATATCTGGTATAGAAAACGGCAGTTTGAAGAAAATCAATCATGTTCCTTGATGATTACTTTTACAGCATTATCTTCAACTTATTTGATTTAACTTTCTTTTTTCGCATAATAATCTTTCCTTGTTAGGTCTGGTGTCATCCAGTAAAAAGTTTGCCCAATCAAGTCCAAAGTTACCGGCATTTTCTTGCCAGTACAGCAGGCAGCGATAATAGTAATTTATCTTTTCACTGACTGGTTTTGAAAAGTTATCTTTTCCGTGTTTTAAGACTATTGCCGTCAATTCATAAATAGGCAGCCCTAAAGCGTGTGTTTCAACATGTACAGTTGCTCCGGCATGTCCAATAGCATGGCAATATGCACCGTATTCGCTATCATCAATTGTCTTTGCTACTGCATGTGAATCTAAAATAGCCTGTTTTGCCAGGGGCATTTTGATTTTGCCTCTTGCCCAAGCTTCACAAAGCTCCAAACATTTTCTAAGCCTGGTTTCATCGGGATACTTTGCTTCAAACTGTTCCAAAGGCAATTTTGCACAATCCAAGGCCCACATCACAAGGGTTCGGTGATTTTGTAACTGAATTAGTTTTATCAACTCTTGTAAACACTGACTGTTACGGGAAAACAATATTTTATTTCTTTTCTTCAGTTTGATTTCTACATCTGAAAACATAGTATTAATTTCCTTACAGATTATAAACAATCTTTAAATTCTCTTTTCATCACTCAAACCTTGTTTTTTATAAAATACCTGTACTGATTATAACATGGCAGCTCTCATTTTTCGATGCCTAATTTAGTAAAAGTAAAGCTACCAACAATATAACCCTCAGCATACTGAGGATTTTGTCTTAGCATTTTTAATCAGAAACCGATATTTTCTATATGCCACACACGGGAATACATCCACAGCGTGGGAATCATAAAGTCTTAAGGTACTATCACCTTATTATTTATAAAAAAAACCTCCTGAAAAATTTCAAACTTTGTCGGGAGGTTTTTTAGTATTTTTTTTATCACTTATTGAACTCTTCGCCAACAAGTTTTGCCTTTTTTGTACATTGGTCCATTGCTTCCATAATAGCATATCTGAAACTATTTTTTTCGAGTGACGCGACAGCCTCTATGGTGGTTCCGCCCGGAGAACACACCTGATCCTTCAGTATACCAGGGTGCAGCCCTGTCTCCAGAACCATCTTTGCAGAGCCAAGCACAGCCTGTGCTGCCAGCCTGTAAGACATATCCCTTGGTATTCCCGATAAAACTGCTGCATCCGCCATGGCCTCTATGAACATGAAAACGTATGCAGGGCTGCTTCCGGTTAGTGCTGTGACCTCGGTCATCAGCTTCTCCGGAAGAACCTCGCATTTCCCAGTACAATCAAATAAATTTTTTACTATAGTTAGCTCGGCCTCTGTCACATTTCGGTTCTCACAAACCAGTGTCATGCCCTCACCCACCATTGCAGGTGTATTTGGCATAGTGCGGATTAACTTTTTATCTGTACCCAGGATTTCTTCGTAAAAGCTTATGGGTATGCCAACGGCAAAGGAAACAATAACTTTTTTATCATCAATCTGTGGCTTTAAATCCTCCAGAACATTTTTCAGGATGTTTGGTTTAACTGCCAGGATTATTATATCCGACCACTCAACAACCTCTTTGGCAGATGACATATATCCAACACCGGTTTCGATTTTGAGTTTTTCAAGTTTGTTTTTATCCACGTCAAACATGGAAATCTTGTCCCCCGGCAAAAAGTTTGCCTTAACAAGACTTTTTATAACCGCTGAACCCATGTTTCCCGTTCCAACAAAACCCAATTTAAAATCCATATTTATAATCTCCGTTTCTTTACGGGATAAAACTTTACCTATCCCAATCTTTCTTAATATTAAGGAATGACCAAATAATAAAATCGGTTTCTTGAACGAGGGATTTTTTGTCCTCCAAAGGCGGAGGAGGGCGCAATAATTGCTTTATTGCAACCGACGACAACGCAGGGATGGCAGAAAATAACCGTTCAAGGAATCGGAAGTTATTATTTGGTCATTCCTAAGGAATAACTTAAGAATATTGTATATAAATATCCCTAAGTTATTCAACAGTAAATTTATCAATGTAATTAATTTCAATAAAATCAAAATTATTTACCGTATAATGGGTACTTTTTGCAAAGAATCTGAACTCTATTGCGAATACTGTCCTGTGAAGCATCAAAGTCAGTTATTGTAAGATGAATAAGATCTGCAATTTCTCTCATATCATCTTCATTCATTCCTCTGGCAGTAACTGCAGGTGTTCCCAATCTGATACCGCTAGTGATAAACGGACTTTGAGTATCAAAAGGAATTCCGTTCTTATTGCAGGTTATGAATACTTCATCTAATTTATGCTGAGCTTCCTTACCGGTAATATTCATATTTGTCAGATTAATCAGCATCAGGTGATTGTCGGTACCGTCCGATACAAGCTTGAAGCCTTTGCTCATAAGCGCTTCCGACAGAGCTTTTGCATTCTTTACAATGTTCTTCTGATAGGTCTTGAAGTCAGCTGAAAGAACTTCCTTGAAGCTGACTGCTTTTGCAGCGATAACGTGCATTAATGGACCACCCTGGTTACCAGGGAATACAGCACTGTCAATCTTTTTTGCATACTCCTGTTTGCAGAGGATCATTCCTCCTCTTGGTCCTCTCAGGGTTTTATGAGTAGTAGTCGTAACAATATCTGCGTAAGGAACCGGACTTGGATGAACTCCGGCAGCGACAAGACCTGCTATATGTGCCATATCAACCATCAGAATTGCTCCGACTTCGTCTGCAATTTCTCTGAAAGCCTTAAAGTCCAAGGTTCTTGGATAAGCACTTGCACCTGCCACAATGATTTTTGGCGAGTTAGCCTTTGCAATATTTCTCAATTCTTCATAGTCAATATGGCAATTGTCTTCTCTTACACCATATGGAACAACATTATAGTATTTTCCTGATATATTAACCGGACTGCCATGGCTGAGATGTCCGCCATGAGCCAGATTCATTCCCAATATAGTATCCCCGGGGTTAAGGAAGGCAAAATATACTGCTGAATTTGCCTGGGCACCGGAGTGAGGCTGTACATTTGCATGTTCAGCTCCAAATATTTCTTTTGCTCGATCAATAGCAAGCTGTTCAATTATATCAACATGCTCGCAGCCACCGTAATATCTTTTACCCGGATAGCCTTCAGCATACTTGTTTGTTAACGGAGTTCCAAGAGCTTCTAAAACAGCATCGCTTACAAAATTTTCAGATGCAATCAATTCGATTTTATTTCTCTGTCTGTTTACTTCCAGTTCTATAGCCTCGGCTACCTGAGGATCGATCTTTTTTATTGTATCAATATTGTACAAAACTAACCTCCACTCCTGTCAAATGATAGTTGACAAATTTTTGTTAATTATTTCATGAAAGTCTTTGTAGTGAATATATTTGTATCTCCCAGAAAGACTTCTATTAAATTATATTAAAATTATGTCGGATATGTCAATCAAAATACAAATAAATATGCAAAAGTTAAGTATAGACTACATATTTATACAAATACAGAATACCATCTTTTATTTTGGTATTCTGTATCAAGTATCATACAACCTTATACAATTCGTCTGCTCCAGGAGGTTCAATCTCTTTAACTGTACCCTCTTTTTTACTGATTAATATTCTCTCGTCTTTATTTGCGGTAACTGTTCCAATAATAGAAGCCTTAATATTGTTCTTTTCCAGAAGACTGCACAGTTCTTCTCCTTTTTGGCAGGTTATAAGCATGCAGCCAGATGATATAAGCTTTAGAACATCCAGCTCCAGAGCCTGACATATAAGAGCTGTAACTTCTTCAACAGGTATTTTGTCTTTATCGATAATAATACCTGTACCCGATGCTTCGGCAATTTCCCAGACTGCTCCCAGAACACCGCCTTCAGTAATGTCATGCATTGCAGTTGCACCGAATTCACCGGCGATAACGCCTTCCTTTACAACACTTATGGAGTTGATATAGCTCTTGGCCAACTTAAGCTGCTCTTCCGGAATTTTACCGGCAATTTTGTGTTCAAGGTCATTGGCTATTATAGCCGTACCTTCCAGACCGGCGCTTTTAGTTATAATAACACTGTCTCCGGGTCGGGCACCCCTGGACGAAATTACTTTATCCTTCAAAGCTTTTCCTATACAGGTTGTTGAAATTACGATTTTGTTAACAGCAGGTGTTACCTCGGTATGTCCGCCTATAATCTCAACATTCAGTTTGGCAGCTGTATCGGATAATTGCTCCATTACTTTTCCCAGCTCAGCTTCAGATGTACCCACAGGGCAAAGAATTGTTACCATCAGACCCATTGGGGCTACTCCACAGGACGCTATATCGTTGCAGGATATATGAACTGCCAGCTGTCCTATATCCTTGGCTGCACCGGTAATTGGGTCAGTTGAAAGTATGCAGGCATAGTCGTCAAAATCTATCGCCGCACAATCCTCACCAATTCCGGGTCTTAGAATTATGTCTTTTCTGAATTTATTTATTTTACTAAGAACAATTTTATCTAAAACTTCGTTTGGTACCTTACCAGCCTCCATTAAAAAACATATCTCCTTTAAGCACCTGTTCCAGCTGCAGCCAGCTCATCTTTTGCCAGCTGATACTGATCACGTGCCATATCTATTAATTTTGGATTTCTTCTTGCTTCAGCTGAAGAAACAATTCTGCTGAACCAAAGTATGGAATCATCCAGTTTGCCAACTCTTCTAAACAATTCAGCTATTATGTACATGCAAGTATATTCATCTAGCTTGTCCAAAGGAAATCTCTCCTTAAGATAAGCTTCATTATATGAATTCAATGCAAAATTAAGAAACTCTGTTTCTCGTTTTGAATCATTTTTGTCTCTGTACAACCAGGCTATTCTGAGACACACCTTTGCCAATTCACTGGCCTTGGCATTCCTGACCTTCAGAGTCAGCAGTGCCAGCTTGAAAGCCTCAATTGCCTTGTCAGCGTCTCTCTCCCCGATAAAGCTTCTCTTTACCCAGTTCTTTGAAATTTTATCGCGTATTACAGCAATATCCTTTGTAAAAAGTCCTTCAAATTTATCTTGAAGTGCCGCGTAACCGCAATTTTCACAAACCCATACATCATAGAAGAGAACATTCAGGTCTTCATAATGTACACACATATCCGTATCTCTTGACTTTACCTTGCAGCCTTTAGTTTTTACCTTGGTTACTTCTATTTCTCTGTTGCATACCGGACACATAATTTTTTTGTTATAAAGCAAATTATTCATTGCACCATACTCCTAACCGTTTTGTATATTTTTCATATTGACTTAAGAATAATTAGCAATATCTCTTTTAATTGTTTTTTAGGGTCTCATAAGTCTTCCTGTTTACAGCAAGCTGTCCACGAACCGGTTTATAAATATCTTCACTGATTACTTCGCTGTTTACCAATGCCCCCTGTTCGTTATATGTATCTCTATATAATACTACCTTTAAGCCTTTTCTCTCTTTTACTCTTATTTGTATTTCGTCATTTGACAGACTGTTGTTAATAACATATTCAGGTTCAGGCGGATCATATTGATCAAGAATGATTGACCTTAATGCAGCCCGAAAATTCTCACCTTCTTTTTTCCTGCCTATGATTTTTATTGTAACAGTGCCGCCTTTAATTTCAGAAACAATACAAATAGTATAATCCCTATTGTTCTTAAATTTCAAGTCTATATATCCTTCAGAAATAGTAGCATCCTGTCCCGGAGGGACATATCTCAAAGGAATTGAGTGATGCACTCTCATAGTTATATCTAAGTAAGAAAGCAATGCTGCATTATATAGAGTTGTCGCCACCTGGCAAACTCCACCGCCGGTACCGGATACCATCTTGCTTCGCATTATAATGGGAGCCTGCATATATCCGTTGGAAGAAGTTCTTGGCCCCAAAGCGAAATCCATTGAGAATTCTTCTCCCGGCAGCAAAAGAAAATTATTAATCTTTTTACCAGCCAGTTCTATATTGTGTGCCCTGCTGTAATTATCTGAATTAAACTTTGTTGAATAGGTACCAAGAACATTTTTCAAATCCTTAACGTCATCAACTGTTATAGTTGGTCTGACTGTCTCCACTAAAAGGCAAATGTCACTAAAATCCCTATTCAGCAGTCTGGCTTCAATAAGTTTCGCATTAGTTTCAAGATCAAGCTTTCTCCCGTTTACATCTCTGGTATATACTATTCTACCATAATTATAATCATATGTGGAGTTTGTACCTGAAAAATCTATTTCCTTTTTTATTGTGGATAAAAACTTGTTTAATTTTACCTTATCATATTTTGCAGACACAATCAAATTGATTGGTTTTTTCTCCAATCTTTTAATTGTCTTCAATCTGTAAAAAGCTGAACCGCTACGCCCAAGCTTGTATGCCCTATTTAAAGCTGTATCCACATCAAAGCTAAAATCTATGCCGCTGAGTGGAAGGTCCCAGGATTTATCGTTATATAACACCTTGATAATTCTTGGATTGTAATTGTTTTCCAATTTGTTTTTTATTTCCTTTTCAGCAGTATTTATCGACATGCCCTCTACCTTGATGCCATCTATGTATATGCCTTTATAAAAATAATCATAGGACAGTTTTTTGTTCCAATTTATCAAAAATATAATACCAATTATTATCATAGTGGTAATTATGGCAAAGCCAACATGCACTGCCTTTTTATTATTAATTTGTATTTTCATATTACTCCCTTATTTCATCCGGATAAATAAGAATCAATTTTTAAATAAAATATAAGGTATTAATGCCTCTTAATCTGCAGGTTACAAGTAATTAAATAAAATTATAAGGATGTCTTTACATCATCCTGTTATCTCGGATTTTCCGTACGTAATACCTGTACTATAATATTATTTTATTTCTGATAATATTTCTGAATATTAAACGAGGATAAAAGAATGAGGTTTCTCTTGATTTAATAGAAATGAATTACCACAGAACTTTTTCAAAATTTAAAGCCGCTGCGATTGATTTTTAACTCAAATCTCCCGCAGCGGCCCATAATAATATCCGTCAGAATCCATATGAAATTAGCTCCTTATTATTAATTTTATAAATTTAAGCTTACCTGCCTGGATAATGTCTTCATTTTGTAAAGCTACTAGATTTATTGCATCAAGTTTTTCTCCATTAATTTTCACTCCTCCCTGATTAATAAGCCTCCGTGCCTCACTATTGCTGGAAACCATCCCGGCAGTAACCAGAATTTTTACTATATCTGTACTGTCTCCGGTTAACATACTTTCAGGGAACACAAAGCCAGGTACATCGTTAGGAGCTTCCCGCTTCTGAAATATCCTTGTGAAGGTTTCAGCTGCTGACCGGGCTGCTGAAGCTCCGTGGTAAAGCTCTGTAATCTCAGCTGCAAGTCTCATTTTTACATCTCTTGGATTTACTGTCCCGTTGGATATTTCGTTTTTTATAAGTTCCAGCTCATCAGGATGTAAATCCGTTGCCAGCTCAAAGTATCTGATTATCATAGAATCCGGAATGGACATCAGCTTTCCGAGTATCTGATCCGGAGCTTCATTTATACCAACATAGTTTCCAAGACTTTTGCTCATTTTTTCAACCCCATCAATACCTTCAAGTATGGGCATGAAAATTGCAGCCTGACTTTCCTGTCCGTAATCCTTCTGAAGATTTCTCCCCATCAGAATATTAAATCTCTGTTCGGTACCACCAAGTTCAACATCAGCTTTGAGTTCAACTGAATCATATCCCTGAATCAACGGGTAAAAAAACTCATGGATACCAATACTTTCGTGCTCTTTAAACCTGTTCTTGAAATCATCTCTTTCCAGCATCCTGGCAACAGTATACTTTGAGGCAAGCTGCATCACATCGGTAAAATTCAACTTTGAAAGCCATTCACTGTTAAATCTGACTTCTGTTTTTTCTGTGTCAAGAATCTTAAAAATCTGGTTTTGATAAGTTAACGCATTATTTATTACCTCTTCCTTGCTTAATTGTCTTCGCGTTTTGGACTTTCCGGTTGGGTCACCTATCATACCCGTAAAATCACCAATTATAATTACTGCTCTGTGCCCTAAATCCTGAAATTGCTTAATCTTCCTCAGTACAACAGTATGCCCTAAATGTATGTCAGGTGCAGTAGGGTCAAGACCTAGTTTAATAGTCAGCGGCATCCCATTTTCAGCTGACTTTTGCAGCTTTTTTCTTAAGTCTTCAAGACCAATAATTTCTTCAACTCCTTTTAAAATAATCTTGATTTGTTCATCAATGCTCTGCTCCTCGGATTTACTTACAATAATTCGTTTTTTACTTACCTGCATTTTTAAACCTCCTTGAAAAATGTAATGTTGTATTAAAACAGTGAGACACTGTTTAACCCTGGTTATTGCAGTAAAGGTGGCAGCAAACGCAAACAAAAAGCTCCCGTTCTCTGATATACTCAGAGGACGAGAGCTGAAAGCTTCGTGTTACCACCTCAATTTATTAGTGCTTCACAGCACAAACCTTATCAAGTACAAAACAGTGAATACTATGTATTACAAAACATAGTATAATACATGAACTACTGTAATATATACTCTAGCGCTATAACGGGCGCAAGTTCCCGGCATCAGCCTACTTGGGTAAAACCTTTTTGGTGTGCAGTTCATAAGATGTATTCAGAATATATTTCCTTGCCCCTCTCACCACCCGGGAACTCTCTGTCAGGTTACATTATTCCTACTCTTTCTCAGTCATCACTTTTAAAATATTATTATATATTATAGTTTTCTATAGAAAATAAGTCAATAATAATCTTATTCCAAGTATCAAAGGATTGAAATAAATGTCAAACGTCTTTAGCTTGATAAAACTAAAGTCTCAAGCGTGCTCATCGGACAAGTAAATTTTCAAGTTCAAGAATATTTGCTCCCACATCTGCAGGTTTATGTGCATCAGAAGCGGTTAGAATTCTTACACCCTTGTCCCTAAAAATCTTTAGCATCACTGCATTCATCCCAAGTTCACAACTGCTGCTGTAGTTCAAATTCAATCCCCCGCTCTGTTCAGCGTACATATCATAGTTTATCAGTAAATCTGCTATTTTATTATATGTGCCTGCTAAATCAAAGAAAGGTTTATGACCAAAAGCTTTGATGCTGTCCGGATGAGCAACTCCTGTAAATATGTTGCTTTCTATCAGCTTTTGCATTATTTCATAATATCGGGTATAGACTTTGTCAACATCCAAAGTACCCCACAATTCCTTTTTATGGTCAAATCCAAATCCATCAACCCAATGTACTGACCCCGTGGCAAAATCAAATGAATACTTATCTATAATATCCTTTATTAATTGTTCAAATCCTTCAAAATAACAAACTTCTAAACCGAATTTTATTTTAACAGGATAACTGTTTTGTTTGGCCGTCTCAATAAATCTTATATAGTCTCTAATTGATAAAGTACCATTATTTCTTTGTAAAAACCATTCATTTTGATAATTGCTGTATTGACAAACAGTTTTGTACATTTTAGTAAATTCGTAAAACCTATGACTATGTTCTAATAAGTAAATTTCATCCAAACCACGTTCTACTGCTGTTTTGATGAAATCATTCAGCCAATCTAGTGTATATGGGCCTCTTTCGAGATGAATATGACAATCAAGCATTAGAACATTCGCCTCCCTAAAGTGTAAACATGTCGTCATATATAAATCTTTTCTACATGCCAATTGTTCATGAAACTTGATATAACCATACATACATTTCAAAATTTTTTCTTAACATTTGAGAAAATTTTCTGAGCAAACCAACATTTAGTTTCTGCTTATCCTTAACTATATTAGAGCAATTATTAATCTCTTTGAGGAGTATATTTTTCTACAGTCTTTACGTATTCAATAACTGAATCAGGATTTGACCTTAAGTCTTCATAATATTTTTCTAATTCAGTCATGTCTTGAGGCTGAGGTTTATATTTCATTCCCCCGATTAAATATATCTCTTCGTTAAATACTATACTCGCAAATGCACTTCGCTCAGTTGATGTACCAATTCGAGAGGTGCACTTATTTGTTTTAGGATCGTATTCTTGAACAAGAATATTCCAATCATTTTCTTTACAAGATACTATAGCATATATTTTCCCATTGACAGCTTCCAAATTTCTTGTTGTGCGTAAGGAATCCCCATCAGGAGCTTTAACTGACCAGCTGTTGTTTTTTATATCATATACTTCCAGTGTCATTTTCCCATCAGATGAACCCAATATATAGATTTTGTCATCAAGAGCAGCTGCAGTTACACTATTTGCACCACGACCAAGCATCTGAGCCTTTTTTGTCCATTTGTCCGTTTTGGGGTCATATTCTTCAAGAGTACCAATTGTACTGCCTATTGTCGCATCAAACCCGCCGAGTATGTAAATTTTGTTGTTGGCAGCCACAGCTCCCCCTATTCTTCTCTTAGTCGGAAGCTTTGTTTTTAACGAACATGTATTGTTTGCAGGATCGTAAACCAGAACATCAGTAAAATTAACGCCCATTATATAAATTATATTATCTATGGATACTAATTTAAAATCACCGTTTGAATTCTGCAGCTCAGGAATTTTATATTTATCAGTCCATACGTCTTTTACCGGATCATATTCCATAACTTTTCCGTCATTATGGATAAATATTATGTTATTACCGGAAGTAACAGCTTTTTTAACGTCGTAGTTATACTCATTAAATGTAATATGGGAAGATCCTGAATAAACAATAGAAGATACTTTGGCCTTATTTACACTTGGTAAATCATTTTTTATAGTCCACTTATCATTGTTAACCTCTACAGCCGGTTTTGGCGGTATAACCGCTTCTTGCTTATTTGAAATATATGAATCAATCACTTTAACATCTAATACAACTTTGGGAGTATATCCTTTTACAGTTCCCTTAAATGTGTAAGTGCCTATTTTACTGGTATCCAATGTCTTTTTGTCCCAAACAACCGATACATTCTTTACCGATTTATCACTCATTGCCGCAGTAACAGTCGTGGGAAATGTATATTTTTCGTTAAGTCTTAAAGTAACACTGAGATTTTTAATGGAGACAATTTTACTACTCGCTCCTAAAGTTGAAACAGTACATAAATTAATAAAAACCATTACAAATATAAGAAAATAAGCTGTCTTGCGAAAAGTCTTAATCATTGGTTTTTCTCCTCTATTAATTTGAAATTATTTACCCTCTATTGACAATGTAAAACACGCCTCACGCCGGCTATTTTTGAGTGAGAGAATTTGGCTTGCGACAAGGCGAAGACGTGCAGAAAGGCTTTGTGCCTTGCAAGCGGCTTCAACACAGCCGCAGGGCAAATTCACCACTCAAAAACGTATTGTACATTGTTAATACAGGGTATAGTACTAAAAGCAAAATGATACATTTTAATTAGGATTAAAAAACTACCATAAGTACTCTCTACAGTAATTCTGCTTAAAGACAACACTAATTCTTATTCGACAGTTTCCATGATTCTCCTTCCATCTTTTTCACTTTTATGTCATTTAATTCTATATATGCATAAAAAAGCAGGTGAACATGTGACCCTAAGTACAAGGTTTCCAAATCCACCTACTTTTATAAAGTTCTGCTTATTCTCAAACTTAAGGCTTCAGCACAATAACCTCTGTTCCCTCAACAGCCTTCTCAATCATTGGTTCAAAGTCTACAGCTTCTTCGGACTTCATTATCTTTTCAAGCTTTGGTTTGGTTTGGGGATGCTTTGCTACAAAAACAGTACAGCAATCCTCATAGGGTAATATGGATGTTTCAAAGGTATCTATTTTCCTGGCTATATCAATAACTTCAACTTTGTCCATACCAATTAGAGGTCTGAATACAGGCATATTTACCGCTGAATCAGTACAATAGAGACTTTGCATTGTCTGGCTCGCAACCTGCCCCATGCTTTCACCGGTTATCAGAGCCATTGCATTGGTTTTACGGGCAATAATCTCGGAAATTCTCATCATTATACGTCTCATAATAATTGTGAGCTGGTCTTCAGGACAGTTATCGTTTATAGCGAGCTGTATCTCTGTAAAGGGTACTACATGAAGGCGCATTTTACCGCAGTACTGTGACAGAATCTGAGCCAGATCAATGACCTTTTGCTTTGCTCTTTCACTGGTATATGGATAGCTGTAAAAATGAACTGCTTCAATTTCTACACCTCTTTTTCCCATCATCCAGCCGGCAACCGGGCTGTCAATCCCTCCAGAAAGCAAAAGTAAAGCCTTTCCGTTTGAACCCATTGGCATACCCCCATGGGCTTTGATTATTTCAGAATAGACATATGAGCTTTCTCTTACTTCCAGATGTATGATAAAATCGGGATTCTTAACGTCCACTGACAATCCAGGAATGTTTTCAAGAATATGGCCTCCAACGTCTGCGCTGATTTCAGGAGACTGCATCGGGAAGTTCTTGTTTCCTCTTTTTGTTTCAAGTTTAAAGGTTTTATGACCATGCTTGTTAACAAGTTCAGTTGCCACTGTTAAAGCTGTTGCTTTAATCTGCTCGTAATCGGTATCAATTTTCCAAACCGGACTTACCGATACCACACCAAAAATTTTAGTAATTTTCTCAAGTACATGGTCAAAATCATAATCTTCTACCAGCGGTTCAACATATATTCTCCCCTGGGATTTAAAGACTCTGGCATTGCCCGATTTAAAAATTGCACTTTTAATATTTCCAATAAGCTTGTCTTCAAAAACGGGTCTATTTAAACCTTTAAGTATTATTTCACCATAACGAACCAGTATTATTCTTTTCATGTTAACCCTCCCAAGCCATTTATGGCGTTGTCTGCTTTTTTGTCCGAAGCAGATACTTTTATTAGACTTTCCCTCTGCGTTTTATACTTATTACTGGAATAATTTCCATTAGAGAATTAATAGTTTTATCTAATTCCTCCTGTGTATTTTGTGCCGATAAACTGAAACGTATAGCACCGTCAATATATTTTGGAGGAACTCCCATAGCCTTTAGCACATGACTGTGACTGCTCTTGTGTGATGAACAGGCAGAACCTGTAGAAACAAATATGTTCTTCTGTTCAAGATGGTGCAGCAATACTTCCGATTTCAAATTTGGAAATGAAACATTTATTATATAAGGTAAAGCTTCCTCCGACGAATTTATTACCGCTTCCCCAAAATGCTGCTTTATTCTCTCAACAAAAAACTGCTTTAATTCACTGACTTTTTTATGATTTGCCTCCATGGCAACGGCAGTTATTTCAGCAGCAAGGCCGAACCCGGAAATGGCAGGTACATTTTCTGTTCCGGATCTTAGTGCTGTTTCCTGTCCTCCCCCCAATAAAATAGGCTTAACCTTTATACCTTTTCTTATATAAAGAGCACCTATACCCTTTGGGCCGTGAATCTTATGGGAACTAATTGATAAAAGGTCAATGTTCATACCTGAAGCATTTATGGGCATTTTCCCAAAGGCCTGCACGGCATCAATATGGATTACTGCAGAAGGACATAGCTCTTTTCTGATTTTATTAATCTCCGAAATAGGTTGAATAGCTCCAACTTCATTATTTGTGAGCATAAAGCTCAACAATGCGGTATCCTTGTCAAGGACTTTCCGAAGAGCTTCAAGTTTTATTATTCCCTGAGCATCAACGGGAATATAATCTACATGATATCCTTCTGAAGCAAGGTGTTTAAAAACCTCAAGCACAGAGGGATGTTCAATCTCACTGGTTACAATATGTTTCCCGGCTCTGGGATTTGCGCGCAGATACCCCAATATAGCCATATTATTGGATTCTGTTCCCCCTGAAGTGAAGATAATTTCTTTTGGATCTGCTCTTAATACATTAGAAATTTGCATTCTGGCTTTCTTAATAAGATTTTCTGCCTCAATGCCCATCGTATGAAGAGATGATGGATTCCCGTAATAATTTTTGCTGACTTCTATTATATATTGAACTACCTCATCATAAGGTTTTGTTGTTGCACTATTGTCAAGGTAAATCTCATGCTTCATTAGTTTAAATAACCTCTCAATATTTCAAAACTCTATATTTACTAATTATTCCTTCTTATCAATACTTTCGGAATTTAGCTTGTCTTCAATTTCAGCTTGTCTATCCAAAAGCTTCTTTTCCATCCTTTTCAGTTGTTCTTTGGTGACATTTTGCTTAAAGAAATCTTCTACAGTAACACTTCTATATTCTTCCGATTCATCAATACAACGTCCACAGTCATCACAGTGTTTTTCGGGGTCAAGATCACAGATATCACACTCTCCGCAGTCCACACATTCTCTATCATAAAGTTCACATTGCTCAGTCATAGTCTTCTCCTTCTAATTACTTTTGGAGACTTTAAAGATTATATACTTGTTAAAGTCTCCATATCTACTACCATTTTCATAAACTTGTTCCCTTTCTAACTACAGCCTGCCAATTGCTTTTAGTATACCATAAATTATTGCCTGCGGCCTAGGGGGACAACCGGGTATATATACATCCACCGGCAAAATGCTGTCAACTCCATTTCTGCCTGCATAACTATTCTTAAAGATACCACCACTGCAGGCGCAAGCACCTACTGCTACTACAAGTTTTGGAGAAGGAGCCGCATTATAGGTCTTTATAAGCGCTTCCTCCATATTCCTTGTAACGCAGCCGGTTACCAGCAGCATATCGGCATGCCTGGGAGAGGCCACAAAATGAATTCCGAAGCGCTCTATATCATTGTAGGGGCTGCTTAAGGCATTTATTTCATAATCACAGCCATTGCATGAGCCTGCATCTACTTCTCTTATATTAAGACTCTTTCCAAACCTGGCATACACTTTTTCTTTTAATTGCTGACCCAGTAACTCATAATCCAGTCCAATAACTTGGTCTTCCATAACATAAACCGGTGAAGCCCGGAGTGCATCCCTGCTTTTTTGAGCCAACTCAAATTTATTGGAAAGGCAAATGGCTTCTTGAGGACAGTTCTCTTCACAAAAACGACAGAAAATACATTCATCAAGGTTAACTGAAGGAGACTTGACTTTTTCTGTGTCGTTGTCAACAAAAACTATTGCACCTGTTGGACAGCAATTAACACATTTCATACATCTCTTGCATTTATTATAGTCAAATTCCGGCATACCAGTTATGAATGAGCTTTTTATCGGCTTTTTAGGATAATCAACTGTAACAGTACCGTGTTGAAAAATCTTTTTTATGATGTTATACATATAACCTCCCATTATCGTGCTCTGTAAATAGCAACAGACACTGATACCGGACAAATAATCTTATAGATCATTTCCGGCATAAGATAAATTAAAGCTTTTATTTATCAGCGGAAAATCTGTTAAAGTATTTGTTCTAACAGCGTGACAAAGTGCCGGCCAGTTACAGAAAGATGGAGTTCTTACTTTATAACGTAAAATAGTATTGCTCTCTCCGGCCATTACAAAGTGTATATTTTCACCTCGAGGTGCTTCAGTCATACCAAAAGCAAAAGAATATGGTTTAAGTTCACCTATATCAACAGAAATCGGACCTTCCTCAGGCATTTTATCGAGGGCTTGCCTAATAAGTCCTATTGCTTCGCTAACTTCTTCGATTTTGACATTCATTCTGCAATTTACGTCACAAAATGTATGCTCAGGGATGTTAAACTTCAATTTGTTATAAGCTGCGTAGGGAAATTCTTTTCTTACATCTGTTTTTATACCGCTTGCTCGTCCACCAGGTCCCACAGCATTGAGATCTGCTGCAATCTCATGACTTAATATTCCAGTATGTTCAACCCGGTCTATAAACATTCCGTTATTCTTAATAATCGACACTGATTCAGTAAATTCCTTTTCCAGCTTGTTGATGCATTCCAGAATTATTTTCTCATTGTTTCTTATAAAATCCTTACGTAATCCACCAGGTTTGTTGGAGTTTCTTAAAAATCTGCTGCCTGTTAGCTGCTCACATAATATAAGAATCCAGCGTCTCATCATTGCAAACTGACCTGCCGCAAAAACATAAGCTGTATCAACGCATAAGCCTGATATATCACCCAGATGGGCACAAATTCTTTCCAGTTCGGCAAAAATGACTCTTGAGTACAGTGCTCTTTCAGGTACATAAGTTATACCGTTCAGCTTTTCCACTGCCTGGGAATAGGCTAGAGAATTAGTAAAGGTTTCATCTCCTGAAATACGTTCGGAAAATAAAAGCACCTTCAAATAGTTTGACTTTTCTGCAAGCTTTTCAAGACCTCTGTGAACATAATAAAGCTTGGCTTCAAGGTTTATTATAGGTTCACCTGCAACGCTGAATCTGAAGTGCCCCGGCTCTATAATACCAGCATGTACAGGCCCTACAGGTACCTCAAATACACCTGAACCAGAAATGCTGGTAAATTCCTGATCCCGCTTCTCAAAACCCAGTCTTGTATTTGCTTTGAAGTCCTTTCTTAAAGGATGTGTCTTCTGAGGAAAATTACCATGATGGACCAATTCCCTGCTATCAGGAATATCTTTGAAATCAACACCGTACATATCCCGGATTTCCCTCTCATACATGGCTGCTGTGGGAATGTCCTTAGCTAATGAATCCAACTCTATTTTATTTGCTTTCTGTAATCCTGTTAATAAAGTTATAAGAGTATTTGAGGATCTAACCGAAAAGGTATAATAAATAAATAATTTATCATTAATTGAAATATCATTACCGAACAAATCAACCAACACACAATCTATATTACTAAAAATATTTATGCAGGCATCCTTTATTGTTTCAGGGGAAACCTCGACATAAATTTCATTTTCGTTTTTCAGACTACTTTCTACAATAAAGGTAGATAATAACCTGTTTATAGTTTCAAAAATGGCCTCTGACACCACTTACTTCCCCCCCAATCCAAGTATGATATTCGTCGTATTATCCATCAGGGTTTTAATAGGATCAGGAATATAGACACCGATACATACTGTTATACATAGTAGGATAACCAGTACAACAGGTCCAAGCCTGTCAAGTTCCCCTTTCTTAATTTCAACATTGGTATTCCTGCCATAAAACATTTTACCCAACTGCTTGGTAAAGCCTGCAAAAACTGCTGCCAGAAATATCAGCATTAACCCGGTTATTATATAATGCTTTGAGAAAATCCCTGCAACCACCGTATTGAACTCACTCATAAATATTCCAAAAGGCGGCATTCCGGTTATTGCAAAAGCGCCCAGCACAAAAACTACACCTGTGACCGGCATTGTTTTTATAAGGCCTTTGATACTTGCTATTTTCTTGGTATGATATTTCAAATATACATTTCCTGTTGCCAGGAAGAGCATGGATTTTGTCATTGCATGGTTAAAGGTATGGTAAAGAGCCGCAAAAATGCTTATGGGAGTGCATATTCCAAGGCCTAAAGCTATTATTCCCATATGTTCTATACTGGAATATGCAAGAATTCTTTTGTAATCCTGCTGGACAAGGACAAATATAGCTGCTGTGCCAACTGACAGTATCCCCAGCAGGATTAAAAGGTTTCCCGTGTATCTGCTGCTGTCCAGACTCTTATTGACTATAGACATAACTCTAATTATACCATACATCGCTGTATTCAGGAGTACCCCTGACAGCAGCGAGCTTACTGGTGACGGCGCTTGACTGTGGGCATCAGGCAGCCAGGTATGCATGGGAGAAAAGCCTACCTTTGTACCGAAACCGATCAGAATGAAAATAAAGGCTATTTTAAGTATGCTGGGGTCAAGCGCAGTCGCATTCTGCATCAGATAGTTCCAGCTCAAGCCAAGTATTTTGGTACCGCCAAGCTTTACAGTTGAAGAATAGTACAGTAAGATTACACCCAACAATGCAAACGCAATACCCACAGAACAGATGATCAAATATTTCCAGGCTGCTTCAATTGCCCTTTTGTTATTATAAAAGCCCACCAGAAATGCTGAAGCCAGAGTGGTTGCTTCAATGGCAATCCACATAACTCCCATATTCTGAGTGGTCAAGGCTAATATCATAGACAGAACAAATGCATTTGAAAGACTGTAAAAAAGTTTCAGTTTGTTTAATGTTATTACCTTTCTTCTGAGTTCTTCACCAAAGTAACTTATGGAATATAATGAAACCAGGAAAAAAGCCAATGTGGTTATAAATAATATATACACACTCAACGAATCCATGTAGAATATATCTTTAAATAAACCGTCAGCTACAATTGCTTTGGAGCTGTTAATGTCTACCAAAGCCAGAATGGAAAGCACCAGCAGTGTTCCGGCACCAACCAGATTGGTTAAATGAATAATTATTTTGTTTTTGTTTGTCCAGACTAATCCTGCTGCAATGGCAGGAACAGCTAAGAATATCAGATTCATTTCAGCCCCCAATGTCCCCTTTACTAACCTTTTAAGTTCTTCAGCTTGTTTATATCTATTGATTCAAAGGTATTATTGATTTTAAAAACAAATATTCCCATTATAATAAATGCCGTAAGCAGGTCAAAGAAAAGTCCAAGTTCTACAATCATTGGCATTCCCTCAGTGGTCAGCATAGCTGCCAGAAACATGCCGTTTTCAATGACCAGAAACCCGATTATCTGTCCTATAGCTTTCTTTCTGCTTATCATAAAAAATAATCCCAGCAATACTACAGAAAATGAATAAATCAAGTAATTCTTGGCAGCATGATCGGTTATTCCCTCGATATGATATATCACATACCAGCTGAGAACAACTAACCCACAGCATATGATCATCGATATGGGAATATTGATAAAAAAGTCTTTTTCAACCTTATATTCCACCTTGTCTGCAGTTTTCTTCATATATCCGGGTATTATAATTACTTTGAAAACAATAATCAAAACAAACATTATAATGACTTCATCAAACTTTCCTGTTGTGAGCATTCCTCTGACCGAAACAAAAAGTGATATGGCAGCCAGTAACAGAGACTGGACTCTAAAGGTTGCAATATAAGAATTCTGACGTTTGTTTGCAATCAAAGTAAAGGAGGAAATCAGTATTAATATGGATAAAAGGTTCAATGCATTATGATACATAAACAAACTCCTCTGTTTTTAAATCCAAATTATTGTTTCTATTTCAAAATAAAACCTGTCAGGAAGCCCAGGATGGATATTATCAATGCTATTACAGCAAAGTTTGGTATGCTGTACAATCTAAGCTTAACTGTGTTAAGTTCTATTAAGCCCACAAGAACAGTAATAACCAAAATCTTTATAAGATAAATGCCAAAACTCAAAAAAATATTTTCAATGCCAAATCCTACAGGTATGAGTATATTGGACATAATAGTCATAAAAACCAACTGCTTTATATATGTTCCTATTTCAATTAAGGCAAGATGTCTGCCTGAATACTCCAATACCATTGCTTCATGTACCATTGTAAGTTCAAGATGCGTAGACGGGTCATCTACAGGTATTCTTGAGGATTCTGCAATCAGTATTAAAAGCATGCTTGCAAACAATAAAATATTCGTAGGGGTAAAAATTTCACCGGTATTAGATGCAGCATACTGGTATATGGCGGAAACATTGGTCGATGCTACTCCTGGTCTGGCACTTATGGTAATTATGATAATAAACAGCGAAGGTTCTATAAGTGCAGACACAAGAAGTTCCCTGCTGCTTCCCATTCCGCCGAAGGTACTTCCAGTATCAAGACCGGATAAAGCCATAAATATCCTGCCTGCTACAAATAAATAAACAACGATGAGTAAGTCGGTATAAAAGGTAAAACCGGTCAAGCCATGAATTATCGGTAAACAGCTTATTGCTAAAACTGAAGAAACAAAATATACGTATGGTGCCAAACTGTAAATCCATGAGGCAGTTGATGAAACCACAAGGTCTTTTCTAAATAATTTTATCAAATCATAATATGGCTGAAAAACAGATGCTCCCACTCTGTGCTGTACTTTAGCCTTCATTTTTCTGATTATACCCGTAACGAGCGGGGCTATCAGCAAAGTTAATATAATTTGTGACACCAGTTTTAAAATTGACTCCAACATAGTTTCAATCCTTTTTATATAGTTACTTACTTAAGACTTAACTAAATTAAAAAATTTGATTTCTATTTTGCAAAGAATGAATAATACAACAGCATCAATATCAAAACACAGAAGAAATACATTAAATATGCATGTATGCTTCCTGTTTGAATTTTGAATCTTATTTTTCTTGAGAAATTTACAATGCCTGAAACAAAAGGTTTATATAAATACTTTTCAATTACTTTCTCAGTTGAAACGTTGTAATTAGCCTTTTTGATAAAATACGGCCCGGTGCCTTCAGTGATTACCAGGTCTCTATTTGGTTTAAAAAGGCCTCTGAAGATGATTCTCACTGATTTTGAGAAACCAGTTGCTGAATATTGCATCTTGGGATTTAATTTTGTATAACCGCAATCCCAGGTGTTGTAACTTTGAACGGAAGTCCTTCTCCTGACAGCAATTACAAGTACAGTTACCAAAGCTGATGATAACAGGATAAGGACAAATAACAAGCTGAAAGAAATACTTAAGCTTCCATTTTCCAAAGGGTAGTGCAGGAAGGCTGATAGTGACCAGTCTGTAGACAGCAGCTTGATGTTTATCAGGTCGCCCGATACACTATCAATTAATCTGATTACCTGTTTAAAACCAATTCCTGACAAGATACACAATAATGCAGAGATTCCCATAGCTGCAAGCATCGGTTTTTCAGGTTCTCTGGCATTTTCTGCCTCATAGCTCCTGGGCATGCCTAAAAAAGATATTCCAAAAAGTTTGACATAACTAAACACTACAAGAGCACCTGTAAGAGCAAGGCAGGCTGCAACAATAACAAATAGTAAAACCATTGAGAATTCACCTGAGGGTAAAAACCATAAGATACTATTAATGATTGACTGAAAGATTATGTACTCACTGGCAAACCCATTAAGCGGCGGCACGGCAGCTATCGCCAGGCAACCTGTAAAAACAAAAATTGAAACCAGGGGCATTTTCTTTATAAGTCCTCCCAGCTTTTCCATGTTTCTTGTACCTGTTGCGAATCTGATTGCTCCTGCTCCCATAAATAGTAATGATTTAAACAATGCATGATTTAATGTGTGTACTAATACACCGGTTAGAGACAAGGATAATAAAAATGAATTTCCTGATGCTCTTGCAATAAGCATGATGCCAATACCACAAAAGATTATACCCATATTTTCTATGCTTGAATATGATAGGAGTCTCTTAATGTTAATTGTCGAGGCAGCTGAATATGCAATTCCAAATACAGCGGAAATTGTTCCAATTATAAGAGTCAGTACACCCCACCACATTGCATTTTCAGGTAAAACATAAAACATTATTCTTAAAAGCCCGTATATTGACAGCTTTTTCATAACTGCAGACATTATTGAGGCGATATTGCTTGGTGCCTCGGTATAAGCGTAAGGAAGCCATATATGCATTGGTATGATACCGGCTTTAGTTCCAAAACCTATCAGCAAAAATACATAAATAAGATTTGAATAGTTTTTTGGAATTAAAGATGGTGTAATCGCAGACAATTCAAAGCTTTTTGAAAAATAGGCTACTAATACAAAAGCTGCCGTAATAAAGGCAGTTCCTGTATAAGTCATAATTATGTATGTTTTTCCTGCCCTTTGTGCTTCTTCGTTTTCATGTTCGTATATTACAAGGAAGTAAGAAAACAATGACATTAACTCCCAAAATAACAGGAATAACAAAATATTGTCACTTGTAGTAAGGAGAAGCATTGAAAGAATGAAAAGATTGTAAAATGCTCCGAATACCCCAACATTTTTTATATAGAAGAATCTTTTCATATATGTTAATGAGTAAACAGATACAATTAATGTGATCAACCCGGTCAAAATGAGAAAGAATGCTGAAAGATTGTCTATCCTAAAATCAAAGTCCATAAATGGAAGGTTGTTGTTGAATTTAAAAGAGAGTGTAATATCATCAGCATAAATTAATTTGTATAGCATTGATATGCTTAATAAACTTCCGGCTGAAGCTGATATGATATTGGAAAGGACATTTGAAACTTTAGGCCTGGAGTATGTTAGTAATGAAGAAAAGGATCCTGATAAATACAATATAATGCATATTATAAAGCTTATTGACAAGTAATTTACTGACATGAATCAAAAACCTCCAAGGCCAAATAGATAAAGCTTGCTAACACAGCATCTATAATACTACCGCAATATATAATTGTCAAATAAATGGGTTAAATAAAATTAATTTGTCAAAATTTAAATATTAGTTTTCAACGGGAATTATAATTGAAGTGTTTTCAATTAATAAACCGGAATCCAATTTGTTGAGCTTTTTAATATCGTGAATGTATTCCCTTATATCACTATTGTCACTCTTATATTGCTGAGCTATTGACCACAGAGTGTCTCCGGAGCTAATGGTTACAGTCTCATAACTCGGCTCTTTATAACCTGAAACACTGGCTGTATAAACCATCATAAATATAATAAGAGAAGTTATAAATAGAAAACTGAAAAACTTGGCTTTATTCTTCAATATGTATCTCTTTTTATTCATGTTAATTCCCTCCCGAACGTTTGTTCTTTACATATATAATAATATCGAACATCTGTTCCTTTTGTCAATAGTTTTAACAAATTTCCGAACATTAGTTTGCTTTTTGGAATTTATTATGCTATACTTACCTTGAAATCTACATAAATTAGGAGGTTTTTATGGCTAAGAAGAATTCTAGCAAGCAGCAGGAAATTCTTGACTATGTCAATAAATGCGTATATGAAAATGGTTACCCCCCTTCAGTCAGAGAGATTTGTGCTGCGGTTGGTTTTAAGTCTACCTCTACGGTTCATGCTTATTTGCAGAAGCTTACCGACAGCGGTGTCCTTCAGAAGGATCCAACAAAACCAAGAGCTATAAAAATTTTAAATAATTCAAATAAACCGGCAAAGGCTGCCAATACACCCTCAGAGGAAAACTATTATACTTCCCGCGAGATGATTGAAGTCCCTATTGTCGGAAAGGTCGCAGCCGGCCAGCCGATTTTGGCTGTTGAGAATATCACAGATACCTTCCCCTTACCTGTGGACTTTGTACAAAACAGCACTGCATTTATGCTTAGAATACAAGGTGACAGTATGATTGAAGCCGGAATACTTGACAAGGATTTTGTTCTGGTTCGACAGCAATCAACAGCCAATAACGGTGATATAGTTGTTGCATTAATTGAAGATGAAGCTACCTGTAAGACTTTTTACAAGGAAAAGGATCATATCCGATTGCAGCCGGAAAACAGCAGACTGGAACCCATAATAGTAAAGGACAATTTGTCTATTGTTGGTAAGGTCATTGGTGTATTCAGAAGAATGTAAATATTCCATGGAAAGCAAAAAACTCCTATTTATAAGAATTGACTTAATAATAGGAGTTTTTATTATAACAATTTTTAATATTCCATTTCATTTATATAGTAATAAACTATGTAGAACTGGATTATTCCTTCATCTGATCATTGAATATCAGGTTTACAACTTTCATTGGGCTTATTGTTGAGATAGCATGCTTATAAACTAGCTGCTGTTTTCCGTCACTGTCCAGAACAACTGTGAAATTGTCAAAGCCCTTAACCATTCCCTTTAATTGAAAACCATTGGTCAGGTATATAGTAACCGCTATATGTTCTTTCCTGACCTGATTTAAAAAAATGTCCTGCAAATTGATAGTATTCTTTACCAAAGTAATCCTCTCCTTTGTTTTATATATAATTACTAACTTAATCCGGCATCTTCGGATCAAATTATATGTGCCCCCAGAATCAAATACACTGAACATGAAGACATAATAATAGATTTATTTTACTAGATAATGCCAACCCGTGCAATAAGAATATAGTACTACTAACCTCAAATTACGCACTATGGCTCTTTACATAGGTTACGACATCCTCAATAATATTATTAGTATTTCCATAATTATCTATACTAAACCATTTTATTTCATTCATTCTCTTAAACCATGTGATTTGTCTCTTGGCATATCTTCTTGACTCCCGCTTGACATTTTCAACGGCCTCATCAAGTGATATTTCATTTTTCAGATAACCCAGTATTTCCTTGTACCCAATTCCCTGCATTGACGTTATAGAATCTCCAAAGCCCATCTCTACCAGTTTTTTAACTTCATCTACAAGCCCGTTTGCAAGCATTATATCAACTCTCTTGTTTATTCTTTCATAAAGTTTTTCCCTGTCCATGGTAAGAGCAAGGAGAATAAAATTATATTTTGAAGGTGTTGCCCTTGACATTTCATTGTGGAAGCTGATTGGCTTTTGTGTCTGGCAGAATACTTCCAGAGCACGTATTACCCTCTTTACATTATTGGGATGAATGCTTTCTGCTGCTTCGGGATCAACTTCTTTCAACTTTTCATGTACATACTGAGCTCCCTTTTCTTCAGCCTCTTTGGTTAATTTTTCACGGAGGTCCCAGTCTGTTTGAGTTTCACTGAAAGTTATATTATTTACTAATGAACTGATATATAACCCTGTTCCTCCCACCAGTATGGGCTGCTTTCCTTTATTAATAATTTCTTCAATATACTTTTCTGCAAGCTCTTTAAACTTTACAACATTGAACTCTTCACTGGGTAAAATTTCATCAATAAGGTAGTGCTTTATACCCCGCATTTCTTCAGCAGTCGGTTTTGCAGTTCCTATGTCCATGTATCTGTAAACCTGCATGGAATCTGCCGATATTATTTCACCATCCAAACGCTTTGCAAGCTCTATAGATAGATTAGTTTTGCCGGAAGCAGTGGGACCTGCTATAACAATTACATCCTTCATTAAAAATCCTTTCACACTATCCTTTTAAACATTTTTTCAATTTCATATTTTGTCAGTCTGATTACAGTCGGCCTTCCATGAGGACATGTATAACGTCTTCCGGTTACAGACAACTCCTCAAGCAGTTTTATAACCTCACTGTCATCTAGCTTCTTATTGGCTTTTATAGCTGCCTTGCAGGCTATCGTATGTATGATTTCATCTGCCAGTGGTGTAGCTAGGGGTTTTAAATTGGAAAGAACCTTGTCGGCTATTTCCAGGAAAATATCCCTTGGTGATGAACCCTCAAGCGCATAAGGTATCCCTCTGATTATAATGGAATTATTTCCAAAATCCTCAAAAGTAAAACCAATTTTATTCAGCAGCTCCTGCCTGGACTTTATTTCAACGAGCTCAAAGGCCTGAAACTTAATTACCACAGGCTCCAACAAAAGTTGAGTATTATTTTCCTGCTCTTCAAATTTTACCCTAAGCTTTTCATAAATAATTCGCTCATGAGCTGCATGCTGATCCACCAAAACCAGCTCTTCTCCGCTCTGAAGAAGGATGTAGGTTGAAAATGCCTGTCCGATGTATTTCATCGAAGTAAGATCAGGTTCAGCTTTTTTATTATCAACCACTGCAGGTTCAATAACAGGTTCAATAACAGGTTCAATTTCAGGTTCAATAGCAGGTTTTATTTCGGTAAAAACAGTTTTTTCTGGTACTATGTCATTAATTTTAAAATTATGCTCATCCAATACAGTGGTGTATTCCTTTACAAGTGAAGCCGAGCTAATACCGCCTGCCAAGCTTGATTCTATCCTATCCGCTGAACAATGAATGACTGCTGTATTTACATATTCATGCCCGGCCTCTTGCTTGTTATTCAAGAGGTCTTCAGCAGGTACCACAATGTCACTTTTGCCGGAACTAGCGTAAATATCCGTCCTTGCCAGTGGTTTCAGTGCCTCGGTAAACATTCGGATTTCCTTTTCCTCAGAAATTCTTGTTTCGCTTGCACGCGGGTCAGCCGGTAACCTCCGTCCCCCCCTATAATCCAACTCTTCCTGAACATACTCGGGTTTGGGATCAACATTTTTAAACTTAAAAATTTCTCTATCCTTGTTTGATACAGTTACGGGGTTAAACAGAGCATCCGAACTTAAAGCCTTTGAAACTGCCATATATATGGCCCTTGAAAGGTAGCTTTCCTCTGCAAAACGCACTTCTGTTTTAGCAGGAGAAACATTGGCATCTACTAATAGGGGATTGAGCTCTATACTTAAAACGAAAAAAGGAAATTTGTTCTTCATAAGTATGCTGTTATAAGCCTGTTCCACTGCATAGGAAACAAGCTTGCTCTTGACGTATCTCTTATTTATGTACAACGACTGGTAGTTTCTATTTGCCCTGGCAGCCTCGGGTTTTCCAACATAGCCAATTATCTTGTATTTATCATCCTGATAATTTACCTCCATCAGCTCCCTGATAATTTCTTTCCCATACACGCTGTAAATAGCACTTTTTAAGTCATTATTTCCCGGGGTATGAATAAGCTGTGTTTTTCCGCTTGTCAATTTAAATGAGATATCAGGGTTACCCAAGGCAATTCTGGATATTGTATCAGAAATATACCCGGCTTCGGTTGAATCCTTTTTTAGAAATTTATATCTGGCAGGAGTATTGTAAAATAGATCTTTAATAATAAAGGTTGTGCCGACAGGACATCCTGTCTGCCTTACTTCCTTAAAGCTACCTCCGCTGATGTGGACATACATGCCGTAAGTTTTACCCGCTGCTCTCGTCTGAAGCTCAACTGAGGAAACAGCAGCAATACTGGCAAGTGCTTCGCCGCGGAACCCCATGGTAATTATAGAATCCAAATCTTCTGCACGCTTTATTTTGCTGGTCGCATGACGTTCAAAAGCTATTTCAACATCATCTTCATCCATGCCGCTGCCGTTGTCTGTTACTTTTATATAAGAAATTCCACCGTTCCTTATATCCACTGAGATACTTGTTGCACCGGCATCAATAGAGTTTTCCACAAGCTCCTTAACAACGGAAGCAGGCTTTTCAACCACTTCTCCGGCTGCTATTTTATTTGATGTATTTTCATCCAGTACAATTATGCGTCCCATAAAACCTCCTGTTTTCATGCATTAACCTTGAGTCATTTGCTTTCTATCAAATTCAGTTCTTCATTTTACGCTGAAGCTCATAAAGTATATTCATAGCATCTATTGGCGTCAGCCTTGAAATATCAATTTTTCTTATGTCCTCCAGTATCTCATTGTTGGCTGACGCTTTGGCTGCGGCCTCAAAAAGGTCAAGCTGTCCTTCAACCTGCTTCTTAACCCTGCGTGCCTTCCCATTCTTGTTTATATCAGCATCATCCAGCTCCTTCAGGATTTCCTTTGCTCTGTCGATTACAGGCAGAGGCACGCCTGCAAGTCTAGCAACCTGTATACCATAGCTGCCGTCTGCACCGCCCCTGATGATTTTACGCAGGAATATAACTTCCTCGCCTTTTTCCTTGACAGTTATGCAATAATTCTTTATCCCTGTGAGTTTCCCTTCCAGTTCTGTAAGTTCATGGTAATGTGTGGCAAAAAGCGTTCTGCAGCCCAGATTTTCCTTGCTGACTATGTATTCAATTACAGCCCATGCAATACTTAGTCCGTCAAAAGTGCTTGTGCCTCTGCCGATCTCATCTAGTATCAGCAAGCTTCTCTGTGTCGCATTGATCAGAATATTTGCCACCTCGGACATCTCAACCATAAAGGTACTCTGCCCCGAAGCAAGGTCATCGGATGCACCTACCCTGGTAAATATTCTGTCCACAAGCCCGATTTTGGCTGAGGTTGCAGGAACAAAACTGCCTATTTGTGCCATTAATACAATGAGAGCTGTCTGCCTCATGTAAGTGGACTTGCCGGCCATGTTTGGCCCGGTGATTACGGCAAGTCTGTCCTCACTCATATCCAGAACTGTGTCGTTTGGCACAAAGCTGCTCTTGTCTGTCATTTTCTCAACTACGGGATGTCTTCCGTCCACAATATGTATTTCATCGGATGCAGTAATTTCAGGCATGCAATAGCCCTCCCTGTCGGCAACCTCCGCAAGTGAAGCCAGGGCATCAAGCTCGGCAAGGGCTTTTGAAGTAGTTTTTATTCTAGTAAGTTGAGAGGCAATTGCTTCCTTTACCTCAACAAATAAACTGTATTCCAGCTGAATAATTTTTTCTTCAGCACCCAAAATATTATCTTCAATCTCTTTAAGTTCAGGTGTTATGTATCTTTCACAGTTTGCAAGCGTCTGCTTTCTTATGTAATCCTCAGGTACCAGTGAGAAATTGGATTTGGTTATTTCTATGTAATAGCCGAATACTCTGTTGAAGCCAACTTTGAGATTCTTTATGCCGGTCTTTTCCTTTTCGGCGGCTTCAAGAGCTGCAATCCAGTCCTTTCCCTGTGTTGAGGCCTGTCTAAGCTTGTCCACCTCAGCATTATAGCCGTCTTTAATGATACCGCCTTCCTTGATGGTTATTGGAGGATCATCTATTATTGCAGCTTCTATCAGTTGACAAACATCAGCAAGGGTGTCCACCTGTTCATTGCAGTATTTGTTATGTTCAGCTTCAAATTCTCTAAGGGTATTTTTTATAAAGGGAATCTGACTCACAGAGTTTTTTAAAGCTATCAAATCCCTGCAGTTTACACTTCCAAGCACAACCTTGCCCATTAGTCTTTCCATATCATAAACTCTGCGCAGCATTTCTCTTATTTCCATACGGGCCATGAATCTGTTTCTGAACTCGTCTACTGCATCAAGCCTCAGTTGAATATCACCCGGGTTGACAAGGGGCTGTTCTATCCATTTTCTCAACAGTCTGCCCCCCATGGAAGTCATGGTTTTATCCAGAACCCATAGCAGTGAGCCCCGTTTTGATTTCTCCCTCATGGTTTCGGTTAACTCAAGATTTCTTCTGGTAGCTGCATCGAGAATCATGAATTCTTCAATATTATATGAATTAAAGTTCTGAATATGGCTGAGGCTGACCTTTTGGGTCATATCCAGATATTTGAGCAGGGCGCCGGAGGCATTAACTGAAATATCATATTCCGATAGGTCCAAATTCAAGCTATTAAAATGCTCTGTTAGCGTCTCCTTTGCATTACCGTATTCAAAACTGCAGTTATCAAAACCTGATATGTATATATTAAACCGCAGGTTCAGCTGACCAAGCAGTTCCTTGTCTTCATTGAATTCACTGTTTACTACAAGCTCAGAAGGCATAAACTTTGCAATTTCATCAAGCAGCTTGCCTTTTGTATTACCCCAGGTAATTCTGGTGGCGTAAAAGTCCCCTGTAGTTATATCAACAGCTGCCAGTCCGTAAAAATTACCGTTTCTGCAAACAGACATAAGATAATTATTCTTCCTGTCATCAAGCATTGCAATATCTGTGACAGTTCCCGGTGTTACCACTCTTACAACATCTCTTTTAACAATTCCCTTAGCAAGGGCCGGGTCCTCAACCTGTTCGCAGATAGCAACCTTGTAACCCTTTGAAACCAGACGCGCTATGTATCCGTCTGCAGCATGGAAAGGAACTCCGCACATTGGCGCACGCTCCTCCATACCGCAATCCTTACCTGTAAGAGTTATTTCAAGCTCTTTGGAAGCAACCTCTGCATCCCTGAAAAACATTTCATAGAAATCTCCCAGCCTGAAAAACAGTATACAGTCTTTATATTGATCCTTAATACTCAAGTACTGCTGCATCATTGGAGTAACTGTAGCCATACCAAACCTCCATAATTTACTTTAAAATCTTGTTAATTTTGGAGATGAATCGTAATCATCGCTGTAAAAGCAAGCTTATTCCAGAAAAGCCACTTGCGATTTAACTGCGATGATACACGATGTAAGCACCAAAAGCACTGTCTTGCAAAAAGCCGCTTGTGGCTTTAGATAGGCAAAGAGCGACATGTCTGCACTCTGTTTGCTTTGCCTTTAGCCCTTACAGCCTCCGCCGCAAGTCTTGCATTTGTCATCAGTACAGGTCGGTTCACCTGTTATGGAGAAAACTATTATATCATTAACCTTCTTCATTAATGCCTCAAGGTTTGCTTTTGCAGAAAGGAAATCAAAGGTTGTGGGGTACTCATTAATCTCCTTCTGTTTTGCCAGAAGCTTTTGCTTTGCTTCTTCTAAAACCTCAGCTGCTGCATTTTCCCTGGTTCTCTTAACCATTTCTATCTGAAGCTGTTTGTATTCATTCATAAGTGTGGTAGATTTTGAGTCTGACTGCATTGCCGCCTCAGTGTTTTTATATAATTCCATTTCTTTTGAGTTTGCAAGCATTAAACCCAGTTCTCTTGCCTTTTCTGTAATATCCATAATTTTCTCCATTCTGGCGGGGTAATTTGTTCTTAACAATAATTTAAATTACTTATACGTCCCGTCTTTTTATAGTGATTTTTTATTATTTCAAGCTGTTAAACTAATTTACCCAGTAAGGACCAGGTCTGTATGGTATCGATTTTAACCTTTACCAATTTGCCAACCAGCTCAGGGCTTCCTTTGAAATTAACAATTTTATTCTCTCTGGTTCTGCCGGTATAGGTAGTCTTACTGCTCTTGCTGAGACCTTCTACAAGTACTTCTACCTCTTTGCCCAAAAGTTCATCATTGATGTCCCGGCTTATGGAGTTCTGAAGAGCAAGCAGCCTGTCAAATCTCTCTTTTTTAACCTCATCAGAAACCTGGTCAGGGTTCTTTGCGGCTGGGGTCCCGGTTCTCTTTGAATAAAGGAAAGTATACGCCATATCAAACTTGGCCTTTGCAACAACATCAAGTGTTTCTGCAAAATCCTCTTCTGTTTCACCCGGAAAACCAACTATTATATCTGTGGACAAAGAAATACCGGGTATATGTTTCTTCACTTTATCCAGTAATTCAAGGTACTGTTCCTTTGAGTACCTGCGGTTCATCTCATCCAGTATTTTTGTGCTGCCGGCCTGAACAGGTAAATGCAAATGCTCGCAAACTTTTTCACAATCTCTCATGGCATATATCAGCTCATCAGAGAGATCCTTGGGATGTGAAGTCATAAAACGGATGCGCTCAATGCCGGTAACGGTATTCAGCTCTCTAAGAAGACCTGCGAAAGAGTATTTACCTTCCAGGTCCTTGCCATAGGAGTTGACATTCTGGCCAAGCAGGGTAATCTCCTTACAACCCTCTTCAGCCAGTTTTATTACTTCATTCTTTATTTCCTCAATGCTTCTGCTTCGTTCCCTTCCTCTCACATATGGAACTATACAATAGGAACAGAAATTATTACAGCCATACATAACGGTTACCCAGGCCTTAAGGTTGTCCTTACGTGTTATCGGCATATTCTCTGCAATTGAACCTGTTGATTCCCAAACATCAATAACAGTCTTACCTGTTTCAACGGCACTATTAAGCAATTCAGGAAACTTATACAGATTATGCGTTCCAAAAACAATATCAACATGCTTGTAAACTTTCTTGATATGGTCTACAACTTCGGGCTGCTGCATCATACAGCCACAAATAGCTATAATCAGATTTGGATTGTTCTCTTTTAATTTCTTTAACGCTCCAAGATGGCCATAAACCTTCTGCTCGGCATTTTCTCTGACACAGCAGGTATTAAATATGATGAGATCACTTTCTGCTCTTTTGAAACATTCAGAATAGCCCATCTCCGAGAGCATGCCAGATAGGCGTTCAGAATCATTTTCATTCATCTGGCAGCCAAAGGTTTCTATATTATATTTAACCGGATTACCTGTTTTAGTAACCAGATCCTGATTGAACTGCTTTAGGGCTTCTATATATTTATACTGCTGAGCTATTTCCTCTGCAGAGACCTGCGTTGTTACTCTTTTGCTCAATGATATCCTCCATTCAGCGGCAGTGCAGCGTAAAGCTGTTACTCCAAAATAATCTGCGAATAAGTTATATTTTTTTACATACAGGTGATATTATAACATAATTATGTATTTTTCTTCAACTACAGGCAGACCAGCCAGCAGGACCGTCATATGTTCTCCTGTTCTTTTAAAACCAAAACGTTTGTAAAAGTCAACTGCTCTTTCATTGTCCTTTATAACCCACAGATAGCAGCAGTTAAAGTCCTGATCTCTTAGTGCATCTACAGCAAATTTAGTTAATTGGTATCCCTGTCCCGTTGACCAGTATTGGGGAAGCACATACAGCGATATTATTTCACCTTCTGAATTATGCTCGGGAGAATTCAACTGGTTTACTTCGGTACCGTATGGATAATTATCGGAATCTCCTGCTGAATCAATTGCTTTCCTTCCCTGTCCGAAGGTCACAGTACCCGTAATGTTTCCGTCAACTTCAAAAACCGCCGCCTCATGAAGCTTTTCTCTGAAGGCTCTTGAAAACAAGGGTATCCATCCGTCGTCCGATAGATTATTAAGATATTCCTCAGATATAAAATCAACATAGGCCTTTTTCCAGGTCTGAGAATGAATATAACTCATGCTATTTACATCTTCAATGTCTGCTCTTCGGACCCCCATCAAAACTCCTCCGTATAAATTATTCCATACTTAATATTAGCAGTATCTTAAAAATACTTAAAGGAATATCCATAAAAATTTAAAACTTTTAAATATTAAAACAACATGCAAAAGGATATGTATATAAACATTTACAAATAAATGGTATTTTGTGATAATAAATATTAATGTAAAGACAGATATTAATGAATAAACAGATTTTCATAAAAATTCGGAGGTTGTAATGGAAGCAGATATAATAAAGTTTTTTGAAAGAGACCGGTTTGCACACTATGTTGGAGTTGATCTGATAAAAGTCGAATCAGACTTTGCTGTCGCTCGTTTGGAAATTTCGGAAAAGCATCTCAATGGCCTGGATGTAGTTCAGGGTGGTGCAATATACACTCTTGCAGATTTTGCTTTTGCTGCTGCAACCAACTCAAATGGCCTGGCAACAGTAGGGATCAACTCAAATATTACATATTTTAAAGCTCCACAGGGAAAAGTCATTACTGCAGAAGCAAAAGTAATTTCCAGCGGTAAAAAAATATGCGGCTGCGACGTAAATGTATTTGATGAGGATGGTACGCTTGTTGCCAGGTTCACCGGAACAGGTTTTAGAAAAAATTTAGTTATTGATTTCAGTACAGGATCTATCTTAAAAGCTTGAAAAATGTAGAATAATGTATATTTTTTAGAAATTATAATGCTTAGCTAGGATTATCAAATATAGGACCATACATATGTTTACATTTTGTGACAAATAATGTATAATCTTATTACTAAAATTAACAACTAAGGAGATTTTTTATGAAAAAGAGCATTATTTCTATTTTTATGGTTGCAGCACTTTTGCTGACATATGTAGTGAGCCCGCTGAGTACGGTAGCTGCCGCAGACAGCATTTATGCAAGTGATGTACATAAAAACAATGTAGGAAAAATCTTATTTTCAGAATCAGGTATTAAAGCCGGTAAAGAAACTGCAAGTCAATTTACTGACAAGTTCACTGCAGACAGCCATATTTATGCAATTGCATATCTTGATTCGAAAGTTCAGAGTATTGACAAAAAGGAAGATCTATCCGACGGTACCTATATTCCCTATGAGACAGTTCAAGCTGTTGCTACTGTTACTATTGACGGCAGAGAATATTGGGGAAACAACAACCCGATTATACCTATGAATGTTCAGGATTACCAGGCAAATAAGGCTTACTTTACTTTTGAGATTATTCCTGATCCTAAAGATACCGTGGGTTATAATCTGGCTGCATGGTATGAAAATATATTTATTCTACTGGGATCAGGCAATCATGAAGTTAAAATTGATCTTACTCTTAACAATAAACAAATTGCTTCCGGAACTTTCAACATCGATTGGACAAATGGTGATTTAGAAAAATTAAAAAATAATGCAGATGAGTGCAGTAAAATTTCATCAGATTACAGGGCAAATTTAAGAAAAATGCCTGCGGTGTTCTCTCAAAAGCATAAACCCTACAAGGATGCTTTATTATCCGATAAAAATATTAAAGCAATGATTATGAGCAAATACGAGAATTGCAAGAAAATTACCAAGTTCATTACCGTAGGAAAATCAATTAATAATTGGTATGTTGAAAAGGATAACTATGGCTATCCGGTTGCAAGATATTCAACAAATGATACATGGGCTATTTATCAGGCTGACGATGGTTGGAGTTATATAATCCAGGTACAGGTAAAATGTGATTACGAAGACTTCGGAGTTTACAGTGAGCCCTATATTGATCCTGTAATGGCTCCTGCTAAAATCGCAACAAAAAATGTTAAATAATTTTATTAAAAGGTTTTAATTTAAAAGGAAGTCGGGTTTTACCCTTCTTCCTTTTTTGATGCCGGAACAATTCTCCCCGGCTGCAGTCTGGGATCGAGATAATGTGACGGATTGGTACTCAGTATTCTTTCAATTCTCGCTTCCTCATTCCCCATTTGCACCACCTGGACTTTGACACCGTGTATTTCTATTTCAGAAAAGCTGGTTTTTATATTTTGCGGGTTATAATAATCTATGTTCTCAAAGATAACGGAAGGGTCATAAATTGTATACAGGATCATTGCAGCATTCCTTCTTTCTCATTTGAAGCCTGTTTCTTTCTATTATTTTCAATGAGCTCGTTAAGCTTTTTGATAGCGTCTGACAACCCGCCCACCTGATCGATTAAACCTATTCTGGCAGCTTCTTCTCCGAATAATACAGTTCCTACATCATTTGCAAGTTCTCCTGTTTTAAGCATGAGCTCTCTGAACTTATCCTTCTTTATCTTGGAATGACTGGAAACAAAGTTAACAACTCTTTCCTGCATTTTATCAAAGTATTCATAGGTTTGAGGAACTCCTATAACCATACCATTTAACCGTATAGGATGTATTGTCATGGTAGCTGAGCTTGCTATAAATGAAAAGTCGGCTGAAACAGCCATAGGTACTCCGATGCTGTGGCCCCCACCTAAAACTAAGGAAACGGTGGGCTTTGACAGGCTAGACACCATTTCAGAAATAGCCAGACCGGCTTCAACGTCACCTCCGACGGTGTTGAGAATAAGCAGTAAACCTTCAATCTGCTTGCTTTCCTCTATTGCAACAAGCTGAGGAATAACATGTTCATATTTTGTAGTTTTATTGTGTGGCGGTAAAAGTATATGTCCTTCGATCTGCCCTATAATAGACATACAATGTATGTTGCTCTCTTCTTTCGGTACGTTTATTGCACCAAGTTCTTTTATTTCCTGAATATTGCTGTTCAGTTCCTGATGTTCCACCGGCTGACTTTCAGGTGCATCATTATATGGTCTGTAATGTGTATTATCCACTTTGTTTACCTCAAGTTTAAGACATATTTTTATTTTTTATCTTTATTATTATTAAGTTATTTCATAAAATAATACGTCAATATACGTGAAAAAAGCAATGATTTAAAATCACTGCTTTTATTTTCATTATAAATTATTTACAAATCAACATAGGCTGAATCTGGATATTTTGCTGTGCATTAAGTATCGCAGGCAAAATTTGATCAAAATCTGCAACTAATGATGTGCACTTTTTTATTGGATCATCCTGCCCAAAAGGAACCATAAATATGTTTTTCATGTTCAACAGCACACCCAGGTTTTTGGCATTTGCTCCAAGTCCGTCGTTTGTTGATATTGCAATCACAACCGGCCTCATGTTTCTAAGATGGGCTTTGCATGCCATAGTGACCGGCCCGTCAGTTATTGCATTTGCAATTTTAGAAATGGTATTTCCGGTGCATGGTGCTATAACTAATATATCCAGCAAAGCCTTGGGACCTATGGGTTCGGCTTCTACAATCGTACTAATAGGTTCTTTTCCGGTTATGGTATGTAGTTTATTTTTAAAATCCTCAGCTTTACCAAATCTTGTATCGTACTGATTAACAGACTCAGAAATAATTGGAATAACATCTGCACCCTCGTTAACCAATTTCTCAACCTGAGGAAATATTTTGTCAAAGGTGCAAAATGAGCCTGTTACTGCATACCCGATTCTTACTCCTTTCAATAACATTGTTATACCCCCAACTCTTCAATAATATTAAATACGGTATCCTTTATAAATTCTGCAGCTGTAACAGGGGCAACTTTTCCGGGAAGCGACAGCGCCCAGATAGCTCTAACTCCAAGTTCTTTTGCTTTATCAAAGTCAACTCCGCCCGGCTTCGATGCAAGGTCGATAATAAGGCATTCAGGATTTAAAATCTTTAAAATTTCATTGTTTAATACAATTGATGGAATAGTATTAAATATGACATTCATATCTTTTACAGTCTGCGACAATTCAGTTAAACTTACAGGTTTATATCCATAGGCCTTGATCCAAGCAATATCTGCATACTTTCGTGCTTCAACAAAAACATTCGCACCAATGCCCTGCAACATTTTTGCCAATGTCTTTCCTATTCTCCCATATCCAAGTATTAATGCATTGCTGTTATGTAAAGTAATGGGCATTTCCTCCATAGCTATCTGAATTGCTCCTTCAGCTGTTGGAATAGCATTCAATACAGCCATTTCCTCCCTTTCAAGCATATCAACATTGTATACATTACATACTTGAGCCAGGTGAATAATTTTATCACTTATTCTGCCTGCAATAAACAATTGATTCTTGTTCATGCATTTAAAAACACTATGTATTAATATTTTTTCACTATGAAACGGTGCATTGATAAATTCGTTATCATTTGAACATGGTATTGGGCCGATTACTACATCCGATCCGCTTACAGCTTCCTCTAAAGTATTACTCTGCATGATTCTGATATCAAAGCCCGCCTTATCGAATCCATATATATTAACTGAATTTCCTTCTGCTGCAATAAATTCAGCCAATTTTACGCTTCTAAGATCTCCGCCGATAATACTAAATTTCTTCTTTTCAATCACTAATAGACCCTCCCGTTCTCGGACTGGATATAAACTAATTATGACGACTAGTATATTTTATGTAATGGACAAATACCTAGTGCCTGTCCTGTAATTTGAACCTAAAATATATTTGGGGGTTCCATTGAAAAAAACAGAAAAAAAAAGACGAAATCATAATATAAATAGTATGATTTCGTCTTTCGTATAAAATCTAAACTTCAATTTCTTTCTTTAAGTTTCCTACTGCTGATATGCTCATTTTCTCGTAGTTGAAAATCATTTCAATTACTTCGTGGATGTTATCCATTTTTATATTATCCATCTTTTCAAGCACTTCCTCAGGGGTGTTTATTCTTCCAAGCATCAACTCGGATTTACCGATACTGTTCATCCGGCTGTTGGTACTTTCCAGACCAAGTATAAAATTCCCCTTCAGCTGCTCCTTTGATTTTTCAAGTTCGTTCTGATTTATACCCTTCTTAATCAACAGGTCTATCTCTTTCTTTGTCAGATCTATAACTGTCTGAAGATATTCCGGGTTCATGCCGGCATATATCATAAACAGTCCGGCTGTTTTATAAGTAGATGGGTAGGAATAAATGGAATATACCAAGCCTTTCTGTTCCCTGATTTTTTGAAAAAGTCTTGAACTCATTCCACCACCAAATATGTTATTCAAAGCCAGCAGGGAATACACTCTGTCATCTCCGTGTTCAATTCCTTGAAAGCCCATGCAAAGATGTACCTGTTCAGTGTCTTTTTCCCTTATGATTTTATCTGTACGATACTCTGCAGGCAGATAACTCTGGGTATATTCCTTCTCACATTTCCAATTACCGAAGAATTGTTTTATATTATCTATTAGTTGAGTTTCATCAAAATTCCCGGCCACCGATATTACAGTATTATGTGGAGTATAGTTTTCCTCCATATACTGATTAATCATTTTTTTGTTAAATCTATCAATACAATCCTGGGTACCCAGGATTGGGTATCCAAGCGAATTACCGCTCCATACCATTTCTGAAAAAATGTCATGAACTAATTCCTCTGGTGTATCTTCATACATGCCTATTTCTTCTACAACAACTTTTTTCTCAATTTTTATATCTCCACTGGCAAACTTTGAATTAAACAGCATGTCGGATAATACATCAAGGGCAACGTTTAAATGTGTATCAAGTGTTTTGGTATAATAACACGTGCATTCCTTACCCGTAAAAGCATTTATCTGCCCTCCGATAGCATCAATACACTCGGCTATTTCTTTAGCAGAACGGGTGGTTGTGCCTTTAAAGAGCATATGTTCAATAAAATGCGATATACCATTATTCTTCTGGTTTTCATTTCGGGAGCCTGTTCCTACCCAAACTCCCACTGAGACAGATCTCACATATGGTATATTTTCATAAACCAGTCTCAAACCGTTTTCCAACAATATTTTTTTAAACATTAAGTCCTCCAAAGCTGTTACAAATATTTACTACATTCTAATACAATGATAAATAACCTATATAGTAAACCGGGCGTAAACAATAGTGTCTACGCCCTGGTATACATTATATTATTTAACTTCTTCAGGACTATTTTCATCAGTCATAGCATCTTTTCTTGAAAGATTGATTCTTCCCTGTTTATCTATTTCAGTTACTTTAACAAGAATTTCGTCTCCGATATTAACTACATCTTCTACCTTGTCCACTCTCTTCTTATCAAGTTTTGATATATGAACAAGTCCGTCTTTTCCAGGTAATATCTCAACGAAGGCGCCAAAGGTTGTGATCCTTACAACCTTACCCATGTAAATCTCACCCGGCTCAATTTCCTTTGCAATTCCGTGTATTATTTTCAGGGCTTTCTGAGCTGCTGCTGCATCAGGAGTAAGAATATAAACTCTTCCGTCTTCTTCTATATCGATCTTAACACCTGTTTCAGCAATAATTTTATTGATCATTTTACCACCAGGTCCGATAACATCTCTTATCTTTTCTGGATCGATATTAGTAGTTATTATCTTGGGCGCATAGGTTGAAAGCTCTTTTCTGGGAGCCGGGATGGCCTTTAGTATAACATCATTTATTATCTGAATACGTCCATTTCTGGTAAGTTCAAAAGCCTGTCTGATAATTTCATAGGTCAGTCCGTCAACTTTGATGTCCATCTGTATGGCTGTAATACCCTCAGTTGTTCCTGCAACCTTAAAGTCCATATCACCGAAGAAGTCTTCTATACCCTGGATATCCATAAAGGTAATGAAATTATCAGGGTTTTCTTCATCTATAACCAAACCTGCAGATATACCTGCAACAGGTGCCTTTATTGGTACACCGGCATCCATTAACGCCAGAGTACTTCCACAAACACTTCCCTGAGAAGTTGAACCGTTGGACATCAATACTTCAGATACAAGTCTGAAAGCATAGGGGAATTCATTTTCAGAAGGAATTACAGGAACAAGTGATCTTTCAGCAAGAGCTCCGTGACCTATTTCTCTTCTTCCGGGACCTCTTGAAGTCTTTGCTTCTCCAACACTGTAACCCGGGAAATTATAGTGGTGCATATATCTCTTGGTTTCTTCGGTATCTATACCATCCAGCATCTGAACATCACCCATAGCTCCAAGGGTAATAGTAGTCAACACCTGTGTCTGTCCTCTCTGGAAGAGACCTGAACCGTGAGTTCTTGGCAGTATTCCTACTTCAGCAGACAGTGGTCTGATTTCATCAAGACGTCTTCCGTCAACGCGCTTTCCTTCCTTTAAGATATATTCACGTACAACCTTCTTCTCAAGTTTATAGATAGCTTCATTTATCTTGGACTGCATGTCTGGGAACTGTTCAGCAAGGGCAGCCTGAGTTTCTTCAGTCAATTTTGTAACCTTTTCGTCTCTAACCTGCTTGTCTGTAGCGAGAACAGCTTCTCGCATGGTTTCATAACCAAAAGCTTTAACTGCTGCAAACAAGTCGGCAGGTACCTCTGCTGATTGGTATGAGAATTTTGGCTTACCGATCTCTTTAACTATATCATTGATAAAATCACAGATTTTCTTGATTTCTTCGTGACCTTTCTTTATTGCATCAAGCATTACATCATCAGGAACAATATCTGCTCCTGCTTCAATCATAGTGATTTTTTCCTTTGTTCCCGCAAGAGTAACATACATCTTGCTCTTTGCACGCTGCTCTTCATTAGGATTAATAATAACTTCATTATCAATCAAGCCAAGTACAACGCCACCAATAGGTCCATTAAAAGGTATATCCGAAATACTTATTGCAACCGATGCACCGATCATTGCTGCTATTTCGGGAGAGTTATCCTGTTCCACCGACATTACCGTATTTACAACTGCAACGTCATTTCTGAGATCCTTTGGGAAAAGTGGTCTGATAGGTCTGTCAATAACTCTTGAAGTCAGTATTGCTTTTTCAGATGGCTTACCTTCTCTCTTAATAAACCCGCCCGGTATTTTACCCACAGCATATAAACGTTCCTCGTAATCAACACTTAGTGGGAAAAAGTCTATCCCGTCTCTCGGTGTTGCTGATGCAGTGGCTGAAGACATTATTACAGTGTCTCCGTATCTGATTAATGCTGCTCCGTTTGCCAGCTGTGCCAGCTTTCCTGTTTCTACAGTAAGCGTTCTGCCGGCCAGTTCCATGCTAAATGTTTTAAACATGTTAGTCCTCCTAAGTTTCTTTAATAGTTTTTCATATGCTATTTAAAACTATAGACTGTAGCATGTAGATTCTGCGTCAAATCCTCATTTGGCGCACAATCTACCTTCTACCGTCCATAGTCATATGCAGATATTAAGGTGTGATTAAATAATACCTATTATTATTTCTATTTTTTTGTTTCTTATAACGTCTCAATTCAAAGGAAATTTTCCGATTGCAGGAAAATTTCCTTGTTGCCTCGTTATTAAGTTGTTTATTACTTAAATTTTTCCACAAAATATATGTAAAATTCACCCTCACCTTTCAGGCGAACTATATAAAACAGGCAGGCGTTAGCCTGCCTGTCCTATAAAAATTACTTTCTTAGTCCAAGTTTCTCTACAATAGCACGATATCTTTCAATATCATTCTTTTGAAGATAGTTCAACAGACCTCTTCTCGCACCAACCATTTTTAGAAGTCCTCTTCTTGAATGGTGATCCTTTTTGTGAGTCTTCAAATGATCGTTGAGATGATTGATTCTTTCAGTAAGAATAGCAACCTGAACCTCTGGTGAACCGGTATCACCTTCATGAAGCTGATACTTTGTAATTATTTCCTGCTTAACTTCCTTAAACATGTCGTAAACCTCCAAATAAATAATTTAATAAACGCCATAAACCAGGTAATTGGACGGAGAACCCAAAAACGTAGTTAATGGTTGAATTAATTTGTACCTTTGGTATTTTAGCATATTTCATAATTATTTACAATAATTAATTTATTCATGCAATCCTGCTTATGTCATCCCTTTTCTTCAAATCGCTTTAATTATGATAAATGAATAATTTTTACCAGTATTATATGGATATAAATTATATGGAATTATTTGCAATTAAATAATATAATTACACTATTACTTGTATTAACGAAGGAGATGATGCAATGAATAATAACTCCGCTTTATTAAGAAAAATTGCCGACAATGTCGAAAAAGTTATCGTGGGCAAAAGAAATGCTATAGAACTGACACTGGTTGCTCTGGTATGCAATGGTCATGTGCTCCTGGAAGATGTTCCGGGTGTTGGAAAAACCAGCCTGGTTTCAGCATTGGCAAAGTCAGTCTCAGCTTCATTCAGACGAATTCAGTTTACTCCAGACGTTCTCCCCTCCGATATAACCGGCTTTTCTATTTTTAATCAAAAAACCTGCGAATTTGAATTCAGACCAGGGAGTGCAATGTGTCAGATATTATTGGCAGACGAAATAAACAGAACCTCTCCCAAAACTCAGTCAAGTCTTCTGGAAATAATGGAAGAAAACCAGGTTACCGTTGACGGTAAAACGTACAGGCTTCCCAAACCATTCATGGTATTGGCAACTCAGAACCCTATTGAGTACATAGGCACATACCCCCTACCTGAAGCTCAGATGGACCGTTTCTTTTTGAAAATTTCTCTTGGCTATCCCCAGGCCGGTGAAGAAGTATATATCCTGTCCCGATTTCTTCAGGATAATCCTTTGGAGACCCTTGAGCCTGTAGCTGAGAGTTCTGATATTATTAATATTCAAAACGAAGTTAAACAGGTTTATATTGATAAAACCTTAAAGAATTATGTGGTTGATATTGTCAACATGACAAGAAAAAATGATTACATAGCCCTCGGCTCCAGCCCCAGAGGATCTCTTGCAGTATGTCGTGCGGCACAGGCCTGGGCATATTATAATGGAAGAGATTACGTGCTTCCTGAAGATATCAAGAAAATGCTTCTTCCCACACTTTCCCACCGTATTATTCTGAAACAGGAAGCAAAATTAAAGAAAATGTCTGCTCTGGACATACTGGCTACAATTATAGACAAGGTTTATATACCTTTGGTAGACAATTATGAAAAAAAATAGGATAACATTTTTGTTTTTATTAATCCTGGCTGTTATTTTCAGATATAATTTTGGCGGCTTTGCTCCCTCTTTTTTTCTGAATACTTTATTGGCGCTGCTCATTTTCTCTATCAGTTACACACTTTATGTATATGTCCGTATTAAATTTGTCCAGGATATTGATAAAAGGGTTATAACAAAGGGTGAAACAGTTAAACTTGTGGTAAAACTCAGTAATGAGGATTTTATCATCTACCCTTATATTTATGTTTCCTTTTTCGGTTCACATACTCTCTTTAACTCTGCCAGCTATTCTCAGAGCATTTCCATTACTCCTCTGTCAAAGAAAGAGTTTGTTTTTGATATGGAATGCAGGTACAGGGGTCAGTATGAAGTCGGAATAAGTGATATACACATTGAAGATTTTCTGGGACTTATCAGGCTTAAGTACAGGATACCAGAGACGAAAAAAATCATAGTTTACCCTAAAATTGTGCATTTGAGCAAATTTGATATTTTTACTACCAACAGTTTTGATTCTCAGAATTCATCACAGGGCGCCGTTGAAGATGTTAACAATATTAAGGATATGAGAAACTACCAGTATGGTGACAGTTTCAGAAAAATACACTGGAAGCTGTCGGCAAGAAACAACAACTGGATGATAAAGAATTACCAGTGTACATCTGATGCAAATGTCAATATACTTATAGATCTAAGGCATAACAATTATACGGATGATATTACCATTGTATTGGAAGACAAACTGATTGAGGCGGCTGTTGCTGTACTGAATTATTACCTTAACAAAGGCATTTCTGTTAATTACATATATTATGAAGAGAAAATAGAAACTCTAAAAGCATCAAACAGGCATGAATTCGAGTTCATTTATAAGACATTATCCACTATTTCCTTTAGTCAAAAGGTTCCTTTGGCGGATATAGTGTATCTTCACTATGAAAGCAGCAGTAACACCAATGACATGGTTATACTTACAAGTATTCTGGATGTTGATCTGTACAATGTGATTTACAAGGCACAAATGTCAAATCATTCAATCTGCTTGATTTATGTCTCCCCCAAAGCATTGGTTAATGAGAAATCTGATGTAGTTAATGAAATTCTGGATATTTTGCCCGAAATAGGTGTCAGGGCTTATACTATTAACCCTGAAGATGATATAAAAATGATACTTGGAGGTTAAGGCGGATGACACGAGATAATAAGCTTGGCATACTTGCGAATTTAATACTGGTTATGTTTATGTCATCAAGTATTTGCCAGACTCTTTATACTTCATTTTTTATGACTGGAAGGCCCAGTCTGGTTGTTTTTCTATTGGTGATACCACTTACATTTTTATTTTATTTCATGTTCCGGAACAAGCTGTCTACAATAATCTCATTAATAGCGATCTTTGTAGCCGCAATTGCGGGGCTTTCTTTAATTTTGTTCAAAATAGGTACCGAGGTTCTGGAATTTTGGTTCTTCAGATATTTTACATGGTTTATAGACATGAGCAATGGATATTTTGATGCCACAACTCCATCTTTTACATACTTTACAATAATAATTCTGGCTTTGGTCATAACATTTTTTGTATATCTCTTTACAATAAAAATTTATAACTTTTATGTAATAACTGTACTACTATTCAGTCTTTTCTTTGTGCAGCTGCAGTTTAACATCCTTGGCAGCAACTTTGCTTTTGTAATGTTTATTTTCTCCTTCCTGCTCTATTATTTTTTCCACATATTGGAAAGGAGAAGTTATAATAAATCCTACGATGTAGGTAATGAGCTAAAGTATCTGATCTATATAATCCCCGTTTGTGTTCTGGTGCTTGCAATTACATTTTTGTTCCCGGTTTCGCAAAATCGTGTTGCCATACCCTGGCTGGATAAAAGAATTGATGCAACAATAGAAAACGTCATTAACCATTTCTCAGGCGTTAATGTTTCGGACTTTGATTACTTTTCTTTCGGGGCTTCAGGCTTTGGAAATTCAGATAAGCTGGGCGGGAATCTCAAGCTTAATAAAACTCATGTCATGAATGTTAAGACCGATTACTCGAATTTGTATCTGAAAGCCACCTCCAAGGTTAAGTATGATGGTCACCGGTGGTATGATGATGATAGCCGTTTAATATCTCTTGGAACTTCTGCTGAGTATAACCGTATAATAAGTAATGACGCTTTAGCGGTTTATACAAATATTCTTAATCAAACAAGCCTGACACCTGACCAGCTTGATAAGAACGATTATTATGAAATTTCCAAAGCGCAGGTTGAATTTGTTAATATGAAAACAAAATCATTATTTCTGCCAATTAAGATTTTCCATATAGATTTCAAATCACCCCAGGAGGTTTTTAAAGACTCTGAACAGATGCTTTCGACAAAAAATTCTCACGATAAAGGATTCACTTACAACATTAATTACTTCAGTTTAATGCTCAATAATGACCAGCTTATTGAATTATTGAGAAAAAGCAAGACTTCAGTGCCTCGAGGCATGGTCGGGAATGTTACCATAACAAGCTCATTAAAACCTGTTGAGGTCAGTAGCATTGTCAGTGCCGATGCAGCCGAAATTCCTGTCACCGAAAAGGACGTATCAATAGAAGAGATTTACAGGAAGTACACTCAACTGCCTGAGTCAATTACTCCAAGAGTCCGCCAGCTGGCTGATGAATTAACAAGGGATAAGTCTAATAAATATGATAAGGCAAAGGCTGTAGAAACTTACCTTGCAGATAACTACCCCTATAGCCTTACTCCCGGCAACGCTCCTCGAAGAAAGGATTTTGTAGATTACTTCCTTTTTGAGGGTAAAAAAGGCTACTGCACATACTATGCTTCAGCGATGACCGTACTTCTCAGATGTGTTGACATCCCTGCAAGGTATGTAGAAGGTTATATTTTACCACCTGAAAGCAAGGATGGTGTGTTTAAGGTTACTAACCAACAGGCACATGCATGGGTTGAAGTGTACTTTGATGATTTTGGCTGGATTCCCTTTGAGCCTACCTCCCCTTTTGTTGCAAATTTGTATAATGACAGGACAATTTCAGCCACTATCAGCGGTGATATGATGAATTCACGCTATGATGACTATATGGAAATGATGGACCGGTATAGAAATCAAAATTCTGCAGTCAGCTATAATTTAGGAGATATCCCTGCAGCAGATAACTCTGTCAAAAAGCCGGTACTTGTCCTGATAATTATTTCACTGGTATTAGGGGCAATAATATTAGTACTGGGTACTCTTGCTTCAATTAATTATTTCAGATTTTACAATCTGCACCGGAAAATAAAAAAAGTAGATCCTAATGGTGCAGTACTTATGGCCTACAATTATATTTTGAAAGCATTAAAATATCAGGGTATTTCAATAGCCCCCGGAGAAACCCCTACTCAATTTGGTGAAAGGGTTGAAAAATTATTGGATGTCAAGGGCTTCTCCTTCAACCAGACAAGTTTTACCAAAATCACTGAGTATTATGTTAAGGCACGATACAGTCCCAATCCTTTAACAGACCTGGAGAAGGATCAAATTCAGAAATTTATATTCATCCTATTGGAGCTTATAAATGAAAAAACCGGTAAAATCAGATTTGCATTTGCACGATACTTTCTGGGAAAGCTATAATTTGAAATTGTAAACCAGCCAGAATCGTGTGTGTTCGAAAAAGCCAGAAAACACTGTTTTTGACGGTGTTTCACGGCTTTTTTGCGTATAGGAATCTATATAGTTATGACATAGGTGAAAGTGTTGAAATAACTAAAGATTGATCAGTACATTTATAAATTCCTATACAGGGGTTTGAAAAGGGGAATCCCTTTACCGAAGTAGAGGGGGTGCTCAGGAGCGTCAGCTCCGTCGAAGGGGGTAGTAGTCCCCCCTAGCGAACAAGAAAATTCGCCTTCGCACCTAAGAGCTGAGAGAAAGCGAATTTTCTTGTCTTTAGTATCAAATACTAAGGAAGCTTTTCTAATAGCAAACTTTTATAAATGTATCCATGTCTATTTTATTTTAAAATATGCATGGTATGGTACATCATTTGCTGAGAAATTAGGAATAACCAAAAGATCATCAATAATAAAATTCAAAGGGGTTTTTGCAGGAATAAATGACCTTGATATATTCTCAGAATCCAGATTAAGCTCTATATACTTATTAGTATCACTTATTCCGACCATAACCAGAGGTCCGTACATAATGCTTGCAATGGAAGGATCGTCAGGAGTCCTCTCCACGCGGAAAGTAAATGGCATGGATATTTCAATTTCATCTCCATTATTCCATTCTCTTGACAGTGTTATATAGCTTCCGGGCAGAGAAACAATATCCTGAATTGTACCATTTACTTTTACTGTGAAACCTTTTTCAATCCAATACGGTACCCGCAGCTTAATATCCAGTTTTCCGCAGCCGTCAACTGAAATTTTTGTTGCCTGATCAATCAGAAAATCGCCGGTTTGAGTTATTTTGAAGCCTTTTTCCTCCCAATCCAAAGAGGATGCTATATAAAGATTAATATATAATGCTGATTTATCAATTGACCGGATATAAATAGTATCCTGATACTTTGTATGATTTTCCATACCAGTACCATGACAGCAGCTGTTTCCATCTGAATTAAACTCCTTACGGGAACCTGGACATAATGGCATGAAGTACGTTGAACCGCCATTTGGAGCGCTCTGATCCTGAGAAGCCACTATATGGTTATAAAGAGTTCTTTCATAATAGTCCATGTACTTTGGTTCAGGCGTGTGGAAAAACAGAGCTCTTGTCAGCTTTAGCATATTATATGAAGAACAGGTCTCGGCATTCTTATCACCGATATACCTTGCTATCTTGCCTGCAGCTCTGAACATTTCGCCCTCACCGTTACCGCCTATATTGTAAGTATGACTGCCGACAACCATTTCCCAGAAATTCTTTGCTATTTTATAGTAATATGGTTTTTTATTAGCCCTGAACATTTCCAAAACGCCTACTACTTGAGGAATATGCTGATTTGAATGAATGCCCCCAAGAGTATCTACATTTTCTGCCATTGGAACATACAGCTTATCATTGTCAAAGAATTCTGCCGTTGTCAAATACTCCTTTTTTCCGGTTATTCCATAGAGACGTGCCATTACTTCATTTATTCCCCCAAACTCGCCTGCAATATATAACGCCCACATCTTTGTACGCTTCTCTTCTGATAGTCTGCTCAATCTGTTATAAACCCAGTCTCCAAGTTTTACACAGATATTGAGCGCCTGTGAGTTTCCTGCAAGTACGTAGCAATCAACAAGTCCAGCCATTATTTTATGCAAAGTGTAGTAAGGAGCCCATATTTTTGGATATGTGGTCAGTTCCTCCAGCTTGTCAAATTGTTCCTCGGAATAACCGCTTAAAAATCCAGGGTTAAATTTCCCTGAAGCAGCCATTGCATCCTGACATTTTCCAAGTTCCTGTATCATGTAATCAATTTTTTTCTTAAATTTCACGTCTTTTGAGCCGGCATATGCCTGAGCTATAGCTGATAAATAATGTCCTGTTGTATGCCCCCTGAGATTGCAGTCGGGTGCATCCCAGCCTTCAGCCGGCGGAGCATTTTTGGTATCCAGTCCTGACGCAGCACGGAAATTGTATAACAGCTGGTCATCGTTAACAGACAGCAAATATTCATAATCCCTGTCTCTTGCTGCTGCAAACACTTTATCCTCTATGGTCACACTACCCAATTCAAAAGGTTCTGCAGTTCTTTCATACGGGATATTTTCCGATTCAAAGTTTCCACTTAATTCTGCCGCAGAAACATTTACATTTGCTACAGCTTTTAAGTCAGTTCCTTTTACTGTTCCCCCAACACAAAATGTTCCAGGCTTTTGGTAACTGGATACATTAATCGGGTTCCACTCAACCTCAGCTACTCCAAACGTCCCGTCATCTTTCACGGTTATTGCTACTTTCGGCAGCTTTGGAGCACATCCAACCACAGTCGCTATGCTATATTTCTTCAGGCTTACGATGGTTCGAATACTTTCTTTTTCAAGTACTGTTACTTCAAATTCTCTTGTATCTGAACATTGGCCTTTTGTAACGGTAGCCACCAGTGTGACAACTGCATTGCCTTTACCTGGCTCAGGTCTCGTAACTTTACCATCGTTGCTGACAGCGTTTGAATATTTTGATTCCCATGAAATTTTAGAACCATATTTTCCCTCTGAAGGTAAATTCAAATCTGCTTCTACAGTAAATATATTTCCAAGATATATACTGGATTTATCTGCTTTGACAATCTCATTATCAGATAATTTTGACGACATATCTGCCATTTAATTTTCCCCTTTCAACAATGATAGGATTATATTATAACTTACTTTTGTTCTTATTTTAAATTAAGTCATTAATCAGTAAAAACAGCTCCATCCCGTATGACTATTCTGATTGACACTACTGATGACTTTGAAGGTATTTGAACAAACTTCTTTTCATTATTTTTTATCTCCAAACAAGTACTCTATCCCTTTACAGCACCTATTGTAATACCACCGATAAAATATTTCTGAAGGAAGGGATATACTATCAGTATCGGTACGGTTACCACAATTGTGGTAGCAGCTCTGAAGGTCAACGGTTTCAAGTTCTTGAATTTTGACTGTCTCAGCATTTCATTCTGGAGATTCTGAACCATATCCATTTCCAGAAGAAGTCTTCTCAAGTATATCTGAAGCGTATCCCATTTCCCGGAGGGATTATATATCATAACGTCAAACCATGCATTCCAATGCTGAACTGCCAGGTAAACTGCAACAGCAGCAAACACTGGCAAGGATATGGGTATGATAATCTGACAATATATTCTAAGTTCGCTGCAGCCGTCAATTCTCGGTGCTTCAATCATTGACTCGGGTAAATTCTGTATATAAGAAGCTATCAACAGCATGTAGTACGCATTTATCAAACCGGGAATCCAGTAAACGTTAAAGCTGTTTGTCAGGCCGAGGCTGCTGATTAAAAGGTATGTAGGTATCAACCCGCCGCTGAAGTACATTGTAACAACAAACAGTACCCTCATAAATTTTCTGCCTGAAAAATCTCTCAATGTTACAATATAAGCCAGAAGCCCTGTTGCAAAAAGACATGTAGCTGTACCAATCACCACTCTTAGTATTGAAATGGCAGCACCCTTTAGCAGATGCGGATTTTCAAACAACCAATGGTAGGCCTCAAAAGATATTTTTCTCGGATAGAAATACAGGCCCCCGCGCAATGCATCCGTTCCCTCATTAAATGAGATAATCAGTTGATTGTAAAAGGGGTATATGACAAAAAAACAAAAAACAATCAAAAATACGGTATTAAATACATCGAAAATTCTGCTTCCTATTGTGTCCTTATAGTATTTTTGCATTGTCCCACCCCCTAAATGATTGATAAATCACTGACTTTTTTAGTGATCTTATTTGCTATTAAAACAAGAGTCAAGCCTATTACCGATTTCATCAGTCCAATTGCAGCACCGTACGAATACCGCCCAAGCTGAATTCCATACCTGTAGGCATATGTGTCGATTACATCATAATAGTCCCTTGTCTGACTATTTCCAATTAAAAGCTGCTGCTCAAAACCTGCATTCAGAATACCGCCAATCTGTAAAATAAAAAGAAGCACTATTGTTGTTTTAATACCGGGCAGCAGGATGTGCCATATCATGCCAAAGCGCCCCAATCCATCTACGGCTCCCGCCTGATAAAGCTCTTCATCAATTCCGGCTATGGCTGATAAATAAATAATCGAACCCCAACCAATCCCCTTCCATATGTTGGACAATGTCAGCAAGCCCCAGAAATATTCTCCCTTGCTTAGAAAAGCTATCGGGTGATCAGTAAACCCAAGAACCCTCAATACTTCATTTACTACACCATCCGTGCCTAATGTTGTAAACAAGATGCTTGACACAACAACCCACGATACGAAGTATGGCATATATGATACCGTCTGGGCAAATCTCTTAAAGCGCTTAAATGCAAGCTCATGAAGAAGAATTGCAAGTATTATCGGTGCAGGAAAACCGAATAGAAGATCCAATCCGCTTATTGCCAAAGTATTTCTGAGAACCAAAAACAAATCCGGGGATTCAAAAAACTGCTTGAAATACTTCAAACCGACCCACTGGCAATCCAAAAACGGCTTACCGGGAACATATTTTATAAAAGCAATAATAATTCCATACATGGGATAATAGGCAAAGGTAGCGACCCATGCTATCAAAGGAATACTCAGAAGCCACAGCTGTCTTTCTTTTTTAAACTTTTTAACTATCTGATTAAACCTGCTCTGCTTTGCCTTTTTAGTATCTATAATAATTTCACTCATAGTCAAATTCTTCCCTTTCAGTATTCATATGCAGCCTGTAAAAAGGCAGTCAAGCTAAAATAATTACATAATTGATGTTAAAATTATTGTGTTAAAAATAAAGGTAAAAATTTTAAGAAATGTTTCGTAAAATTTAGTTTAATGTAAGAGGGAGCGCCAACTCCCTCTTAAAAGCTTTGTATCCTCAAATATTTCAACTGTTTACTTCCAAGCTTCCAGGTTCTTTTTGTACTCCTGTGTATAGAATTTTTCTACTTCCTTGAGACCTGCTTTATTTGCCTTTTCTCTCATTTCCATGAATTTAGCGACACATTCCTGTTCGGTCTTAGCCATAACCGCATTGGCAAAACCTGTCATATATATATCCTTAACCTGTTGGTTCTGTACAGTAACCGGCTCATCTGACGGAAGGGAAATTGCAAAGTAGGCAGAGAAGTCAAATATTGTATCCTTTAAGTTTTCATCCTTAAACTTGAACCATTTGCTTGGGAAGTTTTGATCGAGCCAGGCCTGTGAGCCGTCCCCGTGTTTATGTTGTCCCATAACCATCCAATAGGCTACTCCACCGTTTAAATCGAATGCAGCCTGGTCAAATGTACTGTCCTCAAGTTTTTTTGTTTCCTTCTGATTCCATGACCATTGTCCTGAAGCATCTAAATTCCATACTGAGGTTTCTGTGTTTGGAATACCCCATGAAAGCAGCTTGGTTCCCATATCTGATACTTCAAAATTCCACCATTTCATAACATTTTCCGGCTGGGTGCACTTGTCGGTAATAATTGTTCTGGCCCAACCCATTGTGCTCTTTGGATTAAGATATGATTTTTCTGCAGTCGGCGCTTTAATATTGTAGTGAGGATAACGCATATCATCGTTATAATCCTTTTTGGTCTTGAGCCACGCCATGTTACCAAAGTCCTTGGTTACCCACCAGTTGGCAAAATGTCCTGCATATCTTTCGTTTGTACATTTGGCTCCCCAATCATCCCTTTTTTGAGTAAAGGAATCCGGGTCAAGTAAGCCTTCACGAGCGAATCTGTTGTACCATTTTGTAAACTCGAGACCTTCATCTGTATTTATCCAGTGAGTTAAGCTATGATCAGGAGCTTCCTTCCAGCCATACTTCAAGCCCCATATACCACCAAGCTGTTCATGGATTTTATCATCCTTCCAGGTACCCAAGGCATATACCTTTTCTCCTGCTGCATTTTTAGGATGCTTTTCTACAAGCTTCTTTAGCACTTCATAGTACTCGTCAGGGGTTTTAAATTCCGGAGATCCAATTTCCTTGTACCAGTCCAGCCTTACCTGTGCTCCGGCATCAGCAATTGGAAGGAGTCCCCACCCTACAGGGAGATTGTAGATTTTTTTATCACTATCTTCATACCTCTTTAAATAGTCACCCATCTGCTTTCTTATTTCAGATCCATATTCATCAATCAAAGGAGTTAATTCCTGGGCCTTTCCAAGATCAATCCACTTCTGTGTCTCAGTAACCGACATATTTGAAATTACTTCGGGATAATCATTGGAAGCCAGCATCAGGTTCAACTTTTCTATCATATCTGTGTCATAAACAATCTTATTTATTTTTACATTAAACTTTTCCAGCAAAAGTTTGTCTATAAGCTTGGAATTTTTAGAAACGGTATCAGGATTATCCTGTCCGACATAATATGTAATTTCCATAGTCTTTTCAGGTACTTCCCAACCGTATTCGTTAACTTTTCCATGAGCCGCTGTGTCTGTCGCTTGTTCACCTGTTGCTGTTTGTGTGCTTGGTGTTGCATCACCTCCGCCGGATCCACAGCCTGCAACTGCTGTTACCACAAAAATAATAAGTAACAGCGTAATAGATAACCTTTTCATATTTTACCTCCTGTTAAATTTATTTACTTATACAAATAATATAACAGCATAAAAAATTAATGTCAGTTGAAAATATCTATTTTTAGTGCAAATTTAACTATAAAAGTAAAAAATTCAACCTTGGCATTGTTTATCATTACTATAATTATTTTAGCATTAGTAAATACAATACCAAATTTTCACTTGAGACAACAAGCCTTAGATATTATCATTCAATTGCACAGTTTAAAACAATTATTAATTAACAAACATTTTGATATTAGGAGGGAGTCTAAGATACTCCCTCCTTTTTTCATTAGTATAAAAAATTGCATAATAGGGGTTATGTATATAATTTATTTCCACGCTTCCAGATTCTTTTTGTACTGCTCTGAATAATATTTTTCAACTTCTTTAAGTCCTGCTTTATTTGCCTTTTCTCTCATTTCCATGAATCTGGCAACACATTCCTGTTCGGTTTTGGCCATAACAGCATTGGCAAAGCCCGTCAGGTAGATATCCTTAACCTGCTGATTCTCTACAGTAACCGGTTCATCTGCCGGAAGGGCAATAGCATAGAATGCAGAGAAATCAAATATTGTATCCCTTAAGTTGGTATCCTTAAGCTTGAACCACTTATCTGTAAAGTTCTGATCATACCAAACCTGGCTGCCATCAGAACGTTTTTCCTGTCCTTCAACCATCCATAAGGATGTTCCGCCGTTTAAATCAAATTTTTGGGCATCGAAAGTACCGTCCTCAAAAGTCTTTGTCATCTTTTCATTCCATGACCACTTACCTGTGGTGTCAATATTCCATAGGGAAGTTTCAGTGTTGGGAATACCCCATGAAAGCAGCCTCATTCCCATATCCGATACTTCAAAATTCCACCACTTCATTACATTTTCAGGCTGAGTGCACTTGTCTGTGATAATTGTTCTGCCCCATCCCATTGTACTCTTAGGACTGAGGTATGATTTTTCAGCAGTAGGAGCTTTAATGTTGTAATGAGGATAACGCATGTCGTCATTATAATCTTTTTTTGTTTTGATCCATGTCATATTGCCATAGTCCTTGGTTACCCACCAGTTGGCAAAGTGTCCTGCATATCTTTCATTTGAACATTTTGCCCCCCAATCTTCCCTCTTCTGTGTAAAGGAATCGGGATCCAGCAAGCCTTCCCGGGCAAATCTGTTATACCATTTTGTAAATTCCAGACCTTCATCTGTATTTATCCAGTGGGTTAAGGTGTGATCGGGAGCTTCCTTCCAGCCATTCTTTAAGCCCCAAATTCCACCCAGCTGCCCGTGAATTGTGTCATCCTTCCAGGTTCCCAGGGCATAAACCTTCTCTCCTGCTGCATTTTTAGGATGTTTTTCCACTATCTTCTTTAATACTTCATAATATTCATCCGGAGTAGTAAATTCCGGAGATCCTATTTCCTTATACCAGTCCAGTCTTACCTGTGCTGCCTGATCAGCTATATCCAGAAGTCCCCAGCCTACCGGTAAATTAAATATTTTTCCGTCTTCATCCTCATATCTTTTTAAATAATCTCCCATTTGCTTTTTGATTTCAGAACCATACTGGTCTATTAAGGGAGTTAATTCCTGTGCCTTTCCGAGTTCCACCCATTTCTGAGCTTCATCTACCTTCATATTTGAGATAATCTCGGGATAATCATTTGAAGCCAGCATAAGGTTAAGCTTTTCGATCATATCAGTATCGTACACAATTTTATTTATCTTGACATTGAACTTTTCCAATAAATACTGATTAATAAGTTTGGTATTTTTGGCAGCTGTATCGGGATTGTCCTGTCCCACATAATAGGATATCTCCAATGTTTTTTCAGGTACCTCCCAGCCGAACTCGTTAACTTTTCCCGAAGCTGACGATGTGGCCTGCGAACTTGTTGATACCCCACTTTCGGTTCCACCGCCTCCACAGCCGGTAATTGCCGATAGTACAAAAACCAAAGCGAGTAACATAACACCTAATCTTTTCATACAATTCCTCCTATATTTAATTATTGATATACAAATAATATAACAGTAAAAAAATTCAGTGTCAGTTGAATATATTTGTTTTTAGTGTAATTTTACTATATGAAGTTGAAAAAATAGAGTTTTTTTTGTATAGTATAATTATAATTATTTAATTACAAGTAAAATTTCAGCTGGAAACTCCCATAAAATTTAACAGGATTGGTAAAATATTATGTTAAGGATACTGCAAACATTACATAACACAAGCTTCAAAGCAAAGCTATTATTTTCCTATGTGCTATTAATAACCATTCCCTTGACTATAAGCAGTATACTTGTATATAAGCAGTTTACAATATATTTGAGCGAAAACACGTCAACAATGATATCCCAGAGGTTAAACCAGGAAACCAACAATATAAACCAAGCCTTAACTTCCATTGAGAATATCGGCTTTCAGCTGTCTGCAGATACATTTTTAACAGCATACCTGAATGAACAGCACCAGCCTTTTAATAATGACTCATATATAACTATGACAAATAAGATCTCACCCATGTTAAAGTGGTTCAAAAACACAAATCACAATATAAGTAAAATAAATATTATTACATTAAATGAAAGTATTTCTGAAATTGATTCCTTTATCCATTCCTCAAGATTTGAATATGAGGGCTGGTTTATGGAAGTTAAAGAGAACACAAGCCTGGGCTTGCCATACTGGGAAAAGTATCATGAGCAGCGTGCCTATAGAAAAGTAGATACTCTTAACCCTGCTACGACACCTGTTTTTTCTCTGTTCTGCATTATTAATCCGGTTTATAAAACATCTTCATCCTATCTGGAGTTGGAGGTAAATCCAAAGCTCATATTCAGTTCACTTAATGTTTCACCTGTCGGGAAAAGCGGTTATCTTTCTGTTATAGACAGTGCAGGTAATATTATATCCGGAAAGAATACTCCGTTGCTGAATTCACTGATAAGCAATAATGATTTAAACAAATTGCTAAAAGAATCAAAAGGTGAGTATACATACACTTTTGAAGGAAATGACTACTATATAAAATTTCAGGAAATAAGCAGACTTGGTGTTTATGTTGCAAGTATCGTTTCCACTGCTGAAATAGAAGAATTATTTGATTCATCAAAAAGAAACTACATTGTTACAATTTTAATTACATTCATCCTGCTCCTGATACTGGCCTACTATTTGGGGTATTTTATGACCAAGAAAATAAAAAAATTATCAAATGCATTTATATCATTCCAGAGTGGAGATTTTAACACAAGAATTGAAGTCAGCGGCTCCGATGAACTGGACATATTAAGTTCGGACTTTAATAACATGGCTTTGAATATTCAAGACCTGATAAACAAGGTTTATAAGGCGGAGATAGCTCAAAAAAAATCCGAATTATCAGCATTACAATCACAGATTAAACCCCATTTCATTTTTAACACCCTGGAATCCTTGAAAATGACTGCTGAACTCCATGACGAAGAAGAAATCTCGGATGGCCTGACTGCACTTGGCAATCTTATTCGACAGAACATACATACAGGAAATCATCTGATCAGTGTGGAGAGCGAATTGGAGAACCTTGCAGACTATATAAAGATTCAGAATCTGATACGCAACAACACTATAAAAGTTGAGTTTATTATTCAGGATGAAATACGCCAGGCTGCTATTCTAAATCTGGTATTGCAGCCTCTTGTTGAAAATTGCATTATACATGGTTTTCGAAACAATCAGGAAATTCTTCAGATATCAATCTGTGGAAAACTGGCAGATGATAGTATAATTTTTACAATCTGTGATAACGGCAGGGGTATTGAAAGTCAACAACTTCAAAGATTGAACACAAATCTGGAAAACAGTTTAAATGAAAACTCAAATAACTCAACAGGAACAGGTATCGGTCTGATGAATGTAAACCGCCGGATAAAGCTGTATTTTGGTAATGAATACGGCATGTGTATTCATAGCAACTATAACGAAGGTACTTCCATAACTGTCAAAATCCCTTTTTCATTATAATAAATATATCTGGTATAGGAGGTCAGCCACTATGTACAGCATTTTAATCGTAGAAGATGACAATAATATAAGAAAAGGCCTAGCAAAAATAATTAGAAAAATGGATCTGCCCGTTGAAAATATTTACGAAGCAGAGAATGGCAAAGATGCCATTGATTCTATCGCTCAGTATAATCCCCCAATTATTATTTCTGACATCAAAATGCCTCACTTAAACGGGCTGGATTTTGTTGAACACATGAAGAAAGCCGGTTGCAACGCCAAGTTTGTAATTTTAAGCGGATATGGTGAATTTTCTTATGCTCAGAGGGCAATAAGCTGTAATGTTTCAGATTATTTATTAAAGCCTGTAAAAAAAGATAAGCTTTATGATACTCTGAAAAGACTGATTGAACAGCTTAAACAGGAAGAACAGGAATGGTTTCAAAGATTGGATAACGTAAAAAAAATTAAACAATATCATAACGTTATTTTAAAAGACATAATGGAAGGATACCACAAATCAGAAGATATAAACTTTATTGTATCCAGTGCCGATATTTCTTTCTTAAAAGACGGCTTTGCCATTTTATGCATCCATTCCAGAGCAATTAATGATATACTCCTGGATTTTCTTGATAAGCATGCTGATCGTCTACAAATTTTTTATCGTTATATTACAAGCTACAATAATATCGTCTGCCTGCTTAACATAGATAAGGAGGAATATGAAAATTTAGTTCCTGTAATTATGGAGTACACCTCAGCCTATACTGACCTGTATATGGAAGTATTGTATACCGGATTAAGCGAGTGGTCGAACTCAATCAGCAGTCTTGCTGAAATGGTAAGACACGCAAGAAACGCACTGGATTATAGACTATTACAGTATACAACCCATATATTTTTATATAATGAAATTAAGGAACATACTATTTTAAATCCTACTTTAAATACTTATTATGAGGAAATACTAAATGCAGTTAATAACAGGAGTCCGCAAGAGCTTTATATGAGTATTGATCACCTGTTCAATTTTTTAATCAGGTTAAAACCTGTTACACCTGTTTTAATCAAGAGTTCTGTAGAAAACCTTGTTAATTATTATCTTCCTCCTGAGAAAAAAAAGCTGTTTATAAACAATTTGAATATGGAATACCTTTATCAATCCTCAGAATCTCTGGTTGATTTCAGTATCAATTTGAAACAAACCTTCAGCAGTATTTGCAAATTGGAGAACAATTACAATGAAAAGAAATTTACCAATAAAATAACTGCAGCAATAAAGTACATTGAAGAAAACTACATCAATAATTTAAGCCTTGAGGAAGTAGCCACATATATTAACATGAATACCAGCTATTTCAGCAATATCTTTAAAAAAGAGACTGGTATGTATTTTTCGGATTTTGTACAAAAAATACGGGTTGAAAAGTCCAAAAGTCTTTTAGTCCAGCCCAGGTACAAAATTTATGAAATAGCAGAGAAAGTCGGTTTTACGGATGAAAAGTACTATTTTAAAATCTTTAAAAAAATAACAGGAATAACACCCACCCAATACCGTAACCAGTTATTCCCGGAAGAAGAACAGATTTTTGAAAAAGAAATCTTATAGCAATACACAAGGAAAACACCGAATCTCTGCAAATATAGAGATTCGGTGTTTTTAAGAGGGATTTTATAACCTTATTTCTTTGATATGCTGCGAGTGCTCTTTTTCAGCCATTCTTTATCATCAATGTCCAAATACGGAGAAAGCCTCTCGTACACTTTGTCATGATAATCATTTAGCCACTTGATTTCCTGTTCGGTTAATAATTCCGGATTAATTCCCTTTAAGCTGATCGGACAATAGGATATTGGTTCAAAGCGCAGAAATTGTCCATATTCGGTCTTTTCATCCTCAACAACCAGTACCATGTTTTCAATCCTTACTCCGTGCTTGCCTTCCCTGTAAATTCCCGGTTCTATTGTAATAATCATACCTTTCTCCAACTTCACCTTGTTAGGAACCTGACTGAATCCATGGGGTCCCTCGTGGACACTTAAACAGTAGCCGACTCCATGTCCTGTGCCACACTTGTAGTCCATTCCGATTTCCCATAAAGGTTTTCTGGCAAGAATATCAAGATTTGACCCGGTAGCCCCATACAGGAATTTGGCAGAAGAAAGTGAAATATTAGCCTTTAACACCATTGTAAAATCAAAAATTTCCTCATCACTGACATCATCAAAAACGACTGTACGTGTAATATCAGTAGTGCCATTTAAATACTGCCCTCCTGAATCTACCACCATCAACCCTCTGTTTTCAAGCACATACCTGCTCTCTTCTGTAGCAGTATAATGCATCATAGCACCATGTTCCTTGTAGCCTGCTATTGTCTTAAAACTGGGACCCAGGCTGTTGCGCTGCTGTCGCCTGTAGAACTCAAGTTTTTCGTCAACAGTGATTTCAGTGATTTCTTCCTTTTCTACATTCTTCTCAAGCCAGATTAAAAACTTAACCATGGCAATTCCGTCACTGATTTGGCATTGTCTGATATTTGCAAGTTCAGTCTCGTTTTTGACACCCTTCAGTATTGTTGTAATTTCATCTATTTCCACCTTTTTACATTCAGAATTTATTGAGTCATATATCCATCGGTTGGTTCTTTTGGCATCAAACGCAACTTCCTGGTCTTTTTCCAGTTCTGCAAGCTTATCCTTGATATCCTCATATTCCAGGATTTGAATATTATTTTCGTTTAATATCTTTCTTACATTGGAAGGTACCTTGTTTCTATTAATAAAAAGAAAGGCTTCGGTCATTGAAATCAATGCATAACTGACAGTAACAGAAACATATGGAACATCATCTCCCCTTATATTGAAAAGCCATGCTATATCATCCAGGCTGCTTATTACATAATAACCTGCGTTGACTTTTTTCATTTCATCACGGACTTTGTTGATCTTTTCACCGGCAGAGAGACCAGTAAAAGAAATATCGTGTGCAAATACCTGTGCAGCAGGAATTTCGGGCCGATCCTTCCAGATTTCATCAATCAGATCATGCCGGGTATTAATTGATATTCCTTTTTTGGAGAATTTATCCTCCATCTCCTTGTATGTGAATTGGGAAATCATTTTTCCTGAAAAACCAACACATTCTCCTGGTTTCAAAACACTTTCAATCCATTCTGTGTATGTAGGCACTCCGGTATTTCCCATTTTGAATAATTTAATTTCAGTACCTTCTAGCTGATTTTCAGCCTGTATGAAATAACGTCCATCAGTCCATAAGCCGCTTTCTTTTTTTGTTACCACAAAAGTTCCTGCTGAACCTGTAAAACCCGATATCCAGCTTCGTGCCTTCCAATGGTCTGCAACGTATTCGCTCATGTGGGGATCGGGGCTTGGAATAATATAGGCATCCAGGCCATAAATATCAAGTAGTTTCCGTAATTCAAGTATTTTTTCATTTACCTTCATAAATATACTTCCTTTCAGAATATAATAACTATTGCTATAAATACCTTTATTTATTAAATCTTCTCAAATTCCCAGGCTTTTTTATTGCAAGCCTCTATTGCTTCAGCAACCGCAATTCTGATTCTGTTCCGGTTAAACAATACTGATGTATCCTCGGGCAATTCCATTTTTAAGTCCGGTTCATTTGAAGAAAAATCAAGGTTTTGCCCATCCTCAAGATACTTTTTTGCCGAGCCGAGTATTGATTGAGCAGATATTTTGTATGCCAGTTCTACCGGAAGTCCAATCTTTACAGCTGAAGTTGCCATGGCTTCCAGCAGCATGAAAACATATGCCGGACTGCTTGCAGTAAGGGAAATAACTGTGCTGAGAAGGCTTTCATCCATCTCTTCCACTCTTCCGAATTCTTCAAATAGTAATTTAACATACTTTATATCTGAAGCTTCCATTCCGCTATTATATGTAATAATTGTCATACCTTCTCCGACAAGTACCGGTAAATTTGGCATGGCACGGAATACTCTGCTTCCGGTTCCCAAAATACCCTCGAAAACCTTAATGGGTACTCCGGCTGCAATTGTTATCAGCAGCTTGTTTCCAAAACTTTCTCTGATTTCTGCAGTTACATTTTTTATACTCTGTGGTTTTACTGCCATAACAATAACATCTGATTTATGTACCAGTTCGATATTGCTTTGGCATATTGCAATACCTGTCTCATCCTGCAGCTCCTTGAGTTTTTCCATATGACTGTTATTCGCCGCATATATATTTGATGCTTTGGTAAAACCTGATTTAACGAGCGCCTTGATCATGGCTGATCCAATGCTGCCAGCACCAATAAAACCAATTTTTCTCTCCATATGCCTCCTCCATTCACATACTAACAATTATTCCGAGGTCATGTAAAGACCGTTGTCTATAAATATCCTCAAAAAGATATACAGAATTTAACATTACTAAATACAATTTTAGCAGAAGTAATATTTTAGTCAATATTATTCCTTTTGCTTTTTAAATATTAAAGTAATAAATTTTCATTAAAAATACGATAAATTAACGATAAATTGAATTCTCAGTACTTTTTTTCTTTGCAAAGTATTCATTTATATTAAAATTTGATATAATATATGTTAAATGTTTGGAACGAGGCGTTCAATGTCCATGCTGTCCTTTAAGACTCCTTTGCTTCCTTGATACTCGGTAAAGATTAAGAAAATTTTTTGCAGTCTGAAATTTTCTATTTTACATATGCTTATAATCAATATAAAACGGAGGATATTTATGTTTTCTGAAATCGGCTCAAAAATTAACAAGCTGCGCTTGGACAAAAAACTTACTTTGAAGGAATTAAGCCAACTTACCGATTTATCTGTAGGTTTTTTATCGCAGCTGGAAAGAGGATTGACTACGGTAGCCATCGACTCTCTCGATAATATTGCAAAAGCTTTAGGTGTAGATATCAATTACTTCTTCACTCTTACCAAGGAGCAGAGCAGGTTTATTCAGAAGAGCTACGAACGGGAAGTCATATTTATGGATAAGGATAATTTCATACAATATCATTTGTCACACAGCCTCAATGATAAAAAAATGTTTCCCCGGCTGGTGGAGGTTTATCCGAAGAAGGACAATGAAACTGTGCTCACATACGCCCATGAAGGTGAAGAATTCATTTACATTCTGGAGGGCATATTGACGTATTATTATGATGGTGAAAAAAATGAATTATATCCCGGTGATTCAGTTCATATCCGTTCGACCTCATCCCACAATTGGGAGAATAATACCAGCAAAATAGTTAAGCTGCTCATGGTTAGCACACCTAACCGTTTTGAGGAAGGACCTCAACAAATTTCAGTTCAGACTGAATAAGGGTTTATTTGCAGACACCGAATATTTTTTGAGCGATTCCCAATCCTGTGGGTGTTGCAGCCAGTCCTCCCTCTGCAGTTTCCTTCAGACAAACAGGCATAAGATCTCCGATTGACTTCATTGCATCAATTACTTCATCCGCAGGAATTACACTCTCTATTCCGGCCAGAGCCATATCAGCTGCCACAAATGCATTTGCAACACCAGCCGCATTGCGCTTGACGCAGGGCACCTCCACAAGTCCTCCCACCGGATCACAAACTAGTCCAAGTACATTCTTAAGCGAAATTGCACAAGCATTAGCTGCCATTTGGGGTGTCCCTCCTGCAATTTCCACCAAGGCTGCTGCCGCCATAGCAGAAGCACTTCCGCATTCGGCCTGGCAGCCCCCTTCAGCACCTGAAAGACTGGCTCTGCAGGCTATGACCTGCCCAATACCGGCTGAGGCAAACAGTGCCATAACAACCTTTTCTTTAGGTACATTTCTCTCTTCCATCACAGTAACCAAAGCAGCCGGTATTATACCACAGGAGCCGGCTGTAGGTGCGGCAACAATTCTTCCCATGCAGGCATTTACCTCAGCAACTGCTATAGCCTTAAGTATGGCTGAATCCATTACACTGCCGGCCAGTGTCTTTCCCTCCTGTATGGCCTTTTTCAATTTGGAAGCATCTCCACCCACAAGACCTGACTCGGATTTTAAAGAGGAGTTAATTCCTTTTGTAACGGATTCGCACATTACATCAAAAATGTATGTCATTTCATCAATCAGATTTTTTGCTGTCTTCCCGGACCGAAACACCTGATCCTCTAGCACAATCTCCGATATGTTTTTGTCATTCTGAATTGCCAGCTCCTGTAATTCTTTCAACGACTCATATTTCAACATATTAGTTTCCTTTGCGTGGTTAAAACTCACCTGGCGTAAGAAATTTTTCTACAGCCGGAAAATTGTTCTTCAACCTTTGGTTTATAACGGTTTTATGGATACTGCCTTAATGATGTTTGGAAGTCGGTTGACCGGAACAGTCAATTCATTACTTAACTCCTGGTCGGTCTCAATTACCATAATGGCACAACCACCCCGGTCGGATCTGTAAACTTTCATTTGAGCTATATTAATAACATCTTGTGCAAGCAAATTTGTTACAGAAGCAATTGTACCCGGCGTGTCCCTGTGCTGGATTACCAAAGTGTTATACTGCCCGTTAAAATTTACATCCAGGCCGTCAACACTTTTTATTACAATATTTCCGCCACCCACTGACGCTCCTGTTATAGAAAGTTTTTTCCCCGATACTCCGGTCAGTTCCAGCACAGCTGTATTGGGATGTGCATCCTTTAAGGAGATAAACTCAAAACTACAGGAAAGCCCTTCATTGGCTGCAATTTCAAGACTGTTGCCAAGTCTGCCGTCATCAATTTCCATGCCCAGCAATCCACCCACAATAGCCCTGTCCGTTCCATGACCTTTATATGTTCTTGCAAAGGAACCATGCAGTTTTATCAGTGCACTGTCCAGCTTCTCGCCAAGCATTATTCTTGCGATTTTACCTATTCTAACAGCACCGGCGGTATGAGAACTTGAGGGGCCCACCATAACGGGACCGATAATATTAAAAACATTCACATACATTCCCCCAATAAAGGTTCTTTTTCTTCTGCAATAATTTTCTTTTCTCCTGCAATAAATTTCCTTAACAGGAACAAATACCCGAGATTTTTTACAGATTAAATTCTATATTGAATAAGGGTGTATGCTGCTGTGCTCCATAGACGTCCGTTTCACCAAGTTCACCTGAGCAAATCGGCCTTTCTATTGTTGCCTTTATGGCCTTTGCCGGTTTAAATTCCACAATATTGATTACCTTATCTACGGGTATGCCGTACAGTCCGGCTATTAATTCCTTATTTATAACCTTTGCTGCACAAGCCTTATCAAAAACCTCCCACTCCTTAAAAATAATATCAAAAGTTAATTCGTAAGGACCTGAGTTTTTACTTCTTATTACATAGGCCGCATCAATCAGCTTCATGTTAACCTCCTATAAAGTCATGTAAAATTCATGGCTTTTAGCCGCACAGCGGCCACAACATATTTATAAAATTCTTTCAAGTTACTCATTGCTCTATGGACGGGATCAATTCAATAGGAAACAGTTCTGTCGGATCAGCTACTTCAATCAGGTGATATATACTGAAGGCATATACTTCTCCAGCCTTAAAATCAGATGGAGAATATGGAAATGCCAGATTTCCTGCAGTTGATATCCTGCCTTCATAGCCGTAATGGAGCATTGTTGATCTTGCAAAGCTGCATATTGTGTTAGCTGTGGATTGATCTCCTGCCACTGCTTCTATGATGATTCCCAGCTCATGGGAATTAATCTCCTTCTCAGGCTCTAGCTCACCCATAACACCGTTTTTGCCATAAATTTTAAAGTCAAGGCGGTAATCCATTTTTAAATCCTTAAAGTTGTCAGTTACTCTTGCTCTTACTCCTGCAATTATTTCATCGACTTTACTTATAAAAATGGGATCTCTAACACCTGCAATGGATACAGTCCTATATCCGACTTTTTTTACACCTTCCAGCTTAATGGTATATTTTTCAGAAGGCACAAATTTACTTCCGGATACCTTAACCGCCCTTTCACCGGCCTGTTCAAACTTTGTATCCACCAGATCCAGAACACCGCCTGGTCCCGGGAGTATATACGGATTTGTTTTCTCATACAAAGTATGAGCAGCCACTGAAAGGGTTGTACACTTTCTTATTGGATTTAAGGCTTCAACCACGAAATTATCCTTGTTCAGGTATCCCATCATGCAGTCGCTGCCGCTTCCGGGTGTTGCAGCAATACAAGCGCATTCCAGTATCTTTCCCATATGAATGGCCAGTCCCCTGTCATAGCCCTTTTTTACGGCAAGTGCTGCAAAAACTGCAGGATCATATGCTCTTCCTGCCAGTATAACCTGGGCATCCATATCAAGTGCTTCGATAAATGGCTCTACACCCATTTGACCCACTATTCTTTCAGTTTTGTTAAGTTCCTCCTCTGTCAGCTCAGGTGCCGGATGAAGCGGTGACACCTTTCCTTTTTTCAGCATGTTCAGAACATGCTCCTTATCTATTTCAGCATTTATAACCGCTATTTTAAAGTTCAGACCCTTCTCAAAAGCAATCTCCCTTACAATGTTGATATTCCAGTTGAGATGGGGTTCACCACCGCAGCCGCCGGCTGTACCGATAATAACTGGTATACCTTCCTTTATGGCTGAAGTGATCATAATATCAAGATCTCTTTTAACGGCATTTCTATCCGTAAATGAAACTCCGGCGCCCAGGTAATATGGTCCCGGATCGGTTGAACCCGCATCGACCGCAATTACATCAGGATGCCTTTTCATTCCCTCTTCAAAGGATTCTACCGGAAAGCCATAACCCAATATAGCTGTCGGAGATAATACACGCAATCCTTCCATTGTAACTATTCCTCCTTCTTTTAAATGCACCTGTCATATTTTTGACTGCTATGTAAGTCAGATGTATATCAGATTTCAGACTAATGTTTTCAGGCCATTCTGTTACGAAGGGCCAGGATTCTTTGCATCTCATTGTATACAATCATAAACCCTTCATCCACACCCATACCCGGCTTGGCCAGAATTTGATCCGGTTTTGTTGCCATGGCCAGGTGAACGCATACCTGTGCCGAACGGTCTGTTTCATTGCAGGTACCACCCTGATAGGCACCTATTCCCTTTTCCTTGCAATATAAAACAGCTTCAACTATATTATTGATCCCTCCAAGGTCGGGTGTTTTAATCTGGATCATATGACCTGCCCTGTTATCTGCAAAATACTTGATATCTTCCCAGGTATTGCACCATTCATCGGCAACAATCTGCAGACTCATATTTTCTGCATCTATCATTGCAGTTATTTCCTTCAGTGCCAGCATCTGCTTTTCACGGTCATCCATATCAATTGGCCCTTCAATTCTTAGTTTCAGCGGATATGCTGTGTTTTCAAGCTTCTTAAGATATTCCAGTATCTTTTTATTGTCATTGTCAAAGGCAATTCCAATTGTTCCATATACATCAATATGGAGAACAGGCTCATAGCTGTCGTCGGGTTTTAGTTCCTCTACCCTGTTTTTTAGCCATTCAACATATTTCAGCAGAAGTTCACCCTGTTTTCCCAGCTTTGATTCAACATTGTTTATCAAACCGTGAGGAAGGACACACGCACCCTTGAGAATCATTTTGTCAACATTTTCATAACGGTTATCTCCGGACTGTGTAAATATGGGGATCTCTCTGTCAGATACTTCTGTATTGTATTCGTCGGCTATAACTTCTGCCATGAGAAGTTTCCTGCTCTTTGCCACAGCATCCAGAATTGCCTGGGTAACTCCATAGCGTATAGCTGTATGTATTTTTTTGGAGGTGTTTCCATCAGTGAGATTATCGATTTCTTCCGCCATTTCTCTGAAGGTGGTTATTTCTCTTCCCTTCAGCAAAGGTGCTATTTGCCTGTTGATAACCGGTATGAAATCTTCGGCAAGAAACAATGGATCCCTACCTCCGGCGCCTGAATATTGTACAGCAGCACATTCACCATATGCAATCTGCCCATCTTCCAGTAGAAGCATTACAGATATTGATTCTCCTGCCTGCCTTACGGCAGTGAAACCTTTTGTAACCGGAGTTCCTTTGTAGGCGGCACCATCAGGAACAGCACTGCTCTTAATAGCTTTCTGATCATCAAAGAAAAACCCTGTTTTCCCTCCGGAACATATCACATCCTTAATTTTCATAACACTCATCCCTTATTTTTATATTTTTAAGTTATTCAGGTTAAGAACTTTTAAATATCTTAATCATCTTGATAATCTTTAAGTTTATCTGGGTCTTCCAACCAGACGTCCTTTACTGATGGCATAAATATCGTCTATTACCATCTGGAAACTTGCACCTCTTTTTTCAAACGCTGATCTCTCATCCATCCTTTTTATATGGAAACCTTTTATATCATCGTTAAAAGGCAAATTCCCAAAGTCCAGGAATCTTATTGCTCCATTATTATCTCTTGCAGGAAGAGCACGTCCCAGATTATATTTGCTTGGAGCAAAGGGAACATCTATTATACCGGCCTCAAAAGCTCTTATTGTACCTTTTGCAATATCTCCCATTCCTGACTCAAATATTTTATCAACTATACATCTTGTCTCTGCCAGAATCATATTTATTTCAACTTCCAGCTCATGAGTCAATGGCATCTTTTGGTCACGAAGCATGGTGACAAGTTGTTTTGTGGCTTTCAAGCCCGATGCATTGGCTTCCTTTGTGGGTATACCAAAGGCTTCATGAACTGACTTGACTATGACTTTTGTGGCACCGGACAATGCCGCTGCTGCCGAGCCCCAGGATATAACTCCGAAAGCCTTTGCTTCATCCTGAGGGAAGCCTCCCATCCACTGGTGTAAAACAGTAGTTACGGTAACATCCTTATAGCCGTATTTTTCAAGATATTCTTCGGTTAACATTCCAAGGGTCCGTATTGCAGCCACATCCTGAATCAGATTTCCGCATTGTCCATAGCCTACCGTAATGTTTTTAACACCCTGTTCTGCGGCCAGAATACTTTCAACTATAGCAACCGAATGAGATATGCAGGGGGGAACCAATGTTCCTGTAAGTGGACCAAAGGGCTCTCTGTTGACAGATACGCCTGCTTCTTCATATTTTCCGATAAGTCTGTCAACATATTGCCAATCATAAATTGTCTTTTCAAGAGAGTTATTTTTTGCATAAGGAATATTATATGATACCCCACCGCCCTCATAAGAGGTAAAGCCTCCTGCAACACTTATTTCTGTCAGGAGTCTGGCATCAGGAGTACCATGCCTGACCTGTACAGGTATATTCAAGGACTCATTAACTCTACGGCAGGCATTCACACCATGATTTACAGCAGGAAAACCGTTTAGCATTGATCTGTTTTCTTTGATACTCTCGTTAATCCCGTTTTCGGCTTCCTCATAACGATTATGTCTGGTATAGCTGTCAATTGTTGTAGGAAGCAGATCAGCTCCTCCAAAATCCTGCAGATAGCGGAGCAGCTCAATGTGACCCTCAATCAGGGCCACACCGGCTCTTGGCTGTATCAAGGTTTCTCCTGACTGCTTTGCGTCGGCCAGCTTTTTTGAAAATACCTTTTCTGCCGGAATTGCCTTATGGTACTCAACTACTTCATCGAAGTCAACATCTTTTCCGGTAGGCCATTGTTCAAGAACGTTACTGCGGATTTCTGAAAATAAACTGTCATCCAACTTCTTATTCCTTAGCTCCATGAAATCATCTCCAACTCTTTTTTCATTATTCTTACGGCAATTCCGGGGTATTTTACGCTCAGCAAACCCATTGCTGCCAATATGTACTTTTTATCCAGGTATGCCTCTGCCTTTTTTGGCTTTAATATGCCGGGATGTGCTTCATCAAACATGGCTTCCTTAAGCAGCATTGCAGGGTTGGAACAATTGATGATCGGACCGCCGGTTCCTATAATATGGCTTATCCTTCCAAGATCCTTCCCTGATTGCACATACACCGAACCATAGGGTGTAAATTCCATTTCAATACTTCCTGCATGACGTTCAGTAGCCATCCTTACAGCCATGGCTGCAAGACCGTGATCCAAAAGACTGATTTTTTCATTATCTACAGGAAGAATTGCCGGATTCTCGTTAACCAGACCTGTTGAATTCAGAACTTCTTCACGGCTAAGACCTGACTTTTCGGCAATATTTCCAATTCCAGCAGTATCCAGAAGAGTTACCGCGTTGTATCTTACTCCCAGATCCCCTTCAACTGTTCTTTTTTCAGTTGGTTCGGGAAGACCTTTCAATATGACGCCAGCCATATTGGGGCTTCCGTCATTAATTGAATACACGTCAGTGGTTGCTCCGCCAACATCAACCACCAGTAAATCTCCAAATCCCTTTTCATCTTCAAAACCTGAGGAAAGGTAGTGAGCTGCATTTAGTACCGCAGATGGGGTAGGCATTAATATACCTTCAATCAGATTCTGAACTTTTGTCAGTCCTTTTGCTCGGATAATCCTTTCGAGAAAAATTTCCCTGATCAGCAATCTGGCAGGTTCAATGTTTAATTTATTGAATTTTGGCATTACATTTTCACATAATCTGGCATCCTTCTTATTTTTTGAAAGAATTTCCACTATCTCATCAGAAGCTGATTTGTTTCCTGCAACCACAACCGGAAAATCAAGTTCAATTTCAGAAATCACACGGGCATTGTGAAGTATGACCTTACTGTTTCCGCCATCTGTACCACCTGACAACAGGACGATATCAGGTTTAAGCTCATATATTTCCCTAGCTTCCCGGGCACTCAATTCATAGCAATAGGTTTTCAAGACCTTTGCCCCGGCGCTTAAAGCGGCCATTTTAGCTGCTTCTGCCGTAAGCTCGGGTACCAGACCTACCGCAATCATTTTAAGTCCTCCGGCAGCACTGCTGCATGCAAACTTACCGGAATATTCCCTTATCCCGGTTTTATGGGCCAATTCCTCTATAGCCCTTTCGAGGCCCTCATTTACATCAGTCTCTATTGTTGTAAACGATTTAGCGGTGCCCAATATGCATTCGCCGTTTAAATCAACTGCTGTAACCTTGGTAAATGTACTTCCGATATCTATCAACAATACGGCATCCAAGCTACTCAACTCCCAAATCCTTTTTAAGGTCTGCTATTGTTACCTCGGGCATTGTTCCGGGTGGATAAACCCTGTTGTATCCCATTGAGAGAAATCTGCCCTCTACTTCTTCAAAAGGGGTCTTCCCTACTACCAGGTTACCTCCCACATACAGCGGTATGTTTTCAAGGCCGGCTTCATTGCATTTTTCTCTGAGGCCTCTGCAATCTATTTCACCATGTCCATATAGTGATGAAACAAGTATCACATCAGCAGCAGTTTCAACTGCTGCCTGTATGTACTCTTCCTGGGAAACCATAACTCCAAGGTTTACTACATTGAAGCCTGCCTGCCGGAAAGCATGCTCTAGAATTTTGTTGCCTACAGAATGAACATCTGCGCCAATAACTCCCATTACCAATGTTTTATTATTCATTTTTTTCTCCATTTCCGCATGGGTATAAATGAATTATCCCTATGCAGACTCGGAAGCTTCCGGAGCTTTCATCGAGAGTAAAGTCTTCATAGGACAAAATTCATTTTTATCCCCTACATTTAATTATTTTTGGAGTTTTCAAATATCTGACTTCAGTTTTATAACGCATTAAAAGAAAATTTTCCGGTTTAGAAAATTTTTTCTTGCCTCTATCACTTTGTTATAGACTTAATTTATTGAGATCATCGATGTCTATGGCTCTTTCAGAACCAACAAGTCCCACAAGAGCATAAACCCCGGATATAAGATCGTACTTGAATTCCTTGATCAGTTGAAAATTCTCTATCTCACCGGTATTTCTGACATGTATTCTGGGACCGGTGCAATGAAAATTATCCGAATCTCCTATATGAATGTGTTTTTCATCCATATAGCCAACTGCAAGACCTTTTTTTATGTATTCCTTTACCCTGTTTTCAACTACTTCAATATCGATATTGGGTTTTTCGGTAAATTCCAGCACAAACCCATGCCTGACATCACTGTGAACCTGATGATGACTGAATCCAAACTCTTCGGAAAGTACCTTACAGGTCAGATCTTCTGCTGTATGTGCCATTTTTCTGTATTTAATGGACTTGAAAACTATATCCGAAATATCTTTCGGCAGCGGACCAAAAACATTTGGACGCGTTACTATAACTTCTTCTCCAATTCCTATCAGCACCTCTGCATTCATACCCAGCACAGGATACAGCAGGTCGAAATGTTCAATTATTACTCTTTTGTCCTGTTGAACAGCACGTTTTACAGCATCAGCCAAATCATTAATCTGAGAAAAAGCCAATTCGAATCTTGCATCAATATGATAGGTATGACTGCTGAAAAAAGCTCTGTCAGTGTCTCTGAAAATAGGCAAAGGGCGAATATTTAATCCTTCATCGTCATTTGTAAGTTCAAGGCCCGGAAACATCCCGCGAATAAGAAGAGATTTACCTGCTCCTGCATCTCCGATTAACCCTATCAATCTGTCGGTTGCACTGATATGCCTTTGAGAAATCAGGTGACCCAGATTCAATATTCTGCTCTTGCCTCTCGGTGCGAAATAAACTGCATATAAAAGTTGTTCATGTGCCAGTGACATCTATGTACCATCAGCCTTTCCGCTTCACAAAATTAATGGATATTAATAATCACTCACCTGCAGTACTAAATTCAACAGGAAGCTGTTTAGTTTGAAAGTACTTTTCTTTCAAACTAAAACAGCTCCAATATTATTTATTCTACTAATTAAAAGGATTCATGTTCTGTTCTCTCAATAATCTCATTTTGCAATGCAGTATTCAAATTGCAGAAATAATCACTGTAACCGGCAACCCTTACAATAAGATCCCTGTATTTTTCAGGATTTTTCTGTGCCTCCAGTAAGGTTTCCTTTTCTATGACATTAAACTGAATATGATGACCATCAAGTTTAAAATAAGATCTGATCAAACCTGCCAGAGCTCTGACGCCTTCTTCATTTTGCAGAAGCTGTGGAGTGAATTTCATGTTCAATAGCGTACCGCCCGTTCTTAGATGATCCATTTTTGCCGCAGACTTAATCACTGCTGTCGGCCCCTCATGTTCTGAACCCTGAACAGGCGATATGCCTTCCGACAGCGGCAGACCTGCATTCCTGCCATCTGCCGAAGCCCCTATGACTGAACCGAAGTATACATGGCAGGTGGTAGGAAGCATGTCAATCCTGTAACAGCCGCCCTTCATGTTCTTTCTTCCGTTCACTTCATTGTAGTAGGCATCAAAAACTTCCTTCATAATGCCATCTGCAAAATCGTCATCATTTCCGTATCTCGGAGTTTTGTTCAAGAGCAGCTGCTGTACATCCTTGCAGCCTTCAAAGTTGTTATTCAGAGCAAATAACAGCTTTTCCATGGTTAGGCTTTTCTTCTCAAATACATGGTATTTTATTGCAGAAAGACTGTCGGTAATACTTCCGATACCCACACCCTGTACGTAGGTGGTGTTGTATCTTGCACCTCCTGAGTTGTAATCCCTGCCATTTGTAATACAGTCACTGATGATAATGGATAAAAATGGTGAAGGCATATACAGTGCATATATTTTTTCGATTACATTGTTTCCCTTGATTTTTATATCCAAAAAATGATGCATCTGTTTTTTAAATGCTGTAAACAGCTCATCATAAGACTTGAAATCAACGGCATTTCCGGTTTCAAGACCAATTTTTTTATTTGTTACCGGATCCGTTCCATTATGCAGCGTAATTTCCAGTATTTTTGGAATATTAAAATAACCTGTCAGGATATAGCTTTCCTTCCCGAAGGCACCTGTCTCAACACACCCGCTGGTACCGCCGCATCTTGCATCTTCAATACTTTTACCCTGTCTCAGAAGCTCTTCCACAACAGCATCGGCATTAAAAACAGACGGCTGTCCCCAACCTTTTTTTATAATCTCACATGCTTGCTTCAAAAACCTGTCTGGAGTCTTTTTGCTTAACTGGATATTTGAACTGGGCTGTAAAAGCCGCATGTCATCAATAACTTCCAGCAGCAGGTAAGACACATCATTTATTCCGTCAGAGCCATCCGGCTTCAGACCGCCCACGTTAATATTTGCAAAATCAGTATAGGTTCCGCTTTCCTTGAGCGTTACGCCCACCTTTGGAGGAGCGGGCTGATTATTGAATTTTACCCAGAAGCACTGCAGCAGTTCCTTTGCATCTTCATAGGTAAGTGTACCGGCATCAATTCCGCTTTTGTAGAAAGGATACAGATGCTGATCCAAACGACCCGGATTAAAAGAGTCCCAGGTATTCAATTCAGTTATGACTCCAATATGGATGAACCAGTATGCCTGCAGGGCTTCCCAGAAGTTTTGCGGAGCATGGGCTGGCACTCTTCCCGTCACCTCGGCAATTTTCAGTAATTCCTTCTTCCTCTGGGGGTCCGCTTCCAGGGCAGCCATTGAACTTGCTTTTTCAGAGTAGCGTTGGGCCAGCCTTATGATTGCATCAGCACAAATATGCATTGCTTCCAGTTCCTGCTGTTTTTCATATGCATAATCATCCTTAAAGAAATCCAAACTTTTCAGGCTCTGTTCAATGTCTGCCTTAAAATCAAGAAATCCTTTCCGGTATATTTTTTCATCTGCTACAGTATGTCCCGGAGCACGCTGCTCCATGAATTCTGTAAATATTCCGGCTTCGTAAGTATCTTTCCACTCCTGTGACATACTGTTGAAGATAATTTCCTTGATGGATTTACCCTTCCAGAAAGGAATAATTTCCTGACGATAGAAATTTTTCAACTCATCGCTCACTTTAAAGGATATTTTTTCACGGTTGTTTATAATATCAAGATCCTCTTCACTGTGGCAACACAATTCCGGATAGGTAGGTGTTGCAAGTGGAGCCGAACCCCTTTCTCCGACTATGAGCTCACCCTCCTGAATTGCTATGGACATATTCTCCATGATATGCTTGAAAACAAGAGCACGTAAAACAGGCTGTGATACTTTTCCAGAATGTTTTGAATAAACTTCGGTAACAAGTCTGGCTCTTTCTCCGGTAATGAAAGGTTTTCCTTCAACACTTTCCTTTCTCAATTTCTGGATCCTTTTATTCAAGTCTTCAACCTCCAATTTTTACACAAAATCCATTATTCATAAAAACATCAGCTATCTTTTGCATCTCGTGTACTTCAGTCGTTATAAGCCCCTTAAGCCTGTATTGAATACCAAGTTTATCATACTTATATATCCCTATATCATGGTAAGGAAGTATACCGATATTTCTAATGGAAGTGGATTTTAAAAATAAGATGCTCCTGTCAATATTCTCCTCATCATCATTAACACCTGGTATAATTGGTATCCGTACGCAGATATTATTGTGTATCGCAGAAAGCTTCTCCAGATTTTGTAATATCGTTTTGTTGGACACACCGGTATACTTAATGTGTTTTCCCTCATCCATTAGTTTTAGATCATATAAAAACAGATCGGTATAACCGGCAATGTTCTCCATCCTGTCCCAGGCTGTATAACCCGAGGTTTCAATGGCAGTATGTATCCCTTTCCTTTTACAGCTTTTAAGCATTTCATACAGGAATTCATACTGCTGGAATGGCTCTCCTCCGGTAAAGGTTACACCTCCGCCGGACTCATCATAAAATATGGTGTCTTTTTCCACGACATCCATAAGTGAAGAAACAGTCATTTTTCTCCCAATGGATTCAAGAGCATTTTCCGGACATATATCAATACAATTGTAACAATGGGTACACTTATTCCGCTCCCATTTCAGATCCTTATTCCTGAAGTAAACAGCTTCATTATTGCATACTTCAATACATCTGCCGCAGTGGTGGCATTTTTCCTTATGATAAACAATGACTCCTGAAGGCTCCTGGCCTTCAGGATTATGACACCACCAGCAGTTTAACGGACATCCTTTCAAAAAAACAGTGGTACGGATTCCGGGACCGTCATGAATGGAATACTTTTGAATTTTAAAAACAATACCTGTCATCATTTTATAGTTTTTCAGTTACTGATTTGGCCTGCATGAACAATGTAAGATAATCAGTTCCTCCGCCTTTTGAGTCGGTACCTGACATATTGAAGCCTCCGAAAGGCTGAACGCCCACAAGTGCTCCGGTACACTTTCTGTTCAGATAAAGATTTCCTACATGGAATTCACGTCTGGCTTTTTCAAGCTTGCTTCTGTTTCTTGAATATACCGCACCGGTCAAACCGTACTCAGTTCCGTTTGCTATATTTAAAGCATCCTCATAATCTTCAGCTTTAATAACAGCCAGCACCGGTCCGAATATCTCTTCCTGTGCTATTCTTGCATCAGGCTCGATATCAATAATAATTGTAGGTTCTATGTAGTAGCCTTTTTCCGGAAGAGCATTTCCTCCAAGTAACAGCTTTCCTTCCTTCTTGCCAATTTCTATATATGATAAAATATTCTTGAAAGCCTTTTCATCAATTACAGGTCCCATATTGATTCCCGGGGTTCTCGCCGGACCAACAGTTAATTTTGCTGCTTTTTCCTTTACCAGTTCAACTATTTTGTCATACACATCTGCAACTATAATTGCTCGTGAGCACGCTGAACACTTTTGTCCCTGGAAACCGAATGCTGCAGCGACTATACCTGCTGCCGCCTCATCAAGATTTGCTTCAGAGTCAACAACGATGGCATCCTTACCACCCATTTCAAGGGCAACTCTCTTTATCCATTTCTGTCCTGGTGTATGCTCGGCCGCCATACTGTTTATTCTTAAACCGATTTCCTTTGAGCCTGTGAAATTAATAAACCTTACTTTTGGATGTTTTACAAGATAGTCACCTATTAATCCGCCTGATCCAGGAAGATAATTAAGTACTCCGGCCGGAAGTCCCGCTTCTTCCCAAACTTCCATATACTTTGCTGCAATAATTGCAGTAGTGCTGGCTGGCTTCATAATAACCGAATTACCTGCAACAATGGCAGCAGCTGTCATACCAGTCAAAATAGCAAGAGGGAAATTCCATGGAGAGATGACAACACCTACACCCAAAGGTATATATGTGCATTCATTGATTTCTCCAACTGTAGAATAGACATCCATTCCCTTATCCAATGAAAGCATCTGTCTGCCGTAATATTCCAAAAAGTCAATTGCTTCTGCAGTATCAGCATCAGCTTCGGCGAAATTCTTACCTGATTCCTCTACAAGCCAGGCTGAAAATTCCAGTTTACGCCTCCTGATAATTGCCGCAGCTTTAAAGAGGTAACCGGCACGTTCTTTCGCACTGACGTTTTTCCAGCTTTCAAAAGCTTTTAATGCAGACTGTACTGCTTTTTCAGCCTGATCAACAGTTGCACTTGCCGTTGTTCCTATGACTTCTTCATAATTTGATGGATTTAAAGACTTAATTACTGATTCAGAGTTAACTTTTTCTCCACCTATAACAAGCGGATAATGTGTTCCCTTCAGGCTGTCAACCAGCTTTAACGCGTCCTGCATTGCAGCTGCATTCTCTTGCTTTGAAAAATCAATATACGTTTCGTTTTTGTACTCTGGCAACATAATTTCACCTCTATGAATTTATAATTTGTTTGAACTTAAATTAAATTCGAGAATAATTTATATGCACCATCATATTAATGCCTTAGTTTACTTAGCTGTCATGTGCTTTTAAATTAAAGTCCAAATTTAAGTAAGCGAAACTAAATTTACTATTACTAAAATTGATTTTAGCATACCAAGATTATAAGTCAATACAATACAAAAATGTTCCACTAATTCTACGTTTTTTACACTGTTGTTTTTTATGAAACTTGATAATATAGAATCATACATTGCCAAGGAGGTATTTAAATAAAGGAGGTATTAAATGATGGTTGAAACAGTTCTTGAGTATCTTCGTAAGAAAGGATATCCTGCCCGTATCATATCGGTGGAGCATTTAAAAGAAGTTCAGGAAGAAATTGAAAAACTCAATGAAGCCAGGTATCTGGATCAAAGCATGTATAAACTGTTTAATGATTTTCATAATTTTAATATTCCTGCTTCTCCGAATCGGGCAAAATCGATTTTTATAGTTGCCTCTCCAAGCCCTGTGGTAAAAATCAATTTCAAACATGAGGGAATGAGCTTTCCGGTGCTTATCCCCCCCACATATACAGAGTATTATAAAAAACCCGAAGAAATTAAGCAGTACTTAAATGAAATACTTGAAAGTTACGGATATAATGCAGTCAGAGTTACAAGACTGCCAGAAAAACTTATTGCTGTACACAGCGGCCTTGCAGAATATGGTGCGAACAACATCACATATATCCCGGAATTCGGGAGCTTTTTTCTGCTGTCTGCCTTCTATTCCGATTTGCCCTGCACCGATACTGATGAAACCTGGAATGAACTCCGGGTTATGGATATGTGTAAAAATTGCCGTGTCTGTATCTCAAGATGTCCAACAACTGCTATTACTGAAGAAAGGTTTCTTATTAAAGCAGAACGCTGCCTGACTTATTACAATGAATTTAATGGTACACCGGAATTTCCCGGCTGGATTCAACCCGAAGCTCATAATTGCCTGGTAGGCTGCCTCAGATGCCAGCTGCCATGCCCGCAAAACAGGGGACAGCTGGACAAGGTTGAAGAACTGGCAGAAATTGATGATACTGAAACTTCACTAATTCTTGAAAACATGGAATTTGAGGAACTCCCTCCATCCCTTGCTGCAAAATTGGAAGATCTCAATATATCAATGTATTACCATCATCTTGCAACCAACCTGAAGGCTCTTATAACGCATGAGTTCAGATAAAATTTTTCGGTTGCAGAAAAATTTATTTCCTCTGTGTAACAGCTGAGTTAAACACTCAGCTGTTTTCATATTCTATTAATTTCACAATTTTTAAATAACACTGCAGTATTCATTCCTGCCAATCTCATACAGGTTTTTCCCAAAGCGGTCTATAACAACAACGGCCGGGAAATCTACTACTGTAAGTTTTCTCAATGCTTCGGGGCCTAATTCGGGAAAGGCTATAATTTCTTCTCTGATAATAGTTTTAGAAATAAGTGCTGCTGCTCCGCCAATGGCGCCAAAATACACCGCCCCATGCTTCATCATTGACTCAACTACCTCCTTACTCCTCAAGCCTTTTCCGATCATTCCGGCAAGGCCTAACTCTAAAAGTTTCGGCGCATAGGCATCCATGCGGCTGCTGGTAGTTGGACCTGCCGAGCCCATCACCTGTCCCGGACGGGCAGGGCAGGGTCCTACATAATATATGATCTGATTTTTCACATCAAAGGGCAAATCAATACCTTCCTGGAGCATGTTTATCATACGCTTGTGAGCTGCATCCCTTGCCGTATAAATTGTACCGCTTATTTTCACCATGTCTCCCGCTTTTAAATTGTCAACTGCTTCCTTCATCAAAGGAGCTTCAATTTTATAAGTCATAAAAAATCCTCCGGATACTTTTTATATTTTTTCAACGATGCTTAAATTGTGGCTTCTGCATGCCTGGTAGCATGACAATTCAAATTAACAGCCACAGGCAGTCCTGCAATATGCGTAGGAAAAACTTCTATATTTACTGCAAGGGAAGTAGTGCTTCCGCCAAGCCCCGCAGGTCCTATTCCCAGCTTGTTTATTTTTATCAGCAGCTCCTCCTCAAGCTTTCTCACATGTTCCAGTCCGCTGGGGCAATCAACCGGTCTCAGCAGAGCTTTTTTTGCAAGAAGGGTTGCCTTCTCCATAGTTCCCCCGATCCCTACTCCTACCACAATGGGAGGACAGGGATTGGGACCTGCACTGCTGACAACATCCAGAATAAACTGTTTTACTCCATCAATGCCATCGGAGGGTTTGAGCATTTTCAGTGCACTCATATTTTCACTTCCGAACCCCTTTGGTGCAACTGTCAATTTTAATTTATCACCTTCTACAATATTATAGTGTACAATTGCAGGTGTATTATCTCCGGTATTAACCCTCTCAATTGGGTCGCCCACCACAGATTTTCTCAGATAGCCATTTTTATAGCCCCGTCTTACACCCTCATTGATGGCATCCGTCAAGCTCCCTCCTTTTATGTACACCTCCTGCCCTATATCAGCAAATACAACCGCCATGCCTGTATCCTGGCAGATGGCCATCTTTTGATCTTTTGCAATTTGAGCATTTTCCACCAGCTGTTCCAATATGCTTTTCCCCAATTCAGACCTTTCGGCCTCAATGGCATTTGTCATTGCAGCTTCTATATCGGAGTTTAGATAGTAATTGGCATCAACACACAACTTCTCGACAATGTCTGTAATTTCTTCTGTTTTTATTGTTTTCATCATATCCTCCAGTGATTAACTAATTTTACTAATACTAAAATTCTATTATACTTTACTAAAATTATCAATAAATATTAAATCTCATTTTTATCATTATACTGATAATTTATATGGTTTAATCAAATATAAAAAAGCCACTAACACACTTTGTTTTTGCTTGCGTGTAGTGGCTTTTTGTCAGGTTTTAATCTGAATTTGAAGTTAGATTTACTTTTATTGTGTAGTTTACTTGCTATATTGAGTTTACTTATATTTTGAGTTTGCTTGCTTTATTGAGTTTGCTTGCTTGTTGAATACTGCCCTCTCTTGTCATTAAGCTTATTGAACTTTCGATATTCCCTTAATATCCTTTATGAAGGAGAGCTTGGTTTCTGATATTATAACTGCAATAAATATAAGTATGAAACCTATAATCAGTCTTAGTGTGAGCTGCTCACCATAGAACATTACCGAGAACATGACACCAAATACCGACTCCAGACTGAGGATTATTGCAGCAGCAGAAGGATGTGTCCATTTCTGACCTATGTTCTGGAACAGTAATGCAACAGCAGTTGCAAATACCGCCAGATAAAGCAGCCCCATCATATTTTCCATTCCCCAGCTGGCAGGAAACTCCTCAAAGGTAAGTCCCATACACCAGGAGAACAGGGCTGCAAAGCTGAATTGCAAAATAGTAAGGATTATGGGGTCCTTCCCCTTTCCCAGTTTTGCAACTGCTACAAGGTGTCCTGCATATAGAAAGCCTCCCAGTAAAGTAAAGGCATCACCATATCCAATGGAAAAATCTCCTTTCAGGGACACAAGTCCTATTCCTGATATACAAACTATTGCAGCCATAAAGTTATAAATATCCGGTCTTGACCTGTCTACCAGCCAGAACAAAAAAGGTACAATAACACAATAGATTGCAGTTAAAAAAGCATTTTTACCTGGAGTGGTCTCGGTAATTCCAATTGTTTGAGTGCTGTAGCCAAGGAATAAAAAAAGACCTATTACTGCACCCTTCCAAATATAGTCAAGGTTTATCTGTCTTAATTTTTTAAAAAATACAACAGCTAACAAAATACTTGCCATGGTAAATCTGAAGCCCAGTAATATGAAGGGCGGGAACACATCAACCGTATTTTTCATAATGAAAAATGAACTTCCCCAGATGAAGGCTGACATAAAGAGTGCCAGTTTGGGAAGCACTTTTCTTGAATATAGTTCTTTGATTTGAATCAATCCTTTCGGTATTAAAAGTAGTAATTTATTTTAGACATGGTTTTTGTCATGCCATAAAATGAATTGTTTTATTTGAGAACCATATCATCCTGAGCATCCACGAATCCATATTTCCGGTATATGGGTCTTCCCATATCGGTAGCATTTAAAGTGATTTTTGCACACCCATGCTTTTTAGCTTCTTCTACAATTTTCTGTAAAAGAACATTTGCTATACCCTTTCCTCGGTGGCCCGGCAGGGTATACATATTCATTATATAAGCAGTTTTCCCGCTGATATTTTTAAAGGATGGCGGCAGCTTATAAAAACAAACCCCGCTGGTTCCTACGATTTGCCCATTTTCTACGGCTAGCCAGGCAATGAAAGCATCCTCCTTCATGGTTTCACGAAAATACTCTTTAAGAGACTCCCGCAGCTGCTCATCGTTGTCAGTGCTTTCAACCTTCTGAACCTCTTTAATAAAATCAATTCTCAGCCGTACCAGTTCATCCAAATCCTCTATTGCTGCTTTTCTGTATATCATAAATTACCTCCGATAATCTCTTGCTGTCAGTTTTTTTCTAAGAGAATTATAAATTAATTAATAATAATTAACACTTATCATTCATACAATATACCGGACTTTTTCAATTCGAAATAATCATAAACCGTAACCACGCTAAAACCGCATGATTTATACAGATTGAGTGCTCTCTCATTTTCAACTGCTACTTCAAGGAAAACAGTTGTTATCTGCTCTGAAAGAAAATTATTCAAAGCCAGACTCAGGATTTCCCTACCAAAGCCTTTTCCACGCAGTTCGGGCTTTACGGCAAAACCAAATATGTACCCTTCACCAATTTCCTTTAACAAGCCTATCTTACCCACTAAGCTTCCATTTAAATATGCCACAAGAGTAGTATTGAACGAGTCGGGAGAGAAATCTGCTCCTTCTTCAATAATGTCATTAAAACAAATGCTGTCAAGAGAACCTAATTCACGGAAACAGTCGGAATCAGCCTTTTTGAGAGTTATCCCATATGTTGGGATGAAGGGGACTGAAGCTTGCTGGAATTTCATCCTGTATTCTGAACATGTGTACCTTGCTCCAACCGATTTAACAAATTCTATGCCAGAAACTGTTGAGTGTTCTGAAATCAAAAGGACTCTTTCTGCATTTATGTCCGAACACCTTTCCATTGCCTTTTTAAAAAGCTTTGTAAAAATTCCTTTTCGCCTGAATTGTGGATGAACCATTCCTGTAATTTCAATTTCTTTTGATTGCTGAGCTATATCGTACAGCCCAATAAAACCAACCAGTTCATCCCCTTCATAGCATAAAAAATCATTTATACAATCTTGCGGTCTTGCTCTGAGCATATCCCAGTTTAATTTCATTTGCAACGGTTCATATCTGCTGCATGCTTCCTCCAGCCTGCTGATTTCCTCAAGCTGTCTTTCTGATAACCCTTTTGCCGTTAAAATATTATTCAAAATGTACCTCCATTAAAAAATGTCCTGTTTTTATATCTCCATATAATTCAACTTTTCAAGAGAACATACCAAACAATCTGCCAAAGAAAGGTCCTGATTACCTGAGCTGGGATTTTTAAAGGCAATACATTTCATTCCAGCTGCTTTTGCAGCGTTGACACCATGCCCTGAATCCTCGAGAACGATACAATCACAGGGCTTAACACCTAAGCCTTCTGCTGCTTTGAGAAAAATATCCGGTGCCGGTTTACTGTTTTCTACCTCTTCACCGCTGATGATTATATCAAAAAAATCATAAATGTTAAGATTTTTCAGTACCATTTCAATAAAATCCCTTGAAGAGGAGGATGCCAGTCCTATACGGATATTTCTTTCTTTCAGGTCTGAAATCAACTCCAGTATTCCAGTGATTGCCTGAAGTGTACCTTGTCCAAATATTTCTCTTTTATATTTATTCTGGATCTCCACAAGTTCCTCTACAGAAGCACCTAAATTATAAATTTTTATCAGTTCAGTCCACATTTTTGGATTGGTAACACCCACGAATTTCATTAGCTCACTTTCGGATATTTCTATTCCAAACTCCTTCATTACCAGCTTGTCTGATTGAAAATGAAGCGGTTCACTATCAATTATTACACCATCCATATCAAAAATAAAAGCTTTTATCATTTTACCCCCTAAATAGAACCCTAGCTTTTTCAGTCATAAATTTTTGGTTTAAAAAGCCTAATCAGTACTGAAATAATAAAACTTACAAAAGCTACACCAGCCCCAAGCAGAAGCCAAGTGTAATTTTCATCAGTATTGATAATCGGTAATCCCAATATTGATGCAGTATTGACTAATATTAATATTACCACTGACAGAACTATACTGATTATACCAAAAGTAGCAGATTTTTTGCCACTGATATTTTCTTTTTTTACGGATTTTTGAAAATAAGTTTCTGAGCGAAGAGTGTTTTCACATTTTAAAGGGTTCAATTCATTATAAATGGTATGAAGCTGAGCTATGATTTCATCCTTTCTTTCTTTTGACAGCAGTGTAGAGGCTATAGTTTCGTAAACAATATCCTGTATAATCATGGCCGGTGTTACTGTGTACCTGCTGAGCCTGCTTTCAAAGGCTTTTGATTTGATAACGGAATTTATTTAAATTAGTGAGATATATCTTCCCTCACCAATTTCGGAGGGTATGAGCTTTGCAATTTCCCTTCTTATTTTCAAATATCTGTCCTCACTACTTCTGAGAAAAAAATAAACAGCCAGTGGAATGCTGCCAATTGAAGCCAGAGAAGCTATAAAACTAAATAAATGTTCCATAAAAAACCTCCGCTGCTATATTATATGAAGTACTTTCTCCTTCTCGTGAATTTACTTTTATTATGGTTTTATTTAGTTCATAAGTTATTTGTCCAGAGCAATCGGCAAGATATCCCTGCTGCGTACACAAAAAAACAGCCTGTTAATTGGATGGATTTACACCAAAAAAAGGCTGTCTTGCTTCTATTTTCTTATTACTTTTATTAATCAAACTAAAAGATAACTTCTGCTAACCTTACATCTTCATCATAAACAGCGATGGATCAATCATACCGAATATCATTGCGATGTGAGCAACTACCAGGAATATACCTACAAATGTGGCATGAAGTTTAAGTTTCTCAAGTTCTGTCCTCTTTCTTCCAATAATTCCAAGGTCAAGCAATGCCATTCCAAGCAGCGGAATTATACCTGAAAGATAGAAACTAACAGCAACTACGTCTGCAAAACCTCTCCATTCCCCACTTGCTGTGAGTCCAATTATGGTTCTTGGAAATAAATATATAAAAACTCCTGTAAAATAAAGTCCCACAATTATACTTGCAATTTTGTTTAGCTTTCTCAAGCCACCTTTCAGATTTCTTGTATAGAGAATAGCGAGTTCTGTTACAGCAATGGTTTCAGCCAGTATAACCGGAATAGCCATAAATAAAATCAGGTTCCAGGGCTGATTTGAAGCTAATAGCTCCATATAATGTGTCATCATTTTATCCATTCCTTAAATCTCCTTCTTACGATATTTATTTTTCACAGTTGCTACTCTCTTATGATACTAAATAGTTGTGAAGATTTTATGGAGAATTTAAAAGAAGTTAAGGAATTTTTTAGATTTAAGGCAAATCTACTTTTAGTTGTACAACAGGCTTTACCTGTATAGTTTCTGTTTACCCTCAATCCCAGCCGTGACAAAAACTCATTTGTCAATGTGCCGGAGAGTGCTGCCACCGATTCTGCACTAATGGATTCGGTGCCGTCCCGGCCAATAAGTGTAGCTATGTCACCCTGCCTGACCTCAGGTATATCCGTTGCATCCACCATCAGCTGATCCATGCATATCTTACCTATGATGACCGCCTTTTTTCCGTGTAAGAGAACATGTCCCTTTCCACAGGAAAGCATACGTGGAATCCCATCTGCATAACCGATGGAAATAACTGCAATTCTGGTTTTCCTATCAGCTGTGAACTGACGACCGTACCCTACTGATTCATTTTCTGTAATCTCTTTAGTCAATACTACTCTGGCCTTTATGGAAAGAACCGGCTGGAGACCGGCACAAACCCTTGTCTTGTGGTTTTCGCCGCTTAAAACTCCGTACAGGGCTATTCCGATCCTGGCATAGTCACATTTCAAATATGGATAATTCAGGACTCCATAACTGCTTTGCAGGTGGATTTTACCCGGACTGTGCCCCGACTCCTTTAAATTTTCCAGGGTGTTAAAGAACATATCTATTTGAAGGTTCGTAAAATCAACATCTGATTGCTCCAGGCTGTCACAAACACTTAGATGTGTAAATGTGCCGGTGACTATAAGATTTTTGAACTCATAAACTCTGCATAAATGTGAAATATTGCTGCAATCTTCACCCAGCCTGTGCATTCCGGTATCTATTTTTACATGCACCTTGATCCTCCCACCTGACGAGTTGAGAATACCTGCATAGTCCAGATCCACAACAGTCTGTGTTAAGTCATATTGGTTAAGCTTATAAAGCTGTTCTGGAAAAGTGTAACCTAAAATTAGAATTTCACCGCTGATACCATTTTTTCTTAGCTTGATTGCTTCTTCTATTGTAGCTACAGCAAAGGCTTTAATACCGTTTTTATTCAGTTCTGCGGCAGTTTCAACATCTCCATGCCCGTAGGCATTGGCTTTAACAACTGCCATAATATTGCAGCTTTTAGGTAGAATACTTCTGAATTGTTTTATATTATAAACAAGATTATTTAAATCTATCTCAGCCCAGGCTCTATCCTTTTTTGTATCTTTATCTTTTTTATTAAATACCAGAATTGCAAGAGTTGATACAACTATTGAAGCAGCTGCCACTGCAATAAAATGAACTACACTGTTGTCTACAAGCAGCCATGTCAGGTGTACTGCCCTGGCAAAGCCTCTTACAAGAATGATGCACATTGGGTGAACGATATAGATCAGCATTGAGAGTGTCCTAAGGATTTTTCTGGCTTTGCCCTTCCAGTTCAGCAGCAGATTAAAGAGAAAAAACATGCCTGGCAGCAGCATGAGATACATGCTGTCATGTCGCTGTAATTGCTGTCGGTGTAGCAGGATTCCTTCAGTCAGCAGCATACCTGCAGAAACAACAAATCCTGTCAGGCATGTTTTTATTGAGTACTTTTTCTCTGAAAGGGCAATTAATCCTCCCATTGCAAGGAATACAGGTGTCATTAACAGCCCGTTTCTTGTAAAGTCAAAGAACATAAAAAGGAAATCGTAGAACTTCCTGAGATATGGTATTTGTTCTGAAAATCCAAAATAGCTGTCTCCGAATAAAGCAATCAAGTAGAGAAATAATGTTATGCCTAAAACACCCTTATGGCTGAATTTACTGAAAAGAAAGCTCACAATCAGGATTCCCAGTACACTGGCAGGAAAATACCACAGATGATAAAAGGTACCATCAAAAAGTACTGCTTTCAAAAAGCCTGTTGCAGAAAGTTTGTCTTTAAAAGCCCCGGTATAAATATTGACAGGTAAATATAATAGTATTGCTGCCCCATAGAGCAGTGAGGTCTTCTTTAGAAACCCTCCCAATACATTACTGCCGTTAAGGCCTCCCTTTCCCTTAAGCAATTGAGGAATCAGAAAGAAACCTGTAACCAATAAAAAGAAAGGAACAGCAAACCTGGCAAGAATATGTGTAAAAATGAAATCTGCCTCTTTACTGACAGATAGAAGAGGAAAAGTATGAATGGAAACAATGAGCAGCGCGGCAATCAATCTGGAATAATCAAGACCGGCGTATCCTTTTTCATTCATAAGTTTTCCCTCCATATAGTTACAACAAAACCATCCACATTATTTCCAGATATCTGATAAGGTTCATATTCATCTACCAATATCTCTGTTGTAACTGCAGAGGCTTCAACATAAAAGATTTCCATACTGTGATCCTGACTCTCAAATACCAGATGTTTGCCTGCATATATGAAATCTTTAAGATATTCACTATATTCTTCAAGCGTTAAACTTTTATTTTTAATAATTTCTGAATGAGGATATCCTACGTATCTGAAATGCCATGGTTCATGAGAGATTCCGGTTATCTCTTCCTTCCCTTTCGGATAACGTTCTATAAAACCATATTTCGATGCTTTATCCCTGAAGGTTTGACAAATCCCTTCATATGGGAAAGCCGGACAAATAAAGTCTATTTCATTCACATTTTGAGCCACATCAATGGCCAGCCCCGTCTGGTGTTCACTGTGATTTGGCAATGCCACGTACTTAAAAGTGAACTCCTCACCCTTCTCTTTTAAGGAATCAAGAAAAATCTGCTGCTGTTCCATCAACGAACGATAGCCGCTCACGGGTACAATGCCGTCACTGGCAGAGCAGGCTTTCATAAGCTGATTCAGCATATTGGCTGCCGGTTTTCTGAGCAGAATTTCAGGAAACCTTTCGTCTGCCGGTACCAGCTGAGGATTTCTGCCCAGTTGTACATTTTGGAGGGGGTTCTGCCTGTTCACAAGTAAAAGGTTTCCTTTATATATACTCTCTCGTTCAAGTAATATTGATTTAGTATTGTTTTGAATTCTTTTTTTATTTATGGTTATCATATAAACCTCCTATCACTTTCCGGACTCTAATGCCAATGCGATGAGTTTATCCAGAATATTTTCAAAGGACATGCCTATTCCTCCAAGCATTTTTGGATATCTGCTGTGAGCAGTAAAGCCCGGTATTGTATTTATTTCATTGAAAACTATATGTCCGGCAGGGGTCAGAAACATATCCACTCTGGCAAACCCTTTGCAGCATAGAGTTTTATAAAGCTTCAAAGCTGTTTCCTTTACCCTTTCAGCCGTCTGATGGTCAAGCCTTGCCGGCATATAAATTTTTGATGAAAGCAGTGAATATTTTTCAGTATAATCAAAAAAACCCTTTTGAAGCTCAATTTCATCTACTTCTCCTATAATAAGTTCATCATTTCCCAACACAGCACAGCCAACCTCAAAACCTTCTATCCCTTCTTCAATGACTATTTTCGAATCATGTCTGAAAGCCTCCATAATAGCGTCAGACAGTTCTTCCTGACAGGCTGCCCTTGTAATTCCAAAGGAGGAGCCTGCTTTCGCAGGCTTTACGAACAGTGGATATCTCAAAGTTTCTGTTCTTCGGATGATTTCACAAACATCCGTATATTTTAAAGCGGTTATGGAGGGCGGTACCCTGACACCGGCGCTTTGGGCAAGCCTGTGTGCAATATCCTTGTCCATACACAGAGCTGAACTTAAGGTATCGCACCCCACAAAGGGAATTGCGGCTAGTTCAAGCAGTCCCTGAACTGTACCGTCCTCACCGTTCTTTCCATGCATAACAGGAAAAACCACATCAATCTGTGTTGTTACAAATCTGTCCTCCCAAAACTCAATTAGTGCGTTCAGGCTTCTGTCAGGAGAAAAAGCAGCAGCCCTGCAGCCCTTATCCAGGTGCCAGGTATCGTTTTTTATACCGTCAACCTCGCCAAAATATCTTAACCATTCACCTTCTCTTGTAATACCAACAAGAATAATTTCGTATAAATCTTTGTTTAGATGCTCTATTACAGAAGCCGCCGATTTTAGTGAAACCTCATATTCGGAAGAGCATCCTCCAAAAATAACAGCTACTTTCATCTTGTCCATTAGTCTGAACTCCTTTTTTCTTATTTAATTTTTCATTACTTAAAAAGAAATTTACAATTTTCTATTCCAGGTTATCTCATGAAAAAAACAACCTGTCCAATTGACTATTTCATTGTAGCCAATTTTAACAGGTTGTTTTTTAATTTGACCTTACCAAATTCTTAAGATTTTATTATGAACTTCTTTAGGCATTATTAAATGTCATAGATCATGTTTTGCATTATGCCCTTAAGGGTAATATCACAGTAAACTGGGTATACTCTTCATTACTTTCGGCCGAAATTGTCCCTCCATGCAGTACAACTATTTCTTTTGCAATGGCCAGACCCAGGCCTGTACCTCCGGTATTACTGGATCTTGCAGAATCCAGTCTGTAGAACTTTTCAAATATGGAATCCAGTTTATCTGCAGGTATCATTTTACCCTTATTTCTAAATGTAATAATTATATTTTGACCCTGAACTCTTGCTGAAATATCAATTGTACTATTATCATAGCTGTAGGCGCAGGCATTCTTAAGAATATTGTTAAATACTCTGCCCAGTTTGTCAGAATCGGCATAAATCATTAAATTTTCATCTGCTTTTACCACAGCAGTTTTATTCTGAGGTGCCAGTATGGGATAGAATTCATCTGCCATTTGTTCCAGCATCATTGTCAAGTTAACATCTTCCTTTATCAATGTGATTGTCTGAAGGTTAAACCTTGTTATTTCAAAGAATTCGTTTATAAGCTGCTCCAGGCGATGTGCTTTTTCAAGGGTTATACCTGTATACTTCACTCGCTGCTCCACAGGCATGTCGGGAGCCTCGTTAAGAAGACTCAGATACCCGATTACCGAGGTTAATGGTGTTTTTATATCATGCGCCAGGTAAACCACAAGATCGTTTTTTCTGCGCTCGCTCTCAAGGGCGGCTACTCTTCTTTTTTCCAGTGTACTTCTGACCGTATTAAGCTTTTTTTCCATAAATGATAGTTCAGGAGGAAAAGTGATTGGATCTTCGGATTCATTGACCAGTTGATCTATTCCATCACTTATTTTTTGAAAATAACGGGTATACCGGGACATGGCAACATAAATAAAAATGAGGAGTAAAAATACAAAGCCCACACCCAGAAGAATGCCCTTATTATTTCTGAATATCACTGTATATATATCTGCTGCCCGCCAATAATCAATACGGAGAATCCTTTGAACCAATGCAACAAAACCTTCTGCAAAAGGAGCCTGAAGTGCATCATCTATTAAAAAATGCAGCACAAAAAGCCCTACAACAACAGTAATAAGGCCCGCCAGAAGTATTTGCAGAAGAATTTTGGTTTTTACACGTCTGAAATCATTTCTCAATTTTGTATCCAACTCCCCACACAGTTTTTATAAACCTGGGATTTCCTGCCGGCTCATTCATCTTCTCGCGTAGATGTCGTATGTGAACCATTACTGTATTGTTACTGCCTGTGAAATACTTTTCACCCCATACCTCCTGAAATAATCTTTCGGAACTGATAACCTGCCCCCTGTTTTCGCAGAGCAGCCAAAGAATTGAAAATTCAATGGGAGTGAGTATAAGAGGATTCTCGTTAAGAGTACATTGATGTGTAGCCTTGTTCATTACCAGACCTGATATCTCCAGAATATCGTTATTTTGCTGGACTCCCTCATTATACCTTGTAAATCTTCTCAGCTGAGCCTTGACACGGGCAACCATTTCCAAGGGGCTGAAGGGTTTTGTAATATAATCATCAGCACCAAGTGTAAGTCCTGTGATCTTGTCCAACTCCTCAACTTTTGCAGTGAGCATAATTACAGGAAAGTTAAATCTCTGCCGTATTTTCTGACAAAGAGTAAAGCCATCCATTTCCGGCATCATAACGTCCAGAATTGCAAGATCGAATTTGATATTTTCAATGCTGTTAAGTGCCTCCAAAGGCTTATAAAATTTATATACTGTATAATTTTCATTCATCAGGTAAAGTTCCACCAGGTCAGCTATTTCTTTTTCATCGTCAACCACAAGAATATTAATACTCATATTCCTAACCACCTTAAAGTTTAATAATCATATACATTTTTCCCTGTATATGACTATTAAAAATTATAGCATAGCTCGTGAAGAAAATATTAAGATTTACTTAATTTTTGTGGAATTAACTATTCCTGCTGTTTGGGCAAAATCACTGTAAATTCGGTTCCCCTTTCTCTGCTGCTTATAACTTCTATTTTTCCACCGTGCGCTGAAACAATAGCTTTTGTAATCGCAAGGCCTATACCGGAACCGCCTGTAAGCCTGTTTCTTGATTTGTCAGCCCTGTAAAACCTTTCAAAGATAAATGGCAGATCCTCCTTCGGTATTCCAGGACCATTGTCCTTAACAACAAGCCTGACAATGCCAGCTTCCTGTTCCGTAATAACCTTGACCAACCCGCCTTCAGGTGTATATTTCAATGCATTTGAAAGTAAATTGACTATTACCTGGCTGATTTTATCCCTGTCTGCATAAATCTCAGTAGTACCGCCTTTAAATTCAATGTTTAAACCCTTATTCAAGTATTCGCTTTCAAAATTCTGTATTAATCTTTTTATTAGTTCTGTAATATCAAAATTTTCTTTATCCAGAACCAGTTTTTCACTTTCAAATTTTGTAAGTTTTTCCAGATCTCCAACCATCTTACTTATGCGGACTATTTCTTCATGGCAGCTCTTAAGCCTCCCGGTGTCCGCTTCCCATATACCGTCAATCATCGCTTCCATGTGACTTTGAAGTGTTGCCAGCGGAGTTCTTAATTCATGAGCAACATCTCCGGTAAGTCTTTTCCTCAAAGCTTCCTGTTTTTCTAGGGATTCTGCCAGATTGTTTACTGTAGAAGTCAACTCATTAATTTCGCTGGTATTCGACTGCCGGGTAATTCTTTCAGAGTAATAGCCATTGGATATGGATTTTGCAGCTCCAATAACCTGCGAAATTGGCGAGCTTAAGCGTCTGGACATTATCCGCCCCAGTATTAGGGCAAAAATCAAAGAAAAAATACCTACGCCTATGAGAACAGTATTGAAGGTATTTATAAATGCCTGATCGTGTTCATTTAGGTAATTGGGGCCATATGTTCCTATTTCAATCACTCCAACCTTATTCAGATTATAGTTAAGAGAATAGGGTACCTCTTTATAGCCTGAACCTTTTGTTCCCATCATCCCGCCTGAATTTGCGGCCATATGCTCAATAATTCTCTGGCACATTCCGTTGTTATGTTGTTTTGCATCCCATATGGTTTTACCGTTAATGTCCCTAACTGCTATGATTATTCCGCTTTCAAGGTAGCTTTCGCCTATTGAAGCAATTGAATCGAAATTCCAATAGCCATTGCCCTTATACTGAGCCGCAACCGTAGCTACAATCTCCTTATTCTTTAACTGCTGATTTTCATTTACATATTCTCTGAAATGCTTCACTACAAACACATTTGTAAGCGCACTAATAAGAAAAACTATTATAACTGCAGCAAGTACATAGGACAGCGATAGCTTTGACCGCAGGCTTGTCACCATTTTTTACTCCATTTCTGCATCGTGAAAAAATTGGCCTTATCATAATAAAAAATTTCAACAAAAATTTTTAACGGGCTTAAATTCTATTAATTCACGTGCCAATTTTTTTAGTACCTGTCTTTGTAGCGTTAAATATACAAAGATAGGCAAATCTATAATTTCCATATTCTAGTAATTACTGTTCACATTCAGCCTGTAACCAATTCCGTGAATAGTCTGCAGATACTTTGGTTCCTTCGGGTCATCCTCAATTTTTTGTCTGAGATTTTTTATATGGGTATCCACTGTTCTGTCAAAACCTTCGAAATCATCTCCCAGGGCTAATGTAATCAACTCTTCCCGTGTAAACGTCTTATTAGGAATTTTGATCATTGCAAGTAAAATCTTATATTCATTTGGAGTTAGATTTATAATATTATCTCCCTTTCTTACCTCATGCCTCAAATTATCAATAACAATATCTCCATAGTTAAGAGAAATTACATTTGATAAAGGTGCAGAATCTTCCGAGGTCCTTCTTAAAACTGCTGCAATTCTTGCAACAAGCTGTTTTGGGCTGAATGGCTTCAATACATAATCATCGGCACCAATATCCAAGCCCCTTAATATATCTTCTTCATCCACCTTTGCTGTGAGCATAATTATTGGGATACGTGATTTCATCCTTATGGTTCTACATACATCTTCACCTGAGATGTCAGGAAGCATTAAATCCAACACTATCAAACACGGATCAACCTTCTCAAACTGTGCCAGTGCCTGAGTACCGTTAAAAGCAGTATAAACCTCATATCCACTGTGTTCAAGATAGGATTTGACAACCTCGACAATTTTGTTTTCATCATCTACTACAAGTATTTTTTTTGAAAAATTTATCATGGGGGTCTCCTAGTGAACTGATATAAAATAAAATTAGGTATGATAGTACTCCCGAACAAACTTCAAAAAATGGATTGCTCCCAAAATAATTACTTGAAATTGCAATGGTTCATCACAAGTATTTTTTGCCGAGCAGCGACTCGACCATCCTGGTCTCGCAGTGCTGCATCAAAGTGACGTCCTGTCACTTTGTCGGCCAAAAAACTTGCTATTCACCCGCTATTTCAGTAATTATTTTTAACCGAGCTTCCCATTTTTTGAAGTTGTACTCGCGTTACTATCTGCAAGTTATTGTGATTTTATATCAGTTTTACAAAGTCAAACATAAAATTTAGTCAAATAAGTCTTTCCGTCTCGCCATACAAAGATACCCCGTTTCAATATTGAAACGAGGTGTCCTGGCATAGATAAGCCATATATGGCTGATTATTTTACTACATCATAGCCCTGGTCTTCAATAGCATCAAAGATTTGTTTTCCGGTAACCTTTTCAGGATCAAATTCAACGGTTACCTTTTTGTTAGCCAGGTCAACAGACACCTTATCGACGCCATCTAAAGCTCCGACTGCTTTTTTTACACTGTTTTCACAGTGACTGCAGGACATACCCTCAACAGTAATATCTGTAATTTCTTTTGCCATACTAAAACCCTCCAATCTATTTTTTAAAGGCTAGTGATCTGTCAATCCTAAAATGTATATTAACGATGAGGCAAATTTTCGTATTACAAGGCGGAGGAATGAGTAATACTGTATGTATTACGATTGACGACAACGCAGTAATACGGAAATTTAACCAGCGGTAATATATACAATTCGGGTTGACAGATTACTTGAACCTTTTTAAGCTAAGTGAATTTGTAACTACCGAAACAGAACTGAACGCCATAGCACCACCTGCTATTATTGGACTCAATAATCCCAGAGCGGCAAAAGGTATTCCGATTATATTATATATAAATGCCCAAAACAGGTTCTGCTTAATCTTGTTCATTGTTTTTTTCGATAATTTTATTGCAGTAGGTATGGAACGTAAATCACCTCTCATCAAGGTAATATCGGCAGCCTCAATGGCCACGTCAGTCCCTGTTCCAATGGCCATACCAATATCTGCGGTAGCCAGTGCAGGAGCATCATTGATACCATCTCCAACCATCCCCACTATTTTACCCTGCTTTTTCAGCTTTTCCACTTCTTCAGCCTTGTTCTCAGGTAAAACCTCGGCAAGAACATTTTTTATTCCGACCTGTTTAGCAATTGCTGCAGCTGTTCTCTTATTATCACCTGTCAGCATATAAACTTCGATTCCCATTTTTAGAAGGTCTTCAATAGCTTCCCTGGAATTTTCCTTTACTGTATCAGCAACAGCAACTACCGCTTCAATCTTATTGTCTATTGCCATCAGCATGGCTGTTTTACCTTCATCCTCAAGACCGGTTATGGTATTTTCTATATTGTTAGTCTCAATTCCTTTTTCATTTAAAAGTTTTCTTGTTCCAATATAAACTTCCTTATCTCCGATAATTGCCTTAATTCCTCTGCCTGGAATAGCCTCAAACCCATCAGGGTCAGGAATATTTCCAAAATCAGCTTTGCCCCTTTCATATATGGCAGCCCCCAGAGGATGCTCGGAATTCTTTTCTGCAATAGCAGCAATTTTAAGGAGTTCCTCTTTATCCTGTCGGTTAAGTGGTATTATGTCGGTAACCTCAGGCTTTCCCTTGGTAATGGTTCCGGTTTTATCAAGTACGATACTATTCAGCTTATAGGCTCTCTCCAGATGCTCGCCACCCTTTATCAATATGCCGTTCTCAGCACCTTTGCCAGTTCCAACCATGATTGCCGTCGGTGTTGCAAGCCCTAGAGCACACGGGCAGGCTATAACAAGTACAGATACTGCACTTACTATGGCTGCAGTAAAATCGCCTGCGGCAAAATACCAGATAAGGAAGGTTAACAGGGCTATACCTATAACTACCGGTACGAAAATGCCTGATACCTGGTCGGCAATTTTTTGTATCGGAGCCTTTGAACCCTGTGCATCTTCAACCATCTTTATAATCTGAGACAAGGCAGTATCTTTACCGATCTTTGTGGCTTCAAACTTAAAGGTTCCAAACTTGTTTATGGTTGCTCCTATGACAGGATCTCCAACCTTTTTTTCTACAGGCAAACTTTCACCGGTCAGCATCGATTCATCAATTGAAGAATTTCCTTCAACAATTTTTCCGTCGACAGGTATTTTCTCTCCCGGCCTTACAACCACTATATAACCTACCTCAACCTCTTCAACCGGAATGTCCTCTTCTGCTCCGTTACGGATAACTCTTGCAGTCTTGGCTTGAAGCCCCATTAATTTCTTAATTGCTTCAGAGGTTTTACCCTTGGCTACTGCTTCAAAGTACTTGCCAAGAAGTATTAACGTAATGATGACTGCACCGGCTTCAAAGTAAAGCTCCTTCATCATCACACCCGGTTTTGCAGGAACAAAGAAGGCATTATATATGCTGAAGAAATATGCTGCCGACGTACCCATGGCAATCAAAACGTCCATATTGGCGCTCTTTGCTTTAAGTGCGTGGTAGGCGTTTTTGTAAAATCTCCAGCCAATAATAAACTGAACCGGAGTGGCAATTACCAGCTGGAAATACTGGTTGTGCAAAAACGCCACATCCAGTTTCAAAAGTGAAAGCACCATTGCCAGAATGAGCGGAGAGCTCAGTACAGCCGAGGTAATCAACTCATTTCTAAGCTTTTTTATCTCTTTTTCTCTCTGTGCTTTTTCCCTGTCCTGTGAAATATCTTCAATTTTTTCAGCCTGATAGCCAAGATTCCCTACAACATTTATAATATCTGAAACCTTAACAATAGAGGGATCAAATTCAACATTGGCTTTTTCTGTAGCAAGATTAACTGCCGCAGCTGATACTCCCTCCATTTTTCCAAGCCTTTTTTCGATCTTTGCCGAACATGCTGCACAGCTCATACCAGTTATCTTCAGCTCAACCCTGTTATTGTTACTGGTGGTTTGCTGCAACACGTCATAGCCAAGCTTTCTGACAGCTTCACCGATTTTATCGGAATTTACAAGAGTATCCTCATATTCCACCGTCGCTTTCTCAATCGCGAAATTTACATTGGCCTGTTTTATTCCTTCGATTTTATTTAAACCTTTTTCAATTCTGGCAGCACAAGCTGCACAGGACATACCAGTTATACTAAAGTTTTCTTTTCTTTCCATTTTACCCTCCATGTCCCCATTTGTGCCAGATCAGTAAAACCGACCTTTTTTTTGTACCGTGGCGATCTTTGAACGCTTTAGAGTCACAAAAAAAGATTAAAAAATACTTTTTATGGGGTAAATTTTTTGTATTTAACCGCAGCAGCTGCTTCCACCGGCACCTTCAGCAGGTTTAATATCTTTCAATTCTTCTTTTATTGCATCGGTATCAAGATTATTTATATCATCCACTACTTTTATATACCCATTTAACATGCCCATCCAACAATTAAAATGAAAATCTCCGTCGGGAATAAATTCTATTTTATTTTCCCCTTCTTTCAGATCAATATCTCCACCGTATTCAGGAAATATTATTCTGTTATTACAGCTGTTCAACTTTTCACCTTTGAATATCAAATTAGTTTTAATTCCCTTTTGAATAACTGCAACTGCAGGTGAATAACCATAATCATTAACATTTATAGTTACAGTCTGAACACCATCAACTATTTTTCCCATGGCAATCTCATCAGTAGGAATATTGCCGTTATAAAATTTAGTTGCCTTTGAACCTGCTGCACAGCAGCCTCCTGCTACCTGTCCGGCAGCTGCACCGCTGTCACTCTCCGGGTTCTGGGTATCCTCACTCAAATCCTGCTCTGAAATATTTGAAACATCTGCAACGACTTTTATATTACTGCTGATCATCCCCATCCAGCAGGTATATACAATATCGCCTTCCTCTTCAGGTGTAAACTCAATAATGTTGTCTCCCACAACCAATTTTTTCTGAATATTGTATTCAGGAATAGTGACCGGGTTATTACAACCGTTCAAATCACCCTCTTCAACTTGAATGGTCCATCTCACGGGTATACCCTTTTGAACTGTAATAGGTGTATACCTTCCAGATTCCATGCCAGTGGTGACCACCTGTATACCATTCTCAACTTTAGCTATATTTGATGTTACAGTGGATGCTCTTACAACAGAACCCATAAAATTCAGGCCTGAGAGATTTAATCCCCTGTTCATCATTATTAATCCAAGTACCATAACCAGGACTGCGCTGACTTTAAGCATCTGTTTTGTAAACTTTCCGCTGAGAAAGGAGCTGACTGCTCCAAAACCAAACATCAGCGGTACTGTACCCAAACTGAACAGGAGCATTGAAACAGCACCTGCTGTAAAGCTGCCAGTACCTAAGGCATACAGCTGCATAGCCTGTAAAGGTCCGCAGGGCATCAACCCGTTCAGTAGTCCTACAAAAAGCGGACCTTTTCCGCCTGCACTACTGTGCACCTTGGTACCCAGGAACTTTGGAAGTCTTGGATTAAGTTTTCTCAGCCATGGGAATATGTTCAGCATATTTAGTCCCATAATAATCATAAAAACACCTGAGATGACCGCTACAATTCCTTTTGCAGTTCCTGAAAAGCTGACCACCGATCCAAGTGCACCCACTATTCCACCAACTGCCGTGTATGAAATAACTCTTCCAAGGTTATATAACAAGCTTGGTTTAAGTTTTTCAGAAGCTGTTGTAGCTTTCCCTGAGTTATACTGAACACAAACCGACAGATTTATTCCCCCGCACATGGCTATACAATGCAGTGAAGTCAGCAATCCGATAACAAATAAGATACCATAGCCCATAGATTGATCAACCTGCGGTATGAAATTAAACCCTATTGTGTTGTTAATTATAGTATAAAGTGCGAAAATGATTATTCCAGCACCAATCATTTGACCTATATTTTTCTTTTTGCCATCATCTTTTATTTCATTACCCGACTCAGATGAATTATTTAAAGGATTGTTCATAACCGTGTAGTCCAATTTTTCAATAGTCTCAATTATTTTATCAAGTTTTACGGTATTAGCGTCATAGGTTACATAAACATTTGAACTACTGTATATAGCTTTTACTTCTTCGATACCTTCCAATTTTTTTAAAGTATTTTCAATTTTCGTTTCACAACCTGTACAGGTCATTCCGTCGATATGAAGCACTCTTCGAATAACATTCTTTTCCATTTAAGCTACCCTCCTTGTGTTAGCTTAATTTTTAACTATTTAGTCTTCCAATTATCGGTAAAAAGTTCCTTGTTCTGCTCAATAAAATCCTTTGAAATTATAATATTTGTCCCGTCATCAGTTTTGTCTTCTTTATAAATTGGAACCGGATTACAGCCGCCTCTTTGTTGTTCAATCATATCCATTGAAAACTGATTTCCGCAGTTCTGACACACAAGGATATCACCCTCCTGCTTGTAATACGCTCTTGGCGAACCATTACATACCTGACAGGTATTAAAGGCAGTTCGAATAGTACCATCACTGGCTTTCACAGCAAGGATCTCCATTTTTTTATTTCCAGCTTTGGTTGGATAAAATTTAACTGTTTCTGTAATTTCATTTTTTTTGATTACCACATCCTGACCTTCACCGGATGTGACGTCTGAACTTCCTCCGCCCAAGTCTAATTTTGAAATGAAAATTACCGCGAACAGCAGGATTGCTATTCCTATTATAATACCTAATTGTAAGCTAGATATATTATTTTGTTTTTTGTTTATCATAATATCCTCCGGTGATATAATATTTTATGCCAATAATTCTAGCAAACAAATATGTAGATTTTATGAAGATATATGATGTTATAAAACCCGAAATTCTTTAACATATATTTACATATGACAAAAACTAAAGTAATATTGTTTTATGTAAGCTTGTATTGAGTATTTTTAGGATTTATTTCATATTTCGGTCATCATAAAATCGCTGTAGGCTTTTAATCACTTTTTTAACGTGCAAAGGCACGAATTTTGGAGGTTAGCATGAAATCTGTAAAAATAACATATTTATGCAGTTGTATTTGTGGATTAATACTATTTGTATTTGGAATAACACTTCTATTCAATATTAAAACTGCTCCTGCACAGACTCAAAGCAATAACGCGACTCCTTCAAATGATACCAATTCTTTTGATATAGTCGAAAATTACACAGGGAATATGAATCCGATAAATTTTCTCGTATTAATTAAAGAAGCTTCTGGGCTAAATACTGATTCCATTATTATTGCAAATTATTCTCCTGAAACCAGACAGATTAACCTTCTTACAATTCCAAGAGATACAAAGGCAAGCACTAAAGCCAATTATAAAGTTAATTCGGCTTTTTATCTCGGCCTGAACAAAAATAAAAACTCAAACGATCTCACTGAAGTCCAGCAAAAGCATAAAGCGGCTGAACATGCAGCACAGGTAATAAGCAACCTTACAAATATTAAAATTGATTACTACATTTATCTGGAAATAGACACTATCAAAGAGATTATTGACAGGTTGGACGGCGTATACTTCGATGTACCTGCAAAATTAAAATATAATGATCCCACCCAGGACCTGCATATTGACCTTGAGAAGGGGTACCAGCTGCTTGACGGCAACAAGGCAGAACAACTGCTCCGTTTCAGAAAACCGCACACTTCCTATTACACTTCTAAAGAATTAAAAGAAGTTAAGAAATATTATGACGGCTCGGATTTAAAAAGAACAGAAATGCAAATTAAGTTCGTTAATGCCATTATTGAGCAAAAGGTTAATCTGCTTGAACTTCCGAAGCTTATACCTATTATAGATTACGCTTTTGATAACGTAATAACCAACACCTCCCTTTCTGATACGCTCTCTTTATTCCGGGCATTTACCCAATCATCACGGCCCGAAATGAATACGTACAAATTGTATGGTATTGACAAAAGGATTTATGATGCAGATTTCTTTATTTACAATAACACCGTTGAGAACACTAAAACCAGGGAAATATTTAATTCTGATGAAATAATCGAAAAGTATTTTGTGACACCATCCGGAAACTTTATCCCTGATAAAGATAACCAGTATGATTTCGAAACAATTTTAAGAGATAATCCATCCAATGAAGATACTGACTCCAAAGGAGATAACAAGGACAAGCCTTAAAAAGAAAATTACCGTCAATAATAAAATCGCGCTTTAATTATTGACGGTAATGCATTTTTCTTTTGTGAAAGGATGTCATCTAACTTAATTACTACTTAAATTATATACCATTATTCGACATTAAACTATTTAATTCATGTAAAAACTTGGTTAATTTAAAAATCCGTATGAATTTATTTTAAAGTAAACGACTGCCAGATATTATTAAAGGTATTAATGGTTTTTGTACTGTAAAATAAATTCTCTGATACCAGATCAACTATGTATGACTTATTACCTTTCTGTAAAACATACATTTCTTCTTTATAAACATAATGTATTAAAAAAAATCAATAAAATTTCTTATAATAAAATAAATAACAAAAATTAAAATAATAAGTTTCCAGAAGAGTTTACTTCTCGGTATAAGCCGTAAAGGTTTATTAAATACAATTGATACCAACTCAATATAGCACAACAGACTTACAATTATGCCAAAAAACGGTACGGGATTATATTTTACCGATCCTGCCAAATCTCCGGTTAACAAGTGCTGGACACTTCTTGTATTACCGCATCCGGGACATAGTACGTGCAGGTAGGTATAGCTTGGACAAGCAGGAAAAAGAGTTCCTAAATAATATAATTCATGCCTGAAAAAATAAACCAGTCCACCTGAAATAACCGGAAAAAGTATAATAAGTAATTTGACCCAAACAGATTTTATCTTCAAAGCAGCCTCCAAACAAACAGGATCATGAAAATTAAACATATCAGTATAAGCTGTGGTGATGTGTCTCCTCGTTATATTATACTTAAGCCGGATATAAATGACTGATATGGAACTGATTTATTTACAAAATGTTTTTTTATATGTTCAAGTCCCCACTATTATATGATAATAAATTATTTAACTAATTCCCCCAAGCTTAATATATCCTTTAACGAAATGTCTTTGTGCTGATAAAATTTACGCTTTTGGGTCTTATCCAGGTAATGAATGCTTTTTTTGCTGCACCATTGAATACATGCCATACACTGCTCACACCTGTGTTCCCACACCGGATGTCCATTTTCAATCTTGATATTGTTTACCGGACATACCTTTTCACAGGCCCGGCAGCCGGTGCAGTTAGTATCGGATTTGAAGCCGGAGTCCATGTTCTGGAACCCTGTTCTTTTGTCAGCTATATATTGTTTACTGTTGTCTCTGCTTAAATAAAGTTTTTCAAAAGTACGTGGTCCTGCAGGTGCTGAAGGTTGTTTCATTTTTATGACACTTGAGATTCTTTTTATGGTTTTTTCTGATTTTGAAAGAAGAAAATTGTTAAAGAAATCAGGTAGTGCTCCATATTCAACAATATAGTTTCCAGGCATAAAAACAGAAAATTCCCCCTTCAATGTGCAGCCTTTCTCCTGCAGTAATTGACGGAGGCACACTAGAGAATCACCTCTCATTCCTCCATATGTAGCTACACCGAATACATATTGATTTTGATTTAATGTTAACCTGCCGATAAAGCTTTCAACGAATACAGGGAGCTTATAGTAGTATACCGGAAAAATTATACCGACTCTTTCAAACTGTGTTGCATCCAGTTCCTTCTGATCATACCTGATACTTAAAAGCTTCGTATCACCAAGCTGCTGTGCTATACCCTTTGCTATGGCAAGACTGTTACCTGTTCCGCTAAAATAATAAATTACATTACTCATACTTATTGTCCTCCATTAAGTTTTGAAATTCTGCACATCATATTTCAAAACTAATATTATCCTTTTTTTGAATCAATGTCAATAAGTTTTGAAATATTACACTTATTATTTTAAAACATGTTATAATTGAATTACTGACAAACGTTTTTTGTGATAAGATTTAAATACAAATGAAAATTTAAACAGGGAGTTTTACTTATGAACAAGTATGAAATCCGAACAAATAAAAAAAAGGAAGCTATTTTACAAGCCTCTTTGGAATTATTCAAAAAGCATGGTTTTATTAATACAAATATTAAAAATATTGCCGAATTAGCCAAAGTATCACAGGTGTCAATCTACAATTATTTTGGAAGCAAGAACCAATTGGTAAAAGAAGTCATTTCATATTTAATGGACGGCATGGTATCAACGGCAGAAGAAATTCTGGCAGAAGCACTCCCCTTTCCGGAAAAGGTAAGGAAAGCCTTATCACTTTGTTCCGAGGAGTTTGAAAATGTAATTGGGGAATTCTTTTCCGTTGCAGCACTGGAAGATCCCCAAATGGCTCAAGCTATAGTCAGTACCCTCAAGGATAAAAATAATTATCTTTATGAAAGATATATTGAGTTTGGAAAAGCTGAAGGTTATATAGATAAAACTATCCCGACAGGTACAATTGTTGATTTTTTAAATACCATGGGTACTAACCCCAATTACCGGCAAAATAATGAAAAATATCGTGATGATATTTTAAAGTTATTTCTCCATGGGATATTGATTAAGTAATGTTAAGAGTAAGTAATAAGAAAAGAAAGTAAGACTAAGAAGTTAGAAGTAAGAAGTTAGAAGTAAAAATCTAGATATTAATATAAATGTTAAAGTTTGAATATGGAAGCATAATGATAGATGTTAGATGTTGTATGCCATTAGTTAGTGGCTTTTAAAAACAAAAAGCCCCGAATTGAACTGCCTTTTGCCAAGCAAAGGTGAAGTTCAAGCGCGGGGCTATATTTTATCCTAATTCTTAAGGCTGTGAAGAGGAGCTGGAATTCTTCCGCCTCTTTTAATAAATTCACTGCTTCCGAAGGAATTTACCTTCATAACAGGACCGGACCCAAGGAGACCGCCAAATTCAACCTTATCACCGATTTTCTTACCGGGAGCGGGAATTATTCTTACCGCAGTTGTTTTCTGGTTTACAACTCCGATAGCAGCTTCATCGGCAATAATTGCAGAAATTGTTTCAGCAGTGGTGTCACCTGGAACAACTATCATGTCCAGACCAACCGAACACACACAGGTCATTGCTTCAAGTTTTTCCAGTGAAAGTGCGCCTGAAAGCACTGCTTCTATCATCCCTGCATCCTCACTGACAGGAATGAATGCACCGCTAAGACCGCCGACGTAAGATGAAGCCATAACTCCACCTTTTTTTACAGCGTCATTGAGTAGCGCCAACGCCGCTGTAGTACCGTGAGTTCCGCACTTTTCCAGACCCATTTCCTCAAGAATGTGAGCAACGCTGTCCCCGATTGCCGGCGTCGGCGCCAGGGAAAGATCAACGATTCCAAATGGTACATTAAGTCTTCTTGATGCTTCCTGGGCCACCAGCTGACCCATTCTGGTTATCTTGAAGGCCGTCTTTTTAATGGTTTCGGCCACAACTCCAAAGTCCTCTCCCTTAACCTTTTCAAGGGCACATTTTACAACTCCTGGTCCGCTGACACCGACATTAATTACACACTCAGGTTCCCCTATACCATGGAAGGCGCCTGCCATAAACGGATTATCCTCCACCGCGTTTGCAAACACAACAAGCTTGGCACAAGCCAAAGCCCCGCTGTCTGCTGTTAACTCAGCACATTTCTTAACAACCCTGCCCATTTCAGCAACAGCATCCATGTTTATCCCCGCCTTGGTTGAAGCAACATTAACAGAAGAACAAACAAGCTTTGTTTCACTGAGGGCCTCAGGGATGGATGCGATAAGTCTTTTGTCACCTGTTGTATAGCCTTTATGAACAAGCGAGGAATAACCCCCGATGAAATTTACACCAACAGTTTGAGCAGCCTTATCCATTGCTTTGGCAAACTTTGCATAATCAGCACTTTCACAGCTTTCTGCAACAAGTGCTATTGGAGTAACTGAAATTCTCTTATTGATTATAGGTATACCGTACTCTCTCTCGATATTTTCACCTGTAACGACAAGCTTCTCGGCATATCTGGTTATCTTGTCATATATTTTACTACAGGATATATCTATATCCGGATGGGCACAATCTCTAAGTGAAATACCCATTGTTATTGTTCTTATATCGAGATTTTCTTTTTGTATCATTTTTAGTGTTTCAAATACTTCAAAAGAACCTAACATCAGCATTCACCTCATATTCTATGCATGGAATTAAAAATATCTTCGTGCTGGATCTGAATTTTCAAGCCGAGCTCTACGCCTTTGTTTTCAAGTTTATCGGAAAGATCGTGGAAATGGATATTGCACTTTGAAATATCTACAAGCATTATCATTGTAAATACATCCTGTAAAATTGTCTGTGTTATATCAAGTATATTAACATTACACTCTGCCAATATATTACTTACCCCTGCAATTATTCCTACTCTGTCTTTACCTATTACAGTTATAACCGCTCTCATTCTTTTACCTCCTGTGTATAATTATACTTTTCCATTAAAGTGGCCTGATCATGCGCTCTCTGAGACAGTAGAAAAAAGCTTATTAAATTGTATTATATATCTTTGTTACATAAATATCAATTCCGAACATACGTTTGATTTTTCAAATAAAATATGTTATAATTGTAAATACTAGAAGCAGTATCAATAATTAATGAAAAATTTGCTTTATATCTTTAATTAATTATTGATCATCGAATTACTTATTTATTGCCTTTTATTTATTACCTCAAAGAATAGAATTTTTTAAAAAGAGAGAATTTTATGGACTTATTAGAAAAACTCGGTGTATTGGCTGATGCTGCCAAGTATGATGTCTCCTGCTCCTCCAGCGGTGGAACCAGAAATAATAAAAATGGCGTTGGAAACAGCCATGCCGCGGGAATCTGCCATACATGGTCAGATGATGGCAGATGTGTTTCACTGCTTAAAATCCTTTTATCAAATGAGTGTATATATGACTGCGTCTACTGCGTAAACAGAGCTTCAAATGATGTACCCCGGGCAAGCTTTACTGCAGATGAAGTAATTGAGCTGACCATGAATTTTTATAGAAGAAACTATATTGAAGGTCTGTTCTTGAGCTCGGCAGTTCTGAAAAATCCAAGCCATACCATGGAATTAATGCTGGAAATTGTTCGAAGACTCCGAAATGAGCAGAGATTTTTTGGTTATATCCATATAAAAGCAATCCCCGGTGCTGATGAAAGACTCATTCATGAAGCCGGTCTGTATGTAGACCGAATGAGTGTCAATATTGAACTGCCTTCCGACAGAGGTCTGGAGGTGCTTGCACCTCAGAAGCCGGTAAAAGCTTTACTAAAGCCCATGCAGCAAATAAGCAGTGGTATCACTGAAAGCAAAGAAAACAGGAAAAGTTTCCGCTACGGCAATTTTTCAAGCAATGTTTCAAATAAAACCTTCAGTTCCTCGGGAAAGCTTCCCGGTGGAGAGTTTTCCGGCGGCGAGTTTTCTGGAAGGTATTACTCGGGCGGAGAACTATCAAAAAGAGATTTTTCACGCAGAGATAAAAATCAGCTCTTTGTTCCGGCCGGCCAGAGTACCCAGTTGATAGTGGGCGCTACACCGGACAGGGATCTGAGTATACTCAAGCTTTCGGAAGCGCTGTATAATAGATTTTCTTTAAAAAGGGTTTATTACTCGGCCTTTGTACCCACTATCACCGACCCAAGGCTGCCGGCCATAATTAAACCGCCTCTGCTCCGCGAACACAGATTGTACCAGGCAGACTGGCTACTGAGGTTTTATGGCTTTGAAGCTGATGAACTTTTAAGCAAGGCAAATCCAGATTTCGACGTTGAACTTGATCCCAAGGCCAACTGGGCCTTAAAAAACCTTCATATGTTTCCTATGGAAGTCAACACTGTAGATTATGAGATGCTGCTTCGCGTTCCCGGTATCGGAGTTAAATCCGCCCAAAGAATTATTGCTGCCAGAAGGGTTGGTAAACTAAATTTTGATAACCTGAAAAAAATAGGTGTTGTGCTTAAGCGCGCCGGGCATTTTGTCACCTGTCAGGGAAAAACATATGAGAGTTACAGTCAGAATGAATATATAGTTAAGGAAGCACTGGTATCGGCTAAACTCCTGCCGCAGAGTAAAAAAGCCGTTCCCGGTCAGATGTCTCTCTTCTCAACTATAAACGAAAGCGGCCTGGGTGAAAATATGTCCGACCTTTATTTATTCAGTTCGCCCGAGAATACCAAGCAATGGCTCAGCTATTACAATCAACCACAGGATGGGAGGCTGCTGCTAAGTGATATACATATATGATGGTACGTGGGACTGCTTTCTTACTTCTGTTCATCATTATTACTATGACAGGCAGGAGGTTGCAAATATTGAATCGGCTTTATGCTATCATCAGAACCTGATTGATGAATACCGGCATATAACCACTGACAAAACGAAAGCAAAAGCTGTAGAGCAGGCCATTCTCAATAAAATATCCTATGAAAGCCTTGAAAACATTCAAAGATGTTTCTTTTCAGAGCTGGAAGGCCGTGAAATGTCCATTTTGAACTACATTAAACTGGGCTTTAAAATTGGAGGAAAAATTGACAGCATGCTGGGTGATCAAACGGTTTTGAATGTGCTGGTTCCCGCACGAAAAGTTGGCATGGAATGTCACCGCATGTTGGGGCTGATCCGTTTTGAACTTTTGGAGAGTAACATTTATTACGCTAAAATACAGCCAGATCATAATATTATTACTTTTATATCTCCTCATTTTAAGGAGCGGTTTGCAGATCAAAACTGGGTTATACACGATATAAAACGTAATCTTGCTTCACTATACAATACCAGAAGAATGGTTATTTCATATATGGATTTATCAGCAATACCCGAACTTCATTCTGAGGAAGTTAAATTTCAGGACCTTTGGAAAAATTACTATAAGCACATAGCTATAAAAAGCAGATATAATCCAAAACTACAAAAACATTTCATTCCCAAAAGATACTGGAAAAACCTGACTGAAAAGCAATAACTCTTTACAGGGATTTTCAGAGAATGTCTCAAGAATATGCCCTTGATCCAAAACTGAGAAAAAAGATGGCGAATATCCTTTTAATAATGTAATTCAGCAAAATATCCGCCGTCTTTATACCTCGAGCTGCATTGTCTTTAATATTTAAATCCGTTTTCCATGAAGGTACCGATAGTCACTTTCACTCTAGTTTCATAACAAGTTCCTTAAACAGGTTTCCACGCTGCTCAAAGTTCTTGAACATGTCAAAGCTGGTACTTGCCGGTGAAAGAATGACACAATCTCCTGGAACTGCCTCGCTGTATGCCTTTGCAACGATTTCCCCGTAGGTGTCACAGTGAATTATTTTAACTTCGCTTTCGATATCGGTTTGATGAACGTAGTTGTTATAAGCCTCCTCTATTCTAGGAGCTGTAGCACCTATAAGCAGCAGGATTTTGACCTTCTCAGCAATTACCTGTCCGATTGGGTCATAGGGGATTCCCTTATCCTTACCTCCGGCTATAAGGATCACCCTGTTTTTGAAGGTACTCAAGGCTGCAATTGTTCTTGAGGGACTGCTGTCGATTGAACTGTTATAAAATTTAATACCGTTCAATTCTCTGACAAGTTCGATTCTATGTTCGACACCTTTAAAGGATGTCGCAACCTTTGCAATGGTTTCAGGTTTGACGTAATCTATAGTAGCGGCAGTTGCTGCCATATAATTTTCAATATTGTGGACACCGGGTATTATTATGTCGTTTGCATTTACTATTTTAATTTCCACATCCTGTTTTCTGACAACAATATTGTTATCCTTTAAAATTACACCCTTTTCTATACCGGCAGCTCTTGAGAAATATTGATACTCCCCTTTAGCTTCGTCAGAAAATACTTTTGTAATATCATTGTCGTAGTTTAATATTAATTTATCACCGGAATTCTGATACAGAAATATATTTTTCTTTGCATCAATGTACTCCTGTAATGACTTATGAACATCCAGATGATTTGGAGAAATATTGGTTATCACTGCAATTGCAGGACTTTTTTTAATAGTCATCAGTTGAAAACTACTCAGTTCCAGAATAACCTTATCTGTATCCTTAACCTCATCTATCCTGCTCAGGAGAGGAGTTCCTATATTGCCTCCCAACCAGCAGTTATAACCTTCTTCGGTAAGTATTCTATATATCAGGGTTGTAGTTGTGGTTTTCCCGTCACTGCCTGTTACAGCAAAAACCTGTGCAGGGCACAAATCCAGGAATACCTCCATTTCGGAGGTAAGCTCCGCTCCGTTTGCAATAGCTTCAGCCAATTCAGGCACATCAGGTCTCATACCCGGAGTCCTGAAAATGAGCTCAAAACCTTTCAACCTTGTCAGGTAATCATTACCCAGGCTGTATTTGACCGGGAGTCCATCAAGCTCCTTAAAAGCATCTCCAAGGTTTTCAGAAGTATTTTTATCAAAAGCGGTAACATCCACACCTATATTTATTAGATATTTAATTAAGGGAATATTGCTGATACCAATACCTAATACTGCCACTTTTTTATCTTTTATATCCTTTTTAAAATGTTCAAGCTTATTATTCATAAATTTCCTCCTTAAATTATTAATTTTACTATTGATTTACTGAAACATTTATAGTAAAATACATATGCGGTTCAAGTTCACGCGGATATGGCGGAATTGGCAGACGCGCATGATTCAGGTTCATGTGAGAGAAATTTCATGCAGGTTCAACTCCTGTTATCCGCACCAAAAGAGTTTGAAAATTAGATTTTCAAACTCTTTTATTTTTCTATTTAAAAAAACAAAAGCAATTTGATTAAAACAACTTATATAGCTCTTTTCTAAATAATTTTCTTTTTAAAGGTTAAAACTGAAATTATCTGCTTCCTTGATATAGAAAAACGTCTTTAATGACTTAAAATTATACTTGTTAGCCATAATCATCTGTTCAGTACTTCCCACAAACAAAATACCCTGAGGATTTAATGACATGTTAAACTTCTTGTATATATCATTTTTTGCTTCTTCAGTAAAGTAAATTAGAACGTTACGGCAAACTATAAAATCCATTCCTGATGGATAAGGGTCTCTTAATAAATTAAACTGTTTAAATTCAACACAGTTCTTTACCTCGTCTTTTATTTTATAACTTTCTCCGATTACAGTAAAATATTTCTCCCTCATCTCCTTCGGAAGATTTTCCAGGCTTTTTGAGGTATAAACGCCATTCTGAGCCTTTTCAAGAGCTCCCATATCTATATCCGTCGCCAGAATTTTTATCGAGCTGAGAGGCAAAAATTTGTTCAATACCATGACAAGTGTATATGGTTCATCTCCTGTAGAGCAGGCAGAGCTCCAAATATTGATTTTCTTGTTTTTACTTAAAAGAAGTGGAAATATTTCTTTTTCAAGAACAGCCCACTGATCGGGATTACGGTAAAATTCAGACACGTTTATTGTCAGATAGTTTATAAATTCCTTAAATAAATCCTTATTTTCTTTTAATGCCTGCACATAATCTTTATATGTATTAAAGTTATTTTTCTTTATCAATGCATCAATTCTTCTCTTCATTTGTTTTTCTTTATAGAGAGTCAGATTTATTTTGGTCATTTTAAAAATCTCTTCTTTAAAACCCTCATAATCCATAACTTATCCTCCTTGTAAATAGTATATTCCGTATAGGGTTCAGTTAATGTTAATCTCCATTTCTGCATCAGGATAAATTAATCAATTTTTTGCAGAGATAAACTTTCACGGAAAGTTCATATGGGATAAAATGTAATTTGCTATTCTGAAGCCAAATTTGCGCTTGATGAATGCATTTAACCTGAATACCTTTTATTAATAAGCTCTATTGCATTTTTTTAAATATTTAAATAAAAGGATGTACCGAGGTACATCCTTTATACTCATTAGTCAAATAGAAAATTTTTCGGCTATCGCCTAGTTCTACTGAACAAGCTTAATAATTATTGGTTATCCAAATCTGTTAAGCTTTCACCAATTGTATTGGTCATTTCTTCCTTATGCTCAGTTGGAATTTCTTCGCCGTCTTCAACAACAGCTTCTTCCTTCTTTGCACCGACAGGATCAATAGGATTAACTTCTTTGATGCTAAGGCTTATTTTCTTGGCTTCAATATCAAGCTCAGTTATTTTGGCTTCTACCATCTGTCCAACCTTTAGAACATCACCCGGCTTGCCTAAACGAACTGAAGAAATCTGTGAAATATGAACCAGGCCGTCAAGACCCTGCTCTATTTCAACAAAAGCTCCAAATGGAACCAATCTGACTACTTTACCGGTAATAACGTTGCCCACCTGATATTTTTCAGCAGCTTTATTCCATGGATTGTCGTCCTGTTTCTTGTAACCGAGAGAAATTCTCTTCTTTTCTCTGTCAAATTCCAGAACTGATACGATTATTTCATCTCCAACCTTAACAACTTCAGATGGATGCTTGATCTTGTTCCAGGAAAGTTCCGACAAATGAACTAGTCCATCCACTCCGCCAATATCAACAAAAGCTCCGAAATCCATAAGGCTCTTAACAACACCCTTGTATGTCTTACCTATTTCTATATTGTTCCAGATTTCACTTGATGCAGTTTCCTTATTCTTTTCAATTAAAACTCTTGCAGAACCAACAACTTTTCTCTTCTGCTTGTTAACTTCAATAATTTGAACCTGTAAAATCTGTTTAACAAATTCCGAAAGGTCCTTAATAAATCTGTCACTGATTTGTGATGCAGGAATAAATACTTTTACTCCGCTTGCATTACCGATTACACCACCGTTAACCTTTTCGGTTATTTTAACTGTAACAGGCTTCTTGGTTTCAAACGCACTTTCGATTACATCCCAGCCCTTAACAGCATCTACTTTCTTCTTGCTTAAAACAACATTGCCTTCTCCGTCATTAACTCTTACAACAAAAACGTCAATCTCTTCTCCTACCTTAAGTGATTTTTCAGGATTAAAGTCCGGATCATCTGAAAATTCCTGCATTGGAATTATTCCATCAGATTTGAAGCCCAAGTCTACAAATACTTCACTCTGATTATATCCGATAATTCTTCCTTTAGTAATCTGACCTGTTGTCAATGTTACAAGAGAGCTCTCAAACGCATCGGCAAAGCTCATTTCAAAATCCTGTTTATCTAATTCACTCATTTTATGAATAACCTCCTTGATTACCCAGTCAGGTGTTGACGCCCCTGCAGTAATACCAATTTTTTTAATTTTTTTTATATCAACCGGTGGAATGTCACTGGCTGTTTGTATTTTATAAGTACTTTCACAATTTGCCTTACAGATTTCATATAGTTTATTGGTATTAGAACTATTTTGTCCTCCTATGACCAGAACCATATCAACTTCCTTAGAAATCTTCTCGGCTTCAATCTGTCTTTTGTCTGTCGCATTACATATTGTATCAAATTTTATAACATTTTCAAACCTTTTATTTAAACTCTTTATAATTTTTTCCCATTTTTCACGAATAAATGTAGTCTGAGCAACAACACAAATATTTTTTTCGATTTCAGGTAAACTTTTAACCTCATCTTCACTTTCAATTATTAAAGCTGTATTTTCACACCATCCGTTTATTCCGATAATTTCAGGATGATGTTTATCTCCTATTATTATTATCTGATACCCCTGTTTATATTTCTCACTGACAAGTGTCTGAATTTTTTCCACGTAGGGACAGGAAGCATTTACCACTTCCAGACCTCTGTCCGTCAAGTTATTTAAGGTGTCCGGTCCAACACCATGGGCTCTGATTACCACCTTGGCCGGCGATTTAGCCTGTTCAGGCCTTTCAATAGCTGTGACACCGTGCTGGGTCAGCTTGTCAACCACTTGTTCATTGTGTATGATGGGGCCCAGTGTATATATATTTTTATTTGATTTGGTTGCAAGGTCAAATACAATCTTAACTGCGTTATTAACACCAAAGCAGAAACCTGCAGTATTTGCAATTATTAATTCCATAAAACCACCTCAAAATTCTGAAATATCTTCATTTTTTGTGTTGGCATAATTAGCATAAAAATAGAGAATTTTTTCTACAACCTCATCTATGCTGAGATATGTAGAATCGATTTCAATTGCATCCGGTACTTTTTTCAATGGCGCGAAAGCCCTTGAACTGTCATTATTATCTCTTAATAACATATCAGCTTTAACTTCTTCTAAACTAACAGTCTGCCCTTTTTGCAAAAGTTCTTCATATCTTCTTCTGGCTCTTTCATCCACCGAAGCTGTTAGAAATATCTTAAGATCGGCCATAGGTAGCACATATGAACCAATATCCCTTCCATCCATTACTACGTCTTTATCCGCTGCAATCCTTCTTTGCAAATCCACCATTTTTAGCCTTACTTCAGGAAAGACCGCAACGTTGGAGGCACCCACAGAAACCTCGGCAGTTCTGATGGTTTCTGATACATCAACACCATCCAGATATATTTTCTGTAGATTATTGTCATGAGAGATAGTTATATTGAGATGGTCCATCATTAAGGCAAGCTCTTTCTGATTTTTGGTATCTACCCCACTTTTAAGTGCCTTTAAGGCAACAGTCCTGTACATAGCTCCTGTATCCAGATATATAAATCCTAATTTTGTTGATACTTTTTTTGCTATAGTGCTTTTACCTGCACCTGCAGGCCCGTCGATTGCTATACTTCTTGGCATCACTTTCTCCTCTGACAACTTTTTTATGTATACTGCTGGTATTTTACGTTAAGATCTATTTTCAAAATCCAGTTTAATATTCTCACAATCTGGTATTACATAGATAAATCGGGCCGTAAAACGGTTGCCCCCTTTAAATAAACGTGATTTATCTCACTATTTGCTTTTACTGTATTAAAATGTACTAAAACCCTTATGCACTGTCTTAAACTTCCCGGAACATCAATTTCATTGGTGCACATTAGAGACACATCCGTTAAGCCCAATTCTCTTGCTGCAACTGCTGGAAAAGCTGCATTTAGATCACCAGTCGCAGTAAATATGATACTGATCAAATCTTCTATCTCTACACTATTCCTTTTTATAATTTCCACAAGAAGTTCTCTTGTTCCTTCAAGTATTGCATCCCTCGTATTTTCCGGAACAGTAATAGCTCCCCGTATGGCCCTGACCAACATTAAAACATCCTCCAGTATATTTTATTTATCTTTAAACAATTAAAATGTCTAAAATCAAATGTAATCCAGGCAGTACCAATTTTATAAAGTTTCACACAACCCTGTGACCCAAGCCAATGGCAACTTCATTTAAGTTAAGCAATCCTATGCCAAAAAAGACTGCGACACTTATGTGATCCCTGTATCTGGCGATACCGATTTTACCGCCTACATTCAACCCTATCGCTTTAGGCATTATTTGAGAAATTGCTTCTCTTGTGGCACCTGCAACCGCTCCCTGTTCTGCATGGCTTTCGGATATGACACCCTCTCTTTTTGATGAAACTACAGCTCTTTCAACGATCTTCATTACTGAGGTAATAAATTCTCCGCCATAGTCTACAGCCGCAGATTGTATACCTATCTGATTGAATTCTGTCTGAAGTTTCTTTTCAGAGGCTCTGTCATTTGTTAGCGCAATTCTGATTGCAGCACTTGCTATATCCTTACTGCCGTATTCGGTCATCTTAAGTACCATTAGCCTTTCATGCTCACAATACTATTTAAATATTTATTTCACGCACTTACCGTGAGCCAGGCAAGGTGTGAATGATACTTTGTGCATTCGCAAAAAAACCTATACAAAATATTATATAGGTTTTTAATTTATAAAACAATCTTTAGTTTATCCTTGTGTCAGTTTATCTGAACCTTCACAAGCCTTTTAATATTATTTTCTACGTTTACCACAGCATTTTTGCATTTACTGTTTATGTTTGCAGTTACTGATTCTACCTTTACAATGTATCCAACAAGGCTTTGGCTGCCATCGATCTCAACAACATCCCCATCCTTGACGTTTATTATCATTTCAGTGCTGTCAAACTGAGCCACACTGTCTCCGTTAACAAGAATCCGTAATGTGGGGTCAGGTTCCTCGGCAATCATTTTTAATGTCATCTGCCCCTGAGTATACAGATATTCGTCGCCGTTCAAAGGCATTCCCAGACTTTTATCGTTCAGGTTAAGCATGTTTCTCAGTGAAGGTACTGCCAATACCAGCTGCACTAAAAGCAATATAACAAAACACAAAATGCATATGCTGAAAAGAATATTTTCAAAAGCAGTATTTTTCTCTTTATTTTCAGATTCTTTTTTAAATTTAAAAACTTTTATACCCATTTCAATTATTCCCCCAGGCATATAACTGACTGAAAATTTAAGCTATTGATAATATGCTCAATTTTGGGTTGAAATAGTCATCATTTCCTAAAGTTGATGAGGGTATTTATATTTCTACACTATTTAACAGTTCATTCCTGCAAGATAACCTGTTGAAAAGGCTATTGTCAGGTTAAAACCGCCTGTATAAGCATCCACATCAATAAGTTCTCCTGCAAAATAAAGACCGCTTATCTTCTTTGATTCCATTGTAGAAGGGTTAATTTCATTGATTTTAATGCCACCGGCAGTAACAATTGCTTCTTTAATAGGTCTTGCCGCTATTATCGTAACTTCAAGGTTCTTCAAAAGTGAAACCAGCCTTTTTCTTTCTTCCTTTGTTATCTGATGAACAGGCTTAAACTGATCTATTAATGAAAGTTTTATTATTACCGGAATCAGCTTTTGAGGAAGCAGCTCATCAAGGGAATTCTTAAATTGTTTCCTGGAATATTTCTCAAAATCCCGTTGCACACGCTCATCCAGTTTTTCTTCAGAAAGTGCAGGTTTTAAATCTATGGCCAGCTTTATATCCTTGAAATCAAATGAAAGCAGGTGCCTGCTTGCACTTAAAATAACCGGACCTGAAACCCCAAAGTGGGTAAAAATCATTTCACCAAAGTCGTTGTATATTTCTTTACCTTTATTGTTTTTGAAGGTTACTGCTATATTTTTAAGTGATAACCCCTGCAGTTCCCTTACCCACTCTTCTTCTGTTACTAAAGGCACAAGGGAGGGCTTAAGTGGTGTAACAGTATGCCCAAGCTTTCTGGCCATTTCATAGCCGTCCCCTGTTGAACCTGTCCCCGGATAGGACATCCCTCCCACTGCAAGAATTACCGAATCGGCTGCCATATGTGTTCCATCCTGTAATTCAACTCCGGTAACACTGTCCTTATCAGTAGTGAGCTTTTTAACTGCAGCGTTAGTGATAATATTAACCTTGTTATCCTTCAAGAATTTCATAAGTACCGTTACAACATCTTTTGCTGAATCAGAGGTTGGAAAAACCCTTCCGCCTCTTTCAACTTTTGTTTCAAGACCCAGCTCATTAAAAAAGTTAATCAAATCCTGGTTTGAGAAAGTGTAAAAAGCTGAGTATAGAAAGTTTCCATTGCCGGGTGTGTTTTCTATCAGTCCCTCTACATCTGTATCATTTGTGATATTGCAGCGGCCTTTTCCTGAGATCAAAAGCTTTTTACCCAAGCGGTCATTTTTTTCCACCAGTATCACATTATTTCCTCTATGCGCAGCAATGCCTGCAGCCATAATGCCTGCAGGCCCTCCACCAACTACTATTACATTTTTTATATTCATAAATTATCTTCTCTCTATTCCTTTGGCCTGAACTCAGTACAATACGGCATCATTATTTTCCTGGCAAATTAGAAAAACGGGAGCACCAGAACAGCTTTATAGCTTTTCACTGTTTAAGCCGTCATCTTTTTCATAAACCTGATATTCATCCCATATTTTTTCGAGTTTCTCAAATGTATTATACACTTCATTTTTACGTCTCATTCCTATTGCAACAATCAAAGCATTTATCAAGCTTAAAGGCGCCACAAGCGAATCTACAAAGGAGGCCATATCACTTCTTGCCAGAAGAGATAAATCGGCACTCTGAGCAACCGGCGACTCTGCACTGTCTGTCAGCGCAATTGTTTTAACCCCCTGATTCTTTGCAAACTGCATTGCTTTAATAGTTCTCTTAGAATATCGAGGGAAGCTTATACCAATGACCACGTCCCCCTCCTGCGCTCTTATAATTTGTTCGAACATTTCACTTACACTGGTTGTATGGACAAGTCTGACATTATCAAAAATCAAATTGAAGTAAAAGCCAAGAAAACTTGCAAGAGGCGCTGAGCTTCTGACCCCCAAAATATAAATCCTCTTTGCGCCTAATATTGTTTCAACTATTGAGTTAAAGTCAGAATTATCAATCTGTTCCAGAGTTATCTTTATTTTATCCATATCTGACTGAAGGACGCTCTTCAATATGTTGTCCTCATTAATTCTGTTTGATGAGACCTCTATTCTCTGAACAGCAGTCAGCTTACTTTTAATAAGCTCCTGAAGCACTTTCTGTAGCTTCGGGTAGCCGTCAAATCCAAGCTCAATAGCAAATCTCACAACAGTTGATTCGCTTACGCCGACTATTTCACCAAGCTTTGCCGCAGTCACATAGGCAGCTTTATCATAATGGTTTAAGATATAGTTGGCTATAAGCTTCTGGCCTTTACTAAAGTCATCATATTTTTGTTGTATAATGTTTATCAAGTCATTTTTTTGGGTATTCATAAAACCTCCAACCGTCTATTCGATTAAAATCCCTATTAAAAATAAATCTCATATATTAATTCTTTTTGTAAAATATATACTATAATATTACCTTTATGCAGGATAAAAATCAAGTACTTGCATTTTTACTCCAAACTCCGCAAATAATCCATATAAGCTGCTTCCATCAAAATATAAAAAGCCTGAACTTCTGGTGCTGTTGCAGGTGAATTAAAGTCCGGAAAACCACAGGAGCCCTGAATCAAACCATTTTCATCCACTCTTTCATAAGCTGCAATACGCATTTTGTCAGCCTGCATGACATACTCTTCGTCAAGCCAGTTATTTGCAACTGCACGATATATGGAATAGCTCAGCATTTGTGCTGCATTTGAATCTATAAAACTGGAGGGGTCATCAATTATGTCATGAAACAGCCCATTTTCACATTGATAGGACAAGCAGCCCTCTATAACTTCTTTCAGGTATCCCTTAAGAAGTTCCTTTTCCTCTCGCATATTTTCAGGCAGTTCCTTCAAAACCCTGACTATTCCCGAGGCTGCCCAACCATTTCCCACGCCCCAGTAAAGACCTCTTGAAAAGCACCCTGAATAGTCATCCCACTGATGTGCGTAGAGTTTTTTCTCAGCATTAAAGAGGTATTTTCTGTAACCCTTAATCTGTTTTACTGCTTCCTTTTGATAACCTGCCACTGCTAAAAAAGGAGGTGCCATGTATACTGAATCAACCCAAAACTTCCCTTCGTTTTCGTTATGATATATGATGCCATCCCTTGACTTGGGTGCTCTGTAGAGTAAGTAATCCAACATTTTTTGTGCTGCAACCTTAAATTTTTCCTCACCAGTAATTTTACCGGAAATAAGCACTATTTCCCCATTAGCAGCAGGATCGGTTGCAGCGCCTCTCTCATACTTCATACCTAACCTGCCGTCCTTGTATTGGTTTGTTACGGCTTCCCTTGCCATAAGGACGGTAGTTGCAAGGTCTCCTATTTCATAAAAGGCCTGGGCTACGACTCCCTGTTCCCAAGGCCAGCGCTGCATGGCCAGTGTTGCTTTTTTTACTTTCTCAAGAATATCTTCTCTGTTCATAGTACCTCTCCTTATGACTGACTGATGTAACATCCTGGCTTTTAATCCAAGGCTTTTAAGGCTCGTGCCAGATTTATTTCTTGTCTGACTGGCATCGGATAACAAATTTCTTATGTATAAAGTTCTTTATATTTCCAGTATGCTGAAAATTCATACAACTGTCAATTCATAAGGAATGATTAAAAAACAACTTCCCCATTTTAAGGGGGCATTAAAAGTACAGCTTTGCTGTGCTTTGCCAATACGACCTTTTCGAAAAGCATGCTTCACAGTACTTCGTTGCAATAAAGGATTTATTGCTCCTTACTCCGTCTTGTCTTGACGAAAAATATCCCACCTTAAAACCGAGTTTTATTATTTATTCAACCTAAACATATTAATTATAATAATTACCAATACTAAGGAACGACTAAATAATAATCTTTATAATAAAATTAAAAAACAATGGGGTAATTATGATTCAGATAGATGACGCAGGAAGCGGTAGTTTTGTGGGCGGAACCTGTATTGGCTTTTATCGTCCGGAAACCAATGAATACTATTTTGATATTATACCGGTTGAATTATATAACATAGATAACTTTAAGAAAAAACTTTACCTGGAGTACGTAGTTGAAATAACTGAAAAAGCCTTCGATGCCCTGAAAGTAAACCAGCATGAGACCATTGAAATCTGCCGCGGGTATATGTTTGAAAAGTTGAAGCCCTGGCTGACACAAAAAGGCTTCTGCTGGTATGTTACACAAATAACAGGCAGAATTCAGGAGGTGGTTGAAAAGAATTTTGAGTTATACTCTATTAAGTTAGGGCTGCCGGCAGAGTATATTAAATATACCCGTTACCCTTTTCACTTTCATAAGCTGCTCAGATGGGTACTGTCAGATTATGATAACAGAATTCCCTTATGCAAAGTCGGGTGGAAAAGCTGGCAAAAACTAAGAGAAATAACACCTTCTATCTCTTTTTCTAAAATGGAGCACACTAATTATTTTTGTCTCAAATGCGGAAAGCGCATAAAAAAAGGCTCTGATATAGCTATTGTGGAATTTTACAGTAACCAGAGGAATTTTATATTCCTGCATAAGGGATGTGAAGCATCTGCTAATGAAAAAGTCAGTTGGTCATAGAATAAAATAATTAAATCCTATTATAAATAAACCTGGTGCAACCGACAGAAGAAGTCAGAAACCTTATTGAGTAAAAGCCTGAAACAAAACACTTAAAATTATTGACAGAAATTCAAACTTAGGATATACTGAACATGTTCAAATTGTGTTCAATATATAATTTATTGGAGGTATTAATGAACAATAGTGATCAGGATGCGAAAGAAAGAATAATTAAAGCAGCTTCAGAGATACTGGATGAAGTCAACGATATAGAAAAAATCACAGTCAGGCAGATTGCACAAAGAGCCAATGTGGGAATAGGCTTAATAAACTATCATTTTAGAAGTAAGGATAATTTATTTGGTATGGTTGTAGGCAAAATGATGGCTGAAAAAGCTGCCGGCTTTATCACTCCAGGCAACTATTCCAATCTTGAGCCGGTGGCTAAGCTCAAAGCCATGCTGAAAGAGCTGTATTCTTTGGGATCACAGTATGAAAAGTTAAATCAGTTTACAATAATGAAAGGTATTCAGAATGGTGATATTCAGACCCAGCTTTTTATAATACCTGTGCTTAGAGAGATATTTGGAAACAGTGCTGATGAAATGCGATTGAGAATTATTGCAATGCAAATTATTTTGCCGATTCAGGTAACCGCCCTTTGTCCATCAGCCTTTAAAATATATAGTGGAATTGAATTACATAATGAAATCCAACGTAACATCTTCATTGATAATTTGATTGATAACCTGGTAAAGGATAATAAATAAACTGAAATTAAAAAAAGAAATGAGGGGTCAACATGAAAGTTTTTTCTATTATAATAGCCATAATTACAGGTTTGCTGTTATTCTCAACGATTGTATGCGGATTATGGATCAGTGCCAACAAGGTAACGGATGTAAGTTCCATAAAATTTCATATGAATATTGGAATAGCATCAGTAATACTTGGTTTTATAACAGTCATTTTGTTAATTATGTATGCTGTAAAATCCTAAACTGTTCTAACAACAAACAAGAAACCTGCCACAGACACTAATGTTTCGCGTCTGTGGCAGGTTTCTCATCTTGCGGGATTTTTTAGGATTTAATTGTATTAATTTGAGAATTTTTTTGGATTAATTCAGTATATTTTTATATATTCCGCATTATCCCCAAAAACTTATTAATAAGGTTAATTCTCAAAGAATTATATCTTTGATCTGAATCTCTCAAGCATACCGTAGAGACCCCATCTGTTCTGGTTATTCAATCTAGAGATATTGCCTACAGCATACTGTCTGCCGTCTCTGGCTCCCATATTTGCTACTACTGCAGATATGGCGGCAACAACTTCAGGATTTATACCCTCAGCCTTTGGCTGTACAGACGCAGCAGCTTTTTCCCTGTCTTCAATTCTCTGCTTGAAGAATTTCTCTGCAACCTGAGGAAGCATAGCATATGAAAGAATGTCCTCATCTTGTTCAATATATTCTTTAGCAGTTTCCTTTATCTTGTCAAGTTCAGGCTCAATAATATCTGCAGGCCTGCAGGTAATAGGCTTTTCATCACCAAGAATCTTACTGCGGATTTCCTCACTGATTGGCGCAGGAGTTTTACCGTATTCACCCTTTACAATACCTTTTGATTCCTTCGGTACCATCTTGTATCTTTCTCCGGTTATAACGTTAAGTACCGCCTGCGTTCCAACAATCTGGCTGGTTGGCGTTACCAATGGGGGATAACCAAAGTCTTCGCGCACTCTTGGTACTTCCTTCAGCACTTCATCAAATTTGTCGAGAGCGTTTGACTGCTTAAGCTGCGATACCAGGTTGGAAAGCATTCCGCCCGGAACCTGATAAATAAGAGTATTAACGTCAACTCCCATAACCTTTACATCAAGGAGCCCGCTCTCAATATATTTTTCCTTAAGCGGTCTGAAATAATCAGCAATTTCACTGAGTTCAGCCAGATCCAATCCTGTGTCATAAGGGGTATCTTTAAGTGTTGCAACCAACGGCTCTGTAGGGGGCTGTGATGTTCCCAGCGCCATAGGTGATATGGCACAGTCAACCACATCCACCCCTGCTTCTATGGCCTTTAGATAGGTCATTGAAGCAACACCACTGGTGTAGTGGGTATGCAGTTGGATTGGAATTTTTACACTATCCTTTAAGGCTTTGACAAGCTCATATGCCTGATATGGAACCAAAAGTCCCGCCATATCCTTTATACATATGGAGTCTGCACCCATGCTTTCAAGTTGTTTTGCATCTTTAACAAAGAGTTCCAGACTATGAACCGGACTTATTGTGTAGCATATACACCCCTGAGCATGACCGCCCTCCTTCTTACATGCCTTTATTGCCGTTTCTATATTTCTGGCATCGTTTAAGGCATCGAATATTCTCATTATGTCCATTCCGTTTGCGACTGCCTTCTGGACGAAATATTCAACCACATCATCGGCATAATGCTTGTAACCAAGAAGATTCTGACCTCTCAACAGCATCTGCAGAGGTGTTTTCTTTGCAACATCCTTTATTTTTCTGAGTCTAACCCAGGGATCTTCATTCAAAAATCTCATAGATGCATCAAAAGTTGCTCCACCCCATGCTTCCAGTGAATGATAGCCTATATTATCGAGTCTTTCAACAATAGGAAGCATATCTTCAGTTCTCATTCTGGTAGCTATAAGTGACTGATGTGCATCTCTTAATACTGTTTCAGTAATTCTTACTCCCATACCTATCTCCTTTTCACTCAATTTAAGGCATTTTTATGCTATGGTCACCATAACTTCACCGGCAGTAACAGCTTTACCTGCTTCAACATTTAATGCTGCAACTTTACCGTCAGCGGGAGAAACAATTTCATTTTCCATTTTCATTGCTTCAAGTATCAGTAATACCTGACCCTTTTTAACTGTATCTCCGGCAGCAACTTTTACCTTAAGAACTGTTCCAGGCATTGGTGCAGCTACATCTCCGGCACTAACAACTGCCGGTTGTGTTGTCTTTACAGCCTGTTGTCCTGCTGTCGCCCTTCCCTTTGGCTTAACAGCCACAGGAGTCATTGGTGCAGTTGGACCGCCTATTTCCTGTACCTCAACCTCATATGGGTTTCCGTTAACTTTAATTATATATTTACTCATAGTAAATCCCTCCTAAAACTGAATTTCGCAATACTATTTTCACATGTAAAACTCCAAAATAATTAAACATATTATTTTTGGAAAAACGGATTAAATTAAGACTAATATCTTTTATATTAAAGCGGAATATTACCGTGCTTCTTGGCAGGTCTGTTTTCCCTCTTTGTACTCAACATTTCAAGAGCAAATATAACTTTTGCCCTGGTTTCCGATGGTTCTATTACATCATCAATATAACCTCTTGCAGCAGCAACATATGGATTTGAGAATTTATCCCTGTATTCGGCAATCTTCTCTTTTCTCGTTTCCGCGGGGTTTTCCGATGCAGTGATATCTTTTTTGAAGATAATATTTGCAGCACCGTCAGGCCCCATAACAGCAATTTCAGCTGAAGGCCATGCAAATACCATATCCGCGCCGATGGTTTTACTGTTCATAGCTATATATGCTCCACCGTAAGCTTTTCTCAATATTACATTTACCTTTGGAACTGTTGCTTCTGAGAAAGCATACAGCAGCTTTGCACCATGTCTGATTATTCCGTTATGCTCCTGCGCAACACCCGGCAGGAACGCAGGTACATCGGTTAAAGAAAGCAGCGGAATATTGAAAGCATCACAGAAGCGAACAAAGCGAGCTGCCTTGTCAGCCGCATTCATATCAAGTGAGCCAGCCATTATCTTTGGCTGATTTGCTACTATTCCAACTGATTTTCCGTTGAGTCTTCCGAAACCGATGATTATGTTTTGAGCAAAAGCCCCATGGATTTCCATGAAATCACCGTCATCAACAATTTCTTCAATTATTCCGTACATATCATAAGGTTTGTTTGATTCCTCAGGAATTATCTCATTCAAGCTTTCAATTATTCTGTCAGCACTGTCAGCTGTTCCATAATACAGAGTATCTGAAACATTATTGTCTGGTATGAAGCTGAGTAATCTCTTAATATCTTCAATACATTCTTCTTCATTTGCTGACTTGAAGTGAGCAACACCGCTGACCGCTGTATGGACATCTGCTCCTCCCAGCTTTTCAACAGATACGTCTTCTCCGGTAACGGATTTGATAACCTGTGGCCCTGTGATAAACATCTGGCTTGTATTTTCCACCATAAATATAAAGTCTGTGATAGCAGGAGAATACACCGCACCTCCGGCACATGGTCCCATAATGACAGAAATCTGTGGAATTACGCCTGATGCAAGAGTATTTCTATAGAAAATATCGCCATAGCCCGAAAGTGCATCGAGACCTTCTTCTATACGTGCTCCGCCCGAATCGTTTATTGCAATAAAGGGAGCTCCCATTTTCAATGACATATCCATCACTTTTGTTATCTTCTTTGCATGCATTTCTCCGAGAGACCCGCCTATAACAGTGAAATCCTGGGATGCAACAAAAACTTTTCTTCCATTAACAGTCCCATAACCTGTAACAACTCCGTCACCCGCAAGCTTTTTCTTCTGCATTCCGAAGTCAAAACATCTTGATTCGATGAAGGCATCTATTTCAACAAAGCTGCCTTTATCGAACAGCAGGTCTATTCTTTCCCTTGCCGATAACTTTCCTTCGGTATGTCTCTTTTCAATCTTATCCTGCCCGCCGCCCAGAGCGATAGATGTCTTCATACTTTTTAAGCTTTCAATCTTTTCTTTCTGTGACATATATACCTCCTTCATGATATCCAGCACAAAACTAGAGAGATAATAACTCCCCCGTAAATTATTTTCAAACCTGCATTGATTTATCACCTGTAAATATAATTAGTTATTATTACCTAGTGATAATTATATATTACCAAAAAAAGTGTGTCAATAGAGTTAGATATTATTGCCAGCCTATTGCCTCTTTTTTACAGGTACCTCTCAAGTGCTCCGCTGCAGACTCACCCCCGGATTTTGTAGCAATATTATAGCAATAAAGAGAGATAATGTATCCCGTGAAATCGTGTATTTAGGGTGTGAGAATATAGAAGCCCTAAGCCCTGAAACCTTGATATTCCTACAATACAGGTAAGTCTTTTTATACTTGGTTCAGTCTGGGTATATTTAACACCAATGCTAGTGTAAAATTACTGTAGGAAAAAATAGATAAGTGACCGCACCTTTTGATAAAATGTTTTTGTCTAGAAAACAGGAAAATCAATAGGAGGTCTCTTATGAATAATATTATACAGCTATTTGCCG
>JAEYHZ010000014.1 GCA_023409265.1 Bacillota bacterium | reverse complement strand
GTTCGCAAGTTACTCATTTTTAGAATCCAATGGATTCTGGAATTTTAAAGAGTCCTTTACTTACATTTGCATGTATTTGTCACTGTTTACTTTTCAAAGTCCATTTCAAGATACTATATCTTGAACCTCTAAAGCGTTGTTACATCTGCTTTTCAAGGTTTTTAGCTGACCGCTCGTCGCAAGCAGCTTAATTATAATATCATGTTGCTGTTCCATTGTCAACACTTTATTTCATTTTGTTTAAAGTTTTTTCAAAACTGTCAAACTCAATTTAATTTAAGTGTTGTCGTTTCCGACAGCTTGGTTAGTATATCACCATACCCGGGTGATATTCAACGTATCATCCATCTATAATTCGCCTTTAAATTAATTTATCGGATGTATTCTCTGTTTCTCACACGAATATCCTATGTTATATCTGGCATACTCACATTACATTCCTGATTTTATATATTATTTAAATGTCTACAAATATGATATTTCACGCTTGGATATTTGGTTACTGACAAACCATAATTATTTATAAGAAAACATAATGAAGGCATTAGTATTTTTACACTTATGCTTCCATTATGTTTTCTTAAGCTTACAGGGTAAATATTATACTGATTATTTATAGTTAATAAATACAGCTTTTCCTACAGGTTTTGTATCACTTCTATTGTTGTGTATCACAGCTGGTTGTTGTTTATATTCTGTTTTTTTATATCACGTTTATGGTTTTGGTTTCGCATCTTTGGTTTGTTTCGAATCTATGGTTTTTGTATCACATCTGTGTTTTTAATTTCACATATTTTTCTCATATATAAAGAGTGTAAACTCCTTATTCTGTTCAGGATGTTCTTCAGCTATTTTTTTGTATCCGAGCTTCTCATAAAAGTGATGATTCCTGTAACTCTTGTAGGGGGTATCAAGAGACCATTTGTTTATGTCTGGGAACTCCCTTTCAATGATTGTGATTGCCTCCGTGCCTATATGTTTATTCTGATAATCCGGATCTATGTATATAGTGCCAAGCCGCATATGTCCATTGCCTGAATTGAATAACTTAATACCGCCAACAATTTTTCCTTCCTCAATTATCTTGTAATACAATCCGCTTTCAATATTCTGTCTATGCCAAGTTACCTTTTCCATATTGGGAGGCATTGTACCGTATAATTTTTTATCTTCTTCAAATGCTTTGATACAAATATTTCTAAGGTCTGTAGCATCCTTTTCTTCTGCGGGTATAATTACTGTCATAATACCTATCACTTCCTTTACTTAATTTAAGTAGAATATATTTTATATTCGCTTTCTCACCAGCATATATAAAGCCATCTCTGTCTCAGAAGCAATATATGGCCTTTTCTGCAGCATCGGGCCCTGTTGCTGTATAACATGCTGTCCACATGGGTTCCACTTTTCAAACATCATAATAGTATCCGGGCCTTTTTTTCTGCTATAGGCATGTACAGGTCTATTCCTCCGGTGTGGTTGAATTTCTCGTCAAATCCAAGGTGCTCCTCAAGCCACTGATGTTCTCCATAAATATATTTGCTGTCTAAGAGCCAGTTATTAAATCGTTTCCATGTCAGCATAATACCATCACCCATATCATGCTCTTCATCTCTTTTAACATTGGTTACGGCATAGAGTCCCCCCTCAAGATATTTAGTCTTAATGTGCGGATGGTTGAACTCAAAACTTTCATCTACAGTAATACAAACTTCATACCCGTACTCAGTCTGCTCTTCCGAAGCCGGACCTGGGTTGTTGTACCCAAAGATACGATGATTTTGCTCACAAACCTTTATTCCCATTTTGTTAACCCAGTCTTTCATGACCTCAAATGCATTATTCTCAGGATTTTTTCCGAAGAAATTATAGTATGCTACCTTTGTCGATTTCAGCTCTTTTAAAACTTTAATATCGGGATATTTCTCCAGTAGCTCCTTATCCTGAATCTCAAAATACTTATCCATAATATTCATCCTTTCAAAACAAAACTGTTTCTTTTTCTTTCTGAATTCACTGGGCAAATAACCGGTTATACGTCTGAAAGCTCTTGAAAAGCTGTCGCCGCTCTCAAAATCATATTTAACAGCTAAATCAATAATGCTTTTATTACTTTCTGCTATTTCTTCTGCAGCCAGGCTTATTCTGCGCATTCTAATATATTCCTTGACTGAATATCCTGCCAGTGCAAAAAACATACGGTAGAAGTTTGAAAGTGACATAAATGCCATCTGCGAAGCACTATTAATATCAATGGCGTTTTCAAGATTGCCCTCAATGTAATCAATTGACCGTTGAATTCTTTCGTAATAGTTCATAAAGGAGCACTCCCTTTTAATATCTTAAGATGACACAATGATAACACTTTTTTGGTTTAAGAATCCGACTTTTTCTCCAATATTAGTTCTTGAGTTTTATTCATAGACGCATATATTTAATACTTAAAAAACATTTGTTTATTCGGAAATGTGTAAAAAATTCGCTTCTGCAAAGTCAGGAATAAACCTGCTTTTATTTCCGGTATACATCAGTGATAACCTGTGTAATGCTCTGGTACAGGATATATATAACAGCTGCCTGTCGTCGGAATCACTATATGTCCCATCACTGGTATCCCAAAGAATTACTGCGTCAAATTCCAGTCCTTTTGCCATATACACAGGAAGTATTGTGACCTGATTGACAGACTCGAAGGACTTTTGATTAATTAATACTGCCCCCAGCTGTTTGCCTATTTTATTATATAAGTCTTCCGATTCTACCATGCTCTTGCAAATTACAGCTATAGACTGATAGCCATCTGTTCTGTATTGATCAACCTTTTCTCTTAAAGCAATCTCCATTTTTTCGCAGCTTTGAGTTTTTATCACCTCCGGCAAGCCTTCATACCTTTCGAAGCTTTCTATTTCAATATCCTTGTCTCCGAAATATGAGCTGAATCTGTTAATCTCATATGAGCAGCGGAAACTTTTTTTCATTAACACAGTGGAACTTCTTCTTTTATTAAGAATCTCTTTTATGTCTGAATAGACTGACAGGTCTGCGGTCTTCTCTATAGTCTGATTTATATCTCCCATTACAGTGAACTTTGCGTTTGTAAATGATTTTTTTAATATTTCATATTGTACAGGGTAATAGTCCTGAGCCTCATCAACAACCACCTGCATTATATCCTTGTAGCGGTCACATCCTGCCAGTTTTAGTTTTGTAGCCAGAAGTACCATTCCATTATCATATTGTAGGATTGGTTCCTCCAGGCCTTTTTTCATTTGAGTAAGTATATCCTTAATATTTTCCGGAAGTTTTAGTCCATGTGCCATCCTGAAAAATAGGTTTTTATCTCCTGCCAGCCTTTTTAGTACTTCCAGTGCATCAACCCTTGTAAATTTATGAATTTCTTTTTTTAATGCGGTATTTTCTTTTAAGGATATTAGTCTTGCTAAAGGTTTAACTTCATAAATATGTTCAGGGTATTCTCCTATAAACTTCTCCAACCTTTCCAAACGATGTTTTCTTAGTTCATGAATTCTCAGCATTATTCTTTTTTCTATTTTTTCAAGCCTTTTTTCAAGAGGCAGTGAAATATCATTCTGACTTAGAAGCTCTGACTTTATCAAATGCCGATTTACAATAAATTCACCACTATAGAATATATCCCTGAAATCAAGCATCCTATGCTCAAAATACTTTAAATACCGATCAATTATAATTAGGAACTCTTTAGATAGTTTAAACTCCATTCCACTTTTTAAAAGCTTCTTTTTCTCAATATCCTTAAGGGTAATTATTTCCTCTATTAATTGATTTCTATGGCTGATTTTTATTTTTTCATCAAAAACACTGTCAAACATTTCTTCCAACGTAAGTGCCTGAATATTTTTTTCACCCAACTCGGGTAATACATTGTCGATATACTTCTCAAAGAGGTTATTCGGAGTAATGAGAATTATATTATTAGCAGTTAAATTGTCTGTTAAGCCATGATACATGAGATAGGCAACCCTATGCAGTGCTACCGAGGTCTTTCCGCTTCCTGCAACACCCTGTACTATCAAGAGATCATTTTCAATATCTCTTATTATAATGTCCTGCTCCTTTTGAATTGTCTCCACAATGCTTTTCATCTTTGCAGAAGAATTTTGAGATAAGGCCTGCTTTAGTATATCGTCAATGATGGTCATACTGGAATCAAAGAGGTACTGCAGCTCACCTTTCCTTATCTCAAACTGTCTTTTTAGTGTTACTTCGCCTTCAATATCTCCATATGGTGCTTTGTATTTAGCACTGCCAAGGCCGTATCTGTAAAATATGCTGGATATGGGAGCTCTCCAGTCACAAATATAAGTTTGATGAGTTTTTTCATCAGACAGGTTCCCTAACCCTATATAAATACTCTCTTTCTCAAAACCCTCTTCTATAAAATCAATTCTGGCAAAATAAGGCGATTGGCCCATCCTCTCATATTTTTTTATTCGGGCTTCAGTTGCTTCATAGTCATAAGTTTGTACTTCTATAGGCTTTAAGAAGGTTATAGCGTCGGAAAGTTTTTCAAAGTCCTGTGAATAATGGCTTGTATTTTCATACATATCTTTTCTGTCGGCAATCAGCTGCCCTTTCTTTTCTTTCAGCTTTACCAATTCTTTGGTCAGCTGAGCTTCAATTCTGGCTTTTATTTTTTCCAGATGATTTTTTTCAAATTCAAGCTGTTCGTGATAATTCTCCATAAGCTCACTCTCCTTTGATATTTTAAAGACGGTCTATAGAAGCGGAAGTTATCTTTCACTGATTGATATATTAAAGGCCGATAGTACATTTTCCTTTAGTAATTTTAAATAATGTTAAACTTCTTTATATTCAAAAATATATTTAAATTACCAGTGGTAATTTAAATATAAAACAGTAAAAGACCCTTGTCAAGGTTACTGTGAATAAAAGCCCTTCGTTATGTTCGAGCATGATACCACGCGCGTCCCGACCACAAAAAGAGAGTATACAATTGTATACTCTCTCTCTGTGAAGTTTGTCCTATTTCCAATATTAAAAGTCAATTACGGTTAAAAACCGTAATTGGCTGTGAAATAGTCATAGTTATTTATAAGTTGTTTCCTATAACTCGTTATCAGATATATCCTCAGCATTGCCGCCTTCTGCATCATCACAGTCAGCTCCTTCAGGACACTCTTCATTTATCATTCTTGCCATACTTACAACATTGTTACCTTCGCTCATTCTCATAAGTGTTACGCCCTGTGTTGCTCGACCAAGAATACTTATCTCGTTTACCTTCATACGGATGATACTTCCGTCCGAGCTTATCAATATTATATCATCATCTTCAGACACAAGCATCATACCTATTGATTTTCCAGTTTTTTCAGTAATTCTGTATGTCAGGACACCTTTGCCGCCTCTTGTCTGAACCTTGTATTCCTCAAGTTCGGTTCTTTTACCAAAACCGTTCTCAGTTACAACCAGCAGGGTTGTATTTTCAGTTACAACCTCCATGCCTATAACAAAATCACCTTCATCCAGCTCGATACCCTTAACACCCTGGGACACACGGCCGATTGGTCTGGCATCGGTCTCATTAAAGCGGATAGCCATACCATTGACTGTTGAAAGCATTATGTCCTGATTTCCATCAGTCAGCTTAACATCTATCAGTTCGTCATTCTCTCTGAGAGTAACAGCTGCCAAACCACCTTTTCGGATATTGTCATATTCCATAAGGTCGGTTTTCTTGACTAATCCGTTACGGGTAGCCATAACGAGGTATAAACCTTCCTTATATTCCTGTATTGGAATAACTGTAGTTACCTTTTCATCCCCATCAAGCTGAAGCAGGTTTACTATGGCAGTACCCTTGGCCTGTCTTCCGGCTTCGGGTATCTCATACGCTTTAAGTCTGTAAACCCGGCCCTTATTGGTAAAGAACATGATAAAGTTATGAGTCGAGGTTACAAAGAGATTCTTTACAAAATCCTCTTCTCTTGTGCTGAGACCGATAATTCCCTTTCCGCCGCGTCTCTGACTCTTGTAAGTATCGGCAGGCAACCTCTTGACATAGCCGAAATGAGTCATAGTGATAACACTTTCTTCTTCCTGAATGAGGTCTTCTATATCTATCTCATCTTCGTCTATTTCAATTTTGGTTCTTCTGTCGTCAGCGTACTTATCTTTGATTACATGTAATTCATCTTTGATTATTTGATGAACAAGGATTTCATTAGCCAAGACTTCCTTGTAGTATTTTATTTTTTCAAGAAGCTCATTATATTCATTTTCCAGCTTCTCTCTTTCCAAACCGGTAAGTCTACCCAATCTCATATCTACAATTGCCTGAGATTGCTTTTCACTGAAACCGAATCTCTCTGACAGACCTTCTTTTGCTAAAGCTTCAGTTTTGGAATTTCTGATTATTTTAATAACTTCATCCAGGTGGTCAAGAGCTATCTTCAAGCCTTCCAGAATATGAGCTCTTGCTTCTGCCTTATCGAGTTCAAACTTTGTCCTACGTCTTATAACATCTTCCTGATGGTTTATGTAGTAGTCAATAGCCTGTCTCAAGTTCAAGGTTCTTGGCTCATAAAGCTTGTCCTCTGTAGGAACAATAGCAACCATGTTAACGCTGAAGGTTTCCTGAAGCTGAGTATTCTTGTACAATTGATTCAGAACAACATTGGGATTTGCATCACGTTTTAATTCAATTACAATTCTGACCGGTTCTTCTCTACCGGATTCATCCTGAAGGAAGGATATTCCCTCCAGCTTCTTTTCCTTAACCAGCTCAGCTATTTTTTCAATAAGTCGTGCTTTGTTAACCAGGTAAGGTATTTCAGAAACAATAATCCTATGTCTGTTTCCGTGCATTTCCTCAATAGTTGCCTCTGAACGGACAACCAACCTGCCCCTGCCTGTCCTGTATGCATCCCTTATTCCCTTTTTGCCTATAATCTTTGCCGCTGTAGGGAAATCCGGCCCTTTTATATATTTCATCAATTCATCGATGGTTATTTCAGGATTGTCAATTACAGCACAAATTCCATCAATTACTTCACCTAAATTGTGTGGGGGTATATTTGTTGCCATACCGACGGCAATACCTGAAGAACCATTAACCAGCAGGTTTGGAAACCTAGACGGCAATACTACTGGCTCAACTTCATGCTCATCAAAGTTCGGCTTGAAATCTACTGTATCTTTATTTATGTCGGCAAGCATTTCCATGGAAATTTTGGCAAGTCTCGCCTCTGTGTATCTCATTGCGGCTGCAGCATCACCATCGCGGGAGCCGAAATTACCGTGACCGTCAACAAGGGGATGTCTTAAAGAGAAATCCTGTGCCATACGAACAAGACTGTCATACACAGCAGCATCTCCATGAGGATGAAAACTTTTTAAGGCTTCACCTACGGTTGCAACTGATTTTCTATACGGCTTGTCCGGTGTAAAGCCAGAAGAATACATGGTGTACAGAATACGCCTATGAACTGGTTTTAAACCATCGCGAACATCAGGTAGTGCTCTGTCTATAATTACACTCATAGCATAGTCTATAAAAGACTTTTTCATTTCAGATTCAATGTCTATGGGAATAATTCTTTGCTCCCTTATTTCATCTGCCATTTTAACTTATTACCTCTTTTCATTTGATAAAAACAATTTACTATAAAAATTATGTGCTTGCACATATGCAAACACTATTAAAAAGACACGTCCACTATATATTGTAATAAAATTTTAACCAACTGTCCACTTTTTTGTCATAAGGCTAATTACTTCTAAAGCCTGACATAAGCAATAATTGGGTATAATTGATATACCTTTTTTCACCATCTGCCTATATTATCGCCCATAGAATACCACATTAGCCGTACTTTACTAATAGTATGGAAATATGACTTATTACTGATTGTAATTCTGCAATTATGAAACATACAAAGCAGCAATCTTGTTAATAGTTAAAGTTTCCTTCCCTTGTGGATAAATGTTAAAAATTCAGCTGCTTTATCCAGAACTAAAGGTATATGTGTGGAAAAACCAAGGTGGCAAGTGTATAAAATCTATAAAAAATTTTATGTTTCCTGGACAATAAAAAAGTGGTATGGCGAACCACCCACTCTTTATGTATAACTGGCTTGTTAAGCCATGTTGTTCTTTGGAACTCTTACTACGAACTCTATATAATCTCCTCTGTCAATCTGAGCTGCTTTTGCATTTACGCCGGATTGCTTCATAATGTCTATGGCCTGCTTTATAGTGTTTACAAATATTCTGACATCCTTGATTGCCTTTGTCATTTTTCTATCAGCCGGCTTTTGCTTTATGTCCCTTGAAAACTTGTCTATAGCCTTTTCTACAAGTTCTTCAGTCTTTTTAACATTCAAGCCTCTTTCACACACCAGCTTCAAAACCTTTAACTGCAGCTGTTCATCATGCAGTTTCAACAGGGCTCTTGCATGCCTCTCTGTAAGGTTGTTGTCCGAGAGTATCTTTTTTACCAGAGGTGATAGTTTCAAAAGTCTTATTTTATTAGCTATTGTTGACTGGCTCTTTCCTATTTTTTGGGCCAGCTCTTCCTGTGTAAATCCATGTTCATTAATCAGATTGCTGTATCCCTCAGCCTCTTCCATATAGCTGAGATCTTCTCTCTGCAGGTTCTCTATCAGTGCCATTACTGCCGAGTCATTATCATCAACATTAATTATTATGGCAGGGATCTCCTTAAGTCCGGCCATAGTTGCGGCTCTAAGCCTTCTTTCGCCGGCTACAAGTTCATAGGTACTGTGGGAGATCTTTCTAACGTTGATTGGTTGCAGTACTCCGTATTGCTTTATGGATTCACACAATTCTTCGAGAGCAATTTTATTAAACTGCTTTCTAGGCTGGTATGGGTTAGGTCTTATAAAATCTATACCAACATATGTGATGTTCTTTAACTCTTCCTTCTTTTCCTTTGGAAACTGAATTTTACTCTCTAACATAACGGCACCATCCTTTGTATATTTTGAAGTATTTTCTTTTGCAATCTACCATATATTGTAAATCACATACAAAGGATTATTCTTTGCTTTTATTCCATTTCCTCTATTACCAATAAAGAATCGTTCGATAAAAAGTTATAAAAAACTGGTTAATACAACTTATATCAACGGTTCTTTCGATGGTTTTCCTGCTTTTCTTGGGTATTTTGTCGGCGTCTGTCTAAACTTTCTAATGATGACGACATTTCTCTCCATATTAGTTGTCGGCAATTCCAATTTTTCGATTTTCTCAATTTTTCCGCCTAAAATGTCGAGAGCCTTGGAACTGTTTTCAAATTCCTCAGTATTACTACCCTTCATAGCGATAAAATACCCGTTTATTTTTACAAATGGCAGACAATATTCGAGTAAAACCGGGAGATTTGCTACAGCTCTTGCAACAGCTATATCGTATTTTTCTCTGTATAGTGTATTTACTCCGAAATCTTCAGCTCTTCCGTGAACCGCTTTAATTTCTGAAATATCCTGCTGTCCGGAAATATTTGCAGCATTTATTACCTCATTTAAAAACTTTATCCGTTTATCCAGAGAATCCAACAGAGTCACTTCCAGCTTCGGATTGGCTATTTTAAGAGGTATACCCGGAAAGCCGGCACCCGTTCCCACATCTATGACCTTTTGTTTCTCATCCTTTACATATGGCAGAATGCTCATGGAGTCTATAAAATGCTTTATAATTATTTCTTTGTCATCCTCTATGGCTGTTAAATTTATTTTTTGATTCCATTCCTTCAGCAGCTCCATATATATGATAAACTGGTTAATCTGCTGATCCGTCAGTTGTTTTCCGTAATGCTCCGCGCCCAGCGACAACAGCCTGCTTAATTCCATGTCCAATGCCATATTTTCCTCCAAATATAAATATTGGTTTAATTAACTAATATTCCTAAATTCCTTATACCTCTGTGTCCATTTACTTTGGAACATGCCCATACAAGTCCACTATTCGCTCTGTTTTTGAACATTACTGCGGTTCATCTGTTCCAGATGTATGAGCAGCACAGATATATCCGCAGGTGAAACCCCGGTTATTCTCGAAGCCTGTCCGATAGAATCAGGTTTAATCAGAGAAAGTTTCTGTCTGGCTTCAAGCCTTAAGCCCTGTATTGAGGAATAGTCTATACCCTGGGGCAGCTTTCGTCCCTCTAGTTTTTTATACTGCTCCACCTGCTGCATTTGTCTCTTAATATAGCCTTCGTATTTAATGGCTACTCCAACCTGTTCCCTGACAGATCTGGGCAGTTCAGGCAGCTCCATCACTTCAGCAAGGCTCTCATAGCTGATTTCAGGCCTTCTTAACAGTTCAGCCACATTAATTCCGCTCTTGACAGCTGTACTTTCCCTGCTTTCAAGATACTTCAGAACCTCCTCACTTGGTGGCAGGTAGCTGTTATTCAATCTTTCAATTTCTTTTTCAATCATGTCCTTTTTCTCAAGGAACTTCTGATATCTCTCTTCATTAATCAGGCCTACCTCTTTTCCCAGGGGAGTCAGCCTTAAGTCAGCATTATCCTGTCTTAACAGCAATCTGTATTCAGCTCTGGAGGTCATCATTCTATAGGGTTCTTTTGTTCCCTTTGTAACCAGATCATCAATTAACACACCGATATATGCCTGGGATCTGTCCAATATGAGAGGTTCTCTGCTCTGTACCTTCATAGCCGCATTAATTCCTGCAATAATGCCTTGTGCTGCAGCTTCCTCATAACCGGAGCTGCCGTTGATCTGTCCTGCCGAAAACAATCCGTCCATATTCTTGAATTCCAGTGACAGCTTCAGCTGGGTAGCATCTATCCCGTCATATTCAATTGCGTAGGCACTCCTCATTACCTTTACATTTTCCAGTCCGGGGATTGTTTTCATGAAATCAATCTGAACATCTTCCGGAAGACTGCTGGACATTCCCTGCAGGTACATCTCCTCTGTATCAAGCCCCATAGGTTCAACAAAAACCTGGTGGTTTTCCTTGTCCGCGAACCTGACTACCTTATCTTCTATGGAAGGGCAGTACCTTGGGCCGATACCCGTAATATCACCGCTGTATAATGGCGAGCGGTGGAGATTTGCTTTTATTACATCGTGTGTATTCTTATTTGTATATGTGAGCCAACAGGAAACCTGTTCTTTTTCAATACTTTCGGTTTCAAATGAAAAGGGAAGTATCAAGTCGTCACCAGGCTGCTCTGTCATTTTCGAAAAATCAAGGCTTCTTCTGCTCAGCCTTGCAGGTGTTCCGGTTTTAAATCTCAATAACGAAATTCCCAAATCCATGAGACTGGCTGAAAGCTTGTTGGCCGGGAAAATCCCGTCAGGTCCTCCACTGTAGCTTACATCACCTATTATTATTCTGCCCTGCAAATATGTTCCGGTTGTCAGCACTATGGCCTTACACTCGAAAATAGCACCGGTATGCGTTTTAACTCCGGTTATTCTTGTTTTTGCTTCATCGGTCAGCAGTTCAACTATCTCAGCCTGCCTTATATCAAGATTATCCTGAAGCTCAAGAGTATGCTTCATCTCTATCTGATACTGGCGTCTGTCAACCTGGGCGCGCAGTGAGTAAACAGCCGGTCCCTTGGAATTGTTTAATATCTTTGATTGGATAAAGGTTTTATCAGTGGTTTTACCCATTTGACCACCCAAAGCATCTATTTCTCTAACAAGATGTCCCTTGGCCGTACCTCCTATACTTGGATTGCATGGCATATTTGCCATACTGTCCAAATTGATCGAAAAAATAATTGTCTTACAGCCCAGCCTTGCTGAAGCTAGAGCAGCCTCACAGCCTGCATGTCCGGCACCTACAACAATCACATCATAACTTCCTGCGAAATAATCCATTAGGATTCTTCCTTTCCATATCTGTTTATTTACCTTAATGCATATTTACCTAATAAACATATTTTTTACTGCTATATAATTTATTTAATATAATCAAATATAATCTACTTTCCAATGCAAAAACGACTGAAAATGTTGTGCATAACTGCGTCATCAATAGATTCTCCAGTTATCTGGCCTATACATTCAGCTGAGTTTTTAATATCTATTGTTACCATGTCCAGCGGCATACCCATATCGAATGAGCCCAATGCCTGATCTATGGCATTTATAGCCTTATCAACCAAACTCTTGTGACGGGCGTTTGTCAATAAAACCTCTTCATTTTTTGAGATGTCCCCTTTAAAGAACAGCTCGGATATTTTATCTTCAAGGCCTTCAATTCCTTCATCATTTATAACTGATGCTTCAAGAATGATATCTGCATCCAGCTGATTTCTTATTTCATCGAGCCTGGACCTGTCTACCAGATCCATTTTATTAATAAGAACAAGGCTCTTTTTGCCTCTTATTTCCTGCAAAACTTCCTCATCCTCTTTTACAATTCCAGTATCAGCCGCTATTACAATTATAATCAGATCTGCATCCTCAATTGCTTTAAATGCTTTGTCCACACCAATCTTTTCCACAATATCCTGAGTTGTTCTGATTCCGGCAGTATCTATGATTTTTGCAGGGATGCCTTTTATATTGACATACTCTTCAATTATATCTCTTGTTGTACCCGGTATATCAGTAACAATAGCTCTGGTGCTGCCGGCAAGCTGATTAAGCAGTGAAGATTTTCCCACATTTGGTTTTCCGGCTATTACAATATTTATGCCTTCTCTCAGAAGCTTGCCGCGATTGAAGGTCCTGGCAAGCTCCAACAGCTCATCCTTTATTTGCTTCAGGCTTGCGTATACCTTTTCTCCGGTAATCTCCTCTATATCATGCTCGGGATAGTCAACTGTTACCTCTATATGTGCCAGCAGCTCAACCAGGTCACCCCTCAAGGCCTTAAGTTTGTTTGATAACCTGCCCTCCAGATGACTGACTGCCGCCTTTGAACTCTCTACTGTTTTTGAATTAATTAAATCAATGATTGCTTCGGCCTGGGATAAATCTATCCTTCCGTTAAGAAATGCCCTTTTGGTAAATTCTCCGGCTTCGGCAGGTCTTACTCCCATTTTGAAAATAAGCTCCATTACTCTGTTTATAACAACAATACCTCCGTGGCAATGTATTTCCACTACATCTTCACGGGTAAAAGTATTTGGTCTTTTCATTTTCAACATAAGCACTTCATCAATTACTTCATTAGTAGAAGGATCAAAAATCTTTCCATATGATACTGTATGTGAAGCTATTTCCTCCATTGGCCTGGAAGAACGAAAAACCTTTGACACTACCTCAAAGGCCATCTCTCCGCTTACACGGATAACTCCGATACCTCCTGTCCCATAGGGAGTAGAAAGTGCTGCAATTGTATCTTCGAAATACATACAAGCCTCCACCTGCGTTGTTTCCACGCAATCCATCTTTTACACAATCGACTTTTATAAACTCCTATACTGCACAAAATGGTTCAAGGATCTACTCCTTAAACCATTTCAATTGAAGCTTTTATTATTTTAGAGTTATAACAACTTTTCTTTTTGGCTCTTCACCGGTGCTATATGTTTCAACATATTTATGTCCCTGAAGAGTTGAGTGAATAATTCTTCTCTCATATGGGTTCATTGGTTCCAGAGTAACCGGCTTCTTATATTTAACTACCTTGTCAGCCAACCTGTTAGCCAACTTTACAAGAGTTTCCTCTCTCTTTTGTCTGTAATTCTCAACATTCAGTATTACTCTTTTATAATCTTCGTAACCTTTATTTATAACCAGACTGGTAAGATATTGGAGAGAGTCCATTGTTTCTCCTCTTCTGCCTATGATTATACCAATATCATCACCATTTATATCAACTACTATGCTTTCTTCATCTTCATTTACGCTGATATCTGCTTCAACACCCATATTATTCAGTATGGTGTATAAAAAATCTGAAGCTATGTCTCCTCTGCTTGCTTCTACTTCTTTTACAGTTGCTCTGATTCTGGCAACTTTGGTTCCGATGATTCCGAAAATTCCTTTATTGCCTTCTTCTAAAACTTCAATGTCAACGTCTTCCTCAGAGAGCTTTAATTCTGACAATGCAGCTGAAATGGCCTCTTGAACCGTTTTTCCTGTTTTCTCAATACTATAAGCCATTATTTACTTACTACCTCCTTCTTCTTAAGGACATATTTATTAACATAGTATTGCTGTCCTATTGCAAAGATATTACCAGCAATCCAATATAATGCCAGACCTGCAGGGAATTGGAATGAAAATATTAATGTCATTAATGGAGATATATATAACATGGTATTTCCCATTGGGTTAGTTGCTTTATCTGTTGTTTTCGGCATTGACATGCGTGCTGTCAAAAAGGTAGTACCCACTGCCAACACCACCAATACCAGCAGCCAGATTTTCATAGGATCTGCTGCAAGCTGATCAAAATGATAGGTTGGTATGGAGCCGAGATTTATACCTCCATGGCTTGGGAAGAACATATTGAGATTTCCAACTTCGCTCCCTTTTCCATTTTTTATAAAATAAGTAATAGTGTCAATTTCTGCATAAGGGTGTTTTAAAACATTGGCCTCTGTTGCAAGTTTAGTAAGTTGTTCTGCTGAAAAACCCAGCATGAATTTCAAAGGTTTAGTAATAACCTGCCATAATGAGAGCAATATAGGCATTTGAATTAACAAAGGCAGACATCCGCCGGCAGGATTGATTTTATGCTCCTGATAAAGCTTCATCATTTCTTCGTTAAGCTTTTCCTTATCATTGGCATACTTTCTTTTGATCTCTTCAAGCAACGGCTGTATCTTCTGCATTTCTGCAGTTGATTTATACTGTTTCAAAGTAAGCGGAACCATTGCAGCTCTAACAATTATTGTAAATATTATAATAGCAAGTCCATAGTTCTCAAATGCCACCGTCGAGTAAATCCAATAAAGGAATTGTCCAAGTGGCTTAGCTATAAAATCTAAAAATCCCATGTTTTTCTCCTAAACCTAATGTTTATTATATCTATTTCACAGGGTCATACCCTCCTGGGTGGAAAGGATGACACTTTAATATTCTTCTTAATGCCAGATAACCGCCCTTTAAACAGCCATATTTCATTATAGCCTCAATAGCGTACTGGGAGCAAGTAGGATAAAATCTGCATGAGGGCCTTATTTTAAGTGGCGATATAAACTTTTGGTAAAAACGAATCGGTAAAATCAAAGCTCTTTTAAACAATCATATTTCTCCTGATCAAATACCTGCAGCTTTTTCAGCAGATATTTGAACTCTTTTAACAATGCCCCATATTTTGGAATAGTCTCATCACCTCTGGCGGCAATAACCATATCAATGCCAGTCCTGATGTATTCCTCATAGTGACGATAGCTTTCCCTGATCAATCTTTTCTTCTTATTTCTGACAACAGCTTTTCCAGCCTTTTTAGAAACAGAAATACCTATTCTGTTTGAGGATAGTTTATTTGGAAGGACATATAATGTTATATGCCTTCCAACATAAAATGATCCCTTATTAAAAACTCTTGAAAACTCATAGTTTTTTTTTAAAGTTACAGTTTTTCTCATATCCTACTACCTTAGTGTATTAGTTTGTATAGAGAATAGCAGGTGTGAGGCCGAAAGATTTATCCGAACGCACTTTTAAAGAAAAAGACCACAAATATGCGGTCTTATGCTGAAAGAACCTTTCTTCCTTTTAATCTGCGTCTTCTTAATACTTTTCTTCCGTTAGCAGTGCTCATTCTCTTTCTGAATCCATGTTCTTTTTTAGCATGTCTTTTTTTAGGTTGATATGTTCTTAACATTAGTACACCCCCGTTCCGATTTCCTTTATATAAACTTAAAAGTGTTTTTCTTTTAAAGACACCAGACCTATTATATATTAATCCTTTTTGACCTGTCAAGGTCAATTATATTCCCACTTTTTTGTTAATTTTTAAGTTTTAAATAACGAAATATCAATATATGGTGCATTAAATTTTCAATTTTCAACATCTTGTTACTATCAATATTATTTACCAAGTAACCTGTGGATATATCTCCCGTAAAAATATTTTTTTGTGGATATCTGGTGTTTTTCGTATTGAATTTTCCACAAAACTCTGATATATTTATTAATACTTGTTGATAACCTGTGCCTTTTGCTATAAAGGTTGTTAATAACTTTTACATATTTAACTTATTAATTGATCCACATCACAAAAGATTAATTATTCAAATGCTTTACTTATGATAAAACGATAATATCCAAAAGGAGTCAGTTACAAGTATTGCAGTCAATCTTTTAATTAGAGTTTGCCGGACTGAGCTCCTATATACATGTAATATGTATATTTTTATTATGGTTTTTATTTTTTTGTTTAGGGACATGTATACAGCTTGAAAAAGCATTCAGTGCAATGTTGAAAATATAAAAATACGATTGATAAATTACTTATTTTGATTAACCAAGGTGGGCGAAATGATATGAACGTGCAGCTAAATGATATATGGAATCGTACATTGGAATTATTAAAAGGTGAGATGACCGAAATCAGTTTTAATACCTGGATTTTAACAATAGAACCTATTGCTATAGATTCTAATACGTTAACATTAGGGGTTCCTGCAGATTTTCAAAAAGGAATTCTCGAATCCAGATATTCCTATCTTATAAAAAATGCGCTTAGACAATTAACCCACAAGGACTATAACATATATTTTTCAACTCCTTCGCAGACACCTGTCAAACCTGCTGTACAAGAGTATACCGAAGATACATCAGGATTGTTCTTAAATCCTAAATATACATTTGATACATTCGTAATAGGTAATGGAAACAGATTTGCACATGCAGCATCACTTGCTGTATCAGAAGCTCCTGCAAAAGCCTATAATCCTTTATTTCTATACGGAGGAGTTGGACTTGGTAAGACACATCTTATGCATGCTATCGGACATTTTGTTTTAAGTCAGAATCCGGCTCTTAAGGTTTTATATGTTTCATCTGAAAAATTTACGAATGAATTGATCAATGCCATTAAAGATGATAAAAATGAAGAATTCAGATATAAATATAGAAATATTGATGTACTTTTAATAGACGATATTCAGTTTATAGGTGGTAAGGAAAGAACACAGGAAGAATTTTTCCATACCTTCAATGCTCTGTATGAAGCAAATAAGCAGATTATCATATCCAGTGATAAACCACCAAAAGATATAACTACTCTCGAGGAAAGACTGAGATCCAGATTTGAATGGGGGCTTATCGCAGACATTGCTCCGCCGGATCTTGAAACAAGAATAGCAATCCTTCGCAAAAAGGCTCAGCTGGAAAATCTGGAAGTTCCGGATGATGTTATGGTTTTTATTGCAGATAAGGTTGCTTCAAACATTCGTGAACTCGAAGGTGCTATGAACAGGGTTATTGCTTATTCAACTCTTACTGAAAATAAAATTAATGTTGATATGGCTATTGAAGCTTTAAAAGACATGTTTAATAACAGCAAGGCTGTTGTAATTAATTCAAAAACCATTCAGGAAGCAGTATCACGCTATTTCCATCTGAAGACTGACGAACTTAAATCAAAGAGAAGATCCAGAGACGTTTCTTTTCCACGACAGATTGCCATGTACCTTTGCCGTGATATGACCGATATGTCTTTACCTAAAGTTGGAGATGAATTTGGTGGGCGCGATCACACGACCGTTATACATGCATGTGAAAAAATTACCCAGGATATGGCGAATAGTGCTGAACTTAGAAGAACAATCGAAGATATAAAGAAAAATATAGTTGGGAATTAATTTTATTTATTTAAAGAGTTATTCACAGTTTTTGTTGATTTGGTGATTAAAGTTTGTGTATAACTTAAAGTTTTGGATAACTTTATTGTTTTGTTAATAAAACAGAGCAAATATTCAACAACTTATTAACACCGCCCATCTATTTATATAACTGAATTATAGAAGTTATACACAATAATAACAGCACTTACTACTATTATTACTCTCTTTATATCTTTAAATATATTAATAAAATGCGGAGGTACCCATGAAAATAGTTTGCTCAAAGGAAAATTTACTTAACGGTATTAACATAGTACAAAAAGCTGTCTCTACAAAAACAACTTTACCCATACTCGAGGGAATACTTTTAAATGCTGAAGAAAAATTCAAGCTAACAGGCAACGACCTTGAGATTGGTATTGAATGTTTTGTTGAAGCAGATATAAGAGAGTCGGGATCAATTGTTATCAACTCTAAAATATTCGGAGACATAGTCAGAAGATTACCCGACTCTGAAGTTCTTATAGAAGTTAAAGAAAATAATCTTGTAGTTGTTGAATGTGAAAATTCACACTTTGAAATAAAAGGAATTAATCCTAATGGTTATCCCGCTTTACCCCAGGTTGATAAAGAAAATGTATTGACCTTGACACAGGGAAAATTAAAAGATATGATCAGACAAACTGTTTTTGCAGTTGGTTCTGATGAAAACAGACCTGTTTTAACTGGTTCACTCATTGAAGTTAAAGATAAGGAACTTGTTGTTGTTTCTATAGACGGATTCAGGCTTGCTCTTCGCAGAAAAATACTTGAAGGAGACATAAGTGATTTCAGTGTAATTGTACCTGGTAAAACCCTCAATGAAATTTCTAAAATTCTTCAGACTGGAGATGAAGAAGTATCAATTTACAATTCAAATAATCAGATTGTATTTGACGCTCAATCCTGGAGAATTGTTTCGAGACTTATTGAAGGAAAATTTTTGAATTATAACAGTTTGTTAAATAAGGAATTCGAAACCAGAGTAATTATCAATATTAAGGAATTCCAGTCAAGCCTTGAAAGAGCGTCACTTATTTCCATGAATGATAAAAACAGCCCTGTTAAGCTTTCCATAGGGAATGACAGGATAGTTATAACATCAAACGCAGAACTTGGGGCTGTTCGTGAAGAAATAAAAGTTGATATCGAGGGGAATAATTTAGAGATAGGGTATAATCCTGCTTTTCTTATTGATGCCTTGAAAGCAATTGATGAAGACAGAGCTGCAATTTATTTTATTACAACAAATGCGCCCTGTACTTTAAGACCTGTTGTTGAAAATAATAATGACTTTGCATATCTGGTACAGGCAGTTAGAATATAAAACCTGTAAAGCCGCAAACTAAGCAGGTTAAGGAACCATTGTGTTCCTAGAGAAGAACTTAAAATGCAAAGCATTTTGTTCAGTTTGGAGGAATAATGGAAACAGTTGAAATCAATACTGATTATATAAAACTTGACCAGTTTTTAAAATGGGCAGGAGCAGTTGATAACGGAGCTATGGCTAAGGGCTTTATATTGGACGGCTTTGTTAAGGTTAATGGTAATATAGAATTACAGCGTGGAAAAAAGCTGAGAAACGGTGATATTGTAGAATTCGAAGATAAAAAGTATCAGGTTGTTCAAAAATAGATATCTCGAGGTAGGGAATTGATTGTTAAAAGCTTGGATTTAGAGAATTTTAGGAATCATAGAGATACTAAAATCTCATTTTCTGATCGTTTTAATATTATTTTTGGTGATAATGGCCAGGGGAAAACAAATATCCTTGAAGCCATTTATTTATGTGCCTCGGGACGCTCACACAGAACTTCAAAAGATTCCGAGCTTATAAGATTTGGCTGTGACTCTTATAAAATTAATACTTACGTAACTAATTCCGGGCTGGATAAAGAAATCAATATATATTATTTAAATGACCAAAAAAAGCAAATCAAAATAAATGAAATTCCTCTGAATAAAATTGGAGCCTTAATGGGAAATCTTTATGCTGTTCTTTTTTCTCCTGAGGATCTATTTATTGTAAAACAGGGTCCTATGGAAAGAAGAAGGTTTGTTGATATTACATTATGTCAGATTAAACCTTCATATTTTTATGATCTCCAGTTAATGGCTAGAATTCTTAAGCAGCGAAATATACTTTTAAAAACTTTAAGTACAAATTCCTCTTTATTAGATACTATGGATGTGTGGAATATTAAACTGGCTGAAGTTGCTGCATCGGTAATAATTGCCCGTCGTAGTTTTACAAGAAAGCTCTCTCTATTAGCTCAAAATCAGCATAAATACCTTACTGTAGAAAAAGAGATAATTTCTTTTAACTATGATTGTAGTTTTCAGTTAAATGAAGATACTAGTAAGAGTGAAATTATTGAAATTTACCAGAAGCTTCTTGAAAAGAATTTGCAAAGAGATATGGTTTTGGGATATACTTCTGTTGGTCCTCACAGGGATGACTATGATATTTTAATAAACGAAAAAAGTCTTAAAACCTTTGGATCTCAAGGACAGCAGAGATCAGCAGTATTATCGTTAAAAATTGCTGAAATAGAACTCATTCATAATGAAACAGGCGATTATCCGGTATTATTATTGGATGACGTAATGTCTGAACTGGATGATAATCGTCAAAAATACTTAATGGATAGTATAACTAAAGTGCAGACTTTTATTACCTGTACCAGTGATATTCATTTTAGAAATACTTTGAAGGACAAGTGTAATTATTTTAAGATAGAGGAAGGAAGAGTTGTTAACAGTTTTAAAAATGATAATTTGCAATAAATTTATTATTCATGTAAAATTAAATGTAGATGTTCATGGGAGGACATGGAAATGTTTTTGCATATAGGTGGAGATGTAGTTATTCCTATAAAAAATGTCATAGCGATTATGGATATTGATACAACAACAATATCAAAGGATACTAAGGAGTTTCTGAAGATAGCCGAGGAAGAAGGTTTTATAGAAAGCATATCGGAAGATCTTCCAAAATCTTTTATCATCACAGAAACTGATAAAAAAAGTAAAATCTATTTATCACCTATATCATCTGTAACTCTTCAGAAGAGATCAAGTTTTATAAGTGAAATATCAAACGTTTAAAACGTTTTTTGAAAGGAAGAAAAACGCACCATTATGAGTGAAAATAATAATGTGAATTCATATGACGAAAGTCAGATTCAGGTATTGGAAGGTCTTGAAGCAGTAAGAAAAAGACCTGGCATGTATATAGGCAGTACATCTTTAAGAGGATTGCATCATCTTGTTTATGAAATTGTTGCAAACAGTATAGATGAAGCTTTGGCTGGAAGATGTGATGAAATAGAAGTTTTTGTACGCAAGGATAACTCAATTACTGTTACGGACAATGGAAGTGGTATACCTGTAGGAATTCATCCGAAAATGGGAATTCCTACTTTAGAGGTAGTACATACTATTCTTCATGCCGGCGGAAAGTTTGGAAGCGGTGCGTATAGCGTATCTGGCGGTTTGCATGGAGTTGGTGCATCAGTTGTTAATGCTTTGTCCGAAAGTATGGTAGTTGAAGTTTGCAGAGAAGGACATATCTACAGACAGGAATATTCAAGGGGTAAGCCCATTACGAAAGTTGAAATAATAGGTAATACTGAAGAGCACGGTACGAAGTCAACTTTTAAGCCTGATACTGAAATTTTTGAAGATGTTGTGTTTGATTTTGATAACATGATTACCAGATACAGAGAAATGGCATTTTTAAATAGAGGTATAAAAATAAAGCTGACAGATGAAAGGCCTGAAGAGCCAATAGTAAAAAATCTTCATTATGAGGGTGGTATAATCTCATTTGTTGAATACTTGAATAAGACAAAGGATGCACTTCATAATAATGTAATCTATGTAGAAGGAAATAAAGATGCAAATATTGTTGAAGTAGCTATGCAATATAACGACGGCTACAACGAAACTGTATTTAGTTATGCCAATAATATTGCTACTACTGAGGGCGGAACTCATCTTACTGGTTTCAGAACCGCTATAACAAAGGTATTTAATGATTATGCCCGCAAATATAATTTTATTAAAGAGAGTGATAAGAATCTTTCAGGTGAAGATGTCAGAGAAGGTCTTACTGCAGTTATAAGTGTCAAACTTCCTGAACCTCAATTTGAAGGACAAACTAAGACTAAGCTTGGAAACAGTGAAATAAGAACACTGGTTGAAAACGTTTTATCGGAAAAGTTGACCAGTTTTCTTGAGGAGAACCCGTCAGTTGGAAAGATAATTTTAGAAAAGTGTTTGACGGCTGCCAGAGCAAGAGAAGCAGCAAGAAAAGCAAGAGAATTAACCAGAAGAAAAAGTGCTCTGGATACAAGCACACTTCCCGGAAAGCTTGCTGACTGTTCTGAAAAGGACCCATCAGTAACTGAAATATTTATTGTTGAGGGTGACTCCGCTGGTGGATCTGCAAAACAGGGTAGAGATAGAAGGATTCAAGCGATACTTCCTCTATGGGGTAAGATGCTTAATGTTGAGAAATCCAGAATAGATAAGGTTTTTGATAACGAAAAATTGTTACCAGTAATAATTGCTTTAGGTGCCGGTATTGGAGAGGAATTTGATACTACTAAATTAAGATATGATAAAATTATAATAATGGCCGATGCCGATGTCGACGGATCCCATATTAGAATGCTACTGCTGACCTTCTTCTTCAGATATATGAGACCATTAGTTGAGCAAGGGCATGTATATATTGCAATGCCTCCTCTTTTTAAAGTTTATAAGGGCAAGGAAGAGTATTATGCATATGATGACAGGCAGGTAGAGAAGATCTGTCGTGAAAAAGGTTGGAGAAAAGAAGATCCCAATGTAAATATTCAGAGATATAAAGGTTTGGGAGAAATGAACCCGGATCAACTATGGGAAACCACTATGAACCCTGAAACTCGATCAATAATGAAGGTCGAATTGGATGATGCAATTACAGCTGATGAAGTATTCAGTACTTTCATGGGTGACAAGGTTGAACCTAGAAAAGAATATATTCATCTTCACGCAAAAGATGTTACAAATTTAGATTTCTAAAATATTATAGAGATGACATTTTAATTTATTAAAAAGCCTATATCATAACTATGACTCACTCAATAAAATGATATAGGTTTTTATTTATTTTGTTTCACGTGAAACATTTTAATATATAACTTATTTGATAAACTATGAGAAAGATAATCTGTAAAGTAGTAAATGTAAGTTAATGACGTATTGAAAATAGAAAGACGGGTGTATATGTACAAAAGTAGTGAGAGAATTCTTGAGTCAATTGTAAATAAAGTTTCTTCAGTTGCTGAAGTAAAGTCAATAGGTATTAGTGGAACTGTTAATCCACTACCTGCTGCTGGTGAAGGAGATATTGATATTTTCATATATTGTGATGAAATACCGGGATTTGAAACGAGAAACACAATTCTTTCTAGCATGGATCCCGACATCTGTAATGTTAAGTTGAATATATTTGAGGGAGGAAACTGGGGAACAGGTGATTATATTGAAATAAACGGAGTGGAAACCTGGCTCATGTTCTTTAAAAACTCAGACACCGAGAAGAATGTTTGTCAAATTTTAAATGGAGAATTTCCTGATAAAATAGATAATTATTACTATCCTATAGGTCGGATAGCAATGCTTGAAAAAATTAATATATTATATGATGATAATGAATTCCTTAAAAGCTTAAAAGATAAGTTAAGTACATATCCGGAAACTCTTTCAAAAAAAATAATTAAATATCATATGGATAAACTTTCAGATATAGAGGATATGGAACGAGCAGTTTATAGAAAAGATGTTTTATTCTATCACTTTGCACTTGATATAGCTCTTGATCATTTTCTTCAGGTTGCCTTTGCTATTAATAAAACTTATTTTCCAAGCAGAAAGAGATCATTGAATTTCATTAGCAAGTTCGAAAAAAAACCAAATAACTGCAGAGAAACGCTACTTGAGATAATACGACTTGGAGGATTTGAGTCGGGGCTTAAAGACTCATATAAACTATTTCTTAGTCTGATTAATGAGTTATCAGAATTAGTGTAGATTAACAAAGACATAAAATTAATTTGATACAGTTTAATTTAAAGCCAAGGGCAATATTTTAATGCCTATCATATGTTGCTGATTTTACAGATATTTATTGAGGATGCAAGCTCTCTAACAAAAATTTTACCTAATTTCCGAAATAATATGTAAAAATTAATCTTTATAGTGATTGTAATGAGCTTAATAAAAGAAAAAATAAAAGTTAACCCGCATAGAGGTGGTTAGTTTGAAAGACATCACTTACACTTGTCTTCAAAGTTAACCTATGAAATTAGGTCTGCGCGACATATTCAAAGTATCAATATGCGTTATTGAAATAATAAATTTAATCTATTACTATGAAAACCGCACATGACTAAATAACCTCCTATATTGGCGTTACAGCGGATTTGAATAACTTCATCAATTTTTATGGCCGCTATGCGGCTCATGGAGGTTTTTATGAGAATTAAATGGTTTCCACGTTCATGGGTTCAAATCAAGACAGATAAATACATTATATACTTTGATCCTTCCTATATGTCTACATACTATAAAAAATTAAAAAGTAAGGTGATATTTTCAGATAAAGAAGATGATATTCTTCCGGAAATGCTTGAAAGTGCAGATCTGATTTTAATTTCGCATATACACCGGGATCATTGTAAGAAAGAGACTATTAATAGACTATTACACTCAGAAACCTCTGTATTTGCACCGGATAAAATTGAAAGCGATATAAATATTAAATTTAGATTAGTCAGGCCTGATAACTCATATTTATTAGATGATATTATTATAAAAACAACCTTCGCTTATAACACTGAACAGGGAAGTTCAACTAAAAAAGTCCACAAGAAGGGCTCATGTGTCGGATATGTACTTACAGTTGAAAATAGGAATATATATTTTGCAGGTGATACTGATTTAATACCTGAAATGAATAAGTTAAAAAATATAGATATTGCATTTCTTCCTATTGGCGGTACATTTACCATGAGTCTGGAAGAGGCCGTGCAAGCAGCGCGTATTATAAATGCCGGAATAACAATCCCTATTCATCATCTTGAATCAGATCCTTATCGATTCAAGAGAGAATTAGAGTACAACGGTATGGCTGTAAAAGTTTTATCTATTGGTGAAGAAATGTTTTTATAATTCACACTTAATTAGTAAAATATTGTTATAAATTAGCAAGCTTTTTTTAGACATTTTAATTGACTGTAGGTAAAGGATAAGTTTTTTTAACTTATTTAGAAATTTTACAAATGATTTATCTTTTACATTAAAAGCCTTTATAATAATAATGGCTATTTGCAAGTCCTAACAGCTTCTTAGAATTATCAACTAAAGATTCTATTAGTGAATTAATGTTAACTCTTCTGGCAAAGCAGTATGAGGTTTCCTGCATACCAGGTAAACAGGTATCTGGTTCTATATCTATTTCAACCAGCCTTCAAGGTTATATATTTATTTATGTTTTAATCAAAAATTAGTTTTATAATATACTAATTAAACCAGCTTCGGGTAAGCTGCATCTACTCAAGGTAATTAATAATATTTTTCTGAAAATAATAAAAAAGATTTTATAAGAGTTTTTAAAATACATCAATTGTCAGTTAATAAAAAGGGAAATTAGAAAATATAGTCAAAGATATATTCATCTTCAATTTAAATCACAAAATGATAATTAATGTTAGGTAATAATAAGATGGGAAATGAGTAAAATTAAATTTCAATTAATAAATATAATTATAATATTAGCTGCAGTTAGAATTTAAACTGGAATAGTTTTTAAGTTGTAAAGATAAAAACCATATTTTTTAAATAAGCTTTAGATGTTTGTAATAGAGATTAAGCAAAATGATAAAGAAATATACACTTTACGACTATTATCGCGTGAAATGATGAATGTTTCACGTGAAACATTTTACAATTCGATTAAATTCTTTGTATTATTATTTCCCCTATGATATAATTTTCAAATGGAGACTGATGGGTAAAAACCAATTTACTCAATAAGGAGTGAGATTTTTTTGGCAAAGATAATAGCCATTGCTAATCAAAAAGGTGGAGTGGGAAAGACTACAACTTCAGTTAATCTTAGTGCTTGTCTGGCACATAAGGGTAAGAAAGTTTTAGTTATCGATATAGATCCACAAGGTAATACAACTAGCGGACTTGGAGTTGATAAAAAATCCATAAAACAATCTGTGTATGATGTAATTATTAATGATGAAGCGATTGAAAACACATTAGTAAAAACATGTATAGATAACCTGATGCTTTGTCCTTCCAATATACAATTGGCTGGAGCTGAAGTTGAACTGGTTTCTGTAATTTCAAGAGAAAACAGATTAAAAGCAGCCTTGTATTACATAAAGAAAGAATATGATTTTATAATCATTGACTGCCCACCGTCGTTAGGACTTCTCACATTAAATTCCTTAACTGCAGCAGATACAATATTGGTTCCGATCCAATGCGAATATTATGCTTTGGAAGGGTTAAGCCAGTTAATGAACACTGTAAAGCTTGTACAGAAACATTTAAACCCAGAATTAGATGTTGAAGGTGTTGTTCTCACAATGTTTGATGCAAGGACTAATTTATCTATACAGGTTGTAGAGGAAGTAAAGAAATACTTTAGAAATAAAGTATATAGAACGGTTATCCCTAGAAATGTTAGATTAAGTGAAGCTCCCAGCTTTGGACTACCAATAATATTATATGATGAAAAGTCCAAAGGTGCAGAATGTTATATAGAATTGGCAGAAGAAGTAATTGAGTATTCTGAAGAGGTGGTATAGAGTATGGTGAAAAAGGGTTTGGGTAAGGGGCTGGGTGCTCTGATATCAAATGAAGCACTTGAAGAAGAGTCAGGTGTTATAGAAATAAGAATAAATGAGATTGAACCCAATGCCGGTCAGCCTCGTAAATACTTTGATGATGAAAAACTTGTCCAACTGGCAGAATCAATTAAGCAACATGGAATTATTCAGCCCATCATTGTAAAAAAGGATAATAGCATATATACCATAATTGCTGGTGAGAGAAGATGGCGTGCTGCAAAACTGGCGGGCCTGAGTAAAGTTCCTGCATTAATAAAGGAATTTACCAACAAACAGGTTATGGAAGTAGCATTAATTGAAAACCTTCAGAGAGAGGATTTAAACCCAATAGAAGAGGCAGATGCTTTTCTCAATTTAATGAATGAATACAATATGACCCAGGAGCAGATAGCAGAAACTATTGGCAGAAGCAGACCTGCTATTGCAAACTCGCTTAGACTACTCGGTCTTTGTGAAGAGGTTAAAAAGTTCATAGTCAGTGGAGATTTAACAAGTGGACATGCCCGAACTCTGGTTATTATACAGGACCCTGGTTTACAGTTAAAAGCAGCAGATTATATTATAGAAAATAAATTGAGCGTTAGAGAAACAGAAAATTATATAAAAAGATTGTTTCAAAATAAAAGTGATAAGAAAAAGATTATTAATGATAATCCTGATTTTAAGTTTGTGGAAGATAAACTAAAAAGTATATTAGGAACAAAGGTAAAGTTACAGGCAAATAATAACAAAGGTAAAATCACTATAGAGTATTATTCTAATGATGAGCTAGAGCGCTTATTAGAATTTTTTTACAAGAGTCACTAAAAAAACGACCCTCTAAAATCATTTTTAAGCGGTTTTTTAAATAGTGGTAGGGATATTAATATAGAAAAATAAAAATATCCTCTAAAGCTAAATTTTGGACAAATAAACTAATGTGTTTTGAAAATCATATATTTGTGGATCAAATGTATAAGGAGTTTTAAGAAAATGGATTTTATTAATAATATATTAAATTTAAAATTTGAGATTTTAGTTTTATTCGCAATCTGTTTCTTTTTTATAATAACAAACTGTCTTTTACTTTTTGCCAATATAAAAAAGACTAACAGGATCAGGACAAAATATAACAGATTTATGAATGGCTTGAGCGATAGAAATATGGAAGAGCTTTTGGAAAAATGTCTTGAGAGTGTTAATTCGGTTAATGCTAAGAACAGAGATATTGAAGTAAAAATCAATGAAATAGAAAGAACTCTTCTCCAATGTGTTCAGAAAGTAGGAATAGTAAGATTTAATGCTTTTGATAACGTTGGAAGCGACCTGAGTTTTTCCATAGCGCTACTTGATAATAATGATTCAGGTATAGTTTTAAGTGGAATTTATGCTCGGGATAGTTCTTCAACTTATGCTAAACCCGTATCATCAGGTAAATCAAAATATACACTTTCTGCTGAAGAAATACAGGCAATAGATATTGCGAAAAAAACAAATGTAGAGAGAAACTATACCAGCCAGGTATAAAGATAGTTAAGCATGCTCTCTCACGGGCATACGGAGGCCTAAATCAGATATGAATCTTAAATTTACAAATAATAAAGAAAGCAAAAATGAGAAAAAACAGATATGGATGTATGCGTTGATTTTATTCACCGGTGCATTCATTGTTTTGCTTTTGACTGCATATAGTCAGGTCAAATTTCAAAATAATATCAGCGAGTACCAGAATAAACTTTCTTCACAGGAAAAGGCCAAAATAAATGCAGTTACCGATTTTAACAGTGCCGTTAAAGAAAATAAAAGGCTGAAAACGGAGATTGAAGCCTTAAGAAATAAACTGGTAGAATCTGAACAGGAACTGGCCACAGAAGAAGAAAAAAGTGCGGATCTTCAATCAAAATATAATAATGAAGCAAGTGCTTCAGAGTTATTGATGACCGCACAGGCAGCGTATATTAACGAAGACTACATTAACTGTGCTGTTGCGCTAAAATTTAATATAAATACATCTTATTTAAGTCCCAAAGCATTGCAATTATATAATGAACTGGTTACAAATAGTTATGCTAAAGCATCACAATTATTATATAGAGAAGGATATAAAAATTATAGAAAGAAAAACTATACTGAAGCGATAATAAGTCTGACAAGGGCTATTGATTTCTCACAAAAGAATGAATACTATATAGATGATGCATACTATTATATGGCCAATTCATACTACAAAACAGCTAACTATGCAGAAGCAAAGAAGATTATTGATTCATTTTTAGTAAATTATCCAAAGAGTTCATTTACCAGAGACATGAAAGCACTAAGTAAGAAAATGTAAATTAAAAGGGGAATTAACATTAATTAAAAATTCTGCGTTAGGCGTCACAAATAGTTGAAATGCGCCATTGGTAATATTTACACAAGATTATTAAAAAAGTTTCTGGAATTAAAGTGTTGACAAAAAGTCGGATTCATTGTAAAATTAAGTTCGTCGCTTGACGCGATAACTTGGAGAGATGGTCGAGTTGGTTTAAGGCACCGGTCTTGAAAACCGGCGTAGGTGTGAGCCTACCGTGAGTTCGAATCTCACTCTCTCCGCCAAATGAATATAAGCTGGCTCTTAGCGAGTCAGCTTAAAATAAATGGAGAAGTACCCAAGCAGGTCGAAGGGGACGGTTTGCTAAACCGTTAGTAGGAGTAATCCTAGCCGGGGTTCGAATCCCCGCTTCTCCGCCAGGTAAAAAGCCTTTAGATAATAGTCTAAAGGCTTTTTGCCATATAAAAAAGAATAAGGATTCGAACTCGTAAGGGCGACGTCACATGCTGTGAGCATTCTTGAATCCTCGCTTCTCCTCGACATTTATCTGGAAACCATTGAAAATCTAGGGTTCTTCACTCCCACCATTTATCCAATTCTCATATTGAAAAACAAAATATTTCTTGAGCGTTCTATCATCAACTTCCTGATGGAAAGATTTTTCAGATGCCATAAGAGTTTTCTAATTAATACGGACTATATACAGAAGATAGCTTAATGGATTAATTCAACATTTGTCAAAAAACTCGTACAATCAAATGTTCAGATACTTGTAACCTGGTTTTATAAATAGAAATTAAAAGAGATTCTTTGAATATGAATAAAACCGGTTAATGAATTTATGCATCTTATCTGTCTCATATGCATTTAAGGCCCATCTTTTTCTATTTCGTCCGCAAATCCTTATTTAACCTAAAATATAAGCGATATAACTACCGGATAATACTATTCAATATTTTTTTATTTGGAGTGATAATATGGAAGCTACTAAGCAGATTATCGACATTGCTGAGGATCAAAAGTATGTGGATAAATTGATAAATAAGGTCGCTGTATGGAATGAAAATGCTATTATATTGCTGGAAACTTCAACAATATTGTACTTTACTATGGTTAAGAAAAAGGTGATGGTTCATACAAAGAACCATATATATGAAAGCCGGAGTTCACTTGAGGAGCTTGAGAGGAGACTTTATACAAGAGGTTTCTTTAGAAGCCATAAAAGTTATATTGTCAATATGGATTGTGTTGAAAAAATAGTCCCATGGTTTAATTCAACGTATATGATGCATTTGAAATCAACTCAGGTACAAATTCCTGTTAGCAGAAATTATATTAAAAAGTTGAGAACTTTGTTGTATATTTGATATTTATGAAATATAAATTTCAACCTGACATTTAATTTATAATGTAAAATCCAAAAGCCATTACGCCTTTCCTATACGGATAAGAGAGATCTTTTATATTTACCTTTTAGTTTTAAACAGGAAAAATTTCATTGATTGTAATTCGGATATGCTATTTGTATTCTGGATACGAAGTTTGTTATTATGTCGCAACTTTCTTATTTGTATTATCCAATCCAACGATAATTTTACCAGATAAAAATTAATACACCCAAGGAGGGGAATAGACATGCTTGTATTTGGAATGAAAGACGTGGAGTATGTTGTTATTGATAACAGGATAGTAGTACGTGTGAAATGGGATAGCAGTGATATAAAGCTATGCATAGACGCACCCAAAGATGTTTCCATAGAGCGCGACAAAGTATATGAAAAAAGATGTCATATGCAGGGAGCAGTACCTAAATGGGACTTTGAAGAGTTGTTAAGGAAAAGAAGAAACCTGCCGGAATAAAGCTGGCAAAAGCAAGTACTAACGTATAAGTTGGTTTCAAGCCTTTAATTGGGGTGCACATCAACTAAAGGGCTGGAAATAGAACAAATGCCCTAAAGGGCAGACCGGGGACTATGGATGGAAGCCGGTATAAAAGCGTCAGGGTTGATCCCTGATATCACGGAAGGAGAATATTAAATGAGAATTAATCACAATATCGCAAGTCTAAACACACATCGTCAATTATCAAACAACAGTGCAAACAGTGCAAAGTCATTGGAAAAGCTATCATCAGGTTTAAGAATCAATAGGGCCGGTGATGATGCTGCAGGTCTTGCCATCAGTGAAAAAATGAGAGCACAAATAAGAGGTCTTGACCAAGCCGCAAGGAACTCACAGGATGGTATTTCTTTGATTCAGACTGCTGAGGGTGCTTTGAGCGAAACTCACAGTATACTGCAAAGAATGAAAGAACTTGCAACTCAAGCAGCTAACGGTACCAATACCAGTTCAGACAGGGATGAAATACAGAAGGAAATCATTCAGCTTTCATCTGAAATTAATAGAATAGGGAATACCACAGAATTTAATACTCAGAAACTGCTGAACGGTGGGCGTCAAATCACAACAAATGCATCCTTGTCAGGAACTACATTGACTGGTGGCTCTGCTGCTGCAAACTCAAATGCAACAACAGGCGGTGTTAATGGTACAAATAGCGTTGCTGCAGTATGGGTTTCAGGAGACCTTACACTGAATGCAGATATAGCTGATGGAGAGACCTTTACCTTTGGCGGAGTGACAATCACATTTGATGTAGCAGCTGCCGATGCAACCCATATTGCTGGCACAACAACCCTTGCTGCTGGTACAACAACTTCTGCTGCAACCATAAATATGGTAGCAGGAGATACATCGCTGCAAAATGGAGAAGCTGTAAGGAATGGTATCCTTGCGGCTTTAAACGCAATTAAGGCAGCGGGAAATGGTAGCCTGGATAATATTACTTTTGCAGCAAGCGGTACTTCAGGAATTACTGCAACAGGTATTCCTGCAGATGGAGCAACAAATAATGCCTGGGAATTTGAAGAAAATTTTGCTAGTGGCACTAACTCATTGGGGAATGTAGGTGCTGCTGCTCAGCAGGGTGCTGCTGGTGGAGCTACAGGTATTACTGGAGTTGCAGCTACAAGTATTATCACTTTTAGCGGTGTAGCACAAGAAGGCTCATATATTACTATGGCGGACAAGAAGATTGCTTTCTGGGATAGTGGAAATACTACATATAGAAATGCCACTGAAGCAAAAGCTTTTCTCGGAGCTGATTTTGTTGTAGACGTAAATGGACTTGCAGATAAGAATGCAATGGGTGCTGCAGTACTTGCAGCAGTGACTGCAGGGGGAATACCTGGATGGACGATGTCTGCGAGTAGTAGCGGAGGTGCAAATACTAGTGATGTAATTACATTAACTGCAAATGCCACAGGTGCATTCACTGGTGGAAACAGAGTTGCTCAAACCAGTATTACAAATGTTACTGCAGCAAGTGGAACCTTTACATTCAGTAAGGCCCCTGATGAAGGCTCTTCAATCACTATAGGCAATCAGAAGATAGGCTTCTATGACAGCAGCTTGGGTAATTATGCGAATTCAACAGCTGCAACGTCAGGTCTGAATACTGATTTTGCAGTGGATATTAAAGGTTTAACAGCTGAGCAGGCAGTTGATAAAATAATAGAATTACAAGCCGGTTTGAATGCTGGGTTAACTAATGATATTCGACTAGGTAAAAATACAAATGCCGATAATTCCATAAACCTGGTTGTAACAGCAGCAAATACAGGATTTGCGGGCAATACAATTACTCTTGCTGAGAGCAAGGATGCTACTGCTGGATTTGATGTAAGGCTTCAGATTGGTGCAAATTACGCCCAGAGTATGAACCTGAATATCACTGATATGAGATCAAAAGCTTTGAGAGTAACTGGAGACGGTACAAGTTCAACAGTAACTGCAAAAGATGGTGCTAAAGCAAGCTATGTTATATTAGCAAATGTTACGAATGGTACAACCGATGAAAGCTTAGAGTATGCATTGGATGTTTCAACTCATGATAAGGCTACTGCAGCAATTAGCGTTCTGGGAGACGCAATTTCAGCAGTTTCGGCAGAACGCTCGAAACTCGGTGCTTTCCAAAATCGTCTGGAACATACAATTAACAATTTGGGTACTACCAGTGAAAACCTGACTGCATCTGAATCCCGTATCCGTGACGTAGACATGGCTAAGGAAATGATGGAATTCACCAAGAACAACATTCTCTCACAGGCAGCTCAGGCTATGCTGGCTCAGGCAAATCAGCAGCCTCAAGGTGTCCTGCAGCTTCTTAGATAATTCATTCATTGGAAAAAGAGACTCTGGAATTTATGGGGTCTCTTTTCTCAGGCTTTTCAGAATTTTAGACACCCATAAATGCACTTGAATCTTTGAATTCAGTGCATTTTTTATTCCTTCAAAGGTATTTTTGCTAGGTGTTTTTCATATAACATCAAGTAACCTTTGACGCACATCCTACTAATTGCTTTTCCGATATTGTGCGCTTGGAAACCAAGCCACAGCTCGGCTTTTGCTTTTTCTTTTCCTTTGCATAATAAATAGTGGGCGCCATGATTTAATTAAAAAAGAATATAAACAATTACTGGATAGATTGTGGATAAAACTAAATTAAATTCGTAAAAATGTGAATTATTTAGCTGAATTTGATAAGAAGATTATTATATAAAATGTTTTATCGAATGCGATAATGTTATATAATACTTACAACAATTTCTAACATATGGTAAGTTAAATGGAAACTTGGCAGGGGTAAAAAAATGCTTGGTGTAAATATCTTGGTTATCGAAGACGATGAGTATATTAATAATTTGCTTTGCAGTATTTTACAGCGCAATGGCTATCACACACGAAGTGCTTATTCCGGCAGTGAGGCCGAATTATATCTAAACATGTATGAGTATCAACTGGTAATGCTGGACCTGATGCTGCCCGGGATAAACGGAGAACAGCTGATATCAAAAATAAGAAAAGTAAAGACCATGCCTATTATTGTTATTTCAGCCAGGGATACTCAAGACGTAAAAATAGAAGTGCTGAAACTTGGAGCAGATGATTTTGTAACCAAACCCTTTGATGTCGAAGAAATTCTTGCCCGCGCAGAAGCACAGCTGAGAAGATATATGGTTTTTTCAGGACTTAATGCCAGAGTGGACAAGCTTACATATAAATCTCTTGAAATGAACCTGGAAAACCGAAGAGTATTTTTAAATAATAAGGAAATTAATCTGACGGTAAAGGAGTTTTCTATTCTGGAGCTGCTTATAAGGTATCCTGATAAGGTGTTCACCAAGGCCAATCTTTTTGAACATGTCTGGAATGACTCATATTTAGGTGATGACAATACAGTTAATGTACACATCAGCAATATTCGCTCAAAAATCGCCGTTGCTGACCCTGATACAGAGTATATTAAAACTATATGGGGGATTGGCTTTAAAATCATTTAGTTTATCGCTTTTAAAATCAGCTAGTTTATCGTTTTTAAAACTTAATACTTTCTTTAGACTTTATTTATACTTTCTTTTATTAAGGTTTATAAAATAAGCACATAAAAGAAAGGAGGTCAACGTCATGGATAAAACAATACTAAAAACTAATTGTATTACAAAGAAATACGGTCAGTCATTTGCGCTTAAGAATGTAAGTATTAACGTTAACACCGGCGATATTTACGGTTTGGTAGGTAAGAACGGAGCAGGTAAAACCACTCTTTTAAAAATACTAAGCGGCATTGAAACGCCAACTTCGGGTTTACAGATGCTGTTCGGTAAGAGCAGTGAGAAAGAATTGAGAAAGGAACGTAGAAAAACCGGATGTATCATAGATACACCAAACTTCTTTCCTTATTTAACTGCTGAAAAAAATCTTGAATATTATAGAATCCAAAGAGGTATTGCAGGCAGAAGCTGCATTAAGGATGCACTTGAAAGTGTAGAACTTACGGACACTGGAAATAAGAAATTCAAGGATTTTTCATTGGGCATGAAGCAGCGGCTCGGGCTTGCACTTGCTATAATGGGGAACCCGGATATTTTGATTCTTGATGAACCTGTTAATGGGCTTGATCCAATAGGCATTGTTAAAATGAGAGAATTATTAAAAAGGCTGAATTCAGAAAGAAATGTTACAATATTGATATCAAGCCACATTTTAGGGGAACTCTCTCAGCTTGCTACCAATTACGGATTTATAGACAATGGGGAGCTGCTGGAGGAGGCCACAGCAGTTGATATAGAGGAAAAGTGCAGACTGTGTCTTATCATCAAAGCAAATGATACTGCTAAGGCGGTTGTTATCTTGGAGAACAGGCTGGATTGCCATGAGTATGAGGTCTTAGACGACAGTACAATCAGAGTATACAGATATGTTGATCAAGCTGATATGATAACACGGATATTAGTTACAAATGGAGTTGGAATAACTTCAATCAGCAGCAAAAGTACTACTTTGGAAGAATATTTTGTGAATGTGATTGGTGGGAGAAAGAATGCTTAGTATAATAAGAGCAGAGTTTTATCGTTTGTTTAACCGGGTCTACCTGTATGTTTTTTTTGGTATACTGATTGTAATATCGGTTCTAACAGCCCTGACAATGAACTTTCCCTTGAATGAGGTTCTTTCGGTATCTATATTTGCACTGATAATACCTGTTTTTCTGTGGCCATTTCTTGTTGATATTGTTTGTGGTGAAGAATTTACAGAAAATACCTTTGTAAATACATTAGCCTTCGGTGTTTCAAAGACTGCAATTTTTATTTCAAAGGTTATTGTTTCTTCCATATTAGTAATTATCACAGTATTGGTAACAGTGGTAACTTTTCTCTCCAGCGTATTTGCATTTGCGAACCATAATGGTATTACTCCGGAGCCGCTTCTTGGAAATTATATTCTTGCAATTTTTGCGGCATTACCATTATACATTTCTGCAATAATAATAGGTATACTTCTCATGTTTGTAATTAAAAAAAACAGCCTTGCCAACCTGACATACCTTGTTTTGTTCCTCTGTGTGAATCCGCTTTTTGAGCTGCTCAGGCTTTTTGGGGTAAACCTTGAATATTTAACTAATTTTATGATTACCAAACAACTGGTATTTTTAATGGGCGAAATCAGATCCGTCAATATCAATACTCCGAAAATTAAAATGAACATAATTGGAGGAAGTATTGCTTCACAAGATCAAATGCTTACTGCGGCTGTTATTGGACTTATATATATAATTTCACTTCTGTTGCTTTCCGTTCCTGTAATTAGGAGAAAATGATTAGTATAAATCAATAAGGAAGATGATTAATACAAAATCAGTACAAAGTTAAAAAATTTTGACTTGGGAGTTGACGTTCAGTATGTACATAATGTTTGCAGCTCTAATAATCTTGATCATATTTACTTCACTAATGACGATTTTTACCTTACATGAAATTCACAGGTTGACTAGAGAAATTCAAAGGCATAACCAATTTGATTCAAATCATAAATTAATGCTGTCATTTCCAAATCGATTTATAGAAAGACTCGTTACCCAAATAAATAATTTAATTGAGAACAAAAGGCAAGCAGACATATTGTATAAAAAAAAGGATCTACAGCAAAGACAAGCTATTGCAAATATATCGCATGACCTGCGTACTCCGTTAACTTCTGTAGTTGGGTATATTCAACTTTTAAAAGATGAAAGTCTTAGTGATGATTTGAGAAGGCAATATATAGAAATCGTATTTGAACGGGCAAAAGCTCTTCAGACTCTCATTACAAACTTTTTTGATTTATCCAGATGCCAAGCCGGAGAGTATACTGTCAATCTAAAAAAGCTGCTTCTCCAAAATATACTTTCTGAACAGGTAGCCTGCTTTTATAAAGAGTTTGAATCCAGGAATATTGAACCGGAGATCAGTATTGATGCCAGGGCTCCGGGAGTTATAGCTGATGAAGACGCAATAAGGAGGATTTACCAGAATCTTATTCAAAATGTAATAAAGCATGGCAGCGGCAGGGCGTACATATCACTTTACTCTGATGGGAGCAAAGTAGTAACCTCATTTGTTAATGATTCACCCAAATTAACTCCGGAGGATGTAGAACATATCTTTGAGCGGTTTTTTACCGGAGATAGAATGAGAAGCGGCAGAAATACGGGGCTTGGACTGACAATTACAAAGGCATTGGTCGAGCAAATGGATGGAAGTATCAAGGCCGAATTAAATGATGGGAAGCTTTGTATAACAATTGTATGGATAAACCTGATAAAATAAAAAAGCATAAAATTTACATTCCCAAATAATATCAAATCTAAATCAATTTTATAAATCAAACTTAGTAATATCTGAAAGGATTAATATAATGAAATCAAATAAATATTTAAAAATTTTGCTGGCAGCACTTTTATCAGCATTATTTCCCCTGCTTTCTTTTGTAAATTCAATTGCAAATGCGCAAGCTGGAAATAGCAATAACGAAATTGTCAAGTTTATTGACAACGAGATTAATTCATTAAATCAGAGTAAAAAAGTCAAAGGAGCAGTTCTTTCAGTTGTAAAGGATGGTACAATTGCGTTGAGTAAAGGATATGGCTATGCAGATGAAAAAAACAATGTAAAAGCCGATCCGGAAAATTCCACCTTCATGATAGCATCTGTTTCCAAAACCTTTGTAGCACTTGCAGCAATGCAGCTGGTTGAGGCAGGGAAGCTGGATATGAATGCTGAAATAAGGCAGTACCTGGATCCTGATTTTCCAAAATTCAAGTACCCCGTTACAATGGCTGACCTTCTTACGCATAGTGCAGGTTTTGAAGATAAATATTCAACAGCTGAAATAGCGCTGGAGGTTGAAAAAAAGGATGAGATTTTACCCCTGAACAAATTTGTCAGAAATTTTATGCCATATCAGGTTTTTAAGCCTGGTGAGGTGTCAGCTTACTCAAACTATGGAGTTACCCTTGCAGGATATGTCATAGAAAGAATATCAGGGATTTCTTTTTACGATTATGCAGAAAATAACATATTCAAACCACTAAAAATGAAAAATACCACCTATAAAGCTGATCCAAATGGAATTCCTTCAAAGTCTTATGGTCCAAAGGGCACAGAAAAAAATGATATTTACTCAAACTCCTATCCCGCCGGATCGGTAACTTCCACAGCTAACGACATGGCGGCATATATGAACTTTCTGATGGATGAAAAGAAGCAAAGTCCTTTAAACAACCATGGAAAAAAGGAAATGTTTAAAAAACAGTTTGCCATGAGTAATGAACTACCCGGTCATGGTTACGTATGGGAAAGGCACGAAATAAACGGTCATGTTTTTTACAGTCATAGTGGAGGCACTGCCAACTTTATTTCAACGCTGGCAATTTATCCTGAAGAAAAGTTGGGGATTTTTATAGCTTGTAATCAAAGCGGTGCCTTTGAGCTGGCTGAATATTATTTTGCCATAGCTGAAAAGCTTTACGGTAAAGACAGGGAAATGAAAAGTTATACAGGCGCAAATTCAAGAGATATCAGTGGTTGGTACATACCTGTAAGAAGCGTATTTAAAGGTTCTGACAAATTTGTCAATATAATTATGGGTTTATTGACCGGTTACCCCAAGAAAATTACTGGAAATACAGCAGAAGGTTTTTCTATTGGTGAAAATAAACTCACTCCGGTGAGTGAAGATGCATACCTTGATAAAAATATGGGATATATCAAGTTTGTAGAGAAAAACGGAAATTTATATTACACACCAAAGCAATCCTATATTTCATTTATCCGTGTACCATGGATATACGGTAAAGAATGGCAGATATTCGTTATATTATTTTTTGTGGTTATTGGACTTTTGGGGTTTATAATATCTATAGTCAGGATAATTGCTGCATTCGCTAAGAAGAAAGGCAAAGGGCCGATAATAACAAGTTTACCGCTGATTACCACTTTCTTGCTGTTGGTTTCAATACCCGTAAGATTTATATATCATATAGACTATATGACATACGTATTTGGAGACCTGAATAATACAGCAGGGCTACCCGGTGTTATAACTTTTTTCAAAATAGCAGCAGCATTGCTTTTAATTTCAGGTTTATGTGGCTTAGTATCGACTATTTATATCTGGCTCCAAAAGAAGATGGTCTTTATGAAAGTGTTTTATTCATTATGGAGCATAGCTGCAATATTGCTGTTATCCTTACTTTATCAAATGAATCTGATAGGATGAATTAAAACAATTTTATTTTATGTCCTGACACACATCATTTATATTTGACATTATAAATTATATCATTGCAGCTGTTACCTGCTCTGGCAAAAATACTTTTAGGACAGTTTGGGCCACAATTTATCAAAAAAACCTGATTTTTGCAGGTTTTCAGAATTTAAGATACCAGAATGCACTTGATTCTTTGAATTCAGTGCATTTTTTGTTCAAAGATTTTAGCTAATTGTTGTTGATATTGCTTCGAGTAACCTTTTGACGCCTGTCATATTGTACAACTTTTTCTGCTAGTGAACAAACTGCTCCCCTTACTCTACTCCTACTTGCCGTATTTTTATAAAACTTTTGAGCACTTTAGTATTGACAATAGAATGAAAGATTTATATAATTTAAATAACTTAATTCAATGAAAAAAGTAAGTCCTTTGAATTTAGAATAACTGAAATATGGAGTTGATAAAAATGAAATCAAAAAACATAAATAATGAAAGAATGAAAATTATTAACTCAAAGGTTGTTCTGAATTATATAAGAGAAAAAGTGTCAGTTTCAAGAAAAGTAATTGCAGACGAAGTAGGCTTGACCCAATCTACAGTCACTAACATAATTCATGAACTAATTGAGGGCGGATATGTTATTGAGACCGGAAAGGGAGAATCCGACGGCGGAAGAAGGCCTGTTTTCCTGCAATTAAATGCTAAGGCAGGCTATGCTATCGGCATAGATTTAAATGTAGTGAAAATTACATGCATTCTCACAAATTTTAAAGCTGAAATTGTTGAGAGGATTGAAGCAGATACTAATATTACCGAAGGTCAGGAGAAGGTAATAGCAAGAATTATAGATTTAATAGAAAGGATCATTGCCCAGTCAGGAATAGCAAAGGAAAAAATTTGTGGCATTGGTTTGGTATCCGCAGGTCCTTATGACAGGGAAGAAGGCATAATGGTCAACCCTCCGAATTTTCCCGGATGGTTAAGCGTTCCGATTAAAAATCTTATCCAGGATAAATTAAATATACCTACTTATTTTGAAAAAGACACTAATGCTGCTGCTATTGCAGAACATTGGTACGGGGATGTAAGTGATGTAAAAAATCTTTTTGCCATGAATATATATGACATCGGAATAGGCGGCGGAGTTATAATAAACGATCAATTATTCCGCGGTTTCAAGGATGGTGCTGCCAATGTCGGTCACATGTCTATCGATATTAACGGAAAATTGTGCAAATGCGGTAATACCGGGTGTCTGGAAACAATTTCATCAGGTGTTGCGTTATTGGATAAAGTTAAAAGTGAAATTAAAAAAGGTAAAAAATCAATAATAGAGCAGGAAGTAAAAGATATCGATGACATTAATATAGATATGATGATAGATGCCTTAAACAAGGATGACGAGCTTACAAGGATGGTCATTGATGAAGGTGCGAGATGTGTGAGCGTAGCTATAACAAATATAGTGAATTTATACAGTCCTGAAGTGATAGTTATGGGAGGTAATTTTATCAATAAATGCCCTCTTTATAAAGATATGATAATCAAACATGTGAGAGCGAAGAAATTTCCTCCACATTATGATATGAAAATTGTCTTGACGGATTTTGGAGATGTTCAGGGAGCATTGGGAGGGGCAGTTATCGCTTTGCAGGAAATATTTAAAGCGTAGGTTAATTTTGCAAAGTATCAAAAGATATATATCTTAGATTTATAAATCCATAAAACCCAATTAATTTAACAACTTAATTAATGCAATGAATAAAGTATAATTACGAATTAATAAATGGGACTTTTTTAAGAAAGAATATATTACTGATTGATTGATAGTGCTTGCCTTATTTCTTTCAAGACTAAGTGTCATTTAATTAATAAAATAATTTTTGGAGGAAAAAATCATGAAGAAATTCTACAGAGCACTTAGTATGGTTTTATTGGTAATGGTTTTATCAGTGTCAATTTTGACTGCGTGTGGCAGTGAGCAAAGTGCCAATTCCACAGAAGCGAGCGGAAGCACATCTGCAAACAGTAGTGAACCGGTAACGCTAAAGATTTGGGGAGATACAGACAACCAGGCTATTCTTGAAGCTTCATTCAATCAGGTCAACGAGGCATTTACCAAGAAATACCCCAATATTAAACTTGATTACCAGTATTCGGGCAGTTTCGATTCCATTAATGTTGCTTTACAATCTGATTCATTACCTGATTTATTCTGGGTACAGGGCAATAAATCAACAAAGATGGCAGAGATGGCAAAGCAAGGCTTCCTGCTGCCTTTAAATGATTATAAACTGGATTCAAGCCGTTTCCCTGAGCAGTCAATAGAATATGCGACCGTAGATGGTAAGATTTACTCTTCATTCCCTTCATTTTTTGACTACGCCATAATGTACTATAACAAAGATATTTTCCAAAAATATGGACTTGATAAGCCAAAGAACTGGGAAGAATTTGAGAATATACTAAAAACACTTAAAGATAAAGGAGAAACACCAATATCATTCGGCGGTAAGGGTGATTTTGACAGATACTGGCTGATGCAGGTACTTGCGCCAACATTGGCCAATGATGTCCTGCAGAATATAAAAGAACACAAAGCAGATACGGATTATAAAAACCTGATCGATACGTTTAATATTTACCGCAGCTTTGCCGAAAAAGGTTATCTTGGAAAAGATTTTGCGGCTACAGACGGAGCAGGTGCTCAGTTGGCATTTACAAACGGGAAAGCTGCAATGCTTGTTGACGGTACATGGAATAATCAGGTTTTCGCAAGTGTTAATTTCAATGTAGGAAGATTTGCTTTGCCGTCAAAAGATGGAGTACTTTTCTCACAGAGTGGTCCAAGTAACTATAATACTTATGCAGTGTCAGCAAAGACCAAGTATCCTGAAGAGGCAGTCAAGTACATTGAGTTTCTCAATGATAAAGAGTCGCAGCAGATATTTGAAAATAATTTAGGAGCTATTCCTCTTGTAAAAGATCTTACTCCAAAAGATGAATCTGTAAAAGAGATGGCCGAATATGACCAGGTAGGTAATAATATATATCACGTTCTTTCAGGTGTTGCAGATGAAACGGCAAGGCCTCAGGACATGTTACTTGCCGACATTTTACCTAAATTAATGACTTCAAAAATGACAGGCGAAGATGCTGCTCAGAAGATTAAAGATGAAATAGCAAAAAGCAGTGCAAAATAGTTAAACACCATTATCCCTGGCAATAATCGAAATATTAAATGACACTAACTAAAGAATATAAATAAATGATTTCTCCTGGTAATTGAGGGTCATTTATTTATATTCGAAGGACAGAGGGAGTTGTTCAAATTGCTTTCATTTTTTAAAAAAAGGCCGTATCTTCTATTTATAACACCAGGATTTATTTTATACACCATATTGGTAATTTACCCTATAGCAGCAGCTGCTGTTATCAGCTTGTACCGCTGGAATGGTATAGGACCAAAAACATTTGTAGGATTCAATAATTATATTGAATTATTCAACAATAAAGATATGGTATCACAACTTTGGAATGCGCTATCCCACAGTTTAATGATTTTTATATTAACAGTTATATTTGTCATCCCTGTTCAAATCATTATGGCTTACATGATATACAGTAAGGTCAGAGGGAAGAGCTTTTTCCAGGTAGCGATATTTTCTCCCCAATTTATTTCAACTCCAGTAATTATTTTCATATTTACTTTATTATTGGATGCCAACATCGGAGTTGTTAACAAGTTTTTGGAATCAATAGGCCAAGGTCATTTGACAAAACCATGGCTGGGTATACCTGAGTTTGGAATGTATATTGTTTGGATTATGATTTCCTGGGCCGGGATGGGAGTCGGAATGATGTTCTTTGTAGGTGCAATGAAGATGGTGCCTGTAGATTGCCTGGAGTCTGCATATCTGGATGGAGCGGGCTTCTGGAAGAGACTTATAACAATTTTTATACCTCAAATAAAATTTACCATACTTAATATGGTGCTGATATCTTATATTTTTGGTATGACAATATTTGATTTTAGTTATCTCCTTGGAGGAACATCAGGAGGAATAGAAAGAAACGTTGATGTCATGTCTTTATTTTTCTACCGTATGGCCTTTGGCGACACTAATCCATTGGGCGGCAACATCAGCCAGAATTCCATGGGTATGGGTACAACTATTGCGTGTGTACTATTCCTTATGATTTTTATAATTGCTTTAATACAGCTGTTAATAGTATACAGGAAGGAGGAATAGGAATGAATAAACATCAAGGATTTATAGCTTTAGTAATCAAGGGCTTAATGTGGATTTATTCGCTGATTACATTCTTTATTTTAATTTACATGATATATAATTCATTCCGAACAAGACAGGATATTCTGTCCAACACCTTCGGTATGCCGAAAAATTTGAGTCTGAACAATTTTAAAAGATTATTCGTTAATGATCATTTTTACAGATATTTCCTAAATAGTGCGGTAATACTTGTCTTTAGCCTGATTTTAATAACCTTGTTATCTTCAATGACAGCATATGGTATCGGCAGATATAAATTTAAATTTAGGAAGTTTACCAGGATCTACTTTCTGGTAGGATTGATGTTCCCTGTTCAGCTTGGTATTGTTCCAATATTTCTATTGATGAAGAATCTTAACTTAATCAATAATCACGCGTCTGTTATATTGATATTATCAGCAGGAATTTCCATGCCGGTATTTATGCTGACGGATTTCTTTTCAAATTTGCCCAATGAGATTTATGAAGCGGCAATTATCGATGGTGCCGGCGAATGGAAAACATTTTACAAGATTATGTTTCCAATGGCCAAACCCATTGTATTTTCAATTTGTATAATCATGTCAGTTCAAGTCTGGAACCAGTTTTTCATGCCCCTCATTTTCCTGCAAAGCGAAGCGTATAAAACCATTCCACTGATAATAGTAAAGTATACAAAGAATCTATTGAGCACCATGGACCTTGCTATGGCGGCATCTGTACTGTCTACGGTTCCGATTCTGATAATATTCATTATATTTTCGGAGAGGATTCTGGAAGGGGTTGCAACAGGCGGTGTAAAAGGATAATTCCATATTTTCATTCAAAGGAGATTTTATATGTCTAAAATAAAAGAGATATTATGTATGCACCATAGTCACCTTGATATAGGGTATACACATCCACAGACATTGCTGCTTGAACTGCAGAGAGATTATATAGATCAGGCTATTGATTTATGTTTAAGCACATCAAATTACCCGGAGGAATCAAAATTCAGATGGACATGCGAGGCGACTTATCCGGTATTGAAATGGCTTGAAACAGCCACTGATAAAAGAAAAGCTCAGTTTAAAAAGTTAATAAAAGATAAACAAATAAGTGTAACAGTCATGCCAATGCATACTACACCATTATGTAATACCGCTCAAATGGATTACATGTTGAAATTATCGGCTGACTTAAGTAAATGCCTGGATATACCCATCAGCGCAGCCATAAACCATGACGTTAACGGTCAGCCCTGGACAATGAGCCAAATGCTGCTGGACAGCGGAATAGATTTCTATATTACCGGGATAAACATCCACTTCGGCGGAATACCATTCAAAAGGCCTGCTGTTTTTCGCTGGGAGACGCCCGACGGACGTGAACTGCTTACATTTCTGGGGGAACATTATTCACTGTTCAGTCAATTTTTAAATACTTCTCTGTCAGATACCGGTTTAATGCATAAAGGTATAAAAGATTATGTAAATCGTCTTGAGCAAGGCGGATATAATTATGACTTTGCGTTTTTAACTGCTACCAATCCTCCTTTATATGATAACAATTCACCTGATGCCGGGCTGGCTGAGCTGATTAACAAGTATAATCAGGAAGGGCATGAATATACAGTAAGATTTGTAACTCCTGAAATGCTGAGAGAAAAAGTATTAAGTATTAATATAAATGACATTCCGGTCCACAAGGGGGACTGGACCGATTACTGGAACTTTGGCTGCGGAAGTTCTGCAAAAGAGACAAGAGTTAACCGCAGAGCGAAGGAGACAATAAGGAAAGCTGAGCTGCTGGAGGCTTTCTCTGGCAGTCCTGGAGAATTTTATGACAGGGCGAAGAATGAAGCCTATATCAACGCTGTTATGTATGATGAGCATACCTGGGGTGCAGCTCAATCAATAAGTGATCCTGATGATGAAGAGGTTTATTCCCAGAGAATGCATAAATCTCAAATGGCATATAAAGCTGCCGATTTATCGGCTTATTTGCTGGGAAGGCAAATAGAGCAGCTGGCAGAGAATGATTTTCAATCAAATGAGCCTGATGGAATAGTTGTTGTCAACACTTCGAGTATGGAACAGGAAATAGAACTGAAGGTTCCGGAGGCTTTTTTAGAAAAAGGCAGACACCTGTCTGCATTACGTATGAAAAGATTACTGCCATATAATTCAAAAGATGAAGATAATAAGTACTTCGGTACTGAAAAACTTCAACCTTTCTCCTGGACTAAAATACCGTTTTCAGTTCTGGAGCATAACAAAGCATCCAGGCCGGCTGAGGATAAAGGTTATAAGGTAACCGGAAACAGTATAGAGACGCCGTTTTACCGCATGACCTTTAATCCTGCGACAGGAAGGATTGAACAGCTGTACGATTTGGTAAATGCTTGGGCCATGCTGGATAAAAATAGCCAGTGGACTTTGTTTGAATATGTCAGAGAGACTATCGATCCTCTTTATAATGAAGAGCACAGGTCTACGTTTTTCCCACGGGATGTGGAACTGGGCAATAGGAGTGTGAGCGTTTGGAACCACAATTGGATTGCCAGGAGACAAAGTGCCGAGAGAATATTGAAATGGCATATAGAAGAAGAGGCTAATTCCGTTTCTTTTGTTATGGAATTTAAGGCAGAAGGCGTTGAGGCACTTAAGCAAAAAATAACTTTTTCCACACTGCACCCCAGAATTAAATTCAAGGCGTATATGAAGAAGGAGAACTTTACAAAACCTGAAGGAATATATTTTGCTTTTCCTTTAAATATCAAGGGCGGCTGGAAAAGCCGGTTTGATACAGCCGGAGCATTCATTGAACTTGACAGGGAGCAATTGGGAAAAGTAAGCCGTGATTGGGTGACTGTCGATCAGACTGTCTCAATATATGATGATGAAAAAGGTGTAGTTCTGGCTTGTCCTGATGCACCAATGGTACAAATCGGAGATTTCAATTTCGGCAGAGAAAGCCAAAGCATTGAGCGAAAAGAAAATCCCCTGCTTTTAGCCTGGCCTATGAACAACTATTGGGACACCAATTTCTGGATCAGCCAGCCAGGGCCTATTCAACTCAGTTATGAAATGACACCTTTTAAAGAATTTGATGCAATCAATGCATACAATCTTGGACAGCAGGCAAACGAGCCGCTTATCATTAATGCTGCCGTCAGCTGCAAAGAGGTCCAGAGCGGCAAACTTTTTGAGGGCAATGGGGAAGGTGTTGTACCATTAATGATAAGGCCCGCCAAAAAGGAAGGTAGTTTTATTGTTATGCTGAAAAATATGACAAAAGCAGAGGGTCAGTACAGTTTTAACCTACCGGGAAAGACAATTTTAAAGGCTTGCTTTGTTAACGTTTTAGGTGAGGAAATTTCAGAGATAAATGTTATAGACAATGAGGTTGAGGTGAATATTCCACCTTGTGCACTTTCCCATTTGCTTGTAGCTTTTAAGTGATGACATTTAATACAAAATTGGATCGGGTTTCGGAAGAGACATGTCTTTATCCAATTACGCAGGGGTGAAAAAATGAATTATTATTTGGGGTTGGATGTTGGAGGAACCTCGGTAAAATGCGGAATCATAGATGAGGCCGGCAACATCATGTTTGATAAAATATTTTCTTATAATGCACAGTCCTACGCAGATAAAGATACTATTATATCCAATTTCGCTGCAATTTTTAAAGATTTAGCGGGAAAAATATCAGATCAGGAAATGAATATCAAGGCAATAGGACTGGCTTTCCCGGGCCCTTTTGATTATGACAGCGGTATTAGCTTTATAAGAGGAATTGGAAAATATGACAGTATTTATAATATTAACTTAAGGGAAGAATTCTTCAGAAGTATAAGAGCGGATAAATATCTATCATCTCTGATGGATAAAGAGCTAAAGATTATATTTATGCATGATATAGCAGCGTTTGCACTTGGCGAAATTTTTTATGGCAAGGGTATAGGGTATAACAGGATTATTCATTTGTGCATAGGAACCGGAGCAGGATCGGCATTTTCAATAGAACATCGGCTGGTGGGGACCGGAGAAGGAGTCCCGGAAAACGGCTGGATCTATAATACAAATTTTAAGTCCAGTATTATTGATGATTATATCTCTGCCAGAGGACTGGTAAACATCGCTGCTCAATATTTTAAAGACTCCCAGGACGGAAGGAAACTATATAATAAGGCCATAAAGCAGGATGAAACCGCATTGCTTGTATTCAAAGAATTTGGACAGAACCTGTATGAAGCATTTACCCCGTTTATCAGTGGATTTAAGGCCGATTGTATCATCCTGGGCGGGGAAATAGTCAAAAGCTTTAAATTTTTTGGGCGACAAATTGAGGAGTTCTGCAAAGCTCAGAGAGTTGATATACGGTTGACTCATAATACTTCAAAAAGTACTTTGATGGGCCTTTATCGGAACTTAAACCGGGGGCAGTGACATTAACCGGCACAGGTTATAGAAATATTTTAAGGCCGCTCTTGCGGCTCAACACCATAACATGGCTTGGAGGTTAAAATGAAATCAAATTATAATAAGCAGCCATATATAGAAGTGAGAGGTTATGAAAAGAATCACAGCTGGGAGGGTTACGACAATGTTGTCCGTGAGGTTCTTCGTTCGGCCAGTGGTTTAAAAGGTGAAAGGACAATTATTGCCTTGGATTTCTACCCCGGGGTCAGGATTGAAGAAATCAAGGAGAATATTATAGATAAGCTGCAGGGTGATTTAGTCATTTTCACTGACGAGGATATCTTTGAAACAAATGAATATATCACGGATAAAATAGCGGAGTATATGACAGATGACCGCGTATTTGGCATCATGTGCCACTTAAACTTTAAGGATTTTATAAACGCTGATAAACTAAACGAAGTCAGCAGAAAAATAAGAGAGGCTAAGGGCCTGATAGTCGTTTATGGCGTTGCAGCCGGCTTGCTTGTAAAACCGGATATTCATATATATGCGGATATGGCACGCTGGGAGATCCAGCAGCGGTACCGTTCCGGTGAGATATCCAACTGGAAGCATGATAATTTTAAAGATGACCCACTTGTTAAATATAAGAGAGGTTTCTTCTTTGAATGGCGTATTGCCGACAGGTATAAAAAGGAAAGGATGGATTCCTTTAATTATGTTCTGGATACAAACTTGAAAAATAACCTCAAAATGATAACGGGAGAGGCTTATATTCAAGGGCTCAGACAGGCTGCCGGGCAGCCCTTCAGAGTTGTGCCCTTCTTTGATCCAGGAGTATGGGGCGGCCAGTGGATGAAAGATATCTGTGATCTGGAAAGAGGCACTGAAAACTATGCCTGGTGTTTTGACTGCGTGCCTGAAGAAAATTCGCTTTTGTTAAAAGTTGGGGAAATTGTTGCTGAAATTCCGTCTATTGACCTTGTTTTCAAATATCCCAGGGAGCTCCTTGGTGATAAGGTGCATGCAAGATTTGGGACTGAATTCCCTATCCGGTTCGATTTCCTGGATACAATGGGAGGACAGAATCTGTCACTGCAGGTTCATCCTTTAACCGAGTATATCCAGGAGAAATTCGGAATGAATTATACCCAGGACGAGTCTTACTACCTTCTGGATGCAGGAGAGAATGGCTGTGTTTATCTCGGAGTCAGAGCAGACACTTCAAAAGAAGAATTTTTCAGCGATCTGGAAAAAGCTCAGGAAGGCATTATGGACTTCCCGGCAGAAAAGCATGTTAATAAATTCAAGGCAAAGAAACATGACCATTTCTTGATACCTGCGGGTACGGCACATTGTTCAGGGGATAATACCATGGTTCTGGAAATTTCCTCAACTCCATTTATTTTTACCTTTAAGCTGTGGGATTGGGGAAGGCTTGGACTGGATGGAAAGCCCCGCCCAATACATCTGGAACATGGCAAGGCTGTTCTGCAGTTTGATAGGAACACAGAATGGGTGGAAAAAAACCTTATAAACAAAATCGAGACCTTGGCCGAAGGTGATGGCTGGAAAGAGGAGAGGACAGGGCTTCATGAAAGAGAGTTTATAGAAACCCGAAGACACTGGTTCAGTTCCGCCGTAAGTCACGATACAAATGATGGAGTAAACGTTATTAATCTTATTGAGGGTAGTGAAGCAGTTGTTGAATCTGTTGACGGTAGATTTGAACCATTTAAGGTACATTATGCCGAAACCTTTATAATTCCCGCAGCTGTTGGAAAGTATACCATCAGGCCTTGCGGTGAATCGGAAGGAAAAACCATAGGAACTATAAAAGCATATGTTAGAACTTAAGATTCTGTTTTAAACAATAAATATTATATAAAGAAATAAAAACCCTGAAAGCTCGGAATGCTCTCGGGGTTTTTTCAATTCCGGATTAATCAGGCAACAGGGCAGATTTTCAACATTATAGTAGTTAAATGTGGATTTAAGCTGCACTTTTTTAAAATTCTGTGGATAAAAAATTCATTTAGTTTTTATCTCTTTTTGATTTGAATTTTGCTAACCATTAGGTATGATAATAAAACAATTATTACAGCCACTACAATTGTATTGATATCCGTATAACTTTTTCTCATAACTGCAAAGCTGTTGTAAAGATTTATAATCGAAAGAAAAGCCCCTGCAATTGTTATAGGTACTCCACAAAATACGTTGTTAAAAGTTGTAATGTTATATCTGGCCAATCTGTATGCACCGGCTATTGGGAATAGAACTGTAAGAAGATAACCGATGATTCCGAGATTGATAAAGCTTATTTTCCAGGCAATGATTATAGGAGCTACACCAAAAGAAATTAAATCAGAAAGAGAATCCAATTCTTTGCCTAATTCACTAGTGCTATCCAGCATTCTTGCAACCTTTCCGTCAAATCTATCTGTCAGAGCTGCCACCATAACCAACAAAGACGCTTGAATCAAGTCATTCTTTATGGAAAAGAGCAATGCAATTATACCAAGAGAAAGATTAATGAAGGTTAAAAGGTTAGGTAACGAATGCTTAATCTTGTTTTTCAATGAATCCACCCTCTACTTCCAAAAAATTATTTTTAATATTGTATTTCTGTAGCTACATGAATATTGAAACCCAGATATAAATATAAGTAACAGTATATAAAATGTATATATTATAGATTATAATTAATAATACTAAAATTAACAAGTAAATAGTTACTTTATAATATACGTACATAATGGAAAAAGGTTTAAAAAATATGAAAAAATTTAGATGGAAGCGGATTTTAGCAGCCGGTATTATTGTATTATTGCTTTTGCTGGTATATTTATCTGCATTTGATTTTCACAGCATAATTCACCGCATAAGAAAACTGAATATAGAAAGCTTTGAACGATACATAAAATCTTACGGAAGCTGGTCAATTGCAGCCTTTTTGGTCATATCCACAATAAGGCCCATAGCAGTCATAATACCTATTACATTAATGACTCTGATTGCCGGAGGAATATATGGTCCTATATACGGGTTTATTCTTGCCATGGTTTCTATTTTTATATCTTCAAATGTAGCATTTTTTATCAGCAGATATTTGGGGAAAGCTTTTGTTGAACGGTTAATCAGGAAGAGGGCAGATAAGCTAAATGTTCAACTGGAGAAAAACGGATTTAAAATAGTCTTATTGATGAGGTTATCTGGTGTATTTCCACTTGATTTGGTGAGTTACACTGCAGGCTTAACAAAAGTTAAATACAAGGAATTTATTATTGCCACAATGATAGGTTCAGCCCCCGAAACGTTTTCAGTGGCTTATATGGGACATCACATAAGGAATCCTCTTTCCCCCGGCTTTATTTTATCTGTTGTGTTGGTTTTGGTTACGGTTGGGATTCCATTGATATATAATAAAATTAAAGCTAAAAAAAGTATTGATGAGAAAGATCGGCCGCAAAAGAAAAAAATAGTATAAATTATAGTATAAATTAAAGAAATGGAGCTAAAATGAATAACTTTAAGTATGTCTTTTTTGATTTGGATGGAACCTTGATAGATACGATTCCACTTATTTTAGAGTCCTTTAATCACACCTTTATGCATCATTTTGGAGAAACCAGACCCGAAGAGGAGACAATCAGTTTTATTGGTATGCCTTTAATAAAACACCTGAAGACAATATATCCGGGTAAAGAGGAGGAACTTGCCAAAACCTATCGGGAATATAATGAAAGAAAACATGACAACTGTATAGCAATATTTATAGGAATATATGAGCTTATTAAAAGCCTGTATGAAAAAGGAGTAGTGTTGGGAGTTGTTACCTCAAAGAGAAGAGAACTTGCTGTTCGTGGTCTGAATATATTTAACCTGTATGATTATTTTCTTTTTGTAAACGGATCTGAAGAATCCACAAAGCATAAACCTGATGGTGAACCATTGATAAATGCAATGAAGCTTGCCAGGGTGGAAAACAAAGAAGATGTATTGTATGTAGGTGACAGTCCTCTTGATATTCTTTGTGCAAAAGATGCAGGTGTCAGAAGTGCGGCGGTAGCCTGGACCTATAGTCCGAGGAGTGACCTGGAAAAGGTGGAACCGGATATATTTCTTGAAAAGCCTGTTGATTTGCTAAAATATATTTAAAGCAAAAGAGAATAAACAGCGTACTGATAACAATATTTAATGAAACCTTTTTGGAAGGTTCAAGCATATATAAACATCAAAGTGTAAATACTTTATCTGAAGATAGCGAGGCAGTAAGCATGCCTGGGGTGGTCATGGAGACACCTTTGCCGCCTTTAAACGTTTACGGTAAGAAAATTTTTCACGGCCCAAAATTTTCTTTTGAAGCTATGCGTGATAAGACCATGAAACAGGAGTGATTTTATTGGCCAGAACAGTGGTAGCTGTTTTTGATGTTTATGCCAACGCCGAACGAGCAGCATATGAAGTAAAGGAGAAAGGTCTTAGAACCGATAATATTTCTATTATTGTTAAAGACAATGGTAATAAGGGCTATTTTCGCCCTGGTAGCAGTGAGCAGATTTATGCACCGGAATATGTAGCTTATCCCTTCAGACTGACAAAAAGAGAAAGAATTTCAGATGGAATCATAACCGGAGGAATTTTTGGTGGGGTAATAGGTATTATTTTAGGTGCAGTCAGTATGTTTATCCCCAGATTTGGCCTGGTAGCAGCAGGAGGGCCTATAACCGGTTTATTTTCAGGCTTTGTTTTAGGCGGGCTAATTGGAGTATTAATGGATATGAGAATTCCGAAAAGCAAAAAAGAAGAATACCATAGATTGGTATCTGACGGAAATGCCATTTTCAGCATGAAGGTGGATGAGGAGCGTATGGATACAATAATTGAAATTGTCAGGGAGAACGGAGCGTTAACAGTAGAAAAGTTCTAAGGAACTGTTCCTTATAAATGCTTTTTTTCTTAAAGTGTATCAAGAATATTTCCATAAACGTATAAATAGTATAGTAATGGGTCAATCATTTAAATAGTTACTATATGAGAGGAGACGCTTATGGAAGTATCACTGAACAAGCAGTTAAATAAAGTGGTTGGCGCCGTTGATGAGAAGATTTTAGCTTCCGAGAAGGCTAATCTTTTATTGGAAATTAACAGAGTTAAAAGTGAATTACAAAACGCATATAACAATTTTGATTATGTTCAGGATTCGTTAATGGTTGACTTCTATACATATCAAATCAAAGCATATGAGGCAAAATTCGAATACTTACTCAGAAAAGCAAAAGAAATAGGAATCGGTGAGTTCCGATAATGATACCCAAAAGCCTTCATCCTATATAAGCGTAGGATGGAGTTTTTTTGTTTTATGGGAAAATTAAACTTAAATGTTAAAAAGTTATTGACAAGTTACGTACTACAAGTGTAATATGATAGCAGGAGCGTACTACATGTGTAGTACGCTCCTGCTATCATATTCTGCGGAGGTCTTTATGCAAAAAATTTCAGATTCTGAATGGATAGTTATGAGAGTAATCTGGGGAAAGAACCCTGTAACTGCCAGTGAAATAATAAACAGACTAAAGTCCGTTTCAACCTGGAATTCTAAAACCATTCACACACTTATCAGCAGATTGGTAAATAAAGAAGTTCTTGGAGTAGGTAAGGAGGGAACTTATTACACTTATTATCCTCTTGTGTCTGAGGAGGAATGTACAAAGGAGGAAACCAAGTCCTTTTTAAATAAGGTCTACAATGGCTCTCTTAATGTTATGGTTTCAAATTTTTTAAAGGCAGAAAAGCTAACGAAGGAAGAAATTGAAGAGCTTCAACAGATATTAGACCAGAATAAAGGTGATTTATGATAACAATTTTATCAATTTTCAGACAAATCCTGATGTCAAGCATGACGGCTGCTATCCTGGTATGCTTAATTCTTTTGGCAAAGCAATTGTTTAAAAACAGGCTTGATGCCAGATGGCACTATTATATTTGGTTTTTACTTCTGGTAAAGCTGCTGATTCCTTATACTCCTGAAAGCCCTATAAGCGTATTCAACATTGTAACTCCCGTGGCAGAACAGGTTTCTTCAATAGACGAATTTTCTTGGCTGTCACCTGATGCTGAGTTGCTAAAAATGACCCAAAATACAGGTGGGTCAGAAAATGCACTGGATGGGTCCGACAAATCTATAAAAGTAAATAATACCTACGTTGAAACAGAGCCTGATGCAGCAGGCACTACAAATACCTCTACATTAAATGGGATCATTGGAAACAGCTACTCAGGAGCCTTTATTGTAATTTTTCTGGTATGGGCTGCCGGGTGTTGTTTACTGGTTTGTTACATAGTCTATTTAAATATCAGATTCAGAAAAATAGTAGGCAGCTATAATGCCTGTGATGAAAAAAGAATAAATGGAATACTTGAAGAGTGTAAGAAAATAACAAGGGTATACAGAAGGATTCCTGTATTGGTCTTAAACCAAACGAGAACACCTTCCATATATGGTATCCTTAACCCCAAATTATTGATCTCAGACAGTCACATTCAAAACCTTGATGACGATGAAATCAGGTACATAATACTGCATGAATTATCTCATTACAAGCGGAAAGATGTTTTAGTAAACTGGGTAACAGTACTGCTGCAAATATTACACTGGTTTAATCCCATAATTTGGTACAGCTTTTATATAATGCGTCAGGATTGTGAAATAGCCTGTGACGATAAGGCGTTGTCCTATGTGGAAGGCTGTGAGCGCAAAAAGTATGGGCAGACAATTATAAATCTTTTGAAGGAGGCCGCCGACTCCAGCTTTATACCATCTACAGCGGGCTTCATGAAAAAGAACGCATCAGTGAAAAGGAGGATAACGATGATAATCAGATTTAAAAAGAAGTCCTGGGTGAGAGCTGTTGTCGCGGTTGCCCTAATTATTGCAGTAGGACTGGTAGGTATACCTGGAGCGAAAACAATAGCAGCAAAGGATGAAAAGGTCAGCTTTAAAAGTGAACAGCTTGCAAAGGCTATTAGAGATGCTTTGGGAAAGGATAAGGACAGTGTTATATATAAATCGGAGTTATTAGAGTTAAAGGAGTTAGCAGTAATAGGAACATCTGATATAAGTGAACTTCAAGCCTGTAAGAACCTTGAGCTTCTTCAACTGGTATCGCCTACGGATATTAAAACCTTGAGCAGTCTTAAAAATCTTAAAAACCTTAGGAGACTTAACATTTGGAAGTTAAAAGGGAATAACAATCTTCAGGAGCTCAGAAGCCTTACACAGCTGGAGCAGCTTGAAATTTACGATTGCTATGACCTTAATAATATTGATGTATTCTCTAAATTAAACAGGTTAAAGATGCTTAAAATCGAGGATGAATATGACAACGAAATCGGCTGTAAACTCACGGATAATAGCCTTACAGCTTTATCAAAAATTCCTGGCTTGAAAGAGCTAATATTAGTAAATATTCCAATAACGGACCTGAAACCTTTACAGAAGCTTACAAATATTATAAGTATTCAGATTTTGGATTCTCAGGTTAAGGACATAAGCCCGCTCAAAAATCTTAACAAAATTGAGAAGTTATGGATTGGTGGGTCAAAAATAAAGGATATTTCTCCTATAACCGGACTCAGAAGACTTAAGGAAGTGGCTCTGACAAGCAGCTTAATAGAAGATATAAGCCCTCTTAGAGATATGAAAAATCTAGAGGATATTGGATTAAACGGTAACAATATTACAAACATAGACGCATTAGCCGGACTAACAAATCTGATACAACTTAATTTAGCAAAAAATAAAATAAGCGATATAGAGGTATTAGCTGGACTTACAAATCTGAAACAACTTGATTTAGCAGAAAATAAAATAAGCGATATAGGGATATTGGCAGGACTTACAAATGTAAAAGAACTTGATTTATCCTCAAATAGAATAAGCAATATAGGGGGAATCTCCGGACTTACAAATCTGGAACGGCTGGATTTAATAGACAATCAAATAAGCGATATGACTGTATTAAGCAGTCTAACAAATTTAAAATGGCTGGATTTGGAAAAGAATAAAATAAGCGATATATCTGTATTTAGCAGTCTAACAAATCTGGAATTTTTGGATTTAGGAAATAATCAAATCAGCGATATATCTGCATTAAGCAGGCTGGCTAAGCTAAGGTCTCTTCATTCAGGAAAAAATCGGATAATAGATATATCCGCATTAAGCGGACTAGTTGGTCTGGAGTATCTTGACTTAGGAAATAATCAAATAACAGAGGTATCTTCATTAAGCGGGCTAACCAAGCTGAATTACCTCGATTTACGAAATAATAAAATTACAGATGTGAAGCCTCTTGCAGGATATTCGAAGATTAGAAAGGGCCGCTTTTTATTGAAGGGTAACAATATAACCGACTATAGCCCAATAACCGATTTCTATTCTCCACAGGATGAGAAATAGGAATTTTTGAAAAAAGTAACAGTTGAATTGATAACCACGAATACTTTATTCTTCCATAAAATATATTTAATAAAGGGACAAACATTGAAGGTCCTTTCATTAGTATTTGCTTACGTGGCGTACTTCAATATGTTTTGCACGTAGATGGGAGGAAAAATGGACATTGTGAAAATACTGAAACGGGTTCTGATTAATACAATTTTGGGTGCAGTTCTATTGGCAATTATCAATTTTGTTGGGATTTACTTTGATTTTAATATAGCATTAAATATATATTCAGCTTTAATAATTGGTATACTGGGTGTTCCCGGCTTAATACTTCTGATATTGTTAAAATTTATGGTATAGCAGTAAAAGTTAATAATACTTCATTCTATGACCTCATCATAGAGTGAAGTATTATTTTTTGTATAAAAGTTACATGTATGTATACAAAGAACAATTCAAAAATACAAAGATATAGAATTTATGCACTTTACACATTGTTTGCTTGACAATAAATTATCAAACATATATACTTTTATATGGACAAGTTTATCTTTTGATTAGGCTGTCTTATTGATATCAGAATGAATCTCCTTACATAAAGCTATCAGGTTATTAGACATTTTATTTAGAACAAACAGTATGCTGGCAAAAATTATAAAATGAGATTCAAAAGAATCACATGGGAGATTCCAAAGAATCCAAAAGGATCCCAAAGAAACCTTCGGATTCTTATAAAATTTTAAATAAAGAGGAGGGTTTGCCAAATGGGCAAGGTTGTTGAAATCAGATGGCATGGACGTGGTGGTCAAGGCGCAAAAACAGCTTCATTATTGCTGGCAGATGCAGCGTTCAATACCGGTAAATACATTCAGGGTTTTCCTGAATACGGCCCTGAAAGAATGGGTGCTCCAATCACTGCTTATAACAGAATAAGCGATGATAAACTTTCAATTCATTGTAATATCTATGAACCAGATTACGTTGTAGTAGTTGATGATACTCTACTCACAGCAGTTGATGTTACAGCAGGATTAAAGGAATCAGGAGCTTTAATTATCAATACTACTAAAACTCCAGAGGAAATCAAACCATTACTTAAGGGGTACAAAGGTAAGGTTTGTACTGTTGATGCAAGAACAATTTCTATTGATACTTTAGGTAAGTACTTCCCTAACACTCCTATGCTTGGTGCAGTTGTAAAAGTAAGCGGTGTTATGGGTGAAAAAGAATTCCTTGATGACATGGTTGGTTCCTTCAAACATAAATTTGCTAAGAAACCTGAAGTTATTGAACCTAATATCAAAGCTATTGAAAGAGCTATGCAGGAGGTGAAAGGGCTATGAGTTGCAACAAAGAATTAAAAACTGTTTCTCCTGACGTTAACTGGAAAGACATCACCAAGGGTGGTAATATTCCTTGGGCAGGTAATGCAGAGCTTTTTAAAACAGGTGACTGGCGTTCAATGAAGCCAATATGGCTGGAAGACAAATGTAAGCAATGCTTGCTTTGCTATCCTGTTTGCCCTGATACATCCATATTAGTAAATGAAGAAGGTAAAAGAGTAGATTTCGATTTTGATCACTGCAAAGGTTGTGGCGTTTGCGTAAAGGTTTGTCCTTTCAAAGCTATAGACTTTGTAGAAGAAAAGTAAGGAGGGAAAATTCAAAATGGCTATTAGAGAAAGATTAAGCGGTAACGAAGCTATGGCTGTTGCCATGAAGCAGATAAATCCAGATGTAGTTGCGGCTTTCCCAATAACTCCATCAACAGAAGTTCCCCAATACTTCTCAACATTTGTTGCAAACGGTCAGGTAGATACTGAGTTTGTACCTGTTGAGTCAGAGCATAGTGCCATGTCAGCATGTATAGGTGCACAGGCTGCAGGAGGTAGAGCTATGACTGCTACTTCTGCAAACGGACTTGCTCTTATGTGGGAATGTTTATATATTGCTGCATGTTCAAGACTTCCAATTGTTTTGGCATGTGTAAACAGAACTCTTTCAGGACCTTTGAACATACATAATGATCACAGTGATTCAATGGGCGCAAGAGATTCAGGCTGGATACAAATTTATTCAGAAAACTGTCAGGAAGCATATGACAATATGTTAATGGCTAACAGAATAGGTGAACACCCGGATGTTCTTCTTCCAGTAATGGTTTGCCAGGACGGATTTATCACTTCCCACGCAATCGAAAACCTTGATTTGGTTGAAGATGATAAGGTTAAGGCATTCGTTGGAGAATACAAACCCGAAGAATACTTGTTAAATAAAGAAAACCCAATTGCTGTTGGTCCTCTGGATCACTTCACTCACTGCTTCGAGCACAAGAGACAACAGGCTCAGGCAATGATGGATGCTAAAAAGGTTGTTCTTGAAGTATCAGCTGAATTTGAAAAATTAACAGGCAGAAGCTATGGTCTGTTTGAAGAATATAATGCAGAAGGCGCAGAGGCCTGCGTAGTTGTATTAAACTCAACAGCAGGTACTGCAAAATATGTTGCTGACCAATACAAAGCACAAGGTAAGAAAGTCGCTGTATTCAAACCAAGATTATACAGACCTTTCCCAGTTGATGAAATAGCTGAAGCTTTGGCTAAGTATAAGGCAATAGCTATAATGGACAAGGCTGAAAGCTTTAATGCTGCAGGCGGACCATTATTCACAGACTTTACAAGTGCTCTGTATGCTAAGGGCGTATTTGGACCTAAAGTTATAAACTATATCTATGGTCTTGGTGGTAGAGACGTTAAGACTGATGATATCGAAGTAGTATTTAATAAAACATTGGAAATTGCCGCTACAGGTAAAGTTGATTCAGTATTCAACTACCTTGGCGTAAGAGAATAGGAGGTGCGATAATGGCTTACAATTTAAAGGAAGTTGCTAAGAAGCCTGAAAGGCTTACTGGTGGACACAGACTGTGCGCCGGATGCGGAGCTCCGGTTGTAGTAAGACAGATTTTAAGAGCTTTAAAGCCTGAAGATCATGCCGTTATAGGTTCAGCTACAGGTTGTTTGGAAGTTTCTACTTTCCTTTATCCATATACAGCATGGAAAGATTCCTTTATTCACAACGCATTCGAAAACTCAGCTGCATCAGTTTCAGGTGCTGAGGCTGCATACGTTGCAATGAAGAAAAAAGGAAAAATAAAAGGTGAAACAAAATTCATCGCTTTTGGTGGTGACGGTGGAACTTATGATATAGGTCTCCAATCTCTTTCAGGTGCAATGGAAAGAGGCCATGACATGGTTTATGTCTGCTACGATAACGGAGCATACATGAACACTGGTATACAGAGATCATCAGCTACTCCTAAATTTGCTGATACTACAACTTCACCTGCAGGTAAGGTTATTCCAGGTAAAATGCAGTGGAGAAAAGACTTGACAGGTATTATGGCAAGCCATAATCTTCCATATGTATGTCAGACTGCTGCAATCGGAAATATGAAAGATCTTTATGAGAAATCAGAAAAGGCTCTTTACACAAAAGGTGCAGCATTTATGAACGTATTGGCTCCATGCCCAAGAGGTTGGATCTACAATACTCCTGATTTAATGGAATTAAACAAGCTTGCTGTTGAAACTTGCTTCTGGCCATTGTACGAAATAATCGATGGTAAATACATCGTTAACTACAAGCCAAAGAACAAGCTTCCAGTAGTTGATTTCTTGAAGAAACAAGGTAGATTTAAACACATCTTCAAGGCTGGCAACGAATACATGATTGAAGAGATCCAGAACGAAGTAGACAAGAGATGGGCTGAACTCTTGAAGCTGGCTGGAGAAGAAGCTTAATTAATAACTTTTCGTTAAACCGGATTTTATAATAAAGCCTTTGAAAAAAGATGAATCGAAAGATTCATCTTTTTTTGCCTTTTTCATTCAAAATTTTTTGCAGATCCGATTCATGAGTCCGGATTATGCAGGCTCTCATCCATTTTAAATTACTTCCTGAGCAGGCTAAAGTAAGAAATTGGTTACCTTATTACCATGTCAGCTATTCACCACCTATTCATCAGCTATTCCTGAAAGCCTTTCAAATAAGAATTTAAAGATAGCAGTGTACTACACACAGCTTTTTGTTCATATAATTCTAGTAACGAAATACTGATATTATGGATAAATTACTGTAGCAATTTAGGAGATAACTTCAATTACTATTTGTGACCGCGACTTGCGACTCATGGAGGCCAATATGCATGAATTAGAAAGGGAACTGCAGGAAAATTACGATATTAAAATAAATAGTATCAGCAATTTCAGAGATATGTTTATTGCAAATACTGACAGTGGAAAAAGACTAATTAAAATATCCAGCTTAAAGCCAGACCGGATTAATTTTATAGCTGAAGTAAAAGAACATCTATATAGAAATGGTTTTTGTAATACTGACCGCAACATTTATACTAATTCAGGCAGCTCCTGCATTACCTGCAATGAGCAAACCGTATACATGAGTAATTATGTTGAGGGAAGGGAATCAAATCTGGATAACAGGGAGGAAAGTATTAAATGCGCCAGATTGCTGGCCAAAATGCATAGAGCCTCCAATGGATACATATGCTCTGACAACAGCAGCCCAAGAAGTGAGCTTGGCAGGCTGCCAGGCTGTTACCGCAAAAGGCTGGATGAAATAAAAAAGCTTAAAAAAACTGCACAAAAAGGTAAAATGAAGTTTGACAATATGGTGTGCAAATATGTAGACTACTTCTATGATCTTGGAGAAAGAGCATTGAACATGCTTGATACCTCAGACTACTATGATCTGGTAGAGGATGCTGAAAAGAGCAGAAACATATCACATCATGATTTTAATCATCACAATATTTTTGTCCAGAATGAGGATATGTATCTGATTAATTTTGAATATTGCTGTTATGATCTGAAGGTTTATGATCTGGTAAATCTATTGAGACGGAAAATGAGAAAATGTCAGTGGAATATCGATGAAGCAGCTATAATAATTAATGAATACAGTAAAATTGAATCTCTTTGTGAAAGTGAACTCGACCTCATGAAAATAATGCTTATGTTCCCTCAGAAGTTCTGGAGGGTTATAAACAAGTATTATAACAGCCGGAAGAGCTGGTCGGAGCAGAACTATATAACAAGACTTGAAGAGGTTATTGAAGAGATTCAGTATCATAAGGACTTACTGGAGAAGTTTAGTGCACTTTGAGCCAACGGATAGTTAAATGAATTAATAAAAGATTCAGAGTGTATAAAATAAATACCGGCTAGATGATGAAAATAATCACAAGTTTAGACCTGAAAATATTATAAGAGTTAAAACAGACAACAGATATCATGAGAAAAAGAGGGAGTTTTTCGCTCCCTCTTTTTATTATTAATTATTATTAAAACAAACCAGTAATAACACCATTTTCGTCTATATCAATCTTTTCTGCGGCAGGCTCTTTGGGAAGACCCGGCATTGTCATAATATCACCTGTCAGAGCCACTATAAAGCCTGCGCCAGCAGATATCCTCACTTCCCGGACTGTAACGTCAAAACCGGAAGGTCTGCCTAACAGGGCAGGGTTATCAGATAAAGAATACTGGGTTTTTGCCATACATATAGGCAGCTTATCAAGTCCCATTTCTTCAATTTTTGAAATGGATTTTTCTGCGGCAGCAGTATATATGACGTTACTTCCACCGTAAATTTTGGTGACAATTGACTTGACCTTTTCCTTTATAGGAAGAGCTGCATCATATATTGGTGCAAAGTTGGAGACAGTGGTATCTGTTAACTGAACGAGCTTCTCAGCAAGCTCAATTCCGCCTTCTCCACCCTTCAGGAATACATCTGAGAAGGCAACCTCAACTCCAAGGGCAGTACATCTGTCACGTACCAGCTGAACTTCACGGTCTGTATCAGTATCAAAGTGGTTTATGGCAACGAGTACAGGCACACCAAACTGCTTAAGGTTTTCTATATGCTTTTCGACATTGGCAAAACCAAGTGAAAGAGCAGGAATATTTTCCTCTTTAAGATTTTCTTTTTTAATACCACCGTTGTATTTTAGAGCCCTGATTGTAGCAACCAAAACAACAGCGTCAGGCTTCAGCCCTGCAAAGCGGCACTTGATATCAAAGAATTTTTCAGCCCCAAGGTCAGCACCGAAACCGGCCTCGGTTATAACGTAGTCAGCCAGCTTAAGTGCCAGCTTTGTAGCAGTTACACTGTTACAGCCGTGCGCTATGTTTGCAAAGGGTCCTCCGTGCATTATGGCAGGTGTACCCTCAAGAGTCTGAACCAGATTCGGCTTGATAGCGTCCTTCAATAAAAGCGTCATAGCGCCGTCAACTTTGAGGTCTTTTGCGGTAACAGGCTGACCGTCAAAGTTGTACCCGATAATAACCCTCCCAAGGCGCTTTCTCAGGTCGGTTATGTCGGACGCCAGGCATAGTATGGCCATGATTTCAGAAGCAACAGTGATGTTGAAGCCATCCTCTCTTGGAACACCGTTCATTTTTCCTCCAAGACCAACAATTACGTTTCTTAAGGCCCTGTCGTTCATATCCATACAACGCTTCCAAACAATCTGTCTTGGATCGATGTTAAGTTTATTTCCCTGCTGCAGATGGTTGTCTAATGCAGCCGATAAAAGATTGTTTGCAGCAGTAATTGCATGCATATCCCCGGTAAAATGGAGATTAATATCCTCCATAGGCACAACCTGAGCATAGCCTCCTCCGGCTGCACCGCCTTTTATTCCCATAACAGGTCCCAGGGAGGGTTCTCTCAGCGCGATTACTGCATTTTTACCTATTTTGGACATTGCTTGTCCCAAACCAACGGTAGTAGTAGTTTTTCCTTCTCCGGCAGGAGTAGGATTAATGGCCGTAACAAGCACCAGTTTGCCGTCTTTGTTAGACTTCACCCTGTTCCATAACTTGTCGGACAGTTTGGCTTTATAGTTCCCGTAGTATTCCAGGTCATCCTCATTTATGCCAAGTTTTTCGGCAATTTTCCTGATATGGAGCATTTTACAGTTCTGGGCTATCTGTATATCTGTAAGCAATGTTTTTCTCCTTCCAATATACAATAATTTAATAATTTAATAATTTAATTTTTTTACAGGTTTATTGGTTATAATATATACGGTAAAAAAGATTTATTTAATGATTTACGAAAATTATTATATAACGTTGATTATACTACAACAACTACCAAACTACAAAAATTTTCATTTGCTAAATTTAATTCATTTTTAAAGTGTTTTCTGAGCAAATCTGTTTAAATTGAGCTATAAAAAAATGAATATGATGTAAAATTCACAAATACCGTAAAAAACGCATAAAATATAATATAAAAATTTTTGAATTTTTTGGATACATATATTAATAATAATAAATTCAAAAGTTGGCATACTAAACTATGAGGGGAAGGCAATTTATGCAACAAATAGAAATAGGTAGCCTGGTATATAGGAAGTCTTACCAGAAAGATGTTCTTTTCAGGGTATCGGACATTAAAGATGTAAATGGGAAAAAGCTTATTATATTAAAGGGTGTAAATGTCAGGTTGATAGCGGACGCTGAAGAAGATGATCTTGATATTAAAGAATAGGACAAGAACTAAAAAATACCTAATTTGAACTGTAAGCTAAATCTCTGTGGGACTTAACCCATAAAGCGCTTTTGAGATTTTCTTGGAAATATTTATTGCAGTTTTTTACTTAAACCCCTTATTTTTGGGCAATATAGGCATCAAAACGCAAAAAAGTGCTTGACATAGATGCAATACGCTTGTATAATAGAATATTTTTGACAAGTCGATTCATTTATGATATAATTAATTAAACTGATGATGAGGTGATAGCATGATAGATCGAGGAGAGCTCTTTCAAATAAAGAGGGACATTGAGGGCTGTATTGGTGAAAAGGTACAACTAAGAGCCAACAAGGGCCGCAAAAAATCTTTTATTAGAGAAGGTGTTCTTGAAAATACTTATCCAAGTATTTTTGTAGTAAAGTTCGAAAACGAGTACGATAATACCAGAAGGGTTTCATATAGCTACACTGATATACTGACAAAAGCAGTTGAATTGGTTGTATATAAGGATGACAAAAAAATTCAGGTATGTTAGTCTTGTTTTAGTATTCTTCCATTGGGAAGAGTTTACAGCGCTTTCTGAGAAAACTTAATAATATAATAAACCCAAAAGCTTCACATGGGTTGCAAAAAAGGTCATTTTTATAATGACTTTTTTGTTTTCAAAAGAGACTTCACAGAGGGTCTCTTTTTTATTTTGTCATATTTTTCTCAACTTACTAATATATATAACATAGCAGAATTATTAATTATCAGGTTTTCATCTTAATAATTAAAGATGTACGATTTAAAATAAGGGGAGGATGGAGAAATGTCTCTGGATTTAATAAAAGAGGCCTTTAGGGTGAATAATTTATTAGGTGAGGATACAATTCAGACAGTTATCGAAAATGACATAATAGTTCCGGATACAAAGCCGGATATTGCCAGAGTGCTTCTTCTAGACGGAGATGTTTTCGTTACTGGCTGTGATACAGGAACTGACAGGGTAGTTACATCTGGCTGTGTCGTATGTAAAATTCTATATATATCTGATGATGAAGCCAGAAGCGTAAAAAGTATTACATCAAATATACCGTTTTCTTATGCTCTTGACCTACCGGGAGTCAGAAGCGGAATGAAGTGCAGGACAAAAGGTATTTTGGAGCACATGGATTATAACCTTCTTAACGGAAGAAAGATAAATGTTAAAGCAATTTTATCGCTGAGCTGTAAAGCACATGATGAAATTGAAAGGGAATATTCCTCGGGTGTTGTGGGGCTGGATGACATACAGCTTTTAAAAGATAATGTACTTCTGAGCTCATTTCTGGGCAGCAACAAAGTAAATTATGTAATTAAGGAAGATCTGGATTTACCCTCCACCAAACCTACAATAGCCGAAGTCCTTAGAAATGATGTAAAAATATCCGGAAAGGATTTTAAAATAGCCGACGGAAAGGTTATAGTCAAGGGGGATATAGGAATTTCGACTCTCTATATAGCTGATGACGAATCCCGAAGTATGCAGTATATTGAAAACGAGGTTGCTTTTACACAGTTTGTTGAGCTGGATGGTGTGGATGAAGATACTATAGTTGATGTTGATTATGATTTGGTGGATTATAAAGTCGAGGCCGTTGAAGATGTAGATGGAGAACTTAGAAATATCAGGGCTGAAGTTACCTTAAACATATATGCCAACGGTACCAGTAAAAGAATAGCTGAAGTGCTGGCGGATGCATATAGTCCGAAATCAAGGATTTCATTGGAGAAAAGTACTATTGATCTGGATGAAATCTTTGCAGAGAGCAGAAGCCAGATTATAATAAAAGATACTGTGGATCTTAGAGAATGCACTCCGGAAGTATCCGAAATCTTCAATGTTCTTTGCAGATACAATGCTTCCGAATGCAGAATAGAAAATGACAAGGTTGTTGTAGAGGGCGCTGTACAGAATAACCTGCTATATCTGGCAAACAATGAAGAGCAGCCAATATTCTGTTTCAAAAAGGATATTCCTTTCAAACAGGATATTGAAATCAGGGGAGCCAACAGTGACATGAAGCCTGAGGTTTCTCTCGAGCTGGAACATTGCAACTATAGTATGATTTCCTCCGACCAGGTAGAGATCAGAGTTGTTATTGGTGTAAAAACCAAAGTTGAAGCAAAAAAGAGGCTACCTGTTATACATAAAGCTGTTGAAGGTCTGCCAGACGAGAAGAAGCAGCAGGCAATGCCAAGTGTGATTATATATATTACACAGCCGGGGGACAATTTGTGGAAAATTGCAAAGAGATATGGTACAACTGTGGATATTTTAATGAAAGTAAATAATCTTACAGATAGGGATATTTTGACCGTAGGTCAGCAGATTATTGTACTGAAGAAGGCCGTTTAACCTATGAGTTTTAAGACTTAAATACATAAAAAACTATAATATTTAAAGATGGTGTCTGAATTTTATCAGGCACCTTTTTTGCATTAAAGAATGATTAAATAATAACTTAATTGCGCCTTCCTCCACCATGTCTTAACGAAAAAGATCCAGCCTTAAAACGGAGTTTTATTTTTTTGTCATGTCTAAAGCTATGTACTAAAAATAAACATTTTAATAACAGCATATTTGTGTAAGCACTATCACCGTTGATTTATATTGATATTAAATTGTATTTTGTATATAATGTACTAAACTAATGTTAAAGGAAGAGAATAGATGATTTCACTTAATGCACATGCAAAGATTAATTTGTCTTTGGATGTTTTAGGAAGAAGGGAAGATGGCTATCATACCCTTCAAATGATTATGCAGACCATACAGTTACATGATACTATATCTATTCACGAAATTCCAGCAGGGGTGGAAATAAAGTGTGAGGCTCCGTTTGTACCGAATAACAGTTCAAATATAGCTTATAAGGCAGCAGAAGCAATGCTTAATAAATTTAATATCAATTCCGGAGTACGCATAGAGGTAAATAAGAATATCCCTGTTGCAGCAGGCTTGGCTGGTGGAAGCACGGATGCTGCAGCTGTATTAAAGGGTATAAATTCTCTGTTTGACCTGGGTATAGAACAAAGTGAACTTATGGAACTGGGAAAGACAATTGGAGCTGATGTTCCGTATTGTATTATGGGCGGGACAGCCCTGGCCGAAGGAATAGGAGAAAAGCTGACGCCTCTTGCAGCAGCGGGAAATATTCCATTAGTTTTGGTTAAACCCAGAATAGGCGTATCCACAGCATGGGTTTATAAAAATCTGAATCTGTCAAAAGTAATACAGAGACCTGACACCGGCAGGCTTATATCGGCTCTTGAGACAGGAGATATAAAAACTGTTGCAGCTGATATGAGAAATGTACTGGAGAGCGTAACTACTGAAAAATATAAGGTAATTGAACTGATAAAGAAAGATCTTTTGAAGCTTGGCGCTCTTGGAAGCATGATGAGCGGAAGCGGCCCAACTGTATTTGGGATTTTTGAAAATGTTCAAAAAGCAGAATATGCGTTTAATAAATTAAAAAGCGGCAAGCATGAGTGTATTTTAACACATACCGTTAATTAACAAGGAGGCAATTATGGCAGGTAAATTATCAAAAATAAATCTTAACGACTATAAGCCCTTAAGAGAGGTAATTTTTAATTCTTTGAGAGAGGCGATTATTATTGGCGAACTCCGTCCCGGAGAAAGGCTGATGGAGGTTCAGCTGGCAGACAAGATGGGAGTTAGCAGGACTCCTGTCAGAGAGGCGATTAGAAAGTTGGAGCTGGAGGGACTTGTGGACATGATTCCCAGAAAGGGTGCTCATGTTGCAGAGCTCTCGGTAAAAGATATTATGGATGTGCTTGAAGTACGTGCATCTCTTGATGGACTTGCTACCGCATTGGCAGCTGAAAGAATTACAGACGATGAAATGAAGGAACTTAAGCATATCAATATCCAGTTTGCTTCCTACATTGAAAAGGAAAATCTTAACGGTTCTATTAAAAAAGATGCGGAGTTTCACGACATTATCTATAAAGCTTCAAGAAATGACAAGCTGATTACAATACTAAACAATCTGAGAGAGCAGGTTCAAAGATTCAGAGTTATTTATCTCAAGGATTACAGCAGCCCAAGAAATCTTATTAAAGAACACAGTGACATATTTGAAGCTATATCCTCCAGGTCAATAGAAGCTTCTAGAAGTCTGGCAAAAACTCATATTATAAATCAGGAAGCCACAATACTTAATTCGATTAAAATGCAGAAAAACAAATAGTGGAAGCAGACTTTTTTTAATTTTTTGTATATAATTAAGATAAAGAATTATTTTTTATGAACAAGCTATATTTAACAAATACTTTTTGCTGGCAAAGGATAATATATGTGGTTTAATGAATTTTTGTCAAAATACAAATCTGGTATTTCGCATGAATTTTTGTTTTATTTCAATGTAAAGGATCTGATGGATAATAACAGAAACATATTCAGATACCTTGATGATGAATTTATAAAGCAGAGGAAATTCGGAATAGTCGCTTTTTATGATATATCAAGGGGACTTACTTTTTTGGAACCGTCTATGGAACGTGAATTTAATATGATAACCGGGAACGAAGTGGCAAATCTTTTCCGTTCCATGCCCTCTAAAATTTTCCCATTCATAGACATTGCTCTGAGAAGTACCAAAATGGCATTGTTTATTGATCATGCAGAGAAAATTGTGCCGGCCGGCGACATCGGCAGCATGACCCTGGAGGAAAGAATGGCTCTCATATGGCTGTCGGAGTGGTCTGTGAATTCCAGAATTTCGTCTGTAGGAAGTACCATATTCATGCTGGCAGACAACCTGGCCGACATCAGCAGAGAATTTCTCAAGCCGGCCTACCGCATTGAGCCCATACTTGTAGAGTTACCTAATGAAGAGGAAAGAAAGAGCTATATTAATTACCTTCTTGAAGATAAGACTGCAAAGTCTGAGATATCTCTGGAGGAATTTGCAAAGCTGTCCTCGGGGCTCAACAGAAAAAGTATTAAGGATATAAAGCTCAAAGCTGAGGCTGAGGGAGTACCAATAACCTTTGAATTCATAAAGCAGAAGAAGCATGATGTGCTTCAAAAGGAATATGGTGATGTACTTGAGTTTATATATCCTGAGATAGATTTTGATGATCTTGGAGGTATGGACGCTGCCAAGGCATATCTGACAAAAAATATTATTGAACCCATCAGAAGAGGGGATTCAAGAAGAGTCCCTATGGGAATACTTTTATGTGGACCCTCCGGAACAGGAAAAACTCTTTTGGTTGAAGCACTTGCCAAGTCCAGTGGATTCAATTGCGTTAAAATAGATATGTCCAGGATTTTGGGACAGTATGTAGGTGAAAGTGAAAAGAATTTCAAGAAATGCCTGCTGGGAGCAAAATCCCAGGAGCCTGTTATAGTATTTGTAGATGAAATAGATACTGCCTTCAGGAGAGGTGAATCAGGAGACAGCGGAGTCAGCAGAAATATTTTCAGCGAATTTTTACAGTTCACCAGTAATACAAATAATAGGGGAAGAATAATATTTATAGCAGCCACCAACAGGCCTGACCTCATTGACGCCGCATTAAAAAGAGCTGGAAGATTTGATAAAAAGATACCGGTACTTTTACCTGAGCAGGAGGAGCGGGCTCAAATATTCAAAATTATTATTAATAAATACGGTCTTGCTACAAATATCCAGGACTTCCTCCCTTTTTCGAAGCTTGCAGAAAACTATACCGGTGCAGAAATCGATACAGTTGTCAGGAAAGCATATGAATTGGCCTGCAACAAGAAGGAAGAACACCCCGTGATTACGGGAACAATATTGAAGGAAGCTCTGAAAAAATGCAGGCCCAGCACTCAGGATGTGGAATTCATGACCGAGCTTGCATTGGCTGAATGTGATGATATAGACTTACTGCCAAAGAAATATTGGGCAAGGTTCGAAAAAGTATCAAAGCAGGCATAAAATATTTTTTTTATTTATGTAGCGAAGAATAAATGCTGAGTATTTTATTCAAAAGGATATTTACTTTAACTGGTTTTTATTATAAATTAAAAGTATTGAATATATTGGAATAAAAAACTTTTTTTGAATAGTCTATTAATATTAAGGAGGAAATATAATGGGTTTATTTAGCAGACTTGGACAGATGTTCAGAGGATTTTTCGGATTATTCGTCGGTGGATTAGAGGAAAGAAATCCGGAAGCATTGTTTGAAGATATCAAAAATCAGATTGACAAGGCAAGACGTGAAGCAGAGCAACAGATAATTGAGATTCAAACCAGTGCAGAAATGATTAAAATAGAAATGAAGAATGCCGAAAGAAATCTCAATGCTATCAAGGCTAGAGTGGATTCTGCTCAGAGAACCGGCGACAAGGAGCTTCTTGTTGAACTTCTTGTTCAGGAAGAAGAATATCAGACTGTATTCGAAACTCATAAGGCAACCTATGAGAATGCAATGGTTCAGGTTGAAAAGATCCGCGAAGACTACAAGATATTTGAATCAGAAATGAATGCCAAGCTTAACGAGCTTAAAACTCTTAAATCACAGGCTAAGATGGCTAATCTTCGTGAAAATATCAATTCTGTAAATGCTCAGTATACATCCAAAAACAGCCGCGTTGGAAGTGTAAACGATAATCTTGACAGAGCTCGTGAGATAGTTAACAAGAAGACTGCAAGAGCAAATGCTGTTGAATCTCTTAATAATGACAATATAGATATGAAGCTGAAGAGACTTGATATGAATTCGGCAAGAGACAGGGCACGAGCAAGAGCAGAGGCACTTCTTGGCGGAGACAACGGCGGATTTGAAGTAAAGGAAAAAACTGAAAACAAGGCTTCGAATTGATAGTTAAATTGAGATTGGCAATTAAAATAATGATTAGGGAATGTTAAAATGGGTGCAATTATTCGTGAAGCAAAAGAAGCCGATTTAATCAGAATTACAGAAATTTACAATTGGGCGGTTGAGAATACAACTGCCTCATTTGATATTAACCCTCAAACAATTGAACAGCGGGCAGTATGGTTTTCTCATTACAACCACAGACATCCTCTGATTGTATATGAACTTGATGGCTATGTAGCCGGATATGCCTGTCTGTCAGAATTCAGGGCTAAGGAAGGGTATAAGGATACCTGTGAACTTTCGGTATACATGGACCCTCAGTATCAAAGACGTGGTATAGGCCATAAACTTATGAGTTCTGTAATTGAAGTTGGAAAAGAAAAAGGTTTCCATGTAATAATTTCATGTATTACATCAGATAATGAAGTTAGTATTAGAATGCATGAAAAGTATGGATTTGAACTGTGCGGTCACTTGAAGGAAACAGGCTTCAAATTTGGAAGGTATCTGGATTGTTTATTTTATCAGTTGTTTCTTTAAAAGCTGATAGCAAATAAAGGTTAGTTGAGGGAAATATGAACGGGAATTTATTTTACAGTGCAATTTTCAGATTTAGAAATATGGCAACATTGATTTTTTGGTGTGCCCTTGTCTTTTTAATAAGCGGTTCACCCGATGTTCAGAGCATGACCATTAGCGGGCTGGACAGCACCACGCTTGCAACAGGAGCATACGGTGTGGGTGCTTTACTTTATGTCGCCCTTGTTATTCAAAGTCTTTTCAGCAATGGCTTCAAGGAAGAAGTACAGAGAAAAGAGAAGAAGAGGGAGATAAACGGTCTTAACAGGGAATGCTCCAGATTATCCGCTCAGTCCAGGAACTATGCTTCTCCTATACAAAGGCAAAAGCTCAGGAAGATAATGCAGGATAAGGATGAAATTTTTAATTCTTTGAAGAGGGGTGACGGACACAGCTATCTGAAGGAAAAGATAGTTGAAAAGAGCCTTAATCTTGTTATCTCCTACATGAAGCTGATGACAAATTATTCAATAAGAAGCAAGGAATTATCCGAAATAAACATTAGTGACCTGATGAACAAAATTAATGCCAACCGCAGGAAGTTAAGCTTTATGAAGGACGAAAGAATGTATGAGGATATAAAAAGTATTATTGAAATAGATGAACAGGTAATAACCAGAGTAAAAGATGAAAAAAACGAGCTGGAAAGAATACATGCCAGACTCGATTATATTGAGAGTATGCTAAGTATGTTCAAGCACCAGATTGTTTCAAGTATTGAATCGGAAGAAATGGTTGAAAAATTGGAGACAGCCGTGAATGAGGCTACAGCGCTTGATAGTGTATTACAGGAGAGAAGACGTAATCAGATCAGAATGTAATAAATCAGAAGGTAGTAGATCTGAATCTAGTAGATCTGAGTGTCGAAGACTGAATGTAATACCATACGGGAATATTATCAGACAACCAACTCTTTTTATGAATTAACACAAATTGAGGGGGCAAAACATGGAGATTACCACCATATACTCTTCTCCGTTTATTGAAATTACGAAACGTGAAGACGGATTTTACCTGCAATCTTTTAAAAAAGGTCTTAGTGTGGACGAATTTAACAAGATTATCGGTGCTCATCCGGAAATTCAGATTAATAACTTTACTGTGATCAAGGAAGCTTTGATTCTTGCACCTCAGCCAGTACGTAAGTTTGCCCTATCAAAGGAAAGGGTAACGGTAGACATATCGGGAGACGGATTAAAGGCTTTTATCACTTTATATGTAACTCCGGAAGAATTGGAAGGACCAGGCATTATAAAGGAAATAGTGGCTAAATTGAATGAGAAGGGCGTCGTCTACGGAATCAGGAAGGATGCCCTTTTAAGCTTGTATACCGGCCACCCCATACTTATTGCTGAAGGGATACTGCCTGAACCGGGGCAGGACTCCCAAAATACATATTACCAGTTGAAAGAGGTTAAACCTGAGATTAAAGAGGATGGAAATGTAGATCATTACGAATTAAACCTGATAAATATGGTCCAAAAGGGTGACTGGCTGGGTGAAAAAATACATGCAACCCCCGGCAGGGAAGGAAAAACTGTCAGGGGAACTGTTTTAAAGACGATGCCCGGTAAAAATTACCCGCTGCTATACGATAAAAAGACTGTAACAGAAGTTATTGAAGGTAACAAATCGGTACTTTATGCATTAAGGACCGGAGCTGTATTTTTTCAGGGGGATAGTGTAGGAGTATCAAACCACCTGGAAATTAAAGAGAATATCGGCGTAAAAACAGGTAATGTAGATTTTGACGGATACCTTACGGTACAGGGGACTGTTGAGGACAATTACTCGGTGGCCTCCACCAAGGATATTGAAATACTAGGTGAATATGGTGTAGGTAATGTAAGAGAGATAAGCAGCTCTGAGGGAAGTATTTACATAAAAGGCGGTATAGCCGGAAGAGGCAAAACAACCATAAGGTGCAAAAAGAATCTTTATCTTAAATATGTAGCTGATGCAGATATCATCTGTGATGGAAGTGTACATGTGGGTTTTTATTGCCTTAACAGTAACATAACAGCCAAGGAAGTTATTCTGGATTCCATGAAGGGGCAAATAATGGGAGGGACCATTAATGCTGAAATAAAGGTCATATCGGCTGTGGTTGGCTCACCCAGTGAAAAAAGGACACATATATCCGTAAAAGGCTTTGACAGAAATGAGTTTAAGAATATTCTGGACGAGCTTAATAATAACATAGAAGTTATAAAAGCAGAAATAAATAAATATAAACAACAGTTGTCAATATTCGCACATTTATATGATGGCGGACAAGTACGGAAAGATCAATTTGACAGTATCAACGAAAAATATAACTCTTTAAAAATTTCTCTTGCCGAAACAGAAGAACATAAAAAGAATATGGTAAATTATCTTAAAACTAAAGGTGAGGGTGAAATTACAATTCTAAAAAAAGCTTTTCCCAATACACTGCTTGAGATCAAAAAAATCCAGAAAGAAATACATAATACCGTACTAAGGGTAAGTTATTTCTACAACGAAGGAACTATTAGAGAACTGTAAGATATAACTATCAGGGGGTAAACTACATGATGTATGAATCCATTCTAAAAAGGATAGAAGACGAAAAAAAAGATGAAATTCTTTCTGCAAAACTCTACAGATATACTGGCTTAGTTCAGGCGATCGATTACTTTTCTCAGAAACTGGTTTTTGAACAGATAATAGACGCAGCCTTTGACTTTATTAATGAACTTTTGCTGGTTGATAACTCTGCAATATTTATTCTGGAAAAAGATAATTATATTGTTAAAAAAAATAAGGGTTTTTCAAATGAACTTGGCAGTATACCACTAACAACCGAGCTCAAAAACCTTGCTGCTTTTAATGGAAATATACTGTATGAGCAAGAAAAGATAATCAAGTTTTTTAATGCTGAACTTGTAGAGTCTCTTGATCTGAATGCAGTTGTACCGTTAATAATCGAAGGCAAGCTTTTTGGTTTTATTTTGTTCCATAACAAAAATATCGGAGAAGATGACTATATCATATCTGAAGCATTAATGAGGCTTATAAATAATGCCCTGGAGAATTTCAGCAGGTATGAAAAGCTTGCAAAGGTTAATGCAGAACTTGATGAGAAGGTCTTTAATCTTTTTGCCATTAACCAGTCCTCAAAGATTCTTCTGAGCGAACTCCGTATGGAGGTTTTATATACTATATCAGTGGATGTATTTTCTGAGCTGACAAGAAGTAAGGTCACCGGATTTGTTCTTTATGATGAGAAAGCTGAGAGATATTTGCTGAAGTCTTACAAGGATGTATTCTATAAGCTGAAGGATGTAACTATTGACCTTGAGCTTAGCAGCAGTTCAAATGTTGATCAAAACAAGGTTATTGTTGATCTGCAAAATGAGGCCGATATTAAATATATGGAGAGCCTTTTCAGTGAGGCTTATGAACAACTTTCACAGCTCGAGGCGAAATATGCGGTTCTTATTTTAAAAAATGATAAAATACTGGGTTTTGTTACACTAAGTGATACAGTAACAGGAAGCATGTACAGCGACGGGATTTTCGAGCTTATTGAGAGCCTTGCCTCATCTACATATACCGCACTGAGTAATGCCACTCTTTTTAATATGATTAATGATCAAAAAGCTCTCATTCAGAAGAAGCTGGACAAGCTGGTATCACTCAACAATCTATCAAAAAATATAAGCAGTTCTACAAGGATAGATACACTGCTTGAAACATGTACAAAAACACTGCAAATATCCTTTAATGCTGAAAAGGCTGCTTTTTGTCTGTATAAAAAGGAAATAAACGTTTTTGAAATTTCCAGCTCTATTAATCTGGAGCATTGCAGTAACAGGATCGTCGTTCCAAACCAGCATTGGAAGCGTATATTTGAAGGCGACAGTGTTTATGCCATGGGTCAGGAGAATGTGGTAAAATACTTCGGAGATAATCTGGCTTCTGAAATTGGAGAAGCCCAGGGAGTATTGATAATTCCTGTATACGTTGATATGATGGATATTGAGGTGCTTGGTGCTATAACTGTTTTCAAATACGAGGGTATTCAGCTGGACAATGAAGAAAATCTGCTTTTACTTGAGACAATAGCCGGTAGTATTGCTCCAGTTTTGAACAATCTACTCGTAATGCAGTTGCAGCAAAGGTTTATGCTGCCTAACTACATTGAATTATTTAAGAAAGATTTAAAGGAAGAAGTTAAGCAGGCTATCGAATATAACTTAAATTTATCGGTATTACAGATCATTGACGAAAAAGGATCCCTATTTAAGGGAAATTCAGTTATAGCTAATTTAAAGGCAGTCTTCAAAAATGTTTATCCCTTCTCCTATAATAATATTTTTGTTATTGGGAACGATGACGACCAGAGGCTTGATGAGAAAATAAACCAATCTACCAGTGGCAGAGAGCTTGTCATAAGGAGGATGAAGCTGGGAACTGATTTCTCCAGCTTTGCAGGTTTTTTTGAATTGTATAGATAAGGATACGGCATTATTAAAAGGTGGATGGTGTAGTAGTGGAATTATTATTGGGTACAGATATAATTGAAGTAGATAGAATAAAGGCTTCACTTGATAACAAGGTGAATGGAAGGTTTTCTGCCAGGGTTTTTACACCTGAAGAAGTTAAATACTGTGAAAGTAAAAATGCTTCCAAGTATCAAAGTTATGCCGCAAGGTTCGCCGGCAAAGAGGCTGTTTCAAAAGCTTTTGGAACCGGTATAGGTGAAAATGCACTTTTTAATGAAATCGAAATATTAAATGATCAAAATGGTAAACCCTATGTGAATTTATATGGCAGAGCAAGGCAGTATTATGAATCACTGGGTGCATCAGGTATTTCCATCACACTTTCACACTGCAGGGAGTATGCTGTAGCTTATGCAGCCATTACAATAATTAAGGCATGATTAAATAATAACTTCCCTATTTTAAGACGGAGTTTTATTATTTAATCATGCTTAAGTGACAACTAGGAACCTGTCCAGTATCTCATTGTACTTGTCATCTTGGCGGATTTTATGCCATGCTGCGATAAATTTTCCAAAGTCAAACTATTAATAGTTTGACTTTTATAAACGAATTATTACTGCGAAAATTTGCCTTGCCTGACACAAAATCCATATAAAATTCCAATCAAAAGCAGATACTTGACAGGTTCTAAGACTTTCCGGTGATTTTCGGGAAGTTCTTGTTTAATACCACTAAACTTGGATTAGGGAAGTGGTCTGTATACTGGAGGGGTTGCTCGGAAATCCGCAGGATTTCTCGAAGGGGGAGTAGTCCAACTGGCGAATAAGAAAATTTGTTCGCAGCGACACCTTAGTTAGTACTATTTACTAAGTACATAAAAGTCATGATAGGAGCGAATTTTCTTGTGAAACAGGTTTCATTCTTACATACAGCTGATTTGCATCTTGATGTTCCTCTTTCCTCGCTTGGAGATGAAAGTAAGGCAAAAATCAGGAGAGATGAGCTTGAAAACTGCCTTAATAGACTGGTTGATAAAGCCCAGGAGGAGAAAACAGACCTTCTGATAATAAGTGGAGATTTGTTTGAAAATAACCATGTTAAAGGTTCTACTGTTTTAAAGGTAAAAAATATGTTCTCCGAACTATATAACACAGAAGTCATAATTGTACCAGGGAATCATGACCCTATTTCTGAAAATTCATATTATAAATCGACTCTATGGAGCAGTAATGTGCATATTTTAGAGGATTCTCAGGATACCTTGTACCTGGAGAAATATAACACCTGTATCTATTGCATGGGAGTTAAGAACAGTCTGCAAAAGGATTATCCGGACTTGCTGAAGAGGAATAAGTCTGCGGAAGTCTTTAATATTCTGGTTTTTCATGGTACTGTGGACATCCCTTTTGAAGACGGAAACTATAACTCCATTACATCAAAAGAACTGTTTGAACTGAATATGGATTATGTGGCATTGGGACATATGCACTGCTATTGTGAATTCAAAAATGACAAAACAGTTATGATAAACCCCGGGAGTCCGGAACCGCTGGGGTTTGATGAAGAAGGGCAACATGGCTTTGTTCAGGGTATTATAAGTCTCTCTGAGGAAAACAGGAAGAGAGCTGATATTATTTTTACACCTTCTGCTGTAAGACATTATCACAATATTGAAGTAAATATTAATGATTGTGCCAATGATACTGAGGTCATTGAGAAGATAGATCTACAGGATCCTTGCATTTTGAAAAGAACAGATTTATACAATATCACCCTGACAGGCTTTATTCATAAAAATTATATACCTGATTTTGGGTATATTCTGGAAAGGTTCAAGGACAGATGCTTTTATATCAAGCTTAAAAACCAAACCTCTGTCAGGTTTGATTATGAGCAGTATCTTGAGGATCCAGGAATAAAAGGGGAATTCGTTCGAAGAATCCTTGATCAGCAGGAAGAAGAAACCTCTCCTGAGAGGAAGGAAACTCTTTTCCTAGCCTTGCAGTATGGGCTTCAGGCTTTGGAAAATGAAAGGATAGACTAATGATAATCAAAAAAATTTACATACGTGGTTTTGGTAAATTTATAGATTTCGAACTTGACCTATTAAGAAATATGAATATAATTTACGGGCCCAATGAAAGCGGAAAATCAACTGTAATGGCGTTTATCAAGGCAGTATTGTACGGGCTTAAGGGTGGCAGGGCAGATAAGGATGGACTTGTGTCCGAAATTAAAAGATATAAACCCTGGAAAAATGGGAGTTATGGGGGATACCTAAATATTGAATCGGATAAAGCCGGTGCGTACAGACTGGATAGGGACTTTGGCAATAACAATGTAAAACTGTTTGACCGGGATTTTAATGAGATTACCTCTGTATACTCCGGAACAAAGGATGGCAGGGGAATAGCAGAAAAGCTAACAGGGATAAATGAAAATGTATTCGAAAGAACAGTTTTTATCAAACAACTTGGAACAAAGATAGACACTTCTGCGTCAAAAGATTTGATTGACAGAATATCCAATTTAGGACAGAGCGGCTATGAAGATATTTCGTATAAAAAGGCATATCTTGTTCTCAAGGAAGCCTTGAAAGTACAGGTCGGCACCGACCGGAGCTATACAAGACCTCTTGACATTATAAGCAGCCGGCTGGAGGAATTGTCCAGGATAAGGGAAACCATCAGAGAACACGAGGAAAGCCTATGGCAGACCAGAGATAGGTTTGAGCAAAGCCTTTCTGAAATTGAACTGCTGGAAAGCAAGGAAAAGCTTATAGCCAATGCTTTTGAATTCAGCGAGCTGAAGGAGAGGCTTACGGTTCAAAGAGGTAAATATGAAGAAATCGGCTTTTTAAATGATGGTATAAAGCTGACTCAGAAAAATATAAGGAAAGTAACCGAAGAGCAATTAGCTCTTGAGCAGAAGGCCAAACAAGTAGTTCAGCAGGAGGGTGGGCTGCGAAGTGACCTTAACGGGTACCGCCTGGATGAGCTTGAAAAAGGATACCTTAAACGGAAATCAATGATTAAAGGTTTAGATATATTGGGAGTAATAGCGTTAATTGCCTTGATAGCTGCTTTGGGGGGAGTCTTCCTGCTTAACAGATTACCCGTATATACAGCAGCAATTCCGGCATTGGCAGCTGCAATTTCAGGCGCTCTCAGGTTTGTAAACCGCAAACAGCTTAAAGAACTGGAAGAGGGTCTTAAGACCTTAACTGAAAGGGAGGAGCTTGCAAGGCAGAAACTGGATAATGCACAAAAAGTAAAGGAATTGGTTGACCAGCAGTTGACGGCACTGTCCGAAAGAATGAACAGTGAAAAGGTACAGCTGGAACAGCAGATTAAACGGCTTGAAGTGGTCAGTCTGAATTTCAGGCAGAACGAAACTCAGGAACTGGAATACCGGATTGACCAGTTATCCGATGCTATAATTCAGCAGTTGGATAAATCTGCGCCCTTGTTGACAAAAGTTGAAAATATGCTGCTGGAAAGTGTTCTGGAGAACCGAGGTGAAAGCCAAAACCTTGAATTAACCCGGTTGAGGCATGTATACACTGAACAGCTTCAGCAGAAGAAAATTGAAAAGGCTGCCCTTGAATTACAGCTTCAGAAGAAAGTCAGTACCTTGGATGCTGAAGCTGTTGAGCAGGAGATTCATAAGCTGACACAGCAGAAGAAGGCTCTGGAGCAGAGAGGAGATGCTTTGAATATTGCAATGAAAACCCTGGAGGAGGCTTCTTATGAGGTACAAAAGAAGTTCCTGCCTGTAATGAATAAGGTGTTTAACAGTACTTTTGCCGGATTGACTGGACAGAAGTATAAGGATGCCAGAGCCGGCGACAATTTGAATATTATGCTCAGTGACCCGGACAGTGAGACAGTTATTCCTGTGTCAGCACTTAGCAACGGGGCAATAGATCAATTATATTTTGCTCTGAGAATGGCTATAGCTGAATCAGTATTAAAGGGAAACGAAGTACTTCCTTTATTTATGGACGAGCCCTTTGCCCAGTACGATGATGAAAGAACAATCCAGGCATTAAACCGGATAGGTGAGCTGAGTAAAACGCAGCAGATTATCATATTCACCTGTAAACAGAGAGAGGTTGAACTGATCAGCAGCTTTATCGGTTCAAGCGCATGTAAAATCTGTTCATTGACATAACAGTAAAATCAAAATATAGTAAAATAAAATAATGCATGATTAAAAAAAACTCTCTCTTAAATAAAGAACATACTGTTTAATCATGACAAAGTGAAATGATGAGGCCAGCATGACTAGAAATATATTTTTTAAGCTAATTTCCATATTTCTGTTATTAACATTAATTTTGACGGGCTGCGGCAGCAGAGAAATTCCAGTAACCAGAAATGAACAGCTGTTGAGCGGAATAACCCCGGAAAATGCAGCAGTCGTTACAGAAGCAGTCGTTGATATGTTTGACAAACCTGATATTCTTGGGACCAGATTGACGCAGGTTCTGTATAATCAGGTTGTTAAGGTTATAAAGGAAGAGAACTCCTGGACCAATATAAAATTGCTGGACGGGACCTCAGGATGGGTAAAAAGCAAGTACATAAGCAGAAATACCGACAGTGTCACCGATGGAGGGATAAACAACCGGATAATTGTTACTGCAAAAACAATAGACATTTATTCGGGAGCAAATAATGTTGTTAATTTTAAGAAGGTTGTGCTTGGAACAGAGCTTTATTCAGTCGGTAAAACAAAAACAGGCTATGATGTCCTTTTACCTGACAATAAAAGAGGTTGGGTAGAGGAAGGCGGAGTAATCGCAATTCCCATAAGTGATAATATAATTCCAAAAACCAGTGAGGACGAATTTATTCAGACAATTAAGAAATTTAACGGTACTATTTTCATTTTAGGAGGAATAAGCCGGTGGGGTATGGACTCCTCCGGGCTTGTATATATCTGCAGTAAAATAAATGGCGTTGAAGTGCCAAGGAATATTCAACAAATGTACAAAGCGGGAGCACCTGTTGATTTAGAGAATCTTCAGACAGGTGATCTGATTTTTTTCAGCACCGACAGTCTTAAAAAAGATGTTTACGATGTTGGAGTTTATGTGGGGGATAATGAATTTATCCATTCAAGTACAACCCGGGGAGTAATAACCGAAACCCTTGAGGACAGCTATTTTAAGGGAAGGGTATGCGGTGTCCGTAGAATATTCTGACTATCATCCCAAAACAAGCTTTCCAAGCAGCGTTGCAATATCGTTGGCAGAATGTGGTTTACCTAAAAATTTGGAGTTTTCCCGCATTGCTTTTAATGTAAGCGGATCGTTGGCAACTTGTGAAAGTACACTTACAAGCTGGGCTGAGTCATCAATTTTATTAGCTGCACCGCTTCTGATCAAAAAGCTGGCGTTACCTTCCTCCTGGCCGGGTATTGGTGAAATTATGAATATGGGCAGGCCTTTTACCAAAGCCTCGGATATTGTCATGCCACCGGGTTTGGTTATCAGAAGATCTGATATATCCATCAGTTCGTTTATTTTATCTGTATAACTCAATATTAAAACCTTTTTATTGCTGCTTGCGGCACTTTGTTCCAGTTGATTTTTCAACTTTTGATTTGTTCCTGTAACAGCAATTATTTGAAGGTCTATATCACAATTCAACAATGAAGTCATAGTGCTGTCAATATTACCAAAGCCCATCCCGCCGCCCATAACAAGAACGGTAAACTTGTTATCCAGTCCCAGCTCCTGCTTGAGTTTGGTTTTATCTACTCTGGTGAGGAACTTTGGTGAAACAGGTATGCCATAAGGAAAAATTATACTCCCGGGGATTCCACGGGCTATCATCTCGGTTTTCATCAGATCATTTGCAACAATAAACGCATCCATTCCATTATCCAAACAGAGAGAATGAACTACATAATCTGTCAAAATTGCAATTGTAGGTATATTGATTTTATTTTTTTCCTTTAAGGATGACAGCATCTGCATGGGAAAGGGGTGGGTGCTTACTACGGCAGATGGCCTGTAATCATTTATGAGGCTGTTGAGTTTAAAGGACAATAGCCTGTTAAGCGCTTTGCTCATATCATAAATACCTGTTCCTGTACCGGAAGCAGTATAGAGCCTGCTGTAAAGTCCGGGACTTCTTTTCAGAGCACCCAGATAACTACCGACAACGATTTTATCTACTATTGGATTTATATATTTTAATGTATCAAGAATATCAACGGACCAGCCTGAAAACTGTTTTTCAATAGATTCCTTCAACGCTTCGGCAGCCTTCATGTGACCTGTTCCCACAGAAACATACAGTATCAATACCTTCATAGTGATCTCCGCATTAGAACCTGTTTAGTATCCCATTGCACTCATCATTTTGGCAGATTTTGCGCCATGCTGTGTTAAATTTTCCTGGAATAAATAAATTATTCCTGCAAAAATTTGCCTTGCCTGACATAAAATTCACTCAAAATGTCAAGTACAAGCAGATACTAGACAGGTTCTTTATGATTAAAAATTAGAAAATAATATTTTGCCCTCTATTGACAATGTATAACACGCCTCACGCCGGCTATTTTGCCACTTTTGTTGTCGTCCTTGCCTTGCATCAAGCAAGGCTTCGTCCATCCGCCTCGAAAACTGCAAAAATATCTCAGCGTCAGGTCGGAGATTTTTGAGCGAGAGAATTTGGCTTGCGGCAAGGCGAAGACGCGAAGTATGGCTTTGTGCCTTACAAGTGGCTTCAACGCAGCTGCAGGGTAAATTCGCCGCTTAAAAACGTATTGTACATTGTTAATAGGGGCTAGAAATAGTTGAATAATAAAATTCCTGCTTTAGAATCTGTTTAGCATCCCATTGCACTCGCCATTTTGGCGGATTTTGCGCCATGCTGCGTTAAATTTTCTTGGAATAAACAAATTATTCCTGCAAAAATTTGCCTTGCCTGACACAAAATTCACTCAAAATGTCAAGTACAAGCAGATACTAAACAGGTTCTTAGAATCGGAAGTTATTATTTAACTGTTCCTTCATATAGATTTTTAACATAATAGACCTAATTATACGTAGAATGCATAAATAAAGAAATATTACGAATATTTTGACAATCAATAACTCAAAATAGTATTGCAGGGAAAAAAACTATTAATTATTCATTTCTTAAGTTCTAATGTAAATTTGGAAGGAGGTACAAGTTTGAAAAAGCATATAAAATTGATTGCTTTTTGTTTAATCGTAATATTCAGTCTTTCGTTATTAGGTCAAGGATCAGTGTATTTTACTAGTACCGCTTCATCTCTAAAAATAGGTGACAAGGGGCAGGAAGTTAAAGAAATGCAGCAGGAATTAAAAAATTGGGGTTATTATGACGGTAAGGTAAATGGAAGCTTCGGGTATGATACTTTTGCATCCGTACTTAAATACCAGAGGACCTATGGATTCAGAGCAAGCGGAATAGCTGATGAAAATACGCTGCTTTCTATGGGACTGGGAACTTTTGTTGAGACCGGAACGGTAAATGCTGCTGCTAAAAAAGTATCCGACGAGCAGCTTCTTGCAAGAGCAATAAACGGAGAGGCCAGAGGTGAGCCCTTTGAGGGGCAGGTTGCCGTCGGCGCAGTCATACTAAATAGAGTAAAAAATTCTAAATTCCCTAAAACAATTGCCGGTGTCATATACCAGCCGGGAGCATTTACTGCTGTATCAGATGGACAGATAAATGTACCCATCAACCCCAAATCTACAGTTGTAAAAGCTGCTAGAGATGCACTTGCTGGCTGGGATCCGACATATGGATGTCTTTATTACTGGAACCCTGCAACTGCTACAAGTAAATGGATCTGGTCTAGAAAGGTAAAATTAAAGATAGGCAAACACTGGTTTGGAATATAAAATGGAGGTGAATTAATTGGATCAGAGCGAATATGAAAACATGAACAATCATAATGATTCAAAAAGAAGAAGGAGACGGACATCCTGGGCTGTACCTGTGGCTATCGTAGCAGTACTGGCATTGGCCGGGGTGTCCACCTGGAGTTATTTTCAAAACAGGCAGCTTACAGATTTAAGGATAATGATGGATAATCAGTACAGTAGAGCCTTTTTGGATTTGACAAGCTATGTCGATAATGTTGAAGTACTATTGGCTAAATCTATGATAACATCTACACCAAGAGGGACTTCAACGATGCTTGAAGAGGTATGGCGGGAGGCAAACCTTGCTCAGACAAATATGGGACAGCTTCCCGTAGCACCGCCAATACTTGAAAAAACCTCCAATTTCCTTACCCAAGTAGGCGACATGGCCTATTCGTATAATAATAAAACGGCAAACGGTTTGCCGTTGAGTGATGACGAGTATAGCACGTTGGAGCGGCTGCATAACTTTTCTGTATCTCTGCAGAACAGTCTCCACAAAATTCAAGACCGGATTAATGAAGGTAAAATGGCATGGGGAAGCTCAGACGGGCCGAGACAGTTGAAGAGTCAGAATACTAAAAATATTGAGTCATCCCAGTTCGAGAATGTTGAGAAGAATTTTCAGGAATATCCATCAATGACCTACGACGGACCTTATTCCGACCACTTGCTAAAAGTTAAACCTGTTGGACTGAAAACTGGAAAAGTTGACATTGCAAAGGCTGAAGATGTTGTCCGAAAAATGATTGGAAACGATAAAATACAAAAAATTACGAGGCTTGAAAATAATGAGAGCGAGGAGGCTATAAAAACCTACCGCTTTAAGGTGGACTATAAAAACTCAACTAATGATGGCAGTGCAGAGGTTGATATAACCCAACAGGGCGGTCAGGTGTATTGGATGGTCAGAAATAGAAACGTAGATGACGGAAAAATGACCATGGAAGCGGCTAAAAAGGCAGCTCAGAATTTTCTCAAGAATAACGGGTTTGGCAGTATGAAGGATACCTATTTCATGAAACAGGACGGTGTGGCAACCATATGCTATGCCTCTGTTCAGGATGGTGTTGTCTGTTATCCTGATCTAGTAAGGATAAAGGTTGCTTTGGATAATGGAGAAGTCATGGGTATTGAGGCAAAGGGTTATCTGTACAACCATAAAACCAGAGATATTCCGCCGACTAAACTTACAATAGAAGAGGCAAAAAGCAAAATCAATAGTAAACTTAAAATTGAAAGTCAGGGTAAAGCAATAATTCCAACTGATTTTAAATCGGAGAGATATTGCTATGAGTTCAAAGGAGCTGTTAATGAACAGAAATTTATAATATATATTAATGCAGTAACCGGAGCAGAGGAAGATATTCTGATGCTTGTTAATTCGGATGAAGGTACGTTAACAATGTAGATTTAGTAAATTATGAGAAGTGATGGTTGAGTACCCCGTTTTCCAAAATTGGAACGGGGTACTTTTATATTGACAAAGTATATTTACTGCTAATAAAATATAGTTAGAGTTCTAATTATTAGAACTCTAACTATATTTGTTATATAACCTTCAAGGGAGTGATATGTTGAATAAAAGAGACTTGAATCATCTGCTTATTAAAGTAAGTGCCACCCATAGAAGAAGATCTTCATATGAATTTATGAAGTATGATCTGACTGCAGGCCAGCCAAGAATGCTAAATTATTTATACGAACACGATGGCTGTATTCAGAGAGAGATAGCAGCAGCATGCCATTTGGAACCGGCGTCGGTAACCAGTGTTTTAAACAGTATGGAGAAGGCGGGTCTTATTGAAAGAAAGCAGGTTAAGGGAGATAAGAGAGCACTTGAAGTTTGGCTTACCGAAAAGGGCTACGAAAAGAAGAAAACAGTTGATGAAATTTTTGTTGCATTGGCTGATGAATGCTTCAATGGCTTCTCTGAGGAAGAAAAGATTCTGGCAGGGAATTTCCTGAACAGGATATTTAATAACATGATAAACGGAAAGCAAGGGGCGGTGAAAATAGATGATAAAATTATTTAAGTATCTGAAAGGGAGCTACTTTTTCGTAGTATCTGCGCCGCTAATGATGCTTCTGGAGGTAATGATGGACCTGCAGCAGCCAACCTTGATGTCAGACATAGTTGATATAGGAATTGCAAATGGTGACAAGCAGTATGTCATAGCTACAGGTATTAAGATGATTGTAGTTGCTGTGATTGGCTTTATAGGCGGAGCAGGCTGCTGCATATTGTCCTCAGTTGCAGCAATGGCAATGGGCACCAGGCTCAGACAGAGCATGTTTGACAAAATACAAACCTTATCTTTTTTAGAGTTGGATAAATTAAAAACTTCTTCGCTCATAACCAGACTGACAAATGATGTTACACAGGTACAAAATACAGTGTTGATGATGCTGCGCATTATGGTCAGAGCACCGCTTCTGGTTATTGGCGGTATTATTATGGCACTGACCATAAGCCCCGGACTTACCTTGATCTTTGCAGTATCCATGCCGGTGCTGCTGTTTTTCGTAGTATTGATAGTTAAAAAATCCTTTCCGCTTTTTTTAAAGATGCAGGAGAAGATTGACCGGGTAAATACGGTGATGCGTGAAAATTTGCTGGGAGTTAAGGTTGTAAAGGCTTTTACAGGACATGTGAAGGAAGAACAGAGGTTCAAGCAAGCAAACGATGAGCTGGTTCTCTGGAGCACAAGGGCCCAGAAAATAACCGTGCTGCTTTGGCCGTTACTCACCTTGATACTTAATTTGAGTATTATTGCCCTTTTATGGTTTGGCGGAAACATGGAGATAGCAGGACAGCTTAAATCAGGTGATATTATGGCCTTTATGAACTACCTGGTTCAGATATTAATGTCTTTGATGATGGTGGTTATGTTGGTGATTAATTTTTCAAGAGCGAAGGTATCAGCTGACAGAGTAAATGAAGTTCTGGATACTGAAGCTACCATAAAAGAACCTGAAAAGCCGGTAGAAATCCATAGCTATGATATTGAATTCAAAAATGTTTCCTTTGGATATAATAACTCCCCGGACGAATATATTCTTAAAAACATTTCCTTTAAGGCAGGGTCAGGGGAAACAATAGGCATAATTGGGGGAACAGGCTCGGGTAAAAGCAGCCTGGTGAGCCTTATTCCCAGACTATATGATGCCAGTGAGGGTGCAGTTTTGCTGGGTGGTGTAAATGTAAAACATCTATCGCTGGAGGATCTGAGAGAATGTGTAGGAGTTGTTATGCAGGATAGCATTCTTTTCTCGGGCACTATTGAAGAAAATCTCAAATGGGGAGACGAAAACAGTGATGATAGAGCTATGGAAAAGGCGGTCCGTGACGCTCAGGCATATGAGTTCGTAGTGGCTGCTGAAGACGGGTACAAGAGCACAGTTGAACAAAGGGGAAAGAATTTTTCAGGAGGACAGAAGCAGAGACTGTCCATAGCCAGAACTTTTCTTAAAAACCCAAAAATACTGATTCTTGATGATTCAACCAGTGCAGTTGATATGGCTACCGAGGCAAAAATCCAGGCAGCACTCAATAATAAAAAGCAGGACACTATAGTATTTCTTATAGCCCAGAGGATTTCAGCCATACGGGATGCAGACAAAATATTGGTTTTGGATGAAGGAGAAATATCAGCAATAGGAACCCACCATGAATTACTTATGACCAGTGAAATATATAGAAGTATAGCAGTATCACAATTGGGAGAGGAGGTTTTGACTAATGTCGGATAAAGAAAACAAACAACAGGCACCAGGTTTTCAGGTCAGGCCGGGAGGTGGTCCCGGAGCTATGCTTCACAGAGCGCCGGTGACACTTAAAAATGCAAAAGGAACGTTACGAAGGCTTATTTCGTATTTGTCCGGCCAGAGCAGGATTATAGTTTATGTATTTATTTTTTCCATTGTTTCAACTTTGATAGGAATAGCCGGAACAAGGTTAAATGGTTTTATAATTGATACTTATATTGAACAGAAGGATGTCCATGGCTTAATGATGATCTGCGGCCTGCTTCTTGTAATTTACCTGTTTAATGTGGCAACCGCATACCTGCAGAATTCTTTAATGATAGATGTTGCTCAGAAAACTACAGCACAAATTCGCAAAGAGTTGTTTTCCAGTTTTCAGAGACTGCCTCTGGCTTTTTTTGATAAAAGTAACAGCGGAGATTTAATGAGCAGGCTGACAAATGATGTTGATAACATCAATATTACTTTATCCCAGAACGTCACACAGCTCTTTTCGGGAGTAATAAACATAGCAGGGATGCTTTTAGCCATGCTGATATTAAGTCCCAAGCTTACACTTATATCCCTTGTGACAATTCCGGTAATGTTTCTTGTAACAAAGTTTATTACAGGTATTACAAGGAAATACTTCAAACTCCAGCAGCAGAGCCTTGGTCAATTAAATGGTTTTGTGGAAGAGATTATTTCGGGGCAAAAGGTTGTAAAGCTCTTTGGAAGAGAAGAAAAAGTTAAAAAGCAATTTAGCGAAATAAATCTCAGACTGAAGAAGAGCAGCACTATTGCTCAGGGAATTTCAGGCCTTATGGGCCCCCTTATGAATCTGATAAACAATACAACCTTTATGATAGTGGCAGTAGCGGGCGGGTATCTGATGCTTAACGGAGAAAATTTAACCGTTGGAATTATATTTACATTTCTGCTTTATATGAGAAACTTTGCCCGGCCGTTAAATGAAATAGCAAATCTGTTTAATACAATTCAATCAGCAATGGCCGGAGCAGAACGCGTATTTGAAATAATGGATGAGCCAAAGGAGGAGGACAACGAGGATTCCAGGGAAATGGATGAGGTACAGGGGCATATAGTCTTTGAAGATGTTACTTTTTCATATGTCGAGGGTAAACCCGTACTTAAAAATGCTTCTATTGAAGCAAAACAGGGAGAGCAGATAGCCATAGTAGGACCTACCGGCGCAGGAAAGACAACTATTATAAGCCTGCTTACCCGATTTTATAATATAGACAGCGGGAGAATAAGTATCGACTGTAACGATATATCCGGACTAACGCTGGGAAGTCTGCGCCGGAGTGTGGGTATGGTGCTGCAGGACACATATCTGTTCTCAGAGTCTGTCGCCGACAATATAAGGTATGGAAGGCCTGATGCCACAGATCAGGAGGTAATTGCTGCGGCAAAACTGGCTAATGCACATTCATTTATAAAGCATATGCCCCAGGGATATCAGACTGTTTTGGCCGACAATGCTTCAAACATTTCCCAGGGGCAGAGACAGCTGATTGCCATAGCAAGAGCAATACTTGCCGACCCTGGAGTACTGATACTTGATGAGGCCACTTCGTCAATTGATACACGCACCGAGCTTAAGATACAGGAGGCGCTGCTTGCACTGATGAAGGGGAGAACCAGCTTCATCATCGCTCACAGACTGAGCACCATCAAAAATGCTGACTGTATCCTGGTAATAGACAGTGGAAGGATAGTTGAGAAGGGTACTCATTCTGAACTCCTTGAGCAAAACGGCTTTTATGCCAATCTGTATAACAGCCAGTTTAAGACAGGAATGGCGGTATAAGGAGATTTCCAACGGATGAATATATACAAAGTCTATTTCAAAAAGTATAAGTTAATGTTTCTGTGCGCCATAACCTGTGTTTTCCTGGAGGCGGTATGTGACCTGCTTCAGCCCACTATTATGTCACATATTATAGATGATGGTGTAAAAAACAGCAGCATGGATTTGGTTGCAAGGTACGGTCTTATGATGCTGGGGATCACCATTCTCGGAGCCTGCTTTGCAGCATCACGAAATATTCTTGCCAGCAAGGTATCCCAGATGTTTGGGGCAGATTTGAGATATGATGTTTTTTCAAAGATAATCAGTTTCTCTGAAGTCAGCGTGGATAATATAGAAAGCGGTTCTCTGATAACAAGGATGACAAATGATACCTCTCAAATAACCCAGTTTGTTAACGGAATAATGAGAATCTTCCTAAAAGCCCCATTGGCCTGTATTGGAAGCATAATACTGGCCGTTATGCTGAGTCCGTATATGAGTATGGTTCTATTTGCAGCAATTATTGTAGTGGGAGTTCTGATTACAGTAAGCATGAAACTAAGCTATTCACGCTTTGCCAAAGTCCAGAAAGCCATAGACAGGGTTAATACCGTAGTACAGGAATATTTGCTGGGGATAAGACTGGTTAAGGCTTTTGGCCGTTTCGAGGATGAAGAAAAAAAGTTTGATGAGGCTAATTCAGATTTATCTGAAAGAAGTATATCCTCCCAGTTGGTTATAGCCTACTTTTCACCGTTGATGTCACTTACTGTAAGCATAGGAATAGCTGTAATCATATATGTGGGTAGTATTATGTTCGGAAATGGTGAAATAGAGGTTGGAAAGATTGCAGCCTTTATTAACTATATGACTCAGATACTCACTTCTCTTATTATGATTACCAACATATTCAACACATTTATACGAACCAAAGCGTCAACAGAGAGGATTAATGAAGTTTTGTCGGGGGAGGAAGACTTCAGGAGCAGTGGCGAGTCTGAACACTACAAGACAGCACAGTTGGAGTTTGATAATGTAACTTTTGCCTATCCCGGTGGAAGTGGACTGCCTGCATTAAAAAATCTATCCTTTAAAATTGAACCCGGAGAGACTATTGCTGTAATAGGGCCTACCGGTTCAGGTAAATCGACACTTGCCTGGCTGTGCCTTCACTTTTACGATGTCCAGGAGGGCATGATATACTTCAATGGAGAGGACATAAAAAATATAGATGTAGGGACATTACGTCAGAACATCGCTTTTGCCCCTCAAAAAAGTATGCTTTTTTCGGGAAGCATTTACGAAAATATAGCCTGGGGCAGCAGTGAGGCAGAGGGGCTTCAGATTGAGTATGCTGCCCAATGTGCTCAGGCCCAAAGCTTTATTGAAGAAATGACCGATAAATACGAGAGAAAATTAGGGCAAAATGGGGTTAATTTATCAGGTGGCCAGAAGCAGAGATTATCTATTGCAAGAGCGCTGGTAAAGAATTCCCCGCTTCTGATTCTTGATGACTGCACCAGTGCACTGGATGCCGTTACTGAGGCAAAGGTCAGACTTGCGCTAAAGAAAATGGATGATTCCACAACAGTTATAATGATAACACAAAGAATAGGTACTGCCATGTCGGCAGATAAAATTCTGGTACTGGATAACGGAGTAAAGGCAGGCTTCGGGAGTCACTCGGAACTTCTGGAGAATTGCAGAACCTACAGGGATATATATAATTCTCAGATTGGGGGCGACTTAACTAAAAATGCCTGATAAAAATAATATTCGGAATTATGATAATATGCCCAAGATGGGGAGATGGGGTGCCGGCCATCAGAGATTTCAGCCAACTGCAAAACCTAAAAATTCAAGAGGAACACTGATGAGGTTGATAAGGCTGTTTGTCAAATGGAGAAAAGCTCTGATCCTTGCCACCATACTGACAGTTATATCTGCTGCAGTTTCTTTACTGACACCCTTCCTGCTGGGAGAAGCAATTAATACCTTTAATATTAGAACAAACAGGATAGATCATGATCTTTTGAACGTGATATTGATTGCTCTGGTACTCTGCTATGTTACCAGCTGGTTCATAGATACTCTGAACGGTACCCTTATGGCCAGGCTTACTCAGAGACTGGTTAAACATATAAGGACCGAGTTCTTTTCAAAACTTCAGAGAATACCTCTTAACTTTTTTGATACCCGGGCACACGGAGATACCATGAGCAGAATTACAAATGATGTGGACAATATAAGCAGCACTGTAGCCCAAACTACAACACAGCTAATATCAAGCGTGTTCTCCATAACCGGTGCTTTTATTATGATGCTTGTTCTTAGTCCGGTTCTTACACTGATTGCAATTGTGACAATTCCGCTTGTTTTTCTACTTACAAGGACTATTGCAAGGCACAGCCGTAAATATTTCTCCAGTCAGCAGAAAACCCTTGGTGCTCTTAATGGTGTAGTGGAGGAAAGCATTGTCGGACTAAAAATGGTAAAGGCCTTTAACAGGCAGCAAAAAATCCTTGAAGAATTTAAAAAGGTTAATCTGGAACTCAGTGATTATTCTACAAAAGCGCAGATATGGGCAGGTTTTTTAATGCCCTTTATGAATGTAATAAATAACCTCAATTATACTTTGGTTGCCTGCGCCGGGGGACTTCTGGCGGTTAAGGGGACTATTACAGTAGGTGTTGTAGTCAGCTTCCTGACCTATTCCAAACAGTTTGGCATGCCGCTCAACAACATAGCAGGTATGTTCAATACCATCCAGTCAGCACTCGCCGGCGCTGAAAGAGTTTTTGAGATCCTGGATGAGTACGAGGAGAAGGCTGATAAGACCGGCCTCAGGGAATTTAAGAATCCAAAAGGCAGGGTGGAATTCAGGGAAGTATCTTTTGCTTATTCATCTGAAAAGCCTGTTTTGAACAGTGTGAGCTTACAGGTCAACCCTGGAGAGGTTGTCGCACTTGTTGGGGAAACAGGAGCAGGCAAAACAACTATAGTAAACCTTTTGACCCGCTTCTATGAGGTCGGGCAGGGAAAAATACTTATCGATGACGTAGACATTACAGACATTTCAAGAAAAGATCTTAGAGACTGTTTTTCAGTGGTTTTGCAGGATACATGTCTTTTTACAGGCAGCATCGCCGACAACATAAGGTATTCAAGACCTGATGCCACAGATGCTGAAGTTAGAGCCGCAGCCTTAACGGCCCATGCAGATGATTTTATATCGCGTCTTCCCAGAGGTTATGATACTCATGTGACCGGCAGCTCGGACAATCTGAGCCAGGGACAGCGGCAGCTCATTGCAATAGCGAGGGCAGTTTTGTGTCAAGCGCCCATTCTGATACTTGATGAGGCCACAAGCAGTGTTGATACCAGAACCGAGAAGGAAATCCAACGGGCGCTTTTGCAGCTGATGAAGGATCATACCAGCTTTTTAATAGCACACAGGCTTTCAACCATCCGTGATGCCGACAAAATACTGGTTATTGGGGGAGGAGGAATATTAGAGAGTGGCACTCACCATGAACTAATGGAAATGAAGGGATCATACCATAAAATGGTTATAAGTCAGATGGGCCTGGATGAGAAAGTAGGTTGACATGTGCATTTCCTAAATATTACAATTAGTTATAGTTAAGGCATGATGAAATAATAAAACTCCGTTTTGTGGCGAGATATTTTTTGTCAACACAAGGCGGAGGAATGCGCAATAATTTATTTATTTTCAACTGACGATAACGAAGTATTGACGAAAAATAGCCGTCTCAAAATGGGGACGTTATTATTTTAGCATGCCTAAATGAAGTTATAGAGAAAAAATGGTTATGATTAAGGCTCCGATATTGAATTGCCGGAGGAGTTAAGCAGTTTTAACGGTCAGATTTTATACTGCCTGGAAAAGAGAGCATTATTGTAGATTTGGGAGTTGAACAAATCGGTCATGTAAGCTGTAACACTCTGGAAATATGAAGGGAAAGATGTATATCTATAGCATTATTAAAAATATAAGTATATTACTGCTGCTGCTATTGTTGTTATTTACTGGATGCAGTAAGAGCACCCTGATATATGACTCACAATCAGACTATTCAACTTTGGCAGATAACTCCTCCTATGGGCACGTAAAGATGAGTTTTGACAATCTGGACGGAAAAGAAATCAGAACTTTCAAGGCTAAAGCTCATAAGCTGTACAGGTTTGATTATACTTGCAAAATTGAGAAGGGTGATTTGAGGATTTACTTTACTGATTCTGAAAATCGTGTTATACAGGACCTTAAATGGATAAGTGAAGAAGCGGCAGAGATAGATTCTAAGGATGGAGAGATACATGTTAATGGAGTTGGCGGGTGGAAGGAAGTTAAAAGTTCCGATGATGAGATAAAAATAGTTATAGAAAGCAAGCAGGCAGAAGGCTCTGTTGAATTGAAATGGGAATAGATATACTTTTAATACACCTGAAGACCAGCTGAAACACTGAGAAACAGAGCATTTTAAGAAATGGAGGTCTGCTGCGGGAGAAATGCCAGCGGAGCCATATACAAATGGTTTATGACTGCTTTAAGTTAAAGTAAACCGGAGAGGAATCAATGAATATATCAATTGCAACAGCTACATTTTACAACATCCCCTTTGTTGAAGCCCTGGACCTTATCAAAAGAGCGGGGTTTGAGTCGATAGAGCTTGACACCTACTGGACTGGCGGGGAAAACTGGGAGGTAACCCAGCATTTAAAAAACATAAGACCCAGAGAAGTTCTCAAAATGGTCAGGGAAAGCGGGCTTAAAATAAATTCCCTCCATGATATGGGCGGGGTTATTTTTAAGGATACTGATTCGGTAATTAATAGAGATACATATGAATACCTTGAGTTCGGTGAAAAGGATATCCCGTGTATTGTGTTTCATGCTCCCCACAAGAAAACTGAGGATAAAAGCTGGTGGTCCGGCTATAGCAGAAAGGCCGCAGAGGACCTAAGCAGCCTTAAAAAAAATTATATTATATGCATTGAAAATATTCAGAAATTTCCAGGATATCAGACTTCTCTTGTTAATCCGGTGGAAATGCTTGAATTTGTTAAGGAAAATGGGCTTTATATAAATATTGATACTACTCACTATGCTCAACTGGGAATTGATATTGTCTCAGTTGCCAGAGCTTGCAGGGATTATGTCAAAGGGGTACATTTCAGTGATTATAAGGCTGGGGGACGTCATTTGTTTCCGGGAGAAGGAGCGCTGGACCTCAAAGGTTTTTTACAGGAATTAAAGCTTGATAGTATACATGCAATGACCCTGGAATGCAATATTCCATATGAAGAAGGTAACCCGGCTGTGTCTGTTGAAAGTATGAGGCGAGCCAGAGATTATATTAATGGAATATGGCATGGGACATTTTAGTTTTAAAAAATTTGTTCAATAACTCTACATTAGGTATTGTATGTTATGCTGTGTAATAATTACAATACCGGCAAGGTGATTATTAAATTCCTTAAGTGCCCCAAATGTGTAAGAAGAGGCTGGACTAAGGAAATATATCAGGAATGAAAGGAATAAACCCTGTATGGAAAATGATTCTGTGCTGATTTCCGAGCTCCTGTCTCTGGAAGAGAGTCTGCTGAAACCAAATATCAGGAAATCATCGGAAGCAATTGTCGATTTGCTTGCGGATGATTTTATGGAGATTGGGAGTTCAGGTAAGGTATATCGTAAAAAAGATATTATGTGTACTTTAAGATCTGAGGCTGCGAGCAATATCACTTTACTGGATTTCAAGGTGAAGCTTCTGTCTCCCGAGGTAGCGCTTGTAATTTACAAAGCAGTTAAAACCGGCTCAAATGTTGCTGAGAAACAGTACTCACTTCGAAGCTCCATATGGAAATTGATGGACGGAAGCTGGAAGATTGCCTTCCACCAGGGAACTATTACATCGAATTTTAATAATAAGTAAGAGTACAAAGAATGCTAAGGAGAAAGTATATGTCTAAAATCAGTAAAGATGATTGGAACTTGCAGGATTTGTATTATGCGTAGTTTTTGCAATAATTATAGGTCTCAGAAGGTGGTTTAAGTATGAAAAACTATACAGAGCATGATGTTGCAGAAGATTTAAATTGTATAATAAGCTTTCTTTCAAGAAGAGATATTACGGGACTGACGACCGTAGCACTTTCTGAGAGGTATGGTATTTCCCGGGCAGATGTAATGATCATACTTGGAAACAGTATGCCATATTTGGCCGAACTGGGTGCAAGTGCATTCAAGGCAGGTTTGGCCGGAGAATTAATGATTGTGGGAGGTATAGGGCATTCCACAAAATATCTGGTCAATAATATTTTAAATGATAAAAAATACAGTAACATCGATGTAGAGAACAGAACTGAAGCAGATATTTTGAAAGAGGTTATCTGCAAATCTACAGGTATTGATCCGGACACAATTATCATTGAAAACCAGTCAACCAACTGTGGTTCCAATGCAGTTGAAGCGTTAAAAACCTTAAAGGCTCTCAATAAGGTTCCCGGCTCGGTGATAATTATACAGGACCCCACCATGCAGCTCAGAACTCATGCATCCTTCCTAAAGGCATGGGCAGGAGAAAAAACAGAGATAATAAGCTACTGTCCGTTTACTCCCCGTCTTGCTGTAAAGGAAGGGGTTATGAAGTTTGTAAACAGTATCGAAGGAATATGGTCGGTGGACAGATTTGTGGATCTTATTATGGGGGAGATCCCGAGGCTCAGAGATGATGAAAATGGATACGGCCCAAAGGGCAGGGATTTTATAGCTCATGTAGATATCCCGCCTGAAGTGGTTGAGGCCTACAGAAGACTGCAGAGCAGATATAACGAATACAACCGGATAAAGTTGAGGAAGTAACAAAAAAGCTGACTAAAAATAAAAAAAGTGGACAGCTTTTTTTATTTTTAGTAGATATAATTAAGTTGCAAATTACTGAATAGTTTATAAAAAACATAAAAGTTTGAAGGAGCTGGTACATTTAAATTATTAACAAAAATAAGTACCATTGAGATACGGTATTACTTGAAAATAAATATTTACAGTAAAGGGAGATGCAGATGGAAAATAAAAAATGGAAGCTGATATGGTGCGAAGAATTTGATGAAAGAAGAATTAATACAAATTTGTGGAATTACGAGTTTGGTTACATAAGAAACCATGAGCTTCAGTACTATACTGACAGGCCTGAAAACGCATATATAGAGGATGGCAAGCTAATTCTTGAAGCCCGGAAGGAAGATTATAAAGGATATAAATATACTTCAGCCAGTATAAATACCAAAAATAAGAAGGGTTTTCTCTATGGAAGGATGGAAATGAGGGCAAAGCTTCCTGACGGAAAAGGCCTTTGGCCTGCATTCTGGATGCTGGGGACCTCTTTTGAAGGAGACAGTGACTGGCCTGAATGCGGCGAATTGGATATTATGGAACTGGTTGGAGGAGCAGATGGAGATTCCACGGTATATGCAAATATCCATTGTCCAAACCCTAATGGTGAATGGCACTTCAGCTATGAAGGCAGTAATGCCTTTGTCTTGCAGGGGCAGAAGTTCAGTGATGACTATCACATAATAGGTATAGAATGGAATGAAAATGAGATAAAATGGTATGTTGACGACAATTATTACTTTAATGCCGATATCAGAAACATGCCGTGTTTCCACAGGGAACAGTTTATACTCCTCAACCTGGCAGTTGGAGGGGGGTGGCCCGGAGATCCAGATGAAAATACCGTTTTTCCAAAAAAATACTATATCGATTGGATTCGATATTATAAACAGGTGTAACCAATTCAAACATCTTAGAACAGCAAAAAGAGGACTTTGAAATATGAAACCGGATTCCATAACAGTTTTGGAATCCCTTTTTAATATTGAGAAAGTATATTTTACATCCAATACTGCTATGAAGTTTATAAAAGCACCGCACTATGCTATATTATTTATGTAAACATGGCATAGGAAGAGTCCATGTTAATAAGACTTAAAAAACAGGAGGTAAAAATGAAGCGTATTGTAAAAAAAATACTTGATACAAGTATATTGTGGAAATTTACCTTCATTTATTTTATTCTGATAATAGTACCACTCGCAGTTTTTCAGGTGACCGGCTATAACCGGTCGGTGTCATCCATAAGGGAGCAGAGCCTTAGCATTCTTGCTCAGACCGTCTCGCAGATCAAGCAGAATGTCTTATACATGACTAAAAACTGTGAGTATGTTTCCGATTTTCTGAGATTTGATAATCAGGTTCAGGGTTTTTTAGGAAATGAGTTTGATCCTATGGTTTACTATGATTATGAAATAGAGCCAAAGCTCTCAAAGCTCAGTCAGGTAGGTTCACAACACTTTGACCTGTTTTTCTATTCCTCCAATTCAACCATTCCGGAAATGGACAGGGTTGTATACAATATCAACCGCATAGAGAGTAAAGAGGATTATAAAAAACTTTTAAACATTAAGCAAAACAACAGTATATGGGGTGGAATCAAGAAAAGGGATTACTTTTATGGAGTTCAGGATCACGTCAATGAAACAAGCATGGTGCTGCCTCTTTATACAAAAATAAGATCCCTTACCATAAACAATGTAGTTTTGGGAATTCTTGAGATAGACCTTCCTCTGGAGGAAATTTCAAAAAGCTTTTCAACCGTTAAGATTGGAACAAACGGTTATATTGCTGTAATGGACAGTAAAGGCATAATCATATACAATGGCGGAACAGAAGCGTTGGAAAAATACATCGATCACAAAAAGCTGAGTGAAACCACCGGTGTAATAGATTTTCAAATATCAAATGAGAACTACAATGCTGTTTATGATACAGTTGACGGAACAGATCTTAAAATCCTTGCTGTAGTGGATGAGAATGAAATCCTTGATCAGCTATCAACCTACAAAGCGTCAGTATGGACAATACTTATTGTGGGAGTTTTCTTCGCATTTTTAGTTACCTATATCGTTACAAGATTTCTATTTAAGAGAATAAAAGTCCTGTTAAGAATGATGAACAGGGTTGAAAACGGTTATTTTGACAGCCGTATTACAGAGACCAGAAATGATGAAATAGGGGAATTGACGAACGGCTTCAATCACATGACAGAAAAACTGGAACAGATACTGGTGGAGCTGGTTGAAAAGGAGACTGCACAGTGGGAGGCAGAGCTTAAGACTCTTCAGGCACAGATAAATCCTCACTTTTTATACAATACACTGGAAAGCCTGAAAATGGAATGTGAAATGAACCGACAGTATGAATTGTCAGATGCCTTAACTTCACTGGGGGCCCTATTCAGATATAACATCAACTCCGACAGCAGATGCGTAACACTAAGGCAGGAAATTGAGCATGTGAGGAACTACGTATCTGTTATGAAAATAAGATATTCCGACAGGATAGAGCTGAAAATAGATCTACCAGATGCCTTTATGGGAATAAAGGTACCAAGAGTTCTTTTACAGCCTTTGGTTGAAAATTGTTTCAGCCATTCCTTCAATAGTTCTGCAAAGAACTTTGTAATTGAAATCAGCGCCGTTATGAATAATAGGGTTATATCAATAAAAATTAGTGACAATGGAGCAGGTATTGATGAGGATAAACTTAGGGCTATTAATAACAGCCTCCAGAACAATACTTTAATTGTCGGGGCTAAAAATAACGGAGTAGGCTTGACCAATGTTAACAGGAGAATAAAAATGGAGTTTGGAGAAGCCTACGGTATCAGGCTTGAAAGCGGTATGAACCGGGGTACAAATGTAATTCTGACGCTTCCGGTTTCAGAGGATTCCTTACTTATAGAAACAGGAGGGCTTTTGAATGTATAAGCTGCTTATTGTAGATGATGAAGATAGAATAAGAAACGGTATAAAGTCTATGATTGAAAATGCATTTCCTGGTACATTCAACCTTATGGATGCCCGGGACGGTAGGGAAGGCCTGGAGTTGATTAAAAAAGAGAATCCCCGGCTTGTAATTACTGATATCAAAATGCCTGATATGGATGGGCTTGAAATGCTGCAAAAAGTGCCTGAGGCTGCAGAATATAAATACAGGCCTCTTTTTCTCATACTCAGCGGCTATGATAATTTTGACTATGCGAAAAGAGCAATAAAGTATGGTGTTAGGGAGTATCTTCTTAAACCCGTAAGAAGAGAAGAATTAGTAGAATCCCTGGAAAAGACAATAAAACTCATTGAAGAGGAAAGCAGGAAACAGCAGCTTGAGATAGATATAAAAATAGAAAATAATCAAAGCAGAAATATCCTAAAAGATAATTACTTAAGAACTCTTATAGAAAAAGAAAATATAGATTATCAGGAACTCTCGGAGCAGCTGTCACAAGTAGGAGTCCAATTTTCAGAGAAATTCATGACTGTTATAACATTAGATTATAAGCACATCAACGCAGAATACAAGGAAGGGTTCGATGAGCTGGACCGGTTTGCAATCAGAAATATTGTTGAAGAACTAATGGGCTGCTATTTTTCATCTTATCAGGTTCTTTTTGATTCAACGAAGAGACTGGTTATACTCTTAAATAGTGAAAGTGTAGAGTATTTAAGCGAGAATGTCTCTAAAGTTCATAATAACATGAAGAATAATCTCAAGAAGTATCTGAATACTCAAATTTTTACTGCAGTTGGCGAAAATGTAACAGGTATTCAGGGCACCAGACTATCCTATAATAAATCTGTTAAAGCTTTAAATAACAAAATTCTGGGAAATAACGATTCCATTTATTATTGCAACGGAGCAAAAATAGCCATTAGTTCTGAAAACACCGGATTTTACAACACAGTGCTTTTTGAAAGGCTTACAGGTGAAGTGGAGCTTTGTAATAAGTCCAATATTATAAATCTGTTAGACGAGTACTTTACCAAAATGGATTTCGAAAGCAGAGATATATCTGTACTGGAGGATTTTTATTCTAAATTCTGTACCTACTTCTACCGGGTTTTTGTTAACAAGTCTCAGGAATTCCATACATTTTTTGAAGGCAAGGACAATTCCTTCAAGGAATTCCAGCAATTCTGGAGTATTAACCAGCTGAATATTTATCTGAAGCGATATTTAATAAAAATATGTGACTTTATTGCCGGTCTTAAAAGTGGCAGCCCCTCAAGGAAAATCATAGAGAGGGTTATTGAATATGTTAATGAAAATTATTACAAGGATATCAATCTGAATACCATAGCCGATCACTTTGATAAAAATAACAGCTATCTCAGCGTTTTGTTCAAAAAGGAAACAGGTAAGAATTTCATTGATTATCTTATTCATGTCCGAATTCAAAAAGCCAAAAACCTGCTTGAGCAAACCGGGCTTAAGATACCTGAAATAGCACGGAAGGTGGGTTACCCAAATGAGAAATACTTTTTTATGGCTTTTAAAAAAGTAGTGGGAAAATCACCACAACAGTATAGAGATTCTATAATTTAGAATTATTGCAGTCATCCAAGAAAATCATACTTTATGCAAAAAAAAGAGACTTTTTGAGCCGGTTTACTCAAGTATAATTGGAACATAAGTTGCTCTTAATCATTTGCAGAAAGGAATGAAGACCTTTGGACGGACAAATTGTACACTCAAAATCAGCTATAACGGGGAAAGACCCCCAAAGTCAAAATATTTTCAAAAAATTTCTAAGTCAGATTTATATCCAGGCTATGGTAATACCGGGAATTATCTGGATGATTATTTTCTGCTACATCCCAATATACGGGCTTATAATAGCCTTTAAACAATTCGATATCGTTAAGGGAATAATGGGCAGTCCCTGGGTGGGATTAGCCAATTTCAAGGAATTCATTCAGAGTGAAAACCTGTTCCTGCTTCTTCGCAATACTCTGGGGCTAAGCCTCCTGAATCTGTTACTGGGTTTTCCGCTGCCTATAATATTTGCATTGTTTTTAAATGAATTGAAAGTGGTTAAATTCAAAAAATTCGTACAGACTGCCTCCTACCTGCCGTATTTTATTTCATGGGTAATTATAGGAGGGATGTTCCTCAATTGGCTCTCAGCCGAAGGTCTGGTAAATGAGCTGCTCATTAAAAACGGGATCATATCCGATCCAAAACTCTTTATGAATGAACCTGTGTGGGCCTGGGTCATAATGATAGCTACAAACATATGGAAGCACTTCGGCTGGAACTCAATCATATTCCTGGCAGCCATATCTAGCGTTGACCAGGAGATGTATGAGGCAGCCATCGTTGACGGCGCCAACAGATTTCAGAGAATGTGGAAAATCACATTGCCTGCCATTAAATCCACTGTTGTAATTATGTTTATTATTAGTATGAGCAGCATTTTAAACAGTAATTTCGACCAAATTATTATTATGAGAAATTCCATAATCAGAGATTATGTTGACGTTATTGATACCTATACCTACGATATTGGTCTGGGAATGGGCCGGTATTCATACGCGGCAGCCGTGGGTCTACTTAAATCCGTCATAGCTCTGTTCTTTTTATGGATAAGCAATGCCGGAGCGAAGAAGTATGCCGACTCACAATTATTTTAGGAGGTAAATGAATGAGAATTAATAGAAAAAAACCGCTGGATTACCTATTTGACTCTGCCAACATTGTATTTATGGCTTTAATTGCTTTAGCAAGCATATATCCATTCTGGTACGTTCTCATAGTTTCCTTTAACCAGGGAAATGATACCGTAAAAGGCGGTGTATACATACTTCCCAGAGTACTTACACTTGAAAATTATCAGGCAGTATTCATGTCGCATGATATTTTGAACGGTTTTCTCATAACTGCTGCCAGAACAATTATAGGCACCGTAGTAAGTGTAACTTTTACAGCCATGGTGGCATATGGTCTGGCTAAGAAGGATCTGGTATTCAGAAAGTTCTACATAGTACTTGGAACAATAACAATGTTTTTTGGAGGAGGTTTAATACCAACCTATATACTGATTGCCAAGTGGCTTCATTTGCAGAATAATTTTCTAGTTTATATAATACCTGCAATGTTTACTTTCTGGAATGTAGTAATCTTTCAGGGCTTTTTCAGAGAAATACCTGAATCACTTGAGGAATCGGCTAAAATCGACGGAGCTAATGAAGTATATATTTTCTTTAAAATAATTGTACCTGTAGCAAAACCTGCTCTGGCCACAATGGCTTTGTTCAATGGGGTAAATCATTGGAACTCATGGTTTGATTCCTACCTTTATACAAGTACCGACAGGCTTCAGACCCTTCAGCTTTATTTGTATAAAACCATTACCCAGTTCTCCGAGGCAGGGCTGGACATGTTCAGAGCAAGTCTGGGTGCAAGAGCAGAGGCCTCTATTACTGCACTATCGGTACAGTGTGCAACAATAATCGTTGCAATAACACCAATTATTCTTATTTATCCCTTCCTTCAGAAGTATTTCACAAAGGGTCTGGTTATGGGAGCAGTTAAAGGCTAGTAAAAGAATTGCAGGATTCTGCATATAACAATATAATTTTTAAAGGAGGATATTTTATGTTGTCAAAGAAGTTAAGTAAGATTTTATGTATGCTGCTTGTATTAACACTTATTGTATCGTTTGCAGCTGCCTGCGGCAGTTCCGGGCAATCGGGACAAAGTACTGCCGGTGCCTCGGACAGTGGCTCACAAGCATCAACAAGCGAAGTTCAAGCCAATGACAATTCACCGATTACTTTCTCCATGTACATACCCTACAAGTGGTATGACCATAGATGGGACACAGATATTGCTAAGGCTATTACCGAAAAAACAGGTGTAACTGTTGATTTGCAAGTTTCTCCTGTTGATAATGGCTATGAAAAGCTGGATATGATGATTGCCTCTGACTCACTGCCGGATTTGGTACTGGTCGATCTTGCAAATGCAGCCAGAACCAAGATGGAGCAGGGTAATCTGGTAGTCAGCATAGAAGAACTTTGTGAAAAAGCCGGCTCAGGAGAGCTTAAAAAGAATATTGGCGATTTCTCCATAAACTGGTTTAAAAATACCGATGGTAAAACCTATGTTGTACCTAATTTTGTTGCAACACCTGAGACAATGAAAACAGGTAAGGACATTGAAAGCAATTATGTTTATGGTGTAAGAGAAGATATGTATAAAGCAGTTGGAAGCCCGGATACATCAACTGCAGAAGGTTTCACAAAGATGCTTAAGGATGTAAAGGCTAAATTCCCTGAAGTTGACGGAAAGCAAATGATTCCTTTCCTGTTCACAGACCCGGGTACAGGTTGGAGTGACCAGTTTGATGGAGCTATTGCCGGAGGCTTCAATGCTAATTATCTTCCAACAGATGAGGATTATCTTAAAAATTATGAATTTCCTTTCTTAAAGCCAAACTACAAGGAAGCTGTAAAGTTTGTGAATAGATTGGTAAGGGAAGGTCTTATACCGAAAGAATACTATACTTATAAATCAGAGCAGGTTAAGGAGCTGGCATCACAGGGAAGACTCTTCTGTGTGGCTGGACACAGCTCAGGCGGAATCTTCACTATGACAAATGATTTTGTAAATACTCATCCCGAAGCAAGGTATATTCCAATTGAGTATCCAAGAAACAGCAAGGGTGAAGAACCAAGACTAACACCGGGAAATGCAGGAACAGGCTGGAACGGAACACTTGTAACCAAGAAATGCAAGGACGTATCAAGAGCAGCAAAATTCCTAACCTTCACATCTTCAGAAGAGGGAGATACGCTGGTTAACTGGGGCGTTAAGGGTGTTCATTATACAGATATCGGAGCGGATGGATTGCCAACCTTTACACAGGAAGTATTGGATGCGAGAAAGAATGATTATCAAAAGACATTCCAGAACAAGATGGGCTTTGACTCATTATGGTTATTCGGAACCTCCTTTACCAGGTTCTCAAAATTATCAACTGCAACCCGCGACCAAGCTCAAAAGGCAAGATATGAAATGTCCAACAAGTATGCAGAACTTGATGTATGGTTTACAGACAATAATATAAAGCCTGACGCAACAACACCGGAGGGACTGCTTCTCAAAAAAATTACTGAAGACATCAAGGCAAGAACTCTTCCAAAGCTTTTCCTTGCTAAATCAGATGCCGACTTTGAAAAGGAATGGAACAACATGGCAGAGAAAATAAATTCGGAACCAGGGCTTAGGGCGCTATATGCAAAAGTTATGGAAATAGCAAACAGCAACTACAATAAGTTCAAAGCTCAATAAAAAAAGATAAGCAGCGCCATTATAATAATTAACAGCATTTGCTGAACTCCTAAAACAAAGAACCGTATAAATTGTGTACGGTTTCTTTGTTTTTTCAAACCTTTTAGTTTAATTAACGTATATTTAATCATGCCTTAGTAGCATTATGTAATAATAAATGATATATTTAATTACTAATAAGGTATGGTGCCAGGTTATAGCAGCAATGCTATTCAACCGGAACAGTAATTATATGGAGGGCCGTATGAAGAAGAAACAGGTAATTGCTTTGGTATTGGTTATAGCGGTTATAGTTTGTGGCTATTTTGGTTCAAGAGGAGTCCAATCCTATATGGATTTAAGAAAGTACCAGAAACAGATACAGGATATTAAAATTGAGGACGTGGATCTTAGCGCAGTCCCTGACGGAACATATGTGGGAAAAAGTGAGGTGCTTTGGATAGCAGCAGGTGTAAAGGTAATTGTGAAGGAGCATAAGATTGTAAGTATAGACCTGATAAACCACAAAAATGAGCGCGGAGCTAAAGCCGAGGTTATACCGGACAAAGTGGTAGAAACGCAATCCCTGCAGGTTGACGCCATTTCAGGAGCCACTAACAGCAGCAAGGTTATATTAGCTGCAATACAGGATGCTTTGAAGAATGCTGCAGGGCAGAAATAATAAAAAGCCGGGATTCACGATGATCCCGGCTCTTTTCATCCAATCCGAATTCGTTTTGGATTGGCTTACCTGATCTTAATGTGAACTTCACGAAGCTGTGTCTCGGTAACTTCAGTAGGAGCACCGCACATCAGATCCTGAGCATTTCCGTTCATTGGGAATGGAATTATCTCACGGATATTCTCTTCATTTCTAAGAAGCATAATCATGCGGTCAACACCAGGAGCCATACCGGCATGAGGAGGAGCTCCGAACTGAAAGGCCTGGTACAGCGCTCCGAATTTCTTCTGGAGGTCTTCTTCAGTGTAGCCTGCAATCTCAAAAGCCTTAACCATAATATCAAGATTGTGATTTCTTACGGCACCTGAGGAAAGCTCTATACCATTACATACGATATCATACTGATAAGCAAGAATCTCCAGCGGATCCTTTGTATTGAGCGCTTCCAACCCACCCTGAGGCATGGAGAAAGGGTTATGCGTAAAGTTTATCTTCTTTTCTGCAGTATCATATTCGTACATGGGGAAATCATTTACAAAGCAGAAACGATATGCGTTCTTTTCGCAGAGGTCAAGACGATTGCCCAGTTCTGTACGGATCTGGCCGGCGTAGAGCGCTGCACGTTCCTCCTTGTCTGCTATGAAGAAGATTGTATCTCCCGGTTCAAGTCCGGCCGACTCTGCAATTTCGCTCTTCATATCGTCAGGTATGAATTTGTCGATAGGGCCCTTATAGGTCATATCATCACTCACTTCAAGATAACCAAGTCCGCCCATGCCAATTGTTGTAGCAAACTGCAGCAGCTTTTCATGGAAGCCCTTTGACATTTCGGCATGAACCTTTATAGCACGAACCGTTTTCTGATGGAATGGTTTGAAGGAACACTTCTGAAAGAAATCTGTAACATCAATAATTCTCAAGGGGTTACGCAGGTCGGGCTTATCTGTACCGAATTCAAGCATGGACTGCTTGTAGCTGATAACAGGATATGGAGCCTCTGTTACTGAATAACCTTCAGGAGCAAATTTTTTAAATGCGGCTGTAAGAACTTCTTCTCCTGCATGGAAAACGTCCTCCTGGGTAGCAAAGCTCATCTCGAAGTCCAACTGATAGAATTCACCCGGTGAACGGTCAGCGCGGGCGTCCTCATCACGAAAGCAGGGAGCTATCTGAAAATACTTGTCAAAACCGGATACCATAAGCAGCTGCTTATACTGCTGAGGAGCTTGTGGAAGAGCATAAAATTTTCCCTTGTACTTACGGGAAGGTACGATATAGTCTCTTGCACCTTCAGGTGATGATGCACAGAGGATTGGAGTCTGAATTTCCAGAAAGCCCATTTCTGTCATCTTCTGTCTCAGGAAGCTGATAACTTCAGAACGGAAGAGAATATTGTCCTTTACCTTCTTGTTGCGCAGGTCGAGATAACGATATTTAAGACGTAAATCCTCACGGGTTTCCTTTGAGGTCATAACTTCAAAGGGAAGCTGCTTGTATACCTTTCCCAGAACGCTTACTGTACGTGCCTCCAGTTCAATTGTTCCTGTAGGAATCTTGGGGTTGTAAGTCTCTTCGTCGCGGCACTCAATAACACCCTCAACAGAGATACAGTGCTCCTTGTTTATTCCATCCATAAGTCTTGTATCTCTTATAACAACCTGCATCACGCCATACATATCTCTAAGATCTATGAAAGATACACCGCCGTGGTCCCGTATGTTCTCCACCCAGCCGGCAATCTTAAGTGTTTGGCCTACATCGCCTTCACTAATGTTGTTTAATGTCCTGTTACGATAAATATTTGATGTGTTCATAATCTTCTCCTTTATAGATATTTGAGCATAAAAAAAGCTCATCCAAAACTAAAAAGTCCAGGACGAACACGTAATGTCCGCGGTACCACCTGAATTACTGACTGACAGTCACTCAACGGTTATTAAAACCATGCTGTTTAACGCACAAGCATACGGCGCACCTACTGATCGGTTATAACGCATAGGTTCAACAGAAAAATTTCGGCTGTAGAAAAATTTTCTTACCTTAAGTGCGTTCCAACGAGGCGGGAGATATGCTAACCGACTGAAAACCAAAGCGGTACCCGTCACCTATGGAGGTGGGGGGATATCTATTGCCTCGTTATATACATTTCATGAGAATCAATAAATGTATTACGAAACCTGACGTTCAGATTGCAGCTGATAAAGTGTTATTCACGCAAATTCACTTTATGGAGTTCTCACTATTCTCCACTCACTGGAAACGATAAGTCGCGCTACTTCTCTTCGTCGTTGCCATTCCAAAATAACATATAATCCAAATTAATCTATGCAGTCATTGTATTTATGCCAAGTGTTCATTGGAAAAGTCATCCTCACTGTTTGAACACCTTGGGAACAGTTAACTGTTCCTTAATATCACACCCTTTCAATCCATAAAAAAGAATTTAAAAAGAACCACACAAGTAAATTCATATTTACCAGTGTGGTTCTTACTGTATCAGTCTCCACACAGGTACAACACTTTAAGCGCTTGCACCTGTGATTTTAACACAGTTACAAGCGCTAAATATTGTTCCCTTTATTCAGTTTTTCAAACTGAATTTTAAACATATTAGCAGCTTCCTACTTCGTTATTTTTCGTTATATTATCATACTAAAGTATACAAGTCAAGCCAAAGAACACATTTCCTATATTTACATTAAACACTGCGGAGGTATGATTAAATGTTACTTTAGCTTCTCCATGCTCAGCTCAACAAACTTTTCAATATCCTCTTCTATTGTCTTTAAAGAGCTTTTCCAAAAGTCAATATTTCTGACATCAACGTTCATAAGCTTTGTTACATCTGCTATTTTATTTTTACCTGTCACGCTTAAAAGCTTTTCATAATCCCTTACGAAAGAATTTCCCCTTTTTTCATACTCAGCATAAAGCCCCTTGGCAAAAAGCTGGCCGAAGGCATAGGGGAAGTTGTAGAAATTGGCATTTGCAGTATAGTAGTGAGGTTTGCATGCCCACATATACTTGTGGAGATACTCAGGATCCAGACCATCACCGTAAGCTTCCTTTTGAGCCCACAACATTATTTCATTTACTTCTTCAGTAGTCAGTGAGCTGTTTTTCCTTCTCTCGAATAATTCACTTTCAAAAAGGAAACGGCTGTATATATCTACAATAACCTGAGTACAGTCGCTGAGCTCCATTTCCAGTATGGCAAAAGCTTCATCCCTGGTAGCTGTTTTCACAGCAGACTTTTTAACTATTGTTTCACAGAAGATGGAAGCTGTTTCAGCCAACGGCATTGGATAATCACTGTTCAGTATGCTCTCGTTTACTACGCAATCGTCATGAAAGCCATGTCCCAGCTCATGAGCCATAGTAAGGATATCGCTGAAGGTTTCGCCATAGTTAAGCATTACTCTGCTCTGACCTATGGCATGCAGATTTTCACAGAAAGCTCCCCCGATCTTGCCTTCTCTCGGATAAACATCTATCCAGCTGTTTTCTATGGCTCTCTTTGCAAAATCTGCAAGTCTGTCACTAAAGGTTCTGAAATTGTCTACAACAACTTTTTGTGCTTCTTCATATGAATATTTTTTATTTACTTCACCCACCGGAGCAAATAAATCAAAGAATGGGAGACCGGTTTTACTGCCAAGTAATTCACCCTTAACCTTCAGGTACTTTCTGAAAGCGGGAAGGCTTTCCCTCATTGCATCGAGCATTGCGGCAAGAGTTTCTTCATCCATTCTTGAGTTGAAAAGAGTTTCCTCCAGAGGTGATTTGAAGCCTCTCATGTCAGCAACGGTAATAACTTCACCTTTTATGCCGTTCAGGCAGGCAGCCAGAGAATCGTCAATCTTTTTGTAGGCTTTCAGCTCGGCAAGGTATGCTTTTTTTCTCAGTTCCCTGTCTCCATCGTAAGCCATGTTTCTAATAACTGACAAAGGGAGCTGTTTATGTTCCCCCTCCAGCTCAATATCAACCTTAAGGGTTGAAGTGAGAAGATCCTTTAGTTTTAACCAGGCTGTTGACCCGGTATTTCTCATTTTGGCAATTGCTGCTTCTTCCCTTCCACTGAGCAGATAGTCGCTCTTTGATACAATCTCTTTAAGGAAAAATTCGTGTTCCTTTAATAGTTCTGATGAGTTTATAAAATCATCAATGTTGGGAATTGATCCTATCCACCTGTTGATTTTTGCATCCGGCTCAGCTATGGAACTTAGTTTCACCTGAACCTTTTCAGAATTCTTTAATGCCTTTTCATTCTTGGTATCAACACTATATGAAAGCTCAGAAAATGCAAATAGCTTACTGGCCAATTTAAAAAAATCTGCCTTCAAAGCTATGAAGTTTTCGAGCTTTTCTTTGGTATTATCATTGTTTTCGATAGTCTTATCAACCCACAGAGTGTAATCTTTCAAGACATTATTTAAAGACTCCATATCCTTTTTAAAATCATCTCCCTCAAAGGATGAATACAGGTCTTTCAAACTCCATAAATAATCCATTACTTTTGTCCTCCTGATTTGTTAATAAAAGTATACAATATTTCTCACATTAATAATACCAATTAAAGAATAATATGTAAGATATAAAATTATGCATTAAGGGTGGTTGATGGCCTCCTGCTGTGACACAAAAGCTTCACTCTCTTTAACCAGCTTTGATTCTTTTATCACAAGTGCCGCAGGCAATACTGCTGCAGTAAGCAGTACTATTCCCAGCATGGGCCATGTTACTGACGAAGTCAAAGTCTGGAAAAACTCGAACAGATATACAAATAAAGCTCCGGAAATCTGGCCCATAAGCAGAATTATTCCAAGGGAGGTTCCTTCCTGTATTGGATAGGCAACTTCAGAACCATGCTGGAATAACACTGGTGCCACTCCCATAATGGAAAACCCAGCGATACCTGCCAGTATAGCCACCAAAACAAAGGCATCTATAAAGGTGAAGCCAATGTAAACGGGGATAAGCAAAGCTATTGCTGTTACAAAGAATGGAGTCCTTTTCCGGAGTCTATCAGAAATTATTGGAAGGATGACAGCTCCAATGACACCAGATATAACAAAAACTGCTCCGACAACTCCGGCCTGGGCTGTAGTAATACCTCGTGGCAGTAAAATCTGTTCTATAAGTGTCAGGAGGGTATTAAAAATTCCTATTGAAATGAAACAAACATAGAGAACAAGAAAAAAAGGCTTATTCCGGAAGAGTTTTTTTATAGAGGTAAAGCTAAAATCTTCCATGGGTGCTGCAGGGCCTGACTGGGCCGCTCTGGGCTTCTCTCGTGTGAAAAGAATGGCACACAGGGCTGAAAGTATGGCAATAACCGCAAATACCCTTAAAGTATACGGAATTCCGGAACTGTCCGCAAGCATTGGAGCCAGCACCATCGGCAGAGCAAAACCGATATACTGAGCCATTGTAAGCAGTCCTGCAGCGGTAGAGCGCTCTGAAACAGGAAACCAGTTAGCAGGTACTTTGGTGGATATGTTCAAAAGAAAGGGCTGACCGATGGCGATTATAAACTGAGCAGCGATCACAATGGTAAAGTTCTCAGCAAAAACTGCTCTGACAAGTCCAAAAACAGCAGTTATTGCAGCCCCTATAATCAGAGAGCATCTATAACCGTATTTGTCCACTATCCAGGAGGCAGGTATTGAAAAAATTATGTACATAATCATGTAGCTCATGGAAAACAGGGCTATACTCATACCTCCAACCCGGTAATAGTTTTCAGCCAGACTGGATATTGGTGCCAGAGACAACCACATCATCTCAGTTGAAATAATTATAGGTATTATGGCCAGTACTATAAGCCACCGAAAGGGTGATAAACCGGTTTCCCTTGTCATATTTAACCTCCATGATCCTTATGCCGGACTCAAAATACTAATGAAACTTATACCTCCCATATTCGCTATAGGTCGAATAAAGGAGGTTAATTTATCATTACCTGGTATAAGCCTGTTTTGAATACTTCTTCAAATAAACAAAGCGCATTAGTCGGGCTTCCAATGGATTAATTGGTTTCACTTTTCCAAACAACGCCGCACTTATCAGTGCTCTGCAGTTTTTCTCAACGACCATCCCAACAGCCATCGCATCACTTCTTGTAGAGCCGCAGCAAAAAGCTCCATATTTATGTACTAAAACGGCAGAGGCTTTTTTTAGTGCAAATGAAATTTCCTCTGAATAAAAATCCAGATTTGTTACTGATACACCGGCAATTTGTGCAAAGTCGTCAAGGAAGGGCTGAAGCTTGATTCTTGAGCATGAAACAGCCAGTGTATTAGGGGTTGTAGTATGGACAATATTATTAATATTTTTGTTTTTATTATATATATCCAAATGGCATTGTGCTTCTCTGTATAAAAAGAAATTATTAGCGAAAGAGTCATCCAGGTCTTCAAGTGATAGAGAGTATTTCTTGTCTTCGGAAGTCAACATCATCCCTGAACTTGTGCGTTCACTTTCACAGGAAATAAGAGATGGAAGATCGGTTACCGAAACATTCCTGCCTGTCAGCCGTGACAGAGCGAATTCCTCAAGCATTGCGGGTGCGCTTCCATTCAGCTGGCTGAGACTGGTATACTGCCGGTAAATATATTCTTCGCAGGCTTTTTCCAACTGGTGGGCCACCTCAAAAGCTTCATCGTAATCTGAACCGAAGCACAGTGCCCCGTGGTTCTTCATAATAACAGCCTTTCCTTTAGAAACAGCCAGTGCCCCGGCTATTCCGCGCCGTAGCTTTTTTGTACCTGGAAGGCCATATGGAGCACATTTCACTACACCACCCAGCCCGGAAAAAGCTTCCGAAACTGATAGAGAATCCTGCTGCAGAACACTGACAGCCGAGGCAAATTCCTGATGGGTGTGTATTACAAAATTAACCTCAGGGTGAAGCCTGTAGACCTCAGCATGGATCCCCTTTTCAGATGAAGGCTTTATATTGCCGCTGTAACTGCAGTCAGTGACGGATACCTCGACTATGTCCTCAGCTTTCAGGGATAAATAATCTCTGCCACTGGGTGTAATGACAAAATGGCTGCTGCTGATTCGACAGCTTATATTACCCCAGGTACGGGCTATAAGGCCTGTTTCCACAAGCCTTCTACCTGCCATGACTACATGCTCTCTAGCTTCCTGCAAAACCATTCCCAACCTCCATTACACAATATCATTTATAAAACATATTCCAAAATGCTTTTATCAACCCATTATTCCGACATTGGCAAACACTCTGTCAAATCTCACAAGCGCGTCCTCAATCATCTCATCTGTATAGGCAGCACTTGTGTACAGCCTGCTTCCGGCCAGTGTAACAAGGCCTTCTGCCATATAAGCTGCACCCATATGCTCCATTTCCTTCTTTCGCTCTGAGGTAGCCTTGAGAACATCAGGTATTTGCCAGGGTTTGGACCAGTTTATTGAATAATGCATTGTTCCTACTGTTTCAAGATGGCATATGGAGCCTTGATTAAAGACTACAAAGGGTAGATTGTGCTTTTTAACCAGAGCCTGAAGGCCTGCAACAAGCTTATCTCCCATAAGGCCTGCTTTTTGAGCAGCATTGGTGCTTTCAATTTCACACAAGGTGTAATAGCCGGCAACGCAGCTCAGAGGATTGGCAGCCATGGTGCCTCCGATAAGTGCTTTTTTATGCTTGTCACCGGACTGTATACCGGCTGAAAGGTACTTCATGTATTCCTTTTTACCGCCTAGTCCTCCGGCGCCCGGATAACCACCTGCTACTACCTTGCCAAACACCGTCAGATCCGGAGAAACTCCAAAGTAGCCCTGGGCGCCTGCCATACCTATTCTAAAAGCTGTAACAACCTCGTCAAAAATCAGTAGCGCACCGTATTTCCTGCAAAGTGCCTCGGCCCCCTTATTAAAGTCCTTGTCAAGCGGTCTGGTTCCACTCTCGGGACCTACCGGCTCAATCATAACAGCGGCAGTACCGCCCCGGAGACTGTTTCTTCGCAGTTTTCTTTCCAGATCCTTAAGATCATTGGGGAAAAACTCCTGTGTATGCTTAAAACAGAAATGAGGGACACCATGAGCCTGTGTCCACTTTGAGCCGGGAATCCTTATGCCGTAAGCCAACTGATCGCTCCAGCCATGATAGGCGCCGCCCATTTTTAATATGTACTTCTTTCCTGTGGCCAGACGGGCAACTCTTATGGCTGCCATGCAGGCTTCAGTTCCTGACCCCAGCATTCGGAACATTTGTACTGTTTCGAAATTGTCTGATATTTTCCTGGCCAGCTTATATTCAAATTCGTGAAAAAGTCCTGTGGATGGACCGCAGTCATTCAGCAACTCAATAACCCTGCTTCGGACCTCAACAGGATTGCTGCCAAGCACAGTGGGGCCCCCGGCCTGCAGAAAGTCATAGTATCTGTTTCCGTCCATATCATATAAATATGCGCCTTCCGCCTTTGTGAAAACCAGAGGAAAAGGATGGTTAAAAGCCAGATTGTGCTGAACACCGCCCGGAATAATATCTTTGGCCTCCTGGATCATCCTTTTGGAGGTGGCGCAATTTTTCTCATAATAATCTTCTTCATATTTTTTTAGTGCATCAGGTTTTATAGTGTAGATAGGTTTTTTGATCAGTTCATCAAGCTGTTTTGTAATGTCAGTTGTGTTTGGGTATTCGGAAATGGCAAATCTATTGTCCATAAACCCTCCGATCATTATAAATATTCTTTTTTAATAGATGTAATATGAAAGTGAAATGTGAATGAACGCTCACTCACTATTTAGTATATCATTGAGATGGAAAAAGTCAACAAAAATAGAAATAGGTTGAAATTGACGCATACATTTACCTTGAGCCGGGTGTGGAAAATTTTCTTGAATAAATTTACCAATATGGTAAAATATGAGTGAATATTCACTCACTGCAACAACAGTTAACAGTAGCTGAAACATGTCAACAAGTGCATATCAAATATAACTTAGATCAACTGAGGTGTGTAATGAAGTTGGATAATTTCAAGGAGTCTTTCAGAAAAATATCGGAAGAAAAAAGAAAAGCTATTTTAGATTCAGCCATACAGGAATTTTCTGAATATGGCTTTACAAGTGCCAATATAAACAGAATTGCTGAAAGCTCAGGAGTCAGCGTCGGTTCAATATATAAATATTTTGACAACAAGGAAGATATGTTCCTGACGATTGTACATTTTGCTGTAGATACCCTGAAGACTGTACTGAATGAAATTATGCAAAACGGCGAGGCTTTTGATCAAAGGATCGAAAAGATCATAAAAGCAATTCAGTCCTATTCCAGGCAAAATGTATATCTTACAAAACTTTATAATGAGATGACAACAGAAAGTCATTCAAATCTTGTATGGAAAATAGTTTCGGATATGGAGAGCACAACAGCCGGAATGTATATATCCTTTATCAAGGCGGCTCAGGGCAGGGGCTGGGTTAGGAAAGATATTGATCCCAGGCTTTTTGCCTTTTTCATGGATAATTTATTTGTTTTATTGCAGTTCTCATATGCATGCGAATACTATAGGGAAAGATTAAAAATATACGTTGGGGAGGATGTTTTTGATAACGACGAACTGGTGACAGGGCAGCTGATGAAGTTTATAAGGGGGGCATTCCTTATATAATACATTATCCTGAATATTAGCTCATAAAATTATATACTGAACATTAGCTCGTATAATAACATAATGATCATTAACTTATATAATAACACATTGATCATTAACTCATATAATTAGATACTGATAAATACCCGGACATTTACCAAGCTTATTACCATTAATTTAAGGCTAAGCTCATGGGGGCCAGTGTGAGAAAAAAATGGAGAAGTTTTCATACATTTCTCGCAGTAAATCATAAGTGTTACAGTACTCTACTTTAGTGTGTGCAATACTTTGCAGATCTGCACACAGATTGGAGATAACATGTCTGCACAGATAATTGCCTATGATGTGGGTACAACCGGAATTAAAACCTGTGTATATGAGATTGCCGATACCATTAAGCTTTTAGCTTCGGCAATGGAGGGCTATGACCTTTTTATCACTGAGAACGGTGGTGCAGAACAGGATCCATACAGCTGGTGGGAGGCAATGTGCATAACAACGCGTAAGATTCTTTCAGAGAATGATATAACACCTAACAGAATTGATGGAATAACCTTCTGTTCGCAGATGCAGGGACTGGTGCTTGCTGACAGAGATGGAAAGCCTGTGCGCCGGGCAATGAGCTACATGGATCAGCGTGCAAAAAAAGAGCTGGAGCAGGGTATGGCTCATGGACTGAAAATATCAGGAGCTAATGTCTTCAAACTGATCAAATCACTTTATATAACCGGCGCGGTTGCCGCAAGCGTAAAGGACCCGGTGTGGAAGTACAAATGGGTTGAGAACAATGAACCCGAAGTATTCGGAAAAGTATATAAATGGCTGGATGTAAAGGAGTTTCTCATATACCAGTGCACCGGAGAATTTATAATGACCCCTGATAGCGCATATGCTGCTCTGCTGTATGATACCAGAAAAGGCAGGGGAGGTTTCAGCCGGGAGATCTGCAGGATGCTGGGCGTAAATATGAGTCATCTTCCGCAGATAAAACGTTGCAGTGATGTTGCAGGGTATATAACAAAGGAGGCCGCCGCCCTTCTTCAGTTAAAGGAAGGAACGCCTGTGTTCGGGGGCGGCGGAGATGCATCACTTATCGGCGTGGGTGCAGGGGCTGTTGAAACAGGTGACACTCACATATATTCAGGAACTTCAGGCTGGGTATCAACGGTAGTTGAGAAACAGATAGTGGACCCTTCGGCAATGATAGCTGCAATTATAGGAGCTGATGACAATTCCTTCAATTATTTCGCGGAGCTTGAGACTGCGGGCAAATGTCTGGAATGGGTTAAGGATCACCTTGCCCTTGATGAAATAGATATTTATCTTGAAAAAAGAAACATTTCCGATTCTAAAGAAAGCATCTATAAAAGTTTATATGATTACATGATGCATGCCGTTAAAGATGTGCCTCCGGGCAGTAACGGAGTTATTTTTACACCATGGCTCCATGGAAACCGCTGTCCCTTTGAGGATCCAAATGCCCGGGGAATGTTTTTCAATATCAGTCTCGATACAGGAAAGACCGAACTTATTCATGCAGTGCTGGAGGGTATCTGCTATCATCTGAGGTGGCAGCTTGAAGCGCAGGATAAGAAGGTTAAAACTTCAAAGGTCATCCGGTTTGTGGGAGGAGGAGCGCTCTCTCCACTGACCTGTCAAATACTCTCAAATATACTCGGGCGTGACATTGAAACCGCAGAAAATCCACAGAATGCAGGTGCGGTAGGTGCAGCACTTGTGGCTGCAAAAGGACTTGGAATAATTAAGACCCTTACAGAGGCAAAAAGTCTAGTGCGAGTCTGCCAAAGATTTACCCCTCTTGAGGGCAGCAAAGCTGTTTATGATAATTGCTATTCAGTATTCAAAGCCTTGTATAAAAACAATAGAAATAACTTCAAAGCATTAAATTCATATTGCCATACGTCCAAATTTGTCAATAATTATAATCAGAGCTATAAGTTATAGGTTATAAAGGAGGTTTTTTCATGTCAGATATAAAAGATATTGTTAATAAACAGCGGGAATATTTTCATAAAGGTGAAACGCTGGAGGTTTCCTTCAGAATAAAAGCTCTTACAAAACTAAAAAAGGCAATTAAAGAAAATGAAGATGAAATATTCAAGGCATTAAAGAGCGATCTGAACAAGGCCCCTTTTGAGTCGTATATGACAGAAGCAGGTATTGTTCTGGATGAAATCGACTACATAATCAAGAGTGTTAACAAATGGAGCAGAAAAAAGAGGGTAAGAACACCCTTGGTCCATTTTAAGTCTACGTCCTTTATCATCACGGAACCCCACGGAGTAGTACTGATCATGTCTCCCTGGAACTACCCCTTCCAGCTGACACTTGCACCATTACTGGGGGCAATTGCCGGGGGGAATTGTGTAATTGTTAAGCCTTCAGCCTATTCGGCGGCTACCTCGTCTCTGATTGCCAGGATAATCAACGAATGTTTCGAAGAAAAATATGTGGCTGTAATAGAAGGAGGCAGAGAAGCAAATCAGGAACTGCTTCAAGAGAGATTTGATTATATATTCTTTACCGGAAGTGTAAGTGTCGGTAAAAATGTTATGGAGTCTGCATCTAAAAACCTTACACCTGTTACCCTGGAACTGGGAGGCAAGAGCCCCTGTATAGTTGACCTGGATGTGGACATAGATTTGGCTGCCAGAAGGATCGTATGGGGAAAATGCCTGAACAGCGGGCAGACCTGTGTTGCACCAGACTATCTGTACGTCCGGAAGGAAATAAAGGATGGCCTTATTGCAGCCATGAAAAAGTATATAACCGAATTTTATGGCAAAGAGCCCTGCAGGAATGAGGAATTCCCAAGAATAGTCAATGAAAAGCATTTTAACAGGCTGAGAGAGCTTATGAAAAATGGCAGAATTGTTGCAGGGGGAGATGTAAACATCGATACACTTCAGATTTCACCAACAATCATTGACGACATTACATGGGACGATCCGGTCATGCAGGAGGAGATTTTCGGACCTATAATGCCTGTGTTGGTGTATGACAGGGTTTCAGAGGTAATTGAGGAAGTAAACAGGCATCCCAAGCCACTAGCGTTGTATCTTTTCACAAGCAATAAAGAGGTTGAAAATCAGATACTTAGTAGAATATCTTTTGGCGGAGGCTGTGTAAACGATACAATTGTACATCTGGCAACTTCACATATGCCCTTCGGTGGAGCAGGAGAGAGCGGCATGGGCGGATATCATGGGAAGTGGAGTTTTGATACCTTTACCCGACAAAAAAGTGTTTTAAAAAAATCAACATTGGTGGATATAAAGCTCAGGTATGCCCCATACCGGGAAAAGCTCAAGTTGCTCAAAAAAATAATGGGATAGATGGGTTATCAAATATAAAGAAAACAGGGGGCTTTAATGGTGCCCCCTGCCAGTAAATCTTTTGACGGTACTATCTGAACCTTGGAATATCATCCAGGTCCTCAACATCGGGATTGTTTGGATCTGCACTCAGATATTCACCGCCATTTTTCCCTCTGACAACATTGTATCCCTCCAGGACACCCTGTTTTGCCATTAATACGGCATAATTAAAAGAGCAGGTATTACCGTTTTCAAACATCACATCAGTAATAATACCATCGTCATTTCTCCTGACCCTGGTAATTCTGGATCCCAGTCTCATACGGTTTCTCCTTTCTCCGTTTAATTTTTCAAAGAGCTTCAATATTAGTTTTTCAATATTATAGAAACATTAAACTAACAAATATATGAACTATTTAATGTTTAATAGTTTAGAGAATATTTGGATAAAATTATAGAGCTACTCAATTTTAAAATTGTTGCCTGAAAAAATAACAAATGGTAAAATTGAAAACAAATTACTTTTAGCGCAATGCAGCCTTAGCATATTCATATACATGTAAACAGGAGACTAAAATGGAAACTGATACTTTAGAAAGTTCTGTAAAAAACGTTTTTAGCATAAAAGAGGTTTTAAGCATAAAAATCTTGATTAAATAGAAAGTTCCGTGAACAGAAAAAACGGCTTTAAAAAGCCGTTTTTTCTATACACAAAGAACTTTATTTCTACGGTAATTCCGGAAGCTTAGTTATTTATAATTATCTGGGTTTCAGTAACCATGGCGCTTTCAGCTTTTGCAACCTCAGTAAAGAAATTCAAGGGTACAAATGTGCTGTTATCCTTGATTACCGGTGCTGTGCCCAGCGTAATAGGGGCTGTTCTCATATAAACATAATAATCTTTTCCAACGGTCAAGGATATTCCCTGTCCTAACCTGATGTTTTTGGTTTTTGAGTCCCAGGAAACTTTATAACCCAGGGCTTCAGAAATGGTACCAAGTGGCACCATAACAACCCCTTGCTCATTAACATATGCCGAAGGAACAGGAAGCTTTTTCCCGTTAACCATTATATCCAAATCTGAGATATTTCCGGGAATATCCCCGGGAGTTTCTGTCTTGTCTGTCAAAACAACTACTTTTATTGGGGTTGTCTGAGAAGGGATGCTTTTACTGGATGTCCTATATATCACCGCCAGCTTCTTGTCTGCAAGTTCACCTTTATAGGCAGTACCGTCCTTTGTAACAATTTCTGTTGTCTCAGATAAATTCAACTTCAAAAAGTTGTCGGAGCTGATTAAATCCTTATCAAACACATCCACCTTAACTAATTGCTCCCTGCTTTCCACAACAAGAACTTCTGCGTTGTACTGAGGCGGATAAATCATTATAACCGGGGCATTGGCATCATAGTAACCTGTTACGGAAGCTCCCTCGGCCAAGGTATCACCATTCACTATATAAGTATCTTTTGTTATAACCATATTTACTTCCTTGCTGTCTGAGCTTTCCAGAAGCACAAAATTATTGCCATTGTCAGAAACAGATATTTTCTTTACCGTCCCGCCAAAAAAGTTAAAGTATTGCGTCTTCACAGTTTCCTTGCTGTTGTCTGATGATGAAGTACTGCCGGGTTGTAGTTGTGCTTTTGTATTATCAACTGCAATATCAGCATCAGCTGCAAAGGAACTAAAGCTTGAAGCGAACAAAAATGTTGATATAATTGCTACAGATATTTTCTTCATATACATAAATAATTCTCCTTTTCTGTAATGGTCCTTTATTTCGCAAAGGTTTATAAAAATTTCCATCCCAGGGAAAATTCATTTACCCCTGCACGTCTCAAAAAGGTGAAAGTAACCATTGGTGACCAGAACATCTTTTTACCTCGCTATATATTTGACGGACAGAACCAGAAATATGTTCCAACTTTTTTATATTATTGGTCATGGAGGGTTATTCTGGTTCTATTGTCCTACTGTCAAAGGTAGAATATAATGGATATATCTTGAAAATTAAAGCAGGAAAATCTTTGTATCAGGAGAAAAGGCCATGGTTTGTACTGATTTCTACATAAGAAAATTAACCGAAGAGGATCATAAAGATATAGCTCATCTATGTGGGCAGCTTGGATATCCTACTATTGATACTGCTGTATTACCGCGTATTAAGAGTATTACGGCTCTGGAAAATCATCAGGTCTTTGTAGCTGTCACCCTACCAAAAGAAAAAGTTATAGGTTGGGTCCATGTTCACAAGTATCCCTTGCTGGAGTGCGATTTAACTGCAGAAGTCGGAGGTCTGGTAGTAGATGAAGTTCACAGAAAGAAGGGTGTTGGAAGGCTTTTAATGCAGAACGCTGAAGAATGGGCGAGACATAACAAATGCGGTTTTCTCAGCCTCAGATCCAACAAGATAAGGGCGGAAGCGCACAAGTTTTATGAAGGTATAGGTTATTTGAATGTCAAGGAGCAGTATACCTTCAGGAAACAGCTTTGAATCTGAGGTTTGAAATATAAAAAGCCATGTCCTGTCCGTTTGTCAACGAAGGAGAAAATATAAAAAAACCTTAAGGAGGATAGTATTATGTTGTCAGCAGACATATTAGTCTTAAATAAAGAAAATACTGATGAGTTGGCAGCTGCTTTAATGCCTGAAGATATCCGCCTGCTTATTTCAATGCTAAATGAGAAGATTGATGAAATCAGATACACAGCGTTTTTAACTCTGCAAAAACGCAGCAGGCTTCACGGAGACGTATATCCTTATTGGGAAGAAATGTGCATTAAATTTAAAAATGAAAATTCCTATCAAAGAAGTCTGGGTATTATGCTGCTTGCTGAAAATATTCGCTGGGACACGGAAAACAGATTAGGGAGGATTATAGAAACTTATCTGCTGCACTGTGAGGATGAAAAGTTCATAACAAGCCGGCAAACTATACAGAGTTTAAAGGTTTGGATAGCTGATAAACCGGAGTACCATGAGCTTATAATTCAAAAATTGATTAATGTAGACATTTCATCCTTTAAGGATAGTCAAAGAAAGCTAATATTAATGGATATACTTGGAGTGCTTGCAGTAATACAAAAATCCAATCCGGAGGATAAAATATTGGAATATGTAAATGCAGCTCTTACAGGAGAAAACCTGGACAAGAAATCAAAAGCCGCTGTAGATCAACTTTTTAGACAATGAGGAGAATTTAGATGATTATTCGAACTATGAATATCGACGACTACGATAAAGTATATAAATTATGGACAAATACTGCCGGAATGGGTATGCGAAGTTTGGACGATTCAAGAGAGGGTGTAGAAAAATTCCTGAAAAGAAATCCGGAGACCAATTTTGTAGCAGTAGAGGGAGACAGGATAGTTGGAGTGACTCTTGGAGGCCATGATGGGAGAAGAGGTTACATATACCACACTGCAGTAGACACTGATTATAGAGGGCGGAGCATAGGAAAAAGCCTGGTTGACGCTGTTATGAAGGCTTTTGAGAAAGAAGGGATAAACAAGGCTGCACTTGTGGTTTTCGGTACAAATGAAAAAGGGAATGGATTCTGGAAAGCTATGGGCTGGGAGTATCGGGTTGATGTGAACTACTACAATAAAAGTATTAACTTGAATAATAGATAACTTATAGCATACAGAAATTATGACATTATATAATGAAACATTTTCAGGAGGTAGAGCAATGTCACAACTTGAAATAAGAGAAATAGAAAAAAAGGACCTTGAGGGACTGCTTAAGCTTTACACTCAGCTTAATGACAATCCGGTACCGGAGATTGACGAAAGAGTTATTAAAGTATGGGAGGATATACATAGGGATCCTAACCATCATATTTTCGTTGGTATTATAGATGATATCATTGTTGCCACCTGTGTTTTAATAATTGTAAGCAATCTTACACGAGGACAAAGACCATACGGATTGGTGGAAAATGTGGTAACAGATGCGGCATACAGAAAAAAGGGATACGCTACAGAAGTATTGAACTTTGCAAAAGGTATGGCACAGCAGCAAAACTGTTATAAAATTATGCTCATGACCAGTTCAAAAAAGGATTCAACCTTGAAATTTTATGAACAGGCGGGGTACAACAGACAGGACAAAACGGCGCTTATCCAATGGTTATAACAAACATGTTATAAATTAAAAATCAAAATCAGGAGGGTAAAAATTATGTATGTCAGAGATAATGGGTTTATGTTTGGAGGATTAAATATCTTAATGGGGATAAATCTTTTGTTTTTTATTGGAATGATAGCAATGGTAATTTGCGTTTTTATTTTATTGGTCAAATTTCTTCGGGCAGGTACAAAAGCATTTAACATATATATTGAAAAGAACAGATATTATCAGAATGTGCCTCAAAACTTTACAGTAAACGGCTATCGGGAAAATACAAAAACAGGCTACCAGACTATTCCCAATGCTGGCTTTCAGTTCCACGCACAACCCAATGCACAACCCAATGCACAACCCAATGCACAACCTAATCCACAGCCCAATGCACAACCTAATCCACAGCCCAATACGCAACCTAATATTCAAGCCAATGATCAACCCTATCCGCAACCCGACACACAAACAAATACTCGAAATAATTCCGGGGATCAGCTGTAAGCCTTGGTCCTGGTAGAAATAATTCTCTAATAATTTTATAATATAAAAAATTGGAACAATTTTCTTCTGGTCCGAGTCTAATTTTATAGAAGCCGGCAAAACTAATCATTACAAAAATTAAAGCAGGAGGTTATTTATGAAGAAAAGAGTTTCAGCAATCATACTCGCAGGAGTTGTATTATTATCAACTTCATTTACATTTGCACAAAAGGCGGTACAAGATAAATCAATTACATCGGTAAGGTTTGATGATGTAACAAAGCATTGGTCAAAAGAGTCAGTACAAAATTTATTGAAAAAAAATGCAATACCGTTTAATCAGGATAAGTTCCTTCCGGGTAAAGCTATAAAGAGAAGTGAATTCGTATTGATGCTTCATAACGCGCTGGATATAAAGATAGCATACTTAAAAGCTCCGGATATTAAAGACTATTTTGATGATGTTAAAGCAGATGCACCATATGCATCTGCCCTGATTGATCTTGCAACTGCCAATATCATTGAAGGAAAAGGAAAATTCAAACCCGAGGGTACTCTTACAAGAGAAGAAATGGTTCACTATGTCATGCAGGCCTACAAGTACAAAATGGGTGACAAGTATCCAATGATAAAAATAGGTGCTGCAACATTTAAGGATGCAGATAAAATTAAGCCCGAATACAGTGGAGATGTGGCAAGAGCGCAGCACTACAAGCTGATGGTCGGTTCAGGAAACAATATGTTCCATCCCAAAAAAGCAGCTTCCAGAGCCGAAACAACTGTAGTCATTGACAAACTTGTTAAGCTTCTTCAACAGCAGGAGCAGCAGGTTTCAATAACTCCGGAGGCAGTTGTTAAAGACGACTCGATACAAATGAAAATAACTGTAAAGAACGAAAGTAAAAAAGATGTGGTTATAAACCATAGTTCCGGTCAGAAATTTGACTTTGATCTGCTGGATGCCAATAAGGATATAATCTATTGCTGGTCTGCAGACAAATCGTTTATTACGGCACTTACAACCACTACAATTGAAGCAGGGAAAACACTTGAATTCAGTGACTCACTGTCAGGAGATGCCTTTAAGGATATTAAAAATAAGGCAGTCTATTTTAAGGCATATATTACAGGAAAATCCGATACTTTTGTTATTAACCCTGAAGGCTACGAAGTAAAAATAAGGAATTAATTAAATAACAACCAATATTAATCTTTCCTAAGTAAACTATTGAAATTTATAAAGAGTTGATTTATATTATATGAATGTGTATTCTACAGCAATTGTATTGTGCAGCCATTAATTAAATCAACTCTTTTTTCAGGCAGGTGCTATACGATATTAGATTGGATATCAGCGGCTTTTTTCTTGTTTGAACAATTGGATGATTTTTCTTTCTTTTTTAAGGACTCACTTTTACAGACTTTAAAATCGATAAAAGAAAGAATTTCATCCTTATCTTTAGGACTAAGTATTCTATAGCTATTTAACAAATTTTCTTCATCCTTTGAAATTAAAAATGGAAAAGTCGAATCGGGGTCAGATGTACTCATCTGATCTGCTAATATAAGGAGATAATCCTGATTGGAAGGGCTTAGGGTCTGTATTTTTTCAAGAATCAAAAGCTGGTTGTCAAAAAGAGGTTCGTTTAGTAGAGACCTCTTTCTAACCAGTTCCTCATTATATTTTTCTCCAACTCCAAACTTTAACCAGGTTTCATTAACACAAAACTCAGAAACTATATTTTTTATAACACATTCAGTTAGCCTTCTATCATTTTTCTCTAACATAGAAACGGCAGAATCTTTTAACCCAATCCTTTCACCAAACAGCTCCTGGGTAAGTTTATTGTCTTTTCTAACCTCTTTTATTCTACTTCCGACATCAGTCATAGGATATTTCCCTCCAAATTTCCACAATGTGAGAAAATATAATTGTATAATTTATCAAAACTTGCCACAAAATGATTAAAATTCATTGACAATTCCACAGAGTGAGAATATAATAAAGATAGATAAATATATCATAGTATAATTCAATATATCACAATACGCTTATTATCACCACAAAAACTAGATGTCCGGTTTTTAAAATTCCCTCCTCAAAACCACATCGGAAAAAGTCAGTGCACTGATAAATATAGGTTATGCATTAAGTATTGTATTAAACAGCTAATTCAGCTTATGTTGGAGGTATAAAGCATGGGCGCAAAAAGTAAGTTGATGCCAGATAGTAATGGGAAAAGAATTAAAATAAGGCTTATTGAGCTTGGAATGACACAGACTGAACTTGCACGGGCGACAGGGGCAAGTCGACATTATATAAATCACATAATAAGTGGCTACAGGACAGGGGATAAGTACAGGGAAGCTATAGAAAGAGTCTTGGGTATAAAATCCGATATCTAAAAGTTTACGTATGTCAATTTTTACAAAAGAAAATGAGGGAGGATGGCAGCTGCCATCCTCTTTAAAAGTATACCCATTAATTCCAACAAATTGCCCGGAGATTTAACTAATCATAATGATGAATTTATTGGAGGTTGATATATGATTTCTTTATCAGCAATTGAGTCATGTAAGATATTAGCTCAGATATTGTCCCATATGATTCCTGGAGGAGTGGCTTTTGGCATTATTGAAGATGGAACAATTATCTGGTCCATGAATTCTGAGGACTTTAAATTAGATGTTTTCAGAGTAGGACAGAAAGTTTCAGAAACAAATTTAAGCGTAGAATCCATTAACCAAAAAAAAGTCTTGACTCAGAATATTCCAAGAAGTGTTTACGGAAAAAGACTGGCAATAGTATCAATTCCGATTATTGATGATACCGGTGATTCCAATAGTGTATTTTCAATAGCCTTTCCAAAGTTGCATCCTGTGGCAGCTGCGTTTGGTGATTTTGCTCCAATTCTTGCAGAGATGTTTCCCGAAGGGTCTTTCATATATATGTCCGATCTCGAAAAGATAGCATACCGACAACCGTCATCAAGGTTTGACCTGCCTGAATTAACAGTAGGCCATGTCTGGAAGGAAACCGATATTTCATATAGAGTAATAAAATTGAAGCAACCTATTCTAGCAGAACTAGATGCTTCGAAATATGGTATTCCCGTGTTTGTAGCCACATATCCATTAACAGATGAGGAGAATAAAGAGGAGATAGTTGCAACTCTTGGAATTATAACTCCGAAAAAAACCTCCTATACGCTAAGAGATATGGCTAGCAGTCTGGAAAGCGGTTTGTCGGGAATTTCTTCTGCTATAGAAGAACTTGCAGCCTCTGCAACAGAAATACATACAAATGAGCGGGAACTTAACGTCAGCATTAAAGATATTATCAGTATTTCTGATGAAATAAACAAGGTTTCAGGTTTTATAAAGGAAATAGCAGACGAGACAAAAATGCTGGGACTCAATGCCTCCATAGAGGCAGCAAGGGCCGGTGAGAGTGGAAGAGGCTTCAGTGTGGTCGCAGAACAAATCAGAAAACTTTCGGACCAATCAAAAAGTACGGTACCCAAAATTAAGACTCTGACCGAGAGCATAAGGCAAAAGGTGAACGAGGCCGAGAAGAGGAGCATTAATTCACTATATTCCAGTCAGGAGCAAGCCTCTGCTACTGAAGAAATTACAGCCAGCGTTCAGGAAATAATGGCTATGGCTGAAGAGCTGAACAAAATATCGAAAATTGTATAAATTGTTTAACCGCAGCATAACTTTCAGTTTAATATAATTGAATAAAGTGTGAAACTTTTATTGGATAGAAAAACTCCTTGTACAGATAATATATAGAGCAGGGGGTTTTTTTAGCTTTCAGGGTAGAAGTAAGTCAGCAATAATGAGAAACATGAGATTTTTATTGACAAATGAATTGAAATAAACGGCACGTAATAGTAATATTAATAGGTAACTATTGGAATTATCTTTTTAGGAGGATTTTTTAGTGAATAATACGGAACCGCTTAAAATGAATAGAAAATATCCGGGGCCTGTGGCAGCAGGAGTATTCTTCTCTCTGACCACAATATTTCTGATATACGGTGGAAATCTTCTGGCTTTCAACAATAACTATCTGAGAAGTGGTCTGGGAGAAGTGTTCTTTGTCCTGCTGCCTGTTCTGGTTTTTTTAATAGCAGGAAGGTATAACCTGAAAGACACGTTGAAGCTGAGAAAAACAAGACCAATACATTACCTGATTGTAGTATTTCTCATGCTGTTCGGTATGCCTGTTGTAGGAGTACTAAATGCAGCAGTTCTCGTTATTATCAGATTGATATTCGGTAGAAATCTGCCAATCCCCCAGATTGATATTCCTGATGTTCCCACGCTTTTTATAGCTATACTTGTGATTGGGGCTTCTGCAGCCATTTGTGAAGAAACACTGTTCAGAGGAATGATCAGCAAGGGCTATGAGAAATTGGGCGTTGCAGGTTCTCTTGCTCTGACTTCAGTCCTGTTTGGGATATTACATAGAGATATACAAAAGTTTGTAAGCACAATCCTTTTGGGTGCTCTGATCGGTTTTATTGTTTATAGGACAAAAAGCATTTATACAGGAGTGGCTGCTCACTTTACAAATAACACAGTAGCTGTGCTGCTGACTTATGCCTCTACAAAAATGACCGAGAGAATGAAGGGCATGGGTATTGAACAGATGGAGAATTTCGACTTCTCAAAAATTCCAACTGCTTCTCTTGTCATAGCGATAGTTTTTTACGGGATATTGTTTTTGGGGTTTCTTGCAGGTTTTATAGGCCTGTTCTATGCTTTCTACAAAAGCACTGAGAAGAATTTCACGGGATCCCATCTCACACAGTTGCTGAATGACTCAGCGGAAAATGATGTGGAGCTGAGTCATTCCAGTGATACAAGAAAAAAATTTGGAATGGCAGCACTCTTAAGCGTACTGCCTGGAATAATTCTTATAATCTTAACCTTTGCAGGGCAGATATTGGAGCTGATGGAGGTAAAATCAGGCATGGTTTATACCTTCTTAAGAACCTTCGGGTTAAGTTAAGCTTGAAGGCTTCGGATGTCCCTGCCTGCCAATACAAGTCTGTCAAAATGCCCCATGATTCTGGAGGTAATACGTTCGGTGTAAAGCTCAAACAGCTTCTTGGGGCCCAGGTTGGTAGAAATTATTGTTTTGCTTGTTGAGGTACTGCTGCTTGAGTGACGTGTATTCAGTATGTTCAGAAGTTCTGCATATCTTGCGTCGCTCAGAGTCTCTGTGCCCAGATCATCAATAATCAATAATTCAACATTAAAGATGCTCTGATATTTATCATCATTGAAATTATCTTCTTTAAAGGCCAGCATTTTATGCTCTGTTATAATATCAAACAAAATAGGCGCTGTCAGGTACAGAACAGTTCTGCCGTGGTTTAAAAGCTCTCTGGCTATACACAGCGAGAGGAAGGTCTTACCAACGCCTGTTCGTCCGCTGAAAAACAGGTTTTTATGGTCAGGGCTATCTATATTTCTTATAAAATCCAGACATGCATTTTTTATATTAACAATATTTTCACGAGGAGATACTGATATTCCGTATTTTGCTTGATCCACTTCATCGGGATACAGCGATTCATTAAAGTTCTCAAAACATTCATTACCATTGAGACTGATATTTGAACGTGCAAACAGATGATTTATAATCTGCTGCTTGTAGCAAGAACATCTCTGTGAGCCTGATGAATCAATTATATATCCTGTATCACTGCATTTATCGCACTGGTATTGGGGCTTGAAAAAGTCCATGTTTATATTATGGGCTGCAAGGATTTGCTTTTTCTCATCTGAAAGCTCTTTAATACTATTCTCCAGCTCAGCAAGCAGACTTTTGGAAGACCCGTTTGACGTTAAAATCAGCCTGTTATACTTCAGCCCTATAAAGCTGATGTGATTATCAATGTCCATGAGCCTGGGAACTTTTGAATATAGCTCAGCCTTTCTTTGTCGGGCCAACTCGGTTGATACCTTCTGCCTTCTCTCATATTCTCTTTCGATTATATTATGTATATCTCTGTTCATAGCAACTCCATTTATTCACAGATTCTATTATTTAGTGTTAGTAAAGAAGTTATCGTAATAGTCTTCGTTATATTTTCTCTGTTCGAAATTATCCCTTTGTGAATCCTTTGAGGCAGGTCTCTGAGTATTCTGGCTGCTTTGAGCCTGGGATTTCAAGCTTCCCTCATAACCTGTTACCTCCTGAGCATTAATAAGCCCCAGATCATGCCATTTGGTAATAACATTATTCAGGAACCTGAAATCCGGGTTGGTCTTGCCTACGGTCTTTTTCAGGGCTAATTCAATGACGTCCATGTCATATTTATAATCAATAACCCATCTCTCGACAAATTCATTTTCATATTCGGTAAGTGCTCTCCTTAGCCGGAGTTTCTTTATTATAGTGCCTTTAATACCACGTACCTGTGACATCTCTTCAAAATATTTTTCAAGATCAAAAAAGTTCTGAATACCACGTTTGTGCCAGTTTGAGGCAACAGCCTCTATATAGCTTTTGTGAAATGTATTGTTATCGTGACAATATTTGAAGAGAGTATACATTACATCTTCATCGAATTTGTATATTGAAAACCAGTTATCAATTGTCAAATACCAGTTTGGAGGCATAAGACCTTGAAAGAACTTGGAGTTTATGGCAGAGAGAGTATTGTTCCTGCTTTTGTTCTTTTCAAAATTATTGTTTGCCTCCTGAGGAGTTGAGACTGTCTTAAGACGATATATACGGTTGGTTTCGGCCTCCTTAAGATCAATGAGCTGTATCTTGTCCTCCACCCAGTTTATCACCTCAAGGTTATCAAGACTGCTTAAAGCTGCCTTGACTTCATCGGCTGACAAATTAAGAGTTTTTGCCAACTCGTCAGTTGAAGCCTTCTTATTGTGCTTACATAAAAAAAGCATATATAGATAAACCTTCAAAGAGGTAGCATCCATTGAAGGCATATACTGGCTGATAAAAATATCTGACACAGCAGTGTCAGAGTAAAGAAGTGATTTAGAATCCTCAAAATACATTTAAATCTCCATTCCGCTGTTATGCAGCGTAAGAATCTGTTTAGCATCCACTGAACCCGTCATATGGGCAGATTTTGCGCCATGCTTCGTTAAATTTTCATGCGAAAATAATATATTATTTCAAAATTGCCTTGCCTGACAGAAATATTGCGTTTCAATGATGTAAGGGTTACTATTTGTTACCTTACCTCATTATAACATAGCCCGGCATGAGCCGCAATCAAACTGAAAAGCGGAGAAATGCGGCACATTATCTTCCATGAAAATTAGCCTGGAGAAATAAAAAAATTTAAAATCCGTACGGGAGAAGAGGGCTGCGGTGCCTTTACAGGATGACGATTAGTCCCAAAGAGAAATAGCTGCCGAAAAACCGGTTGCAGCCGGTTTCGATAAAAAACAATTTACCCGCGAAAAGTCCATGATTAGCTCTTCAGGAGTTCTTCGCCATGTCCTGGAATCCAGTCCCGGCAAGGCTTGTACTAAAAATCAGTTTGAAAAAATTACAAGTTTTGTTTGTTTTAATGTGATGAAGCTGGGGTATAACTATATCATAAGGAATAATTTAATAATAATTTTGGAAAGTACTCTATTAGACAGGTTCTTATCTTTCGAAAAATTAAACTGGAGGTAACAGATGATCAGCGAGAAACTTAATAAACTATTAAATGAGCAAGTGCAAAAAGAATTCTATTCAGCATATTTATATTTGGGCATGGAAGCATATTTTTCAAGTTTGAATCTGGACGGTTTTGCCAACTTTTTCAGAGTCCAGGTGCAGGAAGAACGTGATCATGCAATGAAATTCTTTAATTATATCAATCAGAAGGGTGGGAAGGTCGAACTGCTTGCAATAAATGCACCTGAGGCAAATTTCGAGTCAGCAGAGGAAATATTTGCATTAACTCTTGGTCATGAGCAGTTTGTTACTCACTCCATTTATAATATTGTAAATGCAGCACTCGATGAGAAAGACCATGCAACAAATACATTTTTACAATGGTTTGTTACAGAGCAGGTTGAAGAAGAAGCAACAATGGAAAAATATCTGAAAAAGCTGCAGCTTATAAAGAATGATCCTAACGGTTTGTTTATGCTTGATGCCGAGCTGGCTCAGAGAGTATATACTCCACCAGCAGCCGGAACTATATAATATCATCAGCAGAATGGTACCCGCCACTACTCACTAATGGCGGTAGGATGATTTGAACGACAAGGCCGCATCGGATGAACAGCTCTAATGCCTGGCGATTGATTTGTTGAATCATATATAGTTGATTTATTAAATCATTCACAGCGAATACAAAGTTTCACGGTTGTTAACATGTCTATTTATTATATCAACAATCGCCAGACATTAGAGCTGTCAGGATGCGGTCTATTTTTATTGAGAGAAGCAAAAAGGATACAAAAAAACCGTGGTTCTTCAAAAATTGTGAAGAGCCACGGTTTTTAATTCATTTATAAATGCCTTATTTTAAAGTAGCCCAGTGGAAGAGTGTAAAACCAAGCTTGGTTTTAACAAGTCCCTGTAAGTCCTTAGAAACGTCAGCAGGTCTGGTATTGAAGTAGATAGGAGCAATAGCTGCATCTTCATCAATCATAAGCTTTTCAGCATCATGGAATATCTGCATACGCTTAGCAGGGTCGGTTTCTTTTCTGGCAGCTTCAATATAAGCGTCATACTTAGGATTGCCGTATTTTGCATTATTCTGGCCGTTTCCGGTTGTAAACATATCCAAGAAGGTAGATGGATCCATATAGTCACCTATCCAGCCATTTCTGTTAATGTTATAAACACCGTCTTTTCTTGACTGCTGGAATACGTTCCACTCCTGAGCAAGTATTTCAACTTCAACGCCCAGCTTTTCCTTCCACATCTGTTGAAGTGCTTCAGCTATAGGTTCATGTCCTGCACCTGAGTTAAGACCGAAAGTAACTTTAGGGAAGCCTTTTCCGTCTGGATAGCCGGCTTCAGCAAGAAGTTTCTTGGCTTGTTCAACATTCTTGTCATAGTCTTCAGGCTTAGTTGAAATATAATTTCCGCCGGTAGTACGGAAGTCAGGGTCCTGCTTAACATCCTGGATACCGAATGGTACAAAGCCGGATGCAGGTGTCTGTCCACCCTTAGCTACCTTTTCAACAACATAGTTACGGTCAATAGCAAGTGAGAAAGCTTTTCTTACCTTTGGATTATCAAATGGAGCCTTGTTGTTTACCAAATCAACATAGTAAGTACCAAGTTCCGGGAATATCTGAAGTGTTCCTTCAGCTTTTTCTTTTGCATACTCTTCCTGTGGAATGTTTTCTGCATATACAACCTGATTGTTTTTAAAAGCAGCTAGGATTGCGTTCTGGTCGTTCATCAGGAACCATTCAATCTTTGGTGCAATAATTGAGGCTTTATCCCAATATGTTTCACTCTTCTCAAAGGTGATCTTAGAGTCATGTTCCCAGCTTGTAAGCTTATATGGACCATTTCCTATATAGGTTGCTGGATCAAGAGCCCATTTTGTAGGATCCTTTGAAACGATGTCTTCTCTCTGAGGAACCAATGCCGGGAAAGCAACGATTTCTGTAAAGAATGGGCAAGGATTCTCAAGAGTTACTTCAAGAGTCTTATCATCAACTGCTTTAACACCTAATGTGTCAACAGCTGCTTCACCTGCGTTGATTTTTGCGCCGTTTTTGATAAAGTAAATGTAATATGCATAATCGGCAGCAGTATCCTTGTTAACTGTTCTTCTCCACGCGTAAACGAAATCTTTTGCTGTTACATCCTTACCATCTGACCATTTTGCATCAGTACGAATGTGGAATGTCCAAACAAGTCCGTCAGCGCTTATATCCCATTTTTCAGCAGCTCCGGCTACAATAGTACCGTCCTGGCCGATTCTTGTGAGACCTTCAAATCCACACAATAAGTATGTTCCGCCGTCCAGAGAATTGTTAAGAGACGGGTCAAGAGTTTTTGGTTCTGAAGCTATAGTAGCGGAAATAGTCTTTGCATTTCCGGCTGTGCCTGTGGTAGATTCGCCTGCAGTACTTGTTCCTGCAGTACTTGTACTAGTGGTGTCACCACTGTTTGCTGTGCTTCCGCAGCCTGCAAATATTGTTATAGTCATAACAAGTGCAAGCATAAGTGCTAATAATCTTTTCATTATTCATACCCCCTATTATTCCATTTTGTTTTGATATTAATGTCCGATATTACAATAATAATATTCTCTCATAAATAAAACGCTTTATACCTTCTATTCCTTCTAACCCAATGTCGACCTCACCGAATTATATGAGATATAACATATTATACATGCAATATGGAAAACTTGGCAAATAAATTACAGGTTTCCTGCAAAATGGCAGGCAACAAAATGTCCCTTACCTTGTTCCTTGAATTCCGGAACCTGCTGTGAGCATATATCTTTAGCAAAAGGGCATCTGGTTCTGAATTTGCATCCTGAAGGAGGATTAACCGGTGAAGGTATTTCTCCTTTTAATATAATTCTGTTTCTCTTCTTGGCAATATCCGGATCAGGCTCGGGGATAGCTGTAAGAAGAGCCTGCGTGTACGGATGAAGAGGATTTTTATAAAGTTCGCTGGATTCCACCAACTCAACTATATGACCCAGGTACATAACGCCTACTCTATCGCAGGTATGTCGTACAACTCCAAGGTCATGAGAGATGAACAGATATGTCAGGTTCAACCTGTCCTGCATTTCTTCCAGAGTATTTATAATCTGTGCTCTGATTGATACGTCCAAAGCAGAAACTGGCTCATCACATACAATAAATTCAGGCTCTACTGCTATAGCACGGGCAATACCGATTCTCTGGCGCTGTCCACCTGAAAACTCATGAGGATATCGGGATGCATGCTCAGTATTCAATCCTACCAGCTGCATCAGACTTCTGATTTTATCAGCTCTGTCTTTTTTTGAACTGTACAGTTTATGGATATCAAGAGGTTCCCCGACTATATCAGAAACAGTCATACGCGGATCAAGAGATGCATAGGGATCCTGGAAAATATACTGCATTCTCTTTCTGTAAGGGAGAAGCTTTCCTCTTTGAAATTTGGTAATATCAACATCGTCCATCTTTACTGTACCGCTTGTAGGGTCGTAAATTCTGAGTATGGAACGGCCGAGAGTGGTTTTACCAGAGCCTGATTCTCCAACCAGACCTAAAGTCTCACCTTTATATATATCAAAAGTTACATCATCAACTGCTTTAACATATGCTTTTTCACCTAAATGATTGCGTATGTGGAAATATTGCTTTAGATTTCTTACTTCTACCAAAGCCTTATTGTTTTTGGCAGCTACGTTGGAGTTTGCTTTAACCATTGTTTTTTACCTCCACATTAACATTTGCTCTTTTGTCATAAAGCCAGCAGGATGTTGTATGCCCGTCAGTTTCAACAGAATCTTGCGGCATATGGTTTATGCAGACTTTGAGACAGTTTTCACAACGTGGTGCAAAAGCACAACCATTTGGAAGATTGAGCAAGTCTATAGGATTACCTGCTATAGGTATAAGTTTCTCTCCTTTTTTATTCAAATCAGGAAGAGAACGTATTAACCCTTTTGTATACGGATGTCTTGGATTATGGAATATGCTGTACACAGTTCCCTGTTCTACTATTTTTCCCCCGTACATAACAACTACGTCATCAGCCATATCAGCAACTATACCAAGGTCATGCGTTATCAGAACAATAGCCATGCCGGTTTTTTGCTGAATATCCTTAAGCAGCTCAAGAATCTGGGCCTGAATTGTGACGTCCAGCGCTGTTGTTGGTTCATCGGCTATAAGCAGCTTTGGAGAACCTGCAAGTGCCATGGCAATCATTGCTCTCTGTCTCATACCGCCTGAAAATTCATGAGGATATTGAGACAAACGTTTCTCAGGTTCATTTATTCCTACGAGGGTCAAAAGCTCAATAGAACGTTTCTTCATTTCTTGCTTTGATATCTTTCCATACTTGTGACGCAAAGATTCGGCTATCTGATTTCCAATAGTAAAAACCGGATTCAAGCATGTCATAGGATCCTGGAAAATCATTGCCACTTCATTTCCGGCAAACTGAAGTCTTTCGGATTTTGACATCTTAGAAACATCATTTCCTTCAAAAATAATTTCTCCGCCCACAATTCTACCCGGCTTGTCAATCAGACCCATAATAGAATAGGAGGATACACTTTTCCCCGAACCTGACTCCCCGACTATACCTAAAACCTTGCCTGGCTCAAGAGTATAGCTTACACCGTTTACGGCCTTGACTTCACCGGCAGGTGTAAAAAAGGAGACTTTCAAGTCATTTATTTTAAGTAATTCTTTATTCATAGTCATTACCCCATCTGCCAAAATAATTGGCATTGTATATTTATCTTATTGTGTATATTTCAATTTTAATCAATATACCCATTAATTCCTGAATTGTAACTTGCCAATTTTTACTGCTTCTTCATTCTAGGATCCAGTGCATCTCTTAGTCCGTCTCCGAAAAGGTTCATGGACAATATAATTATACTGATTGTTACTGCAGGGAAAACAAGCATGTAAGGATATGAGTAAATACCCTTCAATGCAGTCTGGCAAAGCGATCCCAGAGAGGCCATAGGTATTGATACACCCAATCCGATAAAGCTTAAAAAGGATTCAACGAATATTGCTTCAGGTATCTTTAATGTTGCAACAACAATTATCTGCCCGATACAGTTTGGAATAAGATGTTTGAATATAATATCCTTGTTGCTGGCTCCTAAAACCTTTGCCGCAAGAACATATTCCTGTTCCTTTATGGCCAGAATCTGACCACGTACAATTCTGGCCATATCTACCCAATAGAGAAGAGCCAGAACAAAAAATATACTGATTAATCCAACACCCAGGTTGTTTAAAAAGGCCGGTGCATTACCCGAAGCCAGATATTTGTCTATCGGGTCTTTCAATACTACTTGCAATAATATAACAATCAGCGTTGTAGGAATTGAATAAACAACATCAACGATTCTCATCATTACTATGTCTACCCATCCGCCTAAGAAACCGGAAACCGCGCCATAAAGGATACCTATGATTGATATCATTACAGCTGCTACAATTCCTATGGACAAGGAAATTCTTGTACCTATCATGTTTCTTGTAAACAGGTCTCTGCCGAGACTATCTGTACCAAACCAATGCTGTGAATTGGGACCTAAACTTTCATGACCTTTATTTATCTGATCATATGCATAAGGAGATAAAACAGGACCAAATATGGCAGCAAGTATAATTATCGAAATAACTATAAGTGAGCCCATTGCTATCTTGTTTGTTTTGAGTCTGTTCCAGGCATCCCTCCAGTAACCAACTGATGGACGCATCACTTCAACTGTCGCCTTTTCCTCTTCTGTGGCAGGCAAAAACAACTTATTATCTAAAACTTCTGTATTATTATTTAACATTTGTTATCCACCTACCCTTATCTCGTAATGTTTATTCTTGGATCAACGAATCTGTAAACTATATCAACTAAAAAGTTCATGAAAATCAACAAGGCACCAAAGAAAATTGTTACACCCATAATTGCAGGATAATCTCTTGCTGTAATGCTGGTTATAAATGAACTTCCCAGACCCGGTATCGAAAATATGGATTCAATAACAAATGAGCCTGTTAATACGCTTGCCACCATTGGACCTGCATAAGTGACAACAGGGAGAATACCGTTTCTCAAGCCGTGTTTGAAAATAACTACTTTTTCGGAGAGTCCCTTTGCTCTTGCAGTTCTGATGTAATCCTGGTTTATTACGTCCAGCATTGACGAACGCATCAATCTTGTAATAAAACTCAGCGGGAAAAATGAAAGTGCAAAACCGGGTAATATATAATCTTTCAGTGTTTCAAGCTTACTTACAGTAGGAAGCAAATGAAGATTAACCCCGAAAACTACCATGCTTACGGTTGCAACAACGAAGCTGGGCACAGCTATTCCTATAGTAACTATAAGCATAACCAGTCTGTCGGCTGCAGTATTTTTCTTAAGGGCACTTATAGTTCCAAGAATAACCCCTGTAATTATTGCAATGATGCAGGCGAAAATACCTAGCTTCATAGAGTAGGGGAATTTTCTTGCAATGATTTCATTTACACTCTGTCCGGATAATTTTATGGATTCACCGAAATCACCAGTAAGAACATTTTTAGCATAAATTTCGTATTGTTCAATGAGTGGTTTGTCAAGTCCGTATTTTACCTCAAGGTTATGCAGCATTTCAGGAGTGAGCTTTCTGTCACCAAGAAATGGATTCCCTGGTATTGAATGCATAAGGGCGAATGTTAGTGTAAACATTATCCATAATGTCAATAACGAAACCAGCAACCTTTTTATAATATATTTTGCCATGTGACCTCCTAACCGCGACCCTATTAAACGCGGTTTTTAATTGTTTTTCTGCTTTTTTATCTATGTTAAATAAATATATATAAAATGTATATTTATTGTAAAACTTTTTTGATTCACAATTCAATTAGACACAAAAAAATAACCAGTCTGTATTAAAAAAGTTGTGACGACGTTGTCACCTAAAGATAGCAAACTGATGTGCGGCATTAACTTCATCAATTAAATATGTTATATGGGCGATTTTACACCAAAACCATAAAAAATTCAACATTTTATTAACATATTAAGGCTTGGAAATTATTGAATTTATACAGTTTAGAAGAATTTGTAATATTCAAACAAAAAAGTATATAACAATATGTAAAAAATACCCATCACCACTGAAATGCGTTATTGCTTTAATATGGTGTATTAAAAAAGTATAATTTTTATTCCATTCAGTGCAAAAATAACTTAATTAAATAAACTTTAACGGTACCTTCACAAGTTCTCAGGAGGCTCAAAATTCTCAAAAAATGGCTCAAGAGGGTTCTAAAATATTATTTAAACATATTATTTTAAATAGATTACTATAAGCAGTATACTGCTAGCTTTATAGTTTAAATTTTCTAAGCTCGTTGTTAAGTTCAGCTGCCATGCCTGACAGATCATAAGCTGCCTTGGAAATCATTTCTATAGATGCAAGCTGCTCCTCACTGGAAGCCGATATTTCTTCCGAGCTGGCCGCAGCTTGTTCTGCAAGAGCCGCCATGTCCTGGGTGTGGGAAGATATTGCTTTGGAGGAGGAATCAATATTATCAAGCATCTGAGCGGCATTTTGTATGCTGTGGGTGATGCCCTCCACAGAAAGCTTGATTTTTTCAAAAGCTTCTTTAGTAACATTAACTGCATACGTTTGCTCTTTTATTATTTCTTTTGATTTTTCTACATTTTGACTGGCAGCAGTATTCTTTATTATAGTATCTTTGATAATGGCAGCAATTTCTTTTGCCGCTGATGAGGATTCGTCAGCAAGTTTCCTGATCTCTTCGGCCACCACTGCAAAGCCTTTTCCTGCCGAACCAGCTCTGGCAGCTTCTATGGCCGCATTAAGTGAAAGAAGATTCGTCTGGGCAGAAATAGAGTTTATAAGATCAGAGATACTTCCAACTTTACTTATGGATTCCGTCAGTTCAGTCAGAGATTCATTCACGTCATTTGAAATAGTTATGTTCTCATTCATTTTATCTACGGTGAGGATAACAGCCTGCTGCCCTTCTGCTACCATTTCAAGGGACTGGTCTGCCGAAGTAACGGTTTCATGTGTCACCTTGCCCACTTCTTCGATGTGATATGTAATATCCGATATTGATAAACTGGCTTTATTTACAGAATCAGCCTGACTGTTATTGCCCTGTGCAATGTCATTAATGGTAGCCACCACCTGGTTAATTGTCTTGGCATTTTCATCTGTTGCAGCATTCAGTTCTACCGAATCAGCCGCCAGATTATTGGCGATTGTGTGCAGCTTTCCGACAATATTGCGCAGAGAGGCTCTCATATCTGCAGCAGATTTTATAATCATTCCCATCTCATCCTTACGTTTCAGAAGGCTGTCATAGGAGTTATCATTAACCAGATCAAAATCGGCAGTTTTCTTTAATAACGTAACTACTTGAGCCACCGGTCTCGTAATATTAAAGATAATTATTAAGTTAAGCAGAGAGCAAATAACCAGTGTACAGATAAGTGCCAAAATTAGAAGGGAATTAGAAATTTCTTCTTCATTCAAACTATTTTTATATATTACGTCGCCGCTTTTCCTCTTATAGTCAATCAAATCCTTGACCGTTGACTCCATACCCTTAACCAGAAGCTTTGCTGAGGAGTATTTATCCAAAGCCTCCTCCTGACTGCCCGATTTGACCAGATCATATATCTGCGATACATATTCCTTCCACTTTTTAAAGTCTTCTTGAAACATGGTATAGTTCTTTTTTTCAAAGGAGTCACGTTGAGTGTTTTCATAATTTTTAAATGTGTCATCGAGAATGGTCAGGCATTTGTCAAGGTCCTTCTTAACATTGCTCTTTTCAAATTCGCTGTTACTTATAATTAATCTTAATGTATTTGCATGGCTTTTACTTACTTCGGTTTGGATACTTCCAAGAAGTTCGATTGAAACCAGGCTCTGAGTGTACATATCCTTTAATGCTGTCTGTGATGCTACTGTATTGCGAAACCCGTTTATCCCCACAAATAACATTCCAACTATCATTATTGATAGAAGAAACAGCAGTTTCGTCCGTACTTTTAGATTGCTTAGTAATCTCATATTGTCACCATCCCTACTAGATTAAATTAAATGAAAGATTATAAAGAGCGGTGGCACATCTTTGGGCCAAACTATGGAATTTTTCCATTTTCTCTTAAAATTTTATATCAATAGTTATAAATTTATTTTACCTATTTGATATATTGAATTAAATTGTATCAAATATGTTTATACAAGAAAAGAGCTCTTTTGTTAAAAATTGGTTATTACAGAGGATTTTACAATTCCCTGTCGGATCAGGTCATAGTATTGACTGATAAAAGTATAAAATGATACTATGATAAGGTCATCAGCTAATTACTTGGAAAGCGCTTGCGCAAAACCCGAGAAAAGAAAGACAGAAAGAAAGCGCGAAGCGATATTTTGATCCAACAGATGTGCGCTTGAGAGTATCAATGACACAAGCATTTAATTGAATCACGGTATGCAATAAATGTATTTTATCCCGGAAGAAAGCGCTTGAAATGCTTTCTTTGTGCCCGATGAAGGATTTTATCCGGTGCATGGGGGATATGGAGGAAAAAATGGGAGTTACAATAAATGACATAGCAAAAATTGCAAATGTAGCGCCGTCTACGGTATCAAGAGTTATTGCAAATAGTCCCAGAATTAGTGCCGAAACCCGTGAGAGGGTTCATAAGATAATGAAGGAAATGAATTACCATCCAAACATGATTGCACGGTCTCTGGCAAATAAATCGACAAAAATCATCGGACTTGTTGTTCAAGGTGCAACCGAAAAGGCTTTTGGACATCCTTTCATGTCTGAGATTGTTAGGGGAATTATTTCTGTAGCTCATAGGTATGGATATAAAATACTTATTTCAAGTGCCGATAATCTGGATGAGGAAAAAGAACTCATAAGTGATCTTTCAAAGGGCGGGGCAGTAGAAGGTATCATTTTAACTGCTTCCAGAATAAAGGATCCATCCATAATGGAACTTAAAAAACAGAAGTTTCCCTTTGTATTAATAGGCAGGCCGGCGGATGATGAACTGGTTAACTGGGTAGATAATAATAACGTTTCAATATCATATGATTTGACTAAGCATTTTATTGAACAGGGCCATAAAGAAATTGCTTTTTTGGGACTGTCACCGGATTTTATAGTTACCCTGGATCGTTATGAAGGATATAAAAAGGCATTGGAGGAAATCGGAATTGAGGTGAAATCTGAATATGCAGCTGAGAGCAAGTTTCTGGATGCTCCGGGATATGATATGATGAAGGAACTGTTTGACAGGGGGCAAAAACCTACAGCTGTTATTTGCTGCGATGATTACATCGCTTTTGGAGCCGCCAGATTTTTATCCGAACAGGGTCTGGCCGTTCCGGATGATGTAGCTATAGCAGGATTTAACAATACTCCGCTGGCAGAGCACTTTATACCTTCACTGACATCAGTGGATATTAATGCAGCCACCCTTGGTTCAAGCGCATTTGAAATGCTTTATAATACTATTCATAAAAACATTAAGGGTTTCAACAGAACAATTATCCCATCTGATATTATTATCAGGAAATCAAGTATTAAGGAACAGTAAAATTATATATAGAAAAGTTTTTTGAAATATGAGCCGGTCTGTAAGAGCTGTCTATTAGGTATTAGGCAAGCTATAAACAGGCCGGCTTTTATTGTGTAAAAAAGGTATAAATTATTAAGCCCATGCGCAAACAAATGTGAGTCTTTGCCACTTTTGATACCGTGTTATTTCGTAAATAGATATTTGGGAAATCGATTGCGCTAATTTGTTTGTGAGAGTTGTGCATATTGAATAAAATAGTCAGAAAAATTAAATAAAATATGTTGACACAGCACAAAACAGTTGTTATATTATAGTTAGAGCAAACGGTTGCACAATGAGCATAAGATTGCACGGTTTCAATTTCATACATTCGGATTTCATCATGATCATAGCTACTGAAGAAATCTGTCCAGGCTGAATACTTATGGGACTCAGCAATTCAAATACAGATTAAATAAATTGTAAAAAAGGCACAGCCTTTTAATAAGGCATGATTAAATACTAAACTGGGTAGTTATTATTTAGTCAGCCTAAAGTAAAAAATTTTAAGGGGGAGAACAATGATTAAGAATGTTAAGAAGTTAATTTCATTGGTGTTGGTATTAGCTTTTGCCCTGACAATGATAGCTGGTTGTGGAAGCGGCAGCAGCAGTGAGGTCTCTGCATCGGCATCTACAGTAGCAGCAAGCGATTCATCTGCTGCTGATACATCTGCGGCACCGTCAACTGAAACCGCCAAAAAGGAACCGGTTGAATTAACTGTTTGGTCACACCTGGTTCAGAACACAGAAGTACCTGAATTAAAGAAAGTTGCTGAGGAATGGGCTGCAAAGACCGGTAACAAAGTAAAAGTACTGTTTGATGCTACAAGCTTCCAGGCATATATCCAGGCAGCCAACAGCAGCAAGGGTCCGGACATAATGTACGGAGTTGCAAATGACAATCTCGGTACTTTCCACACACCTAAACTTCTCGCAGAAGTGCCGCAGGGAATTGTAACAACAGATAAATATTCGCAGGGTGCAATTGATGCTGTAACTATAGACGGGAAACAATACGCTGTGCCTGTAGCGGTTGAGTCTATTGCTCTCTTCTATAATACGGATAAGGTTGCAACACCGCCTGCAACATGGGATGAGTTGATTACGAAAGCTAAAGAAGTTGGTTTTATGATGGATATTTCCAACCTATATATGGCCTGGCCGCTATTATCAGGCAAGGGTGCATATACATATAAATTCAATAACGGAGTATATGATGTAAATGACCTTGGACTTGGAGAACCTGCTAAAAATGGTTATGCATTAATCAACAGCCTTGTAAATGAGCATAAATTCATGAAAGCTGACGTAAACGGAACAATAGCCAACGGTAACTTTAAGAATGGTAAAACTGGTTTCTTTGTTGGTGGCCCATGGGATGTTGCCGATCTGAAGAAACAGACCAGTCTGAAGTTTGCAGTTACTACTTTGCCTGCAATGGATGGAAACACAATGAAGACCTTTATGGGTGTTCAGACTGCTTATGTAAGTGAAAAATCAAAGAATAAGGAAGCTGCGTGGGAGCTTGTGCAGTACTTGAATGAAAATGCGGCTATCCCATTGTATAAGGCGGGAAACAGAATCCCTGCATTACTGTCAGCACAGGAAAATCAAGAGTTCAAAGCTGACACCTACATGACTGCCTTTGCAGCCCAGGCAAAGGTTGGAGAGCCTCTTCCAAATATTGCTGAGATGCAGGATACCTGGCAGCCTTATCAAGACTACATGAAACTTGTTTTAACTAAAAAATTATCAGTTGATGAAATGGCTAAAAAAGTAGATGAAAAAATAAGGAACCTGAACAAGCAAAGAGCAAGCAAATAAAACTTAAGGAATGACCAAATAATAAAATCGGTTTCTGGAACGAGGGATGGCAGAAATAACCGTTCAAGGAATCGGAAGTTATTATTCGGTCATTCCTAAATATAGTAACTGATAAATAGAGAGGTTAGACCCTCTCTATTTATTAGCTCCACTTCATACAGATTCGGAGGAGGTCTTATGGTTAGGGGGAAGAGTATCGGACAGAAAATGCAGCCGCTGGCATTTTTATCGCCTGCATTAATATCAATTTTTATACTAAGCTTTTTACCGATAGTATATACGGTATACATAGCTTTTACCAATTATAATTTAAATCATCTTGATGATTTTCATTTTATAGGCCTTGATAATTTTAGAGAAATCATTACAGGTGATTTCAGGAACGAATTTACAGCAGTATTCGGCTGGAATCTGGCATTTGCCTTAATTGTCACTTTAGGATGTTTTAGTATAGGTCTGTTTCTTGCAATACTGCTGAATAATCCTGATATGAAGGAAACAAGGATATACCGGTCTCTTTTGATAATTCCCTGGGCGCTGCCTGCTACAATCGCCATCCTGTCCTGGCAGGGTCTTTATAATGAAAGCTACGGCGGAATAAACGGTCTTTTAAAAATGCTCCACCTTCCCAGTGAAATACCATGGTTGAGTGAGCCCTTCTGGTCCCGTCTGGCGATAATTATTACTACTTTGTGGCTTGGCTTCTCATATATGATGAATCTGAGTCTTGGAATACTGCAATCAATAGACCCTGCTCTTTATGAGGCTGCAATTGTTGATGGAGCCAATATATGGCAGAAATTCAGATATATAACCCTGCCAGGAATTACATATGCTTCGATTCCAATATTGATAACTTCATTTTCATATAATTTCAATCAGTTTGGAGCTGCATATCTCATTACCCTTGGAGGACCTCCGAGAGCCGATGCCCAATATGCAGGCTACACCGATATCCTGGCCAGCACCGGCTTTAAAATGACAACAACCTTCTTTAAATATGATGTAAGTGCAGCTTTGAGTATAGTTCTTTTTGTGATTATTGGAGTAATTACAGTAATCAATATGAAATACACCAAAGCCTTTGAGGAGGTCGACTAATATGAGCAGAGGGATTACAGGTCAAAGAGTATTAATACTTTGGGTAAGCAGAGTTATAATTTGGATTTCTATAATATTAATGTCATTCCCGATGATATGGATTGTGGCATCTTCATTTTCAAAGGGTGACAGCTTTTTTTACGGAAGTGTATTCCCAACAGAATGGGGAGTTGACAACTATCAAAGGTTATTTGCTGAAACCGACTTTGTAATTTGGGTTACCAACAGCTTGAAAATATGTACGTTTGTGGCAATTATTCAGATTATACTGACTATAACTGCTGCCTACGGATTTTCCAGGTTCAGATTTACCGGAAGAAAGTATGGACTTATGAGTCTGCTTATTTTGCAGATTTTCCCTTCTTCTATGGCGACTGCAGCTATATACTATATGATATACAAGCTGAATCTGGTAGATAACCCTATAGCTTTAATATTTTTCCTTGCAGGTGGAAGCGCCTACAATATATGGCTTATGAAAAACTACATAGACAAACTCCCAAGAGAGCTGGATGAAGCTGCTTTGGTTGATGGTGCGGGACATTTGACCATATTTTTAAAGATAACAATTCCATTGGCTATACCTATGATTGTAGTAATATTTCTTTTCTCATTTATTGGTGCGTACAGTGAATTTATAATAACAGCTGTTATTATGCGTTCGCCGGAAAATCTTACACTTTCAGTAGGACTTCAGACCTTCATCAATACACAGTTTAATGCAAGGTGGACACAGTTCTCGGCAGCCTCGATAATATCATCACTGCCCATTATGATTGTATTTATGATGCTGCAGAGATTTTTACAAAGTGGTCTGGCAGCAGGAGCAGTTAAAGGTTAAATGCCAGGCATTTTGTTCCTGGTGTTTCCTCCTACGACGCCGGTCAACCTGTTGAAGGTCGAGAGCTATCCTGTAGAAAAAGGGTTGCTTCACTTAAAATGTCCCCGAAACAGTCTATGATTTTAAAGATAAAGTAATAAAAGCATAAATCACACTAAATATAAGCACATAGCGTATACAGTAATATTTGACCCAATAAACATCTTTTATCCTTATAGCGGATAAGGATGAAGAGATTTCATCAATAGTGACTGCTATGTGCATCATGGAGATTAATATGGAGAATTTAAAACGGATTATTGAACTTATGACAAAAAAGAAAGGACAAATTCAACGGGACTATTTCATACCTGAAATTTGGAACTGCTCGGGATATGATAAATACTCCACGTCGGGGAACAGACCGGGAGAGATAAATATCAATCCTTATGATTTTCTTATGTATTCTTTGGAAAAAATAATGGGAAACGCCGGCTTGAATGCCGGTACAGACAGCAGTAATTTAAAGGATCAGAGCCTTTGCGGAAAAACTATTTACAGTATGCTTCCAAGAATGTTTACAGCCTGGAATCATTACGATGAAGAGGTCAAGCCCGGAACACTGCTGAAGGCCATCGCTCTCCTTCCATATCTCAAGTCGTTTGGTATTGATATCATATACACGCTCCCTGTATTCAAGTACAGCAGTATGTACAAAAAAGGAGAGCTTGGATGTCCTTACGCTATAAAAGATATTTACAGACTTGATCCTGAACTCCATGATGAACTGCTGGGAGAATATAATGATGATCTTCTTGAAACTGAATTCAAAGCCTTTGTTGAGGCCTGCCATTTACTCGGTATCAAGGTAATTATAGACTTTGTGTTCAGAACTGTTGCAAGAGACAGCGACTTGATTGCAAAACATCCTGACTGGTTCTATTGGATCGATTTAAAATTAAAGGATACATTTACAGCTCCCACAGTGGATTCACTAAAACATCCGACACCAGTTGTAAATAATATAATACTGAAAAAACTCTACAGCTCACCTTCTGCAAAAAACTGCCTGAAAGCTTTTAGGAACCCGCCTGACAGTGTGGATATGGCTGAATGGGAAGCTGTGCAGGCAAAAAGTCTCAAATCTAATGAAAATATTCTGGAACAGGTTGAAAAACAATTTGGAATTACAACTGTTCCCGGATTTTCCGATGTTGTCAATGATATTCAGCCTGCATGGTCGGATGTGACTTATCTGAAGTTTTATTATGACAGGAATGAAGAGGCGGAAAAGTATATTGACAGCAGCCAGCCTCCATATATACTGCAGGACGGAGTAAAGCTCGGATATTATCCCGGCAGCAGAGTGAATACAGAGTTATGGGAGTATATCTCCGGTGTAATACCCTATTACCAGGAGAAATTCGGTATTGACGGAGCTCGTATAGATATGGGCCATGCCTTGCCGCCCGAGCTCAACAGAGATATTGTCAATAGAGCAAAGGATATAGACCCATCCTTTGTGCTATGGTCAGAAGAATTTAATGAAAATAACTCTCAAAAGGCCAGGGAGGATGGATTCCAATTCATTACCAGCGGTCTTTGGGGTGAATATAAAAACTATTTGAAACCCGGTTTTCCAAAGCGTTTATACGAAATACTGAACAAAGCTGTAATACCTGTGACAGGAGCTCTGGAAACAGCAGATACACCAAGGGCTGCGTATAGATATGAAAAAGCAGTACTGGAACAGATCATTTTTGTAAATTACTTTATTCCGAATACAATCCCTCTTATCAACAATGGGCAGGAGTTAATGGAGATTCAACCAATGAACCTGGGGCTTGATAACAGCGAGGATGGAAGGTTGCTTCTGGATAAAGCCGACCCTATGTACAGCAAACTGGCATTTTTTGATAACTACAGAATGCATTGGTTAAACAGTGATGCGCCATACATTGGCGAGATATTAAAAAAAGGCTCTGAGCTTAGAAGCAGGTTTTTACATTTGATTCTGGGGAAAGAGTCTGCAATAATGCCAAATGCTAAGCAGCTGATTAAGAAGGCTTTATTTGTAGGGTATTATGATGCTCAGACAGGGGATAATGTTTTTCTGCTGGCAAACAGGGATTTAACCCGCAAAGCCAGAGTCAGGGTTAATGAATACTTTCCTGAACAACTTACAAAACAAGGTATATGTTTAATTCCTGTATATTCTAATATTGAGAAAGGGAATAGGCGCAGGAAGATTTCAGGATGGCTTGAACTGGAGCCGGGGGAATTGTTTATAGCTTGTATAAAGAATTAATGCAAACATTCAAATTCAAATTATATCTGGGAGGTTCTAAAATGACAACCAATAGCACAAAGTTACCAAGAGTAGCATATTTTTGTATGGAATACGGTCTTCACGAAGATTTCAGAATTTATTCGGGGGGACTTGGCATACTGGCCGGAGATATCTTAAAGGCGGCAAAAGATGAAGAAGTACCTCTTGTAGGTGTTGGAATATTGTGGAGGCAGGGCTATACACAGCAGCTGATAGATGACAAAGGAATGCCATATGACTGTTACCACGAATACAGCTATGATTTCCTGAAGGATACAGGCGTTACAGTTTCGGTCAGAATAAGAGGCAACGATGTAAAATGCAAGGTTTGGTTATGTGACAAATATGGTAACGTACCGCTTTATCTACTGGATACAAACATACCTGACAACAGGGACAGCCTGCTTACAGGGCAGCTTTACGGCTGGTTCTCCGAGGAGAGGGTTGCGCAGGAAATCATATTGAGTATTGGTGGCTTGAAAGCACTCAGAGCTCTGGGAATAGAAGTAGATATATACCACTTCAATGACAGCCATCCGGTTCTGACAGGCATCGAACTTATCAGAGAGAAAATGGATAACCAGGAGATGACTTTTGACGAGGCATGGGCAGCTACAAGAGAACAAATAATATTTACAACACACACACCCGTAGCCGCAGGCAATGAAACTCATGAACATGAACTGCTGAGGTATATTGGTGCATATAACGGTTTAACGTACGGTCAGATGGTGAAAATAGGCGGAGAACCCTTCAGTATGACTGTAGCAGGACTAAGGCTTTCGAGAAAGGCAAATGCTGTTGCACAGCTCCACGGAGAAACTGCCAGAAAGATGTGGAAGGATGTAACCGGAGCGTCAGAAATAATTGCGGTAACAAACGGGGTTCATAACGGAACCTGGCAGGATCAGGAACTCTTTAATGCATATAAGAACAAATCAGACCTCTGGGAACCGCATATGAGGGCGAAAAGAGAGATGATTGAAGAGGTATATAAACGCAATAGTGTAAGGCTTGATGAAAATGTTCTTACTATCGGTTTTGCAAGAAGAGCTGCACCATATAAGAGAAGTGACCTGATTTTCAAAAAGAGGGAGTTTATTGAGCCATTACTAAAGAACAGAAAGCTTCAGATAATTTTCTCAGGTAAGGCTCACCCCAATGACCTTGCTGGTAAGAAAATAGTTTCCAACCTGTATAAAATGTCTGAAATGTATCCTGACAGTGTTATTTTCCTGCAGGATTACGATATGAAAATAGGAAAGCTTCTTACAAGAGGCTGCGATATTTGGCTTAACAATCCTATCAGGCCAATGGAAGCAAGCGGAACTTCGGGAATGAAAGCTGCCATGAACGGAGTTCTGAACTTAAGTGTTCTGGACGGCTGGTGGCCTGAAGGCTGTATACATGGTGTAAACGGCTGGCAGATCGGTGGCGGCTATGAAGGTGAGGACCATGAGAAGGTCGACGGAGATTCGCTTTGCAATGTACTGTTTGAGGAAGTAATGCCAACCTACTATGATAACAGGGACAAATGGGTAACTATGATGGGAGCAAGTATCGAAATGTCCACCTGGAAATTCTCTGCTGCCAGAATGGTACAGGAATATTACCAATTGATGTATAGGAATGATTAAATAATAAAGGTCAGACTTATGGTGATGAATAATTTGGATTATAAGGATTATTTAAATTTGTACTACTCCGGAAATGATTTAGGTGCTTTGTACAGTAAGGATAAAACCTGCTTCAGGGTATGGTCTCCCGCGGCAGACCAGGTAAGTCTTGTTTTATATAACGAGGGGATAGACGATTTTTCTATTGAACCTGTGACTTATAATAAGCCCCGGGATGAAGCTGGAACTGAATATGAAATGCAGAAGGACGAAAATGGTTTATGGTATGCAGAAGTAGAGCAGGATCTAGAAAATAGGCTCTATATGTTCAAAGTTACAATTTCCGGCAGTGTAAGAGAAACCGTCGACCCCTATGCAAGGGGTCTTTGCGCTAATGGTAAGAGATCTGTAGTTGTAAACCTTAAGAACACGGATCCTGATGGTTGGGAGGGGGATTCCAAACCCCTTTTGCAGCACCCCACCGATGCAATAATATATGAAATACATATAAGGGATTTTACCATTTCTCCTGCCTCAGGAGTAAATAGAAAGGGAAAGTACACAGGTTTTGTAGAAGCAGGTACGCGAAACCCTGAGGGCTACATGACCGGGATAGATCACTTGAAAGAACTTGGTGTTACCCACGTACAACTGCTGCCTGTAATGGATTTCAGCAGCGTGGATGAGGTAACTGCAAATACATATAATTGGGGTTATGATCCCTTCCATTACTTTGTACCGGAAGGTGTATACTCCTCAGATCCACAGGATGCTGCGGCAAGAATCAAGGAACTCAAGCAAATGATCAGTGAACTGCATAGTAATGGAATAGACGTAATTATGGATGTTGTATATAACCATACTCACGTCACAGAGAGTTCACCCTTTGATATTTTAGCTCCAAAATACTATTACAGAACTGACGAAAGCGGAACTTACACAGATGGATCGGGATGCCGGAATGAAACTGCATCTGAAAGGCCTATGGTGAAGAAGCTGATGCTTGATTCACTAAAATATTGGGTGGAAGAATACCATATTGACGGCTTCAGATTCGATCTTATGGGCCTGCATGATATTGATACAATGATTGAAATCGAGAAGCAGCTTCATAACATGGACCGGTCGATTCTAATTTATGGAGAACCCTGGATTGGAGGGACATCCGGTCTTGATGAGAGCAAAAGGTTTGGAAAAGGCAGTCAGGCAGGTAACAATATTGCCGTTTTCAATGATAATATAAGGGATGCTGTCAAGGGAAGCACCAGAGGAAGTGATGGTGGTTTTATTGCAGATAATCCCTGTGGTTCCTCAAAGCTTGACCTGTTGCGGGGAATTACTGGCGAAATTAATTACTCTGAAAAGCTTCGCGGTTTCGCAGTAAACCCGGGAGAAACAATAAATTACTGTTCTTGCCACGATGATCTCTGCTTATGGGATAAAATCATCAATAGCAATCCGGAGGCAGCGGAAAGTGACATTATAAAAATGCACCTTCTGGCAAACACTATTGTACTTACTTCTCAGGGTATCCCCTTTATGCACGGAGGAGATGAACTTCTGCGGACTAAACAGGGAGTGGAAAACAGCTACTGCTCGGGAGATCATATAAATATGATTGACTGGGAGCGGAAGTCCAGATATCCGGATGTATTTCAGTACTATAAAGGGCTGATAAAATTGAGAAAGTCCCATCCTGCTTTTAGAATGCCCGACGCTGAATCGGTTTGTACTCATCTGGAGTTAATAGAAACAGGATATGAAGATGTTGTAGCTTTTCTCCTTAAGAACCATGCCAACGGAGATAGTTGGAAGGATATTGCCGTGATCTTTAATGCTTCCAGAGAAGAAAAGGGTTTGGCTTTGCATGCCGGGCAATGGGAAATAGCAGCTGACAGCAGTAAGCTGTATTGTTCCTGTGAGGATACGCTTAAGACCATACACGGCGGAGCTATAACGGTTCCCGCTGTTTCTGCGATAATAGCTTTTTGTAAAGCGTAGAGGATAAATTTTAGTAATCAAAAATTAAAGGTAATTTTTAAAGGGAGTTTTTGGCTGCTATGCGGCACAAACAATAACATGGCTTAGGAGAGCAACTATGAATAGTCAATAGAAAATGTAAATATTTTTTTGATCTTTAAGTTGGATAAAAAACGCATAGCAAATAAAGCATTTTTAGATGCCTTTTGAAAATTAAATATGGAAGACTGGACTAAGCCAGATTGAATTTTAAGTTATTGGTCATCATTTTATGAATGACACGAACAAGTTTATGAGCTACATGTCCAAGGGCATTGTAATGGGAACGGCCTGTAGATATTTTTAAATCGTAGTAGTCTTTGAACGTCTTGTTATTCAGTGTAGCCTGCCAGGCGGCATTAATTAGTGCATATCGAAGTATTTTTGATCCACGTTTTGACATTCTGGTATGGGCTGCAGTAAATTTGCCAGACTGATTTACTGCAGGATCAAGACCAGCAAAGGCAAGCAACTGACAAGATGAATCAAATCGGTTAATATCTCCGATTTCCCCAAGAATTGTTGCACCATTGAGGCTTCCGATGCCTGGAACTGTTTTAATAACAGAATCCATCTCATTCATTATGGATTTGATGGTTGAATCTAATTCTTGGAGTTGTTCATCATAAAGTTCAATCTGAATAATTGATTGAGAAATCTGTAAGGATAAGGTATGATTTTTAGTACCGACAGATTTGTTTGCGAGTTTTTTTAAAGCAATAGCTGTGTCTTTATCGAAATGGCCGTGGGAAGCTTTTCTCAAAAGATTGCTAAGCTTGGAAAGATGCATCGCAGCAATCTTGTCGGGATCTGAACATTCCTTCAGGAGCGTGTAGCAGGCGTTGATATGTATACCCGATTTAAAGAAGTATTGCAACTCGGGGAACAATTGGTCAACGTACGTTACAAGTTGAATCTTTACCTTTGTCCTGGCCTTGATAAGTTTTTGGCGGAAGCGACAAAGGTTTTTTAATTTCAAGGTTTCTAAATCTCTTTGAGTAAATAATCGATACTGATTCATCATTAAAGCTTTGATAATTAAATAGGTATCAACGCTATCTGTCTTAGTTTTACGGATAGTAGTTTTGCGCAATGTAGCAGTCTGTATAGGATTGATAACGCAAATGCGAAAACCCCTGGTAAAGAGGAAACAAGTGAGGTTCTCTCCATAGTGGGCAGTGGATTCCATACCGATAACCAGGGAATCTTTTTCAAAACCGGAAAGCTTTGAAAGAATGGACTGAAACCCGGTATGGTCATTGGTGAAGCTAAAAGGCTGAATCAGCACTTCACCATCTGAGGACATAGCAGATGCAAAATGTTTTTGCTTGGCAATATCAATGCCAACGTAAATCATGAGAAACAACTCCTTTAGATATAATCACTGTGGGTAGTCCACCTGGTTTTATCATCTTAAACTTGCGCGACATAAAAGCTCAATGGCTTATCCAACTATAAAAGATTAAGATAAAACTGTGGCAATACACTCCCAAAAATAGTCTAGGCTATAGGTAAAAAATAAAAAGTCCACAGTGTTAAACAAAGTATAAATAAAAAAAATAAAGAAAGGAATGTATTGATGTTAAATACATCATACAAGGTTAATATGCTTGATTGGAAGGAAAGCGTATATTCAGACGGTTCTGAAATTTTTTTTAGTATCCGTAACCCAAAAATAGGGGACATAGTGACCATTAAAGTACGTTTTTTTAAAGACGCACCCATAGAGAAAATTTTTATAAGGTATTTGAGGAATGGGGAGGAAAGAGTGGCTCCCATGACGGTAAATAAGACATCCCACCAGGACAAATTTGTATATTACAGCTTTGACCTCCCCATAAACCAGCCTTTCATCAATTACCACTTCATCTTGAGTTCTTCAGACAGAGGAGTATACTTCTACAATCAGGCAGGTCTGTTCCAACACGTAGTTACAGAGGAAAATGATTTTAAGATAATCGCTGATTTTCAGGAGCCTGATTGGACGAGAAATGCAATTTTCTATCAGATATTTGTTGAAAGATTTTTTAACGGAAATGAAAAGAATGATATAAAGGACGGAGATTATATATATCGTGGCTATACAACCAGAAAAATTCCATGGGGGAACAAACCGGGAAACCACAAGGAATTCGGAGCTGTGGATTTTTATGGAGGAGATCTTGAAGGAGTTAAAGCTAAAATTTCCTATCTAAAAGCTCTGGGAGTCAACAGCATTTACCTGAACCCTATCTTTACTGCCGCAACCACCCATAAATACGATTGCAATGACTATAGAACAGTTGATAAATGCTTTGGCGGAGAGAAAGCCCTCATTGAGCTTGTTGAAGAACTCCATGAGAACGATATGAAAATCATATTGGATATTTCAATTAATCATACTGGGGATCTGTGCAAGTGGATACAGGATAAGCCGGAATTCTACTTTATTAAACCTGATGGAACAGCGGAGGGGTGGAGCGGCTCAGAGTATCTGCTGACATTGAATTATTCCAGCAGTGAACTTCAGGATGAAATATACAGGCTTGAGGACAGTGTATTGAAACACTGGATGAAGGCTCCGTTCAATATAGACGGCTGGCGGTTTGATGTGGGGCAGAATGTGGCAAAAATGAATTTGGTCCAAAAGGATAAGGAAGTCTGGAGAGAAATCCGTAAGGAATTGAAAAGCCTTAATCCCAACGCCTATTTATTTACCGAACATATGTATGACTGCAGACAATACCTTCAGGGAGATATGTGGGACGGGTTTATGAACTATATGGGTTTTTTGCGCCCGGTGAGAAAATATCTCGGAGAATTTGATTTTACACTTTCCTGGGTCATAGGAAGTGATTGCTCCACCGTAAAAAACGGTAAGATTTTCAGACAGGAATGTATGAATTTCTTTGCAGGGCTGCCTTATCAGATTCAGAGAAATGCCTTTAACCTTATAGGCAGCCATGACATAAGCAGATTTCATACCTCGGAGAACATGAGCAAGGCAAACGCTCTGACTGCCATGGTAATGCTTTTAACCTTTATAGGTATTCCATGTATCTACTACGGGGATGAGGTGCGTTTGCCGGGGGAAACAGGAGATCTTGAGTTTTGCAGGTATCCAATGGAATGGGATGAGAACAAGTGGGATGTGGAGACCTTTAAGGCATATAAAAGGATGATAGCTCTAAGAAATTCAAGTGATGTTTTAAAGAATGGCGGTTTCAAGATGCTTCTTGCAGAAGATAAGGCCATATCCTATGCAAGATTTACCCTGAATGAAGCAGTGATATTTGTCAATTCCCAGTACAGGGAAACAAAAACCCTGGAAATCCCTGTGGGATACCTTGGTAATGCCTGTAAACCGGTGCTGCTTTACGGTAACAATAACCGTTTTCAGCTGGAGGGGGATATTTTGACTATAACTCTGGAACAGGAGGAGACGGTTCTGCTTAGCTTTGCGCTTTTATAACTGAGGCAATAGGTTGAATTATGAGATATAACAGATTATACCTACGCTGGGGTAACATTTTCTAAAGGTTACATAAGCTTTGACAACAACATAAAAAGTTATCAATCACAGCATATATCAAAACGAGGTCGCCATGAAGGAAAATGGCGACCTCGTTTTGTGTAAAGAAAACACTATAAAAGTAAAAAATAATGAATAACCAAGGTTTTAAAACCAAACATTTATATTTTTTTTACATCTAAAAGCTTGGTTTAACAGGATTCTTTAAAAAATAATCAATCTAAATTGCGGAAACCCCCTATCCTGTTGAGTAGATTACCAGGTAAAAAATATGTAACAAACCTCAAAACTGTCATGTAGTAATTGATTTCCAAATTTTATAACATTAAACCACTGGAACGGAAAACAGGATTTTCACAGTAGTTGGCTACGGGACTGGAAATTGGAGGAGAACATGAAAATAAATACGGTGCAGGTTTCTTCGCAAAGACCAAAAGAATATAAGCAGAAAAGTGAATTAAAGAGCAGGATAAAAAGACAAAAGGCTATTCTTATACTGTTAATCCCTGGAGTTTTATGGTACCTCGTATTTAAGTACGCTCCTATGGCAGGTGTTATTACAGCTTTTACCGATTATGGGACAAAGGCTGATATTTCTTTTATAGGTCTTGATAATTTCAGACAGCTGTTTGGTTCGCCGGGCTTCTGGGGGGCCTTCAGGAATACCTTGCTGATAAGCCTGTATAATTTATTATTCTATTTTCCTTTACCCATAATACTCGCTTTGTTAATGAATGAGGTAGTAATTCTGAGACTAAAAAGAGCGATCCAATTTATTGTTTATATACCGCATTTTTTCTCCTGGGTAGTAATCGGAGCCATTTTTTCAATGGTGCTATCTCCAAGCAATGGTTTTGTAAATCAGATAATTAATTATTTTGGAGCAGAGCCTCAGTACTTTATGGTTGATCCCAAATGGTTCAGATCCATTCTGGTAAGTTCTTATATATGGAGAGATGTAGGTTATGGAACAATTATTTACATAGCTACAATATCATCGATAGATGAGCAGCTGTATGATGCTGCAACAGTTGATGGTGCAGGGTACTGGGGAAAGCTCCTGTATGTTACCCTACCGTCACTGAAAAGCACCATAGCAACAGTATTGCTGCTGACTGTAGCACGTATTCTTCTAATATTTGAACAGGTTCTGGTTATGTACGTTCCTCCGGTTTACAGCGTAAGTGAGGTTTTAACCACATATTCCTTTACCGAAGGGCTTTTGAATGGAAATATTGGTTATGCAACGGCAGTAAGTCTCTTTACGGCTGTAATAAGTGCAATACTTGTTATAGGCTGCAACAAGGCAAGCAAGAAATTCCTCGATGAGAGTATTTTGTAGTACTGCACGGGAGGTGATTTATAGTGAAAAAAGTTAGTATAGGAAGAAGAATATTTGTTGTAGGAAACGGTTTGTTTCTGATAATGGTAAGTCTTGTTGTTCTAATACCGCTGTTACTTGTAATTTCAACCTCTATTTCACCGGATGAAATAGTAGCACGGGAAGGTTATGTTCTGGTACCCGGGTCGGTTACCTTTGCCAACTATCTTGCTATTTTCAATAGTGGGTATATGCCAGCCTTCTATAATTCATTATTTGTTACTGTCAGTGCTACTCTGTTTTCAATGGCAATGACACTGGTAATGGGTTATGCACTGGCGCAGAAAGATTTGTTTGGAAAGAATTTTCTTTTAAGATTTGTTGTGGCTACTATGGTTCTTGATGCAGGAATAATACCCTTCTATCTTGTCGTAAACAAACTGGGCATGATAGACAGCTATCTTTCACTGATAATACCATCTGCAATATCAACCTACAATCTGATTCTTATGAAAAACTACATGGCATCCATACCTGAAAGCCTTATGGAATCGGCCAGGCTGGACGGGTGCTCAGAAATAGGAATACTAATAAAAATAGTCATTCCGGTATCAATACCTATAATTGCGGCAGTTACACTTTTCTACGCTGTTGCACACTGGAATACTTATCTTCATGTAGTAATGTTTATTAATAGCAGCAGTAAATATACTCTTCAGATCTTGCTGCGACAGCTTATATTCCAGTCCGAGTCGGCCATATCCTCGGTATCTGCTCTAAATAACTTTAAAATGGCTGTAATGATTATGACAATGCTTCCGGTACTTATTCTCTATCCTTTCATACAGAGATACTTTATATCAGGTATCATGCTGGGGTCTGTAAAAGGATAAGTGCTGCACGCAGTCTCACAGATGAAATAGAGTTTTGATGGTTATTGAAAATTTTATAAATCCTTCTGTAAAATAATTCAATTTGAACCGAAAACTAGGGGGCTGTTTGTCCTGAGGTTTTTGAGATATAATTAAGGCATGATTAAATAATAAAACTGTGTTATAAGGCGGGAATTTCTTGTTAAGGCTTATTATTTATTCATGCCCAAAAGAAAGGGGTAGAACATATGGTTAAAATCAGAAAAGTGATTGCACTGGTGCTGGTAGCTGTAATGGCGCTTACAATGTTTGCCGGCTGCGGCGGAGAAAGTAAGGAAACTGGTGCGGCAGACAGTTCAAAAGCTGCAGACAGTTCCGTAGCTGCCGGTACAGGAGCACAACAAACCGATACTCCGAAGGAAAAGGTTAAATTATCCTTCTTCCTTTCTCAAACGGGATGGGGTGGAGAAGCTGTTGATCCTGAACTCATGGCAGAGGTGGAAAAGGTTATAGAGGAAAAAACCAACACCGATCTGGAAGTAATAGCACCTCCTCAGAGCAGTTACAATGATAAGCTTAATGTTGTTCTTTCTTCAGGGCAAATACCTGATATTTATGCAGTAAGAAAAGCAATGGACAATATTCATGTAATGGCATCAAGAGGTTATACAATGCCTCTGGATGAATTGATCAAGAACACTCCTGAAATAACCTCCCTGGTTGATCAGAAGTATCTTGATTATCTAAAGGTTGATGGTAAACTCCAGGGTATTCCAATGTATGTTCCTCTGTCAAAATTCATTTGGCTTAGAAAAGACGTATTGGATGCAAATGGAGTGAAATTGTCGGAGACTCCTACAACTGACGAATTTTATAACGAGATGAAGAAGCTTGTAGGAAAGGGAGTAATACCATTTACTTTTGCAAAATTCCTTGATAATCTGCCATTTTTCTTTAATCCCTTCGGAGCTTATTATGGAATAGGTGAAAAGGACGGCAAGTATGTTGACGGTTTCAATACTCCTGAGGCTAAGGAGGCTCTTGCGTATGTCGCCAAACTCTACAAGGATAAGATATGGGATCAGGAATTCCTGACAAATGAAAATGCTACAATAAGAGAAAATCTTTTCTCTGGTAAAGCTGCTTCAACTCTGGACTACTACAACAGGTATATTTATTTTAGTACAGAGGCAGCAAAGGTAAAGGCACCAACCGAGTTTGTGCCCATCTATGAGCTAAAAGGGCCCAACGGTAATGGCGGTAACCTTTATGAGGCAATTCAGGACGCTCTGTGTATATCAGCCAAATCAAAGGATGCTGACCGGGCACTTGAGGTGATAAAATACTATGTATTTACAGAAGAAGGTGTTAAGCTCAGATGTCTTGGAGTAAAGGATAAGCATTATACTATTGAAAATAATATCATCACTCCTACCGAAAAGGCAAAGAATTCAGGCTATAAATGTGATGTAAATCAGTTCTATCTCTATTACCCACAGGTTAAGGATTTCGGATTCAAATGGGGAGATACCATAGAGAAGCTGATCCCACAGCAGGTTAAGTATAATGAAGAAACCAACAAACACCTTGGACCCAAGTATTCAATACCGAGCAACAAGTCTGATTTGTATAACAAGAATCTGAGTGCATACAAAAAGAAAATTGATGAAATCTCTTCCAAGATCATAATGGGTTCTGCTTCAGTTGAAGACGGCTACAAGGAATATGAAGCCTTCTGGAAGAGCATTAACGGAGATGAAATGCTGACACAGCTGAATAAATAAGCTGACCGGAATTATTAAATTTTTAACCCAAGATGCAACTAACAGCTAAAGAGTCTGCAGATACAGGAATACTGCCTTCCTGGACTGCCGACTTTTTGGCTGTTTAAAATAACATGCAAGCTGTAGAAGCAGGGGGAACTGTAAATGGGGGAGAATCTGAACAGCAGTCAGATTGATACGAATTTTAAAATTTTTGCCACTGAGAAGAAAATAATTGTGTATTTTTTTCTAATAGTAATTGCAATATTTTTTATGTTTAACTCACTTTTTTACAGACTTTATACTTCGAATATAAAGCAGATAGTTATCCAGGAAAGTAAAAGCAATGTTAAAAAAACGCTGGAGTATACTGATATGATTGTTGAGGGAATGGAATATACTGCTGATGTTATTCAGAACAATCAGCTTATCCAGCAGCAGGTTGATCCTGCTCAGCCAAACAATACTCCCAGCTATCGTCTTAATCCTGATATAATAAACACTCTTCAAAGCATACTTACAAATTCGGTTAAAAGTGCTGCCTCAATTGATTTATTCTTAAACAAGAACGGTAAGTTATATACCAGTGATTATGGAGTTTTCTCATATTTAAAAGCTGATAACAAGAACTATTATAATAAGCTCCAGCTTGATGAAAGAAGATTTGTGCTAACCAATAAATACAGGCAAAAACTTAATTTTATTAAAGATAGAAACTATGAGCAGGTGACCCTCATAAGACCTTTGTATGTACTGTCCACGGGAGCTAAAGCCGGCACACTTGCTGTAAATTTTGACAAATACTATCTCAATAATATAATTAAAAGTGATTCGGAAGCAGGTTCTCTTGTTCTGGACGATGCAGGAAATATTGTTGCATCAGCTATCCCTGAGAACAAAGGGTATCCGGGGACTATAGGAAATGATATAAAAAAACTGACTGAAGGCAGCAGAGGGGAAGGCCTTCAGAAGGTGGGAAACCAGGAGTACATTCTTGTCTACGATACTTCTCAATATACCGGCTGGAAATTTGTTAACTTCGTTCATGCCAATACCTCCATGAAACAGATGTCCCAGCTGAGAGACTATATTCTGGTTCTGTTTCTCATAATGAATATTCTTTCTGCCTCTCTGCTGGTTGTTTTACTGTCGGGGAAGGTATACAGGAAGCTCAAAAAACTTATTTTCTCAATGAAAGAAGTTGAAACAGGAAATTTCAATGTGAACATAGAACATCATGAAAGAGATGAATTTGGCTACATGTATACCAGTTTCAACAATATGGTGGCAAGAATAAAAAATCTGTTCGGAGAGCTGTATGAACAGAAACTTTTACAGAAGGATGCAGAACTGAAGCTTCTGCAGTCAAAAATCAATCCTCACTTTATTTACAATATTTTTGATAATATGAACTGGCTGATTCAGCTTGAAAGATACAAGGAACTTGAGGTTCTTGTTGATTCAGTTTCAGATTACTTTAAAAAGAGTCTCAATGCAGGCCGGGATTTCATTACAGTATCCGATACGCTGGATCAGCTAAAAAGCTATGTACAAATCCAGCGAATCAGATTTAAGAACAGGTTTACCTGCCAGTTTGACTTTGATGACGAAATAATGGATATGAATATACCCAACTTCATGCTTCAGCCGCTGCTAGAAAATGCAATCTGTCATGGAATCGAGCCTAAGGCTGAAGAGAGCCATATTCAGGTTAAAGGCATCAGGATAGACGAAAGAGTATTTTTTACCGTTGAAGACGATGGTGTGGGAATTGATTCGGAAAAAATTCAGAATATCATTGCTTTTCTGGAAAGTAACGAAGCAGAAACAGATAACTATTTTGCCCTGGCCAATATAAATAAAAGGATAAAGCTTTACTACGGAGAAGAATACGGATTAACGGTCAGAAGTACTCATGGAATGGGAACCAAGGTAACGGTCATAATTCCTGTGAGGAATTTTGAAGAGCCTCAAATATTATAAGTTGAATTTTCCATGCTTTTGCAAAGTTCAATTACTGAGTGACTGTGAATCTATAGATTTTACAACGATAATAGATTTTAGAACATATATAAGCTTCAAATCAATGAATTTATAGCCAATTTGGCTGAAGCCGGAGGGAATCTTAATGCTGAACATGCTTATAGCTGATGATGAGCAGATCATAGTGGATGGGATAAAGGAAAGTATCGATTGGGAAAGCTTCGATATCAATGTGGCCGGAACGGCAAAAAATGGAGTAGAGGCTCTTGATCTTGCTCTGAAACTGCATGCCGATATAATAGTGACCGATATTAAGATGCCCGGCCTGAACGGACTTGAGCTGGTTAAGGAAATAAGAAAGTTAAAGCCTAATGTTAAAATAATACTTATGAGTGCCTATGAACAGTTTGACTTTGCCCAGGAGGCAATAGAACTTGGAGTTTGCTCATACATAACAAAACCTCTTAAAAAGCAGAAAATTATTGAAGAGGTAGCAAAAGTCCGTGACCTTATCCTTCAGGAGAGATCAGAAAAAGAAAAGAATATTCAATACGAGGAGTTGTATCTTTCAAATCTCCCCATTCTCAGAGAACACTATCTAAATAGCCTTATACTTGGTAAAACAAGAATAACGGGTGATTATAAAAAACAATTCAACTCATATGATATAAAGATAGATGAAAATAACATAGGCGTATTTGTTTGTGCAATAGATAATATTGAGGAGACCTCTGAGGAGTTCTTTGAGAAAAGCGTTCAGATCATTCATCTCAGAATAACTGAAATGATCAGGGAACTGATATCCGATAGGTACAGGAATACTATTTTCCAGAGCTATAATAATGAGGTGGTTACCATTTTCAATGCTTCAGCTGATTATGCCGGCACCATAAAAGATATAGCTTTGATTGCCGAAACTATTAAAAATACTCTTAACAGTAAAATTCAAATATCTGTTAGTGCCGGAGTAGGCAGAATATATCCATCGTTGAAAGAGGTGGCACAATCCTATCAGGAAGCCGTAAAAGCCCTTAACTACAGACTTGTATACGGAAACAATGCAGTTTTGTACATAGACAGCGTTGAGATAAAGAATTCCAAACAGGAATATATGATATCTGATTTGAATGATATCCTCTCAACTCTTCAGAATATTTTATGGACAGGTAAGGAAGAAGAGGTTTACAAGCTGATAAATGAGAGGATTACAGGCCTGTTCAAAGGAAAAAGCATACCTTACTATTATGTTCAGCAGGTGTATTGCCACCTGCTTTCGACACTTCTCAGAACTACCTATGAAATGAATATTCTGCCCGAACAGCTTTATGGAACTCCGGTGCATTTGTACGGCGAGCTGTTTAAAAAACAGACCCTTATGGAGCTCCAAAACTGGTATTGTGATCTGGCTTCCAGGGTGTGCAGCATCATAAATGACAGAAAGACGGCCAGATCGGGATATGTTATAGGCATGGCTGTCGACTATATTAAAAAACACTGCAATAAGGACATATCCCTGGGTGAAGTTGCTGAATACGTCAACCTCAATCCATCCTACCTGAGCCGTATATTCAAGGAAGAAACAGGAACCCAGTTTGTTGAGTATGTACGGAAAGTAAAAATGGAATTGGCAAAAGAGCTTCTAAAAAACACTAATAAGAAGATATATGGAATATGCGAAGAATTGGGTTATCAGAATGTTCAATACTTTTCTACCATTTTTAAGAATAGCACCGGTATGACCCCGCTGGAATTCAAGAAAACCGGGAAATGTTAATCAGGAGCTATATATTATTCAGTATCTATAACTAATTCAGTATCTATTTATGAGGAGATAGGAAATGAGACTTGGTGTAAGAGCACATGATTTTGGGAAGCTCCCTGTTGAGGGACTGGCAGAAAAAATAAGCAGCAAGGGCTTCAGCAGCGTTCAGTTGGCTCCCGGTAAGGCCATTGGCGGAATCAATTTTGATAATGGCAGTTTTAGCCCAGGCCTGGCAGACTACATATACAGAGCTTTCAACAAACATAATATCAAGATAGCAGTCTTGGGCTGTTATATAAATCCCGTCCATCCGGACCCTGAAGTCCGGAAAAATCAAATTTACAGATTCAAGGAACATATCAGGTTCGCAAGGGACTTTGGCTGCAGCATTGTTGCTACTGAGACCGGTTCCCTGAATGCGGATTTTTCCTATAATCCCGAAAACCACAGCGAGAAGGCCTTCGAGCTACTGCTGGACAGCCTGTCTGAAATGATTGAAGAGGCTGAAAAGTTCGGTGTTATGGTTGGAATTGAAGGCGTAAGCCATTATACCATGGATAACCCAAAAAAGATAAGAAGAACTCTGGATGAAATTGACTCAAATCTTTTACAGGTAGTTTTTGATCCTGTTAACCTCCTTACCATTGAGAACTTTAACAGGCAGGAGGATATAATAAAAGAATCCTTTGACCTTTTTAGTGACAGAATGGTGGCCTTTCATGCAAAGGACTTTATTATCGAGAATAATAAAATCAAAGTAGTTCAGGCAGGAGAGGGGCTGTTCAACTATGAACTTACCCTTAAGCTTTTAAAGGAAAAAAAGCCATATATAGATATCCTTATGGAAAACGCCAGAATAGATATAATGGACAGAGGAATAGAGTTTTTGAGGGGGAAGTATGGGTAAGAGTGAAATCAATATTTGTCATATGAAAAAGTAAAGCCGACCACTCAATTATGATCGACTAATGAAATAATACTATTTCTATTTAGATATTTTACATTTAAGGTAATACTCGACCAGTAAATCTTATTCCTATCTTAAATCTTCAGATGATGAGAAGAGTAAGCAAAAGAAAAAACAAATAACTACTGAACGTTAAGGAAATTACTACTGTACATATAATACTATTAAGCAAATCCAAGTTAAATTAAAAAACGAGTAGGATGAGTCTTTACCATTTTAATCAATAACAACATTATCGTATGAGTGCCCATCTCTGCAAACAGCTACAATCGCACCAACGCTTTTCCCTTTACTACCAGCAGAATCAATATCAATATTCTTAAGAGTCACATTGTAAATAGTTCCTCCTTTGACATATCCGAAAAGGCCGATATATTTTAATTCTTTACTAGTAATCTTCAGGTCTGAAACTGTAAAGCCATTACCGTTAAAGGTCCCTGTAAAAGGATTTTTATCATCTCCAATAGGCACCCATTCTTTTGTCAGTTTTATATCTGAATCTAAGATATAGTTATATGACAATTTGTAATCGCCTTTTCCAATTGAACGAAGTTGTTCCTCTGTTTTAACCATATAATAAGTTTTTTTCTTTACAACTGACTTTTCCATATCTGTGGTATCAGACGTTTTAGCACTTACTACTCCGGTATTTACAATCATTATTAAGCCTAATAATATAAAAAGTAATCCTCTAAATAATGACTTCATATTACACATTTTCTACACCTTCTTATAATAAATTTGTAACAACTTGAATATTTATACACTTTTAGCTGTACTGTCAATAGTTTTTCGCAAAATTGATTTTATCACTTGGTATCCGCTGATTAGCCGGCGGCTGAACTGAAATCTTTCTCTTGGCTTAATTCTGTTAATCTAGCCATATTAATGTATCGTTTTGTTCCCCGGGCTGTTCCAGCTACATCCTTAATATGGCTAAAGGAAATGAAACTTTCTGAGGCTGCAAAGAAGGTTGAACAAGGAATAGCTGAAACACTAACCTATCTAAGTTTTCTATCAGAACATTGGATAAAAGTCCGAACTACCAATGTTCTTGAACGCTTGAATCGTGAGATTCGCCGTAGAACTAGGGTTGTTGGAACTTTCCCTGATGGAAATTCTGCCTTAAATACACTATTATCATGTACTATCTGCACTTTTAGCTATATTCTTAAACATATCATATATATTAGCTGAGATGATATTTACAGTGTTTTCATCTACAAGAACCTTCCATTTACCATCTACTTTTTTACATTTAACTTCTATATCCTTAGTAACAGTTTTAAGAGGAGTACTTTTAACAGCCGCTTGTATTTCATCTACAAAAAGCTTATTAGTTTCAGCCTCACTTGGTTTTTCCTCGGAAAAAGCTGCACCAAGCGCCTTTCCCATATATGACTTCAAGGCTGCTCCAATTACTTCAGAACCGTCACCATATGTACAATTTACTGTAACTTTTGCTTCATCGTTATTTATTGTAGTACTGTTAATCTTGTATTTAATAACCTTACTATTTTCCTTAAATAATTCCTTAAAGGTTTCGTCTGCGAAAATATCAGTATCTGACTTAAAGTCATCTGTATACTCCACTGCCGAGTTTAAGGCTTCCGAATTACATTCTTTAATTGCCTTGAAGTAATTATCTACTGATGATTCAGGTTTATCCCCCGACGTACAACTAACAACAAGTAAACTAAGGCATAGCATCACAATAAAGCTGACAATTTTTTTCAAGATTGTTCCTCCGTGTATTTTTTCTATAATTATACATGAATGGATATTATTTTACAATAAATTTGCATGCACCAAGTCCGGTTCTCCCGGATTACAAGGAGAAAGATTTACATCCTTGCAGCTCTTGAGATTAAATGCCGGACCCTCATGCCCTTTAATTGAAACATTGCTAAACCTGGCATTTCTTACATTACAGCAGAAGACTCCCATTTTGGATACCGGTTCTACATCCTTCATCATTGCCGGTATACCGGGAACAGCATCCTTTGCCATAGAAATGTTTACGTTATCAAAAGTGATATCCTCTATGGGCATTTCAGGCAAGCCATACAGAAAGGTGGCAGCAGCATGGGCGTTAACAGCTGTAATGTTGCTGAAATGGATTTCTCTGAAGCAGGGAGTTTCACCAGTTACGGGGTATTCAGCCTTATCCCAGACTTTTTTCTCCTTGCCGCCTTCACCGCAAAAGTAGTATTGATGCATTACGATAGGGCACAGGACATCCTTCATTATCACGTTACTCACCCTGAAATCGGAAACCGTACCTCCACGGCCCCTGCGGGTTTTCAGCCGGATACCTCGATCAGTACCTTCAAAGATACAGTTTGAAATAACCACATTCCGTACTCCTCCGCTCATTTCACTGCCTATCACCACGCCGCCATGGCCGTGGAGCAGAGTACAATTGGTTACACTTATATTTTCGCAGGGAATACGGTAAGTGCTCTTTTCAGTGCCTGACTTTATAGTAATGCAATCATCGCCAACATCCACCTGACAGTTTGAAATACGGACATTTTTACAGGAATCCGGATTAATCCCGTCGGTGTTTGGAGAGTTTGGCGGATTTATTATGGATATTTTGTCTATTGTAATGTTCCGGCACCGGACAGGGTTCACCGTCCAGGCAGGGGAGTTTATAAGCTGCACCTTCTCTATGAGAATTCTATCGCAGTCTTCAAAATAAACAAGGCGGGGGCGGGGATACTCAAGAATGCCTTTCAGATGGCTGTCCCACCAGAATTCTCCCTGGCCGTCAAGAGTGCCGGTGCCTGTGACAGATATATTTTCAGCAGCCCTTGCATAAAGCATTGGCATGTACCCCGGACATTCAACACCCTCCCATCTGGCTTCTACCAGAGGATAGTCCTCTTTCCGGCTGCTGAATAAGATTCTGGAACCGGCTTCAAGATAAAGCGTAATATTGCTTTTTAATTGAATTGGTCCTGTCAGGAAGGTGCCGGCAGGAACATAAACCGTTCCGCCTCCCATCTCAAGGCATTTGTCAACCGCAGAAGAAAATGCGCAGGTACATAGCTCTGTGCCATCTGAAACTGCACCAAAATCCAATATGTTTATAAAGCCTGATAGTCCGGTCATATAAGCTGTTTCCTCCTGAGTTTTTCTATTTCTACTGCTGCCAGAATCAAAGGGCCATAGCCCTTGTAATCATTCTCAACAACAGGTTCGCTTATATAATATGAAAAAGAGCCGTCTCTATATGGGTTGCCTCCCAAACCTGCGACGCTGCATACGTTTTTAAGGTTTATACACCCACTGTCATCCATGTAAGTGAGGTGTTGGAGGATTCCTTCATATGCTTTCAAAGCAAAATTTTTTAAGGGTTCATCCAAATAACCGTTTGCAACACTCTTTGCAAGTGCGTATGTGAACATGCAGGAAGCTGACGCTTCGAGGTAGTTACCTTTTCGCTTTCCCAGATCAACAACCTGATACCACAATCCGGAATCCTTATCCTGAACTTTTATAAGAGCGGAAAGTAATTCCTTAAGAATATCAATTATTGTTGTTCGTTTTGGATTGGAGAGCGGAAAGAAGTCCAATATATCTGCAAGGGCCATGGCATACCAGCCTATGGCACGTCCCCAGAAGTGGGGAGAACAGCCTGTTATATCATTCGACCATTTCATCCCCCTGCTTTCATCCCAGGCATGATACAGAAGGCCTGTTGAGGGGTCCTGGGCATTAATTCCAAGAAGGAGTACCTGATTGACAATATCCTCGAATGCTGCAGGTTGGTTAAATACCAATGCATACTGGGCATAAAAAGGAGAACTCATATAAACCCCGTCAAGCCACATTTGATGGGGATATATTGCCTTATGCCAAAAGCCTCCCTGAAGATTTCTCGGTTGTCTCTCCAACTGCTTTCTAAGAGTATCTGCAGCCTTTTTATACCGTGTATCAGAGGTTTCAATGTAGAGCAGCAGTAGTATTTTTCCCGGGTTAACCATATCCAGGTTTAATTCACAAGGGTCATACCCGATTATATCACCATCAGCATCAATAAATTTATCAATAGTATCTTTTATATAATTAAAATATGACTTGTTTCCTGAAAGAAGCCAGACAGCCTCTACTGCTTTGAGTATGAGCCCGAGTTCATAGCACCATTTATCGAGATATTTTGAGTGTCTTGAAATTACGGATTGTACCATTATTTCAGGCAAATCTTTTTGAAAAGCTTTTAATTGCATACCACATCCCCCAATCAAATATTACTATCAGGTATAAACGGCTACTCCATTGAACACAAGAAAACCTTTATTTAACAAGACTATTTTCATTGCTATTTTCATATTTCATAGCTGTTTCAATTAAGTTTTCAATTAAGTTTCTATTAATTGTTTTAATAATTATAACTCTTTACCTGTACATTATCTGCGCATAAATAAACATGATTAGCTAAAACTCAGCATTTATTGCTATTGAGTTAAAAGAGTAATATACTATTCTTAAGTTACGAATGTTATCGAGAGAAGCCGGTTCAATTTTGCATCCTTTTAACATTTCATATTAAGGAGTCCCGAAAATGGATATAAAAACTTTTACCAGTCAGGATGGAAATTTTTCAATATCAAACTCAAAAGTAAAAGGCTACTTTTCAATGCCCTCAAAACATTTTCACGATAAATACGAAATATATTACCTGAGGTCGGGAGAGAGATATTATTTCATTAAGGATTGTGTTTTTCACATTAATAAAGGTCATCTTGTCCTGATCAGGGAGGGTGAACTCCATAAAACCACAGATGCTGAAACACCCGACCATGAAAGGTCTCTGATATACTTCAGAACGCCATTTGTTGCTGCAGCCGGCAATTCAACCGAAATACTTCTTGAGAGTTTAAACAGAAGCTATTATGTTATACAGCTGTCACTCAAGGAACAGCAGACAGTAGAAAATATATTCTCCGAAATGTTTCAGGAGGCTGATGAACAACAGACCGGCTTTGAGGTCTGCCTGCAAGGACTGTTAATGAGACTGCTGGTATATATTCTGCGATACATTGAGGAGACTGACGAAAATGCATTTGTTTCTGACAGTCCAAAACATGAGAAAGTCTCCGAAATAGTGAAATATATAAACGGACATTATCTTGAAGAATTGTACATACCAGGAATAGCTGAACTTTTCTATATCAGTCCGTATTATTTGAGCCGGATATTCAAGGAAACTACAGGCTTTACCATGCTGGAATACATTAACACATTAAGGGTCAAGGCGGCCCAGCAGCTTCTTACTGACGAAAAAATCAAAGTGATTGATGTAGCAGAGAAAACCGGCTTCGGAAGTGTTTCTCAGTTCAACAGAATATTCAGGCAGGTATCCGGGTTTTCGCCCTTGAGTTACAGAAGGACGTTTATGAAGAAAAGTTGATCTCAGCAATTTTTGCATTACTTTTGCCAATTTAAGCCAAGAAATTAGCATTTATTTTTAATAAAATTAGGTTATTAAGAGTAATCGAATTTCGGGAGGCATATATGGAGACTATAAGCAGAAAACTTATTGAAGAAAAAGGCGAAAGTCTTGTAAATTTACCGGTTGGGCCAACGGATAAATACCCTGAAAAAGTGCTCCAGTTTGGAGAGGGTAACTTTTTAAGGGGGTTTGTTGACTGGATGATCAACAGTATGAACAGCAAGGGGCTTTTTAATGGAAATGTTGCGGCAGTTCAGCCCATCAGAAGCGGAAACGTAGATAAAATCAATCAGCAGGAAGGAGTATACACTCTTATTCTAAGAGGTGTACAGAACGGAAAGATTATTGACAACAGGGAGCTTATTACCTCCATCAGCAGGGGGATTAATATGTATACTCAATATCAGGAGTATATTAGTCTGGCCGAAAGCTCCGATCTCAGGTTTATAATTTCAAACACAACTGAAGCAGGAATAGCCTATAGCCCTGAAGACAGGTTGGAGGACATGCCGCCTGTCTCTTATCCCGGCAAGCTTACAGCATTTTTGTACAGAAGATTTAAAGCATTTTCCGGTGCAAAGGACAAAGGCCTGATAATAATTCCCTGCGAACTTATAGACCGTAACGGTGATAACCTGAAAAGGATTGTACTGCAGCTTGCTGAAGAGTGGAGCCTGGGCCCCGACTTTATTAAGTGGCTGAACGAGGCCAACTACTTCCTGAATACTCTGGTGGACAGAATTGTAACAGGCTATCCAAAGGAAGAGGCTCACAGCCTGGAGGAAGAGCTTGGCTACAGTGACGGTCTTCTAGATACCGGTGAGATATTTCATCTGTGGGTCATTGAAGGAGATAGCAGGCTGTCAGCAGAAATTCCTTTTGCCAGTGCAGGTCTTAATGTAATTTGGACTGATAATATGAAGCCCTACAGGGATCGTAAAGTGAGGATTCTTAACGGCGCCCATACTATGACCGTTCTGGCTGCCTATCTGTTTGGGCTTGATACTGTCGGGGAATGTATGGATGATAAGCTGGTCAGTACTTACATGAAGAAAGGAATATTTGATGAAATTATTCCTACCCTTGACTTGGGGGAAGAGGAACTTAACCAGTTTGCACGGGCCGTTCTGGAAAGATTCTCAAACCCGTTTATAAAGCATTATCTTTTAAGTATTTCTCTTAATTCTGTCTCAAAATTTAAAGCACGTGTACTGCCCTCGCTGCTGGAATACATCACCCGCAAAGGGAAACTGCCAAAGATCCTGACCTTCTCTTTGGCAAGTCTTATAGCTTTTTACAGAGGAGAAGAGATTAAGGAAAATTATCTGTCTGGTGAAAGAAACGGTGTGGAATACAAGATATGTGACGACATGCCAATACTCGAAACATTTAGAGATTGTTGGGAAAGGTTTGACGGAACAAAAGCAGGGATTGATGCTATTGCTCAAAGGATTCTTTCCATGGCTGACTGGTGGGGCAGCGATCTTAATGAAATGGAAGGGTTGCCAAAGCAGGTTTCAGAGTATTTGTTTGATATTATCACCAACGGTATGGAAGCTGCCCTAAAAAAGGTAGTTATAGAAGGCTGAGTGTGAAAATTGACCCCTGTGCAAGCGGGGATACGGAGGTTCAGATGTATAATGTGAAAGCTTTAAAAATTCATCCAAAGGATAATGTGGCCGTCGTGATTGAGGAGATTAATAAGGGTGAAACCATCGAACTTGGTGAAAATGTTATTTCTGCCCTTGAGGATATTCCGGCAGGGCATAAATTTGCTATTACAAATATTAACCCGAAGGATAATGTCATCAAATATGGTTTTCCCATTGGGCATGCCGTAAGTTCAATCACAGCAGGACAGCATGTTCATACACATAACCTTTCAACAAATCTGGGAGAACTGCTGGAATACAGCTATAAGCCTGAACTGTCGGCTTGTAATAAAATTGATCAACCTGATAATTTTTGGGGTTATTTGAGGCAGGACGGCAAAGTAGGTATTCGCAATGAAATATGGATTGTCAACACAGTCGGCTGTGTCAATAAAACCTCGGAGCTGCTTGCTGCAGAAGCAAATACCCGGTTTAAGGGAAGTGTTGACGGAGTATACGCTTTTACGCATCCATATGGCTGTTCACAGATGGGGGAGGATCAGGAAAATACTCAAAAGATACTTGCCGGAATGGTACGGCATCCCAACGCAGGAGGAGTACTTGTTCTGGGTTTGGGCTGTGAAAATAACAATATAGACGAGTTCAAAAAGGTACTTGGCCAGTACGACAGTAACAGAGTGAAATTCCTGGTTACCCAGGAGGCGGAGGATGAAATCGAAGATGGGCTAAAGCTCATTAGCCAACTTGCGGAATATGCCGGAAGCTTCAAAAGGACCCTTCAGCCGTTATCGAAATTAATTGTGGGTTTAAAGTGCGGTGGTTCGGATGCATTTTCAGGAATAACTGCAAATCCTCTTGGAGGGATGCTCTCCGATAAGCTTCTCTGTCAGGGAGGAACCACCATCCTCACCGAAGTACCCGAGATGTTTGGAGCAGAGACTCTACTTATGGACAGATGTATTAATGAAAAAGTTTTTAATGATACGGTTGAGCTTATTAATAACTTTAAAGCTTATTACATACAACACAATCAGGTGATTTACGACAACCCTTCGCCCGGCAACAAAAAGGGCGGAATTTCAACTCTAGAGGAAAAGTCGCTGGGCTGTACCCAGAAGGGTGGTACGGGAAATGTCACATGTGTGCTGGAATATGGCGAACAGGTGGGAGAAAGAGGATTGAACCTGCTGCAGGGGCCTGGTAACGATATTGTAGCAGTAACCGCGCTGATGGCAGCAGGTGCGCAGATCATTCTTTTCACAACAGGGAGAGGCACTCCGCTTGGTGCCCCGGTACCTACTGTCAAGATCTCTACCAACACTGAACTTTCAGAGAGAAAAAAGAATTGGATAGATTTTGACGCTGGGAAAATACTTAAGGGCAGTTCCATGAGCCTGGTTACAGATGAACTGTACCAATATATTTTAAAGCTGGCTTCAGGTGAAATGCTTGCCAGGAATGAGCTTAATGGGTACAGGGAAATTGCAATATTTAAAAACGGGGTGACCTTGTAGAACAAATTTATTAGAATAATTTTGATTATAGTACTCCCGCATGCAAACAAAAAAATTGCTGCAACCGAAAGTAACAAGAAATCGGGTAACTGCCAATTTCTTGTTATTTTCTAATCATGCAGCAATTTTTTATGTTTGATGCTCGCGTACTTTAATAGTATAATTCAATAACAAATTTGATCCTGTTGCGGTTTGGGCATCAAACCATGGAGCTGTTTCTCCTGGTTTTTTAACCATCCGTCCACATTTATAAAAGTTGTACTCGCGTACTTTAAAAGTATAATTCAATAACAAATTTGTTCCTGTTGCGGTTTGGGCATCAAACCATGCTTGCACATTAATTTGGGTTGTTTTATATCTTGATATTTGTTTTGCTGCCGGAACCGGGTTTTTTGGCAAACAGAACTTCAAGAAGTGGACTGATGGCGGCACAAACCAGGACAGAGTAAATATCCAGGGTATTGGTTGCAAGTATAATACTATAGCTTACTATAGTTAGTGGGAGATATAGGAATATACCTGTAATCATCCCCGGGGAATAATGTTTTGTAACTATGGCTCCACGTACATGTGTTATCAATGCGTTGCAGCTCAAAAATCCCCATACAATTAAAAACGCTCTATATCCATCCTTGCCGGTTGTTGTTTTTGCAAGAAAAAAACTTGCAGCAATATACACGGCATTTACTTTATAATAATAAGAGGGTTTAACCCCCGAAAATTTCGGGCGGTATTTATGATACCAATGTATAAACCCACCGGGAAAAATGAACTCTTCAATAACGTGCAGACATAAGCAAACAGGTAAAGACCAAAGCAAAATAGGTATAAATTTATTCATATTACCTCCGTTTAACTGGAAATGAATTTATTTGATGAGCAAATTATGATACTGTGAAATGAATCTTTATATTTACGTTAGTACTTATTTTTGTGTTACTTTAGTCATATATTTTTAGAATTTCGAAAGTGGTATAATTTTTAAATACTGAGATTATTGGAAGAGAATAGATATGGAGCAAGTACCGCTAAAAAAAATCAGAATAATATTTAAATATGCAATTCAGTGCCTGGCTGCCTTTTTAATAGGCTTTGAAATAATACATAATGAAGATGGTATGTTATTAAGCATTTCACTTACATGTACAGGTTTATTGCTGACCAACGATGTAATCAGAAATATATTTATATTCAGAAAAAACGTATTCTGGTATTACTTTTCGTTTACAGCCAGCAATATATTACTGGGTGTACTGTTATTTAGATATATGTGCTTCGGAGTACAGCTTTATTACGTATTGCTGCTTCTGGAACTTGCCATATTAAATAAAAAATTGCCGGTACCATTTGTTGTATTGAATTTTTCTATATTTGCCCTTGTCTTAGGTATTAAATCAGTGAATATTTTTGACATATTATTTTCATATTCAATTATTTTTTTAATCATTTACATATTCAGGAATATTCTAATTGAAAAAGATTATGTTGAATATCTAAACAAAGAATTGCAGAATAAAAATCTTATCCTGGAAGAGTTGACAATTAACAAGGAAAGAACCCGGATAGCTCAGGAGCTGCATGATACAATCGGACATTCTCTTATGGCATTAAGCATGAAGTTGGAATATGCTGAAAAAATAAAAAAACGGTATCTATAAAACCGTACTTTAAGCTGTGACGAATGGAATCAAACACGGTAGGGCTTCAAATTTTATTATAAACATTTACAAAGAAACAGGAAAAATCATTTTAATAATTACCAATAACGGATTAGAGTGCACTAGGATCGTTAGAGATACTGGAATATCGGGGATTGAGAAACGTATTTCCCAACTTGGCGGAGAGGTTGAATTTGCTTCTCGCAATGGTTTTACTGTGAAAGCAGTAATACCCGATAATAGCTATACCCCATAAATATAATTCCCAGGGGGATTTTCATGATAAATGTAATTGTAGCAGATGACCAGGATATTGTAAGAGAAGGGCTAAAAATGATTGTGAGCCTGGACGAGGAAATAAATATCGTTGGAGAAGCCAGTAACGGTAAGGAACTTCTTGAACTTAAAACCCGGGATAATAGCTTTAGTTGACTAATATGAATTCAATATTATAGTATTTAAATAACAAAATAAAAACAAATTCAGGCTTAAAACGGTGAAGACATGAAAGTATCCATAGAAGAGATAAGTAGGGAAATGGAAGAAGAAATCATTATCAGATGTTACGAGATGGATGATGATATTCTTAAGCTGCTAAAAAAACTTAAGTCGGAAAGCACTATTTTGCTTGGTTATGAAAACAACAATATACATAGGATCAAGCTTGCCGAGGTCTATTATTTTGAAGCTGTTGATAACAAGGTATTTATATATTGCAGAGATAAGGTATATGAAGCAAGGCAAAAGCTCTATGAGCTGGAGGAGATATGCGAGGGAAGAAAGTTCTTCAGGGCATCCAAATCCTCTATTATCAATGTGACTAAAATATCTTACATAAAGCCCTCCTTTAGCGGAAGGATTGAAGCAAAGCTGGATAATGGGGAAAGTGTGGCAGTATCAAGACAGTATGTACCTGTTCTTAAAAAAATGCTTGGTTTATAGGAGGTTAAAATCAATGAGATTAAGTGATTATATAAAGAGAATGATCCACACATACTTCATTGTATTTGCAATTATTGTAATAACGCTTACTGTGCTACGGCAGATTTTTGCACCGGAACTGGGCTTTGAACTAAAAGACATTTATATGTACATGGTGTGTGCCTTTGTAAGTGTTTTACCCGGTTTTATTCTCTATTCAGGAAGGGAAATATCCGAAAAGGAAAGGCGCTTAAGAATATTGCTTCATTTTGCTGCTCTTGAAACTGTTATTTTAACTCTTGCAAATGTTATGGGTTGGGTAAACGGAGTTCAAAAAACTCTTTTTCTTGGAATTCAGGTATTAGTGATATATCTGATGGTTTGTTTGGTATTCTGGCTGGATAACAGGCAAACGGCTAATAAAATTAACAAAAAGTTGGAGCTTTTGAAAGTTGAAGCAGATGAATCACCCCATCATGAATAACTGTATGACACATAAATAGTAAGCTTTTATACAACTTACCACTCCTTTTTTACAACTTACCAGACTAACACTGCAGGGTACTTCCTACAATGTATGTATTTAAAAAAATATATTGTATGCTGGTGTTGTAATCTTTCCTGCTTTCATTTGTGTCTGGGAAAGATAAAAAGGAGACATTTTTATGGGAATAGTTATTTTTCTTATATTAGCATCGGTAGAGATCGCACTTGCAGGATACTGCATCGCAACAAAATCAAGGCAGAAGCCACTTAGAAGTCTGGTAAGGATGGTAGAATTCGCAATATTTTTTATATTTATAATATCAGGAGTAATACAATGGAGTTTACGGTGGAACCTGCTTGGCTTTTTATTGCTTGTTTTAGCTGCAATTGGTGCAATAACACTTGCACATACATGGCACAACAGAAAGAAAAATCTTCTGCAAAAAGTAAAGAATTTCAAGATACCGGGAATTGTTTTAAGAACTGTAACAATGTTACTGGTCATATTTATAGCTTTGATCCCCTTACTTGTATTTCCTCAATATAAGCAGCCTGAAGTAACCGGTAAGTACAGGGTGGCAACCGCAACCTATACCTACAGGGATGACAGCCGGGTTGAAAGCTTTAAGAATACCGGTGAAAAACGGAAGGTAAATGTTGAATTCTGGTTTCCAGCAGACAGCGACGGGGCCTATCCGCTGGTAGTATTTTCCCATGGCGCCTTCGGGGTTAAAACAAGTAATACCTCTACTTTTAGGGAACTTGCAAGCAATGGGTATGTAGTATGTTCCATTGACCATCCCTATCATTCCATGATTACTATTGATACCGATGGAAATTATACAATGGTTGACAGGTCATTTATTCAGGAGGTCCTGGATGTTAATAATGGGGTTTTTGATGATGAGACTGTCTTTAAGATTGAAAAGAAGTGGCTTAACCTCCGGACAGAAGATATTAATTTTGTACTGAATACAATTGTACAAAATACGAAAGACAACTCCGATAAGTTGTTCAAACATATTGATACAAGCAAAATAGGTCTTATTGGTCATTCTCTGGGAGGAGCGGCTGCTGTGCAGCTTGGCAGAGACAGAAGAGATATCAGGGCTGTAATCAATCTGGATGCAGACCTGCTGGGAGAGTATACAAGTTTTAAGGACGGAAAATATACTGTAAATGATAAAGTTTATCCAGTACCGCTCCTCAGTATCTATTCTGACGTGATGAAGCAAAGGGTGAACAGTATTACCGATCCGTCCCTTATAATCCCTCAGAGGGTAATATCTTCTACTACCCCAAATGCTTTTGAGATTTATTTGCCGGGAACCAATCATATGAGCCTGACAGACTTGCCACTGGTATCTCCCTTTTTGGTAAAGCTTATTAACAGCTCAGTAAAAGGCTGTGACATTGGTCAAAACACCGACAAATATGAAGTTATCAATAAGATGAACAGCATGGTTCTGGAGTTTTTTAATCGCTATCTGAAGAGGTGACCTTGTAGAACAAATTTATTATAAGAAAAATTATATTAGTACTTCCGTACAAACTTTTATAAATGTGTCGGAACCAAAAACTAGGAGAAATAGTCTTTTTGTCAACTATTTCTCCTAGTTTTTTAACCATCCGTCCACATTTATAAAAGTTGTACTCGCGTACTTTACTAGTATAATTTAATAATAAATTTGTTTCTGCTGCGGTTTGGGCTTCTAACCATGCAGCAATTTTTTATGTTTCATGCTCGCGTACTTTACAAATATTATCCAATAATAAATTTGTTCCGGCTGCGGTTTTAGGCTTCTATCCCGAAATACTTAACGGCATTATTGTAGCAGATATCCTGTACCATTTTACCCAATAAGGTCATATCGTTGGGAATTTCACCTTTTTCAACCCAGGTTCCAAGGATATTGCACAGGATTCTTCTGAAATATTCATGCCTGATATAGGATAAGAAGCTTCTGGAATCGGTAAGCATTCCTGTAAATCTGCTGAGAAGACCCATGTTGGCCAGTGACAGCAGCTGTTTTTCCATTCCGTCCTTCTGGTCATTAAACCACCATGCAGAGCCGAACTGAAGCTTTCCGGGGATATTGCTTCCCTGGAAGCAGCCTGTCAGAGTGGCGAGAACTTCATTATCTCTGGGGTTTAAGGCATATAGTATTGTTTTTGGGAGCTCATCGGTGCTGTCCAGCTTGTTCAATAAGGCTGAGAGTGCTGAAGCGAAGGTCCAGTCACCAATGGAGTCGAAGCCCGTATCCGGACCTAATTGCTGCATCATTCGACTGTTGTTGTTTCTCATGGTTCCCAGATGCAGCTGCATTACCCAGCCAAGTCTGGCGTACTGTCTGCCCAGGAATATAAGTACATGGGTCTTGTAAATTGCTGTTTCAGCCTGGGTTAAAGGCTTCCCTCCCTGGGCCTTTTGAAGAATCGATGAGGCCTCTTCCTCAGTTCCATCGTGAAAAACTACAGGGTCCAGAGCATGGTCAGAGAGTCTGCAGCCGGCCTGATGGAAGAAATCCAGCCTTGAAGCAAGAGCATTCTTCAAATCCTGAATGGTTGCAATTTTAGAGCCAGTTACCTTTTCCAGCTTAAGCAGCCAGGGTTTAAAGCTCTCTTTTTCTATGTTAATTGCTTTATCCGGACGGAAAGCAGGCAGAACTTTGACGTTAAACGCTTTATCAGCTGCTATTGCTTCATGGTATTCCAGCGAATCAACCGGGTCATCAGTTGTGCAGACCACCCTTACATTAGAACGCTTAATAAGATTTTTCGCAGTGAATTCTTCCTGCTGCAGCATTAAATTGCAGCTCTCCCAGATGCTCTCAGCGGTCGAGGGGGAAAGAAGCTCATTTATTCCAAAGTAGCGCCTTAATTCCAAATGGGTCCAGTGATATAATGGGTTACCGATACAGTTGGGCATGGTTTCAGCCCACTTCAGAAATTTCTCCTTGTCCTCTGCATCACCTGTTATGTACTTCTCATCAATACCATTGCTGCGAAGTGCCCTCCACTTGTAATGGTCACCACCAAGCCACAACTCGGTAATGTTGCGGTATTTCTTATCTTCTGCAATTTCTTTTGGGTTGAGATGGCAATGGTAATCAAATATTGGCATCTGGTGGGCGTAGTCATGATAAAGCCTTACAGCAGTTTCATTATCCAATAAAAAGTCTTCATTCATGAATTCTTTCATATTTAGTCTCCTTGTATAATATTTTATTAATTTATCACTTCCGGACTTATAATGGCTTAAGGAAAATGGTTATTGTATTAAATAATGCTACAGAACTTGAATTACAGGGTAAATCAGTTCATAATACAATTATAATACTGCCTATTTGCCACAAACATATCATATATTGCTGGTTTTAATGCAAAAATTGCTGTTAGCACGATGCATGGAGGACAAGGTATGGAACACAGGTTTACCTCAAGACAATACATGGTAAAAAATGATTTTGAATTCTTTCACAACAAGGATGATTTTCCGCCAAATGTAGAGTACCATAATCATGATTTTTATGAGGTTTTCTTTTATATATCCGGAAGGGTTTCATATGTTATAGAAGGCAAGTCTTACAGGCTTAAGCCGGGAGATATAATTTTAATAAACAACAAGGAACTGCACAGGACAATAATTGAATGCGGAGAAACCTACGAGAGGATAGTTATCTGGGTTAAACCTGATTACATTAAAAAGCTGAACACCGACAGCACAGATCTCACCATGTGCTTTGAATCCTCTGCCAGAAAAAAGTACAACCTTTTAAGACCTGATACAGAGACAATGGCATATCTCAAGAATATAGTCCTAAAGCTGGAAAAGTCCTATTTTAACAATGGTTTTGGTTGTGAAATTCTTAAAAATGCATATCTTAACGAGCTTATAGTTTACCTCAACAAGGCTTATCTGTATACAAAGGATGAAGAGATCGAGGTGGATGTTGAATATAACCAAAAGATAAGCAATATTATAAAATTCATAAATGCCAACCTGGAAAGTGAACTGTCTCTTGAAAATCTGTCTGCCAAATTTTACATAAGTAAATACCACCTGCTGAGAGAGTTCAAAAGATATACCGGCTATACAATACATCGATTTATTCAGAAGAAAAGACTTATTATGGCCAGAACGCTGTTGAGGGATAATGTGAAAGTAAGTGAAGTAAGTATGCTATGCGGGTTTGGAGACTACTCAAACTTTATAAGAAGTTTTAAGCGAGAATACGGCATCTCACCCAAGAATTTTACCAGGGAGATAATTCTGGAAAGGGAGGTTTAAGTGAATTTAAATCAGGAAAGGAGCAGATAGAATTTTATGAATATTTCATTTAATATGGTGGCAGGCATTTTAATCTTTGTATTGATAGGCGCTGCCTTATTCAGGATTTCATGGTTTTTGGGTGAAGAGGTCTTTAGGTTTGGTAAACTCCTTAACTTTTTAAAGAAACTTTTTGAGAAAGCTAAAAAATGAAATTTATGTTTTTAAATTTACTTTTTTACCCAATTTGCTTTCGCCAAGATAAAGGCTGAACCTATAAATTCAATAGGTTTTCCCTCAGATGTTTTTCTAAAGTAGGCAATACCTTCTCTGGTTTTTTTAAAACCCAGCTTATTCAATAAATTACACGAAGGAAGATTGGCATTTGCAGTCCCGCTGGTTAGTCTTTCGGTACCCATGGTATCAAATACATAATCAATTACAGCAGTACAGGCTTCTGATGCATAGCCCTGCCCCTGGTATGTGGAACAAATACAGTATCCCAAGTCCTTTTCTATTGCAGTATCGCCGTTAAGGGCAATAAAGCCTATAATCCTTTTAGCGGACTCAAGGTATACTGCCAGGAAGCTGTCGCTCTGGGAAAACCATTTGGCTATTTCCTGAACTTCAATATCTGAGGTAGGGAATTGATGGTCATAGACAGCGTATTTCGATGCTTCCTTGTCAATTATAATTTCTTGCAATTCTACCCAATCCTCGTAAAGAAAATTTCTGATTACAAGTCTTTGTGTTTTAATATTTATCATTTGCCGACCCTCCTGGAAATTAAGCATTAGAATGAATTTTGTTACAATTAATACTATAGCTGGAAGAATGAAGAGTCAAGCTTTAAAACTTAGAGTTGAGATGCAGCTCATATTCTATAAAAGCATAGATTTGTGTGAATTTACAGATAATACTATCTAACTTGTAATTATATTTTTAAAAGGATTGTAGCATGAATATCGGATGGAACGTAGAAACGTTTATTTCAGTAATATCATTAATCCTAACATTAATCGCACTTTATCTCATAATCAGAATAGTAAAAGGGGTTCATCTAATTACTGTATTCAAAAATCCTTCTGTCATTTATTTAACTTCACTTAAGACATACTTTACAGCCTCATCTTTTAGCAGATTGTCATTCTTGCGGGTATCTACCCTTATATCAGGTTGGGTTTTATGCTCCTCATTACAGTTTCCGTCAGAGTCCAAGCCCATGATGTTAGGAAATCTGAAGATATGTCCGCTATTAGGCAAAACGCATATTAACGGTTCCATTCCAATTCCGTCCCCACCGGTTGTTTCACCTACAAGAGTTGCAAACTTTGTACTTTTGGCAAAAGTTGCAAACATTTCTGAAGAAGAATAAACATACTTATCAACAAGCAAATAAATTTTACCCTGAAAGCCAACATAAATCTTTGAAGGAACAGTCTTTTTATATTTTAAATATTTTTTAAAGTCGCTCTTTACTTCTTCGGGATAGTTTTTTAAGTCTTCAGAAAAGATATTATCTATGGGCTGTAAATTTTTATAATCATCACCCAATCTGTATTTTATAAAATGCTCGGCATAATTCCCGCCTCTGAATAGAAAATACCAATCACAGCTCAGATTTCTATCAGTAAGCAGAGGTACCAGGTTATTTGACCAGTAAGAATCATCTCCTCCACCATTTCCTCTGATGTCGATGATAAGTGCCTTATAGTTTTTGACCTTCTTTAAAAATGGAGTAATTATTTTAATATCTCCTTCAATATTAAATGTATTAAAGGAGCTGATTCCAAGATACGCAACTTTACCTTCCGAAACTATATCAGTTTTTACATTACCGGGAATTGCATAATTTTCTGTTGTAATATTCGGTTTCTCATGGGTCGGATCATCATATCTTAATTTGGCCTTTTCATTATCCAGTACTTCTTTCCAGGCTTTATTTGTAGTGAGATTACTTCGGTTAATATCAGTATTCAATTTGTTGTAGAAATCTTTATCAATAAAATTTGTATGACCATTATTCAGATCACTTAATATGGATTTGAGTGTGTAATAAAAGTCATCGTCACTTTGTGTAGCTTTTACCCTGTCGATAAACTCCTGTTCTCTACTGAGCCAGTCAACCTGATACAGTCTTTTATTAACTCCGAAAAACGGGTAATTATCCTTGAGAACGTTGTACATATATTTTAAATCATCAATTCTTTGCTGTTGTGATAATTGATTTATTTGAGATGATGATTCCCCTGTTCCACTAAGAGAATTTTCTACAGGCAAATCAGTTTCATTATTTACCGTATCATGTTTTTTGTCAGATCCTAACCAATACCATAATACTGATATTCCAATGAAAACTATAACGATTAATAGGAAAATGTTCTTTTTCATAGGTGCTCCCTTAACATATTAAAACAATAATAGAAGTATTATACTATGGAAATATATCAAAAATCTATGATTATATAAACAAGGCAGGATAACCTTCCAGTTCTTAAGTGAAACACTAAAAAAGTAAACTCTAATCTGAATTTAAAAATAATTTATTTAGGCCAAATAAAGCAAAAAAATAGAGCTGACCTTCAAACAACTGAATAAACATCTTGTTTGAGAGTCAGCTCCATTAGCTATACATTTGGCGCGCCCGGCAGAGATCGAATCCACAACCTTTTGGTCCGTAGCCAAACGTAACGCTAAAAATCAATAGTTCCTGTATGCTTACAAAATAGTTTAAAATGTGCTTCATTACTGGTGTCCTCCTCGTTTTTTGTTTGCCGAAACTTTAGGGGTTTGCATGTATGTTTTGTGTATTGTGCGGTGTCAAAGCGGTGTCAGATAAATAAATATTTAACTTTTCAATCTCCATGCTACTATTCTTAATTTTATCTAAGTGAGTATAAATATTAAGTGTTATATCAGCCGAAGCATGTCCCATTAAATATTGAGCTTCCTTTATACCGACTTTTGAATAATATAGCATTGTTGCGAATGTATGTCGCAATTCATGTGGAGTAAATTTTTCGATTGCTTTAATTTTGTGACTTCCTCCGGCAGCATAATTAATTTTTCTTATAATACATGCCCACATACTTCTGAATGCTGTTTCTGTCATAACGCCCTCAGAAGTCTCGGGTTGAAATAAATGTATTCCTTTTACTCCCTTGACATAGCTCTCAATAAAGCTTTTAATCTTAATAGTAAGTGGAATATCTCTTAGTCCTGCAGAAGATTTTGGATGTGGTTTTATTTCACCCCTGTTTTTATTAAACACGACAGTTTTTCGGACCTTAATAACTCCGTCCTTTATATCGCTTTTAGTTAGTGCTAATGTTTCTCCACGTCTTAGCCCTGCATATAAACACAGATATATAAAGGCTCGTTCTTTTTTTGTCAGATCGGCAGTTTCAATTAATTGTAGTTCGCTAGAATTTAAGAATTTTTTCTCTTTTTTCTCTTTTGAAGGAAGTTCAATCTTTTTGGCGGGATTTTTTATCATTAATTCATTCTCTATGGCCTGTTCAAACATTTGGTTTAAAGTAAGTTTTATGTTGGTTAGCGTTTTGGTCAAGCCTTGTTTATGGCGGGAATTAATTAATCCTTGAATATGAAATGGTTTTATGTCTAGGAGTCGTAAGTGCCCTAATTCTTTAAATATATGATTCCTTAAAACATTGTCATACATTTGCCATGTGTTAAGTTCTTTGCCTGATTTATAAGATTCCAACCATTGTTCGCCCCATTTTTGAACAGTCATTTTATCATCTTCAATAAATTCGCCCTTTGCTAGTTGTATTTTTAAAGATAATAGTTTCTTTTCTAGTTCTTTTTCGGTATACGCGAATACATATTCTCGTTTTTCTTTACCATCAGGCTTATATCCCATAAAAACATACGCTTGATATCTCCCATCACTACGTGGTTTCCTTTTAGGCATTATTATTTCACTCCTTTACATTGTATTTATGTTTTATATATTCCATAAAATTATCTATTTCTGCCTGAGCCTCAGGAGGTAAAGACTTATATAAGGATTTATATTCTTCAGGAGCCTCAGCCACTAAAAATTCAGTTTGATCAACGGAATCAAGTTCATAAAAAATAGATGGGTCTGTCTCAAGAATATCCCGTACTACTTGTTTTTTTACTTCATCAGACATATCACTCATACCAAGACCATCGAAAGACGAAATATTCAATAATTTATCAGTTATTTTATCTAAAACATTGCTATCTGAATAAAGTAAACTCATAGGGACTTCCAAAGCAGAAGCTATTTTTGAAATAATGTCTTGACTTGGATTACTCTTCTTATTATTTTCAAGAGCACTTATATAACTAGGAGCTATACCTGTTAATCGTCCCAACTTGTTAATTCCAATTTTTTTATATTCCCTTATTTTTTTAATATTCTCTCCGAGCATAAAATCACCTCATAGTTGTTTACTGTCAGAGAACATTATACACTGTCAGAGAATGATAGTCAATATTATTTCAAGATATTTGCTGAAACTTTAAGAAAACAAGAGATAATCAGGATAATTCGTACTCCCACAGAGCACAAAGGGGTTGTATTCTCCGTGAGAGAATGGTAGTATATAACTGTGCTCCAACAGAGAATGAAAGGGGGGAGAAAATAGTGAGTATTCGAGATGCAAGATTAAAGAAAAATATTGGGCTAAATCAATTCGCAAGGCAAATAGGAATTAAACCTTCTTATTTAAGCCAAATTGAGCGTGGAATTAAAAAAAATCCATCAAATGAAATAATGATAAAAATATCAGATGGACTTGAGAAATCAATTCAGGAATTATTTTTTGATAAAAGTGAGGTGACATAAATGGTTGAGTACATATCAGTTAAGCAAATGGCAGAACTTTTAAATATAAGTCTTGATACAGCCTATGAATATACTCATATGAGTAATTTTCCTGTATGTAGAATTGGGAGAACTGTGAGGATTCCAGTTGATAAATTGGAAAAGTGGCTTGATAAAAGAACTAACCTTAAAGGAGCGTGAAACAATGAAAAGCACAATTCTAATTGAAAGTAAGACCGCACGTCAAGAGTACATATCAAAAGCATCAATTCTTGATCTAATGAAACCAGCTGTTCCTGTGTTGACTAAAGACGGGCATTCAACCATTAAGCAGGTAGCTGGATGGTATAGGGTTTCGGCTGATACTGTCAAAAAAATCTTAAGCAGAAACAAAGAAGAATTTTCAGTTGATAATATCAAAACCATTAGTAGAACTGATATTCAAAAAATTGATTTTTGTGAGGGACAGAATGTCCCCAGCAAAGTAAGAGTAATGACCCTCCTCCCCAAACAAGCGATCCTTCGTATCGGTATGCTGCTTACTGAATCATCAGTTGCAACTAAGGTACGAGACTTATTAATTGCCGGTGAGCAGCAGCTATCGTTCCAGCAGAAAACAAGGACCATGCGTCAGGCTGAAAAATGGCAGATCGAGAGAGAAGCCAGTAAAAAGATTAGGCACATGACAACAGATGCAATTAAGGGCAGTGACCCAAGTAATAAATGGGTGTACAAGAATTATACAAATCTCATTTACAAGACAATATTCGGTAAGGACGCCAAACAATTAAAGGGTGAACGGGGAGCCAAAAGCAACGATAATTTACGCGATGGATTTACCGGCGAAGAATTAATAGCAATCCAAAGTGCTGAATTCACTGTTGCGGGGTTAGTTGAAGCTGGACTGACATATCATGAAATCAAAGTACGTATTCAAAACCGTGATTTCTTCCCAAAAGCAACAGCAATATGATCTATACTTTTATTCCACTGCAAAGACTACTGTAAAAATTCAAATTAGGACTTTTATTGTTACAGGTATTACTGTAAAAAGAATTTTTATCTGTAAGCTCTATTGTAGTGCTACTGTAAAAAAATTTTTTACTTTAATTTTATCAATTATGAAAGGAGGTTATATCAGAGACTAATCGGTTTGGAATTCAAAAAATTAAAGAGTAGAAGGGAGAAAGAATGTTACCAATAACAGAATTTAAAAAAGTGAGGGTATTAACTACCCAGCAGTTGGCAGGTGAAATATGAAAAATGCAAAATTAGAAAACGGAAAATATATCTACGTGTTTCAGAACGAAATAGGAAACGTAAAAAATGGAGTAAGTAAGAATCCTAAGCAACGACTAAAGGCACTTGAGAACCAGACGGGAGTGAGGATAATCAATACATTTACTACTCCGCAATGCTCTAATTCTTTAGAAATTGAAAAATTAATACATAAAGAATTTAAGAATAAAACGATATTTGGGGAATGGTTCAATATTAGTTTTGGTTATGCAGTAGACATGCTGAAAGAATATTTTAAAAAAACAGCCAAGTTTGAAGAAAGAAAAAGTAATTCATTAAACATTGTTAAGTATTTTCACCCAGAGTTATTTTAAAGGAGGAACATATAATATGCAAAATTTAAAAATTATCAAGCACAATGGGCAATTTGTTACCGATAGCCGGGAAGTGGCAGAAATGGTAGAAATAAGGCATTCGGATTTACTTGAAAAGATAGGAGGTTATATCCATCATTTGGAAAGCGGAAGTTTCCGTTCTCAGGATTTTTTTATCCATAGTTCATATTCAGTTGAAGGAAATTCAAAAACTTACCCTTGCTATCTACTAACCCGGAAAGGCTGTGACATGGTAGCAAACAAAGTGACCGGAAAAAAGGGCGTTTTATTTACAGCGACATATGTCACTAAGTTTGAGGAAATGGAAAAGAACATCAAGCAAATTTCACAGCGGAGCAGCTTCGGTGATCTGGCATCACTGATGAAAGAATGGAGACAATGGGCAAAGTCAATGAATATGCCTCCATATACAGCAATGAAAGAACTAATCAAATTCCTCCAGGATAAGGGCGAACCTGTACCTAATACCTGGGCATATCTCCCGCAATGGAGCATGAATCAGTTGGAACTACCAGAAGATTAAAAATTATGAATATCGAAAGGAAGGATAGTACATATGGAAACACCAAATGATATTTTTTCAATGGTTACTCGTGACTGGACAGATGTTCATCAGGAGATCCATGATTCATTATTACTCAATCCAAGGTATAAAGTAGCGAATGACGAATTGGTTGCGATTGAGGAGTCTATGGATCGTGATAAAAAAAAGAGAATTTATAAAAATCTCTGACCTTACAACGACTCTTGAAACAGAAGCGAAAGAAGAAGCATACAGTAAAGGTTTTGCTGATGGTGTGAGGTTGGTAATCGCTTGTTATCAGAAAAGATAAGAAAGGGGGATATATAAGTGATTAATAAAGATATTGAAATACATTGCGAACACTGCCAATGCCCTATAGAACTTTGGGAACACACTTTAAAAACTTATCAGGGTGATGATTGCAGGTTATTTGAAAATTTTTTTGGTACTATGGCAGATCTTGAATGCAGCAAAGGGACTTTTAATGATTGCGACATTATAAGAGTCTGCAAAGAAGATTTTGAATCAGAATATAACGATATTCCTGATTTTGAAGCCAGCATCAAAGAATTAATTCAGATTTACATTAACGAAAGGTACATGCCAAGTAACTATAAAAAATCTGAGGAGGCGAGGGAATGAAAGCTGCTTGCTCAAAGTGCGGGGCATCCTGGAATGTAAGTATACATAAGAAGCTTAAAAAACCCTATGTTTGCCCGTGGTGCTCCAAAATGATGAAAATTGCATTAACTGTAGTTGGTTTTATCATTAGCTGTTTGTTAGTTCCAGAACTCAACCAAATGGCAAATGCAGAACGAGGATACCAGGCAGTGGGAGGGGAGGCATTAATACCATTACTTTATTTAGTCGTGGTGGGTTTCATTAAAACAGTTTTAGACTATAAAAAAGAAAACGCCATAAAAAATGTGGCGTATAACAAAAATTCCTAAAAAATATTATATAACACGAAAGGGGTTAAAGTAAAGATGCAAACAAGCTATACAATGGCAGAAATAAAATCTGCAGTTAATTTATTGAAAAATAAGGCCTTAGATCAACACAGAACAAATTGTAAAACTGAATTTAAGAACCAAATAGTACAAAATACCGAAGCGGCGTATGATATTAAGCTATTCAATGATTCGGTAAAAATTATTCATGAGTTAATAAACAAATACAATGATGGGAATCGCTATATTTCAAAGCAATACAGAACTGATTCCTTATATACTCATCTTGAGTCTCTATATATTCAAACAAAAAGTCAGGAATACAATAAGATTTACGATCAGTTCGCAATAATTGAAAGCCGTCTTAAAACTATAAGAAATCCTGACAAAGCACTTGAATTTCTTCAATTATGTGGTATTGAACTGCCTGAAAGTAATAAGGCTATACAACCAGATTCACCTGTTGATGTTGACTTTATTAAATCAGTGCTGCCTAAAAATGTATTACTGGCTGCTGGACCTGAAAGCGAGGTCAACTATGAGTAAATTAACCGTGCGCATTGAAAATGCTAAAAAAGTCTTTGACTGGCAGGATCTTATTGATTTGCTTGATGATTTTGTACGGGAGGCAGAACAGCTTGAGAGAGACAAAGTAGCTGCAGAAAACCGAGCATTAAGGTATAGCGACATGATTGATAATAAAAATAAAGAAATAGGACAGCTCAAAGCAAAGATAATAGACTTGGGCGGTGTTCTGGAATAGGAGGACCAATGACAATACTCTATCAAATTAAGAATGGTTATGCCGGGAATACTGAAAATCCCGGCGATCCAAATATAGAAAATATTCAGAAATGGAAGGTAGGTGAAATTTAGTAATGGAGATAACACGAGGTAAAATTCAAAGTGCTCAAAAGATTGTTATATATGGGCCTGAAGGAATAGGAAAGTCAACCTATGCATCAAAGTTTCCTAATCCTTTGTTTATTGATACTGAGGGAAGCACGAAACATTTAGACGTTCCGAGACTTCCAAAGCCATACTGCTGGAGTATGTTAATGGATGACGTTAACCATGTTTATATAAATCCTCATGTGTGTGACACATTAATAATAGATACAGCAGACTGGGCAGAGAAATTATGCGCCGAAGATACATGCGCCAAATCTCAGAAAAACGGTATAGAAGATTTTGGTTATGGTAAGGGGTATGTTTACCTTGCTGAAGAATTTGGAAAGCTTCTAAGTCGTTTGGAAGAGATCGTCGAAATGGGAATTAATGTAGTTTTTACTGCCCACGCTCAAATGAGAAAATTTGAACAGCCTGACGAAATGGGGGCATATGACAGGTGGGAAATGAAGTTACAAAAGAAAACTGCTCCACTCCTAAAAGAATGGGCAGATGCTGTTTTCTTTGTAAACTATCAGACATATGTGGTTAATGTTGACGGGCAGGGTACTACTAAAGGTAAAAATAAGCCTCAGGGAGGCAGGCGGATCATGTATACATCACATCACCCATGTTGGGATGCAAAGAACAGATACAGTCTTAATCCGGAAGTTGACTTTGATTACAGTGTACTTGCACCGTTCCTTCCTATACGGGGTGTAACAGTTCCTCCATTTAATCAACCGGTACAGGTACAAAAAACAGAAACATCCGTACAGGAGGATCCACCACAGACAGCTAACCCGCCAGTTCAGGAACAGCCAAAAGCAGAGCAGCAGACACAGCCGGTTGGTTTACCGAAACAGCAACCAGAAATAATTCAGGAGGATTTATCAGAAATCCCAAAAGCCTTAGTTCAGTTAATGAAAGAGAACCAAGTAACACTTCAGGAGATACAGGATGCTGTGGCCTATAAGGAATATTACCCAGTAGATACACCATTTAAAAATTATGATCCAAGCTTTGTTTCAGGTGTTCTAATAGCTGCATGGCCTCAGGTGTTCAATGTAATTAACTTATTGAGAAGTAAGGAGATATCGCCATTTTAAGCAGAAAGTGAGGATTTAATGAATAATCAACAAATTAATGATGCTCAAGAGTGTGAAAAAATGTCAGAGCAGGGAAAGGATAAGGATTGCCTTGGCTGCAGTTGTAGTGTGTGTATTGCACAAGAGTCCACATCTAGTTTTGAAAAGGAATCAGAACCAGTTGTTAAAGATCTGAACAATATAATTAGTGAGCTCTCAAGTGTAAGTAAAAGAAGGTTGTATTTTTTCGCACTTGGGCTTCATAAAGGCCAGAAGTAATATTGTCAAAAATTTTTACAATATGTTTCCGAACAGTTCGGAGAGATCAGCAAATTTATATCAAAAGGAGATTTAATTTATGAATAATGAACGTGAAATAGGTTGGAATGATGTAATTGAGAATGATGGTCCGGAGTTTATTACTCTTCCGGAAGGGGATTATGATTTTGTGGTAACAGATTTTGAAAGAGCCAGACATAATGGTAGTGAGAAGTTACCACCCTGCAACAAGGCTGTAATACATATCAAAATCGATGCACCTGAAGGAGTTACAACAATCAAGCATAATCTTTTCCTTCATACCAAGACAGAAGGTATGTTGTGCGCTTTCTTCGCTGCCATTGGTCAGAGGAAAAAAGGCGAACGGGCAACAATGAACTGGAATACTGTTGTAGGCTCAAAAGGTAAATGCAAAGTTGGCATAAAAACATGGAAAAATGAAAAAGGTCAGGAAGTGGTTATGAATGAAATTAAAAGATTTTATGACCCTGATTCAAACGCATTTACCAGTACGCAGGCACCATCTACGCAGAAAACTTTTGAGGCTGGGAGGTTTTAAAAATGAATTTAAGACCTTACCAGATAGAAGCAAAAAAGGCGGTCCTTGATGAATGGCTGAAAGGCATCAGAAAAACACTTCTTGTTCTGGTTACTGGTGGGGGGAAAACAATAATATTTTCAAAAATAACTGATGATTGTGTCAGAAACGGTGAGCGGGTATTAATACTTGCTCACCGTGAAGAACTACTTAAACAGGCAGCTGATAAACTTAAAAAATCAACTAACCTGGGGTGTGCAACAGAAAAGGCAGAGGATAGTTGTCTTGGAAGTTGGTACCGGGTGGTGGTTGGTTCCGTTCAAACACTAATGAGAGAGAAAAGGCTGCAGCAATTCCCGAAAGACTATTTTGACACAATAATTATTGATGAAGCCCATCATTGTTTATCAGACAGTTACCAGCGTGTATTAAGCCATTTTGACAGTGCTAAAGTATTAGGGGTAACAGCAACACCAGATAGAGGGGATATGCGAAATTTGGGCCAATTCTTTGAATCGTTGGCATATGAGTACACATTACCCCGAGCCATAAAGGAAGGGTACCTGTGTAAAATAAAAGCCCAAACGATCCCTCTCAAACTTGATCTAACCGGTGTCAGTGTTCAGGCCGGTGATTTTAAGTCCGGTGATTTAGGAGACGCATTGGACCCATACCTTGAATTGATAGCTGATGAAATGCAAAAATCTTGTTTTGATCGCAAAACAGTCGTATTCCTTCCTTTGATAAAGACCAGTCAAAAGTTCAAAGATATTCTTAATAGTAAAGGCTTTAGGGCCGCAGAAGTCAACGGCGAAAGTCAGGACAGAAAACAAATTCTTGATGATTTTGAAGAAGATAAATACAACGTTCTCTGTAACTCAATGCTATTAACTGAAGGCTGGGACTGTACATCAGTCGATTGTATTGTAATCCTTAGACCCACCAAAATAAGAAGCTTATATGTTCAAATGGTTGGACGTGGAACCCGACTTCATCCTGGCAAGGACCATCTTCTTTTACTTGATTTCCTTTGGCATACAGAACGCCATGAGCTCTGCCACCCTGCTTCACTTATATGTGAATCAGAGGAAGTTGCACAAAAAATGACTGAAAGTATTGAAGAAGCTGGCTGTCCTATTGACATTGAAATGGCAGAAAAACAAGCGTGTGAGGATGTTGTTGCCGAAAGGGAAGCAGCGCTGGCAAAGAAATTGTCAGAAATGAAAAACCGTAAGCGTAAACTTGTGGATCCGCTGCAGTTTGAAATGAGCATCCAGGCTGAAGATCTGGCTAACTATGTTCCGGCATTTGGCTGGGAAATGGGACCACCTTCAGAAAAGCAGATTGCTACACTCGAAAAGCTTGGAATATTCCCGGATGAAATTGAAAGCGCCGGTAAAGCAACCAAATTACTTGAAAGACTTGATAAGCGGAGAACTGAAGGTTTAACGACTCCAAAGCAAATAAGGTTTTTAGAAGGACGCGGATTTCAACATGTAGGTACCTGGCAGTTTGAAGGGGCAAAAAACCTTATTGACAGGATTGCTGCTAATGGATGGAGAGTGCCAAACAGTATTACACCATCCGAGTATAAGCCGGAATATAGAAATTATGAAATAAGTTGGGAGGTATAAGTCTTGGACAGCAAACTTGATTTACAGGAATTACTACAATACATAAACCCTGCTTTATTGGAGTACCAGGAATGGCTAAATGTAGGGATGGCTTTAAAACAGGATGGACATACAGCATCTGAATGGGATACATGGAGCAGGCAGGATACAAAACGGTATCGCGCTGGAGAGTGCTTTAAAAAATGGGACACATTTCATGGAGCTGCTAGTCCTGTTACTGCCGGTACAATTGTTCAAATGGCAAAAGATAACGGCTGGCTTCCCAAATATGATTCAGGACATGAACTGGATTGGGATGATTCCATTGGCAGTAAAGACGAGCTTGTTGTTATCAATAAAGCATGGTTGGAAGGGAAGGAAGTGGCTGAACCAGAAAACTGGAATCCTGTTGAGCAGTTGGTTAAATATCTGGAAACCCTTTTTGAAGCTTCAGAAAATGTTGGCTATGTTACAGAATGTTATGAAAAAGATAGTAGGTTTCTTCCAACAAAGGGCGCGTATGACCGTACAGCAGGAGAGCTTATTCAGCAACTAAACAATTGTAATGGGGACATTGGAAGTGTTATCGGAGACTATAAACATGAGGCGGGGGCATGGATCCGCTTTAACCCTCTGGATGGGAAGGGTGTAAAAAATGAGAATGTTACCGATTTCCGGTATGCCCTTGTAGAATCTGACGATACCGACATTGACCAACAGAACGCAATTATCCGGGAATTGGAGCTTCCTGTTGCTTGTCTGGTTCATTCCGGAGGCAAGAGTATACATGCAATTGTAAAGGTTGAGGCAGGCAGCTATGACGAGTACCGAAAGCGAGTGGACTATCTATACAATGTTTGCAAAAAGAACGGGCTTAAGATAGACAGCCAGAACAGAAACCCTTCCAGGCTATCACGTATGCCAGGGATAGAGCGAAAAGGAAACAAACAGTTCCTGATTGACACTAATATTGGTAAAGAAAGTTGGAAGGAATGGCAGGAATGGATTGAAAGTGTTAATGATGACCTGCCGGAGCCCGAAAGCCTTACCGGTATATGGGATAACTTACCGGAATTATCTCCACCACTTATAAATGGTGTTCTCAGGCAGGGACATAAGATGCTAATTGCCGGTCCATCAAAAGCTGGTAAATCGTATGCATTGATTGAACTAACCTGTGCTATAGCTGAAGGTAAACCTTGGATGGGATGGACCTGCGCACAAGGTAAGGTTATGTATGTAAATCTTGAGCTTGACCGGGCCAGCTGCCTGCACCGTTTCAAAGATGTATACCAGGGACTTGGCTGGCAGGCCAACAACCTTGAGAATATTGATATATGGAATCTTCGTGGAAAGTCCGTTCCTATGGATAAATTAGCTCCAAAACTTATCCGCAGAGCTGCCAAGAAAAACTATATAGCCATTATCATTGACCCAATATACAAGGTTATCACGGGTGATGAAAACAGCGCTGATCAGATGGCCCACTTCTGTAATCAATTTGACCTTGTGTGTACAGAGCTGGGCTGCGCGGTGATATATTGCCACCATCACAGTAAGGGAAGCCAGGGAGGTAAACGAAGCATGGACCGTGCATCTGGTTCCGGTGTATTTGCCCGTGACCCTGATGCACTCATGGACTTGATAGAGTTGGAGCTAACTGACAGCCTACTGAAGCAGGAAGAAAACAAAGCAATTTGCGGTGTGTGTACGGAATGGCTGAAGAAGAACGTTTCTAATTGGGGGGATGAAGTTTCACTGGATGACATGTGCAGCCAGAGTTTAATGTTGGAACACTGTAAAAGACTTTTAACGCCTGACATATATCAGAACATGCAGAAGGATTTATTTGAGGCAGAAAAGGCCGTAAAACAGCGTACAGCCTGGCGTATTGAGGGTACGTTGAGAGAGTTTCCTAAGTTTCCTCCGATTAACCTGTGGTTTAATTATCCGGTTCATGTAGTAGATACGTCTGGTAACTTAAAAGACGTTGAAACCGAGGGAGAAAAACAGCCATACATGAGAGGGTTAAAGAAAATCAACAAACAGAAAGACCGAAAGAAACAGGATAGAAAAATGGACATTGAAAATGCATATGAAGCAAATACACTTAATGGTGATGTAACAATTGCAGACCTGGAAAACTACTTGTCAATATCTAAAAACAGTGTAAAAAATTGGATAAAAGAGCATGGTGGTTTTGAAATAAATAATGGTGTTGTCACAAGAAAGTCAAATGTCAAAAACGAAGAATTTGACACTGACAGTTAATTTTGACACCGTGTCAAAACATAAAAATTGACACTTTGACACATCAAAATAAACTATCAAAATTAGTGTCAAAATCCTAAAAGCACAAGTTTGACATAAAAAATGACACGGTGTCAAAATACGTGTCAAAATCGTAAAAATAAGGTTTTTGATAGGGTGTCAAAAAAGGTGTCAAAATCGTTATATTAAAATATAAAATTTTTTGTTGACACCCTTCGTGTGGTCAGTGCGATGTCAGTTGCGTGTAAAGCTCACGCAACGACAACTGACACGCTTGCACTGACAAAGGGGAAATTGTTTGATAGATTTATTAAATGTAAATTAATGGAAGGGGATAGAAAATGAGAACTGAATTTTTTATGTTACTTAAACCACCAACTACTACACATCAGGAAAAGCAGGTCAGAGTTGTAAATGGTAAACCAGTATTTTATGAACCAGACGAGCTAAAGGCAGCCAGACAAAAACTGCAGGCACATCTGGCAAAACATATTCCTGAAAACAAGTATACCGGAGCTGTAAGGTTAATTACAAAATGGTGCTTCCCGATAACCGGTAAACATAAAAACGGAGAGTACAAGACCAGTAAGCCTGATACAGACAACCTTCAAAAGCTATTAAAAGATGTTATGACAGAGTTGAAATTTTGGACTGATGATGCTCTGGTTGCATCAGAAATAACAGAAAAGTTCTGGACTGAAGTACCAGGTATATACATAGTGATTGAGGATTTATAAGAATAATTCACGAGTTCGTGACGGAAATTCACGGATTAGTGAAAATTTTAAACGAAAGGTAGGGATTTTATAAATGGGAACAGTAGTAGCATATTTTTATATGACAATATTTTTCATCATATCGATGATATACATCACAAAATACTACTCTCTGAAAAAATGGCATTCTGAAATGGTGGATGATTTTGAAGAGTTATGCAATGTTGTTGAGGAGCAGGACGAAATATTACAGCAATACAAGGCTATTTCAGAGAGAAAAGGTGAGCTATACGAGGAACTTTTAAATACTGTATCAGTAAAAAATGAAGAGGAGTAGCCTGAAGAATGAAAAAGCTGAAAATAGTCTTTAAGGATAAATCAAAAATTATATACACAATAAAAGATTACGTTCCTTGGGAGCCTTATTTTGAAAGACATTCAAAATTAGATATGGAAAGTGCGGTCTTGCAGCAGTACCCATTGAAGAACAATAAACCGGTTGTTTTAATTTAAGAGAGCAGGAGGTGCCTATGACTAAAGAAAAACTGAACGAAATTATAAAACTCAAAAAAGAAGTAGAGCAGCTGAGACAAAAGCTTCAGGAACTGAATTACGGTGATTATGAAACAGTTGTAACCGATAAGGTAAAGGGAAGTATGCCACAATATCCGTATTCAGCCAGATCATTTACATTAACCGGTATAGAGCATATGTCTGAGGAATGCATCAAGCGAAGAGACGCCATTGGTAAGAAGATAAGTGATAAGTACGAAGTGCTGTATTCCAAGGTAAATGATGCTATTGAATACATACAGGGGATCAAGGATAGTGAAATAAGACAGATACTAACTTATCGCTACATTGATGGTCTGACCTGGGAACAGACAGGAGATGCTATGAACTATGCTGCAATTACTGTCCGGAAGAAACATGATGACTTTTTTAAAACATATCACCTATTATCACAATAAATGTTTTATAATCGTAATGTGAAGAAATATATTTTAATATTCAACAGGCAGAACGAGACAGGGGCGGATACCTTGCCTCGTTTTTATTTTGTCCGTTTAGTCGGTGTGTGAGAGGAAAGATGTAATGTTTAATTACAAATCCAAACGCTGGGAATTAAAACGAGAACGTATATTGAAACGTGATCGTTACATGTGTCAGGACAGTAAACGGTATGGTAGGCGTATTGATGCTGATACAGTACATCACATATGGCCGGCAGAGGATTATCCTGAATATGCTTGGCGTGATTGGAACCTTATATCACTTTCCAGCAAGGTACATAACAAGATGCATGACAGAGTGACAAATAAATTAACAGCTTTGGGTGAGGAGTTGAGAAGAAGAACCCCCCCACCTATTGAAAAATAATTTTTGTCTTATGGAGACCGGACAGGGGAGCCGTTTCCAACTCTAATAATTTTTTATAAAGGGGGGAAGAAGTTTGAAGGGTTCAAAAGCAATAAAACCAGTACAAATAAATCGTTTTTCAGATATATTTGATCAGACAATTTCAGACATGAAAAAGCTTGGAACATACAAACAAGAGTTTTCTCCCGCGATTACCCGGTATTCTGAAATGCGTGTGCAGTTTGAGATACTTATGCAACAATGGTATGAAAGCGGATGCAAGATAACTGAAAAATACACTAATAAATCTGGCGCAACTAATAACAGAAAAACAGCATTATACCAAGCTATAGAAACCTTGCGCAGGGAAATTACAGATCTTGAAAATTTATTTGGCCTCACTCCTGCAGGTCTAAAGAAAATAAATAACAAAGGCCTTGGAGATAAAAAAACAAGTGCCATTGCAGAGGCGTTGAAGCATCTTGAAAAGTGAATACAAAAATTATGATGTGGTAATAAAGTATGCAAACGATATAGTTGGCAGGAGAAAAATAGCAAACAAAGACAGGATACTGGGTTGTGAAAGATTTCTAAAGGATCTGGAAAATCCGGAATATGACTTTAATCCTAAAAATGCAGAATTTGTTATTGGAATAATTGAAAGTACTTTCTGTCATCAGCAGGGGGAAAAATTGGATGGTACTCCACTCCGGGGTGAACCGTTTTTACTGGAACCGTTCCATAAATTTATAGTATATAATTTGCTTGGTTTTTATCATAAAGGTACTCAGATCGTAAGATTTCATGAGGCCTTTATTTTTATACCGAGAAAAAATATAAAGACAAGTTTTGCCGGAGCCTTAGCCTATGGACTGGAATTACTTTATAGAAAAAGCGGTAGCAAATGTTATATAACCTCTGCCGCTCTCCCGCAATCTTTGGAAAGCTGGAACTTTATTAAATACAACATTATCAACATGGGAGAAGAAGAAAACTTCCGTATTATTGATAATAACAATGAACACAGCATAAGTGCTGACTTGGGAGATGGATCGTTTTATATTCGAGCTCTGGCAGCTAATCCGGACAGTCAGGATTCGTTTAACTGTAACATCGGGATTGCTGATGAAATACACGCATATAAAACGCCAAAACAATACAACATCATTAAAGAGGCAATGAAAGCCTATACAAATAAATTAATGATTGGTATAACTACGGCTGGTGATAATATGAACACATTCTGTTATCAGAGGCTGCAGTATTGCAAAAAGGTTCTTAATAGGACCATAAAAGACGAGCAGTATTTTATTTTTATATGCCAGGCAGATCCGGACGAAAACGGAGAGGTTGAATATACAAACCCAGTAGTACATGAAATGGCAAATCCAGCTTATGGAGTATCCATAAGGCCAGGGGATATATTAAATGATTCTTTGCAGGCTCAGAATGATCCGCAGCAGAGGAAAGATTTCTTTGCTAAGTCATTAAATATTTATACAGCTGCTATGAAAGCTTACTTCAACATTGACGAATTCAGGCGGTCCGATATAAAGGCTGAAATAAAACTGGGTATAAAACCGGAGTGGACGATTGCTGAAAAAATAGAATTTTTAAAAGGCCTGCAAATTGATTGGTATGGTGGATCAGATTTATCAAAGCTACATGACTTAACGGCAGCTGCTTTATATGGCACCTACAGGACTGGACGTGTTATCAAGAGCGCTAATGAAAAAGGAGAAATCATTGAAGTGCCAGAGGAGATAGATATTATCATTCCTCATGCATGGTTCCCGATAGTTGCCGCTGCCCAAAAAGCGGAAGAGGATAATATTCCTCTGTTTGGGTGGAAGGATGATGGCTGGCTGGATATGTCAAATAGTCCGACAGTAAACCATGCAGAAATAGTAAATTGGTTCATCAAAAAAAGAAAGATGGGCTTTAAGATAAAGCAGGTTGGCCATGACAGAAAATTCTGCCGTGAGTATTTTGTGGAAATGAAGAAGGCCAAATTCAACATTTTTGACCAGCCTCAATATTTTTACAAGAAGTCAGAAGGATTCCGGCATATTGAGAAAAAGGCAAAGGCTGAGGAGCTATATTACTTGCACTCTCAGGCGTTTGAGTATTGCGTCCAGAATGTGAGTGCAATAGAAAAAACAGATGACATGATTCAATACGAAAAGGTTGAAGATACACAGAGGATCGATATATTCGATGCCTCTGTTTTTGCGTGTGTCAGAAAACTTGAAGCACTTGAACATGGAAACAAACTTAAAAATTGGTTTTAGGAAGGAGTGACAATTTGAAAACTTTATTTAAAAAAATTGGCAGTAAACTTATGGAAACTTTAAAAAAAATATATAAGGTGTTTACAGAAAACATAATTGAGTCTCTTATTACAATAGGCTCATTTTTTATTTTTATTGGAGTTTTTATAATATATAAGCCGCTGGCGTTTATTGTCTTAGGACTTATATCCATGTTACTGGCACTTATAATCTATAAAGCTCAGTAGGAGGAAAGAAATGGGAATATTGACGAAAAACAAGCACAAAACAAGAGCAGACCCGGTTATGTTATGGCTTAACGGGACGGATGCCAAAGATATACTTTGCCCTATAGGATACACTCCTCTGTCAAAAAACGAGGATATAAGGCGTTGTGTATATAAGATTGCTGACCTAGTATCCAACATGACAATAATGTTGATGGAAAACGGTACTAATGGTGATGTTAGGCTAAAAAACGAACTATCGAAAAAGATAGATATTTACCCAAATAAAGACATGACACGAAAGACCTTCATTCACAAAATTGTCACTGATATGATACTAACCGGTAATGCTGTTGTATATCCACAGATTAAAGACGGCTTGATTGACAATTTAAAGGTTCTTAATGCTGACAGGCTTCATTTTGATGAAAAGGGAGACAGGTACCAAATACGTTGTGGAGGGGCTACATATTACCCTGACGAGGTATTACATTTTGTTTTAAACCCTGATGACGATTACCCGTTTAAAGGTCAGGGTTACACACAAATGATAAAGCAAACGGTTTTTAACTTGCTCCAAGCAAACGCAACGAAAACCGGTTTTCTTAAAAGCAAGTGGAAACCCAGTATGATAATATCAATAAATTCTGATGATGAAGACTTACAAGACAAGGAAAAGCGCAAAAACATTATTGGTAGTTATACAGATACAACTGAGGCGGGTGAACCTTGGTTGATACCTGCTGGGGAAATAGATGTAAAGACAATAAATCCGCTTACGCTTAATGATTTAGCGATACAAGACAGCATTACACTTGACCTCAAGGTTATAGCTGCAGCAATAGGCGTTCCCGGATTTATGGTAGGCGTGGGTGCTTTTAATAAAGACGAGTACAACAACTTTATATCAACAACAATAATGTCAATTGCAATGATAATCCAGCAGGAGTTATCAAAAAAGTTACTGTATTCACCCTCAATGTACTTTAAGTTTAACCCAAAGTCACTTATGCAATACAATCTTACAGAACAGGTACAATTTGCAAAGGAACTTGTAGGCGGGGGCATGCTTAACCGAAATGAAGGTAGAGCAGAGTTCGATTATTCCCCGGTTGACAATGAAGGGATGAATGATTACACCGTGCTTGAGAATTATTTACAGGTAAAGGATTTAAGTAAACAAAAGAAATTGAAGGGTGGTGAAGAGGTTGCAGAATAAAAGACACTCATATTTTAAAAGTGAACTAAAAACCAGGGCGCAAGGTGATAATGACAGATATATTGAAGGGTACTTTGCGGTTTTTGACCAGTACACCGAACTTTGGCCCAGGTGCTTTGAAAAGATAGCAAGAGGAGCATTTGACAACTCAATAAAAAACAATGATATCCGCTGTTTGTTTAATCATGACAGCGGATTTGTTTTGGGAAGATTCATACCGGGAATGGGACCGCACACGCTTGAATTAAGGGTAGATGATTACGGCTTGTTTGGGCGTGTGAAAATTAATCCTAATGACTCGCAAGCTATGGACGTTTATGCAAGGGTTGAGCGTGGGGATATTTCCGGCTGTAGCTTTGGATTTGACCCTGCAAATGAAGAATATGAGGAACGTGAAACCGGGTTGTATTGGACGGTTAATGAAGCCGATACGCATGAAGTTTCAATTTGCACATTCCCGGCGTATCCGCAGACTGAAATACAGGCAAGGCAGAAGGATTTTGAGCAAAGCAAAAAGCGGAGCTTGGAACTAAGAAAAGTTGAACTGAAAAATAAACTGGAGGGGATAAGATGTTAAAACAATTGAGATTGCAGGCAGAACTAAAGCAAAGGAATGCAGAAATGCAGACCTTAACAGAAAAAAGGGATGCTTTTAAGAAAAGGCAGGCTGACCTTACAGCAGCTTTAGGGGAAGCCAAAACAGATGAGGACATGAAAATTGTCAATGACGGCATTGAAGATTTGGAAAAAGAAATATCTGCGGAAGGCACAGACGAAAAAATAAAAAGTGTCTCGGCTGAAATTACCCGTATTGAGGGAGAGCTTTCGGAGATAGAATCCAGAGCTAAAGAAGTAACAACACCTATAAAAGAAGAAAGAGGAGGAAACAGCATGAACAGATATCAAGTCAGAGAACTTTTAAAGTCAGGTGCCTACTACGAAAGATCAGAGGTAAAGGAATTTTATGAAAAATTCAAAAACCTCAGAGTAATAGGCGGCGAAGGACTGACAATTCCAGAGGTAGTTATCAACCGTATCATGGACATAATGGGGGATTTTACGACCTTGTATCCTCTGGTTAATAAGATAAGGGTAACCGGAACAACAAGAATACTAATTGATACCGATACAACAGCTGCAACATGGATTGAGCAGAGCGGCACCTTACCAACTGGTGATGTTGGAACCGTCACGGATATAAGCTTTGATGGGTATAAGATAGGTAAAGTAACCTTTGTAGACAACTGCATGCTTCAGGACAGCATTATCAATCTTGATGATTATGTCACTAAAAAAATAGCGCGTGCTATTGCTAAAGGTCTTGACCTTGCGATTTTAAAAGGTGCTGGCGCAGCAAGTAAGCAACCGGAAGGGATTATTCCTCAACTTGATGCAGATCATAAAGTAACTGTAACTGATCCCGTGGGTTATGTAGATATAGTAAAGCCTATCGCACTTATAGACTCAGGGGACGATAGTGTAGGTGAAATTGTAGCTGTCATGAAGAGGTCAACCTATTACAACAGGTTACTTGGTTACAGTGTTCAACCAACAGCAACTGGAGAGGTTGTTGCAAAGCTGCCTAATCTTAAAAATCCCGACTTGCTTGGTCTGAGGGTTGTATTTAATAACAACATGGATACAGATAAAATATTATATGGAGAGTTTGACGAATACACTCTTGTTGAGCGTGAAAACATTGTAATAGACAAGTCGGAGCATGTTAAGTTTACGGAAGATCAAATGGCGTTTCGCGGAAAGGGCAGGTTTGACGGAAAACCAACTAATAAGAAAGCATTTGCCCTTGTGACATTGGCTTATACGCCTGCAGGTTAATGCTTATGTATAAAGTGATAATAAAGTTCAGAGACAAATATAATCCCCGGCATTTTTATAATGTTGGGGATATTTTTGAATCGGATGATAAAAACAGAATAAAAGACCTGTTTGAACGAAAATTGATAGCAAAGGTAAATGAAAAAACAAAACAAAAGTAGGTGAATCATGGAAGAAGTATTAAAACTATTTAAAATTGATATTGGAATAACTCATACCCTACGTGATGATGCCTTTAAAAAACTTATACAGGCAGCTCAAAAAGAAATAGAAAAAAAGGGCTTTAAACTTGACCTAACTGATGTTGAAGATCAGATGCTTTTATCTGACTACGCTGCTTGGAAATACCGAAAACGACAAGAAGATGTAGGAATGTCTCGGAATCTTCAATTGCAGATCCGTAATCGGGTAGTGAAAGAGAGGGCTAAATATGCCAGCACTTAAAAACATTTCAGGCAAGGATAATATATCTCTGGACCTTATCTGCTATTTACAATCGGTAACAATCACATATGACGAAATTGGGAATTCAATTGAGACACCGGTCAACCGACTTGTATTTTGTGCGGAGTTATCTATATATTCATCAGAATTCTTTAATGCCGGACAAACAGGGATAAAGCCTGAGCTTATGCTAGTTGTTGACATAGAGGAATACGACGGAGAGGAGTCTTTGCTTTATAACGACAACCCTTACAACGTATACCGAAATTATCCCCGTCCTGATGGTCTCATAGAGCTCTATTGCAAAGGAGGCTGATTATGGCAGACGTAACGCCTAATCAATTGGCAAGTTTAATTGCAAAAAGCCTTGAGGAGTATTCTGAGGAGGTTCAAGAAATAATTGAAAAGAAAATCAACGATGTTACTGCTGAAGCCCTTCAGGCAATAAAGGATAGTCCGGCAATTCAGCATATGACTAATGACGGATACAGGAAAGGCTTTTATATTAAAAATATATACAAAGGCAAAGGTATTAACAAGGGGCAATACCGGCTTGTAATTGCAAACAAGAAATACAGGATAGGGCATTTGCTTGAAAATGGTCATGCAAAACTTAACGGCGGCAGGACTAAGGAATATCCTCATTGGATAAATGGCCAAAAGATTGTAGATACTCTGCCAGATAGGATTGAGGAGGCATTAAAGAAATGACACAAACCGAATTAATTTCACTGCTCAAAACTACGGGGTACGATGTGGCATATCATCATTTTGAAGAAAGGAACAATCCTCCATTTGTGGTATTCTTGAGAACTGATGACGAAAATATTTCATCAGATTATAAGGTTCATGGAAAATTTAAAAATTATCAAATTGAGCTCTATACCCGTAAAAAAGACCTGGTTGCCGAGAAAAAAATTGAAGACGTAATAGGAGAGATATACTCTGAATATAGCACATCAGAAACATATATTGAATCTGAAAAACTATACCAAGTGGTTTATCAAATTACTGTTGTAGAAAGGAGCTAAAATAATGGCTATAGATGGAAAAGAAAAAATCGTACTGGGCAGTGGAAAACTGTACTGTACCGAATTTAACGGTACTTTACCGAACAATGCCACAATAGAAACAGAAGCTAACCGGCTTGGATACATACAAGGAGGGGCAAGCTTAGAATATAAACCTTCTTTTTATGAAGCAAAGGACGATATGGGAATGGTCAGCAAAGTGATCATAACAGAAGAAGAAGCAGTCTTGAAAAGTGGGATAATGACATGGTGCGGTAAAACTCTTGAAAAATTGAGCAGCACTGCAAGGGTTACTGAATCCTTGGGAGTACGGACGGTAAAAATTGGTGGTGTCGGAAATGATAACGGGAAGAAGTATGTTATTCATTTTGTTCATGAAGATCCGGTGGACGGTGATATTAGAGTTACTATCGTGGGACAAAACCAGGCCGGATTTTCCCTGGCATTTGCAAAGAATAAAGAAACGGTAATTGATGCTGAGTTTAAGGCTCAGCCTCAGGATGATGAAGGTACTTTGATAAAATATACCGAAGAAATACCTACAGTATAATTATGGGGCAGAAATGCCCCTTCTATTTTAAGGAGCGAGAACAATATGTTTGATATAGATACGATTAGTAAGAGATATTTTAGGATAAAAATTAACAACATTGAAATTGATGTTGAACCGCCAAAGCTTAAGGCTTTAAAGCAGATAACCTCATTAGCAAAAGCCAAAAATGAAGATGCAGTTGACGATTTGGTGGAAGCGGTCAGAATTATGCTTAATAAAAATAAAACAGGGTATCAAGTTCAAGACGATCTTATTGACGAATTGGATTTTGATCAATTACTTGAAATATTAACTGCATATTTCAAATGGATAGGTGAGGTTAGAAACAGCCCAAACTAAAAATCCCTCGTTGCCCTGATGATGCCGACGAGGGACATTATCAATTACATTATCTTGAAGAAAAGCTGGTATCGGAATATACCGGCTTTAATTTTGCGAAAGTTTATGGACTTGATATTTTTACATACCATGCGATACTTAGGGATGCTGTGATATATAAATACATGCAAACTGAAGAGGGACAAAAGTATTTAGAAAGATGCTGGATACTAGAGCAAAAAGAGCCAGACAGAAAGAAACTAAGAGAAAAATTCGGGAAGGAGGGTTGATATGGGTAGTGGTAATATTAAGGGTATAACAATTGAAATTGGTGGAGATACAACCCCACTTAACAAAGCGTTGGAAGGAACAAACAAAACCAGTAGAGACTTGCAAAGCGAGTTGAAACAGGTAGAAAAACTTTTAAAACTGGATCCGACAAATACAGAATTATTGGCACAGAAACAAAAGCTCCTTGCTGATTCTGTGGACAATACAAAAAATAAGTTAAACACTCTTAAAGAGGCTGAAAAGCAGGTTCAACAGCAAGTTAAAGAAGGTAAAATTTCAGAGGCACAGTATCGCGCTTTTCAACGTGAAGTTGCATCCACTGAAATAAAGATGAACAAGCTTGAAAACCAGGGAAAACAGACAAATGAAGTATTATCCGATGAAAAGCCTTTAAATAATTTGAAGAACATTGGTATAGCAGCTGGCGCAGCGGTAGCAGCGGTGGGGGTGGCCTTTACTGGAATGGCAAGTACTGTAATGGAAAATGCCGATGAATTACAAAGACAGGCTGATGTTACCGGATTATCGGCAGAACGTCTGCAAGAGTTACAGTATGCAGGAAATAACCTTGGTGTGGAGCTGGATACTGTAACCGGAGCACAGGCTAAGCTAACAAAGTCAATGGCAGCAGCACAAGACGGAACCGGAGCACAAGCCGAAGCGTTTAAAAAATTGCATATATCGGTAACGGACAGTAGCGGTCAATTGAAAAGTGCTGAGACGGTTATGTCCGAGGCATTTACAGCATTGAAAGGTGTGGGTAATGAAACAGAACGGGATGCTCTGGCTATGCAAATATTTGGTAAATCAGCAATGGAATTAAACCCTCTCATAAAAGCTGGGGGAGATGAACTAAATAGACTAGCACAAGAGGCACGAGATAGTGGCGCGGTAATGTCAAATGAAGCCGTAGCCGGGCTTGACACTTTTGGTGACACTCTTGACAATATCAAAAACTCTATTATGGGCGCTTTTGGTGAAGCACTTGGACAATTAATACCTAAAATTCAGGAATTGATATCAAAAATAGATATGGAAAAGGTTAAGGCTGGCATACAGTCATTTGCAACGGTACTTGTAAATATACTGAGCTTTATAATGAATAATGGTAGCACGATAATAAGCCTTGTCGCTGGTATAGCGGCAGGAATGTTAGCATGGAATGTAGCTACAATGATTAATGCGGTTGCAACCTCTATAAATACCTATAAAGCAGCTAACGAAGGAGCCACGATAGCACAATGGGCTCTAAATGCAGCACAAAACGCTAATCCGATAATGCTAATTGTTACATTAATTGCCGCCTTGGTTGCTGCGATAATAATCCTGTGGAATACAAATGAGGATTTCAGAAATGCTATAACATTAGTTTGGGAAGCTATTAAAGACATGGTTGGTAAAGCTATAGAGGCAATAACAAAAGTATTTTGGAAAGTAATAGATTTTATAAAGGACAATTGGCAATCGTTACTCCTCATGATTGTAAATCCTTTTGCTGGTGCTTTCAAATTGCTATATGACAACTGCGAAGCATTTAGAAATTTTGTTAATGGTTTTGTTGAGGGGATAATAAAATTCTTCAAAGAAACTATACCCAATTTTATTAAAGAGGTAATTGACTGGTTTAAGGATATCCCTGACAAGATGGTTGATATTGGGAAGAACATAATAAAAGGGATATGGGAGGGCATAAAAAGCTCTGTAAAATGGATTAAAGATAAAATTACCGGGTTTGCAGGTGATATAGTTGGTGGTTTTAAAGATGCCTTTGGAATACACTCTCCTTCAAAAGTATTAGCTGACGAAGTTGGAAAATATATGGCACAGGGTATTAGTGTGGGGTTTGAGAATGAAATGAATAAAGTATCAAGCAATATTGTGAAGTCTGCCGACCTGACAAGTAGTCTAAAAACTGTTAATCCTGATGCGCCAACGAGAACGGTTATGGGTAATGGAGGAAATGGAGACACATATAACTTTTATGTGGATGTTTCTCAGATAGATGACTTAGTCAAAATTAAGAATCTTACAACAGGAGTTAAACAAGCAAGCAGAGTAAGGGTGGTGACGGGATAAATGGCACAATATACAGTAGATTTACCTTGTGTACTAGATACATATATTGACAGAAATAATCTTTCTGCAAGCTTTGGAACAAGTCTGGAACTGCTGACTGGTGCACTAACTTTTGAAGGATGGTCTTCAAGCGGAGGACAAGGCCCAAGAGGCGAATATTATGATCTACGATATATAATATTGTTAAAATTTGATTATTCGTCCCTACCCGCAGGTAAGACTATTACGTCTGCAAAATTAAGGTTGTATTCAAACAATCATGTAAGTAATTCTAACCCTGATACATATCCACGTCTTCCACTGGTCCTAAAGCCATCGTGGAAGACTTTTACCGAAAGCGAAACTTATATTAACTATATGCCGGACTGGGAATACAAAGAGTGGGATACCCATAACGGAGTAAGAAGTACTATAGACCCTCCAACCGGTCAATATATAGACTTAGAATTTATAGCTCTACTAAACAATGATGATGTAAGAAACAAAGGAATCGCTGTAGGCTGGGAGGTAGCAGGAGAACTTGTTTATCAATCGGAAGGGCCAGTATGGCAAATAAGTGCACGTAATAGTACAAAACCTCCAATGATAAGGGTAACATATGAGGATTCGTTACCTGATAAACCCACAGTATCAAGTCCTATAGGTATGTTCGTGGACTCATCAAAAGCTATAAGATTTAGCTGGAAGTATAATAGCACTGTTGGAGACACACAAAGTAAATTTGATTTGTCCTGGTCAGTGAATGGGACTACATGGACAAAGATAACACAAGCTACAGTAAACAATTTTTACGATATGCCAGCTAACACCTTACCTACAGGCAATATTTACTGGTTTGTAAAAACATATAACCCAAATAACGAGGCAAGTCCCGATAGTGATGTTTCAGTATTTTATGTTACAGGAGCTCCTGTTGCTCCAAATATAGTCAATGTGTCAACTAATACTGCTAAACCTGTGGTAACATGGGGTTCAGCATCACAACAGATTTACCAGTTACAGCTGTTAAAAGATAATAATGTTATATACGACACAGGAAATGTTGCGAGTGCAACAACTAAAACACATAAAATTACTGATTTTCTGGCAGACGGTGGATATACGGTAAAACTCAGGGTGAAAAATGAATATGATTTATTCTCTGACTGGGCTTCATTCTTTTTTAATATAGCCACAAATAAGCCCCCTAAACCTCAGATATCATTAAGCCAAAATCAGTATAACATAACCGCACTAAGCAGCATTAGCAGCAATCAATATTTACTGCTATATAGAGCGAAGATTGATTCTGATGATTTTACCTGTATCGCCAAGTCTATAAATAGCGTTTTAGTTGATAGCACTGTAGAAAGCAATAAACAGTATAAATATTTTGTACGTGCAGTCAGTAGTACTGAAACTTACTCAGATAGTGAAATAAAGGCCATATCTTCACCTGCAATAAATAAATCAGTATTTGCTCCGGTATCAGATTTAGGCAATATATTTGAGGTGAAGGTTAACTTGAATGAAAGACCGGCTAAAAACATAACGATAGGTACCCCTAATACAACAAATTATTTCGCCGGCCGGAAGTACCCAGTTGCTGAATATTCAGAACATCTCAGCAAAGGGGTATCATTATCCTTTTTTATACAGGATAATGCAGAATATGAACAATTGCTCAGAATCATATACCTTAAAGGAATTGTTTTGTACAGGGACAGCAGGAGGAAGTTTCATGGAAATATATCGGGGATGAACACAACCGATCATTACGCAGGGTATATAATCAGTTTGACTATCAGCCAGACCGATTATACTGAGGGACTGGAGGTTTAAAAAATGCTTGATTTAGCAATAAAAGAATACAGTAGAGATTCAGTTATTAACCAATTGCACGCACGAAACGGGGTAAGGGAGATTAAATTCAGGTATAACTTGCTAAACAGGTATGAGCTGCCTATCGGAGAATTGTCTGGAACATCTGGAAATTCAATAAGTTTTAACAGTCTGGCTGATATAAAAAGGACTGCAAATTTCACTTTTAAGGAAACAGAATTGAATGATATAGACTGGCTGAATGATAGAGTTCAGCCAGTTTTTATTTTGAAAATGCCTGATGGGAACTATATTGAATGGCCCCTGGGTGTATTTTTGCTATCATCACCTACCCGAAAGGATAACATAGGGATTTGGAGGGAAATAGAGGCCTATGATGCAAGTCTTATACTGACAGAGGATAAATTTGACAACAGGTATAGGATACCAGCCGGAACAAGGTACACAGATGCAATTGCCAGTATAATAAATAACGCAGGAATAAGAAAGATTGATATACCTACCAAAGACAACGTAATTGTTACCGACAAAGAGTTTGAAATTGGAACGAGTAAATTAGAAGCAATTAACCAACTATTAGAAGAGATAAATTACACATCTATATGGGTAGATGCTAATGGTTACTTTGTAAGCAAACCATATATATTGCCTTCCAGTAAAACAATTGATTATGAATATAAGACTGATAACATAAGTGTTGTTTATGAAGGAGCCGTAAATGAGCTTGATTTATTCAATGTTCCAAATAAGTGGATTATAACAGCGTCAAATCCTGAAAAAGCATCCCTTACGAGTATCTATGTAAATGACTCCGCAACCTCTAAAACATCAACAATTAATAGAGGTAGGACAATTGTAGATTACAGGCAGATAGACGATATAGCAGACCAGGCAACATTAGATGCATACACAAAAAGAATAGCTTATAACGCCTCTAATGTCTACGAGAAGTTTCAGTTTGAGACGGCCCTAATGCCTCATCATAGTTTTATGGATACCTTATTCATTGAATATAAAAATTTGGATATATCATCAAAGTATACGGAAACAGAATGGGAAATGGAATTGCAAGCAGGCGGGAGAATGAGACACAATGCAAGGAGGGTGATTGTAATATGAGTAAAATACCGAGTGCAGGAGAATTTTTGGAATATACATCAGGAGAAGAAAAATCCACCATATTTAAACTGGGAATGGTCGCAGGTCTATTTACTAACAGTACTGCAAAAATTAAATTTGACGGAGAGGATATAGCAAGCGAAAAACAATATGCCTATTTAGCCAGATACAAACCAGCTGTAAATGATAGGGTACTGCTGTGCCTTGTAGGGGGCACATACATTGTTATGGACAAAATTCAATACAATGTATCTCCTGGTTAAGTCAGATGTTAATAGTAAAGAAGCAATTTAGATATGGATTGGGATAAGGAGGTAATAATTAATGATAACGAAGACACATGATATAGTCTTACAATTAACCGAGCCAGACTACATTAAATCCGGGATAAAGTTAGTAGCAAATGATTATTTGACAAATATTTTTAACATAAGAATATATGAAGGTGCAGCAGAGATAAATTATTCCCAGGTACATCATGCGACTATTGTATTTGCAAAGCCAGATAATACATATGTCCAGGGGAGCTTAACAAAGGTTTCGACTGGTTTTACATTTACTGTCGGTACCAATGCCATTGCTGCAGCAGGAGGAGTTGTTGCAAGTGTTCAGCTGTTTGGCAGTAATAACGAAAGACTGAGTACCTCAAGGTTCCAGTTTACTGTTATAAGGGATTTGGCAGACCAAAACGCCGTTGAAAGTTCGAGCGAATTTCCACCCTTGGAAAATTTCATAAGCATGGTGGAGGAAAAGCAGCAGCAGATTGATGATGTTATATCCAAGTATAATGACATGCTTAAAACATCACATATAATACTTAAAAGCCCGGTTGCCACATATGCAGACATAGCGACTACTTACCCGGTACCTGAAAATGCATGGACAACCAGGGTAATAGAGACAGGGGAACTGTTCAGGTATAATTCAGATACTTCACAATGGGAATGGATAGATACTATTACAACATCTGCATACGATTTACTTTTAGGTAAAGTTGAGCAGATAGAACAAACTATGTATTCGGGCGCGCAACAGTCTCTGAATTTATTATGGGGCATGAACTTGATACGTATACCAGAAATGCCCACAGCGCCTAAGTTTAAGTTTAGTGGATTTTCTATTACAAACTTACTTGGTAGGGATGGTAATTGTGAGGATATTACTAAGGCTGCTCCATGGCAATGTGTTAATACTATAGATAGCACAAATAAAGTATTTGGAACTTATGGTATAAAAGGAACGATAACCACTACTGGTGGATATGCATTTGCACGGTCAAAACAAGAATTAGGTTTAGATAATACCAAATACTATATGGTATCTGCATACGTGAAAAATGGGAATGCTACAAATATAGGTATTGGAATGGAAAATGCATCTCTAGTGACTATTACTGATACAACAAAGTTTAACAGAATTTGTGTTAAGTATTCTCCAGCTATTATATCTGCAAGAGCTGCTACAGATAAAGTAATTGTGTACATTACTGGTGTTTCTAATCAATATGCATATGTAGATGGATTTATGATAAATGAAATATCTGCTGCTGATTATGCTTTAAGTGATACTGAACTTATGGCTAAATACCCTTACGTCGATAGTTATGCTTGCTTGACTAATGCGTACTTTGAAAATAGGCGTTATAACCTTGTGAGAAATGGTAACAGTGAACAAGGTATAGGGTATTGGAAGCCTACTGCTATCAGCACTGCTACACTGTCTATTGTTAATGGTAAATTGAGAATAACAAATACTTCAAGTTCTACTGGTGTTTATCAATTAGTTCCTGTCAAGAAGAATACGGATTATTATATTAGTGCAAACTTGACGAATGGTACTGCTACGGCAGCAATATCAATATTTGATTCAAATGTTACTAACTCTATTAGGTCTTTTTACCCTGGAACTTTTAATTCTGGTAATAATGATGTTATTGCAATTTATCTCCATTTGGGTGGAACTGGGTATGCTGACTTTGATTCCATTATGCTCATTGAAGGTACTACAGCACCAACAGAATACAAATCACAGGACTTACAGAGGTTTGTTATAGAAGGTCAATTTACTTCAGATGATACAGTTACTCTAGAGAATGGTAAAGTATCTGGATTATTGTGGTGGAAGCATAAATTCCTATCTAATTTTGATTGGGCATTTGTTGGTGTCAATACAGGATATAAATATATAGCATTACCAAATTTAATACAACCTTTACCAATTTCAGATGGTATGTCCACTTGGATAGTTACAAAACACGATGGAAAAATTCTAAAAAATGGTGCAATGGCAGCAGGTTCTGATGTTTTTTACTATGATTCCAATAAAACAGCATACTTATCTATATCAAATTCTGATGCAGGTTGGACTGATAGTATAAACCCTAACAATGATGAAGTTAATGTTTATATAAAAAATGGTTGGAAGGCAGTAGCTAATAATGGAACTAGATATATTATGTGGAGAAGTGTTGTTGATAATTCATATCCTGTATCAGCTATTAAGACAAATGTTGCAACTGGCGCTACGAGTTCAAACCAGTCTGTTACTGCTGGAACGGGAACAACATTTAAAGTTGGAGATACTATATGTCATTTTAACACCGCTGGAACTTATTTAAGAAGCTTTACTGTTACATCTGTATCCGCAGATAGTATAGGGTGTTCGTTAACATTTGCTTCCGCTACGGGCGACCTTTTCGTGAAAGCAGACAATGGTACAACTGATACTACATTGCTTACTTGGTGTAAATCTAATATTGCTCCAAATTATGAAGGATACCAACTTCATTACAGACTTGCCAATCCCGAACCTATAACAGATGTAAATGTCCACGTTGAAGGTGAAATTTTGGATTTAGTCAAGGGTGATAACTATGTAACTGTTGATAGTGGTATTGTGTTGGATGAAGTTGTTACCCCAGTAACTAATGGTTCATCTTATGCAATAAATGATACAACTGCTGGTAAAGAATTAAGCTTATTCAAGAATAAAAATGAGACTATTGACACTATTTATAAAAATGGTATACCAGAAACACATCTTTGGACATACCTTGATAATTTGGCAAATGGTAAATACAGAGCTTATATTGTGAATGCGGGTTATGACACCACGGCAACATACACAGTAGACTATCAGATACTTAAAACTCTACATGCTCAGACCTTTGGTAATTTGTCGTTATCATATCCACAAAGCATCATTTCTACGTTGGAGGGACATAGTAAGGCACTGGAACAGAAACAGGCTAAGGATAGTGCGCTGGATAATTTGATTGATTCGAGTATCTATGAAAAAGGTTATTTTAATTTTTGGACGCGATTCAGTCAAAATGTAAATGGTGCATATCATTCGTTAACTATACCAATGCTACCCAAAAAGGTTGTTCCGATAATTACTCTCTCGAATGCACTTGTTAATATTAGAGATAGCGCAGGAAATGCCATATTAGCTTTAAAGGCTACTACTATTACGCTTACACCGAGGAGAGGCGGTTTTACTATAGGTCTGGTAATTTCAGATAGTACTCTAGCTCAATACGCTAAAGATTATGGCTGTGCCGTAGCATTTGACTGGACAGCAGATTGCAGAGGGAGGGTGTAAAATGTTAAGACTACAGGACGGAAAAGTAATATATAACAATTCTGAGGATTTAGGTAATATAGAGGATATGAACTTCATTGAAGGTGGTTTTAGTACTACCCTTCCAGATGGTTTAGTAACCTTTATTCCGGAAGAAGATTGCACAGAATCTGAAAAAGAAGTATTCCAAGCGTACCACGAATACTATAAGGACACCGGCGGGGTTAAACCTGAAAGTTCTCCTACAGTAGAAGAAATGAAAGCTGCAAAGATTGCAGAGCTTGACCGGGCATGTACAGAGACTATTTTAAATGGGTTTTATTCTGATGCCGACGGTGAAATGAAATTCTATGGTTTTGAAAGACAAGACCAGGACAATATGACAGCCTACCTTTCCGGAATTAATGCTGGGCTTCAAACAACTGTACTCTGGAAAGAAAAAGGAGGGTTCCCGAAGGAGTATACCGTTGAGCAGTTCAGGAAGTTATACAGTGACGGGTTTGACGTTCACTTAAAAAACCAATGGATAAGGTTCCATGAGCTAAAAGCGCAGATATTGGCCTGTGAGGATGATACCTGGAAGGATATAAGCTGGTAGACAATAAGTAGTCTCTTAATTCCCTTTCTTTTTATTAATCTTAGAGGAATTCAGATTCATTTGAAGAATACTAAGTAAAAAGTAAAAATATAGGAGTGTTAATATGCATGAGGATTTAAGTAAAATAGCTAATAAATACAATATTAATTGTTTTGGAATGTGGAATATAGAAGGAGGTAATGGGTGGATATGGCATAGACAAAGAAATGAAAAAGAATATGAGATTCAAATAAAAACAAATGATAATTTTGAACGCTATAGACAAATCAAGTCAGATATAATTGATTTCTTTAGTAACCTTGGATACTCACTAAGCAATGAATCGGATTTAACTCCAAACTTTGGATTTAGAAGAAATCTGATATTTATAGAAACTAATGAATTGCAAAAGATAAAGGCTGGGAGAGAAAAAGAAAGAGAAGAGTTCTTAAAACAAATCAACACCTCCACATTTAATGTAGGTTATATTAATGCTCCAAATGGCATCGTTACGTTGGGAAATGTAATTGACTCTACGCAATCAATCGATAATTCTTTTACTAATATTGGGAAACTTATTGAGGAAAAAGGTGGAGAAGATAAGGAAGAATTAATATCATTAAAAAATGAACTAAAAACTATTGTAGATGAGATGATTAAAACAAAGCAAATAAGCCCTAAAAAAGGGTTTATTGACAAGTTGGGTAATCATCTTTCAAAACATGGATGGTTTTATGGGGCAATAGTACAAGTATTGGGAGCTGCATCTATGTCAATTATGAGTGGTGCAAACAAATAGTATTGTAAGTAAATAATTGTAAGAAGGATAAAAAGGATTACTCAGAAAAGGGTAGTCCTTTTTGTTATTTCAAAAAATATGAAAGGGTGAGAACATGAAACAAGAGGGTAAGTTCATTTTAATGAACAGGGAAGAACTGAGGACTTATATTGAAGGAATGAAAGGGGCTAAACCCTTTAAAACTATCCAACAGCATCATACTGCATCTCCGGCATATAAAGACGTAAAAAACAATCATTTTCAGCTAATGAGGAGTATGGAAAACTATCATGTCGGAACACTCAAAATGAGTGAAATAGCACAGCATTTCAGCACATTTCCTGATGGAACAATTTGTGTAGGGCGACCACTTACAAAAGATGGAGGGGGCTTCCTTAGTCCTGGGAATAAAGACTCCATCACTATTGAGAACGTCGGTAATTTTGATATTGATGTTATTACAGAGGAGCAAAAGCAAAGCATTATATTGCTCAATGCCCTTCTGTGTAAAAAGTTTAATATAGTTCCGTCCACTTCAACTCTTATATACCATTGCTGGGTTCAAAATAAATCGTGTCCTGGAACAAAGTACTTTGGCGGCAATTCAAAGGCTGCAGCTGAGCAATATTTTATCCCCCTGGTAAAAGCAGCTATGGAAAATCCAATGACCTTTGAAGAAGCTCTTGAAATTGTTGTAAAGAAGATAGATTCAAGTTACTCATATTGGCTGAAAAGAAAGGACATAGACCCGGCTTTTCAGGCTTTAATAATAAAAATAGCTAAAAGTTATGGAGGAAAATAACTATGGATAATATTAATGCATTTAAGGTAACCGTAACGGCGATAGCAGCTGGAATATCAGCTTGGCTTGGTTGGTTCGGATGGATGGTAGTAATCTTTGTTTTATGTCTTACAAGTGACTGGATAACCGGGTCGCTAGCCGCCGCTAAAAACGGAGAATGGAGCTCAAGACGAGGATGGGAAGGGATATGGCATAAAGCAGGCTGTATTGTTGTAATCCTTGGAACAATAATTTTAGATATAGTTATTGGTATTGTGGTAAATAACATTCCAAGTATACAGTTGCCCTTTACATACACCGTACTAATATGCCCAATAATGCTTATATGGTACATTTTAACTGAGTTAGGCAGTATAGTTGAAAACGCCGGGAAAATGGGTGCACCAGTTCCGGATTTCCTTAAAAAAGCTATTGCTATATTTAAAACCACGGTTGATGCAGCAGGTGAGAAATTGACAGAAGGTAAGTAATTTTCCTGAATAATTGACAAAAGCATGTAAAAATTGAAAGATATTTGCGCATCAAAATGTAAAGCTTAAAAGGCGGAAATTAATCCGCCTTAAGCCTTATAATAATTTCGTGAGACTCCGGATTAATAACTTTTTCAACCGGTAAGGCGGTACCGGTATCATCAATAAACCCACATTCACGAGCTTCATTCAAAGATAGGTTAATTGTATAGCTTGAAATGTACCCGTTCCCGCCTTTTTTAGCAATAAGTTTAATGTCCTTAACCATTCAGTTTTATTCCTTTCTTTTGTTCCGGATAATCAGCAAAACAATGCATGATAACAGTAATATTGATTTGATAATATCCAGTGCTGACGGGTTCTTAAAGTCACCGTCTATAATGTTCAAAATAACCAGTGCTACTAAAATGATTGTAGTAAAATTTTGTTTCATATTTCCCAGTGGTTGTGATATACTATATTTAGGAAGGGGGATTGCTCCCCCAAACCTAGTGCTTTCGGGACTTCTTGTTTTTACTGGATTTTAACAATTCCTTTGTCAGAGTGATTATTGTTAAGATAAATACCAGTATTTCAAGTAAGTCCTTTATTATTTCAACCACCGTTTACCACCCCCTTTCCATGTTTTAATTATAACATTACGTACCGTAAAAGTCAATACTTTTTTTAGTAATTATGGGATTTTAAGCAAACAAAAAGCGGCAGCCGCAGCTCCGCTATTTCTGTTCCTCACGTTCCTTGGTTAGACACCAAAAGAAAGGAAGATTTCTATACTTTGGAGGAACAGGCTTGTTCCAAAGTATGTAAAATAAACAATAAAATCATTGTATTATGTTGGTTTTAGTGGTAAATTATGAATAAAGTATAATTTGGGAGGTAGAATATGGTTGCAGTTGTAATACTTTTAATTTTAGCACTAATTATTGTTTCTGTAGTTATTAGTGGTAAAAACACAAAAAAGAAAAATAACCAGTTTTCAGAACAATTAAAAGCGGCTAACTTTACAGAAAGTAAGCGAATTGAAATTGGTGGGAACATATTGTTTGTTGATGATGTTGCAAAACAATGGTGCTTGAAAACTAGCTTTAATATTCAACCAAAGATATATCAGTATAGCGATTTAAATGAATTTGAAGTATATGAGGATGGAGAAAGCATAGCTAAAGGTAGGGTTGGTAGCGCTTTAGTTGGTGGGGTTTTGTTTGGGGTTGTGGGAGCAGTAGTTGGTGGGGCAAGATCAAAACAAATAAGTAATACATGTACAAAACTTCAATTACGTGTAAGAGTCAATGATTTAAATAACCCTGAATGGATTGTGAATTTTATTTCTACTAAAACCAAAAAAGATTCATTTGTTTATAAAACAAACTTTGAACTTGCAAAGAAAATGGCTGCAACATTATCTTACATACAGAATCAAACACAAAATGTATAGAACATATATTAATAAAATGCTTCTCTGGCATGAACCAGAGGAGTTTATTTTTTTAATTTTTGTCTCATACGTTGCTTCCTCTTTGCCTCAAGGAGGCCGCACTCTTGAGAACAGTAAATTTTATTGTAATTACCGATTATTTCAAAATAATTATTGCATGTACTACAGGAGCATTTTCTTATTGGGGTGTTATTTGTTACTTTATAAAATAAAACATAGTATAATGCATTAAGAAGAGAATCTGCAGTCCAATTACCATTAAAATTCGGATTTATCTTTAACCTAATTCCTTTGATTTTTTCATTTATTAAATCAATGCACAAGCTAAGTGCGCATTCAAACAGCTTGTTTTTCTTCAAAATATTAAGTCTCTTTACATACCGTGTATACTCAAAATTATATTCAAAGTTTAAAGTATCCCAATTAATTTTAAAGGGGATATAATCATCGAAGGCTCTGACATGATAATTATTGCATGAAGGACAGGTAAAAATACTTAAACTACTTTTGGGTAATGTTTTAAGAAATATTTGGATAGGACTGTTTTCTGCGCAATAAGAATACGAAGGATAACCAGTAATAGTGACAACACAAAGCCAATATATAACATTATCAAGATTATTTTGTTCACATGCTGCTTTTAATTCAATAACTGCTCTTATAGCTAAGATATAGGATTTATACTTATTTATATCTATTTCAGTTTCGCTTTCTGGATAATATAATAATCCGTACGTTTTTATGAAATCTATAATATCGTTATTGTTAGTTATATTTAGCTTAAGGAGTTCAAAGAGCACATCATTAAGGTTCTTAATAATGACATCTTTTTTCTCTCCTTCAAATATTATTCTATTTTGTAATAAATTATAGCCATTATATATGGTGTTGTTATATTCAAACGCAGCAGGAACAATCATTTTGACCTCTTTCCTTTGTCATATGAAAAAGTATATTAAAATATGACATGATATAAATTATAATATAATCAGTAGTATTAATTGTAAATAATAAATTTTTATAACCGTGGTTGATTTTTTAATGGTGGCTCTGCGTACTCATAAAGTAAACTAAAAGTTATTCAAAGTTATTAAAGGTTATAAAAGGTTATCAAAAGTAATTGAAAGTATAACAGAGTAATACTGAGTAAAATCAGAATAATGTGCTATAAGGTGATATAGTTGCAGTGTAATGACGTATTTAGCGTTATTTGATGAGATAAGCCAAGAAAATTAAAGAGAATAATATTCATCCGTATAAAAAATTAGTTATACACACAAATTTAGATGAATTTGAACTTTGCTGTATTTTGGTAGGTGTTTTACAATTGGTTAATGAACATAAAAAACGAAATTCAAAGAAAATATAGTATCCGGTTAAGAAAAACGAAGTTAAGAAGTCATAGGACATATTTAGTATAGTTTAGTTTTTTAGATGTTTTAAAAATATAAAAAAAGGTGAAGACGGTTTTACATATTTCTACAAGTTGTATTTCTTAGACTTAAATTTTATTAATTGTTGAAAATAGCCGAGTATGAGACATGCCTTCTAAAAACAGATATGGTATTATGTGGTTATAAATTTCTTTGACATTGTAAATGAGCCCAAACAGGTATATAATAGGAAGCGAACGCATGTTCGAATTTGATTTAATTGGAAAGAAGACAAAACTATGATAATATATTATTGATACTGGAGGTGGTAAATTGATTGTATACAAAGATGAACAAAATAAAAGAGCGTCTCAACTAAACTTGGCGGGATAGATAGACAGCTCCTTTATAACTGCAATACCCAAGAGGATATCACTTTACATATTTGTGTTGACTTTGTATGTCCACAGGAATATAGTATAATAAAATTTTACGTATGTCAAATTTGCATTGCAAAATAACAATGAATTTATAATGATTTATATTGTAATTAAGCAATTATTTAAGCGTGATACCTCTTTGGGAATAAAACAAACGCATTTTATTCTACCGGAGGAAAACTATGAACGAGGCTAAAAAGTACATAAGCGATTTAGAATTAACTGACCTATTAAAAATCCCAAAAGAAAAAATTTCAAATCTAGTAGAAAAATTACCCAATGTAAAAGTTGGAGATAGATTTTTTGTACCGTGCAATGCTTTAGAACAATACGGTGTCAATACGGTGTCAAATCAAGAAAGTATAAAGATATCCAGTATAAACAAAAAACCCTCAAAGCCTTAAGCTAGAGGGTTTTTATGTTGGCGCGCCCGGCAGAGATCGAATCCACAACCTTTTGGTCCGTAGCCAAACGCTCTATCCAATTGAGCTACGGGCGCATTTTTTGCACTCATGAAATTCACGGTGCACATAATATATTAATACAAAATAAAGAAAAAAGCAACACTTAGTTTTATTTACCAGTTAATATTATTCAGAGATTTTGCTCTTTTTAAATACCAGGCTGCTATAAGCCTTTCCAATCACATCTATTTAAAATACAGTCTGAACATAATATCTCTGCTGTAATTTCCAAAGCCCTTGCCAAACAGGGTTATACCGCCTGCATTAACCGCATCCGGAAGAACTGCTATTCTGAAGGACCAGTATTTCTGACGGATGTCCAAAGATGAAAGAGTAACGTCCGAAACCTTTAGCCCATCAATATAGGTTCCATCGTGGGTAATTCTTATTGCTTTGTAAAGGCCGTATTGCCCAACGTGAAGACTCCACCAGTCAGGGGTGAATTTTCCTCTGCTGTTGCCAAAGTCTCCCGGACTTGTCCACTCACCGAGCTTTTGTTCATTAAGGAAAAAAGTTATATCTGAAGGCCAGTTATTATTAACGCCGGGTGCTTCTGAACCCAGCTCCATTGATATTTCCAATTCATCGGGCTGCTGGATTGACAATAAAAAGTTGGGAACCTTATACTCCACATAACCTTCTGTAAACCACAAAATACCGGCATTTACTCTGTCAGGATCCAAAAAGTATCTTGGATCGTCAAATTGTCCGATAACTTTTTCGGGAGTTGCTATTCCGCAGGTTGGGGTAGCGCTGAAGTCGGAGTAATGCCCGATTGGCATTGCAAATTCATGAAAATTCCTGACCTTGGACTGCTTTGCCGGAAAGTTGACTTCTATAGAATCTACGTCTAAAAAGCATAGCTTCTGAACAGATCCGTTGATGCTTTTACGTTCACAACGTATAATTCCGGCTGTCTCCAGCTTCTTAACGTGCATGGTTACAATAGCACTGCTTAAACCCAGGTGCTCAGCCAACTGCTTTATGTTTAGAGGATTTTCTGCAAGTAGGTTAATAATTTTAAGGCGCACATCACTGCTTAATGCTTCATACACCGGTAACCACTTTTCTGATATATCTGTTTTCATTAGAACAAACCTCCAACACTAGAATTAATACAAGTATAAATTAGTAAATGTGGTTTGTAAATAAAAATATTAATAAAAGACCTGCATTTACTTTTAAAGTTAATAAATTATTAAGTACACAATGAAAAGAAGTGTATTGACAGCATAAATAATGCACGATATCATATAGTTATTAACATGTGGGTTATTAACTTAATAAAAATATTAATAAGTGAGGAGATTTTAATGAATAATGCAAAAATGATCCTTAATAAGGATTATATTATCGGTGAAGTAGATAAAAGAATATATGGTTCTTTTATAGAACATTTGGGAAGAGCAGTATATGGAGGCATATATGAGCCCGGACATCCTACAGCTGACAAATATGGCTTCCGTAAGGATGTTGCAGATATGATCAGGGAACTTCAGGTTCCGATAGTGAGATATCCGGGAGGAAATTTTGTATCCGGATATAACTGGGAAGATGGCGTCGGACCTGTTGACAGAAGACCAAGACGTACAGAATTGGCATGGATGACAACTGAAACAAATGAGGTTGGTACAAATGAGTTCTTTACCTGGGCTAAGGAAGTAGGTACCGAAGTAATGATGGCTGTCAACCTTGGAACAAGAGGAGCCGATGCTGCAAGAAATCTTGTGGAATACTGCAATCATCCCGGAGGAACCTACTGGAGCGAATTAAGGAAATCACATGGCTACGCCCAGCCCCACAATATCAAGACCTGGTGCCTTGGTAATGAAATGGACGGACCCTGGCAGATCTGTGCAAAGACAGCCGAAGAATACGGCAGACTGGCTTGTGAAACAGCAAAGGTTATGAAATGGGTTGATCCGACAATTGAATTAGTTGCATGCGGAAGCTCAAACAGTGCCATGCCTACCTTTGCACAATGGGAGGCAACAGTTCTGGAACATACTTATGAGCACGTGGATTATATTTCACTGCATACTTATTACGGCAACCGTGACAATGATACAGCCAATTTCCTTGCAAGATCAATGGATATGGATGCCTTCATTAAGTCAATCATATCAACCTGTGATTATGTGAAAGCAAAGAAGCGCAGCAAGAAGAAAATCAACCTTTCCTTTGATGAATGGAATGTTTGGTTCCATTCAAATGAGGCAGACAAGGAAATTGAAAGATGGTCAATAGCACCTAACCAGCTTGAAGATAAATACAATTTTGAAGATGCGTTATTGGTTGGAAGCATGCTGATAACACTTTTGAAGAATGCTGACAGAGTGAAGATGGCGTGTCTTGCGCAGCTTGTTAATGTTATCGCACCTATAATGACAGAAAACAATGGAGCTGCATGGAAGCAGACTATTTACTATCCATACCTGCACGCTTCTGTATTTGGACGAGGAACTGTTTTAAACCCCATAGTAAAATCGCCACTGCACGATACAAAAGACTTCACCGATGTACCTTATATAGATGCAACTGCAGTTATCAGTGAAGATAAGAATGAAATCACTATTTTTGCAGTGAATAAAAACCTGGAAGAGAATATCACTCTTGATGTGGAACTCAATGGTTTCGGACAATTTGAAGTTGTTGAACATATTGTTCTTGAACATAATGATGTAAAGGCGGTAAATACAAAGGAAAACCCTAATAACGTAGTCCCCAACTCAAACGGTAATGCAGCTGTGGAAGATGGAAAAGTCAAAGCTGATCTCAGTAAGCTTTCCTGGAACGTTATAAGACTTAGAAAGGTAAAATAAGAAAATGGGCTGCTCTTATCATATACAGAGCAGCCCAACTTTTTTTTATTCTCCGGCTAAAATCAACTTACCTTTAAATTTATTAAAATCTGCTGCCAAACTTTTATTCAGACCCTGGTCGGTAATTATGTAGTCGATTCTGGAAATAGGAGCCACCCCCAGGGTTACATCCATGCCAAATTTGCTGCTGTCGGCGGCTACAAATATCTCTTTTGATCTTTCAATTATCATCTTTCTCGTAACTACTTCCTGCATATTATAGTCGGAAATGCCGTTGTGGGCAGTAATACCGCCGGCGCAGAGGAAGCTTTTCTGAATGCTCAGGACGCTGAAATCAAAGAGGTAATCATAAGTGACAACAGATCGTTCACTTTGACGAATCATACCTCCAACAATAATAATATCAAAATCTGTATTCATTAACTCATTTACTACAGGAATTGAATTAGTGATGACGGTCAGATTTTTTTTATTTAAAAGAAATTTTGAAATATAATACGGAGTGGTCCCACTGTCAATGAAAATACAATCTCCATCATTGATGAACTCACAACATTTTTTGCCGATCTGTTCTTTTTGCAAAAGCTTGCTAACCATACGCTTCTCCATTGCTGGTTCGGCAAAAGAGGTATCTTTAATTTTAGCTCCTCCATATACCTTTTCTATTTTTCCCTGCTTCTCTAAAATTGACAGATCTCTTCGGACTGTTTCTATGGACACATCAAACTCTGCAATAAACTCGGGAATAGTGACAATGTCTTTTGCGGAAAGCAATTCCAACAATTTTTTTTGTCTTTCGCTTGGTAGCATATGGTCATCCTTTCAGAATTGTTTGAATGGTTGTATAAAGAATTTATCACAAATATTTACTATATTCAAGGAAATACTTTAAAGATTATGACTAAATTGCTAATATTGTTGCGAAAAGTTAGTCAATATATTGTAACAATATAGTAATCAATTAACAAACTATTAACCTTTCGTTAATATGAATTGATGCTTGAGGTTGTATAATGAATCTATACCCTCTATTAACAATGTACAATACGTTTTTGAGTGGCGAATTTGCCCTGCGGCTGCGTTGAAGCCGCTTGAAAGGCACAAAGCCTTTCTTCGCCTCTTCGCCTTGTCGCAAGCCAAATTCACTCGCTCAAAAATCACCGACCTCACACCGAGATATTTTGGCGATTTTCGAGGCGGATGGACGCAGTCTTGCTGACGCAAAGCAAGGACGACAACAAGGAAAAGTGGCAAAATAGCCGGTGTGAGGCGTGTTGTACCTTGTCAATAGAGGGTAAATTACCGGTAGTTAACTTTGAAAATTAAATGGAGGTAATGAAATGAAAAGGAAAGTTTTATCGTACATAGTGTCCGCATTATTATTTACAGGCTCCATAGGAAGCCTTGCCGGATGTGGACAACAGCAGGCCTCGGCAGATCCTGCAAAAGGTGATGTCACTGTTTATACGGCACTTGAAGATGAGCAGGTTACTGAATACCTGGCAGCATTCAATAAAAAATACCCCGATATAAAGGTCAATATTGTCAGAGAATCTACAGGCACCATAACGGCCAAACTCCTTGCAGAAAAGGATAATACTCAGGCAGATCTTGTGTGGGGAACAGCAGCATCATCAATGATGGTCCTTGATAATCAGGGAATGTTGGAGTCCTATGCTCCTGCTGGAGTTGAAAGAATTCTTCCCAAATTTAAATCAGATAAAAAGGTTCCGACCTGGGTTGGGATAGATGCTTGGGAAACGGCTATAGTGGTTAATACTGTTGAGGCAAAAAAATTAGGATTACCTGATGTAAAATCATATGATGACCTGCTCAAGCCAGAATTTAAGGGGCATATCGTCATGTCCAATCCCAATTCATCAGGTACGGGATTTTTAACGGTTTCGGCATTACTTCAGCTTAATGGAAAAGATAGTGAAAAAGGTTGGGAATACCTTGATAAGCTCCATGGCAATATTTCGCAGTACGTACATTCCGGTTCAAAACCGGCAAAAATGGCTGCAGCAGGTGAAGCCGCAGTCGGAATCAGCTTTGGATATGCCGGTATCAGCCAGAAGTCAAAAGGTGCCCCTGTAGAAGTGATTTTCCCGAAAGAAGGTTCCGGTTGGGATCTCGAAGCCAACGCACTGATGAAAAAAGACGAGATCAAGCCTGCAGCAAAGACATTCCTGGATTGGGCAATATCAGATGATGCGATGAAACTGTACAAAGTAAATTATCCAATCATCGCAACAGGTGAAGGCGGGAAATACGAGGGCTTTACCTTTAACCCGGTTGATCAGCTGATAGACAATGATTTCTCGTGGGCAGCTGAAAACAGGGACAACATCCTTAAAAAATGGATGGAGAAGTACGATTCAAAATCAGCTCCAAAAGAATAATCTGCATAAGGAAACCAATGCAGCCGGCGCAGATGCTGCATTGGTCCTGGTATGGTATTTTCTTGGGCATAAGAGGTGATACATATGAGCTATTTGAAGGTTGAAAATATATGCAAACAGTTTGGCGGAAAGGCAGCACTTAAAGGTGTCAGCGCAGAAATTGAGAAGGGCGAGATGGTTTGTATTCTTGGGCCGTCAGGGTGCGGAAAAACTACACTCCTGAGGATTATTGCAGGACTGGAAATGCCGGATAAGGGTAAAGTGATTATTGATGACAAAGATTATACCATGCTGCCTCCTTCAAAACGGAATTTCGGTATCGTTTTTCAATCCTATGCATTGTTTCCGAATATGACAGTGGAACAAAATATCCTTTTTGGATTATCCGAGCAAAAAAAAGTGAAAAAGGAAAAGCAAAGGGAAAAAGCCTTGGAGATTCTGGCACTTGTCGATTTACTTGAGCATAAAAATAAATACCCAGCCCAGCTTTCGGGAGGGCAGCAGCAAAGAACAGCCTTGGCCCGGGCCATTGCACTGTCTCCGGGGTATCTTCTGCTTGATGAGCCGTTATCTGCATTAGATGCAAAGGTTCGTTCAAAGCTTAGACTGGAGATCCGCAAAATTCAGAGGGAACTTGGAATTACAACCATTATGGTTACCCATGATCAGGAAGAGGCTTTGACCATGGCAGACAGAATCATTGTTATGAATAATGCGGTTATTGAACAGGTAGGACCCCCAAGAATCATATATGAAAAACCGGCCAATTCTTTTGTCGCCAACTTTATTGGAACGATGAATTTTTATGAAAATAATAGCGGTACTTTCGGCATCCGGCCGGAAAATATCGAATTGACTAAAAGAAATGAACTCCACGATAGCTATTGGACTGGAAAGGTGAGTTTTTTAGAGTTTAAAGGTGCCATGATCAGAGTTCACAGCAAGCTAAATAATAATTGCGAAATTTGTGTGGACCTTCCTGCGGAAAAGGCAAAAGCATTGGAGTTAAAGGAAGATGATACTGTTTATTTAAGAATCGCCGACAGGCATTTGATAAAATATGCAGATGTGCAAGAGGCGGTCTGATGATACAAAACAATAATCGAAAATTCTATCTTGGAAAGCCCGCTCAACTTATTATAATGCTTGTCATGACTTGTGTCTTTTTGGCAGGGATGCTCCTTCCGTTATTGAGTTTGTTTATAAAGGCTTTTCAAAACAGCAGCGGCGGTTTTGCGGGCTTTGATAATTATTTTAAATACTTTTCTCAGCCGGCTTTATCTCATTCCATCCTCAACACATTGAATATTTCGCTGACAACAGCTGTTGCCAGCACAATACTTGGCTTTACCTATGCCTATGCACTGAAGAGAACCAATATAAAATTGAAAAGATTTTTCAGATATCTAGCACTATTCCCTATTTTTGTTCCTACCGTTGTTCACGGTATCGGACTGATTGTCCTTTTCGGCAAGCAGGGGGTACTGACCCAACTGGGGCTGGTTATTGAATTATACGGTAGAACAGGGATTGTTTTATCTGAAATCATTTATACCTTTCCTCAATCATTTCTGATGTTTTATGTAACGTTGTTTTACGCCGACGGTCGGCTTTATGAGGCGGCTGATTCAATGGGATGCAGTGCATTGACCAGGTTTTTGAGAATAACGGTACCGGAAATAAAATATACCCTTATTAATTCACTGTTTGTATGTTTTACGCTGGCATTTACAGATTTCGGAGCGCCCAAGGTTATAGGAGGCAATTACAACGTTTTAGCCACCGACCTGTACAAGCAGGTAGCAGGACAATTCAACTTTAATATGGGAGCAGTAGTCAGTACTTTGCTCTTGATCCCCGCTGTTTTCACTTTTGTGGTCGATAGGGCTTTGAGTTCAAAAAACTACAGTGAAATCAGTACAAAAGCAATAGAATTGAAGGTAAAAATAAATAAATTCAGAGATGGGATATTTTTTTCAGTATGCTTCCTGATAGCTGCATTTTTCATAATTTTAATCAGTGCCCTTGTAATGGATGCATTTATGAAATACTATCCCTATGAAAAGAGCTTCACCCTTGAACATTTTAACTTCAGTCAATCAACCGGAGGAATTCAAAGCTTTGCAAATTCAATCGTTATGAGTCTTCTGACTGCCGTTTTCGGTACCGTTTTTGTATTTGTCTATACCTACTTGATTGAAAAGGTAAAAGGCATGAGTAGCATAAAAAAAATAGGCAGGCTGTTTTCGGTGGTTCCTATTGCACTTCCCGGTATGGTTATCGGACTGTCATTTATTTTCTTCTTTAATTCAAAAGATAATCCGCTGAATTTTTTGTATGGTACTGTGGTCATTCTGGTTTTGGCTAACATTGTCCATTTTTACTCCGTTCCTTATGTTACTGCAGCAGGGGCATTGAAAAAACTGGACAAGGAATATGAAAGTATCGCGGAAAGCATGAGAATACCAGGATGGAAAGTGTTTCTAAAGGTTACTGTACCCATGTCGCTTCCTGCAATTCTGGAAATTTTCATCTTTTATTTCGTCAATGCCATGGTGACTGTTTCAGCGGTTGTATTTCTATATTCCGCCAATTTCAAGGTGGCCTCGATTGCAATCACCCATATGGAGGAAGCGGGAGATATTGCTCAGGCAGCAGCTATGAGTCTGTTGATCCTGATAGTTAATCTGATTGTCAGAAGTATTTATGAAATGTACATGTATTTTTATGAAAAACAAAAAAAGAAAAAAGAGGAGGTATTGTCAAATGCTTCAGAATAATATACCGGATAATCCTTATCTTCTCCTGACACCGGGGCCTCTTTCAACCTCAAAGGGTGTCCGGAATGCAATGCTTCAGGATTGGTGCACATGGGATGATGACTACAATGTTGAAATAGTGCAAAATATCCGCTGCCGCCTGGTAAAGCTTGCTGCAAGAGATAATGATGGATATACTTCAGTACTTATGCAGGGAAGTGGTTCCTTTGGAGTTGAGGCTTGTCTGGGTACAGCTGTTCCTGAAGGCGGAAAAGTATTGATCATTTCCAATGGAGCCTACGGCCAACGTATGATACAGATGGCCCAAAGGTTAAAGATAAATTACGTCGGTCTTGCCTGTGACGAAACCGAGATACCGGACCTGAACGAGATGGAGCGGATTCTCAAAAACGACGGGGATATTACTCATGCAGCAGTTGTCCATTGTGAGACTACTACAGGAATTTTGAACCCTCTTGAGAGTATCGCCGGACTTGTGAAAAAGTATAAGAAAATTCTTATTGTCGATGCAATGAGTTCTTTCGGAGGGATTCCATTGGATATCTCCTGCCTTAAGATTGATTATCTGATCAGTTCCTCCAACAAGTGTATTCAGGGGGTTCCCGGCTTTTCCTTTGTAATTGCAGGAAAGGATCAGCTTTTGAAAAGCAAAGGGTATGCCAGATCCCTGGTGCTGGATCTGGCCGGTCAGTGGGAACAGATGGAGCCTTCGGGAAAATGGCGGTATACTTCACCGACTCATGTTGTACGTGCTTTCTACCAGGCGTTAAACGAATTGGAACAGGAAGGAGGCGTGGAAGCACGTCACCTTCGCTATAAGGAGAATCACCGTCTGCTGGTAGATGGAATGCATTCACTAGGATTCAAGACTTTGCTTCCCGAAGAATTGCAGTCACCTATTATAACGTCATTTTTGTATCCAGACAGCAATTTTGACTTTAAGGCATTTTATGGTAAGGCAAAGCAAAAGGGATTTGTATTATATCCCGGCAAGATATCAAAGGCTGAAACTTTTCGTATAGGTAATATCGGGGATATTTACCAGGAAGATATTAAACGGTTGATTTCTGTGCTCTCTGAATGTCTTTAGTAAAGTTTGAAAAATATGTGTAACGCTCACGCGAGGTGAATTTATGGATAAAATTGAAGGTGTTATTTTTGACTGGGCAGGGACGACGGTGGATTTTGGCTGTTTTGCACCGGTTAATGCTTTCCTGGAAATATTCAGGCAAGCCGGAATTGAGGTCACCATGGATGAAGCCAGAATACCCATGGGCATGCAAAAAAGAGACCATATAAGAGCAATGCTTCAGATGGCGAGGATCAGCCAACTGTGGGAAGATAAGCATGGAAAGGCCTTTGAAGAAAATGATGTCGACCGTTTGTACAAAAACTTTGAACCATTGCTGTTGGCTACTTTGAAGGAATATACAGATCCCTTGCCCCAAGTATTGAATACTGTGTCTGCATTAAGGAATATGGGGCTGAAAATCGGCTCAACCACGGGTTATACAAACATCATGATGAATATTGTGGTTCCTTCTGCTAGGGAAAAAGGCTATGCACCTGATTTTGTTATTACTCCGGATGATACAGCTTCCATTGGAAGACCTTTTCCCTATATGATTTTCAGAAATATGGAAGCTCTCGGTATAACAGCCCCATGGAAAACAATAAAAGTCGGAGATACCGTCGCAGATATTGAGGAAGGCTGTAACGCCGGGGTATGGTCGGTAGGTGTTATCGTCGGAAGCTCTCAGCTGGGTCTTAGCCAGGATGAGTATAAAGCAGTTTATGAGACAGAAAGACAGGGTGCAATTAACCGGGCAAGAGATGGATTTATGATGGCCGGAGCAGATTTTACCATTGAGACTATTGAAGAGCTGCCTCAACTTGTTAATAAAATAAATGTCCTGATTTCCGGGGGGAAAAGACCAAATGCATGGAGGTAATGGACTAAACCGTGAGGGAGATATCAATACCGGCTGGCACAGGCAGCATTGGATCAACGGTCTTGATGAAGAAAGCAGGTCTGTTTTGAAAGAGGATGAAGCTGTATTTATCAGGCAATCCATGTCCACACCCTGCATGGATGTGATTATTGATGCAGAGGGCTGCTATCTTCAGGCAATGAGCGGTAAAAAATATCTGGACTTTCACGGAAACAGCGTTCACCAAGTAGGCTATAAGAATACATATGTTATTGAAGCAGTGAAAAAGCAATTGGAGAGTACACCGTTTATACCGAGGAGGTATACGGCGGATATTGCTGTACAGGCAGCACAACGGCTGATAGACAAGACTCTGTCAAAGGATTATAAAGTGCTCTTCACTCCTTCAGGCAGTGCAGCTGTGGGAATTGCTCTGAAAATTGCAAGAAAAGCAACCGGAAGGCATAAGGTTATCTCCATGTGGGAGTCTTTTCACGGTGCAGGGCTGGATGCCCTTTCAGTCGGAGGAGAATATGTCTTCTCCAAGGACATGGGTCCTGCTATGCCGGGAAGCATCAAAGCCATTCCGTTCAATGCCTTCCGCAGTATGATCCATAGTTCCTCAAAGAAAACAGTGGCCCGTTTTTGCCTGGATTATATCGAATATATTATTCAAAATGAGAGAGACATCGGAGCTATTCTCCTTGAACCTATTCGTGCAACGGATGTCCATGTGCCGCCTGTGTATTATTTCCAAAGGCTGAGAGAAATCTGTGATAAAAACGGTATCCTGCTGATCTTCGATGAGATCCCTACGGCCCTTGGCAGAAGCGGTGCTTTTTATGTTCACCAGCTTTTCGGTGTAGAGCCGGACATCCTTGTACTTGGAAAAGGGCTGGGAGGAGGTGTCATCCCCCAGGCAGCAGTGCTTGCAAGAACAAAGCTGGATTGTGCAATCGACATATCCCTTGGACATTATACCCATGAAAAGCCTGCGGCAGGATGTGCCGCCATCTGTGCCACTCTTGCCTATATTGACGAATTCAAACTTATCGATCAATGCAAAAAGCTATCAGCTTATGCAGTCAAACGTTCCTCCCAACTGTTCAAACGCTATGAATGCCTGGGCGATATTCGGATATCGGGTCTGTTAATCTGCTTTGAATGTGTCAAGGATCGAAAGACCAGGGAAAAAGATGAAGCGTTGGCTGAAAGCTTGCTATATATCTGCCTTAAAAACGGACTGTCCTTTAAATTATCTGCCGGAAACTGTATCACCTGGCATCCGCCTCTTATTGTAACTCAGGAGCAATTGGCCTTCGCTTTTTCAGTATTTGAAAACGCAATCCGGGATTGTAGTGGACAAAGTAAATGTACATAAAACGCAGTAAGAAAAAAGAACTCTTTTTAAAAATTGTTATTACGAATTGTTATTAATGAAAGGAGAAAAAACGATGCTTAGGGAACTAAAACAAATTATATCTGTGTTTGTAATCTGTATTTTAGCTGTCTCTGTTTTTCCTATGCAGGCTATGGCAGCATGGAATGCTCCGGAAACAGATAACGACTGGGAGCTGCTGGACCGGACAGGAATTAAAGCCCGCTTTGCAGTAGGAAGTGATATTCACATTGGATATGGCTATAATGGTCCTGAAAAGCTTGAAAATGCACTTGCCGTCTTTAAAACCATTGATCCCGGGATGGACGGAATAATCTTTGCAGGCGATCTCACAGGTGATGGAATTGCAGATCAATACGATACAATGATGGGTATTGCCAACCGAAGCGGTATGGGTGATAAAATCATTTGGGCCATGGGTAATCATGAATATTACGGCTGGAATAATTCTACTCCGGCTGCCATTGGCATGTTTACAGACAAGACAGGCCAGGAACCTGACAAGGCTACAACACCCGGCGGTATCACCGTCATTACTCTGGGGTCCAACAGCTATGACGGAGGAGATTACAGCGAACAGTATGATTTCCTAGAGGGAGCTCTGGCCAGTGCGAAACAGGCTAATATGTCCAAAGGAGACCCATATGCTCCTATTTTCGTAATTGCGCATCATGGTATTAAGGATACTGCTTATACTACAAATGAATGGTATGGAAATTATGGTGAAGGCACCGATAAGGATATGGTGGCCCTGATGGCACAATATCCCCAGGTCATACATATTTCAGGCCACTCCCACGCGACAGTGGACGAGCCCACCTCAATTGATCAGAGCAAAGGGTTTACAACCATTCAGGATGCTACACTGGGAGCGTATTTTGAAAATGAGAGCGGTAAGATTGTTTCCGACGGTAAATATTCAACTTATCCTGAAAATTCAGCCGAAGCATCCCAGGCTCTTCTGATCGATATTGATAATGATAACAGGGTCATCGTCAAGAGAATGAATTTGACAAGCGGGAAATACATATATGAAGGCGAGCCATGGATCATTGATATCCCTCAACTGGTCGGCAGCAGAGCATTTACTTATACTGATGACAGGGCGAATAACAGCAAGGCACCAGCTTTTGCTGACGGAGCACAGGTTACAGTGGAAAAGACTGATGCTAATTCGGTTGCGTTTTCCTTCAGTCAGGCCTTGGCGGCAGACGGGTTAAATGACAACATGGTGCATTCCTATAAGATGAAGGTCACCAATTTACAAACGGGAGAGGCAATCCGGGATAACAAGTACAACAGGGATTATTACCTGAGATTTTCGGATTATTACCGGGCAACACAGGCCTCTGAACTGTCTGCAAAAATATCAGGTCTGTCCCCTGACACAGAATATAAAATTGAGGTATGGGCTCTTACTCCGTACAGTGTGGAGAGCAGCAACAGCATCACCACAAATTTTACAACTGTGTCCGAATCAAATACACCCCAAATAACATCAGAATTGATTACCCAAAAGCCTGTTATCAACGGTAACCTGAATGAACCTTTCTGGTCGGTTGATAAAAAAGCGGCTAAGGACTTAAACGGGAACGCAACTCACAAGGGCAATTTTGATGTCAAATGGGATAATGATAATCTTTATCTGGCAGTACAGGTCCAAAATGACAGTGAACTGGCTCCCGGAACGGCATGGAGTAAAGGGGATATTGTATGGGTGTATCTTGATTCGACACTCCATGCAGGTACGCCGTATATTGACGGGGATTGGCAGATTGGAATAGGCTACAACCCTGTTGACAATTTAAAGCCCTATATTATCATGGGTGGGGGAGTAACGGCAGGCTCTGAGGCTAAAACTGCGCTGTCCGAGAGTATTTCAGCAGCCACGGTACCAACGGCTGATGGCTGGAATGCCGAGATTGCCATACCCTGGGACAAACTGGAAATGGATATCAGAAACAAACGTGAGCTTGGATTTGACCTTTCAATAGATAACTATCAGCAAAATAAGGATTTACAAGCACTTATATGGTGTGGCGGCACATGGAACGATACCTCCGGGTTTGGCAAACTTATTCTCTCAAGCGGAAGTATCCTGGATGTGGATTTTTCAGACGGAACCGCAAAGGATAATTCCCCGGCAGCACATACTGCTATTGTAAAAGGCAATCCGGTAATATCGCCAAATACAGACCTGGGTAAATATATTGCAAGCTTTGACGGCAAAGATGATGCCTATGCCTATAATCTCACTGCAGGGGATTATGAAAACATTAAAAACGGCTTTACGATGGAGCTAATGATGAAGCTGAAGGAGTTTTTAAATGGAGACCCGTTTATGAATTGTGATGGTGCAGGCCTTGGCTTCGAACTCAACAGTGACGGTAAAACTCTGGAGTTTTGGGCACATATCAATGGCAGTTATGTTGTTCCTGCAGTGGATATATCTGCAATAAAAAGTGAGTGGCTGCACGCAACAGCCACCTATGACGGAGCTGCACTGAAGATATACATTAACGGTGAACTGAAGGCATCAGAAGCTGCAACCGGTGTGCTTGACATACCCCAGGATTCGGCAAAATGGCTAATGATTGGTTCAGATACGGGCAGTAACGGCAGTGTCCAGCTTCCAATCGCCTGTGACGTCAGCAACGCAAGGCTTTACGGGAAAGCTTTGAGTAAGGATGAAGTAGCCCAACTCTTCGTCAGGGATAATCCGGTGAGGTTTACATTATCAAATAACAGTGATTTGACGGGTACTGTCGGTCAAGCGGTCACCATTCCATCCGCCACGGCAAAGGATGCCAATGGTACCTGGGAGGTCACTACATCGGTAACAGGACCTGACGGAGAAAGCATAGCAATCAACAACAATGCCTTTTTACCTGCAAAAGCAGGAACTTATATCATTACCTATACGGCAAGGGAACAGAGATTGATAAAGGCAGTTACAGTATCAAATGCTTCAGGCGGAAACAACGGTAATAACGGCAACGGAGGAAACAATGGAAGTAACGGAAACAGCGGAGGCAGCGGAAACAATGGAAGTAGTGGAAGCGGAAGCAACGGTTCATCAAGTGCACCCAAAACATATCAGGCTGAAGTTACGGCAGCAGGTGCCGGCATCACTACCATGCCTGTAAGTGTCGATAAGGTTTCCGGCAGTGCCTCGGTTGAACTGGACACCCGTAAGGAAAATGTTTTTGGCGGCCGGGGGACTTCAGTTATTAAGGTACCGTCCATACCTGGAGTAAGTAATTATTCCATAAAAATGCCGGTAGACTCGTTGGCAGGTGAACATAAAGGTTGGCTCACATTTTCCACAGCATTAGGCAATATGACCATACCGGACAATATGCTGTCTTGGGTTTCCGGGATTAGTGGGAAGCAGGCAACAATCACCATTGGTGAAGGAAGCAAATCAAAGCTGGATGATGCCATAAAAGCTTTAACAGGCAGCAGGCCAATGATACAGCTCACTGTGACTGTGGATGGAAAAAAGAAGGATTGGAACAATCCTGCAGCCCCGGTTGCCGTATCGATACCATATACATTTACTGCAGCAGAACTTAAAAATCCTGAGAGCATCATAGTCTGGCATATTGATGAAAATGGTAAAGCGGCAGTCATACCAAACGGGCATTATGATTCTGCCACCGGTTCGGTGAAATTTATAACTACTAATTTAAATAACTTTGCTGTCGGCATTATTAAAGCTGACTTCAAAGATGTGTCAGCAGACGATTGGTACAGCAGGGCTGTTGGCTTTATTGCAGCAAGGGGTATCACAACAGGTACCGGCGGCGGTAAATTCAATCCGGATGCAAAGCTGACCAGAGGAGAATTCATTGTAATGCTTATGAAAGCTTACGGAATAACGCCGGATGCCGGATCAAACGACAATTTCTCCGATGCAGGCAATACATTCTATACGAAGTATCTGGCCAAAGCAAAGGAAGCGGGCATCTCCAGCGGAATAGGCAATAATATGTTTGCACCGGATAAGCAAATAACACGGCAGGAAATGTTTTCACTGCTGTACAATACCTTGAAAGGAATGGGTCAGTTGCCAGAAGGAGCAGCAGGTAAAACACTGTCTGACTTCAGCGACAGTGATAAAATCGCATCCTGGGCGACGGAGGCCCTGAGACTGTTCACTCGTACAGGTGACATTGGAGGCAGCAACGGGAAGTTGTATCCAACCGCTGTGACTACAAGGGCGGAAATGGCCCAGGTACTGTACAGCCTGTTGTCAAAATAGACGGGAAAACATATAGAGGGGCAATGAGCTTGTTCCCCATAAAAGCTGGTCCACAAGAAACCCAGTTCGCGAAGTGTCTTTACAATCGCGGACTGGGTTTTTAGTGTCTTAGAAAATGATATCTTATTAAATTTTAGGGACTTTTTTGATGTTTTTTCGCTATTGGCAGATACGACAAATTAATAAATTTGTTAATGCGGTTATATAAAGGTAAAAAAGTAATATAACAAAGAAAATAATAAGTTTGCCTAATGTAATAATTATTTAGATTATTATATCATTCTGTTGACATATATTTCTTTCTTAATTTCTCGCAGATTTAATAATTATTTTCTGAGCTCATCCGCTGAAATAATATCAAAGCCGGTGATGCGTGATTTTAGCCAAGGGGGGTGAGTTAATCCCGGTATATTTGTTATGAAATAAATTATATTAAACAGGAGGAGAATATGAAGACAGGATTCAAGAAAATAATTGCAAAGGTTCTTTCATTTGCAATATTAGCAACTGCGGTAGCTCAGCTGCCAATACCTTTATTCGCCCAAAATGTCCTTGCGGGTCAAGATATAGGCGCTATTATTAACTCGGATTTTGAAACAGGTGATTTATCAGGTTGGGAAAACACGGGAAATGTTGCCGTAAATACTGCCGATAAGCAGGATGGTACCTGCTCCGTTAAATTTTCTGCAGCCGGATCAACACTTTCCCAGACTTTAACAGGTATTCCACAGGGAAGTTATACATTGTCAGCCTGGGTAAAGGGTTCAACCAGCGGTAACACGGCGACAATAACTGCCACCAATACCGGAGCACCGGATACAAAATTGTTTGTTGACGGGTTTATAAGCTCTACGGCATGGACTCATGTCGCACTAAGAAATGTACTTGTCTATAACGGGCAATGTACAATAACCGTTTCATCAGGAAATGGTACAAATTTATTAGTTGATAACATTCAGCTTGTATTGGACAGTAATGACAATAATCCTATAACTAACTGGAACCTGGAAAACGGATTGACCGGCTGGGATATTTCAGGAAGTGTTTCCGAGACTGACACAAAGCAGGACACCGGAGCAATGGCGGCAGTTCTGAGCGCTGATTCTCAAATCAGCCAGACGGTGGCTGTAAAGCCGGACACCTCTTACATAGCCACTGTTCGTGCAAAAGTTGACAGACAGGATGTGTGGAATAAAATACAACAGACTAATGCCTTCGGAAAGACAGGAGAACTTATAAAAGTTGCTTCTTACGGAGACAGGATAAACCTTGGCGTAAAAGGGAAGAACGGTACTGTTCTTCGGCAGGCTCCGGCTGGACTTGAAGGATATTCCCTTTTAACAATTGCTTTTAAAACAGGTCCAAATGACGATCAGATTACAATCTATGCGAATACAATAAAGGATGCAAATTATGAAAAGAGTGTTAAGGCATATGGAACAGGAGCAACTCAGGATCAATGGACAGGTAATGGAAGTGATAAGGCTTATGTAGATAATTTTGATCTGTTTGAGATAGATAACTCCATAATAAAAGGTGCGGACGTATCCTTCCTTCCAATAATTGAGGACAAGGGTGGAAAGTACTTTGCAAATGGCGTACAGCAGGACTGTTTGACTATAATGTCAAACCATGGTGTAAATGCAATTACAGGGATGATTTTTGTTGACTCGGGAAGCCCTATATATGACCAGAGCAGCCCAAAGAAACAACAATTTACTTCATATATTGACGCTGATGGAAATCCCATACCATACACAATGCAGGAAGGATATTTTGGAAAGGAGCACTGGTACGGACTTGCGTCAAGAGCAAAAGAGTTGAACATGGGGTATGAACCCAGCTTCCATTTCAGCGATGGATGGATGAGTGCGGCCAAGGCCTTCACTCCTGTTGACTGGATGTATAAGGATTCAACCGGAAAACTCGTGGATCAGTCATTGGATGAAATGACAACAACAGTGTACAACTATGTTTATGATTTTATGAAAGGACTTAAAGATCTTGGAATCGAGCCAAGCTCCGCCAAACTCGGAAATGAGCAGGATGGAGGTATAGCATGGCCCAACGGTAAGATCTACAGCACAACCATAGACGGGTTCAAGTCTCTTTTTAATGCGGCTTATGATGCGACTAAGGCTGTATTTCCCAATACCAGCTGTTCTTTTCATACAAATAACGGTTACAACGTTGATAATTCAAAGGCATTATTCAACCGCCTGATTACAAACGGAATAAAAGTGGACGGAGAGGCACATTCACTCTATAGTGGCCATCCTTCAAGTGATATATTGTTTATGGGCTCAAGTAACATTGCAAATTTTCCGGCACTTGACTACCTGAATGTTGAAACTGGTTTTGCAGTAACAAGATATAACCCGGATTTCGTGGATGAAAGCGGAAGCATGGGTCAGGCTGGCTATTATCAGCAGAACTGGAATGGACAGTATAACTGGCTGCTGGATTATATGCAGGCGCATAGGGATCTTCAGAATCCATTCAGCAGAATGAGGGGCTTTTTCTATTGGGCTGCCGAATGGATCGTTGTTGAAGGCGCCGGAGCATCTACTCCTGATGGAAACACCGTTGACAGGCGTACTCTCTTTAATAACGGTGACCCGGCATTCCACGAAATGGGAAGTACTGCTGACGGAAAAATGGGAGATATGACAGATGGATTGTATGCATATTTATGGAGGGGCTGTATAAAAGATAAACCTACCAGCATGCAGACACCGCTTAAGGGATTTGGTGATTACTCCATATCAGCCGAAGCCCCGACTTCGATAGCTTTAGTTAACCCATCAAGTGTATCACAGCCTCAGACAACCCTTGAATTAACAGAAGGTCAGACAAAGAGGCTTTTGTCCAAAATTGAACCGGCTGATGGTGCATTGGACTGGGAGGTTGTATGGTACTCCAGCGACCCTTCTGTGGCAGCTGTTGATAAGCATGGTTTTGTTACCGCACTGGCTCCTGGACAGGCTGATATAACCGTTACCACAGTTGAAGGAAGCTTAAGTGCCAGCTGTACGGTAAATGTAACAGCTGCTGCAACTGTAGGAGACGGAAACCTGTCCATTACGGTTAATGGAGCTGCTATGCCTGCTTCAATGAATGCAATGGTATGGGACAAGATAAAATTAAAAGCAAGTGTGCCTTCCACGGCAACTAATAAGGTTGTAAAATTTGTGTCCAGCAATCCGGAGGTGGCAAATTTCCTTGGAGCACCTGAAGAAGCAGAAGAGGCGGGGGTTTTATTCCAGCAAACCGACCTTACTGCCGGCGTTCAGCTTGATGTTAAACAGCCTGGCACCACGGTTGTATCTGCAATATCAGGTGATGGTACTGCATCTGTTCAATTTACACTGGACACTGCAAAGATACCCGTCGAAAGTATAACCCTTAATCAGAATAGTATTAAGATGAGTAACGGAAGGACCTATCAGCTTACGGCTGCAGTAGCCCCGGCAAATGCCAGCTTCGGTGATGTTGTATGGTCATCCTCGGATTCATCGGTTGCTAAAGTTGACAGCAATGGACTCATTTCATCAGTTGGGATAGGTACTGCAAAAATTACTGCGGCATCAGTTGATGATCCTGCAAAGTTTGCAGAGTGTAATATAGAAGTTGTTCCGGTTATGGTTGAGGGTTTGAGCCTTGATAAAACAAAGCTTAACATCATGATTAATACACAGAAAAACATTATCCCTGTAATAACACCGGTTGATGCAGGTAATAAAACAGTTACATGGTCTTCTGACAACGAGTCCGTTGCAACGGTGGATGCAAATGGAACTGTAACCGGACATGCTGAAGGAACAGCTACCATAACAGCATCAGCTAATGACACAAGTAATGGAGCTTATTCCGCAAGCTGTGTAGTAAATGTTCAGACTACACCGGTAAATGTTGCTGGAGTTACTTTAAATAAAGACACTTTAAACTTTAAATCAGATTATTTCTCAACTGCTAATAAGCCTGCCGATGCGCCGGTTGAAAAGCTTATTGCACAGGTAACTCCCATTGATGCAACAAATGAGGATATAATCTGGACATCGGACAATGAAACCGTTGCCAGGGTAGATGCATTTGGAAATGTTACTGCTTTGAAAAGCGGTAATGCAGTAATTACTGCAACTACTGCTGACGGAAATTTTACTGCTGCCTGCAAGGTACTCGTGCCTGTGGTCAGCGAAAGCTTTGAGAACAGACTTGCCGGAGATAACTGGGCTGTAACCATGGGCAGCGCTGCTCCAAACTCTGCGGGTGTTTTCAGCTCAGAGTCGACCAAAGAAGCTGCAAATATTGATAATAATGTTCTTAAACTCTCAGCCGGAGGAAATGGTATAAGAGCATCACAAAAAGTATTTGCCAACCCAATTGTAAATGGGAAGATAATATTTGATTTTGACTGGAATGTAGGAGCACCTTCAGCCTCCTACGGAGGACAGTTAAGTATAGAAGATGCAAATAACAAGAGATACCTCACGCTTGAAACAAATAATAATGCCGAGATGACCTACTCTACCGGAGGAACAGCAGCAAATTCTTCAATTGCAGGAACTAAGGTGGGTACGGGGTTTAATGTGAATAATACAACATATAACATTAAGGCCACTCTTAATTTTGCTTTAAAAACAATTGATTTAACAGTTACAAATAAAGCAAACCCTGCTATAACCTCAACAATAAATAATATACCGTTTAATGCTGCTACAACCTACACAAACACTATCAGTAAAATTCAGTTTGTTGCAACCCGGTCAGGAAGTATGTCATGGACAACCTGGATTGATAACTTCAATGTTTATGCAGCTGCTCCGGTTCCAGCATCTGTGAGCATGAACAAAACTTACCTGCATTTGCTTAATATTGCAGGCACCCGTTCAAATACGGCTCAACTGACAGCAGTTGTAAATCCAAACGTTAGCGGAATTGCTCAGGATGTAGTATGGGGCTCCAGCAATACCTCTGTAGCGACTGTAAGCAGTACAGGTCTTGTTAAAGCAATGCCGGAACAGAGCGGCGATGTAGCCATAACGGCTACCTCAGTGGCAGATCCAAGCCTGAGTGCTGTCTGCAATGTCAAAGTAGAAGGCTTCTACCCTATGGAGACATTATCAATATACAGTACAAAATCTCCTGCTGTTGGAATCGAGGATTCAACAGTAAATATGAATACCGGAGAAACCCTGCAGCTATATACCGGGACAAGCAATGATTGCTTTATTGATACAATTGAATGGGTATCCAGCGATGCAAACAAGGTGTTCGTAGATGAGAATGGGATGCTGCATGCTATGGCTCCCGGACAAGTGCAAATCAGTGTGACGGTTGATAACTACTCTGCCAACAGTCAGATTTCCGGAGGAGTTAAGCTGACCAAATCAGTCACTATTAATGTCTCAGGTGAGGCAATTCTTAATACCTATGAGTTGAAGACTGCCATTAATAATGCAACGGCAGCAAAAACTAAACCGGACGATTACTACTCACAGGATAGCTTAACAGCATATACTGCTGCACTGAACAAAGCTCAGAATGATTTGGCTGCAGCAATAAATGATAACTGGGATGCATCACATCAAAGTATCATAGACCAGGATGTTACAGAGTTGAATGCTGCGGTTCAGGGGCTTGCCCGGAGCACAAATATTGCTGTTACCGGGATTACACTGTCTACTCCCGATTTGAAAGTCTCTTTAGGGGCCGGTAAACAGCTTACTGCTACAACAGTACCTGAGTATGCTACTGATAAATCAATTACATGGACATCTGACAATCCGGCAGTAGCTGCAGTAGGGCCAACAGGTCTTGTGAAGGGAATCGCTGCAGGAACGGCAGTAATTACTGCTCAGTCAACGAATCCTGCTGTTAAGGCGGCTTGCAGCGTTACAGTTACAAATGATATCTCCACTGATTATTTAGCAAATGGCGGTTCTGTATCTGCTAACAAGAGTCGGGCTCAGAATTTGCCGCAGTATGCCCTGGATTCAGATGCAAACACAGCCTGGAGTACGGGTGGAGCGTCTTCCGGTGCTGACTGGTGGCTGCTTGACCTCGGCAATACTGCAAAAATAGACAGTCTTACAATGAATTTCTGGATGAAGGCAAAATACAGTGTGGAGACATCCGTTGATGGACAAAGCTGGCACAGGGTGGTTGATGAAAGTGGAGCGTTTGCAGGTGACACAGTCAACTTTACACTGAATATGCCTGAAAATACCTATGGAAGATATATTAGAGTAAACTTTTATGCATTCCAGTCAGGCTGGGTGGGCCTCGTATATTTCCAGGCAAAGGGAGAGTTTAAGCAACCTGCTCCTGTCATGCAGAGTATTGGCAATAAATCAGTTAAAGCAGGAGAATTACTTGCATTTACGATTTCAGCCAGTGACCCGCTTGGTAAAACTATAACTTACAGTGCTTCAGGACTTCCTGATGGAGCAGCTTTAGATCCTTTAACTGGTGAATTCAGATGGACTCCTACTACCAGTGGTACGCACAGTGTTACATTAACTGCTTCAAACGGGACAGAAAGTGCAAGCGAAACTATTATAATCGAAGTAGGCAATAATGCTAATACTGCACCTGTTATAAACAGTATAGGAAACAAGCAGGTGAATATTGGAGAAAACCTGTATTTTGAGGTTTATGCAACAGATGCCGATGGCGACACCCTGTCATTAAGTGTGTCTGGATTACCTCAGGGAGCTGAGTTTAATACCACAACACCGGGAGCCTTCAGCTGGACTCCCGACGCAGCAGGCCTTTACCCGGTAACCTTTATGGTAACTGACGGTAAGGGAGGAGCAGCATCGGAGACAATCTCTATTACTGTTATTGATTCTCAAACCCCAAACAATCCGCCGGTATTTACTCTGTTAGCCGACCAGGCTGCGGTTGCAGGACAACAGCTGGTATTTGATGTTGAGGCTGTAGATTTGGATGCCGATGCTTTGATCTATGGATTAACAGGTGAAGCACATGGTGCTCGGATTGATCCGGCTTCAGGCCTGTTTAGCTGGATTCCGCAAACAGAGGGAATATATACATTCACATTTACGGTATCAGATGGAAAGAGCCAGACATCAATGGAAATAACGGTTACTGTTAATGCTCCGGCCTCAAACAATATGCCTGTCCTTGATAAGATAGGAGATAAACAGGTTAATCTGGGTGAGAAGCTTGAATTTATAGTTACAGCCGCAGATGCTGACGGTGATACTTTACTTTTAAATGCAGTTTGTTTGCCGGAAGGTGCCGAATTCAATACTACAACACCGGGAGCTTTCAGTTGGACTCCGGGTACAGCAGGTCTTTACACAGTTACCTTTAATGTGAGTGATGGAAGGGGAGGCAGTGCATCCGAGACCATAACAATTGCCGTAAATGATCCGCAGAATTTGAATAATCCACCGGTATTTACACAGCTCGATGACCAGGTTGCGGTTGCGGGACAACTGCTGGTAATGAATGTTGAGGCTGTGGATTTGGATGCCGATCCTATGGTTTATGGATTAACAGGTGAAACACATGGTGCTTATATTGATGCAGCTTCCGGAATTTTTAACTGGACTCCGCAGGCAGAGGGAAGCTACCGGTTTACATTTACCGTTTCAGACGGCAGGAGTATTACAACGAAAAGCATAACTATAACAGTAAATTCAACATCTTTGAACAATGCACCTGTTTTAAACACAATAGGAAATAAGAGCATAACTGCAGGCTATACTCTAGCCTTTACAGTAACGGCAGAAGATGCTGATAATGATCCGATCACATACAGTGTGGCAGGTCTTCCGGCAGGAGCAGTGTTCAACTCTGCGGACGGTTCATTCAGTTGGACTCCAGGCTCTGCAGGAACCTATAGAATTACATTTACAGCCCAAGATGGAAAGGGGGGTATGGACAGTGAAACTGTAACAATTACCGTTAATCCTTTGGGCAACAATGCATCGATTTCGTCGGGTTCCACAGGAGGAAGTTCCGGAACAGGCAATCCTGCAGTTACTGACAAGGTCACCATCGACAAGAACAATATCACAATTGAAACTTTGAGTCAGACATCAGATAAAACCTCGGTAGCATTAAAGGCTGACGATATAACAAAAGCCATAGAGAAAGCCTCGGACGGCAGTCTGAAAATTAATGTGAGACCGGCAGAAAATACAAAAGATGTAAAGATTGAAATACCTTTGAGGCAAATTAGAAGCAGTGAAAAGACAATTTCTTATGTTTTTGTCTATACCGGTTTGGCTGAATTATCGTTCAGTACCGAACTGTTAAAATCAGTTGAAAATGCTGAAAAGGTGTTGGTTGAAGTGATAAAAGCCGATACTGAATCATTACCCGAAGAAGTGAAGAAAGTCATCGGAAACAATACTGTCTATGATTTCAAGCTAAGCATTGACGGTAAGGAACTCAACAGTTTTAGAAACAGTGATGAACTGAAGGTTGAAATAAACTATCAGTTAAAGTCCGGGCAGAATCCAAACAACATTGTTGTTTATTATATTAATGATAATGGAGAATTGGAAGTAGTTAAAAACGGTATTTTCAATACCTCATCGGGCAAGGTTGAGTTCTCTCCAAAGCATTTCAGCAAATACGCGGCTGCCTATGTAGAGGTAAAGTTTACAGATACATTCAGGGCCGCCTGGGCTCAGGAGAGCATAGAAGCACTTGCAGCAAGAGAAGTTGTTACAGGTACTGGAAATAATTTGTTCAACCCCACCGGTCATATAACCAGAGGTGAGTTCATAGCAATGCTGATGAATGCCTTTGAACTTGTGGACTCTGATGCCATATCAACTTTTACAGATGTTAAGCAGGGTGCATGGTACTACAGTGCAGTGGCATCTGCAGAAAAGCTGGGTATCACAGCAGGTAAGGCAAATGGAACCTTTGGTGTTAATGACAGAATAACCAGACAGGATATGGCCGTTTTAGCATACAGGGTCTCACAGCTTGTAGGGATAAAGTTGAATAGTCCATCTGAATGGAACTTCAAGGATGCGGGCTCTATAGCAGGATATGCAAAAGAGGCAATTACTGCTATGAAGAGTTCAGGCATCATCAATGGAGTTGGTGATAACCTGATGGCTCCTGAAAAAAATACCACAAGAGCTGAAGCTGCGGTAATAATCTACAATTTGTTTAAGCTCAACAAATAAATCCTGACCAAAAGGAAGCAGTCGGTGGACAACCTCCGATTGCTTCTTTTTTTGTATTTCCCCCAGCCGGATTATAATAAAAGCAGAAGGTGTTGCAGGAGTATTAAAATCGTATGATAATCCATTAATATAGTATTTTATTCTATTTTTATATGTGTAATTCAGGGATATGATTATACTATAACAGCATAAAGAACAAATCGAAAAGCTTAATCCATTTAAAGATGCATTGCATGATAAAATCCATACTTTAAAAAAAACTACATGGAGGTCAATATGAAAGAATATGCCGTAGATCTGAGGGATGACCAAAAGAAAATATACTGCCATCACATACAAAAAATGGGCGGGAAAAATCCGGAAGGCAAAAGAATAGGCCTGAATAATTACTTTATGGAGCTTGACCGGAAGCCGTTTTTCGGAATTATGGGAGAGCTGCATTTTTCCCGTTTGAGGGCTGAGGATTGGGAAGATGAAATAATTAAAATGAAAATGTGCGGAATCAACATTATTGCCACCTATGTATTTTGGATATTTCATGAGGAAGAAAAGGGTGTCTTTGAATGGACCGGAAATAAGGATATAAGGCGTTTTCTGGAACTGTGCAAAGAGCATGAAATGTATGTAGTGTTAAGAACAGGCCCCTTCGGGCATGGGGAGGTAAGAAACGGCGCCTTGCCTGATTGGTTGTATGGAGGGCCTTTTGAGGTACGCTCCAATGATGCCGGATACTTGTTTTTTGTTAAAAGGTTATATTCAGAGATAGGTAAACAAATTAAAGGCCTGTTGTATAAAAACGGAGGCCCGGTGATCGGTGTTCAATTGGAGAACGAATATATGCATTCCGCTGCGGCATGGGAGTTTACAGTCACCACAGGCAATGAGTGGATAAGTTCAGGCAGAGATGGAGATGACCATATTCTTAAATTAAAGGAAATAGCAATTGAAGCCGGACTGGAAACTCCTATTTACACATGTACAGGCTGGGGGAATGCCTCCGCACCGGAGGGGGAAGTTTTGGCATTGTGGGGTGGGTATGCTTACAGGCCGTGGCTGTTTTTTGACAATGTAGAAGAACACCCGGCCACTGAAGAATATATTTTTCAGGATTATCACAATAATAGCAGTCAAAGTTATAATTATGACCCAAAATACGCACCTGAGGACTACCCGTATGCATGTTGTGAGATGGGCGGGGGTATGCAGGTTACTTATGGATATCGCTTCATAGTTCCGCCAAATAGCATAGATGCCATGGCAATAATAAAGATTGCCGGAGGATGTAATCTGCTGGGCTATTATATGTTCTGCGGAGGCACAAATCCGGATTCAAAGGGTAATTTATCAATGAACGAGTATATCTGGCCAAAAAAATCCTATGACTATCAGGCCCCTGTGGGAGAGTTTGGACAGGTTCGTGAGTCTTACAGCAGGCTTAAAAGAATACATTATTTTCTAAGCAGGTATGAGCAGAGCCTATGTCCAATGAAAACCATACTTCCTGAGGATGGTGCAAATATTGCTCCTCAGGATACCGGGACCTTAAGATTTGGGATAAGAACAAAGAACGGTTCCGGATTTATTTTTCTTAACAATTTTCAGGATCACTGGGAGATGAGGGATCATAAGGATGTATATTTAAAGCTGCAGCTGGAAAAAGAGATGTTAAGAATACCTGAAGACAGTGGATTTACTCTTTCAGCGGGGAATAGCTGTATATTACCTTTTAACCTGGATATTGACGGTGTTACGCTTAAATATTCTACAACTCAGCTGATAACAAATATATCAGCCGATGGAGAGAGCTATTACTTTTTCTTCGAGCCAGAGGGGATGGAAGCAGAATACTGTTTCAATTCAGGTAGTATTTCCATAGAAAATCAGGATGGTTATAACATTCAAAGAAAGCTGGATAAACTTATCATAAAGATAGATAAGGAAGGAAGCAGATTTTTTACCATCTATAATCCTGCAGGTAAAAAGATAAATATTGTTACATTAACATATGAGCAAAGTCTTAATTTCTGGAAGATAAATTATAACGGTGTTGAAAGAGCCGTAATTACAGATGCGGCACTTATGGCTCATGAAGACAGAATACGGCTTGAATGGATAGGAAACAAAAAAATCAGTTTTCAAGTCTTTCCGGATTTTGAAGCAACCATGGTTATTGATGGAGAGGAACTGATGAAAACAGATCAGAACGGAGTTTTCAACTGTTATGAGATTCTTCAAAAAGATAAATTAATAAATATTGATATCAAAAATATAAGTAAGTCGAGAGCTGAAATAAAACTTGAAAAGGACGATTTTACAGGAATCAAAAACATAATTCTTAATGTAAATTATACAGGAGATGTAGGCTATGCCCTCATTGACGGACGCTTGATCCACGACAACTATTGCAACAATACTGTTTGGGAGATTGGTCTGAAGGGATTTAAAGAAGAACTGCACAATATAGGAATGAATATTTATATTTCACCAATAAAGAAAGGGAGCCGTGTCAGTAGCGATTCACCGATGGCGGCAAGATCAGAGGTATTTGATGAAGCAATAGCTGAAATACATTCCATCAAAGCAGTTCCCGTTTTTGAGGTGCTGATTGAGGAGAAAAGATAGCAAATAAAAGATGCTGCTTCTACAAGAGGCAGCATCTTTTATTTGATTCAGGAATGTTTTTCGGCTGGTATTCTGACTTCAGCAACAGTTCCAGCACCCACAGTACTGGTATAAAACAAGCCGTATTCGCTTCCGTATTTTAACTGAAGACGTTCGTGTATATTTCTTACTCCATAACCATGAATGTCTTTTGTGTCAACATTTTTCAGCAGATTTTCAAGCTTTTCCTCCGGTATGCCTACTCCATCATCTTCAACAAAAATAGATATCTTGTTGTCTTTAAGTGCACCACTGATTTTTATGGTACCTGATTCACTCTCTTTTTCAAAAATACCATGCAATATGGAGTTCTCTATGAGAGGCTGCAGAGTTATTTTTAATATTTTATATTCATAAAGTTCTTCAGGAATATCAATTATAAAGCTTATTTCATTATCAAACCGCATATTTTGTATCTGTACATATGCATTGACCTGATCAAGTTCATTTTTAACAGGAACAAGATCTTCACCTTTACTTAAGCTTAATCTGTAGAATTTAGATAATGAAGTTATAACTTCTCCAATTTTGGGAGCGTTATATTTCATTGACATCCAGTTTATCAAATCCAGTGTGTTATACAGAAAGTGGGGATTTATCTGAGCCTGGAGAGCCTTCAATTCCATATTTTTAACCTCCTGACCCAGCTTATACTGCTGCTCCACCAGAATGGCTATTCGTGTAAGCATGTAGTTGAAGTTATGAGTCAGCTCTCCAATTTCATCATTGTTGCTGGGCAGAATGCTGACGTTGAAATTTCCATGAACAACCATTCTCATGTGGGAGATAAGGTCACGGATACGCTTTGTGCTGGAGGCTGCGACCCAAAAGGACAGAGGTAATGTCAGGGGCAGAATAATTATCAGTATCAATATCATTTGATTTCTTGATTTTGTATTCAACTCGAGAATATCCTTGTAAGGTACCATAAGAACAAGCTTCCAGTCTGTTTTCTCTATGGATTCCACACCGAGCAGAATTTTTTCATTATCCAGGCTCACTGTCTTCCAGAAACTGTTATGAAGCTTGTTGTAATCGATATTGGCAAGGGCGGCTGAATATTTGGATGAATTGGGTGCAGGAGAATTACCGGCTGAGCTTATGGTTTCATTATTGCGATTTATTAGCACAACTTCGGTGTTTTCTGTGAATAAGGCCTGATTTAATACGTCCTTGATGTTTTTTTCAGGAACGTCAGCTTTTATAATTCCTGCAGCATTGTTAACGTCCAGAGGCCGCGGAATAATTCTCAGAAAGGATATGTACTTTTCCTTGCTGGAGTTTGGAAAATATTCAGAGGGAAAGCACCTGTAAACCTCACCTGTTGCTTTCATTTCCTTGAACCATTTGGAGTCAACAGCCTTTTCCATCCTTAAAAATTCTTCGGTTTCGGACACATTTGCCAGACCGTCACTCATATAAAGCTGAAGCTGACCTGATGAAAGGTCGGGATTACTTTGAAGGCTGTAAAGCAGCTTGGCAAATCTTTCACGGTCTTTCATCCAGCTGCCTATATCATTATCATAGATGGCAGAGCTGGTAAAAACAAGTTCTTGAATAGTATCGTTGAGAGCCAGCATGTCCATGGCATTTTTGATATAAATGGCTTTGTACTCCAGAGAAGATTTGGCCTGAAGCAGCATTTTTCGCGAAGAGTCCAAGGCCTGCCTGGCACTGTCCTTTGAAGAAACGTAGGAGTTGACTCCAATAAATATGCAAAAAGGAATTGATATCATGAGAAACAGGCAGATGAAAAGCTTAACTCTGATACCAAGATCGTTAACCAAATTTATCAGCTTCTTAATCATGGATAAACCCTTTCTCTAAACTCAGAGGGAGTACAGCCGGTATATTTTTTAAATAGCGTGGAGAAATAATTTGCATCTGTAAAGCCTATACTTGTTGCAACCTCGTAAAGCTTTATACCGCTGTCCTTGAGAAGTTCCTTGGATTTCTCAATACGGACCTCCGTGATAAATTCATTTAAGGTTTTCCCTGTTGATTTCTTGAAAAAGGCACATAAATAAGTCTGGCTCAAAAAAACATTTTGGGCTATGCCCTGGATTGTAAGGCTGTTTTCGGCATAGTGCTCATGGACATATTTCATAATCCCATGAAGCTTTCGGTTTATTGAATCATTGTCATTGGCCTGAACCAATACTGTTTCTATGTGAGATATAACATATTTTGATAATGCTGATAAGGTTCTGGTGGCGTCAATTTCCTGCCATATGTACTTTTTTTCACTATCATGGGTTTTGGTTATGTAATGATTTTCTCTTGCTACTTCAAAAATAATAAGCAAAAGGTTAAAGAATACGTTCTTAACGCTGTTAATGTCATTATCCTTTTTGCTTGAAGCTGTTTCAGCCAAAAGGGTAATAAGATTGACTGCTTCGGTAAGCTCCTGCTTTTTCAGGCAGCTCTTAAAGTCCGAATAAATATTTTTATCCACCTCAAAGTAGGAACCTGACCATTCACTGTATTCAAATATGCTTTTTGAATCGTGATAAAATTGGTTTTGTACTGCCGAACATGCCGAATAGTAGGAATCCTGAATTAAAGGCAGGGTAGATACACTTGTTCCTACTCCAATTGTGTGGGAAAATATATCGGCGCCTGTATTGTTCAATATATTTTGAAGTATATGGGCTATTTCTATGTTTGTCGTACTGGTCTCTTTTTCTTTTGAAGTTATGGCAACCATAAAGTTGTCTTCTGTAAACCCTGACAGAATACTCAAGGATAATTCATTATTGTTGCATAAGGTCTTTAGAAGCTGTCTTTTACAATCCAGCTTTTTATCATTGTCTGCTGCCTGTGACCAGTTAATATCGATAGCAAAAACCGTAAAGCTTTGAGCCTGGGACAGTTCATTAAACACATCCTCATATTTCAGGGATAAATGCGTTAAATCAGGGCTGTCCTTAATAAGCTCCAGAGCTATTTCCTGCCTGATCAAAGGAACGTTTTCATTTATAATGTTATTGAGTTTATGTGTTTGTAGTCTTTGCTGCTCCTCTTCCAAACAAAGTGCAACGGTTTCACTAATAACGGTTTTTATTTCTTCTATCTGAATAGGTTTTTCTATGTAACTGACTGCTTTTAGATTGATGGCAGATTTTAAGTATTCCTTATCTGAGTATCCGCTCAGAAAGATAATCTTGCACTGGGGATAACGGGATCGTATGTTTATAGCCAACTCAATGCCATCCATTTTAGGCATTCTGACATCAGAAAGTATTATATCCGGAGGACTTTTTTCAGCCAGTTCAAGAGCCACTACCCCGTTTTTTGCAGTAGTGACACTGTCTATACCAAGCTCTTTCCATGGGATGTACGCTTCAAGACTATCTCTTGTTGTTTTTTCATCATCAACAATAATAAGATTCAGCATCAAAACATCGCTCCTAAGTATAAGAATCTGTCATATATCTCATTGCACTTGCCGTTTTGGCGGATTTTACCCATGCTGCGTTAATCATGCCTATATAGTATCATATCAAAGGCCGATAAGTAAACAGACTAAAGATGGTGTCAGTTATGCTATATTTTACTGTATTTTTCAGATGAATTTTTGTTTTTACGTGCTATAATTTATTTAGAACCTGTTTAGTATCCCATTGCACTCGTCATTTTGGCGTATTTTGCGCCATGCTACAGGTTCTTAACATCGGAACGTTTCTGATTTTATATGGATCCGGTATCAGGAGGAAATATATGAAAAAGCTTTCAAAAAATCTATGTTCTCATGTAATCCCATGGTTTATCTGCTTTTCCCTTTTGACTTTAACTGGCTGTTCAAAAAAGGAATCAACTACTGATATTGAAGCTTTTTACAAGGACTCCGACACAACTGCTGCAATTGGATCAAATAACCATAAAACTATTGATACTTCTGAAAAGGTGGAGTTGATAGGATATCTCATTGGAGAAAGACCGGCAGGGATGAACGACGTTCTGCATGAATTGAATCAAAAACTTCTAAAAGATATTAATGCAACAATGAAAATAAATTATATCCGTTGGGGAGACCTGCAATCAAAGTATGCTCTTGTCCTGGCCTCCGGAGAGGATCTGGACTGGATTTTCACTGGGAACTGGGCGTATTATGGGCAGGAGGCGGCAAAAGGAGCTTTCCTGGAAATAACCCAGGATATGGTTGTTAAATATATGCCCAGACATTATGCCGCTACAGACCCTTTAGCTTGGAAGGAAGGACTGATAGGCGGCAAGTTGTTTATGGTTCCTACCTCAACGCCTGACGTCAAGGTTAATGAGGTTGCCATCAGAGAGGATTTAAGGGAAAAGTACAATGTCCCGGAAGTTAACCACTGGCTGGATATTGAACCATATTTTGCTGCCATAAGGAAAAACGAGCCCAACATGATACCAATAAACGTTGATAATGCCATAGATATTACCAGACCCTTCTTCTATCAACTGGCAGCAACGTCAAAAAGTTATTTTGACCTGTTTTTCGCAACAAGCGGCGGAAGCGGTATAGTTTCGGATACTGATGATCCGGATGGAAGGTTGTTCAAAATTACTGATCCGGCTATTATAAAGGATTATAAAAAGGCAGCAGTTACTATAAAAGAGTGGTACGATAAAGGCTACCTGAACAAAAATGCCTTCTCTAACAAAGTGCGGAGCATGGATTTATTTTTAGAGGGGAAATCCTCCATAGCATATGGAAATACAATAGATATGCAGAATATTTTCAATAAAGTCAGGGAGCAGGGCTGGAAAGTAAAGGTAATCCCGGGGTTGAGCAAAAAGGGAACCTATCCTCAGGACTCACATATTAATAACGGTTTTGCAATAGTATCAAAATCAAAGAATCCTGAAAGAACCCTGATGGCCATGGACTTGATTATGCAGGATCCGGAGTACAACCAGTTGGTTTACTACGGGATTGAGGGAAAAAACTATGTGTTTAAAAATGATAAAATTGCCCTACCATACGGAGTTACCTCCGAGACAAATACATACCCTCCTGATTTGTCAGGCTTTTGGTTTACAAATAAAAACCAGCTGAAGTATCCTGAGAACTGGAGCGAGGATTATATCAAAATCAGAGAAGCTGCTAAAAAACAGGTTGCCCCATATGTTTATTCGGCTTTTGTTCCGGATGTATCAATGATAAAAACAGAAGTGGCGAATCTTAATCAGGTAGTTGTACAATACTTTAATCCCATTAACCTCGGAATGATAAAGGACGTGGATTACGCTTTCGGGATTTTTGATGAAAAGCTCACAGCTGCAGGGTTTGACAGAGTAATGGAGGAAATGAAGCGTCAGACAAATGAATATAAGAAACAGAGAAATAATTAATACAGAAAAAGTTTAACCAATATCTTATAAACACCAAAAATCCGGTTCAGCTGTTGTCCAGGGGACAGCTGAACCGGATTTTTTTGTTAAAACAAATCTATAGTAATTCCATGCTGTCCAAATAAATTATATATTCAGTTCAATAAAATATTCAGGAACATTTTTATGCTAACTTTCCAAAACATCATAAGATTTCAAAGATAATAGTAATTCTATGGCGTTTAAATAAAACCACTCTGATACTAAAATTAAAGCTGTAAAGAAACTTTAAATAAACTATTCGTTCAATTCTTCAATGCTGAAATCATGGTACAGGCAGACAATTAACCCCCCATTTGCAGTGGGAAAATTTTGGAGGGAGTTAATTATTAACTGTACCTCATACGTGACATGATAAGGAGTGGTCAACAGATGGATCTAAGAAAAAACAGAGGTTTCTTCCATGAAATATATAAAAACAAAGTTCTTTACCTCATGTTTTTACCAGTAGCACTATATTTTATTATATTTGCATATCTTCCAATGGGTGGTATAGTACTTGCCTTCAAAGAATTTAACATCAGGGATGGAATATTTTTCAGTCCCTGGAACGGGATAGAAAACTTCAAGTTCTTCTTTGCATCGGGTAAAGCCTTGCAGGTAACTAAAAATACAATTTGCTACAATGTAATATTCCTGGTTTGTTATACGATTTTCTCCATTACAACTGCAATTATGATTTCGGAGATAACCAGCAAGTGGTTCAAGAAAGTCGCACAGTCTTTTATGTTTCTCCCGTATTTTATTTCATGGGTTGTAGTGGCAGCCTTCATTTACAATCTCTTCAACTACGATTACGGTCTGGTTAACACAATAATTAAAAGCTTTGGAGGACAACCCATAGACATATACGCAAATCCGGGTAATTGGCTGTTATTGCTTCCTGTACTCTATGTGTGGAAATGGGTGGGCTTTGGAAGTGTATTGTATCTTGCCGCCATAATGGGTATAGACCAGGAATGCTATGAGGCAGCAACAATTGATGGTGCAAGTATGTTCCAAAAAATAAGAAAGATAACGCTGCCTTTATTAAGACCAACCATTATAGTACTTGTTCTGATGGGTGTCGGAAAAATATTAAGAGGGGAATTCGATATGTTCTACAACATTATCGGAAACAACGGAATCTTAATGGATGCAACGGACATCATTGACACTCTGGTATTCAGATCTCTGATGGGTACACAGGACTTTGGCATGGCATCAGCAGCAGGCTTCTATCAATCAGTTCTTTGCTTCGTAATTATATTGATAGTTAACGGTGTTGTAAGAAAAATTGATAACGAAAATGCACTGTTCTAATTCGTCATACAAATCTTTTAAATTCAATTGGAAAGTGGGTTGGTTTCTTTGAAAAAGACAGCAGACTATATAGCATTAAATATTATCTCATATGTGGTTGTAGGCTTTTTTGCACTCTTTACGGTATTTCCGTTTATTTTACTTGTGGTGAATTCCTTTACCTCGGAGCATTATATATTAAATTACGGTTTTTCAATCATACCCAGGGAGCTATCACTGGATGCCTATTCAATGATATTCATATATCCTGAAAGAATACTCAGAGCTTATGGAGTTACAATATTCATCACTGCAGTTGGAACGGTAATCTCACTGTTTCTCTCGTCAATGGCGGCATATGTAATGTTTAGAAAAGAGATCAAATACAGAAATGCCCTTGCATTCTTTATTTTCTTTACAACCTTGTTTAACGGCGGACTTGCTCCATATTACATCATTGTTTCAAATACACTGCATCTTCAGGATAACTTACTGGTACTGTTGCTGGTACCAATGTTCAGTGCAATGAACATACTGATTCTGAGAAATTTCATAAAAGGGTCAATTCCGGATTCGCTGGTGGAATCTGCAAAGATTGACGGAGCCGGTGATTTCAGAATATTTATCCAGATGATACTGCCGCTTTCCAAGGCAGCCCTGGCTTCCATCGGATTGTTTACGGCACTGGGCTATTGGAATGACTGGTGGACTCCTATGATGTTTATGCAGAATGACAAGCTTTTCCCCCTTCAGTATGTGTTATATCAAATATTGTCGAGTGCAAATATGTCCTCTGTAGTATCCAGCTATGTCAGTAGACTAGACATGCCAAAGGAGACATTGAAGCTTGCAATGACGGTTGTATCGGCCGGACCCATAGTTTTCCTTTATCCGTTTGTTCAGAAGTATTTTGTAAAGGGAGTAACCATAGGAGCTGTAAAGGGTTAATACTGGGGCAGTCCCAGATATTGATAAAATCAGAAAATAAATAGGAGGAATTTTCAAATGCATGCAAAAAAATTGGTTAAATCATTTTGTTTGGCGTTAGCGCTTGTAACCACTCTTGCAACCGGATTAACCGGATGCGGTGGCAGCTCATCAAGCGAAGCTTCGACTTCAGCTGCTTCAACAGCCGTAGCGAGCGAATCATCAGCGGCTCAGTCAACAGATGCAGCAGCATCTAAAATTGATACTTCAACAGAGGTTGAAATGATAGGATATTTGCTTGGCGATCGTCCTCAGGGAATGGACGCTGTTATGGAAAAGCTTAATGAGAAGCTTAAAAAAGATATAAATGCAACTATGACAATAAACTACATAGGCTGGGGAGACCTGCAATCCAAATATCCTCTTGTATTGGCTTCAGGTGAAAATGTAGACTGGATATTTACGGCAAACTGGGCTTATTATGGACAGGAGGCTGCAAAGGGAGCCTTCTACGAACTGAATACCGACATGGTCAAAACTTACATGCCCAAGCACTTCGCAGCAACAAATGAAAGAGCATGGAAAGAAGCTTTGATTAATGGAAAGATATACATGGTTCCAACTTCAACACCTGATAAAAAGGTTAACGAATTTGCTATCAGAGAAGATTTGAGAAAGAAGTACAATGTTCCTGAAGTAAAGAGCTGGCTGGACATTGAACCTTATCTTGAAGCTATAAAGAAGAACGAACCGGGTATGATTCCACTTAATATTGACAGCGCTATCGACATAGGAAGACCATTCTTCTATCAGTTGGCAGCAACAACAAAGAGCTATTATGATTTACTTGCTGCAACAAGTGGCGGATCAGGTATTGTTACTGATACTGACGACGCAAACGGTACACTGTATAAGATGACAGAGGAACCTGTAGTTAACGATTATAAGGCAACTGCAAAGGTAGTTAAATCCTGGTATGACAAAGGATATATCAACAGAAACGCATTCTCAAACAAAGTAAGAAGCAGGGATTCCTTTGAACAGGGTAAATCAGCAGTAGCATTTGGTAATACAATTGACATGCAGTCAACAATAGACAAGGCAAAAGCTGCAGGCTGGGAAATCAAAGTAATGGCAGGACTCAGCACCAAGGGCACATACCCTGCAGACTCTTACATCAACAACGGTTTTGCAGTAGCTGCAAAATCCAAGAATCCGGAAAGGGTTCTTATGGCTATGGATTTAATTATGGAAGATCCTGATTATGATCAACTGGCCTACTACGGAGTTGAAGGAGTAAACTATGTTGTAAAAGACGGCAAGATTGCTCTTCCTGATGGAGTGACAGCAGACAAAAACACTTATCCGCCCGATGCTTCAGGCTTCTGGTTTACAAACAAAGACTTACTTAAGCCGCAGGCTGTATGGAGTGATGAATATATCAAGTTGAGAGAAGAGGCTAAGAAACAGGTTGCTCCATATGCATACTCGGCATTTACTCCGAACACGGATAAAGTAAAGACTGAAGTTGCCAACCTGAATCAGGTTATAGTCCAGTATTTCAATCCTATCAACCTTGGTATGGTAAAAGATGTGGATGCTGCCTTCAAGACACTTGATGACAAGCTGAAAGCCGCAAACATTGACAAGCTGATGGCTGAAATGAAAACTCAGACAGATGCTTACAACGCAAGCATGAAATAATTTAGAATTAAGGAATTAATTAGAAAGATTAACTTCTCAGCAAAATTCAGGTAATCAAACTCAAATAGCATCGCAGCAATACATAAATGAGGGTTGTCTCTTGGAAGACAGCCCTCATTTTAGGAATAACCGAATTATATATATATTTCTGAAAATTTCACAAGGCAGTAATTTCGGAAAATACACGTTCGAAAATGTAAGGTTATTGTTTTAAGATCCCTAAGATAAATCATAATTAAATTTGGGAGGTAAGATATGAGAAACTCCAAAAGCATCATTTCAGTGATGATTGTGTTATTAATTCTGGTTTCAATGTTTACAAATGTTAATGCCGCTGCACCCGACTATTCGGGTAGTGCCATAAAGGTAAACCCTATTATTGGAATAGGCAATGACTTCATTATGGGTGCCGACGTCTCCATGTTAAAGGATCTGGAGTATTACGGGGGTAAGTTCTACGACGACTCGGGAGTTGAGCAGGACTGTCTTCAGATTCTTAAAGACCATGGTATCAACTGGATAAGATTAAGAATATGGAATGATCCTACCACAGACGCATCCGGTTATGTAGGAAGCCAGCTTCTTCAAATTAATGGAAAACCTGCGCCTGCAGGTACCCCGGGTGGAGCTGGAAACTGCGATGAACAACATACTATTGAATTGGCTTTAAGGGCAAAAGCACTAGGAATGAAAGTGCTTCTAGACTTCCATTACAGTGATTTCTGGACGGACCCCGGTCAGCAGGCTAAGCCTAAGGCCTGGAAGAACCATACCGGGCCTGTTCTGCAGGATGATGTATATAACTTTACAAAAAAAGTACTCCTTGATATGAAAAATGCCACAGCAAGTTCTGCAATAGATCCGGGTTCTACAGTAAATGCCATGCCGGATATGGTTCAGATAGGCAATGAAAATAATAATGGAATGCTCTGGCCCGAAGGTAATATTGCAAATGGGTATGCAGGTTGGATCGGTTTACTAAATGCAGGAACAAGGGCCGTAAGAGAAGTAGGTGGAAACAGTACTAAAATCATGATCCATCTGGCAAACGGCGGAGACAATGCCATGTACCGGAAAATATTCGACAGATTTACAGATGTATCTAAGGCTGAGGATTATAATCCAGCAAATGATATTTACAGTAGCAGTCTTATTACTGCAAACGGTGTAAAGTCGGTAGATTTTGATGTAATCGGCCTTTCATATTACGCATTCTGGCATGGGCCTTTTAGTGGTTTCCAGGCAAATATTGAAGACTTATCCAAAAGATATAACAAAGAAATAGCCATAGCTGAAGTAGGATACGGTTACACCTTTGATAATGGAGACAAGCAATCAAATGCATTCTCACAGGGCTCTGATGAACTGGGCGGTTATCAGGCAACTATTCAGGGACAGGCTCAGTACATCAGAGATATAATGAACGCAGTATCAAGTCTTACAGATCGTTCCGGAAAGAAAACAGGCCTGGGAATATTTTATTGGGAGCCCGAATGGATTCCTGTGAAGGATTCCAATGGAGATACTCTTGTAGGCTGGATTACAGGTGGTGGAGATGACAGTGAAAACAGAGCCATGTTTGATTTTAACGGTTATGCTCTTCCTTCTCTTGACGTTTTCAATAAAGTGAAAGATCAGAATGGACAGACGTATACCCCTGTTATTAATTCACTGCGTTCAACAAGCACCACTGTTACAGTGGCAGAAACACCAGTACTTCCACAAACAGTGAAAGCTGACTTCAGTGACGGAACAATAAGAGATGTACCGGTTGTATGGGACAGCATCAGTCCGGCTGATCTTCAAAAACTGCATACCTTCACACTTGAGGGAAGTGTAGCAGGTACAACTCAAAGAGCCGCTGTCAGTATTAGCGTTATGGGAAAAAAGAATTATGTATCAAATCCTGGTTTTGAAACAGGCAGTAAAACAGGCTGGACGGTAACCGAAGATTCAAATGCCGATGTTGATTCATACGTGGAAAGCAGTCCGGGTAACAACGCGTACAAGGGCAGCTATGCATATCATTATTATGTGTCTCCCAATTCCTCAGGTTTTACTATTGAGCAGACAATAACAGGACTTCCAAACGGTAATTATACCCTGAGAGCTGTAACTCAGGGAGAGGACAAGGGGGGGAACACATATATTTATGCAAAGGGTTATGGCGGGGCTGAAAAAACAGCTTCCTTTACCAATACCAAGTGGCACGAATGGAAATACCCTGAAGTTACAAACATACAGGTTACTAATGGCACATGTACCATAGGAGCGAAATATCAGAATGTTGGAAGCGGAGGATGGGGTAACATAGACGATTTCGAACTCTATCCGGATCTCTCTTCGGCTGCACTGACTATACCCGGAACTATAAATGCAGGTTCAAACTTTACTGCAAGGCTGTCTTACACCAGGCTGATAAATAATGTTTATTCTCAGGATCTAACTGTTAATTATGACTCAAGCAAAATGAGTTATGTGGATGCTGCAGCTGTTAACCCCGGGAATGTGATACTGAAGCAGATTGATTCAACACCGGGCACAGTCAGAATTATTGCTGCCAATCCGGTAGCGGACGGTATCTCCTGGAATGCTGATGCAATATATATAACCTTCAATGCAAAGCAGGGTGCCACTATCTTACCTTCTGATCTGACAGTGACCAGTGCTGTTTTAGGTACAGCTCCAAACGGCCTTACTATTAACCCGTCTTCTTTAGTGACTGTTAAAGAAGCGGTAGTTGTTATACCTGAAACACCTGGAGGTACTTATAACCCATCAACAAATACAGCGCCAGTATCAACAAATACCACTGCTGTATCAGCGGGTACAACGATTGAGGTAAAAGAGGGAGGGAAGGCAGTAATAGTATTAAAGCCTGTATATAATCCCAATAGTGGGATTGCAACTTCAACCATTTCCTCCGGAGATATAAGTAAAGCGTTTGATAAAACCAAGCCTGATTTAAAAGGGATATGTGAAATTGAATTGCAGATACCAGTTGTAAAAGGAGCCAGAGAATATGTTCAATTGCTTCCTGCAGAACAATTGACTTTAACTAAGGCTGATAAAAGGATAAGTATTGTAACTCCACTGGGTACAGTGCAGCTGCCCTGTAATATGCTTCAGGCACAAGAGCTTCAGGCTGCGGATACTGTAGCTTTCAGCATTGGAATTGCTGACACCTCGGCCCTTGATGAAGCTGCTAAAAAAATTATTTCCAGCAGACCGGTTATTGAAATTAATATTTCTGCGGGAGGAAAAATAATGTCCTGGAGCAATCCAGAGGCTCCTGTAGCAGTATCCATACCCTATATCCCTGCCGATGAGGAACTGAAGGATCAGGAACATATAATTATTTACTATATAGACCGAAGCGGTAAGCTTGCTCCAGTTACAAATGCAAAATACCATTCGGAAAAAGGTGCAGTAGTATTTAAAACCACTCATTTAAGTAAGTATGCGGTTGCTTTTGAAAAGGGCGGTTTTAATGATGTGAAACCGGACAAATGGTATACAAAGGCAGTAGAAGTTCTGGCATCAAAGGGTATTTCAACAGGAACTTCTTCAACAAGCTTCAGCCCGGATAAAAATATTACCAGAGGAGAATTTGTAGACTGGCTTGTAAAAACATTGGGATTATCGGCTAAATATGAATCAAATTTCTTGGACGTAGGAATAACTGACAGTTACTACAACTCACTTGGAATTGCAAAAGCTCTTGGCATAACTTCAGGTACAGGGGGCAATAAATGTCAGCCCCTGAAGGAAATTTCCAGGCAGGATATGATGGTGATGACTATCAAGGCTTTGGAAGCTGCACAGATTAGCCTTGATAAAGGGGATTCCAGAGATATTTCAAAATTCAGGGATACCTCTATGATATCTTCATATGCAAAAAATACAGCTGCAACAATGGTTAAAGCAGGTCTGATAGGCGGAAGCGGAAGCAGTTTAAATCCTAAAAAGGCTTTGACCAGAGCAGAAGCTGCTCAAGTACTCTATAACATATTTAAAAAATACATGTAAGGGGAGGGAGCATGGAGTATGATAAAATCACATAAAAAAATATCTGTTTTTTTGGCTATAGCAATGCTCATAAGTGTTTTTCATGCAGGAATATCCTTTTCACTTGTTAATGCTGCAGTTGCATCCAACCTCGTTATCAACGGGGATTATGAAACTGACAGTGACAGCAATTGGAAGCCTGACAGCTGGACGTTTTCAAATGACGAGGTCTCATATTATGATGATAAGGCTGGTGCTTCCGGCAATGCCCTAAAAGTACAGACCACAGGAACAAACAGCGTGGTCACTGTTGCGCAGACCATCCATGGTGTTGGAGGCAGCAGGCTCCCGGATGGAGTATATACTCTCGAGGCTTATGTAAAGGGCGGCCAATCGCTGGCATCTCTGAATTCTCTGACTCTCGGAGTGACAAACACCGGCTTGGGGAATATAACCGGCAGTGCCATAACCGGTAGTAATATTTCTGCAACAGATTATACTAAAATTATTTTGGATAATATCAAAGTAAATAATGGCAGCTGTAATGTGGTTATTTCGGTAGATATGAATGAAGGAGACAGCTGGAAGGTTATTTTCTATCTTGACGACGTTTCCTTCTATAAGACCGGTGAGATAAATTATGCCTCTAATGGTTCTTTTGAAACAGATGCCACAGATGACTGGGCTCCGGATAACTGGACTACCTCCGGCCCCGGTATAACCTGCGCTCTTGCAAGCGGATGGGATCATACCAACGGTTCAGGTAAAAAGCTTAAAATAGATGCATGGGAGAAAGACGGAACTTATGAAGCTGCTGTCACTCAAACAAGCACGGGGCTTCCTGATGGAGTATATGATCTTGAAATGTGGGTGGCTGGAGGGGGCACCACACTTGACTCATTTGTTTTGACTGCACAGGGACAAAGAAGTTCTGAACAAAAAGGAAATATAGTTGGTAGTGAATATACAAAATTAGTGTTTAAAAATATTAAAGTAAGCTCCGGTTTTTGTACTATAGGACTTTCTGCAGTGCTCACGGGTGGTGCAACAGGTTCAAATGCAGGTGGCTGGCTGAACATAGATGATGTAGCCCTTTATAGAACCCGTGGCCTTAATATGGTTCAAAACGGTGATTTTGAAACAGGCTGGGGAGATGGTTGGACAACTTCAAGCGGCGCCATCAGCTGTTCTATAAATTCCACGTGGGATCATACAAGTGGAAGCACAAAGAGTCTAGGCTTAAGCGCCTGGGAGAAAAATGGCAGCTACCGGGTTGATGTGACCCAAAGTATATCCGGGTTACCAAATGGAGTATATAACCTGGAAGTATGGGCTGCAGGAGGAGGTAATTCTCTGGACTCCTTTAAGCTGACCGCAGGAGGTCAAAGCAGCAGCGAAATGAAAACAAGTATAGGCGGTTCATTTACAAAGCTGGAGTTTAAAGATATTGAGGTTAATTCAGGTTCTTGTATTATCGGCATAGCTTCCGAGATGACCGGTGGCGAACCGGGCTCCAATCAGGGTGGCTGGCTGAACATTGACGACTTAGATTTCTACAAGGTAAGAGAAATTGGTGAAAAGGTAGCCTTTGTAACATCTATTCCGGCAATAACAGCAAATATTGAAATAAATGAAGAGGACACTGAAACTTTAAAAACAATTCTTCCAGCTAAGGTTACAGCTCAGTTTGATGACGGATCATCGGCTCCGGTAGGCGTAACCTGGGATGCACTTGTTCCATCGCAATATACCAATTCCGGGTTGGAGACAACAAAAGTTGGTACAATGTTTACAGTTCAAGGTACTGTTGCCAATACAAATATTAAAGCAGTTGCAAATGTTACTGTAACCACTAAGGCATCAGATGTCAATGGGGACAGTGTCACTAATGTGGGCGATCTGGCGGTGGCGGCATATTACTTTGGTTCAGGCTCGGACAGCACCAACTGGTCTTTAGCAAAAGCGTCAGATATCAATGGAGATTTAAAAGTTGACATAACGGATTTAGAATTAATAACTACTAATATTCATTAGTAATCGTTCTGCTGGGTAATTAAATTATTTTTAATCAGGGCCTGAAGAATATGCCAGACAAGCGTATTCTTTAGGTTTTGATTTTATAGAAATTCTGAAGCTGATTGATAAATTCCCGGCCGGCAAATAAAAAATACATACACAAGAGAATCTCAGATATATGCGGGAAGTAAACACAAAATAGTGATCCCTTGAAAAAAGGAAATGACTATTTTTGTTTCATATATTTATATAGGCTAATATGTTTCTATAGAAAAAACCAGGGCTGTTGGGATAGAATAAGATTAGAAATAGAGTTAATATAGCTATCTGTTGTAAATAAAGAAATATATTAATTTACACAGCCTGTACGTTATAAGGAGATGCAGCATGGGAACATACACAGTAAACATAAATAACAAACCAAAGAACATTTACAGAGGACATCTGAAAATGGGAGGAACAAGCCCAAGGGGAGAAAAGCTCAGTTTCACAAATTATTATGCTGAGAAAAACGGAAAGCCCTTTTTTGGCATATGCGGTGAGTTTCATTATTCCAGATGCTCATATTTGTATTGGGAGAAGGAAATCCGCAAAATAAAGGCTTGTGGAGTAAATATAGTATCTACCTATGTTTTCTGGAACCACCATGAAGAGGAGGAAGGGATATTTAACTGGGAGGGGGACAAAAACCTCCGCTATTTCGTCGATTTATGTGCAAAGAATGATATCTATGTTATTTTGCGTATCGGGCCCTTCTGCCACGGTGAGGTCAAAAACGGAGGCATACCGGACTGGCTCTATGGCAGGCCTTTTGCCATCAGATCCAACTCTTCCGAATATCTTTCCTTCACAAAAAGATTTTACAATGAAATCGGAAGACAGGTGGAAGGCCAGATGTTCAAGGATAATGGGCCCGTGATAGGTGTGCAGCTTGAAAATGAGCATATGCATGCATCTCCGCCCTGGGAATTCATGGTGATGAAGGAATATGAATGGCTTGAAACTGGCAGGGATGGTGCAGAGCATATAAAAACACTGAGAAGACTTGCTGTTGAGGCAGGCATGGAAGTGCCCATATACACCTGCACTGGCTGGGGAGGAGCTTCCTTTCCGGAGGGTGAGACGCTTCCTCTTTACGGCGGCTACTCCTTCTGCCCATGGGTGGTAAATGAGGGCGAGGAGCATGCTCCTACCAATGAATATCTCATTCAGAACTTTCATGATAATAATTTCAAGTGCGTTGAATATAAGCCGCCTTTTCCACCTGAGAAATACCCATATGCCTGCTGTGAGCTGGGGGCGGGAATGGCCTGCTGGTATAAGTACAGATTTGTTGTGGAGCCTGAAAGCGTTGAAGCAGCAACCCTGGTTAAAATTGCCGGAGGCTGCAACTTTATTGGGTATTATATGTTTCATGACGGTTCAAATCCGGTGGGAAAGCATGGATATTTAAATGAACGGGTAGTGCCCAAAATATCCTACAACTTTCAGGCTCCCTTAGGTGAATACGGGCAAATAAGGGAATCCTACAAATTGCTTAAGCCTGTCTTTTACTTTCTGGAGGATTATCAGGAAACCCTCTGTCCCATGGGAACAGTTGTACCTGATGAAGTCAGATCAATTATTCCCCAAGACAGCACTTCCCTGAGGTTTGCTGTCCGGCAAAAAAACGGTTCAGGCTTTGTTTTCCTTATAAATTATCAGGATCATTTTCAAATGAAGGACATAGAGGAAATAAATTTACACATTAATCTTCCGGAGGAACATATAGCAATACCTGGACAGGGAAGGGGTATAACTCTTAAAAGGAATGTATCGGCCATGCTACCCTTTAATATGGATATTGGAGGAATTAGCCTTAAATATTCAACAACACAATATATAACCAGTATATCTGATGGAGAAGTCAAAACCTATTTCTTTTTTGCTGTAGAGGGTATGGAGAGTGAGTATTGCTTCTCTTCTCAACAACTGGCTGATATCAGAGTTACAGGTGGAGTTGTTAATGAAACAGGAGAGCATATTGAGGTATTTGTAAAGCCAGGGCTGGATTCGGTCATAACTCTCACAGCTATGGATGGAACCGAGACCAGATTATGCACTCTTACAAGACAGCAGGCGCTGGGTTTCTGGAAATTCCATATTTGGGGACAGGATAGGGTTATTATTTCCAACGCAGATATACTTGCTGAAGAAGGGCGGATAGAAGTCGGAATCTGCGGAGCACAAAAGGTTGAGTTACATATGTGCCCCCCTTTGAAACATGAACTTACAAGTGATAAGGCGACATTAAAAAGCTCAGTAACAGGAATATTTGAAACTTTTGAGTTTACAGCTCCTCAGAAGAATATAGCACTTCAGATATCGGAGTATGAAACAGGGAACTGTTCAATCGGCTTTCCTGAGGATATGTATTCAAACGTTGAGGATGTAATGCTGCAAATCGATTACAGCGGAAACGTGGGAAATGCTTTTGTAAAAGGAACGTTGGTAAGTGATAACTTCTGCAATGGCCAGATATGGGAAATCGGACTCAGGAGAATACGTCCAGATGTACGGGAACATGGAATGTATATCCACATCATACCATATAAGAGGGGCAGTGACGTATTGTTTGATCCTGCCATAAAGTTTGAAAATGAGAATCAGAGTGACAGTATATGCAAAATTAATTCCATAAATGCTGTGCCACTGTTCAGAATAAACATATTCAAAGCTTAGGAACAGCTACAAATACTTCCGATTCTAAAACGGTTATTTTTCATTATGATATGTTGTCGTCGGTTGCAATAAAGCAATTATTGCGCCTTCCTCCGCCTTGCACAATGAAAACATCCCTCGCTTTAACTTTCGGAATTAATCATTTAACTATTCCTTAATGATAGTAGATTTGGAGGAAAAAATGAACAACGATATTGCCATAGGAAAGAAAATAATTTTTGATGAAAAATACTACACATGGAAAATAGATCTGGAAGCTGTTCAATATGCTGAAAGCATGGAAATCCGCTGGAGCGGTGGAGAATGCAGATACAGTCTGGAACTGTCCATTGATGGTCAAAACTGGATTAAGCTTTCTAATGAAAAGGAATTTCACTGTGCAGGTCAGGCTTCAAAGAATGACATTAAAACCAACACCAGGTATATTAGAGTGACGCTGATAAACCTGAAAAATGAAACAGCACAAATCAGAGGGATATCAGTTTATACCGGAACCCCCGCTGAATTCATTAATGGGGCGGATGTATCCCATCTTCCCCAGCTTGAGGACTTTGGAGGAAAGTTCTATGACAGACAGGGTAAGAGGCAGGATTGCCTCGATATATTGAAGGAGCATGGCTGTAATTACATACGACTAAAGGTTTGGAACAAGCCGGGGCTACCTTTTAGCGACCCTGCCGGATATAACGACAAGGCCCATGTGCTTCAAATGGCAAAAAGAGCAGTAGATAAAGGTTTTAAACTTTTAGTAGATTTTCATTACAGCGACTGGTGGACCGATCCGGGAAAGCAATATATTCCTGAGGCTTGGAAGGAATTAAGCTTTGAAAGGCTCAATATGGCTCTATATGATTTTACCTATGATGTTTTAAACAGTTTGAAGCTTCAGGGTACTCTTCCTCAGATGGTTCAAATCGGAAACGAAATCACCAATGGCATGCTGTGGAATGCGGCAAAAATTTCTGATGATTTTGATACCCCTGAACAATGGGATAAACTATGTACGTTGCTGAAATCCGGTATTAGCGCGGCAAAGTCCGTAAGTCAAGCCATAAAGACCATTATCCATATAGAAAGAGGCGGAGATAATGAAAGAAGCCGTTATTTTTATGACAGGCTTGTTGAAAGACAAGTAACCTATGATGTAATCGGGCTTTCCTATTATCCCATCTGGCATGGTCCAATAAGGGATTATGCTTCCAACATAAAGGATCTGAGTCAGAGATATGATAAGGAAATAGCAGTGGTTGAAGTAGCTTATCCATATACCCTTGAAAATGGAGATGATCAGCTCAATGCGTCTTCTTTTCCATTTACCAGAATACCCGAAGAGTACCCTCCATCCGTTCAGAGTCAGGCAGATGTACTTCAGGCAGTAATATATGAACTGAAAGCATTGCCTTATAACAGGGGTATAGGCTTCTTTTACTGGCAGCCTGATTTTATTCCCGTTAAAGGTGCAGGCTGGAAATATGGTGAAGGCTGCGAGTGGGATGATCAGACTTTGTTTGATTTCAAAGGTAATGCTCTTTGGTCCCTTGACGTTTATAAGCTGCATTCCTGATTCAACAATAGCCTTAAAGCGTTTCATCTAGAATGTTTTTTTAAGTTGGAGCTCAACGGCGGACACTTAAAGTACTAATAATCAGATAATGCAGTGAGAGCATATCCGCTCTCAATTAGATGTGTTAATCTTTCCAGAAATCTAACCATAGGTGCTCCGTCGATAACTTCGTGATCGAAAAGAAAGGATATATTCAGATATTCACGGATTTCCACATTATCTCCGATAACACCGGATTTTTTGGTTATTGATCCAAAGGAAAAGTAGAGTGGCTGTGGACTTACTGGCATTATCCAGCCGTTAAAATTCCCCTTCATACCGATTGCACTGATACCAACTGTTCCAACGTTTTCTTTAATAAAAAATGGATTCATAATAATCTTTTTACCAATAAACCTTCTGATGAATTTGGGTAGAAGGAGATAATACTTCAGCCACAGGTGGCTGCTTCCAATGACCAGTGTATCCTTATTAACTGGAGCAGCTTGGGCAGAGCGTATTTCACCGTTGATATCCAATAGATTCTTTTCATTTGTTTTTCTTATGACAAAAGGTAAGGGGAATTTATCTTCATTAACCGTTTTTTCAACTGTTATAAGGACATCAATATCCTTGAAGGTAATAATTTTCTTCCTGCCAAGTTTTAAGGAATGAACTTGAGAATGTTCTTTGACAGACTCACTGATACACTTAACCAGCCAGCCGGTAAAGGAAATAGTAGTGCCTGATACCTCCTTGTATCGCTTGATAAGCTGGCGTGCATGGGTTACATCCACTTCTATGGAACCTTTCATATGCTTTTTTATTAAGCCCAGCTCAATGATATCACTTATTATCTCCCTGTTTTTAGGACAAGGGGTCTCATGGTATTCACCTGTATGTTTCATTAGCCACCTCCAGTAATAGCCGGAATATTTAATTATTATAATATATTGGAGAAAAATGACAATATAAACTTTGTAGCAGTTAATGAAAATACCTGGAGTTAAAGCAGACAGATTTAACGTATAATGCATTACCTGCTTAATTTCTGAAGTTGGGACATCAACTGTGATAATAAAGAGAAGAGCCGGGTAACAGTTTTACAATTACCCGGCTCTTCTTATTATATTGAGTGAAAGAATCCCTGCTTAATCAAAATTGGTTATTCTTTTTAGCATGCTTCTGTATCTGAAACGTGCCATTTCATTTTTTTCAAGCACATCTTTTTCGTTGCCGGTATACTGGCACCTGAGACAATAGTATTCATCCTTGTCCTTATCGTAAAACATATCGATATCAAGATCCCTCATAAAGCAGGAGGGACATCTGTAATTCAGTCTGCCTTTTCCAGATTGAGACATGTGATCATCTCCCCATTATTAGAAATATTTCTGGTTAATCCCAGTGTAAACATCGGTGAGAAAGCATAGCCCTCTCTGAAGTAACCTTCAACTCCATCGACCATAGGAGTCATTGCTATTCTGGTGTCAATCTGAGGTATAATTGCTTCAACTTTCTTTATATCAGAGACATTTTCCTCACGGCACTTGTATTTATAAACAATTTCTTTAACGTCATCCCTGCCGATACACTTCAGGACTATTCCGCACATATCCTCCGGATATTCGGTAGTTCCGTAGCAGGCTGTTGTATATTCATTTATATGTACAACAGCATCGGGATTGCTCATTTCAATTATCTTTCTTGAAATCTTGATCTTTCCTGTTCCTTCAGTAAAAGTAAAGGTTGAAACAAGCTTTATTGTAAGGTCGCTGAATTCAATTTCCACAGGGTCAAGAGTTAAAATTCTGTCTTTACCGTTCTGGGAGAACTTGGCTTTTGTTCTGCATAGGCAAAGATCAACCTCTTCTCCCTGATAGCTTACCTTGCAGCTCTTAATGGTTCCCTCACCTGCATAATGGGTAAAATAACCTGCTCTGTACATCGACTGGATAAGGAATGGGTAGGAAGCATCCTGTACATGCTTTGTACCTATTCCTACAGGCCATTCAATCTTTGAAACATAAGGTCTCAGATCAATAAGTGCTCCACCTTGATTCATGTCGACACAGGTGCGCAGGAATGGATCAACATACCAGAACAGCTGCTTTTCCGAACCGTAAAGTATATCCTTCCAAAGAGCACATTCGGGTTCGGTATAGGTTTTATTTGAACGGTACCAGTCAGCAAATTCAGTCATAGTCATGTCTTCAATTTCACCTTTGTCACGAAGCTCAGCGTAATATGCCATACCGTCTTCATAGCTCTTCACGAGCAGTTCATATGGTGCTTCCCACCGGCCCATCTTGTTCATCCACCCCGGACCAACGAACATCATATTGTAGGCATATCCGTTATTGTACTTCTGAAGGGACTTGTACTGATCAATCAGGTTATAGAGATATGGATACTCTCCGTCCTTATAGATCATACCTCTTAATACATTCTGAGGATGGGTTCCGAAGTTTGAACCATTGCCGTCGAAGCAGGCAAGAAGGTCTCTGGACAGATGAGGAATAGCAACTATACCGCTGTCTTCAGCCTCATTTGCCGCCGGTGAGTGGGTATTCTGCTTTGAAGGTATCCAGGGATTCCATGGGCCCCCGTCAAATAGAGTATACCAGGAATTATTGCAGGTTCTGTATGCTTTTGGACCTTCTTCCCAACAGGTGGCAACAGCGCATTTAACCATAGGGTACTGCTGTTTTATGTAGTTTGTTAAATCGGCGTCCAGGTAATATGAACCGGTTGAAGTTGGATAGAAGCCGAATACCTGATGGAATTTTTCAAAAACATCAGTTACTATGGATTTTTTGTCCTCCATGGAAAACATCCAGATACAGAAATCTTTGGTCTTGTACTTCTCTCTGAACTCCTTGCAGGGGAGACCCAGAAGTGTAAGTCCTATTTCATCACCGAATCTTTCGTGATGTTCTTTTGCAAGAGCTACGGCTTCCTCGTTGAAAAGACTTGCATATGTCATTTGTATGGTTGTCTTAAAACCGTTGTCATGGGCAATCTTCTGCTGAAGCTTGAAGATGTCAAGTGATTCGGTCAAAAGGCTTTTTCGGGAAATGTCCTCTTTTTTACCCTGACCGGTAACCTTTTCGGCATATTCAGGAACCATTTCAGGTCTGTGAATTATATTTAAAATAAACTTACCCATATCTTCCTCCTTTTTAATATTTTCCCTTGAATTACGTGTCTTATGGAATGTTTAGAACTGTTTTATAACGCATCAGTTCAGAGAAAATTTTCGCTTGTAGAAAAATTTACTTTAACTCGGCTGCGTTTCAACCAGGAAAAGGTCGCCATTTGTGATTTTTCCTTGGGTTATATAACTATATTTTCATTATAAAATACTATTGTGTACGTTTCTATAATAGTATATTATACTTATATAAATATATGAAACCTGATGGGGCTGGAATAAGCTTATGAATAATTACTTGTTCACATTGATAACAGAAGAGGATAAACTGCCATATTATGTTAAGGGGGTGGGAGGCCTTGAGAATCAGGACCATATTGAAAGACCCAATGGATATACTGACTATCAGTGGATACATTGTGTCAGGGGAGTCGGTAAACTTTTGATAGATAATAAGGAGTTTATTATTCATAAGAATATAGGGTTTTTACTATACCCCGGAGTACCTCATGAGTATTATGCCATTGAAGAACCCTGGGAAACCCACTGGGTGACCTTTGACGGAGAGGGTATCCCCTTTCTTATGAATTCTCTCGGGTTTAAGTCTTATGAGGTTTTAAGCTTCAGTGACTTAAAGGTGCTGGATAATCTCATAAATGAAATCTATCTTGCTGCACCTTCCAAGGGCTTAATCATGGGATATGAATGCTCGGCTAAACTCTACAGCCTTCTGATAGAGCTGCGCCGTCAAAAAATGAAGGAGGAGGAAGCCTCGGGAGTCTCCAAGCTGAAACAACTGGAGCCGGTAATAACATTTATTGAAGAAAGTTACTCAAAAAATCCAACCATAGAGGAAATGGCTGACACGATTAATGCCTCCCCCCAGTATCTTTGCAGGCTGTTTAACAAAACTTTCAGAATGAGGCCATTTGTGTACATGACTCTTTTAAGAATGCAGAAGGCAAAGGAACTCCTGATTCAGGAAAGTGATATTGCTGTCAAGGATATAGCAGAAAAAACCGGATATAACGATACAAGCTATTTCTGTTCGGTTTTCAAAAAACATGAGGGCGTCACACCGTCCGAATTCCGCCAGCTGCACCGCCAAACCTGATAACTGCAGCTAGTGCTCTTAAAACAATAACCTCCCATGTTTGAAACGGTTATTCTCAGGTATTTCTGCGTTGTGGTCAGGTACAATAAAGAGATATTGCACCTTTCTCCGCCTTGCACTATGGGAAAATCTCTCGCTTCAAAATCGTGTGTAATTATTTTAAGAACACCTATTTTTAATCTTGAGAAATTTTACATATATAAATGCCAGGCATTTTGGGCTATATCTATCTGTTGAATATGAATTGTGCTAAAATAATAAAATATAACGGGGCTATAAATGCTCATGTGTCCTATAGTCACCTTTGCTTGTTAAACCACTCTTGAGGTAAGAAGAAAATTAATAATTAATTATGATTAATATGCTATAAATTACAAATAAAAAAATTGCCATAGTTTAGGTTATGAACCTGAAAACATTAATAATTTGATGGGGGCCCTGAATGAAACATATCTTTATAATTAATCCGGCAGCAGGAAAAGGGAAGTCAATGGGATTGGTTCCATTTATAAATGAGTGCTTTAAAGATAAAGTCAATGATGAATTGGTTGTGGAAGTTACAAAATATCCCGGACATGCTACCGAAATAGCAAAAGCTCATTCAGGCAGCGGAGAATGCAGAGTATATTCCATTGGAGGAGATGGGACAGTAAATGAAATTGTCAATGGAATTGCGGGCACAGCTTCATCTTTAGGTGTCATACCTACAGGGTCAGGTAATGATTTTATCCGCAGCCTCCATTCAGAAACCGATGTTAGAGGTGTAATAGTCCGAACAATTAACGGAGTTGAAAGAAGCATTGATCTGGCAAAGGTCAATGATAAGTACTTTGTAAATATATCCTCAATCGGGTTTGATGCCAATGTGGTTTATAATGCCAACCTGTTCAAAAAGAAGCCTGGAATTACAGGAAGTATGGCTTATCTGCTGTCAATTATCTACACTGTTTTCAAGCATAAAATATGCAGAATAAAGGTGGATATCGACGGAAAAAAGATAGACCTAGATGCATTACTGGTAGCAGTGGCCAATGGAAAATTCTATGGAGGAGGCATCATACCGGCACCTGCTGCCATTCTGGACGACGGGCTTCTGGATATTTGTCTGGTCAGTGAGGTAAGCCGCCTGAAAATACTTAATCTTTTTCCGAAATACATGAAGGGTCAGCACGGTGAGATAAAGGAAGTAAGCTTCTTTAAGGGAAGGAAAATAAAAATTGAAAGCGATGAGGAACTCTGTCTGAATATTGATGGGGAAATAGTTTCAGCCAAAACAATCGATTTTGAAATAATCGAAGCCGGGATAAAGATAATTATGCCGGCATAAAACAGCAAATCCAGCAGAATTAAAGCAGACTGCTTAAATAAATCAGCATTTTGCACTGTGACTGTTTCTTTAATTATTTCGGTTGCAACACATTGTTGTATGCTTGCACGGAAGTACTATCGGGCTTAATTCAATATAATATTGTATTTTTACTTATTTAACTCGAACATTATTGTTGAAATAAATACCCGATACATAGAAATGGCTAATTACATTGGAAATGCTTATTAACTTATAAAAGGAAGAGTAATATGAAAATAATACATACCGGAGACTGGCATATAGGAAAAATTGTAAATGATTTCAGTATGCTGGAGGAGCAGAAGTATCTTCTGGAACAGCTTGTATCGGTTATTGACCGGGAGAGGCCCGATGCTCTTGTGCTGGCAGGTGATATATATGACAGAAGCATACCGCCTGTGGAAGCCGTGGAGCTGGTGGATGAGGTGTTCAACAAGCTGCTTCTGGAAATGAAGTTGCCCATTCTGGCTATTGCCGGTAATCACGATAGTGCCGAAAGACTGTCCTTTGCCAGCAGGATCCTGACCAACAACGGTCTTCATATTGCCGGGATTTTTGATGGAAATGTTCCCTGCATAGGGCTGGAGGATACTTTTGGTCCTGTAAACTTCTATCTCATGCCATATACCGATCCCAGAAACATTCGACATATTTACGACGATAGTCAGATATCCACCCATGATGATGCAATGAAAAGAATAATAGACAAGATCGGACAGGCCTATGATTCCAGTCAAAGAAACATAATGGTAACTCATGGATACATAACTCATATGGGTAAGCCCGCCGAATATGTCAGTGAATCGGAAAGGCCACTCAGCATCGGAGGTACAGATTTTGTCAGCTCGGATTATTTTGCCATGTTCAATTATACAGCGCTGGGACATCTTCATGCTCCGCAAAAGGCAGGTTATGAAAGGGTAAGATATTCAGGTTCACTAATGAAATATTCTTTTTCAGAGGTAAATCAGAAAAAGGGAATAACGGTTGTTGAACTTGACGGTGGGGGAAGTATTTCCACCAGACATATCGATCTGATACCCAAAAGGGATATGCGAATTATAAAAGGCCCCATTAATGAATTGATCAGTCCGCAGGTATATAAAACTGCCAATACTGAGGACTACATATATGCTGTCCTTACCGACAGGGGGGAATTGATAGACCCCATATCCAAATTAAGATCAGTTTATCCCAATATAATGGGACTTTCAAGAGAATCCGGAGCACAAAAAGAGGATTCCAGAACTTCGGCTTCACAGGGCTATAAATCCAGGACCAAGCTGGAACTTTTCAGAGAATTCCATGATGTAATACAGGGAGAGCCCATGAGCGAAGAGGCTGAAGCCGTTATGGCAAGAATAATCGGAGAGGTTGAGCGGGAAGGAGTATAGCGGGCGCTAGCACGCTGAGGGTTGAATTATGAAGCCGTTAAAGCTTACAATCAGTGCCTTCGGGCCTTATGCAAAAGAACAGAAAATAGACTTTACAAGGCTGCAGGAGCAGATATTTGTCATCTCGGGACCTACGGGTGCAGGAAAGACAACTATATTTGATGCCATCAGCTTTGCTTTATTCGGAGAAGCTTCGGGCAGCAGCCGTGACAGGGACAGCCTCAGAAGCGATTTTGCCCTGCCTGAAACTGAAACCTACATAGAGCTGGAATTTGAATTGAGGGGCAGGTCCTATAAAATAAAAAGATCTCCTCAGCAGGAGCAGAAAAAGCTGAGAGGCGAGGGCTTTACAATAAGGAATGCAGATGCCGAGCTTTTGCTGCCTGACGGAACTCTTATAACCAAAATTGCAAATGTAGATGAAAAAATAAATGAGCTTTTGGGAATAAACAAATCCCAGTTCAAGCAAATTGTAATGCTGCCCCAGGGGGAATTCCGCAAGCTGCTTGAAGCCGACAGCAGTGAAAGAGAACTGATCTTTAGAAAAATTTTCGGAACCGAAGGGTTTGCGGAAATACAAAAAAAACTTGATGATGAAAGCAGAGAGTTATATAAGTCGGCTCACGACATAAGGACTCAGATTGATACGCATATAAAGCACTTTGATGTAGGAAACGATGAAACGCTTGAGAACTTGAGGGCTTCCAAAAACATAAATGTAGAGCTTTTTACACAAAAAGTCAAAGAAGCTGCACTGGCAGACAAAGGCTATATAGAGCTCTTTGCTGCTCAGCTTCAGCAAATAACCGAAAAGCAGGGTATTCTCAAGGAAGAGATTGCAAAATGCACTGAAATAAATAAGAAACTTGCAAATAAGGAACAGTTAAAGCTGGAATACCGGGCAACCTTGAACAGAACAGAAGAGTACAGGCATAAGGAGGCAGATCTTGAGTATGCCAGAAAAGCTTTGCCTATAATAGAACTTGATGAACAGCTAAGGAAAGCAGGACAAGCCATAGCAGCCAAAACGGAACAGCTTGAGCAGGCAAAGCAGAAGGTTCGGAATGCCGGTAAGGAATATGAACAGCGCAGGATACTTTTTGATGCAGAGAAGGAAAAAGAACCTTTACTGAAGAAGCAGGAGACGGAGCTCGCTCTTTTGAACAATATGCTTCCCAAGGTTATTCAGTATGACAAAGGCATAAAGAATTTGGAAGCTTTAAAACAGAAAAGCAAGGATATAAACAATCAGTTTAATCTTAATCAAAGCCGGCTGGAGTCTGAGAAAAAGGCCGTTAAGGAACAGGAAGAAAGCCTGAAAAGAATATATTCAGCCCAGGCTGAAGGTGTGCGCCTGGACAAGGAGATTTCAGCAAATAAAAAATTGCTTGTTGAGTTGGACAATATAAAAAAGTTAATCGAAGCTTTTTTTATTCAAACTGAGGGCTTCAACACCGAGAAACGGGATTTTGAGGCCTTTGACACAAAATTTGTAAGCTTTAGAAGCAGACTTGAACAGCAGGAAGACAATTACCTCCGAGGTCAGGCAGGCTTGATGGCAAAATCTCTGAAGGAAAACTCCCCGTGCCCTGTATGTGGTTCTCTTGAGCATCCCAGTCCTGCACATACGCCTGAGAATACAACTTCTGAAGAAATGCTCAGGGCAATGAAACAGGAGTTGGCACAATTAAGTGAACAAAGAACAGATAAGTTAAAAGTAATATCAGAAATAAACGGTAATCTCATCAACAGGAAACTGGAGATAACAAACAGGATTCTGAACCTTGAGCCGGAAGTTTTACAGCTTGATCTGCACAACCTTGCCCAATTGGAGAACATACAACTGTTAAACAGGCTGGAACTTGCCAAAGAGGCAATAAATAAGAAAGGTACCGCTTTAAAAGCTGAGACTGTAAATCTGATCTCAAAGTATAAAGAAATAAACGAATTTGTGCTAAAAAAAGAATCCCTTGAGAAGAACTGCCAGGATGCCACCGACAATCTTAATAAGCTTGAAGAAGCGCTTAACCGTCTTAACGAGCAGAAAACCGCAATATCAGGAGAGATTGCCGGAGCAGAAGCTGCAGTAGCAGGTATAGAAGTTGAAGTACCTCAGGAAATGCGGTCCATATCCAGACTTAATATAGCGATGGAAGATATCAGGCGCGCCATTTCGCTGTTTGAGGCCGGCCTCAAAGATGCCGAGCGCGCCCGGGACCAGACCAGAGAGGCCTTGAGCAATGCAGAAAAGGAACTGGCCGTCATCACAACCTCTCTGAAAGAAAGTGCTGAGGAAAAGGAGAGACTGGACAGGCTGCTGGAGGAAAGGCTAAAGGCCGCAAACTTTGCGGATTATGCACACTTTGTCTCTATGAAGAAAAGTCAGGAGGAGTTAGAGCTTCTTCAGGGAGAAATAAACAGCTTCTATCAAAAATTGAAGTCACAAAAGGATATGCTTGACCATCTTGAAAAAGAAACCGAAACTTTGAGCATCCAGGAGGTGAACAAGCTTGAAGAGGCCTATCAGGAGCTCCTGGGCGAGCAGAAAAAGCTCCAGGAACAGCAAAACATAGTCTTTTCAAGATATTCAAATAACGGAAAAACTCTGGATCAGCTTGAAAACATAATGGATAAACTGCAAATACTTGAGAAAAAGTACAATACAATAGGTGAACTTTCCAAAATAGCAAAAGGAGATAACCCTCAGAGATTGACCTTTGAGAGATACGTACTCGCTGCATACTTTGATGAAATAATATCAGCTGCAAACCTGCGACTGGAAAAAATGACAGGCTCAAGGTACATACTTAAGCGAAAGGAAGATAAAAGCAAGGGGCGTGCACAGCAGGGTCTTGAGCTTGAAGTGTTTGACAACTACACCGGCAAGGCGAGACATGTAAAAACACTGTCAGGAGGAGAGGGGTTCAAGGCATCGCTTGCCCTTGCTCTTGGACTTGCTGACGTAGTCCAATCCTATTCCGGAGGTATAAGCCTTGATACCCTATTTGTGGACGAAGGCTTTGGTTCTCTTGATCCTGAATCCCTCGACAACGCCATTGAGTGCCTGGTCGATATTCAGAAAACAGGCAGACTGGTAGGGGTAATCTCCCATGTTGCCGAACTTAAAGAGAGAATTAAGTCGGTTTTAGAAATAATTTCAAAAAAAGAGGGAAGTTTCGCGAACTTTAACGTATAATTAATTAACAATAAATAGGAAAAAATTATCTTTTTTTGAAAGTGGGAAAATGCTATGGAGAAAAACTCTATCCTGTTAAAAAATGAAGTTGAAGCAAACAAGTTTGCTGCTGCAGTCATGATATTTACAAATATTTTTGCAGCAATAGTGTATACACTAAATGCATTGAGAATATTTGTTGCAAGTGAGAGCCTAATGACAATAGCCATGGCACTGGCGGCAGTATTACTGACTTTACCCTTTATCATTGTAAATGTTTTAAAAATATTTGAGCCATGGGTCAAGTATGTAACAGTAACTGCAGCTATATTGATGGTAGGCATTCTAAGTGCACTTCTAAGCTACCACACTGTCGTAATGTATGCATTTCCTTTTGCAATTGCAAGCTTGTTCTTTTCAAGAAGACTCAGTTGGTATACTACGGTTGTATCAATAATCATTATTAATGTTTCACAGCTGCTCACAATACCCCTGGACGGTGTGCCTGATGCCAACTTGACCGATATATACAGCGTAGTGGTATACGGAATAGCACCAAGAACTATTCAGCTTATTATATTGTCTGTTATATTTATTGTTTTATCAAAAAGAACACATAAGCTGCTAAGTAACATGATGGGAGCAGAAGAACAGCAGGAAATGCTTGATAAAATGCTCAGGGTTACCAGAAAATCAAATGATGTGTCAAATGTACTTGCACAATCTGTCAGCAATCTTTCCCTGATGACTGAAAATACAACCAAGGCGAATGAATCTATTGCAAACAAAACATCAAAGATAGCAGAAGGCTCCAAACAGTCCATTAAGAATATGGAGGAGGCAACAGCGGCTGTAACAAATATGTCTGAGAGCCTGAACAAGATTGCTGATGAGGGCAGGAACCTGGGAGATCTCTCAGAACAGGTACATATCCTTACCAGCGACAGTGAGCAGGTCATGAAAAATGCAGTTGAAGAAATGAATGCTATTGCCGAAGCTACCAGACAAAGCAAGGAGACTATTGCAAGGCTGGAACAGAGATCCGGCGATATATCAAAATTTGTTCAGGTTATTACAGAAATATCAGCTCAGACAAATATGCTGGCTCTCAACGCATCAATTGAGTCTGCAAGAGCGGGTGAACAGGGCAAAGGCTTTGCAGTTGTTGCTCAGGAAATAAGGAATCTTGCCGAGGGCTCGCAAAAGGCTGCCAAGGATATAGCCGCTCTGATTAAAGAGATAATGGAAGATACTCAAAATGCTGTAAGCGCTATGGATACAGGCTCTGAATTAGTTGACAGGGGGCTTTCGATATTTGCAGATGCCAGGAGCTCCTTCAACAGGGTTGCAGCAGCAAACAAGGAAATGAACGAAAAGCTCGCTATTGTCAATAACGATACAAATCATGCTGCAAGTCACAGCAATAAAGTGGTTGATATAGTCAGGGAGGTAAAAGATATTAATACCGGAACCCTTCAGGATCTGGAGCAGATCGCAATGGCCAGCGAAGAACTTGTTGCCTCAATGGAAGAGTTGGATTCCTCCGTAGAGAGTATTGAGACAATGTCGAAGGAACTGGTTGAGGTAATCAGCTAAAACCAATTGGATAGAATTTAGGCATGATCAAATAATAACTTCCCATTTTGCGCATTCCTCCGTCTGGTCTTGACGAAAAGATATTGCCTTGAAACGGTGTATTATTATTTATTCATGCTTTACTTGATGTTGAAAAGAAATTACTCGATAAGGAAGAGATGCTTTGAAGGGACTAGTTCATATATACACCGGAAATGGAAAAGGAAAGACAACTGCAGCCATAGGCCTGGGAATAAGAGCATATGGCTGGGGGATGAAAGTTTTGATGGTTCAGTTTCTCAAAGGCAGAAGGAGCGGTGAGGAAGAAATTCTCAACCAACTTGGCCCTGACTTTCAACTGTGCAAGAATAAGAGTGTAGATAAATTTTCATGGGAACTGAATGCAGAAGAAAAAGAAGATTTAAAATACAGTATTTTCAAAATGTTTGAGTATGCAATAAAAAACTCAGAGTCAAAGGAAATGATAATACTTGATGAAATAATGGCAGCTATAAATAATGGCTTCCTTGATTTAAACCGGGTAGTGGATTTTGTGAAAAATAAACCTGATGAGCTGGAGTTGGTAATGACAGGCCGGAATGCTCCACAGGATCTTTTGGAGCTTGCCGATTATGTTTCTGAAATAAATGCTGTCAAGCATCCGTTGTCCAAAGGTATACCGGCCAGAGAAGGCATAGAGTATTAGCAGAGCCTGTCTAATATCTCATGGAGCCCGTCCTTTTGGTGGATTTTGCGCCATGCCTAAATTCAAAATTGACTTTGTTTATATTAATGATATATAATTATGCCAATGAAAATTTAATATTTATAGGAATTATTTAAATAATAAAACCCGATTTTCACGGGAGATAGTTTTCAAAAAGACAAGGCGGAGAAAGGCGCAAATAATTACTTTATTGCAGCTGTCTACAACGCAGTATTTTTGAAAATTGCCCCCTGAAAAATGGAAAGTTATTATTTACTTGTTCCTTTATATTGGTTGCTTAAGAAGTTAAGCATAAGGAAGGAATAGATAGTGAAGAATTTTTATGGAAAATTCCGTTGAAAAACGGGATGTTACTATTTATTCATTCTTGAGAGGGAATCAGGGTGAAAATCCCAAACAGTCCTGCTGCCGTGATGACGGAGGAGATTCTCAAAAAGCTGATAGTATATACAATACTATTTCTGCTTTTAAAAGCCACTGGGCGAATTAGCCCGGGAAGGTGAGAATTTACGAAGATGTCTAAGTCGGAAGACCTGCCAATATAGTCTGCAGATGCCAATATGCGGAGTGCTATGACTTCACAGAGTATGAAGTGTGTAGTTTGTCAAAGAGTTTAAATACATAAATTATTATGCTATTTTTCTTTTTACAAATAAAACCTTTTTATTAAAAACATAGAGGTTTTATTTTTTTGGCAAATTTATTAAATTAATGGGGGTAGTACAAATGAATAAGGCAAGTCTTGGAAGAATTGCTGTATGTCTTACAGCAGTGGTCAGTATTATGCTTTTCTTTCCATTGGGTACATCTGCAATGCACATCATGGAAGGATATCTTGCGCCGGGCTGGTGCATAAGCTGGGGAGCACTCTGCATCCCGTTTTTAGTAGCAGGATTTATCTCAATTAAAAAGAAAATCAATGTATCCTCAAAAAATCTTACTTTGCTGGCAATGTGCGGTGCTTTTGCCTTCGTGCTCTCTGCACTGAAAATGCCTTCTGTCACAGGCAGCTGTTCACATCCTACCGGAGTGGGACTGGGTGCCGTATTATTCGGACCGACGGCTATGTCAGTTATTGGGATTATAATCTTATTATTTCAGGCAATTTTACTTGCTCATGGCGGTGTTACAACTTTAGGAGCAAATACATTTTCAATGGCTATTGTAGGACCTCTTGTCTCTTTTGGAGTATTCAAGCTGTCAAAAAAACTCGGAGCAAAATCAGGTCTGGCTGTATTTCTTGCGGCTTTTCTCGGAGATTTGATGACATATGTTACAACTTCGGTACAGCTGGCTTTGGCATATCCTGATGCTACAGGCGGCATTATGGTTTCTCTTGGAAAGTTCATAAGTATTTTCGCCTTGACACAATTGCCTCTGGCTGTGTGCGAAGGTTTATTAACAGTTGTAATATATAATGTTCTGGTAAAATACAACTCCAGGGAATTACAACAGCTTTCAGCCATCTAATGAGGAGAGAGGGGATATTTATTATGAAATTATGGAAAAAGAACTTACTTTTAATAATAACAGTTGTGATAATTTTGGCCGCTCCGCCACTTTTAATGAAGAATGCTGAGTTTGCAGGTGCTGATGGTCTGGCTGAAGAGCAGATATCAAAAATAAATCCCGATTATGAACCCTGGTTTGAGTCCCTGCTGGAACCTGCCAGCGGAGAAATAGAATCACTTCTATTTGCATTACAGGCAGCAATCGGAGCCGGTGTGGTTGGTTTTGTACTTGGAAAAGTTACCGGTAATAAGGCGAATCCCGGGACACAGAAATGACATTAACAGATAAATACGCTTACTCCTCAAGTCTATCCAAAGTGAGCCCCGAGGTGAAAATATTGTTTTCCATGGCACCGCTGCTTCTATGTTTAGGTTTTAATTCTATTATAGTCAGTACGGCAACACTTGTAATTATGACCCTGGCAACGGTTAAATCGGGCAAAATGAATATTGCCAGATACATAAGCTTTCTATGTATCCCCTTTGGTTTTCTGGTCATTGGAACCATAACCGTACTGATAAACCGTTTTGAGCCTGACCAGACTCTTTTAATTGGGATAAAAATCGGCAGGTATGCCTATGGTATTAATGGAGCATCTCTTATTGTGAGTACGAAATTAGTGTTAAAAGCACTGGGGTCAGTAAGCTGCATGTATTTTTTATCACTAAATACTCCAATGTCGGACCTGTTTCAGGTTTTGGGAAAAACAAAGCTTCCCAAGGCTATAGTGATACTTATGGAATTGATTTACCGGTATATATTTGTTCTGCTGGAGGAAGTAGAAAGAATGAATATTGCAAAGGATTCAAGACTGGGTAACCGAAATTTCATAACTGCATTAAGATCAATGGGGGAACTTGTCGGTATGCTGTTCATAAGGGCATATCAGCGCTCGGGCAGGATATATGCGGCGCTGGAATCAAGAGGCTACAATGGACAATTCAATACCATAGCTGAGGAATATATTTATAGTAAAAAAATGAAGGTTGCTTCAATACTGGTAAGTTGTCTGCTTTTATGTCTGGGTATGGTGGATGTGCTTTTATTGTAGGAGATAAATTATGAACATAATTGAAACTAAAAATCTGAGCTACTCGTATAACGGCGATAAACAAGCCTTGGACCAGGTCAACGTTACAATTCAAAAGGGTAGGATGACTGCAGTATTAGGTGGAAACGGTGCAGGAAAGTCAACCCTGTTTTTAAATTTGAATGGTGTTTTAACGCCTGACAGTGGAGAGGTCATTTTTGATGGCAAGGAAGTAAGCTATGACAAAAAGGGAATTATTGAAATACGAAAGCGTGTAGGAATAGTATTTCAAGACCCCAATGACCAGCTGTTTTCGTCCAATGTAAGGAAGGATGTCTCTTTTGGGGCTATGAATTTGGGACTGGATATAGCGGAAGTAAAAGCCAGAGTTGAAAAGGCCATAGAACAGACCGGTATAGGTGAATATATCGACAGTCCCACACATGCTTTAAGCTTTGGTCAGAAGAAAAGGGTGGCAATTGCCGGGGTGCTGGTAATGGAGCCCGATGTAATTATTCTGGATGAACCCACAGCCGGGCTTGATTCAAAAGGGGCAAGCGAAATTCTTAATCTCTTGTCAAAAATAAAGGATGAAACAGGTGTATCTGTTATACTGGCCACCCATGAAATGGATATTGTCCCTATTTACTGTGACTATGCATATGTATTGGATCATGGGAAGGTTGTATTGGCAGGTAACATTGAAGAACTGATACAACAGCCAGACAAGTTGCGGAGGTATTCCTTGAGATTACCCAGGGTGGCGCATTTGATGGAAATATTAAAAAAAGAGGATAAGCTGGAAGTTGACAGCTCCGCTGCCACAATATCGGCAGCCAGGGCATCAATTAAAAGTATCCTGAAGAAATCTTAAGTGGCTTTAAGGTATGAGTTAAGTGTAAGTATCGGCACGCCTAAGAATATCAGCATAAGTATATTGGAGTAAGGATATTAGCATATGTACAGGTTAAGTGGATGAACGAATTTATAGTAAAAGAGGGAAGAAAACTTAAGTGCGGGTTTACTACAGGAAGCTGTGCAGCGGCTGCAGCTAAAGCATGTGCTGTCATGCTGCTGGGAGATGAAACTGTGGAGGAAGTGATTATTGATACTCCAAAGGGTGTTACACTGACTCTTCAGGTTGAGGATATAGTAAAGCAGGAGGGGTGGATCAGCTGCTCTGTAAAAAAAGATGCAGGTGACGACCCTGACGTAACCCACGGTATTAAAATATATGCAAGAGTTGAAAAAACTGCCGCCGGCATATCGATTGACGGTGGAAAAGGTGTAGGCCGTGTTAAAAAACCCGGTCTGTCCATAGGTGTCGGTGAGGCTGCAATAAATCCTGTTCCAAGACAAATGATTGAGGAGGGTTTACTGCAGACAGCCGGAAGATACAAATACCGGGGCGGCTTCTCAGTAGTGATATCCGCTGAGGGCGGTGAAGAAATTGCAAAAAAAACCTTCAATCCAAGGCTGGGAATTGAGGGAGGAATATCAATACTTGGTACCAGCGGAATAGTGGAACCCATGAGTGAAAAAGCGCTGATAGATACAATTCATGTGGAGATAAACAGCAAAGCAGCAGAGAATTGTGAGGTTTTGCTGGTTTCACCGGGAAACTATGGACGGGATTTTTCACTTGAGAAATTCGGACTGGATATTGAAAAGGGTATTAAATGTTCGAATTTTATCGGGGAGACAATTGATTATGCAGTATATAAGGATATAAAGAACATTCTGCTGATCGGGCATGCCGGAAAGCTATGCAAAATAGCAGGGGGAATAATGAATACCCATTCACGGACTGCTGACTGCAGAAATGAGATATTTGCGGCCCACGCAGCACTTGCGGGTGCCTCGGGCGAATGCATTAAAAGCATTATGGAGGCCATCACCACCGATCAGATAACAGGAATACTTCAGGAGTCGGGATTGGTGGAACAGGTTTATGGAAGTATCCTGAATAAAATTGAATATCACCTGAATCAAAGAGCAGCATTTAGGGCCAGGGTTGAAGTAGTTATGTTCACAGGTCAGAATAAAGCCTTCTTTGAGACCACGGGGGCTCACAATTTTATAACGAGGCAACAAAAATGTTCCCTGCCTGTGCAGCCCTGAGGGCACCTTTGCTTCGTTGAAACGCAAACAGGCAGGAAAATACGACCCAGCTTGGCGCAAAAAACGCCAAAATGATAAGTGCAATGAGATACCGGACAGGTTCTGAATAAAATTATGGAGTGCTGATAAATGAAGGGAATTTTATACGGTGTGGGCGTGGGACCGGGTGATCCGAAGCTATTGACATTACAGGCGGTTGAGGTGCTTCAGCTGGCCGATGTAATTGCTGTACCAGACACCAATGGTGAGAAGACAGCCATGAAAATAGTAAAGGATTATATTGTAGGCAAAGAGCTGCTATACTGCCCCATGCCCATGAGCAGAGATCTGGCGGTTGTCGAAATGAGCCATCGCATAAGCTGTGAGCTGCTGGAAAAGGAGTTGAACAAAGGGAAAAATATTGCTTTTATAACCTTGGGTGACCCCACAATTTATTCCACCTATATGTATGTTCACAGACTTATTATACAAAAAGGCTTCACTGCCAGAATTGTTTCTGGAATAACCTCTTTCTGTGCATCGGCAGGTGCACTAAATATTTCCTTATGCGACAGGGAGGAAGCTTTACATATAATACCCGCAGCTTATGAGGGTACGGAAGATCTGCTGGCACTTAAGGGAACAAAAATACTGATGAAGAGCGGAAAAAACCTCTCAGGAGTGATTGAAACGCTAAAGAGAATGAAGCTTTATGAAAAAGCTCAAATGGTAGAATGCTGCAGTATGGAAAATGAAAGCATATATGAAAGCCTTGACCAGGTATCCGGTGGGTCAAGCTACTTTTCAATTATTATAGTAAAGGATAAATGATTATGATTACATTTGTTGGTGCCGGACCCGGTGCTGTTGATCTCATCACTGTAAGGGGAAAAGCATTACTTGAGGAAGCAGATGTTGTTATTTATGCAGGTTCACTTGTAAACCCTGAGCTGCTTTTATATACAAAGCAGTCCTGCAAGGTATACAACAGCGCCGAAATGACACTGGAGCAGGTTATATCGGTTATGGAAACCGGAGATAGGGCAGGCAAAAAAATAGTAAGGCTCCATACTGGGGATCCCAGTATTTACGGTGCCATACGTGAACAGATGGATCTGCTTTTGCAGAGAGGTATTGAATATTCTGTAGTTCCTGGAGTAAGTTCCTTTTGCGGAGCAGCCGCAGCTTTGAAAGCAGAATATACCCTGCCCGAGGTCAGTCAGACAGTTATTCTCACCAGAATGGAAGGGCGTACACCGGTACCTGAAAGAGAGAGAATATCTCAGCTGGCTGCTATTCATGCTTCTATGGCAATTTTTCTAAGTTCCTCAATGCTTGAGCATCTGAGCAGAGAGCTCACAGCCGGAGGATACCAGCCTGATACGCCTGTGGCTATTGTTTATAAGGCAACCTGGCCCGATGAGAAAATCGTAAGAACCTGTGTAGAGAATTTATCCTCTGCTGCAAAGGAAAATAATATAAGCAAGACAGCATTAATCCTGGTGGGAGACTTTCTTGGAAAGGAATACACACGTTCCAAATTATATGATCCCGCTTTTACGCATATGTTCAGAGAGGCATCGGAGCAAGGATGAGAATACATTTGGCTGCATTTACAAAACAGGGTGGATTACTGTGCTGGAGAATTCAGCAGGAGTTATTGGGAATGGGATGTTCTGCGGAAGGTTATTGCACATATGAAACATATGGGTTAAAGCCTTTACCACGTGACCTGAAAACTTTTACAGGAGCTGCCTTTAATACCTGTGACGCAATTGTATTCATTGGTGCGGCAGGTATAGCTGTCAGAGCCATAGCTCCATTTATCAGTTCAAAAGACCGGGATCCTGCTGTTCTGGTTATAGATGAAACTGGCAGCTACATTATCCCTGTTTTATCCGGGCACATAGGGGGAGCAAACAGACTTGCTGGAATTATTGCCGACATTTTATCAGGACAGGCTGTTATTACTACGGCAACGGATTTGCGCCGAATGTTCGCCGTGGATTCCTGGGCTGTTGCCAATGGCTGCCACATTTCAAATGTTGGGCAGATAAAATACATATCGGCAGCTTTGTTAAACGGCGAACAGGTGGGTTTGGTTTCAGATTTTCCGGTTGATGGCAGCCTCCCGGAGGGATTGAATTATTCCACTGACAATAGAATGGGAATCTGTATAGCTGCACGGAATAAAAAAAGTTTTGAACATACCCTGCACCTTGTTCCAAAGCAGTATGTACTGGGCATTGGGTGCAGGAAGAATATACAGTATGAGGCTTTATTGAATTTTGTAAATACTATATTGGCAGGGAATGGGATACAGGTATTTGAAATTGAAGCCATTGCGTCAATTGATTTAAAGTCTGAAGAAGAAGCCCTGCTGACACTGAGCAGACAGTGGAAAGTTCCTTTTTATACATATACTGCAAAGGAGCTTTTACAGGTTACGGGGGATTTTAATCATTCGGATTTTGTTAAAGAGGTAACAGGAGTTGATAACGTTTGTGAAAGAGCTGCCGTAAAAGCAAGTAATGGAAAACTGACTGTTAGAAAGCTCAGTGAGAATGGAATAACGGCAGCTATAGCGAAAAAAGAATGGAGATGCAAGTTTTGAGTATTTCACTGGTATATTTGGATTATAAATCTGCAGAAATAAATGTTCGAGAAAAATTCAGTTTTACATCTTCCAAAACAAGAGAAATTTTGGTGGATTTAAAGAGGAATGAAGATATTTCCGGCTGCGTACTGTTATCTACCTGCAACAGGACTGAGCTTTATATATCCGGTCCTGAAATCAGCGATCCAGGGCTTTGTGAATTGCTGTGCAGGCAATACGGAGTAAATGATGAAAAAATATCCGGATTGCTTAATATTAAAAGAGATAAGGAAGCAATGCTCCACCTTATGGAGGTAGCCTGCGGATTACAGTCCATGGTGCTTTATGAGGACCAGATACTTGCCCAGGTTAAAAATGCCGCCAAGACAGCAAGGGAGGAAGAAACGGCTGATTCAGTGCTTGAGACGCTTTTTCGGCTTGGAATCACAGCTGCAAAAAAGGCAAAAACGCAGGTGAAAATAAAGGCAATTCCCAGCTCGGCAGCAGATAAGGCAATAACAGATTTATCAGGAAATTATTGTTTTGCAGGCAGGAAAGTGCTTGTAATCGGAAATGGAGAAATAGGCAGGACATGCAGCAAAAGACTTATTGAACTGGGGGCGCAGGTAACTGTGACGCTCAGAAGCTATAGACATGGGGAGGTCATTGTGCCTGACGGCTGTAATACAATTCAATATGCTGAGAGAGAGCAGTTTCTTGAAAAAGCGGATGTTGTTATAAGTGCCACTGCCAGTCCTCACTTTACCATCACCTTTGATATGGTGAAAAAACTTGAAAAACAACCTGTACTTTTCGTAGATCTGGCACTGCCAAGGGATATTGAACCGGGTGTGGGCGACTTACCCGGAATCTGCTGCTATAATCTGGATATGTTTTACACCGACTATTCCGGAATAAACCGGAACGAAATTAATGAAATCAAGGAAATAATAGACCATTATATACTTCAGTATGAAAGATGGAGCAGCTTCCATAAAATAAACTCATTTACCGGAAAGATAAGCAGTATCAAGGTAAATTGTTGATAAACGGGGTGATTGTATAAAACTATATGTCGTGGGAATTGGGCCTGGAGATGAAGGCAGCATTACAGAGAAGGCAATAAGAGCACTTGAAGAAAGCCAGCTTATAGTAGGCTATGGAGTATATATAGATCTTATAAGACCTTTAATACCTGACAAGGAAACAGCCTCCACACCCATGAAGAAGGAAGTGGAGCGCTGCAGATTAGCTGTAGAAGCGGCTATTGCAGGAAAGAAGGTTGCAGTTGTGTCCAGTGGGGACGCCGGGGTCTATGGTATGGCCGGACTCATATATGAGGTGCTTTCAGAATACAATACCACCGAGGTACAGGTAGAGGTCATACCCGGGATTACTGCGGCTACATCTGCGGCAGCTGTTCTGGGGGCTCCGCTGACTCAGGATTTTGCGGTTATTTCACTCAGTGATTTGCTCACACCCTGGGAGGATATAGAGAAACGTTTACAGCTGGCGGCCCAAGCCGGCTTTGTAATATGTATATATAATCCATCCAGTATGAAGCGGGGAGATTACCTTAACAAAGCCTGTGAAATTATTATGAAGACAGCTGATAGAACAACTCCCTGCGGTTATGTAAGAAATATCGGACGGACTGGGCAGTCACACAGGATTCTAACGCTTGAAGAGCTTGGCTTGGAGCAGGTGGATATGTTTACTACGGTCATAATTGGAAACAAAAATACCAGGGTAATAAATGACAGGCTGGTGACATCACGTGGCTACAGAGGAGTGTAGCATTTAAAACAAATACGGGGTATTGACTATGAGGGCTATTGTTTTTGCAGGGACAACCGAGGGCAGAGAAATCTCTGAATTTCTGGCGTTGAATGGAGTGCAGGTTACTGCCTGTGTCGCAACTGAATACGGCAGTATGGTAATGCCCTGTAGCCACAGCATAGAGGTAAGGGCAGGCAGGCTGAAGGCTAAAGAAATAGCAGATATGCTTGAGGGGTATTCGCTAATCATTGACGCAACTCATCCCTATGCAGAGATTGTTTCCAGTAATGTAAAAGCAGCTTGTACCCAAGCAGGAAGAGAATATATACGCGTATTCAGACCATCAATAAAAACCGATCCGGGAGTCAATGCAGGAGATTTGGCACAGGTAGTTACTGTAGGAAATTCCACAGATGCGGCAGGATTTTTGAATACAGTTGAAGGGAAGGTACTTATAACCACCGGCAGCAAGGAACTTGAGGCTTATACTACTGTCACTGATTACGATAACAGGCTTTTTATCAGAGTACTGCCAACACTGGAGGTAATGGAAAAATGCCTGAAACTGGGCTTCAATGGGAAAAACCTAATCTGCATGCAGGGGCCGTTCTCTTATGATATGAATGTTGCAATGCTTAAGCAGACAGGTGCCAGATATATTGTAACAAAAGATACAGGTGCGGCCGGAGGCTTTGAAGAAAAAATTTCAGCAGCGAGAGATCTTAGGGTGACGATAATATTGATTTCTCGCCCGCCGGAAAATGCCGGACTTACAATAAATGAGTTGAAGGAAGAACTTTCCAAAAGATTTGTTTTAGAAAAATTGAATGAACCTAAACTTTGAATTGTAAAAATAATTTTGGCTGCTATGCGGCTCAAAGCCATAACATGGCATAGGAGGTTAATTATGAAAGCTATATTGATTCTGGCTCATGGAAGCCGTGAAAGAAAAACTCTTGAGACTCTGGAGAAAATAACTGAAATGACAAGGATACAGCTGCCGGGTATTATGATTGAAACTGCCTACATGGAATTTTGTGAAGTCAACCTGGAAAAAGGACTGGATATTTTGGCTCAAAAAGGAGCAAGTGAAATAGTTGTAGTTCCATACTTCCTATTTGAAGGGATTCATATAAATGAAGATGTTCCGGGAGAAATAAATAAATACCTGTCTGAACACCCTGATATAAAAGTCACTATGGGAAGCACTCTCGGGTCGGACCCAAGGCTGGCAGCTGTATTGGCAGACAGGATAAGGGAAGTTTTATGAATAAGAATCTCTACATAATCGGGGCGGGAACAGGTTCTGAAGATTATCTGACACAAAAGGCTGTAAGGCTGATACAAACCTGCGATGCGGTGTTTAGTACTACTCATAGACTTTCAAAGCTATTTATAACCTTGAGAGGAGATATTTCAGAATATCCCATGGATAAAATTCCTGAAATAATACAAATGTCTCACTTTCACAATATAGCTTTACTGGTGTCGGGGGATACAGGTTTTTTTAGTATCGCAGGTACAATTATTCAAAGACTTCGTGTGGAGATAAATGTTGAAGTTGTCTGTGGTATCAGCTGTCTACAGTACTTTTGTTCAAAAATCGGCTGCAGCTATGAAAACATAAAGGTTATAAGTCTTCATGGCAGGGAAAAGAGTCTCTTGGGAGCAATATCGTATAATCCTGCAGTATTTGTACTTACCGGAGGAAACAATAAAGCCCATATGGTGTGCAAAAACCTTATGGATAATGATATGGGAGAAATCAAGGCCATAGCGGGAGAAAACCTGTCCATGCCTCAGGAACGTATTGTTGAAGGTACCGTTAAAGAACTGTCACAATATGTTTTTGAGGACCTTACGGTTTTATTCTTTAAAAACCCCGATTATGTAAATTGTCACCTGCCGCTGTGTGACAGTGATTTTGTCCGAGGGAATGTACCCATGACAAAGGAGGAAGTAAGAGCGGTAACACTTTCAAAGCTTGCTGTTGCACCTGAGGATATAGTCTATGATATTGGTGCAGGAACGGGCTCGGTGGCTATAAGTATGGCAAGAAGAGCCTTTGACGGCTGTGTTTATGCAGTGGAACAGAAAGGGGAGGCTATAGAGCTGATCAGGGAAAATCGAAAAAGGCTGGGAACCGGGAATGTGGTTGCTGTTCATGGAAGTGCACCTCAGACTCTTGCAGATCTTCCCAGACCGGATAAAGCCTTTATAGGAGGAACAAGCGGAAATATGAAGGAGATAGTGAAAGCGTTATTGAAAAAAAATCCCTTTATAAGGCTTGCAGCAAATGCAGTTACTCTGGAAAGCCTGAACGAAGCTGTAAATTCCTTTGAGAATCATGGACTGGAAACAGAGGTCACGTGTATAAATGCTTCTTACTCCCGGAAGGTGGGAGGTTACCATATGATGACTGCAAATAATCCGGTATATATTATTTTAGGAATAGTTAAATAATAAAACCCGATTTTCAAGGGAGATAGTTTAAGAAAATAGCGCCTTAAAAAATGGGAAGTTACAATTTAACTGTTCCTTAGAAAAAGTGTACGTTAGAATACGGGGGACATATGAAAACAAGCAGCATTGCCAGAATTATGATAGCAGGTACAGGAAGCGGCTGCGGCAAAACCACAGTTACCTGCGCAATACTAAAGGCTCTTTCAAATAGAAGGGTTAAAGCGGCAGCCTTTAAATGCGGACCTGATTACATTGATCCAATGTTTCATACTGAAATAATAGGTATTGGCTCACGTAATCTGGATACTTTTCTCTGCGGAGAAAATAATGTTAAGTATCTTTTGGCAAAAAACTCTCAGGAGGCTGAGGTGTCGGTAATTGAGGGGGTTATGGGATATTATGACGGTCTTGGAAGTAACGGGAGCCATTCTTCATATTCCATCAGCCGTATTACAGGTACACCTTCGGTACTTGTGGCCGAGCCGGGAGGGATGGCGCTGTCGGTGGCAGCGGTTATAAAAGGTTTTAAGGATTTTAAGTCCGGCAGCAATTTAAAAGGTGTTATTTTAAATTCAGTATCTCCGGCTCTCTACGAAATGTACAAGCCCATGATTGAAGATAATACAGGGCTCAAATTATTCGGCTTTCTGCCTCATATTCCCGGTGCTGCCATTGAGAGCAGACATCTGGGGCTGGTTACTGCCAGCGAAATAGTAGATATTCAGAGGAAGCTGGATGTACTGGCCCAAAACGCAGAGCGGTATATTGATATAGACGGCCTGCTTCGGCTGTCGCAAGCTGCGCCGTCAATTGAATATGAATCTTTCACTGTAAAAGAAAGCTGTCAGTGCAAAATTGCAGTAGCCAGGGACAGAGTCTTTTGTTTTTACTATGCAGACAGCCTCGGGCTTCTGGAACAGATGGGAGCAAAACTTATCTATTTTTCACCCTTAAAGGATAAACAGCTTCCGGAAGGGATAAACGGCCTGATACTGGGAGGCGGATATCCGGAATTATATGCAAAGGAACTGAGTGAGAACAAGAGTATGCTCAACAGCATCAAAAACGCCGTTGAGAAGGGCTTGCCTGCATATGCGGAATGCGGAGGGTTTATGTATCTGCAGCAGTCACTTACAGATGCTGAAGGTAATAAATATGCCATGGCAGGTGCTCTTGAGGGAAACAACAAAATGGAGAAGAGCCTCTCAAGATTTGGATATACAACTTTGACAGCAAGAGAGGATAATTTGTTCTGTTTAAAGGGAGAAAGTATCAATGCCCACGAATTCCACTACAGCGACAGTGACAATAACGGTACTGGCTTTGAGGCCTTCAAGCCTAATAATGGAAAAGGGTGGAAGTGCATTGTTGCAAATGATACTGTCGTAGCTGGATACCCCCACATGCACTTTTATGGGAATATAGGGTTTGGTGAGCGATTTGTGCAAAAATGCAGTAAATTCGCCAGTCAGACCAATTATAATATTAAGCCGGAGAAATAAATATAAGGCATGCTTAAGGTATGCCTAAACAAAGAGGCAGGTGAATATTTATGGCAAAATCAATAATGATTCAGGGAACCATGTCCAATGCAGGCAAGAGCTTATTGGCGGCAGGTCTGTGCCGTATATTGGTACAGGATGGATACAGGGTTGCACCCTTTAAAGCTCAGAATATGGCTCTAAATTCATATATTACTGCTGATGGCTTGGAAATGGGCCGGGCGCAGGTGGTCCAGGCCGAGGCGGCAAAAATAGCCCCGGATATCAGAATGAATCCAATTCTTATTAAGCCTACCAGTGACCATGGCTCCCAGATCATTGTAGAAGGGCAGCCCATGGGCAATATGACGGCGGCACAGTACTTTGAGTATAAATTGAAGCTGCAGCCAAAGGTAATGGCTGCCTACCAAAGCCTTTCCAAGGAAAATGACATTATTGTAATTGAGGGGGCAGGGAGCCCTGCCGAAATCAATTTGAAGAGAAATGATATTGTAAACATGGGAATGGCACAGCTTGCAAAGGCTCCAGTACTACTCGCAGGGGATATAGACAGGGGAGGGGTTTTTGCTTCTTTATACGGAACAGTAATGCTGCTCGGGGATGAAGAAAGGAAATACATTAAGGGAACAATAATCAATAAGTTCAGAGGGGATGTGAATATATTAAAACCTGGACTTTATATGCTTGAAAATCTGGTACATATTCCGGTTGTAGGGGTAGTTCCGTATCTTTCAATAGATATTGAGGATGAAGACAGTCTCACTGAAAGATTCACGAAAAACAGGACACGTGGGCTTATTGACATAGCAGTAATCAAGCTGCCCCGTATTTCAAATTTTACAGACTTTAATGCTCTTGAACATATTGAGTATGCAAGTGTGAGATATATATCAAGGGCTTCTGAGCTTGGGAATCCCGATTTAATAATAATTCCCGGCAGCAAGAATACCATGGGCGACTTGAAATGGATGAGGGAAAATGGGCTTGAAGCACTGATACACAAGCATGTGGCAAAAAACAAACCCATAATCGGAATCTGTGGTGGATATCAAATGCTTTGTGAAAAATTAAGTGATCCGTTTGAAGTGGAGCAGGGCGGAGAAATGCTGGGTATGGGGCTTCTGAAAGCCGGTACTGTCTTTGAAAGGGAAAAGACCCGTACAAGGGTAACAGGTACCTTTGGAGCTGTAGGCGGTATATTTAAAGGTCTAAGCGGTAAGAGCTTTGAAGGATATGAGATACATATGGGTCAGACGGAGCTGCTTCAGAAAATTGATAGGACTGGGGAACATTGGGATGAAGAGGCTTGTGGAATTAAGCCCCTGTCGGTTCTGACGGAAAATACAGGCATAGAAAAATATGATGGTATGAACAGCGGGAATATTTACGGCAGCTACGTGCATGGGATTTTTGACAGTGATGAGGTATTATTTGAAATTGCTGACGCCTTAATGAAGGAAAAGGGGTTTACTCATTCTGCCGGAAATTCTTTTAATATCAAGGAGTATAAGGAGAAGCAATATGATATGCTGGCAGATGCTCTACGAAAATCACTTGATATGAAATACATATACAGGATTATAGAGGAAGGAATATAGCTTTGAAAAGGGTAACGGTATTTATATGGAGATAATGAGACCTATGGATATAGAGGCCAAAAGTTTTGAAATCATCAGCAGGCAGCTTGAAGGCAGAACTTTTGACAAACAGCAGGAATCTGTCATAAAGAGGGTTATTCATACCACTGCTGATTTTGATTATGCAGACAATTTATTTTTTTCACAGAATGTAGTGAATACGGCAATTGAATGTTTAAAAGCAGGTGCTTGTATTGTTACCGATACTCAAATGGCTATGTCGGGAATTAATAAAGCGGCTGCAAAACGGTGCGGCTGTGAAGTCAGATGTTTTATGTCGGATGAAGATGTGGCTGAGAATGCAGCAAAAGAGGGAATAACAAGGGCTGCAGTGGCTGTGAGAAAAGCTGCTGAAATAGAAAAACCTCTTGTTATTGTTGTGGGGAACGCTCCGACAGCACTTATTGAACTTGACCGGCTTGTAAGAAATAAAGAAATTTCACCAAAACTGATTATTGGTGTTCCCGTAGGCTTCGTAAATGTAGTCGAGTCCAAGGAACTGATTATGAGGCTTGATATTCCACATATTGTGGCAAGGGGTAGAAAAGGCGGCAGTAATGTTGCGGCTGCCATTATAAATGCTATACTTTATATGGTATCACCCAGAGATAATTTTTAATAATATCTCGCCTTAAAACGGAGTTTTATTATTTAAGCATGCCTTATTCAAATATGGCATTAAACTGGAATAAGGGATGACATTAAAATGACATCCCGATATTGGAGTACATAAGATGGAAATTTTAGCGGCTGTTATTATAGGCTTTATACTGGACTTAATATTCGGGGATCCTCAGTGGCTTCCTCACCCCATAAGATTTATAGGATGGCTCATTTCAAAAGGAGAGAAGGTTTTAAGAAAACTGCTGCCAAAGAACCGTAAGGGTGAATTCCTTGGAGGAATGATCCTGACTATTCTTGTAACCTGTATTTCATTTGTAGTACCATTTTTTATATTGTCACTTGCCGGAAGGATAAATTATGTCCTGGAGGTAGCTGTTGCGTCAATCTTCTGTTATCAGATATTAGCCACAAAATGCCTTAAGACTGAAAGTATGAGGGTATATGAGCAGCTGAAAATCAATGATCTGGACAGCGCAAGAAAATATCTGTCCTGGATTGTAGGGCGCGATACCAGGAACCTTACTGAAAAAGGTATTACAAAAGCAGCTGTGGAAACAGTTGCAGAAAATACATCCGACGGGGTTGTGGCTCCATTAATATTTTTGATAATCGGCGGAGCTCCCCTGGGCTTTTTTTATAAAGCAGTTAATACGCTTGATTCAATGATTGGCTATAAAAACGACAAGTATCTTTATTTCGGAAAATTTGCGGCCAGACTTGATGATGTGATGAATTTCATACCGGCCATATTTTCAGCTTATGGGATGATAGCAGCCGGCTTCATCAACAGGTTGGACTATAAAAATGCATTAAGGATTTATAAAAGAGATAAGAGAAACCATTCCAGTCCAAACAGCGCCAGAACAGAGTCTGTATGTGCAGGAGCACTGAATGTACAGCTTGCAGGAGACGCATATTATTTTGGAAAGCTTGTCAGGAAGCCTTCAATAGGTGACAATAACAGAAATATTCAAATGGACGATATACCGGCTGCAAACAAACTTATGTATACTACTGCGATCATTTCAGGGATATTTTTGTGCATTGTGAGATTAATAATTATTCTGATAATATCAAAGTAAATGAAAGTGTTATAAGTACGTAAAAATTTGGACTAATAATGTACCATGTCGTATTTGGGATGACTTTGGAGGTATAATGGGAAAATTGACTCACGGGGGAGATATTTATAGTTATGGCAGTTTGCCGGACTCTAACCGGTTATTAGATTTTTCGGCCAATATTAATCCTCTGGGATTACCGGAGGGTGTGAAACAAGCTTTTATAGAAAGTAGGGAGTATTCAAGCAATTATCCTGATCCCCTTTGCAGAGAGCTGGTAAAGCAAACAGCTTTGCATGAAAATGTACCGGAGGATTATATTTTTTGCGGTAACGGTGCTGCTGACATCATATATCGAATAGCTGCAGCAACTAAGCCCCGGAATACCCTTGTGACAGCCCCGGCATTTTCAGAATATGAAGAAGCTGTTGGAACGGTTAACAGCAAAGTCAGGTATTATAGATTGAAGAGGGAGAATGGCTTTAATATTGATAAAGGAATGATTGATTACGTCACTTCCGACATGGATCTGGTGTTTCTTTGCAACCCCAATAATCCTACCGGAGGATTGCTGGATAAAAAAACAGTTTTGACACTTGCACACAAATGCAAGGAAAATGACTGTGTATTGGTTGTAGATGAATGCTTTATTGATTTCCTGGAAAATATTCAGGAGTTCAGCATAGTTGACAGTCTTGGAACATATGATAACGTTATTGTCATAAAAGCCTTTACAAAGATATATGCAATGGCAGGCCTTAGGCTGGGTTATGCAGTGTGCTCGAATAAGGACCTCCTTGAACGCCTTTCAAGTGCTGGTCAGCCCTGGAGCGTGTCTGTACCGGCCCAACGGTGCGGTATTGCTGCTCTCAGGGAAACTGATTACCTCAATAAGACGAGATTCTTAATAAGGCAGAACAGAGAATATCTGATGAAGAGCTTAAGGAAGCTGGATTTTGAGGTGTTTGACTCCAGGGCAAACTATATTTTGTTCAGGTCAGAGAATAATTCCCTGAAAAAAGAGCTTGAGAAATATGGAATTTTAATACGCTCCTGTGATAACTATGTTGGTCTTGATAATACATATTTCAGGATTGCGGTAAAGTCACAGGAAGACAATGAATACCTTGTCGCTTGTCTTGAAAAGATAGTAACATCAGGGAGGATATGATTTCCCTGCCCAATGGCAATTTTATCGATAAAAATTCAGGTAAAGGCATTTCCGCCAGTTAGGAGATGCCTTTTTAATGACTCTAAATCAGCTTATAAGGAAGTAGAGGATTGACAAAATTTATCCGTAAGTTATAATAAAAATTGAACAATGTTCAAGAATTGAGATGAAAGTATGGGAAAAGCTCAGCAAATTAAAGAAAAAATTATTGAAACAACAATAAAGCTACTGCAGCAAAGCAGCGGTAACATAGAGAATATTACAATAAGAGATATAGCAGAGAAGGTAGGCGTAGGAACAGGACTTATAAACTACCATTTCGGTTCCAAGGAAAAGCTTATAGAGATATGCGTTCAGAGAATAATTGGTAATGTAATCAGTGTTTTTAATCCCCGGCTGCATGAAAATTTGAAGGAAACAGATAAAATAAAGGAAGTAGCCTGTCAGGTTATGGACTTTTTGATCAGTAATCCTGAGATCTCCAAGATCTCAATTTTAGGAGATATGATTGCACCGATGATAATGGATAATACAATGAGAACAGTTGCCGGCTTTTGCATGGTTTTGAATTCCGGGGAACGGGATACGAAACTGCTTGCCTATGCTTTTACACTCATTTTGCAGGGTGTGTTTTTGAGAAAAGATATGACAAAAGAAAGCCTTGGTTTTGATTTTAACCAGAAGCAGGAGAGGGATCAGTTTATACATTTTATTATAGATAGAATTTTTGGGGGAAACAGAGTATGAGGATATTGATGATTAATGGCTCCCCGCATAAGGGCAATACCTGGAGAGCCATGTGTGCCGTGAGGGAAGAGATTCTAAAGGAAGATCCATATGTGATTTTTGAGGAAATACACCTCAGCAGCTTGAAACTTCCTTTTTGTACAGGTTGCAGTCTGTGTTTCCGTAAGGGCAGAGATCATTGTCCCCACTCCGGTATTATAAATGATATATTTGAAAAAATGGAAGCTGCTGAAGGGCTTATTTTCGGTGCGTCTACCTTTAATATGGCTCCCAATGCACTGGCAAAAAACTTCATAGATCATTTATGCTTTTTAATGCACAGACCCCATTTCTTTAAGAACAAGGCTCTTGTGGTATCAACAACAGGAGGCGTATTTGCCGATAAAACCGTTGATTATATAGCTGGAACACTGCAGGGCTTTGGGTATAATAAATGCTTCAAACTGCCTATTGCTGCTCATAGCTGGAATGCCTATGAGCCAGATTGGAAATCAGGAGTAAAGATAAAAAAGGCATCTCTGAAGTTTTACCGTGATACTGCTTCAGGCAAGCTACATCAGCCATCTATCGGGTTGATGATTCCTTATAATCTGTTCAGGGGAATGAGTCTGAACTATGTAAAGGGCTCGGAATATGAGACTGAAGACGGGATACATTGGACAGAGCCCAAAAGGGCTAAAGCAACCTATGATCCTTCCATTAAAGTATCTTTTTATAAAAAGCCTTTTGGAATGCTGTTCTACCTGATCGGCAAGTGGTCTTCAAGATTTGTTACGGTGACTTATAGGAAATAAAACAAGGGAAGTGTCTTACCAGTAAATAGTAAAACACTTCCCTGTGAATTAAAAGAACTTACAAATTTTTAAAAAGTGCTTTTATAGTTACTGAGATTCATACGGTAACTCAACCTCTCCAACTGTAAAATTATCCTGCCCGGTATTCTCAACCTCAGTCACGGTCTCGTTTCCGGCCTGAATTCCGGCCTCCTCTTTAAACAGTGGTCTAAACACCAGTACACTTAACGGCGGAATGGTCAGCCTCAATCTGCAGGGCCTTCCATGAAGAGGCTCCTTCTCAGCGCAGTAAATCACATTTTCCCGGTCAGGCTCATAACCTCCGTATTTTTCGTAGTTGCTGTTCAATACAAGTTGGTATTCCAGGTCAAATGGTGCACCGATGCAGTAATTATCATTAACTGCCGGAGTAAAGTTGCACACAAATATCAGCATGTCATGGTAATCCTTACCCTTACGCATAAAGGAAACCACACTGTGGTCATTGTCATTGCAGTCAATCCATTCAAAGCCGTCATAGCTGAAATCCACCTGGTATAATGCTTTTTCGCCGGTATATAAAGTGTTGAGATCGCGTACAAAGGTCTGCATTTTTTTATGCATTTCATAATCCAGCAGGTGCCAGTCGAGGCCTTTTGAATCATTCCACTCTATAAACTGCCCGAATTCACTGCCCATAAAGAGAAGTTTCTTGCCTGGATGTCCATAGGTATATCCGTAGGTTACTCTGAGGCCCGCGAATTTCTGCCAGTAGTCCCCAGGCATTTTATTGAGCATTGAGCATTTTCCATGGACAACCTCATCGTGGGACAGAACAAGTACATAGTTTTCATTGAAGGCATACATCAGAGAGAAGGTTATGAGGTTATGATGGTATTTCCGGTATATAGGGTCCATACTTACGTACTTAAGGAAATCATTCATCCAGCCCATATTCCACTTAAAGGTGAACCCAAGCCCTCCCATGTAGGGCGGCTTTGTTATCATAGGCCAGGAGGAGGACTCTTCGGCAATCATCATTATACCTTTAAAGTAGCTGAAAACCGTTGTGTTCAGCTGCTTAAGAAAATCCACCGCCTCCAGGTTCATATTACCGCCAAACTTATTGGGAATCCACTGATCGGGTTTCTTTGCATAGTCCAGATAAATCATGGAGGCCACGGCATCAACCCTTAGCCCGTCAATATGGTATTTCTCGAACCAGAATACTGCATTCGAAATTAGGAAGTTCCTGACTTCATTTCTTCCGTGATTGAATACAAGGGTTCCCCACTCGGGGTGTTCTCCCTGCTTTGGGTCGGCGTGCTCATAAACGGCAGTACCGTCAAAACGTGCAAGACCATGAGCATCCTTTGGGAAATGTGCCGGCACCCAGTCCAGAATCACACCGATACTGTTTTGATGGCACTGATCCACCAGATACATGAAATCCTGAGGGGTGCCGTAACGGCTTGTCACTGCATAGTAACCTGTAACCTGATAGCCCCAGGAGCCGTCGAAGGGGTGCTCTGTTACGGGAAGCAGTTCAATATGGGTATAACCCATGTATTTTATATACGGGATCAATCTGTCGGCTATAGTTCTATAGTTAAGGAACAGATCCCCGTTTTCATCAGGATCTGACAGGGTTGACCAGGTTCCCAGATGCAATTCATATATTGATACCGGGGAAGAGAATACATCCGAAGTCTCTCTATCCAGAAGCCAACCCGCATCATTCCACTCATAGTTTTCTATGTCATGTACTACTGAGGCTTTTGCAGGACGTTTCTCAGCATAGTAGGCATAGGGATCGGCTTTAGCCATTATCTGTCCTGCCTGGGTCTTAATTTCAAATTTATAAAGGTCCCCGGTTGTGACCAGTGGAATGAACAGCTCCCAGATGCCTGAAGCCCCCAGTTGCCTCATTTGATGTCTGCGGCCGTCCCATTGATTGAAGCCGCCGATAACACTTACCCTTTTTGCACAGGGTGCCCATACAGAAAATAGGGTGCCTGTAATATTATTTACAGTCATTATGTGAGCCCCAAGCTTTTCAAAGATTCTATGATGATTTCCCTGACTGTAGAGAAAAATGTCGTATTCGGAAATTACCGGCCAAAAGCTGTAGGGATCATGAGTTTCAAAGCAGTTACCATATTGATCTGTTATTCTGAGTTTATATTCAAACAAATCTTTTCTGTCAGGGAAAATAATTTCATAGATTTCTCCACCGTATTTGGGGGAGAGCGGATAAACTGCATTATCAAATACATCTATCAATTCTATGAGCCTGGCGGAGGGGTGATAGACTCTAACTGCAATATTTTTTTTCCTGCCCCTTCCGTCAACTATATGCATCCCCAGGAACACATGGGGGTCCTTACACTCACCATTCACTATGCTGTTAACAATATCTATAAGCTCGTTTCCCATCAGACACCTCATATTACCTCTGATATTTAATATCAAAATTCCAGAATTTTTAATTATATTTCTTTTAATCAACAGCCATATTCTTTGGACAATGACCTATATTTACCATACTATAATATTTTGACTCAATTCTCAATAACAAAAAAAGGAGCTTTCGCTCCCGAAGAAAAAAACACAGGCCGGAATGAAGGCAATCATGCCGGCATTAAGGAGATTATGAAAATAAGTATTAGTTAGAGAGGACTCGACTCCCTGGTAAAATACCTGATGTTACTAAAGTTGAAACCTGTTAATTACCTTTTCAAATTCCTGGGAAAGTTCCCCTAGCTTTGAGGTACAGTTTGATATTTCCTCACTGAGAGAAATCTGTTCTTCAATTGAGGCCAGTGCCTGAGAAGAACTTGCTGCCAGCTCATTGGTATAGTCGGAAATCGTATGAGTTGTGCTGTCGATATGTGAAATTTTTTCCTTTGCTTCTGTTAATTGCTGATTAACAGTATTAACCTGTTTATTAACTGTCTCATTTGTATTAATGATCTCGTTGAATACGGCCTTTTCGTCATTAATTATTATGGAACTCTCATTAATTGCGCTGGTGCTTATTTCAACACCCTTTCTCATTGAAGCTATCTGATGCTGTATTTGTGAAATGATTTTGGATATCTCATTGGAAGATTCCTTTGACTGCTCGGCCAGATTTTTAACCTGCTCAGCCACAACCGCAAAGCCCTTCCCGGATTCACCTGCCCGGGCAGCCTCGATAGCTGCATTGAGCGACAGGAGATTGGTCTGCTCCGATATACCGTTTATTATTCCGGTAATCTTGCCTATCTTGGAAGAGTATGATTGGAGCTCATCAGCCATTGTATTGAGATCAAGCATTATGCTCTTTACACTATTGGTGTTTTCAATTACATTCTGCAGCTTTTTCTGTCCACTGACAGAGGTATTAAGCGCTTTTTCTGAACTATTGACCATAAGCCCGGTTTCCTGAAATATAACTTTGATTGAATCAAATACAGCGCTTATGTCTTTTGACGAATTCCCTACCAATATTGCTTGATTATCTGCGTTATCAGCATTCCTGTCAATTAAGGCTGACAGCTCTTTATTTGCAAGCATGCTGTCACTGAACACTTTATCCAGCTTATCAAAGGTGCCTGAAATATTCATGGCACTGGTGGAAATAACCATAATGAGTTCCTTGAGACCTTTTTGCATAGAGTAAAATGCATTTGAGAGGGTGGATATTTCATCTCCCGAGTCAACAAATATTTCCTCTGAAGTCAGATCTCCAACTGTGATTTTTTCACTGACCCGTATAAGTTTCTTAAGTGGGTTTGCTATGTTTCTGGCAACCATTAACACCGCCGTGATTCCGGCTAAAATGATTACAGTCAGAAGTACTATGGAGATTGTCATGGTTATAGAGTAGTTTCTGTCAATGTTTGCTCTTACCTGCTTGCTGTTTTCAAGTTCGGAAAGAATAAGCAGTGAAAAATTTTCCTTGATATAATCGGCTGTTCTCGAAGCTGATGTAAACTGCTCTGTAGCCTTCACATCACCTGCTTTGGCAGCCGCTAAAGTTGTATCAAAATCAGCAAGGAACTTTTTAGTGGTGTTTACAAAGTTTTGCGCTGCTGATTTTGTGGAAGGATATGTGTTTGCCATTATGGAATCCAGGTCGGCAAGGGTATCCTTCCTGTATTTATCAAGCTTGTTAAGAGTTTCTTTATCATCCGGATTTATAATTATAGCCCTCAGAGGCGCCAATATTTCAATTGAGGAATTTACTACGGTATTTTCTATAGAAAGATTATTCAAAAGGGAAGTGTACTTGTTCATGTTATTAGTGTAGACTACTTGTCCTATAATATTGACTGCAATAAATGCTGTAACGATTGGTAGAAGGCAGGTCAGCAGCTTCGTTCTTATAGTGGCTCGTTTACCTGATTTGGAAGTCATCGTTTTACCCTCCATAATTTAAAGCATGATTAATTATAACGGGAATTTGATTATTTAACTTTTCCTAAATAAGGGGAGTAACAGAATATTAATCCCAATTACATCCCCTTGTACTGTTTATACTTATAATATATTTTTCAATATACAGAATATTGTACTAGGCTCTTTTGCTGAATTTTATATCAAACCAGACTGCAAGCAGAAGTATTAAGCCTTTAACAACAAACTGTGCTGCTACATCGGCATTCATAAGGCTCATACCGTTATCCAGGCTTCCCATAACAAGGGCACCAATTATGCAGCCTGCTATTGTTCCGGCACCGCCAAGAGTGCTTGTTCCACCTATAACTGCTGAAGCTATGGCGTCCATTTCCATATTAGTACCGGCTGAACCAGTTGCTGCGTTTAGTCTTGCAGTATATACGATACCTGCTATTGTTGAAAGGAGACCCATTAATACAAAGATTCCAAGGTTAACTTTATTGATATTTATACCTGACAATCTTGCTGCTTCCTTATTGCCGCCGATTGCATACACGTGACGGCCAAAGGTGGTCTTCTCCGCTATTACTGTAAAGATGACGATTATTGCTATTAACAGTAATATTGCATACGGTATACCCATGTAGCTTGCCATTATTCCTATAACCAAAGCAATAATCGCCGAGAATAATGCCATCTTTGCTATCTGAAGCGGTAGTGGTAAAACATCAAAGCCATATTTGACTCTGGAACGTCTCTTGTTAAGTTCAAAAATTATATAAAGTATAATAAATGCGACACCAACCAATGCACTTGTATCGTTGAATGGAAGGCCTTCGTTAATTTTTGGCAGATAGCCCTGACCGATTACTTTAAAGCTGTTGTTCATAGGCCCAACCGAGTTACCTCCGGTGATGGCTATAACACCGCCTCTGAAGGCAAGGAACCCTGCAAGGGTTACAATGAAGGCCGGAACTTTACCGTAAGCGATCCAGAAGCCCTGGAACAAGCCTAATACAAGACCGATTACAAGTGTTATGGCAATTGTTTCAATAGTACCAAAACCGCCTTTTACCATTAACTGAGCTGCTATTGCGCCTGTTAAACCTACGAAGGATCCAACAGAAAGGTCGATGTGACCTGCAACCATTACCAGAACCATACCACAGGCTGCAATAGCCGTAGCAGCACATTGTAAAAAGAGGTTGGACAGATTTCTAGAGGAAATAAATATACCGTCTGTCACTATTGTAAAGAAGGCCCAGATTACCAGCAGAGCAAGTATCATAGTGTATTGACGCATATTTCCCTTAAGTGTGCCCATTAGTATTTCTTTAATTGATTTTGAGCCCAATGCATTTTGATTATTTTTTGCAACGGCATTTATTTCTGCGTTTCCCATAATAACCTCCATCTCGCCGCTACTGCAGGCGATGTATATAGTAATAAAAAGTCACGTGTGGCTTTTCAAGCGCGAAGAATATTAATCTAGACATAAAACTTTACTTCGCGCCTTACATTCCCCCTGTCGCATAAGTTAAAATGTTTTCCTGAGTTGCTTCTTCCCAGTAAAATTCTTTCGTTAAGCAGCCCTCGTGCATAACCAGGATTCTGTCACTCATACCAAGTATTTCAGGCAGCTCGGAGGATATCATAATAATACATACACCCTCATCGATCAGCTTGTTCATTATATTGTAGATTTCAAATTTGGCTCCCACATCGATACCTCTGGTTGGTTCGTCCATAATCAATATTTTTGGTTTTGTCATCAGCCACTTGGCCAGAACAACTTTTTGCTGATTGCCGCCGCTTAGGTTTGCAGCCTTTTGTTCAATACTTGGGGTTTTGATTCTTAAGTCTTCAACATATTGGTTTGTATTCTTTATTACTTCATTACCATTTATAAGAGCAAATTTTGATATGGACTCAAGACTGGACAGGGTAACGTTATTTTTAATGTCCATTCCCAGCACCAGACCATAGCGCTTTCTATCTTCAGATACATAGCTTATGCCTGATTCAATCGCCTGTTTTGGGTTCTTCAGGGATACTTTTTTACCCTCCAGTATAAGCTCACCGCTTACATTGGCACCATAAGCTCCAAATATACTCATAACAAGCTCGGTTCTGCCCGCTCCCATAAGGCCAGCAATACCTAATATTTCACCTTTGCGGACTACGAAGCTGGCATCATCAATCATCTTCAGCTCTGGCAGGTCGGGGTTGTAAACATTCCAGTTCTTAACCTCCATAACTACCTCTCCGGGTTTATGCTCTTTTCTAGGGAAACGCTGTGTTAACTCGCGACCAACCATTTTTGCTATAACCTTGTTTTCAGTCATTTCACTGGTTGGTTCTGTACCGATTGTCTTCCCGTCACGAAGTATTGTAATATTATCCGCAATTTCGAATACTTCATTAAGTTTGTGCGAAATATATATACATGTTACACCCTTAGATTTAAGTTCTTTAAGTATCTGTAACAGATTTTCCGTTTCCGACTCGGTAAGTGCAGCAGAAGGCTCATCCAAAATAAGGATTTCTGCTTTCTTGGCAATCGCTTTTGCGATTTCAACCAGTTGCTGCTGCCCGATACCCAAATTTAATACCTTGGTATTTGGATTTATATTAAGCCTTACCTCCTTGAGGACTTTTTGAGTTTCAGCATAGGATTCGTCCCAATTAATAAGACCATTTTTCTTTACTTTCTCATTTCCAAGGAAAATATTTTCGCAGACGCTCATTTGCTTGACAAGAGCCAACTCCTGATAAATGATGGCAATTCCTGCTTTTTCACTGTCCTTTATACCTGAGTAACTCTGAGGTTTGTCTTTTACAATTATTTCACCTGTGTATGTGCCCGAGGGATAAACTCCACTGAGAACCTTCATAAGAGTTGATTTACCTGCTCCGTTTTCACCGCACAGAGCATGGATCTCACCTTTCTTTACTTTGAAGGTAACGTTGTCCAAAGCCTTTACGCCTGGAAACTCTTTCGTTATATCCTTCATCTCTAATATATATTCATTCATATTAACCTCCATGAGCTGCATTGCAGTCACAAAAAAAGTAATGAAAATTTCTCCCTATATCCGCTATACGGCGAATAAAGGGACTTTTTTCTGCTTTTGCAAATGTTTTTGGGGGAATAACAATGCTGCCATTCCCCCGTATTATATTTGGATGTTTCTAAATATTTTTTGCTGTTTCCAGATATTATTTGGTGTAAACGTCTTCCTTCTTGAGGTAGCCGCTATCAATAAGAACCTTGTCTATATTTGTTTTGTCAACAACTTCAGCTGCTAACAGGATTGAAGGAACATCCATCTTTTCATTGTTAACTTTTTGGTCAGCTCCCGGATTTTCACCCTTAGCCATCTTAATTGCTGCCTCAACAGCTGCTTCACCGAGTTTTCTGGTATCTTTGAATACTGTCATACCCTGAGTACCTTCAACTATTCTCTTGGCAGCAGCGAGTTCTGAATCCTGGCCGGTTATTGGCACCTTTCCTGCAAGGCCTTGAGCAGCTAATGCCTGTATACATCCGCCTGCTGTTCCGTCATTAGGAGCGAGAACACCCTGTACGTTATTGTTGTTTGCAGTTAAAGCATTTTCCATTAATTTGAGAGCGTTGTCAGGCTTCCAGTCTACAACAGCCTGTTCCATAACAACTTTATAATCACCGCTGTCTATCTTAGGCTGCAAATATTTAGCGGCGCCCTGCTTGAAGAGTGTAGCATTGTTATCTGTAGGGGCACCGGCCAACCAAACGATATTACCCTTGGCCAAATGTTCTGTTAACCATTGTCCCTGAAGCTCTCCAACCTTTACGTTGTCGAAGGATAAATAAACATCAACATCAGTACCCATTACAAGTCTGTCGTAGGAAATAACCTTTATACCTGCCTTGTGAGCCTTGTCAACTGTTGAAGCAGCTGCCTTGGCATCGTGCGGGGCAAGAATAAGAACATTAATTCCCTGAGAAATCAGATTTTCAACCTGTGAATCCTGCTTGGCAGCATCCATATTGGCTACCTGAACGGCAATCTCTACGCCTGCCTTCTTAGCAGCTTCTTCCATAGTAGCTTTGTCTCTAACCCATCTTTCTTCCTGTTGTGTTGGAAGTGAAAGACCGATTTTTATTTTCTTGTCAGCCGCTGGAGAAGATGAAGCTGTTGAGCTTTCACTTGCTGAACTGTTGCTTGCTGAATTGCTGGCACCACAGCCTGCGAACAGTGAGATTGACATAATACCTGCTAAAGCCATAGCAGCTATACGTACTGATTTTTTCATATACAATCCTCCCGAAATGTAATTTTATTGGAACATATATTTCTTACAACAAATGTTCCTTGTACATAACAGGATATATCAGAGCGAACTTAAAGTCGCTAGAGAGAATTACAAAGGTCTTACTATAATTGTTGAGGTTGAAATTATGCCTATAAAGACTAGCATTTTTTTATGATTAAAAAAAGTAAGAGGGGAGAAGAGGAGAAATATTCAAATAAATAACATTCCGTTAAAAAAGAAACTATGCCAACGAAAGATAATATGGCATAGTTCTCATTATTTTACTAACTTACAACATTTCTTTAGTTTTTCAAGCGCTAAATTATTTATTAGGCCACTGGTTTTTCGGCACATTCAAATAAACGTCTTCAAGCCTGTGAAAGCCATCATTTATGACTGTATCAACCAGGGTATCCTTTGTTACCACAATTGGGTCTACCTTGGCGTAAGGAATGTCATTATCGCCATCACTGATATAGGTATTGCACGCATAATAGTCGTTTTTCAGCAAGCCAAACGCCACATCCACAGCTTTTTCAGCCAGCTGGTCTATTGGCTTGTATATAGTCATCAATTGCGTGCCCTCAGCAACACGCTGGCAGCCCGATATATCCGCGTCATGGCCGGCCACCAGTACTTTCCCGGCCAAACGCTGTTCGGACAAGGCCTCTATGGCCGCTCCGGCAAGACTGTCATTGGCTGCCAGAATACCATCGATGGTTTTTCCGCTTTGAAGTGCCTTTTCAACACATTTGAAGGAATCCTCCGGTCTCCAGTCATTGGCCCATATTTCATCAACAATATTTATGGATTTATCATAAAGGTATTTGTTAAGTATATTTTTATAGCCTTTGTTATACATATAGCTGTTGTAATCTGTTTTTGCACCGTTAATTATAATATAATTACCCTTCGGTACCTTTGAGACCAATAGTGAGGCCATATATTCTCCAACCTTGATGTTATCAAAGGAGACGTAAAAATCTGCATTGGCTTTCATAATAAGCCGGTCATAGCATATGACCTTGATGCCTTTCTTTTTTGCCAGATCCACAGCCTCTGCAGCCTTTTCAGCATCCTGAGGTACAATAAGCAGGATATCGATGTTTTGGTCCAGCATGTACTTGACCTGCTTGATCTGGTCTTCAGCATTATTATTTGAGTTCTGTACTATTACATCGGCACCTTTTGCTTTGGCCTTGGCAACAAGAATATCCATATCCCTTTGCCACCGCTCTTCCTGTAAAGTCGCCATAGAAAAGCCTATTGTGACTTTACCGTTTTTATCGGTGGGTACATTCTGTTCAGATGTAGGAGCACAGCCTGCCGGAAGAACTATTGCCGCAAGCACAGCCAAACCTAACAGAAAAGGCCTGAATCCCTTTAATTTCATCTAATTACCATCACCCTTTCACAGAGTTTCATATAATATCAAATTAAATACCCACACCCTATTGTGATTGGAAAAAGGGTGATGGCACTTTGCCCATTGTCATTTAGCTCAGATAGGTGCTAAACACCTTCCTTGGTCAAGTATAGAACACTGTCCCTGTATTCAGTAGGCGTCACACCAACAGCCTTTTTGAATATTCTGCTAAAGTAATTTGGATCACCATAGCCGATTTCATAGCATATTTCCTTAACACTCATAAGGCTGCTTTTCATAATTTCCTTAGCAGTATTTATTCTAAGTGTGGTAAGGTAATCAATAAAGTTTTCACCCATCTCATCTTTAAACAGTTTACTGAAATAATGGGGGCTTATATTAACTTCCTTGGAAACGTCTTCAAGTGTTATTTCTTTTCTGTAATTTTCCTTAATGAAATCAACTGCTTTGGATATCAGTGAATTTGTCTTCTTTTCTCTTGCCTCGGATATACTCTTTGTTACATACTCAATTCTCTGAATGCACCAGTGTTTTAGTTCCGAAACAGCGTCCAGGGACTGCAGCTGTGAGATAAAATCAATACTGTCCAGATTTTGTGTAATATTGTAGTCGTAGGCCAGTCTGGAAATAAGGATCATTAACTCAATAAGCTTGGCCCGGATTTTGTTGACAGACCCATAGTATTCTATTTGAAGCCACTCAAATATATTACTAAATGCCTGGATACACGCATCTCTTTCTCCAAGAGCAGCTTTTTCCAACAATAGCTTTTCCTTGGATACAGGATATTTCAGTACAGGCAGTTCTTTTTCGGTAGGTATATCCGCAATGTGAATGATTCCTTTTCCATTCATAAAACGTATAGCTCTTAAGGACTCCTCGTAGGATAGATAAATATTTTCAAAACTGTTGTAGGAACGGCCAATGCCAATGTAAAAATCTGCATCAATCTTCATTGATACCTGATTGTAAATACATTCTGCCAGGTTTACTGCTTCCAACCTTCTTGAATACTCATCGGTGTCTGTATTGGCGGGAATATATACAATTATCCTGTTTAGTATTGCAGGGCCCATAAAACATCTGCATCTGCTTTTTATTATATCCCGCAAATATGGATAGAAGGATTGACTCTTGATACTGAGACCTATTCTGTTGACCATATGGCCGCAGTCGTTGGTCTGGGCGAACTCAATAGTCATTATGTATCCGCCGCCTTCTTCTATCTCAAATATATTCCGGTAGTTTTCCAATTCAGTGGTGTTATCCTCCAGAAACAGCATTGAATATATGAAGCCGTTTTCCAGAACAGGGAGGATGTTTTCGAGCTTTTCCTTTAGATCCAGCTCTTTCTTTCTTTTAGTACGTTCTTTTTCTACATCATCTATGCTTTTCTGCAGGGTAGAAATTATTTTATCTCTATTTACAGGTTTCAATAAATACTCAGATACACCAAGTTTCAGAGCATCTTTTGCAAAATCAAACTGGTCAAAAGCAGTGAGTATTACAAATATACATTCATGAAGCTTGTGGCGCAGCTCACGAATAGCGTCGATACCGTTAATTCCGGGCATATTTATATCCATAAAAATAATATCCGGAATAAACCTTTCTGCCTTTTCAATAGCCTCACGTCCCGAACGGGCGGATTCAATGGTAAACATATCAGGGAAGCTTTTATTAACTATAAATGTTAGAGAATCTATCACAATCTGTTCATCATCAGCAATCAATAATCTATACATATGCATTCTCCTTTACATTCACAGGAATTTTCAGACAAACCGAAGTGCCCTTGTCAGGCTCACTTTCGATGGTGACAATATCATCCTGTCCGTAGAATAAATTCAGTCTGCTAATAACATTTCCCATGCCGATACCTGTGGTATGTCCTTTTTTACTGTCCAACGGGTTTGTTTCATCCGAAGAAATATTCTCAGCTTTTCCCAGTAACTGCATAACTTTATTCTGATCCATTCCTTTACCATTGTCGGAAACCGTTATTTCTATATAAGTATCATGGCTTTTAACCGACAGGGCAATGGTTCCGCCCGATTCCATGTTTCCTATTCCGTGGATAAATGCATTTTCAACAATGGGCTGAAGTATCATACACGGCATTTCAATTTCCAGATCATCAGCCTGTATATCCTGAATAAACTCTATTCTGTCGGTAAACCTTGTTTTTAGAATAAAAATATATGTTCCAATATTATCAATCTCTTCCCTGAGAGAAACTGCTCTGTCCAGCTTCTTGAGATTGTACCTGAAGAGGTTGGCTACATTCTCAATAAAGTAGCAGGTCTTGTCAGCACCTTCCATCATTGCAATCTGAGCACCTGTATTCAAGGTGTTGAATATAAAATGTGGGTTAATCTGGGATTGCAGTGCCTGAAGCTCGGCTTCCTTCAAATGGGTTTTCATAATCAGGTTCTGAAGCTCCTGTTCTTTCAGCTTGTTCTGTAACAGTGCCCTTTCCTGAAGAGAGTCTATATGGTCTTTAATACTGCTGGCCATTTTATTAAAAGCACTTGCCATAACACTTATTTCATCTTCAGTATCAAATTCAACCTGAGGAACATCAAAATTTCCTCTGGATATTTCATCAGCTGCCTGGGAGAGCTTTATTATTGGCTTTGTAGTTTTATAGGTTATCAATATAATAAATACAAGATTAAAAAGAATTACTCCAAAAATTACTGCAATATTGATCATTTGAACCAGATCAATTCTGCTTGCTACCACGTGGTATTTTTGAGTATTTTCTTTTAAAAGTTCATTATTCAGCTTATTAATGTATAGATCAATATATCCGTATATTCTATTTGCATCATTGTAGTAGGAAGTGTAACGGTTAATATCGCGGGCACGCTTGGCTTGAACAGAATTGTCAGCGCTGTCCAGATAAGTGCTTATCATATTGGATATATCTCTCAGAAGCAGACCGTTGGAACTGTAATCAGCTTCAGTGATAATTTTCTGGGATAGCTGCTGCAGCTTGTTCTTTGAACCGATTAAACCCCTGAAATTATCAGAATGCCCGGTATCCAGATAACTTTCCAGGTATTGCTGGACATCGGTAACGGTGTCCTGGAGCTCGTTAAGGGATATATTGCTGATAAAAAGGGAGTCCATCTGATTCATTAAAACCCTAGCATTGTAATAGGTGTAAAGACTGGTTGCGGCCATAAGCAAGGTAGTTATCATAAAATATAGAATCAGTTTTTTTCGTATTCGGTTTTTTTTAAGAAATCTACTGACAAATTTTATCATATATTTATCCTTAATAAAATACTGTTAGGAAAAGTCAAATAATAAAGCCCGGAAATTAACCCCTTGAAAAATGGGAATTTACCATTTAACTGTTCCTTAAGATTATTTATCTGTATCATCAGTGGAAAGAGTATTTACATTGTTTTTTGTGACGGCGTATACCTCTGTTCCTACGTAAGCTGATGTTCTTTTTGTTGTTTTAAGTTCAACCAGTGCCCGTATGGCCTTATAACCCATATCCTGCGGATTGCTGACTACGCTGCCGTATATTACGTTTTTTTCAATATACCTGAGAATCTCGGGGTAACTTCCATAACCTACAACTTTTATCTGACCAACTTTGTTCAAATCAACTAAAATCTGTGTGACACCCAGAGTATCTCTGGGATTTGTACAAAAGATTGCGTTTATTTGCGGATTGTTGGTTATAAGCTCCTTTGCAATTTCACCGGCACTGAAAATTCCCATCCCTGAAATACGGATAGCTTCAACATCCACCTTACCCTTATGTGATTTTACCGCATCCTTGAAGCCGGTGACACGCAAATTTTGTGATACATCGCTGGCCTCGGGACTGTAACCGTTTAAAATAATTGCAACCTTTGCATTCCCATCTGTAGCCTCAGCGACCATTTTACCTCCAACATTGCCTACCTCGTAATTGTTGTTTCCTATATAGGCAAGCCTGCCGCTGTTTTTAGCATCGCTTTCAACCGTGACAACCGGGATGTCATATTTTATTGCATCATTTATAATCGGTGTAAACATGGGTTCATCCGGGACATGAGTTGCAATACCGTCCACATTTGAAGCAATGGCTATGTTAAGGTACTGGAGCTCCTCCTCCAGGTTTGTAAATCTGGGGCTGTTAAACTCAACTGCAACATTAAAATCTTTTGCGGCCTTAAAGGCACCCTTTTTTACATCATTCCAGAAAGGATCGTATGAACTTGGAGCGATAACGGCGAAATGATAATCCGGTTTATCAACACTTTGTGCAAACTTGTCATCAATTGGAGCCGTCTCATCTTTAAAGGGATTTAAAACAATTGTTGCTGTAAATACTGCTAGAATGAAGAGCATGGAAATAAAAAAGATAATAAACTTTTTCTTTTTGTTCATTATTTAACACCTGTCAGTTAGTATAGAAGATGACTTTGTTCAACCATAGAGTTTTATGTTTATAGATTATCAAATTAATACAAATAATACAACCTAAATTAGTTCTGTATTGGTCAAAATGACTAAATACAGCTTTAGAAAATCAATAATGTAAAAAGGAAGTTTTTTGGTGAATACAATGGAAAAAAACAAACATAACTAAAAGCAGCTACTGTTCAAAATGTATTGAGGAGTGGGGTAGCTGCTTTTAATGTTGTATCGAATTGTTGAGAACTTCTGAATAATTTTCATAGGGCGGATTAGAAATATTCCAGTTATTACATGTATAGTTTACTGCTTTTATAACTTCCGGGTCAAATTGGATACCGCAGTTTCGTAATAATTCTGCCATACATTCCGGCCAGGTCAGAGCCTTTCTGTAGGGTCTGTTATAAGTCATGGCATCTATTGAGTCAGCAACAGCGATTATTCTTGACCCCAGGGGTATTTCGGTTTGTTTCAGTCCGTAGGGATATCCGGTGCCATCCCAGCGTTCATGATGATGAAGAACAATTTTTGAGATTTCTTTTAATTGTTTTGATTTATTCAGGATATTAAAGCCGATTTCAGGGTGCTTTTTAATTTCAGCCCACTCCTCGGGAAGTAATTTACCTTTTTTATTAAGTACTTGTTCAGGTATTCCTATCTTGCCTATATCATGAAGATGAGCTGCAAGATGAATGGTTTCCAGATGGGCACCTTTTATACCCATTGATTTCGCTATGTCAAAGGCCATATCGGCTACACGGTTGGAATGTCCACTGGTATAGGCATCCTTTGCCTCCATTGCAGAGGTAAGACATTCAATGACATCATGGAGCTTGCTTCTGTCAAAAAACTGCTTTATAGTATGTATCATTAAGTGTTCTCCTTCTGATGATTTTCGCAGAAGCGTTAATTATGCTGTAACCATAAATTTATAATTTTTATTGGTTATGGAATCGCGGATATCCTGTCTTGCCTTATCAAAATTTTTAAAAAGCTTTATAGCGTTTTCTGGATTATGGTATACCTTCCAGTAGCGGCACAATAAGCTGTTTTCGCCTTTGTGATTTATGAAACCCACCACATCTTCAACCGGAATGCCGAGAAAAATGCCAATTTCATGAGGGCAAACATGCTCGAACCGTTTACTCAGGATAGTTATACACTCCTCAAGAGTATTATTTGAATCGTACCCGACACTGTTAAGGAATTCTCTACAGTCATTTTTGTTAAGGCATTCCTCCAGCAGTCTTGTTTTATAGAACAGAACCCTCACGCTGTCCCTGGTGTCTCTGAGCTGTGTATATTGCAGTTCAAGCTTCTGGCAGACCTTCGAACTGTAAAGCTTCCATAGATCATACAGATTTCTGCCGGCCTTTGTAAAAGTCATAAGGGAGGAGGGTTTCTCCTCCCTTATTGTAGGTGCTGACCCATAAGCAATCATTGAAAGTAAGTACTCTTCATCAGGAAGCCTGTTGATTAAATTGATAAAGTTCAGGGTCTTTGTTTGCTGCAATTTCATTTTGATCACTTCCTAATAAATTTGTACGTTGCTCATATGGACACTGCCAACTTATTGCCCAAATCCCGGCAAAGTTTCAGACCGATCTCATCAGGAGTATTATGTACCTTTAAACCATCACTTACCAGGTTAACTCCCAGTGCCGTCATTCTTTCCTCCCAATCTGCCATCCACTGTCCGTCTCCCCAGTCAAAAGAACCGAAAAGGATCATAGGCTTACCCTTTAAGTTTAATGCTTCAAGAGACTGAACAAAAGGTTCCATCTCAGATTCCTCAAGGACTTCAGACCCCATTGACGGACAGCCCAGTGCAACTGCATCCGAGGTCTCCACATCCTGCAGAGTTGTATTGGCAACCTCCTTGACCTGCACCTGTGTGTTGCCGCCTTTTGCACCTTCAGCGACAGCAAGCGCCATCTGCTGCGTGTTTCCAGTCCCGCTCCAATAAATTACCGATATATTCTTCATTAGATACCTCCAAGATTTTATTTTCTCCCCGACTTATGAGGGACAGGCGGTATCCCTGTCACCTTCCATTTTCTTCAGAAGCTCCAAAAGGGAGGAGGCGCTGCTGCTGTGGCTCCTGATTACATTTATATTTTTCTTTTTGGCTTCTTTAATAGCTGTCAGCATCATTTTATGAGAAACAGTCCCTGTAAAAAGAACAATACTATCCGGTGTTCCTATTGCCTTGTCAAATCTGGCAGGCATCTGGGTGTATACCTTTACTCGATGTCCACGACTGGAGCATATTTCCTTGTACTCATCCTGCATTCTATCGTGTCCTCCTACCAAAACAATACTCATTAATATACCTTTCCCCTTTCCGGCTCACATACAAATCAAATTAATTCAAATCCTTACCGTGAGCCGGGCAAGTTATGAATATGCTCTGCATATCTGTGCCAATATGTATTATTATTCAAATTCGTTGTTTTGATAATGATAATCATTATCAATTAAATATAGTTTACCAATGATTAGGAGTTAAGTCAATATAATTTGTGTAATTAATCAATGAGTTATAAAAAACGTACAAAAATTATGTAAATCACGTTGACTTTTATGTATAAATATTATATTATGTAACTGGACATATCAACATAATAACATGTAGATATGCTATGATGTTCTATTAGGGGGATAGTGATGATAGGAATGATACCAAAATACTATCTGGTTAAACAGAAAATTGTAGAGATGATCAACAACGAAGAGATAGGACCGGATGGCATGATTCCAAGTGAAAGAGAGCTGATGGGCAGCTTCGGAATAAGCAGAATCACTGCCAAAAAGGCTATCGACGACCTTGTTAATGAAGGATATCTCTATAGGATTCAGGGCAAAGGAACATTTGTTAAAAAAGATACGCTTGATCAGGACTTGATATCAATCACCAGCTGTACCCAGGATATTGTAAAGCTGGGTATGACACCGTCAAAGCGTCTTCTCGCGGCAGAGGTCCTCGAGGCAGACAAGGCGAGAGTAAAAAAATTGCAGCTCTCCAATGGAGAAAAGGTACTTAAGGTTAAAAGGGTATATTATGCAAACAATGAACCTATAAACCTGACCACAACATATTTGCCCTGCAAGACATTTCCTTTAATAGAGACCTATGATTTCGGTGTGCACTCTATTTATGATGTTCTTGAAAGCAAATACAATACCAGGATTACCAAGGCTACAAGAACCATTGAAGCTGTCCTGGCAGTCGACGAGGTTGCAAAGGAACTGGAGGTAAAAGAAGGAGATCCCATACTGCTGTTCAGGGCTGTAACCTTTGGAATGGTTAATGGGAGGGAAGTTCCTATAGAAACTTTTAAAAGCTTCTATAGATCCGACAAATTCAAATTTTATATTAATCAAATCCATCCATAGCATTTTGACACAATACATTTACGTATTAATAAGGAATGATTAACGAGCTAATGTTTGGTCATTCCTGACTACCGGATTATAAAGATATGCCAGGTAAAAAAAAGTATAATTTGCCACGGCTTAGTTTTTTGCACTCAAAAAAAGCTTAAGAAGTGGTTCTTTATAGGGCGGGTCTTAATGTCGCGGCTAAGACATCGCTACTAACAAATATAAAATTCATCAAATCATCAAAACAGTATCAGAGGAGTGGTTGACATGGAAAAAATGAAATTTGCAAGAAAGATGTCGTTTATACTTGTAATTGTTATGTTGGCTTCTATGCTTTTCACAGGATGTTCTACCAAAACGAATGATTTAGGAATTGCTCTTATCACTTCTGCGGCAGGACCAAATGACAAGGGTTATAACCAATCGGCAGTTGCGGGATTGGAAAAGGTTAAAAAGGAATTAGGTATAAACTATAAGGTGGTTGAAACTTCCGACGTGCCGGGAAGCCTGTCTCAGCTGGCAGGTGCAGGCTATAAACTGATTTTCAGTCTTGAGTACAACTTTGATGCTCTCATTAAAGGTGTAGGCGGAAACAAGCCTATAGCAGAGCAATACCCCGACACAACCTTTGTTATATTCAATGACAATCCAAATGTAAATGAGGATGGCGGTGTAAAGCATAAAAATGTGGTTTCAGTTCTGTTTGATGTTCATGAAGCATCCTTTATTGCCGGTGCTTTGAGTACCCTTGTAAATGAAAATGCTTCTGCTCTGTTTAATACTTCAGACTATGCCTTTACCGCAGGAGATGCCGGAAGAAAGGTTGGTTTCCTTGGAGGAACAAAGTCAAACGGTATCACAGTATTTGGTTATGGATATGCGGAAGGAATTAACTATATTGCGAAGGAACTGGGCGTAAAGTATACCTTCTACAGTGATTATAATGCCGGCTTCAGTGATTCTGCCGCTGGTGCGACAAAAGCAAACACATATTATGCCGATGGTGCAAATATTGTTTACGCAGTAGCAGGAGCTGTAGGTGACGGAGTTACTGCCAAGGCAAAAGAAGTTAAAAAACTCGCAGTAGAGGTTGATGCAAACAAGGATAACAATCAACCCGGTTATATATTGACAAGCGTTTTAAAGAATACCGAAGTACCTGTTTATGAAATTTCAAAACATTTTAAGGACCAGACTATGGACAAGGTTAACGGACAGGTATTAAGCTATAACCTTGCATCCGGAGCAACCGGAATTACAGATCTGAGTGTAATTGAAAGCAAAATCAAACCTGAAGGCAAAGCAAAGTGGGATGAGATCAAGACTCAGCTCAAAGCTGTAGCAGACAAGATAGCAAGCGGTGAAATCAAGGTTACAAATGCTCAGGCAGGTGAAAGCTTTGACAAATCGGCACTTACAAATCTCAATATGCCAAATGACTGATAATTAAAAAAATCAAACAGAATGAAGGCGGTAAATATGTACGCAATAGAAGCTGTTAATTTAACAAAAAAATATGGCGATTTTGTTGCTAATGAAGATATAAATATTTCCATCGGACAGGGTGAAATTACTGCCATTGTCGGAGAGAACGGAGCCGGTAAGACAACTCTTATGAACATGTTTTTCGGACTTCAGCGGCCAACAAGCGGGGAACTGAGAGTACAGGGCAAAGCGGTTTCCTTCAACTCTTCCCTGGATGCAATAAACTGCGGATTGGGTATGGTGCACCAGCATTTTAAGCTGGTGCCCAGCCTCACCGTTTTTGAAAATATTCTTCTGGGTGCCGAAATAAAAAAGGATATTAAAATATCAGGCAAACTAAGTTTTAAAAGCCCGATAATTGACCGTAAAAAGGAAAGAAAGACTGTACAAAAGCTGATAGATGATTATAAGTTCGAACTCAATGCTGACGATACGGTTGAGAATATTTCAATCGGAGCCAAGCAAAGAGTTGAAATACTGAAAATGCTGTACCGCAATGTTGATATTCTTATATTTGACGAACCAACAGCCGTCCTGACTCCACAGGAAGTGGATGAGCTGCTAGTAAGCTTCAAGGAACTTAAAAAACAGGGTAAGACAATTATTTTGATTACACACAAGCTCAGGGAAGTAATGGAAGTCAGCGATAAGGTAGTGGTTATAAAACGCGGCAGAGTTGTGGGAAGCAGGGCAACAAAGGAAACAGATGCCGCTGAAATAGCTAAAATGATGGTTGGCCGGGAAGTTATTCTCAATGTAAATAAGGAAGAAAAGGATACCTGCCAAAACAAGGTAGTATATTGTGCTAAAAATATATGTACAGAAAATAATTTTGGCAAGAAGGTTCTTGATAATATATCTTTTGAAATAAAAGAAGGGGAAATCCTTGGAGTTGCAGGTGTTGAGGGCAACGGACAAAGTGAACTGGTCAGAGTGCTTTCGGGTCTGATGGAAGCTACCGGAGGCTCAGTGCACCTTTATGACAGGGATATAACCAACAAGTGGCCTGCAGAACTCCGCGCATCAGGTATTGGAATAGTGCCTGAGGACAGGTATGCCCAGGGACTTTGCAAAGATATGACAATTTCGGATAATTTGATAGCAGGTTATCACAGTAACGACAAACTTTGCAGAAAAGGCCTTTTGTTAAAAAAGGAAATTGAAAAGGTAAGCGACCAGCTAATTGAAAAATACGATATCAGAATTGCTGAAAGAAACGGTAATGTTTCGCAGCTGTCAGGTGGAAATGCCCAGAAGATAATAGTGGCAAGGGAATTTGACTCAAATCCCAGGATGCTCATAGTAAGTCAGCCCACCCGTGGGGTGGATATTGGTTCTATAGAATTTATTCATAAGAAGATTCTGGATTTAAGAGATGAGAACAAGGCAATTTTGCTTGTCTCCAGCGAACTCAGCGAGATAATGAATCTGAGTGACAGAATTATAGTTATGTATAAAGGAAGAATTGTAGGAGAGGTTCAGGGCAAGAACGCAGACAGTGAGAAAATAGGATTGATGATGGCGGGGTTGCCGGTAGAATAAGAGGAGCTGTGTGAAAGAATAATTTGGCTCATGGAGATTAATATGAAAAAACACAACACAATTCTAAAAAGTATATATAATGTTTTATTTCCGGTGCTCAGTGCCCTTTTTCTGGGGGGAATAGTTATAGCTGCAATAGGCGAGAACCCTTTTTTAACCTATAGCATAATGGTTCAGAAGTCCCTTTTCAGTGTAAACGGTCTGCTCAAAACCTTGCACTTTGCAGCTCCCTTGATATTGACGGGACTTGCCATTGCCATTACCTTCAAGGCAAACATTTTCAATATGGGTGTTGAAGGACAGGCAGTGCTGGGCGCCTTTTTTGCAGGAGTGGTTGGTTTTACTGTTAAAGGGCTCCCGCCCGTACTCCATATTACACTGTGTGTTTTGACAGGTATGGTAGTGGGGATGCTCTTTGCACTGATTCCGGCTATTCTCAAGGCTTACTTCAATGTAAATGAAATGGTTGTTACGCTTATGCTCAACTATGTGGTGGTGGAAATTGTCAAGTTCCTGTCCCAGGGAGTATTTAAGGATCCCAACTCAGGATATGTGTCCACCTATCCTATTTTGGAGAGTGCCATGTTTAAAAAGATATTCAATTCCGATCTGACAATATTTTTCTTCATAGCACTTGTTGTATTCGGAATCATGTATGTTGTTTTTAAACATTCAAAGCTTGGATATGAAGTTAATGCAATAGGAAAAAATCCTGAATTCTCAGAAGCAACGGGTATGAAGGTAAGCAAAAAAATTATGATCATAATGCTTATCAGCGGAGCAATAAGCGGTTTGGCCGGGGCAGGCTTCCTAATGAGCGAGAAATTCAGATTCACCCTCGATTTCTCGGGCAGTCCGGGTCTTGGCTGGGACGGTATGCTGATCGCACTTCTCGGAAGCCATAATCCGGTTGGAATTCTTATTGCAGCCATATTCTATGCTGCATTGAAGACCGGAAGCGACTATATCAGCGTTTTTACAAATGTTCCAAAAGATATTGTAGGTGTTATCCAGGGTATACTGATACTTTTACTCTCAGTAAAATTTTTGAACGGTAATTTTGATTTGACCGGAAAATTAAAAAATATGTGGAAAAAGTCCAAAAACGGAGAGCAGAAGGCTTCATAACTTTAATGAACAGAGGTAAACAATTATGAACTTATTGAGTAACATTTTATACGACATGATTTATCACAGTGCTCCGCTTATCCTGGCAGTGCTGGGCGGGCTGTTCGCCCACAAGGCAAATGTGCTGAACATAGGGCTGGAGGGAATGATGCTCATGGGAGCCTTCAGCAGTACGCTATTTGTCATGTTTACCGGGAATTTGTGGATCGGAATTTTATTAAGCGTCCTCTGCACCTTGATACTCGGGCTGATATTCTCATTTTTCGGGATAACCATGAAAAGCAATTTCATCATAACAGGGTTTGGAATAAATATATTCGTTCTGGCCTTAAGCTCCTTTATGCTTAAGTATTTGCAGATGGCCAACATTAATGTAAGCTCCATTGTTAATGTGACAAATCTCAAGATCAATATTCCGCTTATAAAGGATATACCAATTGCCGGAAGTCTTTTAAGCGGCCATACGGCAATTACCTATATCAGCTTTATACTTATACTTGTTGTATCAATTGTAATGTATAAAACAAAGTTTGGGGTATATGTGAGAGTTGTAGGCGAAAATGAAGAAGCGGCAAAATCGGTTGGTATCAACAGTGCTGCCATTAAATATGCGGCAGTGCTCATAGGTGCGGCTCTTTGCGCCCTTGCCGGAGCAAACCTGGCGGTGGAAAGAATGGCTCTGTTTACAAATAATATGACGGCCGGCAGAGGATTTATTGCAATAGCAGCCATATACTGCGGCGGTGCCAAGCCCGTGAAGTCCAGTATTTATGCTATCATATTCGGACTGGCGAAATCCCTGGCTATCAATCTTGCCCTGTTTGCCGGACCAGTTTCGGGACTGTTTGAAATAGTACCTTACCTTATGATTGTAATTGTACTGTTTGCAGTTTCGGCAGTTGAGTCCCGCCGTACAAAGATAAGGGGGTTTAAACTTGAATAATACAGCACTTGTCATTGTTGACATGGTTAAGGATTTTACAGACCCGGAAGGGCTGGTATTCTATCCTCAGAACCGTGAGATCCTGCCAAGGATAAAACGTGTACTTGAGGAATGCAGAAAGCACCATATCCTCGTGATTTTTCTGCAGCACAGTTATAGAAGCGACAAGTTTGACAAAAATCTTGCAAATATGCGTCCCAACTGTATTGAAGGTACGGGAGGAGATGCTGTTGATCCAATGTTGGAGGTTGACCCTGTCAGGGATTATGTAATTAAAAAAAGACGCTACAGCGGTTTTGTAGGAACTGATCTCGACATGGTCCTAAGGGAAAACGGAATAAAGAATCTGATCATAACAGGCACCAAAACAAATTGCTGCATACGTGCCACAGTCACCGATGCCTACAACCTGGACTACCTTCCGATAGTAGTGTCCGACTGTGTTGCCACCAACGATGAAACTGTAAATCAGGTTCATTTATCCGATATTAAGAAATATCTCGGTAAAGTTGTGACTTCACAGGAGCTTTTTGACAATCTGGATAAAGGGGAGATAATCTGATGAAATATGATGTGCTGGTAAACGGATATGTAAGTCTGGACAGGATAATCAGAACTTCCTCCCCGTTGAGATACGGCTATACATCTCTAGTTGAAAACAGTGACAATGCCCGTATCCAATACGGAGGCTGTTCGACGAATATTGCCTATCTGATGGCAAAATTGAATATGAAGGCTCTTCCTCTTATAAGAGTGGGGGAAGACGACTATATAGAAACAGGTTTCTATGATCACCTGAAAAATGCGGGAGTATGTATGGAGGCGGTTGAGATCGTTCCCGGTGAGGCAACTTCAAATTGTTATCTCATTGCGGATTCCGAAAATAACCATGTTACCATCTTTTATCCCGGAGCAATGGACAAAAAGTATGCCAAAGGGATGGACCCCGGGTTTTTTAAAGAAGCTCGCACAGGCATCATGACTGTGGGCTCCTATGAGGACAACCTGGAATTTTACAGACAGTGCAAGGCCTGGAGCGTACCTTTGGTTTTTGGAATGAAATGTGATTATGATGCTTTTCCCGAGGAATTTTTCAAGGAAGTTCTGCTTTACAGCAAAATTATATTCTGCAATGAATGTGAGCGCGGAGAAATACAAAGGATTTTCGGACTTGCGGATATCACAGAGCTTTTTGAAAAGGGAAATGCCGAAATAATTGTTACCACCCTTGGGAAGAAGGGAAGCGTATACTACCACAAAACAAAAGACGGCATCATATCCGGGCATATAGCTGCAGCTGAGTTTGGCAGGGTGGTGGATACCACAGGCTCGGGAGACGCGTTCATGTCAGGCTTTCTGTACGGCTATCTCAAAGGGAAAAGTGTAAAGGACTGCTGCAGTCTTGGCAGTGTTCTTTCATCGTTTATAATCGAAAAGGTCGGCTGCACCACCAATGCTCCTGACGAAGAAGCATTTATCAAGCGTTTTAACGAATTTACCAAGGGAGAAGAGTGAGAATACCATGCAAACTTTATATTCAAAAACAGAGGAAAAAGATATAGCAAAATATGTACTCTTTTCAGGAGATCCCTGGAGGGTGGAAACAGTTGCAAAACAGTTGGAAAATGTACAGCATATAGCTTTTGCCAGGGAATTCAACACCTATACCGGCTATTATAAGGGTGTCAGGATAACCGTGACCTCAACGGGAATAGGAGCCCCATCGGCTGCTATTGCCATGGAGGAGATGTACCAGTGCGGTATGGAGGTTGCAGTCCGTATGGGAACAACCATGGGGCTCAAGGATGATCTGCTGGGAAAACTTATAATTCCAACAGGGGCAATGAGAGAGGAAGCTACAAGCAAAACATATGTGCCGGTGTCATTCCCTGCGGTTGCAGATATTGATCTCATAAACTGCATGAATAAAAGCACCCTGGAGAATGGGAGAGAATACGTTAACGGCATCACCTGTACTATGGATGGCTTCTACAGCCAGATGAGGGATTCACGCCTGTCCGCAAGGATGAACAAAGACATGAGTGAGACTTTTACCGCTCTGAAAAAATACAATATTTCGGCAGTGGATATGGAATCAAGCTGTATGCTGGTACTGGCAAATCTCATGGGTATCAAGGGTTGTATTGTTACAATGACAACAGTTCTTGAAAACCTGAAAGATTTCCTTAAGGGGGATGCTCGCACCAAGTCTGAAGAAGACCTGTGCAAAATAGCTCTTGACGGGCTTGTAATTTATGATAGAGAGGTGGCTGGAAAATGAAGGGTTTAAACTTTAATGATAAAAGTCTTGTAATAGGAATGGTGCATTGTCTTGCACTGCCTGGAACACCGGGTTTCTGCGGGGATATGAAAAAAATTACCGACCAGGCCGTAAAGGATGCCATTACTCTTGAAAAGTCAGGAATGGATGCCATAATAATTGAAAATATGGGTGACGGAACCTTCGGAATAAATCTTGATATTGAACAATCCTGCGCACTGGCGGCTATCAGTGCCATTGTAGCGCAAAATGTCAGCATACCCATCGGCATAGATGCCGCAATGAATGATTATGCGACCGCATTTTCAATTGCAAAGGCTATTGACGCCGACTTTGTAAGAATACCCGTATTTGTGGATACGGTTGAGTTCTTTGGAGGGATAATCACACCATGTGCCCGTGAAGCAATGAAGTTCAGAAAAAATCTCGGTGCCGAAAATGTGAAGATACTGGCCGACATTCAGGTCAAACACACTCATATGCTGCTGCCTCACGTGACCATAGAGGATTCGGCAAAATCTGCAGAGGCCTGCGGAGCAGATGCTATCATTGTGACAGGTACACATATAGGTGTTGAAACTCCTATAGACATTATTAAAAGAGTCAAAGAGGTTACCAAACTTCCCGTAATTGCCGGAAGCGGTGTCAAAACCACCAACATAAAGGAACAGCTTAAAATCGCAAACGGTGCCATAGTGGGCTCCAGCCTGAAGGAAGGCGGTATTATAGAAAATCCAGTTTCCCTGGAGCTTTGCACAGCGCTTGTTAAAGCTTTTAATGGGTAGAAGGCTCTCCTGAAAACTCTTTTGATCAACATACAAGTAATATACAAGCAAATGTTACAGCTAAGTAGTTAAAATAATAATACAGAATAAAGGACTGATATTTATGATGAGGCCCATGAAACTTGCCGGAAGCCAGTTGATGTTCGGAACAGGGTCACTTGAACATCTGAAGACACTGAAAGGAAAAAAAGCATTTATTGTAACCGGCGGCTCAAGCATGAAAAAAAGCGGAATTTTACAGAAAACCATAGATTATTTAAAAGGAGCGGGAATAGACAGCTCTGTCTTTGAAGGGGTAGAACCCGATCCGCTGTTCAGCACCGTATATAGAGGCGCCGAAGCGATGAAGCGGGAACAGCCCGATATAATAATCGGGTTGGGAGGCGGTTCGGCAATGGATGCGGCAAAAGCCATGTGGGTTTACTATGAGCACCCTGAATTGACAGCATTAAAGGATATTGTACCGCCCAATCCCGTACCTGAGCTGAGAAACAAGGCCATACTGGTCTGCATTCCCTCAACCAGCGGTACTGCCAGTGAGGTCAGCCGCTCAGTGGTCATCACCGATGATGAGACCCATGTAAAATACGGCATAGGCAATATGGAAATGATGCCGGATATTGCCATCTGTGACCCTGAGGTAACTGTCACCATGCCTGCAAAGATAACTGCTGAAACCGGCATGGATGCATTGACGCATGCCCTGGAGGCACTGGTTTCAAAGAGAGCCAATTATTTGAGCAATATACTGGCCTTTAATGCTGCAAAGGACATAATTGTAAATCTTCCAAAGGCCTGTGCCGACGGAGGTGCAATTGAGTACCGTGAAATAATGATAAATGCGTCCATGGTTGCGGGACTTGCCTTTACGAATGTATCTCTAGGTATAGTACATTCCATGGCCCACACGCTGGGAAGTTATTTCGGGGTTTCCCATGGACTGGCCGACGCAGTAATACTTCCCTTTGTTATGAAATTCAATCTGGAGGATGAGGCTGCAAAAGCTGCTTATTCAAAGCTTGCAAAGGAACTGGGATCAAATGATCTGATATGGGTTGTTGAGAATCTGAACAAATCCATAGGTATTCCGTCGCATATTTCAGAGCTTATATCCGATGAAAACGCATATATGGAAAAGCTTGAGGAAATGTCTGAAATGGCATTGAATGACGGTTGCACAAAAACAAACCCGGTTATTCCTACAAGCGAACAGATGAAAGATTTGTTCATAAAAATATATAAAGCTCAGGCAAAATAATTACAGCTTTTGGAGGTTACTGTGAAACTGATATGTTATTTATCCAATGGATATCCCACAATAGAGTCAAGCATTGCAATGGCTGAAAACTATATACAGGCAGGCTGTGATATTATAGAGGTGGATTTTCCCTCCTCGGATCCCTATCTTGAAGGTGAATATATAGCCAACCGTATGAAGGAAGCTCTTGAAGCATGTAATGACTACAGTAAATATATGGATGGAATTATAAAGATTAAAAACAATCACCCTGATACAAAGTTTATACTTCTTTCATATGAGAATACCATTTTGGAAATAGGAGTCGAAAGGTTCATAAAGTTCTGTGTGGACAATGATTTAATGGACCTTATCTATGTTGGGACCCACAATGAAGAAGTGAAGAACAGGCTTATCGAAAATGGGATCAAGATATCCTGCTATGTGCAATTCCACATGGACGAGAAGGAAATCCAATCAGCACTTTTATCAAATGGTTTTGTATATATGCAGGCCAAGCCTACCACAAACAATATTAATCCGCAATTTCCAACACTGAAGCATTGTATTGAGCATTTAAAGAAGCTGGGGATAAAAAGGGAGATATACTGCGGAGTGGGCATCTATGCTCCTGAAGATATACAAATGGCGAAAGATGCCGGCGCTGACGGGGTTTTTGTTGGAAGTACGGTACTTAAGCTTCACGCAGATATTCCTAAAATGAAAGAAACAATAGCATTGTTTAAAAAGACCTGTAATGAATAATTAATTTTTATAACTTACCCAAATACATCCTAATTATACCCGGAGACACCTCTCCGGGCTCTTTTTTTACAGGTTTAAATATTACTCAAATTTAAAAAATGGATTTAATAAAGATGGATTTAAAAATTGCCTTGCCTGTTTTTAAAATATGTGATAAAATACAAAATTGTATGTGGAAAACAAAATGTTACCACAAATAAAATATTAACATCCTTGCTCTGTACTCTTGATACAGAGCCGTAAAGTCCGAGGGGAGGTGACCAGTAATGTTAAAGAAGTATGAAACTATTTTCATTATCAATTCAGAGGTTGGAGAGGAATCCACAAAAGCCCTAGTTGAAAAATTTAAGACTATGCTTGAAACTTCAGCTCAGCTCGAAAGCATTGATGAGTGGGGTAAGAGAAAATTAGCTTATGAAATTGATGACAAGAACGAAGGTTACTACGTGCTTGCTAATTTTTCATCAGAGCCAAGTTTTCCTGCTGAATTAGAGAGAGTTTATAAAATCACTGAAGGAATTCTTAAGTATATAGTAATCGCTAAGGATTAATAAGTGTAAATGGAAGGTTAGTATGAACAAAGTTGTATTGATGGGAAGACTTACAAAAGATCCTGATCTGAGATACACCAGTGGAAATAATACTGCAGTTGCAAGTTTTTCCATTGCTGTAAACAGACGTGCTACTGCTAAAGAAGGTCAGCCACAGGCTGATTTTATCAATATTGTAGCATGGAACAAAACTGCTGAATTTTGTCAGAAATATTTTACAAAAGGAATGCAGGTAGCCATTGTTGGAAGGCTTCAAACCAGAACCTGGGATGACAATGAGGGAAAACGTCATTATGTTACTGAAGTAGTAGCAGACGAAACTTATTTTGCTGACAGCAAAAGGGGATCTGAAGGCGGAGCTGGTGGTCCAGCACCCAGAACTTATTCCGAGAACCCGGCGTCATCAGGAGACGGCTTCTATCCAATGGATGAGGACGATGAACTTCCATTCTAATGGAAGTCAAGGCCATATAATTTGAATTAATAAGACGATTTATAAATAACAATCAGTACCACTAGCTGGTACATGAAAGGAGGACACTAAGATGCCAGGACCAAAGAGAGATAACAGAAGAAACGACAGAGATTCTTATGATAAGGGCGAAGGTAAAGGTGGCATGAGAATGAGAAGAGCTAAGAAAAAAGTTTGCTCATTCTGTGTTGATAAGGCTACTGATATAGATTACAAAGATGTTGCCAAGATCAGAAAGTATGTTTCTGAAAGAGGTAAGATCCTTCCCAGAAGAATATCAGGAAACTGTGCTAAGCACCAGCGTCAGCTGACAGTTGCGGTTAAGAGAGCAAGACATATTGCTTTACTTCCATATACTGCAGAATAATATAGGAAAATATAATTTTCATAGAAAAACACTGTAGGAGTCATTCTACAGTGTTTTTATTTATAAAAAATGAACTCTTGGTAAAAATAATATCTATTAATGTTATCAATTCTTTTCATATATTCAACAGTTTTTATAATAACAAAGAAATAAAAGGAGATTTAAAATAATGACACAAATTTACCCTGACCTGTACCAGTTTACCGATGTTATTGAACCGATTAAACTCTCCATGCACCAGTACTTGCTGTTGACTGACGAACCAGTCCTGATACAGACAGGAGCGGCCCAACAAACAAAAACTACCTTGCCTCAGCTTAAACAATTGCTTGGAGGCCGCTCTTTGAAATATGTTCTGGTCTCCCATTTTGAGTCGGATGAGTGCGGCGGCTTATCCCTGGTACTGGAAGAATACCCGGAGGTTGTCACAATTTGCTCGGAAGTTACAGCAAGGCAATTGCTTGGATTTGGAATTACGAATAGTTTCGAAATCAAAAGACCTGGTGACATCCTTAGCGGCACTGATTTTGAGTTTGAGATCCTTGGCTATCCCTCTGAGATGCATATGTGGGAAGGTCTCCTTTTCATGGAAAAAAAGAGAGGGATATTCTTTAGCAGCGACCTGATGTTCTCAATGGGAGAAACTCATGGGCAAGTGGTGGAAAATAGCTGGGAGGCGGCGGTAACCAGCAGCGGCGCGGATAATCTGCCTAACCCTGATTTAAAGGAAAGACTGATTGGAGATTTAAAATCGCTTAGGCCCTCATTTGTTGCCTCGGGGCATGGTCCATGTATTAAAATAACCGGATAGTATTAACAAGTGAGAAAGGCCGGCATACTGGCGCCTACAATTCCTCAATGGGAAAGTACAAATCACATTCACAATAATTTTTGTTACACCTTGCATAATTAATATATTCGAACCGGAAGTTTTCTTTCAGCCGAAACTCTATTGTCGGTATCCAATTAGTATAAATGAAATTGAAAAGTTCCTTTAGATTCTTTGAGGAAATTTCTTCAGGTTTATGAAGCCCCATATAAGTAAAAACGCCGTATTTGTGTGCTGATATGCGTTTTGAGTTCATTCCGGACGGAATTATGCTTGCCGAGTCTACCTGGATGGAAGGCTGGTAATATGTATAAGGTAAATTACCCTCCGGAACTGTAGTATGTCCGTAATAAACATCTTTTGCAACGGGATTTATTATTTTGGGACGGTGCTGGTAGAAAAATTCAACACCCAGCCTGTTGGCAGTCTGGTTACGCATATTTTCCTGAATATTAACTTCATAAGTAATTCCCGCAATAGAAAAGGCCGGCAATACCGAAACAGATTTCAAGAAGATCAATCCTTCACCTGCACGGCTCATGAAATCTGCATTGAACCTGTCAAGGATACTAAGGGCAACAGGGTTCTTGCGCCATTTTGCCGGAGTTATGCCGAACTCTTCCTTGAATACCCGGTTAAAAGTCCGCTCTGAACCGAACCCGTATTTATCTGAAATAAAATCAATCGTATTCAGGGGGCTTAAAAGATCGGTTAGGGACGAAGCGGTACGGCGTCTCCTGACGTACTCCATAAGGCCGGTTCCGGTGGCACCCTTCCAGATCCGCAGCAGATGAAATTTTGAAATATTAACATTTTCTGATATATTGTCGAGGGTCAACTCATCATAAAGATTTCTTTCAATATAGTCCGTAGTGTCTTTAAGGATTTTTAGGAGATAATGTTCCATAACGGGTCCTCATAAGCAATTTTTGTCCTGTTTAAAACTGGATATCTTTGTATAATGATTCTAACATACGTAGCTTATTGGGTATAGGACAAAAATTGCTCAAGTGAAAGGAAAACAGATTATGAATGATATTGAACAGGCTGAACTGAAGAAACGGTATCAAAGGGCCATTGATCAGTTTATTGACAAGATAAAGGAAGATGTCAATGTAATTGCTGTTATTATTAACGGCAGTGTGGCCTACGATGTAATATGGGAGAAGAGCGATGTAGATATGACGGTGGTGGTCAGGGATCAGCAGCTGAAGAGTGGAAACCTGAGTATAGACGAAGAAGGTATCACCTTTAATGTTTATCTGGTACAAAGAAGTACATTTAAAAGGGGGATGGAAAGTACTCTTGGCGGTTCATTTCTACAATCCTTTTATTCAAATGGCAAGATTGTGTACTCAACAGAGGAAAGTCTGTACGAATATTTTGAAGATATCCGCCAAATAGGAGAAGATGATATAGCTGTATCAGTCATGCATCTTGCAGGTGAACTGATATCCACCATGCAGAAAGCGCAGAAATGGATGACTGCCAGGAAGGACCTAATGTACGCCCAGTATTTTCTTTTGAAAGCTGCCGAAATAATCGCGCATATGGAATTGTGCATTAGGGGGCTTCCCACTTCCCGCAGCGCCATCCAAAAAGCAATTGATTTGAATCCCGGGATTATGGAAATTTTCTATAAGCGGCCCATGGAGCATCTGCTGACTGAAGGGGAAATAACAAATACACTCAGGCACTTGGACTGTTATATTGAGGAAAAGATGGACTTATTCAAGAAGCCGGTAATCGAGTACCTCTCAGACCTGCAAATCAAAACAACAACCATGATTGCCAAGCGTTTTCGTTCCGAAAGTCACATGATAATAGATGTATTGGACTATCTAACCGAAAAAGGAGTTTTAGAAAGGGTATCACAGCTCATTAAACTGACGCCAAAGAGCCGTTTGTCCATAGAGGAAATCGGATTCATATATATTCCATAATTAATATAAATTATTTCAAATACAGCGTATTTTTGAAAGGAGCATGAGAGATGTCCATTCGATCAACCATAGAAGTTTCCGGGGCAAAACAGAATAATCTTAAAAATGTTTCAGTGGAGATCCCGAGAGACAAGTTAACCGTTATAACCGGAGTTTCGGGATCGGGTAAATCTTCCTTGGCATTTGATGTCATATATGGTGAAGGGCAGCGCCGCTTTTTGGACTCCATATCGACATTTGCCAAGAGCAGAATAAGCCAGTTGAAAAAAGCAAAGGTGGATTATGTCCGCGGACTGTCCCCTGTTATAGCCATAGAGCAGAAAAAGAGCAATAACAACCCACGTTCCACGGTTGGTACTGTGACCGATATCAACGATTATATGCGTCTTTTATTTTCAACGGCAGGCAGAGGACGATGTCCCGAATGCGGGAGCCCGCTGAAGCAATTGTCTGCAGCGCAAATGGCCGAGCATATTATGACCCTGCCCGAAGGAACAAAAGTAGAGCTCAGGGCGCCGGTCTATAAAATCTTTGGTGAAGATTATGCCTATACCTTTAACCAACTGCGTGAAAAAGGCTATAAGAATTTGCTGGTTGACGGTGAAACATTTTCCCTGGCGCAAAAAAGGGAGTTGGATGAGAGCAGGGATTATCATATTGAATTGATTATTGATCAATTTACTCTTAAACAGGATTCCTATATCCAATTGACAAAGACCATAGAAGCCGCAATGCTGGCTTTGGACGAGGATATTATGATCAAGGTTGAAGTATTGGGTGACGTGGACAATGGATTTTATGATGGATTCGCCTGTCCGGAACACCATTACTCTTTATGTGAAATGCAGCCCTTCCACTTTTCCTTTAACTCTCCTGCAAGTGCCTGCCATACCTGTTTGGGGGTAGGGATGTCATATGTGGTGGAGCCGCGTTTTCTGATTGTTGCGCCTGAAAAAAGTATTAACAAAGGTGCACTAAAGAACACTGTTTATAATACATCCGGCAAGGATAGCTATAGAACAGTGATGATGTATAGTTTATCGCAGAAGTATAACTTCAGCCTTGACACACCTTTTAATGAGCTGCCCAAGGAAATAGTCGAAATTCTCTTTTTCGGTACAAAAGGTGAGACATTAGAGATGCTTCAGCCTCCGTTTTCTCAAAAGCGTAATTGGCTTATCGGAAAAGACCGCCCTTTTCATGGATTTGTTCATGAATTTGAGAACTGGTACAAGCATTATATTCGCAAAACGGCAACTTCTGAAGCTTTTGAGCCCACATTTATCAAGGATTGTATGATCGAAAAAATTTGTCCGGAATGTCATGGAGCCAGGCTTAAGTCACAACGTCTGCAGGTCACAGTCGGAGGTAAAAATATTGATGAACTAAGTCGTATGCAGCTTCCTCTGCTTCTTGAGTTTTTGGAAGGACTTCAGTTTGAAGCAGATATTGAGGATGTGGCCGGAACAATTGTACGTGAAATTAATTCGCGGTTGAAGCTGCTGATTGATATAGGCTTGCATTATATAAATCTGGGCCGCAGGAGCGACAGCATTTCAGGCGGTGAAATGCAGCGTATCAAGATGTCTACCCAGATAAGCAGCGAGTTGATGGGTATGCTGTATGTTATGGATGAACCAAGTATAGGCCTTCATCCCAGGGATTCCGGACGCGTGATTGACACTATGAAAAAGCTGCGTGATATTGGAAATACCGTAATTGTGGTGGAACACGACATAGAGACCATTATGAGCGCCGACCATGTTATTGAGGTGGGCCCCGGACCGGGAGTTCACGGGGGCCAGATCGTCGCGCAGGGAAGTCTTGAGGATATCATGAAGGCACCCGGTTCGGTTACAGGCAAATACCTGTCAGGAGAGGCCAAAATTCCTGTTCCAAAGAAAAGGCGTCCTCTGGGGGATTTATTTTTATCCATTCAAGGGGCACGTGAGAACAATCTGAAAAATGTGGATCTGGATATACCTCTGGGTGTTTTCGTTTGTGTTACCGGTGTTTCGGGTTCGGGGAAAAGTTCCATGATAAATGAAATCATGTATAAACAGTTGAAAATCGACAAAACCGGGGCAAGAGTTGTAGCGGGAGAACATGATTTCCTGTTCGGAGCCGACCTTCTTAATAATGTTATCAATATTGATCAGACACCAATAGGAAGAAACAGCAAATCCAACCCGGCGACGTATATCGGGATTTATGATAAAATCCGTCAGTTATTTGCCCTGGAGTCTGAAGCCATCGCCCGCGGGTACAAGGAGATTGATTTCAGCCTGACCCACGCCAATGGTACACGCTGCGAACACTGTGCCGGAGACGGTATTATTGTTACCAATCTTCAGTTTATGGCTGATATTGAAACAATATGTCCGGTTTGCAAGGGGATGCGCTTTTCACAGGAGGGGCTGGAGATTACGTATAAAGGCAGGAATATTGCAGAGGTTCTGGAAATGACAGTTGAAGAAGCAACGGAATTTTTTATAGACAACCATTACCTGAAGCATAAGCTCGGAATTATGAAAGAACTGGGTCTTGGTTATATGCGCCTGGGACAAAGTTCAACCACATTGTCAGGCGGGGAGGCTCAGCGTGTTAAGTTGGCTTATGAATTATCAAAGATTAAGAAAGGTGCCCATAATCTTTATATACTTGATGAGCCCACAACAGGACTCCATCTATCGGACATTCAAAAGCTTCTGGACTGCCTGGGAAAACTTGTTGAAAAGGGGCATTCAGTCATTGTAATTGAGCACCACCTTGACGTCATCAAGTCAGCAGACTATATTATCGATATGGGACCTGAAGGCGGCAACGGTGGAGGTTGTGTTGTTGCCGAAGGAACTCCCGAGCAGGTGGCAATGGTCGAAGCATCACATACTGGAAGGTATTTAAGGGAACTTCTTTAAGGTCTGAATTGGATAGTTAATTTAATAGACAATTTGTCACTGGTGTGATATTATTCAGTTAAAAATTAACATTTGTAAGAAGGACTGAGAAAATGAAGTACGTTGAGCTGGACGCGGATAACGAGGAAGAACTTTGCAATGTGGCAAAAGCGCTGTCTTCACCGACTAGGATCGAAATTCTAAAATTACTGTATTATCATAGCTTTAATGTGGGAGAGATTTCAGAGAAGTTGAATATTCCTGCCTCAAGTGCTGGAGTACATATAAAAATTCTTGAAAACGCAGGTCTAATTCATACCGAATTGCAGCCCGGTACCCGTGGATCTATGAAAATATGCAGCCGTAAAAGCGATCTTATTACTATAAGGCTTACCGGGATAGCTCAAAGTCAAAGTGAAACCCATGCAATAAGTATGCCTGTCGGAGCTTTTACTGACTGTGAGGTATTTCCGACCTGCGGGTTGGCATGTGAAGAAGGTTATATTGAGGAGGAAGACAAAAGGGAAACCTTTTATTCTCCTGACAGAATTAAAGCCCAGCTGCTTTGGACTTCTTCCGGCTATGTGGAGTATCGTTTCCCCAACCCAATGCCAAAGGGAAAGGTTGCAAAAAGTCTTTCTCTTTCCATGGAAATATGTTCGGAGGCTCCCAATTACAGAGAAGACTGGAAGTCAGATATAACTCTGTGGGCTAATGGCATAGAATGTGGCACCTGGACATGTCCGGGAGATTTTGGTGAAAGAAGAGGGCGGTTGAATCCTTCCTGGTGGCAGCCGGGATCAACTCAGTATGGACTGCTTACAACCTGGTCTGTTACGGGATCGGGAACCTATGTGAATGGCAAGCAGATATCTGATGAGGGAATTGACAAGCTTGATATTGGAAGTGGGTATTTTATTTCAATAAGAATAGGCAACAAGCCTGACTGCGAGTTTTTAGGAGGCTTTAATATATTTGGGAAAGCTTTTGGTGACTATTCCCAAGACATTATTCTCACAGTAGAATACTAAAAAATTATAATAGCCGTAGAATGTGAAAACCATCTTTGCAATTTGTGAAGATGGTTTTTTTGTCGCAATTATAATAATAATTCTGTTATTAATAGAATTTTATCAAAATATTAATAAAAACAATAAATTTGTTTTAAATATCTTCCTTGTTATAATTTATTAGTACAATATAACCAAAAACAAGAGAAAAATAAGAAAAATTTTATAAATAATTGATTGACACTAGGGATACATGGTGATACTATTTAGTTAAACAAACAAGATTCTTGTTTTAATTATTCAAATAGAAACAAGCCGGGGATTATTATTTAAAACAGGATTATTGTTTTAAAGATTATTTGGGAGGGAAAATATGATAAGTATTAAGAAGTTCACAGTAATTCTTCTTGTATTGGCAATGGTTTTATCACTTGCAGCATGCGGGGGATCGGGAGATACCGGTACATCTACAGCGGAAAGTACAACTTCACAGGTCTCGGCAGGTGAATCAACTGCTGCAGCAACTGAATCAGCCGAACCGTCTGTTACACCTGGAAAGAAAGGTACTATTGAATTTTGGACAGTGTTTACCGGTGCAGACGGTAAAAGTATGCAGGCAATTGTAAATGCTTATAATGCTACAAGTCCGGACTACACAGTAAATCATCGTGCAATAGAAGCAAATGACCTGTATTTGAAGATGCCTCTGGCAGTTCAATCAGGACAGGATGTTCCTGATGTTTGTATCAACCACGTGGAGCGTTTAAGATTGTTTAAGGATAACGGCTTCCTTACGGACTTGACTCCGTTGCTAGCTAATTCGGGAATTAAGGCTGAGAACTACAATCCAAAAGGATGGTCCATGTCTGATCTGGACGGAGGACACTTTGGAGTTCCTCTTGATGTACATAGTTTTGGACTTTATGTAAATATGGATCTTTACGCTAAATACGGTAATGGCGCTCTTGATGACAGTGTTCTTACCTGGGATGAAATTAATGCCAGCGCAGAAAAGGCTAAGGCAGACGGAATTATACCTCTCGGAATGACATGGCTCCGTGTAAAATTCCTGGCATCCTATGCACAGCTTGGCGGAAAATTGAGCACTGATGGAAAAACACCTGACTTTAATAATGATACAGCCAAAAAGGTACTTCAGAACTGGTTGGATGAGGTTAAAGCAGGCAACACAAACAAGGATGGAGATACTCCATGGGAAATGTTCCTTGGCGGAAAGGTTCTTTACTGTCCTGAAGGCCAATGGATGTATAACAATGTTAAGGAATCAGGCATGAATGCAAAATTCTTTGACTACCCTGTATTTGATGCAAAAGTAAAAGGCAACTGGTCATCATCACATCAATTTGTAATTCCTAAGGATGACAAGAGGCCTGCAGATGAAACCAAAGCTGCACTTGATTTTGTAAATTATGTTGGAAATAACGGTCTTGAGTGGGCAAAAGCAGGTCAGACTCCGGCTCATATATCAATAAAGAGCATAGCGGAATTCAAAGATATGCCACAGGCATTCCTTGCAAATGAAAATGAGGAACTCAAGATTTATGACTATAAATATTATGGCTATGCTGTTGAATCTCTTGATAAAGTGCTTCCTGAAATTCTTTGGGGCAGAATGAGTATTGAAGATGGTTTAGCTCAGGCTGTTCAGGAGACGAAGGACAGAATTGCCACAGAAGGTTAACATCTGAAATTTGCCGGCAGCGTGGGGAGAGGCAACGCTAATATGCTTCTCCCCACTGCTGTGTTTAAAAAATAAAATGTTGGAACGGAGGTAAAGGTGTGAGTGTAAATGCATCGTTAAAAACAAAAAAGAGCAAATTTAATTTTATGCCATATTTGTTTATTCTGCCACATGTCATACTTTTCTTAATATTTTTTGTATACCCGCTTTGTTACGGTATCTATGCGTCATTTACAAAATGGAACCTTTTCAATGATCCTGTTTGGGTAGGCCTTGACAACTTTAAAACTATTTTATTCAATCAGGAGTCAACCTTCTACCGTCAATTTTGGAATGGTTTGAAAAACACTGTAACCTTCGTTGTTATATGTGTTCCGTTCCAGGTGATACTGCCTCTTATGCTTGCTACCGCCATATCAAAAAAACCAAGAGGGCACTCGGTCTTTCAAAGTATATTTTACATGCCGGGACTTTTCTCAATAACATCAGTTACTCTTACATGGCTTTTCATATTTAACCGTTCTCTTGGTTTGTGGAATCACCTTTTTGGAACTGACGTGAATTGGTACGGACAGCAGCCCTATGCATGGATTACACTTGTAATTATTACCTTGTGGTGGGGTATAGGCGGAAATCTTATTATTTACATAGCTGCTTTAAACGGTGTAGACCCATTTGTTATTGAATCAGCAGAGATTGATGGAGCAACTGCAATTAAGAAGTTTATATATGTGGTTATTCCATCAATAAAATTCCCTCTGGCATATACCATAATAATGTCTGTAATTGCCCAGTTTAATATTTATGGGCAGCCTCTTATTGTTACAGCAGGCGGACCTAATCAATCTACCTATGTTCTGCTTATGTATATAAGAAATATTGCATTTGGTACGGGTAACCCCATAGCAGGCCTATCCAGTGCAATGGCATTATGCCTTGGTCTGGTAATTGGAGTTGTCTCTGTTATACAAACTGTAATATTACGCAATCAGGATAACTAGTAGATGGAGGTGCTGAAAATGGGTCAAATAGATTATACAAAGTATAAAGAACCCCGGAAGAAGGGGCAGGTATTTGCCTTCCTGTTCTTGATAATATTTGCGGTTATATTTATCATTCCGCTGATTTGGATTTTCTTATCGGCATTTAAGGTGGATATGGAAATCAATAAGGCAGGAGGCTTCTTATTCTTTCCAAAAACATGGACGCTAAATAATTTCAAGGAAATTTTAAATCCGGCAAACAAACAGCTGCCCGTATATAACTGGTTTATAAATTCCATTATAATATCAGGTTCACATACCATACTGGCTGTTCTTATATATACCATGTCGGCGTACGCTTATGCAAAGATGAAATTCAAGGGCAGGGATTTAATATTCTTCTCAATGTTGTTTCTTTCATCCTTTCCTGCGGTAGTAAATATTATTCCGATGTATAAGCTGATGCTGAATTTTAACTGGCTCAATACTCCCCTTGCCCTTATAGTACCGGGCCTTGCGGGAATGTTTAATATCTTTTTGATAAGGCAATTTTTATACGGAATACCGGATTCTCTTCTGGAAGCTGCACGAATAGATGGTGCAAAGGATTTCGGTATTTTCTTTAGAATTGTCATACCTTTAGCTAAACCTATTCTTATTGCTGTTGGACTTTTTAGCTTTACAGGAAGCTGGAATGACTTTTTGTGGCCGTCCATTGCAATAAACAATCTTGATAGACTGCCTCTTACCGCCGGACTTCAGTTGGCTAAAGGGGTATACGGTGTGCAGGTGGCCAGAATGAGTACAGTAGCTATTGTAGCTATTATTCCAATGATTATTCTATATCTGTTTACACAGAAATATTTTATAAACGGTATATCACTTACATCGGGAATAAAAGAGTAGACACTTGATTTGCACAAATATATACATTACGGAGGTTATACTGTATGATTCCAAGAAATGAGTATCCACGACCGCAATTTGTACGGGATAATTGGATAAACTTAAATGGTTTGTGGGACTTCTCCTTTGAAGAAGCTGCATTCGATAAACAAATAATGGTACCTTATGCATATCAGACTAAATTATCAGGAATTGATATTCAGGATTTTCATGACACAGTTTGGTACAGAAGGAGCTTTAATGTCGACGAGGAGCTTTCAGGCAAGAGGGTATTGATACATTTTGGAGCTGTTGATTATGAGTGTGATGTCTGGGTTAACGGTGCACATGTCATTAATCATGTAGGTGGCCATATCAGCTTTGAAGCCGATATTACCGATTTTATAAATAAAGGCGAAAATGAAATAAAGCTCAGAGTTTTTGATGATACACTGGATTTGGAGCTGCCAAGAGGAAAACAGTTCTGGGAGAAAACCTCAAGCGGTATTTTCTACACCCGGACAACCGGGATATGGCAGACAGTTTGGCTGGAAATCGTAAATGAGTGCTATCTGTCCAAGGTATGGATGACGCCGGATCTTGATAATCTGGCTCTGGAAGTAGAATATGAGATAGTGGGAAATGAGGGCGCAGTGCTGGAAACCACTATAAGCTTTGAGGGAATAGAGGTTGCAACCCACTCTGTTTCATCTCCCAGAAACAAGGGAGTTTACAAAATTACCATAGATCAGCAGGCACTGGTTAAATGGCATTTCCAGGAGGAATTGGTCTGGACACCGGAAAATCCAAGGTTGTTTGATATAGTATTTAAAGTTGTTAGTGATAACAAGCAGATTGATATAGTAGAATCATATTTTGGGATGCGTAAGGTTTCTATTGTTGACGGAAAATTCATGCTTAATAACCGTCCTTACTATCAGAAGCTCCTGTTGGACCAGGGGTATTGGGAGGAGTCGCTTCTCACGGCTCCGGATGATGAGGCTTTTGTTACAGATATCAGGCTGGCCAAAGAAATGGGCTTTAACGGTGTCAGAAAGCATCAGAAGATTGAGGATCCGAGGTATCTGTATCATGCCGATAAAATGGGCTTTATAGTTTGGGGAGAAATATGTGCGGCTTACGTTTATACAAGAAAGTATGTAAAGCGAATTACAAATGAATGGATGGAAGAAATCCTGAGAGATTATAACCATCCCTGCATCTTTGCATGGACTCCTTTGAATGAATCCTGGGGAGTTCCCAATATTATGCATGAAGCTGATGAACAGAGTCACAGTGCCGCAATGGTTTATATAACAAAATCCCTGGATAAGACAAGGCCTGTTATCTCCAATGACGGATGGGAACACACCTGTACAGATATATTGACCATTCACGACTATGAATCCAGAAAAGAAATCCTGTCAGACAGGTATAAGAGTCTGGAGAGTACACTGAGTTCAATGCCTGCAAGCAGGTGTCTGTTTGCCCAAGGCTGGAGCTACAGTAATCAACCCATAATGGTTACCGAATTTGGAGGCATTTCCTTCAAGAAAGGTTCCTGGGAAGGATGGGGCTATTCCAATGCCACCTCGGAAGAGGATTTTGCAAACAGGTATTATTCAGTAGTATCGCCCATACTTGAATCCCCGGTCATCCAAGGTTTTTGCTATACGCAGATCACTGATGTGGAGCAGGAAATTAACGGTTTACTTACATATGACAGAAAACCCAAAATTGACCCTGAAATAATCCGGGCCATTAATAATGGAATCTGGAAACCGGAAGAAAAGTAATTAATTTATAAGACGGCAGAGCGTATTCGTATCTGCCGTTTTTTAGTGTATAGGAATTTGACGATGAGAATGTTTATTGCTCGGATGAGTTAAGGACAATGGTTCAAATTACAGGACAAAGAAATTTAAGGAGGAACAATAATGCGTAACAAGTCATTAGACTGCTTTAAGGGCATCCTGACCATATTGATGATCTTTGCACACTGCCTTCAGTTTTTTGTAAATTTCGATTTATCAAAAAAATTGTATTATGTTTCGGAGTATATCAATCTTACAACCTTTTCCGGTTTCATGTTTGCATTTGGATTTGCAGCCTATTATGCATATCTCACAAAGCCGTTTTCAGTGGCGTATTCGCGTATTTTAAAAAATTCGGGAAAGACTCTGGCTGCGTTTTACATATCAAGCCTGGCCTTCAGGATCTTTATCGAGAAGGCCGTATTAAGCAAGAGTGTATTTGAGGAAACTTTACTCTTTAAGTCACTGGCAGGATGGTCTGAATTTCTGGCATCCTTTACTGCCGTCATGATAGTGCTTCTGGTGCTGTTCTTTGCATTTAAGAAGGTTAACGGCATTTTTGTCTTGGCAACTTTTGTTTTAAGCGGGGTTCTGTGCTTAATACCGTACGGTAAGGTATATCCTGTAATCGGTCTCTTTATTGGAGGGACAAACTTTGCTTATTTCCCTGTTTTTCAGTATATGATTTATTTTGTAATAGGCATTTATTTTGCTAAAAATAAAGTTGTATTTAATGTGAAACATTTGATAGGAGCCGTCATGGCAACCTCCATTTTCCCGGTCTATTCGGTATTGAAAAATTATCCTTCCCGATTTCCTCCCAGCATAGCCTGGATATTTGGTGCAATGCTGTTCGTCTATGCATATTATTTGCTTTCAAATGCCATTGCAGAAAGCAAGTTCACCCAATGGTTATCTCAAATCGGGAAGTACAGCCTATTCTATCTTGTATTGAGCAACGTTTTAATATTTGCGGTAAAGTCATCCGGTTTTTATCGGATGGCACCAACTTATGCATTAGTTATATTCATAATTATTGTAGCATTTATATGGTATCTATATAAACTTATAGCTCCGAAACCCGCTGTAAGAACGGCAGTTGATACAGCTGTGAAAAGTTAGATTCATATGTGAAACAGCAGCATAAACCTGAAGAGGTCCCCTGCACGGCGCAGGGGACCTCTTCAGGTTATAAGGTTTATCTCCCGCAGTAATTTTTTTCTTTTCTTTTATATTGTGACAATGATATAGTTAAATATAAGAGTGGTTGGCTAATCAAAATTGTGCCATAAGATATAACAAGCGGGCATAATACAGCTATTTGGATACTTTGTGGGAGGTCATATGAGGTTTTTTAAAAAGTTACCCATTACAACGCAGCTTATAATAAATGGAGTATTGACACTCATTGTACTGATCGCAATTTTATCACAATCCTATTACAATATTTCTGATATATTGGTAAAGAAAAATAAAAACTATACTTCCGAGATAACCTATACTATTCAGTACAGCGTAGCCAGATATACACAGGAACTCAGAAGTATTCTTCAAAACATCGGTTATGACACAAATACACAAAAAATCTATTCAAGCAATACCATGATCGATTCTTACAAAGCAGGAGAAGAGCTGACCATTTTAAGCGGAAATATGGTAAATATTAAAAAAGATATTTTTGATGTTGCAATAATCGGCCAAAATGGCCAGTACTTTACCATGAGCGGCAACTATGATGTTGCCAAAAATCTTATGAAATCCATTCCCGACGACGGAAAGATATATAATACGGGTTTTGAAAAATTAGATGTTTTCAAAAAGGATAGTAGAATGTTCTTCTTATTCGGAATGTACTTTTATTCCTCCTATGATTCCGATTCTTTTGCCAAAAAGCTGGGTTTTGCTTCAATTATGGTTGATCTCAATTCCATATTTAATGAAATCAACAAGATATCCAATAATACAGAAATCAAATATTACCTTATGGATAAGAATGGGGTATTGTATGCTCCCAAGGATCCTCTGGGTATCAACAATAACCGGGAGATAAAAGAACTGCTGCTGGACAAAAATAACAGCTCGCCACAGAAGATTATAGAAATAAACGGCTATAAGAATATTGTCAACATCAGCAATATTCCAGAGATTGAGGGTAAAATAGTCAGTTTTGTACAGGAAAAACAATTGTTTTCTGAAATTGACCAGACCAGGTTCAGGATATTGAGGATATTCTCTATATCGATTGTAATAATATGCCTGTTATTCTTCTTTACAATAAACAACATCACAACACCAATAAAGAAGCTCATATTTTTTATGAATAATATCAAGTCGGGAAGTATAAAGGATCTGAGGAAAAAAGTCCAGCTGGAAGGAAGCTCCGAAATAAACATTCTTGAGTACGAATTCAACAGTATGATGAAAGAAATAGATAATCTGACCCACCGGCTGTTTGAGACAAACTCCAAGCTATATGAAATGGAGCTGGAAAAGGAAAAGGCCGAGCTTGCCTACCTGAGGAGCCAGATAAATCCTCACTTCCTGTATAATACTCTGGAAGTAATGAAGGGAATATCTCTTGAAGAGGGTGTAGATAAACTGTACGAGATGTCAAAGGCACTGGCGCTGATATTCCGGTACAGTGCCAACGGATCAGGTATTGTCAAGCTCAGTGATGAAATAAATATAATTCGTGCATATATCCAGATACACATTATAAGATTTGGGAACAGGCTTGAAGCCAACTTTGATTTTGAGGAAAGAACACTTGAAGCAAATATCCTGAAAATGATACTGCAGCCACTTGTGGAGAACGCTATTTATCACGGAATTGAACCTAAAAGAGATAAGGGTGTTTTGTGGGTTGGAAGTAGGTTTATAGATGGCAACCTTCAAATATGGGTGGAGGACAACGGTGTAGGGATTGATGGGGCAAAGCTGGACAGCATCAGACTCAAGCTGGCGGAATCACCTCATATTTTGCCAATACAGAAGCAGGATGAAAAGAAGGTTGAAAGCATAGGAATATATAATGTAAACAATAGATTAAAGCTTACTTATGGGATGCAATATGGACTGAATTTCGACAGCACGAAGGGCGAGGGCACAAGGGTTACCATTACTATTCCGGGAAGCCAGATATAAGGCTGTTTCCGGGTGATATGGAGGGTTTATGTACAAAGTTTTGGTTGTGGATGATGAGGAATTTATAATAAAAAGTCTTGTGATGGGTACCGATTGGGCGGGCTGCGGTTTTGAAGTGGTGGGCAGTGCCAGGGATGGTGTTGAAGCATATGAGAAGATTTGCGAAATGAAGCCCCATATTGTTTTTACAGATATCCGCATGCCGGGTATGAGCGGACTTGAGCTGATAAAAAATGTGCAGGCAATCCATAAAGACATACTTTTCGTAGTGATAAGCGGATACGCCGAATTTGCCTATGCCAGAAAAGCTCTCGATTACGGAGCGGTGGGCTATTGTCTGAAACCTTTTGACGATGAGGAAATTGTTAAAGTTCTTAAGAAGGCTGCCAGGATTTTAAAGGATTCAGACAAAATAGACACCTGTGATGTAATCTCTCTTCTGGAGGAGGAAACCCGTGAGGCAAGGCTTGGCTTGGACTCATATTTCAGTGAGCATGGAATATCACATGGAGACAGGATTGCAATAATTGCTTCTGTTGGTGGAAAGGAACTTGTTTTTGAAAATAAGCGATATATTAAAATCAAGACCGGAAGCAATAAAAGCATATACATTGGAAGACAGGATGATTTCAGCAGTATTGGTGATACTATGGGAACAATTCCCGAAGGAGTAAAAGGTATTGGAATTTGCGAAGGTGTATACTCTGCCTTTAGTATGAGAAAATACATAGATGAGGCTTTAACTCTGGCATACCAGTTCTTTATAACCGGTACAAGGAAGCTGTACGGGAGTATGAACTTAAATAATATAGAACCTGAAACACAGATTGTAAAATATGAAAATGCATTCATTAAAATGGATTTAAATGAGCTGGTCAAGGAATTGGATAATATTTTCAACATGGCTAAAGCCGGGAGATTATCAATAAAGCATGCCATGAACATTTACAATGATTACGTTAAATTAAGCAACAGGAACCTTGGAGAGGATTGCTATGAGGAATATGTTTACAGCTTTGATGACTTATGTTATCTGTTCATAGACATGTACTCCATGGTTGAATATATCAAAGAGAAAATCACTGGACTGATGGGACTTAATACCAATGTTCTTACCGAGGAAGTACGGAATGAATACTTCAAGAAGATAATCAACCATATAAACCAGAACTTCTTTAAGGATATTTCCATAAAAAGCCTTGCACAGGATTTTGTTATCAATCCCAATTATATAAGCCAGCTTTTCCGGAAAGAACTTGGAATGACCTTTACAGATTATATTACCAAAATGAGAATGAATTACGCAAAAGAGCTTCTTCAGAAAACAGAATATTCTCAAGGTGAAATTGCAGCAAAATGCGGCTATTCGGACTATTTCTATTTTATAAGAGTTTTCAAGAAAACAACCGGGGTTACACCCGGACAATACAGGCATAAAGAGGAATGATTTAGCTATTTAATTCAAAAATTGTAATATTATGGATTTAAGTTAGTTAAATATGGACTAAAAGCATAAACAGATGAGGTTATAAAAAACCTCTTCTTTTTTTGTTCATTTTTTTAAATATATTTTCTAATTCTGGTTTATTTTTTTACAGCTGTTTTTGAGATAGGATGGAAATGAAAGGAGGACAAGCATTAAAAACAGGAAATGTAAACTATTGTTTGAAGATTGGAGGATAATGTATGAGTACTTTTAATTCAAGGCATCTGGTTGGATGCAGAAGAAATTTTATCCTTTTCATGGTATTGTGCCTGCTATTGACGGCAGTATCTGTAACAGGCAGCTTTTATACCGCAGATGCTGCAGCATACCCCGAGTGGAATGCAACAACAGCATATCCGGCAGACAGTATAGTTACTCACAATCGGGCAGTCTGGCAGGCCAAGTGGTACACTGTAAATGAAGAGCCCATGGATGTTTTAGGTAACGCTTGGGCCATATTGATTCCTGCTCCACCTATCCCCCCTGCTCCCGCAGAGAATCAAAACGGCTATGATGCAGCAGCTGTATTTTTTGATGATTTCAACATGTATAGTACCAGTTCAGATCAATCCTTGACGGATTTCGGGTACGAGGTCAGCGACAGAACCGGCGGGCCGGGTCCGGGCGGATGTGTATGGTCAAAGAACAATGTTTCCTTTGTTAATGATCCTGCCAACTCCACTAATAAGTTTCTCAGGCTCACGGCAACCACCAACGGTCAGGGGAATAATACCGTTCAGGCCGAATTAATGGCTCCCAGAGAGTTTTTATACGGAACATATGCCGCCAGGGTAAAGTTTTCCGATACTCCTTCATATGGGGTTGACGGAGATCAGATAGTTCAAACTTTTTATACAATTTCGCCTTATACACTTGCCAACAGCACTGACTATGGAGAGATGGATTTTGAATATCTGTCCAATGGCGGATGGGGTAAATCTACCAGCACCATGTGGAATACTACCTGGGATACGGGAAGTGACAGAGTAACACAAGCTACAAGCCAGAGCTTCGATGGCTGGTATATCTGTTCAATCCAGTGCTCAAGTTCGGAGGTCAAATACTATATTAATGGATCGCTTGTTGCAACACACAGTGGTAAATATGTTCCTACAACCCCCATGTTTCTGTCCTTTAACCAGTGGTTCATAGATGGAGTATGGGCTGGCGGCAGTGCACAGAGAGCATATATTCAGGATGTGGACTGGGTTTATTATGCAAAGGATAAGCTCATGGTACCGGCTCAGGCAGAAGCAAATGTAAATTACTACAGAAATAATTCTGTTACCAGAAAAGATACTGTTAAGGACTCCAGCACCAATAATGGCCCTAAGGCAGCAGTTGTAACCGTTGATAACCCTGTAAACAGCGGTAGTTATACAATAACTGCAAAGGTGCTTCCAAACAGCGGTGCCACTTCACTTGATATATTTGAAGGAAGCACAAAAGTGCTTTCGCAGTCTGTTTCACCAACCCTGTCACAGGAGCAGACCTTCACTTGCAGTGTAAATGGAAAGGCAAACGGAATATACAGCTACAGGGCAGATTTGGCCAGTTCTGGCGGAACAACTCAAAGTACCACAACAACGGTTCAGGTGACACAATCCTCGGGCGTCACCATTATGCCTGCATCACTAAGCGTTGACAATGCCAGTAATACCGGTAATTATACAGTGACTGTTACCGCACCGGCCAACAACAGTGCAACCAATCTGAAGCTGTATGAAACAGCAGGCGGAACCAGCAATATAGTGTTAACCAAAACACTTACTGCGAATTCTCCTGCAGTACAGACCTTTAATTATACTGCAGCAAATAAGCCGGCAGGAACCTATACCTACAGGGCCGAAGTGTCCGACGGGGCGGGAAAGACGGCTCAGAGCAGTAATCTTACAGTAACGGTAACAGCCTCCCCCATTTTGAGAGCTCCTGCTATCTCTGTTGACAATGCAAGCAATACAGGAAGCTACACCATAACAATAAGTGTTCCTGCCTATAACAGCGCAGCAAATGTCAAACTGTATGAAACGTCGGCTAGTGGTACAAATATTGTTCTAAACAATTCACTTACGGTAAATTTCTCTTCTGCTCAGACCTTCACCTTTGCAGCAGCAGGAAAGGCTGCAGGTACATACACCTACAGGGCGGATGTATCTGATGCCGGGGGAACGGTATTACAGGGAAATACCATAACAGTTACTGTAAAACCCGACTCCGGAGGCAATACAACTAACCTGGCCCAGGGTAAAAGTGTAACTTCAAGTACGTATATAGCCAACAGTCCGGTAATTACAGACAGCGACAAGACCTCATACAATCTGGCCGGAGTGGGTGAAGGACTTCAGTGGATACAGATAGATCTGGGCCAAAGCTATAATATAAACACTGTCAAGCAGTGGCATTACTATGGGGACGGAAGACAATACCATGACGTCATAGTCAGAGTATCCAATGACGCAAGCTTCAACAGTGGTGTTACCACCGTTTTCAATAACGATACCGACAATAGTGCCGGCTTTGGCACCGGAACCGACAGTGAATATGCCGAAAGCAGCAACGGTAAAACCACTACCTTCAATTCGGTCAGTGCCAGGTATGTCAGGCTATACGTCAATGGAAACAGCGTTAACCCTTACAATCACTTCGTTGAGGTGGAAGTATACTGATTCCTTTTAATATCTTTGCTTAAAATAATTGCTTGTGAAGTTGACTGATATTAAAGTCTATGGACTGGAATTATATGAGTAAAAAATAAAGTGGCAGAACTTATGGGCCACTTTATTTTTTTATAAGAATTTTGTATAGATTTAATAAGTTTTATAAATATGTTTCTAATAGTATAAATGCTAAACTTGACTCAAAATTCAAATTAAAGAGGAAAGAATTCACGACGCAGTTAAAATATGGACTGATACAAAAAAGGAGAAACATTTATGAACGAAAGTACACATAATACAACTTCCAAAGAGCAGAAAGTTAATACACCGAAAGGTAATGAGCTTATGAATGACAGACAGTTTATGTTTGATGATTTTGACTATTGCGGATCGGACGATATAAAGCTTGCCCACTTCAAGTGGTCTCTGAAGGAGGGAGTAGCAGGGCCGGGGCCGGTGGGCTGCAGCTGGTCAAAACATAATATCAGCTTTATTGATGATCCGGATAGTCCTGATAACAGGCTTATGCGGCTTAGTGCTTCCACTGACGGAACAGCTTCAGGCTGCAGCCAGGCAGAGATTCTGCATGAAACAAAGTACTTTGAGGGGACTTATGCAGCAAGAGTAAGGTTTACCGATAGACCAGAATCGGGAGAACCCGGCGATAAGATAAATGAGACCTTCTTTACCATATCTCCGTTAAGATACGCCAACGACCCTTTATACAGTGAGTGTGATTTTGAATATCTAGGCAATGGTGGCTGGGGAAAAGCAGGTGCGACAATGTGGTTAACATCCTGGCATACCTATCAGGATTATCCCGATTTCAAAATGGACAACGCCAACAATTACATTAATGAAAGTCATGAAGGTTGGCACATCCTTGTATGTGTTGTGGCTGAAGGCACTGTAAAATATTATATTGACGGAGAACTGAAGGCAGTTCATGAAGATAAATTTTATCCCAGGGCCTTAATGAATATTTCCTTTAACCTTTGGTTTTTAAATGAGAAAGATTCCTTATTGCCTTCAGGCAGTAAAAGAACCTATGTAATGGACGTTGATTGGGTGTTTCATGCTAAAAATGATGTCATGCCCACCGAAAGTATTTTAAAACAGGTAAATAACTTCAGGAATAAAGGAATAAAGCGTTGGGACTCAATTATGTAATTTTGTTATAAAGTTAGAGGAATTTTTATCAACTTACTGATTTTTAACCTGCACGGAAGTGTTCCAATGGACGGAAGTTAGGTAAAGTGTGGAATTATCCTTAAGTTTCTCAAAAATCACTAATCATAATACATATTTTATCTAAGCTGTGTTTATGGTTTACATAGTCTACAGTTGCTAAAATAAATTTGTAACTCAAGTGCATTAAAGTAATTGGCAAGACAACATCATACGAAGAAGCTTTTACTGTTCCAGGAGGTTACAATGAAAAAAGAGTTGTCAACTAACAAGAGCCCATCGCTCTTAAAATCTATTGCACATTATAAATACTTTTACCTTATGCTGCTTCCTGTAGTGGCCTGGTATGCAATATTTGCATATGCACCCATGTACGGAATAACTCTCGCCTTCAAAACCTTTCACTATGGAAAAGGCATATTAGGAAGTCCCTGGATTGGTTTTCAGCATTTTACGGAATTGATGAGCGATGCAGGTTTTTGGACTGCTTTTAAAAATACAGTGATTATAAGCTTTGGAAAGCTCATATTTCACTTTCCTACTCCCATAATTCTGGCCATTCTACTTAATGAATTAATATTTCACAGAGCCAAAAAGGTTTTTCAAACCATATTAACTTTTCCACATTTCATTTCCTGGATAGTACTTGCCGGAATAATGACCAACATTCTGGGGCAGAGCGGCGTAGTAAACCAGATAATTTCAAATCTCGGCGGCAATACAGTTCCGTTTTTGTCAGACCCCTCGGTATTCAGACCGGTTATTTACATATCACACATATGGAAAGAGATAGGCTGGGATTCCATTATATATATTGCCGCTCTGGCGGGGATATCTCCAGAGCTTTATGAAGCAGCTAAAATAGATGGTGCAAACAGATGGCATCAGATAAGATACATCACCTGGCCCGGTATCCGACCCACAGTAGCAATTCTCTTCATTCTGACCATTGGACAGATGCTGAATCTGGGCTCAAGCTTCGACCAGATATTTAATCTTTACAGTTCTCCCGTATACGGAGTAGCAGATACCATTGATACATTTGTTTACCGTACAACCTTTACTGTCGGTGCCGATTTCGGCTATATGACTGCTGTAGGCTTCTTGAAATCCGCAATTAACGTTATCATGATATATCTTGCAAATACTCTTGTTAAAAAATCCGGAGAGCAAGGTTTGTTCTAGTTGTTATATCATATAAAATATGGGAGAAAATTTATGAATACAGAGACATATCCGGATCAAAGATCCGTCAAGCAGAAGAATAAAGGTTTTGGGATTAAATTACAGAAAAGTGATCTGGCAATTAATGCTGTAGTAACGGCAATACTGGTAATCCTGGCTCTTGTAGCAGTTTTTCCATTCTATAATGTTATAATACTATCCTTCGCCAGCGTAGAGGGAATGGCAAAGCACCCGGTTTACCTGCTGCCCTATTCCTTTGATCTTACAACCTATAAGAACCTATTTATTGAGGCTAATTTTTACAGGGCTTTTGGCGTGTCGGTATTCGTTACCGTCGCCGGAGTAACCTTAAATATGTTTCTTTCAGTTGTGGGAGCATATGCACTATCAAAGAAGTCCATGCCGGGACGAAATATCATTCTGTCAGCAATTCTTTTTACAATGTTCTTCTCAGGAGGCCTGATACCATACTATCTGGTTGTTCAGTCCCTCAATCTGGTGAATAATATACTGGTAATGGTGATTCCTACAGGTATAACCACCATGTACCTGATAATAATGAAAAATTACTTTAATTCTCTTCCTGACAGCATTGAAGAATCTGCAAAGGTAGATGGAGCAAATGATTTATATATACTGTGGAAGATAGTTCTTCCAATATCAAAACCGTTTATTGCGACCTTTGCCTTGTTTTATGCAGTGGACAGGTGGAATGAATGGTATAACGCACTGATATTTATCAGTGATTCGGCAAAGGTTCCATTACAGATATATTTGCGTGAGCTGTTGATAAATATGAATGTACAGCTTAGCTCTTCAGCGGCAGCTGTTGTTGAAAGCAAGGCAGGTGTGGGCATACAGGCTACACAGATGGCCTCCATTGTTATATCTGCCATACCTATTATGTGCGTGTATCCATTCCTTCAGAAGCACTTTGTAAGAGGAATAATGGTTGGGTCAATAAAAGAATAGTTATTTGGATTTTAGTATCGGTGTTTGAAATGATACCAAGGAATGATTAAATAAAAATTTAAAAGTTCCTAAATATAAATCAAAGGGGGACAATTATATGGGTAAGTTTAAACGCAGTTTGGCAGTGATGTTAATGTCTGCTATGCTTGTTTCCGGTGTTGCTGCTTGTGGAGGATCCACAGAAAAAACCGGTGACACTCAGACCTCAGTTTCTGCCGTATCATCAGTCAGCGCTGAAAGCAGTACCGGTACTGCGGCAACAGACGTAAGTGAAAAAATGGACATAACAGTTGCACTATGGGGTATAGACGAAGCACTTGCAAATGCAGATAATGACCAGTTCCTGCAGGCAATGTACAAAAAGCTCAATATTACTATGAAGCCTCGTCAGATTACCTGGGATGACTATACTCAGAAAGCTCAGATCTGGTCAGCATCCGGTGACATGCCAGACATTATGTCCATTGATGCTGTTGGAACCACCTACTACAGAAACTGGATAAATCAAGGAGTTATAAAGCCACTTCCTGAAGATTTATCAAAATACCCTACTCTCAAAGAATATATGAACAAACCTGACATTCAGGCGCTAAAGCAGCAGGACGGAAAGATATATACTGTTCCAAGAAGCCTATATGATTCTCTGGATTATTGTGCCCATGACAGAGTAGTTTTATATCGCTGGGATCTGGCGCAAAAAGCAGGTATAACAAAGGAACCTCAAACCTGGGATGAGTTTAATGCAATGCTTAAGGCTATTGTGGAAAAAGATCCTGAAGGAAAGAAAATCAGCGGTTTAACTGCAAATAACATCAAGCAGATCAGCGGTTTCTTCTGGCTATACAGTAATCCTGCTGCAACGAGTGATGGCAGCGGAAGCGATTACAAGTGGATAAAGAAAGACGGAAAATATGTTCCTGCAGTACTTACAACTGATCTCGCTCTTCCATCTCTGCAAAATATGAGAACCATGTATGAACAGAGAATGATAGACAGAGATATTGCTAACATGAAGGGTACGCAGTCTTATGACAAATTTGTGTCGGGAACTTCTGCTGCGTTACTGCTGGTTGGATACGGAAATGTCAACAGTCAGGTAAATGAAAGATGGAAGAAGCTCCATCCCGATGTACCTCTCTTCGATGCGGTGAAGAAGGCAGACTACTTCCCGTCAACGGATGGAAACAGATATCACTGTACATTTAAGACATATTGGTCGGAAAGCTATTTCAGCAACAAAATGGACGATAAGAAAATGGACAGAATCATGATGCTGTATGACTATATGCTCCAACCTGAGACAAAGGAATTCTACAGGTACGGTGTCAAGGATGTAGACTACAAAAAAGATGGAGACAAAATTACCAAGATTACCAACCAGGCAGATCTTGATAAAAAGCAGCCCTCCTCAGCAAACTTCCAGTGTCTGGTTGAATTTGACAATGCATATTTGTACGATCCAAACAATTCAACTATTGATCCGGCAGTACACGAAGCAGCCATAAAGGACCTGGAGCATGCAAGACAGGTAACAAAACAGCCTGATTATGAAGTTAAACTTACAGACATATCCACACCTACCAAGGATAAGTTCTCGGTTCTTGACTACGAATTCATGCTCAAGATTATGGCAGGAAAAGATCCTGTTGATAAAATGTGGGCAGATGTTCTAAAGGAATACGAAGGAAAAGGCTTGAGCAAGATGATAGAAGAAGTAAATGCAAAGGCTAAGGAAATGGGCCTGAACTAAGAAATTAATAAAAAAACATCACATTGAAAAGCGACAGCCTAAAAGCCAGGATTATATTCCCATGTAATCCTGGCTCTTTATGTTTTACGATATAAGATCCGTAGACGTATATTTTTGACGGAACTGGCCGGGAGTGTCTCCTATCCGCTTTTTAAAAACCTTGTAAAAGTGGCGTTCGTTCATGAAACCGGACGACATTGCAACGTGCTTGATACCGGCATTTTTGTTGCTTAAAAGCAGGTCTATACTTTTGCTTAAACGGACACAGTCCAGGAAATAAAGAAAAGTTGTATTCAGTTCGTTCTGGAATAAGGAACATATATAATTCGGATTAAGATCAAAGGCTGCACCGATTTGTTCAAGGGATAAATCAATGGTAAAATGCGAATATATATACTCTGTTATTTTTCGGAATTTGTCAGAACACCCCCGGGCCTTGTTCAAAACCTTATAAATGGAAAGGTCATATAACCCGGCGCTAAGAGAGGCATTCCCGGTGCCAGCCAGTTCACTTTCCACTTTAAGTATGATGGTTTTAAACTCTTCTTTATTTATTGGCTTTAATAAATAGTCATTTACCTTGTAACGGAGAGCTTGTCTCACAAAATCAAACTTTTCATATCCCGTTAAAATGACAAAGTGTTTGCAGTACTGTTTTTCCTGAGCCTCCCTGATTAAGTCAAGGCCGTTCATGCACGGCATATCTATATCGGTAATAAGAAGATCGGTTCCCTTGCTGCCTAATATTTTCAGGGCATCAATGGCATTAAAAGCCGTAGTAATGTGACAGTTCTCAATGTTAAATTGTTTAATAATGGTCGTCAGGCCTTTTACAATCATTACGTCATCATCTACAATCAAAAAATCCAAATCAATCCCCCCTGATATTTGAGATTATAATAGTGCATACGGTCCCTTCCGGCTCACCGTTTTTCATAAATAAGCCCGAATGCTCTCCAAAGAAAGATTTAATCCTTTCGTTTACATTTGTAATTCCTATGCTGCTCTTCAGTGCATTTAATTCTATATCTGTTTCAATACCCATTAGTACGTTATTGATTTTCAACTGGCGTTCGGGAGGAATTCCCGGACCATTATCGGTTATGGATATTACAATATTGCTATCAGCTTCATAGACTCTTAAATTCACTACAAGAGTTGAATTAATACCGACAATACCGTGATGGATACAGTTTTCCACAAGCGGCTGTAAAATAAAGCCGGGACAGCTCAGATCATCTATCATACAGTCTATCTGTATGGAATATTCCAGTCGCTTTCCCATACTGGCTTTGTATATTTCAAGATAGTTCCTGACATTTTCAATTTCATTTTTTAGTTGGGTGACATCTTTGTTGGAGGAAATATTGTATCTCAAAAAACGTCCCAGATTGTACAGGATGTCAGCCACATCCGGCGTGCCGTTGGCCTCTGCCATCATACGTACTGTTTCAAGAGAATTATAAATAAAATGCGGTTTTATCTGTGCCTGCAGAGCGTGAAAATCCGCTTCCTTCTTTTTCAGAGTAACAATATTCAAACTGTTTACCAGATCACTGATACGCAGAATCATGTTATTATAAGATTTGATAAGGAACCCTACTTCATCGGCAAAACCTTCTGTTGTGTATACATGAAGATAGTTGTAATCAATTTTCTGCAGATGGCCTGTGAATTTTATGATCCTTCTTATGACCGAGGATATTATCATATAGTAAATAAAAGTAAGGAACACAAGTGAAATAATAAGAGGAAGCAAAATACCGAACAAATTTCTGGTTTTTAGAACTTGAGATTTTGGTGTTATGGAAACGATTTTACCCTTCAATTCATTTATATCCAGTGTATTTATAAATAAATCTTTATCCCTGTTATTCAGGTAATCGGATATAATTGGTGTGGATTCCCCCGGTTGCCCCGTATATAATTGAACGCTGTGATTCCGTATTGTGAGCCATTTGTTTTCATAATTAAACAGCACTGTTTTATCGTCATTAACCGAGAAGATATCCAGCATGTTGGAAGCCTCAATTGTAATGCTCAGGGCACCTATGCTTTTGCTGAAACTTGAATTGAACAGTGCCTTTTCATATATAAACAGGGGTGTTTTTGAATCACCTTCCAGCTTCCAGCTTCCTTTGTATGTTGGAAGGGGGGGATTTGAGCCCATATTCCGGGTATCGAGGTAAATAATGTCCGAACTCAGCAGAACCAGAGGCTTACGGTAGGAAAATACCGTAATTTCCTTAATATCGCGGATGCTGGTATGTATATATGAAAACAAGGGGCGGATACCGTTCAGATAACCGTATATTTCATCTCCCTTTGAGGAATATCTCCCGGTGAGATAGCCGGACAGGGGCTGGCTGTTCTGAAACAGCTGATATACCACCGAGATCTGGGAAGTCTGTTCTTTAAGATTTGCATATGATTGCTCAAGGAGCTTCTGTTCATCGGCACAGTACCTGTCACCGATGTTTTTTGTTTCCTGGTTGATATATATAAAGCTGAATATTAACGTGGGAATCAAAACAACAATTACATAACCTGAGACCATTTTCTTCCACAAGGTCAGATTCATATATGCACGCCATACGATATGAAATACTTTTTTCATGACAGGAATGGGCTTTAATAGTTTCCGGGTACCTATATCAATCAATCCTTTGCAAGAAATAATTTAGTCGATTATAACAAAATTACACTGATAACTCAATAAGGTGACCTTAACTTTGGACATAAACTTGAAGTATGAACAGTATTTTTACCGGGGTAAAAGCTGTATTCTGTAGTTGTAAACAATACCCTCTATTGACAATGTACAATACGTTTTTGAGTGGTCAATTTGCCCTGCGGCTGCGTTAAAGCCGCTTGCAAGGCACAAAGCCTTACTGCACGCCGTTTGCCTTACCGCAAGCCAAATTACCTCACTCAAAAATCACAGACCTCGCACCGAGATATTTTGGCAATTTTCGAGGAGGATGGACGCAGCCTTGCTGACGCAAGGCAAGGACGACGACAAAGAAAAGTGGCAAAATAGCCGGCGTGAGGCGTGTTATACATTGTCAATAGAGGGTAAAGAGACAAGGAGAGTACATAAATGAGTGGTACAGTTAGTCATAATCATAAAGGCAGCAGTGTTTGGCGGACCTTTCGTAAACAAAAAATACCACAGACTTTTGCAATATTGGGTATAATATATTTGCTTATTTTTAGCTATGTACCAATGTCAGGCCTGGTAATGGCTTTTAAAAACTATAATATCTCCTTAGGTGTTATGGGGATATTCACAAGTGACTGGGTGGGACTGAAGCACTTCCAGGCATTTATTAATGATATCAACTTCTGGAACATAATAAGAAATACAGTCGCTCTCAGCTTCTTAAAGCTGATATTTGCATTTCCGATGCCCATAATATTTGCCGTGATGCTGAATGAAATCAAACAAAATAAAATTAAGAGGTGCATTCAGACTATCAGCTATCTGCCCCACTTTATTTCCTGGGTTATTGTCTCAGGTCTTGCAATAAATTTTTTGGCAACCGACAACGGGTTGGTGAATCAACTGCTTATTTCTTTGGGCTTGATTAAAGAAGGTATACCTTTTCTCACAAGTGCAGGTAGTTTCTGGCCTTTGGCTGTGGTGTTGGATGTCTGGAAGGATATGGGCTGGTGGACTATTATATTTTTGGCTGCCATAACCGGGATAGATCCGTCCTTGTACGAAGCTGCAGATATTGACGGTGCCAGCAGGTTTTCAAAGATACTGAAAATTACCATTCCGGGGATCAGGGGTACCATAGCAGTAGTTCTTATCCTTGCCTTAGGCAATCTGTTCGGAGGAGGTCTCAGCGGCTCCAACTTTGAGCAGTCCTACCTGCTTGGAAACGCTATGAATCTGGAAAAGTCACAGATAATTCAGACATACATATTCAAAGTTGGACTGTCCAACGGAAGATATGCATATGCCACGGCTATAGGGCTTATACAGTCGGTAATATCGTTAATTTTGATTTTCGGAAGTAATCTTGTCTCAAAAAAGGTTTCGGATACGAGCTTGTTTTAATCTGGAGAAATGAGGGTGGAGCAATGAAAAGAGCAAGTAAGGGAGATATTATTTTTGACAGCATCAAATGGATCTTTTTAGCAGTAGTTGTATTCGTTACATTATATCCTTTTTACTACGTACTGATTCAATCCTTCAGCCAGGGAATGTCTGCTCTGACCGATAATGTGACTTTTTATCCAAAGAAATTAACTATTGAAAATTATATACCGTTTTTTACAGATGAAAAATGGAAAACAGCAATTTTTATATCTGTGCTCAGGACTGTTATCGGTACTACTGTAGGTCTCATATTCACATGCCTGGTATCCTATAGCTTGTCCTTCAGAGACCTTGCCTTCCGAAAATTCTATTTTACAATACTTATAATAAGCATGTATTTTTCCGGTGGTATAATTCCATATTATATGCTTTTGAAGAATCTTCATTTGTTTAATACATTTTTGGTATACATAATCCCAGGAGCCTTGAATATTTTCTTTGTTATGGTTGGCATATCCTTTTTCAGGGAAATCCCATCGGAACTGTTTGATTCGGCACATGTAGACGGAGCCAATGATTTTATAATTTTCTGGAAGCTGGTGCTTCCGGTTTCCAAGCCGTTTCTTGCAACTATAGCACTGTTCCTGGGTGTTGAACATTGGAATGCGTGGTTTGATTCGGCATTTTTTGTCCAGAAGCCGGAATTGAAAACTCTGTCTTTCCTGATGATGCAAATAGTCAACAAAAATCAGATAAGCGGAAGCGTTTCAGCAGGTGCGGCTGCGTACAAGTCCTCAATGATCACCTCCTTCTCTCTTCAGTCGGCAGCCATGATCATAGCGGTATTGCCTATTATCTGCGTATACCCTTTTTTACAGAAATACTTTGTTAAGGGAATGATGATTGGTTCGGTTAAAGGATAAAAATATCCTGACCACAGAATCGTCTAATTTATAAGTATATTTAATCAGGAGGTAACACAATGTTAAGTGAAAAAGTCAAACGAAAAGTCAGTTCCATTCTAGCAGCAGTATTGTTCATTTCATCGCTTGCAGCATGCGGCAGCACCGAAGACGCGAAAACAACAAGCTCCGGCAGTGCGGCAAGTACGACGGCTGTTTCAGATTCAGCAGGCAAAGAACCTGTAACACTTGATGTATTTATTGATTTCCCTTGGTATTGGACAGAAAAATTCGAGGGTATCATACCTGAAGAGATAACAAAGGAAACAGGTGTAACTCTTAAACCTACCCGTGCGGTTGATGACACACAGCTGGGTATCATGGTGGCATCAAATGACCTTCCCGATCTGGTGTATACCGACAAGCTCTTTGACCGTTTGTCCAACTCTCAATACAGCTACCCATGGGACGAATTGATCTCTCAATACTCACCGGATTTCAAACCCAGTGATATGGCTATAAAAGCAGCAAAATCCTATGCAACCGACGAGCACTTTTATACTATACTGAATGCCTCTGCGTCCCAGGAGGAATGGCAGGCGGCCAAAGCAGGCTGTCCTACACTTGCATCACTGTTGTACAGGGAGGATATTCTTAAAGAGCTTGGGAATCCTTCCATGAAGACACTTGATGACTATACCAAAGTATTGGGAATGGTAAAGCAAAAATATCCTGATATGATTCCGCTGGTTTTAGATCAGACTTTTATGCTCTCAATTTTTAAAACATGGCTTATACCAAACTGGTGCCCCGGAAATTCACAGCTTTTAGAAACAGATGACAATAAATTAATTTACTATACCTCTTCACCTGAATATATCAACTACTTGAAATACGCTAACAAATTATACCAGAACGGCTATATGACCGCGGACAATTTTGCCTACAAGGATGGTTCACAGGCTACTCAGCTGGTTGTGAACAATAAGGCCTTTTCATACAGCTGGTATACAGGTTCTACAAGTGACCAGATGACAGATATGACCAGAAAGAACGGCTTTGCCGATGCAACCTGGGTACAGGCACAGCCAATGGTTGAAAATGCGAAGTATGTTACACTGGGAACCGGTTGGGCCGGAGTATTTATAACCCAGAAAAATAAAAATCCTGAAAGATCCATTCAGTTAATGAACTGGATGTTCAGCGAAAAGGGCCAGAGATTGACTCAATGGGGCAGAGAGGGTATTGATTACACCATGGGTGAGGACGGTATACCAAAGTTCTCTGAAGATTGGATCACCGCAAGGGGAGATGAAAATGTATTCTATACAAAATATAATCCTGCCTACTATTTTGGCATATCAAGTGTAACAGAAGCAGTGGGAAGAGCTTCGGGTGTATCTCAAAATTCTCTGGATGTAATGGATTCGGTAAGAAAGAATTTAAAACTCGTTATTTCTCCGGCTTTAGCGGCTCCTAAGGAAGATACCGATGAAAAGGTGGTACTTGACCAGATAAATGAATATATAAAAAATCAGGAAGTAAAAGTTGTTCTTTCGGCTTCGGATGCTGAATTCCAGAAAAATTACGAGGAAATGACAGCCACATTGAACAAGCTCGGAGTAAAGAAATTGGAAGAGACTTTGACAAAGGCTGCTGAAGCGTTGAAGTAACAAGCTGTACCATTTAAAAGTAACATGCTGCACATTTAAAAGTAACAAGCTGTACCAATGAATTGTAATTTTCCATGATTCAAATTTGATACCGGCCCGGGAAAGAACCTTGCCCGAATACTGCACAATGGCAGCTCTCCCGGGCGGCATTTATTAATGAATTACTGCCGGAGCAAATATGACATGGAGTTGAGTTCAATAATCAGGGAGAACTATATGAATAAGAAGACGGATAATAGTACCTGTTTGGCTCTTGATCTGGGAGGCACAAAACTGCTTATAGGTGAAGTCCATTCAAACGGTCAGTTGCTGCGTTCCAAAAAATATAAAACAGGATATCTTACACAAACAGAAGGAACCAAAGTAATTTTTGAGGCTCTGGATGATTATATATCTTCGGTGGGCTGGATAAATGAAAAGCCGGAGCATATGGGAATGGGAATGATCGGGCAGGTTGATTATATTAATGGAAACTGGCTAATGATCGACCCTTCAAGAAAAGAGAATATTCCAATAGGAAGTTTGATTAAGGATAAGTACCATTTTGATATAAGGCTTGAAAATGATGTAAAAGCTGCAACCCTGGCTGAAAAAGCTTTTGGCACTGGAAAAGAAGATAGGGATTTTATTTATTTAAATGTTGGAACCGGCATTGCAGCAGGGTTCGTTGCTGGAGGCAGGCTGCTGCGGGGATGGGAAAATGATTCCGGAGAAATAGGACATATGGTTGTTGACATAGATAGTGATGTTGAATGCGAATGCGGAAGACTGGGCTGCCTTGAAGCAATAGCTTCGGGGCGCGGTATGTATAAAAGAGTTACTGGACTTGGGGAAAAGTATTCTGATTCGCAATTATTCAACTTCAGTGAGTCTGAGATTTCGGCAAAAACCATTTTTGCAGCTGCAGAAGCAGGCGATCCATTGGCCTGCAAAATTGCCCATGAAGGGGCAGCTGCAGTAACCTGCGGAATTATGAACCTTATAAGGGTTACCAACCCTGAAAGGGTCATCTTGGGCGGAGGAGTCATGGCTGACGGATGGATGTACCGGCAGATACTTGACCGGATAGGCAAAAAAGAATTGGCATCGGTAAGGAAAGGAATTGTTCTTTCGGAATTAAATCCCGGTACTGTTGGTATAATAGGCGCTGCTGCAGTGGGATTCGGCTTTTGTTAAAAAAGGAGGACTTGTATGAGGCAGGAATTTGAAAAGCAGTTAACCGGTTCAGGATATATACACGGAATATTGCTGCCTGATGAGAGCAAAACGGCAGAGGCTAGACTTTTAAAAAAGAAAATATTATACAGTAAAAGCATATGGGATAAAATCACTGGAAACGAATGGTGTGAAGCTGGTGAAGGAAAAGCCAGGCTTACCGGTGATGTTCTGCGACTGAGCGTGCCTGCCCGGACCGGACGCTGGCCTGAAGGTGCTCCTGAGGACGGTGACTATACCTTTTTCGGCCAGAAGGAAGTTGTTTTGAAGTTTGACAGTGAGAATTGGGAAGAGTATAACCGTATTTCCTTCAAAATAAAACCGGAGTGCCCCGGACTTCACAGTCCCATGATAACGGTCAACCTGGTCAATAATGGGGTACAAAAGGTTCCGGATAAGTATATGAGGGAAGGTCAGCATATAATCAATCTGAAGAACAGGGTATGGAACAGCTGTATTTGGGAGTTTCCGGAGCTTCCAAGAGATTCTGTAACAGAATTAAAATTCAGTATCCAGTGTTTTGGAAAAGAAGTCACAACAGCGGATGTTATGGAATATGACATAAGTGATATCAGAGTTGATCAAATAGCCGACCCTGAGGTTACCACGGGCTGGGTGTGCAAAAAGGATACTATTTCATATTCAACCACAGGGTACTGGGTCGGCGGAAAGAAAACCGCCGTTGCAAATGTTGATGCCGGAGAATTCCAGCTGATAGAAGAAAAGACCTCGCTAGTCGTTTTCTCAGCAAAGATAAAAAGTGTTACGAATGATAAGGGTAGTTTTTCCATGCTTGATTTTTCTGAATTCAAGCAGCCCGGAAGATACAGACTCAGGGCAGGAGCGGTCATTACCGAGAGCTTTGAAATAGGTCACAGGATCATGGAGGAAGCAGTCTGGAAAGTAATACATTTCCTGTATTCCGAAAGGTGCGGATATCCTGTAGTGGGAAGGCATGGAGCCTGCCACGGGGACATGGTTGCAGAACACAATGGAGTAAAAATAGTATATAACGGCGGCTGGCATGATGCGGGGGATGTATCACAGCAGACTGCTCAAACGGCGGAGGTTGTACACGCCCTTTTGGAGATGGCCGAAACTGTAAAGAATAATACCGGCGGGGAAAAGGACAGGCTCCTTTACCTCCGTTTATTGGAAGAGGCTCAGTGGGGGTTGGATTTTGTACTCAGAATGAGGTTCGGAGACGGCTACAGGGTGTCCAGCGCCGGGGTGTGCCGCTGGACAAACGGTTTGATTGGAGACATGGATGATGTTGCTGCACGTATACATAATCACGCATTTGAAAACTTTCTCATGTCAGGTATTGAAGCTTTTGGAGCTATTGCTTTAAAAGAGATGGACCCGGAGCTTGCCTGGAAATGCCTTGACAGTGCAAAAAGCGATTTCCGGTTTGCTGTTGAACGTTTTGAAACAGCGGGTATGGAACTGGCATCCATGTACGAACACACATATAATTCAAGCCTTTCTCAGTACTATGCCACAGCCAGCTGGGCGGCGTCGGTCATATACAAGGCTGCGAATGACGGTTATTATGCAAAGGAAGCCGAGAAATTCGCTGATTCCCTGCTGATGTGCCAGGAATCAGGTACTGAGGGAATTCCCCTAAAAGGCTTCTTCTACCGTGATGAAACCAAAAAAACAATAGTACACTTCAACCATCAATCCAGAGAACAGATATATATGCAGGCGTTGGAACTCCTGTGCCGAACACAGAAGGAAAACGTAAAGCTTCCCCTGTGGGAAGAGGCTATGAAGCTTTACGGCGGGTACATTAAGAACATAATGAAATACACAGAGCCTTATGGAATGATTCCGGCAGGAATACACTCCTTAGATGAGGCCGATGACAGGGAAACCTTCGGGCTGCTCCATCTGTTAACCACTTATGAGGAGGAAAGATCGAACTATATTGAGCAGTTGAAAAATGGAGCCGCCCTGAATGAAAAATATTGTGTACGGCGTTTCCCGATTTGGTTTTCATTTAGAGGGAATACTGCCGTCCACCTGGCGGCAGGAAAGGCCGCGGCCTTGCTGGGAAATTATTATAATGATTCCGAACTGTTGGACATTGCAAGGGAACAGCTTTACTGGGTAGCCGGGAAAAACCCCTTCGGACAATCTCTTATTTATGGGGAAGGAAGCAACTATGCCCAGCAGTACTGTGCTCTTGCCGGTGAGATGGTTGGAGAAATACCAGTGGGAATACAGACAAAGGACAATGCGGATGTACCTTATTGGCCCATGGCAGGCAATGCAACCTATAAGGAGGTCTGGACCACATCGGCCGGCAGATGGCTTTGGCTTGCTGCAGAGCTTTATTCTGATGGTGAAGTGATGGAATAAGGTATTAAAAAATACCGGAAAAAGCCTCAGGGGTTTTCCGATGCGATTTAATGTCCCGAGCGCATTCAGCAGTTTTACATTATTTAATTGAAAGGAAGGATACAATATGGTAACACTTTTAGACTGTATCAAGAGGATTCCGGTTGTTTTGGAGGGGATTCTGCATAACAGGGAAGAGAATATGAACTCCTTCTTCGGATATCTATCCGATAAAATAGATGACATAAATGAAATAATATTTGTTGGCTCAGGTACTTCCAACACCTCGGCTATTACTTCAAAAATTTTTGTAGAGAAGGTTACGGGTATTGGGACCAAGGTCTGCTACCCCGCAGATTTTTGTTACAATACCGGTTACTACAATCCAAAAGCCCTGTACGTATTTACTTCCCAGACAGGTACCTCCATTGTGACAAGAGAAGCTCAAAAGCTGGTACAGGAGATGGGCTTTTTAAGTCTGAGCATAACGGAATCCGGGGAAACGCCTCTTGCAAGAGAGGCTTCGTCACATGTCAATATGGGCTGCGGCCACGAGGAATATCTGATGCGTACAATCGGTTACAGCGCTTCTGTTTTCACACATATGATCCTGGCCCTGGAAATAGGTTTGCGAAGGGGTGCAATATCTTCTTCACAATACAATGAATATCTGGCTCAGGCAGCCAGGGTTCCAGACAGCCATCGTGCAGTTACTGAAAATACTCTTGAATGGCTTAAGAAAAGTAAACGCCAGATCATGAGATCCCAGTGCATAATATTTACAGGGGCTGGAGCGTTGTATGGTGTTGCCCTGGAAGGTGCGGTAAAAGTCTGGGAAATTCCACAGACAACTTCAGTTGGCTATGAACTTGAGGAAGGTATGCACGGGCCAAACTACGGTTATGATACCCGCCATTGTGTGATTGTATTAAACGACGGAGGCAGAGAGGATAAAAAGGCACTGTCACTGGCCTCGTATATGAAGGAAGTTTGGAGTAACGGTCTGGTTGTGGGCAGCTCGGTTATAGATAAAAGCGATCTCAAAATTGAACTGCGCGGAGGAGAGTTCAGCTGTCTGGAATTGTCGGCCGTTCCGCAGGTTATGGCCTACCAGCTGGCGGTGGACGGCGGGCGTGAGCTGTTGATCCATCCCGACGACAGCAGAATGGAGAAATATTTTATTACCCACAAGCAGGATAAAAAATAAATATCCCAGTACAATATTCTAATATTTAGTGCACAGGAAAATTTTGCACCCAATATGCAGAATATTTTACCAGCCTGATGTCTCTTCCCAAGAGGTGTCGGGCTTTATTTATGCACACACCGCTTTTTTCCTGTTATAAAAAAAGTCTTGCTTTAAAAAAAGATTCAGTTTATAATGTAATTACATTATTACAAAAATACTTTAAGTCAAAAATACCTTTGATAGTTAATTCTTTATTTTCAACCGAATGTCCACTGTAAATAGAGGCATACTTATAAATGAAATTTAATCGTGATAGGATCAATTTTTTTAATCGGGAGGACAAAAATGAAAAGTTTAGTCGTAGATGACAAGGGACAATTGTCTGTAGTGGAAATTTCGAAGCCTGGCTTCAATGAGTATCAAATGCTTGTAAAGGTACTTAGCTGCGGTGTATGCAATGGTACCGATACAAAATTGATACATGGCACATTCAAGGGATTTAATACATATCCCGCCGTATTGGGCCATGAAGGTGTCGGCGAAGTTGTTGAATTGGGCAGCAAGGTTAAACATTTCAAAAAGGGTGATATTGTTCTTTTGCCATTTCTTGAGGGAAAAACTGATGAATATTATTCCGGTTGGGGTGCTTTCTCCGAATATGCCGTAACAGGTGACTGGAAAGCTATGGTGGAGGATGGTAAAGGTCCCGGTACAACGGATTTTTCGGAAGGGTATTATGCTCAGCAAATAGTCCCCAAAGAAATAAATCCGGTCAGTGCTTCCATGATTGTAACCTTCCGGGAAGTATTAAGCGCAATCAAGCGTTTTGGAATGGAAGCGAACAAGACACTTGTAATATTCGGAGCTGGACCGGTAGGTTTGTGTTTTACCAGGTTTGCAAAACTTTTGGGAATCGGTCCTATTGTTTTGTTTGATGTTATAGATGAAAAACTGGTTGAAGCTGAAAAAATGGGTGCTGATTACGTATTTAACAGCACAAAGGTCAATATTTCGGAGGAGGTTCACAGGATACTTCCCGAGGGCGCGGACTTTGTTGTGGATGCAGTGGGCATTAACCAGTTGATCAATCAGGCAATGGAACTTATAAAATACAACGGTAAAATCTGCTGCTATGGCATATCACCTAAATTGGGAATGGAACTGGACTGGAGCAAGGCACCTTACAACTGGACTCTTCAGTTTGTGCAATGGCCCTCCAAGTTGGAGGAAGCTGAAGCCCACAGACAAATAGTTAACTGGATTCAGATGGGTGTGTTAAATCCTGATGACTTCATCTCAGATGTCATAGAATTCGATAGAATCCTGGATGCCTTCGAAATGGTTGAGAACAGAAAAGCAAAGAAAAAGATCGTTATCAAATTTTAATATAAAATTAAAAAATTAAAACCATAAAGATTAAAAAGTAAAAACCATAAAGATTAATAATTAAAAATATAAAATATACAAATTAAAAATATAAAGATTAAACATATAAAGATTAAACATATAAAGATTAACAAAAATAACTTGCATCAAATTATCAATAGATTAAAATTTGCAAAATTAAACTAGAAAGGCGGATTTTATAATGCAGACTTCAAAACTATTTGCCCTGCTTCCGGAATATGTATGTACTCCTGACGGAATGTCAATTGATAAAGAAGGTAATCTCATACTTGCTTGCCCTAATTATGCTGATCCAAGAATGCCGGGCTGTATTTTAAAAATTGATAACAATAAAAACATTACAAAGTGGGTTGATGTACCCGCTCGTGAGGATACCGGACTTGCCTGCCCTATGGGGATTGAATTCGGACCTGACGGAGATCTCTATATATGTGACAATCAGGGCTGGTCTGGAGCAGAACAATTGCAGTTCAAAGGCAGAATACTACGGCTTAAAATAGAGAATGGCAAAATTGTTAAAACCACTGTTGTGGCTGATGGAATGGAACATCCCAACGGAATGAGAATAAAAGGAAATCATATATACGTTACACAAAGTATGCTGTCAAAGGTTAAAGATCCTTCGGGACTGCTGGTAAGCTGCGTTTACAGATTCCATCTGGAGGATGAAAATATTCAGATCACCAATACTCTTGAAGATAAAAATATTTTAACCACATTCCTGACCTATAATAAAGACTGCCAGTATGGCGTTGACGGGATTGAGTTTGACAGGAACGGCGATTTGCTGATAGGAAATTTTGGAGACGGAGCGGTTTACAGGATTAGATTCAACGAAGACGGTTCGGTAAAGGAGAATAAACTCTGGGCTCAGGACCCCGCGCAATTGCAGACAACAGACGGAATGATCATGGATGAAGACGGGAACCTTTATATAGCGGATTTTTCAGCTAATGCGGTAGGCAAGATCTACCCTGACGGAAGGGTGGAACGAATAGCACAAAGCCCCGACTCGGATGGCTTTAACGGTGAACTTGACCAGCCCGGAGAACCTGTTATCTGGAATGGTAAACTGATTCTTTCCTGTTTTGATCTGGTTACCGGTCCAGATAAAGTAAATACAAAACATGAACTTCCAGCCACCCTGGCTGAATTGGAACTATAATGAGGCAATAGATTTCTTAAGGAGTGATTTTCTTGAAATATACAGCTTTAGGGCGTACTGGGTTAAAAGTAAGCAGACTTTGTCTGGGAACCATGAATTTTGGTGTTGATACAGATGAAAAAGAAGCCTTTAAAATAATGGATGCTGCTCTCGAAGCAGGCATAAATTTCTTTGACACAGCCAATATATACGGCTGGGGAAAAAATGCAGGAACTACCGAGAGCATAATCGGACGATGGTTTGCCCAGGGAGGCAGCAGAAGAGAACGCGTAGTTCTGGCAACTAAGGTGCATGAAGATATTTGCGATTCCAATGACGGACCGAACTCGGCAGCAGGCCTGTCGGCATATAAGATAAAAAGACATCTTGAGGGATCTTTAAAAAGACTGCAGACAGATTATATAGAACTTTACTATATGCACCACATAGACAGAAATGTTACCTGGGATGAGCTGTGGCAGGCGTTTGAAGTGCTGGTGAATCAGGGCAGGATCTGTTATGTAGGTTCAAGCAACTTTGCCGGATGGGATATGGCAGTGGCACAAGCAGAGGCAAAAGCCAGACATTTTATTGGGATTGTTTGCGAACAGCACAAGTATAATCTGAACTGCAGACTGCCTGAACTGGAAGTGCTGCCGTCTGCAAAAGCTCATGGTATAGGTATAATTCCCTGGAGCCCGCTTGACAGCGGTTTGCTTGGCAGCAATGCCCTGAATGCATCAGGAAAGCGCAGCAGGCAGTCCCAGGATAGAATTGAAAAACAAAGAAAGCAATTGGAACAATACAGTTCACTTTGCAGGGAATTGGGAGAACGTGAGGACAATGTAGCCCTGGCCTGGCTCATGGCTAATCCTGCTGTAACAGGTCCGGTTACCGGCCCGAGAACCCTTGAGCAGTTTGAACAATCCCTGAGATCGGTTGATATTGTGCTGGATGAATCGGTATTAAAGAGACTGGATGAAATATTCCCTGGACCCGGTGGTGTAACACCAACGGCCTATGCGTGGTAAAATTGTTGGTTGCAGAATCCAGGTAAAATTGAAGTTGTTATTGTATCTATATAAGTAGTATCAGTATAAATAGTATCAGTTTAAGTAGTATCGGTAGTGACTATTGCAATAGTTGTATCAGTATCAGTTGCATCAGGAAAACAGAAGCAACACAATCTTTGTGATGAGGTGTAGTATTTAATGGGAAAGTATATCTTGGCTCATGATCTTGGAACTAGCGGAAATAAAGCTACTTTGTATGACTTTGAAGGCAAACTGCAGTCAAGTGTAGTATATGCATACGATACCTTTTATCCAGGCCCTGGCTGTGTGGAGCAGGACCCGGAGGACTGGTGGAAGGCGGTTTGCATTTCAACCAGACAGCTGATTGAAAAGGCCGGAATAAACAAAAATGACATAGCCTGCATCACTTTCAGCGCACAAATGATGGGTTGCCTGCTGGTGGATAGAGAAGGAATTCCATTGGGGAATTCCATCATATGGGCTGATACCCGTGCCATAAAACAGGAAAAATTCATGAATTCCGTTCTGGACATGCGTGAGACTTATAAAATAACCGGTCATAGGATCAGTGCCTCCTATTCAGCCGCAAAAATGCTGTGGATCAAAGATAATTTACCAGAGATTTATAAAAGAGCATATAAAGTATTGCATGCCAAGGATTATATAATATTCAAGCTTACAGGCAGCATGGTGACAGACTACAGTGATGCATCGGGAATGAATCTTTTTGATATAAACACAAAGGAATGGTCTGAGGGCATCTTAAACGCCCTTGGAATTGAGAGGGGTATTCTTCCTGATGCGCATCCATCAACGGATATTGCCGGTGTGGTTTCACCAAAGGCGGCTTCCGAAATAGAACTTGTATCGGGAATCCCGGTGGTTATCGGCGGAGGGGACGGCAGCTGCGCCGCAGTGGGTGCAGGTGTTGTTGAGGAAGGAAAAGCATACAATGTGGTAGGCTCATCTTCCTGGATTGCTCTTGCCACAGACAAACCAATTTATGATGACAAAATGAGGACCTTCAACTGGGTACATCTTGATCCCAAACTGTATTCTCCCTGCGGAACCATGCAGAGCGCAGGTTATTCCTACAATTGGCTCAAAAATACACTTTGTGATATGGAAGTAATGGATGCAGGGCAAAAAGGTATAAATCCATATAGCATAATAGATAATAAAGTCCTCAATTCACCGCCCGGTGCCAACTCTCTGCTGTTTTTGCCCTATTTGCTGGGAGAGCGCAGTCCACGGTGGAATCCCGATGCAAAAGGTGCATTTGTAGGACTGACCATGACAAGCACAAAGGAAGATATTCTGCGCTCGGTGCTTGAGGGCGTGGGATATAATTTAAAGGTAATTCTTGAAATACTTAATAACTATTCTGCTGTTAATGAAGTGACCGTTATAGGCGGCGGTGCAAAAGGAAGGGTCTGGCTCCAGATACTGGCTGATATATGGCAGAAGCCTGTTATTATACCTGAATACATGGAGGAAGCCACCTCAATGGGAGCTGCTGTATGCGGCGGCATAGGAATAGGGGCATTCAGTGATTTCAAGATTATAAACAAGCTGAATAAGGTAAAGAATACCATACTTCCAAGAGCCGAATATTCCGGAATATATTCCAGTTTGTTTGAAATATTCAATGAAACTTATGTGGCCCTGGAGCCAATATTTGCAAAGCTACCGGTAGAAGAAAAGATAGTATAAATGCTTGAAAACCCCTTTTTTGCAAAATTATATAAGATCATTATAGAAATAGTAAATACTTTAGTATATAATGTTATTACATTATTATATATTGAGCATGTAACATAGTTATATAACGAGGCAATGAATTGATGCGTTATAAAATAAACAGAAAGCAAGGGATTCAGTAATGGATTTAAAAAGTGGGTCATACAAATTAGATAAAAACACACCGGTACCTCTGTATTATCAATTAAAAAAGCTGCTTATTGACGAAATAAACAATAAGAGACTGAAAGTGGGAGACAGTATACCTACCGAGGCTGAGTTCAGTGAGCATTTGAATATCAGCAGGCCAACCATCAGACAGGCTTTAAGCGAACTGGTATCGGAGGGCTACTTGCAAAGGCTGAAAGGCAAAGGAACCTTTGTCTCCAGACCAAAGATAGATGAGAGATTTTTTCAACACCTTCAAAGCTTTAACAATGAAATGCTCCAGAAAGGTTTAAACCCGTCAACAAAGGTTTTAGATCTTAAGGTTATTAAAGGTATTGCCGGCATTTGTGAAAAATTAAATGTTGATGTAGAAGAAGAACTTGTTTATTTAAGAAGGGTCAGGTATGCAGACGAGGAGCCGGTAGTATATCTGGAGACTTATCTGCCCTATAGATATTGCAAAGATATCGTTAAAGAGGACTTTGTTCAAAATTCATTATATTCAGTAATGGAAGAAAAATATAATATCAAAATTTTTAAAGTTGTCAGAATGATAGAAGCAGTCAATGCTGACGACCAGGTAGCAAAACTTCTTCATATAAAAAAGAATCAAGCCTTATGCCTGGTTAAAACAACCGCCTATACTGAAGATGACATCCCTGCAGAGTATTCTATCGCAAGATATCGTGGAGACAGAAATCAATTCAGCGTAGAACTCTATAGAGGTTAAAAACACCTAAATAAATTACCGTTTTTTATATTCAATAATGTAATGACAATAGAACAATAAGAGTTAATGAAATATTTACCATATTACAAAAATGGATATTTAATTTTGGGCATTATAAAAATAGCCTGAGTAAGCATTTTTTGCTTATCAAATATAGTAATACATTTTTTCTGAAAGGGGGCACGTTGTAAGTACTGTATCCGAAACACTTTAAATTTCTATTTTAGAAAAACGGGAGGAAAAATCATGAAGAAACATTTAAATTTCAAAAAAGTGATCAGCTTGACTGCTGCAGTAGCAATGTCGGTGACAGTACTGGCAGGCTGCGGAAATAGCAATGAGCAGGCGGCACAAAGCACACAGTCCCAGACTGCCGGAAGCACTGCCGCAGAGAGCAGCACAGCGCAGGCCGGTGGTACTCTTAAAGGTGAAATAACCCAGTGGGTTTGGGGTGACTATGAAAAGAAAGGTGCAGTAGATTTTAACAAGACATTCCCTGATATAAAAGTAAACTATGTAATGGTTCCACAGAATGATTATTTCAAAAAATTACAGACCACTGCAGCGTCCAACGGTGAGATGCCTGATGTAGCAAATCTTGAAATGACAGCCAGAGGTAGTCTTGCTAATCTGGACATATGGGAAAAGTTGGATGCGGCACCGTATAATCTGAATAAGGATGATTTAGTTCCATTTGCAATTCCGATTTCACAGAACAAAAAGGGTGACATAGTCTGTGTGCAGATTGATAACTGCGTAGGCGGCTATGCCTATAACCGTGAACTGGCTAAGAAATACTTCGGTACAGATGATCCTGCCGAACTTGAAAAAATGCTTACAAGCTGGGATGTATATGTTCAAAAGGGTAAGGAAATAGCTGAAAAGAGCGGAGGAAAGAACTTCCTTTTCGCAGGTTCAGATGATGCATACTATGCGTTGATCGGTTCATATACAAAAGAACCATGGGTAAAGGATAAGAAATTGAACCTTGACTCTACTGTACTCCCTACCTTGAAATATGTTGAACAACTGGTTAAGGATAAGTCACTTGGCAAATACGTAATGTGGACTCCTGCATGGAATTCTTCCTTTGCTTCAAATACAGTAGTCTTCTATGCTGCACCTACCTGGTTTGTTCCATTTGTAATGAAGTCCAATGATAAGAATGCAAACGGCAAATATGGCCTTATAACACCGCCAAACGGTGGTTACAGCTGGGGCGGTACAGCTTACGGTATTCCAAAGGAAAGCAAAAACAAGGAACTTGCATGGACATATATTAAATGGTTTACAATGTCTAAAGAAGGATCAGAAGGGTTCTTCAGAACACAGGGAACTCCAACGCTTTACTCAAAAGCTTATGATACAGACCTTTATACAAATGATGCAAATAAAGATCCATACTTTGGCGGTCAAAACGTAATTCAAAAGTACATGGAAATTGCCAAGAATCCAAATACACAGACACGACCTATGACAGAATATGACGCAGGAATATACGATTCAATAGTAACTATACTTAGAGCTATGGACCAGGGACTCTCAGCTGATGAAGGCTTATCCAAGCTTAAAGCAGATGTAGTTAAAAAATTCCCGGATTTACAGCAGTAATAAAATGTGAGAAAAGATACTGTTTTCCGCAGTATCTTTTCTCATCAAATGTCCTACCATTCGTGCATTCTATATATTAACAATACTTTTAAAAGTGAAGGTGAGATGATTGGTTAAGAATTTAACTTACAAAGCCGGACAACCAAGTAAAGGCACTTCATCAAATAAAATAAATTTAGGTATAAAGATAGCACCCTACATTTTTATATCTCCATATTTTTTGATTTGGATTGCCTTTACCATATTCCCGATACTGTTTACTTTTTATATAAGTCTTACTGCTTGGAATGGATTTGATAAAAAGATTTTTGTAGGGATTCAGAATTATGTGAACTTGATAAAAGATGAACGTTTTTACAGCGCTTTAGGAAATACTCTTCTCTTTATGCTTATGATTATTCCGGTGCAGATTTTCCTTGGAATGGTTGTAGCGGCAATGTTGAGCAGCAAAAGTATGATAGGAAAAGATACCTTCAGATTATTTAACTTTTTACCCTACCTTACAACTCCGGTAGCACTCGGTTTAATATTTGGAATTCTGTTTGATTACCAGTTCGGAAATATAAATGCATTGTTGTCTGGTTTGGGACTGATTAAAGAGAATATTAACTGGCTTGGAGAACCCTGGCCGTCAAGAATAATGATCAGTTTGATCACAATATGGAGATATTACGGATATACTTCCATTCTGTTTTTAGCAGGAATAACTAACATTAATCCGGAGCTTTATGAGGCTGGTGATATAGATGGTGCCAATCCCGTGCAGAAATTTTTCAAAATTACGGTACCGCTCCTTAAACCGGTTTTCATATTTGTAGTTCTTACCACAATGATAGGATGCTTTCAGATTTTTGAAGAACCCTTTATGATGTTTACCTCACAGGGGCAGCCTTTGGTGGGAGGACCGGATAATGCCTGTCTGACCGGTGTTTGGCTATTATATGATACTGCCTTCGGTACAGTTATGAATTTTGGATACGGATCTTCAATAGCGTATGGCTTGTTTGTATTTATAGGAGTTCTGACGCTGATTGCCAACTATATTATGAAGAGAGGTGAGGAATGATGTTCAAGAAAAAAGGACTTAATATAATCGGATTTATATTGATTTTATTTATTTCGATTGTAGCCATACTACCTTTTTACACTATGTTAATTATGGGAACCTACTATACAAACGACCTCTTTACGGGGATGAAATTTCTTCCGGGTAATTATTTAAGCGAAAATATCAAAACACTTTTTTCAATAGATATACTGGCCTTTTATAAGAATTCAGTTATTGTTGCAGGGGGCTCAGCAGTATTAACTGTTATTGTCTGTGCTATGGCAGGTTTTGCCTTTGCAAAATACAAGTTTTTGTTCAAGAAAACATTATTCTCATCTATTATGATTACCATGATGATTCCAATGCAATTGGGTCTTGTTGCTTTTGTTATAGAAATGCAGGCCATTGGCTGGAGAAATTCTCTTCTTCCGTTGATTATTCCGCCGGCTGCCAGTGCCTTCGGTGTTTTCTGGATGACACAGTTTGCAAGCTCTGCAATTCCCGATGAAGTAATGGAAAGTGCCAGAATCGACGGCTGTAATGAATTCACGCTGTTTGTGAAGATAGCACTGCCGTTTATGAGAGCCGCGTGCATGACACTTGCACTTTTAGCTTTCCTATGGTCCTGGAACAATTTATTGACTCCTCTGGTGGTTGTAAGCAATGAAAGACTGTATACCATTCCGCTCGGAATCCGTCAGCTTTCCACAACCTTTAGAAATGATACCGCGGCTCAGGTGCTGGGTCTGTCACTTACAACGCTTCCCATACTCCTGCTGTTTTCGGCCTTTTCAAAGAGCCTGATTAGCGGTCTTTCAGCCGCTGCAGTTAAAGGTTAGGTGTATACAGGGAGTTGCCCAAATTAATTTTGCTGTACCAATAAAGATTGAGGAGGAGCAGGTTTGTTCAATAAATTATCAATATGCTTATGGGTAATGGATTCAGCATATAATTACGATGCTTCAAGGGATGCCGCCTTGCAAAAGCTTGAGAAAGCTTCGGAAATTGAAGGTTTGAACGGAGTTGAACTGGTTTATCCCACGCATGTTAATGAAAAAAATTTTAAAGAGGTAAAGAAATTCTGTAACGATAGGAATATCCAGGTAATGTCAATAAATCCCAATGTCTGGGATGGAGAGGATTTTCAAAAAGGAGCTTTTACCTCGGGAGATCCTGCAGCCCGCAAAAGAGCAGTAGATTTTTCTAGAACTGCGGTGGATCTGGGCAAGGAACTGGGGGCCGGTCAAATGTGTTTATGGCCGGGCCAGGACGGGTTTGATTATCCGTTCCAGGATAATTATGAGGATCTATGGAAATATGAAATGGATGGCATTAAAGAGGTTGCCGATTACGATAAAAATTACAAGATAGCCATTGAATATAAAGCCAGAGAACCCAGAAGCCATATTTTACTTGACTGTACCAGTACAGTTCTGATGTTTTCAAAGCTCATAAACGCTGAAAATGTAGGTATCAATCTTGATTTCGGTCACGCACTTCTGGCCAGGGAAAATCCAGGAGAAGCAGTGGTTAAAGCAATGAATGCAAATAAGCTCTTTGGAGTCCACATCAACGATAATTACGGAAGTACCGATGAAGATATGATTTTCGCATCGGTGCATCACATAGAAACTCTGGAATTTATTTATTATCTCAAAAAGTTGAAGTATGACGGATGGATATCGCAGGAATTCGACGCAAGAAAGGTAGATCCCATAAAAGCCTGCAGTCATTGTTTCAAGACTTTGAAAGTATTTGAAAATATAGCAGACAAAATAGATATGAAAGCATTGCTGGAAGCACAAAAAAATTCCGATTCCCTGGAAAGTCAAAAAATAATTGCCAGAGCAATGTTTGAATAAAGGTGACCATATGGAAAATAATGCAATAACTGAAAAGGTAAAACAGGCCCTACTGAGTATGCAAAGATATTCCTGGGAGCAGGGAGTGGCAGCACAGGCATTTTTGGAAATGGGCGAAAAAGAGCTGGTTATACAGATGTCAAAAGCAGCAGTTCTGAATCAGCTTGCAGACGGCAGGCTCGCCGCAATCGGAAATACATCTGCTGTGACTGACCCTGCCGGAATCGGCGAAGCGGTGCTCTATGCCTCGGAAGTGACCAAAGACCCTGAATTGGGCTCTGCAGTACAAAAGCTGTTAAACTGGTTATTGGAAAAGGCTCCAAGGAACAAAGAGGGAATAATATATCACGTCATAGAAAAACCACAGATGTGGGTCGATTCCTTTTATATGTCTCCGCCCTTCCTGTCTGCCGCAGGCTATCATCAGGATGCCCTGAAACAAATAAACGGTTATATCTCCCTTCTTTTTGATGCTGAAAAAAAGTTGTTTTCACATATATGGGATGAGAGTAAAAATGATTTTGCCAGAAGAGACTGCTGGGGAGTTGGAAACGGATGGGCCCTGGCCGGGGTCACAAGAGTTATAGCCACGCTTCCTGAAGAATTAAACGCCGAAAAGAATGAACTGATAAACTTTGTTAAAACAGTACTAGACACCTGCTTGGGTTATATGAGAACAGACGGACTCTTTCACGATGTCCTGGACAATAAGGATTCCTTTATAGAAACCAACCTGGCCCAGATGCTGGCTTATACCATCTACAGGGGAATGAAGGCAGGCTGGCTTGGCGATTCATACCTGACCTTTGCAGAAACCATGAAAAAGGCTGCATATGCCAAGGTGGATGACATCGGATTTGTTCAGGGGGTCTGCGGAGCACCTTTCTTTGACAGGCCGGGAATAGCAGCCGAGGGGCAGTCCTTCTTCCTGTTAATGGAAGCAGCGGCACAGGAATTTTACAAATCTCGTTGATATATAACCCACAATTTATATATAAAATTTATAGACAGGAAGGCGATTTATATGGAATTTACCAACGCAACGCAGCCTACAATGTATTTTATAGGCGTCACAACAACGAAATCATCTATTATGAAAGTCTTTCCTCTATGGGCGGAGGAACTGGGTTTAAAGGATGCAATAATAAAGGGAATAGATATTGAAATTCATGCAGATCCACAAAAATACCGTGATACGGTAGAGTTTATCAAAAACGATAAATTGTCGCTTGGTGCTTTGGTCACCACCCATAAAATCGATTTATATAATGCAGCCAGGGGAAGCTTCGAATATCTTGATACATATGCCGAAATGTTCGAAGAATTGTCCTCCATCTCCAAAAAGGACGGAAGGCTGGAAGGTTATGCAAAGGACCCAATTTCAAGCGGTTTGGCCATGGAGAACTTTATTCCGGAAAACTTCTGGAAGGAGTACGGCGGAGAGGTATTGATAATGGGGGCAGGCGGAAGTGCCTTGGCCATAAGTTCATATCTCATGAAAAAGGAACACGGGGATAATATTCCTTCTAAAATAATTATAACCAACAGAAGCCAGGAAAGGCTGGATTCTGCAAAGGCCAAGCTGGACGGGATGCATCCCGGTGTAAAGCTGGAGTACTATTTATGCCCCGAAGCAAAGGATAACGATGAAGTAATGAAAAATATGAAGCCATATTCTTTAATAATAAATGCAACAGGATTGGGCAAGGACAGACCTGGTTCACCTCTTACCGACAAAGGCCTGTTTCCTGACAACAGCCTTGTATGGGAGCTCAATTACCGCGGTGACCTGAAATTTATGGTTCAGGCCCAAGAACAGAAGGAAAAGCGCAATTTGTTTATTGAGGATGGATGGATCTATTTTATACATGGCTGGACTCAGGTCATAGCAGAAGTATTCCATGTTGATATAAAAGGCGAAAAACTCCACAGACTTGAAAAACTTGCAAACAGTTTAAGGTGAGGTGATATATATGGATGACATTGCGACAAACTGGGATCAGGCATTTACTGTTGATTTTGATTTGATTAACGGGCTGTCCGGTACCAAAAACTCCACAAAAAGAAAGCTGTCCCAGATGGAAAATATGTTCTGGGATACCGGGGCATGCAAAGCTGTTTTAGAGAAGGATGATCCTGTAATATATGAGTTTTATGAGTTGGGAGCCCCGGAAAATTCAGGGGATCTGGCTTTCGGAACCAGTATAACCTATCCGGGGAAAATAGGAAATGAGTATTATATGACTAAAGGACATTTTCACAGCATTCTGGAAACTGCAGAAGTATATTATTGCTTAAGCGGACAGGGCTATATGCTTCTGGAAAACCCCGAAGGAGACTGGAAACTTGAAACACTGTCTCCCGGAAAAGCCATTTACGTTCCGCAGAGATATGCACATAGAAGTATTAATACGGGAAAAGAACCCTTCATTACCTTCTTTACCTTCAGAGCAGACGCCGGACATGACTATAAAACCATCGAAACAAAAGGCTACAGAAAGATAGTTGTTGAAGAGAACGGCGTACCTGTAGTCCGTGATAATCCAAAATGGGACTAATAAATTGAATATGAAAAGGGTGAGTTTATGAAGATTTTGGTTACACCGACTTCATTAAGAAATAATAAAAATTCCGAAGCTGTCAGGCTGATAGAGGATTTCGCTGATGAGGTCGTATTCAATCCCTATGACCATCCGCTTACCGAAGAAGAACTGATTCCGCTGCTGGATGGTGTTGACGGGTATATTGCAGGTCTTGATTATATAACTGAAGATGTGATAAAAAAAGCTCCGGAAACCTTGAAAGTAATTTCCAGGTACGGTGTCGGTTTTGAAAGAGTAGATATAAGGGCGGCCGGAGAAAGAGGTATCCTTGTTACAAATACACCGGGTGCCAACTCCGAATCGGTTGCAGATATGGCAATTGGGCTGATGATAGCCGTTGCCAGAAAAATAACCTTTCTTGATTCCCAGGTTAAAACTGAAAAATGGCCTAGAACCTCAGGCAAGGAAATATTCAAAAAAACAATGGGGATTCTTGGGCTTGGAGCTATAGGAAAAGCGGTGGCACTGCGTGCAAGAGGGTTTTCAATGAATATCCTGGCCTATGATCCCTATTTTGATGAGAATTTTGCAAATGAACACAATATCAGGAAATGTACCTTGCAAGAGGTAGTAAGCCAGTCTGATTTCATATCTTTACATCTTCCAATTACAGAAAGCACTCTAAATATCATAGATGAAAATTCCATTAGCCGCATGAAGGACGGAGTAATTATTATCAATACTTCAAGAGGCGGTCTGATAAGCGAGCAGGCAGCATATGACGGCTTGAAATCAGGGAAAATTGGGGGCATAGGGTTGGATGCATTTGATAAGGAGCCTCCGGGAATATCTCCTCTGTTTGAATTTGATAATGTAATAGCAACACCCCACGCCGGAGCACATACCCATGAGGCAGTTGAAAAAATGGCATTAATGTCGGCACAGAATGTGATAGATATTCTGTCCGGAAAGGATAGCCGCTATGTTGTGAACGGCGATTATATACGAAGGTAGTTAACTTTAAAGCCGTTCTGAGGGTATCAGATATCTCGGCTGAAGATTTTATAACTTGTGGAGGGTAGAATGAATACAAAAAGTGAAATAATAAAAAAAATTAAAGATGCCGGGCTGGTTGCTGTCATAAGAGCAGAAAGTGCCCGGGAGGCTTCAAAAATAATTGAAGCCTGTGTCAAGGGCGGTGTTACTTCAATTGAAATAACTTTTACCGTACCGGGTGCTGAAAATATAATCAGAGAACTGACAGACAGCTATGATGCCGAAAAAGTACTTATCGGAGCCGGAACAGTGCTGGATTCGGAAACTGCCAGAATAGCCATATTATCTGGTGCACAATACATTGTAAGCCCCTGCTTTGATTCCGAAACTGCGAAATTATGCGGAAGATATAATATAGCTTATATTCCGGGAGCAATGACAATAAAGGAAACAGTCCAATGTATGGAGGCTGGTGCCGAAATTGTGAAGATATTCCCCGGAGAATTGTTCGGACCAAAGATAATAAAAGCAATTAAAGGGCCTTTACCGCAGGCACAGCTTATGCCTACAGGGGGAGTCAGTGTTGAAAATGTTGCAGAATGGATTAAGGCAGGAGCCGTGGCTGTGGGCGCAGGAGGCAGTCTGACAGCAGGTGCCAAAACAGGTGATTTTGATTCAATAACACGGACTGCTGAAGAATTTATTAAAAGAATCAAGCTGGCAAGGGAATGATTTTATGATTCAAACAGTGTTAGGAAGGATAAGCCAACATGAGTTGGGTTATTGCCAATGCCATGAGCATCTGTTTATACGAAAAGGCAAATCCTATGATATTAACCGGGCACTATACATGGATGACCTGGATAAATCAACCCGGGAGCTGTTGCTTTACAAGGAGTCGGGAGGAACAAGCATTGTGGATGCCCAGCCTGTGGGCTGCGGCAGGATGGCCGATTATCTTCTACGGGCATCACAGGATTCCGGAGTCAATATTATTGCATCTACCGGATTCCATAAACTTGTTTTCTATGAAGCTGACCATTGGATTTATAAAATGAGTCAGAACCAATTGACGCAGTTATTCCTGGATGAGATACAAATTGGAATGTTTGCGGACGGTGACTCCGGAAAACCCTTGCTAAGGACAGGTGCAAAGGCGGGAATTATTAAAACGGCTGTTGAGGGGAACGGTGTTGACGATAAACATAAAAAACTGTTTTCCTCGGCAGCAGAAGCTGCGCTGCTGACAGGAGCACCTGTCATGTGCCATATGGAGAACAGGCACGACGCATTAAGCGTGGTACGGTTCCTTACCGATTTAAAGGTTCCTGCATCCGGGATCATATTATGCCACCTGGACAGGGCCTATTATGATCCCTCCTTTCATATGGAGATGGTTCAGGCCGGTGTTTTTCTGGAGTATGACACAATCGGAAGACCTAAGTACCACAGTGATGAAATAGAAATAGAATTGCTCAAGAAACTTATTGGTTCAGGATACGAGTCACAAATCCTGATTGGCCTTGATACCACAAACCAGCGCCTGTCAAGCTATGGCGGAACGATTGGACTGGACTATATTCTCAATGATTTTATATTTAAAATGCTTAATGCAGGTATATCAAGACAGGAGATAAATAAATTGACCTGCGAAAATCCTGCAAAAGCATTGAGCGTGAAAAAAGACCGGTGAGTTAAAAATTATTTTTCACAGTTTCTCCGGTGCCTGAAATCCGTTGGAGATATTCCGGTGACTTTCCTATAAATCTGTGAGAAGTATGTGGGTGAAGAAAAACCTACTATCCTTGATATGTTGGATATGGAATTATTTGTTGATTGTAACAGATGGTTACTTTCATCGATCCTTTTTTTTATGAGATAATTTATAGGCGTAATTCCATATGCCTTTTTAAAAGAATGCACCAAGTAATATTTATTGATATGAGAAACTGAAACCAAGTCCTCAAGCTTTATATTTTGCTGATAATTTAAGTCGATATATCTTTTAATTTTATCGCATTCTTTATTGCCAGGCTGTACTGCTTCAGCCGAAATAAAAAAGTCTCCCTTCCTTATCAGAGTAATTATGAGCAGCTCAAGTAGATTGTTGCATATTTCCTGACTATATATCTCGCTGCTTTTCGTTTCACGAACAATCATTCTTATATAGAACATAAGTTCTTCACGGTATGAAGGATAGTTATATACTTTGTAAGTCAGAGAAGTGTTATTATCATTCTGAAAAAAGTTCACCCCCTGAATTCCAACAACCGCATACTCAAGAGGTGCATCATTTAGAGAATACTCAGTATGCTCCACACCAGGAGCTACCACAATAAAATCATTCTCCCGTACATCGAATGTATGGCTATCTATCATAAAACGCCCTTTACCCTTGAGAACATAAAATATCTCGGTAAACTGGTGGATATGAGGAGTGCTCTCCCAGTCTGCTCCATACTTCGATATGCTTACATAAAGCAGCTCAGCATTTAATCTATTAATCTGCTGCTTTGGAAAATCATATCTGTTATTACTCATTTTCTTAACTATTCTCCCCAATAAACAAATTATTACTTCAAAAATTTGCCTTGCCTGACACAAAATCCACCAAAAATGGAACACAAGCAGATATTAGACAGGCTCTAAGATCAGCTACTTTAATTGTACAGCAATATATATATAATTAACAGCAATATTTCTATTGTTTTTAACTGAATAATATATATACTGAGACTATCGGTAATGGTCGAAAAGCGCTGATCAGAACTTAAGGCATTATTTAATCATGCCTAAATATTTATAACCAGGAGGAGTATTTTATGAGCGGAAATTTCGGCAAGGTAACAATACCAACAGACGTAGATATTGTTCCGGAAACGTTACAGATCATGGAACGTTGGGGCGCAGATGCCATCAGGGACTGTGATGGTACAGAATATCCGGAGGAATTAAGAAATGTAAAAGCCAAGGTTTATTCAACTTATTATACAACCAGAAAAGATAATGCATGGGCACTTGCAAATCCGGATGAGATTCAGCAAATGTATATTATGACTTCATTTCACACTGCATTAGCTGTCAGTCTGTCCATACATCTGATGGATCACCTTTATCCGGATATGTTAAAGGTGAATAACAGAGATGATATAAAACGCTGGTGGGAGGTTATGGATCGCACAACAGGTGAGGTTGTGGCTGTTGAAAAGTGGAGCTATGATGAGAAAACCGGGGATGTGACAATAAAGGACACTATTCCTTTCCACGACTATACTGTAAGCTTTTTAGCATATATAATGTGGGATCCTGTTCATATGTACAATGCCGTCACCAATGACTGGCAGGGAGTGGAGCATCAGGTTACCTTTGATGTACGTCAGCCAAAAACCAGGCAATTTTCTATGGAAAGATTAAGAAAATATATTACTGATCACCCGTATGTTGATGTTATAAGATACACTACTTTCTTCCATCAATTTACTCTGATATTTGATGAGCTTGCAAGGGAAAAATATGTTGATTGGTACGGGTATTCCGCAAGTGTAAGTCCGTATATCCTGGAGCAATTTGAAAAGGAAGTTGGCTATAAGTTCCGGGCAGAATATATCATTGACCAGGGTTATATGAATAATACGTATAGAATTCCAACCAAGGAGTTTAAGGATTTTCAGGCATTCCAGCGCAGAGAAGTTGCCAGGCTGGCTAAAGAAATGGTCGATATAACACACGAATACCGGAAAGAAGCAATGATGTTTTTAGGAGATCACTGGATCGGAATGGAACCTTTCATGGATGAGTTCAAAAGCATCGGAATAGATGCTGTAGTCGGCAGTGTTGGAAACGGCTCTACTTTAAGACTTATTAGTGATATAGAAGGAGTTAAATACACTGAAGGAAGATTTCTTCCCTATTTTTTCCCGGATACGTTCCATGAAGGCGGAGATCCTGTAAAAGAAGCAAAATTCAACTGGGTAACAGCCAGACGTGCAATTTTAAGAAAGCCCATTGATCGTATAGGATATGGCGGATATTTAAAGTTAGCCTTACAATTCCCGGATTTTGTAGAATATGTTGAAAGTGTATGCAATGAGTTCAGAACCCTTTACCAAAATGTGAAGGGAACAATTCCATACTGTGTTAAAACAGTAGGCGTGCTCAACAGTTGGGGCAAAATGCGTGCCTGGGGAAACCATATGGTGCATCATGCTTTATATTATAAGCAAAATTACTCATATGCCGGTATAATCGAAACACTGAGCGGTGCACCCTTCGATGTCAGATTTATCAGTTTTGATGATATCAGAGAGAATTCCGAAATTCTCGAGGGCATTGATGTAATCCTTAATGTCGGGGATGCATATACGGCTTATTCAGGTGGAGATAACTGGGGAGACGAAAGAATTATTACTGCTGTTAAAAAGTTTATATATAATGGCGGCGGATTCATTGGTGTTGGAGAGCCCACTGCATATCAGAAGGAAGGACATTATTTCCAGTTGGCAACTGTTTTGGGGGTCGAAGAAGAAAGAGGCTTCAACCTGAACCAGGATAAGTACAATTGGGAGGAACAGCCTCACTTTATAACCGAGGATTGTACAAAAGATATTGACTTCGGAGAAGGTAAAAAGAATATTTTTGCTCTGGATGGAACAACTGTTATTAAACATTTAAGTAAGGAAGTTCAGCTAGCAGCCAATGAATTCGGTAAAGGCCGCTGCGTATACATAAGCGGATTGCCATACAGCTTTGAGAACTCACGCCTTCTATACAGAGCTATCATCTGGTCGGCAAGTGATGAGGCCAACCTCAGGAAATGGTATTCCGAAAACTTTAATGTTGAGGTACATGCATATATAGAAAACAGGAAATTCTGTGTAGTAAATAACACCGATGAACCACAGACAACAAAGGTATACCGTGGTGATGGTTCCAGCTTTGACATAGATATGGAGGCTAACCAGATTATTTGGTACAGTATATAAATCGTTTTGTACTTTTAAACAAGGAAAAAATCTTTTTGGATAATAAATTATATATTAACCAGAAAGATTTTTTTCCAAATTATCCTTATTTTTTAGATGTACACATCAAAGACTATTATGTTAAAATTGGTTGAAAATTAGAAAGGCAGGAGGTGGATACCTTTGTTTAAAAGGAACAGTATAGTTAATAAGTTTTTGCTAACCTTTTTACTGATCTTGGTACTTCCTATTTTTTTAGTGTTCATAGTTACATATTCTTATGTTAACAATCAACTTATTGATACCTTTGAAAGGAATGCTGAGGGAGCATTTAAAATTTATACAAATAGCATAGAGTATCAGTTGAAAAGACTGACCTTCAGTATGGCAACAATTTCTGAGAGTGAAAACGGAAAATTAGTTGATATGGTCACTCAATGGAGTAATACAAAGGAATCAGATCAAAAGCTTGAGTTGTCAGATAAGATAGATTCCTCTCTTAGTTTACTTTTTAATTTTAGTGAAGACATTAAATCGGTTGTTTTCTTTTTAAAGGATGGTACAAGTTATTCATATAAAAGCCACTTGTTAATTCCCGAGACTAAGGTCAAAGAGCAGGAATGGTATAAAAATGTTCTTGCAAAGCCGGGAAAAACAAAAATTTTAGGGAATTTGAAAAGTATCACTTCACAGAATAATGATAATCACGTTATAAATATAGCTGCTTCACCTCTGGTATCAAAGTATAGAGGTAATGTTGAGTTGATTTATATTGAGATGAAAACTGATATAATCAAACAGCTGAATAAGGATTATTTTCTTAAGCAGCAGGGTGAGGTATTTATTGTTGATGAAAATCTGAAGCCTATCTTGAGCAATAAAGAGGAAGACTATATTATACAGAAGATTGTTAAAGATGATGCTTATCTTTTAGAGAATAACAATAATATATTTCAAACTTTTATAAGAGAAATAAATGGCAGCAAAAAAATGGTTACAACATACAAAATCAGCAATGTTGGCTGGACCATTATCAGTGTCAACGATTATTCGGTTATAACAGATAAAACCTACTTGATTTTAAAGCCATTGACATATGTATTGGCATTTACCATAACCGCCTTTTTGATATACTCAATCATGTTTTTCAGCGGCATTATCAAGCCAATAAACAATTTAATCAAAAATATCAACATATTTAAATCAGGTAATTTTAAAACAGAATTAAAGCCTCTTAAAGGAAACAGTGAAATTACCCAGCTGAGTAATTCTTATATCAGCATGGTACATAGAACCAATGAATTGATGATTGAAAGGGATATAAAGGAAAAACAACGAAGCGAGGCTGAGATAAAAGCGCTACAGGCGCAAATAAACCCGCATTTCATCTTTAATACTTTGAATAGTATTAAACTTATGGCTTTGCTTATTTGTGCCGATAATATCAAAATCACAACCGAGGCACTGATGAATATACTTTCAGCAACCTTCAGGGATACTAATTCTTTGATATCAATAAACACGGAAATAGATATACTGAACAATTACGTATACATTATGAAAGTAAGGTATGGCGATAAATTTGACTTTGAGTGTAATATTGCTGAGGATATCAAAGAATTATTCATATTAAAAATGTTATTGCAGCCTATAGTAGAGAATGCTATTTCACATGGCGTAATATCAATCGAACGCAGAGGACTGATAAAGGTACAAGGTTACAGGCGGGAGGATAAGGTAATATTTGAAATTGAGGACAATGGTTGCGGGATGTCCCAGGAGGCAGCAAGCGAGCTATTGAATAGAAAAACTCCTAAAACAGGTGGCTTTACCGGTATCGGGATAAACAATGTTAATCAGAGATTAAAGCTGAACTATGGCAATGAGTATGGTATTGATATATTTAGCAAGGAAGATGAATTCATGAAGCTTATACTAACAAGTCCTGTGATTGGCGAAAGAGGCGGTGAACAATGAAAAACATCCTAATTGTTGATGATGAACCTTTGGTAAGATTGGCTTTAAGAGCTATGAGCGATTTGGAAGACTACGGATTTATTATAAAAGCAGAGGCTGAAAATGGTAGCCAGGCTTTAGAAATTTTAAAGACAGAGAGTATTGACATAGTAATTAGCGATATTAATATGCCTGTTATGAACGGATTGGAATTAATCAGGGAAATTAAAAATCAGAATCTCTGTGACAAAATAATAGTTCTTAGTGTTTATAATGAATACAGCTATTTAAGAGCAGCCTTTAAATTAGGAGTTTCAGACTATGTGCTGAAGAATGATATGGACTTCAAGCATATAATATCCTTGCTTCAGCGTATGTTTGACGATGCGGAGCCTGAAAAAATAGAAAATGTAATTCCTTCAATAGAAGCAGCAGATAAGGAGAAGCTGATAATAAGGCTTTTGAAGAAAGAAAGTGTCAGTAGGACTGAGCTTGATAATTGTAAGATTAATCTGTTAAGTAATAATATGTTAATGATAAGTATTATTGTGGAAGATTTTTCTTCTGTAGAAAAGAATTATAAAGGTAAAGGCCTTGACACCTTTGTATATTCTGTCAAAAATTCTTTATCCCAGGTTATGAGCAGGGTTCATTTCAAAGAAATAGTGGCAGTATCACCTGAAAGCTATATAATTCTATTATCATTTCCAAATGTCAGTTTAGGTAATGTTCGGGAATGTATACTTCAAATAATCACTGAGATGCGATATGTAATGAAAACATACTTAAACCTGGATATATCAGTGATTGTCAGTGAGATGGCAAATAGTTATGACAAACTGAATAAATTGTTTCTGGACTGCTCCCAAGCGAGTAATCTCAGGCTCATTTATAAGAAGGGCAGAACTATTTTTCCGGAGGATATGGAAGTAATATCCATAGAAAGCAGCAATTTTAACTATCACAAAAAAAGACTTAGTGAACAGCTAAGTTTATTTAAATTTGACGATGCTTTAAACAGTCTTGACCTTTTATTAAAAGAGATATCCTTGTACTCTTCAAATAAAACTATTGATAATCTGATTCCGCTGTATCTTCAGATTATTATTGTACTGATCCAATTCATACATGAGCAGCAGGAAGATATAACTGATATATTCGGTATAAATGTAGACTTCAAAAGTGTCTTGTCCAGATTTACCAAACATGATGAAGTGACTATATGGTTTAATAATATGATGCAGTGGATGATAAATCACTTTGCAAGTAAAAAAAATATCAGTCATGACCTGGAGGACGATGAAATACATAAAGCCCTTAAATTCATAAAGGAAAATTATAAGGAACAATTAACCTTAAGGATGATAAGTGAGTATGTGGGATTAAGTGAGACTTATTTCAGCAAATTATTTACAAAAAAAGTAGGTACAAGCTTTATAGATTATTTAACCCATATACGAATTGAGAATGCCAAAAAGTTGTTGGGATCCACTAAATTAAAAATATATGAGGTCTCCGAAAGGGTCGGGTTTCTGAATGTGGAACATTTCAGCAGGGTATTTAAGAAAACTACAGGTCAAAGTCCCAACTCATATCATGGATAAATACCCTCTATTGACAATGTACAACGTATTGTACATTGTTAATAGAGGGTAAGGTGAAAATATTACTAAATATCAATTGAAAAAACAGTATATAATGCACAAAATATATCATGAAAAAACAAATAATAATCATTTAAAATATACTCCTGATTTAATAGAATGTAGTCAATCCTTAGGAAGCATACCCTTTATAATAGTGTTTGCCTTTCTAAAGATATCTCGGAAAATTATTTGTATCTAAACAAAAAGAATCGAGGGGGAAATAATTTATGAAAAACAGGTTTGTCGCAAAAGGAGTATGTTTGGCACTTGCAACTACATTTGCAATATCCGTTTTGGCAGGGTGTGGAAGTGAAAATGGCACAGCCGGAAACTCAACTGCTCCAAATTCGACTGCTGCACAGAGCAGTACAGCAGTTGAACCGGCTGAGGAAGTAACTTTAAAAATGCCGATTTACAATCCCACAGCACTGGAGATTTACAAAAAGCTTGATCTGGCCGGCGAATACAAAAAGGTTAAGCCTAATGTTACCATTGAGTACGAAGTGCTTAAAGAAAAAGAATATGAAAATACCATGAGAATCAGAAACTCTGCAAATGAATTGCCTGATATTCTTAAGCTCCAGGGTAAATGGCTTTATGACTTTAAAGACAGCATGGCTGATGTTGGTGATACTGATGCAGCAAAAAATAATATGTTTGCTAAGGACTATGCAATTGACGGAAAGGTAGTAGGAATACCTGAGACTCAGAGCTCAGAGGTAATCTGGTATAGAAAGAGCGTTTTTTCAGAGTTGGGCCTTAATGTACCAAAAACCTGGTCAGAGTTTATAAATCTTACAAAGAAAATTAAAGAGAATGGTAAATATATTCCATTAGCAATGGGTGGTAAGGATGCTTGGCCGGATTACCCGTTTAATGAATTTATGCCGCATCTTGTAGCTCAGGATGGTAAGGTGTGGAATGTTATGGCAACCCAGGATGATCCATTCAGTCCAGATAAGCCATTTGCCAAGGCATATTCGAAGATTAAAGAGCTTTATGATGCCAAGGTTATGGGACCGGACCCTCTGGGTGTTACTTGGGACCAGGCATGCACATTGCTCTTCTCTAAAAAAGCAGCTATGATGGCAGCAGGTCAATGGTTTGGGTCCGATGTGAACGCAAAAGCTGATGATCCTGCAGATGTGGGTGCCTTCCTGCTTCCTGTAAGAGATAGTGAGAGTGAACCATATGCAGCTGTATCATTTGTTGATGGCTTCTGGGGTGTACCAAACTCAAGCAAATTTGTTCCTGAAGTTAAAGAATTCTATAACTGGTTATTTGGAAAAGAGTTCTATACTAAGCTAATGAATGAGCAGCAGTCTGGTTCAACTATGAAGGATGTAACGGTTGCTCTGAAAGCACCCTTTGATACTCTTTATAGCCTTGAAAACATTAAATTCATACCTATAAAAGATGGCACCGGTGATTTCGTAAAAATTCAGAATGCAATTAAATTCGATGTTAAGAAGATGGGCCAGGATATGATGGCCGGAAGAGATCTTAATAAAATGCTTGAGAAGCTGAACAAGGATTGGAAAGCTGCTAGAGCTAATCTAAAATAAATATTCACAAAACAAGTTTACAAGATATCAATTAGATGGATGCAGAATAATCCCAAGAATAAGTAAAAAATAGATTTTTATAATTTTTTAACGGTTTCTTCGGATTTATGCAGGGGAATTGTCAGTGTTGTGTTAATTCCCCCTCGTCCGTTTAGTTTGTGATGTTCAAATTTAGGCATGATTAAATAATAAAACTCCGTTTCAAGACTAGATAATTTTCGTCAAGACAAGGCGGAGGAAGGCGCAATAATTGCTTTATTGCAACTGACGACAAGGTCGTATTGACGGAAAATAGCCGTCTTAAAATGGGGAAGTTATTATTTGATTATGCCTTATAATAAAATCTCATAATTATGCAGTCAGAAAAATATGGTGACATAATCTCCACTGTATAAAAATAATAAGGAGAAGGCAAAAAATGAATTCATTATCTAAACAAAAGAATATATTAATAATTACATTTTTGGTTTTGCCTGTTTGCCTATTAGTAGCATTTGTTATATACCCATTGATGGATTTGATAAAAACAAGCGTTACCAACTGGGACGGTATGTCGAGTACCTCAGATTTTGTAGGGTTTAGTAATTATGTGAAAATGTTTACATCATCCTCTGATGTATGGCTGGCATTAAGAAATAATGCTATATATCTATTTGGTCATCTGGTTTTTATTCCACTTGAATTAATGATTGCTTTGATACTAGAAAACAAGCTAAGAGGCAGCAAGTTCTTTAAGACTGTTACCTTTATGCCATATATAATAAATGGTGTTGCAATCTCATACACCTTTGCATTTTTCCTAAGTCCCATAAATGGTGGTTTCAATGGTATTCTTGAAGCGTTGGGATTGGATTTTGTGATTCGAAACTGGCTGTCTGATCCACTGATAGTTAACTTTACGCTGCTATTTGTTTCAGTTTGGAGGTATTCAGGTGTTCATATACTGTTATTTATAGCCGGGCTTCAATCAATTCCTGAAGAACAGAAGGAAGCCGCTTTAATTGACGGAGCAAATGCTTTTCAAACTTTCAGATATATTATTGTTCCAGGAGTAAGAAGAGTATTGGAAGTAGTTCTCTTCTTAAATGTAAGAGGAGGTCTGCAGGTGTTTGATATACCATTTGTAATGACTCAGGGAGGTCCGGGGAATGCCAGCAGTACCTTCTCTGTTTATACACTAAATCAGGCATTCCAATTCAAGGATTTTGGCATGGCTTCAGCTATGGGTGTCACACTCATGATATTGATTATTTTGGTTAACAAAATTCAAAACATGGCACTAAATATAAAAGGAGTTGATGATAAAGGATGATATCAATTAATTCAGCAGCAGTAGGACAGGTGAGAAAGCCACGCTTCAATATTCAGAGGGCATTGGGATACCTTATAATGATTGCAATATGCATAATAGTATTTCTGCCGTTGGTAGTTGTATTATTTGCCTCATTTAAGTCTGCAGCACAGATAGGCTCTGATTTTGCATTGAAGCTGCCATCCTTTACTTACTTTGATAACTATATGGCGGTTTTTAAAAGCGATTATTTCTTAATTGGCTTTAAAAACACCTTTATTCTGGTAATTGTCTGTGTTGTAATAAATGCTTTTTTGGGTTCAATGACTGCATTTGTAATAAATCGTTTTACCTTTAAATTTAAAAAGGTTCTAATGGCACTTTATGTAGTTGGTATGCTACTCCCAATGAATATTACGGAAATATCAAGGTTTACAATTATTCATAAAATAGGGGCTTATAATACTCTATATGCTCCCATGATTATTTATATTGCCAGTGACTTGCTGCAACTATATATATACATTCAGTTTCTTGAAAAAATAAGCGTATCTCTTGACGAAAGTGCATTGATTGATGGCTGTTCATATTTTGGAGTATTCAGAAGAATTATATTTCCGTTGTTACTTCCTGCAACAGCGACACTGGGCATTCTAAAAGCGGTCGATATTATGAATGATATGTTTGTACCATATCTATATATGCCTTCTGAAAAACTTAAGACCATGACTACCATGCTTATGCTGTTTAGCAATTCACAGCTTGGAAGCTGGGAAAAGCTCAGTGCTGCAATTATAGTGGTAATGATACCAACCATCGTTATTTATCTTGTTTTCCAGAAGTACATATTTGATGGAATTGTAGCCGGTGCAGTGAAAGAGTAGGATAATAGCGCCGAGATTTGATCATTATTGACTTGCCGTAGCCTATGTAAAGAAAACCTTTAATGACCTTGAGAAGTATTCCCGGGCAGTGCATGCCATAGAAGTACTTTCTTCCAAGGGTGTCGTTGAGGGACTGAAGAAAGGCTTTCAAGCCTGAACAGAGTACACATGGGGCGAATATATTATGTGGTTTGTCAATACACTTGCCTGACCGCAAAAGTTGATTCAAACTTCGATGATGTCACCAAGAGTGACAAATACTTTAAAGCTGTTGGAATTGCAAAAGAGCTTAACAAAGGGTAAGCTGTACCCTGCAAAGTAAGTTTTTTATGTCTATTTTGCAGGGTACAGTTTATTTTTCTGTATTATTGACAACGAGTACGGTTTATCTCTTTAAATGCATTCCAAAGTTAAGAGCCTGTCTAATATCTGCTTGTGCTAGGCATTTTGAGTGGGTTTTGTGTCAGGCAAGGCAAATTTTCGAAGTAATAATTTGTTTATTGCAAGAAAATTTAACGTAGCATGGCGCAAAATCCGCAAAAATGACAAGTGCAATGAGATATAAGACAGGTTCTAAGGGCTATATGCGTGCTTCAACCATACAAAGAAAATCATATATGGGCTTTAGTTCCTTAAAGCCTTTTTTCAGTACTTCGGGAAGATCTTTTGAAAAAGCCAGATCAAAGTTATTCTGTTCACTTTCAAAATAGATATTTTTTCTGTCCAGCCATGTTCTCAAATTTTCCGGCTGGTCGGGGAATTTGCTGCGCTTGTACATTTCTCCGCCAATGGAAAAGGTTCTCTGCCCTTCATAGTATTTTTGAGCCAGAACAAAAGCAGGATGCCCGTTAATTATCATATCACGCATATGTGTCATGGAGGCAGGCTCAGCCCCATAATATCCTATTCCGTAGCTGGAGCCCTTTTGATTTATGCCAAACCAGAAGCAGGGGGCAGTAGACATTTGTGTTTTATCTCTCAGGAACACAAGCCAGACATTATCTCTGTACAAGGTCTTGTCCTTGGTAAAACGGGTATCGCGGCGGACTCTTGATATGAGCTTTGACGGTACTGTTATAAGCTGACTGTCAATACCCAGCATTGTAGGGCCAAGCTCGTTAATTAAATCTACAAAAGGGTTATAAACATACTTTTTATAATCTGCCTTGTGACTGTCATACCATTCCTTGCTGTTATTCATTCTATTTTCAAAGAGAAATCTGAGTGCATCTCCTGTAAATCCATTGAAACTCATAACTTTCCTCCTAAACCGCCGGGTATTGCAAAATATACGCTTTCCTGCCCGGTTGCGGCACTGTATCATAAAAATTGGATTACCAAACAAACATCTGTTCTTTATTATTTTGACATATAAACACAAATAAATCAACGTTCAGGGATGAATATAATTTACTTGAGCACAAGTTTGATAAATTTTTTATCCCCCGCGACAAGAAATTTGCCTGAAATATAGAAGTAAGAAACAAAAAAATAAAATATAGTCAATTTTTCTTAACCTAATACAGTTGGAAAAATAGACAAAGGGTGATATTATATCATCAGGGGAAATGACTTCTGCCTCTGAAGGCGGTAAGTGAACAATTTGCATAAGTGGCGAGTATCTCTGTTCTAATGATATAGCCTCCGGCGGAGGCGCACCATTCCGTAATGGTAGATTATCTCACTTTGCTCGATACTAAGTCGGCGCACAAATACGCCGAGGCGTACTTGATTGAAGAATGTTTTTATTGTTTAATTATTCCTAATGTAGGATTGGATTTTTTATTGTCAATGAAAGTATGAATTTTGTATATTATATTAGATTTAATTGATTAAAAGACAGAGAGTTCTGAGTTAATGGTCTGCCGCCATGTTCTTGTCTTAAAAAAGAAAAGACGAGATGTAATAACATAGGTATTAATGGTTGGTTGAAGTAAAGGATGGATATTGTTTTACATGGATAAAAGTATAGGTTTTTTAGGACCCGGGGGTACTTTCTCACACGAGGCAGTTGAAGCATATAAGGAAGAGCATAATAAATCGTATGTTTTAAAGGAATATTTATCAATCAGAGATGTTCTATACGCTTTGAAAAACAAAGATGTTGACGAGGCCATAGTTCCTATGGAAAATTCTCTGGAGGGTGCTATAAATGTTACTCTGGATGTTTTGGCAAAAGAAGAGGATATGTTTATTTCTGATGAGTTCATAATACCTGTCAACCTCAATCTTGTTGCAAAGCAGGGCACATCTCAAAAGGATATAAAGGTAATAATGTCTCACCCGCAGCCCCTTGGACAATGCAGAAATTATCTCAATACAAATTTTCCCGAGGCTGTTCAGCTGGAGGAAAACAGTACTTCCAAGGCTGCCCAGAGAGTGGTGGACGGAGATGGATCTTCTGCTGCTATAACTTCAAAAATAGCTGCCAAACTTTACGGACTTGAAATATTGCAGAAAAATGTCCAGGACGTGGAAAACAACCGCACCAGATTCGTGATAATATCCAGAACATTAAAATCCAGGACAGGTTCTGACAAGACTTCCATTGTATTTTCAACTGATAATAAGCCCGGAAGCCTTTACAGGATATTGGATATTTTTAGCTTATGGGATATTAACATGACAAGAATCGAGTCCCGTCCATCAAAAAACGCGCTGGGACAATATATATTTTTTGTTGATATAGATGGTCATATCGAGGATCCGGATGTTTATGATGCGTTGACAATGGTAAAACGGAAAACCTCATTTTACAAGTTTATTGGTTCATATCCAACCTATACGGGTAAACTATAATGAGGCAAAGCTCACCAACGGTGACCTTTACCTCATTGAAACGCACAGAGGTAATAAAAGTTTTCTGCAGACGAAAATTTTGTCTGAATAGATGCGTTATATAGATGGTGTAGTTAAGAGATGGGAAATGAAGTCAAATAACCTCAAAAGTGGTATAATCTAAATACTAAATCGGCATTTTTTACCTTAGGCATTGGAATTTATAAATATTCTAAAAATTTCAATAAATTAATGAGTAAATTTTCTTCTTGTGGGGTGTTTGGATATGGCTTTATTTGATAATCAGCTTGATATTACGAGAAATATTAAAATTATTGACTGGCTGAAGAGTGAGCTTCTGACTGATGTTGCCAATTTATTCAAGGTGCTTGTAAATGGAGTCAGGGAAGAGGTATCCGAATCTCTGTCCGACACTTTGGCCAATATAATTTTAATTTGTTATCTTTTAGGGAAAAGATTCGGAATTAATTATAGAGCAATTGAAACAAAGATTGAAAATAAGATAAGGCTTGGTCTTGTTGAAAACCATGATGTAGAAAAGTATTATGGTGATCTGTCTGAGTTGTCTAAACATCTTAACAGCTCAAGAAGCAGAAAGCAGGGCGCCTGAAAAATATGGAGGTAAGATGGATAACAAAAAACTATCACGAATTTTTATTCCAAAGGCTGGCTTCTATCTTTGGGTAATTTTATTTTTAATTGTGATAATTACCATACTCAATCCATTGGTAGCTATTCCGGGATATGTGTTGTTCATTTTTCTTGTTATTTACAACTACAAGTCAAACCATATCAGAAATAGAGAAATAACTAAATACATAGAAACTCTTACCTTTAACATTGATTGTGCTACAAAGGATACCCTCCTTAACTTTCCATTGCCGCTGGTACTTGCCGAGCTGGATGGTACTACGGTATGGTATAATTCATCTTTCAAGGGAATTTTTGATGATGATAATTTCCTTCAAAAGACTGTAGCAAACCTTATTACCGATATAAGGCCTCAACTGACAGAAGGCGACAGCATTAACATTACAAAAGATGTCACCATCAACAATCGCTACTATTCTCTATTGGGTAATCTGGTTAAGGTTGATGACAATAATGATAAGGAGAGCGTTATTCTTATGCTCTACTTTGTCGACAACACAGAGCTTATAAATGAAAGGCAGAAGTTTGAGGACAATAAGAACACTGTTGGAGTAATTGTTATAGATAATTATGACGATCTGATGCAGAGCCTGGATGACTCCAAGAGACCTCAGATGATGGCTGAAATTGATAAGAGGATTACCAGTTGGATAGGCTATACAGGCGGCATTCTGAAAAAATTTGAAAGAGATAAATATTTATGTATTCATGCCTTTAAATACCTGAAGGAACTGGAAGAGAAGAAATTTGAAATTCTTGAAACCGTTAAGGAAATTAATGTAGGAAATAAGATACCTGTAACCCTGAGTATAGGAATGGGAATAAATGCACCTACAATCCTTGAAAATCTGCAGAATGCCTATGCCAGTATTGATATAGCACTGGGGCGGGGCGGAGACCATGTAGTTATCAAGGATGGGGATAATTTCAGATTTTTCGGGGGACGCAACAGGGAACTTGAGAAGCGTACCAGAGTTAAGGCCAGAGTTATTGCCTATGCGCTGAGAAACTTGATTGATCAAGCACCCTCAGTCCTGATAATGGGGCATGAAAATGCCGATATAGATTCATTGGGAGCGGCATTAGGTATATATAGAATAGTAAAAAGCCGTGACAAGCGTGTAAATATAGTGCTTAATCATTCCAACGCCAATATTGATTCAATATTGAACAAACTTGCAAAAGAGCCCGAATACAGCAATGTTTTTGTAGGCAGAAATGAGGCTCTTGATATTATAACAAAGAAAACACTGTTGATAGTGGTAGACACTCACAGACCGAGCTTTACTGAGACCCCGGAACTGCTGAGAATGACTGATCAGGTAGTTGTAATAGATCATCACAGGCGTGGAGCTGATTTCATACAGGATACAGTGCTTTCCTATCAGGAGACCTATGCATCATCGACCTGCGAGCTTGTAACAGAATTGCTCCAGTATCTTGAAGACAAGATCAGGCTTACCAATATTGAAACCGAAGCCCTGTATGCCGGAATTGTTGTTGATACTAAAAACTTCATATTCAAAACAGGCGTCAGAACCTTTGAGGCAGCTTCTTATCTTAGACGTCAAGGTGTTGATACCGTTTCTGTAAAGCAGCTGTTCCAAAATGATTTAAAAACATATATTACAATTTCAAATATAGTAAAAGATGCAGAAGTAGTGTATGATAATATTGCAATATCTACTTGTCCCACAAATATAAAAAATGCCCAGTTGATTGCGGCACAGGCTGCAGATCAGCTGTTGAGCCTTTCGGGACTGGTTGCGGCCTTTGTTCTCAGCTATCATGAGGGAGAGGTAATAATCAGCGGCAGATCACTTGGTGAGATAAATGTTCAGATGATACTTGAGAAGCTTGGCGGTGGAGGCCATTTAACCGTTGCAGGAGCTCAGATTGAAAATGTTTCAATACAGGAGGCTAAGGAAAGTCTGAAAACCGCAATTTATGAATACATTGACAGCTTAAATAAAGAATAGCCGTCAGGTTCTAAGGGAGGAACGTTTTATGAAAGTTATACTAAAGGAAGATGTTAAGGGATTGGGAAAAAAGGAACAAATGGTGGAAGCCAGCGATGGATATGCAAGAAACTTCCTGTTTCCAAAGGGGCTTGCAGTTGAGGCTACAGCAGCCAATATGAATATAATGAAGACAAAAAAGGAAGCTGAAGCTCATAAAAAGGAAAAGGAAGTAGCTCAGGCAAAAGAGCTGGCTAATAAAATAAAGAATATAACTGTGACTTTGAAGGTTAAAGCGGGAGAAAGCGGCAAGCTCTTCGGATCAATTACAAGCAAGGATGTTGCTGAGACCTTAAAAACTCAACATAAACTTGATATAGACAAAAAGAAGCTTGTTATGCCTGATGCCATAAAAGCTGTAGGGACCTTCGAGGTGGAAGTAAAGCTGTATCCTGAGATAAGTTCAAAGTTTACGGTAAAGATCGAAAGCCTGTAAAATGTGAATGAAGAAATACTACTTTGATGGTGATCTTCACATATGCAAAGAAAGAATTTAGCGCATACACCGTGAAACATTGAAATGTTTCAATAGAATGGGGAAATGATATGGAGTTGGGGACTCTTGGCAGAATTCCTCCTCAAAGCGTAGAGGCTGAACAATCAGTTATTGGGTCAATGCTGATTGATAAGGAAGTAATTCCAGTTGTCATGGAAGTTCTTAAGCCGGAGGATTTCTATAGGCCAGACCATAAGGAAATATACGATGTAATTATAGAGTTGTTTGACAAGGCTCAGCCAATAGATCTGATAACTGTATCAGAACGATTGAAACTGCACGGAAAGCTTGAACTGGTGGGTGGTTTGGAGTATTTGACCAACATTGCCACAGAAGTTCCTACCACAGCAAATGTAAAGCACTATGCAAAAATTGTAGAAGAGAAGGCATTATTAAGAAAACTTATTAAAGCGTCTTCCGACATAGTTGACCTGGGTTTCAATGCTTCTGAGGAAGTGTCGTTCATACTTGACAAGGCTGAACAAAACATATTTGATATTCTTCAAAAGAGAAGCTCCCAGGGCTTTGTTCCCATTAAAGATGTTCTGGTCGACACCTTTAACAAGCTTGAGGAACTATATAACAACAAGGGACATATAACTGGTATACCTACCGGCTTTGTAGATCTTGATTATAAGACCTCTGGATTACATAACTCTGATTTGGTTCTGATAGCTGCCAGACCTGCAATGGGAAAGACTGCCTTTGCACTGAATCTGGCACAAAATGCCGCTATTCACAGTGGTGTACCGGTAGCTCTTTTCAGTCTGGAAATGTCCAAAGAGCAGTTGGTAAACAGAATGCTCTGCAGTGAAGCCATGGTAGACAGCAACAGAATGAAGACCGGACAGCTTGAGGATAATGACTGGCAGAAAGTAGCAAGGGCATTGGGACCCCTTTCTGAGGCTCCAATATATATAGATGATACACCGGGTATTTCAATTACCGAAATCAGAGCAAAATGCAGAAGACTCAAGCTTGAGCACAACCTGGGCCTGGTGGTCATAGACTATCTGCAGCTCATGCAGGGAAGCAAATCAAAGAGTGAGAACAGGCAGCAGGAAATATCAGAAATATCCCGTTCTCTGAAGATACTTGCAAAGGAGATAAATGTTCCGGTTATATGTCTTTCACAGCTGAGCCGTGCCGCTGAAACAAGAACCGACCACAGGCCCATACTCAGTGACCTGAGAGAATCCGGAGCTATAGAGCAGGATGCCGACATAGTTATGTTTTTATATAGAGATGATTACTACAATCCTGATACCGAAAAGAAAAACATAGCAGAAGTAATTTTGGCCAAACACAGAAGCGGCTCTACCGGTACGGTTGAACTGGTATGGCTGGGCCAGTACACAAAGTTTGCAAATCTTGAGAAATTCAGGCAGTAAAGCGATTTTACAGTATGAACTTTAAAACCATCCTTGCCTAAAGGAAAATTAATAATGCTGAAACAACAGGTTTTACAAACAATTAAAAAGTATGATCTTATAAATTATGGAGATGGTATTGTTGTGGGAGTATCCGGCGGATATGACTCTGTATGCCTTCTCCATATTCTGTATTCCATATCTGAGGAATTCCGGCTTAGACTTTATCCTGTCCACATAAATCATATGCTTCGTGGCGAAGAAGCTTTACGGGATGAAAAGTTCGTCGAAGCTTTTTGCTCTTCAATTGGCCTGGAGGCTCTAGTAAAGAGAATAAATATAGCTGAAATAGCCAGAGCCGGGAAAATTTCTCTTGAGGAGGCAGGCCGCGACGCACGCTATGTGGAGTTTGGCAGAGTTGCTAAAGAAACCGGAGCTGACAAAATTGCGGTGGCTCATTCAAAAAACGATCAGGTTGAGACGCTGCTCATGCGAATTTTTCGCGGAACAGGCCCTGAAGGCCTTAAAGGTATGGAATATAGAAGGGATAACATAATCAGGCCTTTACTGGATTCAGACCGACCACAAATTGAAAGGTATGTAATCGAATCAGGCCTCGAAGCCATTACTGACAGTTCAAACCTTCACACGGATTATTTCAGAAACCGTATCAGATTACAGGTAATTCCCGAGATAAATCGTGCTGCAGGCTCGGACATTACTGAGAATTTATTACGTTTATCAAAAATTGTAGTAGCAGACGAGGATTATTTACGATATAATTCTGAATTATACTATCAACAAGCGTTGATAAAAAAGGGGAACTTTTTTACAGAATTGAACTTGGAGCAGCTTGGACAAATGCATCAGGCCATTTGCAGCAGGGTTATGAGAATGGCGTTTAACGATGCCTCTAAAAGTTTAACCGGGTTGGAGTTTGTGCACATTGAGAAGCTTATGCAATTAATTTCAAATGGCCGTACAGGTGCACGTCTGGATCTGCCGTTGGGGCTGATGGCAGTGAGATCCTATCACTCGCTGATTATTCAAAAGCAGGGTCTGGAGAAGTCGGAAAAATATCAGTATGAGCTGAAACTTCCCGGTGATACTTGCATTGGCATAAAAAATGGTATAATAAGAACTAAAGTGCTAAATTTTAATACTATTGAAGAGTGTAAGGATTTTATCAAAAAACAGAAAAGCTCTGAAAGCGCTTTTTTCGATTTTGAAAAATTGAAGGAGAAAAGTGAAATAAAGAATGATTTTCAATTGATGGTAAGAAACAGGCTTGATGGTGATATTTTCAAACCGCTTAAGTCGATTGGCACAAAAAAGCTTAAAGAGTACTTTATTGACAGTAAAATTCCTAAAAATGTCCGTGATGAACTTCCATTAATTGCAATAAATAAGGAGATTATTTGGATTATAGGAAATAAAACAAGTGATAATTATAAAGTAACTGATAATACTAAATCTGTATTGATGATTACTTATATACAACTGAATTAATCCACTTTTATAGTAGAAATTCAGAAAAAACAATATATATAATAGCCAAAATTGATTAATAAAATTATCGCAAAAGCGGTGATGAAAACCATTAATCAAAAATGCTAAACTTAACAAGGGGGATAAGTTTCAAATGGACGTAATTGAGCGCGTTTTAATCACAAAAGAGGAGCTCGATAGACAGGTAGAAGAATTGGGCAGCCGTATTTCAAAGGATTATGAAGGCAAGGAACTGGTTATAATCGGAGTTCTTAAGGGCGGATTTATATTTTTGGCCGATCTGGCAAGGAAAATAACTATTCCGGTTGATCTTGACTTCATGTCAGTATCCAGTTACGGAGATTCTTCAAAATCATCAGGAGTTGTAAAAATCATCAAGGACGTCGATATAAATATATCCGGCAAACATGTATTGATAGTTGAGGATATCATAGATACAGGTCTTACCTTGAATCATCTTGTTGAACTGCTTAAAACCAGAGGACCTTTAAGTGTTAAAATCTGCGCTGCATTGGATAAACCTTCAAGGAGAAAGGTTGACGTGCAGGTGGATTACAAGGGAATAGAAATTCCTGATGAGTTTGTTATCGGCTATGGTCTCGATTATGCCGGGAAATACAGAAATATTCCAGAGGTATGTATCCTGAAAAAGAACATTTATGCCAAATAATTAAAATAAATTGACAGGCAATGGACTTTGTTGTGTTTTATATGTGTATATGCTAATATAATATATACTGTACAAAAGCAGGAAGAAAAAGCTGGTATTTGTAATTAATTTTGGTGTTTGAAGCAAGTAGCAGATTGGTATTAAATTATAAATGGAAGAACGTAGGTGGGGTTGGTTTTATCAACCTATGGGCTAGAGTTTGGTACCTTGGTGAGCATAAGGAGGGAGATATTTGAAATATTTTAAGGGTATCAGTTTTTATATTATTATATTTATAATAATTTTAGTAATAATTACATTCTACACCGCATCTGATAATCCGCCAAAGATGGATTATTCGGCATTGCTGACCCAGATGGAGGCAGGGAATGTAAAGAGTATCGGATTACAGACTGACACAGCTACTGTAGAGCTTAGGAAACCTCTGGATGAAAAGAGTAAGGCAACAAAATATGTTGTAACCGTACCTCCTGATGTAACATCAGCATCTGAGAGATTTACCAGGGCGTATGATGAAAAGCTCATTGAAAAATATAGTGTTACAACTCCGCCTCAGGCACCATGGTGGGTGGCTATACTGCCAACAATAGGTTTTGTTATTATACTTATATTGATTTGGTTCTTCTTTATCCAGCAGTCTCAGGGAGGCGGCGGAGGCAACAGGGTAATGTCCTTCGGTAAGAGCCGTGCCAAGATGACTGTCGATGATAAAAAGAAGGTTACATTTGACAATGTAGCGGGAGCAGATGAAGAAAAAGAGGAACTGGCTGAGATAGTTGAGTTCTTAAAGGCTCCTAAAAAGTTCGTTGAATTAGGTGCAAGAATACCTAAGGGAGTTCTTTTGGTGGGACCTCCGGGTACAGGTAAAACATTGCTGGCAAAGGCAGTATCCGGTGAAGCTGGAGTTCCGTTCTTCAGCATAAGCGGTTCCGATTTCGTTGAAATGTTTGTCGGTGTCGGTGCTTCCCGTGTACGTGACCTTTTTGAACAGGCTAAGAAAAATGCACCATGTATTGTCTTTATTGATGAAATAGACGCGGTTGGTAGACATAGAGGAGCCGGTCTGGGCGGCGGACATGATGAAAGAGAACAGACTCTTAATCAGCTGCTTGTTGAGATGGACGGTTTCGGTATTAATGAAGGTGTTATTATTCTGGCAGCGACCAACAGACCTGATATACTTGACCCTGCGTTGTTAAGACCTGGCCGTTTTGACAGAAGAGTTGTGGTCGGACTTCCTGATATAAAGGGAAGAGAACAGATACTGAAGGTTCATTCCAGAGGGAAGCCTCTGGCCGAAGATGTTAAATTGGATGATCTGGCAAGAATTACACCGGGCTTTACAGGTGCCGATTTGGAAAATCTTCTTAATGAAGCAGCTTTGCTGACAGCCAGAGCAAATAAGAAAAAACTGGGTAATGAAGAGATAAAGGAAGCTGCTTTCAAAGTTATGATGGGGCCAGAGAAGAAGAGCCGCGTAATGAGTGAAAGAGACAAGAAGGTTACAGCATTCCATGAGGCAGGTCACGCTATAGCTATCAAGCTTATATCTACCAGCCAGAAAGTTGACAGAGTATCTATTATTCCGGCAGGTATGGCAGGCGGTTATACTGCCAGCAGACCTCAGGAGGATAAGAGCTACCATACCAAATCTCAATTGATAGAAGAGATAATTATTGCTTTGGGAGGTAGGGCTGCTGAACAGATAATTCTCAACGAAGTCAGTACCGGTGCTTCCAGCGACTTGAAGAAAGTTAATCAAATTGCCAAGAACATGGTAACCAAATACGGTATGAGTGATAAACTCGGTAATATGATTTTTGGAAATGAAAATGATGAAGTGTTCATTGGTAGAGATCTGGCTCATTCCAGAGATTATAGCGATGAGATTGCAGCTATCATTGATAATGAAGTTAAGCATATTATCGACAGTGCATATGAAAAGACCCTTCAACTTCTGAGAGACAATATTGATAAGCTGAACAGGCTTGCAGAGATACTTCTTGAAAAAGAAAAGGTTGAAGGTGCCGAGTTTGAGGCTATATTCGATGGTGTTTCCGTGCTTGAGGGAGGATCTGAAGTACCTCAATTGGAAGGTTAAAAAGATAAATATAAAGAGCTTTGCTTATTTAAATAAAGCAAGGTTCTTTTTTTTGCCATTTTTTGGTCATGCAATTCTCATTTTAAGAATATTGAAAGTTTTAAATTTAAAGATTATAATGGGAAAATATTAATTAGAGACTTATATAAAATAATTTTATAAAGAACAAACCGGGATAAAATCGTTTTTGTGGAGGCTTAAATGAAAAAAGAATTGTGGCGCAAATCCGTTTTAAAGAGATTGATAATCTCTTTTATTCTAATCTTACTGCCTGTCTATATTCTCAGTGTCGTAATATACGATCTGGGTATAAGCACCCTGAGAAAAGAGATTTCAAATTCAATGATATCACAGCTTTCTTTTTATAGGGACAGCCTTGAAAATGACATTAACAGGGTCAGGGCACTCGAGGTTGGCCTTGTTAACGATAGTGACCTCAATAGACTTGCCGCCATCCCGGAATCCTTAAGCCGTATAGAGCGAATGGAACGGATTCTTCGAGTCCAGCAAAGGCTGGATGCCATCAAAAGCAGCAGTAAATACATTGGAGATATCTACGTTATGGTTCCGGCTCTTAAACGGACGATATCTTCCACCTCAATATCAGATTTTGATCAGGAGCTGTTCGAAAAAATGAAGTATGTGGAAGTTCAACCGGATTCAATTGTAGAAAACAATGTGATAAAATACATGACGGTCTCCTACCCCTACTCCTACATGACCAGTAAAAAGGACAAGCTTTTCATAATAGTAATAGAGCTATCTAAAAGTAAAATTGTGGAGGCCCTGCAGTCAATGGCTCAAAACCCTAAAGAGGGGGTTATGTTTGTTAACAATACCAATAAATCTATGATAGCCTCTGTAAATACGACTTTAAACAAGAATGTCTACAGTAATATAACTCAAAAAGATAAAAGTGCCGAGGTGGTAGTTGTTGACAATAACAGCTATATGGCTGTGTCTGTCACGTCCACTGTTTTTAACTCTACCCTATGCAAGTACCTTCCTGAAGATTCGGTATTTCATGATCTGGAGAAATACAGCAGATGGTTTCTGCTGCTGACAGTATCGGCAGTTGTTATTATTGTGCTGTTTTCAATGTACATGTATAAGTTTATCCATAAACCTATCAGCAAACTGGCTGCCTCCTTCAAAAGAGTTGAAAAAGGCGATTTTGAAATTAACATTGAACATAAGCACAATGATGAATTCAGATATATTTACCATCGTTTCAATGTAATGGTCGAGAATCTAAAAACACTTGTTGACCAGGTCTACAAGCAGAAAATACTGGTTCAGAGGGCTGAGATGAAGCAGCTTCAGTCTCAGATTAGACCTCATTTTCTATATAACAGTTTTTTTATTTTAAACACTATGGCCCGTATAGGAGATTATGAGAATCTTGAAGTATTTACAGAACAACTGGGACAGTATTTCCAATTTATAACAAGAAATGCTGCAGATGAAGTACCCATAGATAAAGAGGTAAATCATGCAAGGGTTTATTCGGAAATACAGGCTATGCGGTTTTCAAACCAGATAAAAGTCGTCTTTGATCAGCTTCCCGAGGACTTTAAGGAGTTGGTAGTGCCAAGACTTATATTGCAGCCGTTAATCGAAAATGCCTTTGAGCATGGATTGACTGGGGCTAATGGAAATGGGCTGCTTCTGATTAAATTTGAAAAAGCCGATGATGAATATACCATAACCATTGAGGATAATGGAGACAGGCTTGACGAGGAAATACTCAATACAATGAGGAGTTCATTGGAGGACGATTCTGAAAGCGCTGAAGTCACTGCACTGCAAAATATTCATCAGCGTTTAAGGTTGAGATATGGGCAGCAAAGCGGCCTAAGGCTTGATATTGGTGAGATGGGCGGTTTGAGGGTTACTGTAGCCATAATTGCCCAAAAGGAGGATTAAATGTATAGATTGCTGATAGTAGATGATGAGCGAATAATTGCAGATGGACTTTGTGAGGTTTTCAACAATATCAGAGAGGTTGAGCTGGATGTCTACAAGGCTTATTCAGGCCAGGAAGCCTTGAATTTACTTGGCAGAACCAGAATTGACATAGTACTCACCGATATTTGCATGCCTGGTATGACTGGCCTGCAGCTTTTGGAAATTATCCGCAGCAAATGGCCTGAATGCAAAGTAATATTTCTTACAGGCTACAGTGAATTTGAATATGTTTACACAGCTATTCAAACTGAAGGGGTAAGTTATATTCTTAAAACGGAGGGATATGGAAAAATCATTGATGCAGTAACCAGCGCTGCAGGAAAGATAGAAGAAAATCTGAAAAGAGCTGCACTGGTGAAGCAGGCACAGGAACAGATAGATACTACAAAAAGCTTGCTTCAGACAATTTATTTAAGAGGAATTCTCAATGATGAGATTAGAATGTCTGAAATAAAGCAGCAGCAGTTTGATGAACTTGAAATTCCTTTATCGGCAAGGGAACCTGTTGTCATGCTTGCGGGGAGGATTGATGATATCCCCAGGGGGATCCCTTATTCTGTTAAGTCTGACTGGTTTACAAGCATTAAGTATATTGCCGAAAAATATCTATCATCAAAGACTCGATTTGCACATTTTAACAATGATAATTCAACACTTGTCTGGTTTATACAACCAGCCTGCAGTGCATCAGGCCCGGCTGATGATAATTCATGGAATGAGATGCTGACTTTTATAAAAGGTATCGCAGAACTGATACAGGAATCTTTCATGAGTTCAACCGGCAGATACATATCCTTTGTTCTGGACGACACTCCAGTAAACTGGAGAGAGTTACATGATAGATTTTTTACTCTTAAAATGCTATTGAACTACCGGTTCGGAAAAGGTGAAGGTCGGCTTCTCTCAGATACAAGTGTTCTGGAGAAGGATTTACAGCATAATTCAGGAATAGTAAAAGACATTACAAACCGGCATAAGACCGAGGATCTGGCTGAAATGCTTGAAAACGGCACAAAAGAAGATTTTTTAGCCTGTCTGAATACACTGACCGAAAAACTGTCGGCTACCAGGAGCATGCACGATATTATAGCAGTGGAACAGTATTACTCAATAGCGTTGGTAATTTTATCACATATTAACAAGTGGAATCTGACAGAAAAAATTGCCTTCAAAATAAGCATGTACAAATTGATGAACCTGGAATATCACGAGTCCTGGAAATTTGCGGTGGAATATCTGAGGCAGCTTGGGGATATACTTTTTGAGATTAAAGACTCCGAGGAGGAAAAAAGGGCTCTGGATGTAATAAGTATTATCCAAAAGCACATCAACGACAATCTTCATATGCAGGATGAAGTATCGCTGGTACGGCTTGCAGAAACAGTTTATTTCAACCCGTCCTATCTTTCCCGTCTTTTTAAGCAGGTTACTGGAACAAACCTGTCGGACTACATAAGTGATTGTAGAATAAAAAAAGCAAAAAAATTACTTGAAATTCCGGATTATAAAATTCATGAGATATCGGAGGCAGTCGGATATTTGAGTGCTACAAATTTTGCACGCTTTTTCAAGAAAGTAACCAATATGACACCTCAGGAGTATAGAGACTCAAAACTCATCAAGTAAAGAGATGATTTGAAAGTAAAGATATGAATATTGTTACGCCAAGATGACCCCTTTATAATTTAACTTGTAAGTAAATCTCGACAACTCTTGCAAAAGTGCTAATTTAAAGGAGGAGGCAATTATGATCAGCGGAAAAAAGCTGAGGCAACTACCTCTGCATATCATGGTTATTCCAGGGGTCATCTTAACATTTATCTATCATTACATTCCAATGTTCGGAATCATAATGGCATTTCAAAAGTTTGTACCAGCGAAAGGCTTTTTCAAATCCAGGTGGGTGGGGTTGGACAATTTTGAGTACATGCTGAATTTACCGAACATCAAGTCGGTGATATATAATACGATATTTATTTCGCTTTTGAAGATCATCTTCGGACTCATAGTTCCGGTAGTGATTGCACTATTACTCAATGAAATCAGAAAAGAACAATACAAACGGACCTTACAAACGATAATCTATTTCCCTCACTTTCTGTCATGGGTAATATTAGGGGGAATACTGGTGGATGTGCTGTCTCCCTCCAACGGTATTATCAACCAAATACTCGGGCTGTTTGGAATGGATCCCATATTTTTTCTTGGAGATTCAAAGTGGTTCCCGTTTACTCTGGTAATCACGAATACCTGGAAGAATTTTGGGTATGATACCATCATTTACCTTGCCGCTCTTACAAGTATCGATATGGCCTTATATGAAGCTGCATACGTAGACGGGGCAGGGCGCTGGAGGCAGACGCTGCATGTTACCCTTCCGGGAATACTTCCCATTGTCACACTTATGACAGTCCTGGCGCTGGGAAACATATTGAATGCAGGCTTTGATCAAGTGTTCAATCTATACAGCCCACAGGTTTACAGCACAGGAGATATTCTTGATACTCTTGTATACCGGATTGGTCTTGTTGATGCTCAATACAGTGTAGCAACCGCAGTGGGTCTTTTTAAATCGGTAATTTCGTTTATTCTGATATTACTTTCAAACAAACTGGCCAATAGGTATGCCGGATATAGAATATTCTAGGGAGGATGGGAGAAAATGAAGAATTATTCAACTTTAGGCTCTAGAACATTTAATATTTTTAACTATGTATTTCTTAGTCTGATGGCTTTCGGCTGTCTTTTACCGTTAATAAATGTTTTAGCAGTCTCTTTCAGTTCCAAATCAGCAGCTGCCGCAGGTTTTGTCAAGCTTTGGCCAGTTGATTTCACATTGGATTCTTATGCATATGCTCTTAAGAAACAGCAATTTTTAACAGCTTTTTTTGTTTCAGTAAAGAGGGTAGGTTTGGGTTATATTATCAATATGGTCTTGACAATTTTCATCGCTTATCCTCTGGCAAAGGAAAAGTCCGAGTTTTCAGCACGTAACATATATGCATGGTTCTTTATTGTTACAATGCTCTTTGGCGGAGGTCTTATACCGACTTACATGGTTGTAAGGTACACAGGTCTTATTGACTCAATATGGGCATTGATTATTCCAAATGCAGTACCCGTATTTAATGTAGTCCTATTAATGAATTTCTTCCGCGGACTTCCAAAGGAAATTGAGGAAGCGGCATTTATTGATGGCTGTGATTATTGGAGAACACTCTTCAAAATAATATTGCCGCTCTCTCTGCCGTCAATAGCGACTTTGTCCCTGTTTGTACTAGTGGGTCACTGGAACGGCTGGTTTGACGGTCTTATATACATGAATTCCACAGATAATTGGCCGCTGCAAAGTTATTTAAGATCAATAATTATAAATGCCGACACAATGATGAGTGCCAGCGATGAGCTGGCGACCATGCGGAACGTATCCAACAGAACCTTTAATGCAGCCCAGGTTTTCCTGGCGGCACTACCGGTACTGGCAGTATATCCGTTTCTTCAAAGATACTTTATGAAGGGCCTTGTAATGGGAAGTGTCAAGGGCTAGGGAGGTCAGCATATGGATGAATTATTCAAAGGTACCGAAGAACTTCATGGTAAAGCCTGGGGAGACATAGGTAACAATTTATACAAAAATCCTGTTTTGAATGCCGACTACTCAGACCCTGATGTGATCAGGGTGGGTAACGACTTCTATATGGTTTGCTCGGATTTTCATTACATGGGTATACAGGTCTTACATTCAAAGGATCTTGTAAATTGGACAATAATCGGCCAGGTATACAATCGCCTGGATATCAATGACAGATATGATGAAATGGAGGGGTACGGCAAGGGCAGCTGGGCACCAGCCATCAGACATAACAACGGACGCTTTTATGTGTATTTCTGTACTCCGGATGAAGGACTGTATATGAGCAGTGCGGAGTATCCCGAAGGACCCTGGACTCCCTTGCATGAGGTCAGGAGGGTGGCAGGCTGGGAGGATCCCTGCCCTTTCTGGGATGATGATGGTAATGCTTACCTCGGGCACAGTACAGTAGGAGCAGGACCTATAATAATACACAAAATGAGCACAGACGGTAAGGAACTCCTTGATGAAGGGGTTATTGTTTACGTCGGAAAAATTGCTGAGGGAACCAAAATTTATAAAAGAAACGGGTTTTATTATCTGATTATTCCGGAGGGTGGAGTAGAGAAGGGCTGGCAGACTGTTTTACGCTCCGGAAATATCTACGGCCCATATGAGCGAAGGGTCGTCCTGCAAACGGGGAAAACAGATGTCAATGGGCCTCATCAGGGTGGCTTGGTGGACTTGAAGTCGGGAGAAACCTGGTTTATGCATTTTCAGAGTGCAGGTGTACTGGGACGTGTATGCCACCTTCAGCCGGTCAGCTGGGTAGACGATTGGCCCTTGATGGGTAAGGATGGGGAGCCGGTAAGCATATACAGGAAGCCCGATGTGGGAAAAACCTATCCTGTTATGCTGCCGCAGGCTTCTGATGACTTTAATGCTCCTGTGCTGGGACTTCAGTGGCAGTGGAATCACAATCCTGTTCCGGGAAATTGGTCATTGAGCTTAAGAGCTGGCCATCTGTCACTTATGGCGATGCCTGCTGAGGATATTTTTACTGCAAGAAACACATTGACACAAAAACTGATGGGGAGTTCCGGTATTATAACAGCCAAGCTGGATGCCCAGTTTATGGAAAGAGGACAAGCCGCTGGTTTATGCTATTTGGGCGCCAAAGAGGAAAACTGGATCGGTGCCGTATACGCAGATAATATTTGCCGCATTGAAGCAGTTACAGGAGGGATCAACCACCATGGTCCTCAATTTGATCCGGGAGAAATATGGTTTAAAACTTTAGTAAATCTTACCGGGGAAACTGTGTTTTATTTTAGTTTAAACGGTCATGACTATTACAGGCTGGGTGGAAGCTGCACATTGAGAGAGGGCTATTGGAAGGGCGCACGGGTGGGCCTGTTTAGCTATAACACTGAAACTGCAAGGGGTAGAGCCGATTTTGACTTCTTACATTATGAAGAAATTAAGTAAGAAATTAAAAAATATGTGGAAAAATTCTATTCAAAGTAAAGAGATGATTTGAAAGTAAAAATATGAATATTGTATTTAACAACTTTAGGGCCATATAATTAAACCGAGGCCTCAGTAAACAAAAATCGGAGGGAACTTATGAAAAAATTTTCTTTAACCCGAATTGCAGCTCTTTCATTGGCAGTAATGATGACAGTTTTAATGGCAGCGTGCGGCAGTGACGAAAGCAAGACAAGTGAAGCAACAGCTTCAAGCTCTTCAACTTTATCATCAACAGCTGCTGCTCAAAAACCAGCAAATCTTTTAGAAAAATACACACCTGAAATTAATTTGACAGCATGGCGGTACCTCAATAACGGCATTGAATTTGCACCTGGTGATAATATTGATAGCAATGTTTGGATAACACACTACAAAGAAGACTTAGGTATAAATCTTAAGTATGATTGGACTGTTCCGGAAGAACAATTTGATCAGAAGTTGAATATATCTGTTGCATCCGGAGACCTGCCCGATATTATGTGGCTTAGAAACAAGCAATTGATCGAGCTGGCCGAAAACGACATGCTCTATGATTTGACAGATTTGTATAAAAACAATACATCTGATTTTGTAAAAGGTATATTGGAGCAGGATAAGGCAAGCTTTGATTCTGCAAAGATAGGCGGAAAACTTATGGCAATACCAAGTACGTCATCATCAGTGGACGGTTTGCAGATTCTCTATATCAGAGCTGACTGGCTGAAAAACCTTGGCCTTCAGATGCCTAAGACCATACAGGAATTGTACACAGTGGCAGAGGCCTTTACAAAGAATGATCCTGACAAAAATGGCAAGAATGATACCTTTGGTCTTGCTTTAGTTAAAAACTTTCTGGACGTAAACAATAAACATGCATCATCTGCAGGCTTATTTGCAGGTTACCATGCTTATCCCAGAAGATGGGTAAAGGATACATCAGGAAATGCAGTATACGGTTCAATCCAACCGGAGGTTAAGACGGCATTGCAGCAGTTACAGAATATGTACAAGAGCGGTCTTATAGATAAAGAGTTTGGTGTTAAGGATAGAGCAAAAGTAATGGAGACAGTTTCTTCAGGAAAAGTCGGAATAACATATGGCGGACTATCCTCGCCGGGTGCCTTCCTCAAGGATTGTGCAATAAATGATCCAAAGGCTGACTGGCAGTCTATTGAACTTTTGTCCAACGACGGACAGCCGGCAGCACCGGTTACTTCAATGCCTGTATCAAGATACTTTGCAGTTAGCAAGAACTGCAAAAATCCTGAAGCAATTATGAAAATCCTTGAAGACTGCTGCGTAGGATACCAACCGGGTAATTCACCGGAATTAAAGGCAAGAAATGACAAGTACGGTGTAACTCCCGAAGGTATATCGGTTTGGCAATACCAATTAGTATCAGTTGAGCCGGCGCTTAAAAACCTTAATGCTCACAAAAACGTAGTAGCAGCTATAGAAAGTAAGGACACTTCAAAACTAAACTCTGAAGAAATGGGTTACTTTGAAAAAATTGAGAAATCCAAGGCCGGAGACAGAACTTTCTGGGGTGATGAAAGAATATTCGGTTCACCATCGAGCGCCGAGATAATCGGTAAGTACGTTGACAGCAATAATCTGTTAACCAATCTCTTCTATGGTTCCGCAACCGCTACAATGGTTGAAAAGCAGGCTACGCTTGAAGCTATGGAGGATGAAGTATTTACAAAGATTATTATGGGTGAATCCATTGACAGCTTTGATAAGTTTGTTGCAGACTGGAAGAAACTTGGCGGTGACCAGATCACCAAAGAAGTTAATGAATGGTATGCTCAGGCAAAATAGTGGGATATCCGCAGCCTAAAAAGGTAGGGGACATCAATTTCCTTGTTATATTAATAAATGCATGACCTGAGGATGCGGCTGAGTTTAGCCGCATCCTTTAGCGAATAGGAATTTATTTTTCAATGCTGTAAGCGCTGGTATAACAAAGGTTGAAATAGTACATTGGAATATTTGCTCGTTATATATAAATGAGCACCGACAAAACTGAGCACAGCAAATTTTCTTATTTAAAAGGGTAGAAGGGGACTTTATGCAAAGAACCGATACTTTAGGAAATTCAAATAAAATAAACCGATATGAATTGGTTACGCGCCATAATCCGCAACTGTCGGCACCGGATCCAAAATCTCCCTTTACTGTGGGGAATGGTGAGTTTGCCTTTACAGCGGACATTACCGGACTTCAAACGTTCCTGGAAGATTATGAGTATTTTCCCCTATGCACAATGTCGCAGTGGGGATGGCATTCCTTCCCGGTAGAAAGGGATTATTCCAAACTCAGACTGAAACAGTACGATACCTACGGACGCAAGGTAGGCTATGCTGCCGATGACAAAGATCAGGAGGCGTTATTCAAAAACCTTCGGGAAAATCCCCATCGCCTGAACCTGTGTAATATAAGAATGAGTCTCGAAAATAATGACAGGACTGCCGGAGTGAGGGATTTAAGAAATACAAAGCAAACGCTGGATTTGTGGAAGGGTCTGCTGATATCGGATTTTATAGTATTTGACCAGGCAGTACATGTAGAGACCTGTTCCGATCCGGAGCTGGACGCTGTCAGCGCAAAAGTTGAATCCGGGCTTGCAGCTTCGGGAAAGCTGCAGATTGTAATTGCATTTCCTTACGGCAGTCCGGAAAAAAATGCCTCGGATTGGGTTCATGATGAAGCACACAGCAGCAAAATTGTTTTTTCAGATGAACAAAGAGTTATTATTGAACGTAAGCTTGATAATGACCTGTACTACACAAATCTTGTATTTGGCCCTGACACAGAGTTTCAACAAACAGCCTGTCACAGGTTTGTACTCACTGCTGTAAACAACAGCAGTGAAATCTCCTTTACCTGCTGTTTTACACGAGAATTTCCTTCGGCTGCACCTTTTGAATATATAACAACGAAATCACGTTCAGCCTCCCATTGGGAGCATTACTGGAATTCCGGCGGTGCCGTGCAGTTAATCCGATCTACCGACAGCCGGGCACCTGAACTTGAACGCAGAATTATACTATCACAGTATCTTACTGCAGTCCAATGCAGTGGAACTACCCCGCCGGCTGAAACAGGACTTACCTGTAACAGCTGGTACGGCAAATTTCATCTGGAAATGCACTACTGGCATGCGGCCCAGTTTGCATTGTGGGGAAGAACAGAACTTCTGGAACGAAGCCTGGCCTGGTATCTGGAAACACTGCCGGAGGCAAAAAGGGCAGCTGAAAGCCAGGGATACCAGGGAGCAAGATGGACAAAGATGAGCGATCCCAGCGGTATCAACTCTCCATCCAGCATAGGTGTGCTTCTGGTCTGGCAGCAGCCCCATCCTATTATGCTTGCAGAGCTTTGTTACAGGGCACACCCTGATAATGAAACCCTTGAAAAATATCGTAGTCTGGTTGTAGAGAGTGCGGATTTCATGGTTTCCTTTGCACATTATGATGCCCACCGGGACAGATATGTTCTGGGGCCCCCCCTGATACCGGCTCAGGAGACACATGCTCCTGAGAGCTGCATCAACCCTTCCTACGAGCTTGAATATTTCCGCTGGGGTCTTAAAACTGCGGCAAATTGGCAGCGTCGCCTGGGGGAAGCACCAAACCGGAATTATACTGAAGTAGCCCATAAATTGTCGGAGCTTCCCGTAAGGGATGGAGTATATCTGGCTCATGAAAACTGTCCTGAAACCTTTTCCACAGCCCCCTTCAACCATGATCATCCATCAATGCTTGCAGCATTGGGAGTACTGCCTGGTGAGACGGTGGATAGGACTGTGATGGAGAATACAGTTAAGAAGGTTTTGGAATGCTGGGATTTCGATTCCATGTGGGGGTGGGATTTTGCCATGATGGCCATGTGCTGTACCAGACTTGGTTTACCGTCTCTGGCTGTAGATTTGCTTATGGCTGACAGGGCAAAAAATACCTATGCTTTTAATGGGCATAATTCTCAGGCTGACAGAGAGGACCTTCCGCTTTATCTGCCTGGAAACGGCAGTCTTCTGCTGGCTGTGGCCATGATGGCAGCAGGTTGGGACAAGGATGGAGGCAAGCCCTTGCCCGGTTTTCCTGACGACGGCGGCTGGTGTGTTGAGTCAGAGGGACTTTCCAAATATATATAATATAAATTTTATGATTAACAGTATGAAGCATTTATATATGGAGATAGAACTGATTTCGGAACCCAATCCATATAACTGATTTACAGACATTAAAAAAGTGGCGCATGTAATAAATTCAAATAAAGCCCATATAAATTAACTGTTGAAATTCTTGGTTCTGAATTGGGTAATTTGATTTTAGCATGATGCAGAAATGGAGCTTAAAATGAAATACGATAAAAATAATTTAAAAATCACATACATTGGCGGGGGCTCAAGAGGCTGGGCGTGGAACCTTATGAAGGATCTTGCAGTTGATGATGAAATTTCAGGAACCGTCAGATTATTTGACATTGATTTTGAAGCTGCCAGGGCCAACGAAAAAATAGGAAATATGCTTTCAGACCGGAAGGACGTGTCCGGTAAATGGCGGTATAAGGCGGTGGAGTCCCTTAAGGAGGCACTCCTGGGCACAGATTTTGTAATAATATCCATCCTCCCGGGGACTTTTGATGAAATGGCATCAGATGTTCATCTGCCGGAGGAATACGGTATATATCAATCTGTAGGAGATACGGTAGGACCGGGAGGTTTGATAAGGGCATTAAGAACAATACCGATGTTTGTTGAAATAGCAGAGAATATAAAGGAATATGCTCCCACGGCATGGGTGATAAATTACACTAATCCTATGACCCTCTGTACTAAAACCCTGTACAAGGTATTTCCTGAAATAAAGGCCTTTGGCTGCTGCCATGAAGTATTCTCCACTCAGAAGCTGCTGGCTGAAATGCTTAAAGAAATGAAGGGGATCAGCCATATAAACAGAGAAGAAGTTAAGGTCAATGTTATCGGGATTAATCATTTTACCTGGTTAAACAGCGCATTTTATAAAGGAGAGGATCTCTTCCCTCTGTACAGAGAGTTTACTGATAAATACTCAGAAGAGGGTTATGCTATCGATGTTGAGGCTGACAAAGTGCGAAATAGTTTTTTTAATAGTCTCAATAAAGTTAAGTTCGACCTTTTCAGAAGATATGGACTCATGGCTGCCGCTGGAGACCGGCACCTGGCGGAGTTTTGTCCGCCCTGGTACCTGAAGACTCCCCAGGTGGCTGAGGAGTGGGGTTTTGGACTGACACCGGTCAGTTGGAGAATTAAGGACCTGAAAGATAAGATGGAAAAGAGCCAGCGCTTGCTTGAAGGAGCAGAGCAGATGGAGATTAAGCATTCCGGAGAGGAAGGTATAAAGCAGATTAAAGCGTTGGTAGGGCTAGGAGATTTCGTAACCAATGTAAACCTTCCAAATATGGGTCAGATTCAAGGAATCCCTCTGGGCGCTGTTGTAGAAACCAACGCTGTATTTTCCCATAATAGTATCGGACCTGTAAATGCAGGGAGGTTAACAGATGAAGTATATAATCTTGTTATAAGGCATGTAATCAATCAGGAGACTATCCTCGCATCTGCATTTGCAAAAGATAAGGAATTGGCCTTCAGAGCTTTTGTAAATGATCCATTGGTGTGCATTAGTATAAAGGATGCAAGAAGGTTGTTTGAAAGAATGCTGGACAATACTGCAAAATACCTTCCGGACTGGCTGGTTTAAAACAAGAACTGGAGTTATTCTCCAAAGGTAAACTCTATATAATATAAACTCCGTAATGAAAAGTAATAAATTACAGTGAATTTATTACTTTTCATTTGGCAAAATTATTGTTAGTATTAAATAAATGTATTACTAACTTTTCTTAATTAACAGTAAAATGAAAGTAATGACTGGTTACTATAATGACTTGTTACAATATACAAAAGAATACATATAATATTGGAGGATAAAACATATGGAGATAAAAGTTGGAGCAACAGGGGAAGAATTAGTTACCGTTAATAGCAGTAATACGGCCAGGTCAATGGGAAGTGGTGAGCTGGAGGTTTTTGCAACCCCTGCAATGATAGCTCTTATGGAAAAGGCAGCAACAAATGCAATAAGCAATGTGATGCCTTCCGACAGCTCTTCAGTTGGGACGATGATGAATGTTAAGCACATTGCGGCATCCCCTTTGGGAATGATGATTACTGCAAAAGCCACGCTTATTGAAGTGGATGGAAAACGTTTGGTTTTTAATGTTGAGGCTTTCGATGAAAAAGACAAAATCGGTGAAGGTCAGCATGAAAGGTTTATAATCAACATAGAAAGATTTATGGCAAAAACTAATGGAAAAAAATAGATAAAAAACCAGTGAAAAAATAGATAGGCTCTTGACGAGCAGTTTTTTTTATGGTTAAATAATCTCAAAGTCAATATTTTATCCTTATCAAGAGAGGTGGAGGGAATGGGCCCTATGAAACCCGGCAACCAGCATTAAATATGTACGGTGCCAATTCCTGCAGGCAGACTGCCTGAAAGATGAGGGGTGATCATTATTATAAGCTTAAAATGACAAACCTCGATAAGAGGTTTTTTTATTGCCTAAAAAAGTATAAACTTTTTGGTTTATGATTTGATATTCAATCTAATTAGGGATAAAAACTGACCTCATGATAAATATTAAAAATGGAGGTATCTAAAATGTCAAGAAGATTATTTACATCAGAATCGGTAACAGAAGGACATCCGGATAAAATCTGCGATCAGATTTCTGATGCAGTATTGGACGCAATATTTGAACAGGATCCACAGGCCAGAGTTGCTTGTGAAACAGCTGTAACCACAGGTATGGTATTGGTTATGGGTGAAATATCAACTCAATGTTATGTAGATATTCCAAAGGTTGTGAGAAACACAATCAGGGAAATTGGATATGACAGAGCAAAGTTTGGATTTGACAGTGAAACATGTTCAGTTCTTACTTCAATAGATGAGCAGTCTGCTGATATAGCCATGGGTGTTGACAAGGCTCTTGAGGCAAAAACCGGTGAAATCAGTGAGGCACAGATTCAGGCAATTGGTGCGGGTGACCAGGGTATGATGTTTGGTTTTGCCTGTGATGAAACACCTGAGTTGATGCCAATGCCAATTACTCTTGCTCACAAGCTTTCAAAAAAACTCAGTGAAGTAAGAAAAGATGGAACACTGGATTATCTCAGGCCTGACGGAAAGTCACAGGTTACAGTGGAGTATGACGGGGATAGGCCTGTAAGAGTGGATACAATAGTTATTTCTACGCAGCACGGTCCTGACGTCAGCCATGAAACTATTGAAAGAGACATGCTCCAGTTTGTAATTAAACCTGTTATACCTGCTAATTTATTAGACGCTAATACAAAGTATTTTATAAATCCTACAGGAAGGTTTGTAGTTGGCGGGCCACAGGGTGACTCAGGACTAACCGGAAGAAAAATAATAGTTGATACTTACGGCGGATATGCAAGACATGGCGGCGGAGCCTTTTCCGGAAAGGATCCTACCAAGGTTGACCGTTCTGCAGCATATGCAGCAAGGTATGTTGCTAAAAATATAGTTGCTTCAGGAATCGCCAGGAAGTGTGAAGTTCAGCTGGCATATGCAATCGGTGTTGCCAAGCCTGTATCAGTTCTGGTTGATACCTTCGGTACAGCAGTTATACCTGAAGAAAAGATATCTGAACTGGTAAACAAGCACTTTGATTTAAGGCCTGCCGGAATAATCAAGACCCTTGATTTAAGAAGGCCAATCTTCAAGAAAACAGCAGCTTATGGTCATTTTGGAAGAAATGATGCCGATTTTACATGGGAAAGAACAGATGTGGCAGAAATACTGAAAAAAGAAGCAGGGCTTTAGTAAATGATAAAAGAGTGGAACCGCGAAAATCGGTTTTCACTCTTTTTTATTGTATTGAAATTTATGCATTTTTACATAGCTGCAAATCTTCTTAATTCATTAATTTGACATTAAAAATGTATTCACGTTGAAATAATATACCTAAGTCGTACATATAATACTAAGGTATCATCAAATAATAAAACTCCGTTAAAGGCGGACTGTTTTTCGCCGAGTAAAGATGGAAATATATACCGTATAATCTATCAAAAGGATGATATTACGAGAGAGTATGCGGCAAATGCTTGAATTTGTACTGGTTTTCAGGTTATGCACCGACTTTTGGTCTGTATGCAATTTGACACTTTTTGAGAAGTATAGTAGATTATAATAAAAGTCTTTTAAGAGTTTATAAGGAAGACACCATTGAAATGCTTTTTGCGGAGGTTAATATAAATTAAGGAATAACCATTATTTTGTAGGCATTATAACGCATCAGTTCAGTGGGAAAATTTTTTGGCTGTAGAAAAAAATTACTTATACACGTTTCAACGAGGAGGGAGACATTTTCGCCTCGTTATAATAAAAAAGTTTAGGGGGATAGAAAAACATATGGACGATAATCCTGATGATACAGGTAATTGTAGCCAGACAAAGAGATGGATATTAATTAAAACAAAAAACAATATGAAAACTTTCTATTATAGAAGACCATAGTAAACCAGCACCGTGGGTTTAGTGCGTCTTTTTTTATTGTCAGGGAAATATAATTTTTGATACGAAGACATGCTTAAAATGAGTAATTATTGGTTCTTTCAGGGAGAGTGCCCTGAGTTGAAGGTTATAGAATTCCCGACTATTAGGATTATGATTTTTATATGGAGGATGAAAGAAATTGTTAACCGAAATTTTTGTTTTATTAGTACTCATATTATTAAATGCGTTCTTTGCAGCTTCAGAGATTGCACTTATATCATTAAATGATAATAAAGTCAAACTGCAGGCTGAAGAAGGTGATAAGAAGGCTAAACTGCTATTGAATCTTTTGGGTGAACCCAGCAGGTTCCTGGCTACTATTCAAATAGGAATAACTCTTGCAGGCTTTTTAGCAAGTGCCTTTGCGTCAGAAACCTTTGCAGAGCCACTGGTGAAATACCTGCTGGTAATTGGAGTTCCCATACCTGAAACATGGCTCAAAACAGCTGCTATGTTTGTAATAACAATTATATTATCTTATTTTACTCTGGTTCTCGGAGAGCTGGTACCTAAAAGGCTTGCAATGAAGAAAGCCGAGCCTATAGCCAGGTTTGTGGCCAAGCCGCTTCAGTTATTGTCTCTTGTAACCTCACCGTTTGTTAAGTTTCTGACTGCTTCAACAAATTTCTGCGTAAGATTGTTTGGTGTTGATCCCAATGCTGAAGATGAGCAGGTAACTGAAGAAGAAATCAGAATGATGGTGGATGTGGGAGAGGAAAAAGGAACTATCCACGAAACCGAAAAAGAGATGATTAACAATATTTTTGAATTTAATAATAAAACCGTCTCAGACATTATGACACATAGAACAGAGGTGGGAGCTCTTCCTATTGATGCAAGTTTAAAAGAGGTTACTGCTTTTGTTAATTCAGAGAAATATTCCAGAATACCGGTTTATGAAGATAGTATTGATAACATTGTCGGGGTAATGCATTCCAAATATCTTATACAATTTTTAACAAGTGACGATACTTCAAACTTTAGTTTAAGCAACATGGTCAGGCCGCCTTATTTTGTTCCTGCATCAAAAAGGACTGATGAGCTGTTTAAGGAACTTCAGCAGAACAAGACTCATATGGCAATAATTATTGATGAGTATGGCGGAACTGCAGGAATAGTTACCCTGGAGGATTTAATTGAAGAAATTGTGGGGAATATATTCGATGAAGATGACGACGAAGAAAAGCCATTAGAAAAGTTGGATGATAATACATTTATTATAAAGGGCTCCATCAGCCTTGACGAAGTTCAGGAAGTGCTGGGAGCAAATCTTCCGGTTGATGATTATGATACACTCAGCGGATTTGTTATAGGTCAGATTGGAAGAATTCCTGAAAAGGGCGACAAGTCTACTATTGAATATAACGAGTTGGTCTTTAAAGTTGAAGAAGTAGAGGAAAAGAAGGTAACCAAGGTAAAGGTATGCAGGGCAATGTAAATATACATGTGTTACATATGCCTGTTAGCTACGGACAGAGATGCAGAAAAGGAACTCTTAAAAACATATGTAAGCCAACTAAATTAACCACTCGAATTCAACTTAAAAAAAATTGAAGCATGGTTAGCTCCAACGATTAAAACAAGCGTATGTGTTATATATGCTTGTTGACGACAAGATTGGTGTTTCAGAAAAAGCTGTTATAAACATAACAAAATGAATTAGCACGCGAATACAACTTGAAAAAAATTGAAGCATGGTTAGCTCCGCCCATTAAAACAAGCGTATGTGTTATATATGCTTGTTGACGACATGATTGGTGTTTCAGAAAAAGTTGTTATAAACATAACAAAATGAATTAGCACGCGAATACAACTTATAAAAAAAATCGGCATGGTTAGAAGGGATTGATGAATTTTTGGTCAATGGAATAATTCATCAATTCCTTCGGTTGCCGATATTTTTTTATAAGTTAGTATGGGAGTGCTATTTATCAATTTCTTATATGTTTATATACAAGTTATCTTGCAAACACCATGCCATCTCAAGTACAAGCCCTTGTAACACATACGCGCCACATGTCATAGAATATGTTACGATATATTTTGGGAGTGGTAACTATGGGAATAGATTATGCTATACTAGCGTTACTGGCAGTATTCGGACTAATAAGTCTCTTTCTGGATATCTTCAAGTTAATAGGCAGAAAGAAATACTTTGTTGATAAGGCTAATTTAGTGCTTTTGGTCAATGATCAGGAGAAAAGCATAGAACGGCTTGTAAGAGAAGCAATGGAAAGCAAATTTGTAAGAAATATAGCTATCAATGGAACCTTTATAGTAGTTGATATGAATTCGAAGGATGATACCTTGAAATTGTTAAGAAAGCTTGAAAGTCAATTCCCGCTCCTGGAGGTATGCTCCTTTGACGAGCGAGAATGCATATTTTATAAAAACAAGACATAGGAACGGCTTATAAAAACTAGATTGTGAAGGAACTCTTGGGATAGAAAGCTGCTTAACAGGTCTTAAAAGCCCTACATAAACTAAAATAACTCCTGGCGGATTAAGAATTACGCCGGGAGTTATTTTAGTTACGTATATTAATTTTTACCCGGCTGCCCTTTGAAGTAATCCATCAGTACTATTCTTACTGTTGCTGAGGTATGTAAAATAGGATAATATAATTATAGTAAAACCAACTATGATGAGTTATATGGTAAAATTAGGAATATTTATTATTTGCCTTCACCTTTCACTAAGGCATGATTAAATAGGAGAAGTATATGGCAATTGGACAGTTTCAGCAGCAAAGATGGTCTTTTGACAGTTATCCTGTGGGTACCACTCTGAGCATAATCGGAAGATTTGATTATAAAATATATGAAAATTCTGAAAATGGATATAAGATCTATACTTTTGATATTGAGAAAATTATAGATGAAGACGGCTTCGAGCACGAAGCTTCCGACCAGATAAGCGTAACGGGATATTATGAGGTGAATGATCACTGCGCCGTTCTCCCAAGCAAGGTCATCGGAACCGTTGGTACTTACAGGGGAGAAAAACAGCTTAAGGCTGAGACTGTGGAGTTTATTGAACCTGCCACAGATGAAGGCATAATTTCCTTTTTGTCCTGTGGAATAATAAAGGGTGTCGGTGAAAAGACAGCCAGAAATATCGTATCCGGTTACAAGTCAGGTGCATCGTATGTTGAAGGTTTTGGAAGCAAAACTCTTGAGGTGATAAAAAATGAACCGTTGGCCCTGACCAAAATAAGAGGAATCTCTCCCGATAAAGCAAGAATTATTCATGACTCCTATATGGAAAATATGGAGTATCAGAATGTTATGATCTTTTTTCAGAAATTTGGGGTATCTTCTGCCAAAGCAATGAAAATATATAACACCTTTAAAGGCACTTCAATTGCAATAGCCGAACAAAACCCATATATGTTTGCAAATATCAGGGGTTTCGGTTTTAAGAGCTGTGATGAAATAGCCAAAAAATTAGGCATTGATCCACACTCTATTTTCAGGTTGGAGTCTGCTCTCAAAAGTGTTCTTGAAACAGCTGAAACCGACGGACATTGTTATTTGTTTAAGGACAAACTCCTTGAAATGACAGCCAAAGCACTCAGTGATGAATCTGATACAATATCACCTGATGAGCTTGAAGAGGCTTATGTAAGAATGATAAAGATGGGCAACTTTGTAAATATAACATATTCCGAGAATCATGAAAGATTTGAGGCTGTTTACACAAAGGAAATGTACAAGATGGAGTATGAGACTGCTCTGGCTATAAAGGAAATAGCCCGCTGCCAGCCGGATGTTCGCCTTTGTAATGTGGACATGCTGATAGCGGAATTCGAGGCCATGCGCGGCTTTGAACTGGAAAGCATGCAGAAGGAAGCAGTTAAAGCAGTTTTTACTACTAATATGCTAATACTTACCGGTTCGGCAGGAAGCGGTAAAACAACAACTGTTGAGTGCATGATTTACGTATTGCAAAGGTACTTTGAAAATCAGGAGGAGATGAGCTTTATGCTGGCGGCTCCTACTGGGAAAGCAGCTAAAAGGCTTACCGAAATCACCGGTTTTGAAGCTATGACCCTTCACCGCCTGCTCCAATTCTCATATGAAAACAAAGGCTTTTTTTACAGACAGGGTAATGAGCTGCCATACGATTTGGTTGTTGTTGATGAAAGCTCGATGTTGAGCATAGACCTTGCTCATGCACTCTTTACTGCTATTTCGCCAGGCACAACGGTGGTTATGATTGGTGATACACAACAGCTTCCATCGGTAGGCGCAGGTAATGTACTGGATGACATGATAAAGAGTGATATTATCAGAACCGTAAAGCTTAATGTAATAAAGCGCCAGGCAGATGGGTCGGGCATCATATCCAATGCAAACAGGATTATTAATGGCGAAATGCCTGAGAATATCAATGAAAACAAAGACTTTTTTATTATAGAAGAGGAAGATAAAAACAGGGTGATAAAGAGGACTCTTGAGGCTTTAACCAGGCTTATGACAGGGTATAATTACACTATTGATGATGTGCAGGTTATATGTCCGCAAAAGACTTCTGAAATCGGGACCTATGAAATGAATAAGGCTATTCAGGAAATGGTTAACCCGGAGGGAGATGGAAAAGCTGAAGTTAAAAGAGGCAACAGTGTATTCCGCGAAGGAGATAAGGTAATTCACTTAAGCAATAACTATGAAGCACCTCACTATCATAAAGATCCCTTTACCGGAAGGTATGTTGCTGAAGAAAACACCGGAGTATTTAACGGAGATATAGGCAGAATAATTGAAATATCAAAAATAAACGAATATAACCAAAATAATGATGAGGACAATGACGAGACAAGTAAGACTACGTCTGAAAAGAGAGTTGCTGTTCAGTATGATGACTTTATAATTATATATCAGATTAATGAACTGGAAGAAATAGATCTTGCCTACAGTCTCACTGTCCATAAAATGCAGGGATCCCAATGTGAGGCGGCTATAATTCTATGTCATATGAGAAATTATATAATGTTAAATAGAAACCTTGGCTACACGGCAGTAACCAGGGCAAAGAAAATGGCGTGCATAATAGGGCAGAAAAAAGCTGTCAAAGTGATGGTATCAAATGTAAAAATAAATGAAAGAAATTCCATGTTATGTGAATTGCTAAAGCTCTAAAACTGTAAAAAATAGTGGAAATGTAGTATAAAAATGGGAATATTGTTTTATTGCATAAGCTTTTAAAGTGATGTAAAATGAGTTTAAGGAAGTTATAGGCAGTTTTACATAAGACAAGATTAAATAATAAATTGAAATTATTTAGTAGCGCTTGAACAGGAGGAGGATATTTATCAGTCTGATAGAGTTTTTATTTCCTCCCAGATGCAGTCTTTGTAATAAAATAATGTCTGCAGGAAGTCCAATTTGCATATGTGAAAATTGCGCAGAAGAAATGGACTATTATAATAACTGTATTAATTCGCTGAACCTGCCCCGGGATGTTGAAACCTATTGTGACGGTATGATTTGTGTAGGCAAATACTGTGAATCACTTAAAAATGCTCTAAAAAGATTTAAGTTTAGCAATAAACCCTCATATTACCGCGCCTTCGGGAAACTCCTGGCCTTAAAAGTCAAGAATACAGACGGCCTGGGCAAGATCGATTTGATTATTCCGGTACCAATGCATAAAAGCAAACAGAAGACCAGAGGGTATAATCAGGCCGCATTAATTGCCGGTTATGCAGCTAAAAATCTGGGTATATATTTAAATGACAACATCCTCACTAAGCCTGTAGAATCAAAAAACCAGAGCTTGTTGATACGGTCGGAGCGTTTAACAAATCTTGATGGAGTATTCAAGGTTGATACTTCAAGGAGTATAGCAAATAAAAATATTTTGTTGGTAGACGATATCATAACCACCGGAAGTACTATTAATCAGTGCAGCAAGGTATTAAAACTTGCAGGAGCCGGTACAATTATTGCCGGAGTGATTGCCACAACAAGAGTAAATTGCTAGAAACTTTTAAACTTAATATAACATTAGTTTTAAGGGGGATAAAAATATGCCGGATGTAAGAAACTGCAGACGATGCGGAAGAATGTACAATTACCTTGGAGGACCACCTATCTGTATAGATTGTAAGAATGCCGATGAAGAAGTTTTCAAGAAAATCAAAGCTTACTTATATGATTACCCTGGGGCAACACTATCACAGGTAGCGTTGGACTGCGATGTCAGTGTCGAAAAAATAAAGATGTTTTTAAGAGAAGGACGCCTTGAGATTACTGATGGTGCCAATATAATTCTGGAATGTGAGAAATGCGGCAAATCCATTAAGACGGGACGGTTCTGTACTGAATGTCAGAGTCAGCTTCATCATGATATTTCAGGTACGGTAGGTAAATCTGAAAAAGAAGATAAAGAAGTAAAAAAACCGGGTGTAGGAATGAGATATCTCAATAAAAACTTCTAGTGATAAATAATATTTAAATGTATAGAAATATTAATAAGGAAAGAAATTATGAAAAGGGGTGTATACCTCTTTTTTTTATACTTAGAATAATAGAATACATAACAGTATGATTACAAAATAAAATTCTCACCTTAAGGCGAGTCCTATTGTTAATCAGCCAATAATAATCGTTTAGCTTCAAAATTATTTCCCGGAAGAAACGGCTGGATTAATATCCTATGCGGCGATTTTTTAATATTAATTAAAGGAATACTAAATAAATTTAGCAAACTGACGATAATAAATATAGTAGATTAGATTTGTTAAATGCAATTTAGAAAGTAGGTGTAAAAAATGAAGATTTCCGGAGAAATTTATAATGTTTCAAAAGTTTATGACACACAAAAGTCTGTTGGAAAGGTAGAGAAAACCAGTGCGGTAGCTCCAAAGAAGGATGTTGTGTCAATTTCAAACAACGCTAAGGATTATCAGACTGTTACAAGAGCACTGAAGGATATTCCTGACTACAGACAGGGCAAGGTTGATGAGTTTTCAGAAATTTATAGCTCTGGTTCATATGATGTAAGCGGTAAGGAAATAGTAGAAAAGCTTAGCAAATCATTAATAGATAAAAAAGCTTAATTTAGAAATTCAATTCAAGGTAGATTGTTTTTAACTACAGGGGATGCACAAATGTTCATGGGGGTGTACTAAACAATGGAGGAAGGTTTGGTAGTAAGGCTTGCAGAGGTTCTCAACAAGGAAAACGAAATATACGACACGCTGTACAAATTATCCAATAATAAAACGGATTTGATTGTTGGCGGAAAAGTTCAGGAACTTGAGAACATCGTTAAAATCGAACAGTCTTTAGTAATTAAAATTGCTAAACTGGAAGATCAAAGAGAGAAAGTCGTAAGTGAATTGTGTACAATACTTGGTCAGAAGCCCGAGGATGTTACAATTTCAGAGATTACTGCCAGGCTGGGAGATGAAAAGTCCACCCTGTTGAAAGAATGTCAGGACAAAATGTTGAAAAATATTGATAAACTAAAGAATACTAACGATCTCAATTCGAGGTTGATTAAAAATTCTCTTGAATATATTGATTTTTCCATCAATATGATGACAAGTATTGATACTGTTAATAATAGTTATGGCAGTTCAGGCTTTGTAGGTGATACAAAAAAGAGAAATCTTTTTGATGTAAAGCTTTAAGCAGTAATATTTACTTTTTAGGGGGACCAGTAAATGGCAGTAGGGTTTTCTAGTTATGACATAGCACGTTCAGGAATGTATGTTAGTGAAAGAGGTCTTGCAGTTACAGGACACAATCTTTCCAATGTGGATACTGTGGGATATACAAGACAACAGGCCATGATTGAAACAAGCCACTATATTACCGAGTACGGAAAGAATGGCAGAATGCTTCAATATGGTCTTGGTGCGGATATTCAGGAGACAAGACAGATCAGACATACCTTCCTCGATACTATTTACAGGCAGGAAAACACTTCCCTTGGCTATTGGGAAACCAGAAGCAAGACTTACCAGGATGTTGAAGCCATATTGAATGACCCCATGGGTGATGGCCTGCAGGAAGTCATGAATCAGTTTTGGGACTCATGGCAGGAACTTACCAAGACACCTGAGAGTCTGACAACAAGAGCATTAGTCAGGCAGAGAGGCCAGGCTCTTGTTTACTACTACAATCATATAGGGTCACAATTAGATAAGCTTCAGACAGATCTTAATTCAGAAATCCAGGTTAGAGTTGGTGAGGTAAACGATATTACATCACAGATAGCTCAACTTAATTATAAAATCGCAACTGAGGAAATTGGCGGAGACGCCGCAAATGATTATAGGGACCAGAGGAATTTATTGCTGGACAGACTGTCAAAACTATGTGACGCAGAACCTCTGGAGATGCAGGACGGACAGGTTGATGTTACCCTTGGAGGATACTATCTGGTATCAAAGGGAACATCCACAAAGCTTTATGTAGAAGCAAATCCCAAAAATGGTGAATATTTTTATCCCATGCTGGAAGGTACAAAAACAGAAATTAACATTAAGAATGGAATCTTAAGAGGATTATTGGAGTCCAGGGGATATAAAACCAGTGCTGGTGACAATATTCCCGGAATGAAAGGCAGTTATGCAAATGGGACACCTAAAGAAAAGGTTGATGTAACATTTGCAATTGATACCTCCTCAGGTTCCAGTACGTACCTTTCCAAGGTAAAGGATAAGATAGATGAATACGTTGCCGGTTTGGAAAAATCCGGTGTTGACTACAATCTAAGATTAGTCTATATGGGAGCATCTTCTACTGTTTATGGCGGAACAGTATATGATAAGACCAACATAGGTACATTAAAAACTCTAATAAATTCATTACCAACTAATTCCACTGCATTAGATCCCCTTCTCTCTGTATCACCTGATACTGATGCAAGCTTTGACGGGCTTATTACAACTCTTGAGGGTATGAGTTTTAGGGATAACTCGGCGAGAGCAACATATGTTTTAACGAATGAAAGTGTTGATGGAGATAGCAGTACGCCTGTTGATGCAGCAGGGTATATAAATAGATTAAATGCAATAGGAATGAGAACATCGGTTGTAACCGACAAAGATTATCATAATGTGGGACTTGGGACAACAGGCGCAGGTAAGGCTGAGACGGGCTGGAATACAATAGCGTCAGCTACCGGTGGAACAGTTTACAATATAGAGGCAGATAATTTTGAAGATGTAGTGGAATTTGTAAATAGCGATACAAGAAGAGCAGCTAATGCTAATAGCGGAAATATTCCAATTTCAAAGAATATAGTATCCGATGTAAAAATAAAACTTAATGCCATGATTAGTGGCTTATGTAAGGAAGTAAATTATCTTCAGAAAGCTGGATTTACGCTTGACGGAAAGACCGGCGTTGACTTTTTTGCTGCAATAGATGACAGTTTTCCGATGCAGATGGGAAATCTCAGATTAAGTGATGAATTACTCAGTGACGACGGGTTGAATAATATTACTGCATCTGATTCACCTGATAAGGGCGGAAACACAATAGCCAGGAAGATAGCGAATCTCAGAGATGAAGATATAATGACAGATGTTACCGGAGTAGTCAGCCTGGATGAATATTACAGATCTGTAATTCTTGATATAGGAAACGGTGGGTCTGAGGCAGCTAAAACCTCTGAAAATCAGACAACCATAGTACAGTCTGTAGATCAACAGAGAGGGTCCATATCAGAAGTATCCATGGATGAGGAAATGTCAAATATGATGAAGTTCAAATTCGCATATGATGCCTCAGCCAGAGTATTGAATATAATTGATTCAATGGTTGAAAACGTAATAATGTCAATGGGTAAGGTTGGACGATAAGAATTATAGTATATTAAGAATTATAGTATATATAGAAAACAGGTGAAAATATGAGACAGAGCTTTTTTGGTTTGAATGTTGCACTAAGTGGACTTTATACCGCTCAAAAAAATCTGAATACCGTAAGTCATAATATATCCAATGCCACAACTCCCGGTTATTCCAGACAGCAAAATGTACAGACTGCATCGAGACCGCTTTCGGTTATGGATGGAACAGGTATGGTTGGAACCGGATCAGAGGTAACCTCAGTAAATAGAATAAGAGATACTTATCTTGACTTTAAGTATTGGAGTGAAAATACTGCAGGCGGGGAATGGAACAAGAAAGCTGAAATGCTGGAAGAACTGCAAGGCACATTTAATGAGCCCTCCTCCAGTGGATTTGTTACCATTATGAATGATTTCTTTAATGCATACCAGGAACTGTCAAAGGATCCATCAAGTTCGGCTGTAAGAGCATTAGTCCGTGAAAAGGGAGTAACAATGGCCAAGTACTTCAATAGTACGGCAACCCATTTTGAAAAGATGCAGGAGGATATAAATGATCAGGTAAAAATTACTGTTGATCAGGTTAATTCCCTGGCATCCCAAATCCAACAGTTAAACAAGCAAATATATAATTTTGAAATTCAGGGGCAGTCAGCAAACGACTTAAGGGATTCAAGGACCCTTCTGGTTGATCAGCTGTCCAAGCTGGTAAACATACAGGCAAACGAAGTTTCATACGGTAAACTGCCTAATGGACAGCCTGATATTCATTTCCTTATAACTGTTAGTGGGAAGCCATTGGTGGATCATTTTAATATAAGCAAGATGACTGTCGTGCAAAGAGCTGATAAATTAAATGCTGAAGATACGGGTAACCTGTACGACGTCAAGTGGGAGGACGGTAACCTTCTGAATATTACCGGAGGTGAGTTGAGGGGGCTGCTTGATGTCAGAGACGGTAAGGATGGAGCCGACTCAGCTGATGGAACTACTAAAACACCGATTTATAAGGGAATACCCTATTATCAGAATAAATTAAATGAATTTGTTCAAACCTTTGCGTTGGCTTTTAATGAAGGGCTTACCAGAGACGATTCAGGTGCTTGGGTTAAGGGTGCTGGACATGCTGACGGATGGGGATATGATTCGGAATTGAAAGACGGCGTTGATCCATCGAATGAAATAAGATTTTTTACCATGTTTGGTGAAGGAGATAGGCCCATTTCAACCACAAAATTCCTTAATGGAACAACAGTTACACCACCCTATAATGCTATATTAGATGTATACAGCAAAATTACAGCAAAAAATTTCACAGTCGGCAGTGATGTTATGGACAATACAAATACAATTGCGACGTCTGATACAAAGGGTGAAAACGGTAACATTGAGATATTGAACAAGTTAATGAAAATAAGATCCAATGAAAGTTTATTCAAGGAAGGTGCACCGGAAGATTTCATGAAGTCTCTGGTAGCGGGTTTGGGAATAGATGCTCAGCAGGCAAATCGCCTATCTGCAGGTCAAACAACAATAGTTGAGCAGGTGGACTTTAGAAGAATGTCGGTATCAGGGGTAGAACTCAACGAGGAAATGTCAAATATGGTAAAGTACCAGCAGGCATATAATGCAGCAGCGAAAATGATAACAACAATGTCAGAGGTATACGACACTCTTATAAATAGATTGGGAGTAGGCTAAAAACTAATGATTAAATAAGTCTAAGATATGTGGAGGCTGCCATGAGAATTACAAATAACATGATGATTGCTAATATGAAAAGAAATCTAGGCAATAATCAGACACGATTGAACAAATACCAGAACCAGTTGGATACGGGTAAAAAAATTCAGGTTCCTTCAGATGATCCCGTTGTTGCAGCAAGGGCATTAAAATTAAGGACGGATGTATCAAAGATTGAACAGTATCAGAAGAATCTTGGAGACGCTAAATCCTGGCTTGATGAAACTGATGTAACATTAGGAAAAATAGGGGATGTTTTGCAAAAAGCAAGAGAGCTGACAGAACAAGCCGCCAATGGTACCAATACACCTGAGGAAACCCAGAAGATAGGGCAGGAATTGAAGCAGTTAAGAGCGCAGCTTGTTCATTTGTCAAATTCAACTTATGCCGGCCGATACATTTTCTCAGGCTTTAAAACGGATCAAAAACTAATGGTTGATGATGAGCAGGATCCGAATTACGGAAAATTCAATATTAATGTTGGTACCACCAGAGAGAAAATTTACTACGAAATAGGTGTTGGGGACAGTATTAATATTAATATAGCCGGCGGTGATCTTTTCAGCAGCGGAGGAAATGCTGCAAATCCGGGAAGCGGAGTTGCAAGGTCGGATGTTAATGATATAACTTTTCCTCTCACCATAACTGCCGCAAATAATGCTATTGATGTAACAGTAAACGGTATTAACGTGTCAACAACAATACCTGCTGTTGCTTACAATACTGCCGGACAGCTTGCAGATGCCATTAAAAATGCAGTTAATACTTCGCCATTACTACCCGCTGGTCCTAATCAGGGTATAGAAGTATCTATTGCAAATAATATACTTGAAATATCAACACAAACAAAATCGGCAACATCAACCGTTTCATTTAATAATACTGCGAGCTTTTTCAACAGTATTGGTGCGACTCCACCGGTAGTCACTACAGGAGCTACAGGTGATACACCTGATATGATTCAATTATTTAATGACGTAATAGCTGATATGGATGCCGGGAATCATAAGCAGATAAGTGATTTTCTTGATGTATTTGATGCCCAGATGGGAAATGTGTTGAGATGCAGGGCTGATGTAGGAGCAAGACAGAACAGAGTAGACCTTTCAGCAGACAGAATGAGTATGGATGAAGTTAACTTTACTGATTTGTTGAGTAAAAATGAGGATGTTGATGTGGCTGAGACAATAATGAACCTCAAAAATGAGGAAAATGTTTACCAGGCATCCTTGGCGGGTGGAGCAAGAATAATACAACAGACTCTGGTTGACTTTTTAAGATAGTAATTGAATAAAATGTAATTACATAAATTGCTGCTTTCAAAATAGTTTCAGCAATAATGTATTAAATCAGGAGAATTATTAAAACATATAAGACAGGTTGCCAGCCTGTCTTATATAGGTTTTAAACAAGGATGTGAAAAGAATGGGACTTACAATCCGAACAACACCGGCAAAATTTGATATACAGATTACCCCGGCAAGGCTTGAGTGGAAAACCCGCAATGCAGACTTGCAAATCCGGCAGAAACCACCGTTGATAGAAATAGACACTGAGCAGCCGCTGTTGAAAATAGACCAGTACCAATGTTTTGCAGAGGCTGGACTGAAAAACAATATTGACCAGGCAAGGGATAACGCTCAGAGAGGGTACGAAAACCTTATGAAGTACATTGCAAAGGAAGCACAGGATGGAGATGCAATGGCAAAAATAGGACATAAGGCAAATATAATGATTGATATCATCAGAAGAGATTCAATAACAATGCATGAGTTTGGTTTGGGGTCAATGCCTAAGTCCCGGCCCACTGTTGAACTCACTGGGGGTACTCTTAATATGAGAGCAGCAGATCGTAATGGTCCGGGTGAAATAAACGGGGTTACCGGAACATATACTGCCGGTGATATTGATTTTAGGTATTCGCCTTGGAACGTTGATATCCGAATGCTATCCTATGGTTCAGTAGATATTAAATATACCGGTAATAATGTGGACACCTACATTTAGCGGAAAAATACAGGAAATGTGTTGTAATTGGAACCTTACATATATTTTTTAAATAAAAAACCAGTAAGCATGTACTTACACACTAAAAGAAGTATAATAGGATTATAAGTACATATTTTGTTGGAGGATTATAGGATGATTATAGAAACAACCCATTTTGGCAAAATAGAAGTCAGCGAAGCTGACATATTGTTCTTTGAAGAGGGAATAATAGGATTTGAGGATGTTAAAAAGTTTGGTGTTATAAGCAGCGAAGATCCTGAATCACCATTCAAATGGATTCAGGCAGTAGATAAACCGGAACTGGCTTTTGCACTGGTTGACCCTTTTAAAATAAAGAAGGATTATGATTTTGAATTAAAGGACGAATATGTTGAAGCTCTGGGGATAAAGGATGCCTCTGAAGTAGTTGTTTATTCAATTGTTGTAGTCCCTGAGGATATGAAAAAAATAAGTATGAATCTCAAAGCTCCTCTGATAATAAATAAGACAAATAATAATGGAGCACAGATAATTTTAGAAACAGATAAGTACACAGTGAGACATTTCATATTGGATGAACTCCAGAAACAGGAGGTGTAGGCATGCTGGTACTTTCCCGCAAAAAGGACCAAGGTATTGTAATAGGTGACAATATTGAACTGACCATCATTGAAATACAGGGTGACCAGGTAAGGATAGGTATCAAGGCTCCAAAAAATGTTTCAATATACCGTAAGGAAATCTTTCTGGAGATACAGGATGAGAATAAGAAGGCAGCAAGCAGCGGTGCTGTTACAGCGTTGGATGCCATTATTAAGAATAAGGGTTCTGACAGGTAAGAGAAAGGATCATGAAAGTATAATCCAGAAACATCATCAAGTTATAGAGGAATATATCTAAAAAACGACAAATAAAAATTTTGTCGTTTTTTCTGATTTTAGTACTAAAGTACTATGGGAAATAGTCCGATATACTACTTAAGCAAGAAAAAATATACTTTAACCGGCCGGAAAAAGTATAAGTCAAATCTAAATCAAATATGTGCTGGGAATGGATTCCCGGCCAATGAAAAATCAGGGAGGATTTTATCATGAGAATTAATCACAACATCGCAAGTTTAAACACTTATCGTCAGTTAACAAGCAACACTGGAGCAACATCAAAAGCATTGGAAAAGCTTTCCTCAGGTCTTAGAATCAATAAAGCAGGCGATGATGCAGCAGGTCTTGCAATCAGTGAAAAAATGAGAGGTCAGATCAGAGGTTTGGATCAGGCGTCAAGAAACTCACAGGATGCCATATCTTTAATTCAGACTGCTGAAGGTGCTTTGAATGAAACTCACAGTATTCTGCAAAGAATGAGAGAATTAACAGTTCAGTCGGCAAATGACACCAATACTGCTCAGGATCGTACAAATATCCAGGATGAAATGGATCAGTTAAATAATGAAATTGATAGAATAGCTAATACTACCCAGTTCAACACAAAAAACCTTCTTGACGGTTCCATGGGTAAGGGCGTTACAACTGCTGTAGCTAATATCAACACAAACACTGCTTTAAATTCAGCAACTGTTACAGGTACTGCATTGACTGCTTTGAATGATGCAAATGGTAACTCTTTAGGAATAGTAGCTGGTGATAAGATTGATATTTCATATGTACAGAACGGTGCAACAGTTACACCGGCAACAGTTACTGTAGCAGCCCAGGACATAGGTACTCTTCTTGGCAATGTTACCGGTTCCGCACTCGGCTTCGCTGCGTCAGGAGTAACTGTAACTTCAGGTACAGCAGGCTTTAACGGTGCAATAAACGGTTTAACCATTACTGTAAAAGATGCAAACGGTGTTGTAAAGGCCGGTGCTACAAATGCTCTTTCAAGTTTCACTGAAACAACAGCAGCAGCTGATGTTCGTACTGATGGACAGGCTACTTTCCAGATAGGTGCAAACACATCACAGAATATGCAGTTATCCATTGAAAATATGGGAACATCTGCTCTTGGTGTAAAGAACCTGAAGGTTGGTAACCAGGGTCAGGCAAACGTAGCAATTAAAGTTATTGATGTAGCAACACAAAAAGTATCAACTGAAAGATCCAAGCTTGGAGCTGTTCAGAACAGACTTGAACATACAATAAATAACCTCGGAACTTCATCCGAGAACCTGACAGCTGCTGAATCACGTATCCGTGATGTAGACATGGCTAAGGAGATGATGGAATTCACAAAGAACAACATTCTTTCCCAGGCTGCTCAGTCTATGTTGGCGCAGGCAAACCAACAGCCACAGGGAGTATTGCAGTTGCTGAGATAGTTTAAACTAAAGGCACACTTACTCAATACCCCCCAAGTCCAGTGGAAGAACACTGGACTTGGGGGTTAACTTTTTTACTTACAGAAAATTTTACAATATTAAATAAAATTTTTTAAAAAATCTATTAAGTCTTATAATATTTTTCCGATATTATCTATAGAGAAGAGATATAGATAAATTATTAAAGGTCATGGATTGACTGATAGTTAACTTTGCTAATGTTTGCAGGATGCAGACGTGGCAGGTTTAATCAGTCAATTTTTTTTGTACCAAAATTTATTTACATTTTACTCTAACACTACATATTAATTAAAATTCAAGGAGGAATTGGAAATGCTGGTAATTGGCAGGAAGCCTGGAGAATATGTAATGATTAATAATAATATCATGGTTAAAGTGGTAAAGAGCGAGGATGGAGATTTGAGGCTTGCCATAGACGCCCCAAGAGACATAAGAATAGTTCGTGGGGAGATATATGAGAAAGAACAGCTGGGAAACAGCTAAAATACATGTTCTTGTCAGTTATTCGAAAAATTAAATTGTATGAAATGGTCATGGATGAGCAAATTGTCATGTTATTACCGATAGGACATCGGACAAACATGGTTGTTTGCTCATTTTTGCTTATTGTGTAGGAATTAGCTTAGATATTATAGGCTGTGCAGCTTCCCGGGAGATGCAGGCTTATCATATAAATTATTAATTATAGTGTGAAAAAGGAAGTTCACACTAAACATCCAAAATTCAAGGAGGATTTTTATTATGAGAATTAATCACAATCTTATGAGCATTAACACCAACAGACAGTTGGGAGTAAACAGAGGTGCTACTCAGAAGTCACTCGAAAAATTGTCATCAGGTCTTAGAATCAACAGAGCTGGAGACGACGCTGCTGGTTTGGCTATATCTGAAAAGATGAGAGGACAGATCAGGGGTTTGGATCAGGCTTCAAGAAACTCATCAGACAGTATTTCACTTATTCAGACAGCAGAAGGTGCATTGAATGAAACTCACTCAATTCTGCAGAGAATGAGAGAACTTTCAGTTCAGTCTGCAAATGATACTAACACAGATGCAGATAGAAAAGAACTTCAGGCTGAAGTTTCACAGCTGGTTTCTGAAATTGACAGAATTGCAAATACGACAGAGTTTAATACTAAGAAGCTTCTTGATGGAAGTGCAAAGGGTGTAGCAGCTGAAATTAAAGGTACAGCATCTGTTAATAACAATTCCGGTGTTACTATAACATCAACAGCTCTTAGTAATTTGGACGCAGCTGCTGGAACTTTAGCATCTGCTTCTAAAGTAGACGGAGCATATATTATTGTTAGAATCGGTGATGCAGCAGGAACAACATTTAATGCAGCTGATTACAAAGTAATAGGACCAGATGGGAAGGATGCTACTGGAGGTACTAACGTTACAGTAACAGATGAAAATACACTTACATTTGGAACAAGTATATTGTCTGTAAATGCAACATTAGCTGTAGGCGACTTGAATAATAATATGAAAGTTGGAGAAAGCCTTACTGTTGTATTTAGTAAGCATGAGGCAGCTACATCAAATATTGATAATTCGATTCTGTCACAAATTGGAGCTAATGCTGGTCAAACAATGTTTATTTCAGTAGGTAGTATGAAGGCTACAGACATAGGTGTTAAAAATATTGATATTTCATCTAAGTGGGGAGCTGCAACTGCTATAGAAACTGTCAACAATGCTATTTCAAAGGTATCACACCAGAGATCGTCACTCGGTGCTATCCAGAATAGACTTGAACATACTATCAATAACCTGGATACAGCTTCTGAAAACTTGCAGGCTTCTGAATCACGTATCCGTGATGTAGATATGGCTAAGGAAATGACTGAGTACACTAAGAATAACATTCTTACTCAGGCAGCTCAGGCTATGCTTGCTCAGGCAAATCAACAGCCACAGAGCGTACTTCAATTATTACAATAATTTTTTTTATAATTTTAAAAAAGAGGCAACGCTTAAATGCTTGCCTCTTTTTTAATTCTCTAATAAGGTAAACCTATTAAAAATGTTAAAAATTCTATATAATATATTAAAAATCATAACATAATAATATTTTAAAAATCATAACTTATTAGACTTATTAATTATACTAAAGTTATTATTAATGCATTAACTTTTATAGTGGGGGTAATGATGTGAAAATTACAGCATGTTCTATTGTTAAGAATGAAGAAAAAAATATAGCCAGGTCAATTGAAAGCTATAAAAGTGCAGTTGATGAGATAATTATTGTTGATACTGGTTCAAATGATAATACTGTTGAAATTTGCAAAAATTTAGGTACGAAAGTACTGTTTTATAAGTGGAATGGTGATTTTTCAGCTGCAAAAAATTACGCGCTAGATAACGCAAATGGTGATTGGATAATATTTCTAGATGCTGACGAATGGTTTGTACCAAATCTGGATAAGCAGTTAATTACAAACATTTTAAATGGTATACAAGATTTTTCTGATGCTCTTATGTCTACAATGTGTCAATATGACACTGAATCTGCAAATGTTTTTGCTAAAGATACTATAACTAGAATTTTTAAAAATACTAAAGCGATGAGGTACATAGGAAATATTCATGAAAGAATAAAAAATGGTGATAAAGATCCTAGATTATCATTTTTTAAAGATATCCAAATATATCATTCCGGATATTCGCAAAATTTAATTGAAACTAAATCTAAACGAAATATTGATTCCTTGTATAAGAAATATAATGAGGGTAACCCAAGTACATTATTATATTTTTATCTTTTTAGAGAAAACTTTTTGATTAACAACTGTGATGAGGCGGTTAAATTTTTTGAATTGTTCAAACAACAACCTGATTGTGACAAAGTTATGCAAAACTATGGAGCTGTAATAAATGTATATCAATATATGTACAGAATTATGATATTTAGTCCTACTAAGTTTTCAAAAGAGCAAATAAATTCTCTTTTAGGTGAAGCCTACAATAAATTCCCACATGTTCCAATGCACAGTTATATGATTGGATGTGAAAAGTTTTATTGTAAGGAGTACACAGAGAGTTATAGCTGGTTAAACAAGGCTTTTGAATTAGATGCTACATTTTCTGCTACACATTCAAATACATTTCCTGCATTTAAAGATGATGCTTGGTATAAGCTTGGTTCCATTTTTCACGAATGGAAAAAATATGATCAAGCGTTGGAATACTATATTGATGCTATTAAGGTAGGTAATATCAATATAGTCAAGGTGACTTTGCCTAGACTAATTAATATTATTGACTTTCAGCCACAGGAAGAAATTATATTATTTTTGAATAGTTTACTAGATATCAGTAAAAAAGAGAACATTGAAAGTATTCTTAGTGCTCTGAAGCATACACGGCTACATAAAGCTTTTATTTATTATGCTGTTAAGTACAACAAGGATTTTGATGGGCAGAATGAAACAACATATATTGCGATGATATTATCTGGGCAAGCTGAATTAGCAGTTGAGATTGCTATTAATGGATATAATAATTCGATAAAATTGGATGAGGATGGAAAGTGGCATTTGTACTACTCACTGGTAGCTGTGTTATACAGCCATGATGTCGGTCTTTATGATAAAGTAAAAATTTATTTTAGTTATGGAATGAACCAAATTGTTCAATCGTATTTTGGGCAAATCAAATTAAATATTGAAACTGATGAGATAAAGAAAGACTATGACATAGTACTAAAATTGATTACTAATATATTAAAAGAGGAAGATATATTTAAATATGAAAGTTTAATTTAGTTAAAATAAAATATAAAATGAAACAGTTGAACTAAGATTATCATTTGCTGCAGATCAAAACTAAAAACAACTAAATAAGTTCTTAAAAGTAACCGATAAACTTATTAGAAAAGTTTTTGGAGGTATCGTCATGAAGATTGAAAGTAGCGAATCGATTCGCACGAATATTAGCCTAAATAATAAAATTAATAATACTTCTGTTGCAGACAAAAAAGCTAGTGCGAATGATGTAAACAAAGATTGGTCAAGCACTAGGCCTATTTCGCAGATTAATGAATATGATATGGATAACATGCCCGTATCGGAGCGAGTTGTAATAGAAGCAATACAAAAAGCTAATAAAGCAATCTTGGGTGGTAACCGAAGATTTGAATTCTCTATTCATGAACAAACAAATGAAATTGTTGTAAAAGTATATAATTCGGAGACAAATGAATTAGTCAGAGAGATACCAAATGAAAAGATATTAGACATGGTAGCGAAAATCTGCGAGATGGCAGGTTTATTTGTGGATGAAAGAAGGTAATAGATATGGGAATAACAGGGATAACAAGTTATACAACCAATACATATAAAAGAGTAGCAGGGCTTGCTTCAAATATGGACACTGATACAATGGTAAAACAGGCGATGCAGGCTGAAACTGCAAAGTATACAAAAATACTACAGAATAGACAGATGAGCGAGTGGAAAGTCGAGTCATACCGGGAAGTAACCTCTACTCTTCAGGATTTTTACAAAGAGTATTTCGACATTTCTGCTACCAAGAAGTTAAAATCTGCCGATTCGTTTGCCAGTTTCTCAGCATCGTACGCGGCTACAAACTCAACTGACTATGTAAGCATTACCCCAGGTGCAAGTGCAAAGGCAGGGTCATATTCAATAACAGCGCTTAAGGCTGCAACTGCGGCATCTCTTGGTACAGGCGTAAATGTAACCAAGCCTGTCGAGGGAATAGAGGTATTGGATTCCGATGTTGATACAAAAATTAAATCTGAATATAATACTTTTGTTTTTACATTTAATAATGTTACGAAAGAAATTTCCCTGAATGACAGCATTACAAAAGTTAAAGACTTCCAGCTGGAGTTACAAAGTCAGCTTGACATTGCATTTGGTTCAGGTAAGATAACAGTTGGGTTTACTGCTAATGCTACCAATGATGGTGGAAAGTTAAGCTTTTCTACAGTAAGAAACACTGATTCCTTTAGTATAGGTACTGCTTTTAACGATGGGGCAGAGGATCTGTTTAGTGCAGCTCCGACTAATGATGATCCTTTTACGGTAGGCAGCAGTAATAATAAGTTCCAGCTGATAATAGACGGAGTTCCTAAAACTGTAACTGTGCCCGCAGGCGAATATACCAGTGCCAGTGCATTGGCAGCAGTTATTCAGACTGCAGCAAATTCTAGTGAGGTGACTTTCTCTGGTGCAACTGGGAAAGTAACATTTTCACCTGCAGCGGGGCATACAGCATCCATTGCCCCGACAGAAATAGATGCAAACAGTGCCCTAGGTATACAAACCTCAAACATGTCAAATAAAATTGATTTGACTAAAAACGTTGATGAGATAAAAGCTGGTTTTGCAACTCCACTCACTGTTAGTGGCACAGGGAATGATATCGAATTTACAATCAACGGAAAATACTTCCGTTTCAATTCGAATAATGTATCGCTTAACGATATTATGAAGACTGTAAATGCCGACACAACTATAAATGCCACTATGAAGTACGACATAACAACAAACAGTTTTAAAGTTGTATCAAAAAATACCGGTGATGCAGTTACAGTTAAAGTTGAAGATAAAACCGGAAATCTCATGTCGGTACTCGGAGTAACAGGTACTGACAATGGTTCGGATGCCAGTGTGACAGTGAATGGAACAACAATAGTAAGATCTTCAAATTCCTTTACTTATGACGGGTTGACATATAATATAAAGAATGATTTTACTGCTACAGACCCAGCAGCTGTTCCTCAACCAGCTACAGTAATAGATCCGATTAAGGTAACCGTAGCCAGTGATCCCAACAAGGCTTTTGAGTTCGTTAAATCCTTTGTGGACAAATATAATGAGGTAATAAAAAAGCTGAACGATAAAGTAGCCGAGAAAAGATATAAGGAGTATTTGCCTTTAACAGATGAGCAAGAAGCAGCTATGAGTGAGGAGCAAATAAAAAGTTGGAATGAGAGAGCAAAATCAGGTTTGTTGAGAAATGACAGTATAATTTCAACTGTTCTGTCACAATTCAGATCAGCCATGTATGCAGCAGTAGAAGGTGCAGGTATAAAGCTGACCTCTATAGGTATTACAACATCTTCAAATTATGAGGATAAGGGAAAGCTTGTAATTGATGAAGCGAAACTAAAGGACGCCCTAGCTACAAAACCTGAGGAAATAGCTCGGTTATTTACCAGCAGTTCGGACATAACTTACTATCAGGCCATAAACAGCTCAAATGGTTCCAAACTTAGAAGTCAAAGATATGCTGAGTCGGGAATTGCACAGAGGTTTTCAGATATTATTCAGGACGCAATCAGAACTAGTACCGACAGCAATGGTTCTAAGGGTTCATTACTTGAAAAGGCTGGTATTGTGGGTGACCGATCTGAAACAAAGAGTGTTTTAGCTAAAGAAATTCTAGAATATGATGATGATGCATACGAGATGAATAAAAAACTCATTGCAAAGGAAAATGCATTATATAAGAAGTACGCTGCTATGGAATCTGCTCTAAATAAATTAAATAGTCAATCAAGCTGGATTGCTCAGCAATTTGGAGGTTGATGATTAAGGTATTTCGTATTAATATTATAGATATCATATAGGAGGCTGCTAGCTAATGTTAACAAGTAACGGATATAATCAGTACAAATCCAATGCAATAAATACAGCAACTCCGGAAGAACTTACCTTGATGCTGTATAATGGGTTGGTCAAGTTTTTGATGCAGGCACAATCAGGAATTGAAGCAAGCAATATTGAGAAGGCAAATAACGGTATTGTCAAAGCACAAGCCATAATAATTGAATTTATGACAACATTGGATATGAATTATGAGGTTTCACAAAACCTGGAGTTATTATATGATTATATGTACAGACAGCTTACGCAGGCGAATCTAAAAAAAGATAATGCTTTAGTTGAGGAAGTGTTGGGTATGGCAAAAGAGCTCAGGGATGCGTGGTCACAGGCTATGAAGCTTGCAAAGAACCCTGTACCGGTGCAAGAAGGTATTGCAAAGTAATTGAATTTTTTTCAAACATACACCTCGCAGTCTTTTCAGGATGCGGGGTGTTTTAAACTTATTAGATTGCGGACCGGCCTGTCTCCATTCAACTTTGCGAATGATGATAATGTCATTATTTATATTCAAATATTGAGTGTAATAGAAGGTGATAATAATAACGTGTAGCAATATACACTAATATTTTCATGGAGGATGCTATGATAGCTGAGCAATATATACAGAAGCTTTATGAATTATCAGTAAAAAAACTCGAGGGGCTAAGGCAAATTCTTAAACTTACAAACGAGCAAAGAAATGTTATTACTGAGGACAATATTGAAGAGTTGCAAAGAATAATAGACCTTAAGCAACAGAAAATGGATGCTATTGACGAGTTGGACCAGGCTTTCGAGGTGTATTATTCAAGACTCAAGTCACTGCTAGGAGTAGAGAGCCTGGAAGAGATTAAAATGGCTGACCTAACAGGAGCTGCTGAACTTAAACAGATTATAACAACCATTTATGATATGACAAAAGAAATACAGAATATTGAAAACATAAATAATAAAAAAGTCAGAGATATTCTTGACAAGCTTAGCGGTGAAATACGACAAATAAAGCAGAACCAGATGGTCAATAATGGATATAATGTTGGGGCAAAGCTACCTCAGCAATCATATTATTTTGATAAAAAGAAATAGAAGAAGAAACGAAACGACTGAAAAATTTAAATAGCGACTATAAAATAATTCAGCAGGAGATAATTACTCCCGAATAGCTTTTACAAAGTTTTAAGGAGAAACCATTATGGATACACAAAAAATAAGGGCTGCACAGTATATCGTCAGATATTTCGCAAGACCTGGGATAGCTGAATACCGAATCATAAGCTATGATGGTGAAATAGTGAAGTTTTGGTATGAAGACCATACAACGGGAGAAATTGTTGAAAGTGAACTGCCTGCATTAGATTTCATAGGAAAGCTCATTATGCATATACCAAAGAAGTACTTTAAAATAGTTAGAAGATATGGACTTTACCGCAGGGATTTGAATAAGCTTTCAAAGAAATCAGTCGAGCTACAGGTGTATTTAGTGTATTGCCTTCATTGTAGGCGTCCCATTTCATTTTTCAACTATTAAAATTTTTTAGGGAATCTATATAAGACTGGAATAAATTAGTAAACAAGTTTAGCCCTAAAACTATTAACTTTCGTGTGGAATTTACGTTTTATCATATCTGAAATCAGCTTTAATTCCTTGATAGTATGGCTAATTTGGGTGTCCGTCCGAGAGGGTCTTCTGAATCGTACCGTCATAACGCTGATCAAACAATAGATACACTGGCTTTGTGCCTATACTTAATTGCAGTTTTAATAACTCCATACTTCCAATTTTAGTATTATAATTTTAATCTTTTTAACATATTAGTTCATTTCTTGGATATAATGTATTATTTCTCAATCAATATCTTACTCTAGAACAATCATTTATTATTATAGTTCTAAAAAATTATTTTAGGATTATCATATTAGTAATTCATGTAATCCCCACATTGAAAATCATATTAAAACTTTGAACTATTAATAATACTATATTGGATATCAAATTATAAATATTCTTAATTTCTACAAGAATTATGTTAATAAAATGCACTTAAATGCCGAATAATGATTTATCATGGTATTTTTTGTGCTATACTTGTATTATATTGTTGGAAAGGATATTTATGCAAAATTATATTGTCAATTATCTTAACAGCACTGTTGATTTTATAAACGATATTAATATATCACAAATTGAACGTATTTTAGTAACCATTGATAAGGTAAGAATGGATGGTAATAGATTGTTTGTTTGCGGGAATGGAGGAAGTGCTGCACATGCTATGCACTTTGCTGGTGATTTGGCAAAAAATGTAACATCTGATGAAGTAGGGCGATTTAATGTAATTTCCCTTTGTGACAATATAACCGCATTTACAGCATATTCAAATGATATTGGGTACGATGTTGTTTTTTCAGAACAAATGAAGAATTTTAACCTTACAAAAGGTGATTGCCTTTTAGGTATTTCATCTAGTGGGAACTCTCCTAATATAGTAAAAGCATGTGAATATGCTAAAACGAAAGGGGCATGTATCATAGGCTTATGTGGCTTTACTGGGGGAAAACTAAAACAAATGGCTGACTTCTACCTTCATATTAATAGCAACGAATATGAGAAAGTTGAAGATCTACATATGATTGTATTACACATTATTGTCTCGTATTTTAAAAATAATAAAAATATATATCCCCGTTTAGGAGCGTTAGAATGATAAGTCAAGCTGTGATTTTGGCGGGAGGTTCTGGCACACGGTTAAAGCCCTTTACTGATACCGCCCCAAAGCCAATGTTCCCGTTCGAGGGAAAGCCCTTTTTGGAATATCTTATTAATCAGATAAAAAACTTTGGAATTACAGATATTTTACTATTACTTGGATACATGCCCGAGGTTATTATTAATTATTTTGGAGATGGCTCAAATTTAGGAGTTAATATAAATTATGACACTACACCTGTTGATTATAAAACAGGTAAACGGCTAAAAACTGCATCCTCAAAATTAAATGACAATTTTTTGCTGCTTTACTGTGATAATTATTGTCCAATAGATTTTGTAAAAGCATTAAATCAATTTGAGGGAAATAAACCATTAATACAAATTACGTGTTATTCTAACAAGGACTGCTATACAAAAAATAACCTTAAAGTTGGAGGTGACTTTTTAGTTAAAAAGTATGATAAATCAAGAAAACTTGATGACCTCCAAGGAGTTGATATAGGCTATGCTTTTGTTAATAAAAACTCACTGGATTTACTTCCGGATGAAAATATTAACTTTGAGGCTGAAATTTATCCTAAATTAGTAGAACAAAAAAAGCTAGGAGTATTTTTAACCGACCATAGGTATTATAGTGTTGGTTCATACGAAAGAATTGAGTTAACCAAAGAGTTCTTCCGGCCTAAGAAAGTTGCATTTCTAGATAGAGATGGTACGATTAACCATCGTGCTGCAAAAGCTCAATACATAGAAAAACCTGAACAATTCGAATGGTTGGAGGGAGCTCAGTCAGCTATTTCCATACTTAAGCAAAAGGGATATATCACAATTCTTATAACTAACCAACCGGGTATTGCTAGAGGAATGGTTACTTTAAAAGATCTTGAATCTATCCATGAGAAAATACAATCTGATTTAAAGAATAGTCGGTTCGATAAAATTTATTTTTGCCCCCATGGATGGTACGATAACTGTGATTGCAGAAAGCCTAAAGCAGGTATGTTATATCAGGCAGCACGTGATTTCTCTTTAGACTTAACGAAGTGCATACTTATTGGGGATGATGAGAGAGACATTACGGCAGGTAAAACTGCGGGGTGTATTTGTTATATGGTAGATGAAAGTCATGATCTACTCAGTATAGTAAAAAACTTGGAGGATACATGGGAATAATTTATGCTAAAACTTTGGATCTTAAACAAACTAAGCCATTAACAGAAAAACAATTTGAAAATAGTAGAATTAATGAACAAGAGGCACTTTCAGGACAAGCTGTACTAAAATCTTATCCCCGTCGTCTTGTTCTAGAAATGACGAATGCTTGTAATATTAATTGTAAAATGTGCGGCAGAAATGCAGCCGAATTTAAACCGACAGTATTTGATATTAATTGGCTCGATACATTTGAACCCATAACGGACAGAATCGAAGAGATAACCTTGCTGGGGTGGGGTGAGCCGACATTGCACCCTCAGTTTACTGAATTCCTTAAATATGCAGATAACAAAGGCTTGAGAAAATTTTTCTGCACAAACGGAATGCGTCTGGACAAGCTGAAAAATGATATATTTAATTATAATGTAGACCTTATTACAATTAGTCTTGATGGGGCTAATCAAGAAACAAATAATGGCATAAGATGTGGTTCGGATTTTAATAAAATAATTGATGACGTAAAGGATATTGTAAAAGAAAGAAATAGACGAGGAATATCATATCCTTATATGAGTTTTGTTATGACTATGATGCAATCAAACTTTAAACAACTTCCTGACTACGTACGACTTGCTAAGGAATGTGGTATAGAAGAGATAAAAGGCGTTTACCTAACAGTATTTGATAATAGCTCTGAGGATGAATTGATGACTAACATGCAGGGTGAATTAAAAGAAGTATTTGATGAAACTGAAGCACTTGGAGATAAACTTGGTATTGCAGTAAAACTCCCTCACTTGCAAGGAATGGATATTGCTGGCGATAAACCGCATAAAGACTGCTTTGTAGGCTGGAGAGATTTCTTTCTGGGTTCTGATGGAATCGTAAGATCTTGTATGTCTACCCCAGTAAAGTTATTTAAAATAGATAAATATAAAACCTTTGATGAGATGTGGAATAGCCAGGAATATATTACTTTTCGTCAAGGCGTTAATAATAGTATCAAAATGTGCAGTGCATGTAGAAACTGCTATCAGGCGTCAACTGCAAATTGGAATAAAGAAAGTTCTTTTGACCAAAGAGGTAATATTTTTTCACCCAAGTGGGATTAAAGGAGAAACTTCATGAGTGGTATTAAACAATGTAGGGCATGTAATAGTGAAAATATTATGCATTTCTTCGATTTAGGAGACCAACCGTATGCTAATGCACTTACTAAGAGCTGCATCACTGCTGAAAATACATATCCATTGTCATTGAGTTTTTGTAAAGACTGTTCTCTTGTTCAACTGGATTATACAGCTGATCCCAAAGAGTTATTTTCCAATTATTTTTGGGTTACTTCAACCTCAAGTACTGCTAGGGAGTATGCAAAATCTTTTTGTGATAAGGCATTGTCTCGTTCATCACAAGATAATAATTACGTGCTAGAAGTTGCGAGTAACGATGGCACATTTCTTAGACCGTTTAAAGATAAGGGAATTGAAGTTTTAGGAGTTGATCCTGCTTTAAACATTGCTAAAGAGGCCCAAAAATCTGGAATACCTACAAATTGTAACTTTTTTTCAGAGAGTGTTGCACAAGACATAATTTCGCAAAAAGGTTATCCCTCAATAGTTTTTGCAAGGAATGTTCTCCCACATGTTGCTAATCTGCATGATTTTGTTAAAGGGCTGCAAATTTGCTGTGGAGATGATAGTATAATGGTATTGGAAGTTCACTATTCCGGAAAAATTATTGATGAATTACATTATGATTCCATTTATCATGAGCATTTATGTTATTTCACTCTTGCTAGCCTCAACAATTTGTTAAATAAGTATAGTCTTTATCCTTTTGATATTGAGTTTAGCCCAATTAGTGGCGGTTCTATAGTATTATATATAAAAAATAAACCCATAAATAAATCAGTAGCATTGGTAGAATTTATTAACAATGAGCATAATAATGGCTACAACACTTTCCAACGTTGGCAGGAGTTTGCTGACAACTCCTTTATGCATAAGAAGCTGCTCAATAACATTATCAACGATCAAGTAAATAAAAATAAAAGGATAATAGGATACGGAGCCTCAGCAAGAAGCTCTACAATGTTAAACTTTTGTGGTATCAACAGTCAAAAAATTTATAAAATTGCTGATCAGAATCCTTTGAAACAAGGACTTTTCACTCCGGGAACTAAGATTGAAATAATTAATCCGGATACAGCACTGGCAAGTAATCCAGACATAGTACTATTATTAGCATGGAATTTTAAGGATGAAATTCTAGAACTTTTAAAGGAAAAGTATAACTATTCTGGAACTGTGATTATTCCGTTACCATTCCCACCGTATTCCGAGGAGATTTAAAGTAATGATTTATAAATATATGCAATCAGATATTACAGGAGTTTACTTGCTTACACCACCCTTATTCAAAGACAATAGAGGAAGTGTAACGAAAACATTTCATAAACCTAGCTTTGATATACTCAACTTAAAGAGTGATTTTGGTGAGAGTTTGGTTACAGAAAACTTTCAAAGAGGAACTATAAGAGGTTTTCATTTTCAAAAGCCTCCATATTCCCAAGCAAAAACAATTTACTGTTTCAAAGGAGCTATTTTAAATTTGGTATTAGATATAAGAGTTGGTTCTCCAACATATGGACAAATTCGTAGCTTTGATCTATCCAGTGAGAATCATAATATCTTATATGTACCAGAAGGTATGGCTAATTTGTATATAATCAAAGAGGATAATACTGTAATTCTCTACAATTTAACCTCAAAATATATGCAGGATTTTGAAGGAGGTGTGCGTTGGGATAGTATAGATTACGATTATCCAATAAATCAGCCCATTATATCTGAGAAAGATTTACTATTACCAAAATGGGAAAACTTTAAAAGTCCATTTATATATAGGGAGAATAAGGTATGAATGTTCTAGTTACGGGAGCGACGGGCTTCATTGGAACACATGTTGTTAATGAACTTACCTACAGAGGTCATAATACTATAGCATTAACACGCAATAAAAACTCGGTACCTAATAAATTTGTCAAGTATGTATACGGCGATTTGTGTAATATCGACTGTGAATTAATTGATCAGTTTGCTTCATATAGGATTGACTCATGTATACATCTTGCATGGCAAGGTATACCGGATTTCTCCTATGAAAACTGTATCAATAATCTTAATTTGGGATTAAACTTATTGGATTTATGTAAAAAACTTGATATTATGAACCTTATTTGTTCTGGAAGCTGCTGGGAATATGACAAACCCGTCGGTATGATTAATGAGAATTGGAGTCTTTCATCCCAAAATTCTTTTAAATCAGTGAAAAACTCTTTTAGGATGATTGCAGATTCATTTTGTAAAGATAATAATATCAATTTTTATTGGCTTAGATTATTCTATGTATACGGACTAGGTCAAAGATCTGGGTCGTTAATTCCATATATAGTACGTGAGCTTAAAACCGGAAAATACCCTCAATTAAAAACACCATTTGATGAAAATGATTTTATCAATGTACAAGATGTTGCCGAGGCTATTGTGAATACTTTAGAGATTAGGCCTAACGAGAACATACTAAATATTGGGTCTGGATACGCAATACCTGGTATTGATATTTTAAAGATAGTTGCTTCAAAATTAAATATTTTTCTGGATTTATCTATGTACGATAAAAACTCTGTTCCTAATCGGTTTTGGGCAGATATAAGTAGATCAAAAAAGGCTATATGTTTTGAACCGAAAATTAAAATAAATGATGGATTAGATCAGGTGATATAATGACTAAAAAGTTTACATGCCCAACTTGTAAAAGTGAAGTAAATGAAACTATTATTAACTATTATAACGTGCCTATGTTCCAAAACTTAATTATTCGTAATAAATGCGATTCTGAAGCGAATATTATATGTGATATCAATATGGCTTTTTGTGACACATGTGGGTTTGTTTTCAACACATCATTCGATGATCAAAAACTTAGATATTCTCAATGTTATGACAATACACAGGATAATTCTCCCTCATTTAAAACTCATATTCGGGATGTATTAGGTTTTATATCTTCTAATGTTGATTTAAAGGGTAAGACAATATTAGAAATTGGCTGTGGTAAGGGAGAGTTTTTGAAAGAACTTTCGAATAATTATGACTGTGTTTGTTATGGATTTGATCCTAGCTATACTGGAGAAGAATCCAAAAACCAAGAAAGACTTAATTATACTAAAAGTTATTTTACTTTAGACTATGGTATAAAAGCAGATATTATAATTCTAAGGCACGTTATTGAACATTTGAGTAACCCTTTAAATATGATGGAAATAATAAAATTATCACTTAACAAAAATGGTATTTTGTACATTGAAACACCTGATTTTAATTGGATCGTAAAAAATAATATTATTTTTGATTTTACTTATGAGCACTGTTCCTATTTTAACCGGAATTCCTTAGAATCCTTAGTATCATTAGTTGGGATGAAAGTTAAATCATTTGAGCTAAAATTTCAAGATCAGTATATGTGTACTTTGATTGTTCCAAAAACTGAAAATAATGAATTAAGTTTGATTAAAAAGCGTATGATTGATTTTGATGAAAATAAGAATATTAAAGTTAAAGAAATACAAAATTTTATCAAAAATCTTAACCAAGTCGGTAATGTCGGCATTTGGGGTGCTGCTGGAAAAGGAGTAATGTGTTGCAATTTATTTGATCCAGAAAAAAAATATATTGATTGTGTTATTGACATAAATCCTAATAAACAAAATGGTTATATACCAATAACCGGCCATGATATTGTATCTCCAAAAGAAATTTTAAACAGGAATATTAAAGCTATAATTGTTGTTAATTCCAATTATACAAAAGAAATTTCAACAATGGCATTACAGATTGAACCATCAATAAAAATCTTTGATATTGAAAATTTATTAAAATAAGAGGGTGTATTTATGATAATATCAAGAACTCCTTTACGCGCATCGTTTTTTGGTGGTGGGTCTGACTTCCATGACTACTATGAAAACAGTAAATTTGGATATGGTAGTGTTCTTAGTACAGCTATAAATATGTATATTTACATAACTGTTAACAAAAAATTTGATGATTTAATAAGAGTTAGTTATTCAAAAACAGAATTAGTTGAAAGTGTAGATCAAGTTGAACATAATATTATTCGTGAAGCTTTAAAAATTGCTGAAATTGACAAAGGTATTGATATCGTATATATGGGAGATATACCCTTGGGGTCTGCTGGAATAGGATTGGCGTCATCTAGTGCACTAGCAGTGGGAGTTCTTAATGCCTTATTTGCATATAAAGGTGTACATGTTACCGCAGAGTTTTTAGCTCAAAAAGCTTGCGAAATAGAAATAAATTTATTAAGTAATCCAATTGGAAAACAAGATCAATATGCTGTGGCCTATGGCGGGTTTAACCATTTTAGATTTAATAGCGATGGAAGCGTATTCGTGACTCCCTTAATATGCAAGAATGAAACCAAACAACAATTACAAGAAAACATGATGCTGTTTTATACAGGTGTTACCAGAGTATCTTCTCATATTCTATCTGAACAAAAAGCAAACATACCTGATAAGACTCTTTTTATTGATGGATTAGTTGAACTGGTGGACGAAGCGATATTAACATTACAAAAAAATGATTACCACAAAATAGGTAAGCTTATGGATGAGAGTTGGAAGCTCAAAAAAAACCTTTCAGGAGGCATTACAAATGACGATATAGACTATATGTATCAAAAAGCTCTGCACGCAGGCGCTTTAGGTGGTAAAATTTTAGGTGCTGGTGGCGGCGGGTTTCTTATGCTCTATGTGCCTAAAGAAAAGCAAGGTTACGTTAGACAAGCATTAAACAGCTATCGAGAAATTGATTTTAAGTTTGAACCACAAGGAAGTAAAATTATCTATGTTAGTTAAGAAGGAGTATACTTACTATGAAAGCTGAAAAAAAAGCATGGTGTGAAGGTACGAGAGTAAAACTATCGGATGCACTTCCTTTAAAGACACCTTTATCTATATCATTTGAAGCATCAAGTTTTTGTAACTTAAAATGTAATTATTGTGTTCATGGAATAGAGGACAAAAATCTTGTTAAAAGACTATTAGACCTAGATTATTTTAAAGATTCTGTAGATTCTTTAACTCGGTTTCCTAATAGGATAAAAAATATTTTATTCGCTCTAAATGGTGAGCCTCTTATAAATTCTCAGTTACCACAAATGATTAAATATATAAAGCAAAAGGATGTTGCAGACAATGTAACAGTTTTTACTAATGCAGTACTTCTTACACCTGAATTTGGGAAAAAATTAATTGATGCTGGTCTAGATTTGCTTAGGGTTTCTATTCAGGGTATTTCTGACAAGAATTATAAAAATGTTTGTGGGGTAAGTAATATATTCGACAAAATAATTAGCAACTTAACAGCCTTTTATAATTATAAAAGGCAATGTAGAGTATTTATAAAAATAGTTGACAAAGGATTAAACGGACCTGAAGATAAGTCAAAATTTTATCAAATATTTGGTGATATTTGTGATGAAATCAGTATTGAAACTGTAGTACCTATTCGGCTGGAGGTAGATTATCAAGATATTTGTGAAAGTGGCAGTAAAAATATGCTTGGACAAAAAGTAATGAGTTCAGATGTATGCGCACAACCGTTTTACTCAATGTATGTACATTCAAATAATAACGTTACTCCCTGTTGCCTGGCCTCGTCACAGGATTTAATTATAGGTAATATCCAATCAGACAGTCTTTTTGATATATGGAATTCATTAAATCTATGGGATATAAGGAAAATGCAACTAAAAAAAGAAAGATACTTTAATCCGATATGTAAATCATGTAACGGGCCACTTTACGCATCTCAAAATAATGATAACATAGACGATTCAGCCGATAGAATTCTTGAGATAATGAGTAAGAGGAAAATATATGAGTAAAGTCTACAAAAAAAGAGATTGTCCCATATGTAATTATTCAGAAAACGAATTAATCTATAACTTATCATATAACTTACCTGATAGCTACAATATTTCAAATAGAGTAGATATTGTTTATTGCGTTAATTGTGGTTTTGTATTTAAGGATACCAGCAATGATTTAGTAAAATTGGAGATTTTCAGTACAAACAATAATAGATATGAATCCTTTGAGCAGGACTTCACGAAGCAATACTTATTTGAAGAGGCGAATCTTATAAAACATATTTTCGATGACTCTGTTAGTATAATTGACATTGGTTGTTCTACCGGGTGTCTATTGTATTATCTCAAGCAGAAAGGATTTAATAATATTATTGGGTTAGATCCCTCGAAGACTAGTTGTTACAAGGCGGAACAAAAGGGTCTTAATGTTGTAAATGGGAGTATCTATGATGATTATCCAGGTTTCAATAACCGATTTAATTTAATTATATTATCCCATGTTTTAGAGCATTTATTGGATGTTGATACTGCTATAACTAATATAAAAAAATGGTTATCTCAAGATGGATATATTTATATTTGCCTTCCAGATGAAAGCCTCTGTGACAAGTTCTACGGCAGTATTTCTAGTTTACTATGTCTTGAACACCTTAACCATTTTGGAGAAACTTCACTAGATAACTTGATGCTTAATCATGGTTTTGAAAAAGTATCATATAGTTTTAGACCATATAGAACATCAGTTGAGACTATAGAGAATGAGGAAAATATAATGGCATCATTTGATGCGATATATAAATTGAAAACTGATATGAACCACAATAAGAAAATAATAAAAAAAGATACTAACACAAAAGAAAGCGTGCAAGCTGCACTAGATATATATAATCTAAGAAAAATAGCAAGTGAGAAAAAGATTAACGAACTTTATTTAAGTGGCAAGCATTTTTATTTATGGGGAGTAAGCCACATGGCAATGAATTTATTGACAGATAAGTTAAGTAATTTAAATATTGAAGCATTTGTAGATATTGATTCATCGAAGCAGGGAATGTTCATAAACAATATCCCGGTATTGTCTCCAGATAGTGTAAAAAATTTTTCGGGCGATATCCTTGTACTAAATAATACATCCAGAGATAGTATATTAAAAACCATTGAAAGTATTGGCCTAAAAAATAATATTATTATATTATAGATTATATAGGAGAGAATATGAAGGCAAAATATGAAATTCCATACCAATATAAAAAAGAAAATAGAACTCGGTTATCAGAAGCCATTCCATTAAAATCTCCATTATCAATGCAGATTGAAACTGCATCAGCATGTAATTTTAAATGTAAGTTTTGTATACATGGTAATCAAGAACTAATTAAAGATAAAAGATTTAAATTAGGGGTAATGTCCTTTGAGCTATTTAAAAAGATCGTTAACTCTATGCATGAATTTCCCCAAAAATTGAATTATGTATCACTACATGCTAGAGGTGAACCATTACTTAACCCTAACATAGTCGAGATGGTAAAATATATTAAGCAAGAAAATGTAGCTAAAGAGGTCTCGTTTAATACCAACGGTGTCCTTCTAACTGATAATATAAGTTTAGGTCTTATTAATGCTGGATTAGACTGCATACGTTTTTCAATAGAGGGTATAAATTCAGAAGCATATATGAGAAACTCAGGTGTTGACATAGATTTTCAGAAGCTTGTAAATAACATTAGATTTTTCTTTGAACGTAAAAAAAATTGTTATACGTACATTAAGATAATAAATTGCGATTTGTCCGAAGTAGAAAAAGAAAAGTTTTACGGCATTTTTGGAGATATATGTGATAACATTTGTATAGAGAATATTACTGATACTTGGAAGGATGCTGGACTAAATAATGAAAAATATATGCAATTATCAAGATTTAATGAAAATTTTGTAAAAGGTAAGGTTTGTCCAAGGCTATTTTTTGCATGTCAAGTTAGATTCGATGGTACAGTTACAACATGTGATTCTGACTGGAATGAGCTATATCCTCTTGGTAATGTATATAATGAAACTTTACTTCAAATATGGACGGGACAAAAATTTAATGAATTGCGAAAAAAGCATCTAACCAATAATATTAATGACATGAAAATGTGTATTAATTGTAGTAACTTACTAATGAGTGAATCAGATTATATTGATGGTTGCGCTGACACTCTTTTAAAATATTTTATATAAAAAATTTGGACAAGGTGGTATAAATCTGAACATAAAAACAGTTAGACTTAATAACGGTAAAAGCATTCCAATTATTGGATTAGGCACCTATCAGGGTAAATCTGCCGAATTGATTAGTTCTGAACAGCATGTTCAAAATCAAGTCAGACTGTCTTTTCAACTTGGCTATAGATTACTAGATACTGCATCAGGATATTTTAACGAAGAACAAATTGGAAAGGCGATAATTCAAAGTGAACTTAATAGAGAAGAGATATTTATTACTTCTAAAATGAGAATATCAGAGCAAGGCTATGATAATACTTTAAAAGCTTTTGAGAAGAGTTTAGTTAGTTTGGGTGTTGAGTATTTAGACTTATATATGCTTCATTGGCCAATCCCAAATAAATATCTAGAAACATACAAAGCCGTAGAAAGATTATATTCAGAAGGATTAGTTAAATCAATAGGAATTAGTAATTTTCAGATAAAGCATTTTGAAATTTTATTAAAAAAATGTTCTATTCTACCTAGCGTAAACCAAATAGAATTACATCCTTATTTAACTCAAAAAGAACTAATCAAGTATTACTCAAAATTTAATATTAAGATTGAAGGATATAGTCCATTAGCAATTGGTAAAGTTTTAGACGATAAATTACTCAATAATATTGCTTTTACTCATAAAAAAACTGTATCACAGATTGTATTAAGGTGGCACTTACAGAATGGTGTTATCCCTATACCAAAAGCAATAACTCTGAGTCATTTAGCAGAGAACATCGATATTTTTGATTTTGTACTATCAAATGATGAAATGCATAAAATTGATTCTCTTGATAAAGGATTAAGAACATGCGTTTATCCAGATATTTTAAAGGGAGATTACAATTAATCTAGAACAGGGGGTGTTGTAATGGAAGATAAGATGTTATTGGCTTTAAAGCAGAGATCAAATCGAATAAGATTAAAATGCCTTGATATAATACATAAATCAAAAGCATCGCATATTGGCTCTTCGTTATCTTGTATTGATATATTAAATTGTATTTATTCTAGCATTAATATTAATAAACTAAAGAGCTATTCTCTTGAACGAGATAGAGTAATACTAAGTAAGGGACATGCAGTTGGAGCGTTAACTGCTACCCTTAATGAATACGGTTTAATATCTGATAATGATTTATATATGTATGGATCTTCAGGTCAATTTATTACGACAAATACAAATTATTGGGCACCTTATAATGAATTTTCAACAGGATCTTTAGGTCAAGGTTTATCTTTGGCTGTGGGGGTAGGTTATGGTTTAAAAACAAAAAATTACAATGGGCATGTATATGTTATTATTGGTGACGGTGAACTAAATGAGGGCTCAAATTGGGAAGCGTTACTGCTTTGCGAAAATTTAAAGTTGAATAATCTTACTGTGATATTAGATAAAAATAATCTAAGTGGTATTGGTAATATTAATAATTATTGTTCACTGAACAACATAAAAAGTAAATTTGAATCCTTTTCTTTTTTTACCCAGGTAGTAGATGGTCATAATATTTCTGAAGTATATGAAGCACTGCATAATAGAAAGACTGATTTACCCTCAGCAATAATATGTAACACTGTTAAGGGAAAGGGTGTTTCTTTTATGGAAAACAATAATATTTGGCACTATCGGCCAGTTGATAAAGAGATGCTGAAACTTGCCCAGAATGAGCTCTTAAAAATCATTAATGGAGAAGGTATATGAGAAATGAGATAATTAGTTACATAAAAACTGTAATGAGTGAAGATGAGTCCTTTTTTTTCCTAACCGCCGACATGGGGGGAGCTTTTTTTATAGATCTACAAAGGGACTTCCCTAACAGAACATTAAATGTGGGGATAGCTGAACAGAGTCTAATAAGTACTGCTGTTGGTCTCAGTAGTGTTGGTTACAGAGTAATATGCTATGGTTTATCATGTTTTATTACGCTAAGAGCACTAGATCAGATTAAAAGTAATGTATGTATACCAAATATTCCAGTAATTTTATTGGGAACTTCAACTGGCTATGATGCTGCACTTATGGGTGGCCCTCATATAACTGCAGAAGACATCTGTTGTTTAAATGCTCTGCCAAATATCGAAATCTACTCCCCTTCAACTAAATTTGGTGTAAAGAAATGCTTTAAAGCCATTTTACACTCAAATTCACCGTCATATATACGAGTGGGTGGAGAGTTAATTTTAAATAATCCTGAATATGATATTGGTGATTGTTGTTATTATTTAGTTAAAAAAGATTGTAATTATCCACTAGTAATGACTTATGGAAGTACATTAGAATATGCACTAGAAGCATCGTTAAAATATGATAAATTTTCTATTATGTGTATTGATAAGCTTAAAAGCCTTGGAAATATGATAAAAGATGTATTGATTGAATATAAGAATATAATTGTTATAGAAGAACAATTTGGGCATGCAGGTCTATATTCTATTTTATGTGAGTATATAATGACTAACAATATTACAGAAGTTAAGATTACAAGTATATCTCCTTCTTTTGAATACCCCAAAATTGCTGGAGATAGAGGCTATTTTGCTGATAAGTATGGGTATTCATCTGATAAACTAGTAAATAAAATAAAACTTCTTATAGAAAGTGGAGATTAAAATGGCCAACTATGTAGAACCAATAGTAGTAAATTCTGATTATGCTCAACAACCTTTACCAGGACAGGATATTTATGAAACTCGTCATAATGCTTATAGGGCAACACAAACTCCAGGCTCACCTATAGTCACAATTTGTATAGTAGCCTATAACAGATTGGATAAAACAAAAAATTGCATTAAATATGTATTGGAACATACAAGTAGTTTTAATTATGAACTAATGCTTGTTGATAACGGTTCAACCGATGATACATTAGAGTTTTTTCAATCAATCAGTTATTCCAATAAAAAGATTATTAAAATAACAAAAAACATTGGTTCTAATTATGCAATCAAAAAGGCATTAAGCTTATTTGAGGGTAAATATTTTGTATTAGTTCCCAACGATGCCTACGTTACTGTAAATTGGTTATCCAACCTATTAATATGTTTAGAGTCAGATGATAAAATTGGGATTGCTGCACCAATGGGTTCAAATTTAAGTAATTTACAATCAGTTGACTTGGGTTTCAGCAATCTACAGGAAATGCAAGAAAAAGCTGCTCAATTTAATGTCCATAATCCTCTAAAATGGGAGGAACGCATGCGTTTAATTGCCATTGTTCATATCTTTCGAAGGGATATTCTTGATATAGTTGGAATTCCAGATCAGGGTTTTTACTATGACTTTACTGATGACGATTACTTTTGCAGAATAAGACGTGCAGGGTATAAGCTTGTCGCCTGTGGGGATACGTTTGTCCACCATGACCATGATTATAAAAAAATGGAGGGTAAAAACCCTGAAGATTTTGAAAAATCACTAGAGTCTGGAAGAAAAAATTATAGAGATAAATTTTACGGACTCGATCCTTGGAATGATATGAATAATTTTGATAAAGCACTAATTGGATTAATTAATCAAAATAACATTGTAAAATCTCAAGTACCATTTATTTTAGGAATAGATGTTCGCTGCGGCACGCCAATTCTAGAAATAAGAAACAAATTGCGAACAATGGGAATTTTAAATTTGGTATCAATGGCATTTACAACTACGGCTAAATATTACTTGGATCTATGTACAATTTGTAACAATGTATACTGTGACAGAATTGACTTTATACAAGAACACTTATTAAGTAATAACTATGATTTTATAATACTGGGTGAGCCCATAAACTTATATAACGAACCTATAAAACTGTTACAAAAACTTATTGATTTAGGGTCTTCCGGAGCTACAATTTTGTTTAAATTAAGAAATACTTATGATGCTCGAATGTGGTTAAATTCGTTAGATTGTAAAATAGAATTTGATAACGATATGCCAATAAATATACATGTTAATGAAATACGCACCTGTTTAGCTACATTAAATATAAGTAAAGTCGAGATTTCTACTGAGTTTCTAAATGTAAACCAGGAATTTGCTAATAAGTTAAGTTCTATTATACAGGGTACAACCTTAGTTAGTGATGTAAATTCAACACTTCATAATCTACTTGTTAAAGATTATTTGTTCTGTATAAAAAAAGACTAAGGGAGATAATTATTTATATGAATAGTAAACAAAAAATTGAATTAATTGAAAGAGTATTGAATATTTCATACAATACATTGGAAGAAGAGATGGAACTTATTGATGTTGCAGAATGGGACTCTTTATCAATGATGAGGCTCCTTTCTTGTGTTCCTGCAAATAGTCGGCTGACCTATGAAAGTATTAAAAACTGTGAGACTGTCGGTGATTTATGCAAACTACTTAGTTAAAAGAATATAACAGGGGGAAGGGTATGTTAAAATCTATGCAGTATTGTGGTATTTATATAGATGATTTTTATATTCAAACAACATTGATATCAGGATCTAATACAAAGTGTACAAATTTTGAATTCTCTTATTCTGGAATAAAAGAACTAGAATCTTATGTTATGAACTTAGAAAAAACTATTTTTGTTTTATTTTCTGTAAAATTAAGAAGACTATATAGTTTTCTTTATAGTCTTAAAAAAAATATTTTTATAAATAATTTAAATAAAGCTTTTATATTAAACACAGCATTAAGAAACAAATTCATTATCGACTATACTTCAAATTTAAATATTAGTATATCACAATTTTTATCAGTTTTAGCATCATCACAATACATTGAAAACTCTTACAATGTAAGAATAATCAATAAGGACTTAATTGATTCAATTCCCTTATATTTTACCTCTTACGAAGAAGGCTATAATATATTTTTGTCAAAATTAGTATCAGAAGAAAACAATCTTTGTGAGCGTGAATTGGATATCATATTTAATAGATATAAAATGACGAATACTCTAATAACTAAAAATGTTACTGTTGATATATTTGGTATCTGTGTATCAAATATGATTGCCCGCGAACTTCCATCCTGGATCAAAATAAAGAATTCCATCATGTTAACAGGAATTATGGAAGCAATAACGCCGTCGTTTGAACTGAAAGAGTCTAATATACTACAAACATACTGTAATAAACCAAAGCAGAGTGTTTTAGATAAATTTAATAAATTATCATTTAATAGGCTGTTGGATAGCCATGGCGATTACTTTATATTTGATATTGCAATGGAAGAAATTCTGTTTTCCTATTGGGAGTATGAGAAAAAGTATGTAGCTATTCATTTCGAAACTTATAACACTAAATTCAGTGAGTTTCCACCTGTAAATCAGATAGCTCCAATCGATATTCCTATTCAATTATTCATAGAATATCTTGATAAATTTATCGACAAGATATTGGACAAGTACACTCCCGAAAATATCATTCTTATTAGAATGAATTGGTGTAACTTTCTCTTAACTAGTGAGTATCCAGTCTACTTTAGTACCCCTAGACATCCTGAAATGACAGGAAGGATAGAAATCTATCATAGACACATCCTTGAAAGAATACCACAAATGCTTGTTATTGATATAAGGGATGGCTTTCTTCCACGAACGTATACTGAAGCCTCAGTTGACCCGTTACATTATCAGCCTGAATTATATTATAATATTGCAAGAGAAATTTCCGGATATATTGATACAAGGGGGAGTAAAAAGTGATGAATGCTATTGCAGCAGTAGTAATTATTGATTCTGCAACTGATTACAGGATTACTTTAGATAGTATTTATTCCCAGAAGGAATCGTTTGATGAGGTATATGTATTATCAAGTATAACTGATATGTCTATGCAAGATTATTTTAAAGTTGTTGATTGGAAGAACGACTTAGTAACTATTCTTAAGAAGATAAGTTCAGATTATATATATATAATTAAGGCACCTGATTACCTAGAAAAAGACTTCGTTGAAAAAATGAAAAAAATAACTGAGTCTAATAATAATGTTGGGTTGATCCTTTTTGGAAGAATACATGATTATGTTAAGGTAAGAGAATTAACTCCAAAGGCTGAATGGAATATTTTTTCGACGAGTACTATATTAACTGAAAAATGTTTTGCTAATAGCTTCTTATACATAGCAAGAGAAATAGAAGGATTAATGGTGTTGAATTATCTAAATCGACTTTATAATACAGAATTTGTATTAAATAATATAGATAATTGCATTTTAGATTTTTTAGCACCGGATAATATTTTTTCTATGAAATCTTTTTTGCACTGTAATAGTATACTGGCAATTAACTCTTCTTACTGTCATCATGGATATTTCCGAACTATTACTTTAAATCAATATATTGAAAAACTTTATTCATTTTATAATGAGACATTATATCTAATTTCAAACTGGGGACTATTGTCTAACTTGTATACTGATTTTTTTGGTGTACTTGCTCAGTACATTATTATTACTTTGGATAAGATATGTATAACCGGAGGATATTCAAATCAAAATATTTTTAAAGAATTCGAGCAACTTATCAATAGTGATATTTTTAGACATGTTTATATTTTTTGTAATGACTGTGTTTTCGATATTTTAAAGTGTATCAGAAAAGTCCTTGCTCTAAATATTTCCGATGGAAAAACAGCAACTATCAAACCATCTGATTATAAATCATATATAATAAAGCTTTATGATAGAGGATACACAACTCTGTCACAGATAATATTATATGAAGATATCTTAAGGAAATCAAACACCTTTAATGTTGATATGATTGAACAAGGACAATATAAGAAACTAGTAATAACAAAAGGTACACGTAATTCATTAATTAATTTAATTGGTCCAAACATGCGCCAAGATGATTTTGATGTATTATTATCTAAGTTTGTAGAAATTAAGACTATGAATCCTCAATGTATTTCAATCCTTGCATTTCAAGTAATGATATTTTTATTATCAGGAAATAGTGAAGAAGTAGATAATATATTAGCGTTTGTTGAAAAATCGAATAATAAAAATACATTTTTTTTATTGTGTGCAGAATTATGTAACATTTGTCAGTACGATGACATAAGCCGTCAGTTTATTCTTTCAATTTTTGATAATTACTAGAATGATTTAATTCATTAATTTACAAGTCTCTTATGATATTATTTTTATTATGAAAGGTAGGAGTTTTCTATGCTAAAGTTATTAAAATTTTTTGAACGTAACGTGAATAGTTATCCTGATAAACCTGCTATAGTAGACAAGGAATCAACAACTACATATAAGCAGTTATATGGAAAATCCCTGGAAATAGCATTTATACTTTGTAATAGATTACACACAAAAAATCAACCAATTGCTATTTTATTAGAAAAAGGCTCTGACATTATAAGCACAATTTTAGGTGTTATGTATAGTGGTAACTTTTACAGTCCAATAGATGTAAAGTCTCCAGCTGCTCGAATTGACAAAATTATATCTCAACTTAAACCATCAGTTATCATTACAAAAAAACAATATAATACATTAGTATCCTCGCAAAATGAGCTTATTTTTATTGATGAGATAAGTTTTGACTCTACTCTTGATATTTTAATAGATACCAGTAAAACTAAAGACACTGATCCTGCTTATGTATTGTTTACGTCTGGTTCAACCGGTATACCAAAGGGTGTTGTAACACCACATATTTGTATTGATGAATATACAAATTGGGCGATAGAAACTTTTAATATTACTAAAAATACTATTTTTGGTAACCAGGCTCCGCTTCATTATGTAAATTCGGTCTTTGATATTTTTAGCTCACTTAAGATTGGTGCGACTGTACATTTGATAAACGAACGGCTTTTTACTTTTCCAAAGAAGCTTATGCAATATATTGAGGATAATAAGATTGATCTTATTTTTTGGGTTCCATCCGTACTAAGTATGGTCGCAGACATGAAAGTATTCGATGATATTTCATTAACTACTCTAAAAAAAGTATTATTCTGTGGAGAACCTATGCCAACTAAACAATTAAACTATTGGAGGGCTAATCTTCCACAAACGGTATTTGCTAATCTATATGGTGCCACTGAAACTACTGATGCAAGCTGTTACTATGTAATTGATAGTATATCTGATAATAAAGCAATACCATTGGGTAAGGCTAGAAAAAATGTAAGTTCATATATAATCTCTGATGATGATGAGATAGTTGTGAGTAATGGTAAAGGAGAATTATATATTAGTGGAATATGCGTCACTTATGGGTATTATAATGACCAAGATAAAACTAATTCTGTTTTTGTACAAAATCCCAAAAACTCTAAATACAGAGAGATGTTATATAAAACTGGAGATATTGTAAGTGTTGATGAAAATGGCGTAATGACATATCTCTGCAGGAAAGATTATCAAATAAAACACATGGGGCATAGAATTGAACCTGGTGAAATTGAGTGTGTTATAAATGCGTTTGATGGAGTAGAAAAATCTTGTGTTCAATATGATAATATATCTAAACAGATTGTAGCATTTTACCAGGCGAAAAATGAAATTAACAAAGAATGCCTAGTTAATTTTTTAATGGATATGTTACCAAACCATATGATACCTTCAGACTACGTATACTTTAAAAACATACCCGAAAATATAAATGGTAAGATCGATAGAGCTTATTTAAGAAGTTTATTAAATAAGGATACTATTCCTGAGATTTAGAATAATTGATAGTTTTTCTGATTTTAGTACGATAATTCCATCCACATATAGATAAGATACATTGTGGCCTGTTCGAGGATTTATACTGCTTAACGAAAGCTGGAGAAGAGTTTAATTTCTCCAGCTTCTAATTTCTACGACTTTATTTCCCACAGTCTCTATTTTCCCGCTTCCTTCCCATCCTCCACACACTCCCTGATAAACTCTACAACAGTGTCCATATATTTTTCGGGAGCTTCCATAAAGCTTTGGCCATATTCCTTAGCTCCCGAGTTCCAGTAGTGGGCAGGCACGGGACATTTTCTATAGTACAGCTCATAAAGCAGCTTGGTATTATCAGAAGTATTCATATTATTCTGAGCACCATCAATTAGCAGAATGGGTGTAGGAATAATTGATGGTATTAGTGGTATTAAATCCATATCATCACTAACTTTTGTTAGTTTTTTTACAAAAAACTCTGTCGTAAATTTAAATGGGATCTCTGGTAGCCAGGATTCTATTCTTGTAGCATATTCTATATAATTATCAACTGTTGCATAAGGACTGTCAGCAATTACCCCTAATATACTGTCTTTGAAGGGAGACTTTGAAATGGCGGACAAGCATGAGGAAGCTCCTGTTGAAAAGCCCATTAGCAGTATCTTTTCTGTTTCATTCTGTTTTAAATATTTAATTGCTGTCAATACATCGGTCGTTTCGTTTTTTCCAAAGGTTGACATTGAACCTGCCGAATTCCCTGAACCCCTCAAATCAATTGACATAACATTAAGGCCTTCATTATTTAATCTTGTGATTAATTTAAAGGTTTCTTCATCAAATTGCAGTCTGTTACGGCCATAGCTGTGAACCATGAGAACGGTGGTTTTTGAGCCTAAGGAGGGGAAAAACCAACCGTTGATTTTTTCTTTCGACTCACTGCAGTAAAAACTGATATTTTTATAATCAGGTGCGATATTAGACGATATCTGAGGTGTTGTTATCTTGGGAGGATGTGTTATTTTCCAGGCTGAAATAAAAGAAATAACACCTATTGCAAGACAAAGGAGAACAATTATATATAAAGTTGCAAGAAATATATTTTTAGGTAAAACGCTCTTGCGTTCAGCAAAAGCAACCGGATTAAGCCGCATTGGTTAAAACCTCCAAATTATTGCTATTGACTAATCAATACTCAAGTTTTATTATATTTTTATTTATTGTGAATGTAAATACAATATATCTTACGTTGCTTATTTGGAAAAGTTTAAGGCCTTTACAGAAGCCAATGTCCAATTAAACTGGAAATATATACATTAATGAAGAATGATTAACTTGAAAGTCCTCGCTTTGTTAGTCTTCAATCCAATCATTGAATTTATGGCCGTGCAAAATATTCAAAGTTTTGTTAATACTTTGAAAGTGCACATGGCCAATTAACCTCCTTTCTTCGCCTTACAGCGGATTAGGAGTGAGGGATTTTCATAAATATTTTGTGACCGCTATGCGGCTCATGGAGGTTAATATGTGTGAACTATGCAACCAATGCCCTAGAAATTGTAATATAGATAGAAATACCAAGACAGGATTTTGCGGGGTCCCCGGACAACTCAAGGTGGCAAGGGCTTTTCTCCACATGTGGGAGGAGCCATGCATAAGTGGTACCAATGGTTCAGGGACAATATTTTTCTCCGGCTGCAATCTTAAATGTATTTACTGTCAGAATTATCATATCAGCCAGGACAACTTTGGGAAAATTATAACTATTGAACGGCTTAAGGAGATATTTATTGAACTCCAGCAAAAGGGTGCACATAATATTAACCTTGTTAATCCGTCTCATTATACGCAGCCTATCAGACAGGCTGTCGCTGAACTTAAGAGTGAAGATAAACTTAAAATTCCTGTTGTGTATAATTCAAACGGGTACGAAACCGCTGATACTTTAAAGACTATGGAAGGGTTGGTAAACGTTTATCTTCCGGACATTAAATATTTTTCTGAAGAAACCTCTCTTCAATATTCTAAAGCAAAGGATTATCCCGAGGTAAGCAGAAGAGCTGTTCTTGAGATGTCCCGCCAGGTTGGAAGTCCCGTTCTGGATGAAGCCGGGATAATCCGTAAGGGTTTGATCATAAGGCATCTGATTCTCCCGGGACACACAAAAGAGAGTATAAACGTGCTCAATTGGATAAGCGATAATTTACCCAAAAGTGTATACGTGTCTTTAATGAGTCAATATACACCCTTTTACAAGGCTGAAAAGCATGCCGAAATAAACAGGCCTATTACCAGAAGAGAGTACGAGAAGGTTGTAGACCATCTGTATAAGCTGGGTCTTGAAGAGGGTTATGTTCAAGAGAGACAATCGGCTGACACCCAGTATATACCTGATTTTAACCTTGATGGAGTATAATCGGAATTACCTTGCCAAAATGTAGTTTAGAAAATATAAATGAAAATAGGCGAAATATTATAAAATTTTTAAAAATAAGAGTTGCATTATGGGACATATTGGATTATAATTTACATTACTAGAAATCATTTACATTCCCTGGTTTCTCTAATCCAATTCATAAGTTATCCAACCTCCTTCATGGTTTTATTTATCAATTGAAGATCAAAGACAATATTTACCTAACTAAAATTTATTAAATAACCTTTTCATTGGATTAAAAGCTTTTGCTGGATAGTCCGAGCGATCACTTTAATTAACAAACGTTAATCAATAATAAGAAATAACTTCATTTTCAGCCTTCGTTTACTTTTATAGCTTATTGCTAACAAATAGTAATAATTCTTTTCAGGTATTCACCCTGTTCATTTTAATGCTGCACTCTATCAGTTTCAGTTCTTTAAATATTAATCTTGCCCTGGTTTGCATGGAGGTTAACATGCAGGAAAATCCTATTAATAAAAAATATAAATACATAAAATCTTTAGGCCATGGTGGCTGTGGAGCGGTTTTTCTGGCTGAAAACATAAGGTTGGGCAATTTCTGGGCTATAAAGGAGATTCCCAGGGATCAGTCAATCTCAATCAGCGCATACATAGAACCCGAGATATTGAAACGGCTGAACCATCCTGCGCTGCCCAGAATATGTGATGTTTATGAGGACGATAAAAAAATTTACATAATCGAAGATTACATTGAAGGTGTTTGTCTTAAGGAGGAGCTTGAGCGAAAAGGAAGGTTTGAAGAGAAAATTGTTATAGATTGGGGGATTCAGTTATGCAGTGTTATTAGCTATTTACATGGACAGAAACCTAACCCAATAATCTATGGGGACATGAAACCCCATAATATTATTATCACCTCTGAGGGCTTTATAAAGCTTATAGATTTCGGTATTTCATCAGTTCTGAGAGACAGTGAAACCGGAAATGAGCGCGGAAGCCCCGTACAATGTGAAACTACTTTTATAGGGACAAAAGGCTATGCAGCCCCTGAACAATACACGGGTGCGGGTATCTGTCAAGCAACTGACATATACTCTTTGGGAATAACATTAATACAACTGGTAACAGGTATAGACCCCCTCATTTCCATAAAGGCTTATTGTGACGCAACATTCAAGGACTGTATGTCGGAAGGTTTGTTTAGGATTTTGCGAAAATGCATTGAAATTAATCCCGAAGCAAGGTATCAAAGTACAGCAATGCTGATGTGGGAATTGCAGGACATATGTCTGCATAGGCCAAAGGATTCACTGCATATAAACACAGAACCGGAGACATTACCCTTTGCCAGAATAATTGCTTTTACCGGAGCAAGAGGTGCCGGTGTATCGACAATTACAGCTTCTATAGCAGAGCATATTGCCAGGGGACCAACCAGGGCTTGTATTGTTGATTTAAGTTTTTCCTGTACCCTTGAAAAAAGCCTGCCGGTAAAAACCGACGATAGTGAAGAGTGCATACCAAGAAAGATTAATTCCAACTTGTATTATATTAACCTTAGCTCCAAAGTTAATTCTAAAAATGACATCCATCAAAACCCTTTGATTCTAAGTAATGAGCTATCCAGACTTCAAAACCGGTTCTCCTATATTCTTATTGATACAGACCTGACGGTCTTAAACTCTATCAGTCAATATATAAGCAAAATATTTCTGGTCTGTGATATGAATCCGTATTCCATATCATTGCTTGGGAAACGGATAGCTTCCGAAGCATTAACATCTGAACTTTTATCAGGCTCAATTTTAATAATGAATAAATTTTACAGGGAAGAATTAGGTTCCAACAAAATTATACAAAGTCTGTATGCTGATCTGAAAACTGAAGAGCATATTCAGACACTTGAATTTTCTCGGATTTTTGAGGTTCCCTATGATCACAGGATATATATCAGGTGGATGTACAGCTTTTTTGGTGAACCTTTCAGAATAGCCAATCTATTCTCAGAAAAGTATGGTAATGCCATTTCGGATATTGTTAAACATACTATTTATCATAAGAAAATACAAAAGCAGGCTTGGCTTAGGCAAATACTTGGTGTATAGGAATTGGGCGCGGTAACTTTTCTGACGACGTAAGGAGGATGCGTTAAATATGGGAAAGAGAATAATAATAAAAACAACATTTATTTGTATTGGCATATTTTTAATAATCAATTCGGTGGTTTTGGCTTATATTTTTAAAAAGTATCCTTTGGATCTGGAGAAATATATCCCTGTAGTGGTAGCAATGTCAGATATTGAGCCCGGAACAATTATCGAACCGAGACATATAAGAACGAGACTGATTCAGCAATCTGCAGTAAATGCTTCAATGCTGACTGAACTAAGCAATGCTGTAGGTAAAAAAACTGTTAAAGGTATAAGCAGGAGTGATTACTTAAGAGGCTCGGATCTGGTTGAAAAGAGCAACTGGTATAAAGATAATGAAAGAATCATTATTCTTGCTGTCAATATGGAGGAAAGGTTAGCCAATCTGATACATAAAGGCTCATATATTGACATCAGGTTAAGAAGAGAAAACAGTTCAACTGTGGAAACTATTCTCAAAGAAATAAAAGTTGAGGATATGCTTGATGAAAATGGCAGCTCTTTAGGATCTCTGACAGGAATAAATTCTAAAACTGTCTATATGAAGTTAGTACTGAAGGATGATGAGAGGAAAAAAATCTACACTTCCAGGACACAGGGCCAACTGATTTATGAACTTTACTGTGATGAGACACAATTGGCCGTGAAATAAAGGTATAAGAAAATTTTAATAATTATATTAAATAGTTATAAAAAAATAGCTGTAAACCTACAAGAACAACGCACAGGAGATAAAGTTAACTTAAATGTGAATGAATCTAGAAAATTTACAATTCAGGAGGACTAATATGGGTAAAATACTGGCTGTCTGGTCAGATTCAAAAAAAGCAGGGAAATCAATAGTTACATATATGCTTGCCAAGCGAATGTCTGAAAATAAAAAACTAAAGGTGCTGGTTTGCTGCCTGAACTTAAAATACAGTTCACTCTACAGACTTTTTGGAGTAGAGTTCTCAGCAACAGGACTTGAGGACATAATTAACTATAAGTTGTTTGAAAACTTTAATGATGATATCATCAAAAAGGTCCTGCCGGGTCATGGCGATATAGCTTTCCTAGGCAGCTATAAAATGACAGATATGTATGCACGGAGAAATATTGAAAAGTACATGGAACTGTTTAAGGAATTAAAAAAGTACTTTGATCTGATCATAATTGATACAGTCTCAGGTACTCAAAATGCTCTTACAAATCTTATTCTTCAGACTGCTGACGCAATAATGAAGCTGTATACTCAGGATATAGAAAGCATTAGGGGGTTACATCTGGTAAAAGAAGAGCAAGCTCCATATCATCAGAATACAATTTATTTAGTATCAAAATACCGAAATATTTACCCCCGCCTATCTGATTTAAAACGCAGATTTGGACTAAATAAGGTTTATACATTGGAATATTGCGAAACACTTCAGGAGATGAAAAACCGGGACAGCTTACATTTATATCTTCAAAGAGAAACGGCCTGTAATAAATCTATTGAAAAAATATCTGCACATCTGCTGGAAACTTTGTGTCTGCCTTCTGATAATTTGGAATTAGATTCAGCAAATACAACGGAAAGCGGTGGTCTGGAGAGGTTTTTCAAAAGGATAGGTATAGCAGGAAGGAGGGAAAAACATGAGAATACTTCAGAAATTGAGTTTAAGAGAATTAATGAATTATATTGAAGAGGAGCTAAGAATAAATGGTTTTGCAAGCCTTAAGGAAATACGTGAAACAGGTGCCGGCTATTTGGAGGAAGTGAGACAGACTCAAAAGCATCTTGCCATTGATGGAAGTACACAGGCTAGGGAATTCATACAAAACAGTATTTACTTTTTGTTAATAGAGAAAGCTGATATCATTAACTCAGATAATATCGACCAGCTTCTTGGTGAGTATCATATAGACTACTATCATAATATATATACCGGAAGTCAGGAGGACGGAGCTTCAAAACCAATAGACAGTGAGATATCCAAATACCTGAGTAAGTATTCTATCTGTATACATGATGAGTTTGACATAAAACTTCAAAAGCTTACGCAGATCATATATCAAGAGGTCTATGGATATGGAATACTGGATGAACTGATATTTGACCCCGTGCTGAATGAAGTTGCCTGTACCCGCAGAGATTACATATGGATTCAATATAACGGTATAAAAAGGCATATACCAAACGCAAACTTCATATTTAAAAATGAAGAAACATATAGAAGAGTAATTGAGAATAGGCTTACATCTACTGCAAAGGAAGAAATAAATGCCGGAGCGCCATTGGTAAATGCAATGTTAAAGAATGGGGCAAGAGTGACTGCACTGAGACCGCCCCTGTCCAAGTATTATGTTGTGAATGTAAGACTATTTGCCTCCAAGGCACAGCTGGTTAAATACCGCAGCAGGTTTGTGGAGGACAGGATATCAAGAATTATTGAACTCCTTGCAAGTAAAGGAAGACGAAATGTTGCTATTATCGGAGAACAGGGCTCAGGAAAAACAACAGCAGCCGATGAACTGATTATAAGGCAGCTGGATTCAGACATTAGTATAGGATTGGCTGAAAATATTCATGAACTGAATATTTCATCAAACTATCCGGAAAAAAACATAGTAGAACTTCAATACACCAGGGAATTCAAACCCTCAGATATCACTGAGATATTTTTCAGACTCAACAGAGATATAGTCATATACGGAGAGGTAAGAAATTCCTACGAGGCATTTGAAATGATAAAAGCTATGCTAAGGCAGGCCAGAGGAAGTCTCTTTACCTTTCATTCTTCAAGTACAAGGCGCATGATTCACGATTTGAGGCAGCTTTTGATGCAAACCGGATATTACACAGATTACAGAGAAGCACAGTTTGATGTTGCAGATGCTGTGGATTTGGTGGTTCATATTAAGCTGGATAGAGAAACCGGGCAAAGGTATGTATATAAGGTTTCAGAAGTTATTGCAGACGAAGAAAATATGGCATTTCAGATAAACGACTTATTTGTCTTCGATAAGGAAACGGGAAAGTACTGGACTAACAAAAACGGTTTATCAAAGGAGCAGGTTTTATCCTGTATGGAATATGAAATGACGGCTTCAGAAGTAGCTGAACTTAATAAACTCTTTTTGCTGGACCAGACAGTGCCGGAGGAAACATGTCAGATACAATAAATAATTTTCTATCTTATGCAAAGGGCTTTTTTGTTCATATAAACGAATCTATAAATATGTTATTTAAAATTATGGAAGCTTTCTTACAAAATCGTTTATATCTATCTCTGGTTCTTATAGGAACTCTCTTTATTTTGGAAGGTATCTACATATCAATTTATAAAAACTCTGTAATTGGCAAAACAACAAGGCAAGCCAATTCAAGGTTTAAAAAGAATCAATGGTTTTTAGATTGTTTAATCCATAAATTCCCTTTCAATTTACTTTCTCTGAAACTGGAAAAATCCTTATCTTATTTTACTCTGCAGGAGAATACTTTAAGAAAACTTGTAATGGTTTCTTCACTGGTAATACCTGTAATTGGACTTCTCATCTATATTGCCTTATTAGGAGCACTGACTATTTGGTACACCAAGCTTGTTACACTAATTCTTTGCATGATGGTACCCTATTATATATTTACATTAATCGTGGATTATATGAAATACAATCTTAAGCTTAAAATTCCTGCTCTCATCGACAGTTTCAGAAGTTCCTTTATGATACATAGCAGAATTAAACCGGCGCTTCTGGAATGCAGTAAAAACATTGACAGGTCACTGGGCAGGGTTATCTCCAGAGCATCTGATTGCAATGACCTGAATGAAAGTTTAAGCAGGATGAGGGAAAAAATAAACGATACCTGGTTCAATATATTTGTATTGCTGCTTGTGAATTATCGAGAAAATGGAGGGGAGCTAATTGCACAGTTATATAAGTTAAATCGAACCATTACCAGATACAATAATATCGAAAAAAAGAAAAATAAAAGACTGATATGGTATGAGGTTTTTACAGTGGCGGCAAGTATCTTTAGTCTCCCGGCCATAATACTGCTTAATAAAATTATTTTAGGAGTATACCCGGGACTGTATTATGACTCAGCGTTGTCCTTCGCCAAAGTAGTTCTTTACTCATTAGGTGCTTTATTAACTGTAAGAATTTTAAGAAGAATGTAAGGGAGGAAAGGAAATGCTCAAATTGTTACTTGAACTATTGGTTATTTTGGGTTCAGTACTTCTGATTACAGGCCTTCTTTATAAGTCCTTCAGGTTTTCCATTAAAAATATTGATAAATCAAAATTAAACATAATGTCTTTGATAGAACGTATTACTGCTTTAAAAGTTGTAAGTATTCCTCTGGAGTTTATATCTAAAGACAAAAAGCTATTTATCAACAGGTTTGGCCTAAAAATTCTTGAATTAGGTGAAGTTGGTATAAGTCTGAAACAATTATACTTTTTAAAATTCTTTTGTCTGATTTTAGGTGCAATTTGCCTTATAACTATTTCTTTCAGCAATATAAATTATAAGACCAGGATGATAATTGAAACCTACGATTCTGAAAAGACCATGCTGCTTAATAACATTACGTCGAATAATACCAAATATAAACTTTATAAACAAATTGATGCTGATATCGATTATGATGCGTTTTCACAGACCGGTTATACCGAACAGTATGCCATGGTTGAAGAACTGGTTTCAGGACACCTGAAGACGTCCGATGTGCGGCTTCTTGAAGAGTATACCCGGTGGTTCCTTGATATTTATAAGGAGGTTAGAGCTGTCAGTACGTTTAAGTTAAAATACCTTTTTACTTTATCTCTTACTCTTTTCCTACCTGAATTTTATTTTATTTTAAGGTGGTTGATCAGGAGTTCAACTTATAAAAGAGAAATGATAAAGCTTGAGTATATTTTTGAGCTTCTGGCCAGAGTAGAAGGTATTAAAACAATTGATATAGTATATCAGCTTGAGAAGTCCTCAAATATTTATTCCAAGCACCTCAAGGAATTTTCCCATCTATTCAGATACGATAAAATACGTGCATTTAACTTTTTAAAGAGCAGAAATATTAAAAGTCTTGCTAATATGGCAAATATCCTTGAAATCTACAGTCTGACCGATAGGGGTATTGCTCTTCAAGTACTGGAGAGAGAAGTAATGGAGAGAGATGAAGCTATAATCATGACTGCTGATGAAACAGTGGATTTTATTGATCTGGTTGCATTTCTCAGTATTGTTCCTCTGGTCTACGAGTTGGCCAGGTTATTGCTTGGTCCAATGCTGGATATGATTTATAAAGCTTTTGAGTTTATATAAATAAGGTTTTAAGGACTTCAGGATTCAAGTAATTAGAGAAATATTAAATATTTTATAAGGGGTGGGAGGTATAAAGCAAATCATAATTACAATAACTTTACTGGCTATAGCTTTAGCGCTGGTTATCGGAGTAATAATCCCTCTGCTTGAACATGGAGCTGCAACAGGTGGAGACGCTGTTTTACAGGGCAGAATAGTTATAACAAAGGTGGATGAAATTTTAAGGAGCAAATAAACAATAAAGTCTAAAATAACAGTTTTGAACTATGTAATATTATTTAATCATACCCCGAGCAACTAAAACAAAAATTTATTAATGAGATTGGAGATTAAGATATGAAAAAAATCATTTTATCAATAGCAATGTTTGCAATAGCTATGGCACTTCTAATTGCAGTAATAATTCCTTTAGCTGAACATGGAAAGGAAAATGGAGAAAAAGCTGAAAACCAAATGGACACTGTTGATACAGAAATCAGTACTCTAGGTTCATCCATGACGAGGTAACTGCATGAAAAATATTATAATTGCTATTATTATGTTTGCATTGTGTGTTGCATTGGTTATAGGTACTGTCTTACCTGTTTCCGAAATTATATCGGATACAGGAGGGAGAGTATATCAAACTGTAAAAGAAATGAATGAAAACATAAAATAGACTTTTTTATCTTCTTATTATTATCTATTTATAAGTAACAGGATTTAGAAAGTTTAAAAACCGGTTGGAGGTTTCATGAATAAGATCTATGCTTTTATAATTATTTTGCCCATAATAGCTATACTGTTATTTAAGACAATGTCACTCTACGAGTTTGATACAAAACAGAGATATATTAAAAACACAATTGATTCAACCGCTCATAAGGTAATGATTACAGGGGTCATGACCGCCGGGGATAAAGAGGAGCTGGCCAGTAAACTAAGTCAACTGGGGGATTTTGAAAATGGAAGCATTATTGTTGAGTGCGGCTCGATTGAGTCTGATGGGTCAATAAGCAGTCTAAGGCCGTATGTTGCAGGACAGATTCTTAATAGAGGAGAAATATTCAGTATTCTGGTACAGTCAAAAAACGAGAGCACACTATCCAGAATGGAGGGAGGCTCTGCTGATGGAAGGCCTAAACTATTTTACAAGGCGAAAGCTACCTGTAGAATCGAAAAAAAGCAAGATATTGAATAGAGCCAAGTTCATGAATGCACTCAATATCATTAAAAAGATTACATTTTTTAGGTTTGTTAAATTCATTAAAAATGAAACGGGGGGAGGAATGGGAACATTATTTATCGGATTAGCAGCAATGCTATTGATAGTCGTTATTCTTTTAAATCTAGCTGACTATTCTATTTATACATATAAGCGGAATGAGATATCTAAAGCATTGGATTACGCGGTAACTGCTGCTTCGCAACAAGTAAATCCAATCAAAAGTGCAGATGGTATTGCAGAGGGATTTTCAGATGCTACAGGAAAAAAGCTAATAGAGGATGTTGAGATAAATATTGATGAAGCAGAAAAAATATTCCTCTCGGTTTTTTATAACAACATCAAAGCATTAGATTTAAATATAAATAATAATTTACTTTTATGTACTACTTTCTCCAGTAATGCAAAACTCAAATATACCATTAAGGTTTTGAACCAGCCATTAATTCAAGGTGAATTGGGTGATCCCCAGCTTCTGGAAAGCCGGGTAAATAAGGTTTTACTTGAATGCTGGCCTTATTCTGGAGATGGCGAAATATATGTTAATAATAATGCAAAAACTAATAATTTTGAGAATGGAACCTATACCCTCGCTGTATTAAAGGATTTAGAAGTAACAGGGCTGCTTTCACACAGAAAAATAAGTTTAACCAGCTTTGCTGGAGCAAAACTGGTCAGGAGGTAAAAGACTGATAGCTACATTTGTTTTAAGATTTTGTGAAGCGTTTGGTGTAAGAAAACAGCTTCTTCGCGGGATAAAGAGATACATTTACCGATATTCTCAGGTACTGATAAGGCTTTATCCTTAAGTAAATGACCTTCCTCCGTCAGCGTAATATATACATTTCTTTCGTCATCTGCACTTCGGACTCTCTTTATCAGGTTTTGTCCTTCCATCTTTTTAAGCAATGGAGTTAGTGTACCGGAGTCCAGATAAAGCTTCTCGCCCAGAGATTTAACAGTTACGTTGTCTTCCTCCCATAAGGCCATCAAGGTTATATACTGGGTATAGGTTAAGCCTAAAGGATCCAGGTATGGTTTATATTTTCGTATGATTTCTTTTGAACAGGCATATAAAGGGAAACATAACTGATTTTCCAATTTTAACATATCATAATTCATTATAACCTCCTGAGCCGACTACTTTTTCTTATTTTAACACAGATATTATTTTAACATGCAATTTACTTTGCAAAACCTCATCAGACACTTTCCGATGCATTGTTGTAGGCCTCTCTAACAGCAATTGCCAATTGGTCTGAGCATGAGCTGGTTTTGCGTCCACATTGAATTCCACGGAAGAAATCTTCTATCTGTTCCACTGTCATTCCTTCCACTACCCTGCTTATAGCTTTTAAATTTCCGTCACAACCACCTGTAAAAACCACATTTTTTACAACATTCCCATCCAGATCAAAGGAGATTTGTATTGGACATACTCCGTCCGGATAAAATTCATATGACATATTAATGTCCCCCTTCAAGTAAAGAAACAATTTTTGATTCAATATCTTCCGGTTTATGTGTTGGTGCATATCTTGCTATTACGTTTCCGTCACCATCGACCAGAAATTTTGTAAAGTTCCATTTAATATTAGTTCCAAATACGTTTCGAGTCAACCCTGCAATAGTTTTCTTAAAACCTGAAACTTCATCACTTTCCATCTCCTTAGGTGTCTGAGATTTTAAAAATGTGTATAACGGCTCGGCGCTATTACCGTTTACATCTATCTTTGCAAAAGTTTTGAAGGTTACACCAAATTTTGTCTGACAGAAATCAACTATTTCTTCATCTGTTCCCGGAGCCTGATTAAGGAATTGATTACATGGAAAATCCAAAATTTCAAAGCCCTTATCCTTATATTTTTCATAAAGATGTTGCAGCCCATCATATTGCGGGGTGAAGCCGCAACCTGTTGCGGTATTAACTATAAGTAAAACCTTTCCTCTGTATTGCTCCATTGATACTGTATTTTTCTGTGAATCTTTAATATTAAAATCGTAAATATTCATAATGATATCCTCTCGATCACCACAAAGTTTTATATAATTAAATTGAATACAATTGAATTATATAAAACGATATTCAGAATGTCAACAGAGATTTTTTACTAACAGTTTTTGTTTACTATTTAAATATATGATATAATATCTAGAAAGGAGCGTGATGGAAAATGGCAGATGAAACATTTGAATTATTGACCAGAATGTATGCTGATTTTACATCTCAGTTCAAAGAAGTTAGAAGTGATATCGCTAACCTCTCAGACAGAGTAACTGCCTTGGAGGGTTCTGTATCAAACCTGACAGACAGAATAACGACCTTGGAGGGGTCAGTGTCAGCCCTGACGGACAAAGTAACGACTTTAGAGGGTTCTGTATCAAACCTGACAGGCAGAGTAACGACCTTGGAGGGTTCTGTATCAAACCTGACAGACAGAATAACCACCTTGGAGGGTTCAGTAGCCAAGTTGGCATTGAAGGTTGAAAAGGATATTTGATCTTTTGCTTGAAACAAGAGATGAGGTAAATCACCGGCTTGATATTATCGAGAATAAAATAGACATCCTTTCATTGAAGGTTGACAGGCACGACATTGAAATAAAAGTAATTAAGGCAGCTAAATAGACAAAGATATTCTTGAAATACAAAATATTGCCTCGTATGTGATATCCCGATAAGTTGCAAGTTCTTATCGGGATTTATGATTTAAGTCAGGTATACCTGGAATAATAGTAATAGATTATACACTTCTCATTAACTTTTAAGTAAAAACAGGTGCATATAATGAAAAAATATAAAAAGGTATATGTTGAAATAACAAATATCTGCAACCTCAAATGTGATTTTTGCCCTGATACCAACAGGGAATTGAAATATTTGAATACTGGAGAATTCCTTCATATAATCAGTGAAATCAGACCCTTCACCGACTATGTCTATTTTCACCTGATGGGTGAACCCTTGTTAAACCCTGATATTGAGGGCTTTTTTAGTATTTGCAGCGAATTTGGTTTGAAGGTTAATATAACCACCAACGGGACTTTACTGGAGAAACACAGGCAATTATTAATACAAGCTCCGGCGCTGCGTAAAGTCAGCATCTCACTTCACAGCTATGAAGCAAACCTGACAAAAATATCGTTGGAACATTATTTAAATGAGACTTTTGATTTTGTAAGGGAGGCCGGCCAGAAGGGCATAATCTGTGAACTCCGGCTTTGGAATGCTGAGAGTGAAGGAATAAAGGCAAGCAACAGCCTTAATGTTAATATTATTAAAAAGCTGGAAGAGGAATTCAAGCTTGACATTGACCTTCAAAAAGAGCTCCTGCTGCGCCAAAACATCAAACTTGCCGACAAAGTGTTCCTGCACTTGGCGCAAAAGTTTGAGTGGCCCGATATAGAAAGAGCCGACATCGATGACGACGTGTTTTGCTATGGGCTAAGGGATCAGTTTGGAGTGCTTGTAGACGGTACTGTAGTTCCCTGCTGTCTGGACAGTGATGGAAATATACCCTTAGGCAATTTGTTTGAGCAGCCTTTAGAGGATATTCTTAATTCAGCTAGAGCCGTAAGTATATATGAAGGCTTTACTGCCCGGACTGCAGTAGAAGACCTGTGTAAAAAGTGTGGGTACGCAGTCCGGCACAAAAGAACCTGACCCAATGGGTTCAGAAAACACTTCATATTATCAGGTATTTTCCTTTGCATTAAAATGGTATAATAAATCAGGTAACTCTTTTCATTAGAATTCAGAGTAACATAAAGATAGATATTTAAGTTAAATATTTTAGACAATTTGTAATTAAAAGTAAGTATGGGCTTGGTAAGTAATACGCTTAAGCAATTAAACGAAGGAGAATTGTAATTGAACATTTTATCCGCAGAAGGCATTTCTAAAAGTTACAGCGAAAAAATACTGTTTAATGATATATCATTGGGAATTGGGGATACAGACAAAATAGGTCTTATCGGTATCAACGGTACAGGTAAAAGTACTCTGCTCAAGGTGCTTGCAGGTGTGGAAGTACCCGATACGGGAAGAATAATTAAAGCAAACAGCGTTAGAGTGGGTTATCTTGAACAAAATCCGTATTTTGTGCCGGGTACAACCGTACTTCAGCAGGTTTTTAACGGCCATTCCCCAATAATGCAGCTTCTCCGGGAGTATGAGCATGTTATAAATAAGTCAGGGGAAGACCCTGAAGACAAGCATTTGGAGAAGAGATTGCTTGAGCTGATGCAGCAAATGGATGCCATGAATGCCTGGACTCTGGAAAGTGAAGCAAAAACCATACTTACAAAGCTTGGGATAGAGGACTTTGACGCCGATGTGGCAAAACTTTCAGGGGGGCAGAGAAAACGTATAGCTATGGCCGGGGCATTGATAAACCCAACTGAGCTGCTCATAATGGATGAGCCTACAAATCACATTGACAATGATTCTGTAAACTGGCTTGAAAAGTATCTTAACTCAAGAAAAGGTGCTCTTCTTATGGTTACACACGACAGATATTTTCTTGAGAGAGTAGCTAATAGGATTATAGAGCTTGATAACGGTAAACTGTACAGCTATCAGGCAAATTACAGCAAATTCCTTGAAATGAAAGCTGAGCGTGAAGAACTGGAGCAAGCCTCTGAAAGAAAACGCCAGAGTCTTTTGCGTAGTGAGCTGGAATGGATCAGGAGAGGTGCTCAGGCTCGTTCCACAAAGCAAAAGGCCAGAATTGAGAGATTTGAAAAACTTCAGGACATTGATGCCCCGAAGCAGGAGGAAACCATTGAAGTGCAGGTTGGTTCCTCAAGGCTGGGAAGAAAGATTATTGAAATTGAAAATATAGAAAAAGCCTACGGCGATAATGTTCTTATAAAAGATTTCAGCTATATAATGCTTAGAGATGACAGAATCGGTATTGTGGGACCTAATGGAATGGGTAAGTCAACACTGCTTGGAATTATTTCTGGGGAAATAGAACCAGACAGGGGCAGTGTTGAAATTGGGGAAACCGTTAAGATAGGCTTCTTTACCCAGGAAAATGTTGATATGGATCAGAATCTGAGGGTCATTGAATATATAAGGAATGTGGCTGAGCAGATAGAAACCAGAAAAGGGAGCATTAGTGCTTCCCAGATGCTTGAAAGGTTTCTATTCCCGCCCGGTGTTCAGTGGACGCCCATTGCTAAGCTTTCAGGGGGAGAAAAGAGGCGGCTTTATCTATTGAGCATACTTATGGGAGCACCGAATATCCTGCTGTTGGACGAGCCTACAAATGACCTGGATATTCAAACCCTTACCATCCTTGAAAATTATCTGGATGAGTTTCCTGGTGCAGTCATAACCGTATCTCACGACAGATACTTCCTTGACAGAATTGCGGAACGTATTTTTTCCTTTGAAGGTAATGGGTACATTAACAAATATGCAGGTAATTATTCTGATTATAAGGAAGCATATGAACGGGAGCAGCTGCAGAATGAGCAGCAGATAAGTAGTGGAGCAAGGAGGAAAGAAGCCGGCGGTCCGTCCTTAAAGAATGAAGACAATAAAGGCAGCGGACAGGCAGATACAGAAAGCCCGTCAGGGAGAGGGCAAAAGGAAAGACCGCTGAAGTTTACTTTTAAGGAACAAAAAGAGTTTGAAGAGATAGATGATAAGATAGCAAATCAGGAAAGCGCTATTGAAGAAATCAAGCATGAAATTGATCAGGCTTCAAGTAATTTTGAAAAGCTCCAGGAACTATTAGTACAGCAGAAGAAGCTGGAGGAAGAGCTTGATTATCTGGTGGAGCGTTGGGCCTACCTCTACGAATTGGCCGATAAGATTGAGAAAAGCAAGGGTAAAAATTAACAGCAAAATTAGTTTCCTTTCATGACACATTGCGGAAACCTTTGCCTCGTTGAAACGCGAAGAGGAATAAAATTTTTCTACAACCGACAAATTTTATCTGAACCTATGCGTTATACTAACATTGCTTAGGTATGGTTAAAATTAAACTCAGTTTGATTAAATATATTAACCAGGAGTTTTTTAAATATAGCTTACGGTACATGCTTGCTATGAGATAATAAAGTATAAATAATAGAACTACGTTTTAAGGTGGGAAACAGCAGTGTAAAATGGAAAGGTATTATTTAATCATGCATACCCTCTATTAACAATGTACAATACGTTTTTGAGCGGCGAATTTACCCTGCGGCTGCGTTGAAGCCGCTTGTAAGGCACAAAGCCTTCCTTCGCGTCTTCGCCTTGCCACAAGCCAAATTCACTCGCTCAAAAATCTCCGACCTCACGCCGAGATATTTTGGCAGTTTTCGAGGCGGATGACGCAGCCTTGCTGATGCAAGGCAAGGACGACAACAAAGAAAAGTGGCAAAATAGCCGGCGTGAGGCGTGTTGTACTTTGTCAATAGAGGGTAAATATAAAGCAACACAAAAGGAGAACAAATGGAACGAACATTTGAACAAATGAACTTAAACAAGTCGCTTGTGGAAGCACTAAAACTGTCAGAGATTACAGTACCTACAGAAATACAACAGTTGGTAATACCGGCTGCACAGCAAAGCAAGGACCTTATTTTCCAGTCAGAGACCGGTACGGGTAAGACCCTGGCATACCTTCTTCCGCTTTTTCAAAAGCTGGAAACTGAAAAGAAGGAAATGCAGGCGATTGTTCTTGTGCCCACGCATGAGCTTGCAATACAGGTAATCAGAGTAATTGAAATGCTTTCTCTTAATTCGGATTTTAAAGCAACGTCAACACCCGTAATTGGGGATGTAAATATTACAAGGCAGGTGGATAAGCTCAGAACCAAGCCGCATATTATTGTGGGAACTGCCGGAAGAATACTTGAGCTGATTCAGAAAAAGAAGATATCTGCTCATACTATAAAAACAATAATAATTGATGAGGCAGACAGACTTTTGGATGATAACAATATTGAGAGCATTAAGGCTGTTATAAAGTCAACCCTTAAGGAGAGACAGCTTGTGATGTGCTCTGCATCAATGTCTGCCAGGACAATTGAACGAGCAAAACAGCTTATGAAAGAACCTCAGGTGATTAAAAGCAAAACAGCCATAGAGGTTCCGGAAACAATTGACCATATATACTTTGTTGCTGAGCAGCGTGATAAGCTCGAAGTACTGCGTAAGCTTGTAAGAATAATAAATCCTCCCAGGGCAATAGCCTTCTTTGGAAATGCAGAGGATATTCTGGAAGCTACGGAAAAGCTTAAGTTCCATAAATTAAGAGCTGATGGACTTCATGGTTCCAATATAAAAAGTGACAGAAAGAAGACCATGGACGATTTTAAGTCAGGCAGACTTCAGCTTCTTATTGCTTCTGATATTGCAGCAAGGGGCCTTGATATTGAAGGCGTAACCCATATTTTTAATGTTAATATTCCGGAACGTTCAATGGACTATTTACACAGGGCTGGAAGGACAGGAAGAAACGGAAACCAGGGCATGGCTATTTCTATTGTTACTGAACAGGAAATTCCTTTTATAAAACAGTTCGAAAAGGAATTAAGGATTTCTGTTATTCCAAAGTCAATGTACAACGGGGTTATCGTGGAGTATAGAAAGGAAAAGAAAAAGTTCGACACTACCAGTGAATATACACCTCCAAAGTACAGAAGAGAGAATAAAGCCGTTCTTGAAAAAGAGCAGAATAATGACAAAACTGTAAAGAAACATTCCCACGATGATAGATGGGTAAAAAAGTCTGATAGGGATAGCAGACCTGAAAGAAAGTACAAACCCCATGATAAGGATAAAACAGTTTCCAGATATAAAAATGAGGACAGGGATGGAGCTGGAAAATGGTCTGGCAAGGATGGCGGAAAACCGTCCTTCAAAGGTACCAGGTTTAAAATCGGGGGTAAGCCGGATGGTAAGTTTAGCCGTGATGAAAAGCCGGGAACAGGGTTCAAGAAAGATGGCGACAGGTTTGGCTCAAAATCTGGCCGTGACGAAAAGCCCGGCTCAAGGTTTAAGAAGGATGGGGAAAAGTCAGGCTCAAAATTCGGACGCGACGAAAAGTCAGGCTCAAAGTTCAAAAAAGATGGCGACAAGTTCGGGTCTAAATTTGGTCGTGACGATAAAAAGGGTGCCGGCTTCAGTAAAGATAGAAAAGGCAGCAAAGACTGGAAGGACAACAAAGACCGGAAGGAAAACAAAGACTGGAAGGACAGCAAAGACCGGAAGGGTAATTTTGACAAAGACATTAAGGATGGAAAACCCGGCAAAATCAAGTTTGTCGGCAAGCCACCAAAAAACCTGAAACCCTGGGAACGCAAGCCGAAGCCGGGACCAAGGAAAGGCAAGTAAAAAGTAAGTAAAAAGCAGTATAAGAGAGGTAAAGTAAAAGAAAAAGGATAAGTAAAGGAAAAAGAAAGAGGATATTTAAAGTAAAAGGAAAAGTAGTAAAAAAATAATAGAAAACCAAAGTAACAGGATACGTATTTAGGAGTTAAAGGGGGCGGACAATATGCAGTCAACGTCAATTCCAAAAGCGTGGGAAGGTGTTCTTGGGGCAGCCAGTTTTATACCTGTAACAAGTATAAAGGCTATTGAGCGCTATCGTAATGCGGAATGGTCAAAAGGATTAAGCATACATGAAGCTTTTGAAATGGTATATATAAAATCCGGTGAAGGTCAGTTTGAAATAGGAAGTCAGAGTGTAACAGTGGGTTCCAATGACATCGTTATAATCAAACCCCACCAGCATCATAAGCTGAATGTTACCACTGAAGGCGGCTGTGATTTCATAGTGTTGTATTTTAAATTTATGAATCCTTCAAATCTGGCGTTGTCCGAAACCTCTCTGGAGGACTTTATAAATTTTGTAAGCGGAAAAGATTCCGGTGCATTTATAAAGCTTAAAGTAAGCCAAAAGAATGACATAATTGTTCTTTTGAACAGAATACTAAAAGAGAAGGCAAGTGATCAGCTTGGAAGTGAACTGCTGGATTACCTGATGCTCATGGAATTGTTTGTACTTATCTCCAGAGCTTTAAAGGCTGAATGGGAAAACAGTATTAAAAACAAAAGCCCAAAAATAAAAGAACTCATGCATTCTGCCATTCAGTTTGTTCATAATAACTATGAAAGGGAAATTTCCATAACCGATATCGCCAAGTATGTATTCCTCAGCCCCAGTTACTTTACACGAGCATTTAAAGAGGATACCGGCCTGAGCCCCATGCAGTACCTTCTAAACATAAGAATTAAACGTGCCTGCGAACTTTTGGAGGAAACTGATTTGAAGGTGGGTGAAATAGCCCACAGTGTGGGGTTTTCCAATCAGCAGAGATTTAATGATATGTTCAAAAAACAGAAAAATATGACGCCAATGCAGTACCGGAATTCGTCAAAAAACATTCATAATTAATAGAAATAACGGTAAATAACATGAAGAACACTTTTTAGGCTTATTGTATAATGATTTCAAGATAAGACTAAAAGGTGTTTTTTATTCATTGTTTATAGACAGGTTCATCAGCTTATTTTTTTGAAATTTTAATTTAGACATTTATGAATATGAGGAGGTTAACAATATGGGAATGACTATGACACAAAAAATTCTTGCAGCTCATGCAGGATTGGATTCAGTAACAGCAGGCCAGCTGATTAAAGCAAAATTGGATATGGTTTTGGGTAATGATATAACTTCACCTGTTGCCATAAAGGAATTTGAAAAAGTGGGTGTGGACAAGGTATTTGATAAGAACAAAATAGCAATTGTACCTGACCATTTCACTCCAAACAAGGATATCAAATCAGCTGAACAGGTTAAAATATGCCGAGAGTTTTCAAAGAAAATGGGTATTGTAAATTTCTTTGAAGTAGGGCAGATGGGTGTTGAGCATGCACTGCTTCCTGAAAAAGGACTGGTTGTACCTGGTGATGTAGTAATCGGAGCGGATTCACATACCTGTACCTATGGAGCACTCGGAGCTTTCTCCACAGGTATCGGCAGCACAGACATGGCGGCAGGTATGGCTACTGGAGAAGCCTGGTTCAAGGTTCCTGAGGCCATTAAATTCGTTTTAAAAGGAAAGCCGCAGAAATGGGTTGGTGGTAAAGATGTAATTCTTCACATTATCGGAATGATTGGTGTGGATGGTGCCCTTTATAAATCCATGGAGTTTACCGGGGACGGAGTTAGTGCACTTTCCATGGATGATAGATTTGCAATGGCAAACATGGCTATTGAAGCAGGTGGTAAAAATGGAATATTCGAAGTTGATGAAAAGACAGTCGAATATGTAAAAGAACACTCCTTAAGATCCTATGAAGTATTTAAAGCAGATGAAGACGCAGTTTATTCAGAGGTTTATGAAATAGATCTTTCTGCCATAAAACAAACAGTGGCATTCCCTCATCTGCCTGAAAATGCCCGTACAATTGACAATGTAGGGGATGTTAAGATAGATCAGGTGGTAATAGGTTCATGTACAAACGGAAGAATTGAAGACATGAGAGTTGCTGCAGAAGTATTGAAGGGTAAGAAAGTGCATGAAGATGTACGCTGCATTATTATCCCGGCAACCCAGAAGATATGGAAACAGGCCATGAATGAAGGCTTGTTTGACATATTTATTGAAGCCGGAGCAGCAGTTAGCACTCCAACCTGCGGACCTTGCCTGGGTGGACATATGGGGATTCTGGCAAAGGGTGAAAGAGCAGTTGCAACTACAAACAGAAATTTTGTAGGCCGTATGGGTCACCCTGAAAGTGAAGTATATCTCGCCGGACCGGCTGTTGCAGCTGCATCAGCAGTAGCTGGAAAAATAGCAGGACCTGACCAGATCTGACGGAAATTTGAATATATGATTTTCAATATATGAAGCGCAGGGAAAAGAAATTTATTTGCGCAAGAGAGGGGAATGAATTATGAACGCTAAAGGTAAGGTTATTAAATATGGAAATAACGTTGATACAGACGTAATAATACCTGCAAGATATTTGAATACAACAGACCCTGCTGAACTGGCAAGCCACTGTATGGAGGACCTTGACGAAAAGTTCACCTCCAGGGTTCAAAAGGGAGATGTAATGGTTGCAGGCAGGAATTTTGGCTGCGGCTCATCAAGAGAGCATGCTCCCATAGCTATTAAGGCATCAGGAATATCCTGTGTTATAGCAGAAACTTTTGCAAGGATATTCTACAGAAATGCTATAAATATAGGTCTTCCTATCATTGAATGCCCTGAAGCGGCTCAGGATATCAAAGATGATGATGTAGTTGAAATAGACTTTGATAAAGGTTTGATAACAAACATTACAACCGGTAAAACCTATCAAGGACAGCCATTCCCTGAATTTATGCAGGAATTGATCGCTGCAAACGGTCTGGTTGAGTACATTAAAAAGTCCTTAGTAAAATAATACTTCGAATAACCAATGGAATTATTAAAGATAAGTATATGGAACATAAGTATAAATAATAAAAACCTCCGTTTTAGAGCGAGATACTTTTATAAGGCGGAGAAAGGCATAATATTTCAGGGATTTTTGAATGGAGATGGATAGTATGGATTATAAAATTACGGTTTTACCAGGTGACGGCATAGGTCCCGATATAATAGAGGAAACCCTTCAGGTTTTGAAACTGATAGGAGAAAAATATGGTCATAACTTTAACCTGACAGAAGCTGATATGGGGGGAATAGCCATAGACAAGCATGGCGTTCCTCTTCCTCAGTCAACAATTGATGCCTGCAAAAGCAGTGATGCAGTTTTACTCGGTGCTGTAGGCGGTCCCAAGTGGGATACACTTCCGGGGCATCTGAGACCGGAAGCCGGGCTGTTGGGAATAAGAGCAGCACTCGGACTCTACGCAAATCTTCGTCCCGCTATTATTTACAGTGCCTTGAAGGACGCTTCACCGCTGAAGTCCGAAATAATCAGCAACGGCATAGATATTATGGTTATACGGGAGCTTACCGGCGGTATTTATTTTGGAAAGAGAGGCAGGCTTGAAACAGAAGGTGGAGAATCAGCATACGATACTGAAATGTACAGCAAAGCAGAAATAGTCAGGATCGCAAAGGTTGGTTTTGAAACAGCCATGAAGCGTGGAAAGAAGCTGATGTCCGTTGACAAGGCTAATGTGCTTGAAAGCTCAAGACTTTGGAGACAGGTTGTGGAAGAGGTTGCAAAGGATTATCCGGAAGTGTCCTTAAACCACATGTATGTTGATAATGCTGCAATGCAGCTGGTCAGAAATCCGGCACAATTTGATGTTATCCTCACAAGCAATATATTTGGTGATATATTGTCTGATGAGGCATCAATGATTACAGGCTCAATAGGAATGCTTCCATCAGCCAGCCTTGGTTCTACCAAACTGGGACTTTATGAACCAATCCATGGTTCTGCACCTGACATAGCAGGTCAGAATAAAGCAAACCCCATTGCCACTATTCTTTCACTGGCCATGATGCTGAGATATTCTCTTGATCTGCCGGCTGAAGCCGACGCAATTGAGAGCGCAGTAGTAAGAGTACTTGACAAGGGCTACAGAACAGGTGATATAGCTTCAGCCGGAACAACTGTAGTGGGTACAAAGGAAATGGGCAAAATTATAAGAGCGGAGCTTCAATAAAGTTATTATTTAGTTGTCATTTAATTATTATTCAAAACGCGGCAGACGTGTTCCTTAGGGTGGGATGCAGATGCTGCGTTTTTTATTTTTTGTCATCCTGAGATGATGCTGAGTGATCGGATGTGGCTGTACAATAACCTGGGGCTCTTTCGCTGAAAAACAGAGATATGGATATTGTCATTATGCGTGATATAATATTTATTAATAGAAATGTAAAGAACTATCAGTAGTATTAAAGGGTATCGCGGATAGAACTGAATTTTACTCTGTTTTATACTGATAGATGCACTTGATGAATTTAATCTGCTTTATATTGCTACATGTATTAGATTAATTTAAACCATAGAGGATTATTATGTCACAGATAACAAAAAAGGCTCTTGCAGCATCCCTGAAAAAGCTTCTGTTCCAAAAGCCGCTTGATAAGATTACTATAATTGATATTGTAGAGGATTGTGAAGTAAACCGGCAGACCTTTTATTATCACTTTCAGGATATTTATGATCTTGTAGAGTGGATGTTTTTGACAGAGGCCGCAGCAGCTCTCAACGGTAAAAAGACCTATGACACATGGCAGCATGGGTTTTTGCAGGTATTTGAATACGCCCTTGAAAACAAACCTTTAGTTATAAACATATATCACTCCATGAGCCGTGACCAATTGGAACGTTATCTATATGACGTTACGTACAATTTACTCATAGGTGTTGTTGAGGAGCAGGCTGACGGACTGACGGTCCGGGACAGTGACAAAAAGTTTATTGCAGATTTTTATAAATTTGCTTTTGTGGGATTAATGCTTGACTGGATCAAACGGGGTATGAAGGATGATCCTAAAAAAATCATTGATCATTTAAGTGTTCTCATTCAGGGAGATATAAAAAGAGCACTGGAAAAATACAGAATTGACCGCCCAAATTAGACAAAAAGGCCTGAATGTATAAAATTTATACAATATGACCGCTGTGTTAAAGCTTTAGGCACAGCGGCTTTTTTGTCTATTCTATTTGTTGTCAATTGAAACTATAGTATAAGTATAAATTCAATTGATTGGGAGGTAACAAGATGTATTATTCAAACGGTAATTATGAAGCATTTGCACGTCCTGAAAAACCAAAGGGCGTTGATAAAAAATCAGCTTATCTTGTAGGAAGCGGACTGGCATCACTGGCAGCAGCATGTTTCCTGGTCCGAGACGGACAAATGAAAGGTGAACATATTCATATTCTTGAGGAAATGAAGCTTCCCGGGGGTGCCTGCGACGGGATCAAGGATGTTCAAAAGGGATTTATTATAAGAGGCGGACGAGAGATGGAAAATCACTTTGAATGTCTCTGGGACTTGTTCCGTTCTATCCCATCTATAGAGACCGAAGGAGTATCAGTGCTTGACGAGTATTACTGGCTAAATAAGCGCGATCCGAACTACTCTCTTATGCGTGCTTCTGTAAACCGCGGGCAGGATGCTCATACCGATGGCAAATTTACTCTCTCTGAAAAGGCTTCAATGCAAATTATCAAATTGTTTATGACAAAGGATGAGGATTTGTACGACAAGACTATTGATGATGTTTTTGATAATGAATTCTATTCCTCAAACTTCTGGCTCTACTGGCAGACCATGTTTGCCTTTGAAAAATGGCACAGTGCGCTTGAGATGAAGCTGTACATTCAGCGCTTTATACACCACATTGGAGGTCTGCCTGATTTCTCGGCACTCAAATTTACAAAATACAACCAGTATGAATCCCTTATACTGCCAATGGTAAAATATCTGGAAGCACACGGCGTGCACTTCCAGTATGATACAAAAGTTACCAATATTATTTTTGACATTAAAGGAGACAGAAAGGCTGCGAAGCAGATTGTCCTTACGCACGAAGGAAAGAATGAGACCATCGACCTGATAGAGGATGACCTGGTCTTTATAACAAATGGAAGCTGTACAGAGAATTCCACACTCGGTGATGATGATCATGCGCCTGTACTGAATACAAAGCCGGGTGAAGGCGGCTGCTGGGAACTGTGGAAGAATATTGCCAGTCAGGACCCGGCATTCGGACACCCTGAAAAATTCTGTTCAGACATCAATGCTACAAACTGGGAGTCAGCTACTGTTACAACACTTGATGAAAGGATTCCCAAATATATTGAGAAAATGTGCAAACGTGATCCTTTTTCAGGGAAAGTTGTTACAGGAGGCATAATTACCGTAAAGGATTCCAGCTGGCTGATGAGCTATACTCTTAACCGTCAGCCACACTTCAAGGAACAGCCCAAGGATCAGCTTGTTGTTTGGGTTTACGGACTATATACGGATGTTCCTGGAGATTATATAAAGAAGCCCATGAAGGAGTGTACCGGTACTGAAATTGTTCAGGAATGGCTCTACCATATGGGTGTACCCGAATCAGAAATCCCTGAAATGGCAAAGACAGGTGCACATTGCATTCCCTGTATGATGCCTTATATCACTGCCTTCTTTATGCCCAGAACTAAAGGAGATCGGCCCAAAGTTGTTCCGAAGGGCAGTGTTAACTTCGCATTTATAGGACAGTTTGCCGATACAGTGCGTGATACTGTATTTACAACGGAATATTCTGTCAGAACGGCGATGGAGGCTGTTTACACACTTCTGGATGTGGACCGCGGTGTACCGGAAGTATTCAACTCCTGCTATGATGTACGGGTACTTCTTGACTCCACCTCTAAAATGATGGACGGTAAGAAGCTTTCAGATATAAAACTTCCGTTTATAGCAAACCTTGTAGAAAAGAGAGCACTAAAAAAGATTTCAGGAACAGTTATTGAGGACTTGCTTCAAAGATATAATCTCATTTAACGAAAGCAACATATGTTAACGAAGTACCCTTAAATTCAGTCTGAGAGGAGCAATGGGCATTGGCCTGCTGCTCCTCTTTTCCAATTTCTATATGTTGTGATAAAAGCCAAATGTCAGACACCAAACCATAAGGAAGTTTATGCTACATATTTACAAAAGAACATATGTTTGGTAAAATGATATTAAGCTTGTTCATTCCTCATTATGCTTGGAGATAACTCAATATCAGGAGGGTTAAAGATGGTAACATCTGAAGATATAAAGAATATGATTATCAGGCAGGGTGCAGACTTATGCGGTATTGCATCTGTGGACCGCTTTGGAAGTGCCCCGGAAGGCTTTCACCCTTCTGATGTCTTGCCCTCGTGTAAATCTGTAATTGTATTTGCAAAAAGGTTTCTTAACGGGACATTAAAATGTAACTCAACAGTTCCATACACAATTATTCGAAATATTTTATCGGATAAAATGGACAAAATGGCCGTAGAAATATGTTATCAGCTAGAAGCACAGGGAATACTTGCTGTACCTACCGGTACAAACGGCCCTACGGAATTTGATGTGCCAACAGGGCGTTTCAGGAATATTGTTTCGGCCAAGCACTGTGCTGTTCAGGCCGGATTGGGAAGCATCGGCAAAAATACGCTGCTTGTTACACCCCAATACGGTAATATGGTTTGGCTCAGTGTTATTTTGACCGATGCTGATTTGCAAGCAGATAATATTTTTGAGGAAAATTTATGCCCTGAACAGTGTACTCTCTGCATGGATGTCTGTCCGGTTAATGCAGTTGGAAATCCCGAGCTGGCACAGCTGAACTGCTGGAATTATGCATTTGGAGGATTAAACGGCGGCGAATTTAAAATAAGATGCTTTAAATGCAGGGAGATATGTCCTAACTGTCTGGGAACGACAAGGCCAGCAGCCAATTGTCACTGTTAATTTTCTCCAGAGAAGACCCTGCTACAAGGCCTTTATCCATAAAAACCTTCCAATCCTTCTTAACCTGCATAAATACACTATTATCATTTTTTAAAATCTGCCCTGAAAGAATCTTGGAATAGAATTCTTCAAGACACAGATTATTATCCTTCATATATCTGCTCAGTGGAATGCCTACATACCTGATATGCCAGGGTTCATAGATGCTGCCTGTCATTTGTGTTTTATCCTTGGGATACCTTACTATAAAACCGTAATCCATAAGGTTTTTACTGAGCCACACCTGCTCCTTTGTACCTTCGAAATCGCTTCTGTGACGTCCGTTTATGCTGAAAATATCCAGGGAAAGTCCTGTATGATGTTCGGAATTACCGGGAAGAGCTACTAACAATCTGGTTTTTTCATAAGCTTCCTTGAAGGTTTTAGAAGTTTTTTTAAAGCTGTTTAAATTTGCATCAAAAATCTGCTGCTGAGCGGTGAGGCTCCTGTATGCGCTGTTGACAATAAATCCTTTGACTCCGTTTTTTTTAGCAGCATCCACCATGGAGTAAAGTGCATTTAATGTCACTGAAATGAGCTTGAGACCTGAGTATTCCTGCTTTACTTTATTAGCGTTAATTACGGTCAGATTTTTGGGAGAATAATTCTTGGGCAAAGGGTTATCTTTATTTACCAGAAGCTTTGTGCTGAAGTCGGTATTGACAGCAAGTTCCTTCATATGCCGGATACTATCCACTGTAGGGTATGACGAGGTTACATAAATTGAGGTAGCTTTTGAATAGAGTCTTATACAGTTTCCGTCTTTATTAGTCATGCTGAATAGCTCTTTAAATTCCGGATTATTTGAAACTGATAATTTGTTGATATCTGTTTCATTTGATATGGAAGCCTTAGGTCCAATGCCATACGAAGATTGATTCAATTCGGAATCTGTCTTGTCCCGCAAGGGCTGTATACTTTTATTTTCCCCCGTGGGCTTTTCAGTGGAGGTATATTCAGTTGAGGAGCTCTGATTGGAGGAACTTTGCTTGAGCGATTTCAACTGAGTCTGATCGTCTATGATTATGGGCTGAGATACTGTACTGCAGCCTACAAAAAATATACTAAGCACCAGAATGGTAATAAATTTTTTCACTGTATTAACCTCCATGAGCCGCATAGCGACCACAAAAATAGTGATGAAATTTGTTGACTCCCCATCCGCTATAAGGCGAATAAAGGAGGTTAATTAGCCATGCGCGTTTTCAAAGCATTTTCATTCTTGACATATCCACTTGTTATGCTTTGAATATGTCGCACGGCGGCTAAATTCAACAGGTTAGCTTGATAGACGAGGTTGCAAGTCTTTCAAGCTAACCTCCATGAGCCGCATAGCGACCACAAAAATAGTAATGAAATTTGTTTACTCTCCATCCGCTATAAGGCGAATAAAGGAGGTTAATTAGCCATGCGCGTTTTCAAAGCATTTTCATTCTTCAATTGACATATCCACTTGTTATGCTTTGAATATGTCGCGCGGCCGCTAAATTCAACAGGTTAGCTTGATAGACGGGGTTGCAAGTCTTTCAAGCTAACCTCCATGAGCCGCATAGCGACCACAAAAATAGTAATGAAATTTGTTTACTCCCATCCGCTATAAGGCGAATAAAGGGTACTGCTATTAATATATGAGGAATTTGACTGTTTTATTTTGCTGAGGAAATATACTTATAGTGGCTGGAAATGAAAAGACAGTGAATGTGACAACACAAAGGTAGTGTTTGTAATAACATAAAGGCACTGTATAAGACAACATAGAGGAGTTTGGAAACAGTTGTAGAATAAATTCATTGAGAAAGTTTAAAGGATACTGACATATTCGAGGAGTGATTATAAGTGTGGTGGAAAAACGGTGTAATATACCAGATATATCCCAGAAGTTTCATGGACTCAAATGGTGACGGGATCGGTGATTTGAAGGGTATAACCCAAAGGCTTGATTACCTTAATGACGGAACACAAAATTCACTTGGTGTAGATGCCATATGGATTTCACCCTTTTTCAAATCACCAATGAAGGACTTTGGATATGATATTTCCGACTATCGTGACATTGATCCAATGTTTGGCACACTTGAGGACTTCAAAGAGCTTTTGTCGGAGGCACATAAACGTAATATTCATATAATAATTGATATGGTGCTGAACCATACTTCTGATCAACATCCCTGGTTTATTGAATCCAGGCAGAGCAGAGATAATTCTAAAGCCGACTGGTACATCTGGCACTCGGGAAAAAATGCCAGGACCGGCGAAGCCGGGGAGCTGATACCAGGGAAACCCCCAAATAACTGGTTTGCACAGTTTGAACTTAAGAATGCCTGGTGGTATGAACCTGACAGAAGGCAATTCTATCTGGGTACCTTTACCCGCCACCAGCCCGAGCTTAACTGGCGCAATCCGGAATTGAGAGAAGAGATGTATGATCTGGCCAGATATTGGCTGGACATGGGAGTTGATGGTTTCAGACTGGATGTTATCAATTGGTTTATAAAAGACGATCAATTTAGAAGCAATCCGTATTCATTAAAGAGCATTGATTTACAAAAACACATCTATGACAGAAACAGACCTGAAACTATAGAAATCTGTCGCGATTTAAGAAAAATAACCGACTCCTATCATGAGAGAATGATGGTTGGCGAGGTATTTACCGATAATGCGGAGCTTGCATCAGAATACTGTGGTGATGGAACTGATGCGCTGCATATGGCATTTAACTTCAACTTTTTATTCCAGCCCTGGAAGGCTGACAAGATATACGATTCTGTAATAAAGTGGTATGACAGTCTCAAAGCAGGGGCATGGCCCAATTTTACCTTCAGCAACCATGATAACCTTCGCCACAGCTACAGATACAGAAAGGGAGAGGACACCATGGCAAGGTGTAAAGTCGGAGCAGCCTTGCTTATGACTCTCAGGGGAACTCCCTTCATATATTATGGAGAAGAGCTGGGAATGACCGGGGGAAAACTGAAGAGGAAGGATATGAAGGACCCGCTGAGTTACAGAACATATCCTCTTAAAAGATTCTGCCGTGATATGGCCAGAACTCCTATGCAGTGGGATGCCTCCGCCAATTCCGGATTCTCTCCGGTTATACCCTGGCTGCCGGTTGATATTAACTTCAATAGTAACAATGTGGCGCTTCAGGGGGCTGATCCGGATTCGTTGCTTAACTTTTATAAAAAGCTTATATGGCTCAGAAAACAGAATTTACTTCTGCAATCGGGAGGTATAAAGTTTTATGCTGAATATCTTCCAGGGGTTCTGGCCTTCGAACGGGTAGCTGCTGGTGAATGCTGCAATAATGAATGCATTGAATCCGACTTTGACAAGGGAGGTTCCCACACGGCTTGTGAAAGAGAAAACGTTAATCAAAAGCTTGTAGTACTTCTGAACTTTACAGAAAGAAAAATAAGTATAAATCTGAACAGCCATTTAGGTAAGAATTTGAAGGTACTGCTGGGTACTCACCGGTCAGATAAGTCTGTTTGTATTCCTGACCGCGTGGAGCTGGACAAATATGAGGTACTGATTGGTTCCTGCTAATTTATACTATTCTCCCTTCCTCTGATAAAAACAAGGCTAAGCATGATTAATAGCATTCCACCAATTTGGATTAAAGAAACCGACTCCTTCAACACGAGTACTCCACCTGCAATGGATACTACCGGGATCAGGTTCAGAAACATTGATGAAACAGTGGCTCCAAGGCTGTTGACAGCAACATTATACAGGTAATACGCAAGTGCCGAACAGAATAGAGCCAGATACAGAAGGTTTGCGACCGAATAAACAGGTATCATCTTCCAGTGCTTCATTTCAGGAATTATAAAAGGTATGAAAAGTATGGACGCCGCCACCATTTGGTAGGTGGTGATAACAATTCCCTTATATTTACCGTTGAGGCTTTTGCATACAATAGTATAAATAACCCAGGCAACCATTGCTCCTATCATCAGCAGATTGCCTTTTGTATAGCCTGAGGAAAAATCCAGACCCTTTTCAAATATAACCAGAAATACCCCTACTATTGAAACAAGTACACAAATAATAACTCTTGGAGTTATTTTGAATTTATAGAATAAGGATTCTGTGATGAGAGTAAAAATAGGTACTGCAGCAACAATTATTGAAGCATTAGATGCAGTTGTATAATTTAAACCCATATTTTCAAATAGGAAATATAATACAATGCCGAAAAAGGAGGATGCAAATAATAGCAGTATATCTTTTACAGGCATTTTTACAAATAACTTTTTAACATAAAGCAGGGTTAGCAGAGCAGCAGCAGCAATCAACTGCCTGAAAAAAGCAATTGTTATGGGAGGAAGATCCTCAAGCAGAATTTTAGTGCTTACAAAGGAATATCCCCAAAATATTACTGTAACAATTATTGCAACCAAAGCAAATAACTTCTTATTGTTATTATGTCTCATTTTAAACCCCACCTTAATATGTACCTTCATTTTTATCTTAAGCTTCTATTTTCTCACATTAAAACCCATATATCAAGAATGGCAGTTTGTAATTTCTTCATTAATGTAAGTCTGTAATTTCTTCTTTGACAGCAGGACTTTTGTCTTGATTTGAACTAGCTATTTACGCTGGAAATGAAAGTTTAAGGATCATGACTTGCAAAAAAGTCATTTTTCTTTATATTTCCAAAATCATTTACTTGTGGCTTAAAAGGCCGAATTGACCTAAAAAACTGGACATCGGCAGCAATTTACTTTGTGAATATTAACTGTATATTCTGTAAATAATACGCTATGAAAATAGAAATAACAATAATATGTTAGTGTTTTGCAAGGAGTTTATTATGGATAATGTTCAAGGAATTACGAATCATTATGAAACTGTAAAAAGAGTATTATTTCTTTTTATGGGATGGCTGTCTGCTATTTTGTCATTATTCTTTTATCCCTTTGTTTTTGGGATGGTTGGTGTTATCTCTGGAATTCTCGCTACAAAAAACAACAAAAGCCGGCTGGGAGTTTACCTGGTAGTTGCATCAATAGTTCTTATGGGATTAGGTCTTGCATTTAGCACCAGACTTCTTAGTTTAGCCAGAGCTGCTCTAAATATATAAAAAAATAAAATCTTATTCTGGCTGTAAAATTGGAGGAAAATAATGAGTGAGCTTGTAAATGGGAATTTATTAATCATTGGGGGTGCGGAGGATAAGTGGGGTCAAAGCAGTGTTCTCAAGCACGCCATAGAAATGTGCGGGGGAAAAGAAGCCAAGATATCCGTGTTGACAACTGCAACACAAAAACCCCAGGAAGTTGGTGAAGAGTACAGAGCAGTATTCTCAAGATTGGGAGTGCAGGATATAGATGTTTTAAATATTGATAATAGAAGTGATGCAAATGACAACTCTGTAGCACAAAGGATATCAGGTGCGGCAGGAGTTTTTTTTACTGGGGGAGATCAGCTTAGAATAACCAGCATTTTGGGCGGTACCAAAACTTTTGCAACTCTGCTGGAGCTTTACAGAAAAGGAGTACCAATAATAGGAACCAGTGCGGGAGCATCAGCCATGAGCAGCGTAATGATTGTCGACGGTAACAGCAACGCTGCTGCAAGAAAGTGTACATTAGGCATGTCACCCGGATTGGGACTTTTAGAACAGGTTATAATCGACCAGCATTTTGAACAGAGAGGGCGATTGGGCAGGCTTCTGGTAGGAGTGGCACAAAATCCTTCCGTTCTTGGTATTGGAATTGATGAAGATACAGCAATAAAGGTTCATTCAAACGCGTCCTTTGAGGTTGTAGGAACAAACTGTGTTACGGTAATTGATGGCCGGACAATTCAAAACTCAAATGTTTCAGAACTTAACCCCGAGGATATCATAGCATTGTCAAACGTTACAATTCATGTATTGCCTAATGGCTACGGCTTTGATCTTGGACAGAGGAGCGTTAGAAAGAAAAATTCATAACTGCTATACTAACAAAATGATTTATATTCATGTTGCATAGTAAACATATTAGGAGGTTTATACGGTGCAAATTCAAAGCATTTATTGCTTTCAAGGTAGAAATATATATAGTCACAAACCGGTAGTAAGAATGATTGTAGATATTGGAGCTTTTGAGTCCGGCCCCACAAAAGACATACCTGGATTTAATGAAAGACTGCTTGATAATTTTCCGGAATTGGCAGAACACACTTGTGGTGTTGGATATGTTGGCGGCTTTGGAGATAGGTTAATTGAAGGCACTTATATTGGACATGTGGCTGAACACCTGACCATTGGACTTCAGAACAGACTTGGGTATCAGGTAAACCACGGGAAGACAAGACAAATTGGAACATCCTCGAAATACTATATTATATATGAGTATATAAATGAGTCTTTAGCTGTTGAATGCGGAAAAAAAGCCATAGAAATACTAAAAGCTTTTGCGTATGGTACTGATATTGACATAAAAAATATTTTGGATAGTCTTAAAAAGCTTTCACTGGAAACAGACATGGGGCCAAGTACAAAGGCCATATATAACGCAGCGGTAAAAAGGGGTATTCCTGTTCAAAGGATTGGCAACAGCAGCATACTCAGATTGGGTTATGGTAAAAACATAAGAACAATACAGGCTTCTTTGACTGACAGTTCCAGTTGTATATCTGTTGATATTGTCTCGGATAAACAACTTACAAAGAGAATCCTGATGGATAACAATATCCCTGTACCCTACGGTTTTGTTGTCCAGACACTGGAGGAGGCACTTGAAGCTGCTGGAAAGGTTGGATTTCCTCTGGTCTTAAAACCCCTTGATTCAAACCAGGGAAAAGGCGTTACCATAAATATTCTTTCATCCGACCAGATAAATCAGGCTTTTGTGGAAGCAAAAAAATACTCCAGAAAGGTAATGGTGGAGAAGCAGATTAGTGGAAAAGATTATAGGGTGCTTGTTGTAGGAGGGCGTCTAAGTGCAGTTGCCGAGAGAAGGCCTCCTGAAATAACCGGAGATGGCAAAAGAACCATAGAAGAGCTGGTGGAGCTTGAAAACCAGGATCCCTTAAGAGGAGAGGATCATGAGAAACCTTTAACTTATATAAAAATTGATGATATATGTTTAAGGTACCTTGAGATACAAGGTTTCACACCAAAGAGTATTCCTGAAGCAGGACAGAAAGTAAAGCTAAGGCAAAACGGAAATATAAGTACCGGTGGGACGGCGCGAAACTGTACTGAAGACATACACCCGAAAAATGCGCAATACGCAATAGCTGCTGCCCGAGCAGTGGGGTTGGATATTGCCGGTGTTGATATTTCTACAGAGGATATTTCCATTCCAATAGATATGAATTCAGGCGCCATAATCGAAGTTAATGCTGCTCCAGGCCTGAGAATGCACCTTCATCCCTCTGAAGGAGATCCGATAAATGTTGCGGATGATATTCTTGACATGATGTTTCCACAAAGCAGCAGCGGTAATATTCCTGTGGCAGCAATAACAGGCACCAACGGAAAGACCACAACCACAAGACTTATCAGGCATACTTTGCAATTGACCGGACTGACAGTTGGAATGACATGTACAAGTGGAATATACGTAGGAAATGAATGTATTCAAAAAGGGGATACCACCGGGCCTGTGAGTGCCGGTATAATTCTATCAAATAAAAAAGTGGAGGCTGCGGTGCTGGAAACTGCCAGGGGTGGAATTGTCAGAAAGGGACTCGGGTATGATCTGGCGGATGTTGCTGTTTTAGTCAATATAAGTGATGATCATCTGGGGATAGATGGTGTAAATACACTTGAGGATCTGGCAAAAATAAAATCACTTGTAATTGAAGCTGTTAAGCCGGAGGGTTATGCCGTACTGAATGCAGATGACAGTATGACGCCTTATGTATTGAGTAGAGTAAGAAGCAAGGTAATACTTTTTAGCAGGACAAGCTCAAATCAATTACTGAAAAAGCATTGTAAAAACCCTGATAATATTGCCCTGTATGTAAAAGATAATTATGTATGGGTAGTAAAAGAGGGAAAAAGGGTACCAATTATGGGACTTGACGAAATACCAATAACCATCGGTGGACTTGTGGATTGCAATATTGAGAACTCATTGGCTGCAATATCTGCACTTACCGGCCTTAACGTCCCTATGGATATAATCAAACAAGGTATGAGTACCTTCAGACCAAGTGTTGAGCTCAATCCGGGGAGGTTTAACATTTTTGATTTGGGAAGCTTCAAAGTTATGATAGATTACAGTCATAATATAGCAGGCTATTCTGCGGTTATCAGGTTCATGCAGAAGATGAAGGCTAAACGTCTGGTGGGTATAGTGGGAATGCCGGGCGACAGAATGGATTCCAATATAAGAGAAGTAGGTGAGCTCTGCGCAAAATCCTTTGAAAAGATATATATCAAAGAGGACAGGGATTTAAGAGGCAGGAAAAAGGGAGAGGTAGCTTCAATCTTTGAGGAGAGCATTGTTGGTGCAGGATACAAAAAAGAAAATATTGAGGTTATATTAAGTGAAACCGGAGCCCTTGAAAAGGCGATGCTGGATGCTCAGCCGGGTGACCTGATCGCATTATTCTACGAAGAATTTGATCCGGCTGTACAAATGATAACAAAGTTCATAAAAGAACAGGAAGCTGTAAATGAGACCATTGAAAATAGTCTCAAGGATATAGAGGTCGAGAAGCCTGTAAGTACTAAGAAAGATAATAAAGTCGAAAAAACAGAAATCAGTACCCTGATTTTAAATAATGTGATGATAAAACCCGATATGGTAGAATTCAGAGATATGTAATATAATTAAAGAAATGATTAAATAGTAGGCCAGCCTGCTATTTAGTCATTTCTTATAACGCATAGGGTTCAATAGAAAAATTTTCAGCTGTAGAATTTTCTTACTTTAAGCGCGTTTCAACGAGGCGGGAGATATGCTCACCGACTGAAACCAGAGCGGTACCAGTCACCTATAGAAAGTGGGGACATATATCGCCTCGTTATCATTTCTCGGGGAATTATGTTCTTTATTATAGTTTTGTCTGCGGGGTGTGAATATGATAGAGGTCTATTATTATGTCAGAACTGAAAATGTGCCAAATATATTGGATTGTGGGCTGAAGCTGTCCACTAGCCATAACAGGGAAGTAATCATAGGAGGAGAAAAAAGCCTTTGCTTTTCCGGTTTGCTAAACCCCAAGGATAACATGGAGCTTTATAGATCAAAAGAGTTTACCTGTCTCAAGGTTCAGGTAAAAAGAGAAAAATGCTTTGTCGCAGACAGATTTTTATTTGAAAATGCAGCAGATGGAGATATGGATATGGAGCTATACTACAGTTCCATAATTCCTGTGGAAGAATATATTTTTGGAACTTACAGGCTGCCGGAGTGTCTCATAACTTCCACAATTCTGGCGGGTGAAGCCTCTGTTCTTGATAAAAGAATGGATTCACCCGTAATTTATACATATTCGGAAGAACTCTATATCAATAATATTTTGCAGGAGTTGCGTGAGCAACTTGCAGAAACTGATGATTTTCTGCTTTATTATTACTTTGATAAACTTGTTGAAACAAACCGGCTTGAAAAAATAGAAAACCTCCAAAAGGGTACTGCGGTGTTCAGGGCGGATAATGGTAAAACCTACTGTATAAAGAAGCCTGAGCTAAGCAGGTTTTATGATATAGAGAAGATAAGCTGGAATGATTAATGACTGAAGACAATCTTTGGTTGATGATAGTTTTTTGTAGCTTGTAAAAACCGTTCACGGGTTTGGAGGAATATTTTGAAAAATCAAATATTACATAAATTAAGAGAAGAAAAGGGATTTCTTTCAGGAGAAGAGCTCAGTAACAAACTCGGAGTAACAAGAACTGCAATCTGGAAACATATAAATGAGCTTAGAAAAGAGGGCTACATTATAGACTCCTCTTCAAAAAAAGGCTATAAACTCATAGCATTACCCGATGTGGTTGATGTAAGAGAGATAGTCCTTCCCCAGGAGCAAAAAATTGGTAAGCAATTTGTGCATTTTGAGGAAATAGATTCAACCAGCAGTTATGCCAAGAAAATAGGAAATGAAGGCTGTCAGCATGGCACGGTAGTTGTCGCAGAAAGGCAGACTCTTGGAAGAGGAAGAACTGGCAGGGAGTGGCAGTCGGATAGTAATCATGGCCTGTGGTTTTCAATAGTTTTACGCCCCGAGTTGGAACCGGAGCAGGTTCAGATTGTGACACTTGCAGCATCGGTAGCTGTTGTTGAGGGAATAGCAAGGGAACAGGGAATCAATTGCGGAATCAAATGGCCAAATGATATAATATTGGATAACGGCAAACTGTGTGGCATTCTGACAGAGCTAAGTGCTGAACCCGGGCATGTAAACTATTTGGTAGTGGGGATCGGAATAAACGTAAATCAGGATCTGAATGATTTCGATCCCGGGCTGCAGAATAAGGCAACCTCCCTAAAGCTACATACCGGTAACAATGTATCCAGAGTAAAACTGTTGGGGAGTATTCTTACCAGCTTTGAGGAGATATATAATATCATGCTGGAAGGTAATACCGATGAGATAATAAACCGCTGGAATAAATATTCGGTTACCATTGGGAAGGAAGTTAAAATTATTTACAGGGGTATGGAATATTATGGTACTGCCCAATCCATTGCCTCTGATGGTAAACTTGTTGTAAAATGTAAGGATGGAACCGAGAAGGAAATATCAGCCGGTGAAGTACAGGTGAGAGGCTTGCTGGGGTATGTTTAGTGAGCTTGTTTCATTTTTATTTAGGCATATTGGATGATATGCTATTGCTATTTGTTCATGTTAAGGAAATTACAACAAAAATGTGAAGCATTTTGTTCATACATGTGCTATTATAAAAAAAACTATTATTTTTCGCTGTAAGAACCTGTTTTAGTATCTGCTTGTACTTGATATTTTGAGGGAAATTTGTGTCAGGCAAGGCGAATTTTTGCAGGAATAATTTGTTTATTCCAAAAATTTAACAGAGCATGGGCAAAATCCGCCAAAATGATGAGTACAATTGGATACTAAACAGGTTCTAAAGAAAGTTTAGGAGGAATTAGCAAGTGGTTAAGAAAAATGATTACCCTAGAAAAAATTTTTCAAAGGATGGGGTTCAGACGGGTGAACCGGTCAATTCAAATTCACAGCAGAAATCCTTTCAAAAGGATGGTGAAGTAAGTCACAAGGAAAACCATGTTAGAAATAACCGCCCTCCCAGAGACAATCAGCAGAGGGAAAACAACAGTCAGCAAAGGGAGTACAACCAGCAGAGAGATACCCAGAAGAGGGAAAATCCCAACCGTGATAATCAAAACAGGGAGAATTCTGCAAAGGAAAATACTCAAAGAGATAATCAACACAAGGAAAATCATCAAAGAAATTTTCATAGAGAAAATCAGAACAGGGAAAACGGCAGAGAAAATAGAGATACTTTCAGACAGCACTTCCAGAGGCCTGTTATTAAACCGCGTGCCGAAGAAACAGTAGAAGATATTGCTGCTGATATAGGCAGAATAGAAAAAGAAATTGAACTCGAAATGAAAGAAATCCGCAGTATGAGGCTTGGAGTATGATACTTGTAGTAGATGTAGGTAATACACATATGGTGTTGGGTGTATATGAAGGCACCGGGCTTCTTGCCAGCTGGCGTTTAAAAACTGACAAGGAGAGAACTGCCGATGAGTTGGGAATGTTAATCTTCAACTTGTTTGAACACGCTGGTTTAAGTGTGGACAAAGTGGAAGCGGTTATTATTGCATCTGTGGTTCCTCCGATTATGTATACCCTGGAACACTCAATCAAAAAGTATTTCAAGCTGGACCCTATGGTTATTGGTCCGGGAACAAAGACCGGTATTAATATAAGGTGTCAGAATCCGAAAGAAGTCGGAACTGACAGAATAGTCAATGCAGTGGCAGGCTTTGAAATATACGGGGGACCGCTGATAATTGTAGATATGGGCACTGCCACTACCTTTTGTGCCATTTCCGGAAAGGGAGAATATTTGGGCAGTGTACTATGTCCCGGTATCAAGATCAGTATCGAAGCTCTGTTCCAGAAGGCAGCCAAACTACCCAGGATAGATTTGATAAAACCTGACAGCGTTATTGGAAAAAACACAGTTGCGAGTATGCAGTCGGGGATATTCTACGGGTATGTTGGGCAGGTGGATTATATAGTAAAAAGAATGAAGCAGGAAATGCAGGAGGAAAACATAAAGGTTATTGCTACCGGTGGCTTGGCAAGATTTATTGCCGAGGAATCAAAGACAATAAATCATGTAAGCTCCACTTTGACGTTGGAGGGACTCAGAATTGTATATGAACGGAACTGTTCTTAGCAGAAAAATTTAACAAAAAAAGCTGCAAAAAAGACGAAAATTTCGTCTTTTTTTATTTGAGTTCATTTTGGTTATTTTTTAACAATGTTATAAATATACAGACCCTTAAAACAAGCCTGGGAACTAACCTTGGTTAAATACAATTGGTTATGCCTGGAAACATTGTATACAAGAATATAGATATTGTATAAAAATTAACGATTAAGCTACAATAATAAATATAATCTAAAAAATTAGCGATTTTTGCTAATAAAATTGAACAAAATGATTATATTTATGTTTGTATCTTAATACAAGTTGTGTTACGCTAATAGCAATTGCGAAAAAAATGGAGGGATTTTTGTATGGGATTTAAAGTAGCTATAGTAGGCGCAGGTTTTGTTGGAGCATCAGCAGCTTATGCAATGTCTATTAATAATTTGGTATCTGAGTTGGTTTTAATTGATGTAAACAAGGAAAAGGCTTACGGAGAAGCTCTTGATATTAGTCATGGCTTATCATTTGCAGGTCATATGAAGGTTTATTCAGGAGAATATTCAGATGTTAAGGACTGTGATGTTATAGTTGTAACAGCGGGTGCTGCGAGAAAACCAGGTGAAACTCGTTTAGACCTTGCTAAGAAAAATGCTACAATAATGAAGAGTATCGTTACTGAAATTATGAAGTATTACAACAGAGGTACAATAGTAAGCGTATCAAATCCTGTTGACGTTTTGGCATATATGACACAGAAGTGGTCTGGATTGCCGGCCAGCAAGGTTATTGGATCAGGAACTGTTCTTGACAGTGCAAGATTCAGAACTCACATCAGTGCGGCATTAAATATAGACATTGCTAACGTTCACGGTTATGTTATAGGTGAACACGGTGATTCACAGTTGCCATTATGGAGTGCAACTCACATTGCCGGAACACAGTTCGATGAATATGTTGCGGCTAATGGCTTAAACATTGATAAGGATACATTATTTGCAGAAGTTAAAGCTGCCGGTGCAACAATTATAAAGAATAAGGGAGCAACATACTATGGTATAGCTCTTTCAATAAACAGAATAGTTGAATCAATACTGAAGGACTTCAATACTATTATGCCTGTTGGTACTGTTCTTGATGGCCAGTACGGACTTAAGGATGTTTTGGTAAACGTTCCTACTATAGTTGGAGCTAACGGTGCTGAAAAAGTTCTTGAGTTAAAGGTTACAGATTATGAAATGGAACTCCTGAAGAAGTCAGCTGAAGCTGTTAAAGCTGTTATTAATGAAGTTAAAGATATATAATGAGGCCTGTTTGCCTCGTTGAAACGCTAAGAAAAATTTTCTAATGCTGAAAAATTTTCTATTGAAATATGCGTTTTAAATCTTGTAAGTTTTTCTTTTGAGTTTGAAAAATTTGCATGAAAAATGAAAAATGAGTTGTGAAAGTTTTCACAATAGTGTACAATGATTAGGAACAAATAAATGATACAGTAAGTATTGTTTGTTTGTTCCTAAAAGTGTAAGAGAAACTCAGGATTTATTATTAACGTTTGGAGGATTAAACGAATGGGAACTATTTATGAAGATTCACTTAAGGCGCACGAAGAGTGGGCAGGAAAAATAGAAGTTATCTGTAAAGCTCCATTAAAGGATAAGAGAGACCTTTCATTGGCATACTCACCAGGAGTTGCTCAGCCATGTCTTGAAATTCAGAAGGATGTAGAAAATTCATACAAGTATACAAGAAGACACAATATGGTAGCAGTTATCACCGACGGTACAGCTGTACTTGGTTTGGGAGATATCGGACCGGAAGCTGGTATGCCTGTTATGGAAGGAAAGTGCTGCCTCTTCAAAACTTTCGGAGATGTTGATGCATTCCCGCTCTGTATCAAATCAAAGGATGTTGATACCATCGTTGAAACTGTTAAGTTGCTCTCAGGCAGCTTTGGTGGTGTAAATCTCGAAGATATCGCTGCTCCCAGATGTTTTGAAATAGAAGAAAGATTAAAGAAGGAAACAGATATTCCAATATTCCACGATGACCAGCATGGTACTGCAATAGTTACAGCTGCAGGTCTTATCAATGCATTAAAGGTTGTTGGCAAGAATATGGAAGATATTTCAATAGTTGTAAACGGTGCAGGTGCTGCTGCTATAGCTATAACAAAGCTCCTTTTCTCAATGGGTCTCAGAAAAGTTGTTCTTTGCGACACCAAGGGTGTTATATATGAAGGCAGAGACAACCTCAACCCAATAAAGGCTGAAATGGCTAAGATCACTAACCTTGAAGGCAAGAGAGGTTCATTAAAGGATGTAATGGTTGGAGCAGACGTATTTATCGGAGTTTCAGCTGCTAACCAGGTTACAAAGGAAATGGTTAAGTCAATGGCAAAAGACCCAATAATCTTTGCTCAGGCAAACCCAACTCCTGAAATTATGCCTGAAGAAGCTCTTGAAGCTGGTGCTGCTGTTGTTGGTACAGGCCGTTCAGACTATCCAAATCAGGTTAACAACGTTCTTGCATTCCCTGGTATATTCAGAGGTACTTTTGATGTAGGAGCTCGTGAAATAAATGATGAGATGAAAATAGCTGCTGCTTATGCAATAGCTGGTCTTGTCAGCGATGCAGAAAGAAATGCAGAATATGTAATTCCAGCTCCATTCGATCCTAGAGTAGCAAAGGAAGTTGCGGCAGCAGTTGCTGAAGCAGCTAGAAAAACTGGCGTTGCAAGAAAATAAATTTCCTGGAAAGTAATTTATGGGTATAGCCCTTAAAAAATTACTATATTCATTTTGTTAAAATAATGCATAAACATAAAACCAGCAAGCAATAGTTAATTGTTTGCTGGTTTTTCAGTGTAATTTTTAGTATTATTACTGGTAAAACTGTATCCAGGCAATATCTATGCTGCTTCCGGAAAGGAAAATCAGCGATACCGTTTTTTTACCCGAAACCTTTTCGCCCAGTGGAAATACCGCGCTTGTGTAATCTTCAGAACCATTTGCAAATACAACTTTTTGAATCTGTCCGTCTTCACCGGTAAATACAATCTGAATCGAATTACTTGGTAGCTTTGATCTCCAGCATAAGGCAACACTGCGGACACCGGTGTCGCCAAAGTCCATATTTTCATATATAATAGAAACATTGTTTCCAATATTCTCAATTGTAGTGGCATTAACCTTGAAAGAATCTCCGTAAATAGTATCGTATTCTGCTGCAGAAAGTTTTTGAAAAGCTTTCATGTATTTTTTAAAGTAAAAGCCCTTGATATGCACCTTTTCTCTGAATACCAGACACAAGGTGGTTACACCGCGCAAACGCCGGGGAAGCTTATAAGTCACTTCCTGGTACGTGTTCCAGACAGAACCCTTGTCGTATGCTGCAGTAAAAATCAGTTCGCCGCCTTCCAAAGGCATCCCTTCCCATATTTCAAAAGAGAAAGGTTCTTTTCCAAGCGGAAACAGCGGCAAAGTGATTTCGTCCGAGCCGTAATCACCAAAGTCTACATCTTTAAAACCCACATGGCTTTCGCCGCTGCGCAGTGTCGCAATACCACGTTCGTTACCGTTTGTCAGCTCCACATTGCTGCAGTTGTACAGACCTGCCGACACAAAACTGTAAGGATCGAGAAATGCTTTACCTGTTCCGGTGATATTAATTTTCTGTTGAGATATTATGGTTGCATGTCTGCGCCCATTTTTTGCGGCACACCGGATGTAAACCTCGCCGTCACCCTTAGGTATTACCGTTGCGCTTTTACCGTCTTCATTAATATTCAGAATCCCAAAAGGACTATCAATACCGCCTGCATCTGTTAACCGCCAATCTATGTCGTTGTAGGCTGTATTTTCCGGGAAAACCTGAGCTGTAACAGTGTAGTCCTGTACCGAGAGCTCAATCTTGCGAATGGGAACATCAATGTCATCTATTATTGCTGTAATGTTGGGAGTGCTGCCATTCTGTGACTTTACAATGGCCAGGAGCTTGCCGTTAAACAACCGTCTGTTGTCTGTCCGGAACTGATCGTAATCGGTGGAGTCACCATTATCCAGAGCAAGAAGTGTACCCTTCTCCACAGAAACACGAACACGGCAGTTAGCGTTCTCAACAGGGTTCCCATATTTGTCCACAGCTGTAATTGTGACAAATACCAATTCTCCAAAGGTATCATGCTGTAAATTAAGACACTCTGCGTCACTAAAGGAACTTTTACATTCTTCCGCAATTATTTCGCCGTACTCGTCATATGCAACTGCACGTAATGTTCCGGGTTGATAAGCTATCTGCCAGTCTGCCAGAAAACGGTCCTTCAGAGTCACTGTTCCCAAGCTTTCATCGTTGATGAACAGCTCAATTCTTGGTGCATTGGAACACACTCTCATATCAATAATCTGACCAGGTGAGAAATCCCAATACGGGAAAATATGAATCATAGGTGATTTTTTATAATCGATCCAGGCTGCTTGAAATAAAAAATATGAATCTTTAGGGAAGCCGGCTGTGTCCAGGTGTCCAAGGTAAGAGTTCTTCGTGTGGTAAGGAGTGGGCTCCCCAAGGTGATCCTGGCCTACCCAGATAAACTGGCCCAGTGAATAAGGAATATCACGGTCGGTCCGGATACAGGCCTCCACACTTTTTGCACCCCAGCTGGTGGAACTGTTGCCGAGTGCAGAGCACTGCAGGTCATCGTCAGCCAAAATTGACTTGCTTAGCGGGAAGTGATAAACACCACGGCTTTGTACAGTGGAACAGGTCTCGCTGCCGTATATGATCCAATCGGGATGTTCGTCATGATGCTCGTCATAAAGTGCTTCTCCGTAATTATAGCCCATGAGCTTAATTATATCCGCACACTTCTGTGTGTTTTCCCAGGGCATGTAATTGGAACAAAGCGTCACAGGAGCGTGTCCCTTGGGGTCATGCTTTCTTACCATCCCTATCAGCCGGTTCATAGTTTCTGCTCCGGCCTCTGCATCTAAGTGGGTATCTTGAATTTCATTGCCTATACTCCACATGATGACTGAAGGGTGATTCCTGTCCCTGCGGATCCAGGATGCAACGTCTTTCTCAATCCAGTCATTGAAGAATCTTGCGTAATCATAGGCAGTCTTGGGCTGTGTCCACATATCCAAAATTTCTGACATAACCAGAAAGCCCATTTCATCGGCAATATCCATAAATACTTTCGCCGGTGGATTATGTGCAGTTCGAAGAGCGTTCACACCCATACTCCTGAGCAGGGTCAGCTGGCGGCGTATGGCATCAGGGTGTACCGCTGATCCAAGCGAACCCAGATCATGGTGCAGACATACACCTTTTAACTTAATATGTCTACCGTTTAAGAAAAAACCTTTATCGCTGGTGTAATCAATTGTACGGAAGCCGAAACGGGTATATTCCACATCTGTGAGGGCACCGTCTACGAATAATTCGGATTGCAATGTATACAGATGGGGATTATCAACATCCCATGCCAGGATATCAGCTTCAGCATTCAACAGCGTGTGCTTAACTATGTACGGTCTACCTGATGTTTCTACCTCCGCATCCACCATAAAAACCCAATTATTATCACATTTGCTGGTGGTTATATATATACCATCCGACACAAAATGGCAGGAGTTTTTGACTTTAATGAAAACATCCCTGTAGATGCCGGCTCCGGTGTACCAACGGGAGTTTGGAGACTTATAGTCCACCCCCAGTAAAATAGTATTGAAACCTTCTCTATTTAAAAAATCGGTTATGTCGTATTCAAAGGCAGTGTAGCCATATTTCCACTCCCCGACCTGCCTGTGGTTTACAAACAGTGTGCTGTCCATATATACTCCGTCAAAACGGAGGAACAGCCGCTCCCCTTCCTCAAGGAAACTTGCGTCAAGTTCTCGCCTGTACCAGCCGATGCCGCTTTCGTATAAGTTGTTCACATCCGAAATCAACCAGTCGTGAGGTATTTCCACGGGTAAAAAGTCAGTAGGCTCACCCTTGGCAAACATCCAGCCATCATTAAACAGTTTCATATTGACCTCCGGTTGTTTTTTAATCATACCTTTAATTCCAGCTGTCGTACTGAACCACGTATCTGCAGCTGAGGCGGGAACAGGACGTTTTTTCCCTCTGCTCCGTTTATTATTGATAATAGAAGTCTGGCTGCAGCTTCCCCCAACTCTACCGAAGGGTGAATAACACTGGTGAGTGATGTGATTTTTGCAGGTTCCGAATTATCGATTCCCACCACAGAAAGATCCTCCGGGATACTTCTGCCATTTTGACGTAGATAATCAATAAGCATCAAAGCCATATGGTCGTTGAAACACGCTGCCGCGGTGCATTTAGCCAGGCATTCCAAAAGTTCGTTTCCATGCAGCATTTGCTGTAAACTCTCCTTTGAATACCAAAAAATTCTCTCCTCCTGTACAGGAATACCATGCTCCTTTAGTGCCCTTGCATAACCAAGGTAGCGTAAATGCCCCTGTCTGTTGATGTGCGAGAATATGCCTGAAATATTTCGATGCCCCAGGCTTATCAGGTGCTGGGTCGCTATATATCCCGCCATCTCATCGTCCAGTGTAACATATGGAATGGACAGCTCCGGATAAAACGAATCAATAAATACGACAGGTATGCCTCTTTGGATAATAGTATTGTACAAGTCAAGATTTATACAGGGTAAAGCACTGCGGGTAGGTACGATGATTAAGCCGTCAACCCGTCTGTCCATCATAAGCTGCAGTGATCTGGCCTCGGTTTCCACAGAGTTATTGGTGGATGCTAACTGCACCGCGTAGCCGTCTGAGGAGAGAACACCTTCAATACCACGTACAATACTTGGAAAGATATAGTTGTCCAGGTATGTAGAAACTATGCCCACCGTCCTTGAACGATCTCTATCCATAGCAGGCGGATGTGGCTTACTGCTGGAGATATATGTCCCGCTGCCTTGAATGCGTGAGATATAACCTTGCTGTTCCAATACTTCCAGTGCACGCCGAACAGTTTGGCGGGAAAAACCGAACTTGTTTCCAAGCTCAGTTTCGGATAGAAACCTGTCATTTGGTTTGAAGGTTCCGGTTGAAATCTGTTCAACTGTCCATTCAACAATATCCTTATACTTGGGTGAATTAATCATGTTATGAACCTCTCTTTAATCACTGTCATCCAATATTTTTATTATAATGTACCGTTTATGATAAATACAAGTACTATTTTGTTGTAATTACAACTAGTACTTTTCATTTTTGATATAATTTAAGGGAAACATGATGAAACATTAGCTTATTGGTGTTGTGTGACTAAGTGCAAGGATTTACTTCGTAAACAATGTTGTAATTACAAGTAAAGGCTTCAGATATAAATAAACCTATGCTACCCTTGAAATTATCGTTACTGCAAAACAGCAATTTTTACAAGTCAAATGACAATATAAACATATTATTTATTATAAAGAATTGCTATTATCAGAATATAACAAGGCGATGGATGTCCCTCACCTTTACGGATGGTGAGTATATTCATGGTGCTCCTGAGGACACCTTTGCCTCTTCGAAACATGCTTGCGCCAAGGTGATTTTTCTACAGTCGGAAAATTTTCTATTTAGCCTATGTGTTATAAAGTGACTAATGGTAAGCTATCCCTGGGGGTGTTAAGGCGTTTGAAAAAAGTTATCTGACGATATATGCAATTGGATAGGGTTGAATTGTAGAATTGCAAAAGATGCTCCAAATTATGATTATTATTGCCATTTTTCTGCAAAAAATCGAATCGTTTTTATGCAATATTTCTTGTGATATTACTTGTCTGAAACTTATCTTAAACTTATATGTACAACTGGATCTATGGTGTACAAGTTCTCACTCTCTAAAAAAATGAGAAAAGGGGTGCTGCCTTTGTCTGGAAATGCACAAAAATTGAAAAACTATATAAAACGCTACTGGACACTATATCTTCTGCTTGCTGTGCCGATCGCCTATTTCCTTGTGTTCCGCTACATACCGATGACTTACATCCAGATAGCCTTCAAGAAGTACAGTATCGTGCAGAGTCCCTGGGAGATGCCCTGGGCGGGTAACCATGGCTTTGAGTACTTTATCAAGGCCTTCTCAAACATGGACTTTCTGTATGCATTGCGTAATACCATTCTGCTTAATCTGCTGGACCTTGTGATTGGTTTTCCTGCTCCCATAATTTTAGCCTTGCTGCTCAATGAACTCACATATGCAAAATTCAAGAGAGTTACTCAAACTGTTGCATACATGCCTCACTTTCTCTCGTGGATCATAATTTCAGGTATGGCGTTGCAGCTGTTTGCGCCAAGTACCGGTCTTTTAAATATAATGTTGAACCGGTTGGGAATTGAATCTGTTCCCTTCCTGAATGATCCAAAGCATTGGGTGGCTACCTACATATTTCTTGGAGTATGGCAAAGTGTGGGCTGGAACTCCATTATATACCTTGCCGCACTTACGGGTATCAATCCTGAACTTTATGAGGCCGCTTCAATTGATGGAGCAGGCCGTTTCAAAAAAATAAGGCATGTAACCCTTCCCGGCCTGCGATCCACCATTGTGGTTCTGCTGATTATGAATCTCGGACGTATCCTTGGGAGCGAGTTTGACAGACCGTATGCCTTAAGGAATGCTCTGGTTGATAATGTATCCAACGTCATATCGACTTTTGTATATACTAACGGAATTCGAGGGCTTCAATTCTCTCTGACAACTGCAGTCGGCCTGTTTCAGTCGGTAGTCTGTGTTATTTTCCTTATCGGGGCCAATTCACTTGCCAAAAAGTTCGGTGAACGCGGTATCTGGTAACTATAGCACAATACATGAAGGAGGATATGCAGAATGATTAAATCAAAAAGTACCAAATTGGGAGACTTGGTGATAGCCTTTATATGCTTACTGGTGATACTGGTTTGTCTTTTACCGCTGGTTAACATTACGGCGCGTTCCCTCAGTTCATCGGAGGCTCTCATAAAAGGAGAGGTTACGCTCTGGCCCAAAGGGCTCAATGTTAATGCCTATAGACTGGTATTCCTTGACAGCAAATATGTCTGGTCACTTGGCTGGACTGCAATATTAACGTTTATTTGTACCATAGTATCCATGGTTATGACAACCATATGTGCCTACCCTCTCACTTATGACAAGCTCAAAGGGCGGAAAGTCATCAACACCTTGATTATATTTACCATGTATTTTAATGCGGGCACAATACCCAACTATCTGCTGATGAAGGATCTGGATCTTATAAACAAACCTTTGGTATTGATAATTCCGAGCTGTCTAAGCGTGTTTAATATGATTATCATGCGCAGCTTCCTGTACGGAATACCTGACAGTTTGCGGGAGTCAGCGGAAATAGACGGTGCAGGGCCTATACGCACACTTGTCAACATCTATCTGCCCTTGTCCACCTCGGTAATAGCAACTCTTTCTCTTTTCTATGCGGTAGGACGATGGAACGGTTTTTCCGATGCGCTGATGTATATGGGGAATAGAAAATTTTATCCCATTCAGCTTCTTCTCTACAATATCATCAACAACATTAACAACATTGAGGTTTCAGCCCAGGAGGGTTTTGCGAACCCTGGCCTTTCGGACAGCCTTAAAGCGGCAACCGTCATGTTTGCCACAGTGCCAATCCTGTTGGTCTATCCCTGGCTTCAAAGGTATTTTATCACCGGTGTGACCATTGGCGCAGTAAAGGGTTAGTGTATATTTTAGACGAAATGTCTATTAATATGATACATTTAAAGGAGGATTTATATGAAAAGAGTACTTTTAATTCTATTGGCCTGCCTTCTGGTGACCACCAGCCTGGCAGCCTGCGGTTCAGATGGTTCCACAGCTGCATCAACCGCTGGTTCATCAGCTGCGATAAGTACAGCTGCAAACAGCTCCGCTGCAGGCAGTGAAGGCTTGCCGGGGAGATTTGCTGAAAAGAAAACCATCACCGTTGAAGTCTTTGACCGTGCTGTAGATGGCGGCACTAAAGCAGAAGATAACTTCTATACCAATTGGATTAAAGAAGGAATGCTTAGGGATTATAATGTAGAGGTTAAATTTATTCCGGTACCACGTTGGACAGAAACAGAACAACTGAACAACCTGCTTGCTGCAAACAGTGCACCTGATATTTGTCTTACATACAGCTATCCGACTGTTCAGACCTATGCAAACATGGGCGGAATACATGACCTGGCACCTCTTCTGGAGAGCAATAAGCAGTTATTGCCTGACTTGTATTCTCTTCTGGGAGAAGATAATATCACATGGAATAAGACCCCGGATACAGGTAAAATCTGGGCTATTGAGTCCATGCTTTTTCAGAATAAACGTGTTAACACATTCGTCCGTGAAGACTGGTTGAAAAAATTGAACCTCAAAGAGCCGACAACTCTTGAGGAGTTTGAAGCAATGTTGAAGGCCTTCCAGAGCAACGCTAAAACATTACTTGGGGCTAACGCTGACAAGATAATTCCATTCCTCCTTAGCGTGGACGTTGGTTGGACTGCAGATCATTTAATAACCTCTTATTTTCCTGACAAATTTGCAGAAAATGATGAGGAATATCTGGTTTATGGTTTTGATGACAGACATTTGCTGTATCCGGGCTTTAAAAATGGAATAAAGAAGCTGAATGAATGGTATAATGCAGGTTTGATCTGGAAGGACTTCCCCCTGTATCCTGCCGGTGACAAGAATATTGACAACCAGATGAAAGCCGGATATGTGGGAGCTATGATGCATAATTGGGATTATCCCTACCGAAATGGGGATGATAGTATTATTGCAAATATGAAGAAGACAGTTGGGCCGGATGCGGCATTTATCGCAGTTGAGAGTTTTAAAAATGATGCCGGAAGATATAAGAAGTTGCTTAGCCCTCCAATTGACCGCAAAATCTTTTTCCCGGCAACGAATAAGGAACCTGTTGCTTCCTTGCTATACCTCAACTGGATCAGCAAGCTTGATAACCGTAAATTCCTCCAGATCGGAGAAGAGGGCGTTACACATGAAAAGACAGCGGACGGTCTCATAAAGAGTATAGCCACCAAAGGAGAGAAGTTTATGAACTCTCCGCTGAATATCGACTACACTATGACAATCAACGGACTGGATCTTGGTGATCCTGCTTTGACCATGAAGTCTGTGGCTCTCGGGTATGCCGGTATAGAACCAAGCTATATTTCAAGGGCCTACGAACTGACAAGTAAGGACGCATCAGTTGGTAAACATGTTAATGTCGGGGAAATTAAGGCCGAAGAGGGAATGGGTCCGGCTCTTAAGGAAAAACGTGATAATATGTTAACTCAGGCTGTCACAGCAAAGCCGGATAAATTTGATTCCATATTTGATAACGGTATGAAAGATTATCTTGCTTCAGGCGGCCAGGCCATAATGGACGAACGTAAGGCGGCATACGATAAATATCACAAGTAATTTGTTTACTTTTAAATTTTCAGAAGAAATAAATCCTAAATGTGGTTTTTTGGAGTTTTAGCCGCAAGGAGTTTACTATTGGGAGTGTTGTAGAATGGATGGAACTTCGTTTTGCAGCACTCCCTTTTTAAGCTGTTTGATACTCGGGTTACTTATCTGGCTATTCCTGCTTGAAATTGGAGTAAAAGTACTTTGGAGTAACACCGTATTCCTTTTTAAAGGCTCTGAAGAAATTTGAATAATCACCGAAGCCGCATTGCTTAAAAACGTCCGTTATTGGCATACCTTTTAAAATAAGCTCTTTGGCCAGTATAAGCTTTTTTTGAATTATGTATTTATGAATGGTAGTTCCCGAGTGTTTTTTGAACTCTCTCAGCAAATGATACTTACTGAGGAACACTTGCTCCGAAAGAGTGTCTATGGTCAATTCTTCGTCGATATGATTATTTATGTATTCGATAATATCGGTAATCATATTGCTTTTTTTGACATCGGCATCAGGTCTTATGCTGCTGTGCTGTAAAGCCATGCTGATCTGTACAAATAATTCCACAAAATATGCTTTGTAAAGGATATCGCTTCCTATACCGTTATAGTTTTCAATTGAAATAAGTTTGTGCAGAATTGACCTAATATTCTGCTGATGGTCAAGAGACAATCTGATAACATGATCCTTTTTGGCATAAAAACACTCGGATAAATCTGTTTTATCGGTTGAAATACTGTTCATAAAGTTTTTATCTATCCATAAAACGATTCTTTCATAAGGCACCGAATGGTCCTTGACAATAAGCTGATGGAGCTCTGTAGTATTGACGGGGACAATATCTCCGGGCTTGAGAGCATAGGTTTTGCCTTCTATATAATAACTTACATTACCTGAAATAAAAAAGAAACATTCGTAAAAATCATGGTGATGAAGAGAAACTTTCTCTAGCGTTGAATCTGAATAATAAAATAATTCATATTCTTTTGCATGCATTTGTTGACGGGTTTGATAATCATGATACCGTTTTTTCATATGCACCCCTAACTTAAGCGTGATTAAATAATAACTTCCCCTATTTTAAGGCTGATATTAAGTTTAGCTTTGCTGTACTTTGCCAATAGGACCTTGCCGTCAGTTGGAATAAAGTAATTATTAAACTGAAAATCCTTCTTTTTTCATTCTATCATAGCAATTATTGCAAGTCAAAGGGCAATATAAACATATTAGCAGTTATTAGTCATTAGTATAATTTATGTATGTAAAAGCTCGAAGACTTTCATGCTGGTGTAATCCAGGTACTGGCTGGATTTTATCGGGTAATGAAAACGCTCTGAAAACATATTGGCAAAAAGTGCTCATTTGGGAGAGATTTATATGGATAAAAAACATAGTATCGAGGATAAAAATAGCAGGCTTTTACTCCCGAGGTTAATAAGCAACGGTATGGTTCTGCAAAGAGCGGCCACAGTTAGAATTTGGGGATGGGCGGCTGCAGGAGAGTCTGTTTCAGTGCGCTTTATCGGAGAAGAATATAAAACTAAAGCCGCTGAGGATGGAACATGGGAGGTTTTTCTCCGGGATTTAGAGGCCGGAGGCCCCTACAACATGGAAATCATAGCGTCCACCACCATAACAGTAACAGATATTTTGGTGGGTGAAGTATGGGTTTGTTCAGGCCAGTCTAATATGGAACTGCCAATGGAAAGAGTGAAGGATCAATATCCTGAGGAAATGATAAATTGTGATAATCCCCAAATAAGGCAGTTTAATGTGTCTCTCAGGTTCGATTTCAATGGGCCGCTGGAGGATTTTGAAGAAGGCTGCTGGGAATCAGCCGATTCTCAGACCATAAGAAGCTTTTCGGCTGTTGGTTACTTCTTTGCAAAGACTTTATATGAAAAATACCGTATTCCTGTGGGATTTATAAAAGCAGCGATTGGTGGATCTCCTGTTGAATCCTGGATCAGTGAAGAGGCGCTGGAGCCATATCCGCATATCCTGAGAGCCTCACAGCCTTTTAAGGATTATGAATATGTTAAAAAAGTGCAGATGAGAGATGAACAAATTTCAAATGAATGGTACCGCTGTCTGGACAGAAATGATTCAGGTATAGCTGACAGTGAAATAGCCTGGTACTCAGATGAAATTGATACTTCTGGATGGTCCGATATATATTTACCTGATAATTTTGAAAATGTTAATATAAAAAATCTGAATGGTGTAATTTGGTTCAGGAAAGAAATAGATATTCCAGAAGAAATGCTTGGTAAGCCTGCGAGACTTTGGCTTGGGAGAATTGTTGACAGCGACAGAACGTATATAAATGGCATATTTGTTGGAGAAGTTACATATCAATATCCGCCAAGGAAATATGATGTACCTCCGGAACTGTTGCGCAGAGGAAAGAATACAATTACTGTAAGGGTGGTTAGTAATAATGGAAACGGGGGCTTTATTGCTGACAAGCCATATAGAATCACAACTGAAGGCTGCTCAATTGATCTAAAGGGCAAATGGAAATACAGGATAGGAGCAGTTTGCGGTCCATTGCCCGAACCCACTTTCGTTCACTGGAAGCCCACAGGCTTATATAACGGGATGCTGGCTCCGCTTACAAAATATGCTGTAAAAGGGGCCCTTTGGTATCAGGGAGAAGCCAATATCTCACACCCTTCAGAATATCACAGCCTTATGAAAACTCTTGTAGCTGACTGGCGAAACAGGTGGAATCAATCAGGATTTCCATTTTTATTTGTTCAGCTTCCCAACTATGGAACAGTTCAGGAACAACCTTCAGAAAGCCAGTGGGCTGAACTGCGGGAAGCTCAGCTTGCTTCTTTGGAAATAACTGATTCGGCAATGGTAGTTGCCATTGATCTGGGAGAATGGAATGATATGCACCCCTTAAGAAAAAAAGATATTGGAGAAAGGCTGGCGCTGGCAGCTTTTGGTGAGGCTTATGGGGAGGAGATTACTTCTTCAGGTCCAATATACAAAGGGATGGAAATTGCAGAAAATAAAATAATTATCAGCTTTAGCAACGCCGCCGGCGGACTAAAGACTAGGACCGGCAGTGAGTTAAAACATTTTGCAATAGCAGGCGACAATAATAAATTTATTTGGGCAAAAGCGAAAATCGAAGGTGACAGGGTTGTAGTCTGGAATGACAGCATCCCGGAACCAAAGGCAGTAAGATATGCCTGGAGCGATAACCCTGAAGGCGCCAACCTGATCAATGTCGAGGGTTTGCCGGCATCTCCGTTCAGAACGGATAAATAATACCAATCATGATCAGTTTAATGCTTCATTCAATGTGAGGACTTAAGTATCATGCAATCAGTTAAAAAACAGATAAATGTGGGGAAAAGGGTTGTAAGAAATTTGAAAAATAAATCAAGGGGGTACTTAGCCCATGCCATTTCTCTCATGATGTTTTGTTCGAAATGCTGGGCATGGGCATAATTATGAAGTTAAACCGAGACAGTTTAAAGCAAAGTGTTTTTTGGAGGCAGGCAGGTTTTGAAATACCAGAGTTTGATATAGAAGAGATGATGAATAAAACAAATGAGTCACCAATTTGGGTTCATTTTGGAGCAGGTAATATTTTCAGAGGCTATATTGCTGCCTTGCAGCACAATCTTGTGTCGGCCGGGAAAGCAGATAGAGGAATAATTGCAGTAGCACCGAATGACAATGTAATCATAGATGAAATATATAAACCGGCCGATAATCTTACAATTCTGGTGCATTTGCTCCCTGACGGGAGTTTGGAAAAAAAGGTTATAGCCAGTGTGTCTGAAAGTCTTGACGGAAGTACAGCAGGAAGCGCTGACTGGCGGCGGCTGCAGGAAATTTTCCGCAAGCCGGATTTGCAAATAATAAGCTTTACTATTACAGAAAAGGGCTATTCATTAACTGATTTATCGGGTATGTTATTGCCCGAAGTGAAAGAGGATGTGCAGAACGGACCTGAAAAGCCTCGAAGTCTGATGGCTAAAATTGCTTCACTGGCGTATCAGAGGTATAAGGCAGGAGAATTACCCGTTGCTCTGGTAAGTATGGACAACTGTTCTCATAATGGAGAGGTTCTGAAAAACTCCATTGAGACACTGGTTGCACAGTGGGTAAAAAGTGGATTTGTGGAGGAAGGGTACCTAAAATATCTTAATAATCCCTCAAAGGTGGCGTTTCCTTGTACAATGATAGATAAAATAACTCCCGGGCCGTCTGAACAGATAAGCAAGGCTCTGAAAGATCTGGGAATTGAGGGTATGAAAATAAGCTGTACTGCGAAAAAATCGTATATATCCCAATTTGTAAATGCAGAAAAACCTCAATATCTCATAATAGAGGATAAATTTCCTAATGGACGTCCAGCGCTGGAGGAGGCCGGGGTATACTTCACAGACAAAGACACTGTTGATAAGGTGGAAAGAATGAAGGTGGCAACCTGTCTGAATCCTTTGCATACAGCCCTTGCGGTCTTTGGCTGTCTTTTGGGCTATAGGCTCATTGCAGACGAGATGAAGGATGAACTGCTTAAAAGTCTTGTGGAAAAAATCGGTTATGTTGAGGGGATGCCTGCGGTGGTCAATCCGGGAATAATTGATCCAAATAGATTCATTGATGAGGTTTTGAAACAAAGGCTCCCCAATCCGTTTATACCTGATACTCCGCAGAGGATTGCCTGCGATACCTCACAAAAAATACCCGTACGTTTTGGGGAAACTATAAAGACTTATTACAAGCATCCCACACTGGATATAAAAAGACTGACTTATATTCCGTTGGTAATAGCAGGCTGGTGCAGGTATTTGATAGGAGTTGACGATCAGGGCAATGAAATGACTCTAAGCCCTGATCCCATGCTGGTGCGGCTAAAAGACATTGTTAAAGATGTAGAATTTGGGAACTCGGACTCAATGGGAAATTGTCTTAAACCCTTGCTGTCCAATGAGAGAATTTTCGGTATGGATTTATATCAGGCCGGTTTGGGTGAAAAAATAGAGGGTTTCTTTAAAGAAATGCTTGCCGGTAAAAATGCGGTAAGGCAAGTACTGGCTAAATATTTAGCCTGATAGTTTATTACATAAGTTCCATTGAAAAACACTAAAAAATATTTAACTATGAGGGGATGATATTTTGAAAATTACATTCAGATGGTTCGGAGAAAAGGACGACAGCGTAAAACTGGAGCAAATAAAGCAAATACCGGGTGTTACCGGAGTTGTGGGTGCACTTTATGATATACCTGTAGGTGATGTATGGCCTATGGAGAAAATTCTTGAACTAAAAAATATTGTTAATAAAGCCGGACTTGAGCTGGAGGTTATTGAAAGTGTCAATATTCATGAGGATATTAAACTTGGATTGCCTTCGAGAGACCAATACATAGAAAATTACAAGCAGTGTATTAGAAATCTGGGAAAAGCAGGAGTAAAGGTTATTTGCTATAATTTCATGCCTGTATTTGACTGGCTTAGATCTGAACTTGCGCACAAGTTGTCCGACGGCTCTGAGGTTCTCTTCTACGATCATAATGTTGTAAAGGATATAGACCCGGTTAAGTTGGTTGAGGATATGGCCACAAGTTCGAACGGATTTATATTGCCCGGTTGGGAGCCTGAAAGACTGGCAGAACTCAAGAATACTCTTGAGCGGTATAAAAGTGTCGATGAGGAAAAGCTCTTTGCCAATCTAAAGTATTTTCTTGATAAAATAATACCGGTCTGTGAGGAGGAGGATGTTAAAATGGCTATACATCCGGACGATCCCCCGTGGCCACTTTTCGGTTTGCCTAGAATAGTAACCTGCAGGGAAAATCTCGACAGACTTGTAAAACTTGCTGATAGTCCATATAACGGCTTGACCCTTTGCAGCGGTTCACTTGGGGCAAATCCCGCAAATAATATTCCTGAAATCATAAGACATTTTGGAAGTATGGGAAGAATTCATTTCGGACACGTAAGAAATATAAAGTTTATTTCCGATAGAGTATTCCACGAGTCTTCACATCTGTCTTCCGACGGTTCTCTGGACTTGTTTGAAATAATGAAAGCATACCACGATATAGGTTTTAAAGGCTATATCAGGCCGGACCACGGCAGAATGATCTGGGGTGAAAAGGCAAGACCGGGATACGGCCTTTATGACAGGGCTTTAGGGATTGCATATCTGAATGGTCTGTGGGAAGCAATCACAAAAATGAAGGGCTTACAGAATTAATAAGACTCTGGTACAGGAGGCAGCAAATGAGTAAATTAGAAGTTACGGGCAGTAAAAAGAGTAGTTCCATGTATAAGTGCTGGCTTAAATATTACAAGCTTACAAATAAAAAGCTATTGGCAGAATACAAAGATTTTTTAAAGGAAATTGTGGTAGTAGAAAAATCCGCTATTTCAATGAGTGCTGTTAAAGAACTTAAACTGGGTCTAAACGGCATTCTGGGAATAAGGCCTGCACAGTCGAAAATTCCAACAAAAGAAGCTTGTCTTATCCTTGGTACTATTGATGCTGTCAAGGGATTGGTACCATTGTCGGAGAAGGAAAGACAAAGTATTGGAGAAGAGGGCTTTATAATAAAGTTGACAGCCGACAATAATGAAAAAACCCTATTGATTGCAGGGAAAACAGATAAAGGGCTGCTGTACGGAGTCTTCTGTCTGCTAAGGCTTATTCAGACAGAAACTGAAATAGAGGCTCTGCCGAGGATTGAAAATCCGGCCAACCAGCTGAGAATGATAAACCATTGGGATAATATTGACGGCAGTATTGAAAGAGGCTATGCAGGCAAGTCTATATTCTTTAAAAACAACAAATTTACAGGGACTCTGGACAGAATCACAGATTATGCCAGAATGTTAGCTTCAGTTGGTATTAATGCCATAGCTATTAATAACGTAAATGTACATAAGCTTGAGACTCTGCTTATAACTGATAAATACATAAAGGGAGTAGTCAGGCTGACAGAAATATTCCGCAACTATGGTATAAAGGTTTTCCTAAGTATAAACTTTGCGAGTCCTTTACAATTTGGAGGCCTTGCAACTGCGAATCCTTTGGATAAGCAGGTTCGCGAATGGTGGAAAAGCAGGGCCGAATACATCTACTCACACATACCTGATTTCGGAGGCTTCCTTGTAAAGGCCGATTCAGAGGGCAGACCCGGTCCATTTTCCTACGGGTGTACCCATGCTGATGGGGCCAATATGCTGGCCGAGGCATTGAAGCCACACGGTGGATTGGTTATTTGGAGATGTTTTGTCTACAATTGCCTGCAAGATTGGAGAGACCGTACAATTGACAGGGCAAAGGCGGCTTATAACCATTTTATGCCGCTGGACGGAACATTTGCTGAAAATGTATTGCTTCAAATAAAGCACGGACCAATGGACTTTCAGGTGCGGGAGCCTGTTTCTCCGCTGATAGGAGGCCTGGAGAAAACAAATCAGCTGCTGGAGCTTCAAATAACACAGGAGTATACAGGACAACAAAAGCACTTATGCTATCTGGTGCCTATGTGGAAAGAGATACTTGGGTTTGATACCTTTGCAAAAGGGAAGGGGACCAACGTAAAGAAAATTATAAGCCGTGAAGTGTTCAACAACAAATTCGGTGGCTTTGCAGCGGTTGTGAATATAGGAGATGATCATAACTGGACCGGGCACCAGCTGGCTCAGGCAAATACCTTCGGTTATGCACAACTTGCCTGGAATCCTGATTTAACTTCGGAAGAGATTGCAGAAACCTGGATAAGGCTGACATATTCCAATAGCAGCAAAGTCGTAGATACAATAAAGGATATGCTGCTGGATTCCTGGAGAATATACGAAAATTACACCTCCCCTTTAGGTATTGGTTGGATGGTTAATCCAAATCATCATTACGGGCCAAATGTTGACGGTTATGAGTATGACAAGTGGGGAACTTATCACAGAGCAGACCACAAGGGCATTGGTGTAGACAGAACTGTAAAAAACGGAACCGGTTATACAGGACAATATCATAAGGAAATAGCAGAGCTATATGAGAATCTTGAGACATGCCCTGAGGAACTGCTGCTGTTTTTTCACCATGTTCCCTATGACTATAAACTCAAGTCTGGCGAAACCCTTCTTCAATATATATACAATACTCATTTTAAGGGTGTGGAACAGGCTGAGGAATTGAGGACTAAATGGTTGAGCCTGGAGGAAAAGGTTGAGGAAGAGGTATTCAGCCATGTTCTTGGGAGACTGGAAGGGCAGATTGAACATTCCAAAGAGTGGAGGGATGTTATAAATACCTATTTCTTTAGAAAAACAGGAATACCGGATGAGCTGGGCAGAAAAATATATTGACCGAAAATGTAAGAGTTCATTTATTTCAAAAATCAATTATACATGAATGGATATTCCGGATAAAACGTTCTGTGGGAGGATATATGGGAGGATTCCCTGATTATAAAAATAAAGAATTAAGCTTTGATACCAGAGCAAAAGATCTGGTTTCCAGGATGACTCTTGAGGAAAAGGTAACACAGATGCTGCACAGTGCTCCTGCAATACCCCGGCTTGGAATAAAGGCTTACAACTGGTGGAATGAAGCGCTTCATGGGATTGCCAGGGCGGGAACAGCTACAATGTTTCCACAGGCAATCGGCATGGCTGCAACTTTTGATGATGAGCTGATATACAGGGTAGCTGACATCATTTCCACAGAAGGCAGAGCCAAATATCATGAAGCCCAGAGGCATGGAGATACAGACATTTATAAGGGGTTAACCTTTTGGGCTCCGAATGTAAATATATTCAGAGATCCCAGGTGGGGACGGGGCCATGAAACCTTTGGCGAGGACCCATATCTTACAGGGAAGCTTGGTGCAGCATTTGTAAAGGGGCTTCAGGGAAACGACAATAAATATCTTAAATCTGCTGCCTGCGCCAAGCATTATGCGGTGCACAGCGGCCCTGAGAAGGACAGGCACAGCTTTAATGCAGAGGTGTCGGAGAAGGATCTGAGAGAAACCTATCTTCCTGCCTTTAAGGAATGTGTTAAAACTGCAGGAGTAGAAGCTGTTATGGGGGCATATAACAGGACCAACGGAGAGCCCTGCTGTGGCAGTAAAACCTTGCTTAAGGATATTCTCAGGCAGGAATGGGGCTTCAGGGGCCACGTAGTCTCTGACTGCTGGGCAATAAAGGATTTCCATGAAAATCATATGGTTACCGGGACGGCACCTGAGTCTGTGGCCCTGGCAGTTAACAACAGTTGTGATTTAAACTGTGGAAATATGTACGCAAATTTATTAATTGCCCACAGGGAAGGACTTGTGACCGAGGAACGGATAAATGAATCTGTAACAAGACTAATGACAACAAGGATGAAACTTGGCATGTTAGATGAGGATGAAGACGTGCCATTTGCGTCAATTCCATATGAAGTCAACGACTGCTATGAACACAGGGCGTTTTCTCTGGAAATAGCTAAAAAATCCCTTGTACTGTTAAAAAATGAAAATAACCTGCTTCCACTTGATAAGAAAAAAATTAAGTCCATAGCAGTAATCGGCCCAAATGCCGACAGCCGAAACGCTTTAACAGGCAATTACTTCGGTACGGCTTCAAGATATACTACTGTACTGGAAGGTATTCAAAATTACCTTGAACCGGGAGCAAGAGTTTATTACTCTGCAGGCTGCCATTTATTCAAAGAGAAGCCCGGGCTTGCAGCGCCAAAAAACTTTTTTGGTGAAGCAGTTGCAATGGCCGAAAGAGCAGATGTTGTAGTTATGTGTCTGGGTTTGGACTCAACCCTCGAGGGGGAACAGGGGGATGTATCCAATGAGTATGCAGGCGGGGATAAACCCAATCTCAATTTGCCCGGGCATCAACAGGAGCTTCTGGAAACCATTTGCAAAACAGGCACACCGGTCATACTGGTTTTGCTGTCAGGCAGTGCTCTGTCAGTAACCTGGGCAGATGAACATGTGCCAGCCATTGTACAGGCCTGGTACCCGGGTGCTGAAGGCGGAAAAGCAGTAGCATCACTTCTTTTTGGAGAATTCAGCCCCAGTGGAAGGCTGCCGGTTACCTTTTACAGAACCTCTGAAGAGCTGCCGGATTTCAGCGATTATTCCATGAAGAACCGGACTTACCGTTATATGAAAAACGACGCACTTTACCCTTTTGGATACGGTTTGAGCTATTCACGATTTAATTATGAAGAGCTGACCGTTTCGGACAAAAGAATAAATCCAGGTGATCCTATTCAGTGCCGGATTACCGTTGAGAATGCAGGTCAATATGAGGCTGACGAAATAGTTCAAATGTATCTGGAGGATGTGGAAGCAAGTGTAGAGGTGCCCAAATGGCAGCTCTCTGGTGTTAAGAGAGTTCATCTTATGCCCGGAGAAAAGGCAGAGGTTTCCTTTAATATCTCTCCAAGACAAATGGCTCTGATAGATAATAACGGAAGCTGTATATTAGAGCCCGGCCTTTTTAATATCTACATATCAGGTAATCAGCCTGATCAGAGAAGTACTGACCTAACAGGAAACAGAACTGTAAAATGCAGCTTTGAGCTGGTAGGAGAAAGAACAGAAATTGCATATTAGTTTTGTTAAAACCCGGAGTTTTCCTTATTTTCTGTATTCTCTGGGTGACTGGCCTGTATTTTTCTTAAAGATTCTGCTGAAATAAAAGGGATTGTCATATCCTACAATTGATGCTATTTCGGAAATGTTGAATGAGGAGTAGGATAGGAGCTCTTTTGCTTTTGCAACTCTGATATCTGTTATATACTGCTGTGGAGTCATACCTGTGTAGGTTCTGAAACAATTTATGAACCAACACGTACTCATATTGCACAATTTTGCATACTCCGTCACACTTTGTTTTTGCGGAAAACTTTTATTCATCAGTTCAATAATATTCTGCAGCTGTTCATTTATCCGGTAGATATTGGAGCTTCCCTCGGACATGTTTCTGGACATAAGGGACAGGAGCTCCAGAGCATAAAGGTTTGACAGCTCGAAAAAGCATTTTCTCCTTACCTGAAGTTCTCTTATAATTTTCTCAAATATGGGGATATACTCATTCTTAATTCCCACATTGAACAGAGAGCCGTTTACAAAATCCAAACTTTTAAGATAAGTCTCCACCTGGGTGCCTGAAAAATGGAGCCAGTATACTTCCGGATTATTTTCCAGGCGATAATTGTAATACTGGGGCTGATGGGGAAAATAAATAACAGCAGAGCCTTCTTCCATGGTCATAAGCTCTCCGTCAATTTTAAAATCTGCAGTACCCTTGGCCACGTAAAGAAGCTGATAATCCGACCTTCCTCCGGGACGGCTGGTTTCAAAGGAGGAGAGCTTAGCCAGCTTGTAGTAGCCGCAGCTGTTTACAGATAAAAAGTTCTTGCTGTCGACAATATCTTCGTCCGCATCTGTGACGTAGCCCGATATGTTTATCATATTTTTCTCTCCTTTACAATACTAGTAGTCTGTACCTTCTAAATTCATGCATTGCCGGAGGCTAAATTTTACCGCCGGGCAATAAATGTTTTAGATCTTACAGACCACCAGTGCTCTGCCAACCTTAAATCTATAATTAATTTTATGACAATTGCTAAAAATAAAGTTTCCTGCACATAATATAATTCGAATGCAAAATTTGACTTATTTATACTTAATTATTTTAATATGATTACATCTATATTTTATACTATTTTTATGGGGGGTACAAATGAGTTAGTTTAATTTTGTGCAGGTTTTATTCTATTTTATTAATGGAATTGGCTATGGGCGATATGTATAATTTAAATTAAGATATGAATCTAATAATCCGAAAGTGGTGATAAAAATATGTTGGTAAAAAATTATTTTGAAGATCCCAAAACTCTTCATATCGGTACTATGGAGGATAGAGCCTATTACATTCCGTATCCTCATCAGACTGAGGCAATGTCCGGGGACAGAAATTCATCCAAACGGGTTCAATTGCTTAACGGAGAGTGGAGCTTCAAATATTTCAACAGTATTTACGATATGACAGAGGAATTTTATCTCGCAGGCTACGACATGGATGGCTTTGATAAGATCACGGTTCCTTCAGTGTGGCAAAACCATGGCTATGACAAACACCAATATACTAATGTAAAATACCCATTTCCCTATGATCCTCCCTACGTTCCGGTAGAAAACCCCTGTGGAGCATATGTGAGAGAGTTCAATGTGACATCTGCACAGGCAGGGATGAGAAAGTACATTAATTTTGAAGGGGTGGATTCCTGTTATTACCTCTGGATAAACGGTGCTTTTGTGGGATACAGCCAGGTATCCCATTCAACCAGTGAATTTGATATAACCGATCTGGTCAGTGAAGGCTTGAATAAGATAGCAGTACTTGTACTTAAGTGGTGTGACGGAAGCTATTTTGAGGATCAGGATAAATTCAGGATGTCAGGAATTTTCCGGGATGTTTACATTCTGTATCGTCCACAAAATCACATAAGGGATTTCTTTGTCAAAACAACCTTGTCCAATGACTATAAAAAGGCGGATATATCGGTAGAGCTTGACTACTTGAACAATGAGGAGATAAAAGTAGACTATGTTCTGCTTGATACAGAGGGCGAGAAAGAAGTAGCCGGTGGATCGGCAGAAGGCGGGAATATATCCATCAGTCTGGATAATCCTCTGTTGTGGAATGCCGAGGAGCCATATTTATACACATTGGTGTTGAATACCCCGGAGGAATCAATTGCTGTTAAGGTTGGACTCAGAGAAATAAAAATCGTTGATAAGGTTGTATACATTAATGGCGCAAAGATTAAATTCAGGGGTGTGAACCGGCACGACAGCCACCCTGAAAAGGGGCCTGCAGTGACTGTTGATGACATGCTTCTTGACCTGGCGCTGATGAAACAGCATAATGTCAATGCCATCAGGACCAGCCATTATCCCAACTCTCCTGTATTTACCGAGTTATGTGACAGGTATGGTTTTTACGTAATTTCCGAATCGGATATAGAATGCCACGGCACTACTACTATATTTGGCGGGGCTCAGGATGGTAAAGCGTTCCCGCTTCTGGCGCATGACCCTGAATTCGAAGAAACCATAGTAGACCGTGTGAGAAAAAATGTAATACGAGACAAAAACCATGCCTGCGTTGTAATCTGGTCTCTGGGAAATGAAGCCGGGTACGGCAGGAACTTTGAAAGTGCTCTCAGATGGATCAAGGGCTATGATACCAGCAGACTCACACACTATGAAAGTGCCCATTATAAACCGGAGGGCTACAAGTGTGATTTCAGCAACCTTGACCTGTTTAGCTGCATGTATGCCTCCATTGAATATATAACAAAATATTTTGAAGAGCTTAAAGGTGACAAGCCCTTTATACAGTGTGAATATATTCATGCAATGGGTAATGGTCCGGGAGATATAGAGGATTACCATGATCTGATACAGAAATATGACGGCTTCTGCGGGGGCTTTGTATGGGAATGGTGCGATCATGCCATATATGTAGGAAGAACAGAAGATGGAAAGAAAAAGTATTATTATGGAGGAGACTTTGGAGAGTTTCCGCATGACGGCAATTTCTGCATGGACGGACTTGTATACCCTGACAGAAGGGTTCATACCGGACTGCTGGAGTACAAGAATGTTATACGCCCATTAAGACTGATCAAGGAGAACTCCAAGGAAGGAAAATATACCTTTAGAAATATGCTTGACTTTGTTAATGTAAAGGATTATTTGTATATATCCTACCAGGTTACAAAGAATGGCGAATCAGTAGCCCAGGGGGTCATTGATGATGAGAGCCTTCTGAATATCAAGCCTCACGAGGAAAAAGTCATATATCTGACCCTGAATGAAATTAATGAGGGAGACTGCTATATTAAATTTGAGTATGTCCAGAAGATAGATTTGCCTTTCACAAAGAAAGGTCATATTCTGGGCTTCGATCAGATTAAACTGGCAGTTGACAGAGTAGGACTGAAAGAAGACAGGATCAGGAGCCTGCTAGGAGAATATGACTCTCCAAGGGGAGGGATGTCCTTTAGTGAAACTGACAGATATATATTCATATCAGGAGTTAACTTCAAATACACTTACAATAAACTGACAGGTGCTTTTGAAAGGATGGTCTATGATAATAATGTGCTCCTTGAAAAGCCTATGAACTATAATATATGGAGAGCTCCTACCGACAACGACAGAAATGTTCGTGGAAAATGGGAGGAATGCGGATATGACAGGGCTTTGTCCAGAGCATATACCACCAGGGTTTCAAAAGAGGACAGTAATATCAGGATTATTACCGAGTTGTCTGTGACAGCTGTTTACATTCAAAGAATACTTGATATCAGCACCGAATGGAATGTGGCCGATGATGGCACCATATCTGTAAACATGCAGGTGGAGAGGAATATGGAAACTCCATTCCTTCCGCGCTTCGGTCTCAGACTGTTCCTGCCTCAGGAAGTTAACAGCGTTGAGTATTTTGGCTTCGGACCTTATGAAAGCTATGCAGATAAACGCAGAGCTTCATATATGGGTAAATTCGCAGCAAAAGTTGAGGAATTGCACGAGGATTATATCAAACCGCAGGAAAACGGAAGCCATTGGGGCTGTCACTATGTAAAACTGACAGCTCAGTCAGGAATAGGCTTACTGGTTTTGAATGATGAACCCTTTGGCTTTAATGCTTCCTATTACTCACAGGAGGAGCTCACTAACAAGATGCACAATTATGAGCTTGAAAAGAGCGGAAGTACGGTACTCTGCCTGGATTATGCCCAGAGCGGCATAGGCTCCAACAGCTGCGGACCAGAGCTTATAGAAAAATACAGGCTCAATGCTCAAAGATTCCATACAACCTTTATCTTAAAGCCGTTTGTTAAGTAAGGAAATTATAACAAAGGCTGAGAAAATTTTTCTACAACCGAAAAACCCTCTCTTAGCTGATGCGTTATAAGGGCTGGTTTTCAAAAACTTTTGTTTTTGAAAACCAGCCCTTATTTATATATAAACGGTAAATTTTATTTATCAGAAACCAGTTTGTTCCCTAGAAAATGAAATACGGGATACCGGATTTAAATTATGATAAAACCACATTTGTGCCTAAATCCTTATAGGAATTAATCAAATCACTATCGGCGTCAGAATTTGTTACCAGGGTAAATTTGTCTGACAATTTGCCAACGCTTATAAAATCCTCATGCCCGAGCTTGGAACTGTCGGCAAGTATAACCAAATGCTCTGAACAAGCCAATACAGCCTGATAATTGCTAAGTTGAGCTACACTTCCTACATATAGCTGTCCATCACACCCGATTCCGGTAACTCCCATAAAAGAATATTTAAATCTGAACTGTCTTATCATATTTTCGGCAAAAACGCCTGTAGCCGAAAGCGTGTTTGAACGGATGTCTCCTCCAATCTGTAGAACGGAGATAGCTGAGCGGTTTACAAGCTCCTGTGATATATTTATGGCATCAGTAACTACCAGTAATTTTTTTGAATTATCCATTTTTTGTATCAGATAATATGTGGTGGTTCCCGAACCGATGAATATTTTCTGCCCGTTGGAAAGAAATCCTGCTGCTGCCGCTGCAATAGCCTTCTTTCTTTCCCTATTCTGATCCAACCTTAAGTAGAAGGGATTTTCAATAAGAATGTCTGTATCCGGCAGCAAAGCACCTCCGTGAGAGCGGATAAGCTGTTCCTGGGCTTCCATTTCGTCCAGATCACGCCGTATGGTCATATTTGACACATTAAATATCTGGCATAACTCATCTATTACTACATGCCCGTTGGATCTTAGTATATTCAGAATCTGTTTTTGACGTTCATCTTTTAACATAAACCTCTCCATCAATTAACAGCCTATTTAGTGTGCTTTGTTCCTTGATTTTATAGCAAAAAACTCTATCTTGTCAACTTAGCCGTCTGTAAATGGTTGGAAAAGCTTGAAATTGCACACGGGTTTATGGGAAAATAAAAATAAAAGTTAAATTTTTTTGCATTAAAGCAATTTTATGCTCTCCTCTGCCCAAATGGCGAGTGCAATGGGATACTAAACAGGCTCAAAGATTGGAGAAATGGTCTTGAAACAGCTATTGTACTTTTTTAAAAACCTGAGTGTAAGAACAAAGTTTGTTTCTGCATATATATCTATTCTGATGATAGCTGTTATTCTGGCAGGTATCTATATGTACAAGGAGATGTCCGAAACTTCCATTGTGCAGGCCAGATTGGTTATGGAACAGAATTTGATGCAGACCAAGGCAAGTATTATTGAAAAGCAGAAGGTAATAGAGAATGTTTCAAACATTCTGGCATATAATAAGGAGTTTACTGACTTCCTGGATACTGATTATGACACTGAAAGCTTAAAGCTTCAGGATTATCAGTTTACCTTTTCACCATTGATGAAAAATATTCTCATACAGAATAACTCTATCTATTCGATCAGAGTGTATACCAATGAGATTATATTTACGGAAAAGCTGAACAGCTATTACAGTGCAAGTAAGAAGAATTCAACGGAGCTGTATAATTCAATGGTTGAAAGCATGCCGGGTAAAAACGGTTGGATCAGTTCTCATAATGCTGTGGTTTATACTCCCAGCGTTTATTCCAGAAACATTAAGGTGTTCTCTTATAATAGAATTATGCATACCACCAATTATCAGAAACAGGTGGGTTTACTGGAAATTGAGATAAGGGAGGACGTTCTTTTTGACATGCTCCGGGACCCGGTGGTAAGTAAGCTGGGTAAAGTTTTTATTGTAGATGAAAAAAATCAGATTGTTTCCAATAATCTGTCTGAGCTGTATAGAAAGAACATATCAGCCAGCGGTTATATGGACTATCAGGGAAAAACCAGACAGAGCAGGATTACCAGGGTAAATGGTGAGGATGCCATAGTAATAAGCATTCCTGTTGAGGAAATCGGATGTAGTGTAGTAGGGATTTTTCCAGTTAAGAATTTCAACAGCAACTACACCAACTCCTTGAAGCAGATTGTCTCTGTGCTGCTGATATCGGCTTTGGTTCTGGGAATAGTCATATATTTCATTACTTCTGCACTTTTAAGCAGGATAAGGAAGCTGGTTAAAGCAATGAAAAGGGTAAGAGAGGGAAATCTGGATGTATCAGTTCCCGTTGATACTACCGATGAATTCGGTGAACTGGCATTGAACTTTAACCATATGACAGGACGAATGCACGATTTGGTCGAGACGGTATACAAGATACAGCTGCTGGAAAGGGAAGCAGAGCTAAAAGCCCTTGAGGCGCAAATAAATCCTCATTTCCTGTACAATACTCTTGCCACTATATCATGGATTGCCAGAAAAGGAGATCCGGGACAGATAGTAAAGATATCCAACGCACTCACAAAATTCTACCGTTTGGTTTTAAGTAAAGGGGTCCGGCTTATCTCGGTAAAGGAAGAACTCGATATGGTAAGCTCATATCTGTTTATTCAGAAAGTGCGTTTTGAAAATGCATTTGATGTAGTATATAAAATCAAGGATTCAATGTATGACTATAAAATAGTGAAAAACATTCTTCAGCCCATTGTTGAAAATGCTATTAATCACGGTATCGAACCAAAGCTTCAGCACGGAACCATTATTATCAGTGTTGATGAGGATGAGGACAATATCATTTTTCAAATAATTGATGATGGTGTAGGAATGGATAATTCCGCCCTGCAGGATATTTTGGAGGGCAGGATCGAAAGATCAAAGGGTAGCGGTTATGCCATCAAAAACATTATGGAAAGGCTGAAGGCATACTATGGGAAGGCCTGTGTTTTTGAAATATTCAGCAGGCCGGGAATAGGAACATCCATATCAATAGCCATTAGTAAAAGCTTTGATATACAGTCAAGATAGGGTTATGTTTTTTTAATGAGGAGGGAAAGTTTTGTTTAAATTGCTTATTGTCGAGGATGAAAGATGGGAAAGAGAGGGCCTGGTTGATTTTATAGATTGGAAAAGCTACCAGATATCCATTGCCGGAACTGCCTGCAATGGCATAGAGGGTTTGGAGCAGGCTCTGAAAATTCGCCCCGACATTATAATAACTGACATTAAAATGCCTGGAATGGATGGCATTCTCATGTCTAAGAAGATTAAGGAAAAATTGCCCGATACAAAAATAATAATTTTGACCGGTTATGATGACTTTGTATACGCAAAAGAAGCAATAAGCTTCAATGCTAACGGCTATATTCTTAAAAATTGTGAAGAAGAGGAAATGGCAGAGGTAATCGAAAAGGTAGTAAGCGACTGTAAAAAGGAAAGAAAAAGAACAGAGCTTGAGAATAATTTCAACGATATAATAAATCAGAATATAACTATAACCAGACAAGCCTTCTTTACTAATCTGCTTGAAGGCAATTACAATGAAAACGAAATACAGAGAAATTTTAATGCTTTCGGTATTGAGACTAAACTCGACGACACCTATACGGTTGCCGTTATAAAGCTTAAGGATGCCGAAAGCGGAAGGTATATACAGGAAGCTCCTTTAAATAAGGAACCTTATTGGGATGCAGCAAATATTCTGGAGGAGATTGAGCAGTCAGTAAAAAACAGCAGGGTCTTCTCCTTAAGTAATGCAGGGCTCAATGAAATTGTATTTGGTTTCTGTAATGTAAGTATAGATTATCTGGAAGCAGAAATGAATAATTTGGTTAAAACCATCAGCAGCAAATATAAAACAGATATGCTTGCGGGGATAGGAGAAGGTGTTAACTCGGTGATCAACATAAGACAATCCTATCTTCAGGCCAGACGCACGCTTGAGTTCTTCGCTTTTTGGGGAAGCATGGGTGTTGAAGTTTCCCATAACCTTGAAGCGATGTATGATAAGTTTAGCAACGATGCAAGCGAATTTTTAATACGGAGCAATTTTTACTCAAAGCAGCTTATACACTCCATAAGAGCCATGGATGAGGATAGGGCGCAATCTATGCTGGAGGAGCTCTTTCAGCATATTCATTCCTGTAAGGGTGTCAGCCTCGATATGGTAACAAACATACTCCAGAGTACTGTAAATGATATTTTTGTTCTGCTCTACAATTTAAATTCCTCAGGTGAGCAGTCGGATTTTGAAAAGTACAGTGTTTACGGAAAAATGGAATACCTGCCCGACATAAGGGTTATTAAAGAAGAAATCAGCAGTTATATAAAAAATGCAATAAATAGTATAGGGCTGAAGAAACTCAGTAAAGATGAGCAAATAATAAAAAATGTCTTAAAAATTATTGATAATAAGTATGCAAATGATATAAATCTCAAGGTAATTGCATCCGAAGTGTATTTGTCTCCTAATTATCTGGGACAAATGTTTAAGAAGCATACCGGTAATTCCATTAATGATTATATCAGTGAGTTCAGGATGGAAAAAGCCAAAGAGCTGCTGAAGCTTCCAAGCGAGAGGATAAACACCGTAGCCAATAAGGTTGGCATACCCAATGCCTCCTATTTCTGTACTGTATTTAAAAACCTTTATGGTATTGCACCCGGTGAATATCAAAAGCTGATTATGGAAAACCCTGATTTTGAAATATAAAGTCATTTGTTTTTCAAAACAAATCGTTGCTTTTTTTTATATACATTCCCCCCTTATGTTATTAAAATGTGTGTATAGAGTCTATTTATGATTTTTCATGCAAGGGATCTTAAAACAATAACCTCCCATTTTTTGAAACGGTTATTTTCCGATATCGCAGCGTTGTCGAAAAGTACTGCTTCGCAGTACTTCGTTGCAATAAAACAATTATTGCGCCTTCCTCCGCCTTGCGCCATCAAAAATCCCTCGCTTCAAAATCGTGTGTTATTAAGGACTCTAGCTTACTAATCCAACTCTGTGCTCTAAGAGGTTAAACAGGCGCTTAATAAAAAAACGGGGGTGCTTTTTTGAAATTATTGCCGAATACTACGACTAAAAAATCTGCCAACAAATACAAATTATTTTTTATGGCATTTCCATTTCTTGTTCTAACATTTATTTTTTCCTATATGCCGCTTTACGGTTGGATTTACTCATTTTTTGACTACAGACCGGGTATCCCTTTGAAAGATAATGAATTTGTGGGATTGCAGTGGTTTACTTCCATGGTATCAAACCCTACCCAGGTAGCTGAAGTGCTGCGTGTTCTGAAGAATACCATAGCCATGAGCACTTTGGGTATTATTACATCAATACTTCCGGTAATGTTTGCAATTTTTCTTGTGGAAATCAAGACAGAATGGTTTAAAAAAGTCGTTCAGATATTAACAACACTGCCAAACTTCATAAGCTGGGTTCTGGTGTATTCCGTTGCGTTTACCTTGTTTTCAACCGACGGCGGACTTATAAACAGATTGCTCATGCAGTTTGGTTTTGTTGATAGAGGTATTAACTTCCTTGCCTCTGACAGTCATACCTGGCTGTCAATGATATTATGGAGTACGTGGAAAGGGCTTGGCTGGGGAGCCATAATGTACCTGGCTGCCATAGCCGGTATTGATCAGGAATTGTACGAAGCGGCAAAGGTTGACGGTGCCGGAAGATTCAGGATGATCTGGCATATAACTGTTCCTGGTATTATGTCAACTTATTTCGTTATACTTCTGCTTTCAATAGCCAATTTCATTAACAATGGTATGGAACAGTATTACGTATTCCAAAACCAGGTTAATAAGGATCATATAGAAGTACTTGACTTGTATGTTTATAACATCGGTATGCTTGGCACCAATTTCTCGCTTGCTACAGCTGTTAGTATGCTTAAATCCATTGTCAGTGTATTCCTGCTGTTCATAGCTAACAGAATGTCAAAACTGTTCCGTGGTGAATCAATAATTTAATGGTGAATCAGTAATTTAACGGTAAATTGATAATTAACGGATAATCAAGAATTTAACGGAGAATCAATAATTTTTGCGGAAGCATACATTGAGAATTTCAAGCATTTAAAAAGCCCGCAAGCGCCATTTGTTAAACTTATCAGGCACTGCGGAACATGGAGGCAATATGAAAATAAAAAAACTTAAAGCCGGAGATATTACATTTAATACATTCAACTATATGTTTTATGCAGTTTTTACCCTGTTGTGCGTACTGCCTTTCTATTATCTTTTAATCAATACTATCAGTAATAATGACTTAAGTAACAGGGGTTTGGTTACATTAATACCCAAGGGTGTGCATTTTTCAAATTATATTCAGGTTTTACAGTTAAAAGGTCTTGGAAATGCAGCTGTTGTGTCGCTGTTAAGAACAGTAATAGGAACAGTGCTTACAGTTATTGCTTCTGCATTTTTAGGTTTTCTTTTTACCAAGCAGGAAATGTGGGGGAGAAAATTCTGGTACAGATATCTGGTAATAACCATGTACTTTAATGCGGGCATACTGCCATGGTTCATTACAATGATGAATCTGAAACTTACAAATAACTTTCTGGCGTATATACTGCCAACAATAGTTTCACCCTTCTATATTATACTTGTTAAAACCTTTGTTGAATCAATACCACCGGCACTGCAGGAATCTGCCGAAATAGACGGAGCAGGATATTTTACCGTATTTGCAAGGATAGTACTTCCACTGTGTACACCAATATTGGCTACAATTGCAGTTTTTGCAGCGGTAGGACAGTGGAACTCCTTCACAGATACCTTGTTCCTTATGACGGATACAAAGCTTTACACGCTCCAGTTACTGTTGTTCAGATACCTGAATGAAGCAACTTCACTGGCCTCTTTGATAAAGAGTACCGGCGGTAAAATGGATATGGGCAATCTTGCCACAGCCCAGACGGCAACTTCAGTTCGAATGACTGTATCAATGATTGTTGTTGGACCAATATTATTAGTCTACCCATTCTTCCAGAGATTCTTTGTTAAGGGAATAATGATGGGTGCAGTAAAGGGATAATACCAGTGTTCCAGCCTCAAGGAAAATCCTGAGGTATAAATATAAACATATAATTTTAGGGGAGGTAAGTTATGAAAGGTAAACTTCTAAAGAGGTTGATTCCGCTAGGACTTGCAGTTTCACTTGCAATAAGTATGTCTGCATGCGGAAGTTCAGGCAGCAGTGGGGACAGTACAGCTGCATCAGGTTCGACAAGTTCATCGGCTACTGATTCAAAAACAGCTGAAAAAGAATTGTATAAGATTGATGTTTTCACATTGCTGGGTAACAAAGCTGGTGAACAAACAGGCTGGTATGCAAAAATTGTAAAGGACAAATTTAACATTGAAATGAACATGATCGCTTCCAATGTTGAAGGTGGAGATACGAAATTTGCTACAATGATGGCATCTGGAGACCTTGGCGATATCGTAATTTTTGGCAGCGATACCGATAACAAATGGCAGGACGCTCTAAAAGGCAAAGCGTTACTTGACTGGACTCAGAATGGATTACTCGACAATTACGGTAAAGATATAGCAAAAAACTATTCAAAAGCAATTGATAAGAACAAGATTAACTTTGGTGAAGGCAAGGCAGTATACGGCTTGGGATATTCAGCAGCAAACATGCCTTCAGGTTCTTCAGAAGGTGAATACATGACTTACCAGTCCGACTTGCGTTGGGATCTCTATGAGAAACTTGGCAAGCCTGCTATTAATTCCACTGATGACTTGTTGAATGTTCTTAAGAAAATGCAGGAACTTGAACCCAAGTCTGAAAGCGGTAAACCGACTTATGGATTTACAATGTGGCAGGATTGGGACGGAAATATGATGATGAATACCAAGGTATTTGCCGGATTATTCGGTTATGATGAAGGTGATGGCTACAACGATGGCGGCTTCATCCTCTATAACCCTGAAACAGGCGATACTCAGGATGTTCTTGATACAAACGGCTGGTACTACAAGACCTTACAGATGTACTTCAAAGCAAACCAGATGGGCCTCGTTGACCCTGATTCAATATCACAGAAATTTGAGGATGTACAGAATAAGTACAAGGACGGTCAGGCGCTGTTCTGCTGGTTCCCATGGCTTGACAGCATGTATGATACTCAGGACAGACAGGCTGCAGGAAAAGGTTTCAGGTTTGTTCCAATGGCAAATCAAAAGCTGGTTTCTTATGGTTTTAATGAACGTGGAGCAGATAGAATAATTTCTATCGGTGCAAAAGCCGAAAATCCAGAAAGAATAATGGAATTAATCAACTGGATGTACACTGATGAAGGAATAATGGCGCTGTACAATGGTCCTCAGGGCTTAACCTGGGAAATGAAGGATGGAAAACCTGTTCTTACTGAATTCGGTAAGAAAGCATTGCCAAACAATCCTGTAGATGTTCCTGAAGAGTTTGGGGGCGGAACCTTTAAAGATGGCCAGAACCAGATGAATTTTGAAAATGTAAACAGAAATGCTACAAACAGTGCCACTGGTGAAGCATACGACTATCGTCTGTGGACCTCATACCTGAAAGACAACCCGACCAAGCTTGTTCAAAGCTGGAGAGATGCTATGGGCGGTGCGTTGACTGCTAAAGAATACACTATAAAGAATAAGCTTTATGTTCTTAAAAAGCCTGTATTCACAGGAAAGGCTGCTGAAACAAGACCTAACCAGCTGATCCAGAAACAGGGTCAGGTTGCTACAGTAGTCAAGCAGTACTCATGGAAGCTGATATTTGCTAAAGACCAGGCACACTTCGATCAGTTATTCAAGGAAATGGATAAGAAGGCAAGAGGTCTTGGCTACGATGAAGTTGTTAAGTGGAACAAGGATCATGCTAAAGAAGTATATGAATTGACTAAAAACCAGTAATTTAATTTAGAAAAGGTTCCTGCACATAAGCGGGAACCTTTTTTGGCCTTGCGTAAATGCTGCTATCAGAAACGTTATACCCTGTCTATACTCTCAGAATGTCCACTATCCAGGAACTTTCAGGCATTGGAAGATCAGGATGAAGCACAACACATTCAGCCACGCCCTGCACCGCACCCCAATAAGCCACAGCAAGTGCCACCGGATTACCTGGCTTTATCTGACCTAGCTTCTGCCCCTTTTCAATAGAGGGCAGAACGGGAGTCATGGCGTCGAATTTGTCTAATAACTCTTTAATGCTTTCAGGAATACCCTCAGAGTTCATGGCTCTGGACATGAGAGTAAACATTTTTGCCGTTATGGAATCACATTTTAAGGCTATAAAAATTTCTTGGGTAATTTTTTCAAAGCATTCTATGGGGGTTAAAGTATCATCCTTTAAAAAATGTATCACACTTTGGGGGCCTGTCACACCGATTTTAATCAATTCTTCGTAAACTCTTTCCTTGGATTCAAAATAGTTAAAGAACAAGCCTGTACTGATATTCAACTTTTTTGCTATATCTCTGATCGTGGTTGCTTCATATCCCCGGCTTATAATCATGTCAAGGCTGCATTTAAGTATTTGTTCTCTTCGATCGTGACGCTGCTGTTCTCTTTTGTTCATATTAACCTCCATGGAGCCACATAGCGGCCACAAAAAATTTATGAAATTAATTCACTCCTTATCCGCTATAAGGCGAACAAAGGAGCAGATGTTGTTTCTTAATATTATAGCGCTAGGGCTTCTTTAATGCCATAACTTAAGGTGAATAACTCTCTGCCGGCTATTTATATGTATTAGCCAAGTTGCCTTGCCACCGCCTTTGCAGCCTCCTTGCCGCTTTGCACCGCTGAACAAATGCCTCCGCCCACAGTGGTCCACTGTCCGCACAAATAGAGACCTTTAATACCATCAATTTTATTCTTTATGTTTACTTTCAAAGATGAAGGGGTGGGCGCAAAGCCTTCCCAGGAACCCTTATACAAATTTGCATACCGGATATAGGTGGCAGGAGTGGCTACATCGGTTACTGCCACGGCTTCTTTAAAGCCTGGGATGCGTTTGTCAAGGGCTGAAACTACTTCCCGGGCCAGTTCCTCCTTCCTTGTGCGGTATTCTTCGGGGTGGTCTCTGCGCAAAGACTGCCAGTATTCAAGTGTGGAATCCAGCATGACCATAATACTGCTGCAGTTCTCAGGGGCAGAGGACGAATCAAATTCAAAGGAACGGACACTTAGGAAATGGGAAACTCTTTCGGAATCAATTTTGATTCCCTCCGGGTACTCAAAGTTATGTGAAAATGGTAGATTGAACTTTTTATTGAGTCCAAAGGACACTACCGTTATGGGAGGAAAGAGCTCAGCCGATTCAAGCAGCGGATCCAGCTGTTTATGGGTAAACCTGCTGTACAGCATATTCTTGAGGACATCATACATATCACAGGCTGCCACTATGGCGTCTGCCGGGTAAAGCTGCCCCCTGGATTCCAGAGCTGCGGCCTTTCCGTCTTTTAATACAATCTTATCCACTTTGGACGAAAAATGAATATTGCCCCCCAATTCCTTATAGTATTTCTCCATGCGGGATATTACATCATATGCACCTCCAAACGGATAACCCGCATTACCGTCCATACGGGTACCAAGCATCATTATTAGTCCGAAAAAGGAGTACTGCGGAGGCATCAGGTGATATAAAAGTGCTTTCAAAGTTGGATTTTGAAAAGTTTCCACATAATCACGCACATACATTTCCATATATTTTCTTGCCAGCTTTAGAAAGCCCCTGCTGTTTTTTAGAATATCCGCTAATTCTCTGATACCCGAGGGTGCCCCGGCTGGCATTTTTGTTTCCATCATTGTCTTAATTTCATTACAGAAGGCTTCGATACCGGAACTGTCTTCGGGAGAGACGGATAACAGAAAGTCCTTAAAGGGTTTCAAGGTCATTGGAATTTCGTATATTATTCCGTCAATCTCGGTTTTGATACTTTCGGCATTGTATATTTCTGTGTCTTCCTCCAGTGCGTGAACTTCACGGTATAAATTGTAAAAGGGAGTACCGGCCTTTGTGCCCACCATCCAGTGGATGCATCCGTCAAATCTGTAACCCCGCCTCTCCCAGGCTATGCACATTCCTCCAGCCTGACCGGAGATCTCGAATATTTCTGTCGCTATTCCCTGCTTTTGCAGATAAATACCTGTACTTAGCCCTGCCAGACCGGCTCCTATGATCAATACCTTTTTTTCCATGTTACCCCTCCTCAAGCAATTAATTGCAAATATATGCCTACTCTTCATAAAAGATAAATATTACTGAACATAAGTTCAATGAACACATGTTCAATAAAATAATATTACAAACACCAGAAATTGTCAATATGGTTGCAAACAAGAATAGATAGTAAATGTATGTTAGAAGTCAATCATCTTACACAATTGTTGACACCCGTACTCTGTCAACCTTAAAATGTATATTAAGGTATGTTTGAAAAATCACTATGCCCCGTCATTTTGACAAACATATTGATTTTTCAAATACGCCGTGGCCATGAGGAAAATTTTCGTAGTAGAAGACGGAGTGCGTGTATTTTTATAGCCAATAATGGAATGGTAATCTGAAAATGAAGTAAAGCAGGTGAAACTAATTAACCATAATACACCAATATATAATTACCTGCGCAAGTACGCAGCAGAGAGCATAAACATTTTTCACATGCCGGGACACAAGCTGGGCAACGGGGTTCCGCAGGAACTTGCGCAGGACCTGCTGCAGCTTGATGTCACTGAGGTGGAGGGCACCGACAATCTGCATCATCCTGAGGGCATAATTCAGGAAGCTCAGGAGCAAGCTGCAAAGGCATTTGGAGCCGACAAGACCTTTTTTCTTGTCAATGGATCTACCTGTGGCATACAGGCAGCTATTATGAGTGTCTGCGCCCGGGGTCAAAAGCTTATTGTGGGCCGGGATTCACATAGGGCTGTAGCATCAGGACTAATTCTCGCGGGCGTAGAACCGGTTTTTGTTTATCCGGAGTTTAATGAGGAATTCGGTATTTCTGCTGAGATAAGGCCGGAAGCTGTAGAAAATGCACTGCGCGCCAATCCCGATGTGGCCGCCGTGCTCATAACCAGGCCAAACTATTACGGTATATGCAGTGATATAGAAAAAATATGCAGCCTGGTACACTCCTACGGTAAAGTATTGATTGTGGACGAAGCACATGGAGCACATCTGGCCTTCAATGACAGGCTGCCGGGGTCTGCACTGAAGTACGGCGCAGATATATGTATACAGAGCGCGCATAAGACACTGCCTGCTCTCACCCAGGGGGCGTATTTGCATGTGAAGGGTGGCAGAGCGGATATGGAGAGGCTTGCTTCCACTCTTTCCTTGCTGCAGACCTCGAGCCCATCCTATATAATAATGTCTTATCTTGATATAGCCAGAGAGTTAATGGAGAAAGAGGGAAAGACAAATCTGGATATCCTGATAGACATCAATTCCTGGTTTAGGGAGGAACTGGAGAAAACAAACGTATACACGGTTTTGACCGGCAGGAGTTTGGGTATAAAAACTATACAGGACTCGGTGGGACACGACTCAACCAGACTGGTGGTTAATATCAGAAAGCTTGGGATAAGTGGGTATGAGGCTGATAGAATACTAAGGGAGAAATATCGGACACAGGTTGAAATGGCCGATTACGAAAACCTGGTAATGATAACCACTGTTTCTGACTCAAGAGAAAGCCTGGAAAGACTGCTGCAGGCGTTGAAGGAGCTGGCTCTCGCGGAGAAGCCGGACGAGGAAGCATTAGAGGAAGCATTAATAGAGAATTATTCAGTTATATCAAAAAGTCATAACCTTCGAAAGATATTAAGAGAACAATATAAAAAGACAGCAGTGAGAGAATTCAATGGAATAGAGAAAGAAATCAGAGAGGCACCGGAAGGGGGACAATTTGCATTGAAGCCCTGGGAGGCTTACTATGCTCCCAAGGAACAGGTTTCTTTGGAACAAGGCAGCAGCAGAATTTGTGCAGATATTATAACACCGTATCCACCGGGAATACCTCTATTGTACCCAGGGGAAATAATTTCTGCTTCCTGCATACAATATATTACTGATATTCTGGGCTACGGAGGTAAGGTCAACGGTATTGGCCATAATAAAAGTATAAGGGTAATAAGGAATGATTAAGGCAAGATTAAATAATAAAATCAGGATTATAATAAAATATTCCTGCAGAGTTATGCATCAAAAAGTATGAATTTATACAGATATTAATTAATGTTATGTTATAATAGAAATAACCTCCGTCTGCTGCGCACCACTTAGCCACTTTACGGGTTGGAACTCAGAGTGCCGGAGCATACTTGAACAAGGAACCAATTAAAAAAATTCCTGCTGTAATGAAACGCAAAGGATAAATTGCTTGAAAGGATACAAGTAAATGCAAACAGGTTTATTTATTACTTTTGAAGGTACTGACGGCTCGGGTAAGACTACGCAAATCAAGCTGCTGGAAGCCTATATGAAGGAAAAGGGCTATGAAGTGATACTGTCTAGAGAGCCGGGAGGCACCAGGGTAAGTGAAATAATTAGAGATATTATATTGAATCCGGAAAATAAGGAAATAGTTCCTCTGACAGAGATGATTTTGTACGCAGCCTCCAGAGCCCAGCATGTTGCAGAAGTCATACAGCCGGCAGTACAAAGCGGTAAAATTGTTATTTGTGACAGATTCGTTGATTCAAGCTATGCGTATCAGGGCGCCGGAAGAGAAATGGATCTCAAAATGATTGCTGATGTTAACAGAGTTGCGATAAACGGGATGGTTCCTGATATTACTTTTTTCCTGGATATAGATCCTGAGGTGGCAATAAAGAGAAGAATCAATTCCACTGGAGCTGACAGAATTGAACAGGAAAAACTTGATTTTCATAAACGCGTATATGACGGGTATAAGAAGCTTTCCATTTTATATCCTGACAGAATAAAAACCATTGACGCTGCTAACTCAGTTGATGATATATCAGCTCAAATTAAAGAATATATTGATGAGTTGTTTTGAAAATCTAATATTAGGCATGATTAAACAATAAAACTCCGTTTTAAGGCGAGATATTATTTGTCAAGACAAGGCTGAGGAAGGCGAAATAATTGCTTTATTGCAACTGGCGACAAGGTCGTATTGGCGCAAAATAGCCATCATAAAATGGTGAATTTATTATTTAATAATGAATTAAAAAGGAGGTTTTATTATGAAACTGGTATTTGCTATTGTTCATGATGAAGATGGACACAAGGTCATGGAAGAACTTAATAAAAACGGTTTTGGGGTTACAAAAATGTGCTCTTCCGGTGGTTTCCTCAAAGCGGGAAATACGACACTGTTGGTTGGTGTTGAAGAAGAAAAGCTGGATGAAGTGATTGCCATAATAGAGAAGAAATCAAAAAGCAGAAAGCAGGTTATAAATACTCCTGCAACACCGGGAGGCATGAACGGCATGAATGGAATGTACATGCCTTATCCTGTTGAAGTAACCGTAGGTGGAGCAACAATCTTTGTTGTTGATGTTGAGAAATTCCACAAGGTTTAAAATGAACACTCTGCTAAGAACCTACTGTTCTTTAGGTAGGTTCAAGCTAAGATGAAATATATACTAAACAATTGTTTAAATACAGTTAGGATGTGTTCGCCATAAAAATACAGGATACTTCAAATAATCCTTCCAGCATCAAAGCCATACCCGGCAGAGATGAACGGACTATAAGGAATGAGAGAGAGGCGGCTTTTTCAACCTCGCTCAAAAAAATGGAATTTAAGAACTATGAAGAACGAATAAGAGTTTTGGCAGATAAAATTCAGAGCCAGGGAAAAAAGCTGGAAAAGAAAGCCGATATCCGGGATCTGAAGGTTTATAAACAGCTGATTTCAGAGTTTCTGGATGAGGCAGTATCACATTCACACAGCTTTACAAAAAAGAATTTTTTGGATAGACGTGGCAGGCATAGAGTTTATGCCATTATTAAAAAAGTCAATGAAGAGCTTATTGAGCTTACAAATGAAGTTCTAAAATCCGAACAGGACAACCTTAGCATTTTAAAAAAGCTTGATGATATCAGGGGACTCATTTTGGATTTGCTGCTGTGATTCGGAATAAGTGATTACGCGTAGTACTATATACGCCTTACTTGGCTCACAGTAGGTGCGTTTGTTGAAGAACCTGTTTAGTATCCCATTGCACTCGCCGTTTTGGCGGATTTTGCGCCATGCTGTGTTAAATTTTTTTGGAATAAACAAATTATTCCTGCAAAAATTTGCCTTGCCTGACACAAAATTCACTCAAAATGTCAAGTACAAGCAGATACTAAACAGGTTCTAAGATGTTAATTTTTGTGGGCAGGAGAGGCTAATGGTATTAAAAATGTTAGGGCATCGGAAGATATTGGCCAGCTTACAGGAAACAATAAAAAAGGATAATGTAGGTCATGCATATATATTTGAAGGACCTGACGGAGTAGGCAGAAGAGAGACAGCACTGTCGTTTGCTGCCATGCTGATGTGTGAAAGGGAACACTTGGCCTGTGGGGAATGCAAGTCCTGCCAGCTTTTTTCCGAGGGTTCAAATCCTGATTTCCAGGAAATATATTCTGCCGAAAAAAGCATTAGCGTAGATGATATAAGAAATGTCCTAAAGGGGTTGGTTATCAGACCTCTTTATTCAAAGTATAAAATAATAATAATTAATGATGCAGACAGTATGACAGTCCAAGCTCAGAATGCGTTGTTAAAGTCCCTGGAAGAGCCTCCGTCCTATGTAGTTTTCATTCTTACCGTTCAATCAGGAGCAGCAGTAACCCCCACTGTCAGATCAAGATGTCAAAGAGTTTTATTCAACAGACTTGTCAAAGAAGAAATAATGGCTGTTCTTGAAGCAAGGCACGGAAGAAGAAAGCCGGAATGGGATTTTATTGTCTCCTATTCAGACGGAGTAATCGGAACAGCCCTTGAACTGGTGGAGTCGCCGGAATACCTGGAACTTCGGGATGAAGTATTGCATATAGTAAACCGTCTTATTAAAGAGAAGGATGGCGATGTTTTTAAAATCTATGAATTATTTGAAAAAAATAATGACAAGATAGACTTCATATTAAGAATAATGCTTCTATTTTTTAGGGACATAATAATATATAATCAGACTGCAAATTATAATATATTGATTAATTCTGATAAAAAAGATATGATTATTGATAATGCCGGTTTAAAACTTACAGGTCTTCTTAAATGTATAAACGCGGTTTGGAGCGCCAAAAGAGGTTTGGAATATAACGCAAACTTCCAGCTGGCAATAGAAGTTATGCTTATGAAAATTAAAGATTCTTATGTTTGGGCATGATTAAATAATACTTTAAAAAGCCGACTCGGGAATTTATTATTTAATCATGGCCTTATGGATAGAAAGGAAATAATTAATGGTAAAAGTTGTAGGAGTTAGGTTTAAAACTGCCGGGAAAATTTACTATTTTGATCCCGGGGAGCTTGTTATAGGTTTAAACCAGAATGTTATTGTTGAAACCGCAAGAGGAATTGAATTCGGCCTGGTAGTGGTTCCAAACAGAGATGTTGATGAGTCTGAGATAGTAGCTCCTCTGAAGAAGGTAATTAGAATTGCCACTAATGAAGATACGGCTCATGCTGCTGAAAACGATAAAAAAGAGAAAGAGGCATATAACGTATGCCTTCAAAAAATAAATGATCATAAGCTGGATATGAAGCTTATAGATGTGGAATATACCTTTGACAACAATAAAGTGCTGTTCTATTTTACTGCTGATGGCAGAGTAGATTTCAGAGAGCTTGTAAAGGATCTTGCGGCTGTATTTAAAACAAGAATCGAGCTTAGACAGATAGGTGTCCGCGATGAGTCCAAAATGATGGGCGGAATAGGTATATGCGGAAGGGTACTTTGCTGCAACTCCTTCCTGGGAGAGTTTCAGCCGGTTTCAATAAAAATGGCAAAGGAGCAGTCGCTTTCCCTGAATCCAACAAAAATTTCAGGAACCTGCGGCAGATTGATGTGCTGCCTCAAATATGAGCAGGAAGCCTATGAGGACCTACTGGACAGAGTTCCAAAGGTTGGTGCTATAGTTGAAACACCTGAAGGTCAGGGAACCGTGGTTGAAGTAAACCTTCTCAAGGAAATACTGAAAATCAAGCTGGATATCGGTAAGGAAACAGAGTTGAGGGTGTACAACTTTAAAGAAGGAGAAGTAAAGATTATTAAGAATGCAACCTCCAATGATGATTTGGATATTGACCTTGAAGCATTGAAGCAGCTGGAAGATTAATTGTCGGATTTTCCTCGCGATAATTCATTTATAACAGGGGTTGTATGAAAATATTACCTTTAACTGAAAATATGAAAAATTAAATAAAATCGTTTGTACTTTATATGAAATGATGGTAAAATAAGAGCGAAAAACATATATTAAAATGCTTGTTTTTCCTTAAATATTAGGAGGTGTTTTTAAATGGCATATTTTATTAATGAATCATGTATCAGCTGTGGGGCTTGTGAATCAGAATGTCCAGTTTCATGCATAGCTGCTGGTGATAGCGTATATGTAATAGATGCAGATACTTGCATCGAATGCGGCGCTTGTGCAAATGTATGTCCTGTTGATGCTCCTCAACAGCAATAGTTTTAGTGTAATGAGGGTCAGATAAAGGCGAGCGCCTTTGTTTGGCCCTTTTTTCAGCGTTGAAAAATATGAGGTGTAGTTTTGGTACAAGTAAAAGCTAATGAACGTATAGATGATTTGCAGCTTCATGGTCTGAGACTTATCCAAAATCCTGAAGCTTTTTGTTTCGGAGTTGATGCGGTATTACTGTCTGATTTTGCAGATGTAAAGAAAGATCACAAGGTTCTTGATATAGGAACCGGGACAGGTATTATACCAATTCTGCTGGCAGGCAAAACCAGGGCAAAGTCAATAGTTGGACTGGAAATACAGGAAGACATGGCAGAAATGGCATCCAGGAGTGTAAGGCTCAACAGTCTTGAAGATAGAGTGAGTATAGTAACCGGCGATGTTAAAATGTACAGCCGGTACTTCGGAAAATCCAGTTTTGAAGTTGTGGTTTCCAATCCTCCGTATACCAATAAGGGTTGTGGTCTGGTCAATCCTCATGACAACAAAGCAATTTCGAGACATGAGATATTATGCAGCCTTGAGGATGTTGTTAGTGCGGCAGCTGCACTGTTGACACCCGGAGGTCAGCTGGCTATGGTCCATAGGCCCGAGAGGCTGGCAGATATTATTTGCTGTATGAGAAATTTCGGTATTGAACCCAAGTATTTAAGAATGGTGCATCCAAAACCATTTAAAAAGCCTACAATGATTTTAATTAAGGGAAACAGGGGAGGAAACCCCGAGCTTAAAGTAATGGACCCTCTTTATGTATATAATAACGATGGAACATATTCGGATGAAATAAACAGAATTTATGGCAGGTAAATGTGTTTTTAAACTAATTATTATATAGAATAATTGTGTTGGAAGATGTTGTAGATAGTACTCCCGGACTAACTTGGATAAATGGGTTGCTCCCAAAGTGATTGCTTGAAATAGTCTGGTTCATCACAAGAATTTTTTGCCCCTACAATTTCTTTTAATACACATTTGCCTGAACAGATTGGAGAACGACGAATGGAAAAAGGAACTCTTTATCTTGTGGCGACACCCATAGGAAATCTGCAGGATATAACTTTGAGAGCCATAAATACTCTGAAGGAGGTAGAGCTGATAGCAGCCGAGGACACAAGGCAAACCATAAAGCTGCTCAATCACTTTGAAATTAAAAAGCCTCTGGTCAGTTATTATGAACATAATAAGATTGTAAAAGGAAATTATCTGATTGAGCAGCTGCAGCAGGGAAAGGATATTGCCTTGGTCTCGGATGCAGGGACACCCGGAATTTCCGACCCCGGCGAGGATCTGGTCAAGCTTTGCATAGAGAATGACATTAAGGTTACTATGATTCCGGGTCCGGTAGCTGCAATAACAGGGATGGTTATTTCGGGTATCCCGACAGGCAGATTTGTTTTCGAAGGCTTTCTGCCAATGAACAAAAGAACCAGGCAGGAACGTTTGAAACAATTAAAGGACGAGACAAGAACCATCATTTTTTACGAGGCACCGCATAAACTTCCATATACGTTGAAGGATATGTATAATGCCTGGGGGGACCGCAGGATTGCTTTGGCCAGAGAGCTGACCAAAAGGTATGAAGAGGTCATAAGATGCAGTCTTTTTGAGGCCATGGAGAGATTCCAGGCTGAATCGCCTAAAGGGGAATTTGTGGTAATAATTGAAGGTCAGGATGAAGAGGTACTCCAGGAAATTGAAAGGGATAAATATTCTGATATAACTATTGAGGAGCATGTTGAGAAGTATATTAAAGAAGGTCTTACAAAAAAAGAGGCCATAAAAAAAGTGGCGGAGGACAGAGGTATTAATAAACGTGACGTATATAATCTGGTCATGAAAAAATAAATCTGAGCTTTAACTGGTATTCTTTTTATAAAGTGGCACCCGGATAGTGATACTCAAATAGACAAAAATAAAAAGAGCTTCGCAGCTCTTTTTATTTTTGTAAGTAAATTATTTCTTCAATTCCTTCATACAGTCAGGGCATATGTTCTTACCTTTGTAAACTTGAACGTCTTTAGCGTTTCCGCAGAAAATACATGCAGGTTCATATTTCTTCAATATTATAGTAGCATCATCAACGTAGATTTCCAAAGCATCCTTTTCTGCAATATCAAAAGTTCTGCGAAGTTCGATTGGAAGAACAACTCTTCCCAACTCATCAACTTTTCTTACTATACCTGTAGACTTCATAATTATTGACCTCCTCAATTATACACTTCAATATTCGACAAACTTCGTTATTATAATACCATAAATTCCAATAAACGTCAACGCTCATTTAATTAAAAAATAAATAATAATTTAACACTCTCCTAATATGGAAACACACATTTTAATAGGGTTTTAAAGATTTTACTCTCAAAACCTGCTAATATTACAATTTTATGAACTTTTTATTAATAAAATAAACTTACAAAGCTTGAAAAAAAATACTGGGAATTTAACGGCGGAAATCGTGAGTATTCGACAATATATTCGACAATATATTCATTCTTTGAGCTCATAAATACAGGTAGATATCAATATCTACCTGACAATTTTATGTATTTGAATTCATATTTCTGTATTGGGATGTTGTTATGCCATACTTCAGTTTAAAGGTGGTATAAAAGTAATTTTTATTCTCCCAGCCAATCTCATCCAGTATCTCAGAAGTGCTCATTTTACTTTTTTCCATATATTCAACCGCCTTTTGAAGTCTTACTTCTGTAAGGTAGTCGGCAAAGGATTTTGAACAGGCCTCCCGGAACATCTTGCCAAGATAGTCTCTTGATATGTTAAGCCTGTTGGCTACTGCATCCTGGCAAAGGCATTTATCCATATATTCTGTCTCTATTATTGTCTTAACCCTTTCAACGATACCGATCTTTCTTTTAAAACGTTTTTGATCAATGGTATCAGTAATCGCCTTAAACAACTCAACCACCTTATCTTTTATTTCTGTCAGGGTTTCAAGTGAAACAATCTCTCTTATATAGCTATTTGAGTCAAATACAATTTTTTCATAACCTTTAGCCTCAAGATCGTTAAATTTCTTAATTATAAGATATGAGAGATATAATATATAGGAATTTATGGTCTCATACGAATAATCGGTAATATAATCAATTATTCTGTTATATGCTTCTACAGAATCTATCAGTTTTCCGTTGTTAAGGGATTCATCCAGCTTCTGCTCAAGAGAAACAGGATGTTCAAAAGCGTTGGCTTTCAGCCGGAAGATAATTTCGGGAAGAAGCAGGGATTTGTGACCATAAACAAGTCTGTACTTTGAAAGCTGCATAATAAACTTGTAGCTTTCATATATGTCGGTAAGTCCGACCGGGTCCGGCCCCAGGGTTGCCGACAAACTGATGTTGAGATTTGTATGGCACCATTCCTGAATCTCTCTTAAAGTCTCCACTAAACCATACTTGAGTTTATCCTGTTCAGAATCTTTTACCTCCAAAATGAGCAAAATGTTTCTGTTATCCAGCTCGAAACATTCGTTTTTAAAATACTTCAGCATGAGTTCGCCGGCAACGTTACAAATTGCAAACCTGAAGAGCTTCTGATCTTCGATGCTGAGATTTTGAGAAAAAGAAGAATAGTGGTCGATAATAAAATTACACAGAATGAAGCGACTGTCTGTATTAAGCTCGATTTTGTACTTTTTGAACATTTCATTTACGTCACCCATATTTATCGTTTCACTGACCAAAAGATCACGAAGAAATCCGCTTCTTTTAATTATATAATTTTCGTAATTAACCGATTGCATATTTTTAGCTTTTTCAAAGGTTTCCGCAAAAATATCAGTTAAAAAGTCAAGTTCATTCTTAATATTTTTTTCCATCTTAACATTGGAAAGCTGCTGTACTTTTCCAATCATGCTGTTGATAGGATGGTACAGGTATTTTGCCAGAAAATATGAAAGAAGGAAGCCTAGAACAACAATAGTAACACAAACAATATATATGTTTCTTTTCATTATGTTAATGTCTTTAAAAATCTGACCGTAGGGGGTGATATTGACAAACTTCCAATCCATTACATCGGAAGCGACATATGTAACTACTACCTTCCGCCCGTCAATATTGCCAATAAAATAGCCGTTCTTATCGTTGCTTTTTAGAATTTTTTTAATATAGACCTTATCGCTCATATCACTGAAGCCGCTGTTGGAATTGGAGCCTGCTACTGTATATCCCTTACTGTTTATAATAATTGTATCGCCGCCAGTTAATGATCCTTTGGTATTTAGTGTATTAATTAAACCATCAAGATACTGGGAACTTAAATTTATTATAATCGCACTTAAAATGTTACCGTCGGCAGAGTAATCTGCCATGATATAAGTAATAACATTTATATATGCAGCATTGGTGTTTGTGTAGTTTAAAGGTATTTTCCGAAGGAGCGGAGTGAATGTAAAGATTTTTTTATTTGGAATTTTATTGTTTTTTATAATATCAACAATATCAGTGTCAATAAAATCATCCGCAGGACTGAAAAAGCGCCACCATGTTGAATAAAAGGTATCAATATCCTTATTGTATATATAGATTGAGTGTACATTTCCGGATTGGGAAACTAAAGCTTCAAGGCCCGCAACAAACTTGTAGGCATCCTCAGAGCTTGTGTACCGGCCGTACCTTAACATGGAATAGTCATTATTTGAATAAATATATGCTGCTGTATTTTTAGCAGTGTCATTGAGATATGTGGCACTGTAGCTTATCTCGGACAAGATATTCTGATTGGCGTTATACTGCATTTTTAGTCCAATGCTTTCAAAGTTGAAATAAAATACAAATGATAGGGTTAATATTATTACGATTACAAGTATAGCTATGTACAAGAACATTTTATTATAAAATGAATGCTTGAACACCCTTAAATTCATGTTAAAACTCCTGTCTGGCTTATATTTTGAACTAATATTCCTATCTCAGATGTCAAATAGAGAAATATGAATAAGGACGTATAAACGCGCGACCATAAAATAACAAAACACGTTCAGGAATCTTAAGATTTTCCAGAACAACTCTGATATTTATTAGCATAATAATTATATAGCATCGAAGGGTAAGCTTCAATTAAAATTGGAAATAATCCGCTTAAATAAACGCAAAATAGAGCTGATATCCGCGTTGGAAAGCAAATATCAACTCTATTGAAATCAGGTTTTATTTCTTAGTCTTCCATTCATCAATCTGTTTCTGCATTTCCTTACGAACATCTTCAAGTCCTGCTTTATTCAGTCTATCCTGATAGGTTGGGAATTTTGCGAGATCCATGTTACCGCTGCCCCAGGCATTCTTATATTCATTATAAACCGCTGTTAACTGAGCCACCTGAGTCTTTACAGGGCTATTGTCAAATGTGAAGCCATTTATAGGTGATACAATACAGTTTTCGGTTGCTTTCTTCTGTGCTTCAACAAGTTCCTTTCTGTTTGGAACGTCGCTGAACAGCATCCAGGGATCACCAAACATCCATTCCATGTTTGTCTTGTATCCATTTGTTTCAGTAGTTACGCCGTCAGGCTGCTTGAATATCTTGATAACAGGGTCGCTGTCGTCAACTATTTGATAGTGCTTTCCTTCAATACCAAAGCCAAGCAAATTTAAAAGCTTCGGATCGGTGTTAACCTGTTCGAGCAACATAACTGCTCTTTCAGGATTTGGTGAAGTACTGCTTACAGCAACGCAACTCTGTGTTATAGATGTTGTATTAAGTAATGGTTTTGAGCCTAATGGAACTGCAACGCAGTCGAGTCCCCAGTTGTTTTCGTAGTTTTCAAGCCATCCAGGAACATAACCGCCGATATTTGCTACATACTTCTTGGTTTTCATTTCAGCATGAACGTCTTTAATTGAAACGGCATCTTTTCTTATATAACCCTTCTGGTTCCACTTACGTAAAAGTTCACGGTCTTTTACACTTAAAGGATCATTATCAGTATTTACAACAGTACAGCTCTGGTCATCAAATTTTACACCTAATGAAGGAATACTCATGTCAGGTTGATCAAACCAGTAGTTGAAAAGGCCTGTTCCGCCAGCAAAGCAAAGAGGAGTCATCCCCTTTTCATTAGCTACTATCTGATCAAAGAATGGTTCCAAATCTTCATATTTTTTTAAGGTATTTATATCCAATTTGTATTTATCAATCATGTCCTGTCTGATATAAACTGCTCCCTGCGCGCCGAAACCGCTCATATTGTAAGGAATTCCGTACAGTTTGCCCTTAACCTTGCAGGCATCCAGGTACTGGGCATATTTTTGTTTTACGTTTGGAGCGTACTCATCTAGCAAATTGGTTAAATCAGCCCATGCTCCCTTACCGGCATTTTGTATGAAGTTTAATTGCCAGTTGGCTGTAAAGCATAAGTCAAACTTATCACCGGTAGCAATCATAACGTTCATTTTCTGTTCGTAAGCACCCCAATCAAAATAGTTCAGGTTAATTCTGCAATTTAAAGTATCTTTCAAGTATTTTTCGACTGCATCTTCAACTAATTCAGTATCCTTTTGCGGCTTACCAATAATATACCAGTTAAGTTCAACATGCTCCAGTGCAGATTTTGTCGCCTCAGCCACAGAAGATGAGGCAGCAGTCTGAGCTGTAGAAGCAGCGGAACTGCTGTCGGTAGAAGCAGCATTGTCCGAGCCTCCGCAGCCCGCCAGTAAAGATAAGGAAAGTGCTAAACCAAGAGCAAGACTCAAAGCCTTTTTTGTCTTGTACATTAATATGTACCTCCTTTAAAAAATTAATTTATATTTTAACTGAATAAATCAGCTAAATTCAATATCATCCCTTAATAGCGCCAATGGTTAAACCCGCTACAAAGTACTTCTGAACAAACATAAATGCAAATATTATTGGTCCTATTGCCAGTACTGCCATTGCCATTCGAGCGTTTTCACCGGGCAGTATATTTGCTATCTGGCCCTGCATTGGACTGAGGCGCATAGCACTCAGGTTTTGCATTATGAGGTAAAGCATATATTGAAGGGGATTAAGATCCGGATTGTCAATATAAAGTAATGCAAGCCACCAATCGTTCCAATATTGCAGTACTATGAAGAGCCCTACTGTCGCCATTGCCGGAAGTGAAAGTGGGAGAATGATTTTGAATAGAACGCTTATTTCCCCCGCTCCCTCGATTTTGGCACTTTCTACCAGAGAAAAAGGTATATCTGAGAAATAAGTTCTCAGCAGCAGAACATAGAAGGGTACTATCAAATATGGAAGTATAAGGGCAAATACGGTATCCTTTAAATTAAGTACCTGTGCCACTATAATATAACTGGGGACCATTCCCCCATTAAACAGCATGGTGAAAAACAGGTACAGAGAAATCTTCCCCCTGTGGGGAAAATCCTTTCTCGATAGAACATAAGCCAGACTGGAGGATAGGACAAGACTCACAATAGTTCCCACAACAGTAACGAATACAGTTACACCGTAAGCCCTTCCTATTTGTCCCGGGTCATTCAGTATATATTCATAAGCCAATAATGAGATTTTTCTTGGAAATATGGAATACCCATTTTCTATAATTGTCTGTTCATCGGTAAACGAGGAAGATATAACTATCAGGAACGGAATCAGACAACATATTGACATAACAGTTAAAAAAAGATTTATAAAAAATTTTGCAACAACACTACCTTCTCTTTTTTTCATTGCTTTCCCCTTTCTTAGAACAATGCTCGTTCCGGATTTATTTTCTTTACAAAAAGGTTGCTTGCCAATACCAGAAGGAAGCCCACGAAGGCCTGATAAAAGCCTGCTGCCGAAGCCATTCCTACATCACCTGAGTACTTCAGTGCGCGGAACACATATGTATCGATAACATTTGTGGTACTGTACAGTGCTCCATTATCAAGTGTTACATTATAGAACAATCCGAAATCGGCAAAGAAAATACGTCCAATGGACATTAATGTCAAAGTTGTGATTAATGGCGTTAAAAGAGGAAGAGTTATTTTTCTGACTTGCTGAAGCTTACTGGCCCCGTCTATGGTTGCTGCTTCATAAAGTTCCCCGTCTATACCCATGATGCCGGCAAGATATATTACGCTTCCATATCCCACACCCTTCCAGAGATTTACTACGGTAAGTATGGCGGGCCATAAATTAGCTTCCTGGTACCACTGCACCGGTTCAATGCCAAGATTTTTAAGGAAATGGTTTACCATACCCATTTCATAGCTCAGAAGCGAGTAAACAAAGTAGGAAACAATAACCCAGGATATAAAGTACGGAAGGAACATTGCAGATTGATAGAACTTTATCAACCATTTTTTTCTTACTTCATTAACAAGCAGTGCTATTAATATTCCTCCGATTGTCCCGGTTATAATAAAAATAGCGTTCAGGAATAATGTATTGTATGTAATATTCCAGGCATCGCGAGTAGAAAACAGGTATTTAAAATTATCGAAGCCTACCCACTTACTTCCGAATATTCCGTCACTGGGTATGTAATTTTTAAAAGCAAGTACCAACCCGAACATTGGCAGGTAGTTAAATACAAAAACTATTGCTATTCCGGGAAGGGCCATCAGCCACAGCCACTTATGAGCATTCAGATTCTTCAGAAACTTATTTTGGGGTTTGGAAGGTTCTTCTAATGATTTCTGCTTGATAGATAATTCAGATTCCACTATGGTTGCTCCTTTTTGTTAAATTTGAATACCCTCTATTGACAACGTAGCGTACATTGTTAATAGAGGGTTAACTGTTCCTGAACAAAATACCATCATATTTATGAACAAGACCAGTTTATTTCACGACTCAATTTTAAATAAGAATTACCGAACTTTGAAGTTTAAATTTAAGAAATGTATTTATATTTCAGTGAAATCCTATATAAAATTAAGAAAATTGTTTTAGGAGATAATACGTGAATTTGAATAAGATCATTTAAATGCCTTAATTCCGGGGTTTTGAAGAGATATCAATCTTCATGATGTCCTAAAGGTTATAATTGGGACTCTGTCCACATATAATTTAAAGAATTTTCCTGACTTGTTTTTTGAGGTGCCAATGCTTAATTATATTTGGATGGGGCTGCTTATTATAGGCTTCGCAGTTGGAATTATAAATGGAAGGATAGATCAGGTAACAAAGGCGGCTATGGATTCTGCCCAGTCAGCTGTTACAGTATGTATCGGGCTGCTGGGGGTAATGTGCTTATGGACGGGATTGATGAAAGTAGCAGAAAAAAGCGGGCTGGTCACGGTCATCAGCAGGTTGGTAAGGCCTGTGATGAGCTTTTTATTTCCGGGAATACCTAAAGATCATCCGGCACTTGGAGCAATTGTAATGAACCTGGTAGCCAACTTCCTGGGGTTGGGAAATGCTGCAACTCCCTTGGGAATTAAGGCAATGAATGAGCTTCAAACCCTGAACAAGGATAAAAAAACTGCAACAGATTCCATGTGTATGTTTCTGGTGATGAATACAGCGGCAATACAACTTGTACCTGCAAGTATAATCGCGTTACGGACTTCGGCAGGCTCCCGGAAACCTGCTGAGATAATAGTCTGCATTTGGATAGCATCTGTTTGTGCCACTATTATGGGGGTAACTGCAGCAAAGCTTTTGTCAAAGGTCTGGAATGACAAGTAGGCTGCAAAAGCCTGAAGTATTCAAATAAAAGCCAGAGAAAAAAGACTTAAAAGTGCAGCGGGCTAAAAAAGCATCAGTGTTAAATCATAAAGGTGTACTATGGGAATAATCAGACAAATATCAGATTATGCAATACCAGCGATATTCATAATCATAATACTTGCAGCAATATTTAAAAAAGTAAAGGCATATGATTTGTTTATAGACGGAGCCAAGGATGGAATAGACACTGTCATACGGATAATCCCCTCTCTGGTGGGACTTTTGGTTGCAGTCGGCGTATTTAAGGCATCCGGTGCATTGGATCTGCTTATACTTTTATTGCGTCCTGTGATAGACCTGCTTGGTATGCCTCCTGAGGTTGCACCGCTGGCTCTGCTGAGGCCCATTTCAGGAAGTGCTTCATTTGCATTTGTTACAGAGATTATCAAGGCGTTCGGGCCCGATACCTATGAAGGGCGTGTAGCTGCTACCATGATGGGTTCTACAGAAACCATATTTTATACACTGGCAGTTTATTATGGCTCAGTAGGAATAAAGAACATCAGATATACTCTGGTAGCCGCCATAATGGCTGACATAATCAGTGTTATAGCTTCACTCTGGGCATGCCGCTTTATTTTCGGGTAATTAGGAAGGATTAAATAATAAAACTCCGTTATTACAACTGACCACAGGGTCTTGCCTAAATATTCCTAGAAATACTTCTTAGCGCTCAGCAGTCTTACAGCATTCGTATAGAAAAACATCCCGCGCCCTCCGGCCTTCAGCAATGCCTTGCCGGTAATCTTATTCATTCCCTCCTCAGCTTTGGGATGAGTAATATAAATACTTAGCAGCAATTTGACAGTAGCTCGTATGTGCTTGGAATAATCAGCTTTCAACCCGACTGCTTTATTTAGAAAAAATATAACCCGGTTTTCATATTCCTTCAGATTTTCATAATAAAAATCATAATTTATATTCCCTGAAGATAAATCATCATTATAATTAATGAAACCTTCAAGTATTTTCTGGATACAGCAGACCCAGGGGAAAAAGGAATTCATCAGGCTTTCAGCTTTTTCTTCAGATAGCTCCGGTTCAGTGGCGAGGGCAAGCAGGAATTGTATACCCAGGGAGGAATCAATGGCCATGCAGAATTCCCAATTGGATAGATCGGGATATTTTTCCCCATGAATAGAGCTCCATTTAATAAGATTAACTTCCTTTGCATTATCGTCAGAAGAAAACTTTGTAAGCTGCAAATCAATATAAAGTGAGAGATATGCCGCAAGGTGGTCTCTGACTATATCATAGGAGGGTAGCTGGAGGACCTTCTGCCGGCACTTTTCTACTAGTATGCTTAAATATCCGTCATCATCCTTTGAGGGAAAGAATGTAAAATATTTTTCAAACTCATCTGCACGAAGATTGAGTGCATCTTTTAATGAAGAAAAAATTACTTTAAGAAAGGGTTCTGTACAGCTGGAAGAACGATTACAAATGGTGTTCAAATATTGAACAATGGCCTGAAATGAAAATATCACGTCTGCCGCGGCCGGAACATCAACTTGGGGATAAAGCATGCATATTGATGAGACAGCCATATCAAACCTGTTTTTTTCCAGAGCATCTCTGGCATTGGATTTAATAGACAGTTTCATAATTCGTTTGCTGTATGTCCTATATTCTCTAAGCCGTTTTTCGACAATGGGATATATTATCCTTTGATATTTTTTTGAATAATTAAAGCTCCTTATAACATTTAACATCCGGATCAGGCCCTTTCAAAATACTCACTTATTACTGTCTGCCACTATATAAATATTATCCTTGAAAAAATGAAAACAAATATGTATAGTAGTAATGAGTACTAACTATAAAATTATACCATGTTAGGGAACAATTAAATAATATAATCACTTATTTTATAAAATTAATTTCTATTGTTGCAAAAAATGCAGCTTTTAGTAGCAAATGAGGAGGAAGCATGTCTAAAAAAACTTATTATATTTCAACACCAATTTATTATCCAAGTGGAAAGTTACACATAGGACATTCATATACGACAGTTGCAGCTGATGCTGTTTCCAGATACAAGAGGTTGAAGGGCTACGATGTTATGTTTTTGACAGGAACTGATGAACATGGTCAAAAGATACAGAGAAAAGCCGAAGAAAAGGGTATTACTCCAAAACAATATGTTGATGAAATTGTATCGGGTATTAAAGACCTTTGGAAACTAATGAAGATAACCAACGACAGGTTCATCAGAACTACTGATGATGAACATGTTGAAGCAGTTCAAAAGATATTTAAAAAACTTTATGATCAGGGAGACATTTATAAAAGTGAATACGAAGGCTGGTACTGTACTCCTTGCGAATCCTTCTGGACAAAGACTCAGCTGGCAGATGGAAAATGTCCTGACTGCGGCCGTGAGGTTGAATTGACCAAGGAGGAAAGCTATTTCTTCAGATTGTCGAAGTATCAGGACAGATTGATAAAACATATTGAAGAAAATCCTGATTTTATACAGCCTGTATCCAGACAGAACGAAATGCTCAATAACTTCCTGCGACCTGGACTTGAGGATATTGCAGTATCCAGAACTACCTTTAACTGGGGAGTTCCTGTATCCTTTGATGATAAGCATGTTGTCTATGTCTGGATAGATGCTTTATCAAATTATATAACCGCACTGGGTTATTCTGCTCAGGATGATACTCTTTTCCAGAAATACTGGCCGGCAGATGTTCACCTGGTTGGAAAGGAAATTGTGAGGTTCCATACCATTATATGGCCTGCAATGCTTATGGCACTGGATTTACCCTTGCCGAAGCAGGTTTACGGCCACGGCTGGCTGCTGCTTGAGGGCGGAAAAATGTCCAAATCAAAAGGTAATGTTGTTGACCCTCAGATATTGGTGGATAAGTACGGACTGGATGCAATCAGATACTTCCTGCTCAGGGAAGTTCCCTTCGGATCAGACGGCATATTCTCTAATGAAGCACTTATAAACAGAATCAACTCGGATTTGGCCAATGACCTGGGTAACCTGGTAAGCAGGACAGTTGCCATGATAGATAAATACTTTGGTGGCTCCATTCCTGCTGAAAAAGTGGGAGGAGACTTTGACAGCGATCTTATTAGCCTTGTTAAAGGAACCCCTGCAAAGGTTGAAGAGCTGCTTGATAAACTGCAGTTCAGTACGGCTTTGGCTGAAATTTGGAAGGCAGTATCCAGAACCAATAAATATATAGATGAAACCATGCCCTGGGTATTGGCAAAGGATGAGGCCAACACCCCAAGACTGGCGCAGGTAATGTACAATCTGGCAGAAACACTGAGGATAATAGCAATACTTATACAGCCCTTTATGCCTGAGACCCCCGAGAAAATATGGAATCAGCTGGGTATTTCCGACGGGAGCCTGGTAGAATGGGAAAAGTCCAAAGAATGGGGAATTTATCCTGTGGGGGTAACTGTAAATAAGGGTGGTGTTATATTCCCGAGAATAGACTTGAAAAAGGAACTCGAAGAGATAGAGAAATTGACTGAAAAGGCTGCTGAAGCAAGCAATACGGCACAGGCTCCCAAGGCTAAAGAAGCCGAAAAGCCTGCTAAAACCGAAAAAGCTGCAGAACAACCTGCTGACGAAACAAATGCAAACCTGATAACAATTGACGATTTCGCAAAGGTTGATTTGAGAGTTGCTAAGGTGCTTGAGGCAGAAAAGGTTGAAAAGGCCGACAAACTTCTTAAGATGAAGCTGCAGGTAGGTGACGAGGTCAGGCAGGTTGTTTCAGGCATAGCTAAATACTATACTCCTGAGGAAATGGTAGGAAAGACCTTGATACTTGTTGCAAACCTGAAACCCGCCAAACTCAGAGGCATTGAATCCCAGGGTATGATACTGGCGGCTTCCGACGAAAACGGTTTATCACTGGTAACCATAGACAAGGATATGCCGAGCGGGGCCCACGTAGGCTAGTTTTAGCACGTCATTGGTAATTTTTGAAAAATAAAGCAAAGTGCGATATATCAAATATAAATATACGCGAGCACAACTTATCTAAATGGGGAAGCTTGGTTAGAATTAATTGCTTAAATATGTCGAGTATACATAATTAAGCAATTAATTCGGTAGCGACCCATTTAGATAAGTTAGTGCGGGAGTATAGTTTAAAATGGATTTATCGCAGTAAAATAGCAAGTAAAAATTCTAAATAAGGTGATATTTTGATTTTTGATACACATGCGCATTACGACGATGAGCGTTTTGACGAAGACAGAGATATTTTGTTGAACCGGCTCCATGAGGACGGAATTTCATATATTTTGAATGCCAGCGCAAGCCCGGAATCCTTGGACGCATCAATTGCGCTGGCAGAAAAGTACCCGTTTGTCTATGCTGCACTTGGCATACATCCCCATGATGCTGACAAAATGGATGAAAAAATTATAGAGAAAATAAAATCTCTGTCAAAAAACAGTAAAGTAGTAGCAATTGGGGAAATTGGACTGGATTATTACTACGATAATTCTCCCAGAGATACACAGAGATACTGGTTTGAAAGACAGATTGAACTGGCTAAGGAGTTAAGCCTGCCTATTATAATCCATGACAGGGATGCACACGAGGATACTGTCAACATATTAAAGAAAGCCGATGCAAAACGGGTGGGAGGGATTTTTCATTGTTTCTCAGGCAGTGCCCAAATGGCAATGGAAATGTTGAAGCTGAATCTGTATATTGCAATAGGCGGACCTGTAACCTTTAAAAATGCAAGGAAAACAATAGAAGTCGTAGAAGCTGTTCCTCTGGAAAAACTTTTGGTTGAAACAGATTGCCCCTATCTATCTCCTGAACCTTACAGGGGAAAAAGAAATAATTCGGGCTATTTGGTTCACATTATTCAAAAAATTGCTGAAATTAAGGGAATAAGTGAGTCTGAAGTTGCTGAGACAACACTGATGAATGCGAAAAAGGTATTCGGATTGAAATAAAATAATAAGTCTTAATTGATTCTCAAGGAGATGAATTATGAAAAAATTTATTATTGTTATTATTTTTGTATTTCTAATCGCAATACTTATTTCTTTTAATTACTTGCTGTGGGACAGGGAGAGACAGCTGGAAAATTATCAGGATTTGAGTAATGCCAAAAACCTGAGTATTGATACTCTGGGAGAAAAAATCGACAACCTTGACAAGCTTAACAAGGAGCTCAACTCCAAGATTGATACTCTGACAAGTGACAATAGCGGCTTAAATGATAAGATCTCCAACCTTGAAAATGAAAATCAACAAATAAAACAGGAAATTGCTTCAAAAAACCAACTCATCAACCTGCTTAAGGGTAACCTGAATATGGAACCCTTCGAGTCAGTGATCAAAAAGTGGGTCGAAGCTGTTAATTCAAAAAATTATCAGAACGCTTTGACTTTAATATCCAAAAATTCAAAAGATGAAATTTTAAATAACGAGGAAGATTTCAAAGTAACCTGTCAAAATGAAATTAAGGCAATAAGGTTTAAATCATCTAAGCTTTTTACCGAAGTTTCTGACGAGGAACATTTGGGAAAAATCCAGTTTAAAGTAATTCTGGAAGTTGATAAACCTGAGGTAACAGAACAAAACAAGGATAACGTAAGTGATTTGCTCTATAAAAGCGGTGAAAATGTAAAATACATAACTATGGAGTTCGATGGGGAAGCCAAGGAATGGCGCATTTTAGAGCTTTCAGACAAGCCATGAGAACAGTAAAATTTGAGTAAGTCATAAAAAACAGCGTTGAATAATATACTAAAATCCAGTTAATAATTGTAAACAAGGGATTGAATTGGAAAAATTTTACCATTTTCTAGGCAATAAATTTGACAAACTTATATGCTTAGAATAAAATAGTCACAGTCCCTTTGAATATTTCTAACAGGAGGTTAGTATTTATGATACCGATTGCGAAGAATATTAAAAGGTATTTTTCACAAATGAATTTTCCAAAGCTTTGCAGAAAGCAAGGAAATTCATTCAAAATCAGAACATTGGATATTGCAATAATATGTCTTGCCGTTGTTATATCCGTTACTGCGGGGTTCTTTGTATTTAACGGGTTGAAAAGACACGTAGTAATCAACGACAATGGGCATGAAGTTGCATTAAAGACAATGAAGGCAACAGTGAAAGAGGTACTAGAGCAGACAGGCATAACAGTAGCGGGTGAAGACTACATTAGCATGCCGTTTGACGCGAAGCTCGCAAGAATGGCTGAGAATAGGATAGAGATAAAGAGAGCGGTGCCTGTTTCGATTAAAGTGGATGGAAAAGAGCTTGAGGTAAAAACCTATAAGGATACTGTCAAAGAGGTACTAAGCGACAACGCTGTAAGCGTCGACGAAGATGATAAACTCGTCGGGTCTCAATTGGGAGACAAAATTGTATCCAACATGGACATATCAATTATCCGTGTAGATCAGAAGACAGTGACAGAAGCTACTCCAATTCCATTTAAAACAATTACCAAAGACAACAATAGACTGGACAAAGGATTAAAAAATACAGTAAGAGAAGGAAAAGAAGGCGTTAGAGAAAAGACATACACTGTAGTTTTCGAGAATGGAAAGCAGATCGCTAAACAATTGATCAAGGACGCGGTAGCATCAGATCCGTTGAATAAAATTGTTGAAGTCGGTACGGTTTTAAACTACAAGACATCCAGAGGTGATACATTAAGATTTACAAAGGTTATGAGTATGAGGGCAACCTCATATACCGCTTCTTTCGCTGATACCGGAAAGCATCCCGGAGATCCGGGGTTTGGCATTACTGCCACCGGGGCGCGAGCCAGAAGGGGGATTATTGCAGTAGACCCACGCGTTATTCCTCTTGGAACCAGAGTTTACGTTGAGATTCCCGGAGCTGCACCTGACTATGGATATGCGGTGGCAGCTGACGTTGGAGGAGCAATCAAAGGAAACAAGATTGATGTTTATCTTGACACCAGCGGTGCTGTGAGCGCATGGGGAGTAAAAAAAGTAAAGGTTTATATACTTAAATAGTTGGTTGGTTTTATTTTTATGTGTATAAACAAATAAAAAAGTTTTAAAGGGACTGTTTGGGCTGATTCGTTTATTCGGATCAGCTCATTTTCTTGTTTGCCCGGACAAAATATAAAGCGCTGCAAGCTTTTTAAGAAACCTGATGGAATAACCTGAAATAATGACGTAAAATAGTTATAGGGGTCAGTGTCTCAGTTAAATATTTAAAGAACTTGAGGTGTTACTCTATAAACAATCTTGTTAAACTATACGTTAAAACTACAGAATTTTATTAATAAATGTTTCATTTTGGGGGTTGTATGATTAGAAATATTATTTTTGATATGGGAAATGTTCTTTTGGATTATAAGCCGCATGAATTTATTAAAACAATGACCAGTGATGAAGAGGCAGCAAAGGCTTTATTAAAGGAGCTGTTCTACAGCAGTGAATGGCTGCAGCTGGATGAAGGAAGTATATCAGAAGAATATGCAGTGAAAAGTATAAGTCTCCGGATACCTCAATATACCGGACTGGTCCAAAAAGCAATGGATAATTGGCATTTGAGTCTGACCCCTATAGATGGTATGCCTGAAATAATAAAAAGATTAAAAAGTAAAAATTATCGCATATATCTGCTTTCGAACACAAGTTTAAAGTTTTTCAGCTATAAGGATAATGTTCATATGTTCAGTTGTTTTGACGGATTTATCATATCGGCGAAAGAAAAGAAGGTTAAACCCAACAAAGAAATCTATGAATGCATTTGTGAAAGGTTTGCTCTATTGCCTGAAGAATGTTTGTTCATTGATGATTTGCAGCCGAATATTGAAGGAGCTTTAAATGCACGACTTAATGCTCACTTGTTCAAGGGTTCGGAAGAACTCAGAGGGTATCTGGAGGAAAACAGAATACTATAATATAAAATGCTTTATACCAGGGTCTGCCGCATATCATATGTGACTGCTCCTGGTATTTTTCCTGTATTCCCTTGGTGTCACCGTCATTATATCCCTATAAGCTCTGTTAAAGGTCCTGAGAGTATCGAAGCCGCATTCAAAAGCAATGTCTGTAATAGGTTTATCGGTGGACCATAAAAGATGGTTTGCATAATTTACCCTCAGTTCATTAATATATTTATCCAACCTGAGTCCAATATTTCCTGAGAAAACTCTGGATAAGTGGAATGGACTGATGTCAAGATCAGCGGCAATTGAGGACAGTGTAAGAGGATTTAAATAGTTTGACTGAATATAGCTGAGAATATGTTCTATTAAATTACCGCCGGCATCCTTCTGAATTTTGTTTAGCTTAAGCAGAGGTAAAAGTCTGCTTACAGCCACATAGAGGTAACCTGCAATAACACCTGAATTATTTTCTTTCTGCGTCTCGTCATATATTTTCTGCAAACAGGTATAAACCTCAGGAGGTACAACAGAACCTGATATATAATCTGTAGAAGATTTATAGGACGTGAATGTATTTTTGTGAAGGGGGAGTAAATCTCCATTAAAAATAATCAGCATATGATCATTGCCGGTACATGTTTTATATGCATGTATGGTGTTTGGAAGCGCAAAACTGATATCACCTTCTTTAAGGATATGTGTCCTGGAGTTGATTGTAACCTCAATCTCCCCCGAGGTAATCAGAAGGAGTTCCAGCTCTTTGTGAATATGAGGCGGAAATGTAATATTGCTGCCTGTCCAGCAGGATAAGTGAGTGGATTTATTCTCGTAAAATATCATAACAAATCCTCCGATCATAACTATTATCATAAAATCATAATACGATTATATGCAATAATTGTCCATTGTAAAATGTGTAATTTCTTTTATTTTTATGCTGCCGGGAGTAGTATATCCTTATAAAAAAGATGGATTTTAATATTTGGCATATAAGAATGAAAGGAGCTTTGAAATGTTAAAAAAGGCGTTAATAGTAAGGGGTGGCTGGGACGGACATCAGCCTGTAGAAGTTTCTCTGGTTTTTGAAAAACTGTTGAGGGAAGAAGGCTTTGAGGTAGACATATTCGAGGATTTAAACATTTTTGAAAACCTTGAAACCATTATGCAGTATTCATTGATTATACCTGTGTACACAATGAGTGAAATAAAGGATGAGTATGTACAAAACATCTGTACCGCGGTAGAAAGTGGTATTGGCTTGGCCGGCTGCCACGGTGGCATGTGTGATTCCTTCAGAAATAGTACCAGGTGGCAATTCTTGACTGGTTCACAGTGGGTGGAGCACCCGGGTAACGATGGAGTAGAATATGTGGTTAATATTAATGGTGCAAGCTCAAGTCCTATTGTAGAAGGAATAAAGGATTTCACTGTTAAGACAGAGCATTATTATCTGCATATTGACCCGGTTGTAAATGTTTTGGCTACCACAAACTTTCCGCTTGTTCCGGGGCCTCATAGTGCAAACGGACCTGTTCTTATGCCTATTGCCTACACGAAGAAATGGGGCAACGGCAGAGTATTTTATACTTCTTTGGGACATCATGCAGATGTATTTGATGCACCTGAAGCAAGTTTAATGATGAAGCGCGGATTTTTATGGGCCAACAAACTGATCTGACAACTATACAGATTGTTGGGCAATTCCCCGGGAAGAAATTTCATAAGTAACACAATTTCGCTTTCAGAAAAGAATTTACAATTTAATTCCTAAAAATTAATAAGTTGGACTTAAGAAAGGAAGATTTGTATGGACAAAGTTAAAATTGGAATTGTAGGCTGTGGAAATATAAGCGATATATATCTTCAAAATTTAACCTCTACATTTGTTAATACACAGGTTTGGGCAGTATGTGATCTCATGGAGGAAAGAGCTCTGGCTGCTCAAAGCAAATATGGCATAAACAAGGTTTGCTCGTTGGATGAGATTCTTGCCAGTGAAGACATTCAGATTATAATAAACCTGTCTACTCCAAAGGATCACTTTGAAATTTGCAAGCGTTCTCTAGAGGCCGGAAAGCACACATACGTAGAAAAGCCGTTGTCCCTAAAGGTGGAACAGGGTCTTGAGCTTGTGAAAATAGCAAAGGAGAAAAAGCTGCTGCTTGGCTGTGCGCCTGATACCTTTCTTGGCGCAGGCCTTCAGACCTGCCGCAAGGCAATAGATGACGGCCTGATTGGCGATGTCATAGGCGCCACAGCCTTCATGGTGTGCCATGGCCACGAGAGCTGGCATCCCGACCCTGAGTTTTATTACGATTTTGGCGGTGGTCCAATGCTGGATATGGGTCCATATTATCTGACAGCTCTCGTTTCTCTAATTGGTCCGGCCAGGACAGTAGCAGGAATGAACTCAATAACCTTCAAGCAGAGAACCATAACCAGTGAGAAGAAATTCGGAAAGGTTATTGATGTGAAGGTACCAACACATGTGGCCGGAACAGTGGAATTTCAGAATGGCGCAATAGCTACTGTTATAACAAGCTTTGATGTGTGGGGGAGCACACTTCCTAGAATAGAGATCTATGGCTCAAGAGGTACTCTTATCGTTCCTGATCCAAACACCTTTGGCGGTGATGTAAAAATACAGACTTATTTTCAGAGTGAGTTCAAGGAAATACCACTTACACATATATATGCTGAGAACAGCAGAGGTCTTGGTGTTGCCGATATGGCAGATGCTATAGGCAGCAACAGAGTGAATATAGCAAGTGGTGAACTGGCCTGCCATGTACTGGAAATAATGCAGGCATTTCATGAGAGTTCTGAAAAGAGAAGCTTTATTGACTTAAAAACCACCTGTGCAAGACCTGAGCCCCTGAAAATAGGATTAATAAAGGGATATGTAAAATAGTAATCAGTGAAAAGTAAACATTAAACAGTTGTAAAAAGCCTGCCTATATATAAGGATGGAAATCTTATATGTAAGTATGGCTTTTTTATTACTTACGAAATGAGCTTCAGCACATAGCGAAGAACAAAAGTTGCGCTCAAAACACGAAGTATTCTTCAAAATAAATAGAGATAATAAAAGATAACAGGAGCTAATAAGAGAAAGTTAGAGGTAAGTAAATTAATTATGGAAATATCAAATTAATTCTTGAAATTCTATTGAAAATGGGTTAAAATAAACTTGAAGTACTTATGAAATTCTAGTAATTTCTTAAATCAGATCAGTTTTTCTTATTGAAAATCTATTTAAATCAAAAGTATTTATTGTGTCCACACACGTACAGAAAAGACATTCATTATGCCATATCTGGAAGGGGGTGAACATATGTTTGTCAAAATATCAGGGCAGCATAAAATAAAAACAGAATAAAACAGCGGTCGAACGTATAAGCCAATTTTTTGCTGCTTGTTTTTGACCGCTGGTGCACTTGTAAAGTCTATACACAGGACGGAGGTATTCAATTATGACCATTGGAGGGTCTGATTTGACGATGCTGGAAGGAATTTTGAAATAGGAGGTAGAATGGATACATTAGTTTTTGAAATTGGTGTGGCAATTACACTGATTGCCATAGTGGGGTTCATATCAAATAAGCTTAACTTTTCGGTTATTCCGTTTTATATATTGATAGGTATGGCTGTAGGGCCTCACGCTCCGCAATTTGGTATTATAGATTTAAGGTTTATTGAAAGTTCAACGTTTATAAATTTTATGGGTAGGCTTGGAGTTTTGTTTCTATTATTTTATCTGGGGCTGGAGTTCTCGGTAACACGTCTGATTAAGTCCGGCAAGTCCATTTTTATAGGAGGAACGGTTTATGTCCTGTTAAATTTTTCTTCCGGATTGTTGCTTGGCTTGATAATGGGCCTTCCCATCAAGGAAACCATAGTGGTGTGCGGTATTATGACAAGCTCTTCAACTGCCATTGTGGCAAAGGTGCTTATTGATCTCAAACGCACGGCAAATCCTGAAACAGAAGTTATTATGGGCATGATAATGTTTGATGATCTGTTCATAGCAATTCACATATCTGTATTATCCGGACTGCTGCTAAGCGGTTCAAAATCGGTCTGGGGCGTACTGTCTACATCACTTGTGGCACTTTTCTTTATATTAGCCATACTTATAGGTGGAAAAAGGGTAATAAAGTATATTGATAAATTGCTCAACATACAATCGGCAGAACTTTTCCTGCTGGTGGTTATAGGTGTATTGTTTCTGGTAGCCGGATTTTCCGAAACACTGCATGTAGCCGAAGCCATAGGCGCCTTGCTTGTGGGTCTTATAATGGCCGAATCAGTGCATGCAAAGAAGATAGAGCATAATATCCTGCCTTTCAGAGACTTCTTCGGAGCAATATTCTTCTTTAATTTCGGACTGACCATCGATCCGTTATCGCTGGGCGGAGGATTAGTCATGGCAATTGTAGCAGCCATTTTTACCATTCTCGGAAATATAATTGCCGGTATGTTCTCGGGACGGTTATCAAAAATATCCAATCAGGCTTCTGCCAATATTGGTTTTACGCTTTCAGCAAGAGGTGAGTTTTCAATAATTATGGCCAATATGGGAAAGGCAGGCGGATTGCTGCCGGTGCTCCAATCCTTTGTTGTTATTTATGTATTGATTTTGGCTATAGTAGCACCAATACTTACAAAGGAGTCAAAGAAAATATATAATTTCTGCAGCCTTATTTATCAAAAGACTGCCGGCAGAAAAAGAAATATTACTTCATAAAGAACAATGTTTTCAAAACTGTATTAGTGGAGGTGGAGCTATGAATGTTAAAAGTATGCTTCCTATAGTTGTTATGAAATACATTTTTATTCTTGTGGGTTCAGTATTGACTGCCATGGGCCTTGAGATATTTTTTAAAGCCCATAACCTCATTGGCGGCGGGATTATAGGTATTTCCGTGATATTGAGCTATCTTATTGAAATACCCCTGGGAGTAATAATTCTCATTTTGAATTTTCCGTTTATTCTTTTAGAATACATACACCGGGGTAGACAAAAGCTTGTAACAATATTATTTGCATTAATATCATTTACCTACTGGATGTCTGCATTTAATGCGGATAACTGGGAGACATATGATATTCTGAACTCCACAATATTGGGAGGAATCTGTATCGGTCTGGGTTCGGGGTTGATTCTTAGATACGGCGGCTTTCTGGACGGTCTTGAGCACAGGAGAATAGTTTTTAAGCTTGGTAATAACTATTCCCAGAAAAATTATTTATTTATATTGATAAATCTTTTTATAGTGTTTGGGGCCGGTTTTATATTTGGATGGGACAATACAATTTATTCTCTTATTGCATATATTCTTGTGTTTAAGGTAATTGATTTAACTCTGAATTTGTTACATCCCCGGGACAATATATGCAAAAAGGGATAAAAATAAGTGATGGCTTTCAGATAAAGCATTTATAAGATATTAAAGTTAAAAATATTCATAAATTGTTGACTTTTATTTTAGACAAATGTAAAATATGATTATAGACAATTGTCTAAAAAGGAGATGATATGAATGAGTAGCTTAAAGAAGCTGCCGGATACTGAATTTGAAATTATGAAGGTAGTATGGGCAAATGATCCGCCTATCACCACCAACATGATTATGGAACAGTTGGGCAACGAGCGTGAATGGAAGGCGCCAACAGTAATTTCTCTGATGCTTCGCCTGGTTGAGAGAGGTTTTTTGAGAACAGAAAAGAATGGCAAGGAACGCACCTATTTCCCACTTGTAACCAAGGATGAATATTTAAGATATGAAACGGGAAATTTTATAAAACTTTACCACGAGAACTCAGTTCTCAGTTTTGTTAACACCCTTTATGATGGCAAACAGCTTAGCGAAAGTGATGTTGAGGAACTAATGAAATGGGTGAAGGGACGGAGGGACTGATATGCAAAGCTGGCTAACTGCATTGCTGGAATGCTCCGTCTCCATGTCGGTGCTTGTTCTATGCTTTATCGCCCTTACTCCCTGGTTGTCAAAAAGATATTCGGCGAAATGGCTCTATTATGCCTGGCTGGTAATTGTAATCGGACTAATAATCCCTTATAGGTTCCATCCTGACACTGCCTTGATACAGATGGATGCGACACCTTCCAACCTTCAGCAGATTATGACAGAGAATGCTGTAAATACAGCTGATGCTGCTGTTCAAACCCAAGCGGTGCTTAAGGGGTTTACATCAATTACGTGGTATCAAATAGCAGGCTGCATATGGGTGGCAGGAGTAATTGCTTTTACAATTTATCATGGCCGGAAGCATTTCCGTTTTATCAAAATGGTTAATCGATGGGGTGAACAGACTATTAATCCGCAAGTGTTTGAAGCGTTACAAAGGATAAAAAGCGATACTGGAATAGCTAAAGAGGTAAGATTACAGGTATGTTCCTATGTTTCAAGTCCAATGGTGCTTGGTTTTATTAGTCCCGTAATTTTACTGCCCCGGGCTGACTTTTCCATGGATGAATTATCACATATACTAAGACATGAATTGGTACACCTTAAACGAAAGGATTTATGGTATAAAAGCCTGGTATTTATTGCAGCAGCCATTCACTGGTTTAATCCAGTAAGCTACTTGATGGCAAAGGCTATTGCAGCCCAGTGTGAAATCTCCTGTGATGCAGAAGTGGTGAAAGACAGTGATGTGGGCGGGAGACAGCAATACTGCGAAACCATTATCGGTGTTATTAAAAATCAATCAAGAATGCAAACAGCCTTCTCAACAAACTTTAATGGAGGTAAGAAAGGTATGAAAAACAGAATATTTTCCATTATGGATACAACGAAGAAAAAGGCAGGAGTTACTTTTCTTAGCCTGATACTCATTGGAACAGTTTGTGCTGGAGTGGCGTTTGCAGCAAATAATGGCACTGAAACAGATGCGTATTCTACGAGCATTCCAATATCGGCGAAGGAGCAAGAAAGACTTGACCGGCAACATAGGGAAGAACTGGCAAAACTATATGCTGTCTACGAAAAGTACGGTTTAACATATGATAAGACAAAAGACTGTTTTTACTATGATGGCAAATTGGTAAGGTTTTTCTCGGATAAACTGGATGAAAACGGCACTTACAACACATTTACCCGCGCAAATGGTATCATAGATTTAAAGGCTGTCCGAAATACAAAAAATGAACTGACCGGAATTATAACGGTTAGCCAGGAAGAGTACAATAAGCATACGGAATCCCTCAAAAGGGCACAAATGGCCAAAGCTGCTGAACAAGAGAATGTTACTGCCGGCAATTTTAGCGACTCAGCCGGCTTTACTCAAACAGCAGGAAAAGATGAATCCTTCAGCAGCGGAGCAATGGCATATTCAGAGGGTGACCCGCACGATGTGGAAGCTTCGCTAAATCCATATCTGGATTATGGTGTTTCATATGATAAAGCTAACGACCAATGGATGTTCAATAACAAACCCATACGCTTTCTCAGCGATGGAGAAAATATGACCTTTGTAAACAACGGAGAAAATGCAGTTAAAAATGGGATATTACTAAGGGTAGCCAGAAAAACCGGCGGGGATATTGATAAAATTGTAGTGATTTCAGAAAAAGAAATGGATAAACTGCTCAACAATTGAGATACCGGATATGTAACAATTGAGATACCGGATATATAGGTAAGCAGTAAATTTTAAAATTACCTTCAAATAATAATTTATTAGGATATAATATATAACGAGGCGATTGATTTCTATGGTGTCCTGTAGGACACCTTTGCCTCGTTGAAATGCGATTTAGGTGCAATAATTTTTCTACAGCCGAAAAATTATTTCTTTAACCTACGCCTTATAACATTTAAAATTGAAGGAGATGTAATGAATAAGAACAATACTCTGGAAGTCATAAAGAAGCATAATCTGAGGCTTACCAAATCCCTTGGACAGAATTTTTTGAATGATGATAATGTAGTTAAAAAAATTGTTGACGCTGCCGGCCTTGATAAGGATACACTTGTCCTTGAGATTGGCCCGGGTGTCGGAAGCATGACAAAGGAACTTGCCGGAAGAGCGGCAGGGGTGGCGGCTATAGAAATTGACAAGCATCTCATACCCGCTCTTAATGATAACTTAAGTGAATTCTCAAATATTGATATAATAAACGAAGATGTTATGAAGGCGGATATTGAAGGCATAGTATCTGAGTTTAAAGCTAAATACCATGCCACCACTGTAAAGGTGGTAGCAAATCTACCATACTATATCACAACACCCATAATTATGAAGTTCCTTGAAGAAGTGAAAGGGATAGACGGAATGGTGTTCATGGTGCAGAAGGAAGTTGCGCAGAGAATGGTTTCAGGGCCGGGTACGAAGGATTATGGAGCGCTGTCGGTTGCCGTTCAGTTTTATTCCAGCCCTAGAATAATATTTGATGTACCGCCGCACTGCTTTATTCCTCAGCCTGAAGTTCATTCTACAATAATCAGGCTGGATATATTGTCCGAACCTCCGGTTAGTGTAAATGACAAGGCTCTCTATTTCAAACTGGTAAAGGCCTCTTTTGGTCAGAGACGAAAAACGCTGGTAAATGGACTTTCAAATGCCGGATTTTTGAAGAAGGATAAAGAACAAATAAAGCAGATCCTTGAGAGCATGGGACTAAAGGAGAATATCCGGGGTGAGGTACTTTCTGTACAACAGTTCGGAGATCTGTCAAACCTTTTGGGACAATAACGGAAAATTAAATAAATAGAAATAATTAAAACTCTTTTTTGATAAAACGCAACTTATCAGAAAGGAGTTTTTCTTATACATGGCTCTATTCCTGGATTTCAAAGATTATGTAACAATATAGATATTATGTTACATAAACAGCTTAAGATAGATTATACACTAAAATATTTCCTTTTTCTACAAATATTTTTCAAATTGCATACGGTTTGGCATTAATTAGAATTGAACCATGGAATACAATTCATCCTTCTGATCCTGATTTATACCTATATATCTTAATGTTATACTTTGTGAACTGTGATTGAAGGTATCCATAATCAAACCAACGTTGTATTTTGACATGTTGTAGGTCCAATAACCCCAGGTTTTACGAAGACTGTGAGTACCGAAGTTATCTACTTTGCATACCTTTGCAGCCTCTTTTAATACTCTGTAGGCCTGAACACGCCCTATATAACCGCCTTTTTGACTTGGGAACAAATACTTGTCGTATTCAAGTTTCGTCTTTTTCAGATATGAATCAATATTCTTACGGAGGGCATCATTTATCTTGATTTTTTTGACTTTTCCTGTTTTCATTTCCTTTAAAATCAGATAGTCTTTATAATCTCCGTTTTTATCGAATATGTCCTTTATCTTAACAGAGAGAATATCACTTATGCGTAGGCCTGTATTAAGGCCAAATTTAAATAAAAGCCCATATTTGGGGTCTTTCCCGTTTAACAGATAGTATATTTGCTTTATTTTGGTTTTATCTCTTATTGGCTCGACTGTCATTGCGTATCCTCCGGTAACATGAAATTTTACTTATGCGAGGCTGTTAAGACATTAGTTTATTAATATTAACTTTATTTAATGTACTTATTATATCATAATTGTACCAAAAGGTTACATTTTATTACTTACCATAATATTTGTTTTCTTAAATAGCTTTTACAAAGAATTCACTGGTATCAAGGGTTTTATTATAACAATTATGTAACATAATATCTAAATTGTTACATTGGGTTTTTATGTTAACAAAAATTAATAGATAAGTATTTTGATTTCAGGGATGTGAGTATTAATGAAAAAAGTGCTGGTGGTGGACGATGCTGTTTTTATGAGGCAATCCTTAAAGTTAATTCTTGAAAGAAATGGCTATGATGTCGTTGGAGAAGCGGAGAATGGAAGGGTGGCAATTCAGAAATATCAGGAATTGAAACCCGACCTTATAACAATGGACATAACTATGCCTGAAATGAGCGGAATACAGGCAGTAAGCGAAATAAGAAAGATAAACCCCAAAATTAAAATCGTAATGATATCTGCACTGGGACAGGAGAGTCATATTAGAGAAGCGGTATTAATGGGTGCTGCAGGTTTTCTGGTCAAACCGTTTAAAGAAGAAAATATTATTAAAGCACTTAGCAAGATATCATAAGCAAATTTGCTGCTTTATTAAAAAGAAATCTCAGTAATTATGCAATTAAAATACGGATTACAGTATGAGGTGATATTTTGCCGGAAAATTCAGATATGGAGCAAATGCTGAACATTTTTGTCTTTGAAACGGTTCAGCTTATGGAACAACTGGAACAGATAATATTGGCAAGCGAAAAGGAAAATGGCCTTAAACAGCATATTAATGAAATATTCCGGATTATGCATACCATTAAAGGATCATCTGCCATGATGTCTTTTAACAACATATCTTTACTGTCTCATTCTATAGAAGATGTGTTTTATAATCTCAGAGAATATGGGTCAGATGATGTAGAGTACTCCGGCCTTACCGACATAATACTGGGTGTGATTGATTTTATACAGGGCGAAGTAGCTAAAATCAAAAACAATCAGGATACTGATGGTGACCCGTCAAATCTTATCGGTGTGATCTCCGGGTTCATGCGTGAATTAAATATTAAAAGGCCCAATTCTGAAATTATTCCGGAGGAAGAGATTCCGGAAATGGTTCAGAACCAGCAATTCAACAGTTCACATGAAGATGATTACCGGATAGTTCTATATTTCGAAGATGATTGTCAAATGGAGAATATAAGAGCTTTTGCAGTAATTCACATGCTAAAGCAGGTTACCGGGAAAATAAGACATATACCTGATGATTTGCTTGATGAGTGTAAAAGTGTAGAGGAAATTCGTAGAAACGGGTTTATAGCATATTTTTCCAGTGACCATCCTGAGAGTGAAATAAGAGGTATTTTGGAGGAAACACTTTTTCTGAAGGAACTGATGATAGAAAAGAACAGTTTTAGCGAAGGGTCGGCCCAGGAACCGGAGCTCAAAATACACTTGGAGGATTCTGTTGATGATACAGCGGTAAGGCAGAGCAGCAGGGAGTCTTCAGATAGTGTTGCAAGCCTTTCCAAACTGAGCTATATAAGTGTAAATATAGAGAAAATGAACAAGTTGATGGATCTGGTAGGAGAGCTGGTCATATCTGAAGCTATGGTGACACAGAATCCTGAGCTCGATGGCCTGGTACTGGATTCATTCAGAAAAGCCTCCAGGCAGTTGAGAAAAATAACCGGTGAATTACAGGATATAGTCATGTCTATGAGGATGGTGCCGCTGTCAACCACTTTTCAGAAAATGAATAGAATTGTCAGGGATATGAGCAGGAAGCTAAATAAAGAAGTTAATTTCAAGATAATTGGAGAAGAGACAGAAGTAGATAAAAATATTATAGAACATATATCAGATCCTCTGATACATTTGATACGCAATGCCCTTGATCACGGACTTGAAACTAAAGAGGAAAGGAAATCAAAAGAGAAACCTGAGCAGGGAGAACTGATTCTTGAAGCTAAAAATTCAGGTGGCGACGTGTGTATTGTCATTAAAGATGACGGAAGAGGACTTGATAAAGACAAGATTCTTAGAAAAGCGTCAGAACTCAATATAATCCAGAAGCATAAAAGCGAACTGACAGACAGAGAAATATACTCCATGATTTTGTTGCCGGGCTTTTCTACAAAAGACGAGGTTACCGAATATTCCGGACGGGGAGTAGGAATGGATGTTGTAACTAAAAACATTGAGAAGGTCAGGGGCACAGTGTTAATAGACAGCACCCCCGATCTGGGTACTTCCATTACCATTAAGATACCCCTTACTTTAGCAATTCTGGATGGGATGATAGTTAAAGTAGGAGATGCTACCTATACAATTCCAACGGTTTCAATACGTGAATCACTAAAAATAGAGAAGAGCAGTATTATTAAAGATCCAAACGGAAATGAAATGATAATGATCCGGGGTCAGTGCTACCCTGTTTTAAGACTGCACCATATCTTTAATGTAGAAACAGATACCAATTTGTTGGAGGAAGGTATCATAGTCATTGTTGAGAACGAAGCAAATTCCGTATGTCTCTTTGCAGATACTCTGGTAGGAGAACAGCAGGTAGTTATAAAGGCGTTACCTCAATACCTGAAAAAGGTGAATGGTATTTCTGGATGTACTTTGCTGGGTGATGGAAGCATTAGTCTGATAATAGACATATCCGGCCTTATTAATTCCAAAGAATGAAAGGAGAATAAGTTATGGCTTTAGTACTGGAGGAAACGTTTGAGATTCAGAATGAGGATACTCAAAAAGGGAGATTTCTGACATTCACGCTGGGAAAGGAGGAGTATGGAATAGAAATCAGGTATGTTACCGAGATAATAGGAATTCAGTCTATAACAAAAATCCCCGAGCTGCCTGATTATTTGAAAGGAATTATAAACCTGCGGGGAAAAATTATTCCGGTAATGGATGTAAGACTCAGATTTAAAAAAGAACCCAGGGATTATACAGACAGGACCTGCATAATTGTCATTGATATTAATGAAATTTCAATTGGGTTGATAGTGGATACTGTTTCAGAAGTCATTACTATAGAGGATGAGAATATTGTTCCTCCGCCAAACTTTAAAACCGGCTTTAATAACAAATATGTTAAAGGGATAGGGAAGACCGGCAATGATGTAAAGCTGCTGCTGGACTGCGAAAAAATATTGAGCGAGGAGGAAATGGAAAGCCTGGCCGTACTCAGCTGAAGACAGGGCCATATATAATGTAGTGCTTGTGAAGGTTCATCACTGTTTTCTCATTAAAACCGTCAATACATAAACATATTATCACTGGAGGTATAATACATGAGTTGGTTCTATAATATGAAAATAGGTACAAAAATGATTACGGGATTTGTAATAGTTGCTTTGATAGCAGGAGTTGTAGGTGCGGTGGGAATAGTAAATATTCTGAGTATAAACCAGGCAGATACCGAACTGTACAGTATAAACACAGTTCCCATCAGTGAACTGGCTACAGCTAATGAAAAATATCAGAGAATGAGATTAAATATGGTTAATATGATTTTGAATACAGACACGGAATCCATCAATGGAAATATGGCCAAGATAACTCAATATCAATCAGAAATGCTCGGTGCACTCGATAGTTTTGATAAAACTATAGTGGCGGATAATGTAAGAGAAGAATATGACACAATGGTAAAAACCATAAATGAAGAATTCCTGCCTTATGCTAAAAACGTTACTGATCTGGCATCTGGAAATAAAAATAAAGAGGCTCACGAGCTTACAAAGACAAAAGGCGAAGAGCTAAACAAAAAAATACAGGCAAATTTTGATACACTATTCAAGCTCAAGGTCGATTCGGCAAAGGAAAAATCCGAGGGGAATGACAGTAAGGCTCAGACTGCAGTTTTTATGATGGTGGCTTTTATAGCTGTCGGAATGATTATGGCTATAGGCCTTGGACTGTTTATCTCAAGGACAATCAGCAGACCTGTAAGGAAAATGGTAGAGGTAGCGGACAGATTATCGCTTGGAGATGTAGAAGTCAGCATTGAGTCTGATACAAAGGATGAAATAGGAAGTTTGGTAATGTCCTTTTCAAAAATGATTGAAAATATCCGGAAACAGGCTTTTGTAGTAGAAAAAATGGCTGCCGGTGATTTAACTATTGATGTACAGGTAAAATCAGACAAGGATCTCCTTGGCAGTAAGTTAAGTGAAATGATCGAAACGAATAATGAAGTAATAAGAAATATAAACCTGGCTTCAGAACAGGTGGCGTTAGGTGCCAGACAAGTATCCTCCTCAAGCCAGATGCTGTCGCAGGGTTCTACCGAACAGGCAAGTTCTGTTGAAGAAATTACTTCCTCCATGACCCAGGTGGCAGCTCAGACCAGACAGAATGCAATAAATGCAGGCCAGGCAAATGAGCTCGCTACTTCTGCAAAAGAAAATGCTGTTCAGGGCAATGCACAAATGAAGGAAATGGTTAAGGCTATGGCAGAAATAAATGATTCTTCTGCAAACATATCCAAAATAATCAAAGTAATTGATGAGATAGCTTTCCAGACAAATATACTTGCTTTAAATGCTGCTGTAGAGGCTGCAAGAGCAGGCCAACACGGAAAGGGCTTTGCCGTTGTAGCCGAAGAAGTCAGAAACCTGGCTGCCAGAAGTGCCAATGCTGCAAAAGAAACCACTGAAATGATTGAAGGCTCAATTAAAAAGGTGGAGATTGGAACAAAGATTGCCAATGAAACAGCAGTTGCGCTTGATAAAATTGTTGACGGAGTGGCAAAGGCAGCAGCACTTGTGGGAGATATTGCAACAGCTTCCAATGAGCAGGCAAGCGGTATTTCTCAGATCAACATCGCAATTGAGCAGGTGGCTCAGGTAGTTCAGACAAATTCTGCAACAGCAGAAGAGTGCGCTGCTGCCAGTGAGGAGCTGTCAGGACAGGCTGATTTGCTTAAGGAATCGGTTTCAAAGTTTAAACTTAAAAAAGCTAAAACAAGTTATGCAAATAATGACACCGTTACTCCTGAAATGATGAGAATGTTGGAAGGTCTGATGGAAAGAAAAAAGAACTCCCGCGTTGAAGCTTGGTCGGGAGCTGAGGCAGAAGCTGCGGTGTCGGTTAAGCCTCAAATAATATTGGATGATAATGATTATGGTAAGTATTAAAAAAAATACATAATATCAGAAGAGGACATGCCTCCTCTTATGATATTGAACAGTATCGGCGGGGAGAACATGAATACAATTACCGATAAAGAGTTTATCAATTTGGTTGATTATATAAAAAGGAACTTTGGAGTAGACCTGTATCATAAAAAATCTCTTGTAACCAGCAGGCTGATAAACTATCTTACTGAAAATAAGTATAAAAGTTTTACACATTTTTTCGACCATGTTTTAGCTGATAAAACCGGTGAAGCAACTACTTTGCTGTTGAATAAACTTACCACAAACCATACATATTTTATGAGGGAAAGCCAGCATTTTAACATGTTCAGAAATGAGGTGCTGCCATATCTTGAAAGAACACTTCAGGCAAAGAAAGATCTGAACATTTGGAGTGCAGGCTGTTCCTCAGGTGAAGAGCCCTACACTCTGGCAATGATTATAGCTGACTACTTCGGCATAAACAAGACGGAATGGGATACCAGAATTCTTGCTACAGACATATCTACTCAAGTGCTTGAAAAGGCTGTAAACGGTATTTATAAAAAAGAGGATATTGAGACCTTGCCAAAAAGATGGCAGAGCAGATATTTTGAGGAACTGACAAATGGAAATTATAAAATAATCCAAAAAATAAACAGAGAAGTGATCTTTAAAAGATTCAATTTAATGGGAGAAAGATTTCCATTTAAAAGAAAATTTCATGTTATCTTCTGTAGAAATGTAATGATTTATTTTGATTCTGATACGAAAAAAGAGCTTGTAAACAGGTTTTATGAATATACCGAAGACGGAGGCTACCTTTTTATCGGACATTCGGAATCTCTAAGCAGGGACGAAACGAAATACAGCTATGTTGTGCCTGCTGTATACAGGAAATTACTTTAGTGATACAGCCTTCTTAAAAGATATGTATGATGATTCGGCAAATGAGTAGATTGTTGATATAAAAGAAAAATATAGAATACAATCATATTATGAGGACATGAACATGAGCGTTATTACAATTGATTTATCCTGCACCGAGGAAGGCCATGTTTTAGCTGAGGATGTATATAGCAACCAGGGGGCGGTCGTTGTCAAAGCCTACACTACTCTAAACAAATTTATAATTAACAGGATAGAGGAATTCAAAGTTACAACAATAAAAATTTTTGAACCTCAAACAGGCTTTCAACATAAATATCTGTTGAAGGAAATGAGAAAATCTTATGAAAGCAGGAATCTTGAAGCCAAAGAGATTGTAAGTCAAATTATTTTAACAAAAGATTTTGATGCAAAAAGGATAACAAAACTTTCAGAACATATATATTCTGACATAGAGAATAATGAGTATCTGGTCGGCTGTATGAATGATATAAGGGGCTCAGATGAATATACCTATTATCATAGCCTGAATGTGGCCTATTATTCTGCTTTGATTGGAAAATGGCTGGGGCTTCCCCATGATAAAATTGTCAATGCTATAAAATCGGGACTTCTCCATGATATCGGAAAAATCCGGATTCCTGACGGTATAATCAATAAAAAGGGTAAATTACTGCCTGATGAATTTGAAGAAATTAAAAAACATACTTTATATGGTTTTGACCTTATTAAAAAAGAAGATTCTCTGGATGTTGAAGTGAAGAATGCCGTATTAATGCATCATGAAAGGGAGGATGGATCAGGTTATCCTCTTGGTTTTTCCGGCTTAAAAATCGATTTGTGTGCAAAAATAGTTGCTATAGCTGATGTGTATGATGCTATGACATCAAAAAGGGTCTATGGAAAAAAGTCAACACCCTTTGAAGCTTTTGAGATGTTTTTAACCGAGGGATTCAGACTTTTTGATACAAATATGGTTGACGCATTTATAAAAGGCATTGCACCTTTTTATGTTGGAGCAAAGGCACTGCTTAATACAGGAGAATTTGCAGAAATAGTATATATTCCAAATCACAGCGTTACAAGACCTACCATACGGTACGGCAAACAGTATATAGACCTGAATACTGATTACCGGTACAATATTTCAGCCTGTTACTTTTAAATATTTCATATAAAATAGTCTTATTTTTTTATACCCATCATATATTTTAATGTTAAGGAATGATTCAATAATAAACTAAAGGAGAATCTTTGCCATGGGTAATAATTATCAGAGACTATTTTATATATTTAAAAATATGGATAATAATTTGGGAACTCCTACAGGCTATATAAAAGTTGAGATAAATGGTCAGACAGCAAAGCTGCAGATATCGCTTAACAATCTGTCCGACAGGCCTGGTATAAAGTATCAGCTCTATGGTGTATGCAAGGAGGAACAAAAGTTAGACTATACTTCTGTCTGCGATATTCAGAATACCAACGGAAGAGCGGATATAAAACTAACTCTTGACAGCTTAAGTATAGGCTCAAATCATCTGAGTTTTGATGATATAAATATATTTGCAGTTATAGCTCAGCTACCTGACCGGTCTGGCTCTGTCTGTCCGCTGGTTGCATATAAAAGGGGAGAGCTTCAATGGAAAAGGGAATTCGAAGCTGCTCTGAGGAAGTCGGAGAGGCAGGCTGATACAAAGGATTCTGATAGAAAAGACGAGAGCAGGATAGAAACTAACGCTGCTGAACCGGTCAGAAGTACAGAAATTGTTTACATGGACGAAAGGGAACCCCTACAAAGCCTGTTGACTGAAGAGATACTGGAAAGAGAGAATGTTGAGGAAGAGATAGTAGGAGATTTGTCTGACCTCATAGAAGTATCTGAAGAGGGATCTAATAACAAAGCCAATGAGGTACTTAATAATATTTCCGCCCATACTGCGGGTGAATATAATGAAATAAGGGAACTGAGCAATGCTCCCCTGGATACACCTGAAGTGGATACTCCGGAGTCCGGGAGCCTGGATAGCAGGGAAAGTCCAAACTCAGGGTTAAGAGAGGTACTTTCTCAAACTGAGAATAACTTTAAGTTGGATACAAGGGATATTACCAGTAAATTTGAGGCAACCCTGACCAGTATATACAGCCGGGAACATGATAATCAGCCTTTAACAGATCCTCATCTGGATACATTATCAGCGGCAAAGTCCGGGCCAACTGCCGATAATGTTGCACATACTCCGGATAGTGATACTTTGACTTCAGAGAATGACATTATTGGTTCAGCCGAAAGAAATTTCAGGGAAATATCAGAAATAAACACTGAAGGTGACAAATTCAGAAACGATCTGGATATAGAAAGTCTGCGGGATGAACTCGATAAAAGCTTTGAAGCCTGTAACCCGTTCAATAATAAGAGCAAGCGCTTCAGATGGTGGAAGATCAACAGTCCCGGATATCTCAATAATATTCTCTTCAGAAACAATGTAAAAACTTACTTGTTATTTAATCCGAAAGTGATGATGGCTCATTACAAATACAGATATATTATATTTGGCATACGCTATGATAAGTATTCGGGAAGGGAACGTTTTATCTGTGGAGTTCCCGGTGTGTACAGTATTGATGAAAATCCTTTTGGGAATATGGGAAGCTGGGCGCAGCTGGAGGGTTACAAGCCAAAATACGGATCTTTTGGCTACTGGATTATACTTATTGACCCCAGAACAGGCAAGTTGTTAAAAATAAAGTAATATTTTGGGCTATCGGTACATTGCAATTGGGTATATAATAGAATTAATGAAAAATTTGTAATGTATTGGAGGGCAAAATAATGGCGGCAATACAGTGGAGAGAGAGTTATGCCATTGGCATTAAGGAAATCGATGATCAACATAAACAATTGTTTGATGCGGTTGATAAGCTTTTCTCAGCATGCAGTCAGGGAAAAGGGAAGGAAGAAGTAGGAAACACCCTGAAATTTTTAGAGGACTACACAAAGGTCCATTTTTCAGATGAGCAGCAGCTACATATTAAATATAATTACCCTGAAAGAATTAACCATAAGAATATACATGAGAACTTTTTGAAGAATTTTGAAAAATTAAAGGATGAATTTAATGAAAAAGGTGCAGGGGTACTTTTTGTGTCTACTGTAAATAAATTGTTTTTGGATTGGCTGATTAAACATATCGGTAGTATGGACAAGGCTTTTGCTGCCTACGTAAAAGAGCAGCAAAAATAACTAATAAAAGGTCACCACTGGTGACCTTTTCCTCATTGAAACGCATCAGTTCAGATAAAATTTTCCTGCATCCAAAAAATTTTATCTGAACTGATGCGTTATAATTATTTGCCGAATTATAGAATAATATGGTATGATTAAGGTAATAGGAGCCTGTCTAATATCTGCTTTACTTGTAATAATGGTGGATTTTGTGTCAGGCAAGGCAAATTTTTGAAGTAATAATGCTCTAAGGAAGGCTATTCTTAGCAGTCCCCAGCGAGATTAAAGGAGCTGATTTACCTTGACCTCAAAAAATAAGGTTGTTATTCGTATAGCCGGTAAGGATTATACGCTGGTTGGTGTAGAATCTGATGAGTACATTCAGAAAGTCGGGCTATATATCGACAAAAAGATGAATGAAATACTGATGCGCAACAACAGGCTCAGTACCTCGCTTGCATCAGTACTTACCGCCATAAATGTGGCAGATGATTTTTTTAAATCCCGTGACACTGAATTGTCCATCAGGAGAGAAAAAGAAGCTGCAAGTGAAGAACTTGAGAGACTGAAAAAAGAGATTATGCAATTAAAGGAAGAAAACAGCAGCTTATCCGCTAAAAACACAAAACTCCAGCTGGATCTTGCAAAGAGAGAAGCTGAGCTTGGAGAGGTAAGAAATACGCTTGACAAGGGCAGCAGACATATTGCTCAGAAGGCCTTGAGCGGATACGATATGTAGTTGTAAATAGTTTAAACAGCCAGAGGATTACAACCTTTGGCTTTTTTGTTATCGACGGGTCCCGTTTACTGACAAGTCTTCAAAAGGTATAATAGAAACAGTTAAATAAAAACTTCCCATTTATGCAATGGCTAATTTCCGAAATTACATTGTTGTCGTCAGTCGAAATACGACCAGTATTGCTCTTTCTCCGCCTTGCACTTTGGAAAATTTAACTTAGCGTGGAACAAATAACGTGCACAATGAAATATTAAACAGGCTCTAAATTATTTTTAAACCGGAAAGGTTAAAGGTACTCAATGAGAGTAATTTTTATATTTATAGATGGAATTGGAACAGGTAATAAAAACGGAGATACAAATCCCATATATAAAACTCCCGATAAAGTTCTGGCAAAACTGATTGATGAAGCTGTATTTGAAGCAGATGCTTCCCTGGGAATACCCGGTCTGCCCCAGAGCGCAACAGGTCAGACCGCCATATTTACCGGAGTTAATGCACCGGCCGCCTTAAAAAGGCATATGAGCGGGCAGCCCACAATAACCTTGAAAAAGATTATTCAAAAGGTTAATATCTTTGGCGAGTTGAAGAAAATGGGACTGACCGTTTCCAACGCAAATGTGTACAGGGAAGAATACCTGAGAAATATGCTTGATTTAAAGGACAGGAGGAACAGGCCTTCAGTAACCTCGGTCATGTGTATGGCCGAGAATATAATATTCAAAACCCCTTTTGATTTTGCAAATAACAACGGAGTATATCACGATATTACCGGTGAAATACTAAAGAAATCAGGCTATGATGTTGACCTTATCACTCCTGAGCAAGCAGCCCGGAATCTGTACAATCTGAGCCTTCAGAATGACTTTACAATGTATGAACATTTCATAACAGATATTGCCGGACACAAGTTTGAGATGAAGGAAGCAGTGCAGGTTGTTATTAATCTGGACAGATTTCTTGCAGAGTTAATGGGCTTGATTAATTTTGAAGAAGATGTCCTCATTATCACCAGTGATCACGGAAACCTTGAGGACATATCGGTCCGGACGCATACTATGAGCAAGGTGCCTGTAATAATTAAGGGAACCCACGCAGATAATGTGGATATAAAAATAGAATCACTAGTAGACATAATGCCATACGTTATTGAACTGTTTAGAAGGGAAAAAGAATTGTAATGTCAAATAAAATAGAGCTTTTAGCACCGGCCGGAAACTATGAAGCATTTCTGGCTGCCGTTGAGAACGGAGCAGATGCGGTATATTTGGGCGGTAAACTGCTAAATGCCAGACAGTTTGCAGGGAATTTTAATGATGAAGAACTTGAAAGAGCTCTGGATTACGCTCATGTAAGGGGTGTTAAAATACTTCTCACCCTGAATACGCTGGTTCTGGATGAAGAGATGCAGGAAGCTGTGGAGTATGCAGCCAAAGCATACGAAATGGGTGTGGATGCGCTTATACTCCAGGATGTGGGGCTGGCTGCCAGCCTGAAAGCCGCAATACCCGAAATACCCATTCATGCCAGCACTCAAATGACAACCTATAGTATTGAAGGTGTCAGGGCCCTTGAAAAAATGGGCTTTGAAAGAGTAGTTCTGGCCAGGGAACTTGGAATTGAAGAAATAAAAAACATTTGTAATAATACCGGGCTTGAAATAGAAGTGTTCATACATGGAGCATTGTGTATCAGCTACTCGGGACAATGTTTAATGAGCAGCCTGATCGGAGGCAGAAGCGGCAACAGAGGGAAATGTGCCCAACCCTGCAGACTCCACTATTCCATGGCAAAAGACGGGAAAAACGTGAAAAGCAGCTATCTGTTAAGCCCAAAGGATATTTGCTATATTGATAATCTGGCTGACCTTGTTAATGCAGGAGTGGCTTCCCTTAAAATCGAAGGCAGAATGAAAAGCCCCGAATACGTAGCGTCAGTAGTGGGTACCTATCGGAAATATCTCGATCTGCTTGAGCCGGTGCAGGATACGAAGCAAATTGATTCAGCCGTAAAAGAAACCAATCAGCTGACAGGGGATCGGCAAATATTCTTTAAGGAAGTGTCAAACCGGCAAATATCCGGCCTGCAGGTTTCCGACCAGGATAGGCACCGGCTGCTTCAAAGCTTTAACAGAGGGGGCTTTTCCAAAGGGTATCTAACAGGCAAGACGGGACCTGAGATGATGGCCTACGACAAGCCGAAAAACTGGGGAACCTATTTGGGCACCGCTCTTGCCCAGGACAGAAACTCCAACTCTGTAAAGCTCCGGTTGGAAAATACTTTGGGAAATGGTGACGGGATTGAGATCTGGTCAGGTAAAGCATACGAGGAAAGCCCCGGAGGCATAATTACCAAAATAGTATTGGACGGTGGAAAGCAGGTCAAGCGGGCCAACCCGGGAGATATAGTCTGGGTCTCAGTCATAAAGGGCAATATTGAGAAGGGCAGCAAGGTTTACAAGACCTCCGACAGGGAAATGCTTGAGCAGGCAGCGGCTTCCTATGCGAAACCCTCAAGAAAAGCGGAGATTAGGGTGGGCTTTACACTTAAGTACGGACAGCTGCCTGCAATTACCTTGAGTGATTTCAACGGCAATGTTGTTTCGGCAGAAGGTGAAGTCCTGCCGGAGAGGGCTTTAAACAAACCGCTTACAGAGGAGAGAGTATCCGAACAGCTTAGAAAAATGGGCTCAACTCCCTTCACTGTTGTTGAATTAAACATTGATATGGAGGATGGCATTGTCATACCTGTAAGTGAACTAAATAATATGAGAAGAAAAGCTTCAGAGCTTTTGGAGAACAAGAGAATACTGGCGGGAAGACGAAAACTGAATTTTCAGCAGGATAATGAGAATTTCCGCAAGGAAGTAATTTATTCCCATCGGGATTTGACATATTTCCCGGGAAATATGCCAAAAGTCATTGAAAATAAAATAATTCGTGATAATCTGCAGAAAAATAAAAAAACCAGGCTGTCTGCAATGCTTTACCAGGTAGATAAGGATATTGAACTTGATAAGCTTGATGCCGATAGGATATATATACCTTTTAATGATATACTGAATAGCACTCTGTCAGAGCAAATAAGGAATTTCCGAAAAGAGGGAAAAGAAATCTATGCTTATATTCCTGCTATTATAAAGGGAAAGCAGAGTCAGGCGGTAGAGAGGAATGCTCCTGCTGTGAGCCGGGAAGTGAATGGTTTTCTGGTGGGAAATATGGGTGTGGCAGAGAGCTTGAGGAGTATAGTGGGAGACCATGTTAGATTATTGGGAGATTATACTCTGAATATTCTTAACAGCTCAACTTTGCACTATTTCAAAGCAGTGGGCTACAGTGGCGCAGCATTATCCTATGAACTGAATCTGGCCCAGATCAATTCATTTGCATATCCGCCGGAGTTCGCTGCCGAGGTTGGTATCTATGGCAGGATTCCCGTAATGACAAGTGAGTATTGTCCTGTAGGAGGAAGTGTAGGAAATGCTACACCTCATAAATGCAGGACGGAGTGTAAAAACGGAGTTTACCACCTTAGGGACAGGAAGAATGCTGAATTTCTTGTTAAGTGCGACTGTGTGGACTGCAGAAGCACCATATTCAATTCAGATATACTTTTTGCCCCGGATTTGGTAAGCAGTATAAGTAAAACGGGTATTGAATATCTTAGAATGAGTTTTGTTGATGAGAGCATTAGTGAAATATATGATACAGCCAGTTTACACAGAGACTTGCTGGAGAGCCGGAAAACTTCCAAAGAAGATTTAATTGAAAAGATAAAAAATAAAGGTATAACTAAAGGTCACTTGCAAAGAGGAGTCTAGGAATGATCAAATAATAACTTCCGTGGGAGACAAAAAAATCCCTCGTTCGAGAAATCGATTTTATTATTTGGTCATTCCTTAGCAAGAAACAGAAGGGGGTTAACTTGAAAGACTTCACTTCATTTGTCTCCCAAGCTAACCTTTGAATTTATGGCCGCGCGACATATTCAAAGTATTTTAGCACTTTAGTTGAAACAATAAGTTTGACTTAACACTTTGAAAACGCGCAAGGCCAATTAACCTCCTTTATTCGCCTTATAGCGGATTTAGGATTGAATAAATTTCATTAATATTTTGTGGCCGCTATGCGGCTCATGGAGGTTAAATATGTCAATTGAGATTTTTGTTGAGGTGTGCAGAGAGGATGCTATTTTGCCCAGATATGCCAATCCGGGTGACGCCGGAATGGACGTTTATGCAGCAGAAGAGGTGATGGTTGCACCCGGAGAAACTGTTATTGTACCAACAGGGTTAAAACTTGCACTTCCTGAAGGATATGAAATTCAGGTAAGGCCGAGAAGCGGCCTGTCTTTAAAAACACCAATAAGAATTCCAAATTCGCCTGGAACTTTTGACAGCGGTTACAGAGATGAGTTGGGTATAATCATAAATAATATTTCCGACAGAAACCTGTCTGAGCCAAAAGAGCAGCCCTTTACGCTTGATGAAAAAGGGAATAAAAACGGCACATATATTATAAGAAAAGGCGACAGGGTGGCTCAGATAGTTCTGCAGGAAGTGCCTAAAATGGTACTGACCAAAGTCGTATCGGTTAAAGATATTGGCAGCAACAGGGGAGGCGGGTTTGGATCCACAGGAATAAAAGACTGATTGATTCTTATCGCAGGGAATGAAACATTAAGAGGCTATTTCCATAGGATTCTGCCATAAGGAGGAACAGTGTTGGAAGTTCATAAGGATATTTACAGGAAAAATATTTTTACTGAAAGCATTAAGGAAAGAGAAAATGATATTCCAATAATTATTGGTGAAAGCTATGGAATTGATAAAGGAAGCTGTATGCTTCATTATCATGAATGTATAGAAATATGCTATGTGAGGCAGGGGACCGGAACCCAGCTGATTGACGGTATTGAGTATTCCTTTCAGGCGGGAGATATCTTTGTTATCGGAAGTAATGAAATACATCTGGCTTATAACGATAGGGATGTAATAATGCTGGTAGTACTGTTTATGCCCACCTTACTGTATGGGGGAGCGGGCTATTCCTTTGAAGCGGAGTATATACATACCTATCAGGAAGCCAGAAATATGCAACTTCACAAAATACAGCCCGGTCAAAATTTTTATGAACCCATTTTGGATTCAATTATGGAAATGTCCCATGAAAATATACATAAAAGCCTGGGTTATGAGCTGGTTATTAAAGCAGCTCTCCTTAAAATGAGTGCAAATATAAAGAGATATTTTAATATAGAAAGCCGGGTTGGTTTACATAATGATGCTAAGAAATTTGAATTCTTTACGCCTGTATTTGATTATATAAAAGAAAACTACTCAAATAAGATAAAAGTTGAGGAGCTTTCCTCCCTTGTTAATATGAGTGTATCAAATTTCAATCTTGTTTTTAAGAAGTCAACGGGATCTACCCCAACAGAATATATAAATAAATTCAGGATTGTAAAAGCCTCCCAAATGCTGCTTGAAACTGATAAAAAAATAATAGATATTGCGGAAGACTCAGGCTTTTTCAGTCTGACCCATTTTATCAGCTGCTTTAAAAAGTATACCGGGAAACTTCCAAAGGATTTTAGAACTTTAGGAATGACCAAATAATACTTCCGATCCCTTGAACGGTTATTTTATTATTTGGTCATTCCTAAAGAGCCTGTCTAATATCTGCTTGTGCTAGGCATTTTGAGTGGATTTTGTGTCAGGCAAGGCAAATTTTCGAAGTAATAATTTGTTTATTGCAAGAAAATTTAACGTAGCATGGCGCAAACTCCGCACAAATGACAAGTGCAATGAGATATTAGACAGGTTCTAAGAGAATAAATAAATTTTTTTATAAGATACTTAAAGATTAAAGATAACTGCTGCCTTATAATTTTTTTAGGGTAGTGGTTTTTTTGTGCCAAGATACATTTTACAAATTTATAAAGGAGTAGGGAGATGCTGAGAACTACCATTGTAATAAACTCAACAAATAATTCCACCATCAATTTTGCAGCAGGGGAATTAAAAAAATACTTAATGAGAATGGATCGGGAACTTCGGCTGGAGGTATGCGATACTGCAGACACAACTGAGTCATCCGCTATAAAGCTTGGTTTGTTTACGGATTTTGGTATACAAACTTTACAGCAAAATGCTAATGTACTGGACGATGAAGTCTATGTTGATATACATAAGGGTCAAGGTGTTATAGCCGGCTTAAATCCCAGAAGTGTGCTGCTGGCTGTGTACAGGTTTCTTACCGAAGCCGGCTGCAGATGGATCAGACCGGGGACTGAAGGAGAAATAATTCCACACACCGAAACAGGAAGTATTTCTGTCAGCCTTCAGGAAAAGCCATCTTACAGGCATAGAGGAATATGTATTGAAGGTGCCGTAAGCCTGGAAAATGTCATGGATACTATTGAATGGCTCCCTAAAGTAGGACTCAACAGCTACTTCATACAATTCCGGGAGGGCTATACTTTTTTTGAGAGATGGTATAACCATACCGGTAACGATACAAAAAGCAAAGAAAACTTTACTGTGGAAAAAGCAAGGGAATATACAAAAGAGGTTGAAGCCGAGATTAGTAAAAGGGGTCTGATATATCATGGCGTGGGACATGGCTGGACCTGTGAGCCTTTTGGAATCCCGGGAATCAGCTGGGATACTGTGGAGGCGGAATATCCACCTGAAACCACCCAATATTTTGCCCTTGTTAAGGATGAGAGGAAGATGGTTGACAACGTACCGCTGAATCTCAACCTGTGTTATTCAAATCCGGAGGTCCGGAGGCTGATGGTCCAATGTGTAGTGGATTATATTAAAGCGAATAGTAATGTGGATATCCTTCATTTCTGGTTGGCGGACGGCAGAAATAATCAGTGTGAATGTGAGGAATGCAAAAAACACAGCCCTACAGATTATTATGTGCAGATTCTGAATCAGCTTGATAAAGTCTTAACAGCAAACAATATTGATACAAAAATAGTATTTCTTCTCTATTTTGATTTGTTGTGGACACCTGAGAAATATCATATTGAAAATCCTGACAGATTTATTATGATGTTTGCTCCCATAACAAGAACTTATTCTGCATCCTTTGTTGATACAAATGGTGATGATATTGCTCCCCCCTATCAAAGGAACCAGCTGAAAATGCCCGAAACCATAGGTGAAAATCTGGCCCTTTTGAGAAATTGGAAGAAAGAGTTCAATGGTGACAGTTTTGATTTTGACTATCACTTTATGTGGGATCACTTTTATGACCCTGGTAATACCAAGACCGCCAGAACGATACATGAGGATGTAGTTAATCTGAAAAAGCTTGGACTTGAGGGACTTGTCAGCTGTCAATGTCAAAGGGCATATCTGCCTACAGGACTGGGAGTTTATACCATGGCCCAGACCCTTTGGAATGACAGGGCTGATTTTGACAAAATAGCAGAAGAGTTCTTTTCGAGTGCTTTTGGTAAGGATGGTGACAAGTGTTTTACTATTATGTCAAAACTATCTGAACTGTTTACTCCGCCATATTTCAGAGGAGAGATTCCCGAAGCAGGTCAAGAGTTAACCCATAAGTATGAGCTTGTTAAACAAGTATGTGAAGAATATGAAGTTCTCATTAATCAGAACTTAAGTCTTGAAAATGCAAGCCGGAGAAAGTCCTGGGAGTACCTTGCATACCACAGGGAAATCTGCCTGAGAATGGCTGAAATGATGAAATACCGGACTCAGAAGGATATGGAGAATGTAAACAGTACCTGGAAAGCTTTAAAAGAGTATCTCTATATAAACGAAGACTATATACAACCTGTTTTTGATTTGTACGAATTCTTTCAAACCTTTGAAGTTATGAACGGTTTTACTCTTAAGGGCTCGGTGGAGTAGCCGGTAAAGAATAAGGTGAAATGAAAATACTGAGTCAAGTAAATTTTACGGCTTATGAGCCCGGATAGGTGCGTGAAATAATTAAATAAATATTTTTATGGGCCGAAAGGTAGGATATTTATATGAAAAGTTTGAAAATTGCGGTTATCGGTGCAGGCAGCACATATACTCCCGAACTGGTGGAAGGCTTTATAGTAAGACGCGATACACTTAAGGTAGAATCAATTTACCTGATGGATATAGACAGGAATAAGCTTGATATAGTGGGCGCTCTGACAGAGAGAATACTGAGAAAAAACGCCATGAATTGCAGTGTTGTTTTAACAGAAGATTTGGAAGAAGCTATTAAAGGTGCAGATTATATTCTTTCACAGGTTAGAGTGGGGAAGTTGGATGCCAGAATCAAGGATGAGAAAATTCCTCTGAAATACGATTTTTTGGGTCAGGAAACCACCGGAGCCGGAGGTTTTATGAAAGCAATGAGAACCATCCCTGTTATTATGAATGTTGCCAAGCTAATGGCTGAATTGGCCCCAAATGCATGGCTTATAAATTTTGCAAATCCGTCGGGTCTGGTAGCAGAAGCGGTTCTCAATAATACAGGAATAAAAATGGTGGGACTTTGCAATTGCCCGATTAGCATGGTCAAGGATGCCAGACAAATGGCACCTGCCCATACTAAAGCTTTTGATTATGATTACGTGGGCCTGAATCATCTCAGCTGGATAACAGCAGTATACGCAGACGGTAAAAATATTCTGTCTGAGTTGCTTCAAAACGGTTTGGATATTACCACCATGAAGAATATTCTGGGAATGGAACTCGAAACCCCATTGCTGGAGGCAACCAAAGGAATTCCCTCCTCCTATCTCAATTACTACTATTTCAGAGAAAAGCAGGTAGAACACTGCAAGGAAGCAGAAAAAACCAGGGGAGAAGAGTGCAAGGTAATTGAACAGGAACTTCTGGAAATGTACAAGGATGCTAATCTGCAGGAAAAACCAAAGCTTCTGGAACAGAGAGGAGGAGCATATTATTCCACTGCTGCCGTCTCCCTTATAGATGCACTAGAGAATGACAAAAATGAGTATCATGTGGTCAATGTGAAAAATAATGGTGCACTGCCCTTTATGGATAAGGACGATGTTGTAGAAGTAAAGTGCCTGGTTAATAAGGATGGTATAACTCCTGTAAGGATTGAGAACTTTGATAACAGTTACATTATCGGTTTGATGAAAGCGGTTAAAGCATACGAGAAACTTGCTGCGAAAGCAGGACTTCAGGGAGACTATGATGCTGCGTTAGCCTCACTGCTTGTACATCCGCTTATAGGTGATTACAATAAGGCAAAGCCAATGCTGGATGAGATGCTGGAAGCCAATAAGGCTTTCCTGCCCCAGTTTAAAATTTGATTAGCTATTACACATTGATCAGCGATGCAGGATTATCCGGAAAAAGATACCCTCGGCAGCGGCAAGGCCGATTAACCTCCTATATTCACTTATAGGGGTATAGCAGTCAATAAATTCCATAAATATTTTGTGGCCGCTATGCGGCTCAGAGCCATAGCATGGCTTAGGAGGTTCAATAGTGAAGCAATATGTGCTGGGAGTGGATGGTGGAGGAACCAAAACCCAATGTGCACTTTATGACATAGAGGGCAATCAAGTAGATTTTATAAATTGGGGACCAACAAACCATGAGGTCCTGAAGGGTGGCTTGCTGGGTGTTAAAAGTGAGCTGACGGTAATGGTAAATTACCTTTTAAAGAGAAACGATATCAAGCTGGATCAGATAGTTAAAAGTGTCTTCGGATTGGCGGGTGCCGATACTAAAAGACAGTATGAAGATATTGCCAAGATAATAAAAGATTTGGGTTTTGAAAATTTTGAACTGTATAATGATGCCTATCTTGGAATTAAGGCAGGAAGTAAAAACGGCCGGGGGATTGGAGTTGTGCACGGAACGGGCGTATGTGTAGCCGGTATAGACCGCCTGGGAAATACATTTCAAATTGGCGGACAGGGTATGTTGACAGGTGATTTTGGCGGCGGTACATATCTTGGGGGAAAATTCATACAGTCAATTTACAATTACCATTTCCGGTGCGGACAGTACACGTATATGATAGAACTGCTTCCTGAGGAACTAAAGGTCCCGTCAAAGTATGACTTCATTGATAATGCCAGGGAAAAAATTGACGGGGGACTGGTAAAAGTTGCAGAACTCAACAGGCTGGTCTTCGAGGCAGCGAATAAGCAGGATGCCGTGGCAATAAATATACTGAAGGAGCTGGGGGACAGCCTGGCGGATTCCATAAATGGATGTATTAAAGAACTGGATTTTGAAAGCTCAGAACCTGTGGAGATTATTTTATCAGGCTCAATAAATACAAAAGCCGGTAACTCAACTATTGTAGACACTATTAAAGAGAAAGTTGCCTCTAGGAACAGCGAAAAAGTAATAGAATTCATTATCCTTGATAAATTACCGGTAACTGGAGCCGTAATATGGGCATTTGAGAGTATAATGGACAGAAGTGAAATAAACAGGATTTTTTTTACGAGTTAAGCAGAATTTATAACAGTTTACAGACAAATAGAGCAACAGGACGTTTGAGTTTTATAGCAAACGTCCTGTTGCCCTTTTAAACCGATTTTGTTTTATATCTATTTTCTTTATGGCTGAAACTGTCATAATGATGTAAAATTGTGTATAAGGAGTCAGGGAATATACATAATAAATTTGATGAGGAGCTGTTGGATAATAAATAACTCCTTTGGAACCGAATTTATTATTTAACTGTTCATACCCTCTATTGATAAGGTACAACACGTTTTTGAGCATGTGGCATATTGTACGTTGTAAATAAAGGGTAAATGCAATTTGAATTTTATTTGGAGGCTGATCTTATTAATATTAATGGAAATATTCAATCAATCAAAGACAGACTACTCAATGAACTTGAGGAGCTTTTCGATAAAAAATACGGATCCAGGGAACTGGTCCCGGTGGAACTTGCTGAAACCATAGCAAGGATCTCCCATGAAATAAACAGGGAGATTTCTGTACTTATCAACAGAAGAGGAATTGTGGTGGACATCAGTATTGGAGACAGCGGTACCGTTTCGCTGCCCCAGTTGGACTCAAGAAGAGGAAAAACCAGACTGTCGGCTATCAGATGTATCCATACACATCCGGGAGGAAGCGGAATGCTGTCCCAGGTCGACATCAGCACCCTTCAAAAGCTAAGGCTTGATGTTATGCTGGCAATGGGTATCAGCGAGGGACAGCCCGGGGAGATATATGCCGGCTGCCTGTCTGCTGAGAATGATGTTGATGTGTATGGACCGTTTACCCTTGGAGAGCCGAGGTTGAATTATATTTACAAAATAATTGAGGAACTCGATGCCTCGGCCAGAGAGGATATATATGAAAATGAGGAGAAGGCAGAGAAGGCTATCCTTGTAGGACTTGAAACCAACCAGAGCAGGCTTGAAAGTGTCTCTCTGAAGGATGCCGAGGACTCTCTTGATGAACTTGAGGAGCTTGCAGAAACAGCAGGCGCCGTCGTTATTGACAAAATTCTCCAGCGAAAGCAGTCTCAAGACTCTACCTACTACGTCGGTAAGGGTAAAATAGAGGAGCTGTCCCTGCTGTGCCAGGCACGGGATGTACAGCTGCTGATATTTGACGATGAGCTCTCGGGAGCTCAGATTAGAAATATTGAAGAAGAAACCGGAGTGCGGGTGATAGACCGTACTACTCTCATATTGGACATTTTCGCCCAGAGGGCTATATCAAAGGAAGGTAAGCTCCAGGTTGAACTGGCACAGCTCAAGTATAAGCTTCCCAGACTAATCGGTCTTGGTACAGAGTTGTCCAGGCTTGGAGGAGGTATTGGTACCCGCGGTCCAGGTGAGAAAAAGCTTGAGGTTGATAGAAGGCATATCCGCAGAAGAATTACAAGCCTTGAAAGAGAACTTGACCAGCTGGAAAAAAGACGGGACTTTCTGCGGAGCGCAAGGTCAAAAAACAATGTGCCGGTCATTGCAATAGTCGGATACACAAATGCAGGAAAATCAACGCTGATGAACAGACTGTGCGGAGCGTCAGTCTTCGTTGAGGATAAATTATTTGCAACACTTGATCCGTCTGCAAGAAAACTGACACTGGCTGATGGCAGGGAAGCTGTGTTGATTGATACTGTCGGATTCATAAGAAAGCTGCCCCACGACCTGGTCGAAGCCTTCAAGTCGACCCTGGAGGAAGCTGTACATGCCGATATGCTGCTTCACGTGGTGGATGCTTCAAATGAAAATGCGGCAATGCAGATAAGCGTTGTAGAAGGCTTGCTGGAGGAACTTGGTGCAGCTTCAAAGAGTACTGTGCTGGTTTTAAACAAGCAGGATCTGGTAACCTCGAGCGGAAGAATAAATTCCATGGGATATTCTTCAGTTTGTGAAATTTCGGCTGTAACGGGCGATGGTATTGAACAGCTGCTTGACACTATAACAGAGGGTTTCAAGGAAAAGCTGAAGGAAGTAGGAATGCTGATACCTTATAGCGAGGGCTGGGTTATGCCATATATCTACAAATACGGTCAGATTATAAATCAGGAGTACCTTGAGGATGGAATTAGCGTAAAAGCGTTAGTGAAAATAGACAAAATTAGCAAACTTGAAGATTTTATCCTTGTATAAAATGGCTAATTACGGTATTATATAAGTAATAGAATGTATTAAATTCTATGCATTGGAAATAATAAGGAATAGTTAAATAATTATTACATACATATAGTTATGTTATTATTTAAACTATCCTTAATAACTCAAAAAAATCTTATAAGGGAAGGGGTTTTGATTATGCTTGTTAGAAACTGCGCAGGTGGTGTTGTCTTTTCCGGAGAGAAAGTATTTCTTCTCAAAAATGAGAAGGATGAGTGGGTACTTCCAAAAGGTATTATTAAACACGGAGATTATCCCAACGAAGTTGCAATACGGAGAGTTAAAGAAGAAACAGGAATCAATGCCGAAATTATTTCTACAGCAGGTAGTACCAATTACGAATTTTTCTCAGTAACACGTCAAAGACCGGTCTGCAATAAAATCACATGGTACATCATGAAATCCCTCGATGATCAATTTGAAGTGAATAAGGATGAGAACTTTACTGATGGAGGCTATTTTACCATCGATGAAGCTTTACAAAAAATTACCTACAGTCAGGATAGATCCTTGATTAATTGTTCATACACAAAATACAGTAATATGGAAAAGACAAGCGCTTCGGGCTTTTAATTTTGAAAGTTGACAATAATTATGTAAGCATACTACAGCACTCTCTTAATATCGGAGAGTGCTGTTTTTGGGTTCTATGTCAATAGTTGGGGTAGAACAGTAAACTGGAATATTTTGTTGAACTATATTTGGTACTAAAAATTTTAACGCGTTAATAAATACTCTTCTATAAGCAGCGCTTCATAAACGGGAGTTATTATTTAAGAGCCCGCAGTTACAAGAGCGGGCTTGCACTTACAATCCGGTGATACTGGTTAAAGCATCCGTATTGCTGTGATTTGTGGTTATCAGGGTCATCAAAGTACAATCTTTCCTCCTCCAGTTCCTCAATACGGGAAATTTCACCTGCAAGATACTGCTGAAGCCTGTAGATTGCAGTTTCTATTCTTGCTGTAAGACCTCCGTACCTGAGGTCTATTACTTCCCAGCCAAAGGGCTTATAGGTCTTAAACCACTGAGTTCTGTGGGAAGCTCTCAAGAGCTTGATATCCTGCTTTAGTTCAGGGAGTTCATTGCCGGCCAGATAATTAAGTACAGCTAAGTCTTTATTATCATATGCCCTTTTTAATTTAATTCCCAGCTCACATTTTTTAGCAAGAACATGGGCCAGAACCGAGGGCATATCAAATATATTTTTAAGCTCGGCAGTGGCGTTGGCGGCAGCATTTTTCAGCTTTGCTTCATATAGTGCATAATGCTCCGGCAGGTTCATTCCCTCAATCTGCTTATCAAAAAGTCCCATCAATACATCCTGCCATAATACTGACTTGGCTGGATTTGACGGTACATTGGATTCCAATTTATCCTTTGGCACACAGTCCATTTCACCCAGATCCATAAAGGCATCATAATCCCCGCCAGTACAGAATTTAAACCTTTTCTTAAGCTTATCAATATCCGGTTCCGGAGCATATCCATGTTCGGCAAACAGCTGGAACCCCAACAGTGCTGACAAAACATTGGTTTCTGCGCCATTATCTCCCCATATGGTGGCGATTACCTCACGTATTCCCTCTTTTTTACAGGCAGAAAGTCCTGCATTTGTGGCGGTAAAGGTTTTTGAGTAGTTTATGAGCAGACCGTTCCAGGTCCAGATACCACCGGCAAAAATTATGTCACAGCCGAGCTGTTTATGTTTATCCAGGAATGCTCTGTATTTATCCTCCCTGTTATGGTAGTAATCCCAGTATACCAGCTGTGTATCGGAAGGTATATTTTTTACTACATCAGGCGGGAAGGAAGCATCCATATCGTAATATTCTCCGGTTTTTGAGCCCAGTCTGAAGTACATATCACTCCATATCATAGGCGATAGCCCATTTCTATCTGCAATAGCTTTGACTTTTGACAGATGCTTGTTCATAATATCAAAACGCCTGCTGTAACCGTTGATATCGAGATATCGGCCCAGCCCAAGATTGTGGGCCTCATCCATTCCAATATGAATCCGCTTGCTTCTGAAAGGTTTTGAAGCACTTGTAATCATTTTTTCAATGAATTCATAAGTTTTGTCACAGTCTGCCAGCAATATATCTTCGGTATCCCTTATATCCTGTGCGAAATCCCACTTTAGTGCCGCTGCCAGATGGCCAAGTGTCTGAATACAGGGGATCATCTCAATGCCGAAATTGCCGGCGAAGTCATCGCAGGCCGATAGTTCTTCCTGTGTGTAGCGGCCCCTCATGTATCCGAAATAGGGAAGGTCTTCAATCCGGTAGGTATCCTCTGTATAAAGCATCAGCATATTCAGGCCCATTAATGCCATTTTTTCCAGCAGATATTTAATAGTATCAACAGTCATAACGGCATTTCTCGATACATCTATCATTACTCCGTTGGTTTTAAACTGAGAAGTCTCTTCAATAAAAAATGTGTCCGATTCACGTAAATGTTCTATAAATAATCCCAGGGCACGGAAAAATTGGATTTTTTCATTATATTTAATGTGGCCTTTTCCATTTGACAGAGAGACCGTGATATTTCCCTCTGCCCTTTCAATTTTAACCGGTATTCCGGTCTCTGAACACTGATATCCCAGTCTTTCCGATAAAAAGGCAATCCCCGCCTCCAGATTTTGTGTATCACCATAAAAATTAAGATTCATAACATAACCTCCAAATCAATAATCATACTTGCTCAGGATATATCTTTATAACTTCATTATATATTTGTAATAGATTCGGACATTAACATGATTGCTTTTTTATAGCACTGGATTGCTATGTTTATACTTACACTTTATGTTTACAGTAATTTGTAATACAATAGAAATGAATTAATTTTCAAATTCGATTTTACGAATAATCAGGGGGAGAAATGATTAAGGATCATACATTATATGAAAAACCATATATTCCTGAGACAGCTTTCCCTGTAAGGATTAACCTCACCGAAGCAGCTGGTGGTGATACTGTCTTTAAAAGCCACTGGCATGAAGAATTTGAATTTCTATATTTTACAAAAGGAAACGCCCTGGTGGGATGTAATTCAAAGCAAATACACGTAAAAGCAGGAGATCTTGTAATTGTTAACAGTAATGAACTGCACTCCTGCCATAATACGGGTGACGAGTTGAAATACTTCTGTATTATTATTGATCCTGTCCTTTTGCAGAGCGGCATTGAGGATAGCTGCGATCTAAAGTATATTTCACCTATTAAACGGAATCTTATACTTTTTTCAAACAAGGTTAGAGGAGATTCTTCCATATCTGAATGTATCTTAAAGATTGTAAATGAAAATGAAAAGCGGGAAATTGGATACGAACTTGAAATAAAGTCCCTTGTTTACAAGCTGATAGTACTTCTTCTTAGGGGATATGTTGAAACGGTTTTTGCTCCCAGGGAATATTTGCTGAGGGAAAAAAGGCTGAAACAGATAAATGTTGTATTAAAGTTTATTGAAGATAATTATATGAGCAGTCTTAGAACATCTGATCTTGCAAAGCTGATTAATGTAAGTGAATATTATTTCTGTCATCTTTTTAAGAGTGCTACCGGGAAACCTCTGAACGAATATGTGAACTTATTAAGAGTTGGCAAAGCAGACCTGCTTCTGAGAACAACAGATTTTACAATTACCGAAATAGCCTTCAAATCAGGCTTCAGTGATTCTAATTACTTTAGTAGAATATATAAAAAAATAAAAAAATGCTCACCCTCTGACACCAGAAAAAAGGGGTAATTGGAGAAAACAAATGAATGCAAATGGTATTTATAAAAGGGGAAGACTCTTTTCAAGAGTATTTCTGTCTGTAATTATATCAGTATTTATAACAATTCTGGCCCTTTCAATTGTTCTATATCAATATTTTGGCAATATAATTCTGGATCAGACTTACTCGATGATGTCCTATGATTTGAAGCTTGTAAATCAAAGTACTGATTATCTGGTATCTGATGTAAAGGAGCTAAGCCTCAGAATTTATAACGATTGGGGTGTTTCCAAACTGAAATATCCTGTCCAGCCCGACAGCTCAGACCTGGACATAGCAATCTCACAACTGAATTACTTTAGAAATACGTCTCCATTTGTAGACTCCATTTATGTGTACAATGGAAAAACGGGATACTTCTATGTAAGCTCAAATAACAGGATAGATAATGCTATAAACGAGGAAGAAGGCTTTTATGACAGGGACATTATCAACAGATATAAAGATTTCAAAAACTTCACGCCTGTTCCAAGAAGGATAAACAACCCCAATGTGCAAAGCTCAAATAAGGAGAATGTTGTTTATAGTTTTATGTTCAGCGGCACATATAAGGATAAAAAACCGGACTTTGCCATTATTGTGAATATTTCAGGAGATTGGGCAGCCAAAGTTACTAACGGACTGAATAGGGATATAAGCAGCAATATATTTATCCTGGATAATAAGGGCGAAATAGTATCCAATACTTATAAATACCCCTTTTTAAAGGATGTATCCCGGGAGGGTTTTGTTGGCGAAATAGCAGCGGCAAAGCCCGGAGAAGGATTTCTAACCGCAGATATTGGCGGGGTTAAGTCCTTTACAGCATATTACCGTTCAAAATCCTGTGACTGGGTGTATGTCCTGGTTACACCGTATGAAGCGATTATGAGGAGTGTCGAGGAACTTAGAAATAGGACTATCTTGATCGGGTTTCTCATTTTAATAGTAGGCCTGATACTCTCATACCCTATATTTAATAAGCTTTTTAAGCCGGTCAGCAAAGTGCTGACCCGGATAAAAAAACTTGAAGCAGAGAACGAGAATTCCATAGGTACACTGAAACAGGAATTTCTGAGGAATCTGATAAGGAATAACAGGGAAGCGGATGCCGCCATAATCCAGGAAAAAACAGAGAATTACGGAATAAAGCTGGATTTAGTTAATTCCAGAGTTATTGTGGTGTTATTCAAAATTGATAACTATAGGAGTTTTTATGAAAAAAGCAGTTATGAAGAGAGGAGCCGTACCAGAGATTTACTGAAGAACAGGCTGAGCGAAATTTGCCTGTATGAGCACGTTTGCGAGGTTATTGAGTTTGATGAACAACAGGTTATCGTGATTTTTGATACTAATAAGGATGAAAATATGGAAAGCTTCAAAGATGCGGTATACCAGCTGGTTAAAAGAGCGCAAACCGATATATTTCAGTATTTGAATCTGTCCTTATCAGCTGTGATCAGTGAGCCGGACATTATAATAAGCGATTCCAACAACCTGTATGAGAATATCCAGGAAGCCTCTTTGCAAAGGTTTATATTTGGACATAAGTGCGTTATCAATACTTCGGATGTTAAGAAGTTCAGGCAGAATAATTATACCTACCCGGCAGGCAAGGAAAAAAATCTTATTGACTGCCTTATGTCGGGAAGAATTAATGATGCAAAAGAAATTTATACGGATATGATCACAGGTCTGAAAGAACAGCAATATTCAACAGTGATATTCACTGTGACCCACCTGTTGTATAAAATAAGTACTGCATTAGAGACCATACAAAAAAATGGTATTTTCTTCATGGACACAAATGTCAACTTTATGAAGCTTTTATATGACGGTGTTGAGACATTGGATGAACTAAGCGATAAATTATTTGAAATGTTTGATGATATTGGAACAAAACTGCAGGATAAAAAAAGTACAAATCGGGATTATGTGGCAAAAAAAATAATGGAGACAATAAAGAATGACTATATGAATCCAAATCTGTCGGTAGAGTATTTTGCAGATATGTTTAATATGTCTGCTCCACATATCAGCAGACTGTTTAAAAATACGGCGCTGGAGACCATTGGCGATTATATTGGCAAAGTACGAATGGACAAGGCAAAGGAGCTGCTTTTGGATACAGGACTTACTGTTGAAAAAATAGCAGAAAAAATTGGTTTTGCCAGCAGTATATATTTTTTCAAATGTTTTAAAAAAGCTTATGGGGTAACACCCGGAGAATTCAGAATAAAAAATAAAACTTAACTCTTATATCAGGGTATATCCCTGGAGGGAGAGCACCCGAAGTATTTTTTGTATACTCTGCAAAAATAGGAGATATTGTTATAACCGCATAATTCAGCAGTCTCAAAAACATTATATCTGCCTGAACTCAATAAATTTTTAGCTTTCTGACATCTGAATATATTCAGGTATTCGATTACAGTTTTCTTTGTGACGGCTTTAAAAAGCCTGCAAAAGTAGAATTTACTAAACCCTACATGCTGGCATATACCTTCTACAGATATATTTTGGGTATAATTGTTTCTTATATAATCCAGTGCTTTCTTTATTGTGTTGATCTTCTTATCCCTTTTGGATAATTCATTCAATGAGAAATTATCAGAGGTATAATATCTTGACAAATGAACTATGAGGTTTAATATATTGGCCGTAACTACCGATCTGTAGCCTAGATTTTTAGAAGTCAGTTCCTCAATAATGACATTGAAAAGGCTGCAAGCTCTATGGTCTTTTTGAATCAGGCTGTTGAAGGTAGTAGCGTTAATATTGAATCCAAAGTTTTCATAGACATTGGCGTTGACTATAAGGCAATAATATCCTGCCTGTTCCGACACTGCTTCAATATAATGAAGTTCATTGCAGTTTACTATTACCATATCTCCCTGTCCTGCTTCTATAGTGTTCAGGCCGCACAAAACGCGCCCCCTGCCTTCGACAAAATAGAGCAGCTCTATACTCTCATGCCAATGAAAAGATACCCTGCTTAAATAGTCTTGATTTACAATATCATAGTGAAAAATTATGGGAAAGTCCTGTTCCATGTAAATGTGTTTCTCATGATTTGAATAATCCATAATTTACCTCCCTTCATTTGTAATTATAGCGGCTTCTGAATCAGGTATCAGATAGTGACTGTTAAAAAGTAATGTAAAGAGCAATATAGTGCAAGTATTAGACAATATCATTCATTCCGCTATTATGTTTTTTAATATATATTAATAAATGAAATGAGTCAATAAAAAGAAGTTTACTGTGCGGAGAGTAATAAATTTATTAATACAGGGGGGATTGAATATGGCGGATTTACCAATAGGAATTATTATTGACTGCTTCAAAACCGACATCAGAACAGCTGTGGAAAAAGCAGCAAAATTGGGTGCTCAAGGTATACAGGTCTATTCCACATATGGTGAAATGTCACCTGAAAATCTGTCTAATCAAGCCAGGAAGGAATTTCTCGACCTGGTAAAGTCACATGGAATGAAGATATCGGCTTTATGTGGAGATTTAGGCGGACACGGTTTTGCAGACAAAGAGCAAAATTTTAACAAAATTGAGCGTTCCAAAAGAATACTTGAGCTTGCAAAAGATTTGGAAACAAATGTTGTTACAACTCATATCGGTGTTATTCCAAATAACAAAACTCATGACAGATACAAGGTGATGCAGGAGGCATGTTATGAACTGGCACAGTTTGCCGATGGATTAAATGCTCACTTTGCAATTGAGACCGGCCCTGAAATTGCAGTAACGCTTAAGGAATTCCTTGATTCTTTAAATTCCAGGGGAGTTGCAGTTAATTTGGATCCTGCAAATTTTGTGATGGTTACCGGCGATGACCCTGTTAAAGCGGTCTATACACTGTCTGACTATATTGTTCATACACATGCCAAGGATGGACGACGTCTGTTGGTAAAGGATCCTGAAATTGTATATGGGCTTATAGAAGAGGAAATACAGGCAGGTCAGGCATTTATTGAGTTGCCTCTGGGAACCGGGGACGTTGACTTTAAAAATTATATAAAAGCGTTAAAGGATATAGGCTATACGGGTTTTCTGACAATTGAACGTGAAGTTGGTTCAGACCCTGAAGCTGATATAAAAACAGCAGTGGATTTTTTGAAGTCTGTTTAATGACAAAGGGGGCTGTTTATGAGCAAAATTAAAATAGGTATAATTGGTATCGGAAGCATTAGCGACTGTCATATAAATGCATTTCTTAAAAATTCCGAGGTTGAATTATACGCTCTCTGTGATGTGAATAAAGAGAGGGCAATGAAGGCGGCAGAAAAGTATAATATTCCCTTTGAAAGAGTTTTTTCTGACATGAGTGATATGTTAAAGCTCGGTGAAGTGGATGCTGTAAGTGTCTGTACATGGAACAGTGCACATGCTGCCTGTACAATAGCTGCACTGAATGCGGGAAAACACGTTCTCTGTGAAAAACCGATGGCAATAAATGCAGAAGAGGCAGAGGAGATGAGGCTGGCCTCTGAAAAATCCGGAAAACTCCTTATGATAGGTTTTGTCAGAAGGTTTGGAAATGATTGCAAGATTCTCAAAGACTTTATTGATGCAGGTTTTTTAGGGGATATATATTATTCCAAGGCTACCTACTTAAGAAGAAATGGAAACCCCGGGGGGTGGTTTGGGGATAAATCACGTTCAGGAGGAGGCCCTTTGATAGACCTGGGAGTACATGTAATCGATTTAACAAGATATCTGATGGGAAATCCCAAACCTGTTTCTGTTTACGGAGCTACGTTTCAGAAATTACTAAACAGAAAAAACCTGAAAACCGGTATGGAATACTCTTCTGCCGAAAAATCACAGGACGATATCTGTGATGTCGAGGATTTGGCCGCTGCCATGATCCGCTTTGACAATGGTGCTGTTTTAAATATTGAAGCAAGTTTCAGTCTCAATATAAAAAAGGACTGCGGATCAATTGAGTTATTCGGAACCAAGTCTGGTGCAAAGCTTGATCCGGAATTGGAAATATACTCGGAGCTTAATGATTATATGGTGAATATTGGACTTGCAAATGAAACTGCGTTAAGCTTTGAAGGCCTGTTTGAGAACGAGATAAATCATTTCGTTTCTTGCATAAAAGATGGAACCCGCTGTATATCCACTGCTCAGGACGGTATAGATATTATGAGAATTCTTGATGCAATCTATGAATCTGCAAAAACAGGTCATGAAGTTATTCTCAAATAGACTAATAAATGTGTGAGGCAGGTAATTTATTTGCCTCACCATGGAAATGGAGACGTTAATGAAAATTTCTGTAAGCACTTACAGCTTTCAACAATTAATTGACTCAAAGAAAATGAGCCAGTTGGAATGCATTAAAACTGCCAGGGATATGGGTTTTGATGCCATCGAGATCATGGATATATACCCCCATGAAGGCAGTACAAATTTAGAGTATGCTGGGAAAATAGCAGCAGAATGCAAAAGACTGAATTTTCCAATAGCAAATTATACAATAGAGGCTGATTTTATTAATGGCAGCAATGGTGATTTGGAAGCTGAAATCGAGAGACTCAAGGGTCAGATAGACATTGCCGCTGTTCTTGGTGCACCGGGTGTTCGACATGACGCAACACAAGGGTTTGAACAGGGCAAAGAAAAATACCGTGGTTTTCAGGATGCATTGCCAGTTCTTATTGAAGGATGCCAAAGGGTAACACATTATGCAGCCCAAAAGGGCATTAAAACTATGGTTGAAAACCACGGGTTCTTTTGTCAGGATAGTGAACGTGTAGAAAAGCTTGTAAATGGTGTAGCAGATAAAAACTTTGGACTGCTGACTGATATGGGGAACTTTTTATGTGTGGATGAAGCTCCCGAAATCGCTTTCGGCAGAGTTGCACCCTATGCGTTATATGTGCATGCAAAGGATTTTCATGTTAAAAGCGGAATGTCTGTTGACCCCGGGGAAGGATTCTTTAAATCAAGAGGGGGCAACTATTTAAGGGGTGCAATTATCGGCCATGGAGACGTGCCTGTTTTACAATGCCTTGCCATATTGAAAAATACCGGGTACAACGGCTATGTGGGAATAGAATTTGAGGGGCTGGAAGAGCCCATAAGGGCAATTGAAATAGGATATAGAAATCTTAGAAGATTTATAGACCTGGTGGAGAATACATAGTAAACCGGTTACTTGAAATCGGGGTAACTTTTATAAATGAAGCCTAAAGAAAATCAAAAAAGAACCTGTCTGATTTACTGTTTAAAAAGAGCAGAATTCAGTCAGGTTCTTTTTGCTTTTGGGCCATTTTAATAAAAAAAATCATAAAAGTTTATGAATATTCGAAATGTTTAGCCTGTGTTTTTACTAAATAATTAATAAATTCAATTATTTTTAGTTTCTGAGTTTACCTCCGGGAACTTATAATTACAACTGGAGACAGGAGGCTGAAAACATATGAAAAACATAAAAACAGCGGTTATTGCAACTGTTGCCGGATTTTGTCTGTTAGGTGGAGTTGTAATGTATAACAGCATAGCAAAAGGGACGTACCCTTCCTCTATAGGAACAGTCAACGGTGATCCCATATCAGTTGATCTTTTCAGAAATAAACTTCAGTCTGAAAGCTCCAATACATATGACTACTTTTATAAAAAATACGGTATAAAGGATAACGAAAATTTCTGGACAACGAGTTATCAAGGTGAAATCCCTATAGAGTATGCCAGAAAAAATGCTCTGAATAAATGCATTGAAATATTGGTACAGCAGAAGCTGGCCCAAAATAAGGGTGTTATCGATGACATGGACTATTCAGCCTTTTTGAAAGATCTAAAAAGGGAAAATAACCACCGGAAAAAGGCTGTTGATAGTGGTGAGGTTATTTACGGACCTGTTCGGTACAGTGAAAAGGATTATTTCGATTATACATTTACCAATATGGTAATTAAATTGAAGGGACAGCTTCAAGCCGATGAATTTAGCCTCCCAGAGGATGAGATAAAAAAAATCTACTATCAGAAGAAAAGCAGCTTTAATTTCATAAATAAAAAGGTCCTTAAAATATATGCTCCATACACAACCGGAAATAAAAACAGCAGCACTTCTGAAGAAAAGCAGCAAGTAGAAAAGACAATGAAAGGAATAAGGCTGGAGCTTCTTTCCGGAGCAGATATAGCAGAAATAAAATCAAACGGTAAGCCATTTGAATCAAAAGAAATTCTTCTGGACAACAAGTTTACTAAGCAACAATACATTGATACTGCCTGGTCCAGAGAGGCTGCAAGCAATCTGAAGGATGGCGAAATCAGTGCCCTATATGAAGAGGATGGTGCATGGTGCGTGCTGAAGGTACTGTCAAGCTCAAAAGCTGAGTTTCCGGAATTGGAAGAGCTGGAAACTGCCATAAAAGCCGAAGCTGTGGATGAAAAGTATGAGAGGCTAATAGATGACCTCATAAGGTCTGCAAATGTCCGGCTAAATGAAAAGGTGTATACCAATATAAAAATCAGATAGTGCTGATAAAACTTTATCTCCATAAGAGGTAAATTAAAAATAAAAGGGAGGAAAAGTACATGAAAATTTTAAAAAAGGCTATGTCATTAATGCTTGTATGCACTCTTTTCACAGCATTGACAGCCGTATTGCCCCAGACTGTACAGGCGGCAGGAGTTACCTATTATGTTGACTCTGCAGGGGGAAACGATAATAACAATGGCACCAGCAGCTCATCAGCATGGAAAACCTTGAGCAAGGTCAACAGCAAGACCTTCAGTGCCGGAGACAAAATTTTGCTGAAGGCTGGCGGAAGTTGGACAGGAATGCTGAATCCTAAGGGCTCCGGTGCCGCAGGGAATCCAATAACAGTTGATATGTACGGTACCGGAAACAAACCAATAATTAACGGAGGAGGAATTCTATATCCTGATGCGCCTGTTAAACTGAGCAATCAATCCTATTGGGAAATCAAGAATCTTGAAATAACCAACATTGCTGCCGGTGAAGCGGACAGAGCTGCCGTTCTTGTAAGATCCGACAATGTGCAGGTAAATAAATACATCCATCTGCTTAATCTGGATATCCATGATGTGAAAGGAGATAATTCCTGGGGTTCAGGAAAATCTACCGGCGGAATCATAGTTGACTGCACTGTTGTCGGAACCAGATATGATGATGTCCTGGTTGAGGGCTGTACTCTTAAAACTGTTGACAGGACTGGGATAAACGTTGGCTGGATTGACGATTCCCTGAGTGGTCAGACAGGTTCAGCCAATTACAATACAAACGTTGTAATAAGAAACAATGTGCTAAATGATATTGGCGGAGATGGAATAATGGTCTGTCATTCAAAAGCGCCGCTGGTTGAATATAATGTCAGTCAGAGTGCAAATATGAGGGCTTCAACTAAAAGTGTCCAGGCAGGATTCGCCTGCGGAATGTGGCCCTGGTCCACAGATGATGCAGTATTCCAATTCAACGAAGTGTACGGTCAGCGTTGGAATGAGGCTGAGTATATTGAGTATGGGATTGGAGAAGATGGTACCGCCTTTGATGTAGACGGCTTTAATTTCAGGAGTATACACCAGTATAATTACAGCCATGACAATCAGGGCGGTTTTATAATGGTTTGCGGCAACGCTGATTGTTACTCGCAAAACAGTATTATAAGATACAACATCAGCCAGAATGATGGGGATGACCTTTTCGACATGGCCGGACCCAACAAGGATACTTATATATATAATAATGTTTTCTATACCAAAGAGGGCATGAACGTCTTGCCTTATAATTTCAGAGATAATGGCGGTATAGCTCAAAACACCTATAGTTACAACAATATTTTTTACAACTTGGGAACTGGAAAATTTGTTTTTGCCAACAGTGTTAATACCGTATTTGATTATAATGTTTTCTATGGAAATCACCTCAGCGGTGAACCGGCAGATGCACATAAGCTTACTGCTGATCCCATGTTTGTGAATCCCGGCAGCGGATCTACCGGCCTGGCGTCACTTGAAGGATACAAACTGCAGGCGGCTTCCGCCTGTATCAATTCGGGCAAACAAATCGGTTCATTTGCCGGGATCAGCAACGGCGGAAAGGATTTCTGGGGAAACCCCCTGTATAATGGAGTACCTGACAGAGGTGTACATGAATATACCGGTACCGTGGTAACACCACCCACCAATCTGGTTGTGAACCCGGGCTTTGAAACAGGGACAACCGGTTGGACGGTTAATTACTCAAATAATTCAGTAGTATCAAATAATTATCATGATGGAACTAAAGCATTAAGGGTGGGAACTGCTTCCGGAGGACGGGCGCAGGACATCACAGGCGTTATTGAAGGAAAAGAGTATACACTTTCTGCATGGGGTAAAGTGGCAGCAGGAGCCAGCGGATATATAGGCCTTGATTTTATCAACAGTTCAGGGGCCATAATATCAGGAGCTCCGACTGTAGAACTGGAATTTACAGGGACAAGTTATGTTCAGAAGGTTCAAACCTTTATAGTGCCCTCCGGTACAGCCAAAGTTCAGATATATGTTGTTAATGGCAGCGGTTACTTTTATGCCGATGATATCTCGATTACTGACAATTAATTAGCAAAAGGAGTGCAAATTTTATCAGGGCTTGAGAAGGAATGCCCGGGTGTTCATCGGCATCCTTCTCTTCCTGAAATTTTAAATATATGAGATGCAGCTCAATATGCAGCAAAGGAGATACGTAAATGCAGAAGCGGGGATTTTTATACGAGTTAAAAAAAAATAAAGTATTATTTCTGATGATTATGCCGGTAGTAATATACTTTATTGTATTCTGTTATTTTCCAATGGCAGGTTCATATATTGCCTTTACACGCTTTGATCTTGTTAAAGGCATATTCAAAAGTCCATTTGTGGGGTTTGAAAACTTTAAATATCTGGTTGGTTCCGGTACATTGACTAAAATAACCTTTAATACAGTAGCTTATAATATTGTATTTATTATTTTGGGAAGTTTTACTCAGATTGCGGCAGCGATTTTTCTCAGTGAAGTTCCGGGAAGGATTTTCAAGAAAGCCAGCCAGTCCATAATGTTTCTGCCGTACTTTGTGTCCTATGTTCTTATAGGTGTATTTGTTTATCAGATTTTTAATTATGAATACGGCTCCATGAACAATATTCTAAAGTCCATGGGCTTTGAACCCTATGATGCTTTTTCAAATGTGGGTTTGTGGAAGTATGTCATTATATTTTTCTATCTCTGGAAGGGTCTGGGCTATGGGATGGTAATCTATTTGGCCGCTATTATGAACATTAACAGCGAATATTATGAAGCTGCTGAAATAGATGGTGCAGATATATTCCAGCAAATCAGATACATAACATTACCATTAATAAAATCTACCTTTGTAATATTGCTTTTATTCAGTATAGGGTCCATATTAAAAGGTCAGCTTGACCTCTTTTACCAGATTACCGGTAACAACGGCACCCTTTTTGATTCTACTCAGGTCATAGATACTTACGTATTCCGGTCACTGATCAGCTATGTTGATTATGGGCTTGTGTCGGCAGCAGGTTTATATCAATCATTTTTTGGCTTTGTGCTGGTACTGGTGTCAAATTATTTTGTAAAAAGAATCGATGAAGAATATGCATTGTTTTAGGAGGAAGTTTTTATGAATATAGGCACCAAAAAGAAGGTTTTTTACGGTATGGGGTATTCATATCTGATATTTTGCACAGTTATTTGTTTTTTGCCGTTCTGGCTCATTGTCTCGGGCTCGGTGAGCAGTGAAGCCTCAATAGCACAAAATGGGTACGGAATAATACCCAAAGAATGGTCTTGGGCAGCTTATAGTGCTATATTCCGTTTCCCGGACAGAATATTGAGCGCCTATGGCATATCTATATTTATTACTGTTGCAGGTTCCTTAATAGGGTTGTTTTTAATGGCAATGGCAGCCTACGTTTTAAATAGAAAAGACTTTAAGTACAGAGACCAGTTTTCATTTATGTTTTTCTTTACTACTTTATTCAGCGGCGGGCTTATCCCATACTATCTGCTGATTGTAAAGTATCTGGGCTTAAAGAATTCAATGCTGTCAATGCTGCTTCCACCTATGATAAGTGCATGGAATATCCTTTTGCTCAGGAATTTTTTAAAAAGTGTTCCAGACTCAATAATTGAATCGGCAAAAATTGATGGAGCGGGAGATTTTAAAATATTTCTTCAGCTTATTTTACCGCTGGCAAAGCCGGGGCTTGCAACCATTGGATTATTCCTGGCTTTAGGCTATTGGAATGACTGGATGAATGCAATGCTGTTCATAGAAGAGCCCAATAAGTATCCTCTTCAATACCTTTTATATAAGACCATACAGCAGGTCGAGGGACTTAAGCTTGCAAGCTCCAAGGGAGCTTCGGTGGCGTTGATAGAGCTGCCCACCGAGTCCATAAAAATGGCCACAGCAGTGGTAGCAACAGGACCCATTATACTGCTTTATCCATTTGTTCAGAAATACTTTGTCAAAGGTTTAACTATTGGAGCGGTAAAAGGCTAAAACCGGGCTGACCCGGATGGCATAAATATGTTATATTATACAAGGAGGAATCAAAATGAAAACCTTTTTACTCAAGTTCTGCTGCATTATATTGGCTGTTGTAATGCTGACCGGCTCTCTGGCCGGCTGTGGTGGGGAAAGTGCAAGCAGCGGTACCGGTACAGGTAATTCAGGCACAGAATCCCAGGGATCTACTTCACAAGCCGCTGCTACCGACAATGGCAAGCCGGACATATCTAAAAAAGTCGAGGTAGTTATGTACCTTGCGGGGGATGCATCTCCAGACTCTCCGCTGGTTGAGACTGAACTTAATAAAATAATGGAGAGAGACTTGAATTGTACACTTAAAATAATTAATATTCCCTGGGCCGATTGGGATGCAAAATATCCCCTGATTCTGACAGCAGGCGAGAAATATGACTTGATATATGCTTCCAACTGGACTCAGTTTGCAGACTATGCAAATAAGGGAGCCTTCAGGGAATTGGATGATATTCTTGAAATGTATGCACCGGGTATTTTAAAACAGTTGCCAAAAGAAGCCTGGGAAGAGGTAAAGATAAATGGCAAAATATATGGCCTTCCTTCCAAACAAAGCAATTATAACACTGATGCACTTGTTATTAGGGGTGATTTGAGAGAAAAGCTTGGCTTGGCTCAGGTAACCGACCTTGATTCTCTTGAAGTATACATGGAAGGTGTTAAAAAGAACTATCCAGATATTATTCCTTTCAATGCAAGCAGTATGGACAGGGGCATGTTCGAACCCACAACTCCGTATGAGTATGTAATAGATGAAAGCTATTTTAAAATTGTTGCAGCTTCTTATGATGATCTGGACAAGGGTAATGTAGACTTTATACCCTTTATGCCGGGATATGATCAATATATACAGCGATTAAAAAGCTGGAGTGATAAGGGCTACCTTCCTAAAGGCCTGTTGACAAGCAAAATATTATCGGTTGAGTCCTTTAAAAAGGGTAAAAGTGCTGTAGCGGTAGGAAATACCGGGGCCATAATTGAGGATGCAATTACAAATACGCTGCAGGTTAATCCCCAATGGAAACCGGAGTTTGTAGAACTTAGATTCAAATCAAAAGCAGGAGTGCATCCAATGCCATTCATGGCAGACGGTATGGCCGTTGGCAGAAATGCCGAGAATCCTGAGAGAGCATTGATGGTGTGTGATAAAATACGCACCGACAAGGAGTGCTACAATCTTTTGTTCTACGGAATAAAGGATAGAAACTACATATTGACAGCAGATGGAAAGAGGGCCGACCCGCCGGGAGTAACACCTGATAAAAATGGTTATTTACCGGGAAATCAGGGACAATGGGGTTTCACTATTGCTGAAATGGAGCTGCCAAGTGCATCTGAATGGCCTGCAAAGAAACAGGTTATCTATCCTGAATTTGATAAAATTGCCACACCTGATAAAATGGCCAGATTTGCCTTCAACAGGGACAGCATACAGAGCGAGGTCGCAGCTGTAACTCAAATACTCCAGCAGTATAATCTGCCTTTGATGTGGGGAAAGTCTAAAGATCCTGCAAAAGATCTTGAAGCGCTTAAGAATAAGATGAAGGCTGCCGGAAGTGATAAAATTCTAACAGCAATTAAGTCACAAATGGCTGACTATTTTAAAAAATAATACCATCAGCTCACAAAAACAGCTGAAGCAAAGGGCGATGCCGGAAAAAAGCATCGCCCTTGTATTATATTTACTGAATTATACAATAAGATCCGGATATATGAACCTTGATTACAGGGTATTCTAATGTATAATATTTATTATCTTATATTTTATTGTACGGTTGATTGGTGGTTTCAAATGATACACGAATACAAAACAATTTTAAATTCTGCTGCAACAGAATTTGAAGAAAAAAAGTCAAGATTTATTACTAATGTTAAGCCTGTATCCACTGAGGAGGAGGCAATAGAATTTATAAATGAACTGAAAGCCAGGTATTGGAATGCAACTCATAACGTATATGCCTATTCAATAAATAGTGAGTCTCTGACCCAGAGGTACAGTGATGACGGTGAGCCTTCCGGAACAGCTGGTATGCCTGCTCTTGAGGTTATAAGAAGAATGGGTGTGCAGAATGCGGTCGTTGTTGTAACCAGATACTTCGGAGGGACACTGCTGGGTGCTGCCGGACTGATTCGTGCTTACAGCAAGGGGGCGGCCATGGGGCTGGAGGCTGCAGAGGTAGTGACCAGAAAGCTGTGTTCAAAAATAAATATAATCATAGAATATACACTCTTTGGAAAGCTGCAAAATATGCTTATTTCAAACAATAATATAATTAAAGACATTCAATATGGGCAGGATGTTGAATTATGTGTACTGATTGAAGCTGGAAATGAAGCTGCTTTACTAAAGGAAATTGTAGAGAACTCCAATGGAAGAGCCATTGCAGATATAGGAGAAAAGGAATACATAACATTGGGCAGTGAAGGAAAACTCATACTGTAAAATGGTCATTCCTTAGTTTGAAAGATCAGGTATATGCTTGCCCGAAGGTTGATTATTTAAGAAATTACTATTATAATGTTTAAGGAATATTTCAATACTTACAGTCATATTGTATAGCCATTCCAGGTATTGGGGTTTTAGCTTGGGATTTATAACGAAGAGTCTATTAGTTAACGTGTTTATTATAATGCAGTAAGCATTAAGGAGGTAATTTATGTCAGGACATTCAAAGTGGGCTAATATAAAGCGTCAAAAGGGAGCTGCAGACGCCAGAAAGGGTAAGATTTTCACAAAGCTTGGCAGGGAAATTCAAATAGCTGTTAAAGTTGGCGGAAGTGCAGATCCTAATGCAAATTCCAAATTAAAGGATGTTATAGCAAAGTGTAAAACTGCTAACATGCCTAATGATAATATTCAAAGAAGTATTAAAAAGGCAGCCGGTGAAGGTGACGGTGCAAATTATGAGGAAATAACCTATGAAGGCTACGGTCCGGGCGGAGTTGCGGTTATTGTTGAATGTACTACCGATAACAGAAACAGGACAGCTGGAGACTTAAGACATTATTTTGATAAGTTTGGCGGTAACCTTGGACAGAGCGGCTGTGTATCCTTTATGTTTAATAAAAAAGGGGTCATAGTAATTGAAAATGATGGGAAGATAGGCGAAGACGATCTCATGATGGAAGCACTTGAGGCTGGTGCCGAGGATATGAAAGCAGACGGAGATGTATTTGAAATACTGACTGATCCGGCTGATTTTTCAGCAGTACGTGAGGCTCTAGAAAATAAGGGCTACGAGTTCCTCGAAGCAGAGGTATCAATGATACCTACTACCACAACAAAGCTTACAGATCCCGAACATATAAAGTTCATGGATAAATTGATTGAAAACCTGGAAGATCTCGATGATGTATCAAACGTATATCACAGTTGGGAACAGGATGAAGAATAAGAAAAATGCAATTGAAAAGGCAACCTTGTGTTTAACACTTGGTTGCCTTTATTGTCCCTCACTACTTATCAATAATCTCAAGTCGGCCCTCATCCACAAACTTTTGAATATGGGCAACTTTGATCTCTAGTTCAGTGGCAATTTTACCTATTGTAGCTCTGGGATTAAGTTGTAAATAATTTTTAATTTTTTTAAACTCCAGTTCGTTTCTTTGGCTGCAGGTAAGGCAAAGACCATCACTGGTAGTATATTGAAATTGTCCTAAACATTCTTTACATTGCTTTCCTTCAGCCATAATATAGTAACCCCGATAAAAAATTTTAGCTATTTATCTTTTTTCGTATAAGCAAATCTTAAATACATATTTTATTTCAATCTGAACAAATCTGGCTGTTTTTAGCCTTAACTCCTGGTATCTTGTTCAGGTTCTCTTCCAGTTCCAATATTTCCTTGTCCGATCCCACCAAATGTAGAATAATAAGACCTTCATTAGAGCAGAAATCTTCACCGGCATCATGAATACCAAGCCTTGTTTTTATAATACAGCCTGATTTTGTGAAAACATGCTGTATCTCGGGAACATGCTCCATCCTATTGTTGATCAAAACTGTCATAACGTTATAACAAGCCATAAAACAGCCTCCCTATAGTTTTATTATTTATGGAATGACCAAATAATAACTTCCGATTCCTTGAACGGTTATTTTCTGCCCTCCCTGCGTTGTCGTCGGTTGCAATAAAGCAATTATTGCGCCCTCCTCCGCCTTTGGAGGACAAAAAATCCCTCGTTCAAGAAACCGATTTTATTATTTGATCATTCCTAATCAATCCCAAAGTATTTACCACAAACTGCTTCCATAAAACATTAAATATAAACTTGATTTTGCCATTGCTTTAATTTATTGCATTAAACCTTACTCTTCATTTGAAATGTTTTCAGGTTCTATAGTTGATGTAACTTCAGGATTTTTAACATCGAGTACATCCAGTATGAAGATAAATATAGGAATACCGATTATAAGCCCCCAGATACCAAGTATGTGCTCAGAAACAATCAAAACAACAAAGGTATAGAAAACCGGTAGTTTGGTCTTCTGTGACATAAGCTTGGGATTGAGAATGTAGCTTTCGAGTGCATGCAAAATAGCAATAAGAATAAGAACGTAAATTATCATCTTAAAGCCGCCAATTGTAAAGGCTATAATTGATAAAGGTACAAGTGAAATAACCACGCCTGCCACCGGTACAAGGCCCAGTACGAATATCATGGCACCGAGGCCCAGAACCTGGGGAAATTTAAGAATGGACAGCATTATCATGGACAGGATGCAGTTTATAAATGATATTGTTATTTGCGTTTGTATTACTTTTCCGAAGGAATGAAGAAACTTTCTTCCGAAGAAGGCCATTTCCTCATAAGCTACCTTCACCTTGCTGTTTTTAAAGTAGGAGGTGAATTTTACAATCCTGCTTTTTTCAAGTATAAAGAATAAGCTTAAAATCAGGGCGATGAATATATCAATACCCCACTTGCCTATATTGGTTAATGATTTGATCAGCCCCTCATAGTTGCTGCTTATATAGGTGGAAATTTTAAATTCCTTTGCTAAGGAAATAATGTAATTTAAAGTGTCATTTTCATAGGTACCGTTAAAAAAAACCACAGCCTGATCAATGATTGAATTTACCTCTGAAAAAATCTTTGGAATATACAGATAAAGAATGTAGACAATCAATGTCAAAATAGCAAGATAAACTATAATTATTATACCTTTAAGTACCCTGGAATTTAGATTTTTGGCTCTTTTGAAAACAAAGCTTTGAGCGGTATAACCTAAGTAGGAAAATATAAAGGTGAGCAAAAACATATTTGCCATACCTCTTAGAAGGTATATGGCAACTCCAAAAGCAAGTAGTATTAATAAACGTCTTGGCATCTGCTTCGTAAATATTGATTTAATAGTTGTCATATGAGAACCGTTTCCTTGTTTTTATTAGAAAAATACATGAACCTCTCTTTTATGTAAAGGTTAGAATGTAATTTACTTACTAATCAATTATATAGAAATATTCTGAACTTATAAAGTATTAATTTGTAAAACTTTTAGATTTAAATAAAAGGATACCGTCCTAAACGGCATCCTTTTATTGTCGCACCTTTTATGATGCTTAAACTTGCTTTTCTTAATTACTGATTGTTGTGCTGATCTCTATAAGTCTGGAATACTCTCTTAGTGATGTTTCCACCAACTTTACCAGCTTCTCTAGAAGTTAAATCGCCGTTGTAACCTTCTTTGAGGTTAACACCAACCTGAGAAGCTATTTCATACTTCAAGTTTTCAAAACCAGTGTTTCTGTTATTACTTCTACTTGCCATAATCGCATTCCTCCTTTTAGTTTCACCATATTTCACTGTTAACCAGTGATTTTTGCTGGTGTACTAATATAATCTGCAATAAGAAAAAAATTATTACGGAAATTTATTACTTTTTAAAATTTCATTTCTATAATATAACTAGTAGTCTGTCACATCTAAATTCATAAATTGCCGGCGGTTAAATTTCCACAGGACTGCGTTGTCGTCAGTTGGAATAAAGCGATTATTCCGCCCTCCTCCGCCTTGTACTGAGGAAATTTTCCTCACCGGACAATACACGTTTTAGATGCTACAGACTACTAGTACTGTTCTTTAGTATAAGGTCTTGAATGTATTTAAAAATAATTAAGATAATTAATTATAAAAAATAAAGTGGCGTTAATATCCGCCACTTTATTGGCTATTAATGATTTCTTACAGTTTCGGTTTCCCTGAATAAAAGACTGATACTGTATAAACCGGCAATACCTACAATTGTAAATATTGTCCTTGTTAAAAGCGAAGCGGTTCCAAATATGGAGGCAACCAGGTCATATCTGAATAAGCCAACAGAAAGCCAGTTTAGAGCTCCAATGATAACCAGAACTAATGCAACTCTATCCAAAGGTGTTCTCATTGTCATAACTTCCTTTCTTGATAGTTTTTGGCAAACTCTATTGTGCTGCGTGAATTTGCTCGTATATAGTATAAATAGAGTAGACTGTTTTTATACAATGAATAGTTTTACAGAATTGTTCTTAGAACAGCGCAAAAAAAATTATATAAAATAACCGCATCTCCTTTTTACGGGAAATGCGGTGTATTTAAATAACTGTCTGCTTTCACAGCCAGTTAGTCCTGATATATGATATGCAATAAATCCTTCTAATGATAGAGAGCAATATTTTTTGAAACCATAATCAGGGGTATCTTATAACATAACATTGACTGATTAGGTAACATTAAAAGCGAGATTGTTCTGAATGACGGTATTTTAAATAATTTATATTTTATCAATGATTCATTCCAGGGAATGACAATCACTAATTCGTGTTAATAACTCTTTTATTGAGTCATTCCTTAGTATAATATGAAAAAGAAAAAATATGTGTGATACTAAAAATTACTATTTAAAAATAAAAAAACAAATAAAATGGAGGGAATACGGATGAGCTTTTTAACCGACCCCAATTTGCCGTCCGACACTGTAACCGCGGTTATTATTGATGGGAGAACGCCTCAAAGTATGATTGCTTCATTAATAAATATGGGAATAACACCAATCCTTACCTGCGCACATTCTGATGTATACTCTGCAGTAGCTTACCATCCTGATATAATGCTTCACCATATAGGTAAGAATATTATTGTTTATGCACCCGGCACATCAGCGGTACTATTGTCGGCTCTTGAACAAAAGGGCTTTAAGCTGGTTCAGGGGTATTCAAAACTGGGAAGCAAATATCCCATGACAATACCGTATAATGTTGCGAGAGTTGGGAAATATGCAATTCACAACACTAAATATACCGATCCTGTAATTAAGGAGCAGCTTCAGGCAATGGGCATTGAACTTATTCATACAAATCAGGGCTATGCAAAATGTCTTACATGCGTTGTTGATTCCAACAGTATAATTACATCTGATGCCGATATTTATAAAAGAGCCCTGGAGGCAGGCTTGGATGCTCTAATAATTGAGCCTGATGAGACCATTCGGCTGGAACCGTTGAATATGGGTTTTTTTGGCGGCACCACCGGACTAATAGGAAAAAACACTCTCGCTGTTGCAGGAGATTTGAAGTTTCATAAAAATTGCGCGAAAATATTGGAGTTTTTAAGTTTAAAACGTGTAGACGTGGTTATGCTTAATGATGAAAAGCTTATTGATCTGGGAACAATAATTCCTATCCAGCAGAAACAGCAGCACACTTTTTGAGTTCTGAAATGACGAATATTGGCGGCTTGCTCTGTTACAAATTAAATCTGTAAGGTGTAGTACCTATGAAAAATGCAGTGCATATAATGTAGCATAACTTAAAGGGAAGGCATGAAAAGTATGCTTTAGCGATAATCCGATGGTAAGCATTACTTCCTGGAAATTAAAAGTAATTTATACCGGCAAAAAATATAGAAATACTCACTGCATACAACATTTTACCAAAGTCAATTACAGCTCAAACTATTCCCTGGCATAAGGAGTAATAGTAATTGACTTAGCATATACTACACACGAAGGGAAGTGACGTTGATGCAGTATCCATATCTCTCAATCGGGATAACAGATAGCGCAGAAAACATAGTACAACAAATAGACAAAGAACTTCAGCAACTCAAGGAAAAAAATATAAATTACTCAATAAAAGAGGTTGATTTTGAAGGTGCTACTTCTGTTGTGTGTAATTTGGAAGGCGAGCCGCTGTTTTCTAAAAAATCCAGCCAATATGAATTACTGAAATATCATGTGTCAAATGCTCTCGCTGACCATGTTATAGAGCAATATGAAGAAAAACTCCTGAACAGGATAATAAATAGTAACTATGGATACTTTACTTCGGCTGAAAAGAAAGAAATATTACGCATTTCACTTAAAATAATCAGAAACGATGACAAGGTTTTCTTTAATACATTGTTTCAAATTAGACGAAGAAATCTTATTATAAAAAAACTTATGGAGTATTTCGAGGGTTCAAGCAGCATAATACTGGACGGTTTTGTCAATTTCAGATTAAAGGAATATATCAAAGAACTGGAAGACGTTATAGATAATGCTGTTGATGATTTTCTTGTTGAAAGGGAGTATAAAGAGTTCATTAGACTTCTTAGATATTTTGTTGAAATACAGGAATCGAAATTTAATTTTATTCATGTGGTTATGCAGTATAATGAAAATTATATATTATTGGACGAAAAGAAGCGTGAAATCACAAATGATTGCATTCAGGAGTTCATATCAGAGCTGCCCGAAACAGAAATCAATCATGACGACCTGCTTGTCAGTTCATTAATTACTTTAGCACCCAAGAGTATCATCATTCATAACTGGGAAAGATTTAAAAATCAAAAACTATTGGACACAATTAAAAATGTTTTCTCGGGAAAAGTCGTATTATGTAGTGGATGCGCGATTTGTGAATACAGTTTTGCAAAATCCGACAGGAAGGAATAAAAACCGTCAGGCTTAGAAAAAATAGTAAAATATTACTATAATAATTTTTGCAATATATATTGACAAAAAGTTGGTATATAAATACAATATATCGTGTAATCACTAGATAGTGTGTTGAAAAAATCGGTAAAACACTTTATATTGGTTTAAAGCTGATATAAGTAATTTATACTTTTACAAAAGACGAAGCAACGAATTTACAAGAGAAAAAGTTTTCAATTAACAAAAGATTAAAATGTCCGGGAAAAAGAAAAGAGAGTCAGATGGCTCTCTTTTTCCCTTTGTACCGAAAATGATAATATTGGTAATTGTTATGATTTACATATAAAACTACCCTCTATTGACAACGTACAATACGGAGCAAATCCGTCGCTCAAAAACGTGTTGTACCTTGTCAATAGAGGGTATGGTAATTTATAATTTATATGAAACATGTAAATAATTCAGGTTATAGAGGTAATTTGTTATTTGCCCCGCTGTAAGTAAATGGGGATAGAGGAAACTTAGCGTAACGAATTGCATTGGGAGGAACACCTTTTGAAAGTTATTGGATTCATTGGACCTAGCGGTACGGGTAAAAGTCACAGAGCATCCTGGGTGGCAAGGGAGCATGGGACAGACTATATTATAGATGATGGGTTGCTTATAAAGGGTAATCAAATAATTGCAGGTGTTTCCGCCAAGCGTGAAAGCACTAAAATTGCTTCTGTAAAAAGAGCTTTATTCACTGATAAAAAACATGCGGACGATGTAATTAACGCTTTGAAAAGAGAAGACACACAGATCCTGCTGATAATCGGAACCTCCGAGGGAATGGTGGACAAAATAGCCGAGCGCCTTGGGATAGGACCTGTGGACGAAAGAGTATATATAACCGATGTAGCCAGTGAATATGAGATAAAGCAGGCTTTGTCAACCAGAAGAGAGCAGGGAAAACATGTTATCCCTGTACCTACCTTCGAAATCAAAAAGGATTTTTCGGGCTACTTTCTTGATCCGCTTCAGATTTTCAGGAGAAAGGGAAAGGGCAGCTACCAGCTGGTTGGCGAAAAATCCGTTGTAAGACCCACCTTCAGCTACATGGGGAACTATACCATATCAGACTACACCATTTACCAGATAGTCGAGTATGTGACCTCCAATATAGAAGGTGTCTCAAAGATATCAAGATTCAGAGCTGAAAACAGGCCTGACGGTATATACATCGAAATGGATCTGGTGCTTATATACGGCTACATGATCAAGAAGCTGCTGCGGGAGGTCCAGGAGCAGGTAAGTGAACAGATAAAGCACCTTACGGCTCTGAACATTAAGAGGATGAATGTGGTTGCAAAGAGTTTGGTTATGGATAGTAAGAAATAATTCCTGAACACAGTGATGTTGTGGGTTGTAACTAATAACTTCAATTTTTGGAATTAATATCTTAAACGTTTGGAACATAAAAACTTCAATGGAAAACTTATATTTTAATAAACAAACCGGGTAATTTCAATAGTTACAGGAATTTAATCAGACAAATTCCTGTAACTATTATTTTTTTGTTATTTACTATTTATACCCAAAATAAACCAAGTAAAATTGGAATTAATAATGAAATATTATTTTCGTGTATTTTGAAACTAATGAAGGATGAATGCTTTGTGAATTATTTACATGAGCTGAGTAATTATTTAACAGAAAATACAAATTTTAATTAAAATTACTAAAAAGTTGACAAATTATGTATATAAGTTATAATACTGGTATAAAAAGTAAGAATTATAAAGTAAGTTTTAACAAAGTTATTTAAGATTATGATGTTAATCAAAAAAATAATTTTGAGAAAAAGGATTTTGATATTGTAATTAAAGTTTCTGCAGTTACTATTGCTTTAGTTTTAATTGATCAAGTAGTAGGCTTACTTCAGAGAAAATATTTTTCCTACGTAACTCCTATGTTTCAATTCTCTTAAACACCTTTTAAAGCTTAAATTACAATATTTTTAGTAGTTAATCAGTAATTATATCTTTTTATCTAGACAATAGAGGAGAATATTTTTACCTATATAAAAAAATAGCAATCAAAAGTATATAGAGTTGCGATAAATAGCAGAAGATTGCAATGGCGAGGGCTTTTGCTAAAGAATCAAAAGTTTTGATACTAAATGAGACAACATCAAGTTTTGATAATAAATCAGAAAGTTATGTGAATGAACTGCCAAGTAATAGTTTAGATGGTAAAACTGTTATTATTATAACACATAAATTACAAAGGCTAAATCAATTGACAGGGTAATACTGTTGGAGAATGGCAGAGTTATAGATGTAAGCAAAAACAGTGGTGTAGATTTAAAACTTTGTAAAATTTAAAATGTTTTACTAAACTAGAAATTAAAAAATACACTAATGATTTTCTAAATAACATTTAATGTTACTTAGAATTCATATAGAACCATTTAAAGTGATTATGGCCATGATTTACATTTAAAATGGAAAATAATTTGAGAGGAGGTTATTGTATGAATAAGTTACGTAAAAAATTGATTACAGAAACAGAAACTATAGAGGCATATAAGTACAATTGTGATTCAACCTGTAATTATAATTGCTCCGCTGCATGCAACGCTCATATGTTTGCTAGTACTGAAGCAAAAACAAACAGTGCGTGGGCTCAATTTGAAATTTAAAATAACAATAGAAATTTAAAAACATACAGTAACAATCAATGGAACTTATGTGTTTTAATGGAAGAATACATTGTAAAAGATTTTGCTTTTACCTATCAATAGTAATTTTACGTTGAGTAGGAGAGTGTACATCTTCTGAGAGTACTGACTATAAATATCATCCGTTGCGAGATTTGATTTTCAACGGATGATATTTATTAATAACAAGTAACTTTCTTTATAGATGAGTATATCTCAAAACAAATGGCTTTAAAGGAGGAACTATGAACTCAGATAAACCTTTTATTCATCTATTTCAAACACCAGGGGGATATTATCTGTTTGATGTCAATACCAACTATATTTTGAAAATTAGTAGTTGTATTTATGAAAAGCTTTGGGGAGTATTAAAGGATAAACAGGATATTGCTGATATTGAGCAGGATGTAGATATTATTTATTTAAGAAATAATGGTTTTTTATTAAATAAACGAGTATCCGAGATAGCACATCCTGCAAATGATACATTAAAGTATTATCTCAACAGGAAAGTTGAGATGGCTACGTTACAGATAACAAGAAATTGTAACCTAAGATGTTCTTATTGTGCTTATTCAGGTAAATACTTTAATCGTACCCATGAAAATAAAACGATGACTTTTGAAACTGCCAAAAAAGCTATTGATTTTTTGATAAATCATTCAGCTGATACACAACGTATAAATTTGGGATTTTACGGAGGAGAGCCTTTACTCCAATTTGATCTGATTAAAAAGTGTATAGAATATGCAGAAGAAATGGCAGAAGGCAAAAATATCACCTTTAGTATGACTACAAATGGAACACTTCTCACAGAAGAAATTGTTGATTATTTTGTAAATCATAACTTGAATGTTACTATAAGCCTTGATGGTAATAAAGAAGCACATGATAAAAACAGGAGATTCTCAGCTAATGGAGAGGGTACCTTTGATACAATCATGGAAAATATGGAAGCAATAAAGTTAAAATATCCTGATTACATAAAAAAAATGTTTATTAATATTGTAATGGATACTGAAAATGATTTTGGATGTATTAACGAATTCTTTTTTAATTCTGATATTCTTAACGATTCAATTATGACTTCAACATATATAAGTGATAATTATATAAAAGATTCCTATAAGCCTGAGGAGGATTTTATTGTAAAGCGCCAATATGAGACCTTTAAAATGTATCTGTCAAAAATCAAAAGGCTTGATGAACAATATGTCTCTAAGATTATATCAAGTGAGTACAGTATTCTAAAGGTAAAAATGCATGAGGATTGGAGTAAAGTGAAAAATTTGCCTGACAAGGCACATCCAGGGGGACCATGTATTGCAGGAGCACATAGATTGTTTATTGATGTTAACGGAAATATGCTTCCTTGCGAAAGGGTAAGCGAAACTTCCGATGTAATGAAAATTGGGCATGTTGATTATGGCTTTGATATAGATAAAGTTAGGAATATTATGAATATCGGACAGTTAAGTAAAGAAAACTGCAAGAATTGTTGGGCTTTTAGACGTTGTCAGTTATGTGCTGCTTCAGCAGATAACATAACAGAGCTCTCTAAAGAAAAGAAACTGTCTGGTTGTACAAGAGTAAAAAGAGCTCTGGAAAGCGAATTGAAGGATTATTGTGTATTAAGGGAACTAGGACATGAATTTGATGGGATTAATATTCCGGTTTTAGACATGGTATCCATTTAGTACATTTAATGACTTTACTTTTGGGGGAAAACATATGAACAGTAAAGAGAAACTATTGATTTATCCATTTGATATTCAATCTAGCCCTATTGTCAGACATGCTAATTTAATGGGCAATTACGAACTTACAGGGATTGTATCTCCTAATGGGTGGGGATTTAGCTCTAAGGATGCAGGAAGTGTAGATGGTGGAGAAGATATTGGTATAAATGTGAATAGTAGTTTTAATGAATTGATTGACTCAGTAGATACTGTACTTTTTATGGAGTCATATAACAAATTAGACCTTAAAAAATTAGTATATTCTAAAATACAAGTAGCAGCAGATAAAGGTAAAAATATCATTTGTACATTAAATCTTGAAGATGAAATTTTTAAAGAGATAAATCAAAAGTGTATGAGTAAGGGTAAGTATTTTAAATACTTTAGTCCTTCTAAGGGATTAAATAAGGGTTCAGATACGTGCAATTTAGATAGTCTTTTGGAAATTACTGTACCTGTAGTTTTTGTTTTGGGGGTAGCTGAGAGAACCCACAAATTTGAAATACAATTATCTCTTCGAGAAAATCTTATAGAGGCAGGTTATAAAGTTTCACAGGTTGGGTCAAGGCACTATTGTGAGATGCTAGGGATACATTCTTTTCCTGATTTTATGTATAGTACATGTTTACCAGAAACGAAAAAGATTATTTTATTTAATAATTATATAAAAAAGATTGAGATTGAAGAACAGCCAGAAATAATAGTTATAGGTATTCCAGGAGGGTTAATGCCGTTTAATAAAGAATTTAATAATAACTTTGGTATATTTGCATTTGAGATTTCTCAAGCTATATTCCCTGATATTGCTATATTTAGTACTCTGTACGGAGACTACCTACCAATTTATTTTGAGAAGATATCTTTATCTATTCGTTATAAACTTGGCTTTGAGGCAGACTTTTTTAATTTATCTAACAATAGTTTTGACTTTAAAGGTTCACAATTTTTAAAGTCTATGCAGTATCTTACTGTAGATTCTGAATTAGTTGATATAAAAAAGCAAAACTTCAAAAAAAATAATATATCTGTTACAAACATACTGAATCAAGAGGATGCAAAAGCTCTTACAGACAATGTAATAAAAAAACTGACGGGAAATGCGGATGTTGAACCTGCTATATAGACTTATTGTATCCAGCAGCCAGAAAATGCATGTTTTAAAGGGGGGATTAGTGTGATAACATGTAAAAGAAATATTGAGAAAGAACTTGAAAATATATTTTTAAAAAGATTTAAGCTTGATTTTACAGAAATGGACATTGAGGCTAAGAATGATTATTTACTGGGTTCAAATATTAAACTTGCTCCTAGAGACTTGCTTTACGTATTTGTAGATATCGAAGAAGAATTTAAAATAACAATTCCTGAGAGTTATATAATAGAAGCAAAGTTTAACACATTCAATAATATTTTACAAATTATTAAGGATGAAATTATAGAAGGAGCGGAGAAATCTCTTCTCAGAAAGAAGAAATTATGATTCAAACATTTCAAAAAATAGGAAAACAGGTTATTCTGACATCAGCCATCCTCTTGTTGCAGTGTTCGTTTTAAGCAAGTTGAAACACTGTTATACCAGGGCGTTGGTGCCACTAGGCAAATACAATTGGTAATGGGTTAATTTATGCCAATAAAGTATGATAAAGTCAATTAAAACTAAATGAGAACAATAAACAATGAAATCGGAAGAAAAACCTCCTAGCATAAGCTTCGAGGTTTTTTTGGTCTTGAAATTTATCTGATTATGAAAATAGACCGAAACCGCAGGAACAAACAAAGTAGCCATTTCTTAAAGAAACCGGTATCATTTTTCAAAAGCAGTATGATAAAATTAGTGAATCAAATAACAAATTACACTTTAAAAATATAACCAGCACAATTGTAATTTTATTGGGGGTACATAGTGTGAAAAAGAGTAGAAATATTATAAAACTAAAGTTGCTAAGAAGAAGACTGGCATTGAGTAATCTTCCCATAACCATAAAACTTTTCTTATGCTTTGGTTTTTTTATGTTGTTTTTTGTATTAATGTCTTTTGTTAATTTCACAAATTACAAGGATGACAAACAGAAAGCTGTTCTAGACACTATTGTTCAATACAATAACCAGGCTATTATAAAAATTGATGATTATATGAAAGATTTAAATACTATAACCAAGTACCCCCTGATACGGACTACAAGAGACTCTGAATTTCTTAACTCAATGGAAGCCTTTTATGATTTTGGTGTTAGAAATTTGAACTTTTCAACTAATTGTGATTATATTTTTGATGAAATTCAGGATTACAAAAAGTATATTCAATCAGTATTCATTTTTAACAGTCAAGGGCTTAGCGAGTTCAAAATGTTTGCTAGTGCAAAAAGTGCGGATTACAATCCCAAAAATGAAAAATGGTTTTCAGAAAGCATTAAAAATTACGGGAAGCCGGTTATTGTGAGTACTTTTCAGTTCCCTCATGTAACAGATCTGAGGGATAAGCCGATCTACGTATTTTCAATGGTAAGGGCTATTGTTAAATTGCCTCCGCGCAAAGTAATTGGTATTATTCAGGTAAATACGAAAGTAACCTTCTTTGAGGAAATCTGTAACAAAATGTTGATTTCTCCCGGACAAAGGATTGTAGTAGTTGATGATGCAGGAAGTATAATATTCGATACCGAAAAATCTAATATTGCTAAAAAGCTTGAATATGAGGTTTTGCAAAATATATCAAACTCAAAAGTCGGTGCCAGCAGTGTCACAATAAATAATTCAAAAAATCTAATTAGCTACAATACCTCAAAAAGTACAGGATGGAAAATAGTAAACATTATTCCTGTAAAGGAGCTTAACAAGGGTATTGATAAAATGGCTCAAACTACAGTTATATTAACCATTGGAAGTATACTTGCAGCCTTTCTGCTGATCATTCTTATTTCACGTCAGATTGTAAGACCTATAAAAAAATTACTTGTTTTAATGAAATTTGTACAGAAAGGTGATTTCGATGTTAAAATAAGACTTCGAAGCCGTGATGAAATAGGAGTTTTAGCTAAAGCCTTCAACACAATGTCTAATAAAATAAAACGGCTCATTCAGGAGGTTTACATTGACAAATTAAAGGAAAAGGAGCTTGAATTACAACTACTTCAGAACCAAATCAATCCGCACTTCCTTTATAACTCACTTGATGCCATAAACATGATGGCCGATATTAACAATGATACCGAGACTTCAAAAATGGCGATGGCTCTTGGGAAAATACTTAGATATGGCATAAGTAAAAACAATCATATAGTAAAAATAAGCGAAGAGCTATCAAATATTAAAGAGTATATTTTACTTCAGGAAATCAGGTTCAGTGACATATACCAGATACGCACCGGCGTGGATCCGGACATTCTTGAATACACTACTATTAAGCTGATACTACAGCCATTGGTGGAAAATGCAATAAATCATGGAGTATACAGTCTGGACTATGGAGGGCTGGTCGATATTATCGGCTATAAAGAGGGTCGAAATATTGTATTTGAAGTTAAAGACAACGGAAAAGGTATGGACGAGACCAAGGTTGCCAGCTTAAACGACTATATCAATGACCGTAATAACTCTTACAAGAGTATTGGCCTGAAAAATGTAAATAAGAGAATAAAACTTCAGTACGGCGATGATTATGGGATAACCATAAAGAGTGAGATTAACAAGGGGACTTGTATCAGGGCTGTTATACCGTGCATAGAAGGAGTATAAAGGTTTACCAAATAGAGAAGATGAGGAGTTGCCTTAAATGAATATTGTACTTGCAGAGGATGATAAAATTTTACGTTTGGGCCTAAAATCCAAAATTGAAAGAAATACTCCATATAAGGTAATAGCAAGTGTCAGCAATGGTAAGGAAGCTTTGGATGCTATTGTTAGCTCAAAGGCCGAGCTTCTTATTACCGATATCAAGATGCCGTTAATGGATGGTCTTGAGCTGGTTAAAAAAATTGGAGAACAATGCATTAAAATAAAGATTATCGTACTCAGCGGATATGATGACTACAAGTTTGTAAGAGAAACCTTAAAAGCCGGTGCGGTTGATTATTTGTTAAAGCCGGTGGATGAGAACCTTCTTTATGACTTGTTAAAAAATATAGATGATAGCATTGAACGGGGAAAAAAGAATGAAAAACAGCTGGAGCAGTTTCAAGACCTGTTAACCGACAGTTTAGATATGTTCAAAGAGCGCTTTGTTATAAACTTGACCGAAGGCGTAATTGGTGACATCTCTGTGTTTGATAAGAGGCTTGAGGAATTTGGTATTGTGAAGCAAGAGGCCTTTTTATTAGCTGTTGCAGGACAGGATGATATCTTTACAATACGGAGTGAAAAGCAGCTCGGTTCCTATTCCTACAATACAAATTATTTTAAAGGTAAAATATTAAAAATCTTCTCGGGGCTTGACCTCAATATCAATATGCTTTTAGCAGAACAAAACAATTCAGCTGTTATATTGTTTTCATCAAATAATACTCTAACATTTGCTGATGAAGTAGATAAGTGCCTGTCGGAATTAAGTAACGGATTAATGAAAGAGTTCGGTTTTTCCTTTTCATTTGGAGTCAGCGAAGTTTTTTATGACCCCGGAAGAGGAAGCGCTTGTTACTTCCAGTCCTTATTAGCTTTTAACAGGAGGTTTTATAACGGCAAGGGTAACATAAACAAATTTGAGCCGGAAAAATGTACCTATGATTACTTTGACAATAAGAATTTACTGGAGCAGGTTAATCTTCTGGTGGATTATTTAGATTCTGGACTTACAAATAAAGTCGGAAATACGATTGAAGAAATACTTAGCTTACTTTTAAAGAAAAATATAAACCCTAATCAATTTAAGGAAATATCTTTATGGATAATAAATAAGATAGCGGTTATTTCAGATGATTTTTATAGTGCTGTGCAGAGTTATTCCGAAAATGAAACTGATCCCAAGGATTTTATTAATGAAGTAGATACTTTTGTAGAATTGAAAGAATATTTGATCAACACTTTTACTGTTTTATCAAAGATAATAATTGAATCCAAATCGGAAAGAAGCCAGCGAATTATTGATATTTCCAAGGAGTATATTTTCAGTCACTTTAATGAAAACGTAACTCTAAAGAGTGTTGCTGATCATGTTCATTTAAATCAGAATTATTTCAGTGAACTATTTAGAAGGGAAGTAGGCAAGAATTTTATAGATTTTATTACAGAAGTCAGAATTAATAAAGCAAAAAAATTACTTATGAAGGATGATTTGAAAATTTATGAAGTTGGCTTAAAGGTCGGATATATTGAAACAGTAACTTTCAACAGAGCCTTCAAAAGGGTGGAAGGAATGTCACCGGCCGAGTACAGAAGGATATTACGTGATAAATAATTGCCACCTAATCGTGGTGACTTATAAATTAGACCTCATAACCTGAAAAAATGTTAACAAATCATGAGATATTGTAATTTGCAACTGAATCCGGTGAGAGTATACTTTGGTTAACGGATGCATCCCGGCCCATTTAAAAACTTAATTTGGAGGGTACGACATGAAAAAGATAGCAAGTTTGGTATTAGCTACTCTTTTAGCAACATCATTATTTGCAGGCTGTGGGAGTAAAGAGGAAGCATCAACTTCCAGTTCAACTCAAGCTGCCCAATCAACTACGGCTGCACAGGATTCAACCAAGACTGAAGCAACAGGTCTCCAAGGCAAGATTACTTATATGACACACAGAAGTGACATGGCTGACACAGTTATAAAGGATGTTGCCAATGAGTTCATGACAAAGAATCCGGATGTAGAAATTGAAATTGAAACCTATAAAGATGAAAGCAGTGTTAAAACCAGAATAGCAGCAAATGAAATGCCTGACATCATGATAGTGCCAACTCAGCTGGGTATTACAAGAAATGACTATCCTACTTACTTCTTAGATATAAGTGATCTTGGCTTCACCAAGGATAATACATATTTCTATGAAAATGGTACCAGCACAGACGGAAAGCTTTATGCACTTACATGTTCCATAAATTACAGCGGTATTATCTACAACAGGGTTGCTTTTAAAAACGCAGGTATAGACAAGGTTCCAACAACTATCGATGAGTTCTATGCTGCATGTGACAAGTTAAAGGCAAAGGGAATTGTACCTATTGCTACAAACTTCAAGGACAAGTGGCCTTTGGTAAGCTATGTTGAAGCCTTCCCTGTAGATGCTTCTGCGGTTAAGAACTACAAGAATACTCTTGTTACAAAAGACAAGTATCTTGATGAAACTCCTGGTGGAATTCTTGATGGTTTAAAGATACTAAGAACTATTGCTGATAAGGGTTATGGAGAAAAAGATTTAATGTCAACCAACTGGGATGGAAGTAAAAAGGATCTTGCTCAAGGTAAAGTTGCTATGATGTACCTGGGCACCTGGCTGCCACCTCAAATAGTGGATAATGGTGCTAAAATGGAAGATCTCGGAATGTTCCCTTTCCCTGGAACAAAGGCATTAACAATGAGCGCTGACAGGTATTATGGTGTAACCAACAGCAGTAAAAGTCCTGAAGCTGCAAAGGCGTTCCTGAAATATATGTGGACTGAAGGTAATCTGCTTCCAAGAATGGGATTTATTCCACCTAATAAAGATTTTAAATCAGAATCACCATTTATGAATGAAATCGTCTCTTTGAATTTACCTATTATTGAACAAGAGGCTGATTCACCTGATTATCAGTCTGTAATAAACAAGGCAGAAATTGATAACTTCAATCTGGCTCAGGAATATGTTACATCAAAAGACCTGAACAGTATTGTTGAAAAATATAATAAGAAATGGTCAGATGCTAAAAAAGCACTTGGTAAATAACAAAGTATATAGATGATTAATTTATTGTAGTAATGAGGCAGGTTGTATGAAAGTATGACTTGCTTCATTGCTATAGTGGGTACTCTATGCCGTCTATTAGCTATTCACGAATATTGAGGGTTTCATTATGAATCTATTAAATGACAAAATACAGAAAAGATTAATAATTGGTTTATTTCTCTTTTTACCGCTGACTGTTCTCCTGGTATTTACTTATGTTCCGGCTGTTAAGCTTTTTGAATTGAGCTTCACAAATTGGGACGGATTAAAACGGACATATGATTACATCGGATTTTCCAATTATATTGATATGTTTCGTGACAACTCCGCAGTTTTAACTCTTGTGAACAACTTGGCATACATAATTATTACAATTTTACAAATAGTTTTTGGCTTATACTTTGCAATAATCCTTGATTCCAACATCAGGGGTAAAAGGTTTTTTCGTTCATTTGTTTTCATGCCCTATATCTTAAATGTAGTTGCGGTTGCTTATATGTTCAACTATATGTATAACTTTGATGAAGGTCCTGTCAACGTTATATTAAGAGCCATAGGCCTGGAAAGGTATGCCATTCATTGGCTCAACAACACCTGGTGGAGTAATCTTTCACTTTCATTTATTGGATTGTGGCAGTTTACAGGTTTATGTATGGTGATATTCCTTGGAGCTTTACAATCAATACCGAAGGAGCTTTACGAATCAGCAAGTATTGATGGAAGTAACTTTTTTCAAAACATTCGTTACATTACCTTACCAAGTATAAAAATGGTGGTTGGAATTAATCTGTTTTTAAGTTTAAACGGTGCACTTCAGGCTTTTGGCCAGCCATTTCTGATAACAAAGGGAGGACCTGGAGATGTAACAAAGACTTTTGCCCTTAACGCATATTATATAGCCTTTGATTTTCATAATTTCGGAAAGGCTTCAGCTTTGGGTATATTTCTTTTAGCAATAATTCTAGTTGTAATGCTGCTACAAAATTTATTTGTTCGTATAGGGGGTGAAACAGAATGAAAAAGGAAAAGCTTGCTGCCGGTCTTGTTGTAAGAAATCCGGCACTGAGGATTTTTAATTACTTTCTTCTTTTTACATTTGTATTACTCGTTTTAGTGCCCCTTTTAATAGTGTTGATTACTTCCTTTAAGACAAATGAGGAATATATGTATTCAAAACTTTGGGACCTGCCCAAAAGTTTTCTGAATTTTGAGAATTATATAGTTTATTTTCAGAAAGGTAAAATGATTACCGGATTTAAAAATCTGGCAATTTTAATATCAACGGCATTAACTGCAAGTGTATTTATGGGAACCACAGTAGCATATGTAGTATCAAGATTTGACTTCAAATTTAAGAAACTTATTCTTGTTGCTTACATTTTCGCAGCAATTATCCCAACCACAACAACTGCAGTTGCAACCTTCAGTATTATAAAGGCACTACATGTTTATAACTCAATATATGCAGGAATTATTCTTTTCTCATCAACCGGAGTTCTGGATATATATATGTTTATTCAATTCATCAGCAAGATTTCAATAGAGCTTGATCAGAGTGCCAGGGTAGATGGAGCGTCCTATTTCAGAATATACTGGTCTATCATTCTACCATTAATGAAGCCGGCTATAGCAACTGTAGCCATATTGAAAATCGTAGCAATATACAATGACTTCTTCATCCCATTTACTTATATGCCGTCCATGAAGCTGTCAACCATAACGACAGGCCTAATGACATTTACAAACGACAGAGTATCGCAGTGGAATGTAATGGGGGCGGGTATCATCGCAGTAATGCTTCCTACATTGATAATTTATCTTTTTGCACAGAAATATATTATTGCCGGAGTAACAGATGGGTCTGTAAAGTCTTAGGTGAAACTGTTCAAAGGACATTTCCAAATTTATGTGGAAATGTTCTTTTTTATTACCAAGTCGTACTATCTTGTATATTCAAAATTAACAAAAGTTAAGATAGTGGCGGGAGAGAAACCAGTTCTTCCTGACACCGTGACGCCTAAATCAGTCAAAGCCTGCAATAGAATGTGACAAATATTAAATAAAATGGTACTATATGCTAGAGTATTGTTTAGAGGAAACCAAATTTCCAGTAAGAATTCTTGTTCAGTTGATAAAGAAAGGTAGGTACGAATGATGAAAAAAGTATCTTTGTATTTGGTAATTATCTTATTATTGTTCACCCAATCAGCCTGTATGAACAATAATGACAAAACTACGAATGCCGCAGCCCCGGATTATATTGTCAAAGATATTACTGAAAGCCTTGGACTTAAAGCGCCCAGCAATATTAAAATGAATTTAAAAAACCAATTGATTATATATGATACAAGCAACGGACTAAACAGATATATCATTGTTGATGCCGGCGGCAAGATCGTAAATGAAATAAAATGCGACTTTAAAGGCAGTGGTCAGGTATTTTCAATGGATGCAAACGATAATCTCCATATACTTGTTCAAGACACTGTTGTAGATAACAAATCGTATAAAGTGACTGAAAATAGTAAACAGCTTCTGGTGTATAATTCCAGAGGCGAAAAGCTGAAGAGCGTTGATATGGGAAAGGTTGTAATGCAAAAGGACGAAGACATATATATTCGTGACATGTCGATTGATTCCGAAGGAAATATCTATCTCGTCAAGAATAATGAAAGTCCGGAGCTTGTGGACGAAAATGGAAAAACATTAAAAAATCCTATCTCCGGGGTATACGGTTTTCTTGATTTTAATGAAAAGGACAACATTATTGCCGGATCAACCGGTGCTAACGGTGTAAAATCCTTTATTGCATGTATGGATTCAAAAACCGGGAAGGCAATATGGAAAAAGGAATTGGATATTGGCATTTACATACGTTCAATATTTTATAACAGAGCAGATAAATTCATTTATGCGGTTACTGAAAGAGGAGTGGACAAGTATGACTCCAAAGGTAATCTATTAGGTACGGTATTGGAATTTATGAAGTACAACCTCATCAAGAACGGAACTTATGTCGGCGGTATGGGTGTGGATTCGTCCGGAAGCCTGTATATTCTTATTTATGAAGAGAATGCCGCAAAGGTCAAAAAGTTTGAAATCGGGGACGGGAAAGCACTGGCAAATAATTCCGCATCAATTCAAACAAAGCCTGCAGCAAAAAAAGTAATTACCCTGGCTGCACATTTTTCCGATAGATGGCTGGAGTCGGCAGTTTCTGAATTCCAGAGCGAACATCCGGATATTGAAATAAATATCAAGGATTATAAGGCAGCTTATTACGGAGGGGGAGACACAGTTGAAGAAGCAAATAAAAGAGAGGATGAATTCAGAAAGGTTCTCAATACCGAGCTGATGACTGGAAAGGGTCCTGACATAGTTTATTTCGCCGATTTGCCGTATAGAAAATATATTGATAAAAAAGTGTTTGTAAATCTCAGTGAACTGATGGAGAAGGATGATAATTTCAATAGGGCGGAACTGAACTCCAATATTCTTGATGCATTAAAATATCAAGGCTCATTGTATACAATCCCTATCAACTATCAGTTCGAATTGATGGTTGCCAATAAAACAATACTGGACAAGGAAGACATAAAAATTGACGATATGAATTGGACCTGGGATGACTTTATGAAAATAGCGCAGAAAGTTACAAAGGATACGAATAACGATGGTACCAATGATCGTTATGCAATGGCCGCAAATAAAAACTCCATGATATTCCGTTATTTATTCAACAGCAGTATTAGTAAATTTGTCGACCTGGACAAGAATACCGTCAATTTTACAGGTAAGGATTTTATTAATTTGCTTGATGTATGTAAAGACTTCAATGACAAGAATTTTATTTTTAAATCAAGCGACTGGCAACAGACCGTGGATAAGACATCAAGAGGGGGTATCGTGTTCAGTGTTACCAGCTTTCCCAGCTATGGTACGGCTAAATTCTACAGTGAAACATTATTTGCCGATAAAATATATCTGCTGCGTATGCCTTCGGGTATTCATGCAACTGAATCACGGAGGGTCAGTTTTAATGTTGGAAATATGCTTGCCATAAACAAGAACTCCAAATTTTGCGATGAATCCTGGGAGTTCCTGAAAATACTGCTATCAAAGAAAATGCAGTCATCGCCGGAATTGCAGAACGGCTTTCCAATTAATAATGAAGCTCTTAAGGAAAGCGCCAAATTCAGTGTTGATACATTGAAAGTACCGCAAGAGAATATTGACACCATTAACAATTTCTTATCCCATGTCGGTGAATACTGGTATGATGATGGGAAGATAAACAATATTGTTTATGAGGAGGTCAATAATTTCTTTTCCGGGAATAAGTCTGCCGAAGAAACAGCGAATATCATTCAAAGTAAAGTAACCATTTCACTTAATGAATAGTGTTGCTTCTTAGAACCAACGGCCTATCCGAAGAATTAAACCTATTGGATAGGCCGTTAATTGCTAAGCCGCAATATTATGGAGTAACAAAGTTCTTGAGATAGTACAATTTATTATTACGGTACTTCCGTCGTCACCAATCCATATTCCGGCCAGGAAATATAACAGATCTGCCTCTTGAGCCTTTTCCCAGAACGGGAGCAACCGGGATATCATCTCCCATCATAAATTGAACGTTTATTTTTTCATAATTACAGCAGGGGAATACATATTCCATATGCCTTATAACAGGCTCACCGGAATTAGCCGAATGTCTTGCTAATTCCAATATGTGAGGAGCTAATTTCTGCCTTAGTACTATCATATCCGAGCAATATTTAAAGTGTTCTTTATATCCGGGCAATTAAATGGATATCCTATCAAGCCCTGTAAAAGACCGTTAGGAATTAAACTATCCAGGCCGTAAAAGGCATGTCAGAAATAAAGTTTCGTACGCTTTTATGTAAACCCACTATAGCGGTACAGTAATTTCAACGCGTTTTAACAAATGTTGCCACAACAAAACATATTTGTAGAATATCAGCCCGGACAGACATTCTGTCCGCCTTTTGCTGTTCCAGCAATCCGGGAATAATTCGCGGCTTCACCGCATAAAGCGGGAGATTTTTCAATGTATAGGTAGAGGGGTGCTCAGAAGCATTTAAAAACTGAGTAAAGCAAATTTTCTTGGCCCGGGAGGAGGTATTTCATGCTATGAAGCTGAAAGTTACTAAGAAAAGTCGATAAAAATATTCGTTTATTCCGCACATTTTTTAGGGATGATGCGTTAAACAATTTGGGAGGAGGTTTTATGGTGTCGCTTGATATTCAAGAACAGTACGACAAGATATACCGGTATTGCTATTATAAAATTGGCAATGCCACACTGGCGGAAGACCTGACCCAGGAAACCTTTCTCAAATACTTTGCGCAGAACTCTTACATGGAATACGGCAAGAAACTTGCCTACCTCTATACCATAGCAAGAAATCTGTGTATTGACGCCTTCCGAAAAAAACAACCTGAAAAGCTGGCCGATGAATTGCCGGATACGGATTTTATTGAACGGCTGGAAATGAGGAGTACAATCCGGCAGGTACTGAAAACGCTGCCGGAACAGGAGCAGGAACTGCTGCTTTTACGGTATGCAAATCAGCTTTCAGTCGGAGAAATTGCCGCAATTGCTGGAATTTCCCGCTTTGCGGTCTACCGCAGGATTAACTCTGCACTGGCAGCCCTGAAAAAATTGCTTGGGGAGGAGAGTTTTCTATGAATAGAAAGGTGAAAAGTGCCTTGAGAGAAGCTTTTGAAGCGCCACCGCCCGTGGATAAGGAGAGGTTCTTAAAAACGCTGCATCAGCCCGGCAGTACTTACCTGAAATTTTTGCTTAATCAGTTTTTCTATATCCGAAAGCGAGTATGGGTTTTTTCTGCTGCAATTGTTTTTGTTTGCTGGGCAGTTACCTTCTGGTCACCGATGCTTATAGACTGGCACACTGAAGCCGAAAAAATCTGGATAGTTTCTGCGGGCCTTCCGTTTTTGGCGCTGCTGATGACAACGGAAATTTACCGCTCGGCGTTTTGCCGGATGTCGGAACTTGAGATGAGCTTCCGGTTCAACCTGTCACAGATAATCATGGCACGGTTAGCTATTTCAGGCGGAGGAAATTGTGTGATTCTGACAGTACTTCTGATTTTCATGAGCCGGGTATCCCCATTCAGCCTTCTGCAGGTCATAACCTACCTGATGGTACCGTACCTCATAACCTGCGGATTTTGCCTGCTGATACTGAACCATGTGAGATCACGGGAAAGTCTGTACTTCTGTGCTGCCACGGCCTGTTTTACCTGCATGGCCAATGGTATTGCCAGCAGCACGGTGCAGCTTCTCTACTCCAGCTCAGCCCTAGGCTACTGGCTGCTTCTGTTTGTATTCGGCATCATACTGATAGGAATTCAGATACGCAAATTAATAAAACAAACGGAGGAAAGAACATGGAACTTACTCTTGACCGAGTGACAAAACAATACGGCAGTAAAATTGCCTGCGACCGCATTTCTCTGACTCTCCACCGGGGAGTGTACGGTCTTCTGGGCGCAAACGGAGCCGGTAAAACCACCTTGATGCGCATGATGTGCGGCGTGCTGACCCCAACCTTCGGGACTGTAAATTATGACGGTATTGATGTAAGCCGGGAGAATTACCGTGATGTGTTAGGATATCTGCCTCAGGACTTCGGCTATTATCCGGAATTTACAGCGCTTGATTTCATGCTTTATGTTGCAGTGCTAAAAGGACTTCCCAAGGTCTGGGCTCGAGAAAAATCCTTGGAGCTTCTTGAACTCGTCTCCCTTGAAAAAGAAGCAAAAAAGAAAATAAAAACCTTTTCCGGAGGTATGAAACAGAGGCTTGGCATTGCGCAGTCACTGCTCAACGACCCGAAAGTACTGATTCTGGACGAGCCTACTGCAGGACTTGACCCAAAAGAAAGGGTTCGTTTCCGCAATATGATCTCCCGGCTTGGAGCAGACCGTATCGTACTCCTTTCTACGCATATAGTTTCCGATGTTGAGCATATTGCAGATACCATCCTTGTAATGAAAAATGGCCAGCTTATTCATAAAGGAACGCTGGAAGAAATTATCGGCACAATTCAGGGCAAGGTTTGGGAGTGCAGCATACCACCTTTAATGGCAGACGAGTTTTGTGAAAGATATCCCGTAATAAATCTTCGGAATGAAGACAAAAATGTGTTTTTACGTCTGATAAGTGAAGAAAAACCCTGTGATCGTGCTGTAGCTGCACAGGCTTCACTGGAGGATCTTTATTTGTATTATTTCAGTGAGGTGAATGAACGATGAGCAGTTTTTGGAGATTGGTCGGCTTTGAGTATAAAAAGATATTGTGTAAAAAAAGTGTAATTATTGTTCTGGTGCTGGCTGTCATTGCCACCGCAGTGAGCGTCTGGGGAACACTGTTCGGAAGTACTTATGTGGATGGGAAGGTGTTTGAGTCCAATTATGAATCCATGGTTAAGGACCGCTCTTATGCCAGGTCCCTTTCCGGCCGGGAAATCGACCCAAAATTGATTATGGAGACGGTGGAGGCTTATTCAAAGATCCCCAAAAAAGATCGATACTACGATACCCCGGAGTACCAGGATTTTGCAAGGAAATACAGTCAAATATACAGAATTGTGCGACCCATATATAACACAGAGTCACGACGGTTTAACATGGAAGATTTCCAATCACTGACCGGGGAGCAGGCAGCCAGGTTTTATGCTGAACGTCACAGCGAGCAGGTTCAGGCCGTGGAGGAAACAAATATGAGCGACAAGGCAAAGGAGAAGGTGATAGCTCTGGATGAGCAGATAAAAACGCCGTTTACCTTTTCCTATATAGATGGATACACCAGGTTTCTTACACTCATGTATACCGTTGGTCTGATGGCTGCGTTTGTCATGGCTATCTGTATTGCTCCGATTTTTTCAAGGGAATACGCCTCAGGAGCCGACCAACTGGTCCTGGCTTCAAAGCATGGGAAGAATATGCTCATAAAAGCCAAGCTGTTTACGGGTTTTACCATAGCCTCAGCCATATGCCTTGTTCTGACTGCTACAAATTATATTTTTGCATTACTCACTTTTGGCTTTGACGGTTTGAACTCCCAATTGCAGCTTTACTATCCTATGTTGCCTTATCCTCTGACCATGGGACAGACAGCGTTGTCATTTTCTGTCTGCGTATTTTTTTCCTGCTTTATGACTGCGGCAATTACCATGCTTTTATCGGCGAAATTCAAGTCGGCTTATGGTGTGATCATAATTATAAGCTTAATTTTAATAGTACCTATGTTTATTAACGCATCCTATGACCGGATATGGCTTTATAATCTTTTACATCTTCTGCCCTCCAACATGATGGAGTTTGGTTCTGTGGTCAGCCCTATTCAGTATGAATTATTCGGTGTGATCATGAGGCCATATGTATTCATGCCGCTGTTCGCAGCTGGGGTTGGTATCCTGCTCACACCTCTTGCATACCGTGCTTTTAAAACCCATCAGATTGTTTGACTCGGCCAGTATGCTTCCAGAAGTTGCTCCGGTAGATTAATTGGCTCCACGGTTAATTTACCCTTCAGCTACCTGCTACTTTATGCCTGTATAATGTTTTTCTTTTAAATGTCTTGACCCTGAAGACTTTTGGGGGATTATGAAAGACCGCTTGATAAACATAAATGACCGGAGCAAATTATCGGCAGAATTTGATTTGCCTGGGAGTGAGTTGAGATATACAGAATTAAGGTACTTTTGATATACAGAATTATGGTATACTGGTATTAACTATATTCACCTGGATAATACATGTTTATATATTTAAATTTGACAAAGGTAAATTCGGGGAACGGATAATCAACAAAGTACCAATTTATTACCGGGAGTTAAGGAAGGTATAGCATGAAAGTTCTTATTGCAGATGATGAAGATAAAGTATGTCAGCTTATATACAAATTGGTTGACTGGCAGCAGCTGGGGATGGAAGTAGTCTCCATAGTCCATAATGGTATCGAGGCTTTGGAAGCTATTCAGAAATACAACCCAAATGTAATAATTACAGATATTCGTATGCCGGGTTATGACGGTCTGGAAATGATCCGCCGGGCTAAGGAAATAAGCGAAAATATGGACTTCATAATAATCAGCGGATACCGGCACTTCGAATATGCGCAAAATGCAATAAAATACGGTGTAAAGGATTATCTTCTTAAACCTATTAAAAAGGCGGAGATAGTGGACACTCTTTTAAGAATGAGGGAAGAGTATCTTGAACGTACCCGGAAACTGACAAGTGAAGAGGAGTACCGTATTTCCATTAAAAATAATTTAGATCGCTTACGACATATATTTTTTACCGATATATTATTTAAAAGAGTTTCTGTACAGGCCAGGCTGGATGTTGAAAGTGTTAATGAAAAGTACCATTATACTTTTTCCCAAGGTATTTTTCAGGTAGTGCTGATAAAAATTGACGGTGTTGACACAGGTTTGAAAAGTAATTCGGAATACATTCATGATAAAGTGGTACAGTTAATTAATAAAAAAATAGATGAATATTGTTTTGATATAGAAAGTATTTTCGAAAATAATCTTTGTTATATTATACTGAATTACAGCGAGGAAAATAAAAAGGCAGTCAGACGTTCCTTGAAAGCCTTGCTTGATGAACTTTTGCTGCAAAAAGATATTATAGAAGACCTGAAAATTACAATAGGTACAGGTGTGCCGAGGAATTCAATCTGTGAAATGTTTTCTTCAATGAAGACTGCAATGTGGGCAATTGAGCAGCGTCTTGTGCTTGGTGTCAATAAAGTTATTGAAGGAGCGGAAGTCTCCTCCAATGAATTGGCTGACAGTACATTATTTGCTGAATTCAATAAAAGGCTGGTTGAGGCTCTTGAAAGAATAGACGAAAACCAGGTAAGAGGGGCATTTAATTATCTGGAAGAGAGTTTGAAGCGTAAAGAATCGTCAACCGGACATGAAGTTATTCAAATGGCTAAGGAAGCTATGAATCTTTATTTATTTACAATGAGAAAGAATAAATTTGTTATCAGGGATTCAGATGTCTTTTTTGACTCCTTCAGCCTGAATATAGAAAACTGTTCTTCCATTGAAGAGGTTTTTGATTTTCTTTCCAAAACCATTATAAAATCATTCAATCAGGTGGTAGTTGATAAAAAGCAGGAGGACATCAAGCCCATACGGGACGCCAAGCAATATATAAAAGATCATTATAAAGAGCCCATATCATTGGAAATCGTCAGTGATTATGTGGGCTTCAATGCTGCATATTTCAGCTCTTTGTTCAAAAAAGAAACAAACACTACCTTCTCCGAATATTTAACCGGAGTGCGTATGGAACGGGCCAAAGAGCTGTTAAAGGAATCCAATCTGAATGTTGCTACCATTTGCGAAGAAGTGGGCTATAATGATATAAAAAATTTTACAAAGGGCTTTGCAAAATATACTAATCTGAAACCGAATGAATATAGAAAAATATATTCCTGACTTCTTGTTAATTTATCTGCATAGGGAGAAGCAGATGGGAGGCTATTTTGAAAAAAAACAGAAGTTTCCTGATTGATAATATCCGAAAATGGTTATGGTTGAATTTAATATTTATTTTGGTTTTATTATTACTTTTGGGGTTTGCAGCTATTAAAATCAGTTCTTATAAGGTATTTTTCCTTATAGCAGTTCTGGCTTTATTACTGTTATTATATATAGGTTATATAACAGTTTACCTTAGATATCGCCAGATCGAGAAACTAATGCAGTTATATACCGAAGGGTATTTGGTAGAAGATTTTTTTGAACAGGATATAAGAATCAGCAGGACAGTGAGCAAGGTACTGCAATTATTATCAGACCGACTTGATAAATCCACACTTTTAAACGTTTCTAAAAAACAGGCACAGTATTTGGCATTACAGAATCAGATTAATCCCCATTTTTTATATAATACACTGGAAGGAATACGCAGTGAGGCTTTATGTGCCGGAATGGACGGAGTTGCGTCCATGACTGAAGCACTGGCTACTTTCTTCAGATACACCATTTCAAACGTTGATCATTTGGTGACACTGGAAGACGAATTGTCAAATATTGAAAATTACTATATTATTCAGCAATACCGCTTTGGAGATAAACTGAGACTAAGTATTGAGTATGATGACGATGATGATGATTTGTCTGTTCTTAACTTGAAGCTTCCAAAACTGATTCTGCAGCCAATAGTTGAAAATTCAATTTTTCATGGTATTGAAAGAAAAATCGGGAAGGGTAATTTAAGAATACGCATAGATTGTACTCTGGACAGGCTTATTATCAGGATTTCAGACGACGGAATGGGTATGGAGAAAGAAGTATTAGATAAGCTTAACAATAAACTGTTAACAAACTCTCTGGATGATATTGAACCCAAAAAAGATAAAAAGGGCGGTATAGCCATAATTAATGTAAATAATCGAATCAAGCTCATTTTTGGAGAAGAATATGGAATATACATTTTCTCAACCCCAAATGTGGGTACAGATGTTGAAATTACACTGCCCGTTATTAGGGAGTGATGTATAATTAAACATTTCGAGGAATATAGGAATTTATATAATACGAAGATTAAAAGAACGGAGTGTTGCTGGGCTTGAATCTGTACATCAGAAAATTTGCTTCGCACCGGCATTCTGGCACTGTTAAAGTAATGAGCGAAGCAAAGTGTTGAAAGGCTGAAAATACTTATTATGAAAAAAGAAATTCTTAGAATGGTAAATGTAATAAGTGAAGATCCAGATCGAACAAATCTTGATAATTTTAATCTACATATGTTCCAAGGGGAAATTATGGGCCTTATCGGTGTAAATGACTATGGTAAGGACGTTCTGGTAGACCTGATATGTAAAAATATACCTATAAAATTCGGGCGTATTTATTTTTCCAATGCCCTGGTAAACAGTTACCATTATAGTGACGGTTCCACCAATAAAGTTTATGTAATAGATCAGGAAAGCAAGCTTGTTAAAGACTTAACTGTTACAGATAACGTGTTTGTTTTGAGGAAGGGCTTCAAAAAGTATATAATAAGCCGGAAGGTTTTAGGCTTACAGCTAAAACAATTATTAGGTGAACTTGAGGTAGCCCTCGATCCAAAATCAGTTTGTCTGGACTTGACGGAATACGAAAGATGTGTGGTGGAAGTACTTAAAGCTGTTATACAAGGCGTAAAGCTTATTATAGTTAATGATTTAAGCAATATTTTAAGCGCAGATGATTTCCAGAGCTTTAAAAAACTTTTAATCAAAATGGCTAAAAAGAATTATTCAATTTTATTTATTGAAAATCATCACGAGGAAATTTTCCCCATTTGCGACAGGGTTGCACTTATGCAGGATGGAAAGACAATAAAAATATTGGATAAAAAGGAACTGGGTGACGAAAATATTTTACCGTATACTATTTCTTTTGAAGATACTCAGCCTGCTGTTAAAAACACCGCCAGCAGAGAATCCATATATTTCCACGAAGTCAGCACCAGTTATCTTAAAAAGGTTTCGTTCTCCATCCAAGCAGGAGAATGCATCATACTATATGACAAAAGCAGCAAGCTCCAGTCGGATATTATTGACTTCTTAAGCGGCCAGAAGGAGATAGTCTCCGGAGCCGTTGAGCTGGGGCATAAAGTGTTGAATCCGGGGAAAATGCACAGGTATTTTGGCAGCCAGATTGCTGTTATTGGAGAAGATGTATTACGTTCAATGCTCTTCTACGATATGAACTATATTGACAATATGTGTTTTTTGCTTGATAAAAAAACAAAGAGAGGCAATATTACAAGGAAAGTTAAGAAAAGCATTCAGCTGGAATATTACAAGGAATTAGGATATGAAATATATGAAAATGACCTTGGTAAATTGGACAAAAAATCATTGTACAATTTAATTTATTATCGTGTTCATTTATTGAATCCTAAAATAGTTTTTATTGTTCAGCCATTTTCAAACGCTGATATGTACCTGAGACGTCATATTATCCATCTTATACGGGTTCTTAAGCGAAAAGGAATTGCAGTTGTTATTCTGGCAGTAAGTATTTCTGACAGTCTGCATGTTGCTGACAGATTGCTGCTCCTGGAAGAAGGCTCAATCAAGCAGGAGTACCTTCCCAATTCCTTCAGCCAAATCAGATAAGGCAACTAAATCCACACAAATTTCAAAAAACCAAATAAAAACCCCCCTGTTTCCAATGAAACGCCTCTATAAATTACACTGTACGAGGTGTTATACTCTTTTTGACAGTAGATATTGATGAAACATTTGAGAAACAAGGAAAGGTGAAATGCATGGGAGATTATATCGTTGAATTGAGTGGAGTATCTAAAAGGTTTCCGGGTGTTTTAGCTCTAGATAATGTATCCTTTAATCTAAAATCAGGTGAAGTACTTGCTTTACTGGGGGAAAACGGTGCAGGGAAATCAACTCTGATGAAGATTTTAAGCGGTGTTTATACGAAGGATTCAGGTACTCTGAAAATTTTTGGCAGTGACATTGATGATATCACTCCAAAGAGGGCTCAGGAACTGGGTATTGCCATTATTCATCAGGAATTAAATATGTGTTCCCATTTAACTGTTGCAGAGAATATATTTCTTGGAAGAGAAATAACAAAATCCGGTGTCTTGTCTGATAGAGAAATGCAAAGGCAGGCAAAAAAGATACTGGATAATTTAAATATCGATATCGCACCGGATACAATAGTTGGTGACCTTGCTGTATCAAAGCAGCAAATGGTTGAAATTGCAAAAGCCCTTTCCACCAATGCAAAAGTCCTTATTATGGATGAGCCCACCAGTGCACTCACTTCTAAAGAAATCGACGATCTGTTTACAATCATAAGAAAGATCAAGTCGGAAGGCTGCGGGATAGTATATATCTCCCACAGGCTTGAGGAATTGGAACATATTGTGGACAGAGTTACCATTTTACGGGACGGTCAGTTTATTACAAGTATGGATTATGCTTCAACCACACTTGAAGAAATAATATCAAACATGGTTGGGCGTGAAATTAAAGAAAAATTTCCCAGAGTTGAATGTAAAAAAGGTAAAAAAATCTTTGAAGTAAAAAAATTAAATGCAGGCCGGATGGTCCGGGATGTAAGCTTTGACCTATATGAAGGTGAAATTGTCGGTATTGCAGGGTTGATGGGTGCCGGCAGGACAGAAACAACTAGAGCGATTTTTGGAATTGACCCGAAAGATTCCGGTGAGATTGTCCTGGACGGTAAAACAATTGCAATAAGTAAACCCATGGATGCTATTCAGGCCGGCATTGTGCTTGCCCCTGAAGACCGCAAAAAGGACGGCTTATGTACCAAACTCAGTGTGAGGGAAAATGTAAGTCTTCCCAACCTGGATATTCTGTGTAATTCATTAAGCATCGTTAATAGAAAAAAAGAAAAAGACATGGTTGAAAAAGCAGTAAAAGATTTAAAAATCAAACTTCCCAATTCTGAAGTAAACGCTGCCAGTCTTTCAGGGGGAAATCAGCAAAAAGTAGTAGTTGGAAAATGGCTTGCCAGAAATTCCAGAGTAGTAATATTCGATGAACCTACCAGAGGCATTGACGTAGCAGCAAAGGTAGAAATATATAACTTAATGAATGAGTTGAAAGAGCAGGGAATAGGCGTGTTGTTTGTCTCATCAGAAATGCCCGAGGTTTTGGGAATCTCAGACCGTATTATCGTAATGTGTGATGGGAAGGTAACAGGCGAGATGGCCACCAGTGAAGCCACTCAGGATTTGATTCTGAAATATGCAACCAGGTTTGATAAAAAAATTGAGGTTTAGAGCCTATTTATTATCTGCTTGTGCTTGGCATTTTAGGTGGATTTTGTGTCAGGCAAGGCAAATTTTCGCAGTAATAACTTGTTTATTGCAAAAAAAAATTAACGCGGCATGGTGCAAAATCCGCCAAAATAACGAGTGCATGGAATATTAAACAAGCTCTTAAGTAACAGTTTTCAAAGGAGATGGGTAAATGGGAAAAGAAACAAATCAAAATGTTTTCAGGAAGATAATGTCGGTAAGAGGTATGGGTCAGGTATTTACAGTCACTGTGGGATTAGTGGTGCTTTGCATTGTATTCGGTTTTTTGAATCCGACTTTTGCATCCTCAAAAAATATAGGTAACTTATTAAGGCAAATTGCTCCGATTATCTTGATCGGTATTGGCCAATCCTTCGTACTTATCACAGGAAACATAGATTTATCAATAGGTTCAGTAGTCGGTATGAGCTGTATGATATCGGCTACCTTGATGACAAAGGGAGTAAATCCCTGGATTGCTGTTTTAATAACAATAGTATGCTGCTTGGCAGTAGGGTTTATTAATGGCGAGCTTGTGGCAAAGTGTAAGCTGCCTCCGTTTATAGCAACATTGGGAACTATGACAATAGCAAGAGGTATTGCGCAGATAGTCAATAACAACTATAATACAGACTCCATAGGAGATGGAGCAAAAACTTTCCGTGATGTATTCTATTATGGGAAAACTCTTGGCCTGTATAATACCATCTGGATTGCAGCCATTCTCTGGATTGTATTTAATTTTGTGTTAAGCAGAACCCGTACAGGAAGACATATATATGCGGTAGGAAGCAATATTGAAGCCTCGAAATTATCCGGTGTCAATATAGTCGGTACTACAGTAAAAGTATATCTAGTGAGTGCGTTCTGCGCGGCGGTTGTCGGTTTGATTATTTGCGCCACTTCCGGTATGGGTACTATGGACGCCGGTAATATGTATGAAATGTATGCCGTGGCTGCGTCAGTTATCGGCGGAGTAAGTACTCTCGGCGGACAGGGTATTTTGCTTGGAACAGTAATAGGAGCAGCTATCTGGGGTGTTTTGCAGAATGGGCTGCAATTTGCGGGAGCGCCGGTTGCAATCAGAAACATAGTAATAGGAATTATAGTAGTGGTGTCAGTTTTGCTTGACGTGGTTGTACGTTCAGGTAAGCCTAAAAAGAAAAAAGAAGCTGGTAGTATTTTTGGATTAAAGCTAAAAGCTTAATCATAGAATTTTTTATAATTTATGGGAGGGTTCTAAATGAAAAGAAAGTTACTTGGCACACTTTTAAGTGTAGCAATGGTTGCTACTATGCTGGTAGGATGCGGTAAAACCGAAGATAAAGCAGCTGAAAACTCAACAGCAGCAGGATCATCACAAGCAGCAGCGGTATCAACCACTGATGCAGCTAAAAAATTCAAAGTATACCTGATAACAATGGACCAGATGGATCAGCACTGGGTTAATGTGGATGCCGGAGCGAAAAAAGCAGCGGCAGAACTGGGAAATGTTGATTACAAATGGTTGGCACCGGATGTTAAAGATGATGCAAAACAAATTGAATGTATTAATAACGCAGTAGCAGATAAGGCAGACGCCATACTTTTAGCGGCAAATGGCCCGGATGCAGTTACAGCAGCTTTAAAAGAAGCAGTTGCCGCAGGGGTTAAAATAATATATGTTGATTCAGCGGCAAAGTTTGATGGCGAAGCGACCTTCGCTACAGATAACACAGCTGCTGGAAAGACTGCCGGTGAAGAAATGAAAAAAGCACTTGAGGCAAAAGGGGTTACTTCTGGCAAGATCGGTATTATTAATGTAAATGCCGCAACAGCATCCTGCGTGGCTCGTGAAACGGGCTTCCGCTCAGCTTTCGAAGGTACTAAATTCGAAATGCTTGCAACACAGTATGGTGAAGGCGATGCAGCCAAGTCAAAGGACATTGCAGCTAATTATATTACATCAGGTGTTGTCGGTATATTCGGTGCTAATGAAGGTTCCACTGTAGGAGCAGGAAACGCTATTCAGGAAGCAGGCGGAAAAGTTATAGGTGTAGGTTTTGATAAATCCGATACTATTCTTTCATTAATAAAAGACGGATTCTTATTGGCAACAATGGCTCAGAATCCTGATGTAATGGGTGAAAAAGGAGTTAAAGCAGCTGTTGAAGCTCTACAGGGTAAAGCTTTGGGCGGAGCTGTAACTGATACTGGTGTATCAGTACTGACCAAGGACACTGTTAAATAGTTAAATTATGCAAAAGAGGGCTACCTCAGAATAATACTTATTCTGAGGTAGCCCTCTTGTTTGTTAAAAACTACCCGAGAAACTCTGGTTGTGCCATTGTATATTAACCGGTTGACATAGTATAAGTATTGGATTATACTTTAAACATAATAGGGGAGAGGTGTTAACTGTTTATGACTTCAGTGGGAATTAAAGATGTTGCGGAAAAAGCAGGAGTTTCAGTAACTACGGTATCGAGAGTATTAAATAAAAGAGGATATATATCGGAAGAGACATATCAAAAAGTTTACGATGCTATTGAGGAGCTTAATTATACACCTAATCAGCTTGCCAGAAGTTTGTTCAGGCAAAAATCCGATGTTATTGGACTTGTAATCCCGGATGTAAGCCATCCTTTTTTTTGTGAACTGACAAAAAATATAGAAACATTGTTGTATGAAAAAAATTATAAGTTGTTGCTTTGCAATACCATAGGTAAAAGTAACAGAGAACGCGATTATATCAATATGCTTAAACAAAATCAAGTTGACGCAATTATAATAGGCAGCCACACTTTAAAGATTGATGAATATCTTAAGCTGAAACTTCCCATAGTTTCACTTGACATGAATTTCGGTGAGACCATATTATCGGTCATGTCAGATCACAGAATGGGAGGGAAAATGGCTGCTAAATGTCTTATTGCAAATGGCTGTAAAAACGTTGTTCAAATAATGGGTGATATGCAGGTGAGTACACCTTCACACCAGCGGCATTTTTCATTTGAAGAGGAAATGAAGTCTCATGGAATAAGTTGTAGAACCATCGAGTTAAAAAAACTGGAATTTGATATTGCAAATTATGATACTGTAATAGATCAGATATTGACAGGCAGTGATGCTGTTGATGGATTTTTCTCAGTAGATCTTATTGCGGCAAAATTCATTAAAAGAGCTGTTGATTTAAATTATAAAATACCTGAACAAATTAAGGTAATAGGCTATGATGGTACTTATATTGCAAGCCTTTACAATCCTCAGATAACAACCATCAGACAACCCATAGAATTACTGGCATCGTCCATTGTAGAAAACGTAATAAAGCTTATCAATGGAGAGACTTTGGAGAGTAACGTTATAGTTCACCCTGTGACACTTGCGCCAGGTCAAAGTACAATCAGATAATACATTAAATAATATAAATGCAAATAAGAAAACCGGACAAAGTAAAAAAAAGGTACTTTGCTCCGGTTTTTTTATTCAAATGAAAAATATTTGAGAAGTTAAAAAAACATGATAACCGCTTGACATAAAATAAGAGTACGTTTATAATATGATTATACTAACCGGTTGACATACTGTAGGAATTTGGTTGTAAAATTGTACGATTTAACCGATTTGTGGAGGAGGGAGAGTGAAAATATATTCATAATGTACAATGAATAACCATTCTAAAAAGTATGGTCCTGTTATACAAAAATGTAATAACCGGTTGACACTTAGATGTTATTAAATATTCCATTCATATAATATGTACGGATGGAAAGAATAGTAAAATGTGTTTTCTATATTATTTTCTATTTAAGGGGGAAATATGAAAATGAAAAAATTGATATCAGTTCTTTTAGCAACATCAATTATGGCGTCAGTGTTTGTAGGGTGTGGTTCAACGGAATCGACACAAAGTACTGGCTCTGAAGTTACGTCAGAATCATCTTCGAAGCCTGCAGAAACTAAAATTACTTTGGGGATGCATGTGGCAAATACAAAGGATCAGGAACCGGTAACGTACAATATTGTCCAGAAATTTATGGAGGCTAATCCCGATGTTAAAATAGAAATTCAAGGTAATGATAAAGATGAACATGTTAAAAAAATGAAGATGGCCGCCCAATCAAACGAACTTCCTGACGTGTTCTGGATGGACTCGAGCGTAGCGCCTGAATTAAGTGATGCAGGACTATTACTTGATTTAAATGATTTTCTTAAAGCCAATCCTGATGTTGCAAAAGCAATACCTGATAATATGAAGGAAGCTTCAATGGCTAATGGAGTGCAATACGGGCTGCCATATCAGGCACTTGTAACAGGTATCTGGTACAACAAAGATATATTTAAGAAATTTGGTATAGAAGAACCGACAAACGGGACCACATATGAAAAACTTCTTGAAGCAGTTAAAACCTTAAAGGAGAGCGGTATCGTTCCTATTTCAAAGGGTGCTAAAGATACCTATAGCGTTTGGGCATTCTTAATTGCCTTTGAAAGATACGGATATTTTGACAAAATAGATGACATACTCGCAGGAAAAGAGAAATTCAACAATCCTGAGTTTTTAAAATACTTTGAAAAGCTTTCTGAACTTGGGAAGAAGGGAGCATTCCCAAGTAATGCTGCAACATTAACCTACTTCCAGGCAAAAGAAGAGTTTATAGCAGGAAAGTCAGCAATGTTTGATTCAGGAATGTGGGATGCTGGTGCATTGGACACAACTCTGGGAGATAAGACAGGCTTCTGGTGGGGACCTACTTTCTCTGATACAGACAAGAAACAGACAGTAAAGATGAAAGTTTCCTCGGCTCCACTTTGTGTAAGCAAGGCAGTGGGGAATGATGAAGCAAAGAAAACCGCGGTTTTTAAGTTCCTTGCTTATTACTATGGACAGGATGCTGCCAAGATTTCTTATGAAGGATCAATAATTCCTGCTACAAATTATCAGGTAGATCTGGATTTGTCTAAAAAACCTGCATTTGCTGCAATTGTAAAGGCATTGGAGGATCAGTCCTGGACAAGCCCTAAAGCGCAGCCTGACTTGGTACTTAAAGAAGCTGTACAGGCACAGCTATACGATTCAATGTATGGAACCATGATCGGAACATATAAGCCTGAGGAAGCATTGAAGAAAATTGATGATATATTAGGTCAGCAGTAATTATACCAAGGAGGAACTAAAATGTATTGGCTCAGCAAGAAGAGATCTATAGCACTGATGTTAGCGCCAACCCTGTTGATATATATCGTTTATATGATTGCTCCTATTGGAGTTGCAGTAGGGTACAGCTTTACGAAATATTCCGGGATAGGGAAAGCGAAATATAATGGTTTTGATAATTATATAAGACTTTTTAAAGATGCTACATTTTTAGTTTCCTTGAAAAACACATTTATCATATTTGTAGTAGCCTTTATTCTGTTAATGGTTGTATCCTTTGCGGTGGCATTGCTTTTAAATGCCAAGCTGGAGTTCAGTGGTGTAGCTAAAGCGTTTATTTTTTCACCGGCAATTATTGCACCAATTATTGTGGGAATCATATGGGTATTCATATTTGATCCGAAAGTCGGTTTGGTAAACTCTTTTCTTAACATGATAGGGCTAGGCAGTTTTCAACAGCAGTGGATAGGGGGGGAGACACTGACCCCCTATTCAGTGGCATTCATATACTTCTGGCAGCAGTTGGGCTATTTGGCTACAATCTTTATTGCCGGGCTAAAAATGATTCCCGAAGAGATTTTCGAAGCCTCGGAAGTAGACGGGGCAAATGCAGTTCAAAGATTGTTTTATATTACAATTCCGCATATGAGACCAACTATTTCCACAGTTTCTATTCTAATCATAACAGGTACCTTTAAGATATTTGAAGTTGTACAGCAGTTAACCAATGGAGGGCCGAATCATTTGTCTGAAACACTGGTTACCTACAGCTATTCAAAAACCTTTTCAAATGGTGAGTATGGCTATGGAATGTCTATAGCAACTGTTACATTTATATTGTCTCTAATCATCACAGGAATATATTCTAAAATTACAAGTACCAGGGAATGAAAGGGGGATTGGTAATGTCAATTATAATGAAAGAAAGATCGAAATCCACTACGAAAATTATTCAATATATTATTATGTTGGTTACAACACTTGCAGTAATTATTCCATTTTTATGGATGCTGTTACTATCCTTTAAATCAAATGCCGAGATTTTTAACAACCCCCTGAGTATTCCTTCAAACTGGAATTTTGACAATTATGTGAGGGCATTTAATACGTTGGATTTCCTGCAGCTTTATAAAAACACATTCTTTATTGTGCTGATTACAATTGCTATAGAATTGGTCGTTACTTTTTCAAGCTCGTTTGTGCTTGCGAGAATGGTCCTTTCCAATGATTTGAAAAAACTCATTTACGGGTTTTTAATAATCGGCTTGACCATTTCCCCGTTTATATTATTGTTTCCGGTTTATAAAATCAATACAATTTTACATTTGAAAGAGAAGTTAGGATTAATACTGCCTTACATTGCAAGCTCCATTTCTTTTAACACATTACTGTTCGTAGCGTATTTAAAAGCGCTGCCAGGTGAAATAGATGAGGCCTCGGTTATAGACGGATGCAATTTATTTCAGTTAATCACCCGAGTTATAGTGCCTATGGCTAAGCCTGTAATTGCGACTGTTGTAATATTTAATGTTTTGTATATATGGAATGAGTTCCCATTTGCATCAATTATTCTTCACGACACAAAAAACTTCACACTATCTTTAGGAGCATCCTTCTTTAAAGGAAAATACAACATCGATTATGCCGGAATAATTGCTTCCAGCATAATGATGATCATCCCACAACTCATATTTTACACAATATTCCAGAAAAATATTGTAGATGGTGTAACTGCTGGTGCAGTTAAAGGCTAACTTACTAAAAAGGAGACTAAGAAATGAGTAATATATCAGGAATGTTTAGTGATTTAACAAAAGTAAAAAAAGCAAGAAACGGAAGATTGGCCAGCTGGGATCAAAGCGGCCGCAATCAGGATTACTGGGAAATCCCTGCAGGGGAAAGCATCACGCTGGGTGAAATTGAAGGACCGGGATGTATAACGCATATGTGGATGACATCATCATGCCGTAAGGTAAAGGCACCAAGTATATTGGATCCTAAATTAAATGCAACTGCAGCACCGGTTATGGAAATTCATCCAGCACTGGGAGTTATATGGGATGACTATGACCCATTTTACTATAGGAAAGCTTTAATAAAAATTACCTGGGACGACCAGAATACTCCAAGTGTTTTGGTGCCATTTGGAGACTTCTTCTGTATAGGAAACTCTTATCCGGGAAACTTCTCATCCCTTCCGTTCAATGTTTCATTAAAACCTGAAGAAGCGGGCAGATACGGGGCTCCCTGTTCAGTATCCTGCTATTTCCCTATGCCTTTTAATAAGAAGGCAAAGATCGAGATCATTAATGAGAATGAACTTCCATTTATTTTATATTTCAACATTGATTATGAAATGTACAAAGAGCCATTGGATCAGGATACCGCTTACTTCCATGCCTCCTGGAGAAGAGAAAATCCATGTGACGGCTGGGCGCCCGGAATACAGGTTAACTCACCCGAAGTTAATGGAGTATCAAATTTAAAAGGTGAAGGAAACTATGTTGTTCTCGAGACTGAAGGGACAGGACATTATGTTGGCTGTAACCTTACAGTAAAGCATTTCCAGGGAAGCTGGTGGGGCGAGGGTAATGACATGTTCTTTATCGATGGAGAAGAGTATCCAAGTCTGAACGGAACGGGAACTGAAGATTACTTCAACCACGCATGGGGCATGCAAAGAAATGCTTTCCCGTTTTTTGGTACAATTGTTCATGAAGGAGACACTGATGGATTCCAGGTATCCTATAGATTCCATTTGACAGATCCTGTTAGGTTTGAGAAGAGTCTGAAGGTTACTATAGAGCATGGTCACGCAAACCATTTATCTGATGACTGGAGCTCCACAGCATACTGGTACCAGACTCTGCCGACATCGAAGGTTCTATCGATTCAGCCTGTTGAGGAAAGGCTTCCTGTTGTTCCTGTGCTTCCAGAGAGAAAACTTCCAAAAGTTGAATTGAACGAAGAAATGAAAAAAGCACATGAGAGCTACAGCAAGCGTTGGGAAGAGTATAAACCTGCTCGCGAAGAACAGTTCAGAATCAAAGAAAGCAAGGCAAGGCGTGAATCTAAATTAAATACCGAATTTGCAAAAAAATTAAGAGACCTGTATTAATAAATAGAAAATTATTTATGCCTCTTATTTTATAACCTAGTTATTAAAAAAGAGATTTGAAGTTCTTCTATAAAAATATTATATTTGGCTTCAGATCTTTTTTATTAACAGTTAACTTCCATTATTTTAGATAATATAGTTTGTTTGGAAGTTTATTAATCATGCGATTTTTTTCTAAGGAGGTCAGATTATGTCAATAAATAAACATATTGAGAATATAAAAAAGGCACAGGTGGAAATCGAGAAGAAGAAGCCTTTAATAAAAGATGCGAAAATGAGGCAAAGATATCACTTTATGGCTGAGGAGGGTTGGATTAATGATCCTAACGGTTTGATTTTCTTTAATAACCGGTATCATTTCTTTTACCAGTATAACCCCTACGACTCTTTTTGGGGAGCAATGCACTGGGGCCATGCAGTAAGCAGCGATTTGGTCAATTGGGAGTACCTGCCCATTGCGCTTGCTCCAAGCGAGCCTTATGATGAGCATGACAGGGGAGGATGCTTCTCAGGAAGTGCCATTGAGCATGAAGGAAAGCTATATCTTATTTATACCGGTACTACAAATTACGGGGATGGTTTTATACAGACCCAATGCCTTGCGTGGAGCGAAGATGGGGTAAACTTCATAAAATATGAAAATAACCCAATCATCAAAGCACCTGAAGGTTATGAAGAAGGAAACTTCAGAGACCCAAAGGTGTGGAAGCACGGAGAATACTTTTATCTGGTATGCGGAGCTAAGAAGGATAACCTTGCTAAGGCGCTTTTATACAGGTCGAAGGATCTGAAAAACTGGGAGTTTTTCAACGTTCTTGCTGAAAGCCGCGGAGAATTGGGATACATGTGGGAATGCCCGGACTTTTATCCAATTGGAAACAAATTTGTATTGATGTTTTCACCTATGGGACTGCACGAAAGAACCACCGTTTATCTTGTAGGGGATCTGAATTATGAAACCGGAAAATTCCATTACACAACGAGTGGTGAGATTGACTGGGGTTTTGACTTTTATGCTCCGCAGTCCTTTCAGGATAATAAGGGCAGAAGGCTTATTGCAGGTTGGGCAAATGCATGGGATTGGATGCCCTGGTGGAAAGATTGGGGCCCTTCCTTTAAGGAAAATTGGTGTGGAGCTTTCGGACTTATTAGAGAAGTTAAGTTATGTGATGATAATACGCTGATGTTTGTTCCGGTAGAAGAATATAATGTACTTCGTTCTAATGAGCAGGAATTACAGGATATAGCAGTTTCCGGAAGCAAATATGAACTCAAAGCCGGGGATGGAGTTGCATTTGAATTACAAATGCTGATAGATCTTGAAAAAACAACTTGCAGTTCATTTCAACTTCTTTTAAGATGCTCGGAATCAAAGCAATCGGTTATAACCTTTGACTTAAAGACTTCCGAAATGACATTTGACCGTAATAACTCAGATGGCTGGAGCAAGGGAATATCAAGAAGTCCTTTGATATTAAAAAACAAGGAATTTTTGGACATTCATGTTTTTGCAGATCAGAGTTCAATTGAAATTTTTACTGACAACTATCAGACTGTTCATTCCTGCAATGTGTTTGCCGGCAATGATCAAAACAATAATTACATCTCTGCAAATGAAGGTGTTCTTGCGATAAAAAGCTTTAAATCCTGGGGATTGAGTAAAGATACAAAATAAATACGTTTTTATAGGGGGTGTACAGATGGATATAAATTGTAAAATGGATTTAAATTGCAAAACGGATGTAGTGGCATTAGGAGAGCTGTTGATTGATTTTACGGTTAATGGAAAATCTGATCAGGGAAATCTGATGTTTGAAGCAAACCCTGGCGGAGCACCCTGCAATGTATTGGCAATGCTGAACAAATTGGGCAAAAAGACCGCTTTTATCGGCAAGGTTGGTCAGGATATGTTCGGAAACATACTAAAAAATACTTTGGAAGAGATAAAAATAGGGACATCTAACCTGATGATGGATAATGGATGTAATACGACTCTGGCTTTTGTAAGTACTACTGGTGATGGTGATAGAGAGTTCTCTTTTTATAGGAAACCCGGTGCTGATATGATGCTCTCAGAAGAAGAAGTTAATGAAAATCTAATTGAGAACGCTAAAATCTTTCACTTCGGCACACTATCCATGACAGATGAGGGTGTAAGAAAAGCAACTAAAAAGGCAATTAATTGTGCAAAGAAAAATGGTCTTTTAATTTCTTTTGATCCTAATCTGCGTCCTCCTCTATGGAGGTCATTGAACGAAGCAAAGGAGCAAATCCTTTATGGACTTACTCAGAGCGACATTCTGAAGATTGCGGAAGAAGAACTTGAATTTGTAACTGATACTAAGGATATTGAAAAAGGTGTGAAATATCTTAAGGAAAATTTCGATATTCAATTGATTTTAGTGACAATGGGTAAAAAAGGGAGTAAGGCATTTTACAAAGATTTGATAGTTCAAAAAGATACATTTAGCCAGCTAAAGGCAGTGGATACAACTGGTGCGGGAGACACCTTCTGCGGTTGTGTACTTAATTATGTGCTGGAATACGGCATTGGAAATTTCAATGAAAAATTGCTTGAAGAAATGCTTGTTTTTTCAAATGCTGCTGCATCTATAGTTACAACAAGAAAAGGTGCTATTCGCTCCATGCCTGATAAAAGTGAAGTTTTGAAACTCGTATCACAATACTGCTGATATCTCACACATAGTATACTGGATAAGATTAGTGAGAAAATATTGCCAATCACGTTAGTATACACCCCTGTCAGTGAGAAAACTGACAGGGGTTTTAAATCAAACCACATCTTAAATCAAAAGAGCCGGTATTCTGACTATAACTCTGGTGCCTTCCCCGTACTTACTTGAAAACTCAAGACCAAATTCCTCACCATAATGAAGCTGGATTCTCTTGTTGATATTTACCAAACCATATCCATTCTGTGAGTTAGCTCCGACTTCGCCTCTTTGCAGTTTCTCCAGCTTTTCTTCTGTCATCCCGATGCCATCATCTGATACAATTAGCTCTATAATATTATCCTGAAGAGTTCCGGTTATTGTTACACATCCCGATTTTATATCTTTGCATAGAATTCCATGAAGTATGGCATTCTCTATAATTGGCTGGAGTGTGATCTTCAGAGTGGAGTACTTTCGTATTTCTTCAGGTACTTCTATAACCAGACTCAGGTTGTTAAACCTCATATTCTGTATCTGGAAATAAGAGGACACATGTGTAAGCTCATCATCTATAGTAATAATATCCTTACCTTTACTAAGGCTTAATTTATAGAATTTCGCCAGATCTTCCACGATTGCAATTATCTCCTGACCGGAATTGTTCCAGGCATACCAGTTGATCATGTCGAGAGTATTATAAAGAAAATGCGGGTTTATTTGAGCCTGCAGGGACTTAAGCTCCGAACTCTTTAATTCCTGTCCGGATTTATACTGTTCTTTTATCAGCTGAGACATTCTTTCGGTCATGTAATTAAAATCTTCTATCAGCATATTGATTTCATCATTTTTTTGCTTGACTACCAGCGGCTCTAAATTGCCATTGTGTAAATCCCTCATTTTTGCTGCCAGCAGCTGTAACCTTTTATTAACGGAATAAGAAATTCCATAGGCAGCAAATATAGCTATGGTAATGACCAGGATCAATATTAATATCATCTTGTTTTTTAGAATTCCGCTTTGCTTTAACACCTCATCGGATGGAAGTACAGAGATCATATACCAGTCTGTAGAATCCACCAGCCTTGAACCCACCCAATAGCTGCCATTGTCTGTTGATATCTGTGACCAGCTGCCTTTTCCCACAGCAATAGATTTTAGTTGAGATGGGCTGATCCCATAATCAGAAGTAAGTCCGTCATCGGAGGAGGCAACCAGAGTTCCCTGGGAGTTAATAATATAGGTTACACTCTTATTCATAATGTTTGCTTTTTTAAGTATGTCAATAATTGAACGCTTTGGAAAATCACAGCGTATGGCTCCCAGTTTTTTTAGATAGTCATTTGGATGTACGATAATCCTGGCCAGGGAGAGGATATCTCCTGAATCACTGGTTTGATTTTGGGGAAGAGGATTATTATTTTTGTCCTCCGGTTCCATATAGGAAGAGGGCAGCCATAGATAAGTCTGCCCTTTTTTAGTGATATCTGTATACCATTTTGAATTATTTATCCGGTTCATATTAAAGATGTTTCGATTTTCATCAGAATACATCAGTCCATCAGGGACATAAATCCTTACTCTTGTAACATAGATTCCATCCTGAATATTAGTTGCATATGATACAATTGAATTCATATTACTTATACTCGACAGTATGTCTTCGTCCTGAGGAGATACCAGAATATTAATCAGTTCTTTATTCCTTATCAGAGAAGATGAGATATCTCTGATATTATGCAGTTTAAAGGTAAGAAACGAAAATGCCTGATCAAAGGACTGCTGCGCTGAATAAGTTATATGGCTTATGGTAAATCTGGTGGTAAAATCAGCAAATACTGTTGTTATAAGGACTAAGGGTACCAAAATTAATGCGAAGTAGGAGAATAACAGCTTTCTCATCAGCTTCATTTCAGTTATGAGAAGAAACATGGATTTTAGTTTCTTAATCATTTCAGCATCATCTCCCTGTATTCCGAAGGCGTTAAACCACATGTTTTACGGAAAATTTTTGTAAAATAATTGCTGTCTCCGCACCCTACTTGGGTGGAAATATCAGTTATCTTTAATTTTTTATTTTTAAGCAGTTCCCTGGCTTTTTCCATACGATAATCATTTATATATTTTACAAGCGTCTTCCCGGTTATCTTTTTAAAGACGGAGCTTAAATAAGTCGGGGAGAGGCTGGTGTATTCACTGATTAAGCTTATTGACATGCTTTCCTCATGATAATGATGTTTAATATATTGAATAGCATTGATTACCGCACTATCATTTATGTTTATATTGGCTATACACTGAAAGTATAAGTCTATTTGCCTTAATATAAAGCTTTCCATATCCATCAAGGTAGAAAACTTCAGGAACATTTCCCAGATATCAGTATCCAGTTCAGGCACTTCCGGCAGCTTGCAGCCGTATTGTGTCGATGCTTTCACTAATTCCAGAAGAATTCTGTAATAAAAATCTTTACACTCATTAACAAGTGTTGTATCAAACCGTTTTATATCTGAAGTTAAACTCTTTATTAAAAATTGGGTCCTGCCCTGGTCTCCCTTACTGATTAATTCTGAAAAATCCTTAATTATTTGGGGATTAAACCTGTAGGGCGGATTATTAGCTTCACTGAATTTGATAATACTGTTGTAGCCGTAATAAAATGCTCTTTGAATGCCAAGAACTGCTGATTCATAAGAACTGTAAATCTTATCGGCTCTGTTTACCGTTTTACCCAAAGACAAGAAAACTGAAAATGAGGACGATAGCCCATTTAAAATTAATTGACAGGCATTATGGAGCTTTTCTCCTGAAAACAGATGCTTGCAGTGTTTATTACCAAATAAATGAACAATAATGTATTCATCATTTTTTACCGCCCAAATGGCAGAATGTCCGGTAGTCCTGTTTACAGTCTCCAATATATTCTCAAATGTAATTTTGTAGGAGTTGAGCTGTTCTATTGAGATATCTGTATGTATTCTGAGCAGTGCCGTCACAAAAATGCCTTCCTGAGGAATATCCAATTGTGCGGCTTTAATATTTCCGGCAATTGCCAACCAGTCAGGTGTTCTGCTGACAAGCTGGAGCGCAAGCTCGTTCCGTATTAAGGTAAGGCTTGTTTTCAGAAGTTTATTTTTATTTCTTTCCTCATCACACAATGATATTGAGGCTTGAAGAGCACTTTTCAACTCATTCATGTTAATGGGCTTTTCAATGTAATTTAATGCCTTGAGTTCGATTGCCGATTTCAAATACTCTTTGTCAGAATATCCGCTCATAAATATAACCTGGCATGCTGTCAATTGCTCTCTGATTTTGTATACCATTTCCACTCCATCCATACGGGGCATTCTTACATCAGTTAATATTATGTCCGGTTCAAAGGTGGAAACAGCTTTTAACCCATTGATTCCATCATCAGCTTCACACACCTCGGTAATTCCCATTTCACTTAACGGTAACCTTCCGATAATACCTTTACGTGTATTCACTTCATCATCTACAATCAAAAGTTTCAAAGTTTTTCCCCCTTGATATATATTCAGGTACGGTCGTCCCAAAATATCCAACCGTAGGACGGAGTTTTATTGCCTTGATTGCTATTATTTTAGCATAAGGAATATGGCTGGGCAATAAACAACTTATTTACATAATCAGGCTGTAAAAGTTTTTTATGAAATCGAAAAAAATTACTAGAATCGTAGAAATTTTCTAATTTTTCAATATACCTTTAATGCTAATATTTGTTTGTGGTCATTTAACATTAAAACTCTCTATAATACTAAAAGGAGCTGGTCCTTCAATTGAAAACATCTTTTTTCAAGAAACTTATGAAATATAAACTTCTATTACTTATGCTGCTCCCTGCGGTTCTGTATTTTATAGTTTTTAACTATTTACCCATGGCAGGTGTAATTGTAGCCTTTAAAAGGTTTGATTACAGAGGCGGTATTTTCGGAAGTCCATGGATTGGCTTTGAAAATTTTAAGTTTTTATTCATTAATGGTGATATTTTCAGAGTAGCAAAAAATACTGTTTTATATAATGCAGGTTTCATAATTATCAACAACACATTACAAATTGCTGTGGCAATAATGTTGACTGAGCTGGCCGGCAAGTATTTCAAGAAAATCACACAAACAGTTATGTTTCTTCCCTATTTTATATCCTGGGTAGTCGTGGGTGCATTCGTATACAATATTTTTAGCTATGAATACGGTTTTCTCAACAATTTCTTAAAAACCCTCAGTATAGAACCGGTTAATGTATATGACAAGCCTGTAGTATGGGTGTTTGTAATTTTCTTTTTCTCCTTCTGGAAAAGTATTGGTTACGGTACGGTGATGTATCTTGCAGCCATAGCCGGAATCGACAGGGAAATGTATGAAGCGGCAGATATAGACGGGTGCAACATCTTTCAGAGGATATTACATATAACCCTGCCTTCGTTAATACCGACAGTAATAATTCTTGTACTTCTGTCCATCGGTAATATATTCCGTGGAGATTTTTCAATGTTTTATCAGATAGTTGGTCAGAACTCTTTAGTCTATAGCCATACTGATGTAATAGATACCTTTGTTACAAGATCGCTTATGGAAACAAGAGAATTCGGAATGACATCGGCAGCAGGCCTCATCCAGTCAGTTTTGTGCTTCTTTATAATAAACCTGGCAAATCTGGCAGTACGAAAATACGATAAGGGCTACGCCTTGTACTAGTAGTCTGTAAAATCTAAATTAATATATTGCCGGTGGTTACATTTCCCTGGGACTGCGTTGTCGTCAGTTGGAATAAAGCGATTAATCCGCCCTTCTCCGCCTAGACCTGAGAAAATTTTCTCGCCGGACAATACACGTTTTAGATGTTACAGACTGCTAGAAATTACAATAATAACTCTGAAATGGAAAGGTGCAGAAAATGAAAAAACTTACAGGTGATAAGCTGGTCTTTACAATAATAAGTTTTATATTTATCCTGGTTGTAGCTTTACTATGTCTTATTCCCTTTGTTCTGGTGCTGGCAGGTTCCTTTGAAAGCCAGGAACAAATACTCCTCCATGGATACGGATTTATTCCAAGGGAATTTACATTGGATGCGTATAAAACTGCATTTTTAAACCCTGACGGATTGATTAACTCCTACACAATAACAATTACTGTGACTGTTATTGGTACCCTGCTTGGTTTGTTTACAACTGCCATGACCGCCTATGTATTATCCAGAAAGGATTTTGAATGGAGGAATAAATTCTCATTTTTCTTTTATTTTACAACAATTTTAAATGGAGGACTGGTACCCTGGTATATTCTTTGCGTAAGATATCTGAAATTTAATGATAACATACTTGGGCTGTTGCTCCCATTTATGTTAAGCGTATTCAATATTCTCGTAATGAAAAGTTTTATGAACAGTATACCGGAAGCCATATCTGAATCAGGCAAGATAGATGGCGCCAATGATTTCAGGATTTTTACAACGCTGATTCTTCCGCTTTCCAAGCCTGCTCTCGCAACTATTGGCTTGTTCATAGCGTTAATGTACTGGAATGACTGGTTTTTGTCATACATCTTCATGCAGAATTCAAAGCTGTTTTCTCTTCAGTATTACTTGTACAAAATTGTTGCCGGAGCTGAGGCGCTCAAGAAGCTCACAAATGTTCCCGGAAGAGAAAATGTTGTGGTTCCTACAGAATCGTTAAAACTTGCAATGACAATAATATCTACCGGACCTATTATTTTGCTATATCCCTTTGTACAAAAGTACTTTGTTTCAGGGCTTACTATAGGGGCTGTAAAAGGATAAAGCTGCTTCTTATGCAGTTTATTAATAATAAGATATTTTAAGGAGGATTATTATGAAAAGAGGGTTAAAAAGTTTAAGTCTGGTATTAGCTATGACATTTGTATTTTCACTGCTTCTGACAGCTTGCGGACAAACTGCACAAAATTCAACCGACAGTACGGCCGGTTCAACTTCTGCTGCATCATCAGCTGCTGCTTCTACAGGGCTTGATACTTCAAAAGAAGCAAAAATTACCATGTATCTTATTGGTGACGAACAGCCGGATGCACCAAAGGTATATGAAGAAGTGAATAAAAAATTGAAAGCAGACATCAATGCTACAGTTGAATGCAAGTATCTGCCATGGGCTGACTGGCAGCAAAAATATCCGCTTGTATTCGCATCAGGCGAAGATTTTGATCTTATCTACACTGCTGACTGGGTTTTCTACGCTGATCAGGCTACCAAGCACGGTTTTATGGAAGTTACTCAGGATATGCTGCAAAAATATATGCCTGACTATTATAAACAAATCCCCTCAGACTTCTACGATCAGTTGAAGGTTGATGGAAAGATGTATATGGTACCATATTTAAATAAGCAGGTAATGGGACATTCAATGGTAATCGTTAGAGGGGACTTAAGAGAAAAATATGGTCTCCCTGAAATAAAAACCTTGGATGATTATGAAAATTACTTGTTGACCCTTGCAAAAAACGAAAAAGGTGTAATGCCTTTCCATAGCGGAATTGACGGGCTCTTAAGCAACCTGTTCTATAAACAGGAAAATAACCTGATGTTCCTGCGCGTAAGTCCAAATTATTTATTTACAACCAGCCTGGAGACCGGTGACGGCAAAGTCGGCTATTCTCTTGACGATCCGAAGTTTGTTGATGGCATAAAAAGAATAAGGAAACTGTTCGAAGCCGGCTGCTGGTCAAAGAATGTACTAGCAATTAAAACTGATGCTGCCGAGGAGTTTAAAGCAGGTAAATTAGGGTCGCTTTCCAATCAGGCTGAAGCAATGATTGAATGGTCAAGTGCTACATCAACCCTCCATCCTGAATTCAAGCCTGAAGTTTATGATCTTCAGTCGGATAAGATTCATGAATCAAGTTCAGCAGCGAGATCGGGTATGGGTATAAACGCAAATTCCAAAAATTATGAGAGAGCGTTAATGATGCTCAATCTTTTCGGTACACAAAAGGATTATTTTGACCTTACTACTTACGGTATTGAAGGTTTGCATTATCAGGCCATCGGTGACAATCAGATGAAAACACTTCCTGACGGGGCCTCAAGATTTCCTACAAAGGCAAACTGTCCCTGGGGATGGGAGCGGAAAGACTTCATGCGTTATCCCGACATAGTATCCAAAGATCTTATCGGCATTGAAAAGAGTTGGATTGACGAAGGTAAGACTTCTACAACTCCTATTGTATCCTTTAACTTTGTAGATACAAATGTTAAGAATGAAATAGCTGCCATTACCAATATCTATAATGTGAGAGGAAAAGCATTGCTTTCAGGATTATTGCCGAATGTTGATGATGAAGTAGCTAAATTGAAGGCTGATTTGAAAAAAGCCGGTGTAGAAAAAGTGCAGGCAGAATTACAGAAACAATTGGATGAATATATAAAGCAGTTCAACAAGTAATCCATAAAGACCCGTTTGACCGATAAATAAAACATATATTAGCAAAAAAAAGTGATATTGCCGGATTTTCAGGTTCCATGAATCTCAATTTCTGGCAATATCGTTATATTTAAAAAACTATAAATGATAGAGGAAAAAGGTTATGAATAAATTATTATACGGTGTCGCCTATTACGATGAATACATGCCATATGAAAGATTGGACGAGGATATCCGGATGATGAAGGAGGCAGGTATAAATGTTGTACGTATAGCGGAATCTACCTGGAGCACACTGGAGCCTCAAAATGGAGTGTTTAACTTCTCACATATAGATCGTGTACTAAAAGCAATGCGTGAGGCAGGGATTAATGTTATTGTGGGTACGCCCACTTATGCTGTACCGACCTGGATGGTTAAGGAGCACCAGGAAGTACTTGCTGTTACACCTCAAGGTCAGAACAAATATGGCCCCAGACAGAATATGGATATTACCAATCCTGCATATCTCTTTTACTCAGAAAGGGTAATCCGCAAGCTTATGGAACATGTTAAGGATCACCCAGCGGTAATAGGCTATCAGGTAGATAACGAAACCAAGCATTATGACACCTCCGGGCCCAATGTTCAGTTTTTATTCATTAAATATATGAAAGAAAAATTTGAAAGCCTGGAAGAGATGAATAAAAAGTTCGGTCTGGATTATTGGAGTAACAGAATAAACAGCTGGGAGGACTTTCCTAATGTGGATGCCACTATAAATGCCAGTCTGGGATCCGAATTCTCAAAATTTCAACGGAAACTTGTTACGGATTTCCTTTCTTGGCAGGTTTCCCTGGTAAATCAATACAAGCGGCCTGAACAGTTTGTCACTCATAACTTTGACCTGGGATGGAAGGGACATTCTTTTGGAATACAACCTGCAGTTAATCATTTTGATGCGGCAAAAGCACTGGATGTAGCCGGTATCGACATATACCATCCATCCCAGGACCAACTGACAGGCTGTGAAATATCCTTTGGCGGAGATGTAACGCGTTCTATGAAACAAAACAATTATTTTGTACTGGAAACAGAAGCTCAGGGTTTTGCCAGCTGGGTGCCATACCCTGAGCAATTAAGACTGCAGGCCTTCAGCCATCTGGCTTCGGGTGCCAATATGGTGTCCTACTGGCACTGGCATTCATTGCATAATGCTATTGAGACCTATTGGAAGGGGCTGTTGAGCCATGATTTTGAACCAAATCCAACCTATGAGGAAGCCAAAACAATAGGCAGGGATTTTGAAAGATTAAGCCCCAAGCTGATCAATTTAAAGAAAGTAAACAGCGTAGCCATACTTTTCAGCAATGAAGCTCTTACGGCTCTTAATTCCTTTAAATCCTTTGCAGATGGTCTGGATTACAATGATGTGCTGAGGTTAATGTATGATGCTTTGTATAGAATGAATATAGGCTGCGATTTTGTTGACCCCTCCAGTCCTGATATGGAGAATTATGCAATGCTGGTGGTTCCGTCGCTGTATGCAGCATCCGATGAGCTTCTTAACCGCTTAAATAAATATGTCAAAAACGGAGGGCATATCGTTTATGCATTTAGAAGCGGTTTTACTGATGAAAATGTGAAGGTACGATCCTCACGCCAGCCCGGCATAATAGGTGAAGCCTGCGGAGTCGTCTATTCACAATTTGTTTCGGCTAAAAACGTTACTTTAAAGGATAATCCTTTCGGAGTAGATGAAGAAAAAAATTCATTAACTACGTGGATTGAGCTGCTTACTCCCGGTACTGCCAAGGTGCTGGCAAGCTATGATCACCCATATTGGGGCAAATACGCTGCCATAACTCAAAATGCGTATGGTAGGGGTACTGCAACCTACCTAGGCTGTCTGCCGAGTTCGGAAGTAATGGAAAAAGTATTAAAAAATGCCTTGACTAAAGCCGGTTTGTGGGGAGTGGATCAGGAATTTGCTTTCCCGTTGATTACAAAATCGGGAATAAACCAGAATGGAAAGGTTATACACTACTATTTCAATTATTCAATGAATTCCAATTCCTTTAAGTATCCATATAGTGCAGGTGTGGAATTACTTTCCGATCAAAAAGTTGATTCACATCAAAATGTACAAATGGGACCTTGGGGGATAAAGATAATTGAAGAGAATTAAAAGTTAACTAAAGAGTATTGAATATAACTAAAGAAAATTGAAGATTACTGAAGAGATTTAAAGTGAATTAAAATGTGATAGGCTTAAAAGATTATTAACTTATAAATGCAGACCGGTACAATTTTGTACTGGTCTGCATTTATTCAAACTTTTTGGTGAAAAAATAAGCTGGTTTCTATTGAAATAATTTTATAAACAATTCGTTATCTCAGGATTAAAATTTTCATCCCAAAATCGGGAACCCTTTTCCAAATATTGCATCCTCACCCATTCGCACCACTTTAGTTCCAGCATGGCTTTATTTAACGCTCTTTGAGTCAGTATATAGGAACCGAAAAAGGAGTAGGCGGCATCAGCTGTGAGCTCAGAGGACTTCGATTTAATGTTTTCTATATTGTTTATATATTCTTTAATCTTTCTTTTATATCTTGCTTCAAATTCATCGAGAACCTTCATAGCTGCTTCTGTATCAATGAATTTAATACAAAATAACTTTAAGGTTATCTCATCTCTAATAACTTCTTCACCGGTTTCCGACATGAACCATTCATGCAAAAGCTCTTTCCCTTGAACAGTTAAGTTGTATATCTTTTTATCAGGCTTGCCAACCTGCTTTTCAAAGATGAATTCAATATATCCTTTTTCCTCCAGCTCCGACAGTAAAGGATAGATGGCGCTGTGAGTAGAACGCCAGAACCTGTTGATCTTCAAGGTCAGATCGTAGCCGGTCATTGGTTGGGTTGATAATAAGCTAAGAAGCCCATAAGATAATTTATTAATTAAATCCACCCCCTGATATGATATCGCTTTTGCAGCTGAAAATAAACAAAAGCATTGAGTACATGCCTATTATGACATATACAGCAGACTAATACAATTACATCAAACAATGCAATTAACATGATGACTAAATCAAATTTCAGATACCGAGCTGTTAAATTCAGGACAGGGGTTTGGAGTTTTCCCGGTTCTTATTGTCTCATTCATATTTTTATCCTGTACAAAATTATCTCCGCCGGGTCTGTCTTTTTTTAATAGAAAACACAGAGGTAAAGCAATTAACATAATAATGGCTGAAATAAAGTTTACATCATTTACTCCCATTACAAATGAAGTATTGGCTAGCAAGTCCTTTCCCATTTTCAGTGCTGTACCCGTATTCACTAAATCGGTGGCATGCTGTCCTGCCTGAAAAGTTAGTAAGGATGTAAAAATGCCTATTGACAGGCAGCCAATGCTTTGTGCCACCCAGTTATTTATTGACGAGCCGTTTCCTGAAACTTTTTTATCCAGTGAGGACATGCCCATCATGGTTACTGTTCCCAGAGAGAAGGCGATCCCGGCATTGCGGAAAGTCATGCATAATACTACAAACACATGGCTGGTCTCCAAAGATAAATGAGCTAATGCAAAAGAGCCGGCAGCCATGGAAATAACACCGATTATAAGTAAAATACGCTGATCTATACGATCATACAATTTTCCAACAATTATTGTACATAAAGCCATTGCAAGTGAAGAAGGAAGCAAAATTAAACCCGCATCGAGAGCTGAAACATGTTGAGCATTTTGCAGAAATAACGGTGTCAGCAATGAACCAGCATATAGACCCATTGTGACTATGCTTCTGATAATTACACTTATGGTAAAGCCTTTGAATTTAAATATTCCAAGATTAAGAATAGGATTTTTTGCTGTCAGTTCACGGACTATGAAGATGCCAAGAAAGACAATTCCTGATACCAGTAAGAGGATAGTTTTATAGGAGGTCCATCCCCAGTGGGACACTTCGCTGAATGCTGTTAAAAGCAGTATGCTTGCGGCTATACAGGTTGAAAAACCGGGCAGGTCAAAACCTTCCGGAGAATTCAGTTTATAATATGGAACTGCTTTTAGTATAAACAATGCAGCAATAATTCCGATAGGTATATTCATAATAAAGATTGCTTTCCAATTAAAGCTCTGAATCAGCCAGCCGCTCAGTGTTGGTCCTATGGCCGGAGCCACTGTTGCTGAAAGGCTCCAAAGACTCATTGAAAATGCCTGCTTTTTTCTTGGTACAACCTGGTAGATAATTGACATGGTTGAAGGTACCGCCAATCCATTAAAAAGTCCCTGTAATATCCGAAATGCTATCAAGGATTCCACATTCCAGGATAAAGCACAGCATATCGAGCTTAGTGTGAAACCTAAAATAGAAATGAAATATAATCTTTTATAACTGAATCTCTCCCCCAAATAGCAGGTAATAGGAGCCATAATTCCCGTTGCCAGCATAAAGCCAGTCGTTGACCATTTTACTGTGTCAAGAGTGCAATTAAAATAATCCATTAACACTGGCAGGGCAATATTAATAGTACTTGTTGCAAGAGTAGTAAAAAAACCACCTATAAGCAATGCGGACATAAGAAATGAGTAATTTAACCTGTTTTTTTCGACTGTTTCCATAAATAATCTCCTACTGTAACTAATATAAGTTATATGTCAGTACTGACATATAACTTATATTAGGTTAATTATAACAGTATGTCAATAATGACATATCCACAAAATTAATGTGTACTAATGCTCATATCTGCAACAAATTAAATAAAAAATTAGATAAGTACTTATTAGCATTTTGATGATAACTCTGATTTAGCACCTATGCATTATGGAGTACTGAATATAGTTTATTGGTTTAACTAAATGCAAAACTAAATAATTTAGCAATTTATTTAGCAATTAACTAAAATATTTACAAGGAAATGTTCAGCTAAATATACTTAAAACTACAATATATTTGTGAAATGTGTACAAATTAACACAATAATTACTGTGAAATTGCAACGAAATACATAAAAATATAAATAAATTTATTGCTAAATATAAATAAACGATTTATAATGATAATTAAGAAATGAACGTAAACAAGTACTTCATTTAATTAATTTAAATTATGTAGCTAAACAAAACTTGCTAATCACCTAATATTTTCATGTATTTATTTTAAATATATTATACGTTTGTTAAAAGTTTCCTAAGCGTGCGCTTTGAGCAAAATTATGTAAACCAATTTAAGATAAGTAGTTGATTTTTAAACCTATCTTTTTCAATAACCAATCGAAACAAAATATACCTGAAGAATGGAGAAATGTAACATGAATAAAGTTAAAATCGGATTTGCACCCACCAGGAGAAGTATATTCAGTGCACCGGATGCGATCAAATTCGGGAATTTGACCAGAGACAGACTCAAGGAATTGAAGGTGGAATTTGTTGATATTACGGATATTAACCCCGAAGGACTTCTGTATGATGATGCAGATATGAAAAAAATTGCAGAAAAATTCAAGGCTGAAAAAATTGACGGGCTGTTCTTACCTCACTGCAACTTTGGTACTGAATACGAATGTGCCAGATTGGCCAAGGCCTTGAATGTTCCTGTATTATTATGGGGCCCGCGGGATGAAAGGCCCGATGAAAAGGGTATACGTCTGAGAGACAGCCAGTGCGGACTCTTTGCAACCGGAAAGGTTTTGAGAAGATTCAGAGTTCCCTTCACATATATGTCCAACTGCAGATTAAGCGATCCGGAGTTTGAAAGAGGTATAAAGGACTTCCTGGCTGTATGCAATGTTGTTAAAACCTTTAGAAATACAAGGATACTGCAGATTTCTACAAGACCGTTTGATTTCTGGTCAACAATGTGCAACGAGGGTGAATTGCTTGAGAAATTCAACATACAGCTTTCTCCCATCCCGATGCCCGAACTGATATATGCTGTAAAAGCAGCGAAAGAGGAAAAGACAGAGGTTGAAAAAGTCATAGAGACCATAAAAGATAAAATGAATGTTAAAATCGCTGAACAGCATCTGGAGAATGTTGCGGCAATGAAGGTTGCAATGCAGGGTTTGGCTGAAAAATATGGCTGTAACGCTATTGCACTGCAATGCTGGAATTGTCTGCAATCTGAACTGGGAATCATGCCTTGTGCTGCAAACTCACTTCTGAATGATGAAGGTATCCCGGTTGTCTGCGAAACAGATATCCATGGTGCGATAACTTCATTGCTGGTGGAAGCTGCAGGCATGGGTGAGACAAGATCCTTCTTCGCAGACTGGACGGTACGACATCCGGACAATGAAAACGGTGAATTGCTCCAGCACTGCGGACCATGGCCGGTTTCTGTAGCTAAAGAAAAGCCCACACTCGGATATCCTCTTGCATTCAGCTACCCTGGATCTGTGGAAGCGGAAGCAAAACACGGCGATCTTACACTTTGCAGGTTTGACGGAGATAATGGAGAGTATTCCCTGCTGCTGGGCAATGCAAAGGCAATTGATGGACCGTACACAAAAGGCACTTATCTATGGATAGAGGTGGACAACTTGAAAAGGCTGGAGGAAAAGCTGGTTTCTGGGCCGTACATCCACCATTGTGTAGGGATTCACAAAAACATTGTCCCGGTTTTATATGAAGCCTGTAAGTATATTAATGTCAAGCCGGATTTGTATGACCCCATAGAAGAAGACGTTAAAGCATACCTCAGAGGAGAGTAATTGATACATCGTATGCAGTTGATTTGTAATAGATTGAGTTTTTTATTACTTTTTGTTACACCGCAGCCGCGGTGGAGAGGGGGATATTAATGAACAATTTAAAGGCATTGTCTTTCGAGCTGAGAAAAGATGTTCTCAATATGATTTTTAAAGCCAAGACAGGGCATATCGGCGGAGATTTCAGTGTAATGGATATTCTTGTAACACTTTATTTCAAACATATGAACATTTCGCCTGAAACAGTTAACGACAGTGAAAGAGATAGATTTATTCTCAGCAAGGGACACTGCGTGGAATCCTTATACAGTGTTCTGGCAGGGAGAGGGTATTTCCCGAAAGGCGATCTGGAGACCTACTCACAATTTAAGTCAAAATATATCGGACACCCTACCAACAAGGTGAACGGCATTGAAATGAATTCCGGTTCCCTGGGACATGGCCTGTCTGTGGCAGTTGGCATGGCGCTTGCAGCCAAAATGAATAAATCCTCCTATAGAGTGTATACCGTTATGGGTGACGGTGAACTGGCAGAGGGTTCGGTATGGGAAGGAGCCATGGCAGCCGGTCACTATAAGCTGGACAATCTTACGGCAGTAGTGGACAGAAACCGTTTACAGATATCCGGAACTACTGAAGAGGTCATGACCCAGGACAATCAGGACGAAAGATGGGGCAGCTTTGGGTGGAACGTAATACACGCTGAGGGTAACAGCATGGATTCCCTGGATAAGGCTTTTGAGGCTGCGAAAGCCACAAAGGGCAAGCCCACAGTGATTATTGCCGATACTATAAAAGGTCACGGAGTTTCATTCATGGAAAATTCAAAACAGTGGCATCATAAGGTTCCGAGCCAGGATGAGTACGAGAAGGCAATGGCGGAATTAGAACAAAGGAGGATGGCGGCAAATGAATAAAATACCAAATCGTCAGGCAATATGTGATGTTTTAGTAGAAGAAGCAAATACTGATAAGAATATTGTGGTTCTTTGCAGTGATTCCAGGGGTTCTGCTTCGTTAGCACCTTTTGCGGATACTCATCCTGATCAGTTTGTGGAGACGGGTATTGCCGAACAAAACATCGTATCCATTGCAGCAGGTCTTGCCAAGTGTGGTAAAAAAGCCTATGTGGCCTCTCCGGCATGCTTTCTTTCCACAAGAAGTATGGAACAGGCAAAGGTTGATGTGGCTTATTCAAATACAAATGTAAAGCTTATTGGTATCAGCGGAGGTGTCAGCTACGGAGCTCTTGGAATGACCCATCACTCGGCTCAGGATATTGCATCGATGTCATCCATACCAAATATGAGGGTTTATATTCCCAGTGACCGTATACAGACTAAAGCTTTATACAAAAGCCTTTTGAAGGATGAAAAACCGGCCTATATACGTGTGGGGCGTAATCCTGTAGAAGATGTATACCAAGAGGATAAACTGAACTTTGAAATGGACAGGGCAACAGTGGTTCATGAAGGTACTGATCTTACCATTGTTGCCTGTGGAGAACTTGTAAAACCTGCCCAAAAAGCCGCGGAGATCCTTCAGGAACAGGGAATATCGGTAAGAGTACTGGATATGTATTGTGTTAAACCGATTGATAAGGCTGCTGTAGAAAGGGCTGCTGTTGAGACAAAAGCTGTAATAACAATCGAGGAGCATTCACAATATGGAGGACTTGGTGCCATGGTCAGCCAGATTGTAGCAGCTACGTCACCAAAAAAGGTGGTTAATCTCGCGTTGCCGGATGAGCCGGTAGTGACAGGAGTATCAAAAGAGATATTTGATTACTACGGCTTAAATGAAGCCGGGTTGGTTAGTATAGCTAAAGAATTGATAAGCAGGTAAATTCCGTTTTTCTAAAAAATGCCCTTGTGGCATGGTTAAGGGAACTAACGGGGGTAAACTCCGTAGTATCTATATAAAAAATATACAAGAATTTTGGGAGGATGTAATTTTATGAAAAGAAAGTTTTTATCACTTCTTATGGCAGTTGCATTAACAGGTTCACTTCTGGCAGGCTGTGGAAGCACTAAACAGGCCGAATCAAGCAATTCATCGACAGCTCCTTCATCAACGGCAGCATCAACTCAGGCAGCAGAAACCTCTGCGGGTGATACCGGCGCAGCCAAACCTCTTACAGGCGGGGGATCAAAAATTGTGTATATAATCACTCCCTCACATTCAAACCCCTTCTTCAAGACAGAAGCTGAAGCAGCTGCCGCAAAGGCAAAGGCTCTGGGTTATGAAGTTAAGACCGTATCACACGACGACGATCCCACAAAGCAGGCAGAGTTATTTGATACCGCAATATCGGAAAAGGCAGCTGCAATAATCTGTGACAATGCAGGTTCGGATGCAACCGTTGCAGCAGTCAAGAAAGCAAGAAACAACAATATTCCTACTTTCCTTATAGACAGAGAAATAAACGAATCCGGAATTGCCATTTCACAGATAGTTGCAAACAACTACCAGGGTGCCAAAGCAGTTGCCGAAATATTTGTTGAAGCAATGGGTGAAAAGGGTAAATATGCAGAACTGCTGGGTAAGGAATCAGATACAAATGCAGGTGTTAGATCAAAGGCTTTCCATGAAGTTATAGACCAGTATTCCGACATGAAACTTGTTGCAACTCAAACAGCAAACTGGGAACAGACAGAAGCATATACAAAGATGGAGACTATTCTTCAATCAAACCCTGATATTAAAGGTGTAATCTGCGGTAATGATACAATGGCAATGGGTGCTGCAGCAGCTATAAAGGCAGCCGGTTTGAAGGGTATAGCCATAATCGGGGTTGACGGCAGCGACGACGTAAGAGATGCTATAAAAGCAGGCGAAATCACAGCTACAGCTCTTCAGCAGGCAGCATTGATTTCTGAAATGGCAGTTGAACAGGCTGACAAATATTTAAAGACCGGCTCAACCGGTGCGGATGAAAAGCAGCTTGTTGACTGTATCGCTATTACAAAGGATAATGCCGATAAATTATCAGCTTTCAAATTCAGTAAATAATATTTAAATAGTTAATATTGTATAGTTAATAAGGGGACTGTTGCAAAATAAGGCAAATGCAAAGCATGCATTTCAATTGTTCAAGCTTTGCAGCAGCCCCTTAAAATCCCTTGATTTTTCTATTTTATTGTATCCTTATGAAAATCATACAAAAGACAAGATATTCTATGAGGACAAGGAGGAAGTATATGAAAAGGAAATTTTTGCTTGTGATGCTGGCAGCAGTTTTAACGCTTTCATCATTAACGGGCTGCGTTAAAATTGTTAAAACCGGCGAGGAATATAAATTGACAGGTGAAACACAATTCAATGCCGGGGATGATGTTGCAGGAATATGGGATTCGAAAGCAGTTCCGGAATTAACTGAAAAGGCGGTGGACCTGCTGACCTTCATAAATGAATCCAAGGGTGATTTAAAATCTCTGGACAAGAAATACGGAAAATATTCCATGGGTACATCAGGCGAGCTTAATTATACAGTTAAGGGAACGGTACGGTAAAGGAAGTCAATACCGAGAAGAAATCGGGCTATATGGAAGTAACCCTGGAGGGTTATACAGGACCTGTTGTTGTAAGGCTTCAGGTTGGTCCAGTATTCAAGGGCTCTGCCATAAGGGATTCATTAAATATAATCAAATTTGAAGAGTATAAGAATCAGGTTGATTTTGCTGCGGTATCCCAGAGCATTCATAAAATTGTTGAAGAAAAAATTATTAAACCGGTAGACCTTTCCTCCATACAAGGTAAGAAAATTGAATTCACCGGTTGCTTCACAGCAGATAAGGAAGATCTTATTTTAATTACGCCTGTTGCTTTAAACGTGAAATAAAAGAGGGGGCAGAACACAGCAATGGATAATAAAGTTAGCTTGAAAGACTTCTCGCGGAATAATGTTTGCCTGCATGCCGAATGCATGGATAAGATCTACCCCGGTACCAAAGCTCTGGATAATGTCTCCTTTGATGTAATAAAGGGCAAGGTTAATGTTTTGATCGGTGAAAACGGGGCAGGAAAATCTACATTGATGAAGATTATTGCAGGTATTGAACAGCCTTCTTCCGGCAAAATCTTTATGGACGGGGAAGAGGTAGCGTTCAGAGATACTACTGAAGCAAGAAAGCATGGAATTGGCATTATACATCAGGAACTGAGTTTGTTCCCGAATCTTTCGGTATATCAGAATATCTTTATGGCAAAAGAAAAGACCAGGGGAAAATTAATTCTTGATAATAAAACACATCTGGAACTTACAAATAAAGTTCTGAATAAACTTGAACACCCTTTGGATGCCAACACACTGGTGGGAGATTTGAGAGTCGGTCAGCAGCAAATGATAGAAATAGCCAGAAATCTGATTCAGGATGACCTGAAGATATTGATTATGGATGAACCTACTTCATCACTAAGCCAGCAGGAAGTTGATGTACTGTTTAAATTAATGCGGGAATTAACTGCTGAAGGCATATCAATCATATATATATCACACAGGCTTGAAGAAATAATGAAAATCGGTGACTATGTCACAGTTTTACGGGATGGTAAATTTGTTGCAAATGCCGAGGTAAAGGACATAAGTGTACCGTGGATTGTGCAGCAGATGGTTGGAGAAGGCAAGTCCTACCCCAAAAAAGACAGGAAAATCGATTGGAGCAGGCAGGAAAAAGTATTGGAAGTTGAAAATCTCACATTACCCAAAAGCGGCGGAGGTTATCTGCTTGACAATGTCTGTTTTGATCTGAAAAAGGGTGAAATACTTGGGATATACGGACTTATGGGTTCTGGCAGAACAGAAATATTTGAATGTATCATGGGGCTTAAACCCGAGCATACCGGAACAATAAATCTGGAGGGTAAGGCACTTAATGTCAGGAACATATCCGAGCAGATTGACAGAGGCTTTGCCATTGTTCCGGAGGACAGGCAGAGAGAAGGAATCATTCAGACTATGGATATAGGCAAGAACATATCTCTGTCCAGTTTAAAAAATTATGTAAAAGCTATTTTTGTTGACTCCAAAAAGGAAAATAAATTTATCGATGAACAGATAAAAGATATTCATATCAAGGTTGCGGACAAATGCCTGCCAATCTTATCACTATCAGGCGGAAACCAACAAAAGGTAGTTATAGGTAAAGGTATTCTTACAAGTCCTAAAATTCTTTTGCTTGATGAACCCAGCAGAGGTATTGACATTGGTGCCAAAACGGAAGTCTTTGATATTATTAACCAATATGCCGAGAGAGGTCTGTCCATAATTGTTATTTCATCTGAATTGAAGGAAATTGTGGCCATTGCCGACAGGGTTATAGTAGTTTCCAATGGGATTAAAACCGATGAATTTTCGGGTGATGAAATTAAGGAAGAAAGTCTGGTATTAGCCTCATATAAAGGCCACCATGGTCACTAATGGAAGAAAAGGGGAAAGGGACATGAATAATTCTAAAACAATAAAGAAATCAAATAATACTCTGGCCATGAATCTGCTCAAAGGCAGAACGCTGATAGTATTATCCATATTAGTGGTATTTTTCAGCATTGCAAGTCCTACATTTTTGTCGGCCAGCAGCCTGCTCCTGATTGCCAAGCACGTTGCGCTCTATGGAATACTGGGTATCGGCATGACTTATGTAATCATTAACGGGGGAATAGACCTTTCTGTCGGTGCAATTGTAGGCCTTTCGGGTATGATTGCAGGAGGCCTTATCAATGAAGGCCTTAAGATGTTCGGTTACACTATTTATTTCAGCGTACCGCTGATCGTACTTATAACAATAGTCTGCGGCGCATTAATCGGAATAATAAACGGTCTGGTAATTACAAAGTTTAATGTAGCCCCCTTTATAGCAACTCTTGGTATGATGTATATCGCCCGTGGTTTTGCTCTGCTCCGTTCCAACGGTGCTACCTTCTCTAATATTGTGGGAAAAGAAGGACTTGGAAATACAGGCTTTGAGATTTTCGGCCGAAATGTGGGAGGAATCCCCGTAGGAGCAATAATACTGGCAATTATAGCAATAATAGCTGCCATTGTACTCAAAAAGACTCCCTTTGGATGGCACATTCTTTCCATCGGAGGAAATGAAAAGGCTGCGAGACTGTCAGGCGTTAAAGTTAAGAAGGTAAAGATTATGGTTTACATGATTTCAGGAATATGTGCAGCCATTGTCGGTATCATCACAGCTTCCCAGCTGGTAGCTTCACATCCGGCATCGGGTGAGTCCTGGGAGATGAATGCCATAGCTGCAACAGTACTGGGTGGAACATCAATGGCCGGCGGTGTAGGAACAATTGGCGGAACCATAATCGGCGCCTTTGTAATCGGTGTTATCAATGACGGACTTGTTATGTGCGGAGTGTCGGAATTCTGGCAGATGGTTATAAAGGGCCTGGTTATAATTTTTGCAGTAGTTATTGACCAGTTCCAGCGCAACCTGCAGGCTAAAATGGCACTGCAGTCCCGTAATGAAAATAAGTAGCTGACGGAGGTACACATGAAAAAAAGGGGAATATTAAATGCACAGCTGGCTGGTTATATAGCAGCTCTTGGACATAACGACTTGTTTTTAATAGGCGATGCGGGGCTGCCCATTCCGGCAGGTGTTCCTACGGTTGACCTCGCTTTGTGCGGCGGAGTACCCAGCTTTGAGCAGGTTTTAAACGCGGTGCTTGATGAGGCACAGGTAGAGTTTTATTATCTGGCGGAGGAAATTGTTAAGAAGAATGACCATTTACTTCAGTTTATAAAAGCTTCGCTGCCCGGTGTTGATAGTGAGTTTATGCCGCATTCAGAGTTTAAGGAATTCACAAAAAAGGTCAAATTTGCCATTAGAACGGGTGAATTTACGCCCTTCCCAAATATAATTCTGAGGGCAGGAGTAGCCTTCCCGGTTTAAGCCTGAATAATGTAATTTTGAATAATGAAATTTATATAGCTCATGCAATTCTATTTTGTACTATTTTTTTAATAAATACTATTGAAGCATAAAAACTCAGGGGTGAACAAATTAGCCTATATAAATGTTCCTCTTTAAAACGATATAAACTGGAGGCTAATTATGAAAAAGGGATTTATTTTAGCATTGGATCAAAGTACTTCAGGAACCAAAACAATGATAGTTGACAAAAACGGGGATATTATTGCAAAAGCTTCATTGGAACACAGACAGTATTATCCCAAGCCCGGCTGGGTTGAACATGATCCTGTGGAAATATATGAAAACGCTAAAAAGTTGCTGTTTGATGTCGTGGTAAAAGCTGAGATACAGCCTGAGCATATTAATGCACTGGCAATAACAAATCAGAGAGAAACCATAGTTTTATGGGATAAAAACACAGGTCTGCCTGTTTACAATGCAATTGTCTGGCAGTGCAGACGTACGACGGATATATGTGAAAAGTTAAAAAATGAGGGCCTGGAGAAGACAGTTAATGAGAAAACAGGGCTTTTGCTGGACCCTTATTTTTCTGCAACAAAAATAAAATGGATATTGGATAATGTGGAAGGTGTAAGAGAAAAGGCTGAATCGGGAAAAATCCTTATAGGTACAATAGATTCCTGGCTCATCTGGAAACTGACCGGCGGCGCCGTACATGCCACAGATTATACCAATGCCAGCCGGACGCTTCTTTTCAATATCCGAACCCTCTGCTGGGACAAAGAGCTTATAAAGCTGTTCGGAATATATGAAGGCATGCTGCCCGAAATAAAGTATTCCGATGATATATTCGGTTATACGGCTGAAAGTGAACTGTCGGGCACTAAGCTGCCCATAACGGGCGTTATAGGCGATTCACAGGGTGCACTTTTCGGGCAGAACTGCTTTGAAGCAGGGATGGTCAAGGCCACCTACGGAACCGGCTCCTCCATCATGATGAATATCGGCAGAGATTATAAAGAAGTAGGCAACGGACTGGTTACTTCTGTAGCCTGGGGCATGAACGGCAAGGTTGAATATGCTATTGAGGGAATTGTTCACTGCAGCGGAGATGCTTTAAAATGGGTAAAGGATAATCTCGGTCTTTTTCAAAGCTTTGAAGAAGCAAGAAATATGGTCGATTCCCTTGACAGCAATGAAGGGGTATATCTTATACCTGCCTTTGTGGGGCTTGGGATTCCTTACTGGGATTCAAATGCCAGGGCGGCTGTTGTGGGCATGTCCAGAGGTAGCCGGAAGGAGCATATTGTCAGGGCTGCCATAGAATCAACGGCATATCAGATCAAGGATGCCATAGATACCATAACACAGGAGGCGGGAATACAGCCCAAGGAAGTGCGCGTTGACGGAGGTCCTACCAGGGATGCTTTCCTGATGCAATTTCAGGCAGATATGCTGGATATTCAGGTGGCGGGTGCTGAAATTGCAGAACTGTCCTCAATGGGTTCGGTTTATTTGGCCGGGCTGGCTGTGGGTTTGTGGGGCAGTAAGGAAGAAATAAAGAGGTTAAGGAAAGCCTGCAATGTTTACAGCCCGGCAATGGATTCCCGTACACGGGATGAACTGTATCAGGGCTGGAAGGCTGCCGTTAAAAGAGTACTGTGCTGAATACAAAAAACGTTTGACACCTACAAGTATAACTCATAAAATTTATTTGATATAATTAATATAAGATATAAAAAATGGGTTATCTGGTTATCTATGATAAATTGGAGTGATTATGATGAAGTTAACTGTTAAGGATATAGCAAAGGCGGCAAATGTTTCACCTGCTACAGTGTCCAATGCTCTTAATAATAGAAAGGGCGTAAGTGAGGAAATAAAGCAGCATGTTTTGAAAACTGCCAGAGAGCTGGGCTATTCCAAGGAAACCTCAGCAGATAAAAATGGAATACGACTGGTTATATTTAAAAGGCATGGGTATGTAGTCAATGACACTCCATTCTTTTCTTCCCTTATAGAAGGAATAGAGAAGGAATGCAGGCTTCAGGGATATGAGCTGCTTATATCCCATGTCAGTATTATGGATAAAGACTTTAAAGAAATTCTTGCAGGTTTAAATAACGACAGTTCTTCAGGCATGTTGTTACTTGGAACAGAGATGATACATGAAGATCTTGATTTATTCAGTAATTACCGGAACCCAATTGTTTTACTTGACAGCTGTCTCAGAAGCAGTACAACTAATTCAGTCCTCATAAATAATGAAGATGCCTCATACAGAGCAACCGGTTATTTAATTGAAAACGGGCATACAGAGATAGGTTACATCGGCAGTTCCGCCTTTATAAAAAACTTCTTCTATAGAAGGCAAGGGTTTCTGGACGCACTGCATGAGAATAAAATTGCGGTAAAACAGGAATATCTGGTATCTGTTGAGCCCACCATGGAAGGGGCTTATAGAGATATGTCAGTCTTTTTGCAGAATAATAAAAGCTTACCGACTGCATTCTTCGCCGATAATGATACTATCGCATTTGGAGTAATGAGAGCTTTGAAGGAAAAGGGCATCAATATTCCCAATGATGTATCCATTATAGGTTTTGATGATATGCCTTTTTGCGAGATCACAAGCCCGAGGCTGACAACAGTAAAAGTCTTTAAACAGGAAATGGGAAGTGCAGCCGTAAAACGGTTGATGACTTTGATGCTTGAAAGCAGCGGACCGGCACAGAAAATACAAATCAATACAGAACTTATTATAAGAGATAGTGTTCTTAGACAGAAATGATTGTCAGGATTTTTTTTAATGCTTATCAGGTATTGGATTTATAAGTCTTTTAATTATGGGAGAGTGCGGTATGAATAAAATATTGAATTTTGGATCGTTAAATATAGATATTGTGTATACGCTTGATCATATTGTTCGCCCGGGTGAAACTATTTCCTCTGAAGAAATAAATACCTTTTGCGGCGGAAAAGGACTAAATCAATCTGTGGCAATAGCAAGATCGGGACTGGAGGTCTTTCATGCCGGTAAGATTGGCAGGGATGGCAGTATAATAAGACAGGTTTTGGCCGAGACCGGCATAAGATGCGAATTTTTGCTGGAAGGTGAAGGGCGTACTGGAAATGCACTGATTCAAAAGGATAAGTCCGGTCAAAACAGTATTATACTTTTTGGCGGTACCAATAAGGAGATTACTGCCGATGAGATTGACAATATATTGGAGCAGTTTGCAGAGGACGATATTCTAATTTCCCAAAATGAAATAAGTAATGTTCCATATTTGCTTAAAGCAGCCCAAAAACGTAAGATGAAAATCGCATTTAACCCTTCTCCCATGGAAGAGTGGATTAAAAGTACCTCGCTTGAGGGTATTAAATGGCTGATAATTAATGAAATAGAGGGAGAAGACCTAACCGGTTCAACCAGGCCGGAAGAGATTATATCACGTCTGCTGGACAAATACCCTGATATTAGCGTAGTTTTAACTCTTGGGGAAAACGGGGTTATTTATGCAGATAAAGCCAACTGGTTTAAGCATGGCGCAAATGAAGTGGAAGTAGTTGATACAACTGCGGCAGGTGATACATTTCTAGGATATTTTATAGGTTCCATAGCAAACGGACTGGAGATACCAGCCTCATTAAAGATTGCCTCACTGGCGGCATCATTGGCCGTTTCAAAAGCAGGTGCTGTTTCGTCAATACCGACTATGGAAATGGTAGAGGCTTTACTTAAGACAGACCGACCATAGTATCCAGCCCGTTTCTAAAAATATTTGAGGTTTCTATGCTGTTAGCTCTAATATGTTTTGTAATTGTACGATAAATGTTAAATTGACAGGTGCACATTTCAAGTTGATCCTGCTTTTCAAATAATAACGGCTGGAATTCTAACTGCAAAAGTCCTTTCCCTTGAACAGTTTTGGACGTAAATCGCTGTAATTACCAATTAAAGTTAAACCCTTTTGAAGGAGATTGGACAGATTATGCCTATTTCTGAAATAGGACTCACGGTTTATTTACATAATTGTGATAATTGAGATAATTATGAATAATGGCCTATTTATATTCTTCTAAGTATTAGTGATCTGTAACATCTAAATTCATACATTGCCTGCGGTTAAATTTCCCCAGGACGTCGTTGTCATCGGTTGGAATAAAGCAATTATTCCGCTCTCTTCCGCCTAGTCCTAAGAAAATTTTCCTCGCCGGGCAATATACGTTTTAGATGTTACAGACCACTATTTCTTAGGAAAGGTTAACCGGAGTTCGATGATAGGCTTTTTCGCCGGGGGTAGAGAATGGTTTGGGACTTAACATCTGAAGGAACAGTTGATTTAAGAAATGGTAATCCTAATATTTACTTAAAGTCTGCTGTGAGAGCACTTTTCCAGAATAATTTGAGTGAGGCAATTACAGAAATAGATAAGGCGATTGCATGCTCTGATTCTGATAAAAAAAGCTATTATATATTTGAAAAAGCTAAGATACTTTGTGGCTCAAAGCACTATGATGAGTCTTCAAAGCTTATAGAAGCATATTTGGAACAGTTTTATATGGATTTTAGTCTTGAAAAATTCAAGGAAGTCCTGAATTTATTAAGCAGAAGCGGAAAGTATGATAGTTACAAAATGGAAGGACTTCTGAGTCAAAGTAATATTCCATGGGTTTTAACCGAAGAACTTGAAAATAAAAATAACAGCTATGCATACTTCGAATCAAAGGCAGAAAAATGTAATGATGAGGGTGACTATAGCCGCGCAATATGCTACTCTGATCTGGCACTTTCAATTGATGATAATTCAAATGCCTGTTTTATAAAGGCGAATTGCTTCTATGCATTAAATGAACTTCATGAAGCTCTTAGCTTCTTTGATAAAACACTTAAACTGAATATCAGGCATCACGCTGCTTACTATAAAAGGGCGCTGATACTGACTGCGTTAAAAAGATATAAGGATGCTTTGGAAAGCTTTGACGCAGCAATTCAAATTGCTCCAACTGAAATAAAATATATAAACGAAAAAGCTCAGATGCTTATTAGTATAGGAAGTAATGAAGAGGCTGAAATACTACTGTCAGATGCAATAGCAGCGAACATTGGCGATGCCAGGACAAGTTTTTTACTCGGACAAGCATACGACACTTCAAATAAATACTCTTTGGCCTTACGCAGTTATAAAGTTGCAGCATCGTTGGATAGCTCATATTTTATTCCAGATAACCCTGAGAGATCAATAGCACTTGAATTTCGCAGGAAGAGGATTAAGATTTTTGCTGCAGGATCCTCGGGTATTATTGGTGCCATTTTGTTGATAGTACAGCTTATTTTGTTCAGGAGCGGAATTCTTCAACCTAAAATATATGATTTCAAATTTGATGAGCTAGATGAAAGTTTTCTTGTAGACCAAAGCGTCCAACTGAAAGAGAGTCACAATGTAATACCTTTTTATGCCAGCAGCCCAGATGTGAAATGGGTGATTGGTGATCCGGAGATTGCATCTGTAGATACTAAAAACGTACTCAGGGGAATTAAGGGAGGACAGACTAAAATTTCAGCCGTTATTAACAATAAAGTTATTAAAACCTACGATGTTTCATTTGTACTTCCTGAAATGAAGAGCTTTAGCGTTTATATGGACGGCCAGCTTAATAAAATCGGAGATTCGGGAAAAGTTGTGACTCAGTTGGTTATGAATCATAAGAACGCAAAACTGCCTGAAATAAGCTATTCAAGTAGTGATGAAAAAGTTGTCAATGTGGATAGCCAGGGTAATATCAGAGCTATTGGTGTTGGGGATGCTTTTATTAAGGTTGAAGTTGATAATAAGTATCAAACATTAAAGGTTTCTGTTCAGCCGTTAATTAGAGGAATAAGCGTAAAGTACAACCATTTTGAGCTTGAGCCTGAGCAAAAGGTAAGAATTATTCCAAGTATTGATATAAGCCCGGAAGGAGCGGCAATCCCGGCTCTATCCTATGAAGTACAAAATGATATTCTCAAAGTTGATAATGATGGAACCGTTCAAGCAATTAAACCAGGGTATTCACAAGTAACAGTAGGTTGCGGGGACTTTAGCGAAAATGTTTACATAACAGTTGGTTCGGGTCAGGCGAATGTTTCTGAATTAAATAGTAATTCATCCGGAAAGTCAGCAGCAGGCCTGAATAGTGAAAATACATCGTCAGAACAAATCAATGTAAATAAAGTTTATAGCAGCGACAAATATGGATTTTCCATATATTATCCTGCGACTTTTTCAAAGACAAAGACATCACAATACGGGGATAGTGTTACCTTCTCAAATAGAAGGGACAACTCCGAAATTACGGTTTACAGCTCAAAAAATACCAGCAGGCTTTCGGCTTCCAGATTAATGGACCAATATATAAATAGGTTGGGACTCAAAGTCTCATACAAGCTTCAGAAGGACAATTATTATATCCTGTCCTGGGAGGTAAACGGGCTTGTTAAATACCAAAAGACAATTGTTGGGGAAAAGGCATCGAATTCATATTTAGTTTGCTTTCCAAAAAGTTTAAAAAATGAGTATCAAGGTGTAATGGATATTCTGAATGACTCATTTTATACTCCGAATATTCAGGACTAGTATGAATAGCCAAAATCAGTAAATACTATTTCTTTCTATACTCCCCCGGAGTCATTCCGGTGTATTTCTTGAACACCTGATAAAAGAACTTCATATCACTGTAACCGGTTTGCAGAGCAATTTCTGTAAGTTTGGTATTTGTGTTCCTGATGAGTGAGCATGCCTCATCAATACGTACTTTTTGGACATAATCGCTGAATTTGATACCGGTAACCTCTTTGAAGAGCTTGCTGAAATAGTTTTTGCTTATAAAGCACTTCATGGCGATGTCTTCGAGGCGTATATCCTGGTTGTAGTTCTGCTTCATAAGAGAAATTGCTTTTTCAATAATCTCCCGGTTCTTATTTGGAACAGGAGATTTTTTATTGTCCATTAATCGGAATATCTTAATAAGCAGCTCTATCAGATAGGCTCTTAGAATATCATAATAGCCTCTGGACTGTGACTTATATTCAGAATACATCCTGGAGAACAGCTCCCCGATCTCAGTATATTGAGATCCGGCCAGTTTCAGGTCGGGCAGGGCTATTGACCTGTCCGGAAAAAGGGATTTGAATAGAAAAGATGACACAATATCCTCAAAATTACTGTTGCTTAACAGTGATGAATCAAGATATTCGGGCATGAACAGGCAGTTAAAAACAACCGGTTCATCCACCCCTTCCTTTAAAGGATAAAAGCCATGGGCAACATTGTGATTTATTATAAAGAAGTCGCCCTTTGAAAGCTCATATTCATTATCCTCAACAACATGCTTTCCCTTGCCGGAAATAACATATACCAACTCTATAAAGTCATGCTTGTGCATCATATGCATATACTCTTCGTATTCTTCCGAGGATTTGTTAATATAAATTAATTCACCAGGTCTGAAGATGCTGTTGCCTCTGAGTGTTGGTACTGAACTTTTCATAATGTGCCCCTCCTTTCTTAAAATATCAGTAACATTTTAACATAATAATATTACCTGTTAAATACCCCTCTATTGACAACGTGTTGTACCTTGTCAATAGAGGGTAATATAGCCTAATAAAATTGTAACATTCCCCTAAGAAAATATTTTTCAATTCATCTATAGTTTTAATATAGGAGTTGTTAGATAAATCTGATTTTTAAGCACAAGAATTATCCGAGAATGTGAAGTTATAATTTAACAATTTAAATATCCTGGGAGGTATGGCGGAAAAATGCTTAACATATTGGCTTTTGATTATGGAGCAAGCAGTGGAAGAGCAATGCTGGCAAACTATAACGGTAGCAAAATAGAACTGAGGGAAGTACACAGATTTCTGAATCAGCCCGTAATGATACAAAACAGTTTTTATTGGGATATTCTAAGACTTTTCCATGAAATGAAGCAGGGGATACTGAAAGCTTCAAAGGATGTCCATGGCCGGATCACCTCCATAGGCACCGATACCTGGGCGGTTGACTTTGCGTTGTTGGATTCAAAGGGCAGATTGATAGGAAACCCCTATCATTATAGAGATACAAGAACTGAAAAAATGATTGAGGAAACCTGCAGAATTATCCCCAAAAGAGATATATATGAGGAAACGGGAATTGCATTTCAGCCATTCAATACTCTTTACCAGCTGATGGCCATGAAAAAGGAGAGCCCCGATCTGCTTGAAAGAGCAAAAACTTTGCTGTTCATACCTGACCTACTTAATTACTTTTTGACAGGAGAAATAAACGCTGAATATACAAATGCAAGCACGTCACAAATGTTAAATGCCAAAAACAGAAACTGGTCACAGGAATTATTGAATAAGCTGGGTCTTCCAACCGCAATTTTACCTGCAATTGTAGACGCGGGAACAATAAACGGCAGCCTGTCGCAGGGAATTATGTCAGAACTGGGAGTAGGCAAAATCCCGGTTGTTTCAGTTGCTTCCCATGACACGGCAAGTGCTGTAGTGTCAGTTCCGAGCAGTCAACAAAAATACGCATATTTGAGCAGTGGAACCTGGTCCCTGCTGGGAGTTGAACTTCCGGCGCCAATAATCAGTGATGAAACCTACAGTCAGAACTATACAAACGAAGGAGGCTTCAATAGTACCATCAGGCTTCTTAAGAATATTATGGGTCTTTGGATTTACCAGGAATGTCAGAGATACTGGGATAAGAAAGGCGAAGTGGTTTCCTTTGATGAGCTGGATCAGATGGCTATTGGGGCAGAACCTTTTCGCTCCTTGATCAATCCTGACGACAGCGCCTTTTACAGTCCCGATGCCATGCCTCAAAAAATCCGGGATTACTGCAGCAGAACAAATCAACCTGTACCAGATACAAAGGGTCAGATTTCCAGATGTATTTTTGAGAGCCTGGCACTGAAGTACAGAATGGCGCTGGAGGGTCTCGAGAAGATAGTAGGATATAGCTTGCCGGTGCTTCATATAGTGGGTGGGGGCTGTAAGAATACAATCCTGTCCCAGTTTACAGCCAATGCCCTTGCAAGACCGGTTATAACCGGGCCTAATGAAGCGACTGCAATGGGTAACGTGATTTCACAGCTCTATGCTCTTGGGGAAATAAAGACTTTGAGTGAGGGAAGGCAGCTTGTGAGAAATTCAACACCGACTGTTGAGTATATTCCGAAGGAAACTACCCGGTGGGATGAGGCGTTTGGGAGATTTCTGGAGTTATGCAAATAGGGTTAGCAGATAGAAGCCAGAAGACATGAGTTTGTGGCCAGAAGGAAAACCGGTAGGAAGTAGTCTGAGACAGTAACCGGAAAGGCAGTAGCTGTAAGGAAAACTGGATGCTAAAGAATATACGGAAAAATCAACAGATTAAAATTAATAGGCTTAAGGCCGTAAATTATGGAGGTTAAAAAATGAGTAAATTAATCAGCACCGAAAATGTAGAAAAGAGCTATCAGTTGGCAAAGGAAGTTTATGCAGCATACGGTATAGATACTGATAAAATTCTTGAAAAAATGAATTCCATGCAGGTGTCGCTGCACTGCTGGCAGGGAGATGATGTAGGGGGCTTTGAAGTGACGGCAGCAGGAGCGGGCGGCGGAACTCTGGTTACCGGAAACTATCCCGGCAGAGCGAGAACAGGTGACGAACTCCGTGCAGACTATGAAAAGGCATTTAGTTTGATCCCCGGCAAACACAGAATTAACCTGCATGCAATATATGCTGAGACAGACGGGCAGCAGATCGACAGAGATGAGATAACGGTGGAGCATTTCAGAAAATGGATTGATTGGGCAAAGAAACAGGGTGTTGGAATTGACTTCAACCCTACCTTCTTCTCCCATAAAATGGCAGCTACCGGCTTCACTCTTTCCAGTAAAGACCCTGAAATAAGGGGCTTCTGGATAAATCATGGCAAGAGATGCAGAGAAATTGCCGCTGCCATAGGCAAGGAACTTGGGACTCCCTGTGTAATCAATTTTTGGGTTGGTGACGGAAGCAAGGATACCACCGTTGACAGAGCAGGACACAGATTGATATTGAAAGAGTCCCTGGACGAAATTTTTTCAGTTAAATATGACTCAAACTATATCATAGATGCAGTAGAATGTAAGCTTTTCGGGATAGGCGTTGAATCCTACACTGTTGGTTCCCATGAATTCTATCTGGGCTACAGTCTAAAAAACAGCATTACACCCTGCTTTGATATGGGACACTTCCATCTGACCGAAAGTGTTGCTGACAAAATTTCTTCAACCTTGTTATATTCTAAAGACCTTCTGCTTCATGTAAGCAGACCTGTACGCTGGGACAGTGATCATGTGGTTATTCTCAATGATGACCTTTTGGCACTTGCGCAGGAAGTAAAGCGTATGGATGCCTGGGATAGAGTTTACTATGCACTTGATTTCTTTGATGCAAGTATAAACAGAATAACTGCCTGGGTAACAGGAACAAGAGCTACTCTGAAATCAATCCTGTTCTCTTTGCTTGAGCCCACTGAGCTTGCTTTGAGGGCAGAAGAGGCAGGAAACTATGGTGACAGACTCGCCCTTTTGGAAGAATTCAAGACTCTGCCCTATGGAGCCGTCTGGAATAAATATTGCCTTGAAAAGCGAGTCCCCGTGGCATCTGAATGGTTAAAAGCTGTAAATGAGTATGAAAAAGATGTATTGTTAAAGAGGGTGTAATAGAAAAATTTTGTTAGTATCAAAATATAAAGATAATACGCCATGAGCTACAGCTAAAGTGTAAAGGCAAAATGTGACACTATTATCTCCCTATATATTATTCTCTACAAAATTGAATGATTTTGTGGAGAATAATATAATATTTAGTTTTAGTACGGATTGCGATTAATATTAAGTGAAATGCAGTTTAAAAATATTCCCCCATTTCTTATTTTCAAGTATATATTGATAACCATTTTTTATTCTTTTCTTTACCCATATCTATTTTAGTTCAATTAAAACGTTCAATTCGTAATTACTATCTGCAAAAAACTTGACAATTCCTAGTTCATTATAACCTTTGTGTATACTTTATCGGTGAAATAGCAATTTGCATTTCATAAAATCCATATAATTGAAATCAAATAATAATTTGACAAAATAGTAATAATTATTTATTATAGTAAAAGAAAAGTAAAATGTGACGAAAATAGTAAATATATAGAAAAATCCCATAAATCATGCAATTCTTGGCGGAAACGAATGATTTATGGGATAAACATCGAATAGCATTTATGCTATTTTTAGTTGTATTTTTATTATACCACAAAAATGGTAAAGGCAATAATTATTTTAAAACGTAGTATGGGATGCACTAGTCATATGTTAATCGTTGGTGGGACACGTTAGCATTGCTTGGGAAAATATGGCAGTTATGTAGCTTATCTTACAGACAAGTGAATGGGCGAAGCTATGTAGCATTTTGTAATGTTAATAAATAGTGATTGCTCAGATGCTTAATCGAAATATAAAAAAACCATAAATCATGCAATTCTTGGCGGAAACGAATAATTTATGGGATAAACATCGAATAGCATTTATGCTATTTTTTGTTGCACTTTTATTATATTACAAAAAATGTTAAAGATATCTCTCTGATTTAAAAAATATAAGGTGACTTCTCATATGTCGAGCATTAGTGAAAAATTTGTAGTTTCATAATAATTATTAAAGGTAAAAGAGGTGGCAGAGATTAATTGGTATATTCTTTTTGTAATGGCAGGCAGGGAATATAAGGTGGAAAGATTACTTAAAGAAAGGCTGGATTCAGATTTTTTTCAACCTTTTGTACCTCTGCTCGAAACCCTTTTTATTAAAGCAGGAGTCGTAAAAAGGGAGATTAAGCCATTGTTTTCAGGCTACGTTTTTATAGAATCTGAGTTATCCAGTAATCAATTTATAAGTCATATTAAAACACTTGTTGGTAAATCCAATAATATCATTCGTTTATTAAGGTACTCTGACACAGAGGTTGCACTAAGACAAGGTGAAAAAGAAATGATGCTTAGTTTATGTAATAATAACTTCTGTGTTGAATCATCGATAGGAATAATGCAAGGAGATAGGATACATATTACAGATGGTCCTCTTAAGGGAAGAGAGAGCATTATTAAAAGAATAAATAGACATAAGAGGCAGGCAACGATAGAAATACAGTTTATGGGTAATACGAGGTTAGTAAATGTCTCATTGGAAGTTTTGAAAACATTAAACCAACGATAAAGTTATCAATAGAGCACCATTCCAAAAAACACTTTTATGAATATGAATGCACTATTTATGTTTGATATTTGGGGGTACAAATGTATATATCAGTTATAATGCCTACATTTAATAAAGCAAAGAGATTGGAACTTGTTTTGTATACATTAAGTAAACAAAGTTTGAGCATGGATATGTTTGAGGTTATTGTAATCGACGACGGTTCCTCTGATTGTACCTGTGATGTGGTTTCAAAATATATATCAGCTTCTGAATTAAACATTAAATATGTTTATCAAAGGAACAAGGGTAGAGCTGCTGCCAGGAATAAGGGAATAGAGGCAGCAACCGGTGAAGTAATTATATTTTTGGACGATGACCGCCTAGTTAATGCTGATTTTCTTAAACACTACTCTATTTGTTTTGAGAAGAATAATAATCCCAACCTTGTTGCATTAGGTGAGCGTAAAAATCTTTACATTTCAAAATATGAAGAGAGGTTTGAGGCAATAAAAACAGACTTTTTTATTAATCCGGAAATATTATTGAAACGAGCCAGAGAAGAATATTTTTGGAGTAAGGTGAAAAAGGTGTTTGAAATCCCTCAGATTAGTTGGATATCATTTGCTACAGGAAATGTATGTTTGTATAAAAAGTTTTTGTGTGATGTAGGAAAATTTAATGAAAGCTTTACCGGCTGGGGGCTGGAAGATACAGAACTTGGATATAGGCTTTGGAAGAGCAAAGCTAAATTTATACATAAACCTGAAGCCGTTAACTTTCATATTGAACATACCCGAAACCCTATAGAAAGGAAAGAGGATGAAACTAGAAACCATAATCTTTTCTATGAATTACACCCAGAGCTTCCGGTGTTATGTTTCCGTCAATTTGTATATCGTGAGATAAGCTTGGAGGAATTCACACGACGGGTATGTGGAGAAGCGCAGGAATCTGAAAAGTCAGCTGAAATATTTCATATGCCTAAAAAGAGCCCATCTCAAATTTCGCTATAAGGGGTGAAATAATTTGAAATTGAAAAGAGTAAATCTATTGGTATCAAAACACTGTAATTTACGATGCAGAATGTGTGATTACCGACTAAGTACCATAATAACAAAACAGCTTACATTAGAACAAATCAGTGTATTTTTAAAAGAGGCTTCGGACATGGGGCTGGAACAATTGGAGTTATCTGGTGGAGAACCGATGACCAGAAAAGATATTTTTGATATCATAGCTCTTTCAAAAACTCTATCCTTAAAAACACTGATGATGACTAACGGGGTCTTAATACGTGAAGAAGAGGCGGCAATGCTGGTAGACTGCGGGTTAAACGGAGTCGTTATTTCTTTGGAAGGGTTTGAAGAATTAAACGATAAAATAAGAGGACAGGGATCTTATAAAAAAGCCATCGAGGCAATAAAACATTTTCAGAAATACTCTGCTAAAATGGATATTATAAAAGTCGGCATAACTCTTTCTAAGTATAACTATAGGTTTATTTATCAATTTATAAAATATCTGGTTGAGCAAATCGGAGTGAAAATTATTTCTATTAATCCTTTTGACGGTAAAATGCTTTTTGAGAGAAACCTGGAAAAACGCAGAGACGAATTTGAAATATCTAAGGAATTGATTCCAGATATACAAGAAGAATTGGAAAAAATTATTTCTTACTCAAAAGAGGCCAAGGTAGATATACCTGCTGAAGACTACCTGCTGAAAATACCGAAATATTTTGAGGGAGAAAAAATGGTTCCAGTTTCAGGATGCCCGGATCCGTCATATGGCTGTAGTATTGACAGTAGCGGAGGGGTTTATCCTTGCTGGGGAGACCCTGTGCTGCTGGGAAATATAAAGGAGATATCAATAAAGGATATCTTAATTTCAAACCAGTATATTGAATTTTGCAAAGCTGCTATGAATGGCAAATGCAAAGGATGCTTATCTGCTTGCCATTCTCAGATTCATTCAAGTATAGAATAGAAATGGTATATATTACATTTATTTTTATGTCAATATTAAAAAGGATGTGACAGTTCTGAAAATATTACTGATAACAATAAATTCTAATACTATTGTTCCTCCACTGGGCCAATATCTGATATCTGCATATTATTACAAAACCTATCCCACACGAGATATAGACATAAAGGTCAAATATTTCGAAAATTATCAGCACTTCAGAATCATGAAACTGATTGCCTCAGAAAAACCGGATTTGATAGGTTTAGGGTGCTATGTTTGGAATATCGGATCAATGAAGTCCTTATGTAAGGAAATAAAGGGTATTTATCCATCGGTAAAGATTGTACTTGGAGGTCCGAGTATTTCATATACAGATGAAGAACTCTTAAAAATGGTCAAAACTGATATGGCAGATTACCTTATAGTCGGTGAAGGAGAACGTGCTTTCGCAGAATTGATAAATAATCTTTTTGATAAAACTTTTGATATGATATCTGAAATTCCCGGGATAATAGGTAAAAATACAAGCGGTGGAATTTTTTCCAATATACGTACTAATGACTATTTAATAGAAATTGACGATTTGCCAAATCCTTATGAGGACAATCCCAAGCTTGTTGAGGAAACGAGAAAATTCGGGTTTGCATCTCTTGAGACAGCAAGAGGATGCCCTTTCAGGTGTGCATATTGTATAACGGGTCAATCTGCATTTCAACCGTCGCTCAAGCAAAGAGCAATCAGGAATATTATTAGTGATATAACCTATCTTAGAGATATTGGATTAAATAAAATAATTATTTTAGATCCAACCTTTAATTTTGACATTAGCCGCAGCATGGAAATCCTTAAAGAAATTATTGCTCTTAAATCAGATTTCAATTTTATGTGCGAAATAAAAGTTGAGCTTTTAAATGATGAAATCATAAGCTTGATGAGGGAAGCCGGATTTACATCTATAGAGATTGGTCTGCAAACAAGTAATTTAGAAACATTGAAAAGAATTAACCGTTATCATGACAGAGAGAAATTTATTCAAAATATCGATAAATTAAAAGTGACCAATATGTTTATGGTTGTAGACCTTATTATAGGGCTTCCGGAGGAAACACTGGATGACTTCTGCAATTCACTTGACTTCTGCTACAATCTTGGGGATATAAAGATTACCTGCGGAATGCTCAAGCTCTATCCTAATACAAGCCTATATAACAATCGTGAAAAGTACAAGTATGAATACGATTCTCAGAGAATGAACAGGGTAGTAAAATCAAGCACAATGACAAAAGAGGAAATTGATTTTGCTGAAAGCATGATAAATCCAATAAGTGTATTCTGGTCACACAGTGAATGCGATGAGTACTTGCGTTCATATGTAAGAACGCTTTGCGAGAAATATTACAAGAATGTATTTTCAGATTTTATTAAGGAAATAACTGTCTTCTTACGTGAAAACGGTGTTTTGGAAGAGGTTACATTAAAATTACCGGTGGATAAGAGAAAGCTGGTGCTAGACAGGTTTTTTGAAAATAAAATAGGGAAATAGCTATATTTGGAGAATACAGTTCGGAGCTATAACTTACGAATCAAATGTATACCACTACGGAGGTTATTAATGCTGGAGGCTGAAAAAAAATCCATACAAATTTTATTGGTCAATCTTCCTTTTCCTTTTAGTAGATATAACACATATTTTGAGAAAAAGGACTACGAAGAGCATTTAGGTCTGGAATCTCTTGCCTCAGTGCTAAGAGTAAACGGTTTTTCGGTTAGGATTATTGACGCTCATGCTGAAAGCTTGAGCGTTGAGGATATAATAAGTGAAATAATAGATAACGAGTATAAATTGGTAGGATTCTCATTATTTCAATTTTCTGTAAACTTACTTGGTGATATCTGCAAAAGTATTAAACAATTAAGGAAGAATATACACTTAACTTGCGGAGGACATTTCGTAACAGGCTCTTATAAGCTTATTTTGGAACACTTTGATGCTCTGGATAGTGTCATAAGAGGTGAGGGTGAGCATACATTATGTGAATTAGCTTCAAAAGTTATAGCTAACGAAGATTGGAGGCAGATTCCCGGGATGGCATACCGCAAAGATGGTGTCGTCTCTTTAAGCCCTCACAGAGAAATGATTACGGATTTGGATTTACTTCCTTACCCGTCCAGGGATTTCCTGGATAACAAGCTGCATAAAGGAAAGAGTATTGATACCATCAACATATACAGCAGCAGAGGCTGTTACGGCACGTGTACCTTTTGCAGTATCAAGGCCTTTTATGATAAAACAGGACCTGCTTGGCGTGCGCGGTCCGCAAAAAATGTTGTTGATGAGCTTGAATACCTGAATAGTAAATATAAACCCAACCGCTTTATGTTTGTTGACGATAATTTTATTGGAATTGGCAAACGCGGCAAGCTGCGTGTAATCGAAATAGCTCAAGAAATTATAAAGCGCGATTTAAAGATATCATTTATGATAAGCTGTCGTGTTAATGATGTTGAGCCGGCACTTTTTTATTTGTTGATAAAAGCAGGGCTGGTAGAGGTGTTTCTTGGAATAGAATCTTTCAGCAATAGAGAACTGGACTTTTTTAATAAGCTTATTAGGTGCGACGATAGTTTTAAGACTATTGAATTTCTTCAAAAAATGAACATCGCGATATCAGCTGGATTTATTATGTTTACTCCTAATACTCGCCTTGAAGATATAAAAAGAAATATAAAGTACTTAAAAAAGTATGGCATGATGGATGAAGGAAAATTTACATTTATTAACAGGATAGTCGGAAGTGCCTTTGACATGAATGAGACTCCCGGTATGCTGGATAGCGATTTTAACATATTCGATTATCCGTTAAACGGTAAGACAGGATACAATATTTTTGATGATAAGGCATCTCAGCTTGCAGAAATAATACGTAGTCAATATTTAACTTTAAGAGGTTTTAATACATTAAGAAAATGTAAAAAATTGCTGAGCATGGCAGAGGAACTGCACGAATATTCTTTGTATGATCTGTACATAGGTCGGATCAGTAATAATAATGTAAATTTAAATGTTACTTATATTGAAAACATTATCCATACTTTAAATGGTGCGGAATTTACAGATCCATCCAACAGACTCAAGAGGCTTAAAGCATGCTGGGATAGTGAAGTCAGGCTGGTCAGGAATTTCCTTTCGGAAGTAAAAAGTTTCTTACTGAAGGGGAAAAGAGCGCTATGGAGATTTTATTTGAGTCCTAATGTAATTATTGTACCTCAGAATAACGGTAGGATTAGGTATATCAATACAATAAGCGATTCGTACGTAATTGTTGATGACAGGAACCACAATATAATTCAAGCTTTATGTAATCTCAATAGTATGACTTACGAGAGTATTTTAGAAAAACTCTGCATATCCGGTACCGAATTCATTGGATTGATTAAGTACCTTTTCGACAGGTATATAATAGATTATGAAAATATTAGCATTTCCAAATGGGAGAAGCTGTCTAAACAATTTTATCTCACTAAAAACGAAATCGTTTGCTGGGATGTCAATAGTGATGCCATAGATAACTCAGATGTATACAAAATTGCTAAGCTACTCATAAAGAACGAATTCTCGAGTCTGAAAATATCCTCTCAAAGAATTAACGGTCAAATGTTAGAGGCCGTCAATAGGCTGGCCTCGTATTTAAATTATATGGCTTTAGAGACAAGCATGCATAATTATAGTGAACTCAGAGAATACACCGACTTTTTTGACCAGTTCATTTTTGTTATTTCTGTTAATGATCTTTTAGACAGCAGTAAAATGATTTTGGATTTACATAAAGAGCTTAGTTCGAAAATGCCTGAAGCACCTGTATTTCTGATAAAAGAATTTGGAAGCAATATTCTTGAAGTCATTGGTAATATGGATATTCAGACCGAAGTAAAAATTTTATATAGCGGAACAGAGGATTATTGCAGCCTAAATCAGTATAAAGAAATTTCAATGCTTGCAGAAAGTGATTCTAATATTGCTCTGGTTTATGGTGACCTTGAAAAATTTTATTATGGCTATTCAGATAACAGAAGGCAAAAGACATATATCGGTTGCAACAAGTCCGTTTACATATACAGTAAATAATAGCATAATCAGCATACTCAAAGTGAATATAAAAAAGGCAGGTGTAAAGAATGAGTAAAGAGGAAGTCTTATTAGTTAATTTGCCATTCCCGTTTAACAGGTATTTTGTTATTGACAGGGAGGTTTCAGGTTCGGCAGACTATTCGGAACACTTGGGACTGGAAACTTTGGCGGCTGTACTGCGAGCCAATAGTATATCGGTTAAAATTATCGATGCCTTTGCTAAAAAATTAAGAGTTCAGGATATAGCCGACGAGGTTTCAAGAGGCGGCTATAAGCTTGTAGGTTTTTCACTTTTCGATTTTTCAGCCAGTATTTTAGGCGAACTGTGCGATAAAATAAAAAGTACAAATAAGGGCATACATATTACTTGCGGCGGACACTGTGTAACAAATACCTACAAAGACCTGCTGGAAAGATTTGAAAATTTAGATAGTGTGATCAGGGGTGAAGGCGAATTAACACTGCTGGAACTATGCCAGAAGGTTATCAAAGGAGAAAGCTGGAGCGATATTTACGGATTGGCATATAAAATGGGGAATGAAGTTTGTTTGAGTCCTTCAAGACCACTTATAGATAACCTTGATGCAATGCCTTTCCCCAGCAAAGACTTTATTGATGAAAAAGTCAGGGAAGGCAGGAAGATAGATACTATACATTTATACACAAGCAGGGGCTGTTATGGTACCTGTAATTTCTGTGACATCAAAGCTTTTTATGGTGATAAAAAAGGCGGAGCCTGGCGTGCCAGGTCGGCTAAAAATGTTGTTGATGAAATGGAATACCTTCAAAAGAAGTATAATCCGCTTGCATTTTCAATATGTGACGATAATTTCATCGGTATAGGAAAAAGAGGTAAAATCAGGGCAGAAGAAATTGCAAAAGAAATAATAAGAAGAGATCTGAAAGTAAACTTCTATATTTCCTGCCGTGTTGATGATGTTGAACCTCAGCTCTTTGAGCTATTAAAAAAAGCCGGACTTAATTCGGTATTTCTCGGGGTCGAAAACTTCAGCCAGTCCGAACTGGATTTCTTTAATAAGCTTGTTAAGTATGAATGTAATTGCAAAGCAATTGACTTGTTAAAAAGTAAGGGTATTCTGCCTACTCTGGGGCATATTTCATTTACTCCGCATACAAGATTGGTTGATATTTCCAGAAACATTAAGTTCCTGGAGAAGTATGACTGTATTGATTATTTTAAAGCCACTTTTTTACAGAGATATCCGGGAACAGCGTTTTTTAATGATAACTCAGGAGATATATTTAAACAGGAGTATAGTGTATTTGACCATTCCTCATTCAGAAAGCCCGAATTTTATTTTACAGATCGTAAATCGGAAATTCTGGCAAAATTTATTGAGGAGGATCACTGGTTTATTTACAACTTTGCAGCATTTTCACGTTGCTTTAGAAACTATTATCTTAAACCCTGGAGCAAACGGTATGAGCTTTTGCATTATCAGAAATTTCTTAATGATGTCAAAGAAACAAGTTTACGGCGGTCACTTGATTATTTAAAGCATTTGATATCAGTTTTAGAGAATGAGGAGGATATTGATTGCAAAGCCAATATAATTAGAAATGAATGGAAGAGCAGTAACGCTAAAATCAGAAAGCTTCTGATACAGGTTAAAAATGAGTTCAATGCGAAGAAGGAGCCATTGTGGAAGTATTTTTTAAATCCCTATGTAAAAACCAATATGGAAAACGGTAATTACAGCTATAGAAATCTATCAAATAACAGCTTCGTTGTTCTTAATAAAGATAGTCACGAAATGCTGCATCAGGTTCTCAATATGGATTTTATAACAAATGACCGCATAGAAACAAACTTTAAAATTAAGCCCGAGGATTTTTACAGATTTCTGCAATATTTGATTGAACGTGATATTGTAAAATATGAAGATCTTAATATTCCTATATGGAATGAGGCTTCAGCATTATTACATATTCAGAAGGATGAAACAATTTGTTGGAATATAAATAATACATCAGATGGAAGCATAGCAGCAAAAGATGCAGTTAAATATCTGACCTCCCAAAATTGTGATAAAATGATGCTCATTTGTGATAACTTCAGTTCAAAGGTAGAGCAGGATATTGATGAGATTGGAAATCGGTTGCGATATATCGGTGTCCAGACGGATTTGGATAATAGCTGCATGCTTAAGGATTACGTGGAAAAGGTTGACCAGTTTGTATTTACTTTAGGTATAGATGAGCTAAAGGATAGATTACACGAGATACAACGGATATATGAAGAACTAAAGTACAAAATGCCTTATGACCCGGTCTTTGCAGTAAAGGGATTTAAAAAGGAGGATTTGTCAGATCTGATAACAATAAAGTTACCGGTTAAAATAAATATTTTAGCAGACAGAACAGCTTATTCCTCAGCTGGGGAAGATAAACAGCTGATTGCTTATGTTAATAGATTTATTGATAAACTGCCCTATATCGGATTGGTCTACAGCAATTTAGAGAAGGTAGGTACTGTATCAGAGGAGATGAATCAAAAACCAAGATTTATCATTAACTCTCATAGAGGATTATCACTGGAGTGAGCGTATAAAATTTAAATATACTTGTTAAAATCAAGTTAAATTGAAGGTGATGTGTTATTTTGGAATATAGCTGCGATCAATTAGATTTTGAAAAATCTCATACCTTGTCTTTGGTAAAGGAAGCGTTTAATAAAGTAGGCAAAAACTACTCCAGTGAACAGGATGAAAGCCGCCTTGTTGTCGATGCTTTTTGCAATATGCCAAAATCGTTTGTATGGAAATTAATATATAGGCTGAACTATTATTTATTTAAACATATGGGTTTTACGGTAAATAGCAGTAAGTGGTTTAATGAAAGTATGAACAGGTATATGAAGCTTTTACCGAATAATTTTCTGAAATCACTTTCAGCTGGCATCATGCTATATACCGTCGATAGATTCCCTATGCTGGATCATATATATGAGATGCTTGCAGACCGCAAGTCAAAAGAAACCTTTGATTGGTTTATAAAATATAAAATTGCATTGAATATAACGGATATTAGGAATGCTGAAGCTTTATTTCCATATCCTACAAAAAGTGCTGCATACTTTAAAGTGCTGGCTGATAAAACCATATGTAAAAAGGGGGATATATATCAGGTTAAGGAGTATAAATTAAGTACCGATTTTGACCTTATTTATCATACCTGGATTTACAGGCAGTATTTATTAACTGGCGTTTGCGAACCCAAAGCCGGAGATGTTGTTATTGATGCAGGAGCATTTTTGGGGGAGACAGCAGTGTGGTTTGCAGATGCTGTTGGTGAAAATGGCAGGGTTTATTCCTTTGAACCATCAATTCAGAATATGAAGGGGCTTGAAAAAAATATAGAAATGAATGGGCTGGAAAATATTATATATACCATTCAGAAAGGAGTATTTAATGAAAATAAAAGAATTAAATTCTTAACTCAGTCATATAGCTCCAGCTGCAGCGAACAGGAAGGAAATGCTGAAATCGAGGTAACAACACTGGATACATTTGTTAGTGAGAATAGATTATCAAAGGTAGATATTATAAAAATGGACATTGAGGGAGCAGAGTTGAATGCACTAAAGGGGGCTGCTTCTACAATAAAAAAATTCAAACCCGTATTAGCCATATGCGCCTATCATAAGCCTGAAGATATTTTTGAAATTCCTATGTTTATAAAAGCCTTAGTACCTGAATATAAGATATATCTTTCTCATAAGTGCATATCCTGGTCTGAGACAATCATCTTTGCCTCGGTTTAAATGCGGGTAGCTATGTACACTATACTATTATAAGGTGGGGTTTTAATGAAAGTGATATTAAGAAAGGGAGAAAATGTAAGGAGTTTAGCTAAAGAAGAATTTACAATACTTGTTAATGTTAAGTTTGCAACATGGACCAGGGTCACCGATGTAGCGTTAAATATTATAAATATGGTTGAAAATCTTGAATTGGGGAGGGCTATAAGAACAATTGGGGAAAATTTTAATGTTAATCAGCAGCAGGCAGAGGCTTTTATTGAGTTCATGACCGAAAGAGGAATATTGAAGAAAGAAGAAAAATTTGAAGCACTTGAGCCTATTGAGCTTGACAATAACAGTGAGGCCGGACTTGCACATTGTTACCTGCATCTTACGAAGTATTGCAATCTTAGGTGCGGCTACTGTTCATATAATGCAGGAGAGAATTATGATAAGGAGCAGCTTCCGACTTCAAAATTTAAGAGCATTATAAGGCGTTTGGCGATTAACAAAATCAGTCAGCTTGTATTTGCTGGTGGAGAGCCGTTATGCAGCGAGAACTTTTTTGAAATTGTCAAATATGCAAGAGATTTTTTTCCTGAGCTTGGTATGGTAACAAACGGTACTCTTATAAACTCTGAAAATGCCGAATTCATTACTAAATATATCGACAAAGTACAAATCAGCCTGGACAGTGGGGTAAGGCAAGAACATGATTTAATCCGCGGAGAGGGCAGCTATGATAAAACAATTAACGGGATAAAGCTGCTTAAGCAATGCGGACATCAGCATGTTAAAATAGCCCCTACCACAAATAAGATCAACATTAACAACATAGAAGAGATTGTCAGAGTTGCAAAAAATCTGGACGTTATGCTGGATATCCGTTTTTTCCTTCCGATTGGAAGAGGATGCTGTAATGAGGACGAATTTTCTATCAGCTATGAACAAAGGGCTGATGTATTCAAAAGAGTGTGGAGAGAGTGTAAGAGGATAGGTTATGACAAGTATTCAATCAAGCATTTCAATGATGCTTATGTTGGCATAAAGACCTCCTGCGGCATATGTCAGCAAAAAATATGTGTTGATGTAAACGGAGAAATCTATCCTTGTGCTTTTCTGATGGAGGATAGCTTTAAAATTGGAAATATATTTGACAGAGTCCCCATCATGGAGACTATCAAGCTAAGCAGTATAGGCAAAGAACTAATGGTTCGTGATGTTGATAATATTGAAGGCTGTAAAACCTGTGAAGTAAGATATTTCTGCGGAGGAGGATGCCTTGCTGTAAATGAAGGCGGATGCACAGCTGCAAATCACGGAGAGGCAGAATTCTGTAAACCGTATAGGGATTTAATGAGCAAGTTTGTCTGGAATTTCGACGGAGATTATGACAAATTACTAAATAGCCTCTAATTTGAAAGGATACATATGAATTGGCTGAAGAAACCTTTGGATTTATCGGTATTTAAGTTTTATGAGCTGGGTAAACATGTTCTTGCGGTATCGGACGAGATGGTAAAATGGATTCGCATTCCGCAGCAGACTTTTAGTATTTTGAAGAGGCTTGAAGGAAGTTCATTAAAAGCAGTGTATGTCGAGTTAGGTAAGTTGGAATCTGCGGACAAGCCGGGTATACTTGAGCTTTTAAAATTCTTTGGGTCTGGGGATATAGAAAAGAACTTTTACAACTACGAAGAAAAGTCTGTTTTTTTTCTTGTTACCCAAAGGTGTAACCTAAAGTGTTTGACCTGCTATGTGAATGCTGAGGACCGGGCTGCATTTGAAGAAATGGAGATAAAAGAAATCGAAGAAATTTTCAGGCAGTTGTCGAGCCTTGGATATGCGTCCATAACACTTTCAGGGGGAGAACCGCTGCTCCATCCAAATATTAAAGAAATTATCGAACTTTCACGGAAATTCTTTAAAACAGTAAATTTAAATACAAATGGCATACTTTTAGATAGAAATACCGCAGCTTTTCTAAAGAATCAGGATGTTAATATCATGGTAAGCCTTGAAAGCTTTAATCCTGAAATTAATGATAGTATACGAGGAAGCGGAGTATACTCCAAAGTAATGCAGACACTTAAATATCTAAAGGAAGCCGGGCATGACAAAATTACCATATCAATGACGCTGACTAACTTGAATTTGAGTGAAGTCGTTAAAATGCATGAATTCTGTGTAAAGGAAGGTTTTCAAGAGCATTATGGTGTATTTGTAGAATCCGGACGCGGAAGGTGCAATAGTGATTACCTGAAAGTTAACGCCGGAGATCAGGCGGACACTTATTTTAATCTACTGAGGGAGAGGGCTGAGCTTGAAGAAGCTAACCTCAAGGTTCCTGATTTTTTGACCAAGTGTGCCACTTATTGCGGGGCAATAAAAAGTATTGTAAATATAATGCCGAATGGTGACGTCTATCCATGTCCCAATTTAATAGATCCGGTATGGAGAATGGGTAATATAAGGCAAACTGGATTAACTGATATTTTAGACCAAAGTGCTGTTGCCAAAATGATTATATCCAGGGATGTAAGAGGGGTAGCAGGATGCAATAGCTGCCGGATCAGGTTTATATGCGGAGGTGGCTGTATGGCAAACGCATATATAAGTTCCGGAGATATAAACAATAAGGATCCACTCTGTGAGCTCTACAATACCGTGCTTTCAAAGCAGCTGGAAAAGTGGGATGTAAATAAATCCCATAAAGAAAATATAATTGACATTATGGAAGTAAATAAATAAAAAAAGACAAGGGAGATAAATAACCATGAAAAAAAATGGATTTTTGGTAGTTGCACTATATATTGTGGGTTTTTATTTCACACAGGTAATTTATATATTAGGTGCAGGTACAGTTAATTATATGTTTAAGGGAAATATTCCTTATCCCTACTTGTTTCAGGCATGTTTGCAGTGCTTTATATTTGCAGTTGTCTGGGGCTATATTTATTTATTCAGGAAATATTTACTCAGCTATGCGTTGGAAGGTAAAGCAGGGTTTAATACAATACGGTGTGAAAAAAAGATGGGCTTTATTAATATTCTTGTAGGAACAGCTTCGGGACTTGCCGCGGGATTATTGGTACTTAGCGTTAGGTATTTAGGTGGATCAGTTGAAAATATCACATTTAATAATTTTCCGAAAAACTTTGTAATAATAGTTTTCAGCCTTGTATCAACAGGCTTGGCGGCTGTAATGGAAGAAATAGTATTCAGAGGAACACTATTTCCGATGCTCAAAGAATTTAAACGTTCGTTCCTGTTTTCTTCAGTCATAACCGGAATATTCTTTTCTCTGTTTCATATTGGACAGGGAATAGGACTTATAGATTTATTGTTTTATTTTTTACTTTCGGTATTACTCTGCAGCATTATAGAAAAAACAAATACCATATGGTTAGGTGCAGGTATTCATCTCGGCTGGAATATCATATCAAAGGGCATTAATATCTTTAATGTAGATTATAAAGAGGACCAGATAATGCTGTTATTTGAAAAAACCATAAGCATATTGGCTGTAGTAATTGCAATATTGGTTTTCAAGGTTTTAAACAAAAAAAAGAATAAAAAAGCTGAACTGGCTGTTTAATTATACTTTAAAGCAGGAGATGGCTTATGGAGCATATTAAGAGTAATCTTCATTTGATCAAGTTACATGATAAATTTATAGGCTTCGATGTATCAACATTAAGCATTTATGATATAAAAGGCAGTACTGCTGATTTTGTTTCGGGTATGGAAATACCTGAAGAAGAAGCAAAAAATGTATGTGAGGAGCTTCGGTATTTTGCGGCGAAGGGATACTTCACTGATGTTCCGCCGCCTGAAAATATGGGCAGCAACCAGACGAATTTTAATATATCCATTCAAAATACACTACAGTGTCCCCTCAATTGCAGCTATTGCTTTTCTAAAAAAATCAAAACTGAGCCGAAAGACATGAGTCTTGAAATGGCAGATGATATAGTCAGATTTATTTACGAATATTTTGATGGACAGTCTGAGCTATATGAGGTTTATTTTACAAGCGGCGGTGAACCGCTGTCAAACTTTCCTGTAATTCAGGAGGTTTACAGGAAAAGTAAGGACTACGGTGAGATATATAAAAAGCATATGCATGTAGGGTTAACTACTAATGCTGTATTGATGGATAAGGAAAAACTGGATTATTTAGAGAAAAGCGATATAAGGCTTGCACTTAGTATAGACGGAAAAAAGGAAGAACATGATAATAATAGAAAATCGTATGAGGGTAAAGGATCTTACCAAAGTGTAGTGGATATCCTCCCTGATATTCTTAACAGCAAGTCAGAAACTGTAAGCCGCGCCGCTGCCATTTGTATAATTACGCCTGAAAAGAAAGATTACGTGGGTACTTTTAAATATCTTGTAGACTTAGGTTTTTCTAAGGTACATATGAAGCTTGTTAGAAATATTGATCCTGAAAAACCGTTAGTCAGCTTAACGGATATCCCTCATATCAAAGAGAATTACATTGAATTTTTTGATTTTATAGCGGGTGAAATTATCAGAAACAGCTGGAAGTATATCATACCTTTATTGGATCCGAATAATACTATAGGTCAGATTATTTTAAACGTACTTTTACATAATAAGATTCTGTACCGTTGCGATGCAGGAAGGTCAAAATTTTCAATTTTGCCAAATGGCGATATTTATCCGTGTGATTACTTTTCTATGTTTCCAGATACAAAAATGGGCAATATAAAAACTGGAATATCAGAGGATGCAAAAGCAGAATGGCTTAATATGAAATCCATAAATTTAGACAATTGCAAAGACTGCTGGTGCAGGTATGTGTGCGGTGGGGGCTGCTATTTCGGAAGGTATTTGAATAATGGTAAGGCAGAGCCAGTAGAATGTGAAATGCAAAAGTTTTTTGTTGAGGAAGTAATTAAAATGATTTATTTAATTTCAAAAAGCAATAAAAAAGCATTAAAGCACCTTGAAATATGCTCTGAGCATACGATCAGACTGATTAGGTACAGCTAGGAGGCAGTATATGGAAGTACTCGAGTTCAAAAACACTCTGGGTAAAACCTGTAACTATATGACAGTAAGTAATATCCTTAAATATTATGGGTTTGATATGCCTGAAGAATATGTTTTTTTATTGCTGAAGGCTCAGTATAAAAAGGAAGCAGATATCAATATTCCATTTTTTAGTAAAAATGCTTTTGAGAAAATAGGTTTCAATTTTAGTGATTATAAATTTAAAGAGCAAAATGAGTTCAGATATTTGATTCAAAAAATAATTCTGAACAAAACGCTGATTATAGCAAATGTTGATTCCAAAGTACTGCCTTATTTCCCAAACAATTTGAATACTTTGGAAGAACATCCACATACGGTGATTATTCATGGGTATAAGGAAAATCAGCTTTTAGTTTCGGATGTATATGTTCCCTTTTATCCGCCTGAGTGCTATACGGGCTGGATAGAGGAAGATACGGTATACAGGGCCGTAGCAGGCAGTAAGGATCCCAGAAAGCTCTTTACCATAACAAAGGGAAATTGTACAAATATCAGTTTATATGACATATTTATGTCCTGTTTCATGAAAATTATGGATGTTATTATAAACGAGAACCTGCAAAGAAGAACTGAAGCCGATTACAATTCTCAGTTTTCAGATACGGTAGAGGGCTGTGAAGCTATTATTTCAACCGTTCCTAAGGAGGAAATGAAGCTTATAGCAAGAAAAACGCGGGCTGAATGGCTCTCTTTTGAAGGACCGGCACAAACAAGAGATTTTTTAGCACAGATTTTTTATTCAATGAAGAGCTATTGCAGTGTCTTTGAAAAATATGCAAATGACTTTAAATTATTTAACGAACGCTGGAATGGTGTAGCAAATGCCTTAATTAAATTATCAGTTGTATTTGATGCAAAATATTTTAAATTTGTAGCTGATTTATATTCTGAGTTATTAGATGAAGAAATTGAATATATGAAAAAACTTAAAAATAGCACTTTATGCCGGGAACAGGATTCAACCTGTATGCAGACAGTCCTGGAGGTTAGAGAATAAAATGCGAAAGATTAACAGATCCACTCTTATCTTTCTTATTATAAGTCTGTTATATATTTCAGATATCATCCTGTCAGGCGCTGTATCAGATAGTTACATATATATTTTTCAGACAAAATTATACTTTAGCTTAATTACAATTTCATTAGCATATTTTTTAATATGTTTTGTCTCTGAATTTTATTGTTATAAAAAGGTGAATTATATAATATGGATAGGATTTACATATAAAATAGCATTGCTGCTTTACGATATAGTAAATTCCTCATTGGCATTAAAAGGCGACAAAGCACTGTCGTTTATATTTGATCAGGCTTTTAGAAGTGAAATTTCCTCAATAATTGCATACTTGGCAGGAAGTCTGATATGTACGTTCATATTTTTGAGAATAAAGGCAATAACCCATGAAAAACATTTTTGGTTAAGGGCGATATGTGCAATACTGGCGGGTTCGGGAATTGATACCATGATATATTTAAATGCAGCTTATATGGGAGTATTGCCGTATGCCGTAATAGGTAAAATGTTTTATATGCAATTTGTTTCTAAGTTTTTAATTGGAATTATATTTATTCCTGCTGTTAGATTGTACAAATACTTGTTAGATTGAGTCCATTGTTGCTTATTATATACAATGAACAGATGAATTTAAATTTTTGAGGAGGTTATAAAATATGGATCAAAAAGAAGTAATGAAGGGTATTGAAACTATTCTGAAGGAAAAAATCGGTATAAACCTTGAGAAGGAATTAACTGAAGATATTCAGCTTCATAAAGAAGGGCTGAGTCTGGATTCGGTAATGCTGCTGGAATTAGTTGTTGAACTTGAACTCATGTATGATATTGAAATTGATGAAGAAGAATTAAATGAAGAGAATTTTACTACGATAGGTAATTTAACTAAATTTATCAGTAATAAAGTTTCAGCAGAATAATGTACGACGTTCATTTTTTTCAATTTGCAGGGAAAAATTATTGCTACGACATACCGAGTGGCACCGTACTCAATTCAAATCAGCTTTTTCAAGAGGTTCTGCAATACTTTCACCATAGTTCCAAGCTTATTGTCAAGGAACTCAGTAAACGGTATCCCTTAAAGGATATCACCGAAGCCGTTGTAAGGGTACAGGAGCTTGAAAGGCGGAAGCTTCTCGAAACCAAAGTTTCACCAAAACTTATATATGATCATTCAAACCTTATTTCTTTTGAATGTATTTATTTTAATGAGTTAACAGAAGAAGTCGTGAATACATATAAAAGCATACTAGAAAGACTTCATCTCAGGGAGGCCGACGTTAAACTCAATAAGCTTGAGAAGCCCTCTTGCTTTATAAAAACAGCTGTCAATACCGACTCATCAGATCCGTTTGATAGAATTGAACTATTTTTAAGGAGCTGGAACTCTTCCTGCCACTTGTGTATGAGCGAGCCGGAGTATGAATCAGTTGTTAAAGCTATTGAGACTGCCGAAAAGCAGATGGATTTACTTGATGAATATTTATCGGCAGAGGATGCATTTGAAAGGTTCAATGAGATAACAGCATTAATCAGGCGTATCCATAAAAAGGAAAAGAAGTTTACTCATTGCCCGGCAGGTATAGAATACCTTGTGATAAGTAATACGGGAAGTATATATAACTGTACTGAACATGAAAAGGCCTGTATACCAAAAAGTCTTGACAGTATCGGGTATATTGCTTCATTAATGGATATTGAGGAGTGCAAGGAGTGTTTTTGCCGCTTTCTTTGCGGGGGAAGGTGCTGCCTTTTTACGAATTCTCCATCAGCTTGTTCTGCGATGCAAAAAATTATTGAATTCGTTCTTGGATGCAGTATTTCTCTTGCAGAAGCAGATAAAGAGCTTCTGCCGGGCCTATAGGTACCTACACCGAATGGGGTGATTATATGAAAATCTGTGTAGGATTAAAGAGCTATCAAGAGTTGACAAAATACATCAAGGCAGGTGCAACGGAGTTTTATTGCGGGGTTTTTGATGATGAATGGGTGAAGCGTTACGGGTATTTGGTGGGGGTTAACAGAAGACCTTTTGCTTCGGGCAATTTTTCCGATTTCAGTCAATTAAAAGAGGTTGTTGAAAAAGCACATTATCATGGGTGCAAAGTTTACTATGCAATAAATGAGCATCACTATTCCGAGGATCAAATAGATTTATTGTGCTACCATGTTGACAGTTCGATTAACTGTGGGGTAGATGCTATCATTTTTTCCGATCCCGGTCTTATATATATGTTCAAGGATAAGTGCAATGTTCACGTAAGCACGGGAGGTACTGTATTTAACAGATCGGCTGTCAGGTTCTATCATGAAGAATTGTCAGCGCAAAGAATCATTTTCCCCCGAGAACTTACTGTAAGTGAAATCAATGTATTGACCAAGGATAATACTGATATTGAGTTCGAGGTTTTTATGATGAATGAAGGATGCATAAACATAGATGGCTTTTGCAATCATTTACATGGGTTAATCTACTGGTCGCAGGATGGATCGCCGTCTGAAATGAAAAAGTATGCAACCGGCTGCTCGCTGGAATACAGCATAACCGGCATAAATAGCAATATTCCGGTAACACAATCAAAGGATCTGCTTGAGGAACGCCTTAATGCGGGCATGAAAAAGAGGGGCGACTGTGGCATTTGTGCTATATACTTCTTAAAGGACATGGGTATAACCAGTCTAAAGCTGGTCGGAAGGTCTACAAGTGAGGATAAGGTCGAAAATGATATCAAATTGCTGAGATACTCTATTGAGTTGGCAAATCAGTGTAACAGCTTTGAAGAATACTACCATAATTTAAATAAACATTCCTGTCAAAGAGACAACGGATTAAGGTTATACGAGTGTTATTATCCGGATATTTTAAAGGTGATGCAGAATGAATAGGGTATGCTATATACATCCTTCCAGCAGCAAAGCGGCAAGTCACTGGGTTATTCCCGCAGGTATCTTTGGTTTGATAGATTTGATACAAAAAGAAGGTTTCAAGGTTGATGGACTGAATTATCCCATGGAGCTTGATCTGGATGAAAAATTTTCTGTTAGTGACTGGCTGTATAACCATCCGTCAGATTTTTATCTGGTAGATATCCACTGGTTTGTACATGTCAGGGGGGCCAATTTTATAATAGAAGAGGTAAAAAGAATAAACCCCGGAGCGATAATTATTGCCGGTGGACTGACCGCTTCTGTTTTTGCCGAATATCTGATGGAATCGATACAGGGTATAGATTATATAGTTTGCGGTGATTCGGAGGAGCCACTGGTAGATTTGTTAAAGACATTGAGAGACAGACGTGAAACGGATAGGATTTCAAACTTATATTACCGTACAGCAGGTACCGTGGCAAAAAGCAGAAGCAGTTTTATTCTGGACAGCTTTAAAGGTATCAGCTACGGCAATACGGAGTTTTTACAAAATGCGGTAAATATTCCTGAATACTCATTTCCAGGCAGAACCGAAAGAAGAGGCTTTTGGCTTGTTAACGGCCGTGGCTGCCTTTTTAATTGTCCGGCCTGTGATGGGTCGAAGGGTAACAGTCAAAAGGTATACGGAAGGAATTCTATTCTTAAGAGGGATATATCCGATATCCTATCCGACGTAGAGAAGCTGGAACACTTAAAGCTTGATAACATTAACTTCACCCATGACATCTGTTCTTTTGGTGCTGAATACTACAAGGAACTACTTTACAGCTTTGCAGCCAGGTTTAAAGCCATAGGCATCTATAATGAAGCCTGGCAGCTTCCGAGTATGGAATTCATTAAATCTGCCGCTGGCGAAGGATTCGGTAACCGAATGGAATTAGCTATTACAGTCCACAGTGGAAATGCGGGTGTACGCAAAAATAATGGAAAGCTTTATACAAGTGAGTCACTGATCAATATTATTGAAGCATGTACCAGAGAAAATATAATTACACAAATCTACTTCTCAAGATTTTTAAGAGATGAGACTTATGAAACTCTTAAGGATACTTTTAATCTTATTAAAACCATAAAAAGAATAACTAATGATAGTAAATTGGTCAATGTTTATTATGAGATTCTTATACCTGATCCGTGTTCAGGTATAACTCCTTATAAAACTAAAAGACAAGTTTTTGATGAATATATTAATTGGAAATCGGAAGTTTTCAATGATTTCTATGAAAGGTTACAATCGGGAGTGAAGGGAAAACAGTACATACTTGATCAGAAAATTATAAATCTGCTGCAGGAATGAGGTGGGTGAAATGCCTATAACAAAAGCGGTGATTATGGCTGGCGGAGCAGGGCAAAGATTAGCTCCTTTATCGGATTATATCCCCAAATGCTATCTCCCCATATATGATAAACCGCTATTAGTTAAGCAAATAGAATGGTTACAGATGGCAGGGGTCAAAGACATAATACTGACAATTAATGATAAGTTTTATAGCATCATCAATACTATTATACAAAATATTGTATTCGACAATATAAATTTAGATATTGTTGCTGAAGCGGGAATACCTGGAATAGCCCGCTCACTTCTAAGTCTGGAGGATAAGCTCAATGAAGAGAGTTTCTTTTTTTTATTCGGGGACGAATATTTTGATGATCCTTTGTTCTTTAAACAAATAGGGAGTCTTGGAAAAAGAGTAAATATTTTAGGTGTAACAAGCTATTCAAATATTCAACAGATAACACAGGGATGTAATTTAATATTGGATGAAGAAAGGAAACAAGTAATAGAACTTGTTGAAAAGCCGGGGGTAAAGGACATCATATCCAGCTGGTGCTGGAATGGGGCTGCGGTTTTTGAAAAAAGTATTATTAAAGAAATCAGGAGGTTGATGGAAAATAACTGCGTAGGAGTAACTAACAAAATCCTGATTGATGCTATAAATGAATTTATAAAAAAAGGGAATAAGTTTGAATATATCAAAGATAATTCAAACAATATAAACCTTTCAAGTTTAGAAGACTATTATAATGCATTCCGGCTTGAATATGAAGCGAGGATAAGGTGATATTTTGAAAGCACTATTTATTATATGCCCATCACTGGGAATAGGAGAGGTTTATACAGCGGTCAGACTTTCTGAACAATTGTCAGAAGCCGGATGGGAGGTCTATTTTCTTGGAAATGAAATAATAGGTTTGTTTGAGGAAATAAAAAAGGAGAATAGATGGGTCCTTTCAAATGACAGCAATTATAATTACTCTTTGCTGGAGGAACTGGTACAGAGAGTAAATCCGGATATGTTCATATTTACTGATTACAATATGTATATCAAAAACTCATACATGAACTTTGCGTTTGATTTCGGATGGCTGCAAAACTATGATATTTCGTGCACGGTAATAGATACTATAGGTAACTGCGGATATAAGGACGATTATTCAGCTATCTACGAAGATAAGAAAACGATACTTACACTCCCGGATTGGGTAGATGCCATATTAAGACCTGTCCCGCCACACGATCCTGTTAAAACCATAAGTGAAAACTTAATATACTTTCCGGTATTTTTAAAATCTGAAAATATATCAGCAGAAGATAAAATTATATTAAGGCAGGAATTCAAAGTCAGTCAGGACAGTAAGCTGGTTATATTTCCGCTCGGACATTGGATCAAGATAGTTGCGGGGAAGGTTGAAAATAGGCTTTATCAACATATGATACGCATTATTCTCTATTTTTTCAACAGGCTGGAGTATGACATTGAATTGGTCTTGCTTGGAGATACGTCTTGGAATAGCGGAGAATATAAAAATGTTTCTCTCAGGACGGACTTGGCGGAATTGCCATTTTTCAAAACAGAGGAGCTTATCGGCATATCCGATTTGGTAATTACCATTAACAGATTTTCAAACAGCTTGGGGAGAGCCGCCAGGTATAAAGTACCGGCAATAAGTCTGAGAAACAGTTATGATATAACTGTTTCAGAGGGCAGAATTATTACCGGCCTCGACTATGGCATAACTCCTTTTATAAATAAAATCCTAAGGCTGGTGACTGAAAATAACGGTACAGTAAAAAGGTTTTCTATTTTTCCTGAGTTCGATACCGGTATTATTAACGAGTTTTATGATAAAAATCCCAGGTTTGCAGGTATAATACCGACTTGTGAGATTTTTGACCAGGAGGGGACTGTTAATATGATGAAAAAACTACTATCTGAGGGCAAAAAGGAGCTTGTAGAAAAGCAGACAGCTTTCATAAGCAGTGCAAATAAACAGATACCTGTGGATAAACAGCTTATGAGGTTAATATAATGGAATACTCAGTCATGTTATCAAGTCTGGAGGCATTTGAGAATATCTCTGAGAGCTATGCCAGAGTATACTTCGGAAATGCTTTTTGTCCTAATTTACAGTGTAATTTGGAAAGCATAAAGCGGTTAGTTGAAAAGTGTGAGGTTAACAAAAAAGAGTTAACTCTTGTAACCTCCTATATGACTGAAGAGAGTATGGAAAGGCTGGACAGGGTTTTAGCTTATCTCAGGTCATGTGAAAAAAAGTATGAAATAGTTGTTAATGACTGGGGTTTACTGTATTTCATAAATAGCCGGTATTTCAACACTTTTAACTTAATTTTGGGGCGTTTGTTAAACAAAATTAAAAAGACTCCGCTTATGTTAAATATATTTGAAAAGTTAAACGTAGATTCACAGCTTGCACTTCAGACAGCATCAAGTAATTTCCCGGGAGTATGGGAGTTGTACAGGAAATATGGCATCCGCAAGGTTGAATTTGAAAACATTTTACAGGAAAACAGATTTTCCAAGGATTTTCCCTTAGAGAAAACATTATTATATCCTTATGTATTTATATCCAACTCCCGCAAATGTATTACAGATTATATATTTCAAGCTCAGGATGAATATGACATAAAAAGCTGCAAGAAATGCTGTGAAGATATGGAAATTAATTTATTTAACAAAGTTATGTGCAGAGATGTAGTGTTAAAAGGATGCACATATTTTTATATGAATATCCGGTTGCCGGCTAATGTAGAAGAGTATTCAAGAATAATTGTTCAGGACAATGTGCCATTTGATTTTAAGGTTCAATAGGTCGATCAGTGGCTTAAGCCGCTGTTTTAATACATATCAGCAGTGCAGAGGAGGTGATATGAATGGACATACTTGGTGTTGTGGTTGGAAGCAAGGTAAACGATACCGCAGGAAGCGGGGGAGTATGCCAATGGGTTGGCTGGAGTAATTGTTAGAATTATTAAAAAATGACAGGAAAGGAGGTGGCAGGAATGGATTTATTGGGAGTTATCGTAGGAAGCAAAGTTAACGATACATCTTGCGTTTCAATTTGCCAATGGGGCTATTGGACATTTGACCATAGCCACTGTTAATCAGGGCTGGTTTCTATGGTTTGATACTTAGTGAAAATTCCTGAAAAAATTATGCCATAAAGATTTATTTACAGTCCTTATGGCATAATCAAATAAAATTTATCAAAGGTGGTAAAGTTATGAGAATTTTGGCACCAGTGAATACATTTGAGTCTGCCAAAGCATTTATTAAATCCGGAGCTGAAGAAATTTACCTGGGTGCCGATGACGAAATATTTTCCTCGCTATCCTTTACAGGGCGTGGGAAAAACAGCTACAGCGGACAAACTATCCTGAGTAAATTTAATGAAGTAGAGGCAATAACTCAATATGCACATGATAAAGGTGTGAAAGTAAATTTCTTATGTAATTTTCCGATGTTCAGCAATGGAGAATATAGGGGAAGGAAGCTGGAAACATATTTTATCGATTATATCGAGAGAGGAATTTCCGCAGGTATTGATTCTTTAGTTATTGGGGATCTTGGAATTTTAAAAGTAGTAGCCGAGAAGGCATATCCGGTCGAATTACATGCAAGTGTTTATTTTAAAACTGTCAATAAACAGCAGCTATTATTTTTAAAGGCATTAGGGGTTGTGAGAACAGTCCTGTCCTATCATATAACTATGGATGAAATCAGAAAATTGGCGCACTCCGACATAATGGATTTAGAGGTAATAGGATATCTGGGGTGTTCGTTTTTTAACGGGGCTTGTAACTTTTTACATGACTATGGTGAAGGAGTAAAGGATGGATTTGATCCAGGAGTCTCTTGTAAAGGAATATATGAAATTAGTGACGGACAAAGGACGGATATCTCAAAATTATTTGATGCTGAAGCGGGTTGTGCACTATGCAAATTAGGAGAGTTAGAGCAATTGGGAGTAAAAGCCCTGAAAATTGTTGGCCGTGAGAGGAATTACGAATTTACCGACAAGGTTATTCAACTATATTGTGAATTTCTTAATTATCATAGACGGGGAGAAACCGCCAGACTAACCGAAAAAATACCTCCATGGTGGAAAAAATTATGGTGTTCCAATAAAAGATGTAAATATGACGTTAATAACAAAAATTACCCATATATCATCGGGAGGTAGATCGTGAGAAGAGAATACCGGATTGTATCAAATGAAAGCAGTCTGAATCCATTACAGGATTTTTCAGGTATAGTATTGGGTGATGAAGGATGCATTTATAAAGCTATGGATGAAGGATGGATGGAAACAGCGGATAAGGCTTTAAAAAATGGGCTTGCTGTAAGGTACTTAACACCAGTTGTACCCGAATGTTATGTTGATAAGCTCTATCAACGCATTAAAATAATGTCGGCAGAAGCAATTATAAAAGTGACATTTAATGATTATGGTCTATTATCCTTGTGCAGGCCTTTAATTGAGAGGGGACAGATTATTCCTGTTCTAGGCAGAATTTTAAGCCGTTCTGTTTGTGAGTGTCCATGGCATAAGGAGCTTTTAAAATATGAGGAGCCTGAGCTGGCAGCCGTTGTAGCGGCAAACACTTTAAAGCATCAGGCGAAAATTGATATTTTTAATACATATAATATACAGGAATTTGAGCTGAACCAGCAGGAAGTATCAGAACTAAAAAAATATGGTTTTGACAATATAAAACTTACAACTTATCAATCTAACCGGATTATTGCAGTGGGAAGGATTTGTTATTCGGCACGCTGGTATGAAATGGTCTTGCCCGAATGCATAAAAGACAGGAGATGCAGTAATAAGCTCTATATAAAGCTGGATAAGATGTGGGGAAAAAAGAGGCTCATGTATGAAGAGCCGCCGGAATACATGAAGGGCTATTACAACAAGCTCTATGTAACAGGAAACATCGTTTATGAGGAGCTTGGTGCAGAGGAGAATTTAAACCTTCTGAGAGGGTTTGATACGGTAATATTATGATTATGATATAAAATTTGTTTGGTTAACTTTATAAAAATAGATAACAACAGTTTAGGAGTAAAAAACATGAAAGACGGCTATTATTTATCTACATATATGCACATAGATGATTTCGCAAGTACTGCACAAATCATGGTAAGACATGACCAGTCCGTAACCTTATGGCACAAAGCATCAGATAATGTCAGGCTTGTTCATCATTGGGAGCTTGAAAGAGTGACAGGTATCAAACAGTTCGACCTGTCCTTATATAGCCATGCAAATGCAGTTGAAATCATTAACTTTCTTTTAAGTAAATATAATCTTTCACTGGAAAATATGGTGGAGGTTTGGGGGACACCTGGACTTCAGACATGTGAAGATTATCACTCGTTAACTGATTACAGGGGAATCGCTTATCATTCGATAGCACATTTGTTTTCAAGCTTGATGATTGATAGCGAGGTATTTTACAATAACGATATCATTGGTTTGGCAGTTGATGGGGCTCCTGATATGGTAATTGTTGACGGTGAGGAAATGAATTATTTTTGCGGATGCTTTTCCAGGAAAGGCAAAGTAGATGTATTTCCGGTTTGTTCTCCAGGTCCGTTATGGACAGCGGCGAAAAGGCGGACCGCCCTTAGAGAGGGAACTTTAATGGCCCTTGGAAGTGCATCGGCAAGCGAGGCATTTTTGGATTTGGAGGATATTCCTGAAATCGGAAACTACAGGGATATTTTCAGCACCAGAAAGTTTCTGGATGGGATGATAGCTAAGGTATTCAGTTTTACAGAAAAGGATAAGGGAGTACTTTTTAATGACTTTGACAATAGATTTTGTATTGAAGATAATAAAATAAGTATGTTTGTCAAAATAATACAAAAGCTGTCAATTAAAATAATGGAAAATAATATAGATAATATAATAAAAAAGTATGAAATTGACCCTCAGAACACATATTTAGCTATTTCGGGAGGATATGGTCTAAACTGCCCAACCAACAGTTATCTGATGAATAAATATAAATTTAAGGGTTTTCTTGGCTGTCCCTGCATCAATGATTCAGGATTGTCGTTGGGAATAGGATTATATGCATTTTATAAAAAAATGAATAACATAAAATTCAAGCTGGGAACAGCATATTATGGTGATAGTGATGAATTCGACCAGGTTGTATTAAAAGAGAAGGGTTATTATAAATATATAGAAAAGATTTCGGAATTTACTCCTGTAACGACAGTTAATGATATAAAGGAAGGGGTTGTGGTTTGGTTCAACGGACCGGCTGAGATAGGCCCAAGAGCCCTCGGAAACAGAAGCCTGCTTGCGGATCCAAGGAATGAGAAGGCAAAGGATAGTCTTAATATAATTAAGGGCCGGCAGTGGTGGCGTCCGGTAGCACCGATAGTTCTGGAAGAGAGCGTATACGAGTGGTTTGAAAATGCCTATCCGTCTCCTTTTATGCTGAATGCATTTAAAATAAAAAAGCAAAAGCTTTCACTTGTACCGGCTATAGCACATCTTGACGGCTCGGCAAGAGTACAGACATTAAAGCGTATGGATAACGAATTAGTGTATGAGCTGATAAAAGCCTTTTACGAAGATACAGGAATTCCAATGCTCTGCAATACCTCGCTGAATGACAAAGGGGAGCCAATTATAAATACAATAGAAGAAGCCTTTAATTTCGCATTGAGGAAGAATATAAAGGTAATGTATGTCAACGGCAAAAGGATTGAACTAAAAAATCATGAGAAATATCCTTTTGACAATCCTCTGCCAAGGGTTTTAGGCGTTGTTGAGGCCGGGAGCGGAGATAAGCAGCCCCTGATACAAAAAATAAACCCTTACGGACTTCCGAAAAGCATACTGACCTTATATTATCATACACCTATGTTAAGGAAAAGATTTGACATAACTGATAAAAGAGATACAAAAATATTTTTGAGAGTACTTAAAAAAATATACAGAGATGATTTTTCAGAAAAAGATATACGTGATGATGAGCATTGTTTTGACTTTTAATACAAAAATGTTAATATAGCACATAGTTGTAAATGTAAGTAAATACTTTTTAAGGAGAAGGAATATGGAAAGAAACGAACTGGCACTTTTTATTATTTTGATGTTGGTATTTTTTATTGGGTGTATCCTGCTTATCTTTAAAACGGAATTATGTCTGAAAGCATCCGGTAAACTCTTGAATATATTCGGCTTAAAGTTAGGTTTTGGTGAAAAAGGGTTGTATATTACACGAGTAGTAGGAGTAATTCTTCTCATATTTGGATTAATTGCCGCTTTAATGCAGTTTTATAGGTAATTATGGATATTTTTTGCTTAGGTATGGGAGCGGTATCTCCAATAGGCAATAGCGTGGAAGAATTCAGAAAATCGCTTCAGCAGTGTAAGACCGGAGTAGACAGGCTTGTAGGTTATAATTCGAAGTTTGATATATTCGGAGCTGAGATCAAGGGTTCTTTCAGAGAGAACAGGTTTGCTGCAATAACCGTACAGGCCTTGGAAGAGGCTCTGGAAGATTCAGGTATATGTATATCTCAAATTAAAAACAGCAGAAATGTAGGCTTGGTTTTTGGAACCAGTCTGGGTAATACCCTCAAAAAAGAAAACTATATTAAGGAAACGGTATATGGAAGCGGGGAAGACTTCAACAGCAGCTTTGCCGGAGGACTGCTGGGCGAGACAGCCAGTTATTTATGCCGTTTGTATAATTTGCACGGACCTGCATATACGGTCACAAATACATGCGTTTCGGGAATTAATGCAATTGCACTAGGCTGTCAGCTTATTACCTCAGGACAGGTGGATATTTGCTTGGTAGGCAGTGCGGATATACTTGGACAGTTTATCATTTCAGGAATGAGTTCACTGAAGGCGCTCAGCAGGAATAATGAGCTAAAGCCTTTCGGGGCTGAGCGTGATGGGATAATACTTGGAGAGAGCGCAGGCTTCCTCGTTCTGGCTGGTGGCAGAAACACTGCAAAAGCTTGTTATGGAGCATTTACCGGTTATGCAGTAACCAATGATGCGAAGCATCTGACATCACCGGACAGGGATGCAGCAGGTATGTCATTGGCGATCACAAATAGCTTGACGATGGGAAACCTGAGAGCAGGAGATATTGATTGTATTTTTTGCTGTGGAACGGGGACCAAATATAACGATTCGTCCCAGGCAGTTGCGATAAATAATGTATTCGGAAGTAACTTTGGGAAGCAGCATGTAACGTCTATAAAACCATATATAGGACACACTTTGGGAGCTTCAGGCATAGTTGAAAGCATAGGTGCTATAGTAATGATGGAGGACGGGTATATAGCACCGCTGGGACTTGAGTATACGGTTGATCCTGAATGGGAAAAAATCCCGTTGTTATTTCAGCCTGTGAAAACTAATTTAATGAAAGCAATATTGCTAAGCTCTGGATTTACAGGTGTAAACGGAGCTTTAATTATTGAGAGAAGGATTCGAGAAAATGCAGGAAACAGTTGAAATAAAAGGCATGGGTTGTATAACACCTATAGGTAATACTGTTGAGAAATTTTCATCCGCATTGAGCGGGTTTATACCGGGCAACAGCGTAAAGCAGCATTCGAGCAGCTTAACTATAAGAAATATCACGGAATTTGATTACTTGCCTGAAGGATTAACGGAAGCCTGCCCGCAGTTGGACATAGCCTGCCGGTATGTTCTGGCTGCCACTGAACAAGCTTTGAGAGATGCGGATATTGACTTATGCCGGACTTATGATTGCAGCCGGGTAGCAGTGGTGATGGGAACTACTTTTAATATAATTGATACACAGGAAAGATACCTTGACAGATTATACAAAACCGGAGTAGCTTCTCCGCTGCTATTTAAGCAGACAGCGAATAATTTGCTTTCTGGAATTATTGCGCAAAGATATGGACTGAAAGGCTTTAACATGACCATTTCAAACGGCTGGACGTCCGGCTTGGATGCATTGATAACCGGGAAAACACTTTTGAGCTGCAAGCAGGCGGATTTGGTAATTGCAGGCGGCGTGGATGTTTTAAACAGCTCGGTACTTGAGTTTTATGAGGGAATGAAAAGAGAGGGTTTTTTAAAAAAGGAATTCATCGCCGGAGAAGGCTGCGGAGTTGTGCTGCTGGGAGCCGGCAATACGGACGGGACAAGGTTTCAAAAGCCCAGGAACTGCCTGATTGAAGCTGGAAAGGGCAATTACTTTACAGATAATGATATACAGTATCAAATAAACAGTATCTTTAAAAAAGAGATAAAGATAGATAATTATTTTGCAAACTATAATAAATCGAAAATTGACAGTATAGAAAAGGATGCGTTGGAACAAAATTTTGTCGGGAAAGTATTGGATATAAAGTCCATGACTGGTGAATGCGGGGCATCCTCGGGCATACTGCAGCTTATTTATTCGACGGTAATCAAGGATACAGTAAGCTGCATTTTTAATGCCTGTTTTATGGGACATGCAAGTTATGTTATAGTCGGAAGGGTTTAAGGGGTTTAAGATGGATAAATTGTCGGAACAAAGGGATATGGATAAGTTAAAGGAGATTCTTGCATACTTTAGTCATCTAAAGAAATACATCATTATATCGGCATTTGCCATATTGGCTTCTGTGCTGCTATCCCTGCCCATACCGTATTTAAATATGCGGTTGGTTGATGAGGTGCTTGTAAATAAAAACTATAAATCCTTCAACATAATAGTATTCATCTGGGGTGCGCTGCTATTTGTAATACCCCTGATAAATAGCGTCAAATCATATTACTTATCTATTTTTGATATGAAATTTGATTATGCGATTAAAAAAGATATTATGCAAAGAATTATTTATATGCCCATGAGCTTTTTCATCACTAATCAATCAGGGTATATTCAGTCAAGAATCGATGATGACATCCGTACGCTGAATACTATATCGGCAGGTCGTGTGCTTGAGATATTCAGTGACTGTATAAAGCTGGTTTTCGGTCTGATAATGATGCTGAGCATTAATCCAAAGCTCACAATTGTCTCGCTGGTAATTGTACCCCTAACGTTGATAAATAACCGCATATTTTCACATAGAGTAAAGAAAGTAAGCAAAGAGGTATCAGAGGCTTGGGCTGTTCAAAGAGGAAATATATTTGAAACCATATTTGGAATAGAAACCGTAAAGCTGTTTGTGCTTGAAACTAAAAAGCTTTTGGAGTACTACGACAAATATGAAGCCGGTATAAGAACAACCTCCAGAAAAGTACTTACGGATATTGTTTCCGGATATGTAAATACGGCGATATCAGGTCTTGCTCCGCTTACTATCTGGGCATATGGCGGATGGCTGATTATAAACAACCAACTGACAATCGGAGAAATAACAGCTTTTGTAGGATATATCACATTTGTTTTCGGCCCGGCACTGAACCTGGCGTCTTTAAAGCTGAACATCCAATCTGCTATAGCGTCCTGGGAAAGAATAAAGGAACTGCTGAATTTGGACAATGAAATGACGCTGGCAAATAAATTGCCTATTGATATAAAGTCAGGAAGAATCGTTTTTGATAATGTCAGTTACTTCTATGAGGGTCAGGAAGAAAGTGTCCTGAAAAATATAAATTTGCAGATCAAAGCGGGAGAAAGAGTTGCCATCCTTGGTGCTAACGGCTCCGGAAAATCAACACTGGCAAAGCTTTTGCTTCAGCTTCATACAGGATATGAGGGGTGTATATCTATTGACGGGCAGGACGTATCTGAATATAATGTGCATTCACTTCGCAGACAGATAACAGTAGTGTCGCAGGATGTTTTCCTCTTTAACGGCACTATTTTGGATAATATAAAAATATGTAATGAAAATGCTACGGATGATGATGTAGCAGATATTATAAATAAAACAAACATGGGGGAATTAATTGCTTCATTACCTGACGGACTGAATACTGTGGTCAGTGAACGGGGGCAAAACCTGTCCGGAGGGCAGAAGCAGATGATAAGTATAGCGAGAGCCATATTAAAGGAGAAAAACAAAATTATTGTATTTGATGAGGCAACCTCATCCCTGGACCCGGTGGTAGAAAAGGTTCTTTGCATAAACATAGACAATCTTTGTAAAGGAAGTACATTTATAAATATAGCTCACAGACCGGCACTTTTACATACGGTTGACAGAATAATAGTTCTGGAAAAGGGTGTAATTGTTTATGATGGAAGTAAAGAGAAATACTTTGAGGATAGTAAAATTTATGCGTAGATTTAATATCGGGCCGTACTGGAAGTATAACCCGGAAAGGGAGACTTGGATAAATGAAGGATTGCATTGATGAAAAGCTCAAGAGCATTGTAGTGAGACACTCAAATGTGAGGGCTGACATAGGAGATATAAGTGACGGTACAGAGTTTATAAAGGATCTGAGGTTTGACTCGCTTAAACTGGTTGAGATGCTTGTGCATATTGAAATTGAATTTGGAATTGAAACAGGTATTGAACATTTGGGTATGAATTTCGCAAACAATTACTCCGAGCTCAGGGAGTTTGTTTTAAATTGCAAAAAAAAACAGAAGCTAAGGGGGACACGGGATGCAATTGGACATAGCTCCGGTATATGACGAAGCATATGAATGCTTTCAGTGTATTTTGGTAAGTGTGGCGAATTATTTCGGTTTTGAGTATGAGCTGATGTTTGCAAGCTCATGGGGATTTGAGCTATTACCGGGAAACATGCACGAGCCATACTGTTCTTTTGGTTCCAGACTTGAACGATCCTGGGAAGTAAGCTTTGTAGACCTGCTTAATAGGTATCACGGTATAGCTGCAGTTCAAAAGTCCGTATGTACCTTAGCTGATTTACAGTCACTTTTTGAGAGGGAAATACAAAAGGGAATGCCAGTAGCACTGTTTATGGATTCTTTCTGGTGCCGTTGGACCCTTACATATAATAAATACCACTACAACCATAGCGTATTGATAACGAAAATTGATAAACAAAATGAACGATTGTATTGCATTGATCCTTATTACAGCAGCAAAGTCGAACAGATGACCTTTAAGGAACTTGAAGGCAAATTTGATAATTGCAGTATTTTTGAAATCGGTGAGCCTTTGCAGAAGAATATAAAGTGGCATGAAGTGGTTGCGGAATCCTTAATATTGCTGAAATACGGCAGTGAGTACAGCATGTTTGGCAGCATACGGAAGTTTGCGGATGATATTGAGAAATCACTGGATATAAGGCTTGAAGTAGATGGTGTTGACACGCTGTATGCTGCTCCGATATTCGTACAGCTTAAAAAAATAAGATCTTACAGAATGACGTTTGCAAAAACATTGATGTACCTTTCAAAAAAATATGGGGTAGAGGAACTGTGCATAAGCGGTACAAGTATGCTGTATGCAGGAAATATGTGGAGCCAGCTTAGTATGATACTTATAAAGATGGCCATGAGTGCTCAGCAGGAACACCATTTATTGAAGAAGAGAGCAGCTGGTTTAATCAGGGACATAGCTGATGCTGAGGAAAGTATAGCTCATGCACTTATACGGACAATTCGTGATTTTGGGGGCGAATGTAATGGATGAAATAAGGGCAGATTTTACCGAAAAGATTGGTTTAGCAGAGAGACAAAGGGTATTGTACTCATTCAACAATACCGAAAGCAGGTATCCGGCGAAGCCAATCCATGTTCTCATTGAAGAACAGGTAATATGTACGCCGGATACCATAGCCGTGCGTTTTAAAGAAGAGACTCTAACATATCTGGAATTGAACGAAAAGTCGGACAAACTGGCGGGAAGACTGAGGGAAAACGGCGTTAAGCCTGATACTGTAGTTGGAGTTATGGTTGAACGTTCACTGGACATGCTGGTTGGCATACTGGGGATACTAAAGTCAGGCGGAGCATACCTTCCAATAGACCCGCAGTTCCCAAAATCAAGGATTGAATACATGCTGGAGGATAGCGACGTTTCGATACTTCTGACACATACCCATTTGGAAGCTTCAATTTCCTTTAAAGGTAAAAAAATGTATCTCGATGACAGCAGGGTATTTGAAAAAGAAGGTATGAATTTAGTGAATATTAATTCACCTTCTGACCTGATGTATGTTATCTATACTTCCGGCTCAACCGGAAAACCGAAGGGCGTAATGCTGGAACATAGGAATTTTGCCAATTTCATTGCCGGTGTGACAGAAAGGATTGACTTTTCTCAGGGAAAGACAATCGTATCGCTGACTACAATATCCTTTGATATTTTTACCCTTGAAACTCTTCTGCCTTTAACAAGGGGCCTGACGATTGTTATAGCGGACCCGATGTCATTTAGGGAGTATGTCAAGGGACGGCAAATTGATATGCTGCAGACCACACCTTCAACAATGAATTTGATACTGAAGGATTCGGAAAATATAAGGTACATCTGTGGCCTGAGGGAAATAATGATAGGGGGAGAGTCATTTCCCCAAAAACTTCTCAGGGAAATAAAGAAACTGACTTCTGCAAAAATATACAATATGTATGGACCGACGGAAACTACCGTATGGTCTACAATAAAAGAGCTTACACAGGCAGATGAGATAACCGTCGGAACCCCGATCAGCAATACACAAATATACATTTTGGATCAGGATGGGGATCCGCAACCCATAGACAAGCCGGGAGAGTTGTTTATAGGCGGAGATGGGGTTGCCAGAGGGTACATCAACAAGCCTGAACTGACAAGCAGCAGGTTTCTAGAAAACACCTTCAGAAATGGAGAGAGAATATACCGGACTGGGGATATGGCCAAATGGGCTGATAATGGTGAGGTTGTATTTTTAGGGAGGATAGACCAGCAGGTAAAGATCAGAGGGTTTAGGATAGAACTCGGGGAAATTGAAAATTGTCTGAGTAAACTTGATGGAATAAAAGATTGTTTTGTATCAACAAAAAAGAACAAATGGGATGAGGACTATCTGGTTGCATACTATCTGTCAGACAGTGAGCTGACAGTTTCAGAGCTTATAGCACATTTGGCCGAAAAGCTTCCGGAGTACATGATTCCGGGTTTCTATGTAAAGCTGGACAAAATGCCCCTGCTGCCCAACTGCAAATTGGACAGAAATGCTTTACCGGAACCGGATAACAAAAGACCTTTATTGCATAGTAAATATGCGGCACCGCGCACAGAGCCCGAGAATAAGCTTGTAGAAATATGGTCGAACATACTGAACCGGAATTTGGTTGGTGTAGATGACAATTTCTTTGAGTTGGGCGGAAACTCCATCCTGCTATCAATGATGTATAAGGAGATGGATACGCTCTATCCGGGTGCTTTGGAAATTGCTGATATATTTGCCTATCCGACCATATCCAGGCTGGCAGGCTACATTTCCCTGAAAAAAGAGAAGTCGCTGCCTCCGAAAAGGATAATGCATCCCACAATAATGCCATCCGACTATTACAACACAGACGTAGCCAATAGTACGAGAGCAGAATTAAGTTATTTCTTAACAGGGGAAGAGCTTGAAGTACTGTTCTTATATCTGAGCCGGACAGGCTATGGTTTACGTGAGCTGTCGCTTGCATTATATATGTACCTTTTACATGAGATATCCGGACAGGAGTGCATAACCGTGCGGGTATTAACGGGGAAATACGGAGCTGAAGTGTATATAGATATGGATTTCAACTCTATTAAGGACATGGAGGGAATAATTGATTTGATCTCCATGCCGCTTGAGGATGAGAGTGAGAGTACAAATTACGAAAGCGTTGCCCGGGATTATACGGGGGACTCAAAAAAAATTATACCGGTATTTCACTATAGTACAGCCAGGTACTACGCAAATTCAAACGCAATGGATTTAGTACTGAGTGTTTACAGCAAAAAAAGTGAGACAGAGATCCGGTTTGAGTATGATACCGGAAGGTTTTGTAAAGAAAGAATTAAAGGATTTTTCAAAGAATATTTAAGGCTTATTAAAGCAGTTACACATATTAAATAGTTTTTCAAGGGGAGTGTTATTATATGAAAAATGCGGTATTCCTGTTTTCGGGGCAGGGTTCCCAATATGTTGGTATGGGAGAAAAGCTTAATAACAGCTTTAAGACGGCAGCAAGGATATTTGAAGAAGCAAACGATATTCTGGAATTTGATTTAAGGAGTATTTGTTTCAACGGTAGTCAGGATATGCTGACTAAGACAGAAAATACTCAGCCTGCCATACTTACTGTGAGTGTAGCCCAGTTCAAAGTGTATATGGAGGAGTTCGGACATGAGCCTATGTATCTTGCAGGACACAGCCTCGGTGAAATATCTGCACTTGTATGTGCAGGTGGAATCAGATTCAGCGACGCCCTGAAAATAGTAAGGAGCAGGGGTGTGTTCATGCAGGCTGCGGTTCCGGAGGGAATAGGTGCTATGGCAGCCGTGAGCGGAATAGACAGCAGTTATATTGAGCAAGTATGCAAAGGGCTGACCCTTGAAGACGAGGCAGCCGTTATTTCAAATTATAACTCACCGGATCAGACAGTTATCTCTGGACATAAGGCGGCTGTGGAAAAGTTATCTCAGATACTGACCGGTGCCGGGGGCAGAGTGATTCCATTGAAAGTAAGTGCCCCTTTTCACAGTCCTCTTATGGAACCTGCTTCAGTTAGGCTCAACGAGGAATTGAATAAATACACATACTATCCAATGAAATATCCGGTCATATCCAATGTAGATGCATTGCCCTATAAAAATCATAACTGCATCGTTGAAAATCTGTCAAAACAGGTAGTAATGCCGGTACAGTGGGTTTTAACAATGAATTACCTGCAAAGCAGGAAAGTTGATACTGCAATTGAATTTGGCCCAGCCGAAGTATTAAAGAAACTTACAAAGAAAAACATAGATGGCATAAATGCATTTTCCTTTGACAACGCAGCCGATATTGACAGGCTAAAAAGCGAATTGCATAAATCACTGCCCCATAAGGCAGCTAAACGGCGGCTTATGGAAAGATGCCTTGCTATAGCGGTATGTACACCAAACAGTAACTGGAATAATGATGAATACAGCAAGGGCGTAATTGAACCCTATAAAAGTATACAACAGCTTGTGGATAAGCTTGAGAGGGAAGGAATTGACCCTTCCTTCGAACAAATGCAGCAAGCCTTGGACATGCTCCGTTCAGTATTTGCTACAAAGAGGACATCCATTGATGAGCAGGTAGAAAGATTTAATCAATTATTTGACGAAACCGGGACAAGAAACATTTTTGAGACGTTCAAGATGCCTGAATAATAAGTTTTAACAAGAGGGGTACTTATGGCTGTAAGTTTAGATTATCTGAAGCAAATTCTTCAAAGCAATGAAAATGAACATGACATATGTAGTAATGTTGAGGAATCATCCAATAAAGATATTGCCGTTATTGGGATATCGTGCAGGTTTGCAGAAGCAAATAGCAAGGAAGAGTATTGGAAAGTGCTGGAGGAAGGCAAAAACTGCATAAGGGACTTTCCTGAAAATCGTATTGATGATTTGGAAACTTACGTAAAACATCTGGGAATCCCAAGCGAAGACCGTATGTATTATAAAGGCGGCTTTCTTGATGAAATTGATAAATTTGACTACGATTTTTATTCCATATCACCCACAGAAGCAAAGCTCATGAGTCCGGAGCAAAGGATATTTCTTGAAACTGCATGGCATTCAATAGAAGATGCCGGATATGGTGGTAAAAAGCTTGCTGGTACGAAAACGGGGGTGTTTGTTGGACACAGTACCGATTTTGGGCAAAATTACAAGTCGCTGATAGAGGTGCTGGCTCCGGAACAGGCCGGTATATCAATTCCCGGAAATCTCAATTCAATAATTGCAGGCAGAATATCATATCTTCTTGACCTTAAGGGCCCGTGCATGTTGATTGATACTGCCTGTTCCTCTGCACTGGCATCCATACATATGGCTTGTAGAAGCCTTAGAAACAGTGAGTGTGAAGCGGCAATAGCAGGAGCAATAAAGATTGATCTTCTTCCTTTGTGTAAAATGAGACAAAAAGAAGAAGAATTAGGGATTGCCGCGGCAGACGGAATAACGCGGGCATTTGATCAGGATTCCGGAGGGACGGGACTTGGAGAAGGTGTTGCCGCTGTTCTTCTCAAGCCATTGGGAAAAGCTGTAAGGGATAACGATAATATTTATGCGGTGATAAAAGGCTCGGCCCTGAATCAGGATGGGAAATCAGTCGGGTTGACAGCACCGAATTCTATCGCTCAGGAAGAAGTAATCCTGAGTGCCTGGAGGGATGCCGGGATAAATCCGGAGACTGTTGCTTACATTGAAGCACACGGTACCGGTACAAAATTGGGTGATCCCATAGAAATAAACGGTATACAAAGAGCTTTCAGACGATTTGCCGATAAAGTTCAATTTTGTGCCGTAGGCTCGGTAAAAACAAATATCGGCCATACGGACAATGCTTCAGGTATGGCTGGATTTATAAAAGCGGTACTTTCACTGTATATGAAGAAAATACCGCCTACTCTAAATCTGGATAAACCAAATAAAAATATAAACTTCATTGATTCTCCGGTATTCATAAATGACAGGCTACGGGACTGGAAAGCCGGTGATTTCCCCAGAAGGTGCGGAGTTAGTGCTTTTGGCCTGAGTGGAACCAATTGCCATGTTGTCCTTGAAGAGGCTCCCAAGCAGGGAGGAGACAGTAACTTGGAGTATGATAGTGAAGATCGGTTGATTAATGTGCTGACGTTATCCGCAAAGAGCAAAAATTCTCTTGCCCAGCTGGTACAACAATATGTGAAGTATTTGGTCTCTGAACCCGGCAGTGATCTCAAAAGTCTCTGCTATACGGCAAACACAGGGCGGGGGCATCACCCCTTCCGTTTAGCAATTGTATTTCAGAATTATCAGGATTTATTGAATAAATTAATTAATGCCGGCAGCTCGGATTTATCACAGGCAGACCTGATAAAAGTTTTTTACGGTGAACATAAAATTGTTTCAGATTTGATGCCGGCAAGGAATGACAGGGATATTACCGAAGAGCAAAAGAGACATATGTCCAAAGCGTCAGAATGTATTATAGTAGAAATACATCAAAAAAGTGAAAGTATTGAACAGTGTGATGAATTAATAAAGGAACTGTGTAATTTATATGTACAGGGAGCTGATATAGACTGGGAGGAATATTATAAATTCCAGTCCTTAAAAAAGGTAAGCCTGCCTGTATATCCTTTTGAGAGGAAGGTCTGCTGGATAGACAGAAAGGATTTGAAGGACTTAAAAGTGGATTCCGGGTACTCAAATACTGAAAAAAACTTTTACTACAGAATGGTATGGAAAGAAAAGGAGCTCCAGGTACCCGTGAAAGGCATATATGAGGATATTATACTGGTTATACGGGCGGATGCGGACTTGTACGAAAGTTACCTGGACGCACTCAGGGGCGAAGCAAAGGAAGTTATTGATGCAGTCTATGGAGATGAATTTTTAAGGATTTGCCGTGACAGATACACTATAGGAGGAACATTTGAGGACTATAACAGGCTTTTGAGTGAGCTGAAGGACAGGGGCATAACTAAAATCCTCTATTTTGGTTCATCCGCAGACAAAAACCCTGTACAGGAATTAAGTGAATTTGAAGAAGAAATGAAAAGAGGCATATACAGCCTTTTCTATCTGACAAAAGCACTTCTTTCCAATAGAATAAGTAAAAACTTGGACATAGTTGTTATTGCCGATTATGCAAGTGAGGTAACCGGGAGCGAGGTTTCAGTCAATCCTCACAGTGCTGCTCTGTTTGGCGTAAGCAAGGTTGTAGGACTGGAATATGATAAACTGCAATGCAGGTGCATTGATATTGACAGATATACGGACATTAAAAAAGTTCTTAGAGAAATAGGCTCTTACAAGAGTCAACATATTGCAGCCTACCGGAAAGGAACCAGGTATGTGGAAGAGCTGCAGAAAGCGGTTATAGATAATTCCGCAGATAAAAAGGTTAAAATCTCTGAAGAAGGAGTCTACATTATTACAGGAGGAACAGGAGAACTGGGCCTTCAAGCCGGTAAATTTCTTGCCTCCAAGAACAGCGTTAATCTTGCACTGATAAATCGTTCCCCCTTTCCTGAACGGAGATATTGGGAGCAGATTATTCAGGAGGGCAAGGACATAGAATTATGTAATAAAATCAAAACTATATGGGAAATAGAAACAAATGCAACTAAAGTATTGTTTTTTTCCGACGATGTATCGGATCCCGATAAAATGTCAGATATAATAAATTATTTAAAATCCACCCATAAACGGATAAATGGTGTGATACACTGTGCGGGAGTAGCCGGTGACGGCTTTATATTGAATAAAGACAAAAGAACTTTTGACAGTGTTATAAGGCCTAAGCTACAAGGCACATGGATATTAGACAAACTGACCTCCGATGATGAGCTTGACTTCTTTGTGGTTTTCTCTTCTACTACATCATTTATAGCAGAAGCTGGGCAAAGCGATTATACGTCCGCAAACTGCTATCTGGATTCATATACCCATAGCAGAAACAGGACGGGCCGCAGAACTTTGACAATAAATTGGCCTGCATGGAAAGAGATCGGCATGGCAGTTAAATACGGTGCAAACAACAAAGAGGATGTTTTTAAGCCGATTTCTACTGCCGATGCATTGAAAGCTTTCGGACAGGTATTGGATAAAAACATAGGACGGATAATTATAGGGGAAATAAACCCGAATGCATTTCACAACAGCAAATGGAAGGAGTATTTAGGGGCATTCGGTGCTTTGACCTCCTATGAATGCGAAATCAGCGATAATCCCCTTGAGATTTCCACATCAGGTAATGATGATGAGTATACACCCGATCAGAACAAAGAGCGCGTAACATTATCGAAAATTGAGAGGAAGATTGCCGGTTTATGGGCAGACGTGCTTGGGCGTGCAGAGATTGACCCTCAAGAGAGATTTTTTGATATGGGGGGAGATTCAATACTGGCAAGTTTCCTGCTCAGAGCAATGGAAAAGGAGTTCCCGGGGCTTGTTGATATTACAGATATTTATACATACCCAACGGTGCAAAAAATGTCACAGTATATGGAGACTAAAACACAACGTGAAGAAACGGTAACGTGTTTACAGAACTCAAGCTATGAGGATGAGCTGGACGAGCTGTTGGATAAGTTGGCAAAGGGAGAAATTACAAAAAAGCAAATCCGTAATATGAAATAGTTTTGAGGAGGGCATACTGGTGGATGCTATAAGGGAATACATATATGAGCAGGTTGCAGCACATAGTCTTTCAAAGGAAAAAGCAAAAGAATTGCTTATTGAACTTAAGCAAAAGGAGGAGGGCCTTTCGGAGGGTATTGCTGTTATCGGAATGTCCTGCAGATTTGCAGCCGCAAATAATGTATCGGAATACTGGGATTACTTGAAAAATGCGAAAAGTGCAATAACTAATTTACCTGAGGAGAGAATTGCCCTTTTACAGGCCGGCGGAAAGTGTTTTGACAAAAATGAAATAGAAAATTTTTGGCCGGGCGGTTACTTAAAAGATATTGATTTATTTGACCCTGAATTTTTTCGTATTTCCCCCAGAGAAGCTGAAGTAATGCACCCTGCTCAGAGGATTATTTTGCAGACAGCTTATGAGGCACTGGAGGATGGAGGATATACGGAAAATAAAATCAGAAACACAAAGACAGGTGTGTATATTGGGATTGACTCTACCTTCAACTCGCAATATAAGGAGCTTGTCAGCGAAGGCGGAATTTTACCGTTGACGGGGTCGGTAACAGGAATTCTTGCGGGGAGGATTTCTTATGTTTTCGGCCTTGTCGGACCTAACATGGTGATTGATACGGCTTGTTCCTCTGGTGCAACAGCCGTACATGTTGCACTGAATGCATTAAAAAGCGGAGAATGCAATATGGCAATTGCGGGAGGAATCAATATATCTGTTTTTCCTGAAGGCAAATCACAGCGGACCGAAATAGAATCTGTCAGCGGAAAGCTAAAGGCCTTTGACAGAGATGCTAAAGGAACTGTGTGGGGTGAAGGTGCAGGAGTAGTACTTTTGAAGCCTTTAAAAAATGCGGTTAGGGACAGGGACAATATTTATGCGGTTATAAGGGGAAGTGCCGTAAACAGCGACGGGGCTTCAAACGGAATAACCTCCCCTAATGCCGAAGCACAGTCCGACGTTATAGAAAAAGCTTGGAAAAGCTCCGGGGTTAATCCTGAAACCATTTCTTATATAGAAACTCACGGTACGGGTACATTTGTCGGAGATCCCATAGAAATCAAAGGTATAAGCAATGCTTTCGGGAAATATACGAATAAAAAGCAGTTCTGCGGTATAGGCTCTGTGAAGTGTAATATAGGTCATACCGTTGGAGCTTCAGGCCTTGCATCCCTGATTAAGGTTATTTTATCAATGAAACACAGAGAACTTCCGGCAAGCATCAATTTTGACCGGCCTAACCAATATATAGATTTTTGCAGCACACCAGTGTACGTGAATGATACGCACAGAAAATGGAACAGCAGAAGTTTTCCTATAAGAGCAGGGGTTAGTGCCTTTGGACTTAGCGGAACTAATTGCCATATAGTTCTGGAAGAGGCGGCTGTAAACAACCGGAACCGCAGTTCAGGCAATGTTCATAATATATTCAATCTGTCAGCAAAGAGCAAAGAAGCTTTAATTACGCTCATAGAGAGGTATACCGGATTTTTGGACCAGTATCCGGAAACTGATGCAGATGATTTATGCTATACCGTAAACGTAGGAAGGGGGCATTACAGACACAGACTGTCGATTCTTTTTTGTGATATCCCGGAATTAAAATCAATTCTCAAAAGGCTTGCCGCTTATAAGCGTTTGGAAACATTAAAATCCGACAATGAATTTTATTCAGAAGTGAATGTTGTACAGGATCAAGTATTGATAAAATTAAACTCGGATATTACTCAAAGTGAGATAAACAAGATAAGCAGCCAAATAAATACTAAAATACAAGAAGCTCCAATTAGCATGAGTTTACTCGAAGAAGTGAAGCATAATTATTTACGGGGTGCTGATATTGATTGGGAGCAGTTCTATAAAGACAGTACGGCTGTAAAAATAAGTCTGCCCCTGTACCCTTTCAATAACCGCCATTTCTGGAGTAAAAGACAAGAGTCCCATAATGCACCATTGATTGAGAAATGCCTAAGCAATTCAGTTTATGAGATCGTCTATTCCACTGTATTTAAAACAGACAGGCAATGGGTCCTCAGTGATCATGTGATATCAGGTAAAAGTGTATTACCTGGGACTGCATATCTTGAAATGGCAAGGTTGGCAGTAGAAAACTCCTTTGATGAGAGCGTGGCGGAGATAAAGAACGTAGTATTTTTAACACCGCTGGTGTGTTACGATAATACTCCGATTGAGGCACATACTGTCATCAAAAAAAATAATAATCAATTAAGTTTTGCCTTTGCAAGCAAATCTAAAGAAAATGATGAGTGGGTAATCCATGCCGAGGGAAACATTGATGTCAAAAACAAATTACAGACTGCCTGGATAGATATAGACAAAATCAAACTAAATCTCAACGAGACATATGACACCGGCAATCCTGAAGGAATGGGAAGATTCAAGTTTGGACCCAGGTGGTGGAATATAGGAAAAACCTTGGTTGGTGAAGGAGAAGCCTTAGCGGAACTATGTTTGCCTGAAAAGCTTATGTCCGACATAAACGAATATAAACTGCATCCGGCTCTTATGGATAATGCTGTTAATGTGCTGGTTTTAAACAATGAAGAAAATCTGTACCTTCCTTTCTCCTATGGGAGTATAAAAATACACAGCCGGCTTCCGGGCCGATTTTACAGCTATGTGAAATCAATACCGAAAGAAGCGGGAAGTAATGAAATATGTATGTTTGATATCATTCTTGCTGATGAGAATGGAAAGATAATAATAGAAATTAATGATTACTGCGTAAAAAAGGTTCCCAATCCGGATTCTGCTTTTAATAAAACGGTCAACGGAGGAATGTTTCATCAAATTGGTTGGATACGGGATGAACTAAGCTCCGAAACTAAAGAACCTGTAAATAAAAGTGTTGTCCTGTTTAAAGGGGACGGGGACTTAAGCCGGGAGGTACACCAAAAGCTTAGTCGGCTTGATAATTCTGTTGTTGAGGTAGTGAAAGGCGATTGTTTCAGGCAGCTTGATAATGGAAGTTTTTGTGTGGGAAATGATATTGAAGACTATTTCAAACTTTTTAATGCTTTACATGCAATGGAGATAGACTACATTATTCATATGTTCACAGCTGATTATGGTAATGTGGGTAAATATTCCGATGCCGGAGATGAACTTAAGTGGGGAGTTTATAGCCTGTTTTATATAACGAAAGCAGTCATACAGTGCAGAATAAGCCAAAGAGTTGGGATACTGCTTGTTTCGGGGAACGCAAGCGTAATTACACAGAACGAGCAAATTATAAGACCATGCAATGCAGCATTTCTTGCACTAGGCTCAGTGATGGGACAGGAACATCCCAATTTGCTGTGCCGGGGGATAGAAGTTGATGAGAAAACCTCAGCAGAGAAGATTCTTAGTGAAATAGACCTTCCTTATGAACAATATATGGCGGCTTATAGAAATAATGAAAGATATTCAAGGGTGATAAAAGCAGCCCCAATTATAAAAATAAGCGAAAATCAGGCGGAATTGAAGGAAAACGGCGTATATATCATTACCGGAGGAGTTGGGGGAATAGGTCTTGAAATTGCAAAGTATCTTTCATCTTTAAAAAATATTAGATTAATTCTTGTAAACCGTACAAAAATCCCTGAGCGGGAAAGTTGGGAGGATACTTTGCTAAGCAATAAGGATGCACGGCTGACCGGAATCATAAAAGCAATTCGTGAAATTGAGCAAAAAGGCTCAAGCGTAAGGCTTTATAATGCCGATGTCGCCGACAGGCAGCAAATGCATGAAATTCTCAGGGAAGTACGAACAATGTATGGCGGAATTCATGGAATTATTCATAGTGCAGGTGTTGCAGGCGATGGCTTCCTCATGAGAAAAGCAGAAACAACCTTTACAGAGGTTATTGCCCCAAAAATATACGGTACAAAAATTCTTGATGAGCTGACGGTTGAGGATAAGCTTGACTTTTTTGTAATGTTTTCATCTACGGCAGCGTTCCAGACTGACAAGGGACAGGGGGATTATGCCGCTGCCAATGCTTACCAGGATGCATTCGCCTTATATAGATGCATGTTGGGCAGGAAAACATTATCTATAAACTGGCCGGCATGGAAAGATACCGGTATGGCTGTGGAATACGGAGTAAATACCGACGGAGATATCTTCCGTGCTATTGATAGCAAAACAGCGGTAAGTGCCTTTGGAACTGTATTAGGATTACCGGTAAGCAATGTGATAATTTCTGAAATCAATTCAAGTGATTATACAGCCAAGGGGCGGTTACCGTTAACTTTACCGGAAAAGTCCGACAAAACGGAAACCACAGATACAAAGGAATATCTTCATGTTGAAGTCAGCGATAGGAATAAAGTTAAACTCACGGGCCGAATTAGCGGCAAATATACCCCTATTGAAATAGAAATCGCTCAAGCCTGGGGCAAGGTCCTTGGCTTGACTGAAATAAGCATACATAGTTCATTTCATAGTCTGGGCGGTGATTCCATTCATTCCATACAGCTGTATAAGCTGCTTGAAGGAAGGTTTGGCGAAATGCTTGATATTACCGATGTATTTGATTATCCGACTATAAGCAGGCTGGCGGAATTTCTGGTCGGAAAGTCCAGGGCTGATTCTACCCTGAAATCCAGTATTGATAGTTTATTGGATCAGGTAGAAATGAGACAGATACCAATTAATGAAACCGGTAAAATAATATAATGGGACAAATACTTATGAATACAATCAAAGACTATATAATTGAACAATTTGCACAGAAAAAATTAAGCAGGGAAAAAGCCAGGCAAATGCTCGAGGAGCTTGAGGAACTGGGCAAAACGGAGATGGCGGACAAAGATATTGCTATTATAGGTATTTCGGGCAAATTCCCAAAAGCGAAGGATATAAAGCAGTTGTGGGAAAATATAATTAATGGCAGAAATTGTATTGACAGAATGCCCGAAAAAAGGATAAGGCATGTTGAAAGCTTTATTGATAACAAAGCGATATTGCAGAAAGCCGGAGGCTTTCTGGATGAAATTGATATGTTTGCTCCAGAGGTCTACGGCATGACAGACAGCGAAGCCACGGCATTGGACCCTGTACAGAGGAATTTTCTGGAGGCGGTCTGGAAAAGCATTGAAGATGCGGGCATGTCAATAGCAGACATAAAAAATACGAGAACCGGAGTATTTGTCGGCAGAGATCATACATATAGCGTCAATTATCAAAAAAAATTCGGGATAAAGCGTTTGGAATATGAAGCAGGATCATGGTCAGGAATACTTGCCAGCCGTGTATCCTACCTTTTGAATCTCAGAGGGCCTGCAATTGTTGTGGATACAGCCTGCTCATCCTCAATGGTTTCAATATATACGGCATGTCAGGAACTTAGAAATAAAAAATGTGATATGGCTATTGCCGGAGGTGTATCCATAGACCTGATTCCAGTATATAGCGAAGTGCTGGAGGACTTTGTGGAAAATGCCGGAGCAGAGGTAAGAACTTTTGACAAGAAAGCTCAAGGGACAGTTTGGAGCGAAGGCGTCGGCGCGGTATTGCTTAAGCCGCTTGGAAAAGCAGTAGAGGACAGGGATAATATCTATGCTGTTATTAAGGGAATTGCAATTAATAATGACGGCCAATCCAACGGAATACTGTCGCCAAATTCGGAAGCTCAGGAAGATGTAATTGTAAACTGCTGGACAGATGCGGGAGTAAACCCCGAAGAAATATCCTATATTGAAGCGCACGGTACGGGAACTAAACTTGGGGATCCGATAGAGATAAAGGGATTGTCGGCTGCATTCAGAAAATACACCGACAAGAAACAGTTTTGCGCAATAGGGGCCGTAAAAACAAATATCGGCCACACTCAGGCTGCTTCTGGTATTGCATCTTTAATAAAAGTTATTCTGTCAATTAAAAACCAGGTGATACCCCCGAGTATAAATTTTGACGAAGTAAACCCCTTAATCAAGTTTTGTGGTTCTCCCGTATATGTCAACGACAGGTTAAGGGAGTGGAAGACAAATGGTGAGTTAAGGACGGCCGGAATCAGTTCTTTTGGTTTCAGCGGTACTAATTGCCATATGGTACTGCAAGAATTCTTGCCGGAGATACGTAACACGACAGAAACCCACGGTCTTGCACAGGTTTTTACACTATCAGCCCTTGATGAACAAACACTGATAAAATTGCTAAGGGAATATTCGGAATATACCTCAAAATATAATGATTTTGATTTGGCGGATTTCTGTTTTACCGTTAATACCGGCAGAACACATTTCTCATACCGGCTTGCCATTATAGCTGCAAATACGGACGAACTGGTATACAAGCTGAATAAGCTAAGTAACTGGAACGGTGGCCCCATAGGCGAGGAACAGGTGTACTATGGCAGTAATCTGTCATCGGAGGACAACATAAATAGTTATCTGGAAAAACCTGAAGCTGCTTTAAAGCGTTGTGCCGGAAAAATATCAAAGGCCTACGGAGATGCAAGACGGATGGAAGCACTGCAAGAGATCTGCAAGCTATATGTAAATGGATACGACATAGACTGGCAGGGTTTATATTCAGAGAGTCCCGCAAGAAAAATGAGCCTGCCAGGCTATCCTGCCAGAAAAAAAAGCCTGTGGCCCGAAACCGATAGCACTGGTAAGCCTGGTATAACGCATAGGTCCGGGGAGGACATTCATCCGTTAGTGCACACATGTGCGCTGCAAACTTTAAATCAAAAAATATTTCTGTCAAATGTCAGCGCAAAAACGAGCTGGCCATTACTGGAACACAAGGTAACAGGCAATTTTACAATGCCGGGTACTGCATATATTGATATGATAATGGAAATTACACGTAAGTACTATAAAATAAATAATTTTGAAGTTAATCTAAAGTTTTTTTATCCGCTGATGACAACAAAAATAACTGAGAATAGTGAAATACACATACTTACAAAGCAAGAAAAAGAATATATATTGTTCAATATTGCGAGCAGGCAGGTAAATAGAAATTCTGAAGATGTTTGGACCGAGCATGCCAGGGGCAAAGTGTATAAAACGCCGGCTCCATCAGAGGTAAAGCAGTATGACATCAGTGCATTGATGAAAAGGCTGTATAAATTGAAAGACTTTGAGGGGATGAGTGAGAAACCGGACCAATTTGAATTCGGTCCAAGGTGGAGCAGCCTGAAACAGATAAATTATCTTGGAGAGGAATTTCTGATAAGGATTCAGCTTTCAGAAGAATTCAGAAAAGATATGGGTCAGTATTTTCTGCACCCCGCGCTAATGGATATAGCTGCCAATACGGCTGCACGAATGGATGATTCAATAAAAGAGCTGTATCTTCCGGCCGGATATAAGAAAATCAGGGTGTATAAGGCTATGCCTCAAAAGTTTTACTGCTATGTAAATAGTAAAAAAGTAACCGCGGAGAAGAGGGATACTATAACTTATGATTTCTGCCTTATGGATGAAAATGGAAACGTTTTTGCAGAGGTAGAGGAATATTCAATAAAAAAGGTAAGAGACGATGAAAATATATTTAAAATATCAGGTAAAAAGAGGCCGGGGAATAGCTTTTACCAGACCGTTTGGAGGAGGCTGGAAAGGGGGGATCAGGAGTCTGTCGGACCTGGCGGAATAATTCTCATATTTAAAGATAATAAAGGACCGGGCGGCGCAATATGCCAAACGCTTCGGGATGAGGGCAGGAAGGTAATAGAGGTAAGCCTTTCGGATGAGTTTGAAAAAACAGGTATTGATAAATTTACGGTCGGAAAGAGCCAAAGAGACTATGATAGATTGATTGAGGAAATTTGTATAGAAAAGGTTGCTTTAATAGTGCATCTTTTTACATTGGATTTTTGTAGGCATGAAGAATGCATAACCCAGCTCGGTGAGAGTCTGGATACAGGCGTATACAGTTTGTTTTATTTGACAAAATCTGTCCTTAAAAGCAAAGAGGACAACAATATTAATATTGTTCTGATTTCCAGATATGCAAACGAAGTGACAAAAACAGAAGGAATAATATATCCGTGTAATGCCGCGTTTTTTGGACTAGGAAAAATACTCTCCGAAGAATATCCCAGACTGCAATGCCGGTGTATTGATATTGACCAGGGTACAACGGCGGAGGAAATACTATATGAATTAAGATTGAACAGACCTGAATACCAGTTGGCATTCAGGGATAAGTCAAAATATACCGAAATGTTGGAAGAATTTACTATAGACGATTATGTGGAAAAACCTGTAGAAATCAGGAGTGAAGGAGTATATGTGATTACCGGGGGAGCCGGAGGAATCGGGCTTGAGGTGGCTAAATACCTGGCTCATAAGAACAGGACCAATATCGTACTTATAAACCGTTCCGTTCTACCTCCCCATGATAAATGGAATGAAATTATAAAAGAGGGGGATAATGAGAAGCTATGCCACAAATTAATAAAAATCATTGAGATAGAGTCACTGGGAAGTAATGTTCAGTTAATAAGTGCGGACATTTCCGATATGGATCAGATGCAGAAAGTATTTAACGGTTTGAGAAAGAAATTTGGGAAAATTAACGGAATTGTCCATAGTGCCGGAGTTGCGGGAGACGGATTCCTTGTCAGGAAGAACGAAGAAAAGGTTCAAAAAGTACTGAAGCCGAAAATATTTGGTACCTGGGTGCTGCATAAGCTGACAGAGCATGAGAATCTCGACTTTTTTGTTATGTTTTCTTCATTAATCGGGGTATTTGGAATGGTTGGCTCCGGTGACTATGCAGCCGCTAATTCTTACTTGGATGCATTTTCCGTGCATAGAAGTCATTTGGGGAAAAGGACGCTGTCCATTGATTGGCCTGCTTGGAGCGAAACTGGTATGGCCCATGATTTTGGAACTGCAAATGAAAATACATGGGTATTTAAGTCAATTAATACCGACGATGCTGTGAATTGTTTTGATAAGCTACTGAACAGCAGTATTCCAAGGGCTTTGACAGGAGAGATAAATTACAGATATCTGCAAGATAAGCTTATTAATTTACCTGTTGCAATACCTGATGAGTTGCTTGCAGGATATTCAAAGGATGATGTAGCTTACCAGGATGAACAAGAGGGCAAACAGCTCCGGACAATTTATGAGGATGCAAGGGATGAACTTGAAGCAAAGGTACAGGGGATATGGCTTGAGGCTTTAGGTAATGAACTGGGAATTGACAGAATAGGTGTAAATGATGATTATTTCAGCATAGGAGGGAATTCCATAATTGCAGTAAAACTTGAAGTTGCAATGGAGGATAACGGAATGTGCGTTGATAGTTCACATATTTATAAGTACAGAACTATAAGGAAATTATCAGAATATATACGGGAAAAGGCAAATTCAGAGGCTTATGATTACGAAATAGAAGGAGAAGTGTATGCTGATTGACATTTATAACAGGCAATTGAGTTGCCATAAGGAATTTGAATTTTATTGCTTTAAAAATAATTGCAGAATTGTATTGGAGTATTACGGCATAAAGAATGCTAAATACTTTATCAATTGTTCGTTAGATTTTAGGCTGTTAAGGGATACTTCATTTAAATTGGGTTATAAAAATGTCAGGATGACAGATATCCAGAGCGTAATAGGAAATTGTCCCCTGGTGAAAAATAGCAATAGGGTTTTGCTGCATAAGGAATGCAAGTCTGAAGCTTTGGGAGTCTGGATTGAAAATAAGAAAAAAATAGATACGGGACTGCCTTTGATAGTATTCATGGATTTGTTTAATTTATCCTATAACCCGATATTTAAAAACAAAGAACATGGACTTCATTCGGTAATTCTAGCAGGGTACACAACAGGTAGTGAGAAACCGCTTATCCTTGACTGGTATCAGCACCACTGGAGTTATAAGCCTGAAATGGAATTGGAGGAATATCTTGAAGCAAGAAAATCGGATAATCCTTTGGGAGTTAATGTTGCCAGCGGTATGCCTATTCATAATGCGTGGGTAGAAATAAACAGGGAGGGATGGGACAGTGAAGATTATGAGTTGCTGAGCAGAACTTTGGATTTGACCTTAGACCAGTATTATGGTTTATCCGATAATAATGAGGTGTTAAAAGGCATAGATGCATTGAAAGCAATATATGAGGCCTGTACTGCCTACTTAAGAAACACAGATGAGAAAACGGAAGTTTTTTTCCGGGAGCTATACATTAGTACATTTATGCTGGCAAAAAATAAAAGCCTTTTTAAATGGTATATGGATGCTGCATCTTATGAGTTTGCCAATATGGGAATCAAGGATGCGTCAATATTGTTAAATGATATCAGTACAAGCTGGAACACTGTGCTGCTACTGATATGTAAATGCAGTATGGCTTATTCGTATGAGCTGCATAAGAGGATTGCCGATTTGATTCTAGAATGTATTCACCTGGAGGAAAAGCTTTATGATTGTTTATGCTCCATAAAATCCAAAATCATTTGAGGAGAATAGTATGTCAAACAGCAATATGATACATAATATTGAACCGTTTTGTGATATTTTTTATAAGCTTTGTTTTAATAATTCATTTTTTCCGGTTGTTCGCTTTCTGGGTAAAAGAGAATTACCTTTTCTTATAAACGATATTTTTTTTTATAAGCTGGAAAAAGGAGAAGACTGGGATAAATTCAGTGTTGAGTATAGTTCTCATAATTACTTTGAAGATTTGCTGGAGTATGAGGGAATTAAATTTGAAGCTAGGGACAACTGCGATAATATTGTAGATGATGCTTGTGAATCAATTGACAAGGGAAGACCGGTACTGATATGGATTGACTGCTTTTATGACCCCTTGAGGAATGATACTTACCATAAGCGGCATATGGTACATACTTTGCTGATATACGGATATAACAAAGAAGATAAAGTTTTTCAAATCATAGACCATAAATACAGATACAGTTTATCATATGCAAAACATACCATTAGTTTCCGTGATTTGACAAATTGCTATGAGGGGCAACTGGTAAATGTTTATAAGTGTGGTGTTCCGAATTTCAATACATGTGAAAGAAAGTGCGGGTATCCCGATTCAGCCGATTACCGTAATAATTGTGAGTTTCTTAAGGTTGCAAATTTTAAATGTAAGAACGAATTTAAAAACTATTATGAGTTTTATATTGACGATAATAATTCAGCAGGCAAACACACATTAAAAGAGGTTGGGGCAAGTGAGCTTGATACTTACTGCAATAATCTTAAGAACAATAAAAAGATTATACTTGAGGGGTTAAGCTCTTTGCAGGTATTTATAAACCAAGTTAATAATGTATTAGCTGATGAAGCTGAATTATCAAAAAATCATAATACTTTATTAAATATATTTAATGACATAATCAATGCTAAACTTGCAGAAAAATTTAAAGTATCTCAAATTAGAGATTTTAATTTTGAACTTGTACTTGAACTGGATAAAATAATTGAGATGCTCGGTTATAGCAGGAATGCTATTGTAAAATATCTTTACTCATTAAATTATAATGCTCAAAAAATGCAAGAGGTGATGGGAAACCTTAGTAACGTGTTAATGTATGAAAAGAGCTATTATAAAAAACTGTTTTCTTTTGCAGAGCATTATGGTTTCAGAGACAAACGTGAAAGAGCAGTAACATAGTACAAAATGCAGTAATTCCCAGGAATGTTGCATTACAAGTGAGGAACTAACTAATTAGACAAGGGGGAGATAATTATGAATACAAATGTTGAAGAAAAAGTAAAAAAGATATTCACAGAGAATTTAGTTGAATTTGATATTGGGGAAATTGATTTAAATCAGAATTTGATTGAGCAGGGGGTAAATTCAATTATATTTATTAAAGTAGTAATAGCAATAGAGAAGGAATTTGGGTTTGAATTTGGAGATAAAGACCTGAACCTGGATAATTTTCTAAATCTCGATAAGCTAGTAGACTATGTAGCTAAACGGGTAAAAGACTGATTTAAAAAGGAAGGAATATTCAGTGGAAAATAGCAAAAATAACTCTGGTAAAATAAAGCTGTTTACTATTCCTTATGCAGGAGGTACAGCTTTTGTTTACAACAAATGGAAAGATTTTTTACATAGTGGAATTGAAATGTGTGCGATTGAACTTTCAGGGCATGGATTAAGGATCAAAGAAGCTCTTTACAATTCTTTCGGGGAAGCGGTCGAAGATATTTGCAAAATAGTGATTAACCAAAAAGGTAATGATGATTACGCTATTTTTGGACACAGTATGGGAGGGTTATTAACTTATGAAGTAATACATAGGCTTATGGAATTTGGTATACAGCAGCCACAGCATATTTTCTTTTCCGGAATAAATCCTCCCTTTGCCAGCCGTCCTTACAAGAGCTTATATAAGCTGTCCGACGAAGAATTTATAAAGGAAATCTTTTCATATGGGGGGACTCCTAAAGAACTGCTGGTCCACGAAAAGCTAATGAAACTATTTTTGCCGATATTAAGGTCTGATTATAGAATTTTTGAATTATATGAATATAAAACAGGAAGAAAACTTTTTGATTGCGATATTTCAGTTCTTTCGGGGAAAGAGGACCCTTTAATTGAGTATGACCAAATAGATAGCTGGCAGGAATGTACTACCGGATATTCTAAAAGTTTCATTTTTAACGGGGGACATTTTTTTATAAATGAACATATTCGGGAAATAGTAAATATCATTAATACTGCTTTAGTGAATTGAGATGAAGAGGTTTACTTAATAGCACCAACAAGTTATAGTAAATCCTTCACACTATTTACAAAAGACCCAACATTAAAAGTATCTCCTTCATAGAATTGATCACTTAATGCACATATTGAAATGATACTATTGTTATCTAAAAAAAATTGGTGAAAGAAAAATTCCTGAGAATCAGTATATGGCTTAACTAGGGATATTTTTGGGAAAAAATTAAAAGAAAAAGAGTTCAGCCGACTTAAACCTTCTCCAATATTCTTAATGTAGCTTTCTTTTAAAGTCCAAACTTTAAAAAAATTTGTAAGCTGCTTATCTGCAGATTGTGATAGAATATAATTGTTTTCATCTTTAGAAAAAAATCTTTCGGCAATATTTAAATCGATTGGTTTTATAGTTTCAACGTCAACGCCAACAGAGGAGTTATCTAAAGAACATACTACCCAATTCTCACAATGCGAGATATTAAAATGGATGTTTGATTGTCCTGATAGAAAAGGCTTGCCGTACTCGCTGGTTTTAAAAACTATCTCTTTATTTTTTATTTTCATATTTTTACAGATAACGTATCTTGCTAAAATGTCTCCAAGCAGTGAACGTTGAGCATCTTCAAATCTGTGAAATCTGTATATCCGGTTTATTTTTTCCTCAGATACATAAGGTAATAGCTGATTAAAATTCTTCATATCTAAGTTTTCATTTATTTTTAATGCATAGGTTAAACACATTCATAAATCAACCCTCTTCAATTTAGTTCTTTTATAAAAATATATGAATGACTTTAGTAAAACAAAGGACTTACATTTTGAAAAATTCGATTTATTGTAATTATAAAATATTTTACAATATAAACCATTTATATGCAATTATTAAATAATTACAGTAGCGAAAATTTAAAAATACAATAAAAATATGAAGTAATAAGGACAAAATATAATGAATAGTAATGCTAAAAGGGTAAATATAGAAATTGAAAAGACAAATATTGAATTACTCAGGCTTTTAAACTACCATGCTTCTCTTATTAAAGAATTAACTGAGTTAAAAGAACAGGTTGATATTGAATACTTTGAAACTGAAAATGAGAAAGAAATGTTGAATTATATAATTAAAAATAATTTTGGACCTTTAAATAATGATACGGTTAAGGAAATTTTTAAAACCATTTTTTCTTCAACCTTAAACGATATAGGAATAAAGCGTGATAAAAGTCTTTTAATTAGCTCCGAAAGCCAGGGATTCTTGACAATACAAGAAATTTTTAAAACACCTCCTGGAGAACCTGTTATTATTGCAGGACCTTGTGCCGTTGAAAATTCCAGATATTTAGAATGCGTAGCGCAAGCTCTTAAAAGGAATGGAATAAAATATTTGCGTGGAGGAGCTTTTAAACCTAGAACATCGCCGTATGAATTTCAGGGACTGAAGAGAAAAGGTCTAGCGTTATTAAAAGAGATTGGTGAAAAGTATAATCTTGTTACTGTAACGGAAGTGGTTGATACTCGGGATATAGATATGGTTGCAGAATATGTGGATATACTGCAAGTTGGAGCTCGAAATATGCATAACTTTGAATTATTAAAGGAAGTTGGGTTAATTAATAAACCTATTTTATTAAAGAGAGGTATGAGCGCTACTATTCAGGAATTAATGTACGCGGCTGAATATGTGGGTTTACAGGGGAATAGAAAAATTATACTTTGCGAACGTGGGATTAGAACATTTGAAACAAAAACTCGTAATACCTTAGATATTGCTTCAATTCCTATCATAAAAAAAGAGACATGTTTGCCAATACTAGTTGATTTGAGTCATTCACTAGGACGAAAGGATATAATTGGACCGATTGCAAAGGCTGCTTTAGCGGCTGGTGCTGATGGCATTATGATTGAAGTTCATCCTTATCCTGAACTAGCATTATCTGATAGTAAGCAGCAGCTTAATATTGGTGAATTTGAAAATCTTTTAAGCTTTATTAAGCAATAATACCCCTATTTACTGATATTCTGAAATATAGTACCTTCGATGCAATAATAATTCCTAATAGTTAACCTTATTGCTCTAAGTCCGATAAGAGCAGCATTAGTTCTAGGTGTGCAGTTTTCTTGGAATCGGAGCTTATAGAGAAAATAGCGGAGGGGGTGAGTTTGGAACAGCTTTGTGCAAATATTTAATGCGTAGCCTTGAGAAGGTTTTTACTGGTGACAACCCTGAGTATAACGAAGCTATAAGATGCTGTTGTATGGAGGAAAGTTAAGATAATAATATTACCATTGTTAAACATTGGAAGGAGAATTTTTATGGAAATGAGTAAATCAGTTGTAATTTTCAGTGGGGGGCAAGATAGTACTACATGTTTATTTTGGGCAAAAAGAAATTTTGGGCAGGTAACTGCAGTATCCTTTAATTATAATCAAAGGCATAAGCTCGAATTGGAGTGTGCGAGAAATATTTGTAAGAAGTGCGATATAGAGCATCACATTTTAGATTTAAACCTTCTGAATCAGCTTATGCCTAACTCGTTAACCAGGGAGGATATTTCTGTTGACAAGCATACCATACCAGGTAGGCTGCCTAACACATTTGTGGATGGCAGGAACATGCTGTTTATAACCTTTGCTGCAATATTTGCCAAACAAAGAGGAATAAATCATATTGTTACCGGAGTATCACAGAGTGACTACAGCGGATACCCGGATTGCAGAGATGTTTTTATTAAGTCTGTAAATGTAACTTTAAACCTTGCTATGGATTATCAATTTGTACTCCATACTCCATTAATGTGGATAAACAAGGAAGAAACCTGGAAAATGGCATTTGATATGGGGGTACTTGACATAGTTAAAAATGAAACATTAACATGCTATAACGGCATAAAAGGCGATGGATGTGGAGATTGCCCTGCCTGTAACTTAAGGAAAAAGGGTTATTTGGATTTTATAAAATCAAATGGAATATAAATTGCAAGTATTACATTATGATTTTTTTATTTCAAAGAATCTAACGCTTAGGAGAGAATGAAATGAATAAAACAAGCATAATTAAAGAATTTTCATGGGATATGGCGCATATGCTTTCTGGGCATCAGGGACTGTGCAAAAACCTTCATGGGCATACATATAGAATGCAAGTTCAGGTTACGTCAAACAATAGCGGTTCCACTGAAAATACAGTGCTTTCAGACGGCATGCTAATGGATTTCGCTGATCTAAAGGGGATTGTGCAAAAAAGAATAATTAACAACCTTGATCATGCATTTATGTATTGGAGCAATTCCAATGACCCAGTAGAGCATCAAATTGCTGCAATACTTGAGAAAAGCGATAGGAAGGTTGTTAGAGTGAGCTTCAGGCCTACTGCGGAAGAAATGGCACACAGTATCTATTGCGAACTGAAAGAGGAGTTAAAAAAAATAAATATAGTTATTGAGAAAATAAGAATTTGGGAGACCCCAACCAGTTATGCAGAGGTCAGCGCGGAGGTTTGATATGAATTTACAACAATTTCTGGAAAACAGGATACCTATTAATGAGATTTTCAGCAGCATTTCTGGAGAAGGGATTTCCGCAGGATCGATTATGTCTCTTGTGAGGACTGCAGGATGTAATTTGAGGTGTAGATACTGCGACACAACGTACAGCTACAGTGAATCTGAAAATGAAAATAAAATGTTATACCCTGATGAGGTTGTTGATATTTTATTAGGCTACAGATGCAGTAATGTTCTATGCACAGGGGGAGAACCTTTAGAGCAGGACAAGCCCAAAAGGTATTTGCCTTTGTACATAGCGGCTAAAGGTTTTAATGTAAGAGTAGAAACAAACGGAAGCTGCCTGCTGTATAATGAGCAGGAAATACAGCGATTTATAGGAATTAACAACAAACTGAGTCTGCATTATTCCATGGATATAAAGTGTCCTGATTCAGGAGAAGAGTCTAAGAATATATATGACGAAAATCTTAGGATGCTTAATTCGGGCGATGAAGTGAAATTTATTGTTAGTAGTGATAGTGATATGGAATTTGCGCTGGATATTATTGATAAGTATAAAAGAATATTTGCTTTATCTTCTGTCGTAGTAAACTTTTCTCCAGCTTTCGGCAAGCTGCATCCCACTAATATTGTTGAAATGCTGAAAAAAAACAATGAATACTTTGAAGTTAATAAATTAAGAGTAAGGCTAAGTCTTCAAATTCATAAATTTATATGGTCAAAAGACGCGAGGGGTGTTTAATTTGGTTAAAATAGGAGAAGACACCGATATGAAGGATATACAGAATACTCAAGGCGATTTTCGGTTTAAAATTGATAAGGTAGGGGTTAGTAACGTTTTACATCCAGTAACTCTAAAAACAAGAGATGGGATTATGAATACTATAGGCAAATTTACTATGGGAGTATGCTTATGCCCCGAACTTAAAGGAATTAACATGAGCAGACTGCCTATTTTTCTTGCTGATTTTGCAAATAGGGAATTGGCGATGAGTGATATACGAAATGTTATTATGGGCATATTGGAGACTATGAGAGAAAAATTGGAGTCTGCTGAAGCTTATATGAAAATTGAATTCGACTATTTTCTGGGTAGAAAAGCACCAGTATCGGGATTTGAAGGGCTTATGCCGTATAGGTGTAAAATTGAAACAACCCTGGAAAATTGGGGGCAGGACAAACATTTTGACTACATACTTTCTGTTGAAGTCCCCATCACTACTTTATGCCCCTGCTCCAAAGCCATAAGTGATAATTCTGCCCATAATCAGAGAGGATATGTTCAGGTATCAATAAGATATAATAGCCTTGTCTGGATAGAAGAAATCATCGATATTGTTAATTCTATAGGCAGCTGCGAAATATATCCCATTCTGAAAAGGGTGGATGAGAAATATGTAACCGAAAAGGCATATAAAAATCCTAGATTTGTTGAGGATATTGTCAGATTGGTTGCTGAGAAATTATGTGAGGATGCTAGAATAGACTGGTTTAAAATTAACAGCAGACATCAGGAGTCCATACACCCACATGATGCCTATGCACAATTAGAAGCTTGGAAGCATCCAGAAAAGTTTTATAGGATTTAGGGTTTTAGAAATTTTTACTTTCCATAATAAAAAATATACTGGGAATTTCACATCTTGCATTCTATATATAGGAGCTTTTCCTATAGTATCCAAATAAAAGTCTATTCTAAAAATCAATCCAAAAAGCTCTGCTGATTTTCCATTAAACAGAATATTCAAATTATCTATAAGCTGTTTACAAGGTCGCCATTACCCATTCCAATATTAGTGCTATTGCAAGCAGCAACAGATATTATAGTCTATTATCACCTTGTGCTAATCGGAGTCAGCAGTTGTTCCGGAACTTGATGGGTTAAGTTGTCTGTTTCCTTCTAACCGCGTGACAATAGACAATCACAGGCAGGTTATCTGTTTTTTCACTCGAAAGATATACAGTCCATGTATCTCGGTCGTCTCTACTAATTTAAAATCAAATGAATGAACCATAATATTCCACCTTTCAAATCAAATAGGGTTATTAAGTTACATTTTTATAACCTCTGTCCAATGTTCCTCTCTAAATTAATGGGAAAAAATATGAGTATATAACGAGGAGATAGATGTCCGTGGTGTCCTTTAGGACACCTTTGCCTCTACAGGTGGCATATATTTTTGCTTCTGATTTAATCCGCAACACAATCCAACAAAAACAAAGAAAAACCAAAAGTTTTTATTTACAAAATAACAAAACAGGAGTACAATTTAACTATGGAATTAGAAATAAAATAGAAATACTCAAGAGAAAACGCTTCAAATCTTATCAACATTCATCTTAAAAAGAATTAAAACAAAATAAATAATGTATAAAGTGAGGTAAAACCAATGAAATCTGATTATGAAATCAAAAAAGAAATATGTGAGATTGGTAAAAGAATTTACAACAAAGGCTTTGTTGCAGCCAATGACGGAAACATAACAGTTAAAGTTGGAGAAAATGAATTCTGGGCTACTCCTACAGGTGTAAGCAAGGGCTATATGACACCTGACATGCTTATAAAAGTAAATGCAGACGGAAAAGTACTTGAAGGTACCTGGAAGCCATCCTCGGAATTAAAAATGCACCTTCGTGTCTATAAGGAGAGACCTGATGTAAGGGCGGTTGTACACGCTCATCCGCCAACAGCAACAGGTTTTGCTATCGCTAGAATACCTCTTGATAAATATACAATGCCTGAAGCGGTTATCTTCCTTGGAAGCGTGCCAATAGCAGAGTACGGTACTCCATCAACAGAAGAAATTCCTGATGCAGTAAGCAAATACCTGCAGAACCACGATGCAGTGCTTCTTGAAAACCATGGTGCACTGACAGTCGGTGGCGACCTGACTACAGCATATTTCAAAATGGAAACGCTTGAATTCTTTGCGAAGATCAGTTTGGTTGCGAGACAGCTGGGTGGAGAAAAGGAACTCAACTGTGAGCAGGTTGGAAAATTAATGGATATCAGAAAGAAAATGAATGTTCCGGGAAGACATCCGGGATGCAGAAGCTGCACACAGGAAGAATGCACCTGCAAGTTCAAGGCTGAGGATGAAACAGAAGCAAAGAAGGCTGTGGATCAAGCTGATATAGCCAGGATTGTTGCAGAGGTTACAAAGAAAGTATTAGAAACAGTTAAATAATAACTTTCGGAATTTATTATTCAACTATTTCTTATCCCAGTATAAATAAGAGGTTTTCTTATGAATAAGTCCAAAAGATTTGAAGTGCTGCGGAACCGCCCTGTTCATAACGACGGCTTTGTAAAGGAATATCCCGAGGTTGGGCTGGTAGCAATGGAAAATGCCGCCGACCCGGTTCCCTCCATCAGGGTAAAAGACGGCGTTATAGTAGAGTTGGACGGTAAGAGCAGAGAAGCTTTTGATTTTATAGATACATTTATTGCCGACTATGCAATTGATACTAAAATTGCAGCCGAAGCAATGCTGATAGACTCGCTATATATAGCGAGAATGCTTGTTGATATAAATGTTGGTAAAAAGGAAATCAGCAAGATTGTAAATGGTCTTACACCTGCTAAATTAGTAGATGTAATGAAGCATTTGAATGTAGTGGAAATGATGATGGCAATGCAGAAGATGAGAGAGAGAAAAACTCCGTCAAATCAGTGCCACGTTACAAATCTTAAGGACCATCCTGTTCAGATTGCGGCAGATGCTGCTGAAGCAGCGGTAAGAGGCTTTGATGAACAGGAAACCACAGTGGGTATTGCAAGATATGCACCGCTTAATGCTCTGGCACTGCTGATAGGTTCGCAGTGCGGCAGACGTGGCATACTGACCCAGTGTGCAGTAGAAGAAGCAACTGAGCTCAAGCTTGGAATGAAGGGCTTGACCACATATGCAGAAACAATTTCAGTATACGGAACAGAGAAAGTATTTATAGACGGTGACGATACGCCCTATTCAAAAGCGTTCCTGGCGTCTGCCTATGCATCCCGCGGAATGAAAATGAGATGCACTTCGGGTACCGGTTCTGAGGTTTTGATGGGGAATGCCGAAGGTAAATCAATGCTGTACCTGGAAGCCCGCTGCCTGCTTGTAATCAAAGGTGCCGGAGTTCAGGGAACACAAAACGGTGCAATAAGCTGTATAGGTATCGCGGGTGCCGTACCGTCAGGCATCAGAGCCGTACTTGCTGAAAATCTTCTGGCTGCAATGCTTGGACTGGAAGTGGCATCAGGAAACGATCAGACTTTTTCACATTCCGATATAAGACGGACAGCCAGAATGCTGATGCAGATGCTGCCGGGAACTGACTTTATATTCTCGGGCTACAGTGCCACACCAAACTATGACAACATGTTTGCGGGTGCAAACTTTGATGCAGAGGATTTTGATGACTACAATGTACTGCAGCGGGACCTTAAAATAGACGGCGGCTTGCGTCCCGTAACCGAGGATGAAATAGTAGAGGTCAGAAGGAAAGCGGCTGAGGCAGTAAGGGATGTATTCTCATTTCTTGGATTTCCCGAGGTTACGGAGGAAGAAGTACAATGTGCAACCTATGCTCACGGCAGCAAGGATATGCCATCAAGAAATGTACCGGAAGATCTCAGGGCGGCTGAAAAGCTTGGAGAAGGTAAATTAACAGGACTGGACATAGTCCGTGCACTATATAAAACAGGACACACCGAAATTGCACAGGCAGTGCTGGATATGCTGAAGCAGCGAATTTCAGGAGACTGCCTGCAGACATCATCAATCATTGACAGGGATTTTAACGTTATAAGCTCAGTTAACGCACCAAATGATTATACGGGCCCAGGCACCGGCTACAGGGTGGACGGCCGGAGATGGGAAGAAATCAAAAACATAAGTATGGCTATCGATCCTGCAACAATATAACAAGGCGATAAGTCCCTCCACCACAATAGGTGGCGGATACCGCTTCACTATAACAACTTAAAGTTCCTGGAGGATAGAAATATGGAACTCAGCGAAGAACTGGTAAGGATAATAACTGAAAAAGTTAAAGAACATATTGAAAATGCATATCCTCAATATTTGAATGAGCCGCAGAATAAACAGTACAGTCAGGCAGCCGATTCGGATTTATTAATAAAAGAGGTTGGCGAAGCCAGGCAGGGATCATATTCGGACGAAGTAATCGTAGGATTGGCACCTGCTTTTGGAACATCACAGACCAAGACCATAAATGGTATATCCCATTATGATGTATTGAGGGAAATTTCTGCCGGAATTGAAGAGGAAGGCATGAAATGCAGGTTTGTTAAAGTATATGAAACCTCGGATGTTTCCTTTATTGCTTTAAAAGCTGCAAAATTAAGCGGATCAGGTATTGGGATAGGCATTCAGTCAAAGGGTACGACAGTTATACATCAAAAGGATCTCTTCCCGCTGACAAACCTGGAGCTGTTTCCCCAGGCACCGCTGATAACTACTGAAATTTACAGGAATATAGGTAAAAATGCTGCTAAATATGCAAAGGGTCAGTCCCCTGTACCTTTGACTGTACAAAGTGATTACATGTCAAGACCGAAATACCAGGCAAAGGCCGCACTGCTGCATATAAAGGAAACTCAGCTTGTAAATGACGAGACAAAACCCGTTCAGCTGCAGGTTGAGTTCAAAAGGAGCTAAACCATGGATGAGAACAAGATAGAGCAGTTGGTTAAAAAAGTAGTGGAACAGCAGAAATTGAACATGAATTCAGTTAACAGCCCTCAAAACCACAAGCCTGAAAATTCCTTGCCGGAGGTATCAGCGGCTGAGATTACAGCCGTTTCAAGAAAGAAGACAGTTTCTCTTGAGGATTACCCCTTGCAGAAGAATAAACCTCATCTGGTTTCCAGTTATTCAGGAAAAACACTTGATGATATAAATCTTGAAAATGTTGTAAATGAACAGATAGCTCCCGATGATATAAAAATCAGTGCAGAAGTACTTGAACTTCAGGCTCAGATAGCAGAAGCAAACGGTAAAATCCAGTTTGCCGGGAACCTCAGAAGGGCTGCTGAGATGACCAGGATTCCTGATGACAAGGTTTTGGAGGTATATGAGCTTCTCAGGCCTAGAAGGGCAACCTATCAGCAGCTAATGGATGCAGCCAGGGAATTTGATAATAAATATAACGCTAAAATAACGGCTCAATTAATAAAAAATGCTGCTGAAGTATATCTCAGCAGAAAAGTATTGAAAGAGTGAGACAATGGGAATCGAGTATAGATTGATTGCTGGAGTGGATATAGGCAACTCAACAACTGAAGTTTGCATTGCAGCTAAAACTGATACAGGCAATCTTAAGTTTCTGGCTTCTGCAGTAAATTCAACTACAGGAATAAAAGGAACTGCAGATAATGTTGCCGGAATACTGGAAGCACTTGAAGAAGCCTGCAGTAAGGCCGGGATAAAAGTCGGCGATTTAAGCAGTATCAGAATTAATGAGGCGGCACCTGTTATAAGTGATATAGCAATGGAGACCATCAGCGAAACGGTGATTATTGAGTCCTCAATGATAGGACATAATCCTGGAACGCCGGGAGGAATAGGGCTGGGCGTTGGTGTTACCGTTCCCGTTGAAAGTCTGCTGAAGCAGCAGAAACCTTCAGATTTAATTGTGGTCGTTCCGAAAAGCTATGACTTTGAAGATGCTGCAAGCGTTATAAATAAAGGTTTTGAAATGGGCCTTAACATTACAGGCGCGATTGTTCATAAAGATGACGCTGTATTAATAAATAACAGACTGACCCGCAGGATACCCATAGTTGATGAGGTCGAGCTTATAGATAAAGTACCGCTTGGAAAGCTTGCAGCGGTAGAAGTGGCAAACAACGGTGAAACAATAAAGGTGCTCTCAAACCCTTACGGGCTGGCAACCATATTCGGACTTTCACCCAATGAAACAAAAAGTATTATCCCAATATCCAGAAGCTTGATTGGAAACAGGTCTGCGGTAGTAATAAAAACACCGCACGGTGATGTAAAAAGCAATAAGATAGCTGCCGGAACACTGACTTTTACAGGCAGTGACAGTAGCAAGGAAATAGATGTTATGAGCGGCGCAGAGAAAATTATGGAGGCCGCAGGCAGCGTTGGTGTGATTGAAGATGTACTGGGTGAAGCAGGTACTGAAGCAGGAAATATGCTGCACAGGGTAAGAGAGGTAATGGCCCGACTAACACACCAGCAGCCAGACAGTATGAAAATACAGGATGTGCTTGCAATTGACACCTTTGTTCCTGTGAAGGTAAATGGTGGACTGGCCGGTGAATATGCACTGGAAAATGCGGTGTTGATTGCTGCAATGGTCAAGACCTCAAGGCTCCCTATGCAAAATATTGCAAGTGAACTTTCAGAAAAGACCGGAGTATTTGTAAAAATAGCAGGTGCCGAAGCAAATATGGCCTTGCTTGGAGCATTAACAACACCCGGGACCGAAAAGCCCATCGCTATAGTGGATATGGGTGGCGGTTCAACAGATGCGGCTCTGGTGTCCAGAGACGGAATTGTTAAAAGTGTTCATCTTGCAGGTGCCGGCGACCTTGTGACAAAGCTTATAAATTCAGAGCTGGCACTAAATGATCTGGAACTTGCAGAGGCAATAAAGAAATATCCGCTGGCCAGGGTCGAAAGCCCTCTATACTTAAGATTCGAGGATGGTACGGTAAAGTATTGTGAAACACCTTTGGATCCGGGGCTTTTCGCCAGGATAGTGGTAATTGCAGATTCCCAGTTAATACCAATTAAGACCGCCAGGCAGCTTTCCATTGAGAAAATAAAACTTGTCAGGCAGGAGGCTAAAAAGAAGGTGTTTGCGGCAAATGCAGTAAGAGCCTTAAAAGCCGTCAGTCCCGACAATAATCTTAGAAACATTGATTTTGTAGTAATGGTGGGTGGTTCGGCATTGGATTTTGAAATCCCTGAGATAATAACTCAAATTCTGGCCAACTACAATATAGTTGCCGGGAGAGGGAATATCAGAGGGACAGAAGGACCAAGAAATGCTGTAGCAACAGGTTTGATACTGTCAAACGATTAAATAATAACACCCAATTTTTCAAGAGGCTTTTTATTAAAAGCACGGGTCTTAAAAGCCCTTATGAAAATCAAGGAGGAATGATGATGCAGTTGTACACCAGAAACGGTGACTCAGGTATGACAGATACTTTAAATAATAGAATACCGAAAAGCGACCAGCTGATTCACCTGCTTGGAACAATGGACGAATTCACCAGTTCACTTGGAGTTGCAAAGTCCTTTGATGAGTTTGATACCGTAAGCAGTGATATCAGTGAAATACAAAGGCAGGTTATAGCCGTCAATTCTCAGATAGCAGGCGGTGGACAGTACCTGGACAAAGCTTTGATAGAAGCCTTTGAAAAGAAAATAGATGCATATCAGAAGGTAACAGGAAGCTTTGATGGATTCATACTCCAGGGTGAAAGTACATTAAGCTCTTCACTTGATGTTTCAAGGACAATTATAAGAAGAGCTGAAAGAATAGCAGTTGAGCTGAATAGTAAAGGTTTACTTGATAGTATTGTTCTTGCCTATATAAACAGACTTTCAGATCTCATTTACAGTATGGCCAGATACACTGAGCTGGTTGGCAGGATTAAAAAGACTGTAGGAAATGTATTGGCTGAAATATCAGGGACAAAAGCTGAAAATACAGTCCCGGGACCATCATATAAACTCAGCCTTGACAGTGCTAAACACGTTGCCGAGGAAATCGAAAAGGAAGCAGAACGAAACGGTTTGAATGCTGTAATTGCAATAGCGGATGAGGGGGCAAACTTAATATTGCTGCACAAAATGGATTCATCATTTATTGCAAGTATAGATATTGCAATGAACAAGGCTTATACCTCTGCAGCACTGAAAATGACCACAGAAGAAGCGGGACGGTTATCCCGGCCGGGAAGTTCACTATATGGCTTGCAGTATACCAACAGTGGAAGAATAGTGGTCTTTGCAGGAGGTGTACCCCTGATAAGGGATTCAAAGCTCCTGGGAGGCCTTGGTGTGAGCGGGGGCACTGCAGAACAGGATAAAATGCTGGCCGAATACGGAGCAAAAGTATTTTCGGCGTATGGGAATTTATAGTATGTCTAACATGCCTGTAAGTGCTGAAATAGCTTAAGTTGGATCGGTACACCAGAAAATTTCAAATTACTAAATTCCTATATGTGGGGTTTGGAAAGAAATGAGCACTAGAAAACCGAGGGTGGCGAATTTTCTTGTCACTAAAATGAGTACAAAGAGACAGGGGGTAGCAAAGTGATTAACGATACACTAATAAATGAAATTGTTGCCAAGGTGTTGAAAAATGTAATGCAGGATGACAAAAGTAGTTTACCGGCCGAAAAAAACAATGGTTCCAGCCTCCTTGGAGTTTTTGAAACCATGGAAGAGGCTTTGAAGGAAGCGGCTGCTGCTTATAAAACCTTTAGAACTTTTACATTAAAGCAGCGCGAAGATATAATTTCAGAAATCCGCAGGCTAACTTTAGAAGAAGCTGAAACAATGGCAAAAATGGGAGTGGAGGAAACCGGAATGGGCAAAGTGGCACACAAGGTGCTCAAGCACAGACTGGTAGCTGAAAAGACGCCCGGTACTGAAGATCTTACAACATATGCGAAGTCAGGGGATGGCGGTTTAACACTGGTTGAGCTTGCACCCTTCGGATTGATCGGAGCAATTACCCCAAGTACCAATCCAAGTGAAACGGTTATCTGCAATAGTATAGGAATGCTGGCTGGCGGAAATGCGGTGGTTTTCAACCCCCATCCCAACGCCATAAACGTTTCAAATTACGCAGTTGATTTAGTAAACCGGGCGATTTTAAAGATAGGCGGACCTAAAAACCTTGTATGTTCTGTGGTAAAACCAACACTTAAATCTGCTGATGCAATGATGAAGGACCCGAATGTAAAGCTTCTGGTTGCTACAGGAGGTCCCGGAGTGGTAAAAGCATTATTGTCATCAGGTAAAAAGGCAATAGGTGCCGGAGCAGGAAATCCTCCAGTTATAGTGGATGATACCGCAGATATTAAAAAGGCTGCAAAGGACATAATAGACGGCTGTACCTTTGACAACAACCTGCCATGTATAGCAGAAAAGGAAGTATTCGCATTAAAGTCCATAGCTGACGAACTGGTACATTACATGCTGAAAAACGGTGCGTATTTGTTAAAGGGCTCAGAGATTGACAGGCTTGTTGATATTGTTCTTACCGAAAAAAGGGAGGAACAGGGCAGCGGCTGTTCTGACAGACCGAGAAGACAGCTGATGATTAATAAGAAGTGGGTTGGAAAGGATGCAAAGCTCATACTTGAACAAATGGGTATAAATGTTGGAGATGAAATCAGGTGTATTATCTGTGAAACTCCTGCCGATCATCCATTTGTAATGGAAGAGCTGATGATGCCAATATTGCCTATAGTTAAGGTGGATGACATAGATGAAGCAATAACATTTGCCGTTAAGGCTGAGCATGGGAACAGACATACCGCTCATATGCATTCAAAGAATATTGACCATCTGACAAGATTTGCAAAGGCAATTGAAACTACAATATTCGTAAAGAATGCCCCTTCCTATGCAGGTATAGGGTTTGGAAGCGAAGGTTATACGACCTTTACAATTGCCGGCCCAACAGGTGAGGGAATAACCTCGTCAGCTTCCTTTACCAGAAAAAGAAGATGTGTAATGTCGGACAGCTTCAGAATTGTTTAAGTTTTTAAAATTTATATAAATTAACTCGGGGTTATAAAATTAAATTTGGGGGTGTACTTAATGGCAATAAGCGAAAGAGAACTTGAAGCTATTGTTAAGTCAGTTATAGATGAAATGATGGGTTCAGGCTCAAAAGCAGCAAGTCCGGTTGATTCAAAGACTGCGCGTGTAGCAATGCTGACCGGCACAAAGACAATCGAGGTAAAAGAGTTTCCAATACCTGAAATAAAGGATGATGAAATACTCGTAAGAGTGGAGGGCTGCGGTGTCTGCGGTACCGACGTTCATGAATGGAAGGGTGATCCCTTTGGACTCATTCCGGTAGTTCTGGGGCATGAAGGTACCGGCGAAATAATAGCAATGGGTAGGAACATAAAGAAGGATACCGCCGGAAATAGTGTTGCAATAGGTGACAAATTGGTATCTTCGGTAATGGTTTGCGGAGAATGTGCAATGTGCAGGCTACATCCAGAAAAGCCAAACCTCTGTGAAAACTCCGGTATTTACGGTCTCATTCCGGACAGCAGTGATTCCCACCTCAACGGATGGTTTGCAACACATATTGTTTTGAAAAAGGGTTCGACTTTCTTCAAGGTTTCGGATTTGAATCTTGAACAGAGAATGCTGGTGGAACTTGCGGCGGTGGCAGTTCATGCTGTAGAACGTGCAAGAACAACAAATCTTTTAAATTTTGACAGCAAAGTGCTCATTCAGGGCTGCGGACCTGTAGGACTGATGGTAACAGCAGTGCTTAAGACTTACGGTATCAGACATATAATTGCACTGGACGGTGACAACCAGAGACTTCAGTATGCCAGAAAGATGGGAGCTTTGGACACCATCAACTTTAAAGAAGTTGATACTCTGGAAAAGAGAGTTGACTTTGTAAAGAACCTGTCCAAAGGTTTGGGTGCAGATTTTGCATTCCAGTGCACAGGAGCACCGGCCGCTTCCTCAGAGGTTTGGAAGTATGTAAGAAAGGGCGGCGGACTTTGTGAAATGGGCTTCTTCGTAAACAACGGAGACAGCAAGCTCAATCCTCACTTTGACATATGTCAGAAGGAAATAACAGTTGTAGGTTCCTGGACATACTCTCCGCTGGAATACCCCGTAACAATAGCTTTCGTCAAGAGAGCAAAGGAAGTTGGAATCCCGCTGGAAGAGTTGGTTACACATAAATTTGGTCTTTATGAGTTGAATGAGGCTATGGAAACAAATGTGGCACTTAAGGGAATTAAAGTAGCATACGTGAATAAGGATGCCTAGTGTGTGTAACACGCAGATGAAATTGAAGGAGTATAACTTATGTCTCAGGCAGTCGGATTTATAGAAGTATATGGATTTGTTACAGCTATCAAGGCAGCAGATGCGGCGGCAAAAGCAGCTGATGTCAGAATAGTGGCCCTTGACTCCACAAAACCGGCAGGGGGGGATGGCGTAGCTGTACCGCTTGTAATGCTGGTAAAGCTTGAAGGCAGTGTATCTTCCGTGCAGGCTGCCGTTCAGGCAGGAGTTGATGCCGCAAACCAGTGTTCAGGAGTAATAACACACCATGTTATTGCAAGGCCTGATGAAGAAACTCAGAAGATGATGAAGCTTTGCAGTGTAGGTAAGGACTCTTAAAATAATAACACACGATTTTGAAGCGAGGAATTTTTCGATAGTTCAAGGCGGAGGAAGGCGCAATAATTGCTTTATTGCAACTGATGACAACGTAGAAATATCGGAAAATAACCGCTTCAAAAGTGGGAGGTTATTGTTTTAAGAGTCCTGAGGACAAACTTAACAAATAACGAGGCGCTGCCTCGTTGAAACGCCGCTGATGTAAGAAGATTTTCGTACAATCGAAAAATTTTCTCTAAAGCGAGGCGTTATAAGATTGAACTTATAAAATAAAAAGTTTATGTTAAACATTTACAAATTAAAATCTATTTAAAAATCTGAAGGGAGATTTTATTATGGAAGCTTTAGGAATGGTAGAAACAAGAGGATTAACTGCATCAATAGAAGCAGCAGACGCTATGGTAAAGGCAGCAAATGTAGTTTTGGTCGGAACTGAAAAAATCGGATCCGGACTGGTAACAGTTATGGTAAGAGGAGATGTAGGTGCAGTTAAAGCAGCTACCGAAGCAGGAGCATCAGCTGCTCAGAGACTTGGTGAACTGGTTGCGGTTCATGTAATACCAAGACCGCACACTGATATCGAAAAGATACTTCCAAAATTTAAGTAATCAGGTATGATTAAATAATAAATCGACCTTTTAAGGCGAGATATTTTTCGTCAAGACAAGGCGGAGGAAGGCGCAATAATTGCTTTATTGCAACTGACGACAAGGTCGTATTGGCGGAAAAGAGCCGCCTTAAAATGGGGAAGTTATTATTTAATCATGCCTAAATAGGTCAGGCCCCGCTGGGACAAATCATGGGGGCAATCCTATTGAAGCTGTACATGGGGACAAAGCCATCACATGGCTTGGGAGGTAAAATGGAGTATTCTATCGCATTAATGGAGGTTCAAAGCCTGACTGCTGCCATTGAAGGTCTGGATGCCATGCTGAAGACATCTGAGGTTGAGCTTATGTGCACCGAAAGACGGCTTGGAGGAAGGCTTGTTACAATAGTAATAAAAGGAAGCATATCAGCTGTAACAGCTGCACTCGAATCAGGCGTAACTGCTGCAAACAGAGTAGGAAAGGTTGTTGCAAAAGCAGTAATTGCTCGTCCGCATTCCGAGATACTCAAATTTGTAGGTGGGGGAGAAGTGGTTTAATTTTAAAGAAAAGCACTTCAAATTAAATCAGCCCCGGCGGAACTTATGCACCGCCAGTATTTCCGCACAAAAAGTCGTGCGTAATGGCGATGTGCAAAGTACCATTCACGCCTTATCAGCTCACGGTAGGTACGTGAATATATTGCATTCAAATTTGGTGAGCATGAAAGGCAAATGGTACTAAAAATGGTCAAGGCTAAAGGAACTCAAACACAGGAAGTAAACAACGAATGTGATCAAACACCCGAAGTTAAACAGGAAGAAGTTATAAATCCAATTAATCAAAACAAAAAACAGGAGGTAAGAATCATGAATAATGAAGCATTGGGAATGGTAGAAACAAGAGGACTTGTTGCAGCAATTGAAGCTGCAGATGCCATGGTAAAGGCAGCAAATGTTGTATTGGTAGGAACAGAAAAGATCGGATCCGGTCTTGTAAGTGTTATGGTAAGAGGTGACGTTGGAGCAGTAAAGGCAGCAACAGAGGCCGGTGCAGCTGCGGCAGCAAAGCTTGGTGAAATTGTTGCAACTCACGTTATTCCAAGACCACATGGTGACATTGAAAAAATACTCCCTTCTATTAAGTAGTTTTATGTTGTGTAACATGGTTAAAAACTCTCTCATTGTTACCCTCCCTATATAACAAGAAAATTTGCCTGCTATGTGGAAAGCTGATATATAATACGCAAGCAAGTTTTCTTGAATGAGAGAGTTTTTGACAAATAACCGGGAAAATTCAATGCTATTACTATTTTATCGCCGCTGCTGCGGCAAGTGGGGGCTACCATGATAGAGCAAAATTTGATTGATGTAATATGTTCTGAAGTACTGAAACAATTAAATGAGCTGAACCTGGAAAAGGAAGATGGAATCAAGGTGGGGGTTTCTGCCAGACATGTCCATGTTACGCAGGAAGATCTTGATCTATTATACGGCAAGGGCTATCAGCTCACAAAACTGAGAACTCTTATGGGTGAAGAATTTGCATCAAATGAGCTTGTTACTTTGGTTGGTCCCAGTCTCAGAAGTATTGAGAAAGTCCGTATCCTTGGACCCGTAAGAAAAGCTACCCAGGTTGAGCTGGCAAAAACTGATGCTGTGAGACTTGGAATTACTCCTCCCGTAAGACCTTCAGGAGAGATTAAAGGTTCATCACCGGTAGTAATTGTGGGACCAAAAGGAGTAGTGCATATAAAAGAAGGTTGTATTATTGCCAACCGTCATATTCATATGACAACAGCCGCTGCTTCAGAATATGGACTAAAGGATAACGACAGTGTTGATGTTGAGTTAACAGGAACAAGGCCTACCAGATTTTACAATGTCCAGATAAGAGTAAGTGACCGGTTCAACACTGAAATGCATATTGATACTGATGATGGAAATGCAGCAGGAATTAAGTCGGGAGACAGAGTAAGAATTTTGAAAGACAGGTGAGCTCAGCGTGAAAAAGTTTGTTTATGAGTCATCGTATATTTCACGCTTCAAAAAGCCTTAAACGGCTTTTTATTACTATTTGTTTGCGTACTATGTACTCAGATGGAGGTTAATATGATTATTGGCAAGGTTATAGGAAACGTAGTTTCTACGAGGAAGCATGACATGCTTGTGGGCTATAAGTTTATGCTGGTCCAGCATCTGGAAATGAATTTACCGGTTGAAAAGTACACTATAGCCGTTGATACGGCAGGAGCAGGAATAGGCGATGTTGTGCTGATGGCAACAGGCAGTGCCGCAAGACTTGCACTTCAGAAGGAACATGCACCGGTGGATGCTTCAATTGTGGGAATAGTAGACTGAGTACAAAAGTTCATTTATTTATGCCTTAACTTTTAATGTTGTGAGCATTATATGTGTTTTGTACGGAAGGTTGGTGTTTAAATGTTATTTGAGAATTTAGTCAGCGTAATATACGGAGCAGGTATTGTCGGTGCAGGGGGAGCAGGTTTCCCTACCCATAAGAAGCTAGTTAAAAATATAGGTACTATAATTATAAATGCAGCAGAGTGTGAACCCCTGCTTAAGGTTGACAAGTTCATTCTTGCCGAAAACTTTGAGCTTTTGTGTGATGCTCTGAATTCATTAATCAGAATATTAGGGGCTTCAGAAGCGTTCTTTGCCGTTAAGAAAAAGAACCTGACTTTTGATGCCGATTATATAAATAGATACTCGAAAATTGAAATCAAGGAAATAAAAGATATATACCCTGCCGGGGATGAGGTTGTTCTGACCTATGAGGTTACAGGCAAAATAATACCTGAAGCACAATTACCACTGTCGGTTGGAGTAATGGTTTTAAATGTTGAAACCCTGTACAATATTGCGCAGGCCCTGTTTAACAATAAACCCGTAATCCATAAATATGTATGTGTTGCAGGTGATGTAACAGCACCAGTCACTTTGAAGGTACCTGTAGGTACACCTGTAATAAGCCTGCTTGAGGCAGCAGGCGGTTATAGCAGTGAAAAGCACAGTGTCATTTTGGGAGGACCTTTAATGGGAAGGCTGTGCGACCCTGAAAAGGAGTTTGTAACCAAGACAACAAAGGGCTTGATAGTACTTCCAAAACAGCACAGCCTTGTCCAAAAGAGATTGATCAAATCAAATATTTCTTTAAAAAGGGCTTCAGCAGCCTGCTGCCAGTGCAGAGCCTGCACCGATATGTGCCCCAGATACCTGATGGGATATTCACTGGAGGTTAATAAAACCCTTCGAACGGTTGTAAACGAAGATGTTTCAAATATTGCACCATATATGCAGGCACAGTTGTGCTGCGGCTGCGGTGTATGTGATTATATAGCCTGCACCCAGGATATTTGTCCAAGAAATGTATGTGGAGAGGTTAAAGGTAATCTGATTAAAAACGGAATTAAGTATACTAATGGTAGGGCTCCTGAGAAAGTAAGGTCAGAAAGGGAAATGAGACTGATTCCTTCCTCAAGGATTCTTCAAAGATGCGGGCTTGAAAAGTACTACCGGCATGTGGAGATGAGCAGTGAAGCGCTGGTACCCAGGGAAATAACACTTCCTTTGAGACAGCATGTTGGAAAGCCTGCAAGTCCGGTAGTGGCACTTAATGAAAAGGTTGATGCAGGAACCATTGTAGCTGCGGTAACCGAAAATGACATTGGTTCAAACATTCATTCCAGCATACAGGGGACCGTGACAAGAATTTCATATGACAGCATAACAATTACTTCGGGAAGCTTGTAGGTCAGATTTAGGGCGGAATGTGACAATTGATTGGGCGCATTGTGCGCATCGGAGGAGGTCAAAATGGTTAAATCTATAGGGATTGTTGAAATAAAAAATGTGACCAGAGGCATTTACGTTGTTGACAGCATGCTCAAGGGCGCCAATATCCAATTGCTGCAGTCAACTCCAGTCTGTCCCGGCAAATATATTGCTGTGTTATCCGGTGACCTTGCAGCCATTAACAGTGCTATAGACATAGCTAAGGAAAATGGATATGATTATATTATTGACAGTTTCATAATTGGTAATATAAGTGAACAGGTAATCCCGGCCATAATGGGTGTAAATGAAATAAAAAACAGGGAAGCAGTGGGAATAGTTGAGACCTTTACTGCAGCGTCTGTTATCGAAGCCGCAGACAGTGCTGTAAAGGCGGCTGTAGTTGAACTTGTGGAAGTCAGAATTGCACGGGGCATGGGCGGAAAGTGTTTCGCCATATTTACAGGCGATGTTGCAAGTGTTGAAGCCGCGGCGGCGGCAGGTGCTGCAAGAACCAGGGAGCAGGGCCTGCTGGTGGATAGTGTTGTTATTCCAAGACCTCATGATGAACTGTGGGCATCGATATTATAACGCTTTGATTAAAACGCATAGTTTAAATAGAAAATTTTTTGATATGTGGTTGTATATATTCTCAGATGGAGGAAACACATGCTGGCTGTTGAGAGAAGAAAGAAAATAACAGAAATTATAAGCGAAAATAAAAGCGTTCTGGTTACCGAACTTAGCAGACAATTTGAAGTTACCGAGGAAACTATCCGAAGAGATCTGGAAAAATTGGAGCAAATGGGCATTCTGGTCAGAACCTATGGTGGAGCAACACTGGTAGAGGGTAATGTAGCAGAAGTTCCTGTTGAACAAAGACAGGTCATAAATTCTGCCGGTAAGGATGCCATTGCGTATGAGGCCGCAAAAATGATAAAAGAAGGTGAAACCATCTTCCTGGATGCCAGTACCTCTGCATACTTTTTGGCCAGATACATTAAAAATATGAAAAACATTACTGTTATAACCAATTCCCACAAGGTAATAACTGAATTGGCCGACAGTGAAAGTGTAAAGACCATATCTATCGGAGGAATGCTGCGTAAAACCAATATGTCCTTTGTGGGAAGAGTAGCCGAAAGCACTATACTTAACAGCTATTTTGCATCAAAAGCCTTTATATCCTGTCAGGGTGTTACTCTGAACAGAGGCTTTACAGATCAGAATGAACAGGAAACTGAAGTTAAGAAGGCCATGATAAAATGCTCCGACAGTGTATTTGTACTGTGTGACCAGAGCAAGCTCGGAAAGCTGAGCTACTGCAGGGTAGCCGAATTCCAGGAGGTTGACTGCTTTATAACCGATGCAAAGCTCGGAGATGAGTGGGAGCTTGTTTTCCAGCAGAAGGACATTGATGTTGTCATTGCGCAAAAGGAGACATAAGTGCCTGTCCGGAAAGAGAATTGATAAATAAACTATAAAACAGATTACAATAAAATTAATAATAGATATACAAATTCAAATGAAAATTAAAAATAAATTAAAACAAATCAATGCAAAATCAAAACTAAATCAAAACAAAATAAAAGCACATTAACATCAGATTAAAAAAATTAAAATACAAGGTAGGTAAACTTTCGTTTATATACTTTGTATTTTTTTGCTTACGAAGTTCTGGGAAAATTTAACCACCGGCAATATATGAATTTAGAAGATGTTACAACTTACTAGTAAAGAATTTCCGACCCTTCGTCTATAATGCTGTTTATTATTTTGGAGGAGGGCTGTTTATCTGTAATTACTGCCGTCAGGTCTTTGAAGGAACTCAATTTGTAAAAATGCGATTGATTGAATTTGCTGCTGTCGCAAAGAAGTATTGTAGATTTTGAGTTTTTAATCATATGCTGCTTAACAAGAGCTTGAACCTGGTTAGCCTCGTATACTCCTTCTTCGTTTATTCCCCTGCAGGATATTATTGATAAGTCGGCATGAAAATTATCAATAAAACTACCTGTAAATTCTCCGACAACAGAAGTTGAACCGGATTTAAGCTGACCGCCGGCAATGAATGTTGTGATTGAATCCATTTGGGCCAGCTCAAGAGCGGTTTTTACTCCGTTGGTGACCACTGTGAGATTTGAATATTTTTTAAGCAAAGGGCATAAATTGCTCACAGTACTGCTGGAGTCAAGAAAAATAGCATAGCCGTTTGAGATAAAATCTATAGCAAGATTACATATATAGTTTTTTTCATTCTGATGCTCCATTTCCCGGAACATGTAAGAGTATTCCATATTAGAACTTTGAATAAGCGTAACCCCACCATGACTCCTTTTAACCAGACCTGACTTCTCCAGTTCAAGTATATCCCTTCTGATAGTGGAGATACTGGTGAAAAGCTGCTGACTTAAATAAGCCGATGATACATTTTTCTTTGTTTTTAGTATTTCTATTATTTTATCAATTCTTTCTTTTGAATACATAGATCCTCCGTGAACAAAAATGAACGAAAATGAACGAATTATTGATTGATTAATATAATAATACCAAAAATATGTGCAAATATAAACATTTAAAAGGAATTAGTATATAATTAAAAATATAAAATAACCGCTCAGAAATGGGAAGTTATTATTTAATCATTCCTTAGCTAATCTATAAAGTAAAATCTGGAATTCACAATATTATATCAATATAAGGGGGTACAGGTAAATGTCAAAGGGAGTTCTGGCATTTGACTTTGGGGCTTCCAGCGGAAGAGCTGTTAAGGGTAGCTTCAACAATGGCAAAATAGAACTTAAAGAAGTCCATAGATTCAAGAACATTCCCGTCAACGAAAACGGCTGCATCTGCTGGGATACAAATACTATATTCGAAGAGATAAAAAAAGCCCTGGTCATATGTGAAGATTATGAGAGTATTGGTATAGATACCTGGGGCGTTGACTATGGTATGATTGATAACAACAATAAGCTTGTCAGACTGCCGGTAAACTACAGAGATCCCAGAACAAAGGGTGTAGTAGAACAGGTATCTGAAATAATGAGTACCGATAAGCTGTACAGTCTGACCGGCAATCAGATAATGGAGATAAATACTGTCTTCCAGTTGTATTCTGAGCTTTTGAAAAATAAAGATGTTTTTGATAACGTTGATAAAATACTGTTAATGCCTGATCTTTTTAATTTCTTTCTTACCGGCAAGAAGTCAGCAGAGTTAAGTATAGCCTCAACCACCGGTCTTCTGGATCCTTTTCAGAAACGCTGGAATGAATATATTCTTGAAAAGTTGGGAATAAAAAAGGATATTTTACCTCAGCTGATATCTTCGGGTACTGAAATAGGCTTGATTACAGAGGAGTTGGCCAAGGAACTGAACATTGAAAGAAAATCTGTAATTGCAGTTTGCGGTCATGACACTGCATGTGCAATGGCTGCAGTTCCTGCAGAACAGGATTTCATATTTATTTCCTGCGGCACCTGGTCATTATTCGGTACAGAATTAAAAGAACCTGTAATAACCAAAAAATCCATGGAGTACAATCTTACAAACGAAATCGGTATAAACGGTACCACAAGATTTTTAAAGAATTTAACCGGAATGTGGCTGCTTCAGGAAACCAGGAGACAATTTGAAAAAGAGGGCAGGAATTATTCCTTTGATGATCTGGAGCAAATGGCAAAAGCTGCTGAACCCTTTAAATGCTTTATTGATTCTGATCTTGACATATTTACTTCTCCCGGCGATCTTCCGTCCAGAATAAGAGAATATGCCTTAAAGACAGAGCAGCGGGTACCTGAAACTGACGGTGAAGTTATAAGGTGTATTTATGAAAGCCTGGCCTTTAAGTACAGGTATACCTTTGAACAAATCAGCGAGTGCCTCCATAAAAAATACGATACGCTCCACATTGTCGGAGGCGGTTCACAGGACAGTTTACTTTGCCAGATGACTGCGGAGGCCACCGGTCTGGAGGTGCAGGCAGGACCTGTTGAAGCTACGGCTGTTGGCAACATCATAGTTCAGCTGATAGCCAGAGGTGAAATAAGTAATTTAAGTGAAGGAAGAAGAGTCGTAAAGGCATCTTTTGAAACTCTTAAATACCTGCCGGAAGAGCCGGGCAGCTGGAATGAGCAATATTCCAGATTTAAAGATGTTTTGTTGAGGAAATATTAAAGCTTATCAAATATAAATTGCTATATAATAAAATTGATACACGGAGGAGATAGTATGAGTTATCCAAAAATTGGAATAAGACCCACTATTGATGGAAGATGGGGTGGAGTAAGAGAGGGTCTCGAAAAACAGACCATGAACATGGCTTATTCAGCAGCCAGACTAATAGAGGAAAACCTGGTATATCCGGACGGAACCCCTGTAAAGTGTGTTATTTCGGAAACAACAATAGGCGGCGGTATGGAAGCTGCGAGATGCGCCGAACAATTTTCAAAAGAAGGAGTTTGTGCAACTCTGACAGTAACTCCATGCTGGTGCTACGGCAGTGAGACAATGGACATGGATCCTCTTACAGTAAAAGCTGTCTGGGGCTTTAATGGAACTGAAAGACCCGGAGCAGTGTATCTTGCAGCGGTAATGGCTGCCCATGCACAAAAGGGTTTGCCTGCGTTTTCAATATATGGAAAAGATGTTCAGGATGCTAGTGATACTGAAATACCTGAAGATGTAAAAGAAAAAATATTGAGATTCGGAAAGTGCGCTATAGCAGTTGGTCTTATGAAGAATAAGGCTTATGTAAATCTTGGATCGGTTTCCATGGGTATAATGGGCTCCTTCTGTGACCCTGATTTCTTCCAGAGATACTTTGGCATAAGAGCTGAATGGGTTGATTTGACAGAGATAATGAGAAGAATTGATAAAGGGATTTATGACCACGCTGAATATGAAAAAGCTCTTGCATGGGTAAAAGCAAACTGTAAGGAAGGTTATGACCCAAATCCGGAAGACATAAGGCATACCAGAGAGCAGAAAGATAAAGAATGGGAATTTGTTACAAAAATGACCCTGATAGTAAAGGATATATTCTTTGGAAACCCGGTGCTTTCTGAAATGGGCTTCCATGAAGAGGCAATGGGACGGAATGCCATACTGGGCGGTTTCCAGGGACAGAGAATGTGGACCGATTGGCTGCCTAACGGAGATTTTACCGAAGCTATTCTTAACTCCAGCTTCGACTGGAACGGAAAAAAGGAACCAACAATCCTTGCAACCGAAAACGATACCTTAAACGGTGTAGCAATGTTGTTCGGAAAGCTTTTGACAGGAACAGCCAGTGTATTTGCCGATGTAAGAACCTACTGGAGTCCTGAGGCCGTAGAACGTGTAACAGGTAAAAAGCTTACAGGGCTGGCACAAAACGGTTTCATACACCTTATAAATTCAGGAGCAGCAGCTTTGGATGGTGCAGGACTTGCACAGGATGAAGCCGGAAACCATCTGATCAAACAATGGTGGAAAGTCAATGAAGAAGATATCAAAAACCTTACTGGTGCAACAGACTGGTGCCCTGCGAACCTTGGCTATTTCAGAGGGGGCGGCTTCTCCTCCCACTTCAGAACCCAGAGCGAAATGCCTGTAACATTAATAAGATTAAATCTTGTTCACGGAGTGGGACCTGTGCTTCAAATAGCTGAAGGACATACTGTAACACTTGAAGACGATGTTCATAAAACTCTTGATGAAAGAACAGACAGAACCTGGCCAACAACCTGGTTTGTTCCAAGACTGGGTGCAAAGGGCTTCGAAGATGTATACTCAGTTATGGCCAACTGGGGTGCCAACCATGGTGCGTTCAGCTATGGACACATAGGAAAGGACCTTATTACACTTGCAAGTATGCTGAGAATTCCTGTATCACTTCACAACATTGATGATAAGGATATATACAGACCACACAGCTTTGCAGCATTTGGAACAAAAGATCTGGAAGGCGCCGATTACAGAGCTTGTGAGGCATACGGACCAATGTACAAATAATTCTACAAACAAAGTTTAATGAAGTTTAAATCATAGCCAATTATGCCGTTGCAGCGTAATTGGCTATGGTTTATTAAATAATTAAACTTTTAAACATGCTATTTACAAATTCTTATTGTAGACATACTAAAGTATCTCTGCTAATATATTCATATAGAGCTAAACGTTTCACTTAAAGTCAATTATAATCCTGTTTTAAAAAATTATTTAATTCACATAATAAATTCGTTATTATATTTCAGTACCATTTATTTAGATAAATTTCTGCTTTATTAAACAAACTCAATATAAAAATATAAGTAAACCGGGCATTAAAGTTTGAAACACAGTTAAAAGAAAATTAAGGAATGATAAAATAATAAAACCAGATTTTCAAGATAGTTTTCAAAAAGATAGGCGGAGGAGGGCGCAATAATTGCTTTATTGCAACTGACGTCAACACAGTATTTTTGGAAAATAGCCCCTTGAAAAATGGGAAGTTGTTATTTAATCATTCCTAAATATCCACAGGGGGAATTTTCAATGTACAAATTATTGGTTGTTGATGATGAAGAGGAAGTACGACAAGGGCTTATCCAAAAAATAGAATGGCATAAATATAATTTTGAAATAATTGGCGAGGCTCAAAACGGTCGGGAAGCTCTGGATATAATAGAGGAAATTGTCCCTGATATTATAATTACAGATATATCCATGCCCATTATGAATGGATTGGAACTCTCAGAATATGTAAAGCTTAATTATCCTACTATAAAAACAGTTATACTGACAGGCTATGACGATTTTAATTATGCACAGCAGGCAATAAGATTCGGAGTAGAGGATTATATTCTGAAACCGGTTCTTCCCAAAGATATTGATGAGTTATTAATAAAACTCAATAACAAACTTCAGCTTGAAATAGAACAAAAGGAGAATATTATAAGGCTTAAGGAACACTTTAACGAGAGCCTGCCAATAATAAGGGACAAGTATCTTTCCCTTATAGTAGAAGGGAATATTGATGAGAATGAACTAAAGAGTAAGATTAATTTTTTCAAATTAAATTTAAGAGGCAGCTGTTTTGTTATAGCTGCTGCTAATATAGACAACAGCGGGCATGAGGATAAAATATTCACGCTTAATGATACTGAATTAATGCGGTTTGCAGTTATTAATATTGCAAAAGAAATTATAGATAAATACTCAATAGGAGAGGCCTTGTTCCATCACAGCGAACTGGTATTTATCTTCAGCTTTAACGATACTCATGAGAGTGGAGTCTGTAATAATGATACTATTTTCAGAAAGGTGTATTCAGTACTGGAAGAAATACGCCAAAATGTGGAGAAATTTCTGAAGCTTACAGTCACTATAGGGGTGGGAAGTGTTTTCAGCAGCCTTACCAGAATCAAAGATTCATACAAATCGGCGCTGTCGGCTCTGGAGTACAAGCTGATTATCGGTGAAAGCAAAATAATATTTATAGAAGACCTGGAGCCAAAGAGGAAGGAAGTAATAGCATTTGATGAACAAACAGAACGCCGTTTGGTCTCAGCAGTCAAATTCGGAACCGAAAAAGAGGTTAAGGAAGTTGTAAACGATATCTTTAATAAACTGGTTGGCACAAAAGCGGCTTTTCAGGAGTATCAGCTTTATCTGGTAGAAGTGGTTGCAGCTATATCCAGAATTTGCAGAGATTTTGAAATAGATGCTCCGGATATTCTGGGAATACGTACAAATCTCTATGTAGAAATGCTGGAATTCAGATCCTTTAATGAAATTAGAAACTGGATGGAGGCTATATGTATTAAACTTATGAGGTTTATATCGGAATCCAGACAGAATACTACGCAGATGCTTTTAAAGAAGGCACAGGACTATGTACTTGGCAATTTCAGTGATGAAGGACTGAGTATTCAGAAGGTGGCTGACTACCTCCATATCAGCCAGAGTTATTTGAGCATGATTTTTAAAAAGGAAACCGGAGAAACCTTCTTAAAATATCTTGTAGGTGTAAGACTTAATGCTGCGATTGAGTTGTTGCAGGGAGCGTATAAGACAGCTGAAATAGCCGAACGGGTAGGTTATCCGGACATCAGCTATTTTAGTTATTTCTTTAAGAAAAACTTCGGGATGTCTCCGAGAGAATACCGTAATAAATTTGTGACCAAAAAGGAGTCCTTAACTTGAGACACAAGATTTCCGGCATTTTCGGCAGAATAAAATTTAATAGTATCCAGTCGGTGATAACTCTGTCATTTACTGCTGTAATAATACTCTCCATGCTCATAATAAGCTTTGCGCTTTATGGCATGTTCTCCAGAAATGCTGAAGAAAGGGCTGCATTCAGTACTCAGCAGATCATGAACCAGGTGAACATCAACCTTGAGGTCTATCTTAAAGGAATGGTTGAGATCTCGGATATCATCAGAAGCAATTTCGAAGAAGACACCGAAGAGAATAAAAAGAACATAATAAATCTTCTTGAAGTGACCTCGAAAATCAGAAAGGATATTGTAACAGTTGCAGTATATAAAAAAGACGGACAGCTTATAATAAGTTACCCGAAGGGTACTTTAAACAAAAACCTTTCAGTTTCAGATCAGGAATGGTTCAGACAATCCTTTCAGAATCCAATCGGATATATATTTGAGCCTCCCCATGTACAAAGAATTTTTGAGGGAAAGCGTCCCTGGGTAGTCTCGCTGTGCAAGGGCAGTTCCACCTATTCATCCGACGGAGAGCTGCAGAATTGGGTAACAATGGTGGATATGAACTTCAGTGTTATTGAACAACTGTGCCAAAATGTTACTCTGGGTAAGACAGGATATATATACATTATTGATGATAATGGCAGAATTATATATCACCCCCAGCAGCAGCTAATATATACCGGGCTGAAAAATGAGAATATAAGTGATGCTCTCGCTAGACGCCAGGGTTCATACTTTGATAAATTCCAGGGAAAGCAAAGAATTATGACTGTAAAAAACATAAGCTATGTTGGCTGGAAGATGGTGGGTATCAGCTATGTAGATGAATTGACAGAGAATAAAAAAAATTTCTCCAATTATTTGATTCTTATTTTCGTACTTGGAGTTGTATTTGAAATAGGTGCGTCAATCTTTATTTCAAGAAAGGTCTCCCAACCCATAAAAAGGCTTGAGAGGCAGATGAAGCTTGTTGAAAACGGCGATTTCTCAATTCAGCTTGATGTTAAAGGCGAGGATGAGGTCAAAAAACTTTCAAAATCCTTTAATATGATGGTTGTAAGAATCAAGCATCTTATGGAGGAAGTAATACGGGAACAGGAAGAAAAGAGGAAAAGTGAATTTAAGGCACTGCAAGCGCAGATAAATCCCCATTTTCTTTATAATACCCTGGACTCAATCATATGGATGAATGAGAATCAAAAGTATGAGGGTGTCACAACCATGGTAGCCGCGCTTGCACAGTTCTTCCGCGTGAGTATCAGCAAGGGAAGGGAATTTATAAAGGTAAGTGATGAAATAGAACATGCCAGAAGCTATCTCATCATACAGAAGGTCAGGTATAAGGATAAATTTGACTTTACTATTGATGCCGGTCCTGAAGTTCTTAGACAGCAAACAATAAAGCTTATACTTCAACCAATTATTGAAAATGCAATTTACCACGGTATAAACAAGCTCCAGGAAAAAGGTGAAATTTGTATAAAGGCATACCTTGAAAATGAATGTATTGTTTTTGCCGTTTCGGATAACGGATATGGAATAAAGCCTTCAGTTCTGAAGGGCATACTGGATAAGGAGCCTCAAAGTGATCTTTCCTCCGGTGTAGGATTGAAGAATGTTAATGAAAGAATAAAGCTGACCTATGGCGAACAATACGGTCTGGAAATAGTCAGCGAATTGGATGAGGGTACAACAGTATTCATACGTATACCCGTTACCTCAGATTAATGCGCAACCAATTAACCTCCTCTATTCGCCTTATAGCGGATGAGGAGTGAATAGTTTCATCAAGATTTTGCAGCCACTAACCGGCTCATGGAGGTTAATATGAAGACATTTGGAAGATTGTTTTTTCTGCTGCTGATATTACTGATTTCGGTTTCAGTAGTAACCGGCTGCGGAGATACTTCACTATCAACCAATGAAAATAGATTAAGAATCAAAGTGGTAGTCAAGAAGAAAAATGCAGATTATTTCAGTGTTGTGAAAATGGGCGCTGAAGCAGCCGGTAAGGAATTTAATGTAGATGTTACCTACGATGGCCCTGAAAACGAAAAGGATATAGAAAAGCAGATCAAAATGGTAGATGATGCCATCAATGAAAAGTATAACGCCATAGTACTGGCAGCCGCCGACTATAACAAGCTGGCGCCTGTTGTTGAAAAGGCTGCCAATCAGAATATTCCGGTGGTAATAATTGATTCACAGTTAAACTCGGACAGGATAAAGGGCTTTATAGGTACCGATAATCTGGATGCAGGAAATGAGCTGGGGAATACGCTTGTCACCAGGGTTGGGGAAAATTGCAAAATTGCTGTCATGAATTTTATTAAAGGTGCGGCATCTTCAGATGAAAGAGAAAAAGGTGTTTATCAGGTTATTGACCGATATCCGCAAATTAAGGTTGTTGCGAATTTGTACAGCAATTCTGATGAAAGCAAGGCCTATGAATTAACTAAAAAGGTTACAAAGGAAAACCCTGATCTGGATGCTATAGTATGTACAAATGCATATGGTACAGTAGGTACGGCCCGCGCCATCGCGGATGAAAATCTGTCCGGCAAAATTAAACTGATTGGTTTGGATAGTACACCGGAACAGGTGGATTTCCTGGAAAAGGGAGTAATTGAAGCTCTGGTGATTCAGAATCCGTTTAATATGGGATATCTTGGAGTTAGCTATGCAATTGATTCCATTAATAATAAACCTGTTCCGGAATCTACAAATACCGGTTTAAAAATAATTGACAAGGAAAACATGTATTTGCCGGAAAATGAAAAGCTGGTATTCCCATTCTCAGAATAAATTAAATATAGATTAAATAATAATTTCCCCATTTTAAGTCGGCTATTTTTCCCCTTAAAACGGGGTTTTATTATTTATCAAGCCTACATTATAGGATTTCTAAAATTTCTTATAGGATTTCACATTCAAAAACTAAACGTTTCACCTTAAAATAATATTGTAACGAGGCAATAGATAGGCCCCCGCCCCACCTCGACAGGTGGCGGGTACCTCTTCGGCTTTCAGGCAACTGGCCACATATCCAAGGTGTCAGAATTGCACCATTGCCTCGTTGAAACGCGCAGAGGTAAAGTTTTTCTACAGCCGAAAAATTTTATAAGCCAATATATTGGCTTTTGAACCTATGCGTTATAACCAACCAACAAAGTTGTCGCAATAGAGGTGAAAAAATGGATGAATTACTTGTACGTATGGAGGGAATACAAAAGTATTTTCCCGGTGTTCACGCACTGAATAATTGCAATTTTGAACTTAAAAAAGGAGAGGTACATGCACTGGTAGGAGAAAACGGTGCAGGTAAATCTACATTGATGAAGGTTCTCACAGGGCTGTATCAAAGGGACGGCGGTACCATAAAGTATAAAGGCAGGGAAGTAGAAATCCGCAGTCCGAAAGAAGCTCAGGATTTGGGGATCGGAATAATTCATCAGGAATTGAATATGCTCCCTCACCTGACTGTTGCAGAAAACATTTTTATAGGCCGTGAGCATAAAATTGGTCCTTTTATTGACAGCAAAAGGACAAACAGTGAAGCAAAAAAACTTCTTGACTCTCTTAATCTCAACATAAATCCTGAAACAAGAATACAGGATTTGACTGTTGCAAAGCAGCAAATGGTAGAAATAGCAAAAGCTCTATCCTTCAAATCGGAAGTGCTCATAATGGATGAACCTACTGCGGCACTGACTGATTCAGAAATCGAAAATCTGTTCAAGTTTATTGCACAATTGAAAGCCCAGGGCGTTGGAATAGTTTATATTTCACACAGACTTGAGGAACTGATAAAAATCACTGACAGAATAACCACCATGAGAGATGGTCAATATGTTAATACTGTCATGACAGCCGATGTAACCATTCCACAGATAATTCAAATGATGGTTGGGCGTGTAATCTACGAAGAGCCTAAAACTCATAGTATGGTACCTGAAAATGCCCCTGTATCTCTGGAAGTAAAAAATCTTAATTCATCGCAGGTAAAAAACGTGTCCTTCCAGCTTAAAAAGGGTGAAATACTTGGTATAGCCGGACTTATGGGAGCCGGAAGAACTGAAACGGCACGTTTGATATTCGGTGCCGACCCTATCACAGGCGGTGAGATATATGTTGAAGGAAAGAAAGTAGACATAAAGTCTCCTTCTGATGCAGTTAATAACGGAATAGGTTACCTGTCGGAGGATAGAAAGCGCTATGGGCTGGCTTTAGGCCTTAGTGTTCGTGATAATTCCGTTTTATCAAGTCTTAAAAAATTCTCTAAACTCAGTGTCGTAAACGATAAAAGAGTTGAAAATGAAACAAAAAATTATGTTAAGAAAATTAACATAAAAACGCCATCGACAGCTCAGCTGGTTAAAAACCTGTCAGGTGGAAATCAGCAAAAGGTAGTTTTATCAAAATGGCTGATAAAAAACTGCAGCATTCTGATATTCGACGAACCTACAAGAGGTATAGACGTAGGAGCAAAGAGCGAGATATACAAATTAATGAATGATCTGGTGCATGAAGGGAAGTCAATAATCATGATTTCTTCAGAGATGCCTGAACTCTTACGTATGAGTGACCGTGTGGCAGTAATGTGTGAAGGCCGATTGACCGGGACACTCAATATTGAGGATGCAACTCAGGAAAGAATTATGACACTGGCTACACAAAGAAAATGATTTTAAAAAAATAGTGAGGTATCAACTATGTCAAAAGAAAATAATAAGCTTTCTGTAAGCAAGAACTCTACAGGCTTCCAAAAGATATTAGCTTTAAGCACACTTTTTATTCTTTATATATTCTTTGCAATATTCGGGAATAACTTTTTCTCAGTAGCGACGCTTGTAAACATACTTGACTCGTCATACTATATCGGCTTTCTTGCATTAGGTATGACTTTTGTAATCATTACCGGCGGTATAAACCTTGCATCAGGTACAATAATGATGTGTTCAGCCCTTGTGGGCGGTGTTGCCTATAACGTCTGGCATTGGCCAATAGGTATGGCACTCATTCTGATTTTCTTCGTTTCTACCTTCTTCGGTTTGATGAACGGTGTGATGATAGCAAAGCTGAAATTACCTCCCTTTATAGCAACACTGGGTACTATGAGTATAACAATGGGTCTGGGAGCAATCATCTCAAAGGTTATGACAATGAGATATCCAACCGTAACAGATCCTGACGGCTGGTTCAAGTTTGCTTTCTACAAAACCTCGGGCGGTTTTCCCATAGGAGCAGTGTGGTTGGCAGTATTCCTAGTAATAGCCTTCATTATTCTTAACAAAACAATCATCGGAAGATATACTTTTGCAATAGGTTCCAATGAAGAGGCGGCAAGATTGTCAGGTGTAAAGGTTGACAGATGGAAAATAGTTGTTTATACACTGGACGGTTTCTTCGGCGGTCTGGCAGCAATTATGTATGCTGCGGCCTACACATCAATCATTCCAAGTACAGGAAATGGTCTTGAATTGTATGCAATATCAGGTGTTGTAATCGGTGGTACTTCAATGTCCGGTGGTGTCGGCACAGTTTCAGGAACCCTTATAGGTGTATTCATTATGAGTGTTCTTAAGCAGGGCTTGATGGCAATGAACCTGCAAGGGCAGTGGCAAACCTTCTTTACAGGCTTCGTGGTAATCGGTGCGGTACTTCTCGATATCTATAGAAACAAAAAGGCAAATCAGGTTAAAAAGGATTAGTTTTATCCCCCCCACAGTTTAAGTGAAGGACGATAAAAAATAAACATGAGTTAAACCATTTCGCGGGCTTAAGGCTTGATTAAACAATAATCATGTCTTACTATAAAACACAAATTTTTAAGGAGGAAATTATCTATGAAAGGCTCAAAGAAAATACTTTCTTTAATTGCAGCTGCTTCAATCTTCGCGTTATCCCTGACAGGCTGCGGATCTTCACAAACAGCGTCGGAATCAACTGCTTCAGCAGCTCCGTCATCAACTGCAGCAGAAAGTTCGTCAGCACCTTCCAGCACTGGTGGTGCAAAACCTTACATTGCAGTTGTATCAAAGGGCTTCCAGCATCAGTTCTGGCAGACTGTTAAGAAGGGTGCAGAGGATGCTGCTGCCAAATACAATGTTGAAATGACATTTGACGGCCCACCTTCAGAGTCAGACATAAATGTTCAGGTAGACATGATAAATGCTGCTATAGCCAAAAAGCCTGCTGCTCTGGCCCTTGCAGTACTTGATACCAGTTCGGTTACACAGCAGCTTAACGATTGCAAAAACAATAAAATACCTGTTATAGGTTTTGACTCCGGTATACCAAATGCTCCGGAGGGAACTTTACAGGCAACAGCTTCTACAAACAATGAAAATGCAGGTGCACTTGCAGCTGACTCAATGTTTGCAGATCCAACCTTCCAGGCAGCATTAAAGGCAGCTACACCTGAAAATCCTGTAACAATCGGTGTACAGTCCCAGGATGCTACTTCAGCTTCAATAGTTGGACGTACAACAGGATTTATTAACCAGATGGTAAAAAATGCTGAGACTTTATTTGCAGGACAGGTAGCAGTTACAGGACATGAAAAGTTCAAAAAAGATGCTTCCTCAGGTAAAGCTGCAGTAAATATATTTGTTACAATTCCGCCATCATCCAATGCAACTGATTCACAGAATGCATCACAGAGCTTACTTAATACCAAGGGACTTATCGCTGCATATGCTTCAAATGAGGCTTCAGTAAACGGTATACTCGCTGCTACTACTGATGGTAAAGATCTGGACAGAAAAACAGGAAAATACAAGAATATAACAGTTGTTGGTTTTGACGCAGGTAAAGCTCAGAAAGCAGCTGTAAAGAATGGTTGGTTCCTGGGATCTGTTACACAGGATCCATATGCAATAGGTTACCTTGCAGTTGAACTTGCTGTAAAAGCTATAAATGGTGAAGCTGTAAAAGATGTAGATACAGGCTGTAAATTCTACAATGCATCAAATATGGATCAATCCGAAATGGCTATGCTATTGTATGATTGATTTTGAAAAAAGGTACATTCTCGATAGCTAAATAATAACATTAACAACATGCCTCCCTGACAGCAAGCCTGGCTGGGAGGCATACAATTAAATCTTTATATACTTGTTATGGAGTAACATTTTATTGACTTTTATATTTTGAGATGATACTATGAAATGGGCTAAACGTTTTACGAATGAAGGTGATCTTATCTCTGTTACAATGAAGGATGTTGCCAGAAAGTCCGGACTCTCAATTGCCACAATATCTAAATATATTAACGGTGGCAATGTTCTTGAAGAAAACCGAATTATTATTGATAAATCAATTAAGGAACTTGGTTTTGAAGTCAACGAAATAGCCAGAGGGCTTAAGACCAACAAAACCATGACCATCGGTTTATTGATTCCAAGTCTGGAAAACATATTCTTTACCAGTATCGTATCAAATATCGAAAGTATTTTAATAAAAAATGGTTACAGCACAATAATATGTGATTATAAAGAAGATAAAAATCTTGAAAAACAGAAGCTTGACTTTTTAGTAAAAAAAATGGTTGACGGTATTATTACCATGCCGTTGGGAAACGATGTAGAGGCAATTAATTCGGTTTTGAAAAGAAATATTCCTGTAGTTCTGATTGACAGAGCCTTGAAAGGTGTTGATTGCGACACAGTGCTGGTGGATAATTTAAACGCTACGTATAATGCTGTAGAGCAGTTGATTATTCTGGGACATAAAAGAATAGGCATCATTTGCGGACCTGATGAGATTTTTACTGCTCAGGAACGTCTAAAGGGTTATGAACGTGTGCATGAAGATTACAATATGACAATTGACCCGGAGCTTGTTAAAAAGGGTGATTATCAGGTAGAGAGCGGATATACACTTTTAACGGAACTGATACAAATGATAAATCCACCCACTGCCATACTGGTAACAAACTATGAAATGACCCTTGGGGCTATAATGGCTGTAAATGACAATGATATAAAAATTCCAGATGATATATCATTTATCGGCTTTGATAATTTACAGCTTGCAAAAGTGGTAAAGCCGCCCTTGTCCATAGTAATACAGCCGGTTCAGCAAATAGGAAATGTTGCGGCAAACACTATTTTGGCAAGACTGAAGGGGGATACTTCCAACTTTCCTTCCATGATACGTCTTAAAACCGAACTAATGCTTAAGGGCTCAGTAAGAAAAATTGAAATAGCTGGTGATAAGGCATGATTAAATAATAAAACTCTGTTTTAAAATAGGAAAGTTATTACTTGATCATTCCTTACTAAAGAAACAAGAGGTATATAAACGAGAGGTATATATAAATTGATATATGTTGCTTCTCGAATATTTTTGACTTAAAGCTAAACGTTTAGCTATGGTACTGGAGCATGAGAAAAAACGTAACGTGCACTAACGCTTTCTATTAATTTATGGGCATTGGGTCCAGTGTCGGAAATGGAGAAAAGCATGGAAAAGTTATTATTGGGTATTGATATCGGCACATCAGCATGTAAGGTAGCTATTTTTAACCTTCAGGGAAAAGTTATTTCACAAGCTGCAAAAGAGTATAAAGTATACTATCCCGCCCCTGGCTATGTGGAGCAAAATCCGGTTGAGTGGTGGCAGAGTGTATGTGCTGCAATCAAGGAGTCAATACAGACTGCAAAAATCGATGCCAGACAGATTGCCGGAATTGGTATTGACGGACAAAGCTGGTCAGCCATTCCTGTAGACAAAGCCGGGAATGTTCTTCACAATACTCCCATTTGGATGGACACCAGAGCTGCGGATATCTGCTCTGAAACTGTACTCAGGGTGGGTTTCAATAAGATTTTTGACCTGAGCGGAAATTCTTTTGAACCCACGTACACTACTCCCAAAATATTGTGGTTCAAGAAAAACCTTCCCGACGTTTATAAACAAACTTACAAATTTCTGCAAAGCAACAGCTATATTGCCTTTCAGCTCACCGGCAAGTTTACTCAGGATTTGTCACAGGGCTATGGAATCCACTCTTTTAATATGGTGGAAGGAAAGTGGGACGATGGCTTTTGTGAGGAATTAGGCTTTGACAGGGAGAAACTGCCTGAGATATTCCAGTGCCATGAGGTAATAGGGGAGGTAACAAGTGAGGCTGCTGCTATAACGGGTCTTGCAAGTGGAATACCGGTAGTGGCCGGAGGCCTTGATGCATCCTGCGGAACTCTGGGTGCAGGAGTTTTAAAAGTAGGTCAGACTCAGGAACAAGGCGGTCAGGCAGGCGGAATGAGCATATGTCTGAACTCGGCGACTGCTCATCCCAAGCTTATTCTAGGCTTCCATGTTGTGCCCGGCCTGTGGCTGCTGCAGGGCGGTACAGTGGGTGGAGGAGGAGCTATCAAATGGTTCAAGCAGGAATTCGGTGCTTTCGAAGATGTTGCCTCCAAAGTAACAGGTGTTAGCCCCTTCAAGCTTATGGATGACGAGGCAGAAAAAATCAATCCGGGGTCAGATGGAGTGTTGTTTTTGCCATACATGGCCGGTGAAAGGTCACCGCTGTGGGATAAAAATGCAAAAGGTGTATTTTTCGGATTGAATTATAACAAGACAAGGGCACATATGATCAGAGCAATAATGGAGGGCTGTGCTTTTGCACTTAATCATAATCTGAAAACAGCAGAGGAAATTGGTGTTGGAGTAAATGAGCTTGTAGCTATGGGCGGAGCTGCCAACAGCAGACTGTGGACTCAGATCAAGGCTGATATTACAGGAAAGACAATCAAGGTTCCTACCTCCGATACTGCTACCACATTGGGAGCTGCCATACTTGCAGGTGTGGGAACCGGCCAGTACCCCAGTTTTGAAGCTGCTGTCAAAGATACAATTGTTACAACCAGAACACATGAGCCCAATATGGAAAATAATAAAATTTATAACCGCAATTTTGAAATTTTTCTTGAGTTATACGAAAAATTGAAAGATACAATGCAGAAATGCAGCAATTATTAGACAAGTGAGGGGATAAATATGAAGGCAGGAGTGTTATATGCCAGAGATGATTTGAGGTATGAAGAGATAGCCACACCGGAACCCGGAAAAGGTGAGGTGCTTGTAAGAGTAAAGGCCACCGGAATTTGCGGATCAGATATTCCAAGAGTATTAGGGGATGGAGCCCACTTTTTTCCAATAGTTCTGGGACATGAATTTTCAGGAGAGATTGCCGGGGTGGGAGAGGGTGTAACCTCGGTTTCGGTCGGGGATAGAGTAGCGGGAGTACCCCTGGTTCCATGCCTCAAATGTGAAGACTGCCAAAAGGGAAATTACTCGTTATGTAAGCATTACAGCTTTATTGGTTCAAGACAGAACGGCAGCTTTGCAGAATATGTGAAAATGCCTGAAAAAAACGTAGTTAAGTTTGATAAAAGCGTATCCTTTGAGCAGGGGGCGTTCTTTGAACCGTCTACGGTTGCACTGCATGGCCTGATGTGTGCAGGTTATCACGGAGGAGAAGACGTTGCAATACTTGGCGGTGGTACAGTTGGAATATTTACAGCTCAATGGGCAAGGATTTTCGGTGCAAAAAGAGTTTTTGTATTTGATATAGATAATGACAGGCTGGCATTGGCAAAAAAACTCGGTGCGGATGTTACAATAAATACTCTGGATAAGGATTTTAGAGAACAGGTAGACCTGCATACCAGCAAAAAAGGCTTTGGTTTTGTATATGAAACTGCCGGAGTTGATATAACCATGAAGCTTGCATTTGAATTAGCGGGTAACAAATCCAGTGTCTGCTTTATAGGAACACCTACAAAAGATTTGGTATTCACTCCAAAATTATTTGAAAATATGAATCGGAAAGAATTCAGACTGACTGGTTCGTGGATGTCTTACAGTGCCCCATTTCCGGGCATGGAGTGGGAACTGACAGCCCACTATTTCTCTACAGGAGCATTGAAATTTGATGACAGCTTTATTTTCAGAAAGTTCCCTTTAAGAAACATAAAGGATGGTTTCGATATGTTTAAAACGCCGGGAAGTGTAAAAGGAAAAATATTAATAGTTAATGAGTAGTTATGGCCAATTAACCTCCTTTATCCGTCTTTTATGGATAAGGAGTGAATAAATTGCACAAAAATTTTGTGACCGCTATGCGGCTCATGGAGGTTAAAAATGGAGAATTCACATTATTTAAAACAATTGGTAGCCATGCAGAAAAGCGGGGTTCCCGCCGGTATATACTCAGCCTGCAGTGCAAACGAATATGTTATAGAAGCTGTTATGGAAAGAGCTTTAAAAAGCGGCGAGTATGTTCTTATTGAAGCGACGGCTAATCAGGTGAATCAGTATGGTGGCTATACCGGAATGAAGCCCGATAATTTCAGGGAGTTTGTATATTCATTAGCCGATAAAATGAAGTTTCCAAAGGATAAAATAATTCTGGGAGGAGACCATCTGGGGCCGCTGACCTGGAAAAACGAACCCTCGGCCACAGCGATGGAGAAATCCTGTGAATTGCTAAGGCAGTATGTTTTGGCAGGCTTTACAAAAATTCATATTGATACCAGTATGCATCTGGCTGATGATAATGCAAAGGAAAAACTTGATACGGGTGTAATTGCCGAAAGAGGCGCTGAACTGTGCAGGGTGGCAGAGGAAGCTTACCGGCAGTTATTGAAGACAAATCCCGAAGCTGTCCAGCCGGTTTACGTTGTTGGCAGTGAAGTACCCATACCGGGTGGAAGTCAGGAAGAGGAAGAAGGTATACAGGTTACCAGGGTCAGCGATTTCGAAGCTACCGTTGAAACCTTCAAACAGGCATTTTTGAAGCTCAATCTGCACAGTGCCTGGGATAATGTTATAGCTGTAGTAGTTCAGCCCGGAGTTGAGTTCGGTGATGATACCATACATGAATACAACCGTGAGGCTGCAAAAGAATTGTGTGCCGCCATCAAAAAATATCCGAACCTTGTATTTGAGGGACATTCAACTGATTACCAGACTCAGTATGCACTTAAAGAGATGGTGGAAGATGGCATAGCGATACTCAAAGTCGGTCCCGCACTAACTTTTGCTTTAAGAGAGGCACTTTTTGCTTTGAATCACATCGAAGACGAGCTGTTTAGATATGATCCGGATGTTCATTTGTCCAATTTCATAAGTATATTGGATGAAGCAATGCTGTCACAGCCCGACAACTGGAAAAAGCACTACCACGGAAATGGTGTGAAACTCAGATTTGCCAGAAAGTACAGCTTATCGGACAGATGCCGGTATTATCTGCCTGAAAAGAGTGTTCAGGATTCCATACAGAGAATGGTCAGGAACCTTAAATCAGTTTCCATTCCTTTGACCTTGATAAGTGAATTTATGCCGGTTCAATACATTAAGATAAGAAAGGGCGAATTGAAAAACGATCCGGAATGCCTGATTCGCGACAGAATAATAAATTGTATTGATGAATACCTTTATGCAACTGGAGCAAATGATAGAATGTATGCTAAAATAGTCTGATTGGAGTTGTATTATAAAGAAGGAGACACCGTCTATGAATAACGAAATTATTAACCCAAGCCTGGTTCCACAGAGAATACTACGCGGCGGAGATAAGATGCCCGGTATTGGTATGGGAACCTTTGGCTCCGATAGATTTACAGCTGAAGAAATCGCTGCGGCGGTAAAAGGAGCTGCCGAGGCAGGTTACAGGCTATTTGACTGTGCATCGGTTTATGGAAATGAGGATATGATAGGAGAAGTATTCGAGGAGATAATTCAGTCAGGCATCAAAAGGGAAGAATTGTTTATCACCTCAAAGGTATGGAATGACATGCATGGCAGGGGAGATGTGCTGCTATCCTGCGCTAAGACGCTGAAGGATCTGAGGCTGGATTATATAGACTTGTATTTTGTACATTGGCCTTTCAGGAACTTTCATCCCAAAGGTGCTGCTCCTGATTACCATAATAGTGATGCCAGACCTTTTTCAATAGAGCAGTACATGGAAACCTGGTATCAGATGGAAAGACTTCAGAAAGCCGGTTATGTTAAAAATATCGGAGTATCCAATATGACCATTCCAAAACTGAAAGAGCTGATGAAGTATTGTACAATCATGCCTGCGGCGCATGAAATGGAGCTGCATCCCTGCTTCCAGCAGCAGGCGCTCTTTGATTTTTGCGTTGACAAAGGCATTCTGCCTATAGGATACTGCCCAATAGGTTCCCCAAACAGACCTGAACGTGACAAGACGGCAGAGGACTATTCCGACACTGAAGAACCTGTTATTGTAGAAATAGCAAAGGCTCACAATATTCATCCTGCTCTTGTCTGCTTGAAGTGGGCGGTACAGAGAGGCCAGACGCCTATTCCCTTCTCTGTTGACAGAAAGAAGTATGTCAGCAATCTCCGCTGTGTAGTTGAAGATCCGCTGACCGGAGAAGAAATGAAAAAAATTGAAGGTGTTGATAAAAACTGCCGATTAATTAAAGGACAGGTATTCCTCTGGGATGGCGCAAAGGATTGGACCGATTTATGGGACTTAAACGGAGCAATAAACAAATAGTCCGAAGAGGCACAAGAAGAAATGAATCGGTTTAAAGAATAAAGAAACAAAAAAATAATACAGACTATAAAATAAAGATACAGACTGAATAAAAAATACTGACAAATAAGAACCGCTTGCGGTATGGAGGCTTTATGCTAAAGGGAATTCCTTCTATTTTAACCCCAGAACTCCTTAAGACACTTATGGAGATGGGACATAGTGATGAAATCGTAATAGCTGACGGAAATTTTCCTTCAGGTACTTTTGGTAAAAAGGTAATCAGACTGGATGGGCATGGCGTTCCTGAGATATTGGATGCAATACTTAAATTTTTCCCGCTGGATCCATATGTTGAGAAGCCTGTAGCTTTAATGGAAGTTGTTCCGGGAGATACAGTAGAGACACCCATCTGGGAGGTTTATAAAGAAATAATAAACAAGCATGAACCAAAAAACAACAAAATTGAGAACATAGAAAGATTTGCTTTCTATGAAAGGACAAAAAGTGCATATGCAGTCATTGCAACTAGTGAGGCTGCGCTTTATGCTAACATAATTCTTAAAAAAGGCGTAGTTGTAGAATAGTTATTGTAACTTCCCATAAAACTCTTAGAACAAGGCAAATATTTGCCTTGTTTTTTTGTGCCTGCTTGGTCCTGATTATTACCTACCGAAACTTTCCGTAAAATTGTACAAAACTTCAATAAAAATATGAATTCTCCATCATTTGGACTCAACCTATAATTAAGGCATGGTTAAATTTTGCCTAAAGCTCAAAATATTGGGCTTCTATAAGAATTATTAAGGAGGATTTCCGAAATGAAAAAAATGAGACTGGCAGTATCCCTTTTAGCGATGTTATTTTTGCTGGCCATCCTGTTTACAGGCTGCGGCAGCTCAACAAAAACATCAGCCGATTCCACCCAGCCGGAAAAATCTGCAGTATCGGATTCTACTGCGGCTGTAAAGCAATTGACAATAGGGCTTGCTCTTGCAACCCAGCAGGAGGAAAGATGGGTAAAAGAATCCAAAGCTTTTAAGGAAGCGGCTGAAAAACTCGGCGCAAAGGTTGTTATCCAGGATGCAGGTAATGACGAGAATACACAGAAAAACCAGATTGAAAACCTCATCAACCAAAAAGTAGATGCAATAGTAATAGTAGCAGCAAATGCAAGTACTGTTGGATCATCCATTGAATCAGCCAAAAAAGCAGGTATACCTGTGATGACGTATTCCAGGTTGGTTAAGGGTGTTGACTATGATTGCTATGTGGGCTTTGACATAGTAGACATAGGTAGAGTGCTTGCAAAAGCTGCTCTTGAAAAGGTTCCAAAAGGAAATTACATGATAATCAACGGAGATAATACGGACAATGCAGCAAAGCTTGAAAATCAAGGGTATATGGAAGTCTTGAAGCCCTCAATTGAGAAGGGTGATATAAAACTGGTATTTGAACAATGGACTGAAAAATGGGCTCCTGAAAAAGCTCTTGCTCATGCAGAAAATGCTCTTACACAAAACAAGAATAATATAGATGTTGCCATTTGTTCAAATGATGGTATGGCAGGCGGCGTTGTTCAGGCCCTCAAGGCACAGAAGCTTGAAGGTAAAGTCTTTGTAACAGGTACTGATGGTGAAACAGCTGCGCTGCAGAGAATTGCAGAAGGTTCACAGACATGTACACTCCTTTTCCCATCCCAGATGTTCGCTGAAAAAGCTGCTGCTGCAGCAGTTGAAATGGCAGGAACGAAGAAGGCTCCAGCCAATGCCACCGGCAAATCAGATATAGGTGATGGAAAGACTGTGCCCACCTTATTCATTAACACTATCCTGGTAACAAAAGACAATATTAAAAACACCGTAGTAGATTCAGGTTTTGCAAAAATGGAAGATGTATTTAAAAATGTTCCCAAGGACCAATGGCCTAAATAGTACATAACCAATGAGCAGGGGGTTGTTGCAAAATAAAGACAACGCCCCCTTTAGGAATAGTTAAATAATAACTTCCTATTTTTCAAGGTGCTATTTTCCGAAAATACTGCGTTGTCGAAAAGTACTGCTGTGCAGTACTTCGTTGCAATAAAGCAATTATTGCGCCCTCCTCCGTCTTGTCTTTTTGAAAACTATCTACCTTGAAAATCGCCTTTTATTATTTAGCTATTCCTTAACAAAATTTTTTAGGGGTGTGGAAATGGAATGTGAATATATTTTGGAAATGTCAGAAATAACAAAGGAGTTTCCTGGGGTAAAAGCACTGAATGGGGTCAGTTTCAGGGTAAATCAAGGAGAAATTCATGCATTATGCGGAGAGAATGGAGCCGGTAAATCCACACTCATGAAGGTGTTGAGTGGAGTATATCCTTACGGTACTTACAGCGGCTCAATTTACATAAACGGTGAGGAACAAAAATTCCGGAATCCTCGTGAAGCAGAGAGTGCAGGGATCAGTATCATATACCAGGAATTATCATTGGCAAGGAACCTGTCGGTAGCTGAAAATCTCTTTTTGGGGGATGAAATATTAAAGAATTTCTTTATAGATTGGGATGAAATGTATTCCAGGGCAAATATGCTGCTGGAGAAGGTAGGTTTAAAAATAGATTCCCGCACTGAAGTAAGAAATTTGGGTATTGGCCAGCAGCAGCTGGTGGAAATTGCAAAGGCATTGAGAAGCAAATGCAGGATTCTGGTTTTGGATGAACCCACATCCGCATTGACACAAAGTGAAGTGGAAAATCTTATGAGTTTACTCCAAAGGCTAAAGGAGGAAGGGGTTACTTGTATATATATATCGCATAGACTTGAAGAAGTGTTCGGTATTTCAGACAGGGTCACTGTTTTACGTGACGGGCAGACCATTGGATCCGAAGATACCGTCAAATTAAGTGAAGAATCCATTATCAGCCTTATGGTTGGAAGGAGTCTGATCGAAAGATTCCCAAAAGTAAAACACGAAAGAAAAGAATTGATTTTTGAAGTTAGGCATTACTCGTTGAAAAATATAGTGGAAAACAAGTCAGTTCTACAGGATATAAATTTCAAGCTTTACAGGGGAGAGGTACTGGGTATAGCCGGTCTCATGGGTGCCGGTAGAACTGAACTTGTAAACAGTTTGTTCGGTGCTTACAAAGCCGGCAGTACAACAGGAGAAATATACTTAAAGGGAAGAAAATTGACCGTAAGAACACCGGCTGACGCAATTAGAAACGGAATTGCCCTTGTGTCTGAGGACAGGAAAAACTATGGAGCAATTCAGACTGCCACTATCAGGGAAAATATGAGCATTGCCAACCTTGACAATATACCTGGCAGAATAACTATCAACAGTACAGAAGAAAGATTAATGTGTGAGGGTCTTATTAAAACCTTGAGAATTAAGCTTGGCTCTCTGGAAAACAGGATTAACAGTTTAAGCGGAGGAAACCAGCAGAAGGTTATCTTCGGACGCTGGCTGGCTACTAAACCCGCAGTGCTTTTTATGGATGAACCTACACGAGGCATAGATGTCGGAGCGAAATATGAAATATATAACATTATTAATGATCTTGTAGACAGCGGTGTGGGAATAATAATGATTTCCTCCGAGCTCCCTGAAATACTGGGCATGAGCGACAGGATACTGGTAATGCACAATGGCTGCATATCCGGAGAGCTGATGCGTGAAGAAGCCACACAGGAAAAAATATTGAATTATGCTATGGGAGGAATATTAAAATGAGTGTTCTGAAAGAAATCAATATTAGCAATAATGCACAAAAAAATAAAAGAATAATGGATAAAAAATTCAGCTTTGATATCCGTCCGTTTATAATTGTATTTGCCTTGATTGTAATATGGATAGGACTGCAGATAGTAACCAAAGGGACTTTCCTGAGTGCAAGAAATCTGTCTACCCTTTTTGTGCAAATGTGCACAATAGCAGTTATTGCAGTCGGTATGGTTCTTGTAATTGTAGCCGGACATGTAGACTTATCTGTAGGCTCTGTTGTTGCAGTGTGCGGTGCAATTAGCGCAGTGCTCCAAACCAGGGGATATGGAACCTTACTGGGAATTGTAATTCCAATAGCTGTGGGAATAGCTCTGACCTCCTGGAATGGTTTCTGGGCATCCTATCAAAAAGTTCCCGCTTTTATAGTTACTTTATCCAGTATGCTTCTTTTCAGAGGTTTAACGCTCATAATTACGGGAGGTCAGACTATTTCTTCCATGAACCCGGAATTCAGACTTATAGGTGAAGGGTATCTTCCAAACATTTTAGGGTGGGTAATAGCAGCCATAGCTCTGATTGCATACCTGTTTTTCGAAGTTAGAAACCGGAAAAGCAGGATCAACAAGGGAATTCAGGTCAACTCAAAGCCTTTTTTCATAACTAAACTGGCATTCATCACAGTGATGATATTGGTGTTCGTATTTGTTATGAACAGTTACCAGGGATTGCCCGTACCGGTTATAATACTCATAGTAACAACACTTGTAATTGGTTTTGTATCGGTCAAAACCAGGTTTGGAAGGCGTCTTTATGCTATCGGCGGTAACCAGGAAGCAGCCCGTTTTTCAGGAATAAACGTAAAAAAGGAGGGCTTGCAAATCTTTATGGTGTTAGGAGCCCTAAGTGGATTATCGGGACTTCTCCTGACATCAAGGTTGAATGCAGCGACTCCCAGTGCAGGCAACTCCTTCGAGTTTGACGCAATATCTGCAGCCATAATCGGTGGAACAAGCTTTATGGGCGGCGAGGGTACGGTGTTCGGTGCCATAATCGGGGCACTGATTATGGCCAGTTTGAATAACGGGATGAGCATTTTGAATATGCCGCCTTATTCACAGTACATCTTGAAAGGTTTGGTTCTGCTGCTTGCAGTCTGGTTCGATATTAAGGCAAGAAATAAAGGCACAGTTTAAAGATTCAATAAAATTCACAGCGGAAATAGAGGTTTTTACACGCAAATATAGAAATATAAACAATATTCGCCAAAAAAAGGGGGATGACATGCAGGCTTTTAGAAAGCAGATATTATTTTTAACTGTGATTTGTATTTTACTATTTTCTTTTACTGCATGCATCTCATCCGGTAAACAGGAAAGTAAAAGTACTCGTGATGACCTGGATATAGAGCAGGGAATACAAATCACTGACCACCAGGTTACCATAGGCCTTGCATTGGGCACGCTTGCCGAAGAACGCTGGGTAAATGAAAGCAGGTATTTTGAGGCGGAAGCTGCAAAGTACAGGGCGAAGGTATTTACCCAGGATGCAAATATGGACGAAAACCTCCAATTTTCCCAGGTTGAAAACCTTATAAGTCAGAAGGTTGATGTCCTTGTTTTGGTACCAGTCAACAAAGAGACGGCAGCTGCCAGCGTTGAAGCTGCCAAGAAGTCCGGGATTCCTGTTCTTGCCTATTCACGGATGATAAGTAATTCCGACATTGATGCCTTTATTGGTTTTGACGTTGTGTCCATCGGAGAAACTCTGGCTAAATCTGCGGTTGACAAAGTACCTAAAGGCAATTACATGATAATAAACGGTTCTCCCATAGACAACAATGCAAAAGCACAGCAAATTGGCTACTACAATATTCTGACGCCTTTAATTCAAAAGGGGGACATTAATGTTGTAATGGAACAGTGGTGTGAGAACTGGTCGCCCGAAAAGGCCATGGCATTTGCTGAAACCGGACTTACCAAGAACAACAATAAAATTGACGCTTTTATTGTATCCAATGATGGAATGGCAGGTGGAGTTGTTCAAGCCTTAAAAGCTCAAAAACTCGATGGAAAAGTATTTGTTACCGGGACCGATGGTGACCTTTCAGCGCTCCAAAGAATAGCGGAAGGTTCACAGACTATCACCCTCCTGTATCCGCAAAAGGAATTTGCCGAAGAAGCTGCAAGGGCTGCAATAAGCCTTGCCAACAATCTTTTGCCGGCAGATGCCACCGGTAAGACTCACAACGGTTTAAAGAATGTACCGACTATTTTTGCCAAAACCGTTCTTGTAACCAGGGAAAATATAGATGATGTTATCATTAAGGGAGGAATACAATCCAGAGAAGAGGTTTATAAATGAGGCTTTCTCCTTTTTTGGCCAATAAAAAAGAAAAGCTCACAGAACTTATAATGAACCAAAGGCTGCGTTTCAGAATAAGCATGGTATTCATGCTGGTATCCCTGGTACCACTGCTCACTCTTGGTTTTTTTTCCTATTACAAATATTCTCAAACCATACAGGAGGTCACCAGCAGATATTCCAATGATATAATTAATGAAATAAGCTCGAATATGCTGCTCCGATTTAAAAACATCAACGATATAAGCAAGATTCTTCTTAATAACGGAACAGTAAAGGATATTCTATCAAAGGGCTTAATACAGGCTGACAAGGATTATCCTGAGGACAGCCTCCGAATGAGCCTTCTGTTGAAAACCATCAGGGACAGCAATTCAGATATCCGAAGCGTATATATCCTACCCGAAAAAAACAGCAACATATATGCCATTGGCGATGTTGTGGAAACACATGGACTTGTTTTTTTAAATGACGAATACAAGAAAAATTACAGAGAATCCAATTTGTACAAGGATACCATTAATGCGAAGAAAAACTACATCTGGTGGCCTACACAGAATGTGCTGGGTTCCAATGTTTTCATCCTTTCAGAAAAGCTTTATGATGATACCAAAGGTGTCCTTGGGGTTCTTGTTATTCATATCGGTGTAGACATAATGGACAGTATATATACCAATGTAAGATCTTCAAACAACTCAAAAATGTATCTGATAGATGAAAACGGAAGAATATTGTTTTATCCCGAGAAATCCTATATCGGCAAACAAATGTCAAACAAGCAGGTTCAAAAACGCGTTCTGGCCGACCAAGCCGGCAGTTTTACCCTACTGGAAAATAATAAGTCACTTTTCATAGTTTACAATACCTTTTCGGTGACAAGCTGGAAAGCCATTGTTATAACAAATTACAATGAGCTGATTGCCGATCCAAAAAAGATCCAGTTTGCCACTTTGATTATTTCGGCTTTATGCCTGGCTTTTATATTACTTATTCCCCCTTTTATTACAAAGGGAATACTGAATCCCATATATAAATTGATCCAATTAATGAAGCAGGGTGCCACAGGGGATATAAAGGTCCGTTTTAATGTACGTTATAACGACGAAATAAGCCAGTTGGGCGAAAGTTTTAATATAATGATGTCCAACATTGAGAACCTGATTCATATGGTTGAAGATGAAAGTAATAAGAAAGTTGAAGCCGAAATCAAGGTGCTGGAATCCCATATCAATCCGCATTTTCTGTATAACACTCTGGCATCCATATACTGGAATGCAATGGCAAAAGGAGACAAAGATATAGGACAGATGGCTTCTTCTCTGTCAAATTTCTTCAGACTCGGGCTCAACAAAGGCAAGGAATTTACTACTATAGAAAGAGAAATTGAACATGTAAAGGAATACCTGAATATTCAAAGAATGATGTATATAAATCTGTTTGATTATGATTTATGTGTTGAGCAAAATGTTCTTAAATACCGTACCATAAAACTAATTCTCCAACCCCTGGTTGAAAATTCACTGGTTCATGGTTTTGAAAAAAAGAAAGGCAAGGGTTTTATTAAGGTTGAGGTATTTATAAAAGACAGCTGTATTATATACAGGGTCACCGATAACGGTTCAGGTGTTAAGGATTTTGAAGTTAAGGGAATTGATACCATAATAAATGAAGGCTATGGACTCAAAAATATTAGAGATAGATTGAAGCTTTATTTCAACAATGATTACAACATAAACTGCACTTGTATCCCTGACGAAAGAACGGTCTTTGAGATTATCATTCCGGCGGTACTTGTTGAGGAGACCAATTAACCTCCTTTATTCGCCTTATAGCGATATGGGAGTAAACAAATTTCATAGCAATTTTGTAGCCGCTATTGCGGCTCAAAGCCATGACATGGCTAGGGAGGTTAATGTGTATAAGCTTCTAATTATAGATGACGACCATATGATACGTAATGGAATAAAAAATGCTATCTGCTGGCAGGAACATGGAATATACGCCGTTGAAACCGCCGAGAATGGCGAAGAAGGCCAGGAGGTTTTTCGTACTTTTATGCCCGACATTATACTAACGGATATCAGAATGCCCGGAATGGATGGTCTGGAACTGCTAAAAACAGTACGGGAATCTAATCCTGACGTAAAAGTAATCATTTTAAGCGGGTACGACGATTTTTCCTATGCAAGGACTGCACTTAAGTACGGAGCTTTTGACTACTTACTGAAAACAGCCAATATTGAAGAACTGCAGAATGTTATTATCAAGGCTAAACAGTCTATAGACAGTGACCGCGAAAAAAAAAATCTCTACTTGAAGCTTAGACAGCAGTTGAATATGAGTCTACCCTTATTAAAGTACAGGTATTTAAACGAACTAATATACGGTTGCACGACTCCTGAGAACGTTCTAAAAAAACTAGAATTCATTGATATAAAATTCAAAAACATGACTTACATTTTGTCTGTTTCTGCAATTGATAATTATGCCAAATTAAGCGAGCAGGTCTCGGAGGAAGAACTCCTGCTTTACAAGTTAGGCATTATAAATATTATGGAGGAAGTGATTTCAGAAGTAGGAATATGCTTTGAAACCAGAAATGAGGAGTTTGTATTCATATATTTCCATGACAGTGACTTAAGCAATGAGGAAAATATGAAAACCTTCCTTACACGAAGTGAAAAAGTAATTGATACAGTTTTTAATATATTTGAGATAAACCTTAGTACCGGTATAGGAAGCACTTCTGACAGTCTTTCCGACATAAAAAAATGCTTCCTGGAAGCAAAAAAAGCACTGGATCATAAATTATTCACCGGTGTAGGAAGTATTGTACACATTGATGATATTTCAAACTTTCTCAACATCAATTTTCAGTTGGACACAGAGTATGAGAACAAGCTGTTATCTGCACTTAGAGTGGGTGAGAAGAAAACAGTACTCCTTACTTTGAACGGTATATTCCAGCAGCTCCAGGCACAGAAAAATACACACATCATTAACTTTACCAAGATATGCATTGAGCTGCTTGGTATGGCATCCAGGGTATTAAGCGAATTTGATAGTGGTATGGAAGAAGTGCTGGGCAGTGAAATCCTTTATTTTGAGGAAATAAGGAAATACAGAAACTTTGAACAGGCCAGAAACTGGATCCTTTCAGTATTTGAAAAGGTATGCAGCTACATCCTAAATACAAAAATCCTCAGGGCCAGGAAAATAGTCGAAACAGCAAAAAGCTATATTGATGAGCATTTCAATGAAAATATATCGTTGATAAAAATTTCAGAGCTTGTACATATGAGTCCAAATTATTTCAGCAGTCTCTTCAGTAATGAAATGGGTCAAAGCCTTATGGAATATGTGGCCAACCGGAGAATGGAAAAGGCAAAGCAGCTGCTGGGTCAAAAGGATTCAAAAGCTTCAGAGGTAGGGGACAGAGTGGGGTATGACAACCCGTACTATTTCAGCAGGATATTTAAAAAGTACACCGGAATGTCGCCTATAGAGTATAAGGAAAGTATGAGATAAAACTTCTGTGAAGGCTGGTAAAAAGCCTATTTTGCAAGTATAATACAAATATATCAATTACCGGACTGCTTGAGTATATACGGAGAACAGGGTATGTATAACAACGATATTTACCATACAAAGCTTGTAAATGAGGATTACCAGCCTGAGATCAAAGCTTATTACTTCCGTACCTGGAACAACTATGCCATGGATTTTCATGCCCATGACAGAGTTGAAATAATGTATATCATAAGCGGTGAGTGTGAGATACATATAAAGGACTATGCTACCGGAAAGATCTCCTTTAAAAAGGGCGACTTTATTCTCATCAATGCGGGAGTGCCGCATAAGCTTATTGTCAGCGGGGCTTCTGACTGCAAAATGATGAATATTGAATTTATCTTTGTGAAGAAAGTAAATTTTCTTCCGTCGCTGAGGGAATTTGCCCAAAATGTTGATGAAATGAGGCAATTGCTTGATTCCGGTGAGCCGTTTCTTATACTGAAGGATTATGAGGATGTTTATCAAATGCTGAAAAGCCTTGTAGTTGATTTAAACTCCTTATCTGATGGTCAGCAAAGCATATCTGCCTCCCTTCTTATATATGAGATACTGCTTAAGACTTCTATTGCAGCTGTACGAAGAAGGAACGAATCAGCAGCTGAAAATTATGTAAATAGAACTAAAAGATTTATAAATCTGCACTATGACCAAAAGCTTACACTTAAAGAGATATCTGCCTATTCCAATATTAATGAGGACTATTTGAACCGTGTGTTCAAAAAGGAGACAGGAGTCACAGTAATAGAATACCTTAACAATGTCCGGATTGAGAGAGCCAAAATGCTGCTGGAGAATACCAATATTCCCATTATTGATATTTCGGATTACGTGGGAATAAGCAGCCGGCAATACTTCAATCAGGTATTCAAAAAGGTTACCGGCCAGTCTCCCAAAAATTTCAGAAAAAGCTTCAAAATTGAATTATTCGGAAAGTAGTAAAGAAATAGTTGCTGAAAAGTCGCTATTTCTTTCTTTTTTTATCAAACAAATCTATATTTTAAAAACATTCGTAATTTTATTTATTTATAATTTATTTATATAAATAATGATTTCTGGGGGTATATGAGAATGTCTTTTAAAATAGCATTTATTGGTGCCGGAAGTATAGGCTTCACAAGGGGGCTGCTGAGAGATATCCTTGCTGTTAAAGAGTTTTCCGACATACAGGTTGCGTTTACCGATATAAATGAACATAACCTGAGTATGGTTACAGAGCTGTGTCAGAGAGATATTGATGAAAACAGTCTGAATATCAGGATTCAGGCGACAACTGACAGAAGAGAGGCTGTCAGAGGTGCAAGGTATGTGTTTAATGTAGTAAGGATAGGAGGAATTGAAGCATATCAGTACGACATTGACATACCACTCAAATACGGTATCGACCAGTGCGTAGGTGATACACTCTGTGCAGGCGGCATTATGTACGGGCAAAGAGGAATAGTCGCTATTCTTGACTTTTGTAAAGATATAAGGGAAGTGGCTGAGACTGGTTGTATTCTTCTCAATTATGCCAATCCCAATGCAATGGTCACCTGGGCCTGCAACAAGTACGGCGGAGTGAAAACAATAGGTCTCTGCCACGGTGTACAGCACGGACATGAGCAGCTGGCAAATGTTCTGGGCTTGAAAAAGGAAGAAGTGGATATCATATGCGCAGGTATAAACCATCAGACCTGGTATATCCAGGTGAAGCATAATGGAGAGGATATGACGGGAAAACTTCTGGAAGGTTTTGAAAAACACCCTGAATATTCTATAACAGAGAAGGTCAGAATAGACATGCTCAGACGCTTTGGCTATTACAGTACCGAGTCCAACGGACACTTAAGCGAATATGTACCCTGGTACAGGAAGCGCCCTGAGGAAATAAAGGACTGGATTGATCTTGGCTGCTGGATAAATGGAGAAACCGGAGGATACCTGAGAGTTACCACCGAGGGAAGAAACTGGTTTGAAACCGACTTCCCCAACTGGATCAAGGAGCCTGCTTTTGAATACAAGGAGGAGCTGAGGAGTAAGGAGCATGGCTCTTATATATTGGAAGGTCTTGAGACGGGAAGAGTTTACAGGGGCCATTTCAATGTCATAAATAATGGAACCATACCCAACCTGCCGGATGATGCGGTTGTTGAAGTACCGGGGTATGTGGACGGAAACGGTATTAACATTCCACGGGTCGGAGACCTGCCACTTGGCTGCGCTGCTGTTTGCAATGCAAGCATTTCGGTGCAGAGAATGTCTGTTGAGGCGGCAGTCAATGGTGATGATACACTCCTGAGACAGGCCATGATGATGGACCCTCTGGTTGGAGCAGTATGCAATCCGCCTGAAATCTGGCAGATGGTGGACGAAATGCTTGTAGCGCAGAAGCAGTGGCTGCCACAGTATGGTAAAGCTATTGGAGAAGCAGAAAAGAGATTGAAGGACAGCAAACTTATACCTGTCAGGGAAGGTTACCAGGGGGCAGCCAGACTGCACACCAAAACAGTGGAAGAAATGGCTCAGGACAGGGAGGCAGCCAAAAGAAATGCCGGAGCTGCCGACAAGGCTGAGGAAAGACCTGCTGAGAGGAAATAAGCAGGTATAGTGAAGATTAACCTTAAGAACAAATAACTTCCATTTAAAACTATATAATTAAAATAAAACTATATAATTAAATAAAACTATAAAAGGTGCTCTCCTGAAGCAACAATCGTTTGTGCAGGAGGCACCTTCCTTATTACACCAGACCAAGAATTCTTGCTGTACCTGCCATAACAAAGCAGAGAATAATACCTGCTGCCGTAGGTATGGCGAAGGAGGCAAGTGTCCATTTCAAACTTTTGGTTTCTTTTTTAATGGTCCACAAGGTGGTACCGCAGGGGAAGTGCATTAATGAAAACAGCATGACGCAAACACCTGTCAGCCAGGTCCAGCCATTGGCAACCAGAAGCTGCCTCAGATCCTCCAGTGATTCCAGCTCCAGCATTGAGCCGGAGGACATGTAACTCATAATCAGAATCGGGACTACAATTTCATTGGCCGGCAGACCCAGTATGAAGGCCATTATAATGTAGCCATCCATGCCCAGCAGCTTCCCAAAGGGGTCAAGGAAATTGGCCGCATAAGTCAGCAGGGTTGTATCTCCCACAGTGATATTTGCCATAAGCCAGATGACCAGCCCTGCCGGTGCGGCTACAGCGACTGCGCGTCCAAGCACAAACAGTGTTCTATCCAGCACCGACCGGACTATTATACGGCCTATCTGTGGTTTCCTGAAGGGTGGAAGCTCCAGTGTGAAGGAGGAGGGAAGTCCCTTTAAAATAGTCCGGGAGAGTATTTTTGACACCAGAAGGGTCATAAAGATTCCTATGAGGACTGTAGCCGTTAAAGCCAGGGTTGAGGCTGCCGACTGGAATGCACCGCCCAAAGTGCCGCCGATAAAAATTGTACCTATGGCGATCAAGGTCGGAAAGCGCCCATTGCAAGGCACAAATACATTTGTAATTATTGCAATAAGCCTTTCCCGCGGAGATTCGATAATCCTGCAGCCAATGACACCTGCCGCGTTGCAACCAAAGCCCATACACATTGTGAGAGCCTGTTTGCCATGGGCGCACGCCTTTTTGAAGAAATTATCCAGATTAAAAGCTATTCGAGGCAAATATCCCAGGTCCTCCAACAGAGTAAACAAAGGGAAAAATATAGCCATTGGAGGCAGCATGACAGAAACAACCCAGGCAAGGGTTCTATACATGCCCATAATCAGGATTCCGTGCAGCCATTGGGGGGAACCAAGCTGCATAAATAATTCTGTAAGCCTCCCTTCTATCCAGAATAGAAAATCGGATATGATTGAAGAGGGAACATTGGCCCCTGCAATTGTCAGCCAGAAAATTGCGGCCAGCATACCAATCATTATGGGTATTCCAAAAAATTTGGAGGTAAGTATTTTATCTATTTTTCTGTCACTGAGATCATAGTTCTCATTTAAATAGGTGACAACCTGCCTGCCTATTTGCTCTGAGGTTTTAAAAAGCTTTGAAACTATTCTGTCCCTGAGCTGTTCCGGCTGAATCCCGGAATTCTTCAACTGATCTCTTGCTTCTTCAATCAGGTTTACCAAATCAGGGTTTTCCGATAAATCAAAGCCAAGGTATCTGGTTATGGCTTCATTTAAAACCATGTCTCCTTCCAATAGCTTCATTGATACCCATCGGCTGCTTATCCTATCCTTGACAAGAGGGTAAACTTTTGGTTCCAATATTCCAACTGCTTCTTCTATTGCAGGGTCATATGTAATTTGAATTGACCTGGTTGAAGCGGTATTACCAGCAACATCATTTACCTTATCCATCAGTACCTTTAAACCTTTGTTACTGCGGGCGTCTGTGGGAACAACAGGTACTCCGAGTATTTCTGAGAGCTTATGGCAGTCAATATTTATTTTTTTTCTCATTGCCTCGTCCATCAGATTTACACATACAACAACCTTGTCAGTAATTTCAAGAGTCTGAAGAACAAGATTCAGATTTCTCTCCAGACAGGTAGCATCTGTAACCACTACGGTAGCATCCGGATTTCCAAAACAAATGAAATCCCTGGCAACCTCCTCCTCGGGTGAGTTTGACATTAGTGAATAAGTTCCCGGTATATCAACTAATAAAAAGCTTTTTTCCTTATGTATGTATTTTCCCTGAGCATTGATAACGGTTTTTCCGGGCCAGTTTCCCGTATGCTGGTTTAACCCGGTCAGGCTGTTGAATACCGTACTCTTTCCAACGTTGGGGTTTCCTGCAAGAGCAATGATTCTGTTTCCCGTAGTGGAATATTCAATTACAGGGTTCCTTTGTAAAACTCCTGCCCCGGTAGATTGGCTTGTAAGTCCCATAATATATCCTCCTGATCAATTATTTACTTCAACAAATATCTGGCTTGCTTCTTCGGAACGCAGTGCTATAACCGCCCCCCTTATGAAATATGCGGTAGGGTCACCGGAGGGACTTTTCTGCAGGGCCTCAACCACTGTGTCGGAAATCAGGCCAAGATCAAGCATTCTTCTTCTTGTAGAGCCTTCTGAAATTAATTTTGTAACTACTGCCTTTTGACCGATAGGCAGATTGTTTAATGAAATACTTTTAACACTCATGATTACCTCCAAAAGCTTTATGTATATTCGTTATATTTCCTTGCAAAGCGGCGGGTAAAAAACTTGCTCTAGACTAATATATGAATTGTTGAAAAATTGTGTTACTTGATATGCAGAAAATTCTTATTACTTACCTCGGCAGGTAAAATATACAAATCTATATTAATGATATTTTAGTATGGTTTGGTAATGATATAAATAAACACCATCGCCAGCAATCAGGAGGAATCTATGACTGAGAAAAAAAACAGTTTAAATAGGTTTTTTTCAATTATTACTTATAAAAAGCCCAAGGAAACAGATAAATTTTATATACCGGAAACGGAAGAAGAGACTGAGAAGGCTAAAAAATTCAGAAATGTTGAACACAAGGTCAGAAAAATTAAAAAACCTACTCCCGTCTCTCAAATAAAGAGGCATAAACATAAGGAAAAAGAGCAGGAAAAAGATAAGGAAAAGTCCGGTCCGAAGGCGAGCGATATAAGCCACGATAAGGATAACGGGGATAAGAGTGAGGATAAAAGTCAAGAAAAGGATCAATTCAGTGATCAGGAAATATCCAGGGACATTGATGAGAACTTGGAACTTTTAAAAAAAGCATTTAATGCTAAAAAAAATAAAGATATTATTATCAGAGAATTTAAAATTGGAGGTAAATTCAGAGCTTTTATTGCGTTCATAGATGGGATGGTAGACAGGACAACCATTAATAATTTCATTATCAAACCTTTATTGGTAAGAAAGGAATATAAAAATGATAGTGAATGCTGTCTTGACAATATCATTGAAGAAGTTATTGAAACCAACCAGGCAACAAAGGTTGCCGATCCGGAAGAAGTAATATACGAAATCCTGGTGGGTAATACCTGTTTGTATGTGGATGGCTGCAACTACTATGTTTCCAGTGAGACAAAAGGGTTTGAAAAGCGCTCTGTCAGTACACCCCAGACCGAAGGTGTAGTTAGAGGTTCTCAGGAGGGTTTTACGGAAAACCTCAGAACCAACGTAACCCTTATAAGGAGAATCATAAAAAACAAAGACCTTTCCACTGAATTTCTCAAGATTGGTGCCAGGAATCATAATCAATGTGCAGTAATGTATATCGACGGGTTAGCCAACCCTGCCATTATTGAAGAAGTAAAGAGAAGGATAAAGGGTCTTAACACAGATTTTATCTACGGAAGCGGAATCCTTGAACAATTTATAGAGGAAAACCCCCGGTCCCTGATTCCGACAATTCTATCGACAGAAAGACCTGACAGGGCTACTTCGCATCTAATGGAGGGAAAGGTGATTATTATTGCCGAAGGTACACCTTTTGCGCTGGTTGTACCTGTAACAATAGCAACAATGTTCCACACACCTGAAGATACTACGTTGAGATGGCAGTATGGTACACTTCTCAGGTTTATAAGAATATTTGCCATATTTATAGCAACCTTTATTCCGGGTCTTTATGTGGCCTTAACAAACTTTCACAGGGAGATGATTCCTACCGATCTGTTGATTGCAATAGCCAAAGCACGTGAAAATGTTCCATTTCCAACAATTATAGAGGTATTTTTAATGGAAATTTCCTTCGAGCTGATTCGTGAGGCAGGTATCAGAATCCCGGGTATTATAGGAAACACCATAGGTATCATTGGAGCTCTTATCCTTGGACAGGCAGCTGTTCAGGCAAACCTGGTAAGCCCGGTTTTAATAATTATCGTAGCTATAACCGGTTTGGGGAATTTTGCAATTCCTGATTTCAGCATGGCTTTTGCAGCAAGGATTTCGCGTTTAATATATATTGTACTCGGAGCATTTCTGGGTTTTTACGGGATATCACTGGGAATAGTAGCGATGACGGTCATGCTTGCCAGTGCAAAATCCTTTGGTGTTCCGATGCTTACCTTCTTTTCTCCTAAGGTGAGTAGCAGTAATGATCTTGTAATAAGGAGGCCTGTCTTCATGCAGGAGTTCAGGCCTGACAATATAAACCCGCTGGATGTGAGAAGACAGCCTAAAATTTCCAGAAAGTGGGCGGAAGGGACATCTGTTGACCAAAAGGATGAAAGGATTTATGAGGAGGATAAGGCTAAGGAGGATGAGGACAATGAAGATGACGAATAATGAGGGGACTTTCGGGTTGTATGAGGCGGTATGTCTTACCTCCATCATGATGGTTACCAAGATTTTCTATACCAGTATTTCACTTATTATTAAAATTGAGGGTACCTCCGGATGGTATGGCACCATAATCTCCTGTCTGACCAGCCTATTCCTGTTTTCTCTTATCTATATATTGATGAAAAGATTCCCCAACAGGGATTTTACTCAGATATTCGAATTGGTCCTGGGCAGATTTGTGGGGAAGCTTCTTACTTTGTTTTTTGCTGCATACCTACTGTTTTATGCGGCCTCAAACCTGAGAGAGTTTATAGAAATGATAAAAGCATATAATCTGCCCTATACACCTCCAAGTGTACTGATCTTTGGATTTATAGCGGTATGCTGCATTATTGCTTATTACGGGCTGGAGGGTATTGCAAGGATATCGGGTATTTTTTATATTCCGGTTATAATTGGTATAGTAATCATACTTATTCTCGCAAGCCCTTATTATGTGACGGATTATCTTAAGCCCTATCTGGGTTTTGGAATTAAAAAGACAGTTATCACCGGACTGCTTCGCAGCTCGGCCTATGACGAAGTAATTATCCTGGCATTTATAATAAATTCAATACATGGGCTTAAGACCTTTAAAAGAGCTGGTTATATCAGTATATTGATAACGGGTGTAACCTTCAGTACTAATATACTATGTAACGTAATGGCCTTTATGTATACTGTCGGAAGTGAAAACCTGTCAGGCCTATTTGAATTGTCCAGGGCAATATACTTCAGCAGATTTGTACAAAGACTGGAATCCATATTTCTGTTTACCTGGGTTATAGCGTCACTGATAACAGTGTCAATAGCTTTTTATTTGTCAATAAATCTGTATACAAAAGCTTTCAGAATTCCAAGCCACAGACCGCTTATATTTCCGTTCAGCTTTTTAATGTTTATGGTAGCCTTGATTCCGAAGAATATTTCTGAAGCCGTCCAGGCAAACATTCATTTTATAAGACAATATAGTGGATTTTTTGTATACCTTGCACCGATATTCGTTCTATTGATTTCAGTTGTTTTTAGAAAAAGAGGTGACTTGCTGGATGAAAAAAAGGGTTAGTCTGCTCATACTTGCATGTTTGATTATCAGCGTGGCAACTTCAGGTTGCTTTGATGCAGCTGAGGTTGACGATGAAGTCTATGCCCTGAATTTGGGACTGGATAAAGGAACCACAAACAAAATAAGGATTACTATTCAATATCCAACCTACAAGAGTGGAGGCGGAGGGGGAGGACAGGGACAGGATAACAAGAATAAAGGCGGAATGGGCGAGTCCAATGAGGCACCGGGAGCAAATACACATACAGTAGAGGCCTCAACAATACTTGAAGCCCTTGATATGTACGGAATGGCTATTTCAAGAAGAGTATCCCTTATGCATACAAAAAACCTTATAATATCAGAGGATCTCGCCAAGAGTGGAATGGAAAGGTATCTTGCACCTCTTGCAAGATTCAGAGAAACCAGGAGAGTTATGAATGTGGCAGTGGTTAAGGGGACTGCTCAGGATTTTATAAAGGCGGATAAATCCAATATAGGAGAGAGCCAGGCCAAAGCTATAGAATTAATGGCAATGCAGTCAAATAACACAAGTTTTTTTCCCAGAGTTACCTTTTACGACTTCTACAGGCAGCTATTATCTCCATATGAGCATGGGTATGCGGTGTACGCCGGAATAAATGAGTTCAGTTCATTACCTGAGACAACCCCTAAGGAGGGGGAAGCACCATTAGTGGTTGACAAGGGTTTTGAACCTGGAAAAATACCAAGGTCAGGGGTTGCCTCAAGAGAATACGTTGGCACGGCTGTTTTTTTGGGCGATAAGATGGTAGGAGCGCTTAACTCGGAGGAGACAAGATTTTTCCTCATGATTAAGGGGCAGTTTAAAAGAGGAATAATTGTCTTTAAGGATGAGAGAAGTCCTGAAGATGCAATTCCTTTGGATATGCGCCCTAGCAGGAAACCAGCAGTCAAAGGATATTATAAAAAGGGAAAGCCCGTAATTGATTTAAAACTTGAGATGGAAGCCGATATCGGTGCTATTCAAAGCAGGATTAACTATGAAAATAAAGATGAAATTGAAAAACTGAATAAACAGGCAGAAAATCATATAAAAGAAAGGGTAATTAATGTAATCGAAAAATGCCGTAATGAATACAAAACGGATATATTCGGATTTGGGCGTAAATTTGCCGGATATTTTCCTACAATACAGAAATGGGAAGAGTACAACTGGCTTTCGCACTATTCAGAAGTAGAGGTTAAAGTACAGGTGAATGTTAATATCCGAAGAACTGGGCTTATGATAGAATCGTCAAAACTCAGAAAAGGTACTGGTCACTAAAAAGGCAGGGTGATTTTATGATTTATTTTTTAACGATATTTATGCTGTTTGCAGGGTATTACGGCCTAACCTATGGAGTCAGCCTTTGGAGGGATGATAATAAAAGGCTTGGAAGCGTTGGAGCTATTTTAATATCTGTTCTGGGTACAATTATCCCCATAGTTTTCCTATATTTAAGAAAATAGTCTTTATTTTATATAAATAGTTTGAATTAAGAAAATAGCTCCCCACTATATGCCGATTTTTTTATAAGTAGAAGGTGAGCAGCCTTTTACTGTTTTAAAAGACCTGTTGAAGGTCACTATGCTGTTAAAACCAACAGTATAAGCAATGTCGGCTACTGACATACCTGGTTTTATAAGGTAATGCTCAGCCTGCTTGATTCTGTATTCATTCAAGTAAAGACTGAAATTTTTTTCAGTAATATCCTTAAATATTCTGGAAAAATAAAATTCGCTGAAGCCTACAGCTTTTGCCACATCGGAAAGCGATATATCATTCATGTAGTTTGCTTCAATATATTTGAAAGCCTCTGAAAGCTTCTCCAGACCCTGCATTTTTTTTATGGTATCCTGAGTGCTTCCCGGCTTGACCCTGTCTACCAGATAATTTGAAATAATGGACAGAACATCATATATCCGGGCACTTAAAAAGAGCTGAAAACCAAAGATTTTTTCAGTATAACTGTCAACAATGCCCGTTATTTGATTCACAAGATTTGTGTGGAAGGGCTGCTCCTGTCTGGTAATTTTGAAGGAGTTGGAAATGAGTGGCTTCAGAATATTATTGCTGCCAAGAGCATTAAAGGCTGATGAATCAAATTGAATAAAAATTCTTCTGCCTTCATTCTTTTGATTCAAAAAGCCATGGGTGTCTCCGTTTGCAATGAAAAGAATATCCCCCTCCTCAAGTTCATATTCACTGTTATTGACGTTAATATTGAACCTGTTTTTTTCAACATAAAGGAGTTCAATGGCTCCATGCCAATGAACAGGATAAGTAAAATCAACTTCAGTATTTATCTCTAATCTGAATGGAAACTCTTTTGTGAAAATATCTTTTTCATGCAAGCCTTCTACAAACATAAATAACTCCAATAAGTTTTTAATGAAGTTTGTATCCACTTTAGCCATATTTGACTTAAGTTTATACACACAATTCCTATAGCTGCCTTTTGCAACGGATATAATGTAATTCGATGCAAAATACCTTATTCCCTTTTTTATAAACTTTCCGGCACCTTTATTATAAGACTTATAACGAAATAACGGTACACTTTATTATAAGAATTTATAACGAAATAGCGGTACACTTTATTATAAGAATTTATAACGAAAAAATGGTACAGTTTATTTTGAGAATTTATAACGAAAAAAAGTGGCATTTTCCAGACAAAAAAGTGCTGTGCAAAGACGGTATCAATCTTCCGGCTTCACACAACACTATGAATTTTCTTTTAAATCAGCTTGAATTGCATGCTTATTCAGTCTGGTAGTATGCTTATTCCGTCTGATGGCAAGTTTATTTAGACTGATGGCATGCTTTCACTGTAAAGACTTTATTGTACTTCGAAGCTTTCCTTCAACACCCGGCAGCCTGTAAGAGCGGCACTTCTGGCATCAGGCTGGCTTCCGCCCACATATACCTCAAAGGTTCCGGGTTCGAGTATTGAATCTCCCTCATTATTTACAAGCAGCATATCCTCTTCAGTCAAAGTGAAGCAGACTTCCTTCTGTTCGCCCGGCAGGAGATTTAGCTTCCGGATTCCTCTCAGCTGCCAGCGGGGAGCAGCAACACTGGTTTCAACATCCTTAAGGTACAGCTGTACTGCCTCTTTTGACTCAAAACTGCCGGTATTCTTTACTTTAACAGTACAGTTTACTGCATCCCCGGCTTTTATTTTTGAAGCAGACAGAGTTAAATCGCTGAATTCAAACCGGGTATAGCTCAAACCATAGCCGAATGGGTAAAGTGCTTCGTTTTCCATGTATTTGTAGGTTCTGTTCTTCATTGAGTAATCGCGGAAATCAGGAAGCTCTTCTGTTGTTCTGTAGAAAGTGACCGGCAGCTTTCCGCTGGGGCTGAAATCCCCGAAAAGCATTTCCGCTATGGCTTTTCCACCTTGAGCACCCGGATACCAGGCTTGCACTATGGCAGCTGACCTATCATCTGAATAGTTTACCGCAAGTGCACTTCCTGACAGGAGTACCAGTATAACAGGCTTTCCTGCTGCCGTTACAGCTTCCAGAAGCTGCTGCTGCAGCCCGGGAAGGTTCAGGTCAAATTTGTCGCCCGCTCCATACTCGTTACCGGCGTCACCTTCTTCACCCTCAATAGTGGCATCAAGGCCAAGACAGAGGACAACCACATCTGATTTTTCGGCTGCAGCAACTGCTTCGGCAATTCTGTCGTTAGGCATTGCGAGACCTTCCACTTTGTCCTTGTAGAGGTGGCAGCCCTGTGAATAATTTATTCTGACAGAGTCGGGCACAAGCTCGCGGATTCCGTCCAATACAGTAATATACCGGGAAGGTGTTCCGAAATAGTTCCCCATGAGAGCATCTCTGCTGTCAGCGTTAGGACCAATAACGGCAATTGATTTTATTTCATTTTTATTTAATGGCAGAATATGGTCAGCATTTTTCAAAAGTACCAGAGATTCCCTGGCAGCCTTCAGTGCAAGCTCTCTGTGTTCTTTACAGTCAACAATATCATATGGAGCAGCAGCAAAAGGAACATTCTCGTCCTTATCAAACATACCAAGCTTCATACGGGTCATCATAAGGCGGGAAACAGACTCAGTTATCTTTTCTTCAGTTATCAGGCCTTCCTTGTATGCAATCATAAGGTTCAGATACATATTTCCGCAGTTTACGTCACAGCCGTTGTTAACAGCCAGAGCCACTGATTCCGGTGCAGTTTTTGTAACCATGTGATGTTCATGGAAATCCTTTATTGCCCAGCAGTCTGATGTGACATGGCCCTGAAAACCCCAGTCGTCTCTGAGTATATCCTTGAGCAGGGTTTTGCTTCCGCAGCAGGGCTCGCCATTTGTTCTGTTGTAAGCACCCATTACAGCTTCAACCTTTGCATCCTGTACAAGCTTCTTGAATGCGGGGAGATAGGTTTCATACATGTCTTTTTTAGAAGCTGTGGCATTAAAGCTGTGTCGCTCTCCCTCGGGGCCGCTGTGCACGGCAAAGTGCTTGGCGCAGGCCGCCGTCTTCAGGTATTTGTCATCATGACCCTGAAGTCCCTCGACAAATCGCATTCCCAGTCTAGTGGTGAGGTACGGGTCTTCGCCATAGGTTTCGTGTCCGCGGCCCCAGCGTGGGTCTCTGAATATATTTATGTTTGGTGACCAGAAAGTTAGACCCTTGTAAATGTCATGGTCATCTCTTCTCTGGAATTCATGATACTTTGCTCTGCCTTCTGTAGATATGACATCAGCTATTTCAAAGATTAGATCTTCATCAAAAGTGGCAGCCATACCTATTGCCTGTGGAAAGACTGTTGCTATACCGGCTCTGGCAACACCGTGCAGCGCCTCGTTCCACCAATTGTAGGATGGTATACCCAAACGTGGGATAGCAGGCGAATTGTAAAGCATCTGGGTAGTCTTTTCCTCCAGAGTCATTCTGGAAACCAGATCCTTGACACGTTCTTCAAAACTTAAACTCTCATCAAGATAAGCAGGGTTCTCACTATTCATAATTACCTCCTGTTTGTGTCCAATTATTAATCAAATATGCACTCATAACTATTAATATACCTTAGAAGCTGTTTGGAGGCATTTCATTTATTGCCATGTATTATTCATTTTCTGCTGAAGTAGTTATCATTTGCTGCTCAGGTTGATTTCATTTAATGTTGAAGCAGTTTAAGATTGATACATATTTATCCAAATGTTAGAATAATAAGATGGGCCGTAACATTGTTTTGGAGGTAATATGAGCGAAAATATTAAAATACATAGAAATATAGCAAAATTAAAGAACATTGACATGTTTTATTTTGACACAAAGACTGACAAACCGGTTATACTATGCCTTCACGGGAGATGGGGAAGAGCTGAAACCTGGGTGGATTTTATCCGGCATTATGGAAGACAGTACAGAATCATAGCACCGGATCAAAGAGGGCACGGCTTAAGCAGTAAGCCTGAATCCGATTACACAGGAGAAGAAATGGCCGAGGATATAAATCAGCTGTTGGATTTCTTAAAATTGGATTCGGTTATATTAGCAGGTCATTCAATGGGCGGACAGGTGGCAGGATATTTTGCAGCTTTATATCCTGAACGTGTAAAAGCACTGGCAATACTGGATAAATCAGCTGCGGGCCCTGAACAAAAAGTATTAACCAGGGATGGGACCCGGCTTGTTGATCCTTTGACAAAAGAATGGCCCCTGCCGTTTTCAAGCCTTAGTGAAGCAATGGATTTTATAAGGCGGTTTACCGATTCGTCCTTAAGCTACCAGTATTTCATGAACAGCCTTGTGGAAACTGCGGAGGGCTATCAGATGATGTTCAGCTCCAGAGCTATGGGTGCAAATATTGCAAACTATGTGGATTGGTTCGGACTGCTGCCGTCTATCCGGTGTCCGGTTATACTGATCAGAGCAAAGGGAGGAGAAGCGGTACCCGACAATGATTTTGCCAGAATGCAAACCCTCATACCCAACTGCTTTGCGCGTGAAATGTCGCTTCCTGACCATAATGTACACTTAAGCAATAAGGAACAATTCTATAAATATTTCGATGAGCTTTTAGCCAAGGTATAACGAGGAATTTTACTTTGAATCAGGCTTTATAATCTAAACACAAAAAAACAACCTGGAGACTGTCTAATATCTGCCAAAATGACGAGTGCAATGAGGTATTAGACAGTCTCTAAAATCCGGGAGGGAAAATCGGTTGTCTTTTGCTGCGCTGACTGCGCTATTTATATTCATCACATGCAAAAGGCATTTTGCTTTTGTGATTTCTGATAAACGTTATTTACATAAATTAAAACGTATTATTTGCTAAGCTTCCAGGCAATGTCATTCCATCTTAGTTCATTGCGGAGGTTAAGAATAGTAGTATCCTTGTTTATAAGAACATATTCAATACCAACCATGTCTGCCCAGTCAATCAGCTGTTCTGCAGTTACAACAGTCGAGAATACTGTGTGGTGGGCTCCGCCTGCATAAATCCAGGCCTCAGCACCGACTTCGAGGGATGGTTCAGGCTTCCAGAGGACTCTTGCTACAGGAAGCTTAGGCATATCGATAGTTGGTTGTACAGCTTCAGCTTCTGCAATAATAAGTCTCATACGTCCGCCCATATCGATTAAGGATGCGCAAACTGCATGGCCTGCTGCTCCGTCGAATACTATTCTTGCAGGGTCAGCCTTTCCGCCGATGCCGAGAGCATGTACTTCGAGACGTGGTTTTGTAGCTGCAATTGTGGGGCAAACCTCAAGCATGTGAGCTCCGAGTATCATTTCTTCACCCGGTACAAGGTTGTAAGTGTAGTCTTCCATAAAGGAGGTTCCCTTGTTGTCAGCCATAACCTTCATGACATTTGTCAAAGCAGATGTCTTCCAGTCACCTTCTCCGCCGAAGCCATAGCCCTTAGCCATAAGATCCTGTGCAGCCAGACCAGGTAACTGCAGGAGACCATGCAAATCTTCAAAAGTGGTTGTAAATGCACCGGCACCAACTTTGTCAAGAATAGCAAGTATACCGAGCTCAATTCTTGCCTGCTCTCTGATAGCCTGGAATTTTTCTCCGGATTGAGCTTCCGGAGCTATGTCATATTTTGTTTTGTATTCAGCAACCAATGCATCAACTGCTTCTTCAGTTACTTTCTCAACTTCAGCTGCAAGATCTCCTACTGCATGGGTATTGATTGCCCAGCCCAATTTGATCTGAGCTTCAACCTTGTCACCTTCCGTAACAGCAACCTCACGCATATTGTCACCGAATCTTACCACTTTCAGCTGACGTCCGTAGATGTATGCAACTGCTGTTCTCTGCCAGCTTCCGATTCTCTCGCGTACTTTGGCATCTTCCCAGTACCCTGCAACAACTTTACGGGATAGTCTCATTCTTGCTCCGATAAAGCCGTGCTCACGGTCGCCATGAGCTGATTGGTTCAGGTTCATGAAATCCATATCGATTTCGCTCCAGGGAAGCTGCTGATTGAATTGTGTGTGGAGGTGGAGTAAAGGCTTGTTTAATTGAGCAAAACCAGCGATCCACATCTTTGAAGGTGAGAAGGTATGCATCCAGGTAATAACACCTGCACAGTTGCGGTCTGCATTTGCTTCAACCAGAACGTTTGTGATTTCTTCCGGTGTAGTAACAGTTGGCTTGTAGACAATTTTATATTGTATTGATGAGTCCTGATTTAATTTATCAACCATTATTTTTGAGTGTTCTGCAACTTGCTTCAAGGTTTCAGGTCCGTATAAATGCTGGCTGCCTGTAATAAACCAAAATTCAAAATTCTTAACATTAATCATATTAATAACTCCTCCTAAACAGTTTAGCTTGTATGCACATGTATTTGACTTAATTGTATAACTATTTTATAGAAAAAGCAATATTATTTTTCCCAGAATGTACGAATTATACAAAAGGGTGAAAATGGGCAATATAAGTAGGTTCTGAGTAATTAAAACTCTGGTTTCCGGAATATTGCTTACTTGAATCAAGCCCGGCAAGAAAAATACTTGTTGAAAATGACCATATGATGCTTTATAATTTTTTGTATGGATTGTATGCACAAGTTATGGGAAGAGGTATGTGATAATGCAGCAAAATGATGCCGGTCAAACAAAATATGCCAAATTAAAGGATTATATTAAAGAAGAGATAATTATGGGCCACATAAAGCCCGGAGAACAAATCCCTTCAGAGAATACTTTGGCTGAAAAGCTGTCATTAAGCAGGCATACTGTCAGAAAAGCCATTTCAATGCTTGTAAATGAGGGATATCTATACACCGAGCATGGAAGAGGGACCTTCTGCAAGGACAGGAGTATAAGCAGAACAAATTCAAGAAATATTGGGGTTATGACTACTTATATATCGGAGTACATTTTTCCAAGGGTAATTCAGGGTATAGATTCCGTATTGTCGGACAAAGGCTACAGTATTATGCTGAAAAATACAGACAACGATGTTGAAAAAGAAGCTCTGTACCTGCAGGAAATACTCAATAAGGATCTGGAAGGACTTATAATCGAACCTACCAAAAGTTCTGTTTTCTCAAACAATGTAAAGTATTATCAGGCTTTGGATGAGCATAATATACCATATATTTTTATACATGGGGCATATCAGCAGCTGGAAGACAAGCCACAGATTATTCTTAACGACTCGGATGGAATGTATCTGGCAGTAAGGTATCTGATAAATATGGGGCATAAAAATATTATAGGTATATTCAAGGCTGATGATGTACAGGGAATAGAAAGGCATAAAGGCTATGCCAGGGCATTGGCTGAAAACAGTTTGCAGTACAATCCCGACAATGTGGTATGGTTTCACACAGAAGACAGAAAAATTAAACCCTACACAACAATTGAGGCCATGATAAAAAGCGGCAGGAAGATTGACGCCATAGCCTGCTACAATGACCAGATTGCCTTCGGTATTTATGAGAAGCTGACAGAACTTGGATTATCGGTACCTGATGATATATCCCTGACGGGTTTTGATGATTCTTATTATTCAACAAGCTGTCCTGTAAAACTGACATCGGTAAGCCATCCCAAAGAGCAGCTTGGGGAGCTGGCAGCCCAGACACTGCTGGATATGATCGAAAACCCGGAATATGCAAAAAGCTCAATTAGAAAAGTCATTGAACCTGAACTCATTGTAAGAGATTCATGTGTCAAGAAGCAGTGAATTTAAAGCCAAGAGACTGTGAATTTAATGTTTAAAAAGCCAGTGAATTTAAGACAAAGTTATAAGGGGGCAACTTTTCAGATATGCCCCTTAAAAATAGGATAACTTGTATGCACGTGCGTACTACTAATATGGAGGTATTGGAATATGTCATCAAAATATTCTATTGGAGTTGATTACGGAACACAATCCGGAAGAGCTGTTTTGGTAGATGTGGCAACAGGAAAGGAAATTGCATCTGCTGTAAAGGTTTATACTCATGGAGTTATGGATGAGTTCCTGCCTGATGGAATTACCCGGCTGGAGCCGGACTGGGCCTTGGAGCATCCGATGGATTACCTTGAGGTTTTACAGATGACTGTACCTGCAGTTCTGAAAGAAGCAGGTGTCAGCGCTGACGATGTAATCGGTCTTGGAATTGACTTTACCGCCTGTACAATGCTGCCGGTGGATAAAAACGGAGATCCCTTGTGTCTCCAGGATAGATACAGGAAAAATCCGCACAGCTATGTAAAGCTCTGGAAGCACCATGCTGCGCAGGAGGAGGCAAACAAGCTCAATGAAATTGCTGCCGCAAGAGGTGAGGACTTCTTAAAGAGATATGGCGGAAAGATATCTTCGGAATGGTTGATACCAAAGATATGGCAGATCCTAAACGAAGACCCTGATTTATTTAATGATGCAGATAAATTTATCGAAGCAACTGACTGGGTAATATTCCAGCTGACGGGTCAGGAAAGGAGAAACAGCTGTACTGCAGGATACAAAGCTATCTGGCATAAGCAGGAAGGCTACCCTTCAAAGGAGTTTTTCAAGGCACTTGACCCAAGACTGGAAAACGTTGTTGAAGAAAAATTGAGCAAGGATGTTTATCCATTGGGAAGCAAGGCCGGGGAACTAACCGAAAGGGCTGCAGCGTTAACCGGACTTAAGCCCGGTACAGCAGTAGCAGTTGCAAATGTTGACGCTCACGTGGCAGTACCTGCCGTTGGTATAACTGAAGCAGGAAAAATGCTTATGATTATTGGCACTTCAACCTGTCACATACTGCTGGGGGAAGAGGAAAAAATAGTTCCCGGCATGTGCGGTGTTGTTGAGGATGGAGTGCTTCCGGGCTTTAAGGGCTATGAAGCAGGACAGTCCTGCGTTGGTGACCACTTCGAATGGTTTGTGGAGAACTGTGTTCCTGCCTCCTACACGAAGGAAGCTGAAGAAAGAGGAATAAACATACATAAGCTCTTGAGAGAAAAGGCTTCGGCACTCAAGCCTGGAGAAAGCGGCCTTGTGGCACTTGACTGGTGGAACGGAAACCGCTCGGTGCTGGTTGACGTTGACCTTACAGGTACCATGCTGGGTTTCACACTATTGACAAAACCGGAGGAGATATACCGTGCTCTGCTTGAAGCAACTGCTTACGGAACAAGAATGATAATCGAAACCTTCAGAAAGAACGGAGTACCGGTAACCGAGCTGTTCGCAGCAGGAGGTATTGCTCAGAAGGACGAATTAATGATGCAGATCTATTCTGATGTAACCAATATGGAAATCAGAATATCAGCTTCAACTCAGACTCCTGCATTGGGTTCAGCCATGTTTGGTGCAGTTGCTGCCGGTAAGGAAAAGGGAGGCTATGACAGTATAGTAGATGCTGCAAAAGTTATGGGCAGGGTTATGGAAAAATATTACAAACCGATCCCCGAAAACGTAGCAGTATATGACAAACTCTATGCTGAATATGCAACACTTCATGACTACTTCGGCCGCGGTGACAACGATGTGATGAAGAGACTGAAGAAAATTAAGGAAAGTGCAAAAAATAAATGCTGTTAATTTACTTAACTTATATAATATTAATTATATATACGCTAGTATACGCGAGGACAACTTCCGTCAACGTGGCAGCACGGTTAAAAATACTTGCATAAGTTGTGCAAGTATTTTGGGTGCAACACGGTGATGAAAGTTAGTCGGGGAGTATGCTAATAAATATTGAGTTATAAGTTAAGTATATAAACTATAATTTTTTAAACGAGGTATAATTTTATGAATTTGAAGTCATTAAAGGAAGAAGTTCTCCAGGCCAATCTCGATCTTCCCAAATACGGGCTTGTGACCTTCACATGGGGAAATGTAAGCGGAGTCGACAGGGAAAAAGGGCTCATGGTAATAAAGCCAAGCGGAGTTCCATATGAACAGCTTAAAGCAGAGGATCTTGTAGTACTTGATCTGGATGGAAATCAGGTCGAAGGAAGTCTCAGGCCATCTTCCGATACACCTACGCATCTGGTTCTGTACAATGCATTTAAAGATATCGGAGGGATAGTTCATACACATTCACCATGGGCAACGAGCTGGGCTCAGGCAGGCCGTCCAATCCGGCCTATGGGAACAACACATGCCGACTATTTTTATGGTGAGATTCCATGTACAAGAAGGCTGACGCAGGAAGAAATAGAAGGTGAGTATGAAAAGAACACCGGACTTGTTATAGTTGATACTTTTAAGGAGTTAAACCCTGTATACATCCCTGGAGTACTTGTTGAGGACCATGCTCCCTTCAGCTGGGGAAAAGATGCCCATGAAGCAGTACACAATGCCGTTGTAATGGAAGAAGTGGCGAAAATGGCAATCCAGACTCATATTATTACAGGCGGAGCAAATAATGATGTGAATCAGTACCTCCTTGACAAGCACTTCATGAGAAAACACGGTGCTAATGCCTATTACGGACAAAAGTAATTAATGTGGTTAATATTTGATAGTGGAACTTTAAAAGAGCTTGTATCGGTGGATTTATAGAGCTGGTTCAAGCTCTTTGATTATTTTGGAAAGCTTTGGGACAATTCAATGTAACCTGGTAATAACGCTCTTTAACATTTTTATTTACATTTGTTTATTTTATCAATAGTAAATGGATGTTATTAAATATATAATAATATAGCTCATTTATTTTTAAGAGGCGTTATAAAATACTATATATAAAGCAGCATTTATGCTAATAATCATTAAATGGAATGGGAAAAGTATATGGCTAAACGTAAACTATACATATTATATCTTGTTACATCACTTTTTTGGTTCTCAACCTACATTTATTCACCTATTCTGCCGACATACATAAAGTCTCTGGGAGCCTCATACTTAATGGTAGGCCTCATCCTGGGGTGCTACGGAGTAGGTCAGCTGGTTCTGAGAGTTCCGATTGGTATTTTGTCAGACAGGCTTAGAAAAAGAAGGATTTTTATTAATTTGGGACTTTTATCGCTGGTAATATCCTCCTTAGGTTTGTATTTATTCAAGCAGCCCATGCTCATATTGATTTTCAGATCCTTTTCAGGTATCGCATCGGCTTTCTGGGTAATATTTACCGTACTTTACTCAAGCTACTTTGATGAAAGCGAAGCCACAAAGGCTGTGGGCATATTAAATGCCTTCTGCAACGGAGGTATTCTGCTGGGGCTGCTTTCCGGCGGTTTCATTGTCAAGGGCTGTGGAGTAACTGCAACCTTTTTTGTATCATTGGCGGTAGCAGCCATTGGTTTTGTCGTCAGCTTCGCTATTTCGGAAAAGCAGATCGACCGCAAGCCGGCAGAAGTAAAGGAACTGCTTATGGTTGTCAGAGACCGGAACTTTCAAACGGTTGCCGTTATAGGGGTCATTTGTCAGTTCGTTTCTTTTGCAACCGTTTACGGCTTCACACCGGTGGTGGCAAAAAACCTTGGTGCTTCCGACTTCCAGATTGCAATGCTAACTGCTTTGTCAGCCATGCCGGCAGTAATTGGATCAGCTCTCAGCGGTTCTTACTTTGCCGGAAAATTCGGAGAACAGAAAACCATGATTTACGGTTTGGTAATAGCTGCACTTTCCTGCTGTGCAATACCTTATTCACATAATATGATTGTCCTGTCCATTTCCCAGTTCCTTGGGGGCTTTGGTACAGGTACGGTTTTCCCTCTCCTGATGGGCTTAAGCATAAAGAATGTTTCTAGTGATAAAAGAGCCACAGCCATGGGGATTTTCCAGGCTATATACGGTCTCGGAATGTTTATGGGACCAACCGTTGTAGGAGCATTGACAGACGGCGTTGGAATAAAATGGGGCTTTATAACCATTGGTGCAGTGGCCCTGTCAGGTATTCTTGTTTCCCTGTTTTATAAGCAGGAAAAGGTGACAGTAAAGGGAAGTATTAATTTATAATTAAGCAAGCCTAAACAGGTGTAAACTTACACTATACAGAAAAACGTAATGTACTGAAATACGAAATGTACTGAAATACGAAATGTACTGAAATAGGCAATGTACTGAAATATGCAATGTACTGAAATACCACTGTACGGAAATATGCACTAAACTGAAATATGCAATATACTGAATTACGAAGGTTGTCCGAAGGACGGAAAAGTAACTCTTATTCAAGATTTGGGAGGGCTGGCTTATATGCAGTTTGAACACAGACAGTTTAAAATTGAAGGCTTTGACATTATTTCATTATCCTGTAATGATCAGCTTAAAAACCATCATATGGAGATCTGGGTTATTCCCGGCTTCGGAATGAATCTATGCAAATACCGGTTTAATGAGCATACAATAATTGAATTTGATGCCCTTGAACTCAGGGAGGTTTTTTATGGTACTCCGCTGCTGTACCCTACACCCAATAGAGTATATGAAGGGAAATTCAGCTACAACGGCAGGGAATATCCACAGATAAAAAACGGGAAGCTCATAACAATTCATGGGCTTTTGCACAATGAGCCCTTTGAAGGAGTGAAGATCAGCCGGACAGAAGAAAGCATCTCAGTCTCCGCCCATGTGGATTTTAATGAAAACAGCCACTTGTATTCTGCTTTTCCATTTGATCACAGAATAACGGTTACCTATACCCTTGACAAATCCGGGGTCCGTTTTGATTATGAAATAGAAAACAGGCAGCCCTGGGAGGCTGTTCCCTATGGAATTGCTCTACACCCTTACTTCGCTAAACTGGATGGAGAAGAGGGTACTCTCATAAAAGCACCCTTTGAAAAAACTTATGAAACAACTGAAACCCTGCATCCTACCGGAAAACTGTCAGAGGTAAACGGGCTAACCGATTTGAGAGAGTTCAGGCCTGCCGGTGAGCTGAGGCTTGATACAGTGTATACCGGTAACCCGGATAATGAACCGGCGGTTATAGTTTATTCAAGGTCGGGAATTCAGTTAATACTCAGATGCAGCAGTGATTTTACCCATATGGTTATCTATACTCCTGAAGGGAAACCGTATTTCTGCCTTGAAAACCAAACCTGTGCAACCAATGCACACAATCTATACAGTCAGGGTATGGAGGAAGTTTCAGGATTGAAATTTGTTAATCCCGGCAGTAAATCTGGCGGGTTTGTGCGTTTCGACATTAAAAAAATATAAGCTAGGTATTTCAATACAGGTACAAATGTATATTTTACCATTGTAGGAGTACCAGGATAAAAAGGTGAACCAGTGAAAAAAACAAATATTACATTATTATGTTTCCAGATGGCGCTGATGGCTATGATATTATCCTCTACAGGGCTGGCTTTGCCCAGACTGCAGGAGGAAATCGGGTTAACTTCGGTGCAGCAGGGCAGTTTGGTCAGTATTCAATATATTGGCTTTACAATAACAGTATTGCTTGGGGGAACCCTTGCGGATAAATTAGGAAAGCTAAGGGTTTTGAGTATTTCATTCGGAATTCTTGGTGTTGCTGCTGTTTTGTTCGGAGCAGCTTCATCATATTGGATGACGGCATTGGGAGTACTAATGATAGGCTCCTTTGGAAGTGTTGCTCAGAATGGAATAACGGCTCTCGCCACTAATTATGATAAAAATGAGGCTGAAAAAAATAATGCCTTTGTTCAATTGTTTTTCACTATAGGTGCAATACTGACACCTCTATTGCTGTTAATTTTTTTATTAAACTTCAATGAATGGAGATATGCCTATTATATAGTAGGTGCTTTATGCCTTGTGATTGCCCTTGTTACAGCAGGGTATAAGGAAGAAAAGCAAATTTCACAAGCAACCCTGGCAAGTAGCTTCGGTACATACCTGAAGGCTCTTAAGACTCCTTCATACCTTATAGCTCCAACAGCTTTGTTCATGTACGTCGGGGCAGAAATAGGCATCTGGGGTTTTGCTCCCATATTTTTCGAAAATCAGGGTTATGGCAGGATGTCAGGAATATTGTCAAGTATACTTATCTGGCTTTCAATGCTTCTGGGGAGATCAATATCAGTAAGACTTCTTAAAAGGTATAATATGACCCAAATACTTGTTGTACACGGAATTCTTGCTGTAGCAGCCCTTACTCTTGTAATATTCTCAGGTCAAACGGCGTCCATAATATGGATCAGCGTCTCAGGTTTTGCCTGTGCACCCTTTTATCCGCTCATTGTAACCTGGATGGCCAAACTTACAGGAGATAAAAGCAGTAATGCTTTAGCTTTTACTATGGCTTTCGGATCACTGGGCGCAGTAGTGCTGGGCTGGGTTATAGGTCTGGTAGTTGACCGCTTCGGAGCTAAATATATTACTGTAGCTCCAGCCATTGCTTTTATGGCAGTTGTTCTGCTGTTACTAATTTTCCGGAAAAAGAGGGCTCAAATTTAATTTTTTATTTAAGAAAGCATTTGGAATATATTGACTGACATTTGTCTTATATGGTAATATTTTGGTATTATTACTCGAAAATAGGGGGAAAATATGAAAAAACTTTTATCCTGGATAATTTCTTTATCCTTAATTCTTTCAATCTTTACTGTTCCGGCATTCGCAGCATCAAAGCTTACTGCCACAGAAACAAACATTATTAAAGCCTATCAGAAAACATTTGAGACGGGTGACGCTCAATATTTAAACAAGTATAAATATCCCGGCGTCAATTTTGAATCAGATAAAAATGAAAAGGGAGTTTATTGTAAAGTATTAAATCCTCAGTATTCAAAAGTTTATGACTCCAAAGTAAAGCTGAACAAGCTTATGGTAAAAGGTCTTATGGTGGTTACCGATGGTAAGGAGCTGACCATGGGCAATATCAACTGGGGAGTATATGTCAAAACAAAAAGCAAAAAGCTGTATGCTTATAAGGAAGTATCCGACACCGAGGATATAAATTTTGTCTCAATTGATGACCTGTCAGTCAGCACTATTGATGCAATAGAAAAATATCTTACAGGCCTGTATGATGAAGATACCGCATATTCACTGATGTACCCTGATGATGAGAACAGCAGTGATGAGAATATCAGTGATGAGGAGGATAGTTCATACCTGGAAGATGAAGATACTGATACATCCGATCAGTCAGATAGTTCTCCTGCTACCGGTAAAGGGACCTTAAGTTCCCCGGTTGATGTAAATGAGAAATATACCTGGAGTGAAACTGAAAGTTACATTGGAGATACTATGTCAGGAACATATTCACTCACAGTTAAAAATGTCAAAAAGCTTTCTGTAAGTGAATTGAATAAACTTGGGTATGAGGAAGTTGAAAAGAAAGCTGATGATAAATATGAATATGAGTATGCACTGCTGGATGTAGCATATGAAGTAAAAGATGCTGCCATCAAAAAAGAAACAGGAGAAGGCTGGGCATACCTTAGTGCATACAGCCCATATTTCTGGGGTATAAAGACCTCCGACGGTCTATCCAATTTAATGGGTATTACAGATTATGGCTTTGATGGAAGCTTATCCAGAGTTATTTCAGACACTGTTAATTTTGATAAAATAACTCCCGGCAAGAAAGGGTCCTTTAAGGCTCAAGGTAAAGTTCTGGTAGTGTTGGTAAAGGGTAAAACCAACTATCTGGTATTACGTAATCAGGAAATCGAAGACTATGACAGCAGCTTTATATACTTTAAATTAAAATAGGATACCTTTAAGAAATTATAAAAAAGTTGTAAGAAGAAGTGTTCAGGGATAAGTTGACCCGAACACTTTTTTTATTGACTTTTCCTCCCTCGGCCCTGTCCCGGCGTAAAATTGCTCATAAAAACAGAGTTTATGGATTATTCATAACTTAAAAAATTCATATTGACTTAATTGGGAAACAAAGGTATAGTATTATCAATATATATTAATCTTATATAATTACTAGGAATTAATGGGAGGTGGCCATATGAGCCGTAAATTAAGTTTTGATACTTTACAGGTACATGCGGGACAGGACGTAGATCCAACAACGAGGTCCAGAGCTGTTCCAATTTACCAGACTACTTCATATGTTTTTGAGGATGCCAATAATGCAGCAGATTTATTCGGTTTGAGAGCTTCAGGCAACATATATACAAGAATAATGAATCCGACAAATGATGTATTTGAAAAAAGGTTGGCTGCATTGGAGGGTGGTACGGCTGCTTTGGCGGTTGCTTCAGGTTCTGCTGCAATTACATACTCCATATTGAATATTGCTGGAGCAGGCGATAATATCGTAGCGGCCAACACACTTTATGGCGGTACCTACAACCTTTTTGCAGTAACACTTCCCAGATATGGAGTTACTACAACCTTCGTAAATCCGGATGATGTGGAGAATTTCCAGAAAGCTGTTAATGATAAAACAAAGGCAATTTTTATAGAATCAATCGGTAATCCAAACGCTAATATAATTGACATTGAGGCCGTTGCCAATATTGCGCATAAAAACGGCATTCCGCTCATAGTGGACAATACATTTGGTACTCCTTACCTCATAAGACCAATTGAATTCGGAGCTGACGTTGTAGTACATTCTGCCACCAAATTCATAGGGGGACACGGAACCTCAATTGGAGGCATCATAGTTGACGGCGGTAAGTTTGATTATGCAGCCAGCGGCAGATTCCCCGGCTTTACCGAGCCTGATGAAAGCTACCACGGAGTAGTCTACTCACAACTGGGAGGAGTTGCTTATGTTACAAAGACAAGAGTTCAGCTCCTGAGAGATACCGGAGCGGCTATCAGCCCCTTTAACTCCTTCCTGTTCATACAAGGCCTTGAAACCTTATCCTTACGTGTGGAGAAGCATGTCAGCAACTCCAAAAAAATCGCGGAGCACCTTGAAAAGCATCCGCTGGTTGAATGGGTTAATTACCCAAGCCTCAAGAGCAACAAATATTACGAGCTTGCTCAGAAGTATGTTCCAAAGGGAGCAGGTTCCATATTCACCTTCGGTATAAAGGGTGGAATTGAGGAAGCCAAAAAGTTTATTGACAGCCTCGAAATATTCTCACTGCTTGCAAATGTGGCAGATGCCAAATCTCTGGTTATTCATCCTGCAACTACCACACATTCACAGCTGTCTGAAAAGGATCTGGCTGATTCAGGTGTAACGCCGAATACAATACGTCTTTCCATAGGTATCGAAGATGCCGAAGATTTGATTTATGACCTTGACCAGGCACTTGAAAAAATCAAATAGCCAGTTTGTAAAATTGTATTTATTTTACTATTAATGGTAAGGCTGCAACCAAAGAAACAATAACGAAAAAACCCGGAGATAAAATTCCAGAGAGGAATTCAACTCCGGGTTTCTTATTGTCGGTGACTGCAATTTTTCTCCTTTGCTTGTTACTGTTGACTTTTTCTTTGTTAAATATATAATTTATAGTACTACCTTAAAATCAATTCACGCCTTATCTGACTCACGGTAAGTGCGATGTTTATATTTTATATTTTTGTGAGCCGGAAAGCGATGGTGCTTGATATGCCAATTAGAATACCCGATAATTTGCCAGCAGCCGGAATATTAAATAATGAGAATATATTTGTCATGTTTGAGGACCGCGCATACCATCAGGATATCAGACCTCTTAAAATAGTTATATTGAATTTGATGCCTACTAAAATAACAACCGAAACCCAGCTGCTGAGACTGATAGGGAACACACCTCTGCAAATAGAGACAGTCTTGCTTTATCCGGCATCTCACATGCCCAAAAATACACCTGAAGAGCATCTTCTGGAATTCTATAAAACCTTTGACGAAATCCGTGAGGATCATTTTGACGGACTTATCATAACCGGTGCTCCTGTGGAACAGCTGCCTTTTGAACAGGTTATATACTGGGAGGAGCTGACCCGGATCATGGAGTGGAGCCTTACAAACGTGTATTCCACACTGCATATCTGCTGGGGTGCACAGGCCGGACTGTATTATCATTATGGAATACCAAAGTACGATATACCAAAAAAAATGTTCGGAGTTTTTCCGCATACAAAGAGTAAGGAACATGTCAAACTTCTGAGAGGGTTTGATGATGTATTCTATGTGCCGCACTCAAGGCATACCGAAATCAGACGTGAGGATATCTGCAAGGTTGACGGCCTGGATATCTTGTCCGAATCTGAGGAATCAGGGGTGTATCTTGTTGCATCCACCGATGGAAGGCATATCTTTGCCACGGGCCACAGCGAGTATGATCCGCTGACGCTGAAGGGGGAATACGTCCGGGACGTTGAAAAGGGACTTGATATAGAAGTGCCAAAAAACTATTTTCCTAATGATGATCCCACCAGACAACCAATTGTAAGGTGGAGGGGACATGGAAATCTATTGTTTCTGAACTGGCTGAACTATTATGTATACCAGGAAACACCATACGATCTGTCGAAACTTGGTAAATAACGGCGATCCAGCATTTATTGGAAGCCTATGAGCACCCTGCAGAGTTGATAACAATGCATATCTTTTTGTCTGGGTGTCTCCATTCCGTGCTGGAACGCCGACACCCTGGTAGTGTAATAATTACGACATGATTGCTGTGCCAGGGGGAGGACCGGTACAGGATGGGGTAGCAGTCTCTTGGGTGCTCATAGGGTAGATAAAAAATAATTCTATCTACTTTACATAATATTTCTGAGCCTCCCAAAATGTTACTACTTTAAATCACTATTTCCTCTTATTTTTTGGATGCTTCTGATTACCGCATCCTTGGAATTACCCCAGGGTGCGTCATTAAACCTGTAGTCAAATTTCTTGGTAAACCAGTCAACCTCCTTTTCGATTCTCTCCATATTTGAAAGCTGTATCTCCATTAAGTTCTTTGTAAAAATGGCAGTTTCATTCACGTTGAGGTACTTTTTCGTGGAAGTCAGCAGCTGCTTTAAGTGCTTTAGACAAAAACCCTTCTTTGAGTGGAATTTTTCTCTGAATTCAGGTTCCTTGAAATACAGATAAAAAACAACATCAATATATCTGTCCATTGTGCGCTCCAGCTTACTGCAGATGGCGCAGCTGTTTTCAATACTTTCAAGCTGTGAAACAAGCTCGGCAACAAGCTTCTCTGTTTCAGACTGTCTGGAGGAGAGCTTGTTGGACAGATTTTTCACCAGACCGGAAGTAGCATCCTTTTCCAGAGAAGCTGACTTGCTGTCATAGGTCTTCTTTATATTATTGTTTTTTTCCTGCAGAAAGGTATCTATCATGAGGGCCAGGCCCAATCTATTGACCTGCTTGTTGTACATGGCTTCAAAATGTGTTTTGCAGAAGCCCTGTTCATTTGTTTCCTGCCGCTTGTCAGGTTCCATGAGAGCCGGTCCCAAAGCGTAGTCCACACTCTCATCCTCAAGTTTTTTCTCCAAAACGCACAGGGGACATTCGCAGTCCACGGCAAATGCGTCAGTAACAGGTATCGTATAAATTTTCTCCTTCATAATTAAGCACCCATAGCCTTTCAGGCTCACAAAAATATCATGAAAACTACGCACATATCGTGAGCCGGATAAGGGCGGTAATGGTTCTTCATTAATAAAACACAGTTTTTTTCCAAGACTTTGTTATTTACTAAGCTCTTTTAATTTATTACAATTATGAATTATATCACTTTACCCTCTATTGGCAAAGTACAAAACGTTTTTGAGCGACGGATTCGCTCTGTAGCTGCGTTAAAGCCGTTTGCAAGGCACAAAGCATTGCTACACGGCTTTGCCTTGCCACAAAACAAATCCATCAGCTCAAAAATCTTCGACCTCACGCTTTGATATTTTGCTGATTTTCAAGGCG
>JAEYHZ010000024.1 GCA_023409265.1 Bacillota bacterium | reverse complement strand
TGTTTGGACAACTCCTTACCAAAGTTTTTCAAGTTGAAAAAGTTGAAAAACTTTAAAACAATATTGTAGAAATTATCTCATGAATGTTCATAACGGATAAGGCACTCTATTGTGGAGCGCTTACCATCATTCTGTAAATATCTGATTTAATACCTGTACAGCTTCCTTTTTCTGTTTAGGAAGTACATGAGTATATGTATTTAAGCATGTTGATATTTCATGATGCCCAAGAAGGTCAGCAATCAGTCTTAAATTTGCACCGTGTTCTAGAAGACGGCTTGCATATGTATGGCGCAGCGAGTGTATATTGCTTTTGGGAATTCCAGCTTTTTTTAAAATTCTGTGGAAAGCTCTCATTGCATTCCTGTTTTCAGTGGGAGTCCCCTTGTAGCTGGAAAAAACATAGCCATTATCAAAATATGGTTTTCCTTCTTCGAGACGTTTTTTCTTTTCTGCATCTTGAGCTGATTTGTGAATTTTTAGTAATGTAACTGAAGCTTCAGGAAGAGGAACTGTACAAATTGGTTGGATGTGATACATCGCGCTTCCTTTTCACTACGCGGCCATTGAAACCGTCCACTTTCCAGACGTTTATATAGAAGAACAAAACCATCTCCTTCCCACAAAATGGCTTTGATACGATTTGTTTTTCTTCCGCAGAAAAGAAAAAGCGTATTTTGAAATGGATTAAGCTTAAAAACATTTTGGACGATAGCTGCAAGACCATCAATTCCGCAACGCAGGTCGGTATATCCACAGGCGATATATATTTGATCAAAACCATCAGCATCATTAAACATGTCCTAGTACCTTTAATATATTGGCAAGCAACTCAGGTGATGTCTGATTTGAAAGCTCAAGGCGGGAGCTACCGATGCAGAGAACCATATCAGGACTAAAATATTTATCGGTACATGGTTTGTTGTCCGACACTTTAAGTGGAACGAAAGCTGTATTTTGCTTGGCTACTGGAAATTCAGAAGACAATGAACTTATTTCTTCACGAACCCTACGTTGCCAGTAAAAGAACTGTTTTTCATTAATGCTGTTTTCCTGACACCATTCTTTTACAGTCATACCACTATTGCGACATGCATGGATAATGGGAGCCCACTGAGAAAGGCGGTACTCATGAGTTAATTTTTGTGCATCCATAATGAATTCTCCTTGAAACTCAACAAGTTTACTCAAAAAACTCCTAAGAGTATTTAAAGTTGAAGCTAAAACTATTCAGGAGTAATTATCACATGGTTGAGGCCGTCAGTCGAGGTACGCATGGTTTACCACTTACATTGAGACTAATACTATGAATACATATAACAACCATTAGTAATCAGTTTTATCGAATTGCCATTAAGATGGTATACTTGTAAATGGTAAAACACTTGTCCTGTAGTTAAAAATAGCCGCCCCTGAGGGCGGCTATCAAATCACTTTTTTAGTTTTTGGCAGCTTTCCGGCAGCTTATCCGACCATGGAACTAAGTCACCAATGTAGTCTTCCGGTTTGTCATCCAGATGCATCAGCACCTGATCCAAGATATACTGAAAGTACCCGTAGGGTTTCAATCCGTTTGCTTTTGCTGTTTCTGCAATGCTGTAGAGCATGGCACTTGCTTCGGCTCCCTGCTTGGAATCTATGATCTGCCAGTTCTTTTTACCTATACAGAAGGTTCTGATGCTGCGTTCCGCATCATTATTATCCAGTGGAATCATGGCATCCGTCAGTAAAAGACGTAAATATGGTTCCTGGTTAATGGAATAATTGATCGCTTTTGCGGTTTTTGATGACTGGTCAATCTCCGGACTTCCCTGCAATGTCTTCAGCCACGCAAAATATTCATCCACAAGAGGCTTTACGGAATTCTTACGGTTATCCCATCGTTCCTCTAAGGATGATTCCTTATACATGTTGTCTACATGATAGATTGCGGCAATACGGCGGTTCGCTTTATCGGCTATTATTCCATTCGAGGTTTTCGCTCCGACAGATTTCACGATTTCAGCAAACTTACGATTCGCATGAGACCAGCATCCTGCGACCTTCAGTTCATCTGGCCGTTCTTCTGCCAGGGTATGATATACCTGATAGCCGTCTGTCATCAGAATCCCTTCATATCCATCCAGAAAGTTTCTGGGATTTTCGGCTTTCCTGGTCGGCTGGTAATCATAGATGAAGATTGGAGGTGAGCCATATCGTTCACATGTATGGTATACCCACATATATTCTTTGGAATTCGGACCTCGGCCATTGTCCGGCATCTTGAATGGTGTCTCATCACAGTGGATCAGCTTGCTTTTCAGTAGTTCTTTGTGGAACTCCCTGCCGAGCGGACGCAGATATCGGTCATAGATTGTAATCATCCATCCGGCCATGTTCTGCCGTGCGATATTGGCATCCTTGCATTTGAAGCTGGCTTCGATGCGGTTGTATGGACTATGATTCACATACTTTTCTTCGAAGATGCCTGCCGCAAGGGATGTGGTCAGAATACTGTTTTTCAGAAGGCGATCCGGTCTGTCTGCACGGACAACACCGGTATCCCCATTTCCGGCATAGACTGCGATGTGATGTTCATGTACGACAAACCTTGCCGGCTGGTACTCAAGATCCTTGTAGACCTCATCCGGAAGCTGGTGATATCCTTTGGGGAAAAGCTCTGTAAGTTGCTCATCCGGAATGGTAATGGCGGGTTCGACAATAATCTCTATACCAGCCAGATCTGCTTCCCGTTTTCCCTTGCTTTTGGCCTTCCGGCGGACAATCACTGTTTCGATTTCCGGTTCTTCCGAAATTCCGTCATCGGTAAGCACTTCCGCTTCATTGACTACATCAGATGAATCAAATGTCAGAGATAGCTGTCCTGGCATTTCTGACAGCTTTTCTGTATTCCGTCCGACGCTGCTGTGTCAGTACGGCAATGCTTTCCTGAAGACCGGACACCTGCTTTATCAGTGTCTCGTTCTGTTGCTGCATAATCGTTAAGGAAGAGTTCAACTGAAGAAACATATCAACCAGAAGATCGTGGGGTACCTTATGAAGTTCATCCCTTGAAATTGTTTGTTTTTCCATAGTTTAAGTATACCACAAAATCAACCAAAAAGCCAGTATTTATAGGCGCTTCAGCGGTAATTCAGCGATAATAAAGATATGGAATCGGATAACAAATATGAAGCTATTAAGGTACAAACATATATCGTGACAGATCCATTAAATCAGGTTGGGAGTTACCTTTTTTATTGTCTTTTTCTGCTCAATGACAAGGCCGTCCATCAACCACCGATATTGCTGGGTAGTGATTGCTTTTACCTCGACCTCGTTGCGGGGCCATTGGAACCGTCCGTTGGCTAAGCGCTTATACACGAGGACAAATCCATGTCCCTCATAAACCAATGCTTTCATACGATCGGTACGCCTGCCGCAGAACAAGAAAATATTTCCTTGTTCATAGGGATCCATGTGGAAGTCATTTTTGATAGTCGCAGCCAGACCATCAATGCCACGCCGTAAGTCAGTATATCCACAGGCAATGAAGATGCGCTTGAAGCCAGTTGCATCATTAAACATAGAAGACAGCCTCTAATGCCAGTGCAAGCAGCTCTTTCGGTGTATTAGAATTGACCCCGATAACAAGACCATTCTTTTCTATGGTAAGCTGGGGTATAAAAGAATGAATAGCCGTTGGTATTTGTGGAAAAGCCTCTGTTTCCGGAGCTTTCAATTCCACAAAGGTTGTCTGAGTATTTTTCAATGCTGCAGCTCTGGCTCTTCTGAGCCAGTAGTAATAAGCATTCCGGGTAATACCATTCTGGTCACAGTATTCATCTACTGTCAATCCCGACTCAGCTTTTGTCTTGAAAACAGCTGCCCATTGCTGAATTCGAATGTTTGTAGTTGCCAATCTTGTATCCATAGTGTGCCCTCCTTGTGAAAAGTGTGAAAAGTTGGTGCCAACTATTCACACTTTTCACGATTATCGCACATTTGGCTATACATTTGTAGGCACGTGAGGTTTACCATTTACGGATACTTAAAGAATTAGGTATAATTATAAACCTTGATAATGCTTTAATATGAGGTGCTTTACAACTTACGTACTAATTGAACTAGAATCATGGTAAGGATGAAGTCAGAGTTCGATTAATTGGGAGTTACAATGAAAATAAAGGTTTTCGAAGTTTATAACGTCAGAAAGTTTTATGATATATAGTTAGCTAATGGAATTTGTACTTTATTTAAAGGTGCAATAGATAAAACAAAAAGCATCTTATCAAAAACCAACGCAAGTTAAGAAAGAACATTTAAACGAGGGAAACCTATTTCTTCAAACTCCCATCCGAATTATACTTCTGCTTTATATATTCAATATAATCTTCAACCTGCTTGATTGCTTCCTCGGGTAATCCAGAAATATCAAGGTTATGACTGGACTTTGTTTGAGTTTTTAAATCGTGCGAATTCTTAATGTTGGTGCGGCCAAGAAGATAATCAACAGATACTTCAAAGTAGTCAGCAATTTTTTTTAACATAACAGAATCAGGCTTGCTTTTCCCGGATTCGTATTTGGTATATGTACTTCTTTCAATTTCTAGGACTGAAGCCATATCCGCTTGAGTTAATTTTTTTGATTGTCTTAAGTTACGAAGTATTTTTTCTTCCATTTCTACACCTCTTTAAAATATTGTATGTGAATTATATTCACTTGTAAATGTGAAATAATTGAACATTGCTATTGACAATGTGAAGTAACTGCACGTATAATAAATGTGAAGTTACTTCACTACATACTGAGGTGATTAAATATGAAATGGCTAAAAACATTGAGAGAAAACTTCGGATTAACCCAAGTAGAGCTCGCAGAGGCTGTTGGTGTCGAAAGAAGTTTAATTAGTAAATTTGAGACGGGAAGTGCGCGGCCTTCACCAGACACTGCTAAAGCAATAGCTCAGGTCTTAGGTTTTAATTGGACAGAATTTTACGAGTAAAATCAAAAAGTGCATAGAGGTGATTCAAATAAAAAACATTCCAGTAAAAAACAATATCCGGAAATTCCGTCAGGCAAAGGGAATTACCCAGGATGAGCTTGCAGAGATACTGGAAGTAAGCCGTGCATACCTCTGCAAAATGGAGAACCAGAGGTTTTCTCCGGGACCGGGATTGATGCTGCGAGTATGTACATATTTTTGCAAGGAGCTGGGAGAAGTTTTTTATGTCAGTGGGGTTGGAAGTGACGGCTGAAAAGAAAATAGAGCAGTATATTCACAGTGTGTAGCTTAAAACTTGGAGTACGCTATCATATTTATTCAAATCTGCTTCAGTTTGTACGTTGTACTTTTGCTGTACCGCAGAGGTAAATATAAAATACATGTTGGAGAATTAGCAAGGTGGGTAAGATTGTTAAGGCAGGTAAGGCATAATTGAGATATGCGCACAAACCAAAACATCAATTTAAATAATAAATGGGCTTCGGATTGCTTTGCCAATATATGGTTGATACAGAGGAGGTCTCTTCCCCGCAACAGCTACTTAACCCCACACATTCAAAGACTTAGCCAGACCCACAACCATGTAACCCGCCACGAATATATGGCCGACTCAATTTTACTTATTGGAACACAGCCTATATTATGGCCTAAAACATCAAGTCTGGCTGACAAATCCTGCTTGGTAATAGGGGTGACCTGTATTCATTCTTTCTGCTCTTACTCTTTTTCCAATTATATTCTTTGAATCATTGTGCCAATATATTTTAATGAAAAACCTCAATTGAAAATAGAACATTTTTTATTGATTATATTCCTAAGTCTATTAATGCAATGTGCTAAGGTACTATAATTATTGAACTGACTTTTTATGTTGAATATGTCAGAAAGATAGTACAATAACTTACTTAAAAGGTGTAGCTATGGATAGAATTATGGAGCTAAAGGCTGAGATTGAAGAAATTAGGGCTCTAATGAATGCTGTTGTTGATGATAGTGGTTCGATACAATCTAACTTAAGTGAATTAATGGAGCTCAGTTTAAAATTTGATGAATTGATATTGGAGTATATTAACAGGACATACCGTAGGATTTGGTAATGAGCTGTTTTGGGGCTGTCAAAATACTTAATATGGGAATAAATAAAACTCAAGAAGCTTGTTTCCTGAGTTTTATTTATGTTGAAAGAAATAAGCAATAAAGCACCGGAAAAAATGATAAACACCGTAGTGGTATCAAATTTAGTTTCTGCCGTGAAAACAAGACACAAAGGTTTATTTCTTTCTGACAGGACCTGAGGATTTTCTCACCACTAATTCCGGATCCAGAATGACTTTATGGTATTCCGGATTATGTTCCTTCTTTTCCGGTTTCAGCAGATCGGCCATTATTTCACCGGCTTTGTAACCCATTGCTCTTTCCGATTGTTTTACGTATGTGAAAAAGCTTGAGTTAAAGGGGGTATATAAAGGATCGTCAAAACATATCAGTGATATGTCTTCAGGAATTCGGAGCCCCAGGTGTTCACAGACCTTTGAAATATAAACTGCAGTTTTGCCGTCTGTGGCAATGAAGGCAGTAGCTTTTCTTTTCCTGATAACCTCTATAAGGCGCAGGTTATTTCCGTTGTTCTCTGTAGCGACTATATCTCCTTTAAATACACTGTCCAGGCCGCCATCGAATTTGGATACATCAATATCTTTTATAATCAAGTCGGGATTTTCCTTTATTCCTCTTTCGGCCAATTCATTAAGGTAGCCGGCTATACGGTCTCCTGTTGAAGAGGTGGGAAGCATTGTACTTGTGCAGATTGCAATGTTTCTGTGGCCGAGCTCATATAAATGGGATACAGCCAGTCTTCCGCCCAGTACGTTGTTTGAAATTACAAAACTGGTATCAATTCCTGGCAGATAACGGTCCACCAGCACAAAGGGAAAGTGATTCACTTTCAAAGCAAGTATTTCTTCGTTGTAGGTTTCCTGATCCACAGGAAAGATGATTATTCCATCAACGCCAAATTTAATAAAATTCCTTATTGCCTGCTCTTCCTTTGCCTTGTCGAAGGTTATCTGTATAAGCAGGGAATAGCCTCTTTCGTCAAGTGCCTTCTTTATACCGTTAAGAATATTCGTCGAGAAATAGTCCTCAAGAGTGGGAATGGTAAAACCGATCAGGCCTGAGCCTTCCGGACGGCTTTCAATAACTGCGGTTTTATCATGTGTCGGGTCTTTTGTCATTGACTCATTTGCTTCAGAAGTATTGGCTTGGCTGCTGAAGCTCCCGCTCACGTAAGTGCCTCTTCCGGGTATCCTGTAAACTATACCTTCATCAGCCATTTCTGTAAGAGCTTTGGTTACGGTAATCCTGCTTACATTGAAGGTTTTCATAAGTTCAACTTCAGGAGGGAGTCTGTCATCCACTTTGAAAGCTCCATCGGCTATCTGCTTTTTTATGTAATCTTTAATCATTGCATACAACGGTGTTCTTGATTCATTCTTCATATTCACAGATCCTTCCCTGTTAATAATGTACTATTATATATTATGACAAATATAACAAATATGTCAATGCTTTTATTTATGTTAAGGAAATTATGGTAATAATCAAGGAATGAAAACAAGTGATATAAGGTGTTGTATGTCTGAATTGCCTGATTTTCCGCATCCTGCCTGCATGAGAATTGATTCAATGGTGGATATGACAAATAAATAGAAATATGAAAAAATAAAAAAATAAATTGATTATAACAAACATATAATATATAATGAACATAACAAATATTTGACATATAATATATAAAAACAAATAAAAAGGAGGCTGATGTTAAAAAATCATAACAATTATTGGTGAATCCCAGAGCCAATAAAATCAAAGCACAAAGAAAGACAAACAGACTAAATAAATAATACCTTTGAGGTAGGAAAGGATGAAACTCATCGGCATATGGAAGGAAATATATTCAACATACAACATTTTTCTATTTATGACGGTCCGGGAGTAAGAACTACCGTATTTTTTAAAGGCTGCAACCTCAGCTGCAAATGGTGCCATAACCCGGAATCAATATCACCGAAGAACCAGATCGAGTTTTATTCCGACCGGTGCATCGGTTGCGGAGCCTGTTTCAAGGCATGCCCAAATGGTGTCCATATCCTTGATGAAAAGCAGCTGCATATGATAAACAGGTCCAAATGCAGCGGATGTCTGGCCTGTGCCGATGTATGCTTTGCCAATGCCATAACTGCCGTAGGCAAACGGGTGGATGCGGATTATGTATTTGATTCCATTATGGAGGATTATTTGTATTACAAAAACTCAAAAGGCGGAGTCACTTTTTCGGGCGGGGAATGTATGCTTCAGATAGAATTTTTGTATGAAATACTGAAACGCTGCAATGAAAAAGGTATACATACGGCGGTAGATACGGCCGGAAATGTTCCCTGGAGCAGCTTTGAAAGGATACTGCCTGTGACCGGTCTGTTTCTGTATGACATAAAAGCAGCCGATCCGGCTGTACACAAGCAGCTGACAGGTGCCGACAACGTCCGTATCCTGAATAATCTGGAAAAGCTTTCGGCTTCAGGAAAAGAAATACTTATAAGGATACCTTTTGTTCCGGGGTGCAATGACGGACAAATTCCCGGAATTGCCGGGATACTTAAGCCTTTGAACATAAGCAGGGTTGAAGTCATGCCCTATCATAAGCTGGGTGACAACAAATATTCGGCGCTGGGTATGGACAATGAGCTGAAGGCAGTTGAAGTTCCTACTGAAGCTATGGTGGACAGAGCTGTTGAAATACTGGTAAATGAAGGCTTGAATGCAGTTAAAACATAATATGGAATATGGGGGAGTATCGATGTTACAAACTGACAGAGTTATATTATCACAATTATATTTACAAAGGATTAATGGTCTCCGTGAAGACAAACTGAAAATCAATGAATTCAAGAGAAAGCAAATCGGGCATCAGGATTTTGACGACTGGGGTTTTGTCCACTATCCGGATTTCAAATTCGAAGCAAGGCCAAATCATCCCTCGGGACTTGTATATGGCTATGTGGCCATAGGAGAGCACTTAAGAAGATTTTTCAATGAAATCCCCAAATACATAAATAAAAACAGTGCACTTGCGGGAGCCTGGGTGGGACCTTTGCAGAATTTCATACAGCTTGGAATAATTCCCGAGGACCGGCCCGCCGAGCTGCAGGAGGTATGGGCAAAATATAATACCTTTCCGGGCTTCGGGGGCATGAACCACTGTGCAGGAGATATAACCATAGGCCTTAAGCTGGGCTGGGGCGGGCTGCTGGATAAAATAAGATATTACAGGGAGTTCAATTCGCCCGCAGATACCTCCTTCTATGACGGAGAGGAACAGGTCGTGCTGGGTATGCAGGAATGGACCGGTGCTCTTGCTGTGGAAGCAAGGAGAATGGCAGAGGAGGAAAGAGACCAGGATACAAAGAAAAATCTTCTAGAGATAGCTGAAATCAACCAGTGGCTGGTGAACAATCCACCCAGAACACTGAGGGAAGCCTGCCAGTTCATTGCACACTTTCAGACTCTTGACCGCACTTATTGTGCAGGAGGGGCCCTCGATCAGCTGGACGAGGTTTTGAGGCCCTACTATGAAAAGGACCTGAAGTCGGGAATACTTACCGATGAACAGGCAGTATGGTGTGTAGCCAGCCTGTTTTTCAACGATACCCATTATTCACAGATCGCCGGGCTGACACCTGACGGCAGCAGAGATATGACCAGCCGTATGTCCTTTATCATACTGGATGCAATGCATTACCTGCGCATTCCTTCAAATATTGCTCTTAGAGTTCATGACAATGTCAACCCCCAATTGCTCAGGCGTTCTCTGGAATATATGCTGGAGGATGGCACGGGTGTGAGCTATTCCTGCAACATCGGTTGTGAGCAGGGCTATGCAAAGAACGGATATCCGCTTCAACTGGCACGTATGAGGGCAAAGGTAGGGTGCAACTGGACAGCCATACCCGGAAGAGAATATCCCCTTCAGGATGTTACCCGCTGCAATCTCGGGTTTGCCTTCCACTACGCCATGGAGGATATAAGGCATGGAGAGCCGTCGCTGGAGGCACTGTTTGACAGGTTCTGCCATCACACCAAGGTTATAGTGGACAGTATCAAGTCAGGCTATGACAAGCACTACGAGGTTGTCGGAAGAAATATGCCCGAGCTTGTCTACAATCTTTTCATGCACGGCCCGGTTGAGAGGGGCCTTAACTGTTCCGAGGGCGGAGTGGATATTCTTAACTTCAATATTGACGGCGTGGGGATGGCTACTGTTGCCGATTCCTTTGCAGCTATTGAGCAGCGTGTTGTAAATGAAGGCAGGCTTACATGGGAAGAATTGTTTGACGTTCTTGACAACAACTATGAAGGGGCTGAAAATATCCGCCTTATGCTGAAGAATATCAGCCGGCTTGGCTGCCCGGGCTCCGGAGCGCAGAAGTGGGCTGACAGAATAAGGGATCACTATGTCTGGTGCTGTAAGCACGAGGGTACGCCAAAATACAATCTTCCCATAATTCCCGGCATGTTTTCACACGGGAATATAGGAGAACTTGGTGCAAAGCTTCCTGCTACACCAAACGGCAGAAAGGCCGGAGAAGCCATATCACATTCCAACGAACCTGATCCGGGTTTTGCAGCAGGAGTCGACTCCTTCTCACCGTCGTTAAAAGCCAATGCCGTAGCAGCTTTGCAGCCGGGCTACGGCAATTCTTCACCTCTGCACCTGGATATTGATACCGATATGCTGGGAAAGGTCGGAGGGATAGACGCGCTGATTTCCCTGATACATACTCATAATCAGATGGGAGGAACCCTCATCAATCTGAACTGCCTTACAGGGAAAAAACTGTTGGAGACCCATGAAGATCCCTCCAGACATCCTGATCTTGTAGTGCGGGTTACGGGTTATTCGGCATTTTTTGCATCCTTATCAAAGGAGTACAGGCAGCAGGTAGTGGACAGATTCCTCTCCAATAAAAAATAATAAGCATATTCCTCACTTTGATGCTTATAAAACTCATTTGAATTTGCTTTGGTTTTAATATAATAAAAAGAAAGTGAAAAAAATGGAGGGAATTAGACAATGAAACTGCGAGCACCAGCAATACCACTTATTACTATCGATCCCTATTTCAGTGTCTGGTCTTTTAATGATGAGCTGAATAGCGGAGAAACTGTGCACTGGACGGGCAAGCCGAATGCAATTACCGGCGTTTTACAGCTTGACGGCTGCGAGTATCTTTTTATGGGAGACCGTAAAAATATAAGGAAGATGGCCCAGACAGGCTGCGAAATCAATGCCATGTCAACAATTTATACTTTTACCGTTGAATCGGTTGAATTGAAGCTGATTTTTACATCACCACTGCTGCTGGATGATCTGAAAGTTTTGTCCCGGCCGGTTTCCTATCTGAAGGCCGAAGTCCGCAGCCTGGACAGCCGGTCCCGCAACGTGACGGTAAAGCTGTATGTATCTGATGATTTATGCGTGAATAACCGTAACGAGCAGGAAACAACCGGTGAGCTCCTTGCAATGGGAGATAGAGCTGTTTATGCAAAAATGGGAAGCACCAGCCAGCAGGTACTGAGTCAGGCAGGGGATGATGTCCGCATTGACTGGGGTTACTTTTACCTGGCAGCAAAGTATGGAAGCCCTGAGATACGCATCCACAAGCAGGGAGATGCTACCGGGCTTGAAGCAAGTGCAGCCCTGGAAACTGACCGACAGAATTCTGCTCTTTTTGTTTTTGCTTATGATGATATTTACAGTATCCAGTATTTCGGCGAAAATCTTAAAGGTTTCTGGACGAGGGAATCGGAAGCTATTGAGGAAATTATCGGCCGGGCCTTTGATGAATACGAGGATATTATAAACCGGTGCAGCCGGTTTTCAGAGGACTTGTATCAGGAAGCTGCTGCAAGCGGAGGTTCAAAATATGCAGAACTGCTTCTGCTGGCCTACCGTCAGGTAATTGCCGCCCACAAACTCTGTGCCGATAAAGACGGCGAGCTGCTGTTTATTTCAAAGGAATGCTTCAGCAATGGCTGTGCTGCAACAGTTGATGTCACATATCCTTCAATACCCATGTTTCTGCTGTACAATCCGGAACTGGTGAAGGGCATGCTGAGACCTGTTTTCAAATATGCCGCTTCTGATGTATGGTACCATGACTTTGCGCCCCATGATGCAGGGACGTATCCTTTGCTTAACGGACAGGTGTATGGCGGCGGAACAAAACTTGAAGACCAGATGCCTATTGAAGAATGCGGCAACATGCTGGTTACGGCAGCTGCACTTTCACTGGTCGAAGGCAGTTTTGACTTTGCCTCAAAGTATCTGCCGCTTTTGAAGCAGTGGGCTGAATATCTTATCCGCCACGGTGCCGATCCTGAAAACCAGCTGTGCACAGATGATTTTGCAGGCCACCTGGCTCACAACTGCAATCTGGCAGCAAAGGCTGTAATGGGTATTGCAAGCTTCGGTATTATAATGGAAAACCTGTCAGGCAGCGGGGAAAGCACTGTATATTACAATACGGCCCGGGAAATGGCAAAAAGCTGGACCGAAAGAGCGTTAAATGAGGATGGTACCTTCAGGCTGACCTTTGATAAGCCTGATACTTTCAGCATGAAATATAATCTGGTTTGGGACCGGATTTTTAAGACCGGGCTTTTTCCGGAGGAAGTGCTGGATGCCGAGCTGAAAGGCTATTTCAACCGTATGAATCCCTATGGTATGCCTCTTGACAACCGTGCCTCATATACCAAATCCGACTGGCTTGTGTGGAGTGCGTCACTTATGCCCGGCAAAGGGGATTTTGAAAAAATGATAGAACCCTTGTGGAAGGCTTATAACGAATCAGAATCAAGAGTGCCCATGACAGACTGGTACGATACCCTTACTGCAAAACAAATCGGTTTCCAGCACCGGAGCGTACAAGGCGGGTTGTTCATAAAGCTTCTTGCCGACCGCATGGGAAGGCCTTCATGTCGGTAAAGCATATACATGACAATTGCCTGAATACCCTCGGAAACCTGTTAAAAGGCAGGGCGGTTGTAATTATCAATAAAACATGCTAAATTATATTATGTACTTATTTAACGTAATAACCCTTTTATAGCCAGCATAAGCAATTAAAAAATTATTATATGCACTGTATTAATCCTTTATCTTTTACTATTAACAGGTTAGTTAGAGTTAAGAGATAGCAGGGACAATGGGAGGAGTTAATTATGTATATAAATAATTTAAAGCAAATTTCTTTAAATGTAACACCCCTGGCTATCACATATGTTTTCTATGTTTCATTTTCAGTATCTAAAGAATTGATTAAGATAAATTATCCTCGAAAAAAGGCTTTGGTTGGCTAAAGCCTTTTTTTGGCTTGTTAAATATATACAGAAAGCTTGCAGAGATCATTACAGGCAAGCTATGATCAAAGTCTGAACAATCAGACTTAAGGAGGTTAATATGCTTGGTTTTAGCAGGAATAACAGACTGGTTGTCAGTAAGACGCTGACTAAAATACTCATATCATTCTTTATTATAGTAATTTTATCCACATCGTTAATTGCAGGTGTACTGTATCAACGGTTTTCAAAGGCTACCGTTGAGGGCATCCGAAGAAATATAGAAGAGAATCTGGCACAGAATATGAATCAGCTTGAACTTATAAGGGACCAGGTATACTCAATAGGCTTACAGCTTATAAGTGACAGCGACATAGTTGATTCCATGTACCGCAACGGTGCCACCGATGAATTAATAAAGTACAAGGCTACAAGAAAGCTCTATCAGGTCAAAAGCAGCAATCCGATGATACATTCCATATATGTCTATAACAGCGAAACAAAGCAGTTTACCAGCAGCCTGGGCTCCTCGGGCCTGAATTCTCTGGACGCCGAAATGAAGAAAATGACAGTGGACTATAAGGAAGGGAACAAGCTCAAATTCATTCCTCTTAGCTATACCAATAAGTCTCCAAACGGTAATAAATCAAATGAAAAGATTATTACTTTTATTTTTGTGGACTCATCCCAGGATTTTATCAAAAGCGACATAAAGGGTAACGGACTGCTTGACAGCGTAGTCATTATCAATTTAAATGCGGATTATATACAAAAAGCCTTTACTCAGCAGTACACCTCCCCAAACAGCAGTATTTTTCTCCTGGATAAATGCGGTGAGGTCATATGTGACTCTGATTACAAATATTTCAGCAAAAACATATCGGACAGGCAATATATAAAAAAAGTACTTGAATCCGATAAAAAAAGCGGTTATATGATTAGTGAAGATGAGGGAAAGAAATATTTGATGACTTATAATATGTCTTCAAAAATACCCTTTTTGTTCGTAAACAAATATGACTACCAAATATTGCTTCAGGAAGTGCAAAGCCTTAAAAATTCAATTATTTTGATTTGTGTTCTCATAGGAATCATATGTATCATAGTTGGAGGACTGGCTGCATATAATGTGTATCTACCCTTCGGAAGACTTGTAAAAACCGTTGAATGGCATTTGAAAAGTGAATATAAGGAAAACAGGAGACGGAGAACCTATAATGAGGTTGAGTACCTGTCAAATGCTTTTACAAATATAATTAATAAGTCAAACGAACTTGAAAATTCCATACAGCAGAATATTCCCATGCTCAGAAAAATGTTTCTGACTGAAATGCTGTCGGGTCATTTCTCTTCCAGTGATGTTTCCACCAAGGTAAAAGAACTGGGGATAAATATCGTGCAGGAAAAGACCTGCGTTGTGTTATTCGGTATTGACGGATATCTGGCGCTCAAGGGAATAGAGAACAAAATTGAAATTGCAGATAAAAAGAATGTTGCGGATAAGATCATCAGGGCTTCCTTTAGTAAATTCTCCGGAATGGAATTGGTGGATCTGGAGGAAGATATGTTTGCCATAATACTCAATATAAGGCACACTGGTGAATATGCTGAACTGCTGGATACATGCATCAGAACCTGTCAGAAGCAAATCGGTGATGAGCTGGATATTACCTTCAGTGCTGCAAAGGGTATGCTTGTAAGTATTCTGGAGGATATAAGCCTTTCTTACACCAATGCACTCAATCTGCTGAAATATAGATTTATTTACGGGTACAACTGTGTCCTTGACAATAATCTTGTAAAGCCTGTCTTAAAAGATAATTCTATAGCGCTTGACAAGAACCGGAAAAAAATCATCCAGGCTATAAAGGTATGTGATGAGAAACAGATGAAACTTGGTCTGGAGGAGCTCGTCAGGCTTATAGGCGGCTGCCAGTATGATTTTATCAGATTGACCATCAATCAGCTGGTTCTGGATATTATGACTGCTGTCGGTGGTATTTTAATCCCTGCCGAGGAAGAGCTGGATTTTAATAATATTTACTCGAATTTAAACAAAAGTGATACGCTGGAGGCAGCTAAAGAGTGGCTGGAAGCTTATTGCTGCGGAATAATTCACAGGATTGAACAAAAGAAGGATAACAGGCAGAAGGATATGATTGAAAAAGTGCTGGCATATATACAGACAAATTATCTGAGAACGGATATTTCCTCTGAAATGCTGTCGGATATGGTTAGTCTTACCCCCGGATACTTCGGTAAGATTTTCAGCGACTTTGTAGGTAAATCTGTAAATGAATATATAATAGAGCTTCGTATGAACAGGGCAAAAGAACTTCTGGAGAAAAATAACCTGTCGGTAAGTGATATTGCCGCGCAGGTGGGATTTTCAAATCAATCATATTTTACTGCAACCTTCAGGAAGTGGAACGGAATTACTCCAAACCAGTACCGATGTGAATTTAAAAAAACGCTGTAACGTTTAAGGGCATTATTTATGAAGGCAGATTTTAAACTGATATGTATAAAAGGGAATTGGAGAAAGGTATGAAACTAAAAATTATTGTTTGTAAATTTCTTTTAATTGTATTGAGTATTGTTTCTTTCAGTTCTTTAATGTCATGTGGAGAGTCGGACAAAGTACAGGACCCGGGAGGAAAGCAGCAGGGACTTGAAAGATATCCCCTTTTAATTTATGTCGCGGGAGAAAAGCCTGCGCAGCAGGATGAAGTCTGTAAAGAAATAAGTGAGAGGACCAGGGATACCTTGAATATTGATTTGAGAATAAACTATATACCCTGGGGTGATTATATAGACCAGATGCGGTTAAAATCCATATCGGGGGAAGAGTACGATATCTGCCTGAATTTTGCGTCTCAGCTGGCCTCAAGTATTGCAAGGAAACAATGTATTCCGCTGAACGGACTGCTTGACCGGTACGGGGAGGCTCTGAAAAACCAGATCCCCCGGGATTTGTGGGATGGCGTTACTGTGGACGGAAAAATATATGGTGTTCCGTCGGTTTATGCAATGGCGGGTATGGGAAGAAGCATACTCATAAGAAAAGACCTGAGGGAAAAATATAATCTTCCGGAAGTTGAAAATCAGACTACCTTGGAAAACTATCTTGATACTATTTTAAAAAACGAGAAGGATATGGTCCCCATTCTTGCCGACAGTCTTGGAATAATAGCAAACGATAAGGATTTTTTAGGGCATGAGGTATATATTTTGGGTAATGATGCCCTGGGGTATATGTACATGGATATTGACAATGGTAAATATAAGGTTGAAAACTATTTTAAGACCTCTGTTTTTAAAAGGATATGGAAGGAGAATATTAAAGCCTATGAAAAAGGCTGGTTTGAAAAGGATATTTTATCCGATACCGGCAGGGATTATAAGTTTGTAACCGGACAGGCCGCGGCAATGGCTGGAGATCTGTACAATATTGCAGAGAGGCAAAATCAGCTTACCAAAAATGTCCCTGAGGGGAAAATTGAGCTGGCAATTTTTAATAAAGAGGGCAAATGGATAAATCTGACCCCTGTGAATAATTACGCAATGCTCTCTTCCACCGGAAAACACCCCGAAAGAGCCATCATGTTCCTTAACTGGCTGAGACAGAGCCAGGAGAACTACGACATGCTGATGCTGGGGATAGAAGGAAAGACATATAACCTTGTTGGTGAAGAGGCTCAGGTGCCTGACGGGATCAATCCGGTTGACCGGTATAATCCTACACCCTGGTTCACAATGCATTTCCCCTATCTGCGCACCTGGACTTCCGATCCGGAGGAATATAAAAATGCTCTTGATTTCTGGAAAGGGCTTAAGCCTGAAACCTCACCACTGGCATCCTTTGCCTTTTCATGTGAAAATGTAAAAGCGGAATCCCTTGCAGTCCAGAAACTTGTAGAAGAAACAGGGCGTCCGCTGAATACGGGAATAATCAGCAGTGAGGAAGAGTACCAGAGATTTCTGGAGGAGCTTGACAGAGCAGGAATTGAAAAGATTATAGAAGATACCCAGAGGCAGATAGACGAACATTTAAGGAAAAATAACTGATATAGGTTAAACATCCTGTTAAATAATATCAGGGAATATAAAAACAGTGTTAAGAAGGAATTTAGCTATTTATTAAGAAGGAAATTAGTCATTTATATAGAAAAGTAGATAATGGTGAAAAAATATTTAAAGTATATGAGGTAAAAATGACAGCATTAAAACCAGTTTCTACTGAGGAAAAACATATTCTTCGGAATCTATATTCGCTTTATTTACATGACCTGTCCGAGTATACGGAGGACTTGGATATATCAGCGGACGGTTCTTTTGAATTTGATGCTTTTGAAATGATCTGGGAGAGAGAAGGTTTAACACCATATTTTATTAATACAGATGAGTCGATTGCAGGCTTTTTATTACTTCTGGAAAGACCCTTTCTAAAAAATGATTACGATCTTTGTATAAATGATATTTTCATTTTAAAAAAATTCAGAAGGAAAGGGATTGCTCTCTCATTGATAAAGGAATTATTCGGACAAAAGAAAGGAAGATGTTTTCTTGTTGAATTGGTTCGAAATACTCCTGCTGTTACATTCTGGAGAAAAACTTTAAGAGAACTGGAAATAGAATTTGAAGAAGACAGGAAAGATATTGATGGAGAGGAATGTTTTTTTCAAGCCTTTCAGATATAATACATAAAAGAGTAATGAATATAAGTTAATAAATAAAGAAAAAAAGGATATCCCAAGGGTATCCTTTTTTTTAATGCCGCCATTTTTGTACTCCTTTTGTACTCCCCTTAATTACAGTCATGCCATGAAAGGCTTGAATATGGCTCACTTCACGTTTTTATAAAAAAATGTGATTTTATTAAAAATTTCAAATTTAAGAGATTTATAAATTTATAAAAAGTCAATATGCACAAATTTTAAATAATTTGTAAAACTCAAAATAGTTATTATATACAAAAAACTGCCGAAGGTTTTATGATGAATTTGCTGGTGGCAGTAACAAAAATTTATAAAAAGACAATTACATTTAATTAGGGGGAATGGTAATTTGTATCAGGAAAAGCTGCTGATAAATAAAAAACTGAAGCATGGTATACTATTTGAACTTTTTCAAAACAGGGCGTTATATCTTATGGCTCTGCCGGGTATAGCCTTTCTGCTGATCTTCAGCTATTATCCCATGTTGGGAATTCAAATAGCATTCAGGGATTACAATTTTCAGGATGGGATTTGGAACAGTCCATTCGTCGGCTTTAAATATTTTGAGATTTTTTTCAAATCTCCATATGCGGGAAATTTGTTATTTACTACATTATATTTAAACATTTTATTTATAGTAACAGGTCTTGTTGTTTCTGTTTCAATAGCAATACTGCTCAATGAAATAACAAACAACCTTATAAGAAGAGTATTTCAGTCCTCAATGTTTTTTCCGTATTTTCTCTCATGGGTAATTATATCCGCACTGGTATACAGCTTTCTGAATGATAAATTCGGTGCGCTTAATATGCTGCTCAAGAGTATGGGCTTTTCAACGGTTACCTGGTATAACGAACCCGGGCTGTGGAGAGGTATACTGACGGTCATAAATACCTGGCAATCCTTCGGCTATAACGTTGTTATCTATCTTGCGGCCATTGTTTCAATTAATAATGAATTATATGAATCAGCGAGGATCGACGGGGCCTCAAAATTTGATGAGATATTCAGAATTACTCTTCCTCAGCTGTTCCCAACCATTGTATTAATGCTCTTGCTGGCCTTGGGAAAAGTCTTTTACGGCAATTTCGGCATGATTTATTCAATTATTGGTGATAACGGCATTTTAAACAAAACCACTGATATCATAGATACCTATATATTCAGGGCTATGCGAAACAACGGCGATTTCAGCACCGGAACAGCTGTAGGACTTTTCCAGTCGGTCTGCGGTTTTATTACGGTAGTGGTATTTAACAAGCTTGTAAAAAAATATGACGACACCATGGGATTGTTCTAGAAAGGAAAATGCAGAATGGATAAACGATTTAGTCTTTTCAAAATAACCAATACGGTATTTCTGGCATTTGTATCAATATTAACACTATTTCCGTTTCTGATTGTGCTGGCTGTGTCTTTCTCGGATGAAAGCAGCATTGCAAAAAACGGGTTCAGACTCATTCCCGAGAAGTGGTCGCTGGGTGCATACCGGCTGTTATTTGAAGGATCGGTTGTATTTGATGCTTACAGGATATCCATAATTGTGACTGTTGCAGGTACGGTTCTCTCTGTATTGATTACTTCAATGCTGGGCTATGCACTCTCAAGAAAGAATTTAAAATACCGTAATGTCCTGAATATGATTGTCTACATCCCAATGATTTTCTCAGGTGGGTTGGTACCGTTTTATATGGTCTTGCTCAAGCTCCACCTGAAGGATAATATCCTGGGCCTCATACTGCCGATGTTATTCAACCCGTTTTTCATGTTTCTGATTCTGAACTTTTTCAGAGGTTTGCCGGATGCGGTCATTGAATCGGCCAAAATCGACGGTGCCGGTGAATTCAGGATCTACCGCAGCATAGTAATGAGACTGGCAGCTCCGGGAATAGCGACGATTACTCTTTTTTATGCTTTAAACTACTGGAACGAGTGGAATCTGGCGCTGCTGCTTATAAATGATACAAAGCTTTATCCGCTTCAATACCTGCTCAGAATGATTTTGATGAGAGTCACTTATGTAGGGCAGGCGGCTATGAATGCAAATGTATCGGAAATTCCGGCCGAATCCACAAAAATGGCCACGGTTATTATAACAATCGGTCCCATAATGCTGGTTTACCCATTTGTACAAAAATATTTTATAAAGGGCATAACAATCGGCGCAGTGAAAGGTTAGGCTTTACCCGGAGTAAATCCGGTTGGCATAAATTTAATTTAAAGGAGAGTTGAAAAAATGAAGAAGGTAATTAAACTTTTGTGTCTGGCTATGGCATTAACAATGCTTTTAACCACTTTTGCAGGCTGCGGAAAAGATACTTCGGCAGAACAATCGGCAGCTTCAACAGTTCAGACGGCAGCTTCCTCCACATCGGCTGATAGCTCAACAGCAAAGCTTGAGAAAGTACCTCTGACAATTTACGTGGCAGGTGACAGGCCTAAACAGCAGGATGAAGTACTGGAAGCAATAAATAACGCCACAAGAGATGAACTGAATATTGATCTTAAAGTTAACTACATACCCTGGGGTGATTATGTAAGCCAGGTTAAGCTGAAAGCATCTGCCGGTGAAGAATTTGACATTTTCCTCAGCTTTTTCGGAGAACTTTCAGGAAACATTGCAAGAAAACAGTGCATTTCAATAAACGAGCTGCTTGATAAACACGGGGCAGATCTGAAGCAGCAGATACCGCAGAACCTGTGGGACTCTCTGACTGTTGACGGAAAAATATACGGTATCCCGGCAGTTTACGCAATGACTGAAATGGGAAGAGGTTTCCTGGTCCGTAAAGACCTCAGAGAGAAGTACAAACTTCCTGAAATAACAAGTCTTGCAACATATGAGCAGTTCCTTGATACAATTGCTAAAAATGAGCCCGACGTTATTCCTTGTCTTGGCGGAGACCTGGCCTCAGCAGTCGTTTGTGATGCAGGCAGTGTAGGGCATTCAATATTTACTTTTGGCGGGGATAACATGGGTTACCTGTATGTCGATCAGGACAAGAAACCTTTGAAGGTGGAAAATTGGATTAAAACAGATTTGTTCAAAAAAATATGGAAAGAGGATATAAAGGCATATAACAGCGGTTGGTTTGAAAAGGACTTCCTCTCTGATAAGGACCGCGACGGCAAATTTATCGCTGGTAAGGCAGCTTCCATGGGCGGTGACCTGTATAATATAAATGACCGTGAAAACCAGCTGAAGAAAAACGTACCAAACGGCGAAGTTGAACTGGCAATAATAAATAAAGGCGGAAAGTGGATCAACATAGGACCGGTAAATAATTTTGGTATGATATCTTCAACCAGTAAGAATCCTGACAGGGCTGTAATGTTTATGAACTGGCTGAGAAAAGACCAGAAGAATTATGACATGTATATGCTGGGGATTGAAGGGAAGACATACAAACTCAACGGGGACAAGGCGGAAGTTCCTGAAGGTATAGACCCTAAAGACAGATATAATCCTACACCATGGTTTACAATGCACTTCCCCTACCTGAGAACCTGGACAACAGATTCACCTGCGTATACACAGGCGTTGGATTTCTGGAACAACTTAAAGCCGGAAACAGCACCTCTTTCGACCTTCTCATACTCAAGTGAAAATGTCAAAGCTGAAAAGGCCGCTGTAGAAAAGGTTATGACAGATGAAGTTATTCCGTTGTATTTTGGTGCAAAGCAGTCAGAAGAAGACTTTGACAAGGTTGTCAAGAATCTTGAAGCTGCCGGTATTCAGAAGATAATTGATGATACCCAGAAACAGGTTGATGATTTTGTTGCAAAGAATAACATTAAATAACATAAAGTTATCAATTATATAAGTAGAAGAGAAAAAACCAAACTCAAGGAGGACAGAGCCTTGAGTTTGGTTTCTTGTATTTGAGTTAAGCAGAAATAAGTAACAGCTGCAATAATCCAGGGTGGAAATAAAAAAACTTATATTCCAGCATGTCACATATGACCGAGAATGATAAGAATTATTGAATATGCATTTGTGTCAAAAAGTAATTTAGGGTAATAACAAAGTATGATAAAATAGTGTTATGGTTTTTATAAGGATGGTTTGATATGAGAATAGATGAAATTAGGGAAATTGTTAATAACGGTGAAAACTCATATATAGAATTCAAGGAAGAAAGTATCAGGGCTAAGGACTTAGCCGAAGAGATTGTTGCCTTTGCAAACTCTGAAGGCGGTATGATACTCATTGGAATAGATGATGATGGGAATATTATGGGTGTTTCAGATACATTATTAGAAGAAAAAATAATGAATGTATGCAGAAACAACTGTATACCAAACATAATTCCTGTCTTTCAAAGCGTTGAAATAGATGGGAAAACAATTGCAATTGTTACAATATCTAAAGGCCTTAACAAACCCTATTATACAACAGACCACAAGTATTACCTGAGGGTTGGTACTACTAAACGTATTGCGTCAAGGGAAGAGTTGTTAAGAATGTTTGAGGTCAATGGAGCTCTTCATTTTGATATATCACCTGTAGAGGATACGTCGATTAAGGATTTAAATCTTGATGTTATCAGGGAATACTATTTGAAATATAACGCTTTTGATTTGCACGAAGAGAGCAAGGAAGCCGTGCAAAGAATTCTGATTAATGCTGATATCATGAAAGAGACAAATGGCAGTAAATCGCTTTGTACTGTGGGTGGCTTATTAGTATTTGGAAAAAATCCAGAACAAAAGCTACCTCAAAATGGGGTCAGCTTTGCTCACTTTAAAGGAAATGAAATCACTGATGAATTGGTAGATAAGAAAGTTATAACAGGAAGGATTCAGGAGATTGCGGAACAGCTCATGGTAGTTTTTAAGAATAATATGAAAGCACCTTCCGTTATTAACGGGCTAAAGCGTGAAGAAAAAGAAGAGTATCCAAGTCTTGTCCTTAGGGAAGCAATTGTTAATACACTGGTTCATCGTAACTATAGTATAAGCGGTTCTAAAGTACGGATATTTATGTTCGATGACAGAGTGGAATTTCACAGTCCTGGCAGACTGCCGAATACAGTAACAATAGAGAAGATGAAAATAGGTGTTTCTTATGCAAGGAATCCGTTCCTGGTTAAGTATATGGAAAATCTAAGATATATTGATCAGCTTGGCAGGGGCATTCCTATGATACTAAAGTCAATGAAAGAAGCAGGAGCAAAAGAACCTCTTTTACAAGAATTTGGTGAAGAGTTTATTTTAACTGTATATAAAGCATAGCTCTTTGATTGTTGAGTTGGGTTATTCCGGTATTAGGTATATAAGAAATTTTGAAGAAGGACATGGAGAAGAAGACTTAATACTAATGCCTTTTATCAGCATTAAGCATTTTTATTTCTGTAAAAGGACGGGGGAACCCCTTCCATTTGCCTGAATGCACGGCTGAAAGCATTAATACTTTTAAAACCGGTTATTTCGGCTATTTCGGTAAAACTTAAATCAGTAAACTGAATCATTTCTTTAGCCTTCTCAATTCTAATCAGCTTATGAAAATGAATCGGCGTAATTGAGTATACCTTCTTGAAGCTTCTGATCATGTAGTATTTGCTTATATTGAATTTGTACGCTAATTCATCCATAGTGATCTCTTCTTTAATATGTAAGGAGATATAATCCTTTATTTTCTTAAGTGTATCAATGTTCGAAAATACCATTGGGTTATTATTCCAATAGTTTTCCTGCAATATATATACCCATAACTTTATGAACAAGCCTTTGGCATTGATTTCAGAAAAGGGTTTCTTTGCTTCAAATTCTTCAATAACATCAAACAGTAATTTTTCAAAATATTTGATATTACTTACAAAAATTTTATTTGGAAGATCAAGATCATCTTTTCCGGTTATATCTTTTCTGAACTTGACAATATCTTCATGTGGTATTTGCTCAAGAGGCTTAAAAGATATTCTGACCTCGGGGCTGTCAGGTTGATAAAACAGGTCAAAATGAATATGCGGCTGCCGGAACCCTTGACTCAGCACCTTTATGGAATGCCTCTGTTTGGGCTTGAATAGAAATATATCTCCCGGATTTGCATAGAAGCCCTGATCCTCGATAGTAATAAAAACACTGCCTTCTTTCAGGTAAAAAAGCTCATAGTCAAAAATCACACGTTCTTGTATAAAAATAGGTGAATCTATAATACTATCCATTGCAACCCGGATATACGGAGAAAGAAAATTGAGATCCATCAGCAAGCCTCTTTTTCATTTAGTATGAAAATACAGATTATCTGTTTAGTCTGTTAATTATGTTGAGTCTTTATTGATTTTGACAATATCCTAACACAACAATTTAAATTGAGCAATAAGTGTTAAAAAATAATTCATTTATGCAAAAGACAATTTAATGCTGATAATCTATACTCATGACAAAGAATAAATTTTGAGGAGTGAATATAAATGTTTAATGGTCTGAATATGAATATGGGGAATTTATCATTATTATCTTCTGCAAAAAGCCGTTCCATCAGCCCTGAAAATTTTACGGGGGAGAAAGGCAAGGGTGGGATGTCAGTTGACGGTCCTGCGGCGCAGCAAGCAAAAAATCTGGGGCAGGGGTGGAAAATATCACCTTATGTAACCATAAAAGCCGGAGAAACTTTTAATATAGCTGAAATAGATGGATCAGGAGCGGTTCAGCAGATTTGGATGACTCCCACAGGTAATTGGAGGTTCAGCATTCTGAGAATTTATTGGGATGGACAAACAAATCCTTCTGTAGAATGCCCTGTAGGAGATTTCTTTGCATCGGGCTGGGGTAAATTTTCACCCTTATCCTCTCTAGCTGTTTGCGTTAACCCCGGAAGTGCATTTAACTGCTATTGGGAGATGCCCTTCAGAAAAAAATGCTTAATCACTCTCGAGAACATAGCCGATGAAGATATGGTTCTGTACTATCAGGTAAACTATACTCTGACAGAAGTTCCTGAGGATTGTGCATATTTTCATGCACGGTTCAGAAGAGTGAACCCTTTGCCCTACAAAGAAGTGTACACTATTTTGGATGACGTTCAGGGAAAAGGACATTATGTCGGTACATATATGGCCTGGGGCGTCAATAATAGCGGATGGTGGGGTGAAGGTGAAATAAAATTCTATATGGACGGTGATAAGGATTTTCCTACTATCTGCGGTACAGGAACTGAGGATTATTTCTGCGGATCCTATAATTTTGAAAACAAGGAGACAAAGCAATATCAGGAATTCTCAACTCCTTATGCGGGCTTGCATCAGATAATCCGTCCCGACGGACTTTATAATTCACAGATGAGATTTGGCATGTACAGGTGGCATATCACCGATCCAATCCGATTTGAAAATGATCTGAAGGTCACTATCCAGGCTTTGGGATGGAGGAATAAAGGATATTTGCCGCTTCAGGATGATATAGCGTCGGTTGCTTTCTGGTATCAGACACTTCCTGCGGCGAAATTTCCGGAATTGCCTGAAAGGGATTATCTGGAAGTGATCTGACAAAACTAAAAAGTACTAAAGCAATTTTTGTGATTTCAATCACAGAAAAAAATAAATTATGCCTGTAAAATAATATTGAAAGCATTATCAATCTGAATAACATTTTGTATGACAGGTTAATTACTGATCAATACATTGATATTTTGAAAATAATAAATGGAGGCGTAATTTTATGAAAATAACAAAGGAAATGACAATAGGTCAGATTATAAGTACCAAACCTCAGGCAGCGCAGATATTAATGAATTTCGGAATGGGCTGCCTCGGCTGCCCGGCATCACAGGCAGAGTCTCTGGAACAGGCTGCAATGGTTCATGGAATGAATGTAGATAAACTGTTGGAAGCATTAAATCAATAAGCTTGGATTACTAAGTCTTAACCATTAATGTTAAAAAACTACGGACCATTAAATAATCAGGTCCGTAGTTTTGTTATTTCTTTTCTATTGCCACACGCCAGACCTCGGGTCCCTGTTCAAGATACTCCCACTCAAATTGATCAGGCAATTCCATAATGAATTGGTAATGAAGAGGACGTGGATCATGGTCATTTATCAGCTCCATCTTTTGGCCTGCTTCCAAACTAAAAAATGTATTAAAAATTGTAGGATGTTTATCCTTGGGTTCATATTTTCTGGCATCTACTGTTGCAGCGAAGTCGTTCATAGTTAGTCTCCTTTCGAATTTAACCACTGATTTGAATTTAGATTCAAATTTATTATAGATTTTTAAATCTTTATTTTCTGTGATTTAAATCACATTTATAAATCAAAATTTGGGATATAATATGTTGCATAAATTTGTGATTGATTAGGAGGTTTTTCATTTGGAAAAAGAAAATGTAAAACTTGGAGCAAACAAGTTGGTAAAAGATAATCTTGAAATGTTTACTGCATGTTTTGATGAATATTATTTTGTTATTCCAGAGGGGGCTATAAAACCACATCCTGAAAATGCCCGGATTCCCAGTATGTATAAATTGGTAAGGATGAGGTCATAAGTTGCTTAACTTATTTCTTCAAACTCCCATCCGTATTATACTTATGCTTTACATAATCAATATAATCTTCAACCTGCTTGATAGCTTCTTCTGGCAAGCTAGAAATATCAAGATTATGAGAAGTTTTAGTCTCATTATCAAGTTTTCGAATGTTCGAGCGGCATAGCAAATAATCAACAGATACGTCGAAAAAATCAGCCAGTTTAAGTAGAGTATCATAATCAGGTTGTCTTTTACCTAATTCATACTTTCCATAAGTTGACTGGTCAATTTTTAAAAATTCTGCGATATCTTTTTTAGTTAATTTTTTTTCTTCTCGTAATCTAATGAGTCTTTCTGTAATCATAGAAACCCTCCTGAATTTAGGATAATAGACAAAATGTCTAAAAACAATATTATAGACAAAAAGTCTATTTATTATAAAAACTATTGACAGCTAGACGAAATGTCTATATATTAAATGTAGACATTTCGTCTAGCTGCTTGGGGGTGATATTTTGAGAAATTGGCTAAAAGACTTAAGATTAGCAAAAGAATTAACACAAGAAAATGTAGCCAATATGGCTGGAGTAGATGTTACAACTATCAACAAAATTGAGCTTGGTGAAAGAAGGCCCTCACCAGACACTGCTAAAGCAATAGCTCAGGTTTTAGGTTTTAATTGGATAAAATTTTACGAAGAAAATCAGAAATTACATAGAGGTGATTCAAATAAAAAACATTCCAGTGAAAAACAATATTCAGAAATTACGGCAGGAGAGGGGAATTACCCAGGATGAGCTTGCAGAGATACTGGAAGTAAGCCGTGCATATCTCTGTAAAATGGAGAACCAGAGGTTTTCTCCGGGACCGGGGTTGATGCAGAAAGTATGTACATATTTTAAGAGGGAGCTTGGAGAAGTTTTCTTTATCGGAGGTGAAGAGGAATCCCCTGAGTTTTGAATCAATGGGATTCGGATTGCTTTATCTATTTAATAGTTGATATGGGTAAATCTCACTCCCCGCACAACAGCCATTCAACCCCGACATTCAAAGCCTTAGCCAGGCCCACAACCTCATAATCCGCTACGAATCTATCGCCGGACTCAATTTTACTTATGGAAACACGATCAATATTATAGCCTAGAACACCAAGTCTGGCTGACAAATCCTGCTGGGTAATATGGGGACTTGCTTTCATCCTTGCTTCTCTTATTCTTTTTCCAACTATATTCTTTGCATCGTTGTGCCAGTATATTTTCATGAAGAACCCCGTTCTAAAGTAGAACATTTTTATATTGATTATATTCTTTAGTTTGTTTATAATTGTTCTAAAGTATTACAATTATTTAATTGGCTTTAATGTTGAACATGTCAGAAGGATAGTAAAATAACTTACTTAAAAGGTGTGACTATGGATAGAGTTATGGAGCTGAAGGCTGAGATTGAAGAAGTTCGGGCTCGGCTGAATAATGCTGCTGATATTGGTTCGATACAATCTAACTTAAGGGAATTGATGGAGCTAAGTTTAAGGCTTGAAGAATTGATATTGGAGTATATTAATGAGAAATCACGATAAAATTAAATACTAAGTCATTTTTTGGCTGTCGAATATTTACTATAGAAAAATAAAACTTGCTCCATAATAAAAGAAGGTACCGGTTTTCGGTACCTTCTTTTATTATGGAAATTACAACCTGATTCCAAGGATAACCTAATGTATAATTTGGAAAATCCTTAAAACTAACCATGTCGTTTCATTACGGTTCTTTCAATTTGTTTTTCATTATACCGCCAGTCATGTCCCTGCCAAACCGTGGAAAATTCATACTCATTGGTTTCTTTTTTTGTAATATTTCAAATGAATAGTTAAAATAATGAGTCTATTTAAACATAAATAGCTCGAAACTTTTAACTTTTGAAGTAAATGTTAAATTGAAAAGTTTAAAATATATATGCTCTGATGCTAAAGTTAACTCAGCAAATACAACATGGTATGCAAAACATTTTAGTGTCGGGGGGAATACTTGTTAATGTCTAAAGTTGTTTATGAAATAAACCAGTCAAAAAAAATAATAAAATCTAATGATGGATTTTTATATGAAATCAAAAAAAATAAATCCATATATACTATGATTTTACCGGGAATACTTTTTTTCTTAATTTTTGCGTATGTTCCCATGGTAGGTGTAATTACGGCCTTTAAAGACTATGATATCAAAAAAGGGATATTCGGCAGCAGCTGGAATGGTTTTGAAAATTTTAAATTTTTCTTTTCTTCCGGAGATGCCTTCAAGATTACATTTAATACGTTTTCTTTAAATTTGTTATTCTTAATATTCAGTACAGTTATTTCAGTAGCATTGGCGATATTTTTAAACGGGCTTGCATCCAACAGTTTTAAGAGAATATCACAATCTGTAATGTTTTTGCCATATTTCGTATCGTGGGCCATTGTGGGAATTATTACTCAAGGTTTTTTTGCAAGTGATAACGGAGCAATAAACAGCTTTCTCAAGACATTAAATGTTGAGCCTGTAGGCTGGAACAGCTCCCCAGGTCTATGGCCCATTATACTGGTTATTTTCTATATCTGGAAATGGTGCGGTTATAACCTTGTAATATATCTTGCGACTATTACCGGGTTTGACACAGAATGCTATGAAGCTGCATCCATTGATGGCGCCAGTAAATTTCAGCAGATAAGATATATTACAATTCCGCTTCTGATGCCGACAATCCTGGTCCTGGCACTGCTCCAGATAGGTAAAATCTTTTATGGGGATTTTGGAATGTTTTATTCAATTATCGGTGACAACGGTATGTTATATGCAACCACCGACGTTATTGACACATATGTTTACAGAGCCCTCAGACAGATGTCCGATTTCGGAATGGCTTCGGCAATTGGTGTATTCCAATCGGTAATGTGCTTTGTAATGGTATTTGGCTCCAACCTGCTGGTAAGAAAATATCAGAGTGACGGAGCACTATTTTAGGAGCACATTTTAAATAGATGGAGGAATGATAATGGTAAATTCAAAAATAAAAAATAATAAAAGCAACCTTGTATATAACCTTGTAGCCTGTTTATCAATTGTTGCGTTTTCTGTATTCTGCCTTTTACCTTTTTGGTTAATGGTAGCAGGGGCTTTTACCGATGAAACATCAATAATTCAAAATGGATATCAGCTGTTTCCAAAACAGTTATCACTAAAAGCATTTGAGACGATTTTTGCAGGAAACAGGGTCTTTGATGCATATAAAATCACTATTGCAGTAACAATATTAGGAACATGCTCTGCAATGCTCATAACGTCAATGATGGCTTACGGACTTTCTCTCAGAACAATTAAGTACAGAAACCAGATATCATTTTATGTGGTGTTTACCATGTTGTTTTCAGGAGGTCTGGTACCCTGGTATATTTTAATAACTCAGTACCTGAGAATTCAGGATACAATTTGGGTTTTGTTTGTACCATACCTTATAAACCCATGGTACATGCTATTGCTGAAAAAGTTCTTCAGCACAATTCCGGAATCATTAATAGAGTCTGCCAAGATTGATGGAGCAAAAGATTTCTATATATTTGTAAAAATCGCACTTCCTCTGTCTCTTCCGGCATTGGCTACAATAGGTCTGTTTTACAGTTTGTTTTTCTGGAATGACTGGTGGCTTGGTTTGCTCTTTATAAATGACAGACATCTTCAGCCATTGCAGTTACTTCTAAGAGCGTTGGTATCAAATCTTTCCTCGGAGGTACAGGCACTTAATCCCAACGCTAAACAGGGTATAGTACCACCTGCATATTCGGTACGAATGGCAACAAGCCTTGTTACAATCGGCCCTATTGTGTTGTTTTACCCATTTGTCCAGAAATATTTTGTTAAAGGTCTGACTGTGGGAGCAGTTAAAGGTTAGTGGCCTGTAACACCAAAAACATAGTGGCTATTTCCGGAAATCCGGTTAGCATATAAAAAAATCAAGGGGGAATTTTAAATGATCAAAAAGTTAATTTGTCTGGTTGTTTCAGTCGGTATGTTAGCATCAGTGTTTACTGCCTGTGGTTCAAATTCAGGTACCTCGGCATCAACAAGTTCTGCAACCGGTACTGCAGCTGTTAGCTCAGGCGAAACAACATCCGGTTCCGACACTTTGACACCGTATTCACTTTCAGCTTTATTGCCCGGAGATACTCCTCTTCAATTGGATGAAGTATTGGCAGAAGCTAATAAGAAGTTAAAAGATTCACTTAATGTAACTTTAGGCATTACCTTTGCATCCTGGAGCGATTTTCCGAACAAAACACAGGTTATGATTGCAGCCGGAGATCAGACAGATCTTATATTTGATGCACCGTGGATGCATTTGTCACAGATGATTTCAAAGGGAGCATATCTGGATTTGGAGCCAATATTAAACAAATCAGGTCAGGATTTAATAAAGGCATTTCCAAAACAAATGATTGATGCCAACCGTCAAAACGGCAAGATAATGGGTATTCCTTTGGGAGATGTATTATCCAGCCAGCATGGTATATGGATACGTGGGGATCTTAGGGAAAAATACGGAATGGCTCCCATTGAAACTATTGATCAATACGAACAGTATTTAACAAAAGTAAAAGAAAATGAAAAGGGCATGATTCCTTTAACCTGGGCCGGTTCCTACTGCATTGGCAGCAACGGTTTTTACGATGTGGGATATGATGTTTCATTGTTTAGCGGGAATAACGCTGAAGTAGATATTTTTGCAACAGGTGATAAAGTTGAAGATATAGTACCTATATACGAGAATCCACATGTATTGGATTGGATAAAGCTGGTAAGGAAGTGGTATACATCCGGATTGATTGAAAAGGATCAAATGACACAAAAAGATGAGATGGGTGCATTTAAGTCCGGTAAGGTAGCATCCACAAAAGGAGATTATATTGTCGGTACCATATCAAATCAGATAGCTGCAATAATACCGGGTGCAAAAGTTGAGTTTGTAAATTTTGAAGGAAAAAATAATAAACATGTAACAAATTTTGCGCAATGGAACTTTATTTGTGTAAATGCAAATTCAAAAGATTCCGACAGGGCAGTTAAATTCTTAAATTGGATGTATCAGGATCAGGCAAATTACGATATATTGAGATATGGAATCAAGGACACAAACTGGGTAGATACAGGTGATAAGACTTATGATCTGCCAAAGGGAGTAGATGCATCAAAGAATTATAACTTCCCCGGCTACGATCTTATGTGGAATCCAACCTTCGAAAGAACTTTAGCCACTTCATCTGATGATGATAAGTTTTATTATAAAAAGCTGAGAGATCCAAATCAGCTTATTGCCTCGAAGTTAATGGGCTTCACTCCAAATCTTGACCCAATTAAAAATGAAATAGCTAAGGTGTATGCAATTTGGCCTTCAACCATGCTGCCAATTTTAAATGGTTCAATAGATATTTCTGAACTGCCAAAGGCTCAGAAAAAACTGGAAGATGCAGGATATCTGAAAATTGTAGCAGAAGCTAAAAAACAAGTTGATGAATTTCTGGCTTCCAAGAAATAAAAATTTTAATAAGTAAACATTCTAGGATTTATTACAAAATACCAAAAGCAGGTTCAATGCTCTGGACTTGCTTTTGGATTTTGTGCGCGTATAGAAGTTTATAATAGTACTATTATATAAACATCTAACCTACTTTATGCAAATGAATATTTTACAAGAACTGTAAGTTCTTTTGAAGCAATGCGTTATAAATAAAAAAACATCTGGTATTGTTAACATAATCTTGCTATGATAAAAAAGTCAATTACTATTGCTGAGAGCCGATAGTTTCAACCGTAATTGACTTTATGAGATTAACTCTAATAATGTAGAATAGGGTGAATATAATGTTGAAAATGTTTAAAATGAGGAGTTCATTTACCAAATTATTTTATTCATTGATTATTCTGTTATCTATAATACTATTGACTAGTTCTCTGGTATTTTATGATAACTATGAAAAACAAACCATACGTCAGGCAAGTGCCTCATCAAAGCAGATCCTTACTCAAACTGCATTAGCTGTGGATTTTGTCTGGGATTTGTCCAGTAACCATCTTTATGATCTTTACGGAGACGGGGATGTATATAATTGTATTTACAGTAGAAATGTTACTCCCACTGAAGCAATAAATGCAAGCTTAAAAATAACAAAAGCCATTTCTAACAGCATGTTTTTAGAATCTGTTTATCTGTATAACGGCAATATGCAAAAGGTCTTTTCTACCAAAGGAAGTACCTCTTCGGTGGGAGAATTTTATGATAAAGATATATTAAAGCTTCTGAATAATGAAGAGGAAATGAAAACACTTCATTTTATTCCTCGAAAAGTAAAATATAATATAAACGGTGTTGAAATTAACGATAACCTGCTTACCTTGATTTCAAGTGAAGCCCCGGATGAAAACGGAAATCTGGAGGGTGCTTTGATAATAAATGTCAAGGAAGGCTATATCCGGAATATTCTGAAATCACTGATACCCTTTTCGGATGATGTCACTATGCTGATAGATGAAAAGGGAAGGGTTATATCTGATTATGATCCGAAAGTGTTTCTCAAGGATTTATCTTCAGAGGAATATGTAAAATCCATAGCTGCATCAAAAGATAATTCGGGGCAGTTCACAGGGGAGGTAAATGGTGAGAAATCACTTGTAACCTTCATATCATCGAGTAAATTAAAATGGAAAATAATACAGGTAACCCCGTATGAAAAATTAGTTGCAAAAGCTTATAATATGCGCAATCTGATTATAATTTTTTGTATAATTTTATTCATTATAGGAGTCGTAATATCATATTTCATATCCAGAAAATTCTATTTGCCTATTCGCAGACTTGTTAATAAAGCAAATGATATTTCAACAGGTACTATTGTAACTAAAGGTTCTGAAAAGCATGAATTAGAGTATATTTCGGATATTATACTAAATATGAAAGACGAGTTGTTAAAGGCAAAGTATCAATCCATGGATGATTTGAGGCTAATCCGGAATGAGCTGCTCAAGGAGCTTCTGATTAACGGGCGTATTCACCGGTCAGACCTTGAAGACAGGTTTAATACTTTGGAATTTGATTTTCAAAATGTTGTGGTTTATATTTTAAAATTTGATAACTATTATAATGAATTAATTTTAAATTATTCAGCAGAAGATTTATCTCTTTACAGGTTTGCCATAGCGAATATTGCACAGGAATTGACTGAAAAGGCTTACTCAAATGAAACTGTAGATATGGGCGAAGATGCCATTGCTGTAATTGTAAAAACTAATGGAGAAACGGACGGCTCAATTGAAGCTGATTTGAAAACGGTCATAAGGCAGATTCAGGATGCAGTACAGAAATATTTGAAATTTTCTATAAGCTGCAGTATCGGCCAATTACAAAAGAATTTAAAAAATATTAACAAATCCTATAATATTGCTAATTTAAATTTAAACTACAGGCTGATATATGGCAAAAGGTCTGTAATAACACAGGAAATGTTGAACCTGACTGATATTTCCAAGTATCATTACTCGGAAGATATTTTTATGCCTGTACTGAACAATTTGAAGCTGCGCAAATACGATCTTGTGGAGAAACAGGTCGATAAGTTTTTTAGCAGACTGACTCTGATGGAGTATGATGATATTATGGTTACACTTTCCCAGATCATACATGATTCTATTGCTACAATTAATTTAATGAATCAATACAATAATTCTGGAAAGCTGTATTCCTTTAAAGCTTTGAGAGATCAAATGGAGAAGTTCGATACCCTGGAGGAAATCAAAGAATGGCTGCTTGGTATATACAAGAAAGAGATAGAATACATTGAAGATAATCCTAAAGATACAAAAAAAGAATATATTGATATGGTTTTTGCAATAATTCAAAGCGAATATAATGATCCCGGATTAAATATTGAAAGCATTGCCGAAAGGGTAGGCTTGTCTGTTAATTATTTAAGGGCTGTGTTCAAAGAAGCCTCGGGAATATCCTTGACAGATTACATTAGTAGATACAGGTATGAAAAAGCTTTAGAGCTGCTTGTAAATTCCAATCTGACAGTTGCAACTATAAGTGAAATGATTGGGATGAATTCTGAGAACCATTTTTATACTTTTTTTAAGAAATTCAACGGTCTTACGCCTACTCAATTCAGAAAGAAAGAGCAGAATTAAGAACCTGTTTAGTATCTGCTTGTGCTTGATATTTTGAGTGGATTTTATGTCAGGCGAGGCAAATTTTTGAAGAAATGATTTGTTTATTTAAAAAAGTTGTCTAGCTTTAAAATATGAAGTATTAAAATAAATAGAATACTGAGGAATATTTAAATTATACAGTGCAATTTAGCCTGTTGTATTAATAAAATTAGAATAAATTTATTTATTCTATTTTTTATTTGGAGGGCACAATGGTACAAAGATATTTACAAAATCCAATAATCAGACCTCAGGATGTCAAACCCTCAAGGCCGGATTTTGAAGTTATATGTGTATTTAACGCAGGGGTTGCCAGGCTGGACGATGAAGTGATTTTATTGTTAAGGGTAGCAGAAAGGCCCATCAATCATAATACAGATATTCATATCGCTCCGATTTATGACGTTGAGAAAGCTGAAATTATTAAAAAGAGCTTTTCAAAAGATGAACCCGGTTGTGATTTTTCAGATTCACGGTGGATCAGGACTCCTTCAGATAATTACATTACCTCTATATCTCATTTGAGAGTGGCACGCAGTAAGGATGGAGTTCATTTTAAAATTGAAGAAAAGCCGGCTGTTTCACCAGAAAACATATATGAAATTTATGGCATCGAAGACCCCAGAATAACCTTTATTGACAACACATTTTATATTAGTTACAGTGCAATATCCGCTTTGGGGATAACTGCCTGTCTTGCATCCACAAAAGACTTTATTGAGTTCCAACGGCATGGTGTTATATTTCATCCTGACAATAAAGATGTTGAGATTTTCCCTGAAAAGATAAACGGAAAGTATTATGCCCTACATAGACCATCCATGTCACATTTTGGCAAGCTGGATATCTGGATAGCCGAGTCTCCTGATCTGATTTCCTGGGGAAACCACAGATATTTGGCAGGTGCACGGGAGGGTTACTGGGATAATGGCAGAATTGGCGGAAGTGCTGTTCCTTTCAGGGTAAAGGAAGGTTGGCTTGAGATATATCACGGAGCTACCAAAGACGATAAGTATTGTCTGGGAGTTATGCTTTTGGATCCGGATGAGCCAGGGACAGTAATTGCAAGAAGTGAGATACCTATTATGGAACCGGTAGAAGATTACGAAATAAATGGATTTTTCGGGAATGTAATATTCAGCTGCGGTGTCTTATATGAAAATGATGTTGTAAAAGTGTACTATGGGGCAGCTGATACTCATATGTGTTATGCTGTGATCCCAATAGAGGATATTATGACTTCTTTAGGTTTTAAAAGCAAATAGCGCGGATTCTTTACCTCTATAACCTCGTTATATTTGGGCTTTAAAGCCTTAATATATATACAGAATTTTGGATTTGGAAATTTTGTGGCAATTACTAATTACAAGGAGGAATAATATGTCAAAGATACAAAAAAGACAAGAGAGCCTGGCAAACCGCTTAAAAAAAATGACAGCTGTTTTATTAGTTTTTGCAATAATAATTACGACAATTTCAACACTGTCCATATCGTCAGTATATGCTTCTAGTACGACGGATGAGGAAAGTGCTCAAATTGTCAAGGATAGGATCAAAGCAAAATTTTTAGGTAGTGATTCTTATCGGGTAGTCAGTGGTTCTGACATTTTCGGGTATATATCAAAGTCAATGGAGTATGCAAATTCCATTCAACCTGATGGCAGCTGGTCGGATGTAAATTATGCTGATCGTACCAATAGTGCAAATGGTACTTTGTGGAGTCCATATCTTGCTTTATACCGTATAACAGCAATGGCAATGGGATATAATCAGGAAGGTAATGAAGCATATCAAAATCCTGTAATAAAGGATGCGATTGAAAGAGCATTAACTTACTGGGACAGTGTTAAGCCTTCATCCACAAACTGGTGGGAAAATGAAATTGGACAAGCCATGTGTATGGGTGTGACAGGTATATTTATGGAAGGCATCATAAGCAAACAGGCGTTGGATGTATGTATTAACTACAATCAGGGACGTCTGGATACGGTTGGTGCAAATGGTGTTTGGCGAACACAGGATTATTTATATAAGAAGCTGGTACAGAATGATTATCCGGAGATTACAAAAGGAATCTCAACACTCGGAGAAACTCTGGCAGTTGATCAAACAGGAACATCCATCGAAGCGGTTCAGGCAGATTCAAGCTTTTACTGCCATGGCGCCAAGCTATACAGTGAAGGGTATGGAATGGCACAGTTCAATATGGTTGCCACATGGGTCGGATACACAAGCGGAACTAATTTTGCTTTTACTGAAGAAGCCTTAAAGGGACTGGAATTTTACATACTTGACGGTACCAGATGGATGATAAAGGGAGAGCTTGGTTTCCTGTACCTTGGATATCGAAGGTATAATACTACTGAAGGAGTCGGCAGCTATGCAGCCGATATTCTGCCCGGGATGATGGTAATGGCACAATATGATACCGACCCGGAGCGCAGAGCCAAGTACCAGCAGGTGGTTGACAATATAAAGGGTACTTCGGCAACAAACGGATTGGTAGGAAACAAACATTTCTGGCGGTCTGATTATAGCTCTCAAATGCGCGATAATTACGGAATTATGACTAAAATGAGTTCAAGCCGTATTAATGGCGGGGAATACCGGTCTACTTACCGGTCGTCCATAGGAAATGAAATTTATTGGAATGCGGCTGGCACAACAGCAATTTTTGTTAATGGACGTGAATACACTGACCTGGTTCCGGCTTTTAACTGGTCGCATTATCCGGGTACAACAGCTCCTAATGAAAAGATGCCATACTCACTGGAATGCAAATTTAATGCAAATTCCAGCTTTGTAGGCGGAGTATCCGACGGCATGTACGGTGCATCGGTGTTTACCCAGGATATGGATAGCACTGTTGCACGCAAGGGATATTTTTACTTTGATGACGAAATGGTGGCTTTAGGTGCAGGAATATCGTCAACCCGCCCTGTAGAGGTTCATACCACCATTAACCAGGCAATTTCAAAGAACAATGCGTCAGTTGATGGAGTTCCGCTGTCAAAGGGGACAGCCCCGGTAACCTATACAAATCCCAAATGGGCTTACAATGATCAGATAGGGTATGTGTTCCCTGCAAATTCTGAGGTCAGTGTTTCAAATATGGATCAGACATCAAATTGGCTGAATCTGCCGTCTCAAACAAAGCAGGCATTCACTCTTTATTTTAACCATGGTATTAACCCGGGGAATGCTTCCTACGAGTATATTGTTGTTCCGGGAAAGGACTCAGCTGAAGTTGAAGCGTATTCCCAGAATATCCCGGTTGAGATTTTGTCAAATACAACAGCTTTGCAAGCGGTAAGAAATGAAGGGTTAAAGCAGACACAATTAATCTTTTACACTGCCGGAAGCTTTGAATACCGCACCGGTGCTACAATAACAGTAAATCAGCCTTGTCTGGCAATTATTGACGAGAGTTCAGGAACACCAAAGGTGACAGTATCAAATCCCGATACACCGGGCTTGATAGTTGACGTAAAAATCAGCCAGACTGATAGTGCTACATTATATGGAAGATATAACCTTGAAAGCGGAATTTATATGGGGCAATCGCTTACTCAGACTTTATCAGATGTTCCTCTTTCTGCCAACAATATAGGGGCAAGCTCATTTTTACCCGGATATGCTCCTCTGCAAGCAATAGATGATTCAATGGATACTTCATGGCGCTCAGAACCTGATGAAAGCCAGTATATTGTCTATAATATGGATACTCCCAATACTCTTGTTGATAAAATCACCATTGATTGGGGTTCTGATTATGCAAAAGAATATATAGTTCAATATTCTGCAGATAATGTTAATTGGACTGACGGACATTTACAATGGAATGGAAGCGGTGGTAAGGAAGTAATTGATTTGCCCTATGTTCAGGCAAAACATATCCGCATATTAATGCTCTCAAGCAATAAAAAGAATGGGTATGAGATTAAAAATCTGATTATAAATTATGCTGTAAATCTGGCAGTATTAAAACCATCGTCAAGCAGCGGAAACGATGCCAACAGCATGGCGAGTTATGCCAATGACGGGAATGACGCTACAAGATGGTCAGGACCCACAACGGCTGCCAATGCGTGGTGGCAGGTCAATTTGGGAGCAAAGTCAAAAGTAAGAACAATCAGGATTTCCTGGGAAGGCTCTTATTCAACCAGTTTTAAAATTCAAACCTCAGATAATGGGAGTACCTGGACAGACGTAAATACTTTTACTAATAATAAGCCGGGGGTTCAAATCCTTAACTTCCCTGAAGGAAGCATTGATGCCAGATACATAAGACTGCAAAGTATAAGCAGGGTTGATAGCAGGTACGGTATATCGATGTATGAATTTGAAGCATTTGAAGAAGCTGGTGTACCTGCTCCGCTGCCGAATTATGGAGGAAGGCAAAATCTGGCTTATGGCAAAACAGTTACACTGGATTCAAGCTATAACGCCAGTACTACAATTGAGGCACCACTGGAGACAACTATTCCTACAGACGGAAATATAGGAACCAGAATCAGTACAGGCAGAGGTACTGCGAATGCTACAGAGCGTTCCTTTTATGTAGACTTGGGGCAACCTTTATCAATTAATGAAATAAAGCTTTTCTGGGAGTCAAATACCGATCAGGTATATTTAGAATATTCTAATGATCCGGCGGGTCCATGGACACTTATACCTGAAATTAATATTGTGAGAAGTACTTTAAGTGTAAGCCCTAAAGTAGTTCAAGATGATGCAAAATTTAAACCGCTTACCGCTCGTTACATACGGGCTAGAGGCGTAATGAACACAAAATACGGATTAGCTGTTTGGGAGTTTGAGGTCTACGGGGATTACTCATATAAGCTGGACAAGCATGCGGTAACCTTGAATAAGGGAGATACTACCGACTTGAAGGCTCTTTTATCTCCATATTCTGAAACAGACAGTGTTGATATTAAATCATATAATACAGATGCAGTAACTATAGGAACTCCGGTAGTCAGCGGGGATTCCGAGACAGGTGGACAGGGAACCTATACTGCCGCGCTGAAGGCTGTTTCCGGTGGCACTTCAGTTATTATTGCCCGCCATTCGGCTGGTTCGGAATATGATTTGTGTACAGTAAAAGTAAACACATATAAAACTGATCTGCAGGCACTTTACAATACAGCCTCACAATTGGACCAAAATGACTATATTTCTTCATCCTGGACTGCTTCAAATATTGACAGTGTTTTATTAAATGCCAATGCTGTATTGAGTGACGGTAATGCGACACAACGGCAGGTTGATACTGAAATACAAAACCTGCAAACGTCAATGGATGCTTTGGAGAAAAAAGCAGATAAAGCTTCTCTGGTAACGGTTATGTCGCAGATAAAGGCGTTAAAACAGACGGATTATACCTCCGAAAGCTGGGAAAACGCTAATTTGGAAAAGTTACTTACTGATGCCAATGTAGTTTACTTTAATGATTATGCCACACAACAGGAAGTAGATTCTATTGTAAATGGATTAATTACAGCCATGAATGGGTTGGTTAAAGTAACCAACCCTGGAAATCCAAGTGTTATATCCCTGGATAGTACCTCCAAATCAGTGTATAGGGGTCAGGACTTTACAATTACTGCAACTGTAACTTCTCCTGGGGCTATTGACAATGTGGTGCTGTTCAGCTCAGACAGTGATGCGGTTATAGTAGGAGAAACAGAGTCCAGCACTCCCGGCGGAATAGCCATAGTACACCTAAATGCTGCAAAGGTAGGCAGCGCTATTGTTACTGCAACCACAACCGATGGTGGAATTGCAAGATGTGCTGTAAGTGTGCTTCCTGCAGGTGTAGTACTTGATTGTACTTCAAAGACCCTTTATCCTGGTGATAGTTTTACTCTGACTGCAACGGTTGATCCGGAGGAGGCGGTACATCAGGAGATAAGCTTCAGAGTGGGAAATGACATGGTTTCATTGGGTACGCCTTCATATGATGCGCAAAATGGAAAAACTACTGTACAAGTTAATGCAATAAGTACAGGAACAACGACAATTACAGCGACAACATCAGATGGCAGCACGGCACAATGTATTGTTACAGTACAACCGTATATCAATAACGGTAATAACGGAAACAACGGCAACAATGGTAATAGCGGCAATAACAGTAACAACAGCAATAATAACAATAATAACAATACTGGCACAAAACCGCCAGCTGCTGCGTCGAATATTACAGTCTCTGATACATCTACACCCGGTCATGACTCTGTTACAGGGACAATAGCAGCAGAAGTAAAAACCGATAAGGATGGAAAGGCTGTTGCTGCAATCACAGAAAGTGAAATTGCTGAAGCTATAAAAAAGGTATTTGAAGCTGCAGCAAAGATGGGTGAAGGTGCAGCAGCAAATGTAGAAATAAAGATATCACTTCCTGCTGATGCAAAAGCTGTTGATGTTAATTTATCAAAAAAAGCAGTTGATATGATTGCTGCTGACAATATAGCTGCAATGACAATTTCCACATCTATTGCAGTCATGACCTTTGATAAGGAAGCCGTTAAGACAATTTCTCGGGATGCGGCAGGAGATGTAAAATTTACAGTTTCCAGAGTTGACAGCTCTACTTTATCGGATGAGGTAAGGCAGACTGTAGGAGACAGGCCGGTACTCAATTTCAGCGTTACAGGCGGTGACAAAACCATTTCGGAGTTTACAGGAAATGTAACAGTATCTCTTCCGTATACTCCAAAAGCAGGAGAGGATATTGAAGCTATTGTCATATACTACTTAAATCCGCAAGGTCACCTGGAACCCGTAAGTAACTGCGTATATAACAAAGAAACAGGAATGATAAGCTTCAGGTCAAAGCATTTCTCAAAATATGCAGTGGGCTACAACAAGATGAGCTTCAAGGATGTAGCAGATAGTGCCTGGTACTCCAGGGCAGTTGGTTTCATAGCTGCAAGGGGCATTACAACAGGCACCGGCAACGGCAAATTCAGTCCTGAAGGAAAGCTGACCAGAGGCCAATTCCTTACAATGGTAATGAAAGCATATGGAATAAAGGCTGATGAAAAAATCTCAGATAACTTTACAGATGCAGGAAACAAATTCTATACAGGCTATCTGGCAGCAGCAAAGAGACTTGGTATATCTGACGGAGTCGGAAACAACAGGTTTGCACCCGAAAAAGAAATTACCAGAGAGGAAATGTTTACACTTCTGTACAACATATTAAAGTTGATAGGTGAACTTCCTGCCGGAAATTCTGGAAAGGGTCTGAGTGAGTTCAGCGATACAAAGGATATGGCTGAATGGGCAAAGCCTGCTATGACAATGTTTGCAGAAAATGGAATAATAGGCGGAAACCTTGGAAGACTTTCACCAAAGAATACAACCAACAGAGCGCAAATGGCGCAGGTATTGTATAACCTGATTAAAATCCGCATGAAGTAAACAAATAAACAATATTAAGTTAATTGGAGACTGTAGGCAGTTGTGTATATTCAAAACAACTGCTTGCAGTTTTTTTGTTGTAGTTAAATGGTAGGAGCACTTCCACCCCCGATGAATTGGACTTCACTGCTGAAGAAGCTCAAAGTAAAACCTAACAAAAAAAATAAGACTCAAGAATTTGATTCCTGAGTTTTATTTCATGTTCGAAAAGAGTTTAGCAGTCGTGATGGTTATTTCCACAGAAGCAACAGAATAAAATAATAAAAATAATTATTATCCATATTAGATTATCATTGCCTGAACATCCAGAATGCGTATTGTCCAGAAAGCCTCCACGAACATTATCTTGATCCTCTGACATACTCTTACCCTCCCAATAAAAATAATATTATAAAGCTTTCAAAAACTTAAGCTAATACCATAGTATTCAAGAAAAAAGGATATGTTACAATTATGAGCCCTAATTTTTATAAATAACAATCTTATCTGAAGCTCTGCCGGGCATTGTGGTATCAAGTTCAATAGTTGGATAAATAACCTGTTTGTGAAACCTTAAGTAAATTTATACCATTTTGTTTTACAATGGGGATGGATTTGTTATATTGATACATGATATAATTAACCTCTGGAGGGATGCACTTATGGAAGAAACACTGCACCTCATACTTGAGAAACTGGGAAAGCTGGATAAAATCGAAGCTGATATTAATGCTTTGAAGGCTGAAAGTAAGGTTGCACATCAAAAATTGGATATGATTATTGATGAAGTAGCCACTATCAAAGAACAAATTACATACAATGATATGAAAAATTCAACTTATAAATGACAAGACAAAAGCTATCTGATCGGTAGCTTTTTAAATTTTAAAAAGAAGACGAGGTTATTACTATGAGCAAACAAATAAAGGTTACAGTTTGGAATGAGTTCAGGCATGAAAAGACAGATGAGAACGTTTCACGAATTTACCCGAATGGAATTCATGCAGCCATTTCAGATTTTCTGAACGGGCAAAGTGATATAAAAGCCTCTGGTGCAACTCTTGACATGCCTGAACATGGTCTCACTGAAGAGGTTTTGGACAATACCGATGTATTAATCTGGTGGGGACATATGGCACATGATGAAGTCAGTCATGAAATTGTTGAAAAGGTGTATAAAAGGGTATTGAATGGCATGGGTTTAATAGTGCTTCATTCGGGACACTTTTCCAGGATATTCAGAAAACTTATGGGAACAAGCTGCGACCTGAAATGGAGAGAGGCTGCAGAAAAGGAAAGATTGTGGGTTGTAAACCCCTCTCATCCCATAGCAAATGGTCTGGGTGAATACATAGAGATCCCTCATACCGAAATGTACGGTGAGCGCTTTGATATTCCTCAACCGGATGACCTTGTTTTTATCAACTGGTATGAAGGTGGGGAGGTATTCCGCGGGGGCTGCTGCTTCAATCGCGGCTGCGGAAAAATATTTTACTTCAGTCCAGGACATGAAACGTTCCCAATATTCTATCAGCCTGAAATTCAGCAGGTTATAACAAATGCGGTGCGCTGGGCAAAGCCGTCAAACGGACCTGTCCCCAAATTTGGAAATGCACCTGCACTTGAAAAAATAGTGTCGGAGTAAAAGGGAATACTGTCAAAGCTCAGGAAGATCTACCGGAAATTAACTCGGCCATTTCCTGTAAGCCGGGCGCAAATGAGCTCGAAATAGTATAAAGAGGATATTTGAAAGTGATTTAGGCCAACCCATTGTGCTGTCGAAATCCTACTTCAGGCCAGAATTTTATGATTTCCATATAAATAGAAGAAGATATTCGGTATAGAAAAAAGTAGCTGCCCTTTAAAGGCCGCTGCTTTTTTTGTGCGAATTGCAAACCCGTGTTCAATACTGTATAATATATCAGATTATAAAGCATAGGTTAACTAGAAAATTTTTTCGATTGTAAAAAAATTTCTTGCCTTTAGCGCGTTTTAACTAGTCGGGATAAATAATACTTGCTATCACATAATAATTGCAATCACAGCTGAGAGGGAAAACTAAATGGGAAAATATACGTTGGATATGGAAAAATACTCTGCTCTTGCAAGAGCGGTTTCAGCCGAAAGTGCAGTTCTTTTAAAAAATGATAATATGGCATTACCAATAAAAAGCGGTGAAAAGATTTCAGTATTCGGAAGGATTCAGTTTGACTATTACAAAAGCGGGACTGGCTCCGGAGGACTGGTTAATACCAAATACGTTACAGGTATTCTGGATGCCTTAAAGGCATGCAGGGATATTGCCGTTGACGCGGAGCTGCTTGATATCTATGAAAAATGGGTTGAAGAGAATCCCTTTGATAAGGGACAGGGCTGGGGACAGGAGCCCTGGTCACAGAAGGAAATGCCTCTGTGTGATGAAGTGGTGGAAGCAGCCGCCCGGCGCTCCGACATTGCCATTGTCATCATCGGGCGTACCGCAGGAGAGGACCAGGACAATCACGCTGCAAAGGGCAGCTATTTGCTGACTGAGCTGGAAGAGGAAATGCTTCAAAAGGTATGCAAACATTTCAAACGTACTGCAGTTGTCCTCAACGTGGGCAACATCATTGATATGAAGTGGGTTGAGCAATACAAGCCACAGGCGGTGCTCTATGTATGGCAGGGTGGTATGGAAGGCGGTAACGGTGCAGTGGATGTGCTTACGGGAAGGGTCAGTCCATGCGGAAAGCTTGCCGACACCATCGCAGCCCACATTGCCGACTACCCGTCGACAGCTAACTTCGGCGGTGAAAAGGAGATCTTCTATGCAGAAGACATATATGTGGGCTACCGCTATTTTGAAACTGTTGCAAAGGATAAGGTCCTGTATCCCTTTGGCTTCGGGCTTTCCTATACCGAATTTTCTTCAGATATAACAGACTTTAACGGGCAGGGTGAGGATGTAACCCTTACAGCAGCAGTTAGCAACAAGGGAAAATCGGCAGGCAGGGAAGTTGTTCAGGTCTATGTTTCTGCTCCTCAGGGCAGACTTGGAAAACCTGCCAGAAGCCTTACGGCATTCCAAAAAACAAAGGTTCTTGAACCCGGTGAAACCCAGGAACTCAGATTCACCATACCAAAGAAGGAATTGGCCTCCTACGACGACAGCGGTGCCACCGGACATAAATCCTGTTATGTGCTGGAAGCGGGAGAGTATCAGATTTTTGCCGGAAGTGACGTCAGAAGCGCATGTCCGGTGGGAAGCTTTGAGCTGAAGGAAACTATTGTGGTAGAGCAGCTTCAGGAGGCAGCGGCGCCTGTAAAGGCCTTTCAGAGAATGAAGACTGTACAGACAGCCGGTGGTTTTGAAATGCTTGAGGAGGCTGTACCCCTTCGTACAATAAATCTGCCTGAAAGAATAAAGGCTGGTCGTACGGCAGATATTCAATATAAAGGTGACCTAGGCATCGGTCTGGAGGCGGTTTATGACGGAAGGGCTTCCATGGAGGATTTTCTCAGTCAGCTTTCCGTCGAGGATATGGCGTGCATTATCCGAGGGGAAGGTATGTGCTCACCCAAGGTAACCGCGGGGACTGCTTCAGCCTTCGGCGGTGTGACAGAGAGTCTGCAGAAATACGGTATACCTGTAGGCTGCTGTGCTGACGGTCCTTCCGGTATACGTATGGACTGCGGTACACTGGCCTTCAGTCTGCCCAATGGAACAGCCATTGCAAGTACCTTTAATACAGAACTGGTGGAAGAACTTTTTGAAATGGTAGGTCTTGAGCTCCGCAGAAACAAAGTTGACACTTTACTTGGGCCGGGTATGAATATACACCGTAATCCTCTGAACGGAAGAAATTTTGAATATTTTTCAGAGGACCCCTATCTCACAGGAAAAATGGCTGCCGCCCAGCTCCGCGGCATTCACCGCTGGGGTGCTACCGGCACAATCAAGCATTTTGCCGCAAACAACCAGGAATTTAAACGTACTGAAACAGACTCCATAGTTTCTGAAAGAGCCCTGAGAGAAATTTATCTGAAAGGCTTTGAAATGGCAGTCAGGGAAGGTGGAGCATTCCTTGTGATGTCCACCTATGGTTCCTTGAATGGTTTCTGGACAGCAGGCAACTATGATCTTCTTACTACTATTCTCAGAAAGGAATGGGGCTTTGACGGTATGGTCATGACTGACTGGTGGGCAAAGATGAATGATGAGGGTGAGGACGGTCAGCCGGATAATACAGCTGCCATGGTTCGGGGACAGAATGATGTTTACATGGTGGTAACCGATTCCGAGTCCAACAGCGGCGGGGACAATACACTGGAAGGTCTTAAGGACGGGAGAATCACCAGAGGTGAACTCCAGCGGGCAGCAGACAATATTTGCAGGGCCCTTATGAAGCTCCCTGTTATGGATCGTTACCTCGGAAGGCTTTCAGAGGAAGAGCTGGGAGATACAAAGAATATAGAAGCCGGGGATAATTGCTCTCCCGACCTCAGCTATATTCAGGTTGAACAGGAGGCCTGCCTGGATGTATCCGGTATCAGGACCGATAAGGGTTCTGAGGCAATGTTCGGACTGGAACTTGCCAGATATGGCCTGTATACCTTAAGTATGAAAATGAAGTCGGATTCCGGTGAAGTTGCACAGCTGCCAATATCGGTATTTATAAACGGAAACCTGGAAAAAACACTTACAATTAACGGAACAAATGGTAAGTGGATAAGCAGAGCTTTTGATATCGGACCATTTAAGAGCAGATATGCCCATATGAAATTATATTTCGGGCAGAGCGGAATGGAGTTGGGGGAACTCAGGATAACCTTTAAGGAAGAGGCTTAGGATCGGAAGTTATTGGTTTGACTTTTCCTTGGATTTCATAAGCACAAAAGGTAAACACAATTTGTTTATAGCTGTTTTCTGACTTGAGGCCGCTTGTTGTGAGACATATAATAAGACTGTACACAATATTGTGTGCAACGGTTTCCGGAACCGAATCCTATACGAAAGGAGTGGTTTTTGCGTTGAAGAACTTAATGGAGGTGGCCATACTCTAATGGCCAAAGGGGTGTTCAGTCTGAAAGGGCTGGCGCCCTTTTTTTGTGCAGTGCTGGCAGCTTTGATATTTGTTTAATTCTATCTGACACAGTATCTCCTATAGCTTGACGAGGGTCCTGGAGAGTGATAGAGTGTGTTAGATTAGTTATAGATTAGTGTTAGATTAGTTTTAGATTAGTTATAGATTAGTGTTAGTGAGAATAAGATGAGATTGAAGGAAAGTAATACAATTGAACCTAAAAGAGATTCAGAGGCCGGCTTGCTAAAATGTATACCAGACAATGGCTGGCCGTATTCTTAAATGGTATTTGTTTTTTGTAGAACAAGACCTGATTGTAGAGAGGTATCTATGGATATTATAAGTGCAGCAAAGCTGATATGGGATTACCATCATATGAATCATAAGCTTGAAAAGGCTGATTGTATAGTAGTACTCGGAAGCCACGACACAAGGGTTGCAGAAAGAGGAGCCGAGGTGTTTCTTCAGGGTCTTGCTCCCATTATTGTGTTCTCGGGTTATCTGGGAGCCTTGACTCTTGGCAGCTGGGAACGTCCTGAGGCGGAAGTGTTTGCTGAGATTGCAATGAAAAGGGGTGTACCTCAGGACAATATCCTTATTGAAAATAAATCCACAAACACAGGGGAAAACTTTTTATTTACAAAGGAACTGCTCTTTAAAGACGGAATCCTTCCTGAAAAAATAATTGCAGTTCAAAAGCCCTATATGGAAAGAAGAACCTATGCCACCTGTAAAAAGGTATGGCCGGAGGTTGAAGTCCTGGTCACTTCACCTGAATATACCTTTGAAACTTACCCCAACCATGAGATTACATTGGATAAAGTGATTAACATAATGGTAGGTGATCTTCAGCGGATACTGGTATATCCAAAAATGGGCTTTCAGATACCTCAAACGGTTCCCGAGGAGGTATTGGAGGCATATAAATTTCTCGTTAATGCCGGGTATACAAGTCGATTAATTAAGTAGTAAATAACTATATTCATTCTTTATCTTGACTGTAAGTGAAAAAACATAATACAATTAGTGTAGGATTAATTTCTTTATCCTAAAATTTCAGTTGAAAGGAGTGTTTAATAAAGATGATCATTACTAAGTTTGAGGTGGCTTTCCTATAACTGAATATTGGTAAAGGGTATATCTGTTAGACCAAACCAATCTGTCGTTGGTTTATTTGGTGTATCTTTTACAAAACAACCTGTAATAACCCTAAACCAGCAATAATAATATTAAGCGAACAGTACGGTAAAGGTTATCGTGCTTTTTTTATGCATTTTTAAGGAAGTAGGTTATGATAGATATATTTCCTTATATCAAATGTTCTTGAGTCCACAGGGGGTTGTTCTCTGTGGACTTTTTATGTGATTTTTTAAGGAGTGTGGTTCTTGTTGAAATATAAAAATGCCAAAACAGTTCTCCCGGAAGGATTAGTAAGAGAGCTTCAGAAATATGTGAGAGGTGAAATGATCTACGTGCCCGGTGACGACGTGCCAAGGGCAGGTTGGGGAGAAGCCAACGGTACAAAGGAAAAGTATACCATAAGGAATACTGAGATTATAATGTTGTATAGAAATGGTGTCAGCAAGGAAGCAATTGCAAACAGATATCATCTTTCTGAATACAGTATTAAAAAGATAATCCATGACAGCAGAAACAAGGAATTGTGTTTAAATGGGTAATACTACAGGGATGAACATACAGCTCCGTAAGGAGCAGGGGAAATAAGCTTCGGTTACAACCGGGGTTTATTTTTTTTATTCAAGCGCATTATATGTAGCAATTCTCTAGTGAAGTAATATATACATATATTGATAAGTTCATTGATTTTTTAGGTTATTAATATAATACCTATGCAGATAAGCAAGAATTTTGGGGGTTTTAATCTTACCCTTGACAGGTCTCTTAATGTATGACACTATTAACGTAAAAAAAGTGTAATGGAGTAACATAAAATGAAACGAAAAATTGTTGATCAACTAATTAAATGGAAAGCTTCCTCAAACAGAATGCCACTAATAATTCACGGCGCGAGGCAAGTTGGAAAGACATATACAGCACTTACCTTTGGCAAAGAGTATTACAAAAATACGGTATATTTCAATATGGAGGATAGCATTGAATTAGTTAATATTTTTGATAGAGATCTCAATCCTGAGAGAATTATAAAAGAACTGTCTGCAAAATCTGGTCAGACCATTTTTAAGGGAGATACACTGATAGTATTTGATGAAATACAGTCGTGTGAGAGGGCTTTAACATCTCTTAAATACTTCTGTGAAAATTCTCCGGAATATCATATCATTGCTGCGGGTAGTTTGTTAGGAGTTGCAATAAACAGGGAAAAGTATTCCTTTCCGGTGGGTAAAGTAAATATGGTTAGTTTATATCCATTGGATTTTGAGGAATTTTTATGGGCGCTTGATAAAATTAAAATGGCTGAAATGGTTCGAAGTTCATATGAATCCAATGAAACATTATCAATACACGACACATTGATGGAGTTATACAGAATATATGTCTTAACCGGGGGGATGCCACAGGCTGTTATGGAATATTTGAGACAACAGGATTTTAATTTTGTGCTTGCTGCTCAGAAGAACCTAAACGATGCATATATAGCCGATATGGCCAAGTATGCAACACCCAATGAGACAACCAAAATCATGGCGGCATTCAGCAGTATACCTGCTCAGCTTGCGAAGGATAATAGAAAGTTTCAATATAAGGTAATTAAATCGGGTGCCAGGGCTTATGAATATGAAACTCCACTTGAGTGGCTTAAAGCTTCAGGTGTAATTATTAAGTGCAATAAAATATCCGAAGGGAAATTACCTCTTCCAGCGTATGTTGACAATGCCTCCTTTAAGGTCTATATGGCAGACATAGGTTTGCTTTGTTCTAAATTTGGAATCCCTCCCAATGTGGTTCTGGTTGATACAAAAAGCTTTGACGGGTTTAAAGGGGCTTTGGCAGAAAATTATGTTGCAACTGCTTTAACAGCTAACGGCTATACCCCATACTATTGGGAATCGCAGGGGACAGCGGAGGTTGACTTTGTTATTCAGGACAGCGAAGGAAATATTATTCCAATTGAAGTAAAAGCTTCAGATAATGTAAGGTCGAAAAGTTTGAACCAGTATATAGCAAAATACAAACCTATTTACTCCATAAGAATATCTTCAAAAAATTTTGGGTTTGAAAATAATATCAAATCAGTTCCTCTTTATGCAGTTTTTTGTATATAATTAGTAGCTAATAAGTTTAATGATTTTAGTAGCTAATAAGTTTAATGATTGAAGTCTTTTGGTATGCTGCTCATAAAAGTTTTAAATATTCACCTTCAGTCATCTCCAAAAGAATCCCGTCCGTAATTTTGGCGGAACTCCAGAGGTGTCATTCCTGTGAACTTTTTAAAAACATTGTTGAAGTGATTCTGATAACTATACCCAAGGTTGTAGGAAATCTCCTGTATTGACTTGTTTGTGAAGATAAGCAGGTTTTTTGATTCCTCCACACGTATCAAATTAATATTATCCAACAGAGACAGATTTGTTTCTTTCTTTATAAGACTTGATAAGTAAACTGAATTTAGCCCAACATATTCTGCCAGCTTATTCAGGGTTATCTTTTCCTTATAGTGATTTTTCAGGTATTGCATCACCCGTTTAATGTGCAGTGAAAAATTATTGCTTGAGGATATTGAAACCAGATAAGCTAAGGTTTCAATTGTATGAGCCATTTTTAAAACGATTTCCTGCGCAGATTTCATATTATTTAAGCTTGATGAAAAGTCTTCTATCAATCCGAAAACTCTTTTGTAAGAGGCGTTACCCTTAACAGCAAATACTCCTGCTACGGCACATATTATCAGGCATTTATTTTTTAGCGAACGGAAGTTATCGTCAAAGGCTTTTATGTTCCAAAATAAATTTGCATTATTATTCATAAGTGCTATAATTCCATCTGTGTTTCCCTGAATTATTTGATCCTTCAGCTTAAGACTAAAACTGTAGATAGAATTGTACTCCTCCTTCTCTTTGACACTAAGGGAGTAATTTTCCGGTTCAAATGAAAGGTTGGTCAGGTTGGACTTATCACTGCCATATTCTCCGTGACCCGGGGAGTACCAGCATGCTTCTCTGGAATCGCTTAAAACATACAGGAGCTGACCTAAATGCTTGATCCTCTCCTCTGAAATGAAAGGTATTGTCCTTATCATATTCTCAAATTTACCTTTTTTATATAAAGGTAGCGGCTTATTCATTATAATCTCATCTATGAATCTCTCGTCAGAAAAATAGGGTAGAATGGGTCCTGAAACAAAAGCTCCCTTGTACCTTTTACCCTGGCTTGTCAGAACTATGTTGTATATGAAGCAGCTTTTAGTATGGAAGGTTGCAAAGCTTTTATGAGGTTCAGCGGTTTGCGAAAAAAACGTGTGAAGAAAATTGATAATCTCCTCAAAATCAGCATATTCCAATACAGATGTAAAGTCATAATTATTTGATTGCAGTGTTGGAACGGAAGCTAAATTATCAATGTACATTACAGGTATTTGCGTTGTTTCGGTAAATGTCTCAATAATCTTTATTATAGTACTTCTTTCGTGCATAAATATTCCTTTCTTATTGGCAATGTATAAAAGTACATTAATTTTGCATAAAAAATCTTAATTTTAATTAAGTATCCCAATATACAAAATGCTACAATAGTTACTATATTTTAACTATATGTGACACTTTTTGTCAAAGCATTTAGGACAGATTTACCTGGGGAGTTAAGTATGACTAAATTAAGGGTGAATATATTTGATTGCAGATGTGGTGATGTTATTGCAAAAGATGTTATCAGCGACAAAGGCTTGATTTTGGCTGCCGAAAATTTGGTGCTTAATGATTTTATCATTTCCAAATTGAAAACCATCGGAATAAAATCAGTATGGATTTATAAAGAAGTTGGCAGCTCGTATAGTTACTATGAAAAATCTCGCAAAGAAAAGATAATAGCAGGTTATAAAGAAACAGTTCTTGCCGTTAAGACAGCGTTGAGTAATATTGCAGCAGGTAAAAGATTTGAGTTCAGTTCTATAAAAAATATTGCAGAATCAATTTATCAGAGAATGGACAGTATTGATGTCATCATACAATACCTTAATGAAATTAAATATTATGATGATTATACCTATTCACATTGTGTCAATGTTGGCTTCTATTCAATGCTGATCGGGAAAAGACTTCATATGCAGGAATCAAGGCTGGTTGATTTGATTCAGGCCGGGCTGCTGCATGATATTGGAAAAATTAAGATCAGCAATGAATTGCTTAATAAAAAAGGAAAATTAACCGATGAGGAATTCCAACTGATTAAAAAACACAGCTTATTGGGTTATGAAATTCTGAATTCTTCAACAGTTATAGATACTGAAGTCAAGGAGGCAGTCCTCACGCACCATGAAAGACTTGACGGATCCGGGTATCCATTTGGAATAAAAGGTGATTGCGTAGGGGAGTTTGCAAGGATTATAGCTGTGGCCGATGTCTATGACGCAATGACTTCCGACCGCCCCTATAAGAGGAAAGTTACGCCTTTTGACGCGTTCCATATGTTTCTTACCAGCGGTCTTTGTGAATTTGACACATCTGCATTAAACACTTTTTTGCTAAACTTCTCAACGCACCTTGTGGGGGCCAAAGTGAAGCTTGATAATGGCGATATTGGTGAAGTGGTATATATACCTCCCCACGAAGTTATAAATCCTATTGTCCGGGTAGGCTCCTCATTCATAAAGATTAAAAGAACTGCAAGCCCACAGATAGTCAGTTTTTTATGATAAAAGTAATTTGAAAAGTATTTATGATAGAGGTAATAAGATAAAAGTATTTATGATAGAGGTAATTTGATAAAAGTATCCATTATGGAAGTAATTGGATAGGAGTATTTGATAAAAGTATTAAAGAAAAAGGGATCTCAAAGGATCCCTTTATTGTTCTTCTAAATTATTGTGTTTTGGCAACTGTTTAAATTTTACTTTCTACTTGATATTTACTGTTGTAGCCTTACTTTCATTTCCATAAAAATCTGAAGCTGTTACAGTCAAAGTACATTTTGTTTTTACGGGAGCTATGGTAACGCTGAATACTCCTTTTTCGTCAGCTACATCTGTACCAATAACAGTGCTGCCTTTTTTCACAGTTATAATGGAAAGTGGCTCAGCTTTTCCGGTCACTGCTTCAGAGGTTTTCAACACCTTGTTTACGGTTGGAGCCGCCGGTGGTGTCACATCTTCCTCATAACCGGTATCATTATTATCTGAATCGTATAAATTAAAATCATCATAACCATAATCATAATTTAAATAGTCTTGAAGATTAAAGGAATTTTCTTCAGTTAGCTTTGGAGCTTCAAAAACTACATCCTTGTTTATTTTAGAATAAACAGTATTGAAGCTTAACCCAAATTTGTAAACCCCTTGGTCTTCATTTACTTCCTTTATGTAATCAGGCTCGGTTAGTGCATTGTAACTCTCATAGGCATCTTGGTATGCCTTTAGATCGATAACAAAATCACATGTGCCGCTTTCACTTACTATAAAGCCTTCCCTGTTAACTCCAAAATCAATATCTATACCTTTATCACCAAGTATTTTGACGTCTTTTAGAATGGTCATCATATTGTCGCAGGTCTCAAGGAATTCAGGCAGATCAGCCTTAAAGTCGTCGAAGGCTTTGTTTATACTGCCCTTAGCTCTAAGCCTCTCTTTATATCTCAGCCCGGCTACATCAGTGTAGGCTAAGGCAAGCTCTTTTACAAAGTTTAAAGCCTTGTCACTTTGTGAAAAGTTTTTAGCTGCATAATATAACAACTTCTTGAAGGTGGCGTCATCCAGCTTTAAATTGTATACTGTTACGGCCTGATTATCAATTGTTTTATACCCCTTGCGTGAAACAATGGAGAATCCGGGATTAAATTCGGTAGCGTAATCCTTTAAAAATGCCAAAAACTTTGGTGTAAGATTTTTGCTGTATTCTAATATCTCCGTATTATTAAAACTGTCCAATCCGGTAAGAGAATCGGCTTTAAGCATATCAGCAGCGTCCACCACCATATACGGTTTTCCTTGGAATTCTGCCGGCATGCCAAATGTAAGGAGAGTCGGAACTTTTATGATTTCTTTTATTTTTGGTGTAGTACCCGAGAGATCAACATCAGCCCATACAGATGATGAAACAGCTATCCCGCTCATATCCATAGTAAAGTCAGCCTGGGTTTTTAAAATTGTTTTATCGGGATTACTTTTGTTCTTCTGATTTATTACAAATTTCATACCGTTTAATACTGCCGCCATTTGCTTAAAGCTCTCTTTGTCTGAGTCCGATAATCCATCTGCACTAAGGTTTATAGTCAATTCTGTCCTGCTTTCACTCGAGTTGATTTCGGGCTGCCTGGAAAGGGCATTTAAAAGGGCCAGCTCATCAAAAGCACAGCCAACCATGAAGGATAATACAAATGCCAGTACTAAAATTAAGGAAACAATTTTTTTTATATTTTTCATACACTACCCCCTAGTATTTTATAAGAAAATTTTAGCATACAAAACCTTCTAAGTAAAATTGTACCACAGTCCTATTTACTTTTTATTACTGAATCTGATTGATTTTTTCTTTTATTCAGCAAAAGTGACAAATACCTGAAGGGAACTATGAAGTGCCGGAATCTTTTTTGGTAGATAATAATCAATTTTTAAGGTAAAATAATTACAGCAGTTCAGGATAAAAAGCAATTTGATCTATTAAATAAAAAGCAGGAGTGATATTATGAAATTTTTGTGGACTACAATTAAGGTAACTGATATGGAAGCATCTCTAAAGTTTTATCAGGAAATACTGGGACTACCTCTAAACAGACGCTTCGGATCTGGAACTGATATGGATATAGCTTTTCTTGGTGAAGGTGGAACCGAAGTTGAACTCATCTATAACAAGGGAGTTGAAAAGGTTAATTTAGGGACCGATATATCAATGGGTTTTCAGGTTAAAGCTCTGGATGAAACCATGTCTTTTGTCAAGGAAAAAGGTTATGCAGTTACAGGACCTTTTCAGCCAAATCCCCACGTTAAGTTCTTTTATACAACTGACCCGAATGGTATGAAAATTCAGTTTGTTGAGAATATGTGAAACCGGATCAACGGGTATTCTTTTTCTCATTTATGCTAAAAATAGTTACACCATTGAAAATTGGAGGTAACATTTATGGCTAGAAAAGATCAGCCTGATCAAAGAAAATCCCGGGTAAGAACCAGTGAAGGCCAGGTTCCGAATGCGGGTCAGAAGGTAAATGATAAAAAAGATAATCCAAACAAAAATTCCTGACAAAAACAACGGGTGTAAAGCCCATCAAGCTTTACACCCGTTGTTTTTCAGGGCATTCAGTATTTCCAGAACGGCCTCCCAGTTCATCTGGTCCAGGGCTTCCTGTAGTGCTTGAACCTGCTCTTCGCCATATTTGCCGACTAAATAATTCTTTGCTTCAACAAATTTTTCATAGGCCTTAATATCATATCTTTTGGACAGTAATATCAAGGCATCTATTTTGTTAAGCTGTTCCCCGGGGACAGTACCTGAAGATAAAGGCTTTGTAGTCAGGTCCGCTTCGAACAGGGGCCTGAACTTGTTAACAAGTGCTTCAGCGGTAGAATAGGTTAAGTAAAAATTCTGCTCCAGGGAAGACATATCTATCCGGGTAAGCCCGTCGGATTCAGCTGTCTTGAGCTTTTGTTCAAATGCTGCAGCAGCAGTTGATAAGTCCTGAGCTCCCAGATTTGCCGAAACTCCCTTCAGGGTATGACATAAGATTTTAGCTGCTTCCGTATCCTTTTGTTCAAGGGCTTGCTTTAAATTTTTGATTAATCCTTTCTCATTCTTCAAAAACAGATCCAAAATATTTAAATAAGCTGCATCACTGCCATTAAGCCTTGCAAGGCCGGAGGAAATGTCAAGCCCTGGCAGGGAGGAGGGGAGCAACTTCAGGGAATGGGCAGCAGGCTCACTGGAAACGTCTTCGGTTGTTTTATGCCGGGACCACTTTTGAAGTAGTGAAATCAGCTTATCAGGCTGGTATGGTTTGGTTACATAGTCGTCAAACCAGCTGTTAAGAGCTTTTTCCTTCATATCTTCATTAATATCGGCAGTCAGTGCAATAATAACTGGTCTGAAACCGAGCTGCAGGTTCCTTATCCTTCTTGAGGTTTCAATTCCGTCCATTACAGGCATATGAAGATCCATCATTATTATGTCGTAGGTTTCCTGTTCCAGCTTGTCCAGAGCCTGCTGACCGCTGTAAGCTCTGTCTGTGGTGAATCCGGAGCCTTTAAGAGTTTCTTCGGCTACAGTCAGATTTATTTCATTATCATCAACAATGAGTATGCTGCATGAGGGGGAGAGACACTTTTGGTGCGTATGTTCCGTCAGAGTACTGTATAGCTGGTTAAAACCGAAGGGGTAGGCCAGCTGCAAGGTATCCTGCCCGGGAGTATTAAAAGTACCTACAGCTACGAGTTTTGCTGTTTTGCCGGACAACCCGGCAAATGAGTCTAAATTAATAAATCCCGGCTCAAAAAAGATATAGCCGGCCCCCTTGAAAACCTCTTGATTTCCATCCTGGACAACGGTTACAGTATCAATCCCCATTTGATGCAGCAGCTTCATGAGATGTGACCGCAAAACCTCAGTATTTATCATAAGGACAGCTTTCAAACCAGCGAGGTTGTGCTTTGCACTTGTTTGTTCAGCGGACGGCTTTAATAAAACTGTGAAGGTAAAACTGCTTCCTTCTCCCGGCCGGCTTTCAAGTTCTATGTTCCCACTCATTCTTTCTATAATGCTCTTGCATATTACAAGGCCTAAACCTGCACCACCATAGATTTTAGAGATACTGGGGTCACCCTGGGAAAATGGAATAAATAACCTGGCCTTTTGTTCCGGCGTTATTCCGATGCCTGAATCACTTATACTGAATTTAACATTTCTCATATCTGAACTGCCCTCTGACAGGGATACCTTTATAGATATAAAGCCCTTCTCGGTGAACTTCACTGCATTACCTACCAGATTGAGAAGTACCTGGGTTAAACGGCCGCGATCACCTATAAAAAATAACGGCAGCTCCCCGGACATATCTATCTTTAATTCAAGGCTTTTTGCCTTGATACAGCCGTATAATATATTAGCCGTCCTGTTAACAAGCTCGTATATATCGAATAGTTCTTCCTTAAGGTCGGTTTTCTGCTTTTCTGCTCTGGAAAAATCCAGGACATCATTGACTATGGTTAAAAGACTTTCCGCGGAATACTGTATTTTTTGAAGATAGTCATATTGCTTCAGATTTATACCGGATTGCATTAGAATATTTCCCAACCCGATAATGGCATTTAGAGGTGTTCTTATTTCATGGCTCATATTAGCAATAAATTCACTTTTGGCCTGACTGGCAGCTTCAGCAGCCGTTTTAGCCTCTATTAGCTCAGCCTGGACCTGCATCTGCCTTGTTACATTTCTAATATATCCTGCTACTTTGAGAACTTTCCCGGCGGCATCTCTTTCGAGGGCCAGACCGGATACCGACATCCACTGCCAGCCAAGTCCCGGAGCATTCATACGGCAGGTAACATCGAATACCTCAAGGCTGCCGCTGATAAAGCCTCGGAATTGTTGTTGGATCAGTTCCTGATCATCAGGGTGGACAAACTTGATAAATTCAACTTTGGAAAAAGCTTCTGGATATTCTACTCCAGTTAGATCGTAAAGAATAGTAGCTTTACCTGTTATGGAATTAAAGTCCCATATGCCTATATTTCCGGCCTTTGCTGCAAATCTAAGCCTCTTTTCACGGTCCTGTAAAGCCAGTTCAGCCTCCTTCCGGGCGGTGATGTCCCTTACCAGGACAATAAAAGTCTTCTTTTTGTTTGCCTTTTCCTTTACCGAAATGGAAACTTCGTACCAATGTACTCCTCCCTGCGAGTGATCAATTGGAAAGGGCTCTCCTATTTTTTTATTGCCTTTTAATGCTCCGTCCATTGTAGTTTTTATTTTCTCCAAAATATCCGGTGATAAAATCTCATTTATATTTTTACCGATAAATGTATGGGGATGCTGATACCTAATGTCAGGTGACGGAGCCCTGTAATCAAGACATTTACCTGTAATATCCAACTCAAAAAGCATATCGGGCAGAGCATTCAGTGTTGCATTCAGGTGGGCGGTTTTTTCTGAGACTCTTCTCTTTGACTTTAAATAACCAATAAGCAGCAAGGTTAAAGCGAATAGTGATACGGCTATTACATGTATCAGGATAAGAGTGGATTTGTGCATATGTGTTCTCCGATCATTGCAGTATAAAAAGCTGGAAAGTTTACGTAATGGTACTATTTTTGTTTATTAGGTATAATACTATTATATTAAAAAGTCTTAGGGGGTTAAAGCTCTCTTGAAATATATAAATAAAAATCCTGAAATATTAATTATTGACGATAGTCCTGAACATATCCATTTGGTTGCAGCAATAATTAAAAAGAGGAATTATGGAGTCAGGGCTGTCACAAAATCAAAGTTAACCTTCGAAGCGTTAAAAATGGGAATTCCTGATCTTATTCTGCTGGATGTGGTAATGCCTGAAATAGGTGGTTTTGAACTGTGCTCAAAGCTAAAAAATGATCCTCTGTACCAAGCAATTCCCATAATATTTTTGACAGCTGTAAATGATTGTGAAAATATAGTTAGGGGCTTTGAAGCCGGTGCTCAGGACTACGTATCGAAGCCGGTGAATTGCAGAGAATTGATGGCAAGAATAGATACTCACCTTAAGCTCAAAAAGCGGACCGACAAGCTCATTGAAGCCTATAATGATATCGAGAGCTTCAATCATATGATATCCCATGACTTGAAAGCTCCTATATGGTCCATAAGCAAGCTCACAGGATTTTTAAGAGAAGCTGTAGGCACAGGCAATCAGGAAGAGATTAATGAACTGCTGGATATAATTTCAGAAAAAACAGGTGAAACAGTAAAGCTTATAGAAAAATATGCAGAGCTTGCAAAATTGACGGGTTCCCCTGTAGACACTTCCCAGGTAAGCATGGATAGTCTTGCCAGGGAAGCAATCGAGAAAATAAAAAAGGCTTATCCTCAACAGGAAATAGTATTTCATAAATCCGAACTGCCTGTTGTGCATGGAGATAAACTGCTGCTGGAACAAGTATTGATCAATATATTCTCTAACTCGGTTAAGTATTCACAAGGCAGAAAAGTATCCATTATTAATTTGGAATGCAAAAAGAATGCGGATGAATACTTATTTTGGGTACAAGACAATGGAGTCGGCTTTGACATGAATTATGCAGAAAATATCTTCAATTCTTTTGTAAGGCTGCATTCCAAAACAGAGTTTGAAGGTACCGGAATAGGTCTTTCAATTGTCAAAAAGGTCATAAACCGGCATGGTGGAAAAGTATGGATTACCGCCGAAGTGGATAAGGGAGCAACCGTTTATTTTACCCTGCCGGTAGAAATAGAAGTAGGAAATTTATCTGGATAATCTTTTGAACTCCAAAGGGGTCAAACCATGGTACTCCTTAAATAACCTAGTAAAGTAATCTGTATTCTTATATCCAATAATATCACTTATTTCGTAAGTTTTATATTTACCGGATAAAACAAGGGTTTTGGCCCTTTCCATTTTGACCTTTGTAATGTAGTCAACAATGCTTTCTCCTGTAATCTCCTTAAAAACCTTTCCCAGATACTTGCTGCTGTAATTTAAAGACCTGGCTGCTTCTTCAAGAGTTGTTTTTCCTTCCACGTTAGTGATAAAATATTCACATAATAGCTTCACTACTGGGTTTGTGGGGTTAATATGCAATTTTTTTAAAAAATCCGACAAATCCTTTACATTGTTTAAAAAGCTTTCAATAATCATTTGGATATTTTCCGACTGCTTGAGTGAGAGCTTGCTGCAGCCAAACTGCAGGTTTTTCAGCCAGGGCATTTCAGATAGAAGCATCCGGCAGAGGTTTTCCAAACTATTTTCAAGAATAATTGATATTTTAAAAGCATCTTCCTCATAAAATTCACTTAATCTGAGTGCAAGATTTTCAGCAAAAGTCACTGCAGAGGTTGAATTACATTTTAAAAGCCTGAAAAGCTCCTGCTCGTCCTGTACAGAGTAGGGCAGTTTCAGGCTTTCCACCAGTTGACGATTGGTATGCTCAACCAATAGGCGGCTTTGTCCTTTTTGCTCCAGGAAAAGCCTGGCATTATATAATAATTCATCAAGTTCTTTTTCATTAATGGGTTTAAGAAGGTAATCAAAGGCTCCAAGTTTGATAGCCTGTCTTGTAAAGGAATAGTCACCGGAGCCGCTGATAATAACAACACATAAATCATTACCGTTGTTCCGCAGTTCCTGGATAAATTGAATGCCACTGGCTCTTGGCATTCTGACATCAACAAGAGCTATATCAAAATCAGACAAAAGTACTTTTTCCAGAGCTTCTTTACCATCGCCTGCTTCACCTTTTATCAGAAAATCATTTTTTTTAAAAGCAGGTGACTTTTTTAGTTCATATCTGATTGCTCTGTCATCGTCGACAATTAGTGCATTGAACATTTGCATCCCCCAACAGGTTTCAGAAATCATATATAATATAATACTTCAAAAATGTAACATTTAAAAGGCTGGATAACTTTTATGGTCTTACAATTACCAGTAAAAAATTCAATTTAATTTTTGGTGCGGAGTAAGGAGTGTTTTTTAAAGGCAAATGATACTTATTTCATGTAAAAAAATTTGTTGAAAAAGGTAGAATTATGGTATTAACTATTTATTCCCTGCCATACGCTGTTGAATATATAATAAAATTTGCGGAGGGGCTTGCCTATGAAGATTAGATTGAAGGCTTTCTCTGTTATTGGGCTGAGTTCAGCGGTAATAGTTTTACTTACTCTGTTTATACTTAAGTTTCTGATCATCAATTATATTGAGAAACAGGAATTTGAAATAACTAAACACAACTATGACAGGGCTTTGGCAGTTTTGCAAAGGGATGAAGATGCTTTAAGGAATATAGCACTTGACTGGTCCCAGTGGGACGATACATATGAGTTTATACAGAACAGAAACAGCAGGTATATTGAGGTTAATCTGCCTCAAAACATCCTTAATTCCATGGATCTGAATTTTATACTATACTATGACAAAGATTTTAGACTTGTATATGATTTGGTGAACACACCGGAGTCAGGCTCCGATCTTTATTCCGTTCTCAAGCTTGATAATATCAAGGCACCTTCAGTATGGAAAAAAGGTCCCCTTTCAGGCTTATATAGAGTCGGCAATAAAAATGTGATTGTAGCGGTATCTCCTATTACCACCTCCGATGGCACTGGACCTGCTGACGGTTACCTTGTGTTGGGAAGATATTTGGACCCGACCTTCATAAGTTATATGGAGGAGGTGCTTCAAGTAAATTTACAGATCGTTTCCTCAAAAAATCTTGAAAAAGTAAAAAATTCCGGGTATTTGCAATTAACATACGATAATATAAGTTTCCAGGTTCAGGAAAACAATGAGAATATAATAAGCTATACCCGGCTCAAAGACATATTTGGAGGCGAATCACTGCTGCTTGTACAGATTATGAGAAGAGATATCCATCATGATGGGATGACAGCTGTTACTTACTTCGGCAGTTTTTTCTTTCTGGCATTGCTCCTAATAACTTTTATAAGTATAGTAATGATCGATAAGCTGGTTACAAACCGGTTAAGAAGATTTCATGATTTTATGTGGAATGTAGGAAAAACAAGGGATACCTCTGCCAGAATAAATATACCGGGTACTGATGAAATTGCCGAACTTGGCCTCCTTACCAATAATATGCTTCAGAAGCTTGATGAATCCTATGAAGAAATGAAGCTTTTGAAGGAAAGGTTCAAATTAACCCTTGAAGCTACAAACGACGGTTATATTGATGCAAATCTTGTTGCCAATGAAGTATACATCAGCTCAACCTGGCTTAATTACCTGGGTTATGATGAAATAAAAGGAACCGTAGATTTTGACAGATGTCTTCAAAGCATATTGTACGAGGAAGATAGAGAACTGTTCATGAATACCTTTAGCCAATGTATAAATAAAGAGAATGACTTTTTAAGGGTGGAATTCAGGGTGGCTAACAAATCCAAAGAGGTTTTATGGATTGTTGTCAGGGGTAAAGTAGTACAGTATGACGAGGAAGGAGCTCCAATACGTTTTATTTGTACTATTTCAGATATAACAGAACGTAAAAAACTAAAGGAGGAATCCATTTTCCTTAGCCAGACCGATATAGTTACAGGCTTGAAAAACAGAGCGTATCTCGAAGATACAATGACCCGGTCTGAAAGGTACTCAGCAGAAAATACCTGGATCATTATGGGGGATGTTAACGGTTTGAAGCTTATAAACGACAGCTTTGGACACCAGGAAGGGGACAGGCTTCTTAAAACTATAGGAACTATTCTCAAGGAATGCTGTTCAAAAGATGATATCCCGGCCAGATGGGGTGGTGACGAATTCGTTGTTTATATCAGAGATAAGAGTGAGGAATATGTGGAGAATCTTATGAGATCCATAAAAAAAGCCTGCGAAAGAGTTAAAAATTTTCCTATCAAAGTCAGCATTACATTGGGTTATGCCAATAGAGGCAAAGACCTTCTATCACTAAACACCGTCTTGAAAATGGCAGAGGAAAGGATGTACCGGCATAAGCTGCTGGAAAGCCGGAGCACAAGAAGCAGTATAATTGCTTCTCTGGAGCAGACTCTTAATGAAAAGCATATAGAAACACTTGAACATACTAAAAGGATAAGAAAAATGTGTGTCAGGGTTGGAAACAGAATGGGTCTTACTCATGAGGAAATGGATGAACTTGTTCTGCTGGGTGCTTTACATGATATAGGCAAAATAGGTATACCTGAATCTATTCTAATGAAACCCGGAAAACTTACCGATGAAGAATGGGTAACAATGAAAAAACATACTGAAATCGGTTACCGGATAGCAACCGCTACACCTGAACTGGCACATATTGCCGACGATATACTTTACCATCACGAAAGGTTTGACGGTATGGGCTATCCTCATGGACTGTCAGGCAAAAACATACCTAAACTGGCAAGGATAATATCCATCGTAGATTCTTTTGATGTAATGACGCATGAAAGATTATACAAAAGTACCATGGGGGTGGAGGAGGCTGTAATTGAACTGAGGAACTGTTCAGGAAAACAGTTTGACCCTGAGATTGTTGAGCTATTTATCAGCTCTCTGAAAATAATCAATTAAAATTACAGAACAGAAAGGATTGAATCTATGTTAAGACTAAATAACATCAAACTAGGCATCAAAATACTTGCAGTACTTTTAATCCCTGTAATTGCTATTATTCTTACGACAGTAATCTCTGTCGTATACATGAGAAGTATTTCAGGTGAGCTTGTAAATAATCTTTATGATGAAGCCCACATCAGTACATATGAAATCGTCAATGCTGACAGGGATCTTTATCAGGCACTGGAAGCGCAGCTGCAGATGACTATGCACTATCGGGACTCCGAACTGGTTAATAAACTTAAGGGGGATTATAATGATAACCTTGAGCAGGCCATTAAAAGAGTGGAAAAGTCAAAGGAAATAATCTCAAAAAACACAGCTTTGTATGAGGAAATGAAACACCAAAAATCAGGCAAAACCAGTTCTCAGTTATTTGAGGAATTCTCAGCCGAATTCAAGAACTGGAAAGATATGTACGATGTCAAGAACAATACCCTCCTGGTGGATGAGGGAAAATACAAGGAGACCTACGAATCAGCAAGAGGGAAGATCAATGAGATTACTGAAATTCTTGAAATATATGGTGAACAAACTCTGGCTGACAGCAAAAAGGATGTAAGCAATGGCAGCCGGATAATGATCATATCAGCTGTTATCGCTGTTTTCATTTCCTATGTTTTGGGTTCCATTATTATTTTTAATATTGGAAAGAGATCTAAAAGAGCGGTCGACTTTATTAATAAAACTCAGCAGATGGACTTGCAGTATGATAAGACATATGAAGGATTTTTGAATCAGAAGGATGAGTTTGGAGTTATTATAACTGCAGTTGCTGGATTAAGGGTTGACCTTAGAAAGATTATAAGTGAAATCATCGGAAGTTCCAATGATATAAAAAATAATGTAACAGAAGTGGACAGCACTATGCAGAATCTTAACAGTGAGATGTTTGACATCTCATCAACCTCTGAGGAAATGTCTGCAGGAGTGGAAGAAACGGCAGCCTCCATGGATCAGATGGGCACTACTTCCAATGAAATTGAGGCCGCCGTTGAATCAATAGCCACCAAGGCTCAGGAGGGAGCAATTGCTGCCGGCGAGATAATGCAGAGGGCCAAAAAGCTGAAACATTCTGCAATGCAGTCTCAGCAGGATGCCGACAAGATTTACAGGGAAACCCAGGTGGAGATGAAAAAGGCAATTGAGCAATCAAAGTCGGTTGAAGAAATCAATACCCTGTCAAGTGCCATTATGGCTATTACTGAGCAAACAAATCTGTTGGCATTGAATGCTGCCATAGAGGCTGCCAGAGCAGGAGAAGCGGGAAAGGGATTTGCGGTTGTAGCCGATGAAATCAGAAAGCTTGCTGATCAATCCAAGAAAACAGCCACCGAAATTCAGAACGTTACAAAAATTGTATTTGATTCGGTGAACAACCTGGCACAGAATTCAGAAAATGTTCTTGAATTCATAGACAAGCAGGTTATCAACGATTATGACATGCTTGTCAAAACCGGTGAGCAATACAGCAACGACGCAGAGAATGTTGATTCCATGGTTACTGAATTCAGTGCAACCTCAGAGCAATTGCTGGCATCAATCCATACTATCCTTAAGTCAATAGATGAGATGACAGTGGCTACCAATGAAAATGCAAAGGGAATAACCAACATTGCTTCCCGGACCTCCGAAATGGCTGATTTTTCAGCTGTAGTGGTAGATAAGTCTGCAAATTCAAAACAGAGTGCTGAAAGACTTCTGGAATTAGTCAGGAGATTTAAAGTGTAAGGATTTTCCATAAAGGGGAGCTCTCTTCCCGGCTTGTACGGGGTGCTCAGAAATACGGGGGATTTCGTTGAGGGGGGGAGCATTTCGTCGAAGGGGGGAGGAGTCCCCCCTGGCGAAAAAGAAAATTTGCTCACTTTATAGAAATGAGCACCTACAAAAACTGAGGCGAGCGAATTTTCTAACCAATAGGACTGGCAGAAATTATCCTGTGATAAAGATTGCAATGCCCAAGGCCTTTGCCTTCAGGCATTTCGGAATTGTCAAACCAAAGCCTGTCCTCCTCCAACTCCTCAATGAAGTCCACATTACCTGTTACAAATTCATTAATTCTGAATTGCGCAGTACTTATCCGGGCCATTAGTCCGCCGTATCGGATATCAAGTATTTCCCAGCCAAATGGCTTATACGTGTTAAACCACTGCTCTCTGTGGGCTGCTCTTAATTCCTCTATTAGATTATAAAGCTTCGGTAGATTATCTGCTGCAATTTTTCCAAGAAGGTTTTTATCCCTACTTTCATAAGCAGCTTTCAGTTCAATTCCGATACCACTTTTAAGACTTAATACACTGCAAAGCTTGTGAAGCATTTTGAAAATAAAACTCCATTGGCCACCGGCTACTGCATAGGTTTTAAATTTTGTCTCCAGAACTGAATAGTATGCATTCAAATCCAGTCCTTCCAGATGTTTGTCAAACAAGCCTGTCAGAATATCCTGCCATAAAATATACTTTGGAGGATTTGCAACATCATGGAATATCCCTGCTGCCCCGGGTGCCTGATTTATGGAGGAAATATCCAGAAATGCCTGCGCACTTCCGCCGGTACAGAATTCAAATCTTTCATTTAGTTTATCCATATCTATATCGGGGCTGTAGCCATGTTCGGCAAAAAGCTGCAGGCCAAGCAGAGCAGAAAAAATGTTGGTCTCTGCACCATTGTCACCCCACATGGTAGCTATGACTTTTTTAACACCTTCTTTTTTGCAGGCCTTCATGGCAGCATTGGTTGTTACAAAGGTCTTGCCGTAGTTGACACATATTCCGTTCCAGGTCCATATTCCGCCTGCAAAAATAATATCCTGCTTTAACTGCTTATTGCTTTTAATAAGACGCAGGTAGGAGTCTTCATCATTGTGGTAGTAATCCCAATAGACCAATTGCAGGTTTTCAGGGATTTTACCCGGGACATCCTCAGGAATAACCGCATTCATATCGTAATAATCGCCGGTTTTAGAGCCCAACCGGAAATACATATCACTCCAGATCATGGGTTCCAGGCCGTATTTATCTGTAATTCCGGTAACCAGCCGGAGATGTTCCGACATGATGTCAAACCTTCTTCTGTAACCATGTTTGTCAAGATATTTGCCTAACCCGAGGAAGTGCGCTTCATCCATACCCAGGTGTATTTTTTTACTCCTGAATGGAGCTGTTATTGCTTTAATAAGCTTTTCAAGAAATTCATAAGTCTTTTGGCTGCCTACAAGTAGAATATCCTCTGTATCTTTTATATCTTGTGCAAAATTCCATTTGAGTGCCTGGTCTATGTGGGCCAGAGTCTGGATGCACGGAATGATTTCAATGCCAAATATGTCAGCATAATCATCGCATTCCTTCAATTCCTGATATGAGTAGCTGCCGCGCATATACCCGAAATAAGGAAGACCTTCAACCTTATAGGTATCTTCAGTATAGAGCATCAATGTATCAAGACCCATTACAGCCATTTTTTCAAGAAGCAGTTTAATACTTTGCACTTTTAAAACGGCATTTCTTGAAACATCTGCCATAACGCCGTCCATATCAAATTGAGGGTGCTCAATAATATGAAAGCTGTCACACTTTCTCAAATTTTCAATAAAAAGTCCCAGACCTCTGTAAAAGTGTATTTTTTTATCAAATCTGATAAATCCGCTGTTGGCTGAAAAGCCCACTTCAAGAGTTCCGGGCCTTTGGTCCAATACAACGGTAATCCCATCTGAGGCTATTTCAAAATTCAGCATCCTGCCAAATATCTCAATACCTTTGCTATTAATTTCTGTACATCCGGTAAATTTGAGTTTCATTATTATACCTCTTCAATCTTTTTCACAGACTTTGTTATTTTCTGAGCTATATCTACCGTACGTCTTGCCAGATCGGATATCCCCACCAAACCGAAGCCGTCCACACCTGATTTTAAAAGGTTGTTTAAAGGTTTGATCCATTTACCGGAAAGTGCATTGGCTCCATTGATCATTCCAACAATTGATCCTGCTGTAGCTCCGTTGCAATCTGTATCAAAAGCGGCCATTACAGCAATGCCTATGGATTTTTCAAGATCGGTTTCACCGTATATCAGGGCAATGCAGACAATCATGGCATTGGGAATGGTATGACACCAATGATAACCGATTTTTTCATCATAAAGCTTATGTACATTGTCAACAGCCTGTTCCCAGCTCAAACCGAGCTCTTTCCATGCGAGAACCTCATGAACAGCTTCATGTAATCGTGATTTTTCAGGGATTTGCGCCAGGCCGCATTGGATAATTTTATACGGGTCATTTAACAGCGCTGCTGCAGACAGCATTGCTGAAATAAACATTTCACCGTATATACCGTTTTTGACATGCGAGATGGAAGCATCCCGCCATGCCAGCTCGGCTCCAAGTTCAGGATTGCCCGGGGTGATATACCCAAAAAAATCACCTCTTATCTGTGCTCCGATCCATTCTCTGTACGGATTTCTGTAGCTGGCCGAAAGCGGGGGATATATGAGATTTGTAATATTTTTATAAGCAATCCTCTCAGCAGTACAGGTGTGAAGGATGGGGAGGTTTGAGAGCCAGCACTCTGCAACATCATCCGGAGTGAAAGCAGCCCCGTATTGCTCAAGTATTTTAAGTCCGATAATAGTGTAGTTTGTATCATCGTCTTCGGGCATATAGAGCACATTGTTAATCCAATTTTTAACGCTGCTTCCGTAAACAGCTCCTTCGTCACTGACATCATACTTTTTACGAAGGTCTGCAGAAATATCGGAAGATATGTAATAGTTTATGGGATAATTGGCAGTGTCCTTAAGAAGTCCGGTTATACGTTCCCGAGACCAGCCTTCCACCGGTTGGCCTAAAAGACAGCCGGCACACCGTCCGAGCCAGGCTCCGTACACTTTGTCATAGCTTAATGGCTCAATGTGCTCGGATAATAGCTTGAGATTTGCTTCAGACCCGGTTGTTTGCCTTGAATCTTTTATTTCGCCCAGCTGAGAGGGCTCAAAGAAACGGTAATCCTTTTTGATTTCCAAATGCTGAATCTTATCCAAAAAGTCAGCGGCAAGAACCTCTCTTTGAGTATCACGGGGATTCATGCCCTTTATCTCATTTGCTGTTTTAATCAGGTCTTCCACATCCCGTCCTTCAGCTTCAGCCTGTAAAAGCTCAAAATCCAGATAATCCCCATAGTTTAACCATGGCTGCTCCTTTAACATAATAACCTCCTAAGCCATGTTATGGCTTTGAGCCGCATAGCGGCCACTAAATTTGATGAAATTGCTCACTCCTTATCCGCAATAAGGCGAATGGGGGCAGTAAAGTATTTCAAGCCGACCTACAGATGTTTGCCCACTGTCCAGGCAAAGCAAGTAATCTTCACTGCTATGATATTTTCTTGATTCAATCAGTTTTATATTATATAATGATTATATTAAAAATGAAAATAATTTTCAACATTTCAGATGAATATAAAGATTATCTTCATCTTTTACAAAGAAACCCTGTAGGAATCGGTTTCATCGATCTACTTTTTGGAGGTCCCTGTGGGAAAATGCAGTTTTGGTAAAGTTATCTTAAATGATGTATTTGAAGCAAAATATCCGTTTGGCAAGGATTTGGAAGGACGTTTCATATACCTCCGGGATGGATCACAGCAGTGGCTGCTGGCCGTTTTTGATTTTTCAGGGACTTTCAGACGGACCTGTCTGAATTGGAGAGAAGCTGTAGCAAAGGCCACCGGAATACCTGCAGCGAATATTTGGTATCATGAACTGCAGATTCATGCTGCCCCAATTTCAGATGAACTGGATGGCGCACCTTGTGACAGGCTTGTCGATATATGTGTTCCGGTGATCAGGAATATGATGCTGACAGCCGAGGAAGCCGATTTAAGCTATATTATCGTTGATTTGGAAGACCGGTTCAATGTCAACAGAGAGCAGTATATACCCGAATTGGGGGCAGTTACGGTTTGGGCCGGCTTACAGTACGATTCGGACGGCAGGCCTTACAGCAGGAATCCTGATGTAATGAACCTTTACGGTTATAAACCGGATATACAGGCTTTTAAAAACAATATTTATTTTGACAGGCCCGCCGATTCCCAAGGTGCCCTGCTTGTGTTCAGGACAAAGGCAGGAAAGGTGTTGGGTACCATTACCAGGTTTGCTGCACATCCTGATGTTGCTGTACTTTTTGAGTCCATGGGCATAACCGACCAGTATAAATATCATTGGGACTGGCCCGGATATTTAAGAGAGACAATGGATAAATCAATCGGAGGTACAGGCTTATATGTAAATGGCCCTTGTGGCAACCTTTCGGTACGTAAAGGCTTCGAGGGCATGTCAACCTATGAAGCTTGCGACCGTGAAGCTTTACGTATCGGAACCGAAATCGCCGAAGCATTTCTTGCTGTGTGGGATAGTACGCCAAAGGCATGGGAGGATATTAAGCTGACCGGCATAAAGACAGGAAAAGCCGATCTGCCCATGCGGGATTCCATGCCATACAGTATTGAGGACTCAAAATGCAGAGATGCACAGATTAAGAAGTCCCGGGATGATTTGGAGACCGCGCAGAAAAATGCCGCCCGGCCTGCCTTAATAAAAAGACTTATTGACGAGAAAATGCATCAGAACTGTATAGGTACAATAATTAACAGCTGGGTGGGTATAACCGATTCAGAATTAAAGAGCAGGTCTGTTGCTGTGGAAGTTGAGGCAGTATCCCTTAATGGACTGGTATTTGCAGGACTTCCCGGTGAGTGTCTGACTGAAACCTGTCAGAGGTTAAAAGCTCAAAGCATCGGCAATAGGTTGATTGTACTTGACCAGGTTAACGGGTATATGGGTTATATGGTTACTGCAGAAGCCTTTGACCAGGGTGGATATTCCTATTGGGGAAGCTGGCTCAGGCGTGATGCTGAAAAAATATTACGGAAAAAAATGTTGGAACTTATAACACAAATTTAATTATTTACTAAAAATTCCTGAAAATAATTATGAAAATTAGAGATATAGAAAATTATATATATTATGTATGATTATATAAATAAATAGAAAAATTTGAGAGAATTTAACTTTTTACGTAAAAAATTTTATGAGGTGAAAAATGCCGGACAAACAATGCTTACTAAAGATCAGAAGTCTTTACAGTAGTTTTTCTAAAATTGAAAAGAAAATTGCAGATTATATTTTTTTACATGAGAATGAGATTATTTACATGTCCATAACGGAATTCTCAGAAAACTGTGAAGTGAGTGAAACCTCTATTGTGAGATTTTGCAGGAAAATAAATCTGAAGGGTTATCAGGAATTTAAGCTTGTTCTGGCAAGGGAATGTGTTAATCCCCAGGAAAATCTGCATGAAAAAATTCATGGAGATGACAGTATTGAGGAAATTATTAATAAAATAACCGTTGCAAATATTGAGGCAATAAAGAACACTTCAAAAATTCTATCCACAGCAGCAATGGAAAAAGCCATCGATGCAATTCTGGCCGCAGACAGGATTGATATTTACGGAGTTGGTGCCTCTGCCTTTACTGCAGGAGATGCCAAATACAAGTTTATGAGAATAGGAATCAAGTGTGAATCCTTCAGTGACCCGCACCTGCAAAACATGTCGGCGGTAAACCTGGACTCAAAAAGTGTTGCCATCGGCATAAGCTTCAGCGGCAGTACCAAGGATACTGTTGATTCCCTGGCTCTGGCTAAGAAGGCAGGTGCATTTACAATTGCCATAACCAACTATGAAAAATCTCCGATTACGAAATATGCCAATGCCATACTGCTGACATCTGCAGAAGAAACCCCTCTCAGAAGCGGTGCACTGACCTCCAAAATTGCCCAGCTCCAGGTGCTGGATATATTCTATACGGCAGTGGCCATAAAAAGAGGCGATCTGGCATTTGATATGCTTAACAAAACAGCTGAAGCTGTTTTGCCGAAATTGTATTAAAAAAAATCCAGCTGTACGGCAGCTGGATTTTTCACGTATAGACATTCTTATAAACATCCAGATTTAACATCCAAAAGTATATTGCCGGTGAGTAAGTTTAACCACCGGCAATGTATGAATTTTAGATGTTACCTACCGCTGATTTTTACCTCTACCTCCAGCCCCACTTCAAACATTCTGGACCAGGGCATATAAGTATCCTTTATGATGATTTTATGTTGTCCGTCACTCAGATAGCTGTCACTGAATTTCTGAAGTTCATGCTTTACTATTTCTGCTACCTTTCCTGAGGGACCGTCTGTTCTGAAGTAGTTTAACTGCATATCTGGCAGGTAACGTTCCGTAACCAGCTTGCGTATCTGTGCACAGTATGCTGCATCTTCAACATACCGGAGGCCTAAAAAGTTATAATGTGACTGCGTCTCACCATATAAATGACAGATAAAGGCCTGGGTTATTGCAGTCCCCAGCGTATTTGAGCTGGTATTCCAGCCGGCGTAGGAGGAGAGTTTGAAAAGCAGGTTTTTCTGCTTTAAATAATCCAGCAGTTCCAGATCACCGCCGTTGGCAAAGGCAACGTCTGCCACAGCACATGTAAGCTTTTTTGTATTGATTACAAAATCAATATATTCTACAAACTCTATCAGGTTTCTGCCAACGGTATAGTTTGAACCTTTTGTATGCTGTAGATTGGCTTCCAGCATTTTTTCGGCAGGGGCATTTACCATAAGAACCATATCTGCGTCTGTCAGACTGTCACAAATCAGTCCTCCGGCGCAGAGTACATGATATTTTATACTTTCATAAAGCATCCTGTCTTCATAAAGGGGGATGACAAAAGGGCTGCGTATGCTTGAAAATCTCAGGTATACGTTTGGCCGGTATCCCCGGGACTCATTTACCATTCTTGCGAAAAGTGTCATCCCTACCTCATCGGCGCCGGGATACATATACACCTTAAGACCTGCGTTTTTCTCACTGATATAATTTCTAAGTCTGGCCTGATCAATTGCAGTAAAACCGTAAGGGGCTGAATCGTCCTGAGGTATCACCAGAAAATCAATAATACCTTCTTTTAAAAGATCTATAGTAAGTTTGTTGATTTCGAGATTTATTTTTCTGCGGTCAGTATAGTCCTGAAGTATTTTAGCCGGGAGACGGTTTGCTATTAAGGCATACTCAGCCTCCTCATCTTTTGTAATTTCATTTAACTCATATTTATGACCTAAGTATCCGCTTTTAAATATTTCTGTTCCGTAGTCTTCGTAATAATCGGGTTCTTCATCACTGCTGGAGTAGGAAGGACATCGCATTATCAGATTAAAGGCATATATGGTCAAAGAAGCATTCATAGACCGGAGCTTACGCAATTTTCCAAGAATAGCCTTACCCTCTTCGGCTGTCAGATTATGCAGCCTTGAAGGAATAATACCGCCGTAGACAAGCATATCGATTGATAATATGGCTCCCTCAGCAGATTTGGCATTTTCAAAAACCCAGTTCCAAAGAGCTTCTACACGGGCAGGTGTTTTTTTTCTGCCGAGAAGCTCCGGCGGTGGAACCAGAACGTTATAATCAGTATCCTTAGCCAGCATGGGCATGAATTTGTAATTACAGGGTCTTTCGTCCAGCGGTACATATATAATATCCATCATAATCAGCCTCCATATTGATTTATTAAATAAAAAGCTTTCTGACTACTCCGATGATTCCTGCATTATCGCCAAGCCTGGCATTTTTAATTATCAGATTCTCGGTGAATTTCGGCATGGCTTTTTCAATAATATTCCTGGTCAGGGGGTTAATCAGTTTTTCACCAAGCTGTGTTATTCCACCGCCGATAATTACTCCGCCCGGGTTTAATATATGAAGCAGGCCTGCAATACCAACCGATAAGTGAAGTATATAATCATCCACAATAGCCGAGGCAAGGGCATCACCCCGCTCCTTGGCTTCAAAAATAACTTCTCCGTTTATTTTTTGAGGATCACCATTGACAAGATCGCTTACCAGTGATATTTCTCCATCTGAAAGTCTTTGACGCATGCTTTGAATCAGTGCGGTAACAGAACCATATTGCTCAAAGCAGCCTTTGTTTCCGCAATTGCATAAGGGACCGTCAAAATTAATGCTGAAGTGTCCGAATTCACCGGAGATATCATCAGCTCCGTAATCGATACTTCCTCTCCTGAATATGGCACCGCCTACGCCTGTTCCCAAAGTTAGACAGATAAAGTCCTCAAGCCCTGCAGCTGCACCCAGCCAATGCTCTCCAAGCGCCACAGCATTAACATCATTTTCAACCACAACAGGCATATTAAAAGCCGTATGAAGTTGGTCCTTAAGCTGAAAACCACTGAGACCGGGGAGATTGTCGGTTGCAAAAACTACTCTGCCCTGCTTGTGGTCAACCTGTCCTGCGGTGGCACAGCCGATACCGCAAATTTTACCCTTGTCTTGTGCCTGGTCTATCAGTTTCCTGATTAAATCCTTAACAAGCAGGAAGGTGTGAGAGAAGCCTTTTTTGGCCTCAGTGGAGATCTTTTGGGAAATTATGACTTCACCACTGCTGCTGATGACACCTCCCTTGATGTTTGTACCTCCGATATCTATACCTATGGCTAAGCTTTCCATAAAACACATCCTTTATTTGACCTATAGTTCTTCTGCTTAATCACGCCTTATATACATTTTACAACAAAAAATGCGGGAAATAGAACAGAAAGAAAAGAATAATTATTTCAACAAATGCAATTAAAAAGAAGGAAATTTTCTTTTTACTTAGAATATTCTATCATTGTGAATTGAAAAATTCAATAATAAAAATAGCATGGCTAAAAATATCACACCCTGAAAAGGAGTTTTATTCTTTAATCATGCTTAAGGAGGAGAAGACATGTATAAGAAAAGAATTCTGGCAGTATTTTTGTGTGTTCTGTTGGCAGTTGGGACACTGACTCCGGTATCTTATGGTGAGAGCGGAAACATCAGTGCGCAGGCCGGAAATGGAAGAACTGTAAAGGTCAGTGATGTCAACAGGCCGATCCAGGCTGCAGATGAGCTCATTCTATTTACCAGGGAAAACGCCGGTCAGTTAACGGATGCAAATGTCTGGTGTGCAGCCGCCATTGCAGATTATAAAGACGGGAAATACGTTCTTACAGAAATCAAAGACAGAACAGGGGCTGTAAAAATACCCTACAACGGATTTGTGCTGTTTGGGCATGGAACCAGTGAAGCATGGATTCTGGATAATTTCAAAATCGGAGAGGAAGTAAAGATCAATGGATATTCACTTCCTCAGGTGGTAACCGGTCAGATGGTAACAGTTGAAAATGGCACGCAGCATACCATAGATGCTGTCGACAAGGAGCAGGAAAATGATAAACTGACTATTTATACTATTAACTATGGTAAAAATACCTGTAAATTCGGAGCTGATACTGAAGAAGCAGTTATTGCAAATAACATTGTTACAGAAAAAATCACAGAGGGAAGCGCAGGAACTTATATACCTGAGAATGGGTTTGTTTTGTCAGGCTCAGGGTCTGCCAAAGAATTTATCAGCACTTTAAAGGTTGGGCAAAAGGTCACTCTGGTTAATCTGGAAGTTCAGACATTGCCTCCCATGTATTTCAAAATAAATGGTTCAGTATATACAATAAATAAGAAGAATACCGACAGGGGAACAGGAGAGGTCATTCTTTATGATACCACCTACGGTGCCACCACCCGTACAAATCCCTGGGGCCTTGAAATTACTGTTGAGGATGGGAAAGTAACAGGGGTGGCCACTATCACATCAAAGGATGGAGTATATCTGGACAACAATTCTCCCATACCGCATAAAGGGTATGTCGTCTCTATTCAAACCGACAGCCCGTACTTTGCAAAATTAGACGGGAAGGTAAAGGCAGGCGATTCTATTGAGCTATCCACCGGTAATACGTTTCTTTATAATGCCGGGAAGCTGGATTATGACAGCTTGAATCCCAAAAGCAGGGAGGATAATCCGGCAGGATGGGATGAAGCCAGCAACAGCGGTTTTCCCGGATTTAGGGGAGCCGATCAGCTCATTGTTTACGATGGTACCTATGGCGGTACAACAGGTACCAATCCGTGGGGCTATGAGGTTACAGTTAATAAAGACAACAAGATAGTAAAAACCGGAGGGAATAATTCGGAAATTCCGAAAGACGGATATGTATTGTCAGGTCACGGTGTAAAGGCAGATTGGCTGAAGAATTATGCACTTGTCGGCTCAAGTGTCATAATAGACAAAGCTGATAAAAAAGTATTGGTGCTGTTTACCCCTGAATCAATGATTGACCGGGCGGTAATTAAAATTAATACAGCAAAAGAAGAACTAAATGAGTCCGGATCAAAGTTCCTCGATGTACCCTATGCGAAAGTACAGGAGTACATTAATAATGCAGAACAGCTTGTACAAAGTGCAAGAGACCAATTAAGCGCAAAGAATTACTCAAAATTAGCTGAAATTACAGGGCTGATTGAACAGAACTGCAATAAGGCCCATTTTGCAAACTTTCAGTCAAGAAGTGTCGAAACCAGGGCGGTTTGGGTAAGGCCCAAAGAAACTGAATTAAAGCAGGTAGCCCAGCATCTTGATAAAATGAAGGAACTCAATATAAATACCATCTATCTTGAAACCTGGTGGGGAGGCTACACCATATTCCCTACAGATAACAAGATAACCGAACAGAATCCTGTTTACAATGGTTTTGACGTGCTCAGTGCATATTTGACGGAAGCTCATAAGAGGGGAATGGAAGTTCACTCCTGGGTAGAAAACTTCTTTATTGGTGATTCGGGTACATTTAATGGAGGTCCGGTATATGCCAAAAAGCCTGAGTGGCTGTTGATAAGCAGAAAGGGAGATAATTACCAGTTTGTTGACATGTACAATATCAACTATTATTTTGCAAACCCGGCACTGCCTGAAACGCGGGACTTCATAATGAGCATATATTCCGAGCTGGTTAAAAAGTACGACATAGACGGACTTCAGCTGGATTATGTGCGTTATCCCGACGGAGGTGACGGAACAAATGATTTCGGCTATGATGCCTATACCAGACAACTATTTAAGGAAGCAAAGGGAACTGATCCTTTAGATATCAGGCCCGGAGACCCGCTTTGGAATGACTGGTGTGCTTTCAGGGCAAATATTATTAATACATTTGTTTACAGGGTAGTTTCAGAAGTCAGAGCTATAAAACCTGATATTCAGATCTCCGCCGACGTATGGCCGAACTATGAAGCCGGGCCCACCAGCCTGATGCAGGAACCGGGGAAGTGGGTGTCACAGGGATATATAGACAATATCATACCTATGTCATATACGATGGATGTCTCCTCAACAAAGCAGGATATATTGAACACCCTCGAATTTTCTAAGGGGAAGTCATATGCTACAATGGGCCTGGGTACGGGCATAGGGCTGAGCAGCGAACTGCTTGCAGGCCAGATTGAAACTGCAGGCCAAAATGGAGCCGATGGGATAGCCCTTTTTGAATATGAATCACTTATGAACACTGGATACGGAAGTGCATTGAAGGAAGGCTTGTTCAGGAATACCGCCCTTGTTTGGGATAATAATCCTCTACTTTCAGTAAAAACTATTGTTAATGCTGTTAAAAGAAAAATAAATGATATCTATCTACCCAATAAAGGTATATCCGGGATAGAGGCATCTTCACTGATTGACAAGTTGAATTCCATTCCCAATATTGATAATAATTCCTCCAAAGCCGGTATAAATCCTTCCAGGGCCGAAGCGGTCATTAAATCCATAGAAAAAGTAACCAATACCGTGTCACTTTCAAAAAGTATCAATCAAGAGGTTAAGAGCAGGATACTGGAGGATATGGCATATTGCAGAGGTATACTGTCAAATTATATAAACCATGCAGCATTCTATGATGAACATGCTATAGATCACTTTACGCTTGAGCTGCCAAAAGAAGATATTAAAGTTGGAAATTCATTAGAAGTTAAAGTTAAAGCGACTTTCAAGGCTGGAAATGATGTTATAATGTATATTGATCCTTCACAGTTCAAGGTTAGCTCAAGCAACCCGGAGATAGCGCAGGTAAACGGCAGTTCAATTTCAATCAAAGCCAGGGGAAGTGTTGATGTTACAGTGTCCCTATCAAACGACTTTCTTTATAAATACAGCAAAAAAGATCAAACAATCAAAACCAGGCTGGACATAAAATAAAAAGAAAAATATTTTCATAAAAGAAAGACTTGAAGAAAAATTTCTTTTTATGTATAATTAAAGCATGGTATAAAAAACAAAATATTAGGAGGAACTCGTCATGGTAAAAGCAAGTCGATTAAGAAGCATACTTGTATTGGTTTTGGCAGTATGCATGATGGCAGGAATTGTTGCAGGATGTGGATCATCAGCAACAACAGATACTCAGTCCTCAGATTCAGCTACATCAACAGCAGCTGCATCCTCAACTGCATCAGCTGATTCGTCGGTAAGTCAGGAACCGGTTAATTTACAATTCTGGACTATTTCACTACAACCTACATTCACTGATTTCTTTAATAAGTTAATTGATACTTATCAAAAGGATCACAACGGTGTAACAGTAAAATGGACAGACTTACCATATGATGCTATACAAAATAAATTAATTACAGCAGCTGCCGGAGGAAATGCTCCTGATGTAGTTAATTTAAATACCGAAATGGCATTAACCCTGGCTGGAAAAGGTATTCTTGTAAACCTGGAAAAGGAAGCAACAGAAGAGCAGAAGAGTGTGTATATAAAAACTTTATTTGATTCAACAAAAACCACTCAAGGTACATATGCATTCCCATGGTACGGTGCTCCTGATGTACTTATTTACAATAAGGATTTATTTGCAAAAGCAGGAATTACAACTCCACCGACAACCTTTGACGAAATGCTTTCATTGGCAAAACAAATGAAAGATAAAACAGGAGCTTACCTTTTCATTCCTGATGAATTCAGAAGAACATTATGGCTTGAAGGTATTCCGCTTTTGAGTGAGGATAAGACAAAAGCAGCCTTTAATACACCCGAAGCTTTAGAACTGCTCACAAGGTATAAAAGTGCAGTTGATGAAGGTATAATTCCAAAGGTTAACTGGGGACAATGGGACAAGAATTTACAACAGTTCAATACCGGCAAACTTGCCATGATGCATTCAGGTGCCCAATCCATAAACAGAGTTAAGGATGAAGCTCCAAATATTTACAAAAATGTTGAGGTTACACAGTCGCTGGTTGGTAAAGCAGGAATAATCAACAACTCTGTTATGAATCTTGTTGTTACCGAACTGAGCAAGAACCACAAGGAAGCTATTGATTTTGCTGCATTCATAACTAACGACGACAATCAGCTGGCATTCAGCAAAACTGTATCAATATTCCCATCAACAGTTAAGGCTTCACAGGACCCATTCTTCAAATCAGATACCAGTACTACAGAAAAGAAGGCTATTTCAATTGTAGCTGATGAACTTTCAAAGACAGCTGATATGACTCTTGCTGTAACACAACAAAACGATATATATGCTGCGCTGAAGAAAGCACAGGAAGCAGTAACTGTAAACGGAGTTGATCCTAAAAAAGCTCTGGATGATGCAGAAAAGAAGGTTAACGAATTACTCGCAGCTAACTAATAAAGTATATTGATTATCATGCAGGCGGAACTGCTCTGCCTGCATGGTGATTTTTAAAAGGGGTATTTGAATGAGGCTAGATGGAGTTTTAAAAAGAAGAATTAGAGAAAACCTTGTTGCATATGCATTTATGGCACCTGCACTAATAGTTCTGGCAGTCTTTGTATTTTATCCTATCATTTACAGTATACCTTTGGCATTTTATGACTACTCGGGGATCGGGGAAAGCCACTATATAGGTTTTGAAAACTTTACAAAGGCTTTTCAGGATGAGGAGTTCTGGATTGCCATAAGACATTCAATACAATTTGTATTGGTTGTCCCAATAATTCAAATACTGTCAATATTACTGGCTACTCTTGTTAATAAAAAGCTGCCGGGCATAAGTATTTTCAGAGTGCTTATATATATTCCCGTTGTAACTTCAATGATTGCTGTATCGATAATATGGAACTGGATATTTGATGAAAACGGCGTCCTTAATGCTATTCTGATGAATATAGGACTTCTTAAGAACCCTGTTCTTTGGTTGGGGGATGCAAACCTTGCACTTTTTACTCTTATGTTCATAACAATCTGGCAGGGGTTGGGATACTATATGATGCTTTACCTTGCAGGCCTTCAGTCACTGCCTCCTGAAATGGAGGAAGCTGCAATAATTGATGGAGCCGGTAAAATAAAGACTTTTATAAAGATCAAGATCCCTCTGCTAAAGCCATATGTGTGGTTCTGCAGTTTAATGTCCGTTATTTCGGCTGTAAGTGTATTTGATGTGGTTTTTGCCATGAAGGATGATGGTGGACCTGATAATGCGACCATGGTTGCAAACCTTTATTCTTATCGCAAGGCCTTTATTAATTTTGAATTCGGATACTCCGCTGCGGTTGGAGTATTGGTCTCTATAGTAATACTTGCACTTAGCGTCTTTGTATTCATATATGGCAAGAGAGGAGGGATGAGTAATAATGACTAATGATTTTGAAATATCTTATAGATCACGGAATAAAAAAATAAGAAAGCAAATCATATCCAAAGCTCTGCTTTATGTTTTCTTTATTGCTATCAGTGCTTTCTTTGCAGGCCCTTTTCTATGGCTGCTCAGTACCACCTTTAAGGCCGGTGAAAATATTTACAGTATGAATTTGTTTACTACTCACCCCACATTGACCAACTATATCGGGGTCATCGACTTTATGAACCTGCCCCGGATACTATATAATACGACATTTATAACAGTTGTAGGAACAGTACTTGATATTATACTTGCGGCACTATGCGCATATCCGCTGGCATGTATGAATTTTAAAGGAAAAGGTTTTATATTTGGAGCTTTGACAAGTACAATGATCATACCGGCAGCAGCAGGCATGATTGTAAATTATCTTACTATTCAGAAGCTCCATCTGGTAGATAAGTTTGGTGGTGTAATCATACCTGGTGCAGTGTCTGTTTTCAGCATAATTCTTCTTCGCCAGGCCTACTTGGGAATACCCAGGGAACTCATAGAAGCGGCAAAGATCGATGGTGCCTCGGAATTGAAGACATGGCGTAAAATTATGCTTCCGGGGGTTATGCCTGCAATATCCACACTTGTCATTTTCAATTTCATTAGTAAATGGAATGCCTTTCTCTGGCCTATAATCGTTCTTCAGGATCCGCAGAAGTACCCTCTGGCAACCGCTCTTAAATATCTTGGCGGACAGTTCAATTACAAATTCGGATACATTGCAGCAGGAACGGTAATTTCAATAATTCCTGTAATTATAGTATTTTTGATGTTCCAGAAGAATTACATTAATGCCGTTTCAGGAGCAATTAAAGGATAAAGGATGGACAGTTGGATGGTTAATTACAATTATTACATTTGGGTTGAGATTGAAGCCAACAAGCTGAGAATAATAGATAAAGACTATTTTATAGGCATTATAAAAAAATGCAGGGAAACCGGCATAGGTTCAATTATCTTGAGTGCAAAGGACACAACGGGCTTTTGCATATATCAAAGCTCTTTTGTTCCTCACTATAGCCGGTTTGACAAGGATTTTGAAGATACCGACTATTTAAAGACCTATATAGATGCAGCACACGAGGCAGGTCTGAAACTTTACGCCGGAATTGATGTTTTTGCTGAAGGCAGAGTCAAAGAGAAGCATAAGCTGTCACCCGGCTTCATAAATACCCAGTGGCAGACAAGGATGTATGGAATAGACGAAAATGGAAATCCCAAAGTTCAATCTGTCGCTGAATTGAACGATATAAAAACTACCGGAGCAATTGACGATTTCAATGAAGTTTTTGTAAATCCGGTCATGGACGAAGTAAGGGACTACGAGCTCAACATAATAAAAGAACTGGTTACAAACTACGATATTGACGGAGTAGTGCTGGACAGGGTGAGATTTGTAGGATTGGGCTCTGATTTCAGTGATTACACAAAAGATAGGTTTGAAGAATTTATCCAGGAAAAAGTGCGGAACTGGCCTGAAGATATTTATAAGCTGGAGGCTCAGCAGGGAAATGCAGCAGATAAAAACCTCAAGGTCAATTACGGACCTTTATTCGGTCAGTGGGTAACCTTCAGGGCCAGCATTATAAAGACTTTCATAAAGCAGGTCCGGACCATGATAAAAGAATCGGGTAAAAATGTTGAATTTGCAGATTATACAGGTTCCTGGTATCCGCTTTATTATCTTGTAGGGGCTAACTGGGCTAGTGAAAAATATGTTCCGGAAGAATATCCATGGGTTGATAAGAATTATGCTGACACAGGGTATGCGGAATATATAGATACTTTACTGTCGGGATTTTACTATACTGATGTTACGGTTAATGATGCGCTGGATAAAGGAAGGCCTGCCTACTGGTACAGCGTGGAAGGTTCAGGAGATATGGTGCAGAAAGTTGTGGGCGATGCAGTACCCTATGTTGGAAGCCTCTTTCTTCAACAGTATGAAAATGAGCCTGAAGTGTTCAGCAATGCAGTGGATATGTGCTTTAATAAATCCGGAGGGTGTATGCTTTTTGATCTGTGCTATGTGGATGACTATGACTGGTGGGCACAGTGTAAAAGATAAACCGTAAACAGGGGGAGTTATGGAAAAATACCTATATTCGAGTTTATGTAAAACAAGTGAAGACCAATACGACGTAATTGTTGTAGGCGGAGGTACGGCCGGTTCCATAGCAGCAATTGCAGCAGTCATGGAAGGAGCCGCAACACTGTTGATTGAGAAGAATATCTTTCTTGGCGGAACTGCTACCGGAGGACAGGTAACTCCCATGATGAGTCCCGGAATACCTGATGAGGCGGATCTTTCATATATAAATAAACTGGTTAAGAAACGGCTTCTGGAAAAGGGGTATGGTGATGCAGACCCCTATGGAAATGATGGCTGGTTTAATCCCGAAATGCTTAAGTTCGCAGCTGAGGATATCTATCTGGAACTGGGCGGTAAGCTGCTTTATGATACACAGTTTATAGATACAATCATTGAAAACAATACGATTAAAGGTCTGGTTGTTTACAATAAGGGCGGACTTCAGGTTGTACAGGGAAAAGTAGTAATTGATTGTTCGGGAGACGCCGTTGTTGCTGAAGCTGCAGGAGTTCCCTGCCTGGCCGGAGACGAAATAATGCATCAGAATCAAGCTTCTTCACTGCGCTTTATGGTTGGTAATGTAGATATACATAAGGTTCAGAAGCATATGAAACGTATCGGAGAACCAATGGTACTGGAGTATCCCTTTTTTGAAATATCTTCTGTATGGGATTCTCCAAGGCCCTTGACAGGAATCTTTCAGAAAGCAGTGGATGACGGTGTGCTGACCTATGATGACGGAAAGTATTTTCAAGCCTTTTCTGTTCCCGGAATGCCGGGAGTAGTATCCTTTAACTGCCCTGAAGTACCGGGAATATATAATACACTTGATCCTGAAGCAATCACTGGCATTGCTGTTACAGGGAAAAGAATGATAAGCCGCCTTTACTCATTTTTAAAACAATATATTGATGGCTTTGAAACAAGCTATATACTTTCTGTGGCGTCTGTTCCTGGGATTAGAGAATCCCGGAGGATCAAAGGAAAATATGTATTGACAGAAAATGATTATAACAGCCGGGCCAAATTCGATGATGCCATTGCCAGGACTGCGTATCCGGTAGATATCCATGGTCTTATAGATGAGAAAAAACTTGATATAAAGCCATTCGAAAAAGGTGAGTACTTTGAAATTCCTTTCAGGTGTCTTGTAACCGAAGAGCTGGATAATTTGCTGATGGGAGGAAGATGCATTTCATCAAGTTTTGTGGCCCAGTCCTCCATAAGAATACAGGCCACCTGCAGATCAACCGGTGAGGCAGCAGGTATTGCAGCAGCTTACTGCTCAAACCAAGACATAAGTGTCAGGAAACTGGACGGAAAAATAGTCAGGGAAAAAATGCAGGCAAAGAGTTTTTAACGAGGAGACAGATGCCTTATGCGGAGGTGTTTTTTATTAATATAACATTACTCAGTGAGCAATATCTGGATGATATGGTGAAGCTATGGAATGAAAATTTTAAGCAGGCTTATCATGTTACAAATAAAATGATACTAAACAAAATATTTCATGATAGAGACACGTTTTTTGAGGGTTCCTTTTTATTGCTGGACAACGGCAAGCTGGCGGGATTCATAGTCAGTAAGGTCAACAGGGGAGCACTTCCCGAATATGATAACTGCGCCTGGATCAGTACGCTGGTTGTTGACAGAAACTATCAAAACCGGGGATTTGGAAAAGAACTATTTCAACGCGCTGAAGAAGAACTCTACCGGTATGGAACCGAAAAAATCATTTTTGGAGGAGAGTTTGACAACTTCTTTTCGGGTATCCCCGACCCTTCCTCACGGACATTAGGCTTCTTTGCCGGAAGAGGCTTCATGTTGAATAATGACGAGCATTATGATTTGTCTGCAGATATCTCAAAGATTAACTTCGATGATTTTCAAATTGTTATGAATAAGACTGATGAGTACTGTACCAGCGAAATGACTCTGGCGCAGAAGGACAAATTAAGCTGCTTTTTTGATGAAACCTTTCCTGGAAGATGGAAAACAGAGGTGTTTGAATATCTGGAACATGGCGGAGATCCGAGGAATGTTCTTATATTATGGAATCAGGAAAAAATAGTGGGCTTCTGCAAGGTATTCATCAGTGAGGGAAAAGATGATCTAACTGCTTCCCGTGGTGAAAGCTGGGGAAGTCTCGGACCTATCGGAATCAGTAAAGATATCCGTGGAAAAGGGCTGGGAAACAGGATTCTTAACGACTCATTAAGATTCCTTCAAAAGCGCGGCGCAAGGAATGTAATTATTGATTGGACAATATTAAAAGACTTTTATGGGCAGTTTGGCTTTAACCCTTTAAGAACATACAGAGGTGCTTATAAACTGAAGAATGGATAACAACCAATACAAAGATGTATTCTGCACATAGCTGTTTTACATAACGAGGCGATAGATGTCCCCCACCTTGACGGGTGGCGGGTAGCACTCTGGTTTTAAGGCGGTGAGCCATTTCTCACGCCTCGTTGAAACGCACAGAAGTAATAAAATTTTTCTACAACCGGAAAATTTTATATGAATATGCGCTATAAACCAATAAGGGAATAATTAGGTATTTTCTCCTTAAACAAGAAAAGATATAATTTAATTATTCCTGAATACGAGGGAGTATTTATGAATAAACAAGATATATTAAATGCAATAAAAAATGGTTTGATTGTATCATGTCAGGCTTTGGAGGATGAACCCCTTCACAGCTCCATGATAATGGGAAGAATGGCACTGGCTGCAAGTATTGGGGGTGCGGTAGGGATTCGTGCAAATACCGTTGAAGATATCAATGAGATAAGAAAGCATGTTAATCTGCCCATTATAGGAATTATAAAACAGGATTATACAGATTCTGATATTTACATAACTCCAACATTGAAAGAAGTAAGAAAACTTATTAATTCTGCGGCAGATATTATTGCGTTTGATGCAACTGAAAGACCAAGGCCGGGCGGAGAAACCACAGAGAATATAATAAGAGAAATAAAAGCCTCCGGAAAAATTGCAATGGCGGATATATCAACCTTTGAAGAAGGAATTGCCGCTGCCGGTAAAGGTTGTGATATTGTTTCAACCACTATGTCAGGATACACAGCCCACAGCCGCCAGATTGATGAGCCTGATTATGAGCTGATACATCAGTTAAGTTCCAGTATCTCAATACCGGTAATTGCAGAAGGCAGGATTTTTACAAATGAACAATTGATTAATTGCTTCAGGAACGGAGCTTTCAGTGCAGTTATCGGAGCTGCAATTACACGCCCCCAACTGATTACTAAGTCTTTTGTAGAAGCTCTTGAAAAATATGAAAGAAGTGCATTTATTAATGAATAGTTTAAACGAGGATGTTTTAACAAGGGAATTAACCGATCTGGGGTTAAGGAGAGGGGATATGCTGATAGTGCATAGTTCCCTGAAAAGCCTGGGATTTATCGAAGGAGGAGCCCCAGGTGTAATTAATTCTATCCTTAATGCTGTTGGGCCGGAAGGAACACTTATTGTACCTGCTCTATCCGGGAAGAGAGAAGATTCTCCGGAATGCCCGCCGGTATTCAATGTTTTGGATACTCCCTGCTGGACGGGAATTATACCTGAAACAGTAAGGAAGATGAAAGGAGCGAAAAGATCTCTTCATCCAACACATTCGGTTTCAGCCCTTGGGAGAGAAGTGGATTACGTTACATGCGGGCATCAATTTACCAGATCACCTTGTGACATGGGAAGCCCTTATTTCCTTAATGCCATAAATAACGGACATATACTCCTTGTTGGTGTCGATCAGGAAAGCAATACTTCCATACATTCATGCGAAGAACTGGCTCAAGTGCCGTACCATCTCCAGAAGGATGTAACCGAGGCATATATTACAGGTTATAACGGAGAAACAATAAAGGTTGAAAATAGACTTCACAATTGGGAAAAGCCCGAAACCGACTTTAATAAACTAGATACTTTGTACATGGAAGCGGGCTTTATGAGAATGAAACAAATAGGTAATGCAAAGGTCCGGTATATTGATGCCGGAAAGATGTTTACTTTTACAATAGATTTGCTAAAGAAAAATAAGATGTTTTTGATAAAATAAAAACAAGTATTGCGCAAACTATCCCTTTAAAGTATTTCATAACAAATTTTCCCTCCATTAGTAAATAAAACAAATATATACAATATTACCACATCAATGGTTATTCATAAAGACAATAAAAATATTCAAAATATATTTACATAATCGCTTGCCAATTTGACAAATTGTGATAAAATATTCCTGTATTTTTGCATTTATGAATTTTTCCCCGCTATAGAACAGTTAAATAATAACTTGCCATTTATCAAGGAGCTATTTTCCGAACTAATTATTTAACTATTCCTTATTTTCCATTTTGTACATTGAATAATGAAAGAATAATGAGATGTTGAATGGTTAATATAAAAGTGAGGAGAAAGTACAGGAGGAGAGCTAATATGAGTTTTTTTGAAAAACAGTTCCAGCTAAAGGAGAATGGAACCAATGTAAAGACTGAAACAGTAGCCGGTTTGACAACGTTCTTTACAATGGCCTACATTATTTTTGTCAATCCTTCAATTCTGGGACAAACAGGTATTCCCAAAGGCGGAGTATATGTTGCTACTATTCTTGCAGCAGTAATAGGTACTTTGATAATGGGTTTGTTTGCCAACGTTCCGTATGCACAGGCACCCGGTATGGGCTTGAACGCATTCTTTACCTTTACGGTTGTCTTCGGCCTGGGTTACAGCTGGCAGCAGGCTCTTGCAATGGTATTTATATGCGGTATTATCAACATTGTAATTACTGTAACACAGGTAAGGAAATCAATCATTAAAGCAATTCCTGAATCCCTTCAACTGGCAATCAGCGGTGGTATCGGTCTGTTTATAGCTTACATAGGCTTTAAAAGTGCAGGCTTTTTAAAATTTACCTCTGAAGCGAAGCCAGGTGCTCCATTGACAATACTTGGAGATAAAGCAGATTCTGCAACTGTTATTGCCGGTGGCGCAAATGTTGTTCCTGCGCTTGTAAACTTTACAAGTCCTGCAGCACAGCTTGCTTTGATAGGTCTTGTCATAACAGTGGTTTTAATGCTTCTTAAGGTAAAAAGCGCAATTCTTCTAGGTATTGTGTCAACCACTTTAATTGGAATTCCAATGCACGTAACAAGTTTATCAACGGCCACTCCCTATAAGGTTTCAGATATCTCGCAAACTGCTTTCGCTCTTGACTTTGCAGGCCTGTTCAGTGACCCGGGCAAGATAGCTGTTGTTTTAGTAACCATTTTGGCTTTCAGCCTTTCAGATACCTTTGACACTATAGGAACTTTTATTGGGACAGGAAGGAAGAGCGGTATATTTGACGATAAGGATGAAGCCGAACTGTTTGCAGGAAAGGGCTTCAGGTCCAAAATGGACAAAGCGCTGTTTGCAGATGCTACAGCAACCTCAATTGGTTCACTGCTCGGTACTTCAAATACAACCACCTATGTGGAAAGTGCTGCCGGTATCGGGGTAGGCGGAAGAACCGGTTTAACTTCTGTAGTTACTGCTGTACTCTTTGCCATATGTCTTGTATTTGCTCCAGTGGCAGGAATTATCCCCGGAGCTGCAACTGCTCCTGCACTGATAGTTGTTGGTGTTCTCATGATGAGTTCCTTTGCAAAAATCAAATGGGATGATTTCGATGAGGCCCTTGCTGCCTTCTTCACGGCAGTAGTAATGCCTTTCTCCTACAGCATATCAAACGGTATAGCAGCAGGCTTTATTTTTTACGTTATAATGAAAATATGCAAGGGTAAGGCAAAGGATGTTCACCCTATAATGTACATTGTTACGGGTTTGTTTATCTTGAACTTTGTAATAGCTGCTTTAATGAAACTGTAAAGTAATATAGCCTACAAATATGAAAATACCGGATGCATTACTGTGTCCGGTATTTTTTCAAATAAATTGTCCCTCTATTTAACAGCTTTTTTTATTTTTTCTAAAATATCTGAATATACCTTGTCTATTTCCTTCAGATCTATTGATTCTTTAATTTCATCCTCTATCTTTTCGAAGGCCTCTTTGGCTTTTTTCAGAAAAACTACTCCATCATTGACTGCTTCTTTATAATTTTTAAATAGGGTATCAAATTTCTTAATATCATCAGTTTCCCGATTAACAGTTTCATCAGTAGCTTGATTTACAGCTTCATCAGTATCTTGATTTACAGCCTCAGGAGAAATGTCAATTATCTCATCGCCGTCTCTGGAACCAAAGACTTCATTTGATTCTGTACAGTCAAAAACCGCCAGATCCATCTCTCGAACAATTACCATGTCCAGACGGGCAGGATCAAAACAGTTATGGTATAACTCCACATCAAAGCCCCTTTCTTGAACGGTATTTGCCAGGTTTTGAAGTAATATTGATTTGCCGGGGCCGGGATAACCTTTGATTATATACCTATTGCCTACATCTTTTGTCAGATCTTTCAAAAAATCCACATAACCCTTGTGTGTGAGACCACCTAAAAATCTGTTCCTTATCATACCTTCTTTTTTTAATGCATGATAGCTTAAAAATTTTTTTATTGTATTGTCTACGAGATTACATACTTTTTCAAGACTGACATTATAAGTGTAGAGCTTTTCCCATTTATTTCGGATTTTTAATGCTTTTTCCAGTAATTTATTGGCTTTTTTGTAGTATTTCTTAATTTTTTTATTCAAACCTGAAATGTGTTTCTGGCTTAATAATATAGCACGGGTTGATTCGCCGGCTTCCAGACAGATAAATTCACCTTTTTGTTTAATGGCTCCCGATTCTGAAATGTATTGGATGTCACCGTTTGCGACACCGGTGTTCAATGCAGGAATAATGACTGCTTCAACTATTTTTTCATCTTCGGGGCTATGGATATACTCAATATCATAGCCTTTGATAAACCAGTCGATTCCTACATTCTTAATCAGAGAGGATTTGAAACTGTCCGAACAGCCCTTCAATACATATAATTTCTCGAGATTCCTCACGTTGTCTTCAAAGTAGTTTATAAAGCCCCGTGAAGAATTGGAAGCTACAAAATAGTTGCATATTTTAGCAGACAAAACTATTCCACCTTTCAAATAAAAAGCTTACAATACAGTGTATGCAGCCGGATGATTTATTGATAAGGGTTTTGAACATGTTGTTCCGAAATTGGCCAAATTATGAGCAGTACCGTGAAACGATAAAGGCAGTTGCAATTTTATTTGTCGGACACTTCGTTTTTTTACTTCGCTAAATTATTGTATAATAATTAATACAATTCAAAGTGGGCTATAAACCCCAGTCTGCTGATAGCCGGGGTCAAATAAATACTATATAATTAATACGTGTATGAATATTTATACATGAAATTCTAGAAATTTCAAATTGCATATTTAAAGAAAAAATTTTAAATAGTTAACAAAACTAATGTTGAAATTTATGGTTCCATATGTTAAGATTGTTAGTGAAAAAATTAACTAAATCTATTGCTTACCAAATTGAACCAACAGTAAAAGACAGATACTTTTAATTTCGTGTTAATGGTTCAGTTATACTGATTAGTAAATTGTCATGCCTATATTAATAAATTTAGATTTAAATGTACAGAATAAGAATGGCAGTTTTCAGGGCATAAAATTTAAATTTACAAGACAGTGCACATAATACTACTCATTGACAGCAGTATATTTTATAAATTGAAGGGAGAATTTAAATGACTACGAACAAGAAATTACTAGCGTGGGTAAAAGAAGTGGCTGACATGTGTCAACCAGACCAGATTTACTGGTGTGATGGTTCTCAGGAAGAAAACGACAGACTGATTCAGGAATTGGTTAATGTTGGTTTAGCTAAGCCTTTAAATCCAGAAAAGCGTCCTGGATGTTATGCATTTAACAGTGATCCATCAGACGTTGCTCGTGTTGAGGACAGAACATATATCGCTTCCAAAACTAAGGAAGAAGCAGGCCCAACAAACAACTGGGTAGACCCAAATGAATTGAAGGAAACAATGAAGGGTTTATACAAGGGTTGTATGAAGGGAAGAACAATGTATGTTATTCCTTTCTCAATGGGACCTATCGGTTCTGATATAGCTAAGATCGGTGTTGAAATCTCCGACAGTGCTTACGTTGTAATTAACATGCGTATCATGACCCGTATCGGTAAAAAAGTATTGGATACTCTCGGAGACGGAGAATTCGTTCCATGCTTGCACTCAGTTGGTGCTCCTCTTGCTGAAGGCGAGAAAGACACAAAATGGCCATGTGCTCCAATCGAAAGCAAATACATCAGCCATTTCCCTGAAGAAAGAACAATCTGGTCCTACGGTTCAGGTTACGGCGGAAATGCTCTTCTTGGTAAGAAGTGTTTCGCTCTTCGTATTGCATCAGCTATCGCTCGTGAAGAAGGCTGGCTCGCTGAGCATATGTTAATCTTGAAACTCACTAACCCTAAGGGTGATGTTAAATATATCTGCGGTGCTTTCCCAAGTGCTTGCGGAAAAACAAACCTGGCTATGCTTGTTCCAACTATCCCAGGCTGGAAGGTTGAAACTATCGGTGACGATATAGCTTGGATGAAGTACAAGGCAGATGGCAGACTCTATGCTATCAACCCGGAAGCAGGTTTCTTCGGAGTTGCTCCTGGAACTTCATTGGATTCAAATCCAAATGCTATGCACAGTATTGAAAAGAACACTATATTCACTAACGTTGGTTTAACTGACGATGGAGATGTATGGTGGGAAGGTATGGGCGTTGCTGCTCCAGCTCATTTAATTGACTGGAAGGGTAAGGATTGGGCTCCTGGTTCAGAAACTCCTGCTGCTCATCCAAATGCTCGTTTCACAGCACCAGCTGAACAGTGCCCTGCAATCGCTCCTGAATGGCAGGATCCTGCTGGAGTACCAATTTCAGCTATCCTTATCGGTGGACGTCGTCCTAGCACTATTCCATTGGTTCATGAAAGCTTTGATTGGAAGCACGGTGTATTCCTTGGTTCAATCATGGGTTCAGAAATCACTGCAGCTGCTATTTCAGACAAGATCGGTCAAGTTCGTCGTGACCCATTCGCTATGCTTCCATTCATTGGATACAATGTATGTGACTACTTGCAGCATTGGTTGGATGTAGGAGCTGCATCAACAGATGATAAGCTTCCAAAGATATTCTATGTTAACTGGTTCCGTAAGGATGAGAACGGTAAGTGGTTATGGCCGGGTTACGGTGAAAACAGCCGTGTTCTCAAGTGGATATTTGAAAGAGTATCAGGAGAAGGAAAAGCTGTTAAGACCGAAATCGGCTACATGCCAACTGAGGATGCTATTGATATTAACGGTGTGGATGTTTCAGCTGCTGATATGGCTGAGCTTCTCAAGGTTAACAAGGCTGAATGGCTACAGGAAGTTGAATCAGTTAAGGAACACTATGCTAAATACGGCAGCAAGTTACCGGCTGAATTAAACAACCAGTTGGCAGCTCTCGAAGCTAGATTGAAAGCATAATTAAAAACAAATAGCTTTTTTCTATAAGAAGGTCCCGTCGGAAATAATCCGGCGGGGCCTTTTGACGCTCCTGAAGGTCATGGAATGAAAGTTGTTTAATTAGTAGTAATGTATTGGAATATAATTGGAAAATGTAGTACAATTCTAAGGAACAAATAAATAATAAAACCCGATTTTCAAGGGAGATAGTTTTCGAAAAGACAAGGCGGAGGAGGGCGCAATAATTGCTTTATTGCAACTGACGACAACGCAGTATTTTCGGAAAATGGCAACTTGAAAAATGGGAAGTTATTATTTAACTGTTCCTAAACATATTAATATAAGAAATAAAAGGATAATGGGGTGATTGTGTGTTCAAGTTTCATGGGGGTTTATATACCGATGTAAGAATTGAAGATGTTTTTGAAACAAACATTACTTTTACATTAGGCAAAATCAGCGAGTACAAAATAAGAAATTACAAGGCAGCGTTTGTAAGAGTATACGATGGAAAGAGATGGTTCTATTCATCAACTTCACAAATTGAGCAGATTCAGGATGAAATTGACAAACTAAACAAAATGGCTGATCCTATCCCTGGCATAAATGAAGATGGTATTATCAAGAAGCTCGAAGTGAATAAGGGTGAGTTTTTCAGTTTTAAAGAAAACGATATTTCAAAAGTGCCGGAGGAGGATAAGCTCGGCCTGTTGAAGGAATTATTTCCTGTTATTACTGAAAATAAGTATATCAAAAGCTGGACTGCCAGATACATAGACTGCAGAAAGGTTAAAGAGTTTTACTCCAGCAAGGGAGCGGACATCAAATATGATACTCAGAGCTGCGGTTTTTCAGTAGGCTTTGCAATGTCTGAAGGGGAGAAGAAGTTTCAGGAGACCTACCAGCGGGGCACCGAAAGTTTTCATGATCTATTGAATCAAAAAGAATTGTTGAGGAAACGCATATCTGAAAGTGAAGATTTTCTCCTGAATTCAAAACCGGTTGAAAAAGGAATTTATACTGTTGTTTTATCCCCTCTTGCAGCTGGAGTATTTGCCCATGAAAGCTTTGGACATAAGAGCGAATCTGATTTCATGGTAGGGGATGAGACTATGAAAAAAGAGTGGTCTCTGGGCAAAAAAGTGGGAGCTGACATTCTTACGATAGTTGATGACGGAAATGAGCCGGGAAGCGGCTTTGTGCCTTTTGATGACGAGGGTACAAGCGCCAGGAAGACATACCTTATAAAAAATGGAGTATTGGCGGGAAGACTTCACAGCGGCTCCACAGCAGCAATTCTTGAAGAAGAGTTGACCGGTAATGCACGTTCAATGAATTTTGAGTACGAACCTATTGTAAGAATGACTACCACATACATTGAGAGAGGTGCTGAAACCAAAGAGGAGCTATTTGGTAAAGTGAGAAATGGAATATATATAGATACTATAAAACATGGCTCCGGAATGTCAACCTTTACAATAGCTCCATCCCTTGCATACATGATAAGGAACGGAAAAATAGCTGAACCGGTAAATATCTCAGTAATTACAGGAAATGTATTTAAGACTTTAACTGACATAGATGGAGTTTCAGATGAGGTTGAACTTTTGTCTTTTGTAACCGGAGGATGCGGCAAAATGGAACAATATCCCCTTCCGGTGGGTTTTGGCGGACCGTACGTGCGTGTCAACAACATCAATGTCCAGTAATGTTTCAACAGTATAACGGGTGAAAAATTTTCCTAAGCCGAAAAATTTTCTATTTAGCCCTGCGTTATAAAGTCGCTGCACAGGCAGCCGAATGGAGGTTTAGCATGAAAGAAATTTATTCCGTAAAAAGCGTACAGACTTCAATAAGTGTTTCAGGAACCAGAATTGAATCTGTTAGAGGGAAAGATATATTAAAGACAGGACTGCGTGTCTATGAAGGCGGTACTGTTGGAATCGCCGGAGCTATTGGGGGTTATAACCCCGTGGAGCTTGAAAAAAGAGCCCGTAAAGCACTTTCGGCCAAAGTGGAATATCCATATGAATTAAACTCCAATAGAGAGGAAGAAATTGATCTGGTTAATGAAATCTTCTCAAATGATAGCATCATAAATGAAGTAGAAGCTGCTCTGGACTATTTAAGAGCAAATCATGGAGACTTTATTTTTTCAAACAAGGTCAATCTGGATACTGTGAATTTTACTCTCAGCAATGAAGATAAACTAAAGCTGGCCTATATGGACAGTGCTGTAGAGTTCTCTCTTGTTTTCAAAGAAAAGGCGTCCTCCAATATAATGGACGGCTATATTGTTTTTCAGGACAGGAGATATGACAAAAAAGACTTTACAATTATGGCGGACAGTATTCTGAATGCCTATCGGAATAGGGTTGACTTTGCCGAGGGAAATTATCCGGTAGTTTTTCTGAGCCAGGACTATACTCCTTTGATAAAATTTGTTACAGACCTTAACGGAAGAGTTTTTGGAACAGGGTCATCACTTTTTTCAGGGAAACTTGGTCAAAAGATTTTTAATGACAACTTAACTTTATTTAACTCAATGAATCCTGCCGATGCCTTTCTGACACCATTTTTTGATGCCGAAGGAACAGTCAATGAAAACTACATGTATCCTCTCATCCAAAACGGTGTTTTGAGAGCCGCAAATACCGATAAGAAGTTTTCAGCACTGTATAATCTACCCTATACAGGAAGTGCAGTAAGCGACTATGACAGTACACCTGAACCCGGTTTTGCCAGGCTGAAGGTAAAAGAGTGTGAAAAAACTGCAAAAGAGCTGCTGGCGGGAGATAAAGGGATAGTTGTTCTGGTAGCCTCGGGCGGAGACTTTACACCTGACGGAAACTTTGCTACGCCGGTTCAGCTGGCCTATTTGTTTGATGGTGATAAATTGATGGGAAGGCTTCCGGAGTTACAGGTATCTTCAAATGTATTTGAGATGTACGGTAACTGCTTCAGAGGAGTATCAAAAAATGAAATTTGGCCGTTAGGCGGTATTAAAGCCATGGTTATGGATATGAAGGTAAGTAAAATATAAGAAATAGATTATTTATGCCAAACTATGCTTAATACCGGTTTCACATGGGTATAGATATTATAGGCATGAAAATATTTTATGTGGAGGATAACCTTTTGCAATACCTCTTACTGTTTTTAGAAGGGATTATTACTTTTATATCGCCATGTATGCTTCCCATGCTTCCTATTTATGTAGTTTATTTTGCCGGGGATGGCACTGAAGGAAGAAACCGTCGGGCATTAAGGAATTCTATTGGCTTTGTACTGGGCTTTACACTTTTATTCGTGCTTATGGGAGCTTTTGCAGGAACTATCGGAGGCTTTCTGAGACAATATAGTACCATTTTGAATATAATAACAGGTCTCATAGTTATTATTTTTGGACTGTCGTTTTTAAACGTGATTAACCTTTCGTTCCCGGGGCCTTCTGAAAAAATCAGTGCCAAATTTAACAGGCTTAGGTTTTTCTCGTCTGTTGTATTTGGTATAATATTCTCAATAAGCTGGACACCCTGTGTCGGTGCATTTCTAGGCTCTGCGCTGATGCAGGCAAGTCAGCAGGGTGACCCAGTCAAAGGAATAATTATGCTGCTGTTTTACTCAATGGGACTTGGACTCCCCTTTATTATAAGTGCAGTTCTCATTGACAGACTGAAAGCTGTGTTTAACGCGGTAAAACGGTATTACAAAATAATAAATCTGGTGTCAGGCATTTTTTTAGTATTGGTTGGAGTACTGATGATGACCGGGACCTTTGGATATTTCCTGTCTTTACTCACTTGAAAATGATGGCTTCAAAAGTAGTCTCATAATTTATATGTCAGGATGCTTGCTTACTGTACTTTAAAATATAAGGATATTGTCAATTACCTTAAGCGGAGGAATAATGAATAACAAAATTAAAACACTAATAGGTTTGCTTGCCTTTGTCATATTTATCGCCGGAGCGTATTTTGCCTATAACAAACTGAGTAATAAGATCAAACCTGATACAGTAGCTGAACAAAGTGTGAATACTAAAGCTGATGAACAAACTCCCCAGGGTGCTTCCACAGAATCGGAGGATAAGACAAAAGCGGCAGATTTCACTGTTTTAAATAAGAAGGGTGAACCTGTAAAACTATCGGACTTTTTCGGCAGGCCTATAGTGGTTAATTTTTGGGCTTCCTGGTGCCCGCCCTGCAGAAGTGAAATGCCCCACTTTGATAAAGCATATTCAGATCATAAGGATAAGGTTGCTTTCCTGATGGTAGATCTTGTGGATGGGCAAAGAGAGACAGTCGAAAGCGGGCAGGATTATATAGATGGTGAAGGCTTTGATTTTCCGGTCTATTTTGACACCGACCAGGAGGCGGCTTTTGCATACATGGTTCAGTCAATTCCCACAACGCTTTTTATTGACAGTCAGGGACATATTGTGAAGAAAGTTAGCGGAGCAATGGATGAGGAAACACTGAAGGGGTATCTTGAAAAAATAAAGTAATAAAACTTAAAAGCTCCGTATAGCAAACCCAGCATTACGGAGCTTTATGAATTAGTTACTATATCCGGGCAGCAGCATCAGTTTGGCGGAGCCATCATATCAGCCAGTGCGGAGGAATCGGTTATGGGTGCTGAGCACGCAAAGTTCTTACAAACATAAGCGGCGGTTTTTCCCTCCTGCTGTTTGTATTCAGAAATGAAGGGAACCAGATTAACAAGCTCCGGAGTTATATTTGCAAGAGATACCGAAAAAGGATTATAGAGTTTGTCATAGGTTTTAACCATATCGCTCTCCTTGTTTCCTACTATAACTACTTCTGAAGCATTTTCCGAAATGGAATATAAATATGCGCAAAGCATATAGCTGTGACCTGTGGGAGAGGCTTCTATATCACTGCTGAAATAGTCAAGAATTGATTTTGCAGTAGTCTCCAATTCGTGACGTCCGGTTAATCTTGCGATTCTCAGAAGGTTCATTACTGCTGCTGAATTTCCCGACGGGATTGCACCGTCATAGCTTTCCTTTGGACGGGTAATCAATTCTTCCGAATCATGTCCATAGAGGAAAAGACCCGCCGAGCTGTCATCTTTGAAGAGCTCCAGCATATCATCATTGAGCTTTAAAGCCTTTTTGAGATTCTCAACATTATACGTTGCCTCGTAGAGCTCAAGCAGTCCCCAGACAAGGAAGGCATAATCTTCAAGATAGGCGTTAAAAGCTGCCTCACCGTCTCTGAATCGAGCCAGCAGTCTGCCATCATATCTAACCAGCTTGCTCAATATAAAGTCTGCACATTTTTGAGCCGCAGATATATACTTTTGCTCATTAAGAATTCTTCCACAGTAGGCCATGGCAGCCATCATCAGTCCATTCCAGGAAGTTAGTATTTTATCGTCCTTGTAGGGGTGGATCCTTTTTTCTCTATAGGTAAAAAGTTTCTGGCGGCAGGACTCTGCAAATTGCTTTTTTTCCCCGGGGATGTCTCCGGTATTAATCAGGTTGGGTATATTCCTGCCTTCAAAGTTACCTTTATCAGTAATGTCGTATAGCTTGCAGTATTCCCTGCCATCGGTCTCACCCAACACCTCGGTTACCTCATCTACCGACCATACATAGAATTTACCTTCTTCGCCTTCGGAGTCTGCGTCTTCAGCAGAATAGAAACCGCCTTCCGGAGAAGTCATGTCTCTCAGGATATAATCCAGTATTTGTGTGGCTGTTTCGGAATATTGAACTTTGCCGGTTGCGCTGAAGGCTTCTCCATATGCCAAAGCCAGAAGTGCATTGTCATAAAGCATTTTTTCGAAATGCGGCACCAGCCATTTTTTATCAGTTGAGTACCTGCTGAAACCAAACCCTATGTGGTCATAGATACCGCCGAAGTTCATAGAACTCAGAGTTTTTTCTACAATTTCAAGTGCATAGGGTTCCTTGTTGTTATACCAGTACCTCAGCATGAATAGCAGGTTATGTGGTGTCGGGAATTTGGGTGATCTTCCGAAACCGCCATGTGTACTGTCAAAGCTGTATTTTAGATGAGAGAAGGTATCGTGGATAACGTCCTTTGTGATCTCACCGTCAGCTGTGCCTCTTTCCGTTTTTTGATATGCAAGAATTTCACGGGCAGAATCCAGCAGAGTTTCTCTCTTGTTCTGCCAGGCATCATGTACCGTTTCAAGCAGCCTCATCAACCCCATCATTCCTCTGCTGTCGCCCTTGGGATAATAGGTTCCTGCAAAAAACGGATGTTTGTCAGGTGTGAGAAAGACGGTCAGAGGCCAGCCGCCATGTCCGGTCAATGACTGGCATACAGACATGTATATGCTGTCTATGTCGGGTCTTTCTTCACGGTCAACCTTGATGCATATAAAGTATTTATTCAAAAGACGAGCCACTTCTTCATCCTCAAAGGATTCTCTCTCCATTACATGACACCAGTGACAAGTTGAATATCCGATAGAAAGGAAAATGGGCTTGTCTTCTCCTACTGCCCTCCCAAAGGCTTCAGGGCCCCATGGATACCAGTCGACAGGGTTGTGAGCGTGTTGGAGCAGGTAGGGGGATTTTTCCTGGATTAGTTTGTTTGTGTGTTTGTGTTGTGTCATAATTTATGTCCTTTCTTTTAGAACATCATATTCGTTAATTATAGTTATTCCCAATGTAAATCAATAGTATCAAAGATCTGTTTTAAGCAATTGCTTGACTTATTTATTTCCATAATATAACATATTTGAAAGTGTTAAAAAAATTCTTTAGAGGATAGTATGAAGAAAAAACTGATTTTTATAATTTGTTTTATATTAATAATCTCCCTTGGGGGAATGCTTTTATTGAATCAATATTGTATTCGTGATAAAAAGCCCTTACAATTCGATTCCGTTAAAAAAGTTGGTATTGAAGGTCTACGAAAGTATTATAGAATTCCAGGTCTCACTTATTGTATTATAAGAGATTGTAAAATTATTGAAATGAATGCGTTAGGTTACATATTTGAAGGTTCTGATATGAAAGTAAGTATTGAAGATAAATTTCAAATTGGTTCCTGCGGTAAATCCTATACCTCTTTAATTGCAGCAAAGCTAGTTGAGAAAGGACTTATAAGCTGGGATACAAAAATCTTTGACCTGTTTCCTGAATGGAAGAATAATTCAAACCAAGCATATTATTCGATTACTTTGAAAGATCTACTTTCACACAAAACATCATTACAGCCGTTGAATACATTTACTGGAAAAGTGGATTCTTCTAGTAAAAAGGTTATTCATACAAATATACCTGATTTTACTGGTAATCAGCAAGAAATAAGATTGCAATTCTGCAAATATGTGCTTACTCTTCCGCCAGTCGAAAGTACTGATATGAATTATGCCAATTCTGGGTATAGCGTGGCGGGAATAATGCTGGAAAAAGTATCGGGAAAATCGTGGGAAGATTTAGCGATGGAAACCGCTCGGGATATTGGCATTTCAATTAGTTTTGGTAAACCTAATACTATTGATAGAGAACAGCCTTGGGGACATAAAGTGGGCTGGTTTGGTAAAAGAATGCCAGTATCACCAGAGGATTATACTATTTTTATAGACCCAATATCTTCACCGGCAGGAAATATAGATATATCAATCAATGATATGGCAAAATATGTAAACATTTATCTTGAAGGGCTTAATGGAAAGGATGGATATATAACTTCTCAGTCCTGTAATTACCTGCTTGGTGGCATTCCGAAATACGCAATGGGTTGGTATAATGAATCTGATAATGGAACATATTTTTATCATTATGGTAGTGAGGGTACCTTTTACTCCAATGTTATGATATTTAAAGAATTGAATTCTGCGATAATTATCCTTACTAACGCACCTGGATGTAGGGATACTCAAAACTTTTTAAATGATTTTCGTAATTACCTTAAGGGCAAATTCATTTATGAAAATATAGAATAAAACTTAATTTGCTATATCTCTAAAGGAATTTTCTCAACAAATGTTGAAAAGGATATTGAAATTCTAAAGTGCTTGTTATATAATTTACTGTTCGGTAATTTTCTATATTTTTTCGTTTGCTATTAATTTTATTATACATTACAAATCCATAATAGACAAGAAAATAGCATATATCTTAAGTATTTTTTACTCCCGTAACTGTATTAAATCTGATTGGTATGATGATATATATTATTAACATTATACAGATTTTACAATAACATCAATTTAATTTAGTATATAGTTTATACAAAACGTTTCGTATACAATCAAGTCTGTAAAATTTTAAATTAAAGTAATAAGTATATTTGGAGGAGCTTTACATGAAAAAAATTAATCCGGAATGGTATAAGTATTGGTCACTGGATATAAAGGATCAATCATGGGTTGAAGACACGGAAAATCAGGTTGATTTTATAATAAAAACACTTGAACTCACAGGAAAAGAGCGAGTGCTTGATTTAGCATGTGGTTTTGGCAGACATTCCTTATCTCTTGCACGAAGAGGATTTTCTGTGGTTGGAGTAGATATTACAAAAGACTATATAGATGATGCTAAAAGAGAAGCAAAATCGGCTTCAGTTGAAGTTGATTTTATACTGTCAGACATTAGGGACATAAAATATAGTAATGAATTTGATGTTGTTCTGAATTTGGCTGATGGTGCCATTGGTTATTTGGAAGACGATGAAGAGAATTTAAAAATATTTGATGTAATATCAAATGCTCTTAAGCCAGGGGGGAAACACTTTATGGATATATGTAATGCTGAACATGCAGAGCATTATTTTCCAAAGCGTCACTGGGATATTGGTACTAAAACATTATCCTTACCAATGTTTGATTGGGATAAAGAAAACCGTAGAATGTTGTTTGGAGAATGGGAAATTCCATTTGGAGAAGTATTTCAGAGGCCGGTTTCAATAGAACCATGTACATCAACACGTTTATACTCAGAATCTGAAATAGATACAATTTTACAATTGCGTCAAATGAAAGTAATTTCCAGATTCTCTGATTATTATGGTAAAGAAGCATCAAATAAAGAATTACAATTAATGGTATATTCACAGAAAGATAAATAACGCTCTAATGAATTGGAGAATGATGAGTTAAATGCAGAACTCAGTTGATTAATTATTTAGAAATGCCTGAACCTGATTGTTTGGGCATTTTTATTTTTGCTATGAGGATAATACGGCTTTAATTCAAATCTTAATAAGGACCTTCAAAATCATTAAGCGGAAGGTTTGTTGTTGACCTGGAAAAATATTTATCCACTATTATTTGAATAAAAAATATCGAAATTTGTAAAAAAAGCTGTTTACTGTATCATTTTTTGGTTAAATATTATCAATCAAGTGTTTTTTATATACCACTAAAAGGAGACAGGCCATATGACCATAAAAACAAAACTTAGTATTATATTTTCAACGTTTTCAGTGCTTATCATTGCCGTTGTAGGTATTAACTTCTTCACTTACAAATCAATGGATAGTGATGCAAACTTTGTAAATCAGGCGGGCAGATTGAGAGCAAATAGCTTCAGAATGGCATATTTATCTTCTCATATTGTTTTAAATAATGAATCGGGTACAGAGGACAACAAGCTGCTGCTTGAAAGAGTCCAGTATTTTGATAATCTTCTGATGTCACTTCAAAAAGGAGATGCAGAAACCGGTCTGAAGGCACCAAAGGCTGAAGAGATTATCTTGCAGTTACAGGATATCCAAAACAAATGGGATCTCATCTTCAAGCCAGCGTATACAAGTATTGCGGAAAATCATGAAAGTGAGTTGTTAAAAACTGTTGATGCAGATGTAACCAATTATGTACAGCAAATTGATGTAATGGTTACCAGGTATTCCGAAATTGCCCAGGGTAAGGTTGTGATGGCGAAAACGTTAAGCGGTGTATTCTTGCTTATCTCTCTGATTTTGGCGGTGTTCTCGTTTATAGTTATCAGAAGAGGGATTGTCCGACCCATCAAGATAATTTCCGAGGATTTGAAAGACATTGCGTCAGGAAATGGAGACCTGACAAAAGTTATACAATTGAATAATAATGATGAAATCGGTATTCTGACCGACTATTTTAATAAATTTATTGCAAGTATAAAGGATATAGTAGTCCTTATTTCAAAATCTTCAGTCACATTGACAAACTCAATTGATGCCATATCGGGAACAAGTGATGAGCTGGCAAAATCAACTGAAATGATTGCCGGTGCAGTATCGGATGTATCCGCAGGCAGTGTTGAGCAATCTGAAATGGTGAAGACCATGACTGGCCTTGTCAACCACATGAGCAACGATATCCTGCAGGTAATAAACAATGCGGAGAAGCTGCTGGAGGAATCCGGTATGTCCAGTAAAGCGGCCGGAGAGGGAAATGCCACTATTCAAAGGCATGTGAAAGAGCTTGAGGCAGTGGCAGGCAGCACAAAAAAAGTATCGGATACTGTAAATCACCTGGAAAAATACTCTTTTGACATACGGGATATACTTGAGATTATTAATAATATTTCACAGCAAACCAATCTGCTTGCTCTGAATGCATCCATTGAAGCAGCAAGAGCGGGGGAGGCAGGGCGAGGCTTCTCGGTGGTAGCTGAGGAGATTCGGAAGCTTGCAGAGGAGACTGCAAAGTCCACTGTAAGAATTGTTGATATTGTTAAAAATATTACAGGGAAGACATCAGAGGTAAAGAAACACATGGATGAAATGGTGGAAACCATAGATGTCCAGGCGAAGAGCATGAATGATGTGAAGGTCAAGCTGAATGAAATTTCAGAAAAGTCCAATATTACATACGAGTGTGCAAAGGATATTCAAAATATTAACAGTAAAATCCATACTAATTTCACTGTAATTAACGAATCAGCCAACAGAATTTCACTTGTTGTTGAAAAAAATTCTGAAAATACCCAGGAGGTTGCTGCGGCAGTACAGGAACAGACAGCTTCATTCCAGGAAGTGGCTGCAAATATGAATATGCTGATTGAGCTTTCAAAACAGCTTAATGAAGTGGTAGCAAGCTTCAGGGTATAGCCTGAATGGGAATAATTTATAATCTGCCCAGTTGAAAATCAATCAAAAAACTAATTTACATTAACTGTTAATAGTGGTACTATGTATTCAATGTGATGGTTTGATTAAGAAAGGTGGAATGTTGTCCGGTAGGCTTGGTGCTGTTCAATCATAAAGCATAAGCATGCATGGAGAAGCAGGATAAAATCACAATTTAATCTTTTGGCGAAACTGTTTTATTAACAGTTTTTTCAGTGTTGCCAATTTATTATTGATGATTTTATGTTTACTCTCCATATGCATTTTACTATTTTCTTTAGAAGGTAAAGTCGTAGAGTAAATCTGCGGCTTTTTTATTTTGTAATCATACCATTACATTTCGTTTATCCAATAAGCAATTTGGGTTGTGCTAACAATAAATTATAATAGTGAGGAGATGTATTTATGAACAGACCGTATGTAAACTTAAGCAGTGAGAATATAATTGATGATTTTCTGGCTGCACTGGACAAGGAGGTTGAAAGGCTGAAATTACTTGACGGAATTGTAGGAATAACGCTGAATGGCGGATTATCCCGGGGTTACGCGGATCACTTGTCTGAAATTGATATTGTTATTTACCAGGAGAAGGAGCATTTCGAGAACCGGCAAAGGAGTGTAACACCTTTACCGCTTGGTATTGTTAAGCTTTCAGGATACCTGTACGACATAAAAGTTGTTGATTTTGAAAGTGAAGAAAAGCGTATCTGGGATAGTGTCTCATTATGGGATTTGTCGTACTCAAAAATATTGTTTGACCCGGAGGGTAAAACAGAGCAGTTAATGAACGATAAATTATGCTGTACTCCGAAAGTATCCCAAGCCGAAGCTTTGCTATTCAGTGCCTGGTGGTATTATAGACTGGCAGGGGATATTTGGATTCACAGGGGGGATGCTTTACAGGGTCACTATATACTAAATAAAGCAATTGTCCCGTTAATAGAAGCTCTGTTTATTGCAAATGGTGAGTATATCCCGCATGAAAAGTGGATTGTTCATATGAGCAGGAGTCTTGACTGGAAACCGCAGCATTGGGAAAAGAAGCTTGCTAAAGCACTGGGTACAGGCGACTTATCAATACAAAATTTGCTTGACAGACAGGCGGCTGTTGAGAGTTTATGGAAGGAGATTGATGAGCATTTGGTCAGTAAGGAATATCCTGAATTCAAATTGTCCTCTAGTCAAAGGCATTATTATTCTTTACTAAAATTCCTGGTTGATAAGGGGAGTGTTACAATTAAAGAATGGGAAGCGCTTTCCGATATTAATGCACTAAATTTTGAACCGTTTTATAGTATGGTGAGAATTGATAACGATTTGATTATATTGGATAAAGACAGGTTATTATCCTTAAGACCGGAAGATATGTACTATTGGATGTATGATATTGTTGAATACGTAAGAAACGAAAAATTTGATAATAATCTCTAGAACCGTAGAGTAAGCAGCAAAATGGTAAAAAGGATCTTTATGAGTATGTTTCAAATTTTGTGTAAATAACTTAGATTGATGTTGAATTTCAGATTAAATTTAAGGGGTAATGCCAATTTTTACGGTATTAGCCCCTTAGATGTATTATATCGATAATTTATGTATGTCAAATAAGCCTTGAGTTTTTAGGTGTTTTACTTGGGCAGAGTAGTTTGATGCTTATGTATAAGCTGAGGTTCAAAGTCACCTTTACGATCTCTAGGCACATCAATGTTCATATCACCATAACTTGTGGTCGCCGTTTTAGAAGAATAGCCATACCTGCTGTTGTCAGTCGATTTGTTTTTGTAGTCATATTATAACTTTAACACTTCTACACCAAATGGTTCAAGGTCAACCTTTTTTCCTTTGATTCCTTCATTTAAAATACTTACACAATCAGTTCTAGCTTCAAATGTTTTATTCTCATTGCTATTGTTGAATACAAATAAATATTCGCCGTTGCTGTTGCTGCGGACTGATATCTCAAGACCATAGGAAAGATTATTATAATACTCTATTTGATTTTCTTCTAATACTGAAGTCATTAAATAATAATAATAATCACTATTAAGGACAGTGCCTAAATAATATGTCTTACCAGATTTATAGCTATTTACTGTAACCGCTGCCTTGCCTGCAAAAAAATCATCATCATAAGTTGCTATTGTTTCAGCAGTAGTTGGTTTTATTATATCGCACCATTCTCTGCACTCATATACTTTACCTTTGCTGTCTTTAACTGTATGAGTACATTCACCTATTGGATCATATTCCTCTACGACAATACCTGCACATTCTTTAAATACTCCCGGCAGTTGTTCTATGACACAAATATTATTTATATCTTTAACTCCTGTCCTATTAGTCAAAATAAGTATTCCTCCGGACTCTACAAATGCGTATAAATTTCTAGTCACAGTTTCATTACAAATAAACAAAGTTGGAGCAATAACTATCCTATATCCTTCCAGACTTTCACTCCAGTTAATAATATCAGCACCAACACCTAGGCTTAAGAGGGCCTTGTGAAAAAGTTGCAATTGCTCAAGATAATACATCCCATCAACTTGAAGTTGTGTTTTAAAAGCATATTCCTGCTCAGAGGAATATAAAATTGCAATCTGATTTTTAATTACAGAATCCTTTAATTCATTACTAATTTTATTTACATCCCTGCAAAGCTCTTCAAACTCCGAAAATCTTCTTCCCGGTACATTACTGTGATCCAGAAGACCATGCCAGAACATCTCAGCACCAATGGCAGCACTTCTCCATCTGAAATGAACTACTGTATCTGCACCTCTTGCGATAGCTTGGAAGGAACACCCCTTGATCATACCTGGTCTAGGAGTTCTCGTCATTGGCATCCAGCATCCCGGTGTACCGCTCAGCTGCTCCATCACCCAGAAGTTCTGGCGCTTTACACCTCGCATTAAGTCGCAATGAAAGGCGTGAGTATTTAGTGCGACCCTATTCGCTACTATCTTCGTAGGCGGATAATTATCATAGGATACAAAATCAAGTTCTTTAAAAGTATCGTGAAAATCAGGTAAATTATCCGTAAACCACGTATTAGTGGTTATAAAATGCCCAGGGCAATTTTCTCGGATGATATCAGCTTGAAATTTGATATAATCCACCATTGAATCAGAAGCGTACCGATTAAAGTCTTGTAAATAGGAAGGGTTTAAATGTAATGAACCTCCTAGTGGACCAGTTACTTGGCTCCAGCTGGTATATTCACCACTCCACACTACATTACCATGACATTTATTCATATTCTCCAATGTTCCATATTTGTTTTTAAGCCACTGCCTGAACTTATCAGTACAATATTCGCAGCAGCAATTATTTGCTTCAAGCTCATTATCAATTTGCCACCCAATTACACTTCCATTATTTGCATAGTGTTTTGTCATCTCATCTACAATTTTCAATGTGAATTTTCTCAATGATGGGCTGTTATAACATCTGTGACCTCTAATTCCAATAAAGGACCTATCACCGTTTTTGTTAACTTGTATGGCATCCGGATATCTCTCGTATAACCAAAGGGGCGGTGTGTTAGTGGGAGTTCCTAGAACTATTTTAATATCGTGTTTGCCAAATAATTCAATAGCTTTATCCAACCATTTGAAATCGTAAATTCCCTCAGTAGGCTCTAGTCTGCACCAGGCAAATTCCGCTAGTCTTGCAATCCTCACTCCTGTTTTTTGCATCAAAGCAATATCTGCTTCCCAAAGTTCTGTATCCCAATGCTCAGGATAATAATCAACACCTATATCCATTGTTAATCCTCCATTTTTATATTCAATTTAACAGATTACTGATTGCTAATAATTCTCTTTTACCACCATATACCAAGCTTCTTTTATTTATCTCAACCTGTTTTTAATTTTCATTGCCAATATTGTTTCTAAAGTGTTATAATTATATTATCATTTTAAATTCTTTTAACTTGCGTTTCAACAACACTATATTAATAACTATATGACTATATTGACATTGAAGGTGATAGTTTTGAAAAGTGTATTTTTCCCGTTAATTACTGAAGAGGAAGCAAAACTTCCTTTCTATCTTAAAGGAATAGGAATACAGGAGACCCAAGAGTACATATATAGGCCTGAAGGCCAACCTGATTTCCAATGGATTCACACCGCAAAAGGTAAAGGGGTCTTACACATAAATAACAAAGAATATATTATATCTGAGAACATGGGTTTCTTTTTATTTCCTGGTATTCCACACGAATACTATAGCCTACAAAATGAGTGGGAAACTCACTGGGTGATTTTTAATGGACATGCAGTAGCGCAGCTGCTTGATCTTATTGCAGTTTCAGATAGTAATGTATTATATCCTCAGAATTTCTATATTGTAGAGGAACTCTTTAGCCAAATGTTTAGAATAACTCAGACAGGAGCTAGTTTAAACGGATTTCAAAGCTCTGCTCATTTATATCAGTTTCTTATACTTTGCCGTAATTCTATAGGTAAAACAAACAAATCGATGTATGAAAAGCAGAAACAGCTAGATCCTGTAATATTATTTATACAACATAATTATCATAAAAATCCAACTTTAGATGAGTTAGCTAAATTAATTAAAGTGACACCACATCATCTTTGTAGATTGTTTAAGGAAGTATTCAAGGTTCGCCCTTTTGTATACCTAACAAAAATAAGACTTCAAAAGGCAAAGGAACTCATGCTGGAATCAGACAATTTATCAATAAAATATATAGCACAGAAGGTTGGCTATAACGATATTAGTTACTTTTGTTCTACTTTTAAAGAATATGAAGGTATAACTCCAACTGACTTTAGGCGAATTCATACAGCTATTTAATAAACTTTTTTAAATATGGCTAATACCATTATTTACGAGATTAATTAAAAAATAACGGAAATAACCCATACCTAATGAACAATATTGTTTAGCATTTAAAATGGAAAGTGAAGCATGTAAGTTGTTAGTAAAGTTTTTATCATTTAAAAGTTTGTTTTTTATTCTAGTTATATACTAAATATACAACAAATATAGGAAGTTTTAATAGAGTTAAGAATTATCCTTTATTTAACGATGTTTATGGTTATATAAATTACTATTCTGATAGAAGGTGAACCTTTGAAACTAATTAACTGGTTTTATGTAAAGTATAAAAATATTATTAGTAGAATAAATAATATGAAGTTAAAACATAAGGTTCTAATACTTTATGGATGCATAGTTGTAATCCCAATTATACTTCTTGGCTTCATTGCTGAAATTGTAATGTTTAACCTTCTGAGATCGGACTATACTGTCTCTGTAAACGAGACAGTTAATCAGGTCGTAAAAAATGTAGAATTCAGAAAAAGTACTTATGAACTTTTAGCCACGCGGACAGCAACTGATGGAGAGCTAACGGTAAAGTTAACCGACAATTATGAGGATTTTCTTTCTATATGGGATACCATAAATTATATTGACAGGTCATTTGGAACAGTAGCGAATTACTTACCTGGAGTTGAAGACTTTAAAATCTATCATAAAAATGATACATTAATTGAGGATGGGGGTATCCTTTGGAAGCCTAGTAGACAAATGTTTCAGGGAATGAGTGAAAATGAGTGGTACGAGTCTATGGTTTCTAGCAAGGATAATCTCAAATGGGACCTATTTAAAGACCCGAAGACTGGCATAAGTAATTTAACTTTGTCCAGAAAAATCAGTTATGGTTCAAGTGGAGAAACGATAGGGATTGTTTTTCTAAAGATAAGAAGTTCCCTGGTTTTTGAAAATATTTTGAATAATGCATTTAATCAGCAAGGAGAAGCATACCTATTAAAGGATAATGGCGTAATATTTGCTTCTTCAACTGAAGAACTAATTGGAAAGAATATATCTGAGACGGTATTAAAGGATGTACCAATTAAAGAGTACAATACAGATACCGTAATGGAGATTAACAATAATCAAGAGGTTATAGTATCAAGAAGAATATCATCAGATTGGCATGTTATAGCAACTGTACCCATAGATAATATTGAAAAGAGAACACAATCCATATCTTTATGGATTATTTGTATCACTCTATGTTTAGTTATACTTTCAGCTATTTTGATGTTAGCGGTTACTAATAATGTCGTGCAACGGTTACATAGACTTGGCCACAAAATGGGGGCAGTTACCAAAGGTAAATTTAATGTCACTATAAAAAAAGACTATTCGGATGAATTAGGTGATCTTGAGAGCTGTTTTAATATAATGGCTGGAAGGCTTGGAGATTTAACCGAAGAAATTGCTGTTACAAGATCCAGGGAAAGGGAAGAGGCTTTAAAAGCGCTCCAGGCTCAAATTAATCCCCACTTTTTGTACAATACACTGGGAATTATTAGATGGCATGCTTTGGATTTGAATGACGAGGAATTGTGCAATTTGGTGGATGCAATGACTGTATTTTATAGATTGGCATTAAATAAGGGGAACAGTGTTCTTCGTTTCCGAGAAGAAATTGAGCATGTTAAGGCATATATACAAATTCAGCAGGTCAGATACTTAAACAGTGTAAATGTTATTTGGGAGATTGATTCTGAAACTCTGGAGTTCTATACTATTAAACTGATTATGCAACCACTTGTAGAAAATTGTTATATTCATGGAATGGTTGCTAAAAAAGGTAGAGGTATTCTGAAAATATCTGTCAAGCTTCAAGATGATTATATTTTTGTTACAATAAGTGATAATGGTATAGGGATTACTGAAGAAGGGATAAAGCAAATACTGACAAGTGATTTACAATCAAATAAACATAGTTATGGTATTCTGAATATAAAAGAACGCCTTAAACTATACTTTAATGACCGATCAAACCTCTCAATAGAGAGTATATGGGGGGAAGGAACTTCTGTTACAATTACAGTACCTGCATGTAGAGAACCGATAGCACTTAAGGAGGCAAAAGATAATGTTGAAAGTATTAATTGCTGATGATGAACCGTCACATCGTTCAGGACTTGTAAAACATGTTCGGTGGAATGAACTTGGATATGATATGCCAATGCAGGCTGAGGATGCTGAAGAGGCACTGTATGTTACTCGTGATCAACAAATTGATGTATTGATTGCTGATGTTTGTATGCCCGGTATGGATGGAATTGAAATGGTACGGCAATTAAAACGTCGCTACTCCCAAATACACGTTTTAATTATTAGTGGGTATGAGGAGTTTGAATTCGCAAGAGCTGCAGTTGAGGCCGGTGCAGAGGCATACTTGTTAAAGCCTCTTGTTATTGAAGATGTAGAGAATTGGTTGAAAAAATTTGAAATGGATATCTCTAAAGAAAGAAAAAATATTGAAGCAGAGCTGTATATGAAAAAAAAACTGAATTTCAGTTTAAAAGTTACTCTTGAAAAATTCTTAAAAGAATTAATGGAAGAGGATAATATAGACAGGGAGACTATTGAGGAAAGGCTTGAATTGTTAGAGTTGCCTGTCAGTGATATCAACTATAGGATTGCGTTATTCACTATTGATGAATATAACATTATATTAGAAAATAATAGCTCAAAAGAGGGTTATAGTCTGGTCAAAAGTATGATGGATATGATAGAGGAGCAATTTGAGGGTTATTGTTCTGTTGTAATGGTTAAATTAGGTCCTAGCCGTGTGGCTGTCTTTTTACTAGAGAAAGTATCAGCTAAAAGTATGCCCAAAGAAGAAGTTGAAGTAAAGCTAAGCAGGATTCAAGGTGCCTTCTACGAAACAAATAACTCATCAATAACTGCATATATAAGTAGAGAAGGGTATGAATGGGGAAGGGTTAATGAGCTTTACAAAGAAATGCTTAATTTGTCGGCAAAAGGGCTATTTCGAGGTAAAGGGCAGCTTTTTTGGACAGAAAACTCCGTCTTGTATGATTTCATGGATGAAATCAATGTATCTTCTCTATACTCAGAGATTATCGAAAATATAAATAAAAATGATGTTTATCATGTATCGGAACTTATTGAGGCTTTTTTCAACCTTTTTATTGAAAAGGATTTTAATTTCAGCTATATACAATCTACCAGCATGGGAATTATAAGAGAGCTATTAAGATATTCGGAATTAATTGGAGTTCGATTAGAAAAACCGTATACAGAATTGTTTCAACAACTACTTTTATGTGTTACAACAAGTGAATTAACAAATACAACTATAGAAATAGTTACAAATTATTTAAAATTCATTGAGGATTATAAGAATAAAAAGAAGAGTCGAACTGTTGAACTTGCAATGGATTATTTAAGGGGACATTTGGAAGATGACACTACGGTGAGAGAACTCGCCGAGGTTGTGCATATGAATCCAAGTTACCTAAGCGTGTTATTTAAAAAGGAGGTCGGTCAAACAATTTCTGATTTTGTTAATGACCTAAGGATAGAGAAGGCTAAAGAGCTTTTGCTACAAGGAGACAAAATCTGTGATATCGCTAAAAAAGTAGGTTATAGAAATCCTTCTTACTTTGCTAGCCAATTCAAAAAAGCACTTGGGTATAATCCAATAGAATATCGTAAAAATTCTAATTGAATTACTAAAATAATAAATATTTGCCACTACTTATCTCATTATCTATAGTGTGCGCTAAGTAGGTGATACGAATGGGCTGTTACGCAATGAATAATTTTGTTCACTGTGTTCAGCCCTTCTTTGTGTTACAGAAAAATTAACTAAGACTTGTTTGTCGACATAAATAATAAAAACCAATCAAAGTGTTTAAAATCCAATCGCTGTTATATTGTTCACTTTGCTGATACCGGGATATAATCTAATCGAGGTGAAACAAATGACTACAAACATTACAACAGTCGTTGGAAAAAAAGATGGATTCCTTCACAACATAATTAAATATCGGTGGCAATACGCTATGATTTTACCGGGAGTAGTTTTTTTAATTCTATTCAGTTATATCCCTATTACGGGATTGCAAATTGCATTTAAGGATTTCCAAATTGGTAATACAGTCTGGAACAGTCCGTGGGTTGGCTTCGATAATTTTGCTTTTCTACAAGATTCCGATTTTTGGAGGGTTGTTGTAAATACCCTGGCTATTACCACTCTTAAATTTGCATTCGGTTTTATCACCCCGATTATACTGGCGCTAATGCTTAATGAGATTAAAGCAACCTGGTATAAGAGACTTATTCAGACTTTCAGTTATTTGCCACACTTTATATCCTGGATTGTTATTGCATATTTAATTGAAGCTCTTCTCGCTCCAGATGCCCTTGTTAATCAGATTATCTCAGGTATTGGAGGTAATCAGATTTTCTTTATGGGAGAGCCTTCATGGTTCAGACCTATCATTATTATAAGTTCAGTATGGAAGGAAGTTGGCTGGGGCTCAATTTTATATTTAGCTGCCATATCATCTATTGATACTGAAATGTATGAAGCAGCAGTCATAGAGGGAGCTGGGAAGTTTAATCAGCTTAGGTATATTACTCTCCCTTGTCTAGTACCAACCATTATGCTTTTGTTGATACTTAGCATACCAGGCCTACTAAATGCCGGCTATGATCAGATTTATCCTTTAATGAATGGAGCCAATATGGTAGTATCCGATGTACTTGATACATATACCCTCAGAACTGGCTTACAACAGGGATACTTCAGCAGTGCTGCTGCTGTGGGAATGATTCAATCTTTAATAAGTTTTATCCTAATATTTTCGACCAATAAAATATCAATAAAATTTACTGGCGATGGTCTTTGGTAATAATATAGTCTATCTATGCAACTTTATATATGTTAAGAAAGGAGCCGGGAATAATTTATGGTTAGTAAAGACAGTATGGGTGAGAAAGTTTTCCAAGTAACAAATAATATATTTTTAGCTATTCTTGGATTTTTAACGATTTACCCCATTTTTTACATGCTTATTCTCTCATTTAATGAAGGACATGACTCAATGATGGGGGGAATATGGCTATATCCTAGAAAGTTTACGCTTTTTAATTATGAATTTGTTTTAAATAACCCGCTAATAAAGGATGCCTATATGGTTTCAATTGGGAGGGCGGTGATTGGCACTGTAGTAAGCATATTGGTAACAGCAGTGGTTGCTTATGGGCTTTCCTTTCGTGAACTCCCATACAAAAAAATAATAATGACATTTATTATTATACCAATGGTATTCAGTGGGGGATTGATTCCGTATTATCTTCAATTGAGAAATCTTAAATTAGTTAATACATTTTGGGTCTTCATAATACCAGCTGCTTTTAATATTTTTAATATGTTTGTTATGAAGAAGTTTTTTATGGATTTGCCTGAAAGTCTTAAAGAAGCGGCATATATCGATGGAGCCGGTCATTTAACCATTCTCTTTAAGATAATTCTGCCACTGTCGATTCCGACTCTTGCTGCACTAAGTTTATTTACAGCAGTAGGACAATGGAACGATTGGTTTTCAGGAGCATTTTATGTTGAAAACCTCAAATTAATGCCTTTACAAACCTATCTCCAGCGAATTTTGTCTGCAGATAGTCTAAATATGCTTTCCGGAGATAATAAAGTAGTTCAGGAAGCTGCTGCCAGACAATCGCAAATGTCAACAATGACAGTAACATCTGTTAAAATGGCCGCTGTTATGGCTGGTACAATACCAATTCTGTGTGTATATCCGTTTTTACAGAAGTACTTTGTAAAGGGAATGCTGGTAGGATCTGTGAAAGGATAAAGTTTTAAACGTATCTATTTTAGGTTACTTAAAGTGTACCTAATAAATATAAAAAGGAGTGAATATAATGAAGTTTAAGATGAGAAAGACATCCGCGATGTTAATTGCAATGGCCTTATCCGTGAGCACTATAGCAGTGGGTTTCTCTGGATGTGCTAAAGATGAACCTGCAGTGAGTACAGACTCTGCACAAGCTTCTACTAGCAGTGTCTCTACAGATGCTTCAAGCACAGGTGTGGTGATTAAACCACAATTCAAGATCTGGATTGCATCTGACGAGAAAAAGAGTCCGGAAGTTACAGCTGTTCAGAAATTATTTAAAGAAAAGTATGGTTTTGATTTCACAGTATCATCTAGGCAGGGAGATTTGATGACTGCTTTAAACTTAAAGCTTAACAGTGGTACGTTGGATGACATGTCTATAATTTATAAAGATACTGTTGCAGAAAATGCATTTATTAAATCGGGGCTAGTTCAAGAAGCAGGCGAATTCTTCAAAATGCCGGATAAATACCCGAATCTTGCAAAAGTACCTGAAAAGGTAATTGATTACAGTAAGTCATCAGATGGTAAGAATTGGTATATGCCAGGTTGGTATGCTCAGGAAATGGATGATCCATGGCCAGGTTGGGCAGCAACTGCATGGTGGGCTCGTACAGACTTGTTAGAAAAGGTTGGAATGACTGAAGCAGACTTGTCTACCATAGAAGGTTTTGAAAAATACTTTAGAGCAGTAGCTCAACTTAAGGATAGCAGCGGTAAGCCAATAATTCCTCTAGGAATGATTATTAACGAAGGAAATACTATAAATGCTGAAGAAGCTATTATTTTAAGTACTTTTGGTTGTGATTATCCGGGCAGTGCAAGTAAAATGCCAGGAACAACAAAAAAAGGGAATGATATGGTATTCATGTATGATGATCCTAACTTTAAGAATGCCTATTCATGGATGAGCAAGATGTATCGTGAAGGACTTATGGACATTGAAGTTCCAACACAAAAAGTTGAAAGATACAGAGAGAAGATCAATGCAGGCCGTTATGGAATGATAGCTGGATCAATATGGAAAGCGGAACTCAATAATGCATGGGCCAAAATAAATGGACCTCAGGACTCTACTACTTGGTATTTAGACCCGGTTAAGAATCCAAAAGTATCTGGAGTAGAGGCTTCAGGAGCCGTTCAGACTGTTAACCCATATCCATCAACTTCGATATTCATTAGCAAAGATACTAAAAATTTAGATTCAGTTTTAAGTTTTCTTGATTGGTGTCAAGAAGCAAAGCCGGAACGTCAGCACGAGATTAATGAAGGTCCTGTAGGTATAAACTGGAATTGGACAGGAGAACCTCTGGGAGAGTGGGATTTCATACCAGAATATAAAGTAGAAAGAAATTCCGGAGATCAAGCACGTGTAGATCAGCTTACACCACAATTATGGGCAATTGGCACATATAGTAAAAAATGGTATCCCTGGTGGACTGCTAAAGTTGATGAAAGTACGCCGAAAGGTAATGCTTTAACAAATAAATATGTTGCTGAAATAGCAAATGATTTCGGTATAGTACGTCCTATACATGCATATGATCTTGTAGCAGCACCGGCAGGTGGTGTTATAGAGAAGTACTTACCTACTCTAAATGCAGTTTATATAGAGTATCGTGCCAGACTGATGATGTCCAAGAGTGACGAGCAATTTGAGGACAACTTCAAGAAGTTCCAGGATCAACTGGAAACTCGTGCCCATTGGTCTGAAATGAAGGCAGAATGGCAACAAGCATATAAGACATATCTTGCCAATAACAAGGATTTCTAATTTAAATAGTCATTAAAATTCAAACAGAGGGACTATTGCAAAATTTTATTTTGTCCACAATATATTGCATCGATTTTTGGATTGTAAAATGTTATGTGAACTTAATGGATTTTGCATAAGTCCCTTTGAGATTGGCGAAATAAATTATAAACAAATCTTAAGCAAATTTGAAAGGGATATAAAAATGAAATTGAATCGAGATTTTTCTGATAAAAGCATTCCACATCTTGTAAAAAAGGGGGAGTTGACTGAATTAGTTGTTGACGGAAAACCCTTTATAATATTAGGTGGGGAGCTTCACAACTCAAGTGCCTCAAACATTAATTATATGGAACCAATTTGGGATAAAATGGTTGGGCTTAATTGTAATACTGTTATTGCTCCTGTTTACTGGGAATTAATTGAACCAATTGAAGGGTGCTTCGATTTTTCTCTAGTTAAATACATGATAATGAAAGCGAGAGAACATGGTCTTAAACTTGTATTACTTTGGTTTGGAACCTGGAAAAATTCCAGCTCTACTTATGCTCCTGCATGGGTAAAAACTAATGTAGAAAGGTTCAAAAGAGTAAAATTTATAGAAGAGAAAATCATTCCTGACACATTCCTAACCTATGAACCTATTTCATGCTTTTGTAAGGAAGCTTGCGAAGCTGATGCCAGAGCATTCTCAAATCTTATGAAATATCTGAAAGAAATAGATGGGGCTGAACATACTGTTATTACAGTTCAAGTGGAAAACGAACTAGGACTCTTAGGAGTTGCACGTGATTACTGCACTGAAGCTGAAGAGCTTTTTTATAGTGAAATTCCTTCTGAGCTTAAGGAATTTCTAATTAATAATGGAAACAATATGGTTGAAGAAATAAGAGAACCATGGATAAGCTGTGGCAAAAAACTAAATGGTAACTGGGATGACGTATTTGGAGATGTAGCCGAGGAGACTTTTACAAGTTGGTATATGGCTAAATATGTTGATACAGTTGCGGAAGCTGGAAAGAAAGAGTATGCATTACCAATGTACGTAAATGCTTGGATTGTTCAGTTCCCTGGACAAAAGCCAGGACAGTATCCCAGCGGCGGACCTGTCTCCAGAATGCTTGATATATGGAAGTGCTCAGCTCATAATATAGACTTTTTATCACCCGATATTTATCTGGAAAACTTTGCAGAAATATGTGCTTCGTACATCCGGAGTGGTAATCCATTATTTATACCCGAAGCGAGGCGAGATAAAGCTACATGTGCAAATTTGTTTTATGCAATTGGACAATGTGATGCACTTTGCTTCTCACCATTTGGAATTGATAGTATTGGACTGGAAGCAGGCCCTGAGATTATTGGAGTTGTGCCAGAGCAAATATTTCAGATTAATAAGGAAAGTGCCGCAAACTTGCTTTCAAAATGTTACAGTTTGCTTAATGGTATGATTCCTGTAATTGTTAAATATCGTGGAACGGGTCATATGGTTGGGGTTATCAAGGATACTGAAAATGTAAAGACACTTCAACTCGGTGACTATAATCTAAATATTACCTATCCCTTATCAGATAATCCGGGAGGAGGAATTATAATAGCCGTTACACCTAATGAATATATAATTGCGGGCTTTAATCTCAAGGTGGACTTTCGTGCTATTATAAATAAGCCCCGGAGAATAGATTATCTTTATATTGAAGAAGGTAAATACATGAATGGCAAATGGATTGAAGGAAGACGTTTAAATGGTGATGAATACGGAGTATACCTTGGTACAGAGCCAGGTATACTTAAAACTGCACTTTATACCTATTAGCTAATATTTATTTGATCCTTCTATAAACATTCCATGAGAAATTTTACGCGTATTTAAAAGCCAATGATAGTCGTGTGAATCAAATAGAAATTATATTTAAAAGTAGTACTATTGTGAGTTAATTAACTATGCCGGAGTGACGAAGAGTAACAAGATAACTGTAAATATCCCTGTATTAGTTATTAGAGAATAACCAAATTTATAACTTTCAAGCTAAACCCTAAATTAACTCCTTCTTGTTAATATCAAATATGGACAGGAAGGAGTTGTTCTTATTTCAAACCGGGAATTATTAATTACAAATTGTAAAGGGACTATTATAATTTGTCTAATATAAGCTATATGAGGAAATACTGTTTTTGATTGAAGAGTTTGAGCGATTTAATCAAGATAAAGAATTGAATAAAAAAGAAATTGAAGAACTTACATATAGACTGGATGAATATTAAAGTATTTTACAGAATAATTAACAATGTGTAAAAACCACTTGCTTCTTTATATTCCAGCGTTCCTGAACGAGATAGCATTATAGCAAACATTTATTTTTATATCTCAAGGGTGAAACTCCAAAGGATTTTTTGAACATTCTTGAAAAGTTGAATATATCGTGATACCCTACACTGAGAGCTGCCTGAGTGGGAGTATAATTATGTTCTGTCATTAGTGCTGCAGCCTTGCTCATTCGTAGGTTAATTATGTACTGCTGAGGCGACAGACCGGTGTGTTTCTTAAATAAAGTACAAAAATATCGTCTGTCAATGCCAAGCGATTTAGCAATAGACTCCACTCTTATGTCTGTTACATAGCTTGTTTCTATATAGTTTTTAGCCTTTAAAACATAGTTTTCCTGAACATTGTGAAGTTCTGAATTAAAATCTGCCTCTATTAAAACTGAAAACAGTTCATAAAGCTTTGAGCATAAGTAAAGTTCTTTGGTGTAGTTAATCCTTACGCAATCAAACATGTCTTTAAAAATGTGTTCACAGGAGGGTATGTGTATGACATCCTTCTCAATAAAAGCAGCTTGCCGGCTGATACTTTCAGGAAGGCTGCATTCAAAGCCTATCCAAATATATGTCCATGGATCCTTTACATCCGCGGCGTACACTGTCATTTCATTCGGACGGATAATGAATAAATCTCCCTTGGAAAGAGAAAATTGCCCCCGATCAGTTTTAAAGCTACCCTTGCCCGATATAATAAAGTGTATAAGATAATAGTCCCTTGAAGCAGGGCCGAAGCTATACCCGTTGTCACAGCTTTCCTGACCACAGAGCAGAGGATTTAAGTTATAAAAATTCTGATTACCTATTATAATATCGGTATGAAATTGGTGTCCCATTGTTCAACGCCTCCATTTATATGACATTATAACAAGTGCAAGTTACATTGTGCAATGTTAAGAATATCAATAATATGATAAAATCCAATTAAAATTGTTTATTTTTTTATAGATCGAATATTACATTTTGCTAAGGCGGGTGACGATATGTTAGGTAAGACTCCACCAATGGGATGGAATTCCTGGAACACGTTCGGATGGGAGATATCAGACAAACTTATTCGGGAAACAGCCGATGAGATGGTCAATAACGGGCTTCTTGAGGCAGGCTATAATTATCTTGTTATTGATGACTGCTGGTCTGAAAAACAGCGCGACAAAAACGGGTATCTGGTGCCCGATCACAATAAATTCCCTAATGGCATGAAGGCAGTAAGTGACTATGTACATAGTAAGGGATTGAAATTCGGAATGTACTCCTGTGCGGGAACACAAACCTGTGGCGGGCACCCTTCCAGCTTTGAGCATGAGTTTCAGGATGCTCAGACCTTTGCGGAATGGGGAGTAGACTACCTTAAATATGATTACTGCTATAAACCCCTGTATGTTCCGGGTCATGTTTTATATAAAAGAATGTCCATGGCGCTGAAAAACAGCGGTAGAGACATCTTATTCAGCGCCTGCAACTGGGGTAATGATGACGCCGACAAATGGATTCGTTCCTCCGGTGCACATATTTGGCGTTCAACAGGGGATATTCAGGATAACTGGGAATCCATAAAAAATCTGGCACTTAGTCAGCGCGACAAGGAGAACCTAAGCGGGCCATACTGCTATAACGATATAGACATGCTTGTAGTTGGAATGTACGGAATAGGAAATGTCGCGCTGGGAGGGTGTACCGATGAAGAGTACAGGACACATTTTTCACTGTGGGCTCTGATGAACTCTCCATTGATAATAGGCTGTGATGTCAGGAATATGAATGATATCACAAAAGAAATCCTTACAAACAAAGAAATAATTGAGGTGAATCAGGATATAGAAGGAAGACAGGCTTACACTTTGGAACAGTGGAATAACAGTGACTGTCTAGGTTACATAAAACCCTTAAGCGACGGCAGTTATGCCATAGGATTTTTCAATATGGGTCAAAGCAGAGGGGAGATGTCACTTCAGTTCTGGGATATAGGGCTGACGTCTTCAACAGGTTACGGCTTCGCTCTTCGCGATTTATGGAAGCATGAGGATATGGGTGTTTTCTATGAAGGCTACAAGTGCAATCTTGAGCCTCACAGCTGTATGGTACTCAGAGCGAGATTGGTGAAGTGCTGATATGTCGGATAACTTCAGTGCAAAAAGATGTAATAAATGCAATAAAAAGCTTGTACAGGATGAAATGGCTATCTATAGGAGACTTGTTAACAGGGGGGCAAAAGAATTCCTGTGCATGGACTGTCTGGCTGATTATTTTAAATGTAATCGCGAATTGATCCAAAAAAGAATAAATTATTTCAGGGAAATGGGCTGTACACTTTTTCATTGAGATCAGAGTATATTTCAAATTTTGTGTAAATAACTTAGATTGATGTTGAATTTCAGATTAAATTTAAGGGGCAATGCCAATTTTTACGGTATTAGCCCCTTAGTTGTATTATATCGATAATTTATTGCAAATAAGCCTCGAGTTCTTAGGTGTTTTTATAAACGTTCTATAAAGTATATTTCCAGCTGCGGATGGATTTTCCCCCAATCTCTGCGGCTCTGCGTCCATTTCCTGGTTGCATCCATCATGCAGGGTAGAGCATTGATAAGGATCCTTTTAAATACCATGACGGCTTCTATTGTGTTTTGTGACAGCTATCATAACTTATTTCTTAAAAATATGTGATCATCCTCTCAGCCTGCTTATTTAAGTGGCTTTATTTCTCCGGATTGGCCGCATATAATGAAGCCGTAAAACTTTTCTTCTTTCAGCGCATTTAAAAATTTATTAAGCTTTTTGGGTTTTTCAAATAAGGCAACATCGTAGTCATAACGCAATTCATCTGCTTGTTTACTTGCCTGGAGAAAATTATTTTCAAAAAAGATTGCAATCTTTTTTCTTGAGTTTGGAAGTATAATGTTATTATCTTTGAGTATGTTGAAAATTCTCTCAAACCCTATAGAAAAGCCCACCGCCGGAGTATTTTCCTTAGTAAATTTGCCAATAAGATTGTCGTACCGGCCACCTCCTGCGATTGAACTGTTAAAGTCAGTGCTTTCAATTTCGAAAACCGTTCCGGTATAGTACCCCTGCCCTCTGACTAAAGATAAATCAAATTCAATATTATATCTATTTCCGGATAGAAGTTTTACCTCTGAAATAATTTTTTGCAGGTTATCTATATTTTTTGTATCGGAGGATATGGATTTAACATAGTCCAGTGATGCCGGGAGATTCTGTATAATTGAAGCCAAAGAAGCAATCTTTTCTGTATTATAGCCTTTTTCAGAAAGCTCAGTGCTAATACCGTCAACTCCAATTTTTTCAAGCTTGTCAAAAGTAATGCATACACTATTCACTTCAGCCTGGTTAAATCCCATAGACATAAAGACACTCATTAAAATGCGCCTGTCATTTATCCTAACCTTGAAATTTTTTAGGCCCATAGCCAGTAATGCTTTGGCTGTAACATTGATAAGTTCTATTTCACAATAAATTGAATCAGATCCGACAATGTCAATATCACATTGGACAAATTCCCTTAACCGGCCCTTCTGAGGTTTTTCCGCACGATAAACCTTATCAATCTGGATACACTTAAAGGGCAACATGAGGTTTTGCCTGTTATTTGCATAATACCTGCTTAACGGCAGAGTTAGGTCATACCTTAATCCCATATCAGCGAGTGCGCTAAATTGGGAGTTCTCAATTGCCCTACTTAATTTTTCTCCGCGTTTCAGTAATTTAAATATCAGATTAAGGTTTTCTCCTCCGTCACTCTTATCTAAGTTCTCAATGTCTTCTAGAGCTGGAGTCATAATTCTTTCAAATCCGTTTAATTTATAAGTCTCTAAAATTGTGTTCTGTATAAATTCTCTTAATGCAACTTCTCTTGGCAAATAGTCACTGGTTCCTTTTACTGTTCCAATTTTCATAAAAACATTCCTTTCATATTAAAATAAAATAGCCACCCAGGTTATGGTTATACCTGAATGGCTAAATATATTTTAAATATATTCATACATCACAGGCATAACCAAAAGCGATTATACCCATGATGAAAATTATCATAGATTACAATCGCTCAAAGTATGGTGATGATGAATAGCAAATAACATTTTAATTACCTCCATTAGTGATTTTATTTAGTCTACTGCTTTTGTTTTAAAGTGTCAATATATTGCATAAACGTATTGCTTAATTAAATGGAGATATATTATTCAACTAATTGATTTATTAATGGTTACCTTCTTATCCTTCCGGTTAGTAAAAATAATATTCTTTATGTATTTTGTTAAATATTGTATAATGAGCTGTAGTTCTAAAGAAGTAAAAATTCCAGGTTATTAATATCTGTCAAACGCAAGTTTTCCAGCGAAAGGAAACATACTATGCCAAAACAAATTCGGGGTATCATTCTTGAGGGACAGTCTTGTTCGGGAAAGACTTCAGTCTTTAATGCCATAAAGCGATATCATCCTTTAGAAACTGATTCGGAGCGAAATGTAATATATTTGGCGGAGCATTATTCACAGACCTTAAATTATGTAAACGGAGAATTGAGAGCTTTAAGCAGAGAGGATAATTTACGGGTATTGTCGGACAGGATTTCAATGCTTGAGCAATTGAATGATTATGCAAACTCAATGGGGGAGCATTCCCGCCGCTCAAGAGGACTGTTTTTTGTTTTCGAAAGATTTCATTTAAATTATGCCTGTGCATTTGATGATAATACTTCTGATGAATATACAAAACTTGAAAAAAGATTATCTAAATTAAATGCCCAGGTAGTTTTACTGACAATAAGTCCTCAGATTACCAAACAACGGCTTATGCACAGGGCGGCTTACACAAACCAAGCAGTCACCCGGACAGAAATAGAAAAATATATTGAAAACCAGCAACACTTTATTGCTTTCGCCAATCAATCTACCTTACCAACTATGATATTAAACACTGACACTTTAAACTGGGATGACTATGCAAAAGTGATTTTGGATAAAACCCGCTGATGATTTCCTGAACTGAGCTTTTGTCTGTTAGTCCTCAAGCAATTTCAAATGGGAGAATGGAAAATGTTTGCCTGAGAACCTCCGTACTTCCGTTACTTTCAAAAGCATTAGGATGTGCGATTGACACCATCTTACTGCCCAAAGAGCTAAACATACTAAGCGCTATATATACAGATGGAGTTGTCAAGATTGATGTTACTCAAATATTAAACAGCTATATTACTGATAATAAGCTCAATGGAATACCGGATTGATAAACTTGCGAGACTGATTTTGAATGATGAGTTGAGTTATGATTTGTTTATTGAAATTAAATATTGACAAAATTTATTCAGACAATTAGACTATATGTAATAACTTTACAAATCACATAATGACAGTGAAGAGGAAGAGTAGCTTACATCGCCTTCAGAGAGAAAGCATCGTGGCTGAAAATGCTTTTAGGAACAGGGTAAGGGAAAGACCCCTCGGAGTTGGTTGGAGGAAAGCAATGGCTTTTTTTTGCAAGTAAGTCAACCCGTACACATGCGTTAAATGTTTAAGTTGGATGCTGATACCATATGACAAAATTCATACCGTGTTGTCAGCATTAAATTGGGTGGTACCGCGGGAACAACAACCTCTCGTCCCAGAATTTATTTCTGAGACGGGAGGTTTTATTTTTTGAATTAATTCAATAAACAGGCAGTTTAAAGTTCTTCAGCTTGAAGAGCTAAGCCAATAACTTATGCATAAGCGGAAAGTTACAATGAAATAATTAATGAATGACAATGAACGGGAAAAGTATCTTATAACGCAAAGGTTAAAAAGAACGTGTACGTTTTTTGAAAATTTTTCGGCTGTAGAAAAATTTTCTTACCTAAAGTGCGTTTTAACGAGGCAAAGGTGTCCACTGGGACGCCATGGATATGCTCACCGCATGAAAACCAGAGTGGTACCCGCCACTTATAGAGGTGGGGACATCAATCGCCTTGTTATATCTCCTTCAGGGAGAAGGTATCGTGACTGGAAGTACCTTCAGGAATTGAGTAAGAGAACAGACACCCGGGAGCCGGTTGAAGGAAAACATGACGATGTGAGTAAGTCAACCCGCAGGTATGCGTTATATACATTGAGATAAATGTTACATGATGCCGGGCTTTACCGGATAAATGCTAACGTTTAATTTGGGTGGCACCGCGTGATTAAGCCTCTCGTCCCAGAATTGTTTTGTGACGAGGGGTTTTTTTATTGCGTGTGTTCAAATTGTAACTTATAGACTAAAGGAGAGGTGGATCGATATGGAATATATTAATGAAATACAAGGTAAATCAACCGTAGAGGTGTCTGAACTGCATCAATTTGCAGGAAAAGTGGTAAGGATTAACGGCACAATACACAAAATAAGAGAAATGAGCGGGTTTGCATTTGTAATACTGCGGACCGGGAGGGAACTGCTGCAATGCGTATATTCAACAGAGAGAGCTCGATGCGGTTTAAACACTGTGGTAGAAGGTTGTGCCTGCATTGTTGAAGGTGAAGTAGTAGTGAACCAAAAAGTGATGAATGGTGCTGAAATTCATATTGTCAACATTGAAGTACTGTCAACACCGGCAGATGGCCTGCCTGTAGTTATCAATAAAAAGAAACTTGATATTTCACTGGATACAAATTTAACTTACCGGCCGATATCGCTTAGAAATCCAAATGAGAGAGCTATATTCAAGATTCAGGAAGGTATAGTCAGGGGATTTAGAGAGTACCTTATCAAGCAGAATTTCACTGAGATAAGGACACCTAAAATTGTCTTTGCAGGTGCAGAGGGCGGAGCCAATATATTCAAGCTTGATTACTTCGGCAAGCAGGTATATCTGGCTCAGAGCCCCCAGTTTTATAAGCAGACAATGGTCGGCGTATTTGAGAGGGTATTCGAAGTTGCACCTGTTTACCGTGCGGAGAGGCATGATACTTCAAGGCATTTAAATGAATATGTCAGTCTTGACTTTGAGATGGGTTTTATCAATGACTTTACCGAAATCATGCAAATGGAGACAGGAATGCTAAAGTATATGTTCCAGCTATTAGAGGCCGAGTACGGCAACGAGCTTGAATTATTGAATGCAAAAGTTCCCCGGGTTGATTCAATTCCCGCTATAAAATTCATTGATGCAAAAAATATATTTGCTGACGAGTTTAAGAGAGAGGTAACCGATTACTATGACTTTGAACCCGAAGAAGAACAATTGCTCTGTGAATATGCAAAGAAGAAATTCAACAGTGACTTTATTTTTGTAACACATTATCCTTCTTCCAAGAGGCCCTTTTACGCTATGGATGATAAGAATGACCCAAACTATACACTCAGCTTCGACCTGCTTTATAATGGCCTGGAAGTAACAACAGGCGGTCAACGAATTCATGACTACCACCAACAGGTTGAAAAAATGCTAAAGCGCGGGATGAATCCGGATGAATTCGAATCCTATTTGATGGTTCACAAGTGCGGAATTCCTCCCCATGGCGGATTGGGAGCAGGCCTGGAGCGACTGACAATGAAGTTGCTCGGTCTTGGCAACATCAGGAATGCATGCTTGTTCCCAAGAGATATGAACCGGGTGACACCCTGATAATTTTTTATGAAGTTATCCCACTGTAATTATAGTACCTACAGGGGGATGCTTCTTTGCTGTTTGAAAAATCATCATATAATAAGGAAAAAATGCTGGATTGTCAATATATATTTTATAAAAACCCGATAAGTCTTTCTAGTTATAACATACTTCCTTTAAATACTACCTAGATAGGTATTTTGTATTTGTACCATTCGAATACAGTAACTATAATAAGCTATACAGTTGTGACAAGGATGAAAGGCGGTTATGGGGAAAGTCATGAAGATTGCAGTTGTCTACCATTCACAGGGAGGTAATACAAAAGAAGTGGCCCGAATTATCTCTGCGGGAGCAAAAATAAGTGATCAGATTGAAGTTGCAGCAATGAGTATCGGTAGGATTGATAAGGATTTTGTTGAGAAGTCTAAGGCAGTCATCATTGGCTGCCCAACATATTATGGCACATTTTCGTGGCAAATTAAAAAATGGTTTGATACAACAAAAATAGATTTAGAAGGTAAACTGGGTGGTGTTTTTGTAACTGAAAACTATCTTGGAGGAGGGGCTGACGTTGCAGAGCTGGGGATGATCGGACATATGCTAATTAGAGGTATGTTGGTATATTCAGCAGGATATACAAAGGCAGGGCCAATAACACATTATGGAGCAGTTAGTATAAAAGCAGGTGATGAGTGGCAAAAACGGAGAGCGAAGCTTTATGGAAAGAGATTAGCAGAAAAAGCAGTCGAGCTTTTTGAAACCTAATTTAATGGCAGTTGATATGGAAGGTTCTGAAAGTGTTATTTTTGATACACTTAATACGAAATTATAAAATCATGGTAAAAAACATCAAAACAAATTTTATAGTGTTGCTATAATTAACTTAAAGGCGATGCGGAGCTACTAGAATGAACTACTACGAGAGGATTCAAAAATCAATTGATTTTATTGAAATGCACCTTAAAGAGGAAATTGACTTGTATGAGTTAGCAAATCAATCGTTTTTCTCAGTGACACACTTTTATAGAGTTTTTCAAGCCATGGTTGGGGACTCCGTGAAAGATTATATTAGGAAAAGAAAGTTGAGTAATGCAGCTATCGATCTCTTGTCAACTGATAAGCGTCTTATTGACATTGCCTTTGATTATAGTTTTGAATCTCAGGAAGTATTTACTCGTGCCTTCGCCAGAGCCTTTGGAATAACGCCCGGGAGATACAGGAAACAAAAGAACAGATTGTTTTTATTCGAAAAAGCAAATGTAAAGCTCAAGAACTTAAAAAGTGAAAATGGAGGTATTTATATGGAACCCAAAATTATATATGATAAAGAGTTTAAAATTGTTGGAATAAAGGGGGTGGTTAAGCCGGGAAGCAGCTTGATTTCTGATTTGTGGTGTGAGTTTGGAAGCAAGAGAACTGAAATTAGAAATGTTGTTAATCCGGACGTTACTCTTGGTTTATGCGAGTATATGCCTAATATTACTGACGACAGTGAATTTAGTTACTGTGCATGTGTAGAGGTAACAGACTTTCAAAGTATCCCAAAAGAAATCACAACCAAAACTATTCCTCCTTCAAAGTATGCAGTGTTTACACACAAAGGCTCCATGGCTGGTCTAAAGGGAACATTTGATTTTATTTATGGCAAATGGTTGCCGAAATCAGGATATGAATTGGCCGAACGTGATACAATAGAATGGTATGACTCTAGGTCAAGTGACTTATCAAGTCCTGACTACGAGTTCGACATTTATATACCGCTGAAATAGATAAATATTCGCTAAACTTAAAAGCCGAGATGTCTTGAATGTAAGTCAAGTCATTAAGGCTTTTTTATTCTCACTCATATTTATCAACCTTTCTATTAGCATAACCTGTATTTAGTCTTAGTTATTCCCGAATTCATACAATAGTATCAAGATTAGCTATAAAAGCTCAATTTCTCTGGTATAATGATTTTGAGTACAGGTAATAGGAATTTTAACGATTGGTGGGATAAAAATTAATGGATATACAAAGATTTAACAGACAGATAGAATTTATCGCTGAAATTGACAAGGTTAAACAGATACTCAGGAACACTATTCTAATGGATGCATCAAGAAAGGAAAATGATGCAGAACATACGTGGCATATGGCCATGGGAGCTATGATATTATCTGAATATGCCAATGAAGAGAATTTAGATATGTTAAAAGTTTTCGAAATGATTTTGCTTCATGACATAGTTGAGATTGATGCAGGAGATACATTTGCATACGCAAATGTAAACATGCAGGAAAAGGCTGAGAAAGAAAAGAGGGCAGCAGAGAGAATATTTGGGCTGCTGCCTGCAGACCTGGCCGAAAAGCTCATAAAAACCTGGAATGAGTATGAAGCTGCAGACACTCCCGAGGCACAGTTTGCACAGGCCATGGACAGCTTCATGCCAATCCTGCACAACTATAGGACAAAGGGGCTGCAATGGCAAAGGCTCGATGTCTCAAGAGAGAAAGTGCTGTCCCGGAACAGGAGAATAGAGAAGGGTTCTGCCATACTGTGGAATTATATAGAAAGTATTGTTAATGACGCGGTTGAGAAGGGCTATTTAAAGCCGTAACCTTTTTTACTTTACCCATTGACAAAGCGACACAAATGTCACATAATAAAAAAAGCGACAATTGTGTCGCATACTTTGAATGAGGATAAGCAAATGGTAAGAAAAGGAAATATAACAAGAACCGCATTGCTAAATACAGCAAAAGAACTTTTTTCTGAAAAAGGATATTCAGCCGTGACAATGAAGGATTTCTGTGAAAGGAATGGTCTCAGTCGCGGTGGTCTATACCGGCATTTTGCATCAACCAGAGAAATTTTCGTTGCTATGCTGAATTTTGATAGGGAGAGTTCTTCAACAGAGCTGGATAAAGCGCTTTCCAACAAAGTACCTGCAAAGCAAATGTTTATCCACTTTATAAATAAACAAAAACAGGAAATACAAAACGGTGTAGGGCGTCTGTCAATTGCTGTTTATGAGTTTTGTACTATTGAGACGGACCAAAAAGATTATCTGGATAAGCGATTTGCTTCAGCAGTTGATACCCTTGCGAAATTGATCCAGTATGGACAATCACAACATGAGTTCAGGAGTTGCGATCCAAAAGAAACAGCAAGGCATATAATTGTTTTCCTGGAAGGACTTAAGCTATCCTCGGCAGTTGTATCTTTTTCTGAAACTATGATAGAAGAACAATTGAAAATTATATACGAAACTGTGGTTGGCAGTGACAAATAATTTTGAATCAATTGATGTGCAGGAAGATTTCAACATGAAAATATATAGTTGGATAGAGTACAGGAGGATTTATATATGAGAAAAGCTCTTGTTATTATTGATATGCAAATTATGCCGTTTATTTGGAAGGACTATGGAGGGAAGGCTTTATTTAATGAAGGGGCTTTGATAGCTAATACAAAACACCTTATTAAAAAAGCACGAATTGCAAATGCTCCGGTTTTTTATGTATTGTACACTGAGACAGGAGAATCGCCCAGAGCGGAAGGCCAACCACTATGGCAGGTTCATCCGGAAATCGCGCCACAGGAGAGAGATAAGCTGGTTGTAAAATACCATGCGGACTCTTTCTTCTCAACCGGATTGGAAACTCTGTTGAATGAACAGGGAATAAAGGATATCGTAATTTGTGGTGTACAAACGGAATATTGTATTGATACAACTTGCAGGAGTGCTTTTTCACACGGATATAATGTTGAATTAGCGTCTGATTGCCACAGTACTTACGACTCGGATTTACTTTTGGCTGAACAGATTATTGCTCATCATAACAGTATTTTATCCCAGTTTGCTCAAGTTAAACCAGTTGCTGAAATCAGTATGGAATAGTTTTCAAGACACTATAAGTCATGACATCAAGCTGTCACATTTTTCTGTTCATTGCTTTTTTCCAGATACCAATTGCATAAATTAATAAAATTGCTACCTGAATCCCAAGAATGATCAACGCAGTACTGTCAAGAGAATCACTTGTAGTATTGGATATAAAGTCATGAGCTGCATGCCAGATAATTACAATCCAAAGGCTTTTTGTAATACTTACAATTTCTGAAAGGACCAACCCTACAAGAAATGCAAATAGCATCTGAAGTACAAGATATAGTACATTCTTTCCGTTCAGAGCATTAATAAGGTGAAGTACTCCGAAAATAATGGAGGAACCGAGGATTGCTTTGGTTGCTCCCTTTTCCATCAGGAATTTAAGTGCAAGTCCTCTGAAATAGATTTCCTCATTAAAACCGATGGCCATTGTAAACAATGCCAATATTACTTTTTCATATGTTAGTCTCCTCATCTTTTTTCAATTTCATTACCAGTCCGTTAAATGAATTATTCAGCAAACGCTTGATTTCTTCATCGTTATACCGGCAGCTATTAGTAGCAAACATTGCTGCAATACCATGAGTTGTAAGCCAGATCCCTGCATATAACTCCTTGCTGCTTGTGGCACTTAAGCCGGTCCTGCTGCATAGCATTCCAATAACCTCATCATCACCTTCCGTATTACCAACGATATCTATTAAGCTTTGATTCTGAAATGCATCCGACATGAATAACAGCTTAAACAGATTCTGCTCTCTCTTGGCAAAATTAATATAATTAAGCCCCATTCCAAGAAATTCGCCACCTTCATGATCTTCTGGGCTTAGCATATTTTGATTATAAACTTGCTCAGCCATTTTATAAACAGCCGCTTTAAGTCCATCCATCGAGTTAAAAACCCTGAATATGGGATGTACCGAACAACCCATTTCTTTTGCCAGATCCCGGGCATTCAGATTTCCGATTCCTTTTTCTTTCACAATTCCAAGGGCTGTATTCATAATTTGGGCTTCAGTAACCTTTTCTTTGGGTGGCATACTAACACCTCCTAATAAGCTTTAGATAAGATAACAATTGTTACCTAACGCATGTTACCTATTGTATTGTATAAGCTGCTTTTTGTCAATATATATGGTATAGAATACGAAAACACCATATTCCTTAATTGATATATTCTTGGGTTACGAATTAATTGTTTCATCCCGGCAGGCTTCCAATCAGAGAAAATTTATATATAATTATAGTAATAAGACAGGTTTAGTTATAAAGCCTGTTTTATCTAATAATGACACCAGAAAGGAATCCGTAATAATGCTTTTAGCAATTGATATAGGAAATACCAATGTGGTCATAGGTTGTATCAGGAATGAATCAGTAATGCTTTCGGGACGTATTATATCGGTTCATACCTTTTCCTGTGAAGAATATTCCGCTGAAATGAAAGGAATTCTAGATGCTGGCAGCATTAATATGAATGACATAGAGGGAAGCATTATTTCATCTGTTGTTCCACAGCTTACCAATACACTGGAAAGGGCAGTAAGAGTGCTTACAAATACCACTCCTGTTATGGTGGGGCCGAGGCTTAAAACAGATCTGAATCTGCTGATAGAGAATCCGGATCAGCTTGGAAGTGACCGTATTGTGGATGCTGCAGCAGCCGCGAATTATTACGGCAGACCTGTAATTATTATCGACATGGGTACGGCAACAACTATATCAGTGGTTGATGAAAATTCAAATTTTCTTGGGGGCATGATTATGCCGGGAGTGAAAAGTTCCCTGGAAGCACTGGCGAATAGAGCCGCCCAATTGCCTCATGTGAAGGTTAATGAAGCAGGAAACCTCATAGGCAGGAACACTGTAGAATGTATTCAGAGCGGAAGTATTTACGGGAATGCGGCCATGATTGACGGAATTGTCAGACGGTTAAGAAAACAGATAGGCCAGCACGCAACAGTTGTCGCAACAGGAGGACTGTCACAGTTGATTGTTCCGCATTGTGAAGAAGAAATTATTTATGATGAACATCTTTTATTAAAGGGATTATATTTGCTCTACATTAAAAATAACCAATGAATAATAGCTCATAAGACTTTACAACTACAGAACAAGGTGCTATATTTACGTAGAATGGGTAGTATTCACAAAGTCGGTTACAATAGACTTAAGCAGGTGTTAAGTATAGTGTAATAGATTAGGAAACTGCATCAGGATTAATTTTATTTTATTTTTGAATGATGGCTCATATCCTTATGAATGGGACCTCAAAAGAGCATCACCCCCTCTTCAATTCGGGAGGTGATAAGTATGAAAATTGGATTTATTGGAGCAGGAAAAGTTGGATTTTCCCTCGGTAAATATTTCTGTGAGCATAATTTAAATGTCACGGGATATTATAGTAAAAATCAACAATCTGCAAGACAGGCGGCTGAATTTACAGGCACAATGGACTTTAAAGACATTGATAGCATTGTAGAGGCAAGTGATACTCTTTTTCTTACTGTTCCTGACCGGACAATTAAGGAGCTATGGTATTACATTGGGAAGTTGTCCATCAGAAATAAAATAATTTGTCACTGTAGTGGTTCATTATCATCATCAGTTTTTTCTAATATTGATAATCATGATGCATATGGTTATTCTATCCATCCGCTTTTTGGAATCAGCGATAAGTTGAATTCCTACAAGGAGCTTTCTCATGCTTTTTTTACTTTGGAAGGCTCGGAAGGCCGACTGTATGAAATGCAAATGCTATTTAGGCATTTGGGAAATTCTGTACAGGTAATTTCACCTGAAAACAAACCTATTTATCATAGTGCAGCTGTATTTGTCAGCAATTTTATGGTTGCGTTAGCACAAACCGGCATTGATTTGCTCAAAAACTGCGGTTTTGACGAACAAACTGCAAGTCTTGCACTGAATCCTTTAATGCTCGGCAATATTAACAATATTGTCAGGCAAGGTACAATGCAGGCTTTAACCGGCCCGGTAGAACGCTGTGACCTTGAAACAGTTTTACGCAATTTATCCTGTTTGAATGAAAACGATAAGCAGGTTTATCTTCTGCTTTCACAAAAGCTGCTTACCATTGCACGAGAGAAAAACCCGTGTTGCAGCTATTATGAACTGGAAAAGATGTTAGGGAAAAGATTGTAGGAGAAAAGTTGATGGAGAAAACATTATAGGAGATAGATAATGAAGAACACAGTTCTTACTTTTAGAGAAGCTAAACAAAAAAATAAAAAATTAACTATGCTGACTGCCTATGACTATTCTACAGCCAGGCTGATGGATGAGTCGGGAGTTAATGCCATTTTAATAGGAGATTCTCTGGGCATGGTATTCTTAGGATATGAGGATACTCTGCAGGTTACAATGGAGGATATTCTCTACCATACCAAGGCTGTGGCAAGGGGAGCAAAAAACGCTTTAATTGTCAGTGATATGCCATTTATGTCCTATCAGTCCTCCGTTTATGATGCTGTATGCAATGCTGGCCGCCTTATTAAAGAGGGGCATGCCAATGCAGTCAAGCTCGAAGGAGGAAGTATAGTGTGTCCTCAGATCCGTGCCATCGTAAATGCATCTATCCCTGTTATAGCGCACATTGGACTTACACCACAGTCAGTAAATGCCTTCGGGGGTTTTAAGGTTCAGGGAAAAGATGAGGAAAATGCCCGTAAACTTATAGACTCTGCAAAGGCAGTAGAAGAGGCAGGTGCTTTTGCCGTAGTACTTGAATGCATACCTGCAAAACTTGCTGCCATTATCTCTCAAAGCATTTCTATTCCTACTATCGGGATTGGCGCAGGAAAGGGCTGTGATGGTCAGGTGCTGGTATACCAGGATATGCTGGGCATGTTTTCTGATTTTACTCCAAAGTTTGTTAAACGCTATTCCGACATTGGGTCACAGATGAAAGACGCCTTTGCCCGGTATATTGCGGAAGTGGAAAGAGGTCAGTTCCCTGCACCTGAACATGGTTTTGATATATCGGATACTATTATAGAAAAATTATATTAATGAACGGTTGAAACAGGTCAATGCCATTGACCTTGAACATATGGGGACAGGGAGGGTTAGTTTGAAAGAAACTGAAAGTTTCTGGAAAACTAGTGCACATGTGCCTATTTTTTAGGCACTAAAAAATAAATGGCACGTGCAATAAATTGAATTTAAGCCCATAAAAATTTCATTTGAAATTTTTGGTTCTGCATTGGGTAAATTCATTTTGCACGATGCGGAAATGGAGCTTAAAATGGAAATTGTAAATACAGTAAATGAAGTACGTCAAATCATAAAGTCATGGAAACAGCAAGGCCTTGGTATTGGCTTTGTACCAACCATGGGTTATCTGCATGAGGGGCATCAAAGCCTGATTCAGAGGGCAGTCAGGGAAAATGACCGTGTAGTGGTCAGTATATTTGTAAATCCCATGCAGTTTGGTCCTGCCGAGGATCTGGAAAGCTATCCGCGCCATCTGGAACATGATGCTGCCATGTGTGAAGCAACAGGCGCGCACCTGATATTTCATCCTGAAGTGTCGGAAATGTATTTGTCTGACTTTTGCACATATGTTGATATGACTTCTCTTACTGAAGGGCTTTGCGGTAAAAGCCGCCCCACGCATTTCAGAGGGGTATGTACAGTAGTCAACAAACTATTCAACATTGTCGGTGCAGACAGGGCTTATTTTGGTCAAAAGGATGCACAGCAGCTCGCTGTAATCAGACGCATGGTTCGTGACCTGAATATGGATATTGAAATAATCGGCTGCCCCATAATCCGTGAAAAGGATGGTCTGGCAAAGAGCTCCCGCAACACTTATTTAAATCCGGAGGAGCGCAGTGCGGCTTTAATCCTCAACAGATCTCTTGCAATAGGCAGGGAATTGCTTGAACAGGGAGAAAAAAGCACTTTAAAGATAATTTCTGCAATAACTGAAAATATAAATACCCAACCCCTGGCGAAAATTGATTATGTTGAGGTGGTGGACGCACTATCAATGCAGAAGGTTGATAAAATTGAACGTCCGGTATTGGTTGCCATTGCAGTATTTATCGGGAAGACCCGGCTGATTGACAATTTTATTTATGAGTTGTAACCACAAGGGGAGGGGATTGTATGAACATTACTATGCTAAAAAGCAAGATACATCGTGCAACGGTTGTACAGGCTGAACTTTCCTATGTAGGCAGCATTACTGTTGATGAAGATTTATTGGATGCCGCAGGTATTTATGAATATGAAAAGGTTCAGATTGTTGATATAAATAATGGAAACCGCTTTGAAACATACTGTATTGCGGGAGAACGCGGTTCAGGAATGATTTGTCTGAATGGTGCTGCGGCTCGTTGTGTTCAGGTTGGAGACCTTATTATTATAATGGCATATTGTACAATGGAGCCGCAGGAAGTAAAGAGTCATAAACCGGCTGTCGTCTTCGTGGATAAGCATAATAAAATCGAAAGGATAACACATTATGAGAAACATGGTTTTTTAAGTTATTAAAGGGTTAAAAAACAGCCGGGAAGAGGTTCAGGGATGAACTCTTTCTTAACTCATCCCGACTGCTGAAAGGATTCGGTCTAATACTCAAAAAAACGGCTATAATGAGTTTAAATCTCTCAAAGTGTATCCTTTTTTGATAAGTGTGTTAAAAATTCTTTTCAGGGGCGAATTTTCCGAATAAGTATAAGAAGGATACCCATTAGCATCCTTTTTTATTTTTATGGAATCAAACTCAATGCTGGGATGATAGAAAAGGCTTGCCAGAGTATCGTCCTCTAAAGCTTCAATCTTGCCAAGCATATAATTTATTTCAGATTTTCCGCCAAGGTAGCCAAGGGGGGTAGGTATATAAGTTATGACTCTGTCACCCCGGGTTACTTTGCTTATCTGTTGTTCCATATAAAAAGTTTTATATTCATAGATATTGTTAAAATACTGTTCAAATATTTTTTTTTGAAATGGTGTTGCAGCATAATGAGGACTTTCAAAGAAAGATATGGGTATATCCAGTTTTTTAGCATTGTCAACTGCAGTATCCAATATTTTTCTTACGTTTGCTTCAGTATTATTTCTACTGCTGTTAAACTCTATGCCACTGAGACTGACTTCATTCCCAAACTGATGGGTATATCCGTGAAGTCCTACAAATCCATTCTTATCGGTAAAGTAATCCAGGGTATAGACAAAGTCAGCATTATGAAAGCTATAATTATCAGCAGGAGCATTATCTATTTTCTTGATGGGATCAATATATCTTGGAACCCAGCCCAGATGCATGGGAATATTCCTGGAATAGCAATAATCAAAAATTATTCTCATCTTTTCTAGACTTTCGGAAGTTGCATACCTTTGATCTGCAGTTACATCTTCAAATCTGATTAAAGCGTTTTTCCCATTTTCCGGCTGTCTGTCCGTGGTAATGACTGTTCTATCCCGATAAATATCAAGGAAGTTGTTTTTATCATCCCAAATTACTTTTAGTTTGAACATTTTAGTCAAATCAAACAAGGTCACATATAAAGTATTTTGGGATGCGAAAGTATTTTTCTTTAAAATTTCCTTTTTACTATTAACCGTAAAATAGTTTTCATTTGCACCAATAACAATTTTATTATCACTATCTTCTATATATGTTTTTCCGTCTTGCATGTTTATTTTACCATTAAGAGCAGTTACAAATTCTGTTAATGGCAGGTAGTACCTGTTGTAATCAACAAAAACAGGATGGGTCAGGTTTAATTTCCTTCCCTCAAAACTCAGGGAAATCTCCGCTTTTTCAAGGTTGATCACGCCTGGGTCCCTATATTCCTTTACTATAGAATTTAAATTATTACCTGGTTCAGTCAAAGTATTCGAGGGGTGATAGGAGCAGCCTGTATTTATTACCATCAAACCTATTATATTAAAGATGATTATATATTTTAATGCCTGATTAAATTTGTTTTTCATTGTCTTATCTCCGTCCGTTGCCTTAAGTTGTAAATTTTATTATATGGTATGGGTACTTTATAAATCGCACAAAGCAATTTTTATTATTCCCAATATCTATTATTTTCTGCTATCAACTTTTTACAAAAAAATTAAAGAGTTTTCATGATTTGCTGCACAAAATCCTGCTTTTTGATTTAAGGTTTTACCAGAAGTTTAATAATATCCGGTGTTCTTATAATCCTTTTAAGTCCTTGATCCAGATCACGCAAGGGAATAGTGCCGGAGATGTATTTTTCAGTATGTATCTCATTTTCAGACAAGAGTTGGATAACCTGCGGAAATTCATTATCATAACCCAAGGCTGCTTTGATTTCCAGTTCTTTAAGAATTATTTTAAGCGGGCTGATTGGAACTTCTTTTTCACAAAATCCGATGAGCACCACCTGCCCTCCTCTTTTAACATAATCAATAGAGCATTGAAAAGTTGTAGGATTCCCTCCGCATTCCAATACTATGTCAGGCCCTATTCCATCAGTTAGCTCAAGAATCTTCGGTACAGTATTTTCTCCCTCCAGTACAGGATTAATAGTAAAGTCTGCACCAAGACATTTTGCTAATTCGGTTTTTCTTTCAGAAATCTCAACAACAATTATCTTTCCAGCGCCTGTAATTCTTAAAAACTCTATAACACCCAGACCGATCATACCTGCACCTATGACCAGTGCAGTATCACCTGCCTTTATCCGGGACATCCTCACTCCATGGAGCGATACCGCAAGAGGTTCAGCTAAGGCAGCAGCTTCAAAAGAAAGAGTGTCCGGAATAAGATGAAGCATTTCAGAAGGATATTTTATTTTTACGAATTCTGCAAAGCCGCCATCATTATCAAGTGTTATTCCAATTTCTCTGCTTGCCGCCTCCGGACACAAAGAAAAGTGACCGGCCTGACACCAATGACATCTGCCGCACCGGGGCATAGGATTTATAACTACCCTGTCTCCCACTCTAAAATTATTAACCCTGTCAGTGATTTTATAAACAGTACCAACGCATTCGTGTCCCATAACCGCCCCTACCGGAATATGCAACCCGTTCTGATAGCTGTGGACATCCGTACCGCAAATCCCACAATACTCGACTTTCACAATTAATTCCCCATTATCAAGTTCGGTAATGGGCCGTTCCAGAAACTCCACACGATTTAAGCCGGTTAAAACCTGCCCCCTCATTGTTAAGACCTCCTTGTATATTCAATATTTTCAAGCAGATGTCCTGACTTTCACATCTTCTTCTGATACTTTATGCCTTTAAAAACCTGTAATTTCTTGTAATAGTATACTATAAACTGGCAGATTTGCCCATAAAGAATATTAATGTAAAATTTTATCACAAGTTTTTATTGGTCAATGAAAAATATTCTCCACATCAGTTGTATAATAAGTGAAAGGAGTTGAGGATGCATTGAATGGTTCATATGAGCTCAATGAAAACGTTCAGAAAGCTGTGCTGAAATACTCTCACAGCATTATAAGATTAGCTTTCAGTTATGTAAGGAATATTTCGGATGCTGAAGATATAGCACAGGATGTTTTTCTGACATACATGCAGAAGCTGCCCACCTTTGAAAATGAACAACATAAAAAGGCCTGGCTTATAAGAGTTGCAATAAACAAGAGCAAGAACTACTTAAAAGCAGGATGGTTTAAAAATAGAAATACCATACCGGACGATCTGAGTTATCTTCCCAAAGAAGAGAGTGAGATACTTGGCGAGGTTTTAGAATTGGATAAAAAGTATCGTTTGCCAATTCATCTGTTTTATTATGAGGGCTATACAATTCAGGAAATTTCAGAAATTCTGGAGGCAAAACCCGCAACTGTAGGAACCTGGATCGCCCGGGGCAGGAGCATACTTAAAACGAAGATAGGAGGTTTTGACAATGGATGAAGAAAAATATAAATCGGCTTTAGATAAATTAAAGGTCAGGGAAAATTTCAATGACAGGACTCTGGCATTTTTGATGGAAAAGTCAGGAGAAAAGCAAGAAGCCGATAGTTTAACATTCAACCATCGGAGGAAATATAAAAAAAAATACGCTGTTCCCATGGCGGCGGTTATATTATTTGGCATAGTTATTGGTACATTCCTTATAAATATCAGTTCTACTATTGAACTTCCCAATTCAACCGGAAATGTAAAAGTTCAATATGTAAAAAATACACCCGATGTCAGAATACAAAATGACCTTGTCCAGCTCACGGAAGACGAGTTGTTTCATAAGTATAATACCTCCATATTTAAAGGTGAGGTTAAGGATATACAGAACATAAAGATTGACTTTGGAAGCGGTAATAAACACTATCAGGCTATTGCTTCAATAAAAGTTGATGAGGTTTATCGGGGCAACGAAAAAACAGGGGATATAGTTCGGGTACTTCTGCCGTGTCCTGTCAATTCCGATATATGGGTTGAGGATACAGGAGTTGTTTCACAGGTCAGGGTTGGCACAGTTGGGATTTTTATGCCTAAAAAATATGATGACAATGATTACTGGGAAGAAAGCGGATCAAGGCTTATTTTAAAGGATATATCCGGTTATGGATTTATGGATGGGGAAAGATTCGCCTTTCTTCAAACAAAGAATGGTATAATTTATGCAGACTGGGCTTATCCATCCGTATCAGAAGTTTCAACGCTTGATGAGCTGAAGGGCTATGTTCTGAAAATGATTGAGCGGGGAAAATGAGTGCCAGCGCCGCCAATGCGGGAATTTTCAGTACTACTGATAATGATTGGCGGTACCTGTCAGGTGTAGACAAACTCTTCAGATAAAATATATAAGTGCAGGATATTATCACTTGAAATATCCTGCACTTTCTCGTGCGCCCGGCATGGGTGCAATCTATCGGGTGAAATTCCCGTTTTCCTGTCTACAGTTCAACAATCTCCGTTGCAATATTTTTCACAAATTCACTGTCATGCTCTACAAACAGAATTGTCGGGGAGTATTCCAGAAGTAAATCCTCAATTTGCATACGTGAGATAACGTCAATAAAGTTGAGCGGTTCATCCCAAATATGCAAGTGAACCTTTTCACACAGGCTTTTTGCTATGAGAACCTTTTTCTTTTGACCGCCGCTGAAATCAGACATATCCTTTTCAAACTGGACTCTTGAGAAATCAAGCTTTCTTAAAATAGCCTTAAACAGACTTTCATCTATATCATTCTCTCGGGCATAGTCGGTCAGATTGCCTTTAAGGTGTGATGTATCTTGGGATACGTATGAGATCTTAAGCTGGCCGGGCTTCCTTAATGTGCCTGAGTAAGCAAGCTCTTCACCGCAAATCAACTTTAGTACGCTTGATTTTCCTGAACCGTTTTTACCGCTGAGGGCGATTCTGTCACCCTTGTCAATGGTGAAGCTGACTCCTTCACATGCGTTTTTTTCACCGTAAAATATAGACAGGTTTTCAAGCTCTACAAGTCGACCGGTATGAAAGTCCAGTTGGGAAATCTTTAGCTTCTCTGAAGCTTCAATATTTTTAAGCAGCCTGGATTTTTCCTCAATAGCCGAATGCTGTCTTTCCTGAATTGCTTTTGACCGGCTCATCATTTTTTTTGATTTTGCACCTTGATATGCCCTGCGGGATATATTTTTTTCTGTTACAGTCGGGTCGAATCCGATTTTCCTCGCTTCTGCCCTGTCAGACCAGTCAGCAGTGCGTTTTGCTGCTGCTGAAAGCCGTTGAATATCCTTTTTGAGCTTCTCATTTTCTGCAAGCTCAAAGTTGTCCTGCATTTGTTTATTTTCCCACCAGGAAGAAAAGTTTCCCTTTTGAATCTCAATATTGGTCTTGTTGATGGAAAGTATATGGTCAACACAGTTGTCCAGAAAGGCCCTGTCATGGGATACCAGAATAAATCCCCTCTTGGATCCCAGGTAGTCGCTGACAATTTGCCTTGCCTTCATATCCAGATGGTTTGTGGGCTCGTCAATCAGAAGAAAACTATTCTCCTTAAGAAACAAAGCTGCAAGCAGGACCTTTGTCTGCTCACCGTTTGATAGTGTATCAAACGGGCGGTATAAAACATCGTCCGATACCTCCAGCAGTGAAAGCTCCCTCATAAGCTCCCAGTGCACATAGTCCGGACAGATATCTTCAATTATCTCAATAGTGCTGCTGCCCTTGTCAGGTACCTCAAAGGGGAAATATTCAAAGGCTACCTTTGAGGATATATTACCTCTGTATTCATATTTACCAAGCAGCAGATTTAAAAAGGTAGTTTTGCCTCTGCCGTTTCTTCCGGTGAAACCTAATTTCCAATCAGTATCTATCTGAAAGCTAACATCCTCAAATATATTATCGTAACTGCCATCATAGGCAAAGGTCAAATTTGTAACGCTTATTAAAGACATAAAATCATCCTCCCGTATAAATATTAAAGCTGCAGGAAAGTTAAATTCCTGCAGCTCAAAAATACAGCAAAGCCTGACCCGTTTCGGGTATGAACGAGGATATATTGTTTGAGTGATAAAGAATTAGTTAAACTTTCCTGCATAAGCATGACAAAACCAGCGGCAAGTTTCCGCTTTATAGCTTGTATATGCTTTTAAAAATCTGCAAGAAAGAATTACTTCATCTTTTCAACTCCAATCACTCTATTTGTAAAATAATATAACATACTGCCTTTAAGATTACAATACGGAAAATTTTTGAAAGAAATCAATAATCACCCTACAATAACAACAGTCACTGATTTTGTTTAATATAGCAGCCGGATTGGTATAATGATAATACAATACTTAAAAATAATTATAAATAACTTAAAAATAAAATTATCGGTAAAGGAGATACACTATGCAGAAAATAGTACCCCATCTATGGTATGACAAAGAGGCTAAAGAGGCAGCTCTGTTTTACGCGACATTATTTAACGACTCTAAACTACTCAACATGACGGTTATCGAAAATACACCCTCCGGCGATTCAGAAATTATAAACTTTCAGTTGGCAGGACAGCAGTTCTCGGCAATAAGTGCCGGCCCCTACTTTAAATTCAACCCGTCAATTTCCCTAATGGTTGCCTGTTATTCTATTGAAGAGGTCAATACCATATGGAAGGCCTTATCCGAAGGCGGGAGTGAACTGATGCCGCTAGGGGAGTACCCGTTCAGCAAGTGGTATGGCTGGATTCAGGACAGGTATGGTTTATCCTGGCAGCTGATGCTTACAGACAGGCAGAAAGATGTTAAAAAGATTACACCGAACCTGCTTTTTTCAAGTGAGGCCTGTGGAAAGGCTGAGGAGGCAGTAAAATACTATACCGAAATTTTTGAGCGCTCAGAAATCGGAACCATAAGTAAATATGGAGCCGGAGAAGCAGCTTCACCAAAGGCAAAGGTGAACTATGCCGCTTTCAAGCTGCAGGGACTTGACTTTTCGGCAATGGACAACGGGTTTGATGTGGATTTTAGCTTTAACGAGGCATTTTCACTCATGGTATATTGTAAGGATCAACGGGAGATTGATTACTTCTGGGACAGGCTTTCAGCTGTTCCCGAAGCAGAGCAATGCGGCTGGGTAAAGGACAGGTTTGGAGTTTCCTGGCAAATCGTTCCGGAGAATATGGATGATGTATTGTTTAACGGATCAAAGGAACAAATCCGAAGGGTTACCCAGGCTTTTCTTAAAATGAAAAAGTTCGACCTGGAAGAACTGGAAAGAGCACGCTCAGGCGAATAACCTGCCCTTCCATCAATGCCAAATTGACATTGGAAACATCTCATGTTAACATAAGCTTAGGACTAGGTTATTGGAATCCCTACCGTGTAATTTATTTAATTGAATATGTACCGGAAGGAGTGTTTCATATACTTAATCTGAAGCATTATTTCTCGTCGTCGACTTCTACGTTGACATTTAAAATTATTTCAGGCTTCGGCCTTATTACAGTACCTCTTCTCCTTTTACTTATTTTTAATAATTGGTATGCAATGAAGGTAGTCTGTAATCAGGTGGCCGCATCAAATCAAAGCATTGTACAGATTCACAGCAATCAGGTGGATAATGTACTTAATGATATGGCAAAATATCTTCACAGTATGGCTTATCAGGATCAAAACATCATTTATATCAATCAGGGTAAAACCACAACAGAAGATGACATAGTTGCAAATCTGAGATTATTGGACAAGATAAAAAAAGATGTAATGGAATATTCCTATGCCAATGCCATATTCCTATACAAAATATCTGAGGAAGTAATCATCGCTCCTAAAAAAGAAAGTGATTTTGAAAAAATAAACTCAAAGCTTGAAAGTTTGCTGAAAAACAATGATACACGTCTGAAATGTATATCCAATTGGCAGCTTTTCAACATGGATGGGAAATACTTCCTGCTTAAGCTGACTGATACCGGCTTCGGTACATATATCGGCGTTTGGGTAAACCTTGAAGAACTGCTGCAGCCAATAAGGTTTCTGGAATTCAGCGATAACTCCCAGGTAATGTTTGCATCAACCGAAGGACAGATGTTGACTGCCAACACATCCGCCCATCCTTTGAAAACCTACAGGGCTGATCTGCTGAAAAAAGCTTTGACACAGGATACAAGGCCTTATGCTATCATAAAAAATGAGATTGATGGCTCGGATTCCATGGCAGTGAGTATCCATTCCGAAGTATCCAACCTGTATCTGGTGGTGGTTCTTCCGGTGAATGCGCTTGTAGAAAAGCTTACCGTTTTCCAGAGTGTCGTGTATGTAACACCCTTTGTTGCAGCAATCTTCCTTGCAATATTTTTACTCTATCTGCAAAGGGCCATTGCACATCCGGTTAAAAAGCTCCTTCGCGGAATGGGGAAGATTCAGGCAGGGGATCTGACTGTAAGAATTGAACCTTCCCATTTGCAGGAATTTAATACAATCAATGATGCATTTAATAATATGGCTCACGAGGTCCAGTATCTGAAAAACGGAATTTATGAGGAGCAGCTGAGAGTGCAGAAGGCCGAGATGAAGGAGCTGCAGGCACAAATATACCCTCATTTCTTTGCCAATTGCCTCAATTTGGTTTACTCTCTGGCCCAGGTTAAGGATACTGAATTAGTTAAGCAATTGACTTTGCATATGGTAAGGCACCTGAGATTTATGATGCGTACAAACCGCACACTTGTTACATTATCTGAAGAATTGGAGCATATAAGTAATTATCTGAGTATTCAGAAAATACGTTTTCCTAAAGCCTTTGATTACAGTATCGAAATAGAGGAGGAGCTTGGAACGGTTTCGGTTCCTGCCTTCATCCTGCAGCCGTTTGTAGAGAACTGTATGGAACATGGCTTTTGCTACAGAGAGGACATGCCGTTTTGCGTTAATGTACAGGTGAAGGCCATTTCAAGTCATAGTGGCAAATATATCTCTGTTAAGATTGAAGACAATGGAAGAGGTTTTGCCCCCGAAATAATTTCTGAGCTTCAGTCGGAAAATTATTTCAATAAGGATTTTGACAATCATATTGGTATTTGGAATGTTCAAAGGCGCTGCCAATTATATTACCATTCCGAGGTCAGGCTTGCCTTCAGCAATAGTTCGCAAGGCGGTGCGGTGGTAGAAATGGCATTACCTGTATCGGAATAAATGTTTTTGTCACGGATTGGATTGCGTATCAGCCGAGTAGAATAATTTAAACCCCATACAAAAGAGTTTTCAATGCTCTTAGGATGCCCAAAGCACTAAAAGAGTAGTTCGAGAAAAATTAAGGTCAGTATCAGCGACCTTACACATATGGGGGCATGGAGGTTAACATGTTTCAGGTATTAGTCGTGGATGATGAAATATATGCTGTCAAGGGAATAGTAGACGGTATTAACTGGGAGAAGCTTGATGTTTCGGAGGTATTTGAGGCTTACCATGCCAGAGAGGCAAAGACAATCCTTGAAAACAACCCTATTGATCTTATTATTTGTGATATAAATATGCCTGAGGAAAACGGGCTTGAGCTTTTGGAATGGGCCAAGACTAATTATCCTGAGCTGGAGGCGGTTTTTTTAACCTGCCATACCGATTTTAATTATGTGCGCAAAGCGCTTCAGCTGGGCAGCTGTGATTATTTATTAAAGCCGGTAATATATGAAGAAATGGAGGATGTACTCCGGAAAAACTTCGACCGCCTGATCAAGGAAAGAAGCGACCAGGAGAGTATGGAAAGTTTTAAAAAGTATTATAACATAGAAGAACAGTGGAAGAGCCTTTTGGTCAATGGAGAAGAGCTTGATGTTGACAGTCTGACAGTGCTGACTATGGATTGGATCAAAAGCCGCAATGATAACAGGGGAACCCTCATGAAGCTTTATCAGAGCATACTTCAGACAGCAGTTTTTGTTCTTAAGAAAAGGGGTATGTCTTTGGACAATCTCAGCAGCCTTGAATTAAGCATGGAGGGACGTGAAATAACCTGCACCGATGAGCAGTTCAAACAGTGGATGCACAATATCATAAATTTTGTCTGTGCAGAAGCTGCCGACGATGAAACCAGAGTTCAGAAAAACAGCATTGTTTTTGAACTGCAGAGGTATATTCAGCAGAACCTTAACAAGAAGCTTACAAGGGATGAGCTCTCAGAATATGTACATCTTAACGAATCCTACCTGTCCAGACTGTTTCACAAGGAAACAGGCATGTCTCTGTCGGACTATATACTTCAGGAGCGTATGAAACTGGCGCGTGTGCTGATTTCAGAATCGGATATGCCCATATATGGAATTGCGAATCAACTGTGTTATGATAACTTTTCCTACTTCGCTAAAATGTTTAAGAAGGTTTATAACCTGACTCCCCAGGAGTATAGAAAAAAATTCTACTCAGGTAATTATGTGAGGAAGACGATTTAATAACATAGGCAGGCACACAGCACTACTAACCGACAGGTTGGCCGCCGGATTTCATAGGAATCCGGCGGCTTTTTTGTGTAATTTCTACAAAACACGCGGCGAAAAAGAGGTCACAATTGTGATATATGATGTCACCAAGTTGGTAGAGTGAACTTTTACAAAAGTAATATAATACAGACATGGATTCCAACCTAACCAGTCATAATTGAATTTACAGGAGATCTGATTAATGAATACTATTGTAAAAGCAGAACGCAAATCAGTTGGAGCAGTAAAAAAACGGAATTTGTGGAATGCAGTCGTAAGGCATAAGGTTCTATACCTTCTAATGCTTCCTGGGGTCATATATTTACTCATTAATAATTACTTACCCATGTTTGGAATTTTGATTGCTTTTAAGAATTATAATTACGGCCTTGGAATTTTAAAAAGTGAATGGGCCGGTTTTGAAAATTTCAAGTATTTATTTGTGACCAGAGACGCATTTGTAATGACCAGAAACACGCTGGCTTATAATGCTGTCTTCATACTTGTAAATTTAGTACTTGCAGTAGCAATGGCAATTATTCTGAATGAAGTAAGAGGTAATTTTGCAAGAAGATTTTATCAAAGTGCAGTATTGCTTCCATACTTCCTGTCAGCGGTTATTGTTGCTTATCTGGTTTATGCATTATTAAATCCGGTTTCAGGTCTGGTCAATGCACATATTTTAAATGCTTTCGGTATTGCCCCCATAGATTGGTATCTGGAACCTAAATACTGGCCCTACATTTTTATCATAACCAATGCCTGGAAAAATGTCGGGTTTAACAGCATAGTCTATATTTCGGCTATGACAGGTATTGACACAGAGTATTATGAAGCAGCTACCATAGATGGTGCAAGGAAATGGCAGCAGGTCAGATATATAACAATTCCGTTATTGGTTCCTGTAATGGTTATAATGACTATACTTGCAATCGGCAGAATTTTCTATTCTGATTTTGGTCTCTTTTATCAGCTTCCTATGCAGTCCGGAACACTACAACCGGTTTCAAATGTTATAGACACTTATGTTTACACTAGTCTTATAACTATGGGAAATGTGGGAATGTCTTCAGCAGCGGGTGTTTATCAATCAGTAGTAGGATTTGTTTTAGTACTGACTACCAACCTGGTAGTACGTAAGATAAGTCCGGAAAATGCATTATTCTAAGGAGGCATGAACATGAAAAATAAAAGGACTCATTGGGCAATACATGCCATATTCATATTTTGCTCATTAGCAGCAATAATTCCGTTAATATTGGTTTTAATAATATCCTTCTCAAGTGAAGATTCGATTGCGAAATACGGATATTCCTTCTTTCCTCAGGAATTTTCTGTGAGCGCCTATGACTATGTTTTTAAAGATCCCCATTTATTGTTCAGAGCATACGGAAATACCATTTTCTCAACCGTTTTCGGAACAATAGTGTGTATGGCAATAACCTCCATGCTGGCGTATCCCATATCAAGGAAAACACTGCCCTTTAGAAAATTCTTCACCTTCTTTGTAGTGTTTACCATATTGTTTAACGGCGGTTTGGTACCCTGGTATATAGTTATGAAAAGTTATCTGCATCTGAGCGACAGCATTTGGGCACTGGTGCTTCCGGGGCTACTGCTGAACGGTTTTAATGTTTTGATAATGAGAACCTTTTTTGCAAACACCATACCACAGGAGCTTCTGGAAGCGGCTAACATAGACGGAGCAGGAGAATTCAGGATATTTGTGCAGATAGTAATACCTTTATCAAAACCGGTATACGCAACAATAGGTTTATTTGCCACATTAGCATACTGGAATGACTGGTTTAACAGTATGATTTTCCAGATAAAACCTGAGAATTACAGTATTCAGTACGTTTTGCAGAGTATTTTGTTAAACATCCAATTCCTGTCACAGAACCGCAGCAGTAATGCAGCTGCCTCGCTGGCCACCGTTCCGCAGGAGACTTCAAGAATGGCAATGGCAATCATTGCAGTAGGACCGATAATTTTTGCATATCCTTTCTTCCAGAAATACTTTGTAAAGGGATTGACTATTGGTGCAGTAAAGGGATAATACAGGTATAGGACCTGATTATTAATATAGTTTTATATGGAGGGAATATAATGAAAAGAAAGATTGGTAGTTTTCTATTAGCAGTTTCTTTCACAGTTACAATGGCTTTATCCGGTTGTGGAAGTTCATCAACTGCAACAGATTCAAGTACCAGTACTACAGCGCCTGAAACGACAGCTGTATCAACAACTGCAGCTGAATCAACCGCAGCAGCATCTACAGAAGCTGGCGCGATTGATCCGAAGACTTTGAAACCTGTTAAGCTGCTTTTCCTCACAATGGGTGAAACTCCAAAGAACCTGGCAGCAGTTAACGAAGCAGCAAGCAAATATTTGACCGAAAAGATCAATGCAACCCTGGAATATCGTCCAATCCAATGGGGTAACTATGACAGACAAATAAACTTAATGATGGCGGCAAACGAAAAGATGGACCTTATCTTTACCGCATCGTGGATGTTTGAATCACAATGGGTTGCCAGAGGATCTCTGCAAGCACTGGATGAGTTGCTTCCACAGTATGCCCCTGAGTACCTGCAGACAGTTCCTCAGGATGTTAGAGAAGCAGGCTACATAAACGGAAAAGCTTATGGTTTGACCGGTTATAAGGAATGGGCTGCTGTTAAGGGTATGGTTTTTGATAAGAAAATAGCAGATAAATACGGTATGACACCGGATAAGATCAAGACCTGGAGTGATTTGACTCCTTACCTTGAACAGATTAAGAAGGGCGAACCCGGTATGGTGCCAATTCAGGCAAGATCAGCTGATTCACCGTTGGTTGGTATGATGGATACAAACGCATACGACATACTTGGCGGTCCGGTTGGTGCTATTCCCAGAGGTGCTACAGAAGCTAAGGTTGTTAACTACTTCGAACAGCCTGACTTCATGGCAGCTGCAAAATTAATGCGTGATTGGTTTAAAGCAGGTTATATTAATAAAAATGCTTCATCAACAACTGAAATGACATTTACCGCTGTAAAAGCTGGTAAGGCTGCTGGCTACAACCAGTCAGGAAAGCCAGGTATAGCTGCTCAGGAAGGACGTCAGAGCGGTAAGGAAGTTGTTTACTTCCCAATGGGCAAGCCGTTCATGACAACCGGTGATGCTGTAAGTGCGTTGCTGGCAGTTCCAACAAGTGCAACAGATGCATCACGTTCAGTAATGTTTGCCAACCTGCTCCATAAGGATAAATACCTCGTTAACCTCCTAAACTGGGGTATTGAAGGTCAGGATTACGTAAAAGTAGATGATAACACTATCAAGTATCCGGATGGAATAACCGCTCAGAACTCAGGTTACAACCTCAACATGAGCTGGTTAATGGGAGATATTACTCTTAACTATCTGTGGGATACTGATGAAAAGGATATCTATCAACAGTATAAGACATTCAATGACAGTGCTGACAGATCATTGGCACTGGGTTTCAGCTTCAACTCTGAACCGGTTAAGAACGAAGTTGCTGCAGTTAACAACGTAATTAACCAGTATACCGGGGCAATCTTTACAGGATCAATTGACCCTGAAGTAGCAGTACCGAAATTCATTGCAGCTTTAAAAGCAGCAGGCTCTGATAAGATAATTGCAGAAAAGCAGAAACAGCTGGATGCTTTCGTAGCAGCTAAAAAATAAATATTATGTACTGAAAAGTTGGTTGGCACAGCTTGGTTCTGTGCCAGCCATTTTTAGTTTTGAGATTCAAATATTTAGAATAAATGTAACTATAATACAAAGAAATAACAGGGGTAATACTTAAATGGAGGTTATATGGGTAAATTTGCAGACAAATATTTGAAAGTATGTCCGTGGGAAGTAATAGAAGAAGGTTTTAAACCTGAATATGGCCGTGTATCTGAATCCATATTTTCTCTCGGCAATGAATACATGGGAGTGCGTGGATATTTTGAGGAAGGCTATAGCGGCGATAAATTGATTGGCAACTATCTTAATGGAGTGTATGAGGAACGGGTAACTGAAAAATCCGCTTATAAGGGTATTTCAAACCGGGCTACCTTCATGGTGAACGGGGTGGACTGGCTCTACACAAGAATTGAATTGGATGAAGAAGAGCTGGATTTGGCAAAGAGTAAGATAAGCAGTTTTCAACGAAGGCTTGATTTAAAGACAGGAGTATTCACAAGAGAGTTCATCTGGCATACAGAAACGGGTAAGGATATAAAGGTACAGTTCACCAGATTTCTCAGTATGATAGCTCCCAGGCTGGGCTGTCAGAGAATATCCCTGGAACCTTTGAATTTCTCAGGTACAATTAAGCTTAAGACAGGTCTTGATTTCTCCCCGATACACGAGTCAATGCAGAGAAATCTCTGGAACAGCATAAAAAAGGAAAACTACGGAGGTATCACTGCAAGTCTGGCCCGGACTGAGACCAGCGGTCATATGGTTTACGCAGGCTTCAGGCTGAACAGTGAACAGCCCTTGAATTATACATATTTTGAAAGCGATAAGCTGAATGGTTTGGAGTTTGAGCTGGAATTGGTTAAAGGCTATAAGCTCTCCCTTGAAAAACTGGCGGTTGTTCATGCTGAAAAGAACAGCGGAACTGAAGCTGAAAAAGTATGGGCTGAAGGCGCAAAACTTGCCGGGGATTATTGTTCAAGAAAATTTGATGATCTGCTGGCTGAAAATATAAAGTATTGGGAAAAAATTTGGGACACCTTTGATGTAAGGATTGAAGGAGACCCTGATAATCAGCAGGGAATCAGATACTGTATTTTCCAGATGCATCAGACCTATCATGGAGAAGACCCGGGATTGAATATAGGAGCAAAGGGACTTACGGGAGAGGCTTACAGCGGCCATGCCTTCTGGGACACAGAAACCTATTGCCTCCCCTTCTATCTGTTCAACAATCCAAAAGCGGCAAGAAACCTGCTGGAGTATAGATACAATACACTTCCCAGGGCTGTTGAGCGTGCGGCCGAGCTGGATTGTGAAGGAGCCTGCTATCCTATTGCAACTCTGGACGGAACAGAAAGCTGTACACTCTGGCAGCATGCCAGTCTTCAATTCCAGCCCAGTACAGCCGTTGCATACGGAATCTGGCATTACGTGAAAATAACCGGAGATAAGGAATTCCTGTATGAGAAGGGCTTGGAAATGCTGGTGCAGATCTGCCGTTTCCTGGCCACAAGAGGCCAATATAGCTCCAGAACCGGAAAATTCGGGTATTATGGCGTTATGGGACCTGATGAATTCCAGATGATGGTCAATAATAACTGCTATACCAATTACATGGCTAAAAAGACCTTTGAATATACGCTGGAAGCTTTGAAGGATGTCAGAAAGACTATTCCTGAGGTGTACTCTGAGCTGGCAAACAAGCTTCAAATCAAAGAGACCGAGCCTGAGGAATGGAGCAGGATGGCTCAGAGTATGAGAATCCCGCTGGAGGAAAGCACCGGTATATATGAACAGCATGAAGGTTATTTTGGCCTTCCGCATATTGATATTAAAGCAATACCGGTTACAGACTTTCCTCTGTACCACAACTGGTCCTATGACAGAATTTACAGAAATGACATGATAAAGCAGCCCGATGTGCTCATGTTCATGTTCTTGTATAATCAGGAATTTACCCCTGAAACAAAAAGGGTAAATTATGAGTTCTATGAGCCAAGATGCATTCACGAATCCTCACTGTCACCTTCCATACATTCGGTTTTTGCATCTGAATTGGGCAGACACAAGGAGGCTTTTGATTTCTTCAGCTTTGCAACCCGCATGGATTTGGACAACTACAACCGCAACACCAGAGAGGGACTTCACACAACTTCAATTGCGGCTGCATGGGTCAATATTGTTTATGGCTTCGGTGGAATGAGATCTGACGGTGCTATACTTGTTTTCAATCCTTCCATACCTGCGGCATGGAAATCCTACAGCTTCAGAACTCTATACAGGGGCGCGGTGCTGGCTGTAAATGTGACAAAAGATACTGTTGCCTTCAAAACTGCAAACGGACTTGCTGCTGAAGTTAAGATTTATGGGAAAGAGTACAGGATAGGACCGGGAGGCATTGAAATTCCCGTTCCGGCTGAATGGAGAGGCTAGTCTCTTCACCAGCCCCGTATTGGATATGTGCTGGTTCCATTAAAGAGATAAAAGGGAAAGTTGGTGGACATTATGTCCTGGATAATAGAAGAAAAAGGTTATAGAAAAGAAAATATAGAGTTAAACGGAAACAAGTTCCTGCTAGGCAATGGTTATATGGGTTACAGGGGAACCCTGGAGGAATTTGAAAAAGGCCAGCTTGTCGCATGCAACCTGCTGGGCGTATATGACAAAGCAGGGGATAAATGGAGAGAGCCTGTAAATGCTCCAAACGGTTTTTATACTCGATTGAGCTGTGACGGCAGCCAGGTGGGAACTCTGAAAAGTGAGCCGCTGGAGCATTTACACTGTCTGGATATCAAGTCAGGTCTTCACTCCAGAAGAAGTGTATTTGCAGGCCGGGACGGAAACAGCATAGAAATTGAAAGCGAAAGATTTCTAGGGTTAAGCGATGTACACCTTATGTGTATGAAATATTCCATTAAGGCTGCCAGCAAATGCAGTATAGTAATTGAGACAGGAATAGACGGAGATGTCTGGGATATTAACGGGCCCCACCTAGTTCATATGAAACCCCAATCCAAAGGTGAACTGATTGTAATTGATTCTGCAACCGGCGAGCTGGGCTGCAAGGTTTCTGTGGCTGAAAGCATGGCTTTTGCCCCGGAAGCCTGGAGTGAAATGAGTCAACAGATTGTGGTTGAGGACAAAAAAATCCTCCGAAAAATTGCTTTTGAGGCGCAGCCCGGTCAGGTTTACACCCTTTACAAATACGTCAGTGTTTACACAGGCAATGATGGCGTTGAAGATGCATTAGCTTCAGCAGAAACCGGCTGCCTCCACGCCAGAAGCAGGGGTTACGCTGAACTTGCAGCCCTGAATATGGCCGAATGGGAAAAGCGCTGGAATATCTCGGATGTAAGGATAAGCGGGGATGATACAGCACAGCTGGCCCTGCGTTACAGCATATATCATTTGCTTTCCATAGCACCTGCCCATTCCGACAAGGCGTCAATACCTGCAAGAGGCTTGTCCGGTCAGGTTTATAAGGGGGCAATATTCTGGGATACAGAAATGTTCATGCTGCCTTTCTTCCTGTACACAAACCCTGAAATTGCCGGAAATTTAATGAGATACAGAGTGCATACTCTCGACGGGGCCAGAAGAAAGGCGGCGGAATACGGCTACAGAGGTGCCTATTATGCATGGGAAAGCCAGGATACCGGTGATGATGCATGTACTCACTTTAATGTAACCGATGTGTTCACAGGCAGGCCAATGAGGACCTACTTCAGAGACAAGCAGATTCATATCAGCACCGATGTGGTTTACGGAATATGGCAGTACTACAGTATGACCGGAGATGAAAGCATACTGTTGGAGGGCGGTGCGGAAGTAATTCTTGAATGTGCCCGTTTTCTCCTGTCCTATGCTTATTTCAAGAAAGATAAAAACAGATATGAAATACTCGATGTAACCGGACCGGATGAGTACCACGAAAGGGTTAATAACAATGCTTTTACAAATATGATGGTTAAAAACACCCTTGAGGTCGCAGAGAAGACGTTAAAACTGCTTGAGGAAAAGCATGCTGCTGTCTGCAGTGAGCTTGTAAAACGCCTTGGCTGTGAAGCTGAGTTGGATATACTGCACGAAATGAATGACCTGCTTTATATTCCGCAGCCTGACAGCAATTCCCTGATTATTGAGCAGTTTGACGGCTATCACCGGATGGAGGATATCAGTCTTAAGGAGCTAAAGAGCAGAATAATTAACCCAAATGAATACCTCGGCGGCGGAAACGGAATTGCTGCCACTACAAAAATACTTAAGCAGGCGGATACTGTTCTTATGCTGAACCTTTTCAAGGACCGGTATCCATATGAGGTAAAGAAGGCCAACTGGGAATATTACGAGCCTAGAACGGAGCACGGTTCCAGCCTCAGCCCTTGTGTATATGCTCTTTTGGCAACAGATATAGGCAACCCTGAGTGGGCATATAAGTATTTTCTGAAAACAGCCACCATTGATTTGACAGGTGAGTCCAAGCAGTATGCAGGAACAATCTACATAGGCGGTACGCATCCTGCAGCAAATGGCGGTACCTGGATGGCCGCCATTCTTGGTTTTGCAGGAGTTTCCTTCAACGGCAGTACTGCGGTTATAAATCCAAAGCTTCCGGCAGTTTGGGATACGCTGGAATTCAAGCTTGTTTTAAGTGGACAGATATTTGGAGTCTCAATAGATAAAAGCAGTGTAACTCTACATTCTGAAGAGGGAAATACTTCAGACTTTAATTTCAATATAGCCGCACAGCCTGTCAGCTGTAAACCGGGACAGAGCATTTCAGTCAGCTGCAGCTGACAGGTATATAACCTGCTAAAAAGAGAAATTTGCTTTGGACAAATTACTGAGTAAAGCAAATTATCTTTTTGATAAATAAAGCCTCCCTAAGCGATTTTCCTGCTGTTTTTCTTCCTTGTGCCGGATTGAATACAGCAGGAAATCAAGGCTTTAAGTTCACTGGGTGTTAAGGCATCACAGATAATTATTTCTGACAAATACTTAATGTATGGGCAAAACGTGAATTTCCCGAATACCTCACGATGTTTGTGGAGATATTCCTTTTGCCCATGCCGGAAAGTTTTAGTTACTATGGGAATGCTGCTCGGCAGCGGAATGGAGGTCAACATGAATAACATAAAAGGAGCACTGTTTGATCTGGATGGAGTTATAGTGGACACGGCAAAATACCATTATCTGGCCTGGAAGCGTCTGGCTGAGGAACTGGGCTTTGAGTTTACCGAAGAACATAACGAAAGACTTAAGGGAGTAAGCAGAATGAGATCCCTTGAAATTTTGCTTGAGGTCGGAGGAATAAGCCGCAGCGAAGAGGAAAAGCTGGCTATGGCTGAGAAGAAAAACAACTGGTATGTGGAGTACATAAGGAAAATGGATGAATCCGAGATTCTTAAAGGCGCTAAAGAATACCTGCTAAAGCTCAGAGGAGAAGGTGTCAGAATTGCTTTGGGCTCAGCCAGCAAAAATGCACCTATGATTCTTGACAATCTGGGTATAACCCAACTGTTCGATGCAGTTATTGACGGAAACAAGGTATCCAGGGCGAAACCTGACCCGGAAGTATTTCTGCTTGGGGCAAAGGAATTGGGTCTCAGTGCTGCTGACTGTATTGTTTACGAGGATGCCGAGGCAGGCATAGAGGCCGCCCGCAGAGCAGGTATGGGAACTGTCGGCATAGGCAGGAGGGATGTCCTTAAGGAGGCCGATATGGTTGTAAGCGGACTTTACGAATTGCTTTAGTCGAAATGTCCATGATGTAACTGAAATTTAATTCAACTATTCTCTAAAATAAAATGTTTTTACAGGTCAAATATTACTTTAATACTAATGCTTTTAGTTCTATATGCTTATTTTTAATAGGAATATAGGCTAAAAGCATTATTTATTAAAGAAAAAAGACGAAATAAACAATGTATATTAATGTATATTATTGAAAGGAGTTAAAAAAATGTTAAGTACACAAACCATTATTGACTTGAACAATGTAATTGACAATATCGACTCTAGAATAGAACTGAATAAAAATAAAATTGATCCGAAGGAATTGGACTACCTGACATACCAAAAAATAAAGATTCAACAATTAATTGATGACATACATCACAAACAGGAATTTTTTAAAGGTGAATAGTATTATATTAAAAATAAACAAGAAGATTGGTATGATCTATGGATGCTAAATATGTTAATGTGTTTTTAGAGGCATTTAGTCTGACACTGGAGCAATTTGGTGTTAGGGATATAAAGAGGACTAATATCAAAAAGAAAAGCAAATTGTACGTTGATTCTGAAGTTTCTACAATTATACTGTTAAATGGAGGAATACAGGGCAATATTGCATTATCCATGTCCCAGGATACTGCTAAAGGCTTAGCCTCGGCAATGATGATGGGGATGAGCGTTTCGGTTATTGATGATTTGGCTAAAAGTGCTATAGGAGAATTATCCAGCATGATTGCAGGAACTTCTTCCACGATGATAGTTTCTTTGGGGATAGCTTTGCAGATAAGTCCCCCTGTGGTTATTTTTAATGCTTGTGACATAAACCCGTTGGAGACATTGGCAGTGGATTTTGAAACACAATTAGGCAAAATAGAGTATAACATTGGCTTTGCATAATCTTGTCCCGGACACTGGCATATTGAATATGTAAGTTAAGAGATATAAGCTGTAAGATATAAGTATATTTATAAGGTATAGGATAGAAATATAAAATGTAAAATATAAGGTAAATGATACTCCCAGACTAGATACATCAAAATAGTACAATTAAATTTTAAATAGCCCCCAGGGCTTTTTTTTATCCCTGAAAGTAAACTGGGCAAACAATGTCAGGTATTTTTAGAAACTTTATAATATAATAACACTATAAGAGTTTGCAAATAGAAGAATACCTATTGAGAAGATGATCTTATACGGGAGGTAGGCATGGATCAAAAGGCCAAAATTCAGGAATCAATAAAATATATTGAAAATAATTTATGTGAGGAAATTAACCTAAAGAATATTGCCAAACAGGCATTCTTTTCTGATTTCTATTTTCATAGGCTGTTTCGAAGTATTACAGGAAAAAGTGTAATGGAATACGTTAGAGAAAGAAGGCTTGCTGAATCAGCTGAAGCTCTGGCTAAAACAGATGAAAAGATAACTGATATCGCTCATAAATACCAGTACGGTTCAGAAGAAGCCTTCTCACGTGCATTCAGAAAAGTTTTTGGAATCAGCCCGAGAGAGTACCGGAATAACTGGAATGAAAACCAAAATGTTAACCAGAATCAAAACCAAAATATTAACCATAGCGTTAACCGAAATATTAACCATAGTGTTAACCAAAATGGTAAGAAAACTTGCGCAAGCACTGGAAAACTGTTGAGAACATCCAATTGTACCCGCCTCTCAATGGCAGCTTAATATTATTTAGTCTATTCAGTAAGGAGTGATTTTATGAGTTTAGTACCGGTTGTTGTAGAGCAAACGAGCCGAGGAGAGCGCTCGTATGATATTTTTTCAAGATTGTTAAATGACAGGATAATTATGTTGAGTGATGTTGTAAATAATGAAACTGCAAGCCTTATCGTTGCACAGATGTTGTTTTTGGAAGCTGCTGACCCGGATAAGGATATCAATTTTTATATAAATAGTCCGGGTGGGGCTATAACAGCAGGCTTTGCAATTTATGACACAATGCAGTATATAAAATGTGATGTATCGACAATTTGTATCGGTATGGCTGCCAGCATGGGTTCCTTCCTGGTGATGGCAGGAACAAAAGGCAAACGGTTTGCACTGCCCAATAGTGAAATCTTGATCCACCAGCCTTTGGTCCAGGGCGGAATACAGGGGCAGGCTACCGATGTTAAGATCCATGCAGAACATTTGCTTGGAACCAAAAGCAGAATAAACAGGATATACAGCGAGAGGACCGGTCAGCCTCTGGAAAAAATCGAAAAGGATGTTGAAAGAGATTTTTACATGACAGCAGAAGAAGCAAAAGCATATGGCCTTATCGATGAAATATTGGTAAGAAAGTAATTTTCTTAAAAGAGCAGAGTTTCCTGTTTGTCCCGGAACATCTTATTTTAAACATCAGAATTTGTGCGGGAAGGAACTGAAAAAATCAAGAAGAATATTGACAAGTTTGGTCTATTCCGATAAACTTAAATTGAGGTTTATAGGGATAGACCTTTTTGCATAGTACATGGAGGTAATACCATAATGGAACATTATAAATTATTTGATGCAGAGTATAAGTTTGTCAGTTTGATATGGGGAAACGAACCAATAAACTCAACTGAGCTGGTAAAGCTGGCCCAAAGCAGCCTTGGCTGGAAGAAATCCACCACATACACAGTTCTCAGGAAACTTTGTGACCGCGGTATTCTAAAAAATGAAAATGCCATGGTTTCGGCAATAATAAAAAAAGAGGATGCCCAGAAATTTGAGAGTACAACTCTTGTGGATAAAGCCTTTGATGGTTCGCTGCCCCAATTTTTAACCGCATTTTTGGGCAGTAAAAAACTATCTGAAAAAGAAGCGGAGGAGTTAAAGCGCATTATTGAGGAGGCAACAAAATGACAGGTTTATTTATTTCACTGTTGAATATGAGTCTCACAGCCAGCTATGTAATTGTTGCGGTACTTTTAATACGACTTTTTCTTAAAAGAGTACCCAAGGTTTTTTCATATATTATGTGGCTTCCTGTTTTAATAAGACTGGTTCTTCCATTCAGTATTAATTCGCGGTTTAGTTTTATGGGGCTGATCAATGGTAGCAAAGTTGCCAATGGGAGGGCGGCAACATTTGTATCAGGGAGGTTTGGCGAATTCTACAGTAGGGGTGTCAATTACACAAGTAATATCACAAATACACTGAATACAAAAGTTGCAAGTCCAATTATTAATCAAAAAACAGCAAATCCGGATACTTACATAGTGCAGTCCACCTCCGGCATTCCCGGTGATTTACTGCTTCAAATTGCTGCTGTCATATGGATTACAGGTATTGTTGCACTGCTTGTCTACAGCATCATATCTTACATCAGGATATTAAAAACCATTGGGACTGCTACCCTTGTTTATTCAAACATCTTCGAGACCGACAGAATTTCTGCTCCCTTTGTTTGTGGATTTCTCAGACCCAGGATATATATTCCGTCAGGCTTGAAAGAGCCTCAGCTAACTTATATTTTAGCTCATGAGCAATCACATATAAAAAGGTTTGATTATCTGGTAAAGCCTTTTTCCTTTATGGTTCTGATAGTTCATTGGTTTAACCCGTTGGTTTGGATCTCTTTCACGCTGATGAGCAAAGACATGGAAATGTCCTGCGATGAAAGCGTGCTTCGTCGGTTGGGAGATTCCATTAAAGTTAACTATTCCAACGCTCTGCTGTCTTTTTCCATAAGAAGAAGCGGCTTGATATTGGGAAACCCCCTTGCCTTTGGAGAAAGTGCCGTCAAATCAAGAATTAAAAATATTTTAAAATATAAGAAAGCTTCTTTTGGAGTTGCAATTCTGGTTTTAATAGCAACCGTTGTCCTTATTGTGGGTTTTATTACAAATCCGGCAGAATCAACAGGTGTTTATAAAAACTCAGGCGCCGGTTATAAAGTTGAAGAAATGATGGCGAATAAAACCAGATATGTGGGGAATAACAGCAAAGTTGCAGCGCTTATCGATGCAATGCCGTTTCCTGCCGGTATATCGAGAGACACTATTGAACTCAGAACTGAAACTCAGCCGTATGGACTTAAAATAAACCTGAATATGAAAGACGACGCGGGTATACTCGAAAAAGGAGCTGTAAACCGGGAGACCTTGTATAAAAATGCCATTTTACTATTTAGCTTGATTGATAATGTGGATACAATCAACTACAGGTTAATAGACAAAACAGTGAAATATGAGGGAGCGGCGGATGAATTTACCTTCACAAGGGATATGGTTGAAAAGCTTATGGGTGAGGATGTCCGTGTTTATTCCGTTAACGAAGAAATGATACAGAAGCTTATTAACAAGGTTGCTAAAATGAATGTGGACGTTCAAACATCAACAGATAAAGGGATAGGTCCTGAAATAGAGCAATACCTCCAAAAAATAACCGCACCGGGTACCTCCTCAAACCCCGGAGTTTATATTAAGGTTCACCAAAAGGAATATGAGAGTATTTTAAAGCATGGGGATGGTGCACTTCTCTACCTGCTGTCCCAGTTTAAAGAACATCAGGTTGAGAACAACCTGAGAGGTCATATAATAATGGCTATTTGTAAAGATCTTCTGGGGGACAGAAATAATGTTTCAGACTCTTCACTCCTCCCAACGGAGTGGTATTCAAAGTTCTTACCCTATGAAGATAACTCTCCGGAGGACTTCAAAGCACAGGTTGAAGACCCGGTAGAACAGTTGGTTTATAATACAATGGAAGCTCATTACTCAACTTCCGGAAGCGGATTTATTGTAACAGCGCCAACGATATTGGGCAGCTATGAAGAGGAAAATAAACTAAAAGTATTTGCAACAGTGTTTGTCAGCAGTTATAAGCTTTATGGCAAAACACTTTCTGAAGAGGGCGGCAGTATTATACCTGCTGCGATGACTTACAACAAAGACAGCGGCGGCAGCTATACTCTTGAAAAATATGAGGAAGCAAAAGATGGTTCATACTTTTCCTCTTCCATCAAAAACTATTGTACTATGCCGGTTTCAGGGTTACAGATAAAAGGCCTTTATGAAAAAATTCTGAAGGATTACGGCGATCACAGCAGTAGACAGGCATTACTCAGGAAAAATCTCGTCAGGCACCTAAAAGCTAACAACTTATCCGGTGTAAGCCTGAAAAAGGATAACGGTGAGCTGCTGCCCCTAACCTGAAAGCGGATTACCCTCGCTCCCTGTCAGTCCATACAAAATAATGCTGATATCAGGTATTATGCCGAATTAGAAAAAGATGTGCCTGATTGTAATAAAATTTAATATTTTCCGTAAAGCTGAGGTTAATCCTAAAATGTCTTATGAAAAATTATAACGAGGCAATAAATGTCCCCTACCTCTATAGGTGGCGGGTACCGTTTCGGTTTTCAGGCGGTGAGCATATCTCCCGCCTCGTTGAAACGCGCAGAGGTAAGAAAATTTTTCTACAGCCGAAAAATTTTCTTCTGAACTGATGCGTTATAAAAAGGGAAACATATTTATTGACATCGGTAAAGATAATAACTATAATGGTTTTATACAATTGAATTTTATAAAATTTATATAAGGAGAATCTAATATGAATATTTATGATTTTAAAGCAACAACTATAGATGGCACGGAAGTATCACTTGAAAAGTATAAAGGAAAGGTTGTTGTAATTACAAACACTGCAAGCAAGTGTGGCTTCACTCCTCAATACGAGGATCTCCAGAGATTATTTGCAAAGTATAAGGAACAGGGTCTTGAAATACTCGGCTTCCCGTCAAACCAGTTTGCTGAGCAGGAACCGGGAAGTAATGAAGAAATCCAAAGCTTCTGTTCTCTCAACTACGGAGTTGACTTTCAAATGTTTTCAAAAATAGATGTGAGAGGTCCCAATGCGCATCCGTTATTTAATTACCTTACCGGGCAGGCACCCTTCCAAGGTTTTGATATGAACCATGCCCTGAGCAAAATACTTAAAAGCCTCCTTGAAGAAAAATTTCCCGAAACTCTGCATGGAGACTCCATAAAATGGAACTTTACGAAATTTTTAGTTGACAGGAACGGAAATGTAGTGGGAAGATATGAGCCGACTACAGCTCCAATGGATATGGAAAAGGATATAGAAAAACTCCTGTAGCGGAAATTAAAATAATACTGGCTTAATTTGATTTATAAATGTATATTTATTATTAGATGAGTTAGTTTTAATTAGTTTTTAGGGGGGGAAGCTATGATATTTTACTTTTCCGGTACCGGAAACTCTCTGCAGGCCGCTGAGAATATAGCCAGCCATAATGGAGAAGACTTGATCTCAGTTTCTGAAAAAATCAAAAGCGGGGAAAAAGTGTTTGAATTCGAATTGAAGGAAAATGAGGCTATCGGTTTTGTTTTTCCGGTCTACGCATGGGGTCCGCCGGGGATGGTGCTTGAATTCATTGATAGACTGAAGTTTAAGAATTACAGCAATCAATATGTTTTCTCTGTAGCAACCTGTGGCGGAAATATTGGTAATACAATGAAACTTTTGGATAAAAGACTGGCCGGTAAGGGACTGAAGCTTTCAAGCGGATTTTCTCTTATAATGCCGAATAATTATATTATTATGGGTGATGTAGATTCAAAGGAAGTTGAGAAGGAAAAACTTCAGGCTGCAAAAAAAACCTTGTTGGATATTAACAGGGTAATAGAGAAAAGACAGGCCGGAGTTTTCCAAATTGCCAAGGGCTTTCTCCCGGGCTTACTTACCGGGATGGTTAACCCGATGTTCAGTAAACATGCAGCCGATACAAAAAAGTTTTATGCCGATGAAAGGTGTACAGGCTGCGGTATTTGCCAGAAAGTATGTAATACTGGAACCATAGAGGTTGACAAAAAACCCAGGTGGGGTAATAATTGCACTCAGTGTCTGGCGTGTATTAACTACTGTCCCGCAAAAGCAATCCAGTATGGTAAAGGAACGGCTAAAAAAGGAAGATACACTAATCCCAATGTCAGCGTACTATAAAAATATATATCAGTTTTAAATCCGTAGCCTTAAGGGTTACGGATTTTTAAGTTTGTGCTGTTGAATTCTGTAAATTAAATTCATGTGTTAAATGGCTGTATTTAAGGATAGTCATTTTTTTTGTTACAGAAATACCTTGTATTACGATGTAAGTTGATATACAATGTTAGATAATAGGCTGGAAACACATGGATATTTTAGTGTGCGGTTATAGAGAGGAGACAAGCATGAACAAGGAAATGATGAAGGGAAGCATCGATATACTTCTTTTGTCCCTGATGCAAAAAGAAGATTTGTATGGGTATGAAATGGCAAAAAGATTAAAGGAAAAAAGTAATGACCTGTATTCCATGGGTGAAGGTACTCTGTACCCTGCCCTTCAAAGGCTGGAAAAACAAAAGTTGATAGCTTCATATTGGGGAGAGTCTGAAGGTGGAGGACGCAGGAAGTATTATACATTAACTGAGGCCGGAAAAAAAGAATTGATTGAGAAATTAAAAGAATGGGATTTCCTGAATAATCTGATTAACGTTTGCAGGGAGGGAATATATGCTCCAGCTTGATGAATATATAGATTCAATTTTAGCTAATATGAATATGAGCCATGGGGAAAGGGCCGAAATGAAAGAGGAATTCAAGGATCATTTATTATTATTAAAACAGGAATTTATTGATGCAGGCTTTACTGAGAAGGAGGCAGAAGCACAGGCCATCAGGTGTTTTGGTGATAGTAAGGCAATTAAATCCGGCTTGGCCAGGGCTATTACCGGTTATAGATCTGTATTCAATATTATTATCGGTTTTTTGATATCAGCACTCATCTATATGGTGAGTGTCAGGATTCCTGTACCTGGGGTAAGCTGGGATCAGGTGGAAAATGTTAATGTTATTATACAACTGGTCTTCGGAATCTGTGCGATATTGCTTTTCATGCCCATTGGTTATTATACTCCTATTATCTTTAAGCGAGCATGTTCACTATTCCATGTGGTTATGACAGCTGGGATTGCAAGTGCACTATTGAGCACTTTATGTGTTGGCACCGGCTATTTTGAATTAAAATATATACCGGTCATTATTCTGGGTGGACTTGTCGGAAGTATGGTTGGGTTTGGTGTTCTGAATATAGTCGACAAAATTGTTCGTAAGATTGTTTTGTTGAGAGTTTAATAAACTTTATAGCACCTTCGGATTTTAACAGAATCAAATACAAGGTTATATTTACAAAGGTAGAGCTAAGGGGTGATTCTGATGCTGAAGGCCCCCGGTTAATTACAAATGGAATTAGACGTATTCCTATAGTAGAAATATGGGTAGATACAAAAATGGAGAAGTATCACTTTATCAGAATTCAACATACTCACCTGTTCTGTCAGATTTATATATAGCGTTGAGAATCTCCAGAGCTTTGATACCCTGGATTCCATCTATTGCAAAAGGAAAGCCTTCTCCCAGTTCCCTGTAAAATTCATTAATCAGTGCTTTATGACTGCTTCCCCAGTAGGCCTTTATACCTGTAGACTTGTCAAGCTCTTCACAGACTTCGCTGCTGCCGTTTGCATATTTGATGACCAGGTTGTCTTCAAGTCTTAATACGGCAGCTTCCAATACGATTTCTATTATAATCGGTGAGTTTGTGCAGTAGCAGTTGGTGGCATAAAAAAGTGCAGCAGCACCATTCCTGAAGGTAATAGAAGCCTGAGCCGTATCCTCCACCTCGATTACATTTTTCAGAAGAGTTGTGTCAACCTTGGCCTTTAGCTTTGAAATATCACCCAAAAACCATTGAAGAAGATCGAGCGTATGTATTGCCTGGTTTATTAGAACACCTCCGCCTTCCTTTGACCAGGTCCCTCTCCACCCGGACCTGGTATAGTAATCCTCATCCCGGAACCAGGTGACAAAAGCTCTGGCACCCAGAACTTTACCGTAGTTACCGGACTCAATTATTTTCTTGATTTTTACCGAGGTTGTGTTATACCTGTTTTGAAAGCAAACTCCAAGCCTTTTTCCGGTAGTTTTTGATACATCAATCATCCTTCTGGCATCTGCTACTGTAATAGCCATGGGCTTCTCAACCAGAACATGCTTTCCATGCTCCATAGCTGCAATTGCCATTCCGGCATGAAGATAGTGGGGGGTACAGATATGAACGGTATCAATGCAGTCATCCTTTAAGATATCATCAAAACCGGTATAATATTTGCAGTTATACCTTTGAGCAGATTCTCTGGCTTTTCCGGAATCGATATCAACTACCGCTGACAGCTTTATATTTGAACAGCTCATTAATGCATCTGCATGTATGCTGTGTATTGCTCCACAGCCGATGATTGCAGCATTGAATATTTTTGGACTATATGATAATTCTTTCATTGTTTTCTCCCTGTACATGGCTTAAAAACTTCCGGTAACGTCTGCAATCCGGGACTTGGTTACTGCCTTTTTATAGCTGGAGTTCTTAATTTTCTCCTGAAGCTTTTCGTAGAACAAATCCTCCGGAACAGGAATGCTGACCCAATCATCCAACCAGGAAGAAAGGTAGATTGCATTTGATATCTGGAGTCCGTTTATTCCCTCTTCACCAGGTGCCAGTAATGCTGCTCCGGTAAGTATGGCATCAGCCCAATTGGTGATGATGCCTTTATGTGCTGTTTCAACACCGTTTACAGGTATTTCGCATTTCCATACCTCGGGTTGTGACATGGGAACAGAAGTTGTTTTATTGAATTCTCGTTCGGATTGCCTGTTCCTCCAAAAATCAAGTTTACCGTCCTCTATAACAATCTTACCCATATCACCGGTTATTTCAAAACGGTTGGTTCCGGGAGCGTCTGCCGTAGAAGTGATAAACACCCCTGTAGCGCCGTTGGCGTATTCAACATAGGCTGTAACTTCATCCTCAACCTCTATATCGTGATATTTTCCATAATTGCAAAAGGCACGCACCCTCACCGGCATGCCGCAGGTCCATTGCCAGAGATCCAGGTTGTGGGGGCACTGGTTAAGCATTACGCCGCCGCCTTCGCCGACCCAGGTTGCACGCCAGCCGCCTGAATTGTAATATGCCTGCGGCCGGTACCAGTTTGTAATTATCCAGTTTGTTCTCTTTAATTCACCCAGTTCGCCGGATTTGATAATTTCTCTGAGCTTTTGGTAAAGCGGATTGGTTCTCTGGTTGTACATTATTCCAAAAACCTTTCCGCTTTCTGCTGCAGCCTCATTCATCTCTCGGACCTGTTTTGTATAAACTCCTGCAGGCTTTTCAGTGAGTACGTGAAGACCACAACTGAAGGCCTCAATTGAGAGCGCAGGATGATCATAGTGGGGAACAGCAATTATGACTCCATCCACAAGACCCGAGTTAAACAGCTTTGATGCATTATCAAAGCATTGTACCTCTTCGTTCAGGGTTTCACCTGCCCACTTAAGCCGTTCTGGAGAGACATCACAAACAGCAGTAAGTGCAGTGTTCGGTATTTTTCCACTGTTAAGACATTTAGCATGGTACGAACCCATGTTACCTATTCCGATTATTCCAACCCGAAGCTTTCTCATATTAACCTCCATGAGCCATATAACGGCCACAAACTGATGAAATTATTCACTCCTAATCCGCTATACGGCGAATAAAGGAGGTTAATTGACCTTGCGCGTTTTCAAAGTATATAGCCAACTTTTTAGTTTCATTAACGAAATATTATACTTTGAGTATGTCGCGCGGCCATAAAATCAAGTTTTAAATATACTGCTGCAGATAATTTCTGCTTGACGACAGACAATCAAAGGGATCTCTCGGGCAAACATCCTGTTCTATGGCATACCATTTAACCTTGTTTTCCCTGCATGTCTGTATAATTGACTGCCAGTCCAGATTACCCTCCCCGACTGCAGACATTTCCTGTTTTCCTCCCGTATATGCCATATCCTTGAAATGCACCACATCAATACGGCCGGCAACTTTTTTCAGCCATTGTACGGGACTTCCGCCGCCGGCCTGAACCCAGTAAGTGTCAATTTCAAAGCCCAGGCAGTCAGGATTACTTTCATTGATTAAAATATCAAGACCGGTTATACCGTCAAATCTTTGAAACTCAAAATCATGATTATGATAAATAAGCTTAAGCCCATATGCCGAAAGCCTTTTTCCTAAAGCGGAGGCCTCCTTTGCAAAGTGTGCATAGCCTTCCCGTGTTCTGGCGTACTCTTCAGGCATGCTTCCTATACCCACATACTCGCAGTCCATAAGTTTGTGCTCTTCTATTACAGAAGCTGTTTCATTTTTTATTCTGTCAAAGGGAATATGTGTAGCACAAATTTTTAAACCAAGGCTTAAAGCCAGGTCTCTAAGAAGCACCGGATCAAGCCTGCCCATCCCTGATGCCTGAACAGCTTTAAAGCCTATCTCCTTTAGCTTTTTTAAAGAGTCCCTGATTCCGTCGGATGTGGTAAGGAAATCTCTCAGGGTAAAAAGCTGCGCCGCAATTAAGTTGTTATCCATAAAAACCGCCTTCCTTTAAATAGAAAAGTTGTTATTTAATCATACCTGAGCATCTATTTCTTTAAAAACACTATTTAAGGCATCAGCTGCTGTGGCAAACCTGGTTTCACCATTATCCTCTTCTTTCACAGGTGTTTTAGAGTGGAGCTCCAGGTTTTTTAGTCCTGTAAAGGAAGCAAGATGGGGTTCCAGAGACAGGAAGCCCAAATAATTATTATTTTTCAAATTCATCAGGAGTTCCTTTATCCTGCCGTCCCCATATCCTGCAGGCACCACGGAATTGTCACTGAAAAGTGCATCTTTAATATGGATATATTGGATATGTTCTTTGAGGAGACCATAAGCGTGGGGGTAGGGCGTTACACCGCACTGGATAAAGTTTGCAGGATCAAAAGTGGCTCTAAGGAATTTACTGTTTATTGTTTCGAGGATATCAAGGCATCTTTCAGGAATATCACCGTAAATATCCTTTTCGTTTTCATGGAGAAGGGTTAAACCACTGGAAGCGGCATATGCGGTCATTTCTTCCAATCTTTTTATAACTTCTTCTCTATACATCCTGGGGTTGCAGCCTTCCGGCATGTAGAAGCTGAAAATCCTGATATAATTGGTCTGTAATATTTTTGCGATTTCGACTATATGCTGAAAAAGTTTAAAGTGCGCAGAAAAGTCGTCGGTAATCAGGATTTTTCCGATAGGGGAGCCTACAGCAGATATTTTAAAGCCTCTCTTATCAAGCTGCTGTTTAATATCATCAACCTCTTTAAGAGTATGTTCGGATATATTTCTCCCATTAACTCCTCTTATTTCAATGTATTTTATATTATGACCTTCCAGTACATTCATCTGAGTAGTGAGACTGTTATCAATTTCATCGGCGAAAGCGCTCAGAACAAAGTTTGACATTCATGCACCTCTCTGTGTTTTTAGTTTAAAACTCTAATAAGCCCGGTTCAAATTATGATTAACAAGGTTACCAATATAATAATTTTATTGTATAATTAAGAAATAAACATTGCCTTTTTGCACTAAAACATTGCTTTTATTGACTTTTTGATCCCGGTTTACTTTTTGCTTTTTTAGAGCTTCTTTTTTCAGGTTAGGAAATTAAAATGGAGGGGGACTGATTCAATGGAGATAATTAATGATTTTAACGGCAAGGATCCCTTTGATTTTGCCCATACACGCAGCAATATTATAAATATAGATTTTCATTTACATGATGCCTTTGAGATATATTATCTCATTTCAGGAGATGTGAACTATTTTGTGGAAAACAAGATATATGAATTAAAGCAGGGCGACATCATGATAACAAATAAATACGAAATCCATAAACCTTCCTTTAAATCCGACCGGACTTATGAAAGAATCTATATTCAGTTTGGGAATGATATTCCATCCCTGTACGGTTCACAGGAGTTTGATCTTTTACAGTGCTTCAACAACAGGCAGAAAGGTACCAGGAACAGAATAGACCTGAACAGAAGTGAAAGGGAAGAATTCCTGATCCTCCTTAAAAAGTTGGAGGTGTGCAATCTGAAAAAACATCCGTCGGATATTATTTTGAGAAATACATATTTGGTCCAGCTGCTGATACTAATAAACAATGCCTTCCTGAATTCCCGGGAGGCTGACAGTCATGCTGAAATATCCTTAAAGCTGATGACTGTGCTGGAGTATGTAAATGATAATCTGTCAGGCGATTTATCTTTGAACACTATGGAAAAGAAATTTTTTATTAATAAGTATTACTTAAGCAGATTATTTAAAAAAAATACTGGAATGAACCTTCACCAGTATGTTATTTACAAGCGTCTTGCCCGGGCAAAAGAGCTGCTGTCCGCCGGAGCAAGTGTTACAGAGACCTGTTTTATGACCGGCTTTAACGATTATTCCAATTTTTACAGACTCTTTAAAAGGATAATAGGAATTGCTCCTGCTGAGTATAAGAAGGTAAATACAGGCAGATCATTCAACTGACCGCTATATAGCTGATAAAATTTTTTCCTACCTGCTTACACAGTTTCTTCCTTTTTTCTTGGCTCTGTACAACGCGTTATCGGCACCCTTTATAACTTCATCGGGAATTCTGTATTTTTGGTTTTTTTCAGCAACCCCGATGCTTATGGTTACAAACAGCTGTTTGCCTGTTCCAGCTTTGCCCTTACCGCTTTTGGGTTTGTTTTTAGGCCTGGTGGAAGACCTTTGTGTGAAGCCCCTTTTTGAAACAGCTTCTCTCAACATTTCCAGATGCGGAGTGGCATCCTTGAAGCCCTTGTTTGGAAATAGGACTGTAAATTCTTCACCACCGTAGCGGAAGGGCTTTCCTCCCCCGGTAATATCTCTTATACAGCCGGCAACCATTTTGAGTACCTGATCACCTACATCGTGACCGTAGGTATCATTAAATTTCTTGAAGTGATCTATATCCAGCATTGCAATAGTATATCTGCCGCTTAATTTCATTAATTCATATCTGAGTGAGCGTCTGGAGGGAAGTCCGGTCAATTCGTCCATAAAAGCCATGCTGTAGGATTCCTGTATTACTGAAATGATCAGAATGAGTCCTGAGGCTGTAAAAAATACAGGAATGGACATTGTTTCAGTTTTCTTACACAGAACTGTAAATATTACAGCCAGTACGCCGATATTTGCTGCATCAAGATAGGACTTGGTTGACAGGTAGCGAAGAATGACCAGAATAAAAACAATTAAAAACAGTAATACAGAGAGCTGAGGAATTCCACTGAATATTTCAGGTTTCCAGGGTATAAAGTCTCTGGTAACATATGATAAAATCTTTCCGGTGTCCTTTTCCAGCAGATAATAAACCAGACCAGTCTGAAAAAGAAGTATGGACATATTTATTAGTCCCCATACAGTAAAAATTCCACGTTCCTTTAAAAAGGTAAATACCAGGATGTTCACAGGGAAAAGGATTGCAGCAGCTGCATTGATGGCTAAAAAGTCTGAACCGGGTTTGCCTGAAATAAACGATAGTTTTGCAAGTATATAATGTGTCAAGGCCAGAACAAGAACGATAAAGAATACCTTGCTTTTATTGAATCTCCAGCTTAAAACTGCTGCAATACAAAAAAATATGTAGGGAGAATGTTTTACAAGCCACGAGGGTCCCGGTGCAGCAGTGCCAAGCTTATATAGACAGAAAAAAGACAAAAGAAACAATCCTATAGGTACTAATAATGGCGAAGCGGAACGGAAAGCTTTTTTCAAGTAAGTATCCACCTTTTTCATTTGTTTTATATTAGGGCAAGCTCTTATTATAATTTCGACACAATATGACTAAAACCTAAGTAGTATAAATATAAAAACCATAATATAAAAAACCGGGCTTCATTTTGCAGAAACCCGGTTAAAAGTTAATTTCATCTTTATTTACTTAACATACTTCTCAACAAATTCCCTTACTTTGGCTTTGTAGCCTGCAATATCGGTAGCAAAAGCAGTGCCGTGACCTGCGCCCGGTACAATCAGGAGGTCCTTTTCACTGCTGCAGGCATCATAGAGCTGGTGTACCATGCTGTACGGAACAAATTTATCGGCGTCACCGTGAATAAACAGGGTCGGAGTTTTGCTCTTTTTAACCTGTTCAAGCGCAGATGCCTCCTCAAAAGAATAACCTGCTCTGATTTTCGTCATAAGACTGGTGCTGTCCAAAATTGGGAATGAGGGCAGTTTATACAATCTTTTCATCTGGTACTCCAACTCGGCCTGTACAGAGGTGTAAGCACAGTCTGAAACAATAGCCTTTACAGCTGAAGGAAGGTTTTCACCACTGGTCATTAAAACTGTTGCTCCACCCATGGAAACTCCATGAAGAACAATCTGGGACTCATTTCCAACCTTATTTATTATAAAATCAATCCATTTCAAGTAATCCTTACGGTCCATCCAGCCAAAGCCGATGTAGTCACCATCGCTTTTACCGTGACCTCTGTCGTCTGGCAGCAATACATTATAGCCCATATCATAATAAATCTTGGCATAGGAACTCATGTAGGTTCCCTGCGCTGAATAGCCATGTGCTAAAATGGTGGTTTTATCAGTAGGTGTGATGGCAGCCAGATAATACCCTACAAGTTTTAAACCATCGTCCGAGGTTATTGATACCTCTTCATAAGGTTGTCTGTCAAACCAGTCTTCATCAATTTCTTCTTCTGTTGCAGCATACACTTTGGCATTGGCAGCAACATCGGCAGCTAATGCTTTTGCATTTTCCGGAACTTCAGTTATCAGGGCGGTGTCGTTAGCCAGAAAATCCTTATTTGTGCGTGCTACAGACAAGTTATAAAAATAAAAACTTGCAGCTATATCTGCTACTATAACAATAACAAGTAAAATACCTAAAAGCTTCAGAAACATTTTCATGACAACCCCCCTCCCACTTTACTACCTTCTGTACCGGTTTAGCATTATTCTATTATACTATGAGCGCACTGGTCTAATCAATAAATCAACAGGTGTCAATTAATTCCTGTAACAGACCGAAAGTACTATATTTCAGAGGTTTCCTGGTAATCGAGATTACTGATGAGTACCTTCGCGGCAGAAGACAACGGTACATTTTTAAGCCAGGTAACTCCAATATGCCTGGAAGGGATTTTTTCCACAGGTTTGATTTCGTAAAGTAACCCCTTATCCAACTCATCTTCAATAAAATTTCTTATAACGCAGGCTATGCCGAAATCGTACTTGGCAAACTGCATCAGAAGATCCATGTTTCCCAGTTCGAAATCAGGTTCAACTGTTAATGAATGAGAGCTAAAGTAGTCATCAATGAATATTCTGGAATTGCTGCTTTTCTCCAGCAATAAAAGAGGCTGCTTTACAATTTTCTTAAGAGGCTGCATTTGCCTGCTCAAATAGGCATATTTACCTCCGGTAACAAAGCAATCCTGTACCTTTGTTATATTCTGAAAATTCAGCTGCTCATCCCGGTAGGGCAGGTTTATGATGCCAAAATCAATTTTACCTGCCTTCAGAAGTGAAATGATTCCCGGGGTTGTAGGGCATGTGACATGTATTTTGATTCCGGGATGGAGTGTCTTGAAAAGTTTCAGGTAAGGGATAAGATAATATTTGCAGATTGTATCACTTACACCGATTCTGACCTCTCCCACAAGCAGACTTCTGATGTCCCTGATTTTGTTTTCACCTGCTTCTATAAAGCTGAAAGCCTGTTCGATATATTTGTATAAAACTTCACCTTCAGGCGTTAACTTTACCCCCTTTGAAGTTCTGAAAAACAGGGAACACTTAAGTGAATCCTCCAACTGCTGGATGGATCTGCTGACAGCCGGCTGAGTTATATACAGCTGCTCGGAAGCCTTTGAAATAGTTCCGCATTTTACAGTGTAATAGAAAGCTTTATAGTGCTCAAGATTCATAGATATAACCTACCTTTATGGCTAGTATGTTTAATATGCATTTCATTTATATTATATCACATACTATAATGAAATTGTAAAAAATACTTGCAAAGCAGCAAGCAAAAAATCAAAGAATGCTGAGACAGTATTCCGGCTTGCAGCAGAAGGGAGAATATTATGGCAGTAAAGATTGGAATTAATGGTTTTGGAAGAATCGGGAGGAACACCTTCAAAGTTATTTTGGAAAAGTATCCGGGAGAATTGGAAATAGCAGCTATAAACGATTTGACAGATGCAAATACACTGGCCCATCTCCTAAGGTATGATTCATTATTTGGTAAATTCAATGGAACTATAGAAGTAGAGGAAAATAACCTGGTTGTTAACGGTAAAAAAATAGAAATTCTTGCAGAACGGGACCCGGGGAACATCGACTGGAAGGCAAGAGGTGTTGAGATTGTACTGGAATCTACCGGCCTGTTTACCAAAAGAGAAAAAGCTGAGGTTCATATAACAAAGGGAGGAGCCAAAAAGGTATTGATTTCAGCTCCGGCATCCAATGAAGATATTACCATAGTACTTGGAGTTAATGAAGACAAGTATGATCCTGACCGTCATAATATTTTGTCAAATGCCTCCTGCACAACAAACTGTCTGGCTCCTGTGGCAAAAGTAATAAATGACAGCTTCGGAATTGCAAAAGGGTTAATGACAACAGTTCATTCCTATACAAATGATCAGAAGATACTGGACTTGCCACACGGTGATTTAAGAAGGGCAAGGGCAGCCGGGATGTCCATTATTCCAACCAAGTCGGGTGCTGCAAAAGCTATTGGTCTGGTCATACCTGAATTGGACGGCAGACTGAATGGTTTTGCCTACAGAGTACCTACTCCTGATGTCTCGGTGGTTGATTTGGTTGTAGAGGTAGAGACGTCGGTTACCAGGGAAGAGGTAAATGCAGTGTTAAAAGCTGCAGCAGAAGGGGGAATGAAGGGGATACTGGATTATTCCGAGGAACAGCTGGTATCAATTGACTACAAGGGAGACCCTGCTTCATCCATAGTTGATGCACCTTCAACAATGGTACTTGAAGGCAACATGGTAAAGGTAGTTTCCTGGTATGACAATGAGTGGGGTTTCTCAAACAGATATGCAGACCTAGCTGCCTTTGTTGCAAAAAAAGGGTTATAGGTTTATGAAACAGTGAAAGTAAAAGATACTTGACTCCATAAAAACCCCGGCATATTATAAAATTATATTCCATATTCATAATCTGGCAGATACTTGATAATACCGGTCAGTTACAAGAGTTGGAATAATTCTTTGGCATGGAGTTGTTCATTTCTCCTATGCCGGAAATGGAGAACAATATGAGTGCTAAAATGTATTACCCCGGTGGAAGGGTAAAAGCCCTGACCTTCAGCTACGATGACGGACAGATATTTGACCGGACCCTGGTTGAGATATTTAACAAGTATAATATGAAAGCCACATTTCATTTGAATTCAGGTACCCTTGGGAAAGAAGGCTTTATAAGTGAAGAGGAGGTACCGGAATTGTTTGGAGGACATGAGGTCTCCTGCCATAGTGTTACCCATCCATTCCTTACCCAACTGCCGCAGGGACAGATTATTCATGAGATATGGGAAGACAGAAGAAATCTGGAAAGGCTTGCAGGTTATCCTGTCAGAGGAATGTCCTATCCCTTTGGAGTATATGATCAAAGATGTCTTCAGATATTGGGGACTTTGGGGATAGAATATTCAAGGACTGTTAACGCAACAAACAGTTTTTCAGTGCCGGGTAACTTTTTAGAGTGGCATCCCACCTGCCACCATAATGATAATATAATGGCCAGACTCGAGAGTTTTAAAAAACAGCCCCATTGGGCCAGTTTGCCGCTATTTTATATATGGGGCCACAGCTATGAATTTGACAGACAAAACAATTGGGAAGCTATAGAAGCTTTCTGCTCTGAGGCTTCCGGTGATCCCAATGTATGGTATGCAACAAATATTGAAATTAAAGATTATATAAACGCTGTCAGAAGCCTGATCTTCAATACAGACCAGACCCTGGTCTATAACCCGACGGCGATAACGGTATGGCTGGGTAATGATTCCGATATTTTTGAGTTAAAATCAGGGCAGACTCTAAAACTATAAATTTTTTATTGTTAGGACAGTATATAAAAGTACAGTGGTGATTTATCAGCTACTGTACTTTTTTGTTTGGAAAAATCAAAATTTTTTGTTTTAAAAATCAAATTATTATTGACAAATATTTTCAATAAATATATACTGAGTACATACTCAATGAGTAAACACTCGATGAAATGGAGCGTATATAATGCCCGAGAATCAAAGGCAGAAACAGAAAGCCTTGACAAAAAGCCATATAATTGAAACCGCGATGGAGCTATTTTCGCAAAATGGTTTTGCCAATACATCAACGCTTGCTATTTCCAAGGCGGCGAAAGTATCTCATGGCACAATATTTGCTCACTTTAAAACACAGGAAGAGCTTCTGACAGCCGTAATTAATGAATTCGGCGTAAGAGTCAATTCCAGAATGCATGAACTGGCAGGGGCCAGAAGCGGAGTCAGGGAGATACTGGAGGCACACCTTGAGGGTCTGGCCGAATTTGAAGAATTCTATACAAGACTGGTTATAGAAAGTAGAATTTTACCGTCGGAGGCCAGGTATACCTTTACAATAATTCAGTCCACGGTATCTTTCCATATAAGTCAGGCTCTGGAGAGGGAAATCTCTGAAGGCAGTATTCAAAACCTCCCCATTCATATGCTGTTTAACGGCTGGGTTGCCATCATACATTATTATCTGACCAATAACGATCTTTTTTCGCCCGGGGAGTCAGTTCTTAGGCGCTACGGCAAGGAACTGGTTGAATATTACATGGCTTTGATAACAAACAAATCAAGTGAGCGGAAATAATTTTTACTTTAGTCCTTTTTTGGAGGTAATTCTAATTCAACATATATTACCCTCTATTGACAACGTACAATACGCCTCACGCTAGCCATTTTGCCGCTTTTCTTCGTTGTCGTCCTTGCCTTGCGGCAAGCAAGTCTGCGTCCTTACGCCTTGAAAATCAGCAAAATATCAAAGCGTGAGGTCGAAGATTTTTGAGCTGATGGATTTGTTTTGTGGCAAGGCAAAGCCGTGTAGCAATGCTTTGTGCCTTGCAAACGGCTTT
>JAEYHZ010000010.1 GCA_023409265.1 Bacillota bacterium | reverse complement strand
CAAATAGCTGTATAATATTATTCATAAGAGACCTCCTATTGATTTTCCTGTTTTCTAGACAAAAACATTTTATCAAAAGGTGCGGTCTCTTATCTATTTTTTCCTACAGTAATTTTACACTAGCTGTTCTTCCGATTTCGTATGATTTGTATTTTGATGGACCTTTATTTCCCGTCCGTTAATAATACTCTCACAACAAATTATTACAAATAACGACAGCATATTTCTTTTTTATATGATATAATTTCTTAAAAAACTTACAGGATACCTATGAGGAAAAGATTACAGAAATATTCTTCCAGTCATATTAATCTAAAATACATAGTAGTAGGATTTTTGATAATAATTCAATTGGTTTTAGGTACAGAAATGAAGGTGCACGGAAATAGCATCTCACAAAGCAATATTGTTTATAAATCAAACGGTTTGGTAAGTGTAGCCTTCAAATATGATAAAGATCATAGTATGTGGATCGACTTTAAACCCGGAGGCGTTAACTCTATATTTGGGATAAACAAAATTTCCATTAAGGGGACCGGCACAAATAATAAAGAAAAAGTATTAGAAAATAATGAAGAAGTCTTAATGAATTCTACAACTGATTGGATTGGTCCATACATGGTTAAATCAAACTCTGATGGCAATTCAAATAAAGCAGCCTTTACTGGTGGCTGGCATGGATTTAACGGTGATGGAACAGGCGCTCCTACTGCAAAAACAATAAGCATTTCCGTACTAGCCGACCATAAAAAAGTTGAAAAAAATAAAAACATTTTATGCAGCAAAGTTGAAATAACAGTTGTTAATTTGATTCAGGCCTATAATACAAAAAGTTCTGACGGTAAAGGGAGACCTGTACTAAAAGAGACCGTTTATTATAATATCACAGGCAACACAATAGATGTTGAAAACAGGATTGAGGCTCTTGAGAGTATTACAATCGAAAAGTACTATGGTCTTCAGACTCAGAACAGTTCTTGGCGGGATACGGTAACTTACGGCGACGGAGATGCAATAAACGGATATATAAACAGTTCAGGACAAAAAATCAGCCAATATACACTCAAAGGAAATGGAAATGCATTGACTGCCTGGATTGATAATAAATATGATCTGGGAAAAGGTGAATATGTAAAAAGTCAAACAAGTGCATTTACCGTAGCCTATGGAAAGTCATACTTTAATCTGATAAATGGTGTTGACGTCCATCTGGAAAAAGGCAGTGTAGTCAAATGGAAGGGCGGATACATATTTGCAAAGGATCAATGAGGTCTGCACTCTGAGTTAATTGGTCATATGGAAAATGGTACCAGACCTATGGCACCCAGTCAGAATAATCTTCCGTAGCATTTGTGTCTCCAATCTCTACCATCCTTTTCTCGCTATTCCACGAAACTTTAACTCCCAGAGCTTTTCCTATTGCTGCTAAAGGTAAATATGTTGTATCATTTATAGACACAATAGGCTTGTCGGTAAAAAACATATTTCCATTTATCAATATTGGATAACTAACTTCTTTTGCTACATATTGTTTAACTGCCTGTGCCCCTGCCGAAACACCTGCAGTGACTAATACTCCCACAAGCAGTCCTGAAATAAATTTTTTCACAATAACCACTCTCCTTAATACAATAAACCTACTACATATTGCTATATAATACAAGCCTTGATATAGTGTGAGCACCTTAAAAGATTATAGGAGCTGATGTTTCCTGCATAAATAGCAGAGTAGAAAAGAGCACTATGAGTGTATATTTTTGTTATACATTATTAACGGTTTCAATGATAAAATATATTAGATATTCAAAATCAGTTAATTATTAATATGGCGTTGTATTAACGACTTTGTCGATAAACATAGCAATATGTCGATTTATGATATAAAATATTCCTTTTTAATCCGGTTAATGATATAATGGAGTTCTCAGAAACCACTAATTTTTAACAATAGCAGACTTTAGGCCTTCTATATAAAAAATTAAGTCTATTGACTATAATAATAAATTAACCCAATACCAACAGTCAGCGATGACAAGCCATGGTACTTGAGTATGTCAGTTCTTAAAAGTTCGGCCCGGTCAATCGGACTATAAATTTATGTAATAAGTTTTATTTTGTATTTCGAGTATATTACCCTCTATTAACAATGTACAATACGTTTTTGAGCGGTGAATTTACCCTGCGGCTGCGTTGAAGCCGCTTGTAAGGCACAAAGCCTTCCTTCGCGTCTTCGCCTTGCTGATGCAAGGCAAGGACGACAACAAAGAAAAGTGGCAAAATAGCCGACGTGAGGCGTGTTGTACATTGTCAATAGAGGGTAACAATGTTTAATTACAATAATGGAGTGAATACCTATGAAACTTATATATTCTCTGCGTTTCAAACTGTCATCCCTATACCTGATTACTATAATTATTCCAACGATTATTTTAGCATTTTCCATGCCTGGATATTACCAGCATATATTATCAAAACAAACAGAAGTACTTACTGAAAGCACTCTCAATATATTAACCGAAAATATAAATATGTATCTTGATGATCTTGACAGGCTCACTTATTCCCCATATTTGAGGCAGGCATCATTAGATGCTTTATTACTGAAATCAAGTGGTAATTTTGATAAAGTTGATTATTATACTCAAAAAATGGCACTTGACGAAATAAATGACATACTTTACTTTCCTTTAAAGATGTCAAGAAAAGATGTAATAAGTGCTATACTTATTACTAATGATGGTACTCCAATCTTTTCATCCATGAAATGGAACAGCATCACTCTTAAGGAAGACTATACATACTCAGAACAAAAATGGTACAAAGCTGCAGTTAATGCCAATGGAAAAGCTGCCTTTATCAGTCCCCATTCGCAGGATTATCTTTCTACTCCTCTGGCGACACAAGTGTTTTCTGTAGCAAGGTTAATTAAAGATCCTGTTACTCAAAACAGGCTTGCTGTTGTAATGGCAGATGCCGATACTGTTGTATTAAGTCAAATCCTAAAAAAGGTAAAGTTCAACGTAAGTTCTATTGTTACAATTTTTGATGATAATAATAATCTTATATATTCCACCAGCCCTCTTTCAAATGATGTCTTAAAACAAGTTTTGAACGAGTCCCCTGAGATATACGGAAATAATGATTCCTATATATCCGTCTCACGGCCTATAAAGTATGCGGGCTGGAATGTAGTGGTTCTGCTTTCAAATAAAGAAATTATGTCAAACTTCAGATGGATATACGTTATTGGTATTTTATTTGCTGTAGGTGAATTGATCATTGCATTTTCACTTTTCTTTTTTCTTTCTCGTATAATTACAAAACCATTTAAGCTTATGACCCAAGCCATGAGTGAAGTTGTAAAAGGTAATATGCAGGTAAGTCTTAATGCCACCGGAAAGGATGAAGTTTCCCTCCTGTGCAGATCTCTTGATCAAATGATTAAAAGATTAAACATACTTATAGATAGAGAATACCGTTCGGAACTAAGTAAAAGAAACGCTGAGTACCATGCACTTCAATCTCAGATTCAACCTCATTTTCTCTATAATACTCTAAATGGCTTTATAGGACTAAACCGTTTAGGAAGACGTGATGAACTTGAGGATGGAATCATTTCATTGACCGGTATGCTTCGTTATACTCTTGAACAAGGTGACTGGACGACTATTGCAAAGGAGTGTACTTTACTGAGAAGATACTGTGATCTTCAGAAACTGAGGTTTGAAGATCGATTGGAATTCAATATACAATGTTCGGACCAAGTACTGGAATTTAAAATACCCAAACTTCTTTTACAACCTCTGGTTGAGAATTCTATTATACATGGCACAGAACCAATAAAAAGAAAAGTACATATTAATATTTTTTCAAGCATTACTTCCATATATGACAAAGATTATCTGCAAATATTAATACAGGATGATGGTGCAGGTTTTGACCCCGATGAAAGTTTAATTAATAACTCAGTGGGTTTGTCCAATGTTAAGGAACGATTAAAGTATGCATATGACAGTGCTGTTATGACCATTGAAAGCAAAGTTAATTTTGGAACGAAGATTACCATTAATATTCCCTTAAAGGATGTGAAAACATGAGAATAGTTTTAGCTGATGATGAAAATCTTGTTAGAGCGAGCTTATTAAGTATGTTGGAGGAAATAAACCTGCCTATCCAGGTGGTTGGTCAGGCAAGTGACGGCTTGGAGCTTATTTCTCTTGTTGAGCAATTACAACCGGATATTGCCTTTGTAGATATTAAAATGCCCGGAACAACCGGTCTTGATGCCATCAGGGCCTTAAAAAAGATTTCTCCTGACACACAATGCATTATACTGACAGGATTCAAGGAATTTGATTATGCATATGAGTCTATCTCATTAGGCGTATTCTCTTTTCTTTTAAAACCCATCAGCTCCAAACAACTGGAGCAAACACTGAGAGCTGCAATGGAGCAGACTCAATCAACCTGTCTAACACAAAATAAGATATTTGAAAATGAAATTATATCTATAATAAATGGATTAAGTTATAAATCCAATATTAATGATGACAGTACTCTCGGAAAATATATGTTTCAAAGCGCCCTGGTGATTTTTGACAGCTTCCTCGATGAAAAAACAAAAGCGGAAAAACAGCTGGAGTTCTGTGTTGCAATACGTTCAGCCATAAATGAGAATTCCGGCAGCAGTACAAGATTCGCTTCTTTTATTCTTCCTACAGGTGAACTTGCTATCGTAGGCTCATGGTTTTCCTCAAAGGGTAATGAAGGCAGAGATACAGTACGAAAATTCTTTATCAGCCTGCAATTATATTTGAAACAGTATAGTACCGCCAATTTTTCAATTTCAATTATTAAAGATGATGATAATGTGAATTTAGAAACCCTGTTGAAAAAGTTCAATCAAATGCACAACTTTTCTTCACTGCGAGTTATATCGGGGCATGGTAAAATATTGACTTTAGAAGAGCTATATTATAAATTCAAAAATTATTCCACCGAACAGATAGAGTTATGCGACATGCTTATCCGGCTTTCATTTTCCTACAGTGAGAAAGCTTATGCCCATTTCATAAGAACTCTTAATGATTTAGAAATAAAAATGCCATTAAGTGATATTCTTTCTGATAAGAGTGTCAGAAAATCAATTGAAAATTTTATTTCACATTCAATAGGTTATGAAATCCCAGCATACACTGATTCCAGGTCCTGGATCAAAAACCTTAGAAAATATGGAGAAACCTTGCTTAAGAAATTGTATAATGAAGATAATTCTGCTCAGGATATCATGAGCCAAGTTCTCATGTACATTGAACAGAACTACAGTAAAGACTTCGGACTAGCACAAATTGCAGAGCAGTTCAATGTAACTCCAAACTATTTAAGTGCATTATTTCATAAGAAGAATGGAACCACCTTTATGACTTATATAACAAACTTCCGTATGTTAAAAGCCAAGGAACTGCTATCCAAGCCAAATACAAAAGTTCAGCAGGTCGCCGAATTCTTAGGGTACAGCAGTTCCCGTCATTTTTCAAGAGTTTTCAAGGAATATCATGGATGCTATCCTTCAGAATATTTAACCGGTATCAAATAAGAATTTAAAAAAATAAAAGCAGGACAGGCAAATCAATGGCTATCCTGCTTTTATTTCTGGCACCTGTCTCGCCGGTGTTGTACTTATCCTTTCACAGCTCCGGCAGTTAAGCCTTTCATAAAATACTTTTGTAATATGAGATATAAGATGGTCATAGGAATCATACCCGTAAAACATCCTGCAGCCACCCAATTCGTTTCATTTGTATATTTAGACATAAATTGATTGAGAGTCACATTAAGATTATACATACTTGGTTTTTGAAGAAAGAATAAACCATATGTAAAGTCGTTCCAGGCATGTACTCCTGTCAGTATTATAATTGTTGCCGTTACCGGCTTCAACAAGGGAAGAAGTATTCTAAAGAATATTCCAAATATGCTGCACCCGTCAATTAAAGCTGCCTCATCCAGTTCTTTTGGAATTGTTGAAATAAAACCTGTATATAGAAATATTGCAGTTGTCAGTTCACCTGCAACGATAGGAATTATAACGCTTGGATAAGTGCTGGTACCAAACATGTCGCGGATTATTTTATATAAGGGGACAAGTATTGTCATTCCCGGTACCAACATCGTTGAAATAAACAGGGTATATACAAAGTTGTTCAATTTGGTTTTGAATCTCGCTAGTGGATAAGCTGAGCTGGCACCAACCAGAAGAACAATTGCAATAACAGATATTGTTATAATGGAGTTGTTTACTATGGCCCTCCCAAGATTTCCGTTAACCCAGACGTTTGTAAAATTATCCGGGTATAGTATCTGAGGAGGCTTCCAATAAGATGAAGTATCTGAAGTCGGCTTAAACGAAACATTAAACAATATATAGAACGGAATAATATGCACAATTCCTATTAGTACCAGCAATATAGCCTGCCACGCTTTATTCAGCCCTGAGGTCCTCATAATTCCACCTCCTTTTTCCTTAAAGATAATAACGAGGTTAAACTAATCAAACCTATAATTAAAAACATTATGTTGCCTAGTGCTGAGGCATAACCGGCATCGTTTCTTACAAAGAACAATTGATACATCATCGTTGAAATTGACGAGGACTCATAACCGGGACCCCCATTTGTCATAGCCACGATTATGTCAAAAAGTTTAAGCCCGCCGATTACATTAAGAACAACGCAAACGGTAATAGAAGGCATAAGCATGGGCAATGTGACATTTTTGAACTCTGACATGGATGATGCGCCATCAATTTTAGCTGCTTCATAGTATTCCTTTGGTATACTTTGCAATCCGGCTAAAAAAATCACCATTGCTATTCCAAAATACTGATATGTATTAATAATTGTCATAATCCAGACTGAACGTGCACCATTTCCCATCCAGTCAACAGCTTCAAATCCAAATAAATTCATAATATCATTAAGCGCACCGCCATCAAACTGGAAAATGAAGTGCCAAATGTACCCCATAATAATAGCACTTATAACAACCGGCATAAATACTATTGTCCTTACTATTGCCACCCCTCTCGATTTCCTGTCCAGAAAAAGAGCGTATGCCAGACCAAATACACTTTGCAGTAAAGTACTCCCTACTCCATATATTAAAGTATTCTTTAATACTGTATAAAAGTCAGGGTCCTGAAATAATCTTATATATTTTTGCAGTCCCACAAACGTTGAATGTGCCGAATAGCCGTCCCACTCAGAAAAAGAAACGATTAAGCCTTTGGCAAATGGATAAAAAATAAATAAACTAAAAAACAATAGAGCAGGAACATACAAAATATTTGCAATTGATGAAGAATTTTTGATATTCCATATTTTTCTGCGTTCGACCATATTATCACCTTTTTTCTTTTTTGTAGTTCCCATTAAAGTTACAACTAGCCTCAAAAAAGAAGCTAGTTGTTATCTTTAAATAGTATGAAAACATCTTACTTATTTTTGATATTTTTAAATTATTTCTGTTGAGCTGCGCGTAACCTTGCAGATTCATTTTTCATGTTTTCTGAAAATTTCTGAGGTGTTGAAGCTCCGCCGATCAAACTGGCCGAGTTTTTACACATTACATCCCACATGCCATTTGCAAGGTATACTCTGTCAAAGTATGGCATAGTACGAAGATCTGCAAACTTTTCATATACAGACTGCATTTCTCCAGCATTCATTTTGGCTGTTGTCAGTGCAGGTGGTAATTTTGTGAATGCGCACATTTTTTCAACGTTTTCAGGCTTAGCGCAGAAATCGATTAATTTCAAGGCTGCATCCAGATTCTTGGAATCTTTCCATACTGCTAATGTAGACTTTTCTCCACCTGCAAAAGTAGGAGTATCATCAGAAGTCCAGGCTGGAATCGGCATCATTGACAATTTAACATTTGGGTTAACTTTTTTAGCTTCGTCAATTATGTATGCACCATAGAATCCAATGGCTGCAGTGCCTTCTCCAAGAGACTTGGAGTTATCTGTATATTTTGCAGTCAGCATGTTTTTGTTTATATAACCCTTCTTGTACATCTCCTGCCATTTCTCTGCCAATGGTGTCCATTTATTCCAGTCAAAGCTTCCGTCAAGCAGCTGCTGTGCACTGTTTTCTTTTGGTGTTATCAGCAATGAGGTGGCAAAATAATCAAAGTACTGTGCCTCTTCCCAGCCTTCGGTTGCACATGCTATAGGAGTTACTTTTCCGTTGCTCTTGGTTTTGATTGTTTCGCAGGCAGCCATAAATTCATCGATGGTTTTTGGAACTTCAATTCCATACTGGTTAAATATGTCAACATTATAAACAATCCCTGATTTATCCTGATCAAAAGCCAGAGTATATACTTTGCCTGTTTCATCAGCTATATTCGGTTTAAAACCGGGATCTATGTCCTTAGCCCAAGCTCTATCCTTTAAATCTGCAACAAAATCCGCGTAACGTATTTTTGCCCACCCATGGGTTGAGAAGAGGTCAGGCATGTCATTGGAGGCCATTTTAACTTTCATTAAATCTTCATAGCCCTTACCTGGAGTGATGTCTTCAACCTTAATATTAGTGTTTTCAGCAGTAAATGATGTAAATATCTCACTTAAAATTTTTCCCTGTTCAAATGCCATATTAGTCATTACCGTTAACGACACAGGTGCAGCTGATTCCTTGGTAGTTTCCACCGCTGCAGCCGATTCTTTTGTTGTTTCCTTAGCCGTATCCTGGGCTGTTGTATTGCTGCCGCCACAGGCAGTGAGCATTATGGCTGCGGTCAGTAACGTGCCAGCAACCACCGTCAAGTTTCTTTTTTTCATTTTATTCTCCTCCTTTATTTTTTGTAAACCAAATTTCTGTCTACATTCGTATTTTAACATTGGACTTTCTTTCATACCATTACACAGTTCTACACAAAATGTGCAATTTTCTAATATAACGTTTTAAGGCTGATACTTTGTGTAAGTGGATCATTGCCGAGTAAGCCAGGCTTATGGCTCGGTAGTAAAAAATGACTGCCCTATATTTTTATAAGGCAGTCATTTTTTACTTTAGTGATGCTATTTTGAGTAAATTTTATAAAGCACCATTGCCACTTCTGCTCTTGTAGCAGTTCCAGCAGGATTCAGCATATTTTTGCCGCTTCCCGCAATTAATCCTGATTTAAACAATGTGGCTACATCCTTCACTGCATAGTCAGCTACTTTTGAATAATCGGAAAACATCTCGATATCAGTCTTTGATCCAGCGTCCAATTCTCTATTTGCCACTTTAAGGGCTCTGTTTATAAGTACCATCATGTCCTGCCTTGATATCTGTTTTTCAGGGCTGAATCTGTTTTTACCCACCCCGGCTGTAATACCGAGTTTTTTAGCTATTCCCACAGTATCATAATAGGCATCCGTCTTCCTTACATCCTCAAAGTTGGAATCAAACCTGGCTGTCAAGCCTAATGCTTTGACAAGCCACATGATAAATTCTCCTCTGGTTATATTCTTTTTGGGACTAAAGTATCTATCGCCTGTACCTTCAATGACTCCCTTGGAAGCCAGTATCTGAACAGGTGTTGTCGCCCAATGGGACTTATACATATCGTCAAAAGTCATCTTTACAAAAGCAATGACATATTTACTGAAATGAGTTGTGGTAAATGTAACTACTTTGTTGACGTGATTATATTTACCACTTGGTATGGATATTGCATTTCCATTTCCGTCTATGTACCATATCACTAAGTATTCCTGGTTGGCCAATTCTTCTTTTGTAGCTTCGTAAGGTATTGATATGATAACCGGCGCATCCTGATTATTCCATTCGATAGTCCTTCCATCCAACTGAAGACTCAATTCTATCACAGGCCTGTTTCCTATTTTCTCTTGCAAGCCTTTATCAAGCTTTGCAGTATCTGCAATGGAAATACTCAGAGCCACATTTTTTGCATTGGCTGTTTCATACGCTGTTAACATATTGGAAGGTGCTACTATTGTGCTGATTTCTGTTGAAACCTCCACCCTCTGTTTTGCTTCACCGGATGCCAATGCAGACTTTGGAAGTTCAACTATGTATGTTTTAGCCCCTTCTGCTTTTGGTACCTCAACTTTGGCAGTCCTGATCCCGTCACCGTCTACTGCAGCCGTTTCAAGCGCCTTTTTCAGATCCTCTTCCCTAACCGGTGCTGTTTTGGCTATACCTGTGGCCGCATCGACTTTAGGCTTTTCTAAAACAATAATTCCATTTTTCGGTGTTGCCGGATTATGTGAAGTATCTGTAATTGGCGGTGTATAAGTCGGTGATGGCGTATAAGTTGGCGGAGGCGTGTATTGTCCCGTAATAGTAATGGTACATGTTCCTACAACTCCCGAACCATCCAGAGCTGCCGCCTTAACAGTTACTGTTCCATCTGCAGTGGCAGTCAGTAGCCCCGTGGAGCTTATGACTGCTCTTCCCGTTCCATTAACTACAGACCATACCACATTTTTATTTGTTGCATCTGACGGTAGTACAACAGCTGACATTTGCAGTGTACCGCCCCTGGTTGCAATGGATGTCATATTATCCTGACCCTTAACTGTTATTCCGGTAACCGGGACATTTGGTATAACTTGCTCCAATCCGGCTATTGCAGCATTTAAAGCTGCAAGTGCTGCATCTACCACTGTCTGCACAGCGTTGACATCTGCATTTACTGCAACTGCTGAATTTAATGCTGTCTGCAGTATGGCCCAGCTTGCTGCAGTATAGTTTGATTGAACCTTTCCCTGTGCTGTACTTATTGCTGCAAGAAGAGCTGCCTTGTCCACTGATGGTGTCTGCCCTTTTACAACGTTAAATGTCACCACTGCATAATCAGCCCCTACACCGGCCATTACCGTATAAATTCCTTCAACTGCGTTTCCGGGAAGGGTAAAACTATCAGAGAAGTTACTGCCTTTTATCCCGTCGTTATAATATAACACCGTATTGTCTGGGAGTTTTACTATAACAGCTATTTCACTTAAAGTTGTTGTACCCGATATGGTCACAGTTTCACCGGGTTTTTTATCTCCTATGGCATTCAAAGTGACAGATTTAGTAACCGGAACTAATCCGGATATTGCCGTATTTAGGGCTTCAACGGCAGCATCTACCTCTGCTTGGACAGCGTTGGCATTTGTATTAACTGCAATTGCTGAACTTAAAGCTGCCTGCAGCACTGCCCAGCTTGCCGCAGTATAGTTTGACTGCAGCTTGCCTTGCGCTGTAATTATAGCTGCACCGAGGGCCGTTTTATCTGCTGCTGGTACCGTTGGTACCAACCCTGATATAGCAGCATTTAAAGCTGCAACTGCTGCATCAACCTCAGCTTGGGTAGCACTCTCGTTTGTATTAACTGCAATTGCTGAACTTAATGCTGTCTGCAGTGCTGCCCAGCTTGCTGCAGTATAGTTTGACTCTACCTTTTCCTGAGCTGTACCTATTGCTGCAAGAAGAGCCGATTTGTTCACGGCGGCTGTCACTTCTGCTGTTGCAGTACCTCCGGCGGGTACTTCAATCGTTACATAGCTGGTTGGCACACCATTAATTGTTTTTTGGCTTGATGCCTGAGAACTGCCATTTACCATTATAGTAGGGTAATTACCATAGAATTCTGCTTCCCAAATCAATGCATCAGTACCTGCAGCATTTTTTAAGGTTGTTTTGGTCTGACCCAGGTGCTTCACATCTATTTTAGTACTGCCTACTGGTATACGTTTTATTTCAAGCCAACTGATTGCCTGAGGCAACCTTGATACCGTGGATACTTTTTTACCGGGTGCATCCGCTTCTATTCCCATCAAACCGCTGACAGTCTGACTTATAAGTGTATATGACACTTCAGGATAATTGCCGTTGATACCTACACCACTAACTGGATGTGTATCATTCAAACTGTCTATATTTCTTTCCATCCACTTCCATGCCAAATCAGCCCTGTTGTATGGAAAAAATGTATCCGGCAAATAAGTTCTTGCTTCAATATTAGATATATAGCTGGGATTGCTCTTATCAGTGGTAGATGCCTGCTGGTCTATAAAGTCAAGATATGAGCTGTTTCTGCTTCCAGCTTCGGTAATTAATTTCATTGGCATAAACCAGGAGTTTTCTTTGCCAAATCCGACATACTTGTTACCTGTGACATTATATCCTCTGACATAAATATCTGAAGGGTTAACAGGCTGACTCCATGTATCGTTAAAATAAGCTTTTAGATCCTGAGCTCTTTTTAAAGTGTCGGTATATCCGGGATCATTTCCGGCTTTCTGTATTTCTGCATAGGACAGCAAGCCCTGGTACTGGGCTGCTATTCCATCACCTGCTTCTATCAGCTTTTCCGAGGACAGCTCATTATAGGACGCAACTCCTGTCCATATGCTTGCAGCAGAATAACCTTCGGCAACTGAATTTGCAGCTATTCCGTTTTCCCCTGTTTCTCCGTCATGTAGTGTAATAAAATCGTTCATGGCCTTGGAATAATAGTTTGATAAGTCAACATCGTTAACATATCTGCTGTCTCCGCTCCACAAATATTGTTTATACCCTGTTTCTACCAGCTCAAAAACAGCAGGTACTTCCCTTACAAAATTAGTGTCGCTTTTCCAGTCTACACCGTAAGTGGTTCCGTCAAATTGCAATGCCCAAAGAGGATACCATTTACGTGCCAAATTAGAAGATTTCGCAAAAGCCTGCAGCATTGAGAAATTCTCCTGATCCAATCCCAGCAGATGCGCTCCTAATGCCTGGTGAGCGAAATCTCTCGAGTAAAAAGCAGGTCTGTGGGGATATCCTGCCCAGTAGGACGGAATATAATTTGCCTGCTTGCCGGTTTGCACCCAGCTTCGTGCCATTACTTTTGCCCAGTTGAATGCATTTACCAGCTTTGTATTTGATGAATTAATAGTTATGTCAGGGGACATTTTCACACACGAAACTGTCCATTCTACTTGAGTCGCACCATCAGATAATACATACTTTACCGGCTGAGTAAAGTCATTGGCGGCACCTGAAGCAATGGAACTGGTTCCTGCAGTCAATGTAAACTCAGGTGCAATAGAGGTTATCTCGGTATCAGATGCCACATAAAATGTTACCGTTTTGTTTATCCAATCTACATCTGCAGGCTTTTGTTCATTAGCAACAGAAAATGTATTAAAATAAGCACCTGTTATAGCACCGGTACGCAGAAGTTCAAAATCATCCACATCCATCGGTACAGGGTTAGTGCCTCCTTTTACATAAACCTGAACCTTCTGGTTTTCACGTAACACGATGTTGGTAAGCTTTTGCTGAACATACCCGTCTACCGCCAGGCTGCTGTCCTGCATCGGCGTATTTGCAATAACCTTGCCGCTTTGTACATCAATTATTCCTAGTTCACCGCCGGCCGCATTAATTGAATATACGCTCAAAGAATAATCACCCGTAGTATCCACAGTTATGTTTTGATAAGCCGAGTTGCCGCTTCCTGCGGGTATTCTAGCCAGTAAGTTCCCATTACGTGGGACAGCAAGGGGAACAAGAGTAGTAGTTGCCCTGTTGGCTACAGCAGCAGTTCCCGTGAATACCCAATTGTTTCCGTTTAACTCATATCCCGGATTCTGGATCCAGTTTCTATCCACAAGATATCCTGAACTTTGTACGGGTGTTCCGTTTAGTCCATACATATCCTGAGGGATTACTTCAAATTTAATATATTTATTCCATGCATTTGCCGGAATGGTCAATGCTATTTTTGTTTCTCCTGCAATTGGCTGATAATCTCCGTCAATGCTGTCTGCCATCAACCATCTGTATGTACTGGCTCCTTCCCAGGAACCGGCATCAGGATCGCTAAAGCTATATGAACCTGTTACATATTGACCAATTCGTATCAGCCCGGATATTGACAACTCTGATGCAACGGGCGGATTATTAGGAGTCCCCGAAAGATCAAGGGAGAAATCCACATCATCCACACAAACCCAGCTATTACCTCCGCTTGAATACACAACTACGGTATCACCTTCATTTAATGAAATATCCGGTGTAGTGATTTGTTGATATACATTGCTGGCCGGGATTGGCTCACTGGTTATCAGGGTTCCATCATCATTTTTTATTCCTATGGCACTTCCTGTAACCCCTGCACTCACCCATGCGGATAATCTATAGCTACCCGGCATAGGAACTGTGATAGCCTGAGATACTATGTTATCACTTCCAGCCTGTAATTCCATTGCATTCAAACCGGAATGTACATTTGCCACTGTAATGGCTGCACCCGATGTAGTCCAGGAATTCTGACCGTTTTCAAAATCGGGATTTGCCGCAAGGTTGACCACCTGCGATGTATTCAGCATAAGACTGAAGTCATCGTGGTTCACCCATCCGCTGGATGTATTCTTTAAGTATACTTGAACAGAATCACCCTTATTCAAGAAAATATCTCTCACCTGGTAGAAATTATATACACTGGCCGAGGGTACCAGGCTTGAACTCTTTATGTCAGTTACTCCGTTAGCTTTTCTGACACCAAGAGTAATTCCGGATGTTTTTTGAGAAGTAACCCATGCCGAAAGATCATAATAACCTGTAACCGGTATGTTTACCACCTGATACTGCTGGGTTTGACTTTTACTTAAACTGCCATGGCCGGACCCTGAATGTGGGTTATTGGTTGCACGGCTGCCTTCTGTCCAAGGTGCTGTGGTACCGGATTCAAAACCCGGGTTTGCCAACAAGTTGGCAGGAGCTGCATTAACCACGGTTGAAGGAATACCTCCAAACACAGCCGTAAATAGAATGCATATTGCTATAAAACCGGACAGGAACCTCTTATTAACCATTCTTTTTCCTCCCTTTGTCTTTATATTTTAAAAATCAATTGTATCCATCTTTTTAAAATTTACATAAGTTTTTTAGATGGTTACATCAATTCAGTCGTATGGAATCTGCAAGACTCTCCGGCACACTGTTACTGGTGTTAAACTGATCTACTACAAATACCTTCACTGTATAAGACGTTTTTGAAGGATCAGTAACATTAAAGTACGCTTTAAAATTCTCCATTGCCATAATATCTTTTTCCAATGCAATAATACTTACCGGCATGGTACCATCCATCAATTCGAACACTACTGCTTCTTGCCCGGCGTGCTCCGCTGCTCCTTCCACAAGGCCAACATCTACGCTCGCAGTAATTCTTCCCTCCCTGTCAAGGCCCATTCCAGATTTAGTGATCATGTAGCTCTTTGTATATGGAGCTACTGTAACAGAAAACTCTGAAAACGTTGAAGGATCATCCGAAATTGCAGCTCTAATGGTTGTGGTACCTGCCGTTTTCCCCTTTATTGACAGCTTTGTAGTACCGTCTGCAGCATTGTATACATTGTTGACGACTTCAGCAACACCTGGGTCTGAAACACTGATAATAACATTTTTAATGGCTATAGCTGCAGGGGTTACAGTAATAACAACATCCTTAATTTCACCTTTTCTTAAATCAAGTGATGACGGAGTAAAAGTAATCTCCTTGTCAGACAGTCCATCGTCCTCGTTGACATAATAAGTGTAGGTAACAATTTCGCTGTCCTGCATTCCGTCCTTAAATGCCACGGCACGGATGGTTGTGGTTTTGTCCAGTATAATTTTTTCATTAAATTTACTCTTGCCCGGATTAAACTCATTTCCTATTTGCAGCCATCTTTCATTGGGTCCTGTGGGCGCCATTGTATTCAATGTATAATGGATGGTTGCACCCCCGGTTGCAGAAGCCAAAGTAATCCCTGTACCAGGCTCATATTTTCCTGTAGGAAGGGAAGCTGCGGGTTTAGCCACCTGCTCTGTTGTATCAACCATGTATTTAAAAGTTGAAATGGTCAAATTAGATGTCCGGGCTTCGAAGCAAGCAGCTTTAATGGTGGTATTTCCGTTTACGGTTATAGGCTGGCCGTTATAAAGCGGAGAGCCTGTTCCAGGATTGGAACCATCCGTAGTATAACGTATTTGGGTTCCAACGTCTGCCACTAATGGTGTAAGTGTTACCTGTAACGGAAATTGTCCTGCTTTGTAAACACCTGACTGATAGTTGGCCGAAACGGAATTAGTCCATGAACTACCTGTTGCAGGTGAAATTTGGTATGTAAATGCAGCCACGTCACTTGTCTGCATTCCATTTTTATATGCAATGGCTTTAATGGTGGTATTGACCCCTACCATTATGGGAGCTGTTGCTAAATATAAAGCGGAATTCTGATCCGGTTCGGTTCCGTCCGTTGTATAGTAAATCTTTGTTTCGGGTGTCCAGGTAGAAAGATATACCTGGAGGCATTGCTTCTGTTGAACGGTAAATTTACCAGAAGGTATCCCTGCAATAGGAGTCGAAACCTTTTTATTGGTAATCTTATAGGTATAGGAGGCAACATCACTTACCACATAACCGTCTTTTACGGCAATCGCCTTTATTACCATGTCATCATAAGCCTCTATAGGAGCCGGAGTGCTGCTGAACGCTAGACCGTTGCTATCATCGTTTTCGGTATAGTAATTAGATAAGCCTACAACAGGCCTTGAGCCGTCAAGGGTGTAGTATATATCAATTTTACCTGGAGTGTCGCAGGTCAGGCGTATCTTTTGCGGATCGGCATATGTACCTGCCGGTATGCTTGCCCGGGGCACTTCTACATGTACACTGCCCTGGACGGTAACCGTACAGGTTTTAACTATGTTTCCGTCTGTCGTTCTTGCGGTTACAACCGTTGTACCTCCGGTCAAAGCGGTTATTTTACCAGCTACGCTGACTGTGGCTACCTTGGGGTTGCTGCTTGTGAACCTGATGCCTCTGTCGGTTGCATTGGCAGGAGCAACTTTTGCGTTTAATACCTTTATTTCACCAGCATTTAAGGTCAGGCTGTCATTTTCGAGAACCAGGTCGCTTACGTGAATCATGGAACGCAAGCTGCCAATATAGTCCGCTCCTGCAGGTACAATAACGTAAGCAGCTTGTGTACTCCCCGCTAAAGACAAAGTAATTTTTCCGTCTGTTACACTGAAGGTACTTATTTTTTCAGGTGCTTTTACGCTGAGCTTATACATGTCCACCGCCGTAACATCTGTCCAGTTATCAGGTAAATCCCATACTTTATTTGTGTACCCACTTTCGGTGTACACCATGATTTCCTTTGTATTTTCACCCTTGAAGACGGCGGGGATAAATATGTCATTTCCATTCCGGTAGTATTTACTGCCCTGCATTATCCATTGCGGATTTTTGCTTGTTACGCCATCGGAAAATGTAACTGTGGTACCGTCATCTGAAATACGGTCGAAACAGTTCAGGAAAAGGAAAGGAACTTCTATAGTCATAAAGTTCTTAACACCTTTAAGCATATTGCTTTCAACGATATTCAATTCATTTCCTTCAATTTTGTAGGATTTTCCGAAACGTTCAGAACCGTTCTGTCCGCCTGTATAAAGATCTGCAGGTATATCCATATTCCATGCTGAACCACTCTGTCCAAAATTCCATGCCATGGGCTGTAACCCTATAAAGGCTTCATTGTTGCCGTTAGGGTCCTGTCTGTATCCGGTAGAAGCTTCAGCTGTTACGTCAAGTCCAAGCTCTCGCCAGTACCAGAAAATGTTGCGCATAGCATCAATTTCATCCCAAACATCCAAGCCATATTTTGAGAATTGATATTCGCTCTTGTAAAATTCGGCTCCGGTGGGAGACTGAGGACCGGGTACTCTGAAATGGAACGCATCAAAATGCATTGTATGCCCTTCCACCAACGGTGGCAACAATTCCAAAAGCCTGTCTGTTCTTTGCTGAAGAAGATAGCTGTTCCATTCCAAAGGATAGCAAACCATACCGCCACCGCCATATACCGTCGTTGAACCGTCAGCACGCCGTCCCCAAAGATCTTTTGCATTATACAGACTGTAAAGCGGGTTGCCAAAGGAAGTTGAGGTAACATTGGCATGAAGGCTTAATGTGGTATTATACTTTTTGGCTTCATTCATTACATAAATCAAGCTGTCCCGCCCGGACATTCCTGGAATGGCAAGACTTTCGTTCACCTGGTCCCATGAAGGAAAATCGCTGTCGTGACCATGACCCTGCCAGCCAACAAGATAAATAACCTTGTGTATACCGTTTGTGAGATTGTCATAATTCTTGATAGCCTGCAGAGCATCAGCAAAGTTCATGGTAATGCTATTGTTTCCGGTTTGCATCTGCATTTTGGCAGTAATTGTCTTTGAATAGTCTATGTAAAACGGACGTACTGTTATCACCAAATTGTCCTCGGCGACAGCACCACCGGACAAGGTAGCTTTAACGGCAACCCTGGCAGTTCCCCCGTTATAGGCTTTTTCCATACCTGCACCTGACGTTTCATTCAATACAGGCGCAATCTGATTGCCGTTTATTAACCTGGCAACCTCTGCATCCCCGCTTGTCTTAAGTGTCGTTACAGAATACTCTATTTTTTCTATTCTGGGGTCACCCTCCTTCAATATCGTCCCATCAGACAGTTCAAATTCGGTAGAAAGGGTAATATAAGGATCAGCATCGAGTAAAGGATTCAATTTTGTTCTGTCTGCTTTTAAGTGAACCTTACCTGAAAACTCAGGCTGATATTGAACATTTATGTTATATACTGTTTGTGAAGCACCGTTAGTTACTGTGATGGCCGCACGGTTTGGTATTGATTTGTCCGCAGGATCATAGGTGATATCTACTGTGGCATTGAGATCCTGTTTAGTATATGTAATTTCCGGCAAAGCCGTTGTTCCCTTAGGAACATTTACTTCATAGTCCAGTATGCCTGGAGAAAAACCCTTAAGGGGCGTACCATCAAGTGATAACGAATCAAGTTTTGAAGAACTGGTATCAGGTATGGCCGTTGTTGCAAGCCGGGCATTACCCCAGTCGGCAACCGCATTTCCCGTTGGACTTACCTCACCGCCGGTCTGCTCTGTAACCAGTTCAAGCACATTTACACCTGTTACGTCCACCTTGAAATGGTTTGCATTCCAGTTCGGATCATCGTATGAAACGCCGGTAACAGAGGCCAACTGTCTGCCGTCGCCTTTAACGATGAAGCTCATAGTAATTGAAGAACTGCCGCTTACCAGATTATCAAGACCAACATCTGAATAGAAAGTCTTATATGCACCATTTAATGGGATAGTAACTGTAGAGTTTCCATAAGCTCCTATGCCTTTATTGTAAACCTTATTGATAGTACCGCCGATATGTATTGGTCCAGCTCCAGCATATGATGTTGAATTGTTAAATTTATTGTTGAGGACAGTAGTATCTTTTTTGCAAATTTTATTATCATAATTGCTTACTGAGGAAGTCCAGTTCATATCGCTGGCGAAAACAGTATCCATTACAAAAAACCTCACCGTATATGTCGCTTTATATGTACCGTTGTCAGCAGTAATATACGCCTCGCCGGGTACTGTTTTCGCCTGGGCAACGCTTACGGCTGCTCCTCCGGCCCCTGCAGCCGACACTACCGGCACGGTTATGCTGTTGATATCGGAAAGGTCGCTGACAGGTACCTCGTATTTATAAAAGTTCTTTGAAGCGTCAAAACCTGAAACCGGGCTGCCGTTAATGCTGATATCAGAAAGCTGCGGCAGGCCGGCAGATGCCGTATACACTTTCGCTTCCGCCCAGTTGGCATGATTGGATGTATTTGCTCCCGGAATTATGGGAGCCACAATAAGTTCAAGTTTCTTAACTCCTGTAACATTGACATCAATCGGAACAAGTCTGGAAGGATCGTCGCTGCCCGATTGCCTGGTCATGTTGGGGCCGTCATATAAGAGCTGATCATCGCCTTTAACCTGGAATTTAACACCTGTCTGGTTTGCGTCGGCTACCTTTGGATCATTAATACCTGTAACCGCAGTAAACCTGGTATACGCCCCATTCAAATCGTATACAATGCTGGATGCCGCGTGTGTACCCAGGCCTTTAGTGTAAGTGGCACCTCCTAATATAAGTGCAGATCCATCGATAGCCAAATCCTTCCGTGTTGTCTTGCCACTCCAGCCTTGTGATTCAGACACCCAGGTCATATCACTCAAATAAGTGAAGTCTGTTCCCAGGGCAGAAAGCTGCATTGGCGGATCTGTGACTGTATCAGCTTGAGCCGCACTAACGAAGCCGCTGGCAATTATACATACCACCAATAACAAAGCTGTCAGTGTTCTGTAATTTCTGATACCCGTATGTTTCTTCATTAATTATCCCCCTTTTTTTGTAAACATAGTCTGTTTACATTTATACATCTTTATATTAACTTTTTACGCTCTCCTGTGACATTACATAGTTCTACACAGAATGTGCAATTTTATAATTTAAGCCTTTCCTTCATACCTTTAATTTTTTTCAGACTTTCTTTCACTCAGAGTACATTTTTTATGATACTTTAAAATCCGGATTGATTGATTCAGAATCTAAATACTCAAACAATTGGAGTTATTGGATTTCACCGGATATGTAACGCAAAAACCCTCGAAGCATTGCGCTTCAAGGGTCCTCATTGTTACGGGAGTAGGACTTGAGCCTACTTCCCTGTAACATCACTTTCAATACTAATAATGCCGGCATTACCTTTTTCCTTCAGCTTTATCTATATCCTTAAGTGCTAAATATTTTAAGTATAGAGATGTACTCATATCTAATTGGCGAGCTCTTTTCTTAATAATTTCCTTTGTTTCCTTTCTACATACAACTATTATCCATCTTTTCCAAAACATTACAATCTCCAATATGCATAATAATTTTTTAGTATATTTTATGCATTTAACTTTTATCTGTTACATTTATGTAAATCTCTATGAAATATTTCTAAATATTTTTATTTTTTTTTACATATCACCAGAAAAAATCAAATACAAATAAAATAGGAACCTTTGTTGGTAGCGCACAATGAGAAAAATTAATATAGTCATATTTAAAAAAAAATCAATAGTCGCATTATCCTCAGTATTAATTATATTACTTTTTGTATCCATTCTGTTTATTGTTAAAATTACTGTCTTATCAGCCAATACATTTTCAGATCCCATGAGTGGTATTATTGTTATTGATCCCGGACATGGCGGAATTGATGGAGGTACGAATAAAGACGGTATACTGGAAAAAGAAATCAATCTTGATATTGCTAAAAAATTACGTTTCCACCTGGAAGAAAAAGGATACAAGGTAATTATGACACGTGATGACGATATTTCTCTCGACTCATTAGATAACTCAAGCAAAAGCCGTCATCAAAGAGATCTAAATGCAAGAATCAATATCATCAATAATAGTAATGCACAATTATTTGTAAGTATCCATGTTAACTGTAATATAAAGAAACCTTCAACTGAAGGTGCCATAGTGTTCTACAATAATAAATATGAGCAAAGTAAAACGTTGTCTTACAGCATTCAAAGAGCATTGAATAATATAGAAATAAACAATAAAAAGCGTACAGTACATAATCCTGCACAGGCTAAATACTTTGTTTTAGGTTACGCTAATATCCCAGGCGTAATAGTGGAAACTGCCTTTATCTCAAATAAAACCGAACGCCAGGAAATGACAAAGGAAACGTTTCGAGAAAATACGGCGGAAGCTATCTTTACAGGGATACAACAATATCTGCAAGAATCAACTAATGTATCATCACCATGACAATCCCAAAAATATATTATCAAAAAATAAATCCCCTGGGTTTACACAATATTTGGGACGCTGCCCGTAAAAAGCCTGAATAGCATCCATGAAGCATTAATTGTGGCATCATTAACTACATATTACTCATGTTATCAGCATTCAGGAGTATAGAGACAGTATAAATTAATGCTGTTATCAAATACACCTTTTCTTTGCTGATTTTACTTAATGAAGCCATGCCTAAAAACAACAAAAAAACTTCCAAAGTTTAAAACCTTGGAAGTTTTTTATCTCATGGTTGCGGGAGCTGGACTTGAACCAACGACCTTCGGGTTATGAGCCCGACGAGCTACCAACTGCTCCATCCCGCGATATATAAATGTAATAGTATTATATGCTGCGACTTTGAATTTATTCACTGCCGCCGACAACTATTATAATTTAACACAATTTTTTCATAAATGCAATACTTATTTTGTGGTAATTTAAGTATTTTTTTTTATCCGTCCATTGAAAAATTAAAGCACCATTTAATTATAACGGTTGATCAAAAAGCTGTAAAGTCACATAAGGTAATAAAGAGCCGGCTTAAAGGGTTAAGCCGATTAAGCCGGCTCAATAATTTTATGGTTCTACTCCACTAATCAGGCTGTCCGAAAGGTATACTGTTACCTTGTCCCAGCTGGAATAACTGCTGGCTGATGAGTTAAAGGAATAGTCATCTGTTTGTAAATAGTTGGTCCAATCAGATTTTGCATTTCTCCCCTGGATTTCTAAACTCTGCCCGGCAGCCAGTGTACCCGCACCGGAGTTAAAACCTATTTCAAGATAATAATCCGCACCGGTTTTGGAGTCAGACATCTTAACAAAGGTACCCGTAACGTTGCTGCTGCCCACTGAAGACCAATCGCACCAGAAGTTCTGCGCCTTTTCACCATCAATGGTATAGTAGTATCTGATCTTGACCTTTGATAGGTCTACACTTGTAGTTCCAGTGTTCTTCAGAAGGTACCTGGTATATATCTGGTTACTCTGGCTGGCAGTATTGCTGTTGTAGAATTCTAACGACAGATTTCCAACAGGTGCCGAAGAGTCGGTAATTGTAATTGTTAGCACAGGATCTGTTCCGCTGCTTACATCAAAGGTCAATCTGGCAGTTCCTACAGGCTGGCCGGCCAGGTAATTCTTTAATATTGTAACAGTATTCTCTGAGACAGTATAATCAGTACCGGCTGTCAGTGCAGATGTTCCGTTCTGGATAGCCGATAGTGTATTTCCATTAAGAGCAATAGTCACCGCAATATCAGCCTGATTTGATACGTTTTTATCAAAAGTCGCTGTTGTTGGGCTGATTGCGGCACCAGGGGTAGAGTCACTGACAGTTACTGCAAGAACTGGATCTGTTCCCGAGCTGAAATCAAAGGTCAGATTGACGGTACCCACAGGCTGGTTTACAAGGTAACCCTTTAAAATTGTAACCATGTTATCTGAAACAGTGTAATCTATTCCCGCTGACAATGCCGCTGTACCGTTCCTTATTGCTGAAAGAGTATTTCCGTTCAGAGTCATGGTCACAGTTATGTCTGCCTGTTTGGATACATTCTTATCAAAGGCAGCTGTTGTCGGATTGATTGCCCCACCCGGTGTAGTATCACTGACAGTTACTGCAAGAACCGGATCTGTTCCTGCACTGAAATCAAAGGTTAGATTTATGCTTCCTACAGATTGTTTAGCCAGGTAACTCTTTAATATTGTAACTGAATTCCCTGATACAGTGTAATCTGTCCCGGCAGTCAAGGCGGTTGTTCCGTTTTTAATTGCCGAAAGAGTATTCCCGTTCAGAGTCAAAGTCACACCTATGTCAGCCTGCTTCGATACGTTTTTATCAAAAGCTGCCGTCGTGGGAGTTATGCCGGAGTTATTTACAGGAATGGGCTCATTCCCATAAACCAGATTTCCATTATCATATACCGGAATGTAGGAAGTTTGCTTAACCGAACCCGAAGTCACTCCGCTTAGTTCTGTAAAAGAGTAATCGTTCAAATTACTCCAGAAGCTTGTGTTCTGAGGTCCTGAGATTCTGAATTGAATTTCCTTCTTGTAGGCAGATTGTCCCCCCGGATATATTTTAGTTCCGGTAAAATCAACATTTACATAATATATATTTTTCGATGCATCCCAGGCCTGTAGACTAGATACTTTTCCACCTGCATTATAGTTGGTGGTAATTGTAATATCACTTGCCTTATATCCGGCATTTATTGCCTCGGATATATCTATAAAATACTTGAAGGACAGCTTGTCACCGACTTTAGCCGGCCAGCCGGACTTATTGTTAAGCAGGGCTTTAATTTCAATAAAATTGGAGCCTGATGCATTTATTCCAGCTTCTACAAAAAATTCATCATTGGTCTTGGTTTCTATAGCCTTGAAATTGGCAACAGGCGTACCACCGTACTGTTTGTACTGCTTGGCCAATGCTCCGATAAAACCTGCATTATAATCACAGGCTACTTCATTTGTCTGGTAATTACTAATATCGTCTGAATACTCGTCACTGCTTCCAGGGCCGCCTACAAGTGCTCCGTAAAGGGTATGTCTGTGGTAGGCAGGCACTGTCTGGCTGTCTGCCCATGAACTGTGGGCAGTCCTGTGATGAGGCCGTGTTGGTGGATTGGTTCCGAAACCGACAACAAAGCTTCTGCCTGTACTGCCAAGTGCATAATCCACCTGTGTCTTGGCAAAATTGTTGTAGATTGCAGCTTTTGCAGTGCTGCAGCCAGACCATTCCGCATATACACCGGCTAGAAATGCCTGAGTAGTTGCATATCTTAATGAACCCCACTGCTGCAGCCATGCGAGACCCTTTGGGGTATATGTTATTTTTTCGCCATTATAACCTGTTGTCCACCAGTCAAGATTCCTTTCCACCGACTCCTTGTAGACTGTTTTACCGGTTATTTTAGCCAGTAAAAGCTGAGCTCCGTAGTGGACATCATCCCAATTGTGAACCCATTTATAGGATATGGTTGTTGATTGAGGTTCAGTCCCCCAGTTGGCAACATAGTCTTCGGCTTTGGTAAGATAGCCGGCATCATTGGAAGCCAGATATATCCACACAGCAGCCCAGGAAAGCTCATCATAGAAGCCGCTCCAGGAATTATAGTAACCATTAGCTGCAGTATACCCGCTGTCACTCTTTGTGGTTTCGGCAAAATTATATAACTGCTTTGCATGAGTTAAACAAGTTGCGGCATACTGCGGATCAGTAGTACTGAAAACCAGTGCTGCTGCGGCCAGAGCTGCGGCGGCTTCACCCGATACAGCAGAACCCGGCTTTGTCAGATCCAGCTTATAGGATGGTCTGCTCATCTGCATGACTTCCGCAGGACCCCACCAGGCATGGTCCGCTCCTCCATCTCCCACCTGGTAATAGAACTCGTTTGCAGAGGGATGACATTTTATAAGATAGTCGGTAACCCACTTGATATCAGCCAGCAGATAATCCAATTGTCCGCTGCTTTTGAGTGCTTCTCTATCTTCATATACCGACCATGCAAGCATGGCTGCGGAGTATGCCATGGGCAGATTGAATTTTACATGATCTCCGGCATCATACCAGCCTCCTGTGAGATTTAATCCCACATCAGCACCATCGCTTAGCCCGGAATCAGCACGCCAGTTATCACGTTTATCAGCAGGCAAGGCACCTGATCTCTGGAATTCGTAAAACATTATTGCCTTCTGGAGAGCCTCTCCATAATTATAGTTTGGTGCAGCTGCTACAGTACCCGGAAGGAATAAGGTTACTAAAATGGATAATACCAGGACCATACTCAGTATCTTTCTCATACTTTTTTACCCCTTTCAATTATTTAGTAATTGCTTAATGAATTTAAGAATATGGCAGGAGAAGGAAAGTCCTCCCTCTCCAGCTGTACCATAAGACATTTACAGGATTACGGTTCAACTCCCCAGTTTAAACTGCCCGAAACATAACCTGTAACCTTTGTCCAGTCTGTATAACCTGTTGCTGTTGAATTAAATGAATAATCATCTGCCTGATTGTAGTTTGTCCAATCGGATTTTGCTGCTCTTGTCTGAACCTCGATACTCTGTCCCGCTTTCAGGGTTCCGGCGCCACTTGTAAAGCCTATCTCAAGATAATAGTCTGCGCCTGTCTTCACTGAAGGCATTTTTACAAAAGTTCCGGTAACATTGCTGCTGCCTGCTGAAGACCAGTCACACCAGAAGCTCTGTGCTTTCTCTCCGTCTATTGTATAATAGTATCTGATTTTGACATCGGAAAGACTGATATCTGTTGTACCAGTATTTACAAGATTGAACTTTCCGTATAGAGAATTACTTTGTTCTGCCAAATTGCTATTGTAGAATTTTAATTTGATATTTCCCTGTACTACAGAAGAATCTGAAACAGTCACTGTAAGTACCGGATCTGTTCCGCTGCTAACATCAAAGGTCAGAGCCGTAGTACCAACCGGCTGTTTTGCCAGATAATTTTTGGAAATAGTCACTGTATTACCGGATACTGTATAATCGGAGTCTCTAACCAGCGCCGCTGAACCGTTATTAATTCCGGTAAATAGATTTCCGTTCAGTGTCAGCGTTACTGAAACATCAGCCTGCTTTGAGGTATTCTTGTCAAAAGCCGCTGCAGTGGGGCTAATAGCTGAAGCCGGACTAGTGTCTGCGACTGTCACTATCAATGCAGGATCTGTGCCGGCGCTAAAATCGAAGGTCAGCGCTGTAGTACCCGTTGGCTGTTTTGCAAGATAACTCTTTAAAACTGTTACTGTATTGCCGGTTATGGTATAATCGGTTCCCGACACAAGTAATGCAGTTCCATTCTTTATTCCATTGAATGTATTCCCGTTAAGTGTAAGTGCTACAACTATATCAGCCTGTTTTGAAGAATTCCTGTCAAAGGATGCTGATGTTGGGCTGATGGTTGAATTATTAACCGGTGTGGTATTGCCATAATACTTAACCATTCCGGCCAGTGCACCTACCAGTCCTGCATTATAGTCAATAGCCACTTCTGTGTACTGGTACTGGTTTACGTCATCCTTAAAGGCATCGCTGGTATCAGGGCCACCTACCAGTGCTCCCAGAAGCAAATGTTTCGCCGGTTTGGCATTATCGCCATTGGCATATGTGTATCCATTGGCTGCCCGGTGATGAGGATGCAGGCTCCAATTGCTTCCAAAGCCAATTATGTAGGACATATTTGCAGGATTGCTGCCTAATATATAATCAATCTGCGATTTTGCCAAACTGAGCAGAGACTGGTCTTGCGTATCCTTATAATATATGCATGCCACCATTGCCTCACTGGCGGCATATCTCAGAACACCCCAGTTATTAAGGTACTTCAGTCCGCCTGCTGTTGTTTGAAGCTCATTTTTCCAATAATTCATGTTAAACTGTACAGCGTCCTTATACATTTGTTTGTTTGTAAGTTGATACAATTTTAATGCCGCCGGTAAATACATGTCATCCCAGCACATGGTCCATTTGTCCATCAACGGAGTATCCCCGTTTTTGTTTTTTATAGTTATGAACTGCTCGGCATCTGTCAAGTATGTGCTATCTGCGGTTGCTGTGTAAAGCCATGCAGCACCCCAGGCCAGATCATCACCATAGCTCGTTGATTGATAGAAGGATTGCCCGTTGCTATAACCCTTATTTGCCTTTCCCATGTTATATAGCTCTTTTGCGGCAGCTAAGCAGCGATTAGCATAGCTGGCATCTGTATCCTTGTAATTTAAATACATCAGGGCTAATGCTGCTGCCGTTTCTCCGAGTACATCAGAGGCCGGATTGCTGGCATCTGCTTTATATTGTGATGGTCTTGCACCGGTTTGCTGTTCCGGAGCCCCCCAATATGCATGGTCTGCGTTTCCTTCACCAATCTGATAATAAAAAGTATTTGCATCAGTATGTGACTTAAGGAAGTAATCGGTAAAATACTTCAGCTGCTGCTTCATTTTCTCAGTATTCCCGGTATTATCGAACACATCCTTAAATTCATACAACGCCCACCCTAAAACCGAAGCCGCATACCCCTGAGGCAATCCGAACTTTACGTGATCCCCCGCATCGTGGTATCCGCCGGTTAAATCAAGTCCTGCATCACTTCCATCAGTGGTATGACAAGCTGCTCTCCAGTCAAACACATTATTTGCAGCTACATCCTTACCACATTTGTTGGCATCATAAAAAAGAATAGAGTCCTTTAATGCAATGTCATAACTAAAGTCTGCAGCTAAAGCTATATTATTTACAGGTAGAATGGAAGAAGTCAGAATAACAGCAGATAGCATCAGCATACCAAATCTTTTGGTTAATTTTCCTCTCATTTTTTTACCCTTCTTTCAAGTTTTATTTTTTTCAATGGGGATGGGAGAAGATTCTCCCGATCCCCGGTAAATGAACAGGCGTTTATAGACTTAAAAAACTCAAGTCTCAAGTTTCAGCCTCATGCCTCAAGGCTCAATGCCCCAGTTTAAAGTATCGGAAACATACCCTGTAACCTTATCCCAATCCGTATAGCCGGATGCTGAGGAATTAAACGAATAGTCGTCCGCCTGGTTATAGTTTGTCCAGTCGGATTTGGCCATTCTGGTCTGAACTTCAATGCTCTGACCGGCTTTCAGCGTTCCTGCACCACTTGTGAACCCAATTTCAAGATAATAGTCGGCACCGGTTTTAGGGGTAGTCATCTTTACAAAAGTTCCGGTCACATTACTGCTGCCTGCCGATGACCAATCACACCAGAAGCTCTGTGGCTTCTCCCCGTCTATAGTATAGTAATACCTCAATTTAACACTGGAGAGATTAATGTCTGTCGTTCCGGTGTTAACCAGGTTGATTTTCCCGTATATGGAATTACTCTGTGCTGAAGTATTACTGTTGTAGAATTTTACTTTTATATTGCCCGGTTGGACAGTTGAATCCGATATAGCTATGGTAAGAACCGGATCCACTCCGCTGCTTACATCAAAGGTAAGACTTGTGGTACCAACCGGTTGCTTTGCCAGATACGACTTCAAAATGGTAATTACATTACCGGAAACCGTATAATCTGTACCGCTTGCAAGAGCAGATGAACCATTGTATATACCGTCCAGCGTATTTCCGTTGGGGGTCAATGTTACTGCAATATCAGTCTGCTTTGCAGTATTCTTGTCAAAGGCTGCTGTTGTGGGGCTTATGGTTGATGGTGGAGTGGTGTCTGTAACTGTAACTGTCAAAGCAGGATCAATACCGTTACTAAAGTCAAAGGTCAGAGTTGCTGTACCGACAGGCTGCTTTGCAAGGTAACTCTTTAACACAGTGACAGTATCATTTGTTACCGTATAATCCGTCCCTTCCACCAAAGGAGTGGTCCCATTTTTTATACCGTTAAAGGTATTCCCGTTAAGAGTCAGCACAACAGCTATATCAGCCTGATTTGAGATTTTCTTATCAAAGGTGGCTGCTGTTGGACTTATTGTTGAGTTGTTTGCCGGAGTTCCGAATAATACGGAATATAGTCCATTTGCCAGTGCCACATCACATTGTGCCCAGAAGCGGTGGTAGTTAAACACAGGTGCAGTTCCTGCATTATAGGCTGCTACAAGCTTTTGCCAATCAGGGTCGCTTTTATACTTTGATCTGATGTCAACAAATTTAACACCTGACTTTATAGCGTCACCATTTGCCATTTTTCCTGTCCAGTTCGCGGGTACATATACCTCCTGTTCAAAGAACCGGTTATAATCGGCTCTTGCTTCGGGAGCAGATACACCTTTGTCATCACGGTAAAGAGTCCACATTCTGTCAAGAAGCTGCTTTGCCAGCTCTCTGGAATCATCGTCATAAGTGGACCACAGCTTTGTAGCTGCACTATAATACAGTAAAGCATTAGCCAGGGAACCTGTTACTCCAAGATCCGTTCCATATTCTATAACCGATACACTTAAATTTGGGTTCCCTGTATATGTACCGGTCCAGTTGTCGGGTTTACCTGACCAATTAAGCTTGGAAGGTATCTGGAAGGTACCGTCGGAGTTAAGCTTAACTACTGATTTAACCCAGGTTACCCATTTATCCAGAATTGCCTTTGCTTTGGCATCTCCCGTACTATAATAGTACTCAGCTACACGCTGCATGGACCATGCCTGCATTCCGAACCACTCGTTGCTGCCGGGATCCCTGTAAACAGGATGATCAACATAGGCCATTCCATAGAAAGTAGGAGTTCCTGCAGGATAAGTTTCATAGCGGCCATTCCACGAGTTTGTTGCTCCACCTGCTATAGCACCTTCCTTGCTCTGCAGCCATTGGTAAAATTCCAGCTGGCGCTGGAGGCTCTTTGCCCAGTCCCCGGCTCCGTTTGCAGACTTTGGCTTGAATTCTGTCTGGTTTGATAATACCCAGGCAGACATGGGATTCTGATATCCAAAATGGTTGTGGCTGCTGCCTTCCTTCCAGGACCAGCTGCCCGAGATATCTCCTCCCCATGCATAATACCAGGACTGAAGGTAATGAGCCGAGCTATAGCCCGAGCCTGCGGTTTTACCCTGTGCCCCGATCTTCATAAAGAATTTATCGAATAGTGAGTACCTTAAGTAATCACCCATTTTAGAAGCTTTTCCAACCAGTGTACTTATGTCCTTCCCCTGCTGCCGGGCCCACTTATTCGCCCAGTAGGTTGCCTGAACCGCTCTCGAATCAGCATCGGGAGCATTAGTATATCTCCATTGTTTGGAATAACTGTTGTCTCCAATAAATAAATCCAGGAAGCCGTTTGTTCCTCCCCATTTAAATGCCTCCCAGGATGGATGTGGTACAGTTTCCCAGGTCGACTCCTGTTCACCTCTTTGGAAGGTATTGAAGTATGACGGTTTGCTTGTTCCGTCCCCCCTGCTGCCATAACCATACCAGTTGTCGGTATCAATAATCCAGTGCATGCCATACATCTGGCTGGTACCATATGCTGCTACCAGTTCGTCATTAATAGGATCGTTACCGGTGGTTACGTTAAAATCCAATTTAGCAGGATAACCGCTAGGTTGTTCCCATTCAGGAGCATAGGTCACCGGCTTGCTTGCATTGTAACTGCTTTTTGGCTGGTCAGCACTTGTAGGGATAATATATTTCTCAGCCTTATCCCACGCAGTGGCAAAACTTGTCCAGTCCCCAGTAAAATTGCCGTACATTGCCTCCAACCACATGTAATAACTGAAGGTCTCACTTGTTGTTTCATGCCCGTAGTCCGGTGCCTCTACCATCAAAGTTTCTATTGAGTGGTAGGGAACACCCTCGGGACTGAAATATCCGTTTCCCGGATCATGAAGCTCATTCCACATTTCCATGAACCTGTCCTTATAGGCGTCTGTTGCTGCATTAATTTCAGATTTTGGAAATGAAATTGTCAGAAGCAGCGACAGAGCAATAATACTCGCAAAAATTCTTCTGATTGTACCTTTTAAATTACTTTTAAACATACTTTAACCTCCTTTATTTATTTGCAACAAAAACTCTTTTTCCAAATGTCCGCACATGATGTCATGATAATAGTTTTTACAAAATAAATAATTTGGCAGATAATACAATTTGAGAATAGCGAATAGAGTATCAACCAACATGGCTGAAATACTTAATAAATGTACTTTAAATGTACTTTAAATGCACTTTTATTGTACTTTAATAGACTACTTCCCTCCTTTCTTAATGGTTTGAAAATAGCTTGTCCTGGGTAAAAAGAGGCTGTTGCGAATTCCGGTTTTGAGATTAGTTTACCAAAGTTGTCAATCACCTATGAATGTCACTAAATAGATTGATAGAAAAGCAGCAAAATAATGCCATAAAGGTCGGATGCTGCAGTAAGAACAAATAAAATCTTCTGTTTACGTATATTTTGTTACTTCGATAATAACATTTATTTTTATATATGTAAATTATTTGTAAAATTTGAGCAAATTATTACACTCTACTGCAAGATATTCCACCTTATAAAGATTAAAGTACAAGATTTTAAACTACAGACCAGCAAAATAATACAACTATAAATAAAATACAAGTTAAATATATTAAAAATAGCAGTTTTATACTATAAAATGTATAGAAGCTGCTACTTTTTATCTTTTTTTCTGGATATTTATTTACCCTTAAGTAAATTAAATACTTGTTAATCTCTTTCTCTCCACCGCTGCCCGTATCTGCTCAAGCGCTTTTTCCACTGTGGCCCTCGGGCACGCAACGTTCATTCTCATATAACCTTCCCCATTTTTGCCGAAATAAGTTCCAGCGCTCATAGCCACTCCGGCCTCGTTTACCATAAAATCAACGAGCTGTTTCCCACTCATGCCAAGCTGCCTGCAGTCCAACCATATGAGATATGTTCCCTCGGGACGCACAGGTTTTATTACCGGAATAAATTTGCCCATATATTCAAGAACCAAATTAACATTTCCCTCAATATATTTAATAAGCTGCTCCAGCCATTCTCCACCGTGCTCATAAGCCGCCTGCGTTCCCACAAGGCTGAGGCAGTTATTGCATTCAATATGAAGTCTTGCCCATGCTCTGTCAAAAGTGCTCTTGGTTTTGGCATCAGGAAACACAACAACAGATGATTGAAGTCCTGCTAAATTAAAAGTCTTACTTGCAGCAATACAGGTTATAGTAAGTTTTCTTACTTCTTCAGATATTGTTTCAAAGGGGATGTGGGTTTTTTCCCATAATATAAGGTCTGAGTGAATTTCATCCGAAATTACCCTAATACCATATTTAACACACAAATCACCCAGAGCTTCAAGCTCCTTGCGTGTCCAGACCCGCCCCACAGGATTGTGTGGATTGCAAAGTATAAGGAATTTTGCACCCTGCTTTGCCTTTTCTTCCAGATCCTCAAAATCCATGTAGTACTGCCCGTCCACTTCTTTAAGCGGGTTCTCCACCAGTTCCCTGGAAGCATCGGTTACAGCATTGAAAAAAGGGCGATATACGGGGGTCTGAATAATAATGCTGTCACCAAGCTGTGTCAGTTCCCTTACAAGCATGCATATTGATGGAACTACACCTATGCCGAAGCTCATAAGCTTTTTATCAATATTCCAATTCTTCCGTTTCTTTTGGAAGCTGCAAACTGCATCATAATAGGAATCGGGTCTTGTTGTATAACCAAACACACCATTTTCGGTTCGCTTTCTTATAGCATCCACAACAGGCTGAGCCGCCTTAAAGTCCATATCGGCTACCCACAAAGGTACTGCGTCTGCCCTTCCATACAGCTTTTCCAATTCCTCATATTTTTCAGCGTATGTACCTCTTCTGTCAATTATCTCATCGAAATCATAAATCATATTACTATTTCTCCTCTATATTAAAAGTAAATTCTTAATTAAAGTTCTAGACGTTTTCTTTGTAATAGGATATCATAAGCACTAGATTATTTACAAATCCTATAAACTTATTTTGATATAAGTTCATCAATTACATTTAATAACGGAGGTCAAACTAATATGATCAGAAGTATTAGCAAAAAACTTGCTGCACTATTATCAATTTGTATTTTACTAACTGTATTTGCTACGGGTTGTGCAGGTCAATCCAGGAAAAACGCCGAGGATACAGCTGAAATCACCGGTCATCCACAGGTGGAATTTGAAATGGATAATGGCGATAAAATGGTATTTGAGCTTTACCCGGAGTATGCACCTGAAACCGTCCAAAATTTTGTGGACCTGGTTAAATCGGACTTTTATAACGGTCTGACCTTTCACCGTATTGTAAAAGGCTTTATGATACAGGGTGGAGACCCTTCCGGTAACGGTTCAGGAGGCTCTGAGAAAACAATAAAGGGAGAATTCAGCGAAAATGGATTTACTCAGAACACTCTCAGCCATAAAAGAGGAGTTATCTCCATGGCCAGAAGCGGTGATCCCAATTCTGCCTCCAGCCAATTCTTCATAATGCACGATGATCAGGCGGCTTCTGCATTAGACGGTAAATATGCTGCCTTTGGAAAGCTTATCAGCGGCGAGGAAACTCTTGACAAGATTACTGATACACCTGTAACCTCCAGCGACTCAATACCGGGTGAAGTTTCAAAACCGTTGGAAAAAGTAGTAATCAAATCAGTAAAATTACTAGACTAAATTGAAATATTAATGATATCAAAGCCGCATTAATGTGTGGTTCTCTAATAAATGTTGGAGTGACAAAAATCCTTTTTTAGTTGCTTCAACATTTTTTATTAACCTGATTTATTTATTCTGACTGATTTAACATAAACAGCATGCTCCCTAGTCATCAGATATGCTGGAATTCGGGGCAGGATTAATAACCAAACCGTCTTTATATCCCTCTATATAAAGAGCCTTGTAGATCAACTCCGAAATATCATTATTCAACTTGTCATAACTGTTTAAAAGCTGCAACTTATCGTTCTGTAAGTCATTTGCCAGAAGTTTTCTAATCTCAATTATCTTATTCTGAATCTCCAAATAAAAGTCAGAAAGACATTCTTTATTGCAAATATTGGTGATCCTGCAACTAATCATATCATCAATCAGCCCAATTCTGCTTTCTGGAACACTCATCAGTAAATACCTCCTCAATAAGTCCAAAATGTTCAGGTCCAAAATGTTGACACCATTTAATTTGTTCTAAATTTCCGAACATATGTTCTTTTATTTAAGTATAATACTTCAACTAATATTTTACAATCCTTTCTTTGAATTTTTTGGAATCATTGAGGGTTAATAAATTCCTATTTATTTTCAGTTATTTTATCTCCTGCAGTATCAACAGCACTTTTGAAAATAGCCAGCGCTTGCTTTACAAAGCCAGGAACAGGAGCTCCCAGCTTTCCTGCATTTTCAATAATACTCCCCAGTTCGGTAAGAATATACCAGGTAATTGCCAACGGACACAGTAAGACAGTGTACTTAAATGGAAAGTCTATATTAGGTAAATTGTTTATTATCATACCTATAATAAAATCAAAAATGGCAGTAACAAGTACTGCAAAAATACATCCAACCTTATGCCACAATCCTTCTCTTGCTAACCGGGACTCCCACTTCCCACTTTTGAACGCGGCTAAAAAGCCGGTAATCCAATCACCGGTCATACTCGCAATAAAGATTATAACAAGCCAGCCAAACCAGCCAAAACAGGCTGAAATCCCTGTAAAAACAGTTACAACAGCGGCTTTGAAAGCATTAATGTTATCCATATATCTCCCTCCTGTAACTCTTTGCTATTCTTTTAATTAAAGTCTCGAAATAAGGATCTATTTCTCTTCTTCTCAACCAATATTCCAGTGAAGTACCGGTGTTATCCGTAACAATTCCAAGAGCCTCTTCAAATGTCAGCAGTTCTCCCATTTCCTTTTTTATCAATGGAATAAAATATTTCTCAGCAGCTGTTTTAGTATTTCCCCCGAAGTAATTAATTCCCGGACAGGATTTGTTTTTTACCCAGCAATGGTAAGGCAGTGTAGCTGTGGATGGAGTAATTCCGAATTTTTTGCATAACAGAGCATTCAGCAATACTATACTCTTCCTCTGTTCATCTGTCATAGCTTCAACATCAAAATTACCAACGCTCTCAATTGTAATTGACTTAATATTCTGATTTCCATAAAATCCTCCGCCATCCTTGGTCAGAGGACGCCCAACACATATGCTTCCATCGGGGAATGTGCTGAAATGCTGTGCTATTTCACTCATTTTGAGTGTATTAACGTGGTAATTCTCCATACTTTTCATCAGTTGAAAGTGATTATTTTTAACATCTTTATATGATGGTGACGCGGTGTGGTGCTGTTGTATATTTTCAAACTTCTTAACCTCTTTTAGTTCCGAGATATAGATTTTTAGCTCTTCTCGATTCATCAAAATGAATTTTCCGTCTTGTTTCATGGTTTCCTCCCTCTTTATTTTTAGAAATTTAATAAAAAATTTATTTACTGCACAGATGTTCTTTACATTTATCTCAGACTCTCTTGCTGCATGCATTTTTAAATATTGGTATCACAAAACAATACCTTCCTTGACAAAAAAAGGAGCTAAATTATTAGCTCCCATGAATTAAGATCTTATGTATATTTTTTCACTATCCCAACATACTAATTCTTGGAGGAATAAACATGAATGAGATAAATGACCTGCTAAATGATATAGAAAAATTAAGAAAAAACCTGCACGATTTAATTAATGAGAAAAATGTCAACCTGGCCGATCCTGAAATTATATCGGCAAGTCAAATACTAAATGCAGCAATAACTAAATACACCGAGATTATTGAAAAGAAGGCCAGTAAGTGATGGTCTTTAAATGACAGCACTTATAACCTGCTGTATTTGTTCCATTTGTATTTTAAAACAGTGTATGTTGATGTTTGGATTATCTTACCCTTATATAAATCCGACCAACGTCTTTACCATCTTTATCAACTGCAAGTATATAAGTCAATCCTTCACTTACAGCGGTTACCTTACCTTTAGTAGACACACTTGCAATAGTAGGATCATATGAGGACCATGTAACATTGGTAGTATTTGCTAAATCATCAATGGTTAATCTGCAATTACCCCCTACGGTCAGATCAACCGCCAGTTGATATTCCAAATCTACCACCAATACGTTGATTGATTCGGTATATGACTTATCTTTACTTGTACAGGTAATTATGGTATTCCCTGGCTTCAAAGCTTTAATCCTGCCATTTACATCAATTGCAGCTATAGTTGTATTAAACGATGTCCAGTCCATTTCAGCATTGTCATTTAATTCATCACTTACGCTTAATTGTTTCTCTTCTCTTACTTCAAGTACTAACTTTAATTGATTAATTGCTTGCGGAGTAGCTGAAACTTCATTGGAATTTGGACTTTCACCTCCTGTATTAACAGCACTTACAACATAATAATATGTTTTGCCATTTATTAAACCGATGTCTGAGCAAGTTATTGCTCCAGCAGTGGTAGTTGCAAATGTTTGATAAGGTCCACCAGGAGTCTCAGAGCGCTTAACATTGTAGCTTGTTGCTCCGGCAACAGCATCCCATGATAAATCAACTTTTTCATTGCCTTGTGCAGCTTGCAGATTTGATGGTGCTGATGGAGCAGTAACTATTGAAGCCATCATCTCCATTTCACTTATAACCACTGAAGTACCGCTGGTTCCATAAATATTAGAGGACACATTTATTCTATATTTTTTATAGGCGGTTACATTAGTAAAATAGAATTCTTTTTTAACATTATTTGTCCAATTTGTTATGTTATTTCTTGTATCTAAAATATTCCACTGAGTGCCATCCCAAGCCTCAAATGTCCAATTTTTTGGAAACATATATCCATATGTATCTACATAATTTGTACATAAAGTATATTTCGTTATTATTTGAGGCTTAGTAAACTCATAAGCAAGCCAGTTTGGGTGTGTAAAATTAGAACCCCAACCATTTCTATCTGAGGTATTGTGATCAAATGCTTTCCAAGTTGGAAAACCAGCATTACTTACGCTGCTAGAACTAGCTATTCCGTTTGATGTGTCACTGGTCATTATTGGAATTAAGTTACCAGTATACTGTTGTTCAGCCGCAAAACTGATAGTAGAAAATACTGCCATAACTGTAATAAATACTACGATAAAACCAATTAACTTACTAAATCTTTTCATTAAATCGACCTCCAAATTTTTATTATATTAATTTATACAAATAAAAGAGGACTAAATTAATAGCCCTCTCTGCTAGTGATATTATCAATAACCACTAAAAGAGCATCTGGAGTCTAGTCCAAATGCTCATATTTACTTGTTTAGTTAAGATGTAACTTCCATTCTTAGTCTATAGGGCCACCTGCTATATCTACGTATGAGATTGAAACCCATCCAGTGACACCAGTTGACGTGCTTCCGTATACCCAATTTCCATCTGAAGAAATATTTACTATAGATATTATGTCATTTTTATATAGTAGTCCAAGAATAGTGCCTGAATTATTTGGTTGTGATCTTACTCTTACGCCATCACCAGTAATAAAATACATCCCATAGGGTATCGACTGTGATATGCTTACATTATCTAAAGAATCTTTATCTGCAGCACAGACTACTCCTTGTCCAAGAATTAAAGACAAGCTTACGATACCCACTCCCAGAAAACTTTTAAATTTTTTTCCTAGCATATTAATCCACCTCCAATATTTTATAACATATTTTACCATATATTACACAAATTTTCAACATTTTAATCTCAATTGTATCCGACAACCACTAAAAAGAGCATCTGGAATTATCCAAATGCCCCTGTAGTATTAAATTTATTCTGTATATTCTTTTACTTCAAAGCTTGATATCTTATCAAAAGATATGTACTCTTTTCTACATAAAAATAGTTTAATATTGTTCTTTTTTATCATCATATAATATGCTTCATCCACGCCATTTGAGCAGACATCGTACCATGTTAAAAAGCTTTGAATTTCTGATGCAGTTAAATCGTACTCCTTTATTTCACAGGTTACCATAGTAATTTCAAGAATTCCAGGATTTCCGGTAACTACTGGAGCTGTTGGGGTGGCCGAAGCTTCATTTGAATTTTCACTTTCTACTCCGTTAACTATTGCCGTAACTACATAGTAGTAAGTGATTCCATTTGTTAAAGGCTTATCCTCATAAGTTATGGCACTTGACGTAGTATTTGATCCAATTTTTGTGTACCCAGTACCAGAGGAAGTGGATCTATATATATTATATCCAGATGCTCCTTCTACTGGATTCCAGGATAAATCAACTTTTGAGTTACCAGCTGTTGCGATAAGATTTGTAGGGGAGTTTGGAATAGTCACTTCTGTTAACGTGTATTCCGACACTAACTTACTATAATAGATATTGTTCATTTCTGAACCACCCAAAAGGTACATTTTATTATTAAGAACTGTAGCTTCCGCATCGAATCTTGCTGCGTTTAAAGATGCTATTTGTTTCCATGTATTTGTTATTGTGTCATATTCATCAGTTGTGGCTTGATAATTACCTCCAATGGCATATATCTTATCGCCGATTACTGCAATGCTATGGTAGTTCCTTGCAAAATTCATTGGTGCTTTTAAACCCCACTCATCTGTCTTAGGATCATATTCTTGAAGTGTATTAATGGCATTAGATTCACCACCTATTGCATATATCTTTCCATTAACCGTTGCAAATTCTGTTGTATTAGTTGCCACTGGCATTGATGCTTTATTTGACCAAGTATCTGTGGTTGTATCATACTCTTCTACCATACCTATTGCTGTACCAGACATTGAACTTATGGCGTATATCTTAGTTCCAACAACTTTCAATCCAAAATCAGTCCTAGCATTCGCCATAGGTTTTTTAGCTGTCCAAGTATTTGTTGTTATGTCATACTACTCAACCGAAGTTAAATTTGAGCTAGAAATACCACCTATAGCATATATCTTATTTCCCACTACTGCTACTTTATGACTGTACCTTTTAATAGCCATAGGAGCTTTCATTTTCCAAATATTTGTCAGTGGGTCATATTCCTCCACAGTGTTTAGAGAACCACTTGCAGAATTATACCCTCCTACAGCATATATTTTATTGTTCATAACAGCAACTTTAAAGGACTTTCTTCCGTTTAGCATAGATGCTTTTGCTGTCCAAATATTTGTCAGTGGGTCATATTCTTCTACAGAATTTAGAGAAGCTGAACTATCATTAGATCCACCTAATACATAAATTTTACCGTTAATAGTTGCTACTTGATGATATTTTCTAGCTTTGGATAGAGGAGCTTTATCAACCCATTTATCTACCCCTTCCGCAAAAACTGAAATACTAGGAAAAAAACTCACTAAAACTACAACTACAAGACTCAAAAATAAAAATTTACTTCTCATCTTCATCCGATTACATCCTTTCTTAAAAATAACAATATGTTAACTTATACAACTGAAAGAGGACTTAAATTAAGCCCTCTTTTGAGTCGTGATATTATCCAATACTGTCGTAATAGTATTTATTGCATAACTATATAATTGTATTCCTCTTTCGTTATTTTACTGTTTTTTGACATTTCATTTAGCTTTTCATTTGAAATTATCTGAGTTGTAAAAAGTCTTTTTAAACTTTCAACAAGTATACTCATAATAAACCTCCCTCAATCAACTGAAACGTGTACACATCTATTGCTTCAGTAATTATATCTACATTCTGTTGCTTACTAATTTCTTTCTGCGCATTATCAATGGCTGTTTTCAATGCTTCATCTATTATATAACTTTCACCTTTCCATCGGTAAAAACCGCTATTTATACCCGCTGGGAATTGTGTTACTGGTAATTCAACTTCAATATATCCTTCATATTCATATTCGATAACATCAATAATTATATCTCCATCAAGTTTTAAATAATATTTTTTCATAAGACACCTCTTTTACATATTTGATAAATTATAAAGTTTTGGAAATAAAGTGACTTTACCTATTTCACCTGTGGACTTTGTTTCCATTGCTATACCAAACTTCCATTCCGTCGGTGGGGAATAAAAGTACTGACTTTTACTTGTGATTTTTTGAATTGAATCATATGCATCGGACTTGTATATAATTAAAAATGGTGAACCATAGAGTCCTACAGCTAAATAGTTTCCATCTGTGCTGAAGGAACAGCTATATGGTCCACTAGTAGGGGAATTTGTTGGATCTGGTAATTTAGTAAAAGTATCTCCGTTTCGTTTGTATATAATTAAATACGGTGCATTAGAACCCCCAACAGCTAAATAATTACCGTCGGGACTAAATGCGCAAGCTCCCTCTGAACCAATAGGAAGAATCGTAGGGTCAGCTAATTTTGTAAAAGTGTTTCCATTCCGTTTGTATATGGTTAAATACGGTGGACCATAGTGTCCTACAGCTAAATAGTTTCCATCTGGACTAAAACAACACCCCTGTCCGTTCCCGGCTGGTAAAACAGCAGGGTCAGCTAATTTTGTAAAAGTGTCTCCATTCCGTTTGTATATGGTTAAATACGGTGAGTCCTCATTTCCTACAGCTAAATAGTTGCTATCTGGACTGAAGGAACAACTTTTTACATAGCTAGTTGGCATATTAACAGGGTCAGCTAATTTTGTAAAAGTGTCTCCGTTTCGTCTGTATATAATTAAATACGGTGAAATAGAAATTCCTACAGCCAAATAGTTTCCATCTGTGCTGAAGGAACAGCTCCATCCAAGTAAAGAACCTGAAACACTCGGAACGACTAACTTTGTAAAAGTATCCCCATTTCTTTTGTATATAATAATACCATGGCTATAAGAATGTGCTACAGCTAAATAATTACTATCTGGACTGAAAGAACAGTCCCATGCCGGTCCATCAGGTAAAACGTCAGGATTTATCAATTTGATAAAAATATCTCCACTCCGTTTGTATATGGTTAAATACGGTGAAATAATATGTGTTATAGCCAAATAGTTTCCATCTGGACTGAAAGAGCAGCTCCATGCCGATCCATCAGGTAAAACACTCGGATTTGTAAGTTTATTAACTCCATTCTCCCATATCCCCATTTTTTTTAATACTATAGGGTCAAATTTAGTTATATTCTCCCAAGCTCTTGCAGTTGCAACTTCATTCCATCCATCTGGAAAACCTACGCCCGTACCTGCAACACCAAATATACTTTTACCACTTACAATATTTGCAGCTATAAAATTTGGATCTGTTGCAGCGATAGGGCCGTATCCATTTCCATTAACTTCTGACTTATAATATCCCTCTTTCGGTCTAAGGGTTAATGTCCCATCACTATAAGCTTTCACACCATCTACCCATGTAGGCCCTCCTATTGCTTCAAGTGTTCTATTGGGCATACTCCCTACTAATCTCGAACCATTCACATAAGATATTTTATTAAATAAAATATCTCCTGAAACAGCGTTTGCATCACTCGTTAATGCGGTTAAATCGCTATCCCACCAGCCACCGAACTTATCAACTGCTGCGTCCGTTTCTTCTTTACTCGGTTCGTTACCCGCGCCGAACATCTGTGTAAGATTAAAATATAGCACGTTTTTGACTTGCGTCTGAACCCAGCCGTTAGTTGCAGCATCATCAAAATCTATATAAGCCCTATCTCCGTCAGACGGATAGGTTGTTACAAGACTTAACGTCTGCCATACGTTATTCCCTGTCGGTAGCGCATATGTCCCTATACCCGATTTATGATAAAAGATAAAACGGGTGAGCGTGGTACCTTTCATTTCACAACGTATATATATTTTGTCATTAATATTGGGTTTTGGTACCTGCTGGAGTACACCACCATATTGAAATGACGGCAGGAATGTCATAATGTTATCCGTTACAGACATTGTAGCACCGTGGGATACCCAACAACCACTGTTAACATTCTTTACAAGGGTGGGTAACTTTGGTATATCACCCCCTTCACCCTGTAATATAAAATTTCCCGATGTGGAGTTATATTTGAGCGAGTAGGTACCATTTAGCCTGAGTTTACCCGTGGTAAGGGCATTACCTTTACCATCAACAATAGCCTTTGCACCAAGGCCGTTGACATTGACTGTAGCTGCTCCTGTATTGGCCGAATTTATTTTTACAACTATGCCCATTCCGTCTGTATAGGCTGAAGGAGCAGGAGTTAGAGTTAAAGTATATATGTTGGCACTTCCGGATGTAACACCATACCCCGGTTGCCTCACATAATCCGACAAATGCGAACTTAATCCTGAATTTACCGTTGTAAACTTTTGGTCTGTATACTGATTTGCTGAGGACTTGGCAGCATCAGCCTTACTTTGAGCACCTTCCGGAGTTTCATATTCCCCATTATGATTATGCTCTACTGATGCCTTATTCTCATTCAGCTTATTTAGTTCCGCATCTATAATATCCATATTCCCATTTTGGTCTTCAATATTATAGAAATCCTCCGGAGAGGGCTTCTTCAAATTATAATTACTTGTATTTATCGCCATTTATATTAGCACCTCACTTCTTAATTGTTCATGTGTGTATGCCGCCAGCTGCCCATTGGTGAACCGGGAAAGTATTGCATGTGTGTTATACAGCAGGCTCAGATCAATAAGCAAATTTGCAGGCACAATTCTTCTTAACAGGCTGTTTACTTCATTAAATTTTTCTTTAGCGGTAAGTTCTACTCTTACCACCAAAGTGTATTTATCGTTTTTCAGGTTAACAGAATAGCCTTCTTCACCGCACAACACTGCCAGCTGCCTTTCCAGTGTTCTTTTTGTATATGGCAGTTTTTCATTAAGCCTGGCCAGTATTCTGAACTTTCTTACATCCAGTGTGTCAGAGCCTTTTGGAAATACCTTCAGAATAGTTTCCCACCGCTTTATACCGTTTTCGGTGGAATCTCCAACAAACTGGTCTTTCAGCACATCTTCAAGAATGCCCCAAAGTGAAAGGAGTTCAGGATTTTCAGCAGCGGCAAGCTCTTTGAATTCTCTGAACTCCCAAAGAAATTCCGGAAGATAATTCAATATATTTATTTCTCTATCCAATTACATCACCCCTTACGGGTATACAATCCTTATCTAATAGAAGGTTCTGTTCCAGCCCGTTTAATTTTGTGTCGGAAATATCAATGATTCCTGCAACATTAAGGAGCCTGGTCTCAAGCTGGCTTATCCGGACTATCAAATTTTCATTATCTGCCCAACTTTTACTAAGCTCTTTCAAATATTCATCAATGGTTTTCTCCACATAGTCCTTGATGTCATTCCAGGTCCAATCCGGTTTGTATGTGATATTTGTTTCAATGTTAACTGTTTGTATTCCAACACCTTCTACAGTGACAATATGTCCGATGGGAGCTATCCCCACGCCGTTTCCCTGGTTTTCCAAAGGATCTATTTGAGTTTGGACATTCGAAATCAGTTCGTCGGAGGGTTTATCAAACTGTGAATTGATAATAACCAGTTTAACGGTACCCCCACCGCTCCATACGGGATATACTTTTACTCCGCCCACACCCTTTATTTCATTGACTTTTTCCTTGTAATCGGTTATGTTTCCTCCAAAAGCCTGGGAATCAAGAGTTGCAAAATATCTTTCTCTAAGCTGTTCCGTATTCTCTTCGTCCTCTCCGGGAATAAGTATCTCTGTAACTTCGGCATGACTCAAACCATCAATATAATTAATAGGAATAAGCGTCCCGAAATTTCTGTTGCCCTCTGTGCCTTCAGTCTCACACTCAAGTTTAAACTGACAATCAACTATCTTTTCTGCCACCTTATAGTTTAAACTCCCCAGGGAAAATCTGGAACCAATTGGAACATCGATATTAAATACACCTCTGACAATTGCTTTCGAGGCTGAGGCAGGTACGACACCCCGTTCAGCAGCACGTTTTATCAGATATTCTCTTGATGCAGTATCAGCAAATGCTTCGTTCAGAATAACATCAGCTTGTATATACATTTGCGCAAGTTCGGCTGCAGCCGGTGCAAGTGCGTCAAATATTACCGAGCCTTCCCTCTTGTCTATTGTATTAGGAATACGGTCCAGCATCCTTTGCAAAATATTTTCATATGTTAAGCTTTCATACATTAATTCTTCACCTCCTTCTCAATTTCAATATCACCTTCGGTGGTTGTCACCGTAAATTTTGCAGTAACTTTTCCTTTACTCCTGGAAAAGGAAAAATCACCCACCCCGGTGATTCTATCGTCCCTGCTAAGAGCCTCTGTTATTTTTCTCTTTATATCAGAATAAACGTACGGTACAGGTTGACCAAGCAATTCCACCATTTCTACACCATAGCTCCAACTATAGATCAGGTAATCATACCTTTCTGTATTAAGAATCTTGTATATTGCCTGTTTCATTGCCTCTCTGCCGTCCAGCAGCCCGGATATCCTTTTTACCTCTAAATGCATTTTGTAAGTTTTTGAAGGCTGCTGCACCGTTTCAAAATCGGGCTGCAAATCCTCGTCAGCAAAAGGAATCATGTATTCACCACCTTATCCAATACAACAAATTTTTGACCACCCTGCATCTGGAGCATTATGACTTCATCTCCCACCACCAGGCCATTGTGTACCCTGAATTTCTTTTTACCCTTATATTGATGTGTGTGAAGATTACTTTCTTCCGTGATATGCTCAACCGTCATCTCCAGCTCAAAGTCCTTAACATTATTCGTAAGAATCAGCTGGTCTTCATTCAAAGTCAATTTTTGTTCCACAAATATTTTCAACGGGGCAGCACTCACTACCTTACCGAACAATACCGACATTGGCTTTGAATCATTTACAGCTCCCATGGCAGCGGATTTAATAAGTTCAACCATATTAGGCAATGAATTCACCTCCCCTCAAAGTTAAGTCCATAGTGTGCCGGTTGCTGTTGAATGTATGTCTTACCGACTCTACCATCATAAAATTTTTCAGGTTTATGTCGCCAATTTCCAGGTCAACAACTATAATACTGCCTCCCCTTACCCTTAGGTCTCCTACAACTCCGGAAACAGACAAATTACGGGTTTTGTGATTATACAGGGAAAGTAATGCATCGGCTTTGGCCTTACCATTTGTGTTTTCATCTATTGATTCATAGTATTGAAGTACGCCCCAGGCTTCCATACGGTTGGTATCCTCTACCATGTAAATGTTTCGGTTATGCAATTTTTCATTGTTGCAGGCCAACTTAATCCTATTGTATGTCTCACCGTCAATCGAGGAGGTGTAGTCAAAATCTTCAGCTGCATATTTATCAATAAGCAGTGGAAGCTTCATTGTTTGTATATTTCTGAGTGTCAATTTACCGAAATCATCATAGAGAACATACATCTTCTTAGTGTTTTGAAGAGTAAGGTCAAGAGCCGTTTGAATCATATCAAACAGGGTCTTGTTATCTTCAAGACGCCTTTTTATTACATAGGCCGTATTTTCGATTACACCTGTTTTGAGAAAGAAATCTTCTGCAATTTTTTGAACTAGTCCACTCGCAGTAAGATTTGCGTAATTATATGTGTCCTTATTTTTAAGATACCTCAACTGGTCATAGGCTGTAACCTTGATAGTCCCATCCTTGTTTCTCTTTTTTGTAAAAACGTAACCGTAAAAAACGTCCTTGCCATCCACTTGCATACGCACAAGGTTACCCTCCTGAAAGCTGATGACATTATCTTTTACAACGGAAAACTCCAGTTTTCCGGGAACACCCTTCCTTGCTGTCTCCCAGGTGACACCCTCCTCAACAATTGCGGCGTATAATTTCGTTTTATTCTGGATAGTCAGTTTAAGCAAGTTTAATCACCTGCCCTACCTTGATTAGATTCGGGTTCTTTATGCCATTTAAATCAGCTATATGTGAGTATTTCGAACCGTCACCCAGGAACCTCTTGCATATTCCCCATAAAGTATCTCCTTGTTTAACTGTATAGGTCAAGCGATGTTGTATTCCTTTTTCTGCACTATCACCGACATACGGTCTATATTGTTTTAGCCGGACAGGTATTGTCAGATCAAAACCGTTAGCCGCATCTTCTATAATGCTGTATTCCTCCAAGGTTACATCCATGTCTACCTTTGTTTCAAAGAGTTTTATATTATCCGGCCTGCTTCGTTCTATTTTGAATTTGAATGGTTTTGTATCTTTTTTCAGTCTTTCCAATAAACCTAAATAATGTTGGGCTCCAAAGAATCGCTCTGAATCTTCTGCTTTTGGATTAGCAACAAGCCCATCCATGGAATTGGGATATACTGCAAAAGGATATTTCACCTGAGGTATCAATAACTCAAAACTGAATTCAGTGAGTCCGGGAGGTCTTATAATATTAATCTCCTCTCCATTAATAAGGTTCAGGGTACTGTTTTGATTTTTTACCTTCATTTCAATTTTTGATGGAGCAACCGGCATCAGAACATCATTAAGATAAATTGAGTAACCCATTATTTATACACCCCCTCTGCTGCAACAGTCATTGTCTCGTAGACCTTCTGTTCCATATAGGAAACCACACCATCCAAATCAAGTTCAGAGTTTACATTATTGGTTATTCCACCCATATTTACGCTGATTTCAGATGTTGTAAACTTGTTAATTGCATCACGTTCAGCAATGTCCCGCATGTAAACCAGGTTATCCTCGGCTATGTCCATGGAATTTTTCATGGCTCCGGTATTTACTGCGGTGGCGGCCAGGTTATTGCTGTCATTTGTATTAGCTGGATTATTCGGGCTTATAGTAGGTTTTAGATACTTTGCATAATCATCAAGCTTTTCAGACCCCATAATGCTAGATATATCAAAACTCTTCTCTAAATTTTCGCCAAACTGATATCCAGAGTCCCATGCCTTATCAAGGGGCTTCATTTCGAGCCTTTTTATTACTGTATAATCCTCAGGCATTTCTCCAAGCCACTCCTGCATTTGTCCTTGAAGAGACGCTATTCCTCCTGCCATATTTGATCCAAAAACCATATCAAGTGCAGATGCAACGCTTTTTATAAAATCAAGTATATTTGAAAATACATTTACAAACAGTCTTTTTACCGAGTAAACTGGATTGTTAAAAACATTAGCAAAAAATTCAACAAATGAGGCAATGTGATTCCATAGAAATACAAATACATTATAGATATTGGTACCTACCATTGCAAAGTAACCTGCAATAACTCCTGTTGCAGAAATACTTGTACCTGCAAAATGGTTTATTGCAGCAACTGCTGCGTAAAACAGTGCAATTAAAACAATTATGGCTATAATAATCCAGGTTATCGGGCATGCATACATAGCACCATTCAAGCCCATTTGTGCTACAGTCGCACTGCCTGTCGCTGCTGCCATAAGGAATGTAGCTGCTGCTTTTATACCCTCAGCGATACCAGTTGCAATAGTAATTGCTTTACCAACAGCCAAAGACAATTGATAAGCTCCTATAGCTGCTACAATCCCCCAAATTATCGGCGCAATAATACTCCAATTACTTGCAAAAAATGAAGCAATCTGTATTGCAAGATTATAAAGGTTATTTAACAAAGAGCCTAATATTCCAATGCCTTTTATTATTCCGTTAACCAACATTTGCCCATTGGTACTGCCAAGGAATTCGGTTATTTTTTGCATTATCGGTCCAAGAATACTTCCTACCTTGTTATTTATCGTGCTCCAAACGCTTTCAAAAGTAACAGGCATTTGCTGAAATTTTGCATTTATATCATCAGCAGAATTAAACATAGCGTTCCTTAACACATCATCAGAGACTCCGGAACCGGCTGACAGCTTCTCCTGAGATTGTCCTGTATACTTTGTTAATGCCTGTGCTAGCATAGGGGATTTTTCCATAATCCCTCTGAGCTCATCTCCTTTGATTTTCCCATTCACCATTGCATTTGTGACTTTTTCAATACTTTTGGCAGCATCATCTGCACCTAATCCACTAAAGGCTTTATTCATAAGTTCAGTGAAATAAATAATTTCATCATTGCTTTTAAAATCATCCTTTGAGGATTTCGCTAGTTTTGTAACAGTTGAAAGTGTTCCATCATATCCGCTGCGTGAGCTTTGTGCTGCTGAATACACTTTTTGTCGCAGTTGATCAGGAGTTTCCTTATTACCTGTAATTGATTCCAATTGATAATTTTGGCGGGCATATTTATCTGCCATCTCCATACCGGATTTTACTTTCGGGGAAAAATCTGAAACCACTCCCCTTGCTCTCTCCCCCAAATTTTTCAGTTTTGCTCCAAAGCCTTCCGGCTTACTTTTAGCGGCAGCAGCACTTGTTTGAGCAGATGTTTTAGCAATTGTCTCATTTGCAGAGTTAACTGCTGCTCCCGACACCGACTGCATTTTTGTAAAACTCTCAACAACTGTATTTATTGACTTCACTACACCTGAAAGTTCTTTACTTAAAGCTTTGACACCGTCGGTTTTTACTCCTCTGTTAAATTCAATATGCAGTACCCTGGTGCTCTTTATGACATTATTTATTGTTTTATTAATTGAATTAAACAAATTTGCTGATCCGTTTGTTAAACTTAAGGCATTTTCTATTGTAGCCATCTCTTTCTCACCAGCCTTTTTACATTAAGAAGGCACCCTGCCGGGGTGCCTCCTGTGAGTTTATCATTTACGTTTTGCCTTGTTTCTGCTCATTTCCTTCCTGTCCTTATCTATTTTGATTTGTATGGCCGCTATTATAAAGGCCCTCTCTTCTCTTGGAAGGTCCAGAAACTGACCTGGCAGTATATGAAATTTATGAAGGCAATAGTACGCTATATTGGAGTCACTATCGCCTTCATTTATTAGTTTTTTGCTTCGTCCACCAATTCTTCCATAGTAACGTCAAAACCGTTTACTTCCTGGATTTTAGCAAGATACTCGGCATATTCTCCGGGCTTAAGCATGGTTTTCAGCAGGGAATCTGCTCCCATACAGCCATAGCTGTTTTGGAGCTCTGCATTATTTAAATTCGGATAAACAGTACATCTGGCAGCAAGCTTGCCGAGATAGGCATTATAATCGGTCTCGGGTGTAAACTGGCCCTTTTTTCCCGGAACCTGCACCTTCCGGGTGCATGCCTTTCTTATAGCCTCGTCTTCTTCTGAGGTAATGCCGCAGATTTCCCACTCAACAGGCTTTCCTGCATCATCTACGAATCTTTTTGATGCCACGAACTTAACATTTTCATTTTCTAAAGCGTTCTGCTTTAAAAAAGCACTTAGATTACTCATTATTTACGCTCCTTATTTATATTTTCATACCTGGAAGGATATTAAAGGATTCAGTAATTTCAAAATCTTCAAAGGTAAAGTCCATATCTTCATCCAGATATTCTGCATCAGCATCAAATTTAGTGAGAATGCCTCCATCCATATTGCAGTCCTTTAGAATAACAGTCTGTCTTCCTGCTCCGGAACCGGCATCTTCGTTGGTTACCTGGATATCAAAGTATATATCCTGTCCTGTCTTTTTGTAGTTTGCCAGTAATTCTCTGAAAATTGTCGTATTGTAATGGAAGGTTGCAGAACCGGTTCCTTTCCAGCCTGTTGCCTTATTACCCTTTCCTGTTCTTCCGAGAATAGGCACTTCACTCTTGGTTTTTTCAATGCTTGCCTCAAGATTTATTGCCTGCATAAAATTGTATCTTTCATCACCGATAGATATAAAACATTCAGCCAACGACGCACTTATAGCGTCTTTTGCATTCATAGTCTGCATAATTTTTCATCTCCTTTTAATTATTGTACAATGGTGGTCATATAAAGTTGTTCCATTGCATTTGTTACGGTTACGGCATCCTGTACCACAACGGCCTTTTTATCATCACCTTTTGAAATTACAACATCTTCAGGCTTAAAGTTTTCTATAGCCCTTATTTTTTCAAGTTCCTGGTGATGCTTGACTATATCATTCCAGAGTGATATTCTGCCTGCTGGATCATTTGGTACATTTCCGCAATATTTGGTATTGAAAAGCACTGCTATATCATTTGCAATCTGGTCAAGTACCCTCACTGTCTGATTTCTGCTGAAATCACTGTTTTTATCCTCAGTAAATGAAGTATAGCTATTTATATCCTCTAAAACACGAACAGTATCACCAACTCTGTGGAGAATAAATTTTCCTCCATTAACAGCTGCCTCAAGTTCACTTTGCTTAAAATCAACGTTGACGTCAAATTCTCCGTCATATAATCTGTTTGTATTGGATTTATTGACATTACAGCCAGCCAGGATACCTGTCACCCAGTATACAAGGGAGGATGGAGTTGAGTCATCAGTAACGTTATTATGAAGATTTACAACTCCTTCAAAATTTCCTGCAGTCCTGTAAAGTACAGTTTGGAACTTTACACCTACCTCATTTCTCATCCTCTTTGTAAACTCAACAAACAGGCTGTTAATCTCCGCTGAAGTTGACAAGCAGCCAAGTATATTAAAGGAATAGGCTTCAATTTTATCCAGGAAGGTCTGGTATTCAGCTCCTGTTACAGCATCACCATTGGTTCCGCCTGTCAAAGGTGTTCCACTGGTTAATTCAATTGTGGCTGTTGGAATAAAATCAACAAAGGAATTGGATTTCAATTCCGTCATAGCGGATACGGTTTGCAAATCAACTTTTGTTGTCCCAATCAGAGTGTGTACATCAAACTTGCTTTCGTTATCAACATTCTTTGAAATAACAATTTTGATGTCATTTCCTCTGATACCGGAGTATCTGGCTGTCGCATAGGCACAAGCAGCCTTTACACCTGTATTCAGCTTATAAAAGTACCCGGTTCTGATATTTTTGAATAAATCTCTTAACCCTTTTAACTTTTCATGGGTGTAATCATAACCGAAAATCCTGAGGGAATCCTTCTGAAAATCGGCAGCTTCAACCTTAAAAACACTACCCTCAACTCCCCAATCAAGTATCAGGGGCATTGCGGCATATCCCCTTTCACTGAGTGTTGCCGCAGCTCTTGCTGCACTGATAAAGTTTATATAACTTCCCGGCAGAACCTTGTTCTGCGTTAAAAATGTTCCTCCTCCTAGTGCCATACTATTTCACCTTTCCTTTCATAAATTTAGTAATTAAACTGTCCACTTCTTCAAAGCTGTACATTTCATTGTCATTAAGAAGAACATTTACAATATCCCTGTTATCCTTATAACGCTGACTGGAAATAATCTGTTCCTTTGAAAACGCCGATATTTGCGGTGCTTCTTTTTTTTTATCAATTTTAGTTTTAATAGCCATTTTATCACTCCTTTTTTATTTCACCGGCAAGCTCAATACTTTCCATCATATCTGCAGCCTCAGCTACCTTATATACATGGAAGTTATAATTTACGTAAAAATGGAGGAGGTCATCCACAATTTCGCAGCGCATTTTTGTTCCCCTAAACGCATCACCCTCCATTGTTACAAACTCCAGAGCATCATTCAATTTATCGATGATATCGTTGATTTGTGCTTTTTTTGCTGTAGTACCCGGATGATATTCAATGTCAAACTGCTGTTCTCTGTAGTACCTTTTTCCAACCATTCTTTTTTGATTTGATGCATGCAAATTAATAAAAAAACAAGGGACGGTAAACCCTTGCTGCTGCGGTTCCTTATAGATAGTAATTTCATCTCCAAGTTCCTGATTGATTTTCATTGCAATAGCATCTATTAAGCTGTTAAGCATTACAACTACCTCCATTTGTTTTTCTGACAGTACATATGTACCTTCTTAATCACCCCTTTCGAGACATTCATAAAAAATCACCACCCTTCATTATAAAAGCAGCAAAAAAGAGCCAGATTGTTCTGCCTCTTTTTTGCTGCTTTGCTTAAATATACTTTTCTACAATACTATCTTACATCATGTGTACTGGTATTGTTTGGTATACTTATATTTGTTTGTGAAATATATTTTTGCTTTCCGGATAATGAAACAAAAAAGAGACTCAATGAGTCTCCTTAAAGGAAGGATTTAAAACATATTTCTTTACGTTACTATTTTACATCATATATACTGGTATTGTTTGGTATACTTTTCATAAATTTATCGTGTTTTTTTCTTACAGTCTCCCACGAGTAGCTCATGCATTCACCAGTCTGTTCCCAGGTCAGACCGTCAATGTACCTGTAGGTTAATATCTGCCTGACGTTACAATCCTCTACACTCTGAATATATTCAAATGCTTTATTCACCTTATCCATTAGCATTTGAGTTTTCGACCTGATCCTGACGGCAATTTCATTTCTCTTATGGAGACACTCCTCAGACATTTCTTCCCGGCCAATTATGGTAAATGACCGTGGTATGTACGGAAATTGTGTCATACTGCCCTTTACTGTATCAGCAACGATTGTTTCATTATCACCATAACTCATTTCATGCAGTTTTTGCTTAAGCAAGCCAATCTCTTTTTTTAAATGATTTATTTCCATTAATTCTTGTTTTATCATGATTATCTCCTTTACAAATACCTATATCGTTCCCATTCAGGAACAAAATGTGTATAAAAACACCTCAAACCAGGAGTGGAATTTATATTTTTATCAGAATTTTACTTGTCTGATGATATTTTCGCATCCAGTCAGTGAAACCAAATTCGTACACCCCTTGATTTTCTTACTTCTTTCGTAGTATTACTTAAGATAAAATCCAATCCACAATATTTTCGAGTTAGAAATAAATCATTCTAATCGAAGGCTCATCTTAATTAATTTGTCGCGTTTTGGGAACATCATCATAATAACATTCTATTTAATCAATGTCAATATATTTTCTCCAAACGGAAACTTTTTATTTACATTTGGAAACAAAAAATATATAATAATGTCGTTACGACTTATACAGGAGGTTTTTACAATGTCAATAGTAAATGAACGTATAAAAGAATTAAGAACACAGTTGGGGTATTCAGTTGATGAATACTCAAAAATGCTTGGTATCCATAGGAGCTCAGTATACAGGTATGAAGGAGAGAATGAGAAGGAATCCAGAGATGTTCCCATGAGCATTGCCATACTTATATCTAAAAAATTCAACGTCAGCCTGGATTGGCTTGGTGGAACATCAGAGACAATGTATCTGGAGCAGTCCAATAACAAACTTTTGGAAATTTATGAGTCACTAAATGAAGAGGGCAAGAAGGAACTGTTTAATTTCGCAAATTATTTAAAGAATAAGTAAAGAACAGATAGTGCTACCGTCACAATAAGTCTTCAGCTATACTTTATCTGACAAAAACAAAAAAACTTCCAAGAATCATCTTGAAAGTTTTGGTGCCGAAGACCGGAATCGAACCGGTACGGGGGGTTAACCCCGCAGGATTTTAAGTCCCGCGGGGTTAATTTTTGTTTACTTTCGGAAACCCGCCTCTAAAAGCCAATGCCAGGATTACTTATTTTTCTTGTTTTCATAGTTTCTGTATTATTGTGTGTTTATACTTTTATTTACGAAAGTAAATATTTTTAATACAAAACGTCAAAAAACCGTCATTTTAACCGTCAGGTATCTTTACTTCCATGAATGGTTCCAAGCAAATATACACCAACTAAACCAGCAATCGGAGATTTATATGTACCCATTAATTTATTATATATTTCACTAACAGGAATACATGGTAGCTCTTCAATTGACTTTTTTGAAAAAATCTTTTTTATCTTAAGTAACTCTTCTTCAATCTCATTCATTTGACATAATCCTCCACAAAAAAATATGCCGCACTCACGATTTATCCCTTGTCATTTTCGAACGTATGTTCTGTTTGTAAGTATACTACTCATTGATAAACCTTTCAATATCTATTATTCGCAACTGGAAATTTCAATTTGTCGACAGGTTCGTATTTATTAATATTTCACTTACCAAACTTAGTTTTGATACATAAGCTATATACTGTTTTACTTTTATTTTGTCAAATTATGTCGATAACTTTATTTTTAACTGGAAAATTATACTCCCCTGGTTTATACCAGAGGAATTCCTTTATATGTGTATAACATTATTCTTGATTATTTTACAAAATATGGTACAATATATTTATCCCAAAAATTAAAATTACTCTTCTTGGGATCTGAAGGGATTGCTTGGAGAGGCAATAAAAAGCGGAGCTGTGGCTGCCGCTCTTTTTGTTTATTTATAACTATAAATTTAATAAAAATTTATAGTATAGCTCGAAACTACAAGTAAAATTTGTGTATTTTATGTCCAAACAACAAATTATGGTATTATTACATTTGACTGGGTTGTATATAAATATTATACTTTACTATAAATATATAGAAAGGCTGAGAGGAGGCGAGAGCTTTGTCAAAAAATAAGATTTATGCAGTCAAGGCCGGCCGAGAGCCAGGGATTTACCAGAGTTGGGCAGATTGCAAAAAACAAGTTGAAGGTTACAGCGGTGCAATATATAAATCATTTGAAACCCTTAAAGAAGCAGAAGCATTTTTAAATCCTACTGTATTTTCCCAAATTCATAATACGATATCTAAACCACATAGCGAGATTGATGTATATGTGGATGGAAGCTTCTCAGAAAGTAAGCAAATGTATTCTTATGGATGTATCATTATAAAAAATAAGGAAGTCATCGAAAAGCTGAATGGTATAGGAAAATCGCCTGATCATATTGATATGAGAAACGTTGCAGGAGAATTGCTCGGGGCTATGGTTGCAATTAAATGGGCGGCAAATAATGGGTACAAATCAGTAGCAATATTCCATGACTATGAAGGTATAGCACGCTGGGCAAACGAAGAATGGAAAGCAAACAAAGAAGGGACTCAAAAATATGTTGAGTTTATTAAAAAGTACAGATCTCTTATTAATATTTCGTTTGAAAAGGTCAAAGGGCATAGTGGTAACATTTACAATGATCTTGCCGACAATTTAGCTAAAGAGGCCATAGAGCAAAACAATATCGGAAATCCCAATCCCAATAATGATTTGAATAATGCAGATTATAAACTATTTTGGGATTGTATTAGGAAAAAAATAAAGTCAAAGGCTAAAATTAGAATATCTCATTATATTGATGGAATAGAAATTTCTGATAAAAATATTGAAAACTTCATTTATGAGCATTGGAATAACCTTGGAAAACCACAAAATGAGATAATTTCAGTTCATGCGGAAATTGATATTTGTAAACGAACCTTGCAATGGAAAATTTCCACTTCTTTAGATAATCAAGAATTTTTATTAAACTTTTAATTTTAGGAGGGGCTAATGTCACATAAAGATACAAAACTTATCAGAAGTAGGATAATACCAGCTATCCACGAAGTCTGTATGGAGAATGGTTACGCAGAATATAGTGTCAGTAATCTAGAATCAGCTGATGGGTTACGTTTTAGAACAAAAGTATGTGTAGATGGAAGGTCCTTTTTCTTGGATTTTCTCTTTAGAAATACTTATAAAACAACAATCCAAACAGGTCAAGGAGAAAATCAGGACTTACAAGAAATGTTTGCTTCTGAAATTATATCTAATCCTAATAATGTATCTGAAAACTATTTATCACTAAACAAAAATTTTGAAAAAATACTTGGAGCATGTAAAAAATCAAATGATCCTCTAGTTTATAAAAGAATTTTATTAGATGAATATAAACAATTTATGCATCTAATCAGCACAGATGAGCTTTTTAATAGTTTCGAATATGTTAGAGATGATGCTCACGAACAAATTTCGAAAATAGTTGGTAAAGACAATAGCGAAGTAACTGCTACATATTATAAGAATAAGAATACTCTGATGTTTCAAGGAAAACCATTGTTGTTATTTTCAGCATGTGCTTCATATATGGCTGAATTAGTAGACTCTACATCCAATGTTGAAGCTATAAATTCTTATTATGGTACAGATGTAACTGAACAGGAAATACTTGATGAATATCTGGGGCTTTTACCTAAGGCGTATAAGTATTTGAATGATAAAGTAAAAAGTCACCTTTGCCAAGCTTTACAAAATAAAAGGAATAATAATACTATGTTTGATGCAACCTATCTTGTATTCCCAGCATTGAGAGCCTTAGAAGGTCATTTAAAACATATAATGTATGCAAATAGTGTACCCTTTGATGACAGCTTTTCAATGTTTAGTCCAGTTAAGGATGCTAATGGTGAAAAGATAGGGGGAACACTGAAAAATAAATTTTATCCTAATTTTGGAAATAATCAAAATAGGATAAAATGTATAAATGAAACTTATGATAAAATATATATTACTAGGAATTCGCTTTTTCATTGGGATAAACCTAATGCACTATCTGATACAACAAGAATGTTGGAGATTAGCGAGGTTGGCCCTATAATCCACGATGTGTTTAAGTTAATTGACAAATACTTTAATACTTGAAGGTAATGACTTTTTTATGACATTATGGTATAATTATTATATAAGGAGGTGGTAATGTGAATAATTACGAATTGATCCCAAGTCCAAATGAAAATTATTTATGTGTTATTGTGCCCACTTCTCATTACCAGCCTTTAAATGGCATTGAGGGATTAGTTCCCTTGTTAAATAACACTTTTTCAAAACCTGGATATGTTATTTTCGACTTTATTTTATCATCAGGTAATACCAAAGAACGTTATGCTAATGTTTTTTTTAACAATGAAGGTTTTGTAGCTGAAACATTTAATTACATTATTGTAGAAAAAAACGATTTAATTAGAAAGGTAGTTAGTGACTTTCTAAAAGGTAAGAACTTTTATCTTACACACTCTGTTTTAAATAGCACACAACAGAAAATGATTGAAAATGGTTATATTATATAATCTAATGAACCGAGAACAACCGAGCAAAAGCTCGGTTGTTATTTTTTATTAATGACACGAATTTATTCTTAATAATTCCTGATTATAACTTCCCCATACCGCTTGTTCTTATTAGTATACCTGGCAGTCAAATTATTGTTTCTTTCAATCGCTTCAATATGAAAATTCTCATATAGCTCCCATAAGTAGTCACAATCATTATAGGATAGTATGAACTTCCCTTTTATACCTTTAAGGGTTCTGTAAAGCCGTTCATGATCCTCCTGGGAGAACTGAGCCTGGTAATACTTTTCGGTACCGTAGTAAGGTGGATCAAGATAAAACAGTGCAGCCGGCCTGTCATACACTTTAATCAAAGATTCAAAATCCTTATTTTCTACTACTACTCGGGAGAGTCTCTCCTGGATCCGGTTCAGATATTCTATTGTAACTGAAGTATCTTTCTTAACGCAACCGTATGTTCGTGAATCGGATCCGTAAGACGTTTTGATCACCATGAAGAACCTTGCAGCTCTTTGTATGTCAGTCATACCTCTGGTATTATATTGGGTCTTAAAGTCCTCAAAAAGCTCCCTGGAGTTAAGCATGAAGGCAAGCTCTCGCTGCAGCTCCTGACAATGGTGTTTTATACATCTGTACAAATTAACCAAGTCCCTATTATAGTCGTTGTATACTTCCATCTCGGCATGCTTATCACTGTAGAATAACACCCATCCCGCGCCACCAAACACCTCGACATACCTATCAAAATTTTCAGGAAACCTGCTTACTATTTCTTTCCGGAGAAGCTTCTTTCCCCCGATCCATCCTATAAAACTATTCATAAATGTCCTCCAAATCAAATAAAAAACAGAGCAAATTACTCTACTCTGTTACGCATAAATGCTTCTATTTAGCCATTCTTAACGATTGAGTATTTTTCACAAAATCAGCTGAAAGTATGTTCTCAACTCTAAATATCCGGATTTGATCCCGAAGATAACAAAAGGCCTTTGCATTGCCATCCGTTATATCTAGAACCTTGACATCCCTTTGTGTAATTTCATTTCCCTTAGAATAAATAATATTAATTATAATATTCCTATCCCTTGATGCTCTGAGAAAATAATCAACCATATCTAATCGCTCCTAAGTAATTCCTTGCATTTATTATAACACTATATTACAATAAAAACAAACATATGTTCTTTTTTCGAGGTGATAATATGATTCAAAAGGTAGTAAAGTCTTGGGATCACTGGTTACACTTAAAACAAGAGTTGATAGATAAGGGGTATTATTTATGGCAATGGGGTTATGGTTGGAATCTTCCTGAAGGTTTTCATGCAGGTTTTTTAAATGGCAAATATGATGTTGAAGTAATTACTTATTTAAAAGCAGTGGAAGACGATATGTTTGAAAGTAGAATGTATAGAAATGAAAAGAGCCCTCCCAATTAAGAGAGGGCGATATTATCACTTACCTTCTGTCAATTTTTCTCCTGCAGCATCAACGGTACCTTTAAATAATGCAATAGCTTTTTTCAAAAATCCCGGAATTGGAGCTCCCATCTTGCCAGCATTTTCAACTATGCTGCCAAGCTCTGTTAGTATGTACCACACCACGACTACGGGGCATAGCAATACCGTGTACTCAAAAGGTAGTTTTATACTTGGTAGATTATTTATAATTGAACCTATAACGCCATCGAGTATAGCTGCAACTAACACCACAACAATACAACCCGCCTTATGCCAAATTCCTTCCCTTCCCCTTTTTGAGCTCCATTCTCCGTTTTTAGCTGCTGCAGCTGATCCTGATATCCAATCACCAATCAGGCAGGCCACAAAAACCACTATTAGCCAACCGAACCAACCAAGCATTGCAGATACAGCCACAAACACACCTGTTACAACCGCTTTGAATGAATTAATATTATCCATCTTATTTTCCTCCCACATATGTTTTTGCGATCTTTATTATTAAAGCCTGAAAAGCAGGATCTATGTCCTTCCTTTTCAGCCAGTATGAGTAGCTCGAATCTATTTTTTCAACAACGATCTGAAGGGCCATTTCAAACGTCAATGGCTCTTGCATTGCAGCTTTTATCAGAGGTATAAAGTTTTGATCTGCAGCAGCTTTTGAATTACCACCAAAGTACTTTGTTCCAGGACACGACTTATTTTGTACCCAACAGTGGTATATTAATGTTGCAGTCGAAGGGGCAATATTGAACTTTTTACATAGAAGGGCATTGAGTAAAATAATGCTTTTCCTTTGCTCCTCTGTCATATTGTCCGAATCAAAGTTCCCAACATTTTCGATTGTAATGGAGTTTCTGTTCTGATCTCCAAGGAATCCGCCTCCGTCTTTGGTCAGAGGACGGCCAACACATATGGCTCCATCAGGAAATGTGCTGAAGTGCTGAGCTATTTCACTCATTTTGAGTGTATTAACATGATAATTCTCCATGCCCTTCATCAGTTGGAAATGGTTGTTTTTTACGTCTTTATATGCCGGCGATGCAGTATGATGTTGCTGGATTGTTTTAAAGGTCTTTGACCCTTTTAGCCCTTCGATATAACTCCGGAGCTCGTCCCTGCTCATTAGAATGAACTTTCCTTCTTGTTTCATTTACCTTCATCCTTTCTTATTTTTTGGTAATCAAAAAGGATTACCCATTTACTGAGTAATCCTTTCCTATTTACCTTCCATGAACCACTTATCATCCTCCAGGAACAGATATTTCTCTCTGTTACATATCCTGCAGGTATACCTATATCCCTGGCCTCCTACGCTATGGCTCGCCGCCTTCCGGATGTCAATTATTTTGTCTATATCATATCGCCTACCATCAGGCCAGATTAGATAAATCGGATTTATAGATCCGTCCGATACAAATTGGACCATTACATCAACAAAAACTTTTCTCATAGCATTCACATCCCGAACATACGTTTGTTTTATTATATGCCAGAATGGTGTCAGTATTCAATGGAATTTTAAAACAGTCGTGTTATTAGCCTTATCTGTCTATATCAGCTTATATTTGGGCTTATCTTCCTCAAACATACAGTATCTAAGCCAGTCATCTAATATTATCGCTACAGGACTTAATGCCAGCCACATCAGACTAAAATACAGGCAGACTTGTCCATAAAGGTTAAAAGGTAAATTACTGTAATCCCATATCTTTAACCCCAGCCAAACATTTAAAATCAGACCGCTTACAAACTCTACAGCGGTAACTATCCCTGTGGCAATTATGCTTTGTAGCCATAAAGGCATAGTCCAGGGATATACCTCATTAATCAAACCGATACCTACGAAACACAGTCCACCGACCACAATCATCTGCCACGCTGAATGTCCGCGCCAAAGTAACTCTATGCAGTAATAAATTATGCCACCGATAGCAAACAATAATATATGTTTTATAGTACCTCTAATTCCCATGTAATCGCCTCCAGTTCTTCAATCGTTCTTTCAGCAACAAGGGCATATATTCTGAGCGCATAAAATCTATCTGTAACGTCCTGGATATGCCTTTTAAGGTCTAAGCCTAAATCCAGTATCTGTTCAGGAGTCCATTCGTAGCACTCTAATTCGCCTGTTGCTTTCCATTTAAGTATTTCCGTTGATAGCCCAGCTATTCTTAATTGTGCAATACTTACTAATCCAGAAATACGTGACTGGTCAGTAAGTTCGCAATCGTAATGCTTTTCGGTCACGCCATCAAAAGCCTTGGACATAAAGCCAGAAAGTATATGTTTAGCGCATTCCTGGTTCATGTTCTCAATTACTGTTGCTCTTAATATCTCGATATCTACTGGCTTGGGTTTAATCCCTCCACTATCCTTATAGTACTCATGATAAGCCTGGAACACTTCTTGTTCATTTACAGTACAATCTTCTTCTGGAATAAAGGTTATCGAACCATCTGGAAGGTTAACACTGAACCCACCCTCAATAAATTTCATATTCTCGACATTGCCTAAATCCTCAGTATTGTTATATATTACTTTTCCGTCTTGTAACCTTAACATTGTCTATACCCTCCCTCTGCAATCTACTTTAATTCCTGTAAATCTAATGTACCCACCATTGTTTATTAGATTATTTCTTATAGTGGTGTCCGTTCCTGTATACGCGATACTCATTCTGGCATGAGTTGTTGTAATTTCACCAACAGCAAATAGTAATTCAGGTCTATTAGTGATAGTAATGTAACCACCGGAACTATTAAAATGTCCAATTGTTATCACATCGGCGGTTATACGTGGAATACATTTTTTAGGAATAAAATGTATTATTACATCAAGAAAAACAAAATTAGAATTATTGTTTATGAATACGCCGCTTGATTGTACAGCCCCCAAATCTTCATACACACTTAAATCTACAATATAATCTAAAGCACTATCTTTAGCCTGTTTCTGCTCCAAGGCTTTGCTAAGTCCGTTCAGTGAATTTACAATACTCTGTCTATATGATAATGATAGACTACCGAAGACCATTGCATGCAAAGTTTTAAGTACCTGGTAGTCAACAGTATACATCGCAAATGCATCAAAGTCTGCCGAGGGCATATACATACAGTCTTTACCGCCGTAATAAGAAATAGGATTAATTCCATGCAACCATTTAGGATCATAATTCTGATTTTTATACACAGTATTTATACGTTCAGCCATATTCCTCAATTGACCATTACCTGTAGTCCACATTGATAAACCATTTCGAACATTTATAGCATATTGAATGTTATTTATATCGGGAATAGGATTAGCAACCTCACCCAGTACAATACCACTATCTACAGTAATATAGTTGTCACCCTTGACTAAGTCCCAAATTTCACCACGAACAGGTGAATTGATGTCGTTTATGGGTTCTGGGTTAGCCAACTTGTAAGTAAGTCTATATCCTTCATAGCCTGGCGCAACATTAGCCTTACAGTAATTAAGCATATTTGTCTTTGTAGCGGTATCACATATAGTAATAGGATTATTTGTACTTATAGCCGCGGCGATATTTACTGTCAGTGTGATGGCATTACCGGATACACTCTGAACAATATATAATCTAAAATCACCGCCATCATCAAATACCTGTATAAAATCCCCAGCAGAGAACCTGGAGCCATCCACAACATTTATTACCTGCTGGAGTGCATTATTTGTACCACTTGCTGTTGTAGTGACATACGGGAATGACTTATCGACCTTACTTATAAATCCTAAGTATCTTGTTCCATTAGTATAGACTGCTTTCCAACCGTTCATAAAGGCTTTAACTTCATCATTATTTGGATTTATGGATTCTGTCCAACCTGTGTCGACATCAGGTACATTTATTGAAAGTCCTCCACCCGCAGTAGTCAGATTAAAATTATTTGCAATTCCACTTGAAACAGGACCTTCATTTACCAAAGACCCATCAGACTTTACAAGTGTATTACCTATTGGACCTGCCACATAAGCATCTGAAAATGCAATAGCCGGAATCCTTATACACTTACAAGTAGTAAAATCTCCACCAAACTGCCAATCGTAGTCCTTACCATAAAGTGCTTTATACTTACTCCCACGGAGTCCTGAGACCTGTTTGTTCTCAATATGAACTTTATCACCCTTTTCGAATCTACCCTCAACGACAAACCTTTGTAGATCACATGACTTGTATTCTGTTGGGGCAATTGTACCTTCGACAAGCATTATGGAATCAAAGTCAGCATATCCCATTGTCTTTACTTGCATACATATTGCCACTTTAGAATAGCTTCCTGAGTTAAAAGATCGTCCTGATGGAGATAAAGCTACTATAAGGTCACCATCATCTACAAATAAACTCGCCCCTCCAGTTCCGTCAGTTCCGTTTCCTGTTATAAAGTAATCCGTATTGGGTTTAACATCAACAACCTGATACATAGTACCTGCACCACTAGTACCTGTGACTCTGAACTTACCATTAACTACACTTAATGTAGTATTGGCAGTATACGGTCTCCAATTACTTATACCTTTTTCGCAATTACCGTTATCAACACGGTTATGCCGACGATTTTCAAACATTGGATTCATGAGGCAAGCGTGCCCATCAACATAAGGGTATTTAGTCATACATGCAGTCAGACCCACTGTGTAATCCACAGCTGTGATTTCACTAAGCATTACACCATCTACATATGCTGTTTGACCCGATATTCCACTCAATCTTATAGAAAAAAGATTTCCAGAATTTAGATCAGATGGTTGAATTATAAGTCCTACTCTACTAAATTTTGTATTATCTGTAATAGAACTTGAAACCAATGCAACTCCGCCACCTGTATTATCTTTTGTTATATTTATTGCTGCAGCAGTACCGTTTTTTACATATGCAGAAAATAAATAATATTTTGATGTATCTAAAGCTGTAATTGTATTTAAGATTTTATATAATGAACCATTACTCGCTGTTAATGTAATTTTCATTCCATTGTTACCAAATACTTTACTCGTTGAATCTAATGACGCTGTTGCCTGATTTGCTGTCCACTTGCTTACATCCTCACAATTACCATCACTACCCAGTAAATTTGTGATGGAAAACCCTTCAAAATCAAGTGTAATCGGTGTTGATATTTCGGGTATCTGTATTTTGCTGTTCATGCCCCAGTTTAGGGTTGGGGATAGAACCGCGCCGTTGTTAACTAAAGTATCCAGTTCATCAGCCTTCAATCCTTGAGCCGCAGTGGCAAAAGCAGAAGCTTCTTTTCCATCAAGTAGATCAGCATCTAAGCCGCTGCCGCTGCCATCGATTGTTTTGATTTTATCCAACACATCTGCTGCAGTGTACGATGCTTCTGGTAATGAAGAATTGGCCATATTACTGACATTTTTAAGTACCGCATCGATAATATCAGCATTTTGGTTAAAATCATCAATGTCGTAGAAATCATCCTGACCTGGCTTTATTAAATTATAATTTGTTGTGTTTGTAGCCATTATGTAAGCACCTCATTTCTTAGTTCTCTTTGACTGTATTGCTTCAGGTGGGAATTAATAAATTTTTTTATTGTCCTGTGTTGGTTGTATTTAAGGGTCAAATCTATTACTAAATTTGCCGGAGCCACCCTTTTTAAAAGTTTATTGACATCATCAAAATTTGACTTAGCAATCAGAGCAACCTTGACAATTAAAGTGTATTTCTGAAGTTCTATAACATATCCATCAGGACCACATAGTGATTCGAGTTGCTGTTTCAATGTTGTAAGTGTAAATGGAAGTTGCTCATTCAATCGGGCCAGTATTCTGAATTTTCTGGCATCCAGACTTTCAGTAGCCCTTGGGATTATTTTTAATATTTTTTCCCACCTGGTTACGCCATAGTTTGTAGCATCATTAACAAATTGATCATTCAGGGCATTTTCAACCGCGTCCCATAAATCGGCGAGTTCTTTTTGATCGGTATTCATTATTTCTTTAAATTCTAAAATATCCCTCAGCACCATTGGGATATAGTCAATCAGGTTTCTATCCAATTATCTCACCCCTTATTGGTATGCTATCCGGATCAAGTGCAAAGTTTTGAGCAACTCCGTTAATCGTGGTGTCTGCTATATCCACCACGCCGGCTACGTTTAAAAGCCTGGTCTCAATCTGGCTTATCCTGACGATAAGGTTTTCACTTTCGGCCCAGCTCTTGCACAATTCCACGAAATACTCATCAATAGCATTATTCACGTACGGCTCTATATCTGGCCATGACCAACCAGCTTGATATATTATGTTTGTCGCTATATTTATAGTTGCTACGGCTACTCCCTGCACAGTCACAAAATGTCCAATAGGTGCTATTCCTGTCCCCTTTCCCTGATTTTGGATAGGATCTATGGCAGTTTGAACTGCATCAATAAGTGTCAGACTGGGAGTTTTGTAGGTTGAATCTAATATGATAAGCTTTACTGTGCCCTCACCATTCCAAACCGGGTAAACTTTAACCCCTCCAACACCATTGATACTGTTTGTCTTTTCTTTATAATCTGAGACATTTCCACCAAAAGACTGAGTATCAAGGCTATTAAAATACCTATGTCTCAGTTCCTCAGTATCTTCTTCATCTTCACCAGGAATTAGTACCTCAGTGAGTTCTGCCGAAGAGAGTCCATTTATATAATCAATAGGAATTAAACTCCCTAGATGCTGATTCCCTTCTGACCCGACCGTTTCACATTCAAGTTTGAATACACAGGCAGAAATTTTTTCTACCACCGTATAGTTAAAACTATCAAGCGAGAACCTGGATCCAACAGGAACATCAGCATTAAACACTCCCTTCAATATTGCTTTAGTTGCCTCATCAGGGTAAATCCCCCTCTCTGAGCACCTTTTTATCAGGTACTCTCTTGACTGTGTGTCAGCGAAAGATTCATTAAGAACTGCATCGAGCTCAATATACATCTGCACAAGCTCTGCAGCAGCAGGAGCAAGTGCTGTATATATAACCGACCCTTCCCGCTTGTCTATGTTGTCTGGAACATTGCTAAGCATCCGATCTAAAATATATTCATAAGTTAATGTTTCGTACATTATGGCACCTCCTGTGTTGTTATGAAAGATCCATACTTTGAAACCACGGTAAAAGTAATGGATAAGCTGTCGCCGCGAATTTCTGCACTAAAGTTTTCTATTCTTTCTATTCTGTCATCCTGAGTCAAAGCTTCATTTATTCTCCTATTTAATTCAGACCTGATTAGAGCTTGATCCTTTCCGATTACATTTGCCAATTCGGTCCCATAATTAAAGCTGAAAATGGGATACTCATAGCGCTCACTTTGAAGGATCAAACAAACAGCTTGTTTGACTGCTTCCAATTCTGAGACATATCCCATTACTTTGCCTTTTCCAAAGTCTATTTTCCATGTCCGGGACGGTTGTATTATGCTCCTTAGTGAAATGTTTGATACTCCTCCAGTAGGTATCATATTTCCACCACCTTATCCGATATCACGTACTTTTGTCCTCCCTGTACCCTGATCAGCAAAACCTTATTACCAACAGCTAGCCCATGTCGGATGACTATCTTATCATTTATGGCTGTTTCAGTTTTTTCCGAGTTTGTGTCAGCTGGGTAAGTATGAAAATGCTTCAAATCAATTTCATATCTTGTCAGGCTTTCCGGAATAACTAAAAAATCAGCGTCCAGGATGAAACGCTGATCTACCAAAACTGCTATAGGATTAACCGACTTAACTTCGCCGGTCAATATATTCACCGGATTGCCTGCCCCAACACCTTCAATACCTGCTTTTTTTATAGCATTTAACAACTGCGACATTATATCACCTTCAATTCCAGACTCATGGTATGGTCCACACCATCAAACTTATGCGCACATTCTTCAACAATAAACGGCTGGTTTATTTTGTATTCATCAATAATAACTGGAACATAACAGCCGGCCCTTACTCTTATATTACCTATGGCATCTATTTTCATTGACTTTGTCTCTCTGTTTTTTATTGCCATCAGGGTATTTAAAAGCGCATTTATCTGTGCCGAATTCATATTCTCGTCCACCGACTGATAAAGCTGCAGTATACCCCATTTAGCCATATTAGCACTGTCCTGTGCTTGAAATATTTCTCTTTTTCCGGTTTTCTTGTTATCTTTATACAGTTTTACTCTGTTATATGTGTCATCATCTATGGATCTTTTGCTGCTATAGTCATACATAAGGCTTTCGTCACCAACTATAAAATCCAAAAGCATATCATCCGATTTTCTTATGGCCAATACACCAAAATCGTCATAAAGAAAATAATTTTTCCCGGTATTTACTAGAGTATAATCCAGAGCCTTGCATATTATATCCAAAAGCTTTTTATTATCCTCAATTATGGAGGGTATCTTATATCCCGTATCATCAATTCGCCCAAGTTTAAGCTTAAAATCGTTCGCAATCTTACGGACCACATCTGCCGCAGTTGTGTTCTTGAACACATAGGTTGCATTAGAGAGCAAATAACGGATTTGATCGTAACACGTAATTTTAACTTCCTCGTTCTTTCCTTCATCAATTGAAAAGATGTACCCATAAAAGACATTAGAGCCGTCCTTTGTTACTCTGACAATATCACCGTTGTTGTATTTAAAACCTTTATCCTGATATATTCCTCGCTTAATAAGCGATAATTCCAGTTTTCCAGGGCTACCCATACGGCTTGTTTTCCATGATACGCTATATACTATATCTGATATATCCCATAGATTGCCATTCTTGTTATCCAGCAATACTTCAAGCATTACCTTTCACCTCCGGAAGTTTCAATACCATACCAACCTTTAAACTCTTAAGCTTACCATTTGGTATCTTGTTTAGTGACTGGATTTCTGGCCATAGATTTGCGTTGCCCAGATATTTTTTTGCCACCAGCCAAAGGGTTTCACCGGCAATCAATGCATGAGATTTAGGTGGCTGCTTATCATTATGCCTCTCTTGCTTGACTATTTTATTTACTGCTTCAGACTTAGCATCTTTAGTGTAGATAACCTTCTTTGCAGCATAAAATACATACTTTTTTAGCTTTAGAGTATACTCAATATCGCCCCCTGAACCAGCTACTTCCTTCCAATCGAAGTTTTCAATGCTTGCTCCAACGTTTATATCGAAGCTGTCTCCGGTAAAAACAAAGCGGATCGGCCGTTTAGTTGCCATCCACTTTGTAATGTAATAAACATATCCGTTTGTTTTAACTCCATTTACTGTCATGCTACCCAGTAATATGTCCGCATTGACAAATGGGTATGGTTGTGCAGGAAAAATACTGCTGAAGCTATATTCAGTTAGTTTGGGATCTTTTATAACATTAATTTCGCCAAGTCCTGCAACATTATACGTGGCACTGCTTATCCCATCTCCCATTTCAATACTGCTTGGATTGACCGGTATCTGAAACCCTTCCTGCTGATTGTTATAGCTTAACCAGATACTATAGCTCATGTTGTGGAGTACACCCCCTCAGCTGACGAGGCAATGGCCGTTTCAAGTTCATTTGTTATTCTGCTTATTATAGTGTCTACATCGTATCCGTTTTTGATATCCCCAGTCTGGACTTTAACCGTAGGAGTCAGTTTAACAAAGTTCTGAATGTTTTTCATCTCGGCAAGCTCCCGCATGGTTTTAAGATCTTCACTCGAAACATCTACTGTACCTTTGACCTTTCCTACCTCCCCGACCTTTCCAACATTAGGAATAGTTGTCGGTCCGGATTTACCCATTGCCGTTAAATTACCCACAGCATTTTTAAGAGATCCAAATGCATTTTGAACCCCATCAACCGCAAATTGACCTGCAGCGGTACCAAACTCCTGCCCCTTATTAAAGGCATCACCATAGTCCATTTGATTAAACCGCATAAGTGTTACGACGTCTTTTTCACTTTTGAGGTTGTCTCTGGCTTCCTCCAAGGTATTCAGTAGGTTATCCATACCCCCTGTAATATTAACTTTTAACCCGGGGATTTTATTTATAATGTTTTCTATGCCTTTTGCAAGATTTTGCAAGTACTTTAGTGAATTTATCACTAAATCATAAAATAGTTTTTTTACGGCATAAACAGGATCCTTCCATACATTAATAAAGAATTCAGCTACAGACAATACGACGTTAGCGAAGAAAGCAAATTTATTAAACAGGTATGCAAATAATACGCCAAAAATACCTCCTATTACTCCAACAACTTTTACTACTGTATCACCACATTTTAGCATTGCATATAGTAATAACCCAATTGCAAGAACAATTAGTAGAATAGGCCAATTGGCCAGCAGCCAAGCTCCCGCTTGTGCTAAAATTGGCGCTACCATGAGCCACAGCTTACCAATAAGCATAGGAATCTGCTGGAACGCCCACACTGCCAGCATTAAACCCACAGCTATTAAAACAGGCTCTATTATCCCCCAGTTCTGCTGAACCGCATTACCAATCCACATTATTGTATCAAGTAATCCATCTGCAATAATTGCAGCAAATGAAATCGCATTTGAAATGTTATTTACAAAAGCCTGTCCTGCAGGGGAGTTTAAAGCCTTATTTATCTTTTCCATCACAGGTGCAAAGGACTGCAAAGCCTTGTTTTTTAGGCTTGTTGCTACATCAGCAAATGTCATAGGCATTTTTTCAAACTTAGAATTTATGTCTGTTGCTGCTTTAAACATGGCATTTTTGATTACATCTGCAGTGATAGTTCCTTCTGCCGACATTTTCTTCAGCTCACCCTTGGACTTACCTGTAAACTTGGCGATTGCATCGGCTAGCATCGGTGCGTTTTCCATTATACTTCTGAATTCATCACCTTGAAGCTTTCCGGATGCCATTGCCTGAGTAAGCTGATACATGCCTGCTTGTTGTTCCTGAGTACTTGATCCTGACACTTTAAAAGATTTTTGCATTAATTCTGTAAAAGCAATCAGCTCATCATTACCTGAGAATGCATCCCGGGCAAGCAACCCCATTTTACTTACGCTACTGGCCATGGTTTCATAATCGCCACGCGCTCTATTAGCTGCTGCAAATATATTGCTCTGAAGCTGTTCAGTAGACTGCCCTCCGTAATTCATATTGTTCAAGCGAGCTTGAGTTGATATGTAGTTGTCAGTAGCTTCCGCTCCTTTACGAGCTCCTTGCGTAAGCAAATATGCGGCACCAATTCCTTTGATTTTTTGCCAAAGATTATTTGCTGAGCTGCCGCCTTCCTTTAAGCTGTTATTAAACTCTCGCTGGGCCTTCAAATTATCTCTTATATGAGTTTCAACCCCATCTACACTGCCGACCAACTGCTTATATGCTGTATTTATTTTAGATAAATCACCTTGGCGCATAGCAGCGTTCAGGCTTTTTTGAGCACCCATTGCCGTATTTAGCTGCTGACGTAAAGATTCATAAGCTGCGTTCATTCGGGTTGTATCTGCCGGATCCAGTTTACCCTTGAGAACATTCTTTTGCTTTGCCATATTCTCCATCTCATTGTAGACGGCTCTTATCCTCTGATACACATTTTCAACATCCTGACGAGCTTCAGGGGGCAATACCTTCATTGATCCTGCACGAATAGATATGCCTGCCTGTTCAGACTGCAATTTTGATATCATGTTGTGAGTATCAAGCATTTCGGATTTGAGCCTATCAAGCCCTGAACTTTTGAACACTTCTATTTTCTGAGCACTTTCCCATTTAGGTACCTCTGCTTGTGGAATTTTAACTTCCGGTTGTTGAACAATTTTTTTGTTTAAATTATCCTGGGCAGTTGCCGCCTGTTCGATAGCTTTTGCAAGATCCGTTTCCGCATTAACCAAGCTGTCCTTAGCTGCAGTCAGTGTTTTGTCAATATTAGTATTCTGATTGGCTGCATTCTGCATCTGGCTCATAGCCGAAACCATCAGGTTCATACTTTGTATTACATTTTTCATTGGACCTGACACTACATCAAACATTTTTAAGGTTGTAGATACTGTTGGCACGACTTCACCTCCTATGAGAACAAAACAAAAAGCACCTTCGATTGAAGATGCTGATTGCTTTTTTCTTACTTTATTAAGTTTTTGATTTTTAAATCCTCTCGATCGAAATAAAACCCTTTAACTACATACATTTCTCCTCCACTACCTGTAAAGTTTTTTCCTTGTATGTACTGATAACTAATGTTATTCTCTGTGTATACCTTTTCATTAGCGGGTTCTTTAGGTACATTTTGAATCTCATATAAAAGCTTATTATTAGAATCATTATAGAATTTTATTGAACCCGGCAATCGATGAATCTTTATATTATATGAATCAGATAACTCTTTCTCTCCGATCCATTTGATATTAAATTCCTTTAATTCAGCGGGCATATTTTTATTCTGAAGAGAGCTAATAACATCTTCAATAGTCGGGTCAGGTTTCTTTTCTTCTACTGCAACAACTTCTGTATCCGGTGTTAATGATACATTACTGTTCTTATCACTTGATTCATTAATTTGCATAATATAGCTATCTACTAATCTTGATGCCTCATCTTCAAAATAATATCCCTCTGCCCATTCGGTATAAACATCTCCAAAGGTTTTGATCAACCAATCTGTTGATAATACTGTGGATCCATTTATTTTAAACTTATTTCTGAATGATGTAACATCAACAAAATAGTTGTATAAATCTTTTCTCTTTGTCTTATATGTTTTACCGTTATATTTCCACTTTATAGTAGCGCTGAGATCAATTTTTCTTAAGTCAATAACTTTAATCTCATATGAAGTAATATTTTCCTTGGTGTGAACTTTAAAATAAATTTGAAATTTCTTTTCATCAGGATGCCCTTTCAATAAATTGTATCCTGAATACTTACCTGTACCATCTTCGACATAAAGCCTATTCGTATCCTTAGCAGATTCATTTGCTCCAAATACTACCGAACTCAGGCAAACCAATATCGCTAAGGCTAGTATTAATATTCTCTTCATAGTGAATGGCCTCCTCAACATGAATAATATGGCAATTATATCATAAAAATTATAAAATTAACCTATCTTTTTCTAATTTTTGCAGCATTTTTCTTCTCCGCCTTTATATAAATATCAATCATTGCAATCAATGCCGCTTTTTGATCGTCATTGTATTCTGCATACTCCCAGGGCTTTATCCGGAGTTTGTGGAGGGCGAAGTAAGCATAATTCCACTCACTGTCGCCCTCCTCTATTAGTTTTTTACTTCTTCAATTTTGTCGTTTATGTCCTTGTCAAAACCGTTTATTTCCTGAACCTTTTGAATTAGAGCCGCATATTCTCCGGATAAAAGCATCTTCTTAAGAACAGCGTCGGCGCCTATGACTCCATAAGATTTTTGCAGATCGGCGTTTTTTAAATCCGGAAAAACAACACTCGCTACAGCAAGTTTTCCAATGTACTCATCACCGTTAGTTTCAGCCACTTTTACTCCATTTTTGCCCTTTACATAGCGTGTTGAAGCTTTTCTTATCTCTTCGTTTTCCGCTTCACTAACTGTCCGGAGCTTCCATGGAATTGGTTTCCCGTCCTTATCCTTAAAACGTTCAGATACTAGATAGTCCTCAGTAATGTTAGTAGCAACATTCTGCGCAAAAAAAGCCTGTAAATCACTCATATATTTTCATCTCCTTTTATTGTGGTGCGTTAAATTCTTCTAAAATATCATAATCATCAAATGTAAAGGCCAGTTCTTCCTCCAGCATATCATCAGAGGTTGCATCAAAGGCCGCTGCGGTTATGCTGTCCAAATTGCAGTTCTTCAGTACCGAAGTCTGCTTTCCCACTGTAGATGTTGGATCCTCATTGGTTACTGTGATGTCAAAATAAAAGTCCTTGCCGGTCTTTACATATTCCCGGACCTTTGCACGGAATAAGCTGGTAACATAGTATACGGTAAGTGTACCACTACCGGACCAGCCTGCAGCCTTTTTACCTACATTTGTCTTACCCAGAACGGGAACATCTGATTTATTCTTCTCAATCGTAGACTCAAGCTTTTTCGCGTAAAAAAGTTCCTCCACAGCTCCGTTTATTGTTATATATGCCTTGGCATGTTTGCCGGCTACGGCATCCGATTCTTTCATAAACACACTACACCACCTGCACTTTCATGTAGATTTTTTCAATACTGTCTACCGGCTGAGTATAAGTTTCTATATAGACACTATCTGCATCATTGCCCTGCTGGACAACTATATCCGACTGGGAATTAAAATTCTGAATAGCGTTTATTCCCTGAAGGGTATCAAGATAACTTATACACTCATTTTTAAGCAGGTTACGTCCATCAGCATTATTATCAACTTTGCCGATATAAAAATCGCTAAATATTCTGACAAAGTCATTATTGATGCCGTCGAGCACTCTAATCACTCTATTCTTGCGAAACGCTTTACCCTTCGTTGGAGTTAAGCTGGTAAGAGTGTTGATATCCTGCTCCACAACAGCCTGATTGTTCTTTGCAGTAAATACAAACTCACCGGCCTGAAGTGCCGCAATTATTTGCGAATTTGTATATTTGGGTACCACATCTACAGCTCCGTCATATGTTGCATAAGTAAGAGATTCATTTATGTGTGCGGCCGCTGTTGCCCCGGCAACCCATGCTACTGCCTGAACAGGGGTTAAAGTGGTTCCGTCTGATAGTATTACCCCGTTCTTCACACTAATAGCACCCTCATAATCTGCTGTAGGGTAGTTTTCAACAACAATCTGAATTTTCTTTCCCTCATCTTCTCTTAGCCGTTTGCAGAATGAAACCGCAGTACTTTTAAGTGTATTGTCGATAACCGGAAGAGCCATGGTGTTGAAGTCAAATATCTCTACTGCTGACAGGTAATCAATGTAGTTCTGGTTTGTTATACTCCCATCTGCTCCCGCAGTAAGCGGGATCCCTGCTGTAACTGTCAGCGTTCCGGTGCCGCTGAATACAACCCAGTCGTTTCCCTTAAGCTCCGACATATTTCCAACAGTCTGAACATCTATAACATTACCTGAAAGCAAAGTAGTCACATCAAACTTTGAAGCATTATCCACATTTACTGCTATTTTCACTGTGATATCATTTCCTCTGACACCACCATATTTAGCTGTAATGGTAAGATTTTCATTTGTAGCGCTAGCCTTTATTCCTGTATTCAACCTGTACAGCAATAATTTATTTGCCCTTTTCAGTGCTTCATTCACCAACAAAAGCTTTGAATCTGTTATGGAATATCCCAGCTTTGTAAATATGTCTTCCCCTGCTTCAATAGCAATAATTTTGCCTGATTCGCCCCAGGACAGTTGTAAGGGTATTGTTACGATACCTCTATCACCAACTGTTCCTACTGCTTTAGGGACTGTGTTGAAATTAATATACGCTCCAGGGCGTACCTTATTCTGTGTTGTCCATGTTCCTGCTGCCAATTATCTCGCCTCCTTATCTAAAAATTTCCTGATTATTTCACTCACCCGAGAGTGCGAATAGTCCTTACCATCTTCAAGCAAGGCATTAAGAAGGTCTTTTTGCCCTGCTGTAAAAATGCTTGAATTCAAAAACTGCTGTTTTGAATAAACAGCTTCGGTTTCCTTCTTACTCATTTTTTGTATTACCTCCTTGTTCGATAGACTGCATTTTTGTTTCCTCCGGAATGACTTCCCGAACCTTAAAATTGTAATCAACAAAGAAATGCAGTACTCCATCAACTATCTCATGCTTCATGCCGGTACCCTGAAATAACATGCCTTCATACTCAATTAGCCTCATCACTTCATATAGCCTCTCAGTGATATCATAAGACTCCCGGTTGTTCGTACCAAAGTAATGAATATCAAAGGCATGTGACCGATTGTAACGTAGTCCCAGCTCCTGGGTCTGCTCTCCCTGGATGAGCTTAACAAAAAAACAAGGTTCTCTTAGCCCTTGCTTGATTTCTTCACCCATTATTTCAACATCCGGAAAGTATATATCTATCACCCGGTTAACTGCATCCCTGATTGCATTAATAGTTACTGCACCCACCGTTATCTACCTCCCATCAGCTTTTCAAACAGCTGCTTTTGCCTTTTTTCGAGATACTTGGGAATTTGTTTCTCAATTTCCTTCATGGGTATGGTCATTATGAATTTACCTTCAACCCAGGGCTTGCCTTTACCTACCCACATTCCTGCAGGCTCTCCTGAAGGTGGTTTATATCCAGGCTCATAAACAAAATGGTCCCCTTCCCAATGTCCCGGAACAAAGTGTGAACGGAAGCCATATTCCACATAGCTGGCATATTCCAATGGACAATATATCTCAACAGAGTATTCATCACCCACTTTGTTTATTTCAGAAACATACCATCTATCTTTTAGGGCTCCGGTGCTTGATTTGCCAGCCGACATTTCCCGTGCTCTCTTTTTGATCATTCTTAAAGCCCGGTTGGCCATCTCATTAATGAAATCACGAATAAATCCTTCAATAACATTCTCATCCATTATCTTTTGAATGTTTTTTGCCAGTTCCTCAACTTCCTTAAAGTCAAATTTACCCCATTTGGTCATTAGGCATTCCCCTTCCGCTGCAGTGATACTTCCTGGTGCGTAGGGTAAGGCGGGAACGGTTCTCCTGCCTGATAATGAGTGGTAGCCCCATAACGGGTTACGGATATCTCATCTCCCTGTCGTATCTCAATTTCAGGAGCAATAAACAGCTTTATCTCATACCGAACACTGTTTTGTGCTTCTGTCTGCCCATTTGTAGCAAGGGACTTTTGAGATATACGGCAAGGTTGATCATTGCATACAGGAGGTAATTCTGGAACCAATATAGTCTCCTTGCTGACAGGATCCTTTTCTTTTTTATATCTGGTTATGGTGCATACTGAGTCATATAGCTTTTCTATAGCTTTCCGGTGCTTTGTGTAATTTATAACCATGTTACCACCTCAAATTTCGGAACCGGTTCAGGTCGATACTATAATTGAGAACTACTTTGTCTATGCAGCTTTTTGATACGTTGGATACTCCGGAGGATGATGCAGGGGACACAGATGTATCCCCAATTTTAACATTCTCTCCTCCACCCACTGTGTCATTTATTTCAGATATGTTGGGGAGATCTATCCGGATTGCATCAATAACCATTGATACCCAAGTATATTTCAAACCTTCGGGTATTATTGAAATGCCGCAGTAATTCATAATGCGCTGGCCAATCTCATCGATGTAAGTATCAATAAGCGGCTGCAGTGTATCATCATTGAGCTGAAGCCTGAGCTTAATCACTTTCCAGATATCTGCATTTGTCATACACATCACTCCTGCTTTTGGCTGGCTTGAATAATTGCCAGGATATCAGCCTTTTTTACTGCTTCTCCCAGTTCAATACCGACAGATATTGCATAAGCCTTAAGTTCAGCAGTTGTCATATTTTCGATACTTCTTCCCTCAACAATTTCAACAAAACTCTTAATACCGTCCAAGTGCTCATCATTTATCTCAAATTCCGTACCAGCAGTATGAGTAGTTTTGTGATATCTTACAGGGATGTTCTTTACTTTTACCAACATATACGGTCCTCCTTAAACAATAGGCTGCGCTTGGAATACTTCGTCTGCCGCAGGGAATGAAGGTAATGCTGTAGCAACCGCCTTTGTCCATGTTGACACAGGATCTTTCCCTTCCTCATAAACCATAGCCAATACCTTACCGATTGTCTGAACCTGAATATTGGGATCTCGTGTTAGGCGGATCTCTTCAGCAGTGGGACCATAGATTGTTTCGCCCAGTGTGTCAGGTCCAAACATTGTAAACTTATTAGCTGGCCAGTATCTATTTTTCGTATAAGTACCATTTGACTGCTGCTTACGATATACTTCGTCATAGGTGACAATGGTAGGCAGCTGATGCTGTGTTAAGAATGCATTCAGGTCTGCAACTGTAGGGACTCTTAAGCTATCTTTACCAAACAAAGCTCCGATAACTTTTGGATGCCTCAATAAAGCGTTACGAATCTGCTTGGAAGTCAATGCGCGGGTAGGTTTTATATCCAGAGCATCTGCCCAACGTTCCATATCGTCAACAGGATCGCTGTTTTCGTTAGTCCAAATGTCTGTACCGCCTAGTACCTCCTTGTGTTCTGTGGGCACTCCATAGTCAATGGTAAGTGTCAGGTTATTTTCGTTTATTGTCAGAATTCCGTTGGCCAGAGCATCCATACGCATGAGTTCCACCCTTGCCTTAACACCTGCTACAAGCATGTCAACGTCATTATATACCTGTTGCATCAGGTATTGCTGTTCTGCAGAATTCCTCGGAGACTCCAACGCAATGATATCCTTTTCTTTCATCTGCAGTTTTCTCTTTACGAGTGCAAGTTCCAATGCCTGCTTATTGCCTTCTCTTGAACCAATTTCGGCTTCAGTATCAAACGCATGAACCGATGCAATAACTGGTACCTTTCCAGCCCCCTTTATCTGGTCAAATTCCAGACTCTGCTTCTTTACTTCCGGAAACAAGGTTTCCCCTAAAAGTGACGGATACTGTCTGTTCTGTAGATAATTCAAAATTTCTTTCTGGCTAAATAATTCAAGTACATTTGGCATTATTGTTCCTCCCTTACACTATAGTTTTAAATTTGATGCCTTTCATAGCTGTTTTGGCTTCAGCAGAAGGTACTATTGGAAGTCTAGCTTCAAGCACCCAGGCCTCGACCAGTACAGCTCCAGGCTGCGGTCCTTCTGTCACATCTACATCGGTATAAAGTATCCCGATAGCTGTTGCATCATTTTTGGGATACACAGTACCTGCCGGGACAATCTTTCTTCCATGGGCATCTGCTGTAACACCAATGTCTAATACTTCATAAGTAAAGCTTGTGAATTTCGAGCTTGCAAGGAAGTTAACATCCTTCCCTTGTGGGTAAGTTTTTACGTACATAAGTTTCTCCTTTCATTAGCCCCATGGATTATTTGCTGCTGCGGGGGCCTTTCCGCTTTCATTTGCAGCTTTTGCAAAGAATGCTGATGTGCTGCTATCATTCTCATTGCCTTTTTCCTTGCCTTCAACAGGTTTAAACCCTTTAAAAGTAGGGCCTTCCTGCTTCTCTTCTTTAAACAGGAAAGCTTTTGATTCTTTCAGGCCTTTAATTTGCTCATCAAGACCGGTGATTTTACCGTCATCTCCAAGTACCAGCTTTGCCTTATCAACCAATCCTGCAACTAAATCGGTATCTTGTGCCTTATCAGCTATGGCCATCTTGATAGCATTGGTAAGAGTAAGCTCCTTCATATCAGCCTCATATTTGTCCTTTGCTTCCTTGTTTTCTTTCTGCAGCTTTTCAATCGTTGACTGAAGTCCGGCTGCATCCACCTTTTTCAGATCCTCGATCTGCTTGTCGCGTGTGTATACATCCTTCTCAAGCTGCTTTTTTACTTCAGCCAGAGTGTTGTAAGTATCTTTGGGTACTGCATTCTTTGGAAACTCAGCATTGATAGAGGTCATAAGAGCGTCAACATCAAGTTTTCCGTCTTTGATCTGTGCTGCTTCCAGCAATTTTTTTAACCATTCCATTTTTATTACCTCCATAGGTTTTTTATAGTCGCTCTCCGACTTGGGAGTTACTTTGTTCTTTATGCTCCGCAAACCTGTAAAAAGAGCAAAATAAAAAAGCCTTATTGCCAAGGCTTTTATATATAGAGTTATTTATTTTGATTTAATAAAAAAATCAGTAAACTCCTTTCCAAATTTACTAATTAAGAATGAGTCTCTTTTTTCAATGGTTCTGAGAGATCTCAACGTTGCTTTCTTTCCTTTGTACACATCCTGTAAATAGCTTTGGATATTAATTATATTCTCATATAGGATATCCTCGTATTTACTTCGCTTTGTAGCAAAAAGGCCCAATCTTTCAAGTTTATCACGAATAGCATTATATTGATCGTAATCAATATTAAATTCATTGAGTATGTCAGTATAGCTCTTCTGATCATTTCCAAGGTATATTTCGTAATACAATTTCAAAACTCCGATATCTACCAATCGTAGCGTTTTGAGTGTGTCGTAGTACGTTAAAACAAAATCCTCGTTTAAATCGTCGGCAGAAGCTAAATTTATAAATCCATTCACTAAGTATTGAATTTTATCTTCTTGAACCTCATCAATTGCATAGTCAGCCACTATACCAAAATACTTCCCGGAAATTTCTTTAACCCTATCTTCACTTGCATTAAGTAATTTATTTTCAAGTTCTTCATGCCTTTTCTGTGTTTCAATCATGAACTTTTCCAACATTTTTTCTGATCTCTTTTGCTTGTACGCCAGCATTGCTCCTGTCACCCCCGGTAAGACTGAGCCCACAACACCATCCAAAAATATACTTGATACTATATCAACTGTAGGCTGAGCTGCTATGTCAAAAATGTCTTCAACTTTCTTTTTTATGTCCATAATTAACCTCCGACAGAATAATAAGTTAATTATAGCATAATAAAAGCACCTACCATTTTTTTGGTGAGTGCTTCTATCTCATCTGATTAAATTCGCAGTTATCACAAATAGTTTTGGCTTCCTCTCTCTCAATTTTATCGTCTAAAATATCAGGCTTTATAAAGCCGTAGGCAACCATATTTATGTCATAACAAAGCCCATCATCGATTACCCTGTTTAATAACGGGCACATATATTCATTTTCCATTGGCTGTTAACACCTCCATAATAGCCCTCGCTCCATCATCGTAATAATTGTCAGGGAATGCTGTAATCAATAATTTATCATTTACCAACACGCTCGCTGAGCCATTAGAACTATAATAAATATTTTTCATATCCCCGCTCTGCTTAAACATAACCTTCGCACTGTCGATATATTGCTGAGCATCTGTGCTTGTAATACCCCGCTGGTCAAAACGTTTTGCTGCATGCTTGTGTATCGATTCAAAATTAATAGGCAAAGGTTTCACAGCTGTTCCGATACTTTCAGAGATTTTGCCATCAAACGCAAGTTTTTGAATTTCTTTGTTAATTTTATAGTAGTTTCTATCACTTTCAGGATATTTATTTAAATATTTGTATAAGCCCTTTGTATCCTCCCATTCTTCAGCTTTATTATACTTCAAATCCCGGAACTTATCAAAGGTTTTAGGTGTCTCGTTTCCAAGAACTTCCTTGTATTTTTGATACTGCGCTTTGTCAGAAGCTTCATTCTGAATCATTTTCTGACGCTGATCCCATTCGTCCTGGCCAATGTCATCAATGCGTTCCCGTTTCCAATCCTCATATGTTTTTCCGAGTTGGGTATCCTCAATCTCTCCGGTTTTCTCGTTAAATTCATCCTCAAACCACGGGGCCGTCGAGCAGTGGCAGTGGGCATGTATAGGCTGCATGTTTATTCCCGGTTCCTGCTCTGAAACATTAAAAACTTTCCCATCCAAAGCACCACAGGTTTCACAGGTACGCTCGTTATGGCTTGCCATAAACTCATATTTCTCAACACCGGTATCTCTATAGCTTTGTACTGTAGCCTGGCCCGAGAAGAATGTAGCTTCTGAATGCGTAAGCCTATATGCTCGCTTATATGATGAATTTATAGATTTTGCTAAATCGTGCGTGGTACGGTCAATACTGTCTCCTCGTATAAAAGACTGGGAAAGCTTTGTGTAAATTTCATTGGTCAGTTTATCCCGATCATTCCATATTCTTTTTGACCAGTTGCTGCCTTCATAATCCATTTTAAGGACATTTTCAACTTTGTTGGCATCCAGTTTTGTAAAGACAGCTGTAGCGCCAGTTCCTTGTTCTATGGCATGAACCATCCGATAATAGTTGTCCGTATATGTGTCACCCATCAGATTTCTCATTCTCGTTTGCCTGGAACCCATAAGCATTTCAATCTGCTGCCTGATTTGTGTCAATAAAGCCTCAAAACGTGTTACGCGCTGTTTGTAGTATGCATTTTCCAGCATCTTTGTCCAACGCCCATCTGCGTTCTCCTTTGCCAAGGCAATAAAGTCCTCCAGGGTTAACTTAAACTCTTTGAGTTGTCCGGCATCAAGAATTTTCCTGGCTTCGGCCATGCTTACACCAGTGATGTTGTCCGCAAAACGCCGATAAAAAACCTCCATATCACGTTGTATGGAGGCAATAGCCTTTTCATATTCCTTCAGGAGTTTTTGGTTATACTCTTCTGCACTTTTAAACTGTCTGGCCGCTACCTGGGCAGCTCGTTTTTTCCAGTAGTCATGAGATTTCACTCTGTATCACCGTCCTGAGTATCAGGCCCAAAATCCTGCATATCTTTAAGTATATTGGATTCTTCCTGTTTTTGGGCCTCCATTCTCTTTGTCTCCTCTTGCGTGTCAGTAACCCATGGATGATTTGCCCGGATGGTCTCATCACTTATAATGCTGATGCTGTTCTTTGCGTTGGTTATGGCCTCAGTCTCATTTATAGGGATATCACGGTTAAATATAAAATCAACCTTTTCACCGGAATAATCCTGGCCAGTAGTATTGGTTATATGAGCATCAATAAACCACCGGAGCTGCTCCAAGCTTGCCTGAAATTCAGTTTCAATGCCGTTACAATCCATATCTAGGTCAGCATATAAAAATTTCAATGCAATACCTGAAGGGCTGTTTCCTATCTCTTTTTGTTGAGTATCAACCCCCCTGCCAAACTCGTATATATCTTTACGAGTACGCTCGACGTGCTCTTTGTATGCTTCAGTGTTAAGCTCAATGCTGACAGTATCGACACCACCCTCATTCTCTACAAATACAACCCTGTACTGCGATATATTTTTTCTAAATTCGCCGCCATTTGTCCCGCTGTAATTCTTTACAACATAGATGCTGTTCGGGAGATCCTCCAGGTTGTTTGAATTGTCGGACTTATGCTTGTTATAATCGTCAACCAGAGATTTTACAAACTTTATAAGGGGTAATTCCTCATCGTTGTACTTAAAGCAAATGAAAGGGGTGCGTTCCCAGTTGGCCGGTTTGGTTTCGGATCCGTCCACTACGGAAAAATGGGACTCTTCTTCGCCGGCTTCAACATCCGGAATCAGGTTCCCATCCAACACATACCTTTTCACCCCAGAAGTATCCCAAAACTCAACCTTTGTAATAGTCTTTTTCAGCTTTCCCTCATATGCCTCAATCTCGTAAACTCTAATAAATGCATCAAGATCAGTGTGATCATTATCCCTCCATAAAGGTATACATTCCTCTGAAGGGATTTTTTTAAACGACAGCTGTCCGTTATCATCATAAAAAACATGCATCCAGGCCAGGCCTTTATTAATAGCTTCCTTTCCCAGATTTTTAATCTTTCGTAACATAGACATATCAAAAATATCATTCATTAGCTGCAGGTATTGTTCGTTCTTTGTCTGAATGCTCATAGGCTTACTCAGCAAATAATCCGTTTTCTGATCAGTGAGTTTGCGCAGGAAGTTATGTACCAGCTTGTTATTCGCAAGGTTTTGAACGGTTTCCTGTCGACCATGCTCCCCAATGATGGTGCGCTCCTTTTGGAGTATATCCGCATCCCCTCGGTAGTATTGGCACCCCTCAAGCATCAACTTTCTGTCCTTGCTGTTTTGCCATTCTGTTACTTCAGTTTTAATTATTTCCTCCAGGGTTATAGCCGATTTTGCACCAGCTTCTATTATCATTTTCAATGTTTCAAGCACGTTTTGTCTCACATCCTTTGTAATAGATATTTAAAGCTTTTTAGAGCAATTTAAAGATATATGTTTTTTGTACAAACACAATATGTTGTGGTATCCGTTATCAGTTATCAGGCAGTTTTAATAACACTAATCAGCTCTCACAGTCAAATTTGGCTTAAAACAGGTCTTCGATATTTTTTATATTACTCATAGTGAATATTTCGTGTAATTAGCCAAACCACACACCAGATTTCTGCATATCATCTTCAAATGCATACCTGGTTGCATCAATCGTATGATTATCTGTTTCCTCCAGCTTTGCTTTAGGATTACCGTCCTGGTCTGTTTGGTAATCAATGTCCTCAAACTCCTTGGCAATACGCGGTGTCCTATCTGGATCAATTATTATTTCTTCAAGATCATCCAACCACTTTTCACCATACTCTACCGACCCCGGTCCCTTCTTGGCACCTTTGATCCTGATGTCGTATGTTTTCATTTCATCAACAGACTTTGGTTCAGCGCTATCTGCTATGGACATAGAAGTATGGCGCTTTTTCCCTTTTATTTTGTTTGCAGCATCTCTGTTCGATATTTTCACACCGTACACTTCATCCAACGCATATATCTTCCTACGGGTTTTGTCGTAATGCCAGCACACAAAAGCGAATGGGTCAACACCATAGCCCCAGTCAATACCCTGTCGTATATTATCAAATGCTTTAATTTCATCATCTGTAATTTGCCGAAAAACAAGGTTTTCAAAAGGTACCACTCCTGAGCCTATTGCCTGTCCAAGATACTCCCACTTATATTTCAAGGATATACCATCACTGTCCAGCTTACCTTTCTTCTTTACCTCCTCAGCCTCCTCGACAAATGCCTTTGAAATATGCGGGTTATCAAGGTAAGTCGAATGATGTATATAGGTATTAGCCGGAGTAAACTGTGATTCATATTTCTTATTAACCCAGCTCTGCTTACGCTTCGGAGGGTTATATGAATAATAAAACGCATAAAAAAGACCATCCGGCAGCTCTGCACGTAATACAGAGTTTTCAATGGTCGATATTTCTTCTTCGGTTTTAAATTCCGCCAATTCTTCGATCCAAAGGAATGCAATAGGATACTTACTTACCTTGATCGATTTTATTTTTAGGGGATCATCTGCACCACGGAAAATTATCTTATTTCCTCTTGGCATATATATGAGCTGTAGAGGGCTTTTAACTACTCTCCAGTACTGACTGACTCCAAGTATTTCTATGGCTTCTTTCAGTTGCTCAAAAACAGATTCTTCAAGTGTCCTGGCTACCCGGCGAATACATAAGGTTGTAACAGGATACTTCATCATGTCTTTTATAAGTTTTAAAGCTATATGTGTTGATTTAGCGCTACCACGGCCCCCCTTAAGAACATGCTTTAAATACTTATATGAGTTAGATGTTTTCCAAAATGACTGAAACTTTGGAGTAACTATTTCAGAAAGTTTAACCTCCTGCATCATCCTCACCGCCGATGTCATCAATAATTTTTACTCCTAAATCACCGGAGATATTGACATTATCCTTAAACATTCCGTGGTGTTTACCAAGCAATTCTAGCGCCTTAACTTTGTCGTTTAGTTTCACTTCACGCTCGGTAGTCTCGCCTGTATCACTATATGACTTTTTCACCTTAACTGATAATATTGCCGCAGTATCATATTCTGCTGCAGCAGCCTTTACTGTTGCCTCATCAAAGTTAACCACATCAGCTGGATTTACAAAAGCAATCTTTGCCAGTTCATTAACTATCCTGTCCTGACACACGCCTAAACGCCGCGAACGTTCAGCTATAGCCTCGTCCACGCGTGCGCGTACGTTAACATTTGTTAACAACCTACTTCCAATCTCTTTTGCTGTTTTAGTACTATACCCCGCCCTAATTGCTGCCTGAGTGGCGTTTAAATCAATCAGGTACTCTTGTACAAACATTTCTTGCTTTGCTGTTAATTTAGCCATTCAGGCTCACATCCTTCTATCAGTAATAATTTTCATCTTCGATGAATAGAGATTAAATAACAGTATTTCCATGGAAGGAGGTACCGTTATGTATTATTTTATTTTCGGTAACTACTTTGTAGTTATCATACTTGTTTTAGCTAAAGAAAAATAGGCATTGTTTATGACTAAAGAGAAAATCGTTGTCACTTGAAGTTTAAGTGGCAACATAATAACAGTTCGTTAATAATATAAATGTCAAAACATAATCTTTTTAGCCTTCAATTATGTTAATCTTCTATAGCCCTCAAAGCCTACAACTATCATAAAAAAATCACTCATTCATAATATAATTGTGTTTCATGCAACCTACATATCAATAAAATTAGTCCATTAAAAAAAAGAGCCCGAAGGCTCCATTTAAGGGTTTTTCATTTTTAATTCAATTAATCCGAATATTACACTTACGATAAAGTCTGGTGCTTTATTCGTAAATAATTCTTTTATGCCGGATTTGCTATCATTATTCTTATACATCAATGCCAATATGATTTTATCCAAAGCTTCTTTTTCCTCTCGCTCAAGTCTTTCAAGCCTTTGAAAGTTCCCACCAATTGAATTAAGAATATATTCAAGATCTTTTGATACAAAATCTAATTTAGAATTAATGTCTTCTGTGGCATTAGCAATCCTTTTTAAGTTTTGATGATTTTCTTTTTCTCGTTGAAATTTATCATTGTTAAATTTCTCCATGCTCTCTACCGCTTGATTTATAGCAGCCATTCTGTTAGAAATATCTATTTTAGGTACTACTGGCTGATTTAAATTTAATTTTTTAATAAGATCATCATATTCAGACCCCATATATAAATCTCCTTTCTACTACTTTCCAAGATTTATTCTACATAAAAAGGAGAATTCCTGCAAATTAAGCAGCTAAAAGGGAGATAGTATCCGTCTATCTCCCTGAACACGTTATGCTGTGAATACTCATCCACTATGCTGCTTTCGTGTGTTTCTTAGTCCCTTTGATACTCTATTAAATTTTGTCAGGGTAAAAATACCCTCTATATATAAGGGTAAAAAACGGCCTTTTGACAACCTAAAAGGTTTACATTTTAAAAAATATTTTTTATTTTCTGCAATTTCTTTCTTGATAGCCTTAACAATTTGTACACAGCCTGCCTGCTTATATGTAATTCTTCAGCTACCTCAACTGCTTTTTTCTCTTCAAGGTAATACAGCCGAACTACTTCTCTCTGCCGGTTCGTTAATGAAAATTGCATTGCGACCTTGAGAAGCTGCTTCATTTTTTTAATCTTATCTGCATTTGTAGCCGGCTTTTCCATATCTGGACCAAGGGTGTATAGGCCATCTAGGCTATCTTTGATTAAGTGTGAACGTTTCACTTCTCCACCAGCTCCGATCATAGTAATGTTCTACTTCTTTTGAAACTGTTTTCAAATCACTCAGCATTGAATTTAACGGCTTAAGCCTTTGCCTAAGCTCCTCCATCTCACCTTCCCTTTCAGGGCTGTATGGTTGAAGAGCCAGCTCTTGTTTCTGAATCCTTAACTCAGTAACGCGTTTACTCAATAATTTAATTGACTGTTTATAGCTTTTTGCCAGCTCCTCCAAAATAAAGACCTCCTTGTTTCGTATGCAACAGTTTTGTTCTTTTTTGTTGAATATTTGAACATTTTGTTCTTAAAATATATCACAGCTCTTTAGAAAAATAAATGCCTTTATAGCGAATAGTTCTTATTGAAAAAACTTTTTTATTCAAGCCAATGTTTGTATTTATGTGTTATTTTGCTATAAATGCATTCACTTACATGACACCAAAACTTTTCGCCGTCTTCATATACAACACAGACACCTACATACTTGTCATCATTTCTGCCCGGCTGCCACACGTTCTCACATACACCCAATATCTTAAGCTTATGCTTTCTGCAATTTCGTGCAAACTCGTATGGATCACTACCAGTCCATGCATTCCACATTTCATGATAGCCAATTTCATAGTCTGCCAGTTTATTGTGAAATGCCTTAACCACCTTCACTGCTTCTTTAGCATATTTCCTTTGTATCTCCACCTCAGTCATATTCACAGAAAACATTGTTCCTTCAGACGGTATTTGCTCAGGACGTTCACCCCATACCAACACCAATACAAATGCCGGGTTTTTATCTTTCACTATAGCGGTGCACATTGTAGTCGAATTCCCGGTGGTCCAACCATGAATTTCTTGATCTTTTTTTAAATGCTTGTATGTTACTTGCTTTTGTTCTGTCATAACTGCCCCTTTCTGTAGATCGATAGTTTTTAAACTGCTCTTCTCTCCGAACTGTTCGGAAACATATTGTAAAAATTTTTGACAATATCAAGATATCGCTGTCAAAAGTTCTTTGAGTAGAATTTCTACTTTGACCAGTTTCTCACGTAAAACTTCGTTTTCGGCATAGACAGCCTTTAACTGCTTGTTCTCAGCAACAATAGCTTTAATTTTGTCAAGAACCTCAGATTCAGGTTCAGATAATATATTTTTCACTTCATGAATCGCTTGTGAAGGTATTACTTTTGGAGTCTTAACTTTACCTGGGTCAACTCCTTTTGGATCTAGTGGCCGCTCCTTAATCTCTTCTAAAGTCTGGGGCTTTGCTTCCAAAAGCCTCCTTATCTTTTTCAGGAATATTTGGTTTTCGGCCTGCTTATCAGTTAGCCCAAATTCCTTAGCAACAGCTTTTATACCTTCAGTACCTGTACCATGTACCCGACATATCTCTACCATTTTGTTTACATCAACATTTAATGCTTTCATGTCACTACCCTCCAACTCAACGGCAATGCCGTATTTGATTTTTTCTTCTTCAGTCATCTTTCTCGTAATGCACTTACTGCTACCTCTATCTTGCCTATTGTCAGGATCTATTCTCCAGGATCCTGATATTCCAAATGGATTCATCATGCCGCGGTGTCACCCCCAGCCTTTGCCTTTTCCACTCTCGCTTTTAACGCTGACATCAGCCTGTCCTGCGTAGCTCCTTTATCATCCAGTGCAGCCAGAACGTCCTCGTCAACTCCACCTTCGACGGTCAGGTGATGGATGATGACTTTCTGGGTCTGACCTTGCCGGTGAAGTCTTTTATTAGCCTGCTGGTACAGCTCCAAGGACCAATTCTGCCCAAACCATATAACATGGTTTCCGCCATCCTGCAGGT
>JAEYHZ010000006.1 GCA_023409265.1 Bacillota bacterium | reverse complement strand
GAACAATATTTTCCAGAGCAATTTCCAGTTGTTTTATTGGGTCATCTGGAACAACTCCCTTTTCATTTTTTCCAAGCTGCCCGGACAGAACCAACCACCGAGTTTGTCCAGAAATTTCTATCTGATGGGAGTAAGCTGCCACTGGTTCATGGATATTTTCCGGATTTCTAAATTTTTTTATTACAATCACTCCTTCATAAATTAATAATATCGTTAATATTTCCATCAAATGTGTAATATAGTTTTACTTCAAATTTTCATCTGATATAAAGTATCTTTTATTTTACAACTTAACTCGATAAAATGGAATATAAATCGGCATACAAGGTATTGCGGCGGTTTTTAGACAAAAAAATAAGCCCCCAAGGATTTCTCCTAGACACTCCTAAAATTCCCTGTTGTATTTATTATACTACTGTCATACAATAAAATCAAACATATGTTCGATTTTAAGGAGTGAAATTTATGCCATTTGGTCATGAGGAGAATGAATGGGCTGAAAGAAAAGAAGCAGACATTTATAAGCGAAATATACAGTTTAACGAATTTATAGAAGTTAAAGCTATGATGCGAAAAGACGGTAAGCTTGTCCCTGCAGCTTTTATATGGGAAGATCAAGAGATTAAAATAGAAAAGGTTTTAAGAGTCCAGCAAGGATCCTCTCTAAAGCAAACCGGTATTGCTGGAACACGATTTTTATGTCAGGCTATGAATAGGCGATTTTATCTGTATTTCACCGGCAAGCAGTGGTATATGGACTTGTAAATCGTTATTCAAACTGATGTAAATATGCATAATTCCTTTGAATTGTGCGGAACCGTGACTTCAATTCGATATTTCTTTTATATCCTTGTTTGTGAACTCAACGTAAATGTGCTTGCGTATGATCCTTCATTAATACATATCTTTTAAATAATAGACCTTGAGTTAAACCAAATACAACAGCTCCTAATAAGTGTATATAGTAAGCGCTCATTTCCCTTAATGGTATAGTCTTTCCCTCAGTTATTGCAGTGATAATTATCTCTAAGGCAAGCCAAGCTATTATTCCACTCATTGTTGCTTTTATCAAAACGTGTTCCTTTCCCCAATTTATAAGTACTCGATAAAGCACAAGTGACACTAAGGCACCAATTGATGCCTGAACAACGAAGCCTAAAGGCATTGATGGTCTATTCACTGTAACAATTAGGCTACTTAATTGATAATCGCTATAATTTGCCAATCCCAATAGTTTACCAATCCACGTTAATATTTCAGAAGGAATTGTAGAAACTGCCCCGATAATACCTGCAATTAGTATCTTATCTTCTTTCAAAGTAATATCCTCCAATATTATTAGCATAATAACATTTTCAACATATATAGTTTAAATATATTTTTAGATTTAATGCATCTATTTTTATGATTCCACCTTTTTAGCAATTATGAGCGATTTCTATCCATAAATACAGAAAGCCCCCAGGATTTTCCTGAGGGCCTTAATTTTACTTTTGATCACTTGACTTCTTTGTAAAAAAGTATGTAACAATCATGGTTGTACAGTTCGAAAAAAGAAGAAAAACCTTTTCATCTATCTTTCGGCCACTGAGCACTATACTCACAAGTGTAAATACCAATGCAAGAGTTACGATACTCTTAACATCAATAAGCTTTGCTATTTTTTCTTTCATTTGAATATCCCCTTCCTATTTTTTAGTTGTGGCTTTTCGGAATGCTATCTGCAGGTATTCCGGTTTTGGCGTTATTTGACCTTTTAACACCTTTGTCCAATAGTCCTTATCAGTTACTATGCCATCAAGAATCATTGCTTCAGCAAGACTCTCAGCATCATCCTGTTTAGGTGTAGAACTATCCCCACTGTCTGCTTCAGAACCGATAGTAACTTTAGTCCCATCTGCAGGTAAATCAAATTCTATCCAATCAGGTTGCCCCCAGTGAGTCCAGGCACGAGAAGATAGTGTTGTTTTAACCACACCGTAGTCAACACCTCTGGACTCTACTGCGTATCCATTACCTATATACACTCCAACATGAACCATTCTTTCTTGCTTGGATCCATACATGAAAAGGAGGGTCCCTGGAACTAATGGCACGCTTGCTATAGAACCTCTCTTCTTAACGCATTGATCATATAGCCCCTGTGCCGAGACATCCTTCCACACGCCGGTTAATGTTTTTCGGGCCGACTTAATTATCCCGCTGCAATCGTAACAGATCTTCCCGATCCATCTCGCACAGCGTCCCTTAGTGTAGTCTCCGCCCCTTTGAAAATACCCATCACCCATAGTCTTACCGTATGACTTTTCTGCCGCCATTAACAGGGCAATGGAGCATATTTGGCCTATAGCGCTGTAAACATACCCAAGGCCCAACTTACTTATAAGCAATTTAATAAAATCTGATGCTTTTACCTTCATTTCAATTCACCCTCCACTCTATCAATCCTCAAATGCGCTTGTTTTGCTGACTCCTCAACACCCTTTACACGCTCGACTAACTTAAAGTGGCGTTCCTCTGATGTTTCTTGTTTACGCTTAAGGTCATCAACACCGGCTTTGATATACCCCACATCTGACAGAAGAGCACCGGAGCTCTTTCCGGAATCAGAACTTTCCTTTTTTAAACCGTTTCGATACCCAATATAAGCAAATGTTATACTGCTAATAGTTCCAAGAATCCCAATAGCTGCAGCAGCGTTTATTTCCATCGACAACCCTTCCTTCGTTTTAGAGTAATATAAAAAGGACTACCCATTTCTGAGTAATCCTTAAAACCAACATCCTTATTCCTTTCAAATCAGCCTGTATTTCGGCTTATCTTCCTCAAACATCCAGTATCTTAACCAATCATCCAGAACAATTGCTATTGGGCTTAAAACAAGCCACGCAAGACTGAAATACAGGCAGACTTGTCCATAAAGGTTAAAAGGCAAATTACTGTAATCCCATATCTTTAACCCAAGCCAAACATTTAAAATCAGACCGCTTACAAACTCTACAGCGGTAACTATACCTGTAGCAATTATGCTTTGTAGCCATAAAGGCATAGTCCAGGGATATACTTCATTAATCAGACCGATACCCACGAAACACAGTCCACCAACAACAATCATCTGCCAGGCTGAATGTCCGCGCCAAAGTAACTCTATACAGTAATAAATCACGCCACCGATAGCAAACAGTAATATGTGTTTTATTGTACCTCTAAGTCCCATGTTATCGCCTCCAGTTCTTCGATTGTGCGTTCAGGAGCAAGGGCGTATATTCTGAGCGCATAAAATCTGTCTGTAACGTCCTGGATATGCCTTTTAAGGTCTAAGCCTAAAACCAGCATTTGTTCTGGTGTCCATTCGTAGCACTCTAATTCGCCAGTTGCCTTCCATTTTAGTATTTCCGTTGAAAGCCCCGCTATTCTTAATTGTGCTATACTGACCAATCCCGATATTCTTGCTTGGTCGGTCATTTCACAGTCGTAATGCTTTTCGGTCACGCCATCAAAAGCCTTTGAATTAAATCCAGATAGAATATGCTTTGCACATTCCTGGTTCATGTCCTCAATAACCCTAGTACGTATCTCTTCAATACTTGGGCCTGGGGGAGGTTTAACCCCTCCACTATCCTTATAATACTCATGATATGCCTGGAATACTTGTATCTGATCTGGAGGACTATCTTCTTCTTGTGGCATAAATATAGAACCATCTGAAAGTACAATTCTAAAACCACCTTCAATATAATCCAAATCCTTTACTAATCCAACATCCTCAATATCATTGTAAATTGCTCTATCGTCCTGTAATCTTAGCATATTTACACCTTCTTTCTACAATCTAATACTATTTTTTCAAAGCCAACGCGCATACCATAACTCATAAGATTATTCTTTATCGTGGTATTAGAACCTGTATAACCCACGCTAATATAAAATGCCGATTTACTGACTCGTACACCCAAAATAGTTATATCTGACAGAGGAACAGCAGTGTATGCATACGATGAATCGGCGTACATGATATCTGATATTTTTATGGTGTAATCTGGAACACACTTCTTGGGTGTTATAGGAATGATAAAATTTAAGGCTATAGCAGTGAGACCCCACGCATTAAATGGTCTACCATAATATGGTTGATTTACAGCAACTTCTTCATAGATGGTCGCATCAATATAAGTATCTAACGCGCTATTCCTTGGCTGTTTCTGTTCAAGCGCCTTACTATGACCGTCCAACGTATTTATAATGCTCTGCGGATAGGATAACGACAGACTGCTAAATGTTTGGGCATGTAGGGTTTTAAGTATCTGATAATCAACGGTGTAGGTTGCAGAGGTATCATATCTACTTTGATCAATAAATGCTCTAACCCGACCGTAAGCCAAATTCGGATTTATAGTCCAATTTTGAATATCTGAAAGACTGTTTTTAAATATCTGAATGAAATCTTCTGTCTTATTTCTTAGAAGTGATAACGCTGTAGGATAGGCTGCGTCTGCACTATTAATCCAGTAATTTGGTAATGAAACTCCCACATTAGCAACCTCACCCAACACAATACCACTATCAACAGTTACGTAATTATCACCCTTTACCAAATCCAAAATTTCACCTTCAATGTGGACATTTACGTCTGTTATAGGCTCTGGATTGGCCAATTTGTAATGGAGTTTGTAAACTTCATAACCTGGGGCAACGTTGTTTTTACACCAATTCAACATACTTAAATCTGTCGTTCCATTGTCAGCTTTAACGAATAAGTCGCCAGTGGTAGAAGCAAATGTTAATGAACATCCTATACTATCTGCGGATACAGATGTAACAGTAAAGCTTCTTAAATAAGTTCCAGTGGTGTTAAAATGACATATAGTATCTCCAACTTTAAATGTCGTTCCCGTTCCAGCAGTAACAGACTGGTTTGAACTCGTAGCGCCAGTTGCAACATTTGTCTTAATAGCTGATACAGGATATGAATTATCAACAATACTTCTCCATAAGATATATCTGCCCCCAGTATTAACTATAGCTTTCCAACCATTCATAAAAGCTTTAATTTCATCAGTATTTGGATTTATTGTCTCTGCCCAACCTGAATCTGTATCAGGTATACTAATCATAAGATTAGCAGTAGTAAGTGTTGACGAATTAGGGAATAATGCAACATTATTGATAGTTCTTAATATACTACCATCATATTTTATAACTTGCCAACTATTATTCTGTTGACCATTTGCAAATGGAGCATATATATGCTTATAGCCAGCAGCATCACCATTAAAATTCCAATCAAAGTCTTTACCATACAACGTCCTATGCTTCCAATTCAGCAGTCCAGATACTTTTCCGTTCTCTATTGTAACAGTATCATCAGCAGTAAATTGTCCTTCTACAACGAAGCGCTGTAAGTCACAGCTTTTATATTCTGTTGGTGCTGTCGTACCTTCGACAAGCATAACAGAATCAAAGTAAGTAGTTCCAGCTGTTGTACCCCCATGCAGAACTAGCATAATTTCTGTATTATTACCTGTATTGAATGCACCTGTACCGTCATGCATTGTTGTTTCACTAGAATCTAAGATTATAAAAAATCCATTACCACTCCAATTACCAGACAAGACATAATTTGTATTGGGTTTTACTTTTACAGTTTGACTCCAATAAGTGTATGCAGCAGTAGTTACTAGTTTGAATTTACCATTCTCAATTGATATTGTTCCAATACCACTTACAAACTTCCAATACCCTATACCTTCTTCACAATTACCATTTCGTATAAGATTATATCGCCTGTTTTCAAAGTATGGATTTGTTAGTGCTGCATAGCTATCTACATATGGATATTTTGCTAATAATTCGGCATCACTTAAAGCATAATCGGCAGCAGATATTTCATTAACCATAATACCATCTACATAACCGTACTGACCTGCACTACCAGAAATATAAATAACAACATTCTGAGCAGCCACAAGTGTTGCTATCTGAGCAGGAGTATATTTCGCACAAACTCTATTAAATTTAGTAGTATCAGTTACCTGTGATACACTTAAACCTTCTATGCCTACACTTATAGCTGTGGCATTCCCATTTTTAAGATATGCAGACACCATATAATATTTGGTATTATCCAAATTAAGAACTTGTTTTTGTCGAGAAAAAGCATATCCAGTAGTACCTGTAATTGTTCCCTTAATACCATAAGAACCAAATACTTTATTGGTGGAATCTAAAGTATCTGTGCACTGCCATGAATTAGCTTTACTTGTATCTTCACAGTTTCCGTCCTTTCCTAGTAAGTTTGTGATGGAGAATCCACTAAACTTAAACTTTGGCGCTGTGGACACCTCTGGTATACGAATTAAGTTCATACCCCATAACAATGAAACTGTTTGTTCTGTACTGGGGGTAAGTTTGTTAAGCTCTGACACAGGTACAGTTAAGCCCTTCAAGTTATCTGCCAGTTTCACAGAACCGCTACTGGTAGGGTCATATACCAATTTAGTCATATCCCCAGCGCCAGTACCATCAACACCCTTCGGTATACCAAAATCAAAAACTGGGGCAGTATCGGGGCTACCTACACGTCTGGTTACTGTAGCCGGATCAGTCGGCTGGAGAGTAGTAATAGTACCTACCTGTATGTTTGGTACTGCTCCTGTATCCCCTTTGTCACCCTTCTTACCAACCATAGCCCACCATGTATTTGATTCAGTAGGATACGTAGGAGGAGCATTGCCTGTTGAATCATCAACAATAAGCATATAGGAACAACCGCCTTGGCTTACAATGTTATTACGGTGGTAAGTCATCGCAGGATTGTAAGCACCATAATGTTTAGTATTCTCATACCTTAAAACACGATTAGCTTCGCTGACTTCTCTTTGTGTTTCAGCAGCTTCACGAGCTATCTCAGAGTTAAGGACACCAGTAACATCAGCTTCAACAGCAGCAAAACCGTAATTTATTTTTGTGTAGTCATCTTTAATCTTATTTTCGCCATATAGATTACAGTACTTGTTGACCGCCATCGTCCTCACCACCTCTCACTGGTTGACTTACTTGTTTTACTATAGCACCCATTAAATCCATCCACGCTGGAGACTCGGAACCCTTGATATCTGCTCTATTTAGATAAGACACTAAATTTGTTACTTGCTGCTCATTTAAAATTAACTTTATCATATATTACACTCCTTTATACCAGGCCATAATTTTTTAATGCATTAACTAAGTTGTTCAGATTTGTTCTGAGGTTATTAACGTCTGTCTTTAACGAATTAAGCATACTTTGTTCTGTGCTTCCATAAGTAGAACTTGCTGTATTTGTAGTACCAATATTTGGAGGGTATGATACATCTTGTTTCCAAGTCGGTGCAGATCCAAAAAATCCTACTCTACCTAAGATAGAGACAAAGCCGTACAAGTTTAACGACTTACCAGAACCATTAGAGAATACATTAACTTCGTTTTGCCACAATGTTATCAGACTTGACCATCCCGGAGAACTTAAACCGCCCGTAAATACCCCTATACTATACCCAGCCTGTAGAGCTAAATCTCCCTTACACCAAAGAGCGCTGCTCCAAAACCTCAGAACATCAGTATTAGATATCGCCAAAGTAAAGCCATTTGATGTATTCTTTAAATCAAGGTGACTACTAATATCTGGATCACCAAGCGTAATCTGGTTTCCCACAACCGCATCCGTATTTATGTGTATTACACCTGTATATACACCTGTTGAGGTTATATTAGTAGCATATCCGCTATTTTTCCATGCCTCAACTGCCATCGCATCTGTAAACTCACCGAACGGCAGTTCTACATTCTCCCAACTGATAGAACCACTCTCCATGATAATATCACCTTTAAACTTATATTTTCCTGTAATAGCATCAAAGTAGAGACCTAATCCGGTCGGGCCTTTCATTTCAATTTTATCAGCGTTAAATGTGGCTTCACCACCAGAAGTACTTTGTACATTTATACCGTCCTCACGTCTGATTGTAACCCCGTAATACCTCTTACCCTCTCTAACAGTTACCTTTTCAAGAGCATTTAACTGCTCTGCAATAGTACCATTAAATACCGTCTCACTTTTCTGTGGAGACACCGCTGAAGCGCCACTGGTGGCTTTTAAACCACCTTTGTAGGTCATCTTATTAGACATCAAAATTGACCTAAATACGGGTAAGCTTCCCCATGCAAAATCAGCTTCCTGCCAAGGCATTACAGCTTCTAACCAGCTAGGGGTCTGAGTCTGTTCTATTTCCACAACGTCGCCTAACTCCAAGTACGGGAAGCCTTTCCAGTCCATATTAAACGGTATGTAACGTATGTTATTTAATGTAGCCTGTAGATTATTAACCATTGTCTGATTCATGTACGGGTTATACATTACCAGTGTTTTAGCATCATCCCCAGTACCAGCCACAAGCTGTATATCATCACCATTTTCAGTATTGTTGACGATAACCTTTGTGATAATTTTTGCTGAATTCGTTTGGGGGTTTTTCATATAAACCGATGCTGTTATCTTTTCAGTAACAGTAGCAGCAGCGCTGTATTTGATAAAACCAACTTTACCATCTTTCATCATTTTAACGCTTGCTGCGTGTGCTCCTGCTATGAACCCCATTACTTCTCTAAGTTTATGCCCTGTTGGAGCAAGGGTACATATATAAGTAGGATTAATTGTAACTGAGGAATGGGAAGTAACCCCCATTTTAGTACAACATTCATTCCATACAGCCTGAAATGTTGTAGGGTAATACAGACTGGATATGTACTCCTGTTCACCGTAGATAAGTCTATCGTAGCAAGTAAACTTCCATACCTTATTTTCAATAGTTCTTGAATCCGTATAAAATTCACCAAGTTTGAACCATTCAGATATCCCTTCAGTTCCAACAAACCTTATATAAGGTGTAAATATAGCCCCAGAGGCAATGGATTCATTTGTACGTAATTCAAGAGTCAGTTTAGACGCTACAGAAGTACCTATTTCAAAATCTTCAGCTGTTTGCACGCTATCTTCTATTGTAAAAGAAACTATTTCATCCTTATTGAATATATGGCTGCTCGTTTCTATCTTGGCCTCTATCGTTCTATCATAGCTCTTCGAATATGTTTTAAATAAATTAGTAACACTGTACATGACATCACCTCTCTGTTAAAGTTACCTTTACCCCATTCCATAGTATCTTGCCATTAGAAGATACGGCTACAGGAGAAGGCCTATTACCAACATAGAATGTCTTTGTGATGTACCTTCCCTCCATTGGATCTGGAAAGTATACTTCAAAAAACGTGTTAGCCATTGATTGAAGTATACTAGCCAGTTTTGACCACTCAAGAATGCCCCAGGACATATCTATCTGTCTTTTGGTTGTTATACGGTCTCTGTTTAAAATACCGTCTGCTGTTCTTGTAGTTGATTCACCGTTATCTATATCTAGGATGGTAACGCTGAATTCTTTAGGATATTCTGCAACTTTAACACCATTAATTTTTAATTCCATATTACTCCTCCTACACTTTTAATAACGTTCTGCCTGCTTGCCTTTGTGCTTCATTTACAACATTGATTACTACCCTGCCAAGCTCAGTTTCACCAAGCTTAAGGATTACTGGTGTCTCTAGTCCTTTAATGGTATCAATCAATGTGTAAATGGCAGAAACTACTTCTCCGTTACCACCATTCAACATATCCTGCAATTTAGATAATGGAGATACTACTTCCGGATCCACCGCAGCATTTCTGTTATCCCCGACCATGGCAAGTGTAGGAGCTGATACAAGCCCACCGTTTGCCAACTTTGGTATCTTTGGTATGTTAATTCCGAAGCTCTTTCCAGGCATTATTGGAGACCAATCAGGCATTTCAAAATGAATTGTGTTTAAAGCTCCTATTAAGAAATTAAGTCCATCAATTATAAGATTTATTGCTCCTTTAAAAATGGCAACAGTACTGTCAAAAATGCCTTTAAAGATGTCCTTAACTCCTGTCCAAGCTCGTTTCCAGTCCCCAGTAAATACACCAGCTATGAAATCAATTAGACCACCAAGTGAAGTCAATAGACCTTTAATAACATCTGATATTGTACCAACAACTGTTTCAAATACATCTACAATGGTATTCCAAGTATTATTCCATCCTGGGGCAAGTACATTAATCATGTAGTTAATTAGTGGGCTTATAAATTTATTGTAAATATCCATTACTCCAGTAACGAGTTTACCAACAAAATCCATTAACTGCTCTACCATCCCTTTAAGGTGATCATCCCAAAGAGTCTTCATGGTAGTAACCATTTTGTTCCACACGGGTTGTAAAAGCTTTTCCCATAGGTTTAATATCGTATCATGGATATTTTTTACGACAGTCTGTAACCCAGAGAATATATCTGTACCCCATTTATCCCAAAAGCCTTTTATAATATCCAAAGTATCCTTAACCATTTTTGACACTAAATTTAATCCAGGTTGTATACCTTGATCCCAAAGAGTATCAAATATGTCTTTTACACTTGTAAACATAGATTCAAATAATTTGTAAGCTTCAGTGCTGAATTGAGACCATAAAGGAAGACCATCAGTTACAAACCATTCGATTATAGGTTGAGCCGCATCTCTTATGCCATTGAATACCTTTAACCCTGTATCTAATAGACCTGAAAGAACAGTACCCATTGTACCTATTCCGGTTTTAATCTGAGTTGTAAAATCTCCGACAAACCATTGTTTCAATGGTTCCCCTAGAGCTTTAAAATTTGTAAAAACATCCACAAATGATGCTTTCCAGCCAGCCAACGGCCCAGCCATTTGCTGAAATGCACTCGATAACGGAGGCCCAAAGTTCGTGACAAAATAGTCCTTAACACCAGCAGCTGCTGCTTTCAGCCCGTCTAGTGCTGTCTTAAGTGGCGCAATTTTGCTTTCATCAATACCCAAATCGACATTTCCACCAAGGTTGATATCTCCCATATTACCCATAGACCCCATACCAGCCATACCTGATGCTGCATCCGATGCACTTTCAGCTGTAGCCTGAGTAAGAGTATTCAGTTGATCAAAGCCACTCAGAGCCCCTTTAACATCTTTCCCAGCTTTTTTTGCTGCCTTGCCGGTATCAGAAACAGCTCCACCCATATTCTGAGTAGATACGGCTGCTTTGTCGGCTGAATTGCTAACAGAACCTGAAGTTCCATCCCCAAACAGCATAGAAGTAAATGCCTTGAAATATTCAGCTGCAACTTGAAGTTTTTGAATCAGAATGTTTAGTCCGCGGATCACCGGTGTAAGAATGTTAATAAAGCCGGCTCCCATTGTTCCCTGAAATATTTTCCATTGCTCTCCAAGTAGTCTCACTTGGTTTGCCCAGCTTCCGGAAGTACGAGCAAAATCCCCCTGGGCATCCTTTGAAACTGAAAGCAAGTAGTTGTACCTTAGTAGGGTTTGTTCAGCTTGATTCATTTCGGAATAACTTTTCTTAATACCCTGTGACAGCGCATATGCTTCCATATTTGCAACGTTCATGTTTATTCCGAGCTGTTTCAAAGGTTCAGTTTCACCTGAAATACCGGAACGGATTTTTTCAAAAGCCATATCCGTTGACAGGTTATAAAAAGAGGCCATGTCTCCAGCCAGTTCCGTTAGCTTTTTTGACATACCCTCCATTTGTACTCCCGCCAGACCGGAGCTTTTCATCATTGCACCCATTGTTGAAGCATATTTTTTAGCAGATAACTCTGAAAGTCCGAAGCTCTGTAGAGCTGTTTTAGACCATGCGTTTATATCTGCAGCCATGCTGCCGAATGTGACATCAACAACGTTTTGCACTTCCTGAAGGTTTGATGCAAGCTCTATGGATTGCTTACCAAATTCAACAAGCTTCCCTATAGCAAAGGCTGCAGCCACAATACCACCTAATTTTTTAAACGCACCACCAACCATGTTCGTTGCGTTTCCTGCAATGCCACTTAGTTGTTTATTAAACTGGTTATAATTAATACCAAGGTCTAGTGCTATGTTACCAACACTATCTTGTGACACTGCCATCACCTCCAAACATACGACTGAATGTAACTTCCAAATTTTTAATTTTCCCCTCAAGCTGTTCGGGATTATCAAGCTGTCTATTCGCCAATTTTAATCGCCAATCCCTATGTATTTTTCTTTGCGAGGGAGTAAAGTTTTTTATTATCTTATGATCCTTCTCAGATCGAATGGTCACAATGTTACCCAAAGGTGTTTCCTGCATTAAGCCAGCTACAAGTGTACAAAATTCCCCCCAGGGCATATCTGCATGTTGACGTATGCGAATACCATACTGAGCAGCAAGGCTGGCCTCAATCAGTGGCCAATCTTCTCTCAAGTCATACCATTCTTCATCATTACTATTTTGGAAATCGGGCAGCAGCTTCCTCGTATTCCATTCCCTGAACAGCGGCCATAATTGCAATTGACAACACCTTAAAATTTGCTATAGGCATACTTTCAATGTGAATCTCCTTAGCTGCTTTTTCACCTAAAGCCGTTGTTATTGCCTCAACCATAGCACTTGTTGTTCCGACTGAAGCAAGCTCTTCAAATTTAAGTACTGTTGCTATTCCATCGTTGACCTGGTATTCTTTTTTACCTATTTGAATGGATGGCTTTTCATTGCTCAATTTGTCTGTAATATTAATAACCTTTGACATTGTCTAAATCTCCTCTCAAATATAAAACCGGCTACATTTAAGCAGCCGGTGTGAATACTGGAAGTCCATCACTTAATAGTTCAAACTCCAGAGTATCAATATTGGTACTGTCCCCTCCTGCAGGGGTTGTCAGGTTTATGACACAATTCATTGTAAGCTTTGCTCCTGAAGGGAATTCCCACTCAAATTTACTTTCTACTTCCTGACCCGTTCCCAAAAGTAGATTACCAATATAGTCATTGCCCGGATCTCCATAATGACGTTTACCCGAAAAGCTGAATGTCAGCCCCTTACCGGTTACTGCTCTCCTTACCCACCCCGCGGTGTCCATGGGAGTCCATTCCTCAGTGTTACCATCAATGGACGGGCTGAATGTTTCCAAGTCCTTAATAGTAACCATATCTGTAGCTGTAGAAGTACGTCCCTGTATGCCTATCTTAAATTTGTTATTGTGTACAGGAAACACTCCTGTTCCGCCAGCGAACAGCTGAAGGTTAATGTTTTTAAACATCTGCTGTTACCTCTCTTTCATAAAAAATTACTGTTTCTATTACATACTCAAAAATATTTTTATCATCTGTGCCAACACTCACAGGCTCAGGAGTCCGCATGTCAAACTGTAAAACCCTTTTCCCACTAATAACCGCGGAATGCCCAAACATGCAGTTATATACTTCCTGAGCTTTCTTTTCTGCTACATCAGCATCCTTACCCCAGTGAACCAGAATAGATATTGCTTTTGGTGCATAACTTGTATTCTCAATACCGCCCAGTGCAATTACCGGAGAAGGACCAGCGACGCTATATATCCCAATACATTTTTCCTTACTGCCATCAATCTTTCCAATATACCAGTTAGGGGAGTTTGTTTGAATTTTAAACCATTCTTTTATTTCTGCTAGTGTCATTTAACCACACCACCTGTCAACTTTCTGTATAGCTTCTTAAAGGCATTCTTGGCAAAATTCCGTTTAGGTCCATCAATGTATGTCTGAAGCCATTTACCCTGAGCATTGGCGTTTTTATCTGTCCTGAAGTTATATTCAGGATGCCAGTAAAGCCTCCTTGCATAAGGTGTGTCATAAGATAACCTAGTTTGGCCTTTCCCAATCTTTGATGTATCTATAGAGGCACTTCGCTCCTGTTCTCCGGTCTCTTTTGGTACTGTTCCAGACAAAGTGACATCGGATTTAACAGCCTCGGTGGTCATCTCAAGCGCCTGCTTTTGTGCATTACTTAATCTACCCAGGGCTGCATGATTCATTTTTACGTTGACCTTTATAGCCATTAAATCAACTCCAGTTCTGTTGAGAATACTGAGCCATCAGGATTGTGTGGGCGGGCTGTCCGGAAGATAGTGTTTTTTGTTTCTCCGAACATTACATATCCGGAAATCTCTTTATCCGGATTAATATCACCCTTTAATATAACCTTACCGGCAAGGGTTACGAGCCTTCTCTCCGCATCAAGTACCTGCTTTGTTTTATCATCATAGCAGCACTTTCCATCAAAGATTAATTCTTCCTCAAGTCCATTTTCGCCCATAATTTCCTGATAGACTTTGACTGGTGTAACGAGGATCCAGTCTGGAAAAGGTAGCTTCATTCTTACAGCCTCCTATCCATTAGCCCGGTAGCTTTTAGCAGATTAATAACTCCTGAAGATGTTTTTATTCCGCCTGCTTCTATTGGTTTAAATGATAGACTTATGCTGCCTGCAGAGTACCCGGAAACCGGCATTTCAAGATAAGGTCCATATTGATACTTAAAATCGGCTTGAGAACAAACAGCTCTCCTGATTCTGTCCTGTTGAAACTCAGTGAACACATTTATATCAATGGCAGCTATCCTTGTATAAGTCATAGCGTCAAGATCATAAGATGCCTTTTCAAGTTCATCTTCAAGAACATCATCTGGAATAATGTTTCCTTTATATGTATTCTTGTAATACCCTGCATCAGCATAGGCCATAATTACTCACCGACTTTCTTTTGTGCTTCCTGAATTTTTTTGATGATCCCGTTTATACTTGTTGAATTGCCTATATCAATGCAGTGTTCTTCTGCATAGGCTTTCAGTTCTTCAACGGTTTTACCCTTGAATTCATCCTCCTGTGTTACTTCTTCCTCAACCTCATAACCATGAGTTTTAAACCATTCAATTAAATCGGGGTCAGATGTTTCACCGACCCCTTTTGCAAATCCAACACTAGCCGAAATGCCAGTATACTGCTTATTTGGTGCATATATCTTAGTCATTTAGTTTACCTCCAATCTATTTAACTTTGATTTTTCTGAATACACCCGCAGCCTTTGTAGCTTTTAAAGCAATAGCTGCTGTCATTTCGACTTCACCTTTTTTAACGGCTCCGGAAGTAGAGAAGTCAGGCAACCAGGTCTTAACAGGAGGCTGTCCTGCCATAGATACAGCATGTAAACCGTCTAAACCCAATCTTGCAACATAAAGTGAGGTAGTACCATCTGTTGCGCTTGTTGCTACAACATCTTCATTACTGCCAGCCTTTGTCTTAAGATCTACAAAAGGAATATTCCCATAAGCTTCAACCTGCTGCCCCAAACTGTTTAACTGCGTCTGGTACATACTTGCACGTCTTGCGCAAGCTCTGAGTTTTGCAATCAACTTAGCGTTTCCACCTATAAAACTTGGTGTTCCGTCCAAACCAGATAAAAACTCATCAAGCATATCAAGGAACTGCATATAGTTTGCTGTGATAGCTGCCGAAGTAGATAGATCAATAACTGTTCCTGATCCTCCAGCGTTATATTCTGTTGAACTGCCGGCAAGAGCCTTTTCAAGTCCATCAAAAGCATTAGCATCAACACCACTGTCACCGTTAATAAAGGTATCATTAAAAAGAGCGTTTGCAGCCTTGATTTTTTGAGACTGCTGCAAATCAACTTCATTCACTATACCGCCCATATTCGCTATGATACGGTCAATCTCGTAAGATCCTCCGAATACCTTAAGGGTTGTATGAAACAGTTCTTTTTCAACTGTCTGTGATGCGTATTCATTGTTAATAGCTCTAAATCCGGCTGTAGGCTGAGTTTTTAATCTTGCATATGAATATGTCATAGTTGCACCGCCGCCTACTGGTGATACAACATCATCAAAAGTAATATTGTCCATAATCCAGTTGGATTTACGGAATTCATCAATTACCCCTGACTGTAAATTATCCTGCACATTTTTACTTGCTTCTGCTAATGTAATAGCCATTAAATATCATCCCTTCTTTTAATTATTTTTGTTGTGTTTGTTGTGTTTGTAACTGGGCAGCAATAGCATCCTTCATACTCATTCTTTCTCCAGTCTGCTGTTGCTGCTGTCCGTCTGCACCCACTTTGAAACCAGGTTTCTGAGTTTGAGTATTCTCAGGCTTGAAAAGAAAAGCTTTTGTTTCCTTAAGGCCCTTGAGCTGCTCATCAAGACCAACCACCTTGTCACCATCAATGACAAGCTTCGTCTTATCAACCAGACCTGCTGCCAGGGACTCGTCGTGGACTTTTCCAGTCAGAGCCATCTTGATTGCATTAGTGAGGGTAAGTTCCTTCATATCTGCAGCATATTTGTCTGTAGCATCCTTGTTTTCTTTCTGAAGCTTTTCAATTGTTGCCTGAAGTCCAGCTGCATCCACCTTTTTTAAATCCTCAATCTGCTTGTCACGAGTAGCAATGTCTTTTTCAGCCTGCTTCTTTTCATCATTTACCTCATCAAAGCGGTGTTTGGGAATATACGCTTTGAGCTCATCAGCTGATGCCACAGCTGCTTTTGTTGCCTGCTCCTCAGTCAATCCGAGTGCGATAAATTGTTCTTTTGTCATTGTCGTTCAATCCTTTCATCTACATTTTTTATCCTGGTCTTGACCAGTGATGAACTGTTCTTTATCGTCTACAGTAACCAAAAGACGAAAATAAAAAAGCACCCTCTAGTTGAGAGCACTTTAATAGCATAATAAAAGCACTTACCGTTTTATCAGTAAATGCCTTTAGTCTTGCATTACTTCACATGAAACTATGTCAGGAATAGGAATACCGATATAATATCTTGTTTCACCAGTAGGTTGAATTCCTATTGAATCGTAGTCTAAATCTTCTTCAAGCCCTACATCATATGACATAATTGTTCCTTCAAAGACTTCTCCGTCTTTATCGACAATTCTAACTTTGTCTCCAATATAGTCATGATAATCAATCAAGTGTATCCCCTCCCTTCTTTTTACTTTGATAATCAGGAACTATGTGCGTACCTTTTTTACCGTAGTGTATTTTAAATACCGTAGTTTCGACCTCAGCACCAGTAATATTATTTAAAACTTTACCAATTACAGTATCATTATTACGGATAATTTCTCTACGATCCCACTCGCCTTTACCATTTAACTTTATCTCTCCGGTACCAGCATATTTGCCAACTAGTTTTTGCAACTCTTCAGTCGGTATGCTTACCAATGAAGGGCCATATTGTCCTAACTTAGCAAACTTATTCTGGTACTGCCTATACTCAAGAGTACCTGGAATATGCTTACGCTGCTGCCCCATTTCAAGTGTTTTAATCTGGTCATCAGATTTAATAAAATCTCTTATTTCCTTAATTTTAACATTCTTAGCTGCTTCCTTCAAGTTATCATTACGCTGTTTAACGGTAATACCACCATCAACAGCTGTTCGAAAAGGATCTTTTCTGAGATATGTATTATCTTTTAAGTGTTGCCTTAAACTTCCTTGCCATTCCTGCACCTTAGCTCCATATTTCGCCTGATTATCAGGGTCAATACTCCCGGCCTCAAGACGTTTATATTTCCTGATATTCTTTTCAATAGTCCTCTGTCTCTGTTCAGTTTCATATCTTGCAAGTGCCGTTTCATCGTCTACAGGCTGTTTGGGCAGTTCAGTAATACCTGGAATATAAAGAGCTCTTGAATGTCTACAGTTTGGGTGAAATAACCCTTCAGCAATTGCTACTGATAACAGTGTGTGTACTCCATCGGGCTTTCCTGAAGAATATACATCATCAATAAGAACCTTACCCTGCCATGGTAAACATAGTTCACAGGTATTTCCATGCGAAGTTATTACCACCAAGTGCATATCCCATTCATCCATTTTGGAACCTTCACCCAACATGGTTGCCCGGTGACTGGCGGTCCTTAATGCCATCTCTGCCCAGGAAGCAACGTTAACCATCTTACCGTCTTTATACTGGATGCAGTTAATACCCCTTGATAAAAAATCCTCTGTGGCCATATCGACAGCCTTCTCCAATGTTGTTGCACCACTACCCATATACACCTGAGCTTTATAAACCGTCTGCCGATATACATCATCCATTTTGCGCAATACAGCATTTCGAGCTTTGCGCATATCCCTTTTTACTACTTGCTGCAAAGCCTTAAGCTTCCTATCATTTGAATTAAAGAAGGTATCTGATCCAGTCGCTTTTGGAAGCTTTGATGCAGCCTCAATTATGCCCTGTGCATCTTTTAGCCCCGCTATCTCTTCAGGAGTATACATCCTAAGTAAATCAGGATCTACCCCGCCATCCGGAGTATCAATAACCAGCTGCTTAACCTGGTTTATAACCTTTTCTACATTACTCTCACCCTTTTTGTAACTACTCGATAGCACTTCAGAAATAAGACTGTCTATATCGGTGCTATAACTGCCTATTAGCTCTTTATTATCTTGCCTGTATTTTCTTAGTTCCCTGAGTTTTGCTAATTGCCATTGTTCCCATTGAAAACCCTCTTTTAATTGTTCCCCCTGGTGTCTGAGGAATGTTCGTTTCTGTGATCTGATAAGGTCAAGGGCCATATCATCAAATATTTTTCTTATGTCGTAACTGTCCGCTATGGCCCCTCACCCCTTTATATCGCATTATTATCTTCAAGTATGCTTCTGGCCTGCGCATCTGACATACCAAAAGAACTTGTAACAAGAGCAATTGCAGCTGTGCTTGATATTTCTCCAGCCTTAACCGACCTCACCACCGCAAGTAAACTAGCCATCTGCGCGCCATTCAGATTCAACGACTTAGCACCTTCAATATCCTCGGTTCCATCATCAGTAATTAAGTCACCATCCTGGCCGGCGACAGCAGGTTCATCTGTAGCCATTAATCCTTGTTCCTCTTTAATCCTCAATACCTCCGCTGCTTTGTCCTTATCAGTCCAGGTATCGCCATAAAGTTCTTCAATGCACTGTTCTATAGACATTATTCCGTATGTTTTTGCTTTCCCAACGGTTTCAACAACTGTATCAAAGCTGGGGCTTGCATACTCCCCAAATGATACTGAGGCTTCATATTCACCAGCACTTCTTTCGCTCATAGTGTCATATGCTTTTAAAACAACACTCACTAATTGCGGTATAACCTCGTTTAAAGCATCTATTATTTTCCCTCGAGTATAAAGTGTAGCCTTTTCTTTTTCTCTCTGACTTTCTGCGTTGTCGGTTTTTTTCAAATCTATACCTAATGTTGATGGACTAATAATCCCCTGCAAGCAAACATCCAATATAGACGCATAGCTGGCTACAAACGCTTCATACATGATAGTTGGTTGCACGGTTTCTATTTTACTTTTTGCATCTTCAGATAACGAGGAACCTATACCAATAAACTGGTTGTCGAATGGGTTCGGCTTTAGCAGTGCTCCTGTTTCGGGATTCTTTGGAATAAGATCCTCTGGGATGTATTTCTGTACCCTACCTGACCGGATAGCGTCCACCCACTGGCTTATAACCTCGTCAAGTGCATCGAAGTCGTCTGATTTACCACCATCAAATAAACTCTTACCGCGCCCCTGCCATTTTGGGGATTTAAAAAACATCAACGGTACAGCCATTATAAAATCATCTGTGAATGTAATATCCTGTAGTACTGCTGTTTCAGGAACCGTAGTAAGAGCAACCTCTTTGCCCGCAGCATCGTATAGCTTATATCTTATATACCCTTTGCCATATGTCTCCGCAAGCCGGTAATCCTTTTCCTTTACAGAGTAATCAGTATAAAAAATAACCTCCTGTATTCTGCCACGATTGTATATGTAGTCAACACGTTCTCCGGAATAAAACTCAATAAGAGGGTATTTTGTCACGTCTGTATCAATAGTTATCTTGAATGCTCCATCACCTTCAACAAGGGTATCTGTTATTGCTTCACCAAGGAGCTTATCAGCCTTGTTGTCCTTACTTATTTCGTTCCACAGTTCTGTTTCAGTCGGATTCTTTAGCTCTATGCTATCCAGATCCGCGATGACGATATCAGAAAGCCTGTCAGCGATCATTGCCGGCAGTCCCGAGTGTATCTTTCTGATTGCTAAACCATCTGAAGGAACAGCAGCCCAAAAACGCCCCTTGCTTACCGCGTCATTAGCAGTCTGCTTATAGAACTGTTCCAGCTCTGACGGATCTCCGCGATACCAGATACGATTTCGGAGTACATTTGCAGCAAAGGAAAAAGGTTCTTTAATGGTTATGACTCTACTTTCCTGTGCAGGCTGTATTTTAAGTATTTTTATAAGCATATTTCGTAATCCCCCTAACAGGCTCATGCTTTATCCTCCTTATAGTTTCCTATCTTTGTTTTAAACGGTATCCAAGCATACTGACTACCGTTAATCGTATGGTCGTTTGCATCTTCTGGCTCGTACTTATCTTCCTTCCAGCTATAACTTTCAAGCTCGCCTATATGATTAACGCAGGTATCAACTACCTCATAGAACACAACATCATTACAGTTAATCCAGCCAAGCATAAGGTGTATACGGTCTATAATTGTTATCTTTTTGTAGGCATTCAGAAAGTTATATACACAAGCATGCTCACGCTTATATTTATTAAGCTCAGTTATTGTTGCCTGGTCCGCACTATCAATAAAGGTGTCACGAGCAAAGCCCCATTCTTTCCGGTTACGCTCCAAAAATGCGAAAAACCTCGGTGCTATATCCGAAGGTGCCAGTGGTATGTCAAGGTTTGCGTTGTTATATACTTCTTCACTCAGCACTACTACCTTACCCTTGTCAGTTATGCCGACATAGATAAAAGCGAATGTATCCGGACTTTCCTGAGAGTATGCTGTATCGAGACCGGCTGAGAAATAAACATATTTATATTTCTTTGCCTGATCCCGGGTGATAACATTCTTCTCTCGGGTAAAGTTGCCGAATATCAGTCCGGTTGCCCTGCCTCGTAATCCCTGTATTTTATTCTTATACAACTTCGTACCCTTGGGCACGTTCATTATAATCTGGGCTATTTTCTCTTTGCTCAGCCCCAAATTATGGGTAAAAGAAAAGAACCAGTGCACCCAGCCAGGCTTCGGTTCTTCTTTTAGCATGTCTCTTATTTCTTTTGGAGTTTCCTTCTCCCATTCGGGAAGTGGTCTGCTGCAGTTAATATACTCTTTGTAAACCGTCAAATTCGGATCATCGGGGTTAAGTGTTCCCATTGTATAATCAGCACGCATAATGGATTCGCGTACAAAATCTATGTCAGCCGTATTGATTTCGTCAATGTATAGACAGCCGTACTGGCCCCCAAGTGCTTTTTGCCATTTCTTCTTATCCGCATAACCCATCACATAAACAATCTTATCACCCTTACTCGTGTGATAAACGATATGGGGTATTTTTTCATCTTTGGATCCATTACCGTTATACTCAGTTAGTACCCCAAAGTCATCAATAATGCCAAGATCCTTGTTTATAATATTTTTTTCTGCGGTACCCGTGTCCTTGGCAGCTATGATATGGTATTTCTTTTTACTCTCTGCTACCAGTAGCATAAATTTGAATATACCTACTGTCGTTTTACCTGCTGCTGTGGTACCTTCCAGAAACTCAACCGGAGCAGTATGTCTTATAAAAGCTTTGTATTTGTCAGATAGTATTAAATTTTCTTGGCTCAATACTACCCACCCCGCATTTGAGTAATTATATTATCGAGCTTACTCTTTTCCTCGTTGAGTACAGATACTTCCACTTTATCCTTAAACATTCCCAAGTGCTTTCCAAGGAGCTCCAGAGCTTTCAGTTTATCTGCAAACTTAATCTCTCTTTCTGTACTGTCGAATTCATCACCTGATACTGTTTTAACTTTTACAGAAGCTATTGCAGCAGTATCATCTTCTGAAGCATCTTCTTTAACAGTAGCATCATTAGGATTTATAACATTCTCTGCATTAACGAAAGCTATACGGGCAATCTCTCGAAGTACCCGGTCCTGATTTATCCCTGTCCGTTTTGAACGTTCAGCCAGGGCCTCGTCTATACGTGCGCGAATGTTAAGTTTTGTTAAATTCTCACATCCTATTTCTTTTGCTGTTGCCGTACTATATCCTGCTCTTATAGCAGCCTGAGTAGCATTTAAATCTATCAGGTATTCCTGTACAAACATTTCTTGCTTTGCTGTTAATTTAGCCATTCAGGCTCACATCCTTTTAATGGAATTAAAAAAGAGCCCGAAGGCCCTAATTTATTCCTTCCAGTTATTTAATTTGTGAACAACACATATTTTATATTGTTCTTTATTAAACAATATTCCTGTGTTCTACTTTCCCCTTGCCCTGATATTACGAAACCAGATTGAGTATCCCTTTTAAGCCAACTTCTTAATTCTTCCTGATCATTTTCATTTGTTCTCAAATACAATTCTTTTCCGTCAATAAAATTTACATATACAGATGAAAACATAAATAAATTCTCCTTTTGTTTTTTACATCTATTTCTACATTGTTTTGTATAATCCTTCTTTATTTTACAGTTTTCCTTTAACACATCTACTAATAGCACAATACTATTTACCCTATTGTCATGTAATCCATGAATAATTTAAGCAGCTAAAAGGGAGATAGTATCCGTCTATCTCCCTGAACACGTTATGCTGTGAATACATATTCACTACGCTGCTTTCGTGTGTTTCTTAGTCCCTTTGATACTCTATTAAATTTTGTTAGGGTAAAAATACCCTCTATATATAAGGGTAAAAAACGCCCTTTTGACAACACAAAATGTTGTCATTTTAAAAATATTTTTATTTTTTTTAATTTAATACGTGAATCCTTTAATATCCGATACACAGCCTGCCTGCTTATATGTAATTCTTCAGCTACCTCAACTGCTTTTTTCTCTTCAAGGTAATACAGCCGAACTACTTGACGCTGCCGGTTCGTTAATGAAAATTGCATTGCAACCTTGAGAAACTGCTTCATTTTTTTAATCTTTTCAGCATTTGTAGCCGGCTTTTCCATGCCCGGTCCAAGTGTATACAGCCCTTCAAGGTTATCTCTGGTTAAGTGTGAATGCCTCACTCCTCCACCATCCTTTGTCATAGTAATGTTCTACTTCTTTTGAGACTGTTTTCAAATCACTCAGCATTGAATTTAACGGCTTAAGCCTTTGCCTAAGCTCCTCAATTTCCCCTTCCCTTTCAGGGCTGTATGGTTGAAGAGCCAGCTCTTGTTTCTGAATCTTAAGTTCATTAATGCGTTTACTCAGTAATCTAAGTGACTGCTTATATTCCTTTGCCAGCTCCTTCAAAATAAAGACCCCCCTAATAGTGATTTATTTAATATTTATCTCTCGTGTTCTTCGCTCAAACCAAGAAACTCTTTAATTTTATTTACAGCAAAATCAAAATTATGGTTGTTGGTATTCTGCCTTACTTCAACGCTGACACCAGTATTTTCATTAGTGTGGTTTACGATAGCCATAGCAAGGCAGTTGACTTCGTATTCTAATAAGTCCAAGTCATCCAAACTTAATCCCTCACTTTCTACTTAAGCAACCCTTTTGCAAATAAAATGCAGTTTACAGTTCCAGTAACAGTGGTTGTTTTCCCATTTCTCTTAATTCCACCACCATAAAGCATTTTTTGTATTTTAGGGCAGTTAGCCTTACAGTTTTTTTGATTCTTTCTTTTTGGTTCAAATTCTTTACCACAACTTGCACATTTCATATATAACCGACCTCTTTCCCTCACAGACTAATTATGTTCCTGAACCATTCCAATATCTTAGGTTATAATAAAGCGACATGCTTAGGATTCCAGCAACAATATTATCAACCTTATCAGTTCGTATCTCACCCCAAATTATTAATTCAAGCACTTGCCAAGTGACAGTAACCAAGGCTGTAATTCCTATAATTTTAAGAGACTCATTTACAATAGCTTTTTTCATAATTCCTCCCATCTTCCCGAACAGTTCGGAAAGATACTGTAAAAATTTTTAACACTATCAAGATATCGCTGACAAAAGTTCTTTGAGTAGAATTTCAACTTTGATCAGTTTCTCACGTAAAACTTCGTTTTCGGCATAGACAGCCTTTAACTGCTTGTTCTCAGCAACAATAGCTTTTATTTTGTCAAGAACCTCAGATTCAGGTTCAGATAATATATTTTTAACTTCAGGTGGCGCTTGTGGAGGTATTACTTTGGGAGTCTTAACTTTACCTGGGTCAACTCCTTTTGGAACTAGTGGCCGCTCCTTTATCTCTTCTAAAGTCTGGGGCTTTGCTTCCAAAAGCCTCCTTATCTTTTTCAGGAATATTTGGTTTTCGGCCTGCTTATCAGTTAGCCCAAATTCCTTAGCAACAGCTTTTACACCTTCCGTGCCTGTACCATGTAAACGACATATCTCTACCATTTTGTTTACATCAATATTTAATGCTTTCATGTCTCTACCCTCCGATTCTACGGATATACCGTATTTTAGTTTTTCTTCTTCAGTCATCTTTCTTGTAATGCACTTACTGCTACCTCTATCTTGCCTATTGTCAGGATCTATTCTCCAGGATCCTGATATTCCAAATGGGTTCATCATGCCGCGGTGTCACCCCCAGCCTTTGCCTTTTCCACTCTCGCTTTTAATGCCGACATCAGCCTGTCCTGTGTAGCTCCTTTATCGTCTAGTGCAGCCAGAACATCCTCGTCAACCCCACCTTCGACCGTCAGGTGATGGATGATGACTTTCTGGGTCTGACCTTGCCGGTGAAGTCTTTTATTAGCCTGCTGGTACAGCTCCAAGGACCAATTCTGCCCAAACCATATAACATGGTTTCCGCCATCCTGCAGGT
>JAEYHZ010000018.1 GCA_023409265.1 Bacillota bacterium | reverse complement strand
GTGAGGTCGAAGATTTTTGAGCTGATGGATTTGTTTTGTGGCAAGGCAAAGCCGTGTAGCAATGCTTTGTGCCTTGCAAACGGCTTTAACGCAGCTACAGAGCAAATCCGTCGCTCAAAAACGTGTTGTACCTTGTCAATAGAGGGTATGTATTACACTTTGCTTTATTCCACTAAATTAAAAAAATATACTTTCTTTGACAGGAACAAAGGAATGTGCCGAGGAAAATTGGGCACTCACAAAAAAACCTGCTTGAGCATCGAAAGCTCAAGCAGGTTTTAAGGCTATTACTTAATACACTATTCCAGTAGGGAAGCCACATACTCTTCATTTTGAAACAGGACACAGCCCCCCTTGTGTTCCCCCTTCAGTCTGCCATCCTCTTTGATTTTCATGAAAAGAGGTGATTGCAAAACCTGAAGAAGACCATTTTCTTTCAGGCTGATATCAGAAAAAGGTGAAAACGGACATGGTTCGGCACCTCCGTCAGCGTTTATGTGGAAAAATCCTCTTCCAGCCGCCAGACAACCTCCGGAGCTTTTTTCATCCCCGGGAAAAGCCAGAAATATCATATCACTATACTGTGTACGGATTTTTTGAAGCTTCTCCTCCAGCAGTACCCTTTCACTTTCTCCGGGAGCAAGATATTCCGTAGTCCTCTCAACTGGAACATATTCCACATAGAATAGAATTTTACAACCTTTATTATATAAAGTCTGAGCAAATTCCTTACCGGTAACATAATTCAAGTTTTCAGTCGTCACAGTTACCGATACCCCATAAAATATCCCCTTACTATTCAAGCGCTCCATTTCATCCATCAGCGTTGTATAAGTGCCTGCTCCGCGCCTCAGGTCAGTTTGTAACTGATCGCCTTCAATACTTAGTATTGGCAGCAGGTTACGATTTTCATTAAAAAGGCTCCGGTACTTTTCATTAAACATGGTTCCATTTGTGAAGACGGGGAAAACAATACTTTTAAAGCCGGCGGCCATTTCAATGAGCTCCCGTCTCATAAAAGGTTCTCCTCCTGCAAGAAGTATAAAGGCGACTCCCAGTTCCTCAGCTTCACTGAAAATATCTCTCCATCTCTCAACAGAAAGCAGATTAACCTCAGTATCTTCGCTGCAGGCGTTATTTGCTCTCGCATAGCAGCCTTTACAAAAAAGGTTGCAGGTCTTTGAAATACTTGCAATAATAAAAGGAGGTATATGCTGGTTCAACCCTTCATACCTTTTTCGCTTAGTCTCAGCCTGCCTGGATTTCAGTGAATACTGTACCAGAAAAGCCAGTTCCCTGGGATTCCTAAGCGATGACCTGATAGCGCTCTTAATCAGCTTTTCTACGGCGCCATTCATATAATCATTCAAATCAAATGTTTCACTCATAATTTTCTCCAAAAAATAAATCTATTTATATTACGTGAGTCAAGTTAAAAAAGTCTATTCTGACTACTTAACAAATATTGCTCAAATAAAAAAGTATTCAATCCTGATTATTTTATGTTTTATACGATTATGTTTTTTAAAATTTACATTGGCATAAAAAAAATTGCATATCAAGTATTGGTTGACAATACTTAGTGCAATTCTTTTCAACAAGCTGCTTTATATTCTATTCAGACCGCAAAATCTATTCTATTACCGCAATTTCCAGTTCTATTTTTTCATCATCGCTTATATTTATTGGAATACATATTGTTTTCATGTTGGGTGTTGATACCTGCATATCTTTTCCTTCAAATAATGCCGGGGGAGTAATGTCTACAGATATGTTTTTGGAAGATAGTATGGTAGCTGCATTCCCAAGTATCATATTTGCTGCTTCCGAAATGGCACTTTTTGATATTTCATCCAATTGATCCACCGGCATTCCCATCATCATATGAGATGCAATTTTGCAGCCCACTTTTTTGTCCATACTGAATACAACCTGTCCCTTAATATCACCTATAAGTCCAATAACTATTGATATTGAAGCACCGGCATAGGGAGACGTTTTAACGTATACTTTTCCCAGTGAAGTATCTATATTTGCAACTGACTTTAAAACAGTACAGCTTGCTTCAATAAACGGATTAATATGGTCTATTTTCATCTTATAACCCCCGTAAAATTTGGATAATATTTCTATGGCAATTACACTATTCGGCAAGAAATATTTTTTTAGGGGGGAGAATTTATTTTTTTAATTTATTTGACTTGCTGCGACTTTAAAACAATAACTAAATCTGTTCTCTCTTTTCTTTTTCTATCTTCCTCCAGTGGTATATAAAGGTAGGCAGGGCTACAAGGACCACAGCAGTTGATTTGGCTACACTTTTTCTGCTTAAAGTCCTTTGGTTCTGCTCATTCCTTTTCCTGTTTTCTTCATAATACTTCTTTTCCTCTTCGGTCATGCCCTGGGATTTATCAATGGGTATTACATCATAATAATTATTTGTTGGATAGAGGACATCCGTAATATTCTGAACTGTAAATATCAATCCGATCAGTATCATCATCAGGGATACGAAACTTACCAGATATAAATAAACGTTTCTGAGTTTGGACACAGTCAACACCTTCCAATAAGGAGTATGATGGAATTACTAAAGAATTTTCCTTATGTAATCCTCATCACTCCTCATAATGTTTTAGTTTTAAAGCTTCTCAAGAAATTACTTTTTATTAAAACTATTGAATTGATTTTAGTTCGTGCTCGGTTAAGTGATCTACAAACAGACCTTTAAGTTCCTCTTCAGCCGAGCAGCTTCTCTGATAGTACCAATATTTCACATTCTCTTCAATTTGGTCATCAGTTCCTTCGGGCTTATTGGGATACACAGCTACAAGGGCTTTTGTCTCTTTATCTCTCAATCCAACTCTCTCAAATCTTTCAAATTTCCCCATAATCTATTACCTCCAATCCTAAGAGATATTTTTTGTGCTTGCTGGTAAAATACCAATAAAAAATTGAGTATATAAATATATATACCCAATTCTTCAAAATAACTTTCGTTATTTTATTTTTTCTTCGCTTTTACCAAACCTTTCCCATAAAACACTATCATCATTACAGCGGCTGAAAATGCCATAACTGAGCCAAAATAAAATGGAGCCCTGTTATTGACGTGATCATAAAGCAAGCCGGCTATAAGGCTTGCCGGAAGTAGTGTAACACCCAGCAGACAGTTGTATATACCCAGAGCAGTTCCACGTTTGTTTTTGTCAATTATATCCGACACCAAAGCTTTTTGCACACCGTCTGTAGCTGCGCTGTATAGACCGTAAAGTGCAAATAGGGACACTAATACGGCTACATTGTTTGTTTTCCCAAACCCAAAGTAAATAAAGGCATATATAATATAGCCTGTTATAATCAACCGTTCTCTGCCAACTTTATCAGACAATATTCCAGCTGGTACCGAGAACAATACAGAAACTGAATTAAAAATCAAATAAATAATCGGTATAAAAGCTGCCTTTACCCCAATATCGCCGGCTTTGACAAGAAGTAAGGCATCTGTTGAATTGCCAAGAGTAAAAACAAATATTATTCCAAGAAAAATATAATACTTTTTCGGAAAATCTTTTAAGGATATTCTACCTGGCAGCTCACTTTGTGCTTTATTAGCCTCTCTGACAAAGAATATCAGAGATATCAAACCAAGTATACCCGGTATCGCAGCAAGAATAAAGATTTTCCTGTAATCACCGGGAAACAGCAGCAATATCCCTGACGCCAGCAGTGGCCCTACTACGGCGCCACTGTTATCCATGGCTTTGTGGAAACCAAAACTTTTACCCTTTGCTCCATTTTCCGCGGAACCTGCAATTAAACTGTCTCTAGGTGCTGTTCTTATTCCCTTGCCTACTCTTTCCGAAAAGCGGATAATCAGCACCTGAAATGGAGATGTTACCAGAGCAAAAAGAGGCGATAAAAGAGCTGTAAAAGCGTAACCGATTATCATAAAGGGTTTGTTCCTGCCAATTTTATCACTCCACCAGCCTGATAGAGCTTTTACCAGGGCCGCAGTACTTTCGGCTATCCCTTCTATTAACGAAACCTCGGTTTTTGATGCACCGAGAGTCATAAGGAACAGAGGCATTACTGCATATATCATCTTGGTTGTGGTGTCTGTCAGAAAGCTTGTGATACCAACAAAGAAAATGTTTCTCTCAAGACCAAAAAATTTTTTAGTTTTATTTTGTTTTATGGAATTGTGAGCTTCCGAACTATCCAATACATTGTTGCTATTATCCTGTACCATAATTATTCCCCTGTTATTTCTGATTATGCCGGTATACTAATTCACTGTAGTTATCAAAAGCCTTCCTTATTTCCTCCAGTATAACTTCTGCAGAGCTTTGACCGGAAGCATGGAAAATGTCCCGGGCCTGTATCCTTCCATACCACTGTATCAGCTTTTCAAGTTCAGCTTCTTCCTCTTCCAATTCAGCAAAAGTAAATTTCTCAATTTTAATTTCCTTTTCAAGCTCTTTTAAATATTTGCTGCACTCACTGATAAGTTCCTTGTATTCATCATTTCTTATATCATTAAAGAGTGATAAAATCCTCTTCTCATGCAGCTCATGGCAGAAGGAACTCTCCATAAGCAGCGCTTCGCCGCTAAATTCTTCTATATCCCTGGATATTTTTTTTAACGCTGTATAATTATCCTCGCTATAAATAAGCAGCCACATGGATTGCTGTATATTAACCGCACCGAGTTTCTTTAATGCTCTCCAAACCGCAACCCGATGTCTCGATGGTTCAGTGGGCAGGTTGTAATTTATAACCAACCATTTATTCTTCTCCATATTACTCCTTGTTAAAACGTTCTGATTGTTCTATAAAATGTAACTTCCATTACAACAATATCAAATGTAATATCCGTTACAGCAATATCACATGTAATATTCGTTACAATAATATCACAATGTAATATCCGTTACAATACTTTATACAAGAAAATTCGCCAGGCTCAGTTTTTAGTCCTCACTTCTATATATCCGAGCAAATTTTCTTGTTTTACAGGGGGGACTACTCCCTCCTTCGACAAAACGCTCCGCATTTCTGAGCACCCCTCTACCCCGGAAAGGGGATTTCCTTCTCAAACCCCGCGTATAGGAATTTATCTAATTGGAATTTTCCAGTGTACTGCTTAATAGCCAGTATGAACAGTCCTTATACTCATATTGAAAGCTATAAATTCCTTACTAATAAAAAAATAAAGCCAGGTATCTTTTACAATACATGGCTTGTGCTATCCGTTAATGACTCTTTAATTTTACTCTTTTGACAACGCCCAGAGATACAGAGAAGCTACCGAACCATACGGAGAATATCTTTTCACATACCTGTCAAACTGTTCTTTTGTTAAACTTTTAAGTCCGTAAAGCTTCATCATTCCGCGCTGAATAGCCAGGTCACCCCAGCTGACCACATCAGGCCTCTCCATGGAGAAAATCAAAAGCATTTCTGCCGTCCACTTACCGATACCATTCAACGAGGAAAGACAGTCTATAACCTGGTCATCGGTCATCCGGCCGAGCTTGCAAAGATCAAGCCTGCCTGTTTTAACAGCTTCACACATTCCAAGGATATATTTGACCTTTCTGTGGGACAGGCCGCATTGCTGTATTTCCTCGGGGGCTGCCGAAAGAATTGACCCGGGTGTTATCTCCCCTATTTTATTTACAAGCCTGTCCCAAACAGTAACCGCCGCTTTTGAGGATATCTGCTGCGAAACTATACTGTTTACAAGTGCAGTAAAAAGATCAGGAATAACCTTCCGTTCAATCAAGCCTATATTTTCTATTGCCGCCCCAAGCTTTTTATCTTTTTTCCTAAGATACTCCAACTCTTTTTGCCCATATTTAAAAATTTCCATGGCCTTTTTCCAACTCCAGCAGTTTTAGTTTTAAATCAAGTCCGCCTCTATAGCCTGTCAGTTTTCCGTTAGAACCAATAACTCTGTGGCAGGGTATAATAAGTGGAATAGGATTGCGGTTATTTGCAAGTCCAACTGCCCTTGAAGCCTTTGAATTTCCTACATCGCCGGCAATCTGTTTATAACTTCTGCTTTCGCCGTAGGGAATACGGCACAGGCTATCCCAGACCTTTTTCATAAATGGGGTGCCCTCAGGTGCCAGAGGCAATGAGAAAAGCTGCCTTTCCCCTTTAAGGTATTCATTTAGCTGCTGGGCAGCTTCTCTAATCAACTGTGTTTCATGCACAACCAGTTCACCGTTTCCCTGTGATTTTGCAGGAATTACATCGGCCTCAAACACAACATTTGTAATACAATTGTCTTGTTCAGCAATTCCAATACATCCAATTACGGTATCATAATAAAATATATTTTTCATAATCCCCAAGTCCTTTTCTGATTGATTTTATCTAAAAATGCCATCCATACAGAATAAACTGAAGGCTGTCATTTTATCTTTTCAATAATACAATGCCTGGTGATATTTTATTAGTTCAACCGGGTTTATTGCCCGGCAGCTCCATGGACAGCATAAAACTCGTTGTAGTTCTGCTGTTCCCTCTTAAGCAGGTTCGGTGTATCTATATTATACGGGCAATGGCTGCTGCAATTCCCACATTCAATGCACTTATCTATCAAATCCATCTTTGCCCTCCAGGCGTCCTGCATAAACTGCTGATATGGTGCCCTCCTCAAAAGCAGTGATATTCTTGCCTGCATGGGTATTTCTATACCAACGGGACATGGCATGCAATAACCGCAGCCCCTGCAGAAATTTCCTGCCAGCTCTGTACGGTCGGTGTTTATTATCTCCCAAATTGCTTCATCAAGCACAGGCGGATTTCTGTCCATGGCCAGAAATTCATCCAATTCCGTTTCTCTCTGTATTCCCCATATTGGAACAACATTTTCATATTGCCTCAGAAATGCAAAAGTAGATGCAGCGTTAGTTATAAGTCCGCCTGACATAGCCTTCATAGCTATTAACCCAACATCATATTTTTTACATTCATCAATCAGTTTCAAGTCAATATCTGAAGAGAGCGAACTCAGGGGGAACTGCATTGTATCATAGAGTCCTGATGCTACTGCCTCCATTGCAGTCTTTATTCTATGGTTTGTGATACCGGCAAAGCGTACCATTCCCTTCTTCTTTGCTTCCAGAAGCCCCGCATAACTACTGTCAGGATCATTGGGATCAGGCAGTTCAGCAGGGTTGTGAAGCTGAAGAATATCAACATAGTCTGTTTTCATATTCTTAAGGCTTGTTTCCAGATGCTCAAACAAGGTCTTTTTATCCTGAGAAAAGCTCTTTGTTGCAATAATTATATTTTTTCTGACCCCGCAGAGTGCATAGCCGATTTTCTCCTCGCTGTCAGTGTAGCCTCTGGCCGTGTCAAAAAAGTTTATCCCGTTATCGTAAGCCTTTACCAAAAGCTTTTTGGCTTCATCAAAGGAGACCCTTTGAATAGGAAGTGCACCAAAGCTTGTTCTAGTAACCATAAGGCCTGTACGTCCCAACCTTGTCTTTTCCATTAATTCATCACCTCATAAACTAGTTATAAATCTTATCTGTATATATAAAACTACTTATATATTAAGCTGTACTAAATAACTCTTATATTATATGCTAATATTTTATTATAGCGTAATTGAGGCCTGGTTTGCAAACAAACCATAAGTGTAAATGAAAAATCCGCAACAGATCTGTTGCGGATTTTTCATTTACACTCTATATTAAAATATAACAAGCGATTATTTATAATTTTCGTTTTCACTGCATATGCCTGTAAAAGGGACACATATTTCAGTACCGGGACAGAATCCGGGGTTCTTGGAACATAATGCTTTTGCATAGTCGGGATTATTTTTACTCATACAATTAAAATAGCAGCTAATATAGTGCTCACGTGCAATACTGTCCAGTTGAAAAGAGACTGGATACATTCTTCTTACATGCTGATAATATATACCTTCTTTTGTGAAAGGCTGCTCGTATTTCCGGGCCGGTATCGTTGGAATAACGTCATGAACATTAACTATGCGGATACTATTTGCAACTGTTTGGTCAAACCTGGAAACAAATTCAGGATCTCCGGTTCGTGGACTGCCATATGTGTACACTCTGGGATTTATAAACGGCGTGTTTACTGCAATATCCAGTGCCGCTAATACTGCCAGAGCCGCCCCCAAACTGTAGCCTGTAATATATAAACTTTTATCTGTCGATAGTTTACCTAATTCTCTGATTAATTGGTCTCTTGCAGACTGATATATACATGTAAAGCCACGGTGAGTTTTACCGGCATTTGCAGCAAAAGGATAGGGTACCTGATATAAGTCCTGATCGGACTCATTGTCCTTATAGGAATCGGTTCCTCTGAAAGCAATAATTATTTTATCAAATGACTCTGTTATAAAACCAAATATTTCGGCTTCGGGTTCTTCTACACCGGTAAAAGCCCAAATAGTATGACTTAGTATAAAGCCCTTTGGCAAAATAAGCTCTCCCTCTTCAAAAATCAGGTTTGACTGGTGGCACATGGCTGCCAGCAGTATTGCATCTTTACTGTTAAAAAAATAATTAATATCCGGAATAATCATATAAAACTCCTTTTCTTATACAACTCACCATTAACATGTTTTTTTAAAGGGTATACAGATTTTTATATCGGGACAAAAACCCGGATTTTACTGCATAACATATTTGTAAATTCCGGATCGTTTTTACCTAGGTTATTAAAATAACAGCTAATGGAATCATTTCGCGGAGTATTACTCAATTGGAAAGATATGGGGTAAGGTTTCCCAACATGTTGATAAAATAAGCCCTCCTCGGTAAATGGAAGCATATATACCTCATCCGGAAAAGTCGCATGGGAGTCATGAATATTAAAAATTCGTATACTATTTTTAACTTCCCTGTTATATTTATCTACAAAGGAAGGGTCTCCCACGCGAGGGCTGGCAAATGTGTATACAGAAGGCTCTATAAACCTGGTATTTACTGCAATATCCAATGCAGCCAATATAGCTAAGGCTCCTCCATAGTTATGTCCGGTTATAAATATTTTTTTGCTATGTGATAGCTTTGACAATTCTGCGATTATTTCATCTCTTGTCGAATGATAAATAGAGGTAAAGCCGCGGGAGGTTTTTCCTCCGTCCCTTACATAGGGGTACTCCATCTGAAGTATGTCATATGCTGCAATAAGGTCGGCAGGGTAAGAGGCATATCCTCTAAAAGCTATAATTATCATATCCTTTGATTCGGCAATAAATCCGAACACCTCTTCAGATGGGTATTCAACATTTGCCAGAGCATTAATGGAATATCTGAGTTCAAAACCTTTTGGCAGGATAAGCCGACCTTGCAGAAAGAACGGATAAGTCTGATAACACATAGCTGCCAGAAATATTGCGGCCTTATCGCTAAAAAAATTCTCTGCTGCTGAGATAACCATATTCTTTATTCCTTACTTAAAATGATACGCTCTACATTATGCTATGAAATAATAGCCGGAATTGTTAATAAGCCTTTCCTGAATATAATTACTAGTCAGAAAAAAACAAATGCCGAAGACCCTGGCTTCAGCATTTGTTTTCTTATCCCTTTGCAGTATATTAAATTTCAGAATCTGCTGATTTCCAAAATTAAACTAAATCAAACTCTGTTTTAAGCAGGTCTTTATCAGCAGAGGAAGCACCAATCATTGCAACATAACCAATATCCTCCACCACCCAACTCCCGGAGCTTTCACAATAGTATGCAAGTTCTTCCTTATCCAGCTGTATGGACACAGTTTTGGTTTCTCCGGGCTCAAGATGAACCTTTGTAAAGCCTTTCAGATCTTTCACATGACGTTCAACCTTTGAACCCACGTAACCGATATACAGCTGTACAACTTCATCGCCTGCGATACTTCCGGTGTTTTTGACATCTACTGAAACGGTAATCCTCCCATTTCCTGTGCTTGCTTTTGCATTGCTGTAGCTGTAGGTTGTATAGCTCAATCCGAAGCCAAAGGGGTAGGTAACATGATACTTGTTCTTATCTGCAAGAAAATACCCGTGATAATAATCATAAACTATTGCAGTCGCATCAATGTCATAGTATGGCAGCTGTTGAGGTGATGCAGGAACTGTAACGGGGAGCTTTGCCGAAGGGTTTACCTTTCCGAACAAAAGGTTGGCCAGTGCCGTTCCGCCTTCCATACCAGGATACCACTGCAACAATATTGCCCTGGTATGATTTTTCCAGGGCTCAACAATTATTGTACTTCCACCCTGTATAACGACTATTACGTTGGGGTTTACCCTTGAAACTGCTTCAATCAGATCCTCATCCTCGGGATGCAGGCCCAGGTTCCTTCTGTCACCGCCTATGTCTCCCCCATTTGTAATAAATTCGCCTTCATCAAGCGATGTAAGCCCGGCAACTATTACAACAGCATCTGCATTTTTCGAAAGTTCCTGTGCCTGATGAGGTGTCCTGCCGTCAATATAACGAACTTCAGCACTGTCACCAACCTCATTGACAAGTCCCTGCAAGGGTGTAACCACATAGGGCGGAAAAACGGCACTACTGCCTTTTAGGTCTCCCGTATTTGGTTCAACTGCAAGTTTTCCTATGACGGTTATTTTCTTCACAATGTCCCTGTTCAGGGGAAGTATTCCGTCATTTCTGAGAAGAACGGTTGACTTTTCAGATACCTCCAGAGCCAGGGCAGCATGCTCCCTTGAACCCATTTTATCTTCCGCATACATATTTTTGTCTCCAATAAAGGAAAATCTGATTTTTTGCCTCAAAATACGTTTTACGGCAGCATCTATCCTGCTTTCCTCAACCTTACCGTCTTTTACAGCTTCAACAAGCCTTTCACCGAAGTACTGTGTAGCATACATCTCTATGCACATACCACCGTTTGCTGCCTCAACCGTGTCTCTCACACCCCAGATAAAGTCGGACATTACAAGACCTTTGAAACCCCAATCTCCGTTAAGTATCTGATTCAGCAGGTAGTCATTGTGTCCGCACCACTGACCTCTTACACGGTTGTATGCGCTCATTATGGCTGCTGCGCCCGCATCCACACATGCTTTAAAGTGGGGAAGATAGATTTCTCTCAGGGTTCTTTCGTCCATTTGAACATCCACCTTGAAGCGGGCGTTTTCCATACTGTTTGCGGCGTAATGCTTTACACAGGCCATCATGTGTTTCTGCACGCCTTTTGTCAACGCAGCTCCCATTTTCCCCAGGAGACAGGTATCCTCACCATAGGTCTCCTGGGCACGTCCCCATGCCGGGTGGCGCAGCAGGTTTATGCAGACACCTGCAAAGAAGTTGGCGCCGCCCGAGCGGCCTTCTATACCGATCACATCACCCACACGTTCCTCAAGCTCTGTATCCCAGGAAGAACCTCTGGCTATGGATACGGGAAAAGCTGTGGAGTGATAGCCCATTACTATACCTGTCGGGCCATCGGTAAATTTAACCGCCGGTATGTTCAGTTCAGGATCTTCTCCTGCGTAGTACGGGATATAATTATATCTTGGGGGATTAATGGGAGCATATCTGGCATAGTTATCGCAGGACATTTGATGAACCTTCTGTTCCAAAGACATTTCACTTAAAACTTCCTCTGCCAGCTTATCTATTTCCTGCTCCGTCATTGGGGGCAAATTTTCAAATCTTCCCCATTCAGTATCCAAATGCTTTATGGGCTTTTCTTCAAGTTCCTTCAGAATGATACTGTCAAATTCCTTTTTTTCATTTCTTGGGAGACGAAAATATTCGTCACAGTGAAAAATTCTGGTATTTACAGCCATAATTACTCCATCTCCTGTTCATTTCAATAATAGTCTTATTTTAATGCTTTTATAGGCTTGAGCCTATTCCGGATTATTCAGTTTTTCTCTGAACTCCTTCGGTGACATGCCGGTATTCTTTTTGAACGCAAGAGAAAAGTAGTTGGTATCATGGTAACCAACCTTTTCAGCTATTTCATAGGTTTTAAGACGGGAAGCACCTAACAGCTGTTTGGCTTTTTCAATGCGCAGTCTGGTAATATATTCGTTGCAGCCCTCACCCATTTCTTTCTTAAAAAGTCTTGAGAAGTAATTGCGTGCCACATGAAATTGTTCTGCCAGTGTAAATACCGTCAGATCCTCGGTAAGCCGCTCATTTATGAATTTTGCTGCCGCCTCAACAATTTCATGCATTTGTTTTTTGTTGGAATACATCAGCTTAACTATGAACATTTCAGTAAAGACACAGCAGTTCTCCAGATCATTGCTCTGGAGGGTGGTGATGAAGGTTTCCAGCCTCCCGTCAGCAGAGTAGCCTGTGGCTTTAAGGTATTCCCAGTAAAAAGCTGAGGCCAGGTCATAAAACTTCTGCTCTGCACTAATTTTTTTCATACCTGAATTCCTAACATTCTCAATATACATTTTCAGATACTTCTTGGCAGTTTCGGTATCCTGAATACTCTCCAGCATCCGTTCCTTGTAAAACTGCAGGTTGTCAACCCTTTTTGACATTCCTTCCTTCTTTTCGTCTGAAGCTTTTAAAGATATGAGAGGCTTCCTTATTCTGCAGTTTTCCTTGGCCTTGCCATATGAAGCCTTTATTTTGGATATGTGGGATACAACAGGCCCCATACCCATGTCCAGGTTTACATCATACTCGGTATTGATAATTTCCTGAAGCTTCAGAATCTGCTCTTCAGCACTTTCATCACCGGCCTTTACATAAAAGATCACAACTATGTCGCCTTCCCTGTTCTGAAAGGTCCAGCCCGAGTTATTGGAGTCAATAATATTAATAAGAAAGCTCTTTATAGACATTAAAAGAAGGTTTTTATGCTGTTCCCATACACTATTTTCTTCAATAATCGGTGATATTAAGCCTACCTGATATTGACAATCTTCCTCAAGATTCAGACCGTCTATTTTGATGTCATCGGAATCTGCAATTTTTTCGGTAAGCTGCATAAGAGATTGTTCAAAGGCTCTCTGATTCTCAAGTACTCTTTTCCTGTTTAAAATATTACATTTTAGAGAGGACTGTATCTCATTTTTAATGTTCTCCACCTGTAATTTGATACTATTTATCAGGGCTACCTCATCAACAGGCTTTAGAATAAATTCCTTGACACCAAGAGAGCAGCTTTTCTGGGCATATTTGAAATCATCATAACCCGTAAGCACTATAACTTTAAGATCGGGAAGAATCTCCAGCATAAGCTTTGTCATTTCAAGCCCATCCATTTCAGGCATACAAATATCGGTAAGCATTATATCCGGTTTTGTTTCACGTGCAATATCCAGAGCCTCCTGAGCACAGGAAGCAGTAAGTATATCACCTATCTCCAGAGTATTCCACGGAATCATATTATATAATCCATTCCGTATCATGATTTCATCATCAACTATTAAGACCTTATACAATATATTTCACCAACCTTTCCCTTTAACTTGTCTGCACTCAAATCAGTAAATAAGGAAATTCTTTGCATTTGCCATGCTTAAATAATAGTACTCCGTTTTAAGGCGGGCCATTTTTCGCCTCATAGCCGTCTAAAATGGGGAAGCTGTTATTTAATCATGTCTATATATTGTTATCTGCAGAATCCAGGTGGAGCCTTACGTTTGCTGTCACTCCACCGTATTCATTACTTTCATAGAAAAGCCCATAGGGGTTGCCGAAAAAGAGCTTTATTCTCCTGTGCACATTCCTCACACCGTAACCTACTCCGGAATCATTGTCCTCCAGGGTCCGGTTAAGGCTGTTGATCTGCCCCGGTGTCATTCCGGCGCCGTTATCGATAACCTTTACAACAAGATCATCGCCTTCCCTGACTGCTGTTATTTTAATAAAACCCTTAACCTGTTTAATTCTCAAGCCATGATAAATTGAATTCTCCACAAGAGGCTGCAGAGTCATTTTTGGTATCATTACATTCATAAATTCCTCAGGAATGTCGATATAGCTTTCCATCTTATCCTTGTATCGCATTTCCTGAATGGTCAAATAGTTCTCAACATGTTCAGATTCATTTTTTAGCGGGATGATTGCTTCTCCTCTGCTGAGGCTTATTCTGTAAAAACCTGCAAGAGCCTTCACCATTGTGGAAATCTCATGATGTCCGTTCAGCAATGCCTGCCAATGTATCGTTTCCAGAGTGTTGTAAAGGAAATGAGGATTTATCTGTGACTGAAGTGCCTTGAACTCAATCTCTTTCAACTGGCGCTGCTCGTCATATATTTTCTGCATCAGAACATTTATTTGTTCAACCATCAGGTTAAAGCCCTTGGATACCTGTTCAAAATCATAGCCGTGATCCTCCAGATTTATTCTGGTAGTCAGGTCACCTTGAGATACCATGGACATTCTGAATATAAGATCATTAAAAGGTCTCAGCAGATGCTTACTGAATACCAGTGATATGAAGGAGGCGAGAATCAGGGTCAACAGAACTATGAAAACTATAGCAAACAGCATGGTATTGCTGTCCTTAAGCAGGTAGCTTATGGGAAGTGTACCTATAACATACCAGTCCCAATCCTTTATATATTTGTAAACCACAAGCTTGCCGTCTATTTCAGCCGCGCCATCCTGCTTTTTCAAAATGTTCTGAAATCCTGTTTCTGTTAAAAGTTTGGTCTTGTCTACATGTGATACAATTGTCCCCTCTCCGTTCAGTATAAAGGTTTCAAGTGGGAGATTCCTGTTTTTATGTGAATAAAACCTGGCTACAACATCCTCGGCAACAGATATTCCAAGCATGCCAATAGGTCTCTTTATTCTGTATATATCAAAAATAGGCTGGTATATTGTAAAAGTATATTTGTTGGTAATAACCGGATCCTGTCTGAAGCTGACTCTTATGGAGGTACCCGAAATATCGCTTTTTGAGAGATAGGCTACAACATTTGAGAAGTCCGAGTTCCTTCCGGCTTTTGTGGGACCGAGGTAGAGAACCTTGTTATCCAGTACCTTGTAAAGAAACACATAGAGTATGTCTCTTTTAGCTCCCATTATATTTGACATTGAACGATACACATCATCCACCTTTGATGAAAATTCAAGGCTGTCCTCATCATGATTTGAAAGATACTCCTGCAGACTTCTGTCGGTAACAATACTGTCAGGTGTACTTTCAATATTTTTTAGATAGTCTTCGAGGTTTGAGGTGTTCTGTTCCAGCTGGAGCATGGTCATATCTTTTGCCTGCTGTTTGATAGACCTGCTGGTGACAGTGTATGAAAAACCGACTACTATTAAAACTGTCAGACATATTGTTATTACAAGATAATAAGTTAGTTTTGATCTGAATGGAGTATTTCGCATTTTTTGTTTAGCTATTTGTAATAACCGGTTCTTCATATTTTTCACCCTTTATCGAATATAGTACTGACGTGTTATTTCTTCCATTGTCTTTGCAGCACGTTTCGGATCCTCTCCTCCATATATCTGTCTTGTAAGCGTCAGATGGGCTTCCGATAGCTTTGGAGGCAGGTATTGATCATACCAGAACTGAACATTCGGGGATTTATTTATATAGTCCAATATTTTACTTGTCATAGGATCTTTTATATCAGGGTTTTTAACCGGTGGGATCTTACCTGCTTCAATTCGTTTTTGTACTGCCGTATCATCAATAAGGTACTTCACCAGTTCAAATGCTTCTTCAATGTGATTGCAGGAACTGGCTATGGAATAAAAGTTGTCTCCCATACAGCCGATTGTATTTTGAGGATCTCCCTTTCCTCCCGGTATGGATGGAAAAGGAAATACTCCAATATTTTTGTAAAAATCAGGATTTTCATATTTTACATTACTCAGTAACCAGCTTCCCGACAATACCATGGCCGCAGTATTATTATACAAAAGGTCCCTGGAATCTCCGGAGTCTTCATCCATCCAGTTGAACCCCTTGGGAAATGCCCCCATATTGACCAGCTGCTGCACCATCTCTCCGGCTTTTACAAATACTTCATTATCAAAGGAGCCTGAGTTTTTCCTGTTGGCAGCATTATCAAAAACTGAAGGTCCACCCAATCTGTCAACAAAATACATATAAAACATGGAACCTGTCCAGGCAGTCCTGTTTGCAAGTGCAAAGGGTATGTAGTTATGTTCCTTTAGTATCTGGATATTCTTTATAAGCTGGTTGTAATCCCTGGGCTCGGACAGATTAAGTGCCTTGTATATATTTTTGTTATAGAATATGGAGGCAATGGTCATATTTTCAACGGGTACACCCCATATTCCATTTTCGTCGGTAACCATATCCAGAGCCTTTTCATTGAATCTGGAGCCGTAGTTATCCTGACTCATAAAGTTACTCAGGTTTACAACTCCGCCAATACTGATATATTCTTTTAATATGCTTCCCGACCAGGTTGGAAAAACATCCGGCATCTGATTCGTTGCCACACATACAGAGAGCCTGTTTTTATACAGGTCATTGGGTATCAGCTCATGAACAACTTCAAAACCAATATTATGATTTTCAAATCTCTTGACAGAATCGGCTATAACCTTATTTACCGCAGAGTCACCCTGAATGGAATACAGAGTAATCTGTTTTTTCTGAGGTTGTCGAACCTTTATCCCCATTTGTCCATCATAAAAACACCCTGACAGGGATAAAACCAATATGAGTACAATAAGGATTTGAAGTATTTTCCGCATGCCGACCTCCCGACTTATTCTTCATGCCGCTTCTGATATCAGTACTCAGTAAACTCTAAAACGTTAGTGTACTTGACCTTTTAACACATAATTTCAATTGAAAATTTTCCAACTGACTCTTTATAAACTAATATATACCACATATCCTTTCAGGTAACAACTCTATTCCCCTGATGGAAATTTATACGCCTAACCTTTTACAGCTCCTGCCATCATACCCTTGATCAGTTTATCCTGTCCGATTGCAAAGGCTAGTATCATCGGTAGTGCACATAATGTCAATACAGCCATAATCATTGGAATGTTTGAATTATATTGACCTTGGTAATCCCATATGGATAAAGGCAGCGTTCTGCTTTTCGCAGATTGGGTCAATACAAGGGCAAAACTGAATTCATTCCACATGTTAACAGCATTATAAATAGCCAAGGTTGCCAGGCCGGGCTTTGATAACGGAGCGATTATATGGAAGAAAGTCCTGTATCTTCCGCAGCCATCTATCTCGGCAGACTCCTCGAGCTCTTTTGGTATTTCAGCCATAAAGCTTGTCAGTATAAACACTGATATGGGAAGATTAAAAGCTGTGTAAGGACCTATAAGTGCAAAAATTGTATCATACAAATGTATTTTTTGAGTCAGCTGAAAAACAGGTATAAGGGTTACATGTATAGGCACTGCCATTGCGGCTACAACAAGTCCGAACAAAGGTTTGTTAAATTTAAACTTAAACCTTGAAAAGGGATAGGCCGCACATAGGGCTGTAATTAATATAAGTGCCAGTGATACAGCTACGACGAAGGTACTATTCAGCAGATATTTATAAAAATCACTTTTAACGACACCGATAAAGTTGTCCAAATAAAATCCCTGCGGTAGTGCAAATACTCCTGTGGTAAGAATTTCAAACTGTTCTTTGAAGGCTGAGGCTACCATAAAATAAAATGGAGCTCCTGCGACGATCAACCATGTCAGGGCTAATATTGCAACAATTATTTTACCGAGTGTTATTTTTTTCAGTATACTAGTCATCTTCTACGCCTCCTCTTTCCCGTTTAAAGCTCTAAGGGTCAACAATGAAATTACTGTAATTACAATAAACATACCTGATGCTATTGTTGAACCATACCCCATTTGCATTGTCTGGAAGGCATTTTTGTACATATATGTAGCCATAAGTTCGGTTGCACCATTGGGCCCTCCCTGAGTCATAACGTATATAAGATCAAAATATTTCAATGAACCCACCAGTGAAAGAACAGCAGCACTCTTTACTGAGCCTTTCATGCATGGCAGTGCAACTCTCCAAAAATACTGTCCGTAGGTAGCACCATCAATTATTGAAGCTTCATATATTTCCTCCGAAAGGGAGCTGAAAGCCGCCAGGAAATAAACCATATAAAAGGGTACATATTGCCAGCAGATAACTGCTATAACTGCATAAATTGCGATTTGTGGATTACCCAGCAGGTCAACCATACCATCTCCGCCAAATAATGTCGACACTGCGCTTATAAGACCGAACTGAGGGTCGTAGGTATATTTAAAAAGGAATCCTACTGCAACTGATGACATAAGCATAGGAACAAAATAGACCATTTTAAGGAAGTTTAGTTTCTTTCCTCCCGTGTCCAGCAAGAATGCCAGTGCCATTGCTATAGGCAGCTGTATTGCTATCGATAAAATAACTATTATTATATTGTTAAGAAAAGACTTGTAAAAGACGGCATCTGTTGCAAGCGTTTTCCAGTTCTCCAAGCCATAAAAAACCTTGTCGGAGCTAATTCCGTTCCAATCATGAAGACTCAGCCAGAAAGAATTAACTATAGGATATATAATAAAAATCAAAATAAAAAAGAATACCGGAATAAGGAATACTGCTGCCGCAATTGCTGTGCTGCGTTTTCTGTAATTTAATAGTGATTTGGTAGTTTGCATTGTTTCTCCTCCCCTCAGAATAAAGAGACAGCCGGTTATTTTATAACGCCTTAATTCAAATGAAATTATCGGTTGTAGAAAAATTTCATTACATCAGCGGCGTTTCAACGAGGCGGGATATGTGCTCACCGCCTGAAAAACCAAGGCGGTACCATCCACTTGTAGAAGTTGGAGACATTTTACCGCCTCGTTATATGAAATAAAGTTTTAAAATATAATTGATGGGTATCAGATGAATGATACCCAATCAATTATCAATTAGATTATTTACTAATTATTTACCAAATGATTTTTTAGCGGCTGCTTCCATTTCTTTGTTTACTTGTTCAGGAGTTTTAGCAAGACCAAATATAGCTTGTGAAGTATCCTTGTGAACCTGTGCAACATCAGCAGGCAGATACTGATCATACCATAACTGAACTGAAGGAGCCTTTTCTACTGCATTTAATACGTCCTGTAGCAGAGGATCGCTAACCTTTACACCTTTTACAGGAGGAACTCTTCCTGCTTCAATACGCTTAGCAACAGCTGTATCATCTATAAGGTATGTTATAGCTTTAAATGCTCCTGCTACGTCTTTAGAGCTTGCGGCAACTGAATAGAAGTTATCTCCAACTGTACCAACAACTGAGTCCGGACTGCCTTTTCCACCTTCAGCAGCTGGGAATGGGAAGGAACCAACCTTCTTCATAAAGTCTTTAATCTTTGCATCTTTGCTAGTTTCTGTTTCACCTTTTGCTGTTGAGAGGAACCATGAACCCATAAGAGTCATAGCAGCTTTTTCTGAATACAGAAGAGTTCGTGATTGTCCGGAATCCTCATCAAGACCATTGAAGCCCTTATTGAAATATTCTTTCTTAACCCATTCCTGAATCTTGTTTCCAGCCTGGGTAAATGCTTCGTTTTCAAAGGAACCAGTACGCTGTGCTGCTGCATTGAATGCATCAGCTCCTCCAAAACGGTCAACAAGATACATGTAATACATTGAACCGGTCCACTGAGTCTTATTAGCCAAGGAGAAAGGAATAATTCCGTTCTTCTTTAAAGTATCAGCAACAGTTTCCAGTTCAGTAATTGTCTTTGGAACCTGCAGGTTGTATTTGGCAAACAAGTCCTTGTTGTAGAAGAACATTGCTACTGATGTGTTTTCAACAGGTACAGCCCAGATTTTATCTTTATATGTAGCCTGGTTGATAGCTGCCGGCATAAAACGGTCTTTATAGCCATTTTCACCCATAAAAGTCGTTAAGTCAGCTATTTTGTTGGAATCAACATATGCGTTCATTGGCCCGCCTGACCAGTGTGGAAATATATCAGGCATTTGATCTGAACCCATTGCAACTGCCAGCTTGGTCTTAAAAGCGTCATTCTGCATCACAGAAATCTCAACAGTGTAATTGGGATTGTCTTTTGTGAAACGGTCAATACTGTCCTTTATAATAGTTGGCGCAGGTTCTGTTGTCTGAATATGCCACATGGTAAGTTTTACAGGTTCAGCAGCAGGAGCTGATGATTCTGCAGCAGTTGTTGATGGAGCTGTACTGCTTTCTGCTGCGGTCGAGGTTGAAGTTTCTGCCGGAGTTGATGAACCGCAAGCTGCGATTGACAATGACATAGCAATTGCTATACCTGCAGCAAGGGTCTTAATAATAGTTTTTTTCATTTCCATGACCTCCTTAAATTTTATGGTTTTATAATAGCATTTAAGAAAAGTCATTTACATTTATAAAACTTACCTCTTTATATAATTTTGTGACAATAAAAGAACTCAACTTGTATGTTGAGTTCTCACAAAATTAATAATCAGTTTTTAACAATATTTACGATAATCTTGTTTCAAAATCGCTGTATCCGAATTCTTTTATTACTTTTATTCCTTCCTTTTCACTGTAAAGTGCAATAGCAGGAAGATTAACGCCATTAAAAGTATTATTCTTTACCATGGTGTAATGGGCCATATCACAGAAGACCAATCTGTCTCCGGGATTTAAAGGCTTCATAAAGGAGTAGTCTCCAATTATATCCCCCGCCAGACAGGTGTGTCCTCCAAACCTGTAAGTATAAGGATATTCTCCAGGCTTTCCGGAATCTATGATATTGGGCCTGTAAGGCATCTCCAGCACGTCGGGCATATGGCATGCGGCCGAAGCATCCAGTATGCCGATATTCATACCGTTGTCAACAATATCAAGCACTTTTGCAACAAGATAGCCTGTATTCAGTGCAACTGCCTCACCGGGTTCCAGGTAAACCTCTACGCCGTATTTATCCTGGAAAAAGGTTATTGTTCGGATAAGTGTTTCTACATCATAATCCTCTCTGGTTATGTGATGCCCTCCTCCAAAATTCAGCCACTTCATGCCTTTGATATATTCTCCGAATTTCTCATCAACCACTCTGGCAGTACGTTCCAGAGTGTCTGAATTTTGTTCGCACATTGTATGGAAGTGAAGTCCATCTATACCGTCAAGTTCTTCAGGCTTAAAGTTCTTCAGAGTCACTCCCAGCCTTGAAAAGCTGGAGCAGGGGTCATATATGGCATGGTCCTGCTCGGAGTACTCCGGATTAATGCGTATACCACATTCAATCTTCTTTCCGGGACAGCCCTTTACCCTTTCCTTGAACTTGTTCCACTGACTGAAGGAATTAAAAACTATATGGTCGGAATATTTAAGAAGTTCGTCAAATTCCTCTTCAATATACGCAGGAGCATATACATGTACTTCTTTACCCATTTTTTCATATCCCAGCCTCGCTTCAAAAAGTGAACTGGAGGTAACACCCTTAAGATACTTACCTATTAGCGGATAAACAGAGTGCATTGAGAAACCCTTTTGGGCCAGAAGGATTTTGCAGCCAGTACGCTTTTGAATAGAGTCAAGTATTTCAAGGTTTCTTATAAGGAGCCCCTCATCTACTACATAACAGGGTGTCGGTAAATTACTTACATCCAAATCAAACATTTTAACCTCCTAAGTCATGCTATGGCTTTGAGCCGCACAGCGGCCACAAAACAGTAATGAATGTTATGCAGCTGGAAATAATCTGCAGATAAGCTATACGCCACTGCTTCACCCACTTGCTATTGTGAATCAGCGGCGTATATTATATTTTTCTTAGTCAAGAAGTGTCGGTGAAAAGTCCTCTTTCCATGGCAGGCCGTATTTATTCAATGCATCCATGAACGGATCAGGATCAAATTCTTCTACATTATATACTCCGGGCTTTTTCCATATTCCCTTCAGTATCATCATGGCACCTATCATTGCAGGGACACCCGTTGTATAGGAAATGGCCTGTGAGCCAACTTCAGCATAGCACTCCTCGTGAACGCATACGTTGTAAACGTAATAGGTTCTTGGCTTTCCATCTTTAATTCCCTGTATAATACAACCTATGTTGGTCTTACCCTTTGTTCTTGGTCCAAGTGATGCCGGATCAGGGAGTACTGCCTTTAGGAATTGAAGAGGAATTATCTTCTTACCTTCGAATTCTATTGGCTCAATGGAAGTCATACCTACATTTTCCAGCACACGTAAATGGGTAAGGTACTTTTCAGAAAATGTCATCCAGAAGCGTATTCTCTTTACACCCTTGATATTTACTGCAAGTGATTCAATCTCTTCATGATGCAGGAGGTAAATATCCTTAGGTCCGATTTCAGGAAGGTCATAAACTTTCTTTAATTCCAAAGGCTCGGTTTCAACCCAGCCTCCATTTTCCCAATAACTTCCAGGAGCTGTAATTTCACGTATATTTATTTCAGGGTTGAAGTTTGTTGCAAATGGATATCCGTGGTCGCCTGCATTGGCATCAACGATATCAATATAGTGAATTTCGTCAAAGTAGTGTTTCTGAGCATACGCACAGAAAACACTGGTTACTCCGGGATCAAAGCCGCTCCCGAGCAAAGCCATTATGCCGGCCTTTTCAAATCTTTCCCTGTATGCCCACTGCCATTTATATTCAAACTTAGGTATCTCAGGGGGCTCATAGTTTGCAGTATCCAGGTAATGCACACCTGTTGCAAGACATGCGTCCATAATAGTTAAATCCTGATAAGGCAGAGCTACGTTTATAACAATATCAGGCTTAAATTTATTTATAAGTTCAATAACCATTTCTGTGTTATCAGCGTCAACCTGGGCAGTATGGATTTTAGTTTTACCTCCATCCAACTTAGCTTTTATGGCCTCACATTTTTCAACTGTTCTGCTGGCTATACATATTTCCTCAAATACATCGGGGTTCTGGCAGCATTTGTGGATTACAACACTTGCAACGCCGCCTGCGCCAATAATTAAAGCCTTTCCCATATCAATACCTCCTGATTGCAATTTTCCTGTTACTAATAATACATAAGCGTGATTATACAAAAAAAAAATTAAAAAATCAATAAAAATTGAAAATATTCTGTTTTATTGGTGTTATATACCCAAAATCTTCAAATTCCTCGATATTTCACAGGTATTTACCAATTCTTTTTATTGTATGTAAAAAAAGCTTTTTAATTCGCTTCAGGGCATGAGTAATCAATAAAACTCCGCTTTATGGCCGGAAGATGAAAAAAACAGACAGCGTAAAACCATCTGTTGTTATCCTCAACATTTATCCAGGATAATAAATCCTCTGCTTTTCGTTATATCTTTCGCTGAGTTTGCATGCTTCAGAGCGGGAAATATAATATACAATCTTATCAGGGACTTACTTCCTGTATATTTTTAAATTCCATGAAGCATCAAGCTCTGCAAGGGCGACCTGCCTCCTGTCCCCATCAATACCCTGCTTCTTCATTTCATCAATAAGCCATAATTCCGTTTTACCGATATATTCCAAGTTCTTTGCCAAAAGCCTGCCGTCAAGAATCAGTGGCAGACTGATGGGCTTTTGCTGAGCAGCAATATTCATATCCTTTAAAGTAACAGGCTTGTTTTCTGCCTTCGGGAAAACAGACAGGTTCCCCTGGGGCTCAAATATTGCCGTGTGTACATCCGATAACCTGTCATAACCCTGCTGTCTCATAAGTCCAAGAAGCTGATTCATTGTTAGACTTAATCTTTTCAATTGTTTATAATCTATTTGTCCGTTGCTTATTAATAGTGTTGGAGTATGTTCCAATACAGGGGAAATTTTGTTGATAAGGGCTAACCTGGACACAATTACCATAATGAGGACAAGAAGACCGGAGCCGTATACAGATTTTATAATCACCTTGTCAACCAGAGGCTCTGCAGCCACATTTGCAAACACCATTAATCCTGCCATTTCGTATGCCGTCATTTCTGCAATGGCCTTTTTTGTAAGAATCCTTGTTGCCAGATACGTAAAAAAATATACCAATATAACTCTTATACTGTAACTTAACAATGTATACATAGTTTCTCCAAAAGTTTTTTCTTGTGATAAATAGCTATCTTCAAGTTTTTACGGTCCGGAGAAAGGCTTTACTGCTAGATTTATTGCTTCACGCAAGAAGCCGGCATACTCCAACGCACTCTCCTGCCTGTTTTCCACTGCAATATCCAACTGCCTTACGGCGGGCTCAAAGGTTGTATATATCTCAGTAGCATTATTCATCTGTATTACATATCTCTTTTTAAAATATAAATCTGAAAATTTATTTTTGTAGTCCTCTGCCTGTTTCCAGTTGTTATTTTCAATCCCGTCTATAATCATATCCAGATCATATTTGAATGTATCAATTTGAAAGCTGCTGTAAAATATCAGCCACAGGATTAAAAATGCTGCTATCCATGTAATTAAAAGCTTGTACCTGATATCCAACTGTCTTAACAATAGATGCCACCTCATTTTAGTGAGTCTTATAATTTTTATTATGTATAGGTAAAGCTATTCTATACATAACAGGTGACGGTTCAGCTCTCTTTCAAAAAATCCAGCACTTCTTCGGCATGGCCCTCTGGTGAAACCTTAGGAAACACCTTCTTAATTGTCATTTCCTCATCAATAATAAATGTTGATCTTATAACTCCCATATATGTTTTGCCATAATTCTTTTTTTCCCCCCATGCCCCATACATTTCAGAAACCTTATGCTCAGTATCGCTCAGCAGGTAAAAAGGAAGATTATATTTATTCCTGAATTTCTCATGAGAACTTTCAGCGTCGGGACTGACCCCTATAACTACAGCTCCCGCCTCCAATATATAATCGTATGCATCTCTGAACCCGCAGGCCTCTTTTGTACACCCAGGAGTATCATCCTTCGGATAAAAATATAAAACTATTTTTTTGCCCTTAAAGTCGGACAGACTAATTTCCTTATTATCAATGGAATTTAACTTGAAGTCTATTGCTTTATCACCTGCATTTAACATAAAACCACTCTCCGTTCAGCGTATTTTTCATTGTTTATATGATATTATTTACCACAATTCTTTATTAAAAATCATAAAGGGTTCAAAAATTCCTATTCCTAAAATGCTCATTTTTCTGTAAGGTAATAAATGAAAGCAACAAGGGGAAGTGCAAAACCAATTATTGAGGCCACCGTCCACTGTCCGTATGCGAATGACCAGCCTCCCAATGCAGAACCAATTGCACCTCCTATAAAGAAAACAGACATGAATACTCCATTAACTCTTCCCCGGATTTCATTGCCCAAAGAATAAACTGCCTGCTGTCCGAGGACAAGATTTCCTGAAACAGCCATGTCAAGAAGTATAGCTGCTATAGAAAACAATATTAAGGAAATTGAATTATTACCCATATAGAAATGAGTTAAGGCAAAGGAAAAGGAGGCTGTCAAAAAAGCGGTTCCTGTAAGTTTTTTAGTCCAGCCCTTATCAGCCAATCTACCTGCAACAGGCGCAGCTGCCGCACCTGCAACACCTACCAGAGCGAATATTGCAATTGCTTTCTGTGATAAATGAAAATTCTGAGCCAGCCAAAGTGGAACAGTAGTCCAAAACAGGCTGAAGGCTCCGAATAAACATGCCTGGTAGAGCGATCTTCTCCTCAGAACAGGGGTTTTTCTGAAGAGTGAAAACAGTGAGTTTACAATCTCCAAATACCCAACCCTGACTTCAGGCTTTCGTTTAGGAAACACAAAGAACAGGCTTATTGCCAGCACTCCATTTATAACTGCTGATATGGCAAAAATCGCCTGCCAACCCCAAAGGCCTGCAACCAGGCTGGCAGCAGGCCGTGCAAGCATTATTCCCAGCAGAAGCCCGCTCATAACCTTGCCCACTATTTGCCCCCTTTGTTTTTCAGGAGCCATAAAAGCTGCAAAGGGCACAATTATTTGGGCGGCAACAGAGCCTAACCCGATTAATACTGCTGCTGCCAGAAAAACAGCTCCGTTTTTAGCCAGGGCGGCTGAACTTAGTCCCAGGACAGCAATAATCAGTGTAGCAGAAACCAGCTTTCGGTTTTCAATTAAATCACTTAAAGGAACTAAAAATATCAGTCCGATGACATACCCTATCTGGGTCATGGTTACCACCAATCCCGAAGCACCTGCCGAAATCCCGGTGGCCGAACTGATAGGACCAACCAAAGGCTGCGCATAATACAGATTGGCTACTATTAATCCACAGGAGCAAGCCATCAAAAAAATTAACAAACCAGATATCTTTTTTATTTCATGTGTCATATGATTAACCTCCATTATTAATTTATATACGGTACGTTTAGTATATAAATTATATAATAAACGATGCGTTTAGTTTTGTCAATATCTTTTTTTCCTAAAAGTGGTATAGTATAATAAACATGTATTTTTTATCATCTATAAATTTTCAGGAGAAACAGGCATGGAAAAAAAACCGGGACGCCCCCGCAGTGAAGGGACAAAAAAAGCTATTCTCTCAGCTTCATATGATTTGTTACTGGAAATTGGCTTTAAAGCGATCACTGTGGAAGGGATTGCTGAAAGAGCCGGAGTCAGCAAAGCAACAATATATAAATGGTGGTCCGGCAAAGCGGCAGTGGTGCTGGACGGTTTTTTTGACGCAACCGAAGAGCAGCTTCAGATCCCGGACACAGGTTCTGCACGTGAGGATATTTTTATTCAGGCAAACACTCTGGCAGCTTTTCTGACCAGTAAAAAAGGGAGAGTTATTACCGAGTTCATAGCTGAAGGCCAATTCGATAAAAACATTGCTGATGAATACCGTTCAAGATACTTTAAACCAAGGCGGCAAATAGCCCGGCAAATTTTAGAAAGAGGCATTCTAAGCGGTGAGATACGGAAAAATATTGATATAGAGCTGACAGTTGATCTGATTTTTGCACCAATTTTTTATCGTTTGCTGGCAGTAGGAGGCTCTTTGGATACTTCTTATATAAAAAATATTATTTCTCTGGCTTTTGAAGGAATTGATTAGGGATAAACTGAAATTTTAATATTATTGATATGGTCCTATTGTTATTTCTTAACTAAAAGGAGCCAGATGTAACCGAGTCAACTCACCGGAATAAATCTGACTCCTTTACACTGCTAAACCCAATCCTCGGAATCCATTCTCCTGTTAAAATATGAAATGATCTGCCGGGCTATAGTATCAGGATAATCGATTCCTTTAGCTTTGCAAATTTCTTCCGCATCCTGTCTGAAAAGAGACATACACTTTTTTACAGCAGTTTCCAACTCCCCGAAATCTGCTGTGGTAAAATATGATTTCAGGTGTTCCTGCTTGTCCTCGGGAACACAGTTTTTTACCTTACTCTCCCATGCTCCCCAGTCTAAATTGTCATATTGGCTTAAAAGCAGGTCCACATGTGAATGAAACAGCACATCCATATTTTTTATTAACTTAAAGATATCCCTGCGCTTAAAGTATTTTATAAGCATCTCGGTATGAAACCAGTATGTGTCCATAGCCCTGACCGGGTCAGGAATATCATTATCCGTACGGTAGCCTTTATCAAGGAACCAGGCAACTTCTCCCGTTCTGTCAAATATAATATTATCTCTTGTACAACCCTTGCAATGCTGTCTGCACATCCAAGCCTCAGGGTAACCGGCATTAATTATAAAAAAATCAAACTGATGCAAATTGCTCCCTAAACGAATTACACTGCAATAGTTTTTAAAATGGGCATCATTAAAGCTTTCCCCCCAGAATATCAAGAGCTCATCCGAGGCTTGTGCAAGTATTTTTGGGGCATCTGCCGCAAACTGTTCAAAATCTTTATCCTCTACCAGAAAAACCGGATCATAATCCGAATAAACATCTTCCGACCCTCTGCTTATAGACCCATAGTGCCACCCGCCCTTGCAACGTACGTCCTCTTTGAGAATTTCAACTACTCTTTGAAATGCCAGCTCCAAATCTTTATGCATAACCAATACTCCCCTCGATTATTATATTGTCATATTACAACCCCGTTCTCGGAAAGTATTGTCATTTCTTGACCTGTTATTGTCAATTATTATCCTTTGTACCATAAGGTTATTGATTAAGCCCTGTCATTCATTCCGCAGCTTCCTGTATTTAGCCGGAGTAACCTTATAAACTTTTTTAAAGGAAACTATGAAGGATTTGACATTTAAGAAGCCGTTATTCAGTGCAATTTCGGTAATGGAGGCATCGCTGTTGATAATTTCCATATATGCATGGTATAGTCTGATTTTAGTCAAGTAGCCATAAAATGTTTCGTCTGTGTTTTTCTTTATGAATCTGGAAAAATAAGTGGGGGCCATTCCTATATCAGCAGCAGCCCTTTTAAGGGATATCTCATCGGCATAATTTTTCTCCATATAAGAAATTGCCTTTTTGATATTAGCAATGCTTTTCTGCTCATATCTGCTGTAATTGGCATCATATCTTTTCATCCGGCATTCCTTTAATAGCACACTGCATATTTTTCTTAATGAAATAGATATTCCCAGCTCAAAAAATTCATCCTGTTTCCTGTACAATTCTGCACATTCCATAATTAAATTTTTTACTTTTTCTTTTGCTGCTGCATTCCCTGAAAAATTAAAACAATATGTATCAGCATCGGGGCAATATTCTTTCAAAAGATCATATGACAATAAAATTGTGATTGCACACATCTCATTTTTATCAACAGCATCTGTCTCATGTAAATCTCCGCTATTAACAAAAAAGAATTCCCCTTCTGAAACGTTAGTCTGCTTTCCGTTAATTTTCCCTTTTATAGTACCTTTCAGCACAAGATCAAATTCCAGATTATCGTGCCAGTGCAACGGATAATGGCAGTTATCGCCCTGGGATTTTCCGATATAAATTTTAGCAGGAATTATAGAATCTGTTTCAATTCTTTCTTGATAATAATTCATGGGACCTCCATTATCCGGTGCATCCTCTGCAATTAATGATTGTGTCTGTCAACTGTATAAGTCTATCAACTGAATAAGTCTGTGAACTGTATAATTAATATAAGTTTATTTTAATATTCTCAACTGCAATACGCACTCTTTTTTTATAACATTATACCATGCCCCTTTTAGCTTAATAGCCGACCTTGACAGTCTTAATCTCAAAAGGACGGAAGGTTAAACATATCCTGCTTTGCGAAGAAAGTTCCCCGACGCGTTCTTCCAGCATATTGGCAAGTTCTACAGACTTCGGTTCATGGTTGAGAGTCACTGCTGCATTGGTGTACGTTCCTTCAGCCTCATAAAACCTCATAATGTATGCCTTATCATTTTCTTCGCAGGGCTTTATTGTCTCTATGATAATGTTTGTGCAATCAACAGAAGCAAAGGAACTATAGTCAGCACGTCCACTTTTCACAATTGGCTTGTAATTCAGGCAGTATGCAGAAATAATTACATTATCAGCATTAAATCCGCCCACATGGGGTAAAAATGAGTATGTGCATTCATGAACACCCGAGTCACCTCTGGGGTCAGGCCGTGTCCCGCCTTTATGCAGTGAAAGCCTTATGTCCGATCCTTCAACTGAAATACCATATTTGCAGTCGTTAAGTATGGCTATACCGAACCTGGTTTCCGAAATATCTGTAAACTTATGGTTTACCACTTCAAACATAGCCTGTTCGTAACTGTTGTTTCGTGTGGTCGGTTTTTGGCAATGCCCGAACTGTATTTCATGCCGCGCAGTGTTACTCATTATTGTAGTATCAAAATCAACCTTAAGGAAGCGGTGTTTGTCGTTCCAGTCAATAACAGTTTCAAAGTCAACCCTTGGAGTTGTTGAAAAGAATATCATATCCTGTTTGAGTGTTGATTTATCTGTAAGTTTATAAGTGCTGCGAATGCGGAGCTGAACTCTTCCGTCGGAAATTATTTCTCTTTGAATTAATCGTGCACCTGCTTCGAATTTCATCTGGCAGTCAGCATCGATGTCCCAGCTATCCCAGCCTGAAGGAACGTCTTCAGCTATCAGCAGGGTATTCAGCGGATTTCCGTTTCCTCTTAACTCACGGTTTACACGTGTGTCTATAAATGAACTTATTGTTCCGTCTTCTGCAAAGGTTACTTTTGCAAACGGTGTAGTCAGCATATTCCCGTCCAGTTTAAAGGCAGATAGTTTAAAATCCGTCTGAACTGATTGTCTCCCTAATTCAGGTTGACCTTGGGAATAAGCGTCAAATTCCACTGAGGCACTCCCCGTTGGTTGTTCCTCAAACTCTAAGACCTTGCTGCCCAGAGAAGGGAGCATAACATTTGCCAGGCAAAGCTGCTCCTCTCCTGTGATGTTCCGGACTGACTGTGTTATTATTGACTTATCTTTGACAAATCTGTTTTGGAAACCATGAAGGTATATGACGTCATTTCTTTCAAAACCCAGTGTGTTTATAACAGTTACTGCTGAATGCTCTTCTGAACCCTTTACAGGATTTTCCATCAAATTCCTTACCGAGGTCTTCACTGACCTGTCGATAAGCAGCGCAGCTTTGTCAAGCAGCTCTCCCATCTCCCTGTAACAGTTGTCATGCGCAGCAGAAATACACGTGCCCGGCAGTATGTCATGAAATTGGTTAACCAGCAGTGTTTCCATCAGTGGTCTGATATCCTCGTCTCTGGCCTCTGTACCTTCCGATACTGCATTGAGCACCGTTAAAAATTCCAGATCGTGAAGTGCCGCTTCGGCCTTTCTGTTGTTGCGCTTTATTGTATGCTGATTTGTCAGCGTTCCTCTATGGAGTTCCAGATAGAGTTCACCTGAGTAAACCGGCGGGTTTACAGCCTCCCCTTCCAGCTCCGTCATGAACGTTCCAACGCTGACATGCTCCGCTTTCGGGCAGCCTTCAAGGTCCCTGAGCCTCTTTGCCATTTCTATCATTTCAAACTGCGGCCCCCCGCCTCCATCACCATAGCCGTATGCAATCAGCCGGCTTTTGGCAACATTTTTGTTTTTCAGATAGTTATCACTGCCTCTCCCATCAACGTTTTCCAAAAGAGTCCTTGGGTCAGGCCAGCAGTGGGTCAGGTTAAAATGAGTAAATACTTCGGTTCCGTCAATTCCCCTCCAATAGAAGGTTTCATAGGGGAATTTATTTGTGTCGTTCCAGGAAAGTTTCGTCGTTAGAAAATAGTCGACCCTGCAGCCCTTCATTATCTGGGGAATTGCGGCACTGTACCCGAAGGTATCGGGAAGCCAGAAGCAGTTTGAGGTTTTGTTGAAATACTTCTGTGTGTATTTCTGTCCCCACAAAAACTGCCGGATCATGGATTCCCCGGAGGTTATGTTGCAGTCACATTCAACCCAGACTGCGCCGTTTAGCTCATACCTTCCCTCCTCAACCTTTTCCCTGAGCCTTTCAAACAGCCCGGGATAGTGTAACCGGATCATTTCAGTGTGGTATGAAGAACTTTGAACAAAACGGTATTCGGGATATTGGTCCATAAGGCTTATTTCATTTGAGTAGGTCCTGGCACATTTCTTTATAGTTTCGGGAATATGCCAGAGCCAGGCGGTGTCCATGTGGGAATGTCCCACGATACCCGCAACTGGTGCAGACTGAGAGTTTTTTGCGGCAAGTACAGGTTCCATCATATGTCTTGCTTTTATCAGTGCCTTGCGCCACACCTCTTCGGCAGAATCCTCCAGCGCATAGTAAACAACCTTGTGAATCTCTGTCAGGCAGTTGATTATGTCGGCGCGTCGGAAACTTAATGGATCAAGCTTTTCTACCATTTGATTCAGTGTACGAAGATCAAATATAAAATCTGCTATATCCTGATTTTTTATACAAAGTGACATACCATTATAAGTATGGCAAAAATCGGTTTCCGGTATGGTTTCAAAGGGCTGGGTTCCGATTATATAATGGCCTGCATAAAATTCAACGGCAAACTCCACACTCTCCCCCTGCATGTCCCCTCCTTTGATGAGCAGGTCACAATAGTGGTTGCCATGTCCGGTTTGGACTATTTTTGTGGCAAAGGTACCGGAAGGAATACCGTTTACCCACAGCATTGCCTCATATCCGCCAACTTTCGGCTTTATATAGATATCTCTCCCCTTGTGTTCCCGGGGTATTTCTGCTTTTCCTTTAAACCAGCAGTATACACCCTCTCCGCCCCAGATATCGCCTTTTTTTGTGCTGTGGAACAGGCTTTCATCCTCCGGTATGCAATGATGCTGCTCCAGAGTCTCATAACGCCTTACTTCAACCTCTGCAATTTCTGAGAATACATAGGGCTCCAGCGTTTTTTCATATCTGACCAGCTTTTGCAGCATTCTCTCCAATTGTTTGTCGTTCATAGTTAGTCTCCTTATTAAATGCAATAATATTTGCTACGCTCAGTCTTATAGTGCTCGTAGTATTTAACGGACAAATTTTCTTGTTCGCTAAGAGTAATTTCCTTGATGCTCATTTTTTAAGAGCAAATAAAGATGGCTGCCTTTAATCATATTTTAATTATTATCAGGTCAGCCATCTTTATAAACTTTTTAAAACTTTTTGAGTAAATTGTAGTAACTTTTTCGTTACAATTGTGGCTACTTTTCTGTTACCATTTTTACTAGTATTGTTACTATTCTTTTAATATGTTTTATTACTTTACAAACTGTTCCCTGCCCTGAATATCAAGTTTAAAGGAATGGTCTATTGACGCTTCAGTTATATCTCCTGCTGCCCAATATGCGGCCGGGACATCCTTCCATTTTGATTGGGCTATTCCGTCCAATGGCCCTCTTCCAAGAACTCTGTTGATTACCACAACTGCCTCAGCACGGGTTAAAGGTTTTCCTGGCTTGAAGGTTCTGTCAGAATAGCCGTTCATTATCCCTGCAGCCTGAACTTTCATAATATAGTCCTTTGCCAATGCAGCGGCAATCGCGGCCATTTCGGCACGTGTCAGGGTCTGGCCCGGTTTGAATTTATTATCCTGGTACCCTTTCATCAGCCCAGCCCCCGTTACCTTTGCTATGGCATCTGCAGCCCAGTAATCAGCTTTGACATCACCATATGAAATATCTGCTTTATCCTGCAAGTCTAAGGCGCTGGCAAGTATGGCTGCCATTTCGGCACGTGTTATTTTTCTTTCAGGATGGAATAAGCCATCTTTATATCCGCTTATATAGGCTTTATGTTTCTTTATTGCTGCCTCCGACATAACAATAGCAAAGGTACTGAACCTGTCAACCTCAAAGGAAAGACCTTTGGTGCTGTTAAAGTCAACAAGCTTTCCTGTTTTATATTCTCTTGAACCGTCACTGTGCTCAATGTAAACTCCCAACTGTCCTGATGCGGATAAATCAATTCCTGTAAGTGGCAGTACCAAAGTAACAGCCTTATTCTTAAAATTAGTTATAATTGAAACGGGCCGGCCGGCAACAGTTACCTTGTTTCCAGCTGTTGCTGTCATTACAGCATTTGAGCTGTTGGCGCCATCAGCAATCAAAGCCTGTTTGACTTGAGCTTTCACAGGTATTATTGTGAAAACAATATCTTCAGCCACACCATTAAGTGATAAAGCCGGAATATGAACCATACAATTAGCAGTATTAATCTGCAAATTAATTTTCTGGTCGGTAATAAGTTTGGCAGTATCTTTTGTTATAGTAACTCTGGTTTCTGACACCTGGTCCTTTAAATCTGGAATAGTTATTACTGCAGTGGTTTCACCTGTCTTTATCAAATCATCAACAAATTTCCGTGTCTCATCCTTTGTCAGCATTATTTCATCCTTTTTACTGCCATCGGACTGTGTTGTTCTATTGACTGTAACAGGTGTATCTGATCCTGTAATTATACCTTTTACCACTTCTGTAGCGGGAGCTGTTGTTCCCCCGGGCACAGAAGCTGATCCGCCCGTTCCCGAATTTGAACCTCCATTTGAAGGTGTAGAACCACCATTTGAAGGATTTGATCCGCCGTTTGAAGGATTAGATCCTCCATTTGATCCACCTATTATAAAATTAATCTGGTCCACGATCATTAGGTTACCGCTTCTCTTAACTCCGCTGATAGTATGTGCACCACTGACCAGGCCGGTTATTGAGTATAAGAGCTGATTGGAACGCTTGTCACTACTATAGGCGCTGACTGTTTGTTTAAGAACTCCGTCCACGTATATGTCCATGTCCCCCAGGTCAGGACTTACAGGTCCTATCAGACTTACCCCTGTTCCGGCAAAGCTGTATTGGAAGGAATCTCCATCAACAGCAGTAGAATGTACATCGTTCCGGAAGTCTCCATTATAGTTGAATGTCAGACTTACTGTACCTGTGGGCTGAGCTGCCAGATATGCCTTGTTTATTGTAACCGAATCCCCTGACAGGGTATAGTCAGTCCCTTGAACCAGTGGAGTTGTTCCATTGAGTATTCCTGAAAAATTGTTAAGGTTTCCGGTAAGGAAAATATGCAGATCCCTTTGGCCGGTAACGTTTTTATCAAAATTTGCAGTAACAGGACTCATAAGATTTGGGACTTCAACACGAAGTGCATCAAACAGCATAAACATAGCGCTATCAGCTTTTACAGCTTTAAATGTATGTGCTCCGTCACTTAATCCGGTGGTCTGCCAGATCATTGTCGAGGCTTGTTTTGAACCTGAACAACGGGAACTGGCAGTACCAGCCTTGACGTTATCTATGTAAAAATCTATATCCCCCTGTTCAGGATCTAATTCACAATAATATGCTATTCCTGTACCATTGAAGGTATATTCAAAATAGGGCTGATTTCCCGAATCGGTTTCACCGTAATGGGCGTCTCCCATGTAGTCTTTCAGGTCAGCATTACGCCCGCCTGAACCCCATTTTCCGTTATATGTGATTCCAGGGTCATTATCATTTACCATAACATACCTGCTGCTCGAACCTGCAGGAGGCTGGGTAGCCGGAGGAATACCAACAGTGAGAGTATGGTATGCACCTCCGTCAAATGTAAATACGAGCTTTGTTGTTCCTTCCTGCTGTTTAGACAGATAGCTGCTGTTAACAACAATTGCGCTTCCGCTGACTGTATAATCAATATTTGCAGACAATGATGCTTCTCCGTTTTTAATTGCTGAAATAGAATCAACGCCATATACCGGAGTAATTTCTATTCCGCTTGAACCGTCAAAGCTGGCTGTATCAGGACTAATGAATGAATTCCCTTTGACTCTGATGGCATCTATCTGTAAATAGTCTGTGTATATATTTACAATTTTTACACTGTGATCTCGGTAGGGAAGGTCCGAAACACTGTATAATACTTCCTGATTGACCCTGCTGCCGGGAGTATTGTCCACATGCTGTACAAATACATCGTCCAGATAGACATCGGCATGTTCATAGCCTGCATTTTCAGTAATCACGTCTACGCCGGTGCCTTTGAAGGTATATTCAATTGCACCCCCGGAAGTATTAGTGTAATGGACATCATCCTTGTAATCATCGGCACCGTATTGTTCTCTGTTGCTGCTGTAGCCGAAAGTATTGTCATAGCTGATAGTACTGTCACTATCATTAATAGTGACACTTGAACCCCCAATATCGGGAACTTGAGGCTGACCGGTTGAATCGTCTATGGTAACAAGGAGCTCCTGTGACTGCGCAGCTGCTTCCTTTCCTCCATTGCGTGTCCAATTACCGCTATAGGTTATATTCGTATCGTCATCATTTACTGCTGCTGTGCCTCCGTTTGTTGTGACTTTGAACAGGCGCGAAGCATGGGGGTCAAGTTCGATGCCGGATATGCCATTTGTGAAAGAGCCAAGTTCGGTATGGCTCCACAAATCTCTTACTGAGGCAGATCCGGAAAGCCCTATATCACTCCACTGGACATTCACGGCTGCCGCCTTGGAACCCAGGTTAAAAACTGCCACGTTGAAGGTACCGTCCCCATTATTTGAATACCATACCTGTTGTTGGGTATCCATTGAAACAGGATGTGCTGGGTGACCTCCCTGATCTACTGCAATAACTTCATCATTGGTAAGGAGTGAAAGACCATAGTTATCCAGTTTTGTCAGGTCATCGCCGGTATAAAACTGGGCGCATGAAATAGCCCATAAAGTTGCCGCAGTCTGACGCTCATCCTTTGTCAAGCCGTCCATTGAACCATTTCCAACATTCAGTGAGTCGAAATCATTCCAGCCACCTGAGCCTGCATCTCTCCACCATAGTGCAGCAACCGGAAACAACCTTGAAATACAAGGCCATTGAGTCATACCTATATTTTTGTCATACGCCTCCACATCATGTTCAACTCTCCAGCCATTGGCCCATTTCTTCCATTGATCCACATAATTGTGCTCAACTGCCCAGGATATTTCCAGCCAGATATTATATTTTGAAAGAGCGTAGCCCCATGCCCAGACATTTCCTCTGGAATCTTTTGAATTCCCTTTATCTGAACCGGGTGTAACACTGTCAAGTTTGACAAAATCAATTCCCCATTCATGAAAAAGATCTGCCACCGATTGAATGTATTCCAGAGCACCGGCTTTATTAAAATCTATTTTATATGTATAGGCCTCCCAGGCGTCAATTTTTACCGGATTACCCTTTGAGTCCCTTTCAATTATGTCCTGTATATGAAGCGGCTGCTTTACATGATCGGGATCTGTATTTGTATCATATTTTTCAGTCCCCAGTATTGGAAGATTCTTGTCAATTGCATCCATGGATATTCCCGGAATACAATAGATGCCCACCTTTTGCCCGTTTTTGTGAATGTAGTCAACCAGGTTTTTAAACCCGCCCGGATACTGCGTTTCACTGGGAATTGGCCTTCCATACTCATCCTCACCGCCATTCCAGCCTGCATCAATATTGATATATTTGTAACCATGGGATTGCAGTTTTTGATGCATTGCATCAGACTGCTGCTTGATTTTTTCTTCCGAGATCCATTTTCCTGATGGTCCGTCATATACTTGCAGGCTATAGGTACTCCAGCCCATATATGGCTTTGCATCAGCATTCCCTTTAACAAAATCCGTAAATTGTGCAACTTGCGGTGCAGGCAGTGCTGCTGCTTTTGCCTCTGATGGCAAAACAAGACTAAGCGAATTCAGCACCATAAGAAGTGCTAAAAACAACACTCCCGGCTTTTTGGCTTTTCTCATAAATTAACTCCTCCTGAAAATTAATTGGTTTCTATCTACCACAACATTTTATTTTCAAGGAGTTAATCTTGAAAAGAATCACTTCATTTTGTCTTGTGACATTTAATTATATAAAGCAAATTTTTTAAGGTACAATTTTTTTTATGAGGGACTTTTATTGCTAAAACAGCATTAAAGGAATTCCATAACCTTTCCTGCCACCAATTTTGCCTGAACGTTTTCACCTTCATCGTTGTAATGAAGGCCATCCTCAGCCCTGTACCCACTCTTTCCAAACATGGGTGTATACAAGTCGTCTATTGGAAGGTTATATTTATTTCCTATGGATCTCATGATGTTATTTCTACCAAGCAGCTTCCCAGTAAGCTGGGTATTAATAACATCTTTTCTTCCTTCAACAGTGACCGGCGTGGAAAGAGTCAAAATAACCCCGGCTTCTCCGCAATTATCAATAATGTATCTGACAACCTCCTCCAAACCCTTTTGGTATTCCTGGTCTGACAGGTGCAGCCCATGTATTCCATTATTGAAATGTATAACTTTATACCTGAAGTCCCGGTGGGACAGGATATACCCTATCTCATGCATCAAAGACGGATTATCAACAGCCTTGGAGGTTGCAAGCATATCTACATATGCTGCCTCCTTAAGGAGTTCGTTAACTTTTGGCCTGTATGCCCTGGTAATTGAGTCGCCAATCAGTAACACCCTTGGTTTATCATAACAATCTGTTTTTTCCCACCAGAAATCACACCATTCATATGTTTCAAGTACTGCCATAATGTTCTCATCCTTTCATACTCATAGTTAGTAGTCTGTATTACCCGGGCAGGCAGGCTCCGATTTTCAACCGAAGTGAAAGTACAACACGTCAGGTTACCTTGTCATCACTTTAAAGCTTCTGTCCAACAGATACCTTTCTCCTTTAAGTAGAGGTAAATTGATTTTTTTACCTTTGTATTTCAGTGTACAAATAGTGTCCTTCCGGGCTTCCAATTCAATACTTACAAGCTCCTTGTCCTTCCAACTGATACCAACAGTAAACCCGCCTCTGGCCTTTAGTCCTTTTACATATCCTGTTCCCCACTTTTCAGGCAATGCAGGCAATATACTGATAATGTTATTGTGACTCTGGAGCAGTGATTCTGCTATTCCACTGCAGAGACCCGTAGTTCCGTCCATCTCATAAACATTTGTTTCGGCACCGGCTCCTGGAGGGCAGAAGGAAAGCAGGTTGTCATTGGTAAGCCCTCTCTGGAAAGCAAGTATGTGCTGATAGGTTTCCTCCGGTTCAAGCAGCCTTGCCGAATATAGTATAAGCATAGCTCTTGCCCAGCCTGTATCCTCCCATCTCCAGGATGGAGTGGTGCGTCTTCTTATACTTACCTTTGCAGCCATTGCCAGTTCAGGTGTTGTTTCAGGGCTCACCTGCCAATATGGGAAAACAGACAGAAGGTGAGCTGTATGACGGTGATGCGGGTCAGGCTCATCATAATCATAAAACCACTCCTGCAGCTGGCCCCTGCTGCCGATTTTGAAAGGAGGCAATTTTTCAAGTTTTTCTTTTGTTTCACTGTACAGCTCATCATGTATACCAAGAATTTCACAGGTTGATATAAAAGAAGTAAAAAGTTCACGTATCATTACGGTATCGCATACTGTTCCCATTGAATTGGAGCATTCTACAGGATTTTCCCAGTCATGCATAAAGGAGTTTTCCGGAGACATGGAGGGCCCCGATAAATAGTAACCGCTCTCGGGATCTTTTTCCAGGTATTTCAGGAAAAACTTTAATGCCTCACGATAAACGGGATACAGCATATTGCGCAGAAATTCCCTGTCTTCGGTGTATAAATAATGCTCCCACAGATGAGTTGCCACCCATAACCCTCCTGTAACATTGATACCCCATGAGGTGGCCCAGCCTGGAGCGGTATATCCCCATGCATTGGATACCACATGTGCAGTCCAGCCCTCCAACCCGTATGTAACCTGAGCTGTCCTCTGTCCGGATGGAACAAGCCTTTCTTCAATCCATTTAAAAAGCGGCACATTACATTCCGACAGATTTGTCACTTCAGACGGCCAGTAATTCATCTCAGTATTTACATCCAGATGCATATCGCAGGTCCATCCCATACTGCATGCTATGTTGTCGTTCCAGATACCCTGCAAATGAGCCGGGAGCGGTGAATCCTCCCTGGAGCTCGACAACAGAAGATATCTGCCATACTGAAACATCAGCGCCGTCAGGGCAGGATCTTCCCCACCTTTTTTCACTTCCTCAAGTCTTTGATCGGTTGGCATATCCTCCCTGGATTCACATTCAAATTCCAGGTCAACTCTCTTAAACAGACTTTGATGATCCCTTATATGCTGATCTCTTAAAACTTCATACGTTATTCCGGAAGCAGCATCAATCCGAGCTTTACATACAGCCCTGATATCCTTTTCAATAAAGTCTGTACCTATGGCTAAAAGTACTACAGCGCTGTCTGCCCCTGATACAATGATTGAGTTTCCTCTGGCAGTTGAAGTACCTTTTTCTGTCATTACACGCAATCTTCCATGAACAGCAACCCCAGTTTTCCCATCGGAATGAATGTTTTCATATGCGTGACCATCCAAAACCAAATCATTGTCGTCAGTGTGAACATGATGTGGATTTTCTGCACCGTCAATTGCCGCACTAAAGGAAAGTTTCCCGGGTACACTGGAAAACAGACGCATTACCACAACTTTTTCAGGATGGGAAACAAATAACTCTCTTGAATACTGAACCTCATCTGCTTTATAACTTACAATCGATAGGGCATTATCCAGCTGCAATTCCCTTCTGTAATCCGAAATTTGATCAGCCGGGTGTCCAAAATCTATCAGCAGGTTTCCAAAAGGGAGGTTTGTTCCATAGTTTAATCTTCTGCCTATTATTCTTTCACACAACTCACCGGCTGTTTTATAGTCGTGTTTGAATAATGCCTTTCTTATTTCAGGTACAGCTTGAGCAGCACCCTCCTGATTGTTATAATCCGAGGCTTCCCCTGAATAGCATGTGTTTTCGGTAAGCTCAATCCGTTCAAGCTTTATTCCGCCATAAACCATAACACCCGTGTGTCCGTTTCCAAGCGGCAATGCCTGCTGCCATTTAACAGCAGGTTGTTTATACCACAGTGTTAACTTTTTACTTTTTTCCTGGATAGAATTAAGATTCATAACTTCCTCGCTTTTTAAAAATTAATAATATGAATTTTATATAATTTTCCAAAAATTAAAATGTAGATTACTGATATAATTTTGTATAAAACTAATGTTTAAGGTAAACAGGTAGATTGACAAAATGCTCCCGCACTTTAGCGGTTTATTATGTTCTCAATCCTGTTTCAAGAAGATTGCATGTAATATTCCTTAAAAGTGGAGAGCATTCCTGTTAACTTGGCATTTCTTTAATTTTTGCTAACGTTTACTTTAATATTTACTTTAACTATTTCTTTAACTATCTCTTTAATTATTTCTTTATCTATTTCTTAAATTTAGCATCATAAGCTTCCTGAGCCATGTTCAGATAGTCGTCCAAACCGATGTTCTTCATTTTGGCAACATAGCTGTCCCAATCCTTATCAACATCCATATTTCCAGTAATAAACTTCACTACAGATTCCTTGATGTAGTCGTCAATACCTGTCTTTATGCGAGTGTAATCAGATATCTTGTCACTGGTTACAAAGAGGTTTGGCAGGGAGTCTTCATTTTTTGGAGCAACGGCCTCATATGCTTTAGATCCCTGGAACAGTTGTACTTCGGGAGCCTGTGAATCATTTGGAACATTCCATTCCTTAGGTGATTTCCAGCCTGCTCTGAATTCTTTTGTCATATTGCTTGGGAAGAACTGTTCCCAAACCACATTGTCTTCAGGCTTTCTGACTTTAAGTGAAGTCCATTTTGCAGGGTTTCCGTCAAGACCAACCTCATCGGCATTAGCCTTTCTGTATTCAGTACCTTCTCTGCCGCCGTTTGTATCATGCCACAAGGTTCCTTCCTCACTGTACATCCAGTCAATCCATCTCATTATCAGAGCCGGGTCTTTAGCAGCACTGGATATTGCAACATCTCCGGTAATAATATCTCTGGTTGCTGAATAATTTGGAGCTGATTTGAAACCGTTAGGACCGGCGATAGGAGGTAATATGTCATAATCTCTCCATCTGTCCGATACGGCAGGTCCGCCTGCAAATATATAGTTTGCACCGCCGGGGATTGCTCCAACAACTTCTACGTCTCCGCTTTCATTGAGTTTCTGCATTGAAGTTGCATTTGTTGTAAATGCCTGTGGTGGAATCAATTTTGCCTTGTACAGTTTATTTAAATATTTTAAACCTTCTTTAAATTCAGGTTTTATTGCTGTCATTTCAATCTTGCCATTGTTTAATGAGAGGTGTGTATCAGCATCACAATTTACAAATGCATTCATTAAGAAGCCTTCCAACTGGTAATGCCATCCGTCTGTTGTTGTCATTAAAGGCATTTCATCTGCTTTTCCATTACCGTTGGGATCCTTTTCCTTAAACGCTATAAGCATTTTCTCAAATTCATCTGTAGTTGTTGGCATTTGCATATTCAGCTTTTTGAGCCAGGATACATTAACCCACATCTTTTGTGAATAGTCACAGTGGTAGCAAACTGAGAATGTAGGCATAGAATATATATTTCCATCAGGTGATGTTGCAATTTTCTTGTATAAAGGATTTTCATCAAAAATCTTTTTTAAGTAAATACTGTTTTTATCAATTATGTCGTTTAGAGGGATAATGCTTCCCTGGCTTCCGTATTGCATTTCATCTGCAGCTGTAAAATCGTTATAACCGTTTAAAAATACGTCCGGCAAATCTCCACTTGCTATTACCAGCGCACGTTTTTCTCTGAAGTCACCGGCTGAAGCTACCTGCCATTCAACATGAACATTTGTCTTTTCTTCATAATCTGTTGTGTTCCAGTTCTTGTTTATATCTGTCTGTGTTCCCCAGCCAATCAGGGCTTTTATTGTTGTCTTTTCTTTTACAAGCGGAAATTTTCCAGGTTCCGACAGTCCTGTATCAGCGCTGGTAGATGCCGAAACCGTTGATCCGGATGTGGACCCGGCAGTTTGAGTATTGCTGCCGCAAGCCGACAGAATAGCGGATACACTTAAAGCGCAGCTCAGTACTAATGCTAATTTCTTTCTCATACATGTTCCTCCCAATAAAATTAGTTTTAATGAAAATTCTACTGCTTGTATTATTTGAACCATACCGATCAAATAATATGTTTAAGTCACCACCTCCTTTATTATATAAGAAACTTTATCCCTTTACCGAACCGATCATAATTCCTTTTACAAAATACTTCTGGATAAACGGATAAAGCAGCATTACCGGCAAACTAGAAAAAACAATAATTGAATATTTCATTACTTCGGTCAAAGCCATTATTTCGCTCTGATCCTGTCCGGAACTTGCCTGTAAAATTGTCTGCATCTGAGATTTTATAAGTACATTTCTAAGAACGAGCTGTAAAGGAAATTTTGTTGATTTTGAAAGATATATCAACCCGTCAAAATAGTTGTTCCAGATGCCGATAGCATAAAATAATACCAAAACTGCCAAAATTGGTTTTGACAATGGAATTACAATTGATGTAAAAATTCTTATATCACTGCAGCCATCTAATTCTGCTGCCTCGTAAAGGCCATCTGGTATAGTATTTTCGAAAAATGCTCTGGCTATGAAAAGATTCCATACTGCAACCGCATTAGGCAATACCATGGCCCAAATTGTGTCCAGCATATTCATATCTCTGACCAAAAGATAGGTTGGTATTAATCCACCGTTAAAAATCATTGTAAATGTGAAAATCCATGTAAAAACCTTTTTGCCTACAAAAGTTTTTCTTGCCAGCGGATATGCGCCTGTAACGGTAAATGCAACACTGATCACGGTTCCCAAAAAAGTATATATAAATGAATTTAGAAAGCCGGATAGTAACTCCTTATCTTCCATGATACTTTTATAGCCTATTAAAGATGGCTTAACCGGTAAAAACAGTACCTTTCCCGAAACAACACTGGCCGGAGAACTGAAGGACTGAGCTACCACATTGGCCAAAGGGAAAAATACAATCACAAAGCATACTATCAGGAATATATTGTTAAAAAAATGAAATACCTTATCACTATGAGATAAAATCTGTCTACTCTTTGCCATTTGTCTCCCCCCTACCACAAGCTGGTTTCTGAATATTTACGTGCGAAGAAGTTTACTCCGTAAAACAAAATCATTGAAATAACGGAATTAAACAATCCTATTGCCGATGAAAAACTATATTGAACCGAAACCAAACCCTGCCGGTATACATAGGTAGAAATTACATCGGATGTTTCCATATTAAGCTGATTCTGCATAAGTAATATCTTTTGATAATCCACGTTCAAAATAGATGCGGTATTTAATATAAGAATAATAATTATAGTTGGCAAAATACCCGGCAAATCAATATGAATTATCTTTTGGAAGGTTGAAGCTCCATCAATCCAAGCTGCTTCATACAGTTCACTATTTATTCCCGCCAACGCAGCAAGATAAATTACCGCATAGTAACCTGCCTGCTGCCACACACCCGACCACACATAAAGTGATTTAAAGAGTGCGGGATTAGCCATTAAATCAACCTTACCGATTCCAAACAATCCAAGTAAATTATTTAATAAACCGTATGGTGATAGGAACTGGAATATTATGGAAACCAAAACAACAGTTGATATAAAGTACGGAGCATATGTGATTGTCTGGACTGATTTTTTAAAAAATCTCCATCTGGTTTCATTTAATGAAAGTGCCAATATTACCGGTATGGGCAATAATGCAATTAATGAATAAATACTTATTGAAAGAGTATTTATTAACAAACGTGAAAACTGATAGGAACTGAAGAAATCCTCAAAATACTTCAAACCAACCCAAGGGCTTCCCATAAAGCCTTTTGCTGGTTGATAATTTCGGAATGCAATCTGAACTCCATACATTGGAATATATTTGAATATAATAATGCATAGAAATGATGGCAGTATTAAAAGATAAAGCTGCCAATGTTTTAATATACGTTTTGACAGGTTGCTTTTAACACCCGGCTGTTTTAAAACTTTCCTTTCTTTTTGAATTACTGCATCTGATGTTGCCATTTTTAGGACCTCCCAAAATTCTGATTATTTATTGTATGGATGAGTACAATGAGATTTTAAAACGGCTTAAAGAAAATAGATAGAATCAGTTCTTTTTTTGATGTGACATTTAATTATAAACAGGGCAATATGGTATTAATTACAAAAAGACAATAAAACAGGGATGATACATTTCATTAGAAAACATATCATCCCTTTGACTCAACCCCTGTATTCCGTAGGCAGGACGCCCATTACCCTTTTGAATGCCCGCCTGAAGGTATAGGCACTGTTATATCCTACCAATCTGGCTGTATCTTCCACCGACATTGTCTTTTCGGTCAAAAGTTCACAGGCCCGGTTTATCCGCATCTTTTCAAGGAAGTCACTGAAGGTCTCGCCGGTTTGCTCTTTAAAAAACTGTGAGAAATAGGATTCAGATATATTAAACTGGGCTGCTATATTACATGCACTTACCTCTGAGGAGAAATAGTTTGATTGAATATATTCCACAAGCTTTTCCAGAAGCTGGCTGTTATGGCTCTTTTTCTTGTTCTTTGCTTCATTGCATATGCTGTAATAAGCCGTTTTCATAGTACCAAATATATCTTTTATATCCATGGAGCTGTAATTACTGCTTATAACATCTTTTATATCAAGCTTGCTGCCAACGTCCCCGATTATTTTAATAATAGTTCCCCTCATATCAAAGAAAAGGTTGTACTCCATATAATTTGTAAGACTGCGCTGTACAAAATTTTCGGTGTATATGATATCCATAACCCTGTCTATATCTGTTTTGTTTCCTGATTTGGCCATATTTATAAGCTGAAGCTCAAGTTCTACAGGATAATAGTAGCCTGAGGACTCCTTTTTAACATCCTTATACCATATTATCGAATTGTCGGTATTGACCTCATTAAAAGCTGTAAGAGTATTTTTGGCCTCACTGAAAGATAAATTGATATCGGAAACCTTCTCGTACAGATTTCCAACACCAAAATTTACATTGATATTAAATATCTCCTGCAGTTCATTTTTAACATTATCAAATATGTTTTCTATGATTTTTTCGCATTCCCCGTCGTCATTGGTGTCAAAGTTCAGTATCAGCGCAATCTGATCAGCATCAATGATATGCGTGAAGCAGTTGAGTCCGATATGCTTTTCAATAACATTTTCAATTATTGCTCTGTTAATATCCTGTTCAATCAGGGCTTCCCTGTTTACAAGATTTGAAAAACGATTAAGAACAATGATTGCCGCAGTATGCTTTTTACCCGTAAGATTGATACCAAGATGCTCTGAAAGGATTTCAATTTCACTCTGATCGTTAATCTCACCATGTATAAGTCTGCTGATAAAAGTGGACTTCATAAGAATCTCCTGGTTTTCCATGGATTTCTTCATTTCCTCATGGGTATTGATCAATTTTGCTACACCATTTTTTAAAAAGTCATATTCGTTCTTGCCATTTCCGAGTTCGCCTTTAAATACCTTTCTTAAAGTAAGCATTGTTTCCTGAATGGGACGAATGTTCCTTCCAGTCAGATAAATGGAAATTCCTATACCTAACAGCAATGAAATAATCACTATGGCCAGGATTACCTTTTTAATGTATATGGCCTTATCCCAGAACACCTTGGTAGGCAGTGCCGTAACATAAGTCCATTTGTTGAACTGAGATTGCGTATAGATTACCGCCATCTCCTTACCGTCTATTTTCTCAAATAAAAACCCGCTGGTTGAGCCGGGGTCAATAGATATGGCAGGAAAATCCTTTCGGCTGTCATTTGAAACTCCTGTAATTACTTTACCATTCTTATCCAGAATATAGGTATAGCCTGTTTGGGACTCATCAACCGCCATTAGTAATTTATTTATGTCATCAGCATTAATTAATACAGCGATGGCACCCAGCATTTTTTCGGGTGCGCTTAAGGGCAGTGTCTGAACATAGGCAAGATATCTTTTCTCATTTCGCGGAATTGATTGATCTGTTATTATATTTTCAGGATCTATATCCATTTTATGGACTGAATTCAGAATCTGCTGATTCCAGGTATCATATGGCATATTATAGTGGTTGGTCAAATAGTATTCCTTAATACCAAATACAGTATCTGTCTTTGTCATAACCAGATCACTTTTTTTCAAAAATACATAAATATTACTTTCAAAGGTAGTGGAAGTATTAAAATACTTCATTTCTTTCTGAGTCAGGCTCAGATAGTAGACATCTGAAGATCCGTACCCCGGCTGATTCATGTACATAAGGGTATTCAGATTCTGATTAAGGGACATTGACACCGTAGTTCTGTTTAAATCCTTCAAATAATTATCTATGATTGTACTGCTCTGTTTGAGCATGAAAATTCTGGCATCCTTTGCATCCTTCTCAATTATGCCCAAAGCTTTAAAATAAACGAAACTGCCAAAAGCAAACGGAAGAATCAAAATTAGTATATAGGATAATAAAAAGCCTTTAAAAATTTGAATTTTCTTAAAGTTTTTTTTAGTCCGCAAGAAAGTTCCCACCTTTTAATGGATTTTTTTAACACACTACGCTAAAATATAATTCGCAAAGCTTTGATTTTTTCAAAAATCAAATTTGAGGCTCTCTACACCCTCTCCGAAGTTGATCATATCCCCGAACCGTTCCATAAACACTGAGCACCTGACGTAACTGCTGCCGCCGTCGGCCAGGCTGTTCAAATGATTTTCAATTTCGGCCAGAAGCCTTTTAAGAACTGCGCTACGATGAATAAAGCAAGGTTCGGGATCACCAAAAAACTCAATGCTTTTATTAATAAGCACCTGTTCCTTTATTGGCAGTGATGTAAATTTAACACTTCTAAGTACCTCATTTTTACCGTTCAGGAAAGAAACGTTTTTAACAGGCATTCGCACCCCCACTTTCTAGTTTCCGGCTGATATTACAGATTGAAAAAGATAAAAAGACCAAGCAGCAAAAACACAATTATATTAACAAGTTTTATGTAGTGCATGTTTTTTCGTATAAATTCAGAGACATCCAGCAGTTCTCTGCCCTTAAATACAATAAGGGTTATGATTACAAGCGGAGATATAAAGGCCAGATTATATTCAATAAAATATAAAAACGCCTTGATATTCAGCTCATTATTACTGTGCAAAACATAAAGAATGGTTGTAAGGTATATTTGACCGGTACACAGGAACTCTCCAATAGAAGTCAATACTCCCAGGAGCAGGCTTATCCATAGTAATGTGACAGGACTGTCCACACTGGCTACAGCTTTAATCCATTTGTGATTCAACCCTCTGATCCTTGCAGGCAGCTGCAGTCTGATCCTATCATACCGTTCACTTTTTGCAGCTACAAAGTCCATGGCATTCAGGCAAATAAAGATTATGACAGCTGCAAGCATAAGTATTTTTGTAATACTTCCAAGCCAGCCTGTATTAATAGTTCCTAGAGTTTTAAACAATAAGGTGCCCAAGAGAAGGTATGTTACAAATTTGCCCGAACAATAGAGCAGACCCATTTTTATGATATTTATATCTCTGGCCATCAATAACGAAATGAAAAAAAGCAGCATTGAAAGCGAACATGGTGTAAGACCATTCACAAAACCAACCGCAAAGGTACTTAAAGCCCTGAAACCGCTGAACTGCTGGAAAGCAGCATTATTGTCACTTCTTATCTCTCCGGCAGCAATTAGAGCTTCGGGCTTTACTTCGGTCAGTTCCTTCTCAAAGCGGGCTTTAATCGCCTTTTCACCAGAAATATATGTGTTGCCAAAAAAAACTATGGGTATATCTTTTTCCTTTTCAGGCACATTATACTCTTTGAGATAGGTTTGAAGAATATTCAGATTTTCATTCTCTGCTGTATTGTATTTATTTATTATAAGCTCGATATTCTTTCCTTTAAGGACAGAAGCACACCTGTCTGATACTCCCGCAAGATATTCTTCGGTATCATGGCAGGATGAACAGGCAGAAATATAGAAATAATTAACCTCGACTGTTTTGCTGCCTGATTCTGCATATACAGGCTGCAGGAAAAGGGTGAAAAAAAACAGAAATAGATAAAGACATAGCATTAAAACAGCCTTCTCATTGCGTCGAATTAAAACCATATTGAGCAGCCTCTCCTCTATATTACTATGTTGAAATATATATCATTACTTTAAGAGGATAGTGCATACATGGCTAAAAATCAAGTTACGTTTTGTTTATGTATGGTACAAAATCTAAGAATTTATCACATTATTAACAATAATATAGCATTTATGTAAACATTCAAACTTTATTTGGAGTTTCATAAAGTAAAAAAGAACGGGACCGGAAAAATTTTTCCCGATCCCTTTTAAAAAATTTATTATACTCCCTGACCTACTCTCCTATCTAGAGTGCATACTAATATCCCCATTTTCCCTTTTTATGGCGATTCCATTTTTATATTTTGACTTAAAACCCATATAAATGGCATCTTTCTTGCATGAATTCTCACATTGGCCACATAATATACACTCATTGTGATCCATTTTTCCCTGTTTTACCATACTGTTAACATCAAGGCTCATTGGGCAGTTTTTATTGCAGAGCTTACAGTCAACGCATTTTTCAGCACACCCCTCAAGGTGCAGTGAAGGGTATTTCAGTTTATTTTTTATTTTGTTTCCTGCAATTACAAAGGGTGCCATCCAGCATAGTGAATGACAGAAGGAACGTCTTCCGAAAACAAGTGAAACTGTCAGGATAAGCGCTGTAACCGGTATATATATAAAGTAGCCGTATATATTAGATACAGATATACCATGATCCGTCAGATAAACCGGGTCGATTTTTTTAATCCCGCCTGCGGTAAAAAAGCCTGCAGCTATAGTCAAAACCCATGGTACCCATATGACATATTTTATTATATTCTGTTTCTTCCCTGCAGGCCTGTCATTGACTCTGGCGCTGCACTCCTGAATCCCGCCGGCAGGGCACAGCCATCCGCAAAAGGCCCTTCCGAAAAACAGTGAAGTGACAAATAGGCTGGCAAATAGTAGAAAGCTGCCTGTAATGATGCCCTCAAAACTGCCTGATATGATTAAATAGGGTGACTGATAATTAATTGTTATTGGAAACAGTAATGCAGAAATTAAGAGCAGTGCGTTTCTAACCTTTTGTCGTTTCATCTTTTTCTTCCTCCCCGGCATGATTTTTGTTTTGATATTTGCTTTCAAGCAATTGTAAAGCCTGCTCAGACCACTCCAGATAAGCCCTGTAAATATGTTCTCCGAAAAGTACCGTCAGGTAGTAGAAAAAATGATCATCATCGGTGTCGAGAACTTTCTTCAGGTTGGTTTTGAATATTTCCATCATATTCAGGTTTTGCAGCTGTCTGGCTTTAAAGGCCTCTATTCTGTCTTGGTTGTCCTTGCTTGATGCCAGATTACCGAAGAATAACTTTACTAAAATTTCGTATTTTGTGTACTCTTTTTGCTCCGGAACCTTAAGCCATTCTATCAATGCTTCTTTTCCGTCTTCGGTAATGGAATAAAGATTTTTTTCGGGTCCGTTTGAGGTTTCACTGATCCGCTTTAAAACCAGTCCTTGGGCTTCAAGCTTTGAAAGAGTGGGGTATATCTGTCCGAATCCTACCTCCCAGAAGCTGCTTATCATAGTATCAATTCTTTTTTTAATATCATAACCGCTTAAATCTTCATGATTCAGCAGTCCTAAAATAATGTAAAGGGTTGTATTTTCCTTTGGCATGAATTTACCTCATAACTATATCAACTTGATCTAGTATTATTATATCAAGTTGATATAGTTATGTCAAACTAAATTATGTCAATCTAACATAATATGCAAGATTAACAATTAGTGTAACATTAATGCAATCATTAAAATATTATGTTAAATATAGAATTCTTACTTTTAATTAAAAATTTGAAAGAAGGGATGATTAATGCCAACCGTAATTTTAAACGCTACCCAGAATACTTTCGTTGCATCCACTTATCCTAACAGCAATCTGTCATATTACCCTTTGCTGTATACAGGAACCGATACCATCCTGGGAACCTGCATAAGCCTGCTTAAATATGACTTTGCTGCAGTTTCAGCAAACTCTGTTGAAAATGCAGTTTTGGAGCTGTCAGTTTTTCTCAAACCAGAACTCATACCCAGCACTGTTCAGGTGAGTAAAATGGCAGAAGCCTTCGAAGCCTCCCAAGTAACATACTCCACAACACCGGCTCTGGTCCCTACACAATCGGAAATCCAAATTACTACCGGGAATCTCTATAAAACTGTTCAAATCGACATTACCGGTATTGTCAACGATTGGCTGAGCGGGTTGAACGCAAACTACTGCCTGGCACTTACAAATTCGGTTCCAAATACAATGGTTCAGTTTGGAAGTGACAAAATTGAATGGGCAGCGTTTTTCCCGAAACTTGTACTTAATTACTCAATACCTGACTCTGAGACCACAGACATATATCCTCATACCGCCAAAACAGAAGAACTACCTGTTGAAAAGGAAGGCCGTATTCCGCCTTTTGCACCCGTAGATGAGGCCGGAACGGACACTGAATTGAAGGCTGCATTTGACGCAACTGCCGAAAGCTCTGTAGACCCGCTAAATATATATGTGGATTCCAGTTCGGAAGGCGGAGTGGGAAACTCAACCTGCCCGTTGAGAACTGTTGAAGAAGCTCTTGCAGCAGTATCACCAGGAGGTACTCTTTATATCCGGGGAACCTTTGATGTTGCCGGTACAATAGTAATAGCCAAGGAGGGCATAACTTTATTGGGTGTAGAAAATCCTGAGTTTGTAGTAAATTCGGATTCCCTTCCACTTATAATAAATGCTCCCAATGTAACCCTTGATGGAATATCGATAACAAATACAGCCTATCGGCCCAGTGAATTGATCAGAATAATGTCTAATTCGGCAAAAATCGTTAACTGTAACTTGACAGGCTGCGGTAAACCAACCCTCAACCGGCTCATGGACGGCATAACTACCGTAGGAGAGAGTGCAGGTAATTTTGTGATTAAAAAGAACAGAATAACAGCTTTAGGCGCAGGAATCCGCCTGCTTTCACTTTCAGGGGGTGTTGTTACCGAAAATAATATATGGGACTCCATAAACGGAATTTGTATTGACGGAGGTACGGCAACTATTACAGGCAACTCCTGGTCAGGTTCTCCTAATGAAACAGATATTCTTATCACAAGCAATAATCAGTCAAGGCCTCTCGAGGATAATGTCAAGGAGCTTTCCTTAGTGAATAATGAGGCTGTAGTAATAGACAAAAGGGCAATTTGATACAAAAATAAAGAGCTGTGAGAATTTTCCCATAGCTCTTTTACATTTCTGTAAAATCCAAACCCTGTCAGATATAATCAACAGCTTTTGTATATGCAGCAGTTCATCTTTCGTAGTAGGTATACCCACGAAGACCATTGTCATAAGCTCTCATAATTTCCGGCCTTTCGCTTGCGCTTATAAGCCCGTCACGGATAGCATCCTCTGCTTTTTCACGAAAGCTCACCAACATATCCTTCGGATCAAATTCAACATAGGACAAAACATCCGATACGCTGTCACCGTGTATTTCCTTGACAAGATCATAGGTACCGTCACCATTGATTCTGACACTTACCACATTGGTATCCCCAAAAAGGTTGTGGAGATCTCCAAGGGTTTCCTGATAAGCACCCACAAGGAATACTCCCAGGTAGTAGTCGTCTCCATTTTTCATCTCATGCAATGGCAATGTGTTTCTGACATCATGCAGATCTATAAAGTGATCTATCTTACCGTCACAGTCACAGGTAATATCGGCAATAACCGCATTGCGCTTTGGCAATTCCAGCAGCCTGTGCAAGGGCATTATGGGGAATAACTGATCAATGGCCCAGCTGTCAGGTATGGACTGGAAAACCGAAAAGTTGCAGTAGTATATGTCTGCTATTGCACTTTCAATATCTTCAAGATCCGGTGGAGCATTTTTCAGTTTCTTCTTTTCCTTGGCTATCTGGTTTATGGTATTCCAGAATATTTTCTCGGAAAATGCCCTTTCTCTGAGGCTTAATCTTCCATGCTTGAACATATCGCGTATTTCATCGCGGTAATACAGCGCGTCATTGTAGCACTCCTGAATGTTTTTCAGCGAAATATTCTTATTAACGTCAAACAGGTTCTTTATCTGTTCCGAGGTATTATCATCCAGCTTGTCCGGGATATCGTGCTCCTCAAACTTTTCTACATCCAGAACATTAAACAGAAGAACAGAATAATATGCAACAGTTGTTCTTCCGGATTCGGTAACAATTATAGGGTGGGGCACCTCACTGGAATCCAGTGTGGTCATTACAGCCTCTACAATGTCAGTGCAGTACTCCTCAACAGTATAGTTGCGGCTGCAGGTATAATTTGTATTTGAACCATCGTAGTCCACTGCCAGACCTCCGCCTAAATCCAGATATCCCATGGGAGCACCTTCTTTTACAAGCTCGGCATACACACGCGCCGCTTCAAGTACTGCCGATCGGATATCTCTGATGTTTGGAATCTGTGATCCCAGATGGTAGTGAAGGAGCTTAAGGGAGTCCAACATGTTCTTTTCCTTCAGTTCATCAACCATGGCAATAACCTGTGACATATTCAGACCGAAAATGCTGCGGTCACCGCCTGATTCCGTCCAATGCCCCCCTGCTTTTGCAGAGAGCTTTATTCTGATACCTATATTGGGTTTAATCCCTAAAGCCTTTGACCTTTCCATTACAATCTCAAGTTCACCGGGAATTTCAATAACAAAGAAGCACTTGAAGCCCATCTTTACCGCATATAGGCCTAGGTCGATGAATTCTTCATCCTTGTAGCCATTGCAGATGAGACATGCTTCCTTATCCTTCATTACAGATAATGCCGCAACCAACTCAGCCTTGCTTCCCACTTCAAGGCCATGGTGATAGCGTTGTCCGAATCTGGTCACTTCCTCTACTACCTGCTGCTGCTGATTAACCTTTATGGGGTAGACTCCTCTGTATGCACCCTTATAATTCAGCTTCTTCATGGCTTCATTAAAAGAGTTGTTCAAAAAAGAAATCTGTGAATCCAGAAGGTTTTCAAAACGCAATAATACAGGCATATCAAGTCCACGTTCACGCACGCCTGAAATAATATCCATAAGGCTGACTGCAGCCGATTCATTATCTTTATACGGGTTTACAAGCACTTCCCCATTATCTGAAATAGAAAAATATCCGTTACCCCAGTTTTTAATACCGTAAAGTTCTTCGGACTTTTCTTTGGTCCATCTGCCTAAAAGTTCTGCTTTATTCATGTCTCCATCCTTTCATTACAAATAGAGTTCTATAGAATCCACTTAAGCATATGCTAAAATACAATGGGTTCTATTAACAGTGTATCCCTGTATCACCAGGGATTCCCACACGATTTATGAATAATATAAACTATCCAAAGCAGACAATAACACATGCTACCCCTAATGTCAATAAGAATGGAGAAAAGGAAAAATTTATAATAATTTTCTGATGTCAAACACGTTACTCAAGACCAGCCAGTTCTGAGGGAAGTATCTCATTATGGTCCAATAGCTTAGGCCTCCCAGCCTGAACTCATTTGCAAGTGTAAATTTTGCAAGCATGCTTCTGGCGTCCTCAAACCATACCACATGCTGTCTTCCATTGTCATCATAGTAGTAGAAAAAAGGAGCCTGTGAAACATAATCATACTGAATTTCCGCACCCTCTCTCCTTGCCAGATCGACAGCCCCGGTATTTGTAACTGTTCTGGCTGCAGTCCCCGGCTGGTATGGGAGGGTCCAATCATAACCGTAATTGGAAATACCCATAAATATTTTTTCTCTGGGTATGGCTGTTACTGCATACTCAAGCACTCTTCTTATTCCTGGAATAGGCGAAACTGCCATAGGAGCGCTGTAGGTGAACCCCCACTCGTAAGTCATAAGTATGACATGGTCCACAAGAGCTCCATGGACTGGATAATCATGAGCCTCATACAGCTTACCCACCTGCCCGGCAGAAGTTTTTGGTGCCAGAGCAGTTGTAATGGTGTAACCAAGCGGTCTCAGAGTATTAACAGCCCTTCGCACGAAATTATTATAGCTCTCTCTGTCATAAGGGTATATATACTCAAAATCTATATCCAGACCAAAGTAATTTTTCTCCCTTAAAGTCCTGATAATATTATCAAACAGATTATTCTGAGCGGTTTCGTTGGTAAGGATGGTGTGTGCGAGATCACTGTCAAAGCCGCCGGTTTCCCCAAGGTTGGTGATAACCATAAGCGGAGCCACTCTTGCAGCCCTTGCAGCCCTTATTAGGGGTTCGTCATTTATCGTTCTCAGGCTGCCGTCAGGTCTGACCTGATGGCTGAAAATGCTTAGGTAGGTTAAGTTAGGAAGAGTTCTTCGAAGTACGTCCATATTAATATTCGGGAAGGTATAGCCATTTACCTCCGTTGTACCAAAATTGATGGTTCTGGGGGGAATAACAATTACCTGGCCCACCGAAATTTGTGACGGATTTGTAATTTGTGGGTTGGCTTCAAGTATTTCATTGACGCTGACTCTGTAGATGGCAGCTATAGAATATAATGACTGACCCGATGTAACAACATGCCTGCGTTCACCTTCGAGGATGACCAAAGTTTGTCCTATTACAAGCTGATTTGGGGTTGTGAGCTCGTTATCTGAAATAATTTTTTGCGGTGAAACGTTATATTGCCGGGCTATTGAATAAATGCTTTCACCTCGTCGTACTACGTGTATTCTCAAAAAAATCACTCTTTCTTATTTTTCTTGAGGATATTAACAAGATATCTTTGAAATATCCTCTTACCAATATATGCCGGTTTACAGAAATTGGTTACTTTGAACCGGGCCATATATCAGCCTCCAGACACCTGTTCAGTTATCCGGCCGCCTGTTGGACACAAAATTAGAAAGAGTGGTTTTTCGTATGAAAAGTTTATAGACTTTTTTGCTTAGTAAATCTCCTTACCTGCCAGCTTATAGTCTGCAATTGACAGTTTCCTTATGATATCAATGCCATATGGGCAGGCGGGAATGCATTTTCCGCATTTGTTGCATTTATCTGCCTTTACATCCAGTGCCCCGTATCTTTCAACAGCCAGCTCCCTGTTTCCGAACCAGAAACGCAATCTCTCCTTCAGCGCGTATTCGGCTGCATTTGTAACAATACCGTCTGCCATCTGTCTGTCAAAATAACCTTCGTACTTAAAGATTTCCTGTATTGGTATTCCTTCGGGACAGCTGCATTTTCCGCACTGTCTGCAGACATAGCTGCCCAGTTCGGGAGCATCACTGTAAAGCCTCTCTATTTCGCCCCTGGACATGGGGACGAACCATTCAGCATAGTTTAAATCACCTTCCAGCATTTCACGGTTATTGATACCGGCTACAATAACTGAAGCCGGCTGTGTAAATGCATACCTGAAGGCAGGAAGGGTTGATTTGTAAAGCAGACCGTCTCCTACAGGCTTCATAAGAATGATCGCAGCTTCCTTTTCAAGAGCAAGGGGAACAAGTTCATCCTCTATTTCAGGAAAATTAAATCGGTCATAATAATTTATTGTTGTCATAACAGCATCGAAATCATATTCCTTTAAAGCCCTGATCAAAACATCGGGTTGACCGTGCATGGAAATGCCGATATGCTTTACTTTACCCTCCTGTTTGGCCTGCAATGCTCCCTCAAGTGCACCTTCAGGTCCCAGTATAGTCTCCAGCTCCTCCATTGTGCCAACAGCATGCATAATAAAGAGATCAATAAAATCAGTTTTCAAGTTTCTCAGGCTTCTGTCCAGTGACTGGAGACATTTTTGCTTTGTTCTTTCACCGGTCTTTGTTGCAAGAATATATTCGCTTCGTCTATGAGCTACGGAATATCCTATTTTACGTTCCGACTCTCCATCTCCGTAACTGGCCGCAGTTTCAATATAATTTCCTCCGGCATCAAGATACCTGTTAAGTAGATATTGCGCCTCGGCTACAGGTATCTCCAACAAATGAAAGCCTCCAAACCCAAGAATTGACGTTTCCAATCCCGTCTTCCCAAACCTTCTTTTTTCCATGCCCCCACACCTCTTATCTTAAATTTATATACCGTATAGACTACTTCTTTAAAAACTTTTCAAAGCCATCACTGTATTTAATTGTACCATCTTTGAAAACCCACATTGCCTCTACATCCGGGTAACTGTTTATATACTTCAGAGCTTTGTCAAATGGGAGTATAAAAGCTGCTTTTGCCATTGCATCGGCAACTCCGGAATCTTTGCAGAGTATGGTTACCTGTGCATAATTATCAGCAGGAAATAAAGTATCAGGATCAATTATGTGATGGTATTTTTTCCCATTTACAACATAGTACCTTTCATATATCCCGCTTGAAACCAGAGACATATCATTTAAATTTAACACGTTCAAGGTTTTTGTCTGACTTTCCTTGTCAGGATTTTGAACTCCAACATTCCACATATTTTCGGGTGTACCTTTACCTCCAATGGCCCTGACATTTCCACCAACACTTATCAGGCCTGAAGTAAAGCCGTTCTTAATGGCAGTAAGGCAAACCTGTTCGGTGGCATATCCTTTTCCAACACCACCAACGTCCAGACTCATTTTGGGATCCTCCAGAAAAACCGTTGAGTTTGCCTGATCAATTATTACCTTATTTATATCGGTATGTTTGTTTGCTTCCTTCAACTCCGCAATATCAGGGAGTGTTGCTGCGGCTTCATCTTCAATTCCCTCTTCCCTGTGCTTATGCCAGATTTTAAGAACTGCTCCCAAAGCCACATTCAATTTGCCATCTGTATCTTTATACCACTTCTTCGCAAAAAGAAGTAGGTCAATAATTTTCTTATCTACCTTGACAGGCTTAATACCTGCATTATCATTTATTGTCTTAATATTATTTATACCTGGATAGTCATTATATATGTCATACAACTGATGATACTCCTTAAGTGTATCATAAATTAACTGGGAATGCTTTGTGAAAGCTTCCTTGCTGTCCGAATATGCCACAATTTGTGTCACGGTATCAAAAAGCTTGAGAAACTGGGCCTCATAGCGTTTCTTTTCCTGGTTGGCACCGCAGGCACCGACATTTAAAGCAAATGAAACAATCAATAAAGTTGCAATAATCTTCTTAAACAAATTCTCACCTCAATAAGGTTTGAGAGGTAGTTCAAAAACTACCTCTCATAACTGTTTGTTTTTACTTTTGTCTTATAAGGTATAGGTTCAATAGAACGTTTTCACGTTCTTGAAAGTTTTTCGTCTATAGAAAAATTTCTTACCTTATATGTATTTCAACAAGGCAAAGATGCCCTCAGGCAGACCCTGGACATCTATTGCCTCATTATATTATACCAATTAAATACTTTTTATTTACCTGGTAATGATGAAAAATAACTTTCCATTTTACTTGGCAGTTTTTGAAGCCTTTTCTATTACGCTAGTGAAATCTGTGATGTGAACAGTTACTGAACTTGTTAAATCAGCAACCGTTGGAACACCTTCTTCATTTACTGCGATACCTTTTATCTCATCTACAGTCTTTCCAACAACATATTTTGAGAAGGCATCTGATTGTTCAGACCACTCTTTACCGATTTTTGACGCCTTCTTCATACCATACGCTTCACCTAATTCTACCTTTGTCTGTAAAGGAGCTTTCAAATCAGAAGTAATTTTTCCTTCCTTATTGAAGTTCACATTTGACTGTGATGCATCTATAACAGAGCTTGTAACCTTACCGGCAGCATCAAAGGTTGTAGCAGTATAGTTGGTGTAAGCCTGGGCAACACCGTCTTTTTCACCAACATCAGCAGAGTTTGAAATGCTTGTGGACACTCCAAGACCAAGTTTGTCACTTGCTTTGGCACCTAAATCTTTTGCATTCTTAACTGCCTTTTCAAGGGTGCTAACGAAATCAGAAATATGTACAGTAACAGAAGTTGACAATTCCTTGTCTGTTGTAACTCCTTCTTCATTAACAGCAATACCCTTTACTTCATCAATTGTTTTACCAACAACGTAGTCAGCAAATGCATTAGCCTGTTCATTCCATTCTTTGCCGATCTTTGAAGCCTTCTGCATTCCATATTCAGTTCCTAATTCCTGTTTGGATTTGACAGTGGTTTTTTTATCAGTTAAAATTTTTCCTTCTTTAGAGAAGTTTATTTTTGTTTGAGCTGCGTCAATTGCACACTTAACTATTTTTCCGTCCTTATCTACAGTAACTGCTACAACAACAGAGTCAACCTGTGCCAGACCGTCTTTTTCTCCTGCATCAGTTGACTTTGCAATTGATGAGGTTACAGCAAGACCTGTTTTTACTGCATCAGCAGTGCTTGGTTCAGTAGTGGCTGTAGTGCTTGGTGCTGTACTTGATTCTGAGCTTGCCGCAGTGCTTGCAGCACTGGATTCTGCGCTTGTTTCAGAACTTGTTGATCCACAGCCGGCAACAAAGGTCACTGCCAGAACTAAAACCAGTACAAGTGAAAGTAATTTCTTCATAGTAGTTCCTCCATATAGAATATTAATTTATTATTTATTTAAAACCAGCCTGTTGAAAGCCGGCAAAATAAATCTCAGAAGAGTGGCTGTTGCAATTCCTGCTATTACGCCTGAAATAAGCAGGATAGGGAGATACGCCCAAAGGTAAATCCCTGAATAAATTAATGAAACAACAACAAATTGTCCTACATTGTGAGTTATTGATCCAAAAATACTCAGAGCCAGATAGGATATCCTTTCTTTAAAAATAAATATCAGTACAGTCATTATCAAGACTGACAGGACCCCGCCGCAAAGGCTTAAAAGTGCTGCCATGGGGCCTCTTGTAATTAAAACAAATGTTGCTTTCAATACTGCAATGATAAAAGCAGGTTTTTTATTTAGAAAAAATAGAGCATACATTACTGCTATGTTTGATAATCCCAGCTTTACCCCCGGCACCGGAAGAAAAAAACTTATAGATGGCAATGAGTTTTCAACTACCGACAAAACTAAAGCAACAGCAAAAAGTAACGCCGTTAAAACCATAAGCTTTGTTCTTGAGATATTATCTGTATTAATCATTTGTTTCCTTAGCCCTTTCCATGGCGCCGACCTACTGTTGCAATCACTGTCCTGCCACTATGTCTATGTCATCCTCATTTCTGCTGTCTTGAGGTACAATTTTCAAAAATATTTCGTTTGGCAGGCATGCTGCAGATTGGCCCACAGAATGAAGCTTACCGGTCTTAACACATATTTTATCGGGACAGTCGGAATGTTCGAAACAGATGCTGCCGTCCTTTTCCAGATGGAAAATAACATTTTCATTCTGTGGTATCGAAAATTCCTTATCTATTCCTTTATCCAGCTCAACTGTTTTTATGAGTTGGGATTTATAATAAATCTCAGCTCTTGCCGGCTTTCCGGTAAAATTGTATTTATATATAAACATAGATAATATACCAATTATTAGGATAGCTAAAACAAGAATCAGATCACTTTTTTTAAAAAACTTCATGTTTCCTCCAGGATCCGCAGGAAAGCAGCATTTTAAGCACCTGCTCCTGCCGTCATACCTTACTAGCCTATCAGACCGCTGATAAAAATCAGAAATGTTATACTGGCCATAATTATCACATAGTTTTTAATTGAACATATAAATGTCTGCCTTTTATCCTGCAGCTTGAAAAAAATATTAATATTTTTTTGTACCAATATGAGTGTAAACAGTGAGATTAGACATATAGGCGACAACATTCTTAAAACTACCATCAAAACAACAGCCCCGTAAGGAATGTAGTATAGCGCCGCAAACAAATACAGTGATGCCCTGTTTCCCAAATAGTAAGGCAGCGTATAACGCATGACTGCAATATCCTTATCCACATCACATATATTATTTGCCAGCATTATATTTGCTGTAGTGCACATAGGAATTATTGATAAAAAAATAACAATCAAAAGCGGCATTACATGCAGATCTATGCTGATAGTACTGAGACTTAGCTGCAGTGAAAGGTATGTTCCCCGGGGCAGGTTTATATATAAAAGTATGAATGGTATAAACAGCCCGTAAAATACCCCTGAAAACAGTTCGCCTAATGGCTGCCTGGATATTGGAACCGGGCCGAATGTATAAAATACTCCGCATAGGAAGCAAACTCCACCCAGTAAAAAAACAACAATATCGGTAAGGTATGCCAGATATAAACCAAAGCCGGCTGATAGGGCAAATAAAACATATATTATCATCAGAGCATTTTTTCTTCTAAATTGTAGGGTCTGGTGGTTTGTTTTTGTATCGATATAATTATTTATCGCAGTTGTAGTCAGATCGAATACAAACATCGAAATAAAGAATATGACAGTTAAACCCCAGTTTATAGGTTTGTGGAGATAAAAGATGTATGCCAATGTCAGCAAAAATGCAAAGATGCTGGTAATTTTTGTTTTTATCTCAATATAATCCAGTAATTTTAAAACCATTCAATCCACCTGTCTATTATCAGGATTTGCCATACGCTTTATTGAGAACATATAATAGCTTTGACCTTTTATCCGGGGAAATATCAAGTTCGTCAATTAACTTTACTGATTTTTTATAATACTTGTTTGCTATCATATGTGTAAAGTCCAGGCCGCCGGTTTCAGCCACCGCACTACTTACTTCCTCCCTGGAAAGCTCTTGGTGTTTTGCCCTCTCTTTTAATCCCGTCATGTTCTTAAAGGCGTGTATCAGAGGCAATGTGACGACTCCCTGCTGATAGTCCGATTGCACCGGTTTTTTAGCCACATCTTCGGTTTTCTCAAAATCCAGGCAATCATCCTGGATTTGAAAAATCATTCCGATGTACCTTCCCAACCGCCTATATTTTCCGACAGTTTTATCATTACTGTCAGGAGCTTGCTCCAACCTGCCGTTTTTATCATAGCCGCTCAAAATTGCTCCGGCACAAAAGGAGGCTTCAAACAATGCCGCAGTTTTTCCGGATATTATTTTAAAGTATTTATATATGGATATATCCAGATATCCGTTATTAATATGCTGGTTCAGCTCACCCAGACACACTCTGCTGATATAGTCCGGCATGTTAAGCTTTATATAATCCTCTTTATTTGAGACAGAAGCTCCTGTTTTAAGTGCGATACTAAACAGATAGTCTCCGCATATAACTGCTGTTTTTTTTCCATACTTTTTTTGAAGAGTCACCTTTCCTCTTCTAACGCCTGCATTGTCCATAACATCATCATGTACCAGTGTCGCCAGGTGCAGCAGCTCGATTGCAGCAGCAAAGCTTATTGCATTGGGATGAATCAGTCCATCCCTGTTTTGAGCACATGTGAGCAGTGATACTGCCCTGATGTATTTGCCTGTAGAAGCCATAAGATGCTCGGTATATTTACGAATAATCAGAGGAGCAGTGGATAATGCTTTGTTTACCTTTTCCCTTACCAGTTCCAAAGCTCCATCATAAACAATCAACTCAATGTCATCCTGTTTTTTCACGTTTTCGTTAGTCATTATAAATATACAACCTTCTCACAATAGGTAATCTCTTCCATTGTTTCTTTAAGAACGGCATCGCATAGTAGTCAAGTCCAAAGGTTCTTCCAGCGCCTATCAATACGGCAATTGCAGCAAATATCATCCAGAAGGTTCCCAAATACAGACCTGTGGTGCATACAAACATAAACTGCAGTACCAAAGATAATGCTGATGCAGGTGTGGTAAACAGTCCTCCGATAAGTGCCAGACCTATCAGAATTTCTGCTATTACAATGAAGCCCTGCATAAATATCTGAACTGAATCATTGGCCAATACAAATTTGCTTAAGAACCAGTTCATAAAAGGTACATCTATTCTAAAGGCATAATCACTTAATGTTGAATGAGCCAAGTCCTTTCCGCTGACAAAAATCAAACGGAATAAACCAAGAAAGTCAAAGTTCATAATGGCTGTACCAACAGATTTTACAGCTTGCTGCACAGCTCCGTCTGTTGCCGCTCCCGTTGCAGCAGACACTGCATCAACGGCTGCCTGTACGGTGCTTGCTGCTGCCTGGGCTGTACTTGCAGCTGCATCACCGGTTGCTGACGAAACAGCATCCACAGCAGCCTTGCCTGCTTGTGCACCCGCACCATTTGTGGCTTCGGTAGCTACCTTGAGGATACTATTATACCACGAATCGGCTCCGCCGAAAAAGCCTTTAAGTTTAGGTGCGGTCAACCAGCCTTCAGCAATCTTCATAATACCTTCAAACAGCCACACAGCACCCAGCCATACCCTTAGTGCAACAAGAAGGAAGCTTGGGGTTCTGTTGGAAAAATGTCCTCCTACAAAGCTGCGGCAGTTCCTTATGGTAAAGAACTCATGCTTTACATAGCTGAATATCTTGTTCCAGCCTAATACCTGTATAAAGTAAATAATGTTTATAAAATGCTTTGCAAACATTGCAAAGAAGGACGGAAGGTTAAACATATGATTTGGCAGGCCAACTCTTGCAACGCCATAACGTCCGCCAACACAAACCATGACTCCGTGGAAGGATGGTTTGTATACCTCCATCTCTCCTTTTCCTGTAATTGCACAATATATATTATTTGCACATGTGGCAGCACTATGCTCACAATTTTCTACCATCTGAGGAACAGGTCTTTCTTCCCCTTCAGGTATATAGAACATATTGTCTCCAACAATATAGACGTGATCATTATCAGTTGATCTCAGGAAGGAATCGGTTTTGATTCTGCCCCTGCTCACTGATTCAAGTGACCTGGCAGCTTCATTTGTTATATCTGAACCTTCTATTCCTGCAGTCCAGACAACGGTCCCTGCAGAATATCTGACACAAGCGTTATCTTTTTTTACTTCAATGTAATCTGCACCAACGCCACATACTCCTGTATTCAGCATTAGTTTAACGCCCATTTTTTCAAGACGTCTTTCTACTTTTGCAGAAAGTTTTTCCGGTAGTATTGGAACAGCTCGTTGCAGAACATCGACATTCACAATTTCAACAAGTTCTCTGTCGATTTCATATTTCTCACACAACAGAGGAACATATTCTGCCAGTTCACCCACCATTTCAACACCGGTAAAACCTGCACCCACAACATAGAATGAAAGAAGCTTTTTCTTCTTTTCAATATTTGTCTCAGTAGCTGCCAATCTAAAGGAGTTATGAATATGATCCTTCAATTTCACTGCATCCTGGTAGGACCAGAGTTTGAATGTGAACTCTTCTGCGCCGGGGACACCAAAAAATGTCGGCTTGGAGCCGGCAGCGATTACAAGGTAATCGTAGCTGTATTGATTATTGTCACCAATTACATTATGTTTATTAAAGTCGATGGACTTTACCTCGTCCATAACAATATTAACTTTTCTGCCTGCAAATACCTTTTTTAAACTTATTTTAATGCTGTCCTCGTCAACACGGTTGGCTGCCACTTCGTGAAGTTCGGTCAGCATGGTGTGAAAGGGATTCTTATCAATGATGGTGATAGTTACGTCATTATTCTTCTTGAACTTTTTAGCTAACTTTTTTGCTGTCAGTATACCTGCATACCCAGCTCCGATAACCAAAATATTATTTTTCATAACTTCCTCCAGTAGTTTATTCTAAAAAATTACAAATTTCAACAAATTTCTACAGAACATCGTTATAATCTTATCAAAGAATTGCTAAAGAATCAATGAATTTGTTAAGTTTTTGACATTTAATATCATATAAAAATTATGGAAATTGTAAGAATAACAATCAGACTATTAATACCACCAAATCGGAAACTTAAACATACAAATAAATAAAAATTAAAAAATCTTTGAAAACAAATTATATTTGCTCTCAAAGATTCTATGTTATATTAACTTTTTTCAAATTCTGTGGAGGTGATAAGAGGTTCACCCGCTTCCAACAACCGTTTATTACCTATAAGGAAAAACCCTTGAATAAATAGTATGATACCCGTTCCAATAAGCAGCCACTCTATTTTCACCTCATCTGCTATGGGACCAAAAAACAGCATTGCCAACGGCATCATGGAGCTTGATATCATTCCGAAAATACCAAATACCCGCCCTAAAAACTCACCCTCAACCTTCTCCTGCAAAATTACAGTAAATGGGGTGTTAAATCCCGGAATTGTGGCACCTGTCACCAGCATGAAGAGAAGGTATATCCAGAAAACAGGCACAACTCCCAGTGCAAATGTACAAAGTCCTATTATAAGGCAGGAAAAGGTCATGGTTTTTACTCTGTTTTTAAATCCGCCCCAGGACGCTATTATTATTCCACCCACCATCATACCGGCTGAAAATACTATTTCAATCAAAGTGAGTCTCCATACATCGTCTCCGAAAGTACGTGCCACCTGCAGAGGAGTCAAAAAAGCTGCAGGAGATACAAAAAACATAAAAATCCCACAGAATATAAAGAAACCCTTGATGTATCTGTGATCCCGGATGTAGGCAAGACCCTGTTTGAAATCGCTGAAATAATTGACTTTTTCCTTCCGTAAAGCCTTTTCATGGGCGGGTACTTTCAGGAATACAAGCATTACAACGACTGCAACTGCTGCGGTAACCACATCTATGAAGAATATTATTTCCAGTGGAGCAAGGGTGAGAAGTGCGCCGCTAATCATAGGTGCAACAAGCATTACCAATGACTGTATACTGCCATTTGTTCCATTTACTCTTGTCAGCTTATCTTCAGGAACAATCTGAGGGATAAACGCTCCCACCGCAGGAGTTTGAATCCCGCCTCCCAGTGCACGTATGGACGAAATGACAAACAAAAGCCACATATAGTTATGTCCGTTTAGGAACAATATGGCTAAGACCAGCGTCGATAACGCTATAAGTGTATCCGATAAGATAATTAGCAGCTTACGGTTATACCTGTCTGCCCAAACACCTGCAAAGGGAGAGAGAAAAAAAGTTGGAACAAAGCCGCAGATTATTGAAATGGTCATCATTATGCCTGACTTTGTTTGCAGAGTAATGTACCACATTATGGCATACTGTACCAATGCAGAACCGAATAGTGAAATAGTCTGGCTGGTTAAAAAAAGGATAATATTCTTTTTCCAATTTTCCTTCATGTGTTCTCCTTTAGGAATTATAATTTTAGACTTAGATTATTATTTTAGACTTAGATTTTAATATTAAATCAATATAACTACAAGGTATATAATAGATATAAAAAATTTTCTACCGTTAATTTTGCTTTTCAAGATAAATCAATTCCAGATTATCACTTATCTTCCGGGTTTTATATTCCTTATACCCCATTTTCCGGTACAAGCTTAGATTTTTCCGGCTCAAATGGCCTGTAAAAAGCTCGTATCGAACGTGTTTAAAGCAATTTTCAACAGCTGAAATCAGCTTTTTTCCTATACCCCTGTTCTGATAATCAGGATGAACTATTAATTTGCTTATGTAACAGCTTCCGGCTTCTTCATAAGCCCTGACCGAACCAACAATTTTTCTATCCTCCACAACCTTCAATACAATTGAATTTCCAGCTTCCTCCTCCAGTTCCTCAAGGCTTTGCACCAGAGGCGGTATGTTGAAATCATTATACAATTCGCCTTCACTTTGATAGGCCAGCTTTTGAAGCTGAAGGATTTCTTCAAGCTCGCCTTTAGAAGCTATATCAACTGCAGGAAAACTGTAATTTCCTCCGGCTGCCGTGATATATTTTTTTGTTCTTGGACATACCAGAACGCACAAACCACAGTGTGTTTCCCCCTGAGATACCTTCCAGGTCCTTTCTATCGCTTTTCTTCTGCAGGCCATATAATTATAAAAGACTTCTCTTTTCATCCCGGCATACCACAGGTCTCCTGACAAAGCCTCAGCGGGACAGTTTCTTACACAATTGTCACAATTTCCGCAGTTGGACCTGGTAATCGGCTCGGAAACCTCCAGCGGCGCATCAGTAAGAACAGATGAGATTCTGACAGCAGAGCCAAACTGGTCAGTTACCAGAAGTGCACATTTACCGATCCATCCAAGTCCGGCTTTTGTTGCAACGGTTTTGTGGGGTAGAATAGTGGAATGGTCCTTATAATCTATGGTTACATTAGATCTGGTTTTGGGAAGGACCCTGTAACCCGAAGACTTTATTATTTCTTCAACCCTTATGTCCAAACTGTCCAGAAGCCGGTTAAGTCTCATATACTCATCGTAATATTGCTTTGTCGGACCAAGTCCAATATTATTGATTATATCCGGAGCTATTGCTACAGCGATTGAAATGCCATACTTATAGCCCAAGGTTTGTTCCTCAGGTAAATCTGATATTTCAGCAAAACCTACAAGGTCAGCTCCCATTTCCAATAATTCTTTCTTTATTACCTGACTTAATACTAACATTACCTCCCCCTCTTTCATTACATATTTATATAATTCATATACTATTTATAGAGTCATAAAGCATTTTTATGATTATCCCATTCATTGTACTATATGCTTTTTATTGATTTATCTGCCGTTTATAAATCATCCCCATGTTCAGGAATATGATCTCACGGCCTATGGATGAGAGGTGCCTATATTTGGAAATATACATCTAATTATAATTATATAATATTAAACCCGCTATGTCCAAGCTTGGGACCCAGCGGGCTGGCTATTGAAATATTATGTTCTGGCAAAGCACTTTATTAATATTAATGTCTATCTACAAATTTACCATGTTTTGGAACTGATATCTCATTGAAATAATCTGACAGTAGCCGGAGATGTTTACTTAACTCTTCACCTTCCAGCGGATGCCCATGACTTGTCAGGGCCAGCCTTGGTTCCAAATCCCTGAGCCGCTTCACTGATGCTTTTGCAGCCTCCCAATCAGTTGTCAGGTAAGCCGGCGGTCCCTTTATCTTTTCATTCTGGGTTATTACAGACATAAAAGACTCCTGTTTTGTTGTTGTGAAGGCATCGCCGGCAATAAGTGTACCGTCCTTTTTCCGGTACAGGGAAACATGTCCCTCTGTGTGACCCGGCGTGTGAATCCAGGTCCATTCAGCCATATCAGGTATTTTCCCGTCTTTGGGAAGAGCAGCGGCACGATAGCCCAGATCTATACTTTTATGGGGAAAAGCCGGTGACATCTTTGCAATAAGTCCTTCATCGACCGTAGGGTCGGCCTGAGGATAATCCTTTTTGCCTGTTATATAAGGTATCTCCAGAGGATGAGCATACACCGGTACATCCCATTTCTCCGAGAGCTTTAACACCGAGCCCACATGATCAAAGTGTCCATGAGTCAGAATAATGGCTTTTGGCCTGCAGTCTTTACCGAAATATTCTTCAGCGCATTTCACTATAAAATCGTAAGATGTTTCAAGACCTGTATCTACAAGAACCCAACCATTATTGGTTTCCACAATGAAGGCATTTACTACGGTAAACTTCAACATCAGAATATCTTCCATTAAAAGTTGGGATGAAGTTGTGAGCTTTGAAAGTCCATTAACTATTTCATTTATCACGGTCTTTCCTCCTGTCTTTTTCTCAGCTTTGTCTTTTACTTGATTAAGGGGTAAACATCTTTCATTCTTACAAATTTATGTTTTCCAAGACCTTTATAATTATGTGTACGTATAAATTTCTCACCGGCTGCAAAGCCTAAAACTATAGTTTAACTTAAAGAGGAGATGTACAAATGTTTAAACATGATAAAGCATTATTAAAAGATGTTAAAGTGGATGCTCCAAACCCAAACTATGCGGCTATGATGCAGGAGCAGCTGGGAGGACCACAGGGGGAGCTGAAAGCAGCATTGCAGTACTTTTCACAGAGTGCACGAATTAAGGACCCTGAAATAAAAGATCTGTTTTTGGATATAGCTTCCGAAGAGCTAAGCCATATGGAAATGGTTGCCCAAACAATTAACCTTCTAAATGGTCATGTATTGGATGCAAATCATGCAACTGTAGGAAATATTGAAGCACATGTTCTCACCGGCCTTACCCCGATGCTTACAAATGCCTCCGGTCAATTGTGGACTGCAGCCTATGTAAATGAAACAGGAGATCTTGCTGCTGATATTCTATCAAATATTGCAGCAGAGCAGCGTGCCAAGGTTGTTTATCAATATCTTTACAGACAAATTAACGACAAGAGTGTCCGGGAAACAATTGATTTTCTCCTAAATCGTGAAGAAGCCCACAACACCATGTTCCGTGAGGCATTCAACAGAATTCAGGATACAGGCTCTTTGAAGGATTGGGGAATCACAAAAGATTCCAAGCTGTACTTTAACCTTTCTACTCCGGGGGATCAGTTCTTCAATGCAGAAAATGCCCAGCCTGCAAGCTTCAACAATCCTAACTGATAAATTCAAATATTAAAGGCTTTCGTAGAATCGAAAGCCTTTAATATTAAAACCATTGCTGAATAGGTAAGAGTTAGTAGTTATTGTTTCTTGGGAACAACTATCATTATCATACTTCTACCCTCAAGTTTCGGAAACCTGTCAACAGTACCTGAATCGTTTACCGCATCAGCAAACTTTTCCAGTACTTCTTTTCCTGAAACAGTATACTTCATTTCTCTTCCTCGGAATCTTATAGAAACCTTGACCTTGTCTCCGTTCTGCAAAAATTTCATGGCACTCTTAACTTTAACATCGAAATCGTGCTCTTCAATGGTAGCCGATAATCTGACTTCCTTCAAGGATACAGTTTTTTGATTTTTTTTAGCCTCTTTCTCTTTCTTTGCCTGTTCAAACACACTCTTGTTGTAGTTGATTATTTTACAAACCGGCGGCACTGCATTTGGCACTATTTTTACAAGGTCAAGATTTTTGTTTAATGCCAGTTTCATAGCATCTTTTGTCTGCATAACTCCCAGCATTGAACCATCGCTATCTATCACACGTATCTCAACATCTTTTATTTCTTCGTTCAATTGTAATTCATTTTTCTTAATAATATACACCCCTTTTTATAAAAAAGTCATGTAAAACACTAAAAGTGGATTTTATTATAGAATCCACTTTTTAACGTCTATTACATTTGTATGGTTTTCAATTTAAAAAAGGAGAGTGGACACTCTCCTTTTGGTTTACCATCTGTTTCCGCCGCCAAAGCTTCTGTTTCCGCTTCTGTTATTGTTTCCTCTTTGCTGCTTTCTAGCTGCTCTGCAATCGGGACATCTTTGGGGCTCATTATCAAAACCCTTTTCCTTGTAAAATGCCTGCTCATTTTCACTAAAAATGAAAGTTGAGTTGCAATCTTTACATGTTATAGTCTTATCTGCCATATTCAATATTACCTCCTTTAAGTATTTGGATTTAAAAATTCCCGGGCAAACATACTCCAATAATAATTAAAGGAAGTTTTGTCAAAAATAAATAACCCATAATTAACATTATAACAGCTTTAAATCAAAATAACAAGAAATATCTAAAAATATTTTTATTTATTTACATTTATGTTTAGTATTTACAATTATGTTGATTTAAGATATGTTCAAACCTAACATGCTAAAATGCTTATTTAAATTTGCAATATCTGTATCAGTATGTGCAGAACTCAGAATTTCTGCGTACAACTTCTCCACTTCATCAGCTTTCCCCATTTTAGCATAAGCCTCTGCAAGACTCACTGCATGTGTTATTGAAGGATCTGAGCAGAAAGCCTTCAGGAATAATTTGGATGCGAATCTGAATTTACCCCTGACCATTGACTTTTGTCCTTCTTTTACCATGTCACCAATAGACTTATAATTATTAAGTTCATCATTTTCTTTTTCATCTTTATCGAAATCATTCAAATTATTGATTGCTCCCCGGTTTTCCGGATCAATCTCCAATACCTTTAAATACATCTCTTTAGCATCTTGGATATTGTTATTCAGTTTATAATACTTTGCCAGTCTGGTATAAGCAGCACAATTGTTTTTGTCTTTTTTTAAAATGACACTGTTTATCTTATACGCTTTCTCTCCCCATTCATTTGCTAAGGCCATCCGACCTGCTTTATCTACTAACTTCTGTAAACTTATAGCTTCCATGATATCCTCTTTTCTTAAATAAATAAAAAAACGGGAAACTCAAATTGAGTTTCCCGCTCTATAGTTCCGTGTCAATAATAATCCGGTACAGGCAGTTGAAAAAACAATAATATTTACAGTATACCATTAATTAAACAATTTGTGTATTCGGGAAATAATGTTTCTAAGCCTGTGCCTGATAAATAATATCAGCAGTGGTACTTGAACCTGCTGCAGTGGACTTATATGCAATTCTTGCATAGTTTGCGAATCTTGTTGGTGTAAGAACCTTTGATTCAGCTGCAGCAACAGTAAATTCCGTGCTGTCATCAACCCAAAGGGTATTGTCAGGACTTATCTGTACCTTAACTGTAGCGGAGTTTGCTCCGGTATTATTTACAAAAAATGAAGTCAGTGTCTGAAGAGAAATGTCTCTTGCAGTAGACCCGGCATAAGCATCGGCTGTTGTGACTGTTTGGGACTGATTGGTAAAGGTTTTGGAGGTTGCCACCAGCAGAACTCCTGTAGTATCGGTTTTTAGCGCTCTGTTGTCAGTACCGTCATTACCATAGACTACAATATTGTCCTGAGTATTGGAAAGGTTCCTGATGTCCAGGTCTGTTGCACTTACTGTTAAATCTGTCCCCACATCTGTTACAATAACCTGACGACCGCTGGTGTCAGTCTTAACTGCTCTGTTGTCAGTTCCGTCGTTTCCGTAGACTACCAGATTGTCCTGGGTATTTGAAAGATTTCTGATGTCCAGGTCTGTTGCACTTACTGTTAATGAGGTTCCTACATCTGTTACAATAACCTGACGGCCGCTGGTGTCAGTCTTAACCGCTCTGTTATCAGTTCCATCGTTTCCGTAGACTACCAGATTGTCCTGGGTATTTGAAAGATTTCTGATATCCAAATCCGTAGCACTTACTGTAACTGAGGTTCCTACATCTGTTGCTATTACCTGACGTCCACTTGAATCTAATTTTAAGACTTTTGAAGTAGTTCCGTCAGAACCATATTGCAATGATTTCAAACTATCAGGGGTATCCTGAAATACAGATATTCCAGCCATAAAAATCAACTCCTTTTAGATTCTACATTTACATAATATGAGTATTTAAATATTATGGTGACAAAATCTACAAGGAGCTATCAAAATAACAGATATTTTTGCTTATTTTATTGTAAGCCTTACAATTAATTTATTATAGTTACCAGATTTAATACATTTGAGTTTATACTTTCTACAGCAGCCTTTTTTGGTAGAACTCCAATTTCTCTCCTATTAATTTTTCTTCCCATATCATTTGAAGAAGGGTTAATTCTTCAGAATAATCAGTTTTGTCAGGATCTTTTTCATCATATTTAAGTTGCTCCAGTATTTCCGCAGAAAAATTATCCGGGCCATACTCTGCCCATTCCTTTTGAAGTTCCTTGTTAGGGTGTCTTCCTCCGGCCAGCCTGGCATAAGCCCCATTCATGACACCTCTCAAATCATTTGTAGCCTGTATATAACATTTGTTGTTCAGCTTGCAGCGGATAATAAATACACCCATAGGGTGCTTCATTTCGGTATACTGCTGCTTAAGCTCCTTTTTTCGTGACTTATCCATGCTAATATCCCATCTCCTTTAAAATTCTGGCCAATGTACTTAAACGTTCACCAATAAGCTCATCATCATCACTCAATGCCTGACTGAACAATTTGATATCTTGGTCAATCTTTTCATTATCAGTGCACACTGAAACGGTCATTGCGTCTCCCTGAAGACCCACTCTGTCTATTACCGGCTTTTCTTCATTGTAAAGCTTGGAATATTTATAGGAATCTTCACGGAAATGCAGCTTTGTTCTGGCTACCAGAATAGCCAGGTCGAGAACCCGATGCAAGGGTAATTCTTCCGACTGTCTTGACCATTTTTCTCCTGTATATCTCCAGACTTTGGCTGAAATATCAACCTTTCCGCGGTCATTCCATTGAGCCAGTCCCAATGAAAGCCCTTTTGCGTCTGTGTTATAGGCATATCTGCCATCAACATTCTCGTAATTTTCCGAAACTATGACAGGTTTATGTTTTAATGTGGTTGGTATTTTCATTTTCATCTCTCCACTTCTTTTAAATCACTTTATTTTTACTATTACTTTTTACTATTACATTTTACTATTACATTAATACTAATTAAAATTATATATAAAATCAGAATTACTAAATTACTAAATTAGTAATTTACTAAATACATAGTAACTCTTCTTTATGGATCCGTCAATATAAATGACACAATTGACAAAAATTACGTGTTTCTAAATGAATTTTGCTAGTGTAAAATTACTGTAGGAAAAAATAGATAAGAGACCGCACCTTTTGATAAAATGTTTTTGTCTAGAAAACAGGAAAATCAATAGGAGGTCTCTTATGAATAATATTATACAGCTATTTGCCG
>JAEYHZ010000032.1 GCA_023409265.1 Bacillota bacterium | reverse complement strand
AAAGTCTGGAAGATCTGATGCCCTGGGCTAAGGCTGTACAAACAGAATGTAAAAGGTAATTTTAAGGATCGGCTGGTATAGCCGATCCTATTTCATTTTACAAGGCACTCTATTGTAGAGCGCTTACCTTAAAACGACTATTTTTCCTACTCTTAAGCCTATAGTAAGGTTTAAAATAAATGCTGCATCCCAGTCTATCTCCTATTAAAGTTTGCATGGACTGGAGGTTTTTCCATGGTGTCTCTATGCTCCTTTTTTTGGTATTTTCTTTGTTCAAGTAATATTCTGATTGCCATGTACTTTGACATGAGTTTTATAACAAATGAAGGATTTGCAATAATTACAACTTTACAAAAACAGAGTCAAAAAGGCTTGTAAGCAAAAATGCTGCTCACAAGCCTCATTAAAAAGTTCAATGGAATAAAGTTTTTAAACTCTAAACTTACTTGATGCCTGATTTAATTTATTTACCATGTCCTTCAAATTTTGAGCCATCTGTGATACTTCCTCCATGGCAGCCGATTGCTCTTGTGTTGAAGCAGATATTTCCTGTGTGCTGGCAGCACTTTGCTCTGAAGCAGCTGCTGAATTTTCAGAAACTAAAGCAATTTCCTGCATATTGTTTATAACTGCATTAGTAGCTTCATATATAGCATTTACCTGCTTTATAGCATATATAGATGATTCTTTAATTTTCTCAAAAGATTGCTGAGTATTTTCCACAGCAAGTTGCTGCTCTTCAACAGCAGTAATTGAAGCCATAACTTGATTCTTAGCATTTTCTACGCTTTTTTGGATACCGATAATAATGTTGGATATTTGTTTCGCAGCTGCGGTTGATCCCTCGGCTAATTTTCTTACTTCATCTGCAACAACCGCAAACCCCTTTCCAACCTCTCCAGCTCTTGCAGCCTCAATTGCGGCATTAAGCGCCAACATGTTTGTCTGGGATGCAATTCCGGTAATTGCATCCGTAATATTTCCTATTTCCTGAGCCTGATGTGCCAGTTCATCAACTGCATTATTAACAGCTTTCGTGCTTTCTGAATTTTTCTTCATTTTAACGTTTTGTTCTTCAACAGCAGTTACACCGGCCTTAATTATTTCATTTGTTGCAGTAGTACTTTGCGCTGTTTCCTTTGCGCTGAGTGCAATTGTTTCAACCTTTTCAAAGACTTCTTTAGCAAGCTGAGCTCCCTTGGAAGCGCCTTCAGCCTGAGTATTTGCTGTCTGAGCCAATTCGTTGACCGTTACTGCTATATCTTCAGCTCCCTGACCCGATTGTTCAGCGGATAATGCCAATTTATCAGCAACTGTATTTAGCTGTGCTGTTACGTCTAAGCTCTCGGTTATTAAAGCTTTCAGGTTTTTAGTCATAAGGCTTAGTCCACGACTGAACTCTTTAAACTCTTTGCTTGATGTTAGGTTAATTTCTTTTGTAAGGTCACCTTTGCCAATAGCTTCTATTGAATTCAGAAGCTTTTTTATTTCATTTGTAATGAGTAATTTTATTAATATATATGAGAGAATAAAATACAATACTATTGATATAAAACAAATTATTATAATCTTATATAGCATGGACATTATTCCGCCTGTGAATTCATCAACAGGAATTGTGGCACACAGAATATAGCCATCAATAGTTTTAAAGCTTATATGCTTTTGCATGTTATCCATTGTGTACTGAAAACTCCCGGTATCCTTGCCCTTGATGTTCTTACCCCAATCAAAGTCATCCAAACTTTTGCCGATTAAGGAAGCATCTTTATGGCTTATTATTTTATTCGCTGTTTTGTCAATGATAAATACATAACCAGCCTTTCCGAAACTAACCTTAGAGGCTATAGTAGAAATATCATTCTTAGCAATTTCATCTTGCAGTTTTTTAGGTGTTAATCCTATCTGAACAATACCGGGCTTGTCCAGACGTGCTACTCCCACATACTGAAACAGAACTTTATCTGCCCCGCGTTCAGTAGGTTCCTGGACTAATTGAAAGTTTTTATCTGTCAGGGCCGGTAGAAATACTTTACTTTGATCTGATGATGCAAAATCAAATCCTTTAAACTTATCAACCGTTGTACAGGTTATTATTCCTTTTTCATCAGTAACATGTATTTCATCAATATTTAGATTTTTTATAAGTGAATTTAGACTGTCAGATGATTCTATAGACTGTGGGTTCAATTGTATTATATAAGCTAAAGTTCGTGCCTTTTCCAGATATGTATTACTAAGGTCATTTTTAAGGTCTTCAATCTCAGTTTTATTTCTATTAACTTGTACTTCCAACTCACTGAGTTTAGACTCTGTTAATGTCGCCATATTTGTATTCAACAGGTCTTTTTCGAAATAAAAGGATACGGTTGTCATTAAAACTAGAACCAGAATCAATAAAAACATAATTGGTAATATGATCTTTGTCTGAAGCTTCATGTTGATTCTCCTCTCAAATTTACATTTTTAGATATTGATCGACAATTTTTTTGCTTTATCGATTATATATTATCACGTAACCAATTAGAGGAAAACAAAAATCTGTTGTCTAGTGAAACCTATGTACTTAAAAATAGTATTAATAATTAAATTATATAAAACCTGGGAGTCCTTCCGGACCTTTCTAAGTGATATTGAAAACAGACAGAAGCCAACCGTCGCTTGAGCGAGTCAGAGCTTATCGTTGGTGCTTTGAGAAATCCTCACCTTAGGGTTTTCGAGGAGCTGTTTTCTGACATTGAAGATTGGTGTAGCCAAAACCGCGAGGAGTTGTTGGCTTATCTCCGGGCAAAAAGGAAGTCCGGCGGAAGAATTGGTGCGTTGCCTCCCACTCGCGTTCCGGCAAAGCCTTTTCAAGATTGTGATGTTTACCATGTGCAAAACTTGAAAGGCTTTAGTAGGAGTAGTGTATCTTCCTGTCCAAAGCCTAAAAAAGATGGCGCGCCGCCTGATGACCGTCTTTCACCTGCCGGAATTCCGGAACCTGTTCCCGGCAAATCTCCTTTGCATACGGGCATCTGGTGTGGAATGGACAGCCAGGAGGAGGGTTTTGCGGACTTGGGATGTCTCCGCTCAACATTATCCGGCTTCGTTTACGTTCCGGATCAGGAACAGGTACGGCTGACAGCAGTGCTTTGGTATACGGGTGGATAGGGTTGGAAAACAGCTCGTTTCTTGTTGCCAGCTCTACAACCGAACCAAAGTACATAATGGCAATCCTTGAGCAGAGATGCTCGACAATCCCCAGGTCATGCGAAATAAACAGCTAGGTAAGCTTCCGTTCCTCCTGCAAGTCGCTGAACAGGTTAATGATCCGCGCCTGAATTGAAACATCCAGAGAGGAGACCGGTTCGTCCGCCACAATGAACTCAGGGTTCAGCGCCATAGCTCTCGCAATAACGATGCGCTGACGCTGCCCTCCGGAAAATTCATGCGGATACCGATCCATAAACCGGGCAGCAAGTCCGCACTGTGTCAGGATATTTTCCACATGTTCTTCCACGTTAGCCTTGGTGGCCAGCCCATGCGCCAGCATTGGCTCCGCAGTGGCATCACCAATACGGATTCGTAGGTTAAGCGAGCTGTAAGGATCCTGAAAAATATACTGCATCCGTGTGTGACCCCAGGAAGCTTAGTGTAGATTCGCTCAGTATGCCGGAGGCCATGCTCAGAGTTGCGACAACGATTAAAAGTGGGAAGGTGTTTGGCAGAAGATGGTGGAAGATCTTTCGGCGTGTGCCGAGCCACAACACCACCGTAATAACCCGAGACCGCACCCAGCAGTGATCAAGTACTACCACAAAAAAGTTTGAGGCTTATGGGGTAAATAAAAACCCCCTATCATAGTTTTATCTAAAAATAGGAGGCCGCTTAGTCAATGCCGTTTTTATGGATTATTTACAATAATTGATGCTTTATTCTTACAATTGAGCAAATACACGTATAAAGGATATTAATGTCATAGCTATAGAAACGCCCAGCATTATTTTTCCCTGTTTTCTTGATGCTTCATCATATCTGTACTGAAGTTTATTACTCTTATTTTTACTAAACGCAACCAAACATGCTATTACTATTCCTAACCATCCACCAAGTACTGCGCATATCCAACCTATAACCAGCAAGGCTGTGGAAGGCTTTTCTGCGAATTGATTATAAGCATTATTGTTGAATGCTGATTTAAACTCATACCCGCAATTACATTTTAAAGCTTCCACCGGATTTTCAAGATTGCAATTTGGACAAATCATATAAACCCCTCCGAATATTTTGATAAATACAATTTACCATCATGTCCAATAAATTACAATACGAAAATTGTTTTTTTATATAGAAAAATAATACTTCCTGTCAGATTTAGCTTCATATCTTAATTTTAAAAAATATCTGACTTTTTTTAATGAGATTTAAAATTCCTCAATTGCATTGATTGCATTTTTTGTAAATGATACAATTGGTTGGAGTAATTTTTAAAATTAAATAGCATTTTAAATAACGAAATAAGAAACTTACTTTTCGGTGGTGACAAGCATATTTAAAACATCCACTCCTTAATAAATCTATCGTTGACCTCAGACTTTGCAATGATGAAAGACTAGTTGCAATTGGTTAAGGCTGGTGCTGCACAGTTGAAACAAGGAATTTTTATGTCAACATAGAATAATGTATTGTAGTATTTATTAATCGATTTCATTTCTCATATATTAAAATAAAAAGTACAGTGGGGTTTTATGAAGTTATTGATTAAACTCAGGGATCTAACATTAAAAAACAAGCTTATAATTTCATTTATAGGCTTTATTGTTGTACCGCTAATTGTTCTTGGTTTTGTTTCAATAAGGCTGTATTCCAGTGAAATACAGGAAACCGTTATAAAATCGGCAGTTCAAAGTAATGAGCAGGTAATCAGGAACCTTGATACCTTTCATGGAATGCTTGCAAGATTGTCCGAGTATCCGGTAAAGGATAAGGATGTAAAAAATATCCTTATGAAGGACTATAGGGCTTCAAGCAGTCCTGACTATGAGAAGTACAAGGACTTTGAGACTATGAAATATCTTCTGAACAATAATATAAAAACAATATCTGATATGATAGATTCTGTATTCGTATACAAAGCCGGAACCTTTGACATTGTAGGCCGGATACCTACCGATTCACTGGTTATCAATTACAGTCCCGCCAAGGAGGAATGGGTAAAAAAAATTCTGGAGGCGGATGGCGCCCATGCTATTATAGGAATACATAAGGATTATCAGCAGAAGGCAGGCAGGCATTATGTAATATCTGTCGGCAGGAGTATCATAGATATTAATTCTAAGAAAAGCCTTGGTATTGTATTAATCAATGTAAATATTCAGGATCTCGAAAGATTATGGCTGGACGCCAAACTGACCAAAAACAGCAGGTTTTATTTAGTTGATGAAAATGACAATGTGGTTTTCAGCAGGGACAAGACTCAAAGCGGGAAAAAGGTTACTGAAGTGCTCGGGGTAAAAGTTGATTACAATAAATCCTCCTACAGTCTTGATAATTTTATGGGAGACGATTATTATGTACTGTCCTCAAAATCAAAGCTGTCAAACTGGAAGGTAATCACTGTTGTACCTAAAGCGGAGCTGTTCTCATACCTGAATAAAATGTTCCGCATCACAATACTTATTGCGGCAATAATAAGCTTGCTTTCTGTGATAATAGCCCTCCTGATTGCTACCAGTGTTACAAAACCGTTATATAAGCTGAATAGGAAAATGAAACTTATCGGTAAGGGCAATTTCGATATTGAAATAGATAAATATCCTGGTGAGGTAGGAGAAATAAGCACTACAGTCCAAATTATGATTGAAGAAATAAAACGTTTAATTAATAAAATCTATTGTGAAGAAGAGGAAAAACGCATTTCAGAAATGATTGCGCTGCAGGCACAGATAAATCCTCATTTTCTTTATAATACTCTGAACATAATTAAATGGATGGCCAACATGCAGGGTGCCGTTAGTATTGAGAATGCATTAAACTCCCTGTCGGCTATTTTTGCGTTTACTGCAAGGATTAAAGGTGATTTCATAACTATTGAAGAAGAAGTAAATTTCATAAAGGATTATATTAATATATTGAACCTGAGATATTATAATACTTTTTCTGTAATCTATGACATTGCTGATGATGTGCTTAAGCTTAAGACCTTGAAATTTGTGCTCCAGCCTGTTATTGAAAATGCCATATTCCACGGAATGGAGGGTATTGACAGAAAAGGTCTGATTAAGATAAGTATCTACAGCCAGGCCGGTAAGGTGTACTTTATCGTCAGGGATAACGGTAAAGGCATCAGCTCCGAAAAACTGAGCACCATTTTTGAAGAAGATTCTGAAATAAGCCGTAACAGGCTGAATTCCATAGGTATACCCAATATTAAAAAGAGAATCCATCTACACTTTGGCAAGGGATATGGAATTGATATAAAAAGTGAGGCCGAAGAAGGTACTATAGTGAGCATTGTTATACCTGAAATTAATTAGATTCTGATAAGAGGGTGTAGTATTATGAAAATACTTATAGTTGATGACGAATTGTTAGTACGGATAGGAATCAAATCCTGTATAAAATGGCATGAGCACGGTATGGAGATAGTCGGAGAAGCATCGGACGGAATTGGTGCTCTCGAATTACTCAGGTCACTTCAACCTGATGTTATGTTTCTGGATATAAAGATGCCAAACATGGATGGTATTGAGCTTCTACGCAAAATACAGGAGGAAAAAATCAAATGCAAGGTACTGATTCTCAGCGGGTTTGATGATGTCTATCACGTTAAGGAAGCTATGAGGTACGGAGCTGCCGACTATTTTCACAAACCCTGCATGAGTCCGAAAGATATTCTTGATACTTTGCTGGAGATCAAGAGGCAGCTTGTTCATGAGAATACTTTATTTAAGAATAATTCATTTGAGTCTGATTCCGTTCAAAGAAATAAAAGCATACTCAAGGAGGTCTTTTTAAAGGAGCTTGTTGACGGCAGAATTACTGACCCTGAGAGCTTTAAAATCAGAAATTCAGAAGTAGGCTCCAGACTTCAGGATAAAAACTTCAGTTGCATTGTATTTTACATTAAACATATGGAGGAAGTGCAAAAGCGGTATGTCAATACCTCCAACTCGGTTCAAAATGCAGTGCTTAACGTTATAAGCGGTGTTTTATCCAGAGAAGCAGGAGTTGAATTTTTTGCCTCCGATAAAAACCTCTATGTTACCATAGCAAGTTTTGCAGATATCATAAGTGAAAAAAAGGCTCTGGAGAGAATAAACTGCCTGGTAGAGCTTATAATTGATGCTGCAAAACAATTTCTGAATGTGGAAATAGTTATTGGTGTTGGTGATCTCTACAATAGCTGCAAAGAAATTAAAAACACCTTTGATGAAGCAATAAAAGCTGTAAAGTACAGGTTTTTCAAAAAAACAGGAGATATTATACACTACAGAGATACAAAACACAGCAATAATAAGGAAGCACTGATATACATCGACTCGGTTATAGGTAAAATGAAAAACAGCCTTGAAAAGCGGGAATATGCAACTTTTCAGCACACTCTTGATACTTTTATCTGCTTTTTGGAGGAGCAGCCCGTTCTGACTGAAGAAGATGTAAAAAAATTGTTTAACGCTTTTTTATTTGTTATAAGTGAAGGCAAGTCCTATTTCGATAAAATTGAACTGTTTAATAGCTGCATATATCTTCGTCAAATGCAAAATATCTGGCGTGATATCCTTGAACAAAAGCAGCAATTGAATAAAACTTCAATTGATCTTTCAAAATGCAGCTATCTGATAAAAAACATAATAAGCTATATAGATAAGAATTATAGTCAGGAGATTACTCTAAATCTCCTTTCAAAAAATTTCAACGTCAGCCCTAATTATATCAGCAGATTATTCAGGGAAGAAACAGGTGAAAACCTGTTTAATTACATAAATGAAGTCAGAGTTGAAAAAGCTAAAAAGCTTCTTAGGGAAACCGATCAAAAAATATATGAAGTCAGCAATAATGTGGGGTTTAAAAGTCCGGTCCATTTTAATATTGTTTTCAATAAATATACAGGGTTGACTCCCAAACAATATAGAGATGAAGCAAGCTGAAAGTATAATTATAATAATTTTAGTGTAATTTCAATAAATAAATACAACTTAAGAGCTTAGTTCTTTATGCATATTGTACTAAAAACACCATCTTAGGATATTTAATTAAATAAATAATAATCAGATTAGATTCAATTAAAAACTGTTTTTGCTATTATCTAGTTGAGAGATGAACTCAACTATAATTTAAAGGATCGGAAGGGGAACAGTTATGAGAAAGAGCATTAAGATTGTATCATTGTTAGTTGCTCTATTTATGGTTTCAGGACTTGTTTTAACAGGCTGCGGAAGCGCTTCAAAAGCCGAAGAAACAACTGCAGCCAGTTCGGAAAGTAATTCCGTAAAAAGCAGTGAACCTGCCAAGGAAGTAAAAGAAGTAACAATCAGGTACGGACTTTGGGGTTCCGAAGAAGAACAAAACATTCAGAAAGAAGCAGCCAAAGGTATTGAAACTGTTTATCCGGGAGTAAAGCTTGAGGTAACACCATATCCCGACAGCACAACCTTCTGGCAGCAGTTGCCTGCACAGGTAGCAGCAAAAACTGCACCGGACATAATCCAATTGACAAACGAAGGTCATATTGAGTATATTACCAAAGGTTCATTTCTTCCTATTGATGAAGAAATAAAGCAAGCAGGTGTTGATTTAAGCAAATATGCTGATACAGCCAAAAACATATGGACATATGATGGAAAATTGTACGGAATTCCAATGGGAGCTGCACCTGCAATGTTCTTTATAAATAAAGACATGTGGGATGCTGCAGGACTTAAAGAGTATCCTAAAACATGGGATGAGGTAAAAACTGCTGCCAAAGCTCTTACTACTAAAGATGTTGCAGGTATAATCTGTAATATTGACGCATTCCACCTCACAAACTATGTTCTCTCCTTTGGGGGCGGCTGGGGCAACGGAAAAACAATCAACTCACCTGAAAATGTAAAGGGACTTGAGTTCTTTGTAAGCCTTTTCGACGAGAAAATAGCAACTTCACCGAAGCATGCCGGCCTTGGTTGGGACGGTGAAGTATTCGCAAACAAGAAAGGTGCTATGACTACCGGTGGCAACTGGTACAAGGGCTTCCTGAAGAATTCCGGCCCGGACATTAAGTACGTAGCTCTTCCTATTCCAAAGGGAACAGTGGAAGCTTGTACAATGCATTCCGGCGGTATCGTAGTGCTTAAAGATACACAGGATAAGCTGGCCGCCGTTAAAGCTGCTGCATACATGGCCAGAGAGGAATGTCTGCAAAAGATGATGGAAGGCACCGGCCTCAATCCTGCACTCACTTCATTAACCGCAAAATACTACGAAGTTAACCCTGAATTTAAAGCTATAGAACCATCTGTTAAAGTTGCCAAAGATTTTGGATATCCGGCTGAAGGCAAGAAATTTATTGATGCCCTTGTTGGTGCTATGGAATCAAAAATTCTGGCCGGTGACAAAAAGAGTGTTAAAGAGATACTCGATGGAATTCAGAAGGATTTCAATTAATACAAATCAAGAAAACATCAGCTCAATTAAAATAAACTAACTACCAGGGGGGAGAATTTAATAATAAAATTCTCCCCCTTATAAAATTCAATAACACTAGCTGCAAAGAGGTGAAAAGTATGTCCGGTCTTTCAAAAAGCAAGTTAAACGGAAGCAAAAAATTTTGGAATAATGATAACGATATCGCCGCTGCCTGCCTGTTTCTGGCACCCTTTTTAATATTATGGCTGGTATGGTTTTTTTATCCCTTTATACAATCTTTTCTAATAAGTTTCCAGCATTTTGATTTTTCTCAGATGGAGAATTCAAAGTTTATCGGTTTAGACAATTATAAAAAACTTTTGGTGGGTAACCAGGAATTTTATAAAGCAATGTGGCACACTGTAATAATCGTTTTGATAGCAGTTCCCCTACAAACCTTTTTAGCGTTGGTTTTAGCAATATTACTCAATAAGGAGTTGACCGCTAAGGGCATATTCAGGACAATGTTTATTATTCCGAATATAACCTCCGGTATTGCTGCAGCGACAGTATTTATGGTTTTGTTCAGGAAGGATATGCTTTTTGCGAAGGCATTCTCCATTTTGGGATTCCCGAACGATACCTGGACAGCAAGACCCGACGTTGCCTTAATGTTTATAATAATACTTTATGTATGGCAGCAGGCCGGTTTCTTTATGATTATTTATCTTGCAGGGCTTCAGGGCATTTCAAAGGAATTATATGAGGCGGCAAGAGTTGATGGTGCCAACTGGCTGCAGCAGTTCAGAAATATAACCTTCCCTTCCCTCAAGCCTGTAACCTTTCTGGTTTTTTCTGTGGGAACAATTCAGGCCTTCCAGATTTATGACCAGATTGCAGCCATTTCGAGATACGGAAAACTGGGCTCACCCGCCGATTCCACAACAACTTTGATCACCTATTTTATAACTCACGGTATAAGGTATCCAGATGAGATGGGATTAGGCTGCGCAGCAGTAATTATATTCCTGTTTATAATTATGGGCATCACACTGGTTCAGAAAAAATTACTGGAGGAAAAGGAGTGATTGGTTTGAAGAATATTAAAAACGCCATCTTATATATATTTCTGTCAGCTTTCTCAGTAATTTTCATACTGCCGCTGGTATTTGCCATTTATACCTCCGTTAAGGATTTACAGGATGTGAACACCCTGTTTGTAGGTTTTGAGAAATTAAACCTGGACAGCTATATACGTTTGATTACTCATTATCAGAATGCCGGAGGGGGAATTGCCGTATGGTATATGAATACCATCGTCATGACCGCAATCATAGTTCTGGGCTGCTGCCTCTTTTCTTCCATGGCAGGCTATGCGCTAGCAAAATTGAAGTTCCCTGGTAAAAAGCTCATATTCCTGATAGTGCTTGCAACTATGATGATACCCTACCATATGATTCTGATACCGGTATATATCACTATGGCAAAGATAGGCTGGCTCAATACAATGGCTTCTCTGACAGTTCCATATCTTTACCAGTGCCTGTACATATTCCTGATGAGGCAGTTTATCAGCACTATTCCCAATGAGCTGCTTGAAGCCGCAAGAATTGACGGCTTATCCAAAATCGGAGCATTTTTCAGAATTATTGTTCCGCTAATAAAGCCAGCTTTTGCTACTACCATAATTATTTCATTTACAAATACCTGGAACAGTTATCTTATTCCATCAACTTTTGTTAATCAGGAAAAGATGTATACTCTGGTGCAAGGTCTGAATTCTGCCAAGGATCAGTTCTTCGACAGACTCAATGTCACAATGGCGGGAGTTGTACTCACTACAATTCCGGTTATAATAGTGTTCCTGCTTTTCCAGAGATATTACATTGAAGGAGTCGCCTCCACAGGAATCAAGGGATGATGGTACAATTCTGAAGCTGTCTCCAATCTGTGGCTTCACAATACTTCCGGCTCCAATTGTTTATCATTAATTAATTAGAAGAGAGAAAATATATGAACATAAATCAGTCATTTAAAAAACCAATTTATCCTTACAATGAATGGGAGATAATTGAAGAAAAATTTGATTTAGAAAGCAACTTCAGAAATGAAACAATGTTTTTTGCTGGAAACGGTTATTTGGGTTTCAGGGGAAATTTTGAGGAAAGTCTGGGCAGTTTAAAACAAAAAGGTCTGGATGGCACTTATATTAACGGTTTCTATGATACTGAAGTAATCAAGTATGGCGAAATTGCCTACGGTTTTCCTGAAAAAGGCCAGACTATGCTCAATGTAACCAATTCCAAAATAATAAAACTTTTTATTGGTGATGAAGAGTTCAGCATGCAGACAGGTACTTTGGAGGAATATAAAAGAACACTTTGTCTTAAAACCGGAATACTGTATAGAAACCTTGTATGGGTCTCACCGGGAGGAAAAAGAGTTAAGATAGACATTCAAAGAATTGTTTCACTGCAAAATAAACACCAGGCCGTTATAAGTTATGAAGCAACGCCCCTCAATTTCTCAGGCGAGATAAGAATTCAGTCAATTTTAGACGGAAACGTAAAGAACATAACAGTTGAAAATGATCCCCGTGTAGGTTCCGGGCTGCAAGGCAGGGTTTTGTCGGTAGAAAACAAGCTAATGGAAGCAGATTATTGTTCCATAGTACAAAAGACTAAAAACTCGGGTCTTACTTTAGCCTGTGCAATGTCAAATCAGCTTGAAACCAATAATCCTTATGAAAGCCGACTACTAGATGAAGAGTTATCAATTGGCATGGAATTTATCATTAATGCAGAGGAAAGTCGGCCAATCAGACTGAACAAGTTTATCTCCTATATAACTTCTCTGGATTGTAGAGAGGCTAACCTGGTGGAGATAAATAAAAATATACTTTCAGATGCAGTTTCATGCGGATTCCAAGGGTTAAAGGAGAAACAGAGGGCATTTCTGGAGGATTTCTGGTTCAGAACCGACGTTGAGATAAAAGGTGATATTGCACTTCAACAGGGAATCAGGCTGAATATGTTCCACCTGCTGCAATCAGTGGGCAGGGACGGAAAAACCAATATTGCTGCAAAGGGACTTTCAGGTGAAGGCTATGAAGGACATTATTTCTGGGACACTGAAACTTACATTCTTCCCTTCTTCCTGTATAATAATTCCCATATAAGCAGAAAACTTCTGGAATTCAGGTATGGCAAGCTGGACAAAGCAAGAGAGCGTGCCCGCCAGATGAATCATCCCAAGGGTGCTCTGTTCCCCTGGCGGGGAATCAATGGTGAAGAATGCTCAGCATATTATCCTGCCGGAACTGCCCAGTATCATATAAATGCCGATATTGCATTTGCCGTAAAAAGATACATGGAGGCCGCGGAAGACTATGAATTCCTGGTTGAATACGGTGCTGAACTTCTCTTTGAGACAGCCAGACTGTGGGTTGATTTGGGAAGCTATATTCCTCACAAGGGAAACAAGTTCTGCATAAATAGTGTTACCGGACCGGATGAATACAGTGCAGTTGTAAACAACAACTGTTATACAAACCTTATGGCCAGGGTAAACCTGGAATATGCGTACAAGACAGCACAGCTGATGGAAAAAAGGTTTCCGGCCGAGTTCAAAAGGCTGTCTGAAAAAATACACCTTAAAAACTCAGAAGTAACAGCGTGGAAAGTAGCTGTGGATAATATGTATGTCCCCTATGATGAAAAGATGGGTATATACCTTCAGGATGACAGTTTTCTTGACAGGGCACCCTGGGATTTCAAAAACACTCCCGGAGAAAATTACCCGCTACTGCTTCACTACCATCCTCTTGTTATTTACAGACACCAGGTATGTAAACAGGCAGATCTGGTTTTGGCAATGTTTTTCCTTGGAAATACCTTTACAATGGAGGAGAAAAGAATCAACTTTGATTTCTATGAGAAATTTACAACCCACGACTCCTCCCTCTCAACTGCAATTTTCAGTATTATGGCAAGTGAAATAGGCTGCCATGACAAGGCATACAGGTATTTTATGAGTACCGCACGAATGGATCTGGATGATTACCATGGCAATACCAGGGACGGTATCCACGCCGCTAATATGGCAGGTACCTGGATGTGTGTCGTAAACGGGTTTGCAGGCATGAGAGCTTATGAGGACGGGCTTTACTTCAACCCGTACCTTCCTGAAAACTGGGAGGGCTACAGCTTTAAGATTACATACAAGGGTAGATTGATACAGGTCCGGGTTGAACGAAACAATGTAAGCTATAAGCTTCTGAAAGGTAGCAGCCTCCAAATTACAAGTAATGGGGAAAAGATCAATTTGGGACAGGAGAACGCAGTATGACTAATAATATAGCAATTGCTGATACAAGGACTGAAACTGACAATATGTATGTCATTGACAATATGCCTCCTGTAAAAGGTGTAATTTTCGATCTGGACGGAGTTATTGTCTCCACGGATGATTGCCACTACCAGGCTTGGAAGCTGCTGGCCGATGAAGAAGGCATTTATTTTGATAAAGCAATAAATGAACGTCTGAGAGGTGTAAGCAGGATGGAAAGTCTGGAAATAATTCTTGAGCTGGCTACAAAAAAAGATACCGGAGAACAAAAAACTAAAATGGCAGAAAGAAAGAACGGTTATTATAGGGAATTAATAAAAATCCTGACACCGGAGGATATACTTCCCGGAGTCAAAAGGTTTCTTACAGCTTTGAAGGAGCGCGGTATCAAAGTTGCAATCGGCTCCTCCAGCAGGAATTCTCCCTTGATTCTTAAGAGTATCGGCCTGGATAAATATTTTGATGCTACTGCAGATGGGAATGATATTTCAAGAAGTAAACCCGACCCTGAAGTTTTTCTGGTGGCTGCCCAAAAACTCGGCATCCTCCCCCAAAACTGTCTGGTGGTGGAGGATGCCGAAGCCGGTGTCGACGCTGCACTGGCAGCCGGAATGAGAGTGTTGGGTGTCGGGTCGGCCTCCAGTGTACAGCGGGCTACAATAAGAGCAAAGGATTTATCCGTCGTGGAAGCTGACATGATCTTAAAAGTGTAAAGCTTTCTCCTACCTTTTTATATAAATTATGATAAACAACTTGACAAAAAACAAAATAGTGCATATAATAAACAAGCTCTCATAAAAATTTATGTTGAGCTCACTATGCGCTATTAGCTCAGTTGGTAGAGCACCTGACTCTTAATCAGGGTGTCCCGGGTTCGAATCCCTGATGGCGCACCAAATGATGAAAGCTTTCTGATTTGTCTGAAAGCTTTTTTCTATTTTTAAAAATTCTTATTTTAATAAGTAACAGGCAGCCCTACGGCTGCCTGTTACTTATTGGATATAATAACTATAGTTTTTTCCTGAATTATTATCCCAGTTGTCTGCGCCATCCTTAAAAGCTATGTTTATCTGCTGTTTGCTCTGAGCCGGGACAGATAACTCATACTTGTATTGGTTGGTATTGTTCATAGGGTAAGTTGAGCTGTTTTGCCAGTTGTTATTGTCACCAAAGCTTACTACGGCAAAGACTTCATTTGCACCACTTTTTGAGAGCTGTCCTTCATAAGTCACTTTGACTTTGTCTCCAAAGTTTGTGAAGGAAACACCCTTTGAATAATTATCATCTGATATTTTATCAGAAAGTTCAACATTCAAGCTTTCACATCCGCATTCATTACAGCCGGATGAATTGCAATCAGTGTATACTAAATTTTCATCATTACCATAAGATCCTGATTTACCCACTTTATTACCTCCCAACAAACTATATTTTTTAAACCTATTTTAGTTTTTACGTGCTTTTATAAATTATCCTTTAAGATTTTTGGTAATTTTTTAAAAATAAAAATTCCTCAATTTGAAATACTATAATTAACAAAATTTCATCGGAGGGATTCATTATGGATTTGTTTAAAAGCTATAAGTTAGTTGAAGCTGAGAACGGCGGGTACGATCTGATTCTGTATTTTGAAAAAGGAAGTATGGACGCAGAATTTGCCAGTGAATTAAGCAAAGCCGGCGGAGATAAGGATGGCCTTAAACAAAACCTGATACAAAACATTCTTGAGAAATTTCCTGATATAAAGATCAATACTGCCAAAATAATGCTTGGTACGGCAATAATTTCATCCTTTATGCTTGGATTGCCTGCTTATGCACAGGCGGCCGGAACAACTGCAGGAACTGCTCAGACTCAAAGTGCCTACAACTACAATGTAAAGGTCTCGGTTAACGGAAACGTACAGACCTTCCAAAACAAGCCCTTGATACACAATAACATTACCTACGTACCTATAAGTGAGTTTGGCAGAACCATAGGAGCAAACGTTTGGTGGAACAGCTCCTCCAAAACTGTAGGGATAAATCTTAACGGTAAATCCATTGCTTTCGTCAGGGGTAATTCGGTTGCCCGCGTAAATGGAGTTCAGACAGCCATGCCTGCTTCCCTGTCGATTAATGGCGTAACCTACGCACCGCTGAGATTTATTGCTGAAAATTTAGGATACAGTGTTACACTGAATAGTGCTGCCAAAACGGTTGATGTTTCCAAAAGAGCGACCCAAACCAGGTACACCGTATTGGCCGGAAACTCCCTGTGGAGTATAGCAAAGAAATTCGGAGTAACTGTGGATGCGCTAAAGCGTGCAAACAATTTGACAGGAGACAATATCTTCCCCGGACAAACTCTGGTTATTCCCAACGCCGCAACTGCAACACCGACACCCGCACCTGCACCCGCACCTGCCCCAGCCTCCAGTACAAAATGGCCGGCCGTGACTTATATTGTCCAACCTGGAGATACCGCCACCTCTATTTCTAAAAAATTCGGAGTTCCAGCTGCAGACATAATAAAATATAACTACATGACTGCCGATCAATGGTTCGAAGCCGGAGATAAAATAGCCATATCCGGCTATGCACCCCGGGCATATACCGTCACACCTGGACAGGCAAAAGCACCAGCTCAGAAGGGTGCCCCGGTTGACTGGGTTCTGGAGGGGCAATACCTTGTTAAGAGAAATGCCACTTTTACTGTTGTGGACGTGGATACCGGAAAACAATTTAAAGCCAGAATGATTGGTGGTTATAACCATATAGATATAGAACCTCTTACCTCAGCAGATACTACGACCATGAAGAGCCTCTTTGGAACCTGGAAGTGGTCTCCCAGGGCGGTTGTAATATATATTAACGGAATGAACCTGGCAGCGTCTCTTTCAGGTATGCCACATGATGTAGATACCATAGGGGCTAACGGAGTAACAGGTCACTTTGACGTATATATGAAAAATAGTACTTCACACAGCAGCACAACATCTTCAGCATATATTAAGGAGCATGATAATATGGTTATGAAGGCTGCCGGACGCTAGAGGGTTTGGTTTCCTCTTCAGTTTTTTTGTATGCGTTATAATTGTCTGTCCATGCTTTTAACAATCTGTCGCAGGCAATAAAAATAGCTGAATAAGTGTTAAGAAATACTGTTGTATATTTTAAAGCATAATCGGTATTGATACCCAGACCGATTAAATAGGAATTAAAGGAACATTTAAATGCTATTATCAAAAGCACTGAATATAAAACTACTCTTCTAAAGTTTTTAGTATTCTGATCATTTAAAAATACAGTTGAACCATCCTCTTTTATATTGATGCCTAAATAAATCCATAGTCCCAGAAAAATCGGTAAAACTATGAGTAAAAAGAAATAGCTCTCCTCCGGCCATTTTAATAATTTAAATAATAGATAAATTAATACTATTAAAGGATATAAAATAATTGTAACCTTGTCTGTTAAAGAATCCAGCAGAAGTTTAATCTGGTTTAATAAAAAGCTTTTCCTAATTTTGGTATTCCGGTATTTTTGTCCCGGTATACCAAAGGATAGCACATCAGTTTTGTCATTTCGAATTGCCAACAGTAATATTGCGGAAAAGTTAACAATTATCACAGAAATAATTAAAAATATGATATCCGATAGTTTTCCGTTCTTAATGAAAGCCATAATAATTATTCCCCATAAAGCTATCACCAGAAAATAAATTCCTTCCAGGAACATAATACTGTACTTCTTATTAAATTTTGGACTAACCTTTTTAGCCAATTTATTGAGGAATCTTTCTGCCCTTACCATAAGAAGATTCATAAAAATCCCTGCCAGAATAATTGTAAAAGCTGACACGGCTAAAATAACTGATATAAACATTATATGATTTAAAACATTGTTACTCATATGTCCACCTGATCTGTCCATGGATTAAATTATTTTTGCTAAAACTTTACCTGATGGTATAATTATATTCATGGAAAAACTCAGCATGTCTTGCAAATAACTCTTATAAGCAATTACCTATTCAGTTGTCGCAGGAGGTTTCAATGGGCAAAGCTTTGCAGGTAAAGAATATTTTCAGGTGGCTTACCTTATTTACTTATATTTCAGCTACCATTCTAATAATTATTAATAATACGCCGAAGAATCTTATCTGCCTTATCCCTCTCATTCTGATTTTGTTTTTTGTAAACTATTTCAGAGAATACTATCTGTTTGCACATAATAAACCGGTTAAATATACGGTCGCCAGTATCATACTGGAGATGCTCCTCATACTCGTCATAGGCTTTTTTGAGAACATCAGTTTCAACATTTTATACTTTTATGTACTGGTTTCATCCACGGTTATAATATATCCGTTTTTGTATTCCGTTCCTCTCGCGCTGACCTTCCTTGTATTTCAAATTACAATTTATGCCCTAAGGAATGGCAGGTTGGCGCTGGCGAATTCACTGCTGTCAATGCTATTTTCCATCATTATCTCCACAGCTTTCGTAATGGGTATGAGTTATCTTGTAAAAATGCAGATACGCGAAAAGGAAAAACAGGCGCATATTAACACTGAACTTGAGGAAGCCTATAAAAAACTGATTGAACAATCTGCTTTAGCCCAAAAGCTCACAATTGAAGAAGAAAGAACAAGGATGGCCAGGGAGATACACGATACTCTTGCTCATACACTAACGAATCTCATTGTCCAATTGGAAGTATGTAAAAAGCTCTCATCGGCTGACCCCTCCAGACTTCCGACTGAACTGGAAAAAGCACAGGAATTGTCCAGAAGCGGTTTCAATGACGTAAAACGCTCAATAAAAGCACTTAGGCCGCAGGCAATGGAAGATAAAACCTTTTTGGCCTCCATATCCTCGATAATTAATGAAACGATGGAAAATGCCAAAGTACATATTTCGCTTACCTGTTCTCTTTCCAGTGACATTAAATTTCCGTCTCAGGTTGAAATTGCTCTGTTCCGGGCAATTCAGGAGAGTATTACAAATTCCATCCGACATGGACAGCCGAGTGAAATCAGTATTTCCGTGAAGCATGATAATAATATGGTCCAGGTGTCAATTGAAGATAATGGACTTGGCTGCAGCAGCATAAAAAAAGGATATGGCATGAGAGGCATAAGGGAAAGAATCGAAAGCCTCAATGGAAAAGTCGTGTTTTCGAGTGTTTACGGTAGGGGCTTTAAGACTGTAATATTAATCCCAAACATGTCAATATAGATGGAGTTTATACTGTATTTTATTGTTGAGGACTTAGCCCACTTTACCTTATCCCATCCACATGGAGGTTACAATGAAAATAAAAATAATGATAACCGATGATCAACGCTTAATGCGTGAAGGCTTAAAAACAATACTGGATCTGGAACAGGATTTGACTGTGGTCCAACTGGCTGAAAACGGGCAGGATGCCCTTGATAAAATAGCTGTAGCTCAGCCCGATGTAGTTCTGATGGATATCAGGATGCCTGTTATGAATGGTGTTGAATGTACAAGGCTCATCAAACAGCAATATCCCGGTATAAAGGTAATAATCCTGACCACCTTTGATGACGACGAGTTTATCATTGAAGCGCTTAAGAACGGAGCAGTCGGTTATATATTGAAGGACCTTTCCTCAGAGAAGCTGGTGGGGGCTATAAGAGATGCCTGTCAGGGCAACTCAATTATGCAGCCTGAAATTGCAGCAAAAATCATAACACATATTACAGGCAGTGGAAATCAGACCAATTCCGGCAAATATCCCGATGAGCTCACAGAACGGGAAAGAGATGTTCTCAGGCTTGTAGGCAAGGGAATGACCAATACTGAAATTGCCGGTCAGCTCTACATCTCGGAAGGAACAGTAAAAAACTATATCAGCAATTTGTACAGTAAACTCCGCCTGAATGACCGAAGCAAGCTTACCCTTTTCGCTATCGAAAATAAATATATATGACCCAAGTCATATAGGGTTATGACTAAACTTGTTACCCGGGACAGATGTGTTAAAACCTCCTATGAATTACAATGTGTACATAGCAAATTGTTTCTGGGAGGTTTTTTATATGTTAACAATTTTGGAGATTCTTATTATAGCAGCAAATATTCCGGTACTTTTATGGGCCCTGCTACCTGTAAAGCGAGTACCACGTTTTCTGGATTTTTTACCTTTGGCTTCAGTGATATTTTTAGTTCTTCATCTGTTCATAGATAAAGAAGCTGTAATTCTTCGCTTCATACCACTTTACATTTTTACTATTACCTTTTTCCTTGTTACTCTGGGTAGAATATTCAAACATAATCCGAACATGCCAAAGCGTAGGGTTCTGGCCGGGATTGGCCGTATTTTCGGATTACTGGCCTTAGTAATATGCGTAATGATCCCTGTAGTAGTCCTGCCTTTCTACACACTGCCTGAACCTACAGGAAGTTTTAATGTTGGAAATGTTGTTTGTGACCTGACAGATAAAAATCGTGTTGATACTTTTTCAAAGGATGAAGGAGTACTGCGTAAAATAGCCGTAGAATTCTGGTACCCTATCGATAGAACTGGTTCTGAAGTCAAATATGATGTCAGCAATGCTCCTGTTTCCGACATGCAACAAAATTACCCTGTACTCGTATTTTCACATGGCGCCTTCGGGGTACGCAGGAGTAATGCATCTACCTGCAGGGAACTGGCAAGCCACGGTTATATCGTTGCAAGCATTGATCATACATATCATTCCTTCTTAACTTCCTTTGCAGATGGCACAAAAACCCCTGCAAACGCCAAGTTCCTTAATGATGTAATGGCCGCACAATCAGGTAAACTTCCGGAGCAGGAGGTTTTCAAACTCAGCCATGAATGGCTGGAACTGAGAACCGGAGATATAAAATTCCTTTTAGACAGCTTAAGATCCGGTGAACTTGGAGAGCAGGGCAAATTATTAACCGGACATATGAACCTTGATAAAATAGGATTATTCGGCCATTCTTTGGGTGGTGCCGCATCAGCCCAGGTTTGCAGGGAAAGTAAAGATGTAAAGGCGGCCATAGTAATTGATGGAACCATGATAGGTGATGTCACCGGTGTTAACAGTGAAAATATGGACGTATTAACCAAAGAGAACTTTTCAAAGCCTCTTTTTCAGATGTACGGCGCTTTATACCTGGAACCCGAAGCCAAAGCTTCCAGCTATCTCCCCAACATAAAGGCATTCAACAATGCCAAAGCACCTGCATATTCTCTCTGTATAAAGGATTCGGGACATTTGAACTTTACAGATCTCCCCAGGATATCACCCTTCCTTTCCAGCTTACTTGGTGTGGGAACAGTTGATTCCATGGAATGCATTAAAACGGTAAATAGCTATTCCCTTGCATTCTTCGACCAATATCTCAAGGGCCGGAACTCGCCTTTGTTGGGGAGTACAGTAAATAACAACCAGGTTGTGTTTGAAAGAAGAATTAAATAAAACCCATTAATGAGTTTTGAGCATTACTTACAGGTTTTAAAATGCTATAATATTAATGAATATCAAACGAGGAGGATAACTATTGTGCCGTTTACATTTGCACATCCTGCGGCTGTTCTTCCAATAAAGAAAGCTGGACCTGTTAAGGTTTTAAAGGTCTATCAATAAATATACTTTTCCTGTTCAATAGGAGCTCTTCAGAAGTCAAATGTATTGCCAGTTCCTCAAGAGCTGAAAGGCTTGCAACCGATCCGACGAGATACATCCATAAAATCGAAGCGTTGTTTAACAGTAATATGGGAGTTAAGAATAGGAGCAGGCCGGTAGCTTTATTACCATATGTATGAAGCATGGCAAAAGTATTATATTTTATAAATGCAGCAATTATTGACACCAGCCTGACCATACCAATGACAACAATCCATATTATTATTGCCGAAGGCAGCCTTAGAACAGGAAGAAGCTTGAAAAACAGCACTCCCGCCATAATAAAATCTGAAATAGTATCGAGCCTTGCTCCCAGTTTGCTTGCAGTACCGGTTTTTCTGGCGACATATCCATCCAGTATATCAGTACTCCCACATATAATATACAAAATGTAAAAGGCTGTGCCGAATGGTCTGACAAATAACAATACCAGAGAGAGCAATATTCTGATTAAGGACAGGCAGTTAGGAACGATTTCAATTGTTCCGGCTTTAGACATATATACCTCTTTGTTTGCTATAACGTAATTTTACATGCAATGTGTCTCTACTGTTTATGCTTAGTTATCTGATATGTTGACTATTAAGGGACCTTGTTAATTTGCTCTGCCATCAGTTAAAGGTTAATACCAATTTGGAATACTCCCCTTCATCGATTATATTATCGCTATCAACGTCATTAAAAACTACAATATAAATGTTCTCAAAAGGAAAGTCCTCAAAGGAATAATCATTAAATTCATAATTTTCCGGATCAAGAATCTGCAGGTTATCTATCTGCCATTCAGCTTCAATTATACTATTTTCGTCTTCTGAAATTAAAGTAAGTCTGCTGTCATCATCATCACTGTAAAACATATAGTGATGGCCTTCATTATTTATGTACATGGAGGGATACGGGCCATCAGCTGCCATCCCCGTCCCCGGAATAAAATAAGGAATATCTTCCGGATGCAGCCCTTCCTCAACCAGGTCATAATCCTCCTGATTATCCAGTGCAGCCAGTTGTACTGTACCTTCTATTGGCATATTAAACCTTAATGAAAAAGTATCTCTATCCAGATGAATTGATTTGTCACTACTGTCTGCTTCCACCTCTTGACCGTCCTGATACACTTTAACAATAAGTGCTGAAGAGTTTGATTTGGTAGTAAACTTTAAAACAAGTGCTTTCTTCAAGCCATTTCCGGATGCATCTTTAACCGCATTGGCAGGAACGGTCAGTACATATCCCGTATCAAAATCCAAATCTTTTACATGCTTAATTATCAGAGAGTTCTTTTCAATGCCGGCTGTTATTTTAACGGGTGTTTTTTGAGAAGCCGCCAGTTTGATTCTTGAAAATGTATTCCCTTTTATTATTTTTTCATTGAATTTAATAATAATATTTTTATTAGTCTCAACATTTGAAGCGTTACTGACGGGATCAGATTGGATTACTACTGGCGCAGCATTGTCCTTTTTTACGGCATAACCGGTTTGAAAAGACAAAATTACTACCGATATGATGAAAAGATAAGAAAAAATTTTTTTCATATTGACCTCCCAAGCCATGTTATGGCTTAAGCCAGATGGCGGGCATAAAATATCGATGAAATGTATGCACTTCTTATCCGCTATAAGGCTCCTGACAAGATTTATAAATTATTTTACCACTAATACCATGGAAAAAAAAGCCTAAATTATATCCATTTTACAACCTTTTTCCCTATAAATTTTGTTTTAGTGATATGATACCGGGTAGTAATATTTTATAGAGGTTTTTTAATTGTTAAGTCATAGCTATTAGTTGGAGGATGATATGCTGAGAGCCTTTGTTGTAAATGCAGGAATGTTAATAGCATTTTTAAGTATTTGTTACCAGATATTCCGAAACACCGGCTTGAATCCTGAGATTTCATTAAAATTGAGGCTAAAGGCCGGTTTACTCTTTGGAATCATGGGCATTATTTTGGTGGAGTTCTCTATTAGGCTGACAAATCACCTGATCCTGGATCTGCGTATTTTCCCCATATTTATCGCAACACTTTACGGAGGCTTTGTCCCTGGAATTATTTCAAGTATCTTTATTGCTGTCTTCCGGATTTTCAGATTCGGATATTCCTTCCCCGCTCTTATTGCGTCAATATCCACCCTAATACTGCCATTGTTAACATATCCGGTATTAAAGAAGCGAAAAAAATTATGGAAAAGCTGGATATCCGGGATATCTATTTCTGTATTGACAGTTAGCCTTAATTACATAATATTCTTACCCGACTTTGTAGATAAAATATCAACTACTCTGTTATTTTATTTGATATCAGCAGTGGTAGGCTATCTGCTGTATTTTTATGTGGGATACCTCGAAGACTATACTTTAGCGTTCAGGAGGTACAAGCAGGAGGCTAACAGAGACTTTCTAACCGGACTGAACAATGTACGTCAATTTGATACTGTTTATAATAATGTTATAGATAACGCCAAAACCTTCGACCACAAGTTTGCACTATTATTTCTTGATATTGACTGTTTTAAAAAGGTTAATGATACATATGGACACAAAGAAGGTGACATGGTTCTTAGAACCCTTGGTGAAATACTTCTGCAATGCTGCAGAAGCATCGATATTGTTTCCAGAAACGGAGGAGAGGAATTCTCTGTTATTCTGCTGGACTGCGGTCCTGATTTTGCTATGGAAATTGCTGAACGCATCAGACATAAGGTAGAGATTACTCCCTTTGTATTATCAAACGGATTTACCATTAATATAACCATTTCAATCGGAATAGCCTGCTATCCTGATAAGATTTCCGATTTGAGCCTATTAAAGGAAAAAGCTGATGAAGCACTGTATTCGGCAAAACGCTCCGGGCGCAACAGAGCAGTAATGGCAGAATAATAAGAATTTTTATGTGCCTGCACAGGTACCCTCTATTAACAATGTACAATACGTTTTTGAGTGGCGAAATAGCCGGCGTGAGGCGTGTTGTACCTTGTCAATAGAGTGTATCTAACCTGGCAGGTATTTTTTCAGCTTTCTGCAACAAATTATTAACTTTTTATGTAAAATAAACAAATCTTATTACAACACCTTTAACACAACGCTCCACCTTTGAATATTATGTATAAACAACATATTTGGAGTGAGTTATTATGTTAAATGTTCCGTTGCTAACCAACAATGTTATAAGTTTTAACCTCTGGTTTTCAATTTTCCTTATCTGTATTTTCGTTGTCGTACTTACATTCCCGATTTTTTATGACAAATTCTCCTCCTGGCTTTCTTACAAATTAGCTGCAAGAAGGTACTATAGGACTGTGAAGAAGGATTTGTCTCTGGAAAGAAGAGACGACGATGGCAGTACAATCGATGAATTAATAGGAACCGCAGGCTATGCCTACAGCCCTAAAAATGACATCTTTTTCTCTACCATGTACGCCTGGCAGAGAAGTGTGGGTTATTGCCGGCTATACGATGAAGCTGCTGCTCCTTTAGGAATGATAATCGATAGTGAACCAATCCGTTTTTCATACGGTGGAAGGCGCTGGCTTATCGAGTTCTGGAAGGGACAGTATGGCATGACTTCCGGGTGTGAAGTCGGTGTTTATTCCAGCAAATGGCCCGACCTTAATATTCCGGGTGTTTTTGACGGTACCTTCTATAGTTGCGCAAGCAATGAAGACAGGTTATACATGGCTTTCGTACTTTACAAAAACGGAGAAAAAATGATGACCAGAAAAGATAAGCACTGGTGGCTGACAGGCTTTAAACTGGGTGAATACTCTGAACCTCACGAACTCTCAATGGATGTATATATTACCTTCAGGAGCCGGGGTATGAGAGATGCCTTTTTAAAGAGCCTGTTAGCGGCAGGCTATACCGAAGAAGAATATGAGGTCCGAAAAACGACAGTTGGGATAATATTCGATAAACCGCATACCAGACAACCTTTTACAAGATCAGCTGCTACAGACAGGCTAATGCTGGACCAACTTAAAAGGAATTGTGAAATATATCAGACACTTACAAAAGGTTATACCGGCATGAAAGATAAGCTGCAAGCAGTCAAAGAGGGCTCCCCTGAACTATACACGGAATTATTCAAAATAGGTAAAACAGCTTCAATATTCAGTGTTTTTGATAAAATCAAGGATTATTTGAACGTTGATACTACTAACAATTAGCTTGGTGAGTGAGGTCATGTTATATGAATAAATTGGATAAAGTTACCCGGGTTTTGAATAGATCGGATATTATCCCTTTTGATGACTCTTCAAGATTTGTTCTGATGAGTGACTGTCACAGGGGTGATGGAAGTCGTTCCGATAATTTTCTGAACAATAAAAATATTTTTTATGCGGCTCTTACGCAGTATTATTATAACAATTACACTTACATTGAGCTGGGTGATGGTGACGAACTCTGGGAAAATAAACGTTTATCAGATATTATACAGATCCATAAGGATGTATTCGGATTATTGTCCAAATTCCATGATGATAGAAGACTCTATCTTATGTTTGGAAATCATGATATGGAAAAGAGAAATTATAAATATTTAAATAGAAATATACAACGATATTTTATGGAGCGGGAACAGGATGATCCGACTATATTCAACAGCGTAAAAATTCATGAAGGCTTAATTTTAAATCATAAAGAATCCAAAGACAAGATTCTGCTGATCCATGGACATCAGGTTGATACCATGAGCGGAACCTTCTGGAGGTTGAGCAAATTTCTTGTGAGGTATTTCTGGCGGCCCCTTGAGACTTTTGGTGTTAATGATCCCACCAGTGCTGCCAAAAACTATAAAAAGAAAATATCCATAGCTAAAAGCCTTTCAAAATGGGTTGTAAAGGAAAAGCACATGCTTATAGCCGGTCATAATCACAGACCGTCCTTTCCCGATGTAGGCCAGATTCCATACTTTAATGACGGAAGCTGTATTCACCCCCACGCAATCACTGCAATAGAAATCGCTAACGGTTCCATCTGTCTGGTTAAGTGGAGTGAAAAGGTAAAGAATGATGGAACTCTATATATTGCCAGAGACATACTTGGGGGTCCCAACAGGCTTCAGGACTATTTCAACTGGCTCCATCAGCAATAAAAGATTAAAAGCTTCTTAAGGAAGAAAGTGGCCAAAGTCACTTTCTTTTTTCATGCCCTTTTCACAACTATCAGTCTGTAGTCATAAAACCATCACAAAGGACCTCTAAAATAAGCCTTGTAGATTAAAAAGGAGGCACCCCGAAATGCATAACAAAAAACTAAAATATAGATTTTCCTCGGTTTTACTGGCTATATTGCTAGCTTTTTCAGCCTTGACAGCATGCACAGTTCAAAACCCAAATACAGCTGCAAACAGCAGTTCAGCATCTCCTGTCCAGTCAACTGCTGTTTCAACCAAGACTAATACCGTTGTAAAAGCTGATGTGTCAGTACAGTATGACACCGATGATGAGAACTCCGGCTGGAGTAGTTCTGATGCAACAGGCATATCACTGAAAACAAATTCTATAACCTGGGATGGAGACGGAGTATCTGTAGAAGGAAATAAAGTTACCATTACTTCAGCAGGAACCTACATTCTTGATGGTTCACTCAATGACGGGCAAATTCTCGTAGATACTCAGGACAAGGGAACTGTGAGGCTGGTCCTTAACGGAGTAGATATCAGCAGTTCCGACAGTGCACCAATTTATGTAGTCTATGCTAAAAAAACAGTCCTGGTTTTGGCTGAAGGGACAAAAAACAATTTAACAGATGGTAAAACATACGTTAATGAAGATAAGGAAGCAAATGAGCCCAATTCAACCATTTTTGCAAAATCAGATCTGACAATAAACGGAACAGGTTCTCTAACTGTCAATGCCAACTATAAAAACGCTATTTTAAGCAAGGATGAGCTAAAAATCATGAGTGGCAATATAACTGTGAATTCCGCAGGTGATGGTATACAGGGAAGGGATTTTGTGGCCGTAAAGAATGGTATTGTTAATATCAATGCCCAGGAGGATGGAATTAAGACAACAAATGATGAAGCTGCCGAAAAAGGCTTTGTTCTCGTAGAGGGCGGTACGATAAGTATTACAGCTCAAGAAGATGGAATTCAGGCTCAAACCGACGTCTTGGTTAAAACGGCGGACATTAAGATATCGTCGGGTGGCGGAAGTGCCAATGGCCAGGTTAAAGTGGAAGAACAGCAAGGCATGGGAGGCTTTAACAAAGGCGTCGGCTTTGAAGGTTCTAATGATGCCAATCAAAACCCAGGTTCTGTTCAAAGCAATTCTGATAAAAGCAGTTCTGATCAAAGCAGCTCTGATAAAATCAGTTCTGTTCAAAGCAGCACTGCTCAAAGCAGCTCTGATAAAAGTACTTCTTCCGGCACCAAAAACAGTGAGTCAGACAGTAAAAAAGGAATAAAGGCAGCAGTTGATATAACCATAGACGGCGGAACTATTGAAATTGACTCTGCAGATGATTCTCTGCACTCAAATAACAGTATTTCAATAAATGGCGGAACAATCACTGCAACCTCCGGCGATGATGGAATTCACGCAGACACAAGCATTGCTATAAACAGTGGTGAAATAAATATTACCAAAGCTTATGAGGGCATGGAAAGTGCCAATATAACCATAAACGACGGCACAATACACGTAAATGCCAGTGATGACGGAATAAATGTTTCCGGCGGAGCAGACAGTTCCTCAATGGGTGGACGACCGGGCCAGAACAGCATAAATAGTTCCGGCAGCGATTCCTTAAATATTAACGGCGGCTATATATATGTTGATTCAGCAGGTGACAGTCTTGACGCAAATGGATCAATATATATAACAAACGGTACAGTGCTGGTAAATGGCCCCACAGCCAATAATAACGGCGCTCTTGACTACGACGGAGCCTTTAAAATGACTGGAGGTTTTCTGATAGCCGCAGGGAGTTCAGGAATGGCACAGGCACCGGACACCTCCTCTACACAGAATTCCGCAATGATATCCTTCACCCAGACTATGGCTGCAGGAACAATGGTTCATATTGAAGCAAGCGATGGTAAAGACCTTGTAACTTTTGTACCTGTGAAGGATTATCAGACAATAGTAATCAGTTCACCGGAATTGGAAAAAGGTACAACCTATGATATTTACTATGGAGGAGGCTCAACAGGTACAGAAAAAGATAGTCTCTGCACCGGCGGTTCCTACAGCGGGGGTACCAAATATGAAAGCTTTACTGTATCAGATGTTCTGTCTACAATCGGTACAGCAGGCCGGGGCCCCGGCGGACACGGTTTTGGCGGCGGCAGGCGCGGAAATCCATAAAAAATGCAACAACAGAAAATATAAGTAATTATGAAAGTATTAATATTACAGGAGGGCTTTCAATGGCTATTACCACATTCAAGCGTTTTGAAATGAAGTTCATATTATCCAAGGAGCAGTTCCAACAGCTGCAGCCAGGATTGCTTCAATATATGAATCCTGATGAATACTGCAAAAACGGAAATAACTACAGCATATATAATATTTACTATGATACCTTTGACAATAAAATAATCAGAACATCTCTCTCAAAACCCTGCCACAAGGAAAAACTGCGCTTAAGAAGCTATACCACTCCAACCTCCATGAATTCAAAGGTATATCTGGAGCTGAAAAAGAAAACTGCAGGTATAGTTCACAAAAGAAGAGCATCAATGACCTTGCAGGAGGCATACGAATTCATTGAGTGGGGTAAGCGCCCGGCCGCTCAAAGCTATATGAGCCGGCAGATTATTAATGAGCTGGACTATTTCCTAAGCAGAAATGAAGTTTTTCCAGCAGCCTATATCAGCTACAAAAGAATGGCCTTTTTCGGAAAAAGCGACAAGGAGTTCAGAATTACTTTTGACAGCAGTATAACCACCAGAAGAAATGATCTGTATCTTGAAAAAGGCAGCTTTGGGGAACAACTTCTGGAACATGGTCAATACCTAATGGAAGTAAAGATATCCCGTTCTGCTCCTCTTTGGCTGGCTGAACAGCTGTCCGATTTAAAAATCTATAAAACCAGTTTTTCAAAGTACGGGTCTGAGTTTAAAAACTACTGTGAAAAAAACAGGGCAAAAGGTTTGAATTTTAACTTTGACTCCGAAGTGATTCCCCAGACTGAAAGGCTTTGCCCCAATTATTAAAATAAATGTAATTTAAAGGAGAGATACACTTTATGTTGGAATCTATTTTTGCATCCTCAGCTTCAGGTAGCTCCCTCACCCTGCCTGGAATGCTCTCGGCACTCGGTGCGGCACTGATACTCGGTCTGGTTATAAGCCTTGCGTATATAAGGACGCATAAGGAGGAAGGTTATTCAACAGGCTTTACTATCACATTAATCATGCTGCCTGCTATCATATCCATTATAATAATGCTTATTGGAAACAACGTTGCCAGAGCCTTCAGTGTTGCCGGAGCCTTCAGTCTTATCCGCTTCCGAAGCGCTCCCGGAGATCCAAAGGACATAGCTTATGTGTTCTTTACTCTGGCTGTGGGGCTGGCTTGTGGAATGGGCTATCTGGCCTATGGACTTATCTTTGTTATAGTACTTTGCATTGTAATGACACTGCTCCACAACATGAATTTCGCAAAACCTAAAACCGCCTGTATGCAATTAAAAATAACCGTACCCGAAGATCTGAACTTTCAGGGATTGTTTGACGATATCCTTGAAAGATATACAACCTCTTGGAGCCTGAAGCGTGTAAGAACAGCCGATTTTGGAACAATATTTGAAGTTGTCTATACAATAAGCCTAAAATCAGCAACAGAGCAGAAACAATTCATAGATGAGCTAAGATGCCGCAACGGAAATCTTAATATCTCGCTTACACTAAAAGAGTATGAAGACAGAATTTATGCGTGAAATACTTACTATTCTTCTTAATTGATAATATGGGACACCTTATTACTCGCTTCCAGCTTTGTATATATGTTTTTGACATGGTTACCAACGGTTTTATTTGCTGTAAAAGCTCCGGTGAATTTCTCTACCGGAGCTTTTACAATATTTCTGTATCCATTTTGTAAAAGAACTCTTATTGCCTGACTACCGGGAAAAGTATGCCGGTTTCCAGCTCATCCGAATCTGAAACCGAGTTCTCATCCTTGATATATCGTTCAATTGCCGGTCCGCAAACCTTATACTCAGGATTTTGGGCCAACCATTCACATATTGCATCATATGCATTATTAACCGATTCATATGGACCTATATGAGTTGTGGCGGCACAAAGCTGTGCCGGGATTTCCCTAACCTCGGGATGCTCACCCGATACCTGAACTTGGGCCTCCACGTCCATATTTTCGTATGAAAACTCTTCCCCAAGATAAAGCAGTTGGGTTGCACCTGCCCTTACCAGCCCCCTCTTCCCTGTCTCTTCAAGCAATTCCTGAAATAAGTCATGAATTTCAGCTACACTGATCTTTCTCCTGATTCCAAACACCTTCTGTGCCGGAGTATTCATCACTATAACTTTATATTTGTCCTGAACCATGCTCTTACCCTCCATTTTAATAATTTCGTCCTCCATCCGGCGTAGTGTCTTCCTCAGAGCGTGAAGCTCCTCGTATGCTTTCAACCTTTGAGCATGTATGCGCTGCGCCAGCTCGGTCGTGGACAGCACCAGCAGTTCAGGGATTTGTGCCAGTGTGAAACCATAGCTCTTTAAGGTTTCAATCTGAAGCAGTGTGGCCAGCTGAGCCGGGTCATAATAGCGGTAGCCGTTTTCAGCTCCCGTATGTGCTGGCCGCAGCAGACCTATGGCATCATAGTGTCTTAGCATTCTTGAAGAAACATGACTCAATTTTGAAAACTCGCCTATGGTAAACATTAATTTACTCCTTCTGGATATTTTTGAACCGGTTCATGTATATAGTACACCTTCACATATTGATAAGGTCAACAAATATTTTTCGGAATATTTATAGAATATAATTTCATCTAATTTGAAAAAATAATGTCACAAGTATTTATTGTTATATAGAACACGCCTTATCCGGCTCACGATAAGTGCGTGTATGAATCAATTTACTATGTGTGAGCCGGAAAGGCTACGGTACTTAAAATGGCTAAAAAAGGTATGAGAAGACCCGACCCTTCAGAACCACATGGAACAGAGAGCAATCATTCCCAGCACTTTCAGAAGAATGACGTAAGACCTGTTCCCGAGATACAGGGAAAGGCTAAGACAGGTAATAAAAAAGCCGGACTGATTGACTAAAACGCAGAAGACGCACGAATTTTACAACCAGAGCCCCGCTCAATAAAGCGGGGCTCTGCTATTTAAAAACATATTTTAAATTACTAACTTATTTACTTTAGGATATATTTAATCAAGTATAACCTGATGAAACTGAATAGCACTAACCAGGCCGTCCTGGTAATAAATCTTCATTGTCCGGTAAAAAGTTATCTCCACTTTATTTTTGGGATTTGTATAACAAAACTTGTACTCAACTTTATCATCACCTGAAAATCCTATATCAGGTTTACCATACATATCCTCAACCACTTTTATGCTGTCACCTACTTTGACGCCGCGTGAAGTCATATAATCGGGGGATTTAGTGTAAATATCCACTATGCTGCCACAGTACTCAAACAGTTCTATACCTTTATATATCATATTTTCAGTATATTCATCCTCTTTAAGCTTTCCGCCCAGTGATGAATATGCCTCCTCCATCGTCATCCCCAGTGCGGGTCCATTTTTTAAAGCAGCATCTTGGAACTCCAGGGTTTTTAATGTCAGAAGTTTATCATGATCGTATTTTAATTTGGTTTCAGCTCTACTAACAACAGGCTCTTTGCCGCCGAGATCCAGCAATAGATCAACTCTTGCAAGATCATTATACATTGTAGAATTATCCTCCATATTTTCATCAGGAGGACCCCAATAGTAAGTCAGAATAACAATATTAACCGAGTACCTGACTTGAATATACCATTTTCCGTTTTCTGGAAGCACCGTCCATGCAGAAACTATTGACAGCAGTTTATTTTTGTCTGTTTCAGCCTCTGTGTTGTAAAACACTTTATCAGGGATTACAGACGTCTGACTGTAGGAATAACTGCCAATATTAACATTCAGGCTCAGCATATTATTGTATATTGCCGCCCTGATTCCATCTTTGTACTCATTAAAGGAATTTTCATCACAGGCCATTACAAAATCATCATTTACCACTTTGTATATAGCCTTTTTTGTCAGACCACTGCCGTCATAATCTTCGGAATCGCATAAATACAACTCGGCTGCTCCATCCCCAAGGAAATTTCCTGTCAGAATAGTTTCTATATCCTGATACCCCGTTGAGTATTCTCTTAATACCTTTTTGGATAAAGCATCCACTACTATGAGATTACTGCCGTCAAGTATAAGCTTTTCATCACCCTTATTCTTATTGAATATATTGCAGGTGAGCTTCTTTATGCTGTCTACATTGGCGCTTCTGCTGCCAACCCCCACTGTTACCACCTGATCCTCTTCATTTACCTCAAAATAAAGTCCGCTTTTATATTCATATTTTTTGTAGGCATAGACAGGCTTTATGCTGTAGCTTTTACCAAAAATTTTTATCAGGTTCTTTAACGAGTAATCCTCCAGCAGCAGCAGTTTGATATACAGGTCCTTATTGGAACAGCTCTTTAACAATTCACCGGGTTTGCTTTTTACAACAGAATTTACCTGTTCATTTGTCTTCTTACATAACCAACCTGCGAGCCAGCCGGTTATATTTCCAAAATCAGCCTCAACTTTGTACCATGTTCTCCCCTGAGCGTCTTTTTCTTCGACCAGCAGTTGGTAGACATCATTCTTGTAAGCTTCGGAAATTATTTGGCTGGTGGCGGATTTATCCTGCCGTATATTAACCTCATCAGCTGTAACTTTAATATTCTTCAGTGGTGTCACTGCAGTCCCGGCACTAACATCACCAATATCAATGCAAAAACAGACAATAGTTATGCAAAGAACCAGAGCAAGTAAAAATGATAATCTTTTCATATAAGCCTACTCCTAATATACTTTTTACCTAATTCTACCATTTATTCTGTAATTTGAAAATATTGCCTGGGAAGCCTGTTTATGATTTGCTGTTCCTGCATTGGCGCAAAATCTGCCTAAATAACGGGTGTAATGAGTTAATAGATAGGATTTTACCGGAAGGGAAAAAATCCGCAATATAAAGTTATAAACTAACACAAAAGGAGCAACTGTATAGTTTGCGAACTACACAATTACCCCTTTTGTTTAGTCTATTTTTTTATTATTTTGCAGCTCCAAGCTGTGGCCACACGGTTTCAATTTCTTTAATTGCCTTATCCTTGGTATAGGTCTTGGCTATATAACCCTGCATAATTTCACCGAATTTCTGGTGGAAGCTGTCCAATGAGTAGTTAACATAAAGGTCTCCAGCCTTGTTTGCCGAGAGATAAGTCTGCAATTCATTGGTAATCTGCATGTTAGGCATTGGTGCATCCTTGATGGGGGGAATTACCTTTGCTACATCGGAGAACCACTTCTTGCCGTAGTCTGATGTATAAAGCCAGTTATAGAGGTCAAGTACATCCTTGAGCACCTTGGAATCCTTGTAGATTCTTGTTGCCTGGTCAGCTCCCGCTGTAAGGAAGGCATCCTTTGGATCTTCTGATGTGGGATATCCGGTAAAGCCTATCTTTATATCAGGATTGATTTTTACTATGTCTGCTTCTACCCAGGGGCCCTGACCAACAACCATAGCAGCCTTACCTGTAGCAAATGCCGCTATTTCGGCACTTAGATCAGTTTCAAGCGGTTTGGCATCCCCATACTTTACTGTTAAATCAATGAATTTGAAGAAATTATCATTAATAGTAGGATAGTCTTTGAATTTAGCTTCACCGGCAATGAACTTGTTAACCAGTCCTCCAACATCGTTTGGCTGTGCTGCATCAAAGAAGTGCATAAAGGCATGTTTGAAAACCCACCATTCCTTATAGCCTGTTGTAAAAGGCTGAACACCGGCAGCTTTCAGTTTTTCGCATGCAGCCGTCAATTCGGTTAAAGTCTTAGGTACAGTTATTCCATTCTTTTCGAATATTTCCTTGTTATATATCATACCGAAGGTGTTAGCTTTGATTGGGAAGCCATATACCTTACCGTTGTAGGACATGTTGGTACGAACTTCATCGGTCATTGCTTTTGCAAGAGGCTGATCGGTCAGGTCAGCAGAGTATTCTGCATAGGCTTTTATTTCACCGCCTGCTGTTGAGGCAAATACATCGGGCATATCGCCGGAGTTGATCTTGGCCTTAAGCATTGTCGGATAGTCAGCCTGAATAGTCTCAAGATTTATTGTTACATTAGGCTTAACCTTTTTGTATTCCGCGATGTAAGCATTCATAGCTTCGGCATACTCAGGGCTGTTTACAAACAAATTGATTGAAACCGGTCCAGTTGTGTTACCCTGAGGTGAGGATTGAACTGCTGTTGATGTTGACCCTGAAGTTGTTTCTGCAGCCTGCTCTCCAGTTTTTCCGCAGCCGGCGAAAATGCTGGCTGTCATTAAAAGAGACATTGTTAAACATAAAATGCGCTTTTTCATTACTCTTCTCTCCTTTAAAATATATTTATTTTAGACCTGAAAACAGGTTCTAGCCTTTGACTGCACCGCTGACAACACCTTTAATGATGTACTTCTGCATGAATATAAAGAACAGTATGGACGGGAAGACTGCAAGTACCATCGCTGTCATGGTGTAATGCCATTGAGTGTTGTATTGCCCTACAAAGGTATAAGCCGCAAGAGTCAGTGTCTTGGTTTTTTGTGATCCATTAACCATAAGTAAAGGTAACAGGAAGTCGTTCCAGATCCACATTACATCAAGTGCTATAACTGTTGCAGATATGGATTTAAGTAACGGGAATATAATATTGAAGAAGGTCCGTAGGGTCGACGCTCCATCAATATATGCACTTTCATCAATTTCTCGTGGGATTGTGCTTACAAATCCTGAATAAATAAACACGGCCATAGGAATTCCGAAACCCCAGTACTGAACGCTTAACCCCAATATACTCTCAGATAAATTAAGGGTTTTTGCAACCTTTAAAAGAGTTATCATTATAGTCTGAAAAGGGATAAGCATTGGGACTATACAGAACAGGTATGCAAACTTTGTAAATCTGTTTTTATGCCTTGATAGCATATAGCCTGCCATTGCTGAAAAAAGAACTATACCTGCAATACTTATAGAAGTTATAAGAAAATTATTGAGAAATAACCTGGGATAATTAATATATTTTACAACATAAGTATAGTTCTCATAGGCAAACTTGGTAGGAAAAGCTATAACATCCATAACTACTTCTCTGAAGGGTTTTATGGAGTTTATTACCATCAGTACAATCGGGTACATAAAGATCAGTCCAAAGGCCAGAAGCAGTATTTCCAAAATAATCAATCCAAGTGTGTTCTTTCTCATTAAAGATCAACCTCCTTGCTTCTGAAACCCTTCATGATAATAACTGTAAGTCCGACAACAATAATAAAGAGTACAAGGGATTTTGCAGCACCATAGCCGTAATTGTTGTTCTGAAATGCTTCACGGTATATGTCATAGGTAACACTGTAGGTTGATCCTCCGGGTCCCCCGGCTGTCAGGGCCAATATAATATCAAAAACCTTGATGGAGTTTGTCAATGATAAAAAGAGACAGGTGCTTATGGAAGGTCCAAGCAGCGGAAGGGTTATACTGAAGAATTTTCTTGGAGCGCTGGCACCATCCACAACAGCAGCTTCAAGTACATCTTCGGGTACCGCCTGTAAGCCCGCAATGTATATTACCATATAGAAGCCCAGAGCCTGCCATACTGCGACTACTACAATGGATATGAAGGCCAGCTTGGGATCTCCCAGCCAGCTGAGTTCAAATATTCCCCAGCCGGTCAGTTCAGACAACGAGGCAAATCCCTGTGAGAATATAAACCTCCATATAAAGCCAACAATGATCATACTCATGATATATGGTACAAAAAACACGGCTCTCAACAGATTGGCGGTTATAAGTTTTTTGACAAGCATGACCGCAAGTGCCAGTGCTACTACATTGCTGAACAAAATATAGAAAAACGCATATTTTGATGTGAATATAACTGAGTTAATAAAACCCTGATCACCAGTAAACAAGGTTACAAAGTTTTTTAACCCGATAAAAACAGGTTCTTTTGCAATACCATTCCATTTTGTCAGGGAATAAAACATACTCATTAAAAATGGTGTATAGAATAAAGCGCCCACAAGTATCAGGCAGGGCAAAACAAACAAAAATATTTCAAGCTTGTTTGTCTTTTTTTGTCCAATTGCTTTCATGTTGTAACCTCCATAATCAACTGTAAAGCATAGGTTTCAGATAACAATTCATATATTGTATCGCTGTTCTATGTAGCGTTTACTGCAGCTTAATTATATATGTATTTACAAACAGAAAAAATGGATTAAACAGTTTTGTTTTACTGGATAAATATGAACAAAAAACTAGTATTAATATAAGCACTATTTGTTTAATATATACAAAATAGTGCACTTACCAACACTAGTCTACTAAGGTTTCTTACGTTATTTTATTTAACTTACGTTATTTTGTTTAAAGCACTAGCCTTTTCTGTTTCGATATTCCTTCGGGGATACCCCGTGAAAGGTTTTAAAAGCTCTGCTGAAGTAATTGTTATCCATATACCCTACACGCTGGGCCACATCCTGTATTTTAATGTTGAAATCTTCCAGATAAGCAGCTGCTTTTGTCATTCTTAGTTTAAGAACATATTCATATATACCGAAGCCAAACTGTTCTTTAAATTGCTTGGACAAATACTCCTTGGTCATATGGTACTTGCTTGAAAAGGTGGTCAGGCTTATTTCTTCAGAATAGTTGTTATCCATATATTCCTTTATTTCTATAATTATATTGCTGATTGAATAAGTGTCGGGATTTGAAGAGCTTTCCACTATACCTTTGAATATGTTATATATAAAACAGCTGAAATCCTCGGTCTTAAAGTAGCCAGAAAATATACTGCTGTCACTTATCTGAGGAATTAGCCTTCTCACATCGGCCACTCCCTTTTCGAGAGCTATCTCCCTGAAGATTGTCATGAACTCGACGGTTATTCTGATTAAATCCTCTCTGCTTACATAGCCGTGTTTTTTGATGCTCTCAAAATATTGTCCTATAAGTTCTCTTGCGTGCTCCAGGTTTTTTTGGTCATAGGCACGGGTGAAAAGTTCCTTTTTGCCCAAAACCGAAAGCCATTTTGGAAGTGAACTGGAGTTAAGAACAGTATAAACATTTTGACTGTTATCCAGCAGATTAACATTGTTCAACAGTTCCAACGCATCATCATAGGACTCAAATACAGCTTCAATCTTATCTCCAAAACTGCCAACAGCACCGATTGTAAAAATGCCATACTCGGTCCTCAAACCATCGATGACCCGCTCTACCTGTTCAGCCGTATAATCCTTAAGCTTTGAATGAGATAATTCCCCGTTCATTGATCCGGTTGGAATTTTTACTGTCAGCAGCAGCTGTTTGGGATTCTCGGCTATTGAAAAGCTGGAGCTGCTGTGATCCCAGCATTGTGACACCAATGAGGCAATCTCGGCTCCCATTTCGATGAAATCAAACCCGCTTATGGGATCATCATCAAACTTGTTAACCAGGTAAATCACAACTATACCATAGTAAACACTGCCTGAGTTTGGATCTTTAGGTTCGGAAGAAAGTATCCTCGAAATGTGAGCAACGGGATTGTATTGCAGAGAAAGACGTTCACTGTCAAGCCTCTGTACCACCAGCCTTAAAACATTATCAAGCTCCTCTTCAATTACCGGTTTCAATAGATAATCCACCACATTATATTTTATAGCTGTCCGGGCATATTCAAAGTCACTGTAGCCGCTAATTATAATATATTTTGAGTTTGGGTATTCACAGGAAGCTGCTTTTATAAAATCAAGACCGTTCATAACTGGCATTTTCATATCAACCAAAACTATATCCGGAGTATACCTTCTCATAATTTCAAGCCCCGCTCTTCCTTCAGGTGCCTCAAGAGGGTCTTCTATACCCAGCTCCGACCATTTTCCAAGAGCGGCAATGGCCTGCCTTGCTGGACGTTCATCGTCTATTATCAGTGCTTTATACATTTTAATCTCCCTTACGCCGTATTATTTTTCAAGCTAGCCTTCCTGCTGGATATTCAAGGGTAAATACAGGCTGGCGGTTGTGCCTATATTTTGAGTACTTTCTATTGCAAGGTGCGCCTTCTCGCCATACAATAGCTTGATTCTGCCGTTCAGATTTCTTAAACCGATATTCTCATTATCTTCAAATTCCATATTTTTATTGCCAAACCAACCTCTGATTTCCTGCAGCCTTTCAGGCATAATACCCTGGCCGTTATCGGATACAATGGCTGCAAGAAAACCGTCTTTTATATAAACATTGATTTTTATCTCAACCTGCTTTATGGTATTCTCCAGTCCATGTTCTGCAGAATTCTCTACAAGTGTGTATATTGATATCTTTGGGATTGTGATGTTGTTTGCCTCCTCAGAAACATTAATATCCACTGACAGGCGTTCCTCAAACCTGGCTTCCTGAAGCAGCAGATAGTTCCTGATATGCTTCATTTCCATCTCAACGGTAACCATGCCCTCCTGTTTAAAAGCATAGCGCATATTGAAAGCAAGGGCTTCGGTCATTTTGCAGATATCCTTCTGCCTACTTGCTATGGCCTTTGCAGATATAACCTGAAGAGAATTATACAGGAAATGAGGATTTATCTGGCTTTCAAGGGCCTTAAGCTGTGCATTTTTCTGATTGATCTCAGCCATATAATTCTCCTCAATCAGTTCGTTAATTTCACTTATCATGGAGTTATATCTGTTTGCCAGCTCAACAACCTCATAGCTGCCTTTTATATCAACCTTCGTTTTAAAGTCCCCCTTTCCTGCTCTGCCCATCTGTTTCATAAGTTTCTTCAACGATGATGTCAGTGGCTTTGTTATAAAGAAAATAAACATAACAGATATGAAGGAGGCTATACAAATTATAATGATAAACAGGTTTCTGGTTTCACTAATTTTTTTATCTATAGTTTCAAGTGATATGAGTTTTATCATTTTCCAGTTATTCTTTATACTGCTGACCAAAAGACGGTTATCAATGACTGTTCCGTCATCCTTACCATCTCCGGTCTTCTCGAAATAATCCGACGATTTCTTAAGTACCTGCGGCTGTATAAGGTAATTGTTACTGACATAAAAAATCCTGCCTGTATCATCATAAATACTAAGCATTTCACTATTTTCAAGAGAAAAATCACTTATGATTTTATTAAGGCCCGAAGTATTGCAGGTTATGGCTATTACCGCCAAAGGCTGCTTATTATAAACATTTATTATAGTTCTGTAGATGGTAAACAATTTATTGTTGGGAAATTCCGCCGTTCCATTGCTGAATACTATTTCAGGTTTAATGTACAAATAGCTTTTATTATTAAGAGTTGCCTTGAACCAGTCGGTATCGGTTATATTTACATTATTCTGAGTCTGGATATTATTATTGGGAGCATCTTTGGTGCCCCAGATGGTTCTTTTTGATATTGAATAGGATTTGTTGCTGCCAACTGCAATAAGTTCAACACTGTACAAATCATTTCTTGAATAGTACATGCTTCGTATAAAGGAATTTATATAAACCTCGTCGCCGTACTCAAATCTGTTGGTATCAAGAATATCCATTATACGGTTGTCAAACCTGATATTGAGGGTAAAGCTTTTCATTACCTCCATGTAGTCCTCAAAGCTTTTGTTGACTGTTTCCAGTACCATTTCGTTTGAATTGATTATTTCGGTCCGGATTATTTTTGTTGTACTTATGTAAAACAGCAGAATAGCCGCAATAACTATCAGAATTGTTGCGGTGGAGAAAACCAGAATGATTTGGTTGGAAAACTTACGCAAAGGATTCTTAATCACTGTTTTGCTCCTTCTTTTGATAATTTACTTTAACTTGTCTCGTTATAACGCAGAGATTCAAAAGAAATTTTTAGATTGTAGAAAAATTTTCTTGCCTTAATGGCGTTTCAACGAGACAATAGTGTCCTATAATGGCACCATTGTCTCGTTATATTATCATAATTTAAATAAGTAAACAACCAATGTAAAATATTGGTTAATACCTAGACAAAGAGGGGGGAACAGGCAGCTAAGCCGCCTGTTCCCCCCTCTTGAGTATAATGCATTATTTCATCATTATAAGAATCCATCTATAATCATTTGGCAGCTCCAAGCTTTTGCCATGCTGTCTCAATTTCCTTTATTGCCTCTTCCTTTGAGTATGTTTTCAGTACATATCCCTGCATAATTCCGCCAAATGTCTGGTGGAAGGTGTCCAGCGAATAATTGGCGGACAAATCCCCAGCTTTATTTTTCGAAAGGTAGTTCTTTAATTCGTTTGTAATCTGCATATTTGGCATAGGAGCGTCTTTTACTGGAGGAATCACTTTTTCTACATCAGAGAACCACTTCTTGCCATACTCGGAAGTGTATAGCCAGTTGAATAAATCAAGTACATCCTGAAGTACTTTTGAAGCTTTATTTATTCTTATGGCCTTGTCAGCACCTACAGCAATTAGTGCATCCGTCGGGTTCTCCGTTGTTGGATAACCGGTAAACCCAATTTTTATTTTAGGATTAGTCTTTAATACTTCGGTCTCAAAGGAGGGCCCCTGGCCAATAACCATGGCAGCCTTACCTGCAGCAAATGCATTAATTTGGGCTTTCAGATCCGTTTCGGCCGGTTTCTTATCGCCATATTGTACAGTTAAATCCACAAACTTGAACCAGTTATTTTTAATTGCTGGATAGTCAGCAAATTTAGCCTTGCCTTTAGTAAGTTTCTCTACAAGACCTTTAGTACCCTCGGGCTGTGCAGCATTTAAAAAATTCATAAAAGTGTTTTTGAAAACATACCAATCCTTGTAACCTGTAGTAAATGGTTGAATACCTGCTGTTTTTAATTTTTCGCATGCTAAAGTAAGTTCAGTTATTGTCTTTGGAGCAGATATTTTATTTTTGTCAAAAATATCCTTATTATAAATTAGTCCAAATGCATTTACCTTTATAGGAAATCCATAAACCTTTTCCTTTTCTGACATAGCTTCACGTGCTGAATCAGACATGGCTTTTGCCAGAGGTTGTTTTGTCAGATCAGCGGTATTTTCAGCATATAGCTTTATTTCTCCACCTGCCGAAGTAGTAAAGACATCAGGTATATCACCTGCTTTTATCCTTTTTTCAAGTTCTTTCGGGTATTCAGCCTCTACTGTTTCGACCTTTACAGTTACGTTGGGTTTAATTCTTTTATACTCATCAATAAACGCTTTTACAGCATCAGTGTAATCTTCCTTATTCATAAACATTTTTACTGAAACAGGTCCGCTGCTTGCTGACGGGGATTTGGACTGTGATGCAGTTTGACCTGCCGATGACTTCGTTGAAGTAGAAGACGACTGGGTACTTGTGCTTTGGGATTCTTCTTCTGATTTTCCACAACCCGTAAAGGCACTAAACATCATCAAAAGTGCAATCGTTAAACATAAAAAACGCTTTTTCATTCTTTTCTCTCCTCAAAAATTATGAACTGGAAGCTATACTGCGACAACTTTGCCCTGCCTGACACAAAAATCCATTTAAAGAGCCTGGCACAGCAGATATTATACAGGCTCCCAAATCAAATATTGCAGCCCGCTATCCTATAGCAGAATACAAAAACCCGAATAGCATCAACTTACATTTCTGTAAAAACTAATATTAATATGAGCATAATTTACCTAATATATGCAAAGTTGTGTTTATACCCGTTGTACAAGTTCATAACATTTTTCGGTTCTCCCATCTTACTACCGGCTGATACGGATTGTAAAGCAGCTACTCTCCAAGATAAATATTTACTTTATTCTGAATTATGTTTGCTACTTCCTCAGCAGACTTTCCTCCCGAGAAAAACGACTTCGTCTCTGAATCGATTATAGCGTTTACTCCGGCATTATTTCTATTGTATACACACATTTTTTCTATGAAAGAGTTTACATAATCTATATCCTTTTGTGATAGTACTTTGGGCTCTATCACTATTGGAGATTTATCGTTCTTGGAACTTACAGCTAATACCATACTGCCTGTCTTGACCATGTCTATGGTTTTCTGGGCTGTTTTGGCCAAGGCTTCCTTGTTTACTGCAAACCCTGCCAAATCTCCTGCCTGTATTTCATCAGATAAAAGGTACTTCAGGAACTCCCATGCGACAGCTTTATTCGAAGAGTTGTTATTAATTGAGAACAAGGTACCGGAATCAAATATTCCACCTTGCAGTCCGCCAACAGAAGGGAATTTGAGCAGCTCAACCTGGTCATTGTATATACCCTTCATAAAAGCATATCCAGTATAATTATTAATACTCATAGGATTAAAAATAACTGACCCATTTTGTATAGAACCTATGTCACCATAATTTCCATTAGCTGCTTTTTCCGAAATTTTACTATCTCCGTATTTCTTAGCTAGATTGAGCAGGCTTATAAACTCAGGTGAATTAAAGTTTGCTCTCTTCTCAGATTCATTTATAAAACTACTGAAATTACCTGTCAACATGTAATTTAATAGAGAATTCATGCTCATACTGATAAACATTTTTTTATCTTTGGGCAGATTTTGTCCTATTTTGCTGATATCCTCCCATGTCCATTTTGAGTCGTCAGGATTTATTGCTGCACTTCCGAGAATTTTCTTGTTGGCAGCAAGCACTGAAAAGCTCACACTTGCAGGTAGAGTATAATATTTGTCCTTATACTTTAAAGCGTCAAAAATATTGGTATAGTACTTACTCTTATCAAAGCTGCTGTCCTGCTCCATCATCTCTCCGAGTTCTGCAAACAGGTTTTTTTCAGCATACTTTTCATATGGGAGTCCGCTGGTATTTATAATATCAGGACCTTTTCCCGTAAGTAGTTCTGTATTTATAGCTTTTGCATAGTTTTCATTATTACCTTGCGAAGCCTGCTTTTCATCTGTCTCGTATTGCTTTATCTCAACCCTGTATTCCTGATTTGTTTTCTGGAATTTTAAAGCGGCTACCTCAAGCCACCTTTCGGTATAAGGAACAGCCAGTGTGATTACCTTACGCTCTTTAACCTTATGTGTTCCTGACGGAATATCATATCTGTATAATTCACATTTCTCCTCTCCTGCAGTCAGTATGTATAGATTACCCTTTTGGTCGATATTCATTGCTGATGGAGAATTCCCACTGGTCAAAAGCATATATTGGTTGAATTGCAGAACCTTGCTTAAAGCTTTTCCGTTACTGTCAATACTGGATATATCCCTGGAATTCATAACATAGGCACAATTTTTTGCTCTATTGAACCTTATTTTTACCGATCGTGTATCTAAAACATCAGATCTTTGAATTTCAGTATTACTCCAAATATTTTTCCCAGTATTACTTTCTATCCCGACCAGAGTCAGCTTGCCCTCCGGTATACTCAGAGCCAGGATATTTGACTCAGAATCAGTATCTATACCGTAATAGGCACCTTTTCCCAGATTTTTTTCGATTTTTCCCGATTTATCAAGCACGACAATTCCCTTTAGTGTTGCAACATATATTTTACCATTCCCACCTACTGCTATGTCCGTTGCGACAAGCATATTTCCAACGTCATTGTCTGATACTGCCCCTTGCAAAGGTATTTTTTTTGTTATTTTACCTGCTGAATCAATAACAGAAACCATGGTGGTGGTTTTTTTGTCTTCTGAAGTTTCCATTACAACTGCATAAATATTGTCCTGTTCATCAAGGTCATAGGATTGCAAGTATCCCTTTATGTCACATTTGATTTCACTTTGAACCTTTCCTTCCTCATCAAGTGAAATAAATTTTCCGGTCTGTTCAGTTCTTTCATACATTACAAGATGGCCTTTGGAATTAATCCTTAAATTCTCGCTCTCGGGATTTTTCAACCCTGCATTACTTCCTATTTCCTTTTCATTATACAGCAGAATACTTGAATCTCCTGCTGTGGTCGAGTCAGCAGGATTTTTTGTATTGTTGCTGCAGCCGCAGACGCCTATAAGGATCGCAGCCGCCAGAAGTATTCCCAGAACCCTGTTGAACATGATCCTGGCAGATGTGTTCCGATCTCTCGTTTTAACATTCATAAAGTTTTTGCTTTGTTTCATTTTCTTTGTTTTTCCTTTCAAATTTAAAATAATTAAAAAATAGACTTACGTATATAAAAGCCCACAAAACCACGATATGCCGCGTTTCCAGCATAAATGGAAGACCTGCTGCTCTGGTTGCAGCCACAAGAAAAGCCAGTGAAATAAATATAAATAGTCCGCACTTAAGTACAACTATATGAAATATTTTACCCGCAAGATGTAAAATCGAGGCTCCCACGAAAATCATCAATAGTCCTGCCAGAACTGCTATAAACAATACTCCTCCAGTCAGTACCTCAATACCGTTCATGATAATGCCTGCCGTATCCATCATGTAGTCTTTGTTGCCAATACTTTCACTAAAGGCGGACATTATCAGATTTATATAAGCAGATACGTCTATTAATTCTTCAGGAATGTATTCAGGAGGGATATACAGCTTAAAGGTAATGCGAGCTATAACCAAATATATTACAAAAATCGCAGCTGCGGTCTTTAGTAAAATAAGCCCCATATAAGGAACACTTGATTTTATTACATTTGTGAGGTAATCCGTTCTGCATTTCTGACTAATTTCAAAGACCATGTCTTTTAAAATATTCCAGAGCCTTAAAATTATAAGCAGTATTATTATACAGCCCATTATAAAAATTACTATTTCAGTCTTTTGATCCAATAAAGCCTGTTTTATGTTGAAATCTGAAATACTGAAATCAGAGGGATTATAACCTGCTTTACTCAGAGCATTTGATATTGATGCTCTATTTTTATCAAAAGTACTGTTATCTATAGTTCTTAACTGAATAAAATTTACAAACGCCTGCTCATCAAGTTCAAGCATTTTTTCTCCAGGTATATATATATGCGGAGTACTAATACCCGCCAGCTTGCTTAAAATGGAGTCATCACTTTTTATAACTCCAACTATTTTAAAGGTTTTATCATAAAGCTCCAGTGATTTGCCTACGGCATTATCAGTCAAAAACACATTCCATGCCAGCCTGTCATCGATTACAGCAATATAACCACCTTCTTTCTCGGATGTTTCTGTAAAAAAGCCTCCCTGCAAAATAGTAAAAGTATTAAACCCTGGAAACATATAATTTGTTCCTATAATTCTGGCAGTAGAACTTTTTTTGTTGGCGGCAGACTTGGTTTCAATTACTCCGGGCTGGACTGCATAGCTGTAGTCTGTGGTGTTAAGAGACCTGGCCAATTTTTTTATATCAGAAGGAGTAAGCTTGGATTTATTGTCTGAAGAGTTTATTTTTGCAGTAACAGCTGCTTTATGCATGCCAAATTGTCCATTTAGCAGTTTGCACTTTTCAGCCAGAGACTCTGGCATAATAATACAAATCAAAAGGATAAAAACGCCGCTGAACAGTATGATTAATGGTTTTCTTCCTGCTTTCATCCGGTATTCTCCCATTCTCAGTCCTCGACTTCCGGCACAAGGCTTACTTTCATGCCCTCTGAAAGCTGTTTGTCACTGCCGGTTATAACCCTGTCAGAAGAACTTAATCCGCTGGTGATACCTGTTTTGGAATTATCCGACTCTCCAACCAAAACTCTTACCTTCTGGGCAACAGATTGATTTCCCAGAGGTCCGCTCTGTTCCCTGACAATATAAACAAAATATCCGGAATTATCCTGCCCCAGGGCGGAATTTGAAACCATAGCATCATAGGTTTTGGAGTTTATTTTTATAGTAACAGAGCCGTTTTCACCACCGTAAATATTATCAGGAGGTATATCAATAAATACATCCTTTTTCCTGCTCATATTTTCCTTGTTATCCGCAATACTGCTTACGGTCCCTTCAATTGCGTAACCCTCCATATTGTCAAGTGAGACTTCAGCATTGACACCTGAATTTAGTTGTTTTGCAGCCTCACTGTCAACTGCAGCCACGAATTCAAAGCCCTTTTTGGTGTCTGCCAGCCTGTATAAAGGTTTTGAACTGTCAGCCATAGCACCTTCTTTAAAATTCAGTTCCAATACCATCCCATCCCGGGGGGCTGTAACCTTGTTCATCCCAAGCTGCATTTCGAGCTTCTCAATTTTTTTCTGCTGCAGTTCAATATCGAGCTGGGCATTTTTTATATCTGCCTCTGAATTTTTGTTTTCACCTTCCTGCTGTTTTTTTGCATTTATATAATCCTGCTGAGCTTTTTTATAATCCATTTGAGCTAAATCATATTCTCCTTTTGTGTCATTTACATTTACCTGTGCTTCAGCACCTATCTCATAAAGCTCCTTTGTATCATTATATTTTTTCTTTGCTTTTTCCATTTTAAGCTTTGCAGACTCAACAGCATTTTCATAGCTTGCCAAATTTACCTCTGATTTCTTTTGAGTAAGTTTTTGAATACCAAGCTTTTTTTGCTGGAGTATAATTCTTTCACTTTCCAACTGTTGCGCAATATCCGAAGTATCCAGTTTTATGAGCAGTTGCCCTTTTTTAACCTTGTCACCCACTTTTACCGGCTGTTCCAGGACTTTCAACTGCGACTGTATATAGAAATCCAGAATATTTTTGGCCTGTACCTTGCCCATACTGTTAATTTCCTTAACAAGCTGTCCCCCTTCAGGCTTTTCGACACTTACTCTGGGAGATAAAAAGTTATTAAGAGTATTTGAAAATAAGGTTAATAACAGCATGGCAGTCAGGAAAATAACCATTGACCTTCGAATCACTCTTTTTTTATTCTCATTAAAGTAGCTAATATTTTTTTGCAAAATCAAACCTCCTGTTAAAATTCTCAAGCTCACCAATGTGATATGCTCAGCACTCCCACATACGTTATCCCTTTATTCCGCTCAATTGTATTCCCTGGACAAGGTATTCCTCTCCGTACAGGAACACAAGCAGCATGGGGGCCATATAGACTACAGATGTGGCAAATGCTATACCCCGTTCCCCTTCATTGATATTTGCCAGATAAACCGAAAGAGGCTGCTTTGCAGAATCTCTAAGAAAGATCAGCGGCTGCTCAACCATATTCCAGTTGTCAATAAAAACAAGTATCATCAATGCCGCGATTCCTGTCTTGGACATAGGCAGTATTATCTTGGAAAATATGGTCCAATGTCCCGCTCCTTCTACTCTTGCAGCTTCGGCATAAGTATCAGGAATGTACAACATAAACTGCCTTAATAGAAATACCCCAAAAGTACTGAAAATTCCCGGCAGGATTATTGATAATACGTTATCTGTAAGACCCAGCTTGTCGGCAACAATATAGTTTGGTACCAAAGTAACCTGAAACGGCATAAGCATTACAACAATATACAGGTAAAATAATTTCTCCCTCCCTGGGAATTCTATTTTTGAAAATGCATATGCTGCCATTGCTGCCACAAAAAACTGGCCAAGTACAATAGGCACAACCAGAATAATCGAATTCCAGAACATGTATAGAAATTGGGTTCTCTTGACAAGAACAGTATAGAACTGTTTTAATGTAATCATTTCAGGTATTAGCCTTAAATTTGCATATGTAGTAGTCCCCTCCTCAAAATTCCCGGTTTTACTTGAATTGACCATACTATAATTCTGAACAATCTCAGCCTCACTCATAAATGAGTTTGTGACAGTAAGAACCATAGGTGCAATGAAGAGTACTGCCAGAAGGAACAAAAGAACATTTATCACAACCAAACCTGCTTTATGCTTCAACTTAATGCCTCCCTTAGAAGTGATTAATTATAACTTCCCCATTTTAAAACAGCTATGTTCTTCCATTACCGTCTTGCCGTCAGCTGCAATAAAGCAATTATTACGCCTTCCACCGCCTTGTCTTGACGAAAAATATCTCGCCCTAAAACTGAGTTTTAATAATCATGCCTTAACTTAAGTTTTTGCTTATTTTCCGCTCTACAGAAAATAAGACCAGTATTAGCACAAATATTAACAGCGCAGTCAGAAATGCAGCTGCCGTAAGCTTTTGATAGTCAAGAGACAAAAATATATTATTCATATAGTGCTGAAGCATATAGATGCTGTCTTGGGGATATGGTCCGGCTATCAGGTATGTCTCACGGAAAACCTTAAAGGAGTTGATTATGGACATAATGAATACGAAAAAAGCAGCAGGGGCCAGATATGGAATTGTTATCTTCATAAATTTTATTACAGCCCCTGCACCGTCTATATCGGCAGCTTCATAATACTCAGAAGGGATATTCTGCAGCCCAGCCAAAAATATAACCATGTTGTACCCGCAGTTTTTCCATAGATATACTATTATGACTACCGTTCTGGCCCAATCGGTATTCATCCAGTCCTGTCCGCTGCTACCCAGAAAATGAAGCAACCCGTTCAAGGAACCTCTCGTATCAAACATAATCTGCCATACCAGCACAATAGAGGCTACAGGCACAACCAAAGGTACGATAAATGCCGTCCTTATAACTGCTCTGCCGTATATTTCCTTGTTCAGTAATACAGCAAGAGTTAAGGAAAGAATAATATTGAGCGGTACACATATACTGGAAAAAATAAGAGTATTGGAGGCAGCTTTCAAAAAAACCTGATTATGAAACAAATTAGTATAATTGGCCAGCCCTATAAAATTTTTTGAAACTGGATTATCAACAAGAGAATAGTAGGTTCCCCCCAAAAAAGGTACCAGGAAAAAAATCAGAAATCCTGATAAGCTGGGTGCCAAAAAAAATACTGCGGCTATATCATTTCGCCTTTTGAGTTTACTTCGGGACATGCACTTTAACCTCCAAACCATCCATAAAAAAGCAGCAATGCTTTTCTATGGTAATTATACAGGTGATGGTATAAACGCAGTATAAAGATAATATTATGAATTTATTAACATTACATTAAGAAAATGTGAAATTAGATTAATTACTATCGCCAGATTTTACGGGCAATAAAATACCGCTTTTAAGGCCCCAAACTTCCTCGGCCCTATCTGCAATACCTTTGGAATCAGTTGTTATTATTACGCAGCTGCCCTCCTTGTGTGCAGCCTCATCAATTAACGTCATTAGGACACTCTCAAGTTCAGGTGTTTCATAGCACTCTTCTGTCTCAATCAAAAGAAGCTGCGGCTTTGAACAAATTGCTCTTGAAAGCATTACCTTTTGCTGCTCACAACAGCTAAGTCCTGACGCTTTTACTCCATATCGGGATTTATCAAAAGCAACCCTGTCAAGCAGATCAAAGGCGGCTTTCTTACGGGCTGCAGGTGGCATACCCCTGACTTCCAGCTGCAGCATTATATTGTCGATTGCGGTAAGATAAGGTAAGAGCTTATACTCCTGCAGCAGCAGGCCTATTTTACCCTCATGCAGGAGCTTTGCCCCTTCTGCCGCAATATTGCAGCCTGCAAACATAATCTCACCGCTTTCTGGCTGAACCAGCCCTGCCATCAATGAGAGTAATATCGACTTATCTGTCATTGATGGCCCTAATACCGCATAGATCCTTCCACTATTAAATGTCCCTGTGGCATTTGTGATAATACCGGTATTCTCACAACTTTTACAATGACCGTATTTTGTTTGGTTAAGCTTTAATACTTCCTTCATATCCGCCTCCAAGCCCAGCCTTTCCAAGGTACCCTATATCGCCTCATTATGACGCACAAGTTCAATAGAAAATTTTTCGGCTGTAGAAAAACTTTCTGACTTTTGGCTCGTTATGGTTAAGAATACTTAGAGCTATAGCTGATATACCGCACAGGATTACAGGAACAACTGCAGCAAAGAATAGTGCCCGCTGAACTAGCCCTGTTGCTGAATCAAATCTTACAATTGACATACCGGTTCTAACGGTTGTTCCAATAACTACACCCGAGTTTAAATAACCGGAAACATTTCTGTAACCCACCAGATAGACAGTAAAATCATAAATATTCTCAAATAAAATATCCAAAATTTTTTGAATTGCCTCAACTCCCGCAATACCGGTTATGCCTGCAGCAGCCAATGCAATAACGCTAACGAATATAAACTCGATAATAAACTGCTTTACAATTGATGACTTGTTAAAACCCATTATATAGAGCACCCCAATTTCACACTTCCTCTTTCTGATAAAATAATATGTATAAAAATAGATACTTAAGGCACCAATTATAATGCTTACTATAATAAAAGCAACTGTCATTCTTTTTATTTGGGTGAGTCTTTCTATTTTTTCTTTATACTCAGAATCATTGACACTAAGATTGAATTTTTTCATATCTATTCCTATATTTTTTGCCTCTTGTTTCAGTAATTCTATATGCTCCGGCTTATCCAGAAAATATGATGCATAAGATAAAACACCTTTCGGCTTCCCGAATGCTTGAGCTATATCAATTGGAACATAAATAATTTGTGAGACTATGGAATCAGTATCAGGCCCCAGAGCTACAGCAGTATCGAATATTCCCACTACCCGAAGCTCTTTTTTTATATGTTTATCAGCGGTATATATGATAAAAGAGCTTCCTGTTTTAAGCTTGTTTTTTTCAGCGAAAGGTTTACTGATAACTGCATAGGCTTTCTTTTGCTCAACCTCCTCCAGTGTATAAAACCTGCCGGAAATAATTTTTAGTCCACCGAATCTTAAATCAGACTGAAAATCAGGATTTTTGTCTCCCTTCAAAAACATTTCAGAGTAATCTGAATCGGGTTTTGAATTTAAAGCTTCATTTTTGTCTCTATCCTCTGCACCTTTCAAATTAACCATAACCGGAACACTAAAATGGTGGTTAAATGCCTTAACGTATGGCGATTTATCTAATTGTCCGGCAATTGTGTCAGTTAAATATACAAGAGTATCTTTATCGGTTATATCTAAATTTGAAGTAAGCCTTACCTCATTGCCGGATTCCTGATAAGTGCCCTTAATACTACTTGTTGAGCTGTTGTCTAACAAAAGGCAGATAAGTATACCAAGCATAAAAATAAACATTATTATTCCCTGGGTAACATAAGTGCCGGGCGAACTGAATAATTTCCTTAGTGCAAGCTTAAAGCTTATGTACATTGCCACACACCTCCTAAGCCCTGGCTATGGGCAGTGAAATATAAAAAGTGCTGCCCTTTCCCTCTGCACTGTCAACCCATACCAGTCCGTTGCAGATATCAACAATGTGTCTGACCATGGCAAGTCCAAGCCCATAGCCTTTCTCCCATTCAGAGGAGGTAGTGAAATAAGGAGCCCATATGCGTTCCTGCTGGCTGCAGGCTATACCTCTGCCGGAATCTGATACAGTAATAATAACTGCCTCAAAGTCCTGCTTAACCTTGATATTAATCAGACTATCGTTATCAGAATGTTTTATAGCGTTATCCACCAGATTGGCAATCACCCTTTGAAACCATATTTCTTTGCCCCTTACCGGTAAAACCCCGTCATCCGGTATATTAAGCATAATTTTTCTGCCTGTGGCCTGATATTCATCTACAACCTTAGCTGCCGCCATTGCAATATCAACCAGCTCACCGCTGTCTTTAATACCTGTAGATGAAATGGCCAGGATATCATTAATTGACTTTGTTATCCTATTAACCTGGGTAATTGCAAACGCCACAGTTTCTCTGCAGTCATTTTCATTATAATCCACCTCAAGACGTGTTTTCATAACTGCCAGTGCATTCTTAAGTTCGTGGGAGGCATAGGAATTAAACCGTTCAAGCTCAAGGAACGCCTTTTGCAATCCATCCATAGTAGTATTGAAGGAATACGACAGTTTTCTTAGTTCATCATTGCTTTCCGGGATGCTAAGCCGCAAATCAAGATTATCCGCCGATATCTGATTTGTAACGCTGGCCATTGTAGTTAATGGCTTTAACAGCCATTTGGATACGTTATAACCGATAAAAAAAATGCTTACAAGCATAATAAATATAGCTATGGCAGAATATCTTATCAATCTTTTAAATATCTCTGATGAAAGGTTTTGATTGAGCCTGGCATCTGTTATAATTATACTCTCTTCAGGTTGATTGATTTTTGCCACTTCATCAGCATGAACATTGGTCTCCTCGGGTTGACTGACTTTTGCCACTCCATTGGTTTGAACATTGGTCTCCTTGGGTTGACTGACTTTTGCCACTCCATTGGCTTGAACATTGGTCTCTTCCTTTTCTGCTATATTTTTGGCGGCACTCTCCTCAGACATAGAAAGGGCTCCGGTTTTTGGAGCTCCCTCTTCTGTTATGCTATATGCGGCACCCTCCTTTACTGATATCTTGAAGGTGTCCTCCTTTTTTGCTATTATATAAGTAGTGGTGTCATCTCCATTTCTTTTCTCCTTAAAGCTGTTGATATCTCGTTTCTCTATGTCCTCTTTAACTTGAGCGCTTCCTTTTGCTGTTACCATCCCATGGGCTGCAGCGTTGTCTTTTTCACTTACCGCATATGTGACAAATCCAATACTCTGGGTAACAGGCTGGCTTTTCATACTTTGCTTTATTGCAAGGCTTAAGAAAACCGCAACTCCAACCCCCATAATGATAACAATCACACTGTAGACAAGTGCAATTTTAACTTTTATATCCATTTTTCTAAACATTACAGCCCCCTAATCTGTAACCCTTTCCTATAAGGGTCTCAATCAAAGATTCTCCTGCGCTGTCTTTCAACTTGCGTCTGAGGTTGGCCAGATGCACTCTTACAACATTTGAAAAAGGGTCAATCTCATCGTTCCAGACATGTTCAAGAATATCCTCAGTGGAGACAACGGCAGGGTATCGCATTGCAAAGAATTCCAGTATATCGAACTCTCTTGATGTAAGAGTTATATTTTCATTATTGTATGTAACAGTACGGCCTGCCGGATTGATCTGCAGCTTCCCAATGGTTATGACAGGATTCCGATTGCCGTAAGACCGGCGTAATAAGGCCTGAATTCTCGCCCGGAGTTCATCAAAAGCAAAGGGCTTGGCCATATAATCATCTGCACCAATGTCCAGCCCCTTTGTTGTATCCGATATTTTGTTCCTGGCTGTAAGCATTATAATCGCTGAGGAACATCCATTTTGCCTGATATATTTACATACCTCCAGCCCATCCTTCTGCGGAAGAGTAAGATCAAGTATGATTAGGTCATAGTTGATAGCCATGGCCATTTGTTCACCAGCTAAGCCATCATTTGCAATATCAACTGCATATCCCAGAGACTTGAGTCCCCGGCCCAGTGCCTTTGCAAGTTCTACTTCATCTTCAATTATCAGCAGCCTCAAACTAAAACCCCCTCTTATAATTCTCATTATCTTTTTATAACGCATAGGTTAAGCGGAATATTTTCATGCCATGAAAAAATCTTCCTGCCTTAAGCGCATTACAATGGGCAAAGGTGTCCCAAAGGTGTCCAAAGGACACCGTGGACATCTATCGCCACATTATAATATTAAATGTTAGGGTGTTAAGCTGCAATAAAGGTAATGATTTGTTTTAAAAAAAGTAACAACATAAGGCTGATTAAAATATAACTTCCATATTTTAAGACAGAGTTTTATTATTTAATCATGCCGAAAAAATTATAGATTTTTAATCAGTTAAAAAACTTTTCAAATAAATGTGATTTTTTATACTATTGAGAGGTTTTATATATGAACAGGTAGTTCAGTTAACTTGTAAGACTGCTATCAGTTCAACGTTGATTTGCTTTACATGGTTTTAATTACTATAGTAAACGTGCAAGGGCACGGACATGGAGGTTGGCGTGACAGAACTTCAGCTTATTGAACGCTATAAAGACACAGTTTTCAAAATTGCCTACACTTACTGTAAAAATAGGAATGATACAGAAGATGTGTTTCAGGAAGTATTCCTGAGATATTTCAAAAAACAGCCTGTCTTTGACAGTCTGGAGTATGAAAAGGCATGGTTTATTCGTGTCACCATAAATTGCTGTAAAAAACTCCTTCTCTCCTCGTGGTTTAAAAAGACCCTGCCCCTTGAAGATAATCTGACCTTTCAAACCCCGGAGGAAAGCGATTTGTTTTATGCAGTTATGGAGCTGCCTCTTAAATACAGAATTGTAGTACATCTGTTTTATTACGAAGATTATAAAATCAGGGATATTGCCGGGATTACCTCTCAAAAGGAAACAACTGTGGCAACGCAGCTCCAGAGGGCCCGTCAATTATTAAAGAACAAACTGTTGGAGGATTTGCAATATGAATAGAATACTATATAAAAATTCTTTAAAAAATATATCTGTATCTGATTACACAATTGATCAGTTAGTGTCTAAAGTTAACAGGTTAGAGAAGGCTTCCCCATGTAAAAAAAATTATCTGAAAATAATGCTGCCTTTGGCTGTACTACTGGTAGCGTCAGTACTCACGGTTTCTGCTGCGCCTGGCTTAAGTATTTCAGACTCGTTTAAAGCTTTTTTCAGTCAGTTCTTTGGCACTGAAATGAGTGACAGACAGCTGAGTATTCTGGAAAAGTACGGTTCTACCCCCAACATATCCTATAACAGAGACGGTACTGAATTCACTATTGATGGTGTAATTGGCGATGAAAACCTTTTGTACATTAAATACTCTGTAACGACCCAAAAGGAAAACGACACTATTTCCTATTACTCCATCACGTCCCCCAGGTTGTTTATCGGCGATTTGAAAAAAAGAATACAACCCCAATCAATCTCCAAAACCTCAATTCAGGATAAAACTGACCCTTATAAATATGACTATGCTGCTATTTTTAACTTCGAACAGGATATCACTGCTTCGGACAAAACTGCCACCTTTGTTATGAAGTTTCCGGGCAAATACCAGCCGGCAGGGATTGACCTTGGTAACGCATATGCCACAAGCGGTGTCTCCCCTGTTAACAGCAATGATATCTACAGTATTCCCAACAGTAAACTTGGCATCTCTTTTGATAACAAATACGGTAAAATACTTCTGGAGTCCATCGGTTATGCAAATGGTCAGCTTATTCTGGCAGTAGACCCCTCCGGCTATTATGATCTCCCTGAGCTTTACTTGAGAGACAAAAAAACAAAAGAAATCTATAGCAGATGTGACAAATTTTTTTCAGTAAAAAACAGAGATAATCTGGAGATTTATCCCTACCGGGTGAATAGCATTAATATGCTGAAGGATCTTGAAATAGTGATGCTGGACGAGTTTCATTTAAGCTTTCCACTTTCATATGCCAATAAAACTAAAACAATTGATTTAAGTAAAAAGAATATTTCTGTCCATAACAATACCCGGCTTGATAAAATAAAACTATCTCCACTTTCACTTACCATTTATGGAACTGCGGCTGCAGGTTACAGCTCTAGCTTTTCAAACAATGACTGTTCCTTGAGACTTAAAGATAGTTCTGTTTTAGACACCTTCAAATTCGGTGGCAGCAGCAGCGGAAATTCTGACGGCAGTTTTAGCATCAACATTCCCTTTGAAGCTCCACTTGAAATTGAAGAGGTCGATGCATTGATCATTAAATCAGTTTATGATGAGAAGGCTGTTGAAATACCCTTAAACTGAAATCAGAGAATAGAGTATAGTGAGGCCTCCTCCTTGGAAATTCTGCTTTCAAGGAGAGTGAATACTTTTTCGGTTTCAGTTTTGAAAGCTTCAATATCTGCGGTAATTTTTGAGCGGGTATTGAAGCTGTTTTTGTATTCAGTGAAGGCCTCGCTTATGTTCCCCATTTCGTCAATATACTCCTCTGCAATTATCCTGACTTCCTGAGATTGACTTTTTAACAAGTCAGGATACATATACAGGTCTTCAGTACTAAGATGAATTTTTAGTTTTCCTGCAAGAGTACTTATCATCAGGGCGACTTCGTTGGCCTCTGCTCCAAGCTTATTGCTTGCAATGGAGTCTTTTATGTTCCCTATCACTTCACCGATTTCTTCATGCTGCCTTTTTAAAGAATTTATATTTATCATTATGTATCACTCCTATCATTGAATTTATGGTAATTATATCGCGAACAGGAAAAATAAACTGTGACATAAATCACAGTTTATTTTTGTTATAGATATTTTTAACTAATCCATTATTGAATAAATATCTGAGAATTCCACCTTAATCTTTTCAACTTTTGTTGTACCGGATGTAGAGTTATCGTTTACAACTGCATGCTTAACAGTAACTACAGGTAATTGTATTTTTACTTCGGTACCTTCCCCTTCTACGCTGCTGACACTGACTGTCCCGCCGTGCATTTCTACCAGGGTTTTTACCAGCGATAAACCTATTCCGCTGCCTTCCTGGTTTCTGGTCAAGGTTTTATCCACCTGTCCGAAACGGTCAAATATTGAATTGATTTTATCTTTCGGAATACCTATGCCGGTATCTCTAACCGCTATGGAAACCTTATCATTTTTATCGAATATATTTACAAATATACTTCCATTGACATCGGTGAATTTGATAGAATTGGAGAGCAGGTTTAAAACGATTCTCTCAATTTTATCGGCATCAACAGCCATAATCTTTTCTTCCACATCTGTGTCGAAAACAATTGTCAATCCTTTGTTTTCAACGTAATCGGCAACCGATAGAGTGATATCCTCAACTATGCTTACTATATTCTGATTGTCCAAATTTAATTTTAAATATCCGGAGTCAAATTTAGACAAATCAATCAAATTGTTTACCAGTCTCAAAAGCCTGTAACAGTTTTGCTTCATAACCCTGTGGTATTTATTATACTTGGTTTCAATTTCCGGCGGCATCTCTGCATCATTCAGACTTAATATTTGAATTGCTCCAAGTATAACATTCAGTGGGGTTTTCAGCTCATGGGATATATTTGAGAAAAACTCTGTCAGTAGCTTGTTGTACTCTTTTGTTTCACTTAATTTTCTTTCATTATCCTTAATATCATTCTTGAGTTTCTTGATTTGTCTGGTTGAGCTGACATCCTTTATAATACTCATATATGACAGACCACCATTGTAAAACAAGTAGTCACTTGTAACCTCTAAATCCAATTCACTGCCATTTAAAGTTTTTAACTTGTAATCATATTTGATATGTGTATCAGGTTGAGAAAGTGAATTGTGAAAGTGCTCAATAACCTTTTGGAGATCCTCCATTTTAAGAAAGTCCGTAAGCTCCATCCCTATCAACTTGCCCGGTTCCTCCAACCCTAAAATCTGTGCTGCTCTTTCGTTAGCAAAAATAAATTTGGTATCACTGGTTACTATTATGGCATCACTGGAATTATTTATTATCAGCTCATAACAATGATCACTTTTTACCATCATCTCTTCTATCATTATTCTCTGCTGTTCTTCCTGCTTCAGCTTGTTACTTGCTGCGTCAAGCTCATTTCCGATCTTGTTTATCTTGTGGTACAGGGCTGTGTACGGTCTTCTTAAACCCGTCTCAAATATAGCCTTGTACAGAAAAAAGTAGGAGATTACTCTGATGATATGTGACCAGACATTTGTCCAGTCATAAGGACTGATATAGTTTGTAAATAACAGTTCGGATACCACCATTGACATCAGGTGAAGTTCCAGGTAAAGGAAAAACTTAAAATCCATATTTTTTCTAAGATTAAAAAACAAAATTGCGACAACCACCAAAACAATGGAAACCATATATTCGCTGATTATTTTAAAAAGTGTGAGACCCTTGCCCAGGATGTAGCACTCCGGGAATATTTTCAAATATAAAATCGACACTATAACTGCCAATGTAAGAATAAAATAAGTAAAAAATATAAGATAGGTTCTGAAGCTTTTAAAGTTTTTATATATTAAAATGACGGAACCCAGGAGTGTTATGGCTGTCAAGTATCTTCCGGATATCCAGAACTGAACTACCATGCCCTGATTACCTTCCGGAAAAATAATCGACACGCCTTTATAGGTAAATATGTGAAACATATCGATAATACCTGTAAACAAATATCCAATACCTAAAAATACAATAAAATTGTTCTCACTGACCCTATTTGAATTTATAGCTATAAGAAATAAGCCGAAGGATACAAAGCAAACAAATACTTCTGCAGCTGAATGGAAAAGAAGATGGTATTCCGCCTGCGTTGCATATAAGAAAATAATAAATAATATTAAAAGAAAAATCTCCAGTATTGTCTCTTTTTTAATTTTTAACAGTTTCATATTAAAACCTTGAATACCCCTTACAGTTTCCATCAATATACCCCCATTTAAACATAAATAATACAATATTTAGAATTTATGAATAATATGTAAAACTGATATTGGACTAATATTCGACAATCCTATTCTTTTTCCTTTAATAGGAATATAAAACATTTTAATGAAGTACTATTATATTTTCCTTATAAACATTATCGGGGTAACTTGCTGCATTATTAACGGCATTTTTTACAGTCAAAAAATGCAGGCAGCGTTTAAAATAAAACTCTCCTGCATTTTCACTGTAACAATTCAATTAATTTTCAGCCTTCAGATACAAGTCTCTTTTCTCCGGTAATCTCCTGTATCGGTTTAATATCCTGAGTGAATTCCATCACTCCCAAAAATTCACCCTTTTCGTTCCTGACAGCGAAATACCTTATGTGTACATATCTGCTGCCCATCCTGATCCAGAAATCCTCATGATCCTTTTTGCCTGCCTTCAGATCCTCAACAATCCCTTCAACAATATGGACACTTGCGGGTGGATGGCAGTTTTTAACCTCCCTGCCTATAATAGTTTTAGGTCTCGCAAAAATACGTTCTTTACCCTGAGTAAAATACTTTACAAATCCATCCTTGTCAACGAAGGTAATATCAACAGGCAAGGTATTCAGCATTGCATTGATTTCCTCAGGCAGGAGAATGCCGGCGTCAAATTTGATATAACCGTTGTTGGAGGGTTTATCTCCTTCAGCTTCTGCCTTCTGCTCAATATTTACCTTTACAGGCAACCATTTGGAGCTGGGCTCTACAAGGCAATAACCTATTTCTGAGCTGGCCTCCTGAATTTTCAGCCATTCGTCTTCAGCAAGGGTATCAAGAACCATGGGGAAGAGTATGTTTTCCTCTTTGAAAATCATTTCTATAACCCTGTTGCAGGTCTCCTCGGCTTTATTTACCACGTCATCACTGTTTCCCCTGTAATCGGACAGTGATTTACGAATTTCCTTAATGGCGTCTCTAATTTCATCATCCACCCCCCACATTACTTTTGGAGGTGCAGTAATGCCGTATTTTTCCATAAAGGGGAACAGTAAATTTTCCTTTCTGGAGTAGTGCTTATCAATTTCCCAGAGAGTATTGAAGTCAACAACCAGCCCGCTGATGCTGTCCTGATCCCCATTCCTCAAGCTTTCCAAATGTGGCTTGATGCTGTTATTTATAAGAGTTTCCAACTTTCTGTTTTCAAGCTTGAAGGTATGGACCGGGTGCCCCGGAACCTCCTCCGGCTTCTGCGGGCGGTGAATCTCTTCAATTGAGCCTTTAAAGACTGCAGCATGTACGTCGCAGAGGTTCTGAATCTCCTGGACAGGCATACCCTCCATGATAAGAGCCTGCTCCATTTCTGATATCTCGGTCGGAGAAATACCTTTTATAAGTTCCTCAAACCTGGCCTTAACATCCTCAACAGCCTTTCCGTTATGAAGCTCCTTGATAATTTCCTTTAAAACTTTCTGCCTGTATTCCCTGTTGTTTATGAATTCACTCATAGAAAATCCTCCTTTCTGCTGTAACAGCAGCTCTGAAATGAAAAATTAATTGTTAATTTTCTTTGACTGTAAATCCCTTATTTTCCATTTCTTTTTTAATTTTGCCCAAATCCACACCTTTCATTACAGCTCCCTTTGGAATTGTCATAAATCTGCCTGCGGTATTCAGCATTGCGGGATTTGTAATCTGGTCAAATCCAAGTTCTTTAAGGATCTCAATTATTTCAGGGTTTTCCTTGCAAAGGTCGTGTACCGACTTTGTTAAGTCTATAATTTTCTCCATAAAAACCCTCCTCCTATTACATTTTTACCCTATTTCCCACAGTTTCGAACCTTTTGAACAAAATATTGTTTTCCAGATGAATATGTTGAAATAAATCTCCTTCAAGCTCCTGGAGCAGCGTATACATCAGTTCAAAAGTTCTGCAGCCGTCAGCGGGAACACTGTAATCAGCGGTTATCTTCCTCAGCTCCTTCAGAATCTCTCCGGCACCCTCGTGCTCATCCTCAGTTTCACTCATTACTGTATTTATATTGAGTAGAATTGTTTCTGAAGCAGCCTCTTCATATTGCTTTAATAGTGGGAAGAGCAGCTCCTCCTCTTTAATAAGGTGTTCCTCCAGTTCTGTTCTTAAACTATTAAATAGTTTATGAACCCTGAAAAGTTCCTGATGGTTTGACCCATGAGCTCTCAAAACCTTTGCTGCCAATCGGCCTATCTCAGGCAGAACTCTGTTCAAATACGCATGGTGTGTGTTTACAATATATTCTACAAGCTTGCCTGATTCCATTTTAAGAAAATCAACCTCACCTGCAAGCTCTTTTGATTGGGAATAAGCCTCTTCCAGCTTCTTAATTACATCATCTGCATCAAGTCCCTGTTCCTGTATAGCTTCTGCCAGAGGCCTGTTTCCTCCACAACAGAAATCAATATTGAATTTTTTAAATACTTCGCTTCCTTTTGGAAATATTGCTACAATATCACCAATTCTTTGTGATGTGTTAAATTGTGTCATATTAGTCCTCTCCTTCTGTTTTATAATTTATTAGCAATTAATAATAAAATTCTGTTTTCAATCATTCCTCTTCACTTAACATCAATGAGAACTGATCAGCTCTCCAAATACCTCTCCTGCTTTTTCAGCCGCACTCAATCCCTCTTCCCTGTCAAATTTGACTCTTAATGGGAACAGCTGCCGGTCCACTCCAATTGTCCCTACAAGATAATTTTGGTTAACAACCTTGTATCCCGCTTTTGCAAGATAATCCTCTATATGAATAATGGCTTCTCCGCTCCAGCCATAGGAACCGAAGGCAGCAGCAAGTTTTTTGCTGTCTTGGTTGTCCTGTAAGGCTTTTAAAAGCTCCTCAACCTTGCCCACCATGTCGGCATACTTTGTTGAGCTTCCGATCAGCACTCCATCGGACTCCCGTATAACCTCAGCCACTTCACTAACATCAGCATTTTTCAGATTGAACACCAAAGTCCTGACTCCTGTTTCTTCAAGTCCCTTTGCCAGTCTCTGAGCAACCTTTGCAGTGTTTCCCGTCATAGTTGAGAACACTATGGCAACTTTCTTTGGGTTGCCAGTATGGGGATCACTGCTCATTTCATCATACATTTTAATAAAAGAACCCGGGTCCTGACGCAGAATATACCCGTGAGAAGGAGCAATCATATCTATCTCAAGCCCTTTCAGCTTATCCAGCATGACTCTCACGTAAGGTCTGTGAGGAGACATTATAAGCTTGTAGTAAACTTTGAAATCTTCTAAATATTCTCCCTTGGCCAGGTCATTGAATAACTCCCCGGCTGCTATGTGTGTACTGAATATATCACAGGGAAAAAGTGTCTTATCCTCGATGGAGTAGGTAATCATTGTTTCTTCGGTATGAAGATAAGGTGTCTCAAAGAATTTTAACGTCATTCCTCCTATATCCAATAAGTCACCATCCCTAACTACTATGAATTCACGGTGGTGAAGCTTGAACATATCTTTAAGCAGCTGGCTTCCCAGACCTGTTGTGACGATTTTAGCCTTTTTGGCCTTTGCAGCAAGTGCGGGAAGTGCGCCGGCGTGATCAGGCTCTACATGATTTATTACAATATACTCGATATCTTCAGGATTTATCAGCTCTTTCAGGTTATCTACATATTCCCTGCCAAAGGCAATATCTACGGTGTCAATAACTGTTGGCTTATCTGTCATAAGCAGATAGCTGTTGTATGTTGTTCCCCTTTCAAGGATCAGCCTGTGAAAAGGCACTTTCCTGTCATCAACCTTTCCGATCCAAAATATTTTATCATTTATTTTAATGTTCATAATCAAAACCTCCTGTATTGTGTATCACCGGTTTGTTGGAAACAAGTTTCCTTTGATGCTTTTATGATACAGTAGATTCACAAATAAAACTGTGATTTGAATCATGATTTAATACCCTCTATTGACAACGTACAATACGCCTCACGCTAACTATTTTGCCGCTTTTCTTCGTTGTCGTCCTTGCCTTGCGGCAAGCAAGACTGCGTCCTTCCGCCTTGAAAATCAGCAAAATATCAAAGCGTGAGGTCGAAGATTTTTGAGCTGATGGATTTGTTTTGTGGCAAGGCAAAGCCGT
>JAEYHZ010000011.1 GCA_023409265.1 Bacillota bacterium | reverse complement strand
CCGAGATATTTTGGCGATTTTCGAGGCGGATGGACGCAGCCTTGCTGACGCAAGGCAAGGACGACAACAAAGAAAAGTGGCAAAATAGCCGGCGTGAGGCGTGTTGTACATTGTCAATAGAGGGTAATATTCCGGATTATTAAACTTCGTTTTTAATATTGTACAAGCCTCGTGATTTTCCATATTTATTGATAAAGAATTTCTTATTTTCAACTATTTTTTGCAGCCAATAAATTAACCTGTCTATTTCAGAAGGTGTATTGTACAAACCGAAGCTTATTCTCACAAGTCCGGGAAAGAGAGCGTCCCTCTCAGCCAGGTCCTCAATATCCTTTCCGGAGTACCCCAGCAATCTGGCGCAATAGGGGTGGGCGCAGAAGAAACCGTTCCTTACAGCTATGCCCGCTTCATAGGATAAAATTGCCGACACCAGTGAATGATGGACTCCATCTATGGTAAAAGGAATTACGCCTATAGATTTCTGTTTGTCAGGACGACTATAGAGATGAATATCTGGAATATTGCACATTTTGCCATAGGCGTAATTCAAAAGACTTACTTCATGTTCATAGGCATTTTGCATTCCTATTCTGTTCAAGGTTTTTAAAGCCGACACCATGGCTACTATTCCCATAAGATTCGGGCTTCCTGCTTCACACTTTGCAGGGGGCTCCTCCCACCATATGCGATCATGGGTAACAAGCTTTATTGCACTTCCCCCCTCTGTGTAAGGGACTCCCTCTTTAAATACGGCTTTAGGCCCGATAAGTGCACCACTTCCAAAGGGTGCATACAATTTATGTGCAGAAAACGATAAAAAGTCAATATGCTCCATGCTGCCTTCAGGCTTCATATCCACAGGTAAATGTGGTACAAGCTGAGCACCGTCAACATGTATAAGAGTCCCGTATTTATGGGCTAAGGCTGCCAGCGTATATATGTCATTAAGGTATCCTGTAACGTTTGCTGCCCCTGTTACAGTGACCAGTCTGATTTTACCCTGATGCTTTTTCAGCTTGGCTTCATAATCATTCAGGTCAAATCTTCCAAACCGGTCGATTTCAACATACTCCACCTTGAATTTATCTCGCCAGGGCAGGTCATTTGCAGCATGCTCCATCCATGTGCAAATTACCACATCCTTTTTGCCCTCTTGCTGTTTCATGCTGCATGCCAGAAGGTTTATGGACTCTGTGGTATTTTTTGTATAAATAATGACATCATCTTTATTTGCCTTTACAAAATTTCTTATTATTTCTCTGCCTGCCTCATAAGCTTCAGTGGATATGACCGATTTATAACCCTTCCCGCGGTGTATGGAAGAATACCAGGGCAGAAAATCATGCATTTCCTTTTCTACGGCCACAAACGCAGGAGTAGTCGCAGCATTATCAAAATTCACTGCTGTGGTATATGTACCGTTATCAAGGGGAACCATGGTATTTACCCCTACCACCAGGTTCCTGTATCCACTTGAATTTATAAACTGCTTATATTCAGGCATAATATATAACCTCTACCACAATTCAAAACTGATTTAAAGTTCATAGTATAGTATATTTTAACTTCCTGAAACTGTTACCTGGAATGGGGAAGATTATAATAAAACCCCCAGCCTGAACAGCCAAACAAATCCACCTATAAACAAATGCATCGAAAAGGAAACAAATACACCGTAAACAGAAACAAGGCTGCCGGCAATTGAGCCCGCAGCCTTGTTTTTAATTATTTTTTTAAGCTTTCCAGTCTTTCAACAACCTTCTGGTACATATCGTTATATTTATCCCTCTTGGCCTTTTCCTCTTCTATTACCTTAGGCGGGGCCTTGGCAACAAAGCCTTCATTGCCGAGCTTTCCTTCAACTCTCTTCAGCTCACCCTCAAGGTTGGCCTTTTCCTTGTTAAGTCTCTCGATTTCCTTTTCAATATCAATCAGTTCATCAAGAGGTATAAATATTTCGGCACCTGCTATCACAGTACCCACTGCATCTGAAGGTATACCGGACTTGTCAGCCTGCACTGCCACTTCCGAGGCGCTTGCCAGCCTCTGGAAGAAGGAGGTGCCTTCAAGCAGGGTTGCTCTTTCAGCTTCACCTTCTGCAACAAATATCATTTTGGCTTTTCTTGAAGGCGGAACATTCATTTCGGCACGTATATTTCTGGTACTTCTGATAGCGTCCATGATTATTTTCATTTTAGCTTCATCTGCAGCAAAGTCAAGCTCCTGGCTGTACACCGGCCATTCAGAAATCATTATGCTTCTGCCGTCATTTATCAGATGAGTGTATATCTCCTCGGTGATAAACGGCATGTATGGGTGCAGCAGCTTCATTGCATTACCCAGTACAAAGTTGAGCACATATTGTGCTTCCAGCCTTCCTTCACTTTCTCTGTCGTAAAGTCTTGGCTTAACCATTTCAATATACCAGTCACAGAATTCTTCCCAAATGAAGTCGTAAACCTTCTGCAGGCCCAGTCCAAGCTCAAATTTATCTATATTTTCAGTTACTTCCCTGGTTACTGTGTTTATTCTGCTTAGAATCCATTTATCGGCTATGGTGAATTTGCTCCTGTCCACTTTGCTGAAATCCAGATTCTCATCAAAGTTCATCAACACGAATCTTGATGCGTTCCAAACCTTGTTTGCAAAGTTTCTTGAGGATTCAACCTTTTCGCTTGAGAATCTCAGGTCATTTCCTGGTGAGTTTCCAATTGTCAGCGCAAAACGCAGAGCATCTGTACCGTACTGTGCGATAACCTCCAGCGGATCAATGCCGTTTCCGAGGGATTTGCTCATCTTCCTCCCCTGGGAATCTCTTACAATACCGTGAATGAATACATACTTGAACGGCTCCTGCTTCATATGCTCCATACCGGAGAATATCATTCTTGCAACCCAGAAGAATATTATGTCATATCCTGTTACAAGAACATCTGTGGGATAGAAATACTTCAGATCCTCAGTTTCCTCAGGCCAGCCCAGTGTCGAGAAAGGCCACAAAGCCGAACTGAACCAGGTATCCAGTGTATCAGGATCCTGCTCTATTCTGGCACTTCCGCATTTCGGACATACATCGGGATCAGTTCCCGTCACCATCATATGTCCACATTCCTGACAATAGTATGCAGGAATTCTGTGTCCCCACCAGAGCTGTCTGGAAATACACCAATCCTGGATATTCTCCATCCAGTTGAAATAAATCTTTGAGAATCTTTCAGGAACAAACTTTATAGTTCCATTTCTTACCACATCCAATGCAGGCTCGGCCAATGGCTTCATTCTGACATACCACTGCTTGGAGATAAGTGGCTCAACTACTGTCTTGCACCTCTGACAGGTACCCACATTGTGGGTATGCCCTTCAACCTTGACCAATAAGCCGAGCTTTTCCAGATCCTCAACCATTTTCTTTCTGGCCTGGTATCTGTCCATGCCTTTATATTGTCCCGCATTGTCATTCATTATTGCATTGTCATCCATTACCCTTATCTGCGGAAGGTCATGTCTCAAACCAACCTCATAGTCGTTGGGATCATGTGCAGGGGTGATTTTAACACAACCTGTACCAAATTCCTTATCAACGTAAGAGTCGGCAATAACGGGTATTTCTTTGTTTACCAGGGGCAGAATCAGTGTTTTTCCCACCAGGTGAGTGTATCTTTCATCTTCCGGATTTACTGCAACAGCAGTATCTCCAAGCATTGTTTCAGGACGGGTGGTAGCAACTATGACAAACTCGTCGCTGTCCTTCACAGGATACTTGATGTGCCAGAAATGACCGGCCTGCTCCTCATATTCAACCTCTATATCAGATATTGAAGTATTGCATTTGGGACACCAGTTGGTTATTCTTTCCCCCTTGTAGATCAGGCCTTTTTCATACAGCTTCAGAAATACCTCCTGAACAGCCTTTGAAAGACCTTCATCCATTGTAAAGCGTTCGCGTTCCCAATCACAGGAGCTTCCCAGCTTTTTCAACTGTTCAACAATTCTGCCGCCGTATACCTTCTTCCATTCCCAGGCTCTTTCCAGGAATTTTTCACGGCCCAGCATTTCTTTTGTAATACCCTCTTTAGCCATGGCATCAACAATCTTGGCTTCTGTTGCTATGCTTGCATGGTCGGTTCCGGGAAGCCATAAAGCACTGTAGCCCTGCATTCTTTTTGTCCTGATAAGAATATCCTGTAAAGTATTGTCAAGCGCATGCCCCATATGGAGCTGGCCTGTTATGTTTGGTGGCGGTATCACAATTGTGTAAGGCTTTTTGTTACTGTCGGGAACAGCATGGAAATAACCCTCTTCCATCCATTTTGAGTACAGCCTGTCCTCAACCTGACTGGGATCATACTGTTTTGCAATGTTTTGTTGCTCATCCATAAATTCTTCCTCCATTTTTTGAATCCAACCTATTTGACTAAAGAAAAGATAATTACCTGAAGCTTATAAATAGCAAAATCAAGCCCGGGAGCGAAATGATAAGACCCGTTACTTTTATATTAAAAATAGCTTTGTTATATTTATAGGCTTGGACTTCCTCTTCAGACATTTCTGAAGCGTTGTCGCACTTCTGCTTCTCATCCAGCCTGAACTTTTTCACCAGGATTTTAGCTGAATAAACAGTTATGAAACCAATAGCTATAATAACCAATGACAAAATCTCTCTTAAATCCATTTGAGTTTCTCCTTTCATATTATACAAAAGCTGCTTTTGTTTGCGCGGCATACCATTGCAGATACGCTGCGCCTCTTTCTGAACCAATAAAAAAGCCCCATCCAGTATTTGGACGAAGCTGTTGTTTCGCGGTACCACCAAAATTTCATAATGGATTTTTAGATTTTAATATAATTGTATTATAGTTAATTTATAACTAATACTATATTCTAAACAATCCTGTAATGAATCTCTGATCAATTAACGTTTGACACCCGCTGCAGCCTACTGTCAAAGTAAATCACGACAGTAATTCACTTTATTCGGTTGCAGAGCTCACAAGCTACCTTCGCCAGCTTATTTCAGAGCCTTGCACCGGCCGGCTCCTCTCTGTAGAAAACTCACTGCTACTCCTCTTGCTCATCGCTTTTAACTATTAAATAAAACGCATTTTATATCACGCCTAATATGATATAAAATCCGGCTCCTTCTGTCAAGAGCGCATATCATTCCTGCTATCATCGTTGTTTGTGGCACCCTTGTCCTGATCTTTCACCATATCATTCTCAAGAGCAGTCTGTTCCAGTTTACTTTCATCAATATTTGTATGGGTTTCGTTTGAAGTTTCAGCTCCCTGTCCCTTCTTTTGTTCATCTCCGCGGCTGAATAGCAAACCAAAAGCCAGTATCATCAATACCATGCTGACATTGCTCACCACATTGGGGTCAACATTAAATTTAAAAAATTTATCCAAAAGACCATACACAATCATAGCTGCTGCAATGCCAATAATTATCCGAAGCTTTAATTTTCGTGTCAGTTTCATACCCGCCTCCACGTCCTCCAATTTATTTTATCCTGAAATATATATCCGCATTAGTATTTACATATTATCCCAAACTACCCCAAATCCCATGCGCCTCCAAAATGGAGTTTTACTGTCTAATTATGCCTGAATGCAGGTAAGATGGCAAGGGGTTTTATTATTTTACTCCTTTGCTTCATACAATCAAATCTACCGCTCTTTTTAAAACGACTTTAATCATAGCTGTTATAGGCACTGCAACCAGCATGCCCAATATTCCAAAAAACTCTCCCCCCACTAATACTGCTATTATGGTTGTAATAGGGTGAAGTCCCAATTTGCCTTCAATTATTTTGGGTGAGATAAAGGCATTATCAATCTGTTGGACAATTACAAATACCAGTGCTGCAAGCAGTGCTTTAGTGGGAGACTGTAAAAGCGCCAGTGCCACAGCCGGTATGGCCCCCAAAACAGGCCCAAAATAAGGGATTATATTGGCAATGCCACCTATAACACCCAATATAAACGGATATTTTACATGTACTATGAACAAACCGATTGTTTCAAGCAGTCCCACAACCAGCGCTGTAATTAACTGTCCGCGAATAAAATTGGAAATAATGGCATTTAACTCACGGCCTAAATTGATTAGGTCGTTGCGCAGTTTTTTGGGTGCAATTAAAAGGGTAGACCTTTTTATATTTTCAATATCCTTTAGCAGGTAATAAGCTATAATCATCGATAATACAATGTTCATCAGTATCCCAATTGAAGAAGCCAGAACTGTCAGGGACTTTTTCATTGCGTGGGATGCATATCTTTGAATAAAGCCCGTCCCTGCATTCAGTTCCCCAAAAATTATGCTTTTTACCTCATCAGGCCACCTGCTGGTTTTTATCTTTGAAATATACCCGTTAAACAGCTCCCTATACCTGCTTGCAATGTCAGGCAAGGTATTAAAAAGCTCTTTTGCATTATTTATAACATGTGGCATGATATATATTCCAAATATAACAAGTGTCAAGCCTGTAAATGCGTAGATTATCAATATTGCCAGATTTCTTCTGATACCATTTCGCTCGAATCTGATAACCAGCGGATAGATGGCATAGGCAATTAATACAGCAATAAAAATCGGTGATAAAATCTTAAAAATTTTATCATTAAAATAGTAGATAAATATTAGCAATCCAATAACAAGAAGAACCAGTATTATGTAAAATACTGTTTTTTTTATATTCTTCAATTGAAACCCTCCTGACACCCTCATTAACCACTAAAAGCCAAACATTAACTGTTCGGCTTTTAGTAATTACAAACCTGATTATCTGAACATGTGCATCATGTCACCAAAAACATGATTGGACCTGCGCCAAATTTTTCTGCCTGACTTAATCATTTTTTTTCTCATGTGAGGGTCAACTATTTCGGGATTGGTAAGAACACTTATTGACGCTCCTATCAAGCCACCAATTACAAGTCCTCTGGCAAAGTTTCTCATCATAATATTTCCTCCTTATTATTTAATATATATTAATTCTCCAGTCGGCTTCTTAAGCCACCACCGGTACTAATCATCTCTTCAACTGCTTCATTTTCCACAAGAATATTACTACTTCCTATTTCAATCTTTCCGAAAAACGGAAGAATATTTCTGCCCATTATAATGTCCTGAACAAGCCCATCTGATACCTGTACACCCTCAACTTTTCCTGTTCTGTAATCGAAGAGCACATCCTGAACCACTCCCAGATCTTCTCCTGAATGAGTAAAAATCTTAAGACCTCTTAGAGAATTTCTATCCTGGATATTGTAGATTTTCTTGAAACTTCTGTAATCCAGCAAATTATCCGGATCATCGGCAATAAGCGCATCATTTCCGAGACTTAACACATTTTCAAGCAATATGATATTACCCTTCACTGCATAACTCCCTTTATCCATAACGAAGGCGAGAATGCCTTTACTGTCTTTACAAAAGACTACATCCTTGATAGTCCCGATTTTCATGCCGTCCTTAGCTGAAATCACCGGCAAACCCAAAACCTCATTGTATTTTTTTAGCATCTCATCCCTCCCATTATATTGGCATAACCCGGAAGCTTTATAATCACTCACCAGATTATCTCTGTCTGATTTTATTTAAACCTTCGTCACTATTATTTGTAAAAGCAATCTAAAAAATTCAGAGAAATTTATTTAGGAAGGATTAAATAATAAAACCAGATTTTCAAGGGAGATAGCTTTCAAAAAACAAGGCGGAGGATGGCGCAATAATGTTATTATTTAATACTTCCTTGGCGATTGCGATTTTTTTATGAATGAAAATTGACTAAAAAGGAGGTTTAATGTAAAATTACTGTGAATATTTATAAAATCTCAGCATTCTTCCAACGCATCTATGAATTTATGGCCGCTATGCGGCTCATGGAGGATAATATGAATAAATACATTAATACTTTATCTGAACTAGGCGTACATATTCCTAAAATAATGCTTCCCGCCTTACATACAGACCTTGGTAAATGGGCGGTGGTTGCCTGTGACCAATATACTTCCCAACGTGAGTACTGGAAAGAGGTTGAAACCCTAACAAAAGGAAACCCATCCACTTTAAATATAATATATCCTGAAGTTTATCTCGAAGATGGAGATAGTGATGAAAGAATTTCCGATATAAACAACACCATGAAAGCATATATGGATGACAAAGTGCTGCTGGAACTCGACAGTTGCTTTATATTTGTTGACAGGAAGACTTCCCATGCTGAATCAAGGAAGGGCCTTATAATCGCACTGGATCTTGAGTGTTACGATTATACCAAAGGTTCAAATGCATTGATTCGCGCTACAGAAGGAACAGTTCTGGACAGGCTTCCTCCCAGAATTAAAATCAGACAGAATGCGCCCATAGAGCTGCCGCATATAATGGTACTTATAGATGATCCACTGAGAACGGTTATTGAACCTTTGGCGGAAAAAGCTGCAAAGCTGGAGAAGCTCTACGATTTCGAGCTTATGATGAAGGGCGGCCATATTAAAGGCTACAAGGTTTCTGAAGAAAGGGATATTTCAGCAATAGCAGACGCATTGGCAAAGCTGGCTCAGAAAGAAGTATTCTCAAGTAAGTATAATATTGAAAGTTCCAGAGATACATTATTGTTTGCTGTCGGTGACGGAAACCATTCACTGGCGTCTGCAAAAGGACATTGGGAGCTCCTGAAAAAGTGCCTTACACCGGAGGAGCAGCTGACACATCCTGCAAGATACGCACTTGTGGAGCTGGTAAATGTTCATGATGAAGGCCTGGTATTTGAGCCTATTCACAGAGTTTTGTTCAATGTTGACCCGGCTGACCTTATCAGAAAATTCTCAGCCTTCTATGGGAAAACAGGCTGCTCCGGAGAAAGCTGCTGTTCAGGTGCTAATGTTCACGCTTTTAAATATGTGACAGCATCAGGAGAAGGTTCGGTTTCCATTGAAAATCCTGTCTGCAACCTGGAAGTTGGAACCCTGCAGGCCTTCCTGGATTCATATATGAAAGAACATCCTGAAGTGAAAATAGATTATATTCATGGTGAAGAAGTTGTTTCAAAGCTCGGTTCACAGCGGGTCAATATGGGTATTTACCTGCCTTCCATGAACAAGGCCGACCTTTTTAAAACAGTTATTCTTGATGGGGCACTTCCAAGAAAAACCTTTTCAATGGGTGAAGCCGAAGAGAAACGTTTCTATCTGGAATGCAGGAAGATCAGATAAGCCAGATTAAATAATAAAACTCTGTTTTAAGGCGATATATTCTTCTGAGCCTCTTATTATTTAAGTATTCCAAAACAAAATATATGCTACAGCAAAAGGCTCCAACCTACCTTCTCACACTAAGCTGGAGCCTTGCTTGTGTCTGTGTTGACACCCTAACACGGTTAAATCGGCAACTAATTTATATAAAATGCAGCTACAAGGCTGCATTCTACACCACTTTCAAATTCACTTCATAAACATCATATCCGGATAGAATTTTGTTTCAAGTTACATTGATGTGCAACAGGCGATAAACAGATAAAAAAAAGGCGCACAAGTCTTGTATAACTTGGCGCCCATGCCTTTTACATTCCATAATTTTATTGTAGACCTATCAATTCTAAAAAGCAATTTTTTTTGAAAATACTGCAAATTCTTGTGCTGGTGAACAAATTTAAGAGGCTTCGGCTTCTTCAAACTGGCTATTGTATAAGGATGCATAGAAGCCTTCCGCAGCCAGCAGTTCGGTATGCGTGCCCTGTTCAACGATATCCCCGTTCTTCATAACCAGAATCAGGTCAGCATCTCTGATTGTGGAAAGTCTATGGGCTATAATAAAGCTGGTTCTGTTTTTCATAAGATTGTCCATTGCCTTCTGAATAAGGACTTCCGTACGTGTATCAACAGAACTTGTTGCTTCATCCAGTATCAGTATCTTGGGATCCGACAAAATTGCACGTGCTATTGTCAGCAGCTGTTTCTGTCCCTGGGAAACATTGCTTGCTTCTTCATTCAGGACCATATTGTAGCCGTCAGGCTGAGTTTTGATAAAGTGGTGGGCATGTGCCGCCTTGGCAGCCAGCTTGACTTCTTCATCAGTTGCATCCAGTCTTCCGTAACGAATATTTTCCATAATTGTTCCGTTAAACAGCCATGTATCCTGGAGCACCATACCGAACATATCCCTCAGGTCATTTCTTCTGAAATCCCTTGAGTTGATACCATCAATGAAGATATCTCCACTGTTGAGATCGTAGAAACGCATCAGAAGTTTGACGATTGTAGTTTTACCCGCTCCGGTTGGTCCTACTATGGCCACCCTCTGCCCCGGTTTGATTCTGGCAGAGAAATCATTTATTACGATATTATCAGGATTGTAGCCAAAATGAACCTTCCTGAATTCTACCTGACCGTTTACATTTGCTGTACTTGCAGGATTTTCCACATCCTTTGTTTCCTCATCCTCTCCGAGGAAGGCAAAAACTCTTTCAGCAGCTGCAGCCGTTGACTGCAGTATGTTGGCAACCTGTGCAGCCTGCCCGATTGGCTGTTGGAAGTTCCTTACATACTGAACAAAGGAAACAATCTCACCAACCTGTATAGTCCCCTTGATAGTAAGCCATCCACCAAGGATTGTTACAAGTACATAGCCTATATTGCCTATGAAGCCCATGATCGGGAACATCATACCCGACAGGAACTGTGATTTCCATGCTGATTTATGCAGCGTGTCGTTAATGCCGTCAAACACTTCAACAGCCTTTTTCTCACCGTTAAAAGCCTTCATTATATTGTGGCCGCTGAAGATTTCCTCAATATGGCCATTGACCTGTCCAAGTGATTCCTGCTGGGTCTTAAAATACTTCTGTGACTGTTTTACTATTATTCCAATAAATATTATCGACATAGGAATAATCATCACTGCAACAAGAGTCATAAGCCAGCTGATAGTCAGCATCATTACAAGTACACCGATAAGTGTTGTAAATGAGGTTATCATCTGGAACAAGCTCTGGTTCAAGGTCTGACTGACTGTATCAACATCATTTGTAACTCTCGACAATACCTCTCCATGCGTCATCTTGTCAAAATACTTCAACGGCAGGCGGTTAATTTTCTCAGATATTTCTTTTCTGAGGTTATAGGATATCTTTTGAGCTACTCCCGACATAATAAATCCGCCTATGAATGAGAACAGGGAGCTTGCTCCATACAGGACAAGCAGTTTTATCAATGTTGACCCGATAAACTCAAAATCTATGGAGCCACCGGCCGCTTTAGCGACCAAACCTTCATAAAGTTTAGTAATTGCATCACCAAGGATTTTGGGACCCCTTATGCCGACAATTACACTTCCGATTGCAAATATTAATACTACTATTATCTGAGGAATGAAAGGCTTTATATAAGTTAAAAGCCTTTTCATTGTACCCTTGAAATCTTTTGGCTTCTCCATTTTCATCCCCATGGGACCGCCGCCCATTGGGCCTCCGCGTCCTCTTTTGGAGGTATGTCTTGAATTTTCATTTTTACTCATGCCAATTCCTCCTTTGACAGCTGTGACAGAGCTATCTGCTGGTAAACCTCACAATTTTGCAACAGTTCCCGGTGTGTGCCCATACCAACAATTCTACCTTCATCCAGAACCAGGATCTTATCAGCATTCATAACCGTACTTATTCTCTGCGCAACAATCAATACTGTCACACCTTGGGTTTTTGTCCTCAAGGCTTTTCTCAGTGCTGCATCGGTCTTATAGTCAAGTGCTGAAAAGCTGTCGTCAAAAATGAATATCTCAGGCTTTTTAATAAGTGCTCTGGCAATGGACAGCCTCTGTTTCTGACCACCCGATACATTTGTACCGCCCTGTGATATTTCAGTCTTAAAGCCCTCTTCCTTTTCACTTATGAATTCTGTCGCCTGAGCAATTTCTGCTGCAAGATTCAGATCCGCTTCGGTAGCTGATTCCAATCCATATTTCAAATTGCTCTCAATTGTTCCCGAGAACAATATTCCTTTTTGCGGAACATAACCGATCTTATCTCTCAATTCCTTCTGTGGTACTTCTCTTATATCCACGCCGTCCACGAGTATCTGACCTGCCGTAACATCATAGAAACGCGGGATAAGGTTTATCAGTGTTGATTTACCGCTGCCTGTACTGCCAATAAATGCCACAGTCTCTCCTGCCTTGGCGGTAAAGCTTATATCTGAAAGCACCTCGTCTTCAGCACCCGGATATTTAAAGGCTACATCCCTGAATTCAACCGTACCTTTAAAGCTCTTGTTGAACTCCTTTTTCCTGTCAGGGTCCAAAATAGAACCTTTTGTATTAATAACCTCTGCTATACGGTTTATTGAAACCGATGCACGAGGAAGTGTGATCGATACCATGGAAATCATAAGGAAGGCAAATATTATCTGCATTGCATACTGCATAAATGCCATCATGTTACCAACCTGCATATTGCCAAGATCCACCTGGTGTGACCCCACCCAGACTATCAGCAGTGTAACTCCGTTGAGTATGAGCATCATCAAGGGAAACATTGCTGTCATGATTCTGCTTACAAACAAATTTGTATTTGTTAAATCGGTATTTGCTTTTTCAAATTTCTCTTCTTCTTTCTTTTGTGTGCCAAAGGCTCTGATAACAAGCATACCGGTCAGGGATTCACGTGTAACCAGATTCAGCTTGTCAATAAGCTTCTGGATACTCCTGAATTTTGGTATAGCCACTCCGAACATTACCAGTACAAGGCTGAGTATTGCAAGAACAGAAACACCTATTACCCAGGACATGGAGGTGTCTGTTTTCATTGCTTTGAGAAAACCTCCGATTCCGAGGATCGGTGCATAGAAAACCAGTCTCAGGAACATAACCATAAACATCTGCACCTGCTGAATGTCATTGGTACATCGTGTTATAAGCGAGGAGGTGGAGAACTTGTCAAATTCAGTATTTGAGAACGCAACAACATTCTCGAATACGTTCTTTCTGAGGCTTTTGCCAAGACCTGCAGATACTCTTGCTGCCAGCAAGCCCACAAGAACGGCTGCAGCCATACCTACCAGTGCCACACCCAGCATTTTCAGTCCGGCCAGAAGAATATAATCCGACTGCATCCTTCCGGTATCTCTGCCAAGGGCTTCATATTCAGCTTTAACATATACTACAGCACCCTGACTTATTATACTGTCGGGCATTGATTCGAATTTTTTATCAATGGCATCCTGCATACCTTTAAGCTGCTCTTTTGGCATCTTGGCCAAAAGTTGAAAAGGGTCGGTATCCTTCGGAAGTTTTGCAAGACTCTGTGAAAGTTGGTCATTGCCTGATTTGCCAGCTTCCTGGAATGCTGCTATTCCTTTTTCCTCCAGTGTAAAAACCATCAATTCCGGCTTGCTTAGAGCTTTAATCAATTTATCTGTTGTATCTTCATCAATATCGTTAAGTTTGTAAACGTCATTGTTTTTTAACTCAGGATATTTCTTTGAATACTTATCAAGATCGTCCTGTGAAAGGTTTCCCTTTTCTACCAGAGTATAATTGTTAAGTACCAGATTTTTGTCTTCATCCTTCATAAAAAAAGTCAGCTTATCCATTTCACCCTTACGAATGAAATCAGGAACTGCATTTTCTATGCCTTTCTGCTGAATACCTACGTTAACAATATTCGACATGTAGTCGGGCAAAGACAAATCGCACACAGCCTGCAGCAGCAGGAAAGCTACAATACCGATTATGGCAACTATATGCGGTTTTAAGTGTCTTAATATTTTTCCCATGTATTACTCCTTCCTTCATATACACCAATTTTGGTAGTCCGGCCCAAATGTATGATTTAAGTCAAAGACTATTTTTTCGAACAACTGTACTTAATTATAAATATATAACTATTATATGTCAATAATATTTTTGATTGTATAATTATTATAAATAGTTTATAATATATACATAATTAATAAATCCATTATATATACACAAGTATTACCAAATAGTTTTAAAGACATCTACAATATACGTACAGGAATTTTTTTAAGTCTTGTTAAAAATACATGATTTTATCAAAGAGTGAAAGGAAGTTTTTAGAGATGTTTACCAAAGAAGCACTAAATGAAATTTCTAACGATATGTTTTACCTGCTGATATTTTTAAACAGCAGATTAATCAACCGCAATTTAATGCTGAAAGGTCTCACTGTTCCACCTTCAAATATGAAAGTAATATTTTATCTTATAATGCATGGTTCCTGCCCTGTTTCAAAAATAGCAAATGATCTGGTAATATCAAAGCCAAACATGACACCAATTATAGATAATTTGCTTGCAGAAGGATATGTAACTAGGTATGATGACCCAAACGACAGAAGAATTATTATTATAGAACCCACACAGAAAGCCCGTGACTTTGTAGTTCAAAAGAAAAGAGAGAGCAAGGAATTGCTCAGTGAAAAACTCTCCTCATTAAGTGATAACGACTTACTGTTCCTTAAAGATGTACTGCCAAAACTTGCGGCTGTGATGTCAAAAATAAAGTAATTGCCTTTTTGTCGCATTTAATATGACAAATATTGCTTGACTCTAACTTTTTGAACATTTATAATTAATATAATATATTTAACTTAATAGTGTCGGATGATTGATGGAGGAGAGTTCCTTTTGCGTGCAAAAGGACACCGAAGGAGTAGCACTCTCAGGTAAAAAGGGACTTCATCAGGACGGACCTCTGGAGAGACCATTAAGATGGCGCCGAAGGGGCAATACGGGTAATACCGTCAATCTCTCAGGCAAAAGGACAGAGTATGCAGTTTGGAACATATTTTATTGAAATATGTGTTTCTTTTGCATTTCAGAGGTCAAATCATTTGGATTTGGCCTTTTTAATATCCAGGGAACAATTAAAAACGAAAAACATAAAGGAGTGTTTTTATGAACAGAGTTTATAACTTTTCTGCCGGACCTTCAATGTTGCCGGAATCCGTTTTAGCAAAGGCTGCTAAAGAAATGTTAAATTATCAGGACTCAGGCATGTCTGTAATGGAGATGAGCCACAGATCCAAAACTTACGATTCAATAATTAAAAATACTGAAAGTTTACTCCGTAAGCTGATGAATATTGATGATTCCTATTCAGTATTATTCCTGCAGGGTGGAGCCTCAACCCAGTTTTCCATGGTACCTATGAACCTTTTCAGCAAATACAGGAAGGCTGATTTTATAAACACCGGAAACTGGTCTAAAAAAGCTATATCCGAAGCAAAAATATTTGGCGCTGCAAGTGTAATTGCATCCTCCGAAGATACAAACTTTACTTATATTCCGGAGAACTATAAAATTTCAGAGGATTCGGATTATGTTCACATAACCAGTAATAACACCCTTGAGGGGACACGTTATATTGACTACCCTGATACCGGTAATATTCCTCTTGTTGCAGATATGTCAAGTGACATTATGGCCACTGAAATAGATGTAAACAAATTTGGTCTGATATATGCCGGCGCCCAGAAAAACCTCGGACCTGCCGGACTTACAATTGTAATTATCAAAAATGACCTGATTGGAAAATCTATTGTGGAAAATATTCCAACCATGATGAAATATGAAACTCATGCGAAGGAAAAATCCCTTTACAACACTCCTCCCTGCTACAGTATATATATTGCCGGACTTGTGTTCCAGTGGCTGAATGAGCTTGGTGGAGTAAAGGCTATGGAAAAAATAAATATTGAAAAGGCCTCCATCCTTTACAATTTCCTTGATGAGTCAGAAATGTTTACAAACAAGGTTAACAGAAAATGCAGATCCTTGATGAATATTCCATTTACCTGTCCTACAGACGATCTAAACGAAAAGTTTATTTCAGAAGCTGAAAAGGCCGGTTTGTGCACACTTAGAGGTCACCGGCTCATAGGTGGCATGAGAGCAAGCATCTACAATGCCATGCCTGTAGAAGGTGTAATCGCACTGGTAGAATTCATGAAGAAATTCGAGCTGGACAATAAATAACTTTTATTAACAACCTCCCTTATTCGCCTTATAGCGGATTAGGAGAGAGTAATATCAATATTTGGATGCCGCCATGCGGCTCAAAGTCATAACATGGCTTAGGAGGTTTCTATGTTTAAAGTACAAATGTTAAATAAAATTTCAAACTCCGGACTTGATATTCTTCAAAAGGATAAATATGAAATTTCTGAGGATATGAGCAATCCGGATGCCATACTGGTCAGAAGTGCAAACATGCTGGAAATGGATTTGCAAAAAAATCTTAAGGCAATCGCCAGAGCAGGAGCCGGAGTTAACAATATTCCCATTGAAAAATGTACTGAAAAGGGAATAGTTGTGTTCAATACTCCAGGTGCCAATTCAACTGGGGTTAAAGAACTGGTTATTGCTTCACTTTTGCTTTCTTCAAGAAAGATCACACAGGGTATTAAGTGGGCTCAAGGCCTGAAGGGAAAAGGCGAAGAAGTACCAAAACTCGTTGAAAAAGGCAAGTCACAGTTTGAAGGACCTGAAATCAAGAACAAAAGAATAGGCGTAATCGGGTTGGGTGCAATTGGTGTTATGGTTGCAAATGACTGCGTTTCACTTGGTATGGAAGTAATCGGTTATGACCCATATATCTCGGTAAACGCTGCCTGGGGGCTATCAAGCACTGTAATCAGGGCCAACAGTCTGGATCATTTACTGTCAACCTGTGATTATATTACAATACACGTTCCTTTGACAAAGGAAACAAAGAATACCCTTAATAAAGAGAAATTTGAAATAATGAAAAAGGGTGTTAGAATAATAAATCTTGCCAGAGGCGGACTTGTTTCAAATCAGGATCTGCTGGAAGCCATCGACAACGGTACTGTAGCATGCTATGTAACAGATTTTCCTGAGGACGAGCTGCTTGGCATTGAAGAAATTATTGCAATACCTCATTTAGGAGCGTCAACCCCTGAATCAGAAGAGAACTGCGCTGTTATGGCGGTAAATCAGATGAAGGATTATCTGGAAACCGGAATGATCAAGAACTCTGTAAACTTCCCCGACTGCGATATGCTTCCCACCGATAAGACAAGAATAATAACCGTACACCGCAACATTCCAAATATGATAGGTCAGATGACAACAATTCTTGCTGCATACAAAATCAATATTGCAGACATGCTTACCCGTCATAAGGAAACCATAGGTTATAACGTTATCGATATTGAAGGCGAATTGACCGATGAAGCAATTGAAAAGATAAGAGCTATTGACGGTGTTAAAACCGTAAGAGTAATATCTCCCAACTAAAGTACTTATGCCTTAGCAAAAAACTGTGAGTGTTATTACCGCTCACAGTTTTTTTATCTATTTGTTAGTTATTTATTTGGTTTTTAAACTCTCAAGCTTTGGGGTTAACTTTTCAATCATACCCTTTGGAGCTTTTTCCTTAAACATTTTAAGGCATAATTCCTCGGTAACTACGGTTACCTTGTTTTTTATCAACCAATCCTCAATTTCATGCTTGACCAGCCCGGAAAAAATTGATGGAACATTATCCATTACCAGTTTGAACATTTTTTTGGTGTTACCTTCCCAGGTCAAATTGTCTAAAACGGAACCTCTCATATATTTGCCTCCTAATTATTTACAGGTAAGTTAATAGGATATCATTATATACTATGGCAATATATGAATATTGGTTCTTATTTCATTGCACTAAAGGAGATTTTTTATAAGATCCATGTTACTTTGGGCAGATAAATATGAAAGCGGAACATCAAATACTGTTTTAGCTCCCACACTGGACTCCTTGTTCATTCTTACCGCTGCTCTTGCGTAAGCTGCCAAAACATTGGCAGTGAATTCGGGGTTGCTGTCAAGCTTTAAGGAAAACTCGATAATATGACTATTGGAATTATCATTGGTTTTTCCTGTTCTAAATACAAAGCCTCCATGGGGCATCCTGGAATGATTTTTCTTTAATTCATCCTCTGCAATAAAATGGACTATTGTTTCATAGTCAGCAAAATAATTGGGCATATTTTTTATATCAGCCTCTATTTTGGCTTTATCAGCACCCTCCTCGGCCACTACAAAGCACTCTCTCAAATGCTTTTGCCTTGTTGTCAGTTCAGGGTTGCTACCATCTCTTACACTGTCAACAGCTTCATCAATTGGAATAGTGTATTGAATGGCATTCTTTACCCCGTTTACTCTTCTTATAGCATCTGAATGTCCCTGGCTTACACCCTTACCCCAGAAAGTATAATCTTTTCCAACCGGCAATATAGCTCCTGAAAGCATTCTGATCATTGAAAACAGGCCCGGATCCCAGCCTACAGAAATTATGCAGGTCTTGGCTGCAGCTTGTGCAGCTTTATTAACCTTATCGAAGTACTCGGGTATTTTTGCATGAGTATCAAAGCTGTCAACTATATTGAACATTGACGCAAATTCAGGCCCCTGTTCAGGCAGGTCAGTTGCAGAACCTCCGCAAAGAATCATTACATCTATTTCATTGGCATAATTCTGTGCATCACTTATATTAACTACCTTTGCACCCTGAGTATTTAATGCTATACTATCGGAAGCTCTCCTGGTAAAAACAGCAACCAACTCCATATCATGGTTTTGCTTAATTGCAGCCTCCACTCCTCTTCCAATATTTCCGTATCCTACTATCCCGATTTTTATTTTGCTCATGCGCTTTAATCCTTCCCTTTATTAATAAAATAGCAGCTATGCTTAATTATATAATTCCGAAAAACTTCTGTTTTATCAGACCATTTTGTCAAATCAAACCATTTAGTTATCAAACCATTTAGTTACCAAACCAATTAGTTTTATCAAAACCAACTAGTTTTATCAAACCTTAAAGTTTGCAACGAGATCTTCAAAGGTATCTCTGCGTCTGATAAGTACCGCTTCCCCATTTTCTTTTATCATTATTTCAGCAGGGCGCAATCTCATATTATAGTTGGAGCTCATGGCGAAACCGTAAGCACCGGCATCCATGATACCTAAAATATCTCCTTCTTCAATTTTAGGCAGATTTCTGTGCTTGGCAATTATATCACCACTCTCACATATATTACCCACAACAGTTACATCCTCGGCAGCTTCCTGGTTTTGCGGTTTACCGTTTCTGTACACTTCGATTTCATGGTGTGAATCGTACATAACAGGTCTTGCCAATACATTGAAACCTATATCGGTTCCCACATATTTGCTTCCATAGTTACTCTTGGTTGCATACACAGTGCCGAGGAGTATACCGCATTCCGCCACTATATACCTGCCGGGCTCTGATTTGAATAGAATTTTCTTTCCATACTTTTCGGTCCACTGTACAAGAACAGCGGTCAGCTTCTCCCTGAAGCTCACCAGATCAAGAGGCTCCTGGCCAGCCTGCTTTTTATAAGGTATTCCAAAGCCGCCTCCCATATCTACGAAATCAATGTCCTCAAATTGTTCAGCAACTGACAGTATTGATTTTACTCCTTCAATATATGAATCACCTTCCATAAACAATGAGCCTATGTGCTGGTTGATACCGGATATCTTAAGATTATATTTTTGAGCTATTTCCTTAACCTGTGGTACACAGTCAATGTTAACACCAAACTTTGTTTTCTTACCCGCTGTTACCACCTTTTCATGGTGTCCGGCCCCTACTCCGGGATTAAACCTTACTGCAGCCTTTCCACCCGGATTGATCTTACCCAGAAGCTCCAGCTGTGAAAGGGAATCAACACTTACAAGAACACCGCTGTCAACAGCATACTTCAGTTCTGCCTCTGAAACATTATTCGGGACAAAAAACAATTCCTCGGGCTTGTAGCCGGCAAGCAACAGCAGCTGAATTTCTCCTGCTGACATGGCGTCTGCTCTCAGACCTTCTTGTCTGACTGTTTTGATTATCTGAAGATTTGAATTTGCCTTGATTGAATAATTGGGAATAAAATGTGGGTAGTCCACGAGATTTTTCATATCCCTGCACTTTTGTCTCAATATCTTCTCATTATAGACATATAGAGGACTTCCAAATTCCTTTATCAGCTTTTCCGGGTCTGAATTTCCGAAAAAATCAGTTTTTGTAGAATAATATTCTGTCATAAGTATTACCTCCGTTAATTGAATTATTTTGCATTAATATTTATAAGTTTTATTTCATTTGTAAGAGAATCCTTTATTAAATCCACCATATTTGAGTTCCTTGAAAAAAGGCTGGTAGGGTTTGTCCCGTTTAGCTGGCCTGTCAAAACGTTTTCGGAATCCGTAATAAGTCTTACACTCCCAAACTGCTTTCTGGAGGTGTAACAGATCATTCCCTCGATATCCAGTCCTCCGGAGGTTATAATTACAACCTTGAGTCCCCTTTTCCTGGCTTCCTGAAGTTCCTTGATAACATATTCCAGCTGGTCCCCTGATATGGATATATAAACTCTTTTTTGAGCCTGGTTTATGAGATTTTTCATTTTGTCAAGAATCTGCTGAAAACCGTTGATAGTTACAAAGCTGTCCCCACTAATGTTAACCTGGGGAATTTCCTCTTCAATCACTTTCATTACTTGTGAAAACTTTCTTTTCAAATTCTGAACCAGTTCTTCGGGGGCTACAGCAGTATATCTGGCTGTTTCACCATTGATCCTGTAGGCACCTCCCTTATCGGCAAGCCCTGCCAGTCCCAAATATGCATTTGACCTTGGTATACCGGTTATTTTCGATGCTTCATATCCGGTCAACTCACCTTCTCTGCACAGTGTAACATACAGCATTGATTCATGCCTTGTGAAACCTGCCTGCATCAATGCATCTATTACGTCCATAAACCTACCTCCGGGTTCCAGAAACTAATACCTGTTTCCGAAACTAATATTCTGAAACTAATAAGTTAAATAATATTTTTAGTAATTTTTAAACTCATTATTAATAGTGGTTCTATATAAAACCACTATATACTATTATCAATTCACTGTCAATCGGATGAGTTTTATTTTACTTTAAGGGATGATTAGTTTGTGTTATCATTTAGTCATCCTGAGCAGTGTATTTTATCATATTTTATGCCGATATACAGTTAAAGTTACAACCGGTTTTTTCAATTTAACAACTTTATCCGGTACATCAGCCACCTGGAGGTCTATATGAAGAAAATATCATTCTTGTTTTTATTATCATTAATTTTATCAGGGTTGACAGGAACCATATATGCAAAAGAATCCGTTACATATCAGACTCAAAGTATCAAGTTTTCAGGGGGTACCAGGTCAGTAAATACAGTATCTGTAAATATGAATGATAAAAATATCCGGGTTGAGTCACAGTTTGCAAAAAATCAGGTTGGTCAGACAGATGACTTCAAAAACATCGTGACTCAGGCCGGTGATTCAAACACAGAAGTTCTGGCGGCGGTTAATGGAACCTTCTTCAATTCCTATACCGATATGAAACCCAGCGGAACGATTCAGAATGACGGAAGATTTTACCACCTTGGTTCAAACGGTTCGGTAATTGCTTTCTCTTCAGATAACAATGTAGCCATAGAGACCTTAAGGCCCTCTATAAAGGGTTGTATCAATGAGGACTGGGGAGATGCAGGCAGCTGGTATGCCTGGAATATTAACTCAATGAATGAAAACAAGGATTCCATAATTATTTTTGACCCTGCTTTTGGTAAAGCAACACCCAAACACACCAGGACCTCAATAGTTATTGATAATAGTAAAGTGACAGCCATAAAGAAAGGACAGGCCGGTATACCTGCCAACGGCTATGTCATTGTCCTTCAGGATCAGAATTACATCAGGAAATTCCATGCTGGCGACAGGGTTGATTACAGGATAGAAACCTCGGTACAAACCACAGCCACCGGGAAAACCCCTGTTGACTGGAGCAGTATGGTAACCACCATCGGTGCCGGACCAACTCTTCTGAAAAACGGAGTGGTACTTGCCAACGGAAAAAGTGAAGGCTTTGCAGAGGATAAAATTAACACCAGCAGAGGCCAGAGAAGCTTTGCAGGAGTCACAAAGGACAATACTCTGATTATCGGTACGGTTTCAAACGTCAATGTCAAGGAACTTGCCGAAATTTGCATAAAGATTGGCATGATAAACGCAATAAATCTTGATGGAGGCGCTTCCTCTGCACTGTATTACAAAGGCAAGGTTGTGACTCCTCCAGGAAGAAAGCTGAGCAATGCCCTTGTAATAACCAGGGTAAAAAACATTCCTCCCAAATATTCCTTTAACGGTAAGGAAGTTGTAGCACAAAACAGTGTATTTGCCGACAGCACCTCAAAGGAACTCATGGTTCCTCTGAAGGAAACCTGCAATCTTCTCTTTGCTGACTATTCAATAAACGGCAGTGATATTACTGTTAAGAGATTTACTAAAACCATATCAATGAAGGTCGGAGCAAGTGTTATTAATATTAACGGAACAGCTATAACTCTCAAAGCCTGTCCGGTTTTTAGGAACGGTGCAGTTTATGTTCCGGTCCGGGCATTTATTGAAGCTCTCGGAGGAAGTGTTACATATGATTCTTCCAGGGACATGTACAATGTAACAATAACAAATTATAATGTTCCTGATCTGTACAGACAAGCCGCCAGGGCAAATAACGAAGGGAATACCGGGACAGCAAAAGAACTTTTCAAACAGGTTTTATCCCTGGATCCCGGCTACTCGAAGGTTTACTTTAATCTGGGCTATCTATATCAGAAGGAAAAGAAACCTGACGAAGCTCTTAAAAACTTTCTGGAATATCTGAAATATAACCCAAAGGAGCTACCCTCTATTGGCAACGTACAATACGCCTCACGCTAGCCATTTTGCCGCTTTTCTTCGTTGTCGTCCTTGCCTTGCGGTAAGCAAGACTGCGTCCTTCCGCCTTGAAAATCAGCAAAATATCAAAGCGTGAGGTCGAAGATTTTTGAGCTGATGGATTTGTTTTGTGGCAAGGCAAAGCCGTGTAGCAATGCTTTGTGCATTGCAAACGGCTTTAACGCAGCTACAGAGCAAATCCGTCGCTCAAAAACGTGTTGTACCTTGTCAATAGAGGGTATTAGTAATGTATGAAAATGATTTTTTATTTCTTATTTAAGTAGACAGTAAAGTCATTATGCAGATAGCCTTTTTGGATTGTTATATTCCATATTTCGTGGTACTTGGAAATGAGCTTGTTAAATACCTCTTCAGGGGAAAAATAAAAATATTTACTGTCTTTATCCTGAGATTTATCCCAAAGTAAATTGAAAGATACTGTTTCACGGGCCAGACTTTGAAATATCTCAACAGCGTCCAGCAAAAATTCCTCATTATTTCCCAGGTTCAGATTAAATATGCCCGAGGAGAATATAACATCAAAAGATTTATTACTATATGGATTGTTCTTAAATAAATCCATACAAACAAACTTTCCGTTAAGCTTTTTTTGTTCCGCTCTTTCAATCATATGAGGCAATACATCTATACCTGTATATCGAAAGTTTGTGAACTTGATGCTTATGTATTCCAGCAGATTTCCTGTTCCACACCCTACATCCAAAATTGTTCTGTTATTCAAATCCATATTACCTATAAGCTGATCAAATCTAAGCTTTTGTGCTTCTTCACTTTCCCAGCCCAATATGTAATAATCTGGAGACCCGGCGACATTATTCAGATCATAATATTGTTTTATTTTCTCCATATGACTCATGCTAGCACCTGCCAATCAACTGTTTTTAACTGCTGTTTAATCGGATATCTAATTATATCACTACAGAACGGAACAAAATACAACAGCGGTATAATTTCCTTCACCTCTTCAACCTAACTAATTCAAATTCTATTCAGCATTCCTTAACTCCGGCCCCGTATGATAAAATCCATGTAAGGGTCATGATGAACTCCAGCCATGCCAATCATATAAGAGATATACATTATTAATTTACTACATTTACAGGCCTTCCGTCCATGAAAGCCCCGACATTCTTTATAAGGGTATCCATAAGCCTTGTTCTTGCCTCAAAAGGAGCCCATCCAAAGTGTGGTGTTATTATGCAGTTTTTTGCTCCAAGCAGAGGATTATCTCCGGATATGGGTTCTGCTGAAACCACATCAACTGCTGCCCCGGCCAGACTTCCGCTGTTTAATGCGTCGGCAACATCCTGTTCCGATATAACTGGACCTCTTGAGGTATTGATTAAGAAGGCGCCAGATTTTACCCTGGACAAGGTATCCTTATTTATCAACTCTTTTGTTTCCTCAGTCAAGGGACAGTGGAGACTGATAAAGTCTGATTCTGCAAGGATTTCCTCAAGTGTCACAAATTTTATTTTCCCCGTTTCAAGTTCTTTTCTTACAGTCCTGCTGTAAACTTTGACATTCATTCCAAAGGCGACGGCCAGCTGAGCCACAGCTTGCCCTATTGCTCCGTATCCTATTAAACCCAGTGTTTTATGGGCAAGCTCAATAAGTGGGAAGTTCCAGAAGGCAAAGTCCCTGCTTTTAGTCCATGCACCTTCCTGTACTGCTCTACTATGTTCTCCCACATGATGGCAGAATTCAAGTATGAAAGCAAATACCAGCTGAGCCACTGAGTCGGTGCTGTATGCAGGTACGTTGGTTACAGTTATTCCAAGTTCCCGGGCTGCAGCAGTATCTACTACATTATAGCCTGTAGCCATAACACCTATATATTTCAATGAAGGTGTCTTATCTAAAACCTCTCTGGACAAAACAACCTTATTGGTTAGAACTATTTCTGCATCTCCAATTCTTTCAACAACCAATTCTTTAGGTGTTCTGTCAAAAACCGTCAACTGCCCCAGCTTCTCCATACCGTTCCAGGATAAGTCCCCGGGATTCATTGCATATCCATCCAAAACTACTATTTTCATTGAATATTCCTCTTTTCTATTTATGGTTAAAGCTAAGAATGGTTAAATAAAAACTCCCCTTTTTTATATTATTCGATATCAAAAACTATCTCCTTATAAAATAGGTGTTTTATTATTTAATCATTCCTCTAACATACCTATACTTATAATTTTAACCTTTGTCCATTCCAATATAGCTTCCAATGTGGTTGCAAACCTGCTGCCCGTTCAAAAATGAAATCTTCTTTTCAACTCACTCTTAATAGATTTATCTCCAAATATTATAGTCCCCAGCAGAACAGTGAGGGAAGTAGCTGATGCTATTACTGAGGGCATTGGAACTTTTATAAGACCGAAAAGGTAAAGTATTCCAGGTATAAAGCCCAGAACAGCTATGATTATCTGGTTTAGTACGTAGGTCTGCCAGTACATACGGTTGATTATCACAAGGATCAGAACCGAAATGTTTGCAAGAATTATGATCTCTGGAATTACATGATTTACAGACCAACCCGAATAGCCTATTGAATAATCCATTATTACAGTCAAGATTGATACACATAAAACCTGAACCAGTATTTTTGATGCCATATTGGTATTTCGTCTAATGGAATATGATACCAATATCCAGAAATATATGATTGCAGCTATGGATATTGCAGACCAAATTACCCCGTTATAAGTAATATAGTTGGTAACAGCTGTAGTCACACCTGATATGATGGATAAGAATACCAGGATTCTCTTTATTATATTGTATTTATGAGGATCAACACTAATTGATGGATATGTCCGCTCAGGCGCTTGTCGGTCAATATCGGTCAAAACCGTTCTGCATAAAGGGCATATTTTAGTATTTTCATAAACCTTGACATTACACCGTTTACATTTTTTCATAGTCTGCTCCATTACTTTCAATAACGACTTCAATACCTTGTTCCGCCAAATGCCTGAAAAAGGCTCTCTGCAAATATGCTTCCTTTAACAGCGATGTAAAGGAAAAAACAAGCTTATCTTCATAAGAGCATACCCCGCACTTTATGGGTTCAGATTTCGATACACTGAGAAGTACCTCAAATTGATCAATATACTTCTTGAATTCTTCAAGCACTTCTATTTTGCCTATATTGGAAAGTACGAATGAATTGGCTCTGCCCGAACCAATATAAGCAATTCTTACTCCCACATTCTTAACAGGCAAAGGAGTTACACGTACAAAGATGTTTCGTTCTGTTGCCACATTGTCGGATATGGATTGAGACAGGTTTTCCTTTGTTAGTTGGCTGGCAAACTGCTCCCTGGTTATATCCAGCATCTCCTCAAAAGTATATTCACTTTTGCTTATGGTAATTCCGACATTTATGTATGAGAAGAAGTTCATTTCAGTTGTCGAATTAAAAAAATGCCTCAAATTAACAGGTATATTAACCTGTATTGGCTGCTTATGAGGCTGCTCATTCATGTACTCCTTATATATTCCCCAAATAATCAGAGTTGATATATACTGTGTGAGACTGACCTTTTTCCTTCTGCACAAATCTATAAGGGCCGAAGAGGATACATATCCGTGGATGACACTCATTGTCAGTATCGGCAGCTTTTCACCCTTAAGTTTATATGCACTGCGGGTTTTTAGCTTTTTATAGGATAGCTTTCTGTAGTTTTTATGATAACTGTCTTCCACATCTGAAACTACATCAACTACTGGTATGTCAATTTCCTCCTCCGTTAACCGGTCACTATATGCAAGCTTTATATAATTGTAAGCAATTGCCTTCAGGAACTTAAGTGCTCCCGTTCCATCGGTTATTGCATGGAATACCTCAAGATTTATGCGATTTCCGAAATAAGTTACTTTAAAAAGAAACTGATTGTTAGTATTTGGATCTATATATGCGCATGGATAAGTTTGTTCCTTTTCAACAACAGGATACTTTTTATTGCTTTCAAAATAATGCCAGAATACTCCGCGTTTTAATTTTACATTAAAGGAAGTAAACCAGGGTAATGTCTTAAGTAAGGCTTCCTGAAGTATTTCTTGAGATATTTCCTCCTTAAGTCTCACTGAAATTCTATAAACACTGCTGTAATTTTTATTAGCTATAACGGGAAAAACATTGGCAGTATTATCTAGTTTTCTCCAGTTGCTTTCTGCCCCGTACTTGTTTACCATACAAATTCCTCTTTCTGTAATCTGCTGCTGTGTATAATGTTTTATAAGCCTTTGTCTGTCATTAATGCCATTTTAAAATTACCAAAATGATATGTCAAGGTAAGAAAATTACCTCACAGTGAAATGATAAGTGCCAGAAGTAATAAAATAAATTCCTGTACGGCAGGTAAACCATTACAAGTAGAAAGCCCAGGTCTATTTGGAGTAGAGCCTGAGCTTATTTTTCTGATTCATTATTTTCTGTTTAAAGAGAAACTTATCCTTTGAGGAAGTTGTAAAGTCTTTCCATACATATTAGTATTTATTTTATACTGCCACTTCAGCAATATCCAACTCTTGCAACAACTGATACAGCTTCAGCCCATCAAAACCGGGTTTCATAATATCAGCACCTTTTAATAGAATCTCCGGTTTGCCTATTCCTACTGCCAGCATATTTGCACTCTTGGCAGCGTCAATACCCGCCTGAGCATCTTCAAACACAAGGCACTTCTGTTCCTCAACCTTCAGCCTTTCTGCTGCAATTAAAAATACCTGAGGATCGGGTTTTGACTTTTGAACATCATTTCCGTCCACCACTTGATCAAAATATTGGCTAAGCTCCAACCTCTCCAGAACCAATGCTGCGTTTTTACTTGCAGATGCCAGTGCAGTCTTTCCACCGGCTTTGCGAATTTCGGCGATAAATTCCACAAACCCCGGCACTACTTCATCCTTGTGCATATTTCTAATATATTCAATATACCAGTCGTTTTTCCTGTCAGCCAATTTGTTTTTTTCCTCAACCTCAAAGTATCTGCCTGTCATAGCAGCAAGAATATCCATACACGCCATACGGCTGACACCCTTGAACTGCTCATTATCCTCTTCTGTAAAGACATAGCCTAACTCAGCCGCCAGCCTCTTCCAGGCAAGGTAGTGATACCTGGCTGTATCCACAACAACGCCATCCAGATCAAAAATATATGCTTCTATTTTAGACATATTCAATACCTCTTTCCTTAACGGGCACAATGCTTTCTTCAACCACATCACTCAGAAGAGATTCCTTGCCCGACAACACAATATTCAGAGGTTCGCCCAGTTCAAGAGTGATTGTTGTCTTCCCATTACAAACGAATATCTTCAATCGTCTGCTGCGGTAATTGACTTTGAAGGAGTAGCTTTCCCAGCCCTGAGGAAGGAATGGATTGAATTCCAATATTCCCCTGGCAGTCCTCATACCTGCAAAACCCTGAACGATCGCCAGCCAGCTTCCCCCCATTGAGGTTATGTGGAGGCCGTCCCCTGTATCATTATTATAATTATCCAGATCAAGTCTGGCGGTTCTCCTATACATCTCGACAGCTTTATCCTCAATGCCCAGCTCGGCAGCGATTATGGAGTGCACACAGGGTGAAAGGCTTGATTCATGTACAGTCATAGGCTCATAAAACATAAAGTTCTTCATTTTGGTTTCACTGTCATATAAATGTCCCAGGAAATACAACCCTTGAAGCACATCAGCCTGTTTGATATAGCAGGAACGCAGAATTCTGTCCCAGGACCAGTGCTGGTTGATGGGTCTTTCTCCTGGGGGAATGGCATCAACCGTCTTAAGCTCCTTATCCAGGAAGGTGTCGTGCTGTACAAAAACTCCCAGCGCATCATCGTAGGGAAGATACATCTTCTCCACTATTTCTTTCCACTTTTCTTCCTCAAACCTGGTCAAAGCACGCTCTTCCAGTTTATCGGTTTCATTCATTTCTCTGAGATAGGCAATGCATTCCAGGGTATAATCAAGACACCAGGCTGCCATACGGTTTGTATACCAATTGTTGCTTACATTATTTTCATATTCATTAGGACCTGTTACACCATGAATCATATACATTTTCTTTCTTTCACTGTAATGAACACGGCTAGCCCAGAATCTCGAAATTTCTATCAGAACATCTATTCCATACTGTGCTATATAGCTTTTATCCCCGGTATAACTGGCATACTGGAAAATGGCAAAAGCTATTGCGGCATTTCTGTGTATTTCCTCAAAAGTAATTTCCCATTCGTTGTGACACTCGACTCCTGTAAAGGTAACCATCGGGTAAAGAGCGCCCTTCATTCCTATTCTTCTGGCATTTTCAAATGCACCCTCCAGCTGATTGTGCCTGTATATCAATAAATTTCTGGTAACCTCCTGGGAAGCTATCGCAAGATACATTGGGAAAACAAAGGCCTCTGTATCCCAGTAGGTAGCTCCTCCATATTTTTCTCCTGTAAACCCTTTTGGCCCAAAGTTTAAAGTACAGTCATCACCATAGTAGGTTGAGAACAGCTGGAATATGTTAAAGCGTATTCCCTGCTGGGCTTCAGTATCGCCCACTATCTCAACATCGGCCTTATCCCATCTTTCATTCCATGCTGCACAGTGCAGCTCCCTGAGTTTGTCATAGCCGGTTAGTGCCGCTTCCGCAGCCAGTTCTGCCGCTCTGGCCTCAAGCTTCTCTTCCTTAAGCTTTCTTGTAGTGGTAAGCGCTACATACTTATCAATTCCTACCCATTCACCTTTTGGAGCTTGGAGAACAACCGTTGAGACTGCAAAATTATTCCGCTCCTCAGCATGGCATGCCTGTAGTGCTCCATATGGAACTACTTTCATACTTGTACAGGAGGTGAATCTCGGTGCACCGAAAGGATTTTCCTTGGTTCTCATGATAAGACTTGCTTCGAGAGGTTTGGATTTTATGGACACTCCCTCCCAGAATTTCTCCTGATAGTTTGAATCCTCATTGTGTACATCTCCATTCATATATGGAGTCAGCTTTACAGATACATCGCCGTCCAGGCTGCAAACCATATATTTTATTGCGCACACTTCCATCTGATTTATACTTAAGAATCTTTCCGTCTTGACCTGAATACGCCCATAAGGGGTATTTACAGTAAATATTCTACGCAAAACGGCGTTCTTCATATCCAGCTCTCTATGAAACTCCAGCACTTCATTATTCGCCAGATCAATTTCAAAATCATTGGCCATAACGCCAATACCAATAAAATTGGTTGAGTTTATCACTTTTCCAAAATATTCGGGATAACCGTTTTTCCACCAGCCTACACGGGTTTTGTCCGGAAACCATACTCCGCCTATGTAGGTTCCGGGATGTGTATCTCCCGAATATTTCTCCTCAAAGTTTCCTCTCATCCCCATATATCCATTTCCAATGGACATAATACTTTCAGAGAGCCTCATGTCCTCTCTATGAATACTATCCTCTATAATCTTCCATTCATTTATGTTAAATAACCTCTTAAACATATCATTCTGCTCTCCCGATTCATATTTTTAGACTTGTCTCTCTCTTCTTTCCGTCTATTCAACCTAAACTTGGCGGTTAACCTTATTGACTGTACTCTATCAACTCTAAAATGTGATAACCGGCCTTCAGCCTTTTACCGCTCCGGCAACAACACCCTTTATAATGTGCTTCTGACAAGCCATATAGAAAATGATGATAGGAACAATAGCAAGTATAAGCATTGCCATCAAAGCACCCATGTCTCTGGAGCCGTATCCCCCCTGCAGGTACTGTACAGCAATCGGGATTGTTCTGTAGGTATTTCCGATAACAAGATAAGGCAGCAGATAGTCATTCCAAATCCACATTGCATTTAGTATTGAAACTGTAATAGAAATTGGCTTTAATATTGGGAATACGATTCCAAAAAACAGTTGTACAGGATTACATCCGTCTATTGTTGCCGATTCTTCGATTTCCAGCGGGATACTCTTTACAAAGCCTGCGAACATAAAGACTGAAAGTCCGGCTCCGAAGCCCCAGTATATAACAATTATGCCTAGAGGATTATCAAGGCTGAGAATATTAGCCATTTTTGACATGGTGAACATAACCATCTGAAAAGGAACTATCATACTTGCTACAATTATATAGAATATAGCCTGTGAAGCTGCTCCCTTAACCCTGGTTATATACCAGGCTGTCATTGATGTAAACAGCACCAGAGTCAAAACTGATGGCACCGTTATGATAAAGGAGTAGTAGAAGGCTTTGAGAAATCCTATTTTACCCATACCATTTACATAGTTCTTAAATCCTGCCCAGGTTTCGGCAGTGGGTAATTTGAAAGGTTGATCCGAAATAAAGAACTGTCCCTTAAAGGAGTTCATCAGAACAATTAATATCGGAGCCAGGAATACTACTGCAAGTATAGCTAAAAGTATTATTTTTAAAGCATCTGATATTTTCTCTTTATTGTTCATTAGTTCTCCACCTCCTTGTTACGGGTAAGATACAGTTGAATAAATGCCAGTATAGCAATCATTACAAAGAAGATGACTGCTTTTGCCTGACCTACACCTTCATACCCCACTCTTCCATAAAAGGTTTTGTATATGTCCAAAGCCAGCATTGTTGTGGAATCTCCAGGAGCTCCGGCAGTTAATGCAAGATTTTGGTCGAACATTTTAAAGGAATTGGTAAGAGTAAGGAATGTGCATATTGTTATCGAAGGCATTACCAATGGTATGGTTATACGGAATAAAGTCTGAAATGGAGAAGCCCCGTCTATTTTTGCCGCCTCGATTAATTCCTCAGGAATGTTTTGTATACCGGCGATATATATAATCATCATATATCCAATCAGCTGCCAGTTCATTAATACAATCAGTCCCCAGAAGCCGTATTTTGCATCAAAGGTAATATCAACCCCCAGTGTGTTAATTAAAATACCATTAATTATCAACTGCCAGATATAACCCAGAACGATACCGCCAATAAGGTTGGGCATGAAAAATACTGTTCTGAAAAGATTGGTCCCTCTTAGCTTTTTAGTAAGCAGCATTGCAATAGAGAAGGCAAATACATTGATTGTTATAACTGCTACCACCGCAAATTTTGAAGTAAAGACTAATGCTCCTAAGAAATTTGACCCGTCCTCAAATGCTTTTATATAGTTTGAAAATCCCACCCATTTGGCGTTTGAAATGGTAGTAAACTCTGTAAAAGAGAGATATACACCCATTATGAAGGGAATTAAAAACACTATTGTAAATGCAATTAATGTAGGCAATGCAAACAGAGCAAAATATTTTTTTAAGTTTTTTTCCATATAACCTCCTAAGCCATATTGCGGCTTTTCTCAATAAACCGACTACGGAGTTCTATTATTTAATCATGCCCAAATGGATTTTTATTGTCATTAAGGTAAAAAATAGCTGCCCCCGCCCATTAGGGGGCAGCTATTTTTTAGTTATTTAGAACTTTCAGTCTTCCAATCATTTACAACCTGGGTTTTTACTTCGTCCCATTTCTTGTTTCCCTGCGCATATTGAAGTAATGCTGCACCAAAATTGTTTTTGAAGTTCTGGTTAGGGAATACTGTGAAGTTCCAGGCTACATTTGTAGCTCCTTCCTTGCTCATCCATCTCAAAACCTCTTTAGCCAGTGGGTCTGTTGGTTTTTCGTTATCTGAAAAAGTATCAAATGGAGCAATGAAGCCTAATTTGTTAGTAACAAAGTCCTTACCTTTTTCACTTGAATAGAGCCAGTATATAAAATCAAATGCCAGCTTCTGCTTATCAGGAGATGCCTTCTTGTTAATTGAGAAGAAGTTTTCTGTTCCTGAGCACAGCCCCTGGGTTTCCTCACCTGTTACACCTGTGTATATTGGCATAAACTTCACATCTTCTTCTTTTACAGTATTTCCGTCAACGCCTTTGATTTGGCCCCATGCCCAGTTACCGTTCTGTACCATAGCTGCCTGACCGAGAGCAAATTCAGCCATTGAGTCTGCAACCTGTTTAGTTCCGAGGATCTTAGGCTGAACTGTTGAATTGTTCAAATATAGATCGAAAATGTTCTTATAGTTTTCGGCATACTGGAAACTAATTGTCTTTGTGGCATCACTGGTTAAATCTACATTATTGTTCTTAAATTCATAGAATACCGGAACATTTGCAAGGTGAGTCTGCCAGCGCCAGTCTTCACCCGGTTTTAAAGAAGTGCTTGCAAATACACCCTTGATTCCGAGAGTTTCCTTGTTCTTTGTCATGTCTTCAACTACGGCTTTCAATTTGGCAAAGCTGTTGATTTCATCCACGCTCTTTACATCTGTTGCTTTATTGGACAACGCAAAGTACTTGTTCATTATTGCATTGTTATATATTATTCCGTAACCTTCAACAACATATGGAATACCGTAAACTCCGCCATCTACTGTTACTGCAAGATTCTTGTCTGATAAATGCTTATAGAGTTCAGAATCCTTCAAATCTGCACAATAGTCTTTCCAGTTGGCATAACCCCTGGGCCCGTTAATCTGGAAAAGAGTCGGTGCATCTGATTTTTCCATTTCTGATTTTAATGTCTGCTCGTAAGTACCTGATGCTGCTGTAACAACTTTAAGTTTTACACCTGTCTCCTGCTCGTATACCTTTGCTATTTCATTGTATACTTCAGCAATTTCAGGTTTAAAGTTTAAGTAATATAATTCTCCGCCTTTAGTCTGGCTGTCTGTGCCGGATGCAGCCGCTGAAGAAACTGCTGCTGTTGTGCTCTGCGCAGCTGTACTGGAATCTGATGATGAAGTGCCTGAACCACAACCGGCAAATGCGCCGGCCATCATTGTAAAAGCAACAACAAGACCTAAAATCTTTCTTGACTTCATAAATTTAATTCCTCCCTAAGCTTTTTGTTTATATTTTAATGGGCCATCTGCAGACTAACCCATTAAATAACTGATGTTGACTCTCTTTCCAGAATTTTATAATCCATATATTTGCATCCCAAACCAACTTCTTTATTTTTCAGTACATTTATAAGGGTTTCAGCGGCTGCTGACCCGAGCTGGTATGAATCTACAGTCACAGTTGTTATTGAAGGTCTTGAGAACCTTGTATAAGCACTGTCATTAAAGCAGGCTACTGCAACGTCCTCCGGCACGCTGACATTGATTTCTTCAAGATATTTCATGGCTCCCATACACATTGTGTCGTCAACCATTATTACTCCATCCGGTCTGTCAGACAGGCCCATAAGCTTCTTCATCGATTCGTAGCCATGTTTCTCCGAAAACTCCCCAATCCGTATATAGTCTTCCTCAACTTTGAGACCGTTTTCCAACATTTTCTTTTTATAACCATCCAGACGGTTTATGGTTACTATTGAACTCTCAACACCACCAATAAAGGCAATTTTCCTCCTGCCGCTTTTAAGTATATGCTCCGTAAGCGCATAGGCTGCGCTGATATTGTCATTATCAATACTGTAGATATTGCTGTACTCCTTACAGCTTCCGATCAATACGAATGGGAATTGAGTTTTTAACATTAATTCAATATTTGTGTCTCTTAGCTTTGATCTAAGTAATATTATTCCGTCCACTCTGGAGGTACTGATAAGACGCTTTATAGCTTCGGGTTCTGTGGGATTTCCCGCTGTTATAAGAACATCATAATTGTTGTTTGAGACTGTATTGCAGATGCCTTTTAGAGCCTCCTGAAAAAATGTTGCCGCGTAGATTCCTGATTCACCATGAGGCATGACAATCCCGATAGCATTGGTTTTGTTTCTCGCCAGATTCCTTGCTGCAGTGTTAGGTGTGTAACCATATTTTTCTATGATATCGAATATTTTGCTTTTGGTTTCGTCGCTGATTCTAGGATTTCCGTCAATAGCTCTGGAGACTGTGGATTTTGATACTCCGGCTATTTCCGCAATTTCTTTAATTGTCATTTTCTTAGGTATACTATTCATTAAAACCTCCCGTGCCTAATGTATTTATTTACATGTACATCAAGTTTTACGAATTTATAACGCATGGGTTCAGATAAGATATTTCTGCTGTAGAAAAATTTTATTGCCTCTGCACGTTTGAATGAGGAAAATGTGTCCTTTGGGACACCTTGGGTATGTGCTCGCATTTTCGATAGTTTTTGCGCTACCGGTTGCACAATTTGTAAAAAAAATTGGTTGCAGGACATTTTTCTTTGCGCAACCGGTTACACTATTATAGTAACATGAAGTTTTATTGTATCAAATGTATATATTCCACTAAAAGCATAACTAATTTTTGTGATAATTGCACAAAACAAAAGGAAATCTTATTTATATTATCAGCCTATAGCTAGACAGCAGTAGAGGTGTGAGCGATATGTGCCCAGTCCTTATTTTTCCTGGATAAGTATCCCTGAACCATTATGGGTATCCATGTGAAATTGAATATTGGGAGCACAATAAGCCCCATAATAATATTTCTATTTGCTTTTTTCTCATTAACCAGCACTGAGAACGAGTAAATATTCTGTAAAAGAAAAGAGCACAGTGATACTGCAGTAAAAATTATTATGGTCCTCAGGTTAACATCATCAATTTGAGCGAGAACAGTCTTCATTCCCTGAAGTCCCAGCAGCAAGCTTCCCACAACATAGAGAAAAGGGTACAGCAGCATTATCAGAGTATCAAAAGACTGAAGGCTTTTCTCCTCAAGAAGCTTGCTGAAAACCTGTTTCCCATATATGAAGCAACAGCTGAAATGGCCCTGCATCCAGCGCGTACGCTGTTTCCAGGATTGGGACAGCGTTATGGGCTGTTCATCAAATATAACAGCCTCGTGGGCCCAGCCGATTTTTATATCATTAAGACAAAGCTGAAAATAAAACTCTACATCTTCAGTTAAAGTTTCTATCTCCCACCCGATTTCTCTGAGGATATCAGTGCTTACGGCATAGCCGCTGCCAGTAAGGGTACAGTTCATTCCCAGGTATTGTCTCGGCAGCTGGCACAGTCTGTTTGCCAGCCAGTAAGTAATTGAATAGGAGGAGGTTATCCATGAATCCCATGGGTTTTTCATATCTCTATAGCCCTGAACCACCTTATAGCCCTGTTGCATTTTTCTGTCTATCTGCAGCAGAAAGTCTTTTGAGACAAGGTTGTCGGCATCCAGAATACAAACAGCATCATACGTATTTTCAGAAGCGAAGAGAATATCAAACATCCAGTTAAGCGCTTGGCCCTTGCCTTTTTTGACAGCATCGAAGCGTTCATATACAACTGCTCCGCAGTCTCTGGCTATTTTGGCAGTATTATCCGTGCAATTGTCTGCTACTACATAAACCTCGAAATTTTCTTCAGGATAATTCATTGCCTTAACACTGTAAATTGTATTCCTAATAACTGTTTCCTCGTTATGGGCAGCAATGATTATTGCATATTTGTTAGTGGGTGTAATATTTTTGCAATTCTCTTTCCTTTTTTTCAAGCCAAAAACAGATATGGTGAAAAAGTATACCAGAATTAAGAGTACTATGGCCGAGGTGATGGTAAAGAGTGTATTTACACTAAATCCTAGGTATTTTAAAAGTTCCATTTATTTGCCCCCTTAGAGTCTGTTTAGTATGTGATGCACCCGGTGTTTGGGCACAAGTAATTTAAAACCAGTTGAAAATAAACTGCATAAAATGTGAAGTCAAAATTGCAACAGCCATACCCGCAAGGACATCTGAAGGGTAATGAACTCCCAGGTAAAGCCTTGTAATCGCAACAATCATCGCAATCGGAAAACAGATAAAGGCCAGTAAAGGTATGCTCAGAGCCAGAGCAGTTGCTATTGAGAATACTGCAGTGGTATGTCCTGAAGGGAATGAATAATAATCCAGCGGTACATTAAAGGTATTTATATTTGGCAAAACATCCTTAGGCCGCAGTCTGCAGACCCTGTTTTTCAGAAGATGCACCAGCACATGACTGACGGCCAGTGCCGCAAGGGCCTTAACGCCCATCATCCTGACTTCGCCCTTTCCAAGTGCTATGATTAGGACACAGCAGGTAATTGTACTTACCGCACCTCCAAGGTGTGTAACTAAAGGCATGATACGATCAAGCAGCTTGCATTTAATAGAGTTATTAAATATTAAAAGTGTATTTAAATCTGTCGTATAAAGAATTCCTTTCAACTCACTCATAGCCGGCCTCCATAATCGTTCTTTAGGGACGATTAAATAATAAAGCCCGATTTTCAAGTGAGATATTTTTCGAAAATAACCCATTGAAAAATGGGAAGCTATTATTTAATGGTTCTTATATGCACATGATAACAGATGAATCTTAAATACAAATTATGAAATCTTTAAATATTTCTTAACAATTCAGTTAACAAATAATTTATATGGATTTGGAAAAAATAAATATCAAATCGTCTTCTAGGAGGAATTAAAAATGCAGAACGAAACAGAAATTGGCCTTACATCGGCAGAAATCAGCCAGCTCTGGGTAACTTATCAAAGTGACAGTATGTCTATTTGTATCTTTAAATACTTTCTGGAAAAAGTTAAGGATGCGGATGTTAAGAAACTAATAGAAATTTCATTAAGCTTGGCAGAAGAGCATATAAAAACAATAACTGATATATTTAATAAAGAAGGCTATCCTATTCCTCAGGGTTTTAACGAAAGTGATGTAAATATAAAAGCACCCCCGTTATATGATGATTCCTTCATACTTTTCTATATCCGTAATATGTCCAGGATAGGTCTTGGTTCCTATAGTGTTTCAGCTCCACAAATGTCCAGACCTGATGTCTTGAAGTTTTTCTCAGATTGCTTGACTTCTTCCCTGGATCTGTCAAATCAAACTATTAACATGAAACTATCTAAAGGCTTATACGTCAGACCACCTATAATAACAATTCCTGATAAAATTGATTTTATAGAAAGTAAAAACTTTTTAACCGGCTTTTTCGGAGAAAAAAGGGCTATGACTTCAGCAGAGATAACTTCCCTGTTTATAAATATACAATCAAATAACATAGGAAAAGCTTTACTTACAGGTTTTGCCCAAGTTGTAGATTCAGAACAGGTTGCGGATTTTTTGAGAAGAGGAATAGACTTGTCAGAAAAGCACATGGAAATCTTTAGTTCCAAATTGGAAAATGAAAGAATTCCTTCACCCTTACCTTCAGATACTTTTGTGACAAATTCCACAATATCACCGTTTTCTGATAAACTTATTATGTACCATGCAAGTCTAATGATTATAGCAGGCATATCAAACTACGCAACAGCAATGACAACCTGCTTGAGGCATGATCTTCAGGCAGACTTTGTCCGCCTTACCGCCGAAATTGCAAAGTATTCTGCTGACGGACTTCATATTCTGATAGAAAACGGATGGATGGAAATGCCGCCGCAGGCAGTGAGCCACGCTGCACTTTCCAGGAGCTGAATTTTTAAATGAAAATTCAAAACAGCCGAAGCAGTATAGACATTACTCCATACTTCCTCGGCTGTTTTCATCTGAACTTAAATTCAAGAATAATTCATATTGAATATATGCTTTAGGTATTTATTTATCTGTACTTTGGCAGCCAATCACCATGTGCTGCGATGAGTTCATCAACCATGCTTACTATGTCATCCAGAGATAACTCGGCAGCGGTATGTGGATCAAGCATTGCAGCGTGATAAATGTGCTCCTTTTTCCTGGTGACTGCTGCTTCAATAGTTGTTAGCTGAACGTTGATATTTGTCATATTCATGGCAGCCAGCTGTACCGGCAAACGTCCAACTCTGCAAGGATTAACACCCATTCCGTCCACCAGACATGGTACTTCAACACATGCGTCCTGTGGCAGGTTCTCAATCAGTCCGCCTTTATTGAGAACATTTCCTCCGATTTTGTAAGGATTATTGGTTACAATAGCCTCCATGATGTAGGAAGCGTATTCACTGCTTCTGGTATGGGTTAGAGAAGGATTATTCATCAACTCGTCACGTTGTTTTTTCCAGTCTGCTATCTGATTTACACATCTTCTTGGGTATTCATCCAGCGGAATATTGAATTTCTCAATCAATTCAGGGTATTTGGATTTAATGAAGAAGGGATTATATTCTGCATTGTGCTCGCTGGATTCAGTGCAGTAAAAGCCCAGTCTTTCAATGTATTCATATCTGGTCATGTCTCCGTGCTTTTCGGTACTGTTCTTTTCTTTGGCACGCCTTCTTATTTCAGGATAGAGATCGTTTCCGTCCTTGTCCATTATCTCAAGAAGCCAGCCCATATGGTTTATTCCTGCTATGAGTTCTCTGCGGCCTTCAAGCTTATCTTCCATGCCAAGACCTTTTAAAAGCCATTCAGAACAGCATTGAACACTGTGGCAAAGGCCAACGGTTTTTACATCGGTATATCTCTGCATATAACCGGACAGCATAGCCATCGGATTTGTATAATTAAGGAACCAGGCATTCGGGCAAACCTCTTCCATATCACGTGCAAACTGTTCAAGAACAGGTATTGTTCTCAAGGTGCGCATTATACCCCCGATTCCAAGAGTATCTGCGATGGTTTGTCTCAGGCCGTATTTCTTTGGAATTTCAAAGTCTATTATTGTACAAGGATCGTATCCGCCCACCTGAATTGCATTTACTACGAAATCAGCATTTCTCAGGGCTTCCTTTCTGTTTTCCACTCCAAGATATGTCTTTATTTTTGCTCTGCCGGAGTTGACATTATTGTTTATTGCCTCCAGCATTAATTGTGATTCCTTAAGTCTGTCTCCTGCAATATCATACAAACAGATCTCACTATCTCTCAGTGCCTCGGAGCACATGCTGTCTCCCAAAACATTTTTAGCGAACACGGTACTTCCAGCACCCATAAATGTTATTTTGACCATATGTTTTTGACCTCCACCGTTTATTATAATATTTAATAACCTCTCAATTAATAATAATAGAATAACAGAATTGATAAAAACATAAATTGAATAATGTAACCTGTATTTGTTATAATGTAACTAACTACACTATAGATAAAAACTGACTATTTTATAACCCTACCATAAATGATAATGCTATTAGAAAAAATAAATTCAAGCCAGGAACCTATAAAAGGAGACCATATGGAAAATAATTTTCTTGATTTAACAAAAAAGAGAAGAAGTATCCGTAAATACACCGACAAACCTGTGCCAAGAGCACTTGTAGAATACTTTATTTCCTGTGCCGCCTATGCACCCAGCGGTTGTGACAGCCAATGCTGGCACTTTGTTGCTGTGGACGACAAGGAAATGATAGATCGGCTTGCAGAGGTAACAGCCAAAGGTGCTTCGGAGTTTTATGGAACCGGTTATTCGGGTGCGACAGCGGAATTTCTTGTTTCCCGTGAAAAAGCTGTAAGTTTTTATAGAAATGCACCTCTTGTGATATTTGTTTTCATGGATAAAATGAAATACTATGACGAAAGAGCAGTTCAGGCCTTCTCGGAAAAAGGCTACGGGTATCGTGATATGAATGACAAGCTTGGCTATTGCGACGTTTTATCCATTGGGGCGGCAATTCAGAATATGCTGCTGGCTATTACAGAGAAAGGTTATGGTGCCTGCTGGATGAATGACCCGGTCATTTCTGAGGATAAAATTAAAGAAGTGCTTGGAGTGAGAGAAGAGCTTAAGCTGATAAGTGTTGTTCCTGTTGGCGAACCAAAGTACAGTCCCCGGAACAAAGTACTTAAAGAACTGGAAACTATACTGGAATACAGATAAATCGCAAATTTCATGTTGCACCGGCTATTCCAAAGCTAAGTAATTTATTTTCAATAATTAACAATACAAACAAGGAGTGTTTGCAGCTGACTAATGACATTTCAATTTTAAACAAGGGCTTTAATGAAATCAATCCCCTCAACTGCGGCTGGGAGGATTGTGAAAGCGGACACTCCTTCGGGCCGGCCTCCCGGGAGTACTATCTGATTCACTATGTTGTCTCAGGTTATGGAACCTTTGAAAGAAACGGAATAACCCATTCCCTTTCAACAGGTTGCATATTTCTGATCCGCCCATACGAGCTGACCTTTTATAAGGCGGATATGAGGGAACCCTGGGAATATATTTGGATTGGCTTTTCAGGAAAACTCGTACCCGAATTGCTTGAAAACAGTGGCTTTTCAGGTGATAATTCCACCCTTTGCATTCCCTCTCTCCGCAATACTTTCCTGAGTATGAAGGATGCCACAAATCTACCCCATTCAGCGGAATTATTTCTGACCAGTAAGATTTTCGAGATGTTCTCCATTCTTCACGAGGAATTTCGGCCATCACAGAATTTGAGCAGCGGCAGCCTTTATTCCAAAAGAGCAAAGGATTACATTATGGCCAATTACATAAAGCGCATTTCTGTGGAAAGCATAGCAAACATGCTTGGCATTGACAGACGTTATTTATGCAGGCTGTTTTACAAGCATACAGGGGATACTCCTCAGAATTTTCTTGTGAACTACAGGCTGGAGAAAGCTGCTGCGCTGCTTACCAAGCATGGCTATTCCGTGGGAGAGGCGGCAAGAAGCACCGGTTATGATGACATTTACAACTTCTCAAAGATGTTCAAAAAAAAATACGGTGTGCCGCCGTCAAAGTACAAAAACCCCGGCTAAAGGCCTCAAAAAGCCGGCTTTTCAGGAGGCTTTTTGAGCTTTCAGCAATAGGAGCATCCTTCCTGGCATCAGTTTTTGAGCTACTTCAGCAGCCATTTCTCGGCATCTTCACGGGTTACAAAGACTCTAAAGGCATTACCTTTATTAGTCTCCAGCACCATTTCCCTGAATCTTCCGGTGTTCGCTACCTCTGCGGGTATTATTGCCGCTACCTTGATACCATAGTTTATAAATTTTTGCAGCATTTTCCCTGCAACACCTGTTTTCAGATTAAAAAAATCTTCCGAGAGCGCTTCTCCATGAATCATCTGCTGATGTATATCATTTTCCCAGCTCAGTGAAATGAGATCAAGTGCGTCTTGCTCACTGTTCAGAGGTAACTCGGCAGATATAACTTCAATATATTTTCTATTATCACTTTCAATTATTTTATAGTTCATTTTCCTTTCCTCCTCAATAAAAATTATTTCACAAATGGACCCGTTACTTATATACAGTTTTTGGGGTTATCCATACTTTCTCCAATAACCTATGTTAATGTTAACATAGGTTATTGATATGGTCAAGGCACTACTGCCATCACTTATCCACAGTATACCAAATATGTTTAAAATAAAGTTTCATGTAAATATTTGTATTTATTCTCCTGCTCTGCTATAATTATGAAATATTTTACTTATTTTACTGTCAACGGCGTATTTATGCCTGACTTATACAAAGGAGAACCTGAAAATGGATACAGTTTTGCTAGAAAAAGAGAGCAGAACAAAAGCAGAAAGTAATTATATTCAATACATAGATGTTCTAAGAGTATTGTCTATGGTCTCTGTAGTTTTTCTGCATACCACAGCCGGAAGCCTAAGAGTGAACCTCGGCTCCAACCTGTGGCACTTTTCCAATATTTTGACATCAATTATGAGTACCAGTGTTCCAATCTTTTTTATGCTATCGGGGGCAATGCTGTTAAGTAACAATAAAACTGAATCCATACCCTATACATATAAAAAACGTCTTCCCAAAGCTTTTACACCTTTTCTTGCGTGGTCTATTGTAGCAGTTGTTTATTATGGTATTATCGGTATGCAGCAGGAGGGCAATTTCGTTGATGCAAAATCAAGATTGTTTAAAATCATGAGTACGCCTACAACTGTTCATTTATGGTTTATGTATGCACTTATACCACTTTATCTCATATCTCCCATTCTTAAAAAGCTTGTTGATAATATGTCTGACACGCTTTTCAGGTATTGTCTCATCCTGTGGTTTACCTTCAGTTCTGTTTTCCCTACACTTGCAGCGGTGGCACCAAGCCCTGTACGACAGTTCTTTGTCTTATCAAAGGAATATTCACTTAATTTTATAAATGGATACATTGGATACTTTCTATTAGGCTATTATCTGCTGAATTATAAAAAGAATATATCTGTTAAACTGCTTGCAGGTATTATTTTTCTTGATACTGTTATAATATCCGCTGGTACCTGGTATAAAACCATGGCAATGAATGAATACTCAGAAATATTTAAAGTGTATTCAAGATTATTTGTTTTGATATTGTCTATAGCAATATTTCTATTGGTTAAAGAGCTGGTTTTAAAGAACCCCATAAAGAATGTTTGGTTGAGTATTGTTAAATTCCTTTCTGCATTATCGTTTGGTGTTTATTTAATGCATAATCTGCTTATTGATGCTCTGGCCAGAATAACGGCAATTATTCCCGCATACTCCATAAGATGTACTATCCTGGTATATTTAGTCGTTCTACTAATATCATTTTTATCTATAGTTATCTTTTCCAGTATTAAATTTACAAGCTTTGTTTTTACGGGAGTGAGTTATAAAAGTGCATGCAAGAGCTGTAATTTACAATTTATAATAAGTACCTTAAAGAGAGAAAATTAACCATATTAAGAGATAACCTTCTTTTACTGCTACATAAAAAAGAGCATTACCGATAACTGGCCAGTTACCCGTAATGCTCTTTTACCTTATATTTACCTTAAAAAATATTAGGCCTCTAAGGACTGAGTTTCTCTGTTGTGGACAAATTCACTTTCGATTTCATCTATTGATTTTGTCTTCTTTCTTCCGGTTAGAAGCAGCGATGCCACCAGAAATACAACCATTATTACTGCTAATACTGCAATATTCTGGTTCAGGAAGCCGGCGTTTTGACCGGAAATTGTTTCCTTAAGTGCATAAATCGCATAAGTCATTGGCATAAATGGATTAATCACATTAAAGAATTTCGGCACAAGTTCGTTGGGGAAAGTACCTCCGCTGGCTGTGAGCTGGAGGATGAGGAGGAGGATCACAAGGAACTTTCCTATATCTCCGAGATGTACTATCAGGAACTGTACTATGGATATAAAGGACAATGATACCAGCACAATTACCACAAAGAACATAAAGGTATTTGTGAGGTGCAGGTTCAGCGCATTTATAAGTACCAGCGCCAGAGCTACAGCCTGTATTACCCCTATAAGAGGATATATCAGGAACTTAACATCCATATGCATGTTTTTTACAAGCTTTCTCTTAAATCTCATCTGCGGGTTGAGGTAAATCATGACAAACATAATCAGTGCTCCAACCCATAAAGAAAGGGAGATAAAGTAAGGTGCAAATGCAGTTCCATAATCAGGTACATAGTCTACCTCTTTTTCATCAACCTTTACAGGATCCGAAGCAAACTCTGCCATTCCATCCAGCTTTGCAACCTTGTCTTTGGCCTCATTCTGCTTGTCAGCCACTTTGTTATAAGCTTCCTTGACCTTGTCATCAAGTTCACCGGCTCCATCACGTATTTCCTTTTCGCCGTCCAGGAATTTTTGTGAATTTGTTCCTAACTCTTTACTGCCGCTATTGATTTTTTCTAAACCATTTGTCAGTTCAAAAGCACCTGAGTTCAACTTCTTTGCTCCGTCTGAAAGCAATCCGGCACTTGCTGCTGCAAGTTTAGTCTTTCCGTATGCTTCCTGAACTCCTGCCTCCAGTTGGGCATGCCCGTCTCTAAGTTGAGTTGCAGCAGATGCAGCCTTTGTGATTCCATCAACTATTTGCGGTAATCCAGCCGATAGTTGGTCAAGTCCTGATGAAAGGGTTTCACCACCGGTTACAAGAGTTCCAGTACCGTCTGAGAGCTGTGCTGCAGCTTGTGATAACTCTGGCGCACCATTAGCAAACTTTATAACGCCATCGTTTATTTGTTTGCTTCCGTCTACCAGCTGCTGAGATCCGGCGGAAAGAGCATTTACACTTGCCTTTATCTTATCCGATGATGCATTGAGTCGGTCAAGGGAACCCTGTGATTTTTGGAAAATTGCAACTATGCTTTGAATATTTTTGTCATTCATAGCTTCAGGGTGTTCCTTCAAGTATGCGGTTAGCAAATCTGCGGCGCTTTTATTTGCACCTGTCAGGGCCTTTACACTCCCTACATATTCTGTAACACCTTTATCAAGCTCTCCCATCTTTTCAGAATAGGCTGATACACTGTTATAGTATTGATTTGCACCTGTTTTCAAAGGGTCAAGCGCTTTTGCCAGCGGAGCCAGGCCCTGTCCAAATGCCTTGAGTCCTTGTGTATATGTCTTTAGCCCCTGGTTGTATTGCTCTATACCTGATTTTAACACTGGCAACTTGGTATTTAGCTGAGTTCCGGCACCATTTAGAACCTGTAGTTTGGAATCGAACTCAACTATTTTTTTCTGGTATAAGGCCGAACCCTCCGAAAGCTGACTAAATTTGGGAAGGCCTGATGTAAGTGCATTTGCAAACTCCTGCTGCTTTGATACAAACATATTGCTGCCGCTGTACAAAGTGCTTGCTCCATTACCTGCCTTATTTAGTGCATTTCTGAGTTTGTCAATACCACTATTAAATTTCACCTGATTGTCCATCAGAGTGTTCATTCCATCTTTTAGCTTGCTTGTGCCTTCCTTCTGCATCTTGTCAAGACCATCGCTGAGCTCCTTGAGTTCATCGGGCAGCTTGCTGTTTTCATCGGCAATAGTCTGTACCAATTCCTTGGTGATATTTCCTGATACCTTGTTTTCAAGCTGAAGCATAGCCTTTGATAAAATTTGTGAAGCAAGAAAGTTTCTTTTCTGTTCGGGCTCAAAAATGATAACACCCTGTGTCTTATCCTTATTTTCAGCTGAAGCTATATTAGCTGAAAAATTTTCAGGTATTGTTACAGCGGCATAATATTTTCTGTCCTTGAGCCCGTTTTCTGCTTCTGTTTTACTGGTAAAGACCCATTTGAGTTCATCATTATCTTTCAACTCATTAACAAATTCATTACCTGCATTCCTCATCTCGTTGTTGATTGTGGCACCCTTGTCTTCATTTACAACCGCTACAGGAAGACTTTGCATCTTGCTGTATGGATCCCAAAAGGCATCGAGGTAAAAGTAACTGTACATCAAGGGTATAATGATGATAGCTATTACTACAGCCAACCTCTTTATATCCCTTTTCATGTTAAATATCGGTTCTTTCATTCAATCACTCTCCTTTATGATTTTTCAGTAAAATATTTTAAAATTCCATATTTTCGTTGGCGTGAATGTATAAATCATATATTCACTAAATTCCACCTCGATTATCCTTAGCCGCATAAAGTATCAAATACTAAATTGAAGTTGCTATTTAGCTTTGAAAGAACGGATAGAAATAATGCTCTTTCTTCTTTAGACAGCAATCCAAAAAAGTTTTCTGCCAGTTTATGTTTCAGATTGTTGATATAGCTGCAAACCTCATTTCCTTTATCAGACAATTTAATAAAAACCTGACGTCTGTCTTCTACATCCCTAATCCGTTCCACAAAGCTTTTCTCTATCAGCCGGTCAATCGTAACTGTAGCTGTACCGCTGCTGACCCCGAGCTTTTTCGCAATGTGTGACATACTTTTGGCTTCTTCTCCTCCTATAACAAGAATAGTCTTGATCTCGATAACTGTGATATCATTTATTCCCTTGTATAAATGTTTTTTGTTGTTCACTCCTTCAAACCTGTTAATCAGTTCATAAAACATACTGCCTATCATATGTAATTCTTTTTTACTTTCCAATTCCAATAATTCCACATCCCTATAATTTGAATTTCAAAATATTTCACACTCAAAATATAGCGCTTTCAAAATTAAGTGTAAACTGCCATATAGACTTTCAAAAGTGAAATAGTTGTGAATATCTTCATGATACTTCAATTTATACCGCATATCTTTGTATTGTATAAAACTTACTATTTGTGAAAAATACCAAATCAGGATAAGGAAAACAGTTCTAAATTAGTGCAAAATTAGTATTGAAGTAAAAATGGATGTGATCAAAAGAAAAACCTTGAATTTGTGAATGAAAAAAAATTACCCGCACATTGCTTATACGGGTAATTTTTTCTATGTTTTGTATATTGAGTTGTCAATTAAAAATTTCGTCAATTATTTAGTTTCATAGATATACTGGTTCAGCAAGGATTCCAGCATTTCCTGACGTCCGGATTTGTTCTGAATCTTAGCATTCAGAGCGTACTGTTCCAATTCCTTGAAACCAACCTTGCCGTTTACGATATCCTTACCGATACCTGTAGTGTAGCTTGAGTATCTGTCATTGATGAAGGCATCAAATTTGCCGTCTTCAACCATTTTGTTAGCTATGATGAGACCCTTTGCAAATGTATCCATACCTGCAATATGTCCATAGAACAGATCTGATGGTTCAAAGGAACCTCTTCTAACCTTTGAGTCAAAGTTCAAACCACCTTTGCCCAAACCTCCTGCTTTTAATACTTCGTACATAGCAAGAGTTGAATCATAGATATTTGTTGGGAATTGGTCAGTATCCCATCCGAGTAGCACGTCACCCTGGTTGGCATCAATGCTTCCCAGCATGTTGTTTATTCTGCATACGGCAAGTTCGTGCTGAAAGGTGTGTCCTGCCAGTGTAGCGTGGTTTGCTTCTATGTTGAGCTTGAAGTATGGATCAAGACCATAGGTCTTTAAGAATCCGATAACAGTACCTGCATCGAAATCATACTGGTGCTTTGTTGGTTCCTTTGGCTTTGGTTCGATAAGGAACTGTCCGTCAAAACCGATTTCCTTTGCATAGTCAACTGCCATCTTCAGGAATCTTGCAAGGTTGTCTAGCTCCAGTTTCATGTCAGTGTTGAGGAGAGTTTCATAACCTTCTCTGCCACCCCAGAAAACATAGTTTTCTCCGCCTAATTCCTTTGTGATTTCCATTGCCTTTTTAACCTGTGCTGCAGCAAAAGCAAATATATCAGCATTTGGTGAAGTTGATGCACCGTGCATGAAACGTGGGTTACCGAAAGCATTGGTTGTTCCCCAGAGAAGTTTTATATCACTTGATTTCATTCTGTTTTTAATAGCATCAACTATAACGTCAAGGTTCTTATTTGTTTCAGCCAGAGAATCTCCTTCCGGAGCAATATCTCTATCGTGGAAGCAGAAGAATGGAACTCCGATTTTTTCAAGGAATTCAAAGTTTGCCTCTACCTTTAATTTTGCTATGTCCATAGGATCTGACAGGTTGTTCCAGGGTCTCACATAGGAACCTGCTCCGAACATGTCGGCACCTGGTGCTGCGAAAGTATGCCAATATGCAACTGCAAATCTCAAATGATCCTTCATTGTTTTTCCGCCTATAACCGCGTCCGGATTATAGTACTTGAATGCCAACGGGTTGTCTGAGCCGCTGCCTTCATACTTGATTTTTGAAATTCCGCTAAATACTTCTGACATAAATAACCTCCATCCGCGTGCTCTGCACGCAATAAAATATTATTATTTAAACACGTTTATAACGCATCAGTTCAATATAAAATTTTTCACTGTAGAAAAATCAGGGGCATTTATCGCCTCGTTATATAAACTCCTACAGTCTGTATCCGAAGAGCTTCTTCAAGGGTATTATTGCTGCTCCCAGAGCTGAGGTGTCATCACCCAGTTCGGATATGAGTATTTCAACCCGTGAGGCCGGATATCTCAGAGCTTTTGCCAATGCAATGTTTCGCATGTGCTCAAGGATATCCTCTGAAAACTTGACCAGTTCCTTTCCAAGAACTATTCTGGAAGGATTGATGGTATTTATAAGGTTTGCTATTGCAAGGCCCAGATATCCGGCTGCTTCTACTAAAATAACTCTGGCAGCCTCATTTCCAGCCTTAGCAGAACTAATTATATCGTCCACTGTATTTATTGAATTAATGTCCAGGGCATCTGAAAAATCGGCTATCAGACCTTGTCTCACAAGCCTTTGGGCCTTTTCTACCATTGATTTTGAGGATACCAGTGTTTCAAGACAGCCGTAGTTTCCGCAGGCACATTTAGGCCCATTGTGATCCACCATTATGTGGCCGATTTCTCCGGCACTGCCGCTGCAGCCTCTATAAAGGTTGCCCCCGGCAAATATGCTTGACCCTATACCGGACTTCATGTTAATACAAACAAAATCCTTCTGCTCGGTACAACAGCCAATCCAATTTTCGCAAATCGCCGAACACATTGCCTCATTATCAACGTAAATCGGGAAGCTGCCCATACTGGACATCATGTGCTCCAGGTCGACTCTCTCCCATCCGAGATTTGGCGCAAATATGATTTCATGAGTTACATTGTCAACCATACCCGGAACAGAAACTCCGACACCAAGCAATCTGTCTTCCGATATATTATTTTTTTCAACAATTTGTTGAAGTTTGTACTCTATAAGATTTATTGATTCAGATACAGATTGTTCAAACCCACTGGATATTTTATCTCTATACTCCACATTTCCTGTAATATCCATAAGGACAAAGCGTATATAGTCAACATCAATATCCACGCCTATGGAATAGTAGCTTTTGGGATTGAGCTCATAAAGGTTTGGCCTTCTCCCACCTTTTGATATTCCAATTCCTGCTTCACATATATAACCTTTTTCCAACAGGTTTGAAACAATAATGCCGCATGCGGTGGGAGATAGACCTGTAAGTTGAGCAAGATCCGCTTTTGATATCTGTTTGTTGATTCTGATCAATTCCAATAAGGACGTTTCATTAAATGCCTTTAAAAATTTACTGTTTCCTGTTTTCCCCAACTTCATAATTCTACCCCCTTCCACAAAGTATATCATAAGCCATGCTTAACAATAACTTCCCCATTTTAAGTCGGAGTCTTGTTAAGCTGACTGAATCTCTAAAAATCCCATATATTATACAGCCAATAAACTTACCTACAGTACTACTTACCGAATTTAACTCAATTCTTACTTAAGCATGTTGTTAAGTTGAGTAAAATCGTCTTTCAAGGATTTGTACAGTTTAGTGTATAACTTGTAAGATTCATTATATCTATTAATATTAGCTTCAATTGGTGCCAGAGTATCCTTGATCTGAATTACTGCTTCGCAGGCTTCAGGAACGCTTTTGTAAATACCGGCTCCAACTCCCGCCAATAAAGCAACACCAAGTGCAGGACCTTCATCGGACTTGATTCTGTTAATATTGGCAGCAAAAACATCTGCCTGCATCTGTCTCCAGGTACCGCTCTTTCCTCCGCCGCCTGAGGCTCTGACTTCAGACACCTCAACACCCATGCCCTTGATGATTTCCATGCAGTCTTTAAGGCTGAAGGTTACTCCTTCCATGATGGAACGTACGAAATGAGGTTTTGAATGCTTGGCTGTCAGTCCGAAGAACACACCTCTTGCATTTGGATCAAGATGGGGAGTTCTTTCACCCATAAGGTACGGCAAATAGATAAGTCCGTCACTGGAGGGTTTGATTGTATCTGCTTCAGCATCAAGAAGCTTGTAAACATCTATATCGGAAAGCTCGGCAGTCATAAGCTCTTCAGTACAGAAATTATCTCTGAACCATTTAAGAGAAAGACCTGCTCCCTGTGTAACACCCATGATATGATATGTGTTAGGCACAGCATGACAGAAGGTGTGAACTCTTCCCAACGGGTCAATTGTCAAATTGTCTGTATAAGCAAACACAACTCCCGAAGTTCCGATTGTGGATGAAACTATGCCTGATTTAACAATACCGTTTCCAACCGCCCCGGCAGCCTGGTCTCCTGCACCGCCTACAACAATGGTGCCTTCACTCAGGCCCGTTATAGCTGCTGCAGAAGCAGTTACCTTACCTGTAACTTCTTGTGACTCATACATTTTGCCCAGCATTGATGTGGAGATGCCAAGTTTGCTTACTACTTCGTTACTCCACTGTCTCTCAGCTATGTTCATTAGCTGCATGCCGCTGGCATCAGAAACTTCTGTTGCATATTCACCTGTAAGTCTTAATCTGATGTAATCCTTTGGCAGCAATATCTTTGCTATTTTTTCAAAAACCTGTGGTTCATGATTTTTTACCCACATGATCTTTGATGCCGTAAACCCTGTAAGTGCCGGATTAGCTGTGATTTCAATCAATCTTTCCTTACCGATGATTTCAGTAATCTGATCACATTCGGCAGCACTTCTCTGATCGCACCAGATTATAGCATTCCTCAGTACTCTGTCATCCTTATCAAGCAGTACGGCACCATGCATTTGGCCTGATAAACCCACACCCTTGACTTCGCGCTTATCAACGCCACTTTTTAACATAACATTATTTATGCTTTCACAGGTGCCCCTCCACCACTCTTCAGGGTCTTGCTCCGCCCATCCAAGATTTGGCTGATAAAGTGGGTACTCCACAGTAGAACTCGCTACAGGTTTGCCGCTTTCATCAAACAATACAGTCTTAACGCCCGAGGTTCCAAGATCGATACCAATTAGAAAAGACAATGTATAGTCCCCCTTTCCAAAGTTTACTTTGTAATATTATATTACAAAGTATATCAATTACTAGCCATTATGTCAAAGTGTTTTTTAAAAGTCCCTATAGTTTTTATATTAACTTTATAAACCTCCGGATTCATAATAACTAAAAACACGCATAGCCTTAATTTGACTATGCGTGTTTAGAATTTGCATTTTAAATATTAATAATACATTTAATATGAATAAAAATTAAATTAATACAGCACTATTTCAAGTCTGTCAAAATTTATGGCTTCCCCAAAATGATCACTGTTGAAGCTGGTCTTTTTATATATTCCGAATTCAGTAGAATTTTTCTTTAACCAGATAGGTACCTCGACGTCCAACTGTTTGCAAACAGATATAAGGCATTCCTCCAAATCATCATGGAACTTTCCGTTTTCATTTTCCGGGACAGCCCAGGCTTCCTTTAATAATTTGCCATTCTTGATTAATCTGCCATATAGTTTCAAATTCTTGATCCCCTAACATTGAGTTTTATTATTTAATCCTGCCTTATTATTATTATACAAGACAATGATATTATAACGCATCAGTTCATAGAAAATTTTTCGGTGAAAAAATTTTCTTATAATGGTTGGAGTACTCTGCCTTCTATCCTCTCCGCTTCATAAGCTTATGCTCCACTGAATCCACCAACGCTCTCCAGCTGGCCTCAATAATGTCGGTTGAAACTCCCACAGTAGTCCATACTTCCTGCCCATCGGTAGTTTCAATCAGAACTCTAACCTTGGAAGCCGTTGCAAAATTGGAATCCAGAACTCTTACCTTATAGTCTGTCAGCTTCATTTCGCGTATTTCAGGATAAAAACGTTCCAAAGCCTTTCTGAGCGCAGTATCGAGTGCATTTACCGGTCCGTCGCCTTCAGCTGCAGTTATTTCAGTTTGACCATCCACAAGTATTTTTATCATTGCAGAGGAATTAACACTGTTAACTGTGGGCTCATTTACAATAACCTTGAATTCTTTCAACTCAAAGAAGGACTTGTATTTTCCAAGCATTTTACGTATTACCAGCTCAAAGGAACTCTCTGCTCCTTCATACTGATAGCCTTCATACTCAAGCTCTTTGAGTCTTTCAATAATCCTTTTTGTCTCAGGGGAATCTTTGGTGATAGTGCCATCCACCATATTGATCAGGTTCATTACTGCGCTTCTGCCGGCTACCTCCGACATAAGAATGTTTCTCTGGTTGCCTACAACCTCTGGATCAATCATTTCATAGGCTGAAGTATTTTTATTAACCGCGTCTGCATGCATTCCTGCCTTGTGGGCAAATGCGCAGTTACCCACAAACGGAGCCCTTTCATCATGAATTATGTTGGCTACCTCACTTACATATCTTGCGGTTGGAGTAAGCTGCGCCATACTTTCTTCTGGAATGCAGTTGTAACCCATCATCAGCTGAAGATTGGGAATAATTGTACAAAGGTTTGCGTTACCGCATCTTTCTCCAAAGCCGTTAATAGTCCCCTGAATCTGGACTGCTCCCGCTTCTACCGCTGCAATCGAACCGGCTACAGCCATGCCGTTGTCATTGTGACAGTGAATTCCTATTGCACAATCAACCTCATTTCGGACAAGTGCAGTTATTTTTGCTATATGTGACGGAAGGCTGGCCCCCTTTGTGTCGCAGAGGCATATGGTATCAGCTCCGGCCCTGTTGGCAACCCGCAATGATTCCATAGCATATTCGGGATTTGCATTGTATCCGTCAAAGAAGTGCTCGGCATCATACACTACTGTTTTTCCGTTATCCTTGAAAAATTTTATTGTATCGTGTATCATTCTAAGATTCTCTTCCAAAGTGGTTTTGAGAATATCGGTAACCTGAAAATCCCAGGATTTTCCAAATACTGCAATTGCCTCTGTTCCGGCCTTTAGCAGAGATTGTACATTGGCATCCTCTTCGACTTTTATATTTGCCCTTCGGGTTGCTCCAAAAGCAATTATTTTTGAAGTCTTCAATTTAAGTTTGAGTACTTTCTCAAAAAACTCCAGATCCTTCGGATTTGATCCTGGATTTCCCGCCTCAATATAGTCAATACCCAGTCTATCCAGCCTGGTTACTATTTTAAGCTTATCCTCTACTGTAAATGATATACCTAACGCCTGAGCCCCATCTCTCAGCGTTGAATCATATATTACCAATTTATTTGACATATTTTTTACCTTCTCCTTCCTCTACCCTCTATTGACAACATACAATACGCATCACGTTGGCTATTTGCCGCTTTTCCGAGAGCCGGTTCCTTAAAAGACCAATGTGTATGCAGCTACTGAAAATACAACACTCACCAGTGTTCCAATCAAATAATATTCCGCAAACGTTCTGTCTTTGGTTATGGCATCATAGCGTGCGATTGATTTTGCTGTTAGAATAAAACCCAGAGCAGAATACTGATTTATACTTATAAAAAATACTATTAAAATACGTTCAAGACTTCCTATTATTGCTCCGGCTTTTTGCTGTTTTTCATCCCTTTTCGCTTCCTCATCAGGTTTAAAAGTAGAAAAGAATAATCCAAAGGTTATATTAGCCGGTTTTAAAATAAGTAGTATAAGCAGCAGCCAACTAATCGCAAATGCCGGTTTGAGATTTAATACTCCAAGTAACTCCGACCATATTCCATATAAATACAAAAGTGGCTCCTGCAGTATTATATTCACATATAACAAAACTATTAAGAGCAATGATACTATATGTAACAGCTGGTCAGTCAAGAATACCAGGGCAGGCTTAGCAAAAAAGCTCCTGAACTCAGACCTGTTACTCATCCAATACTTAAGAGAATCAATTAAATAATGAGCAATCACTGCAAGAATAAAACATATAAGCAATAATGGATTAAACCTGACAAATACAAATGCCAGTATAAATGGTATTCCATACTGAAGCGAGTGAAATAAAACTCCTTTAAAACTCAATACCTTATTCCGTGCAATTTTATCGGTCTGCAGATAAAAATCAGCCAGAACATGCAGTGTGATCATTACAGTAATAAGTAGAATTCCCATAACACAACCCCCAAAATACTATTAGTTAAACCACAGGCATGATTGATTGATATCTACCCCATTAAGACAACTGTTCAGCCTAATAACAGAGTATTACATTTAATCGATATGCCTTAGTTGCTTTTAATGAGGTTAAATTAACTTATCCCCACTCCCTGGCAAATACTTCTTCAAGAGTTTTTTTTGTATGAAAGTAAGTGTAATAGCCTGAGCTCTTCAGCCCTCTCTGAACTGTGGATTGAACTACTCCCAGCCTCCCTGCAACCTCCCTCTGGTTGTTTTCACATATAATTGTTTCAAGTATCAGCCGAACCTGTTTAGTGGTCCATTTTTCCTGAACGAAGGACACCAGGCGAAAGGTATTGTTTATCAGATCTATAACGCTCCTTTTACCTTCTGCCCCTACCATAACCGAGGTGTTATCACTCATCCGGCCTTTTTCCAACCTCTTTATCTCATTTACCATCTTGCGTGCGTGATGATAGGCTGTTCCATCGGCTCCAATGGCCATTTCACGGTTTATTTTTGTAGAGATATCTCCAAATCCTATCCCAAATCTGATTTTGACCGGATACATTCTCAGCATTATTTTTTCAACAATCCGTACAATGGGGCGGGCTGATTTCAAAAGGCCTTGAAACTCATCTCCCAGGGTTACCAGAAACTTTGCTGCTATATCACTATCAAATTCCTCGTTTATTTCCCTTAATACCTGCCCCAGCTGCTCCTGTACCTGGTATCTGTCATTTATTTTCCGTGAATTCTTAATATCTCCGATTATTGCAAAGTACATCTCAACCTCCGAGTCCCCTTATGTGCAGGATCAATCAAATTGACCTTATGAGTCGTCCCACCGGGCACTTAATATATTCCTTTTTTATACAGTATCATATTGCAATTGGAAATTCAATAAGTTGATGCATTTAATTATGCATCAACTGCATTTTTGCACATATCTATGCATTTAGAGGTTAGATGTACTAAGTGATGCATATCCTTCAAGGCCTGTGGGGTTGTATCACAACATTTACAAAAAAAGCAGCCCCAGTAGGGGCTGCTTTCAATTCCAAAGCGCCCCTACTGGTTAATTATGCTTCCTTCCCTTATTTCACTTATGGATCTGTTGATTGCACTAAGATAAGCCTTAACACTGGCTTCAATAATGTCTGTGCTGACGCCTTTTCCCATATAAACTGAATCGTTTGCAGATATTCTTACAGTAACTTCACCAAGTGCATCCTTACCTTCAGTGACGGCTTTAATGCTGTACTGAGCCAACTCCGCATTAACACCGGTGGCACGTTCAATAGCCTTAAAAGCAGCGTCAACCGGACCATCACCTGTAGCTGCTTCTGTTATCAATTCGTTCTCTCTTCGGATACTAACAGTTGAGGTGGAAATCATTTTATTGCCGCTGTTGATCTGGAAGCTATCCAGAACGAAAATCTCGGGAACCCTGATATTTTCGTCAACCAGAGCCTCAATATCCATATCTGTAACAACCTTCTTTTTATCAGCAAGGTCTTTAAATTTAGAAAAAGCATTTTTAATTTCTTCAGGTGTTAGGGAATATCCCATGTCTTTGAGTCTGTCTTCAAAGGCGTGGTGACCGGAGAGCTTTCCGAGTACCATTCTGTTTTTGCCTACACCGACAGATTCCGGGGTCATTATTTCATAAGTCGACTTCTCGGATAAAACTCCATGCTGATGAATGCCTGATTCATGAGCAAAAGCATTTGCACCTACTATTGCCTTGTTGGGCTGCACATATACACCAGTTAGGCTTGAAACCAGTTTACTTGTTCTGTATATCTGTGTAGTATCTATTTTGTGGGTAATATCATAATAATCTTTTCTTGTATTGATACCCATTATTATTTCTTCAACCGCAGCATTACCTGCTCTTTCTCCAAGCCCGTTGACGGTGCATTCTACCTGAACTGCACCGTTTTCAACTGCAGCGAGTGAATTTGCAACGGCAAGGCCAAGGTCATTATGGCAATGTACGCTTATATCAGCCATATCAATATTGGGAACATTGTTTCGTATGTTTCTGATCAATCTGCCAAATTCAACAGGAGTAGTGTATCCCACCGTATCCGGGATATTAACCACCGTAGCACCGGCAGCAATTACTGCTTCAACTAATCTGACAAGGAATTCCTCTCGGGTTCTGCTGGCATCTTCTGCTGAAAATTCCACATCGGAACAGTAGCTCTTGGCACGCTTAACCATTGCAACGGCACGTTCAAATACTTCTTCCTCTGTCATTTTAAGTTTATATTTCATGTGTATATCTGAAGTTGCAATAAACGTATGGATTCTCGGGCTTTCTGCATGCTGTACCGCTTCCCACGCTCTGTCTATATCTTTCTCGGTTGCACGGCAGAGGCTGGCAATAGAAACACCCTTTATGTTCTTTGAAAGTGTCATTATTGATTCAAAATCTCCGGGAGAAGCTATGGCAAAGCCCCCCTCAATAACGTCGACTCCCAGTCTTGCAAGCTGCTTTGCAATTTCCATTTTTTCCTGGAGATTCAGATTAACTCCCGGTGTCTGTTCCCCATCTCTCAATGTAGTATCAAATATTTTAACCCTTCTCGCCATAGAAATAACCCTCCTTTTGAGGGACACCAAGAACCTGTTTATAACAAGTTCTATGTCCTCTGCATTCTCACATTCATAAACGTCTAAAATTTAATGAATTTTTATTCAACTGGGTTAGCTGTAAACCAAATCTTATTCAATATTTTTCTATAACTTTCATTTAGATAGTACTTCGGTACAAACTTAGAGCAATGTGTTCCGCCCGAACTCAAAAGGAAACCGTCCTGTTACCGACGGTTTCCTTTTGGAGTTCTATCCGTGCGGCCACATTGCCATAAGTTGTACTCGCGTACCATAAAAAATCTTCTAAAAAAGTTTGAGATGAGTTTACATTATCCCAGGTTCATAAAATATATAGGAAATAATAATTTCCCATTTCTTGAGCGGTTATTTTCCGCCCTATATATGTTTATTTCTAATATATCTCTTTATTTCTTAAGCCAGCTCATCATCTTTCTGAGTTCTGCGCCAACTATTTCTACCTGATGTTCCGATTCATTTCTTCTCATTGCAAGGAAGTTTGATCTTCCGCCGGCATTGTTTTCTGTGATCCAGTTGGAAGCAAACTTTCCATCCTGAATTTCCTTAAGTACCTTTTTCATTTCTTTTCTGGTTTCATCCGTGATTATTCTCTTACCTGTTACATAGTCACCGTACTCGGCAGTATCACTTATAGAGTATCTCATTTCTGCAAAACCGCCCTGGTTTATTAGGTCTACTATGAGCTTCATCTCATGTACACATTCAAAGTAAGCAATTTCAGGCTGATAACCGGCATTTACAAGTGTTTCAAAGCCGGCCTTCATCAATTCTGTTACGCCGCCGCAGAGAACAGCCTGTTCGCCGAACAAGTCGGTTTCAGTTTCTTCTCTGAAGGTAGTTTCAAGTATACCGGCCCTTCCTGCACCTATCCCTGCTGCATAAGCAAGCGCATAATCCTTTGCCTTACCCGAAGCATCCTGTGCAATAGCGATTAAAGCAGGAACGCCTCTTCCCTCTTTATACTGGCTTCTTACCGTATGTCCGGGACCCTTTGGAGCAGCCATTATGACATCAACATCTGCAGGGGGTACAATCTGGTTGTAGATTATGTTGAAGCCGTGAGCAAACATCAATATGTTGCCTGCTTCAAGGTTTGGAGCGATGCTTTCGTCATACATTGCCTTCTGTGACTGGTCAGGTGTGAGAATCATTATAATATCCGCCGCTTTAGCTGCAGCAGCTGTATCATAAACCTTTAAACCGTCAGCTTCAACCTGCTTTCTTCTTGAAGAATTGGGAGTCAAACCAACTATAACATTAACTCCGCTGTCTTTAAGATTCTGAGCGTGTGCGTGTCCCTGACTTCCGTATCCTATTACTGCTACGGTCTTTCCTTCCAGCAATTTAAGATTGCAATCGCTATCGTAGTACATTTTTGCCATTTTAACTTACCTCCTAAATTTTATATTACAATTATAAAATTGCATGTATTTTTATTTGAACCTCGTATACCAAGGGAATACCGGTTAAAGAATTAGTTATTCCTGTTTTTTATCCCTGCCCGGTATATGGAGGGCTCTGACTATTCTTCGGTATTTCCTGCCTTTATATATTTGTTTCCTCTTTCAATGGCAATAGTGCCGGTTCTGACTATTTCCTTGATACCAAACTGTTTCAGCATATCCTCAAGAGCTTCCACTTTGTCGGTAGCACCGGATATCTCTACTGTAAGGGTAGTCTTTGACACATCCACAATTTTTGCCCTGAATATCTCAACAATTTGAATAATCTCAGACCTGGTAGCGGCAGTAGCATTAACTTTTATTAAAGCAAGTTCACGGCTTACCGAATCAGAGTTTTCCAGGGCTTTTATTTTAATAACATCTATAAGCTTGTTAAGCTGCTTGCTCACCTGCTCAACTGTATATTCATCACCGTTAACGACTATTGTCATTCTTGACACCTCGGGGTTTTCTGTCACTCCAACAGCCAAACTGTCAATATTAAAGCCCCTTCTGCTGAACAAACCTGCTACTCTGGACAAAACTCCCGAGCGGTTTTCAACCAGTACTGATAGTGTATGCTTTGCCATTTACATTCCTCCCTCGTCCCCGCTATTACCAATCTTTATTTACACTCATTCACAATTTTCACCAAATATCAAAATACGCTAAATTGTTCACCCTAAATTGTTGACTCCTCCGGATCTATGACACACTCCAGCAAATAAGGGCTGTCATCGGCCAAAAATCTGTCCAGGGCCGCTTCCAACTGCGAGTTACTGGAAACCCTTTCAGCATCGAAACCATAGGCCTCTGCCAGTTTCACAAAATCGGGGTTGTCATTCATAAATACCTGAGAATACCTTTTGTTGTATCTGCTTTTCTGTATTTCCCGTACCATGCCAAGTCTTGAGTTATTTAATATCAATATTTTTACACCAATTTTACTTTGCTTTATGGTTCCCAGCTCGGGCATTGACATCTGGAAGCTTCCGTCTCCGCCTACTACCACCACTGTGCTTTCAGGGCTGCCAAGTTTTGCTCCGATTGCTGCAGGCAAACCGTATCCCATGGTACCAAGACCTCCAGAGGTTATAAATGCTCCCGGCCTTTTAGCCTTAAAGCTGTTTGCAGCCCATATCTGGTTCTGGCCCACTTCAGTTGCAAGTATTGCTTTTTTATCCAGTCTTTCCGAAAGCAAGCCTACAACAAGTTTTGGATTGACAGTATCACTTTCAGCTGCTGAAAAGGGCCTGAACCTTTCTTCCTTGATTTTCTTTATTGCATCCACCCATTCAGAGGTATCACCGGGGTGTATAACCTCGCTGAGCTCTTCAAGTATCAGCTTTGCATCTCCAACGACAGGTATGGTTGTACTTACATTTTTCCCGATCTCTGCAGGGTCTATATCTATATGAATTATTTTAGCTTTCTCAGCAATTTTTTCGGCTGTGCCCAGAGCGCGGTCTCCAACTCTGGCACCTATTAATATTAGAAGATCTGTTTTGTTTATTGCATAGTTAGCAGCATATACCCCGTGGGTTCCAAGCATTCCCAGATTCAGAGGATGATCTCCCGGTATTGCTCCGATTCCCATAAGTGTTGTTACAACAGGTATCCCGCATTTCTCTGCAAAACCGGTCAGAACATCTGTTGCCTTTGCAGTTATAATTCCACCACCTGCGCATATGACAGGGGTCTTTGCCTTGGATATTGCCTCGGCAATTCTCTTTATCTGCTGCGGGTGACCTTTATAGTTAGGCTTGTAGCCTTTAATTTCTACAGTTTTGGGATAAACAAAATCAAGTTCCTGAGTTTGAATATCCACCGGTATATCGATTACAACCGGTCCGGGCCTGCCTGTTGATGCAATATGAAAAGCTTCTTTGAACACTCTTGGAAGTTCCCTGACATCCTTAACAAGGTAATTATGTTTACAAAACGGCGCTGTTGCACCGGTTGTATCCACCTCCTGAAAAACATCCCTTCCGATCAGATCCAGTGAAACCTGCCCTGTAATTGCAACCATAGGTATTGAATCTGAGTATGCAGTTGCAATACCTGTTATGAGGTTTGTTGCTCCGGGGCCTGAAGTTGCCACACAAACTCCTGGCTTACCTGTTACCCTTGCATATCCGCTGGCCGAATGAGCTGCTCCCTGTTCATTCCGGGTCAGTATATGCGTTATGTCGGAATCCAGCAGAGCATCATAAAATGGACAGATCGCTGCACCCGGATATCCGAATATAATATTAATTCCTTCAAGTTCCAAAGCCTTAACCATGGCCTGTGCACCTGTCAGCTTCATTTCCAGCCCTCCTCTATTCTCTCCTGTCTTAATTATTCAACAGTTATAACCATAAATAATTACTCAGAGTCAATATTTGTTGAAGTAAAAGCATAATTCTTTAACAATTTGGGTATAAAAAAACCCTCGGCTCTGCTATATGCAGGGACGAGGGATAATCCTCCGCGGTACCACCCTGATTTAATGCAGCTGATAATTACTGCATTCTCAGTGAGCAAATCAGGCGCGCGCCTGTGCCCGGGCTATATCGTTGCCACCGCTGCTGCCTACTGTGATTATAACATCTTTTTGGCACCAGTCCTCAGGAATGAGTTATACATGTATCTATTGTGCCAACTCTCACCATCCGCTGACTCTCTGAACCGAATTCAATACATCTTACTTCCTTCATCGTTTAAATATTCAATTGCATTAATAATAAATTAATTACTTTTAAATCAAAACCTCTTCAACTGTTAAAACTTGAAAAAGCTGTAAACCCTATATTTGAAATAATTATAGCATCTATTTTTTTAACCGTCAACAATACACCCTTAACGTTTTCTGACCAGTTTGAAGGTGGTTTTTCATGTTTTTTGATGTATACTGAAAATTCTAAGTTTACTTATCTGCAAATTATTAATCAGGATTATTATTAAATAAAATTATACCGGTCATTATCGGTTCATTTATTTTTTGTGTTGAACTGACATCAATATATAAGCAATCTATTGAGAATCTGCCTATAAAAAGAAGAATTCCTTTCTCTGCCGCAAATTTGCCACTAATTTTTTAGCCGTATTTTGCCGATATAACTAAGGAAAATGTTACTAATTCCGACTTTTTTCATCTACAAAAGAGTAATATCTGAAAAGGAGACCAATATCTAATGAAACGAATTCTATCAATCATTATGGTTATAGCACTGATGCTTGCAAACCTATCTCTGAACGTTCAGAGCGTATTTGCTGCATCCTCCGCTCCTGCGGCAGGTAATATAATCATAACCAACAATCTTACAGGAAAATCCGATGTTATTTATATATTCGGACTGGATCCTGGTTCATTGGTAAAGGTGTACAGTGCACCCACCGGTAATAAGGTGTTGACTTATGGGACAGTGTCGGGAACCAAATCCGACATTAAGTTCAGTGTACCACAGCTTGGTACAGATGCCGGCAGCTTATATATCTCAGTTGTAGAAAAGGGCAATACCGAAAGCAGCAGGACAAAAGCTGATTATGATGCTGAGCCAAAGTCTGATCCTATAGATGCCAACTCAGTCACAATAACAAATAATGCCCAGAAAGCAGATGTAATTTATGTTTCAGGGCTTAAGCCCAGAGATGTGGTTAAGGTATATACTGCACAGTCCGGTGGAAAGCTGCTGGGAAGTAAAACGGTTTCCTCTTCGGGATATGATGCTACCCTGACAGTAAGCCAGATTGGCAGTGAAAAAGGAAGTGTATATGTTTCTGTCACAAGCAAGGGTTATATAGAGAGTGACAGAGTCAAGGCGGATTTTGACCCAGAGCCGCTCTCATCTCCATTAAACTCTGACTACATAGTAATAAACAACAATGCCAAAAGTGCTGACACCATTTATATTCCAGGTCTCAGCGGCGGTGATGTTATAAAGATTTATAATGCTGAAGGCAAGGTTCTGGCAACTAAATCAATTGGTTCCTCAGCCTACGATGCAACAATATCCGTGCCTCAGCTTGGAGTTGACGCAGGATCTGTATTTATTACTGTAACAAGCAAGGAACTTGCTGAAAGTACAGCAGTCTCGGTAGAATTTGAAGGTGAGCTTGCCTCTGAGAAACCAAATTCAGGTTTTATTACCGTTACAAACAATTCCGGCAAGGCGGACACAGTATACGTTACCGGCCTGTCACCAAGTGATGTTATAAAGGTATACAACAAGGAGACCAAGGGAAGTCTGCTTGGCACGGCAACAGTATCCTCCACAGGGAATGAAGCAACAGTATCAATAGCTCAACTAGGTTCTAAGTCTGGCACTGTTTATGTATCCATAACCAATGCCGGAAGAAATGAAAGTACCCGGGTTGCCGTGAATTATTCTGGAGAAGGCTCATCCGAAGATATAGCTTCATCCAATATAACTGTAACCAACAATGTGGGCAAAGCTGATACGGTATATGTCTCGGGCCTTAACGGTGGTGATGTTGTCAAGGTATATGATTCAGAAGGAGCAGGCAATATGCTGGGAAGTGCAACAGTTGCCAAGTCAGGTACAGACGTCACCATATCAATATTCCAGTTGGGAATTAACAGCGGATCGGTATATGTTTCAGTTACTACCTCAGGTAAACTGGAAAGTCCCAGAGCTAAAGCAGACTATCCAGCAGAATCAAAATCCTCTAATCTGGATCCAAACTCTGTAACAGTATCCAATAATTCCGGAGCGGCAGACACAATATATGTAACCGGATTAACAGAAGGTACTGTGGTCAAGGTTTACAGTTCAGCCACTTCAGGGTCGCTGCTGGGTTCTGCAACGGCGGGAAACTCAAAAACTGATGCAACAGTGACTATTTTGCAGCTGGGAACAGGTGCAGGCTCAGTTTATTTAACCATCACCCAGCCCGGTGCCCAGGAAAGCGGCAGGACAAAAATTGACTATATTGCCGAAGGTACCTCGGCAGGGCCGAACATAAACAATATTTCAATCTCAAACAATGTTGGAAAGGCAGATACTATTTATATTAGTAACCTTGCATCGGGAGATATTGTAAGAATTTACAATGCACCTGCACAGGGTAATATCATCGGTACTGCCACAGTGGCAAGCTCGGCAACCGATATTACAGTAAGCGTTGCTCAGCTTGGTACTACCTCGGGTAGTATATATGTAACCGTAACCAGCACCGGCAAAGCTGAAAGCGCAAGAACAAGAGCTGAATATAAGGCAGAGAGTGTATATGACGGTGTGGATTCCTCCAATATCACAGTAACAAATAATGCCGGAAAGCCTGACACAGTTTACTTTACAAGATTATCTGCAGGAGATATCGTTAAAGTATATGACTCACTGCAGGGAGGTACACTCCTTGGGTCAGCTACGGTAGCTGCCGGCTCTACTGATACTACTGTCAGTATTCTACAATTAGGCAAGAGTGCTGGAAGCGTATATGTAACTGTCTCAAGCACCGACACCTCGGAAAGTGCAAGAAAAGAAGTAACTTACAGTGGTGAAACTTCATCTGTTGAGTTAAATTCAACTCAAATAGTGGTTACAAACAATATCGTTGGTACTCAGGACACCATCTATGTATCAGGCTTGAATCCCGACGACATTATCAAGGCTTACAGTGCTGAAAAACAGGGAATTCTTCTAGGAAGTGCTACAGTTCCTTCAACGGGTGTGGATGCCACAATAACTGTTGCCCAGCTTGGAACTTCTGCAGGCTCAGTATATATATCCGTTACAAACTCCGGTAAGCTCGAAAGCAATAGAACCAAAGCAGATTACTTCGCAGAAGGTAAATCGGCTGAGCCTGAAGACAAAAATATTACAACAAATAATAATTCTGGTGCCGCTGACACTGTTAAGGTAACTGGTCTTGCAGCAGGAGATGTGGTCAAGGTTTATTCCTCTGAAACAGGAGGAAAGCTCCTGGGTTCGGCAACCGTAACAGCCTATGGCTCTGAAGCCACAGTAACAATAGATCAGCTGGGCACCACCGCCGGTAAAGTATTTGTTACGGTTACAGGTGCAAATAAGGCTGAGAGTAAGAGAATTGCCGTTGACTACGCCACTGAGCCCGTTTCAGGCAAGCTGGACGGTGCCAGGATTACCGTTATCAATAATGCCGGTATGGCCGATACCGTAAGGGTTACAGGTCTCACACCGGGCGACGTTGTCAAGGTTTACTCCCTGGAAACGGGAGGTATTCTGTTAGGTTCAGCCACAGTAGCAGCTTCAAGTACTGAAGCAACGGTTGAGATAGCACAGCTGGGCACAGCCGAAGGGAAAGTATATGTGACCGCAACAAGTGTAAATAAGGCTGAAGGAGCGAGAACGGAAGCCTCATACAAGGACGAGGAAGCTTCAACCAAACCGGATTTTGCCAAAGTATCGATTGCCAATAATTATGGTATAGCCAGCACCATAACGGTAGGCGGTTTGAAAGATAATGATGTAGTAAGCATATACAGTGCCGATGTTGGCGGAACCCTGCTGGGCAAAGGAACTGTGGCAACCTACAATTCCGAAATTACCATATCTGTATCCCAGTTGAATGATACAGATGGAGCAGTTTATATTACTGTAACCACTCCTGGCAAACTTGAAAGTGCAAGGACCAAGATCACATATGGATCAAAGGCTGCCTCAACTCCACCTGATGCATCCAATGTTGAAATATACAACAATGTTGGCTTTGCAGATACCATAACAGTTTTCGGTATGGAGCCTAATACGGTAATCAAGGTATATTCCCTGTCTACAGGAGGTAATCCGCTGGGTACTGCTACAGTGCCGTCAGACAGTACTGAGGCAACTATTTCAGTAACACAGCTGGGAGTTAATGACGGAACTGTATATATCACAGTAACAACAACAGGAAAAACCGAGAGCAGCAGAGCAGCCATCCCATATACAAAAGAAAGTGCATCCGATCCTCTCGCTCCAGGAAACGTGAAGGTGGTTAACAATTCAGGTATGTCGGACACAATCACCATTACAGGACTTATGGAATACGATACCGTTAAGATATACAATGCAGCAACGGGAGGTACAAGGCTTGCAATGGTCGTTGCCGATAAAAATACCCTAACGGCTACAGCCAATGTCTCACAGCTGGGTATCGATTCAGGCAAGATTTATGTAACCGTTACCAACTATGGTAAAAGCGAAAGCACCAGAACAGAAGTGGAATTCGCAGCTGAATCGGCGGCACCATTGGAATCCAATATCTTCATAGTAAATAACGCCGGAATTTTGGATACTATAACCGTGAAGGGTTTAAATGAACATGATGTTGTCAAATTATATGATGCTGCATCAAATGGAAATCTCTTAGGTACCGCAACAGTTCCTGTTGGAAGTAATATGGCAACCATCTCGGTTACACAGCTTACTGCAACAGCCGGAAAAGTTTATGTTTCAGTAACTAATTACGGAAGAGCCGAAAGCAGTCTGACTAAAGCTGAATATATATCAGAAACAAGTACTATAGCACCATACCTTGGAGATATTTACGTAGTTAACAATGTGGGCATTAATGATACCATTACCGTATATAATCTACAGACAGGTGATGTTATAAAGGTTTATGACAATGCTACGGTTGGAAACCTGCTGGGCTATGCGTCAGTTGCCAATAACAAGACAGAAGCAACGGTATCTGTTGAGGATCTTGGCTCGGCTGCCGGAATTGTATATGTTTCTGTTATTACAAAGGGCAAAACTGAAAGTACAAGAACAGCAGTGAGCTATGTTGCCGAAAGTAAATCAACCGCACCTTACTCAGGCAATATATACATAACCAACAATGTTATACTTTCAGACACTGTACTGGTATCCGGTTTGACTGCCGGGGACAAGGTTAAGGTTTATAATTCGGAATCCGGAGGAGAATTGCTTGGATACGCTACTGCAGCTTCGAACAGTACCCAGGTTACCATTACTATAAAACAGCTTGGTGTGGAAGCAGGCAGTGTATTTATTTCAATTACTTCAAAGGGTAAAACCGAAAGTAAGAGAACTGAAGCCGAATATGTATCTGAACAGACTACCAATGAACCTTATACGGGATATATAAATGTTTTAAACAACATAGCCGGTACGTCTGACACCATTACTGTTTCAGGACTGACAGTCGGCGATATAATTAATGTATATTCCGCAGAAGCCGGCGGAAGTCTACTCGGATCGGCGACCGTGGCCTCCGGCAGTACGGAGGGAACTGTTACAATATCCCAGCTGGGAACTGCTGCAGGTAGTGTATATATCTCTGTAACCAGTGCAGGCAAGGCTGAAAGCAAGAGGACAAAAGCCGATTACATAGCTGAATAGCCAAATGTAAAATAATATTATGGGAGACCTGTTGAAATGCATAAATAATGCAATTTCTACAGGTCTTCTTTTTGATTTCTCCGGAAAAATAGTGGGTATAAAATAAGAGATATAATTCTATATTTAAGAGATAATTCTTATATTATTATTATAATAAACAGTAAAATGATAAATTTAGTTGCGAGAGGGGAAATTATAATGGCAAACCCGGATAAGATGCCTGTATTGTTCATAGGACATGGATCTCCTATGAATGCAATTGAGAATAATGAATTTACAAAAGGCTGGACAGAGATTGCTGATAAGATTCCAAGACCCGGAGCAATACTTTCAATATCAGCCCATTGGTATACTCCCGGGTCCAGAATTATGGATTCTTCCGAACCGGAAATGATTTATGATATGTATGGATTTCCTGATGAACTCTACAAGGTTGAATACAGAGCAAAAGGGGCTCCCGGATTGGCTCACCTGACAAAAAATTTAATTAGCAGGAATGTTAATACAGATAATACCTGGGGCTATGATCATGGCACCTGGTCCGTCCTCTGCAGAATGTACCCGGATGCTGATATCCCGGTGTACCAGCTCAGTGTTGACAGTTCGGCCCCCGGTGATATTCATTATCAGATAGGAAAGGAACTCAGTTCTTTACGTGAAAAAGGAGTTCTTATAATGGGCAGTGGAAATGTTGTCCATAACCTCTCAAGAATAAGTTGGAATACAGAGGGTGGATTCCCGTGGGCTGTCGAATTTGATAATTATATTAAGGAAAAAATTATAAACGGACAATATGCTGATGTGGTTAATTATCACCAGGCAGGGAAATCATCAGAATTAGCTTTTTATTCACCTGATCATTTCTATCCTTTACTCTATATATTGGGAGCAGCCAGGAATGACGATCAGCTGACAATATTTAATGACACCTGTATAATGGGCTCCCTGTCAATGACAAGTTACTTTTTGGCGTAATTCTTAAAATTTGTGTTATTCTTAAATGCGAGTCTCAGTAGAAATAAAGTGCACCCCAAAATTTAGACAAAAAAATCTTAACTTTTATGAAGTGCACTTCAGACTGTTGACTCGCTTTTTGCCTATTTAGGCTACATACCCAGTATTTCAATAAACTGGCCCTCACTGATATAGTTCGATTCCCTATATAAAACTCCATTCCTGTAAAACCTCAGATACGGAATACTATGGTTATTCCATACATCTTCCTTAAAACTTCTGAAGTCATCGAAATAGTCAGCCTTGTTGTATTCCAGTTCATAAACGTCAATATCCTCATCCACATCAAGCCGGTAGATCCAGCCTTTCATATCATGCCATTGCGGACACCAGTCCTGGGTCAGAATTACAACAACCTTGTCTTTTGATGTAAGCACACTGCTTTCTAACTCGCCATTTTCAATGGCTTTCATTACTTGTTCCCTTTGTATCGTTTTTTTATTTATCATAAGTATATCATTCCTTTATTTAAAGTCTTGAACTCTATTTTTAAAGTACCCATAATGAGCAGCTGTTACACTTGAAAAAGGACCATAGCTAAAATTTTCATATAATTTATTTTGATCCATTAGAAAGAGAACACTATGACCTTTGCCTTAATTGACTGAAAAACCTTTTAAGTATTTCGGTACATTGTTCGTGCAGCAGACCGATTACTACATCGACCCTGTGGTTAAACTCAGGTACTCTGAAAAGGTCAACAACAGACCCTGCCGCCCCTGCCCTGTTGTCCATGGCTCCAATATAGAGAGTTTTTATTCTAGACTGTATAATGGCACTTGCACACATGGGGCAGGGCTCAAGTGTTACATACATTTCACAATCGTCCAGCCTCCAGGTGCCCAGCTTTCTGGCAGCTTTTTTTATAGCTTCTATCTCGGCATGAGAGGTAACATCCAGCTTTGCTTCCTTTCGATTATGGCCTCTGGCAATTATTTCGCCATCCTTGACAATTACAGCTCCAACTGCCGCCTCTCCCTTTGAAAAAGCCAGCTCAGCCTGTCTTAAGGCTTTAAGCATTATTTGTTCTTTTGCTGTGTACATAGCGCAACCTCACTAAACTTCATTAATGATATACTCATATAATTTACAGGTAAACACAATTCATATAACGCTTTCCAGATAGTTTTCCAATTCCTCAAGCTTTACCCTGGTTTTTATGGTTTTATCTCTCGACACTACTTCAATTTCACCCTGTTCCACATTTCGTCCACTTACTATCAGTCTCAAAGGTATTCCAAGGAGATCGGCATCTGCGAACTGAATACCTGCCTGCACGTCCCGGTCATCCATAATAACCTCATATTTACAGGATAACTTGTTATATAAGTCAAAGCCTGTTTTGTTGACAACTTCATTCTTCCTGTTAATCATACAGATTTGTATTTGCCAGGGGGCTACACTCTTTGGCCAGATAGGTCCGTAATCATCATGGTTGGCCTCGATTATACAGGCTAAAAGTCTACCCACACCAATTCCATAGCAGCCCATGGTTGGATACTTCTGCTTTCCGTCATTATCGGTAAAGGTCATATTCATACTTTCTGTATATTTTGTTCCCAGCTGGAATATGTTCCCCACTTCTATGCCACGCTTGATAGAGAGTTTTCCGCCGCATTTTACGCAGGTATGCCCCTCATTTACCTTGGCTACCTCAACAAAGATCTCAGGCTTGATATCCCTTTCCACATTAATTCCCTTAAGGTGGTAATCTGTTTTATTTGCTCCTGTGACCATATTGTCTCCGCCCCGCAGAGATTCGTCAAAAAGAATATCCATATTTGCTGCATCCAGCCCCTGAGTACCTATAAATCCGAAACAAATTCCGCTGCCATCCTCCACTCTTTCTTCATATGGAAATACATTGGCTTTTACAGCTCTCTTAAGCTTAGCCTCATTTACCTGAAGATCTCCGCGTATGAATACAATCAGAGGCTTTTTGCTGTTTTCTATAGAAAACACCGTAGCTTTTATAAGGTTTGAGGAATCGACCCTGAGGAAATGACACAGATCATCTATGCTCTTTAAACCAGGTGTATATATTTCTTCAATTTGCTGACTGTCGCCGCTTTTCAGAACACTTTGATGACAGGCATGAGGGATTACTGACGTTGCCACCTCCATGTTTGCCCTGTAATCACAGCTGTCGCAAACAATGATGGAATCCTCTCCCGAGTCGGCTAGAAGCATATATTCATGTGCCATCCTGCCTCCCATCATTCCTGTATCCGAGGCTACAGATACTACCTGAGGAAGCCCTGCTCTTTGAAAAATTCTGTGGTAGGAGTCGTAAACCTTCCCGTAGTATTGTTCAAGGTCTTCCTGGGAGGTATGGAAAGAATACGCATCCTTCATTGTAAATTCTCTGACACGGATAAGGCCGCCCCTGGATCTGGGTTCATCACGGAATTTGGTCTGAATCTGGTATATCATGAACGGGTACTTTGTGTAAGACATTGCCTCACTGCGGGCAAGATGGACAGCCGCCTCCTCATGGGTCATCCCAAGCAGCATGTCTCTGCCCGACCTGTCCTTTATACGCATCAATTCACTGCCTACACTCTCAAACCTTCCGGATTCCTGCCACAATTCTGCCGGCAGCACTACGGGGAGGAGAACTTCCTGTCCATCTATCCTGTTCATTTCGTCTCTGATTATATTTTCAATTTTCATTGCTATCCTTTTTGCCGGCAAAAGCATGGAATAAATACCATTGGCAACCTGGCGCACATAACCGCCCCTTAATAGATAGATATGGCTGACAATACTTGCCTCCCCCGGCTTTTCTTTTAATCTTTCTCCCAATAGCCTGCTTAACAACATCACAATCAGTTCCTTTCCTTTTTATATAGTTTTAAATGTTAACCAAATTATTTTAGAGTAATCAAATACTATTTAATCATCAAGTCCTAAAAAGCATGAATTTCAATATATGAAAAATTCATTTCACTACATAAAAAACGCTGTACATAAGCTGTACAGCGTTTCATATCTGCAAGTCGCTCTACACAGCCCAACTTCAAATCTTTTAACTAAAGAAATGACATCGCGAGTAAGCACTAGCACCTTATTAAGTTGTAAGGTGCTAGTGCTAAGTTGGGCACGGGTAGTTATTCTTTTTAATTATCAATCCGTATTTCATATTATTCCTCTACATTTACATTTGCATATCACATTTTCTGTGATAATTTATACCAGTTTATCACCGATATAAGCACATTTCAAGCATTAATAAATCAAATCACTATTATAATCGATCACATTAAAAGTATTCCTAATATATCTAAATGTTTGCGATTAGCCGCTTTTTATCCGATCTTAAAGTTAGAAAAATAAGAAATACATACTCCAGTGGGATCTGTTTCAATAAAGAATTGTACATGGTTTATGGTGAAATAATTACTCTGTATACCTTGTGATTTTTATAATATATTTATAATGGGGCAATAGATGTCTTACATATATTGCCTCGTGAAACGATCTTAAGGTAAGAAGTTTTTTCTACAGCCGAAAAATTTTATATTGAGTTTACGCATTTAATAAGATATGCAGTTGGAGGAACTTATGAATACACATTTTTTGCGGGTCAATGGAAAAGAGTTTTACTTTCAGGGATCACCTGTAAGGCTTAGAGGTTTTGGAATAGGCAGCTGGCTCAATATGGAACACTTCATGTTGGGCATTCCTACTCCGGATCAGATGATACGTCAGGCTTTTTCGGAGATCTATGGGAAGGAAAATGCCAAAACCTTTTTCAATACTTTTATTAATAGCTTCATCGGGGATGAGGACTTCCAGTTCCTTAAAAAAAGTGGCATTAACTTCTTAAGAGTGCCCTTCAATTACAGGCTTCTAATAGATGATCAGAACTGTATGACATACCGGGAAGAAGGATTTAAAATTCTCGACCGCCTGATGGATCTTTGTGATAAATACGAAATATTCCTTATGCCGGATCTTCACACTACTCCGGGAGGTCAAAATCCTGACTGGCATTCCGACAATACCACAGGCATTGCCCAATTCTGGCATTTTGATGTTTTCCGCCGGCAAATAACTGCTCTGTGGAAGGAAATCGCCAGACGTTATAAAAACCGTACATATCTTATGGGTTATGATTTACTTAATGAACCCTTTATGATTCCTGATACCGAAATAATGAACGAGTTTTTTCAGAATACCATAAATGCTATCCGGGAAGTTGACCAGAACCATGTAATTGTTGTTGAAAGTGATCATTTTGCAATGGACTTCAGCAAGCTCAGGCATTTTAAGGATGAGCAGCTGGCTTTAAGCTTCCACTATTACCCTACAGTCTGGGTTCCAAACCTGCTTGACAAAAATTACGGGCGCGAAAACAGAAAGGCCGAATTCAAGAAGGGACTTGCATCACTTGTAGAAATACGGGATACCTTCTCACGTCCGGTCATATGCGGCGAGGCCGGATATGATCTGCATCCGGAGGATATGGCTTTTTGTATGGAACTGCTTAAAGATACTCTGGATTTATTTGAAGAGTATAAAATTTCATGGGCAATCTGGACATACAAGGATGCATGTTTCATGGGTCTTGTCTACCCCCGGAGGAACTCTCCCTGGATGAAACTGGTCAAGGATATTCATAAGAAATGGACTCACTACCAAGAAATGGATCAGGCAGATTATATTATGGATATAATCGGGGATCACTTGTTTGACGGGATAGATGACAGTATGAAATATACCCTGCAGTTCAGACTGCGCGGAATCCTTTATAGCCTGCAGAGTGAAAAGATTTTAAAACCTTTGCTTAAAAGAATCTCCTGGGAGGAAATGCAAAGGCTGCCCGATTCCTTCCTATTGAAAAATTGCAGCTTTTGGCGAGAATATTTTGAACTTATAAAAGAAATAGCCACCCGGTAAATAGCATTATTGCCACAGGAATTGCAAATACGGCATATGCATAATGAATGAGTTAAGCTATAGAAAAACAAAAAGCCCATTGTCCGAGAATAATTGCGCTTACTCAGACAATGGGCTTTAAAACTTATCAGTTTCCTCTTAACTGTTTTCTTTTGCTCATTACCAGCGCTATTGAAACCAGTGCAATGGCAAAACCAAGCTCTATTAACAAACTTGTAATTACCGGTGCAAGGTTATCTGCGCTAAAATTTGTCAAGTTTCCTATTACTCTATTTGCTTTTACATACCAGTAGGTTGGGGTAAATTTTGCAATAGCCAGAACATTTTCTCCCAACAGGTTCTGCGGTACAAACACACCGCTCAGGAAACACAGTCCAAGTGATAAGACATTTGAAATTCCCGATTGTGCATTTTTGCTCTTAATTACAATTCCAACAAGAAAACTCATGCTGAGGATGGTCAGAGTCAGCACCAGTGAATTAATACAGAAGTAAAGGGTATTTATATTAAACATCTTATCCTTATATAATATAAAGGCCAGTATAATCATGAGACCCCAGCAGGCTATTGAAAATACAATGTTTCCAAGCAGAATCTGAATATTTATCGAAGTATTCCTTATGGGTGAACAGAGATTTCTCCTTTTCAGGTTTAAATTGTTGAATACCATCATAATTGAGCTGACTCCAAGGATTATAACACTTATGAGAATATAGGCAAGGTAGTTGAAATAGTTCTCTGTTTCACTGGTATCAACGGCCTTCCCTCCTGATGTCATAATTTCAACATTGGTTTCCACGCTTAAATCCTTTTCGATTTGTTTCACAAGTTCTTCCTGAGTAATACTCTTGTAATTTTTAACGTACAATTTTGCCGTATTAAAATACTTATTTATCAGCATATCTGTATATATACTGCTTGTAGATCCGGATACAACAGTTTTATCAATCATTGTATCTTTTCCTGACATGATAGCAGTCGTAAAACCCGCAGGTATCCTTGCAATATATTCTACTTCCCTGAAAAACAAGGCATCCTGCAATTTTTCTGTTTTATCTTCAATATCAACATATATTGAGTGTTTTTCTAAAAAGTCTTTAAAATTTTTTATCAGAACTGAGTGTTCATCATTATTTATAAAAGCTACTCTGGTTTTAGACTGAGTAAATTTATCTACCTGGTTTGTTGAACCCATGAAGGAGAACAATACGGCCAAACCAAGGAATATTACCAGATATATGGAGAGCTGAGAACTTAGCTTTTTAATTATTTTAAAATAAGTCTTAAATACTATCATATTTCTGCCTCCTAATTATCAGGTAAGTAACCAGGGAAAACAATAAAGTAAAACCACCTAGCAACCCAATGTTTATAAAGAATCTTGTATGTGTATCATAATAGTACAGAGCATAAAAGGCATCTGTAATGAGAGCTATAGGATTCAGGTAGCTAAGAATCGGTACATTCTGCGCGATGATATACTTCATTTTGTCAAACATCATTCCTGCCAGAAAAGATGCGGCCATTGTTGATGCAATAAGTATTGCAGTCTTAACTCCTTCTCCTTTCTTAACAAGAGCACTGATAAGGGCTCCAAAAGTGATACCTGCAGCGCAGCCAACTACACATGTAAGAAGTATAAATCCAATCTGGTCGCCGAAATCTATCTTCAGTACAAATACAAGATACGACATCAGGAGCATTACTTCAGCAATCAATACAAGGAAGCCTGCGCACAATCCTGAAGTGAGCACCTTTAATTTATGAATTGGTGCTACATTCAGTCTTGCTGCTCTCTTAGTAAGGTCTGCCTGAATATCTATAACCTCCTTTAGTCCAAAGAAGGCTCCATAAAAGCAGGCCATTGCTATAAGGGTGTAAAAATAATTGACAACAATATCAGGCTTCTTTTTCAAACCTACCTGAACTTCCCTGGTAAATTCTGCTCTCATACCGGCATCCTGAACCAAAGTGTTCAGCTGTACAGCTTGGTCCTGTGCCATTATAGTTCCCAGAGAATTGACTGTCTGACTGTAGTCATCAAAGATTGTTTTAACTATTGTTTGATCAAAACCGGAATTCTTAACTACGAATTTAATGGGATTGCCGTAAACTATATAACCTGCAATTTCACTGTTATCCAGCAATTTTTTTGCTTCGTCCTCCGGAACAAGCTTCACATTGAACAGCTTTATGTCCTGGCTGTCATCTGCATCATCCTTTGAATGCTGCTCAATAAAGCTCTGAAAGGCCGCATCCTTTTGATAACTGTCATTGTTAACCAACGCAATATCTACACTTTTAAAGGTTTCCGAATTTGAGAGATTTGAAAAAGCCATGTTGAAAAAGGTAGCCAAAATCAGCGGAAATACCAGTGTCCAGAATACCAGTGCCCTGTCACGGACGGTACATTTTAATCTGACTAAAAATATTTTTAAAAACATGTCCCTACCCCCTTCTGATTTAATCCCTGAGTTCCTTACCTGTTATTTCAAGGAAAACATCATTAAGAGTAGGTAACTCTGAATAAATTCTTCCAAATGAAATGTCATTGTTTCTGAAGTAATCCAGCAGATTTGTAAGATTATGCTTGCCTTTGTTGTATTTTACTTCCAGAGTTTTGTCAGTATACTCCACACTGCTGATATTGGGAAGCTGCTTTATTTCGCTTAACCGGCTGCTGCCAAGGCCGAATATTTCGACCGTAATCTTCTCACCCAATTTAATCATCCCTTTAAGCTCTTCCTTTGTACCGGTTGCGATTACCTTTCCCTTATCCATTATCATAATTCGGCTGCAAAGAAGCTCAACCTCTTCCATATAGTGCGAAGTATAAATTACTGTAGCGCCCTCTTCATTAAGTTTCTTTATTCCGTCAAGAATATTGTTTCTGCTCTGGGGGTCTACTGCAACCGTAGGTTCGTCCAGTATAATCAGTTTTGGTTTGTGTGCTATACCACAGGCAATATTCAGTCTGCGCAGCAATCCGCCGCTGAGCTTTTTAGGATAGAACTTTCTGAAATCATTCAAGCCCACAAACTCAATAGCCTCTTCAACAAGCTTCAGCTTTGCGTCCTTATTGCTTATATACAAACTGCAGAAATAGTCTATGTTTTCGTAAACAGTAAGCTCGTCAAAAACTGCTACGTCCTGCATAATAACTCCTATATTTCGTTTTAGTTCATAGGCATCCGGTGCCATTGGTTTATCAAAAAGCCTTATCTCACCTTTATCATAATTCAGAAGTGAAAGGATGCAGTTAATTGCCGTAGTCTTACCCGAACCGTTTGGTCCCAGAAGTCCGTATATTTCACCCTCTCTTACATCAAAGGATAAATGGTCCAGTGCCACAAGATCCCCATACCTCTTAACCAGATTCTTAACACTCACTATCATAATACAACCTCCATATTTATCCGTCGGAACGTCAGGCACTCCGACCGGTTACTGTAATGTGTCAACATTTAACTTACAATATAATTGTACTTCAAACCTTTGTCATACTTAAGTGTCATAAATCAATACTTGATGTGACAATTGTCATTTATTATAGTGAAGGATACAGAGCGAATAGTTATGGAAAGTTTACTCTATAAGTCCGGATTTTATTAGAAATCTCTATAGAAAAAATAGCCCTATTTAAGGGCCATTTCTTTATATCATAAACAAGTATATATAATTTTTACATTTCTTTTCTTTATCCCGTATATGTAAACATATGTGTCACCCATTTTGTTAGAGGGCTTATTCCTTTTTTATTATAATTTTCAAGAGCCGTTTGTGCATTTATAATGTTATCACTATCAGTATGATCCTCCAGAAAAGTATACTTAAAACCACCTTTTAATTCTTCATGAGAATATTGTTTTAGGCACTTAAGTAAATCCGGACGGTTCAAGTCAAAGGGTACCCAACCGCCAGTATGGCCAGGCAGCCTACACCGCTACCCAATCAATTCCAATACCATTAAGCTTATCCTGGCTTTTAATAATGGCCTCAATAAGTATATTACTGGCCGGAGTTAATGAGAAAGTACCCTCCGGATGATAAAAGGTCAGACGGCCCAGTCCGCCGGTTAATTCCTCCTCCAAAATACTTATAGCAGAATCGGATCTTATTTCTCTTATCATAATCTACCCACCTCCAACATCAGCTGTTACAGCAATTTATGAAACTATATAATATCCCTGGAAAATAAAAAGGCACGTTTCAAATAACCATTTTTCTCATAAAACTTATGGGCTTCAGTCCTGTGAAAACCTGAATCCAGCTCAAGCTTTTTACAACCTCTGACTTTTGCAGCTTCATAGGCTTCCTGCAGAAGCTTTGTTCCTATACCCTTTCCTCTGTATGTCTCATCAATTATCATTGCATAGATGTAACCTATATGACCCTCCTGCCAGAAGTTATTGACTATTGCCATGGAACAGAAGCCGATTATCCCTCCGTCATACTCTGCACATATGTACTCGTCACTTCCCGAGTTTAGTCCTCGTTCAAATACCTTTTTCAAATCCTCATGGTTTAGTTCCTTTGCAGGCCAAAGCTGCCTGAACAAACAAAATACAACTTCAAAATCCTCAATTTTTGCTTTTCTCAAATTAATCTCCACTATCCCGCCTCCTTTTAAATATTCATATTTTCCTTAATACTGGAGAAGGAAAATATGGTATTTGTCCTTACTACTCCGATATCCTTTTTCAAGAAGTTTAGAATAAAGTGCTCCAGCTGTTTTGTATCTATTGCGGCAACTTTTAATAAATAATCATATTCTCCTGCTATTTGATGGCATTCAAGTACTGTGTCATTTTCTGAAACTGCTTTGTTAAATCTCTCGACACATTCTACGTTATCAATACCTACAAATATAAACGCCAATATACTGTAGTTGAATTTTTCTCTGCTTACCTTTATAGTGAATTGTTCAATAACCCCCGATTCCTCCAGTTTTCTTATACGCTCGGAAGTGGCCGGGAGCGATAGGTTTATTCTCTTACTGATTTCAGAACCGGGCTTCCTTGAGTTTTGTTTAAGTATATTTATAATTTCAAGGTCAATTGAATCCATTAGCAGCCTCCGTTATATTTATAATCTAAATATAATTATATTAATATCGAAATATTCTGTAAATATTTTTAAAAAACTTCAAGATAATATAATGCAAAACCCTAATATCACCTTATTACCTTAATCAGAGCATAAAGAAACCGCCATACAGTTATTTTGTACAGCAGTTTCAAAACCGTGTTATTTTATATTTATTTTTTTAATAATACTCATTAACTCCTTTATGGTTCCCTGTCCGAACCGGCCTACTTTGCTATAAATACAAAACCATACTTCTCAAAAATAGTTTTGGCATCGCTGCTGTATAAGAATTCTGTAAATGCTTTTGCAGCTTCTGCATTTTTACTGCTTTTAATAACTGCAGCAGGATAGTTAACCGGTTTATGTGAGTCCTCGGGTGCTGCTGCAATAACTTTAACCTTATCCGACACCTTTGCATCTGTTTCATATACTATTCCGGCATCGACATTGCCTGTTTCCACCCAGGTCAATACTTCCTTAACATCATTGCCATAAACAACCTTTCCTTTTATCTTATCCAAAATGTTAAGCTTGGTAAGTACCTCCTCTGCATACTGCCCTACCGGTACACTCTTTGGTTCTCCAAGACCTATATGCCTGACCTTATCCGAGGTCAAATCCTTAAAGTCTGTTAAGAATGTATCCTTGGGGGCAATAAGTACAACATTGTTTTTCAGAAAATTCCTACTCGTTTCCTGAATTATCAGCCCCTTTTCCTTTAAGGCGTCCATTTGCTTGGTGGCTGCAGATATGAATACATCAACGGCAGCTCCGTTTTCAATCTGCTGCTGCAAAGCTCCGGATGAACCAAAGGTAAAGGTTAATTTGACATCGGAATTTTTTACGGCATAAGCTTTCTGTACTTCTGCCAGAGAATCCTTAAGACTGGCCGCAGCAGCTATTATCAGTTCTACAGGTTTGGAATCCTGGGTTTGTTTACCTGCTCCAGAAGCAGAAGTACTCTCTGAAGCCTGAGTATCCGAAACTGATGAAGCGGCTGCAGCGTATGAAGCTGACGCAGCTGAATGGGATGTCTGAGTTGAACTCTCCCCACAGGCAGCTGCAAAAACCATGGCTAAAATTAATAAAAGTCCTAATATTCTTTTCACACTTTTCATAGTAACCTCCTCGAGCCGCATTAGGGCTACAAAATATTGATGAAATTTATTCACTCCCATACCCGCTGCGCAGCGATACAAAAAGAAGTAAAACGCTTACGAATCAATTTTTTCTGTAAACAAAAAATGATGAAACTATAACTTTAATGTTATAACCTCATCATCGAAGACATCCATTATTACTTTTTGGCAACTTATATACCAGATCGTTATGTCCCATACATTTTTATGTACTGTTACGTACTGTTTTGTTATGTATAATTATAACAGCCTTATTGGAAAAAGCAATACAATTTCATAATTTTTATTTTTCAGTATAAAACCTTATTGCATGTGTTGACTAGCATAATCTATTATGGCAGGTATAATCCAATAAAAATTATCAGTTTATTGCTTTTGTCCATTAATAAATATATAATTATTCTTAATTGGTTTCGTTAAGTTATATTACGTTTTGTTATTATATAAAGGGAGATTTTTTATGGAGGATACATCAGCACTCACTCCTCAAGAGGTGGCAGATATACTTAAGATTGCAAAAAATACGGTTTATGAACTGATTAAACGCGGTGAACTTAATTCGTACAGAGTTGGAAAAAAAGTCAGGGTTGACTTAAAGGATGTCAATGAATATAAAAATAGAACAAAAAGTATTAAGGGTTATTCAACCCAACAGAAGGATTATTCTGCTGCTTCTCCGGTAGCTAACCCTCCTGCTTTATACTTTTTCAGGGAACCCGTTCAGAGCAATGGTTTTGTAATATGCGGTCAGGATATTATGCTGGACATACTGTCACGTTATCTTCAAATGCATCCCAACGGGGTTCCGGCTTTGAGATCCTATGTTGGCAGCTATAACGGACTGTATGAACTTTACCATGGCAATGTCCACATGGCAACTGCTCATTTATGGGACGGTGAATCGGGACAGTACAATATTCCATACGTTAAGCGAATGCTTCCCGGGGTTCCGGCAGTTATAATCCATCTGGCATGCCGTATGCAAGGCTTTTACGTTGCCCATGGCAATCCCAAGGGTATCTCCGGCTGGGAGGATTTCAAAAGAAAGGACCTTACCATGATTAACCGTGAAAAGGGCAGCGGTACCAGGGTTCTTCTCGATGAACACCTCAGAATGCTGGGTATACCTGCCTCAAATATAAACGGCTATACCAGAGAGAGCACCTCACACCTGGCAATTGCCAGTACAGTGGCAAGGGGAGGCGCAGATATAGGAATTGGAAATGAAAAATCCGGACAGCAGGTTAAGGGAGTTGACTTCATCCCTCTGCAAACTGAGCGGTATGAGCTGGTGATCAGAAAAGAAGATATAAACAAAGCCCCCTATACTACTGTCCTGGAAATTCTTAATTCACAGGAGTTCAGACTGGAGCTGGAGGGTATCGGAGGCTACGATCTTTCAGAGTTGGGTAAAATTGTTGCCGAAACCTAATCCGCAGAAAAATTCCTATTCACATGGAATATAACACTGCCAGTAAAAGGTATATCGCCCCTTGCAGACAGTTTAAACACTTTCTGCAAGGGGCGATATACTTTTTATTTAGCTAAATTTTAATTAACTTTCTGCAGCTCTTCATTTAAAGTAACAGTCTTTTCTGCTTCAAAACTCCGGGATACTCTCTTTTCCCCATACCGTACAGTGTGTTCACCGCTGTAGGATGAAGTTATCTCCACACAGACGAGCCTGCCGGCTTCCCACTTTATATTCAGGGCAAACCCGCCTCTTGCCCTCAGACCTCTTACCTGCCCGTTTGCCCAGGCCTTTGGCAAAGCCGGCAGCAGGGACAGTTCTCCGCAATGACTTTGGAGCAGCATCTCGGCTATTCCGGCCGTACCACCGAAATTACCGTCAATCTGAAACGGAGGATGGTTGTCAAAGAGGTTGGGAAGGGTGGATTTTCTCAAAAGGCCAATAACGTTGGCATAAGCCTTTTCACCATCCTCCAGACGGGCCCACATGTTGATAATCCAGGCTCTGCTCCAACCGGTGTGGCCTCCTCCCAGAGAAAGACGTCTTTCAAGAGTTCTGCGGGCAGCTTGAGCCAATTCGGGAGTTTCCTTTACAGTTATCTGGCTTCCGGGATGTAAAGCAAAAAGCTGGGATATATGCCTGTGCCCCGGCTCCACCTCCTCATAATCTTCTGCCCATTCCATAATCTGCCCGTGTTTTCCTATTTGAGGTTTGGGAAGCTTATCTAAAACCTTTTTAAATTCGGCTGCTGCCACAGCATCGCTGCCAAGCAGCCCGGCTGCCTCTATACAATTGTTATAGAGAGCATAAATTATCTGACTGTCCATGGAAGGCCCCATACAAATCGAACCGATTTCACCGTTGCTCAATTTATATGTGTTTTCAGGTGATGAAGATGGACAGGTAACAAGCCTCCCTTTAGTATCCTCTATCAGATAATCAAGGAAAAATTCAGCAGCTTCCTTCATTACAGGATAGGCTTTCCTCAAGAAGTCCATATCTCCTGTAAACTCATAGTGCTCCCACAAGTGCAGGCACAGCCAGGCTGCTCCCATTGGCCAGTAAGTTGCGGGTATCCAGACATCCTGCGGTGCAGTATCACCATATATGTCGGTATTATGGTGACAGGTAAAGCCTCTGCAGTTGTACATCAGCCTGGCTGTTTTACGACCCGGCTCCCGCATGAGTTCAAGCAGGTCAAATAAAGGCAGGTGGCACTCCGACAGGTTGCAAGCCTCAGCAGGCCAATAGTTCATTTGAGTGTTAATATTAATGGTGTATTTGCTTCCCCAGGGAGGAGTCATACTGTTATTCCATATTCCCTGCAGATTGGCCGGCAGTGAACCCGGTCTGCTGCTGGATATCAAAAGGTACCTGCCATACTGGAAGTACAGGCTGATAAGTTCCAAATCATCCTCTCCTGCCTTTACCCGGTCAAGCCTTTCATTGGTAGGAAGCAGGCTTGCCGCTTCAATCTCTTCACCTGTTGAAAGTGATAAACTCATCCTCTTGAACAATGACCCGTAATCCTCAATATGCCTGCTTTTCAGTTCCCGGTAGCCCCTCCCTGCAGCCTCGTCCAGGCGAGTTAGACACTCTGCCTCCGGGTCATCAAAGCGATACCGGGTGGCGGCGGAAATTATCAACGTAACGGCATCGGCACTTTCTACCAGAAGATTGTCTCCCAGGGTTCTTACTGTGCCGCCTTCAGTCAGAGTACGGACAGCTGTATAAAAATCTTTTCCACCCACTCCTCCGGCATTTCCTCCAATAAAAATTGTATTATTATTTAAACCGCCTGACCTGTGAAGCAGCCTCTCTCTGGACAGGTTTGCCGTAAAAGACAAACTCCCCTTCCTATCAGAGGTTAATCTGACTACCATTACCTTGTCAGGGTAGCTGGCGAAGAATTCTCTTGAGAACCTGACTCCATCTATTTTGTAAGTTACAGTGGAAATTCCTTTATCCAGTAATAACTCTCTTCTATATTCTTCAACCTCTGACATTTTGCCGTACCTGTCATTTATTTCAGGAACATTAAGTATTTTAAGGTAGAAAGGTATGTCTTTTGTCCCATGATTGAACTCTATATTCAGGTCGGCTAGCGGAAGATAATGGCCCTGGCTCTCGGGTGTTCCGGTTAAAGCCATCAGGGCAAGTTCCTCTGCTTTTGTGATATTCCCTTCTGCTATCAGTTGCCTTATTTGAGGCAGATTTGCCAGAGCATCCGGATTATTTCTGTCCTTTGGACCCCCGTACCAGACACTGTCCTCATTCATCTGCAATAATTCGTTTCGCACTCCTCCAAGAATCATTGCTCCCAGTGTACCATTTCCTATTGGCAAAGCTTCGTTCCATTCCCTGGCAGGCTGTTTGTACCACATTGTTAATGAGTTGCTGCAATTATTTACATCTGTCATATGTCCACCCCAAATCAATAAAGCATTAATAGCTTTCGATTATTTTTTTAATTCAGGCATTAATCATGTCCTACTCTCTTTTTATTTTAAGGTTCAGAACGGTTAAAGTATATACAAAAAAATAACAATTGATTATAAAAAACAACTGCTTCCCTTTCTTTCAATGCCCTGATATGAAAGGAAAGGTAACACTAAGAATTAATCCCGGCTCTGTTCCATAATTTGAAATGGCTACATATCATGTTATTACCGGAAATGTTTACATAAGCGGCAAACTTTTCATTATTACAGCAGAGGAAATTTATAGAACTTCACTTCGCCTATATGCAACTTAATAAACACTTAGGAACGGAGATGAAACTGTATTTCAACGCTGCTTTTATCGTGAGCTTAAACTTAATTTAACAAGGAGTTGTATACATGAAAAAGGCTTTAATAACAGGTATAACCGGCCAGGATGGTTCATATCTTTCGGAGTTTTTATTGAAAAAGGGCTATGAAGTCCACGGAATAGTGCGACGAAGCAGTTCACTTAACACAGGAAGAATCGATCACTTGCTTGAGGGAGCAGATGAAAATCCAAATTTGAATTTACACTACGGTGACCTGACCGATTCAGGGAGTCTATGTAAATTAATTTATAGAGTACAGCCGGATGAAGTATACAATCTGGGGGCACAAAGTCATGTCAAGGTATCCTTTGATGTGCCGGAGTATACTTCGGATGCCAATGCTCTGGGAACTTTAAGACTTCTGGACTGTATTGTTGAAGTCAACCCCCATATCAGATTTTATCAGGCCTCTTCCAGTGAATTGTTTGGGAAGGTAAAGGAGATTCCACAAAACGAAAATACACCTTTTTATCCAAGAAGCCCCTATGCAGCCGCTAAGCTTTATGCATACTGGATAACCGTAAATTATCGAGAAGCCTATGAGCTTTTTGCATGTAATGGAATTCTTTTCAATCATGAATCTCCCAGAAGAGGTGAAACTTTTGTAACCAGAAAAATAACCCTTGGTATATCAAATATTTTAAAGGGAAAGCAGGATAAGCTCATACTGGGTAATATTGACGCTAAACGGGACTGGGGTTTTGCAGGCGACTATGTGGAAGCAATGTGGTTAATGCTGCAGCAGCCTTTACCGGATGATTATGTCATCGCAACCGGTGAAACACATACTGTAAGGGAGTTCTGTGAACTGGCCTTTAAACATGTAGGAATAAATCTTAGATGGGAGGGGCAGGGAGTAGCTGAGAAGGGTATCGACGGTGATTCGGGCAAAGAACTCATTAATGTAAGCAGCAAGCTATTCAGACCAACCGAGGTAGATCTACTTCTCGGTGATCCATCAAAAGCCAGAAGCAAGCTTAACTGGTCTCAAAGGGTATCCTTCGAGGAGCTTGTAAAATTAATGGTGGAAAATGATTTGAATATAGCTAAATAAAGTATATTACTTAATAAATTATCAGAGTAACAGTAAAGCCTACAAGTTATTTTATGGGGGAGACAGAATATGAATACGCAAAGTAAGATTTATGTTGCAGGGCACACAGGTATGGTTGGATCAGCCATTGTCAGGTGTCTTAGACGCAACGGGTATCACAATATTATCTCTAAGCCGCACAGTGAACTGGATTTAACCGATCAGGCCGCCACTGAAAATTTTTTTGAAAAAGAGAAACCGGAGTTTGTATTTTTAGCAGCAGCAAAAGTAGGCGGTATATACGCCAACAATACCTATCCGGCAGATTTTATTATGGAGAACATGCTAATTGAATGTAATGTTCTTAGAAGTTCCTATAAAAATAATGTAGAGAAACTCTTACTCCTGGGCAGCTCTTGTATCTATCCCAAAACATGTCCACAGCCCATCAGAGAGGAGTATCTTCTTACAGGTCCATTGGAGCCAACCAATGAACCCTATTCTCTTGCTAAAATATCAGGAATAAAGATGTGCCAGTCCTATAACAGAGAGTACGGTACCAAATACATCAGCGCTATGCCTGCAAGCTTATACGGAGTAAATGACAGATTCGACCTTTATAACTCCCATGTAATCCCTTCCATGCTTATAAAGCTTCACAAAGCTAAATACCAGAATAATCCTTACGTGGAATTATGGGGAACCGGAACTCCCTTAAGGGAATTTCTATATGTTGATGATATGGCTGAAGCTTGCCTGACAATGATGCAGACATATGAGGGTAATGAAATTATTAACATTGGCTCGGGACAGGAAATAAGCATCCGGGAACTGGCCGAAACAATCAAGAGAGTTGTTGGTTACGAGGGTGAACTTGTTTTTGATACCAGCAAGCCGGACGGTACACCAAGGAGAGTTCTGGATAACAGCAGGATACTGCAAACCGGCTGGAAGCCCGTTGTTCTTATGGAGGAAGGCATCCGCAGAGAATACGAGTATTATTTGAATCATATAGTTGAGTGTTGATATACCTCTTAGGGTTGACGAAGTACCAGGGGCAGTATCTTTCCAATACTGCCCCTGCTTTTACTTCCTGAACCTTTTGCTTCTGAAATTTTCTTTTAAAACCGGGTGTAATTTACCTTTTTATTCAAAGCTTATCTGCTTCAAAACATCCAGTTGACCCTGTAAAAGTGCTTCTGTCTTGGTTTTGAAAGTAAATATTTCAGCCTTGATTTCCTCAAGTTTGCCTTTTGCCTTGACTATTTCCTGGTTGGCTGTCTCCATAAGCCTGGAAGCATTCGCCTCAGCTTCGCTGGTTATGAGCCGTGCTTTTTCACATGCATTTACCTTGATTTGTTCACTGGTATGTTGTGCAACCAAAATGGAATGTTGGAGTGATTCTTCAAGCATTTTATAGTGTTGAAGTGCTTCATTCATACTGTTAATTTTGTTCTTCAATTCATCATTCTCTTTTACAAGTCTGGAGTAATCTTCATTAATTAAAGAAAGTAAATTATCGACCTGTTTTCTGTTATAACCATCCAAGATGCTTCTTTTGAGGCAGATACTTCTTAATTCGTCAGGGGTATAATTCATATGACCCACTCCTAATCCTTCTTTCATATTAATATATATTCCTGTTTACTGAACAAAATGCACAATAGCTATAAAACTCATTGGCCCTTGTTTTCATACAACTTGGTTCCTATAGGCATGATATCTCTTTCTTTAGCTCTTATTCTCAAATATGTAAAGTCCCGTGAAGCCAGCATATCTGCTAATGAATTAGCCCATAAAAGATTGTCAATATATGCATAAAATCTTGCTCTGTCAATAAAGTATGCTATGTTTCTATAGTACTTGCTCATCCTTTTGACAAACGCTTCTCCCAGATTATCCAGAACTGTTCCAACATCATAAGCAGGATCACCAATTCCCGACGAACCAAAATCTATGACTCCGCTGATTCTGTTTGAGCTGCTATTGTATATAAGGTGGTATGGCATCAAATCTCCATGAATCAGACAGGGGTGATAATCCATAAAGTTTTTATCCTCCTGCAAAGGCCTGAGGATTTGTCTGAAATAATCTTTTGAATAACTGTCGCAAAATGGAAAAACCTTGCGTTCAATTTCTTCACATTTGACAAGCCAATCATCCCGGGTTATGGCGGTCTGGCATTCAGGTAAATTTCTTAGCTCCTCTCCTTTAAGGGATATGAAATGAAGCTGCTTAAGAAATGTCCCCAGCTGCTCTGCTATCATGTCCTGGATCCTGCCTCCCAGCTGAAGTAAGATATTTCTGTATAGCGGTTTACCCTTTATGTAACTGAATCTTGCAATTCCTTTTTCCAGGGACTCAGCTTTAGGCAGTGAGATAGATAAATTTCTCTCTATCAGATTTATAATTTTGACTTCATTTTCAATAAACCCAGCACTCCAATCATACTTTGAAAATTTAAAAACTTCTTTTTGATTTAATATTAAAATGTCAGCGTGTTTTCCGTCGGTAAAATTGAATTCTATGTTGGATATATCCTTTTGTGGATATCTGCTTTTAATATAATTGACATATTTTGATTCCTTGCTGTCCATTTATATGCCTCCCTGATATTAATAGTTTTAAGCTGGATATTATATAATACGAAGGGACATGGAAATTTGGAACTATAAACATTGAAGCATCTTCCGGCTATCTCATGTACTTATAAAATGTGGACTTTTTAAAATTTTCTTAAATCCCCCCACTTTTTTCTCACACTTTGCCGAAATATATGTATATATGAAAAATAATATATTAATCGGAGGAAATTTATGAAACCAAAATTAAAGAAATTCCTTGCAATTATGACATGCATAGCTGTTTTATCAACCGTACCGTTTGCGGTCTCTGCAAAGCTGGAAAAAAGCAACAGCGATAAGAAGATAGAAGTAAAATCAGAGCAAAAAGTTGAACAAAAGCCTGAGGTAAAAACTGAACAGAAGGATATCACAACTAAACCGGAAACCAAACCGGCCACCTCAACCAAAGCTCCCGAGGAAAAGATTGTTAAGCAGGATAAAGAAACAGACACCAGGAAAAACGATAAAAACGGAGTACTTAACAAGTTAAATACTGTGGAGAAAAAAATTACAAGCATTGAACTTGATGTGGATAAGCTGACTGTACAGATAAATGCATATACTACTACCGGTTCTGCTATTACCACTACAGGTGCTGCCGTTTCCACAACTAGTGGTGCTATTAAGGTTAACAAGGGAGCAAGCCTTAAAGGCTTTGTTAACGGTACAAGCGGTAAGTTAACCGCTCTCTCCAATAGAGTAAAAGAAATTGAAAAAAGCTTAAAGGCTATAAAACCTGACAATACATCAACCGAAAAATATAACAGTCTGGTTGGCAAACTCAATGCCGCTAAAGCAAAAATCGAAGCTGACAAGAAATTACTTAAGAGCATAAAAATTAAAAAATAATTCCTATCTCATTACTTGAATCCTTAAAATAGTTTTATCCTAAAAAATAAACCGCCAAATTTTGCGGTTTATTTTTTGTGTTTAAAAAGTACACAAGCAAACAAAAGTGGTAAACCCACCATTATTTCAATATAAGAGTTTTATATTGGTATCAGGCCAATCCCTGAGCCTCATTACTGTATTTGAGAGGTTTGAGTAGCCATTTCCTATGAAAAAATCACACTGGGCTGCAAGATAGGTATCTTTTATTATTTCTATAGTGTCTTTAACAAGCTCAACTCCCTTATGGCGTTTATTTGGATAGTCCAGCAGGCAGGTTGCAATTCTTTCTTTCAGGGGAACCTTCTTGCTGTCTGTATAAATAAGCATATCGTTCTTTCCATAAAGCTTTTTATATTGTGTAAAAATTTTATTTGAATCTGTTATAACAAACAAATGTCTTGCATTGTATTTTACTATAAATTGCCATATATTGGGTTTATAGAATTCATTCAGATCATATAGCTGAGCCACTTCATTAACTATGGAATCTCCCCTTACATGTACAGCTATTATGGGCTTCTCGTCCCTGAAATTTGAGTTTGTATTGATAAACTTTTTTATTTCCTTTGAAATTGCAGGCTTAAGCTTCAGATAAGTATCAAACAATCTGCGGTATATTTGATGAGGTGTCATGCCAGACGCCCAATGATCTTTTCTTATCCATGGCAGCAAAGCCCTCAGAGGATAATATACATCGCTTACTACAACATTGGCCTCACTCCTCAGCAGGCTTTTAAGATCCCGGTTTTCCATTCTTAACCTATCGGTATCTTCAGCCAGAACATTTTCAAACTTCCACACGGTGGGATAGTAAGTATATTCACTGTGAACCACATCATGATAAGTAAACTCCGATACAGGCTCAAAAAATAATTCATATGCATTGGTACTTAGTGATTCACTATACAGACTTTCCATTCCCCAGTATACCACGGGTACCCTGTTTGTGAGTTCTGCGAAAAGGATCTGGGACATTACATGATCCACCTCGCCCCAAAGGCTGCTGCCTAAAGCTTTTATCAGAAGAAATCTATTAGTCGACATACGTATTAACACCTCCGTAAAACTCCGGATATTCCATTCTATGGCTCTCGCCTTCCTTCATCCTCTTCAGACCTTCAGCCCGGACCCTCTTTTTTGCCAGTTTTACTTCGGCTTTAAGATCCCTGTAGAAAAGGATTATATTCTTTTCGGGCCAGTCTTTTAATCGTTTAACTGTATAAGATACATTTGAGTAACCGTTTCCTATAAAGAAATCACACTTGGCTGCCAGGTAGGTATCTTTGATGATTTCTATACCCTTACGTCTTTTAACACTGTAATCCTGTAAATGCGGCGCATCACCGGTAGCATTAATGAGGCCTCTTCTGCATTCTGTATAGATCACCTTTGACCCGTAGAGACTCAGGAACTCATCCAGTATTTCCTCACAATCGGTCAACAGCAGAATCTTTTCTATTTTGTACCTGTTTATGAATTCTTTTATTCTTTTATGATATTGCTTATTAAGACGAGATAAATTCTCAACCTCCCGAACCTTGTCTCCTCCTCTGATATGAACTCCCAGAATCGGCCAGTGGTCTTTCATCTCTTTTTGGTAAAACTCCTGAATTTCCTGTTCTATATCCGGTTTCAACTTCAGATATTTATCAAAAAGGAAGCGGTATATCTGGTGTGCTGTCATACCGTATGCCCAATGGTCTTTTGGTATATAATTTATCAGCGGCCGTACAAAGTAATGGACATCACTTACCACCACATTTGCATAGCTGTTCATCATCTCACCAAGGTTGCGGTAAGCCCACGCGACCTTGTCAAGATCTTCCACCATAATCTTGTCAAAAGTCCATACAGGCGGATAATAAGTGTACTCGGGTTTAACTATATCGTAAATGGTATAATTGGACACACGCTCAAAATAAAGATCAAATGCATTGGTTTTAAAGGATTCCCCATAGAGACTATTAGTACCCCAGTAAACCACAGGTATACGGTTTGTAATCTCAGCCGCCAGGAGCTGCCCCATAACATGGTCTACATCGGACCAAAACCCGCAGCCCCATGATTTTATCAACAAAAATCTGTCATCTGTCACCTAAAACACCTCCAACCTGAGATCCTTTCAGGCCAAACAGCTTTTTAAAGAAGCGTACCAACACATTATCTCTTTTAACAATCAATTTAACGTTAACAGGGTATTTCCTTTTCTTATACACCCAATAAAGCATCTTAATGTTTTTAGCCGGCCAATCCTTTAAACGGGATACAGCATGAGACAGGTTTGAAAAATCATTACCTATAAAGAAGTCGCATTTTGCAGCAAGATATGCATCCTTGATTGCTTCAATACCTCTTCTTCTTTTTATCATGGCATTCTCCATATTGGAAGGCTCTTCATCAGCGGTCAGGCGCTTACAATCCGTATAAATCAGGTGAGAGCCATATAAACTCTTATATTCTTTTATAGTCTCCTGACAATCTGTAAGCAAAAATATTTTTTTAATATTGTACTTATCAATATATTTTCGAATCTCTTTATGGTAAACCTTATTAGGTTCTTTGTATTTACCTTTATTGAGATATTTGATGGTTCTATCCTTAAGCTTATATTGCTCATTCTTTGTGTTTCTGTAGAACTTGTTCCAGTATTGGTTGTCAAATTGGTCTGCATCTCTGGTATCAAAAACCAAATTTTCATTACTCCTTCGAACATGTACGGCAAGTGCCGGATGTCCGTCCTTGAGCCAGGAATTGTAATATCCCTGTATTTCCTTGTCAATATCTGCTTTTACTCTTATATATTTATTGTACAAATAGTGATATACCTGATCCACATTCATACCGTAAGCAGTGTGATTTTTCTTTAAAAAGGGAATAAGCTCGTAGACATTGTAGTAAACATCTCCAACGACAACGTTTGCCTTGCTTCCAAGAATATCTCCTACATTGCGGAATGCCCAGGTATCCTTTGTCTGATCATCTATCAATAGATTGTCGGAATCCCATATTGGTGGATAATAAGAATATTCGGGATTTGCAAGGTTAAATATGGTATAGCTGTTTATTGGCTCAAAATACAATTCAAACCCGTTTGTTTGTACAAACCCATTATTAAGATGGTGGGTGGGCCAATAAACAACGGGAATTCTGTCTGTTATTTCAGCTATCAGCAGCTGTCCCAGCACGTGATCTATATCAGCCCACAGCATATAACTGTATGTCTTAATCAGCAGAAATCTATCAGTTGGCATGTTTCTTTTTCACCTCATTTATGGTTTTCATGTTATATTATGTAATCCATAATTGATTTGTGAAAGAAATCTCATTATTGTCTCTCGCTAAAACGGAGATCAAATATTTTATTCAAGCCTAGCAGCTTTAAACTGAAATAAATACATAAAATAGCTGTATATCGGACAGGAAAAGAAATTTGAATCCCACATAACCAGCATAGCACAGCTCCTGCAGCAGCACCGACAGCCATTGATAACGCCAGAACCGCCAGGCTTTTGGTTATAGAATCTGTCACCATTTGATACAGCTTAATTTCAGATTTTACCAATATAAAATTGATAACAAGACATATTATCATGAAAACAACAATTACCAAATTATTTCTAAACAGCAATTCATATTGCGTTGGTATGTAACCGGTATATCCATTTGCATTGTTAACAGCCGCCACAATTAAATTTCCATAAAACCCAAAATCAAAAATATTTTCCGGAGGTATGTATTGATAAGGTACAGACCCTTTGAATCTAATTGCATAATATACTCCCACCATACTGACCGACAGCAGTACAGCTCCTGAAAAAAATAGAATAAGCCTAAGTTTTGACCCGGTCATAACTTCAATAAAATATCTGCCTTCCATCCGGTTTCTGAAAAATGCCATACCCGCTTTAATATATCTGATGAAATATTTCAGCAAAATAAGCAATATAAGTATTCCAATAAAGAATATAAAAGCTGAAAGAGGCTGGGAAACATAAATCGAGCTATTGTAAAAATCTTTTATTTTGTAATAGCTGCTTTCCACACCCATCTTTTTAAGCAGGTCTTCTACCTTATTTGTTCTGAAGGTTTCTTCCTGAAGCCTCTTGTCTTTTATATAAACTGTGCTTATGGTTTGACTTTTATAGCCTGAAATACTCTCAAAAGGAATATAAACTCTTTCGGCACCATCGGAGGAAAGAATAGAAAAAGGTGAATTTTCACTTTTATAAATACCAGTTATTTTATATGTTACACCTGAGATAGCTACTTCATTTTCTAACACATTATGTGTCATAAATAACTTCTGTGCTAGGGTATCGCTTATTACAGCCACATTTTTGCCGTATTCGTGTTGACTTTTGCTTAAAAAGGTACCCTTCAGTATATTTATGTCCAAAAAATCAGCAAGGTTCTCTCCGCATAGCACTGCCTTAACAGCATACCCCGAATTTCCGGCTTTCAAATATGTTTCTGCCTCATTCATATAAGAAACATTTTCAAGCGGATAGTTTATAATCGCTTGTATGTTTTTTAATTTTATTGTTCTGCCATCTGCAGCTTCACTGTCTTTTATATTAATCTCAACTCTGCTCCCATAATCCTTTTGATAGTGATAACCGAAATCTGCGGCTATACTGTTTAGTAACAGAACCAGACAAAACAAGGCCGACAAAAGGATTATCAGTTTTCTAAAGGAGTACCTCTGCAACTCTAGCTCAATCAATTCATTCACCTCAATTTAACCTGAAGTCCATCGGATAGGGTTTTAGTGCTGAACACAACTATTTTTTCATCACCGGTCAGACCAGCGCCTGTTATAGCACAATAGAAATCATCCTCCTCAGAAACCGTGACCTGCAGTTTCTGAACGTAGATTTCCTGCCCCAGTACTCCTTCTCTCTCTTTAAGAATGAAAATGTGTTTTTTACCTCCCTCAGCAACAATACTGCTGTTGGGTACCAGGGTATCATACTGCCTGCTCTCTTTCCGTACCGCTACATCGATCTTCTGGCCTATTTCCAGCTTTCCTTCCTTATCATTGATATAGGAGGTAAACTCATACATTTCTTCTTTGGGCAGATATTTTTTTTCCTTTACCTTTTCGGTGAAGCTGAATTTATCATCCTTCTCTCCCGAAAACTCCACTGAATCGCCAATTTTTACTTCACCGGCAGGCTTTGTATCAAGTTTCCATTTTACGGCCAGACCGGATTCTTTTTTTACAATCTCAAAAAGCACCTGGCCGCTGCTTAACACAGACCCGATTTGAACAGGTATACTCTTTACCGTTCCACTAACATTAGCCTTGATCACTCCATCAGCGGGAACATTTTTTTTCATTTTCTGCAGCTCAAGTTTGCTTACTTCCAGTTCGGCTTCTTTTTCTGTCAGGTCTATACCGTAATTGTCCCTGGCTTTTATGCTTTCGTCCTCTTTTTGCTTTAACAGCCTCTGTTTCTTATCATAATCAGCTTTAGCTGATTCCAACCGGTCCTGTGCTTCATTTACACTCGCAAGAGCCACAGCGTCCACCTCATATAAAGCCTTTTGATCCTTCAGCTCCTTATCAGCCTTTTGCACAGCCTTTTGTGCCGCTTCACAATCAGCTCTGTACTGTTCTATATCTATTGCCTGAAATCCATTTTTATTTCTCTTCAAGTCATTCTCCAGCTTTATAATGTTCAGTTCGGCCTTCTTTATTTCAAGCTGAATATCCTGGGCATCAACGACCGCGAGAATTGTTCCTGCTGTTACTTCCTGCCCTTCCTCCACCTTTATGCCTTTAAGCTTCCAACTGCCATATGCGTAAACAGTTTCAACACTTACCGGAAATGCTTCTCCTTCGGCTGTAATTTCGTTTGTAAGAGTTCCCGAGGAGGCAGTGTCACATTCCACCTCCGGCAACAGAAAATTATTTATCGTGCTGGAAAAGAACGTCAGCAGTACGATAATGCATATAAATATTACTGCCGCCCTTCTCACTATTTTTTTTCTTTTTATAATTTGATTCTCTGATGGAATATTCTCCATTTTAACCTCCACTTCTGCCTTTTTTAACGCTTAGGTTAGAAAGAACGTGTACATTTTTTGAAATTTTTCAGCTGAAGAAAAATTTTTTCCTTTACTTATATCACTTGATTCCCGACAGCTCTATGCCCTCTATAAAGTAATTCTCACCATATAGGAATATAAGCAGGGTAGGAATCATGTACAGTATTCCACAGGCAAAGGCAATTCCGATGTCCTGGCTGTTTATTCTGGACAGAAATATGGAAAGGGGGTGCATGGTTTCATCCTTCAGGAAAATCAGCGGCTGCTCAACCATATTCCAATTGTCTATAAAAACAAGTATGGCCAGTGAGGCAATTGCACCCTTGCATTGCGGCAGCAAAATTGCGGAAAAGGATCTCCAATAACCCGCTCCGTCTATTTTAGCTGCTTCGCAATAATCATCCGGTATGTTTATCATAAACTGTCTCAGCAGGAATACTCCAAATGTTGAAAATACACCCGGCAGAATTATAGACCAATAGCTCCCCAGTAAGTTAATTCTGTCAAGAATAATATAGTTTGGCACCAGGGTTACCTGGAAGGGCATCATCATTACTATAATATATAGAAAAAAAATCTTGTTGCTAAATGGGAATTTCAATTTGGAGAAGGCATACGCTGCCATTGCAGACACAACAATCTGTCCCAGCAAAATAGGCAAAGTAACTATCACAGAATTCCAGAACATAAAAAGGAACTTGGGCTTTCTCAGTAAAACATTATAATACTGCATAAAACTGACCGTATCAGGAATTAGGCTGAAGGTTATCTTAGGTGCTTTGCCCTCTTCTGCCACTGTCTCACTGACAGCACTATAGTTCTGTATCACCTCAGGGCTTGACATAAAGGAATTTGAAAGCATATACACAACAGGAAATAACAGTGCCGCAGAAATACAAATTATTATGAGGTATTTTGTAAAGCTTTTTAATTTATTAACCTGCCTGGTTAAAGCCTGTCCTTTTATCTTCATACTAGATGCTCCTTCCGAATCTGGCTTCTATCCTGAAAAGTAGAAATACCAGCAGAGCAATGACAAGTGCCATTATAAAAGCTGCTGTTGTAAGCCTCTGATACGACAAGTTCATAAAATTGTTATTCATAAAGTGCTGAAGCATGTATATTTTGAGACTTGGATAGCTCCCTGCCAGTAGATAGGCTTCCCTGAAAACCTTGAAGGAATTAACTATGGACATCATAAATACGAAAAAGCCGGTAGGAATCATAAACGGTACGGTTATATTTCTCATGCACGCAAAAGATCCCGCACCGTCAATACGGGCAGATTCATAATACTCTTTGGGTATACTGTTCAAGCCTGCAAGAAACAGTATCACATTATATCCGCAGTTTTTCCAGAGGTACAGCAGTACCAGCACCCACATTGACTGGTCGCTTCTTATCCAGTCAATATTCCCTTCAAGTCCAAATTTTATTAAGACATTATTGATAACACCATACTCATTAAAAAGAATATTCCACACCAGTATTACCGATGCGACAGGTATTACAAGCGGAAGTATAAAAAAACTTCTGAATAACGGAAGCCCTTTTATACGGCTGTTTAAAAGTATGGAAAGAAAAAAGGACAGCAGTATTATCAGAGGAACACTTATTGAATTAAAAATAATCGTATTTTTAGAAGCAAGTATGAAAGAGTTACTGTTAAAAAGATCTATAAAGTTCTGAAACCCAACAAAGTCAGCCCCGCCAATTCCCTGTGTAAAACAGTAGTACAGGCTTATTACAAATGGTATGGCAAAGAAAAGCGCGAACCCCGACAGGCTGGGTAATGCAAAAACAAGGCCGGCAATGGATTGCCTGGTTTTAAGTGTTGTATGTAGCCGTTTCATTTCTTTTCCTCTTCTTTTTCAAATAAGCTCATTATGTATGAGTATAATGTGTCTATCTGATTATAACCGGGCAAGCTCATAGTTCTTGTTTCATAAGAGCTTGTTATTTTCAAGGTAAGGTTATGATAAACAAAAATTTCGATGTCGGGATCAATATTTAATTCAATATCTTTTAACTCGTGTTCAGCATTTCCGTAAGACATGTCGACAGAAACACATATTATATCCGGGTCAAAAATAGTTGATACCTTAAAAATACCTTCCCCCACTGAGTCAAATCCGTTTATGTATAAGTCCCCAATAAAAACATGCCCACTGCAATAGTCTGTCTCGTTTTTTTCAGTAAAAGCAATTATTGCATTATACCCCTCGAGCCTGAATTTACGATTAAGGTTTTTATCTATATCATTGTTTTTACCATAATAATTATATAATACTATAACAGGGATATCCATTCTTTTATTCAAGTAATTGTCAACTTTTGATGGATGATAATCAAGGCTCTGAATATTTTGTCCTGCATTTTCAGCACCTGCCCGTTCTTTAAGGAGTTCTCTGATGTCATACAAAGATATATCCGGGTTATTCTTTTGTAATTCATATACTATGGAGGTAATAACAGGCGCTGCAAAGCTGTTGCTGGGTGTTGTAATTTTAACCTCGTCGTTAAACATCACCAGTTTATGGCTTCCGCTAGAGGTTATCTCTATGCCGTCAGGTGAAAATCCGTAAGTATACTCTCTTTCCTTAAGCTTATCCTGCAAGTCGCACCTGACTCCTATAACATTTTCAAGCGAAGCCGGACAGGTAAAAATGTTTCTGTTATTACAGGCGGCAACTATTACAACACCTTTTTCACCAGCGTAGTTTACAGCCTCTTTTATTTCATTGAAGTCCCTGTAATCAATAGTCCCAAGGCTGAGATTCACCAACCTTATGGCATTATCGGCACACCATTTCAGAGCACAGATGAGCTGCTCCTTCATCCCCTTACGGGATTCATCACTGAGTATTTTAATACTGGAAAGGACAGCTTCCGGAACGTATTTTTTAATTATTGCAGCACAGGTTGTCCCATGGGATGGCAAAAAAGGGTCATAGCCGACCCTTTCGCATATCTGTAAATCTGAGGTGACCTCCAGGTTGTGTTCAAGCTCACCTGTATTATATAGTTTTTCGTTTATTCCGTCGTCAAGGATTACTATAGATGTTGTTTTTTTATTCATACACATGCCCATTATTTTCGACCTATTCATTTAGAAAGATATTTACCTTATCCTGAATGGCAGCAGCGGTTTGTTCGGCGTTTCTCTTATTATTTAAAAATTCATTTATCGCCTGATCAATAATAGCCATATAGCTATATTCTGTTTTTACTTATCTCACATTTACCGATATATTCAGAAAGCTTTTTTGCAAAGAACCTATTTATCTTTAAAATTCTTTTAATCTATTCACGACCATATACCAGTATCTTTTCAAAGAAATTTATTGTTATACTGCAGCTTTTTGAGATTTCTGAAGTTGACTTTCTATGACCTCAACGATGTTGTGGAAAGTTTTAAAATTACCGGCTACAATATCTTCCTGCGGAATAATGATATTAAATACTTTTTCAATCTCAAATACCAGATAAACTAAGTCCCTTGGTACAAGTCGAAATTCCCTTCCAAGCAGGTCCTTATTTAGAAAATTATCACTTAACCTATTTATATCTAAATCAAATTTTTCTACAAATATGATTGCCAAACGTTCAATTATTTTACTTTTCTCTAATGATATCATCAATAATTCCCTCCACAAATTATTCGTTTAAAAAGAGATTAACCTTATCGTCTATAGCCTTTGCGGTCTGTTCAGCGGATTTTTTGCCACTAACAAAATCAGGCAGCTCGCCGGATATTATCTGGGTTACATTCGAATCACTCAGTGTGCATCCCTTGATATTCTGTACCAAATCGGTTATTTGCAGTCCTATTTTTTCAGTGTTTTTCATTTCGCTCAGTTGCTTATTAAATATTGATTTCAACACAGGAGAGCCATTATTCAGAAGAGACTGACTTCTCTCTGACATAAGCATTTTTATAAAATCAAAGGCCTCCTCTTTAACCTTACATTTTGATGTGATTCCTACTAAATTATAGGCTGTCGCAACGGTCGATTTACCCCCATTAACAGTCGGATGGGGTAGTATAATTGCCTCCTCTCCCACTGCATCTTTTATAAAATTATTTGAATCTATTACCGATCTGAAACTTCCGAATTTTGATTGGAGAACACATTGTTTTGCAAGCTGTTCGGGGGCATTGTTATATTCATTTCTTGGACATATGTACGGTAATATTTCCTTGTATGTTTTCAGCAATTTTATAAATTCAGGTGTGTTAAACTTTGAAACTTTATTTTTATTATCTACAAAAGAGTCTGTCGTGGCGAGGATATCGTGTATACTTAAGCTGGAGAAGAAGTATTTACTTGTGCCCTTTCCCTCTTTATAGTATTCCTGCATAGCATTTACAAGGCTATCCCAGGTCCAATTTGTGGTATCAAATTTAATATTGTTTTGGTCTAACAGGCTTTTATACGTATAGAAGTAATTAATACAATAATCCAGAGGTATAATGTACCTTTTGCTTTCTGACAATCCTACATCAAGAATGCTGGTGTTATAGTCATCTACTTTGAAGTCTGAGTCCTTCGAGATTAATGGATTGAGATCACACAGTAATTCCCTCTGCATTAGTTGTCCTGATGATGGGAATGCAAATGAAGGTAGTGAAATAATATCGGGGCCTTCTCCTGACATCAATTCGGTTGCAAATTTTACTTTAAAGGATTCCACTTCTTCTATTCCTAATGCCTTTTCATCAACTTTTATATCTTTATGAAGACTTTTAAATTCGGACAATGCGTTTGAATTAATACTGTAATAATCCTGAAAGTAATACAACTTCAATACCTTTTCCGATGTAGACTCTGTCTGGTCTGATACCTGTTTAACCTTCTCAGAATCTTTGTTATCGGTACAGCCTGTAGTTGACATAAACATTAATATGCATAAAATTAAGCTCAATAATTTTTTATTCATACAAATAACCCCTTATACCAGTTGCTTTTCTCCGTATTCAGCAAGTTTTTCAATACAATCACATGCTATTCTATTTTCATCATCAGAGTTTAGTATATTAAATACCTTGTTTCCGAAATTTTTAAATTCATTCTTCTTTTTATCAATAAAACTTGAATCTACAACAGTAAATGATAAAGCCCTTTCTTCTTTTGATTTCTCAAAGTCCAAATGAAAATTTGATAAATTAAAATAATCCACCTGAAACCCCAACTTATACCTAATTGAATCTGAAAGCGCCGTAAAATATTCTTGTTTAAAATCCTCGTATAATGTGCTTACTATTGCAATATCCGGCGAAACTGCTTGTGATACCTCATAGGGAAGTACACCAAATCTGTTTGTAAATTGATCATTAAAGGGCATTATCCCGCCTGGAATTCCAATAATGATTATGTCCGGGTTCTCTTCATTTTCAATTTTTTTAATTAACCTATTGAAATATACAACTTTATTTGTTTCTGAAACAGCCTTATCCAGCATAAATTTCGGAAAAGAGTGGAATCCAAGCATTTCACAATAATGCCTGCTTCCTATTTGACTAATTCTGTATTGCATTTTTGTTAATCTTTCTCTTAAAGAAAGCTGGATTTCAAATTTTTGAGTATTTTCAGATATCCCAAGTACAAAAATAATCGGTGTTTCTATTTTTAGTAAACTTTCTTCCTCATATTTAAGTTCTCTATATTGCTTTGTATTCTCATTTTCACAATAACACTTAAAATAAACACCTTTTGCATCGCACATAGTTTTTATCTCATCATATTTTTCTTTACATATTGGTATTGTAGAAATAACGTTTTTTTTAGCATTAATCGCCTTATATAACCTGGGGTAAATTACCTTTTCAAAATCCAGCCCAAATTGAGAATCAGTAAACATAACTGTATCACACTTTTGAAGTGCTTGTTCAAAATCACTTTCAACAAGAATACCTATCTCTTCGCCTTCATCGGCATGGCTGGCGTCCTTTCCATTCAGGCTCCACCCATTTAATGATACCAGTCCTGAAATTCTGTAATTTTCAAGTAGTGCTTTATGTCTTAAAATCGGAGCAAATTGAATGTTGTATGGAAATACAATCATATTCTCAGTCATATTACACCTCACTTATTAAATAATTTTCAATTGGATTATCACTAAAATTAAACCCTTTTTCTCTAAGAGTACATATATCTTTAAACATTGCCTCTATAGAATTCTTAGTATTGTTACAGTATACTGCCTTCTTTTTAGCAGAAAACTCCGTATCATCATCTGCCACTGCTGCGCACAGTCCGCAAAATCTGATTGCCCAACATGTTTTACACTTTTCTTCTGATATTTTTCCGATATTGAGTATGCTCCTGACTTTTTCTATATTAAAGCCAGCATCTATATCACCGATTTTCATAACGCTCGATTCTTCATTAACTCTCTCACAAGGGAAGAATTCTCCGTTAACGTTTAGAAATAACCTTTGAATACCTGGAATACATGGCCCTCCATGATGCATTTTATCACTAAGTTCGCTTACCGTTACCAGTTGTTTATATGATCGTTCCATGTGCTCAAAGTAAGGAGTTATGAGTTTTGAAACATATTCCTTGTCTAATTTTCCAAGTTTATTTAAAAATAATTTAAAATACTCATAGTCTATATCTTTACTAAAATTCTCTTCAGATGTTATAGCCCTTTTTGAGTAGTACTCAGAAACAAATGATAAGCTGAAACTGGCATCTTTAACTACTTTATTATCTGCGAAAAAGCTATTTATACAGCCAAATTCGTTTTTTCTGTCTACCACTGCATGAATATTTAACTTATTATAAACTTCAGGATATTTGTCTTTTATTTTTTGAAGATTGTTAATTACTATATCAAAGGTTCCTCTGCAATTCGAAGCAAATTTCCTATTTATATCATGAACTTCCCCAGGGCCGTCGAGGCTAACTAATATTCTAATATTATGTTCCTTTATATAGTCCAGAATCTCATCAGTAAAAAGTGTAGCATTTGTTGTGAAGGTAAAGAGGATTTCTTTTCCTTCACACTGTTTTTCAGCATATTCAATACATCTTTTAATAAGTTCAAACTCTAATAAAGGCTCTCCGCCATAGAACCCAATTGCAATATTTTTATTATCTCTCGAATGATCTAATAAGAAATCAATTCCCTTTTTTGCAGTTGAGAAACTAATTTTTTCATTGGAATGACCTCTATTTTCATAATTCCCTGAGTATACGCAGTACTCACATCTCAGATTACACTGACGTGTAACTTGAAGCGTTAACATCTTTAATTTATTATTTAGATAATATTCTAATGTATCATCAGCAGGATGAAGTATTTCCTTCACTCTTTTTGAAGAAAAAAGTCCTTCCTCTTTCATCTTTTCAATTGATAATAGATCATCACTTTCTGCTGTATCTTCTGCAGAATTATTTTTAATTGCGTTATAAACTCCCTTACCAACTTTTATTATGGAATTTTTATTTACATCGTAAAAGTAGTACCCCTCCCGTGTTCTGAATGTATGAATAAACGGATTATCAAGTAACATAGGTTTCCCCCTAAATCTTTTTAAATAGATCTAATTATCCAAAAAATTTTGGATAATTAGATCTAGCATACAAATTAAATTACAGGTTTTGATATCCCTGTCCACCGGAAGTTGTACTACCATGATTTGAATATTCACTGCGGTGACTATCCTCATCATGATTATCCACGAATTGGTCGGTATTACTACAAGTACAACTGTATGAACAACCACAACCACAGTAGCAGAAGCAATATGCTTCAATTGTGTCTCTCGTAGAGATCATTTTCTTCCCCAGTCTCTTCATATTTTCACCCCCCTTATGTAAAGTTGATTTTCAAAATATGTGCACTATTTTTTGAAAATTATATAACTTGAATTTACTATTTTGCCTTTATAAAAGCCAAAATGAGCAATCCAAAAATTAACAATTAAATAATACTTTTTTCTTCATAAAGATAATCCATGTATTCAGGACACTTCATCTTAAAATCAACGAAGCCTTTGTACTCTGTTATTTTTCCAGAACTCAGCATCCAAATCTTATCTACTTTTGTTAATATATCCGGTTTATGGCTAATAACCAGTACCGTTTTATCCTGAAGACCTGTAATTAGCAATTTGTTAAGGAACACCTCTGACTCAACATCATAGTTTGCTGTAGCTTCATCAAGTATAAGTAACCTGGAGTCTCTTGCAAAAGCTCTTGCTATTGCTACTTTCTGTCTTTGACCTCCAGAAAGCTTTGCTCCGTTCCGTCCGACCTCAGATTTGTATTTCATAGGCATTTCCTCAATAAAATCGTGTGCACTGCTCTTCTTAGCAGCATCACTAATTTTAGAAATATCTGCTTTAGTACCAATTGATATATTGTTCTCGATAGTAGTGTTAAAAATATATAAATCCTGATTGACTACTGAAATCAAATTCCTATAATCTTTAAGTTTAATGTCACTTATATTGATGCCATCAATTAAAATCCTTCCTTCTTGAGGTTTATAAAATCTCAGCAGTAAATTAATTAACGTACTTTTACCACAGCCATTTGCTCCGATAATGGCTATCTTCTCTCCTGGGTTTATTTTTATATTAATATCTTTCAGAAGCTTTTCACCGTCTCTATATCCAAAACTGACATTTTCGAATGTAATGTTTCCTGTAACCTGTTTTTTTTCTACTCTTATAAATTGTTTTTGTTCTTTTCTATCCTCTGTCTCCATATCAAGAAATCCAAAAAATCTTTTAGCTGAGGGAATTATGTTTGAAAAATTATAACTTATATTAATAATTGATGAGATAGGTCCGATGACAAAAGCACTGTATGATAAAAATGCAAATAAACCTCCAATTGTTACTTTACTGCCAAAAACCATATATGCGCCAAGTATGTATAAGGAGCTGGTAATTATTTGAAATATTATTCTTTCCGAATATTCATTAAGCTTATCTAAAAAAGCCATTTTAATGTTCATCTTGACCATATTTCTTTGCTTTTTAATGAATTCACCTATTTTGATTCTATGAATACCCAGGAGTTTTATTTCTTTTATACCGCTTATATTATCACCATACCATGCAGAAAAGTCCCGGCTATACTCCATATACTCTTTAAACATAGACTCTCGCTTTTTGGCTAGATATTTAACTAAAATAAACCGTATAGGTACGATAAAAATAACAACGATGGTAAGTTTCCAATCAATTAAAAGAAGTCCGATTATTCCTCCAATAACTCTGAAGACCTGGGATATTACTACAAATGTACCTCTGTCACATATCCTGGAGATATTTCCGACATCCATTCCGATATTATTCATTATTTCAGAAAAATTAGTATTGTTGAAATATTGAAGTTTGAGTTGTAATAGGTGCTTAAAGGCAGTTTTGAGGAGAGAATACTGGAAAACGGAGTTCACATATGAAAAAAACTTTGTTTCAAGTAAACCAATTACTTGTTCTGCTATAACTAAAGTGAGTGTTAAGATAGATAACTTAATTACTACTGAAATGTTCTCAACTAATAACCCTTTATCCATAATTTGCTTGCTAATCAGGGGATAAACAACATTAATTCCTGCACAAGCCAATATACATATTAGAATTACGCTGATTTTTTTTATAAAAGGTTTCAAAAGCATAAGTATTCTTTTATAAATTAAACGATTTTCCGCTGTTGATGACATTTTAAACCCCTACTCTGTAAAACCGTGTTTATTTTTGAATGAATAAATGATATTTAATGTTATTTTAAATACAAAAGCGTCGAATGTCAACCATTATTTTCCTGTTATGTATAATTTGATATGTAATTACTTGAATTTTACATTAACTGACAATTTATTGCAAAGTTTGCTTTTCTCTTTTATTTAAAACGGAGCTGCTGCCGGCAGTTAATACACCGCCAATGCAACAGCTCCGTCAACGTTATTGTAATGTGATAATATTATTTTTGAGATGAAAATTACAAAATGCCAAGAAGCCAATACAACTTAGGTTACATGCTGTAAATATAGTTCATTAATTTATAAATCTGATAACCCATATACCCTAATATCATCAGCAAAATGATAAGCGAATAAATCCCCCATGCAGTATGGGTATTAAAGGTGTTTATCTTTTTCTTTTCATCATCAAACATTCTTTTGCTTTTTTCTCTGCGTTCCCACCAGTTATATATGCAGAAGCACATTAACAATACCATTACAAACAACAGCAAAATTGTTAACCCCATAAAACACTCTCCGTTCTCTCATGTGATCCGATTACACTATATCACAGTATACGGAAGGTTGGGAATATTGTTTAAGCAAAAAAGAGCCCTTGCAGAAAAGGCTTCAGCTGTTCCATTCTATGGTCCGCCTAAGTCCCTCGCTCAAAGGCTTGAAGTTTTCCAAGCCGAACTCCGAACAAACCTTTCGTATATCCAGCTGAACATGTTGAGGAGACACCTTGACCTTTTCATCAGAAGCCTGTTCGGAGTTCTGCACTGAAAGCTTGCTCCCGATGATAGCACATATTTCCTCTGCAAGCTTTCTTATGGTTATACTCTCTTTTCCGCCTACATTGTAAACCAGGTCAGTGCCGTAAAGCATTATATTTAGCAGCATTAGGGCGCAATCAGCTATATAGCAGAAGGTCCTAACCTTGGTTCCTTCGTCCAGCATAACAATTTCTTTTTTTGAAAGGGCCTGCCTTATAAACTGAGCCAGAACACGTTCATCATTGGTGCTTACTCCGGGGCCATAGGTCATGGATATCCGGGCTATCTTGGTGTTGACATTTTCATAGTTTTTATAAGCAAAGCACAGAGTCTCTCCCATCCTTTTAGCTTCAGAGTATATAGCCCTGATGTTTACAGGTGAACAAAGCCCTGGATATTCCTCCGGTGTTGGTATATTGCTGCAGTCCGGCTCCCCATAAACCTCCGATGAACTCAAAAACAGAAACCCCGCATCATCCTTCCTTGCCTTCTGCAGCAGCCTTTCAGTTACCAAGGTATTCAGGTGAATAGTATCCAGGTAGTTTCTCAAAAACTTTCCCGGCTGGGCATAAGTCGCCCCATGAATTATATAATCTGCTTTCTGTAATGTTTCAAAGGAGTCGGGTATGTTTAAATCTACTGAATGAAATCTGTATCTATACTCAAAAACGCCACTTAACGCTTTATTAGGAGTACTTCTACTGACAGCCTCAATATTTATACCGGCAGCTTTCTCCACATTTGCCAGATGAAGCATATATATAATATAAGTACCTATGAGGCCGTTGGCCCCGGTTATCAGCACAGTCTTCCCCTTGAGCGGCGATAGATCAATTCGATTTATATATTCCCTGCAGTCCTGTTCTATATATTTGTCCAAGCGTTTATCCCCCCTTTGCTCCCGACTATTTCAGCAGCTCCCTCACTGAATTACAAATGGTATCAGAATCCGGGTAATACACCTTTTCAAGCACATCGCTGGTGGGTGTTGGTGTATCAGGACAGCAGACTCTGACAATGGGTTTCTTTAAACGCTCCAATCCTTTTTCCGCCACTATTGCTGATATTTCAGCGGCAGCTCCCCCGGTTTTGCTCCCGGTGTCACTGATAATGAGCCTTCCGGTTTTGGACAGTGATTCCAAAATAATATCTTCATCAACAGGCTTTATGGTTCTCAGGTCTATGACCTCAACCGATATGTTTTCGGCCTCCAGCTTTTGTGCAGCCTTTAAAGCCTCTACAACCATATATGAAAGAGCAACAATGGTTACATCCCTTCCCTTTTTCCTTATTATACCTTTTCCAAAGGGTATGGAATATAGGGTGTCCGGAACCTTGCCCAGGGTTTTATAGAGCCATCTGTGCTCAACAAAAAGTACCGGATTGTTGTCAATAATACTTGAGACCATCAAGCCTTTGGCATCATAGGGTGTAGCCGGTACTGCGATCTTGAGTCCGGGTACATTCATCAGCATACCCTGAATACACTGGGAATGCTGTGCTCCCGACCCCCAGCCTCTGGCGCTGATAGTCCGCACCACCAAAGGAACACTTACCTCTCCTCCTGTCATATAACTCCATTTTGCCGCATGATTCACAAGCTGATCAAAGGAAAGCAGCAAAAAGTCCATACGAGCGTGGATGAGGATTGGCCGCAATCCTGCCATAGCAGCTCCCGCAGCGATACCTGTCAATGAGTTTTCGGCAATCGGGGTATCAAACACTCTGTTTCTGCCATACTTTTCATGAAGGCCTTTTGTTGTGCCGAAAACCCCGGCAATATCATCTATACCTTCTCCCAGTATAAAAACTCTGGAATCTCTTTCCATGGATTGATCCAGCGCTTCATATATTGCATCCTTGTACGATATTATCCCGCCTGATTGCGATTCGTCATCTATAATAAATTTATCTTGTTTTTCAACTTCAATTGTAGTCCAGGGCATGTGAAACCTCCTACTAAGTTACCATTATTTAATCACTTACGGCCGCAGGCCGCTTATATATACTTATTGACCTATAAGAACCTGTCTAGTATCTCATTGCACACGTTATTTTTGCGGATTTCGCGCCATGCTGCGTTAAATTTTCTGGGAATAAACAAATTATTCCTGCGATAATCTGCCTTGCCTGACACAAAATCCGCTTAAAATGCCAAGCACAAGCAAATACTAGACAGGTTCTAACTGCCAGTCACTTTTTTATGTCTACCGACTTCCAACATGGTTCTTTTTACTATTTATTTACACATAGACATATTCTGTCAGCTCTGCAGGATCAGGTTTTGGAGAATTTTGTGCAAATTCAAAGGCCTCTTCCACAAGCTTATCTATCTCACTGTTAATATTGTTTTCTATATCAGCATCCAGCAATCCTATATCTTTTAAATAATTGGAAAACCATCTTATGGGACACTTTGATAACCAGTAGTCATATTCCTTCCGGGCTCTAAGGCCATCACCCACATCATTGACTGTCCCTATATGGCCCATCCATCTGTAGGTCATACATTCAAGAAGAGTTGGACCCTCTCCCTTTCTGCATCTCTCAATGGCATTTGCCGCATACTCAGACACTTTTACCACATCATTGCCATCTATCTGATAGCCGGGGATATCATAGCTTTCAGCCCATTTATAAATGTTGTCCTTTGGATGCCTCTGCGTATGATGGGAGTTGATGGCATATACATTATTCTCACAAATATAGATTACAGGTAATTTCTTTAACGCGGCAAAGTTAAGACTTTCATGAAAGGTACCCTCGTCAACGGCACCATCACCAAAAAAAACTGCACTAACTTTTCCATCACCTGAAATTTTTGAAGCCAGTGCGGTACCTGTTCCAAGCGGCAGGCTTCCTCCGACAATAGCGGTTGATCCAAGAATACCGACTTCCGGCGCCAGCAGGTGCATAGAACCTCCCCTTCCATAGGAGCAGCCGGTTTTTCTCAGATAAAGCTCTGCAATCATTCTTTTAATATCTCCACCCTTGGCAATATATTGGGCGTGACTTCTGTGTGTTCCAAAGGCATAGTCTCTTTTTTCAAGATTTATACATACCCCTGCCGATATAGCCTCCTGTCCAATAGACAAATGAATGGGAGTTTTCATATCATCATTTTTATATTCATCTGCAATTTTAAATTCAACTTTCCTGATTGTCTGCATTATTCTGTATAATTCCAGCAGTTTATCATCCTCCAGCATTGATGCTCCTCCTAAACAAAAAATCCACTGTGTCAATTCCTATAAGCCTAATACAAAAGCTTTATGGCATTTTTATCCCAGTCCTTCAGCTCGCTGATTGCCAAAGATACATTTGAAAACCCATTTCCTATAAAGTAATCACACCTTGCAGCCAGCCAGGTATCCTTAATAATCTCCAGCCCTTTTCTTGCCTTATCTTCATATTCCTGAAAATGAGACCCCGGACCATTCTGCAGCACCCTGTTACATTCAGTGCAAATAATTTTATTAGGATACATCTGATTATACTGCTCCAGAATGTCTCTACAGTCCGTCATAAGAAATATCTTTGCCTCCGGCTGGACTTTTAGCACCTTGTCTATTTCTGCAGGGTATCTCTTATTTAGATCAAACAGGTGATCAACTTCGACAATTTTATCACTACCCCGGATATGAACTGCAATACTGAATTTATTAATCATATATGCATCTTGGAATTCCCCGATTTCATCCGATACCAGTGGCTGGAGCCTGATGTATTTTTTTAGCATGGAACTGTACAGATACCTTGAAAGATATCCGTACATAGGATGCTTCTCTATCCAATACATCATCTCTTCAGTCTCAATAAAGCTATTTTGTACAATTACATTGGCTTCATTGTATATAATGTCTTCAAAGCTCACGTACCGGCTGGGATACAAGAGATTTTCCAATAAATTATCTCTGTTCCACACCTCTGGGAAATAGGTGAAATCCTCGTGTATGAGGTCTTCTATTCCATATTCCGAAACCGGCTCAAAAAACTGCTGAAATGCGTCTGAATTTTCATCAATACTGTACATGCAGTTTTTTCCCCAGTACACAACAGGAATTCTTTCTGTAATCTCGGCCAGATACAATTGTGTTAATACATGATGCATATCATACCAAAAACCGTTTCCGGTAGATTTAATCAATAAAAAATGCTTTCCTTGCATGGTAACCCCCATATTGCCGCAGCATCGGCGTCACAAAAGGTTTTCATATCCTTTTTGTTTCAGTAATTCAACAAGTTCCTTTACATCCTGTGCCCTATCTCTTGGACATACGATAACAGCGTCATTTGTATTAACAACAATAAGATTATTTACTCCTATTGTTGTGACAAGGGTATCCTCACTAATAATTATTGAATTACTTGTATCTACACCCACGTGTTTACCATTAATTACGTTTCCTTCTTCATCGGCACCAAAGGTTTTTGATAAGGAATCAATACTCCCTATGTCATCCCAATCAAAAAGTCCTTTTATTACATAAATACAATCAATTTTTTCAAGTACACCGTTATCAAAGGATACATTTTGTATTTTATTATATGCATCATCAAGATATCTGTTACCACTGATACGCCTTGACCGTCTGACCGCTTCGCCGATATTGGAGTCATGCCCGGGGAGGAATTTCTTAATACTGCTGATTATTGCATCCATGCTTCCTACCAGTATTCCACCATTCCAAAGGAACTCACCCGACTCAAATAACTTCGTAGCAGTTTCCAGGTCGGGTTTTTCAATAAACCTTTGAACAATCAGAAGTCTTTCATCATCTCCTCTGTCTTTGTCTATCTGAATATACCCGTAACCCGTGGCAGGGTAGGTTGGTGTTATACCAACCACCACAAGTGCCTTTGTTTTTTCAGCTGCATCATAAGCCAGATTAATAGCATCCTTGTATCCTTTCCTGTCCTTAACATATCCATCGGCAGGTACGAAGCATATCAGTCCTTCTCCATATTTCTTTTTTAACACCATAGCAGCATACTCAATACATGCTGCAGTGTTTCTCTTTTGAGGCTCCAGTATAATATTTTCAAGTGGTATCAAATTCTTAACCGTTTTACGGGTGGCGTTTTTTAAGCTTTTATTTGTTATTATAAAGCAATGATCAGCAGGGACTGTCTCACACAGACGCTCAACTGTTTGTACCATCATACAGTTGCCGTCATCCACTTTTATAAATTGCTTCGGCCTGTTTTCTCTGGAAATTGGCCATAGTCTTGTACCGGTACCTCCTGCCATGATAACTACGAATCTTTCCATTAATATTCTTCTCCAAAAATAATATAGTGTTAGTCTATTTTATGTAGAGTAAGCTAATGAGGTTCATATTGGCTTGCAATTATGTAAACGTAGTGCTGTTTAATCTCAATATTTTCAGTAAATCTATTTCGAATTCAGTATCAGGATGGACTCTTTTATTTTTATTTGTTAATTGAAGAAATGCTTGGTAAAATATTGTTATCCAATCCGGATATTATTTCATTTAGGAATATGGCGGTTTTTATGATTGAATTAACAGATAAAATTGTGATTTTTATATCCTGTCTTGCTATATACGCCATGGATTCAGGCTACCGAACCAGTGTCGTCCCGGTAATAGCTGCTTTGACTCTTTCTGCCCTTAACAGCTACTTTGACAGCCGGATTATTAGAATTATTTTCATGCTGGGTTATGTATTTGTCTGTCAGTTTGAGCCTCAATTTTTAGTATTTATCCCCCTAATCTGTTATGATAATTTTGTAACAAAGGAACAGCTCTTGTGTCTATTTGCATTCATACCGTATTTATCGCACCTCCATGATCTTTCTGAAACCCTGCTGCTTTTACTTGTTATTCTTTTGGGAATATCATACCTGTTAAGGTATCGTACATTTAGCTTAAGCAGCATTAAAACACAATATATGCTCTTCCGTGATACCTCAAAAGAACGCTCAATCCTTCTGGAAAAGAAAAACAGCGAACTCATGGAGAAGCAGGATTATGAAATAAACATGGCTACCCTGAACGAAAGAAACAGAATTGCAATGGAAATCCACGATAATGTAGGGCACCTTCTTTCAAGATGCCTTCTGCAGCTGGGAGCTCTAATGGCAATAAACAAGGATGAAACTTTGAAAGAGAGTCTTTCTTCAATAAAAAATACTCTTTCTCAGGCTATGGATAGTATAAGAAGCAGTGTACACAATCTGCATGATGAGTCCATAGACTTATATTCTCAAATTAATGGTCTTGTAGAAAACTTTGATTTCTGTCCTATTCATTTGGACTATGATATAAGCAGTAACCTTGAAAAGAGACTCAAGTATTGTTTTATTTCTATAGTCAAAGAAGCACTGTCCAACATTATCAAGCACTCGAATGCCACGGAAGTAACGGTTGCGTTGAGGGAACATCCTGCTTTCTATCAGCTGATTATAGAGGATAACGGAAAGGTCAGCGACTATAGTGTTGAAAATGGTATCGGCATAAATAATATATCTGAAAGAGTTAAAACTTTTAATGGCAACCTTCATATAAATGTAGAAAACGGCTTTAAAATATTTATCTCAATCCCCCGGACAAACTAGGCTCATAGCCATAATTTTTTTAAAATTCAATGGCAGCACAGAAAGGAAAATAACATGAAAGTATTGGTAGTAGACGATGATAAACTTGTATGCGTTTCTCTGAAAACCATTTTGGAATCAGACCCTGAAATCAAAGTAATAGGTACAGGCAATAACGGAAGACAGGCAATGGACTTGTACAGGCAGCTTGAGCCTGACATTCTTCTGATGGACATAAGAATGGAAACCATGACAGGTCTGGAGGCAGGTGAATTACTTTTGAAGGAATTTTCCAATGCCAGGATACTGTACCTTACCACCTTTTCAGATGATGCCTATATAATTAAGGCCTTAAAAATAGGAGCCAAGGGTTATCTATTAAAACAGAATTTTGAAAGTATTGTTCCTGCGCTGAAGGCAGTATACATGGGCCAAAGCGTTTTTGGAGATGAAATAATTACAAAGCTTCCGGGCCTGATTCATGGCAGCAGTACTGCATCTTTCTCCAAATACGACCTGACCGACAAGGAAATCGAGCTTCTGGTGCATATTTCAGAAGGCCTCAGCAACAAAGAGATATCGGACGCAATGTATTTAAGCGAGGGTACTGTAAGAAATTACATAAGTGTACTGCTTGAGAAGCTTCATTTGCGTGACCGGACTCAGCTTGCAGTCTTTTACTATAAAAATAAATAAAATCTTACTTAGGCATGATTAAATAATAACTTCCCCATTTTAATGCGGCTATTTTCCGCCATTACTTTGTTGTCGTCAGTTGCAATAAAGTAATTATTGCGCCTTCCTCCGCCTTGTATTGACGAAAAATATCTCGCCTTAAAACGGAGTTTTATTATTTAATCATACCTTTAAAGGTTCAAAGAGACCCTCTGCATAAAATTATCCATAGGACCTTATTGAACCCAACATATATCTTAAGCATCGATTAAATCTTTAATAGGTGTATTATTTACTCATAGAATATCTTCATATTGGTTTGAGTTTTTTATATAGTAATCAAAATTTTCATTAGCCCATTCCTTGTTGTATACATGATTCCTCATGGACTCGGGGTCAAGCATCGAGGCGCAGTAGGCAGTTCTTTTCCCTTCTTCAAGCTCTTTGAAGGTCTCAAGATATTTCCACCCGTGTCGTCTTACAAAAGACTCATTCATATTTGCTTTTTTGCTCAGCGTAAAACAAGTATTTATACTCCTGCTGAGTTTACAAAGATCTCTCCCCTGGCATTCATCGCAACCTATAGACTGCTTCATATCAATTTCAACTGTAGTTAAGAAACCAACCTTATATGAAGTATAATGGGTTACTCTTGGAGAGAGTTCAGCATCACCGTATCCGTTTTCTTCACTCCAGTATCCTATTTCTTGTATAAGTTCCGGTCTTAAACACTGCAGCTGCCCGGGTACAAAATCCAAATCGACTCCGACAGCTGCATTTTTAAGTTCCAGGTATGATACATCACCTTTAACCCTTGGTATTATGGGGGGCATATACCTTGGGTATGGAGTATCTCTCATAACTCCAAGTACCCCTACTTCCGGAAATGCATTAAAAACCTCCATAAACCGTGATATCCAGTTATCGGTGTATATATATACATCACTGTCGATAGTCATAAAATACTGGTCGGGTTTTCTTTTAGTAAGACCGAGATTTAAAGGGTATATGGGTCCCTGGTTTAAATCAAACCTCGTTTTTGATTTAATACGGCTGTCCGTTAAGCTTTGGATATAATCCCATGAATTATCTCTTGAGTTACTGTCAATAATATGCAGCTCAAAATCTTCCTTGGATTCCAGAATCCTGCTTAAATTTCTTATTGTAAGGCCCATGCGGTTTAATGTTACATAGTTTATAAATAAAGGCGGTCTTTTTTCAGAAACTTTATTATTAGGGGTTTCTGCCGGGTTTTTACTGAACAGGTTTTGAGTAAATTTTTTTACTGCATTTGTAATACTATTCTCGTCTGCTATAGTTTGTTTCATATTAATAATTCCCTCCTATTGGCGGTCTATTGCGATTTTTGTTAATTTTGTACTATTACAGGCTGGAGAAATTTTATGGTTTTTGCAGGTACTCCCACAGCGGTGCAATTATCAGGAATATCTTCAATTACAACCGCTCCTGCACCTATGATACTCCACTTACCAACATTAATTTTTGGTATTATATCTGCTTTGGATCCTATTTCACACCCTTCACCAATATTTACATTTCCTGACAGCGTAACATTCCAATATAATGAAGAGTAGTCCCCTAAAACCACATCGTGCCCAATTCCACAGCCGGGATTTACAGACACATGATTTCCGACTTTAATATTTACTGATATAAAAGAATTGCAGCATATGATATTTCCATATCCTAACTCAACAAATTTGCTTACTTTTGCATCCGGGTGTATTAGGTTTGCATAATTCAATCCATATCCAGATACTTTATTAAGAACAGTGTATTTAGCCCGTGGATTTCCAATGGCACATATGGCAAATAACTTGTTTCCACCGTTTTTTTCAAGCCAGTCAAAGCTTCCCAGGACAATATTGGAATTAATTAATGTTCCATGTTTCTCAACTGTTTCATCAATATACCCCAACAGATTCCAGGTTTTTTTATCCATATTTATGTCTTCTATGAGTTGTGCAACCTCTCTTCCAAAGCTGCCGGCGCCGATAATAACTATATCCTTCATGGCTTTATTCCTTTGATAATATCACAAATCTTTTCCACATGATCTGTAGGCAATCTTCCATGCAGTGGAAGAGAAAGAACCGTATCGGCAACCTTGTTTGCCACCGGAAGCCTTGATTCCGATGCGGACGGGATATCCCTGTAGCACTGGAAGTTGCTGCAAAGCGGGTAGAAGTACCTCCGTGAGATAACATTATATTCTTTTAACTTTTCATAAACCTCATCTCGGGATAAACCATATTCATCTTTGTTGACTCTTATTACGAAATACGGATAGTTATGTGTTACACCTTCAATATCTTTACTAGTCGTTATTCCTGGGACATCCTCAAGTAATTGGCGGTAAAGCTTTGTAATTTCCTTTCTATTTTCAATCTCGGCCTCAACTTCTTTCAGCAATAATATCCCAACTGCAGCCTGCACTTCATTTAACTTTCCATTGGTGCCGGGTTCCATTACATAGTCCACACCCCGTATTCCAAAATTTCTCAGAGAATCAGCACGTTCTTTCAGATAGGGATCATTAAAGGTTAAAGCGCCGCCTTCAATAGTATGATATATTTTAGTCGGATGAAAACTGAACATTGATGCGTCACCAAAAGTTGCTATGGGTTTTCCGTTAACTTTTACTCCAAAAGCATGTGCGGCATCATATAGTACCTTCAGTCCGTACTTATGCGCAACACGTTGAATTTCTTCCACGTTACAGGGGTTTCCGAAAACATGTACCGGCATAATTGCTGTAGTGTCCTGGGTAATTAGGTCTTCTATGCGGTCCGGATTTAAATTGAAGGTATCTTCTTCAATGTCGCAGAAAACTGGTTTAATATTGCACCATGCAAGAGAATGAGCTGTAGCAGCAAATGTAAAAGGAGTAGTTATTACTTCTCCTGATAATCTTAAAGTTTTGCATGCTATCTGCAATGCAACGGTGCCATTCGAGAAAATGGAGAGCTGATCTGAACCAAGAAATCCGGAAAGTTCCCGTTCAAGTTGCTTTGCCATATTTCCATTGTTACTCAGCTGATTGCTCTTCCATATGGATTCCAGCATTTCAGACAGTTTGCCAATATCCGGAAGTAAAGGCCTGGTAATATAAACAGGCTCTGTAAAAGGTTCTAACATACTTGTTATGCACCACCTTGAGTTTTAAAATATCGGTTTATAAGCTAATTAATTTGCATTATCAATATAAAATTTGAAGTTATCCAAAGCCCACTCCATAGTAAATTTATGATTTTCCATAGAGGCACCATCCAGTGAAGATGCACAAAAGACCGGTCGTTTTCCACTTCGCATATCCCTTATTGTCTCATCGAATTTCCACTTAAACTTTTTCATAAATAAATCATTCTTATATCGCTTCTGGTAAATTGATATACATGTCTCCGTTGACTTATTCAGCTTACATAGACTACTATATTGGCATTGGGCACATTCCAGCGTTTGGGGCATTTTTATACTTATGTCGGTAAGAAAACCGGCTTGAAAAAATGAATAATTGTTAACCCTGAGAGACATTTCAGCCTCACCTGCACAGTTTTCTTCGTTCCAATAACCCAACCGTTCAATTAGTTCCGGTCTCAGGCATTGCAAGCAGCCTGGTACAAAGTCCCGCTCCACGTCAGGAGTAGAATGTATAAGTTCAAGATATGATATTCCATCCTTTGATTTCAGTGTAACCGGAGGATAATACTCAGGGTATGGTTCTCCTCTGCAAACGCCAAGCAGGCCGGCCTCGGGAAATGTATCAAATACCTTCATAAACCTGGAAATCCAGTCCTTTGTTTCAATATATACATCATTGTCAATTGTAATAAAATACTGCTCCGGTCTTCTTTTCATGAGATTCAGGTTTATGGCATAGATCTGCCCAACATTTACCCCAATATTTGTTTTAGATTTGATTCTGCTGTCATCCAAGGTCTGGATGTAATCCCATGTTCCATCTATTGAGCCATTATCTACTATGTGCATTTCGAAATCATCAGTTGATTCAAGTATTGCAGCAAGATTTCTTATAGTTAAGCCCAAACGGTTAAATGTAACATAACTTATAATAGGAGGAACCATAGAAGCCTTTTCCTTTCATATTGATTTGTTATTTACATAATATGTTATCCCGTTAGAATTGTTACTCATGTCTGCTCACCGATTAGTGAGGATGTTTTTTGGAACATTTTAATTATTAAGTATATATTATGTTAATATACAAACCCAAGGAGGGATACTGTGAAAGCATTAATTTTAAGCGGCGGTACCGGAACCCGGTTAAGACCACTTACCTATACAAATGCTAAACAACTGCTGCCTTTAGCAAATAAACCTATACTGTTCCATATAATTGAAAAAATTATAAAAGCAGGCATAAGTGAAATTGGCATTGTTGTGGGAGATACCAGTGAGGCAGTCAAAAAGGCCGTTGGTGACGGTAATAGATGGAATGCGGATATTACCTATATTTATCAGACTGATCCTTTAGGACTAGCCCATGCTGTTAAAATAGCGCAGGAATTTTTAGGTGAAGATGATTTTATTATGGTCTTGGGAGATAATGTTTTTAACATGTCTTTAGACTCTATAATTAACAATTTTCATATTAATAATGCCGACTCAACAATTATGCTGCATAAGGTAGAAAATCCATCACAGTATGGTGTCGCAGTAGTCGAGAACAATCGTCTTTTAAAGCTTGTTGAAAAGCCGAAAACGTTTATCAGCGACCTTATAATAACCGGAGTATACATTTTTAATAGTAGCATTTTTAAAGCTATCGAGAACACTGTACCTTCGGCAAGAGGCGAGCTGGAAATTACCGATGCCATCCAGGAACTGCTGTCTGCAGGAGGAAATGTCACTTATGAAATTATACAGGGGTGGTGGAAGGATACAGGAAAACTCCAGGATATGTTAGATGCCAACCGGTTGATTCTTGATGAAATTAATACCGATAATCAGGTTGTACAGAAAGAAGATACTGTTTATACAGGAAAATTACTGATAGGTAAGAGTGCAAATATAAAAAACAGTATAATTGCGGGTCCTACAGCAATTGATGAGGATGCTGTAATTATCGACAGCTATATAGGACCCTATACTTCCATAGGAAAAGGGGTTGAAATTAAAAACTGTGAGATTGATAACTGCATTATTTTAGAGAATACCTGTCTGGACGGTATCAATAAAAGAATCAGCAACAGTCTTATAGGAAAAAATGTATCCATCAAAGCTGCTGATAGAAGACCGTATACAAACTCATTTCTTGTAGGTGACAGCAGCGAACTATATCTATAATTAATTCATACAATAATAGAGTACAAAAATCGACGCGAGGTGGTACTATAATGAAAGTTTTACTTGTAACAGGCGGAGCAGGTTTTATAGGCAGTAACTTTATACAATATTTCATGGAAACAAACAAAGATTTCGTTGTTGTAAATTATGACAAACTCACTTATGCCGGAAATCTTGAAAATTTAAAGAAAGTAGCGGATGTTCCAGGGTATTACTTTGTTAAAGGTGATATATGCGACAGTGAGCAATTGAATAAAACACTCAGTGAATATAATCCTGATTATATAATTAACTTTGCGGCTGAATCACATGTAGACAGAAGTATTGATGGTCCTTCAGTATTTGGTCAGACTAATTTCATGGGAACTCTAAATTTACTGGAATGTGTTCAAAACTTCTGGAGTAAGTCAGACTATGTCGGCAAACGCTTTGTTCAAATATCGACAGACGAGGTTTATGGCAGCCTTGAAAATAAGAGTGACTTTTTTACCGAGAATTCCCAATTGATGCCCAACAGCCCGTATTCCGCATCAAAAGCTGGTGCCGATTTACTGGTGCGATCTTTTTTCAGAACTTATGGGCTGCCGGTAATCATTACACGCTGCTGTAATAACTACGGCCCTTACCAGTACAGTGAAAAATTTATTCCAACGTGTATTTCAAAGGCTTTAAACAATCTTCCTATTCCTATTTACGGAACCGGAACCAATATAAGAGAATGGATACATGTACAGGATCACTGCAGTGCAATTATCAAAGCATTATTTAACGGCACTCCCGGAGAAGTCTACAATATCGGAAGCGGTGAAGAAGTATCAAATATTGACATGGCAAAAATGATTTTAAAAATACTTGGCAAATCCCAGGATTCCATTATATACGTTAACGACAGATTGGGCCATGATAATCGTTATGCTCTTGACAGCACCAAGGCCAGAAATGAACTTGGCTGGTCCGGCAGATATAAATTGAATGAAGGTCTGGTTGAAACAGTGTTGTGGTACGAAGATAATAAGTCGTGGTGGGAACGCTAATATTCAAGAAGATTTTATGGTGGGCAACACAGTTATCTGTGTTGTCCCTTTTATTTTGCTGACTAATGCATAATGTTTTTTGCCTTTGGGCATCCTTGTAGTCTGTGACATCTAAATTCATATATTGCCGGCGGTTATATTTCCCCAGGACTGCGTTGTCGTCAGTTGGAATAAAGCGATTATTCCGCCTTTCTCCGCCTAGCCCTGAGAAAATTTTCCTCGCCGGACAATACACGTTTTAGATGTTACAGACTACTAGCTGTAAAAAAGGAAGCTGCTATGCCTGTAAAATATATATTTCTGACCGTTCTGAATTCTGCAATCACTATTCTCGGACAGGTTTTATGGAAAATGGCTGTACTAAAGACTGAAGGCTATTCCTACAAGCTTATAATCAGCCCGCTGGTGATATTCGGAATATTGGCATATGGACTCTCAACCGTGCTTTGGCTGTACATTTTATCAAAAATACCCTTTTCGGTTGCCTATGCACTTACAAGTACAGCCTATGCCTTCAGCCTGTTTGCAGGGTACTATATTTTTCACGAGGCAATTACACCCTCGAAAGTTATAGGAACAGTGCTTATACTAACAGGAGTTATTTTCTTTTCAAAAGCATAATCTCCTGTATCTACCCTCTATTGACAACGTACAATACGCCTCACGCTAGCCATTTTGCCGCTTTTCTTCGTTGTCGTCCTTGCATTGCGGCAAGCAAGACTGCGTCCTTCCGCCTTGAAAATCAGCAAAATATCAAAGCGTGAGGTCGAAGATTTTTGAGCTGATGGATTTGTTTTGTGGCAAGGCAAAGCCGTGTAGCAATGCTTTGTGC
>JAEYHZ010000019.1 GCA_023409265.1 Bacillota bacterium | reverse complement strand
GTGCAAATCCTCCAATGATCATTCAAACTTATTCCTGCCAGTTAATTATATAACAGAAATAAGATGAGCTCTAGAATGGCAACTACCTATTTTCATTTGCGGCTGCGATGGCCTATCATGATTCGTTGACAACTGAATAGTGCGGTAATGGTTGAAACTTGATATAGAAACATTACAGATATAGTTTTTTGTAATGAATTACTTTGGATGGCATTGTTTGATAATGCGAAGTAAAGGTTATTAAATAGTTTAAACATAAACAATGTACTTAATGTCCGGTAAACTAACATTATTAATAAAGGAGATGATATAGACATGGCTAATAATTATCAGGTAATTGATGAAAACAATTGGAACGTAAATTACACTGTCAAATATTTAGAAACGGCATTGAGCCGTCATATTGCGTAACTTTTGAGTTGGATATAAGTAATTTCTTAACAAGGGTTAAAGTGATGAAGTATTCGTTTACAATGGCTTTTAATCTTTATTGTTTCTCAATGTGCAAATGAAATTGAGGAGTTTAGATACCGCTTCGTAGATGATCAGATAGTTCTTTATGATAGTATTGATACCGCTTTTACATATATTAACAAAGATACCGAGCTTTTTAAAGTTGTTAATGTTGAGATGCAGGATACAATAGAAGAATATGTAGCCATAGCTATCCAAAAGGCTGAAAATCAAAAAGACTATTTTACAGGACCATTAGGAAACGATATATTTCAGTTTTCACCATTACCGTGGGTATCATATACACATATTTCACATACCATTTCTGGTAAAAAAGATAATGCTACACCTCTCTTTGATTGGGGAAAATTTTTTGAAAGAGATGGGAAATGGATTCTTCCTTTTTCTGTTCAAGTGCATCATTCTTTTGTAGATGGAATACATATTGGAAAGTTGGCTGATTCTTTGCAAAACAATTTAAATAGGTTCTAATTTAATGGTAAGATTATGGAATAGTGTGTGACAGAGTTTAAATATAATTGAAGTTAATTTACTTCATAATCTTATACCAAGAATCATTTTTATACCGCACATTCAGTAAAAAGAATGTGCTTTTTTATTGCACAAAATTAGTCTATTGCGAAGGAAAGGAGCGGATTTAATTGGTTAATATGTGGAACCTTTTTAAACAAATTGAAAACGTAAAGAATGAGGCTGAGAGCCTAAAAACAGTGCTTTTAAACATTATTAACGATACGGAGATATCCAGTGATGAAAAATTAAAGCGTATCGAAGAGCGCCTTGTAGATTAAGTAGCCATTTGAATAGAAAGCGGTAGAATTTAGGCTCTTCGATAACTGAATAGTGTGGTAATAATTGTTGCCAGATGAAAATCAATAATATAAAAAAATTTTGGGTAACATAAAAAAAGCAGAAAGATAACGGAGGTTTTTTATGCGATTTGGCGACCTGAGTTGGTTGTTTGTAATATTGTTTTTTATCGGCATGTTTTTTCTACGTGGGTGTGGATGGGGTGGAGGTTGTGGCATACCGAGATTTCATAGACGTTCAGGCCATAATTCTAATAATACTGATGCCATAGACATATTAAATAAACGTTATGCTAATGGAGAAATTGATTCAGAAGAATATAAACGGAAAAAGGCTGAAATACTTGGAAGGTAGTATGAAACATAACAAAAGAAATAGAATTCTAATAAATGGCAGTCTTATATCTTTGGGATTAATAGCCGTACTTGACAACATCTTTTCTCATTGGCTTTTTAAATGGCATAGGATATTACCGAATGAAACTTTATCTGAATATTTAGAAATTGCTTTATTTATACTTGGGTTAATACTATTAGGAATTGGGACATATAGAGAAATAAAAGATAGAAGGATTAAATCAAAATAATGCTGAATATTTTTTCTAAATCAAGAATCATTCTATTACCGCACATTCAGTTAATAAGAAAGTGTGGTATTTATATACCCAAAATTCAGCCGTAAAATAAGAAAATAGCGTCGAAAAGAAAGCTTGAATGGAGGTAAAAACAAAAGATTGCCTGGGAAAGGGATGATTGCTAAATATCATTTTTGGAGGTTATTTTAATAGCATCAAAGTCAACAAATTAGTAGCAGTTCGATATTTGGCTTTAAATCCCCAAATAAATTCATTTCTTAATGCCGGTATTTCTGTATTGAATTCTTTGTTGCAGGGGTTTTATATCTTAAATCCTTTGGAAGGTTTAACTTATTAGTTACACAATATTTATTGGATAAGCAATAGAGAAGGTGAAAAATGAAAGTCGTACGGATAGTGCTGACGGACATAACTTCCTGAATATGGTTATAGTCATAAGATAATTCGTAATAGCTAAATATTACAATAAACATTGAAATTTGAGTAGATTCTGGATATAGTATTTATTGTGTAAAGTATTCATTGTGTAAATATTCATAATTGATTATATTATACAAATATTATATATGTTCTCGGGAGTAATTACATTGGAACAAATTATATATAAAGAGTTAAGAGAAGCTGAAATAGGAGTAGGGTTATTTGCAAGTTTTAATCGCTATCAGGAAGTAAATAAATGTTGGCGTAAAGAAAAAGGGGAATGGATATTAAAAGAGATTGCTTTTACTGAACAGTGGAGCCCTAATGAATATGAATATTTAGTTAAGTGCTTGAAAAACACTTTAAAAACAGGTGGAACAGTTTTTGGCGCTTTTCATAATAATCTGCTTGTTGGATTTGCCTCTTTAGAAAATCAATTTTTTGGTTCACACAAGGAATATCTGCAACTTTCAAGCATTCATACATCTTTCGAAAAACGCGGCATGGGAATAGGCAAAAAATTACTTTCTCTGGTGTGTAATAAAGCAAAAGAGATGGGTGCTCAAAAGCTATATATATCTGCCCATTCATCAGAAGAGTCGCAGGCTTTTTATAGAGCTATGGGCTGCGTGGAGGCTATGGAATATAATGTCAGATTAGTTGCTGAAGAGCCATGTGATTGCCAATTAGAATATAGCTTATTTAAACAAAATCAGAGTAGCCTTTAGTAATTTACATTAGATTTAGGTCAATAACTTTTTAAAGAAGGAACTATAGGTACTGCATATTCTAAAAGGTATGTAGTATTATTTTTTCGCAATCTGATGAGATGTTCATAATTGTTGAACTTACTGGTTGATCGACAGCTTTCAGGGAGTATATGGAATTATTTGAATATTAAATTCGATTAAAAAACGATCCAAGAGGGGTTTTATAAACTATCGGCAATAATTTCAGTGTCGGTGTAGAATTAATTTTAATTAATTTAGGGGGAATATCATGCATTTGTTTAATGCCAGCTCATTGTTTAATGATAATGACATAAAAGAAATATTAAGTATTGTAAATAATCCGGAAAAATTAAGAAATAGATTAATTGAAGCTAAGAAATTACTTTTAAAAGTATATAATTTTAAAGCATATAATGTACCGGAAGATTTTACTGCTACTTCTTATATAATAGCAGCTAACCATTTGACTGATTCTGATGCTCCTCTAGTAATGAGTTATTATTATGAGCTTATGAGTCAAGTTATAGATACTTATCCGGAGCTATTTGTTTTTGCTAAAGAAGATTGCTTTAATGGTGTTTCTATACCTAAAGAATTAAAACCGGTATTAGAGTTGGAAAAAGTTTTTGCAGTTGACCGTAAAAGTTTTGCTGGATCAATGGCAGCTATGAGAGCTGCAGGCAAGTGGTTTGCTGAAGGAGAAAAACCAAAGCATTTTTTGATATTCTCTCAAGGTACGATTTATGACATAAATAAAGATAGAGCTGAGGATATCGAACCAGGAGCATTCTGGTTAGCCAGATTATTGGGTATATCTGTTTTACCGGCTTTTATAGAGCAAGCTGTTGAAGGGGCCGAGAACCGTTTAATATTTGGAAAACCAATTTTTATACCAAAAGACTGCCGAAATTTTGATGATCATAAACAATTATGGTTAGAAAGAGTAGTTGAAGCCCAGCATGAATTAGAGACACTTACTGGAATTCCAGCAAGAGAAGCTGTGCTTGATGAAGAACATCAAACGAGGAAAAGATTTAAACCAACTAATCAGCTACTTATTTAATCAAAAAATAAGTAGCTTTTTTCGAGTATTTTAGAAGTCTTGGAAGTTTAATGAAAAAGGAAAAAATTATTCAAATACCCGGTTAAGTCAGGTTTTATATTATAAATATTATTCCCACGTACGAGGGAGCAATATTAATACATAATCTTTTTCTATTTAAATCCATTTGAACTGCTAAAAAATATAGATTATACTAATTTAATATAAATAATTATTATGCAATCGGTACAAAACTGCAATCTGCTTGTATTGCTGCAATCCCTTTTTAAAAAAACTTTTAGTAATTGAGGCTATTTTTGTTAGCAGCAAATGAGACCGAAAGAGTTTTGAACATATGAATTGCATTGCTTGTAGGATTGAACTTGATTAAGCAGTATTTCAGCTATAATAATAGTTGTAATCAAATATCTGGAACTAAATTATATTGCGAATAGTTAAAAGTTGGAGGATAAAGTTTTGGATAGAGATATATTTATACAGAAATATTTGGAAAGAATAAAACTACAAGGTAATGTACTTGCTGATTTAGATACATTAACCAAAATACATAAGCAGCATTTGCTAAACATCCCATTTGAAAATCTAAATATTATGGATAACAAAAAGATTGAATTAGATATTGAAAAAATGTGGACAAAGATAGTAGAAGAACAAAGGGGTGGCATTTGCTACGAATTAAATGGGCTACTATTTCATCTACTTGCATTAATTGGCTTTGAAGTAAAATATATTTCTGCAAAAGTTTTAGAAGATGGAAATGAATTTGATCATGTTCTAATCACCGCACTGATAAACTCAGATTGTTTTCTTGTGGATGTAGGGTTTGGAGATGGCTTTCTTGAACCGATAAAGCTTGAAGTGGATATTGTTCAAAAGGATTTGAAGGGATATTTTAAAATAATTGAAGTTGAAGAGGAAGGTTATCAACTGTTAAAATCAGCAGATGGTTCAGAGTATTCGCCGGAATACACTTTTTCCTTGAAAGAAAGAAGTTTGGACGATTTTAAAGAAAGGTGCTTCGACTTTGAGACATCTCCAGATTCAAGATTTAGGAGAAATAGGTTATGTTCTCTTGAAAACGAAAGTGGTAGAGTTTCATTAAAAGATAACAAGTTAATCATTACTGAAAATGGAAAACGAATAGAAAAAGAAATTCAGAATCTAAATGAGTATCAAATTCATCTAAAACAAATGTTTAATATAGTTATAAAAGACCTTAGACCTAAATAGAATTCTAAAAATTGCTATATTACTATTCTCAATATGCTTGAGAAGTTCATAATTGCTTAGTAAAGTTATAAAATTCCATTTTTTGTTCCAGTTGTAAGAGGTAGCATTATTTTTTTAGTTCTAACAAATTTATTTTAAACGTACAGAAATAATATAAATTTTTACAAAAAGTACTTTTATTGGTAAAAGATACATGGTATAATATTACAAAAATCTATCCTTTCATCATCTTTGGTGATGGGGTTAATGTTGGTGCAAAAAGCACATCCTTTTCGTCCCTAAATTTGGTTAAGGCAAAATAATCGAGGATGGGATAACAGTTCACCCTGAACACACAATATAAGGTAAACTTTTTCAATAGTAAGTGACTGCAGTAGCTTGCAGGCATCTGATCAATAAGCACTATTTCATATTCGATTTTAAAGTAAGCGCATACCATTCAATTTTATTAATCAAAAGGAGAATAATTTAATATGAGAAACTTAATCAGAAAAGTAGTATTACTTATTTTAGCATTATCTATTTTAGTACTTCCGATAGCATCTGTGAGTGCTCAAACAACTACAAATATATCATTCAAAGATGTAAAATCAACATCCTGGTATTATACCTATGTAACAAAGCTTCTTGATTTAAAAATCACCGGTGGTTATTCCGACGGAACATATAAACCAAACAAATCGGTAACACGAGCTGAATTTGTTACTTTCTTATGTAATGTTAAAGGATATAAGCAGATGCAGGGTAATCCCTTCGAGGATTCTCAAAAGAGCTGGGCAACCGGGTACATAACAGCAGCATTGAACAATGGAATCATAGACTTACCTGAAGATAAAAAATTTAGACCCAATGATGCAATAACAAGGCAGGAAGTAGTTGAAATGATGTGCAGATCACTAAATGTAGAACCTGATGTAACAACAAAGACACCATATACAGACGTAAAAACCAACTCAGGATATTCAACTGCTGCATATTTAAATTACCTAATGCAAGGATCTCTTAAAGACAATAAATTAATATTTCAACCAAATGACAAGCTTACAAGAGCTGAAGCAGCTGCGGTTGTAGTTAATGCATATGATTACAATTCGGACAAAATGGCATACCTTAACAAAAAAATAGCAGAAGAAAAACAGAAGAAAGAAGAAGCTGAAAAATATGCTAAATGGCAGGAGAGTGTTAAGGGTATATCTCCCATACTCTTAAATAATAAGGAGTACTTAAAAAAAGGTTCTGTATATGAGAGCAACAAATACTTGAAAGAAGAAACTACTTATCTGAAAAACTGGGGTGCGAAATATGGAATGACTGAGGACGAACTAGCTAATGAAGTCGTAAGGGTTGGAAATGACTTTATGAACCTTTGGTACAATGCTGACTATAGAAAATTAGATGTATTAGAGAAAGGTTTTAATTCACTAGCAGACCAGGTATTCATTTTAAATTCCTTGAAACGAAATTTAGAATATGTAAAAAGTAATAAGTTTGTCTCTGAAGGAAAGTTTCAAACTTGTGTAGGATTAATAATAGTTAACGAGACAGGTTCATTAGAACTAAGAGGAACAATAAAATATAGATATTTAATCCCAACAAGCAATAATGTATTAAAATCTGAAATTGTGGGATCAACAGGAAAACCAATTGTACTGAACACATGGTATGAGCAGGATTATAGGATATTGTTCTATCCGGAAGAGAAAGGATTAAAATTTATTAGGATGGATGCTATATCTGATGTACGTATCTCCAAGTAAGGGGTGGCAAGATGAATAAACATTTAAAGTTACAATTAAACTTCCTAATCATTATTACCATAATTTTTAATTTATTAGTCCCGATTTTTGCAGCGTCGGGAAGCACTGTGTTGTATTTGATTAATGATGGTGCGGGACACAATGCTTTATATATGACTGTTAATCCAGTTCCTTCTACATCGCCATTACAAGCTTTCTGTGTTGGATGGCAGTTTGAGTTCAGTAATGAAAAGGGTTCAATTTCGGTATCATTGGATTTGACAGAAGTTAAGTTTACGAGCGGTAGTAAAGATTTTACATTTGCTTTGACTTCTGAATACATAGGCTTAACATCAGGTATTAAAGGTTATAAAAGCATACGTGATGCAGTAAGTGATAAGGCAACCTTCGATAAAATAGTAAAACAAGGCTGCACTGTTACAGCAAATGCAATAATTCGCAAATATAGTTATACAAATGGGAAATTAGTTCCTACAAGTACCTATGCATACAGCAGAGAAGATATTGATAATAATTTTGGTGAATTTACAGACACTTTCAAAGACAATACAAAAGATAACTACTTTGAATTAACTGTGCCAATACCGCCAGAAAAAGTTCCTGCTCCTGATCCACATGTAGAAATTACTCTGCCGGTTAATGGTTCAACGGTTCTTCGTGGAACAACTGTAACCTTCAAAGGCTGGGGAACAGGTGTACACCATATCGGTGGGTTTGTAGATGATGTTTTTCTGGAAGAGCAGGGTAATCCCTCTGATGATTATAATGATAGAATGTGGTTTGAAACAACGGTAACGCTTAATGAATTAGGGCCACATACTTTTTACTTACTAGGCCGTAATGCCGCGACAGGAGGAAAAACACATAAATCGAATGTACATACGGTTTATGAAATAGATCCTCCGGCCAATTCAGGAACCATCTATGTCAAGTGTCTTGATATAGATACAAATAAGGAAATTCCTGATACTTCCCAAGAGATACCCGGCGTAGAATTTGGAAAACCTAAAACAGTTACTTACCCTCCTGTGGCATCGTATAAAGTTCAAGGTTCTTATCAAACATTTTCATCATCCGAAAACCCCGATAAATCAAAAATGCAGACAGCAACTTCTCAGACAGTTACATTATCGTCAACAAATAAAAAAGCATATGTGTTTTTTTGGTATAAGGTTGACAATACAGTTCCGACACCAAAACCCCCTGAAAAGATAAATTATGACCCGATTGCGATTATTAATAATCCGGCCGTAGCTTATGCCGGGGATGATGTGTTAATTGACGGCAGCCGATCTTATGATACGGATGGGTATATTGAACGCTATATTTGGGATATATCCGGCACATACGGAAGTGACCCCGACAATCCATGGTTTAATACTTTGAATAATGCTGAACAAGATACTGAGAAAGGAACAGTGTGGTATCCGGATATAGGCGTATACGGTATTGGTTTAGAGGTAGTTGATGATGGCAATTGTTCAGGGTATGACAATAGTATTATAGAAATTATAGAACCTAAGCCTGAAGTTAATATTGACATTCTAGCAGATAAGATGAAAGAAAACAGAAAAATAACGCTTGATACTTCAAAAAGCAAGTCAGCTACCAGGTACCCAATTGATTGGAGCTTAACTACTTGGAAAATAGAACCTCTTTACTCAACCGGGGCGACGGGTGACTATGGGGTAAGGCTTGAGGATGGTAAGGTATATAAAAATGTCAACGGAAAAGCACATTTATATAGTAACGGCTCATGGATTGATACAGGCTTTGACTTAAATTCAGTCCTAAAAGGTCATAAAACCGTACAATTTCAGACCAGAGACAGTGGACAGTACAAAGTAACTGTGTCTTTGACTAATACTTATATGTTTAATAGTGCAGTCCATTATTCAAACACTCTAGACAGAACCATAACTGTAGTTGAGGACTTAGCGCCAATAGCGAGTTTTAACGGTTCTGAAAGCAATATTCGGGAATTTGAAAATCCAGTTGATAAAACCCTACAAAGATACGGGGTCATACCTGTCACTTGTACATCAACATCTCCCGATGGAGATCCGATAGGAAAAAGGATATGGTCCGTCAGATATGACAGCGATAATGATATGGCCCAGGGAATCAGTATTCCTATTGCGTTCGAAGATGAAACAACCATATATCCATACACCGGTACCGATCCGTTTACAAGTGGTGTCAGGCTGGTGGTTGATGGTGAATACGATTCTACAGCCGAAATCTGGTCTTACAATGTGGGAAAATATACAGAAGCGCTGCAGATGTACGAGGATATCCCTGATTCGGAAACAGTTAAGGAGCTGCTTATACCAAGTGACTTTAACGGAGCCTATGTTCAGGGATGGTAAATGGAAGGTAAATGGAGGCTATATGAAAAAATTAAAATACATATCTACTATTTGGATTCTGATTTTCTCCATATTGTTTCATAGCAGCGGAGTTTTTGCAGCAAATGTACAGGAAATGAAAAATACCGCTCCTGTGGCAAACTTCACAGTTGAAAAAAGCCGTGAAGTTAAATTGCTTGTATTAACGGATTATGCCGGCACAGATAATGCCAATCTTAAAAATGCATTAACAAGCATGAAAAGCGAGCTTGCCAACTATGCAAAAATTAATATTGAATATGCAAGTCTGGCGGATAAAACAATTGGAACGCAACAGGGTAGTGTTACTATGAATGGCTGGGGCAAAAGTGGTTACGCATCCTATAGAAAAAACGGCTATTCATGGAATGTTTCACCATATGGACAAAGTAAGTGGCAAGATTTTATTGATACACCGGTTACTGATAAATTTGTATATTCAAATACGTTTGAATTGCCAGAAGGACAAACTCCAACTCAACCATATGGAGTCCCTAACAGATATGTAAAGTCAGCCTTAAAAACTAGTACAGCAAACCAAATGGGTGACAGGGATTACTACGAGTGGACATTTATGAATGCATCAGGTATATGTGCCGGTACATTTGGTATTACAACAAAGTATTCCTACAACTACCCAAACGGTGCAATACAGGAACTGAATATATCTTTTACTGAACCAACTTTTTCATATGAAGATTATTGGTCAATTCAATGGACGCAGGACTCACCAGTAACAAATGCTGTTACCGGTTGGGATTTATCAAACTTAAATTATGAGGTTCCCGGTAATACAGACACATTTGTTATTTTCGCTCTCAATAACGGAGATACAAACTACTATACTTCACACTTAGCATCTAACTACAGACTGGGACAGCTAAGGAGCGACAGCAATCTTGGAAAGTTTGTAAAGGATAGTGATGCAAGAGTATATTCAATTTGCTCTGATTCCTTGGAAAATGTAAATTTATCAGTAAACCCTCAATATCCTATAACCTTTAGCGGAGCTGCTCAAAATATTTCCTTAAGAGATTTGATTGATTCAAGCTTCGACGGGCGCAGTGTAGGGCAAAAGAATATAACCGGCCTTGTAAACAAAATTAAGGAAAATGTAAAAAGACCGTCTGATAAAGTAGACATGATCGTTGCTACAGATGATGATATTTCCAGCACTAATAATTTTGTCAACAACATTAAAGATAACATAAGTTCTGATGTTGATTTTCAAACAAATGTTGTAAATACTGATTCAATGGATACTACTGATACTTGGAAAAAGTATGTAACAAAAGGTGATTATAAAAATATTGAAGTTCCGTTTGGCACAGATATAGACCTTATTTTATTAGGGAATGGTGAGTTGTGGGCACGTGGCAGCAATGAAATTTGTGAAGTGGAAACCAGACCTGATACTTACACTAAAATGTATGGTTTATTTGGATTAAGTACAACAACGCAGTACTATAATAATTTTGTAAGGATTGCAACTGATGTAAAAGAAGCCTACACATACAGCTATATGGCAAGATCAATATACATAATTAAGAATGATAATGAGCTGTATGTATGTGGAGGCCATGGGGTAAGGCTTGATTATAGTAAGGGACACGATGTGCCAATTTATTATCAAACATTTACACCAACTTACTTTGGTAAAGTTCGCTCTATTGCTTTTGATATTACCGATAATTGGATAATGTATGTTGTGTCAGATTCTGGAGTATGGAGATGTATTATGGATTGGGATTGGGCTGTTACTCCTCCACAAAAAGACCCATATGCTCCAGCAGATACACAATATGTTCTTGGAGAAGGTTATTCTGATTCAACTTTGCTTTATTATATTTCATCAGACGGAAATATAGATTATACACGTTGGAGATATACGGAACAGCAAAGGGGACTTAATCATCAAGGTAAATTGCCTTATCCAATAAAGGAACGCATAAATAAGGGTGTATTCCTATGCACTAATAATGAATATTATAATATAAATGGAACGTTAATTAGAGGAAGTTTTAATTTTAAACAAATTTATTTTTCAGATAGTGGTACTTATGGATTATCAAATGATGGAAAAATATATCAATCAATGGGTGGCATGTGGGGTTCTACCAATATACCTGTAGCGGATAAAATATTGTTCGTACAGAATAACTATGGTAATGGAGAAAATGGACTGATAGTAAGGACGCTTACAGGCGAATTGGGTTACTTAGGTAAGATTGATCCCACAAATATTTTCAGAACAGATATCACTGCAGTAGGAGACTGGGAAGGAGATAAATATAATTTATACAATAGAACCGGACAGCCTATAGTTTTTGACGGAACAATAGGGGATACTGTAGCTGACTATATACAAATAGGTAATAGGTTTGCTTATGTAACAAAGCAAGGCAATATTTGCTATATAACTTCTGAAAACACAGGCCGCGATGATTATGGATATTATCACTATTCATACAAAACCGTTAATTGCGGTAAGGTTGATGGACTGTTTGATATTTCAGACAAGCCTGTAAAAGCATTTTCAAAATCAAAAATATTTAGTACCCCGTTGAGGGAAGGTTCCGAAAGGTACTTCATATATATTTCTGATAATGTTCAAAAGGATACGTACTTTGGTGAACTAACAGACTATTTCCCATTTTCTCACTTGGACAATACAGTTTTAAATTACCTAAACGCAAATAGGTTTAACATCTATATCGTGACCCCCGCTCAGGCAAGAGAATTAAAACTGCAATATCCCTATGTGCCAATCGCCCGACAGCAGTTATCCTTGAAAGAACTGATTTATAATTCGGTTATGGATAGTGCTTTCTGTAAAGATAAAGATACGGTCAGCAAGCTGATAATAAAGAAGTACGATACATTTACCAAGCAGGGCAGTACAACATTAACATTGATAGTCAATGAGGAAAGTGTAAGGTATAATCAAGTTTACAGAGATTTTGAGAACGACCCTAAACATTCGGAAAAATGGCAGTATACACATGATCCTGCCTGCTTTGATAACTCCAATGGACTTGATACCAATTCCGGCCAGTGGATTATTGAACCACTATATACCTTCAGCAAAGTCGGTAAATATATAGTAAGTGCCCAATTCAGGGATAATCCTAAAGACGATAACAGGTTTGATAATTACCGGCTTTGGTCTAATAAATCTGCACCGGCTACAATTATTGTACACCGGAGGCCATTTGCCCTATTCAGTGTACAGGTTGCAAGTAAGGTAGGTACAAATATTAATCTATCATACCTTGATCAATCCTATGACCTTGACCATAATATAACGAGATCGGACAAAGGTATTTCACAAAGAAATTGGCAGTATAAAAAAGTTGATTCGGATACATGGATAGATGGTAAACCAACAGCTCTAACCTATAACACAGGTAAATATGATATACAATTAAAAGTCAGAGATATTGAAGGAGCCTGGAGTAACCCTTACATTGATCAAATTGATACATTTAATTTGCCACCCTCAATAGATGCTAATCCAACGTCATATACAGGCTCCGGGCCGCTAAACATAACTATAACCGCAAACGATAATGGTGAAAATGATTTGGTTCTGGCCGGTTCTCCGATTACCCCTAAAACAAGATATGCACTGACGAACAGTATTGTTCAGCCAATTACGGGATGGATAAATTTAACTTCCAGTGTATATAATATACCGCCTGTTACAAGTGATGGTACATACTACCTGCACATGGAGGCATATGATACATCAGGACAAAAATTCTATAGAATGAGGGGTCCATACATAATTGAAACAATCAAAGCAGGCCATTTTTATGTAACTATGATGTTGGACCCGGGCTGGAGGCCATATTACTTTGACATTTCTCAGGGTATTGATGACAATCATGACGGTGAAGTTGACAGGTACCCAAGGAGATCAAATACTGATATCGGAACGTTAAAAATGCCGATTAATTATTTTAGTCTTGTTGGGCATACCCGTACATATATTAAAGCCGGATACAGAGTAAAAGGTAGGATAGACATTCAGGGGAATCCGGATTCAGCTGAGTTCAGCATCCATTATTTGATGGGAGGAATAACATATAATGATACTATTCTATTATCAAAGGCCAGTGGCGAAACGTATGTATTCGATTGGATAATTCCACTGGAAACAGATGACAAATCATTTATCAGCTTTGATTTGTCCATGAGAAAAGGTGCAAATTCCTATGGGAATGAGAAATGGAACGATACCTGGGATGCGAGAAATACATCAAAATTAGTGTTCTTTGTGAGAGGAAAGGCAACCGACGACCTTATATTCGTTCAAAGCCAATAAAGTAAAGTATCATCTAAAACAGCTTCCTGAAACTTCTTCAGGGAGCTGTTTTAGATTGAGAAGTTTAGAAGCATATAATTAAGCAGGTAGATTCAGATCGAAGTGGAGTCTGTTTTACCGAACCCCACCAGTTCAGAATGATGAAAGTTTTCTGGTATTATCACAAATAGTTGAAAACAATCATATTATTTTGTGGGGGGTGTCTTTTAATGACTAAAATAGATGCACTTGATGAAGTTATAGAATTATTGATTAAGAAGGTTGTAGAGGAAGATACTCATAAGCAAAACTTGAGGAAAAAGCCTATTGAACGGGTTTTAAAGGGGGAAAGAGTCCATGGATTACCTTCCACCGCTGGTAAAAGGAAATAGACTTCAAGAATACAGTGATGTTAAAAACACTCTCAATGAAACAGGCCTGAACATCGGAGGTTATATAAGGATATCTACAAAAAAGGACAGCCAGAAAACATCTATTGACAATCAGAAAAAATACATAACTGAATGGTCCAGAATAAATGGGTATAATATTGTTGATTTTTATATTGATGTAAAAACGGGTGCTTACAGCTATCTTAGAGATGAAATGACCAGACTAAAAAATGATATATCTACAGGCAGGATAAAAGGAATAGCTTCTAAGGAAATATCCAGAACTTCCCGTGATATTTTAGATATTATTGAACTTAAGAGAAGCCTTGTAGCTCAGGGGGCTTTTTTTATTTCAATAAAGGAAGGTTATGATAGCAGAACCGACGATGATGAGTTTCTACTGGTTATTCATGCCGGTCTGGCACAGAAGGAAAGAAAAACAACAAGTTCAAGGGTTAAGATTACTCAGTTGATTAAGGCAAATGAAGGTAAAACCAATGTTGCAAAACCGGCCTTTGGATATAAACTTTCAGAGGATGGACAGCATTTGGTGGTAAACCCTGAGACGGCGGAAATTTACAAATTGATAGTTGATAAATTTCTTGAAGGCTGGGGAAGGCTTAAAATTTGCAAGTACCTGAATTCTCGGGGAGTGAAGACAAGCCGCGGTGGTGATAATTGGACAACCAACTCAATTATGAATATTTTGACCAACCCGGTATACCTTGGAGTAAATATGTATAATGTTACCGTCACTGTGAGGGATAGTACAGGGAAGGCCAAAAGGATGGTAAGACCTCAGGAACAGTGGATAGTACGGGAAAATACCCATGCTGCTTTAATATCCAGGGATAAGTTTGATAGAATTCAACAAATTGTTCAGGACAGAAAAGAGAAGGAAAATAAGGAATGGAGCTGCACAAAGAAATATCTGTTATCTGGTCTACTTTATTGTTCTTCTTGTGGAACCAAGCTGTTTGGGGGGAAGATTCCAAAAAATAATGCCAAAGGAAAATCAAAGGCTGACAGGACAGATGATGACTATTATTTCTATTATTTTGACAAGAAGATAACCGGTACATGTTTAAATAAAATCTCCAGTTATAAAATGGAAATTGTTGATGACCTGGTAATGGAAGCTATAAAGGGATTATTTTTAAATTATGATATAATTTACGATAGAATAAGGCAAAAGCAGTATATTTATGATCTGAAGCTTGAAAAAGAGAAGAAAGAGCGTGAGGCTGTCAAGGATAAGCTTGAGAATATACATTCTGCAGTTAGAAAACAACAGTTGGCCTTTGAGGCCGATGTTATAACATTGGAAGAGTATAGGATAAGGCTTAATGAACTCAGAGTACAAAAATTAAAACTGGAAAAAAGGCTGCTTCAGCTTGATCAAAAATTACATGGTGCAGACACTCTCGAAGAAACATATTTCCAAATTAGGGAAAAGGTTATGGGATTGATTAATAACATAAAGGACCTCAATTACGAGCTTAAAGAGGAAATAACAAAAAAGATTATCAGGAAGGTTACTATTGGTGATGACTATAAACTTTCTTTTGAATATACTTTTGAGGAATAAAAATTCCAATCGTTATTTTCATTTATATGATATAATACAATTACAAAAGGTGGTGAAAGAAAAATGGAAGAAAAAATATTAGAAATATTAACACAAATGTATAGTGAACTTAATGGAAAAATGGATAAAATGCAGCAAAAAATTGATAGTATCGAAGGAGAACTAAATACCGTAAAAAATGTTGTTATGAAAATTGAAACTGACCATGGTAACAAGCTTGACGCTTTGTTTGACGGATACAAGCAAAATTCAGACAGACTTGATCGGATTGAGGCTCAGGTTTCGAAACAAGAAGAATTTATTATTCAACGAGTTAAATAAACGGATATAGTTATTAAATTTTTTCAGTATTATGAATTAAATTTACTGAAAGAGGTGAATAGACGGTGGAAGACAAAACTTTTGAGCTCTTAACAAAAATGTATGGTGAGTTTTCTAATAAAATTGATGGAATTAAAGCTAATTTAGAAGATTTTAGACAGGAAACAAATAGCCGTCTTACAAAAATTGAAACTTTAATTGAAAACGAGATTAAACCTGAAATTAAGCGTCTTTAGAGGGTTGTCAGATGGTATATGAGAAATTGATGGAGCAGGAAAGAAATCTCGAATAAAACAATAGCAAGCTTGAAATCAGGATTTTGAGATAACTGTTATTAAGGGCGGTAAAAAAGAAATATTTTAAATCAACTTATCATACTATTCTTCGAAATACCTCAGACTGCATATTCTCTAGTGCAGGACAAGCTCAATAAATATTTAGAAAAACATGAAATCCGGCCCGCCCAACTGTGTTATAATAACTTTTGCCAACTTAGCATTTGGCTGTGCTATCTTAACAGGATATTGTAATTTTTTTTCATAAACCCACATAAATTATCCCTCACTTCCTATTTCCCATGGCCAAGGATTATCAATCCATCTCCATGTAGATAAGTCATTATCCATATGATCCATGGTTATTGGACCAAACCTTCTTGTGTATTCTGATTCAGCCCTGTGTTTAAGATCTCTGTATTGCTTAAAATAAGCCAGAGCGGTACGATCATTCGGACGAGTATTCAGGAATAACCCAAGTTCGACGAGCGCAAATTCATATGCTTGAACCGTCATTAACATTTTTTCACGTTCCGAGAGCTGAATTCCCTGAAGATTAGCATTTGCTTCCATGAAATCATTCATATTGCCGGCACTTTCCATATTACTATTCATATTATTCACCACCTGTTACCTCCTCCTAAATAGGGCTTATCCAGGCTTGGGAACAAAGTCCCTCTGTCAAGTCCGTCAAAAGCATCATAAGGTGTTTCCCAAGGTTGCACAGGAACATATGCCATAGCAAGTACCATTTTCTCTCCGGAAGGTTTTCTTTCGTTGTAATCGGTATATTGGCTATATGGATTGTCTAGTTCAGTCATACTGTTCTCCTTTCCTAAACTATAAAAAATACTTATATAAACAGGATATGATATATATATATCTAAGGTTACATAAAACGAGTAGCATTTAAATTATTTAGCGCTAGTAGATTTCCTTTCTTTTGTAATTACAGAATATCAAGTTTGAATTTTTAGCGCTTTGTTTGGAGCAACATCTGCAGTTTTTCATGAAAGAATAGTAGAGCCTTGGTATAAATGTTTAAGTTTTCAGGAAGCTTGTTCAAGATAGGATAGGTTGGAGTACTACCTTGTAAATGGCTGAAATCATGAGGAAAAATATTTAAAATATTTTTTTGGACAGGCATTTTTTTTGATTATTTATCATAGATTAGAAAGGTACACTATTTTTGAGTTATGAAAAATGGTTGTTTTACAGTACATAGCTCAGAAGCAATAGGGGGTGCCTTGCTTGATAGAGTTACTATTTTCAGCAATCTTTGATGGTCTAAACAACTTATTCCTCATGCTTGGCTACGTTTCAAATGTTAATTCCTTTCCTCAGCCGCTGAATTCTGAGGAGGAGCAGTACTATGTTGAGGCATACAGAAATGGCAATGAGGATGCAAGAAATATTCTTATTGAGAGAAACTTAAGGCTTGTTGCACATATTGTAAAAAAATACGGTTCGTGCGGTAGTGACAGCGATGACCTTATCTCCATAGGTACTATCGGGTTGATTAAAGCTATATCTACATTCAATATGGACAAAGGAACAAGGCTGGCAACATATGCTGCCAGGTGTATAGAAAATGCAATTATATCATAACGGAAACAAAACACAGTTCTGATAGCAGGCAATTGCACTTAATCCAAATCTTATTGGTGCAGTTGGCTTTTGTTAATTAAATATAAAACTCGGTGTTATCCTTTTGCTTCATTTCAAATTCCATAAATATTCTGTCCCTTATCTTAAGAAAATCTTCGCTGGTTCTGTCTCTTTTTCTTGCAAGGGGAACTGGAACGATACTTTTTATTTTACCGGGATTAGGGGTCATAATTACAACCCTGTCGGCAAGGAATACGGCTTCATCGATGTCGTGGGTAACAAAGATAATGGTTTTTTTCTGTTCTTGCCAGATGCTTGAAATCTCATCCTGCATTTTCATACGTGTCAGCGCGTCCAAAGCTCCAAAGGGCTCATCCATAAAAATTATTTCAGGATCCACCGCCAGGGCACGGGCAATTGCCACGCGCTGCTGCATACCCCCTGAAAGCTGGCCGGGATGACTTTTGCTGAATTCGGAAAGTCCGACCAGCGATATATACCTGGCGGCAATCTCCCGGCGTTCCTTTTTGGCCAGCTTTTTGCCTTCCAAACCCAGTTCAACATTTTTCTGAACTGTTCTCCAGGGCAGCAGGCCATAATTCTGAAAAATGGTTACATTCTTTGTTGAGGGAGCAGTTACTTCGTTTCCTGCAATGGATATTATTCCTTCTGAAACCTTCTCAAACCCTGCGATGGAATTGAGCAAAGTGGTTTTTCCACAGCCGCTGGGACCAAGCAGACATATAAATTCACCCTCTTCAATTTGAAGTGAAACATGTTCCATTGCACAAAAGGTTTTTTTGTTTTGAATGTAGTTTTTAGAAACATCTTCAATATTTATAAACAAACTTAAGCACCCCTTTCATTTGGAACAAAACCGGATATTCTCAGAAGCTTTTTCTCTGCCAATCCAATCAGACTGTCAAGAATCAGACCGATTAAGCCTATAGTTAGTATGCTTGCCAGGAGCATATCAGCGCGAAGATTGTTTCTTGCGTCAATTATCATAAATCCCAGACCGGTCTGGGAACCTACCATTTCTCCGGCAACCAGGAACACCCATGCTGTCCCTAAAGCTAAATGCAGTCCGGTTGCTATAAAAGGGAAGGCAGAGGGCAGGACTATTTTAATCAGTGTTTGGAACTGGTTGAGTCCGAAGTTTTTGGCAACCTTTATGTAGGTCTGATCCACTTTAGCGACTGCAGAAATAGTTGTAAGTAATATTGGAAAGAATGCTGCAATGAAAATGATAACCATAGCCGGTAGGTCCCCGATACCGAACCACAAAACAACGAAAGGAAGCCAGGCAATAGGTGAAATAGGCCTGATTAGTTGTACAACAGGATTTACGAAATTCCAGAGCTTACGGAACCAGCCCAGAAACATACCAATAATGATTCCTGAAACAGCTGCAATACTGTAGCCCACTGCAAAGCGGTACAGGCTATCCCTGATGCCGGCTGCCAGAGTGCCTGATTCCATGAGCTCTTTAAATCCCTGCACCACCTTCAGCGGAGATGGAAACAGTGACTCGTTCCAGTTGCCAAAGGATACAGCCAGCTGCCATATGGAAATAAGTACAATAAAGGATACTGCTATATGAAATGCTTTTTTCACTGTTACCTCCTGACCGCGGTACCTGCTCCAGCATGGCACCGTAAGCTTTTTATTGATTAAAGTTAAAGTTGTAAGATAGCATCTGCAGAATAATGTAAAACGGGAGACTTTTATTATTTCAACAGAGATGGGTCAACAAAATCCTCATAGGTCGGGGGTGTTTTAGAGATACCAAACTCAACTACTTTTTTACTTAAATCCTCATAGGCTTCCTTGGTTATAGCCAGGTCATCATAGGATATCCATTTCATTGACAGATCCAATACCTTATCGTCCAGCTTCAAGTATTTCTTGGCGATTTCATCTGCCTTCTCCTTGTTTGCTCCAATGAACTTTCCTGCTTCACTGTAGTTGGCAGCAACCTTTTGGGCAATTTCTTTATTATTGTTTATAAAATTATCTGTAAATACCAGGGAGCAGCAAATTGAATCCTTCCAGAGTTCATTTGATTCAAATAAAACTTTTCCGGAATTAATTGCAACGGATTTAGCTCCAAAGGGCTCTGCCACCGAATAGCCGTCAATCTGTCCTGATGCCAGTGCAGCAGGCATCTCGGGAGGAGCAAGTTCAACAACCTTGACGTCGCTGATACTCATTTCCTCATTTTTAAGCATCTGATTCAGCAGTATATTATGAGAAGATTGCCTGTGTGGAATAGCAAAGGTTTTACCCTTGAGATCCTTTACACCGTTGATTTTGTTGGATACAACAACCACATTTCCGTCCTTATGGCCAAGGGCTACAGCTTTTATTCCAATTCCCTGTTCCCGGGCTTTCATTGCAAGCTCGATCAGAACAGATGCACCGTCAACATGCCCTGTGTTTAAAGCATCCATTAATTCAGGCCAGGAACCGTATTTTACAAGCTCAATTTCATAATTGTTTCCGGCTTTATCCTGAAGTTCATTTTCAACAAAGACCGGCAAAGCGTGTGTTATAGGCAAATAAGCAATTTTAACAACTTTTTTTCCCGATTTGTTGTCATTATTTGTACCGGAAGCTGCACCGGAATTGGCCGAAACAGTACTGTTATTGGTTTGACCTGAGGTTGCAGTGGTACCGGCTGAGTTTCCGCAGGCAGCAGCTCCTCCGGTAATGCCCAGTATCAATGCAGCTGCAATTAATTTTTTTAAAATATTCATAAAATACCTCCCATGATTTGTATTGAATTTGTAATTGCCTAATCCCAGCCAAGGGCTTTCCTTTGTTCCTTCAGGTCGGCAACCATCTGATTTGCCAACTCTATATGGTTAACATCAACTATCATACTTGACCCTAATATTTCTTTTGTTTCGTTTTTCATAAATTCGTTTACGTTATCTGAGCCCTGTGTAGGGGTATGAACACAATGATAAGAGTTCACACCCAGCAGTCTGAAGCTCAGTGCTGCACAAATACCTTTTTCGTTTGACCATTCGGGACTGGCAAATGCATAGGGCATATCCTTTATGTCTGCTTCAGCTGCTTCGGCTACTGCTTTGAAAAGGGCCGAGGCTCTGGCGTTATCAAGACATTCTCCCATATGCCAGACAGGGGGCAGGTCCTGCAGGAAGCTGCTCAGCCCGTCACCAGTATGCTCCAATGCCTTGACAGAGCAGTATCCCAGCTTCATCAAGGGAAAAGAGGCACAACCGTTGGTCAATATGAGAACATTATTTTTCAGCAGTATTTCTGCCAGTTCAACTACGGCTTTTTCATATATTATTCGTGGATTGTTACAACCGACCAGGTTGACAATACCCAGTATCTTTCCGCTCTTTAACGCCTCAACAATAGGTTTCACACCGCCGAAATGCCTGTTGATATATTCAACCGAGAAACCTACCTCGGCCTCAATCTCGTACTGTGGTATATGAACCGGCACTTCACGTCTGTTTGCAAAACTTTCTATTGCCCGGTTAAGGATTTTTCCCGCAAGCTCCGAGGTTTGATCCAGATTGGAGTGGTCATGGTCAAAACCATAGTGTTCGGCACCGGGCAATCTCGCTGAATCATTTGTGGTGACAACTACTGTTTTGAAGCAATTTGCTACCTCCATGATTGTCGGAAATACATCCTGAACGTCTGCTACCCACAGATCCAATGCCCCTGTTCCCACTACGAGCTCTGCGCCGATAGCATTTGACAGCGGAATTACACCGCCGTACCTGTACATGGACGACAGCCCTGAACAGCAAATGCCGTAAAATTTAATGCCAAGGGCACCCTTAGCTTTTGCAAGACTGTTAAACTCCTCGGTTTTCCCAAGCTTGACTATTTCACTTATCAGTATGGGGGAGTGCCCATGCAGAGCAATGTTCACATAGCCCTTTTCCAGGGCACCGGTATTTACTCTGGAGGTACTTCTGTTTGGAAGCCCGAAAAGACTGTCCATTGCTATGGAGGAACCCAGGACGCTTGACCAGGCAAAAGCTACCCCGCTGCGGAGCAGCTGCTTCATCAGATTCTTCCAGTCGCCGTCATTGCCTGTGCTGGTTCTGTGAAGGCTTTCAAATACTTCGTGATAAGGACTTATGGGAAGAATATCGAGCTCTGCCCAGGTTTTGATTCTTTCTTTAGCAGCAAAGGCGTGAAGAGTTTTATGAGGTCCGGGTACTGTCCGGGATAAATCCTCAAGGAGGATATCCGCAACTTTACCTGCCAGCTCTTTTACCGTTTTATTTTCAGTATCAAGCCCAAATGTTTTAGCAACTGCCAAAATTTTTGCCTCACCTTCAATAGGAATGTTAATTTTTCCTTCAGAAGCATATTTCAAAGCCAGCATGCTTTCCCTTCCTCTGGCACCGTGGGCCGACACACCTGCAACAACGCTCCGGAGCAGATTCCGGGCTACAATGACATCGGCATCGGCTCCGCATACTCCTCTGGGGCTTTTTTGTGTTATTTTGCAGGGTCCCATGGTACAGTTTCTGCAGCATACACCGGCCATGCCGAAGCTGCACTGGGGTTTTTGAGCATCAAACCTGTCAAAGGTGGTTTCTATTCCCAGCTGTTCCATATGTAAAAGCAAATCTCTCACAGCCGGATCAGGAGTTTGTTCCAGAACATCTTTCTTTGAGGCAAAGGTTTTCCTGTATTCTGAGACTGCCGAAGCATAATCATTGACAGAGGTGTTGTGGTGGTGTTCATGAGTATCATGACCGAATTTAGCGTGATGGAGCCGTACATGTTTATTTATTCCATAGATATCCAAAAGCAGCACTCGCCCTTCATGGTATAGTAATCTTATAATTTTAGTATGTTTTAGATTATAAGGTCTGTGGATTGAAATGTCAACTAGTTTTTATTAGTTTTCATATATAATTACTATGGATTAATTCCCGGACCAATTTTGCCTGTTCAGATTAACAACTATATTCGGCTTGCCAGAATTTGTACTAGCCGGATTTTCATATACATTATATGGGCAGGTGATATACTTTTGATCCGGCGCTATTGCGGCTCAAAGCCGTAACATGGCCGATTAACCTCCTTTATTCGCCACATTGCGATAAAGGATATATATTTTCATTACATTTTGTGGCCACAAATGTGGCTCATGGAGGTTAAAATGACCGAGAAAAAATATACTTTACATGTTAATTATCCTAACTCCATCGAAGATACATATTCACTCAGATGTTTGCTGGGAACGGAATATCTGAAACTGGTAAAGGACTATCTTAACGGTTTGGATTTGAGTGTAAGTCAGAAGAGAAAAATAATTACACTGTTGAGTGAACGGATTAAAGCTGAAGTTTGATGAAAATTTGGCTATTAAAGTTATATTGTTTGATATATTTCATGAAATACTCAAAGAATTGAACAGAAATGAAGTTACCGGGGATATTCCAAACTGGATAAACAGTCATATGAGCCATATATAAAGATGATGATTAAAAGCATCTGAGATAAATTATTGTAATAATAGGCACAAGACCTCAATATTACTAAAGTAAAGGCTTGGTAAAATGAGGTTTTTTATGAAGGTTGCAGTTTATTCGCGTAAGAGCAAGTTTACCGGTAAGGGGGAAAGTGTTGAGAACCAGATACATATGTGCAGGGAGTACGCTGTTAAAGTACTTAACTGTAATGAGGAGGACTTTATCATTTATGAAGATGAGGGCTTTTCGGGAGGGAATACCGACCGGCCACGGTTTCAGCAAATGCTGAAGGATGCCCGGAATAAAAAGTTTGATACAATCGTTTGCTACAGACTTGACAGGGTAAGCAGAAATGTCTCGGACTTCTCTCAATTAATTGATAAACTTGAAAAGTGGGGAATCAATTTTGTATCTGTAAAGGAGCAGTTTGATACCACAAAGCCCATGGGAAGGGCAATGATGTATATAGCCTCGGTTTTTTCGCAGCTGGAAAGAGAGACCATTGCCGAAAGAATCAGGGATAACATGCTTCAGCTGTCCAAGACGGGCAGGTGGCTGGGAGGCACAACACCGACAGGTTACAGGTCGGAAATGGTATGCAGCCGTGAACCGAACGGGCGCGAAATCAGAAGCTGCAAGCTGGCGGTTGTACCTGAGGAAGCTGATCTGGTACAGTTGATATACAATAAATATATAACACTGAAATCAATTACCAAGGTTGAAAAGTATCTGGCTCAAAACAGGATAAGTACTAAGAATGGAGCGGTTTTCGGAAGGTTTTCCATCAGGTTTATTCTCTCCAATCCGGTATATGCCGTTGCAGATGAAAAGCTTTATCAATATCTATCCTCAAATAATTACGAGGTGTATTCCGAAAAAGAGGAGTTTAACGGGACGAACGGGCTTATGGGCTATAATAAAACTAGGCAGAATGCCGGCAGCTCAAATGAGAGATACCGCAAAAGCGACGAATGGATTCTGGCTGTGGGCCTGCACACCGGGATAGTACCCGGTGAGGTATGGATAGAGGCGCAGGAACTGTTGTCCAGGAATAAATCCAAGTCCTACAGGAAGGTTAAGAGCAATACTGCACTTCTGTCGGGCATCCTCAGGTGTGCAGGCTGCGGAAGCTTTATGCGGCCCAAGGCCGGCAAGAGGCCTGGACCGAATGGTGAACCGGTATTCTATTATATATGCGAGCTGAAGGAAAAAAGCCGTAAAGTACAGTGTGATATAGCAAATGCCAATGGCTATGCAGTTGACGGTATAGCGGTCGGCCAGCTGGAACAGTTGTTTTCGGCCTGCCCCCCGGTATTCGATGAAAAGGTCTTGTCTGAAATGAAGACATGGTTTAACAGGGACACCAAAAAGGATGAACTTCATATATTGGAGGAGAAGCTTTTCAATACAGATTTTGAGATAAAAAACCTTGTGAGGGTATTGGCAAAAGAAAAAAGCTCCGATCTTGAAACTGCAATAATGGAGCAGCTGAGTAGTTTGAACAGTCAGAAACAGATATATATAAGTGCAATAGAAAATCTTTTGCTCAAAAGCCCTGAGAGTGTGAACTGCAGGGAGGGTGCAGAAACATATCTCAGTAAGATATTTCCACCTCAGTGTATCGCCTGGGATAAATTGAGCGCAGAAATCAAACGTGGGATGCTCAGAGGTGTAATAAAGCGGTTGGACTGGGATGGAAAGGGACTTGAAATGCACCTGAATACATGTAATAAGACAGTGTAGTACTGAACAATTGCAGTATTTGTTTCCACTATGCGAGTATAGCAAATGAGATTCTAATGCAAATCAGAGCATCGAAAAAAATACAAAATGAAGTTTCACTGCAGGATCCCATAGGGATTGATAAGGAAGGCAATGAGATGCCATCTACATGTTGTACATAGTTTGGAACCCTTTAAAATGGAGGGATTCAGAATGAAGATATTTTAGGGTATATCTTTATTTTGAATTCATCTACCTTGGCATCAGGCTCTTTGTTGTATCCAACCTTGTCCAGTACAGTTTTAAGAAGTAGATTTTTATCTTTTGGTGATTCGATTTTGTAATAAGCGTCCAATACACCTCTCAGCATTGCGATATATTCAGTGCTGTGGACATTGGATGCTTTTATATTTTGTATCTGCTTTTTAGTGGCCTCAATTGACAAATATAGAGAATTAAGTCTTTCCTGGATAGAGTTTGATCGCTCTGTAAAAGTTGCAATATCATAAATACCTTGCTCAAGTAGATCATAAGTTTTAATTCGCTGCTGGTCAAGGGTTTTACATTCATTCTCCAGGTTGATAATATTCTTTTCAAGCAAAGCTAATTCTACATTAAATGAATTACTGGTTTTCTTTTTAGAAGAGTCAACGAGTAGATTATTATAGTACTCCTCTAGCTCCTTTAGGACCAGTTCTTCAACGCTATTAAAAAAGTTACTTTTCTGACCGCAATTTTTAGGACACATAATTCTCGGTGGTTTACTTCCAACCGGACGTTTAACCATTTTAGCCGCGCATTTATCACATATTAACAAACCTGCAAGGGGATTGGTTACTCCGTTTTCTAATTGATAAGGAACATGGTACTTACCGGCAAGGATCTCCTGCGCCTTGTTATACAAGGACTCTTCTATAATTGCAGGATGCTTTCCTTCACTGATAATCCATTCTTCCTGCGGGCGCGTAAAAGCATCTCTTTTTTTCCCAGGAGTTTTGCTCTTGCGAATACATTTTTTCTTCCAAACTATTTTACCTATGTACACCGGATTCTTTAGATAAGAGGTAATAGAGGACTTATCCCAATTCTTTCCCGTATATGATTTTATACCAAGTCTATCAAGCTCATTACCTATTTTTCGGCAGCCCATATTTTGATTAACATACCAGTCAAAAATCATCTGAACAACTTTAGCCTGTTCGAGATTTGGCTTTAAGGTTCTGGTTTTCTTATCTACTTGAATTAAATCATAACCATACGGGGGTACTGTGGCAATATAGTTACCTTCCATAACGGATTCCACTCTTCCACCCTGGAGTCGTTTATTAATCATTTTATATTCTTTACGGCTCATGAAGGCTTCAAATTCGCTGTATTCCTCGTCAAATTCATCATTCAGATCATATAACTTTTTGGGAGTGATGATTTTAGCATTGGCCTTTTTAAAGGTTTTAAGAATAATACCTTGTTCCTCCATGTCACCGCGGCCGAGACGCTGAATATCCATAACCAGTACACCTTGACATAATCCTGCCTCAACATCTTTTAGTACTTCAAGCATTGCAGGACGAAAAAACAGTTCTTCTCCCGAGACCAATTCTTCGTGTATTTTTTGAATAGTATATCCTTCTTCCTTGGCCAGACGTAATAAAACCTTACGGTGTCGAGCAAGGGTTTCACCCTGGCCTAGAGTTTTTTCAAGTTCTTCATCTGCGCGAGATTTTCTTAAATAAATATCAACTGTCACGTTTTTTCACCTCTATAATTATAAATAAAGAGTGATTCTCTTATGAGGAGAGTCACCCTCTATTAGATAAGCTTTTTAATTTTCTGCGAAATTTGAAACTACTTTAATTAAATCATCTTTATATGAATATATGTCATTAACTGACTCAATATAATATCTGGTAAAGTCTTTATTCTCATCTGGTATTAATATTTGTTTCTTTTTTGTGTCTAAATTTATTCTGCATATTGTTTTTCTAATGTTACCTTTATATAAGATAGCAAAATATCTCTCATTATCTTTGTAGGTTACATCCTCAGCCTTTACTACTCCGACCAATATGCTCTTAACTGCATAATAACTTTCTATTTCTTCATCAGTTGTATGTATCTTTGTAATTTCGTTTTCATCCAATACCTCCTGTGCAACAACAGTTGGTTCAGAAACAGCAGCTACTTCAGAATCGGCCTTTAATGCTGATGAAATTTTGTCGTTCATCATTTCACTGATATAATCATTTAATGACTTTCGTACAATAGGCCTGTATTTGTCAACTACATTTTGAGTTTTTACTCCGGTGTATATTTCTGATAAAAAGTATTTGACAAAGTCGTCAGAAGGTTCCTTTAACTGGTTAGCAAATAAAAGCTTTATAGATTTTGAGTATTTTAGCTCAGATGCAGTGCTGAAAATGTTTTCAACATCAAAGGAATCCCTGCTAAATTTCTTAAGTTCTGCTACAACATTTGGTTTTATATTCGTCATGTCTAGCTCAAGAAAAGGAGTAAGATCCATTTTGTTGGATTCATCCAGATCAGTATAAAAGTTATATATTATTCCATTTGTAAGAATGCCAAATTTAGCTGTAGTAGTTCCAAAATAACGGAACAACTGTGAGCCATGCTTGTCCAAAGGAGAGCCACACCACTTACATTCAATAAGTATAACCGGTTTTCCTTCTTTCATTATAGCATAGTCAACTTTTTCACCTTTCTTAATGCCTACATCTGCTGTAAATTCCGGCATAAATTCATCAGGATTAAATACATCATAGCCAAGCATTTGAAAAAACGGTACAATAAGTGACATTTTTGTAGCTTCTTCAGTAGGAATTTGATCCTTTATCTTTTGAACCCGGGTAGAAAATTGTTTTACTTGATCAATAAAATCCATAGCATTACCCCTTTTCTCCAATTTTATAATAGAATTACCAACATTTATGTGTATATTCTATCATTTGTAAGATTTTGTTTGCAAGACTACTCAAGCTTTTTATAAATTCCAAGGGGATCCAAGTAAACTATGTAATTACCTATAACGACATATACGCCATATTTTTCTTTATAATGTATAATTGCTTCTTCTAGAAATTCTTCAATAACATCCAGATATAAAGCTAATTCAAATCGGTTTCATACTCCCGAATCATATACTTCAATTACCTTATCAAGCGGTACTAACTTTTCATATGCCCAATTACGAGCTCGTTTTTCTTACCTTCTGTTTTCAGTTTTAGTTTGATCAAGGATATCACCATGAGTCGTAAAGTAATGACATATTTCTTCGGCAAGGATGCAGGTAAAGCTTCAACCATGATTTAACAATATATGACAGGAAAGGAGCTGAAAAGCTATGACAAATAAGGAAGAAGCCAACCAGGATATGAGTAATGCAGATGCGTTTGAAGATTTGTTAAGCCAAATGACTCCTAGGCAGCAGGAAATAATATTTGCCACTATTAAGGGTGCTGCAATTATCGCAGAACTGGAGCGAAAATCAAAGGAATAGTGTACAAACAGGCCTTAATAAGTATTAATGAGGGGGTGGTTTTGTGGGCACTGCAGAGATTATTCCGCCCAACATCACGCCAGAGGAAAATCAAAAAAGGATTAGAGATCTGGAACAGGTTCTCTCTAACATCTTTAAGTGTGATATCACCGTAAGGTGGAAGACTCAGGAAGAGATAGCTACAGAAAGTGAACAAGAGAGAACTTTGTAATTTTTTTTAGATTAAACATAGACATGCATAGAAAGGAGGGACAAGCTGTACATGAACAACAACACAGCGATTGGATACGCCATCAAGGCAGCCAGGGACGATACCGACATATTGAATTACATTAATTCAAGGAATTGCCCTTATTCTGAATTGTATGACCTGACTGACAAGGACGGGAATAAACTAGTAAAGCTCAACGGATGCTACACCTGCGGAACTGGGCTTGATTATGAAGGAAACAATATTGAGATTCTGCGGAAGCAAAATGGCGGTGCATGATGAAATGCGATGGCAAGGGAAAAGAAGATAGTGCCTATGCATTGTGCATGATGTGAAGCTGAATCGCTGGAGAGTAATTATCTGCTCGACAACAGGCCATGCGCATTCTATCTACTTACACCGTAGACGGATATATTAAAAGAATTACCTGGAGAACCCGAGCAACTAGATCTGTTCGGGGGTAGCCCATTTATTTCAAATATTTCAAAGAAAATTCAAAGGAGAAGATGAAAAATGAACACAGAACGAGGTTTCCCATGTAGGACAGAAGGAACGCCGGATGATCCTCTGGCATTTGTAGGAAGTCCACCAAATATAGTGATTAGTGCGCAATATAGCGGGAAAGCGCAGTAAGAAAAATGGACGTTGACAACTGAATAGTGCGGTAGAGGTTGAATCCTAAGTGAATTCCAGATATGGTATTATTTGTAATGAAAGATTAGAAATCTATATGACAGGAGAAATAAATGTTTAAAAGAATAATTTTCTGTGTATTAATTATTTCTACTATTGTGTACTTAACTAGCTTTGGTAAAAGTGACTATAACAATTTCGAATCTCAGTTTATGGAACAATACTATGCTATAATTCAAAATATAAATGATAAAGAGGTTGATAGTATATTAAAAAACCTACAATCTAAAGAAAATAAAAAGATTTTGGATAGTATGAGCAAACTCCTTAGCGATAACAAGGGCTTACTTAAAGGCCACGAAAAAAAATATATAGAACTTCAGGAGTTATATACTGGTTTAGTAGATTTAAAGAATGCATATAGCACCTGGGACAGCTTAGATTTAGATAGAAAACTCTATTTGAATTCTAAGTTAAGTGATATTTATTTTTATCTAAGTCAGAAGGACTATTATTTGGGTCAAAATTAAGGTACAAGTTAAAACATCTACGGGTTTAAAAATTAAAACAACATTTCTACCGCACATTCAGTTATTGATGAGCGGTTTTTTATTGCGCGAAATAAGTCTATTGCGAAAAAAAAAGGAACAGTGAAGTTATGACAACTGTTAAGGTGACTTGTGAAATTGGAACTGTAGATAATAAAAAAAGCCCTTTCCTAAGAGGCTAATTCAATTTCTGAGTTTTGTTTATATGATTCAGTAATATCAAATGATTCACATAAGCAATCTTCAATAACATCTGGTGTTATTAATTCACTATTCACTTTTTCACCTTCTTCCAACAATTTAATTATACACCAGTTTTATACGTTTACAGATTAAGTTTATATTAAGTTTAGAATTTTAGAACAATAGGCAATGGCAAGGTAAGACATTAGTCATTTCGTAGTTTGAATAGATAGTGCAGTAAACTGAACATTGCTACGAAAATAAAAATTGTAGCAGAACTTGAACCTTGACAACAGATAGTTATCAACTAATCTTGAGGCATAGCAAAGCTAAGGTAGGAGTACTACCTTAAAGGACTTGGTTTTTGATGATTATAGTGGTAATTCTATGTGGTAGCCTCTTTTTTCTAGCTCATGGATATACCTTGAAATTTGCTTTTGTTCGCAGTTTTTACGCCGTATTTCGAAACAGGATTCATTATAGTATGTACCATTTTTAAGCATGGTATAAATGATTACTAATAGTTTACGAGCTAAGGCAATAATGGCTTTTTTAGAACCTTTCTTTTGCTTAAGCCGCCAGTACCAGCCAGAAAGGTAAGTATTACGTTTACCAGCTATAACCCATGCAATTTCACATAGCATGCTTTTAATGTATGGGTTACCCTTAGTTATCGAAACCCGTTTTTTTTACCTGCACTTTCATTATTGCCTGGACAAAGCCCTGCCCATGAGCAGATATGTTCTGCAGTTTTAAAGCGGCTCATATCAGTACCGATTTCAGCAATGATAGAAGAGGATGCAGTGCTGTTGATCCCACTTATACTGTTTAATTGATCAACCTGTTTTGAGAATTGTTCAATTTCATTATTTATTGAAGCTTCAACTTCCTTTAAATGATTTTTAAGAGAATGCAAATGTGAAAGGAGCATCTTTAGAAAACTGCGTTGATGTTCGGATAGTGTCCCGTTAACTGCAATCAATATTTCATCTATCCGATTACGGGTTTTAGTTTTAAGGCATGTATCCAGTGCAGTACGGTCGATTTGTCCATACTGGATTAAGTGATTAATGATATTTATACCTGAAGCACCAAATATATCAGAGATAAAAGTTGAAATTCTAAATCCTGAACTCTGTAAAAACTTTTCAATACGGTTTTTCTGGGAAGTAATATCATTAACAATACTTTTACGATAACGGGTCAAATGTCGGAATTCACGGATTTCTTTATCGGGAATAAAACTTCCATTCAGAAGTCCTGCACGAAGAAGAGTGGCTATCCATTCAGAATCTCTCATATCTGTCTTTTTACCTGGAACATTCTTCATATGTCTGGCATTCACAACAAGAAGAGTGATGTCACCATCAAAAGACTGTTCTAAGATTTCATAGATGGGTTGCCAATAGATGCCAGTGCTTTCCATTGCAACATAACGACAGTTAAGAGAAACAAGCCATTCCTTAAGAGTCTGCATATCAGGTAGTAATGTTGTAAATTCACGAATTTCTGATTTGTCTGGTTTACCAATAGGTCCAGAAAGTACACAAGCAACAATTTTATCTTTATGGACATCAAGGCCACAGCATAATTCTAATAAATCTCTCATGGTAATCAACTCCCAGTTGAAAATATAGCAGGAGAATTGCCCGAGATAATACGGACTTTGCTACACGTGCTATCCACTAAAAAAATGTGGTGCGACAATCTGCTGTGCTCATGGGCAATACGCTTACGTTGACAAGCGGGGTGCAAATCCTCCAATGATCATTCAAACTTATTCCTGCCAGTTAATTATATAACAGAAATAAGATGAGCTCTAGAATGGCAACTACCTATTTTCATTTGCGGCTGCGATGGCCTATCATGATTCGTT
>JAEYHZ010000013.1 GCA_023409265.1 Bacillota bacterium | reverse complement strand
CGGGAGCTGCCATTATAGCAAATCTTGCAGCTGTAGTTACAAACAAAACAGTAACACTTGCATGGCAGGCTGTGGAGGCAAATGCACAATATGACATAGAAGTAGACGGAGTAGTTATAGACAATGGAAAAGATACCGTATACAACCATACAGGCCTAAAGGCTGAGACATTTCACACTTATAGAGTCAGAACAAAGAATGCAAATGGAAACTCCCAGTGGTGTGCAGTACTTGCAATATCCACGCTGGCTGATTTACCCGGTGCACCTTCAAACATAAATGTAACGGTATCGGATACTCAGATTAAGCTTAGCTGGACAAAAGTAGAAGGTGTTAGTTATGAAGTAGAAGTAGACGGAAAAACAATGGATGTGGGACAGGTATCAAGCTACATAGATGAAAATCTAACTCCGGGAACCTCACATACCTATAGAGTCAGAGGCAAGAACATTACAGGAGTGACGGCCTGGAGTGATTCAATAACAAAGAGTACTACATCTCCGTCCTATGAAATTGAATGTACAAAGGACCAGGAATTTAATTTTTCAATGCTTGCAACTAATGTACAGGATTTCGGAGATATAACATTTGTCGTAACCTACAATACTGATGAACTGGCGGTAGTTGACTTATGCGAGTTTACAGCCGGAAAGGACCTAGCTACCGGAATCATATCAGGAACCAACATCGGCGTCACAGTTAAGGAAGGCAGAATAGAGTATAAAGTAAATGAAAGCATCAACCCCGGGAGTACCTGGTCGGGTGAAATATCGACAATTATATTTAAGGCGAAAGCGGATGGCAAAGCAAGTATCAATTATAGTATTGAATAGATTGCATTTGGATTTAGGTATATACAAACAGAGGAGCTGAAGATTATGGTAATAAAATCAAAAAAGTACAAGCTTGTAGCACTGATATTAGCACTTGTTATATTGTCAACGTCTATCCCATTGACAATTTGGGGAATTGGCAACGGCAAAACAAATTCTATAACAGCTGACAATGCCAGCAGTGAGGATAAGAGAATTGCATCCGAGATATCAAACGAAACAGGTGTAAGCATTGAAGAGGTCTTTGAATTGAAATCCTACGGACGGTCCTGGAATGAGGTTCTTACTTTTCTAAGAAATAAGTCAACCCTGGGTGAGAACAGCAAAAAGAACGATAGGGATGATTTGCTGCTGAATTCAGGCCTTGACGAAGAATATATAAAGAAGTTGAAAAAAGAGGGTTTTACTGAGGATGAAATTTCCGAAGTCAAACTCATTGAGGAGAGAGTCATTTTTCAGCTTGAAGAGATAACCTCAAAAACTAAAACAAACCCATTAAATCCACCTAATGCAGCAGGTTTACCAAATCCATCAAAACCGTCAGTAACCTCAACAAACCCACCTAATAAAACAGATACGGACAAGCTTAGTTTTGATGGTGGAAATATGGACTCTGCTGGTGACGTAACCACATATCAGAAGCTTTATAAAAAAATAGATATTAAAAATGCAATATATTTCATGCTAAAACTTAAGGCTGACTTTGGGGGCTATGAAAAAGTTTTTGATGAATATCTATTTTCGCTCCAGGCAGACCTTGACCTTAATGATTACATAAATGATAAGGAAGCATATCTGAAGAGCAGGGATGAGAAAAAACTGCTGCTCGATGAACGAAATGTAATTACGCTTGAAAAAATAGAAGCAAAATCTATTGAAAAAATTCAGACAGAGGACAATGAAAGTGATTTGACATCAAACCAGAACCAAACTGTAGATAAAAACTTAAGTGAAATGAAACCAAAGGAAACAAGTCCTTTACCGGATGTACCAAAACCAGACTCAGGTGATGTAAAACCTAAAAATCCTACGGATGAGATAATGAACGAAATTAACGAAATTAATCCTATACAGAATCAGAAATAAAGGAGAATGCGCTTATGAGGAAGGTAAAAAGGACAAAAATAATAGTAATTGCCCTAGTTATAGTATTGGTAGTAAATGCCGGTCTGGTTGGCTATTCCATGATTGGAAATCTGTTTGTATCAGATAACAACAGCTCTGATGTTCCATCGAAAACAACAGTAAATACTCAAAATCCAAAGGCTGCAGACAATGGCTTAAAAGATGAAGCCAGCACCGAGATATCACAGGAGATCCTTGATTTGATAAAGGCACAGGATCCCGATAGCTATACAAAAAATTTAAACAACTACAAGCAGCTGCTTGAAAATTTAAATGTACATGTTAAATTCAAGAATGAAATTGAAAGGCTTATTAAAAAAGGAAAAAAGCTTCCTGACATTATGACTGCATATTCGTTTCTGAATGATTGTTATGGATTTATGGAAGACATAGAGACACTGGTTAATAAAAAAGGAGCAGGCAAAACGTGGTCTGACATCTTCAAAGAATATATCAAAAGCAATCCTGAATTTGTTCCCAGAGACTTTGATAATAATTATCTTGAAAAGTTATTAGAATCCAATATAGACCAGGATACCATAATGATAGCCGACAGGGTAAGCCAAAAAACAAAAGTAGAAATAGATGAAATAATAAATAAAAGGCAGGCAGGTGAAAGCTGGAGACTGATAAATGCGGAGTACGGCATAGTTAACGGTTTGGAAAAGTCTCCCCACTTATCAGTAACACGCACTCAGCTTTCCAAATATACGGCTCAGACCAAACTATCCGAGAAAGATGTAATCAAAGCTCTGACGATAGCCACCAAACTTGATAAGCCAGCGGACAGCGTCCTTAATACTGTTAAAAAAGGACTATCAAAAGAGGAAATCTATGCAATGGCTTTTGAAGAAAAATATTATTAAGAAATACCATTAATTCGCCATCAAGGGGGACTTAATTTTGAAAAATATAAATAAAAAACTAAAACATTTAGTTATACTTATAACTATAATAGTAACCTCAGTATTATCAATACAGGCTACATATGCAACAACACTTGAAGAACAAATGAATAATCTGATAGGGCCAAAGCAGCAATATAATACAATGCTTTCACCTGCATACCTTAGAAATAACGTATCAGAGGAATCAATAAGCCCGCAGAGCGGTGATATAACTCTTGCTCAGACTGACTATGTCCTGCCTGGTATAAACGGCCTTGACCTGGAAATAAAGAGAATGTATAAAAGCGGTACTTCAAACGTTCAGGACATGAAGGCTGAGTACCAAAACGGTGTTTGGGTTGATCAGGTATATTTTGATAATAACACACCATCCTTTTATGAAAACAGATATAATCTTGGAATAGGAATGAGGTTTTCTTTTCCAACAATCGAGATAAAGTCCAATTCCGATGGATCAAACTATAAGTTTTTGCATACAGAGGCTGGAGATGTATACAGGCTTATCGGACCTAAACAGGTGGAGGGTGTAAATACATTTGAGCCTGAAAATCAGACAATTAAAGATGTTGTGGTTAAAGAAAGCAAGGATTTCAGTAATGGACAAACTGATGGAACATCCTTTTACGTAATGACAAATAAAACCGGAAAGAAAACATATTTTGCTGAAGATGGCCGGGTTTTAGGCATTATGGACAGATATGGCAATACAATAACCTTCCAGTACAAATCTCAGGCTTATGCTATTGATGATGGAGGCATGGTTTATTCAAACGGCCAAATTGGTAAAAACAATAAAAAACTTATCTCCAAGATCATTGACACAATGGGCAGAGAAGTAACTATGGAGTACAAGGAAGATCAGAACTTTTCTGTCGGAGCTATAGAAAACAATAACTATAGTCTTGAAGACAGCTGGAAGGAGTCACAAAATCCGGATACAGTTAATTCGGGTGATCTTAAAGGTAAATTCCAGGTAATAATAAGCCTTCCCGACGGCAACAAAATAGTTTATGATAAATCGGCAGTACTTGTGAGCAGCTCAAAACATGTAGTAAGAACAAGATTGCAAAGAGTTTATGATATTGATGGAAAGCCCAAATACCACTATTGGTATGATCAGCCCAGCCTTGGTTTCACATACACAAACGGAATAAATTACAAAGCATATAACAGATATGAAAACCTCACACAAATAGATTACTGCAAGACAAACAGAGTAGAACGTTTTACCTATAATACTTACACCAAGAGTCTGGCAGATGATGGAAGTATGCAGTACAGAAAAATATTTGAAAAAAAGGAACTTGCTAAAACCGGCTATGACAATACAAAGAGCAACTTCCTGGAGAGATTCCAGTTCGATGTAAAGGACAGAATAGAATACAAATATACAAACGAAGCTGATGGATTTGGTTCCAGTGAATATAAAGCTTCTGTTAATACCACCGATACTAAGCTGAAAGATGCTTACCTGAAGGATACCTATAAATATTTTGCTGAGAAGAAGTTAAGCAATGGAACAGTTATAAAATACACATATAACGGTATCCATGAGCAGGTTAACAGTGAAGAAACGGGAACAGACCATAAGATTGTTTCAACTACCGAATTTGATGAAATGAAATTCCCAAAGAAAATCGAAAGTACTACAACCAGCCTTTTAAACGGGCAGGTTAAAGGTCAGCCCGTAAAGAAAATAGAAAACTACAGATATGACATGTACGGAAACCTTACAAACTATACAGGGCCTATTGCCAGCAGGGATGATAAAGGCTATCCAAAAGATGAAGAAAATACTGTGGTATATGCCTATGCCTATGACAAATTCCATGTGCTCCAGTCAAAAACCTGGAAACTTGATAAGGACACAACAAGTCAGATAATCTATACAATTGATGAAAAAGGTAACGTAATCAGGGAAGAAAAGGTGCATACCAGCGATAAGGCTTTATGGAATGTAACCGATTACGAATATGATAAATACGGTAATATGACAAAAAAGACGATACATTCAGACGGAAACGATCAAACTGAACCCAAGTTTCAGCTTATTACCAATTATGAGTATGGGATTGATGCCGATGGTGTTGACCAAAAGGGTGCCTATCTGACCAAACAATATGGCACTGTAAATGGCGTTGAGATATCCAAGAGGTATTCCTATGACTTTAACACCGGGAATATGAAAGCTGAACTGGATGGAAAAGGAAACAGAATTAGTTACGAATATGATACTTTAAGCAGAATACAAAAAATAACATACCCTGATAATACAATAAAACAATATACATACAATGACTTCAAGCTTCAAAACAAACAGATAGAATATATTAACCAGTCAGGCGAAAAATTCAGATACACCTATGATATTTTCGGAAATCAATTGGAGCATAGCGTATTTGACAAAGCAGCCTGGCACAAACTGTTGGCTGATGAATATGATGCACTGGGCAATAAGGTCAAAGAAACAGATTCAAATGGAAACAGTGCAAGATTTACATACAACAGTGAAAACAGTCTAGTAAAGAAAGAATACTATGAGAAGGATACAATTAAAAAGGAAAGCCTTACAATTGACTATACATATGGAGCAGATGCCGACACAAAGCTGCTTATGCTTCTGACAGATGAAGATGGCTATACAAAGCGCCTCCACTATGATATAGCCGGAAAGCTAATAAAATCAGAGGAAACTCCGGATAAAACCAAATATTATTCTTCTTCATTTACATACGACTATGCCGGAAATGTTGTAAGCCAAACAGATGCTAAAGGTAATACTACAAAATATACCTACGATGACCTTGGCTGGGTTATCAATAAAAAAGATGCTCTGAATAACGAAATAAAATATACATATACAAGTTTTGATAAAGTTTCCACTGTTGAGGAACCCGGCGGGAGGACAACGAAATACAAATACGATAGTATAGGGCGGGCAGTTGAGGAAAGAATATACGATAAGACTGCTGCTAACAGCTATGTATATAAGAAATATACCTATGATGAAAACAATAACGTAACATCTATATCCCAGGGAAAAGTTGATAAAGACATTGATACTTTATCGGCTTTCATAGAGTACTCCTATAACAGCATGGATAAGGTGACTGACGAGTACAGAAAAATAGATTCAACTACAAAGTCACATACTCAGTATTCCTATGAGAATAAAGGTAACGCGAAAAGTGTAACCCACTACATTAATGAATCCGGAACCAGTACCATAAGGTATTTATATGAATATAACTTTGCAGATAAGGTAGTAAGAGAAGAAGGCACAATGAGCGATGAAATTTCTCCGGCTCAGATTACAAAGCATGGAAATTACAGCAGGAAATACAGCTATGACTATGATGGAAATGTACTCTCCCAGGAGATATATAACGGTACAAATTTCGAAAAAACTACATACAGCTATGACTACAGAAACAGGCTTAAACAAAAAGTTGAGCCATTTACAAAAGCCGGTGCAGTGAGAACAACGTCCTACAGCTATGACAAAAGAGGCAATCTCGCTTCTGAAACATTGACCCGTTCAGGAGTGGATTGTACTACGCAGTATCAATATAACGGTATGGGCAGGATATCCACAAGAATAGACCCCATGGGCTACGTCAGCAAATACCTTTACGACGAAATTGGGAACCTCATAAAAGAAATAGACCCCAGATATTCAGCTCAGGATTTATCAAAAGCTCCGGGTACCGAGTATGAATATGATGCACTGAACCGCCAGATAAAGATGTCCGTATTTGTCGGAAGTCAAAGTATTGTGACAAGCTACAAAGAGTACGACGGACGTGGAAATATTATAAAACAAGCAGATGGAGAGGGCTATAACAAGGAGAACCCTACCGCATCCTTTGGAAATACATATGTGTACGATGTATATAACAATGTCATTGAATATACAACTGCTCAAACCTGCAAGGATAACCGGAAGAACGGTACTGCCTATTATTCAAAAAAATATACCTATGATGCTTCCGGCAACTCTCTTACAGAAACTGATGCCTATGGTAACAAGACACAGAATATATACTATCTCAATGGTCTTTTAAAACAAACTATATATGCAGACAGTTCAACAGAGAGCTATGAATACGACCTGACCGGAAATACGCATATTATTAAGACAGATAAGCTGAGTAATAAGACCATAACCTATAACAATCTATTCGGGAAGGTTTACAGAATAGATAATCCTGACAATACTTATGAAACTTATCAGTATTCTCCAAAGGGAGAGCTTACACAGAGCGTTGATAGGGCAGGAAACACCAGATATTTTGAATACGACCTGTCGGGGAACCTCACTGCTGAAAAGGATTATGTTAAATCAGACAGTGCCGATTACTACAAGCTTGTTAAGAGTAAATATGATGAAGCAGGAAATATTCTAAGCAGCGAAACCTTTGAATACAAGACAGCTAAAGGGTCTCTGTCAGGAAATGAAACCTCAATGGGTGACAGAGTAGAGTATACCTATGACAAAAACGGGAGAACGACGAGAGTATCAGGTCCTGCCGGACACGAAAGTATAAATGAGTATGACAAAAAGGGAAATGTCATTACCAAGAAGGTAAAAATAGATAATGATAAATATAAAATCACCAGGATTGTGTACGATGTTCAGTCAAGACCAATTACACAGGCCTTGCTTGTGGAGACCTCTGATGTAGAAAGCAACTATCTCAGAAATGCAGAGTTTGATAGCGAGTATACTACAAAAGTAAAGGCAAAGACTACCTATTCCTACTATAACGACGGACAGCTAAAAACCAAAACAGATGCATATGGAAACACATCAGAATTCAAATATGACCTTGATAAAAAAGTAAAAGAGAAGACAAATGCTCTAAAGGTAACTACCTTCTATAACTATGACCTGAATGGAAATCTGCTTGAGGAAAAGAACGCCAAAGGTATAACAACATATTATGAGTACGACGGCATGAACAGACTCATAAGGCTGAAGGCTCCGGCAGCAGAAGGCGGACAGGCTGTAACCAGATACATATATGATGAAAGGGGCAACCTTAAGAAACAGATACAGCCGAACTGCTATGAAGAAGGTAAGGATACTCCTGAGCTTGCAGAAACAATGAAGGGTACTTCGTATACTTATGACAGTATGAACAGGCGCACAACTACTGTATCACCCGAAGGCAATACCCTAGAGTATCTGAAGTACGATGCAAATGGAAATGTTATTAAAAGAGTAGATGGATTAAGGTACAATGTCAGTATTGAAACTTCAGCAGGTACAATTTACGAATATGATGCCTTGGGCAGAGTCACAAAAACAACAGATGCCCTGCAAAACAGCAAGACCTATGAATATGATATCCTCGGCAACCTTACCAAAGCTACAGATGAAAGGGGTAACTCCACACTTTACAACTACAATGCTGACGGAACACTATCAAAAGCAATTTTTGCCGACACTGGAATTGTAGAATACAAATACAATAGCTTAGGCGAAAAAATATCTCAAACCGATCAGCGTGGAAATGTGACAGCCTACAGCTACAACAGCTTTGGAAGTCTGAAAACAGAAACAGACTGCTATGGTAATTCCATGGAATATATGGCAGACCTTCTTGGTAACATAGTATCATTAAAGGACAAAAGAGGGAGCGTTACATACATAACCTATGATGCTGAAAACAGAGTTGTCAGCAAAAAGACTCCTTTTGAAAAGGACAGCAGCGGAAGTGTACTCTATACTATTGAGAGTTATATATATGATGATATAGGAAATGTTACATCCAAGGAGTTTACAGGCACAAAGGATAAACTGGGATTAAGAAAGATAACCTACACATACTATGATAACAACCTTGTAAACACAGTGACAGATAGCAGCGGAGCATACACAAGGGCCTATTATGACAGGAACGGAAACAAAACAAAGATTGAAAGCCTCAGATCAGAAGGCGTTATTGATACACAAAAATTTGAATACGACAGCCGGAACAGAGTAACAAAAGAAATAAAGCTGGTAGGCGAAGAAGACATTTACAATGCTGCCGGCCTTCCTAACCTGGACAGCCTCAAGGATAGCGAGTATCCGGGAAAGCTCATGCTGATTACAGCCTATGAATACGATATTCTCGGCAACAAAACAAAAGTAATCAGTCCGCTTGCCTTCGGCAGTGAAGAAGATGATACTCAAAACAGAGCAAATTATACAACTGAATATTCTTACGACCTGTTAAACAGATTGGAAAAGATCACAATTAAATATGAAGGAAAAGATGTATTCACCCAGTACACCTATGATGCGTCAGGCAACAAGCTCACAGAAAGGAACGGGCATGGATATACTACTTCATATACCTACGACAAGCTTAACAGAGTTGAGACAATAACAGATGCAAAGAATAACCAATACAGGTACACCTATGACCTTGCCGGAAACAAGCTGTCAGAAACAAATTCAAAGGGCTATACTATGACCTATGACTATGACAGCCTTAACAGGCTCCAGACAGTCACAGATGCCTATAACAAGGTCATAAGCAGAAGAGTATATGATGAAAACGGAAACATAATAAAGGAAATAGATGCAGAAGGATATCAGTCTGCCGGTGATGATGAAGCCAGATATGGAACAGTATATGCCTACAACCTTGCTAACCTCATCGTATCAAAGTCAACACCTGAAGCACTGGAAAAGAGCAAAATCAGTATAAAATATACCTACAACCAGTACGGCGAGGTAACAAAGCAGACCGATGGCCTGGGCAGTACGACTTCATATGAATACGATGCAGCAGGAAATCTTACCAAGGTGACTGATGCACTGGGAACAGCCACAAAATACAGCTATGACAAGCAGGGCAACAAGCTTACAATGACCGACGGAAGGGGTAAGCTTACACGCTATGCCTACACAGCCTTTGGAAACCTTAAATCAGTAACCAACGCAGATAACAAAGTTCAAACCTACAAATATGACCTTGAAGGAAACACAGCCTGTGTAACTGACAAAAACGGCAACAGCACAGTATACACCTATGACAACAGAGGACTCCTGCTCCAGAGAAGAGTAGCTGAAACAGGAGATAGTGTCAGCTATGCCTACGATGAAGTTGGAAACAGGGTTTCAATGACCGATGAAAGCGGCACAAGCACCTACAACTACGATGAAAACAACAGACTTACCGAAATACAAAAGGGTGGTGCTGCACAGGTAAGCTATGCCTATGACCAGATTGGGAATATTGCAACAGTAACCGATTCCAAAGGCTATTCTGTAGAATACACTTACGATAAATCAAGTCGAATGGAAACCGTAACCTACGGAGGGAAAACCACAACCTACTCATATGACGACAATGGCAGAAGAAGCTCAGTCACCTTTGAAGGTGGAGTTTCAGAAAACTATAGCTATGACAGGGACAACCGGCTGATCACACTTACAAACACAAAGCCCAACGGCGGTAAAATTTCAGAATACAGCTATACCTATGACCTCGCAGGAAGGCAGATAACAAAAACTGACCTTTACGGAACAACAGACTATGAGTATGATAAAGCGGGAAGGATTACAAAAGTCGCAACACCTGGAAAAACAACCGTATATTCATACGATAAAGCAGGAAACAGGGTGTCCCAGAACGAAACATATATATCACTTCAACCAAGTGACTATGTTGACGAGACCACAGGAAAAGAAATACAATATATATTGAAGAAGAGCGATTACACCTACTCAAACTCCAACCTGCTATTAAAGCTGGTAGAGAGAATGTTTGACGGTGACAATAAGGAAATCGCCAGAAAAACAACAAAATACAGCTATGACAGCAACGGAAACCAGTTAAAGCAAAGCATCAGCCATACCTTGCCTGATAACACCGGACTGCGCCCCAAAACCACAGGTACGGCATATGGTGATAATGTTTCAAACACTATAGACAAACAGGTGGAAAAAACAAGCTACACTTACGACGGCTTCAACAGGCTCAAAAAGACAGAAACCGTTAAAGCCGGAGTTCGTACAACTGTTGACTTCACGTACAACGGCGATGACCTTAGAGTAAGCAAAACAGTAAAGAAATCCGACAAAGGCTATACAACAGAAGTAACAAACTATCTATATGACAGACAGAATGTTATCCTTGAAACGGATGCAAGTACTAATGTAAAGGCAAGATACATAAAGGGAATAAACTATATAGCAAAAGCAGATGCAGCAGGAAACGAGAGCTATTACCTTTACAACGGACATGGAGACGTAGTACAAACAGTAGATGCAGCAGGAGTAGTACAAAACCAGTATGACTATGACATCTGGGGAACCCCGACCCTCACAGTAGAAACCACCGGCAACGCAATCCGCTACACAGGTGAATTCTACGATGAAGAAACAGGGCTCTATTACCTGAGAGCAAGATACTATGACCCAAATTTGGGACGCTTCACAACCGAAGACAGCTACTGGGGGGAAGATAACAACCCGCTTAGCTTGAATTTGTATACTTATTGTATGAATGATCCGATACAGTACGTTGATCCGACAGGACATATGACATACAATGAAATGGTATTTTATTTAGGTAAGGATGCTGCTGAGAAATATAAACATGAAGCAGAACCAGATCCAACACCAAAAGGTATTACTTTAAGCGAAGTAGCTGATGCAACTACATGGAGCCAGGATTCATCAAAAGCCACATTCACAATAAATGGCAAAACCCAGAGCCTTTATTTGGATAATGGAAAAGTATATGACAGCTGGGGATATGAAAGAGGAATCGTACAAAACGGACATATCACTGTCTCAGATTATGAATATGGAAATTTATTTGGCAGCAGCACAAGTTCCGGTTCATCGTCAACAACTTTAACAGTGAATCCTTGGGAGCATGTCACATCAGCTCATACCCGTGATGGTTCAAATGTAACCATTAATAATTATGGTATTATGGATACAATAACTGGCGGAAAGAATAGCAGTTTGTTTGTGAATAATTATGAAAATGCCTACATTAAGAATATTATAGGTGGGGATATATCCAATAAAGATAGCCTACTAGGAATACATGTAACAAATTATGGACATATTGAGCATACTCAAACAGGAGCTTATAGTACGAATGAAGTGTTTAACTATGAAGATGGGCAGGTAGACTGGCTGGAGACAGGGTTTGGGAATAGTTCAACCACCGATCAAGGTACAAAGCATTACTCAGGACAGGGGAGCGTAAAAGTTATTAGTGATTTGGATAAACTCAAAACCAATCTGTATCAGCTGGGTTATATTAATGTTTATAAAGACTATACTTCTGCTCGTAACCAATTTTTAAAAGATTACTTAGATAATGGGCATTCTTTAGATTCTGATTTTAAAAGGATGGGTAGCGGAGATCATTATAACTCGTTACTGAGTTGGACTAACAGAGCTAAAGATGGAAAATTGACTAATACTATAGCTGTAGCTGCTCAGAAAGCTGCTCGAGAACAGCTGGATAGAATTCTTAACGAGAGCCACGGCACTTGGGCATTTGCTTATAGATATGAAGAATTCTCTTATAGTTTGAAATATTTTAAAAAATATAGTGATGCTCAAGTGGATTTAGCAGGATATCAAATAGCTTATTCAATATTAGATATACTTTGGACTAAACTGCAGAATGGTAATTATGGAGTAAATGGTCCTATACCATATATAAGTAATACTAAGGTGAATATGGCGCAGTACGCATCTTCGGCGTTACTTAGCACTTATGATCCACAGCCGGGAGTGAAAGATATTATGGGTACATTAGATCCATTTGGGTATTACAAAGATGCGGTATTAGCAGAAGCAGAAATGAATTTTGTCGATAATACCGAATATAAATACTTAATAGATGGCGGTAGTAAAAATAAGTTTAGGGATGGTTTTGTAAAGGAACTTCAAACACTAAAACAAGATTTCACTAAACAAGATATTATCTACGGAAGCGAAGACCAATCAAGAATATATAAGAATGAATTGATAGCATATATAGACTTGGTTATAAATGAAAATATCAATTATAAAGATTCAGTAAAAAGATTGGATAAAGATTTAGAAAAAATTGATAAAGAGCTTTATGGAGATTAAACTATAATTATTGTATCTCTAGTTGGGAGGGAATTAAATTGTTCAAAAGATTTTGTTTAGTTAGTTTAAGTATTATATATATATTACTTTGTGGTTGTTCTTCATCGGATAAATATTATTCTTTTGTAGATGACTATTACAAGGTTTTCTGTTCAGTAGCAAAGAACATTGATATTGAAAATACTTACAAATCCATAGAATTACTTCAGTCTGAGGAGAATAAAGAATATATTGATAAGATGGAGAAATTATTGGAAGACATAAAAGGGGATGTCCCTCAAAGTAAAAAAGACCATTACTCAGAACTCAAGACTTTGTATGACGGGCTTATTTTTCTAAAAAGTACATATGATAAATGGGATGAGTTAACTTTAGAAGAGCAAAGTAAAATAAACGTAGAGATGATGACAGTACATCGCTATTACCAGGGCTATAAAAATAATACTATAGTACATTGAGGTAAGATATAATTTGCTAGAGAATTGATTTCACTTGACAGTAAATACTGGGTAATATGTTACTACTGCTCTATCCTGTCCGAGACTGTAAATAACCTCTAAAAATTGATATCGTAACAAACCAATAGGCCAACGGGAACGCACAATCCTGCTGGCCTTTCTTTCAGCTGAACCGGTAGACATAAAATCAGAAAAGCGAAACCAAAATACCATTTATTCTGTGCTTTCAAAATTGCAATAAAGAAAAATCCCAGTTGTGGTCAGAAATGTGTGAAACCGTAAGAATATACCCTGAAATATCAAGCTGGAAGGGTATGTCAGTACCCTGTGACGTAATGGTAAATCTCATAAAACACCTCCTGAAAATCCCGGGAACACTGATACCCCAATTGCCTGTATGTCCCAAGTCCCGCATAATCTTACGGAGGGTTTACCGCCGTCCTTGATTATTTGTCAAGCGGAATTTTTTCTTTTAGTATTTCAGTATCTGATTCTGGCGGCAGGCTTTCGGTCTGCTGTGTTGAGCTACAGACTGCACCTGTAGAGCCGATTTCAAAGGTTGATGATATTTCACAGACAGAGGTATCTGATATTGGAGTTGATAGTACAGCGGATTTACAGGCTGAGGATATTGAAACTGTCGACCAGGCTATCGGGCAGGCTGTTGCTGCCTTAAAGGCTGAGGTATCAGAGGTTATTGATTCGGAGCAGTTATTTCATCAACTTGTTGCCTTACGCAAGCAGATTGCATCGGAACTCAAGCTTCCTCCATATATCATATTCCATGACAAAACTCTCAGAGATATGTGCAGGCTTCTTCCTACAGACCTTTCAGAACTTAGTGCTATACAGGGAGTTGGTCAGACCAAGCTTGAAAAGTATGGCTTGAGGTTTATACAGGCTATACGGGAGTATTTGTTCCAGATAAAGGAGGTTGCATAGTTATGTACAAGGTGCTCATTTGTGGGAGTAGGTTCTATACCGATTATGGAAGGGTTTTACACTATATCAGACGTTTAAAAGCTACTTCTGTCCATGGGGATATTGTCATTATAGCCGGAGGTGCAAAGGGTGCTGATACCCTTGCCGTAAAGGCTGCCAAAGCATGTGGTTTATCATTTCGTGAGTATCCTGCACAGTGGAAAAAATACGGCAAAAAAGCCGGGCCTATCCGTAACCAAACTATGCTGGATATGGAAAACCCTCACCTTGTAGTTGCTTTTCACGAAAATATTGATGGTAGCAAAGGAACTAAGGACATGGTTTCAAGAGCAAGGAAAAGCGGTGTTCCGTTAGTGGTTTTTAAGTAAAAATACTACTTGTATTTCAAAGCAATAAGAGGATTTTTTGTCATAGGTAAATCCTCTTAACATATAAATACAGGCGTTTCACATGGTTATTGGCTGTTAGTACCCTTGCGGGCTTCAGAGCTTACGCAGTAGAGCATGTGCCTCATATGAAACGCCCTGTATTCTTAAAAGCTTTTACATTTGTTGTAATTGACTTTTTAATTACGGTAAATGTAAGGGCTTTTGGGTTTGGTATTGGCTATAGTTCCGTTGCGAAGCTGTAAAAGGCTTTACGCTGTACAGTAAGGGATGCCGTTTAAACTTTAAAAGCACAGAAAGCTTGTACTTTGAAAATAAAATATATACATGAAAGGAAGATATTTATGCATCCTAAATTGAAAATGCTCTTTTGTGGGATTGATACCCACAGGCGCACCCACACCGCCGTTATACTTAACTGTTTTGCCGAAAAGCTGGGAGAAGTACAGTTTGAGAACAAGCCTTCCGCCTTCGAGGAGTTCTACAAGAAGGTCAGGAAATATGTTAAAAAAGGTCAGACAGTAGTGTTCGGACTTGAAGACTGTGGTGCAGCAGGCAGACCACTGGCTGTATTTCTCAGAGCAAAAAAATGTGTTGTAAAAAAGGTTAACTCCAACCTGTCCTCGGCAGAAAGAAAAAGCCAGCCCGGCAAGGATAAGACTGATTTTGTAGATGCTGAATGCGTTGCAAGGGTTCTACTTACAAAGTATGATACCTTGCAGGAATTTGAACAGCATGACATTTACTGGACACTTGGCACACTTGTACGAAAAAGGGCAAGCATAGTTAATGACAATATCACCATAAAAAATCAGGTACACGCGTACATAATAGCGCATTATCCTTCCTATAAACTGTTTTTCAATGAATTCAGCTGTCCTACCGCCCTTGACTTTTGGGAAAATTATCCTTCACCTTCAAAGCTTGCAGGAGTTACAGCAGAAGAACTTGGCGAAATGCTTTACAAACGGAGCAGTGGCTTCTTTGATACAACAAAAGCAAATCAAATCCTTGAACTTGTTGAGAAGGATGGTGATACAACAACAGGTTTTCAAGAAAGCCGGGACTTCATGGTAACTAACTGTATAAAGGAAATAAAGCACAACAACGCTGAACTTTCCGCTATAGAAAAAGAGATAAAAAAGCTTACGCAAAGACTGCCTTACAAGTTGGAAACACTAAAAGGAGTTGATTTTATAACAGCAGCTGCCTTAATAGTCGAAATCGGCGACATAAACCGCTTTTCAAGTGCTGATAAACTGGCTAAATTCTCTGGAATATGTCCTATAAGCCATTCCTCCGGGGATACTCAAAAAGACATAAGAAACAAATTTGGAAACCGAAGGCTGCACTATATATTTCAGGGAATAGCAGCAAGGAATATCTGTGCAGGACGAAACAAAAACAAACCTGTAAACGGTATATTTTACGAGTACTACAACAAAAAACTGTCACAGGGTAAAACCACAAATCAGGCAATAAAGTCAGTAATGAGAAGAAGCGTAAATATAGTCTACGGCATGATGAAAAGTGGTAATGAATATGTCCATCCAAATCTATCCAACCCTCCGAAGGAATGATATAATCAAACTATCGTACCTTGAAAAACAAAGAATATCTATATAGCCATCTGAAACATGATGGCTACTACATTTGAGTAACATATTATCTCGTTAAGGGTACTATGACTCATATTTGGGACGTTTTACAACTGAGGATAGCTACTGGGGGGAAGATAACAACCCGCTGAGCTTGAATTTGTATACTTATTGCGAAAATGATCCGATTCAGTACACTGATCCGACGGGACATATGACATACAATGAACTTGTATTTTATTTTGGAAAGGAAGCTGCTGAGAAATATAAACATGAAGCAGAACCAGATCCAACACCAAAAGGTATTACTTTAAGTGAAGTAGCTGATGTAAGCACATGGAGTAAGGATTCATCAAAAGATACATTTACAATAAATGGTAAAACCCAGGACCTTTATTTGGATAACGGGAAAGTATATGACAGCTGGGGATATGAAAGAGGAAGCGTACAAAACGGACATGTCACTGTCTCAGATTATGAGTTTGGAAATTTATTTGGCAGCAGCATAAGTTCCGGTTCATCGTCAACAACTTTAACAATGAATCCTTGGGAGCATGTCACATCAGTTCATACCCGTGATGGTTCAAATGTAACCATTAATAATTATGGTATTATGGATACAATAACTGGCGGAAAGAATGGCAGTTTGGTTTTGAATAATTATGGGAAAGTAAACAATGAAGTTAGACTGGGGGAGAAGGGTACTGCCCAAATATATAATAATAATAGAGGTAGCTATAGTAATAATCCAAATAGTAATAATTATTATTCATCATCGGTAAATCACAATGTTTATATACCTAATGGGCAGACTAATTCTGTTTTACCTACAAATGTTAACTTAGATGTGAATGGTATACAAATTACAGATGCTGTGCTTATTGGTAATAAAACATATGTTAAAGATGCAGAGTGGCTTTTAAAAGCTATGGGTTTAATAATATCAGTTGATTATAATAAAAGAACTATAAAAGCCAAAAATTTTGATACAGGAAAGTATGTAACAATTAGTTTTGATGATAGTGTTGGTGAAATTGCAAAGGCTTTGGGTATCGATGATACTTTAAGTTGGTGGCATGATGACACTGGTAATAATGTTACTATTCAAACAAAAATGAATGATGCCCCAGTAAAGGTAACTAGAACAGGAGATACAATTAATATTAAGGCATATATAAACTTTACTGGAGATGCTAATGACAAATTTGTTGATCCTTCAACAGGAAAACCAATAAATTTAACATATGCTAATGTAGCAGCAGCTGGGATCCAATCTTACTGGAGTGGTACGTTTAAAGGGAATCAATTTGATTTTGGAAATGGTAAAACAATAACGGTGAATACCCAAATTTTCAGTAATAATTCAGGGTCAAATGGATTGTGGAAGTCGGCTTCTAATTCTTCAAATAAGCAAGAGTTTTTAGTTATTAATATAAATAACAGTTCCGAAGGAGTTCCTCATACAGATTGGGAGGAGCCTGGTCAAGGGTTAATTCAAGGGGTAGGTCAAGATAGTTGGTCGATATCAAATCCAGGAACTATTACAATGTATAAAGGTTATAAAAGCAGAAAAGATTATACTCAAAGTGAGTATGCAAGAACTATTGCTCATGAATTCGGACATATTCTTGGGCTGGATGATGCCTATGGCTATGGTCCAAATGCTAGTATACAAGAGAAATCCGATAATGATTTCCGACCAGAGGCAGACGCCCCCAATGAAGTACCATTTAAAAAAGATTTTTATAATGATGATATGATGAGAGAAACGGGCATGTTACAGCAAATGATGTTGAGATGGCATTTCTGGCTTATACTACAAATGAATTTCAGTATTTTGAAAATTACCTTTGGCATACAAGGTCAAAGGCCATAAAGTCAAAATAGTATGAGGAGAGGTAGAAAAATGAAAAAATATTTAATATTAACAGTGTCATTAATATGCCTTTTTGCAGTTATATTCTTATGTTTTAATGTGTTTTTTGACAATAAACCTATAACTAAGGAAGAAATCATTAGTATATTTAATAACAATCAAAATCGTTTCGTCTCGGTTCAGAAGTATTTAGAAAAATCGAACAATATTTCACATATTTATAGTTCTAATGGAAAAATCAAGTTTAGTAATGATGATGACGCTGATAATCATATTGATCAAAAAATATATAATGATATTAAATACTTGACGGATAATCTTGGAGTAAAATTAATCACAGTGGATGATGATCGTAATATCGAGTTCTTATTTTATACGAATGGTACAGAACGATTTAGCATAGCCTTTTATAAAAGTGGAAAAAAACCCACTGGACAACCGACAGATTATTATTATGAAGAAATATCGAAAAATTGGTTTTATTCTTACGAGAACCAACCATATACATAAATAATATAAGTTTTCGGTAAAAATTACATCCCGCCAGTATTGGCGGGATAAGCTTCAGATGGGACTGAGTAGACATAACAAATTGACGTTTCGTTATGGGCGCATATATAAATGTGACACATTTAAGGTATGTACAGGTGGCTGACTACAGATGACCAAAGGCTGCCTTTAAGCTATGATGCATAGTTACTATGCTTTTGGGTATCTTTGAGATGACACTTTGGTGGAAAGGTTTGTATGAGGTTTTGTTTTTTCGGTCAGAGCATACATGCCGGATTTAATATAGCCGTCTCACAGAAACTTAAAAAATGAGTTTTTTACATTTCTCTATCTTTAGTGGTTTGTTTCCTGTCGTATTTTTGGGTACAGAAATATCAGCTCTATGGGATACACAAATTAAAATTGCACATTGAAAATTTTAATGAATTAATATTAATTAAGCTGATTTAACATTGTTATATATGAACATTCCGAAAATAGCGTCATAAAAGTCAATAGAGAAACAAGCCAATAGAGAAACAAACCAATAGAGAAACAAACCAATAGGTCAACGGGAAAATACAATCCTGTTGGCCTTTCTTTTTTGTTAGGATACATAAAATCGAATTAAGTTTAATTATCATTAAATATGATATTCCAGAGCTTCAAAATCATATCTCAGACATTTCAAAAATGATACATAAATAAATTTTAATACAAACATTTCAAAACATACCAGAAACAACTTTTGCGCTTTAAGAAAATATCAATAATTGCATATGCTTGAAATCCATTTAGTAAGCTTGAATAACTTAAGATAATATTAAATATTGATAGTCAGCAATTGCAGCATATTCATAGACAATTTTATATACCTAATAAATCATAGTTAAAAGCTATAAAAAAATGCAGAAAAGCTCAGTGCTTGCCAATCCATGTACTCAGAAAAATATAGCTTATTGCTGAGGATCAGTTGCTGATTGGTCTTGTCAAGATATTATTTGAAAAACTCTTTAAGTAATCTATTGCTCAGGCATATGTGCCGGAATTAATAAGAAACTTACAATATTTTTAAGTTGGTTTATTCGGAAAAATAATAAGCTTATTTCAATCTGAAATATATCTAGAATTGCTAGAATAGCTATAGAATTGAGCGAAGTTGAAATTACATAAATCACAATATATACCTAGAAAAGTGTAAAAGTGTAATTTCAATTGAATTTATTATGCTGGACATAGAAATTAGAAATTACATTTTTAGATCAAATTTATTTCTATGAAAATTATTTTCAGAAAGTGTCAGTGTAGTGTTTCATCTGACAAAAATCTTAATATAATCATATGGTAATACAAAAAACAGGTATTACAAAATTATTATATCAGGAGGATGTAAACTTATGGAAATAAAAAAGAAAAATAAAAATTTTAAAAACTGAAGGATTAACGAAATTAATACAGGAAATGGAAGGAGGAGAACAAAAGGTAAAGATTTATCCTTATCACGACTTTGTAGACAATACATTATATTATAGCTTTTTCAATGATAAAGTAGGTTACATAGTAAACAGTAAAGGACAAGCTTTCAAATTTGATGACGCTGAAAAATATGACATAGAATTAATTCACACAAAAAATTCTGTCAGCAAAATAACAAAATCAGTATTAGAAAGGTTTCAGCAAGGTGAAAAAATAAATTCCTATGAATGTTATAAAGACATTGTTAAGTACATAAAAGCACAAGTATATCTGACAGATGAAATAGATTACAGCATTTTAGCTCTATGGGCTATGGCTACATATATGGCAGGTGTCTTTGAAAAATGTATGTATATCTGGATTAACGGAGAAAAAGGTACCGGAAAAACAACACTCATGGAATGCATGAGTAATATATGTTTCAACGGACTTTTAGCATCAAACCTTAAACAAGCAGCACTTACAAGAAGTATTGATTCAGATGGATCAACAGTCTTTATTGATGAAAAAGAAAATCTTTGCAGTTCAGATGAAAGTGATACTAAACTGGCTCTGAATAGCGGATTTAATAGAGGTGCTAAGATAATAAAATGCAATAAAGAGAATGAACTAGTGGTATTTAACGTGTATTCATTTAAAATGATAGCAGGTATAAATAAAATACCTGATACAATAGCAGACAGGAGCCATACTATAAAAACTAAAAAGAAAAACGGTGATTTAAGTGTAAAATTAAGAAGAGAGAAAAAACAGGCTTTAGCAAACAGTATAGTTGAGTCGTTATATCTAATAGGTTTAACTTATGCTGACAAGATAGCTGAAATATATGAAAAGCCGGAACAAATAAATATTCCAAAAGAAATAATTTGTAGAGAATTGGATAAATTGCTTCCAATATTCTCAATTGCTCAATTTATAGATGAAAGTTGCAATACAAATCTTGTTGAGGAAATTGCAGACTCAGCTAAAAAGAAACATATTGAACATCACAATGAAGAAATCTTGAAAAGCCCAGAATATATGTTAGCCAAAGCACTAAAGGATTACTTGGAATGTTCAAAAGGCTTAAAAGATAATAAAAGAACGATACATACTACTGACGGGGTTTATGATCACTTCATAAAAGAAGGTATTCTTGAAGAAATATTTTCAGAATACAAATACAGGAATCTGAGCGATATTATAAACAGAAACGAAGAACAGCTTAGGAACAGAATTTGCAGTAGATGATGGTAATCCGGACTCATCAGGTTCTATAAAAATAATAAATGACTATATAAAAGAGTCAAAAGGTGTAGCAGAAGCACTGGTCCAATACAACTACATTATTGGTTCTGATTACAGATATCTTATGAGTGGTTGGGATGGCGATGGAGTGTTTATCAATGAATTAAAAGAACTCAAAAATTCAATACAAAATCAGAATTTTCCTGCTTATAGTGGAAGAGACGAAACTGCGTATAAGGCGGCAATGAAATGGTATGTAGACAAAATATATAATATGAATGATAATTATGATGATAGTTATGCCGCCCTTAAAGAGAAGTTGAATCAGCTTGGAGAAGCTGTCACGGAAGTAGATGCAAAAGATGTTAATGAACAACTATCTAAATAGAATTCAATAGTGTAAATTAGAATATGGTAGAAATAATAAATCACTTTTTGACAGAATGTTTTTGATAATAAACAATCTGTCAAAGGGTGGTTTGTTACAGGGTATATTATTTTATGACTAAGGTAGGCAAATGTATGATTTTTAAATCTAAAATGTTTTTTCTTCTAATTATTTATGTAATTACAATTTTGGCAGGATGTTCAAATACATCACAGTATAATAGCGACATAAAGGAATTTAAGAGTATTTATTGTGATACGATAGAGAATCTAGAAACTACAGATGCATTTAAAACAATTGAGCAACTTCAGACAGATAAAAATAAAAAAATATTGAATAACTTCAAAAATTATTAGAATTAATCCAAAAAGATATTCCTAATGATGAAGAAATGTTGTATGATGTTTTAAAAAAACAATATGATGATTTGGTGTTTTTAAAAGACTCGTACAATTCGTTTAATAATTTAAGTTTAGACGAAAAACGAAGGATGGGTATAGTCTTAGTTAATATAGCTATGAATAAAAATAATTAGTAGTTTGATAGAAGAAAATTGGTGGAATGAGGTACAATAAATATTATGAATAATATATTGGTAAATGTTTGTATTTTAGTAATATTTATTACTTTTTGTGTTTTAGTGTCCTTAAGGTTAAGAAGGTACTCATATGTTATTCAAGGGATTGTAAATGTTCTTCTTGTCATTATAGTGATTACTCTTGATAGGTTATTACTAAAATTTTATAAAGATTATTTTGTTAATCAATGGTATTATTCTAGTTCATATAGCTGGAAAACTGGCAATGGTGAAAATATAGTAGCACCATTTATTTTTATTGGTGGTATAATTTACGCGTTAGTACAAGTTATTGATTTTAGGCTTAAAAGTAAAAAGAGAAAATAAATTTATGATGTTGGGTAAGCGCTTGAACAATTATCTTATGCAAAACCTTCTCACTCTTGATATATCCCTGAGAGTTTTGTCATGGAATATGATATATGGAGGAAGCCTGAGTTCAGACGCCAGTTGCTTGCGTAAGGCAGCAACTGCTTAAATAGCTGCTCGGGAGAGTAAATTATTTTGATGGTTTGAATTTTTTAGTTTCTTCTTTGGCAAGATAATTTTATTGTTATTTTATTTAGGTATTGCCAGAAATCCTATCAGATATGCATCTTTTAAGGACTTTTCTGGCAATATTTGTTTTGAGCTTAAATATCCTGTTTCGTGGGGCCTAATCCGTCCGGCAATAAGGACGGCTCTTGGGGGCAGTGGGGGTAATCTTTTAAAGATATTGCTCAAGTCGTCCTTCATACATTATCATCAGCTGACTTAATACTCTATCCCAATTCTTGTATCGATGGGTCCATTTCTTCATAACATTAAGGGATGCTAAATAGAGCATTTTTTCCAAAGCACTATCTGCCGGAAATACGGTCTTCGACTTTGTCACCTTACGAAATTGACGGTGAAGGCCTACAATAATATTCGTTGTATAAATGATTTTCCTAACTTCTTCTGTATATTTAAAAAACGGACAATAAGTCCGATATTTAAGAATTCAGATGACGTTAGGAAAGCTATTTACACCACCAATGCTATAAGCCTAAACAGCACTTATCGCCGTCTAAACCGCCAAAGGAGCGTATTCCCCAATCATACCGTCCTTCTATAAGCCCTATATCTAGCGACCTTTGAAGCCACAAAGAAGTGGACTTTACCAATAAGAAACTGGGGCAAAACCTATAGAGAATTATCCATAATGCATGAAGGCAGGCTAGGGTAATACCTTAACATGTTTTAATTGACATAAAATTAAATTACTTATATTGTAAAAGAGATGAGGGCTAAATTAAAGCCTTCATCTCCCAAATAATTATCATAGAAAATTAATTTACAGAAAAACTTTCACACTCTCGAAAAAATAAAAATATAAGTAAAAACCCCACTCAGAAATTGAGTAGGGTTGTCATGGACACCAAGTGTTCCTGAACAGAAACCAGGGGTTCCCTGAATAAAATCATTAAAGCATAGCATTTCATTCTAAAAATCATCATCTTTATCAATTTTATAGTTAGTATCTACATCGTTATCAGATTTAAGGTAATCATTTATTTTTTTTATAAGATATATTGTTGCCAGGGCAACTGAACAGGAGCCTACTGTTGATAAAATATCTTTCATGACCTCATCTCTTTTCTGTTTTTAAACATTCAAACTCCCTTTATAACAAACATATCAGCTTATCTCTATCTATAGAAACAGATTTGTGCATTTAAATCCTTTATTTAAGCCTGCTTAGTATCTCAAGGTTGGCTTTCAGTATGTTAAAGCGAGGCTCTCCGAATATTCCCAGGTCCCTGCCTTCCGTATATTTGTCAACGATTTCCTTCAGCTCTTTGCTGCTAAGCCCGCTGGCCTTTGATATGGCCGGAATCTGTATCCGTGCGGCTTCAGGGCTTATATTTGGATCAAGTCCTGAGCCCGGGCTTGTTAAAAGATCAGCAGGAATATCCTCTTTTTTAACTTCGGGGTTTGCTTTTAAAAATTCATCAACATCCTTTTTTACACGTTCAGCCAGTGCAGGGTTTGAAGGTGCAAGGTTTGCAGAACCGGAGGACACTCCGGAATAGGCAGTTTTACCGTCTTTGTCGGGCACTTTGTCCTCAGGTTTGTAGGTGTTGTAATTAACGGCTGAAATTCTCCCGTGAAAGAACCGGGAATCTGTAAAGCTCTGACCAAGCAGCTCTGAGCCTACCGCCTGACCGTTTCTTTCTATAATGCTGCCGTTGGCCTGTTTATGAAAAACCAGCTGACTTATTCCTGTCATTGCAAGAGGATATGCAAAACCACACAGAATAAATAATGCTATAGTTACAGTAATTGCTCTTAAAAACAGTTTCATAAATTTTCCCTCCTTAACCCAAGTTTAAGACCTTTAATATTGGGTTGATAAGTATGTCTATTAATTTAATGCCTATAAACGGAACTATCATTCCACCCAACCCGTAAATCAGCATGTTCTTAGCCAGCATTGCCTCGGCGCTCATAGGTCTGTATTTTACACCTCTCATAGCGATAGGTATCAAAGCCGGAATTATTATTGCGTTAAATATAAGCGCTGAAAGAATGGCACTCTGGGGAGTTGAAAGACCCATGACATTTAACACACTCATCTGTGGAATAGCTATTGTAAACATTGCAGGAATGATGGCAAAGTACTTGGCCACATCATTTGCAATACTGAATGTTGTCAGTGAGCCCCTGGTTATCAAAAGCTGTTTTCCTATTTCTACAACCTCAATTATCTTTGTAGGATCAGAATCCAGATCAACCATGTTGGCAGCTTCCTTCGCTGCTACAGTACCGCTGTTCATGGCAAGGCCCACATCCGCCTGTGCCAGGGCAGGAGCGTCATTTGTTCCATCACCGGTCATGGCTACAAGCCGGCCTTCAGCCTGTTCACGTTTGATTACATCTATTTTGTCCTCGGGCTTGCACTCGGCAATAAAATCGTCGACGCCGGCTTCTTTTGCTATGGTCTCAGCAGTCAACGGGTTATCGCCGGTACACATTATTGTCTTAATTCCTATCTGACGCAAGCGTTCAAATCTCTGGACAAGACCGGGTTTTACAGTATCCTTCAAATAAATTACACCCATTATTTCCTTATCAACACATACCACCAGAGGAGTACCGCCAAGCTTGGATATTTTATCTACATTTACCTTTAAATCTTCCGGGATTACTCCACCTAAGTCAGTAACGTATTTCTGAATGGTATCGGAAGCACCTTTTCTCACTTGTGCACCATTGGGAAGATTTAAGCCGCTCATACGTGTCTGGCTTGTAAATTCCACATTTTCAGCCTTGTCATACTCTGATTTGTTGATACTTACTCCTTGTTTGTTTGCCAGCTCTACAACAGAACGTCCCTCAGGAGTTTCATCCTTCAACGAGGCAATCAATGCAAAGCGTGTAATATTTTCCTGTGTTGATTTGCCAACAGGGATAAATTCCGCTGCAAGCCTGTTTCCGAAGGTAATGGTCCCTGTCTTATCCAATATCATGGTATCAACATCGCCACAGGCTTCGACTGCTTTTCCCGACATGGCTATTACGTTAAAGCGTGTAACCCTGTCCATGCCTGCAATACCTATGGCTGACAATAAGCCCCCTATTGTTGTGGGTATTAGACATACCAACAGGGCAATCAGGGTAGATACCGAAATCCTTACACCTGTATAATCAGCCATGGGATACAGTGCAACAACCACTATCAGGAAAATCATTGTGAGGCTTACAAGAACGGTTGTTAATGCTATTTCATTGGGAGTTTTCTGTCTTGAAGCACCTTCCACCAGACTTATCATTTTATCCAGGAATGACTCTCCCGGAGTAGCGGTAATTCTGATCTTGAGCCAGTCACTTTTTATCTTGGTGCCCCCGGTTACGGAACTGAAGTCTCCGCCGGCTTCCTTCATTACTGGAGCCGATTCGCCTGTAATGGCTGATTCATCCACAAAGGCCAGCCCCTCGATAACCTCTCCGTCATTGGGAATTACATCACCAATTTCACATAAAACAATATCTCCCTTTTTTATTTCATTTGAATTTAGAATTTTAACGTTTCCGTTTTTGTCCAGAAGCTTTGCCGGAGTATCCTTTTTGGTTTTCTTCATGCTCTCAGCCTGAGCTTTGCCTCTGCCTTCTGCAACAGCTTCAGCAAAATTGGCAAAAAGAATTGTGACAAAGAGTATTACAGTTACAATACCGTTATATAAGGCATTGCCATTTTTCTCAATCAGATTTGGGAAAATGGTCAGGACCAGAGTAATAATAAATCCCACTTCAACTACAAACATAACAGGATTTTTAATCATATCTTTCGGGTTTAGCTTTTTAAATGAATCCCTTATAGCATTTAACAGTATTTCCTTGGTTATCCAGCTCTTCTTTGATGCTTTTCCGTTTTTGTCCATGTGATCATCCCCCTATCTACCAAGTGTCAAGTGCTCTGCAATCGGTCCCAGTGAAATAGCGGGGAAGAATGTCAGGGCTCCTACAATCAGCACTACAGCTATCAATATAAATGTAAATAGTTTATTATCTGTCTTAAATGTTCCAATTCCGACGGGAACTTCTTTTTTTGCTGCCAGCGAACCTGCCACGGCCAATAAAGCTATTATGGAAATATACCTTCCAAAGAACATTACAAGGCCTGTGGAAATATTCCAGAACATAGTATTATCTGCTAATCCTTCAAAACCGGAACCATTGTTTGCTGCAGCTGAAGTAAACTCATAAAGTATTTGGGAGAGTCCGTGAAAGCCCGGATTTGTAATACCTGCAAGTCCTGATTGCGCAATCAGGGAAATTGCAGATGGAATTAGAATAATGAATGGATGTACTAATATTGTTAGTGCTATTAATTTCATTTCTTTTCCTTCAATTTTCTTTCCCAGAAATTCAGGAGTACGGCCAACCATCAAGCCACACAGGAACACAGCCAATATTGCATACATCATCATATTCACAAATCCGACGCCTTTACCGCCGAATACTACGTTGAGCATCATTTGTGCCAATGGCACCAAGCCGCCGAGTGGAGTTAAAGAGTCATGCATGTTATTGACGGAACCGGTAGTAAATGCTGTTGTAACTGTTGTAAACAGCGCTGACTGAGCGATCCCAAAACGTACCTCTTTACCTTCCATATTACCCACAGCCTGGTTTAACCCTATATCTGCCAAGGCTGGATTCCCTGCCTTCTCGGAGACAAAGCACACAGTCAATGAAATTAGAAACAATATTGCCATTGCCGCAAAAATAACCCACCCCTGTTTTTTGTTCTTCAGCATCAGGCCGAAAGTATAGACCAGTGACGCCGGGAGCAGCATCATTGCCAGTATTTCAATAACGTTTGTTAATGGTGTAGGATTTTCAAACGGATGAGAGGAGTTTGCTCCCCAAAAACCACCCCCATTGGTACCCACATGCTTTATGGATTCCAGACTGGCTACAGGTCCTAATGGAATATCCTGCATAGTGCCTTCAATAGTAGTCACTGTCTGATTGCCTGAAAGTGTCTGCGGCACACCCTGCCACACCAAAAGTAAAGTAACGGCAATTGATACCGGTATTAAAATTCTTGTTGTAATTCTGATAACATCAACAAAAAAATTCCCAACGTTTTTTGTTTTGCCTGTTATTCCGCGCATAAACGCCGCTGCAGCAGAGAATCCGGTAGCTGCTGATGTAAACATTAAAAATGTAATAGCTGCCATTTGTGATAAATAGGTTAATCCCCATTCACCGCTGTAATGCTGCAGATTAGTATTGGTTATAAAACTAATTGCAGTATTGAAAGCCAGCGACTGCTCCATATTTCCGTTTTTGTTCGGATTTAAACCTAAATACCCCTGAAGTCTGAATAGCAAGTAAACAAGAACGACCATAACCAGATTTGTTATAACCAGAGAAACAACATATTGTTTCCAACCCATTTCAGATTTTTTAACACCTGTGAGTTTATAAATCAGCCCGTCAACTCTGTCGAAGAAGGGGTCAAAAACAGATTTTTCACCGGTTATGACTTTATATATATATTTACCGGTTGGAATCACAAGTGCTGCCAAAAGAGCAAGAGTTATTAAAATTTGAATAATTTCCATGCTATATTACCCCCAACTAAAATTTTTCCGGGTGAATCAACACATACCCCAGATATAAAAACAATAGAACTACAATTCCAATTAAAACGGTCATAATTAATCCTCCCATATTTATTCAATCTGTCTGCTGCACCAATTCAAGAAAAAAATCACTGAACCGAAGCATATTAATATAGTCAACGCTAAAATAAAATCAAACATTATTTAACCTCCTTTTCAGAAATAACCCAACTGACATTACTATTTTTGTTCAACCGTAGGAACTTGATTCACAGTTCTGATTATAATTCCGAATGCTTGTCAAACTAAAGCTTGATGAAATTTGATTCCTCCTGCTGCCCATACCGTAAAAAGCATTCAATCAAATTTATCACCATTATTCATAGTGTTATCTCTTTTTCTTTTCAAAATACGATAGTATAGTTCCTTGATAAAAAATATCTGCAATCATATACTAAAGATAACAATTTATTTTAAGGGGTTAAAATGAATGATAACAAAGACGTTAAAAGGCAAGATATCGGTATTATTTTTAAGCCTTGTAATATTAATTGCAATTGTTGGTATCACTGCTTCAATAAATCTTTTTAACCTTAGCAGGGCAATTGACAGTTTAATGATTGCAAACTATAAAAGTATTAATGCGGCGGCTAAAATGACAGAAGCTTTAGAACGTCAGGATAGTGCTGTTCTGATATATATAAGTGTTGATACTGATAAGGGTAAGGAGCTGTTCTCCGGAAATAATGAAGAGTTCTTAAAATGGTTTAATACAGGCGCCAACAATTTAACGGAAAAAGGGGAGCGCGAACTTATAGAAAATGTAAAGGTGTCCTATTCCAACTATGTTATATTATTCTTAGATCTTCAGGAAATCCGTGTTCAACAGGGAATTGAAAAAGCCAATGAATTTTATAATAATAAAATGATGCCAAATTTCATAAATACAAAGGATGAACTCACGCAATTAAGCGTATTAAACGAAAAAGCCATGTTCAACAGTAAGGATGTGGCTACAAAAAATGCTCAAAATTCCATGTATCTGGTTTTAGGCATCTCAATTGTTGCCATTATAGGCGGTTTTGGAGTATCCAGATTTTTTACAAACAGGTTTCTTGCACCTATCACTCTGCTAACCCAGACAATGAAACTTATTAAGGCAGGAGATTTAAATCAACAAGCCGATATAAATACAAAAGATGAAATCGGTGAGCTGTCCGTTGAGTTCAATAATATGACCAAACGTCTGCAGCAGTATGAACAAAGTACTTTGGGCAAGCTGCTTGCAGAAAAAAATAAATCACTTGCTATTGTCAAAAGTATTTCAGATCCTCTTGTTGTTCTTGATCCTGATTACAGAGTAATTCTTATGAATAATGCTTTTGAAAAGATTTTTAATGTCAGTGAGGAAGGACTCACTAACAAGCACTTCCTGGAGGGTATCAGAAATGGAGAGATTTTTGATTTTATTTCAAGTACTTTCAAATCAGAAAATGAAACCCTGCAGAAAATATTTTTTATTAACTCTGATAATGAGGCCTATTATTTCAATATAATTGTAACTGCAGTTAAGGATAATAATGCCAATCTATCGGGCATGATTGTTATATTCCAGAATGTTACACAGTTGAAGGAACTTGAAAAAATACGTACCGACTTCATAGCAACTATTTCTCATGAGTTTAAAACACCGCTGACCTCAATAATGATGGGCACCGATGTATTAATAGATGAAGGTCTGGGACAGCTGAATGATGACCAGATGCAGTTCATGAAAGCTATTCGTGAAGATGGCGACCGCCTTACAAATCTGGTAAATGACTTGCTGGAATTGACACGGATTGAGTCCGGCAAGGCTGTGTACAAGTTTCAGAATTTATCGATTGATGACATTATTGAATTTGCAGTTAAACCATTTTACCATATAGCAGAACAGCAGGATAAGACAATATATTTTAATTGTGACGAGGACACTCCTGCTGTTATTGCTGACTTTGAGAAAATCACATGGGTGTTGAACAATCTGATTTCCAATGCCTTAAAATATACAAATGCAGGCGATGAAATCAGTGTCAGCGCAGTGGAAAAAGAAAATATGATTTATGTTACGGTCAAAGATACAGGCACAGGAATTCCAAAAGAATATATTGATAAAATCTTTGAAAAATTTGTCCAGGTAAAGGACGGTGATTTCGAAGTGCGGGGAACCGGATTGGGGCTGGCGGTTGTCCGGGATATCATAGAAGCACATCAAGGCAGGATTTGGTGTGAAAGTGAACTTGATGTCGGGAGCAGCTTTACATTTACATTAAATTTTGCGGGAAGGGAACAAAAGCTATGAAAAAGGTTTTAATTGTAGACGATACGAAAAATATCAGGATGATTCTAACCAAATGTCTTGAACTTGAAGGCTATGAAGTTATGGCGGCATGCGATGGGAAGCAGGCGTTGGATATGTTTATGGCTCATAGTTTCGATTTGGCGTTTTTGGATATAAAACTGCCTGAAATTCGTGGAACCGAAGTCTTAAAGAGAATCAGAGAGCTTGGAATCAAAACCCCTGTAATAATTATTACAGCATATGCAACAGTTAAAAATGCCGTGGATTGTACAAACCTGGGTGCAGTAGCTTATGTACAAAAACCGTTTTCTGCAGAAAAAATCAGGAGTGTTTTAAAGGAATTTGATAATAGGTCCCTGAGTGCTTCAGAGGAAATACCAAAAAAAGAAAATGTAAAATCAGATAGTCTAATAGGGGAGGCCAAGGTGCTTTTGCAGAACAAACAGTACCATAAAGCTCTGGAGTTTGCAAAAACTGCTTTATCCTCAGAATTGAACAATCCGGAAACATATTTGGTAATCAGTGAGGCTTATAAAGGCATGGAGCAGTTTGAAAACGCCGAGAGATTTTTTCAGTTCTATAAAACTTTTAATGTATGAATTTAATATCCAACGGGGAGAAACAGACCAGTTGATGCAAAGCTAATTTTCTTGATTTTGAGTATAAATAGCCTTAATTAATCACAAAATCTAAGTTGGAAGCAACTTTCCAAGTATAAGCATCTCCGGGAGAAATCAAGATGACCAGAAAACTATGTACAAAGCTGATAAACATCATTTATATTGTTTTACAGATTTCATTAATCCTGGCATTTTTACCACAAAAGAAATATATGAGCTCGGGATTTTCAGCTGCTATCCTGCTTCTATATCTATTTTTTCTGTCATACGAACACAAAAAAGGTATTATCATTACAAACTTTATTAGAATCTCTGTCACCCTATCATTATTGGCAAACGGTTTTCTCGGTGATTACCTGCAACTCTATAATTCATCTATGTATTTTGATAAAATACTGCACGTATTTGGAACCTTTTCCTTTTCGGCTTTTATATTCTTAATAGTTGAAAGGCAAGGACATTTTCAGCTGATTCCACGGTATTTGGTTTTTATTTTTGTATTGTTATTGGGCTCTTTTTTAGGAACAGTTTTTGAAATAGCAGAGTTCCTTGTTGATATTATTTTTAAAACTGTAAATCAAAGCAGTAATGCTGATACTAATATTGATATGATATGTGATATATTGGGAGCTGCTTTGGCAGGAATTTTTGCGGTCTCTTCTAAAAATGTTAATTAAGCTGGAAGAAAATATTGCTTTTGGCAGGTATTTCTGTTACCATAGAAACATACCGACAGTCGGAATGTAGGAGCAGAAAATGACTAAGAAACAACCTAAAGAAAACAGAATTGAATCATTACTATCAGCAGCAGTAGAAGAATTTGTTGAAAAGGGCTACAGTGGAGCCTCCATGGAGGCTATTGCAAAAAGGGCAGGTGTCAGCAAGGGAGGCCTGTATCATCATTTCCCCAATAAGGAAGTACTTTTGATGGAGGCTAATAATAAGCTTTCAGCACCTGTCATGGACATGGCTGTAAAAGCAATGTCAAATCCCAGGCCTCTTGAAGGTATCAGGCAGTATACCAGGGATTATATAAGTTACTGGACTTCAAGAAGAAAAGAATTGAGCTTCTTCTTCTTATCAATGTCTAAAGCCCTGGAGTCCAGTGTTTTAATGGAATATTACAATGAGTATGTAATTCAAACCACCAGCTTCTTTGTGAAAATGTTCAATCGTGCAGCAGCATCGGGTGAATTAAAAATTTCAGATCCTGAGGCATATGGTATTTCTCTTATGGGAGCGCTGGATGGTGTGCTGTCTTACGCAATTATCAATCCTCAGGAGGATGTGGAGATTCTCTGCCAACGCCTTGAAAAAGTTTGGATGGGAGGTAATGCTTAATGGAGAAAAGCATTTTGCTTTCGGTAAAGGGGCTGAAAAAGCGTTTTAATGATTTTTACGCCGTTGATAATATAAGTTTCTCAGTAAACAGAGGAGAGGTATTTGGCCTTCTGGGTCCAAACGGTGCAGGTAAAACTACAACTATCAAAATACTTTGCGGACTGTTGAAGGCTGATGCAGGGGATATAGAGATTAATGGACATTCCCTGTCTAAAGACTATAACGCCATAAAGTCAATGATAGGGTTATGCCCGCAGGAAATAGTGATTTGGGAGCTTCTCACCTGTCTTGAGCAATTGAAGTTTATTATAATGTCCTATGATAAATCTCCAAAATCAGCTGGAAAAAAAGCTGAAGATATACTTGAAACACTTGGACTCTGGGACAAAAGAAACAAGCTTGCCAGGACCTTATCGGGAGGTATGCAGAGAAGGCTGAATATTGCACTGGCTATTGCACATGACCCCGAGTTGATAATACTTGATGAACCCCAGGCCGGTCTTGACCCCCAGAGCCGAATTCTTGTAAGGGACTTTATAAGGCAGCTGGCAAAGGAAAAAACAGTAATACTTACTACCCATGACATGGACGAAGCTGACAGGCTTTCCGACAGGGTGGCAATAATTGATCATGGAAAGATACTTTTATTGGATACACCTGAAAAAATAAAGCAAAAGTCTGGAGCAGGCGATATTCTTCAGGTACGAGTCAACGAGGTCAGCAGAGATATGGCAGACAGGGTTATCGGCTTGCTTCCAAAGGAATTCTCTGAAAAGAAATTTGCAGATGGATTTTTCCAGCTTGGAGCAAATGATGTCCTTGAGCTTATTCCGGCAGTAAATAAAGTTTTAAAAGCTTTTGACATACATATAGATGATATGACAATTCGAAAAAGGACTCTGGAAGATGCATTTATTTCTATGACAGGAAGGGGACTTCGTGAATGAAACTGATTGCTTCTGTGGTAAAAACCCTTAAAGAAAACATCAGGGACTGGAAGGTTCTTATTATGGTTTTGGTTTTCTCTCCTTTTTTTATATTGCTGATGAACTTGTATTACGGTTCGGAACCTACTACATATAATATTGGAATCTTGAATTATGACATGGGAAATGAATCAACAGAGCTTATTAAGACACTTGAAAATACCAGAGGTGAGAAAAATATAAAATTGTTCAGCGTATCTGAATTTAACAATAGAGAACAACTTGAAACCAAAGTTAAGGATAAGTCAATTGATTTGGGTATGGTCATACCAGAGAACTATTCAAAAATACTGCTAATGAGTGCCTTTGACAAGAATAAATCAACAGTGGCGGTAGACTTTTTGGGAAGTATGGGAAACATGAAATATACAGTTGCTGCTGTGTTATCATCAGATATAGTTTATAAACAGGGTATGGATGTTGCAAAAATTACTTTGCCATCTAAAATTACCGAAACGTTTTTGGAAAAAAAGCTGCCTCTGAACGAATTTGATAACTATGCTCCGGGGTTGATATCCCTTGCAATACTCATGATTTTGTTCACTGCATGTGCTACCATTGTTAAGGAAAATGACAAGAGGACACTTATAAGACTTAAACTCAGCCGCCTTGGTGCTTTTAACTTCCTCTTGGGAATTTGCATTGTACAGGCACTTATAGCTGTCATAGCTCTGATGTTATCCTACTGGACGGCATTAGGGCTGGGATATAAACCTGTAGGAGAATTTGGTCCGGTGCTGATAGTTGGAATAGTTTCAAGCTTTTCAATGGTGGCAGTCAGCCTTTTGGTTTCAAGCTTTCTGAATTCTGTATTTGACGTACTTACAATCGGGTGTTTTCCATTTTTCATTATGATGTTTTTCTCAGGATCCATGTTTCCATTACCTAAAATTAATTTATTCACTCTTGGGGGGCATTCTTTTGGAATAACGGATATTTTGCCGTTAACCCATACTGCAAATGCTTTTAACAAAATTCTTAATTTTGGGAGTGGCATAACAGACGTAGGGTTTGATATGGCAATGATTGTGCTGCTTTCGCTTATATATTTCGCAGCGGGAGTAATTTTATATAATAGGCGAAAGCTGTCCAGGGCGTAGAGGTATCCGTTATTTTTTGTGTGCCAGATAACGGGAAGGGCAAGTGATAACCTCTTATAATTGTATTTGAAAGGAGAACGGAAATGGAATGGATTGAAAGGCTTAATCATGTAATTGATTACATAGAGGAGCATCTGGAGGATGAGATTATTAACGACGAAATAGGGAAGATAGTACTGTGTCCGGTAGGGGCATTTCTTAGAACCTTTTCGCTGTTATCCGGGATAACTCTTTCAGAGTATATCCGTAGAAGAAAACTAACCAGAGCAGCTTTTGAATTGCAATCTACAGACTGCAAAGTAATTGACCTGGCAGTTAAATACGGATATGAATCTTCCGATGCTTTTTGTGTAGCCTTTAAAAAAATGCATGGAATTTCACCTGTAACTGCAAGACAGCAGGACATAAAGCTGAAATCCTATCCACGTCTGTCCTTTACACTTACAATTAAAGGAGATGCAGAGATGAATTATCGTATTGTTGAAAGAGAGAGTTTTAAGGTTACAGGTAAAATAGTGACCTCATCCCTGGACAATAACATTATTCCACAGTTCTGGGACAAATGTAAAAAAGACGGTACAATTGAAAGGCTGATGGAAATAGGTATTAATCAAAATACTTTGGGAATGTGCTTTGGCTATAACGATGAGGGCTTCAATGATTACATGGTGGGAATTGAAACAGAAAACGACAGTTATGAGGAAATGAAAACCACAGTTGTTCCTAAAGCTGTATGGCTGGTTTTTGAGTCTGTGGGACCCATAAATCCTACTCTCGGCAATACATGGACCAGGATATATGGTGAGTTCCTCCCGCAAAGTATCTATAAGCAGGCTGCCTTACCTACAATTGAGAAGTACTTTTCCAGCGATGTGGACTCGGATGATTACCTGGTTGAAATTTGGATTCCTGTTACTAAAGATTGATATTGACGTTATATCCTCCATATTAAAGTATTCATTTTAAAAGTATTCATTTTAATTCCAATTGGCTAAAAAGCGGCGAAAACTTATAGTTTCCACCGCTTTTTAATTCAGTTCAAGCTTACTTAAATTTTAATCAAACATCTTGTACACTTCTTCGACCTTAACAACTTTACTTCTTCCAAAACCCAGAAGCTCCAGTCCTATTTTCTTTCTTTCAGCGTTAAAAGATGCTGTAGTTTCAATTGGAACAATACAGTTATAATTTAAAGAAAAAGCATGGCTGCAAGTTTCCAATACACAAACATCGGTAGCAGCTCCAACCATTACTAAATTTGCAATGCCTCTGTCTTTCAGGATTTCATCCAGGTTTGTATCGAAAAAAGCATCCCATCTGTTTTTTACCACAAGTTCCTCCCCTTCCCGAGGCGCTAAAGGAGGTATAATTTCTGCGTCTGAAGATCCTTTCACAAAGTGCTTGTATTTTTTAACTTCAAACCTTTCAGAAAGTATTTTCCAATCGCTGAAATCTTCTTCATACTCGGTTTTAACATTGACAACCAACATTCCATTCTCATTAAAGTAGTTCTTTAATTCAACTATTGGGGTTACTATGTCTTCCTGTTTTGTTACATCTACATTCAGCATCCTTACAAGGGATCCATCAGGTGCCCCGCCACCATACTGCATATCAATGACTAATAAGGCAGTTTCAGTTTTATTTATCATATATAGCCACTCCTAACTATCTAATAATTACAACAGTATTATACTATTTATGTAAAGGGTCATGTCAATAATATCCGGAGTTTATAACAAAAAATCCACCTGAGTATTTCCGGGTGGAATTCATATGGTCGGTATTCGTATAGTATCTGTAATGCTTAATCTTCTAAATCTATGACACTCACAGGGCAGCCATCTCTTGCGTCTTCAGCAGCCTGTTCGTTATCTTCGGGAATGTCCTCGTCAATAGCCTGAGCTTTATTGTCTTCATTCATACTAAATACTTCAGGACAAATTGATACACACAATTCACAGCTGATGCAGCCTTCCTGATCCACTGATGCTCTCATGTTTTTACCTCCTAGTTTATATAGCTTCTACGTTATTATTACAATTATTTCTAATAATATGCCTTATGAAAAAAAATATCTGTTTGTATACAATGTACTGAGTTAATATATTGATTTTGTATTAAACTTGCGTTATATTAAAATTAACAGTTAATGTTAAATTTATATAGCTACGGATACAGCAGCTTCAGAGGATAAAATGGTAAATAATTTTGAGATAATAGACAGTCACGTACATACTTTTGCCAATGATGATATTGCGGGAAAAATAATTTCTTCCTTTAATAAGCTTTATGATATAGAATTTGCAAATCCCGGGAATGGCACTATTGATAATGTACTCAGGAATATGGAAATGGGTGGAATAGATCGGACTGTGATGGTTAACTTCGCTCCGCCAAAAATAATTCACAGTAATAACCTGTGGACACTTGAAGCTGCAAAGAGCTCCGGAGGAAAATTAATTCCATTGGTAAGTTTCCACCCCGAAATGGAGGGTACACTTACCGAACACCTTGAAAACTACATAAGTATGGGGGCTAAAGGCATAAAACTGCACCCAATGGCCCAGGGATTTGATGTCAGGGATAAAAGACTTGATGAATTGTATAAAAGCTGCAGCCATAAGCATTTTGCAATATTAATTCACTGCGGACGTGTTTCAAACGCAAGACTTAATGAATATTCTGATTTTGAATGTATTTTACCCATTATAGAGAAATATCCCGAGCTGCCAATAATTCTTGCGCATATGGCTGATGGCGATGCAGAACTTTGTCTGGAGGTTTCCAGGAAATATAAAAATGTTTTCTTTGATACATCTATTGTTATTACCGGTTATCCTGAAATAATGGATGTGAATGAACCAAGCTGGCTTGATGATGAAGAAGTGGCGGGGATCATAAACCAAATAGGCGCTGATAAAGTTATTTTCGGATCGGATTTTCCATGGGGAAGCCCTATACATGATTTAAAAAGAATTAATAAACTAAGGCTTACGGATGATCAGAAAAAACTTATCTTTAATGGAAATGCAAAGAGGTTATTCAATCTTGATTAAGAAAGAGGGTAGGCAATATGGGCAAATTAAGACTGAAGAGGATTCTTACTCTTTCGTTTGGAGCTGTTATAGCCGGATTATTTTGCTTGGTAGCATCTCTTATTTCATTAAAGGTTACATATAATATAAAGGAGACGATGTTTCTTCTGGGTCTTGTTATGGTTCTGACAGGAATAGTAATACTAATTTCCAGGAATCAGAACAGGGCTGTTACTGCTGATTTAAGCACCAAACAGAGCACTGAAGACAGTAAAACCGAGGATTGTACAACCTGGGATATAAGTACTATATTATCGGGGCTTAATAGTTTTACTGTGGTGGTTGCAGGCGTGTTTCTGCTTATAATTGATGCCTTTCTTAAATAAACTTTTACCCTCCCTGTGCCCATATGTGCAGGGTTAACAAATTAAAAAACACTTGAATGCCTTCTGAAACCTGGAACGTTTTAAAAAGTCCTTCAAAAAACATACCTACAATATTTTCCTGTAAATACAATTAAGTTTTTTGTATAAAATACATTGTGAGAATTTTTTTGGAGGGAGGCATTATATGAGAAAACTATATCTGTCTATCTTATACGTTGTTGCAATATCAGTTTTAATAAGCGTAACAATATTGTTCAGCAAGCCTCAAGCCGGCTTTAGCAATCAGAGCTACAAAATCAGCGTTGATAAGGCTGCCAATAATCAAAACGATCTCATGAAAGAGCCAAAAACTGTAAATAGTAAGAGTAATAGTCATACTCAAATTCATAAACACGAGGATATAAATATATTCAATAACAATGCAAAGGTTAATCTTCATGCCGATCTGGCCGAGAATGAAAACGGTCTTGTAACTTTGAATCTGGCATATAATCTGAATGGAAAGCTTGTTACAAAGAGTATAGCTGCTTCCGAAATAAACGAGATCAGGAATATATTCAAGTTCAGAGATAAATACAGAAGCGGGTTTACACTTAAAAATATGTTATTAAACGAGAAAATGAACCGGATATATTTATGTGTTGAGGGTCGGAGGGATAGGAAATATTCACGTACAAGCATGTATTCTTACGATATGAAAAATTCCCGTATAGAGAAGGTATTTTATGATGAAGGGGAATTTGATAATTTCGCGTTATCACCCGACGGAAGGTATAATGCCTTTACTTACTCATCCTCTCCGCAGAATCTTTCATATAACGAAAAAGGTGTTCTGATAATACTTGACTGTGAAAACAATGAATTGGTTTTTAACAGTAATAACAATATCAAACAGTCTGATCCGGAATTAATATATGATTTATATATCTATAGCTATAGTTTCGTAAAATGGCGTGATAATAATACCTGTGAGTTCCGCCAAAGAATTAGGGCTAAGGACGGTTTGCAAAAAGATTTGGAAAAAACGCTGATTTATAATTTAGAGACAAAAGAGATTAGTGATTAGTTTTTATATCTCAGTTTGTTCATCTCTTCTCCAAATATTTAATCAATTTGGCTTACCAAAACATGCATTAGCACTATAGGGCTTAACGCGTGGATTAAAGGCTCCGGGTTTTAATTGTGCGTATTGTGCGTTGTCAACTTGTTTTAATTTTACAATTGGTGTATTCTTTTAGAAGTACGCATATTTTAATTTTCCTGGAGTGATGTTAAATGTATATAGTTGGTCTTAATGGCAGCCCCAATAAGGAGGGTAACACAAGCTTTCTTGTTAACACAGTTTTGGAGCAGTGCTCCGTGCTTGGAGCCGAAACAGTTTTTATAGAAATCGGCAGTATAATGAGTGAACTCAAAAACAGTTATTGTACTGTGTGTTCAAATCCCTGTACCGGTATCTGCTATAAGGGGACAAAGCTGGAAGAGGCTTTTGAGACAATGAAGAAGGCCGACGGTATCGTTATCGGAAGTCCGGTATATTTTGGAAGCGTCTCGGCACAGCTTAAAGCAATGTTTGATAAAACCAGAAAAGTCAGGGCCAATAAATGGCTTTACAATAAAGTCGGACTTGGTGTGAGTGTGGGTACGTCAAGGTATGGAGGACAGGAGACAACCCTTAAGGCAATGCATGATATGATGCTTGTTAATGGCATGATTATTGTGGGAGACGGCTATATTGATGATGATTGCGGTCACCATGGAGTCTGTGCAATGAGACCTGCCAAAGAAGACGCAAATGCATTAAAACGGGCAGTAATTTCTGCCAGGAGACTGGTGGAGGTATGTAAGACCACTGAGAGTATCAGGATAAAGTAGATGGTCTTCAATATGATTCTTTATATAATCAAAAATAATCAAAAGTACTGAGAATGCTTAATTTGAATAAACGGTTAATAAATATTATAAATACGGAGTAATAGATATGCTTAATGAATTTTCAAGAAATGAATTAATTATTGGCAAAGAAGGACTGGAAAAACTGCAGAACAGTAAAGTTGCAGTCTTTGGGGTTGGCGGTGTTGGCTCATATACAGTTGAAGCGTTGGTTAGATGCGGTCTGGGAAAAATAGTATTGATTGACGATGACTGCGTTTGCCTGACCAATTTAAACAGACAGCTGCATGCAACCCGGAAAACAGTAGGAAAGCCTAAAGTTGAGGCTATGAGGGACAGAGTTCTGGAAATAAACCCAAAGTGTGAGGTTACAATAATTCAGAAGTTTTATATGCCGGATGTTGCAGAAGAAATTCTTGATAAAACCTGTGACTATATAGTGGATGCTATTGACACGGTAACAGCGAAAATTGACCTGGTTGTGAGAGCCAAGGAGCATGGAATACCTATTATCTGTGCCATGGGAGCCGGCAATAAAGTTGATCCCACCAAATTTGAGGTAACGGATATATTCAAAACCTCGGTTGACCCTCTGGCAAAAGTGGTTCGTAAGGAACTGAGGAACAGGGGAATAAAGAACCTGAAGGTTGTCTATTCAAAGGAAGAACCCCGGAAGCCTGTGGAAACCGAAAGCTCCAGCTGCAGTGCAGGGTGCATATGTCCCAAGGGTTCCACCAGAAAGTGTACTGTTAAACATCAAATTCCCGGAAGTCTTCCTTTTGTACCTTCCGTTATGGGATTAATCATTGCCGGAGAGGTTGTTAAAGACTTGATTGGCTGGAATTAATATTTTTATGACGCGCGACGTATTCAAAGTATTATAATATATTGCTTATATATTGCTGATATATTGCTGATATATTGGTGAAACAGCCAATTTGGCTGAGTACTTTAAAAACCACATGGCGCAAGGAGGTTAATGTGTTTGAAAAACGTGTAAATATTTTTACAGGGCACTTTGGAAGCGGTAAGACCGAGGTTGCCGTAAATTATGCTTTAAAGCTGGCTCAGGCAGACTTCAAGACTGCAATCGTAGATTTTGATATAGTAAATCCATACTTCAGGACGGCTGATGCCAGGGAAGAGCTTGAAAAGAACAATATTTGGGTTATACTGCCCATGTATGCCAATACAAATGTAGATGTTCCTGCCATACCGCCCGAAATATACTCTCTGTTTCAAAAGAAGGAATATAAGGCAGTTCTGGATGTTGGTGGAGATGATCTGGGAGCTAAGGCGGTATCCAGGTTTAAAGAGGAAATACTTAGTGACGATTTTGAAATGTTTTTTGTTATAAATACAAGGCGGGGAATGACTGATACCCCGGATAAAATATTGGAAATGATAAAAATAATTGAATATAGTGCAAATGTTAACGTTACAAAACTTGTAAATAATAGTAATCTTCTCGAGGAAACAACACCTGAGATTATTTTGGAGGGTAACAGAATAATCTCAAAGGTTTCAGAAAAACTTGGTATTCCCATCGGTATTACAGCAGGTATGCAGGAGGTTATAAACCAGTTGGACAGTAGGCAGTTAAGCGGTTCTGAGCTGCTTCCGCTTACAAAGCAGATTCATCTGCCATGGAACAAAGGATAATTTGCAGGTTTTACATTAAAAATCTTGCTTCACTATATGTGTAGCAGGATTTTTTGTTTCCACGAAGTTTACAGCATGGCCTTTATATTATCATAAAGTAATGACATGACTTTCCGGTCAGCTCGGGAATTTTATGTAAATATTGCTAAAAATTTTACGTAAAAACAGTTTTATTTTGATTGAAACCGTAAATTATTGTGTTAATATTGATTTAACAGAAATAATTATCGAATAATATAAATGTTATTGATGGTTTTTCGGCAGGATGATATATTTAAACTATAAATTAGAGGTGAAAAGATGGATTCCATTGATTTAACCATAATTGATCTTTTACAAAAGGATGGCAGAGCTTCGATATCTGAAATAGGCAGTAAAATAAATCTGTCAGTTTCAGCAGTAGGCGAACGGATTAAGAAGCTGGAAAAGTCGGGGGTTATTCAGCAATACACGGTAATTATAGACGGAAAGCATTTTAATAAGGAATTGACTGCATTAATGTTTATAAGTCTGGATAGTCCAAAGTTTGTTGATAAGTTTCTGAAATTTGTTGATGGAGAACATGATATTCTGGAGTGCCACTATATTGCCGGAAATTATGACTACATGATCAAAATTGTTACAAACAATCCAGCTACTCTTGAACAATTGCTGAACAAAATAAAAAGTGTACCCGGAATTGCTAAGACATATACAAACGTCGTACTTAAAACCGTTAAAAACAATTACTCCATTTACCCGTCCCAACTACCGGACGAAAAATGAAGGGGGACTTGGTTTGAAAGAAAAGCACTTCCAAGCTAAGCGCCTCCGGCGGAATTCAGCGCCGCCAATATTTTCGTACAAAGTGTACGAAATGGCGATGCGCAAAGTATCCTTAGCCCTATCCGGCTCACGATAGAGGTGTTTAGGGATTTGTTGCGTCTTGTGTGCCAGAAAGGGTAATGATACTTTATATGATTATCGGGCTGCCAAAAGAGATAAAGAATAATGAAAACAGAGTCGGCTTAACTCCGGGTGGAGTGGGTATTCTTTCAAAAAAAGGCCATCAGGTGCTGGTTGAAACAAATGCCGGTGCTGGCAGCGGATTTACAGATGAAGAATATATTACAGCGGGTGCTGTTGTTCTTGAAACAAACAGGGAGATTTTTGAGAAAGCAGATACAATCGTAAAAGTAAAAGAACCTTTGGAAAGTGAATATAAATTATTTAGACCCGGTCAAAACCTGTACACATTTTTGCATTTGGCACCTAATGAGGTATTGACCAGAGCACTTCTCGATAAAAAAGTAACAGCTATAGCATATGAAACAGTTCAGTTGGAAAACGGCTCTCTTCCGCTGCTGGCGCCCATGAGTGAAGTTGCCGGAAGAATGTCTGTTCAGATAGGTGCAAACCTGCTTCAAAAGTACAATGGCGGCGCCGGAATACTTTTGGGCGGCGTTCCCGGCGTAAAGCCTGCCGAAGTTGTCATAGTTGGCGGAGGCGTGGTAGGAACAAATGCAGCAAAGATAGCAGTTGGAATGGGAGCAAATGTAACCATTCTTGATATAAATACACAAAGGCTAAGATATTTGGATGATATTTTCGCCGGACGGGTTAATACTATAGTTTGCAATCAATATAATGTGGCTGAAATGGTTAAAAAAGCAGATCTGCTGATAGGAGCCGTTCTTGTTGCCGGAGCTGCCGCTCCAACCATTGTTAATGAAGAAATGGTTAAAACAATGAAGAAAGGTTCGGTTATTGTAGATGTAGCAATTGACCAGGGTGGTTCAATTGAAACCATAGACCGCGTTACAACCCATGACAATCCGTGCTTTAATAAGCATGGAGTTATTCATTACTCTGTAGCAAACATGCCGGGCGCAGTCCCAAGAACCTCCACATTGGCTCTTGAGGCGGCCACTCTGCCTTACCTGGTGGAGCTTGCAGATAAAGGCATTAAGAAGGCTTTGCTGGATAATGCAGCCTTAAGGAAAGGGCTGAATACAATGAATGGCAGCTTAACCTGTCTTTCGGTATGCAATAGCCTGAATATGGAGTATGTTGATCCTGAAAAAATTTTAAAAGCTTAAATGATAAATTCCCTTTATTATTCATAAACCTTGCGCTAAGAACTTTAGTGCAAGGTCTTTTTTTGTCCGCCCGGCATAAATCAAAGATAAAAGTCGAGTCGTTACAGTTATGAGAATGTTCCAGAGCAGGATTGAATAGATATGAAAAAAATTAACAAAATGACTAAATATTATGATATTTTAAATATATACTGTATGAATTTTCGGAGGGAAATATGTATAAGGTTTTTTTGGTGGAGGATGAAATTGTAATACGGGATGGTATCAAGAACAAAATTCATTGGGAGGAAGAGGGATTCATAATTGTCGGAGATGAGAGTGACGGTGAATTGGCTTATCCGGTCATTATAAGGGAACAGCCCGACATTTTGATTACAGATATTAAAATGCCGTTCATGGACGGTCTTGAGTTAAGTAAATTATTAAAAAAAGATATGCCTCAGCTGAAAATTATTATTATCAGCGGATATAGTGATTTTGGATATGCACAACAAGCAATTGATATTGGAATCAGCGAATATCTGCTTAAGCCGATAACATCCGGTAAGCTGGTGGCGGCTGTAAAAAATGCTGCTGCAGTAATTGAGAAAGAACGAAAAGAAAAACAGATTCTGGAACAGTATCAGGAGTTGGTTTATCAGAAGCAGCGGGAAAAAAGAAAGAATTTTTTTAATGCTTTAGTGAGCGGGAACATGTCTCTTTCTCAGATTGTTGAACAGGAAGAGGAGCTTGGAATTGATATGGTGGCAAGAGCTTTTTGCGTTTTGTTGTTTCATTTCAAAGGACAAGAGGATATGTACGAATACTCGAATGATATAGTACAATGTGAAACAAGGATGACTCAAGCACTGAGCAGCTTTCCTGACATAAAAGTATTTGAGCGTGGTATGGATGGATGGGCTTTTATACTTACGGGCGAAAATGAATTGAGTATTAATCAATTAACCCAGGAACTGTGTAATTTATTAATTCGCATCTGTGAAGACAAGGCGCATTATTTTGGTGGAATTGGGAGAGTTGTTCATCGTATCCGTGACTTACAGCAGTCATATCTCGATGCTAACAGTGCTTTTTCCCTTCGTTATTTCGAAAGCAGGGACCAGTTTTTATCTTATAATGATGTGAGTAATATTAAGGCTCAGGTAGGAAACAGGATTAACGTCAGTGAGCTGAATCTTGAGAAGCTTGATAGAAATTTATTGGAAGAATTTTTAAAGAGAGGTACCATTCCTGATGTTGATGAATTTGTAGACAGCTATTTTGACGGATTTGGTTCCAATGCTATGAGGTCAACCATTTTTCGGCATTATATCATAATGGATGGCTATTCGGCTATCATTAAATTCCTTAAGGACATGAAGTACTCAAAGGAGAAGATAGACAACTGCCTTAAGAGAATGAATAGTGTCATTGAACATCTTGCTGGTTTTGAGGATTGTTGTAAATTCTATAAATCTATACTGAAAGAAGCCATCGATCTACGTAACAAAAACAGTCAAAAAAGGTATGCCGGTCTTATTGAACAGGCAAAGGAACATATTAATCTTAATTTTGCTATGAGTGATCTTACACTGGATCAGGTTGCATCTACCGTTAATCTTAGCCCCAATTATTTTAGTTCACTTTTTAATCAGGAAACCGGGATGACCTTTATTGAATATCTAACGGACATTCGTATGGAGAAGGCCAAGGATTTTTTGAGATGTTCGGGTAAAAAGATAACTGAGATTGGATATTTAGTAGGATATCTGGATTCCCATTATTTCAGTTACATATTCAAAAAAACACAGAATTGTACACCGTCGGAATACAGGCTGCAGGGTAAAGGTGAAGAATGAAAAACTATAATTATGAAAAACCAATCAAATATCCCTTAAGACTGAAGTTTTCTCTTGTAGCTGTTGTCATCATCATACCAATGATAATTCTCTCGGTTTACCAGATTGTCGCTCTACATAATTATAGCACTGCATATGACTCGATAGTACGAAGGATTACTTCAGCTAATACTTATAATCTCAATTTTAAAGAGGAAATGGACGAAAGCATGTATAAGATTGTTGTAGAAGCAGAAACCTTTGAATCCATTGACAAGAATAGCGATCTAAAGAATCCCTACAAGCTCATAGAGGATGCGAGAGAGAATTTTACTAATCTGCAGAAGATAACAGCAAGCAGAGAAAGTCTTGATTGGATTAAACGTATTCTGCTTAATCTTAATACCCTGAAGGACAGGATTAACGAAATACGTGATAATCTAAATCAGACAGGCCATTATGAAGAAAATATTAAAATGCTGGAATCTGATATTTATATACTAACAGAAATGTTTCAGGAAGAAATTCAGTATTATATTTATTATGAAACCCAGGATTTTGAAGATATAAGACAGAGCCTTAATGAACAAGTAACCAATGTAATAGTGACAATCATTGTGGCATTATCTTCTATTATCGTGGCATCTGTTTTAGTTAACATTCTTGTTACAGATAGCATTACAAAACCAATCAGGACGTTATGTGATAAAACGGCTATGGTGGCAAAGGGAGATTTTACAGCCAGGACAACCTGTAATAATCATGATGAATTGTCAATACTATCTGACAGCTTTAACGATATGGCTTTCAAACTGGAACAGCAGGTTAAAAGTATCAAGCTGGAACAGGAAAACTTAAGGCATATGGAATCAAAACTTCTACAAACTCAGATTAACCCTCATTTTTTATATAATACACTGGATACAATTATATGGCTGATAGAAGGAGATAAAAATAGAGAAGCAATTGATATGGTAGTATCTCTTTCTGAGTTTTTCAGAACTGTTGTTAGTAAGGGGAAAGATTTCATCACCATTCGTGAAGAGGAAATACATATTAAAAGCTATCTGCAGATACAACAGTCACGATATAAAGATATATTGGACTATGAAATTGATATTCCCGAAGAACTGTACGGATATCAGATTTTGAAGCTGACTATGCAGCCACTTATTGAAAATTCATTATATCATGGAATTAAAATGTTAAGGGCAAAAGGCAAAATAACAGTAACAGGTGAGATAAAAGACCAGATCGTTTGCTTCCATGTGATTGATAATGGGATTGGTTTGGATGAACAGGAGTTGGATGCTTTAAGAAAAGAAATTGAAATGCCGGGCAGCAAGCAAAGCTCAGGCTTTGGACTTGCAAATGTTAATAAAAGAATTAAGTTGAACTATGGTAATATGTATGGGCTGGATATACAAAGTAAAAAAGGGGAAGGCACAGACATCACAATTAAGATTCCTGCTAGACAGGTGGAGAATGAACGAGTTGAGGTAGTATATGAATAAAAATATTAAAATCATGCTTTGGATTTTCTGTATTGTCTTAATAGTGCTTGCCAGCTGCAGCCTAAGGCCGTGGAAAAATCTTCAAAATAATAACACTGATAATACAAAGAATATTGATACCGATCTGACTATTGTGGGTTTTTCTCAGCTTGGCTCTGAATCGGACTGGCGTTCAGCAAATACAAAATCCATACAGAATGCTCTTGTTAAAAAGAATGGATTTTCACTGATCTTTTCTAATGGTAGACAGAGTCAGGAAAATCAGATAAAGGATGTAAGGGGTTTTATTTTTCAGGAAGTGGATTATATTGTAATTGCCCCGGTTACCGAAACAGGGTGGGATACAGTATTGGAGGAAGCAAGGCAGGCAGGTATTCCGGTTATAATTGTGGATCGTATGATTGAAACAAAAGATGAAAGCCTTTATGTGGCATGTGTGGGCACTGATAAGTATTTAGAAGGTATGAAGGCAGGACAGTGGCTGGAAAAACATCTGGAGGAACAAAAAAAAGAGAATGATAATTCTAAGAAAAAGGTGCCCTTATCAGATGAAACGCCTTCGAAGGATAAGAAGGGACAAAATAAGGATATCACAAATATTGTTGTTCTTGAGGGGACTTTAAATTCAACTGCTCAGATTGGACGTTCCAAAGGATTTATGGATGTAGCCGGACTACACAGCAATTGGAATATTCTCGCACATGAAAACGGTGATTTTACCAAAGCAAAGGGAAAGGAAGTAATGGAGAAATTTTTGCAGAGATTTCATGATATTGATGTATTAGTTTCACAGAATGACGATATGACATTCGGTGCAATAGAGGCAATACAGGAGGCGGGATTAACCTGCGGAATAAACGGGGATATAACTGTCATATCCTTTGACGCCGTTTCTGAAGCATTTGATAAGATGGAAGCAGGTCTGATTAATGTTGATATTGAGTGTAATCCTTTGCAAGGCCCGGTAATAGCTGAGATAATAGAACGCCTGGAAAAGGGAGAAAAGGTTGATAAGATATCATATGTGGATGGAAAGGTCTTTGAAGCAGAAACTGCAAGTTCAGACCGTGTCGGACGGAGTTATTAGATATTCATACACCATAACGTAAAAAAATGAACAAAATTCATAAAAATCTTAACAGAAAAATGCCAGATAAAAGAAGTCAGTAAAAATAACTACAAAGACAGGAATAATTTCCGTATTTTTATGCCTATAAGTTTAATATACTTGTGCCCATAAAAGAAAACTCAATATTTTGAGTTGAAAAATGAATGGGAGGAAATATCCATGAAGAAATTAATTTCTTTAGTTCTGGTACTGGCTCTAGTATTTACACTTGCAGCATGCGGCAGTAAATCTGCTGACAGCGGAGACGGCAAATCAGGCAAAAAAGTTACAGTAGGTGTTGTGCAGACAAATGCCAACGAATCCGACTGGCGAACAGCTAACACAAAATCACTCAATGAAGCTTTCAAGGAAGCAGGTTTTGAGACTAAAATGGTTTTCGGTGAAGGCGACCACGCAAAACAGATTTCACAGGCACAGCAGCTCATTCAGGAAGAGGTTGACTACCTTGTCGTATTAGGACTTCAGTCAGCAGGTTGGGAAGATGTGGCAAAAGCTGCTAAGGATGCCGGAATCCCTTTCATTATGGCTGACCGTAAACTCGAATTGGATGAAAAGCTTTATACTGCGATGGTATGCTCAGATTTTGAAGCCGAAGGCAAAAAGGCTGTTGATTGGCTGAAGAGTCAAAAACTAACTGAAGGCAAGATTGTTGTGCTTGGTGGTGACACCGGATCTTCCGCTCAAATCGGACGCTCCAAGGCTATTGAAGACGGCGCAAAGGAAAATGGCTGGGAAATTGTATTCAACCAAAATATGAAGGGTTGGGACGAAACTCTTGCAAAACAGGCGGTTGCCGAACTTATAGCTAAAGGAACAAAGTTCAACGTTGTCTACGCTGAGAACGACAACATGGCTCGTGGCGCATGCGCAGCTATGGATGCTGCCGGTATTACATATGGCAAGGACGGCAATGTAAAGGTTATCGCTTTTGATGCAAACCAGTGGGCTCTTAAGCTGGTTCTTGAAGGAAAATTCAACCTTGACGTTGAGTGTAATCCTCTTCATGGTCCTCGTATTGTAGAGCTTATTAATAAGCTTGAAGCTGGCGAGACTGTTGAAAAGAACGCCTATGTTAAAGAGGAAATGTTTGACTGTGCAACAATTACAAAGGATATTGTCGATAAACGTAGTTATTAATTACATATTCGTATCTTTTGATAATTTAGAGATTTTCAACAAGTAAACTAAGATAGGTTAATGATTGAAATGCGCGGCACCAAGTATGTGGATATTGTATGCAGAGCTTGGCACCGCGCATTTCTTAAAGTAAATACCTTATAAGGATATTTCCGCTTGAAAGGCAAAAATTTCAAGCGGAACTGACTATATAACAGAAGTGACAGGATAATATCCAATATCGTGTCTGAACGGAGGTTTGAGTATTATTACTATGCAGAACACCGTACTTACAATGCAAAATATATATAAAAGCTTTCCCGGCGTACGGGCCTTACAAAATGTGGATTTCACTCTATGTGAAGGAGAGATCCATGCACTGATGGGCGAAAATGGTGCCGGAAAGTCTACCCTCATAAAGGTTTTGACGGGAGTCTATACAAAGGATGCCGGAGAAATCCATATTAAAGGAATCGATAAGCCAGTTAATATCAAGTCTCCTCAGGAAGCCCAAAAGCTTGGTATAAGTACTGTGTATCAGGAAATCACTTTGTGCCCCAACCTAACAGTCGCCGAAAATCTTTTTATTGGCAGAACCAATGATCTTTTTTTTGATTGGAAGACGAGCAACAATAGAGCTGAAAACATACTCAGCAGTCTGGGCATACCTGCCAAACCAACTCAGCAATTGTCCAATTGCTCCATAGCTGTTCAGCAAATGGTGGCCATTGCACGTGCTGTCGACATGGACTGCAAGGTATTGATACTTGACGAGCCTACCTCATCGTTGGATGAACAGGAGGTTGCCAAGCTGTTTACTCTTATGCGTGAACTCAAGAGCAGAGGAGTAGGAATAATATTTGTTACCCATTTCCTTGATCAAGTGTATGAGCTATGTGATAAAATTACAGTTTTGCGCAATGGCGAACTGGTTGGAGAATACCAGATTAAAGACTTGCCTAGGGTAGAACTTGTAGCCAAAATGATGGGCAAGGAACTTGGTGATTTAGCGGAAATACATAAGGTCGAAAAATCGAGCGCCGAAGATTCTAAAGAAGTAATAATAGAAACGGAAGGACTATCAAGCACTTCCGGAATAAAGCCATTTAATTTTACTGCGAATAAGGGCGAAGTAACGGGATTTGCAGGACTGCTGGGCTCTGGCCGCAGTGAGTGTGTGCGTGCAATTTTCGGCGCAGACAAGGTCATAAAAGGCAAGTTAAGAATTAAAGGCGAAGATGTGAACATTACATCACCAATAAAGGCTATGAAGAAAGGAATCGGATATCTTTCCGAGGACCGGAAGCGGGACGGGATAATTGGCGACTTGTCAGTCCGCGATAATATTATACTGGCTCTACAGGTCATGAGGGGTTTCTTTAAGCCATTTACAAAAGCTCAGGCCCAGGCATTTGCGGATGAGTATATTAGTTTGCTCGGCATCAAAACCGCTTCGGCTGATACTCCAATAAACTCATTGTCCGGAGGTAATCAGCAAAAGGTAATTCTGGCCAGGTGGCTGCTTACGCATCCTGATTATCTTATACTTGATGAGCCGACGCGTGGAATTGATATCGGCACCAAGGTAGAAATCCAAAAGCTGGTGCTAAAACTTGCTTCTGAAGGTATGAGTATCACATTTATTTCATCGGAGATAGAGGAGATGCTGCGTACCTGTTCCAGACTGATTGTTATGCGTGACCTGTATGTTGTAGGAGAGTTACAGGGCGATGATATGTCACAGGATAAAATAATGTATACCATAGCGGGGGGAGTAAATCAAAATGACAAAAATCAGTTCCAAACTTGAAACCGACCGTTCAACATCTGTTTTTAAAGTGGTATTTAAGCACAGATTGTTTATTCCCATTGCGTTTCTTGCATTTCTTTTGCTAATCAATATATTTATCAATCCGGGTTTTCTGAGAATCAGCTTGGGCAGGGACAGTATCGGTAATCCCGTTTTAATAGGAAATTTGATAAATATACTGAATAACTCGACTGAACTTGTTATCCTTGCCATAGGAATGACGCTGGTTACGGCCTCATCCAGAGGGCAGGATATCAGCGTAGGAGCTACAATCGCAATTGTTGGTGGAGTGATTATGCGAGTCCTGTGTGGGAACGAAACCCAACCAACCGAATTGAAGGCGCCTATCATTGTTGCACTTATACTTGGATGCCTCGCGGGAATGGCTTGCGGAGCCTTTAACGGTTTTCTGGTTTCAAAATTTAACATACAACCAATGGTGGCGACACTCATTCTCTTTACAGCAGGCCGATCTATAGGCTCGATGGCAATGGGTGGGCTTAAGCCTAAAGCTGTTGAATCCTTTGGATATTACGGCAACTTTATTCCTGAAGTTCCTGTTCCGACACCAATACTCATTACGATTGTTGTTATTGTGATTACCTTCCTTATGTTGAAAAAAACGAACCTGGGTCTGTACACACAGGCTGTAGGTATCAATGATAAATCTTCAAGACTGAACGGTCTCAACCCGGCGCTTATTAAGTTTATGTCTTTTGTAATATTGGGCCTTTGCGTGGGTATTGCAGGCTTCATCCAGTCCAGCAGGGTACAAACTGTCAATCCGTATACAATAGTACCTAGTATTGAAATGGACGTTATATTGGCGGTTGCCCTTGGTGGCAATTCACTGGGTGGCGGCAAATTCAATATGACAGGTTCAATTATTGGAGCGTATACCATCCAGACATTGACTTCCATGTTGACCACGCTTAATGTCAACACAAATGCTGTTCCAGTCTTTAAGGCCGTGATAATTATTATACTTGTAGTCATTCAAACGCCCATTGTCAAAAGTTTCTTTGATGAAAAGGTCACGCTATCCGGAATGGCTGCAGGTAATGTAAAGGAGCGTGGTTAGTATGTCACTCGTGAATAGAACTCAAGGTACCGACAATATCACGGTTGTTCAGAAGAAGCTGAAACTTAAGGATTCTGTGACTGATACAACTTTCTTACTGACAATTACTATTTCACTGTTTATCGCTATCTATGTACTTGCCATTGCCTTCCTTGGGGATAAAGGCTTCAGTAAGGTACAGATGTTCTTTAACCTCTTCAACGAAAACGCCGCACTGATCGTAATTGCCTGCGGGCTTACCATAGTTATGATAACGGGCAGTATTGATATTTCGGTAGGAGGTTCCACTGCACTTATTTGCACAGCCTGCATTGTATGTCTTAACAATTATGGGTTTAACTTTTTTACGTCTCTTATTCTGGCCTTGGCAATCGGTCTTACCTTTGGGGCGGTTCAAGGTTTTCTTGTGGCCTATCTGGATATGCAGCCCTTTATTGTTACTCTGGCAGGAATGTTCTTGGGCCGGGGTTTAGTTGCTTTGATTGAAGTCAATCAGATACAGGTTGATAACCCGGGTTTTGAGAGGCTGTCGGGGGCGAGAATACAGATACCCTTTATTGGTGATGTCAATAGGAAGGGCGTTTTCATTCAATCAAACCTGGAATACGGAGTTATTGTAGCACTTATTATAGTCTGTCTGATGTTCTGGTTACTCAAGAAGACAAAACTTGGACGCAGCTTTTACGCAGTTGGCGGGAATGCGCAAAGTGCCCTGATGCTTGGTATAAACGTAAAGAGAACCAGGTTTTATGCACATTTGCTTTGTGGCTTGCTTGCTGGTATTGGCGGGTTCCTATACCTTTTCCATACGCGGTCGGGCTCGGTTCAGCAGGCAACTGGTCTTGAAATGGATGCCATTGCTGCATCAATTATTGGTGGAACACTACTGACTGGCGGCGTTGGTAATATATTTGGTACTCTGTTCGGCGTATTAACAAGTGGAATCGCACTACTGGTCGTTACCGCTATCGGCAGCCAGGATCCGTGGTGGCCACAGATTACACGTGCCGCAATGCTCTGCTTCTTTATTGTACTTCAGAGTATCATTTGTTCGAGGAAGAAGAAACGAGACTAATTAGCACATGCTCTTTTGGAAAAGGTTCAAGGCATCACAATTCCAAATTGTAAAATTTTGGAATAACAAAGATAATAGAAAATAAAAAGAGTTTATTACTGGGACCACTCATTATGAGCAAAAAAAGAGGGGAAATATTAAAACGGTGGCAGGTAGTTTTCACAACGGGCGGTTATCTCAATTGAGGTAGCTGCCTTTCTTTAGTTCGCCCGGTACGGACGCTAACTAACGGGAAAGTCCCGGGGTAAAACACTTTCACAGCTCCTTTTGGAACTCTCCGATTACAGTGAAAACAAATATAAGGGGATGCTGGATTAACTTGCAAATGCTGTTAAAGAGTTTTATAATAAACAATAGTTTTAGTTCTCTAAATTACTAAATATCATATAGTCAATTATTTCAATTAACTGAAGCATTTTTAATTAAAATCTTCGGTGCGTTGATTTTTAATGAGCTTCAAAGGCTTATAATTGACTCAAATAATAAAATATAAGTGAGGTCTAACAAATGGCAAGAGTAATATTCCATGAGGAAAGATGCAAGGGCTGCAAGCTTTGTGTAACTGTTTGTCCAAAGAAAATTGTCATAATGAAATCTGATAAACTTAACCAGAAGGGCTTTCATCCTGCGGGAGTGGATGAAATGGAAAAATGCATAGGCTGTGCCTTCTGTGCAACAATTTGTCCTGATTGTGTTATTGAAGTTGAAAAGTAGAATTTCAAAAGTTTTATATTAGTTTTTACTCTTATTTTGCGCGAAAAGTAATAAAACATCAGATGGGAAATTAGTTTTGGAAACTGGCAGTTTCTTTAAAGCTAGTACACAGGTGCCTGCTTTTAAGGCATTTAAAATAAATGGCACGTGCAATAAATTGATTCAAACCCATAAAAATTCCAGTTGAAATTTTTGCAGCTGTATTGGGTAAATTCAATATGCACTATGCAGAAATGGAGCTTAAAATGTCAGAAAAATTATTAATGAAAGGTAACGAAGTAATTGCAGAAGCTGCTATTAGAGCCGGCTGTAAACATTATTTCGGTTATCCTATTACACCGCAAACAGAAATTGCTCATTATATGGCTAAAAAGATGCCTGAAATCGATGGTACATTTGTTCAGGCTGAGAGTGAAGTAGCTGCTATAAATATGGTATACGGCGCCGCAGCAGCGGGTGCACGTGTTCTTACCTCGTCCTCAAGCCCCGGAATAAGCTTGAAGCAGGAAGGCCTGTCATATATTGCCGGTGCAGAACTTCCTTGCGTTATTGTTAATATTGTACGCTGCGGCCCAGGTCTGGGTGGTATATTACCTGCGCAGTGCGATTATTTTCAGGCAGTAAAGGGCGGAGGACACGGAGACTACAAAATGGTAGTGCTTGCTCCGGCAAGTGTTCAGGAGCTTTACGAATTGACAGTTAACGCTTTTAACATCTCTGACAAATACAGAATTTGCACCATGATAATGGGTGACGGTATGCTGGGACAGATGATGGAAGCAGTAGAATTTAAAGACTGTGAGGAAATTTATCAGGCCGATAAGGGCTGGGCCACGACAGGAACTAAGATGCAGAGAGAAAGCAATGATGTGACTTCCATCTATATCAATCCTGAAGTTCTTGAAAAGCACAATCTGAAGCTCCAGGCCAAATACAGACAAATAGAACAGAAGGAAGTTCTCGTGGAGACTTACAACTGTGAAAATGCAGATATAATAGTGACAGCTTACGGCACTATTGCACGTATAATCAAAAATGTTATAAAATCAGCCGAAAAAGAAGGCATCAAGGTCGGTCTTATACGTCCTGTAACATTATGGCCATTCCCGACTGCTGCTTTTGAACAATATGCTGAAACGCCAAAAGCCTTCCTGAGTGTTGAACTCAGTGCAGGACAGATGGTTGAGGATGTCCGTCTTGCGGTCAACGGCAAGCGTCCTGTTCACTTCTACGGACGTATGGGCGGTATGGTTCCGAGCCAGAAGGAAATTCTGAACAAAATCAAGGAAATTTTAAAATAATCGGGTTTTCACTACTATTTTTATCGCTGCATGGCAGCGGAATGGAGGTTATAATGGCTACAGTTTTTAAGAAGCCGCATGCTTTAAAAGATCTGTCACTTCACTATTGCCCCGGATGTACCCACGGTATCATTCACAGGCTGATAGCTGAAGTAATTGACGAACTTGATATAGAAGGTACAACAATAGGTGTATCACCTGTTGGCTGTGCATATAACAATTATGAGTACTTTAACTGTGACATGGTTCAGGCTGCCCACGGCAGAGCACCTGCAGTTGCTACAGGTGTAAAAAGAGTTCACCCAGACAATTATGTATTCACATACCAGGGGGACGGAGATCTGGCTGCCATAGGAACTGCTGAAATAGTTCACGCTGCTACCAGAGGTGAAAATATAACCACAGTATTTGTTAATAATGCAATTTATGGCATGACTTCCGGTCAGATGGCGCCTACGACCCTTTTGAACCAGGTTACAACTACTTCGCCATATGGCAGAAAGCCCGAAATCCACGGCTTCCCTGTAAAGGTCTGTGAAATGCTCTCTACCCTGGAGGGTGCTGTTTACGTTGAAAGAACTTCAGTACATGACGTTAAAAACATAAACAAGACTAAAGCTGCTATTAAAAAGGCTTTCCAGGTTCAGAAAGCAAAAAAAGGCTTCTCCATAGTTGAAGTCCTGTCTACCTGCCCGACAAACTGGGGAATAAACCCGGTGGATTCTTTGAAATGGCTGGAGCAGAACATGATGCCGTTCTATCCTTTGGGCAACTTTAAAGGAAAGGATTTGGAGGTGTAAAGCATGAAGACAACATTTAGTGCTTCATTTCAGTTCTTCATGCAGCAAAAAGCCACAAGTGTCTTTTTATTACTTTTTTCTGACGTGCTTAAAGCACGTGATTGGAGGTTAGCATGAAACAGCTGGAATTGATTATCGCGGGATTTGGTGGTCAGGGAATACTTTCTGCTGGCAGATTGATTGCTTATGCAGGTATGCTGGAAGGGAAATATGTTTCATGGCTTCCATCCTATGGTCCTGAAATGAGAGGCGGAACAGCAAACTGCAGCGTGGTTATATCGGATGAGCCTGTTGGTTCACCAATTCTTGATACGGTTAATTGTCTTGTGGTCATGAATGGTCCCTCGCTTGAGAAATTTGAAAGAATAGTTGAGCCAAATGGCTTGATAATTTCAGATAGTTCACTTGTTGAAACAAAACCAAAAAGAACTGACGTTGATTTTGCAGGAGTTCCTGCAACTCAGTATGCTTCCGATATGGGAAACCTGACATATGCCAATATTATTATTTTAGGAAAGCTGCTTGCCAAGACAGGTATTGTTTCAAAGGAAAGCTTTGAAGCAGCTTTGAAAAAGGTGCTGCCTTCAAAAAAACATCACCTTATCCCTGAAGAAATGAAGGCGCTTGATATGGGCTTTGACTATTAAGTTTAATTAATACATTTTAAAACTGAATGTGAAAAGTATTAAAGTGGAAATCAGGCTATAAACTTGTTTTATAGTCTGATTTTCTGTTGCTATGTAGAAAAACCATAGAGCGATAAATAGTTCATAATATTTTGAGACCACAACATAAAAAAGCAGTACCGGGAGTTTTGTCCTCTCAGTACTGCCTTTTATAAGGGATTATATATTAAAAAGAATATCTGCGTAAGTTGGATATGGCCACAGCCTTGAATCAACAATAGTTTCCAGCTTGTCGGCGGCTGCCCTCAGATTGCTCATTTGTGCAAATACGTCGGTTCTGTAATACAAAGCCTGGGCGTAAGTGTCCTGATGTGATTCCTGAGCTATTGAAACCTTTTCTTCCAGAATTGAAATCTCTTTCTTTAACTGGGAAGTAAGCGAAGTAACTTCTTTAAGCAGTTCCACATTTGCACTGATATCGGCATCAACTCCGCAGCTCTTTATCTGGTTAATCGAGTTTGCAACCTGCGCTCCATAGTCAATGGCCACAGGCAGGATCTGTCTCTTGCCCATTTCCAGCATTGTCAGTGCTTCTATGTTAATTGTCTTGATATATTTCTCAAGAGATATCTCATATCTGGAATGCATTTCAACTCTGCTGAAAACCTTATGCTTTTCCATAACAGAGAGGTTCTTTTCAGCAAGGAGGCATGGAATTGCTTCAACATAACTCCTTATGTTTGGAAGTCCTCTTTTTGCTGCTTCAGTGACCCATTCATCGGAGTAGCCGTTACCGTTGAATATGACACGTCCGTTTTTCCGGGCCACTTCCTTAACTATACTGTTAACTTCTGTCTCAAGAGATTCTGCTTTTTCCATTCTGTCTGCAAATTGTTCCAGAACGTCAGCAACAATTGTATTGAGAAAGAAATTTGATGATGCTATGGAAGCTGAGGAACCAACCATTCGGAACTCAAATTTATTTCCTGTAAATGCAAAGGGAGAGGTTCTGTTTCTGTCGGTAGTATCCTTCGGAAATGCCGGAAGTGTTGAAACACCAACAGTTAATTTTCCTGCTTTGTTTGCACATATGTCTTCACCTGAAACTATCTGTTCCAGAATGTTTGTAAGTTCATCACCAAGGAATATGGAGATTATTGCCGGAGGGGCTTCATTTGCACCAAGTCTATGGTCGTTCCCCGGGTTGCCTGCAGCAAGTCTTAAAAGATCGGCGTATTCATCGACTGCTTTTATAACCGCACATAGGAATAAAAGGAACTGTGCATTTTCATGAGGCGTTTTACCTGGATCAAGCAGGTTCTGACCATCATTGGTAGATAATGACCAGTTGTTGTGTTTACCCGAACCGTTAACACCTGCAAAGGGTTTTTCGTGAAGCAGACACACAAGACCGTGTCTTAAGGCCACTGCTTTGAGAAGCTCCATAGTGAGCTGATTATGGTCGGTTGCTATATTTGCTGTTGTGAAAATCGGTGCCAGCTCATGCTGGGCAGGAGCAACTTCATTGTGCTCAGTCTTGGCTGATATTCCAAGCTTCCACAATTCTTCGTCAAGATCCTTCATAAATGCTGAGACACGTTCTTTTATGCTTCCATAGTAATGATCTTCCATTTCCTGACCCTTTGGAGCTTTGGCGCCAAAAAGTGTACGCCCTGTGAATATCAGGTCCTTGCGCTGGTCATACAATTTTTTATCTATCAGGAAGTATTCCTGTTCTGGACCTACTGTTGAAGTGACCTTGGTTACCTTTGTATTTCCAAACAGACGGAGAACTCTGACTGCACTTTTAGACAGGCATTCCATTGATCTTAATAAGGGAGTCTTTTTATCAAGGGTTTCTCCGGTGTATGAACAGAAAGCAGTCGGAATACATAATGTATGATTTTTTATAAATGCAGGTGAAGTACAATCCCAAGCGGTATAACCTCTTGCTTCAAAAGTGGCACGCAAGCCTCCAGAAGGGAAGGAGGAACCATCAGCTTCACCTTTTATAAGTTCTTTTCCGGAAAATTCCAATATTACCTTGCCGTCTTCAGTAGGATTGATAAAGGAATCATGTTTTTCAGCAGTTATTCCGGTCATAGGCTGGAACCAGTGAGTAAAGTGAGTTGCTCCTTTTTCTATTGCCCAATCCTTCATGCAGCTGGAAACTACTTCGGCAATCTCAAGAGTTAGAGGAAGGCCTTCGTCAATAGTTTTTCTCAAAGCTTTGTATGTAGCTTTAGGAAGTCTTTCTCTCATGACTGAATCGTTAAAAACATTTGAACCAAAAATTTCGCTTAAATGACTCATAAATCACCTCGTAAATAAATTTTAAAAAGCAGCTTAATTCAGATGATTATATTTTAATCTTCATAAGTAAGTCACTTTATTATCATATGGAATATTACCCTCTATTGACAACGTACAATACGCCTTACATTGGCTATTTTGCCGCTTTTCTTCGTTGTCGTCCTTGCCTTGCGGCAAGCCAGACTGCGTCCTTACGCCTTGAAAATCAGCAAAAAATGGGGTACTATTAAAAGATACAATTTTTTCTTGATAATTGCAAGAGGAAATAATGGTTGCGTCGTTTTTAGATTTTAAGCCGGATTGATCGAAAATCATAAAACTGTTTATTTGACTGAATATACAGAAATAATTCAGATTTTTAAAATAATTATTTAACATAAAGAAATTGCAATATATCCAATATTGAAATGCAAAAATTATGGCAATTTTTACCTTATTGCAGGGAAATTTAAAATATTTAAGGCAAGTGTGTTATAATACTGATATTCGCTGTCTTTTTCACTAATGTTATTATATTTTATATTAAAAGGTGATTATATTGATTGACATAAATTTTAATCCTGTTAGCTTGATTCTTATAGTTCCGGTTGTATTTATTCTTGTTACTGCATTATTTACGCCCTTTAACCGTGAAAGAATTCTAAATGGCTTTTATTCCATAGTAAATAATATCGAATTTATAACAGCGTTGTTGATAGCGCTATTCATCACAAAGGGAATCCTTTTTGACAAGAGTAATTTTATTTTCATGTACATATATGAAGCATTGCCGTCAGCTGTAAAGGCAAGTCTGGCTGCAAATAACATATATACTTATTTGTGTGCTGCATTTATTATTTTGATAATTGTTGTACTTTTATTAAGACTTGTTACTTACCCGTTATATAATTATGTATTTGACAATGCAGCTCATAGTATCTATAAGTCGATGAATTCATTAGGTTCAATTACAAAAAGAATAATCTCTCTTTTATGTAGTATTCCAAGGGCTCTGGTAACTCTAATTTGTCTGAGCTTTATATTCTATTTCTTCTCTTATTATTTTACTGTACCGGGGCTTTCAAAATATATTGATGAGTCAAGTGTGCTTAATGCCGTTTATGATACCGCTCTTAAGCCGGTTGTTGATTCAGATATTGCAAAAAAAATACCGGTAATTATTAATGATCAATTTAATAAGCAGGAGGGTATCAGTGATCAAAGAAATAAAATTGCCGAAAACATTAAAGATGCATTGGGCAATTACAATATTAAGGTTATACAGTACTTTAACGGGGTAACCCTTGATGATGCGGTGAAATCTACTCCTGAGATTGATAAATTGGCACTTGACCTGACAAAAGGTGAAAGTACTGATTATGACAAGAGTAAAAAGTTGTATAAGTGGATTACCAATAACATTAAATATGACTATGAAAAGGCAAGAATCATAGCCAGAGATACAAGTGATACACAATCCGGAACAATTGTGTGTTATGATACCCGAAAAGGGATTTGCTTTGATTATTCAAGCATGTTTATTTCCATGTGCAAGGCTAATAAAATTAAGGTTAGAATGGTAACAGGACTGGGATATAGTGGGCTTGCATGGGGAGATCATGCCTGGAATCAGTTTTACGATTCCGAATCAAAAAGATGGATAAATGTTGACTGCACTTTCGGAGTAAGCGGTAATTATTTTGACACTTCAAGATTCACCTTTGATCATAAGAACGCAACAGTTCAGGGAGAATGGTAAATTCCCTTCCTAAAAATTTTTAGGATAATATCGAATTATATTGTAAATATAGAAATTTATGTAAAAATATTGTAAAATAGAATAGGTTCACGTAATTACATATTTAATACAATAATTCTGATAGGGGAATAAGAAGAAATGAGAATAAATGGGAAACATATTTCTGGTTTTGAATTCTTACCAATCATTTTTGTAATAATTCTGGTTATTTTCGGAGTATTGGGAATTATGTCGTATCAGAATACCTCCGAAGTCTTAAAAAAAAGTATTGTTGACTCTGCCATATCCAGAACAAAAGATAATTCAAATTTATTAAGTCAGCATTTAAGTGAATATAAAACAGTTATTGAAGGTATAAGTTTCAGATCAGCAGTTCGAACAATGGACTGGTCAATACAAAAACCAATTCTGATTGAGGAAGCAAAACGGCTGAATATTCTAAGATTCCAGGTTACGGATATGAAAGGTTTTGCTCACTCAACAAGTGGCGAAAGTCTTGACCTCTCTGACAGAGAATGGGTTCAAAGATCACTGCAGGGCGAAACTTACCTTTCAGACCCTTTCGTTGGCAGAATTGACAATAAGGTAATTCTTGCTTGCTCTACACCGATACGTGACAAAAATGGAACTACTGTGGGAACTCTCACGGCAAGTATTGATCCGGGTACACTGTATAATTGTATCAGCGGCTTAAAAGTTGGGAAAACAGGGTATGCTTTTATTGTAAGTAAAACAGGGACAATAATTGCACATCCAAATAGGTCATTTGTTCTGGAAAATCCTAAGGATGGTTACGATAATAAAGATTTGGCTAAAGTATTAGATACCATATCAGGAGAACAATTGGGATCCTGCTTTTATGAATATAACGGGGTAACCAAGTTTATTACATATACCCCTATCCCTGATTCGGATTGGATATTGGCATTAACAGCACCTGAACAAGAGGTATTTAAAGAGTTGGATATACTTAAGCAGAACTTTTTTTCCCTGACTTTTATAACTATTGCCTTTTGTATTCTATCCTGTCTTTTGGTCATCGGATATATACTTAAAAGAAAAAAGATTGAAAATCTTGAAATGTTGGTTGAAGAGGACAAAAGACTGCTTAAGGAATCTGCCGAGCTTGAAAAATTACGAACCCAGTTCTTTGCAAATATTTCTCATGAGTTTAGAACGCCTCTAAATGTTATTCTATCGTCCATACAATTGTGCAAATTCTACTTTGAAAGCGAGAAAGCCTTGCAGAAGGGTAATCTTTTCAAACATCTGAAAACAATGAAACAGAACTGCTACAGATTAATGCGGCTGGTAAACAACCTGATTGACTCTACAAAAATAGATGTGGGTTTTCTTGAAAAACATGCAAAAAACCATAATATAGTTAAAATTGTTGAAGACATAACATTATCTATTGAGGAATTCACTGAGAATAAAGGGATAAGCCTCTTTTTTGAAAAGAATGTTGAAGAAAAGTACATAGCCTGCGATATAGATAAAATTGAGAGAATAATGCTAAATCTCATTTCCAACGCCATAAAGTTTACTGATGCCGGTGGAAGCATTTTTGTCAAAGTTCAGGATAAGTCCGATTACATTATTATATCAGTAAAGGATACGGGAGTTGGAATCCCTCAGGAAAAGCAAAAACTTATTTTTGAGCGCTTCGTACAAGTGGAACAAACGCTTACAAGAAACCATGAGGGCAGCGGAATAGGTCTGGCAATGGCAAAGTCCTTTGTTGAAATGCATGGGGGTAGTCTGACAGCTGTCAGTGAATATGGCAAGGGAAGTGAATTCATAATTGAGCTCCCGGTAGTAACAGCAGAAAATGAGGAGGAGGTCGTCAGACTGGAAGAAGTTGAAACTCAGCGAAGGATTGAGCGCATTAATATAGAGTTTTCGGATATATATTACTCATGAATTTCAGGAGAAGGAGAGAGCCTTTAGAAAAGTAGAGCGATAAATTGTTTTGCCTGTTAATATCTTATTATGCTAATATTATTAACAAAAGGGGGCACAGTCACTTTGACCAAGCCCATAAAATTAGAGGAGCATGCATACATAATGAATATACAGGCAACAAAACAGGAACTGGAACAAAGAATAAGGAATTTAAGAGAAGCGGCTGATAAAAATTACCCTGAGTGGGATACTGCAATAATTTTAAGCCGTGTAAATCAATACTATTTTACAGGGACCATGCAGGAAGGAATACTGATTATTAAAAAAGACGGGGACACAATGTATTTTGCCAGAAGAAGTTTTGAAAGGGCAGAGCTTGAATCTCCGCTTTCATGTATTTATCCTATGGAAAGCTACAGAGATGCTTCAGCAGTTGCCGGACAGGAATTGGGAAACCTTCTCGTTGAGACTGAACTCCTGACAATTGGGATTCTTGACAGACTTAAAAAATATTTCTCCATAAAACAAATGTATAGTTTAGATAATATAGTTTTTGGCATAAGGGCAGTAAAGAGTCCATATGAGCTTTTTTGGATGAAGGAATCGGGAAAGATACATGGCAAACTTCTTGACGAAATCGTTCCTGGGCTTCTCAGGGAAGGAATGTCGGAACTTGACTTTACTGCCGAACTATATGAACAAATGCTTAAAATAGGCTTCCATGGCGTTTCGCGCTTTTTCAGATATCAGACTGAAATGATCGCCGGACAAATCGGCTTCGGTGAAAATTCGCTATATCCTACCAATTTCGACGGCCCCGGCGGAATGCGGGGAATGAGTGCAGCGGTTCCTATATTGGGAAGCAGAGACAGGCGGCTTAAAAAGGGTGATCTGGTATTTGTGGATATCGGATTCGGGATGAATGGCTACCATAGTGACAGGACACAGGTTTATAGTTTTGGTGGAGTTCCCTCGGATGAAATAGTAAAGGCGCACCGCAAGTGTATTGAGATTCAAAAGAGGACTGCAGAACTACTGAAGCCCGGGAATATCCCTGCAAGAATTTACGAGACTGTTATGTCTGAGATTGATGAGGAATTTCTCCGGAACTTTATGGGCTTCGGAAGCAGAAGGGTTAAGTTCCTTGGTCATGGGATAGGGCTTCACATAGACGAACTTCCCGCTATTGCAAACGGCTTTAACACTCCTTTGCAGGAAAACATGGCAATTGCCCTTGAGCCTAAGAAAGGTATAGCAGGTGTGGGAATGGTGGGTGTCGAGGATACTTATATTGTCGGACTTCAAGGTGGACACTGTATTACAGGTGGAGAGAAGGATATTATTATAGTATGAAAATAGACAGGCTGCTGGGAATCGTTACAATTCTCCTACAACGTGAAAAGGTTACTGCACCGGAACTGGCGGATAAATTTGAAGTATCCAGAAGGACTATTCAAAGGGATGTTGAAGATATTTGCAAAGCTGGTATACCCGTAATTACATATCAGGGCGGTGATGGAGGAATATCCATTGCCGAAGGCTATAAGCTTGATAAAACTGTTATATCAGTGGATGAGCTTCAGAATATCATAACAGGATTGAAAAGTATAGGGAGTGTATCTGATACTATAGGGATAGGACTACTGATATCCAAGCTTTCTCCCAGGCAGGATTATTCCGGAACTGAGGAAAGAGTTCAGATTGATCTCGCCTCACACTACAGGGATAGTCTGTCTGATAAAATAAAGCTTTTAAAGACGGCTATCAATCAAAGTCAGCTTGTAAGCTTTGATTATTACTCGGATAAAGGTGTTTCCAGGAGAATAATCGAACCTTACATGGTTACATATAAATGGTCCTCATGGTATGTTTACGGTTACTGCACTATTAAAAAGGATTTCAGACTATTTAAGCTTAACAGGCTATGGGAACAAAATATTACCGGGGACTTATTCGAGCCAAGAGACATAAAAGCCGGAGAACTAAACCTTGATGAATATTTTCGGGACGAAATAAGACTTACAGCACTATTCGACAGGGAGGTCCAATACCTTCTGGTGGAAGAATACGGACCGAACTGCTATGAAATAACTGAACAGGGCAGATTGAAGCTGTCGGTTGGCTTTACAAATAGAGAGCATATGATCAGGTGGCTTTTATCATTTGGAGAAAAGGTACAGGTTATTGAACCGCCGGAAATTAAAGAAAAAATTATAAACACGGCTAAAAAAGTATTATCTTCATATGAACATGACATATAGTTGTCCGGTTCAATGTGTTAATATATCCTCAGAAAGTGGTAGACAGGAGAATTTAGGATGTCAGATGCCCACTTTTATTGCTTACTTAGGCTGCTTAAATAATAAAACTCTGCTGTAAGGCGGACATATGGTAAAGTTATTATTTATTCATGCCTCAATATTAATAATTTTTTGTTGGCTGGAGGTATATATGATTGAATCAAGATGTGGGATAGTATGTAGTGAATGTACATACAGGGAAGAATTTAATTGTACCGGTTGTGTAAATATTGCTGTTCCCGCGTGGGGGCAGTGCAATGTGAAAATATGCTGTGAAAGTAAAAGCCTGCAGCAGTGTGGAGAATGCGGAAGTTTTCCATGTTCAATGCTGAACGAGTTTGCTTATGATAAAGAACATGGAGATGATGGAAAGAGAATCCAGCAGTGTAAAAAGTGGACAAAAGAATGTTCCTGTAAACAATGACCTCAGCCGACACTGTAGAATATTCTGTACGTTAATGGAGGTAAGAATGGAGTCGGATTGTAAAGAAAAGGTGATAGCCTTTTGGAACGACATGGATATGCAGGCTTGGGAAAACTTAGATTCCTATTTTGACGAAAAGGCTGAGATTAACTGGATTAATACCAATGAAAAATTTACTGTTCAGGAGTATGTTAGACTAAACCGTGAATACCCGGGTGATTGGAGTATTGACCTCCAGCGTCTGGAGGTAATGGAGAGTTTGGTAGTTTCAGTTGTAAAAATAAAACTGAAACATCATGAGGAATCAGTTCATGGAGTTTCATTTTTTGAATTCTCCAACGGTAAAGTAGCATCATTGACTGAATACATTGGAGATGATACTGCAGCGCCACAGTGGAGAATTGACAAGCATATAGGCAAACAAATTGAAAGAGGAAAAATATAATGGCTTTACTAAAAAACTATAATGAATTTATAAATAGAGTAAATGATTTGGGATTTATGGCTTTATCCAATATCCTTCCCGGATTGCCATCTGTCGTTGACGAAACCACTAAGGAACAGTGGCATACCGGGGATGCCGAAACCGATCCCTGGTGCTGGAAGGACAGAGCTGCCGAGGAAAAGCAGGTTGCCTTTGGCTGTATTCTTGGAGGGCATAAAGGATTTGTTTCAGCACATATGTACCCTTACTTTTATTCATTTTACAGTCCGAAAGAGTCTATGGAATACATATGGGACCAGGGTCTGGTTAGTCCGATTGTAATGGAACTGTGGAAACTATTTGAGACAAAAACTCTGCTCAATACCAGTGATATCAGGCATGAGATGGGTGTTGGGAAAAAAGGCGGAGGTAAAGTTGACAGTGCAATTGTTGAGCTTCAGAAGCTTTACCATATAACAGTAGCAGGCAGCAGAAGAAAGCTCAACAAAGCAGGTGAACCCTATGGATGGCCGGCTAATGTCTATGACAGGGTTGAGAACTGGGCACCTTCTAACTGGCTGAAGGGATTCAGTGATATTGATGGAGCTGATGCCGGCCAATATATTATTGAGACAGGCTTAAAAATCAGTAATAATGTAAAGGAAGCAGAACTGAGAAAAATCCTTTCAATCAGGTAAAAAAGCAGACTTATAGTCTGTTTTTTATTGTCCGTAAAATTACGTTAAAATTAAATTTATGTGACCGGTAACATGTTTAAGTTTTTGTATGTTACAATATACCAATATATACAAAAATTTATATAAGTGGATAAGTGAAACAGGAGGCTAATGTAATGAAGTGTAAAAATGTGAAACATTCCGGCCGGATTGCTGAAGGAAACCGAAGATGCACTGAGGAGCAAACAAAGAAAAGGAAAAGAGGTAGTAAGGCAAAAATACTTATACTTGCCATTGTTATGGTGATGCTTATACCTTTTTCTGCGTTTGCAGCTGAAGAGATGGATTGGGGATGGACCCAGGGTATTACTACTGCCGTTGAGAACAGCAACGCAGTTGAACTAAATGAAATATTTGAATATGATAACCACAAGATTAAGTTTGAAAATGCTGTATGGGAGGACTATGCTCTTTTAGTTTCATATTCAGTTTTAGATGCTGATATGAAGGATACATTTATGCCCTCGCAAGTATCCCTTGTGAATGAAGAGGGGAAATCCATCAGCCAGGGTCATGGCCAAGAAAACTACGGGAATGGTAAGGGAGTTCTGGAGTTTGATCTGAATAACAAACTTGTAAAGGGAGATAAATTTTACTTAAAAGTACATACAGTTCGTGAATTGAAAATTGATAAGCCGGATTATATGTATATAATGGTGCTGGATAAATCTTTGGGAGCCGAGGGAGCGAAATATAATATCGGCAGAGAATTAAAAACTGACTATGGTACTTTAAAATTTGTAACAGCAAGTAACCTGGAGGGGAAACTAAGTATTGATTATACTTTTGAGCAGTTGCCGGAAATAAAAGAGTTAACCAAAGCTGACGGGGCCACGGGCGCTTATATTGGTAACATATTTCCTCAAATTACTTTAAAAGATGCAAAAAAAAATATTCTTCATGTTAGTGGAAGAGATTTTGAAAGTAAAGAACAGAAAGGCAAACTGTACTTTGATGGGATGCCGGAACTCAATAGGCCTGTTACAATATCAATTATGTGCGATGAAAAGCTCGTAAAATGGAGCCTGCCAATACCAATAAAAAAGAGTGAAACGGAAATAATTACTGTTAAAAAAGAGTACAAAGGTGAGGGTGGTATTTTTAAGATAAATAATTTACATCTTGGGTCAGCAAGTACTTATTTAGATTATGAATTTATACCCGAAAAAGGCTTGGAGGTGACCAGGCTTGACCCGGTAGTTTCAATGACTATTAAAGATAAAATTGTGAAGGGTTTAAATGAAAATGACGGCCTTACCGGAAAAATAATTTTTAGATATCCTATAAAAAAGAATGATCTCAAGGGTGTGACCTTTTATTTAGATTCTATAAGAAGAAGCGTATCGTCCGGAGAAAGTATCAATATTGACTTTGACAAAGCTTTAGTTGATTATAAAGTGAAAGTTGATGGTTCTGAAGTCAGAGCAGCAAATATTGTCAGTAAGGATGGTAAAACAAGTTTTGATCTTGAGGTAAGCGATAGCAACAGAAAATTTGATGACTTTGATGTGGGAATAAAAGCGGATACTTCTCATCTTTCCTGGTCTTCGTCCTCAACTTCTGAAATGGTGGAAAAAAAGTTAGATGAAACTGTTAAGAATACTTTGGAAAGCAAGTACAATTTAAAACAACCATTGTTTAAGAAAACAATTATAGTTGATGGGCAATATAAAAAACTGGAAGTTGTTATAGAAAACCTTATTTATAATGATTTATATAATAGTGAAATTAAAATAAACTAATATTACTAAACAGCATACCAGTAATACAATATAGATTTAATTCAAATACCTCCGGCATATTACCGGAGGTATTGTTGTACATTACTACACATAACTCGTCAAATAATCAAATATTATATAGTATAGATTATTTTTAGGAGTTATGGAATGAAGGTATTTATTATAAACCGTAAGAGGTTAACAAGGTATCTGGGAATATTTGCAATAGGAATTGGTCTTTTAGCAATGCTGGTAGTTGCAGGACGTATGGGATTATTTGATTCAATAAGTGTATTCAATGAAAACCGTAAGCTTCCCATTTACAGTGTAGAGACGGATAAAAACACCGTGTCCATTACATTTGACTGTGCCTGGGGAGCTAGCGATATTCCTACCATTCTGGAGATATTAAAAAAGGAAAATGTTAAGGCCAGCTTCTTTATGGTAGGTCAGTGGGCTGAGAAATTCCCCGATGCAGTTAAGCTGATTGCAAACAATGGTCATGATGTAGCAAATCACGGGTATTCCCATTTAAGAATGAGTACAATAGGGAAAGAAAAGTGCAAGAGTGAAATAGAGCTATGTAATCAAAAGCTTGAACAAGTCTCGGGACAGAAGATAATTCTTTTCAGACCTCCATACGGTGATTATAATAATACGGTGATAGAGACCTGCAATGAGCTGGGGTCTTATCCAATCCAGTGGAATGTGGACAGTCTTGACTGGAAAAAGGAAATGAGCAGGCAGGCAATACTGGATAGAATACTAAAGCGCACCAAACCCGGTTCGATAATACTTTTTCATAATGATACCCAATATACCGTGGAACTGCTGCCGAAAATAATAACTGAACTTAAGGCCAAAGGCTTGAGCTTTGCATCGGTTTCGGAATTAATAATGAAGGATAACTATTATATTGATGATCAGGGTAGGCAGCAAAAGAAGTAGGGTTTATCCGGATTTCTAAATATGTGCAATCCTTTGAGATGGTAATTATAAGAAAAATGACTCAGGTGATTTAGTACCTATCATGATTCGTTGAAAACTGAATAGTGTGGTAAGGATTAAAACTTGACATGGAAATCTTCCAGATGTAGTATTATTTGTAATGAATTACTTTGAAACGGGATTGTTAAATATTATGATATATGCCTTATACGCAAAGGTTAGTTAATTAAAATTTAATGTCTAAGGAGATGTTATCTCTACTGGTAAAGCATTAATAAGACTAGAATAGCAGAGGTAAATAGTATGATAAAAGGTGAACTAATTGGAAGTGGTGCTACTGCAGATGTTTTTGATTGGACAGAGGGCACAATTATAAAAATATTTAACGATTATGAACCAGATATAGCTATAGAACAAGAAATCAATAATACAAAAGCCTTGCAAAGCTGTTCTTTTAAATACCCAAAGTTTATTCAAAGACTTGAATATGAGGGGAAACGTGCTATTATATATGAAAAAATTGTTGGTACTTCTATTTTAAAACAGATGGAGGCAAACCCGATTTCTTATAAAAAGTATGCTGAAAAGCTAGCCCATCTGCATTTTGAGATTCACAAAAATCATGCAAATGGAGTTAAAGAACAAAAACAATACTTTAAGGAACGTATTTCATATGCAGATGATTTAACCGATGATAAAAAAGAGAGGTTATATAAACTAATTGACAATATGCCAGACGGTGATTGCCTATGTCATAGCGATTTTCATCCAGACAACATTCTTAGCAATGAAAATGGTGACTATATTATTGATTGGGCAGATTGCTGTAATGGAAATCCATGTGCAGATGTGGCAAGAACTCTATTGACATTAAAAATTGCGGAACTTCCTGAGAATGTTTCCATTTTCACAAAAATTATAATTACGTTTATTAGAAATAGGTTTAGTAATATATACACTAAAGAATATTTAAAGTTATCAGGAAAAACTATAAAACAAATTGCTGAATGGGAAGTTGTAGTAGCTGCATATCGCCTATGTGCTGCTAAGAAGACTGAAAAAAGTACTATTTCAAAAACTATAAATAGGTATTTAGAAGAAGTTAGAACATAATAAAATTCATAGAGAAGTTGACTAAATTATATGATTTTCATCTTATTTTCTATGATCCTATTGTAGTCACAGTTTAGAGATAAAACTTCAAGTAAATATCATATAAATTACTACCGCACTATTTGAGAATTTAAAGTGCGGTTTTTGCGTCTATGTTCCGACGCAAAATGAATAGAAAGCTGCGGAAATGAAGTAAAGACTGGATGTTGAAAACTGAATAGTGCGGTAAGGATTAAAACTTGACATGGAAATCTTCCAGATGTAGTATTATTTGTAAGAATTACTTATAAATCGGTATTGTTAAAATGAGATTGAAAATTTAATTATATAATCTTACCTATAAACAGGAATCTTAATAAGGGTACTTAAAATGAACTCATGTAGGTTATCCCTGTTTTTTGAAAAGCGTGAGGTATTAAAATGATATTTACTGAACTTGAAACAGAGCGGTTGATACTTAGAAAATTTCATGAGAGCGATTTCCCGATTGTTTATGATTGGCTCGGCAATAGTGAAAATATGAAGTATCGAATGGGCGAGGCGAGAAGCGAAGATGAAACACATAAATATCTTAATTGGGCAATTTCAAGCGCAGATTCGGATGAATGTACGGATTTTGAATTTGCCGCAGTTCTTAAAGAAACTGGAGAATTGATTGGGGCTACTTCTCTTTTCAGGCTTACTGACGAGCCTGAACTCGGTTGGACGGTTCACAGAAAATACTGGTGTCAAGGTTTCGGTACAGAAATGGGTAAGGCTCTGTTAAATTTCGGCTTTGAAACACTCAGCCTTCGGCGTATTATTGCGGGATGCAATGCGGAGAACAGAGCATCTTATCGGATAATGGAGAAAATCGGGATGCGACGGGAGGCTCATTTTATCAAGGCTCAGCGTGGTAACAGCGCTCTTAACTATGAATGGTGCGACAGGTTTCAATATGCGATATTAAAAGAGGAATGGGAGGCAAATTCAATATAATAATAAAGCAAATCAAGAATCATTCTATTACCGCACATTAAGTAAAATGAAATGCGGTATTTTTAATGTCTGTATATCGGACGCAAAATAAGTCTAATACGACGAAAAGGGGATTAAGATGATTGAATTTATAAAACAAGATGTTTTTGATGTAAGTATAAAAGCTGATGCCGTCTACGCAGATCCTCCATATAAGGGTCAAGGCAGGAGATACGGCATTAAAAAAGATTTGCAAATGAAAAACTTAATAAAGGTTATGGAGGATATTGCTCCAAGGCGGGCATTATCCGTATCGGCACCAATGATACCAGAGATACTTGAACTATTACCAAATGCGCGCATATTACCTTGGGTAAAACCGCAAACTTCTTTCAAACCTAATGTGTGGCCTGCATATACATGGGAACCTGTTTTTATATGGGGAGATATCAAAGCAGATAGAACAATGCCAACACCACGAGATCATTTAGTCGCAGATGCTTACCAAAAGAAACCTGGAGAGTTTGTAACACCTAAACCTCCAGAATTTGCAGACTGGATTATACGTGTACTTATACCAAAACCATCAGGAAAAGTATTTTGTGATTTATTTTCAGGAAGTGGTGCAATAGGGCGTGTCGCATATGGATTGGGATGTTCTGTAATAGCGGTTGATAAGTATACGGATATGGTTGTTTAGTCGCAAAATGAATAGATAGCAACGGAAAAACATGATCTTTGAGAACAGAATAGTGCGGTATTAGATAAATAAAAATCTTGTTGACTCCAGTTTATTCGAGGTATAGTATAGGTGTAATGGTTTTATGATTAAATGAGAATAGTTTAAAAGTATGTACTTAAGATTAAAACTGTGATGTTAGAAAATTTATATAACCGACAGGGTGTGAATTTTGAAGATTAATAATAAAACTAAAGTTTTGTATATTATTCCTTTGCTTTTAATAATAGGCATTGTAATATTCTTTTTGTTAAATCCCTTTTATACTAATGAAGATTCAGACTTTATTGAGATGGTCAACAATAAGGCGATTTCCGCTAACATTTTAATAATAAATGCAACAGAGGATTCTGGCTCTGTAACTTATTCAACAGGGCAAAGTGGAGTAATATACAAACAAGATAATGGAAAATACTATGCACTGACAGCGTTACACGGAATGCCTTCGGAAGATGAAAAAAGTACTACTAAATTGATTGTTTTAGGATATACTCAGCCAACATATGCTGATTATCTTGAGGCTGGTGGGCATTATGAAGGTTTATCAACCTACTACACTCAGTTCCCCGAAGCTGTCATAGAATACTATGACGAAGCATATGACCTCGCAGTCATCAGCTTTCAATCCGAAAATGAGTACGCTGTATTGTCAATTTCCTCTAAACCACCTATATATAAAGAGCCTGTAGTAGCAATGGGTAATCCACATAATGGTAACCGAAATACCATAACCACAGGAAGGATTACAAGCAAAAAGCCGGTGCCTTTCGGAGATGAAGCTGGTGAAAATCAACACTATATTATTCGTCACTCTGCAAAATCCTCAATAGGTTTCAGCGGAGGAGCGTTGATCAATAAAGACATGGATATAGTTGGTATACATTTAGGCGGAGGGGAAAATTTATTTGGTATGTTTGTAAATGGAAATGCTATGCCTTGCGATAAAATACTCGATTTTTTAAGGGAAATGAACAACCATTGAGGTTATAGTATAAGCATTTTCGGTACCAAGATTGATGCATAACATTTATATTCTATAATTTATTACAGTCATGAATTAGAAATCTTAACAAACAATTGATATAGAAGACCAGAAATCAGTACCGCATTATTCAGTAATGAACACGCGGTACTTTTTTATTGGTTGGATCGCAAAATAAGAATTTGGCGCTAGTAGTACAAACTGGCAGTAGACTTAGAAGTTTTAACAAGATTCTATTTATTATTGTACATTTAACTAGTAAATAGATTATTTAATATTTGAAAATGAGTAATACATGCGGGATGCATGGAGATACTTACTAAAAAGTGTTGATGACACATTCAATTTAAAATATATATGCTCGCTTAATTCTTATTTTTCAAGGAACGAAAGTATTGAATGGGCGTGCTAAGAAAAGGGAATGTAGGTATAGGAGGGACAAACTACAAACATAAAATTCCTGTTGAGAATGAAATAGCCTAAGGGATTGAGAGTATCATCCAACAGAATGTATCAGTAACAGAAATGCAATAAAAGTGTTTTTGTTTATTGCCAGAAGCCAGATGTTCTGGGATGGTAATAAACGAACGAGCCTGCTGAGCGCAAACAAATTATTGATATCTCAAGGAAAGGGTGTCCTGGTTATTCCAGAAAACATTCTCAACGATTTTCATGTAAGACTTACCGCTTTCTACGAAAGCAATGATTATTCAAAAATCGATTCATTTTTACATGAAAATTGCATACATGGTATTGACTATGAACAAGTTGAAGAACATAACGAAGATTATGAAATAGAACAATAATAATATCAGTAAAGATAGGAGAGCTACATAAGTATAGCTCTTATTTTTTTATCTAAAATATATTTTGAAAGACCAGCTATAAAAAGTCAAGAAGGGAAATAGAAAAAAGAGATAAAATTTTACCAAGGAACGACAGATAAAGAAGGCCACACCTTTAGCCACTTATCTACTTTTTTATAGTAGATTTCTTCTGTGATTTGTGCCTTGTTTGGCCGGACAACTTGTGAAAACAAGTCATTTAACCCATATGGGGCATAAACATGAAGTTTGTCATTGTTAAGCCTGATACCAACAGAAGTAGCTGTTGTAGGCCATGTATTAATGGCAGCTTCAGAAGAAGTATATGGAACGATGTCATTGCCGAAGTGATCTTTATACCAAACATGAACTCTGGCCTGATTCTTAACATCGACCGTCAGCGGACAACTTGAAAGCTGCTTTTGAACCATTTGGATTATCTTGTTTTCGGCTTCAAAAGATAAATCCTCATCGAAATAGACAAAGTCAAAATCATTTATTCCGAATAGTAAAGGATTCCCATTTTGGTAGTTCCAAATGGTTTGGGCGATACATCCAGCTCCTATGTAGTAGTTTTTCAGGTTTAACCTTACACTTTCCTTGATAGCATCATAAAGAGGCTGGTTAAGCTGTATGATTTCATGCAATATTTCGACTTGTCGTTGCAAACTCTCGTTTTTGCCTTTCAAGAGGTTGCCTCCTCTCCAATTTTGTTGTTTTTCTTCGGCGGCGTTGCTTGATAGGGCCTGTTCTCCTTGAGGATAACGCTATCCAGCTCACTCACATCTAACCGTAAGGACAGAGGCGTAATTCTTTCTTACTAAGCCATGCTTCAAGGAGCAGTAACTACGCCCTCTGCCTGTTACGCTTATTATCCCACATCCTTTGCAGTATAACAAGTTTTTCATACGGTGCGCTTGTCAAAAGCACCGTAAATTCATTATACAAGCATTCCTGTAATACGTGAAATGAACTTTGAGAATTAAAAAACCTCCTGCTATGATAAATGTGTGCCCAGCAAACGCACAAAAATCATAGAATTCAGGAGGTCATAAGCAAATGAAAAACTGTAATGTTCAAAAGTTAGAAGCAATAACACCAAGTACACTGATTGTTGGAGTAGATATTGCAAAAGAATTGCAGTGGGCAAGGTTCGTTGATTATCGCGGTTTGGAACTGGGGAAAGCACTTAAATTCCAGAACAATAATAACGGCTTCGCTAGTATTCTAGCAAGTATTGAATCAATTTGCAAGGGAAAGAAACTCGCTGACGTTATCATAGGGATGGAACCTACAGGACACTACTGGAAGCCTTTTGCAAACTATTTATTGATACATGGATTAACAGTAGTCATGGTCAATCCTTATCACACAAAACGTGCCAAGGAGCTTGACGATAACAGCCAGACTAAGAGTGACAAGAAAGATGCACTAACCATAGCAAAACTTATTCGTGATGGCAGGTATTATGAAGTATATATGCCTCAGGATATATTTGCTGAACTAAGGGTATTGTCGACCTCCAGAATAAGCTTGATGAAACGGTTCAACGCTTTGAAGAACACAATGACGGCAGTAATGGATGAATATTTTCCAGAAATAATTACTGTGTTCAAAGACCCCTTAAAAGGTAAGGCATCAATGCAGATATTAAAGTCCTGTCCATTTCCCTCTCTGATACTTGGGTTGGGAGTTGAGGGAGTTCTTGTTGAAATAAAAAAGGCAGTAAAAAAGACTGTGGGCAGGAAAAAAGCGGAACAACTTGTGGAAGCAGCCAGAAACTCTATAGGAGTAAATTATGGGACAGTATCTGCAAAGCTGAAGTTAGGACTGATGTTTGAGGAATTGGAATTGCTGATAAAACAGCCTGACCAATTGGAAGATGCGATGGGTGAAGCGTTAGCTGATACGGGATATAGGAAGATAATTCTTGGTATTCCGGGAATAGGTGTGGTGTCTGCAGCGAGTTTTTTTGGCGAAATAGGTGACCCAATGAGATTTGATGATCCACGACAGATAAGTAAAATGGCAGGGTACAACCTTATTGAAGACAGTTCCGGTAAGAACAAAAGTGGAACTGCAATATCAAAGCGCGGAAGGAAAAATTTAAGAAGTGTCTTATACCAGATGGCCCTGACGATGGTTGCAGTAAACAATGAAATGAAAGAGTTTTATGCATACTTGAAAGAACGCAAGGACAACCCTCTTAAGAAAAAACAAGCCCTTGTTGTTATCTCAAAGAAGATAATAACATTAATATATAATTTGGTGAAAAAGCAAGTAGAATACAAGGCTGATTTAGTGTTTGGTGAGTATAGAAAGAACCAAATGAAGCAGGTTGCCTAAAGAAACCGGAGCCATATAACATGCCAATAAAGCGGAGATAAGGAGTTTATCTCCATTAGCCCACTGAGGCAGTATTAAAGCTTAACAGCTATCTCCGCTTTTATCCATAAAACAGAACGAAGGAATGTCAGGGCATTGACCCAGCGAGTCATGATAGGGTAAGTTTTTGGATAGTACCGGCAAAAAAATATGAAAGTCGCGAAGCTCGCTCATAGCACTATGAGCCATGCCTTACGGCTAAACAAAAAGAATAAAAGTAAATTCAAAATCATAACTGCGAAAATCTAAGAAAATCGCAGTGTTATTGATAAAACAACTCAAATATTGAGATAGGAGATAACATGAAATTTAATAATGCAGAAGTTGATGATCATAAACAGTCGATCAGATTTGAGGGAAAGGATATGATTGAACTTCAAAAAGTAGCAGCTTTAAGAAATATTTCTGTCTCTGAGTGGTTCGAGAATATGTCAAAAAAGGACTAGTGATTAATAGTTATAAGTAAGATACTGATCTTATACGTGAAATTATTATAGAGGAACTAAGAGGTGTCCTGGAGCAGCAGATCAACAGAACAGTAAAAATGCTAATGAAAATAGGTAAGGCTGCTGCAGGTACTATGTACTCAAATCAAAATTTAATTCAGCACATCACTGATCATGAACAACAAGAATTTTATGAAATGGTAAACCGGAGCTTAAGACTTGGAGTTGATTATATGAAGAAAAAAGATTCAAATTCGTTTTGTCAAGGGTAAATGTCCAATTCCTCATAATTATTTTGAATACGACACACATATGTCATGTTCATGTGCTATAATATGCGTGGTGATGATTATGAAAATAGACCGTTTAATGGGCATCCTGACCGTACTCCTTCAAAACGATAAAAGCACCGCGCCAGAATTGGCGAGACGCTTTGAGGTTTCTCGCCGGACTATTTTGCGCGACATTGACACACTGGCTATGGCGGGAATACCTATCGTAGCGACAAGAGGCGGCGATGGTGGTATATCAGTAATGAATGGGTATAAAATTAACAAAAGTTTTTTGACCTCAGATGAATTGCAAAATCTTATGACAGCTTTGAAAGGGTTGGATTCTGTTTCAAGACAATCAAATTTTGAGAGCTTGATCTCCAAACTCGCTCCGCAAAACGCTGTTGTTTCATTACCTGACAGTATTGTTATCGACTTGTCAAGCCACAATAAAGACAGCCTATCCGAAAAAATCGCGTTATTAAAACTGGCTATTACCGAGCGTCGAGCAGTACGGTTCGATTACTATTACCCGAAGGGTGAAATGGCGCGGGAGATTGAGCCGTATTTTATTCAATTTATTTGGAGTGCATGGTATGTGTTCGGTTGGTGCCGGTTGCGGGAGGATTTTCGCCGTTTTAAGTTAAACAGGCTTTGGAACTTGTCATTATATGATAACCATTTCCCCATCCGTACTGTTTCGTCGGATAAGGCAAATGGAGGATATCCCTATCCAGAGCCGTATAATATTAAAATCCTATTTGATAAGAGTGTTCGTTTCCGCTTAATTGAGGAATACGGCTTGAATTGTTATAGTGAAACAGAAAGCGGTCTTTGTTTATCATTAGGCTATACCAATAAAGATTATATTTTATCGTGGATACTTTCATTCGGTGACAAAGCGGAAGTATTAGAGCCTGTGGAAACTCGGAATGAATTTGAACATTTGGCTAAAAATATTTATGATAGATATCAACAAAGGTGACATACTGTTGTCGTGTTCTGTGTCGTATAATAGAAAAAAACGAATACGGAGGACGGTAAAATGATTGATTCAAGATGTGGGCTTCATTGTAGCGGCTGTACTTGGAGGGAATCTCATGGTTGCGGTGGTTGTATTGAAACAAACGGGCATCCATTTCATGGTGAATGCCCGATAGCAATATGCTGTCAGAACAAAGGGTTGACCCATTGCGGCGAGTGCGACATTATGCCCTGCGATAAACTCTACGCCTATTCATACCTCGACCCCGAACACGGCGACAGACCGCAGGGCGCGCGGGTGGAGCAATGCCGTCGTTGGGCGGCAGAATCGGATAAACAGGTTTGGCAAAATGTCTTACTTACTGATAGCGGATGGTATAGCAGTTTTGACCGCTTTGATGAGAGCACCGTTAATCAAAACATCCTTCGTCGGTTTCACGAGATGTTAGGCAAACCGGCAGAACAAGCGAAGGTTCTATTTATACCCACAGCGGCAAACAGCGACGAATCCCGACCTGCTGCCGGGGCTTGCTTTGCCGAACTGTTAAGCGCGGGTATATTACCAAACAACATAAGTATTCATGATATTGACGGTTCCATGACTCTCGAACGAGCAATGACATATGATGTTATATATTTCACTGGCGGTAGCACGGCGCATCTGCTCAGGCGTATGAAAGAAACAGGATTTGACGAAATTGTTAAGACGATGGTTTATGCGAATAAGGTCTATGTGAGTGCGAGTGCTGGCAGCTTAATTGCCGCACCGAATATCGGGAATCCATACGACAAAGAAACGGCTGGACTTTGTTTGATTAACGCCTATCTTTCTTTCCATCGTCCAAAAGGGACAGAAGCGAGGACGGATTTGCCGTTGCCACATGTCCCATTGACTGGCGGACAAGCTTTGTCTGTAAGCTGGGCTGGATACGAATTGATTGAAGATAAGGGGCGCAAGTAAAATGGAACGTTCAAACAGCAAAGCTCTGCGGTTACTTTGCATTTCCCCTTCTATTAACTTTCGTCCGGGGATAAAAGAATCCTATTCTTATCAGATATGAAAGACCGTTTTTAGATGAAGTAAATAAACATATAGCCGACATGGAGGGTGAGATTGTCGAACTTAAAAATCTAAACCTTATCCCGTGCAGAGATTGCATGAAATGTCTGGATAGTCGACGCTGTGCTAAAGACGAAGCATTCAATCGGATTAATGAAAAAATTATCGCCTGTGACGTCTTGTTTATCGTATCTCCGCACTACGCCCCAATTCCGGCAAAGCTTTGTTTGTTTCTCGAAAAAAATGGAGGAAATTACTTTTTACCGATGGGAAAAATATGCCACATATCAATCAGAAGTATACGGCATAAAAACGGCTGTGATTGCGCACGGCGGCGGTTCGGGCGACGAAGTTGCTCAAGTGAACGGAATTTCCCAAAAGGATTATACAAAAGTAGTCAACAACCAATAGCAAATGCACTACATACAATTCAATTAAAGCTGATACCGTTTAGCGATGAATGGAACACGGGAATCGTCGTGCGGCCTATGACAGCCGAGCAAAAACTTAATGAAAAAATAGGGCAGTATGTTCAGAAAATCTTAAATGTGGTGGCAACATGAATATAGCCGGTAACGTGCCACAATTTAATGGATTCCCTAAAGAGTTTGTTGACTTCCTGTTTTCGTTGCAATTCAGTAATATGACTGATTTACTGCCTGAAAATAAATTGACTTATAAGCGGGTTATCACCAAGCCTTTGACGCTTTTGTTTTACGGGCTTACGCAAACGGCTTTATCTGTCAGCAAAACGCTCAATACAAAGATGAAATAAAACGTATAACAAGGCCGTACAGTCTGGTTACATCAAGAAAAGAGCCAGTAATAATGTATTCTCCGGATTTATCAAAATGGCACATTAATAAAATGCTCGGACTTGGTAGTGAGAATCACAATATAAAGGCACGTGATTACCGGAGCAAGATCCGGCCGGAAAGGATAACCAAGAGACAAGCTGAGAAAATTGAGTTATAGAGTGAATACTGGAAATATTGGCAACGAGTTTGTGAAATGCTCCAGGAATCAACTGCATCAACGGCACCGATGAAAAGAACAATAAGAAGAGATGAAGATTACTTCTGAGTTATATGGGTAAATACGAGCAAATTGAAACCAAATTTGCTCGTATTAGCTTAATATAGCGATTGAACTTGTTTTACCCGCAATGAAATAGTAAGATAGGAAGGTATTGCAAATCCGTATACAATAGCGAACAGAGATTATAGATTATAGCTTAAGAACGACAAACAGGAAGTTGTTAGTTAGTCTAAAGTAATTAATATAAGTATAAAGGAGGAGATAAATGTGAAAAAGATAGGTTTATATGAAATATCCGCCAGCTTGTTTTTTTTCGTAATTCCGGTGTCTGTTGTCATTATTGAAAAGTGCATTATTTTTCCTTATGTAAGTCTGCCTTTTCTTTTACTTAAATGGTTTACGTTTTCAGGAGTAGGATTAAGGCTTTTTACAGCCGGGCTCAAACAAGTTTTTCAGCCGTCCTTTACATCACAGGAAATCTTCAAAATTACCGATAAAAATTGTTTTCCCATCATTAGAGAGATTGGGTTTGGTAACCTTTGTATGGGTACAATTGGGCTCCTGTCGCTTTTTTTTGCATCTTTTCGTCAGTCTGCTGCCGTAGCAGGTGGGCTATATCTTGGCATCGCCGGTGTTCAACATGCCATAAAGCCACAAAAAGAACGTACAGAAGTTTTTGCTATGATAACGGACCTCTATATGTTTATCGTGTTGTGTGCATTGATGATATTGAATTTATAGATGTTTTTGCGGAAAGAGAATTAGTAATTCATATTAATATTCCAATTTGTCGAAGAATTGATTAATTCGCTATCTTTATAAATGGCGATGGCAGTAGTGACAAGACGATATTTGCCAAGCTTTATAAATAAAGTACCATGAGGAGAAGTAATAATGAGTAAGTACATAATTGCATTTTTTTTGATAATAGCGTTGCTGACAGGCTGTTCAGAACAGAGCCTTCCAGAGCGGATTGAAGCAGCTCGGACCTATACCGAAAACAGTGCTTCTCTTAAATCTGCATCTCCAAATTCAAGTCAAACGAAAATGCCGAGCAAGGCTACCACTCAAGCATCAAGTAAACCGACCGAATCGACTCCTACTGACGGTAAGTATAAGAAAATAGAAGTGAATGGCGGGGACATGAGCGGTATGAGAAGGCCAATGGTTGTAGTTGATATTGGATACGGTAGCAGAGAATACTGGGCCTACACCAACGAATTTGGTCAATTGGTCAGGGTCGCGGCAAAGAAAATTGTTCTCCAGAATGTTGCTACGGAGCCGGTGTTGAAAAGTGGCCGCTACTATCCTGAAGAAGCCAATGTTCCTGGTACTGAACGGGCCGACATGGATCAAGGTCATGTCATTGCAGACTCCTTGGGTGGTGTCTCCAATGCCTACAACATAACACCGCAGGACAGTACATTAAACCGTCATGGCGACCAGGCATATATGGAAAAGAACATTAGAGACGCTGGAGGCTGTACGGATTTTGAAGCTATCATCACATATTCCGATACTAAGACACAGATTCCGAGTCATTACCATTACAGCTATACGATAAAGGGAAACGTTATCACGGATGATTTTGACAATGTGAACCCTGATGAAGTGAATAAGTCTTTGAACGAGAAACCGATAGCTTCACCAAAGGCTACTTCTAAACCATCTACTGAAGATGAAGGCAAAAACCTTGATGCTGTAGATAAAAATCACAATGGCAAGGTGACGATAGCTGAGGCAAAAGCAGCTGGGTATAAGATGCCAATCACAAAAGACCACTGGTTGTATCAATATGTGGATGATCGTGATGGAGATGGTACGGTTGGCGAATAAACTATTAAATTTGATACTACTAAGTAAAATGTAAAATACTTGTAAAACAAACAGTCCTCGGGTTCATCCCTTGGAGGGTTTTTTATATCTCCATATACCACTGCTTCCCGGTAAAGTACAAATAAAATCGCCTATTCATAGCCTGGCATAAAAATCGTGTTCCAGTAATACCAGTTTGCTTTAGAGAGGATCCTTGCTGGACTCTTAAAACCTTTTCTATTTTAATCTCTTGATCTTCCCATATAAAGGCTGCAGGGACAAGCTTACCGTCTTTTCGCATCATAGCTTTAACTTCAATAAACTCATTAAACTGTATATTTCGATTATAAATGTCAGCTTCTTTTCTTTCAGCCCATTCCTTCTCCTCATGACCAAATGGCATAAATTTTACTCCTTAAAAATCGAACGTATGTTTGATTTTATTGTATGACGGTGGTATAATAAATACAACAGGGAATTTTAGGAGTGCGGTAGTTATGGTTGATTATTTTCTTAGAGTATCAATGAATAGAAATATTATAATTAATATTATTTATTCTAAGGGAAATGAAATTACACATAGGGATATCAGGGTTCTTGATATAAAAGGTGGCAATGTAAAGGCCTTTTGCTTTTTGCGTGATCAAATCCGGATATTCAAGATCTAGAACATACTGTCAGCAGATTTTCTACGGAATACTCATTTAAAAATAGCAAGATAATAACCACAGGGGAATCTTCGGGATATTTTGTATCACGAATACTACCTTTTATGCATAGCCATGATTTACAATTCCTTTGAAATCAAAAAACTAATCGTAGAATAAGGGTTTTCCTAATATGCATTACTTGAAAAAAGTGGAGGATTTGTAATGATAAAGGCTTTAATTGGCTCAGTATGTATGCTATTGGGTATATCAATTTCGATGTATATTCTTATGTCTTCAATAATGCTGGTAGGGAGTTGGAGTGGTTCTAGATTATTGACTGTAATTTCTGTTAATGAACTTGGATTACCTCTTACTATAGGGATTATATTAAGTTTTATCGGACTTGTTATATTAACAATTGAGTATTTTAGTAAAAGCGAATAATGCTCAATTATTATAGTACACTGCACTGAAGTATGCAGTATTTGTATGCTCGCAATCTGCTTGCAATGTTCACATTAGCCTGATATTATGATGGATATTCCATTTCATGTATTTAATGTGTATAATATGAAGTACTGCATATCAGTTTAAAAGTACGAGCAAACGAGTCTAAAGTAAAGCAGTGACAAATAGGAGTTTGCGGGGGTGCTTATGCAAATAGTATACGATACGAGAAAAGACTTACCATGTGAAGGGTTACATGATTTGTTTATGGCAGTAGGGTGGTCTAATGGAATAGTAACCCCGTCCATGTTGGAGAATTTTAATGTACCTTTTATAAATTCAACAATCGTCATTTCTGCATGGGCGGAAGACAAATTGGTTGGATGTGTTAGGGTACTTAGTGACAGGATGTTTAGGTCTATAATATATGATTTGGCTGTTATGCCAGAGTTTCACAATCAGGGGATTGGAAATGAGTTGGTGAGAAGATGTATGGAATATTTCCCTAATTCAGAGTGGTTGGCCGAAACCGAAACAGCAACAGGATTTTATGAAAAGATAGGATTTAAACCCAATAAAGGTGTTTTTTTAAGTATTCCTTGCAAATGGTTTTGACATAGTTTGTATTGAACAAATTCCAATTTATAGAGCTTATTTAATTCGCTATCTTTATATTAAAATAACTTAAATGGACTGCATATTTACAAAGAGTATACAGTTTTTGGTTTGCTCGCAATCTGCTTGCAATGTTCACATTAGCCTGGTATTATGATGGATGTTCCATTTCATGGCTTTAATGTTTATAATATGAAGTACTACGTATCAGTTTAAAATTACTAACTAACGATTATGAATATAATCTTACTGATAAAAAAGAATTTATAGAATTAACAGGGGGAAATGTTATACGGCGTTTTAGAAAAATCAAAGTGGATAATATAGAATATAAATGGCTTTTCCGATATGATGACTATGATTATATAAATTATCCATACCTGCTAATTGTTATGAACACTTGCCATAAAGCCACACTAAATATAAACTTTCCTATTAAAGAACACTTTATGCTCAATAATGGTTTACCAGCAACTTTTCAAGGTGATAAAGTTTCAATCAATTTAAACCAGCCTGCATATATTTCTCAAATAATACATCAATGTAGAGAAAATGGAGAGAGCTTTCAACAGGATGGATACAAATATCTAAATGGATTAGAAGTTTTGAAGGAAATAGGATATGAAATAGATCAGATATATATTTGAGAATCTAATTCCAATTTGTAGCTGAGTTATATCGCATTATCTTAATAATAAGCGAAGGAGAACTTGGATTATGATTACTATTTATGATTGGTTCGGCTATGAATTGCCGATAAAGGAACGTTATCGGCTGATAAAAAAAGCAGGGTTTGACGGTGTTTTATTATGGTGGAGTGAATATTTGGATCGTAATGATTACCGCAGCGGACCGCAAATTGCGCAGGAAGCGGGTCTTTCTTTAGAAAACATCCACACGCCATTCCAAGTCCAAGACAACATCTGGCTGGATAATCTGGACGGTGAAGCCTCGATTGATTGCTATTTGCAATGTGTTACAGATTGCGCCGAATTTGAGATTCCGACCATGGTGGTGCATCTGCCGAACGATGACAAACCACATAACGCATTGGGACTGGATAGAATCAAGAGAATTGCTGAAAAGGCTGAACAGCTTGGCGTCAATGTTGCGCTGGAGAATTTATGGAATTTCACTAATTTGTCATATATGCTAGAGCAAGTGGATTCCCCACGTATAGGATTCTGTTATGACTGCTGCCATCACTACCACTATTATCCGAGCTATGATTTATTATCCATATACGGTTCACGTTTGATGGCATTACATTTACATGATTATAACGGAAACACCATACACCGATTACCCTTTGACGGCACAATTAATTGGTTTGCAGCCATGAAAAAGATTGCGGAAACAGGTTATTCAGGTGCGACTGCTATAGAGGTCATGAATTGGGATTATAAGGATCTATCTGTAGAGGAATTTTTATACGAAGCGTTTGAAAAAGCTAAAAGACTGGAAACATTAAGATTCAATAAACAGTAAAAAATAAGGATTCTTTATAGCTACGCAAAATTTATATTTAATGCAGCCCTCAAAAAAAGGGTTGTTTTTGTTGCTCATAATCTGCTTGCAATGTTTACATTATCCTGATATTATGATCGATACTCCGTTTTAGAGTTTTAATGAGTATAATATGAAGTATAACATATCAGTTTAAAAGTGTGAACTTATGATTATTTATATAAAATACGAAAGGAATTGAAAAAAATGTCCGAAAAAAGTAACGCCTTTTTGGATAAAGATCAAGAGAAAATGAGTCCCAAAATAGAGGAAGAAATCCTCGAACTTCTTGAGGGTGATTTGAAGGAAACAGCGCTGGGATTCGTCGCCTATTTAAGAACGAATCAAATGACGCCGCGGCAGTGGTTTGGTCCAAATTATTGGAGAATTCCCTATGAGAAAAATTATTTGTGCAGCATATTCATGAATAAGGATAAATGGCGCGTTTTTTTCTTTTCAGGTGATTACAAGGGCGAATTTGAAGAAGGGTTCATAAAAGCCGTTCAAGACAGTATAATGCCTTGTGTATCTTGTACGGGTGACGATTGCCCAAAGGGAAAAGAAATGACGGTTTTCGGTAAAGAATTTACAAACACATGTTTTCAATTCCCTGTTCAGTTTGTAAATCCCAATAGTAGTACTTTGGAATATATTAAGGAATTGTTAGAGTATTGGAAAGAGGTAGCACCACAGAGTGATTCATGGCATGCTCATTGACTTGGAAAGTACCGTCTAATAAGCATAATTAGAAGATAGTTTACTTCGCAATCTTTATATAACACAACTTAAATGAGCTGCGTATTTCTATAAATATGCAGCTTTTGTTTGCTCGCAATCTGCTTGTAATGCGATGGAAATAGGATTATACCTCCATGAGAATTTATTTTAGAATATTAAAATCAAGCTAATTTTAGCGCTTACTTCTCCACAGAATAAGAGCTATTTTTATACCCAAAATTCAAAAAGAGTGGAGAGTGATGTATTTGGATCAAATCTTGTGCATTAACTGCAAGAAACCAATGAAGGGAGATAATAAAAATTGGTACTGCACGTGCGGTATGACCGTTTGGAAAGTAACATCCGGAAAGTTACTTTCGCCGGCACACCTAAAGCAGCTCATGGAGCAAGGCCAGACAGATGAACTAATTTTTAAATCCAAGAAGAACAAGCCATTTAGACAGGCTTGCCGGTTAATGGAACATGTACAGAGTTTGTCTACAGTAACGAATGATGATGAGACGAATCCACAAAGTATATGCCTTTAGATAGAAATGAGGTTAGAGTCAGGGTTGAATAAGCGCAGCCAGGTGTAGTTGATTTTGTTATAGATAGTTAGATATTCTAACTTGTACATGCCAATAAATGACCCTTATTCAATATGTATAAACTTGACATATTATAAAATAAATGGTAATATATGGATGTGGCAGTTTAATTTTATCGTTTTTCTGGACAGGTAGCAATTTTATGCTGAAGGTAAAATATCCAATGGATGCAAGAGTATCACCGAAGCAAATAACCCAAGTACAATCTTTACTATTTCACAATGTTATATTGAGGTATTACTGTGTACGCTAAAATTCTATTTTAGAATATTGGTGATACATCTACTGGGATTTGGAGATGGGGGAGATTCTCGATATACAACTATTGTGTGAAGAGAAAAAATGTTTTTTTAGAAAGGAGAACTAAATATGAAGAAAAAAAGCAAGGAGATTTTTTGCAAAATTGTAATTTTTACACTTGTATTATCACTATTTTCGCTAAATTGTTTTGCGGCATCATATGTTAATTATTCTGGTTCTTTTAAAACTCAAATCTGGACAAGCACATTGAGGATACCCAGTACACATAGTACATATAATGTTACAGTTCATAATAGCTTGACTTTTACTCCAGGAACAACTGGGAGTATGCGCATTCGGCTCATTAATGATGCTACTGAGACAGAAGTAGACTCATATACTGTATACGGGACAAAAGGAGTAACTCAAACTGAATTTATTGACTTTTTTGCTTATAGAGGTATTGACGTATACTTAATGTTTGATTTTAATGGCAGTACACAATCAACAGCATGGTCTATTAATGGATCGTTTGGATTTGATTAATAAAATTTTCATATAACTTACCAATTAATAAAAAATAGGAGGGCCTTATGAAAAAAATAGTTTGTATTTTATTAATTATAATTACAATTGTATCATTTAATTTAACTACTTTTGCTGCAGATGATACCATAACTCTTCCTTACAGAATTTTAAACTATCAAGCTTATGACGTTTCAACAGGTGGGTGGAGTACGTATGATACACAACAAACTAATTGTGTACTACCTAGAAGAGACAAAGGATACAGTTATACTATTTCAACTACATATAACTCTTTGGAGCCTATTGGTGGAATAGTTCCACATCGGGTAATGATAATACAATACACGTGGATACCAATCAACTAAGGAGTTATAATTTAATTTTATAAAGCAAATACTTTTTAAATTAAAAAGTAATTTTTTATAATCCCCGTTATTTATCCAGTAGATATGTTTATATATAATATGAATGAATAAGTATAATCTTATCAAACACCGTTTATCGGTGTTTTTTTTACATTTTTATCGAATAAAATCTATGTTAATTTTAGCTCTTATTCCTTACAGAATAGGAGCTATTTTTATACCCAAAATTCAGAAAGAACGGAGAGTGATGTATTTGGATCAAATCTTGTGCATTAACTGCAAGAAACCAATGGAGGGAGATGGTGAAAATTGGTACTGCACGTGCGGTATGACCGTTTGGAAAGTAACATCTGGAAAGTTACTTTTACCGGCACACCTAAAGCAGCTCATGGAAATGGAACAAGTACGTGAGTGCAAAACAAATCAAAGGATTGCTGAATTTTATATTTTGATACAGCCCCACGTCTACTACCTCGTTATATATTCATAGAAAATTTATATGTTTCAAAGAAATCTATTATATATCTGGATTTGTGGTTTTTGTACAATAGAGGTTGTAAAGGCGGGTACCGGAATAAAAACGTCTTAAAGAGAGGGACTGCTATGAGAGAAAGAGAAAATATATGTTTGAATGGATTATGGGATTTTTGTCCCGGTGACGGATTACTTTGATAAAATTCCTGATGTGTGGGAAAAAACCAAAATCAAAGTACCATCACCCTGGAATATTAAACTATACCATGAATTTCATTGAAAATAGCAAGAAGCATCTTGAAAGACTTATAAAAAGGGATAGGAACCATCCAAGTGTAATTGTATGGAGTGTAGAAAACGAATGCATTTTTGCATACAGAGTATCGGCGGATGTGGGTGTAAAGGATGAGGAAGAACTCAATTCATTAATATACCTGCTAGCAGAACATGCATACAAGCTTGACCCCACAAGGCCGGCCAGCGGTGACGGAAGCTATGACATGGGTGGGAGACTGAATCTGATGTCCCTGCATTATCCAACAGAAAAATGTCCCGTGGAGACTGACAAGCCTGTTTTCATCGGTGAGATGGGCAGCATGTTCTATTCCACTCTGGACAATATTTGCAATATGGTCGGTGGAAGGGCCTTCCTGTCCTTTGACGGCAGAATTGAAGCGATTGCGAAAGACTGCTTTGAATATATAAAGCATCAGAGAAAGTGGGCAGCGCAGGTATGTGTGTTTAACCTCGTATGGTATGGCCTTAGGCCGCTGCCTATCAAAGAAAGAATGCTTCAATATGACAGCTATAATACTGAGGGCATAAAACCCACAAAAATCGGTGACTATATGTCTACTTTAAATGCGGGATACGATCCGGAGCTTCCTGAATATATCCCGAATGAGATTTTCAGTCAGGTTCAGAGGGCTTATACTCCCGAACGGACTTTCTTTGAGGACAATAAGGTCAGGTTTTATGCCGGAGATAGAACAAGTAAGAGGCTTTCAGTTCATAATGACTCTCTTGCTGAAAAGTGTTATCAGATAAATTGGAATTTAATAAATGAAGTGGGAACTGCGGTATTTGCTCAAAGCAAATGCATACAGGTATCTTCGGCAGATTACAACTATATTGACATTGAATTTGACCTACTGGATACAAAAAGTATAGGAAAGCTCCAATTGAGAATAGAACTAAGCGAAGCTGGAAAGTTAATTTTTGAGGATGAGGAGACCTTAAAGATATTACACCTTTACTGCTGCTGGTTTATTGCTTTGTTAAGTTTCATGTGAAATATGTTTCAATTACAAATGAAACATTTATTGACTTCGATTGAAACCAATAATATAATTTGTTTTGAGGGTATAGTCTTGGAAGCTTTCGGGAGGTAAGATTATTTGAAGTCAAGGCAGGAAAAAATATTTTCAATCATTTCAGATCAGCCTGAAGTCTCAGTAAAAGAACTTTCAGCCATGTTGGGTGTATCCGAGGTAACCGTCCGCAAGGATCTTTCCCTACTGGAGGATGAAGGTGTCCTGAAGAGAACACATGGCGGGGCGGTACAGATTTCCTCGGATTCAATTGAGAAGAGGATGCTTTTCAGATATAAGGAAAAACTGAGAATAGCTCAGGAAGCTGTAAAACTGGTAAATAACGGAGATACCATACTTATTGAAGCCGGCTCAACCAACGCTGTGTTTGCGAAAGAATTAGCTGCCTGTCGAAAAGTTCATATTATAACTAATTCTCTGTATATTCCAAAACTTATTAAGGAGTATGATAATGTACAGATTACTGTAATAGGCGGAAACCTCCAGAATGAATCAGAGGCCATGGTAGGTCCTATAGCGAAAACCGCGTTAAGCAACATATTTGTTAATAAAGCCTTTCTGGGCATGGACGGTTTTTCTGAAAGCCTTGGGTTTACCTGTGGAGACTTCCTTAGAGCCGAGATTGGAAATATGATGGGGCAGAGAGCTGAAAGAATAATCGTTCTGGCTGAGGCCTCCAAGTTTGAAAATACCGGACTTACATCGGTTGTTGAACTATCTGGAGTTGAAACTGTAATTACTGATGAAAACATAGCGGAAGATAAATTGAAAATATTGAAAAAACATAATATAAATACTGTTATAGTATAAGCACGTTATAAAAACAATTTTATGCACAGTAAAAAGACAATTTTATGCACATTAATAAGTCAATTTAATGCTAAACAAAACTATAATGTTTAATAAAACAAATTTAATTATTGTTTTAACAAAATCAAAATAGCATACTCAAAATCATTCCAGAAAGAGGTAGAGAATATGAATAATAATAAAGTTAACTGGGGTATTATCAGCTGTGCAGGTATCGCAGAAAAAGCAGTAATTCCGGGTATATTGAGTGCGAACAACGCCGAATTGTATGCCATCTCAAGCAGAGGTCCTGAAAAGTTGGAGGAATTCAGCAGGAAGTTCAACCCTGTTAAAGCATACCGGAGTTATGATGAATTGTTGGATGATCCCAAGGTAGATGCAGTATATATTCCCCTACCAAATGGCTTGCATTATGAGTGGGCCTTAAAAGCAGCTGAGAAGAAAAAGCATATTCTTTGTGAAAAACCTATGGGAATTTCAGCTGAGGAAGTAAGAAAAATGAAGGAAGTATGTGATAAGAACGGTGTCCTGCTTATGGAGGCATTTGCATACAGACACAGTCCTCTGACTATAAAAGTAAAAGAACTTGTTGACATGGGGACTATAGGCAGAATAAAATTTATGGAATCGCATTTCAGCTATTTACTTAAAAACCGGGAGGATGTGAGGGTTTCAAACAGCCTGGCCGGTGGTGCTACCTATGATGTTGGCTGCTACAATCTTAATATAATAAGACATATTGTAGGCTCCGAGCCCCTATCTGTTTTTGCAACAGGAGAAATAGGCGTAGATTCCGGTGTTGATGAGAGCAGCTGCATTGTTATGGAATTTGAAGGGGGAATTAAAGCGGTATCATATTGTTCCTTCCTGTGTGCTCCCAGAAGTGAGTACACTATAGTCGGAGAAACAGGTATTATTTCAGTACCAACAAACTTCAATGCCAAAGGAGATGCGAAAATAGTTGTAAGAAAAGATTCGGGAACTGAAGAAATAACAGTTCAGTGCCCTGACAATTATATGCTCGAGGTTGAACAGTTCGGAAGATGTATTTTAAATAATGAAAAGCCGTTTCTGACATTTGAAGATTCGATTAATAATGCCAAGGTAATTGATGAAGTATTGCGCCAGATTTTAACAAAATAAATTCTTGTTTTGACAGCATTAAATAAAGGTTCATAATTTTTAAAAATTATCTTTTATGGAGGGGAAAATGGAAGTTATTGATGAATTAATAAACAAACTGGAACAGCAGGAAAGAGAGCTTCAATTTACAGAGTTCAGTAATGCGGCTGCACTTGAAATTGGTTTAATGCTGGTAGAAAAAGCAAAACAGGAAAACAAACCCATTACAATAGACATAAACCGGAACGGGCATCAGCTTTTCCATTATTCCTTTGACGGAACAGGCCCCGATAATGATCAATGGGTTATAAGGAAAAACAGAGTTGTTAACAGATTCAATAAAAGCTCATTTCTAATAGGAAGACAACTGTTTAAGTCGGGAAAAAGCATGGAGGAAGCTTTTTTACTGAACTCAATGGAATATGCTGCACATGGTGGTGCATTTCCGATTATATTAAAAAATACAGGTGTTATAGGAACTATAACTGTTTCCGGGCTTCCTCAGCAGGAAGATCATGAATTGGTTGTAAGGGTTCTTTCCGAGTATTTAAAAAAATCCTTTTAAACTAATGTTTTACATATTGACAAATAGGTAAAATTATGTAAAAATACTTCAAAAGTGAGTTTGCTTAAGAGCTTAAAAGTTTGAGCAGCAAAGGGGCTGACAGCCCTACACGAAGAGGAGAGATACCCCGCGGAGTCACCAACATGGCACTGCGGGGTTTTATTTTTAAGGAGGGGAGTAACATGGGAGCAGTCGAAGAGTATTACACCGCTTATGATGAGTGGAGCAGACTGGAACGGCATCGGATTGAATTTGAAATGACCAAAAGGGCGCTAAAGGAATTTGTAAAGGATAGTTCCAAAGTGCTGGATGTTGGAGGCGGGCCTGGAAGATACAGTATTTTTCTTGCAGAGCAGGGACACAAGGTAACTTTATTTGATTTATCAGAGAACCTTGTTAAACAAGCCGCAATAAATGCCGCAAAAGCAGGTGTGGTTTTGGATGATATTATTTGCGGGAATGTTTTAGAACTGGATAATTTAGTACCTGATAAAATATATGATGCAGTGTTGTGTATGGGGCCAATGTATCACCTCCTGAAGGAAGAGGAAAGACAGGATGCACTGCGGCAGTGCTTGATGAAACTAAGGCCCGGTGGAATTATAGTCATAGCATTTATTTCGGCATTTGCTCCGATTATTGATTGCCTTAAAAAATCCCCGGAGCTAATTAAGGATAGTAAAGAAGAATTTCTGAGTTATTTTTCAGATGGGCGAAATTACAAAGAGTCAGGTTTTACTGATGCATTTTTTATAAATCCTGATGAGGTTGAAGCTTTCGCTGATGGTTTTAATATTTCAAAGATAAAATTTATGGCTACAGAAGGCTTGGGAGCGCTATGTGAGGATACTTTGATGAAACTTACCGAAGATGATTTTATTGAGTGGTTGGATTTGTTTTATAAAGTATCTGATAGTAAATCAATACTGGGTGCCTGCGAACATTTATTGTATCTTGGCAGAAAGGTGGGGTAGATATATGAATTATAAGGAGATAGTTGAGAGTTTTTACAATAAGTTAATTTCAGTAGAAAGTGACATTACCGGTGTCAAATTAGCAGAAGATAAGTGGTCACTAAAGGAAATAGTCGGGCACTTGATCGATTCAGCTTCCAACAATCATCAAAGGTTTGTGAGACTTCAAATATCAGATTTGTTGGATTTTCCGACCTACCAGGGTGAATTGTGGGTTGATATTCAAAAACACAATAGTATGAATTGGGGTATGCTTATTTCTTTATGGTATAACTACAATTTGCTGCTACTAAATATTATAAATGAAATAGACAGCAGCAAACTGGAAAATGTTTGGATTAAGGACGAAGCTGCCATTCCGCTTAGTGAACTTATCACTCACTACTTTAGGCACCTGGAGCTTCATATCGAACATTTCAATACACGGCTTGTGGAAGTGAAAAATAGCTAGATCGGCTTTAGTGGTTTTACAGCGTGTTAAAGTGATAAAAGAAGGTAGTCCTAAGGTGTTTGATGAAATGTTCAAGAAACCCTTTGAGAAAAGAAAGCCTATACGTTTAAAGATTAATCTTAGTAACCCCTAATAACTATTAATATTGTATATCTGTAATTCGTTATTATCTTTAACATAATAATACTATTACAATAAAAAGTTATATGATTCTTAAGCATATCGGATAAATTATTACGAAACTACATGAAAAAGAAAGTAGAAATGACGCAAATTAAAATCATATGTGATTTTGGTGAGCAGATTGGTTGATGCTGCAGTAGATATGATGCTATACTAACCAAGCTGTCACGGACGGCAACACTTGAAGGACTGAAGTTGACGGTAAGAAAATTACCTGAAAATGAAAGTAAAAAGAGTGTTGACAGAGCGGTGGCAACCATGTTAATATAGTCAAGCTGTCACGGACAGCAACACTTGAATGACTGAAGTTGATGGTAAGATAATTACCAGAAACTGAAAGAAAAATGGTGTTGACAGAGCGGTGGCAGCCATGTTAATATAGTCAAGCTGTCACGGACGGCGACACTTGAATGACTGAAGTTGATGGTAAGATAATTACCAGAAACTGAAAGAAAAAATGGTGTTGACAGAGAGATGGAACCCGTGTTAGTATAGTCAAGCTGTCTCGGAGAACAACGCTTAAGTAACTGAAGTTGATGGTAAAATATTTACCAGAAACTACAAAATAAAAAAGTGTTGACATAATGGCAGCAACGTGGTAAC
>JAEYHZ010000003.1 GCA_023409265.1 Bacillota bacterium | reverse complement strand
CTGATGGATTTGTTTTGTGGCAAGGCAAAGCCGTGTAGCAATGCTTTGTGCCTTGCAAACGGCTTTAACGCAGCTACAGAGCAAATCCGTCGCTCAAAAACGTGTTGTACATTGTTAATAGAGGGTATTATATCATGAACACACCAGTGGTGCAATTATTGTTTTTGGGTATGTATGAAGGCGCTACCCTTTGAGACGAGAAGACAAAAGAACTATCTTTAAGTAGCCGTTAAAGATAGTTCTTTTTGGGGTTAAAATTCTATATATAAATTTAATCACATAAGCTTAAATATTTTAATGGAGAAGAGTTATAAAAAGTATGGTTGCCTTAAGGATTACTTCACAATCTCAATCTGACCGTTCATAGTCTCTCCGGTAATATTAACCTTGTTAAGACCGGAATCATAATTTCTGCTCTCAGCTTCTACGAAGCTTCCAGTAACACCTTTACGGTTTACATTGTGATAAACTATTTCAGGAATGAGCAGGTTGATTGATCCATTGCTGGCATGAGCTTTTACTTTGTAGACTCTGTTGTCCATATCGTTCATGTTAACCTTGATACCGCCGTTTGAAGTCTTGAGATACATATTCATATCAGTACTGTCATCAATATTCTGAGCATTCTCGATATTAATTCTTCCGTTAATTGTAACAGCGCTTACATCCTTTACCTTGATATGCTTAATGTCAATTACGGCATTGCTTGTGTTTATGTCTATTTTATCACCGATAATGTAATTCATCTGGACTCTGCCGTTCTTTGTATTAACCGCAACCTTGTCACTGTTAACACCCATCAGCTCAATATGTGCATTTTTTGTAGTAGCTGTGACTTCTTCAGAAAGAGAATCTTCTATATAAATCTTTCCGTTTGAGTTCTCTACCTTAATGGATTTGAACTTGATGTCGGGAATAAATACTTCATGGGAAACACTTACATTCATAGCTGCGTTGTTTACTTTTATTGATATGTCCTCAGGATCCTCTGTAAAAGTTACTATGCCATCTCCGGTTGGTGATGGGCTTTTGATTCTGGATATAATGAGAATCTTTGAGTCAAGATGCTTCTTTATGGTCGTGCTTCCGTTAACTCCAAGGATTTCAAGTTTTGCTCCTTCAACAGGAACAACTTCAAAATTTCTCTGAACGGTTTGCAAGCTGCCGAAAATGTTAAATGAGTTTGTATCAACAAAACTTCCGACATAGTCTATCACCTTGTCTACTATTCCGGCTGTTGTAGTAGCTACATTCTTACCGAACTTCTCTGCCTTATTGGCAAAGTCGTCAATCATATTGTCAAAATCAGCCTGATTATAATTTTGCTTGAATTCCTTTTTCCAATCGTTAACTCTATCTCTTACTTTTGCAGCTTCTTCAGCAAATCCATTGGATTTCTGCCCTCTTTTATAAGTAAAGTTTTCAGTGTTTTCCTTTTTGGTATCATCTTCAAGTGCTGCTAAAAGCTTTGCAGCTTCTTCAGTGGAAATCTTCTTCTCTTCCACCATTTTTAATATCAGTAATCTTTCTTCACTAATAGACATTGTTAAAATCCCTCCTAATCAACCTGCATTTATTATTCCTTCATTTGGCTTAATGCTTCTTCAACGCTGATCTCACCAGCATTCAATTTATCAAGTATTTCTTTTCTTCTACCCGGGACCTCAGGAACAGGCTCACCCTTGTGACCAAGTGCTGCTGCTACATCCTCCAGTTTATTCTTTACTGTTGGATATGAAACGCCGAGTTCTTTTTCAACTTCCTTGATGTTACCTCTGCATTTTATGAATACATCCAGAAATGTTCTTTGATCATTAGTCAGTTTACAGAACTTACACAGAGAAAAATGTCCTTCTATAACTGTATCGCAACTGTTACAGGTTATTCTTGTTACCTCTGTCTCGCTTCCGCATACCGGACACTTACCCATAGCTTCTCTTGCCATAAAATCACCTCTTAAAATTTTAGAAATTATTCTTATATTGTTTGATCTTTAAAATCATTTGTAAAAAGATTAATTTTTTTAATCTGTTGTTTAATATTATTAATCTTATGAATATATATTATTCCTATTCTCAAAAAATGTCAACACTTTTATTTAAATATTTTTAATTTATTTATTAATTTTTATAATCATTAAATTAATTATATTAATTATATATTAAATTAGCTAATAAAAAGTACTTGTAAATCAAATTTTTACAGCTAAACTCAGCTTAATTTTATTTTGAAAATAAAAAAGAACTCAGTAATTTTCCTGAGTCCCTTAATATTTTTATATAGATTAATACTAATGGTTTTAATAAGTCAAAAATATTTAACCCTCTTGAACTTTATAACAAAAATCAAACCTGCCATTAAAAATACAATACTGCCTGCTAAGACCGGCAAGCTGTAACTGCTGCCCAAAATGCTTTTGACCAAAGGCTGCTGCATACCATCGGGAGGCCATGCATCAAAAGGCGTTTGTGCAGCTTCAGGCATCTGATTCCCATCAGGAGGCTGGAAGCCTTCAGGAGGCTGCAGCATTCCGCCCTGCTGACCGTCAGGCTGCTGTTTATCCGACTGTGCCTGGTTATTATCCGGCTGCTGAGGATTCTGTTGAGGGTCCCGCTGAGGGTTCTTCCGAGGGTTCCGCTGTGTATTCTGTTGGGAATCATCATTTGTGTCTGTATTCTGCTCAATGTTGTCGGCAGCCTGGTTATTGGCATTCCAGTCTGGGCGGTTACCTCCCCGGCCTCCACCGGCACCTCCGCCTTGTGAGCCCATTGCCGAGAGATTGACGGAAGATGCGACTATTAATTTATCCGGGGCTTTAGACTGGCCGTCAGTGGTTGAAGGAACAGTCCCCTTCAGCTGGCCGTCAATACTCAGAGCGCGAAGTCTTCCAAATTCCCTTAAGGCTGAAAGGGCATCCGTATACTGCTGGAATGTGTAGAATGCTGTTGGATCCTCCTTTACATAGTCCGAAATAAGTGCGTTTACATTATCAATTGTAGTTTTATATCTTCCACTGTTGAAATACTCGTCAACAATCTGCTGCAGGTATTCATGATATTTTGCCTTATATTGGTCTACTTCGAGAAGCTTTGCCAGCATTGGGCGCTCTGACATATCAATTCCCGAAACAGGCGTGTCTATGGGAAAATTTACTGCGGCTTCAGCCGAACCCGACTGGAAGCCTCCAAATGCCAGGTTATAATCCCAGGGGAGCATTGTCAGCTTGCCGCCTTCTTCATAAAGATAATAGTTGTGCTTCATGTTGCTGAAATAACTGTCCAAATTAACCAATACAGTATTTGCAGCAAGGTATCTTAATGTGGAATCCACATCAATGTATTTTTCCAGTTCTGTACCTGAATTAAGATTTTTTAATGCTTCAACAACTTTAGTGTAGTCTGAGTCTGTCCCCTTAAACACTTCATTATCAAATATGTTGGAATAGCTGCTGATCTTATCATCAATATACCTCAGATCCGTTCCTCCGCCTGAACCCCTGCCAGGCCCACCTGCCCCAACCCCGTTCATACCTCTGCCGCCAAACCCGTTATTCCCGCCGTTCTGAGGGTTATTCTGCTGACCAGCAAAATCTTTCATTCCGCCGTCTCCACCCATTTCCATACTCTCCGGTTTATAGAGCATTCCGTAGTCCGTCCCGTAATTACGCTGTGCAAAGGACTCCTCAAGAGCTTCAACTGCAATATAGAAGCCCCAGGTTTTACCGTTGACCGTAACATTTGTATAGGCAAACAGAGGTGTTTTCACTCCCATAAAGGTCATAAGATCATAGGAGAGATAATCCTTCATGTAGCTGGCATCGGATTGTACGTTGTTTATTACCATTTTATCCAGCCCCATGTAGTTTTGACCTTCTATAAAATGGTCAAATTCAAACTTGAAACTGTATCTGTCAGAATTGGATCTGGCAACTGTTGTTAAGCTGGAATTACCTTTTGGTCTTATACCTGCAGATTCAATAGTGGTGCCATTAATAGTCACATCGCAGGAAATATAATTTTCCTGTGCACTATCCAGCATATTCTTCCATTGGGTTTCATCAACTTTTATATCTATTGTAGCTATCTTGTTTTTATCAAATAAATTAGAAGTATATTGAGGCTGTGTGGTAGAAACTTCAACACCTTCCGTTTTCGGTAAGAAGACCAGTAACCCCGTAAAGATTATTGCGAAAACAAGGATGCCAATAATAAAAATATTTATAAACTTACCGGTAATCATGTTCACCGAACCCCCGTCTTACGACATATAGTCGCCGTTGTAACTTACAAGTACTGCATTTGAAACTCCCTCAAGGCGGGAGATATTATTTATAAATTGTGTTGTCATTTCTTTAAGCCTTACTTCGACAGTCAGTTCAATTCCCTTTGAAGAAACAGCTTTTGACTTTATCATAAATTTGCTTACATTATCTTTTACAGCTTTTGTTACAAGCTCTTCGGATGTATCGTCAGAACAGTTAACCACTAGTATATATGGGTTGTCCGAGCTTTTCCTGTTTACGAAAACTATCATTATTATACCGATAAAAACTGATCCAAAAACCGCTAAAGGAATTAATCCTGCGCCGGTTACAATTCCTGCTGAAATAGCCCAGAATAGAAAGGCTATATCCATCGGTTCCTTGATAGCTGACCTGAAACGCACTATGGACAAGGCGCCGACCATACCCAATGAAAGAACCACATTAGAGGTTACTGCCAGAATAATCAGTGTTGTTATCAGTGTCATAGCCATGAGAGAAACTCCAAAGCTTGCAGAATACATAACCCCGTCAAAGGTTTTCTTGTACACATAAAAAATAAACAGCCCCAGTATGAACGAAAGCCCAAGTGCAATAAGCATGTCCAGCGGGGAAAAGGAGCTTACCTTTTCTATAAAGCTCGACTTAAAAATATCATTAAAATTCATGATGACCTCCCGTGTTTTAATTTAAAATATAATTTGAAAAACTCAAATCAGCTTGTTACTATTTCTGTTCGAAACATTTATATTAAGTTTGAGATGGATGGAGCAGTCTTAAAAATAAACTAAAATTAAATATAACTTGTCGCTTAACCGTAAATCCTGCATTCTGCATATTTTGAAAAGGCAGCACCCCTCCTGTTGTCAATTTGGATAATATCCCTTATTACGTTTGGAAGAAATTCATCATATTTGACTTCAAGAATTATTAAATCTCTGGAATTGGTTTTAAGAGTGGGCAACTCCTTATTAAAAAGTTCCCTTGAATTAAGACCGGTCTTTATTTCGGTATCAATCGTTATTCTTACATTTCCAGGCTCATAGATATATGGTTCTCTTACATAGTCAACAAGGGTCCGGGGCCTTAGCTGCTGACAATTTATTTTGGAATAAAACTCCAACAGCAGTGGGGCCGAAGACTTTTTCATCCATTCCAGCTCTCCTGCCAATAACATATTGCATTGATTAAACGTAAGTTTTGCAGACCTCTTAAAGCATAGACCGTTAATTTTACCTTTTTTCTCAAGCCTGATAAAACTGTAATCGTCATTATAATATCTGATCCTGAATTTTTCTCTGTTATTTATTCCGTTTATTTTTTCCATAAGAGCTTTATTATTAAAATTATCAAAATACAGACTTCTGATTCTGTATTTTCCTTCTTCATCTACGTTGGGATCCTGCTTTGCGATTAATTTCAACCTTTGACGAAGGGCAATGTAGTCAGCATAATTGATGCTATGTTTTAATTCATGTCTTAGCTTTGGCTGATGCATACTGTCTCACCTCTTTAATAATTAGAAATAAAAGATCAATTATTTTCTGCGGAGGCAGCTCCGCACAAGAAAAATAATAATATACCAAAGTGATGGTTAGCTGAACATACAATGAATTCTATGTTAATTCTTAACCTGTTCATAACATTAATTTAACAAGAGGTACTAAGACTGGAGGTTCACGTTCCGGATTGATAAAGTATCAATGGCGAATAAAAGAAGAAACTTCGTGATATAGTAGATTTTGAGGTCATAATGGATGCGTATTCATATAAGAATAGACATAAAGGAGCACGAGGAATAACTATCTATACCTCGTGCCGGTAACTGTTGGGATAATTCGTCAAGCTCGTTGTTATGTAACTTTTTTCAAAAGACATAAATAAACTGTTCTGCAGTACTAAAAATCTATCTTGTAATATGAGGCTTATACTTTCAGATATTTCCACCTGCCCCTGTTCATTCTGACCAGATACATGATGGATCTTGAACAGAAGTCAAAGAATATGCCTATCATGATACCAATCAAGCCCATGTCGAAAAATTTAATAAGTAAAAAGGATAACCCGACCCTGAAAGTCCAGAGCCCTACGAAGGAAGTGACCATAACATACTTGATGTCACCTGCTGCCTTTAAAGTTGCAGAGCATAGATTCAAAACCGCCAGCAGCGGCTCTATCAGTCCGAATGTGCAGACTATGGCCACCGACTCCATTATTACAAGCTGATCATCTGAGTACATACCTGCCAGCTGTTTTGAGAATATGACCATGATTATACCCAGAACAAAGCCCACTACCATGGTTATCTTTAAGCTGTCATAAGCATAGGTTTCGGCCTTTTCATACTCCTTTGCTCCAAGGCTTTGTCCGACAAGGGTAGTGTTTGCAATGGCAAATCCGAATATTGGAAAGAAAGCAAGGGCATTTATATTTATTCCTATCTGGTATGCAGCCATAGCCACTGTTCCAAGGGATACAATTATAATTTGCAGTACAAGAAAACCTCCCTGCATAACGGCTTGTTCTATAAAACCCGGAACGCCTATGCTGACTATTCTCTTCATCATTTCGGGCCTGATTGTGTAGTCATCCTTTACGCTAAGGTTAAGCTTGAGCTTTTTATGGTTATACAAAACCAGAATTCTTACAGTAACACCTACTATCCTTGATATTGTTACCGCTATTGCAGAGCCTACTATACCGTAAGCGGGTATATGAAGTGCCGGAACACCAAATATCAGCACTGTATTCAATATTATGTTCAAAATGTTTACTCCGCCTGTAATGACCATTGGAGTCTTTGTATCCCCGGCACCTCTCATGGCTCCTGATATTATGATATCTAACACAAGGAACGGTAAATTGAAAAGCACAATATTGAAATAACTTATTCCAGCTTTAAAAACTTCCGCTTCTGCTCCCCCAAAAAACAAGCCCAGAATATTAAATGAAAACAACCGGCCTGGGACTACCATTACCAATCCCACAAGAATTGCCATGTAGCCCGACTGTATCAGTGCTCTTTTGGCATCTTCCCTTTTGCCTTCACCAGTGACTCTGGCTATAACAACCGTAGTACCTATTGATAAGCCAGAGAAGACTGTCTGCATAAACCCCATAAGCATGTTAACCATTCCGACGGCTGCAACTGCATATGTACCGATCCTGCCCATGAATATGGTGGAAACCATTCCCACCATCATCTCAAGTATCTGCTCCGTTATGGAAGGCCAGGCCATGGATATGATTTCCTTATCCGCTTCAGCGTTTAGTTTGTACCATTTTTTATTCATCATTTACCCCATTTTTCAGCTATTCTTTAAAATTATTACAGTATAATGTAATACCGCTGCTCCAGTATAAAATTAAGCACACCTATGAGGAGTAATTATACGTAAATATGTGATATATTGTCAAATGTGAAATATTGCGGACTAAGACTATTATGCCTAATTACCCTCTATTAACAAGGTACGACACGTTTTTGAGCGACGGATTTGATATGTTAGCGAGGAGAATTGTCCGTTGTCAATAGAAGGTATCTACATGAATTGCAAAATGGTGCTGAATTTGATTTTCTTTAAATTCAGCACCATTCTCTACTATAGAAGTCGGGGTGCCATACTGTTTTGAGATGGTCCCCATTTATATTAAAATACTATAATTTCAGATCACACTTTAGGGCTTGTACACCAGTTATTCTATATCATTTCTCTTTGTATTGCCCTCGAAAGCATGGGAATTATCTGTTTCTTTCTAGAAACCACACCACTCAGGAATGCGCTGCTGTCTCCGTTTTTTATATTGAAGGCTTTTTCTATAAGTCCTGCATCGTCTCCAACATACAATATTTCAGAGCCTTCGTTAATAATATCGGTAACCATTAGTAAAATCAAACTGTAGCCTTTGTTTTCCTGCACAGTTTTCATATGCTTCAGCAGACTTTCCTTTACCTTTCCGAACGCCTCAGAATCACTTGAATTGATCTGTCCGATACCGATCTTGTATTTGTTAAGGAGGAAGTCCTTGAAATCATATCCCAAAATAGTCTGGGGACTCATTCCCTCAAGAGACGCGCTGGCTTTATACAGGGCTGTTGAAAACTCCTCAATATTGATATCGGCAATCTTGGCAAGCTTATGGGCAGCAAGTTCGTCAGCATAAGTACTGGTGGGAGATTTGAATTTCATTGTATCCGAAATTATTGCCGCACACAGTATTCCGGCTATCTTCTTTGATGGATTCAAACCATTTTCGAAGTACATATTTGCTATCAAAGTTGAGGTGCTTCCTACCGCATCATTCTTAAAATATATGGGATAACTGGTCTGGATATCTCCTATCCTGTGATGGTCTATGATTTCCAGAATATCGGCCTGTTCTATCCCGTCAATGGTCTGGGCTCTTTCATTGTGATCTACAAGGATTAACTTTTTTCTTCTTTGGGATATGAGATGATAGCGTGAGATAAAGCCCTTTATACGACCTTCATCATCCACTACGGGATAGCTTCTGTATCTGGTCTTAAGCATTTTATCCTTAATATTGTCTATGAAATCATGCATATTGAAATAAACAAGTTGTTTTCTTGTCATTATATAACTTACCGGAATACTTTGATTAATAAGCCTGGCTGTAGTAAAGGTATCATAATTGGTCTCCAGAACAATGCAACCCTTTTCCTGCGCATAGTCCAAGACTTCCTGGTCAATCTGTCCGCCGCAGGTCAGAATTATGCAGCTAACACCTATTGAAATTGCCTTTAACTGACTGTCCTTTCTGTTGCCGATAATTACTATATCACCTTTATCCACAAAAGGTTCCATATCCTCGGGTATCATGGCAGCAATTACAACCTTGCCTGCGGCTCTGAATTGGTCTTCACTTCCGCAGATGAGTCTGGCATTAAGTGTATCGGTTATGTTTCTAAGTGGAGTACTGCTTGCTGAAAGAATATTGTTTTCAAGAGCATCAAGATAACTGCTTGTAATATCAGATAAGGTAATAATTCCCAAAAGCTTGCTGTTGATATCTGCCACCGGCAGTACTTTGATATTGTTTTTCTGCATAATACTCCAGGCAGCTTTTATGGAGATATCCTCTGATACAGGATTTATAATATCCATATTCAGGTCTGATACTTGAGTTCTGACAGTTTCCTTGTACTCAGGGACATCCACGCCAAAATATTTCAAAACAAATTCAGTCTCTCTATTGATATCTCCGATCCTGATTGGTAAAGCATCAATTGCATGTCTTTTTTTCAGTTCAGCATAAGCTATCGCAGCACAGATGGAATCTGTATCAGGATTCTTATGACCTGTAATGTAAATTGTTTCACTCACTAGCCATGCCTCCAATGATAATTCGAAGTTTTAACGACAGAAATATTTTACACTAATACCTGACAGCCTGCAAGGAGTAGATTGAGGTTATTCCGTCTTATCCAGCTTCAGTTGAAACCAGAATACACTTCCCTGACCGACAGTACTGCTCACTCCGTATTCAGCTTTATGCAGGTCAAGTATTGTCTTGACTATGGACAATCCCAAACCCGTACCGATAGCAGCTCTTTTATGAGCTTTATCTACCTTGTAGTATCTGTCCCAGATCAATGGAAGTGATTCCTCCGCTATTCCTTCACCGGTATCTGCAATCTCAATTCTGACACTATCTCTCCTGATGCTCTGGGATATGGTCACGGATTTATCCGGACCGGTATATGTGATGGCATTATTTATCAGATTGTAAACAACCTGTGAGAGCTTTATCTTATCTCCATTTACCCAGGCATCTTCACTGCTGATTAATTTAAGCCTATACCCGTCCTGTTCGGTAAGCTTGGTATATCTCAGCAGTATTTCTTCAATGCTCCGTGTAAGATTAAATCTCTCGCAGGTCAACTGCTGAGTACCTGACTGAAGTTTTGAAATATCCAGTATATCACTCACAAGTGTTGATAATCTCTTAGCCTCATCTATTATTATCTGAACGTTTTCAGGCGTGTTCTCTCCGGGCAGATCTCGCATGACCTCACCATAGCCTGTGATCATGGTAAGCGGAGTTCTCAGGTCATGTGAGATATTGGCAATGAGTTCACGCCTGAGGCCTTCAACCTTTGATAGCTCTTTTGCAGCATAGTTAAGTGTATCGTTAAGCTCCGAAATTTCCAGATAGCCCCTTCCTTCAAAGGAAGTTTCATAATTACCCTTCCCAAGCTCTTTTGCTGCTGTGTTTATTTTGATTATAGGTTTTGAAATTCTTTTTGATATAAAGAGAGCCAAGCCAAGAGCCATCAATATAGTTATTATAGTCACATATTCCAACTGCACCCTTAGTGTATCCACTGTGGCGTTAACAGGAGTAATTGTTGAATTCAATATGATAATTACCCTTGAGCCATTCTGCTTCTCAACTATTTTTGCATAAATCATGCTTTGGTCTATTTTTCCCATTCCTTTTGGGACATTTCCCTCAAAATGTTTATCTTTAAACAACATATCTTTCGGTTCTTCTCTTGAACGGAAATCAAGCAAAGTCCCGCCGTTCTGCTCAGCTGATTTATAAATCTGGTACAATTCGCTGCCGGGCATTCTGTGTATCAAACTGTCGGGAGCTGCATCAGAGGAAAAAACATTACTGCCGTCCTCATTAAGAATTCTTATATAGGTTTGGTTCTGCTCGGCTATGGAATTTAATAAGACATTGAGATTATCATTATCAATATTTTTTTCAATAGTTTCAGCAGATGACTTAATATTATTGATCTTTATATACCTGTAAAAGTCATCAAGAAATACAATCTGGAAAAACCAGAGCATTACCAGCATGACTGCGGCAAACAGTACCAGGTAAAAAAACAGTTTATACTTTATACTCATTTTCTCAAGCTTCAAAACGATATCCCACCCCTCTGAGGGTTACAATATATTTGCTGTAATCGGCTAGACTCTTTCGGAGAAGCTTGATATGGGTGTCCAGAGTACGATCGTCTCCAAAAAAATCATAACCCCATACATCTGTTATCAGCTTCTCCCTTGTCAGCGCAATCCCCCTGTTTTTAACCATATAAAACAATAAATCATATTCCTTGGGAGACATATCTATTTTTACATCATCAACGTACACCAGTCTTCCGGTAAAATCCACTGTCAAGCCTTCAAAGGATACTATATCCTTTTTGTTCTCCTCCAAACCAGTTCCGCTGCTCCGTTTTACAATCGCATTGACTCTCATCATCAGTTCTTTTGGAGAAAAGGGCTTGACTACATAATCGTCTATACCTAACTCAAAGCCATGAATCTTGTCGTATTCCTCTCCTCTTGCAGATAGCATAAGTACCGGGGTTTTCCTGGTTTTCCTGATTTCCTTGCAGGCTGAAAAACCATCCAATTCAGGCATCATAATATCCATAATGATAATATCAAAATCCTTTTCCCTGCATATTTGAATTGCCTCCATACCGTCAGCCGCTTCTGTTACCTCATGACCTTCAAATACTGCATATTTCTTTATTATTTCACGTATTCTTGCTTCGTCATCAACTATAAGAATTTTATACATTTGGTCACCATCCTTGTACTATTACTATTCCAACTAAAAAGACCCTTCACACTATTTCCGGGATGATATTATTATATAACATCCCGGAAAAATAATTGTGAAGGGCCGGTGAATTTCGCATGAATTTTGCACTTGTAAAATATCACGCCATAGCCTTAAGTGCTCTTTTATTCTGGTACATCTGGTGGTCGGCCTTGTCAAGCAAGCCATCAACAGTAATCTCCTTTTCTCCGTCATACTGTGAAAATCCGTAGCTTATACTTATAGTGTAATCTTTATTTGAAAAGGGTTTCAATTGCCTCAATTTACCTGAAATCCTATCCATGAGCTTCTCTGTGTAATCCATTGTACAGCCTGGAAAAACAATAACAAATTCATCTCCTCCAAGCCTGCTTATGACATCGGTCTCTCTGATGTTTTCCTTTATTGTTCTCACTATGGTTTTTATAAGATAATCACCTTCTCTATGTCCCAGCATATCATTTATAACTTTAAGATCATTTACGTCTATATAGCAAATTGTCATGGTTTTTTTCATATTTTTACAAACTTCCAGCTGATCCTCTATGAATTTTATGCCTGAACCCCTGTTTAGTGTTCCTGTCATTACGTCTTTGATATTGTTCATCTTGAGCCTGTCGTACTTTATCCTGTTAAGCAGGAAGTAATTTATCAGATAAACTGTACCAACTATTGAAGCTATTAATACTATTAATACAAAAATACCACTCATAAAAATAATATTATTTCTTTTAATCATTCCCTGGAACTCGATAGAATAGTTAAACAGACTGAAGACAAACAGAAGTATTACAAAAACAGTTATGAGATTTCCACATAATAAAATTGTAAACCTGTTGTGCTTTTTATATACTCTTTTACGGGCCTTCATAAAGTTATCGGAAACCAGTTTAAGTATAAAATAACAGAAAAGGAATATTAAAAGCCCGCCAAGGGTTATGTGAAAATAATTGGATCTATACTCGACTCTGGTCAGTCTTAAAGGATATGCATAAATAAGTGATATCAGCAAATCTCCCAGCCCTATGATAAGCATACTGAAAAAGACAGATATGGCAGCATAATACATGGAGTATCTGTTAATAAGCATAATTACAAACAGAGCAGATAAACTTAAAATCATTACTCTTAAAAAAACGTTTAAATCAGGCAGCGATAAATTTACCACAGTTTCTATCATAGCAAGGACCAAACCACTTAAGATATAGTTTATAATAGGAACTCTTTTCAAGTCTGTATTCAGTTTATATATTATGTAGCAAATGGTAAATGATGATAAAAAGGCCGAATAAAGCTCCAATAAACCAATTACAAGCAATTCTGATCACTCCCTTTTCCATTAAGAAAATGGCTGCTATAATAAACAATATTATATAATAAGTCCTTTAAAAAATATTGGATATAATTAACAATATTAATAGTTTATTTCACTAACTTTTTGTTAAAAATATCCAAATTTCACTTTATAATTCGAGACACTTTTCACAAAATTATCTTTGTTCCATTTACAATCATGTATACCTACAATTATATTTTGCACTATTTCCCGATGTAGTCCAAGTTACAGAATATACCACATACTTCCAATACGTCTACCCTCTATTAACGATGTACAATACGTTTTTGAACGGCGAATTTACCCTGTGGCTGCGTTGAAGCCGTTTGTAAGGCACAAAGCCTTCCTTCGCGTCTTCGCCTTGCCGCAAGCCAAATTCTCTCGCTCAAAAATCTCCGACCTCACACCGAGATATTTTGGCAGTTTTCGAGGCGGATAGACGCAGCCTTGCTGATGCAAGGCAAGGACGACAACAAAGAAAAGTGGCAAAATAGCCGGCGTGAGGCGTGTTGTACATTGTCAATAGAGGGTATTAAGTTTTAATATATATTCTATGCCAATTAAAATAATTTAACAAGCAAATGATAACTTTATTTATCATTTGTAACAATCTTGTAGCTTTTATGTAATTTACTTTCTCATTGTCACTATTGCCTAACATGGAAAAAATCATGGTTATAGGTTTCCAACCCATAAATCATGATTTTAATATAATCAGCTTATGTCAATTATCGTTTTAAATACTGATTGATTTTTCTTTGAAATATTTTTAAAGTACTATCTATATTTTTATTTTGATTTATTATCTTTTCCACTTCGCTCTGTGCAAGGGATATTGCTTCCTCGTACTTATCAAACTTCGGTGTGGTAATGCCATTCTCAATTACCTGGCTCAACAGGCTGTTGTCAATAATTTTATCACTGTCATCAATATCTTCTCTGAGAATGGATTCAGCCTGTTTCGATCTTACAACGTTCTTTAGCACCGAGGAACCTTGTGAGTAGCGGAAAATATCCATCTGAATATCTTCATCATAAGTCAGCAGTTTTAAAAACTCCCAGGCCAGCTTCTCATGCTGGCTTTTATTGCTTATTCCCATCAGAAGAGTGCTGACTTCAGAGATATTCCCTCCATTTTCTCCAGCAGGAAGTGTTATACAATCCCATTGAAAATTGGCATACTTTTTCAGTTTGTATGGATAGGTCTTATAAGTCCTGTAATCCGAAAAGAGCAATGGCATGAAAGCAACATTACCGCTGTCAAAGTCATCCTGGATAACCTTCTGCCCCTGGTTGATATCATTTATCTGCTTTGCAAATTTTATGGCATCTATTACCTTTTGGTCAGTGAAATCAGCATGTTTTCCGTCCTTGTCAAAGAGCTTGGCTCCGTTTGTATATACCGCTTCCAGCCAATCATAATTGTAGGTTCCGAACTGGTCAAGGATTTTATCCCCATCTGTATCCTTTGTTATCTTTACACATATATTGTACAAATCATTCCAGGTCCAGTTGTTATCGGGGAGCTGAATCCCCTCCTTTTCAAGCAGTGTCTTATTGACAAACATCAGAGTAGGAACTGTTTCGTAGGGTAATGCATACTGCTTGTCCTTAAAAACCCCTGTATTAAGTGTAGTGGAATAAAAGTCACCGGAACGGAATTTATTATCCTTCTGTATCAAAGGGTCCAGATTCTTCATAATGTCAAGGGCTGCAAACTTTTCAAAATCATTTGCCAGAATCATGAACACATCCGGCGTTTTTCCCAGTAAGACCTGTCTTGAAAACCATTCAGAATAGTCTTCCTTTATAATACCGCTGTAATAATGTATTTTTACGTTTTTGTGCCTGCTTTCAAAAAGTTTGATGGCTTTGTCAATTATGACATAACTGTTTGCGTTCTCGACACCCCAGTTGCTTCCCGCAAACATTCCGAATTCCAGCGTTACAGTCTCTTGTCTTTTATTTATATAATATATCGAACATGAACTTACCAGTGCAGCAAGTATAATGATTAAAACCAGTATTTTTTTACGCATGCTCGTGCTCCAGCCCCATTTTAACTCCATGTGCCCAATGTGCCAAGTAAATTGTCCCATTGAGCACATTGGGTTAAAATTTATTTTATCGCACCTGCCATTTGTTTGCATTCTGCAAACAGGCAGATGTGCATCAGATTTCCGGACTCACGTCCTTTAATCTGCTTACCCCCGTCTGAAGCGCCCAAATGGCCAGCTGGGTTCTGTCTCTCAGCTCCAGCTTGTTCAGTATGGCACTCAGATAATTCCTGACGGTACCTTCCGACAGGTTAAGGATTTCAGCTATTTCCTTGTTGGAAGCTCCATATTCAACCTGAGCAATGATTTTCCATTCGGTTCTGGTAAGCTCATTTACACCCTGTTTGCCAACCTGAATGGAATAGTCCGCTTTAGCCATATGGGAAAACAGCTTGAAAACCTTTGTAGCAATATCGGGATTAATCATGGCTTTCCCACTATGAACAGTAGTTATCGCATTGACCAGCTCATCCATGGAGACTCCTTTAAGCAAATACCCGCTGGCACCGTATTTGAGAGCATTATACACATATTCATCATCATCAAAGGTAGTTAATATGATTATTTTTACGGTGGGGTAACGTTCCTTGATTACCTTTGTGCATTGTACACCATCCATTTTCGGCATTCTGATGTCCATGAGTATCACGTCGGGAAGGTGTTTTCGTATGCATTGCATAACCTCCTGCCCATTTTCTGCAACATCGGTTACCTTTATATTCTCTCTGTTTTCCAGCACAATTTGCAGGCTTCGTCTGATCAATTCCTGATCATCTGCTATTAATACTTTAATCATACTCTTCCCCCCATCTGATCGGTATTTTAGCACTTACCACAAATCCATCCGAATTTTCAAACTTTACAGTACCATTCAACATTTCAATTCTTTCCATGATATGCCTGGTGCCGAAGCCATGCTTAAAGGTTTCACATCCCGTACCGTTATCCTGTATTGTCAATAGAATTTCCGAATACTCCTTGCGCATTTTTATCCATATCTTTGTTGCTTTTCCGTGCCTTATGGCATTGGTAAGACTCTCCTGAATAACTCTGTAAATGGCATTTTCCTCGTCATGATCAAATTTTAGTACTTTAACCTCCGATTGGAAAAAGACCTTTGTATTTGTTACAGAGTTAATATCCATTATCATTTTAGTTATTGCATATTCCAGACTGAGATGTTCCAATGCATCAGGTCTCAGCTGGTTAACAGACCGCCTTATATCTGATATTCCTTCACGTGTAACTTTTGAAATAATCTCCAGCTGTTTTTTTGTGCCTTCCGGGGATTTTTCCACTGTTGCAATACATGCATCAATACCGGCTGAGATTCCCGTCAGCGTATGTCCAAGAGTATCGTGGATTTCTCTTGCCAGCCTGTTTCTTTCCTTTGTTTCACCCATTTTTTCGGTTACGGTAGCATATATCTGAAGTTGGTTATTCGCGTTTTGGAGGTCTTCATTAGCCTCACTCAGCTTTTTGTACAGCATGTTGACCTCGTCAATTGTACCTCTCTGCTCCTGTATGACGTAAACACAGTAGACTATAAACATAATTATATTTACTGAAATCATTACATTGTAAAAGCCAAGCAAATACTGCTGAGTTGTGGAATTGTAGTATCCAATATAATCATTAATGGAATACAGCTTGTAGTTAATAGATATTAATTCATAGTCAGCCAGAAGAAAACTGCCTATTGCCAGGAGCACCACCAGATACCTTTCCTTGCTGCCTTTTGCATAGGTGATAATATCCGCAAAGAATAAGAACAGTATTCCGTTGTAATTGAAGTTAAGGAAATAAACTATCATTATGATAATAACAAACTCTGCAACAAGAGATACATAAATAACCTTATTATTATTAGGATAGAAGACTTCCCTCAGCGCAAAGGAAACCACCAGCAGTCCAAATAGACCTAAAACCTCTATTATTATGGTAGAAGGCCTCCAGGGCAAAGCATTGACATTATCTAAAAACTCTCGTGCAATAAAGGAGTTGCATATTTTTTTTGTAGTAAAATAGATGAAAACTGTAACAAATAGTACAGATATCAGGTTTATAAATATCATTAAAAGCTTAAAATATCTCTGCCTCACATTTCGCATAAAAGCCCAATCCTTTTACTGCCAGCCGTCAATTTCAAATTTGTCAAGATTATCTTTGGTAATAAGTTTAACCGGTATTGTAATGCATTTGTCCACATGTTTATTTTCCAGATATTCATAGGCAGTTTTGGCTGCCACTGTTCCGATAGTTATTGGATATTGTGCACTGCTTCCCTCGAGATATCCTTCCTTTATCATCATTTTGCCATCGGGGGAACCATCAACACCATATATCAAAACACCATCATCTACATGGTTCAGCTGCAGGGCAGCCAAAGCACCCAAAGCAGTAGGATCATTACCACCCATAACTACATTGAAAGGCTTTCCGGTTAACAATATGCCTTTCATTACCTCCATGGATACTTCCAGTTCAGCGCCGCCTGACTCCTGTGCAACTACAGTATACTTGTCATTTCCTTCTATTGTATCGAGGAAACCCTTTACTCTTTGTGTGATTGAGTTCATATTGGGTCTGTCCAGAACTACAATCCTGGCACTGTCAAGCTTTGACATCATATCCTTCGCACACTGGACACCCGCATCATAATTATCAGATATGATTGTGGTTACAACATATTCTGTGTCATAAACATATGTGTCCACATTAAAGACCGGAATTCCGGCTTCTTTACATGCTTTCAGAGCAGGCTCCACTTTTTTCCAATCCACAGGGTTTAAAAAAATTGCACCTACTCCCTCTTCTATCATATCTAAAATCTGGGCGTTTTGTTTCTCCTGATCCTGAGCCGGGTCACGTGTAATCAGTACATCACCATTTGCTTCCACCACTTCCTCAATACTGTTATTCAAAACCTCGAAGTAGGGATTATTCATGGTCATATAAGTGGCACCGAATTTTCGGGGCTCACCGGAAGATACATCAGTATTGGCAACTTTTGAATCATCGTTGATTGTGCACCCATTAAATATAAACAATAAAAACATCAGTATCAGAACTGTACCAGCTATATTTTTCAATTTAATCTTCATACGTTCATCTCGTTCCTGCTTATATTCGTTCAGCAGCCATTTCCGGTCATTCTTAGTATAGCTTAACATAAAATGTCTTGTCTACATACTGTAACGAGACAATAAATTCCTCCGCCTCTATAGGTGAATTGTTTTAGAGGCAGACTCACAGCAGTTATTTTTAACTGCTGTGAATTAATGTACGTATATCAACATATTACATTCTACATTTTTACTTTCTTGTTTTTCAGGTAGTCAATAAATACTGCCAGAAGTATGACTGCCCCTTTAACAACATACTGCCAGAAAGAATTGACGTTGAGAAGGTTCAAACCGTTATTGAGAACACCAATGATCAAGCCGCCGATTATTGTTCCTCCAATTTTTCCTGCTCCCCCTGACATGCTGGTTCCACCAACAACAACTGCCGCTATGGCATCCATTTCTGCACCATCACCAGCTGTCGGCTGTCCGGAATACATACGGGACGCTAGTACAACTCCCGCGAGTCCGGCCATTACTCCTGAAAAGGCATGTACAAAGAATTTTACTTTTGCAACCTTAATTCCCGAGAATACAGCAGCCTGAGCATTCCCTCCAACAGCATATATGTATCTTCCCATTTTTGTCTTGTTCATAATCAGCGCAGTAATTATCAGTACCACCACCAAAAGCAAAACCGGTGTGGGAATTGAACCGATATATCCGGCACCGATAAACTGCCATTCCTTTGTTACGACTCTTACAGGCGAACCTCCGGTATATACATAAGCCAGACCTTTGGCTATATTCATTGTGGCCAGAGTAACTATGAAGGAGGGAATGGTGGTTTTTGAAATAACAAGACCGTTAAATAAACCAACCGCCAGCCCTACCAATATACCCACAACTATTGCAACTCCTATGGGTAAATTATATCTTGCAACACAGCCTGCTGCTATACAGCCTGACAAAGCTATGATGGAGCCAACCGACAGGTCAATACCTCCAAGTATTATGACCATTGTCATACCGCAGGCCAGAAACAGATTTGATGATATTTGCCTTAGAACATTAAATACATTTTTTTGTGTTAAGAAAGAATCACTTGTAATGGGATTAACCGACAAAAATATGCACAGCACAACCAGAGCTATTATTATTCCTATATTTTCCTTTATAAATTGTAGAAACTTTTTGCCAGCTCTATTTATCCCGGACCCCTTTTTTTTGACAACCTGATCCATTTTATCCTCCATTCCGCTGCTGGACAGCGACTTATACTGTAATAAAAAAGGTTATTAGTCGGCGCTTACTTTGCTGCCAACTCCATAATTTTTTCCTGGGTAACTTCTTTATGGTTTAAGCACCCTGTCACCCTGCCGTCACACATTACATAAACCCGGTCGCTCATGTTGATAATCTCAGGTAACTCGGAGGATATCATTATGATGGACATTCCTTCCTTGGCCAGCTGATTCATAATGGCGTAAATTTCTGATTTGGCTCCGACATCAATACCTCTTGTAGGTTCGTCCAGTATCAATATTTTCGGGGAGGTTGCCAGCCATCTTCCAATCATAACCTTCTGCTGGTTACCACCCGATAAATTTCCTATTAGCTGATCCTGTGACGGTGTTTTTGTTGACATCATGTCAATATATTTTTGAGTTATATTATCTTCCTTGTCATCATTTACGAATATGCCTTTAATAAATTGGTTCAATACCTCAATGGTGGTATTGAATTTGATATTCTGAATTTTATAGATTCCTTCCAGCTTCCGATCCTCAGGAACCAGTGCAATACCATATTTCATTGCATCAGCCGGTGATTTAATAACAACCTTCCTGCCTTCTAAATAAATATCACCGGAGGCATCCTTTGACAAACCGAATATACATTTCATTACTTCACTTCTTCCGGCACCGACCAATCCAGAAAAGCCTATAATCTCGCCTTTTCTGAGTTCAAAGCTGGCGCCTTTGGCCATTTTCCCATCAGTAATATTTTCACATTTTAAAACCACTTCATGGGCATCTGTATAATCCCTTGTATAATAATTTGTTAATTCACGTCCTACCATCATTGAGATCAACTTATCCTTAGTTGTCTCTTTTACAACTTCAGTACCAACGTAGGTTCCATCCCTCATTACAGTAACTCTGTCACATATTTGTTCCAGTTCACTCATCTTGTGTGATATATAAATGATTCCAACGCCTTTTTTCGTAAGAGTACGCATTGTCTCAAACAAAAAATTGACTTCCTTGTCCGATATGGAGGAGGTAGGTTCATCCATAACAAGAATTTTTGAATTATAAGAAATAGCTTTAACTATTTCAACCATCTGCTGCTGAGCAATTGTCAGTCTGCCGACCAGCGTCTCCGCATCAATATTCATGTCGTAGGTATCAAGCAGGTCTTGCGCATCTCTATTCATCTTTGCGGTGTTTACCAATTTGCCCTTAAGAGGTTCCCTGCCTAAAAATATATTTTCTGCAACAGTCATATAAGGAACCAGAACCAGTTCCTGGTGTATTATGGCAATCCCGTTCTGCTGGGCAGCTCTTACACCGTCAATTACAACTTTTTCACCTTCAATACTTATTTCTCCACGGTCAGCTGTATAAATCCCCCCCAGCACTTTGATAAGTGTTGATTTTCCAGCCCCGTTTTCACCTAAAAGTGCATGAACTTCCCCAGCCTTCAATTCAAAATTAACTGAATTAAGAGCATATACACCCGGAAAGGATTTATGTATATTTTTCATAGTTAATAAATTATTTGCATTCAAAAGATCACCCACTTATTATTTATTCTTTTAATTTTAAATAATAAAACCCTATTTTCGAGGAAAAGCTCCATGAAAAAGGGAAGTTATTATTAAATCATTCCTTAAGTGCTTACTCCCGTTTTTTGAGAGTAAGCACTCAGGTTTAAGGATTATTGCCAGCCGCCAGTGCCGAATTGAGATACATTTTCTGAATTGATAAGGAAAGTTTCAACCGGATATCTGGCTTCAACTTTTTCACCTGCCAGATACTTGTACATTACTTCTACTGATTTCTTAGCTATGTTTATTGGTGATTGAGCACCTGTTCCGGCGATTAATGATTTTCCTGATGCAAGTTCTGTTTTAATATCAGGAGAGCCATCAACACCATATATCAGGCATTTCTTAATACCGGCTGCATTTGCTGCCGCCAAAGCGCCAAGAGCAGTAGGATCATTACCTCCGAATATAGCAACTACGTCGCTGTGAGCCTGCAATAAGTCTTCACTGATTCTCATGGCTTCCTGAAGGTTACCCTTTGCGTCCTGCTGTGCTACTATCTTAAAGCCCTTACCTTCTATTGCCTGAAGGAAGCCTTTGGTTCTGTCAGTAATAGAGTTCATTGTGGGAGAATCAAGAACTATGATGTTTCCACCCTGTGGGTACTTCTTTACCAGGTCTTCTCCGCAAACCTTACCTGCATTTACGTTATCTGAACCTACATAAGATTGAACATATGATAAATCAGCAACTTCTGTATCAAAGTTTATTATTGGAATATTTGCTTTCTTTAAGGCATCAAGTGCAGGAAGGATACCTTCTGCTTCTGCAGGGTTAAGGAATATTGCATCTATTCCCTGAGTGATCATGTCTTCGATCTGTGTTATCTGAAGGCTTACATTGTTTGCAGGGTCGGTGGAGATTAATGTGTCACCGTTCTTTTCAACTTCTGCTTTTATGGTTTTTTCAAGGATGACAAAGAATGGGTTTGTTCCATCCATACAGGTGTAACCGAATTTGTATCCACCCTCAGGTCTCTGGCCTAAAGCTTCTGTTGCTGAGGCAACTGCTTCTTTGGCTTCTGTTGTTGCTGCTGCAGCAGATGTTTCTGCACTTGTCTGCGCTGCTGTTTCACCGGATGATTGTGAACTTCCGCAGCCAGCCAGTAAGCCTGCTGTCAATGCAACGCTCATTAAGATACTTAAAAACTTTCTCTTCATATATTTCCTCCTCAAATAGTTTTTAACTACACTCACATGATATAACCGTCCGGGATTTTAAACACCTATATTTTGTAATGAGAATCATATTACATTTGTAATAATGTTCATGTGCAATTTGTAATAAATCCTTAATGACTAATCTCACAAAAATCCTTGGATTCAGCATTTTAAGCTTGATGTAAAATAGCAGAATGCAATGCACCGCCCGAAGAACTACTCAAAGAATTAAACTTTCCCTGACAATAAAAAACATGTTCCTCGGAATAAAAATTCATCCGGTGAACATGTTTTTTTGTTTAGAATTAAGTACTAAACTATTAAATACTTTTGTTCTATCAGTAATTTATAATTTGAAAAAATCATTTAGAATTTTACTTGACCCCTAATCTCATTCGATACGAAAATATAATGTCAAGAGTGCGGTCTTTGAAAAAACTTTTTACTTTGTCACAAAACATTTTGACTTCAGTATCTATGTCTGCTGAACCTTTTCTAAGAGCTGTTTGAAGAACCCCCTGACTTAGTGCAATTCCTATAAACCGTTCAGCATCAGATTTTTCTGTGTTATGAAAAACGACTTCTCTACAGTATCTGAACATTTTGCTTGCCATCAGGTTTTTAAGCTGCTCACCTTTACTCCACATCCTTACTCTATCTTCTGTATCTGAATATTTGTCAACTATTTCTCCAGCCTTAAAAACCAAGCATGCAAATGCGTTATCAATTTCCCAATTAATAATTGGGGGCCAATCACAGTCATATGCCGCAAATACTCCACCGTCAGCAAGTACTCTGGAAACTTCAGCCAGAGTGCTGACAGGCTCCATCCAATGAAAGGACTGAGAACATGTTATAATATCCGCGAAATTGGACTCAAGACCTGTCTGATTTGAATAACCACAAACAAACTGAATATTATTCGTAAAATTAAGCTTCAGTTTTTCTCTGGCTTTTTCAAGCATATCGTTATTAGGTTCTATCCCTATAGTCAGGTCTGCATGATCTTTCCATACAAAGGTTGAAAGTCCTGTCCCACTCCCGATATCTACTACCACGGAAGGCCTTTTTCCAAGATACTTACCAAGTATATCTATTACCAGAAGCGGCATTTCAGGGCGGTATTTATCATAACAATCCGTAAATCCGGAAAATCTGGCTATGTTACCATTAAAATTCTTATCAGGAATCATTTCTTTTAACCCTCCACCAAAATAGCTTTTGAATATTTGCAATAATATATAATAGCGCTACACTATTGATCTCACAAAATAATCTCCATACACCATCAGCTTTTTCTCCAGAGGGGTATATCCGTTTTTAAGCAATGCTGCTATCCTTTCTTCCGCGGAGGGAATTGCTTTTGTTAAAATTTCTTTTACATCAAAAGCTTCGTAGAAATATTCATTTGCAATTTTGAGAATTTCATCTATAATAAGCTGTGTTTCGTAGCTGCTTTGCAGGTCAATTCTCAATACTCCGAAATGATTGAATTCATCGTCCGCAATTCTGTGAAACATCTCAATAGTACCAATTTTCTCCCGGGTAGCATTTAGAATTACAGTCCATCTTACAAAGTATTTGTTTTTATATGAAAAGTCCCAGAAATCAATAGCCTGCTTCATTTCAAGAGTTGCATAATGAAAATCGTCTCCATGACAGTTATCTGAATTGAAAAGTGGAACAGCCTTCTCATCCGAGTAGCATTTTAATAACTCTACAGCATCTTCATTTTCTGTTTGCCTTAGAGTAATAATATCAGAATTATAAACCGGGCATTTTGTATATACATCTATCATTTTCTCGGCCTCCTTGAAGCTGTTGTTAACCAGCTCGTTTGTAAATTTTTGTATATACAATTATACCACTACTCATTAGCCAGAACAAGTGTTCTTTTTTATTGTTATCGAGCTAATCCATGAATAACACATGTCTAACTCTTCATCACTTATAAGATCAGATCTGTGTTCAAACATTATCTTAACCTGATTATTTTCACTCATAATAATATTCAGGTAACTTTCAATGGGAGCCCAACCATCCTCGGGATTTAGATTGGGCAAAACAGGATAGTGATTCCTCTCCAAGCTTTCTTCAACCTTAACATTCCAAAGATGTATAACTTCGGTATACTTTGAAAACCTTTTAATAAATTCGGTACCGTTGAAATCCGGATCTATCCTGCTCTGTAAATGAATTCTTCCTGTATCCAGACAAAGCTTTACCGATTTATACTTTTCAAGTATATCCTCAAGAAATTTATCATTAATGATAAACTTATTTATGCCGTCAAATTCTAAAACAGGGGTAAAATTGTACTCAAGACTTTTACGAGATAACCAGCTAAAGAGATACTCACTGTGTTTTTTTAACTCCTCTATGGGGTACAAAGACTCTAGAACAAATTCACTTGGATCTGCAAATCGCCATATGCCGATATCGAAGCTATCTTTTAAGATAACTGGCTTTGGATAATGAAAGAGTATGTAATCAACTTTAATATGTTCTTTATTAATAAACTCCAATTCTTCTTCAACAGATCTATAGGCCTCTATTCTTGTTTGTGCATCCAACGAAAGAAACTGAGGATCTCTCAGTTTGTAGGTTCCTCCTCTTAACGGGAAGTGAATCCCCAGTTTAAAACCTTCGCTTTGAGCTTTTTCAGATAATAGCTTTATATCGTTTATATCTTCAATAAGGCAGGCCTGTATTCCGTAAAAACCTTTTCTGAAGTCTCTATTGTATTTTTTAAGATCGTACTTACCATGCATCCCGATCATAAAGTTGTTTATCATACTTAAACCTCAACAGTTATAAATAACCTGCCAACTCCTGTAACGAGTTAAAGTATTTGCCATAGTTCCTTGTATTGCTTTTTCTTACCAGAATAGCATCAATACCTGCATCCAATGCACCCTGCACATCTGCCTCGTAGTTATCACCGATCATAGTTACACTTTCAGCCTCATTTAATTCAAAGAGTACATTTTTGTATATATTTATATTTGGTTTTTCGTAACCTAGGTTTGCTGAAGAGAAAACTTTTATGAAGTAATCCCTGATACCCAGGTTTATTACCAACTCCTCCAGCTCCGGTACATGATTTGAAAGTATTATATTTGAATATCCCTTCCTTTTTGCCTCCTCAAGACAAAAGGCAGAATCATCATAGACATGCCACTTGTTTTTATCAAGATATTTATTTCTTACATCTCTGGAAATCACGGATGCAATCCTCTCCTCAAAGCCCACTTCCATTAAAATACCCACAAAAAAATCAGTCATAAAATCCCACCAGCTTTTGCTCTCAAAAAACACATTGTGAGGCGTCTGGGGAGTATTCCATGGAAATCCGGTTTTAAGATAGGGTTGAATAGTTTCTATCTGAAATTCATAGTCGCAGTGCTCTTGTATAAGCTCACAAAGGGTGCTTCCCCACATTCCATCCCTGTAAGCCAAAGTATTATCAAAATCCCATAATAAATACTTTATAGAAATCCCTCCCCGATATAAAACTGTAAAGTTACCTTTTAAATATAATTTAATGTACATACTCTGTTACTTCGATGGTAATGATTTCACAAGGAATTTCGGATCAATATCAGGATTAGCAGGAATGAGCATTTTAGGGTCGCAATTATATTTAGGGTTTATATGCATCTTATCATCTAATGTCTTATTGATCGATGATTTATCAAACATATATGTGCCGTATGAAGATTTAGCAATACATATTGAAGGTAGATAAATACAAGTAATTATTATACTAACACTCAATAAGAACTTTATTTTTTTCATAGTTGTCACCTCAAATATATTTGACGAAGAAAACTAAAAAATGTTCCATATTTTGTATCTATAAACAATGTTTTCAAATGTACTTTTATAATTCCGACGCTAGGATACCCTTGTTGCCAACTCTGAATTTATAATCCTTCTCAAAACCTATATAAGATTCAATAATATTTTCGGTTATAGAAATTCTCCATATTTTTTTAAAATCTCCAAAAAGGGCTACGTAAACATATAATTTTACAGGATCAAAGACCATGGAACAAACAGTTGGAAAATATTCCGAAGTATGCCTGACTTTCTCTAGTATATCAAAGGCTTGAACTACGCCAAAGTTCTCCCTATTCAAATTGGGTTATTCCTTAGATTGCAAATACCGCATTGTCCGCTTCCAATACAGCCCTTGTTACACTTTAGGTTTGTTATTTTGAATTTTCTTTCCCTGTCTGGATGGTCTATATTCATAGCATAAATTGGATCATTAAAATAGACAGCAAAACTTGTACACATATTAACCCCCTGAACCGAATTATCAGCTACTAAATTGCTTTACCACATTGTTCACGCCATCTCATCAGCCAGTCCAGCTGCTTATCAAGAAATTTATTATCCACCCAATCAAGTCCATGCATTTCTATAATCGTTGCCAGAAGCTGGTAATTGGTAGATTGCTATAGGCCGCTAATATATTTTTATAGCGTCTTTAGGTAATTCATAAACATCTTTTAAAAACCTTAAACTATTATTTGCCTCAATTTCGTTGTACATAATTTTCATAGTACGGGATAACTCTTTGGCTGTATCATCAAATAAGTAACACATGATAAAAACTGCTTCCCAAATATGTTTAACAACTCCAGAAGGGTAGGTTTTCAGGAATGCCTCCCATTCCTTTTCTTCCAGCCACCTATACATATATTTGCCCGACTTTCCGGCACTAACAGTAAAATTAGTTTTGCATCCTATTTTCCACTCCAATAAACGTATTAACTGCGGACGGACAACATGATTCAGCATATCCATTACATAGGGTACTTCTTCCCGCCATAAGCCTTTGGCAACATTATTAAGACACCACCAGAATTCATTGCAGGTGTCCAGAAACTGAACTTCTGTGGGTTTCTTTATCCAATAATCCTCATCAGTTGCTTCAGGGATATCAGGTAAACATTTATCTTTATCAAGCAGTATCCTGCAAAGCCTGTCTTCCTTAATTTCTTTAAGTGCATGGTTTAGTGTACATACATGCAGATCAAGACGATTTCCATCGGCAAATTGAATCAGCCATCCATAGCAATTTTCCATATCACTTTGATAATACGAATTTTCTTCCGGGTATTGCATATACAAGCGTTCACCAAATTGGTCAATCCACTGTCTGTCTTCACGAAATGATTTTGTTTCTTCAACAACATATACAATATCATAATCCTGAAAAATATCCTTTACAGCATTGGGATTGGTTCTTGAGCCGTTCATAATAACCGCTCTAACCCGCTTATCCTTATTGGCAGCATTTAAAATTAAATCAAACATATCCTGCTCTGTGCGCATAGAACCTCCTACTTTTTGAGTAGATTATAGTATTTCTCATAAGCATATATAGCATCCTTTAACCACAAATCATATTGCATCAATCTCAAAATACGCTCCCTCACCAGATTCATAGATTCAGGAACATTATACATACCTCCGCCTGGGGTATCCGTATATTTCTTTTCAATTATATACTCTATATCCTCCAATGTCCGCCCAATACATTTCATAGGATATTTCTGTTTGTATTCCTGTGCTATCTTCCAATATTCTTCAAATAAATCAAGATAGATGTGAATTTCGTCATCATAGGATTGCTTTACAAATTTTCTTGCAGGGTTTATATATTGGTAACATTTTTCCATAACCTCATGTGTTTGCCTTAAATTGCTTTCAAATTTACGCCTATGGTTTAATTCGTAACGAAAAGCGTAATCCCAAATAGCCTGCTCGACGAAATACTCAACCATTTCATCACTGCTTTGGGCAACCCGTAATTCTCTAACATTTCCCCGTTCATTAACAACCTCATAATAACCATCTGTTCTTGCTTCGTATGTAGTGATGGGGTCGCCATATATAAAAGTAGAAAATCCGATATTCTCTTCCCTGGAAAAGGGAATTTGTTCAATAACTTTTCGTGCCCTTTCTGCAATTTGTTCTATTAATTCATCCTTCACCGTTTTAACATCTCCCTCAACATTAACAATACTAATAATATCAATAATTTTCCATATGGTCAAACAATGGATGAAAGCAAAAAACCATAGTTCATTACATTTTCAATGCAATTTCACTATGGCCTCTGATTAAACTTTTATAACTTTTGAATAAAATTTTCTATTCTCCTGATAAAACTATTTAGTATGTGTATAAACTTGTTTATAGGGTACAGCTCATATAATAAATTATATCTCCCGTCTGCCCTCCAATGCTTTTGCCAGCGTTACCTCATCAGCGTACTCCAGGTCTCCTCCAACAGGTATGCCGTGAGCTATTCTGGTAGTCTTTATACCTAAAGGTTTAATAAGCTTTGAGATGTACATTGCTGTTGCCTCACCCTCAACATTGGGATTGGTAGCCAGAATTACCTCTTTTACTTCGTTATCTCCAAGCCTTTTTATTAATTCCTTAATACGTATGTCTTCAGGTCCGATACCCATCATAGGTGAGATTGCTCCATGCAAAACATGGTACAGTCCCTTAAATTCTCTTGTACGTTCCATGGCTACCACGTCTCTTGCATCCTGAACAACACAGATTGCTGACCTGTCTCTTGAAGTACCGCTGCATAAAGGGCATGGATCTACATCAGTGAGATTACTGCACACCGAACAGTATTTGGTTTTTTGCTTTGCATCCAGTATGGAATTTGCCAGCCCCTGCACTTTTTCAATTGGCATGTTTATAACATGAAAAGCCAGTCTCTGTGCCGACTTGTGTCCAATACCCGGCAGCTTCTGGAATTCCTCTACAAGCTTTGCAACCGGAACTGCGTAATAATCCATTTTAACCTCCATGTCCCCATATGTGCAAAGTCAATTGACCCGTAAAGAATGCTGACCCTTTGAATTGTCACATTGGCTTATCTTATTGGCTTATCTTAAGTGTAATATGTTTAGAACAAGCCGGGGAATCCACCCATGCCGCCTGTAATCTTACCCATTTCTGAATTTGCCAATTCATCAGCTTTTCTGAGAGCCTCATTAACAGCACTCAGTATGAGATCCTGAAGCATCTCTACATCATCCGGATCAACAACCTCAGGTTTTATTGTAATTTCCTTAATTTCCTTTTTTCCTGTTGCAACTATGGATATTGCTCCACCGCCAACAGAAACTTCAACGGTTTTGTTCTCCAATTCCTGTTGAGCCTTTTCCATGTCCTTTTGCATTTTCTGAGCCTGCTTCATCAGATTGTTCATATTACCTCCGCCGAAGCCTCCTCCAAATCCGCCGCCGCCCGGGAAACCACCTTTTGCCATATATAACATCCTCCTGTTAACTGGAATTTTAGTTTTTAAATTAGTTATTCCTTATTATTATAACTTATTCGTCTATTATATCAAGGTGAACATTGAGCTTTCCTGCAATTTCTCTTGCATTTTTCAGTAAGGTGCTTTCCTGCTCCTCATCTTTTTCAGCTGTCTGGCTCGGAACAATATTCTCAAGCTCTTCCTCGTCGATAAACCTGATGCGGACCTGTCTCCCCAGCTTCTTTAAAAAAGCACTCTGAAGCACTTCTAAATTCTCGGGCTTTGCCACAACATTTTTAAAGGATCCGACACCAGTTGGAAAAACAACCATGATAGTTGACTCATCCCCCGCTACAGCCCTCGTGGAAGTTAAATATGTGACCAGCATCATTCTGCCGCTGGCCTTAAGGTCCGAAATTATTTCCTGCCAGATTTCCAGTGGCTGATGTGCTGCTGCATTCTTCCCGCTGCTGTCCTCTGCAGATTTACTGCCGCCTGATCCCGAACTGCCCGCTGCTGACGGCGGTGCAAAAGGATTTTGTGTTCCGCCGATACCCGGTACCGGCGGCATTCTATCCAACACCTTGCCGGAAATCTGGCCTGGTGCGGTAAAACCTGCCGCAGGCGCAGCATCGATGTGGCTCCGGGGCTGGACTGCGCCTGCACCGGATCTTATGGCATTTTCCAGGTCAGCAATTCTGTCAAGCAAATCACTGTTATCACTGCTCTGTCCATAGCTGCCTACACTGATGGAGATCAGCATTACCTCAAGGAATACACGCTGATTTAGAGCATACTTAAGCTGTGTTTCAAAGGCTGACAGTTCCTTTATTACAGCAATAATTCTTTCTTTTGTAAAAGCTTGTGACTGAAGCATCATATTTTCAATATACTGCTTGTTCAAATCAAGGATATCTGTTGGGTTTTTTGTAATCTTGCAAAGCAGCAGGTTTCTGAAATACATTACAAGATCCGAAGCAAACCTTAGAATATCTCTGCCGTTTGAGGACAGCCTTTCAACTCCGTTAACAAGTCCTTCAACATTTTTATCTTTTATATAATCAACAATTTCTGCAATAAAATCATCACTTACAATCCCTATTACATCCAGTACATCCTGATGGGTAATATTATTATTACCTACTGAAATACACTGATCAAGGATACTTAAAGCATCTCTCAACGCACCATCGGCCAGTTTTGCAATCAACAGTGCAGCATCATCTTCCAGAGTAATACTGCTTGCTCCTGCAATTACCTTGACCCTCTCTGCTATACTCCCAGGTGTTATTTTTTTGAAATCAAACCTCTGGCATCTGGAAAGTATTGTGGCAGGTAATTTATGCGGGTCTGTAGTAGCAAGAATAAAAACCACATGAGCCGGCGGCTCCTCAAGGGTTTTGAGCAGCGCGTTAAAAGCTCCTGCTGATAGCATATGCACTTCATCTATAATATAGACTTTGTAACGAGCCTGGGAAGGTGCATAAACCACTTCATCCCTGATTTCTCTTATGTTGTCTACGCTGTTGTTTGACGCAGCATCTATTTCAACAACATCAAGAATAGAGTCACTGAGAATTCCTCTGCATATGTCACATTCATTACAAGGATCGCCGTCTTTGGTGTTCAGACAGTTAATTGCCCTTGCAAAAATCTTTGCCATGGTAGTTTTCCCTGTACCTCTGGTACCGCAAAAAAGGTATGCGTGCCCGATACGTTCAGACTTTACAGTATTCTTAATAGTTCTAACCACGTGCTCCTGTTCTACTACATCTTCAAAAACAAGAGGTCTCCATTTTCTGTATAATGCTGTATAGGACATACTCCCCATCCTTTCCAACTCTGCTTCAAACAGGCCGGAAGGCCCGCCAAATCTTCATATATAATTCTATCCATAAAGGATAAATAAATAATAAATCATTAAAGCAAATAAGTAATAAAGTCATTAAAGACAAATAACAATAAATCATTTAAGCAAATAAGTAATAAATCATTAAGACAAATAAATAATAAATCATTTTTTTGCATAATACAATACAAGCCTGTTCTTAGTCTTTTGACCTGAACAGGCTTGATCTGTTATAAAAATGAATGGCCGTACACCCATCGTCGATAGAAATATATAGCCGTTACCTTTACAGTTAACTCTAACCAGGTAACCTAGCGGCACACAGAATTTACCGCTTACCGCTGCTTCCTTCCGGACCTGACGGGGTTCACAGACTTCTATTGCGCAAGACCCAATTTTCATTGCCACTTGTAAAGGGCAGGCACTACATACTAAAACCTAGGACAGGAATTCAATCCTGCTACAGCGGATTGCAGGTACAGGGCACCGCTACCTCCCCATCTAGTACGGCCAAAATTGGCTTATCGTAATGTATACTGATGCTTATTTAAAAGCAGTCTGTCCAACTTCAGTACACTTTACACATTATAACCTAAATACAGCTGCATAGCAATAGTTATCCTTCAGTAAATATTTGTAAGTTAAAGTGCCGGTTTCCTGCATAGCTTCCATTCTTCCATAGGAGTTTTTCATCCTTAACTGACGAACCAGTATAAATGGAGGTTTTACCGCAGAATTCCGAAGGAATAACAATTCTTGCCGGTGTTGTACCGGGAATATCAATATTCATTTTTATGCCGCATGAATCCTTCTCCCAGCCGACAAATACGTTTCCTCTGATAGTATAAACATTTCCTTGGGCAAAATCCATATCCCGGGCAAAAAAAGGCTTTATGCAAATCTCTCCAAATCCCGGGGAAGATGGTTTCACACCCAGTATGTATTCCTGTAAAAGCCTTGCAGGATAAGCATTCCAGGCATGGCAGTGGGATTCAATATCATCAAAGCCTTCCCAGATTGTTTTTGCTCCCCTGCTCATCATATAACCCCAGCCCGGATACCGGGTACTATTCAGCATGCTGTAGGCATGCTCACCCTGACCGTTTTCAAAAAGCACCTGAAAAAGATTTAGGGATAACAGGGTCTTACACTCCATACCTTCTGAAACAATACGTTGAAGCAAAACACCTCTGTCCTTTTCAGGCACCAGTCCATACTGATATGCTATAACATTTGTTCCCTGATGACTCTCGCCGCTTTCCAGGCAATCGAAAAAAAACTTGTTATCAGGCTCATAAAGGTGTTTTACGATGGAATTTTCAAGCTCCCGAGCCCTTATCCCATAAAAGGTGGAATCCTCTTCCAGACCCAGTAATAAGGCTATTTCAGCCATTATCTTCATTGCATTATATATTTTACAATTCTGAACTGTGAGGCACCTGCCCTGCTGATCAATGTTGGGGTAAGGCCAGTCACTTATATGCCACCTGTCCGGGCACTTTAATACCAGACCCGTATTGCCGTCAATTAACCCCAGATAATACTCCAGCATTCTTTTTGCCGGCCCGTAATACTCCCTTAAGGTATTTATATCTCCATAATTGCGGTATATCTTCCACATTAAAGTGCAATAATGCAAGTCCCACTCAGGAATCCTTATATTGAAGTCGGAATTTTCAAAGTTTGAGGGAAACACGAATGGGAATGTACCGTCTTCCAACTGACAGTCTCTGAAATCATTCAATACTTTTTCCAGAATACTTTTAGCGGAAAAATTGTAGCACAATGTTTCGGCCTGCATATCTGAATCGGCAATGTACTGTGCCTGTTCCCGGTGAGGACAGTCCACAAGCTGCCCCAGCATATTGTTTTTCTGAGTGGCTATACATGCCTCATATATATCATTAAAAAGCCGGTTTGAAGAGCTGAAGCTTCCTTTGTATTCTATGTCTGTGTGCACCGAGACAGCTTTTATTTGCCCTGGAGCTATAATTTCAGGATATCCGGTCACTTCAATATATCGGAAGGCCTTATAGGAAAAATCCGGACTCCAGCTTTCCATTTCATCTCCGCGCATGCGATACTCATCATAATAAGTCTCCGAACTTTCATTTGCCACATTATGGCCTACCCTGCCATATTCATCGATATTCTCGGAATACCTCATACGCACAGTTGTTCCCTTTATACCTCTGAGTTCCAGTCTCGGCCATCCCGAAATTATCTTTCCCGCATCAAACACCTGAAGCCCCGGTTTCTGTACGCCGACAGCATCAGGGGTGACTATTCCGTCGATCTTTCCCTCCGGTATTTTCTGTCTTGTCAGCTGCCAGCCATCCTGTTCGGCCTGTGAACAGACAGCATAATCCCACCCTGCAGCATCATAGTTTTCATTAAGCCAGCCTATGGGTTCAGCAGCCGCATCATAGGACTCAACCGATGAAATTCTTCTATTCTGCTGGAAGCTGGCGCCGTCGGTATACGGCGTATCCTTCAGCACCTTCCAGGATTCATCTGTCACACAGACCACAGACTCCCTCCCGCTTTCATCTAATGTTTCAAACTGCAGTATAAATCCCGGACAGCCATTTACATAGTTCTGACCGTCCCCGCCTATATAATGGACAATTGCACCCAGTACGTTTTTCCCCTTTTTAAGCATGCCCTTTATATCATACATCAGATAATATTTGGATTTTTGGGGATGAGAGGGTGCTGGAGTAACAAGGCCTCCAACATTATTACCGTTTACATAAAGCTTGAAATGATTGTGTGCCGAAACAAATATTCTGGCGTGACATGGCTCACCTTCCATTTCCACTTCTTTTCTGAAGTAGGCGAAGCTGTTTCGGTTTATATGAGCTGATTTCCAGATCCAACTGGCCTTCCAGTCTTTCTTTGTTTCCTCATCTTCTCCACATTTACAATTTTCCGGTATTATAGAGGCATCCGTTTTGGAACTTTCCATTTTCTCTGCTCCTGTCGCGAATAATTTTATATTATTAAATATGAGTCTCTACATAAGTATAAGAATACCACATTCAGTGGCTCCTCTACAGTTTATCCTTTAACGGAACCTTGAGTAATCCCTTTTATTATCTTTTTCTGCAGAAGCAGGTAGAAAATAACAATTGGTATTATTGATAGGATCAGGGCTGCAAAAGCCATATCCCACTTGTTGTTATACTGTCCCTGGAAAGCAAAAAGAGCATTTGGGATATTTCTCTTGGCAGGTGATGATATGAGCAGCAGCGGAATCAGGAAATCATTCCACACATTAAGAGAATTAAGTATTGCAACTGTTGCAGTTATGGGCGTAAGCAGCGGAAAAACTATTCTCCAGAAGATTCCGAATCTTGTGCACCCGTCAACAATAGCTGCCTCCTCCAGCTCAAGGGAAATTCCTTTTATAAAACCTGTGTATAAAAAAACAGTAAAGGCCAGATTAATTGCTATATATACCATGATTACACTGAAATAGGAATCATAGAGCTTTAATGCAGACATAAATTTGACCAGCGGCGTCATAGCCGTATGAAAAGGCACTACAATACAGCTTATAAATATAGCAAAAATAACGTTCACCAGCTTTGTCCCGTTTCTTGCACATACATATGCCGCCATGGATCCGAAGAATATCAGTCCGATAATGGAACATGCTGTAATAAAAACACTGTTTCCCAATGCAACTTCAAAATTCATCTTTTCCCATGCCCTGATATAGTTACCGAACTGGAATTGGGACGGCAGACTGAAGGGAGAAGAAAATATCTCCACCTGGGACTTTATGGAAGAAATAAATATAATGTATATGGGAAAAAGAAAGAAGATGGTAATAGCACTTAATAGTGTGTAAAACAAGATTTTGGAACCAAAATTGTTTTTAAGCTTCATTACTCCACCTCCCTGTTTCTCAAGAATTTAAGCAGTATAAGTGATATTGATGTAACAATGAGGAACAATACCACAGATATTGCAGATCCATATCCCATATTATTGTATGTAAATGACTCACTGTAAAGGCGAGTGCTTATAACCTCGGTAGCGTAGCCCGGCCCTCCTTTGGTCATAACAAATATATGGTCAAAGGACTTCAATGTGCTTATTATTGTCAGAAGAATATTTATTGTGAAGGCCGGTGCCAGAAGCGGAAAGGTTATATGCTTGAATTTCTGCCATTTGCTAACTCCGTCAATTGCTGCCGCCTCATAGATGTCCAGGGAAATATTCTGAAGGCCAGCTATGTAAATTATCATAGAGTAACCTGCATATTGCCATACAATAACAAATATTACTGAAAACAGAGCAAGATTTGCATTTCCGAGCCAGTCCTGGGCTAAAAAGCCAAAGCCTGTTTTATCAAGCAAATTGTTAAGAGCGCCCATGTTGGGATTAAATATGAAAGACCATGCATATCCCACCACCAAGGGACTTAAAACTGCCGGAAGGTAATAGATCATTCTGAAAAAATTTCTTCCCTTGAATTCCTTATCCAAAAACAACGCAAGGATGAGTCCGATTGAATTCTGAAAAATTGTGATGCATATGGAGAATATCAGTGTATGGAATACTTCTTCATAAAATTTATCATCGTTAAATAACAGGTTTTTAAAATTATCAATACCGACAAAATTGATTTCCTTGGTTATCCCCGTCCAGTCGGTCAAGCTATAGACAAATCCGCCAATAACAGGAATGATGAAGAAAAAAGACAGTATCAAAAGTGCCGGTGCCAGAAATAATGTCCAATACACGTTGTCGCTTGAATACCTTTTCATTGTTTTTCCACCTTTGCAGACTTATGAATACGGGCTACCAGCTAATACTGACAGCCCGTTTTATTTTTGTTATTGCTTTTCTGGTATCGCTTTTCTTGTTACAGCCTATTTTTTAGTTCTGTTTGCCCATTCCTTGTCAAGTTGATCCAAAACAGCTTGTGTTTCTTTACCTGCAAAGTTTTCCTGTATACTTTTGAAAAGAGTATCCTGGACACCTGCCGGCCAGTTCTGGTCGAGGAAGTTGTATGTATTTGTAACCTGTGAAGAAAGTTCCTGTGCTGCAGGATCAAAATCAACAGTCACACCTTTTACAGTCGGGAAATTGGAGGTGCTCCTGAGATAATTGCTGTACACATCCTTTGACATAAAGAACTCAAGAAACTTTTTAGCTTCGTCCTTATGCGGTGAGTTGGCATAAACTCCAAGCATACCGCCTACTGCGGAACTGGCCCAGTTATTGCCATCCTCTGAAGCAGGGAATACAAACAGACCGATGTTAATATCCTTGTTCATTTCTTTGATTGGTTTTAATACCCAGGTACCCATAACGGTCATAGCAGCCTTCCCCTGTGCAAACAGAGCATTTGCCTGATCATATGTCGTACTGAGAACACCATTATTAAAGTACTTGTTGTTATTAAGCTCCATTTGCATTTCAAATATTTTCTGCCATTCAGGACCATTGAATTTGGTTTTGCCGGCATACATATCACTGTCAAAATTTATGTTTTTGGAGTAAATAACTGTCGGTGCCATGGCAAACGGAATTATCTGAGTAACCCACAGGTCCTTGTTTCCTATTGCAATTGGTGTAATATTATTCTGTTTCAGCTTTCCGCATACCTCCAGAAACTCTTTCCAGGTCTTGGGGACAGATATATTATTCTTGGCAAATATATCTTTATTGTATAGTGTTGCTATGTATGATGCGTCAATTGGCAATGCATATACTTTACCATTGTCAGTTGCCATTCTTTTTGCACCTTCATCAATATCCTTCATAAAAGGTTCATTAGTTAAATCTTCAAGGTAGCCTGCCTTCGCAAAAGCAATTGCGAATGCCATTCCCGGATGTACACCAACAATATCCGCCGCTTCACCTGCCGCGAACTTGGTCTTGAGTATGGTTTTGTACTGATCTCCTCCGCTTAGGTCGGCCTCGATTTTTATATTTGAATTTGCTGCCATAAAATCATCAACGATCTTTGTAAATACTTCCTGACCTTCTGATTGATAGTGCATAAATTTAAGTGTAACAGGTTCACTTTTCACCTGCGTTGTGGACACTGTAGATTGACTGGTAGTTTCCTGTCTGGTTTGGCCGGTTGTATCCCCGGATTTTCCGCAGCCTGATAGGGCTATAGTCAATACCATTGAAGCCGTGAGCACTAAAGATACTATTTTCTTCATAATTGTCCTCCCTGTAATCATTTATCGTTTGGATATGCATATCATAATTGCATTGTAACATTGCCTGCCTGCTATTATAAGGGGATAATCTTCGGCATTATGGTGCAATTTTTTTGTTTCTTTCTTTAATAGAGTCTCAGTGCAGGAATTCTGATCAATTTCATAGAATATAACAAATGATTTACCGGTAGATAACAATATCCAAAACTACGCAGAATAATCTACATTTATGAAAAGGTGAAACAAATATGTCACTTCAGAAACTTGCAAAGTTCCGGGAAAAGCTAATATCCCGAAAAAATAGTCTTGGCCTGAGAGAAAAATTTTTTCTCTCTCTTCTCATTTTAGTAGTGATACCCTTTCTCCTGCTGGGTGAACTTGCTTATCTTCAAAGTTCCAAAATAATCGAGCGCAATGTATCGGTATATTCACTGGATACTATGAAACAAATCAGCAGGAATATAGACTATTACATAACAGAAATGGATCGTGTCACCTCTTATGTAGTTGGAAATGACGATATTAAATCCTATCTTGCGCAGTATAATTCCTTATCCGAATTGGAGAAAGTGGATGTGTCAGATAAAATAAACAAACTTATAGCCAACCTTATAGGTTTAAGGAATGAAATATCAGGATTATACCTATTTGATACAAGCGGCAACTTTTTTTACGCAAGAGGAAGAAGTCCTAAAAGTCTATATGATTTCAAGAATGAGTCCTGGTATAAGGATACCCTGGCCAAATCAGGAAAAATAAACATAATAGGTACTCATCTTCAGTATCACGTGTTGAACAATCCCAAAACTGTTTTCTCAGTGTCACGGTCGCTGAAAAGTCTGAATCCGGAAAAAACCGTAGGGCTCATATGGGTTGATATGGACTACAGTGTTATAGATAGACAGATCAACAGCGAGTCAGATCCCGCACTTTCCTCAGGTGATTTGTATATATTGGACAATAAAGGGAAAATAGTATTTAACAGAAATTCCAATCTTCTGATGAAAGACTTTAACACCGATTTTTCAAAAACTATTTTTTCCAGGCCCCAGGGTACATTTACAGAGAATATCAACGGGAGGGATATGTTTATCGTATATTATACCTCCCCCTATTCCTCCTGGAAAATAGTAAATATCACACCCCTTAATACCATATTGACAGATTCCAGTTTGTTAAAAAAGTATATCTTGATTACTACTGTTATATGTATTGCAGTTATTCTTTTCCTGTCATTCGGCTTTGCCAATAAACTTGTCAAACCCATGAAATCATTGGTCAGGGCTATGTCGGAATTGGAAAAAGGAAATCTTTCAGCGACTGTTGACATCCATACAAAGGACGAGATAGGATTTTTATCCGAAGGCTTTAATAATATGGCAAAAAATATTAAATATCTGATTGAAAAAGTCTACTCAGCTCAACTCAGTCAAAAGGAAGCAGAATTAAAGGCTTTGCAGACTCAGATAAATCCGCATTTTTTATACAATACTCTTGAGTCCATAAGAGGGGTTGCCATAACCGAGGGTATTCATAGTATTGCACTAATGTCGAAATCCCTTTCAAACCTTTTCAGATACAATATCAAGGGCAAGGATATTGTCAGTCTAAAGGACGAAATAGATCATATAAACAATTATATTATTATTCAAAATTTCAGATTCGATGACAGGTTCAAAGTAGAATATTTTATAGATGAAAGCCTCTATGATTACAAGATACTTAAACTTCTGCTGCAGCCCCTGGTGGAAAACTCCATAAATCATGGACTTAAAAAAAAGAAAACAAATGGCTGCATAACTGTTACATGTAAAAAAGTGGATGAGAATATAAAAATCACGATATCTGATAATGGCATTGGTATTCCCGGACATACGGTTGTTATGCTAAATAACTTTTTAGCTCAGGAAGTACTGCCTGACCCTGTATCCCTTCAAAGTGACGATTCAGGAAGTGACAGTATTGGTATTAAAAATGTCAATACCCGTATAAAATTGTTTTATGGGAATCAATACGGTTTGAAATATTTTAGTGAGGAGTCAGTCGGTACCCGTGTAGAAATTATAATACCTGCAGTCAGGGAGGGAGTTTGTCTTGATAAAAATATTAATAGCTGATGATGAAAAATGGATACGCGCAATTATCAAAGATGTCATATATTCTTCAAGTGACAAAGACTTTATTATATCAGGCGAAGCCTCAGATGGTCAGGAAGCCCTGGATTTGGTGCTTGCTTCACAGCCAGACATCCTGCTGACAGATATCCGCATGCCTGAATTGGACGGCCTTGAACTAATGAAAGATGCCAAAAAAATAAATCCGGATCTAAAAATAATATTTATAAGTGGATATGATGAATTTGAATATGCTCAAAGGGCGCTGAAGTTCGGAGCCTTTGATTATTTGCTCAAGCCAATAGAAGAAGCTTATCTCCTTGAGGTTTTGAGCCGTGCAAAGGAAGTCATATATAAGGAACGGGAAAAACAAGCGTCCGATCAGCTGTTGAAAATACAGCATGAGGCAGGCTTTAATCTTTTGCGCGAAAATTTTTTATCAGATATTTTAAACGGAGTATCTCTTACAATAGATGAATATAAAAAGCAGAGCAAGCACCTTGGGATTGTTTTGGATAAGCCTGTTTTTGGCGTCATGACAATATCCATCGATGACTACAGGGCAAAAACAGCTGATTTGACTAAGCCTCAGAAATTTTCTCTTGTTTCTGCGCTCAAAACTTCTTTGAACAGGATTGCTAAAAAATATCTTAAGGGGTATTGCCTTTGCAAAGTGTCTGAAGATAGCGAAATAAATATATTATTTAATACCGATACTTATTTAACAAAAGAATATATTACAGATGTATTTAATATTATTCAGAAACTAATGCGAAGACATTTTAATGTATCCTGTTCCGCAGGTATAAGCTCGCAGCAACCCGGTATAAACAAGATTTCGGCTCTTTACGCCGAAGCAGTCCAGGCAATAAAATACAAAATGATTTACGGTCTTGGGTGTGTTATGTTTTTTGAAGATATCCAAAACATAAAAGTCAGGGAAATAACCCTATCCAGGGACCTTTCCCAAGAAATCTCACTGAATCTTGAGCTCCGCAATTTACAGAACGCCTCCTTAATACTTGACAACATATTTATTCAGCTGGACACATACAAAGACTCAACACCGGTACTTATAAAAAATACCCTTTGGAAGTTCCTGCTTGATATTATATCAAAGCTTGAATGTAAAGTATCCATAGAAAACAATTTATACGGTTTTGACCAAAACTCAGTATATGAAGAATTCAAGAGCCTGGAAACTCTTCAAGAAACAAAAGCGTATTTTAAAAACTTATTTAAAAATATAATCAACAATCATGTGCAGAAGGGCTCCGGCAGTATTAATGCAGTCGAGTCAGCTAAAAAATTTATTGCTGTCAATTACTATAAGGATATATCATTGGAACTCATGGCTAATTATGTTTATTTAAATCCTTCATATTTCAGCGAGCTATTCAAAAAGGAAACCGGACAAAATTTTATAGAATATCTGACCAATGTCAGAATTAACCAGGCAAAAGAGCTGCTTAAAAATACAGGACTCAAATCATATGAGGTCTGCGAAGCCGTAGGCTATACTGATTCAAAATACTTCAGCAAATTATTCAAGAAAATTGTTGGTGTAAACCCATCGGAATATAAGGGAAGCTTAATTTGAGTGGCTGTAAAACATTGATATTTGCGCCACTTTTCATGGCAGAAAAAAAGCACCTCAGATTATAAATTAATAATAATTCCTGATAAATAGGTGCCCTAAGTAAACAAAAAACAAATCAATATGTTTAAAGGAGGAACAAAATGAAAAAGCTTATAATGGCTTTACATTTATTATTATACCACGATTTTCCTGAAATAATGTTAAAATTGTATAACAAATATTAATAAAATGTGAATAGTGGATGTTTTTCTAGATATCCAAGTAATATGTTAGTCTTATTGAAAAAGTACTTCCGTACTAACTTATAGAAATGTGTCGCAACCGAAGCAAAAAAAGAAAATAGTCCTCCGCTATTTTCTTTTTTTGTTTCTAACCATGCTTCCCCATTTCTATAAGTTGTACTCGCGTACTTTTTCAATAAGACATATTTGTATAGGATATCAATATACAAACATCCACTTGATTCACTGGAGCTGACGGCCAACCGAAGAAATTGTTAAAATCGTATACTCCACAATTTCAACAACCTCTTCTAACCATGTCCATTATTTTCATGATTTGTACTCGCGTACTTTTTCAATAAGACATATTTGTATAGGATATCAATATACAAACATCCACTTGATTCACTGGAGCTGATGGCCAACCGAAGAAATTGTTGAAATCGTATACTCCACAATTTCAACAATCTCTTCTAACCATGTCCATTATTTTCATGATTTGTGCTCGCCTACTTAATAGTTATTTTAACTTCGTAAGAGTACTTTTTGAATAAGGCACATTAATAGAGGATATCAAAGACCAAACATCCACATGATTCACTGCTCCTGAGCGGCAAAGCTGCCGGTAAATAAAAAATAGCACTCCTGTGCTATTTTTTTAGATTAATGAAATTGTAATCAGTTATTACATTATAAAATTAACAATGATAGTGGCAATACCGACGTAAAGTGCAACCTGGCCCAGGGCGGCACCGATATTGTTCTGTTCGTAAATTTCATTCCATATATCCACCTTTACAATTCCTGTAAAAATGAGCTTGAAGATTACTGAAAGAAGTCCAAAAATCACAAGACTTACGCCAATAACTACTGACACTGTCAAGACCTCAAAGTCCATACTGTAGAAGGACATAACTCCTGCAACTATGGTCTGTACTGCAAAAACATAACCTAAAAGCCCGATACCTGCTGCTGCATTGTTATCAATAAACAGCTCTTTGAAAAGTGTTGTTCTTCTTCTCAGAACAAAGGAATAGCACACAAGTGCCGCCAACACTGCTATCAGGAACATCATAACCTTTATAAGGATTTCCAGACCGAGTCCGTTGATTATATCAATAAAATCAATCAACTTAATTATATTAACAAAAATAACCGAAAGAGATACTGAGAAGAGAGCAGCACCTATGTTTTTCTGCTCACATATTTCTTTGTTTAGGCATATCTTGCCATGATCATCACTGACGTTTATCAGATTAACAATAAATGTGGAGCATAGTCTTAAGATTGTCAGTATTGCTATGTAAAATATGGTGTAACCAAGGCAAACCGCCAAATCAACAAAAATATTATCGCTGGCCGAACCTTTTATGCCGTGTCCTGCAAGATACAATACAGGAAATACAAAGGCTCCTATGAATTCAATCCATACTGCCAGGTTGTCACGTGTGAACAATGCCTCCTTCAGGGATACATCCCGAAGAACAATATTATTGTAGATAATCCAGCCAAGCATAAACCCTACAGTAAGTATTACAAAGCTAAAGGATATGTCCTTTAAAAAAAAGCTTATGTACTCTAACATTTTAAAATTCCCCCTACAAATTAATTTTTATCCAAACCCTGGTACACCTTGTACAATGCACCTTCAAACCGTTGTCCTATAAAGATTCTAAACATTCCGTCGTCTCTCATCATTTCAATATTAAGGTACTCTGTAACACCGTCAGCATCTCTTTGATAGTCCCATATTTCAACTTCAACAGTTTTAGTAATTTTTCCGGTATTAAGATCAAGTACTTTTACCGTGCCCTTGGTACCATCTATCCTGTAGTCGGATTCAGGCATTATACAACGTTCATATTCCGTTCCGTCAGGGGTCGTCAGGTACTTCTGTCCAACTACGTCAAGAAAATCCTCTGAAAAGGGAACGGTGTCATCCAAAAAGTACATATACGTCTCAAGGGCTCCTTCTTCCTCCTGAGAGCTGTAAACTTCAAAGATGTATTCCGATTCATCTGCTTTGGAATATAGAAGATACCTTGTATAAGGCCGCTGACCTACTTCCATCTGAATTATTTTTTCAAAAGTAAAGAAGCCTTCCAGTTCGAGTTCCTTAATGTTGAATTCAATCATTGAATTCTTGTTAATATTTAATGGATTTAATATTTCCGATGCTTCATTCTTTTTTTTAAAATCAAACATATAATCCTCCACGTCGGGCTTTTGTGACAATCCTAATAGATCCTGCTGTAATGTGGATTCTGCGGCTTGGGCTTTGATAATTTCCTTATTACAATTACCAGCGCAACCGCTGTCACTATTACAATCACTACAACAACACCTGTACTTGCTGAATTAGTTGAGTTTTTATCAGTGTAGTACACCTTGTCAACATTTTGTTCCTGATACTGCTGTGACAGCTGCAGGTCAGGATCAACGTCAGGATCCAGGTATTCCGGGTCTCTCTGAATACCCTGTGACTCAAGCGCTTGTACTCTTTGCTCAAGCTGTTGATATTGCTGTTGATCAAAATAGCTTCTGTAAGGTGAAATTTCGTTCCAATGGTGGAACCAGAACATATCCGATGCTCTCATAAGGAACCATAGATCCCAGGGTCCCACATATGCATAACCATATGAAAACGGACTTCCAAACATACCTGTATTAATATTTATGTATACAGGTCTCTTTCCAAAGGAATTAATTCTTGAGGTTCTTGTATTCATTGCATCCTCGAAATTCATTCGCCTGGAACTTGTTCCGTAACTGCGGTTTATTGAAGAATCATAGACTTTCTGCTGATCGGCATTTAATTTTTGCTTATAAGTATTGAAGTTCTTTCCTGAAACCTGCTTCTTGTAAGTATCCTGCATATATGAATACTTTTTTGAAGCTGACTTGCTTGAAAAGCTCTTTGTTGACGTACCGGAAGAGCTTGACGAGCCGGAGTAAGACTTTGAAGAACCCGGTATACTCCTGGAATTGCTGCTCTTCGAACTGGCAGAATTACTGCTATTTGAACTGACAGAACCACTGCTTTTCGAGCTGCTGCTCTTCGACTTGAAAAGTCCACTGCTCTTGGAGCTGCTTGAGCTGCTTTTTGACTTTGAGGATCCAAAGAAACCGCTGCTCTTTGATGATCCCTTGTAACTGCTGCTAAAAGACTTTGAAGACCTGCTGCCGCCTCCAAAGGACCTTCCCTTGGCGTAAATACCTACTGTTGAAGTAAGTACAAACACAAATATAAGCACTATGGCAAATACTCTTTTTTTCACAAACAATCCCCCACATTTTATAATCTATTCTTACAAAAGTTTACATTCTTAATTTTTATTCACTTATTAATAATTATACGTAACTATAATAGTTTTGTATTATCTGTTTTTACTATCTGTAGTATCTGTTTTTGTAATTATATCATGAAGTAGTACTCACTAACATAACCATTTTTTGAAAAAACTTTATTTTTTTCTCAAAATTAATATTGATTCAAACAAAGTTTTGGAGTTATTCAGGCAGAAATATTATAAAAATAAAATTATTCACGTATAAGAAACAACAAAAAAGGCAATAACTATTACTGACCCCACAAAATACATTTTAACCCCCTAAAAATGCTCCGGCTATGCCGGGCATTTTTTTTATTGTAGAGGCAGTTTCAAAATAAACCTCTTAATATACGATATTCATGTAAGCCAAAGTTCTTTTTGACTTTATAAAAATGGAGCTGTTTCTCAAATAATGTTATCAAACTTTATTTGAGAGACAGCTCCTTCATTTTTAGCAACTAAGGGCAATAAAGCTATTCATGATTCTGATTAACTATTTCTTCCTGAATATTACATCATCCAGGTTACACCAGTTATTGGCATTGGCAACTGCATACAAGCCAATTTCACATTTACCGTTGCTTACCTGAATGTTGTCAATGGTAATCCTGTTCCAGTTAGTGTCACTTGTCGGCACAGCCTTTACCAGTTCACTCCCGCCGTAATTCTTTGCATATATCTGGCAAGTGCTCTGACCGCCGCTACTCATTATATTTGCCGACAAAGAATAAGTCCCGTTTTCCAGACCTGTAATTGTCTGATAAACAGAGCATGAATACGCCGCATCATCCCAGAATGTCAGCTTGTAATTACCGGAATAAGCGTTTCCATACTCGGTTTTAATTGTATCGCTCGCAGTAGAGCTTGACTTCCAAACCTGCCAGCCGCTGGGCTGATTTGTGGAACTGCTATCCGCCTCAAAGCCCGGGTTGGCAGCACGATTCTTTTCAGGCGCATTTAAAATATTGACAGAATTCAATACATTTCCATTGAAGTCAAACAGAGTCAAGTTATCCCACGGATTTGACAGAATTCCTGAGTCACCAATATAAGCCGCTCCTTCAGCGGTCCCCCAGTTGGCACCCGCTACTGGAAGCCACTCCGGTTCCCAATAAAAGAACCCAAGCCCTCTTGCATTTGGAACATTCAGGATAGCAGATTCCAAGTCGGTCATAAAATCAGTCTGTCCCTGAACAGATGCAGGGTATCCTGCATTTGTAGCATCCGTCTGGTTAAAGGAGCTTCCTAGTCCGTCCCCGTCTGCAGTTGTCCAGCCGTAAGCTGTTTCCACTATTAAAACATCCTTGCTGTACTGCTTACTGATATCATTCATGTTATACCGCAGTTGGTCCAATGTTCCGTGCCACATAGGATAATAAGTCAAACCGATTATATCGAAATCAAGCGTTATTCCGCAACTTGTTATCCCACCGAACCACCACTGATAAAGGGAATAGCTGCCGCCGTTGTCCAGATGAAGGATGATTTTTGCACTTTTGCCATTGGAATCCCTTACTCCCTGAATGGCTTTTTGGACAAGTTCTGCCAGCTTTGTAAAATCAGTAATTCCGCCTCCGACCTTCCCATCGTTCCATAAAATTCCGGATGAGGATTCATTTCCAATCTGAACCATATCCGGTGTTACTCCATCTCTGACAAAATTGTTCATAGTGGTTTTCATATAATTGTAAAGAGTTGTTTTCAAATCAGAATAGGACAAACTTACCCATGCCTTTGGCTTGCTTTGGGTTCCAGGATCTGCCCAAAAGTCACTTAAATGAAAATCTATAAGTACCTTCATACCATGTGCTTTTGCTCTCAATGCAAGTGAAAGCGTAGTGTTATAATCATTTCCTCCACCACCGTAGCTTTTTCCTGCACTGTCATAAGGATTCACCCAAAGCTTTAATCTGACATAATTCGCACCGTGGTCCTTAAGAATTTGCATGGCATCCTTTTTTAAGCCATTTTCATAAAAAGAACCACCCAATTTTTCCACCATGTTAAGATTTGATATATCCACTCCCCTGACAAAGTCGCTGTAATCCGCGTTTTGCCTTACAGCCGACACCCCCGTACACATTGACACTAAAAGACATATTACCGTTAGCATACTTACTGTCTTTTTCATAAACCTTGACTTTTTCATACAAAAACCTCCAATTCAAAATTTAATATCATTCCTTTACACCGCCGGCGGCAAGACCATTTTGGATGTATCTTTGGAGTACCATGAAAATGAGCATTACAGGCAACGAGGAAATTACAGCTGCTGCTGCAAATAAAGTCCAATGCGCGGCAAACTGATTTGTGATGAATGTTTGAAGTCCAATTGCAAGAGTATGTTTTTTAGGTGATTGCAGAAACACAGATGAGATAACAAATTCACTGTATGTACCGATAAATGAAAATAAAAATATAACGATAATTTGTGGGATTGCCAGTGGCAGTGTTATCTTCAAAAAAATCTGAAGGTAACCTGCACCATCGACAAAGGCAGCTTCATCCAGTTCCTTGGGTATGTTATCAATAAACGACTTTAAAAGCCATATATTGAAGGCGCTCCCTCCTGAAAGTGCCAAAATTACGAACAGTAGGTTATCAACTAAACCAAAACGGTAAATTATTAAGTAATACCCGGCAAGTGCCATACTACTTGGAAAAACCTGCAATACCAATAGAGTCTTAAGTCCATTTTTCCTTCCCGGGAATCTCATTCTTGAAAATGCATAAGCAGCAGTGCATGTTAAAAAAAGCTGGATCATTGCAACAAAAAAGCATAGTTTCAGAGAATTGAATACCCATAAAAGAAAATCTGTTTCCTGGAAGAGCTCTATGTAATTATCACCTCCAATACTATCGGGTAATAACGATGTCATGAAAAAGCTATCTCCCTTGGAAAAGGATGCCATTAAAACCCAGAATGCTGGAAACAGAGTCATGAGTATGACTACCCAGATTATTATACGGCTGACCAGCAAGGTTCTTCTGTCCCCAGAGTTCATATCTCTTCTACCCATTTAGTCAGCCTCCTTAAATGCTCCGGTCATATTCATATTTACAAGTGTCAGTGTCCCTACAATTATAAAAACAAACACGCTTAGAGTAGCAGATAATTCATATCTGTTGGACCATGTAGTCATTTTATAAATAGTACTTGCAAGTATATCAGTGCTTCCCGCAAACTGTGAACCCTCCCTTGCAGGTCCGCCCTGCATTATCATATAAATATTCCCGAAATTATTGAAGTTGGATGCAAAGGAAGATATAATCAGCGGAGCCGACAATCTTGTAACAAAGGGAAAGGTAATCACTTTAAATGCATACCATTTTGAGGCTCCATCAATCTTGGCAGCTTCATAATAAGTAGGTGAAATTGCCTGAAGACCCCCAAGGCATACATTGAGCATATACGGAAAACCCAGCCATATATTTACGAGAATTATCCCGGTCCTTGCCCAGAACACATCCGTCATCCACGGTATACCACCGGTTATGTGTAATGCCCTCAAAATATTGTTTACTCCGCCATACTGTTCGTTCAGCAATCCCTGCCATGCAAGAATGGCAATTGTCGCAGGCAATGCCCACGGAACTATCAATATGGACCTGTATATTTTTGATTCTGTCATAAAAGGATTATTTAATAACACTGCAAGTGTCATGCCTACTATATAGGAGCCGGCCGTACTTATTGCCGCAAAAGCTACAGTCCATCCAAGAACAGGGAAAAATACTGAGCTTATGCTGCCATTTATAACACTGAGATAGTTCTTGAAACCCACAAAGCTAAAAGTATCCAGGTGATACATATTGTAATTGGTAAACGATATGTAAACCGTATACCCAATAGGCAACAGAGAGAATATAAATATTGACACCATTGCCGGCATTATGAAACTATATGCAGCAAAATATGTTTTGTTTTGTTTCATGACTCCACCCTTTTCACGGTTTAGGTTAAGGAACAGTTAAATAAAAGTTTCTGCTTTAAAATCGGGTTTTATTATTTAACTGTCTCTTATTTGCCGGAATTCATAAGATCTATTCCCTCCTGGACCTGCTTACTGATATTTTTTGCAGCATCGGCGGGCGTAAGTTTCTTCTGGAAAATCAATTTCATGTTGTCTGAATACGGAGTCCATACCTGTCCCAATTCCGGCACCGTCGGCATTGGTTCTCCATGAGAAATCTGGGTTATAAAAGCCTTGGTCGCATCATCTGCATTGATTTTCTCCTGTGCTGCCATATTGGCAGGAATCCTTCCACCGGCGCTGTACAAATCCTGTGCACAATTTTCCATTAAATACTTGATAAAGTCCCAGGTTGCTTCCTGATCATGAGATTTCGAACTGACAAAACCAACTTGTGTACCAACCGGAGTCACAAATGGTTTTCCGTTCAATGAAGGCATTGGTGCTACCGCAAACGGAGTCCCGGCTGACTTAAAGCCGCTTATATCCCAGGGTCCGCCAATATAAAAAGCTGTTTTACCGCTCTGGAAGCTGCTCCTGGCTAAATCACTTGTAATATCCGAGGAAAAGAAGCCATTGTCTACAGCAATCTCTTTCAACAAAGTATAAGCCTTTACTGCATTTTCATTACCTAATCCTATATCTTTTACGTCATATTTACCATCTGCATATTTAAATATATAACTGTCATATGCACGCAAAAAGCCCAAATCATAGTAAATGCTTGTAGCTTCAAATTGTACCCCACCATTTGCCTTTGCAGTACTGATCAGTTCATCCCATGTTTCAGGCGCTTTCTTTACTTTTTCCGTATTATAAAAGAGTGTATTGGTTTCAACAGCGATGGGAACACCATACCTCTTTCCGTCAGAATAGCAAGCCTGTACGGCTGCGTTGACATAGTCCTCATTTTTATATAAATCACCGGGAACCTCCTGGACCATTCCTGCTGATACATAATTGGCAAGCTGGTCATTTGCTATACCGTATAAAGCGTCAGGCCCATCTGCACTTTTAGCCGCTTGTACAAACTGCTGCAAATCTGCCGTTTCATGAACTACCTCAACCTTGTTTCCTGTTTTGGCTGCCCACATTTCTCCGTACTTTTTCAATGTTTGGGCTTCATTTTCAAGATTTGTCCACACCACTATTGATGCAGCCTTTTTTGAACTATCTTTTGTACTTGTGGCCTGGCTTTCTTCCGAACCCGATCCGGTGCTCTGTGAGCCGGTTCCCCCTTTAGTCCCGCTGCAACCTGAAAATAGCATAGAAGCAATTAATACCGCTGATAACAAACCGGCTGCAATTTTTCTTTTCCACATTTTCATTTTAATTCCCCCTTATAAATTAGTACCACCAATTTAAGGCATATTTAAAAATCCCTTATTGATTTCAGTGCAGGTAATGCATTACCGTTAAAATCAAAAAGTGCTTGATTAGCCCATGAGTTGCCGCCCTCTGAATTATCGCCAATATATTTTCTTCCTTCAATTGTGGACCAGGAGGAGCCTTCAACAGGTAGCCATGCCGGTTCCCAGTAAAAAAAGCCCTTTCCTCTCGAATTCTTAACATTTCTGATCCTGCTCATCAATTCGGTCATGAACAGGCTTTGCCCAAGTTTGGTAGGCTCAAAGGCCGTCATATCTGCTAATTCCTTCGAAAAAATCACATTCGTATTTGGATGAGATTCAGTAGTAAATCCATACGCCGTTTCAAGAATCATGGCATCCTTGGAATACCTGTCGCTGATATCGTTCATATTATACTCCAGATCATCAAGCGTACCATTCCAATAAGGATAATATGACAATCCGATGATATCATAGTCAAGATCTTCATTTTGAGCCTTGTCAAACCAATCCCTGTACATGGCATTGTTACAGCCGTTATCAAGATGAACTATAATCTTAATGTCCTTACTTATATCTCTGACAGCAGAAATTCCTTTTTTTAAAAGGCTCATCATTTTCCTGTAATTTGAAAACTTACCGTCCGGCCATAAAAACCCGTTTGTCAGTTCGTTGCCCACCTGAACCATATCAGGTAAAAGTCCCCTATTTTTAAGGTTTTCAAGTATATTAACGGTATAACTGTAAACTTCATTTTCAAGTTCAAGCCCTGACAGATTTTCCCAAGCCTTTGGTTTAATTTGCTTGCCCGGGTCTGTCCAAAAGTCGCTATAATGTATATTTAAGACAAAGGACATCTTATTTTTAACAGCTCTCTCAGCCAAGTCAACAGTGGTCCTAAAGTCGTTTCCTCCGCCGCCATAGGGATTTAATGCCTCATCGAAGGGGTTATGCCACAGCCTTAGTCTTATTGCATTGATATTATAATTTTTTAGTATTTGAAAAACATCCCTCTCAATTCCGTTGTCATAATATTTTCCACCCAAATCTTCCACTTCTTTCAGCATGGAAATATCCATTCCTTTAATAAAATCCATCTAAAAACGTTCCTCCAGCCCTTTTATATGGTATAGACATCCTTAATTCAATAAGCAAAATAAATATTTTCCTGGTTTTATATGTTTATGCCAGTTAATTAATTGGTTAATTATTTATTAGAAATATTAATAAATAATTTACTACTAAATTATAGTATTATTTTACTTATTAGTCAATAACATAATCGAAGATTGTAACATATTATTATGTTTCAAGCCTTAATAATTAAATTGACTTTTGATAAATTATTTAGTAAAATCGTTATCAAACAGAAATTTTCAGGAGAAGAATTATGGCAAAAATTAAAGATATAGCGGCAAAAGTTGGAGTTTCAAGCGCTACGGTATCACGCATATTAAATTATGATGAAAAGATTTCAGTAAGTGAAGAGACAAAGCAGGCCATATTCCGTACAGCCGAGGAATTGAACTATAAAAAAAAGACAGTGAACCCCAAAATAGAAGATATAGCACTGCTTTACTGGCCAAAAAACCAGGAAGAGTTTGAAGATGTTTATTATAAGAGTATCAGGCAGGAACTTGAGACGCAGTCGCTGGAGCGAAACATCAAATTAGTCAGATACAACAAATCGGAAGGCATAAAAGCAGTCAGTAAAAGTTCCAAAGCCTTTGTTGCAATAGGTTGGTTTGATATGGACGAAATAAATTATTTAAAAAAAATAACCAAGCATGGTATTTTCATTGATACTTCCCCTGATGAAAGCTGTTTTGACTCAGTCAGACCTAATCTGGATTCTATTGTGACACAAATAGTCGATTATTTTGTAGAGCAAGGACATCAAACCTTAGGCTTTATAGGTGCAACGGATTTCGACATATTAACAAAAAAACCTGCTATGGACGTAAGAGAATGGTCTTTTAGGGAAAGCGCCAGATATTACAACAGATTAAATGAAAAAAATATATTTATAACTGACAAGCTATCGGTCAGTGAAGGTTATCGGCTTGGCACAAAGGCTATTGAAGAATTAGGCGAAAACATGCCTACAGCATTTTGTATGGCAAGTGACACACTGACTATCGGAGTGCTGCAGGCATTTAATGAAAAAGGCTGGGACATTCCTGGACGTGTGGCTTTTTTCAGCATAAACAACATCAGTATTGCACAATATGTTTCTCCACCACTTACCACCTTTCATATTGATATTCCGCTGATGTGTGATGCAGCTTTAAACCTTCTGCAGGAAAGAATGCTTAAAGGAAGAGATATAACAAAAACTGTATACATTAACGGAAAGGCTATTTTCAGAAAAAGCTGTTAGTGTTTAAAACATTTCTGTTTATCAATAGTATGATAATAGGTAAGACTTTGTATTGCCTTGGAGTATTTTACCTGGCCCTAGCTTAATACTACTCATACTTTGAACCTGTACCCTACTCCCCATATTGTCTCGATGAACTGCTCATTATCTTTATCCTTTTCTATCTTGTCCCTGATTTTTCCAATATGGACTGTAATAGTAGCACTGTCACCAAAATACTCCATTCCCCACACCTTATCAAGCAGTGCTTCTTTACTGAAAACATGGTTGGGATTCTGGGCCAGAAAAAGCAGCAGATCATACTCCTTTGTGGTTAGAAGTATTTCCTCCCCGTTTAGCGCCACCCGTCTTGCATCAAGATTAATAACAAGACCTCTGATAACCAGTTCTCTCTGCCGTTGAAGTTTCCCTGTACCACTCAACTTTTCAAAGCGGCTTATATGTGCCTTCACACGAGCAACCATTTCATTGGGGCTAAAAGGTTTTGTAAGATAATCGTCTGCACCCAAACCAAGGCCTCTGATTTTATCTATATCATCCTTTCGGGCTGAAATCATCAGTATAGGAGTTTGCTTTTTTTCCCGGATCTTTTTACATATTTCAAAGCCATCTATTTCAGGCAGCATCAGATCCAGGACTACCAGATCAAAGGACTCGCTTATAGCCAGCTCAAGTCCCCTTGCACCGTTCTGTCTGATTTCAACCTCAAAGCCGTTTATCTCCAGATAGTCCCTCTCCAGCTCTGCAATAGCCAAATCGTCTTCAATTATAAGAATTCTCTTCTTTTCCATTAATAAGCTCCTTTAAAAACTCCCTTAATTAACTCCTTTAAGGTACTGCAAAAGCGGGCCGTATTATTTAATCACGCCTGGGGTATTTTAAATAATATTTCAGTCCACTGCCCTTTTATACTGTCGGCTTGAATTATGCCATTGTGCTGTTCTATAATTTGCCGCGCTATGGCAAGTCCCAGGCCAGACCCGCCGGTATTTCTGTTTCTGGAGGGGTCTGTTCTATAGAAGCGGTCAAATATTTTTATAAGCTCATTTTGATCGATTCCAACACCGTTATCCCTTATCTTAACAACGAGATATCCGCTGTTTTCCTCGAATATCAGACTAATGAGTTTCGATTCCTTTTCCATAAATTTTAAAGAATTACTTATAATGTTCAATATAACCCGCTTTATTTTCTGACTATCCATAAGCACCTTAAAGCCTTCGGGTATGTGACACTCAGTGACAAGCTCAACCCCTTTGCCGTCAAGTTCCAGGTGAAGTTCCTGCATACTATTGTGATAAAACTCAGAAACATCTATATAATCCTTGTTAAAGGGCTCTTTTCTAAGATCAAGTTTTGAAAACAGAAATAAATCATCTATCATTGCGTTCATATCGACTGTCTTTGTATAAATGACATCAAGATATTTTGATACTTTCTCAGGATCGTTAGCAACTCCGTCACGAATCCCCTGAATATATCCCTTTATCGAAGTGATAGGTGTTTTCAGATCGTGAGTTATGTTGGATAAAAGCTGCTTCCTGTTTTCCTCCATCTCAAGCTGGCTTGTTATGGACTTTTTTAGCTCAAACCTCATTTTTTCGTAAGAACGTATAACACTTCCTATTTCGTTATTGGATTTTGAGTACAGATGAAAGTCAAGATTACCTCTGGCTATCTCCTGCGCACAATTATCAAGCTTTTTCAGCGGAACCACAATATCTTTTGTTATTATCCATAATAACGGTCCGATTACTACAGCTGCCAATAGTATCAAACCTGCAAGAAGAACCTTATTGTGACTCCCTCCAAGGTTCCCGGGCTGCTTAATTTTAAAAACGAAAAAGTAGTTTAGGGTATCTTGTTCGTTAAATTCATATTTCAATACAAAGTAATTTACATTTTCCCATAGAATTTTACTATTCTTTAAACTCAGGCCATTTGCATTTATGCCGTGTTCCTCAGAATTCATTTCGTCCTGAGACTCCTCAAGTTTTCTATACAAGTTTTCATCCGCATTTGCAATTCCGAACGCCTTATATTGCCGGTTACTTTTTACAACCAGAAAACCGTCAAAAACTTTTATCTGGTCAGCTATCTGTGTTGAAAAATTATCTTCCAAAAGAGCTTCCGGATGATATTTCTGGTTATACCGCAAATCAACAACAACGTCTATAACCCGGCTCATGGCTGATTCCCCACTTTGGTCACCGATATATGATTTGACCGTCTGCCCCATGGCGTAGGTAATTATACCGACCCCGGATATAACAACAATTCCGACAGTAATTATCAGCATTATTACATAGGTTAAGATCAGTTTCAGCCTGAGAGACATTTTCTACACTTCTTTCCTTTCAAATAATAGTAATCCGGCAACTGAGAAAATAATACAGTATGAGAGCATATACAGTAATGGAGGCAATGCCATTGTCATATTAGTTCCGCTGATGAGGGGCTGATACCAACCAGAAAAGCTAGTGGGCAGGAATTGCCTGACAACCGTTACAAAGGTGCCTGCTATTCCGGAAACAAACCATATCAAAAGGTTAATAGCAATTGACATACTGGGACTTCCCGCAATTAAAGTAAAAAAGCATATAATTGACAGAACTGCCACAAGATAAATAAAAGCTCCCAGGTAGCTGGCAAGGATACCAATTATACTTTCAAAAGCCATCGGCCCATTAATGACTGCGCTGACAGCTATACCTGAAACTTCCAGTGCCAAAAGGCAGGTACCTGCCATGGCGGCTCCAGCAAGCATTTTCCCTAAATACATTATACTTTTAGTTACAGGTAAAGCAAATAAGTTTTTTATTGTACCATCTTTAAACTCAGCCGCAAAAAGTTCACTACAGATAAAAATGGTCAAGACAGGAAGAATAAAGCCTGCAAGGAGTTCTAAAACAAAAACGGGAAATCTTCCGGCAGCAACTGCTTTTACGCCGGTATTGTTTTCAATGATAAGGTTCCCGATACCAATTGCAATTGAACATAGTGCAAAAAGTGCGATGGTAATCTTTGTTTTGGTCTGCTGAAACAATTTTTTATATTCATTTACCGAAAAAGTAATCAGCTCATTCATTTCTTCATCTCCATTTCTCCTTTAAGCTTTGCTTTCGCAACTACGTCAAGATAATATTTCTCAATAGACGGATAGCTTTCCTTGATTTCTTTTACCTCTTTTACCTCCAGACACTCTCCCCCACTTATTATACAAACCTTTGAAGTAATATGCTCAATGTCATGTATCAAATGGCTGGATATTATCATTCCTGTTTTTTGCTCATCTATAATATTTTTCAGTAAGTGCACCAGCTGGTCCCTGCCTTCAATATCCATACCTGAAAAAGGCTCATCCAGCAGTATCAGCTTCGGCTTTGCAAGTAATACCTTTGCCAGGCATATGCGCTGTTTCATTCCCGTAGAAAAAGTTTTAATTCTGCTGCTTTTCCTCTCCTGCAGACCGGTCATATCTAAAACCAAATCAATCTCATCATCAGTAACCTTGAAGTAAAGATTCTGGTGCAGCTTTAAATATTGATATGCCGTGAGATAAAGATAGGGAGATGGGTCACCGATCATCATCCCTATTTCATTTTTTGCTGCTTTTGGATTATCTATTATTGAATTTCCTTTATAAGAAACTGAGCCTGCATTTATTGGTACAAAACCCATCATGGCCTTCATTGCAGTAGTTTTCCCGGCACCATTCGGCCCCAGAAGGGCAACAACCTCACCTTCCGATACGGTGAGGTTTAACCCTTTTATGCCATGGTTTCCGGGATATTGCTTTATTAAATTTGCTACCTCGAGTAACATGTTATCCCTCTCCATTCATATATCACTTTGTTATTTACTACAATTAAAATCCTCTGCATTTATGATTTCAATGTTTTTTCCATCTTCATTAAACTTATCTACATTGGTATTGTTTATATCATTTACTGAAGCTAAACCCTGGAAGCTAATTTCATGATAAACCCCTTCAGAATCTTCACCTGCAATGCTAAGCTTCGTTTCAAATGACTTTAACTGATTATTTGAATCTACATTGAGTTTTATAACCAGAGCGGTCAGCTTGACATCTTTCTTTAGGCCGGGAATATCCTTTTCCAGTCCTTCAAAATCTTTCATGAAAGGCAGCTTTTCCAATAGCAGCTGTTGTTGCGCAGCATTCATTTCTGATTCCTTGTCAGGGTAATTACTGTCACCCTTATTTTCAACCGCTACAGCTGTTAGCAAGTTAAGGGGTACAGGAATCTCATTCTGATTCAAGTCCAATGTAATGGTCTTTGTTCCGTCAGAATTCCGTGATAATTCAAACTGAGATTTCAAATCACCCATCAGATAATCCAGCAGTCCCTCCTGGGCAGATCCTATATTGTGCTCGGCCCGGACATTAGAATTCTCTCTGTCATAATCTTCATGTCTCCGGCTCAAGTCATCTTCGGCATTGACCAACTTGTAATATCTTGTGTTTGTCTCATCAGCCAGATACATGTTTTCTCCATTTTTGAAAAAGGATAAGTCTTGCTCCTTGCCCTTTAAATTTACCTGAACCTTACCACTGGCCTCATCGCTATCGTGTTTGGCTTTTACTGTTCCTTTTACCTCTGCGATTGTAGTCCCCTGGTCAGAGACTTTAAAGGTGCCGTTGAAAGATGCGCCTGACATTAATTCTGTTTCTCTTGAGTCCTTCATTATTTGTTTCAGTGCCTCATAGCCATCATTGTCGGCAGATGCTGCAAATGCAGTGGCTGTGAACACTGTAACCGCAGCCAGTACCAATACTCCAAGTTTGACCTTTTTGTTTTTCATGTTAAATCTCTCCAATCTATTTTTTTGTAGTTGCTTTCTACAATTAAAATTATAGGAGTCAGGAATAAAGCGCTTCGAAAGAAATTCTAAAATTTTTCTAAAATATAAAAGAAAACTGAATTAAAAACAAAAAAACTGCTGCAAACCCGGTAAATTTTATTGGTTTGCAACAGCTCATTTTCTATTCCTGCCGAAATAATCCATTAATTATTATATTTATAGGAAGGTTTTCATCTCTATATTACCTATCTATATTGTCCTCTTGTTTCTTTTCCTCCAATACCGTTACTTCCTGTTATGGTCAGTGCTATTACGGATTTCGGTTCAAGTACTGTAGTGTTATCCGTTATTGAAACCTTCTGAGCCACAATTGCAGGATCCAAAGCATTTATTAAAACCCTCTTAGGGGCACTTGCAAAATTTGCTCCTGCTTCCATAATGGCTTCATAGTATGATTGACATGCACCAGCCCATATACAGAGCTTATCAGGATTTGGTTCATATTCCCTGGCTATCTTGACAGCATCGATAAAGTATGAAGAATTTGCATAGCTCTCCAGTGCTTTGAAGTTCTTTGCATTCTTCTTCAAGCCGTCATGTCCGGTTAAAACCAGTATATTGGGCTTGTAGGCCCGCAATAGTTGCCTGACCACTGATGGCTGTTTATCCTCACTGACCCACTTTCCATAACAGGTAATCTTGCTTTGTCTATAAAAATCCAAACACTGATTCATAAAATCTTGTGCAGAATCAATATGGAGAATTCTCCCCGGCTTTTTTTTCAATCTATTGAAAAAACCCCTGGTAGAAGGTGCACAACATTCTATACTACACTTAGTCTGAGTCAGCTCTCTGTACGCTCTGGTATATGCAATTCTTGAATCCTGCTTTTCAAGGTCATCTGCATGTGAGTCTGCCTCTATACGGGAAGACAGTCCTCTTAATACATAACAATCAGATCCATTGCAGTCTGGTATTATGTTTACTACTCTAAAAAGAAGATCTCCGCCGTAAGACCTTCTAGTCACAATATCTCCAACTTGAAATTTAGCCAAAAAAATCACTCCAAAATTAACTTTTTATTGCATAATATGCAACCAACCGTAATTTTGGGACTAAATACAAAAATTTGTTTAACTAGGAATGATGGAATAATAGAACCCGATTTTCAAGGGAGACAGCTATTATTTAATCATTCCTATTAATTAATCATTCCTTAAGATTTTCATTGACAAAGGAAAATTAAGGAATATAATTTTATGTGAATAAATGTTCATACGAATTATAATAGAATTATAAGCACATAACATATTACATAAAGTATTGGAGGGAACCTCATGAAGACTGAACAGGAAATCGAAAAATGTGAATGGCTCTGTATTCATCAGGATATTGTAAATCAGGTTATAAGTCATATGCCTGAGGAGACGCAACTATATGACCTTGCCGAATTATTTAAGGTTTTTGGAGATTCAACAAGAATAAAAATACTCTATGTATTGTTTCAAGCCGAAATGTGTGTTTGTGATATTGCACAATTGCTTAATATGGGCCAGTCTGCAATTTCACATCAATTGAGAGTCCTAAAGCAGGCAAAGCTTGTTAAATCCAGGAGAGATGGAAAAACAATGTTTTATTCTCTTGCTGATTCACATGTGAGAACAATAATCGATCAGGGCTTCGAGCATATTGAGGAATAATACAGGAAGAATCAGAACCCCTAGAATGTTGGCAGATAAGTAAACATAGCGGATTTTCGTGTGTAAAAGCCTGCTTAGGGAAGCATGTCGCAAAATCCGCAAAAATAACGAGTGCAATGATCCTAAACAAGGTCTAAAGGTGGTTAAGTGAAATACATCACAAATTCAGATACATTGATTATAATACTCCATGAGATCTATGGAGTAAACCGACACATATTAGATACCGCAAATAAATTTAAAAATGCAGGTTATGATTCTCTCTGTCCTGATTTGCTTGGCCTGGACAGATCATTTACATACCATGAGCAGCAGAAGGCTTATAAACATTTTATTGAGAAAATAGGCTTTATGGAGGCAGCTCATCAAGTCACAGCTCTTATAGCCCATGAAAAAAACAAGGGCTACAACCGGATAATCCTTTGCGGTTATAGTGTAGGAGCTACTGTGTCCTGGCTTTGCAGCCAGGACAAAAATGTTGCTGGGGCAATAGGTTTCTACGGTTCCCGCATCCGGGATTATTTACAGATCACTCCGGCCTGTCCCACCCTGCTTATTTTTCCGTCGCATGAAAAAGCATATGATGTGCAAAACTTTGCAGATTCTATAAAAAAACCCAATGTAAGGGTTAATATCCTTGAAGGCAATCACGGCTTTGCAGATCCCTTTTCACCTGAGTATGACAGGTTCTCCAGTTTAAGGACGGATGTCCTGGTGAAGAATTTTCTGGAAAACCTGGGTTAACTAATAATTATGGCTTTTGTGGCATTTCTGCATGTCACTTTTGCAGTTGCAGGAATTGAAGCACTTTTAGCAATGTCCGTTTCTCTTGTAAAGGAGCAAAAAAAGGCATTGGTGAAGAAATATAGCCATTCACCGAATTATTTAAGCAACGCATCAATCTGATCATTTATACTTTTAACATCAACAGGTCCGGCCGGCGTATCAGCCAACACATATTTCCGCTTCAGCTTGAGTATTCTATTAACGCTTTGATCCAATCTGTCCTGACTTATTTGACCTGACCTTGCAGCCGCCAGCAGTGCTTTAATAACAGTTTCCTGCTTGTCAAAGCCGTGACAGACCAGTACTATGTCTCCGCCGGCCTTAATTGACTTTACTGCCGCCTTCCCCATATCGTAGTTCTTTGCAATGGCACCCATGGTAAAGTCATCTGTAATGACAACCCCGTCAAAGTTCATATCTGTTCTCAGCAAGTCTGTAATAACTGCTTTTGAGAAGGAGGCAGGATTCTCTGCATCCAGCTTTGGGAGCAATATATGAGCAATCATAACAGCATCGGCATCATTCTCTATGGCTGCCTCAAACGGTTTCAGTTCAAAACTTTTCAACCGGTCAATGCCGTGATTGACTCTGGGGAGACCAATATGGGAATCCACAGAGGTATCTCCGTGACCGGGGAAATGTTTTACAACTGATATTGTGTTTTGTGACTGAATACCCTTCATTGTTTCTACACCCAGCTTACTTACTAGCCCGGCGGTTGTCCCGAAGGACCTGTCACCAATAACGGGGTTATCTGGATTACTGTTTATGTCCAGTACAGGAGCAAAATCCATATTGAGTCCAAAGGCCCTCAGTTCTTTGCCCAATATCTGTCCGATCTGATAGGAAAGAATACTGTCGTTCTTCTGTCCGATTATATAATTAGAAGGAAATTTATGAAACTCTTCAGGCAGCCTTGAAACCCTGCCACCCTCCTCATCAACAGACAGGAAAACCGGCACTTTGTTGCTGGCAGCATTGGTCTCTTTCAGCGAATTAAGAAGCGCTGTTAATTGGTTGGTAGTTTGTATGTTCTTTTTAAACACAATAAAACCACCCACGTGGTACTTTTCCATGAGCTGCCTTGAATGTGCATCATTTGAAAAGCCATCAATACCCACCATGACAAGCTGACCTACTTTTTCCTCGAGGGTCATGGCGTTAATCAGCTGCTGAATTTCTTCAGCAGCATCTGAAGCATTTCCCGGCTGCTGGCCGGTGGGTCCGGCATTGCCCTTCCCGGGGCTGTTCTGAGCAGGTTCTGTCTGTTCAGAGCTGTTTTGTCCCGAGGTATTTTCCGAAGTACCATTTGTTCCCGAGCTGCCTGAAGGCCTACTGCCCGAGAGATTTCCCGGAACTGTTTCAGTTGAGTTATTCTGGAAACGGTCATAATTTTGCAAAAGTGTATACCCCAATATCATCATAATCCCCAGTATCAAACCAGATACAATTATCAGTTTTGCTTTGCTCTTTTTCCTTTGCTTCCGCATTTTACCTCCATGGCCAGAATATTACTGTATTAATTGAGGCAGGCATAATGTAATCCTTACCCGCATATGTCCTTTCAGACCCAGGCGCTTTACCTTTGCTGTTATAAAACGGGCGAAGTGCTTCATTTCGTAATATTCATAGTACCTAAATATTTGACGATGAACTCTGAAAATTGTTCCCCCGTTCATATGCCGTATGGGGGTTTTTGTAAGAAAATTATATCATAAACCTCATCATATATATTATTCCAATAAAAATCCCACATACCGGATACTTTATTCACAGTATCTCGTATGTGGGGTTTTGCAGAAAAATATAGAATCGGTAGCTTATTCAACTGTAAAAGTTAATTCAAGCGGTGCTTTTCCGTTTAATCTTGTACTTACACTGTCAGGCTGTGCGCCTCCGACAAAAAGTTTAAAATCTCCGTTTTCAACATAACGCCTGCCTTCCTCATTTACAAGCGTCATGGCTTTTGGCGATATATCAAACTCAACTGTTTTTTGTTCCCCCCTCTTAAGATGAATACGCTTAAAGCTGCAGAGGCTGTGATGCGGCACCCTCACAGATGCTTCCATATCCTTTATATAAACCTGAACTACTTCGTCGGAATCACAGTATCCCACATTCTTAACATCAACACTTATTGAGATACTGTATCCATTCTTAACTGTAACAGGACTTTTCAGGTTTGAATATTCAAAGCTGGAATATGATAAACCAAAACCAAATGGGTAGAGTGCTTCACCCTGCATAAACTTGTATGTTCTGTTATACATGGAATAGTCTGCAAATGCAGGCAGCTCTTCAGTTGATTTATAGAAGGTCACAGGTAATCTGCCTGCAGGAGAAAAATCTCCGAAAAGCATTTCTGCGAAAGCCTGCCCTCCCTTAGATCCCGGATACCAGCACTGAACTATGGCTGCTGCCTTGTCAGCTGCTTCCCCTATACTTAGTGCACTTCCAGATAAAAGAGCTACAATTGTAGGTTTACCTGTTGCCAAAACTGCATTCAGAAGTTTTCTCTGCCCTTCAGGAAGGTTAAGATCCGCTTTGTCTCCGCCTGCATCAAGAATTACAGTGCCCTGGTCATTCTGCTCTCCTTCAATTGACGCATCAAGACCAAGGCACAGAACAACTACCTCGCTTCGCTCCGCTGCTGAAACGGCTTCCTTGATTCTGTCATCCGGCAGAGCAAGATCCTCCACTCTGTTCATATGGAGATGGCTTCCGGGAGCATACCATACGCGGGTATCAGATGAAACTCTGTTTCGGATGCCATCCAGCAGAGTAATATTATGTGAAGCCGTACCGCTGTAATTTGCTCTTAAAGCTATGTCACTGTCTGCATTAGGTCCTATTACTGCTATGTTCTTAATCTTATCGGCATTTAACGGCAGAAGACCTTCATTTTTCAAAAGTACCATTGATTTCCTTGCAGCATCAAGAGAGAGTGCATTATGTTCCTTAGAGTCGTTTACTTCGTAAGGGATACTGTCATACTCACAGTCATCATCAAACATACCCAGTTTCATTCTGGTAGTCATAACTCTTATTGCAGCCCTGTCAATATCTTCTTCTGTAATCAGACCTTCTTTCAGTGAGAGCAGAAGTAACAGATATATATTCCCGCAATTCAGGTCACAGCCGCTCTTTAAAGCCAGAGCTGCTGATTCGGTAGGAGTTTTGGTAACTCCATGTCCCTCATGGAAATCCTTTATTGCCCAGCAGTCGGAAACCACATGACCTTCGAAGCCCCAACCATCTCTGAGTATATCCTGCAAAAGTGTTTTACTGCCGTTACAAGGCTCGCCATTAGTTCTGTTATAGGCACCCATTACAGCCTCAACCCCGGCTTCCTTTACAAGAACTTCAAAGGCAGGCAGGTAGGTTTCATACAAATCCTGCTGTGAAACCACGGCATTAAAGTGATGTCTGTCATCCTCAGGCCCGCTGTGTACTGCAAAATGTTTAGCACAGGCAGCAGTTTTCAAATGCTTTCCTTTGCCCTGCAGCCCTTTCACAAAAGCAACTCCCAGTCTGGAGGTCAGATACGGATCTTCTCCGTAGGTCTCATGACCGCGACCCCATCTGGGATCTCTGAATATGTTTACATTTGGAGACCAGAAGGTGATTCCCTTGTATATGTCACGGTCATCCTTTTTTGAGCTCTCATTATATTTGGCTCTGCCTTCTGTGGCTATGACATCAGCAATCTTTTGAAGATATTCATCGTCAAAAATAGCAGCTAACCCGATTGCCTGCGGAAATACCGTGGCAACTCCGGCTCTGGCAACACCGTGAAGTGCTTCATTCCACCAGTTGTATCTCGGAACACCAAGTCTTTCAACAGCCTGTGCGTCGTATCTCAGCTGGGAAGCCTTCTCTTCCAGAGTCATTCTTGATACAAGATCGATTGCTCTTTCTCTGAAGGAAAGTGATTCATCTAAATATTTAGGCCTTTCTTCCATATTTGCCTCCTTATTTGTATTACATATTTTTCGGGTACTCAAATCATATTTATACAATATTTACTTACATAAATAAGTACTCCCGGACAAACTTAAATAAATGGATTGCTCCCAAAGAACTTGCTGAAATAGTTTGGTTCAGCACAAGTATTTCTTCTGCCGTCGCAGCGACTCGACCGTCCTGGTCTCGTTGTGCTGCATCAAAGCGGCGTCCTGCCACTTTGCCGGCCAAAATACTTATGCTTCTCCTACAATTTCATGCAACTCCTTTTGACCGAGCATCCCATTTATTGAAGTTGTCCTCGCGTACTTATGGTAGGATAAACTATCGAATATTCAATATCTTTTACTACTCGGAACAGATCTTTACAAAAATAACTGAGTTAAATATATTCAGCCGCCTTATACTTTTTATCACAGTTTAATTCTAACTTCAACACTTTATATATAAAATATAAATTTGTTTCAAATTCATATAAAAAAACACTTTCTGATAAATCATCAAAATCTCGCAGGGTATCATTATTTATCCCTTGACTGCACCCACTACAAGGCTGTCCTGTACCTTTTTGCTCATAAATACATATATGATCAGAGTTGGGATGGTTGCAACCATCAGACCTGCACCAATAGGTCCCCAGTCAGTAGTGTATTGTCCGGCCAGTGACTGAATACCGACTGTTAAGGTTTTGAATCTGACATCACTGATAAATACCACTGCAAACATCAATTCATTCCATGCCTGCAGGAAAGTAAATATGGTAACTGTTGCAATAGCCGGACTCATTAACGGCAATATTATACTGAAGAATATTCTGTAAATACTGCAGCCGTCTATACAAGCTGCCTCTTCCAGTTCCCTGGGCAGAGATGCCATAAAACCTGAGAATATAAGTATGGCCATAGGTATCGCAAAGGCTGAATAAGGTATGATTAGAGCCCAGTAGGAATTGACCATTTTCAGATTTCTCAGCATGATGAATATTGGAAGCAGTGCAGAATGTAGGGGGACGGTAAGCCCGAGGATAAAAAAGGAATTCATTTGTTTTCTTATTTTAAAGACCATTCTTGTCAATGCATAGGATGCCATAACAGAGAATATTACCGTAAACAGAATTGTTGCACCTGTTACAATTATGCTGTTAAAAAAATAATGCCCTACGTTACCACCCAAAAGAGCATTGCTGTAATTGGACCACAGCCATTTAGTTGGAATACCTATGGGATTTCCTCCAAAGATCTCGGAGTTATCCTTTAACGAAAAAGTGAACATCCAGTATAAGGGAAACAGCTGAATAAAAGCCACTATAAAGAGGGCTGCATACATAAATATAGCTGATATGGAGTATTTCTTTCCGGCCACCGCTGTTACATTACTCATCTTTTTGCACCCTCCCTGTCTCTGAATAGAAAACCTACAAGAATTGATAATGCAAAGCACTCAAGAATGACAAATATAGCCATCGCACTACCGTAACCGTATTGATTTCCCTTAAAAATTGTACTAACCATATAGGTACCTATAACTTCACTGGCGTGAGCAGGGCCCCCGCCTGTCAAAACATATACCAGATCAAATACCTTAAGCGCACCTGTTACAGCAAATATAACTGATACATTGAGTACAGGCTTCAGCATAGGTATGGTTATTTTCAAGGATGTATTCCACCATGAAGATCCGTCTATTACCGCAGCTTCGAATACATCAGTGGAAATGGATTTAATGCCTGCGTACATTAACAGCATATGATATCCGATATACTGCCATATTATGGGAATAAATGTAGCGCCCAATGCTCTTTTAGGATCTCCCAGCCATTCCTGCGCCCAGGAACCAAGGCCTATTGAACGTAATAACAAATTCAGGATACCGTAGTCATAATTATATATTTTCATCCAAAGCTGACCGATTACAACTGTGGAGATAATAACAGGAACAAAATATATAGTAACAAAGCTCTTCTCAAATTTAACACCCTTTGCCAATACAAGTGCCAAAAGCAGTGAAATCGGGAGCTGGATAAATACTGACGCAACAGCCAGTATTAATGAATTAACCGCTGCTTTAACGAATATGGGATCAGAAATGAGTCCCTTATAGTTGGCGAGACCAATAAAGGTACCTTTACCAAATCCGGACCAATCCTGCAAACTATAGTAGGATGACATGATTATTGGTACTATGATAACTACAATAAACATAACAAAGGCCGGAAACAGAAAAAATACTATGGCTTTCTTATTGCTTAATACCCTATCCACAAAACTCACTTCCTTCTTTAAATAATTTATTGTTTACTCGATTTGTTTATTTTTTGATAATGGTGTTTACTTATTTATTAGCTATTACCGGGTTTCGAAAATATGGATAATAAATGGCGTCCATTTGCCACTGTATTCAGGTAAGTACCAAATGGACGTCCATAAAAATAAACTCAGGATTTATTATTTGCCGTACATTGACTGTAAGCTGTCTATAAACTTCTCAGGTGTTTTAGATCCCATGAACAATTCCTGTAAAGCGTTCAGGTAAGTTTCAGTATCTTTACCAGCAAGAAGTGTATCCCACCAGATAGTAAAGCCTTCTGCATCCTTAGTAAGGTCAACAACTTTAACAAGTGTAGCCGGCAACTTGCTTTTATCAACATTCTCAACCTTCCAGGCAGGCATTGCAGCACCAGCCAGGTATGATTCCCTTGCAAAGTTTTCTGCGAAATACATCTGGAATTTAACAGCTTCGTCCTTGTTCTTTGTATTGGCATTAACCATTACCGCGTCAACCGCTCCTCCGGTGAACTGTTTTGCATTTCCCTTTCCATCCGGTATTGCCGGGAAGGAGATAACACCAATTTTACCTGCCACCTTGGAATCCTTAGCGTCTGCTTTACCAGCCGCCCAGCTTCCTTTGAACATCATAGGAATTTTACCATCATAGAAGGGAACTTCAGCTTCATCGTTTGATATTCCTGCCGCACCTTTTGAGAATGCACCCGCATCTATAAGCTCTTTAAATCTCTTTGCAGCATTTAAGAATTCCGGATCTTTAAAGGAACCTTGCTTTGTAAGAGTTTTCACTATCTTGTCCGGACCTGCTGCTCTTAAAGCCATAACGTCAAAATACATTGCTATGGTCCATTTATCTTTACCCGATACAGCCATAGGAGTGATTCCCTTTGCCTTGAAGGCTTTTACAGCTGTAAGAAGCTCATCATAAGTTGCAGGTATCTTTACACCGTTCTTATCAAAAAGATCAGTGTTCACAAATAAAGCACCTGCTGTAAGATGGAAGGGCATTCCATAAACCTTACCATTGTAAGTCAGGTTGTTGAAGGCACCGTTAACCAGTTTGCCCTTAGTTTCAGCTGTAAGATAACTATCTAATGCCAAAACGGAATTTGAATCAATAAATGGCTTTGAAAAACCTCCTCCCCAGGTAGAGAAAAGGTCAGGAAGTTGATTGGCTGCTGCCATGGCTTTTATCTTTGTCTTATAGGCTTCGTTTTCGTTTGTGTCAACTGTTATTTTTACAGTGTTATTAGCCTTCTGGTAATCATCAATTACCTTTTTGGCAGCCGGAGTAAAAGGATCCGTTGCTCCGCCCCATATATGACTGAACTTCAACTCAACCTGCTTTCCCGCATTTGTGTTGGTTGCGGTACCGGTATTATCTCCGGCGGGTTTCCCACAGGCTGTCATACCGGCTGCCAAAGCTCCTGCGAGTATAAATGCCATCCCTCTTTTTACCAGCATCTTGTTCATAGTTATTCCTCCTTAAATAATTGTTAATGATATTAGTTATTTGTGCCCAAGGTAAACATAAAATGGTTACCTTTAATTGCGCAATATTTTTACTTTTAAAATTGCTTTATAAAATTTATTTTATAAAGCATAAGTAAAAAGGTATTCTATTTATGTTATATTGAACTCTACTACGACATTATTATCTGCAAAATATACGGAGTTATATATGAATACCATTTTGAATATTATGGAAAAGCCTAAAACAACTTAAAAATATCTATTTTGCATCAGACAATTTCGCTAAAGAATTGCTACTCAATTATTCAAAAGAAAACATAAATGCTCTGGATGGCGTGAAAATACTTGCGCTGAACATTGGTACCCATATTATTGGTACCAAAAATAAGGAAATTCTTACAGATAAAAAACTATGTTGAGATAACTGCATGTAAAATATTTGGCGCATCTCTAAATCAGTATAACTTTTTATCATTCAGGCCATGTTAATAGTTGTTAATAAAAGGTATCTTTTAATAGAAAAACTCAGAAAGGCTAATGGTATTTAGTATGAGTGAAGAAAAGCTTTTAGTTTGCCCTAAATGTGACGGGCACAATTTTTTAATCAAATATGAGGCTACTTATGTATACTCCTATAATATAGATTCAGATGCACCGGGGTATAAAAACCACCAGGAGTTTCTTCCCTTCATGTTTGATAAAAGGGAGCAGACTGATGCACATCAATTTCTTGAGTGTAAGGCTTGTAAAGCTCAATTTCCCTGCTATTTGAACGAATGGGACAATAAAATCGGCATCCAAGAATTGCAGCATGCAATTAATAAGAGAAACCAATAAATTTTTGGTATAACATTTGATTCAATTAAGTGATTTCTTTCGAGAAATTGCGAATTTACTATGCAATAACATTGTATTCCACATGACAAACTTGCAACGGAACATCAGTACGTCTGTGCGGTATATTTCAGTTATTATATGTCATCGTTGAAATATAGCACAGATTCGAGAATACTTGTTCGCAACATTTAGGGATTATATTTAATACTACCTTTCCCTATACTCAAAGAATTTAAAATCTGCCGGCTTTCTTTCTCCAGTGAGATCCTGGCAGCGTAACCCTATAAACGCTCCGGTAAATCTTTATCGACGGTTTTCATCACTTTGTTGAAGGAGCCGCAATTTCCAGCATCTATCCTATTGGCATCATGAATATCCTTCGGACCATCCAGTGATATTCCTATAAGGAAATTATTATCGAAAAAAACTTCGCCCAGTTTTCATTGATATTCAAACCGTTTGTTTGTATAGTATTATTGATTTGTATTTTTTTACATTGTATTTAGTTGCCTGTAATAGTCCAGTCCCGCAAGAGTAGGCTCCCCACCCTGAAAAGCGACGGTGCAAGCATGATCGGCATATTTTAAGGCCTTTATGACTATCGCCTCTAGCAAATCAGCATTCATCATCCCATAGTCATCAGTTGTACGGGTTTCTGCAACCATGATAAAAGCAGTACTTACACATCATGTTACAGTTACTTGATGCCGGTTTTATAAGCAAACTAATGGGAGGCATATCATTTCCCTCTTTCTGAAAAATACTGAATCATTTATGAGTACAAAATTTCAAACAATACCGGATAACTTTTAATTATTAAATAAAAAGTACAAAAAAGCTCGAATATTTTCAATACAAAAGAAGTGTTTGAGACTAAAATGAGGGTATAAAGCAAAAATATCAACAATTTTATAGATGGGGGAATAAAATATGAGCATACTTAATGAAATTTCTGAAAATCTTCAGATAGGTAAAGCAAAAATAGTTAAGGAATTGGTTCAGAAGGCCATTGATGAGGGCATCAGTGCGGAAACAATCCTGAAGGATGGTCTTCTTCATGGCATGGGTATTATAGGTGAAAAATTCAAGAAGGATGAAGTATATGTACCTGATGTACTAATTGCCGCAAGGGCTATGAGTACAGGGTCAGCACTCCTCAAACCGCTTCTCGCATCAAGTGGTGTCAAGGCTACCGGTAAGGTTGTTTTAGGAACTGTAGCAGGGGACCTTCACGACATCGGAAAAAACCTAGTTAGAATGATGATGGAGGGTAAAGGTCTTGAAGTAATTGACCTCGGTATTGACGTACCTTCAGAAAAATTCATTGAAACTGCAATAGAAGAAGATGCCCAGATTATCTGCTGCTCTGCGCTATTAACCACTACTATGGGTGAAATTCAGAATGTTATTGATGCAGCTGTCAAAGCTGGAATCCGCGATAAGGTGACAATTATGATCGGCGGTGCTCCAATTACTGAAAGTTTCAAAGTCAAGATAGGAGCAGATATTTATACACCTGATGCCGCTTCAGCAGCTGACGCAGCAGTAAAAGTATGTACAATATAGTATCACTATAAAAAAATATCATAAATAGAAGATCCTATAATGAGCTATCATTAAGCATAATTTTAATGATAGCTTAAACTATTTTAAGAACCTAAAACCACCGCTATTGGTTTAACCGTTAACGGTGGTCCAAACTTTTCTTTAAATCAGTTTTACAAACTTTTATTGAACTCTTCAAGTGCATCAAAAAATGCATTGACATTTTCCAGAGAAGTTCCAGGAGGTACGTCACATCCTGATGAAAGAACAAAGTTTTTGAATGGCATCATTTCCTCAAGGAGATTTTGAACTTTTACCTTCATTTCTTCAACTGTTCCGTTCATAAATACACTTGCCGGGTCAATATTACCTAAAGCTATCCTGTCAGACGGTACCTGAGGCAATATATTAATCATTTTTACAGAATTTCCGAAATGGAATGCCTTAGCACCGGTTGAAACCATGGAATCAACCAACTTTACAGTATTACCGCAGTTATGGAGTATAACAATAAAGCCTTCATCCTGTACTGCATCTACGATTTTTTTAACATACTGTGAAGAGAATTCATCACATTTTGCAGGAGGCAGCAAACCTGCAGCAGGTTCAGCTATTATTACACCATTTGTTCCGGCAGCCTTGAATGCCTTGCAATATTCTACAAGAAAACTTGTACACTTGTCCAGAACCGTATGCACTATTTCTGGTTCCTCCATCATTGTAATCATAATTTCAGTCATGTCCATCAAGCGTCCAGCTAATGAAAATGGTCCGATATGTCCAGCAAATACAGACTTTTCATTTATATTTTCCGCGGCGATCCTCGAAACGTTCAGGTAAACAGAAGTTCTTCCATCTCCAACCTTCGGTATTTTCAGGTTTTCTGCATCCTCGGCATTGGAAATGATTTTACCAATAACTGTAGGCACTTCATTATCGGAGAATTTAATCTTGCTACCGAAAGCCTCCGCCTCAACTGACAAATCCATAATAGTAACCGTTGCCTCCGTTTTGTATTTATTTGACAATTCATTAATGCACTCAAATTGAAACTCGCTATTTGAAATTACATCCTTTACTTTTTTATTTACCAGTTCAAGCCCAGGATAGGTCATAATCGGGAGTGCTTTCCTCTTTGGTGAGGAGATTATATCCTCAAGCCACTTGTTCATATTCATTTTCATATCATTTTCCTCCTAAAATAATTTATAAAACTAAACAATCGTCAAAATATGAATACACGTTTTACTTATAACTCATGTTATTAAACCCGCAAATATTTTTCTATGAATAATTTTTGGTTTATAAGACATTTTTGACATCTGAATTTTGATAAACTAATAAAACAAAATTTTTACTATAAATAGTGATTTTTTTCAATATCTTTATTTGCCGAAATAATTTAAACTTAAATTGTTTAATGTTTATATATTAATTGGAAATAATTATAACTTTGGAGGCAAGAATCTCTATGATCAATGAAACAGATGAGCTTGGTTTTGATTTTGAAAAAGCGAAAAAAACTATAGATTCTTACTGCCATTCAACAGGTGTAGAGAGCATTATTATCAATTCAAAGGGAAATAAGATTTATGAATTCTGCGCCAATGGCAGCCTTTGCCAATTCTGTACAAATATGAATTCACTAAAGGGCGGTCGTACTTCCTGTGCAAGTGCACATCTTTATGGAAGCTACCAGGCTGAAAGATTCGGGGGTAAATATGTGTATTTCTGCCCTATCGGAATGGTTCATTGGGCTTCTCCAATAACAAGCAACGGAAGCATACAGGGTGCTTTAATTGGAGGTCCTGTAATGATGGTAGACCCAGAAGAGTTTCTTATCGAAGAACTCCTTGAAAAGGACGGGATTGTCACTCCCGAAAGTAATAAAATGAAACAGTATATATACAATATACCCGTGATACAGCCAATGATTGTAAATAATCTCGCTGAGTTGTTATATATCGTTGCTTCCAATATCTCAACTGTTACTGAATTTAAATTAAACGATAACAGGCAGTTCCATGAAATACAATCGCAGATTTCAACATCAGTGCATTTTATAAAATCCTTGGAGGACAAGGAAAACCAAAAAATGAATTATCCATTTGAAAAAGAAAAAGAACTATTATCGAAAATAGCTCTTGAAGATAAACCTGCTTCACAAAAAATACTCAATGAAATACTTGGGTACGTCTTCTTTTCTTCCGGGAAAGACTTTGAGATTATAAAAGCAAGAGTTCTTGAGCTTGTAGTTTTACTATCAAGGGCTGCTGTGGAGGGCGGAGCTGATGCTGTCGAAATATTCGGTTTGAATTACAAGTATCTTTCTGATATTCACCAGTTGACGAGTGTAGAAGATCTCACCTTCTGGCTTTCAAAAATAATGTCCAGATTTACAGATTGTGTTTTCAATCTTGCAGATGTAAGGCATAAAGATACTATTTACAAAGCAGTTAACTATATAAAGCGGAATTTTACAGACCGAATTACCCTTGAAGAAGTTGCAGGCCATGTATACTTGAATCCATCTTACTTCAGCAAGGTTTTTAAAAGTGAAATGAACTGCAACTTTGTATCCTATGTAAATAAAATCCGTGTAAACGCAAGCAAAAATCTATTGTCCGATATAACCATACCTCTAACTGACGTATCAAATCTGGTAGGGTTTGAAGACCAGAGCTACTTTACCAAGGTATTTAAAAAATTAACCGGCGTTACGCCTGGGAAATTCAGGGAATCCAGAGGCCAATCTACTTAAGAGAGGCAATTCAGAATCTTACAATTCAAATAATCAAATTTGTCTGTGCGGCAAGTTAAATTATGGTGATCGGTTTGGAACCGATCCTCTTTGCACTTCTATGCATTATAATCATAATGTTTCGGATTGAACTTCTCATACTCTTCATTTTCCAGCATATTCTTAAGGAACTCTTCTTCATCCTCAGGAATAGTTTCAAGCTGTGAACTCATTGTATCAAGCCAGCTGAGTTCCCGCTCTTTAATCATGACCTTATTTTCTGCAACAGCCTTGCGAAGCTCTTCCAGTGTAACCTTTGCCGCTTTCTTAATTCTATTGAAGCTGCCGGTTTCCTTGATAATTTCATCAGAAATCCTTAATACCACATCTGGTCTTAATACATATGCCTGAGGGTCAAGATAACTGTCTGAGTCTGAGAGTAAATCTCTAAGCATTAATGCCGCATCCTTACCTTTTTCTGTAGCTTTATTCATCAAGCGGCAGTCATATACCAGCTGTTCAAGTGATACTGTTGGCGCCATACCACCCAGGAGCTTAATGTTCTGAACGGATTCATTGCTCCAGAGGTCAGCAACTGCTGCTGCAATGTTGCCAATGGGGCTTAAATGTGCACACGCGCTACTCTTTCCTTCGAGAGTAATTGGTGTTCCGGTTATTGCCTTAATATATACGCCTTCATAGCCGCAATCCTTATGAGGCCCAACTGCACCCTCTTCTAAAGCGGCAAGGCTGCGTACAGCTGTCATAACTCTTACAACTGACGCAAATACTCTCGGAACATACCCACGGTCTGCGAGCACCATAGCAGTATTTCCAAACCCGCAGGCTGTATCTCCAGATGCGATTGCACCCGTCTCTTCAGCTATTTTAACTATGTTACTCCAGAGTACGTGCATATCCTTAATGCCTGGGAAGCCGAGGGCAAAGAGAGACTTTTTGATGTCACAGTACATTATCGCTTCATCATGTATATCCTTACCTCCTATAGATTCGATGGCAAGGAAATCCGCACCCGCTTTTGCACAGCCTACAAAAGTTTCCATCATTTTTTCCCAGTGAAGGCCTTTCCACATATGCTTCAGGTCTCTGCCTTCCCTTATGTCGTTTGGGGTAATTCTCAGTACACTTTTTAATCCATACTTCTGCTCATATTCAAACATTACTTCACGAACAGTCTTTGTTACTTCCACTCCCCATTCAGGATTGAAGGTCATTGGCGGCAAAGTTTCAATTTCAATTACCAATCCGGGAACATACAGCTCCTTAGCTCTTTTGCATAAATCTTCAATTATTTCCTTGTATTCCTTTATTACGTCAGGCATAGTCTGATCAGTAATGTTCATGGTAGGAAGGGTAAAATTCACCTCCGGATATATTTCTCCTCCGCCAATTAACATACCATTTTTACATTTGACAGCATATTCTGATATCCCATACACAAAATCATTCAATGAACTGTAAGCAAGTGAAGTAAAATTCTTTTCTGACATGACAGACACTCCTTTTTCAATTTTTACGTTATGTAGTGTATTATTCCTATAGCTTTGCTTTACAATCTAATAATATTACTAATCCATTCCGCCTTCTTGTAATAATATTGTTTTTATTGGATTTTATTTGTACATTATAAAATTTATAGGAATAGTCAGGTATATTTTCCTTGCCTATTTTTTTTCATCTTTAATGAAAGAAATCCTCAGAAAAAAGTAATAAAAATGTCTCAATAGTACAATAATTAAAGGGTTTTAAACATTATAATCAAATTGGAGTATAAAATAGGAGGTTTGAAAAATGGCTGCAGTAAAAGTTAATGTCAGTATATGTGGGTTTATTACAACAATCGAAGTAGTTTCTAAAGATTCGCAGAATGCCTCAACATGAAGACTTATTATCCCAGCCTTAAACCTATGGCGGATGAACTTAAGAAATTGATGGCTTTGAGGAATGTTTCAGTAATATCTGCAATTCCGGAATATACCGTCTGGTTCAAAATACTTCAAGCACCCGGGCTGCCCTGTTCCATCGGGAGTTGTAAAAGGAATAGAGGTTGCATGCGGGTCTTGCCATCCCTAAAGATGCTGAGAGAAAAATTATAAAATAAAATATTGAGGTTTTATGCTTAAATTAAAAGTAATTGCATGTGACGTACTAAACAGGGAGATATCCTTCCTTTCAAGCCAATCAAAATGTTATATTGATACAACATTTTTGCATCAGGGACTTCACGATACTCCCGACAAGCTGAATACCATGCTTCAGAAGGAAATTGACAAAGCAAACAAGGGTTTTCCATATAATTATTATAATACATGTCCTGCCTACGATTATTTAATTGTAGGCTATGGCCTTTGTAGCAACGGAATAAAAGGAATAATAAGCAAAAATGTGCCTATGGTTGTTCCAAGGGCTCACGACTGCACCACTCTTCTTTTGGGCTCAAAGGAAAGGTACCTCGACTGCTTCAATAGGAATCCAGGGACCTACTGGTTTTCATCAGGCTGGATTGAACGGGGCTGGCAGCCAAGTGAATTGAAATATAAGGTTTTATTCGAGGAATATGTCTCCAAATACGGGGAAGATAATGCCGAATACCTTATGGAGATGGAACATGGCTGGATGAGAGATTACAAAAATGCGGCCTTCATTCGCTGGAACCTTTTACCCAACCAGGAATACTACAGTAAGTTTACACAGAACAGCGCTGGTTATCTTAACTGGAACTACCTTGAGTTTGAAGGGGATGATGGGCTCTTGAAAAGGCTGTTGAACGGTGAATTTAACGAAGATGAAGTGTTGATAGTCCTACCCGGAGAAAAGGTCGCACCAAGTCATCAGGAAGGTATAATTAAAACAGAAGATTAATGCCTGGGCTTTTTACTGCAAATATGTAAAATACAGTCCACAGATATGGAGGTTCTATTATGGAATACAAGCTCAAAATATACCGAAAAAGCAGGGAATTTGAATTATCTGCCCCGGAAGGAGTAAACCTTCACCGGTTTCTACATCAGAATAATTTCGAAATATATTCGCCCTGCAATAGCAATGGGACTTGCGGCAAATGCATGGTCAGGCTTAAGGGAGATTCAATTCCCGGGTCGTCACAGAAAGACCGTTTGTTTCTTGGCGACAGCTTGGTTGCTAAAGGCTGGAGGCTTGCCTGCCAAACACTTATCAACTGCGACATGACGGTATACCTTGACAGTTCAGACTCCGAGTCTAAAGTTCTCACAAGCGGCAAGCAAAAAAGGCTTAAACTCTCTCCCTTAGTCAGGAAAGAGTTTATAAGGCTCTGTTCTCCTGATTTGCAGGATCAAAGATGTGACAGTACACGTTTGAAGGACTATCTTAAAATGAAGGAAGAATTGTCTTCCCTACACTTGATAAGGCAGCTTCCCGAAACACTACGGAAGGAAAATTTCAACTCAACTCTGCTTTTTTTCGATAAAGAGGTCATTGGTATTGAAGAAGGAGACACCACCTCAAAACTTTATGGAATAGCCATCGATATTGGTACAACCACCCTTGCGGCTTACCTTATTGACCTGAAAACAGGAATAAGAGTATCCACTTATTCCTGTCTTAATCCTCAGAAAAAATTTGGAGCTGATGTAATATCAAGAATTAAATACACTATGGAAGAACCGAATGGACTTTTAGAAATGTATGACAGCATTATCAACAGTATCAACCTCGCGGTTGACACATTGACCAATAACGCTTGCCTTGAAAGTAAAGATGTTTATGAGATGACCCTTGTTGGCAATACCACTATGCTGCATTTTCTTATGAAGATTCCCGCAAGGAATATTGCTTCAGCGCCATTTGCTCCTGCTGCCACACAGGAGTTTGTACTTAAAACCGCGGATTTGGGAATTAAAATAAATAAGAATGCCGTAGTAATTGTTGCCCCTTCGGTAGCTGCCTATATCGGTGCAGATACCGTTTCAGCAGTAATTGCAAGTGGAATGGATAAGCAAAGTAAAATTTCCCTGCTGGTGGACTTCGGTACCAATGGAGAAATTGTCCTCGGCTGCAAGGAATGGCTTCTTTCCTGTTCGGCGGCGGCAGGTCCGGCATTTGAGGGTGCAAATATACGTTGCGGTGTAGGTAGTATCAAAGGTGCCATTGATAGTTTTTCCTTTAACGAAGATTTCCAGTATACTACCATTAACAAAGAAAAGCCTTCAGGTATTTGCGGTACCGGTGTTATTGACATCGTATCGGAACTCTACAAAACTGGTATCATAGATGAGACAGGCAGAATGGAGACCGATTTTGACAAACTGGAAGGACTGCCTCCTGAAGTAAAACGACGCTTTTCAGAAATTAACGGAACAGCTGCCTTCATTATAGCAGACAGCAGCGAGTCTACTACTGGAAACAACATCTATATTACTCAAAAGGATGTAAGGGAGCTTCAAAATGCAAAAGGAGCGATTGCTGCTGGAATAAGAATTCTTATAGAGAAGGCCGGGATCGGCTTTGACCAGGTTGACAGGGTCTATCTTGCGGGTGGCTTCGGTACATATGTAAATACCGAAAGTGCTTTAAATATAGGACTCATTCCTGCTGAGCTGCGCGGAAAACTTGAGCCTATTGGAAATGCAGCCGGTATGGGAGCCATCGAAATGCTTTTATCAAAGTATAAGTTTGCACAGGCCAAAAGGCTTAAGAAATATCTAAAATATATTGAGCTGTCGTCCTGCAAGGAATTTAATGATTTCTATATGGACTCAATGATGTTTTCAGAAGAAAGGTGAAATTCTTATGTCGCTAAATAAATTAGATTCAATATATGAGCCTTGATTATAAAATTATGGTTTAGGTTCAAAATGGCTTTACAGTCTCTCGAAGCCACTTGGCAGTCTCGGCTAGCTTGAATACACTTTGAAACGGGTTGGCGGAAGTATCCGTAGTACACATCCCAGTATTAAAAAAAGCAGTAATTATTATGTGTGCAGATAACGGAGCATATGATGAATGTGTCAGTTCCTGTCTCCAAAGTGTTACATCTTCTGTAACTTAAAATTTCGCTAAAGCTTTACAGGTATCAACGCTTTCTCCAGACTAACAAACGCATATTATGTCATTGTTGACATTGGTATAGACGATGATATAGAGCACCCCATGATATTGAATAAAAAAATGAGAAAAGGCTGGCTGCCGCACCTGCAGGAATAAAGCTAAAGCCTGAGTCAAAAAATTTTTTCTTTTCTTCACACAATTCTCCCGAGCCAATTCTCTAACGATTTGGACTGCTCTTCTAGGCTTATCCACATCACCTTCAAGTGTATAAACACCTCTGGAATAGAATTCCAATTTACATCCACGCGCACTCTTACTTGTCTTAATAATGTGTTTTCGGAAAGCTTCTTCATCAGGTTCTCTCCCAACTCAAATAAAATTCGGACTTGGTTTGCGGTGGAAAATCACCTTAGTCCCCTTAAGAACTTCACTCATAAGTTCCTCGTTACACCATGGTGATATAGATACTTTACGTAAATTTAGCAGCTTACTGATATATTTCTCCCAAATAGGATTAATATGCTCGCAGCAGCAATAGTTCAGCAGAACAAACAATTTGGATACTTCTAAATAGTAAGGAAAAGAAAATTTCACCAAACATATCTGGAGAAATGCTCTATCTCCAACCTTAAAATCACTGACATTTTTCCCGCACTCAATTATTTCACCAAAGGCTTCATGCCCGAAAACCACCGGGAACATATTCCAATGGGATCCATCTTACAGGATTAAGCCCTATAGATAAATGAATTATTGATTTATCTATAGGCACTTTTCGTTTATAGTGAAGAAATTAATTGAGGCAATGTAGTTATAATTCATAACATTTTGTTGGTTAAATACAAAAACGGTACCAGATTTTCATTTTGATCAGAAAATCCGGTACCGTTTTGAACAAATGCTAAAAGCCCTTGATTTTCAAGGGCTTTCAGACAAATTTTGGCGGAGAAGGTGGGATTCACGCATGCCTAACGCATGCTAATGACGTCACCCACCTTCGCTTCGCTCTGGTGCCGGGCTCCTACACTCACCTAAAAATGTGCATTTAGCACATTTTCTTTACGGTTCGTGCCCTCTCGGGTTCGAATCCTAACAAGTTTTTTCACAAAATAAAAGGAGTCTGCAAAATGCAGATTCCTTTTATTTTGGCGGAGAAGGTGGGATTCGAACCCACGTGACGTTTCCGTCAAACTGATTTCGAGTCAGCACCGTTATGACCACTTCGATACTTCTCCCCGCTTAGCTTTAATTCATTTTTACAAATATCGTAAATAACGTACTTCAGCATATATATTCTACACGGAAACAGGCAGGGTTTCAAGTTTTTTATTTTTCCACTTTTGTACACAAGATCTTCACCTTCAAATCACATGATAATCATTTTTGCAAGTTATTATGTTTTTATAATAAATGAAACGAGGTAAGGACAAAATGTCACCAAAGACTAAACACATTAACGTATTTAAGATAGTACTTGATTTGATTATGGCCGTTCTGCTTGTTCTGATGTATAATGCTAAGGTTATAAATCTTGAGTTTCACGAAATAGGTGGTCTATTTGCAGGGTTCCTGGTTCTTGTGCATATAGTTATCAATTGGAAGTGGGTTGCATCTGTTTCCAGAAAAATATTCAGCAAAAACCTTGCTCATAAACTTAGATTTGGTTATATCATAAACTTGCTGTTATTACTTTCCATGGTTTTAGTCATCGTTAGCGGTATCTTTATCTCAAAGGTCGTATTCACGGGTTTGGCAATCCACGGTGGTAATTGGAAAATGCTTCACTACACGTCAGCTGCCTCTTTGTTAATCCTTGTAGGAATTCATTTAGGCCTTCACTGGGGATTTGTAATGGGAATGTTCAAGAGATTCAATAAGTTTCCTGCAGCTGCAGCAAAGCCAATATGTATTTTACTTGCTGCAATCATCATTTTGTTTGGTTCCTACACCATGTATACCTCAAACTTCAAAATGTGGGTCAGTGCGCCCTTCACTGCCGGCGCTCAAATCAAAGGACAATTTCCGGCAGGTTTTGGTCAGAATGTAAACAGTAATACCGTTTCTAACTCTACTCAAGACAGGCCTGTCAGATCAGAGGGGGATTTTAACAGCAAAGGGGTTGGGCAAGGCAGGGGTAACCAGCCCGGTGGTCATGGTACAGAAGTTTCCGGCGTACTAAACGTCATATTGACTTATACCTCTATTATAGGGGCTATTGCAGCAATAACCTACTACATTGAAAAGCTTCTCAGAAGGAAATCACGTGTAAGTATTTATAAATAAATTAATCAAGGCCGAAATCTCATTCTTTTACTGAGAACCGGCCTTTCAGACTATATGCTTGCTTTTAATTTTCGGGTATAATAATTCTTCTGCTGGAGCCACGCTTAAGGAGTACTGAATCATAGACTATATGTTGAGCTTCTCCTCCCTGCATCATATCAAAAAGAATTTCAATACTTGAAAGAGCCATTTCAGTTGCCGGCTGATACACAGTATCAAGTGAAGGATTATAATATTCAGCCATCTCAATACCGTCAAACCCTACTATTGAAATGTCATCAGGTATGCTAAACCCCATGGAAAACACAGCTTTCGCCGCACCAATAGCTAAAATGTCGGCAAAAGCAAACACAGCTGTCATATCCCTGTTTTTTGCATATAACTGTTTCATGAGCTGAAATCCCACATTATAGCCTGAATCGTCAACTGCAGCATTGGGTGATATCAGATTTGTTGCTACCAGACTGGGGTCAAAAGGAATATCATTCTCCTGTAGTGCCCTAAGATAGCCGTTATATCTTGAAACATTGGGAGTGGCAGTCTCTGAGGGAGAACGATAAAGAAACCCTATCCTACGATGTCCTTGAGAAATCAAATAGCTGGTTGCTCGAAAGCCTTCCTGCTCATCATTTATTCTTATACTTGAATATAGTTTTGGATCTACCTCGTCACCGGCAGAAATTGTAACCAGTACACAAGGTATTCCCAGCTGTCTGAATTTCTCATCAGAATAAGTATAGGATCCACCCATAATAATTACACCGCAAAGATTCCTGTCCTGAGCTTCCTGGATGGCCATATCCAGCTCGTCAACAGAGGTGTCTACGTTCTGGATCATGAGGGGATAGCCCCTTAGGGCCACCCCTTGCTCAATAACCCGTATCATTTTATTGAAGAAGGGATTCGTAATTCCCTTTACAAGTAAGGCAATATTTTTGGATTGGACAATTTTCAAATTTCTTGCACTGTTATTAGGGATATAGTTATTCGCACTAATAACATCCATTACTTTTTTGCGTGTGGCATCACTCACTGATCCCGTATTATTAATAACTCTGGAAACAGTAGAAATGCCTACCCCCGATAATTTTGCGATATCCTTTATGTTTATGCCCATTATTTATCACCTACATTTATAAATAAGGGAATTCGTTGAATAATTCCCTTATTTATATCTATCCTAATTTTATTTTAAAGTCAATAGGTACCTTTACTTAACTGGTGTAAATTTTGATAATTGATCCTTTACTTCCTGGATTAATTTGTCTACTCCAGCCTGTTTCAACTGATTTCTGTAATCTTCCACAGCTTTTTTAGGATCTTGTGTTTTACCCAACATGATCTGAATACCCAGTTGTGAGTTAACATTTGCTATTGAAGAAAGCTCAGTTGAAACATTTTTGGAATCGAAGCTGAAGCCCATGAATGGATCATTTATCGCAACCGTATTCCATTTATTATTCAATTCATAACGGCGAGGATCTTCAGAATCATATGGGATATTAAACTTATCATTACGTAGCGACCAAGCTGAGAATCCACCGCCATCCTTTTTCTCATCATAAGCATCGGGTCTTTTTGAAACACCGTCAACTATTTTATACTGTCTGCCTTCTATACCATACTGCATTAAACGATAGTATGATTCATCAGTCATAAACTTTTCAATTGCCATTAATGCCCTGGCAGCATTCTTGGAGTTTGAGCTTATTACAGTTGAGTTTTCAACCCCAAGTTTACGTTTAATCTTTCCGTTACTTTCTGCAAAACACCAGAAGTCAGTTTCCTCATCAGGTCTGGTTAACTTTAAAGCACCATAGTTTCCTGTCCAGTCTGCCATGTGTGTAATAAAGCCACCCGAGATAGCGTTGTTGAAGTTTGGTTTTGCTCCCTGTTGCGCTGAAAGAATATCCTTGGGCCAGTATCCTTTTTTAGCCCATTCACTCATTTGTACAGCCCAATCTTCAAACTCCTGAGTAAATGCCGGATGAATTATGTCGCTATATTTTTCAGGACTTGTGGCAACCAGGAACATCTGCTCCTGAGGGATTCCTGGTGCCGAAATGTATTTTCCGGTAAGCTCTACAAACATTCTGTACAAATTCATTGCATCGTTTGAGTCACCGTTTAAAGGAGCATAGGTCTCATTCTTAATTACCGCATCCATGTATGCTTCCATGGATTCCACTGAATTAATTTCCTGCAAGCCATATTTCTTTGTGAGGTTTCTGCTGTACGCATAACCGTAAGGTGTAAATTCACTATATAAGGAAGGAACTCCATAAATTTTATTGTCAAACCTTGTTCCAGTCCATGTGCTTTCCGGAATAGCCGCCTTTAAGGCTGGAGCTGCGCTGGACAGCAAATCGGTTATATCTGCCAGAGCACCCTGGGATGCCAGCGTGAAATATGATATGGGTGCATTTGGTGATGCATGTGACATGTCGAACTCTTCACCCGAGGCAAAAAGCAGCGGGTATTTGGTATTTATATCTCCCCAGTCTATGTATTTAATTTCCAGAGTAGCGTTAATATCAGACTTAAGCTTATTGTTAATTTCGTTTAGTATATCCTTGTTTGCAACACCTTCTCCACCCCAGAGGTAATAAACCAGGTTAACCTCTTTTGAAGTATCCGGTGCTGTTGATGTTGTACTGGTTGCAGAAGTGGTGGAAGTTGCCATACTGCTGCCGGAATCATCTGTGCCGGTTTTTCCGCCGCAGCCTGCCAGCATACTAATACCTATAGCTGCTGCTAATAACAAAGCGGGGATTTTTTTGTTTCTTTTCATAAAAATGCCTCCCTTAAAATTTTAGGTTATTGACCCATTATATAAACAGCTCTGAACATATTCAGATACCGCTTAATTACCCTTTAACTGCACCAACTGTCAGACCACCTATAAAATAGCGCTGAACAAATGGATACAGTAGAACTATAGGACCGGTGGCTATGACCGCAGTTGCCATCTTGATAGATTGTGTGGGAAGTTTCGATATGTCAAATACGACACCCTTATTAATAAGAGTCTGAACATTAGTCTGGTTAACCATCTTCTGCAAAAAATATTGAAGTGGAAACTTATCGGCAGACTGTATATAAAGCATGGCATTATACCACTCATTCCAGTAGCCCAGCGCCAGAAACAATCCTATTGTTGCTAAAGAAGGTACGGCCAGAGGTATAAATATCTGCCAGTATATTCTGAAATCACCGGCTCCGTCGATGGTAGCTGATTCATACAGTGAGTCCGGTATAGATTTCATGAAATTTCTCATTAAGAATATAGACCAGGCACTCATAATACCGGGAAGAATCATTGCAAGTGCATTATCTTTAAGATGAAGGTACTTGACCATTAAAATATAGTTTGGAATCATTCCTCCACTGAAAAGCGTGGTAAAGTAAATAAAGAAAGAAAAGAAATTTCTATATTTAAAATCTTTTCTATTCAGTACATAACCTGCCATGGACATTAGAAATAGTCCGAAGACTGTTCCAACAACAGTTATAAAAAAAGTTATTTTATAAGCATCAACCAGCTTTTGCGGATTCTGGAACAGAAATTCGTAGGCATTTGTTGTAAACGCTTTGGGAAAAAGCTTATAACCTTCGGTAACAATTTCTTTTTCTACCATAAAAGATGAGGTAACCATTAATGCAAACGGGAAAAGGCAAAGCAGTGCAAAAGCTCCAACTATTATATAGCTGACCAGCTTCAAGGTAGTATTCTCCAGCCCCTGTCGAATTGCAATATTATTATTTTTTGCAAACATATTATATGACCTCCTTAGAACAGTGCACTGTCAGGTTCAACTTTCCGCACGATGAAATTAATTCCCAGCACTAATACCAAGCCAAATAAGGATTGATAGAAACCAACTGCCGCACCCATTGAAAAATTAAACTGTCCTACCAGGCTTCGGAATACGTAAGTGTCAATAATATCAGTTTGAGGAAAAAGTACCGAGTTATTTCCAATCAGGTTATAAAATAAATCGAAAGAACCTTTAAGAATCCCACCGAGACCAAACAAAAATAAAAGAATAAATGTCGGCTTTATCATTGGCAATGTAATGTAGTATAATCTTTTCCAGTTGCTTGCTCCATCAATATATGCCGATTCGTAAATCTCAGTATTTATTCCGGTAATGGCAGCCAGATATACAATCATTCCATAGCCTGTACCCGACCAAATCTTAAAGAATACAATTATATACTTCCATATGCCGGGATCAGAGTAAAATTCATAATGTTCCAGTCCGATAGAAGTCCTAAGCATATTAATAAAGCCGTAATCGTAATTAAAGAAGTTATATGCAAATACCCCTACAATAACCATTGAGATAAAATAAGGAAGAAGGATAACCGACTGGCTTGTCTTTTTAAACCATTTACTGCCAACCTCAGACAACATGACAGCAAATGCTATCTGAATAATGTTGCCTAAGGCGAGAAATGCAAAGTTGTACAGCAGAGTGTTCCTGGTTATCTTCCAGAGATCACCATTTTGAATAAGGAACTCGAAATTTTTCATACCAACGAACTTGCTCCCGAAAATTCCTTTTACAACATTGTAGTCTACGAAAGCTATGTACGACCCCGGCATTGGAATATAGTAAAAGATAATGAAGTAAATAATTACAGGTAGAAGCATTAAAAATAAAACTCTGTTTTTTACAAGTTCATGAGTAAAGCTTCTACAGTGCAGCTTGAGGTTGGCATGATAGCGATTGTCGGACATGATTATCATCCTTCTTTTTGATTATTTTATTATCTAAAATCATGTAGTCACTGTATTTAATACATCTTTCCAATAACTCTTGTATTTGGTAGTTTTGTATTTGGTAGTTTTGTATATGGCAACGTTTCCAATTTTGTTTCATATGTAACTTTTAACTAAAGTATACTGGCATGTTTTTACTGTGTCAATATGTTTTTTTATAATTTTTTTATCATTTTTCCGTTTCAATCGAGTATTTTATTAGTTTCAAACCTTCTTTACTTAATCAAAAATGTTTTTATGTATATTGACATTAATATTTTACTCTATATAATTGAATTTGGATACAATTTTCATAACTTAAAGAAAACGTTTCCATTACGATATTTTATAGCTGAAAGGACCGATTACATGGAGCTTAAACAGATGACCAGTTACATTACTTTTGAAAAAGGGGAAAGCACTTATTCCTTCCTTCCATCAGGTGATATCTTCGAATTTACATACAGAGATTTTATGATAAATGAGTTTCAAGGAAGTCCTAAGGAAGGCTCAGCTAATAACATCTGGCTTAGAATTTATTCCGACGGTAATATATATACATATCCACTTTTAGGTATTAATTCAAATAGCAGGACAATTTCCATAGGAGAGAACTCACTATTGGTTTCCGGCTCTGTTCATAATGTTCCGTATAGAGTTACTTTTTTTGCTGCTGGAGAAGGAATCTGGCTCTGGAATATTGAACTAGACGGAAACGGTGAAACAGTAGACCTTATATATGGACAGGACATCGGGGTTGCCTTAAAAAACAATATTCTTACAAACGAGCTTTATGTGGCACAATACCTTGATAACACGATTTTTGAGTCCACAAACGGTTTTATAGTATGTTCTCGTCAAAATCAGCCTCAGGATGGACTATTTCCATATCTTCAACAGGGTATGCTTCAAGGCAGCTCTATTGGCTATTCTACTGACGGGATGCAGTTTTTTGGAACATCCTATAAGTCAAAACACAAACCCGGGGCTTTATCAGGTGATCTTCCAACTAAAAACTATCAGTTTGAGTTATCATACACTGCTCTGCAAAGTGAAAAAGCAAAACTTAACGGTAAACACCAGTTTACTTTTTACGGACTGTTCAAGCCAAACCATAGTGATGCAGTTCGTAAAATTGATTTTTCAGATGAACTCAGAAAGGCATTATCAGAATTCCATCTCTTAAACGATAACTACAGACATGCTTCACCCGTCCGGATTAATAAATTAATAGGAGCTCCCTATACCTCTCCCGTTTGGAGTGAGGAAGACATACAGCTTCATTTTAAGGACTGTAAGCTTGAGGAACATGAAAACGGTGAGCTCCTATCCTTCTTTACCGGGAGCCACGCACATGTGGTTCTCCAGCAAAAAGAACTTATAATGGAAAGGCCCAACGGAACTATTATTACATCAATGCTTGATATGGAAACGGAAGATAAATATCCCATTTCCTCCACCAATTATATATACGGGTTGTTCAACGGACAGCTTTCGGTGGGTAACACATCATTTAACAAGCTTTTATCCACTCCTCGCGGTCTTCTTAATATACTTAAAAACTCGGGCCAGAGAATATATATCCAGCTGGATAATAAATTTAGAATTCTGACACTGCCTGCGGCCTATGAGATGGGAATGAACTATTCCCGATGGTTTTACGTTTTACCTGAAGATACTTTGATAATAACTGCATTTTCCACAGCAGTTAATAAGGATATTGTCTTAGATGTAAAAAGTACAAATGGAAAAAAATATAACTTTATCGTTACTAACCAGCTTGTTATGGGGGAAAATGAATTCCAATCCCCGGTTGTCATTGACGAAATAAATATGCAAGGCAAAATACTGCGAATAACCCCTGATAAGGAAAACTGGTTCGAAAATCCTTATCCTGAATTACATTATGTAATGCAAATTCCAGGAACTAATTATACCTGGAGTGACGACAGAATTTTCTTCGACGATGGAGAAGTACGGGACGGTACTCTTCTAACGCTTTCCATTAACGAAACAGACAGCTTTCAGATTATCCTGCAGGGCAGACTTGAATATGAAGAATTAAAAGCTATAACCAGATACAGCTTTAAAAAGGAAACCCAACTATTTCAGGAATTTTTTATAAAACTTACTGCCGGTTTCTCCCTTGAAATAGATGGTTATCAAAGTAGAGAAATAGATAAGCTTAATCACACCGTATGGTGGTACAGTCATAATGCCATGGTGCATTATGCAGCTCCTCATGGCTTGGAACAGCCGGGCGGAGCTGCATGGGGCACCCGTGACATCTGTCAGGGCCCCATTGAATATTTCCTCGCTATGCAAAATTACACAGAAGTAAGATCAATACTGATAAAAGTTTTCTCCCATCAATTTTTTGATACTCAGGAATGGCCCCAGTGGTTTATGTTTGATAAATACTCGGCAAATGCAGGAGAATGTCACGGAGATGTAGTACTTTGGCCGCTTAAATGTATTGGGGATTACCTTGGAATGTCAGGAGATTACTCAATTTTATGGGAAAGCCTTTCCTATAGAAATTACTCGGGCGGAACACCTACCGAAATAAAGGAAACACTTTTTGAACATATAAAGAGGGCATTTTCAACTATTGAGGCTCGCCTGTTACAAAATACCGCTCTCATCTCTTATGCGGGAGGGGACTGGGATGACACACTTCAACCTGCTGATGATGCAATGAAGGAAAAGCTAGTCAGTGCCTGGACCGTTGCATTGGCTTATCAGACAACAAATCAGCTGAGTAAGGTTTTTATGTCTTTTGACGAGGCATATGCCCGAAAACTAAAGAGAACAGCCGAGGAAATGAAAGACTCTTTCCATGATCTTTTAATCAAAGATGACGTTATCGCAGGCTTCCTGCTGCATGAAGAGGACAATTCCTTCTCCTACCTGCTGCATCCTTCAGACAATAAGACGGGAGTGCACTACCGTTTACTGCCGATGACCAGAAGTATAATTGCGGAATTGGTAAATAAAAAGCAGGCTGACATCAATATCAAACTGATTGACGAAAACTTAAATTGTCCGGATGGTGTTCGTTTGATGGATAAACCTACACGTTACGATGGTGGGGTCAGTCATTTTTTCAAACGGGCAGAGCAGGCAGCAAATGTAGGAAGGGAAATAAGTCTTCAGTACACACATGCTCACGTACGTTACATTGAAGCAATTGCAAAGCTGGGTTTGAGTGAACGTGCCTGGAAAGCTTTCTTCCAGATCAATCCCATTAACATTAGTGAAGAGGTTTCCAACGCCTTTCCGAGACAAAGCAATATGTACTTTAGCAGTTCTGATGGGGATTTCCCCGACCGTTACGATTACACAAAAAATTTTGTTAAGCTGAGGGATGGCTCAATAGGCGTAAAAGGAGGCTGGCGTCTCTACTCCAGCGGTCCCGGAATCTATTTGCATCAATTGATTTCAAACATTCTTGGTATCAGATTTGATCAAGAGGGCTTGATAATTGACCCGGTATTGCCCGGTAAAATGGACGGCCTCCGCTTTTCCTTCACCTGCTTCCGGCAAAAAACAAATTTTGTTTACCACATAGCAGCCACCCGAAAAGGAAGCCTGGAAGTAATAAGAAATGGTAAAAGACTGAACGGCAAAGCCCTTATAAATCCCTATAGAGCGGGAGGAATTTTGATAAGTAAAGAGGAATTTCTGAAAGAAGCCTCTGATATTCATATTCATTTATTATAGTTAGGTCAATAGAGTCGCTAGTGTGAAGTGCCCCTCCTTGTAGTAAACAGTTTTATTATTTTAACTGTCTACTACAAGGGGAGCACTTCAGTGTTCAGCGGTTCTTTTGACTATTGTAGATTTTATAGTTCCATTTTCTCATACATTTTGAGAGTTACTCCCATCGAAATACCATAGAAAATAATATCCAACAGTATTGATACAACAAAGAATGCATAGGCATTATTCAATACAGCAATTGTCGGAAGCTTTGAAAGGGTTTCAGGATCTACCCCCTTTGCTATCACGCTTACTAAAAACAATCCGATAAACGGTATAAACGATATAAACCTTCCTTTTATGGCGCCAAACTTGAAAAAGCCGGGCAGTTGAATTGCAGTAAAGAAAAAGTACATAAGGAGTCCAACACTAATAGCCACAGTTGTATCTTCAAGTGTAATTTTGTGGTTTGTCAGTGTAAGCACAATAATATTTAATACCAACCCCATCAAAGCTGTCAAAATGCCGGCTGTCGCCGAGAAAATATACCTTCCGGTAACAATATCCTTTTTGGTGACCGGTATTAGCCCGTACAGCCTGTTCAGATCATTTTTCTCTGCTATCGAAAAGGTGTAGTTGGATGTCATTGCCATCATACTCATGCAAAATATAATACCCGATACAATATCCTGCATACTATAGATTACAATCAATGGTGCTAATAATACTATTAGTAAAGATTTGGAATAGGGTTTGATCAGCGATAAATCCAATTTGACCAGCTTAAGAGCATTATTCATGATTATGTCCTCCTTTACTTGTGAAAACAATTATTTCATCTATAGATACAGCTTCGCAGGTGAAGTTGTTAAAAGATTTAATGTCACTTGTCTTAATAAGTCCTTCAAAGCCTGTAGAAAACTTTCTGATCCCGATCATTTTTTTCTCCAGTTCCTTATTCAGCTCGCTCATGCCGCCTTTAACCATTCTGAACCCATCGATAAAATCATCCTTTGGGCCGGTATAAAAAATATTACCATTATTTATGAAGGTAATATAATCGGCTATTTTGTCCAGATCCGAAGTTATATGTGTTGAAAATAAAACACTTCTTTCCCCATTCTGAATAAACTCCGAAAGTATATCCAGGAGTTCATCTCTGGCTACAGGATCAAGACCGCTGGTAGGTTCATCAAGTATCAACAGCTTGGCATCATGGGAAAACGCGCAGGCCACCATTAATTTCATCTGCATTCCTCTGGAAAGCTCTTTTACCTTTTTATTGGGTTCAAGTCCGAACCTCTTTGTCATTTCTTTGAATTTATTACTGTCCCAGCTGTTGTAAAAAATACCTATAGACTTTTCAACCTCTTTTACAGTCCAATCCTGTACAAAATAATTTGAATCAAAAACTGCTCCAATATCCTCTTTTATATTGTTCTGATCATTAACGCTGTCCATTCCCATGATCTTTATATCTCCGTCTGTTTTCCTGAGCATGTTCAGCATAAGCTTGATAGTTGTGGTTTTTCCCGCACCATTAGGACCTATCAGACCCATGATATATCCCTTTGGGAGTGTAAAGCTGACATTGTTAAGTTTGAAGCCGTTATATTCCTTACATAAATTTTTAATTTCAATTGCATTAATCATTGTTTTCATCCTCCATAAGTATCCTGAGCATTTGAATCAATTCCTCAGAGGATACCTCCGCTCTTTTTGAAGCCTTTATAGCTGTAGTCAGATTATCCTCTATATCCCTCAGCAGTTGTTCACGAATAAGCTCCGAGCCTCTTCCCATTACATAGCAGCCCTTACCTTGAACATTTGTAACGTAGCCCTCCTGCTCAAGTTCGGTATAAGCTCTCGTTGTTGTAAGCACACTGATCTTCAGATCTTTTGCCAGCTGCCTCAGGGATGGCAGAAGTTCATTCTCCTCAACTTCTCCTGATAATATTGCGCTCTTTATCTGCTCTTTTATCTGCTCATAAATCGGTATGCCTGATGTATTTGAAATTATAATTTTCACCAAAAACCTCCTTATGTTTATTGTATATACTGTTATGCTTGTTACATATACAGTATATACACAGTACACAGTGCTGTCAAGTTTTAAATCAAACAAAAAAAGCCTGCCTTTTATGCAAGCCCTTTAGTACTTTATGTATACAGGTCCAAGTATGTATTATTCAGATAATTTTATTTACTTACCCTTTCTTTTAATTCTTTAAGAGCTTCTTTCAGATGTCCCAACTGAACATTATATCTGATACTGCGCATACCCGGAAAGGCTTTTATAATTCTTAAACCACTACCCTTTCTGGCAGTAAGTGCTTCAAACTTCTCTCTTAATTTATTGTTCAATTCTGTTTTACTCATTTCAAGCTTCTGGTTAATGCCGGTTTTGCCTTCTTCAAGTATGACCTTTAATTTATCAAAGCTTTTAAGGAATTCCCTCTCATTAAACCATTCTTGAATATCCGTATTTTTACGTAATTCCTCAGTAAATTCATGCAGTTTCCTAAGTCTTTCGTTGAGATTAACCAAGGTGTTCAGAGTAAATATCATATCTATGGAAAAAACAGCTGCCAGTACAATACTGGTTACGCTTAAATACAGTGATGGTATGCTCCAAACCAGATATACAGTAATTGGATGTACAAATTTTATCAGAAGAACACTCATTATTCCAAAATAAACCGAGTTTTTCAGGCATACCCTTCCCTCAAGGTTAAACCTCTTATCACTGTAGTCCCACCATCTCGTCCCAAAAAAAGTCTCAAGCATCCAGCCGGTTATGTACTCAACAGTACTGGTAATAACCAGCCCGCTGATAAAGATAATTGGAACACTTGCGGCAACCGGCTTTAAAAGCCATATTATAAATAGAGCACCAAAACCGTAAACCGGGCATACCGGTCCTGCCAGAAATCCTCTGTTTACTATTTTTCTTGATAGAAAAGAACAGTAAATAACCTCACAAAGCCATCCAATAAAGCTGTATATTGCAAAATAGACAATTAGTTTTTCCACTTCCTGCAATTGGATTCCCTCCTATTTATTATTCCATTCCCCTTAAATTACTTCTATCAAAACCAGTATAACTTTAAATCACTCTGATTAGTATTCTTACTTTAAATATTAATTCGAGAATATTAAATAAGGCTAATTAATTCTATTTAAATTCACTTACCCTCTATTGACAAGGTACAACATGTTTTTGAGCGACGGATTTGCTCTTTTGATGAATTTTTGTATTTTTTGAAAGCTAGTTCTTTCTATTATTATACAATACCTCTCTGATATCTACTACACCAATTGAAATTGTAAAGCGTCTATACCATATGTACAATTTATATATCTTTCACATGAATATTTAACCAATAATCTCATTTAAAAAAATGGCGAATTATAGTAAAATATGTCTATGTTATTTCTTTATAAAATAACAAGTATTAATAACCTGAAAACCTTATATAAAATATAGAAATAAGTATAGAGACTAACTTAAAAGAAACCAGGTGATTAAATGGAGCTTCAGATACCGATTATTAATATGGTTTTATCTCTTTCAAGTGCAATTGATTTGATTGACCCCAGCATTACAAATCATCATAAAAGGGTTGCATACATATCCTACAATATAGCAAAGGAAATGAATTTATCAGACAACGAGCTGAAGGACCTGGTATTGGCCAGTCTTCTGCATGACTGTGGAGCGGTGAATCTATCTGAAAGAAGCACCCTATTTGAATTTGACTTTGGGAATTCCATGTTCCAGAGACATTCCCATGGCTATAAAGGTTGGTTTATACTAAACGAGTGTGCCGAGTTAAAGGCAGCATCAGAAATTATCAAGTTTCACCATATCTTCTGGGAAGAGCAGACTGAAGGTTATATGGACTATTACAGCATACCGGTGACAAGTCACATACTTCACCTTGCAGACAGAATTGATATTTTGATTAACAGGAATAAGGAAATCCTCAATCAAAGAAAATATATAAAGGAAATGATTGAGAAAGGAAACGGAACCATGTTTATGCCGGAGGCTGTGGAGGCCTTCAATGCACTGATATCGAAACCTTTTTTCTGGTTTGACATAGTGAGTCCATACCTTGAGGATTTGATAAAAGCTGAAATGTCTTCGTATAAAATAATTCTTAACAGCAGAAGCCTTCTTGACTTTGCAAATGTAGCCCACAGAATTATCGACTTCAGAAGTAAATTTACAGCTACTCATTCCATCGGCGTAGCAACAAGCGCAAGTACTCTTGCTGCAAAGCTGGGCTTTAGTCAGGAGGAATGCGAGCTTATGCATTGCGCCGGGCTGATGCATGACCTGGGTAAACTGTGCATCTCTGAAAATATTCTGGAAAAGCCGGGTCCACTCGATGCCAATGAATATAATATAATAAAAACTCATTCATATCACACCTACAGAATAATTGATTCTATGTCAGGTCTGGATAAAGTAAGAGACTGGGCGGCTTTTCACCACGAAAAGCTGGATGGTTCAGGCTATCCCTTTGGTTTGAAATCCGTCCAACTGGATCTGGGATCCAGAATTCTGGCCATAAGTGATATGTTTACTGCCTTAACCGAGGAAAGACCTTATCGTAGTGCAATGTCCCTGGAAAAAGCCATTGTAATAATTAAAAATTCCAAAGGTCTTGATGAAGATGTTAAGTATTGTCTTTACAAAAATCTTGAAGAAGTAAATGAAATCCGCAGAGTATCACAAGAGAATATATTTATGAGCTGCCATGAAATATTTAACAGCAAAACGGGCTTTTTGAACGAAAATTCAAATTTTCTAAAACGTAAAGATGCGTAGATGAGCTATAGACCGTTGGAGCGGTACTCAAAAAAATAGTTGTTCATACAAAAAATAGTTATTCATACAAAAAAATTGCCGGCTTATGGCCGGCACAGTTATTGTTAAGGGTATTTCACAATGTTATTGTATACCTAATCCGTAAATTTTACACTGTCAATACATGTACCTGGAGGAATGTTATCCCTTTAATTATTTCTTGAGCACTTTGCTGTTGACAAGTACTATGCTGTAATGTAAAATATAAAAGCAGCTTACGGCTGAACTGAATATTTTAATGGAGAGATGGCTGAGCTGGTCTAAGGCGCACGACTGGAAATCGTGTGAGGTTTAACCGCCTCCGAGAGTTCGAATCTCTCTCTCTCCGCCACAATTAAAGCCCCTTTACTTAATAAAAGTAGAGGGGCTTTTTCACAAGTAATTTCACAAAAAGTTCACGAACAAAATAAACTCCCCTGGATCTGCCCAGAAGAGTTCACATTAAGACTTAAAATGCTTTAAACCATATACCACCAGTACCATTATAATCCCTGCCAAAAGCAATTTTTGGCTGTTTATCAGTTACAGATACTTTAAATGCCACAAATCCCTCACTTGAAGCACCTTTATATAATTCGGTATCAAGAACTGGTTCTGGAGCCATTATTAATCCCTTGTCATATCCCTTGCCTTTATCTGATATGAGATCAAAACTATAACCTGATAAATCATACTTCTTACCCTCCGGGGCTTTTGTAAGTGTGAAGTCAATTTTAGCCAATATGTATTCGTACCCTGTACCAGCTTCACTATTAAACATATTAGCCTCTTGAATTAACTTCCAGGCTTCATCTCCTCTTATTACCTCATTAACAGTTACATCTGCAGTAAATGAATCTAACAGGCTTTTAAATGTAACAGTTTGTTTCGTGCCAATTGGTGCAGGATTTGACATAGAGTATTTATTAGTTGCCGGTGTTTCACCAAGCAAGATATTCTTCCCCTTGGTGTCCACAGAATACTTAATACCTAAATTGCTTGCCAGTTGTTTTAGATCAGCATAATATGTACCGTTAATTGTAACAACATTCTGTGTAACCTTTTTTCCATTTAATGTAGTGCTGAATACACTTTTGATAGCTGTTAAGTTACTTGCTGCAAAAGTAACTGTTCCAGCCAGTAGAGCACCGATAACTAATCCTGATATAAATTTTTTCAAGATATCGCCTCCTTCTTTTATACAATTAATTTACAATATATTGTTAAATAATACAAGCTTTGATATAGTTAACTTATTAAAACAGTTTATATTGGAGAACAAATAAATTGGAAACCTGCAAAGTTGAAAACTGTGGTAATAAATGTGTAGCCAAGGATTACTGCAGAAAACATTATATGCAAATTAGGAGAAATGGACAAATTCGCTATCCTAATAAAAAAATATGTAGTGTTGATGGTTGTAATTCTAAACACCATGCTAAAGGTTATTGTTCAAAACATTATAGCCAGTATTTATTAAAAGGTGAAATTACTATCAATAAAGTATGTAAAAAATGTATACTCGAAGGCTGTGAAAATAAGAGCCGAGCCCTTGGTTTATGTTATAAACATTATGCGCGATTAAAAAGGATTAAAATTAGACCAGTTGGTACCTCATAAAATAGCGGAGCTGTGGCTACAACTCTTTTTGCTTGTGGAGATGTAGCTGATTGCATCTTATATCAATTGCATTGTAATTTTGTTTATTTAATAATATTAGCATACTGTATTTTTTTAGGAGTTCATATGGATTTAAAAAAGAAAAAATTAATAATTAATACTGCAGTATTTGTAATAATTGTATTATTTCTTATTATACTTTTCTCTGGTCACTTAAAGAAAGCTGTAAGTTTTTTGTTATTTTCAGGGGGAATTATGGGATTGATATCAAAAAGCATACCAAATTTCAATTCGCCTTCTAAAGGCGTTAATTATCATATTGTAAGTTACGACGAAAATAGTATTTTAGGTCCATTATTAAATATTATCTTTATTTTTGTAGGCATTGCAGGTCTATTGCTTTAATATTTTGCAAATGTGACATTCAAGCAGATTACGAGCAAAAAAAATACTGCATATTCCTTATCGAATACGCAGTACCTTTTAATTCAGTTGTAAAGAATTTGCAACAACCAGTTGAATTTTAAACAAGTAGTTTTCAACTATCAGAGCATGCCCATGCGTCTATTTCGACTTTAAATGACGGATCAGCTAAAGAAGCTACATATAGCATTGTCATGCATGGTTTGTAATCACTTAACACTTTTGAAATAGCTTCACGTCGTTTTGCATTGTCAATATTCCCTACCAAATAAAATACTATTTTTACTAAGTCCTTAACCTCCATGTTAGCTGCACGCAAGTTCCGAACAATATTTTCCAGAGCAATTTCCAGTTGTTTTATTGGGTCATCTGGAACAACTCCCTTTTCATTTTTTCCAAGCTGCCCGGACAGAACCAACCACCGAGTTTGTC
>JAEYHZ010000031.1 GCA_023409265.1 Bacillota bacterium | reverse complement strand
CAAATAGCTGTATAATATTATTCATAAGAGACCTCCTATTGATTTTCCTGTTTTCTAGACAAAAACATTTTATCAAAAGGTGCGGTCTCTTATCTATTTTTTCCTACAGTAATTTTACACTAGCTGTCCAAGGTAGGTCATTTAGATTGTTTTCTACCCTTTCTGATATATCCAAGTGTAATCCATCCCAGCAGAAGATATATCAGAATTACTACAACCAGTGTTAAAATTCTTTCATTTGTTGTTCCATCAGCAAATAATACCGGCCCCAGGCCAAACAAGGTTACCAGAACAAATACAACTCCGATTAATATAAAAAAAATAGCTTTCATAATTTCTCTCCTGGATTTTTAATTATTAATAAAACTATCCTTCCCTTGTCCGTCAATTTTATAACGAGGCTATAGCGGACTTTGTCTAGTTGAAATGCGAGCTTTAGGTAAGGAAATTTTTAACCCCAGGATATTTTTCATGAACATACACGTTCTTTTTAACCTATGCTTCATAAAACTTCTACTTTTTTTTATCCAAAATATCTATATAATAAGGATATACAATATATTTTAAAATAAATTAAGGTGTTGTCGCCAAAAGTGAAAGCTTGAAAGACTTTGGTCACCGGGCCCCTATAGGGTGCATGGAGGTTTAAATTGAAAGTACTTGGAATTGTTGTTGAATACAATCCTTTTCATAACGGACATATTTACCATATAGAACAATCTAAAGCTTTAACTGGCTCGGATGCTGTTGTTTGCGTTATGAGCGGCAATTTTATTCAACGGGGAGAACCAGCATTGATAAATAAATTCGCACGGGCAGAAATTGCATTGAATAATGGAGTTGATCTGGTGCTGGAGCTCCCCCATCCCTATGCCATGTCCGGTGCAGAAGCTTTTGCTTTCGGCGCAGTGAAAATACTGAGTGATATTGGAATAGTAGACTGTATTTCATTTGGCAGTGAACACGGTAATATTGCAGGTTTAAACTTGATTGCAGAAATTTTGGTAAATGAGCCCGAGGAATATAGAAATGAACTGAAAAAGCAACTTGATAAAGGCCTCGCCTTCCCCGTGTGCAGGCAGAATGCCCTTAAAAAATATTTGAAAGCTCATTTAGCCTTTGCTGATTTATCCTTGCAGGTTAAATCAGCAAAAGAAGTAAATTCCTTTGGGGCTGAACTGGCTCACCCCTCAGACCTGGCAGATCTCTTGGAGACCTCCAATAATATTTTAGGTATAGAGTATTTAAAAGCATTGAAAAGGCTTAACAGTACAATCAAGCCGTATACAATCTCAAGAGTATCAAACAGCTATAATACTTCGGAACTTACCGGTTCCATATCAAGTGCAACAGCCATAAGAAAGAGTATACTTAATAACCAAAACAATGAAAGATTGAATACTGAAAATAACTCAAATTATATAAGTAAGCATGCAGAATATGAGCTGTCTAGAGATACCTTTCAAGCCCTGCCGCAGACTTCAAAGAGTATACTTGAACGAGAATTTTCACGCGGAAAGGGCCCCAACAGCATCAAATCGTATGAAAGCATTATTCTTGCCCTTCTGAGACAGACCAGGATTGAACAGCTTAGGGAATTACCCGATATCTCTGAAGGCCTTGAATATAGAATAAAGAGTGCAGGTGATAATTCAGGAACAATTGAGGAGCTCATTGAAAATATCTCTACCAAAAGGTATGCTCAAACCCGAATACAGAGAATCCTTTTTTCCTTGCTAACCGGAATAACCAAAGCAGATATGGATAGGTTCATGGAGTATGGCGGCCCGCAGTACGCAAGGATACTGGGCTTTAACCAGACTGGCCGCCAGTTGCTTTCCAAAATGAAAAAGAGTTCAGCCCTTCCGGTAATAACAAAAGCGGCCGATTTCAAGACCTCCAGCAATAAATTACTTGCGAGAATGCTTGAAATCGAAGCATTGTCCACTGACATGTATGTTTTAGGGTACAAAAATCCGGCCTTTAGAAAGGCCGGACAGGATTTTACTCTGAATAGAGTTATTATAAAGTAAACTGTAGTGTCTAATCAATATGTTTATTTTTTTTCTTAATTTTTTTAAAAATAAGACTTATTATCAAATTGATTTTATATCTCCATTATTATGGGTAAAATCATAGGCTTACGTTTTGTTTTCTCATAAATGCAATCCTTTAATGCTTCACGGATTGCTGATTTTCTGATAGACCAGTCACCATGATTTTTTCCGTCACATTTATACGCAGCCTGTTTTGCTATATCCTTCAACTGCTCCATGAGATCTTCCGATTCTCTGACGTAGACAAAGCCTCTCGAAATAATATCAGGACCTGCTACTACATTGCCGGTGTCTCCCTCGAGTGTAATAACAACAACAATCAAGCCGTCCTGTGAAAGATGCTTTCTGTCTCTCAATACAACGTTACCGACGTCGCCCACTCCCAAACCATCTACAAGCACTTTACCTGCTGTCACACTACCGTTTATTTTTGCCGAATCGTTTGTAAGTTCAAGTACTTTTCCAATATCCAAAATAAATGTGTTTTCCTTGTTAATACCCATTTTCACAGCCAGGTCGGCATGCTGCCTTAAATGCCTGTGCTCTCCGTGTACCGGCATAAAGAATTTGGGCTTCACAAGACAGTGGATTAGCTTAATTTCCTCCTGGCAGGCGTGTCCAGATACATGTGTATCGGCCAGGGCTTCATATATGACATTTGCACCTTTTTTAAACAGCTCATTTATAACCTTTGAGATAAGCTTCTCGTTACCTGGAATAGGTGATGCCGATATTATAACGGTATCTCCCGGAACAATTTCAACCTTTTTGTGCTCAGAGAATGTAATTCTGGTAAGAGCTGACATAGGCTCGCCCTGGCTTCCAGTGGTTATAATAACCAGCTTATCGTGAGGAACCTTATCCATGTTTTCCATGTCTACAAGAACTCCTTCGGGTACATTAAGATAACCCAGTTCCATAGCTACATTCACTACATTTATCATACTTCTGCCTATTACAGTCACTTTTCTCCCGAATTTAACGGCTGCATTAAAAATCTGCTGAACCCTGTGGACATTGGACGCAAAAGTTGCCACAAGAATTCTGCTTCTGCAGTTCATGAATATCTCGTTAAAAGTCTCTCCTACTGTACGCTCGGACATAGTGTAGCCTTCATTTTCAACATTTGTACTGTCACACATCAGCAGAAGAACTCCCTTTTTGCCCAATTCTGCCAATCTGGCCAGATCCATAGGTTCTCCTTCTATAGGAGTATAATCAATTTTAAAATCGCCCGTGTGGACAATTGTCCCTACAGGGGTAAATATGGCAAGTGATACAGCATCAGCTATACTATGGGTTGCCCTGATAAACTCAACTTTAAAAGCACCCAGTTCAATACTCTGTCCAGGGCTTACGGTCTGCAAATGTACCACATCAGCAAGGCCATGTTCCTCCAGCTTGTATTTTACCAGACCCAGAGTCAATTTTGTCCCGTAAATCGGAACGTTAAGCTCTCTCAAAACATATGGCAAGGCACCTATGTGATCTTCATGACCATGTGTTAAAACTATACCTCTGACTCTTTCTTTATTTTTAACCAGATAACTTACATCCGGTATTACAAGATCTATACCAAGCATCTCATCCTCTGGAAATGACAGACCACAATCCACCACAACAATATCATCCCCATATTCAAAGGCTGTTATATTCTTTCCTATTTCCTGTAAACCACCAAGTGGAATTACCTTTAATTTCTTTTTACTTTTTGACACAATTCATCCTCCAATTTAAGTATATAAAATAACCTCTTAGCTCTTATATTGCGAAATAACATTATTATATTCATTGATTATTATCTCAGAAATATTATCCCAACTATAAAGCCTATGTACCTTTTCTAACGCTGAATTACGAATTTTTGAGCATAAGCCCTCATTTTTAAGTAATTCAATAATACAATCTGCCAGAGAATCGGAATTTCCACTGTTGAATTTCATTCCATCCTCTCTGTGATTTACAATTTCCTTTAACCCTCCGACATCTGACACTACCACAGGAACGCCTGCAACCATCCCTTCAAGAGCAACAATGCCAAAAGGTTCATATGTGCTTGGAAATACCGCGATATCCGAGCACTTATACAGTTTTAATAAAACCTCCTCACTTACAAAGCCGGTAAAATACACTCTGTTTGTAATATTCAACCTTTGGCTCAGTTCTAATAAATTATTTAAATACGGTCCTTTGCCCGCAATTACAAACTTAACATCATTATAGTTGGCCAGTATTTTGGGGATAGCATTAAGAAGAACCTGTACCCCCTTCTCATTTACTAGTCTTCCCACAAAGAAAACTATTTTTTCATTTCTGGCAGCATAATTTTGTCTGAATGAAGCATCTATACATATATTGTCAAATTTTTTAAGATTCACTCCGTTATTTATTATTTTAATTTTATCCTGATCAATATTGAAAATAGTCTTCAGTTCCTCCTGCATATATAGACTATTGACAATTATTCTATCAGACTCATCACCTAACCATCGTTCTACATTGTTTATTGTTCTCTGCATCTCGTTATGTATTCCGAAATTTCTTCCATATTCAGTTGCATGTATTGTTGTAATTAATGGAATGGAAAATGATTTTTTTATAACTCTGGCTGCATACGCAATCAACCAGTCATGACCATGTATTATATCGAAGGATGTTTTTCGTATAAGTTCAATTGAATATTCAAGCATGGCAAAATTAAGCTGCATTACCCATTCTACAATGTTATTTGAAGGATTGTTATAAACATGTACTCTATGTACTGTTACATTTTTATCAATCTCGTTTTCCTTTGTACCAGGTTCCCAACAAGTTACTACATGAACCTCATTACCGTATTTCCCCAGATTCTGCGCCAAATCATAAACTACTCGGGATATACCGCCTATTATCCTTGGAGGATATTCCCAGGACAGCATTAAAATCCTCATAAACTTTTCCTCATTTTCAATGAAGACTCAGGCATGGTTAATAATAAATTCCCTATTTTACTGTTTAATCAGGCCTTAATTATACATAATATTACAATTACTTTTTATATTCTATCACAACAAAAAAGCTTTTTCAAAAAACATTTATTTATCATAGTTGAAATAGGTTGTTCTTTATATCAAATACCTATTACTACTCTCTGCCTTTTTAATTAGATATTGACACATAGTGCATTTGATTTTATAATAATACTACTATTAATGACGATCTCTTTTGTTTTACCCGGACGATTAAACGAAAAAGATATGTAAGAGGCAGAAGTTCATACTTCTGCTTTTTGCATTTACGCCCAAAATATTTTAACTTACTATGTTAACCAAACCAGTTCTAAAAATATTTCCCATAACGTTAAAAATAATGCATAAAAAAAGTATTTCAATTTTTTAAATTGAAATACTTTTGGCTGCGGGTCAAGGATTTGAACCCTGACGAACTGAGCCAGAGTCAGTCGTGCTGCCGTTACACAAACCCGCAACGTCTTCAACAAGGAGTATTTTAGCACAGGTCCAATAATTATGTCAATACATTTTATTAATAATATTTTTATTTTTTTGCATATAATTTATTCGTGATAATTGTGGTAAATTTTTTTATACACTATGACACGTCATTTTATATAAAATTCGATATAGTTCTACATCTCGACCAGCTGTCCTGTTGAAAACAAATAAATATATCGTTCTGTGACCTTTTGACCTGTAAGTGTTTCAAGTGCTCTGGCATAGTATGAGATTTGCAGACTGTACCTGTCTTTTATCTGAGCTATGTCACCTTCTTTTATGTAGTCGGTCTTATAATCCAGCAGAATGATGTCTTCTCCTTCTTCAAAATAGCAATCAATAACTCCCTGGAGAAGAACTTGTTCACTGGCAATATCAGTGTCAATACTCTGATAAAGCTCGGTAAAAGGTAGTTCCAGATTAAAGGGAACCTCTCTGTGAACCTTTTCTGAGCAGATTATTCTTCTCCCTATTTCAGAATTGATAAAGCTTTTGATCTTTTCGATATCGATACAATCAGCCTGCTGCTGTGTAATCAAATCCTTTTTGACCATCATGTGAAGCTGTCCGGAAATATCGTCAACCATAAAGTCCAGGTGCTGCATCACAAAATGCATCGCTGTTCCCTTCTCTGCAGAGGACAAACCCTTTTTTTCCTGAAGAAATGCCGGCTTCCTGATTCCTGGACGCATTTGAGCATAAGAGTCCTCACCCTCGTTATTAATATTAAAATATCTTTTTATTTCGGTAACCGACAGTTTTGACGGAATACTTGTCAGATTACCGAAAGGATATTTCCAGGATAAGCGTCTGAAAATTTCCAGGGCAGCTGTATTTACGCTACTATTTCCATTTTCAGTTGCATTATTAATTTCATTAACCTTGAAATCTTCAACATTTAAATTTTGAACATTGAAATTTTCAAAATTTTGTCTATTCTGTTCCTGAAGCCATTTAATAATATCAAACTGTGCTTCCTCACCGGTTTCCAGTTTTTTTGCGTTTGAGATATTCTGACTGTTATATATACTTACCTTCCAGACAGCGTCACTTTTTATTTCGGGAAGTTCATAGTCAAAGCCTGTACCCGCTGCCAAACGAAGGTTGAAAGCGTCATTGCACCTCATTACGGCAGGACATATCCAATCAAGATAATTCTGCGCCCTGGCCATCTCATGCGCAGGAAACTTTTGCTGTTGGGTTCCTGCTGTTGCCAGCCATTTTGCAGCAGCTTTTTCAAGATTCCCCACTGCTCCTGTAAGAATCAGCTTTTCTCTGGCTCTCGTAAGGGCAACGTAAAGTATCCTCATTTCTTCCGACAAGGTTTCCAGCCTTACCTTCTGTGCAATAGCAAGCTTTGGAACTGTTGGATATTTTATTCTCCTGTGATGGTCAACAAAGTCTGGACCAAAGCCAAGCTCCTGATGCAGCAGTATACTTTTGTACATATCCTGAAAATTGAATTTTTTACCGCAGCCGCTCACAAATACCACTGGAAACTCAAGGCCCTTACTTTTATGAGTACTCATAAGCCTTACCACGTTGTCATTTTCCCCCAATACTTTTGCGCTTCCCATGTCACCCTTATTTGTCTTCAGCTTGTCTATAAAACTAATAAAGTTAAAAAGTCCTTTATAGCTGGTTTTTTCAAATTGCAGGGCTCTTTCAAACAATATTCTGAGATTGGCCTGTTTCCTTTCCCCATCCTGCATAGCCCCCACAATACTGAAGTAGCCTGTCTCATTGTATAGCTGCCATATAAGCTTATGGGTGGACATGTACAATGACATTGCCCTCCACTGTTCAAGCCTGTCCAGAAAGCTTTTTGCTTTTAAACCTGCTTCAGATTCACATTCTGACAACATGTTAAGTGCATCAAAAAGTGCTGCTTTTCTATCAACCAAACGTAGCTCTGCCAAATCATCAGTGCCGAAATTTCCTACGGGCGATCTCAGAACAGATAAAAGAGGAATGTCCTGATAAGGGTTATCTATTATCTGAAGCAAAGATAATACCACCTGTACTTCAGGTGTTTTGAAAAAACCGCTGCCGGTATCTGCAAAGGTTGGAATTCCTGAGCGTGCAAGTTCCTCACAAAACACTTCCGTCCAGTTTTTTGTAGTTCTCAATAAGATAACTATATCTCTGAACTCTACCGGCCTATACCGGTTTAATTTTTTATCTGATACGCAGAACCTTCTCCCCTCTTTATCCGGCTGAATAAGCTCTATAATTCTCCCAGCCACCATACGTGCTTCCTTTTGAAGGTTATCAAGAATCTCTTCCTCTTCTTCGGTTTCAGCCTCATCTTCCTCTTCCTCCGGTTCATTGCTTCCGTTTTGTGCTCCGGCTGTCTCAATTAGGAGCAGTTCTACCTCACCACCTGCTATATGGTTGGTTTCATCCATTTCAGGAAAACCGGCACCCGGATTAAGTCTTTCCTTATCATCGTAGTCCAATTCTCCGATACTCTCGGACATTATCTGTTCGAATATATAATTAACCCCGTCCACTACTTCTTTTCTGCTTCTGAAGTTTTTAAACAACATTATTTTCCTATATAAGCCCTGACCATCACTTGAATACTGGTTATATTTATTCATGAACAATTCAGGTTTGGCTTGCCTGAATCTATAAATGCTCTGTTTTACGTCTCCTACCATAAAAACATTTGGAGTTCCCCTGTCCTCCCTTGAGATCATACTGATAATTATTTCCTGTACCAGATTACTGTCCTGATATTCATCCACCAATATCTCCGAGAACTTGTCCTTATAAGTTAAGGCAACTTTGGTTGGGTTGATTTTTCCGTCCTCATCTGTCTGTGAAAGTATTTTCAGACAGAAATGCTCCAGATCATTAAAGTCCACTGAGGATTTTAGTTGTTTTTTAGATGAATACCTGCTTTCAAACTCAATTACCAGTCTGGACACACATTTTAACAGCGGATAAACCGATTTCAAATCAGAGATTATTTCTTCAGACCTCTGAAAAAATACTTCTTCCTTTAAATTTTTTATAAAGGCCTTCAATTCATCCCTGACCTGTTTTACCTTTTCCTGAATTTGTTTATCCGCATCCTTTCCACAGCGGGGTAAAGTCTCAAATTCATAATTCTGAAGATAGCAGAATATTTCATCCCAATTCACTGATCTGTACTCCCGCTTTGAAAACTCGGGGGAATGTTGGCTGCCACTGCCATTAACAAGAACTTTCAGACCTGATAACTTCTCCAGGTCATCATAAAAAACCGAAAGATACTTTTCTAATCCTACAGCGTATTTCAGCTTTTTGCAGGCAGCTTCTAAAAGCGAATGGAACCCTTCCAGCCGTAAACCTGTTGATTGGACAATGATTTTTCCCCAGGTAGTGCTTCCGAAGTCAATCTCAAAATCCGGATCAAAATTTTCAGTCTGATTCAAGAGCCATTGCTCTGGCCAGGGATAGCTTTGTACAAAACCAAAGATATTCAGTACCATCTCCTGCAGCTTTTGATCATCCCGGTTTGACCCATAGGCTTCAAGCAAATCAAAGAAATCAGAGTTGTTTTCTTCATCCTCATAAATTTCTTCAAATAATTCATTTAAGGTTTCCAGCTTCATTAAGGATGCTTCTGTTTCGTCAAGAATTCTAAACTTCGGGTCAATCTCAATGCTTTGAAAATTGTTTCTTATAACCTCAAGACAGAAGGAGTGAATGGTGGTAATTGATGCCTTGTTCAAAAGAGCAAGCTGTCTGTGTATATTTTTAGAATCCCTGTTATCTTCAATTGCCTTGGAGATGGCTGCACCAATTCTCTCTCTCATTTCAGTGGCTGCAGCGTTTGTAAAGGTTACAACCAGCAGTGCATCAATATCAATTGGATTGTTTTGATCCGTTATTTTTTGTATTATTCTTTCAACCAGAACAGCTGTTTTTCCGGCTCCAGCTGCTGCGGCAACAAGCAGGTTGCAATCCTTTTCGGTTATAGCAGCCTTCTGTTCCTTTGTCCATTTAGTTTCAGACATTTCTATTCCCCACCTTTGGCTTCGTTATAACGGTTTCTCCAGTGTCTCGTACATGAGCTTCCAGACATCATCATTCTCCCTGTCATGGAGCAGATTAAAACTATTCTCCTTCTGAGTCAGGTCAAACTGGCAAATGGAGGAATAGCTGCAATATTGACAGGAGGTAAGTTTCTTCTTTTTATATGGTTTGATAGGCACATTGCCCTTCATAATTTCGCCGCATAAATCCTTCAAAAGCTTCTTAACATAGCTCCGTAGAACGGTAAACTGCTCAAGGGTAGCTACTGAAGACCTGCCCAGTGTATCCCCCTTATTTATTCTGGCAGGAATTATCAGTGAGCTTCCTTCTATTGTGTTGTCCATATGTCTTATCAGCTGGACATCAGCAAGCAGCAAACCTTTCATTTTCAGTTTTTTCATAATGGCAGCTTCTATTTCTTCTTCAGTACTTGCTCCCGAGCCTCTTACAATAGGATCATCAACTTTGAAATACAGCATACCTCCGGGATAAACACCGGTGTCAGTGTTCCTGCCTGAATTCTCCCACAGTGCATCCATATATGTAATCAGCTGCATCTGCAGCCCATAGTAAACATCGCTCAATTTGAAGTCCTTCTGCCCCGACTTGTAATCGACAATTCTCAAATAAGTACCGTCATTTGAACTAAAAGCATCAACTCTGTCAATTCTTCCTACAAGTGTAATCTTTTCCCCTGAATCAAGTTCGATTACTATGGGGGGGAACTTTCCACCCTCTCCGAAATCAACCTCGTATCCAACAGGCTCAAAACTGCTCCTCCTTATATGTTCTGCAATAAGCCAGACTGCTCTGGTTACTACTCTTTTCAGTCTGGAGGTCAACGCCCTGAACCTTTTTGAGCCGCCAATAATAGTGTTTTTCATGCTCTCCAGAAGTTCATCAACAATCATTGAAACCTGTTCTGCGCACCAGGCTCTGTCAAAAGCCCGCCAGGAGATTTCCTGCTCCTCCACCATTTTTGAGAAGCGCTCAATAACCGAATGCATAAAGGTTCCAACATCAGGCGGGCTCAACTGGTAGATCCTGCGCTCCTTGGCTCCCAGGCCGTATTGCACATAATACGCAAAGGGGCAGGAGGTAAATTTCTCAAGTCTGGATACGCTTGAGTAGGCATTACTCCCGTACAACCGGCGTATATTATCCTTACTTACCGGGAGCGCAATATTTCTGTATTTAAAGGCATTACCCATAAGCTGACACTTCAGTGCCCATTCAGTGTGATCAGAATACCATTGGTATACCCAATACCAGATAGGACTAATTTCTACCCCGTTATTCTTCTGTTTCAAGGCCAATACCATTTGATTAAACACCGGTATGGGCGATGATATCAACTGTATGTAGTCCTCATCCCTTTGGGGCTTGAGAACATTACTTTTCTGAGTTACCTGCGGGAAAAGCTTTTTTATCCTGGAAATAATAATTGAAGGCCTCATGGTTTTTCCTTCATGGTCCGCTATGGGCCAGCTTATCCGCAAGTATTTTTTTGGTGTTGTCAAAGCCCTGTAAATCAGGTATTGCTCGTCAAACACCTGGGATTTTGTATCGCTGGCCAGCTCGACACCATTTTTGTTAAGAGCCAGCCTGTCGGCATCGGAAAGTATTCCTTCGCTCATCCCTGCTGAAGGAAATATTCCATCGTTTGTGCCAAGTATGTATAATGCTTGAATTTCATGACTTTTAGAATGCTCAACACTTCCAACCAGAACCTGATCCAGTGACACAGGTATGGAGGAAATCTTATACTCAGCCAGGCCTATTTTCAGCACGTTGGTAAAGCGTTCTATTCCTGCAGTTTCATCACCCAGCACTTCTACAACCTGGTCAAACACGTCCATAAGAATATTCCAAACCTGCTCATATTCACTTGCAAGTCTGAGTTTTCCGGTGTTATTGAAAAATTGTATGTACTGTTCTATTCTCTCCTCTACACCCGATTCAACCAAAAAGTCATATAGGCAGGAACAGAAATCCGAAGCTTTTTTTCTGCCCTTTGTTTTCTCCCTGAAACGTAATAAAGGTTCAGAGATCATTTTTCTTGTTTCATTTATTTCATAAAGAAACTCTTCTGTATTAATATCCAGCCTGTCCTCGGTAATGAGCTCGGGAGTCATGGTCCAATCAGTGTTTTGTGTCCATCTGCTGCCACGGATACCACAGGCCAGAACATAGTTTTCTATTTTATCAATCCTTGTCTTATCAAAACCTGTCAGTCCTGACTTTAAATATCTGAATATAGCCTCATAGGACCAGTTCTCAATAAAGATTTCAAGCATGGATAAAACCAGTCTGATTAGAGGATGGTTGGTAATTTCAGATTTTGAGTCTATGAAACAGGGTATCCCGTACTCATCAAAAACAGCCTCGATGAGCTCCTGATATCCTGCCAGATTTCTGGTAACCACGGCAATATCCCTGTACCTTAAACCGTTATCCCTGCACTGTCTGATGATATCCCCAGCACATTCTTCAATCTCGGAGTAAACATTTATTGCCTCAAAAAGTTCAATATCCGAGGTAGTTCTTTGGTACGTCTTGTAGGGATAAGAAAAATAGTTTTCCTCAAGACAGGCTATTTCTTCACTTTCCCTAAACCTTGGTGGTATAACTCCGCTAAAGCCGACAGGCGGTAAAATATCCACCGAATTGTTTTTCGCTATGCTGCAGAATTTCCGGTATGCCTTTTTTGAAGAATTGAATACATCCGAAATATCTGACGCCTGGTCATCAAGTACATCGGTACACATTGAAATATGTACTATGCCTGCTTTCACCATTAATTTTGATATGACCTCAAATTCCTGAGGCGTGAAGCCTGAAAAACCGTCGATCCATATTTCTGCATTGTCATACATGGATGTGCCTTCAAGTTTTAGTGCCAGCATTGTCAATTCGTCATCAGCATCCCTGTACCGGGATACCAGCATCTCCTCAAATTTGGAATAAACAAGCTTAATTTCAGTTATTTTTTGAAAAAAATAAGAGTCTTCTTCCTGGCCTTCCAAAACTGAATCAAGGTCACCGGGGTGGACATTATATCTTTTCAATTCAGTTATAAGGCTTGAAATGGTATTTACAAAGCCCTGACATCCTGCTGACTTATGAAAGATGGTAAAATCATCCTTCATCCTATCGAGTATGTTAAACAAAATCATACATTTTCCAGCAGGATGAATATGGGGGTATGTTATTCCTCCCACCTCATTAAGGACTCTGTAGGCCATTCTTCTGAAGCTTAAAACCTCGGTTTTCAGTATACCCCCGCTTTCGAGAACCTTAATAAGATCATGCTCAGCCTGAAAGGTATACTGTTCGGGCACCAGTAAAACAAGTTTTTTATTACTGTCTTCAAGAATTTTTTGTTTTATTTGATTCAAGCAATGAAAGGATTTTCCCGAGCCAGCCCGTCCATATATAAATTGAAGGCCCATATCTTTCGTACTCCTCTTTTAAAGAATTATTAATTCAAATTTTCTTGTGTGCTGGCAGCAGATAGTTCCGGGTTTTTAATCAATACTGCCGTTATTATATAGAACAGAGCAGCAGTAATGAGAGCAGATACCAGCCCCCCCACAGGTTCAAAGGAAGAAGTAAAGAATACAGTGTTTGTGGGCAGTGCAGTATCAGGGTAGCCAACCAGTAAAAAGCAAAAGAGATTGTTTACGGCATGTGCTCCCATTGCTGCCTCCAGTGAATTTGTCCTGATGGTAATCATTGCAAGTACCATTCCTATCACAAAGTAATTAAGAATCATACATATAGTACTGAAAACACCCAGCTTGTTAGATGCATAGATTTCAGGATTAGCCAGATGAGGAAGTGTAAACAGTACACCTGATATTAAGGAAAGGATTAACCCGTTCTTTATTTTCAGCCCAAAACTCTGTATAACATAGCCTCTGAAAACCAATTCCTCAGTGGTTGTCTGCAACGGAGTCATAATCAGGATCAAAGGCAGCGTAATCCAGAATTTTGACGAATCAATGGATAAAGTATATGTTTCGGGGTTCATAATATAATCCACTGCTGTACCCATAGATATCAAAGTGCCAAAAACCAGAAATCCGATCCAGAACCGTGACCATTTTATCCTGGCGTTATAGTTGATGAGTGTTCCGAAAGGTCTCTTGTGTATCCATTTCACAGCTATAAAAACACCCAGCAGCATACAGTAAATTGATAGATTGGTAAATATATAATTTGGAACAGGGCTTACGTATTTCTCAATAAACTCCATTGTATCAGTCCTCATTACGGGATCGAACAATGCATTCTTGTTGTTTATTAAAACATAAATTAATGGAAAGGAGGCTATGATCCCTCCAAGAAAAAAATAGAAATACAAAATAACCGGTACTGATGAAACAAACCTTGAAGGCCTGATATTTCCTGTCCTTGCCAAATCCTGATATTTTGTAACCACAGTGTATCCCCCTAAAACAGTACAAATTAAACATATTAAGTAATATAAGTATTAAAAGACCAATATCCCTTAATAATCAGTAAGTTAACAAAATTATTATACCATTTAGGAGACAGCTTTAAAATCCCTTTTATTGGTCATCACCTATAACAGTTTTTTTGCAGGATAACCTGAGTTGGCAGTTTGGGCTGCTACCAATGCATTAGCTGCCTGCATTCCGCTCTGGAGGGCCCCCTGCATCCATCTGTGCAGAGCGGAAATATGTTCACCGGCAAAAAAGACTTTATTATTGTATTCGGGAAGCGTCATATTCCAGGAAAATAACTTTTTCTGCTGGGGAGTAAAATAGCAGAAAGCTCCTCTAAAAAGAGGGTCATTATCCCATACCTGAGTTTTGTGATCAATAACTATTTTGTCCAGTGAACCTGCAGGCAAACCGTGAACCTCTTCAACGTCTCTTGTAATCTTTTTGAAACGGCTCTCGGGGGGCATATTCCCCAATCTTACAGAATTCAAATTAAAGTTATAGGAACCTAGAATAACTCCCGGATTATTTGGAGATGGGGCCTTTTCATAATGTGAGGAGTACCATATGGTGGTAACAGGCAAGTCAGTATATGATCCTCCTCCAATTATTCCCTGCTCTTCCCAGAACCTCCTGCTGAAGTAAACTGCAGTTTTCTGGGCATTACCATATGTAACTTCCTTAATAGCCTGCATTTTTAAACTGCTGAACATAGGTTTAATATCAAAGGATCTCAGAATTGAAAAAGGAACAGCACATATTATATAGTCAAACTTCTCATAAGCCGGTTGATCATATTGTTTGCTTGTATAGGAAACAGATACGTTATCCTTTTCCGAGTAGTAAATACCCCTCACAGTATGCCCTGCTCTGTAATCTACATTTCCCAACTGGCCAGGCTCTAATCCCGGGTAGTATTTCTCAGGAGTTTGGCTGACAAAGGAATTATAAAATGCTAACGGCAACTTTACCATACCACCTTTAATCTGATACATAACGGTGAAATTAGCCGGGTAGTATTCCTGAACAAAATCTACAAAATTATGATAAAGGAATTCCCCTCCTATAGGAAACAAATTTGATAGAAGATTGATAGCTCCTTGACTGAGGTTTCTCCACTCGAACATTTGCCTGGTATTAAGGCTGTCCCAGAATAAAAGCTGACTGCTGTATCGGGGTAAAACTCGAATTATTTCACTTCTTACTTTTGGCGGTGCTTGAAGAACAGGTGCTTCTATGCCGTAATAACCAAGCTCCTGCCATGGTGTTTCAGCTTCCGCCCCTCTTAAATCATAGCTTGGATATATGTATTTCATAACGTTTTGGCCCATGGGATCATTTCTGACCCTTGTCTGATGCAAATAGATAAATGTATTGGGGTCATATTGTATCCAGGGAATTGTATCAAGCCCAAATGTGTTTATATAATGCCAGGTAGTTTCCTGGTTGACAGGAATCCTCATAGGCCCAAGTTCTCCATAAAACCTCTTTTCCTTGTCAAAATAATACGTATAAACTCTTCCGCCGATCCTCTCCTCATTTGCTTCAAAAATGGTTATATCAAAGCCCAGCTTTCGCAATTCGTAAGCTGACGACAGCCCGGCAAGGCCACCTCCGATAATACCTATACGCTTACCCTTGAACTGTCCGGGCTTGGCTAATGTGGTTATATCCCGGGGTGGTGCAAAGGCTTTATATATGTAATCGTAGTCTTCTGTGTGACAAGCCCTGTACAAGGCATAATAGGACAATATACTTCTTTCATAGTCTGTGGGGTTATCAGGCTGTTCAGGCCTGGGTATATTTGGATTCATAAGATTTGGACAAATCATAATGCCACCTGAATAGTTTAACTTATTCCCTATTCAAGTATATGTTATATTAACGACAAGTGTGTTTACAGCATAAATCTTTTAGTAATCCTAGATGTTTAATATTGTTTTTAAGAATATGAGAGTTACTCTGAAGAAATTTATTTGAATTCTTTTTTGAAGAAATTTTTTGAATTTTTAATCTGAAGAAAGTTATTTGGATTTTTTAATAGAAATTCTTACTTTTTTAAATTTTAGCTGTTCAAACTTTTAAATCAGGGTATATTAATTATAGAATTAACTAATAAAAATCAGATAAAATTAATGTAATAAATTTTAATGAAGGTTGTTATATCTGATTCGGAGGATAATTATGTATGATGTTATAATTATTGGTGGCGGACCAGCCGGTTATGCTGCTGCTTTGTACAGTTCCAGAGCAAAATTTGACACACTTGTAATAGAAAAAATGTTTACCGGTGGTCAAATGGCAACAACAGATGTGATGGAAAACTATCCGGGTTTTGAAGAACCGATTGGTGGAGCCGATCTGGCGCTGAGAATGGAAAAACAGGCAAGAAAATTTGGAACCGTCGTATTGAATGATGAAGTTATTGAACTGGATTTGGATTCTAAAATTAAAGTTGTAAAAACTAAAAATAATACTTACGAATGTAAAGCGTTAATATTATGCATGGGAGCATATCCAAAGATGCTGGGTCTTGAAAAGGAGGAGGCTTTCAGAGGCGCAGGAGTCTCCTATTGTGCAGTCTGCGACGGAGCATTCTATAAGGGAAAAACCGTTGCCGTTGTAGGTGGCGGTGACACTGCTGCAGAGGACGCCCTTTATCTTGCAAGGTTCTGCCCGAAGGTATATGTAATTCACAGGAAGGATAAAATGAAAGCAACAAAAATTCTTCAGGATGAATTATGCTGTAATAAAAAAATAGAATTTGTATGGAACTCTGTAGTAGAAGAAATAATCGGTCAGTTCGGGGTCGAAGGTTTAAGGGTAAAGAATCTGATCACTGAAGAAAAGAGTACTTTAACCGTTGATGGTCTTTTTGTAGCAATTGGACTTAAGCCGAACATTTCTCTTATAGATGGTAAGGTTCAGCAAACCAAGGATGGTTATATACTAACCGATGAAAAAATGCAGACCAACATTCCCGGTGTTTATGCAGCCGGAGACATAAGACAGAAATTTTTGAGACAGGTTATTACAGCAGCTGCCGACGGTGCCACAGCCTCCTACTCTGCAGAGCTTTATATTACTGAAAACAAATGGTGAAACCTTCCGCGTTTTTTTTAAATTCATTCGGGAATTATAATCATGAATTCTAAAAAGAAAGGGTGATTATATGAAGGTTAGGGATGTAATGACTAAAAATGTTGCTTATGTTGATCCCGCAGCAAATGTTGCTCAAACCGCCCAGCTTATGCAGCAGCATAATGTAGGTTCAATTCCGGTCTGCGACCAGAGCGGTGTTGTGGGAATAATAACAGATAGAGACATTGTTCTCAGAACTGTTGCAAATGGGAAAAATCCACAGCAGACTCCTGTTACAGAAATAATGACTACCGGTGTAGCAACTGTTACTCCTGATATGGATATGCATGACGTTGCCCAGAAAATGGCAACAAGTCAGATCAGAAGAGTACCGGTTGTAGAAAACAATTCATTGATAGGAATAGTGGCTCTTGGAGACGTAGCTGTTGACGCTAAATATTATACTCAGGTAGCAGATACGCTTGAGAATATTTCAAACCCCTCTAATCCACAATAAGCAGTTGAACGAATAGTGTTTTATATATTTTGCGGCCGGTATTTGAGCATACCGGCCACAATTTTATTGACTTAAACAGAATTTGTTATGGCTAAATCATATAGGACTTACAATTTCAATATCCTTGCCTATATTGGTAAATTCAGCATTCAATATCATATTGAATTCCATTTCAAAATAATCTTCCTTCATTCCTCCTGTAAATTTAACAGTCTGCTTAACCAGTTGACCCTTATTATTTACATAGACTTCATATTTTAAATTGAAACCGTTGTTATATATATCTTCCAGATTTATTCCTTCATTCACCAGCCCTGATGGAATTGCTTGATTCAATATGTCTGGACCCACTTTAATCTGGTATTTAGAGACCTCTTCCCCGTTAAATACTGTTTTACCGGTTGGAACAACAGTCATCTTATCATAAAGTTCAAGCATGTTTTGTGTGTCATTTCTGTCGGTATTCACATCGTAATATAAAATACCGCTTTCATCTGCTTCAGCTTTACTTACTATGCTCCAGACACCAGTTTCAATATTCTTTGAATACAGTTGACCACCAACACTGATAACTTCGTTTTTCTGTACCTCTCCGGGTTCCCCTCCTAATGTTACGCTTATCTGGGACTTTGCAGTAGAATTTGTCCCGTTGATAACACCTTCCATAGTGTAATTCAAGGCCATTACTTCCTCAAATGTAGTAGTGTCTACAGAAGATATATCCAGCGATGTTTTATATTCACCTTTATAGTTGAGCATGTTTTTTAAGGCATTATATAATAATGGGTACTTTACTGCTGTAGTGTCCTTAACTGCCACGAGATTTGTTTTGGTGTTCCACTCAACAGTCATTCCAAGTGTATCGCTAACAGCTTTTATCGGTACAAGGATATCGTTTCCTGACACTCTAGGAACAGTTGCCAGTGTTATGGCATTACCCTGAGCGTCCATATCACCAAATGGATCTCCACTGCCGGTATAATTTATAAACGCAGTAGTATTACCAGTTTTCAAATGAATACTTTTTTCTGTTGATGTGGAACTCTTTATAATTATTCCGGTCTTTTCCCCGTCTATTGTTACTTCAGCTCCCATTTTTATAAATGCTTCGGCAGGTACAAGTATTTCACCGTTTGTAATCTCAGGAGCTTCTGATAGTTTAAGTATATCACCATTAAAAGTGATTAACGGCTTTTTTAAAATCTCAGCAATCTGAATTAAACTTTCCTTATTTTTTATGAAATTATATAATATAAATGCAATTTGTTCCTTTGTTGCCAGACCGGCAGGAGAGAAAGAATCGGCACCTGTTCCGCTCATCAGATTGTTTGAGACTGCAAATTGAATTGATGCCTTTGCCCACTCAGACATTTTTCCTTCATCTTTAAATTTGGATAATGCATCGAGACCCTGGTTTGCCAGAACTGATTCTCTTGAAACTGATAAACAGCTCATAAGAATTGTTGTAACCTGTTCTCTGGTACTCATATTGCTAACTCCAAACTTTCCATTTCCAATGCCGCTGACAATTCCTGCTCTGCTTGCAGCTTCAACATAGACATAGGCCCAGTGACTTTTAGGAACATCGCTGAAGGTTGGTGTTTTTGGTATATTAGTTACATCAATATTCAATGCTTTAACAATAATTGTAACAAGCTCCGCCCTGCTGATTTTTTTAGCCGGGCTAAAGTTTCCGTACTTATCTCCGCTAATAACATTATTGTCTGCCATCCACTGAATGGCTTCCCTTGCATAAGTGGAACTCTTTCCAATATCCTTTACGGATGCTGCCTGCATTACAGGAATGGAACCAAACATTATACTAACTGAAACTACAGCTGCCGCAATTACTTTTATAATCCTCTTTGCCGCCTTTTTTTCCATTATGTCACCTCAACAAAATATTTGGATCTTAAATCCTCTATTATAGTATCAAGTTTATGTAAACTGAACCAGCTGAAATTGTTACCATTCTTAAGTACTATAATGCTGGAATAGTTGAAGTTTTTTGTTGTACCGGACAAATATTGAAGCTGATTTATCGAAACTTTTTTAACGTTAAAACAACCTTCGAGCATGCACGAGAGGTTGTTTAACGTTTATAAAAAATTCAATTTTTTTTACTACTCTTCAATTAGCTGCAGTGAGTTATAATGCCGAATTATTTATTCATTCCGGTGTATATCAGTATTGCATCTCTCAAGAATTCTGCAGCACCGGGCTGAAGCTTATCATAGTATGCTTTGAAGCGCTCATCGTCAACATACATTTGAGCAAGACCTGCATGCGCTTCTTTACTGTAGCTGCCCCAGGTATAAGACAGCCATTGGCGGTGAAGGTCTGCAGCCTTTTGTCCCATTTCACCTGCAGGATCATTTGTATCCATAGCCTCTTTTAAGGTATCATTTACCTTATTGCTAAGCTTTTCAAATTCTGCATATTGTTCTTCTGTCAGATTCATCATCTTGCTGTTGGATTCATCCACCGCTTTTTCCCCATATTTTTCTCTTATTTCCCTGCCATACTTTTTCTCGTTATCTTCAATAAGTTTTTGTTTGAAACCCTCAAACTTTTCTTTGTCAGTCATATTTATTCTCCCTTCCGCTGCCTCTAAAGTTTTATCAATATTGACAAGCAACGCATCTATTTGTTTCCGTTTTGCCAGAAGCTTGCTGCGATGGTTTCTTAAGGCATCAGAGCTGTTATAGTTTGGAGAAGTTATTATTTCCCTGATATCTTCAAGGCTTACTTCCAGTTCCCGATAAAAGAGAATCTGTTGAAGCTTATCTACTTCTGCCTGGCTGTAAATCCTATAACCTGATGAATTAATTCTTGCCGGCTTAAGAATACCTATTTCATCATAGTACCTGAGTGTTCTGGTGCTTATACCTGCTATAGCTGCCAGTTTCTGAACCGTATATTCCATCCGAAGGCTTTTGTCAGGATAACCCTACATGTACGGGTCCTGAATAAGCCTTTTCACCTCCTGACAATTTGGATTGCAAATAACAATTAGCACTTTTTATGGCCATTATTAAATCGTGCTGTATTAATTGCTTAATCAAAATATACACCTTTACGTTGCGTGAATGTCAATATATTTTTTATTTACATTTATTTCCTCTTATTTCCTTTACAACTTCCTTTTATTTTTAACCTGCTTTTATTTTCTTTTTGTCCTTTTCATTTCTTTATCACTTTTATTTCCCCATACTGTCCTCATTGCCTCTAATTGCCTTTTATTGCTTCACGTTATGAACAATAAACTCATAGTATGTAATAGTTTCTAAAAAATATTATGGAGTATTGTGAGGTTAATATGAGTTATACAAATCCTCATGGCCAACCGCAAGGTACAGCCAGCAGAGTCACAAACCTGTTACGTCAGATAATTATAGCTGAAGTGGTAGCAATAAACGGTTACCAGTATCACATTTCAAACTCGGATATTGCAGAAATAAACGAAGTCTGGCATCATATAATGCTTGAAGAAAAAAGCCACTACATAATAGCTTTAAATCTGCTAAGGAAGTACGATCCGGTTCAGTACAACTATTTTAACAACCCTCCTGAAGATATGTTGGGTTCTGCAGTTCCCACAATTGAATATTCAGGAATAGAGCCGGTTTCAAATTCTGGAGCAGGTCCCAATGCCAACTCCGCCAACACAGCCAATTCGGGTTCACGTTCTCGTAAAGGCTCGGGCTCGGGCTCAAGACCACAACCGCAATCGCAACCAGTTCTTCAACCCAGTAAACCTGTATATGATAAGTCTAAAATATTGAATTATATTCGTGAAGATATTAAAGGCGAACTTGAGGCTGTAATACTTTATGAAGATGAACTGGCCCAGATTCAGCAAAGAGATGTTCGCACTGCTCTGCAAAAAATAATTAATGATGAAAAGGAACATTCTGAGCAACTTACACTGGTTTTGCTAAAATTTGATCCCGATCCCTATCAAGGATAATCTGTAATATAATTATTCAAACTACTAATACTAAGTAAAATGCATTAACCTAGTAATAGGTTCTTAATATAAAATCAGTATGTTATTTTTATAAACAAATTTGTATTTTTAATAGTTTTTATGATAGATATGTTTTAATTATATACTTTAACATTAATTGACTTATCGGGTGTATACAAATGATAGAAAAAATATTAAAATACCTTAATTTTAAAAAAGAAATTTCGAAATCAAAAACTCCGGATGTTAAGTATTCCTATGTTAATACGCAATTAACCCTGGAGAAATCCCTCGATAAAAATACTCAACAACTTAAAAATATATTAGGAAAAAGCGATGACATTATTTTCAGAGAATTCTACTTTGGGGTCAAATATCAGACAAAGGCATTGGTTAGTTTTGTTGACGGTTTGGGAGATAAAAATCTTATCATCGAATATGTAGTCAAATCTTTGATGGTCAATATGCATATTACTGATCCTAAAGGTAGAATTGTTGAGAAGGAAAATCTTTTTGAAGACTTGAAAAATCATATTCTTAATATTGTTGAGGCTAAAGAGATCCACACCTATGATGAAGCAATCGATGCAGTCCTTTCGGGCGACACTCTTCTTCTCTTTGACGGAAGTGATTATGGTTTCAATATCAGTGCCAAAGGAGGCGAACGCAGAAGTATTCAAGCTTCTGATACAGAGGTAGTTATACGCGGATCAAAAGAAGCTTTTGTTGAAACCATCAGAATTAATACCTCTATGATTCGTAGAATTATTAAAAACCCAAATCTGGTTTTTGAATCTTTGGTGGTAGGAAAGCAGACACGCACCGATATCTCAATTGCATATATCGATGGAATAGCAAATATGGGAATTGTAGAAGAAGTCCGCAAACGTATAAATCAGATTGATAATGATGCCGTATTGGAATCGGGCTATATTGAACAGCTAATAGATGATAACCCTTTTTCTCTTTTTTCAACAGTCGGCAACAGTGAACGGCCAGACAAAGTTTCAGCAAAACTTTTGGAAGGCCGTGTCGCTATTTTATGCAGTGGAACCCCCACTGTCCTGACAGTTCCCTGCACTTTCGTAGAAGCTTTGCAGGTTCCTGAGGATTACTATTCAAGGCCCTTTTTAACAAACCTGATGCGTTTATTAAGACTGTTGGCCTTATTTATTACCCTGACTCTTCCCTCTCTTTATATTTCGCTTACAACCTTTCATCAGGAAATGGTGCCAACAGTGCTTCTGGTTACCTTTGCTGCAGCCAGAGAAGGTATTCCCTTTCCGGTTCTGGTAGAAACCCTTATCAGTGAAATAATCTTTCAGCTATTAAGAGAATCAGGTATAAGGATGCCCCGAGCTGTCGGAACGGCAGTCAGCATTGTCGGAACTCTGGTTATCGGACAGGCAGCGGTAGAAGCGGGTATTATTGGTGCTCCGATGGTTATTATAACAGCTCTTTCAGCTATCACAAGTTTTATACTTCCATCCTTATACGACTCGGTAATTATATATAAATTTCTGCTAATTATTTTAAGTGGTGCCTTCGGACTGTTCGGTGTTATTGTCGGAATGTTTTGTATATTAGCTCACATGTGCTCAATAAGATCATTTGGAGTTCCTTATCTGGCCCCCTTGGCACCTACTTTCTGGGGTGATATTAAAGATAGTATCATACGTTTTCCAACATGGTTTATGAAAGAAAGACCTCGTTCAATCACATGGAAGGATTCAAAAAGACAGAATAACAGTCAGCTTCCTGTTAAGCCTGAAAGTAGAAAAGGAGGAAAGAATAATGCTTAAAAAAATTCTAATAACTATTCTGATCGCTTCATTAACTGCTATCACATTTACAGGATGTTGGGACCGTAAGGAACTAAATGAAGTTGGTATAGTTTTAGCAATTGGAATTGATAAGGATGAGAAATCCGGTGGTTATCTTTTGTCCAGTCAAATTATACGACCCGAAGCACTCTCAAAAAATAGCAGCGGGCGGGAAGCACCCTTTGAGACCGTGATTACTTCCGGAGAAACTCTGTTTCAAGCAATTAGAAATACCGTTAAGGAATTTGATAGACGAAGCATATTTTCTCACGTTACAGTTATATTAGTGAGTGAGGAATTGGCCCGCCAAGGTCTGGATGATATTACCGACTTTATATCAAGAAGCCAGGAACTCAGAAAATCTACATGGTTAATGATAACAAGTGGTGCTAAAGCCTATGAGGTTATCAATATAGAGCATGGGCTTGCAAAAGTTCAGGCAGGCTATATGGAAGGAATTATTAAAAAACAAAAAATTAACTCCTATGCAACCACAACAACGGTTATTGATTTTATTAAAAAAATGCCTGGAGAAGGCATTCATCCCGTAGCCGGTGTATTCAAAACAATTAAAACTGATAAAATTACTCCAGAAAAAAATTTAGAATCAAGCGAGGGACTAATGCTTTCCGGAACAGCTGTATTTAATAAAAGTAAACTTGTTGGGTTTCTAGATGAAGATGAAACATTTGGATTAAACATGATAACCGGTAATAAAAAAAGAGCTCTTATTAACCTTCCAACTCAGAAAGACAAACAGGAAGTGTTATCTATAGAAATTACAAAAATAAAAAGTAAATTTTCTCCATCGGTGAAAAATAACAGATACAGTTTTAAAATAGATGTTGAGGTTGAGGGAAATCTTACTGAGATTAAAGATGGTATTGATGTTTCAAATCCCGACGAATTCGAAAAACTTAATGAGAAGCTTAGTCAATTACTTCTTACAAAAATAAACAGTTCGATAAAGAAAATTCAGGGAGATTTCCGTACAGACGTAATAGGCTTCGGAAGCGCAATACAAAGGAAACATCCTAAAGATTGGAAGAAAATAAAGGATAAATGGGATACCGTCTTTCCCGATGTCAGCTATTCAATACATGTAAAAAGCTCTTTGAAAGGGACGGGTCTGCTGATTAAATCTATTGATGTAGTTAAGAAGAAAGAATAGATATATTATTTCATTTGGATAGCAGCTTAATCAAGCACCGAATTGTATAATATATAACAACAAGCAGCATTACAAGAACATAAAACCAGGCCCCAAAAGCAATAATGCTTTGTCCTATACCGGTTTTTATTGTATCCTTTATTAATTTCGTAATTATATCCATTATTTATTTTCCCCCTTTATAATGACTGCCCTTTTTAACTTTCGTGGATGCCCCGCAGTACTGTTTTAATAAAAGGGTAACAAAGAGTAAAATAATAACTATATTAAAAAGAGGAACAAACTGCTGCCAGTATTGCGGAATAAGAAATTTAACATGAAATGGGTAATTGGGTTCATAAACTCCCGCATACCATAATATAAATATTGCTAAAGGAATTAGTACCCATTTATAGTTTTTAATTTTAAACAATTTGGCAAATACCAGCACAGCAGAAAAAAAATTGAGAATACCCAGATAAAAACCACCAATAAATATCATGAGTACGCCTACTGCATCGATATTTGTAATGAATTCTCCGATATTAATAAGTTTAATGACTTCAAGCAATGGAATTGTAGCATTGGCCGCAATGTTTGTTCCCAGGGTAGTTATAATAATAATTAATGTAATTGTCAATATCAGACCAGACAAGAATACAGCTAATAAGGTTGTTCTCCTTATTTCCTTACCTGGTAAACCCAAGCAATAAGGCCATAATTGAAAAAATAAAAATGCCAGTCCAAATGGAAAATTTATTCCGACAGGATAAACTGCAGCTAATACTGGTTTGATTCCATTTCCCAGAACAGGGGTTAGTTCTTTAAAATCCATTCTCCCTGATACCAAAACCATTAAATAAATTGATATAATTAATATAATCATCAAAGGCAGTATGATTTCAGTTACACGGGCGAAAGTTTCAATTCCCAGGAATAAGACATATGTCATTGCAGCCATAAATATAATCATAATAATAGTTCTGGGTGTTTCCTGTAAAAATGTCATATTTATTAAGTCTGCAAATTCGCTGGTATTACGGGTACAATTAAATGTAAACATTAAAAAATAAAGAAATCCTAAAGGCCACCCCAGTACTTTACCTATAACAGTTTGGGTTATTTCTGCAATATTCTCTGCAGGTAATTTACTCTGAAGCCGTGTGAATAACCAAACTAGCCCCAAACCTATAAGCAAGGAAATAAGAATAACAATCCATGCATCCTGTTTCGCCTCTATACCCAATGCCCATAGATTGGTACTTCCTATCTGACCCATCATCACAAGACAAAACAGTTGGTGCTTACTTATTTTTTCCATTTACAATCCACACATTCCCTTAAATTATAATCAAAATTTATTATCTGCATTTTCAAAATGTGTATACTGCATTTGAAACATAAATATTTAACTTATTATTTAATTGGCATACTTTTAACTTGATGCGTCCTTTTTGCTTGGGTATGTATGTCAGGCAAAATCAAACTAAACTCCTCTCCTATATCTTCCCATTTACCACCGGTTCTGGAGCAGTTTGACAATATATCTCATAGTTCTATTAATTCTTGAGTTTGTCCTGCTGCTGCCTTAATCAATATAAAAAAGGCCCTTGCGGGCCTTTTTTACTTTTTCATATTCTTTTCTGCGTATTCAATCATCTTCTTAACCATGTTACCACCGATTTTTCCGGCTTCTCTTGCAGTAATGTCACCATTGTAACCTTCCTTAAGATTAACACCCTGTTCGGCAGCAGTTTCATATTTCAGTTTATCAAGCTTGCTTGCTGCTTCAGGTACCAATGTTCTGTTATTATTGTTATCTGCCATAAAGCATCGCTCCCTCTGAAATATATTTATCCTTGCGGACAAAAATAGTATATGCGTTTTCAAAAATAATACCCTGAAAGATAATTACATGATTGCATATTTTTATTGATGAATGTTTAAAACTGTTTGGGCTGCCGCCATATCAATATTTATCTGATCACGGGGATCATTAATGTTATAATAACCATTTCTCATCATATATCGAAAAATTCTTTCATGTGTCCCAATTGCTGTATCCAGTTGTCTGCGAAGAACCTCCCTTACATGGGGAGATACTGTTTCGGTTATGGCAACCGCATAATTCTGAACACCGGCCTTTGCTGATATTAAAAAATCTGTTGCAATAACCTGTTCAGACATATCTCTCATTCCTGCTAGATTTTGCAATATTCCCATTTTTCAGCCTTCTTTCTTTTTAAAATTAATGCATACCTGGTGCTTCTGCTGGTTTTTTTGAAAACTCTGATTGTTCCAGTAAATCACAAAGTTCCTTTATTTGTTCCTGTGATGTTCTAAAATACTGCTGCATTATTTCTTTCAATTCATGATCTTTAACAAACACTGACATAGCAAAGGATTTTGTTGCAGAAATATTTTTTAAGGTTATTAGTTCATGAAGCTCAAAGGTTTCATGTGGTGCAATTGTTTTTTTTGTATCCATTTTAAACTCCATTTCTGTTTCATTTTCGCTTAATTTATTGTGGTACTATGAATTTTTAAATATTCGTTTATCTATATATGCTTAATTTAGTGAAGGCCCGGCTGGAGCACCACCTTTATGCAGCCATCCGTTTTTGTATCAAATACTTCATATCCTTGCTTGGCCTGCTCCAGCGGCAGTGTATGAGTGATAATATCACCAGGATCAAATTTCTTGTCAGCAATCATTTTATATAATTGAGGAATATATGGTATTACAGGAGCTTGCCCCAATCTGATATTTATGTTTCTATTCATAAGATCTCCCAGAGGAAAGCCGTTATATCTTGAACCATACACGCCTGTAACCTGTATCATTCCACCCTTTCTGACAGCCTGACTGGCAGTCACAAAGCTGCCCAATGCTCCTCCCTGCAGCTTCAGACCTGATGCAAGAAATTCCATAGGGGTCATTTTACCATCCATTCCTACCGCATCAATGACAATATCAGCTCCGCCCTTGGTTATCTCTTTGAGATATTCACCAGTGTTATCATGATGTTCAAAGTTTACAATCTCCACATTATTATATTTTTTTGCATGCTCAAGCCGGTATTCAATGTAATCTACAGCAATAACTCTTTTTGCTCCCATCATCCAACAGAATTTCTGAGCCAGCAGTCCGACTGGTCCACAGCCTAAAACAATAACAGTGTCACCTTTTTTAACTCCTGCATTTTCAACACTCCAGAAAGCTGTTGGAACCACATCAGCAAGCAATGCCAGCTTTTCATCGGCTACTTCACTATTCTCAGGAATTTTAAACGGTGTAAAATTTCCGTATGGCACCCGCATGTACTCTGCCTGTCCTCCGGGATATCCCCCGGTTGTTTCAGAATAACCGAAAAATCCTCCTGATTCACCATGCGGATTTGAATTATCACATTGACTGGTTAACCCGTGTTTGCAATAAAAGCACTCTCCGCAGCTTACATTAAAAGGAATAATAACTCTATCACCTTTTTTTAATTTTTTAACTTCAGGCCCTATCTCTTCAATTACCCCCATAGGTTCATGGCCAATAATATAATTTTTGGGCAGATTGGGAATCATATCATGAATCAGATGAAGATCCGATCCGCAAATGGCCGTGGTGGTAATTTTTACAATTATATCGTCGGGTTTGTGAATTTTGGGGTCCTCGACCTCTTTTACCTCAACGTTTTTTACACCTTGAAATGTTACAGCTTTCATTATAACCTCCATTCCGCTGTCATACAGCGACACAAATAGTAAAAGAATCAATAATTGGGAGTTGCAAAGGTTCCAAGTCTGCCGGTATCACCGGGAAAGAGATTGAGACTTGCTATCTGCAGCGCTGTATCTGCGGATACTTTATCAAGATCAAACTGTTTATCCCAATGGAAGGGATGGAACCAACCTTTCTTAATCATCAATTCAGTTATCTCTGCATGCAGGTCTACTGCTTTATTCAGCATATTGCTTACCTCCGCCCTTGATTCCAGATTTGCTATTTCTGTAAGAGCAATAGCGCAATTCCTTACTCCGCTTTTTACACTAATCAAATAATTCATCGCAATGGTAGAATCCACAAGGCCCGGCATACCCTCCATATTATCTACTTCGAGATAATCCTTGTTCATTGGCTTTTTTATTTCGTTAATTGGCTTTGCTTCTATAGTCACTTTATTTGTACCTCCTTATTGAAGCTTACTTTTACTTAATAAGCTTTCTAAAATCCTTACGTCTTCCATGGACTGCTGAACGTCCTTATCCAATAATGCCTTCAGCTCCTGGTCAAATACCACTCCCTGAGCAAGTTTTGATGTTGCCATGCAGATGGTTTTAAAGTTCAATAGTTCATGTATCTCCATACTTTCGTGAAATGTCAGCCCATCTCTTATCATAATAAACCTCCGATAATTAATTCCTTTTATTTAGTTTCACCTAAACTTTAAGGCTTATGTAATTTTCCACAAATAAAAAAAGCCTAAGAAGAACTAAACATTAGCTTACCTTAGCCTTTTAATATTTTTTATTAACTTCCAAATTTATCCTTCATAGTTTATATATCAGATAATTATTCTATGGCGTCTTTTATGGCCTCATATAATTCATCGGCAGTATCAGCTTGTATCAATTCATCATTCACAAGGGCAAAGGGTCCTACAGCGCAGTCTCCGCAGTAACCCAGGCAGGGTTCGGCAGATACATTTGCTTCCTCAAATTCATCTTTCAATTTACTCATAACTTCATCAGTTCCATGTGAAAAGTTGTTTTCACAAAATTTAATATCGATCATACTATATCTCCTTTTTTCTCAATTTTTCCATGAGCTCATCTACTGATATTTTATCCAGGTTAACATTTTCTAAAGACATTTCATGTTCTATAGCCGCTTTTATAATCGGAGATTTTTTGGTATCACCAATTACAATTGCACCAACGATTTTATGATTATCAATAAATATTTTCTTATACGTCCTATTTTTGTCATCTTCAGAAGTCATAATATAAGTATGCTCTTTTTCTTCAACATCTCCCATTGAAAATAATGAAGTTCCAAAAGCATTCAAGGTAGTTACGGGAACGATGTGTTCATAGACTGCCTCTTTTCCTGCCATATTGTATCCGGCAGTTCTCCCCTGTGCTATGGCTATATTCCACAATCCGGTTACTCTACCTTCAAACTCGGCCACATCACCGGCGGCATATATGTTTGCTGTATTAGTCCTCATATTACCATCGACCACTATCCCATGGTGTACTTTTACCTGAGTACCATTTAGCAGCTGAATATTTGGACTTATACCTGCAGAATAAATAACCATGTCGCAAATGATATTTTCACCTGCTTTAGTCCTACATTCTACCCTTCCATTAGAAGTTATACTGTCAAATTGTGTATTTAGCAAAACTTGTATATTTTGATTCTCAACATAATCCAGTAGAATACGGGAGCCTGTTTCATCAAGTTCTCTTGGCATGAGGCGCCGGTTTCTCTGAACTATTATGACCTTCTTCCCATTCCGGTGTAATATCCAAGCTGTTTCAAGTCCCTGACTTCCTGCACCGATATTAATTACTACATTTTTGTTCTGAACATTTTCGCTAATATTCCATGCATCTTCCAACCCTCTTAATGTATAAACACATGGACCATCTATTCCTTTTATTGGAGGTATGGAGTTGCTGGCACCATTTGCCAGGAGCAGTTTACCGTATTTTTCTCTGAAACCGTTGGATAAAACTAATTCCTGATTCTGAATATCAATATTCATCACCTTTGTGCCTAAATATAACCTGACCTTATTGGTTTCGAACCATTCCTTTTTTTGAAGAAGAATTTCTTCCTCCCTTAGTTGTTCAAATAAACTTTTTGAAAGCTTGATACGATTATACGGATAAAATTTTTCATCTCCAAACATGTGAATTTCAGTATCAGCATTAACTTCCCTTATTGCTTTAACAGCACTGACCGCAGCGATGCCACTTCCTACAATAACAAATCTTTCACTCATTATATCACCTGTTTTTCATAATTGTTTAAAGCTCATTCTATATATGCAATTCAAAGCTTATTATTGCCAAAATATTTTAATTTTTGTGATTTAAACATATATTTTCTTAAATGTACTTTATAATTGAAATGTATGTGAATATTATGTGTTAAAAAATGAGGTGTAGCAATGACATTCATTTAACCAAATATTTTTAGGAGATATCACTCATAGAATCTCCAATATTTCCACTGAATACTTTCCGCTTGGTGCATTTACTTCAACAATGTCTCCGGTCTTTTTACCCGATAACGCTTTTCCCAAATCAGATTCTATACTTATCCGCATTTTGGCAGGATCTATATCCATAGTTGTTACAAGAGTAATAACATCTTCATCGCCTTCGTCAATAAATTTTATTCTGGCTTTGCTGTTTATTCCCAAGACAGATTTGTCAATCGTTTTGGCATCTATTATTGTTGCAGTAGAAATTATAGTTAACAATTGCTGAATTCGATTATCATTTTCGGTATATCGTTCACAGGCTTCCTTGTATTCAGCATTTTCGGATCTGTCACCATGTGCCGCAGCTTCAAGTTTGTCTTTTGCTATTTCAGCTCTCTTTACTGTCATTCGATACTCTAATTCTTCTCTCAATTTTTGAATATTCTCTTCTGTAAGAGTATGACTCATAATTAAAAATCTCCTTCATATTTTACTATTCTCATATATTCTACACTAATTGGCGCTTATATTCCAAGAGCAAACGGGTGGTTTTCCAGGTCAAACTCTGTTAATGATAATAAAATTACAAACCACACGGAACAATTTTAATTGGAACATAATAATCCATCTGATTATATCCCATTGCTTTGGCAGCAGAAGGAGGAGTTGGTATGTTTCCTAAATATTCCCGAGAACTATCCTCCTCAAAGCAGCCCTTTTCCATAATAAAATTTTTAATAGTGTTTATTACATCTGAGCTATCCTGCCCATCAATTCCGGAAGCAACAGCATATAAACCCCCGGGGAAATCGACCAATTCAAAATCTTCCGGTATGGACAGTTCTTCATTATATATGTAATACCATACAAATCCTTCCCTCTTGCTGTCAAACCATAAAAAGTCCTTTGGAAACATTGTTCTGGGCAGGGAACTAAACCAATTATCAAACTTTTCAAGTTTTCCATCCCCAAACATACCACATTGGGAGGATACCATTTTACATGCAGGTATTTCATAAATACGAACGTTTTCCATATTATTTCTCCTTTTAAATTATATAATTTATTTACCAAATCAAACGATATCCAGTATTCCTTTATTTTACTGCTTATCTCCATAAAATGGAATACACATCTAACTTTTTAAACTTGTAATATTATATCCTTATAAATAAATTTCTTTTTAAATATAGATTCTCCGTATTTAATAGCAAACAATTCCATTTTATCCCTTACAACCAATATTAGAATACCAAACAATTACAGTACTCTTACATTTTACAACTCAACTCCATAAAATGGAATATTATATTGCGCTCATGCCAGGCGTACAATGTAATTACTTATATTTTCAAAATAAAAAACAAGGAAAGCAATAGCACCTTGGCATTTGGCGCTATCTTCGCTTTCCTTGCTTTTTATTTCTTATGTGAAATATATCTCAATTGTAAATGCATTCCACCATAAAATTGGCTTTTTACTTCTGTCCCAGTCCTCCGCCGCCAATAACTGCCTGCGCTGCAGCCAGTCTCGCAATTGGAACACGGAACGGCGAGCAGCTCACATAGTTTAAGCCTGCCTTATGACAGAATTCTACAGATGAGGGATCTCCTCCATGCTCTCCGCAGATACCCAGCTTTATGTCGGGTCTGGTCTGCTTACCCAGTTTTGCAGCCATTTCCACCAGCTTCCCGACGCCGGTCTGATCAAGCTTTGCAAATGGATCGGATTCGTAAATCTTCTTGGAATAGTAATCCTCAAGGAATTTACCTGCGTCGTCACGGCTGAAACCAAAGGTCATCTGAGTAAGGTCATTTGTACCAAAGGAGAAGAATTCAGCTTCGGTAGCAATAACATCTGCAGTCAGAGCAGCTCTTGGGATCTCAATCATGGTTCCCACTTTGTACTCCAGACTAACTCCGGCACTTTGTATTACTTCAGTAGCAGTCTTTACTACTATATCCTTAACATACTTTAATTCCTTAACGTCTCCAACCAATGGGATCATTATTTCCGGAACAACTGACATTCCGTTTCTATTAACATTGATTGCTGCTTCAATGACGGCTCTGGTTTGCATTTCAGCTATTTCAGGGTACGATACGGCAAGACGGCAGCCTCTGTGTCCCATCATAGGATTGAACTCGTGCAGGTCGGCAACAATACCCTTCAGATCAGCAAAAGTCATACCCATTTCTGTGGCTAATGCTTCAATATCTTCATCGGCCTGAGGCAGGAATTCATGTAAAGGAGGATCCAGGAATCTGATGGTTACGGGGTAACCCTGCATTTCTCTGAATAAGCCTTCAAAGTCACTTCTCTGCATGGGGAGCAGCTTATCAAGAGCTTTTCTTCTCTGCTCTTCAGTTCTTGCCACAATCATTTCCCTCATTGCGGGAATTCTGTCAGCCTCAAAGAACATGTGCTCTGTACGGCAGAGTCCTATACCCTCGGCACCAAACTTGATTGCCTGAGCAGCATCGGCCGGAGTATCGGCATTAGTTCTGACCTTTAAGGTTCTGGCATCATCTGCCCACTCCATAAGGGTAGCAAAGTCGCCGGTCATTTCCGGCTCAATTGTAGGCAGCTTTTCACCATACACATTACCTGTTGAACCGTCCAGTGAAATCCAGTCACCTTCACTGTACTTTTTGCCGTTCTTATCAATAAAGTATTTTTCTTCTTCGTTGATCTTAATATCACTGCAGCCGGCGACACAACAGGTTCCCATACCACGGGCAACAACTGCTGCGTGTGAGGTCATCCCTCCTCGACCCGTGAGAATACCCTGTGAAACATGCATTCCTTCTATATCCTCAGGAGAAGTCTCCAATCTTACCAATATAATTTTCTTTTCTCCGCCCTTAGCTGCTTCAACTGCTTCATCGGCTTCAAAATACACGCGGCCGGTCGCAGCTCCAGGTGATGCCGGGAGACCTTTTGCAATCGGCTTGGCCGCTTTCAGCGCCTTAGGCTCGAAATTGGGGTGCAGCAATGCGTCCAGCTGCTTTGGATCAACCTTCATTAGAGCTTCATTCCGGGTTATCATGCCTTCACTAACCAGATCGACTGCTATCCTTAAAGCAGATGCAGCAGTTCTCTTACCGTTTCTGGTCTGCAGCATGAACAGCTTACCCTTTTCAATGGTAAACTCCATGTCCTGCATATCTCTATAATGTGATTCAAGTGTTGTGGCTATCTGAACAAACTGGTTATAAGCATCTTCATTTACAACCTTCATCTGTTCCATAGGCTGTGGTGTTCTTATTCCCGCAACAACATCTTCTCCCTGCGCATTCATAAGGAACTCACCATACAGCTTTTTCTCACCCGTTGACGGATTTCTGGTAAAGGCTACACCGGTTCCTGAATCATTACCCATATTTCCGTATACCATTTCCTGAACATTTACAGCTGTTCCCCAATCACCTGGAATATCATTCAGCCTTCTGTAAACTATGGCACGGGGGTTATCCCAGGAACGGAAAACTGCCTTGACAGCTTCCATCAGCTGTACTTTCGGATCCTGTGGGAAATCAAAACCTTTTTCATTTCTGAATAGTTCCTTGTATCTTCTAACGACTTCCTTAAGGTTTTCTGCTGTTAAATCTGTGTCAAATTGTGCATCGTTTTCTTCTTTTACTGCATCAAGAATTTTTTCAAACTTTGGTTTTTCAACCTCCATAACTACGTCTGAAAACATCTGAATGAATCTTCTATAGCTGTCGTAGGCAAATCTCTCATTGTTTGTGAGCTTTGCAAGACCTTCCACGACCTGATCATTCAGACCAAGATTTAGAATAGTATCCATCATACCCGGCATGGAAGCTCTCGCCCCGGATCTTACGGATACAAGAAAAGGATTTGCCGGATCGCCAAAGGTCTTCCCGACAATCTGCTCTGTTTTGGCCATCATCTTATAGATTTCCTCTTCAATTTCAGGCGCAATAACTTTTCCATCGTTGTAGTATCTTGTACATGCTTCGGTAGTTACTGTGAATCCTCTTGGAACCGGAAGTCCCAAACCCGTCATTTCGGCCAGATTTGCTCCCTTACCTCCGAGAAGGTTTTTCATTGATGCATTTCCTTCGCTAAAAAGATAAACGTACTTTGACATTTAAAACCCTCCTGTACAAACTTATAATAGTTGTATAAACAAAATTGCATTTACAGAAATGGTTAAATAATAAGGTTTGTTAATTAGCCATTTCTCTGCAATTTCTGCTTTTAAATTGGTGTCTGCTTTGGATAGCCTAAATCTTTCTTATCACGAATTTTACATGTTGATTGTAATGAATAGATACCTTATGAAATTGTTAAAAAGATAACTTTCCTTATAGGCAATTAATGCAGGCATACATAGTATGCCTGCATTTTAATGTTAAAATTCAAACTTTCCGTCAAAATATGAACTTAATTCTTCAATCTTTACTCTAACCTGCTGCATGGTATCTCTGTCTCTGATTGTTACACTCTTGTCCTCAAGAGAATCAAAGTCAAATGTTATGCAGTATGGAGTTCCGATTTCGTCCTGTCTCCTATATCGCTTTCCTATACTTCCGGTTTCATCGTACTCGCAAACATAGTTCTTTGTCAACAACTGATATACTTTCTCTGCTTCCTCACCCAGTTTCTTGGACAATGGAAGAATAGCTATCTTTACAGGTGCAAGAGCAGGATGGAATCTTAATACCGTTCTTACATCTCCTTCGGCTACTTCCTCTTCATCGTAAGCATCACACAGGAATGCCAGAGTGACTCTGTCCGCACCCAGTGAAGGCTCAATACAATAAGGTACGTATTTCTCATTGGTTGTTGGATCAAAATATGAGAGATCATCCTTTGAGTGCAGCATATGCTGTTTCAGGTCGAAATCAGTTCTGTCTGCAATTCCCCAAAGCTCTCCCCAACCAAATGGGAACAGGAATTCTATATCAGTAGTCGCATTACTGTAATGCGATAATTCTTCCTTCTCATGATCACGCAGCTTAAGAGATTCGGCTTTCATATTAAGCTTCAGCAGCCATTGGTAGCAGAAATCCTTCCAGTATGCAAACCATTCAAGGTCGGTACCCGGTTCACAGAAGAATTCAAGCTCCATCTGTTCGAATTCACGTGTTCTGAAGGTAAAGTTTCCCGGCGTAATCTCATTTCTGAAGGACTTACCGATCTGACCTATACCAAAAGGTATTTTCTTTCTGGAAGTTCTCTGAACATTCTTAAAATTAACGAATATTCCCTGAGCTGTTTCAGGCCTTAAGAATATTTCTGCTTTTGAGTCCTCAGTTACACCCTGATAGGTTTTAAACATCAGATTAAATTTTCTTATATCGGTAAAGTTGGCTGAATCACAATTAGGACACTTAACACCTTTTTCCTTTATGTATTGCATCAGCTCTTCATTTTTCAAACCATCAACTTTAAACTCTATATTATTTTCCTTATTCCAGTCTTCAATCAGTTTATCTGCTCTATGACGGGTTTTGCAATCCTTACAGTCTATCAGAGGATCACTGAAGCCGCCTACATGCCCTGATGCAACCCAAACCTGAGGATTCATTAATATCGCACAATCAACACCCACATTATAGGTACTTTCCTGAATGAACTTTCTCCACCATGCTTTTTTCACATTGTTCTTCAGTTCAACTCCAAGAGGGCCGTAATCCCAAGCATTTGCAAGTCCGCCGTAAATATCTGAACCTGGATATACAAAGCCTCTGTTTTTTGCCAAAGAAACTATTTTTTCCATTGTCTTTTCAACTGCCACTGTTATTACCTCCTATATATGTTGGAAAATCCGTTCTCGAATTTTCTAATACGAAGAGTGCAAAACCTTTAGTTTTGCTATACCTGTCTTCGCATTTCCCCCTATTTTATAACGTTCTTGGTCCTAACATAAGTTATTTTATCTTCAGCTATCTCATGGATTGCAACAGTAACTTCCTTATCAGAATTTACTTTAGTCAGTTTGTTTGCTCCATCTACCAACTGTCTTGCCCTCTTTGCTGCCTCAACCACGAGAGTATATCTACTGTCAACTTTTTTCATCAATTCATTGATTGAAGGGTATATCATAAAAATTCCTCCTGTTACTTAATTAAACTATTAACAAATTCAACATTTCGAGACGGTTTTAAGCGCTCTGCATCTAAAACTTTTTCTATATTCAAAACAGCATTATCAACACTGTCATTTAGAATCAAGTAATCGTACTTTGATACATATTTCAATTCATTTGCTGCCTGCTCAAGTCTTTTTTCAATGACATCCCAGCATTCAGTTGCTCTGCTTTCAATTCTTCTTCTCAATTCCTCCAGAGATGGCGGAATGATGAATACAAGTACGCATTCAGGATATTTTTGCTTGATTTCAAGCGCCCCTTCAACGGTTATTTCAAGAATAACATCTGTTCCACCCTCTACGCATTTATCAACAAATTCTTTTGGAGTTCCATAGTAATTATCACAATATTTATCCCATTCAATAAGGGCATCTTTTTCAAGCATATCAAGGAATTGACTCTCTGAAACAAAGAAATAGTTTTGTCCTTCTACCTCACCTTCACGAGGTTTTCTGGTAGTAGCAGAAACTGAATACCTCACATTCTCTCTTTCAGCCAGCAATTTTTTACATACTGTGCCCTTACCAGTACCTGACGGTCCTGATATTACGACTAAAAGGCCTTTCTGGTTCATTCTACCCTCCACTTGGATTATTTAAGACTCAGAAAAAGACACCTGCGCTTTTTCATATTTACACTTCGCAGTGATGTCTCATTTATTCCTCATCTGAATCAACTTCAGGTTCGGTAACATCAACATCTTTAGTGTTTAGTCTGTGTGCTACGGTTTCAGGCTGAACAGCAGATAAAATAATGTGATCACTATCTGTAATTATAACTGCTCTGGTTCTTCTGCCATAGGTAGCATCAATCAGCATACCTCTATCTCTGGCTTCCTGAATAATTCTTTTAATGGGTGCTGATTCAGGACTGACTATTGCCACCAGTCTGTTTGCAGAAACGATATTACCAAATCCTATATTTATAAGTTTCATATATTTCCTCCCGGATTAATTTTCATAGGTCTTATTCCATATTTTGAATTTGCTCTCTGATTTTTTCTGTTTCACTTTTAAGTTCCAATACATTTTTTGTTATAATAATATCATTTGATTTGGAGCCAATAGTATTAATTTCCCGGTTTATTTCCTGAACCAGAAAGTCCAGCTTTCTTCCTACCGGCTGTTTCTTAATATTAAGAATATCTCTCAATTGGGTAAGATGGCTTCCCAACCTGACCAATTCTTCATCTATACCGCATCTGTCGGCAAAAATGGCAACTTCCATAGCTATCCTGTTTTCATCTATTGTCTGCTGATTTAAAAGCTCCTTTATTCTATTCTCAAGCTTTTGTTTATATTCTATGACAACTTCAGGACTTCTATTTGTAATCTGAGAAATAATGTCTTCCATATAATCAGCTTTTTGAAGCAAACTGCTTCTCAGCTCATTACCTTCTTTTTCGCGCATTTGAATAAGAGAAGCTACAGCTGCCTCCAGTGCTTTGTTCAGGATGTTCCAAAGCTGTTCTTCATCATCTTCGGTCTTTTCAATTCTTAATACGTCCGGAAATCTTGATACTAAGGAAACGCTCAGGTCATCCTTTAAGCCATATTTATCCTTAATCTTTTCAACCGCCTGTATGTATGCTCCGGCCAGAGCCTCATCAAGCATGACACTTTTAGAATCGTCTGAGCGATCCTCAAAAGAGATAAAAATATCTACTTTGCCTCTGAATATGCTTTTTGCTACTACTTCTCTTACGCGTTCCTCCAGATAGGCAATCTGTCTGGGTAATTTTATATAAAAATCTATATATCGATGATTTACACTTTTTATTTCAACTGTAAACTCCTTACCATTTTCATTACAGGTTCCCCGACCGAACCCTGTCATGCTTCTAACCATAATTTCCTCCATAATTCCGGATTGCTTTAAAGACTGCTACAGTATAAAAAATCTTAAAGTAAAGTTCTCGCTAGTATTATAACACAATTTTATATTATTTAAAGAATAATTTACTACTTTTCTTATATTTTATCAATTTTTCTTCAAATTCCTTCTGTTTTTAAGATATTAATAGAATTATTACCTTAGTTTGATATTTTTAAAACATGGAAAAGGTTATCCAAAGAATAAAAAAAAAGAGGGTAATCCCTCAATTTTTTTCAATCTGACTCGAATCTTTCTTTCTATAGGCCATATTTATCTATCTTTACTGTAAATAATCTTTATCTATATACTGTAATTATCTTTATCCATATACTCTATAATAATGTGAACCTTATAAATGCCATATGTCCGTTTTCAATTACAACATCTTAAGAACGTTTTCTATCGCCTGCTGAACGCGGGTTTTATCAAATGGTTTAACTATAAAATCCTTTGCTCCCATTTTTATGGCATCTATAACCATAGATTGTTGTCCCATAGCAGATACCATGATTATTTTTGTATTGGGTGATACACTTAAAATTTCCTTGATTGCCATTATACCATCCATCTCCGGCATGGTAATATCCAAAGTCATTATATCGGGCGTCAGTTTTTTAGCCTGCTCAATTGCCTCATGACCATTTGAACCTTCACCGACCACAACATAATTTAAGTTTTCTTCAATCATTCTTTTGATTAGCGTCCTCATAAAGACTGCGTCATCAACAACTACAAATTTAAGTTCTTCCATTAGACACATCTCCCAATTCATACATCATTAGTGATAAAGCCACCATTCCGGCAGTTTCTGTACGCAGAATCCTGGGGCCAAGTGTTATTTTTCTTACTCCCCTGTCTTCCGCTTTTTCTATTTCCTGCTCGGTAAACCCACCCTCCGGACCGATAAAAATCGATGCTGTTGTAATATTGGAACAGACTGAAGCTATATCTTTAAAGCCTGCGGTGCTTTCTTTTTCATAAGGTATAATGGATAAATCCTTATGAGCTGCCATGTTTACAGCATCAGAAAACCTTACAGGCATGCCTACCGAAGGAATAATTCCCCTATTGCACTGTTTTGCAGCCTCCAAGGCAATTTTCTGCCATCTGGACACCTTAGCATTCGCATCTTTATCGGTATTGATTTTTGATATACTTCTTTCCGTTATCACAGGAACTATTTCTGTAACCCCAAGCTCAATACACTTTTGAACAATAAATTCCATTTTATCGGCTTTGGGAAGTCCCTGAAACAGGGTTACCTTTAATGGAGGCTCTGTTTTATTCCTGTCTGCAGCTGTTATAATTGAACCGATACAATCATTACCGATCTCGTCAATCTCTGCCGTGTAATCACAGCCTTCACAACAAACGGTAATTATATCACCTTTTACAGCTCTCAATACTTTTTTCAGATGCTGATAATCTTCTCCTACTATTCTTATTCTATTATCCTCTATCTGGTTTGCATTTACAAAGTATCTGGACATTTGAACACCATTGCCACCCATTCACCCATTTCAAGGGTTTCCATGCAGGACATTCCGCTTTTTGAACATGCATCCACAACGTCCTGCTTTCTCTCCTTAATTATACCCGATGTGATAAATAAGGAGTTCTTTTTTAAATAATAAGGTATAAGTGAAGACAAGTCAATAATTACATTAGCAATGATATTTGCCACAATAATGTCAAACTTTTGATTCTCGTGCTTCAAATCGCTTAAAATCCCCTGATTGGCCTGTATTTTTGAGGTCTCTTTATTTATTTCAATATTTTCTCTAGCCACTTTAACAGCAACCTGATCAATATCAATTGCCTCAACTTTTTTTGCACCAAGCTTGGAAGCAATTATGGATAATATTCCTGTACCGCATCCCACATCCAGTACATCACTGTCATCTTTCATGTATTTGTCAAGAAGTATTGAGCACATTTGAGTAGTTTCATGGGTTCCTGTACCAAAAGCCATGCCGGGATCCATTTCGATAACTATATCCTTTTCTCCAGCCTTGTATTCTTCCCAGGTAGGCTTAATAACTATTCTGTCAGTAAGTCTGAAGGGTTTGTAATACTTCTTCCAGGCTGTTGACCAATCTTCGTCATCCACTTCTCCGTATCCCTCAAGGCCTTTTCCCACATTGAGGAACTGTGATATGTTTTTCAGTCCGTCATTTATCTGCTTTAGCAGGTCATTTAATTCAAGACCGTTTTGAAAATATGCTGAGATAATTACATCCTCCCCCAAGGCTTCAAGAAAATCATCATCCGCATAATCCAATGTATTTGGCTTTTCAATTTCCTTTCGTATATCAAACGGATCCTTTATAGCAACTCCGCCGGCTCCCATCGAAGTCAGCATTTCTGATACTGCATCACTGGCCTCGTCCGTTGTGTTAACCCGTATTTCATACCATTTCATGTTGTTCTCCTTTATTTAAAAGCATCTTTCATCTTGTCAAAAAAGCTTTTTCTTTGTTCATGTGCTTCATCACCGCTTAGCTCGGCAAACTCTCTTAACAGAGCTCTTTGTCTTTCGGTCAGTTTCTTTGGTACATCAATGCTTACCTTTACATACTGATCCCCCCTGCCATTTCCTCTCAGGAAAGGTATCCCCTTGCCCTTAAGTCTGAAAACCGAGCCTGTCTGAGTTCCTTCAGGTACAGTGTACTTAACCTTTCCGTCCAGTGTCGGCACTTCAAGCTCTGCTCCAAGGGCAGCCTGGGTAAAAGTTATTGGTACATCGCATATGACATCGTTACCCTGACGTTTGAACAATGAATGTGGTTTCACCCTGATATTCAGGAAAAGATCTCCATTTGGTCCTCCCTTTGAACCGGGATCCCCCTCTCCTCTTAAGGAAATGGTTTGACCATCATCTATACCTGCAGGAACATTTATTTTCAGTTTAACATTGTTTCTGAGTTTACCCTTTCCATTACATGCGGGACAAGGATCAGTAATAATTTTTCCTTCACCCTTACATACATCACAGGTCTTGGCATTAACAAACTGTCCGAAAGGAGTGTTTTGCTTTATCTGAACCTGGCCGGTTCCATTACAGTGCTGACAGGTGCTCGCTTGTGTACCCGGCTTGGCTCCCGATCCCGTACATTTTGAGCAGACTTCCATTCTGCTGATATTTATCTCTCTCTCAACACCAAAGGCGGCTTCCTCAAAGGAAATCTCCATGGCATATTTCAAGTCTGCACCCTTCTGCGGGCCTCTTTTATTTCGTGATCTCCCCCCACCACCAAAGCCTGAACCGCCAAAGAAAGTCTCAAAAATATCACCAATGCCGCCAAAGTCAAAATCTGAAAAGCCGCCGGCACCACCGCCAAATCCATTAGGATCGGTTCCTGCATGACCAAACTGGTCGTATCTGCTTCTTTTCTGAGCATCACTGAGAATCTCATAGGCCTCATTTGCCTCTTTAAATTTGGCTTCTGCTTCCTTGTTTCCAGGATTAACGTCGGGGTGATATTTCTTTGCTAAATTTCTATATGCTTTTTTTAGTTCAGCATCAGTGGCACTTTTCGGTACCCCTAACACCTCATAATAATCTCTTTTTTCTGACATCCGATTCAACTCCTGTCTAAAAGCTGTATAAAGCCTGGATACCTTTAATCCAAACATTGTTAATACCCTCGAAAAGACTTTTAACCTTAAAGGCTTTTCGAAGGTATTAAGCTGTATTTGACTTTATCATTTTATTTTAAAGGGGCTTTAAATATTTTGCTTTAAAGCCCCTCAAGAAATGATTAAGTGTAATTCAATCATTTCTATATTATTATATAATTATTTGTCGTCGTCAACTACTTTGTAGTCAGCATCTACAACATTATCGTCCTGGCCTGCACCCGGTGCACCCTGTTGTCCACCAAAACCGGCTGCATTTGGGTCAGCTCCCGGAGCTCCTCCTGCCTGCTGATATATCTTGGCTGAAACATCATAGAAAGCCTGTTGAAGCTCTTCAGTTGCTTTCTTTATCGCTTCAGTATCCGTACCCTTCAATGCATCCTTTACTTTTGTAACTCCGGCTTCAATTTTTGACTTATCATCAGCTGAAACCTTGTCTCCAAGATCCTTTAATGATTTTTCAGATTGATATACCAAGGAGTCGGCGTTATTTCTTACATCAATTTCTTCCTTGCGCTTCTTATCTTCAGCCGCAAACTTTTCCGCTTCTTTTACTGCCTTGTCAATATCGGAATCTGAAAGATTGGTTGAAGCGGTAATAGTAATCTTCTGCTCATTACCTGTTCCAAGGTCCTTTGCTGATACATGAACAATACCGTTTGCATCTATATCAAAAGTAACTTCTATCTGTGGAACTCCTCTAGGTGCTGAAGGAATGCCTGTAAGCTGGAATCTGCCTAAAGTCTTGTTGTACTGGGCCATTTCCCTTTCGCCCTGCAAGACGTGAATTTCAACGCTTGTCTGGCCATCTGCGGCGGTTGAGAATACCTGACTCTTCTTGGTAGGTATTGTAGTATTTCTTTCAATTAACTTAGTAAATACACCGCCCAAGGTTTCAAGGCCAAGTGACAACGGAGTAACATCAAGAAGAAGAAGTCCTGTTACATCACCGGTTAAAACACCTGCCTGTATAGCTGCTCCAACAGCAACACATTCATCAGGATTTATACCCTTGAAAGGGTCTTTTCCAAGGTACTTCTTTACTGCTTCCTGAACTGCAGGAATTCTTGTAGAACCACCTACCAGTAATATTTTGTCTATTTTGTCAGGAGTTAAGCCTGCATCCTGCATTGCCTGTCTGGTTGGTCCCATTGTCTTTTCAACAAGATCAGCAGTGATTTCATCAAACTTTGCTCTGGTAAGAGTTACATCAAGGTGCTTTGGTCCTGATGCATCAGCCGTGATAAATGGCAGGTTGATATTTGAGGAAGTAACACCTGAAAGCTCTATCTTTGCCTTTTCAGCAGCTTCCTTCAATCTCTGCATTGCCATTTTGTCGCCTCTTAAGTCTATTCCGTTTTCTCTTCTGAATTCATCAGCAAGGAAATCTATAACTCTCTGGTCAAAATCATCTCCACCAAGTTTGTTGTTACCGTTGGTAGCCAAAACTTCGAATACACCGTCACCGATTTCAAGTATTGATACGTCGAAGGTACCTCCACCCAGGTCATAAACCATTATTTTCTGATCATGCTCTTTGTCCAAACCATACGCAAGCGCTGCAGCTGTCGGTTCATTTATGATTCTAAGTACTTCCAGACCTGCAATTTTACCTGCATCCTTAGTTGCCTGTCTCTGAGCATCACTGAAATATGCAGGGACAGTAATTACAGCCTGTGATATTGTTTCACCAAGATAAGCTTCAGCATCTGCCTTCAATTTCTGAAGAATCATTGAAGAAATTTCTTGTGGTGAATATTTTTTATCGTCAATTGAAACCTTTCTATCGGTTCCCATATCTCTTTTAATTGAGCTGATAGTTCTTTCAGGATTGGTTATTGATTGTCTCTTTGCAACTTGGCCGATCATACGCTCACCGGTTTTTGAAAAAGCAACAACTGAGGGGGTTGTTCTATTACCCTCCGGATTTGCTATAACAACCGGCTCGCCGCCTTCCATAACTGCTACACATGAATTTGTGGTACCTAAATCTATACCAATTACTTTTGCCATATAAAAAAGCCTCCTTAAAATTTTCTTGTTTTTCTCATTAAATTTAATTTATTATCATTAATTTATTTTATTATATAAAATAAGTTAAATCAGTTTGCAACCTTAACCATGCTGTGTCTTACAACTTTACCCTTCATGATATATCCTTTTTGAAATTCCTCTATGACCAGGTTATCTCCGCTTTCATCATCTGTAACATGCATTACGGCATTGTGAAGTTCCGGATTAAAGGGATTATTTACTGCTTCAATAGATTCAACACCCAATTTATCAAGACATTCCTTGAGCTGACGCATTACCAACTCAACTCCATCCTTCAGAGGGTTTCCTTCCATTCCCTCCGCTGCCTTCAACGCTCTCTCCAGATTGTCCACAACCGGTAAGAAAGCATTAACTGTATCTATGGATGCATCGAGGTTTAAAGCCTCTTTTTCCTTGGCAGTACGTTTTTTATAATTATCAAACTCTGCAGCAGTACGTTGAACCATATTCATATATTCTTCACACTGACGAGTTTTTTCCTCAAGTTTCGCTTTCAATTCTTCAACCTCACTGTTAACTTCAGCAGTGCTTTTACCAGCTGTTTCAGCAGCAGAAGTTTCAGTTACGTCACATTGCTCTTTTACATTTACCTCTTCATTCGCATCTTGCAGATTCTTATCTTTTTTCATTACCAAAAAATAACCTCCTTAATTTTTTATTGCTACCCATCGCCCAGAAGTTTTAGTATCTCCTGATTAATTTTATTCCTTATATAATTCAATGATGAAACCACCTTTGAATATTCCATTCTCGTTGGACCTATAATACCTATTGTTCCAATTAAATGATCATCTACACTATATGAAGCTGTTACAAGGCTGCAATCTTTTATACCTTGTATAACATTCTCATTTCCTATTTGAATTATTATTTCATTCTTATTAATATTAGAATTTAAAATATCCGACATCAATTTCTTTTCATCCAGAAGGCTTAAAAATTCCTTCGCTTTCTGAACCTCCTTGAACTCCGGAAAATTCAGAATGTTTGTTGTACCCTCAAGGTATATCTCAGGCTGATCAATCAGTTTGATCAGATCTTCTATTCCATCCAGTATGGGTCTCATCAAATCATAGGGCAGTGACGTCAATTGCTCAGCATCACCATTTAATAAGTTGCTTTTGAGCATTTCCAGCGTATATCCCTTTAACTTGTCATTAAGCATGTTTGATACCTGAATTAAATAATCAGGCGTAATTTTTTCAGGAATTCTAATAAGGTTGTTACGTACAATATTGGAATCTGTAACAACAATAACCAGCGCTTTTCCGGGCTCTATAGGAACTACCTGAACAGCCTTTAGAACACTTCTCTTTATTTGAGGAGTGACAGCCAGGGAAGTATACTTTGTAAACTGAGACATGACAACGGAGGCATTCCTGATGATCTGACTCAATTCGTTTATCTTGATATCCATAGCATTCCTTATTTTTTCAATATCACTTTCGGAAAGCTCATTAATCTGCATAAGCTGGTCAACATATAATCTGTAACCTTTATCAGAGGGAACTCTTCCGGCGGAAGTGTGCGGCTGTTCCAAAAAGCCCATATCTTCCAGATCGGCCATTTCATTTCTAATAGTTGCGGAACTAAGGCCAAGTTCATGCTTTTTGGCAATAGTTCTGGAACCTACGGGTTCTGCTGTATTGATATAATCATCTATAATGGCTTGCAGTATCCTGAGTTTTCTATCGTCAAGCAGCATGTTTATCTCCATTTCCGCAAGGGACATAATTCATAAGTATGCCCGTGCTATTATCAATAATCTTTTTGTTAGCACTCTATTAAGTTGAGTGCTAATTCTATACTAAAAATAACATTAGGCTTTTTGTTTGTCAAGTATTTTTCAGATAAATTTGGATAATTTTTAATGTTAAAAAACACTTGGGGTTCTGAGCACATACTCTGCTTCTTCCCTCTGGAAAGGATAGCTATTTATAAGGTTTATGTTTTCCCTACAATACAAAACCCTGCTCCAATTTACAGGCGGAGCAGGGTTTTCAAAACATTTTCAATTAAAAATTTCCTACTGGATTCCACCGTTTGGATATCCTCCGTTAAACTGCTGCGGAGGCTCAGGAATAGTGTATCTTCCTGTCTTTTCACGGTAAACCTCAAAGTAATACACCATAAGTATAAACTCTGCCAGACCTGAAATGATAGGCGCAACAATATTTCCTACTATAGGAATAAGTCCTATTATTCCACCAAGGATACTTCCGGCAATACTTCCGCATATGGTAATCAGAAGTGTTATTCCCAATATAGGCCAGAAGCTTCCTTTTACATATCTGAAGGAATTTTTCAGCCCCTGTATTATGTCAGAATCCTCAACACAAACTGCAGGGAACCACAGGTTCATATAAGTGTATAAAGCTATTGCTCCGACAATTGTGGCAAGAACGAAAAGTATTATAAGTATGACACCAAGAGGGGTTGATATTGAAGCAACAATTCCTCCTATAACCATAAGGATGGTAAAAACTATTATTAATCCTATAGCTATGGCAATATGGAGCAGACCGTACAGAACAAATCTGCCTATGTATTTAGACATGCACTTTGTAAAATCATTTAACTTTGCATTTCCTGTTTCATAATGCAGGTTGATAAGTCCATAGGTTGCCGGCCTTACTAGTATCATAAATACGAATGAAAGCAAACCGGAAACAAGTAAGCTTACAAAGAAGGCACCTAAATTCATTCCTGCAAACAAGTCATTGTAATCAAGGATTCCGCCGTACTGAATATCTTCCATCATTCTTTGGAACTTGCTTATAAAGTCTCCATTGTTCATCAAAATACCCATACTTCCAACACCAGCAATTAAAGCAGGGATTGCTAATGAAATAAGCAAAGGCAATGTAAGCAGAAAATTCTTAAAAGTAAATTTAAAAGCATTTTCAAGATGTCGCATAAACTAACCTCCGTTAATTAATTTATAATAACTTTTACAAGTTATCATTAATATATGCATTGACAAGGCTGTTATAACTTGCCATTACATGCTGTGTGGTTGCATTGCTTGCAGAGTCCATTTTAAAGTCGTCGATATTGCTTACAGGAAGAACTTTAATAGAAGTTCCCGTTATAAATGCAGCATCGAAACTCTGCAAAGAGTCCAGACCTATAAGTGTTTCAATAATTTCGTAACCAAGTTTTGTGCACACATCGACAACATATTGGCGGGTTATGCCTATTAGCACGAAATCTTCAGGAGATGTGTATATTTTATTTCCTTTTACAAAAAACACATTGGATTTTCCACCTTCAGTGATTTTACCGTTCTCATTAACAAGAAGAGCTTCAAACGCCTGTTTCTCAGAGACAGTACGCTGTAGTTCCTCCTTATACCCGGTATGAATCATCTTGACATTAGGATTCTTCCTTTTCAGATTAAGAGTACAACAAGGTACCCCAATATCATATTCCTGTTGGGTCGGATAATAGAACTTATTTATAAAGAGAAGCAGGTTTTGCTCATCTTCATGCTGAAGGACAATAACCTTAACGTTACATTCTGTAAGGTTATTCTGCTCACATACATTTCTTATCTGATCCCTCAGATCTTTTTTAGAAAGAGATAATTCGCAAGCTAATTTTGTCATTGAGTTTTTTAGCCTGACAAAATGATCTTCAAAAAACAATGGTACACCTTTTATTATTCTGATAACTTCGTAAAATGCGGTATATTGATCCCCGGTATACCCTTCCAGCTTATCGCTGGATAAGGCTTCGCCATTAATAATACATATTCTGCCGATATTTTCTTCGAAATTCATTTATATTGCCCCTTTTTGTAAACTATTGGTATGATGTATTGTAACGATTTGCCATATACAATTGTAATGAGATATACTTTTATTGTCAATTAATAAAATAATGCTATAAGACCGTTATTCTATCTAGCGGAAGGTTTTCATCCTGTTTTACCGGTTTCCTGAGTACTCTGTCAAATCTTAAACGATATGTCAGGGCCGGCAGAGTACTAGTCAATTTCATCAAGAGACAGGTGGAAACTGGGAATAAACTTGTCCATGAAGTATTTTACTTCCTCAGAATCAATCTCGGTAATGGTATCCAAAATAGTTTCACTGGCTTTCTTAAACTCGTTGTTACCAGCTTTTACTTCTTCTATGCATTTTATGTAGGCAGCTATTCTGTCTGCAGCTTTAACAAGCCTCCAACACTCCACATCATCAGGATTTTTGAAGAAAAGCGAATAATATTCGTCGGACATTTCTTCAGGAAGCATTGATATTATTTTTTCTTTCGATATGTCTTCTATATCTTTATAGATCTTGCTGATGTGAGGATTAAAATATTTTATGGGGGTTGGCATGTCACCGGTTATTATTTCATTGCAGTCGTGGAACATTGCCAGAATGGCTACCCTTTCAGGATTAATTTCACCATTGAAATAAGTATTCCTTATAACTGCAAGCCCATGTGCAATGATAGCAACCTGCAGACTGTGTTCCTGAATGTTCTCTGTGTAGGTATTCCTCATCAGCCCCCACCTGTTGATGTACTTCATCCTGGATAAAAAGGCAAAAAAGTGAAAGTTTTCATTCTCCATAGTTTTTCTCCCCTTCACGAACTAAATAGCTCTCTAACTTCAGAAAAAGGCGCACTAGCAGCTTTTTCATGTGCAAAACGCAGTTTTACACTTTACATCCAATAAATTTCTTCAAAACAGCTCTGAGCAAAAGAATCTGTCATACCGGCTATAAAATCTATAACCTTCTGAGCATTGCTTTCATTTCCATCATAACATTTATCCAAAATAAATTTATAAAACATACGTAGAACTTTCAAGTCACTGAACTGAAGCTTTTCAACATCCGATAAGCTCTCCAGAATGCTGTCAAACAAACCCTCAAGAGTATTTTCGGCTATCTTCTCATAACGGGTTATCTTATCAGCCTTGTATATCAGCCTGACGTTCTCATTTATAAGCTTTTCAAGAGCTTCTCCCTTGGCAGGGCTTAACTGAATACAATCCCTGTCATAGCTGCTCTCCACAAGGTCACGGACCAGGGTATTAATTATTTCTCCATTGCTGTGCCCCAATTCATTTCTTATATCACTTGGGATATCCTTCATATCCATCAGTTTTACTCTGACGGCATCTTCGATATCTCTGCCCACATAGGCTATTTTGTCAACCAGCCTTACGATACAGGCCTCAAGTGTAAATGGCAATGCACCCCTTTTTTTAATGTTTTGCAGCGTGGCTGGAGTCTTAGTCAAATCTCTGTTAAGAATGTATTCATTATACTTTTCGCCGCAGTGTGAAACAATTCCGTCCTTAACTTCAAAGGTCAGGTTAAGTCCGCAATTGTCATTTATTTTTTCTTTTGATATTCTGGTAGCCAGCTTTTCAACTACACGCAGGCTATGGAGTTCGTGCTGGAAGCCCGCTGAGCTGTCAAGCTTTTTCATGCATTTGTTAAGAACTCTTTCACCGCTGTGTCCAAAGGGAGCATGGCCAAGATCATGACCCAAAGCTATGGCATAAGTCAGATCCTGATTCATGTTTAAGGTTCTGGCTATGGTAACTGCAATGGAACCTACATTTAAAACATGTTCCATCCGGGTACAGATATGATCGTTTTTGGCATTAAAAAAAACCTGGGTTTTATGCCTCAGCCTTCGAAATTCCATAGAATACAGGATTCTGTTACCATCCCGTTCAAAGTCAGTTCTGATCGGACATTTCTCCTCCTCAATAAGTCTTCCAAAGGAATTTCCGTTTTTAGCAGCAAAGGGACTTAATCGGTCCTCCTGCTGTTCTCTTAGCTTTCTCCACTCCATCAATACACCTCCGGACATATAAAGTCAGAGTAACTCTATAATATTAAATCATTAACATTCTCATGTAATACGCCTAATTAATGGCACTTCAAGGTTTTTTTCAGGCCGAAAATCTTACTTTTCCGGACATAAAAACAAACGGCTAATGCTTAGCTATAATATACCATAGCAGAGCATCAGCCGCAACCTGTCTTAAGACCAGGCTCTATATAATCAGAATTATATCTTCCTCTTTCAATTATAATATTTTCTTCCGGTCTCTCTTTAGTTTATCTGGCTTGTTTACCAGATTTAAAGCCTATCCTCTTTACTTCACAGATTCTTACTGCTCAAAATTCTAATACTGAGATTTCCTTGTTCTACCGCTGAAGAATAACGCTATACCGGCTGCTATCAAAGCTACAGGTATAAAGAATTCCGGCCTTATGATTGAGGTTACCCTGTTTAAAACCATACAAGCCATGAAGAAGGCTGCTACACCTCCAACAATAAGACTGGCTATGAGAAGCCCTTTTTCCCTTCTGGAGAAAATATACATTTGAAACAATCCAACAGCTACAGATAAGATATATACCGGCCAGGTATACTCTGCAAAGTTCCAGTCTGTAGCAACTTCAAACATAAACAATAAACCTATGGTGGTTATTATTCCTCCCGGTACCAGTAAGCCCGGTTTTGAACCGGTCATAAAAAATGCCAGTTCAAAGGATAAACCTACAAGTAAAACAATGAACACCCAAAAATCATTAGTATTAAACTCAAATAATCTAATTCCGAATAGAGCTCTTAATAATAAAACAATTACTCCTACCGATATGAGCAGTAATCCCACAATACTATTATTTTTTCTCATCAACAATTCCTCCATAAGCCCGCCCGGCTTCAATAAATTTCGTATACCAATTATACAGTTAATTTTTAGTCTTTGTCTGATAAATCGAGAATTAACTTACAGCTTTTTGCAAATACTATTTTGTAAACTTTTTTAAACGATTGGAAAAATTTTATAATTTGAAATCAAAGGCAGGAGAAAAGATTTGAAAAAACCAAGCATTAAATTTAAGGTTTGTGTCAGTTTAGTAACATTACTTATAAACTTTTATTGTTTTTTCATTTTCGCAAATAATTACAGGGCAGTTTACTACCCTACAGCACCGAAGGCTGATATCTCTCACTTATTTGAGAACAAAACTCTTACTTCTTCTGATTATTCTCTGCTGCTGAAACAAACAGGACTGGGAAAGCCGGCTGTTGACGATCTGCTGTCCAAAAACGACGGTAAAGCTAAAATACTTGACTTTCAGGACAGTTATTACACCAGAAATAAGATGTATACTGAAAAATTAAACCCATTTACAAGCCAGGAAACACTTATTTTAAACGGCTCAGACAATAGTAACACATTTGGCATGGCCCCGCTGAGAGATGGAGATATACTTCTTACAAAATCAGCTCAAACTCTGTTTTGGAGGCATGGACACTGTGGAATTGTAATAGATGCTGAAAAGGGTATTACCCTGGAATCCCTGCAGCCGGGTACAATCAGTATGAAGCAGGATATTTCCAAATGGCTGTATTACCCCACTTTAAAAGTAATGCGACTAAAAAATGCTGACATTAATACTATTGATGAAATCTTAAAATATTCAGAACAAAAGCTTATGGGTATAAAATATAATATATTTGCCACTAAATGTTACAATGATAAAATCCCCGGAAGCGAGAACTGTTCCCTGATGGTATGGCAGGCTTTCAACCGGTTTGGCTATAATCTGGACAGTAACAAAGGTATATTTGTCACGCCGGAAGATATAGCAAAAAGCCCTTTACTGGAAACAGTACAAGTAAAAGGCTTTGATCCTGATAAAGAGTGGTAAAATATATAATAAATTCGTCCGCAAATGGGCTCTTTTATGATATCAAATATGTGGGAATCTTTTATAATATCAAACTATATGGAATCTTTAAGCGATAAATGAGCTTACCAGCAGTATTGCTGCCGAAACCAACATTGCCAGATAATCCATACCCTTAAAAAAATATCTCTTGTAACCGCTGTTTTTCTGTCTTAGGTTAAAGCCCCTCAGTTCTGCCGAAATAGCACTTCCATCAATTCTCTTAACAGATGAAATCAAAAGGGGAACACATAAAGGTAAAACAAGTTTAAGTTTTTTTATGGGGTTTTTAGTATCAAACTCTACACCTCTTGCAGTCTGAGCTTCGATTATTCCATTCATTTCATTTTCAAATATGGGAATAAACCTGAGTGCGGTTATGAAAGCAAAGGTGTATTTGTAAGGGATATGCAGCTTCTGCACAAGCACATTGGTCAAATCGCTCATCTTTGTCACAGTCAGCATAAGCACCAGGGGCATTGTAGCACCAACCAGTCTCAATACAAGCAAAACTGAAAAATTCAGACCTGCATCTGTGATGACCAGATTGAACGGAAGATCCAGCAATACATTACCTGTTCGAATAAAGAATATCTGAAGTAAAAATAGTATGATACCTATTTTTAACAGAGTTTTCAAAAGTGAAAAAGCCTTGTTTGCAATCCCGGCCAAAGCTGCAATTACTAGATTTAACACTATAATACCCACAGCCATAAGTATATAACTGCTGACAAAACTGCTTAAGCAAAGCAGAAAGGCGAGCAGCATTTTTGTCAACGGATTCAATTCATGTATTATTGTATCTCCCTGAGCGTATTCCAGCATCCCTTTCATAATACCCTCCAGTTGGCTGATGAGCAGCCACATTTACTGCTTTCTATTCTGTCAGCCATTTCATCGACGGTTAATATTCCATTGAAGCCTTCTCCAAGCCTTATTGCCAGCTCTGCTATCTGCGGAGGAGCAAGTGAGGTCCTTCTTAATACATCATCATTAACCATAATATTTTCGCATATATCATCTGCCAGTACTCCTCCGTCTCCAATTACAATAACGCGCCTGGCAAAATCCGCAACCAGCTCCATATCATGGCAAACCATTATAATAGTGGTACCCTTCTCATTCAGATCTTTGATAATATCCATTATCTGCATGCACTCTTTGTAGTCCAGTCCTGTGGTAGGTTCATCCAGAACCATGATTTTTGGAGAAACCGCCAGGACAGATGCCAGTGCTACTTTCTGCCGCTCTCCCCTGCTGAGAGAAAATGGATCTTTAGTGCCATCAAAGCTAAAGTTGTTTAATGTAGCAAGGCATCTTTTTTCGATTTCATTTTTATCTGATAAAACACATTTCAGTCCAAACTCAATTTCTGCTCTAACTGTATTCTGACAAATCTGTCTGTCAGGATTCTGGAAAAGAAATCCTACCTTTTTCGCAAGTTCACTGGTTTTTGCTGCCCTGGTATCCAGTCCTTCAACTGTTACAGTTCCCGAGGCAGGCTTTAAAAGCCCGTTAAACAACTTCATCAAAGTAGTCTTACCGGCTCCGTTTCTTCCCACAATTGCAACAAATTCGCTTTCTTTTATTGTAAAGTTAACATTTTCAAGTATATTCTTTTTATCATAAGCAAAGCAAACATCGCTGAAATTAATCACCTTAAACCTCCCAAATTTGTGACAATCCTACTTAGGAAAGATTAAATAATAAGACCCGAGGAATTTATTATTTAATCATTCCTTAATGATAGTCTTCACCATTACTTCAGCTTCGTCAATATTTACAGGTACTCCTCCACTATATAACTTTCTGTCCTTCAGTATATTTGCAAGCGATGCTACCCTGGGGCAGTTCACCCCAATCTCCTGAAGTTTTGATGTATCCTTCAGAACCTCCTGGGGAGAACCGTCCAGGTAAATACTTCCTTCGTTAAATATAAGCAGCCGTTTTGAGAATTCGCTGAGAAGCATTATCTTCTGTTCCACAACAATGATGGTAATACCCATTTTTTCATTGAGCATCCTGAGCATGCCGAAAATCTGATGACTGCTTTGAGGGTCCAATTCTGCGGTGGGTTCGTCTAAAACCAGAATATCAGGCATCAGGGATACAACAGCAGATATTGCCACCTTTTGTTTTTGCCCACCGCTCAAAGTACTGATGTTTCTATACCTGAGTTCTTCAATGCCAACCATTTGGAGAATATCAGTTATTCTGGATTCTATTTCATCATGCGGTACACCAAAATTCTCCAGCCCAAAGAGCAATTCATCCTCAACCACTGAGGATACCATTTGCCCGTCAATATCCTGGAATACGCTTCCGACACTTAATGCAAGTTTTGAAGGAGATGCTTCTACAGTATCCTCACCGTTTACAATGACTTCTCCGTAAAAATCCCCTTCGAAATGATGAGGGATAACTCCGTTAACAGCATAGGTAAAAGTGGATTTTCCTGCTCCACTGTTGCCTATTACTCCCACAAAGTCACCTTTATTTATAGATAAATTAATTCCGGTTAAAGCGTTTTTTTCACCGTTTTTATATTTAAAGGAAAAGTTTCTGAATTCAATCATTGTTTGCTCCATTTCCATTGAAACAGCAGCAGAAAATGATTGAATTTTTGTTATTAATCATTTTTTCCACGTCCCAATGCCAGTTTTAATGGTATATACAGTACCTGCACGATTATTGAATTTATAACAGCTGTTCCAAGAACTATCACTATAAATACACTGATAGGCATTGTCTTAACATTGGCACCTGTATAAAAGGCTGCATATAGAACACCAATAAACATCATACCACTTGCCAAAGTGCTTATAAATGTACCGACTATAGGCTTTAGTGAAAACTTTCCAATTTGAAGCGGTAAATATACGAGGGCTGCCATTACAATTGCCCCCACCGGTTCACTTATCAGATTAATGTAGGGTGTACCGGGAAATACCTGACATATTGCACCGGCTATAATACCGATAATGACCGCTTCTAGGAATCTTGGCTTGATCAGAAGGATTGCCAGGCAGTACATGGCAATAATAAAGTTTGGTTTCATACCTGCTGAAAACATTGATCCTACGAAAAACTTCAGAACTGCACCTACTGCTAAGAGAACACCTACCAGAATTACATCGGAAATGGAAAGACCTTTTTTCTGATCTTTCACAACTACTCTTTTAGCTGCCGTCTCCATATAAAAAACCTCCACAAAAATAATATTTTGGTAGAGGTTTGAAGTTATCATATTTAATTTTAATAATCCAAGCAAATTGCTGATTGCCCAAATTATAACAGTCAGTAATAAAAACTGCTGTAAAAGGGAAACATAAATTTCCACATTTGTCTCATCTCGTCTAATCTAATCTCTTCTCGTCTCTACTTGTAAAAAATATAGCATCCTAAGACCAGTTTTGTCAATAATAATTTCGGAGTGTGCAAGAACGTACGAGCTCAAGCTATTAAACCAAATACCGGTATACATTTCCTATTTAAAGATTTTTGCATAATAGTTATTATCCAGTATTTTTGTAGAATATGTGAACTTATTGTTTACCTGTTTAGATATTTCGGCCTTATATTTCTTTGTTACCGTTTCCGCAGTCTCTCCATCAGCAAGAGTCAACTTTCTTTGCCTGGAATTGTATCGAGCTTTATCTGTTAACCAGCTCCAATTGGAAAAAGTAACCAGTGGTGAAGCATCTGAAAAAATATCTCTTCCCATCAGCAGTCTTGAATCATATTCAACTCCCATGAGATTTGAAAGAGTAGGAAGAATATCCATACTTGAGCAGGGTTTATCAATGGTTTCAGATGTCATTCCCTTTGACCAGAGCAGGAATATTCCTTTGTACAACTCAAAATTTTCTTCAATCCTGTGTCCTGCCAATTCACTGATCTCCTCTATTTTCAAACCGTATGGATAATGATCAGGGCTTATGGCAATAAGAGTATCCTCTGCAACCCCGGCCTTTTCAAGACGGGCAATCAGTTCACCCATTGCTCTGTCCAATTCAATCTGGCATGCCAGATAGGCCTTAACGTGATCCGAATATTGAAGATCCTTTACGAAATCTTTATTTTTTACCGCCATGGCGTTACCGCCAAAAGTATACTGCAAATGCCCGCTTACAGTCATAAAATATGTATGGAAGGGTTTATCTTCAATAAACTCATCCGTAGTCTTCTCAATCATTTCAAGATCTGATTCAGGCCAGGACTTTGATACATCAAGGCCGTGCCCAACTGCCTTGTAATCATAACCCATATTGGGATGTGAAACATCTCTGTGGTAATAAGTATAGGTATGATTATGATATGCTCTGGTACTATAGCCTAATTTTTTCAGCTGGTTTCCCATAACAAAAGGCATATGGTTTCTTCCTGATACATAAAAACTCCAAACACCGGATTTTGGGACAAGGGAGTTGCATGCCACATATTCTCCATCAGAGGTACTTACACCCCATATGGGAGTATAAAAATTTGTAAACCTGAAGCCTTCCTGCTGCATCCTGTAAAGAGTGGGAGTTAAATCCTTGTTAACTGCATAGGGAGAAAATCCTTCAGCAGTTATAAAAATTAGATTTTTCCCTTTATACATACCTGTATACTTATTCTTTTTTGTAGGTTCGACACTTTTGAAATATCTATGCATCTCTTGTATTTCAGGATCTGTTTCCGAATAAATAAGCTTATCAAAATCAATATTCATCACATTGTACTCAACAGTTTCATTTTGAACACCTGCCTGTTTGGAGCCATGGGTGGTAGTTTCAGCTTGAATGGTGCTGCTTGAAGCTGAATTATCTGCTGTACTTGCAGCAGAAGTAGTTTCGTTACCTGCTGAAACAAAGTTGTCATCTTCAGCATATTCAGGATCATCCTGATTTAATTCACTTTCGGGCTTAAATCCAAATACAAGATGTTTTACATCCAAGCGGGTTGTAGTCATGAGACCAAATCTGCTGACGGATAAATCAGGTATTATTGCATCGGAGTAAAGGAATCTTGTACTTAGTTCTCCTCCATCGGCATTATATACCAGCAGAGTTGTAATAATCTGGAGTAATAACGCTGTTCCGGTTATAAGCCCTTTGAAGCTCCAGGCCGTTTTATCTGCCGGAAGCAGTTTGTTACCCCAAAATACAATAAAGATCAGAGGCATTAGTAAAAATATGATAGGAATAATATTTTTCCCAATAGCTAAAAGTATTTCACGCCAGAACTGTAAAACCTGTCCTGCCCCGTTTAATGAAAACAAAGCAAAAAAGGTTGTGAATACCTGGTAATAGACAACCTGAACCAGATAAACCAGAGTAACCACAGCCGTCAGGACAACGGAAATAATTCTATTGACCCGGCGCTTGGCAAAAGTAGATATTATGTAGAGAATAAGCCCTGCCGGAATTGAAAAAAGTATCATATAAACAATACCTGTATCATAAAAGGACTTGAACACGGATAGTTTGAACACTATCTCCATGTAGATTATTGCCAGTGGAAAAAATAAAAAAAACCTGTATATATACAGAACCAGGCCAACTGTCTTTAATCCCTCGGGAATCTTCTTTGACTCCGGCTGCAGGTTTGAAAAGAGTTTTTTTGCCTTTCCCAGTATCTTTACTCTTTTACTATTTAAATCCATTGTAATCTGACTTTTTTTCACCTAAGTGTACTTCCCATCTTAATTAATTTTCCAACTGCTTCATAATTACCAGTTTAATATACGTTACGGAGGTTTAAATCAATTTATATTTAAATTATTATGTTATAAACGATTAATTATTCATCTAATAATTTCTATACAACACCAACGGGTGCTGCATATATAACAAATTCATTTTCCCCGTCAAGTTTCAGCAGCCGGTCTGCAAGTATCTGATCATATGCAGCAATTGCACATGTTCCACAGCCTGCCGCCTTACTGCTTAAATATAAATTCTGTACAACATGACCTGCATCGAGGAGCATCACCCTGTGAGCATCCTTACTATATCTCCATTCGCTCCTGTAAGGTACTGCACTGTAAAAGAATGTAACTGCCGACTTAAGTGCCCAGTCCTGCCCGCAAAGACTATCTGAAAGCAGCCTTTCCAAATTGTGGCAGGACTCTATAAACTCTATTGAATGCTCCAGGGGCAAGTAATGATATATTCCTTTTTTCAAGCTCTCAACATTAAGGACAACCAGATAGGTTTCAAATGGATGCCTTGCCCCAGCAGAAGGAACAAATCTCAATGTAGCATAGTTTTTACCCCGGATTTCCTTTATTCCCTGGGTCGTCCACAGAAGAAAGGATAACTGGGGAATTGTCATCGCCCTATCACTAAATACCCTGTCGCTTTTTCTTTGCTGAAGAATTGTATAATAATTTGATTCCTGCATTACATCAGAAAAATCTTTTGGCAGCGGAATTATTTCACTGCCATTAGCTGCTTTGGTTAATGGCGGTTGAGTAACCTTCTTTTGCTGATCCGATAAATAATCTGATTCAGCAAAATCACTTTTCATAAATTGCCTGTTGCTTTTAATCTGCTTTTCGTAATTAGTTTCCATATTACCTTCCTTTGAGTTTCTCTTTCTTTTTTATTTGTTTCAATTCAAACTTTAACTGTTTCTCCTCTTCCATTTGTTGTTTGTTTTTTGCTTTCCTCCGAGTTACATTTTGCTCCTGCTGAAGCTTTAAAGCCTGCTGTGCCTTGGTTCCGATTCCTGTCCGTGAAAGCTGTTTTTTAATAGCTCTCTGCATCCTCTTTGGATTTATTTTGCGCTCTTCCCTTCCTTCAGCTTGAATAAGTGGACTAAATCTTAACTTTCCCCAATTTTCGAGAAGATAATAAAATACCTCATTATCTTTTGGTTCTTCTCCAAAAACAATTCTGGATACCTCAAGCAAATTGCCATTCCTTCGTTCATAAACACCTACCCAAAAAGGGTCTTCAAAATAAACAGTGATCTGACTTGTGACGTCCATAAAAAATCCTCCTAAATTTTTTGATGAACAAGGAACGGACAACCTTAGGAGGCAGGTTACTGACAGTATCTATTACTGCGTCTGGACTACCGACCAGAACTGTGTTTTTATCCCTGTATTTTTAATTTTATGATAAAAATTCCCTTTTTTCAATATTTTATAACTCATAGGTCAAATATAAAATTTTTCGGCTTTAGAAAATTTTCTTTCCTCAAGCACGTTTCAACGAGGCAAAGGTATCAAGGACACCATGGATATTTCTATAATATATACACTAGAGTAAATTAAAGAACCCATGTTAACAGATTTGTAAAAGTCCATTTACATGGGTTGCAATTTTTCACTTGCATTTTAGTTATTTAATAAACAGATCATTGATTTTTACCCTCAAGAAAATAAGTTGCTTCCATATCAGCCATATTTAATGCAAAAGCCAGAGGAAACTGTTGAAATGCATCTCCCACATTACGCTTGTCTTCTACCCCTGAGAAGCCCATATGGTATCTGATTGCAAAGGCCTCTTCTCTTGTCAGCTTCATAAAACCGGTAATTATATATACGGATTTCTCTCCATGACCATAAGGAAGCCTGTCATCATATTCGAATGTTGGCACGCTATGCCATACACCATTTTCATCCTTGACATTTCTTGAGCCTGCCTTATAGCAGTTAATTTTGCACAGGTCGTGCAGCAGTGCCACGATTGCAATACTTTCCTGATCATATTCAAGTTTGTATACACTTCGGACTCTCTCTCTGGACAGATAGTCTTTTAGGCAATCGAATACATTAATGCTGTGCTCGGCAAGCCCTCCTTCATATGCCCCATGAAATCTAGTGCTGGCGGGTGCTGTAAAGAAATCGCTTGATTTTGATAAAAGATATTCCAACAGCTTGTCCGAGCCCTCTCTATGAATATATGTATTGTATATGTCAAGATAACGTTCTTTAATTGTCATAAAAATCCCCTTATTCAAATGGTTTTAATTAAGTGCAAATGGTTTTAATATAAGTGAATATTTTCGACAACTTCTTTTAAAATTCCTGCTCAGGAGTAATTTTAACCTGTTAAAAACAAATAACGCACTCAATTGAGGCGTTATCGTTGTAAAGCTGCGACAATCTGATACCTATGTATCTGTAACAGCCTAATATTTAATTGTGTTGTTCTTTAGGCGGCAATTCACTTATATGGTAAGTGATACATTTAGATGCCCTTGGTGCTTTCGAGCTTTTTGTTACCGGATTCTCCACGGAAATTTTTGTACGGCCAGTTTTGCTGATTTTTGATGGAGCTGCCTTTTTTACTTGTTTAGCTACTTTATTGCTGCAATTTTTGTTGGTACAACTTCCGCTAATCATAACGGATCCACATTTACAAAATTCTGCCATTATATCATCCCTTCAGTATTGTATGAATTATTAGTATACCATAAAAAAAGGGTTACAATGCAAACAATAAAATTTTATCTTTAAAAATCCTATTCTTCTGATTTACTATTTATATAAAATTATGCGAATTAAGTATTATGCGTAAATAAATTTCGCAATTAGGAGAATATTATAACTAATAATTTTTTAGGAAGTGTTAATGCATGACATTGGAGCGTTTTATTTTAGTAGCAATTACCGCTATTTCAATTGCATCGGTTGTTTATATTCCAAAAGACAAGTATAGGCTTGCACTAATAAGTTTTTGCATATTTCAAACCCTTACTTGGGCTGTAGCTCTTATTCTTGTACAAATCGGGTCCATCGAATATCCTGTAAGAGAGTTTTCACGGGCAACCCAAGTTGGTTTTACTACTAATTACATATTCTTTCCAATGGTATATGTATGGTTCATTCTTCTTTTTCCCACCAAAGCCTCTTGGGCCAATAAAATTTTGCACTTTTTTATTTTTGTATCAGTAATTGTTTGGTTTATCTATTTCACTGCTGTTTATACCGATTTGGAAAACATAAAAAAGGGAACTCCGCTTTCTCAGATTATCCGCCTATATATTAATTTTTCTGTTGATTTTATTATCTGCCATATTTATATTTCATGGTTTTCAAAAAAGGAAGCCTTGTTAACAGGAGAAGACAATCATGTTCCCCATTGAAAAAATTATACTTGTAAGTGCATGGGTTATCAGTTTCATTTCAATATTGTTTATTCCCAGAAAAAAAATAACTCAAGCTTCATTCATTTTTATCTCTACACAGTTCTTTACGTGGATTTTGGGACTATTTGCCGTAGAATTTACCAGCCTGGATTACCCTGTACGCGAGCTGTCAAGGGCTAATGCTACAAGTTTTTTATTTGAATATTTTGTACTCCCAATCATTACAATTTTTTTCATTCTGAATTATCCATATAGTAAACCTTTTAAATTAAGGGTATTATATTATTTTCTTTATAGTTCAGCATTTACTTTAATTGAGTATTTTCTGGAAAGATATACTTGGGTAATTAAATATCATTCATGGAGGTGGTACTGGACATGGATCAGCATGTCACTGGTATTTTACTTCGAAATGATCATATATAAATGGTTCTATAGGATTAAAAGGATTTTCGCTATATAGTTAAGCCTTTAGCTTGCTTTCAATTATATTCATAATATCTCAGCTCCGCTTCAAATACTGTGACGTCGCCCACCTTCGCTTTCTCAGGTGCCGGGCTCCTACTGCAAGCTAAAAAAGTGCGTTCAGCACTTTTTCTTTACGCTCGCAGCCCTCTCGGGTTCAAGTCCCTGTTTTTTTATAAAAAAATAAATGCTTATTTCATAAGCATTTATTCTCTGGAGCTGGAAAAGGGACTTGTAGTATTCTCAGCTCCGCTTCAAATACTGTGACGTCGCCCACCTTCGCTTTCTCAGGTGCCGGGCTCCTACTGCAAGCTAAAAAAGTGCGTTCAGCACTTTTTCTTTACGCTCGCAGCCCTCTCGGGTTCAACTCCCTGTTTTTTTGTAAAAAAATAAATGCTTATTTCATAAGCATTTATTCTCTGGAGCTGGAAAAGGGACTTGAACCCTCGACCTGCTGATTACGAATCAGCTGCACTGCCAACTGTGCTATTCCAGCATTAAAACTCACCAGTATCGTAGTTATAATTAACAGAACATAATATTGTCAATTCAATCATGAATTTGACTTTCTTGATTATATTTTCTATATTAGCACCATTTTTAATTGAATTCAATTATATTTAATTGGACTCAAAACTCACTTTCAGCACTTTTTGATTACACCAAATATATTTTCTCGAATAGTACAGTTACAAGTTTTATCAGAAAGCCCACCGATGGTCTGATGGTAAACATTCATCACAAAATAACTTGCCATCAATTCTTGCACCATTACAAAGTCCCTTGATAGCATCTGGACTATCTCTATGCCAAAGTAATATAATGCTCATGAGAGTCATAAATCACCCAATCCTGTTTGCTTAGATAGCAAAAACCGCCAGGGGAACAAGATTCAGGCTCAAGTCATGCAACTCATTTTCTGATTATTTCTCCTATTTTAGCAATCCTCATAAATCCGGAATGATATTATAAATTATTTCATATAAAGCATCCTTGTCATTACTTACTGTTACTCTATCAGCTGCCTGTTTCACACATGCCCTTGCGTTTTCAACTGCCAGTCCCAGATCGGCATACCTTATCATTTCTATATCATTATCATAGTCACCCACACAAACAATGTTTTTGTCCCTGTACTCTTTATGCTGCCTCAGTCCTTGTAATGCTGAACCTTTTGAAACACCTTTCTTTAATACTTCAAAATAAAATTCATGTGAGAAGACATTATCAAATTTGTCTGCCAGGCTGAAGTTGGCAAATGCCTTTCGAGCCTCTTTTAAAGTGTCATGTTTATCATACAGCATTAATTTCAACAAATCATGTTCCAATACCTCTTTTAAATCTGCCCTTGAATACGACATATTTTCACGTTCTACATAGGGATCGATATTTTGTTCGGGAGATACTATGTACATTCCTTCTGGCGTAAATATCTCAACTGCCATTTGTTCATATGTGTTCAAGCAGTAATTGATGTAATCAACCAGCATATACTTTTCCAGGAATTCCGCCTGTAGCAGTTTTTCGTGACTGAAATCATAAACTGCTGCTCCGTTATAAAGAATACAAGGTCCATTTAATTCAAGATTTTTTATATAAGGTCTTATATTTTGTATGGCCCTTCCTGTTGCAATTGCAAAGCTTCCGCCCTGATCTGTGAAATATTTTATTGCATTCAGATTTTTATCGGAAATGAATTGTCGTGAATTAATCAATGTTCCATCCAAATCACTAATTATTAAGTATTTGCTATAATCTGCCATATGTACCTCTTTCCTAAAATTCTATTACAATTATAACAGTAAAGAGGTTCCAGTTAAAGGTTAACACATATGAAAGAGAATACATATTTTAAAATGCAGGGCTAAGAACTCTTAGCCCTGCATTTTAAGACAAAATTTTTTATCTATTTACGGAAGTGACTTAAGCTTTGGGCTTACCGTATTAGCAAAATTATAATTATTTGAGGCATCCCAGTTAATCGACCAGGTCATTGCACCACGAATTGCAGGATATGTTCGTGGAGGCTTATAAGTACCGCCATTGGTACCTGCAGCAAGACAATCCAGAGCAGAATTCACAACACTTGGGTCAACATAACCACTGCCTGCACCCAGGCGGGAAGCTGGCAATCCCAGACCAACCTGATCTGGCCGCAATCCGTTTTCCAGCTGTATAGCCGCCAGTGCAGTGAGAAAATCAACCGAACCCTGTCCATATACCTTGCCGTCCTGCCCCAGCATTGTTCCAGAGTTGTAGTACTGTGTATTTACTACAGTCAGGATATCTTTAATATTCAGTGCTACCTGAAAATAACCTGCACTGGTTGACTGCATGTCAATTGTCTGAGGAGCCATGGTAATTATTAGGTTTGAGCCAGCTTTTGCGGATAACTTCCGTAAGGCAGAAGTCATGTATGTAGGATTGATTCCATTTTCCAGGTCAATATCTACACCATCAAAACCGTATTTGGTCATTAATGAATATACACTATCTGCAAAGTTTGTAGCAGCAGTATCACTTGCTACGCTTACTGACCCCCTTTCTCCACCGACCGAAATAATGACTTTTTGACCACGTGCTTTGACTGCAGCTATATCCTGAATGAATTGCTGTTCTGTGTAGCCTCCCAATTTGGAAGACAAACTTGAATCCAACGTAAATGTCACAGCTCCCGGATTTGCAGCTGCGTCGGCGAATGCTACTGCAATGATATTATAACTATCCGGAACATCAGCGATTTTAAGACATTTAGCCCCGTTGTCGAAGTTCTGCCAATACCCTGTTAATATGTGGGCAGGAAGGTTTGTCTGATTTGGCAGAATGTTGTATGTAGCACTTGTAACCGCTGAATCAGCCATGCCTGCTGCAGATGCATAAGCCTTGATTGTTGTAGTTGCAGCTACTGAAATTGCTCCTGAATATATCGGTGAAGAAGAATTCGGTACGCTTCCGTCAGTTGTATATCTGATGACAGCTCCGTTTGTTGAACATGTCAGCTGAACACTTTGTGAAGCATAGTAAGTTCCGCCAACAGGGCTGAAGGCAGGTACTGCTGTCGTATTTGATGAATTAATGGTGTATGTGGCAGAAGCGGTATCTGAGCCATTCATTCCTGCTTTAAAAGCCCTGGCCTTAATTGTAGTAGTCCCGGAAATCTTTATAGTAGTGGTATAAACTGTTGAAGCTTCTGTGGGTTCGGTTCCATCAAGAGTATAGTGTATTGTAGAACCGGTTGTACTGCTGATTATATTGACATTCTGTTCTGCTGTATATGATCCGCCGGAGGGACTGAATACTGGTGTCGCAACTTTTTCGATTTCACCTCCGCCGTATATTGTCCATAATGCCTGAACTAAAGGCGGTTCCCAGCCTGGGAGTGCAGTGTGGCCCTGGACACAAATGTAATTATTTCCCTGATATGACACTATGTCTCCTGTTTTGTAAGCTGTCCAAGCTTCCCATCCAGGATATGCGGCACTAACCAATGAGTATGAAAATGCAATCAGCAGCATTATTACAGATAACATTAAGCACAGTGTTTTGAAGAATTTCAATCTGTTTTGCATGATTTTCCTCCTTAATTATGGCGGGACCGGTTAATGCATCCCGCCAAATTTTAAATTAGTAATTATTGTGCTGTCCAAAGAGCTGGTACATTTGCAGGTTCCCAGCCTGTTAATGACGTATGTGCCTGTATGCATTTGTATATTTTTCCGTTGTAGGTAACCAGATCTCCTATCTTGTATGCAGTATTTGCTGCCCAGGGGCCGGGACCTGAAATATTTATAGTATAAGCAGCAGAAATAGTTGCAGAATCATTCATACCTGATTTAAAGGCTTTAGCTTTAATAGTTGTAGTGGAAGTGACACTAATTGCTCCTGTGTATTGTGACGAGGATGAAGTTGGTTCTGTCCCGTCCAGAGTGTACCGTATGTCAGCTCCGGCCGTACTACAGGAAATTGTTACACTTTGTGCTGCTGTGTATGTTCCTGAAACAGGGCTGAATATGGGTGCTGCAACAGTTTCACCCGTACTGCCAAAAGTTAGGACAGCTGTTGCTGTTGAGGAATCGGACATACCTGATTTGAATGCCTTCGCCTTTACTGTTGTTGTAGCCGCTATACTGATCGGAGTGGAATATGCCTGCGAATTGGCTGTTGGTTCTGTTCCATCCAGGGTGTATCTTATGGTTGCTCCTGTTGTAGCACAATTGATGGACACTGTCTGGGGAGAGCCATAATTTCCTGAAGCAGGACTTATACTCGGAGTTGCAACAGACGGAACAGGTGCTCCAATAAGCTTATTGTAAGCTACATTAGTGAGCTCAAAATTCTCGGTATCCCCTGAAATCTCCCAAATTATAAGACCGCCATAGCCATTGCTGTTGATGTAATCACACCTTGCAGTCAGAGAAGCAGCATCTTCATAACTCAGAACAATTCCAGATGAAGCATTATAAAGCCATGGCGTTTTTGCATATGTATCATCTCTATACTTAACATATCCATTTTGATTTTCCATTGTTTTCAGTGTAAAATATGGATATTGTCCTCCGGGGGATTGCGGATTATCCCATGTACCAGTGGCAGCTCCTGTAGCGGTTCCATACATGCCGTTGGTTCCTCCGCTTACACCCTTCCATCCTCTTGAATAAAAAGGTGAGCCTGCGTTAAGCTTGCTTGCAGGAATGTTGTAAGTGTCCCTTAAGGTTTTCATTGCAGAATCAGAATTATATCTGTTTTTAATATCAACAGGCGAAGTTCCTGATGGGTCATTAGGATTTGCATAAAGAGGAGAATGATGGTTTGTGGTATTTTCCCATGCCCCGTGCATATCGTAAGTCATTACATTCAACCAGTCAAGGTATTGAGCATATTTATCCGGTTCCTGAAGTTCAAGCTTATCGTAACCACTTGGAGCGGCTATGGTAAGAAGCTTATTGGATAAACCGTTATTGTTATACGCCTGACGTATTTCTTTCAGTAATGCTGTGAAATTCTGCTTATCTTCCGGTCCACCTGGACAACCTTTGTCGTATTGATCGTTAGGGTCCGCTGACCTGTTTATTCCGGGATATTCCCAGTCTAAATCCATACCGTCAATAAATGGATACTTCTTCAAAAAATCAATTATACTTTGAATAAAGGTTGCTCTTGAATTGGCATTTAAAGCCATCGCATGGAAATTCTGCCCTCTTGTCCATCCTCCGACCGATATCATAACTTTTACATCCGGATACTGAGATTTGTAGTATTTGTATTCTCCAAAATGTCCTCTTAGCTGATTTGCCTCCCAGCCTTCGGAATGCTCCATTGATTTATCAAAATCAGCAAAAGTATCAATTGAAGCCAGTTTAAAACTTGAATCAACTTCAAAAAACGCATGATTAATAACTGTAACTTTGTTCCATGGGATCATACCGACCGTCATGGACCGGTGAGCTGCATTATAAATTCCCCAGTTAGGAAAATATACAATAATATTCTTTGAAGATGCAGCTGATGTTTCTGCGGCAGCTACCGGTAGCATGGAAAATAACATGGCCAATACCAGTAGCAAACCTAATACTTGTTTTTTTACTTTTTTCATGGTTTATTACTCCTCTCAACTAACAGTTTTCTTATAGGAACAGTACCATAATCCCGGTAAGAGTAACCTTGAAGAAGTAATTCGAATCGGTTGTATTTCTTATAAAATGAAAACTCACCCCTTTCCAGAATAACAAATTCGTACTACTTTACAAAGTTAGTCTGACCGATTAAGGTATTTTTTTATTGACATAGTTAAAAGGTAACCGAAAGAGGAAAAAATGATATTTAATAAATTGTTTAATAAGATAATGTAAAATATGAACATCTGTTGATGTTTATAGACTTTATTCAGTTTAAAATTTCTTGGCAAATGGTTATTTCCAATAATTTACTGTTTAATCTAATTATATTTGTTATTAAATATAAAACAATTGGTTATTATTGGCATTTATGTTTCAATTTTGGCAATTAATAATATATAATTGAAAAAATCCCCTCCCGGTATGATCAAATTACCATACAAGTGAGGAGATTTTTTATGTTTTTATATATAGCTTAAGAAGTTTAAGGCAATTGGTCCTTATATTGCTGATTTGATATTTTATCAATTTCTTCTACAATTCCCTGACTATCCAGCTCATTTGTATAATATTCTTCAAAATCAGCGTACCCACCCATATCCTGCGGGGAATCAGAGGAACCATATTTTAATACGTCATTTAACTGATCCATCCCCTCAAATTCGTCATCCTCCTGCCTGTTGAGATATTTTCTTCCGAAGGGTGAATCAAATATTTCACCATACTGCTGATCTGCCGTATTTCTTTCCTTTGACTCAAGCTTCATTTCACATTCATAGCATAAACCTGCGCTGGGCTTGGCTTCCAGTCTGTCAATTTCTATGTCTTTATGACAGTGTTCGCAACTTCCGTACGTTCCATTTTCAAATTTGTTTAATGCCTTCTGAATATCATTCAGCTTTGTCTGTTCATGAACCTTTAGTGCCATATTCATTTCAAGATCATATAATTGAGTACCTGAATCAGCCGGGTGATTGTCATAACTTGACAACTCTGTGGGATAATGCTCACTCATATCGGCATCCCCATTTCTATGCATTGTCCTTAAGGTCTCAATCATGTCCTTTTCCTGCTTTTTAAGTTTCTCTTTCAATCGGTCCAATTTATATTTTTCCATCAAGCTACCTCCGTTATCCAGAAAAGACGAAATATTAGTTCTTTATTTATTTAATATTTACCTATCTGACGTTCCGCATACTGCTTTGAACAATTTTAACTATTTCACTTATAAATTCACCAATGTATGGAAGATTGTACTGAACTATTTTGTTCAAAATATAAATAGCTATAGCACCTAAAAGAGTAAAGCCGATTGCTATGCCAAAGCCCCTTGCCACCCCGTTTATAAAGTTAGCCCAAAGCATTTTTCTTGGATGTTCCAAAAAATAAACGTAATCAACAAACTTTAGCTTTTCCATTTTTAATGATAAATCATCAATTTTTTCATTTAATGATTCAATTAGTTGATAATGCTTTGACAATTGACGCTAACCCCTTTCAATTAAAAACTCATAACATTATGTTTGTTAAGTTTGAATTTATTTATACCATGTGGTAAAAATAACCGGATTTATCACAAAAAAACAGCCGGAATCTTTTCCGGCTGTTTTTTATATTAATTTAAAGGTTAATATCAATTAGGCTTGCAGGTAGGACCCGCAGAATTCACATTCAGCAACTGAACCAGTAAGAACCTTGTTTGTTGCACCACAGCCTTTGCATCTGACAGCTTTCATTTCCGGTTTTACGGTTTCAGTTTTATGGGAACCATCCAATTCAGCAAATGCAGAATCAAAGTCGGCAAATGCGGATTCAAATTCTGCAAATGCAGATTCAAATTCTGCTGAATCACCAGTTATAGTCTGGCTTATCTTTACAGTTTTATTCATATTGTTTGTTTTAACTGTCTTTACTGAATGTTCAGTACGTTCGGTATGAACAGTTTGATTAGAATGATTTGAATCCCCTTGATTTGATAAAACTATGCACCCATTTGCTTCATCAATATAAGCATTAACGAAGTACTTTTCTTCAATCATTTTATTTAATTTTTTTCTTACAAAATCAACTGATTGTCCTGTCGATGCTGCCAAATTAGATATCGAATGACTTTCGTCAACTGATAATTGAGCAACGTATTTTCTATATAATTTAATCAGATTTGTCTTTTGTTTTCCCAAAACAATTAATAATACACCTGACAGAAAAAATATTAATGATGTAACTCTAAACGTTGTATCATTCAGAAGATCATCTGTTGAAAAACTCATAATAATCATAAGTCCCCAGAAGCAACTCCATATCCAACCGACAACAGTCACTACCTTTCCAATTATTGTACCTATAACAATTGCAGGTTTTGATTTATTGATTTCAGCCACTTTATATCCCCCCCGTTTTTATACCACTGACTTCCAATGACCTCTTCTTAGTTAATAGCAGTAACTCTTCAAGAACAGCCTTAATCTCTTCATCATTTTTACTGGAACCTTCCGTAAGAGACATCTCCAATTCTGTAATTTTTTCAGCAATAATTTCATCCGAATCTAGATAACACGATTTGTCACTAAACCTTATAGTTTCGTAGATCTTTTCAATTTTCGACGCATATTGCCTATTCCTAGAATCACTTTTCAGCAGTATCAAAGAATTCTCCATTTGCTGAAAGACTGAAATTGCCTCATCAGCGTCTCTGTTTTTCTCAGCAACATAGTTGCTGCTGTTGACAAGAAGTATCATGATTATTGCAGCAATCGCAATAATTATTAGTTGTATGGTCACCAGCAATCCGGTACTATTCAGAATCCCTGCCAGAAAAACAGTTGATACAACAGTCGCTGCAATAAAATATAAAACAAACAAACTATATGCACCGGCCCGTAGCATAATTCCAAAAGTCTGCTCGGAATAATGGTTAACAGCAATCAAACCTCCGGTCACACTAAATTCTGCAACAATTATAAAAACAAGACTCAGCCAATCAATTAAATCATGTGTTGAGCCAGCCGTAAAGAATATAAGCAGGGTTGTAATTAGTACAATAAAACCAATTATTAAGATACCAAGTGTTCCTTTGTTATTTTTCACAATATGTACCATTAGTCTTTCCGGCTCACCAGATTATATTGGACTAAATACACATACTTACCGTGAGCCTGGTAAGCCGCAAATGTTTTATGAATTAAATGTTTCTCTCTTCCAGATATCCTGTTTAGTTCTTGAGGTTTTCACCGCATTCAGGACAGAATTTTGAATCTCCATTTAGCACTGCATTACACTTTTTACATTTTTGCACAAGGGATACTCCGCATTCCGGACAGAACTTTATATTGACATCCTCCAGCATTTTCCCGCAGGAGGGGCATGGCAACGGAAGTTTATATCCGCAGGAATCACATTTGACGGCACCTTCCGGCAGGTCTGCTCCGCACTTTTGACACGGATTGTATTTGTCACCGCACTCAGGGCAGAATTTTGTGGTATTTGAAAGAGTTGCACCACATCTACTGCACTTTATAACATTTTGATTACTTTCAGTTTTTTCTTTCTGTGTATCAAAGCCGCACTCACAACAGAAACGTTTATTTTTATCCACCTTTGCGTGGCAATTGGGGCATTCAATTGTATTGGCTGTTCCAGTACTTACTTCTTTACCTATATTCTGAAATTGTGCTCCAACTGTTCCACCAAGGCCTACTCCCATCCCCAAGCCCAGACCGGCTCCCAGTAGATCGCCTGTGGTAGATCCATTGTTTGAAACAGCGCCCTCCAAAGTGTCAAATGATCTCTCCTGTTGATAGCTGTAACCTATAATATCCATTTCAGCGCGCTTTGCTAATGCATCCTTTAGTTTCTTGATAGTAGGGTCATCATCGGGTACGTTTATATCATTGACAAAAAAATTAATAAGTTTAATCCCATATTCTTCAAGTGTTGGCTGCATACTTTCTTTTAAGTGCTCTGACAATTCATTAAGATAAGCGTTCATCTCGAGAATGCTAATTTTTTTATGAATAAGGTAAGATGATATGGCATCCTTAACCTTTGTCAGGTAGAGACCTCTGAAAAAGGTTGTTATATTATTTTTGTCAAATATTGGAAGGGTACCAACAAGTTTTAAAAGGAACCTTTTTGACTCTTCTATCTGAATCCCAAATTGTCCAAAAGAACACACCGGCACAAATACACCATATTTGGGATCCTGCAGTTGAATAGGTGTCGCTGTTCCCCATTTTATATCAAGTGAACTGGTTTTGTTTATGTACCATACCTCAGCGGTAAATGGAGAACGTCCCCCAAACGGTAAATTTATAAGATTGTTCAGCAGAGGAATATTGGCTGTACTTAATGTATGTCTGCCACTACAAAAAATATCCAAAGCCTTTCCACTTTTAAAAAGTATTGCTTCCTGAGACTCATTTACTATCAACTGAGTCCATGTCCCCAATTCCTCACTGGGATGTTTCCATGCAAAAACATCAGCATTGCCGTTATATTTTATAACATCAATTATAGCCAAGGAATTAACCTCCTATCATATTATTTATTAACAGATCTGTAAATTTTATTGGAAACAAATTCTTATATAATTCTACCAGTTACACCAAATAAATTCCATATTTATATAAAAAAATTTAGGCTTGTAATTAATTATAGTCCTAAGAATAAAAGTAAATTCTATAACCCAAACATAAACTCACATAACAATCAATCAAAACAATCAAAATACAATTTCCTATAACAATAAACGATTGCATAAGACATAAATACTGCCTTTAATCAAAATAAATGCAAAAAACAGCCGGAATCTTTTCCGGCTGTTTTTTTACTATCTGAAACTTATATAAAACTACTTTGCAAGATCATATAGAACCTTTTTTAACAATTCAGTATCCTCAAGGGTACACTGGAATACCTCTCCGATTTTACGCGGAAGGACACATTTTAGCCTGTTGTCTTTAACTTTTTTGTCATAGAATATCTGGTTATAAACTTTCTCAACATCCATACCCGGTAAGGATACAGGAAGCTCAAGCTTAACAAGTATTGCCTTTACCTGTTCAACAACTGTCTCAGGTAAAACCTCCATATAAAATGCAATCCTGAATGCACCAACTATGCCTATTGCAACACATTCACCGTGAAGCAGCTGAAAATTCTGAGCAGTTTCAATTGCATGACCTATTGTGTGACCTAAATTCAAGACTGCCCTTAAATCATCTTCTCTTTCATCCTGCTCGACAACATGACCTTTGATTGACACGTTTTTTTTAGCCAGAAATTGAAGAACATTCTCATCAAAATTAAAGATCTTATGAGCATTATAATTCAAATACTCGCAAAACTCCTCATCCATAATAAGGCCATGTTTAATTACCTCAGCCAGGCCTGCAGACACTTCCCTTTTAGGTAGAGTCCTTATGGTGTTAATATTTATGAAGACAAGCTTGGGTTGATAGAAGGCGCCTATTGCATTTTTGTGTCCGTCGAAATCAACCCCGGTTTTACCTCCAACGCTGCTGTCCGCTTGAGACAAAAGTGTTGTTGGAATCTGAATAAAATTGATTCCTCTCATGTAGGTGGCTGCGGCGAAGCCCGAGATATCTCCAACGACGCCTCCTCCCAGTGCTATGAGGGTGCTGCTCCTATCCAGCTTGTATTCCACCAGCTTTTTATATATTCCATGCACGGCGTCAAGGGTTTTGTGCTCTTCGCCTGGAACAAGTACGTGCTTAAATACTTCAAACCCGTTTTCTTCAAGTCTATTGATGCATTCCTCAGAATAAAACCTGTCAACAGTCTCATCTGTAACGACTATGACTTTCTTACCCGTCCTCAAAGACAAAACTGTTTTGCCAAGCTCATCAAAATTGGATGTGATACAAATCGGGTAGCTTCTGTCTTTTAAATTTATATTATGTCTAATCATTTTTTCTCCCATATGCATGCTGTAAATGCAGTGGTTTCTATAAACCTGTGGTTTTAACGCGAAGAACCAGGATTTTATGATCAAATATACCTTTGTGTTCTTCACGTTGACCCCAACAGCTGCTTAATCTACGACCTCTGAACATCTCTTGCAAAGTGTTGGATGCTTATCATCTTTACCAACATATTCACTGTACATCCAGCATCTTTCACATTTTTCACCAGGAGCCTGTTCAACAGCCACCTTTATACCCGGCATTTCTTCACCACTTGCCAGATCAGCAGGCGCTTCCCCAAGTTTCCTGATTTCGACATCAGAAATAATGAAGATTGTCACAAGTTCAGCTTCAAGACTTCTGATGAAATCATAATCAGCACCCTCAGCATAGATAGTAACCTTAGCGTTTAATGAATGCCCAATAGTCTTGTTGGCTCTTGCAACTTCCAGAGCCTTAGAAACATCGGAACGAAGAGCAAGTATCCTATCCCATTTTTCAGCCAGTGTCGTATCCATATATTTTTCGTTTACTTCAGGCCAACTGTTGAGCTGTACGCTTTCTACATCATCAGATGCCCTGTGCGGCATAAACTGCCAGATTTCCTCTGTAGTAAATGCAAGTACAGGAGTAAGCATTCTTACCAATGACTGGAGTATTTCATACATAACAGTCTGAGCAGCTCTTCTTTCCTTTGAATCAGCCTTTGAAGTATAAAGTCTGTCCTTTATTATATCCAGATAGAAGTTACTCATGTCAACAACACAGAAATTGTGTATAGCATGGAACATCATATGGAATTCATAAGAGCTGTATGCCTCGTTAACCTTCTTGATAAGGTTTGTCATTTTATAAAGCGCCCATCTGTCCAGTTCATTCATTTCGCTGTAATCAACACTGTCAGTGTCCGGGTTGAAGCCGTTGATATTACCCAGTATATATCTGGCAGTATTTCTGATCTTTCTATAAACCTCTGAAAGCTGCTTCAACAAGTCCTTGGAAATCTTTATATCTGTTGTATAATCCGAGGAAGCAACCCAAAGTCTTAATATATCTGCACCGTACTCCTTTATAACATCTGCGGGATCAATACCGTTACCCAGTGACTTTGACATCTTTCTCTTTTCTTCATCTATAACATAACCGTGAGTCAGAACTTTCTTGTATGGAGCTCCGCCTCTGGTTGCAACAGATGTCAGAAGTGAAGACTGGAACCAGCCGCGGTGCTGGTCGCTTCCCTCAAGATAAAGGTCTGCAGGCGAGGCAAGCTCGTCTCTTGTTTCAAGAACTGCTGCGTGGCTGGAGCCGCTGTCGAACCAAACATCCATGATATCTGTTTCTTTGGTGAATTCTCCATGTCCGCAGGAACACTTGGTATCCTTTGGTAAAATCTCAGAAGCTTCAAGTGCATACCATGCATTTGAACCTTTTTCTCTGAAGAGATCAGCAACAGCTTTGATACTTTCATCAGTTATCAATTCCTTACCGCAGTCCTTACAGTAGAATATAGGAATAGGAACTCCCCAGATTCTCTGCCTGGAAATACACCAGTCTCCCCTATCTCTAACCATGCTTGTAATTCTTTCCTGACCCCATTCAGGAACCCACTTAACAGTCTTTATTGCTTCCAGTGCCTCATCTCTGAAACTGTCAATTGAAGCAAACCACTGTTCGGTAGCACGGAATATGATTGGATCCTTACATCTCCAGCAGTGTGGATACTGGTGAGAGATTTTTTCAGAAGCAAGAAGTCTTCCATCCTGTGTCAGTCTCTCAATGATTGCAGCATTTGACTTTTGATAATACAGACCTGCAAAAGGACCTGCTTCCTTAGTGAGGTAACCCTTACTGTCAACAGGAACTATTGTTGGTATTTTATATTTCTGACATACAATAAAGTCCTCGGCACCATGTCCCGGTGCAGTATGAACGCAGCCTGTACCTGCTTCAAGAGTTACATGATCGCCTACTATGACTAATGAATCCCTGTCTATGAAGGGATGCTTGCATACTATTCCTTCAAGGTCCTTGCCCTGGTATTTGGCAACAGTCTCGTATTCGGTGATACCTGCAGCCTTCATGGTATTTTCAACCAGTTCGGTTGCAAAGATATAATATTCGCCATTCGCTTTAACTACCGAATACTCAAAATTTTCATTGAGGCATATTGCAAGGTTGGCAGGCAGAGTCCAGGTAGTTGTTGTCCATATGACAAAGTTAACCTTTTCCTTGTCTACAATGCCACTGAATAAGCCCTTGTCATCCTTAACCTGGAATTTAACATAGATTGACAGAGTTGTATCATCAGCATATTCAATTTCGGCTTCGGCCAGTGCCGTTTCACAGTCAGGACACCAGTATACGGGCTTCAACCCTTTGTATATATGGCCTTTTTTACACATTTCACCGAAAACTTCTATCTGCTTAGCTTCAAACTCAGGTTTAAGGGTTACATATGGATTTTCCCAGTCAGCTCTTACTCCGAGACGTTTGAAGGCATTTCTCTGTATATCAAGGTACTTCATTGCAAAGCCTTCACAGGCTTCTCTGAACACAACAGGTCCAACCTCGTGCCTTTTAAGTCCAAGCTCCTTTATGGCTCTCTGTTCAATTGGCAGACCGTGGGTATCCCAGCCCGGAATATAAGGAGTGTAAAATCCTGCCATACTGTGGTATTTTACAACGATATCCTTTAGTATTTTATTCAAGGAAGTACCCAGATGTATTCCTCCATTTGCATAAGGCGGTCCATCGTGAAGAATAAAGACTGGCTTTCCTTTTGCCTTTTCAAGCTGCTTATGATAAATATCCATTTCTTCCCATTTATTCAGGAATTCCGGTTCTCTTTGCGGCAGATTTGCTCTCATAGGAAAATCTGTTTGCGGCAGATTCAGGGTCTTTCCGTAATCTTCTGACATTTACAAAACCTCCATAAATAATATTATTATTGATAATTGATTTAACCGTGTTTGAAACAATAACAACGGTGGCAAAGCTACTTTTGTTTGTGTGTTGCCTTTACACAACAATAAGAAAGCCCCGTTCCACAAAGGGACGAGGCATTTTTCGCGGTACCACCCAATTTATTTTGTCACATGCTGATACTCTCTGGATATGGAAAGAACAAAAAACGTTTACTTTCCAATACAACAAAAAACGTGACAATAATCACTTCGTTCTATAACGGTTCATCACCGGCACACCTTACTATGAGTCCAATTCCCAGGTAAGATTCTTGTAAAAGTACCTACTCTGTTTGGAAATCCATTAACAATTCAGGCTGCAACTCCTGGATGATTTTCAAAAACCCGTACCTGCGAACTTCCACCACACGTCCGCTCTCTGTGAGGCCAACGGCTTTCTACTCTTTCCAATCATCATATTTGTATATTAAATTCCAAGTCAACAAAAAGAACTGTAATTGTTACTAATTATTGACTTCATAATTATAACGCATAAGTTCAGATAAAATTTTTCGACTGTAGAAAAATTTTATTACCTCTGTGCGTTTCAATGAGTCGGAAGATATGTTCTCACGCTTGAACACCAAAGCGGAACCCGCCACCCAAAAGAGGTTGGGGACATTTTACTGACTCGTTATAAATTATAATACATCAACACGTATTATTCGTCAAGGGTGAGGTTCAGGCCTGAACTATATTTTCGAAAAAAGAAGTTTACAAAAACCAACTTTCTATATAAATCAACAAAACCTGTCAACTGACAGTTTTTAGGTACTCTTCAATTGCAATAATCCCTTGTTCTTCCGCCTCTCCGGCAAGCAATATATGTTGCTTTATTTTATGAATAATTTCACTTGTAGGGAAACTACTGTCATTGCGCAATAAAAGAGCTGCTTTTAAATTATTATGTACGTCTTTATATTGCTTTGCTGCCGATTGCAATTCTTTTATATCTCCGGCCAGGCTGGATAGATACTCAGCTGCATATCGTCTCATACATTCGTAGGTTTGTATATAATACCTGCTTTGCCAGTCGTTCTCTGTTACATTATTCATTGCCTCTGCCCATGTTGGGTATGCATTTAATCCGTCCTGATATTCCGGTCTGTCTTCCCATTCTCGCTGACGTGCATGATTTATTGCCATTTGCAATACCGCCTTTGCTGATTCAGCTTCAGTCATACCGTTAGGTTTACCTGGTATCGTAACAGACATAATAGGTATCTCACGTCGTCCAAGCCTATCGTAATGCATCACCTCTTTTTTTCCTGTTACTGAAAGTACAGAATACTCACGATTGTCATCATCGTATCCTGTTATCAATTCCCATTCGGGAGTGCAGGCATCCCAGACAATAGCGGGAATTCCATCATCAACAGCTTTTTTTATTGCCGCATGGGCCTTCTCCCTGCGTTCCACCTCAAGATACTCCTCGTTCCACAGGCGCGTTATATGAGTAACCTCAAAGCCGCATTGTTCAACTCCCTTTTTTAAAAAGTCCCAATCAAATATGCTCATTGCACTGGGACACAAGGTTTTGGCAATCCAGATGCGAAAAGCAAACCCGCTCCTTGCAGCGATCTGTGTTTGAGTAACATCATACCCTGCTATCTTTAGTGAAGTAAAAACCGACTTCGTAAATGAAAACCCGAAATCCTCATCAAACCACCGCGCATTTGAAATAAAATTTTTCATTTAGCCACCGTCCTTTGTTTTTATTTATTTTCAATGGGAATATAAATCTTTTGGCTATATGTCCTGCTTTCTTCACAATAACATTCAAAATCAAACCCGTTTGACCTTTTGTATGTTGACTCGGGCAGCCACTTTGAATAAATATAATTCCATGTATCATGTATGGTTTCAACAAATGTAAAGGAATCTGCCGGAGGAGTATTAAAAACAGCATACGTTGCAGCAGGAATTGTAATTTTAACTGTATTATCCGGTCCAGGATTGTCTTCTTTTTGATCAACTCCAATTATATAGTTGTACGCATCATCGGAGCAAAGTTCTAGCAGCCCAATATCAATTCTATCTTCCGGATAATAAATATAATTGAACTTGTCTCCCAGCCCTTTTACATGGTAATGATTCCAGAACCTGGGTATATCATAATGTTTATCTGCGCTATTGGTTGAAAAAGTATACCCGCAGAGGGTAAACGAATCAATTGTCAGTATGAGAGGTTCAAGCTCCATATTTTTATTTTTATGGTTATAACGACCTTTTTTAGGGTCAAACAGATGAAGACTGTTCCTTTTCAGCCTGTATGCCCCAGGAGTAATACCGTGTTCGGTTTGAAAAGCTCTAATGAAATTTTCAAGAGAATCAAATCCCCAGGATAGGGCAATTTCAATAATAGGCTTTCTGCCATTTGAAAGCTCTCTTGCTGCCTCACACAAGCGTCTTTTCCTGACATAATCCATTGGAGTATATCCGGTAACAAGTCTGAAAATTCGAAGGAAATGATACTCCGAATAACCACAGGATTTTGCACATCTGCTGACCGTAAGCTTTTCTTGAATATTATTTTCAATATAATCAATAGCCAATTCAATATGTTTACCGTATTCCACTAACATCACCATTTATATATTAGCATATTGAGAGAAAATGGAATTGATAAAAATTGCGCAAATTTATTCACTAATAAACATTATGCCGGTCAGTTACAATTTTGAAAAATTAAAAGTGTAACCGACCTTATACATATTTAATATGCTGTATTATGATTAATTTGAAATGGTGGATATTGCATGGATTATACTTCTCAGGATATTATAGACAAAATACGTAATGGAGAGTACAAACTCATTGGGTCAGGGTCCTGCAGAGTTGTTTTTGATTTAAATGATGGTTATGTTGTTAAGGTTGCAAAGGATATTCGAGGTATTGAGCAAAACAGATCTGAATACTCAATTTACAATTCACGCAAATCGCATTTCTTTGCTGAAGTACCTGCTATTTCCGAGGACGGCAGGATGATTATAATGGCAAAGGCAAAAAGAATAAAAAATATCAGAACAGTCTATTTCTACTATAAAGTTAGAGGTATTGATTCACTGGTAAAGCTTGATAATCTTTTTGAGGATCTAAAGAATAATGATCTGGGAAGAGGCGATATCAGAAGGCCGTCAAGCTGGGGCTTTATTAACGGAGTTCCTGTAATAATTGACTATGGCCTTACACATCAAATTTTTAACAAATACTATAAAGGGAATCTTCTCATAAAAAAAAGATTTCCCCCTATAAAGTACTGGTAATTACATCTTAAGGGATTACACTTTCAAAGGGTTTTCCTCATAAAGCATAAGTACTGATCAAATAGACCGGTACTTATTTGGTTGTACATAGAAATTTATTAAACAATGTTTTTAAAGTAACAAGTATTGATTTATAAAGCCTACAACAGTTTCTCAACGCACGCTTCCAGTATGGACATACCATTTCTTATCTGTTCGATATTGGATGAAGCAAAGCTTAACCTCAGGCTTCTATCCTTATTTTTATTATCATGCTCATAAAACACCCCGGAAGGAATAACAACAAGTCCACTGTTCCTACAAAAATTGTATATTGTCCGGGCAGATATGTTTTTAGGCAGATTGATCCAGAAATATAGCCCTCCGTTTGGTTTCTGGAATTTTACTCCATACTTCTCAAGCCTTTCAAGCTGACCAAGCATAAATTCATACTTACCCTTGTATATTTCTTTCATATAATTCAGGTGATCCTCCCATTTGCCGGTACGGAAATATTGATCCAGAGACCTTTGTACCAGTCCGGAAGAGGAAATGTCACTTGTATGCTTGATTTTTGTAAAATCTTTTATGAGCAGGTCAGGTATAATCATACAACCCGTTCTTAAACCCGGCATAAGTATTTTTGAAAAACTTTTAAGATAAATTACAAACTTGTTTTCATTATCCAGAGCCTTTAATGGTGCCTGCTCCCTATTGTCGTAATTCAATTCGGACATGGTATCATCTTCAACTATATAAAGGTTATATTTTATAGCCAGTTCAAGAATCCGTCTCATTTTGGCATTGCTGTAGCATATGGTCGTAGGGTTCTGATAGCAGGTCATGAGGTAAATAAGCTTTGGCTTGCATATACGGATCTTTTTTTCGAGATCAACCAAATCCAGACCATCGTCCTCCATATTAACTCCTACCACTCTTGCTCCCCTGGATTTAAAAACTGCAACGGCACCGTCGTATGTAGGATTTTCAGTAATTACATAATCACCCGGATTTAATAAAGCTTTTCCAATCAGATCTATTCCCTGCTGAGCTCCGGACACTATGAGGAGATTTTCTTCATCCTTTGCCCGGATATTGTACCTTCTCTTTAAATAATGGAGTATGGAGTTCCTCAGAGGCTTGAAACCATTGCTCTCCTGATACCCGAAAGCAAAGCCCTTATCCCTTTCCAGCACATCATTAATGCACTCCTTGAAGGACTCTATTGGAAAAATTGACGGATGGGGGGTCGCGCTTGCAAAATTAATAGCATCAGGCTCGGTTGGCATTCCCAGATCGCTTGAGGTTGGAGTCTCCTCTTTTTGTATTTTTATATTGGATATAAAGTATCCACTGCCCTTCTTGGCGGTGATATATTTATGGTTTTCAAGCTGCCTGTATGCATTAACAACCGTTATACTGTTGATATTCAGGGTTTTGGACAGGTTTCTCACAGTTGGAAGCTTCTCTCCGGCCTCTAACTCTCCGGCAGTGATTAAATGCTTTATATGTTCAAACAACTGTAGATATTTAGGTTGTTTGTCTTCGTTGAATTGTATCGATACAATACTCATTTTCCCTCCGATTTCACATTCATTATATTGACTTAATGGCATGCCCTATGTAAGAATATACAAAATTTATATGAAATTATACTAAATTGTTACGATACAATTCAGTATAATAAATAATATCATGATTGTAAAGGAGAATTGTCATGACTGAAAGATATCAATTAAACAAAAACCTTGCACAAATGTTAAAGGGCGGAGTAATAATGGATGTTGTCAATGCCAAGGAAGCTGAAATAGCACAAAAAGCTGGAGCAGTTGCTGTTATGGCCCTTGAAAGAGTTCCCTCAGACATTAGAAAAATGGGCGGAGTCGCAAGAATGTCAGATCCTAAAATGATTAAGGAAATACAAAGTGCTGTTTCAATACCTGTTATGGCTAAAGTCCGTATAGGACATTTTGTTGAAGCCCAGGTGCTAGAATCACTGTCTATTGACTATATAGATGAAAGTGAAGTTCTCACTCCTGCTGATGAAGATTTTCATATTGATAAACACTGCTTCAAGGTTCCATTTGTCTGCGGCGCCAAAAACCTCGGTGAAGCCTTAAGAAGAATTGGCGAAGGCGCCTCCATGATCCGTACAAAAGGTGAAGCCGGCACAGGAAATGTAGTGGAAGCTGTCAGGCACATGAGAACAGTAACCTCGGAGATAAGGAAGGTTCAGAGTGCCTCAACGCAGGAGCTTATGACAATTGCAAAAGAATATGGTGCACCCTATGACCTTATACTATATGTTCATGAAAACGGCAAGCTTCCGGTAATTAACTTTGCAGCCGGCGGAATCGCTACACCAGCCGACGCTGCTCTAATGATGCAGTTGGGATGTGACGGCGTATTTGTAGGCTCAGGCATCTTTAAATCTTCAGAGCCCGAGAAAAGAGCCCGAGCAATTGTTAAAGCCACAACTTACTTTAATGATCCGGCTGTTATTGCTGAAGTTTCTGAAGAACTGGGCACTGCAATGGATTCAATAGATGTCAGAGAGCTGTCAGGAAACAGTCTTTATGCATCAAGAGGCTGGTGAACAGGCATATGGATATTTGGACGCCTTATCTGGCTCACCATAGGTGCGTTTATTAATGTTGTTTGACTGTGAGCCGGAAAGGCTAGTGTACTTATATGAAGCGAATTGGAGTTCTCAGTCTTCAGGGTGCTGTTCGGGAGCATCTTGACAAGCTGAACCAGATTGATAATGTTGATGCCTTCAGTGTCAAATACAAAAACGATATAGAAAATATTGACGGCCTGATTATTCCCGGTGGTGAAAGTACTGCTATGGGCCGTCTTCTGGCCGATTTTAACCTTACACAGCCTCTTAAGGCCCGTATTGAAAGCGGCATGCCTGTATGGGGTACCTGCGCCGGAATGATATTACTTGCAAAAAAAATTACTAATGACCAGAGAAGACACCTTGAAGTTATGGATATAGAGGTAATGCGAAACGGATATGGCAGACAGCTTGACAGCTTTATTACAAATGTATCTGTTCCACAGGTTTCTGATTCCGAAATACCTCTTGTGTTTATCCGTGCTCCATATGTGGTGGACGTTGCCTCCCAGGTTAAGGTTTTATTAAAAGTAGATGATCACATTGTAGCCTGCCGAGAAGGTAATATGCTGGCAACGTCCTTCCATCCCGAACTGACCGACGATCTGAGCTTTCACAGATACTTTGCAGATATGATAAACAAGTAGTAATTTCAAGAATAAGATGAGCAGTATAAAACTAATCGGTTTTATACTGCTCTTTTAATATTTTTATTTTTATGAAAGTACGCAACTAATTAACGGGTAAAAACCAACTCCATTTCATTAAGATAATTTTTACCAATAATAGAACTTAATATTAAATATTTCGTCTATAATTTATATATCTTGTATTTTTAAGGTTAAGAATGTTTATGGAGGCAAATATAAATGCTTACAAAAAAGTTATTTAAAACTGTTATTTTTCCAATCCTGTTAGCAGTCCTCATACTGGTTGCAATATTATTTTTGAATATTTCAGGTAATTTTTCAGTTGTGAATGGACAGGATCTTTCTAAAAGTGTTAAATCCAATAATATTTCAGTTGATAAACTGTCCGAGAATTTTATATCATCAGAAATGGATCTTTCAATTTCATTATTTAAGAGTTCCATATCACCAAATGAGAATTCACTTATTTCACCAATCTCTGTTGCATTAGCTTTGGGTATGACTGCCAATGGTGCCGATGCCACTACTCTGGATCAGTTTAAAAAACTTTTGGGACAGGATAAGTTCACTATTGATCAGCTTAACAAATTCAATTATTCCCTGTCTTCACTTTTTCAGAGTGATAAACACAATAAAGTACGTTTGGCAAATTCAATCTGGTACAGAAATGAAAAAGCATTAATCGTTAATCCAGTTTTTCTGCAAAAGAATGCCGATTTCTACAAGGCCAATATTTATAAAGCAGATTTTAATTCGAAGAACACCGTGAAGCAAATTAACAACTGGATAAGAAATAATACTGACGGGATGATTGACAAAATTGTTGATACAATTAACCCGGAGACTATAATGTTTTTATTTAATTCTGTCCTTTTTGATGCTGAATGGAGCAGTACTTATAAATCGAATGAAGTTTATGAAGAGATTTTTTCCAGGTCGGAAAATGATTCCATTGGGGTACCCTTTATGCACTCCATGGAAAAATTTATTCAAAACAAAAATGCGGAGGGTTTTATAAAACCATATAAGGGTGATAAATACAGCTTTGTAGGTATACTTCCAAAAGAGAATATTTCACTTAAGGATTTCATTGCTACTCTGAACGGAAATAACTTTAAAGAATTGGTAACCAGCTATGGTGATGAAAATGCACAGGTCGGCATCCCAAAATTCAAATATGCTTACAGCAAGAGTCTTGTTGAACCTTTAAAATCACTGTGGTTTACAGATGCTTTCCTCCCGTCTGAAGCAAACTTCAGTAAAATGGCCTCAGTCCCTTACGGAAATATTTATATTTCAGATGTGCTGCACAAAACCTATATCCAGGTTGATGAGAAGGGTACAAAAGCCGGTGCTGCCACTAAAGTTGAAATGTTAACAGGAAGCGCCATGCAGCAGTCCAGAAAAGTTACATTTGACAGACCTTTTGTATTTGCAATAATTGAAAATGAAACGCAGTTACCTTTATTTATAGGAGCGGTAGTTGATCCGAAAGCAGAATAATAACCGGAGGCAATCGTCGTATCCTTATTTCATTATGATAAAAAAAACAAAAGCTATCTCGAATCAGTTCCATGGACACTGATTATCGAGGTAGCTTTTTTATTTGATATATTATTAACCTGCTTTACTTTTTATATCGGACAGCATGTCATTTATTAATTCAGTGTTGGGAGAACCAAGCTCTTTGGCTTTTTGAAGGTGTTCATCGGCTTTTACATACTGTTGGGTCTCGTAGAATATTCTCCCAAGCAGGAAGTGCCCATCTGGTGGGCTCTCAATAACCAGAAGCTCCCCGTGTTTGATAGCCTCCTCATATTTTTTCTGATACAACTCCGATAGGGTGAGACTCCAAAGAACAGCGGTTCTTACACTGTGCTCCGATGGCTCCCCGGACATTATTTTCTCTCCCAGTTTTTCAACTTCAGGCCAATTATTCTGTTTATGCAGTGCCTCAATCTGAGTTAACATTACTGCGTATCTGTTTTCCTTATTGGTAAAACCATATAATAAGCCTGCCGCAGAGAAAGCAATTACCATAATAAAAGAGATTACTTTCAGCAGCTTATCTCTGGAGGTTTTTTCTCTGGAATTGTACACAACTCCCGTTGTCAAAAAGCCTCCCACAAGGCCTCCGATATGACCATGATTATCAATTCTGCTGTTCATAAAGCCATACGCCAGGTTAATCACCAGAGTAGTTATAAGATTTGCTCCAAAGCTGCTCTTTAAAAGTGCTGGGCGCTTTATTGCAAAGAACAGCATTGCTCCCAGCAAACCAAATATGGCTCCGGAGGCTCCAACAGAAACACTTGAAGAAAAAGCAAAGCTAACAATACATCCCAGAATACCCGAAACGAAGTAAATAATGGAGAATTTCCGGTGTCCATAGAGTCTTTCCACCTGTGTTCCAACTATATATAACGAATAACAATTCACAGCCAGATGTATCTCATCACCATGCAAAAACATTGGTGTAAAAAACCTCCAGTATTGACCCTGCATTATCAAAGAGTTGACCTTGGCGCCAAAGGGTTCCAATAGATCGGAATATGATACGCCGTTTTTCACAGAAATTAATTTCAGCAAAAGCCATACCAAAACGTTAACAACTATCAATCCATAGGTTAACCATGGTTTCCCTGCCTGCAACTGTATTTCAAAATCTTTTTTCCTTTGTTCCAGCAGTTTTTCGATACTCTCAACTGTAGCACCGGTCTTATCAAGATTTTTAGAGAAAAATCTCTTTACCGCTCTTACAATATTTGCGTCAAAAGACGGTACACTAAAGTGCTTCTGAATAGTTCTACCCTCTATGCTGATTGATAATGTTTTTAGAAATTTTCTTTCTGCTTCAATATCAACCTGTCCATTGGTTATAATATTCAGCTTCTCCTCTTCTGCATGGTCATCAAACATAAACAGCTTGAAAATTGTTGCATTCCTGCCATTAAGATTATTAATAATTTGAGCTCCATGTTCCATGGAATGAGCAAGCTGTTCACGGCTTGCAGTGTCACCGTCAATAATTTCAAGCAGCACTGATGCACCCTGAAAATCCTTTATAAGGCTTATGGTGCCACTACTAAAATCCAGGGTACCGGTCTCTGACGTTATTAAATTAAAATACTCACGCTCAACCAGGTAACTTACAAGCGATGTTAAAAAACTATCTTTCATTAATTAAAAAGCCTCCACAATTAACAGCACCATATTTTTTAAGAAGCTTAGAAGCTTCCTCGGTACACCGGGTTATATAACCCCCTCGTCCCTTATAAATTCTAAGGGCTGCATCCAAAGCATCAACATTGTTGGATTTTAAAACAAAAGGCTGCTTAAGGTAGGTTTGTGCTTCTTTCACTACCTGTGCCAAAAGCAAAGCATCCTCAGAATCTTCAATGTCCACATCTATTAATACAATGTCACAATCCTCGTCAAGCAGGTCCATTGCAGCATCAGTAACAGCTCCCAGATCACCTGCCTTAAGCGCATTTTTCAGTGAGTCATCCCTTTTAACATCAATTCTTCCCAATTCAGCAGAACTTAAATCTTCAAAAGCTGCCTTTTGTGCTGCCGAAGTGATATAGTCCACATCCGGCTTCTTCAACTCAATTGAACTATCATTTGAATTTACATTTGAGGCTTTAACAATTTTTGCAACCTCGGAGATGTAATCGGGTGTTGTACCACAGCACCCACCCAACAGTCTTGCACCATTTTTAAGAAATTCCGGGACAAATTTTACAAAACCCTCAGGAGTTTCTTTAAATACCTGCTTTCCATCAATCATTTCAGGTAATCCTGCATTTGGCTTAATGCTGAACGGGAGACCGGTTTTTGCATAGCTCTCTGTTATTTTAATCATATATTCGGGACCAAAGGAGCAGTTTGTACCTATCAAATCAGCACCCATGGAGTACAGTATAGTTGCACAAATCCCAGGTTCGGTACCCATCAGAGTCCTTCCGTTCTGTTCATAAGACACTGAACAAATAGCAGGAAGGCTGCAATTTTCTTTAACTGCCAGCAGTGCAATACGCAGCTCACTTATATCTGTAAAAGTTTCAAGGCTTATTATATCAGCTCCACCGTCTGCAACTGCAATAATCTGTTCCTTAAAAGTATCGTAAGCCTTTTCAAAGGTCAGATCACCAAAAGGCTCAAGCAACTTTCCCAAAGGTCCTATTGAGGCAGCTACATAGGACTTTCCGTCAGCAACCTCCTTTGCAAGCTTTACCCCCTGATAATTTATTTCATAGTGCTTATCCTTCAGTCCGTATTCCTCCAGCTTTATGCCATGGGATTGAAAAGTGTTGGTTTGTATTATATCCGCCCCTGCATCCATATACCCCTTATAAATGCCCTTAATAATTTCGGGGTGAGTCAGATTCCATTCCTCCGGGCAGGTTCCAACACCCAGCCCATTCTCAAGGAGCATCCTTCCCATGGAACCGTCAAAAACCAAAACTCTGTTTTTTATATCATCTCTAAAAGACATATTGTCCTCCATTCTTTCCAGTTAGTCATTCATAATCTAATAACTGAAAACCAATTCAACAAAAATCTTTACTGTCTGTTTACCTCAATATTAAATAAAATTGCCAGTCTGTTAAACTGGCAATCACAAGTCATGATTAAAAGCTTCTTAATAAATTATAATATTCAAATTACATAAAGTAAACCATGTAATTTACTATGAATTAAGCAGTTTCAATATTTGCTTCGTCCTGTAACCCCAATTGAACTATTGCGTTTTCACGCATTTTGTACTTCTGTATCTTACCGCTGGCTGTCATTGGAAAGCTATCAACAAACCCTACATACTTTGGTGTTTTATGCCTTGCCATATTGGATCTTACTGCTTCTTTTACCTGCTCCTCAGAAAGTGTGCAGCCCTCCTTCAATATGATATAAGCCATTATTTCTTCACCATATGCTTTTGAAGGTACACCTATAACTTGCACATCCTTTACTTCCGGCAGAGTATACAAAAATTCCTCTATTTCCTTAGGATAGATATTTTCCCCGCCTCTTATTATCATGTCCTTAATTCTTCCTGTAATTTTAAAATACCCGTGTTCATCTCTTACTGCAAGATCACCGGTATGGAGCCAGCCCTCGCTGTCAATGGCCTGTGCTGTTGCTTCAGGCATTTTATAATATCCCTTCATAACATTGTAGCCTCTTGCTACAAACTCCCCCTGAACACCGTCAGGCAAGTCCTTTCCAGTTTCAGGATCAACTATCTTACACTCAATGAACGGCAGTGCTCTTCCAACAGTAGAAACTCTTCGTTCAAGGCTGTCACCTATTCTGGTCTGTGTACATACTGGAGACGCTTCGGTCTGACCATATGGAATTGTAATATCCTCCATATTCATTTTGTCAACAACAATCTCCATTACTTTTACCGGGCAGGGTGAACCGGACATGATACCTGTTCTTAGAGTTGAATAATCGAAGTTGTTAAATTCAGGATGCTCCAGTACTGCAATAAACATTGTAGGAACACCGTACACTGCTGTGCACTTTTCATGCTCTATGGTCTGCATAACTTTAAGAGGCTGATAATACTCCAACGGAATCATTGTAGTCCCATGGGTAACACAGGCCATTATCGCAAGTACCAGGCCAAAGCAGTGGAAAAATGGAACAGGTATGCACAATCTGTCTTCATGGGTAAAGTGCATGCAGTCACCTATACATTTACCGTTGTTGACAATGTTATAGTGTGTTAGCATAACACCTTTCGGAAAGCCTGTGGTTCCTGAAGTGTACTGCATATTGATAACGTCCTGGCAGTCAAGGGAGTTGCTTATGGCATAAAGTTCTTCATCAGAAATATCACTGCCCATCTCTATTATATCTGACCAGCTGAACATTCCCTGATACCTGTTTTCACTTACACTGATAACGTTTTTCAGAAAGGGCAGCTTTTCGCTCTTAAACTCACCGGGTTTGAAATCCTTCAGTTCCGGACAGAGTTCATTCAATATCTGTATATAATTGGAATCCTTAAAGCCGTCAATTAAAACCAGGGTGCTTGAATCTGATTGTTTAAGCAGATATTCCAGCTCGAAAATTTTGTAATTAGTATTTACTGTTACAAGAACAGCACCGATTTTCGCTGTTGCAAAAAGTGTAATTAACCATTCAGGTACGTTGGTTGCCCACATTGCAACATGGTCACCTTTTTTTATACCCATTTTTATAAAACTTTTTGCTATTTTGTTACATATGGAATTGAATTCCGAGTATGTCTTTCTAAACGGACGATCTGTATATAAAACACACTCGTGGTCAGGGAATTTTTGAGCCATTTCATCAAGCATCGCCCCCACCGTTATTTCTATAAGCTTTTCCATACAAGCACCTCCACAAATTAATAAATGTCTAAAAGTAAAGAAATAAATAAAAAAATTAAAAGCTCTTCATCCCAGTTCATGAGACGAAAAGCTATTTCCGCGGTACCACTCAAGTTAATCCTACTTATATACGTTTTGTAGAATTCTCTTAATCATATAACGGTGAACACCGTTCCGACCTGATTATTCAGCCGGAATGCTCCCGGGCGAGCTTCAACTGTTCAAAACCGCTGTCTTTCACCAGATGACAGCTCTCTTTGGATATCTTATCAGCTTACTATTCCCGTTCACAGCATATCAATTATTCGAAATTATTAATATAATACTATGTAAATTGTACCAATGTCAATACATTATTAGGCTTTTATGTTGTGTTTAAATGCATATATGGCAGCCTGGGTTCTATCGTTTACATCCAGCTTTTTGAAGATGTTGGAGATGTGATTTTTAACTGTCTTTTCACTAATATAAAGATTTTTAGCAATTTCCTTGTTAATCATACCTTCAGCAATGAGCTTTAAGACCTCTATCTCTCTGTTGGTCAGATTATTTGAAAAACACTTGTCCTGTTCGAAAAGTGTAACCCGATTGAATTCCTTTACCAGTTCGCTTGTCATGTTCGGCTGAATGAAAGTCTGTTCTCTGAAAACACTTCTGATAGCTTCTATGAGAACAGAGGACTCGGCATCCTTCAGAACATAACCTTCACAGCCAAGCTGTAAAGTCTTAAACAAGTATTCTCTGTCCTGGTGAAGCGTCAGAACGATTATTTTGAAATAATCATTCTCTTCCTTTAACATTTTTATAGCTTGAAGTCCATTTAGTATAGGCATGTTTATGTCCATTAAAATAATATCCGGCTTAAGTGACTTTGCCAGCGATACGGCTTCCTCCCCGTTGGATGCCTGTGCTACTACGCATATATCATCTTCAAGCTCAAGGATAGTTTTTAACCCTTGCCTTACCATTGCATGATCATCTGCAATCAGTACTCTAATCTTATTCATTTTATGAGAGCCTCCCCTTCATCAATGAGTGGTATTTGTATGTTTATTCTTGTTCCTTTATTTATTTCGGATACTACATTAAATTCTCCTTCAAGCAGGGTAACTCTCTCCTTCATACTAAAAAGACCAAATCCTCCGGATAAATCCGAGCCGGTCATTTTGACAGCTTTTGTATCAAAACCTATTCCACTGTCAAAAATCAATATACAGAGTTTTTTATCTACTTTTTCTAAAAGAACACTGGCTGAGTTGGATTTTGAGTGCTTTAAAACGTTATTTAAGGCTTCCTGAACAATTCTGAAAACAGTAAGCGATATAACCGGTTTAATCACTTCATCTATACCTCTGTATTTAAAAGTAACATTTATTCCTGTAGTCTCATTAAAAGAAATAACATATCTTTCTAAAGTTGGCAATAGACCTAAATCATCAAGTGCCATAGGTCTAAGGTTATAGATAATTTTACGAACCTCTTGCAAGCTGTCTCTCATAACCTTTTTGAGGTTTTGCAGTTCGGACTTTGCTTCAGATAAACTTTTATCCATTAACTTTTCACAAATCTCAGCTTTTATAACTGCATTAGAAATTGACTGTGCCGGACCGTCATGAATTTCCCGGGCGACACGTTTTCTTTCCTCCTCCTGGGCCTCAATAATTCTTAATCCCATAAACTGTTTCTGCTGCAGGTTGTCAAGCTGTTCTCCCATGCCTTTAAGGTCACAGCTTAAGTACTCAAGGGCAATTCCAATCTGACCGATTAAATTGTCCGCCCTTTCAAGCGTTCTCATGGAATCCTTGATTCTTATTTCCAGATCATTACGTCTTTTAATCAAGAAACTTTCCTGCTCACGTTTTACAGCAAGCCTGACTCGTAAATCGTCGGCTGACTGATATGCCTTTGCCAGGTCGCTCTGACTGTGCCGATCAAATTCCTTGTTAACGTCATAAAGCTTTTTCTTGCTTATCTTTAATGAATGCTCAAGATTTTCTATGTCATTAAGGCTGTCAAAAACCTGCTGTTTAAGTGTTTCAAGTTCTTCCTTCAAACGATTGCATTCTTTTCTGGAATTCTCGGCAATCTCGATAATCTCTTTTTTTCCAGAATCAAGTGCCTTAATTGTTTTATTTACAATTTCGTCCATTTGAAATGCATTATGCTTATAATTCGGCATTTACCCACCCATTTTACCTTCACGCATAAATTTAATAAATTTTTTTATACTGTTTAAAATTATTGGTAAAACATTCTAACATAAAATTCCTAGAAATATTTTACCTAATAACTTTATTGCTCACAATAGGTGTATTTTATTTTTGTCTAATTTTTTATACTAAATAGGTGAAACATTATCATATTTTCACAAAAATTTTAATTAATTATTTTTTGAAAAATGTGTTGACAAGACCAAACTTAGCTCTTATAATATAAAAGTGTTCGGGCGACACCAAAGCTTGAAACACTTGAGAATGCGCCATTAGCTCAGTTGGTAGAGCACCTGACTCTTAATCAGGGTGTCCCGGGTTCGAATCCCTGATGGCGCACCAAAAAACCATTGAAGTTTACTTCAATGGTTTTTTATTATTTTATATCTGTCAAGCTATCCGTTATATAATACCTATCCTTTTACCGGCTTCATTCCAAAATTCTTCTGCAATGTCAAATGGTTCGCATAGTAGCTCAGCCTCCGAAGCTAATTTACATGCAAGTTCCAGGCACATCAGCGGATAATTTATACCTGTCTGCAGAGCCTTCTGTACCGCTATCGACCACATTTTTGCTTTATGGTTCAATCCACTTTTTTCGAAATCACCGAGTATATTTCCTTTGTTATATTCTTCACTTATAAATTCTGTTAACCACTGGCCTTTATCCCAGTTTAAAATTGCAAACTGTGATTTGGTCTGACCATTGGTTTGAACTCCAACCGATCCTGGATTTATTATAGTTTTCCCATAATTTGAATATAAAAACTGAATGTGTGAATGACCACACAAAAGGTAACTTTCTTCAAGGTTTCCTAGATAATTATTTGTTTTTTCAGTTCCGCTGAGTAACTGTTCTCTTGATGACATAGGCGAACCATGGCACGCAAATAATGGTGAGCAGCCTGCCAACTCAATTTTAATCGTATTTTTGCAGTTACTCATGAACTCGATGTCTGAACTGGTTAAGTTTTCATATGTATATAATAAAGATCCGCTGCTTGATGAATATTTCCAGCCGAAGCCTTTATGATCATGATAGTCTAACAAATATTCTTCCCGGTTCCCCTTTACAAACCAGGATTGATACTTTTTTGATTTTTCGTATATTAGTTTTAAATTTTTTCGCGGATAAGGACAATCACTTACGTAATCTCCCAGATAAATAATTCCATCAATATCCTGTTGCTCGATATAGTCAAAACAAGCTTCCAATGCAACGTAATTACTATGTATGTCACTTAATACTGCTATTCTCAAACCAACCCTTCTTTCTTAAAGCATAGTATGATTTAAATTACTTTTTTACCTTGTTTTTTTGATTGAATGTAGTACTTCAGCAAATACAGTTGCGGATATTCATTTTAACCACCATTTTTCCATACTGCTCCGGGTCAGTCAAACTTGGCCCGGAGCAGTATAACTCATTCTTTATCCTTTATATTTCCAAGAAGATTTACTTTTAAATACTCTCCTTTTTTCATTGAGAGGTTAGATGATTTATATGTTTTATTATCAATTGTCAGAATTACTTTTTCTGAATTGTAATATCCCCCGAAGGTATTTGCGATACTCTGAAGTATTAGTTTTTCATATTGTTTCTGTTTATTGATTTCAGTAATAAAAGCCTGGTTAAGGTCTAAATAAACTATTTTATCTATATTCAGGTAAAGACTGTTAATCATGACATTAGTCTGAAAGGGCCTACCGAGCTTTTGAGCTGCAATACTTTTATAAGCAGCCTCCAGTACATTTTTAGTCTTATCATTGGTCTTAAAATCAATACTTTTACTGACATAATGTAATTTATCACTGCCCTTTACAGGGTAATAGAAATCAATCACTGATTTATAGTTCACATTTTTTTCAATTTTATCAAGTGTAGAGCTGACCACTAACTCTCCTGACTTAAACACCGTCTTAATAAGACCTATATCTTTTGCATAATATTCATAATTTTTCCCTTCAGGTGTATCCAGAGTTACCTCAATAGCCTTATAACGGCCCATGGGTGTTGCTACATCAGCTGCTATATTTGTAATGGTACGTTTCCTTGAATTCTTTAAATTCCAGTTATTCCCTACCACCAGTGGTTCCTTTAAATATACTTCCGGTTCTCCTCCGGTTGCTTCAAGAAAGTCCTCTCTATAATAAACCTCACTTCGTGAGAAGAGCATAGTTAACTGTCCATCCTTAATTTCGAAAACTTTTACAGTCTCTGTTCCCCCATTGTTCACTCTCTGCTGCACTTTGGTGTCGCGAATAAAATCAGTGAACATGTTATAAGAAGCATATTCATTACCTGTTCCTTTATAGATGTATTCAACATCTTTTTGGATAGGAAAATAATCTTTGATTTTCAGATTTTTTGATACCGGCTCAGGTACTGCTGTTGATGTAGCGGCATTGGTAGTATTAGCAGGGTTAGTAGTATTTGGAGCATTGGTGTTAACCGCAGTATGCGGCGAAGTATTAACAGCCTGGTTTCCGTTTTTATTCTGACATCCTGTAAAGTAGCAAATTGTTAATCCTAAAATACAAAGTACAATAAAAAATCTCTTCATACTGATCTCCAATGATAATTAAATGTTAATTTACTATTTATTTAATCTTTGTATCAGTATCATATTTTATGCTAAATATCTATATTAGGTTTTCAAAAATTTCAGTGTGATTTAGCCTATCCTATGACCTGATTATCCTGGCTGCAACCCTTGCCATACTGGAATCGGCATGAATCTTTAAAGGAAACGCAAAAACCTCAAATTGGTCCGAATCTGCTATTTGATCCAGATTTGTGAGGTTTTCAATAATATATATATTTTTATGGAGTAAATATTTATGAACTTCAAATGGAATTCTATCCGGTGACGGCATGTCCACCCCAATCATTCGTATTTTATTCTCAGCAAGGTATTGGCAAAGTGATAAATCAAGCACAGGATGCTCCATATAATATCTTTCTTCACCATAGTACTTATCCATTCCTGTATGGAATAGTATTATGCTCTTTCCTTTTATAATTTCAGAATAACAAGCTTTCATCGTAATGATACTCTCATTTTCAGACCTAATAATTCCACCTTTTCCGCAGAAGGTATCAAGAGGGACATTGCCAATACTCTCATTAACATCCAGCATATGCATTCTTCCGTCAATATGGGTTCCTATATGCATACCTGTTTCCAGCCTGTGATTATTATAGTGATCTCTGCTATATATCTGACTATGTTCCAGCAGCACAGGTATATCTCCGGGGTATACCGGCATACCTGCATATATAGGTTGTGACAAATCAATATATGACATGTATTCCTCCAAAATAAAAAACAAATATTTGTAAATATTGTAACATATCAAAAACACCATATGAACAAACAAATTCACCATATGTGAAAATTATTAATAACATAAAGCAGAAAATAATTATCCGGACAAAATAAAAATCAGCATTAATCAAATGCTGATTTTTATTTTGTTCAATTTATACTATTGTACTACATAGTTGGTTACCAGACGATTTCCACCGCTCACTATTTCAATCTCATAGGTTCCTGTGTCAGTGTTTTTATCTACCTTCCATGTACATAAAACACTTCCGTCCTTTCCAGCAACAATATTACGAGTGGTTGTGAAATCTTTTCCCATTACCTTGTAACTGCATACTATTCTACAATTATTGTTTGGTGCACATCTTAAGGCTAGAACCCCTATCTCGCCTCTCCGTATATAGGGTCTTTTGGCAATCACTTGAATTCCACCGCTAACCTCAACCTGAGTTAATAATTTCTTTTGCCCCTGCATTACCTGTTGGCTAACATTAGTTTTGTTTATCAGAAATAGTCCGTTAAGCAGTAAACTTAGACATAAAAAACAAGGCAAAATACGCTTCATTTGTATCACCTCAAATTTGTATTTTACCTTATTTTCTCCACTCTGATTTTTTTTATTTACTTATGATTATACAGGTTTTTCCTATATTTCTTATCAACAATCCAGGTAAAAATACCAAGCCATAACAAGCCCAGGGAAAACCCTCCCAGAACATCGCTGGCATAATGAACTCCAAGATAAATTCTGCTGAAGCCAATGAGAACAATTAATATAGAGCATAAGGAAACAATAATATATTTATTCTTAAATTTAAAACTTCTATAACACAAATAAATAAAAAAGCCGTAAAAACTCATTGCAGCCATGGAATGACCACTTGGGTAACTGAGTCCACTGATCTCAATCAGTCTTAAAATGTCTGGCCGGCTTCTGTTGATCAATACTTTAAAACCCAGGTTTACCAGGGCGCTCAGTGAGGAATTAATTATTATCATAGCTGCATTAAAAGAATATTTTTCGTTTTTCATAAAGAAAAACGGCAGTAGCATAATTGAAACTGCGGTAAGAAAAGTGCCTGAAGCAAAAAAAGTAATAATTACCATCAGAAATGTAGTCTTTTCAGAGATTGCCTTCGAAACCAGCGAATATATTTGCTGATCAAAAGCTGCGGTACTTTTGTTAATTACATTTATAGTTATAAATACAAAAACTAATAAAGGTAACATTATGTTAAAAATTAATCTCGTAGTCTTCAAGGGCTTCCTCCAAAAGATTTGCTTTGCAATGATTTATTATTATACCCAAAAAGAAATTGCAAAGCAAATTTCCAGAAATAAGAGTCCAGCACACTTTCTTTGCCGGACTCTTATCAGGTAATAAAAAATTTAATGTGTTATTTACTTTTAATAAATTAATAGTTTTTAGCAAGAATTTGGAAGTATGCTTTTGGATGGTCACACACTGGACAAACTTCGGGTGACTTTTCTCCTACATGGATATGTCCACAGTTAGCGCATTGCCAAATAACCTTTTCACCCTTTATAAATACTGCATTTCCTTCAACATTCTTAAGCAATGCAAGATATCTTTCTTCATGCTCTTTTTCAATTTTGCCAACCGCTTCAAATAAGTAAGCTATTTTATCAAAGCCCTCTTCTTTCGCTTCCTTGGCAAATGTAGCATACATGTCGGTCCATTCATAGTGCTCACCGCTGGCTGCATCTTTCAGATTTGTGGCTGTATCACCTATTCCGTCATGCAGCAGCTTGAACCAAATTTTAGCGTGCTCCTTTTCATTGTTGGCGGTTTCGGTAAACAGGGCAGCTATTTGCTCATACCCTTCCTTTTTTGCTTTGGATGCATAATATGTATATTTGTTACGTGCTTGAGATTCACCGGCAAAAGCTGCCATCAAATTTGCCTCTGTTTTTGTACCCTTCAAACTGCTCACTCTAAAGCCCTCCTTAGAAAAATAAAATGTAATTACAATAAATATACCACAATTTCTTGATTAATAACTTTAAAGATTAAAAAAAGCTAAATTTTTTGTCAATGTATTATTCAACTAGACATATACGGTATAATATTATAATGAATTATAAATCAGTTTCTTTATTTTGAATATACAGAAATGAAAAATCAGGCTTTAACAATAAATAATAAGGAGTTTTCAAATGGATAAAAAATTGTACAAGAAGGTATCTGATTCCAAAACAGAACAAATACAGATTATCATGCCCGAACATATAAACGGCTTTAACCGCCTTTTCGGCGGAAGACTCATGGAGTGGATTGATGTAGTAGCAGCTGTAGTTGCCAGAAGGCACTCAGGCTGTAATGTTACCACCGCCTCAATAGACAACCTGCAGTTCAAGGCAGCAGCCTACGTTAATAGTACAATTTTTCTGGCAGGGCAAATTACCTATGTTGGAAATACCTCCATGGAGGTACGCGTAACCACCTACGTTGAAAAGCTTGACGGGATGCGCTATATGATAAACAGGGCCTACCTTGTTCTAGTTGCCCTGGATGAGAAGGATCAACCGGTTGTTGTACCAGGGATCACCCTGGAAACTGAAGAGGAAAAGCTGGAATGGGAAGCAGGGAAAAAGCGCTGTGAACTAAGAAAACAAAGAAGACTTGAAGCATTTTGATTTCACTTCAGAGCTACATCTGCCCAATTATTCTGTGGGTAGATGTAGCTCTGCATGAAAGTTACTTTATAGCTCCGCCGTGAAATACACACTCGAAAATTTTTTCCTTTTTATTATATATTTCTTCATGTCCTATAAACCAGTCAAACTCACCTTCAACATGACACTTGTATGTAAAGTTATTCTTCGTATATATTTCAGGCCCCCTGTATGGTTTATCCACCGGTACAAATAATAGTGCCTCCTTTAGGAAATCACCTTCAAAACCTGAACCGATGACCCTGCCGCAATAGTTCATTGACCATATTGGCATATCATTTTCCCACACTGCCTCCTCACCGGAAAAGCACTCCCCTCCCAGATAGGTATCGTAATAGTATAGTTCACCTTCCCCGTATTCCAAATCATGAGAATTTGGCCTTGAGGACTCAACTTTCGGACCATTGGCAGCATAGGTAGATTTTTTTGCTCTTAACAGGAATTCAATCACTTTATCTTTTGACATTTTTCTATTCTCCTTTTTCATTAAAAAGATAATCCAGCATCTTTTGAGGATTATTTAAAAACTGTTTCGTTATATAAAAATGCTCGGTTTGTTCATAGGGTACAGATTTTATTCCATCATCATCAAGCATCAGTATTTCTGCTTCCGGATATGCCAGTAGTATTGGCGAATGTGTTGCTATAATAAACTGAGAGTTTTTTTTGACAAGTTCATTTATATGGACCAGTAAAGAAAGCTGTCTGGTAGGTGATAAAGCAGCTTCGGGTTCATCAAACAAATAAAGGCTATCCCCTTTGAATCTGTTTAATACCAGAGACATGAAGCTTTCACCATGGGACTGATGATGCAAGGATTTACCTCCGTATACGTGAAGAAATGGATGGAAGCCTGCTTTATCCAGCCTGTCAACCTCGGAAGCAACATTGTAAAAACTTTCAGCTCTCAGAAAAAAACCGTCTTTAAGCCGTTTAACTCCTTTTATTACTTTGATATAACTATATAATGACGAATGAGTTTCCTGTGAAGCAAAATTAAAGTTTCTTGTCCCCCCCTCAGCATTAAATCCCATATTAACCGCTATGGCTTCCAATAGAGTGGACTTTCCAGAACCATTTTCTCCTACAAAAAAGGTTACTCTTTTATTTAGTGATAAATGTTCTATATTTTTCAAACTGGGTAGATTAAAAAAATAGTTTTGTTCACTCTCAGTATCTCTTTTAAAGTCTATACCGGTAATAAATAAATCGCTAAACATGTAGTCTATACCATCCAGAGTTCAATCTGCCGGATTTAAATTACTAATTTTAACTTACTAATTTATCCAACTAATACCATTATAATAGATAATTTCATTAATTTCAAGAACATTTGTTCGATTTTTATTTAAATATTTTTTATTTCCATATAATACCCTCTATTAACAATGTACAATACGTTTTTGAGTGGCGAATTTGCCCTGCGGCTGCGTTGAAGCCGCTTGCAAGGCACAAAGCCTTTCTTCGCGTCTTCGCCTTGTCGCAAGCCAAATTCTCTCGCTCAAAAATCACCGACCTCACGCCGAGATATTTTGGCAATTTTCGAGGCGGATGGACGCAGCCTTGCTGACGCAAGGCAAGGACGACAACAAAGAAAAGTGGCAAAATAGCCGGTGTGAGGCGTGTTGTACATTGTCAATAGAGGGTATGTTATAATTAGAATATATTTAAATGGAAATAGGAGTTGATTTATATGAATGCAAAACAACTTAGTGATATTCTTAAGACGGCTGAAAGTATTGTTTTCTTTGGTGGAGCCGGTATGAGTACAGAATCCGGTATAGCCGACTTCCGATCGGAAAATGGTCTGTACAAAACTGCTCAGGGCTTTGAATATCCTCCGGAAACCATGCTTTCACACAGTTTTTTCGTTTCCCATACAAAAGAATTCTTTAAATACTATAAGGAGAAGATGCTTTTCAAAGATGCTCTGCCCAACGCAGGACATAAAGCTTTAGCAGTTCTTGAGGAAATGGGGAAATTAAAAGCAGTAATTACGCAAAATATAGACGGACTTCATCAGCTTGCAGGCAGCAAGAATGTTTACGAACTGCACGGCTCTGTTCATCGTAATTACTGCACCGGGTGCCGTGAATTTTATGGTTTGGATTATATATTAGCTTCTGATGATATACCAACATGCACCAGGTGCAATAGTGTTATAAAGCCTGATGTCGTTCTGTATGAAGAGTCTCTGAATGAAGATGTTATTACTTCAGCTGTCAGAGCCATCCAGAATGCTGAGATAATGATTATAGGCGGCACCTCTCTGGTGGTCTACCCTGCTGCCGGCCTTGTCAATTATTTCAAAGGTAAAAAACTCATACTAATTAATAAAAGCTCTACACCTTATGATTCAAAGGCCCATATTGTTATTAATGATTCTGTAGGAAAGCTCCTGGGGTCTGCAGTAGATTTGTTATAGGGCTTTGATAAAAATATCTCTTTCATTAAAAATTTACTATAACTTTCGCCAGCATTTTCCCAAGAATGACTCCAATCACACAAAAAAGAACGCTGATTATTACATTCATAATGGCGAAAGTTGTATTCCCGTTTTGATACAGGTTAACAGTATCCAGACTAAAAGTTGAGAAAGTGGTAAACCCCCCTAAAATTCCCGTTGTAAGGAAAAGCAGCAGCCTTTTGTTGTTGGGGTATAAATTTGGAACAACTTGTGTTAACAATCCGATAAGGAAAGATCCCAATATATTGATTACCAGTGTAGCTACAGGAAAAGCACCGGTACTCATTCTATTTATTAGCATTGTCATTAAATATCTTGAAACCGCTCCGATAAAGCCTCCGCAGCCAACAGCCAAAGCATTCAGCATAGTTCTCCTCCTCTTACTACTATATTTCTAAACAATTATACTACAATAAAATAACCCTCACAAATAATTTTCACTGAACATTGTACTCAACACCATCCTAACAGTAATACAAAAAAGACGAGCTTCAAATTATTGAAACCCGTCTTTTGCTGGTCGGAATGACGTGACTTGAACACGCGACCTCTTGCACCCCAAGCAAGCACTCTAGCCAAACTGAGCTACATCCCGATAGCGCTCAATCATTATAACACATTGATTTAAAGTTGTAAATACAGATTATTTATTTATTATTTTTTTATGTTTTCTACAAAAGGGTGTCCAGGGACACTCTTTTGTTTTATTGCAAAAATCCAATTGATTCTGTTATATTATTGCGTTTAATCCTCTTAATGGGTGCTATAACTGATAATCCTGCCATCACTATACATACAACAAATATGAGACAAACCTGAATTACCGGGAACTTCCATTCACTTATGATTATATTAACCATTGCTCTTTGTAGTAAAATGCCAAAGGTACACCCTGCAATGCATCCGGCTATGCTGTATATTTCGGCTTCAGTTATAACCATTCTTGTCAACTGGCCGCCAGACATGCCAATGGCCCTCATTACTCCCAGATATCTGGTTCTTGCTGTAATACTGGTATTCATCGTATTAATTATATTAAGAATGCTTATCAAGGCTATTACTCCTATAAACCCATATAAGAATACTGCTGCAGTCATAAAGGAGTTCTTTGCCTTCTGGTTTAATTGCCGCAGATCGTGGAGAGAAATATCAGTGCCTGCTGTGATGCTTTTTATCCTGTCAACTGCTTCTTTGTCGCCATCCACCTGAATATCCAGAACTGTATAGTCCTTTTTGCCTGAAATCTCATTGAACAGAGCTTCTGTAGTAATAAATGTAGCCATTACTGGATTGTCATGCATGTAGCTGTTAAAGAGTGAAGAGTTGATTACGCCCAGTACTTTGAAGCTTTTTATGCCTGAAACTGTATTAATTTTTACTTCATCGCCCGGTTTGAACCTGGCTGTCAACATCATAGATTTTTTTCTTTGGCTCTTTTCAACAAAAACAAGTCCGTTTGAGGCATTCAAATCCTTTTCATCACACTGGCCTGACTTAAGATATTTCTTCAACCAATCCAACTGGCTTTTATCATGTGAAAGTAACAAGGAAGCTTCAGGTTCAAGGATTTCTCCATCTTTATCCGGTTTTATATTCCCTTTCTCCTTTTTATAACTGTCTGTGAGAAGATCCACTTTAAATACTGCCTTTACAAAATCTGTACTTCTTCCATAGCTTCTTTTTACACCCTCTGCTTCAGAAAGCTTATTAATAATATTCTCAGGGATTCCTTTATGGGAAACCAATGATATATCGCGTGTAAATTCTTTTATTTCCTGCATTCCAAGGTTTTTAGGATTAATCAGGACATTGAAGGAAAGGAAAACTAAGATACTGAAGGCTATTGAACAGGACATAAGGATGAGTGTTTTCTTTTTCTTAACAGCATTACTAATTCCCATGGCTATTTCTATGCTTATTACTCTTGTCATAAAACCGTATTTTTTACGTTTTGACAGCTTAATTTCGCTGCCTCCCGTAAGAGCATTCACTGCTGAAACTCTGGAAGCCTTTTTAGCAGGTATTATTGATGCTATCAATACTGTAAGAAATCCAACCAATACTCCCATAACTATCCCCACAATACTGAGACTGATAACGGGAATGTTTCCAAAAAGGCTGCTGTTATAGTATTTTAGTACCATTAAGCATAACGAGGTAAGGACTATTCCAATAATAGTTCCAATTGGTATTGCTCTGACTGCAATTGAAATACCCTCTCTTCTGACTATTCTCTTAACCTGCGTCCTGGAGGCTCCAATACATCTTAAAAGACCAAAATAGCGGATTCTATCCATTACGGAAATATTAAAGGTATTGTAAATCATTACAACAGCAGTAATCAATACCAGCAAAAACATAAAGCAGCCCAGCAGATAGATTTGCTGAACCTGATTATTTTTAGTTTGCAGCATCAAGGCCAGTAACCGCTCATTTTTTCTTATCCTTTTATCCGGAATATCCAGTGCTTTTTTAATTGCATTTTCCGCACTAATAATATTGACTCCATCTTTAAATAAAACAAAATAATCATGAGTTACAAATGTATGCTTTTGTGCCCCCCTCATTGAAAGAATTACAAATGGTACATTGGCCGCCTTTGTTTCACCCCAGTCATTAAAAATTCCACTTATAATATATTCTTGTGACGTGCCGTCAGGAAATGATACGGCGGTCTTTTCCCCCAGGTTCAGCTTCTGTTTCTCCATTATCCATTTTTCCAGCATGATTTCATTTTCTTCGGTGGGATATTTTCCTTTAGATATTATAAAATTCAGGTTTTTGGAAAAACTTTCGTCCAATGCACCCAAACCACAGTTTTGGCTGTTTAACTTTCCTTCTCCAAGATCCTTCAGTCTTCCGCTGTTTTTAACCTCAATCCTGTTTTGTATATGATTTATTTCTTTTTCAGTTGGATTTCTAACATAAATATGATAATTCCCCTCATCCTTTAATACCTGCTTTTTTTCAAAGGTTACCATGGAATCCAGCATTGAAAACATTGCCACAACAAGGGTTACTGCCATAACTACACTAATTGTGGTAAGTCTTGTTTTCTTTTTGTGTGCTGATAAATATTTCGGAGCCAGTTTGAGATAACTTTCCATCATCTGGCACCTCCCAGCTCAGTCAAAACACCATCCTCAACCTTCAGAATTCTATCTGAAAATGATGCAAAATCCTGGTTATGGGTAATCATTATAAGAGCCTGATTATATTTTTTAACGGACATTTTCATTAGATTTATTACTTCTCTGCTGTTTTTGGTATCAAGATTTCCGGTTGGTTCATCTGCAAGAATTATTGCAGGTTTGGCAGCAAGAGCGCGTCCTATGGCAACCCTCTGCTGCTGCCCTCCCGACAGTTGGTTGGGAAGGTGATGCTTTCTGTCGGTTAGCCCTAATACCTCCAACAGCTCATTTATATACTGCTCATCGGGTTTTTTATAGTCAAGCAGCAGGGGCAGCACAATGTTTTCGCTTACATTCAACTCTGGTACAAGGTTAAAGGCTTGAAAAATAAAGCCTATATTTCTTCTCCTGAAAACGGATAATTCTTTTTCCTTCATGCTGAAAACATCCCTTTCATCCAGAAAAACCTTTCCGTAAGTTGGATAATCCAATGCTCCCAGTAAATTCAAAAGTGTACTTTTTCCTGACCCGGATGGCCCAACGACTGATACAAATTCCCCTTTTGAAACTGAAAAAGATACATTTTTCAGAGCTTCAACCCTGGTATCACCATTACCATAAATTTTTGATATATTTTCGGCACTTAGAATATTCACCTTAAAACACCTCACCTTTAATCGTTAATGAGATGATATCAGTACTATCTTACTCATAGGTGAATCCAATCTTACATATTAGTAAGCTTGGGAAAAACCATAGTAAAAAGACTTCCTTCGCCCATTTCACTATCAACAGAGATCTGCCCGCCATGCTTTTCAACAATTGATCGTGAAATGGTCAGACCAATTCCTATCCCCTGCTTGTCTTTGGAAAATCTGCTTCTATAGAACCTTTTAAAGACATTGTTTAAATCATCAGGATGAATACCGGTACCGTTATCTTTTACCGAGATCTTTACTGCCAAAGGAGTTCCGCAGCTGCTGATTTCAATAGTTCCTTCTTCAGGCAAATGATCAAGTGCATTTTTGATGATATTGCTTACTGCTTCTGTCATCCACTCGGGATCACAATATAAGAAGATACTGTTTTCACAGGGAAGATTTATTTTTTTATTTTCTGATTCAGCCCGGGTCTGAAACCTGTTGACCACATTTGTAAGAAAATTATGCAGATTTACATTTTCCTTTTCCAAAATTATTGTCCCAGCATCAAGTTTGGCAAGTTTTAATAAATTTAGAATCAGGTTTTCCATTCTGTTAATTTCATTTTGACTCTTTAAAGTAAATTTTTTTACAACCTCATTGTCTAAATCCTCTTCAAGAATTATCTCATTATACATTTTTAATGCCGCCAACGGAGTTTTTAATTGATGTGAAATATCAGAAACAGTATTTTTAAGAAATTTCCTGTGCTGTTTTTCCTTATTAATATGGGTATTTAACGATGTAGACATAATATTAATTGAAGAGAAGAGCTTGGATAGCCCGCCTTCTTCCTGATCGGGTAAGCGTATACCGGTTTTTCCTCCAAGGAAGCTCATTACATCATTTGTGGCACTTTCAAATTCACTCTCCCGTTTTTTGAAATTAATAAACAGGAATCCCAATATAATAAGGGAAAAAAGAACCAAAGATATAAAAATAATAATAGAATACCTTATGTGAAAATTATTGACCTGAGGTAAGAGTGAATTGTTCAAACTTATGTTATAGCCAGAGCTTTCCAGCAACCTCTGCCCGTTAACAAAAAGGTTACTGTTTTTTTCAGAGATAAACGCTTTAATAATAAGGTCTGTATCTGCTTTCTCTGCCAGACTACCGGCGATCTCATAATCATGGTAGATTAGCTGCTGTTTAAAATCGTTACTGATAAAATATACAATAACCTGTCCAAATAAAATAACTATTAAGCAAACAATAGTTACGCATATAAATAATCTTTTAACCTCTTTATCTGTAAATACATTCATGTTAACCTCTTAACTGATCTCATCATACCTGTTCCATAATAAACTATTAAAAAGCTCTGACTAACACTTATCACATTGAAATATTCCATTTATAGCCCATTCTCCTAACTGTAAGCAAATAGCATGGGTTGCCGGGAGTATCCTCAATTTTATTCCTCAACCTTTTAACATAAACGGAAAGTGTATTGTCGTCAATAAAGCTGCCGTTATTATCCCACAATCTGTCCAAAATTACCTCTCTGGTAAGTACAATATTCGGGTTCTGCATAAGCAGGCACAAAAGCCTGTATTCTGCAGCTGTGAGTTCTAATTCGGTGTCTCCTTTGATAACACGGCCTTCCATAAGCTTTACCGTGATATTGTTTGACATGAGCTCAACAGGTTTCGCGGCTGATAATTTTGAACGGCGCAGCAAGGCATTAATCCGGGAGATTAGTTCATTCAATTTAAAGGGTTTTACAATGTAGTCATCTCCGCCCATATCAAGACCCATAACAATGTTTACTTCCTCTTCGGACGCTGTAAGAAAAATAATTGGTACTTCAGAGGTTTGCCTGACTTTTCTGCATATTTCAAAACCGCTTCCATCCGGCAAACCCAGGTCCAGAATAAGAAGATCATAATTTTGCTGATTTAAATCAACCATAGCTTCCTGTACCGTCCTTGCAATATCTGTGCTGAAACCATTCTTCCTCAGTGAGTATTCGAGTCCGTCTATGAGACTAAGATCATCTTCAACCAATAATAAATTATTCATATCCTACCTCAATTAAATCCTACCCAATCTAAAATTGTAAATTACTACATATGATTATATCTGATATAACCTGATTTTTCCATGATTCAGTTTAAACAAAACAAAGCCATGAGGTTATTCGTCCATGCCCTCATGGCTTCGCTCTCTGGCTATCAACTTTTAGCATCAACTACTGCTCCTTCTTGCCTTTTTGATGTAAGTGTTTTCTCAAACTCTCTTTTCTTTTTTCGATTACTATCCTTGCTGTCTGTTCGGTTTTCTTTGTTGAAGCTTTTTACTTTTATTACAGGATATACTGCAGATACTCTTCCAATTTCCGTAATGCCACCTCCTTGTCTCTTATAGAAAATATTTGGAGTCTCATATAATATATATCGGCAAAAAAAAAATAGCCCTTACTGATTTCCCAATAACGGCTTTCATTTTTTTAAGTCTGAATAATTTACTTTTGTATTAATCCTTCTAATATTTTCGAGCACTGTTTTTGTTAATCAGTCTGAAAACAATATAACCGATTAAAGCAATAACTGCTATCGGGAATATTAAGTTAAGTACCCACCCTACTATTCGTAATGCAATTATGAATAAGAAGATCATTACAATAATTGTTATTATTTTTTTAAATTTATCGTCCATTTATTTTTTACCTCCAAGGAATATTATAGGTAAATTATACACCTGGATTTAACATTTGTCCATAAGTATTTTAATAAATTTTAATCAAAACATTAATTATTTTAATGTTAAAATCAATTTCATTAATTAATCTTTAAGTTTTTCATATACCAATCGATTTATAGCCGAAATGGTGGTTTCAATTTCACTAATAGTATTAAAATACCCAACACTAAGTCTTACCATACCTGTCCTGCTGGTATTAAAATGTTTATGAACAAGCGGAGCACAGTGCTGACCTGCCCTGCACGCTATATTATATTTTCTGTCCAAAAAGGTACTTACTTCGGTCGAATCTGTGTCTTTTATTGCAAATGCAATAATACCTGAATTTTCATTTGCATTTGACGGACTGAAAACTTTTATATTTTTATTTTGTGAAAGCCCGTCATAAAGCCGCTTCACAAGCTCATCCTTTTTTGATTTTATTACAGATAAACCTGTTTTATTAATAAAATCAATACCTGCTCCAAGGCCTACAATTCCCGGAGTATTAAGAGTTCCGCTTTCAAATCTGTCAGGTAAAAATTCAGGCTGGAACAAATATTCAGACTTGCTGCCTGTACCACCGCTCATTAAAGGATTTAACTTTATGCCGGGTGAGGTATACAACCCTCCTGTCCCTTGAGGACCCAAAAGGCCTTTGTGTCCCGGAAAAGCCAGCATGCTTACCGGTATTCTTTCAAGATCAACGTCAAGACTTCCCAAACCCTGCGAGGCATCCAGGAGAAACATGATTTCTTTGTCAGCTGCCATTTTACCTATTTCACGAACAGGCATAACAATACCGTTTACATTTGAGGACAGTGTACAGGCAATTAATTTGGTCTTCTTATTTATATGTCTTTTAATGATGAAAGGATCTATTCTTCCCAGCCCGTCTGCATCAACAATTGTCAGCTTGACACCATTATATTTTTCCATTGTTTTAAGTGGCCGCAGAACAGAGTTGTGTTCCATACATGTAGTTATTACATGATCTCCCTCTCTCAGGCTCCCTATTATAGCAATATTCAACGCTTCTGTAGCATTTTTTGTAAAACATATATTCAAAGAATCTTTAATTTTAAGAAGTGAAGCAATTTTTTCTCTTGTATCATTGACAGCCAATGCACTTTGTACTGACATGGAATGGCTGCCTCTACCCGGATTGGCACAATAGGTTCTAATACATTTTTCCATTGATGTATAAACCGTTTCGGGTTTTGGGAAGGAAGTAGCTGCGTTATCTAGATAGATCATAGAAACCTCGTTATTTAGAATTTTCATATTACCATGGTATGAATACGAGGCAAACATGTTTACAAACTATAAAACTTGCGCTTGCTAATCCAGTAATTTAACCTGTCATAGAAAGTTTTGAGCTTTTCTCTTTTTGCCTTAACTTACAGGAGAGTATTTTTCAAAGTTGGCTGAAAAACGCACTAAATTAGCAAACAAGCAGGGGAATACTCATATTATTTTATGGAAATTAATTCCTTAAGCTTGATGGTTAGCTGTTCTCTTAGAGTCGCATGCTTTTCTTTATTAAATTGATGCTCCTCCAGAGTCCAATTTTCTTTTGGATATAGAAATACCGGGGCTTTTCTTCTCTCTTCGGGCTCCCATTCATATCGGGGGAATATATGTGCATGTAAAAACGCGTCGGTATTCCCCAGGATTTCATAGTTTACTCTAAATGGTTTGCATACTGAGGTTATGGCATCTCCTATCCTTGTCATATCCATCAGAAAATCAGCTCTCTGTTCAATGCTCAAATCATTCAGGCTGCCGGCTTGAGGATAGCCAAGAAGAATACAATAACCAGGCAGGAACTGGGTATCTCCCAAAACTGCAAAACCGCTTTTCATTCTGATGAGGACTGTTGGATTTTCTCCTTTTAGTGCTGCTTCAATTCTATTTTGCTTCCAGTTCATTTTTACTCCTCCACAGATTTATGATAAACAATTTTATTTAAGCTTGGCTGCACTTATCTCTTCCTTTAGCAGGTCACCTAAAATACTTATACCTTTAACTATTTTATCTTCCCTTAGACCAGAAAAGTTTAATCTCATTGTATTCTCATGTCCTCCATCCGGGAAAAATGCACTTCCCTGAACAAAAGCCACTCCCCTTTTCAACGACTTCAGCAAAAGTTCTTTTGTATTAAGGTATTCAGGCAGTGTAACCCAAAGAAACATACCACCTTGCGGCCGGGTAAATTCTACCTCCTCCGGAAAACTTTTTTCGATGGCAGAAACCATTGCATCTCTTCTACTCTTATATATTTCCACATTACTCTTGATATGTTCCTTTATATCATACTTTTCATAGTAGCGTGCTATCTGCATTTGTGCAAAGAAATTGGTATGAATGTCTGTGCCCTGCTTGAACAGAACATACTTATTAAGAATTTCCTGTGACGCACAGACCCATCCTATTCTGTAGCCGGGACAAACTGTCTTGGAAAATGTGCTGAGGTATATAACCCTTCCTTCGGTGTCGAAGCTCTTTAAGGGTGGCAGCTTCCTGCCGTCAAAACAAAGCTCACTGTAAGGGTTGTCTTCTATAACAATCAGATTGTGACTGTTTGCAATCTCTACAATTGCCTTTCTTCTTTCCAAACTCATACGTCTACCGGTGGGGTTCTGGTAATCGGGTACCGTATATAAGAATTTTACATTAGAGCTGGTTTCAAGTTTTTTAATCAAGTCCTCCGGCACCAGTCCGCCTTCATCCATGTCAACCTCAACAAATCCGGGATAGAAGGGCTTAAAAGCATTAATTGCAGACAAATAGGTGGGACTTTCACATAGGATGGTATCCCCTTCATCAAGAAAAACCTTTGCTGTGAGATCCAGCCCCTGCTGGGAGCCTGAGGTGATTAAGATATCATCTGTATTAGTCAAAATACCTTTTTCAGCCATAAGCTTAACTATAATATTTCTCAGGCCGACATGTCCTTCTGATATTGCATATTGCATGGATTTTACACCATTTTCCTCTAAAATCTCACTGCAGATTTGGCGCATTTCCTCTACAGGAAAGGATTCCTCTGCCGGGAGTCCTCCGCCAAAGGAAATGATTTCATCTACATCTGATAATTTTAATAATTCCCTAACCTCTGAAGCCTTTAAAAACTCTGTTCTTCTGGCAAACATTGTGATCAACCTCCTTGTTGACTATAAATAATTTAAAATCTAAAAGTTTATAAATACGGATTTAATACTGTTTCAACCGGATATTTTGTTTTAACGGAGCTCTTCATGCAATTCTCAATACACTCCAGCAGTTTTTTAATGCCGTCTTTAATGTCCTGCTCCTTCGGGTAGGAGAAATTCAGTCTTATAAAGTTATTTTCAATACTGAACTTGGGATAGAAAACATCTCCGGGCATTACTATTACACCATTATCTCCTAGGCTCTTTATCAATTCGTCCATTCTTATGTTGTTAGGAAGTCTGAGCCATATAAAATAACCGCCGTTTGGCATGAAAACCTTCATACCTTCTATTTCTTGTTTACTAAGTTCAGCAATCATAAGATCCCTTTTCTTTTTATACTTTGCCTTGATTTTTTCAATGTGAGGTATAAGATGACCTTGAGAGACAAATTCGTGAACAAGATATTGAGAGAGAGTATTGGTCTGTATATCTGTTATCTGCTTGAATTTTATAAACCGATTAATTATATTCTCACCTGCTACAACATACCCAACCCTTAAACTAAAGGATATTGTCTTTGAAAAAGAGCTGACATAAATGACATAATCGTTGTTATCCAGGCTTTTCAAGGAAGGAAGCTGTTCCCCTTCGTAGCAAAGCTCACCGTAGGGGTTATCCTCAAGTAATGGAATGTTGTAATAGTAGGCCAGCTTTAATAGTTCCTTTCTCCTCTTAAGGCTCATGGTCATTCCGGTTGGGTTATGAAAATTTGGCTGTGTATATATAAATTTAGGCCTGTATTTTACCAGACAGGTTTCCAGTATATCCAGCCTTATGCCTTCGTCATCCATGGGAATACCAATCAGCCGGGCATCATAGTTTTCAAAGGCCTGAATTGCTCCAATATAAGTCGGTTCCTCCACTAAAACAACGTCACCCGGTTCAATAAGCAATCTTGCGAAAAACTCCACTGCCTGCTGCGAGCCCGAGGTCACCATTATCTGTTTTGTGCCTGCATTTATCCCTTTTTGATGAAGATAAGCTTTAATGGTGTTTTTTAATTCAAAGCAGCCGTCAACAGGGGTTGGCATGAATACTTTCTCTCTGAACTTCTCCAGCAATTCAGTCTGGATATTCTTCAGCATTTCCAGTTCGTAAGTATCTTCTGAGGCAACTCCGGATGCAAAGGAAATAACCTTTTCTTTTTCAAATACCGACAAGATGCTGTTTATTGTCTGTTCATTGGATTTAGTAACCCTCTTGCTCTCAAGCTGATTCCACCTAAGAGGCGGAATATACATTTTTTCTTGAGCAGTATCCTTTGATATTGTCGACAGAACCACAGTTCCGCTTCCAACCCTGGACTCTACAAGCCCCTCTGCTTTCAGCTCCAAATATGCCTTAATTACAGTACTCCGGTTAACACGGAGCTTTTCACTCAAAACCCTTTCTGCCGGTAATATGAAATTTGGGGGAAGTTTTCCCGAGTCTATCATCCCTTCTATCTGTTTTTTTATCTGGATATATAATGGTGTTTGAGAACTTCTGTTAACAGTAATTTCCATATGTTTTTCCTTCCATCTGCGAATTGGTACCATCCAATTGTATTATATACTATTTAAACCAAACCAAAAACACCCAATTATTAATTAAGCAAACCATCCAATTAACAAAATCGGATTATAAAAGGCGCATACGGTTAAACCGTATGCGCCGGAGCCCGAAACCCCGGTCAGGCGGCTTCACTGGCTTGCCTGACCGGGGTTATTTAAGCTGTTTTCTATTCACTTACTTTGATTTTTACTGGCTATACAGAGAATTGGATCGTCCTCTTTCCAGCATAAATGTGTTTTTCTTAAAAAATTTGTTATAGCCCTGTATATGATTATAAGCAGCTGTCACAAAGCTGCTGGAATCAGAATGATGCCTGATTATTATTTAGTGCTTTCCTTAAGCTGTAAATAACAGGTATTGCAACAATTCCTCCAATGAGTGCTGTTATCAACTGCGGCCAGCTGAAGAGCTCCAAAAGCCTGGCAGTAAATTTAGAAAAAGAAAATATATTCAAAAAAACTCTTATTGCAAGAAAAAGAAACCCGAATTTTAGAAAGGCAGCAATTCCCAAACCAACATATTTGTTTTTATTGTACAGAAAGTAAAATGCCAGGATGAAGATTATATTGGCTATAGCGATCACAGGTGCAAAAGTCAGCAAGGCAGCTGCAACAGGTGCATTATTATTTATTAGTGAAGTAAACGGAGAAAGTATTGCAATTGTTAATCCGCCGGTAAGACCAGCATTCATCACCGCTGCAAGCAGACACATATTCACCAGCGGTCCGACAATAAAATTGCTGTTTGGCAGGTTCCTTCCTGCCATCTGTACTACGACTACAACAGCAAGCAAAACTGCTGTTCTTGTTAGCATTCTAATTTTGTCTCTATTCATTCTAAAATCCTCCCGGAAGCGCGCCCCGCACGCTAAATTATGTTACTTTAACTCTAACCAAAATATACCACAATATCTTTGTCTATAACATCTTTTTTACGAAATGTACTAAACTTTATTAGTTTAATATGTATTGTGGTAAATTGCCATTTTTCTATGGACTTTTGAAATGAAAAGTAGCATAATAAAACTTGTAATTTTTCATTTTGATTGCAACATTCCACAGGAACTGTTATTTGTTCCTTAACTACAATCAATTAATTTTTATTAAATAAATTTTGAAGGGAGTAATATGAATATGAATATTTCTATTACCAAAACTGCAAATCCAAAGCAGAAACCTGATAAGAATAATCTAGGTTTCGGTCAATATTTTACTGACCATATGTTTATTATGGATTACACCGAAGGAAAAGGCTGGCATGATGCAAGAATAGTTCCTTACGCCCCTCTTGAACTGGACCCCTCCTGTATGGTGCTTCATTATGGACAGGCTATTTTCGAAGGTTTAAAAGCATATAAAACCAAAAATGGCGAAATTCTTTTATTCAGACCTGAAAAAAATATGGAAAGAGTAAACAGTTCAAATGATCGTCTGGTTATACCAAGAATTGATGTAGATTTTGGCGTAAAAGCCATAAAGGAACTTGTAAAAGTTGATGCCGACTGGATACCCGATGCGCCCGGTACATCACTTTATATCCGTCCCTTTATAATTGCAACCGATCCGTATCTGGGTGTTAGACCATCAGATACTTACAAGTTTATTATAATACTCTCACCGGTTGGAGCCTACTACAAGGAAGGCATCAACCCTGTTAAGATTTATGTTGAAAGCAACTATGTACGTGCCGTAAGAGGTGGTCTGGGCTATGCCAAGACAGTTGCAAACTATGCTTCCAGCTTAAAGGCTCAGGTTGAAGCAAAACACATCGGCTATACACAAGTTCTATGGCTTGATGGTGTTGAAAAGAAATATATCGAGGAAGTCGGTACAATGAATGTATTCTTTAAGATCGACGGTGAAGTGGTAACACCATCATTGGAAGGAACAATACTCCCTGGAATAACCAGAATGTCTACAATAGAATTGTTAAGAAAAGCAGGTATCCCGGTTACCGAAAGAAGAATATCCATTCAGGAGCTGTATGATGCACATGCCGCAGGAAAGCTGGACGAAGCATTTGGTACCGGTACTGCAGCTGTTATCTCACCTATCGGTGAATTTAACTGGAACGGTAATTCCATTACAGTAAATAATGGAAAAATCGGACCAGTGGCTGCGAAGGTATATGATACCATTACAGGTATTCAGAGCGGTGATCTTGAAGATTCTTACGGCTGGACACAGAAAGTATAGAATAGATACAATTTTCGGATTGTTTTTGATATTATTAGAGTAGTTAAAATAAAATGTCGGCTAATTGGTCGGCATTTTATTTTATATGAGTTTTTATTTTACGTGAGTTTTTTATTTTATGTGAGTTTTTATTTATGTCAGTTTTTATTTTATGTAAGTTCTAAATTTTCTTATTTTTCAGGCCAGTATGCCACTCTTACTGCATGTGAAAGGCACAAGCCAAATAGAGAGGCCTTTTCCACTTTTATCTGTAGATTACAAAGACTTCAAGTTCTACAATCTTATGCCGCCTCCAAAGCATTGTTTTGTAAATGGGTTGAAATATAAAACAATTGGTCCCAGCATACCGTCTCTTGTTGTGTGCATCTCAACACGCACAGCACGCCCTCCATTTAAAACCAGAAGATTTCTGTTAATGCTTGCAGAAATGGTTTCCGGAATATAAACCGTCGCTGTTTCAATATCTACGAAGGATACTTCTGCATTTTTCCAATCTGTCACTGTCCCGTCGCGGTTCACGGTTTCCCAGGCCAATTCCCTGTAATATCGCTTATTAATAATCGTTGAAGATATCCCTATATCAATAAGCATCAAAATGCTCAATACTAAAATTGAAATTATAACCCTTTTAGCTTTCATAATATAACCTCACTTTTGATACTTATTTTTAATTATACTTATTTCACGATTGAATACTACACAATTTATGTAAAAATATGCCGGAAAGCTTTCAGATTTCTTTACTACTGCCTGAGTTTTGATCAACACATTTATTTTAGTTATATTATCACAGCATGGAGTATATATATTAAGGGAATATTCACTGGTTTTTACTCATTTCAAACATTATGTTTATAAAGGATCACAAAACGGAGGGTACATTGAATATATTTTTATTTTCATCATTATTGTTCCTGTTAACTACAATTTTTCTGAATAATAAAAAAACTTTTGCTGTCTATGTAAAGAAAAGTATTCTTCCGATAATGGCTGCATTTTTTATAGCAGCCTTGATCATATTCCCTAAAACATCAGTAAGCGCAGCCTCTAATGGCATTAAGCTCTGGCTTGAAATAGTTTTTCCCTCTCTGTTCCCTTTTTTTGTTGCTTCCCAGATATTGAGCAAATCAGGTATGGTAAGCCTTTTCGGTATAATTCTTGAGCCTGTTATGCGACCTGTTTTTAATATTCCCGGATGCGGTTCCTTTGCTTTGGCTATGGGAATTGTAAGCGGCTACCCTGTGGGCGCCAGCATCACTGCCGACCTAAGAAAACAGGATTTGATAACCAGAATAGAAGCAGAAAGGCTGCTTACATTTACTAATAATTCAGGGCCGCTATTCATTATGGGTGCTGTCGCTGTAGGAATGTTTAATCAGCCGCGACTTGGTTACCTGCTTTACATATGCCATATAGCAGCCTGCTTAACAGTAGGTTTTATATTCAGATATTATAAAAGGCAAAGAAATATCAGCATAAAGTCTCGGACGCAAATGTCCACAAATATTAAAATAGAATTGAAGAAGTTAAGAAATTCTGATGTAAACCCATGGACACTATTTGGAGAGTGCATCAAAAACTCAATATATACGATTTTAACCATAGGGGGTTTTATAATATTTTTCTCGGTGCTGATAAATGTACTGATAGCAAGTGGTTTAATCAGCACAGTAAGCAGCCTTGCACCGGATATACTTACTAACCTGGGCCTGGGACCCAAAACAATTGAAGGTTTGCTATGCGGTTTATTTGAAATTACTACCGGGGCAAATCTCATACATCTCTCACAAACAGCTCTTGTGATAAGGCTTTGCTGTATAAGTCTGGTTATAGGCTGGGCAGGTTTTTCAGTGCATACTCAGGTAATGAGTATAGTAAGTACTACCGATATCAGAGTCAAGCCGTACATTGCGGGTAAAGCTCTCCAGGGTATAATATCATGTATTTACACTTTCATCGGATACTCTTTATTCAAAAACTTACTCCTTAAAGAATCACCTGTATTCGCAAATAACTCCGTGAATATAATAAAAGAATGGGGGAATATTTTTAAAACCTCCATTCAGTATATTTTAATTGCATCATTGATAATGACAGCAGTCTCTATTCTATATATATGTATAACAAGCTTTCTATCAAAGAAAAGTCTATTTTAATTCAGATCTGTTTGTTTTTATAACATCGGTTGCATCAGTAAGAATTTCTTCAACTTTGTTGAGAACACTGTCAGCGTACTCTCTTGCTCCAAGGCGTATCTCTCTTGCGTTTTTCTGAGCTCCGGCTATTATTTCATTTGCCTGTTCATACGCCTTCTTTGTAATCTCGTGCTCATCAACCAGAGATGCTATTTTGTTTTCAGCATCCTTCAATATATTATTAGCCTCTTTCTGGGCTTCAAGCAATATTCTCTGTCGCTCTTCCTTAACCCATTTGGCCTGTTTTATATCATCAGGCAATTTGATTCTCATTTCTTTTATTATTTCAAAAACTTCTTCCCTGTCTATCAGGCACTTTCCTGAAAAAGGCACGCTGGCGCTTCTTTCAACCAGTTCCTCCAAGGTTTCCAGTACAGTAAGTATCTCCATATTACATAATCCTCCCCAGGCTTCTTACTTCTTAAACTTTCTTATAACGTCTTCCTCTATACATTCAGGAACAAGTCCTTTGATATTTCCGCCGTACCTTGCCAACTCCTTGACCATGCTGGAGCTTAAAAAAGAAAAGTTAATGTTGGACATCATAAACATGGTTTCAATATCCGGAGCCATTTTCTGATTTAACAAGGCCATTTGAAGCTCATATTCAAAATCCGATACAGCCCTGAGTCCTTTAACAATTACATTAGCCTTTTTATTTGCAACAAAGTCCACCAGCAAACCTGAAAAGCATTCAATTTCCACATTGTCAAGATGCTTAACCGCTCTTTTCAACAAACCTACACGTTCATCCATGGAGAATAACGGCTGTTTGGTATGGCTGATCAGAACGGCAACAATAAGTTTATCACAAATCCTTGATGCCCGTTCAATAATGTCCATATGTCCATTTGTAACCGGATCAAAACTACCGGGGTATATAAATGTATTCATATATTTTCCTTTAATTATTAAAGTCTTTTGTAGATAGCTATTTCCTTTTATAAAAGGTTAATTTTGTCTTGCCGTAAATCTGTTTCTTTGAAACAACCATGGTGCCTGTCTCTTCAGGCAGTACATCATCTATATCTGTTTCGGCAATAATTATAAATCTATCCTCTAATACACCGTTTTCAACCAAATCATACAGAATTTGTGGTATGATTTCCTTTTTATACGGTGGGTCTAGGAAAATTATATCAAACTTTTTACCTTGTTGGGAGAGTTTTTTTAATATTAATTGGGCTTCTCCAAAAAAAACTTGTGATTTTTCTGTAAATTTAGTATGTTCAAGGTTATTTTTTATTATTTGGGTACATTTTTCACTTTGGTCCGAAAATACAGCACTTTCTGCTCCCCTGCTTAGAGCTTCTATTCCAAGACTGCCTGACCCTGCAAAAAGGTCCAGAATTTTAGCCCCTTCCAAATAGGATGACAGAATGTTAAACAGATTTTCCTTAACCCTGTCCGTTGTTGGCCTGGTTCCCATACCCTCCAGTGTCTGAAGCTTCAAACCTTTTGCGGTTCCGGAAATAACTCTTAATATGTTAACTCCTCCTTAGGGGGCCGTTCAATTCCTCAGTTCACCCGGCCACATTCAATGATAATGTTACTCTAATGAAAATTACTTTTATGATAATGTTACTTTCTCTCCAAAATAATTGGAAAGGTACAGCTTTAATCTCTCATTCCTGCCCAGCCCTGGATCCTGCTCCAGCATTTCTCTGGCACTTCCCTGTGCAAGCTTTAATATTTCAATATCTTTATATAAATTTGCAATTTTCAGTTCAGGCAAGCCATGTTGCTTTGTTCCGAAAAAATCACCAGGTCCTCTGATTTCCAGATCTTTTTCTGAAATAACAAAACCGTCATTTGATTGTGACATTATCTTCATACGCTCTCTGGAAACCTGCGATTTGGACTGATTAAACAAGACGCAATAGGATTGTTCGGCACCTCTTCCCACTCTTCCTCTAAGCTGGTGGAGCTGAGCCAGTCCAAATCTCTCGGCATTTTCTATAACCATCAGTGTAGCATTAGGTACATTTACGCCAACCTCAATTATGGTTGTGGAAACCAGAATACTTATCTCTCCCGAAACAAAGCTCTTCATAATGGCTTCCTTATCGCTGGATTTCATTTTACCATGTATGATTCCAACTCTTAAGTCTTTAAATACGTTGCTGCTGATTTCCTCAGCAGTAACCACAGCCGATTTAGCTTCTATTTCCTCGGATTCCTCTACCAAAGGGCATACAATATATACCTGTCTGCCCTCCATAACTTTTTCCCTTATAAAGTTATTTATCCGCTCTCTCATGCCTTCATTTACTGAATAAGTCTTTATGGGCTTTCTTCCAGGGGGCAGTTCATCAATAATTGAAATGTCAAGGTCACCATAAAGTATAAGTGCCAGGGTTCTGGGTATCGGTGTGGCAGTCATAACCAGCACATCGGGATTTTGTCCCTTTTCTGCAAGAACAGTTCTCTGCCTTACACCAAATCTGTGCTGCTCATCTGTTACAACCAGCCCCAGTTTTTGAAACTCAACAGTATCTTCAATTAAGGCATGTGTACCGATAACCACATCAATATTTCCGGCCTTCAGTCCTTCAAAAACTGATTGCTTTTGTTTCTTTGGCTGGCTGCTGGATAGGAGTTCAACAGAAATATTGTACTTGTCAAACAATGGCTTTATGGACTTGTAATGCTGTTCAGCCAAGATTTCGGTAGGCACCATCAGTGCCCCCTGATAACCGCATTTCACTGCCTTAAAGAGGGCAAGTACGGCAATCATTGTCTTACCGGAACCCACATCTCCCTGTACCAGCCTGTTCATCACATTTTCGCTTTCCATATCTTTTTCTACTTCTTTAAATACCTTCTTCTGGGCATTTGTAAGCTCAAAAGGCAGTGATTTAATAAAAGTCTCCATCTCCTCCGGCTTATTGAAGCTTATTCCCTGTCCCAAATTGGCCGCAAGGCTCTTATAAGTCAGGAGTCCAAGCTGAAGCATAAATAACTCTTCAAAGACCAGTCTGTATCTTGCTTCATCTTTTTTGGAAAAAGAGTCCGGAAAATGAATTTGCCTTATGCAGTCTTTAAGCCTGCCAAGCTTATATTTCTCTTTAACCGGCTCAGGCAGCATGTCCTCCAGTTCAATACTATCCATGCTCTTTAAAGTTTCATGCATTATTGTTCTTATTATATTCTGCCCCAGATTCTTTGTTGATGAATACACAGGGAGAACCTTCATGGTTTTTGTCATTTCGTCCTTATCACTTTTTTCGAAGACCGGATTTATAACCTGAGGTTTATTAAACTTCCTATCAATCTTCCCATAAAAAATATAATTTTCTCCCAGGGACAGAGAATTTTTTATATACTGCTGGTTAAACCATACAGCATTGATCCTCCCGGTGCTATCCTGAATTGAAACCTTGGATATGACCATACCACGTCTGGGTCTGGATTCATTTACGTTTGAAACAATAGTTCCTTCAAAAGAACATATCTCTCCGTTTTCAAGGTCAGCAATGTTTTTTATTTTACTTCTGTCTTCATAATCCTTCGGGTAGTAAGTCAGCATATCATAAACAGATCTTATGCCCAGCTTTTCAAATAAAGAAAGTCTGGATTCACCCACACCCTTTACATACCTGATTGATTTTTCCTGCAGCTCTTCAAATGAAACCTGTTTCACTGAAAACCTCCACTAACTAATACTAAGTATCTTAAAACATACCAAAAAAATCCCGACATGAAATAATTGTATCACAATAACTCTTTCAATAAAATCGGATATCACTCATTACTGTTTTGATATCTGATTTTTGTATAATTGCATGTATTTTATAAGTAAAGCAAAACCCTGCTTTATCATAAAAGAAAACCTAATCGGATATATTAATTCAAAACCTCTTTATTATTAACATAAATTAAGATAAATTTATGCAAAAATGCTTGAGTATTAGGTTTTGTTGTGTTAAAATAATTATTGCTTTGATGCCGATTTTTGAGAAAGAAAAATTCTCCAATAATTAAAGGAGGTGTTATATATGGCAAAGTGTGAAGTATGCGAAAAAGCAACTACTTTTGGAAACAATAGAAGCCATGCGTTGAATGCTACTAGCCGTACATGGAAACCTAATGTAAGAAAAATAAAGATAATTGATAATGGCACACCAAAATCAATTAACATATGCACAAGGTGTCTTCGTTCAAACAAAGTTACCAGAGCTATCTAATTTGATTACGTTAAATCTTTTAAAAATAAAAAAGCGTCTTTACGCTTTTTTATTTTTTTCTTTATCTTTATAATGCTTTGGAAATTATAGTTCTTCCTTATGTTTAATTTCCATTCAGAGCATTATAACAAAGTCTTTGTTATATATAATTTAAAGGCTTTGTCCTTATTGTTGCTTAAAAAGTTCTCATCTAAAAGATGGAATAAATGCATTCCATCAATAGTAAGTAATTAACCTATTCTAAATACCTTTTTTAATATGCTTCCAAAAAATTTAGGCATCTTTACTACAACTATTTTCATTATTACACTCCCCCCAAAATGGCTCCTCACTATTTATCATATTCCTTTGTTCTCATTTTCGTGATTATAACGCATAAATTAAATAGAAAATTTTTTCGGCTAAAAAGAATATCCTTACTTTAACTCATTATTTTGAAAAACTTTTGATTTCACTGACTAATTTATATACAAGCTGAATAAACATATTAGGGACAGTTAAAATTTACTGTTCATTAAGAACAAAAATTGATATTTAAGTGGGAGTGGTTATATGAACCTGGTTATAATTACGCAATATAAAAGAAAACTATTAATTCTTTTAGCGGTGGTTATTTTATGGGGCTTACTTATCTATGGAGCAGGGCTCCTGTACGACAGTACTGTAGAATATACCATAAGTGTCAACAGTAATATATCGGTCTCCTATCCGGCAACTCTGAATGTGGCAAACATTTATTCCAGGTTCAGTGACGCTGCTCCTTACATACAGGCCAGCAATACCAATTATAAAAACTTTGTCGAATTTCATTCACAGGAAGAAGGTTTCAAATTCAGTTATCCTTCTATTTTTAAACTTGATCAGCAAGTTTTTCCCGGAAGCGAAATTCTTTACCATATTGATTTTCAAAATAAAGAAGATAAGAAATTTTACGGATTTGTTCAGGTATGGAGTATGCCCTACTCTCTTGAAAAATTCCTGGAATTATCAAAAGAAGCAACTATGAATGAATTAGAAAACTTTAGTTCCAGGAAGATTAAAGTGAACGGTCTGGATGGGTATTTCTGGGAGTACACAACTCAAAGTGCCAATGAAAATTACAAAAACCTGGAGGTTTTTCTTACGAAAGGTTCCAAGTTCTACAGAATAAGCTTTTATATACCTGAAAAAGATTTTGGTAAAAATGACAGTGACATGTTCTGGAAAATGGTTAATTCCTTTAAAGTGAATCAGTAATTTCCTTTAAAAACACTTTAGTTGCTGACAGGGGGACTTTTGGCAATTTTGACGCAATTCCGCCCGCATTCTTTAGCTTTGTAAAGGGCATTATCAGCGTCCCTGGTCAGTTCTATCTGGCTTATTGACGTTTCAGGGTAGCAAGAGATACCAAAGCTTGCTGTAACAGAGGCCGAGATAATATTGTCCTTTATTATGTTATTTGCAATTCTATGACGTAAATCCTCAACTTTCTCAAAGGCCTCATTTGCTGAAGCACGGGGCATTATTATAACGAACTCCTCTCCACCGAATCTTGCAATAGTATCTGTAGATCTTAAATTATTCTTAACAGTTTGAGCCACACTTTTTAAAACCACGTCTCCAAAAAGGTGCCCATATGTATCATTAAACTCCTTAAATTTATCTATATCAAGGATAACAAGTGTTAAATTATACCCCTGTTCCTTTGCCATATTAAATTCTTCTTCAAATTTTTGATGAAAGTAGACTCTGTTATATACACCTGTCAAACCATCTATTGTAGCCATTTCCTGTAAATTGGCATACAATTCGGCATTTTCAATTGCCATACTAACCTGTTTTCCAATAGTTATCAGGAGACGGAGGTTGTCCTCGTCGAATGTATTGTTATTTTTATGTTCAATAAGAGTAAGTCCGAACTTTCTGGCCTTCGAACTTAATGGCAAACAAATAAAGGATCCTATATCGCGTGTTTTTATAAAATCATATTTATCAGGATCGACCGAATTTTCCATTATGGGTTTTCCACTTTCCAGAATGTCCAATAATAGCTTACAGTTAATATTATCATTTAAGACAGCAAGATCCTCTTTCTTTAGAATATTGGTAAACTGGACTTTCAATTTATTTTTTTTATGATCAAGCAATACAATAGTTGAATAGTTTACACCCATAACTCCTAAAATTACATCATTTACAAAGTTCAGCAATTCATTTATATCAAATATGGAACCAATGGCTTCGCTTATCTGCTGCAGTGTATAAAATTCTGCAATACTTGAAGTAAGACGGCGGTTGGTGTCTTCCAGCTTGCGATTTGTGTCCATCAATTTATCATATTGATTTTTTATCTCATCCTGTGCAACCTCAAGCTGTTCGTACTTTTCTCCCAGTTCAATTACCAGTCTGGCATTTTCCATCTCATTCTTAATACTGCCGGTATACACTGTAGAGCTAATCTTTATAGTAGCAAAGAGTACAAAGCATACACATAAAATCATAAAGGAATTATATATTAGCATGGAGTATTCCATTGCTGTATTCTTTAACCAAAAATAGTCAGCAAACAAGTAAACAAATTTTATTATGGTACTGAAGGCCAAAAGGGTAAAGCCGGCTTTACTTCCTCTGTGAAGACTGATAAATACCAGAGGAAACATTAATAACACTGCTTCTGCACCGTTATAATAATTAATCATAAAAAAGGATATAATTGCAACCTCAATAAAACGGAATATATCGAAAACCCTGTCGGTATATAAAGTTTGCTGATTTACAAATGTAGTCTTGATAATATTAAAAGTAAATATTAATAAAATTGATATATTCAGCATTAATCCCTGCTTGATTAAAAGATTGGAATCTATATCAAATATATCTCTGATAGCATAGCTTGTTATAAGTAATACAATAAATATCCAGCAAAGGTTTATAAAAACCTTTTCATATTTTTGTATCTTGTTCATAATTCCTCCATGACTTTCCCAGCAGCCCTGTTTCCAGCACTTAAATCTTGAATTTCTCCCAGTAAATCTCGATAACATCACCTGACAGAATACTGTCTGTAAAATTAGCAAGTTTCCCATTGAGTTTTAGTACTATGTTTCCTTTGGGAGAGGTTAAATCAAAATTAATATAGTTGAATACATCAACAAAAATATATTGTCTGTCTTCATTGAGTTTAATATGCTCTCCGTTAACCGTTATTACAAAACCTTTGTCATTTGTATTATGTACAATGCCGGATGGAGTTGTAATTAGGCTTTCTTTGTTTAAAACAGGCTGTTCTGGGACTTCATTCGAAACCTGGTCATATGTTATCGCATCATTATCCTCCAAGCTGTAATCCAGGTTTTTACTTTCTCCGTTTACCAGTATTAAATTATCTTTTAACTCCAGATTAAATTCTACAACCAGTTGATCAAGAGTACAAATCTCCTTCAGTAATATATCATCTCCGTCACTTATTTCATATTCAGGGCTTTTATTATCACCGTTAACAATTATTTGTGGCATGAGCTTCAGAACATCATCGTTAAGTTTTATTGTAAGGCCTTCCGTGTGCTTTATGTAGTCTTTGATGTGTTTTACAGCACTTCTGCCATTCTTTGCCGGGTTTACAGCTATTGAGCTGCCGACATTTATACTGGTATCAAGACTTGCAGGTGTATTATTTACAAGTATCTCGGCAGCAACTCCGTGTTCTCCTTTAATAAACACCGGATTCCCGTTAAGATTGAATCTTAAGGATTTCCCTGTTCTGCCGATTAGCTTGTCAGGATCAAAACCGACCAATATTAACGCATCAGCCACTGTCAGTTTCTTGGAATTCAAAAGTTGGATTTTTTCTCCGTTGATGCTTACAGATAAAAAGTCCTGACCCTTTGAAGCATATGCCATCATAGCTATACCGAAAGGTGTAATTGATTCGGGACCGGATAATTTTTTAATCCTGCACTTTATATTCTGTATAACATCTCTCCCCCTCACAGCCACCCTGTCACCGTGCAGCCCTAATTCCTTTGCGATTTTGTCGGTAAGCCCCGGAACCTGACTGCCTCCTCCGATTAGGAAAACAGCATTGGGAGCTTTTTGATTGAATTCCATTATTTTTTCAGCTATACTTACTGCCAGCAGTTCAATACTTGGCTGCAGGATTTCCAGAGCCTGACTGCTGCTGATTTCATGCTTTTTCCCAAGGATATCGGTATATTTGATTGACTCAACACCTGCTGTTATTGAAAGTTTGATTTTCTCAGCAGTGTTAAAATCTACAAGGTATTCCTGTGCAATTTTTTCAGTAATTTCATCTCCCGCAATCGGCACCATTCCATATGCAATTATAGATCCGTCTTTTGTTATTGCAATATCCGACGTGCCTGCACCTATATCAACCAGAACTAGATTTAAAAGCCTCAAATCTTTAGGTATGGTAACACTTATAGCTGCTATAGGTTCAAGAGTCAGGCCGGCAACCTTTAAGCCTACTTTATCCATTACAGTATAAAGACTGTCAACTACCACATGCGGTAAAAATGTCGCCAGCACTTCAACACCAATTTTTTTTCCTTTATGACCGACAAGCGACGATATAACGTATCCGTTAAGAAAATAATTTACAACACTGTAGCCAACACAGTAAAAAGGAATCTTATCCTCAGTTGCCTGCTCACTGTCCAGTTTAATCTGAGCATTTTGTACGGCATCAACTTCAAGGCTGCCTACTATATCTGCGGTAATTTCTCTTCCCTGTTCAAGTTCATATTCCAGCTTTGTCTGACTGGTTTTGAGAACTCTTCCTGCTGCTGCAATAGCTACTTTGACCAGTTTTACTCCCAGTGTATTCTCAAGTCTTTCCTTAACTTCGCCGACAACTTCTGCAACTTTGTTTATATCATGTATTTGACCGTCAAGCATGGCTCTGCTTTTATGCTCATATACTTCTGCTGCTATAACCTTAAAACATTCCTTTTCATAGAAGCCTACTATACCCACAACAGTTCGGGTACCTATATCAAGTGCGAATATAAGGTCTTCAGGCTTAAAGGTTTCTTTAATATCTATCTTCTTTTGAGACTTTGGTTTATTTGGCATGTACTACCCCCACTTTAATAGTAGCTTAGAGCCTTCCAATTCAACTCTTACTAAAACGCATCGGTTCAGAGAAAATTATTCGGTTGCAGAAAAATTTTCTTACCTCAGCTGCGTTTCAACGAGGCAAAGGTCACCATTGGTGACCATGGATATGTGCCCGCCGCCTTATAACTAGATCAATACCCCTCCACTAATAGACGTGGGGGAAATCTTACTTCTTGTTATAAAAATTACATAAATTGTTTATTTTACAGTTCTCACAATCCGGTTTCCTTGCATTGCAAATTTCTCTTCCATGGAATACCAGCAAATGGCAAAAATCTGCCCATCTATTCTTTGGAATTATCTTTTGTAAGTCATATTCTATTTTTTCAGGGTCCTGATTTTTGGTCAACCCTATATGATTTGACAGTCTCTTTGCGTGTGTATCAACTACTACACCTTGAATACCATATATTTCATATAACACAAGATTTGCCGTTTTTCGCCCTACACCGGGAAGCTGCAGCAGTTCCTCAATATTATCCGGAATTCTGCCATTATACTTTTCAACGAGTATTTTACAACAGGCTATTATATTCTTTGCCTTATTTCTGTAAAAACCGGTGGATTTGATATCCTGCTCCAGTTCAGAAAGCTCAGCTTTTGCAAAATCTTCAGCAGACTTATACTTTTTATACAGATCTTTTGCTACCAGGTTGACTCTTGCATCAGTACACTGGGCTGCCAGCTGCGTAGATATTAACAGCTGAAGCGGTGTCTCATATTCAAGAGAGCACATGGCCTCTGGATATAATTGATCAAAAATACTCAGAATTTCATTAACTTTTTGCTTTTTAGTCATAAGGTACCTCCTTAGGGCTCTTAAAACAATAACTTTCCTTTTTTGAAGCAATTATTGTGTGATATTGTTTGAAGAATCCTTTGTTTTTCTTTCCGCTGCAAGTTCATATAGTTTCAGATAAGCCGTTCCAGGCTTTTTCCATGAGAAATCACTGGTAAGAGCACGCCTTATCAACTCATTCCAAACAGCCGGCTGTTCTTTGTAGAGCCTTATAGCTCTGATTATAGCTTTTTTACAGGCGGTAACAGAAAACTCATCAAATTTAAAGCCATTACCTTCCTGGTTGTTTTCATCATAATCTATTATAGTTTCAGCCAGACCGCCTGTTGCCCTGACAACGGGTATTGTCCCGTACCTCAAGCTTATTATCTGACCTAAACCACAGGGCTCAAACCTGGAAGGCATCAAAAACATATCACAGGAAGAATAAATTCTCTTGGCCAGATTTGCATTAAATTCGAAAACTGCAGCAACATTATTTGGGTACTTATTCTTTAAATTGGAAAACGCCTTATAATAATAGTCGTCACCCAGTCCCAAAACTGCAAGCTGAACATCTTCCTTTTCAATCAGCTCTTCAATACACCCTATAAGCAGCTCAAGACCTTTTTGGCCTGTCAGCCTTGTTACAATGCCCATTAATGGGGCATCCTTTTCCTTGAGCCTTAACTCTTTCTGCAAGGCAGTTTTATTTGCTTTCTTCAAGTCAAAATTATCTTTATTATAATTAACAGACAGGCATTTATCATTTTCAGGATCAAATTCTTCATAGGAAATACCGTTTACAATTCCAAAAAGGTCACTTTTCCTATGAATCAGAACACCCTCCATTCTTTCTCCATAAGCTGAAGTCAGAATTTCTTCAGCATACTGTCTGCTTACTGTATTTATAATATCTGCGTAAACAAGGCCGCATTTCATAAAACTGAACATACCATAAAACTCAGCTTTTTCGGAAGTAAAAAAGCCATCAGCAACATTAAGAAACGGGATCACCTCAGAACCGAAGTTACCTTGATACTCCAGATTGTGAACGGTATAAACAGTGGCAATATCTTTATATAAGTCCTGCTTGCAGTATTTTTCCTTCAGTAAAAGACAAACCGGTCCGGTATGCCAATCATTACAATGTATTACATCCGGTTTGAAATCAATATACTGCAGCATCTCCAAAGCCGCCTTACACAGTAGAATAAATCTTTGTGCATCATCATGATAACAATAGATGCCCTCCCTGTTAAAATAATGGTGGTTTTCAATAAAATAAACAGGGATTGGCTTTTTGTTCAAGTCAAATAAACTGCCTTCCTTAAGAACGCAGGTTTCTTTTCTATTATCCATTTCAACAGGAAAATCTGTAACATAATTGGTATCCAGTTTTATAAATCCATAACGTGGCATAGCCACTCTGACATCGTGTCCCAACAACGAGAGCTCTTTGGGCAGCGAACCTGCCACGTCAGCCAAGCCCCCTGTTTTAGCAAAGGGATCTACCTCTGCTGACACAAAAAGAATCTTTAATTTCTTATTTTCAATCTTCACTTAACTACCTCCGGATTAAGGCATCAAACCAGTTCTCTTATCATTTTTATAAATACATCGGATATTTCAGGATCGAATTGAATCCCTTTACAACGCTCGATTTCATTTATGGCCAATTCCATTGTCATGCCTTTTCTATAGGTCCTGTCACTGGTCATGGCATCAAAAGCATCGGCTATACAAAGTATTCTTCCCAATAAACTGATTTCTTCACCTTTCAGTTTGTTGGGATACCCACTGCCGTTAAATTTTTCGTGATGCTCAAGAATAGCTCTTAAACCTCTACCTAAAAACTCAACATTTTTTAATATATTGAAGGATATTTGCGGATGTTTCTTAATTTCTTCATACTCCTGATCGGTAAGCTTATCAGTTTTGTTCAATATTGAAGCAGAAATGCCTATTTTACCGATGTCATGTAAGATTGCAGCGTATCTGAGGTCTTTGATAATCTCTTCATCAAGATTCAAATTGGCAGCAATTTCGCAGGAAATCTCCATAACTCTCTGACAATGTCCGCTGGTATAGGAATCTTTCGCTTCAATTGCATTTACTAACGACATCACTGTCTGTATGTACCCTGTATTAAGGCTGTTTGAATATTTAAGCAGCTCATCATTTTTTATTCTGAGCTCTTCTTTAGCAATATTCAGGTTGTTTATATTATCATTCAAATCATCATTAACAGCAGCTGTTTCCTCGTATAACGCCTCAATCTCCTGTTTTTGAGCATAGACATCATTAAAAAGCTGGGATTTATCAATAGCAACAGCAGCATAATTAGCTATACTTTTTAAAAAAGACAGATTAACTTTTTTAAAGGAATTTTTAACAGGTGTCTCTATAAAAATAACACCCAGCTGTTCATTTGATATACTTAAGGGAATTGCAAGCTTATCTCCGGTTACTCCCCTTTTGTTGATTGGAATATTGGTATTAACAACAATAGAATTTGTATTGAAACATTTTGTTACAACAGAATCGGCATCAAAGTATTTTCCTACCTCACCGAAGGAAATTCCAAGTTCATATCTGCAGTAAATGTCCTGGGAGTCAATGTCTTTGATACATATGAGGCATCTGTCACATCCTGTGAATTTCTTGAAAACTTCGAAAACATATTCAACTATATTACCCATATCAATTGTTGAATTGAACTTTTCGGAGGTAAGCCTGAGAACCTCAAGTTCGTTTTGTTTTTCCACCAGCAGTTTGAATGTCTTCAGAGCATTTCTTTCACTGCCTGGATATGAAAAACGCCCGTGTATATTATATAAACCGGTATATTTTTTTATGACCTTTTTGGCTTTAATATTTCTTCTAATAACTAAAATACCAAAATCAAGCATATCCAGTAATAAAATAATAACACCTAAAGTAAAGCTAATATATACCGAAACTTTAGCTTCACTTTTCACTCCATAGATCAATAGGGGTATAGCTATTATTCCTAACATATATTTGGCTATATGAGAATAATACTTGATAAAGTTCATGTATCCCTCCACCAGGTTAGTATATATTACCACATATCTAATTTTAAGGTTTTTTGACCATATTAGCAACATAATTAGCATTTTTTATCTAATTTATTATAAAATATGGCATCAAAATAAAAAGATACTGCATCATTGCCTATGCAGTATCTTTAACAATTTGTTTATATTTATTCTATTTTGTTTCACCCAGTTTTACCTTTACAGTTTTGGTTTTTCCTTCTCTGTATATTTCGATGGAAACAGTGTCTCCGGGTTTGCACTTATTCTTTTCATCCTCCAGATCGGCGTAAGCTTTAACAGTTTTATTGTTAAACTTGGTTATTACGTCACCGGCCTGTATCCCAGCTTTTTCTGCTGCTCCCAGGATTTCAACGTCAGCTACGTATACACCCATTGGCATATTGTTTTCCTTAGCTATTTCTTCAGTGTATCTCTGGTCAACTGATATACCGAGATAAGGTTTTGAAATATATGTGTTTTTAATAAGTTCATCAGCAATCTTCTTTGCATCATTTACCGGTATTGCGAAGCCCAGACCTTCAAAACCTGTAGCAACCATTTTAATGGTATTTACACCTATAAGCTGGCCCTTTATATTTACTAAGGCTCCTCCGCTGTTACCAGGATTGATGGCGGCATCGGTCTGTATCAATCTGATTTTTCTTCCGCCGTCCAGCTGAACTGTTCTGTTCAAACCGCTGACAACTCCCTGAGTTACTGAGCCCATATATTCAAGACCACCGGGGTTTCCAATAGCAATTGCAGGTTCGCCGACTTTTAAATCATCAGAATTTCCAAATTCTATTGCATTCAGATTAGTCTCATTAATTTTAAGCACCGCCAAATCGGTTTTTGAATCATATCCTTTTACTTCGGCAGTATAAGGCTTATCTATTTTATTTGGAAGGTAAACTTGTATTTTGGCTCCGCTTTGTACTTTTCTTGTTCTGTCATTCAACGCATTTTCTATAACGTGATGATTGGTAAGTATATATCCGTCAGAGCTTATTATGATACCTGACCCTTCTCCGCCTTCGGACTGGACACCAAATAATTCATTAGTGTTCTGATAGGTAGTCCTGATTCCTACAACTGATGGTCCGACTTTTTCGGCTACACTGGTAACTGCCGACTCCGCATTTTGAACTATTTCAACTCTTTTCAGCTCACCCACTGTGGGCTGTGCATTTTCAGTAACGGCATCGGGAAAAATTCCTCCTACAAAGCTCTTTAATTCCGGCTGAATTGCAGGTGCAACAACCAAAAGCATTACTGTAAGTATTGCCCCGCCAATAAGCGAGCTCACAATTGATACTAATACGTACTTCCAGACATCAGATTTTTTGGCAGGTTTTTTATAATTTTCTTTGTAGTAATTATTGTTGTAATTTGGACTGTTATAATTCATGTTACCATAATTCGGCAATCCGGAATTTTGTGAATTCATATTAGGATTCACATTATTATTTATATTAGGATTCATATTGTTACTAATATTAGGATTCATATTAGATTGGAAATTCTGCATCTGCCAGATTTTTTGAGTTTCATCCATTCTATTCTGAGCATGTATGTCCTGTTGTGCGGGAACAAAATTGAAGTTACTGTTTTCCGAGTCCGGTGCTTTTGCAGTGTTTGTGTCATTTGTTTCAACTTCATTTTGTGTACTGTGTTCTATAGTCTCAGCCGGCTTGTGAACCTCAGGAATACTGACATCTGGAATATCCACTGTAGGAATGTTTACCGAAGGATTGCTTACTTCAATATTCTTTGGAGTATCATTTACTTCCGATATATTTTCACTCTGAGTATTTACCTCATGGTGTTGTACATTATTTTGCTGCTGTTCATTAGGCTCTGTTATTTCATCATTTCTTTCGATTCTGTCATCATTCATTGAAAAGTCCCCTTTCTCATCAATATATTTAATATTTTAATAACGTAATTTTAAAAAACTATGAACAAAGTGTTAATCTTCTATATTATTCTTAAAATAGTCCAAAGTAAAAGTAAATTTGGTCCCCTTGCCAACCTCACTTTCTACCCATATCTCCTGTCTGTGTTCACTAATAATATTTTTTACTATAGCTAAACCGAGACCAGTTCCGGTTTTGTCCTTACCTCTTGATTTATCGGACTTGTAAAATCTGTCCCAAACTCTTTTTTGCTCTATATCATCGATACCGATACCATTATCCTGAATTGATATTTCAATCTTATCTTTATTCTTTGCAGTTTCAAAAATAATTCTCCCGTTTTCGTTTGAAAATTTAACCGCATTATGCAAAAGATTTATAATAACTCTTTCTATTGAGTCCCGGTCTCCTGTAACAAGCATGTTTTCAGTCTCAAAATTGGCTTCTATTTCAAGATTTTTAGAAGTTATCAAAGTTTCGTTCTTTATTACGCATAATCTGATAAGTTCGTTTATATTAAAAGGTTTAATATTCAACTTCATCTCACCGGCTTCCATTCTAGCCAGATCAAGAAGATCATTTACAAGCCTGTTAAGCCTGTTTATTTCATCTCTCACTATGATAAGATAATCCTGGTGCTTTTCAGGAGGAATGGTTCCATCCAGAATCCCTTCAATGAAGCCGCGTATTGAAGTCATAGGTGTTCTCAGTTCATGAGAGACATTTGCTATAAAACCTCGCCGCATTTCCTCCAATTTTTGCAGATCATCTACCATTTGGTTAAAGCTGCTTGCAAGCTGCCCTATTTCGTCATCATTCTTTACTGAAAGCCTGTTTCTGAACTCACCAGCTGCAATAATTCTGGCAGCATTGTTGATCTGCTTTAACGGCCTTGTAAATCTTAAAGAAAATATATAAACCAGAATAATGGCTAAGAATATTGCAACTCCTCCCGAAAGGATAAACAGGTTAAATACCGAGGTTCTGAGCTTTTGAATTTCAGGAAGCGGTGTATGGAGATATATTGCTCCTATTGTCTCTTGTTTTCCATTATTCATAATTTGAACGGGAACTTCTATTGTCAACCATGAATTTCCAAGCTCTTTATATTGATCTTTATTAAACAAACCAAAAAAATCACCTACTCTTTGAATAACAGTGCCGCCATTGTTCATTACATCGGCATACATTTTGGCATCGGGCAGTTGAGTTACACCGTTTTCGCTTTTATAATCGCCTAAAGCATCCATTGCCCAATCAGGCTTACTGAATGCCACCTGCCCCTTTACATCCACAATCCAGATAATGGAATTGCTATATCCGCTGGTTTGGCTTAATAAACTTATAAAAAATTGTTGTACTAATACATTGTTTCTGTTATTCAAGTAAAAAATAAAGTTACTCTTGATGTTATCTGCTGCCTGCTCAAGTGTAACAACCTTTTCTCTTGTCGCATAAGTATTCAAAAAGTAATATAAAAATCCGCCTGTTACAAAATAACTAAGTACCAGCAGCGCAATAAAAATGGTAACAAGTTTCTTAAAAATCGTTTTTTTTAGTTTGATTTTAAATTTAGCCATTAATTATTTCACCTCAAACTTGTAGCCGACACCCCACACTGTTTTCAGCTGCCACGACTGTCCCTCCAGGTCTATCTTTTCGCGCACTCTCTTAACATGAACGTCTACTGTTCTTGAATCGCCGTAGAAATCAAAGCCCCAAACATGCTCCAACAGCTGCTCTCTGGTAAATACCTTGTTTGGATTTGATGCCAGAAAGAACAACAGCTCCAGCTCCTTTGGAGGCAGTTCTATAAGATTGCCCTTCAATCTTATGGTATAGTTGCTTTTATTCACTATGAGGTTTGGAAAGGCAACCTCCAGTGTATCAACTTCCTTGTGTTCATATCTTCTTAGTACGGCTTTGATTCTGGCTACCAGTTCCTTTGGCTCGAAGGGTTTAACCATATAGTCATCCGCTCCAAGTTCCAAGCCAAGCACCTTGTCAAAGGTCTCACCTTTTGCAGTGAGCATTATAATTGGAATTGAGCTTACTTTTCTTATCTCCCTGCACACCTGCCAGCCGTCAACTCCGGGAAGCATTATATCCAGCACAACAAGACTGGGTGTATGCATTTTAAACGTATCCACAGCATTTATACCGTTATAGGCATATAAAACCTCAAAACCTTCCTTTTGGAGGTATAATCCGATTAATTCGCAAATATTCCTGTCATCATCAACTATTAAAACTTTACTTTTGTTATTCATAAAGAACTCCTCTATTTTACATTTAAAAAGTAATTAATTTTATTATAACAATAGTACTTTAAAAAGAAATATAAATTATGAATTATTAGCAAAAAATTAATAAATATGAATCAACTCAATACAAAAAAACTCCTCCACTCTATTTCCGGACAAACCAAGGTTCGCCTTAAAGCGGAGAAGTTTTAAAAAACATATTTTTATAAATTACTGTTTAACCTACTTTCAATTCCAATCTCAATTTGTCGGCAATCATAGCAATAAATTCAGAATTTGTCGGCTTACCCTTGCCTATATTTACAGTGTATCCGAACAGTGCATCAATAGCTTCAACCTGTCCTCTGCTCCAAGCAACTTCTATTGCATGGCGGATAGCTCTTTCTACTCTGCTTGGAGTTGTATTGTACTCCTTGGCGATACTTGGGTACAGGAGCTTTGTTATTGAATTGATTACATCAAGATCCTTAACCACCATCATAATAGCGTCTCTTAAATACTGATAGCCTTTTATGTGAGCTGGAACACCTATTTCATGCATTATATTTGTTACTTCTACCTCCAGACTTCTGGATGTATTGGAAATATGTACAGGTTTCTTTTCGGCATAGGAATCCGACTTATGTAATGAGATCGATGAAGACAATGAAGTTGATACTGTCGGAATATAAGTGCTATCCTTCAGTTGTCTGATTCTGTTAACAAGTACATCCATATCGAAAGGCTTTACTATATAGTATTCCGCACCGAGAGCAAGTGCACGCTGTGTTATTTTGTCCTGTCCGACTGCCGACAATACAATAAACAAAGGTTTCTTTTCCATGTTGGATGCTGCTATTTTTTCCAATACTCCCAAACCGTCAAGATGTGGCATAATTATATCGAGAATTGCTATATCCGGAGAATTTTGAAGTATTAAATCCACAGCTTCAAAACCATCTCTTGCAAGACCGACAACATCAATATCACTTTGATTCGATAAGTATTCGCATAAGATATCGCCAAATTCCCTATTATCATCTGCAATCAGAACATTAATTTTTTTACTACTCACAACAATAACCCCCCAAGATTTTTATTTTTCCAAAATATGTCATGCCTCTATTATATTTTGAACTCGACATAATTTCAAGTTTTTTACTCTAATTGCCGAAGCAAATTCATCATATGTAAAACAAATTTCATTGCCTATGCCTTAATATTACCATATTTCTCTAAATTATAAAATAATATTATAAAATAAAAAAAATTGAATTTATTGCCCGTTATTATAAAAATATAATCTTATTTTGCCAGCACTATATTATTTTAGACCACTATTCTACATAGATTAAACTGAACCTACCTGTAAATTTTGGTAGATTCAGTTTGAATTTTTATTAACCAACATTTAATTCTTTAAGCTGGGCCATTGGTTTTTCATTAATATTCTTCAACATCCATTCAATGAAAATGCCATAACCCCTTGTTGGATCATTGACCAGAACATGGGTTACCGCTCCGATCAATTTACCGTTTTGTATTATGGGACTTCCGGACATTCCTTGCACAATTCCGCCGGTGGAATTCAGAAGCCTCTTGTCAGTAACTTTTATCACCATACCCTTGGGACCACTGAATGACTGGCGTGCAACTTTTTCAATATAAATGCTGAATTCCTGAATTTCATTGCCTTCAATATTTGATAAAATAGTAGCAGGGCCAACTTTAACCTGCCCCCTTATACCAATAGGATACAGCCGTTTTTTGAATAATCTGAAATCCTCATAAACTTTACCATAAATACCGCATTCGTCATTTTTAAAAATATTCCCCATGGGTGGTTTATTTTCCATAAATATACCTTTTAATTCACCGGGTGTACCCTGTTCTCCCTTTTTTATAGCAATAATATTTGATTCAAGCACTTCTCCACTATTAACAGGCATCAGCATGCCTGTGTCTACATCAGTTATCCCATGTCCCAGTGCTCCAAAGCTGCCTGTCTCAGGATCATAAAATGTCAGGGTACCTATGCCGGCAGTACTGTCTCTAACCCATAAACCTATGTGATATTTCCGGTCATTAACTCCTTCAATCGGGTTGATTGTAGTAGTATATATGGAATTATCACGTTTGTATTTCACCTCCAATCTATTTCCGTTACTGCTGTCAATCTGCCTGATGAGATCCCGGATATCTTTTAATTTCTTATTATTTATTTCAATAATAATATCTCCGGTTTTAATCCCACCATCTTTTGCCGGTGCAGCTCTTGTACCATTTTCAGTATCTACCTCGCTTACGCCAATTACAAGAATACCATCCATCCTTATTTTAACTCCTACAGTATTCCCGCATGCTGCAAGCTTTTTACTTGGAATAATATCGACCTGCATTGTTTTTAGAGGAATGACACCAAAAGCTTTAAAATTAAGCTTTACAGTACCCTTTTTCTGGGTCTTGAAAGCCAGCGGTGATATAAGCTCTAAATAATTTCCATTAGCCTTTATACTACTATTATTAAGTTTTAGTACTTCATTGTTATCTGCTTTGATATTTACAAAGTAAAGACTTTTAAAATTGTAAATATATTCTTCTCCTTCTAAAAGCGTCAATCTTTCAGGTATAACAGAAAATGCCTGCAAATAACTCAGTGTAACTACACAAAAGCAAACAAATAATAATACAAACAGCTTTTTTTTATTGGATTTTAAATAGTGCATTTAATCACGCTCCCGATAATAAAATACCATTTTCTGGCTGCTTGCTTTAATTTTCCATATTATCCCAATGAGAACAAAGTCACGCTAATTTTAACTGAGCGTGACCTTGAAATCATAATCATAAGTTAACCTTTATAGATTTTTATTATTCAAGTAAAATAAAACATGGCAGGGAATTAAAACTCAATAAAGCCCAAAATGACGACTTTTATGTCAAGGAAAGTATAATTTTTAAAATTTAATTAAAGTTTGAAATGTTTACACCTGGAATTTTAAATGAAAAAGTGCTAAAACTATTTTAAACTGCTTTTTTTAAATAAATCAGCAGCTTTTAATAACTCATCGGAATGCTTAAGCGCCAAAGGGGTTATATCTGTTCCGCCAATTATACGGGCTATCTCCTGAACTCTTTCCTTACGTTCGAGATACCTGACGGATGTAAATGTTTTTTCATTATCAGAATTTTTTTCAATATATAAATGATTATCAGCCATACAGGCCAACTGTGACAGATGCGTGACGCAAAGCACCTGATGGGTTTGAGATATGTATGCCAGCTTCTCACCAACCCTTTGTGCTGCTTTCCCGCTTATACCGGTATCAATTTCGTCAAAAATCAAAGTAGGAATTGCATCCACATTTGCCAGAATGGTCTTAATAGCCAACATTATTCTGGACATTTCTCCGCCTGAAGCGATTTTGCTAAGTGGTTTCAAGGGCTCCCCTATGTTGCTTGAAATCAGAAATTCAACAGTATTTAGACCATTTTTTGTGAAATTCCTATCTTCCTGATTGAATAAAAGATTTACTCTGAAGCTGGAATTTTTCATTTCAAGATTTTCAAGTTCTCCGGTAATGTTCTTTTCAAGAATCAGTGCTGCCATTTCCCTTTGGTTATGGAGTTTCAGTGCGCAATCATACAAAGCCGCCGTTATGGTTGAAAGCTGTTTATTAAGCTCTTCTGCAAGGCTTTCACTCTGAAGAAGCTCATCGTATTCTTTTTGCGACTTGTCAAGAAAGTCCAGAACCTCTTCCAGTGTTGAGCCGTACTTTCTCTTTATCCTGGATAATATATCGAGTCTTTCATCAATACGTGATAATTCGTCAGGACTATATTCCGCATCTTCTCTTTTTGAGCGCAGATCCTCACATATATCCTCCAACTGATATATTACAGATTCCAGCTTTTCTGAAATCGGACCAATTTCGGGATCATATTTTAGAATGTTGGAAAGCTCCTGAAGTGCCTTGTTTGAATTATACAGCGCTGACTTACCGGCAGTTGAACCTTCGTTCAGCAGTTCATAAGCTTTGATAGTGGAATTCATTATTTTTTCGGAATTTGCCAAAACCTGACGCTTTGAACTTAAGACTTCATCTTCACCCTTTTTGATTCTGGCATTCTTAATCTCATCAATCTGGAAATTAAGCATATCCATTCGTCGGGCCATTTCACCCTTGTCACCTGCAAGAGCCTGAAGCTTTGCTTTTATATTTTTGTATTGTGTAAACTGTTCTATGTATTCGGCTTTTACCTTTTCTATAGCCGATCCCCCAAAGGCGTCAAGCAGGTCAATATGTGTTTCTGTTTTTAACAGGGACTGGTTGTCGTGCTGGCCGTGAATATCCAGAAGGAGTTCTCCCACCTGCTTCAGCACTGAGACACTGACCAGCCTTCCATTAATTCTGCAGGTATTCTTACCGGAGAGGCTTATTTCTCTTGATAAAATAATATTTCCTTCCTCAGTATCGATACCTGCCTGCTCCAGTATTTGATCAATTTCCTTATTTTCATATTGAAAAGCTGCTTCAATAATAGCTTTATCCTTGCCATTCCTTATCACATCCCTGGAGACCCGTTCTCCAAGTACTGCATTTATTGAATCTATCAAAATTGATTTTCCCGCACCTGTTTCACCGGTCAATACATTCAGTCCCTGACCTATTTCCAGGCTTAACTTATCTATGAGTGCTATATTTTGAATATCAAGCTGCGTAAGCATAAACACCTCCATATCCGTGCTATGGCACATGCGCCTTTATTTTCCGATCATTTTACAAAATTTATTTACTATCTCTTCGGCAATTTTTTCAGCTCTGCAAACCATTATCAAGGTATCATCACCCGCAATGGTTCCGAGAATTTCCTGCCACTTAAGTGAATCAATGGCAGAGGCTGCCGCTTGAGCCATTCCTGAAAGAGTTTTAACAACAACAATATTATTCGCATAATCGCTGGAAACATAAGCTTCAGTCAAAATTGTAATAAGCCGGTTTGACACCTGATTTTCGGACTGGGAAAAAGTGGCATACTTGTATCTTCCATCAGATGACATTACCTTAATCAATCTCAGATCTTTTATATCTCTGGATACTGTCGCCTGGGTTACATCCATCCCCTGTTCCTTCAGCTTATCGGCCAGTTCTTCCTGTGTTTCGATTACATTGCTTTCGATTATTTCCAAAATCTTGGCATGCCTGTTGTATTTCATACTTTTTAATCCTCTTTCCTGTCATAGATTTTGTTTCTAAGTACTGTAAAAAAATTCTTAGAATGAATTTTAAGTATTTTAACTTTAGTATTCGCTTTTTCTATCTCAATATAATCTCCACCTGTAATCTCGTAATTCTTTTGTCCATCAGCTGTTACAAGAGCTGTGTGCTCAAAGCCGTCGGAAACACACACCTTTACCCTTCTCTCATGGTCAGCTACAAAGGATCTGGAATAAAGCATATGAGGGCATATAGGTGTTACTACAATGAGCTTGGAGGTTGGTTCGGCTATAGGTCCGCCGGCCGACATGGAATATGCTGTGGAACCGGTTGGTGTTGCAACAACAATGCCATCACCAGGAAACATATCAAAGAAATTATCATCAATGTAAGTACTTAAATGAAGTATCCTGGGAATTCCTGCACGTGAAATCACAACGTCATTTATTGCAACATCCTCGGCGTATAGCTTTCCTCCCTTGTATATTTTATAATTGAGCATCATTCTCTCTTCAATATTAAATTTATTGTCAAATATACTTTCTACAGCTTTATCTATTTCTCCTTTTTCAATATCTGTTAAAAAACCCAAGGATCCAAGGTTTATTCCTAAAATGGGAAGATTATACAGATAAGCTGTCCTTGCAGTCTTTAAGAAAGTCCCATCGCCGCCCAGGCAAATAATCAAATCGCATTTACTGCATATTTCGTCAACTTCATCATCCAATCCGTCCATACCTCTGGTTACCGAATGAGTGGGAAGAACAGCTTGTCCTCCGTGGTTTTTGATACTTTGGATAAGCATATTTGTATAGGCAAAACCTATATCTTTGTCATTGTTTGTTATAATACCGATATTTTTCATGCTGCCCTCCTACTGAAACCAAATAGCTACCCTCAACCTGTATAGGTGTGATACATATTTTGCCTCATTATAACTACACTTTTACAGTTTAGCAAAAGCTATAATAATTTGCAAAGTATTGAAAAGAAAATCCGTCGAATTTTGTCTTCATTAACTGTTACTTAATGAATTATGTGCCTCGTTTACCACTTCATCAACCAACTTACTTATGTTGTCTGATTCGACCCCGGGCACATTTGAACTCTCTGAACTTTTTTTTGATATATACAGCAGATATTCAATGTTACCCTCAGGTCCTTTAATAGGTGAGAAGGACAATCTTTTTACATATAAAGCTCTGGCAGTTACAAAATTAATAATATTATTTATTACCTCCCTATGTACCCCACTATCTCTAACTACTCCGTGTTTTCCCACCTTTTCCCTGCCAGCCTCAAACTGAGGCTTAATAAGGCATACAAGTTCAGCCTCGTCTTTAAGCAGCTCTAAAACCGCCGGTATCACCTTGGTTAATGAGATAAATGATACATCAATTGAGGCGAAGTCAGACAGAAAACCAACTTCCTCCGGTTTAACATACCTTACATTGGTACGCTCCATACATATTACCCTGCTGTCATTTCTCAGTTCCCAGGCAAGCTGGCCATATCCTACATCAATTGCAACAACTTTAACAGCTCCATTTTTCAGCATACAGTCAGTAAAGCCCCCGGTGGAAGCACCAATGTCCAAACAGGTCTTACCCTCAAGCTTTATATCAAATTTCTTTACAGCTTTATCAAGCTTCAATCCGCCTCTGCTGACAAACGGATTTGCATTTTCCTTTATTTCAATCTGACTGTCAATGGGTACCCTTGTTCCCGGCTTGTCCTCACGAGATCCGTTTATCCATACCACACCCGCCATAATGGCACTCTTGCATTTTTCACGGCTATCAAACAAGCCCCTGTTAACCAGCAATACATCCAGTCTTTCCTTCTCCAACTTTTACCCTCCAATGTTGCAGATCTTCTTAATATAATTTGCAATTGACTCTGCATCCAAACCTAAATTTTTTAGCAGCTCATTTCTTGAACCATGAGGAATAAATTCATCAGGTAACCCCAAAAGGCTTACTTTTGCTCTGAAATTATGGCTATTCAGAAAATCCAGTACTCTGCTTCCAAAACCGCCAAACTTGCAGTTATCTTCCAAAGTTATTATAATATCGAATTTCCCGGCAATTTCTGATATTAATTCCTCGTCGATGGGTTTGATGAATCTTGCACTAACAACTTGGGCGCTTATATTGTCAGCTTCAAGTAATTCAGCTGCCTGCAGACCTGTTTCGACCATACTGCCTGCAGCAAGAATACAAACCTTTTCACCTTTTCTTACAATAGCCGATTTACCTGATTCAATAGGGATTCTTTGTGTCAGGCAGTCTTTTCCCCTTCCACGGGGATACCTGATGGCAATTGGACCTTTCTGCCCGTTAACAGCATAATCCAGCATCTGTCTTAATTCATAGTAGTCTGCAGGAGCCATAACTTTAATATTTGGTATGTGGCTGAGATAGGACAGATCGAACACACCCTGATGGGTTTCCCCGTCTTCACCCACAATTCCTGCTCTGTCAATAGCAAATACCACATGCAGGTTTTGAGTAGCTACATCATGTATTATCTGGTCATATGCCCGCTGCAGGAATGAAGAATAAACAGCCACTACAGGAATCAAACCGTTTGCTGACATACCGGCAGCCGAAGTAACAGCATGCTGTTCAGCTATTCCAACATCAAAAAATCTTTCAGGAAACTCTGTACAAAAGCGGTACAGACCCGTTCCTTTAGCCATAGCTGCAGAAATGGCTACAATTCTGTTATCCGAGGAGGCCATGGCGCACATGGTATCGCCAAACACCTCTGAATAGTCGGGTACACTATGCGCGAAAGTCTCACCGGTTTCTATCTCAAAAGGAGCAATTGAGTGAAACCTATCGGGGCCCTCTTCCGCAAAAGAATACCCCTTTCCTTTTTGGGTGTTTATGTGAACCAAAACAGGTCCCTTAATCTTTTTGGCGGCAACCAAAGCCTTACTGATTTCTTCTATATTATGACCATCTACCGGCCCATAATACTTATACCCCAATTGCTCAAAGAAAACACCAGGTGTGAAAATATATTTGACTGTACCTTTCAGTTTTGAAATTACCCGTCGTGCCTTATTGCTGAAATTGGGCAGCCTGTTTAGAAAATTATCAATATCTTCCTTTGTTTTGGTATAGAAGGGATCTGTACGTAGTTTGCTCAGGTATTTTGACATTCCGCCCACATTCTGAGCAATTGACATTTCATTATCATTTAATATAACAATAAAATTGCTGGTAGATCTGCCGGCATCATTTAGTGCCTCATATGCCATACCCCCGGTCATGGCTCCATCCCCGATTACTGCTATAACACTGTAGTTTTCATGCTTCAAATCCCTTGCTCTGGCTAAACCCAGAGCAGCAGAGATCGATGTACTGCTGTGTCCTGTGTTAAAACAATCATGCTGGCTTTCACAGGTTTTAGGAAAACCCGATAGCCCCCCCAGTTTTCTTAGCGTATCAAAGTCATTCTTACGCCCGGTCAAAATCTTGTGAACATAAGACTGATGCCCCACATCCCATACAACTCTATCTGATTCCGTTCTAAAAATTTTGTGGATTGCAAGGGTAAGTTCTACTACCCCAAGGTTTGAGGCCAGATGCCCCCCGGTTTTTGATACCTTATCCACTAAAAAGTTTCTTATTTCATCTGAAAGTTCAGAAAGTTGTTCTATATTTAATTGTTTTATATCCTCAGGAGAGTTTATATTTTCCAAATACCCCACTTTAAAACTCCTTTAGCATCCATTGTTTTTTACCTAACGTTTTTACTTATTGCCTTTACTTATTGTTTTTTTTCTTTTTATTATCCCATTTTTTCTTTGTTTTAACAAATTTAAATCTGCCGAACAAGAAATTGGTTACTACGGCAACTTTATATATAATGTAATTACTGTTGTGAAGTGCAATAGATTTTCCAAGCGCCTTTCCCCCCACTGTGAGGGATGCAACCATGGCTGTTATGGAAAGTCCGAAAATACTGTTTTCTACACCATTTCCTCCACCGGAAAATTTGTAGACAATATAAGCTGCAGCAGTACCGCTGATAACTCCACAGATATCTCCTACAACATCATTGCAGAAATTGGACACCTTATCGGCATTTCTTACTAATCTGATAGCCTGCTTTGCACCATAGAGCTTTCTGGAAGCCATTGAATGAAAAGGTGCCTCATCTGCTGCAGTAGCAGCTGTACCAATAAGATCAAACAATATATTTATTATGATTATACCAAAAACAATCAGGAAGGAAACTACTGTTGAAGCGTATTTAATCGTTTCATTTGAGAAAAAAGACATAAAAATAGAAATAAAGAAAGTAACAACTGTAATCAAGAGTGTCCATACTCTTGTTTCCTTTTTAGAACCTACTGCTTTTCTTTTAAATTTGACTTTTCTTTCATCGGCTGGATGCTTATAATGATCTTCCACACCAATCCTCCAATTTAGGCATGATAAAATAATAACTTTCCCATTTGAGACGGCTATTTTTTTGTCAGCACGACTTTGTCGCAATTGCAATAAAGCTATTTTTCCGTCTTCCTCCGCCTTGTCCTGGCAACAAATATCTCACCTTAAAACGGAGTTTTATTATTTAATCATGACTTATTTCGATCTCCCACTGTGAGTTGAGAAATGTTTACACTTTTAATGCGATCAATTTCGGTTGTTATCCCTCTATTAATCCTTTAAAGCAAAATACTGAAATATTCCATATAAAACAAAACGCTGCGTTGGCAGCGGAGAATCCAAGCAATTAATATTTAAAAAACAGGTGGCAATTTATTGAGTAAATTTTGCGGCTTAGGTCAGGCAGGATTTCCCTGATGCGTACTGGAATGTCGCCAAACCAGAGGTTTCCCATTAAACACATCACCACAGCGTTACCGCATATGGGGCCTGATTACCACTTAGTCCACACTTTAATCCCCAACAAACTACATTCCGAACAGTCTAGGGGTTTTCCCCAACAGTCAAGATGATTCCTAGCCTCTTTTGCAAAAAAGGTTTCAAACAGCAATAATGCCAACATATCGGCCAATACATAAGGCATCCGATCCACTATCCACCAAATTTCACTCAAGGCAGGCTACTCTGTTCACAGCATTAATAATACCGCATAACAGGTTTAATCCCTAGTCGTAGTCGAGGTGGCAGGCAAAAAACTTTAAAAACTTCTCTGCCTGACTTTTCAACCACAAGAAAGGGTCTCCACGGAAAAGGGGTCAACGCCCGCATGCCATTGCAGATCGCCCCTAAGCCTTAACTCCCAGCATCAGCCCACCACTGGGCGTAGCAAGCCGACACAAGGAACTTCATCGATGTGCCCTTAAACGGATTTTTAGGCCCGTCTTCAGAATCATGAGTACTGACTAGAATACTGCGCCACCCTGTTTTTATGTCAATATAGTAGCGTTTACAGTTCATATTATTTAATAAAAGCGTCTACTTCACTAATATTAATATAGCGACAGCACTTAAAAAATGCCATCGAGAACACATTATAACACACAATAAAATAAATCACAAACTGAATATTCCTTCAAATTACGACAGTAAATCCGATTAAGGTGTAACAATTTGATTTATATGAAAGTACTTCCGTACTAACAACTAATAATGAGTGGCAACCGAAAAATTAAAGAAATTATCCCGCAACTACACTTTCTTTAATTTTTCTAACCATGCACACTCATTATTAGTTGTTGTACTCGCGTACTTTCAAATAAAAGTAATATGTTATGCTCTTGCTGGATTTAACTTGGTAATTTGATTTCACTGCTGGGCTGCTGGCTTTTTCTACTGACAACTTTCTTCTGACTTCTATGTTCAATTTGACCTGCCTACCAGTGACAAGGCTAACTCTTTAAGGAATTCTGCCTTATCTCCAAACGGTTTAAGAAAGGCAATCCCATCGTTGGTTACTTCCTGCAGCAACTGCTTTGACTTTTCCAAACCATACAGGGTTACATAGGTTGATTTGTTACAAAGCGCATCACTGCCGGGTTTTTTCCCCATATCCTCCATGCTGCCTTCCACGTCCAATATGTCATCCTTTATCTGAAATGCCAAGCCAAGGTTTGCAGCATAATTTGAAAGCGCTGCAAATTGTTCTTCTGCCGCTCCGGAAATAATGGCTGCAGCTTCAACGGGCGCTTTTATCAGTGCCCCTGTCTTAAGCCTGTGCATGGTACTGAGTTCGTCAGTACCCACCTTTCGGCCTTCTCCCATAAGGTCAATAACCTGCCCGCCAATCATTCCTAGTGATCCTGCATACTGGGCAATTACCTCCATTGCTTTAAGCTTTGCCATACTGTTACCGTTCAAAGCATCCTTTATCATTGTTTCGTATGCAAGATTCAAAAGTGAGTCACCGGCCAGAATAGCCATGGCCTCTCCATATACCTTATGATTTGTTAACTTTCCCCGACGGTAATCATCATTATCCATGGCCGGAAGATCATCATGTATTAAAGAATACGTATGAATCATTTCTATTGCACAGCCAAAAGCCACTACTTCTCTTGGTTCTTTCCCCAGCATTTCAGCCGTTGCCAGTGCCAGAGAAGGTCTTAACCGCTTGCCTCCTGCCATAAGACTATAGTACATGGCTTCCTTGAGGCTCATATAGTACTGATTTTCAATGGGAATGCTGTTTGCCAGACTTTCTTCAATAATTCCTGTGTAAAACGCCTGCTTTTCCTTAAAATTCATACCTCGAAATCCTTTTCTATTAAATTACCCTCTTCATCCTGCAACAGCACAGAAATTTTCTTTTCTGCTTCATCCAGCTTTGCTGCACAATACCTTGACAATTCTATTCCCTGCTGGAAGTTGGTTATGGATTCCTCCAGGGATATATCTCCCTTTTCAAGTTTTGAAACAATCTGCTCCAATTGGCAAATAGCCTCTTCGAAGCTCTTTTCTTCATCTATCTTTAATTCAATATTCACAATTTATCCTCCTCTACCGGTAGTTTCAACGTTTAATTATTTTTACCCTGCATTTATATAACATACATGTTTAAATAAACTCCGGAGACTACTCTCTCAGACTGCCGTGCTTCGATGCAACATTACAGGTTGCCTTTCCATCCTTCAGGCTCAATTCAAGCATATCTCCGATGTTTATCTGCTCAAGCCCGCTTACTATGGTACCTTCCGGATTGCGTACTACACTGTAACCCCTCTCCAGAATTTTTAACGGACTCAAAGCATCCAGTTTTCCTGCCAGCAGAGCAAACTGAGCTTTTTTGTCTTTTATGAACATTTCATTATTCCTGAATAAGTGCTTTACCTCATTGTCAAGTTTCAAACGGTATTGATTCAGCTTATCATATGGCTGGCGGAAAACCGGTCTGGTTTTGATTTTCTGCAGCTGAGTTTCGCATATGGTAAGCTTTTTGACCAGCGCACTTTTCATCCTGACATTATAATTCTGAAGCTTGTATTTCAACACTTCCACATCAGGAACAGCAAGTTCAGCCGCAGCTGAGGGGGTAGGTGCTCTCATATCAGAAACGAAATCACATATGGTAAAGTCCGTCTCGTGTCCAACAGCAGATATTACGGGTATTTTGGAGGCAAACACGCTCCTTGCAACCACCTCTTCATTGAACGCCCAGAGTTCCTCCAAAGAGCCGCCGCCACGGGCAACAATAATAACATCAACCTGCCCCAGCTGATTCAGCTTCTGTATTGCAGCTGCTATCTGACCGGCGGCTTGCACTCCCTGCACTGCTACCGGGTACAGCACCAGTTTCATGTTGCTGTGCCGTCTGTATGTAACATTCATAATGTCTCTGATAACAGCTCCTGTTGAAGATGTTACCACACCGATACTTTTCGGCAGCAGCGGCAGCTTCTTCTTTATTGCAACATCAAAGAGACCTTCCTCCTGAAGCTTGTTTTTGAGCTGCTCGAATGCCAGATGCAGAGCTCCAAGACCATCAGGCTGCATATCACTTGCATATAGCTGATACTGGCCGTCTCTCTCAAAAACAGATATATATCCCGAAACAATAACCTTATTACCGTTTTGAGGAACAAACTTAAGCATATTTGCCTGAGTCTTGAACATTACGCACTTAAGGACACTATTCTCATCTTTTATGGTGAAATACATATGGCCCGTATAATGGTGCTTAAAGTTTGATATTTCACCTCTAACAGACAGGCCTGACAATATTCCGTCATTTGAAACCAGCTGTTTTATATAATTATTTATATCCGACACCGAAAAAACCCTGTTCACTACAAATCCCACCTTTAGGGTTAAAATTATTAAAACAATATAAAAAAAGATAATGCAAAAGAACTCACATTACCAGTTTTATAACGCATCGGTTCAAAGAACGTGTACGTTCTTTGAAATTTTTTAGGCTGTAGTAAAATTTACTTGCCTCTGCGCGTTTCAACGAGGCGGGAAACATGCTCACCGCAAAAGCAGGTGCATAACCTCCACCTATGTGGGGGTACATTATTGCCTCGCCATAACTTCTTATTTATCAGCTGCTTCTGGTGCTGACCCATTAGCATCAGCTTCAGGTTTTACCTCATCAGCATCAGCTTTTGTAACCTTTGCCAATAGACCATTTACAAAGGCGCCGGCATCTTCATTACTATATTTCTTAGCCAATTCCACGGCCTCATTTACCGAAACACTGAACGGAATATCCTCACGGTAAAGGATTTCGTAAATTCCTATCCTGAGTATGGATAAGTCAATTTTTGATAATCGCGTAATTTTCCAGCCCATGGCATATTTCTCAATAATACTGTCAAGATGTGTTACTTTTTCAGCTACTCCATCTACAATACTTCTTATATAGGCTCTGTCACTTTCTGTATAAGTTTCATCTTCAAGTGCCATATCAATCTGTTCATTTCTGTCATTTTTCTGAATTTCCAGCTGATACAGCAGTTTCATCGCAGCTTCCCTGGATGCACGGCGTCCCATTAACTATTCCTCCTATGTATACCTGTATATCTTTATCATTTTGTAATTTTCAAACTTCTGCTTTTATAACTATTTCATAAATAAATTAATGACTTTTTAATAACAGCAAATTGATTCCGGCTGTTCCTGCCTGACCACAACCAGTTTTATTTCTCATGACTAAAATTTCTACCTGTATGTTCCCGGAGGCAGAATCCTGTCAAGCAGGTTCTTTATATAGTCCTTATCCTGGGAAAGTCTTTTCCCGATATAGAAGCCGAAAACAACACATACTACTATAAACAGTGCTTTTAAAACTCCAAGCAGCAGTACAATAATTGCTATGGAAAGTCCTATTCCAGCACCCAGGATTTCACCCTTATGCTGTTTATAAACCTCATACAATTTTTGCTTATCCATACATACACCTCCATATGCTACTCAACTCTTGAAGACTTATACCCTGTGAAAATACTCTCAATAAGTACCTTAACACTCTCAACCTGTACACCGGTACATTCTTCCACAGAGGATTTAACCTTGGTCTGCATATCCTCTGACAGTAAGGGAATGTTGATTTCTGGAAGCACTATAGCCTTAACAGTAATACTAACACTTTCTCCAACCTTGGTAACATATGCTTTTGAATCACGAATACCTGACAATTTTCTCGAGGTAGCAAGTGCAATATTCTCGATGGAATTCAAGGTTATCCTGATATCACCATTTTTATTATACTTGATAATAGCCTTTTTATCCCCTTCTGGCTTAAACCCCGAAAGCAGGAAAGTCAAGCTCAAACAGAAAAATATTGAAGCAATAATGAACATGACTATAGATGGATTTCTATTTGCTAATACCTCTTTAAATAAATATGTATATGCGTCAGTTAATATGTCTGACCTGATTGTAACCAGCATTGCAAACATTGAAGCTATTGTAAGAAAAAACGCATAAATAGCTAACAATACACGTAATATTATATTCATGAATTCTCCACCTCTTTTCATTTATCGTAAAGCACGGAAAACCTGCAATTATTGACGAAATAAAGCCTTATAAGTTAATTATATTTCAAACAGGTACAAAAATCAAATTTCTGCATATATAAGAATTTTTTGGCTCTATAATAATTATCTCCAGCTAATTGGCTTATATACTCTTTGTGGATTCGGTTTCCTTTTTTATTTCCTTATCAAAATTGACACCCTGGACATGTATATTGACCTCGACAACATTCAGCCCAGTCATTGACTGAACCGCATTCTTGACCTTGTCCTGTATGTCCCAGGCAACTTCGGGGATACGAGCTCCGAATTCTACAATGATATAGAGGTCTATGGCAGCTTCTTTTTCACCGACCTCAACCTTTACTCCTTTTGACAGATTCTTTCTGCCAAGGATCTCGGCTATTCCTCCAGCTATTCCGCCACTCATGCCTGCAACCCCTGGAACATCAGTTGCGGCGATACCTGCAATAATGGCAACTACTTCTTCAGATATCTTTACTGAACCGTAATCATCCAAAATATTGTTTTCTTCTTCCATTATGCACCTCTCCATCAAAAAAATTCGATGTGCTAATTTTTTTGGTACCTACTCTTTGTAAATCTAGAGCATTAATTCCTATACAATAAAAAATCAGTATATCTACTGACAGCCGAACTTTTGGAATATATGCCGCAAAACAGGATTTCCTGCGGTATGTATTCCATGTAATGGCTTAGTTTGGTAAAATTATATCACTTAAGTACTTATTTATCAATGAGAATAAATAGACCAAAACCTTAGTCTACAAATATATTATTTCCTTAAACATTTTATCAAGTCAAAACAGACAATAAAAAAGGTTATCCATCGGTGCGATTAAATGGTAACTTCAAGCTTGAAGTGTCTGTTTAATCGTTCCACAGTATTGATAACCTCAAAAGTTCAATGGTTTTATTAAATTGAAAAACTACATTAATCAAAACATTTTCTTTATCACAATTTTTTCCAAGGGTATATTAGCCTGTCTGGTAACTATATCTACAATTTGTGCTGTCTGCTGCTTAGATATTGCCGGTGCTTTTACAACTATATCTACGCTTCCGTCATCGCCAAACAATGCAACAACATCACTGAAACCTTTACCCTTGACTAAAGTTTCAATATTTGTCTCTTTTTGTGAAGTCTCAATTATCTTCATCATTTTTGAGTGAGCTTCAGCCTTTTGTTCCTTACTGGCAAGCTGGTCTTCAGCAATACCCTTCATAATATCAATATCTTTGCCTCTGACAACATCTCTGTCCATTTTTGCCTGGGCAAAATAATTATTTGCCTCTTTGGAAGCTGTTACAGTTTTCTCTGTATCGACTAAAGCAGTACCCCCGTCCGTTACCTCCTGATTATCAACATATACAGCATCGCCAATCTGGGCAGAGTCTTCCTCACTGAACTGTGAGCTCTTGTTGTAGCTGTACTGTAGATAGCCTGCAATTACTAGCATCAATACAAGGGAAAGTACGATAATCTGTTTTCTTTTTAAAAATTTCATTACATAGACCCTCCTAACAATCTGAATAGTTTTTATTGTTCCTTCTCGGTTGTAGCCTAAAGGATATTTCCCTGAATGGTTGGTTACCATTCCCTTCTCAAGATTATGTATATTCACATCAAGTCCACTTTATAACGCATAGGTTCAAATAAAATTTTTCAACTGTAGAAAAATTTTATTGCCTCTGCAAGTTTCAACAGGTAAGGGTTCCTGAATGTGTCCTGAAAGGAAACTATGGACACCATGGATAAAAGTTAATTTTTGTTTCTTTGAAAAACCTGAATCTTGTGAGCAGCAACATCGAGGAGCGCTTCTGTGGCTTTTGCAAGATTACTTTTTACCTCGGCATCAGCGGCGCCATCGGCTACAATTACAACACCTTTTACTTTAGGCAGGAGCTCTTTTACAATATAAGGTTTCTTTACTCCCTGATTCTCTTCGTATACAATGCTGTTTTCCATTTCAGTCTGCTTTATAGTTCTTGAACCTCCTTCCTTGTCTTTTTCCTGAGTGCTGTTATCGTTTGTATTTACATCTATAGCCGGAACCGATTCATTTCCTGATACAAAGGTAACCATAACATCGACTTTACCCGCACCCTTTATTTTTGACAGTATTGATCCCAGGTTCTCCTCCATTTCACTTTGTGAGCCTTCGCTCGATTGTTTAAAGGTTTCAGTAGTTGCGGCAGAGCCTACCTTATCTCCAACCTGGGCTACTGAAACCGCTGTCCCGCCATCACCGGTCTTTTTTAGTTTGTCTTCAAATAAAACACTCCCGGCAATCAGACATATTACACCGACTATAGCTATTATTACAGCCTTTTCGATTATTTTTTTACTTCCATATTTTGCAAGCTTAGCTTTAAGGTTTTTTAAAATTCTTCCGTACTTTCCCATCCCACTACCTCCTAATATAATTAAACCTACTCAAGAAATTGATACCTCAATGCTGTCCCTGCTTATTTCAAGGGATTTGTTCAAGGTTTGTTTCACCAGTTCAGTGAGTCTTTTATCCTCAGGATCCACAATTTTCAGCTTTTCCTTACTGTCCTTTTCCTTTCCGTTCTTATTTTGAAAGGGTGCCGTAATATCAATTTTTTCAACTGAAACCACAGGTTCTATGCTTGCAACTCCCTTGGCATCCTTTCCCTTTTTCATCTCCACTGTTACTTTGGTGATTTCCCCAAATCTGTCAGATTTAAAATCTTCATTTATTTCAACGATGGCATTCGCTTCTGTAACACCCTCAATTTTCCGGGTCTCTTCCTCAATTCTGGCTGCCAGTTTCTTTTTATAGACCGAGGAAATCTGCTTCATCTGTGTTTCCTCCAACAGCTTGCTGCTGGTCTCAACCTCTTTTTTATCGATATAGAAGCTGTCACTCATGGCTGTCTCGCTAAGTTCAAAGCCTCTGTTTTTAAGCGACAGAAAAGGATTTACTACAGCGATCAACAATACAAAACCTGAGACAAGTGTTATTATTTTTTTTATTTTTCCTGATGGAACGATTATTTCAAACAAAATCAAAATTATTGAAATTGTAACAATATTAACAATCCAGCTTCTAAGAAATTCAAGCATTTTAACCTCCATCAAACAGCAGTTCTTTGTACAACACCCGTATATATTTTAAAGTTGCCTACCTTATCATTGCAGATAAATTTGTGGTGCTGATAACAATTGTTATGGCTATCAGAAACATTACTGCCACAGCAGCTGTAACTCCAAGTATATATGTTAAGGAACCTGCCATGTCATTAAGACAGTTGGTTATTTTCTTATCCGAAATAGGTTCGACAAAAGCACAGGCCAGCTTGTATAAAATAATCATCGCAAGAATTTTCAAAAGAGGAGCAAGGCATATTATAATTATTCCTATCATTGCTATCAGTCCTGATGCATTTTTTATTACAAGGGTGCAGCCCACTACTGTATCTGCCGCATCAGCCAGGTATTTTCCTACCACCGGGATAAATGTACCTAGTGCAAATTTGGCCGTCTTGCTGGTTACTCCATCAACAACTGCTCCCATCGAACCCTGAACAGAAACAACTGCTATAAAAACAGTCAGGATGAAGCCCAGGCCCCAGGTGCAAACCTGTTTTAAAAACCCCGACAGCTTTGTAAGCTGAACCTTGTCCGATATGTTGTTTACAATATTCAGTACCGTCACTAAAAAAATTAATGGTATGAAAAAGTTTTTAATAACTGTGGCTCCCACTTCCACCAGCATGATAAGTATTGGCTGAAAAAATCCTGCAGAGGAGATGTTTCCTGCTGTTACAAGCAGTGTAACAAGTAATGGTATAATAGCATGCATAAATGTGACCATACTGTCAATAATAGACATACACATCTGCATGGCCGAGCTGAAACTTACCATTAATACTGACACAATTACTATATAGCAGACGAAGAAAGCCAATTCCCCAACGCTTTCACTTAAAAATGCATTCTGAAGGTTTTTCAGAATAGCGCATATTATCGCCAGGATAACTATTTTAATAAGAATATCAACATTTAGAAATACTTCTTCCAGCAAATACTTTACAACTCTGTTAAGCATACCCTGAATACTGAAATCAAGATCTCCTTTGGCAGCATCTGTAATTATTTTCTGCGGATCAAACTCGGGAAACAGTTTCCCTGCATCACTGTTATAATACTTTTTTAAGCTGTCACTTATAGCAGTGCTGTCATTTGCCTGCAGCTGTTCGTTTATTATACTGATGCTGTCATCAGCCGATACTGTCCTATCCATTGATTTTGATGACGTACTCTGCCTGTCCGAACTTCCTGCTTCCTCAGTAGTTTGTTCCGACTGCCCGGGTTGCTTTATCCCAAAATCGGCGGCATTGACTTTGACTGTAAAAAGCATGCTGAACAATATCAGTAATGTAAATATAAAAAAAACATATCTCAATATATTATGTTTTCCGATAACTCTTTTCATTTGCATTTCGTATCCTCCAGTAACCTTGTTATCCTACGGCATAAGTTTAACTACCAGATCCAGCAAAGATGAGATTATAGGTACAGCCAGGATTACAATTATAACTTTACCGGCAAGCTCTATTTTTGATGCTATTGAGGATTCCCCGGCATCCTTGCATACCTCGGCACCAAACTCCGCAATATATGCAATCCCCACAATTTTCAGCAGAATTGTTATATAGGTTGGATCAATATCTGCCTTTCTGCTGAAGGTCTTTATGAACTCTATAACTGCTGACAGCTTGACCACAATAAGAATAAATATCAGCAGGCCTGTAGCTATACTGACCTGTAATGCAATTTCCGGCTTCTGTTGTTTAATTGTTACAGATAGAATTACTGCTATGATTCCAATGCAAACAATTTGAAGTATATCCATATCCTATGTACCCTCATTAATTTTACGTAACTTATCAGAACTGAAACATGGTTTTTACGGCTGCAAACAGTCCTGCTATTTCTTTTGACACCATCATAAGCACCACAACAATTCCTGCAAGAGTTGTCATCATGGCCTGTTCTTCCCGTCCTGAACGGATCAGCACCTGGTTAAGTACCGATACAAGTATACCAATTGCAGCTATTTTAAATATCAGATCAACGCTCATTTTAACCTCCTTGCTGCTGTGCAGCGACACTAATAATAATAAAAACTAGAACAAAATAATTGTTACAGCTAAACCGCTTAAAACCCCAAGACTTCTATACATTTTTTCATTTTTACGTTTCATTTCCTCAGACTTTATTTCCTGAAGCTTTAATTGTGACGTTACCAGTTTAATATTATTAAGCTGTCCCTCCAGATCTGAATTTCCCAGCATTTTACCAAAGGTGACCAGTATGGACTTGTCCTCTTTATTTAATGAAAGCTTTGAACCGTTTTCTTCAACGGATTTTTCCCAGGCTTCATCAGCTGTTACACCGCTTGTCTCCAGGTTGGATGCAGCAGTTTTAAAAAGGATTGCTGCATCTAAATTTGAGTTATCAAATATCCTTAAAAATGCCTCTGATAAGAGATTTGATAGATAGCTTATTTCATTTTCAAACATTTGAAGCAAAGCCTGTAATTCCCTAAGCGTTCTCGGTCTCTTGGAGCAATCGGCAGCCAAGGCAAAACCAATAAGGCTTGTGGCACAAATGAGAACAACTGATCCTATTATTTTGAAAATCATTTGCTGCACCTCCTGTAAACTGCAGTCAATTGCGAATCCACTACCTCCTCAAGAGTACCCGGACCATTTAAGGCGCTGAGTACAACATATCTTTCAAACGCTCCGGATTTAATTAAAGCCAGAAGTTCTTCTCTCATTTTTAATTCTGATATGTTGTAACCATGTGCAGAGGCAATTATTTTTACACCGGAATTCAAAACCTTCATTATGGAGTCCTTGTCGCCATGAGTTCCTATTTCATCAGTAATAATGATATTGGGAGACATACTTCTTAAAAGCATTTCCATACCCAAAGCCTTTGGGCAGCCGTCCATAACATCTGTTCTGAAACCTACATCGTTTTGCGGAAGGCCTTTGCTGCAGGCTGCGATTTCTGATCTTTCGTCTACAATTCCAATTTTTAAGCCTTTAAAATCTATGGACTCCGCTCCATTGCTGAGCTGGAGTGCAATATCCCTTAGAATGGTGGTCTTGCCGCATTGAGGCGGTCCTATAATCAACGTATTGTAAATATCATTGCTGTTTTTTATCAGATAGGTAATGATGTGACTGGAGCAGCCTTTTATTTCTTTGGCGATACGTATATTTAGTCCATTGAAATCCTTTATATTTCGAATCTGCCCCTCCTGAACTATTACCCGGCCGCTCAGCCCTACTCTGTGTCCCCCTTTAAGTGTCAGAAAACCTGATCGTATTTCATCCTGAAAGGCATAAACTGAATTTTCACTCATTAGTTCCAGAGTTTTAAGTATCTCGTTTTGAACAACAAAATATGCCTCATTAATATTTCTCGATAGTTGTCCATTCACAGTAACAAATAAATCTGTATCTTTATAAAAAACCATCAATGGTTTCCCGGCTCTTATTCGTATTTCCTGAAGATTGTCCAACTTTTCACTGTCCAGCTTCATTAAAATTGCCTTGATGCTGGGTATCAAATAAGGCATAATGTCACTTTGAACCGCTTTAATCATATGTTTGCATCTCCTAAATTAAGTTATTTATAACGCCTGAATTCAAAGTAAATTTCCCGGTTGTAGGAAAATTTACTCACATTAGCGGCGTTTCAACAAGGCAAGAGATATCCTCACCGCCTGAAAGCCAGAGCGGAATCCATCACTTAATATAAGCGAGGGATATTTTTTTACGCCTTGTTATATATATTAGGCTTTGTCCAAGTTTATGACTTTTAAAAAATAAAAAAGAGCCTCATTATTTGAGGCCCTTTTTAATATCATAATTCTTATTTATCGCATACTTATATTGCTTATTTATCACACTTATATTGCTTATTTGATATTCTGTTGTGATCAAAAAGTATTAAGCTCTTCAAGTTTACTTAATTGATATCTTGTTTTTCATATTTAGTGAAGTTACATAGAACAGTATAAATACCATTAATACTTCAAATATATACCCCCCCAGTCCTATAACCATATTTTGAGGATTGCTGCCACCCATACTATTTATTAAAAATCCCAGCATATTTTTTGATGAAAGAGAAAAATCAACTGCTCCTACCAAATTTATTTCAACTGAGAAAGGTACAAAAATTGTGAATATTGCTTCAACAATCTGCAGGATTACATTGGTTGCCAAAAAAATCAGAAATGCAGACGCGACTCCAATGCTATGGAAAGCAGGTCTGTTAGCGATAGTTATTGCAAAGAAAATTTGAGAAAGCAGGTATACAGTGGATAATATAACTAATGGAATAATAGCATACAATATATTTTGCAGCCCGTACCTCTCAAGCTCATCCATTATATTTCCAAACTCTCCTGAAATTCCAAAACCATACATACTGATAAAAAATGCTCCTATTGATACACAATAGCTAATGATAATCCAGACAAAAGCAGCTATGGCCTTGGCTGACAAAAGCAAATGAGGCTTGACAGGTAAAGTAAACATGAGGTATCCTTCATTTGAGAAAAGGTTTTTGTGAAATCTCATTACAACCACTGCAAGGGTTATGATGGCAACCGCCACACCAAGCAACAGCAGCAATAAGGAAGATGTAAATGTAAACCAGTCTATTCCTACCTTCTTGGCTGACAAAACAATTCCCGCGAATATCAACGTAATCAGATAAAATAGCGGTATAGTGCGAGAAGTATCTTTAAACTCATATTTTAATAATTTGCCTAACATTTGAACACCTCCTCGAAAAGTTCTACAACAGATTTCCCGTTTTTCTGGCGTATATTGTCAACCGTGTCGTCAACCAGTATTTTACTGTTTCCCAACATAATAACTCTGTCAAATATTCTTTCTACATCATTTATGAGATGAGTTGAAATAATTACCGTTGCGTCTTCTGAATAATTGTTCAGAATTATATCCAGCATTGCCTTCCTTGACGCCGGATCCAGACCTCCCAACGGTTCGTCCAGCAAATATACTTTGGCTTTTCTTGACATAACCAGTATAAGCTGAACTTTTTCCTGCATTCCCTTTGACATGCTCTTTATCTTTTGTTCCGGATCGAGCTTGAATTGGCTGAACATTCCCTCTGCTTTCTTTCGGTCAAAATCAGCATAGAAATCCTCGAAGAAATCAAGAGCCTCCTTTGCCTTATAGTTGTCTTGCAAATAGGTTTTCTCGGGGAGGTATGAAATTATTGCTTTTGTATATTCTCCGGGTTCATTTCCGTCTATTGAAACCTCTCCCTTGTAATCTTTAATCAGTCCTGCAATAATTTTAATCAACGACGTTTTTCCACATCCGTTAGGACCCAGTAAACCCACGATTGTGCCGCTTTCAAACGCTAGTGTTATGTTATCCAAAACTTTTTTTGAACCATATTTCTTTTCCAATGAGTTAATTTCTATCATCTTATTACTCATTTATCTTCCTCCTTCTGAATCGTTAACTTTCCAGATACTATATAAATAACTTCTTCATTTTTATATCCCAGCTTCTGCATTGCACTGTAGTAATTGTCGGTATACTCATCAGCCATTTCTCTCCTTGCTTTAGAAATCCTGGCCTGGTCCTGTGAAACAAATCTTCCCGATGTTCTTTCGGTATAAAGCAGTCCATCTCTCTCAAGTTCCGCTAAAGCCCTTTGCATTGTATTGGGATTTACCGAGAACTCGACTGCCAGATCTCTTACGGATTTCAATCTTTGACCAGGCTCCCAGACTCCTGAGACAATTTTAAGCTTTACATCATTCATTATCTGAAGGTAAATGGGTACATTTGATGAAAAATCACTTGCCATTGTATGTCCTCCCTTATTGATTTATTTCTTGTCCTCTTTATCCCAGGATATTTTGTAGCTTCCCTTATGATCATCCCCCGTGACGGTAATTTTGTAGTCACCTGGCTTGTCAATTTTCACCGTAAAATCCGAAGTTGGAAGGTCGGTTCCTTCGTAAATTGTTTCGTCCTTTTGACTCTTTTCATCATTTTTATTTGCTTCCTTAACAATAGTGAGATCAATTTTTCCTTCTTTTGAAACAATGTCAACACTAATCTCAACGGCTTCTCCTTCTTTTAAATGTATGTCTGTAGCTTTGTAACCGCTGAATTTTTGATAGGACATTGACATCTTTGAAGAAGTGTTGACCTCAACCGAGCCTATTGTTACACCTCTTCCGTATGTGCAACCAGAAATAAAGGTCACGGCTGTTATAACTGCCAATAAAAAATAAAACTTTATTCTCATATTTTAGGTTCCTTTCAAACAGTATATGGTTTATACAATTACTGTATTATTGTACTAAGCCCTTAATACAATAATACAGTAATTGTATTAAGACGTCAATACAATTTTCAATAATCCATATAAAATTAAACAGCAAAAGAATTATTATCTTTTGCCGTTTATTAAATCAGTTTATAAACAATGCATATACTCTTCAACCTTATCAGACTCAACGGTAAAGCCTGCACCTTTTGCACAGAAAATAGAGTTGGAGGTGTACTCGGGATCTGCATCCTTGTTGTAGTGTGATTTTTCAATCACTTCTGCCTGATTATGGCATGTATCATAGCCATCAAAGATTAAAGATATACTGCCTTTACCTTTTGTAAAGGAAATCAACTCAACACTGTAATTCATAAATGTGGCTACAGGACCTCTTCCGGCAATTACAGCCTTATTTTCCATGGTTTCGGGAGGCTCAAATGTGCCGTTCAACCTCTGGATGTCGGTTAAAACCCTTCCCATACTGTCAAGCTCTACCTCAATCCTGAAACGATAAAAGGGTTCCAGCAATATACACCCGGCTTTCTCCAGCCCCTGCCTCATAGCTCTCAAAGTGGCTTCTCTAAAATCACCTCCGCTGGTATGCTTCTGATGAGCACGTCCTGTTAACAGGGTGATTTTAATATCGGTTACTGCCGAGCCGGCCAGTACTCCACTGTGCTCGTTTTCAAAAATATGTGAACGGATAAGGTTTTGATAGCTGGGAACAAGGTCATCAATATGACAGACAGTGTCAAAGGAGATGCCACTGTTCCTGGAGGCCGGCTCCAGCTTCAGGTGAACTTCGGCATAGTGCTTCAGCGGCTCAAAATGTCCATAACCTACAGCAGTTTCAGTTACAGTCTCCTTATAAAGCACCTGGCATGGTCCGAACTCTACATCAAAATAGAACCTTTGCTTTATAATTTGTTTGAGAACCTCCAACTGAATAACTCCCATTATTTTGACATGAAGTTCCTGCAGAGCTTCATTCCATGTAACGTTAAGTGCAGGATCCTCAGCTTCAAGGATTTTTAATTTTGCCAGTACATCCTTGATATTAAAAGTATTATCAAAAATAACCCTGGACCTAAGTGTTGGCACCATCTTAAATTGTGAGCCATTTATCAGAGCTCCTGCTCCGTCTCCGGCGGCAGCTGACCATAAGCCCGTAACTGCAAAAACATCTCCTGCAGTGACCTTGTCGGAAATAGTGAACCTGCTGCCATTGTAAAACCTTATCTGATTAACTTTTTCAACGGGTCTGTCGCTATCATCATTTGAAGCTACTGAGCCATATGCTACTCTGTCTTTTACAGAAAGAGTTCCTGAAAGTGCCTTGATATACGTTAATCTGGTACCCTGGTCATCATGTCGGATCTTATATATTCTTCCGCTGAATTCTTCAGCACTGGTTAACTCATACTCCGTATATGTAAGCTTGTCAAAAATATCAAGAAACTCTGTAATGCCAATATCCTGGAGGGCAGAACCAGCCATACATGTAAATATACGCCTTTGCTTTATCATCAATGTTAATTCCTTTAGCCAGTCTGCCTCATCTGACTTTCCCTGAAAATACAATTCCAATAATTGCTCATGTCTTTCAGCAACTGTTTCTTTCAAGGCATCTGTAGAATTGAAAATATCCTTTGATGTTAAAAAGTTCGTACCTGAAGCCGTATCATTTTCAACATTAGAAATGAATATTACATCCTTTGTCAGCTTTGACTTTATTTCATTCAATATACTGCCGACATCTGCACCAGTCCTGTCAACCTTATTAATAAATAAAAAAGTTGGAATTTCAAGCTCCTGCAAAAGTTTCCAAACTGTTTCGGTATGCCCCTGCACCCCTTCAACAGCGCTGATTATTATAATAGCATAGTCCATTATTTGAAGGGCTCTTTCCATTTCTGCAGAAAAATCTACATGTCCCGGTGTATCAAGTAAAAAATATGTGGAAGCATTATACGAAAACACGGCCTGATCGGAAAATATGGTGATCCCCCTGTCTCTTTCAATGTCATGACTATCCAGGAAAGCATTTTTATGGTCAACTCTTCCCCTGCTTCTGATACTGTTTGAATGGAACAGTATCTGCTCCGAAAATGTTGTTTTTCCTGCATCAACATGTGCTAATACTCCAATGGTTTTTTTCATTTATATTACTATCTCCCATTAAAACTTTTTAAATCTGTTTCTGAATGCTGACTATCCAACAAATAAGGAAAATCTGGCAGGCGCGTAAATTCAAAAGTTTTTTACAATAAAAAACTGCCAACAATATGTGTCGGCAGTCTTTTTCTTTAAAATTATTCTTTGTCGTGATTATGACCACAGCCGCATTCATCATCTTCGCAGTCGCAATCCCATTCAAGTTCTATTTTCTGATGGCAATGTGGACATTCGATTGCCTCTGCGTCCTCATCTATCAAATCAAGGTCAACCTCAATTTCTTCACCACAGTACGGGCACTCTATTTCCTCGAATTCTATTTCTTCATCTTCATCATAAACAGTTTTTTCGAGTTCGGCAAGATCCTCATCAATTCCATCAACCTGCTCACTCATTTCGTCCTGTATTTCTTCAACGTCTTCTATTGCAAGAGCAATATCATCCAACACGTCAATGATAGCAGTAAACAGCTTGCCTTCATTTGTTGTCTCATCAATCTTCATTCCTTCTGCCAAGCCCTTGATGAAAGCAACACGTTCGCTTATATAACTCATAATCCTACCTCCTCATTTTTTGAGTATATTATTTATTAACTCTTTCCATGTATTCATTTGTTCTTGTATCTATTCTTATTATATCTCCAGTATTAACAAAAAGGGGAACTTTTATAACAGCGCCTGTTTCAACAGTAGCAGGTTTTGTTGCTCCGGTAGCAGTATCACCCTTGAAGCCGGGATCAGTCTGAGTAACTTCGAGCTCAACAAAGGTAGGTGGTTCAATCCCAAATACATTTCCTTTATGTGAAAGTATTCTGACTACTTCGTTTTCCTTAACAAGATCAAGCGTATTACCTATTGACGACTTGTTTATAGGAAGCTGCTCATAGGATTCAACATCCATGAAATAGTATAAATCTCCGTCATTGTAGAGATACTGCATATCTTTTCTTTCAATATGAGCTTTTGGCATTTTATCAGTTGGGTTGAAAGTTCTTTCAACTGTGGCACCAGTTACTATATTCTTCAGTTTTGTTCTAACAAAAGCTGCTCCTTTACCCGGTTTAACATGCTGGAATTCAACTACCTGAAAAATATTATTGTCCAATTCAAAGGTTACACCGTTTTTAAAATCACCTGCTACTATCATCTCTTACCTCCATGATATAAATAAATATACATTTTATGAATTAATAAATAACATAAAGAATTTTTATGTTTAATTGTTCCTAGTTTATATTAAATTAATTTTTCAGTTTAGGCAAGAAAAATTTTCAATATAATGGTCGGATACTTTATTTTTGGTTATTATAATGCATAAATCCCTTAGTGCGTGTTGAAAAATCACAATATAATGATTTCTTTTGGTGCCTGAGTCAATATTTGAGGATTATCATCTCTTATAATTATAGTATCTTCAATTCTTACGCCGCCTAAACCCTCAACATATATTCCAGGTTCGACAGTAACTGCCATTTTGTTCTGCAGAACTTTGTCCCCTCCCATTGAAAGTCTTGGGCTTTCATGAATTTCCAAACCCAAGCCATGTCCCAGGCCATGTCCGAACTTCCCTTCAAAGCCTTTTCCATATATTATGTCTCGTGCAATTTTGTCAACTTCCCTGCCGGTTTTTCCCTTTACAGCACCTTTTTCAGCAGTAAGCTGAGCCTCCAATACTATATTATAAATATCTATAAGTCTCTTGTCAGGCTGTCCCAAAAATACAGTTCTGGTTATATCAGAGCAGTAATGGTTGTAAAGAGCTCCAAAATCAATTGTGATAGCATCCCCCAGCTCCAGTTTTTTTTCTGAAGCAACTCCGTGAGGCATGGAGGACCTTAAGCCGCTTGCAACAATTGTTTCAAAGGAGGGGCATGTTGCTCCCAGCTTTTTCATTCTGTATTCAAGTTCAGCAGCAACATCCAGCTCGGTAATACCCGGCTTTATTAATGGAAGCACCTGCATTAAGGCATCATCTGCTATCTTAACTGCTTTACTGATTATTTCTATCTCCTGCTCATCCTTTATACTTCTCATTTCATCAACTGTCAGGCCAAGTCCCTTTAGCTCAGTTGTTTTGAACCTGTCACTTAATACCTTATAGGAGGAATAGGTTAAATCATGATCTTCAAAGCCCAATATTCTTATCTGTTCGGAACTTATTATTTCATTAATAGTGTCATTTATATCAGGCTTGTGCTGAACTATCTCAAATAAGGGAGCCTGAGTTGCAGACTGTTCCATATACCTGAAATCAGTAAGCAGATAAGCTTTTTTATCTGTTATTAACAAATTAGCAGATGTACCTGTAAAGCCGGAAAGATACATGTAACTCTCTCTCCTGGTGATCAAGGCACCCTCAAGCCTCATTTCATTCAATTTATTTCTGAAGTTTACCAGTCTTGCATTTAGATTTTTTATATCTATCATATTAACCTCCATGAGCCGCTTAGCGGCCGCAAAATGTAACGAAATTTGTTCTCTCCCATATCTGCTTGGCGAATAATGGAGTTTATGGTTTTGTGCCGGTTGCGGCCCCAACAATCAGACATTTATTTAAATTTACAAGTTTACAGCAGCATGCAACGCAAGAATATAACTCATTTTCCCGAACCCGCAAATCTGTCCTGCGCAAACAGGAGCTATCACGGAGGTATGCCTGAACTCTTCTCTGCTATGTATGTTTGAAAGGTGAATTTCAATAGTTGGTATTTCAATTGCCTTGATAGCATCCCTTATGGCTATACTGTAGTGTGTATAGGCACCGGCATTGATTATCACCACCTCATAAACCCCTCTGGCAGCATGCAGTTTGTCAATTATTTCTCCTTCATGGTTGCTCTGAATAAAATCTGTCTCGAGACCAAGCTCCTGTGATACAGTATTTACCGACTTTGCAATATCCAGCAATGTTTCGCTGCCATACACACCTTTCTCACGAACTCCAAGCAAATTCAGATTTGGACCGTTAACCACCAAAACCTTTTTCATTTAAAACCTCCATATAAAGCATTTATTGCGCCCTCTAAAGCATTTATTGCACTTCCTCCGCTTTGTTCCGACCAAAAAAATCTCGCCTCAAAACGGAGTTTTATTATTTAACCCTGCCTTATTCATATTTATTTCTGGCTTCAAGGTAAATCCTTTTCATTTCCAAAGCGTCTTCAGCCATCATACCTCTTGATTCACATATTATTACAGGCTCCATTTTTCTTTTAACCAGAACAGGAGCCAGATGCTCAAACTCCGGGCCAAACTGTTTGTCAGTGAAATTCCAGTGCCTTTTTTCGCCACCCTTTGAATACTCAATTCTGCTGAAATGGCAATGTATATTTCTGGCCCTTTCTTTTCCGAGAGAGTTCTCGATAATATCAATAACAGCAGCAAAGTCTTCTTCAGAATTCAACCTTCCCAGGCCACGGGCGTGCACATGTCCAAAATCAATGGTTGGAATAATCCTTTCATCAAGCCGGCACATCTCCATAATCTCTTCAATTGTACCAAGCTGATTATGTTTACCCAACACCTCGGGGCAGATGTGCACGTCCCCATAACCTGCGCTATCCGATAACTCCAGAGTTTCCTGCAGTATTTTCAATGCAAATCCGAGTGCAGCTTCTCTTCCCATTTTGCTGCAGGAGCCGGTGTGGACAACAATTCTGTTTGCATCCATCCATTTAGCTACCCTCATGGTTTCCAGGATATATCTTTTGGAGTTTTCCCTTTTTGCCTCTTCTTCACTGGACATGTTTATATAATACGGAGCATGAATACTCATAAAAATATTGTTTTTTAGCGCCTGCTGGCCGATTTCACGTGCAGTTGCTTCGCCAACATTCACACCTTTTGTGCATGAATATTCATATGCATCCAGGCCCATTCCGGCCAGCCAGCCCGGCATCTGTGAGGATGACTTGTAGCCCTGTTCGTAAAAGCTGTCTGAATTTCCAGACGGTCCGAATTTTATCATTTCTGTCTCCTAAATTGAGGTTTATCATTATTGTTTCTCTATATTACTCAAAAATACGGGTTTGGTTAAGGCAGAGTCTTCTATCCTCTGAATCTTTCATATATTGCTTATAAGGAATATATATCAATAGGTATCTTTTCTGCCATAGCAATGGATATTCTATTGAAAATTACTTTCAAGGAAAACTTTCATTGCCTTATAACACATGTATACATCAATTTTACTTGTTACCTCCACAGGAGAATGCATTGACAAGATTGGTACTCCACAGTCCAGAACCTCAACACCAAGGTTTGCAACATGCATTGCAATAGTACCTCCGCCTCCCTGGTCAACCTTGCCTAACTCAGCAGTATGCCATATTATTCCTTTTTCATTAAATAGCTTCCTTATTAATCCCATGATCTCGGCGCTGGCATCACTTGAATCATATTTTCCTCTTGCTCCGCCATATTTCTGTATTACTACTCCGTTACCCAGATATGATGCATTCCTCTTTTCATGAACCTCCTGGTAGGACGGATCAACCCCGGGGTTAACGTCGGCAGATAACATGAAGGAATTTTCCAGACATTGGTTAACAAGAATATCTGAATAAGTATCGCCGGTCAGATATATTAATTTTGATATAAAGCTTTTAAGGAAACTGGATTGAGCTCCGGTGTTTCCGGTGCTTCCTATTTCTTCTTTGTCAGTTAATATACACAGAACAGTCTTTTCAGCCGGCCTGCAATCCAAGACAGCCTTAACACAGGTGTATGCACAAACCCTGTCATCCTGTCCGTAAGCCCCTATCATACTTCTGTCAAGACCGATATCCTTTGCCTTAAAGGCAGGTACAACTTCCAATTCGGCTGAAAGAAAATCTTCTTCAATAATACCGTACTTTTCATTTAAAATTTTAAGTATGTTCAGCTTAATTTTATCTTTAATCTTTTTATCATTGAAGGGTCTGGAGCCTATCAGCAGGTTCAAGCCTTCACCTGACACCACCTCGGTTGCCTTCTTCTGCATCTGGTCCTGAGCCAGGTGCGGGAGCAGATCTGTGATCGTAAATACAGGATCTGTTTCATCTTCACCAATGCAAATGTCAATTTTTGTTCCATCGGCCTTAACAACAACTCCATGAAGGGAATATGGGATAGCAACCCATTGATACTTCTTGATCCCACCGTAATAATGGGTTTTCAACAGTACTAAACCCGAATCCTCATATAATGGATTCTGTTTTATATCCAATCTTGGTGAATCAATATGAGCTCCGACCATATTGATTCCGTCAATTACAGGTTTATCCCCGACTACAGCCATTGCAACGGCTTTATGTCTGTTTATGTAATAAACCCTTGCACCCTTTTTCAACTTTTTACCCTGCTTGAACAAGGTCTGTAAATTCTCAAATCCATTCTTGACAAGTTCATTTTCAACTATAGAGGCAAACTCTCTTTCGGTTTTTCCCTTATCCAAATACTCCTTATAGTTTTCACAGAGGTCAAAGGCTTTCCTTATTTCATTCTCACTATGTTCCCATGCATTTTTTGTTTCATAGGAAAGCTTTTCCTTTAACAACTCGGCTTGTGATTTTTCTTCGCTCATGATAATCTCCTATCCTCGTGATCTGGCACGCTCATTTTTTTGATAAAAACTTATCCCTCTTTTTTGACTTAAAATCAAAAAATTGATAATATTATAAAAAATATTACCTTTATCTATATAATTAATTTATCCAAATATGATATTAAATAATACAACCCGGATAATTAATTTTACCAAACTCAACCAACGTTGAAAACCCTTCGACTAAAGGATTTTCAAAAAAATGAAAATGTTGGTTCTGTTTTATTATACTTATCAAAGGAGAAAGATACAATGTATGATAACCATATTCACTCAAAATTTTCTACAGATTCACACCTGGATGCAGAAGATGCCTGTAGAAGAGCAGTTGAAATCGGACTTACAGGTATAGTATTTACAGATCATGTTGATTATGATTACCCGGAGTTTGATGACAGCTTCCTGATCAATTATAAAAATTACTTTGAACAATTCAAGGTTCTTCAAACTAAATGGAAGGATAAGCTTGATGTTCTAATAGGGGTTGAAATGGGGTTTCAGCCTCATGTAGTCAATGAGATAAACAAGGTATTAAATCAACATCCCTTTGATTTTGTAATAAATTCCGTCCATATCATTGACCGGATGGATCCTTACACAAAAAAATTTTTCCGGGGGAGGTCCCAGAAGGAGTCATACGAAAGATACCTTCAGGAAATACTTGTATCAGTTAACGCTTATGACAATTACGATATTATTGGTCATATCGGATATGCTGCCAGATATGGAGATTTTGAGGATAAACCATTGAGATATGCCGATTACAAAGATATAATTGACCAGATCCTGAGAGCTGTAATTGCCAAAGGTAAGGGTATTGAACTGAACACATCAGGGCTAAGATCCGACCTTAAACAGCCAATACCGGGATATGATGTGTTTCAAAGATATTATGAGCTAGGTGGAGAAATAATAACCCTGGGCTCGGATTCACATTTTTCAGAACATCTGGGGCACAGCTTCAGAGAAGCCACAGAATATCTTAAGTATATCGGCTTCAGGCATGTTGTGCATTTCAAGCAGCGTAAACCCGTATTTGATAGTTTATAAAGTCGTTGAACCTGCAGTATTCATCGATAGTCCTGTAAATAACAAACGGTATAAAATACTACAAGTTTATAACTGTTTGTTATTAAGGCTCTATCAAGTGAAAACTCACAAAAGCCACTTATTTTATCCAATTCTATACTAACTTATCTCTACTTCATAACTATTTTAATTTAAACTTAACATAAACCTGATTGAAATCTTTTGGAAATGGGTATATATTTAATAGTGTAATAGAAAGAAGGTGAGATAATTGAATAAGGATAACGTACTTTTAAATCCCGACGTTATTGAAGAATGCCTGTGTGAGTCCTTTGATATTTTTGAAAAATATACTGCTCCACATAATCAGGACAAAACCTCAAACGTCAACGAAATAGCCTCTTAGTAAAAGGCTTTTTTTATTTCTGCCAAAACCTTTTTAATTACACAGATACTGAATAAGTTACATATTCTTTGTCGAAATGATAGCCCAGCTTTTCAGACAAAGCCACAGATTCCCTGTTTGCAGCATCCCAGCTAGGGTAGAGATTTCTATCCAGACATTCCAGTATTAATTTCGATGCACATACCAGAGCAAGTCCTTTTCTTCTATAATCCTCCCTGGTGTCTATCTCGATTTCAATACCACTATTGTAGACTGTATATGAGGAAGCACCTGAAATAATCTGATCCCCGTCAAGCACTACGAAACCCAGGCCATATTCAGCGTAATCCTCATATTTTTCAAATTCAGAACAAAAACACCTTGACCATTCCTCCTTCAAAACCCTATGGAATAATTCCTCATTAATCCTTCTCAAAACGTATCCGGCCGGAAGTCTCTCAATATATGCCTTAAGCTTTTCCCTGTCAAATACATCAGGTTCTTTTTTTATGGCATAGCGCATAAATTTATGACTCCTATCTTTATATGCCTGCTCTATGAGCTCTGCCCATGCATCATTTTCCGGTATCATCAGTATGTACTTTGAGGGAAAGCTTTCAGGAACATTTTTTACAAGTTCAATATCTGGTTTGCCAGCGAAAAAGCAGAAATCCCCGGTTACGATCTGAGCGGACTGCGGATTTTCAATATTATCGGTCCAGGCATTCCCCATGTATCCCTGCAAACATGACCATAAAAGAGTCTCCTCCCAGCCATCAAAAAATGGAGCTATTCTGAACATATCTTCTTTCTTTAAACGGTACATCACAACCCTCCGATCTCGAATCAATAATATTTTTATTCAATGTTTATTTTCCCATAAAACCCAGCCTATTTAAAATTTCTTTCACACTTTTTCATACTATAATTAATAAATTATACTTGATATAGTTAATAGCCAAACTGTTTACCAACAATAAGGACTTTTATTCTACCCTTTATAAACTGCCGTTTTATAACAACAAAATCATTGCAAATTCTTTCGTCACTGCTGCAGTCCACACAATAACCAATTCTGGTGCACGGAGTATTCTTACCTAACCTTTTGGCATCAAGAGGCGCAGTATATTGCCGTACCCTTTGTTCAGCCTCCTCCAAATTCCTGACAAGTTTGTTAATACCTGCAACAATAATTACCTGCTCAGGACCATAAATCATTGGAGCGACGCGGCTGCCATTACCATCAATATTGTATATCTCTCCCTGCTCTGTCAATGCATTTGTACTGCATATAAAAGTGTCGGAACTAAAGCTCTTTCTGTATATTTCCTTCTTCTCTTCGGTTGAAATACCTTCTCTGTGCTTATCGAAAAAAATATATTTTCCGTTTCGCAGAAAATCAATTACACCTGCTTCAAAGAGGCTTACCGAGTCAGAAACAGTTACTACGGAAGCCTCAGGTATAAATTGCTCCAGCCTTGTCAGCAGCTCGACTTCATCAGGAACAAAAATCCCTGTAATATTGTGTTTTTCTAGATTTGTAATAGTTCTTTCAACTCTTTGTTGTATATACCACTGAATATGTTTATCCATAAGAAATTCACCCATAAAGCCTTCTGTTTCTACAACTTTGTTTACCTGAAAATATTGATCGTTAACTTATTTTTTATCCCGTCTAAATTCCATTATATCTCCGGGCTGGCAATCCAATACGTCACAAATAGCTTCCAGAGACGAAAAACGAATGGCCTTTACTTTTCCTGTTTTTAGATTTGACAGGTTTACATTTGATATTCCAACCCGTTCTGCCAGTTCATTCAATGAAATTTTACGGTCTGCCATAACTCTGTCCAGCCTTAATACTATAGCCATATTATCTCCCCACCTGACTGTAGGTTTAGTTCTACCAGACTAATATCATATGGTAGTATCCGAATGTTTTTGATATATAAAACCGTATTTTATTACCTTTGAGAATAATATTCCAAGGAGCCCAATCAAAAGAAGCGTACCATTACATAAGATAAAACCCCCATTTCTATATATCGTAAAATTACAATCATACCCTGTAAACCGAGGAAAAACAAAGGATGAAATAACAAATAGCATGCCGACTATCATGGTACACCAAACCAATATTTTTGAAAATGGTTTTTTTACAATAGCTATATTGATTAGGGAAATAAAGCAGCAAAATACACTTATAAAAAATAAAGAATTACTTAAGAATGTATTTATTTCATTCGTTGTCCATATTTTATCAGAAATACCGACTACAAAAAATAGGATTCCTGCAAGTGTCACTAAACCCGTTAAGAATATCGACACAGCCAGAATCAGGTTAAAAGTCAAGCTAAATTTTATCTCCTTTTCCTTTTCGCAATTGATTAATATATCCCTGATTTCTTCACTCATACCAGCATCCTCCAGATTTGGTATTTATATAAAGCATACTTCCAGTATAATACACCGGTAACGAAAGTCAATATATTTTTAATGTTTATCATTAAATTTTTATGTTTTATCATTAAACCCGCCTACTATTGGTATGAGGTTGAAGTGAGGTAAGGAAATTTAAGGAAATTTGGTACGAGGCTGAGGTAAGAAAATTCATTTAACAATTGGATTGAGGTGACGAAGAAAAACGGGGTGCAACCGCACCCCGAATGATATTATTTCTGAACAAGGTCTATGGAGCCTAATACAACATGTGCCAATCCGAAACCGATTATCCCAGCACCTATGGCAACTGTTGTATCACGCTTGGTCATGCCACGTTTTTTCATGTCAAGCCCTCGCATTGCTAACCCTGTTGCTGTTACTGCTGTTCCTAAAACGGTAGGAATAAGTCCCTCGCGCAAAAGAATCCCCTCCTCCTGATTGAACCAGGCGGATTCAGTTCCCCTGATTCAAAGAAACAAAATCAGTATTAATGTTTACTAATACGATATTTTATATGTGGGAAAACTAATACAATTATGCCTTATTTTAAAAGGATTGCTAAGACTAATTTTAAAATATTAATCCAAACAATCCTTTACTAAAAAATTAAACATTATTTTAAAACAAACCAACTAAATAAGTTGACTATTCACACGTTGCCTTGTAAGACTATTCAATAGTTCCGCCGCCAACAACTGTATCACCTTCATAGAAAACCACCGATTGTCCTGGAGTAATAGCCCTTTGAGGCGTATCAAAGTCAACCCGGATTTTGTCATTGTCAATAACCCGAATGGTTGCAGGTGCCTCCTTTGCTGAATAACGAATTTTTGCACTAACCCTCATTCCATCAACCGGTTTTTCTATTGAAATAAAATTCAGATCCGAAGCTGTTAGTGAGCTTGAGAATACCTCGCTGTCATCGCCCAGAATAACCCTGTTGTTTTCGGCATCGAGAGCGACAACAAACATTGGTTTTCCAAAGGCAATTCCCAAGCCTTTTCTCTGGCCTACGGTATAGTGAACTATTCCTTTATGAGTACCCAGTACATTTCCTTTTGTATCAACAAATTTACCGGGAACTATTTTTTTATCACTATTCTCACTTAGAAATTTTCCATAATCATTGTCATTTATAAAGCATATTTCCTGACTGTCCGGTTTTGTTGCAACAGAGAGACCTATCTCCTTTGCTATTTGCCTTATTTGTTCCTTGGAGTAATCTCCTACAGGCATCAGAGTTCTGCTCAGCTGCTGCTGCGTCAGATTATACAGTGCATAGGTCTGATCCTTCCTGTCGGTTACAGATTTCTTCAGAATATATCGGCCTGACGCAGCGTCAAACAATACCTTTGCATAGTGGCCTGTCGCAATGTAATCAATTCCCATTGAAACTGCCTTATCCAGCATTGCCTGCCACTTTACATGTCTGTTGCATGCAATACAGGGATTTGGAGTACGGCCTTTGAAGTACTCCTCCTTAAAATACTCAATTACTGTTTTATTAAAAATATCTTTAAAATTTAATACATAATAAGGTATTCCAAGCTTGTTGGCAACTCTTCGGGCGTCGTCCACCGCCGAAAGCGAACAGCAGCCGCCCTCGGATTTCTTTAATTCCTCGTCCATGTCCTGCCATATCTGAAGAGTTACTCCTATTACCTCATAACCTTGCTGCAGTAAAATGGCGGCTGCAACAGAACTGTCAACGCCGCCGCTCATACCAAGCATAACTTTTTTTGAGCTCATTTACCCCTCTCTCCAACTTCTATCAGTCTTCATCTTCATCAAAATCTTCTTCACGTCCATGGCTGTGATGACAGCTGCTGCAGCAGCCATTACAATCGACACTTTCATCAGCGGCCAAACCGTTTCTTCTTCTGTAATCCTCAAGAGCCGCAGCAATAGCCTCCTCTGCAAGGTTCGAGCAATGCATTTTTGCAGGTGGCAGTCCATCCAGAGCTTCAGCAACTGCTTTATTTGTTATCTTCATTGCCTCTTCAACGGTTTTGCCTTTAACAAGCTCAGTTGCCATACTGCTTGTTGCGACTGCTGCTCCGCAGCCGAAGGTTTTGAATTTGGCATCTACAATAATATTATCTTCTATCTTAAGATACATTTTCATTATATCACCGCATTTAGCGTTTCCAACCTGACCCACACCATTAGCATCGTCAATTTCTCCAACATTTCTTGGATTTGAAAAATGATCCATTACTTTTTCACTATACATTTACATAACCTCTTTTCTTGTAATATATCTTCAGATGATTACTTTTTGTTCTTAACAGCTTCGTATAAGGGAGACATATCTCTCAATCTGTTAACTATCTTAGGGATTTCTTCAAGAATAAAATCAACATCTTCCTCTGTGTTTTCTTCTCCAAAACTCAGTCTCAATGAACCGTGTGCAATTTCATGGGGTAAACCTATTGCCATCAATACATGGGAAGGATCAAGTGAACCCGAAGAGCAGGCTGATCCGCTCGAGCCGCATACATTTATCATATCAAGCATCAGAAGAAGTGATTCACCTTCAATATACTGAAATGAAATGTTAACATTTCCGGGTAATCTTTTTGTTCTATGACCATTAAGTTTGATGTATGGAATTTTGGCCATTAGACCTTCTATGGTTTTCTCTCTTAAATTAATAAGTTTTTTGTTATATTCTTCCATATTATCCACAGCTAATTCGATAGCTCTTCCAAGACCAATAATGCCAGGAATATTTTCTGTGCTGGCTCTCTTGCCTCTTTCCTGGTGTCCTCCATGGATGAAGGAGGTGATTTTAACACCTTTTCTCACGTACAGCGCTCCGGCACCCTTAGGACCATAGAACTTATGCCCTGACAAGGAAAGCAGGTCTACATTCAGTTTTTCAACATCAATTGCAATATTGCCAACTGCCTGTACTGCATCTGTATGAAAAACAATTCCCTTCTCGCGAGCAATAGCTCCAATTTCCTGTATAGGCTGTATTGTACCTATTTCATTATTGGCAAACATAATGCTTATAAGTATTGTAGTACTTTTGATGGCTTTCTTTAATTCTTCCAGTGATACAATTCCATCACTGTCAACAGGCAAATAGGTAATTTCAAAACCTTGACCTGCCAGATACTTGCAGGATTCCATAATTGCAGGATGTTCTATGGCTGAGGTAATTATATGATTTCCTTTCTTCCTGTTTGCTTCTGCAATTCCTTTTAAAGCCCAGTTATCGGCTTCACTGCCTGATCCGGTAAAGTAAATTTCTCTGGCTTGAGCTCCAATAGCTTTTGCTACTTTTTCCCTGGCTTCCTCAACGGCTTTTTTACTATCACGGCCTATTGTATATATCGAAGAAGCATTCCCAAAATGTTCGGTGAAGTACGGCTTCATTGCTTCAAATACTTCAGGCTTAACATATGTGGTTGCTGCATGATCCAAATAAATAATCTTATTTCCCATTATGAAACACTCCCTTATATTTATAGAACAAATGAAAAACCAATAATAATATTTTTCATGTATTCCTTATTAACTTATCTTACCTTAAAAATATTTTGCAAAATAAAAAACCTTAGAACATCTTATCCTATGATAATATACCCTAATAAATCTTATAAAAACAGGATTATATGTAATATATATAATCGGTCTTTGTTTTGTTTTCATATTCCAGAACAAGATCAGCAATTGATATGGAATCTACCACTTCATTAATTTTATCTCTTAATTTTGACCATACTGTAGCAGTGACACATGAATCTGCCTTATCGCAGTTTACAGGCATTTCAAGATCAATACAGTCTACCGGACACAGTGTTCCTTCCAGTGACCTTAAAACATCTCCAACTGAAATATTTTCAGCCGGTTTGGCAAGCAAATAGCCCCCCTGGGCTCCTCTGACACTCTTGACAAGTCCGGACTTTTTTAATGAAGAAAAAAGCTGCTCAAGATAGTTTTCAGAAAGACCCTGCCTCTCAGCGACACATTTTAAAGATACCTGCCCGTCCTTGTCGTGGACAGCAAGATCAACAATAGCTCTAAGGCCATATCTTCCTTTAGTTGAAACTTTCAAATTATCACCCCAATCGTGTACAATGTACACTACATAACTTAATAAAAAGTCAATTACCTTAATTCCAATTAATTTACTAGACTTTAAATTGATGTTACCATATCAGAAAAAGGAATTCAAGTAGAAATAGTACAATTTCATTAAAACCTTAAATTAATTTATATTAACTTTTATAAAATTTTATAGCTATGATTCAAAAGAATGAGCTGTAACATCTCGTTTTAAGCATATAATCTATTTCGTCAACACTCTTTCCATTTGCACACACAATAAAAACACCATAGCTTGATTTGCTGCTGGTGCTCATAACAGGACTTGTATTTTCTTCAGTTATTGCCGAGAAATCAAACCGACTTCCCTCATAGACCACCGCATCTATAGGATTTCTGTAGGTATATAAATCCACCACTGTATAACCCCTTTGGGATAAAGCTTGAGAAAGTCCGGTTAAATTTGACTGTACTGCAACTACCATATTTCCACCTCCAAGAATAATTGCCTGAATCGGAAAGGGAATCCCTTTTCAAGAATAAAAAGGAATGACTTATCTTCTTTGGCATTTACTTCCAGCAAAATGATATTCTACTCAAAGTTATTCCCTGATAGTATTTGCAGAGGTGAAATATTTATTCTGAAAAATTACTATTTGTTTTCTTTATGGTCTACATCACCTTCATTATTTACATCAAAGTCAACAACACTTTCATCATTTTTGTCTTCTTCAGTATTTTCCTGACCATTTCCAGATGTTTTAATAATCTTGTTGCTTGGTAAGGGTTTATTTGAAAATACAAACCATATTGCAATTACAGCATAGACTGCTACGCTTTGCATAAGGAAAACCTGAAATACTATTATATTTAATAATAGTAGTATAAAACCAACCAGTAAAATCCATGCCAGTATTCTCTTTGCCATTACTGTTCTCTCCATTTCTCCAGCCATTCCTTGATTTTGGCCTCATAGCCATTTGAGGTTGGATGGTAGTATAATGTTCCTTTCATTTCTTCCGGGAAAAATTCCTGCTTGACAATATTGTTTTTATAATCATGAGCATATTTATAACCCTGTCCGTAGCCCAATTTCTCCATTCCTTTGGCTGCAGCGTTTCTAAGATGCATTGGCACGCTTCCGGTATTTTTTGATTCAACATCTGACAGTGCCTTGTTGATTGCCATATAAGCCGCGTTTGATTTAGGACTGCAAGCCACAGTAACAGCCGCATGTGCCAGGATTATCCGGGCTTCAGGCATTCCGATCATTTTTACAGCCTGTGCTGCAGCAACTGCTACCTGCAGCGCAGTAGGATTAGCCATACCAACATCCTCAGAGGCACATATTATTATTCTTCTTGCCAGGAATTCAACATCCTCTCCCGCATACAGTGCCCTGGCAAGATAAAATACCACAGCATCGGGGCTGCTGCCTCTCATGGATTTAATGAAAGCACTTATATTATCATAGTGTTCTTCACCATTTTTATCAAAACGAATAGCCTTCTTCTGAACACATTCTTCAATGGTATTCAATGTAATATTGATATGGCCGTTTTCTCCAAGCTCGGAAGTAAGAACAGCCAGCTCAATTGAATTCAACGCTGTTCTCGCGTCACCCGAGCAGACTTCTGCCAGGTAATCCAGTGCTTCATCCGTTATGGTTATATTATAGTTTCCCAGCCCTCTTTCCTTATCTTCGATCGCCCCTAACAGAAGACTTCTTATATCTTCCTTCTCGAGAGGCTTCAACATGAATACCGTTGATCTGGATATCAGTGCTTTATTTACCTCAAAGAAAGGATTTTCTGTGGTTGCACCGATTAAGACGATTGACCCGTCTTCTACATAGGGAAGAAGTGCATCCTGCTGGGATTTATTGAACCTGTGAATTTCATCGATGAACAGCACAGTTCTTCCCTTTGGATTAAGCATTGTATTTTTTGTATCTGCAGCTATCCTTTTTATATCACTGACTCCGGAGGTAACAGCATTGAGCTTCTCAAAGCTGGACTGGGTTGTATTGGCTATTATTCTTGCCAGAGATGTCTTTCCGGTACCAGGAGGGCCATACAGAATGATTGATGTTATCCTGTCGGCCTTAATCATTCTGTAAAGCATTTTATCCTTGCCGATTATATGTCCTTGTCCTACAAATTCTTCTATTGTCCTCGGTGCCATTCTATACGCCAGAGGCTGTACTTTATCTCTCATAATACTCCTTCAGGAATAGTCAAACTCGGCTCCGATAGCTTACTTTTATATCTTGCTATCAAAGCTTTTTACTTTATGATTTATTTATTGGATATTTTAAATGATTTCCAAACATCATTTACTTCCTTCACCGCTTCATCCCGGGCAGTGAGATCAGGAATGATACTTAAATAGCAGTAGGTATAATTTCCTGCTTCAAAACAGTAGCAGGTTATCCCGGCAAAGAAATCATTATCAGTACTTTGTACTTTATATGTATATGTCCTGATCTGGTAACCCTTTTCATTCAAAGAACCCTGCACAGGTGAAGTACCATACACTTTTTTTATAGCTTTCATTATACTGAATTTTTCCTCATCAGTCAGTGATTTTGTTATTGAAGAATTCTCTACTGCATAAACCATTACACTTGCGCTGGTATCTGGATTTTCGAAAGTAACCGAGCTCTCATCCTCAGCACCTGATTTTGTCCAATATCCAGGCAGCTTTACACTCCATTTATAGGCGTTGTTAATATACTCAAACAAATCATCCTGTTGAGAAACCCTGATCCCCTGGTTTTTGGTATCATATTTCTCAAAATCACTCTGAAATTTCTCTTCATCAATTGTATAGAAAGTCATCAGGTCCAATGTATCAGTAAACTGTTTAATAAGCTTGTCGTATTCACCCTCAGGGATTTTGATAGTAATTTCATACACAAAATCGCCTTTTGTAAAATATAGCTCATCCATAATATAGACTTTATCGGCCTGTTTTATTCTGAACTTCAGATTTCTGGCATCAGTTCCCGCCGCAGTGGTAGAATCGTCTGAAATGGATGTATATACCGCAGGATTAAAGAATTTATCATATCTGCCTTTTATTCTGTCAACATAATCATCCAGAGATCCTGAATCCCCAATAAAGTTCATGGTTATTTTCATGTAATGCGTGTTGTCCAGTCCAAGACAGGTTGTCATGGGATCATCATTTGATAAAACCTTATTCCACTTTGCAGGTACATTGAGCGACCATGGGAGATATTTCGAGTTCAAATTTAGCGCTATGTAATTATAATAGCTGGCTCTGCCCTCACTGACTTTTGAAATATCTTCAACACCCTTTACTGCTCCTTTATAGCTCAAACTGAAGGAACTCATGATATTTTCATAGTATTTCTCAGTAACCAGCTTTTCAGGTGTAATGGAACTGTCATAGCAATTTATAGTTACGTAATAGAAATAGTCTCCCTTATCAAATACTTTTACGCGTAAGGCTTCATCGTATTCGGACAATCTCGTGTACTGAAAATATGGAACTGCTGCTTTAAGGTCTATCTTTGAAGAACGTATTGTACTGCTGTACAAAATATTATTATACAACTCAGTTAGGGTTCTCCCATTCTTAGTTTCCACAGATACTTCAAAATATAAACTCCTGCTTTCATTGGTAATACCTATTTTGTCTGATTTAAAGCTGTTTGAAACTATTCTTGAACCGGAAGGTACACTTAAACTCCAGCCGTAATAACTGTTACCTACCTTAGGACTGCTTATGCCTCCGGTTAAAAAGGATAAATCACTAAGAGCCCCATCATCTTCGAGGACGATTTTAATGTCTCCCTTTTTACTATCACTTGTTACAGTAACTGGAAAGTTCTTAGATATAAAATCAAGCGGCACCATTAGCTTTGAATTTTTTACTATTGGTGAAGCAGTAAATTTTTTCAACTCTGAATTGACCGTATAGTTTAATGAACCTGCTGTAATTTCAACATTCATTTCCCCATAGACTATTTCAGTGATTTTTGAAGTTTTCTTGTTTACTTCTGCTCCAATAGCTGTTGTAAACCATTCCAAAGGCAGCATAATTGTTTTGTTGGCCACATAAGGCTTTTCAACTTTTGATACAATACCGTTTATTTTAGCAGACGCACTTCCTACTTTAAGTTCAAGTGTCAGCTTATCATTTGCTGAAGCATATGTATTAACAAAACAGGTTAATAATATGGAAATTGTTATTAAAATACTTATAAATGTTTTTCTCATATTCATAGTCACGTCCTTTATTTTTCGCCGAAGGTTACCTTAACGGTCAGCTGTTTATTGTTCCTGATTAATTTGAAGGTTGCCTTGTCACCGGGAAGATATTTTTTCATTTCTTCGTTATAGTCAATTATGGAATTTACCTTTACTCCGTTAACCGAAACCAGTTTGTCATCCACTTGAATATCATACTGCTCTGCGGGAGACCTTTCTATAATATCCCTTATCAAAAGTCCTCCGGTTGTGCTTGGCAGTCCATATTGCGAGGTTATACTTTCAGAAAAAACAATTCCCATATATGGTCTTTTTATTTTTCCGAATTTTTCAAAATGGCTGATGGCGTATTTAACTGTATCAACCGGTATTGAGAAATTAAGACCCTCGACTCCGAAGCCAATGAGTTTAACCGAGTTAATGCCTATAACCTCACCTTTCATATTTACCAGAGGACCACCGCTGTTTCCTCCGTTTATGGCTGCATCAGACTGGATAAATCTATACTCTCCATCGGTAGATCTGTTCATTCCGCTAATAATACCTTTTGTAGCAGAATTTCTTAAGTTAAAGGAAAGCGGGGTACCGATGGCAACCACTTCCTGTCCTACTGCCACACTGGTCATATCTCCAAATAAAGCCGGAGTCAATCCACCCTTATCAACTTTTATAACTGCCAGATCAAGACTGTCATCTATTGCCTTTAAGCGGGCCTTGTATGCCTTACTGTTGGATAATACCACTACTATGGATTCCATATCCTTAACAACATGTGCGTTGGTTATTATGTATCCATCACTTCTATAAATAACACCCGTACCGAATATCAGATTGTCAGTATATTCGCTGTAATCATAGCTGCTTTCTTTTAATTTGCCTATTATCCCGACGACTGAAGGGCTTACCTTGTTTATTATCTTTGAAATTCTATTTGTTTCAGTATTTATTTCTATGCCTTTACTGTCTTTGTTAACAGTGATGCCCTCCAGATTGTTTGTCAGGCTGTCTAGCTGTATGTACTGCTTCCCATTTATCACCTTAACGGCATCGTTAACCTGTTTCCCGTCAATTTTCAGTGTAACATTACCGGCTGCAAATGAACTGGATGTCATAAAAATAACTGCCGATATGATACAAACTGCTTTTGCAATATTTCGTTTTATCATATTCCCTCCATAACTCTATATTCTGGTTAGGATTTCTTTTGTTTCCAGATTTCCATTTTACCATTTTGTAATGTGTAGTTCAATTCAATTTCCGATTTGGGACATTTTTCATATCACTTATATGTTGTCTTAAATCTAATACAAATGTATTAGATATTCAAATACAATTTGTATTAGATTTTAAGGTTTGAGAAAAATAAAAATTTGAAAAGTATGTGCTCAACAAATTAGTTTTTATAAATTAGAGATTATGATTGAAGAATATTTTATGGATAACAAATCAAACAGACACCTTCAAAATTTCTGAAGGGGAGTGGCAGGTTATTAAAAGTCGCACTAATCCAAGGTTGTCCTGTTTCTTATGGGTTTTTGTTTTGATTTGACTGATTATACCCGTACTCCCCGAAACTCATGTACGCATATTTAATGTTTTCAAATATAATGTTTCAGATTTAATATCTCCAGGCAAAAACAATAAGCTGATATGGTATCCTTACGAAGCAACGGCCCTTCTGTACTAATTCGTTAAATAAAAACTTCCTCAAGAGGAACCTCAAGCCCATCAAAAGCAAATGACGTTAAAACATCCCGTTTAAAAAAAGCATTATTATCAACAATAACTTTATTTTCAAATTGATACGTATAAACTATTTTTTTATCAGTGTCAACCAGCCAGAATTCCTTAATACCTGTTAGAGTGTATAAGTTAAGTTTTCTAAGCATATCGTGTTTCTTTGAGGATGGTGAAAGTACTTCAACCACCAAAGTGGGTACCCCCCAATATTTCCCCTTTGCATCAATATTTTCGGTATCGCATATAACTAATACATCCGGTTGAACAACATTTTTATTGTTCTGATCCTTTATCAGAGTAACATCAAAGGGTGAAGTCAGTGGCCTGCACTTCTTTCCTTTAAAAAAACTGTGGAAGTGGTATAGTATTTCTGATATGGCCGTTTGATGTGCATAGCTGGGTGAGGCCAGAAGAAAAAGTTCTCCGTCAATCAGCTCATACCTTTGTTCTGATTCCTCTGTCAGTTTTATAAACTCATCATAAGTAATTCTCGGACCATTTTCATTTTCGTATATGCAGCATTCCTCATTTACAACAGGTCCATCACTGCAAGAAACAATTTTGGCGATATCCTTTCCATTTCTTGTTATGATGATTTCTTCCGAAGCTGCTGCAAGACTTAAATACTTCCCAAAATTGTTTTGAACTTCTGTAGATGCCACTCGCACATAATCACTCCTTTCCAGACCGGATTAATTAGTTTGTATAATGCTGCCTCCAGTTATTATTTTTACAAATTATGCAGGTTTTCCACCTTAGCTAATCATAAGCTAATAATGTTAGCTAATGTTTATGTGTTATTAGCTAACATTATATAGTTACCAAATAGAATAGTCAATATACTAGCTAAAATATATTTTGCTTCAATTGCCAAGCTGACCCACAAATATGAATTCTAAAGCAATTCAGCTTGATTGATAGCAGTATATGTTAGTCTATCGTTCACACGGGCACTTTCCATCAGTGAAATAGATTTAGCTTGTATTCTTAGCTTCTCTACTCTTATAATGCCGGGTTCCATGGCTTTTTCATCAAGCCTGGCTTCCCTCGCCAGTGTGATATGAGGTGTATATCCGCGGCCTTCTTTTGCATAGCCTGCTTTCTCCAGCACTCCCTCCAGCTTTTGGTATAATTTCTGGAGCTCGATGCTGCTTTCAAGACCCAACCAAATAATCTTTTTATTTCCCTTATTAAAACTACCCAATTTATTAAGTTTGAGTTCAAAAGCTTTTAAACCTGCAGCTATTTCATACAAAGCCTTCTGCAATACAGCAACTTGTTGAGGGTTTTGCTCCCCAATAAACCGGAGTGTCAGGTGAAAGTTTTCCCTATGAGAAAAATTGCCGCCTGTACAATACTTCTTCACCTCCTGTTGTATAGAAAACAGATAGTCTTTTATCTCATGTTCAAACTCTATGGCATAAAATACTCTCATTCCATCCTCCTTTATTAATTTTCATAATGACTGCACTTTCACGTACAGGGCTTTATGTCTTCACACATCTTGTGTGTAAGATCATATCATGAATATCATATTATCATATTCTGTAAAGATTTTTGCAATTGCCGGTATCACGATTTTTGAGATCTAAACTTTTTGATTTACAGTCGGCAAATGTGGTATAGTTATAATATATTTTTTAGCTGAAGTAATTATTTAATACTATCGTTATCACAACTAAGGAGGAATTACAATGTTTTATGAAGTAAGATATCAAACTGGTGAAATGTCACAAATTATAGATGAAATGAAAAAAGGCAATATCCCTTGTATGGATGTTAATGATAATGATGAATTAAACTGGTTTATAAAGCAATTGGAGTCAAAGGGTATTTATAAAATAGAGGGACTTCCATATGATAACAACGCACGGGACAGAGTTAAAGAGCCTGATTTTGAGTATAGAATTGCTTTTTACACCTCACCGGTAACCTCGGACAAACTCGAAGGAAAAAAACCGCTGTACATTGATTTTTATTTTGAGCCCATTGTTGATAGAACCTATGACCCCGTCGGAGAAATGTAACCTAACAAACCTTAAAAGCCAATTCCACCCCAAGAAGTGGAATTGGCTTTAATTTATTTTGAACTACTTGGTACAAACTGCTGTAACAGTAATATCGGTATTGATGTCTGCTATGGGAACAGCTGCTACTCCATTTTTAAGGGGCAGTGTAGTTTTCAAACTTTTACCTATGGTCAGGTATATATTCTTTGGCAGCTTGCAGCCTGCAGCCGGAATTACTGTCAGCATAAGTTCTCCGGCAGATATTACTGCAGAGGCCTTACCTTTAACAATATTTAATTTTACTGGGTACGGCAGTGTGTCATTGCTTGCTGCATACGCTACCAGTGTATAAATTACTTCATGTCCCTTCCTGGTAGGATGCGGATCGAAGGATTTTCCTGTATCTGCGTTAACCAATTGTGTTCCGGCCTTTGCTTTGAAAAAGGCAGAATAAACGTCAGCCACCTTGTAATTTTTCCCATTGTCCGAACCCTTGATTATTTCAGCATTCATCCTGTTTATAGCTGTTCCTATGGAGTCAGACATGATTAGATTATATGGATTATATATTGTCTGGACAATTATTTTTGCCCTGGGGTTTAACTTTTTTATTGTATCAATTATTTTGGAAAAATCACCGGTTTTGTTCAATTTTGCATTGCCAACAAAAATATCTGCTCCATTTGCAATATTTTTTTTCAGTTTATCCATTTCATCTCCGTTAAAAATCAACCCAATTAATGCATTTTGTAGTTCTGTCGCGTTTGCATTAAAAATATTTTTACCGTTTCCTATTCTGTCATTTATAGAATTTAAAAGTGGTATGAACACATTATTGCCGCCAATGGAAAGTGTAATAAGGTCAGCTTTTGCCATTTGTGAAACTGTATTTTTTTCTTCATTTGTTGAAGGATTGCTTATTGCTTTTAACAGCATAGTAGTATCAATCCCTTCAATTCCAAAGTTCAGAGTCTTCATCCCCAGCTTCTTACCAAGTTTTGTGACAAAATTATATGTACTGTTTTTATTATTAATATCATTATTTTGAAAGCTTTCCAAACCGTAACCCGACGTAATTGAATCACCTATTGCCGCATATGTCTTCTGTACTTTTGTGGCAGACTGGGCAGGTATTGCTGCCAATAAACAGCTCCAGGCTGAAACACATATGCATATAAAAATTATAAGAACTTTTTTTAAACTCTTCATTGCTAAACTCCGTTTCTTATATGGATCTACCGTTCCGACCAAACGCTTAAGCCTTATATGAATAAAAGCCTCTCTTATTGGTATTTTTGTATCTACAAAATTAATTATACCTTCCCGAGGGAAAAATTACAAATCAACAGCCCTGTAAATTGATATTTTTCAATTATACAGGGCTGTAATAACTGCAATCTATTATAAAATAATCATTATTTTTATTATGATGAGGTATTTCGCTGAAGTTTAACTGCTGCTGACATTATCCTGGCTTATTGTTTTAACCTTATTTACGTAAATATCAGTAAGCTCGGTTGCATACTCTTCCGAAAATCCCTCACTAATAACTTTGCAAATGGGTTTTTCAGCATCAGGCAATACCAGCACCCAGCCTTTGTCACCAACAATTTTTACACCTTCGGTGGTCTCTATTTCAGCGCTGTCATTTTCTTCAATAATAGCCCTGATAACCTTTCCTTTGGCCGACCAGGGACATTTAACCTCTTTTTTGAGAATATGAAAATCAGGAATCATATCTGCCAATTCATCAAGGGTTACATCATTTTGTGCCATATAATCTATAATTTTAACCAAACCGGCGATGGCATCAAAATTCATGGTAAAAAAATCATTTGTACCACTGGTGCCATCATCACAAATCATCTTTTTCATAAGTTCCTGTATTGAAGTTTTAGTTCTTACAACATTTCCCTGATTCTCGCTTGCGATTTTTTCTATAACATTACTGGTATTCAAAGGTACCACAACAGTATTGCCCTTTGTGGATTTCAAATGAATAAGGCTGATAAGTGCCATAAACATATCGTCGGCAATAACTCTTCCTTTTGTGTCTATAAGCATCATTTTTTCATTTGAATTCTCAAGATATACTCCAAGATCAAATTTTCCCTGCTTCACTGTGGCAGTCAAAGTCTTGATATCTGAGAACATGCTTTCCTTCTTTTTATAATTACCGTCCAGCTTATGGTTAATAAAGGCATATTCACATTTTAGTTCGGAGAGTACTCTGTCTACAACTTTTTTGACAAGGTCCGACTTGGTAATTAATGCAATCTTGTAGTTATGCTCTTTGGCCGTAACGCTGTTCAGTATGTTCTGACTGTAGAAAATACTATGCTCGGGAACTGTGACAACAGGCTTTATTTCATTAACTGAACAACGAACAAAATCTTCACGGATAAACAAATTTTCAATTTTACGTTCCTCGCCTCTGTCAATATTACTTCCAAATTTATTTAGTATATCTATTACAAGCATATCATGTTCCTGCCCAGATGCAGAAATATGAATCCCTCCATTTAAGTTGTAAAACCTTATTGCAGATCTTGTTACCGGCAATAAGGCTGTCCCAATATCGTAGACCTCAATTCCTGAAGAGAGCAGCCCCGAGACAAGTGAATTCTTCAGCATTTTCAAAGCATCAATATCATCACAGCTGACACCTATCCTAGCATCCTTCTTGCATATTGAACCGTAGGTAGCCCCCAGCTTTGATACAAATTCAGGGGTAATATCAACATTAATTTCGCCTAGAATACCTCTATTTCCAAACAGGTTTTTAGTGTACTTGGATCCCCAGACCAGGTTGGAGCAAACATCTGTATCACCATCAATTTTCTTGTTAGGCCATACTTTTACTCCGGGTTTAATGGATGCACTTTTTCCAAGAATACAATTGTCTCCAATTACAGCCCCTTCAAATGCGGAAGCTCTTTCATTCGCCTGAACCTTATTGCATAGTACACTTCCTCTGATCTGAGAGTGGTTCTTTAAAACACAGCCCTTCCACAGAATACTTCTTTTAGCCGAACTCCCTTCAAATAGATGGTTGTTGGCTCCAACTACAGTATAGCTGCCAATGCTGCAGCCGGCTCTTATTGTAGAATTTTTACCGATAAAAACAGGAGGTTTTATACTTGCCTCCTTTGAAATAACTGCTCCTTCACCGACCCACACACCCTGGCGGATTTCTTTTCCATCTATTTTTATGTCAACCTTTTTATCCAGGATATCATTGTGTACACAAACATATGCGTCAAGATCTCCAATATCACACCAGTAATCCTCGGTAACAAAACCAAACATAGGCCGGTTTTCTTTTAGAAGTGCAGGAAACACATCCTTGCTGAAATCAAACATTTGCTTGGGTTTAATATAACTTAAAATCTCAGGATTTAGAACATATATTCCAGTGTTGACAGTATCACTAAAAACCTCACCCCAACTGGGTTTTTCCAAAAATCGGGTTATTTTTCCTGCCTGATCTGTAACAACTACACCATACTCGATAGGGCTTTCCACTCTCTTTAAAACAAGCGTTGCAACTGCCTCTCTTCTACGATGAAAAGCCAGAGCCATTTCCAGATTAATATCCGTTAATGCATCTCCGCTGATAACAATAAAAGGTTCATCCAAAAAGTCTTCAGCATTTTTGACACTTCCTGCTGTTCCCAAAGGAACATCTTCTGTGTAATAGTTCAAGTTTACTCCAAATTCGCTTCCATCACCAAAATAATCTTTTATAATTTCGGGCATATACTGAAGGGTAACTGCAATATCTTTAATACCATACTTTTTGAGTAGTTCAATAATATGTTCCATTACTGGTTTGTTAGCAATTGGTACCATTGGCTTCGGCCGGTTGCAGGTCAACGGTCTTAATCTTGACCCTTCTCCGCCTGCCATAATCACAGCTTTCATCAGATCCATCCTTTCACATTTTTGTTGTATGACACATAACTGTACGGCGAAATTAAAGTGCATTTGATGAAACCCAAGAAACAACTGACATTGTAAGTTGTTCTAAAACCTGATTTATTTTATTATTTTTACCTTAACAAAAAAAACTATTCGATGATACATTGCTGGAATTTTTGGAAAATAGATAAAGTAAAGATGGAAAATACTAAAAGAAAAAATGTGACGCCAGTAAACCCAAAGGGTTCACGATATCTATGGCAGAACGCTTCAAGAATTCCATATATTACATTCAGGGTTAAATAATCTATGTCGCTCTTATTAATTTCTCTCAATTTTATAGAACATATCCATTTGATCTCTGAATTCCTGAAGGCCGAGACAAACCATTCCCAGCTTCTCCATAAGATAATCTGATTACTTTCTTTTAAGGCACAGGCTCCATGGAATAAGTCCAGACTTTGTGGTAAACTCCTTTCCCTAACTTCCATATCTACTTTTCATTTTCACCAAACTCTCCCGTCACAAAGAAGGAGGCCTGGGATCTTACCAACAATTGCTGTTTTTCATCATAAACTTCACCTGAAGCCCTCATTATGGTTCTGCCGTTACTAATAACTTCTCCAACAGCAGTTAGTGTACTTCCCACAGGTGTATTTTTTATATAGCTGATGTTCATATCTATTGTAACTACTCTCTTCCCATGAGTAATGCACGAGACTCCCATGGCCACGTCGGAAATTGAGGCAAGTGTTCCGCCATGTACAAAACCATACATATTGCAATGCTCATTATTAATCTTTACACTGTAAATTATTTTTCCCTCCTTTAGCTCTAATACTTCCAAGCCAAGAAAATTCTCAAGTATGGGAGTTTTATATGTTTCTTTCAAGTATTCGCGCAGCCATGACAAGTATTCCTTTGACACCCTGTTATCCTCCTAAAATAATTTAATAATAAACTGCAAAAGGGAGTCCTAATAATTATGGACCTAAAAGCAATTGATAATCAAAAAGCATTGGAGTATCTCCAATGCCTTCTAAATATATATTTTAATCCAGTTTCAATACGCTCATAAAAGCTTCCTGGGGCACTTCCACAGAGCCTACCTGGCGCATGCGTTTCTTACCTTCCTTTTGCTTTTCAAGCAGCTTCCTTTTTCTTGTTATGTCACCGCCGTAACATTTTGCCAAAACGTCCTTTCTGAAGGCTTTGACGGTTTCACGAGCAATAATCTTACCACCGATACATGCCTGAATAGGTATCTCGAACATCTGCCTTGGTATTGATTCCTTAAGCTTTTCAGACATTCTTCTGCCTCTGGAAACTGATTTTTCTCGATGGACTATAAAGGATAATGCATCAACTATTTCCCCATTCAACATGATATCCAGCTTTACAAGATCAGATTCTCTATAACCTATGAGTTCATAGTCAAAAGACGCATAGCCCTTTGTCCTTGACTTAAGCGCATCAAAGAAGTCGTAGATTATTTCATTCAACGGCATCTCGTAAGTCAGCATTACTCTGCCCTCGTCAATATAGGACATGTCCTTGTAAACGCCTCTTCTCTCCTGTGAAAGCTCCATAATATTGCCCACATATTCAGTTGGAACCATTATTGTCGCTTTCACTATCGGTTCCTCCATCATGTCTATTTCTGTAACTGGAGGAAGGTTTGTAGGATTGTCTATGGTCAAAACATCCCCGTTTGTTGTGGTTACTTTATATATAACACTCGGAGCAGTAGTAACAAGGTCAAAATTATACTCTCTCTCAAGTCTTTCCTGTATTATTTCCATATGAAGAAGTCCAAGGAAACCGCATCTGAAACCAAAACCCAGCGCAACTGAAGACTCAGGCTCAAAGGTAAGCGCTGCATCATTAAGCTGAAGCTTTTCAAGGGCATCTCTAAGATCTCCGTATTTAGCTCCATCAGCAGGGTATATTCCGCAGAACACCATGGAATTTACCTTTTTATAACCGGGTAGCGGTTCCTTTCCAGGATTATCAACAAGTGTAATTGTGTCTCCAACACGTGTATCCCTGACATTTTTAATACTGGCAGCAATATAACCAACATCACCTGCTCTGAGTTCACCTGCAGGTGAAAGTCCTCCCGGCCTCAGGTAACCTAATTCGGTCACAACAAATTCCTTTTTGGTATACATCATACGTATGATATCGCCGGTTTTAACAGTTCCTTCCTTCACTCGCATGTAAACAATTACACCCTTGTAGCTGTCATAGAAAGAGTCAAAAATCAATGCACGCAAAGGAGCATCTTCATCACCGTCGGGACAGGGAATCATATGAACAACCTTTTCAAGGACTTCTTCAATATTTATTCCATTCTTGGCTGATACCATGGGAGCTTGAGAAGCATCCAATCCGATAACATCTTCTATTTCCTTTTTTACTACATCCGGCTGAGCACTCGGAAGGTCAATTTTATTTATAACAGGCATAATTTCAAGATTGTGTTCAAGTGCAAGATACACGTTTGCCAGAGTCTGAGCCTCTATGCCCTGAGCTGCATCGACAACCAGAATTGCACCTTCACAGGCAGCAAGACTTCTTGATACCTCATAGTTAAAGTCAACATGGCCCGGGGTATCAATCAGGTTATAAATATATTCATGTCCGTCAGGTGCTTTATATACCATTCTGACAGCCTGAGCCTTTATAGTGATACCTCTTTCTCTCTCAAGTTCCATATTATCAAGAACCTGTTCCTGCATTTCTCTTGAAGTAAGTACACCAGTTTTCTCCAGCAGCCTGTCTGCAAGAGTCGATTTTCCATGGTCTATATGAGCAATAATGCAAAAATTTCTAATATATTTTTGTCTTTCACTTGGCATTCCTTGTCCTCCACAGCTCATTTCAAATATTTGCACATAAGTTAGCAATTTATTATAACATAGGCCGGCATGAGCCGCAACGGGTGCGGCGAAATGCGGCTCAATAATCTTCATCTATTGCTATATTTGAGAAAAGTGCTGCAAAGCAAATTTTCTCAAATAATAGCAAGCGGATAAAGCGGCGCAACTGATAAGCTTGCGGCGTTTTATCGCACTATAATCTTCCTTGGCCGTTATTACCGCAGTAAAGTTTGCCGGTTTTGCAAGCTTTTCGAGGATAATAACACGGCCGGCATGAGCCGCAACGGGTGCGGCGAAATGCGGCTCAATTATCTTCCTCAGCCGCTATTTTCCTCTTTTATTATATCCTGAAGAAGTGTAAAAGTTGCGACACCAAACTCACTATCAGTTTTATTTTTAACATTTTGTTTTTTAAAAGGCATACCCTTCCGTACAATAAAAAGTCAATTACCATTTGAAGGGAAGAATTCAAACTGGTAATTGACTTTTGTTAATGCTAAATTGCAGCATTTTATCTAACCTATAACTAACTTGTTACTATTGCTCGATTTCCTTTATTCCGGTTATCTCCCAGTATTCTGTTCCCTTTATTTTGGAAACAGTGAGCTGCGTTGTGGTGTCACCGGCTTTTCCTGCCGAGGTAGCCCAATGAAACAGGATATCGTATTTACCTTCATTTGTTTTTTTGATTTCATAGTCTGATATCCATGGACTTGAAACACCTGTCACCCAGTTCAATTCTTCAAATGCGGCTTTATTTTTTGCACGCAATGTTTCAGACATCAAAGCATACTGAACTGCTCCATTTCTTTTTTGTACTGCCTGGGCATATTCTTTAGCAGTTTCCTCTGCAGTATTTGGTGATACAAAATCAACAATCAGCTTATCAAACATATTCTGCTGGGTATTGCTAATTTTGAAAATTCTTAATACTTTTCCATCATAAAATACATCTTCCTTTAAAACCAGTGAAAAATATGTGTGAGGTACATACAGGGTATCACCTTTAGCTTTAGGCGGTAAAGCCAGCTGTACCTTTTCAGATTTATCTGAATAATAGCTGTTTACATTATTTTTTAAATATCCTCCGGCAATTCCCCAGCCTTTGGCTGCATCCCAGGTAACCTTGTATCCCAGGAGCTTTGCTATGCTTTGCGCAGGAACCATTAGAGTGTAGTTCTGCTCGTAAGTATTTAACTGCGGCTTCAGAGTTGTACCGTTGAATCTGACTTTCTCAAGAGGCTTTGCATTGATCATCTGAGAGTAAATATCATCCTTCAGATATCCTTTCAATTCCCCAGCGTTAATTTCAAATACTGGCATCCCGCCCGCATATGGCCTTAATTCATAAAGGCCAAAATATATTACCAGCTTATTACCATCTATATAAAATTGATAATTGCTGTTTTTTGCTGCTACTGTTTTCTTGGCATCATCAAAATAAAGATCTTTTTCTTTATCTATTAATTTATAAATTTTTTGTAATACAACTTTTTTATAATTGCTGTTTTTGAAAAGAGAATCAAAAGTTAAAGCTGCTCCGGTCTTTGTGTTTATGTTATAGCTTTCAACATAAGACATGCCATGGGCTCCGCCAGCGTATTCATATGTGTTTATTATAAGAGACAATATATTGCCGCTGAAATTGTAATCAAAATATGATTCCAATGAAACTCCAACAGAACTTACTTCTTCTCCGGCTTTTTTCTGCTCTTCCTTTAATTGCTTAATATAAGAGTACGCATTGTTTATATTTCCAATAGCACTTATATTATTGTTTCTTATGGTGTCATTTATCTTAGCTGCTGTACTAAACCCGGTTAAATAAGGGTATATAACCTTAATGCTCAAATCTTCTACTGTCTTTTCAATCTTTCTCGCGTCCACCTTGACACCGGATTGAGTATTGGAAGCACCAACCAATGTTGAGAATGAAGTTAGAAGAATTAAGGTAGCCAGAACAAGTGTTAAAAATTTTTTCATTGCATCATATCCTCTCATGAAATGTCTTTTGCTGTATATTGGCGCCAATTAATAGCAGCTGTCAGTAAAAATATTAGCATAATGTTTAGACGTAATGGTAACAAAAAGGTTACATATTTTTTCTAAATTTATTGAAAATAATTTCTAATTTTATTAAAGTCTCTTTTAAGATATTTTAAATTAAGACTGAATTTTTCATTGAAAAATGAAAGCTGATATATATCTTTCTCAACTTCATCAACTTTTATCATTTCAAACTCAGGGTGTCCGTAAAGTACATAGCTCTTATTAATATCAACGGCTGTCAATCCGCCTGCAACAATAATTAAAAACATAATCATAACGATGAGAATTCGGATATTATACAGTCTTTTTTTTCTGAATCTGATTTTCCTTGCCAAAATTACCTCCAAAACAAACATCTTTTTGTCGATTAGGAACAGTTAAATAATAACTTCCATTTTTGCAGTGGCTAATTTTTCAAATTACATTGTTATCGTCGCAATACCACCAGTATTGCTCTTTTCTCCACCTTGTACTTTTGAAAATTTTCTCACAGCAAAATGGGATTTTATTACTTATATTCCTTAGTTTTGACTGGCAGGAATATATTTAATCATCAATATTTGTTTTTATATATTACATCATTAATCGCCTGTGCCAAATAGCTGGTGCTTCTTACACACTCGTCGATAACATTTCCGTCCCCGCCTATTTCAATTATTACCGATCCATTTGTCAAATGCTGGTTATATCTGTTTTTACTTATGTAAGTGGGTTTTGCTATTCCCGGAGCTATTTCATTCAGCCTCGATTGAATCTTTAAAGCCAGTTTTAAATTTTCTCTCCATTTGGGGTTGTTAAGCTTTGAATCAGTTCCAATCACAAACATTATTTGTGCGCAGTCTTTTCCATTTATTTTTCTTGCAACCCTCAGCTTGTTATCCCCTGCAGCGTCTCTATGAAGGTCAATAGTCATCTTTAGGGAAGGATACTTATCTACATAGTTGGTAAGGGTATCCAGAGATTTAACATATGAACTGTTATAATCCTTATCATGTATTGTAGTACTGTGAAGGACATTGATCTTGTATTTTTTCAAATTGCTTATCAGCGCCTCTCCTACTCTTACAACATTATATTTACTGTCGGTGGTTCTTGAGGGTACATCCCCACTGTTATTAAGCTGACTGACATTCCTGAGAAAACTTTCTGTGGTATGGGTATGATAAACAAAAATCTGGGGCCCGGTTTTTATTGGATTAAGTTTCAGGGGCTCCCTTAACAGTTTATTTATATCGATACTATATTTGGTTTCATTCACAACTTTGATTTTACCGTTTGTGACCACAGGATTATTCAACTGGTCACTGTTTTCTACATCTCCTTCAAATGTAATACTGCTGGATACCTCCTTTAATGCCCCTGCACCTGATATAGTTGTATTATCACTGCTTGTTTGAGCAGTTTCCACACTTTTCTCAGGAGGATCATCACGAACCTCTTCTATAGGTACAATCTTTTCTTCCAGCTCCCGCTGCTCTTTTTCTGCTATGAATTTAAGGTAATCATTTTTGTAATAGGCCTCAAATAAGGGAGAATTGGAGTTTAATATTGTAATTGGATTATAACGATCCATACCAAAGGCCTTAAATAAGATATCTTTAAAAAAACCTAATGTATCATCCCTATCCATCTGACTATCAGAAACAGACTGCTCTCCAATTTTCAGGCCCGAAATGCTTATGTTTCCATATGCGGCTCTAAAGGCCAGCCCCCCAATTAAAATACCTGCAACTGCACACAAAATGATTGGTAATTTTGAAAAATTCCCTTTGTTGCTTTCCATATTTGATTCATTGTAGTAAGAATTTCCTTCAAATCTTGCAGCTTCTCTCATAACAGCCTCCATAAATAAAATCGGATTACAAACAAATTTATAACGAGACGATAGATTTTCCCACCTCTACAGGTGCATGGCTACCGAATGCAGCTATGAACCTATGCGTTATAAAACTATATTCAGAATTTTTTAATTTATGACTGGCTTGTACACAAAACCTATGATTTGAATAAATATGTGATCTTGTCTTATGGGAAATATTGTAATATATTTTAGTGACTGATTTTTTGAATTATTGTTCTAAAAACAGGTACATATTCATATAACTAAGAATATACTTATTTTAGAATAGGGGGGAAAAAGTTGAATTTTCGCACAGTTAGATGTTGTATATGTGACAGTGTCTTGTTGAATCTTCCTGAGGAAGAACTCGAAAGACTTAGTAGTCTTACCTTTAGATGTGAAAGTTGTGGGCACAGACTTACCTTGAATGGAACGAATGTTACCAAAGCCATTAGTGCAGAACCATTTCAAAACATTTTTAAATATGATTTTAACATATAAAAAACTTCCTTATTAATTATTGAATATATTAAAAAGAACTGGTCCGGGTTTTCTCACGGACCAGTTCTTACATTTTACATAAAAATAAAATCAGTTATCATGTTAATACTCTTATGAATCTCGCCAGGTTATCCATAGTCAGCGCCATATCATTCTTGCTGCGCTTTTTTGCCTGTTCAAAAGGAACTGCTGCCCTGTTAATGCTGAAAATGGCGCTGACTCCCTCATCATAAGCAGAATCGATATTGTCACCAATATCACCAACCACCGCAATCAAAGGCACACCGGCCTCTTTTGCCCTCCGGGCGCAGCCAATGACGACTTTGCCTCTAAGAGATTGGCTGTCTATCTTTCCTTCACCGCTTATAACCATATCTGCACCCTCCAGCAGCGAGTTAAAGCCCACAGCATCCAGAACTGTATCTATTCCCATCTGCAGTCTGCTGTTAAAGAAGGCTACCATACCGCCTCCCATTCCTCCTGCTGCTCCTGCGCCCGGAATATCTGCTATATCCGTGCCAAGATCCCTTTTTACTATTTCAGCCAGGTGGGCTAAATTGCTGTCCAAAACCCTGACCATATGGGCATCAGCGCCCTTTTGCGGCGCAAATACGGCTGCAGCACCATTTTCACCGCAAAGAGGGTTATCAATGTCGCACATGGTGATAATTTCCACATCTTTTAGCAATGGATTTAATGAACCTGAATCAATAGAAGCTATTAGATTTAATGTTCCTCCTAAAGGAATAAATTCCTTTCCATAGGCATTTTTAAACTTTAAACCCAAAGCTGCTGCGGCACCTGTCCCACCATCGTTGGTTGCACTTCCTCCAAGTCCCACTATAATTCTTTTGCAGCCCGAGTTTAAAGCATGTTCTATAAGCTGTCCCACTCCGAAAGTTGTAGTACGCTCTGCATGCCTGTTTTCGCCCACCAAAGGTAATCCGGCGGCAGCAGACATTTCTATTATGGCTGTATTATCTGAGAGAACTCCGTAAAAGCTCTCAAGGTCTTCAAAATATGGACCTTTTACCATAACATAATTTTTTTTGCCGCCGACTGCTGCCAGAAATGAATCAACGCTGCCCTCTCCTCCATCAGCCACTGTAATAGCAATCACTTCAGTTTCAGGAAAGTGATGGTTTAACGATTTTTTCATAATACCGCATACCTCTTTGGAAGACATTGTTCCTTTAAAAGAATCAGGTATAAGAATAATTTTTTTCATTAGGTACTCCAATCTCGCATGATTATAAGTATTCGTCTCATTTAATTTTCTTTTTTCCTGGCAAATAGTTCATTCTTCAGGGACTTTATTACTCCGTTTTTCATTTATCAAAGTCTATTGCAAATATTAATATCTTTAACAAATATATTTTACCATGCAGTTAATTATATCTCTATAACTTTAAAAATAAAACCGCATAAAATCAATGACTCTACACGGTTTAGCCAATGTATGCTCATAATTATGAGAAGATTCATCAGTTTTATTTAATAATTCTGAATTTACCGAAAAGGGGCAGTTCTTTAGCCTTTCCGGTTGCGGCATTTACTATTCCCAGGATTGCAAAAACGAAGGTTGCCAGCGAAAATAACGGAATAAATAACCATCCTATCAATGGAATTATTCCCAGTATTATATTGCCTGCTACTGCAACAATAAGCAGCAATAATCCCTGGTTTGCATGGAATTTGCCAAAGGGGGAATCTGAGCAAGCAATAAGAGGTAAAAAGAAAAGAATGTAGGCAAGTGCCGATATAACCTTATTTTTCTCTATGTCCTCAGCACTGTAAAGATTTGTATTATCCTGTTCCGTCATAAAACTCTCCTTTCAAATCAATGAATTAAATCGCCTGATGAATTTAATTCTCTACTAACAACTTTATGTTACTGAACATTATATTAGAAGAAATATCTTTTAACTTCCGAGATCTTAATCTTAAGAAAATTGTAAGAAATTTATCAGTAACATTGAAAGATGGTATTGCTATCATGTGTTAAAAAGGTGAATTTTAGTATTGTTTTGTTTCTTGTATGAAAAAACTGAAATTTAAGGATGTGATATAATGATTAAGATTATCAAGGGGAATGATTAAATAAAAATACATTTTTTTAACTCATTCACATACGGAGGTTGAAAGTGAATATTCTTGTTTGCGACGATGAAAAGGAAATTGTAGAAGCTATTGAGATATATTTAAAAAACGAGGGCTATACTGTTTTTAAAGCATACAACGGTGCTGAAGCTCTGGCTGTTTTTGATAAAGCTGACATTCAACTGGTAATTATGGATATTATGATGCCGGTAATGGATGGCATAAGAGCAACAACAAAAATACGTGAAAAGTATAATATCCCTGTTCTTATGCTTAGTGCAAAATCAGAGGACACCGATAAAATCCTGGGTCTTAACCTGGGGGCTGACGACTATGTGACCAAGCCTTTTAATCCCCTGGAACTGCTGGCCAGGGTAAAATCACTTCTAAGAAGATATCTTTCTCTTGGCAGCTTCGTTCCAAAAACCGGAGTATTCAAGTCAGGGGGCCTTATTGTCGATGACATTGCAAAAGAAGTCAGGGTTGATAACGAACAGGTTCGGCTTACACCGGTTGAGTACAAGATATTAAAGTTGCTGTGCGAAAATGCCGGCAGGGTATTTTCCATAGATCAGATCTATGAACAGGTTTGGAACGAGCCTTCCTTTAGTCCGGAAAACACTGTTGCAGTACACATCAGAAGAATACGTGAAAAAATAGAAATCAATCCTAAAGAACCAAAATATTTAAAGGTGGTGTGGGGAATTGGATATAAAATTGAAAAATTATAGATATTCAGTCTGGTTTAAATTCCTTGCGGTTATTTTATGTGTCGCCGGTATGATAACCCTTGCATATGGCCTTCTACAGGCTCCATATTTTGAGAATGCCATCCAGAATACTGAATTTAAGGATAGTATGACAGGAAAGGAGTTATTGTCACAGCCATACAGGATTGTATCAAATCTGGCCTTTAATTACAGAAATGAGGACAATATCAAATCAGGAGCAGCCTTGGATCAAAGCCAAATCGGCGAAAGAAAAAGCAACTTGAAGTATGAGCAGGAGAATGCTATTCAGCAGGTGGAAAATAACTACTTTGATTCCATCAACCAGTACCAGAATTCACTAGATGATCCCAATATAATAATAGATCGAGATGGCAATGTTTCTGAAAGCACTGATGTCATAACTGATATTAAAATCAAGGATATTCAGGAACGGATTAAGCTTTTGAAGTCTCAAAAAGATGCAAATATAAAGGAAATTAAAGACAAATATGAAAAATTGATAAATGATGTAGAAAAAGATTACATTAATCAACAGCTTTCTGATTACAGGTCCCAGCTATCTTATTTGAAGAACTACGAAGGTATTTATTATACGGTTGTTGAAAATGATAAAACTATCTTATCAAACCTATCGGGCAATAGCGGTATAGAAAATTATTATAAGTCGCTACCCTATTCTGTACAGCTGACCAACAAAAATATCAATAACGTTTTTGGAACATATCACTATACCTATACAATACCGGATAATACTACAGTTTTTTTGGGAGTGTCTCAGGAAAGGTATAATTCGGAGGTTGCAGCTTTTGATAAAAATGCTGCTAAAGGCTTATCAGGTATAAAAACTTCATCCATAGGCTTGCTGTCATTTTTAACTGGTCTTGTATATCTGCTATACTCTGCCGGCAGGCGGTCTGATAAAGCTGGTGTTCACTTGATAGCTGCCGATATAATCACTTTGGATATAGCCTTAGCAGTAAGCATTGCTGCAATAGCCTTATGTTTCGCTCCTATAATGAAGTTTCTGCCCTATTACTACCGTGACAAGATAAGTTTTAACGCATCGGTGGTATATGTAATTTTCAGTGTCATAATAGCTGTAGGAACACTTATCGGCTTACTATTTATCACTATGTTTGCTAAAAGAATTAAAAGACATGAAGTTATAAAGCATACATTAATATTCAGAATATTAAATTGGATATTCTTAAAGGTTAAAAAATTTTATAATGGTTTAAAATCCAGAATAAACTATGTATTTGACAGAAGTCCACTGACAATGAGACTTGTCCTTATATTTGGTGCATACGCACTTCTCATTTTCATAAGCGTCCTTTTGTTTCTGGCGGGTGAAGCAGGCGTACTTTTAGGATTCATGGGTATTGTCGGAGTTAATGTAGTGGCAGTATATTTTGTACTTAAAACCTTAAAAACTTTTACTGTAATCAGAGACGGGGCAGAAAGAATCAGATCCGGAGAATTGACCTACAACCTGCCGGAACAAGGTATTCCCGAACTGAAACAGCTTTCAGCGACAATTAATAAAATTGCTGATGGGCTGAAAAATGCCGTAGGCAGCCAGGTTAAAGCAGAACGGATGAAGGCCGAACTGATTACAAATGTTTCTCATGACCTAAAGACGCCTTTGACCTCAATTATCACTTATGTTGATCTGCTGAAAAATGAAGGGCTGCAGTCTGAGAACGCGGAAAAATACCTTGGAATAATTGATTCAAAGTCTCAGCGTTTAAAATCCCTTACAGAAGATCTTTTTGAGGCGGCAAAGGCAACAAGCGGGAACCTTTCAGTTAATTTTGAAAAAATAAATGTAGCTTCGCTTATAAATCAGGGACTGGGAGAACTTTCAGATAAAATCGAGGCATCAGGGCTAACCTTCAAGACTAATCTTCCCACTGACAATGTTCTGGTAAATGCTGACGGTAGGCTGCTATGGAGAGTAATTGAAAATCTTTTATCAAATGTTTTTAAATATGCCCTGCCCAACTCCAGAGTATATATTGATGTAATACCGGCAAATGATGATACGGTAAACATAATTGTCAAGAACATCTCAGCTTATGAATTGAACATAGATGCTGACGAATTGATGGAAAGATTCAAAAGAGGTGATGCTTCCCGACACAGCGAAGGCTCAGGTTTAGGACTTTCAATTGCAAAAAGCCTTACAGAACTTCAAGGCGGCAGTTTCTCATTAAATATTGACGGTGACCTTTTCAAAGCCACAATAGAGCTGCCTAAGGTTAGTGAATAAATAAAACAAGATAATTAAAAATACCGTATTGCTCAGACACTTTCTGAATAATACGGTATTTGATTTTTGAATTAACATTATTAAGCTGTAAATTTGTAAAAAGTTATGTTTCAATAAATTTTACCAGTTCCTCGTTAAAGTGGTCCTTCTCGTCGTAGAATGTTGCATGGCCACTAAATTTAAATGGAATTAGCTTTGAGTTTTTAATACTTTGTTTTTGTATCTCGCCCAGTGAAAATGGCACAACTTTGTCGTGAATACCATGTATAATCAAGGTAGGAACATTTATTTTGGGTAAATCGGAGAACAGTACTTCGTTTATCCAGGTATTTGCAATAGCTGCTGTTGACCACCCTGCTGCCTGTAAACCCAATTGGAAGAACCAATCGGATAGTGCTTTTGTTATATATTGAAAGAAGAAAATATCTCCAAAATCTTGAAGCATTTTAGGCCTGTCTGTGTATGTACCGTTAATAATTTGCACAACTGCTTCTTTGTCCAATCCATATGGAAAGTTAGGACGCTTGATAAGACTGGGAGCGGCTGCATCAAAAAGCGCAAGTTTCGATACCCCATAACCGTTGTGCCTAGCCATATACCTTATTGCGATTGCTCCTCCCGTTGAATGTCCCCCAAGTGTAAAATTGTTTAATTTAATTGCCTCTACTACACTTCGGACATCATCAGCCAATCTGTCATAATCGTATCCGCCCCATGGTTTATCAGAATTACCGAATCCCCTTGTGTCTATACCAATACATCTATAACCCATTTTCGGAAGTTGATCAAACTGATACTCAAATAATCTGGTACTTCCAGGCCAACCGTGTAAAAATAGAATTGTTTTCTTTCCGGTTGGATTTAGATCCTCTACGTAAATGTTCACATTTGGTTCTACATTAATATAATATCCCACAATATACCTCCATGTTTATAACAAGCTCATAATAACATTATTCATTTGACCTATATATTATGAATAGATAAAAGTAATTATGAATAGATAAAAATTAATTATGAATAGATAAAATTAAATTATTACAAAATTTGTTATAGTCATAGACCGGAAATATAATTTTAGTCTTCCACAGCAGCCTGATACCGTAGTTGGAATCACTGCAATCTCATTAACTCTCTATGTAATTTTTGGATTGTTGTTCCAGTATCTCATCAGTTCTTAATTGTTATATGCCTCTGGAGTTTCTATTTCTAAAGTTATGGGAACTCCAGTATTTGTTTCATACGCAATTATAAGATTTAGACAAAATGCGAAACCACCTTCCTTAACAAGTTTAAGCACTCATAAATCAGTCTGTATAAAAAATTAAACTTATCTGTGCAATGTATAAAGATTGTGACTTATCACAACAAACACACTATGTAATTAAGGGTACAAAAGTCTGCATAAATTTCGTTGTGCACGAATAAGAAATTCTTCGATGGTCAATTGGTTGTACATTTCATGGCTACATTTCTGCACCTCTAAAGATAACGTACAATTAAGAGATGATATCGCTAAATCGCTTTTTAAAGAATTCCAATTTATTGTACCGTCAAATGGCAACATGTGTAAATCTGTTTTTCCATCATTATCATGGAGATGTGTTGCTATAATCCTATGGTTATATTCATTTAATATATTCCGTTCCGGAGTAAAACAATTATTATGCCCGCTGTCATAGCAAATACCAACACGAGGCGACGAGATGTTTTCAAATATATAATCCAGATAATTTACACAACGTAGGTTCTCAAAAGCAATGCTAATTTCTCTTTTTTCTGCAAAATCAACGAGTTCTTTGAATCTATCTAATCCAATTGTCCCTATAGGAGGTGGTGTGCTGCCGCGTGTTAGATGCAGCACAACTGTGGGTATATCAAAGTCTGCGCACTCCCCAATTAACTGTAATAGATATCTTTTATATTCATCACCGTCTAATTTATCTTCCCATATTGTGTTAATGTCGGCAAATGGCAAATGGGCATTTTCAATTTGTAATCCATTTTTATAAACCAACTCTGGATGCTTCTTTTTCTTACCGATGATTTCTGAATCTTCTTCTTCATCAGACCACCAAAGTAACACCGAATCAAATCCAGCATCCTTTATTAGTTTTAAACAAGCGTTCATTTCGATTGGATAACCAAGCCATGTAAAAATTCCAGTTCTCATTGAAATTACTACCTTCCTTTCGATATTACATCCATTCCAGTTTTCTTTTCGATATACCTTCTTATTTTGTGATTCAATGCAGATATGAAAAACCGCACTTCACCCAACTGAATGTGCGGTATAACTTGGAATGCGATAGAATAAGAATCTTTTTTATTAACACTTTCATAATTTTCTTTCTTTTTAGAATTAATATTGATTAGAAAAAATATTCAGAAGTTGTTTACAGCTCTTTCATCATTAAACACTCAGTTACTCCTTTTTTATACAGGTCTGGAATTAATCCAATCTCCTTATAACCAACATTTGTATATAATTGTTTTGCTCTCGGATTAAAATCAGCAACCACAAGGAATATCTTTGACGAGTTTTTAGAAATAATATCTTCGATGTATTTTAAAAGATTTTTTCCTATTCCAAGGCTCCGAAACTCCTCTTTTACAGCAATGATATGTAAATAAGGAAAGCTGTGAAAAGCTCCATTAAGAATAACCCAGGCAAATCCTAAACATATATCTTCTTTATTAATGGCAATAAAGATCTCTCCCTTGGAAATCCCTTCCCTTAAAGCTTGAATTGCTTTATCCTCCACCGGGAAATATACTCTTCCTAATTCTGAATGCTGTAAAGCTAATTTGCAATCAAATAAGTGTTTGTTTTCTGCTTTTATAATATTTATTTCCATACAATATGCTCTCAATATAAAGATTTATTATGTTAAATACTATATCCTAAGTCTTCTTTAGTCAAGTTTTTATCAAATAACCCAATATTGAGTTTTCCAAGTCCAGATTGTTCGTCGCTATCTTCTTATTTTGCGACTGAAAACAGGCATAAAAAACGCACATCATTTTTACTGAATGTGCGTAGTAGAATAATTCTTGAAAATAAAGACTGCGAAGTAAGCCAATGTTAGCTTATGCTTATTCGTTACGCAAATATTGTTCCGCTATTTTCGCTGCATTCGTGTGCCAATTTTCTGTGCCGTCAATACGGATTACTGGACACACAAGAGTTTCTCCCCATTGCTCTATTCTTGATAGAGAACGAGAGGCTACGAAATCAACAAATTTCAAGTGCTGCTCATACATATCGCCACCTTTGCGGATACGCTCTCCGTGTTTCTCATATTCACGTTGCTCTATGCGTTTAATACGCAGTTCAATCGGGGCTGAGATAAATACAGCGAGTTCGTACAACTGCGAAATTGTGTCACCAAAGTCTCCAGTGACCGCTGAGATGACAAACGAGTGATATTTGTTTATGTCAGCAAGCATTAACTTCAAACAGTCTTCATGTGAGCGTTCTATGGTGTATGGAATTTCTGATTTTTCAAAGTGATAATCTTCTATGTCCATATGCTTAAAGTTCAAAATGTTCGCCAGTTCACGTGCAATCGTAGACTTGCCGCTTCCGTTTGCCCCGAACACGATTATACCGTGTGGGTTGCTCATTTAAAGACCTCCTGCATCTAAAATGATTTTCTACTTCGCAATTTATAAAAATTCTGTATTATTGTTCATTACAAATAATACTATATCTGGTAAACTTCTTAGTCAAGTTTTAATCTAATACCGCACTATTCAGTTCTCAAAGATCATCATTTTCTTTAGTTTCGACGCTGCCTATTCAAACCGCGTCCCGCTTTGACTTCTATTTACCACATTTACATCCGATTCCTTTTCTGGTAAACTCAAAATAATTAATGTACTTTGTGAGGGAATTATGATGGATAAGAGAATGAAGTTAGCTGGCATATTGTATATTATTAAAAACAGCAAGATAAAATAATTAATTCGTTCGCATTATACTTATGATCTGACGTAACATTCTTATTTTGCGGCTGAATTGTGGGTATAAAAATACCGCTGTTCAATACTGAATGTGCGGTAATAGGATGATTCTTGATATATAAAAAATGTGCAGCACTTTATTTATAAATGTGTCCATAATCATATATAAATTACCCCACAACCTAGCCCCAAACATTTAGGATAAATTAGTGCGTTACGTTGTAAAGAAGTATTAACTGGATAATCCTTCTTTTCCCTAAATCGCTTACCATAGATATTTTGAATGGCCTGTGTATCATCCTGAACCTCACTAATTATCTCAAACTTTTTGGCAAACTTGATTATATCACTTTCTTTATTGAGTAACTTCTGGTTTCCTGAATACAGTAACCAAGAATAACATATAAAAGCTTTAAATTTGTGCTCTGGATAATATTTTTGAAAAAAATCTAAAGCTATATTAAGCGACTTTTCTACTTCAATAGGATTTAAATCTGCATATCTCTGAATATGAATATTAACAACTGGTGAACCTGGGGAAAGCCTTTCTTTTTGTTGCTCATCAAAAATCATATATTCTTCTCCTATTGATTCCTTATCTAGGTAAATCATATGAAATAACTGGAACTGTAAAGTATTCAATTTAAATATATGCATGTTAAATAAATGCCTAAACCAAATTACATCATCTTTGGAAAGGCCTGTTTTTCTAGTTTTTTCATAATAAAGTTCCTGTCTTAACTTAACATCCTGAATAGTATCAAAAAAAATTGAATCAGGTATTCCTATGTTTTCATATCGTTGTTTTAAGACAATAAGTTTTAAGCAAACAATTGATAACCTAGTAAAAGGATTATGTTTACATATCATAAAGTTTGGAATTTCTCCATCATATGCTTTCATAGTAGCTGAATCTATAAAATAAAATTTATTTCTTATATAGTCCAATACTTCTTCTAATACTTTATAATTCAGGTTTAATCTGTTTAGAATACTTTTTAACTCACGAATTTGCAATTCATTTCCTTTCTCCATATAAGCCCTCCTAATACTCCTATCTGCTTTGGGAAAAATTCTTTTGAAATTAATAATTTATGAATGGATTCATTAACTTAATCAAAATTATGAAAAAGCTTATATAATCCGTAAGCGCTCTACAATAGAGTGCCTTGTAAAATGAAATAGGATCGGCTATACCAGCCGATCCTTAAAATTACCTTTTACATTCTGTTTGTACAGCCTTAGCCCAGGGCATCAGATCTTCCAGACTT
>JAEYHZ010000038.1 GCA_023409265.1 Bacillota bacterium | reverse complement strand
AAAGCCGTTTGCAAGGCACAAAGCATTGCTACACGGCTTTGCCTTGCCACAAAACAAATCCATCAGCTCAAAAATCTTCGACCTCACGCTTTGATATTTTGCTGATTTTCAAGGCGTAAGGACGCAGTCTTGCTTGCTGCAAGGCAAGGACGACGAAGAAGAAAATCTGCAAAATGGCTAGCGTGAGGCGTATTGTACGTTATCAATAGAGGGTATAATTAATATATAAATAGTATGGGATATTTTACCCTATTCTATTGACATATAAACACAATAGATGTATTATACTGTTAATCAATTCGTATTAAACATGTAGGAATACTATGAAAATATGAGGGTGAATGTATGCAGTCAATTATCAGGTATTTTATTTCAAATACAGATACATATTTTCTGGCAGTTGAACAGCATATGGAAGTAAGCCTGCTATCTGTATTGACTGCCATGGCAATCGGTATACCGCTGGGAATTCTCAGTACAAGGAATAGGTTCACATATAATTTTATTACCGGTATTTTCAATACTCTGAGAATTATACCCAGCCTGGCTATACTGGTTCTGTGCATCCCCATAATGGGTACGGGAGTGAAGCCGGCAATGACAGCCCTGGTATTTTTAGCTGTACCTCCCATACTGATCAATACGGCACTGGCATTTAAGAGCATTCCTGATTTTATGCTGGAGACGGCAGCCGGTATGGGGATGGAAGCCTCGAGAGTTTTTTTCAAGGTAAAAGTCCCACTGGCCTTGCCCTTCATATTGACCGGGATTAAAACCGCAACAGTTGAAGTAATTGCCAGTGCTACTCTGGCAGCATATATAGGTGCAGGAGGCCTGGGTACCATTATTTTCACGGGAATCGGCCTGTATAGAAGTGATCTCCTGTTTATCGGCGGGGCCTCAGTAGCAATGCTATCAATATTTGCAAGTGTACTGTTATCTCAGTTAGAGCGAAGGCTGTTAAAATACCGCAGTTAAGTTTCTGTAACACAGCTATCCGCTTCTAATTAAAGTTAATAGATTCACAATACATAGTTATTAGCAGCCTTGATTTTTAGAAAGAAATTTTCACAAAAAAGTTGAAAGGCGTGTGCAGCACGCGGATTGGAGATTTTTATGAAAAGCTTAAGAAAATTAGTTTCACTTTTATTGGCAGTTGTTTTTATATTCAGCATGGCAGCATGCGGATCAACGGACAGTGCAAAACCCGACAGCAGCTCAGGCAGCACTGGGGCTGGAAGCTCAGTCGCAGCCAATAGTGCCGGCTCAACCGGCGCACAGACGGACAGTACTTCAGGCGGCAAAGATGTAACAATAAAAGTAGGTTCAAAAGATTTCACAGAGAACCTTATTCTTGGAGAACTATATGCTTTGGCATTAGAGGCAAAAGGCTACAAGGTGGAGAGAGTTTTTAATGTTGCAAGCTCAGTTATACATACCTCACTGGTAAATAAGGAAATAGACATCTATCCCGAATACACAGGAACCGGATTACTTTCCATATTAAAGCACGAATTGGTAACAGATCCTAAGAAGGTTTATGATATTGTAAAAGATGAGTATGCAAAAAAATTCAATCTGGTATGGTTGAACTATTCAAGCGCAAATGATGGTCAGGGTCTAGTTATAAGAACAGAAACTGCAAACAAGCTTGGTATTAAGACAATATCCGATTTACAGGCTAAAGCAGATCAGATTCGTTTTGCTTCACAGGGAGAATTTGAACAGAGGGAAGACGGAATACCTGCACTTGAAAAGACCTACGGCAAGTTTAAATTCAAATCTTTAAAGGTTTATGACAACGGCTTGAAATACCAGGTTTTGAGCAATGATGAGGCCGATGTTGCAGTAGCATATACTACTGAAGGACAGCTAGTAAACAAAGATAAGTTCACTCTTCTGGTAGATGATAAATATGTGTGGCCTCCGTACAATGTAGCTCCTGTAGTTAGCAAGGAAATACTGGATAAAAATCCAGACATCGCAGAAGTTATCAATAAAATAAATGGAAGTCTTGATACAGACAAAATAACAAAGCTTAATGCGGAAGTTGATGTAAATAAGAGAGAATATGAGGAAGTTGCAAAAGAGTATTTTGATTCAATCAAGTAACGGGAGCCGGTCATGAACGATAATGTTGTAATAGAGAAATTTAAAATTCCAGAGGAAGCATATGATGTCATATCACACCTATTAACTGACGAGGAGCGGCACTTTATAACTGAAATTGACATTGAACTGTTCACTGCCTCCGACGCAGTAAAGATTTCCAGGAAGAGGATATCGCTGTTACAGGGAGAGAAATTCCTTCAAAATGGGTACAAACGTGGTGTTTTCAACCTGGTGGATGCCGGTAAAAAAATGTATTCGCTAAACAGCTTTTATGGACGTCTGGATGTTTTTGCAATAAGTGAAATTGAAAAATACCGGGAGTTGACCGAGGAACAGAAGAACAGACTGGATACCTGGTATTTTGGTGATTATGCTGCCTCACTTGATCCAGATTTAAGCGTAAGGCCTACTTCTGATGAGGTGCTGCCTCTTGAGGAAGTACTGGAATTTATTGATAAACAGGACCGGACAATTTATCTGAATCCGTGTGACTGCAGGTCTTTGGCAGGCAAGTGCGATAAACCCGTCCTGACATGTATTACTTATAAAAACGGTTTGAATTCCTTTTCACACAGAGGACACTCGAAAGTAATTACAAAAGAAGAAGCAAAAGAGCTTGTCAGAGATGCAGATAAAAAAGGACTGATGCATACGGTAAATCCTAACGGTATTTGCAATTGCTGCGGGGACTGCTGTTATTTATTCAGGGCGGGCAGCAGCAGAAATAGTACGGGGTTTTGGCCCAAAGCCCCATACATTATTGAAACTGACTCTGAAAAATGCATAAGCTGCGGAAAGTGCACAAAAACCTGCCATTTCAAGGTTTTCACTCTGGATAAGAGGCTTGAAGCTGATAAAAGCAAGTGCGTGGGCTGCGGGGTATGCGTTGGGAAATGTCCAAAAGGTGCTTTGACACTGATTCAAAGGTAAAGGGGTTATACAGATGAACAGTGCTGTTGAATTTATTAATGTATCAAAACATTTTAAAAATGCTTCATATAACGTTGTCGACCATGTCAATTTGGAAATAGGACAGGGAGAATTGATCACCATACTGGGGACTTCCGGCTGCGGAAAGACAACGCTGCTGAAAATGGTGAATCGCCTTTACGAACCTGATGAAGGAGAAATACGGCTTTTTGGTGAGAATATCCAAAATAGTGATCCGGTGCAGTTAAGAAGAAAAATTGGTTATGTAATTCAACAGGTGGGATTGTTTCCGCATATGACGGTGCATGAGAATATCGCCACAGTTCCAAAGATTCTGAAGTGGAAAAAGGCAGAAATTGATGCAAGAGTTGAGGAACTGCTGGACCTGGTGGACCTGAACCCTAAAGAATTCGGAAAACGCTATCCCGCACAGCTGTCAGGAGGGCAGCAGCAAAGAATAGGCCTGGCCAGAGCGCTGGCGGTAAAGCCGGAACTGATGCTGCTGGACGAACCTTTCGGAGCTATAGATGCAATTAACAGAAATAATCTGCAAAATGAGCTTAAAAAGATACATTCAAAATATCAGAAAACTTATTTATTTGTAACACATGATATTAATGAAGCCTTCAAACTGGGTACCAGAGTTCTCATTATGGATAAGGGTCAGGTTCAGCAGTTTGATACACCGCGGAATATTATAACTAATCCGGCAAATCAGTTTGTGAGCTCTTTGCTTGAGTCGGCAATGCAGCCGCAGCTGATATGGTCTTTGGGGGATGGTATCTAGTGATTGAATATTTTATTAAATATCACGGTAAGTTGGAAAAGGCTCTATTGGAGCATTTACAGATAGTCTCAATCACACTGGTTTTATCCATACTGCTTGCGGCTGCAATTACTGTACTTGTTATGAAATGGGAGCTGGCGTCCAGGATAGTGGTTAACGTCTTCAGCGTAATATATTCAATTCCCAGTCTGGCGTTGTTTGCAATGCTGATTCCTTTAATGGGAATTGGAAAAGACACTGCTGTAACAGTTCTTGTAATCTATAATCAATTCCTGCTGATACGAAATTTTCTGGCAGGATTTAATATGGTGGATAAAGCGGTGGTTGAAGCCGCGGTGGGCATGGGTATGAGTGACGGGCAGGTACTTATGAAAATTAAGCTTCCGCTGGCAATGGAAGCAATTGTAGCAGGCATACACCTTGCGATAATTTCAACTATAGGTATTGCTACAATAGGAGCCACGATAAATGCCGGAGGGCTTGGAACAGTTTTGTTTGACGGTCTGAGGACTCAAAATACCGCAAAGATCCTTTGGGGGACTGTTTTATCTGCAGGGCTTGCGTTTGTGGCAAATGGCTTGTTGAATCTGGTTGAAAAAAAGCTGAAAAGAGAGGTCTAATATGAGTTACGAAGCATACAATGATGATTCTTTGGGATTTACGACAAAACAACTGCACGCGGGCTATAATCCAAGTGAACACTACCGCTCAAAGGCGGTTCCGATATATCAGACAGCTGCTTTTGAACTGGGGGATTTTGACCGCTGCGGAAGGTTGTTTTCCTACGAAGAGGAGGGGCACTCTTACGTAAGATTTTCAAACCCTACAAATACCGTTCTTGAAAAAAGAATTGCAGCTCTGGAAAACGGGGCGGCTGCATTGGGCATGAGTTCCGGGATGAGTGTCATATCAAATACTTTTTTGAATCTTGCACGAAGCGGGGATGAGATTGTTGCTGTAAAAACCCTGTATGGCGGCAGCACCACTCTTTTAAAAAGAATACTTCCGGAATACGGTATTAAGGGAAGGTTTGTTGAAGATGAAAATGATATTGATTCATTTAAAAAGGTCATAACTGAAAAAACCAAAGCCATTTATATCGAGAGTCTGGGTAATCCGGGAATGAATATCATAGATATAGAGGCTGTGGCCCGGCTCGCACATGAACACGGAATTCCTCTTGTGGTGGATAATACCTTTGCAACTCCTTATCTTTTGAGACCTTTTGAGTTCGGCGCCGATATTGTGGTGTATTCCGCTACCAAGTATCTTGGGGGGCATGGAACAACAATCAGTGGTCTGGTAGTTGAAAAAGGCGGTTTTGACTGGTTTAATGGGAAATTTCCTCAATTTGAAGAGTTTTACGGTGAGTATAAAAACTCAATTGAGGAAAGTGAATTAAGAAAAACTTTATTTACAAAACGTCTCAGAATAAACTTCTTAACCGATTTCGGCTCACATCTAAGCCCCACCAGCGCTTTTTACCTGCTCCAGGGTTTGGAGACACTGTCGCTGAGAATGGAAAGGCATGTGGAAAATGCTCATAAGGTTGCCCAGTTTTTGGAAAATCAGCCGGGGGTAAAGTCTGTAGCATATCCGGGGTTGAAATCCAGCAGCTATCATGAGTTGGCTCAAAAGTACTTTTATAGGGGGCCCGGTGCCATTCTTTCCATCCGGTTGGAAGGTGGACTGGAAGCAGCCAAAAAAGTACTTGAAAAGGTCAGAATATTTGATTACATGGTAAATGTGGGTGATGCCAAATCACTTATTGTACATCCTTCTACCTCAACACATTTTGGACAATCAAAGGAAGACCGTGAAAAAGCCGGTGTTTATGATGATACCCTGAGGTTGTCCATCGGTATTGAAGATGCTGCAGATTTGATTGGTGATTTGAAACAAGCTCTGGCTTCCATAGGTTAAATAAAAAAACTACCATTAAAGAATTGTAACGGACATTAATGGTAGTTTTTTTATTTATAGTTAATTCAATTTTATTTTACCTGATTTGATTGTTTTACTTGATTTTGTTTTACTTAATTTAATTGTTTTACTTAATTTAATTGTTTTACTTGTTTAACTGTTTTACTTGATTTTATTTTATTGATTTTATTTGATTTCTACATATACATCTTTTAAGAGGATTTTCACAATATCAATAACTTCTTCATCAACAACTCTATAGCAAATTTCAAGCCCGTTACGCTCACCGTCGATTATACCGGCTGATTTAAGCTTTGCAAGATGCTGTGAAACAGTTGACTGGGGAAGGCCAAGGCACTCCTGAATTTTGGTGACATTACAGCCGCCCTCCATAAGCCCTTTAATGATGCAAAGCCTGTGGGGGTGAGCCATTGCCTTCATTTTATCGGCTTTTTTTTCAAACTTTTTTAAATCAATCAATTGGAAAACCTCCTTCAAAAAATCTCTATATAGACTATTTTATAACGCACAGGTTGAATAGAAATTTATGGGCAGTAGAATAATTTTCTTACCTTTAGAACCTTTCAATGGCCTGAAAGAACCTTTCAATGGCCTGAGGGGGCCTTTGCCTTGTTACAATTTGAGGAAATCAAATGAACAAACTCATATCGGATTCTTCAGCCGATCCCAGGAAAGATGCGACTCCTCCTATAGTAATACCGTCAATAAGTTCCTCTTTCTTGATTCCCATTATATCCATGGACATATTGCAGGCAACAAACTCAATGCCGTTGTTTTTTGCCTGTTCTATAAGGTCCTCCAGAGAGTAAATGTCTTTTTTGTTCATCAGATAACGAATCATTCTTGGCCCCATCCCTGCCATATTCATTTTTGACAGGGATAATTTTTTAGATCCCTTAGGCATCATAACACCAAACATTCTGGAAATAAAGTCTTTTTTTACACTATGAGCTTCCGGCTTTCTCAGGATGTTAAGTCCCCAGAAGGTAAAGAACATGGTGACCTTCCTTCCCATGGCAGCCGCACCGTTTGCAATAATAAAGGACGCTATTGCCTTATCGAGATCATTGCTGAAAACAATCATTGACTTATTATTATTCTTCTGCAAAGCCGGAGCAATTTCCTTTTTTATATCTTTTTTTATTCTGGCTGTAAATACATTGCTGTCATAGCTGACCCCCAACAAAGTATTTCCGGTTGTTTTGCACCAGGTTTTTATATCTTCCTGAAATGCGGGATCTGTTGCCTTGATTTCCAGCACCTCACCGAGATCCATAGTTTTTATTGCATTGAACACTGTCATAATCGGACCGGGACATTGCAAGCCGCAGGCGTCCAGCTGCAGGTTTGCAGCTGATGCAGAGGAGGCCCTGGAAGTGCTTTCCGTACTCATAGTCATTCCGCAGTTGCAGGCTGCAGCTGCCTCGCTTCGTGCCGCAGTTTGATCGGAGGTGCTTTCACTATTATTATCCAATATATTCTCACTCGATTGTTTTATTGCCGCCATATGATATGTTTTATATCCTCCACTAAGATTTTTTACATTTTTATATCCGTGCTGCATCAGTATCCGGGCTGCAAGATAACCTCTCAGCCCCACCTGACAGAAAATATAAATTGCCTTATCCAAGGGTAGTTCCTGCAGCCTGTTCCTCAGATTATCCAGAGGAATATTGATTGCCCCCGGTATTGTACCAAGCTGGGCTTCTTCAGGTTCTCTAACATCCAGAAGAATATCCCTGCCTGTATCAATTCCCTCAACCTCGTCCCAATGGAAGATGCTGGAGTCACTTTTTAATATGTTATTGGCAGTATACCCTGCAATATTTACCGGATCTTTTGCAGAAGAGTACGGAGGAGCATAGGAAAGTTCCAGGGTCTCCAGGTCTGCCACTGTCATACCTGCTCTCATGGCCGTAGCCAGAACATCCATTCTCTTGTCGACACCGTCATAACCTACAATCTGAGCCCCCAGGATTTTGCCGCCTGACTTGCTGAAAAGAAGTTTGATTGACATTGGAATGGCTCCAGGATAATAACCTGCATGAGAGGCTGTATGTGTAAAGGATTTCTCATAAACAATCCCATTACGCTTTAATATTCTTTCATTATTTCCTGAAAGTGCAACAGTTAGGTCGAAAATTTTAACAATGGAAGTTCCTTGTGTACCGGTAAATTTTTCTTTCATACCGCAAATGTTGTTGGCAGCTATGCGTCCCTGTTTGTTTGCGGGACCTGCCAAAGGAATAAGAGACTGGCTGCCGTTTATAAAATCTTTGACTTCTATTGCATCACCAACTGCGTATATATCCGGGTGGGAGGTTTGAAGGTATTCATCAACATAAATACCGCCGGTGCTCCCTATTTTAAGACCGGCCTGTGCAGCCAGTTTGGTCTCAGGCCGTACACCTATACCCATAATGACCATATCGGATTTAAGAATTACGCCGCTGGAGAGTTTTACGCTGACAGCAGAACCATCATCCTCAAAGGCTTCAACAGCATCCTTAAGGTACAGCTCCACGCCCTTTGCCTTAAGATGCTGATGAACAATGGCTGCCATTTCAAAATCCAAGGGTCCGATGACATGGTCGGCAAGTTCAACAACAGTTACGTTGATTCCTCTCATATGAAGATTTTCGGCCACTTCAAGCCCGATAAAGCCGGCGCCTACAATTACCGCCCTTCGGGGGCGGTGTTGATCAACATAGTCCTTAACCCTGTAAGTATCAGGGATATTTCTCAGTGTGAATATCCGTTGTGATTCTATTCCGGGCAGCTTTGGCTTAATGGGTTCAGCACCGGGAGATAGAATTAATTTATCATAAGATTCAACATATATTGTATTGTTGACCCTATCCAGGATTTCTACTGTCTTATCCTGCGGGTTAATACTTATTGCTTCCGAACGCACTCTAACATCAATATTGAACCGTTCTTTCATTTTTTCGGGAGTTTGAACCAGAAGTTTTTCCTTTTCCTTTATAACTTCACCTATATAATAGGGGAGACCGCAATTTGCAAAAGAGATATGCTCACCTTTTTCAATTAACAGTATTTCAGCAGTTTCATCAACTCTTCTTAATCTTGCTGCTGCACTTGCCCCTCCTGCCACACCGCCAATAATAACTACTTTTATACTCATAAAACATCCTCCAATAAATTAAAAATCCGAATTAATATATTATTATATTATGATTTTACGATATAATCTGTGACATGTCAACAAGACTGATTTTCTGATAGTTACGATTTTGAATAAAAGCAATCTCAAAATACATACTAAGGAATGAATAAATAAAATAACCGTTCAAGGAATCGGAAGTTTATTTTTTGTCATTCCTAAAGATTAAAGTTATTAAGAAATTTTTATAGGCTTGGTACTCGTTACCCACCAGGGTTGATTGAGTACTGGATGCCGGAAATGGAGACAAAGTGCCAAACGATAAGAGAAGCAAGAAAACGAAGGACAAGAGGCAGGATGGAGCATTCCCATCAAAAAATATCAAGCATGACCCCCAGGCAGAAAGTGCCAGGGCCAAGTTCGGAAAAGAGACTCCGGCAGAGGAATGAATACATGTCAATATGCCGGATAAGTTAAAAATGGGACAGGAGTTTTCTATTCCTGTCTTTCATTATGAATATGAATAATTTTTATTTATGTTAAAAAGATAACAATGTTGGTATATATACTATATAACTGAAAGATACTATATATTATATGGAGGTAGTGTATGAGCACAAAAGATTTGTTTGATTTAAAAGGAAAGGTTGCAGTTGTAACAGGCGCATCATCAGGGTTGGGTGTACAAATGGCCAAGGCTCTTGCATTACAGGGTGCAGATATTGCCATATTAGCAAGACGTAAGGAGAAGCTTGACAAGGTAGCTGGCGAGATAAGGGAGCTGGGCGTAAAATGTATTTCAATTCAATGTGACGTTAGCGATACAGCTTCAATAGTTGCAGCAGCAGCTGCTATAAAAGCTGAGTACGGAAAGGCCGATATACTGGTTAACAATGCGGGCTCCGGAGGCGTGGGACCGGCAGAGGAAACCTCTGACGAAGCTTGGAGCCATACTATCCAGGTTGATTTGGATGGCGTATTCAAGGTGGCAAGAGAATTTGGAAAACTTATGATAGAAAATAAATACGGACGTATAATAAATATCGCATCCATGTATGGAATGGTTGGAAATATGGCATTGCCAACAGCCGCTTATCATGCAGCAAAGGGCGGGGTTGTCAATCTGACCAGAGCTCTTGCTGCCGAATGGGCGAAACATAATATTACTGTTAATGCCATTTGCCCGGGTTACTTCGCAACAGAACTTACAGTTGATACATTGAATACCGAGTCATTCACCAATTATATGAAAGCAAGTGTTCCTGTGGGAAGGTATGGCAATGAAGGTGAACTGGATTCCACCGTGGTATATTTGTCATCTAACTTATCCTCCTATGTAACCGGAGTAATTCTCCCGGTTGACGGTGGCTACACCTGTGTGTAATATAGTACAAAACTGGCCCGGAAATTTTTTATAACAGAGTCAGGAGGAGAGGGATGGATCCTTTTTTATAGGGAGCTATCCTTTTTTATTTTCCTTTGACTTTTGAGGTTTAATCCATTAAACTGTTATTGAGGTTTAATGGATTAAACTTATTTGCAGCAACATTTTATAATGCCGTTAGTAATTAAGCGGATTTTGTGGAGGAAAGATGTCTGAAAAAATCAAGGTTTTTGATGCTGAATATAGATTTATGAGTATTATATGGGAAAATTCCCCTGTAACAAGTACCCAGCTTGCCAAACTTGCATACAGCGAACTGGGATGGAAAAAATCAACTACATACACTGTTTTGAGAAGGCTGGCTGAAAGAGGAGTGCTGGTAAACGAAAATACTTTGGTTTCAGCTCTTGTCACCAGAGAACAGGTCATGAGAGCAGAAAGCGAAGAGCATATTGAGAAGGTTTATGATGGATCGATAAAGCTATTTTTGGCTACGTTTCTCCAAAAAGAAAAACTGGGTGCCGAAGAGATCGATGAGCTCAGAAAAATAGTTGACAATTATTCAAGCAAGCATAAAGAGTAACAGGCAGCAATTTAATTACATCAAAAGTTCGTGGAGGATATTATGCTTGAAAATATTTTTATAACTGTCATCAATATGAGTATCACAGCATCAATTGCAGCTTTAGTCGTTATATTGCTTAGAGCAATGTCAGGTAAATACCTGCCCAAGTCATTCAGCTATGCAATCTGGGTTGTTGTTCTGCTGCGGCTGCTGGTCCCCTTTTCGTTCCCCTCGGCTGTCAGTCTCTTTAATATAATGCCGGTGAATAATGCAAATATCACCCCTGACCAAAAGATTGTCACTATAAGCTATATTCCCACAAGTGCAGCTGTGATTGATTTGCCTGTGGAGAATATTCCTGATACTCAACTGAGAAAAGAAAGCTCTGTTGAACCTTATAAGGATTTAGGCAAAAAGACAGCAGTTGATGTAAAGGAAACAAATGAATTTAATACGAAAGAAGTTGTTTATTTCAGCCTCAGAATTTTATGGCTTGCAGGAATGCTTTTAATGCTATCCTATTTAGTATATTCCTATGTAAAAACAGCACAAAAATTTAAGACAGCCGTATTAGTCAAGGACCGAGAGCTCCTTGAGGAATGTAAAAAAGTTCTGGGTGTCAACAGGAAAATACAAATTTTCTCCTCGGAGGTTATTGATACTCCAGCTGTTATTGGTTTAATTAAACCCAGAATTATTCTTCCGGCCCGCCTGGTAGATCCCCGTTTTATGAATTCAGCCAACAGCCTTGCAGCTGATGTAAATGCTGCGGATTCCTTTAATGAAGATTCCCTTAATAAAGTGGATGGTTATTCTTTCAGAAAATACATCATAATTCATGAATTGGTACATATCAAGAGGCTTGACTACCTGATAAAACCACTTTCATTACTGTTACTCTGCGTACATTGGTTTAACCCTGTAATATGGCTTTCCAGCAGATTATTTCACAAGGATATGGAGATGGCCTGCGATGAAAAAGTAATACGTGTGAGCAAGGGGGATGTACGTGCGGAGTATGCGTCTTCCCTGATAAATATGGCCGCCAGGCAAAATCACTCCTTCGGAAATGGGCTTCTGGCCTTTGGAGAAAGTAATATAAAATCCAGGGTTAAAGGTATAATGAGCTATAAAAGACCTGCATTTTGGGTGGGAATCGTAGTAGTTTTGTTTATAGCAGCAGCTTCGGTACTGCTCCTGACCAACCCGTTAAAGTCAATAGAAACCGTAGCTGATGCAGGAGCAGCAAATATATCCTCCTCCTCCGATGTACCTTTTACCCTTTCAACATCCGAAGTCAGGCAGGGTAACAGGGAATTCAAATTAAAATTACTGATGACTGTGGGAAACCATATAACGCACGGAGACCCAGGCCCTTACGGATCGGATTATTATGAAGGAAATCTTGTGGGAAAAGTTTATGATTTAAATGGTAACCTGCTCAGTACAACAGATATGACGCAATATTTCACCGAAACTCTTATTTTCAGAGGGAAATTCAATATATTTTTCGATGACTACAATGGTGACGGGAGATATGATTTCACAGTAGGACAGTATTACGGGAGCAATTTCCAGGTGTTCAATATATTTACCATAGAGGATAGCGGAAAGATAAAAAAGCTGCTTGTTGAGAATAGCCCTGATGGTATTATGTGCAGTGAATTTGAGGAGCTTTATTCAACCCGGTTTACAAAGGTCAGCGAAAACGGAATAAAAGTAACCGTATACGACATGGATAAGGGTGAATATATTGATAAAACTTACAGGTGGGAAGGCAGGCAATTTATATTGGTTACTCCAAATGGCAGTAGTCAGGATAACGAAAACAATAAAAAGATGGGAAATAACGAAAAATTCCTCTTAAAGGATGGAAGCAGTGTAAATAGTATTGACCTGATAGACAGGCTGGATAAAACAGATGAGTCAGCTAAATATGTATATGATAAATCGCCTGACAATATTAAAATCGGTACAATCTTTGAAGGAAGCTTTTCAGGAGCAGGAAAAAAAGAATTGCTTGTTATTTTTAAATTCCTGGAAATGCCCCATGCCGGAGGTCTTGATTACTCGGTTGCTGCAATATTTGACAGGAATACACTGAATCGACTTTCGCAGAAAGCTTTTGTGACGGATGAGGCACAGTTCGCTCTTTTAACGGACCGAAGAGATAAGGTCTATTTGTTATATTCAGGTACGACTACATATCAGGGCTCCAGCAGCGGCAGCCTTGAGCTGTTGAGCCTGGGGGATAATTGGGAAAATCGGCTTCCACAGGGCAGCTTAATCAATTCCAACGGAAGGTTCAGGTTTGAACTTATGCAAAACGGTATTGTAGCTGTTCAGGAACCTGTATTTACAGAGAATGTGGTCTCGGGCTGGAACAAGGTATTTTATCTGAAGTGGAATAGTAATACAGCCGAATTGGAGGATTACATTCCCGATACATACATAAACAAGGCCGGTGAAAAGTTTTTTGATACCGGTTCGGTCTCGCCGGACCGAAGGTATGCTGCAGTTTCACACAAATGGGACTATAACGGCAGTTCTTATGTACTTATATATGACATAAGAAAAAACCGGCTAAGCAAGAAGTACGAGCTTCTTGCACAGGAATTTGGATACAGCTGGTCACCCGACAGCAGAAAGCTGTGTGTTACCCGCCTTGCAAGGATATGGATGGATACAACCCTCATAGACGTTGAGAAAAAAACTTCTGTAAGTATGCTGGAAGATGGAGCTGCAAGCTTTCAGAAGCTTAAGACGCTAGGGACAAAATTCTCCTATGAATTAATTGAAAACAGGCCCGACCCGTATATCCAGTTCTGTCAGTGGTCGCCCGACAGCAGAAAAGTATTGCTGTTCTATCAATGGACCGATAACAGGTACAACAGACAAAGCGGTAATTTTGTTTATAACCTGGATAACAAAACTGTATCAAAAATTACTCAGAACAGTCCCGAACCCGGAGGAGGCAACCTGGAGCCGGTAGAACCCAAAGGGTTTAAGTGGTAGGGGTGGTTTCTTGGTTCCTTTGATGAGTGAGCCGCCTGAAACGGATTTTATTGTTGTATAGCTTTGTATTAAAAGGAAAATGAATTATAATTAAGTTATCAATACTTCAGTTTATGATTTGGATATCATTATCTTAGAAATTAATGATATAGATATCAGTAATCAAGATATTAATGATTTAGATATCAGTAATCAAGATATTAATGATTTAGATATCAGTAATCAAGATATTAATGATTTAGATATCAGTAATCAAGATATTAATGATTTAGATATAGGTAATCAAGATATTAATGATTTAGATATAGGTAATCAAGATATTAATGATTTAGATATCGGTAATCAAGATATTGACAATTTAGGGGTAGCATATGAGTGAGAAGATTGTACTTGTAACAGGTGCCAATTCCGGTATGGGTAAGGCTACAGCTGCAAAGCTTGCAGATACCGGTGCCAGAGTGGTTATGCTTTGCAGGGATAAATCCAGAGGCGAGGCGGCCTATAAGGAAGTTCTGGATCAGGATAATTCAAGGAAAGTTGAGCTTATGCTGTGTGACCTGGGAGATATGAGTGATATAAGGCGGTTTACCGGCGAATTTAAAGAGAAGTTCAGCCGCCTGGATATTTTGGTCAATAACGCCGGAGTTATCACTCTTGACAGGAGAGAGACCAGGGATGGTCTCGAGCTTCAGTTTGGTGTCAATCATATCGGGCATTTTCTTCTGACTATGCGGCTGATTGATATTATCCCGAGACATGCCGGTGCCAGAATTGTAGTTGTCGGTTCAGGCGCACATAAGGCCGGACGGATTCACTTTGAGGATTACAATTTGACAAAGGGCTATAATGTTGTTACTGCTTACGGCCAAGCAAAGCTGGCTAATCTTCTTTTTACAAGGGAGCTTGCAAAGAGACTGGCAGGAACAGGAATAACCGTTAACTGTGCCCACCCCGGAGCAGTTGCCACCTCAATGGGTGTGGATCGGAATAACGGATTTGGAAAGACAATAACCGGTTTATTGAGACCATTTTTCCAGACTCCCGAGCAGGGAGCGGGAACAGCATTGTTTTTAGCCCTGGACCCATCTGTCAAAGAGGTGACGGGTGAATACTTCTATAAATGCAAAAAAGCCAGATCCTCAAAAGCTTCACAGGATGAGGAAATGGCAAAAAGACTTTTTGAATTAAGCGAAAAGATAACAGGTGAAAAATTAGAGGCCACTTTACAATGAATAAATTTTATCACTGTGCAGTGGCTTTGTTTACATTCGCAAAACAGCTTTATTTTTTTGATATTAATGTTAAAGAATACTGTATGGCCATTAAAATAAATAATATATATTTTTGAAAATCTCTTGTTATGATAGAATAGGTAAAAATAACAATATTTAATATTGTTATAGTAAGTTTAATTATATTTATGAAATCATTTTTCTTTTTTATAATTTTTTTAATCGTATCAAATAAATCTACAAGTAGTAAAAAACTAATTACAATAATCCAAAATAGAATTTCACTATTTTCACTTTTAAAATTAATATTTTGATAAATAAAGTAACATATTATCAGAAATGCAATAAAAATAATTGTTGCAATGGAATTTTTTGAAATTTTCAAATTATATCTCTCCCTACTTTTAAAGTAGTTTTGTGATACTCCATTACCTTTTAAAGTTACTAATTTTAGCATGTAAGATACACGTTTCTATTAAAACAATTTCAGAAGACCTGCAACAATAACAACTACAGCAAATATCATTCTGTAATATGCAAAGCCCTTCATGGGTTTCTTCTTCAGATAAGCTATAAACTTGCTGATTACTGCAACAGCAACTAAAAATGCAACTACAAACCCAACTATTAGAGCTGTTATTTCGGTACCCGTTATCGTGGCAAATCCGCCATCCTTGAACAGCTTAAGCAGCTTCAGAAAACTCATTCCGAACATGACCGGTATGGCAAGAAAAAAGGAAAACTCGGCAGCTACCACAGTTGAAAGTCCTGATACCCAGCCACCGATAATGGTTGAAGCAGAACGGGACATTCCGGGTATTATGGCAAGGCACTGAAAGGCACCGACAATCAAAGCCTGCTTGGGTGTTACGCTAAGCTTTTGTTTGGTCAGGTTGTTGTTTCTGAATCTGTTTTCAGCATATATCATCCAAATTGCCCCTGCAAATAGCACTGCTGCAACTATAAAAGGTCCTGACAGGTATTTATCCGCAAGGTCATTAAACAGTATACCTAAAACAGCCCCCGGCACACAGGCAATGACAATCATAAACCAGAACTTGAAGCCTGACTTTTCGTAGCCGACCTTCTGAGGCATAAAGTTAATTATAGTTTCTTTTATTTTACGCCAGTAGAGAAGAACAACCGCCAGAATTGCACCAAGCTGAATAACGTATGTATACATATCCACATAAGCAGGAGTGGTACTTTCAAAATGCAGCAGGTTTTCAAAAATTCTTAAATGCCCGGTAGACGATATGGGTAAAAATTCAGTAATTCCTTCTACTATACCAAGTACAATTGATTTCAGTATAAACAGTAAAAAATCCATATAAATGCCATTAGCCTTTCCGCTCACAGGAGTAGTAGTTTTTTTACACGCTCTTATCATGAGCAGGATAAGAAGTGAAGTTTAAATAAAATTTTCTCTTAACTGATGCGTTACAAAACTTTATGTGGCTTAATATAAAAATATTCTATATATAGGTTACAGAACTGCCGGCTGTAAGTCAAGTTACAATAAAGTAATTCTGTTACAAAGTAATTTACGGTTAATATTTACGGTTTGTCTGATAATAACGAGGCCATATATGTCCAGGATGTCCTTGGGGACACTTTGAGGGAACCTGGCCTCGTTGAAACGAATTTAATGTAAGAAAATTTTTCTGCGGCCGAAAACTTTTCTGGTTAACCTATGCCTTATTATGGGTACAAATTATAGTAGACACAAAACCTGACTAACTGTAAAATATCTTTTAGGCTATGTAAAATAAAGAAACTTTACAAAAAGATAAGAATAATTTATAGCAGCCTTATTGGTTATAGTAATTATTTACGGCAAACAGGAGGTTTATGTGAGACTTAGAAGGAAACCCTGGGCAAGGCCTGAATTGGCAGCATGTCCTTTTTATATTGACAATCCGCCCGAAATGAAGGGCAAATGGCGTGAGCTCTTTGGAAACAGCAATCCCATGCACCTGGAACTGGGCTGTGGAAAGGGCGGATTTATTTCCAGAGTAGCCGCTGCCAATCCACATATAAACTATATTGCGGTAGATCTCAAAAGTGAAGTGCTTGCGCTTGCAAAGCGCAAGATAGAAGCAGAATTTGCTGCCGCAGGAATAAATGAAATAAACAATGTAAAACTGATGTCACAAAATATTGAGCAGATAGATAATATGCTGGCTTCAACAGATCAAATAGAGAAGATATATATCAATTTCTGCAATCCATGGCCAAAGTCACCCTATAAAAAGAAAAGGCTTACTCATGGAAAACAGCTGGTGAAATATAAAACTTTTTTAAAAGTAGGATCTGAGATTTGGTTTAAAACTGACAATGATGAACTTTTTAGGGAATCTATTAAATATTTTGAAGAAAATGGGTTTATAATAAAGTATGCAACAGAAGATTTGCACGCCAGCGGCTTCACTGAAAGTGTCCAGACGGAGCATGAGATAATGTTTTCTGAAGAAGGAATAAAAATCAAATTTTTAATTGGCGTATACAATCAGCTTTAAATAGGGATGCAAATTCACTTCACAGAAAGTATGAGTAATTAAGTAATTGAGATTGAAATGGTTAATAGAATTTATTTTAATTAATAGAAGATTATTTTAATTAATAGAAAATTTCTAAATCAAATAAAATATAAAGGAAAGTGACTATGGGATTTTACCAGCAGATATCGAAATATTACGACTTTATATTTCCGACAGGAAAAGATCAGATTAATTTTTTAAGGGAAGTGGCAGGAAAACCACCCAGATCTGTACTGGATATTGCATGCGGTACAGGAGGCTACTCCCTTGAATTGTGCAGGCAGGGATACAATGTAACTGCAGTTGATCTTGATAATAAAATGCTTGAGCAATTGCATGAAAAAGTGAAAGCAGAAGGATGTTCTGTGGAAATAATCCAGGCAAATATGGTACAGGTAGATCAAAAGCTGTCTTCCAAGTTCAACCTGGCTTTTTGCATAGGTAATTCACTGGTACATCTGGAGAATATTCAGCAGATTAAGGAGTTCCTGACCAATATAAAAAAGTTCCTGGAGAATGATGGAAGTCTTGTGCTGCAGATAATTAACTTTGACAGAATAATTCTGAGGGATATAAAGAGCCTGCCGACCATAGAAAATAAAGATGTTGACCTTACTTTTGAAAGAAATTATGATTATGATAAGCAAAATAAAAGAATATCCTTTAGGACCAGGCTTACCGTTGCGGGCAAGAGCTATGATAATGAGGTTCCTCTTTATCCGCTGCGACAGGATGAACTTATAGAGGCTCTCACTGCTGCCGGCTTTAAAAAGCTGAAGCTTTTCGGGGATTTTAACGGTAATGAATTTGACCAGTATAATTCATTCATGCTTGTAATATGGGCAAGATAGACCTTAATTTCCTGAGAGAGCAATGTTAAGCGGTGAATTTATCATTATTTTTAATTGCTGTACATTTTACTTAAAAACTGAAGCGTAGCGAATTTTCTTTATAGAGGGAAGGATTATTGGTATGAGCAGAATAGGTCAGGAGATAAATAAATTAAGATTACAAAAAGGCATGTCTCCAAAACAGCTGGCAAGAACCCTGGGGGTTTCGGAAAGTTTTATACTTGACATAGAGTCGGGTAAAAAGATTATAAGTGATGATATGATAGGCAGAGTTTCCAAGGCTCTTGATTTTGAATTGGGGCCAATAGGTTTGTTTGCATCGGAGGATTTGACCCAGAAAAGCCCAGACCAGGAAAGAGCTCCTCGTACGCCGGTCACTTCAGGCAAAATAGCCGGCACACAGGCGGTAATGTCAAAAACTTCTCAGAACCAGCCTGTAAACCAGGTATGGGATGACGCTTTCGGAAATATTTTAAAAACCGTCCCTGTATATGATTATAAAATGGATAAACTTATTGATAAAAAGCTTTTACCTATTGAAAAGAATAAAGTCGAAGGCTTTCAAAAGGAAAAGGTGTTTTATCTGAACATTGAAGACTCTGACATGTCGGGGTTCCGGATTTTTAAAGGTGACAGGGCCCTTTCAGTTTTAACGGGTGATATAGATTCCGACGGGATATATTTTATTGAATATAACGGAACAAGAGCCGTAAGACAGGTAAAAAGGCTTCAGACCGATAAGCTGCTTTTAGTAAGCAATAAGGGTACCCTGGTTACTGAGACCATAAGCACAAAAAATATCAAGGTTATTGCAAGACTGGTGAAGCTGGAGATATCACTCTGATTAAGCATACAATTAACATGGAATATATTTTACATATTGTCAGGTATGGACAAACTAAATTTGAAAGTCAGGAATAGCTTGTATAAGTTTTAACAGGATAATCTGTAAAGTATAACCGGTATTCCGGAAAGTATTGTTAGAAATAAAGGAGTACATATGCAAAAGATAGTCAAATCCCGTTCAGGTACAATAGGGCTGCCTCCCGGTAGCCTGGTGCATATTGGTGAAAAAAAGCGCGAGACAACATTAATAACCCTTATAGACTATGACGAGGAAAACTTTGAAGAAAAACAGGTACATTTAAAGGATTTAACAGAGTTTGAAAAAAGGGAAACGGGTGTAAGGTGGCTTAACGTTGAAGGCTTGAGTGAAGTGGATGTTCTCTCCGGAATAGGAGAAATCTTTAATTTGCATCCTTTGGTTCTGGAAGACATTCTTAATACCGACCAGAGGCCTAAAATCGATGTAAATGATGACTATATTTATATTTCTGCAAAAAGTCTTATTTATGATGCCGGGGTTGGGGAATTTAACATAGAGCAGGTCAGCTTTATTCTGGGAAGTAATTATGTACTATCAATAAGTGAAAGAGATACTGATGTTTTCGAACCTGTAATAAGAAGATTAAAGCAGGGTATGAGCCGTTTCAGAAAATTAGGTCCTGATTATCTGGTTTACTGCCTGCTGGATGTGATTGTAGACAACTATTTTACTGTTCTGGAGGCATTGGGTGAAAATGTTGAAATAGTAGAAGATGAAATGGTTGTCCGTACCAGCAGACAAACTCTCAGAACCATTCACAAGCTAAAAAGACAGATTCTTTTTCTGCACAAGTCTGTATGGCCCTTAAGGGAGGTTCTGTCGTTTCTGGAGCGTGGTGAGAGTATGCTAATTAAGGAAACCACCGGAATTTATCTGAGAGATCTGTATGACCACGTAATTCAGGTTATGGATACAACTGAGACCCTTAGAGATATATTGTCCAGTATGCTTGATGTGTACCTGTCCAGCAGCAGTAACAGAATGAATGAGATTATGAAGGTACTTACTATTATTTCCACGGTTTTTATGCCGCTGTCATTTATTGTTGGTGTGTACGGAATGAATTTCAAATATATGCCCGAACTGGACTGGCCATGGATGTATCCGGTCTTGTGGCTGGTTATGGTCTCCATATGCGTTTCCATGCTTATATATTTTAAAAGAAGAAAATGGTGGTAACTATTGTCAAAGTAATTTAAACTGCCGGCAAATTATATATTTGTCAGGCAGTTTTTTATTGTCCGCTCATCCTTACAAAAATGTAATTTTTAAATTCATGTAGTTGTAATTTTTCATTCGTATAATCAGATGTATTAACTGAAACTCAATAGCAGAGTAGTTAAATCACCTGTGGAAATGAGCATATCGCGATAATGCCGGAAAAAAATTTCCCTTTATAAAAATTTCAATGATATCAATAAAGCAACCCTTTATCATTAAGTGTGACGCTGAATAGCAGCGGAAAGGAGATTGAAATGGAAGTATTACGGATCGAAAATTTAACTAAAAAGTATGGAAAAGGCCAAAATGAGGTTACAGCGGTTGATAATATAAGCTTTTCGGTAAAAAAAGGAGAATTTGTTGCAATTGTAGGTCCCAGCGGTTCTGGAAAAAGCACGTTGCTGCATCTGCTGGGTGGTGTTGATAAGCCAACCTCAGGCAAGGTGTATATAGATGATATGGATATATACGGCCTTAAAGAGAAGGAGCTGTCGATCCTCAGAAGGAGGAAGGTTGGTTTTGTATTTCAGGCATACAATTTGATACCAGTGCTTTCAGCAGAAGAAAATATATTGATGCCGCTTCTTCTTGACAACAGAAAGGAAGATAAACATTATATAGATGAACTGCTTTCCATTCTGGATTTGAAGGAAAGAAGAAGACACCTGCCTTCAGAGCTTTCGGGCGGTCAGCAGCAGCGGGTGTCCATAGGTCGTGCTCTTGCCAACAAGCCTTCCATAATTCTTGCCGACGAGCCTACAGGAAATCTGGATACCAAAAATTCCAGGGAGGTACTGGAACTGTTAAAATATTCGGCAAAGAAATATAATCAGACACTGATACTTATTTCTCATGATATGAACATAGCCGGAATGGCCGATAGAGTAATCAGTATAGTTGACGGCAAAATATCTTCAGATGGAGGTGCAGCGTGAACAACATGAAGAATTATTCGACCCTGACATTAAGATACCTTAAAAAGCACATGGGAAGAACAATACTTACTCTTGTGGGAATAATTGTTGCAATTGCCATGTTTACAGCTATAGGAAGTATATATTACAGCGGTATTAACGGTGAGATAGAGCGGATAAAAAACGATACGGGTAATTTTGAAGTGTTGTTTTATAATGCAGACAGGGAACAGGTAAAGATACTGTCGGCAAATGCTGAGATAAAAAGCGGCGGTATTGTTAAAGCCGAGGGAATATTTAAAATAGATAACAATTTACTTACCGAATCATTGAGAAGTGTAGCAGTTAAAGCATACGATGGTGCGGCTTTCAAGGACATCTTCAGAGTAAAGCTATTAGATGGAAGATTCCCTGAAAACAGTTCGGAGATCATTGTTGACAGCAAGTTAGATGCAATACTCAAGGATAAGAAAATAGAAAGTATTCTGAACGGTGAGCTCAAAAACCAACAGGGAGATATTTCAAAAGCCCGGTATACTGTAGTAGGCTCCTATGAAAGCAAGGAAATAACCAATACTGCTCTTAGTTTTCTGGACATTAAGTCCTCTGAGAATACAAAGGATTATACCTATTTTGTAAATTTAAAACAGGAAAAAGGCAAGCCTCAGCTGGCTTTAAAGATAGCGAAAGCTAACAATGTAAAAGCCGATGGAAATACACGCCTTCTATATCTGATTGGAGACGGCCCTGATAAGAAAAAGGACAATCAAATGGAAGTAATATTCGGACTGATAGCCGGTTTTGTGGTTGTTTGTACAACAGTGGTAATATATAACGCCTTTAATATTTCGGTTATGGAGAGGATAAAGCATTTCGGAATATTAAGGAGCATTGGTGCAACAAAGCCGCAAATCAGGAAGCTGGTTTTTAAAGAGGTCCTGATAATGAGTATTATAGCCATCCCTATAGGAATTATCTGCGGCTTGGCGGGTGTCTTGATTACCTTTAATGTGTTTATGGATGGATTTCTGGGTTCCTTTACAATAAACTTCTATCCCCAGGTAATAGTTGTAGCTGCCCTTCTGGGACTTGCAACAATATTCCTTTCGGCGTTCTTCCCTGCAAGGACTGCATCCAGAGTTTCCCCAATCGATGCAATCAGAGGTACAATGGTAGTAAAAGGAGACCGGATTAAAAGAAGAAGTGGCTTATGGGCTAAACTCATCTTTAAATTCGAAGGCCAGGTTGCCTACAAAAACATAAAGAGAAGCAGAAAAAGATTCTATATTACCTGCCTGTCATTAATGATATCGCTGGTCATGTATGTGTTTTTCTCAAACTTTATAGATATCCTCTTTGAAAGCAATAAAATAGCAAATAATATGATTATGATTGAAGCTGCCTTTTCAAAACAGCAGAAGACAGACAGCCCTTACCTGAGCAAGGAATTGTCGGAACAACTGAGCAGTATGGATGGCGTTAAGGAGGTTTATGAGCTCAATTTCAGCAATCTCCCAATGCTGTTGGATAAAGGCAGTCTGAACAAAAAGTTTGTTCCTTCATTAAAACAAAGTAAAGTGGAAGAGTATAAAGGAAAGTACATTATCAACACTCAGCTTATGGGATATGACAAGAAGGCCTTTGAATTGCTCAATGAGCAAAACAAGACTGAAATTAATTACCAGCAGTTTAATACAGAAAATGAGGTTATCATAGTTAACAAAGCCGGCGGATTTGATGAAAACAAAAAGAGGTTTTATGATGGCTTTACTACGTACAAGGCAGGAGATAAAATAACTCTTCCTGTTCTGGATGATAACTTTGTAAATAAACAGGATATAGGCCAGCTGAAAAAGCTTGCAGACAGTGGAAAGACAATAACCTTTAAAGTAGCCGGTGTCATCGATTACGAAACCATAGCAGGCACTGTGGTCTATGACAGTTACGGTATTATAATGTCTTCAGAAAATTATACTAAATTGACCGGAATAAAGGGGTTGTCGGTAATAGCTTTAAATTTCACTTCTCCCGAGTATTCTAAGAATAACTTTGAAAAGATGAATATTCTGGCGGATGAGAATAAGGCCTCCTATATGGATATCAACACTCAAAAGGAAAAAACCGACACTCTGCAAAACCAGATGATGATCCTGGTATATGGTTTTATTGGATTGATAATCATTATTTCTACGGTTAATATCATTAACACTGTAACAATAAACCTATTGGTGAAGAAAAGAGAATATGCGACCTTCAAGGCTATTGGTATGACAAAGGGGCAATTTCAAAAGCTTGTACTGCTGGAGGGAGCGTTATTCGGGATAATAGCATGTATAATTGGTTTACCGGTTTCCTTTCTCCTGACCTATTTTGGAATAATACAAAACAACCCGTTAGGCTCGATTGGATATACCAGCTCCATATGGCCATATCTCTACGGTGGAGCAGGAATGGTCGTCATCACATTGCTTGCGGCAGTGATACCGCTGCGCAAGCTGAATGACATGAACATAGTAGAAGCGCTAAGAATTGAGGAATAAACAGAGAAGGGCTGCTTTTGATTAAAAAGCAGCCCTTCTCTGAATTCTTATGAAATGGATTACAAATACTGTAAGCAAAAGTGTATAATGATTACGTGAAGGACTGCCATTATAATATTTTAGGAGGTTAACATGAACATATTACTGGTAGAAGATGATGCACCGCTTGCTATGGGAATTCAATATGCTCTTAAGAAAAACGGTTTTACAGTCAGCCTTGCAAAGACAATCAAAGAAGCCCATGAGTTTTTTAATGCCGGTATTGATCTTATTCTTCTGGATGTAGCCCTTCCCGATGGAAATGGTTATGACTTCTGTAAGGAAATAAGGGCGTCCAACGATGTGCCCATAATCTTTATGACTGCTCTGGACGATGAACCCAATGTGGTTTTTGGTCTTGACATTGGAGGTGATGACTATATAACAAAGCCGGTAAGAATTAGCGAACTGATTTCCAGGATCAATGCCCTTATGAGAAGGCAGAGAATGAATGATTCTGAGGATGTCAGGCGCCTTTCCAGCGGCAGTGTTGTAGTGGAACCCTTGAAATGCAGGGTTACTGTGGGCGGAGAAGAGGTCTGTCTAACTGCCGCGGAGTACAAACTTTTGCTGGTTTTGCTGGAAAATAAGGAAATGGTGCTGAACAGAAATGTAATTATTGAAAAGCTTTGGGATATAGATGGCAATTTTGTGGATTACAACACCTTAAATGTTTATATAAAAAGATTGAGAGAAAAAATTGAAACCGAACAGGAAAAGCATATAGAGACAGTGCGGGGGCTGGGATATGTGTGGAAAGAGGATTTATCAAAATAGATGTCTGGCGGGGGAGCCAATAAAAGTGGTAAGGGATAATTTATGAGTATACTTAAGAATAAAGAAGTTAAAATGGCATTAGGAATATTGGCTGTGCTTCTTATAGTATTCGGAGCTGTGGTAATGTATACCTTTCAAAGCTACACCAGAACACTTAACAAGGCACAAATAAAACAGAACATTGCGGTAATCGGCGCGGTTGCAAAACAATATCCCGGTGCAGAGATAGAAATGGTAAAAAATTTCACAGGGGATTTTCAAGGTGATTATCAGTTTGGTAAAAGTATTTTAAGTAAATATAATTATGATGAGAATTTAAGTCTGGAAAAGAACAGTTATGCTGAAAAGGAATTATGGCTGACAAATATAAGATTCCAGTTGTTGATATTGATTTTTGCCGTTGTTCTTGTAGCCTTTTTTATACTAAGTCTGAACAGGATTTACAGTAGGATACGGAGAGTAAGCCAGGGAGCTGAAGCCGTTGTAGAGGGAAATTATCACTCTATAGAAGGAGACAGGGAAGAAGGTGATTTGGGCTTCCTCATCTATCAGTTCAATTTAATGACAGAGAGACTGAGTGAAAATGTACAGGCTCTAAAAAATGAGAAGTTGTTCTTAAAGAGGATTATTACCGATATTTCCCACCAGTTAAAAACTCCTCTTGCGTCCCTGATCCTGTTTAATGATATTTTAAAAAACGAATCCACTATATCAGAAGAGGAAAGAGTTACATTTGTAAATGAAAGTAAAAATCAGCTGGACAGGATGGAATGGCTGATTAAAAATATGCTTAAAATGGCCAAACTTGAAGCAGGGGTTGTGGAATTCAAAAAGGAGAGAGCCCCTATCGATCAGACTGTAAACAAAAGCATAGCAGGACTTAAATATATAGCCGAAGAAAGGAACATTGACCTGAAATTATCGGGGAATGAAAATATTTTTATAAAACATGATATCAGCTGGACAACTGAAGCGCTTTCAAACATAATAAAAAACTGTATTGAACACAGCAGCACCGGTGATGAGATAAACATATCCTGGGAGGAAAACAGTATATTTGTTCAGGTGGAAATACAGGATAACGGTTTAGGAATTTCCAAACAGGAGCTGCCCAGGATATTTGACCGGTTCTATAAGGGCCCCAACAGCAGCAATCCAACAAATATAGGCATCGGCTTGTATATAACTAAAACCATAATAGAGGGGCAGGGTGGTTCGGTATATGCCAACAGCCAACCCGGGAAGGGTACAAAGTTTGTTGTAAGGCTGATGAAAATCTGCTGATTAAGGCATTAATAAATAATAACACTACATTTTGAAGGCTGGATATACAGGTACCCATAAAATTTTACCTGCAATCTTATAAATAATTGTTTTAAAATCAGTTCAACTGGTATATAATATAAATGCGAATCATTCCCATCTATGTTGGAGGTATAACAATTTGAAAAAAGTATTTATAAAATTTACAGTACTGTTTTTGGCAGGGATTGTTTTATTAAGCAGTACAATATTAGGCGGATGCTCAAAGACGGAAGTTAATAATTCAAAGGATAACACCTATACAATAGTGACTTCATTTTATCCCATATACATTTTCACAAAAAATGTTATCGGTGATACACCCGGTGTGAAGGTACTGAATATGACTGAACCTCAAACGGGGTGTCTCCATGATTATCAATTGATTCCGGCTGACCTGAAAACTCTGGAGAAGGCGGATGCTTTCGTTATTAACGGAGCAGGAATGGAAGCCTTCATGGATAAAGTCATCAAGCAGCGGCCGGATCTAAAGGTAATCGAGGCTGCCAGAGGCATGGAGCTGCTGAAGGATGAGAGCGGTGAGGAAAATCCCCATGTGTGGGTAAGCATTTCAGGTGCAATCCAGGAGGTCAAAAACATTGCCGAAGGCCTTGCAGCCTCGGATTCCAAAAATGCCGCTGCTTATAGGGAAAATGCAGATAAATATGTCAAGCTGCTGGAAGCACAGAGTGAAAAAATGCATCAGCAGTTGGATAAATTTAAAAATAAGGATATTGTTACCTTTCATGAAGCTTTTCCCTACTTTGCCAAGGAGTTTGGCCTTAATATAGTTTCGGTGGTCGAAAGAGAACCCGGAACTGAACCGAGTGCCGGAGAACTGGCAGAACTTATTGACACAATAAAGGCCTCAAAGGTTAAAGTACTTTTTGCTGAACCTCAGTATTCACAAAAAGCAGCAGAATCAATTGCTAAACAGACAGGAGCAAAGGTTTACTTGCTCGACCCGGTTGCTACAGGAGAGAGAGAAGCTCCTGCCGATAGCTATATAAAGGCAATGGATGAGAACCTGAAGGTACTTGTGGAGGCCTTCAAACAGAACCAGTAAACCGGGGACCGAAAGTTCATAGCCACTTAGGGGGAATTTTGTGTGGATAATATAAGAATTCTTGTTGTAGAAGATGATAAAGAGATAAATCGTCTTGTGTCAGATAACCTTTCAAAGGAGGGTTATTCAATTGATAGTTTATATAACGGAGCAGATGCCTTGGAGAAAGTAAAATCTGAGCATTACCAGATGGTTATCCTGGATATTATGCTTCCCAAAGTGGATGGTTACGAGGTATTACAAAAAATAAGGGAAAACGGAAACACACCTGTTCTTATTTTATCGGCTAAAAGCCAGGAGACTGATAAAATAATAGGATTGGGGCTTGGTGCTGATGACTATCTGTCCAAGCCCTTTGGCACAGGAGAATTAACTGCCAGAGTAAAAGCCCAGCTGAGGAGATATTTGCGATTCTCCCCTGAAAGTGAGAAGAAATCTGAAATAATAAGGCACCTGGATATAGTGATGGACACCTGCACATATGAGGTAACAATAGGAGGCATGCCTGTAGCCCTCACTGCAAAGGAGTTTGAAATTTTAAAGCTTTTTATGAACCACCCCAGGAAGGTATTTACAAAGAACCAGCTTTTTAGAGTTATTTGGGGAGAAGACTTTTTAAAGGATGAGAACACAGTAATGGTACATATCAGAAGGCTGCGTGAAAAAATTGAAAAGGACCCTTCAAATCCTAAATATATACAGACTATTTGGGGAATAGGATATAAACTTGTAGAGGAATAGCCTGAAAAGCAGTCAGGTTAGCGGGTTATATATGAACTTATTTCTAAAGTGCGTTTTGCTTCTTTCAATAGTTATAAATATTTATTTTTTGTATAAGTCGGCGATTGTCAGGAAAGGTATACGCCAGATATCCGATATTCTGATTGAAATACGCAGTTCAGGATTCGGCAGAAGGATTCATATGGGAAATGAGTACAAGTTCCTGGAGTCACTAAATACAGAACTAAACATTTTAATGGATAGCTTCCAGAACACAATTGACGAAAAGCAAAAGCTTGAGTTATCCCACAAGCAGCTTATTGCAAACATATCTCACGATATACGTACTCCATTAACTTCTCTGCTGGGGTTTGTTGAGGTTCTTCAGAAAGACCGAAATATCGGGACTGAAGAACAAATGGATTACTTGAATATTATCAGCTCAAAAGGACAGCTTTTGTATAAAATGATTCAGGAATTTTTTGAACTCTCAAGACTGGAAGCCGAGGATGTAACTCTCAAACTGGAGAAAACCTGCCTTACTGACACTGTTAATGATGTTATTGCTGCATATTATGAAGAATTTGTTTCGGCAGGAATTACACCCCTGATACAGGTCCCTGATCAACCGGTATATGTCTGGGGACACGCTGAAAGTATAGAGAGAGTTTTGAGCAATCTCATATCCAATGCTTTAAAATATGGGAAGGAAGGCGGAGCAGCAGGTATTTCAGTAAGAGAGGAAAGCGAAAAAGTCTGGGTTGAGGTCTGGGATAAGGGGACAGGAATCCCGGAACCTGACCTGCCCTTTATATTTAATCGTCTCTACACCACTGAGACCTCACGAAGCCAAAAACTGAGAGGGACAGGGCTTGGTCTGGCCATTGTAAAACAGCTGGTAGAAAAGCAAAACGGCGAAGTAGCCGTATCCAGCATCCCTAATGAGAAAACAATTTTTTCTTTCAGTTTAGTAAAAAATAAAATGTAAGTAATTTGTAAGACTTTTTTTAATACAGCGTAAGCTAATTGTTGTATCATGAAGATATAACAATACAAAGATGTTTTTGAGGACCTCTTTGTATCGTTGAAACGCACTTAAGGTAAAAAAAATTTCTACAACCGGAAAATTTTCTTTTGAACCTATGCGTTATAAACAGTTTATGTGGGGTGACAAAATGTACAGAGCCATATCTTCAGAATTCCTGAAGCTGAGAAGGTCCAGGCTTATGCTGTTATTAATGATTTCGGGAATCCTGCCATCACTTATCAAATTTCTTCAGCTTTCATTTTCAAAAGATACCGGTAATCAAAACTGGGAAGTATATTTGACTACCGGAAAAGAGATTCTGGTGTTAGGAATTCTAATAACTGTAATTTTGGTTTCGGGATTCCTGTTTAATATGGAGTACCATTATAAAACGGTTTCATATATGCTTACTTCAGGCGTTTCAAGGATTCAAATTTACATCTCAAAGCTCATTTCCTTATTTGGGGTTATAGCTTCTCTGTTAGTTGTTTCTGGCTTATCAGAACTCGTATTTGGAATACTCTTGGTTAAAACGGTTATACCAGGTACATTATTTGTTAATTTTTTTAAAGTTACGCTTTGGTATGTGATGACTTACTTTTTACTCTCATGTGTTGTCATAATGGTAAGCGTGGTGACTAAGAGATTTGTAATCACTTCAGTAATCACTTTGGGCTATTTAATTATGACCTTCCCGTTTCAACTGAAAAATAGCATTTATCTTTGTCCGTTCATGACTCCGGCAGCCGCAGCGGCAAAATTATACGGTACAAATTATATCTTCAATAATGCCTATAAAGATATGGCAATTAATAGTCTCTCGGTTTTAGGATATTTGGTTGTTTTAGCGGTGATTTCAACAACTGTGGGGCTTGCCCTGTATAAAAACTCGGATGCAGTTTCTTAGGTAAATCAGGCCGCTGATAAGCTCCATTTAATTATGGGAGGACAAAATGTTTAAAAGTCTTATTTATACAGAGTTAATTAAATACAAGAGAACTGCTGTTATCTGGATGATAGCTGCAGGGGGCTTCTTAACTTCGGTAACTGCTTTTTTGCTGGTTTCTTCAACAAGTAAAAAGTCTGATTGGGAGACTTATGCCGCTACAGGTTTTAATTGCATAAATCTTCTGGCTTTGCTGATGGTGTCTGTTTTCACCGGTTATGTAATAATAGGTGAGTATCATGGAGGTACAATAAGTACTATTTTTACATATCCAATATCCAGATTGAAAGTACTGCTTATTAAGTACTTAATAATATTATTTTTTGTAACAGCCTTTTACCTGGTTTTTATTGTTTCTGCATTATTTTTTGGAGTAATCCATTTTAGGGAGTTGCCCACCGGGGATTTTATAGTAAAACTGGTCCGATTCAGTCTTGTAATGTCCGGCATAAATTTTGTTCTTGCTCCGGTAACAGCGGTAATCGGGTTGTTGGGAAAAGGAGCAGCATCGTACCTGTTTGCCGGTATGGGCTATTTTGTAATTTATATCAGCTTTATAAACTCTGATTACAGTTATCTGATTCCTGCCTGCAGCCCGAACAAACTGGTTGAAAACTATCTCGTTTCAGAGTTTCTCACAAAAAATGATATTAATACTATTGCAGCAGTTATGGCTGCAACCTTTTTAACCGCACTTGTCACAAGCGGTGTATATTACATAAAAAGTGATTGCCGGTGACTCAAAAATGTAACTGGGATGGATGTATATATCAAAAGAATGAACGAAGTAAGTTTAAAGCATGAAAGTTAGTCTGAAGCATGAAATAAACTAAAGGCATGAAAGTTAGTTTGAAGCATGAAATAAGCTAAAGGAATGAAAGTAAGCTAAAGTCATGAAAATAATCTAAAGGCATGAAAGGAAGAGGGGGCTCGGGAAATGGAATATATTTTAAAAACAGAAAATCTGTCCAAATATTATAAAAATAAAAAAGCTGTAAACGGGGTTAATCTGCATGTAAGCAAAGGTGATATATATGGTTTTCTCGGTCAGAACGGTGCAGGTAAAACTACCACACTCAGAATGATTATGGGATTGATCAAACCTACACAAGGTGAAGTTTTTCTATTTGGTCAAAGGATATCACATGGTGACTATTCCCATTATGGAAGAATAGGTTCGGTAATAGAGACTGCGGGTTTTTACCCAAATCTGACCGCTGCAGAAAATCTGGAGATCCATAGTAGAATGATGGGTGTAACCAATAAGGGTTATCTTGAAGAGGCCCTGGAACTGACAGGAATGCTGGAGGTAAGGAATAAAAAGGTTAAAGGTTTTTCACTGGGTATGAAGCAAAGATTGGGCATATCCCGTGCATTACTCCACAAACCGGAGCTGCTTATTCTTGACGAGCCTACAAATGGTCTTGACCCTGTTGGCATAAAAGAGATCCGCAAACTAATTATAGATTTATCCATGAAGAGAAAGATTACAGTACTGGTATCTTCACATATCCTTAGTGAGATACAGCAAATGGCTTCCAAAATAGGAATAATTCATGAGGGAACGCTGCTGGAGGAAATTGATTACCAGGAACTAAAGAAAAAGAGCAGAAATTATATTGAAATCAAAATCAATGATGATAAAAAAGCGTGTTTCCTTTTGGAGAAGAACCTTAACGTAACAGACTATAAAATTGTTGAACAGGGAACAGTCAGAATTTATGAACGCTTAAATGAATCTGCCGTCTTTAACAAGGTATTATCCGAAAACGGACTTGAGATCAGCGGTATAAGCGTTATGAACGATACGCTTGAGGATTACTTCCTGCAGCTTACAGGTGGGGTTTTCAAGGTTTCGTAAGATCATTGAAAAACTATGTTTTAAAATATGGTATATGAACGAAATATAGCTGAGAAATGCAAAGAGTTATTTCGACAATCAAGAGGAGTGTAGAAATAACTCTTTAAGATGCTTGAATCTAGCTAAGTAGTTGACCCTGCATTCTGATCATATCAGGTATTAAAACCTGGACTTTTCATAGTTGTACGGTATGCTTGTTCCAACAACTACGTCTTCAATCTTATCAATAATAAGCCAGTCGTCCATATTACCCTGATGGTCAAACGCAAGAGGAGGGTCAATTTCCTGAACTCCTTCAAATTCAACCAAACATAAGCATTTCTTGTGCCAGCGCTCTTTTTGCTTTTCGGTTAGGTCTAATTTATCCTGGTTATCATTAAGTATTTTTATAATTTCATCTTCTGACAGCTTTACATGGTTTTGAACAGATTTTACGTTTGCAAAGGCAGATATACATGCAGTTCCCTTTTCCATAAAATAAACCGTCTCACCTTCGAAAACCCGGCTGTGCGGTATTTTTCGGCCGGCAGCGCCTCTCACGACCATTGTTTTTGCTCCGGATAAAATTTTATCTAAAACATGTTCACTTTTTTTGCCGGTATTATCGCAATATACTAAATGCACCATTTTTTATTTACCTCTTTTCATCTTATATTCAAATAGTTCAGAATCATGAATGATACCCATAAGACCAGGTTTCTTCAAATTGAAGATAAATTACCATAAAATTTCAAATAGTATCTGCCTTTCAGAAACTCTGCCTGCAACCTAATTTACGGAAATAGGTTACTTTGACATGCAGGAAAACTTCTCTAAATAGTTGGGGCTCACCAAGTATGTTAATACATTGTTTTCTTGCAATATTATACCTCGCCGGAGAAAAATTGGAAAGTAAAAGTGCTCAAGGAAAAAGATTTTATAGTGGTTTAGACCTGCTGTACTATTAGTTACAATAAAAGCGGTTGAACAAAGTTCGGATGAGTAACAGCTGAACGAGCACTAAAAATCTGAGGCGCAGCGAATTTTCTTGTTGTCTGGTATAAACTTTTAACCAAAATTTAAGGACTAGAAGTATCACTGTAAGAGATGCAAAAAAAGGTGGCACTTTGTTTTAGGGCCACCTTTTTATATGCCTTTAAGAGCAGTGATATTAATGATTTATCTGCTTATTCGGCCATTTTCTTAAGTCTCTGATATTTCTCCCTGGCGTGTTCCTCTACCATGTTGAATAACAGCTCAGCTTCATCCGGGAACTCTTTGGCAAGAGATGAGAATCTTACCTGGTTCATGAGGAAATCTCTGAAGCTGGAGTTTGGTTCTTTTGAGTCAAGGCTGAAAGGATTCTTGCCCTGCTGCTTCAGATCAGGATTATACCTGAACAAATGCCAGTAGCCTGTAGATACTGCATTTGCACTGTTGGCAATACTTCTTCCCATGCCGTCCTTAATACCATGGCTTATACATGGTGCATATGCAATGATTATTGATGGACCCTTGTAGGCTTCTGCTTCAGCAATTGCCTTCAATAACTGATTTCTGTCTGCGCCAATACCTACCTGAGCCACATAGACATTGCCATAAGTCATCATTTGAGCTGCCAGATCCTTTTTAGCTGCTTTCTTACCTGAGGATGCAAACTTGGCAATTGCCGAGGTAGGAGTAGCTTTTGAAGCCTGACCTCCTGTATTTGAATAAATTTCAGTATCAAATACCAGAACATTGACATCATCACCTGACGCCAGTACATGGTCAAGTCCGCCATAACCAATATCATATGCCCAGCCGTCACCGCCCACAATCCAGATTGAACGTTTGACAAGGTAGTCCTGTTTTTCAAGAAGTTCAGCTATTAGCTGAGTCTGGAGCTGATCCTTTGGTGAGTATCCTTTTATTGCTTCCAGAAGGTCTTCACTTGCTCCTTTTGAAGCTTCTCCATCTTCGACGCTGTCTACCCAGGCGTTGAGTTTGGTTTTAAGGTTATCATCTATATCCATGCCGGAAAGCTGCAATGCAATATCTCCGATACGTTCTCTGATTTGCTTTGTGCCAAGGTAAAAACCGTAACCGAATTCAGCATTATCTTCAAACAGAGAGTTTGCCCATGCAGGACCCTTTCCTTCATTATTAACCGTGTATGCACTTACCGGGAAAGAAGCTCCCCAGATCGAAGAACATCCGGTAGCATTGGCTATCATCATTCTGTCACCGAACAGCTGGGTTACCAGCTTGATATAAGGTGTTTCACCGCAGCCTGCGCAAGCTCCTGAGAACTCATAAAGAGGCTTCCTGAACTGACTGTCCTTAATTGTCTTATTTCCGAAGTTTCCACCCTTATATGATACTTTTGTAGTTGAGAAATCATAGTTTGGAATTTCGCTCTCGGTTTGGGTACTGAGCTTCTTCATAACCAAAGCTTTTTCCTTTGCAGGACATACATCGGCACAGTTTCCGCAGCCGGTGCAATCCATGGGGCTGATTTGGATTCTGAACTGGTAAGGTTCAAGACCTTTTCCGACGGCCTTCCTGGTTACGAAGGTATCGGGAGCATCAGCCATTTCTTCATCGGTGGCAAGTGTCGGTCTTATTACGGCATGTGGACAAACCAGAGAACAGATATTACACTGAATGCAGTTCTCAGGAATCCATTCGGGAACATTGACAGCAATACCGCGTTTTTCATATGCTGTAGTACCATTCGGTATTGTACCGTCTTCCATGCCTACAAAAGTGCTGACCGGTATGTCCTCACCTCTCATTACATTTGTAGGTCGGAGAATATTCTTAACATAGTCAGGTTCTTCTATCTGGGTATTTGAGGTGTCCTGAGCATCTTTCCAGGAGTCTGGAACATTAATTTTAACTATAGAATCAATACCTTTGTCTATGGCATCCTGGTTTATTTTTACCACCTTTTCGCCCTTTTTACCATAGGACTTTACTACACCTTCTTTTAAATAACGGACAGCATCCTCAAGAGGTATGATATTTGCCAGCTTAAAGAAAGCAGCCTGCATTATCATATTTATCCTGTTGCCAAGTCCTATATTCTCAGCTATAGTGTAGGCGTTAACAGTGTAGAACTGTACATTGTTACGTGCTATCTGACGCTTGATTTCAGCAGGAAGGTGTTCCTCCAGTTCCTTTTCATCCCACAAACAGTTGAGTACAAAGGTTCCGCCGTTTTTGATACCTTTGAGCAGATCATAAGAATTTACATAGGATTGATTGTGACAGGCAATATAATCAGCTTCGTGAACTAAATATGAAGACTTGATTTTTTCGTCACCAAATCTCAAGTGGGACATGGTAACTCCTCCGGATTTCTTTGAATCATAGGCAAAGTATGCCTGACAGTATTTATCTGTATGATCTCCAATGATTTTTATGGCCTGCTTGTTTGCACCTACCGTGCCATCTGAACCTAGTCCCCAGAATAAACATTTGTATGTTGATTTTGGAGCTGCATTTATATGGTCGTTGATATCAAGAGAAGTATAGGTTACATCATCAACTATACCAATTGTAAATCTGTCCTTTGGACTAGGCTGCTTGAGATTATCATATACAGCTTTGATGTGTGCAGGAGTCGTATCCTTGGAAGCCAGTCCAAAACGTCCGCCTACGATCAGCGGTGAATTTTCTATTCCGTAATAGGCTGCTTTTACGTCAAGATAGAGAGGTTCACCGATTGCACCGGGTTCCTTGGTTCTGTCAAGAACAGCTATTTTTTTGACTGTTTTAGGTATGACATTCAATAAATGTTTTACAGAGAATGGTCTGTATAAATGAACTTTAACCAGTCCGTACTTTTCGCCGTTATTGTTCAGGTAGTCTATGGTTTCTTCAATGACATCAGTTATTGAACCCATTGCGATAATAATATTTTCAGCATCAGCTGCGCCATAATAATCAAAAAGACCGTGCTTTCTTCCTGTAAGGTCTCCAACCTTGTTCATGTACTCTTCAACTACGTTAACTATGTTATCATAGAATGGGTTTGAAGCTTCACGATTCTGGAAGTAAACGTCAGGGTTTTGCGCAGTACCTCTGGTTACCGGGTGGTTTGGTGATAATGCCCTGTCTCTGAATTCCTTTAAGGCCTGATAGTCAACAAGACTTGCAAGGTCGTCATATTCCAGAGCTTCTATCTTCTGAATTTCATGTGAGGTTCTGAAACCGTCAAAGAAATGGAGGAAGGGAAGTCTTCCTTTTATAGCAGCCAGATGTGCTACAGGCGCCAGATCCATAACCTCCTGAACTGAGCCTGAAGCCAGCATTACAACACCTGTTTGCCTTGCGGCCATTACATCCTGATGGTCTCCAAATATGGAAAGAGCCTGAGTTGCAATTGCCCGGGCACTAACATGAAATACTGCAGGCAGTAGTTCACCCGATACCTTGTACATGTTGGGTATCATTAATAGTAAGCCCTGTGAAGCTGTAAAGGTGGTTGTCAATGCTCCTGCCTGAAGGGAGCCATGTAGGGTTCCGGCAGCACCGGCTTCTGATTGCATTTCAACAACACGTACTTTTTGTCCAAATATGTTTTTCTTACCTTTGGCAGACCATTCATCAACTGATTCTGCCATGTTGGACGATGGTGTGATAGGATATATAGCAGCTACATCGGTATATGCATAAGCCACATAAGCGGCAGCTGTATTTCCATCCACCGTCATCTTGATTTTTGACATAAAAAAATCACCCCGCTTTTTAATTGTTATTCCTTTAGTATTACTATACTACAGTCTACTCCCGTTATCTACCCATTTTTTGGCTTCTGAAACACCTTCATCGGTTTTGGGAATCACTACGTTTGTTTCTTTTTGCTTGGTTGCTTCATTTGTCCATGCGGCAGTTCCTTCGTTATCTGTTGGTCTGAAAGCTGTTAAACGCCTGTTGTCACGTCCACCAAGCGGCGAATTCTTTTTGCTCATAGTTTACCTCCATATTTAATTATATTTTAAACATATCCTATTTAGGAATGACCAAATAATAACTTCCGATTCTTGGACGATTATTTTTCGCCATTACTGTGTTGTCGTCAGTTGTAATAAAGCAATTATTACGCCTTCCGCCGCCTTGTAATGACAAAAAATTCTTCGCCCAATAATCCGATTTTATTATTTAGTCATTCCTTAGTTATTTCTTTTTTAAATAATATTATTCTTAAAAGTAGATAATTGGAATTGTTCTTAATTATTTCAAATAAATCAGTTCAAAATGAAAAGTCAATAAATAAAAAGAAAAATCATTAAATCTTGATTTATTTTTTTATATCATGAAGAAAATAAACATTTATATTTCATATCAAATTTGTTATATTTAATTTATTCAATAATGCTTACCCTCTATTAACAATGTACAGTACGTTTTTGAGTGGCGAATTTGCCCTACGGCTGCGTTGAAGCCGCTTGAAAGGCACAAAGCCTTTCTTCGCCTCTTCGCCTTGTCGCAAGCCAAATTCTCTCACTCAAAAATCACCGACCTCACGCCGAGATATTTTGGCGGTTTTCGAGGCGGATGGACGCAGCCTTGCTGACGCAAGGCAAGGACGACAACAAAGAAAAGTGACAAAATAGCCGGCGTGAGGCGTGTTGTACATTGTCAATAGAGGGTGTTTACATAACAACACATTCCCATCCGATAGAAACTTAGGAGTCAATATGTACATAAAAAGAAAAAGTATAGCTTATAAGTATCTGACAGCCTTTATATTAATTCTTGTTTTACCTACAATTCTCATTGGACTTTTTATAAATAATATTTATATGGACACCCTTATCAACAAATCTTCGCAGTCACTTATGCAGGCTTTAAGACAAATATCCATCGGAGTTAATAATGAAGTAACCAGGATTTCTCTTACTGCTTCAACCGTCTCAAGTGATGACGGAATTCTTGATATGCTAAACAGATGGCACAGTACTGAGGACAGCAGTGAAAAATTCGATTTGTCCGAGCAGGTAAATGCAAAACTGAATTATCTTTTTTATAACTCAGGACAGGTTGAAACAATTATTTTCTTTTTTAAAGGGAAGGGGATGTACAATTATAAAAACGAACCTATAATATCTGAAGAAAATATAAAAGAAATGGAATGGTACAAAAAATCCATAGAAAATAAAGGTCAGGTGCGGGTTCATGGTTCACTGAAAAGCTTTACCTACAATTCCCAGCACCAATATGTAATTTCTGCATCCTACAGCCCTATTGAATCAGCAGGCGGGGATATTGATGTTATATACTTTGCCTTCAAGGTAGATAATCTGGAGAGTTTTTACTCCGGCATAAAGATTGCAAACAAAGGACAGATGCTGATTGTGGATAATAAGAACCAGATACTTGCTTCAAGTAACAGCAGTATTATTGGTAAGGATATCAGCGATATCGGTTTCAACGAAGGTAAGGTTCCTGAAGGGACAAATGTCCTGATGCTGAAAGGCAGCAAGGAACTGGTTTCCTCCGAAACAATCAAAAAAATAGGCTGGAAAGTGATAAACATTACTCCATATAAAGAACTTACTGAAGAAGTACAAAAAGCTTCAAGAATGGTAGTTTTTATTGTTTTGGTATTACTTGTACTGTTTTTGGTATTCTCTCTGACCTTTTTCAGAGAAATTATTATGCCAATAAACAATTTAATTAAGAAAATGAAAAATGTTGAAAAGGGAAACTTTGATGAGGCTATCGAAATTAAGAGAAATGATGAGCTGTATCAATTGGGTGAGTCTTTTAACAGAATGGTGAGACAGGTGAAATATCTGATTGTAGAAAGAGACATGAAAGAGCGTCAGAGAAATCAGGCAGAAATAGAGGTGCTTCAGTCGCAGATTAATCCTCACTTCCTGTCAAATACATTGAATTCCATCAGGCTTATGGCCATGATAGCAAAAATAGACAGCATCAAGAATATGACTGATGCTTTGATCAAGCTGCTTCAAGCCTCCTTCGCCAAAAGAGGCAAGTTCATTTCTATTAATGAGGAACTTGAAAATCTGGATAGTTATCTACATATCATGAAGGTCAGGTTTGGTGACAAGTTTGATACTTTCTTTGAAATTGATGAGGAAATAAAGGAATACTGTGTTCTGAGACTTATACTTCAGCCATTGGTTGAAAATTCCATTCTCCACGGTATCAGCGAGCTGGACAAAAAAGGTGCGATAATCATAAGAGGTTACAAAAAGGAAAACCGGGTTTTTTTTGAAATAGAGGATAATGGAGTTGGTATGACTCCTGAAAAGATACAAAGGCTTCTGGAGGATGACGGGACAAATTCAAGAGGTTTTAGCAGTATTGGTATAAAAAATGTTGATCGGCGAATCAAACTCAATCATGGAAATGAATTTGGGCTGCTGATTGAAAGCAAATCCGGCGAATATACCAAAATAACCATCCAATTACCAGCCATGCTGAAAAAAGAGGGGGAGCTGTCTTATGTATAAAATAATGCTAGTCGAAGATGAACCCATTGTCAGGTTGGCAATTAAATCACTTATTAACTGGGAAGAAAAAGGCTTTGTAATAGAGAATGAAGCTTCAAACGGCAGGCAGGCCTTGAAGCTGCTGGAGGAAAACCCGAACATAGACATAATTGTTACAGATATAAACATGCCTGTAATGGATGGCTTGGAATTTATTTCTGAGGTAGCCAGAAGTAAAATGGAACCTGAAATTATTGTCCTCAGCTCCTATAATGATTATGACTGGGTAAGAAAATCCTTTAAGCTTGGCGTTAATGATTATATTCTTAAAACCGAAATGGAGCCGGAAGGTATACTGGAAATTGTAAAAGGGGCTGCAGCAAAGCTTGAAAAAAGAAGGAAGACAAAGGCTAGCAAAAAAAGCCATAACAGTGAGGCGCTTGATTTAAGGTTTCATAAGGATATTATGCTTAAGGAATTGCTGGAAAACGGAAGTATAGAGAGCCTTTACAAAAAAACTTCCGATAACTGTCTGAAGCTTGCCGGAAACAGTATTGCAATTTGCTATCTTTGGATTGATGATTATCAGACAGTTAAAGATAGATATATAAATAATTCTCTTAAAGCTTTTACACAGTCGGTAATAAATTCAATCGACCAGGTGTTGAATGATACCAATTCAGGGGAAGTTCTTTGCCAGTCACCTGAAGAGTTCGTACTCTTTTTAGCTTTTAATGAGACTAGTCAAAAACAGGTTAGAAACAAACTGATGGATATCGTCGGGCGAATTCAGTATTCTTTGAAAAATTATGTTAATATCAGCGTTTCGGTTGGTGTCAGCGACATAAGGAACAATAACGAAAAAATAAATAATCTCTTTGAACAGGCAAAACAAAATGTTAAGCTACGGTTCGTTGTAGGCAAGGGTAAAATGATTTTTCCCGAAACAGTAAATACAATAATGTGGAGGAAAAGTGAAAGCAATGCAGGGAATGAACACAAAAAGGAATCAATTATCGGGAAGGAAGCAGATTTCCTTGGAGCTCTCGGAGCGGTGGACGAAGGAAAGACCCTTTCCGAGTTGGAGAAGCTTTTTGCAGTTATCCGGCTCAACAACAGCAAAAGTATTGAAAAGATTTATTCAAACTATATGGAGCTGATATTCGTTACAATAAGTTATCTCAGTAAAATCGGGAAGGAAACTGAAGAAGTATTTGGAATAGAAATTGATTTTTATGAAAAAATACTTCGTTTTGAAACACAGGATGAGATTGAAAACTGGATAAGGAATATGATCTCCTGGATTCTCAATTATTTAAAGGAATGCAAAACTTCTAAACAGAACAGGATAATTGCCAACGCAAAACACTTTATCCAAATGAATTATGCCAATTCCGGGCTGTCCTTGAAAATGGTCAGTGAGTTCGTTGAGTTGAGTGAGAGCCATTTCAGTACAACTTTTACCAAAGAAGTAGGAGAGACCTTTACGGATTACCTTACCAGGTTAAGGCTTGAAAAGGCAAAGGAGCTTATTTCAACAACAAATCTGAAGCTATACGAAATATGTGAGAGAGTAGGGTATACCAATGCCGAGCACTTCAGCCGCATATTCAAAAAGATGGTTGGCTGCAGCCCGAAGGACTATACAAGGGACAGTTAAGTATTGACCCTAAAAACGAATGAAACATCAAATAATCAAAAGATTAATCATTAATTACTATAGCTGCAGAGCTTATAATTTAAACATAAAAGATAGCCTTTGACAAAGGTTACAAATGTTTAATTTAGGGAGGTTTTATAATGAAAACTAATGGTTTGAAAAGGCACTTATCCATGGCAGTGGCAGTATGTGTCGTTGCAGGCTCCATACTTACCGGCTGCGGCAGTAAGACAGAGGAAACCGCTGCTTCAACAGCTTCAACAGCAGCAGAATCAACTCAGGCTGCGGAATCAACCCAGTCTTCTTCAGGTGAGCCTGTAACAATCAAGTACATGGTGTTCTCAACTGAAGCAAATGATGCTTACACCAAACTGGATCTTGCCGGTTCCTTTAAAAAGGTAAAACCTAATATTACAGTTGAAATTGAGAAGGTAAAGGATTCGGGTGAATTCGAAAACGCTCTTAAGATCAGAAAAGCAGCAAATGAATTGCCTGACATTATGCCAATGAAAGCATACATGCTTGCAGACTTTAAGGATGCCCTTGCACCTTTGAATGACACTGAAGCAGCTAAAATGAATATGTATGCTGACAAGTTTGCAATAGATGGAAATATCCTTGGAGTTCCTGAATGTATGTTCAATGAATTCGTTTGGTACAAGAAGAGTATATTCAAGGAGTATAACCTGCAGGTTCCAAAGACCTGGGATGAATTTATAAATGTTTGCAACACAATCAAAGCAGGCGGAAAGTACATACCAGTTCTTATGGGTGGTAAGGATGCATGGCCTGATTATCCGTTCAATGAGTATATGCCTGCTTTGGAAGCAAATGACGGAGCACTCTGGAATACTATGGCAGGCATGGATGAACCCTTCGCAAAGGATAAGCCATTCTACACTGCATATTCCAAGATTCAGAAACTATACGATGCCAAACCGTTTGGAGCAGATCCTTTAGGGGCAGGCTTTGACCAGGTTAAGACCATGTTTGGCTCCAAGGGTGCTATGATTGCAGCAGGAGCATGGTTCCTGGGCGATGCTAAAAAGGCGGTGGCAGATACAAACGATATCGGTACCTTCTTCCTGCCGGTTAAAAACACCGCAGGTGACAAACTCAATACTATAACTACTGTTGACGGTTTCTTTGCAACACCAAAGGATGGAAAGAACCTTGAAGCTTCAAAAGAATTTATCAACTTCCTGTTCAGCAAGGATTTTTATTCGACCTATATGAAGGAAAGAGGACTGGTTTCAGTTGTTAAGGATATGAAGGTTGAACTTGATCCGATACTCCAGCAGGCCTATGATGCTGAACCCGATGTTAATTTTGTAGTATATGATGGGGGTAATTCTGAATTCCAGAGAATTCAGGCCGCTACCAAGTTCGATGTTAAGAAAATGGGACAGGAAATGATGGCTGGAAAGAATCTTGACAAAATGATGGAAGACCTCAACAAGAACTGGAAAGCTGCCAGAGCAAGTAAATAATTGGAGACTGTTTAATATCTCATTGTACTCGTCATTTTGGCGGATTTTGCGCCATGCTGTATTAAATTTTCTTGCAATAAACAAATTATTACAGCGAAAATTTACCTTGCCTGACACAAAATCCACCTAAAATGCCATGTGCAAGCAGATATTAAACAGACTCTTTGACTGAATAATTGTTAAGGCAGGATTAAATAATAAAACGACCTTTTGAGGCGAGATATTTTGGGTTAGGACAAGGCGGAGGAAGGCGCGATAATTGCTTTATTGCAACTGACGACAAGGTCGTATTGACCCAAAATTGCCGTCTCAAAATGGGGAAGTTATTATTTAATCCTGCCTAAAAGGGCGGCTTGTGGTGCAAAAACCGATGGCCGCCTTTTATAACGCACCTGTACCCGCCACCTGCGGAGGTGAGGGACATCTACCGTATCGTTATACAAAAAATGTTAGGAGATGACGGCACTATGAACACTCTAGCGGTTCAAAAAAGGATATTTATAATTTGCTTTCTCATTATACCAGTTATTCTATTGTTATTATTTGTGGTATATCCTACAACACAGCTCTTTCTCAACAGTTTAACCAGCTGGGATGGAATAAGTGCTACCAAGGAATTCATTGGTTTGAAAAATTATAAGGAAATGATATTCAATTCGGCTGATGTTTGGGTATCACTGAAGAATAATGGTATTTACTTTTTTGTACACTTGCTGTTTATACCACTTGAGCTTATGATAGCAATAATATTGGACAGCAGGATCAAAGCAAAGGGCTTTTTTAAGACAATAACTTTTCTCCCCTATGTAGTGAACGGAGTTGCAATAGCTTATGCATTCTCGTTCTTCTACAGTCCATACAACGGAGCTTTGAATGAAATGCTCAAGGCTGTGGGAATGGAATGGGCACAGCAAAATTGGCTCAGCAATGAAAAAATAGTTAATTTTTCACTGGTGGTAATTTCTCTTTGGAGATTTTCAGGATTTCACGTTGTTCTGTTTCTGGCAGGACTGCAATCCATACCAAAAGATATTCTGGAAGCAGCAGTTATTGATGGCGCTAATGCCTATCAGAAATTTGCGAAAATAATAGTACCGAGTATAGCTCTGGTTATCGATTTTGTACTTTTCCAGAACATGAGAGGAGCTCTGCAGGTATTTGATATACCGTTTCTGGTTACCCAGGGTGGACCGGGGTACGCCAGCAGCACCTTTACCCTTTACACCATTGACACGGCATTTTCTTACAACAACTTCGGTATGGCATCGTCAATGGGTGTAACCCTGTTGATAATGATAATCATACTGAGCTGGATACAAAAGGGTCTGTTCAAGAAACTGGGGAGGGGGTAGTAAGAATGAAACTTGAAAATTCGGTAGGTACAGTGAGACCTTCTATAATAAAAAGCAAGCCGGTAAGTATTACAAATATACTTAGCTACATCATTATGTGCGTTATAACAGTTATAGTTTTCCTGCCAATAGTAATTACTGTATTTGCATCCTTTAAAACCACTGCGCAGATAGGTGTTGATTTTCCATTAAAGATGCCTTCCTTTACATATCTGGAAAACTACATGACAGTTTTTACAAAGGGCAAAATTCTGCTGGGCTTTAAAAATTCGGTCTTGATAGTAGTTATAAGCCTTGTTCTCAATACTTTCCTTGGCTCAATGACCGCATTTACACTGAACAGATTCAATTTCAGATTTAAAAAGGTAATAATGGCGCTTTTCGTGGTTGGCATGGTTATACCTGTATACGTTACAGAGATAGCAAGATTTCCTCTGCTGCATACAATGGGAGTTTACAACACCATGTTTGCACCAATAATAATCTACGCGGCCACCGATCTGATGCAGATCTACATTTATACTCAGTTTGTAGAAAAAATTTCGGTTTCTCTGGATGAAAGTGCAATGCTGGATGGTTGTTCATATTTTGGAATATTCTTTAAAATAATCTTCCCCCTGCTGCTTCCGGCTACTGCTACTCTCGGCATAATCAAGGCTGTAGACATAATGAATGATATGTATATTCCATATCTGTACATGCCATCAAGCAAATTAAGAACCATGACCACTACACTGATGGATTTCAGCAGCTCAAGAGCGGGTTCCTGGGAGATCTTAAGTGCAGCAATCATAGTTGTTCTTATTCCGACTGTACTGATTTATATAGTATTTCAGAAGTTCATCTTTGCAGGAATTGTTGCCGGAGCGGTAAAAGAATAAGAAAAACAGTATGGGCGCTTCTCCTCAATGTTTTTTTAAGTAGTTTTATCTTCGAAGCATCCTTTTAAATTCCATCGGTGAACAGCCCTCATATTCTCTGAAGGTTGAACAGAAATAACTTGTATCATTATATCCGACCATTACCGCGATTGCTTTAATGGGGTAATCATCAGGGTTCAATAACAATTCCTTGGCACATTTGAGTCTGTAGCGGGTGACATACTCAAAGGGGCGCATATTGTAAGTCTGTTTAAACAGTCTGCACAAATGCTGGGGAGTGACGTTTATTACCGATGAGAGCTCATCAAGAGTGAGACAGTTGCTGTAATGGTTTTCTATATATTGGAGCACTGTCTGCAGTTGGTTTTTTGTCAGAGGTTTTATCTGATAAGCGTTCTCGTTTATGGTTGCTTTTAATAAAATCAAAAACTCGTATAGAAGTACCGAGGAATTATGATTACTGTAAAAGTCCTTGAGAGCAGCTGTCTCACAAATTTTATCCAGTTGCCTTTCAATTGAAGGTTGATTGCCAAGAGTAAATACAGTCCAATCACCGTGGAATATGTTTTTACACAGTTCATTAACTGCATAGCCCTCGAAGGTTATCCAATAAGTTTTCCAGGCCCCGCCTGCAGAATAATATTCATGGGGGATTTCCGGTTTGAAAAAGAAACCTGAACCGGGTTTCAAGGTAAATTCCTTTCCATCTAGTACAAGTTTACCTTCTCCCGAACAGGTATGAAGATAATGGAACTCCGGATGACCTCCGGGCCGTCTAATTTGCTCCTGCTCGTCCTGTATTCCGACACTTTTGATATAGAACGGAAGTTTGCTGTCATTTTCAGATATAATAGGAAAGACCAAAGCACCCATACTTTTTTCTCCATGTTAAAATAATTATATTTTATATTAATATTATATGATTTATAAAGAGTTAAGCAAGATGTATACTAATAATATAATTATAGCGCAAAGTTGAAAAGATAAATTTGGAGGAAGCATTATGCTAAATTTTCCGGGAATTATGTACGGTGGAGATTATAATCCTGACCAGTGGCCAGAAGAAATATGGGAAGAGGATATGAGGCTGTTTAAAAAGGCCGGAATCAATATAATAACCCTGCCTGTTTTCAGCTGGGCAAAGCTTCAGTCTGATGAGCACACTTATAATTTTGACTGGCTGGACAAAATATTTGAGCTGGCTGCCCAAAACGGGATAAAAGTATGTCTTGCTACATCTACTGCAGCTCAGCCGGCCTGGATGTCAAAGAAATATCCCGAGGTGCTGCCTGTAGATATTAATGGGCATAAAAGAAGCCATGGCGGAAGAGTTAATTTTTGCCCCAACAGTAAGGTATACAGAAAGTATTCAGTTGCATTGGCCGAAAAACTTGCAGAGAGATATAAAGATCACCAGTCATTATTAATCTGGCATATCGGTAATGAATATGGTAATTATTGTTACTGCGAACACTGTGCAGAGGAATTCAGAGAGTGGGTCAAGGCAAGATACGGAACAATAGAAGAAGTAAACAGGAGATGGAATCTGAGCTTCTGGGGACATACCATATATGATTGGGACGAGATTGTGCCGCCATCATATCTGAATGAGATGTTCAAGGATACCTGGAGCGGCTACGGCAAGGAATGTACCTGTTTTCAGGGGATTTCACTGGATTATAACAGATTTATGTCGGACTCTGTACTTGACTGCTACAAGGGTGAATTGGAGGCAATCAGAAAAATTACTCCTGACATTCCAATAACAACAAACCTTATGGGAACCTTCAAACCCCTGGATTATTTTAAATGGGCTGAAGAAATGGACATCGTTTCCTGGGACAACTATCCCTCAATGACTGATCCAATGAGTAATATTGCTCTCAGACATGATCTTATGAGAGGACTTAAGGACGGACAGCCCTTTATGCTGATGGAGCAGACACCAAGCCAGCAGAACTGGCAGGCCTTTAACAGTCTGAAGAGACCGGGCGTAATGAGATTATGGAGCTATCAGGCAATGGCTCACGGCGCCGACACAATTATGTTCTTCCAGCTGAGACGTTCAATCGGCGCCTGCGAAAAGTATCACGGTGCCGTTATAGAACATGTGGGACACGAAAATACCAGAGTGTTCAGAGAATGTGCACAGCTTGGTGAAGAACTCAAAAAGCTTGGGGATAAAATTTCGGGTTCAAGGCTTAAGGCTGAGGTTGCCCTTGTATTCGACTGGGATAACTGGTGGGCTGTAGAATTTTCAAGCGGGCCCAGTGTTGCTCTTAAATACGTTGATCAGATTGAGAAGTATTACAAAGCCTTCTATAACATGAATATACCAGTTGATTTTGTGAAACCTACAGCAGACCTTTCAAAATACAAGGTGGTTGTCGCCCCTGTGTTATACATGGTTAAATCCGGTGTGGCCGATAATATTACCCGGTATGTAGAAAACGGAGGTAAATTTGTAACCACCTTCTTCAGCGGTATAGTAAATGAGAATGATATTGTTACTCTGGGGGGATATCCCGGAGAGCTGAGAAAGGTACTTGGAGTTTGGTCTGAGGAAATAGACGCCTTACTGCCAAGTTCCAGAAACAGCATTGTATTCAATAAGCCTTTTGGTGAACTGGGAGGAACTTATGAATGCGGGCTTCTGTGCGATCTCATTCATCTGGAGACTGCCACGGAGCTAGCGGCCTATGGTCAGGATTTCTATGCCGGAATGCCTGTAATGACAGTAAACAAGTACGGCAGCGGAAAAGCATATTATCTTGCTTCAGATCCCGAACAGCGCTTTATTAACAGCTTCTTGAGACAGCTCTGCCTTGACAGCGGTATCGCTTCTGCATTTGATGTGGCTGAAGGAGTTGAAATCACTGAAAGATATAAGGGGGACATGAAATATACCTTTATACTCAATCATAATGCTCATGCTGTCAGTGTTGATCTCTGGAATGAAAAATACCAGGATCTCATAACCGGAAGTAACGTAGAAGGCAACATAACCCTTGAAGCAAAGGGCGTTGCAATACTGGAAAGCAAGTCGTAGAAGAAGAGCAGGCGGCAAGGATTGATAAGATAAATAGTATTAAAAATAAAACCTTCAGGTCAGTTGAATAAACTAATCTGAAGGTTTTATATACCTCTTATTTGCTGTTCCATACATTGCATGCCATGACTCCGCCTCTGATTATTCCGCGTTTTACTGTTAGATTCTCAATATTCCGGAAGGATATACCAAAGTATTTGCCGTCAATAATGCCTCCGTCTATGGTAACGACGGGACTGAAGAAATCGTTCCAGCTGTAAAGTGCACAGTAACCTCTGATGGTTCCTCCGCACTGATTAAGACAGCCCGACCTGTAAAAATAGATTCCCATGCCGTTTGTATAAGTATTCTCAATCAGGCCTGATTTGGCAGAACTGGAATCCTGAATAGTCAGGGAACCCTCCAGATAAATAGTACCGTCATTATTGTGGCTTGTTATGCTAAAGCCGGCCAAATCAAGAATAATATTTTTTCTGCGGCTGATATAAATGCTTGAGTTATGTAAATTTACATTTGATAATAATTTAATAACTTTTGGCTCTGTTGTGTTAACAGACCTAATGGCCGCTTCCAGTGAGTAATAGACAATACCGTCTATTGCGGCCTGTTTTTTTTTCGAAGGTTTTAAAATAGTTCTGGCAGGAGATATAGTTTTTATCTTAAAAAATGTCTTTGTAACAAATCTCTTCTTAGTCATGGAAGTATATCGCCTCTTTTGGTATAATTTAAACTATTAAAATATGCTGCTGGAATTTTTCTATTAAGTATATATTAGCATAATTTGTCAGTAATATTAATGTTTATATGCAATTCAACGACAAAACGTGCAATTCAATAAACAAGGGTTAATTCCTATTTAATTTTGGGTTGGATTCATTGAACGTATGGGCTGATACATGATATAATTCAAAAAAAATGACATAGGATATTTATATGAGAATAGCTATCTGCGACGACTGTAAATTTGATCGGACTCTTTTATGTGAATATATACATCAATATGCCGAAAATACCTTAACCAACATTGAAACAGTACAGTTTGACTGCGGAGAGGAGCTTTTGCGCTCTTTTCCCGGAGAGAGGTATAAAATCCTTTTTTTGGATATATATATGAAAGGGATAAACGGGGTTACTGTGGCAGAAAAAATCAGGGAGACCGATGAAGAATGCAAAATAATATTTACTACATCCAGCATTGAGCATAAGACTGAAGGCTTTGAGGTTGCGGCTACCCATTACCTTGTAAAGCCAATAAACTATGACAGGGTAAAGCAGGCTTTAAACCGTTGCAAACAGGTATTGGCAGCAGATGCACGGTACATCGAGCTAACTGTTAACAAGGTGCCGTTAAAGATAATATTAAAGGATATTCACTATATAGAAGCAATCCGGAACGGCATAGTTGTTACGACCGGATCTGAAAAATTGAAGGTTCTCTATTCAATGTCAAGCATTGAAGGGCTGTTAAATGATAAACGCTTTATAAGATGCCACAGGGGATTTATAATTAACATGGAACAAGTAACATTAATGGGAGAAGATAAATTTATTATGAAGAACGGTTCTGAAATACCCATAAGACAGTGTGGGAGAAAAACTATCAGGCTTAGCTATACTGAGTACAAATCGAAAAATATGTATATATTTGCATAAGCCTCTTCATATTAATGAGGGGGCTTTAGCTTTTGTCAGCTGATTGAAACAATAAATTTGATCTATCACTTTGAAAACGGGCAGGCCAATTAACCTCCTTTATTCGCCATATAGCGGATTAGGAGTGAATAATTTCATCAATTTTTGTGGCCGCTATGCGGCTCAAAGCCATAACATGGCTCATGGAGGTTAATATGCAAAAAGTAAATTTGAACTTTGAATGGCAGTATAAAGGGGAATTTAATGAGAATTATTTATACAATGATATAGAAGATAAAGAATTTGAACAGGTTAATATTCCACATACCAACAGAGTTCTCGATTATAATAATTTTGACGAGGCCGAATATCAGTTTGTTTCCTGCTATAGAAAAATTTTGAACCTGGCTTCAGATTTAGCCGGTAAGTCGCTTATTCTAAAATTTGAGGGTATTGCCTCACATGCAAAACTTTATATAAACGGCAAATATATTTCCGAACATTCCTGTGGCTATACACCTTTTGAAGTGGATATATCCGATAATGTAATATATGGAGAAAAAAATCTATTAGTTGTTGTTTGTGATTCCACAGAGAGGGATGATATACCTCCTTTTGGCAAGGTAATAGACTATCTGACCTATGGAGGCATTTACCGCGAAGTTTGGCTTGAGGTTCGGGATAAAACCTATATAAAGGACATTTTTGTCAGGACTCTGGATATTCTCTCAAGTTCAAAAACCCTGGATATAGATATTACTCTATCCAAAGTGTGTCCGGATGCATCTGTTAATTTTCAAATAAGTGACTGCAATAGTGAAATAGTCAGCAGATTTTTATATATTACAAATGATACAATTAAGGGAAATATCAGAGGAAGTATTTTAAATGTTCTGCTGTGGGATATAGAAAACCCTGTATTGTATACACTTAGGGCAGAGCTGAACAAAAATGGTCAGGTACTTGATACTTACGAGGTAAAGTTTGGTTTTAGGGAGGCTTGCTTCAGACCGGATGGATTTTACCTTAATGGCAGTAAAATAAAACTAATGGGGTTAAACCGGCATCAGTCCTATCCCTATGTTGGATATGCCATGCCCAAATCAGCACAAATAAAGGATGCCGATCTGCTTAAATATGAGCTGGGAGTAAATATTGTCAGAACTTCACACTATCCGCAATCCAGACATTTTCTCGACAGATGTGATGAAATTGGCCTTCTGGTCTTTGAGGAAATTCCGGGGTGGCAGCATATAGGGGAGGAGAAGTGGAAGGAACATGCCTGCAAAAATGTTCATGATATGATTGTCAGAGATCGAAACCATCCAGGTATAATTTTATGGGGGGTAAGAATTAACGAATCGGCAGACTGTGACGATTTGTATCTGAATACCAATAGAATAGCCCATGAGCTGGATAATACAAGACAGACGGGTGGAGTGAGAAACTTTAAGGATAGCCGGTTGTATGAGGATGTATATACCTATAACGATTTTACACACTATGGGACAAATGCAGCGCTGGATCAGCCTGCTAAAGTGACCAGAACAAACGCTCCCTATTTGGTAACCGAATACAACGGCCATATGTATCCCACCAAACGCTTTGATAATGAAAGAAGAAGACTTGAACATGCATTAAGGCACATGAGGGTTTTGGACAGTATGCTGGGAAACAGCCGTATAAGCGGTGCTATAGGCTGGTGCATGTTTGACTACAATACCCATAAGGATTTCGGCAGTGGTGACAGAATCTGTTATCATGGTGTAAGTGACATGTTCAGAATTCCAAAGCTTGCCTGGTATGTTTATTCCTCACAACAAGATAAAATACCTGTTCTTGAATTATCTTCTTCAATGGATATTGGAGAACATTCAGGAGGTGACCTTGGAACTGTGTATGCCTTCACAAACTGTGACTATATTAAACTGTACAAAAATGAGGAATTTATTAAGGTTTTCTACCCTGACCGGAGTCAATTTCCCAACATGAAGCATCCACCCGTTAAAATTGATGATTTTATAGGAGATCTTTTGCAAAAATATGAAAATATTTCTGAAAAAGACTCAAGCAGGATAAAAAATATTTTGAGAGATGCATCAAAATACGGTATAAATCTGCCTTTAAGCTCCAAGCTTATAATGGGGAGGCTTATGCTTAAATACAAGCTTTCAATGGATGATGGAATGAGGCTTTTCGGCACTTACGTAAGTAATTGGGGAGGCCAGCGCATAAGCTTCAAATTTGAGGGTTATAAGGATGGGGAGCTGGTAAAAACAATAGTCAAAGCTACCTCTGAAAGAGTAAATCTTGAGGTACTGGCCGATAGCAACAAACTTAATGAGGCCGATACCTATGATGTAACCAGAATTGTTCTGAGAGCAGTTGACCAAAATAAAAACCTTATGAGCTATGCAAATGATGCAATGAATATTGAAACCGAGGGACCCGTTGAAGTAATAGGTCCAAAATGTGTAGCTCTTATAGGCGGAGCCAGAGCCCTTTGGATTAAAAGTACAGGAAACCCCGGAAAAGGGCTCATAAGAGTAAAGTCCGAAAAATATGGTATCCACATACTGGAGTTTGATGTAAATAAAGTGGTTTAATTAACTGTTGGTGAGCTTAACTTATTAAGCTGTAAAACACCTTGGGTATATCTGTAACCATCTCCCACGATTATCATAATATGTAATATAATATTATGTTAATTTCAGAGGAGGCATTTTAAGTGCAAAAAAAATGGCCATTTATAAATAAACCGGCTGTACAAAATGTTGAACAGCCAAAGCCGGAAGCTCCTAAGGTACAGCAGCAGCCCGCATCGGAGCAAAAACCTGCCCAGATGCCAAACCCAAATGTCACAGCACCCATGACGCAGCAGAAGCCTATGCAGATGCCAGCCCAGATGCCCAATCCAAATGCGACGGCACCCATGACACAGCAGAAGCCTATGCAGATGCCTGCGCAGATGCCCAATCCAAATGCGATGGCGCCAATGACACAGCAGAATACAGGTTATATGCCATTGCCTACTGTCCCTGCGCCAAAGGATAATTCAATGGGCCCTGTTAAGAGTCTCAAAATGGAGCATAAAATGATGAATCCAAACATAATGGGGCAGCAAGTAATGGAGCAACCTATGAAGAAGGAGCCTTTTATGCAGCAGCATATGGATGATCACAACAAGATGGATCAGTATATGAAGGATCAACACCTGCTTGGACAAAAGATGAAGGATGAAGACCTGATGGAACAGTATATGAAGGGCCAGAATATGCCGGAAGAATATATGAAGCCCCAGAATATATCGGGATATAAGATGAAGGGCGAAGATATGATGGAACCAATGATGGATCAGTTTATGAAGAACGATTATATGACCGGGCAGCATATGCAGGATTATATGGATCAGGAAGAAGCTCAGACATCCATGGTTGAGGCTCTAAGACTTATCAAGGAAGCGGTTGAAGGTGAAGCTGAGGACAGAATGTTTTACGATTTTCTCATACGTAATGCACGTAGTGAGAAGGATAGAGAAATAATAATGGGTATCCGCGATGATGAAATAAGACATGCAAAAATGTTCAGACAGTTATATTACGAGCTTACCGGACGTCATATCGGTCCTGCAACAAACGTAAACTTTGAAAGACCAAAGAGCTATTGTGACGGCCTTATCAAAGCACTTATGGGTGAACAGAATGCTGTTCGGAAATATCGGAGAATTCTTTTTGCAATGAAAGAGAGAAAACATATTAATACTTTAACCGAGATAATTACTGATGAAATAAGGCATGCAGCGCTGTACAATTTGTTAATAAATAATAATGAATGCAGGTACTGATAAGCTTATAACGGAGTTGCATAGTGAAAATTTATAGTGGGTTACAGTTGTCCGAAAAGCTGTGAGGAGCTGAGCTGAAAGGCTTATCCCTTCACGGCTTTTTCTCATGTGGCCTTAACCAGGTTATAAGCACTATATAAAGGGGCAGAAATCCAGTAATTGTTAACAAATAATTAATTTCTGAATAAATGGTATACACAATCAGACTTTTAGGTTAAATTTATGTATATATATTATTATACTCAAAAGTTGCAAAAACTGAAAACATATTGAATATAATAATGAAAGAGTAAGATTATAGTGCCGCATTTGGCCGCTTTGAAGTTTTGCAGTTTTGCATTATTGTTGCAGCTGGTGCCGGGCTACGAAATGATTACATAATAAGATAGTCAATGATGAAATATTATGTATTTTACTCCATATGCATTTTAGAATGCATAAATAATAAAAAAGAGGCCTGATTATGAACCTTATACTTCAATTCATTGATTTTGTAATGCATTTGGACAAGAATCTGACACAACTTGCACAAGATTTCCAGTTATGGACATATCTGATTTTATTCCTTGTAGTTTTCTGTGAGACAGGTCTGGTCATAACACCATTCCTTCCCGGTGACTCTATGATTTTTGTTGTTGGAGCTTTAGCAGCCAGCGGTGAACTTAATTTTCCGGTTATAATTGCTGTGCTTATAGCAGCTGCCATATTGGGTGATACCTGCAATTACCACATCGGTAAATTTATTGGACCTGCTGTTTTTAAAAAGGATAATGTAAAATTCCTGAAAAAAGAGTATCTTATTAAAACCCATAATTTTTATGAAAAGCATGGTGGTAAAACCATTATAATAGCAAGATTTATACCTATTATTAGAACCTTTGCTCCCTTTGTTGCCGGAATGGGCTCCATGAGCTATTCAAAGTTTCTCAGCTACAATGTTATAGGCGGTATTGCGTGGGTTGCACTATTTTCCTTTGGAGGTTTCTTCTTTGGAAATATGCCGGTGGTTGAAAATAATTTCAGTCTGGTAATTCTGGCAATCATATTTATCTCACTGGTACCTGGAGTTGTTACCTACTTGAAAGAGAGAAAATCCTCAACTGCCAGGTAATCGCAGCATTTATATACTTAAATAATTGTAAAACTTAATAGAAAATTATTGTTGAAAACCGGTTTGCAGCAGCAGTACATTGTATGCCGGTTTTTTCTATGATCTGATCAAAGTTAATTTAAAAACAGGTGATATCAAAATTTCCTGGTAAAGTTCACTTATTGTTCACAATTAATACTTATAATGATTTCAGACAGTTTAATTTTTACAGTTAAAATAAATTGATGAGAGGGTGCTGGAATGGTAAAAATATTGATCGCTGATGATGAGGAAAGAATGAGAAGACTGGTATCGGACTTTCTTAAACGGCAGGGCTATAACGTCATGGAAGCTGAAAACGGACAACAGGCCATAGAAGTATTCAATACAATTGGTGATACCATCTCATTAATTATTCTGGATGTTATGATGCCCGGGATAGACGGTTGGGAGGTGTTAAGGCATATTCGGGAGCATTCAAAGCTTCCAGTAATAATGCTTACTGCCAAAAGTACCGAGGCTGATGAACTTTTTGGTTTTGGGCTGGGCGCGGACGAGTACATAACAAAACCTTTCAGTCCCATGATATTGATTGCAAGAGTTCAGGCTGTATTAAAAAGGTATAATGTAACCATCAGTGAAAAAAGAATATACAACGGGTTGGAAATAGACCAGTCCGCCCATACGGTGTATTCAGAAGGTGAAGAAATAGGACTTACTCCGAAAGAGTTTGAGCTGCTGTTGTACTTATGTGATAATGCCGGAATTGCCTTATCCAGAGATAAAATTCTTAATTCTGTATGGGATTATGAATATTTCGGCGATGCCAGAACTGTTGATACTCACATAAAAAAGCTTCGGTTGAAGCTTGGAAAAAAAGGAGATTACATTCAAACCATCAGAGGTCTGGGTTATAAATTTGAGGTAGCAAAATGAAAATATCTCTTAAAACAAAATTATTTGGTACGTTTTTTGGATTAATCGTTTTTTTTGTAACGCTTTCGTTAATATTAAGCACTACTTTGCTTGAAAAATATTACTACAGCAAAAAAGAGGATGTTATGCTCCAAAGCTTTGATATTATTCTCAATGCCTATCAAAAGGATAAGGAAAATGTAATGCTTGATGTTGAAAAGATAGAAAGCCTTAAAGGTATTGGGATTGTTTTTTTCGATAGAGATTTAAATGTTCTGTATCAGTCCAGACAGAGAATTATGGGTGTCAGAAATTTTCGTATTGATCCCAAGGAACCTATCGGTGAATGGAAAAATCTAGAGAAAAAGCTTAAAAAAATAACAAAGGATAAGCCATTAATTGAGAAACGGTTTGATAATAGAATGGAGTCCAGTTTTGTCTCTCTTTACGGTCAGATTGATGATAATGTTTATGTATACCTGGGGACGCCGGTAGCGGCAATACAGGAGAGTGCAAAAATAGCTATCAGGTTTTATATTATAACAGGTATTTTAACTGTTATACTGGGAGGAATATTCATTTTCCTGCTGTCCACCCGACTGACAAAGCCAATTGTAAAGCTTAACGGGATTGCAAAAAAAATGGCGGTATTGGATTTTCAGGAGAAATATGATGGAAAGATTAATGATGAAATAGGCACTCTCGGTGAAAGTATAAATTCGCTTTCGGATCAACTGGAAAAATCCATTGGAGAGCTAAAAGCAGCCAATTATAAACTGATGCAGGATATTGAAAAGGAAAGACAAATAGATGAAATGCGAAAAGTGTTTATCAGTAATGTTTCTCATGAATTAAAGACACCCATAGCTTTGGTACAGGGGTACGCTGAAGGACTAAGGCTTAATGTGAACGATGATGAGGAAAATAAGAATTACTACTGTGAGGTTATAATTGATGAAGCCAACAAAATGAATAATATGGTCAGAAAACTCCTTGAGCTGTCCGAGCTTGAATTTAATAACATCGCTCTTGACAGGGAGGAATTCTATATTTGTGAGTTGATTAGAAACCTGCTGAAGAAGAATTCCCTCTTATTTGCAGAAAAGGGAGCCAGGGTAAGCTTTGAGGAAAACCACAATGAATATGTACGGATAAATGCCGATTATTATTTGACGGAGCAGGTGCTGATGAATTACATTAGTAATGCTTTGAACCATCTCGATAATAGAAAAATAATAAATTTAAACACAAAGGTTATAGGTGATAAAGTACGGGTTGAAGTATACAACTCAGGTCTGAATATACCTGAACAAGCTTTGGAGAATATCTGGCTGAGCTTTTACAAGGTTGATAAAGCCAGAACAAGAGCTTATGGTGGTACAGGACTTGGCCTGTCTATTGTAAAAGCAGTTCAGAAAGCACATAACAACGCTTATGGTGTTGAAAACAGACCTGAAGGTGTATTGTTCTGGTTTGAATGTGATCTTGTCGCATAAGGTAATAATTGGAAAACTGAATTTACAAAATGTACACAATATTTACACAATAGATGAGAAAGATATTATTGGAAGGAGGTGATAGTATTGAAAAAGCTTCAAATACTTGTCACTATCGCTTTTATAATTTCAATAATGTCATTCACTGCTTTTGCTGAAACACCTGCTACAGGTGCTGAGTCCAACAGTCAGCTTGAAAACAATAAAGAAATTTTAAAGGGCGACAAGGGCGATAAAGGCGGTAAAGGCGACAAGTGTGACAAGTGCCGAAAGGATCCGATAAAAAGGCTTGAAGAGAGAAAAGAAAGAGTACGGAAGGATTTCACCGAAGGTAAGATAACCAAAGAAGAGGCTGACAAGATTACAAAGAAACTTGACGAGCATATTACGAAAATAAACGAGTTCAACAGTCTATCTCTGCCTGAAAAGAAAGAACATCTCTCAAAAAAATTCAACACACACCTGGACAATCAGATTACAGAAGGAAAGCTTACAAAAGAAGAGGGAGCAAAGCTTCTTGAAGAGTTCAACAAAGATCTGAAAGACTGGGATGGAAAGCAACCGCCACGGTTCATGCACAAACTCAGAAAGCCTGAAAACTGATTATTTTAAAAGGATTTATGAAAACAAAAAACACGTATGTATGCATTTATTGTCAACATACGTGTTTTTGCTACCATCAGAAATTCAGTATTATCTTATATTTGATGTAATTCTTAATTTAACCCATTTCTTAACAATAAACCTTGGGGGTTTTACAGCTGATACAATAACTGTCAGCAGAATAACTACACAGCCTATAATGGATGCAATTCCTGAAAAGTGTTCTCCAAGCAGTATTGCACCCAGAAGGGCAGTTGTGACAGGTTCAAAGGCATATAGAATGGTTGCATTTTCCGGCCTTACATATTTTATTGCCGAGCTTTGGAATAAAGCTGTAAATATTGTAACCATTGCGTTCAGCCCAATCAGCAGGAAGAATATGGGGCTAAGAGCATTTGAAAATGTAATGCTTCCTGCTTCAAAGATCATGGCCAATCCAAAAAACATTACAAGATTTGTGGCGTGTTGTACAAAGGTGAACTGTATAGGGTTTATTATCTGGGAAAACTTCTTCTGCAAAGCCAGGAATAATGAGAAGAATATTGCATTACACAAAGCGAAGATATCGCCGAGATTAATATTCAACCCCTTTCCGGCACAGGTAATGAGGTAAATTCCGGCCATTGCTGAAATGGCCAGTACAATGGTTTTGGCCGAAGGTGATTTTTTCTCAAGTATTGCCATAATTATGGGTGTTATAACTATTGACAGTTGAACAATAAAAGCTGTGTTTGAACCCGAGGTTCTTTTCAGGGCCAGCATACAGAAGGTGTTGCTTATAACTGATACAAGGCTGATCAAGGTACTGATAATAACAGCTTTTTTACTGAAATTATTCAATTGCTTTCTGAAAATCAGGTAGGTTGCAGCTAAACCTATTACTGCGCAAATAAATAAAATTGAGAACGATGGCAGGAAACTTAACAGCATTTTTTGCCATATGTAGGATGAACCCCAGAACAGGGCATTTAATAGTAAAAAAAACTGAGCGTTATTCCTGGTGATGATTTTCATAGCTGCCTCCAATTAAAGTTGTTTACACTAACATTATATTCTAAGTTTTCGCAAACTTTATTGCATAAAATGTTAAAAAATATGCAAAAGCTGCTATATTCCCATTTCTTTTTTTTCAAGCATATAATAGAATTAAAGCATGATTAAATTAAAAATTCGTTTTATTTAATCATTACTAAAGATGGGATAATTTATAGAATGGAGAATCAACATGCAACAGGGAATTAAACGAGGATATTTACATAATGATTTTAAATTTTTTCACTTGAGAGATAAAACTAACATACAGTTTGAGCACCATTACCATGATTTTAGTAAAATAATTATTTTTATTGATGGAAACGTAGTATACAATATTGAAGGTAAATCTTATAAACTAAAGCCCTGGGATGTGCTTTTTGTTCCCGGAAACCAGGTTCATAAGCCTATTATAGCCCCTGATGAGGAGTATGAGAGGATAGTTATCTGGATTAATAACGCATTTCTCGAAGAGCACGGAAATGCCGAAAATGATCTTTTGACCTGCTTTAATATAGCCAGGGAAAACCGCCATCTGGTCAGACTGGGTGAGAATTCCCTCAGCTCCATAAAAGCCATTCTCTCAAGAATTGAAAATGAAATAAAGAATAAACAGTTTGGTTCGGTAATATTAGGAAACGCCTTGTTTGTACAGTTTATGGTATATGTAAACCGGCTTCAGCTTAAGCCCGATAAGCAGGTAGAGAGTATAGAAGTGGAATATGACGAACAAATTCAAAAGGTAATTCAATATATAAATTCAAACCTTGATGGGGACTTGGGCATCTCAAACCTTGCTGCAATGTTTTATATAAATAAGTATTATCTCATGCATAAATTTAAAGCAAATACCGGTTATTCAATACATAGTTACGTAAACAATAAAAGAATGCAAAAGAGTGCTGAGCTTATCAAAACAGGTGCTGCTCCATCTGAAGCAGCCAGCCAGTGCGGATTTAATGATTATTCCAGCTTTGTAAGAGCTTTTTCAAAAATGTTCGGAGCATCGCCAAAAAAGTATTACAAAGCTGTTATAGCTGTTAACGATAAAATATTTCCTGTTGAGGGTTAACAAAATAAAGTGTTGAGTCAGCAGTAAATCATTTTCTTTGTCATGCCGCCGTCCACTGTCAGATTTTCTCCTGTTATAAAGCCCGCCTTATCTGAGGCCAGAAATAGACAAGCCTGGGCGATATCGTCCGGAATTCCCACACGGCCTGCAGGGTGCTGCCTGTGATCCTGCTCCGACAGCGTATCCTGTTTTGCCTGTGAACTCTTCTTCCAGGAGGATACATCTATCCAACCGGGGCTGATGGAATTAACCCTGATACCGTATTGACCCAGAGAGATGGCCAGAGAATGGGTTAAGGCTATTATGCCCCCCTTGGAGGCCGAATAGGGTTCGGTATCGGGCTCCGACATGAATGCCCTGGTTGAGGCCATATTTATAATGCTTCCGCAGCCCTGGTGACGCATAACCGGGGCACAGAACTTGGAGCAGTAGTACATTCCTGAAAGATTTACGCCAATTGCCTTATCCCACTCTTCAGTTGAAATTTCGAATATGTTTCCAAAGCCAGATACTGCGGCATTATTAATCAATACATCAATACCCTTGTATTTTTCTAAGGTCTCATTTACCATAGCCTGCACAGAAGCGCTGTCTGAGACATCCGTTTTAATAAAATATGCCTCATAACCCAGGCCTTTCATATGTTTTTGATTTTCCAGACCCGCTTCTTCATCAATATCCGCTATAACAACGTTAGCACCTTCAGCTGCAAAGGCACGGGCTACAACCCGTCCGATACCCTGTCCGCCTCCGGTGATTATTACAGTTTTATCCTTGAACTGTGACATGGAATACATCCTCTCAAATTAAAAATAGGGCTTCTTATGTAACTCTAAAAATTATATTTGTTTTTTATATTTAGTATACCAAAAGTCAGGCAATTTAAGTTGGTTTTATTGCAGAATAAATGATGAAGTTCCATTCCTTTTCAATATTTTAATACTAAAAAATCCAATAAAATCCTACTTATAAAAACTTAATGATTGATATAATTTTTTTATATTAAATAATGGTCTTTTTTTATTTTACCGGCCTTGAGTGGTATAATGTAAGAGCATGTTAACATAAGAACATGGAACAAATATGCTGCAAATCATTCCAGGCTGCTTTTAATTGTATTACAAAAATGTAATACAATATTCTAAATGTCGCTTCCGTCCTAAAAATGACTATTGTTAAATGCATGATAATAAGTTTTAAAAACCAAAACATTGATTTGCTAAAATACTGTTCAAAGGTTGGGGTAGATTATATGAAACAAAGATATTTTTCTATCAGTATGAGAATGAAAATAATGTTGCTTTGTACAGTAAGTACCTTGCTGGCACTTATTGTTCAGACTATTTTCTTTGAGTATTCTTCTTCAAAGCAAATCTATATTCAGGCACGGGATGCAAGCATTAATTCAATGGCCAACATGCAGGACGATGTCTCTGAATTTGTGAAATCTGTGGAAGACAGGATGGTGACGGTATATAACCAGGAAAAGTTTATATCCGATCTTGCAAATAATATCCCTCTAAATGATTTGAGAGATAAATACGGAAATGAATTAAACTATAATCTCTCACACCATATGGCAATTTCGGTGTTTAATAAAACCTTTAATGTCAAAGCCTTTTATATTTATAATACTAATAATGAAATTATCAGTACATATAGAGCCTCATACAGCCCAAAGTACTCCTACCCTGCTGATATATTCAGTGATGTAAATGCCAATAATGCAAAAATAGTTGATAATTATGTTAAATCGGATAAAAGAAACATGCTTATATCCAGCTATTATAATGTAAACAGAAAGGAGGATATTATAAGATTTGTTTTCAAGATATTATATAACAATGCATCTAAAACCATAGGTTATATTGTTTGTGACATAGACCCAAAAACAATAAACAAAATTATAGGTAAATCGGTTTATTCGGATGACCAGATTGTATGGCTCCAGGCAAAAGGCGACAGGCCCATAATTAAGATCGGAAATATGACCGAAAAGCAAAAAGCATATTACCAGCATATAGTGGATCTTACAAAGAATAATTCCTTATTAATAAAGAATAATATTGTGACAAATGGAAGTGAGTTTTTCTCAATACCTAATCAAAAATATAACTTTATAGCATTCTCTCTCACTCCGCAGAAGCTTCTGGAGACAAATCAGCAGGTATTAACAAGAAACCTTATTATTATTGCAATTCTTTTAATTTTTGTCTTCGCTGTCTCATCCATTTTATTGGCCAGATCCATTACCAATCCCCTTACTAATATGGTTGAGACCATAACTAAAATAAAAGAGGGTGATACTTCACTTAGGGTAGAGAAGCTTAAAAATGATGAAATCGGCAAATTGGGTGAGAATTTCAATAATATGCTGGATACCATAGAAACTTTGATTTTTGAGGAATACCAGTCTCAGATTGAAATTAACAATGCCAAGTATAAAGCTCTTCAAGCGCAGGTCAACCCCCATTTTTTGTACAATACCTTGGAAACAATGAGCGGGATAGCAACATCACAGAACTGTTACACTGTAAGCACATTATGCAAGGCTTTGTCAAACTTATTCAGATACAGCCTGGATATGCAGGAACCTTTATCTACAATAGAAGAGGAAATTAAGCATTTAAAGAACTATATCTATATTATGAATGTCAGGGAGAATAATACAATAACTTTTGATATTAACATTGATAACAGCCTGTTAAAAGAAAGCATTCCCAGAATTTCAATTCAGCCCTTGGTCGAAAACTCTATTCAGCATGGTTTGAGAAATAAAAGGGGGGATAAAAAAATAAGCATACATGGACAAATTGATAATTGCGGCAACATTAAAATTTCTGTCAGCGATAACGGTATTGGTATGGACGCAGACCTAATAAACAGCCAGCTGGATAATCCGAAATTTGATGCATTAGACAAGAAATCCTCCATAGGCATAAGTAACATTAATTCAAGGGTTAAAATATTATTCGGATCGGATTACGGCGTTAAAGTTTTCAGTCAAAATGGTGAAGGAAGTACTGTTACGCTCTATATTCCACATACTAAACCACAAAACTGAAGGAGGCAAAATGAGTATTCTTAATTACAGAATAACAATAGTTGATGATGAAATTTGGACCAGAGAAAATTTAAAGCTCCTTGTCAGCTCATGCGGATTAGGGATAGAATGTATTGATTTGGCCGAGAATGGTGAAGATGCACTGAAAAAGATTGATGATAACAGCCCTGACATTTTAATTACTGACATCAATATGCCCTTTATGAATGGTATAGAGCTTATTAAAAAAATAAGGACGACACATCCGGAAATTATTATCTGTGTGCTTAGCGGTTACAGCGATTTTGATTATGTAAGAGAAGCATTACTGGAGGGAGCAATAGATTATATTTTAAAGCCTATAAGCAAAACCAATCTGGAAAATGTACTGACCAAGGCAATTAAATTAATTGACAATAAAAGACAAAAGTCAGTAGAAATGCAGGAAAGCAATGACAAACTTCTGATAGCTTCTTCTATTATTTTTGATAAGGAAATGAGTGACCTTATTGATGGCGACGAGAAAAGGACTGTACACAGTGTTTCCAATGTAAGGTTATCGGAAATAGAACTGAATTTTGCAAAGTTTAATCTGATATTAATCAAAACAGACAGTCTTTACAATATAATGAAAAGGCTGGCAATTACAAATTCGAACACCATATCCTATAAAATTAAGAATAGGATAAGCGAAATCATTAGCGGGACCATTAATGATAATTATTCAATTGTTTTTAATAATACATATGTTCCTAATGAGTATGTAGCCGTTGTTATTGATAAAAATAACAGGGAAATTGAAAAATTAAGTGACATAATAATCACGAAACTGCAGGCTTACACCGGGAATTATATCAGTATAGCTATTAGCGGCAGTCATTTCTCCCTTGACAATATCCGTGAAGCTTATAATGAAACCTTGATTGCAATGATGACCAGAAAATTTAAACGGGGGAATTATAAGATAGATGCGGTTCAGGTTGAGAAAATGCCCATGGTAAAGTATCTGACCGCAGAACAGGAAAACCAAATCATTTATGCAGTACAAAATAACAATAAGAAAATTTTACGTAACATTATATACGATCAGATAGCACTGCAGCATTTTGACAAAAAGGACTTTCTGTTTTTGCAGGTAAAGCAGACTATAGACAAAATTGCCTGGCTGATAGTAAATTATTCCGCCGGAAATACTACACCCTCTGAAATATTGGAAAGTGAAACACTTCTGGAGCTGCTCAATCTATCGATTGAGAAATTTGAGCTGCCTGAGGTGTGCAGTATTCTGGATCAGTTGATAGATGCTGCTCTTAAGGAAAACGACTTATACTGCTCAAATGAAAATATCAAAAAAACAGTTAATTCTATAAAAAGATATATCTCGGAGAATTATTTTGAAGATTTGTCACTTACTTCACTGGCCAGGCAGTTTTTGGTTGACAGGTCTTATTTATCAAAGGTTTTTAAGCATGAAACAAGCGAAAATCTTATGTTGTATATCGCCAGGAAAAGGATCGATAAGGCAAAGGAATTGATTGCTGAAAACAGTGCAACACTTACAGACATATCCTCTCTGGTAGGCTATGACGACTATGCTTATTTTAACAGAGTATTCAGAAAAATAACAGGCAAAAGTCCGAGAGATTATAAAGCGATTCTCCAGGAAAAGTCTAAAAATTAGTCTCTAGAAATTCCAATTTTGTATAACTCATTTTTCCCATATAGTCCTACTTGTTGAAAAACAAGCTTTGTTATAATGTGACTATACCAAACAAAAAGGAGAGAAAACCTATGAAAATGAAAAAAGTTTCGGCTTTAGTTCTTTCAACAGTAATGGCGGCATCGTTATTTGCAGGCTGTGGCAGTAATTCCTCAGGTGATGTTGGCACTTCAACAAGTTCTGCATCAGCATCAACAAATGTTGCATCGGAATCCTCATCAGCAGCTTCAGATGAGGAAGTAACCCTAAAGGTGTTAGCCGGTCAATCAACTACTGATACTGGAATTGAGGACATGATCGATAAGGCTCTTGCAAAGAAATATCCCAACATTACTCTTGAATGGGAATGTGTAGGCTGGGGACAGGATTTCAACGCTAAGATGCAGCAGTACATGCAGTCAGGACTTCCGGACATAATGGTAGGCAAGGCTCAGGATGTAGCTACATATGGTTCAAAGGGACTTCTTGGAGATATGAAGGGTAAGCCTTATATAAATAATGTAATGGAAGCAGCAATTCCAGGTGTTACTGTAGATGGAAAGGTTGAAGGGTTGGTTTATAATGCTCTGTATCAGGGTGTATATTACAACAGAAAAATCTTCAAGGATAATAATATAGAAGTACCAAAAACCCTTGATGAATTAAACGCTGTAATACAAAAACTGAAATCCTTAAACGTTACACCATTTGCTACTCACTTCCTTGATACCTGGAGCATTGGAAACATTACAATGCAGTTTGCCATTAACGATGTATTCAACAAGGAACCCAAATGGGGAGATAAATTACGTGCAGGAGAGGTTACCTTTGAAAAATCACCGGAATACCGTGCATGCTATGAAAATGTCAAGTTATTATATGATAATACATGGACTAAAGAAACTTTCTCACTTGAGCAGACCGAATGTGACAAGAGGCTTATAACCGGTAAAGCGGCAATGAAGGTTTCAGGTTCCTGGTCAATACAAAATTTCCTTGATGTAGATAAGGATGCAGACTTCGGGGTGTTCCCCTTCCCGAACAAAACAGGAGATGCCAAGCTCATATTTGAACCAAACATAACCTTTATGAAAAGTGCAAATTCAGAAAATCAGGATGCAATAGACAAGGTATTTGATGTGCTTACAAGTGATCAAGACCTTGCACTGGAGATATATAACTTCACGAAGACAGCTCCAATGTTGAAAGGTGTAACTCCCACCTTCCAAAATCCAAGCCAGTCAGACATTGACAAGTACGCAGCAGCAGGAAATATCGTTGATGCAAATACAGGCAATACCCAGCTTACCTGGGGTGGCTTCCAGGAAGAAAATGCAAAGGATATAGCTACCTGGTTACAGGGCAAAACATCATTAGATGCAGCATTAAAGGCAGCTGATTCACGAAAAGCCAATAGTAAGGGCTAAAATCAGAGGTTAAGGAATACCTAAATATTTACTTACTGACAAACGACTTCGTTAGGGAAAGTAACGTCCATGGCGAAGTCGTTTGCACTAAAACCAGGATTTATCTAAAAAGGGGTCATGATTATGAGAAGAAATCTACAAAGTCAAAAAATGTTCGCACAATACGTTTCTCTGGTTCTGCCCGGAATGATTATTTTTACAATTGGTCTGATAGTTCCATTGATACTGGCATTCAGATATTCTCTGACCAGTTGGAACGGTATATCGCCTAATAAGGATTTTGTTGGCTTGGACAATTATAAAATGTTGTTTTCGGACCCATTTGTACGTGATGCGTGGATTTTTACTATTAAGTTTACAATAGTCAACACGGTTGTACAGAATGTATTGGCATTAGGCTTCGCTGTGATATTGGATGGAGAAATCAAGTGTAAGAAATTATATAGAAGTATATTGTTCATTCCCTGCCTTATCAGCGCTGTAGTAGTAGGATTTATCTGGTCTAAAATGTACAATAATGTACTTCCAACGATTAACGACCTTCTGGGAACAAATATCAATTTCCTGTTGTTTGGCCGGGAAGAAACAGTTTTAAGAGGCTTGGTTATTGCAAATAACTGGCAATGGGTTGGCTACTGGATGCTCATTTATCTGGCGGCACTACAGTCTATTCCAACAGAATTATATGAGGCTGCAATGGTTGATGGTGCATCCTGGTGGAGACGCTTCAGAAGTGTGACCATTCCAATGCTTGCTCCTGCAATAACAATCTGTGTTGTTGGAATAACTACCGGTTCACTTAAAGTTTATGATCTTTTGGTCTCATCAACAAACGGCGGGCCTGGACGTGCTTCAACATCTATAATTTATCAGATTTATAATACGGCAATGAATAGCAGGCAGTATGGTTATGGTTCAGCTCTGTCAATAGTATTAATAGCAGTACTGCTGCTGATTGCCGTAATTCAGCTCAAATTCCTGAGAGAAAGAGAGGTGCAGTTGTAATGGCAGAAAAAAAGTATACTTATAAGACGCTAATCGTTCAAATATTTATGACTATTTCAGCGTTGATATTTCTTACCCCCATTCTTATTGTAGTTAACTATGCATTCAAGACAAAAAAGGAACTGTATCTGAAGTCTCCCTTGGCTTTACCGGATAATTTAAATGTTGAAAATTTCTTAAAGGCTATAAAGAAGCTCAATATAGCAACTACTTTAACAAATACATTCCTTTATACAGCTATTTCTGTTATTTTGCTTGCCATACTTTGTGGGTCGGCTGCATGGGCAATTTCAAGAGGTAAACATAGATTTTTTAAATTCAGTTATATTTACTTTCTGGTAGGAATTTTGATACCTGCACAGGCGTTGTTTTTATCAATCTATATTGTTGGATACAGAACGGGAGTTGTAAATACAAGGCCGGGTATTATCTTGATGTATGTTGCTACAGGAATTTCATTTGGGGTTTTCCTGATGACAAGTTTTATGTCGACAGTGCCTGTTGAACTTGAGGAGGCGGCAAGAATTGATGGCTGTTCCATATACAGAACATACTTCTCTATCGTAATGCCCCTGCTTAAACCGGCTATTGCAACTTTAATAATAATGCAGGCCTTCGGTATCTGGAATGACTACTTAATGGCAAGTTTATTCGTAAGTGATAAAAAGCTGTTAACCATGACGGTATCAATGAGGCAGTTCTTTTCCACGACATCAAGTGATTACACTTCAGCAATGGCAGGAATAGTAATTTTATCATTACCCATAGTAATACTGTTTCTATCCTTGCAGAAATATTTCATAAAAGGTATGACTGTTGGGGCAGTAAAGGGGTAGTTTCATCAAATAAACAGATATTACAGGCAAAGCAGTTAATACATAAATAGGCAGGGTGGGAATACTTTGTTTACAAAAAGGAAAAAAATCAGATTAACCCTGGCAATCTTACTAATATGCTTATTAATTGTCGCAATATATTTAGTATTAAATTTCGGAAATGAGAGTGATACGGGTATGAGTACGGTAAAGCCGGAAATTTCAGATTATAGTAAGTCACCGACATTGACAGTGGACATGTCTCAAAGCACAGGAGCTTTAAAACATGGTTCTGCAGGTTTCCTGTATGGGCTTGGAGAGGATGGAGTGCCTTCTGCGCACATATTATCACCCCTTAAACCTAAAATTGCAGTACAAAAGGCGCCGGACGGAATGCAGCACCCCAATGGGGATGCCCTTAATGTTGCCAAGACCTTCATAGAGGCAGGCGGAGAACAGGTGCAGATTTATATGCAGGACTATTATGCTATTTGGCCATACGAGTTTACCAATATAGATGACTATATAAAAATTATAAAAGATATGATTCCGAAGGTAAAAGCCAGCAAATACGCTGACAAAATGGTATATGTTCCTTTTAATGAGCCTGATTGGATCTGGTACAAAGGTATGGACAGCGATGAAGCTGTCCAGAAGAGATTTTTTGAGGATTGGCTTAAAGTATACAGAGTTATAAAGGATATTGATCCTGATGCCAGGATAGCAGGAACCGGCTGCGCAAAATATCAGGAAGCTTTCCTTGAAAAATTTATACCGTTTTGTAAAGAGAATAACTGTATGCCGGATATAATTACGTGGCATGAGCTGGAGGCTGACAAGCTCGAATCCTTTGCTCAGCATTATGATCATTATAGAACGTTGGAAAAAACAAATAATCTGAAGGAACATGAAATTGTAATAAATGAGTATGCTCCGCAGGCACATTGTTCGGTTCCCGGAAAACTTGTCAGCTGGATATCAATCTTTGAGGATAAAAAGGTGTCGGCATGCCTTCCCTACTGGCATATTTCAAATAATCTGAATGATATTGCAGCTGACAATAATGAGGTTAACGGCGCCTGGTGGCTGTATAAATGGTATGGCGACATGTCTGGTGAAACCCTGGAAACCTCACGGACAAATTCTGATCAACAGGCGTTGTATGGACTAGCATCCATAAACGAGAATAAAAAGAGTGCAAATGTAATTTTAGGTGGTGTTGAAAGTCAATGCAGGGTAATACTGAATAACCTGGATAAGACGCAGAGCTTCAACTCCTCCAAAGTTAATATTAAAGTGGAGGCTACATATTGGACTGCATATCACGGAGTCGCCCAGGAACCGTCTGTAGTTCTGGAAGGGACGTATCAGGTAAATAACGGCAGTGTAACTATAGACCTCAATGAAATGGAAGAAACTGCGGCCTACAATATAACTGTGACTTGTGCTGGTAATAATGATTCAGCCGGATATACAAGGGCAGGACCCTGGAGAAAAATATACCAGGCTGAAAAGGCAGAACTGCTGGGCGGCGCAACTGTAAAATCAAAGCCGGACACAAATTATGCATATTCAGGTAAAAAGCAAGTATATAAGATTGATAGTGCAGGGGATGGATTACGATTTAATATTGAAGTGCCTGAGAAGGGTTATTATAAGTTTGATCTTTTATACGGGAATGGAGCAGGCAATAATACAAAGAATCCATCCCTAAACAAACCTGAGTCAGTGCAGCAAACCCTGACCATAGATGGAGGAAAGCCTGTAACTATGGTTCTTCCGAACACTCTCAGCCAGTTCATGGAGGGAATGCATACCGAAGTAATCAAGCTATCTGCAGGAAAGCACAGGCTTGAAATTAATTACTTATCAGGCTCGGAAGGAGCAAGCGTGGACTGTATTTATCTGACCTTTGCTGGTACGGAATTGCCTTCTTCTAAAAAGATCTATCAGGCTGAATTAAGTGATTTTAACCAATTTGGTTCAAATAAGAGCTCCGCTGTTAAGACAGAAAATACTATTAAGGACTATTCAGGTTCAGGGTATGTTACCGGACTTAATGCTGTTCCGGTTGCCCGGGGCGGAGGTATCAGGTTTAATGTAATGGCTGAAAGTAATGGTTTATACAAGCTTACACTTAGGTATCAATCTGAGTTGCCGGGAAATGTTAATCTGTATATAGACAATACAGCCATTATTCTGAATAAGCTGCTGAAATCCATACCTGTAACGGTTTCCAACAATAAGTGGAAGACGATGGCTCAAACTGTTTTTCTGCAAAAAGGAATAAATGTAATAGATATTGATACCGATGCAGACGCTGCTGTTGATTATCTGGAGGTTGGTCCTGCTGAAAAGGTTTCAGATAAAATGGTCACCGTTGAAGCTGAAGAATGTATTTTGCTTGGAAAATGTGAAATTATGGAAGATACTTTTTCTTCAGGAGGTAAGTATGTAAAAGGACTTTTAGGAGACTCAGACAAAGAGAATCAGCTGATTTTAAATGTTTCTGTTCCGGAGGCAGGACATTATAAAATGGTATTTTACCACTCAAATAGTGAACTCTTTGGAGGTCATGCATATAATGCGCAGCTCGTAGACAGGTTTGCTGCAATTGAGGTTAACGGCAGTAGTCCTGTGAATGTTTTCTTCAGGAATACCTATAGTGACGATTGTTTCAGCACAAGAACTGTAGATGTTGAGCTTAACGCTGGTAACAATGAGATTAAGATATATAATGATGCTTCCAGAAAATTCAGATGCGGTATTTTGAACGGAGATTCAATCCGCTATGAAACACTGGTTAACTATACTCCAAACTTTGACAAATTTGAATTTTATCCATCAGTTCTTGAATAGAAGTCATTGAAATAATCTACACATCGGAGGTCAAAATGGATATTAACATATTTGAAAACGGAATTTATCTCAATATAGATATAACTGAAGAGATGGATGTAAGGCTTTTACATCTCGGAAACAGGCAACAGGCAGCAAGTGAGCCTGATGTAAGCTCTCAAAGGTACAGGCTGGTAGAAATCCATGAAGCCGGAATGAACCAGAATATTCACCATGGAAGCAAGCATATAGGCAGTTGTCCCGGGTATCTTCTGAAATATGCCAATCACAAGGATTACACAAATGAATATGGCCGGAAACTGGAGGTAACTCAACAGTATAACGGTTTATATGTTACCAGCCATATACAATTTTATAACGGGATAAATGTAATTAAAAGCTGGACCGATATTAATAATCAGTCTGCTGAAAATCACCCCATTGAATATATTTCTTCATTTGCATTGACAGGGCTTCCTTTCCAGCCGGTACGCCCGAGGGATAAAGGTACTTTAATGCATATACCTCACAGCACCTGGTATGGAGAAGCTCAATGGAAAACATACACACTGAATGAACTTGGATATGATGTGGTTGATGATAAATCCACCCGTGCGTCAGTGAAAAGAATATCCCATACCAGTACGGGAACCTGGGCTTCTTCGGAGTATCTGCCCATGGGAAGCTATGAAAATACAGATACAAACAGTACAATAACCTGGCAGATTGAAACGTCGGGATCATGGTTCTGGGAGTTAAGCGATATTGAAGAGACTCTGTATCTGAATATATCCGGCCCCACTTATCAGGAAAACAACTTCCTTAAAATAATTAAGCCCGGTGATTGCTTTCATTCTGTGGAATGCGCGGTTTCATTTGTAAACGGAGACTTTGAGAAGTCCATTCAGGAACTGACAAAATACAGAAGAAGGATCAGAAGAACAAATACGGATAACGAAAATCCTTCGGTGATATTCAATGATTACATGAATTGCCTGACGGGCGACCCTACTACCGAAAAGCTTATTCCTTTGATAGATGCGGCAGCCGATGCAGGCTGCAAGTATTTCTGCATTGACTGTGGCTGGTATGCCGATGGCTTCTGGTGGGATGGAGTGGGAGAATGGCTGCCTTCAGAAGCGCGCTTCCCCGGCGGGATAGAGGAACCTTTGAAATATATCAGATCAAAAGGCATGATACCAGGCTTGTGGCTGGAACTTGAGGTAATGGGAATTAACTGTCCCCTTACAGGAGAGGTTTCTGCAGACTGGTTCTTCCAGAGAAACGGCAGGCCGGTTATTGATGAGGGAAGGTATCAGCTGGATTATCGCAATCCGGAAGTGATACGCCATGCCAACAGTGTAATAAATCGGCTTGTAGAGGATTATGGTGTCGGGTATATAAAAATGGACTATAACATAAATGCCGGACCGGGAACCGAAAAGGATGCCGACAGTGTCGGAGATGGATTGCTTCAGCATACACGGGCCTACCTGAAATGGTTGGACAGTATATTTGACAAGTATTCAGATCTGATTATCGAGAACTGCGGAAGCGGAGGCATGAGAATGGAGTATTCTCTGCTCCAGAGACACAGCATTCAATCGGTTACTGACCAGACGGATTATTTGAAGATGGCGGCAATTGCAGCTAACTGTATGACGACGGTAACCCCTGAACAGGCGGCAATATGGTCCTATCCGCTTAGAGACGGAGACTGTGAAGAAGCAATCTTCAATATGGTAAATGCAATTCTGCTCAGAATTCACCAAAGCGGTCACCTGGCTGAAATTTCAAAGGAAAGGATGGCCTATATAAAGGAAGGTATAACCTATCATAAAAAGATATGCAACGACCTGAAAGAGGGTGTACCTTTCTGGCCTACAGGACTTGCCGCATTTTCCCATGAATATGTCTCTACCGGTATTGACTGCGTGGATAAACTATACCTTGCAGTTTGGAGGCTCCATGGGGAAAATGCCTCCATAAATATACCAATAAGGCAGGCAGCAGGAAAAACGGCAAGGGTAACCTGCAGTTATCCTGAAAACATGCCTGTAGACTACCTGTGGAATAATGATGAATGTAGTTTATACGTACATTTGGCACCGAGGACAGCCAGAATATTTGAAATTAAGTTCTAAACAGCAGAACAAGCTCTATCCTGTCAAAATCAATGACTGGTAGAGCTTGTTTTATTTACTTTAATAGATAAGCGATAATAGAATTTATATTTCAAGAACTCAGATTATTAATTTAACAGGTCTTTCGACTAATAACCAACAGGTTTATCTGACTAATAACTAACAGGTTTATGTGACTAAAAATAACAGGTTTACATGAAAATTAAAGGATATTTATGTCTCCGGAATGAATATATTACATTGAATACTTTACAAATAACATTGCCGAGGGGGACTAGCATGAAAGACATATCTAAATTGGGGACTAATATTGTTACGCAGATTGGTTTTATTGTTAAGGACATAAATATAACCAAGAAGAAGTTTGCAGAATTTCTTGGAGTTGATGAGCCGGAGGCCTTTTGGACCGATGGAATTGAACAATCAAAATCCGAGTACTATGGGAAGCCCTGTCCTGCCAGAGCAAGACTGGGCATTCTTCAAAGTCGGGGAAAACCTGGATATAGAACTGATTGAACCTGATCAGGAACCATCTGTATGGAGGGATTTTCTCAATGAAAAAGGTGAGGGTATCCATCATATTGCATTTGTAATCAAGGGCATGAAGGAGAAAATCGCTGTACTTGAAGCTTCCGGTATGAGACTTACCCAGACAGGCGAATATACGGGGGGAAGGTATGCATACGTGGAAGCCTATGACGACCTTAAATGCCTGATTGAACTGTTGGAAAACGATTAATTTATAACCACGGGGTACGGATCTCTTTTGATATAAAGGAAAATGGTGCTGCCATACAGGTTATAACAGAGTTTCGAGGAGGGGGATTTGAGGAGGGAAATATGAAATGTTTAAAATTCAGCTTAATATTGGTTTTGGTAGCTCTTCTGGCAGCAGCCGGTTCTACGACATACGCACTTGAAACACCCAATGACAAAAGTCTGAGAATCCTTTTTACACATGATATGCATGATCACTTTTTGCCGAACAAAATTGAAAAAGACGGTCAGGTTCTCAGTATGGGAGGGTACTCCAGGCTTAAAACAGCAATCGCCGAACAACAAAAGGACCATTCTGATTCCATTCTGGTTGACGCGGGGGACTACTCCATGGGGTCATTATTTCAAAGCCTGTTTTCCAGTGAGGCAGCCGAACTCCGTTTAATGGGGCAGATGGGTTATGATGTGACAACTCTGGGAAATCATGAATTTGATTTCCGGGATAACGGGTTGACAAGGCATTTGTATGCTGCGAAAAACAGTGGTGAGAAGCTGCCTGAAATTGTTTGCTCTAATATGCTATTTCCGTCTGAGGACAAAATGTCCAAATCGCTTCTGGAACTTAAGAATGCTACGAAGGCGTATGGAATAAAAGATTACACCATCCTTGAACGTAATGGCCTGAAAATAGGTATCTTTGGTTTAATGGGAAAGGACGCCTGTGAATCCGCCCCAATGACAGAGGTGGCATTCGGGGATATCGTCAAAAGTGCAGAAAGAACCGTAGCAAAGCTTAAGGAAGAGAACGCAGATGTCATTGTCTGCCTGTCGCATTCCGGAACCTCAAAAGTCCAGTCGGAATCGGAGGATGAGCAGCTTGCAAAAAAAGTTCCGGAAATAGATGTAATAATTAGTGCACATACCCATACCAGGCTTGATAATCCCATAGTGACAGGCAAAACGATTATAGGCTCCTGTGGTGAATACAGCAATAACCTTGGGATTATAGACATACAACAGGCTTCCGGCGGCAGGTGGAAACTGAATTCTTACAAACTCCTGCCCGTATCCGGTAATATAAATAGTGACCCGGGGATATCTCAAACTATAGAAAAATATAAGGCCGCAGTTCAAACAAAATATCTTGATAACTTTGGTATGGAATTTGACGAAATCCTGGCTAACTCCCCCTTTAGTTTCTTACCTACCGAAAAAATAGGTGCAGAGTTGAAGGAAGAACCATTAGGCAATTTAATTTCGGATGGATATATTTACTCTGTTAAGAAAGCTGAAGGAGAAAAATATGAACCGGTGGATGTGACCGTTGTTACTGTAGGAACTATGAGAGGTTCTTTCGTTAAAGGGAATATAACTGTGGGGGATGCATTTATATCCAGTTCGCTGGGAACAGGCCCTGATGATATTTCAGGCTATCCGCTTATTTCTGCATACCTTACCGGAAGGGAACTGATGGACTTGTGCGAGGTTGATGCCTCCATATCTCCTATCATGAGCAGTGCGCAGCTATATATGTCGGGTCTCGGCTATACCATAAATTCAAACAGAATGATTTTTAACAGGGTGACAGAGGCGCATCTGCTGAAGCCTGACGGCTCGGTGGAAAAACTGCAGGAAAAGAAGCTTTACAGGCTTGTGACTGGTCTGTATAATGCCCAGATGCTTTCTATAGTAGGAGAAAAATCCTTCGGACTGTTATCCATCGTTCCAAAAACAAAAGAAGGAAAGATAATTAAGGATTTTGAGGCCCAGATTGTATACGATACTGTTAATAACTCAAAAAATGAGGTCAAGGAGTGGCTGGCAACTGCAGAGTATCTGAAATCCTTTAAAAAGGTTAATGGGATTCCTCAAATACCGGATTATTATAATCTGACTCATAACAGAAAAATCCTTGAAAATGATAAGAGTATTGGTGCCATACTTGGGCATCCCAACAGAGTAGTAATAAAGATTTATATTGTAATATTTATGGTTCTGACCATATTAAGTGCCGGTATATATGTACTTGTGAGGTTTATCAAGAGAAAAAAGAGCATTTGGAGCAAGTCATTATAACTACATAAAATATAAGCAGACAGGCTGGTGATAATATAGTCACCAGCCAGCCTTTTATTTTGGTCACATGTAAAAAGTTAATCAATCATGCTTTTACTTTTTGGACTTTGCCGTGACCGTATACAAATTATTTTTTGAATCATAGGTCAATGAAACATTCACATATGCATCATTCAAGTATCCAATGGTTGGCTTTATATTTTTATCAGCCACTCTGAATGTCAGTTTGAAACCATCAACCCAATAAAAATTCTTAAGCAAATAGGCCCTGACTTCATCCTGACTTTTGAGATTCATTCTGTCAAGATCGGCATCCGAATAATAGCTGACATCGGGAACACCCATCCAGGGGGTGTGATCCTGCATAAAGGTAAATCTGTCTTTAAGGAAGTATGTATAGCGGACTTTTCCATCATCCCGGTCATCCCAGGTTGTATCAACAAATTTCCATTCACCGTTTATAAATACTGCATTCCATGAATGATTTAAGATAAATGGATCACCGATCTCAAAAGTGCATGGGATTGATGCTCTTCTGCATAGATGCATAAATAATAAAGAATAGTCTCCGCAGACGCCTCTTCCCTTATCAATGGTTTCAATAATACTTTCGACGGTTTGTTCATCCTGCAATTTGCTGTCGTAGGTAACGTGCTTGACGACATAATCATGTATGGCTTTTACTTTTTGTTCCTGAGTCATTCCGGGCTTGATAATCTTTGCCAGGATTGCATCAAGCTTTGTATACAGCTTCTTGGTGAGCGAATCCAGCTGCATATTCATATCCACTTTTTCATTGTTCTTTAATACTTTATCTTCAAGTGTGTAGCCTAATCTCGGTCCGTAATTACCCTCTTCGAAATCAATATATGTCGTTCCATTTTTTACAGTAATTTTAATTCCGTTTTCAGGTGTAAAAAATTCGATTAAGGCACCACCTGTATCAACCCTGGTATAATCTCCGTTTAGTTTGATTTTGTTTAAAACAGTATCTTCAAAATAATCTTCAAAATACTGTTGGATTTCCTGCTTATTTTCAAACAACAGGTTTATTGTATTTTTCCCGACCATGATTTTTGATGGTTCACTCAGGCTAAGAGAAATATTATAGCCTCTTAGTTTAGAAAATGCATAACGGTCACTGCTCAAAATAGCTTCTTCTTTTGTATAGCTGCTCTGAGGTTCAAATTTGCCTTTTCTGGGTTTTATGGCTGCAGCTTTAATGCAACTGGCTACGCTGATTTGATCTTCCAAAGGTATCTGGTTGCAATCGAGAATCTTCAAGGAATCACTCCAGTCTTCATAGATTGCATATTTAACCATTATTCTTGCTGCTTCCAGCCTTGTCAAAGGTTTTTCCAGGTTATTGGTGTCATCAATCATTCCATAGATATATGCCTGTTTAATATAATCGGGGCTGTCGGCAGCCACGCTGTTATCATCAATGACTATTTTTTCATCCAGTTCTCTTTTACCAAAATATAAATCTGCCAATTCGTCAAGGGTTATGGCCTTATTAAATCCGTATGTAAAAGTTTCTGATATATCACCATTGACCAAACGCCTTGTTATCTCTTCCCAGGCATCGGCTGAAGGTTTATCCTCAGGGTATTCGTAATACTCCAGCTGCTTCTCCTGATTTCTGTCGCCCTGGCGATTATCAATCAGGGCTCCATAGCTTTCAATAATATCTTCGAGGGGTTTTGTGCCGTCATAATGGTCGGCATCAGAATTTTCATCGTCGGGAGTGTAGATATCCGAATGAATTTCAGACAGTATTCTTGCTGACATAATTCTGGACAAATTACGTTCTTTAAAAAGCTTTTCAACTTCAACCGGCAATTCCTCAAGTATTTGAGGGCTGACCTTATTTCCCTTCTGTATGGATTGATTCAGGTAACGTACGATCTTATCCTTAACCTGCAAATCAGCAGGATCCACCTCATCTTTTTCCTTACCCATTCTTCCGAAGTTGCCTGCCATTTCCTTAAATCTTAACCATTCATTAAGCTTATCCATTTCAGTATACAAGCTCACGGTTTTACCTTCAAAGTCCCAGCCATATGAACTGTTCCTGGAAAAAAACATTTGTTGTTCAAGATAGTCCGAGATAATTTTATACTCTTGCGGAGAGAGCCCTCCCAGCTCCTCCTCCTTGATTTCAACAGCAACCTTCAGGCTATTGAGCACTTTTTGGGCTGCTGCCTTAACCTGGCTATCCGAAATTTTCTTTGTAGGGCTGGGTTTAATATTTTTTTTATCCTCTTCAGTTAATACCAGTTCCAGGTATTTCGGATGTATTACTTCATCTTTTTTATATTTCTGAAACTCCTTTTCCAACTTTGCAAAAATCCCGTCCAGAGCCTTGTTGTTTGAAAAATACGATTCGGAAGATGAAGCAAAAGATGTAGAATAACCGGTCAACAATGTTAAAATAAGAATAATTACAAACGTTGATAATTTCTTCATACCGCTTTTTGTCTCCTTTTGAAATAGTGATTAATCCATATTTTTCTATTATAACGCAAGACGTAGAAAATTTTATAATTGTAGAAAAATTTTCTTTCATTTTGTTTCAATTAGTCTTTTTATATTACAAAACTTCCTGATGAAAAATAAAATAATTTCTTTTTTGAATGGGAGGCCTGTACTCTTATAAAATATTAAATAATAATATATCTTGACTTGATATATCACGACGTGATATACTCTGATCATGATATATCACGAAGCGATATATTGAGCTGCGATATATCTTCAGCATAATGCCCCTATATATATTTGAGGAGCAAAAGAAATTTACATTAGCGGAATACTAATGATCAGTGCCCCAATGGTTGATGATATGCATTTAAAGCAGTGTATCAGAGGAGATGGAATATGAGAGAGCAATTGAAAAAGGTTTATATGCCAATGACAGAATCGGCATACTATATATTACTTTCACTGAAGGAGCCCAGACATGGCTATGGCATTATACTGTATGTTAAGGAAATAACTCATGACCGTATAAGCCTTGGTGCTGGAACAATATACGGCACACTGACCAAATTTGAAAAAGACAAACTAATTGAAACAGCCGGGGAAGAAGACAGACGGAAGCTTTATAAGCTTACTGAAGACGGAGGGTGGCTCTTGGAGCAGGAACTTAAAAGAATAGATGAGCTTTATAAAAACGGACACAGTATTTTGGAGGACTTCGGTTATGATCAGGATATTTAAATGGTGGTGGGTATGGGATTATGAGGAGATAGAAAATTGGCTGGAACAAATGGAAGCAGGTGGACTCAGGCTGGTTGAAACCAGATTTGACGGAGTTGTTTTCTGTTTTGAAAAGTGCATTCCATCTAAAGCACGGTATTGTATAGATTATCAAAGCAAGCTGACTCCGGAGTACATGACAATCATAAATGATGACGGCTGGAAACTTTATCAGATAGGATTTGGCTGGTACATACTGAGAAAACAGTATGAGGGTGAAAGACCGGATCTGTATACCGACTTTGAAGGACTTATAGCAAGAAACAGATCGCTGCTAACCATTTCTCTAATACTCCTGTTATTTGAGATAGTCTGTGTTGGCAATATGATATATAACACTTACAAAGACCCGAGTAATGGCAACTTGGCTTTAACCAGCATCTTAGGCTCGGCAGTAGCAGCGTTATTTACTTTTATAATAACAAACCTGGTATTACAAATAAAAAAGTTCGGTAAAAAGGAATAAAATGGAAATTAGGAATGACCGAATAATAACTTAATATTTGGTCATTCCTTAGGAAAAATTCGTCGGTTTGCATACCACACGAAAAATATTATAAAGAGGTGAGATACTTGAGTTTAACAGTAGAGAATGTCTCCAAGAAATTTGGAGAAAAGCAGGTGGTTGACAGTATCAGTTTTGAGGCTAAGGAGCCGGGCGTTTTTGGGTTGCTGGGAACAAATGGTGCCGGAAAGACCACCACAATCAGAATGATTCTGAATATAGTAAAGAAAGACAGCGGTGCTATCAAGTGGAACAACAAACCTGTAACTGAGCAGATAAGAAGCTTTGGCTACCTTCCGGAAGAAAGAGGGCTTTATCCGAAGGTGAAGATTTCTGAACAGCTGATGTATTTTGCAAGGCTTAGAGGGGTTGATTCACAAAAGGCAAAAAAGGACATTGACTTTTGGCTTGAAAGGCTGGAGGCTGCTCAATACTTAAACATGTCGGCTGAAAAGCTTTCCAAGGGGAATCAGCAGAAGATTCAGTTTATAGCGTCCATTATCCATGATCCTGAACTGGTTTTCATGGATGAGCCCTTCAGCGGACTTGACCCTGTTAATGCAGACCTTTTCAAGGGAGTTATATACGAGCTTATCAGCAAAAAGAAAATAATAATAATGTCAAGCCATCAGATGGCAACTGTTGAAGAATTCTGTAAAGATATTGTGCTGCTTAAAAACGGTATAACGGTTCTGAGCGGAAACCTTAAGGAAATCAAACACAGTTACGGCAGAAACAACCTTATTGTAAACTGTGAGGGAAATGTCCCTAGGCTCGCAGCTGAAGAGGGAATAACAAATTATAAGCAGAGTGCAACAGGTTATGAATTTAAGATAAGGAACGAAGAGCAGGCATACAGGCTGCTGGATAAAATATTGAGCAAAAGGCTTTTGCTGGATAAGTTTGAGATAAGAGAGCCATCCTTGCATGAAATTTTTATTGAAAAGGTGGGGGAAACAAAATGAAAGATTTTTTAGAGGTTTTCAAATATACATTTAAAGAAAATATCAGAAAAAAGTCATTTATAATATCAACCATAATTATTCTCGTGATTATTGTTGCTGCCATGGTAATTCCTGCACTTATAACTAATGGTAAAACCGGAGAGGGTGCTTACAATGCTGAAGGAAAAGGCACCAACGGAGGAGAAACAAAAAGTGTTCTATATGTGTCAGACAGAAGCGGCTACTTTGGAGATAAGTTGGATTTACTCCAGCAGGCTTTCAGGGAATACGATGTTAAAGCACTTCCAGAAGATAAAATTGAAAGTGTAAAAAGTGGTATAAAGGAAGAGGGTAAGGAATTTCTTATTGTCACTGACAAACAGAACGACATGCCGAAAGTAGACTATTATACCCAACAATACGGGGAAGGTCCCGACCCGGATATGGTGACAAAAGTATTTAAAAATGTTTATTCGGGACAGTTGTTGAAGGATGAAGATGTTCCGGCGGATACTATAACAAAGGTGCTTGCTGATTTAAATATAAGTGTCAATACACTTGGAAAGAGCAAGCTGGGGGGATATATTTCAAGTATACTCATCGTTATTGTTCTGTTCTTCGCTGTATATTTCTACGGGTATGGTGTATCAATGTCGGTAGCCTCTGAAAAAACCTCACGGGTTATGGAACTGCTGGTTACGTCGGTAAAGCCTTCAAGAATAATATTGGGAAAGACCGCAGGAATGGGCTTGCTTGGACTTTTACAGCTTTCAATACTATTAATTGTCGGAATTGCAACCTACAGTCTTGTATTCCCGGACAATTTTACAATTGAGGGAATGGCACTTGATTTCTCAGGTTTTACACCATTTTCAATAGCTATGATTATTGTTTATTTCATATTGGGATATACACTGTATGCATTGATGAATGCCGTTGTAGGGGCTACTGTCAGCAAGGCTGAGGATATCCAGTCTGCAATGATGCCAATGTCCTTTATAGCTATAATCGCCTTCTACTTCTCATATGGAACCTTCGCCATCCCCGACAGCGCAATGGCAAGAGCAGCATCGCTGATACCTTTTACTTCACCTTTTTCAGTGCCCTCCAGACTTATCTCAACAGAGGTGCCAACCTGGGAAATAGCTGTATCACTGTTGATACTTGCCGGAACAATTGCGCTTGTTGGGACAATATCAATCAAACTCTATTCCTTCGCTGTACTGCACTATGGCGACAGGCTGAAAATCGGCAGATTATTTGAAATGTCCAAGTCGGAAAAGACCAGGTGAAATAGAAGACATTGAGAACTAATAATTCAAGAAGGAGGTAGTTCTTATGAAAAAACCAAACACTTACCATCAAATCGGTATCCTTCTTTTAGCAATCTATTTTGTTACGAGTCATTTGGGTCAGATACCTGATTTTATAAAGGGTTTTTGTATCGGAGCAGGAATTGCATTTTCACTGATAGGCATATATGCTTATAAACACGATATGGCTAAGTTTGGAAAAGTTAAAATTGATATACTAAGAAAAGGTTTTGGTAAATAAAATATTGAAGCTGTTCATGCAGACCTCATTTACTGTCTGAAACCTTAATAATAAATTTACTAATTTAATATTGCTTGACTCCCTTATTTAGAATATTATTGTAGATGATAATATTCACATTATCAAATGCCAAATGAAACTTCATTTGGCATTTGATATATGCGGAAAATGAATTACAATAAGAATTACAACAAATTATATGCAAAAATCCACGTGACAGTAATTTTCTGTAGTGGTGGGGAGGCAATTTTATGTATTATCCGATTAAATTCAAACCTGTTTATAAAGATTATATCTGGGGTGGCCGTTATTTTGAAAAGTTTGACCGTGAGCTCCCGGAGGGAATTCTGGCTGAAAGCTGGGAACTTTCCTGCCATAAAAATGGAGTAAGTGTAGCCTCAAATGGTGAACTGGCGGGTAAGACTCTTCCTGACATTGTTAAAGCAGATCCGCAAAATATTCTGGGAAAAAAATTTCCTGCCGATTGTCAGGAAATACCCCTGCTTATAAAGTTCATTGATGCCAATGACAAGCTTTCTGTACAGGTGCATCCCGATGACAATTATGCGGCAGTATATGAGGGCGGCCTCGGCAAAAACGAGATGTGGTATATTATGGATGCAAAACCCGGCGCCAAGCTGGTTGCAGGCCTTAAACCGGGTGTGACCAGAGAGGTGTTTGCCAGGGCCATCAAGGATAACCGCATAGAAGAGTGTCTGCTTGAGGTAGAGGTACAGCCGGGAGATGTAATAAATATCCCCGCCGGACTGCTTCATGCAATCGGCGCCGGTATAGTGATAGCAGAAATACAGCAGACTTCCGACACCACATACCGGGTGTTTGATTACAACAGAGTGGACAGCAGCGGCGTAGGACGTCCTTTGCATCTTGATAAGGCACTTGATGTTACCGACTTTTCTGTGGAAAAGAGAGAAGTAAAAACAAAGGGAGTAGAAATTAAACTTAATGAAAGTTTTACAAAAACAGTATTTCTGGCCAATAAATTTTTTGCCTGTGAAAAATATGATGTGAATGGAGGCCTTATTGAAGCAACGGACGGAAGCAAATTCTTTATATTCATATGCCTGGAAGGAAATGGAAATATAAAGTCGGAAAATGCATCCGTTGAATTTAAAGCGGGTGAGACTGTGTTCATTCCGGCTTCCATGGGTGAGTACAAGCTGGAGGGCAGCTTTATCTCATTGAAAGCCTATATACCCGATTTCAATAGAGATATAGTTGAGCCAATGAGAAAGTCGGGCTGTTCCGATGAGGAAATATTTTATGTACTAAGCCGATAACCGGTAAAATAATGTTAATTGTGTGGAGGTATCATGATAACGATTACTAATCTGACAAAAAGCTATAAAAATTTCAAGGCGGTAGACGGTATATCTCTTACAGCCAAGCCGGGAGAAATCACCATACTGCTGGGACCCAACGGTGCAGGTAAATCCACAACCATAAAAAGTATTGCAGGCTTGCTGAAATTTGAAGGTGAAATTACAATTTGCCAGTATCAGAATAAAACCGTTGAAGCAAAGAGAATATTTGGGTATATTCCTGAAACTCCGGCTTTATACGATTTTCTGACTCCCTGGGAGCATGCTCAGTTTATAGCCAGGGCATACAGTCTCAATGACGGCTGGGAACAAAAAATCAAAGGGCTCTTTGAACGCCTTGAAATTTATGACAAAAAGGATAAGTATGTCCGTGAATTATCTAAAGGTATGACACAGAAACTGAGTATTGCAATTGCTCTGATGATTGACCCCAAAGCTGTGCTTTTCGACGAACCTCTGGTAGGACTTGATCCAAAAGCTATAAATGAGGTACTGAAAATATTTGAAGAACTTAAGTCAGAGGGTAAAAGCATTCTGGTAAGTACTCATATTATCGATACAATAAACGAGGTTTGGGATCAAGCCTACATAATGAATAAGGGTAAAATAATCTGTGATATTACACGGGATCAGCTGGAGGAACGCGACCTTAAAACCATGTTTTTTGAATTGACGGAAGGAGAAGCAGAATAATGCAGGCATTAATGTTTTTACTCCGGAAAGCCTATGTCAATAAGATAAAACGAGCCTTCTCAAATGTGGTTTCGGCAATAGTAACAATCCTTGGAATAGCAGGCTTTGGTTTTGCCATTGCTATGGCTTTTTCCATTAAAAAGCCGGTTATGCCCACAGCAAATGCTGAAACGATTTTGGCAGGAATAGTTCTGATGATCGGATTGATTCTCTATAATACTTTTTTATCAAGGGATACCGGAATTTTAACCATGGCCGACGCAACATATTTATTCACCGGCCCTTTTGAGAGAAGGTCCGTTTTGGCCTACATTCTTATATCAACTGCTCCCGGGGCAGCCCTGACAGGTTTATTCATGTGCTTTTATCTTCCTTATCTTTTAGGGCCTTCTTTATCAGTACCCAAATTCCTTGTTGTTTTATTACTGATCAGTCTGATGTTCGGATGTATATATCTTTCATACTATTACGTATACATTGTAGATACTGAAAAGCAAGGTTTTAAAAAGAAAGCAAAAATGGTTTTCTTTGGCTTTGTGGGAATTCTTATTATTGCTTTTCTGGTGCTTTTACTCGCCAGCGGGCTAAGCATAAAAGCAGCGGGGCAAAAGTATTTTACACATTGGTGGTATAATTGGGTTCCTCTTTTCGGATGGACAAAATGGGCTATAAGCTCTCTGATTTCAGGCAACATTATGGCAGGTTTTGTACCTGCTGCTTCACTGCTGGTTCTGACCAACGCTCTGTTATGTGTTGCACTGTATAATGTAAAGGCTGATTTTTATGAAAAAACTCTTGAAGATTCAATGCGGCTTCAAAAAATGATGGATGATGTCAAGGCACATGGAAGCGCTGATGCACGTTCGGTTGCAAAGCTTAAGAACAAGGTTTCCTCTGTAAGGTACTATGAGGGGGCTGCAGCAATTTATTCCAGACAGATGCTTGAGAGTAAAAAGGTCAGCATTACCGCCAATATGAGAGAAATATTTATGGGGTTGTTTTATGTTGCTATTGGCAAGGTATTTGGCTTGGAATTCAATTTTGTACTGGCTATGGTAAGCTTCGGAGCATTATCAATGTCGCTGAATGATTCCTGGCACAGAGATTTCAAAAAGCCCTATGTATTTCTTATTCCGGCCAGCTCCTTCCAGAAAGTCATTTTCTCGGTACTGCCGGGTTTGCTTAAAACTATTGTAAGCGGAAGTATTTCCATAATAATCGGAGCACTGGTATTTCAGATCAGTCCCAAATTGATTATAGCGTACCTTATAATATACGCCAGCTTCGCATTGCTGTTTGTATTTGCAGAGGTATTCACTTACAGGATAATTGGGAGTGGTGCCAATGCTATGACAGTCACCTTTATCAGAATGTTTTTTGTCATAGCAACCTGTATTCCTGCAATAGTGGTATTGGTTATTGTAGTAGTTATATCCCGGGGAGTTCCTGATCTATTGCTCATTTCAGCCTGTTTGCTTTTAATCAACCTTGGCTCAAGTGCTATATTGGCTTTCTTAAGCAGGGGAATTTTTGAAAAGAGCGAGCTTATGTCATAAGCTGAAATCCAATGGTATTTATTGTTTTATTTTCAGTCTTATTTAAGGTTTTATGCTATGAGGTTTAATTATAATAATTTTTTTATATAAAAGTTTGAAGGGGGATCTACAATGGATAATCATATATATGAAAAAGCACTCTCACTTGTAAAACGAAGCTTTACAGGAATTCTGGGAACAGTGGAGAAAAGTGGCATGCCACAGCAGAAAGCAATGATAAAAACTGAAGCTGACGGGCTTAAAGAGTTCTGGTTTTGCTCCAACACCTCTTCAAAGAGAGTACGGCAGATTAAGGATAACCCAAATGCAAGTTTATATTTCTATGATGAAAAGACCTTTGAAGGTTTAATGCTTACCGGCATTGCGGAGGTTTCCTTTGATGACGAAAAAAGGAAGGGCTTTTGGAACGAGGAGATGAGAATGTATTATCCTCAAGGCTGTTATGACCCTGATTTCGCCCTTGTAAAATTCACGGCCCACAAGGGAAACTATTATCACGGACTGAAAAATTTTGATTTTGAAATATAACATCCTGGATATTTGACACAAGAAAACATTTATTATAAAATAGCAGTTGGAAACGAGATCATGAAGGTCTCCGGTTATGCTATTTCACTTTAAAAACATAATTAGACCCATGAAGGGCTAGCAATATAACCCTTTTTGGGTCTATTATTTATTATTGAGATAAATGCAAAGTATTTTCTTTGCTCGCTATTGCGAAATGAGCATTAAAAAACTCAAGCGTAGCGAAATTTCTCGAGTAAAGGAGAGTTTTATTATGCATATGGGAGACGCTTTGATATCTCCGGTGGTTGGAGGTACAATGCTGGCTGTGGCAGTCGGAGTTTCTGCTGTTTCAATTAAAAAAGTCAAGGAGATGGATGAGAAGAAACTTCCTCTGATGGGGGTCATGGCAGCCTTTGTTTTTGCAGCACAGATGATTAATTTTACCATACCGGGAACCGGGTCCAGCGGACACCTTGGAGGAGGTATGCTGCTTGCCGTAATTCTGGGACCATACGCAGGCTTCCTGTCATTGGCGGCAATACTGCTGATCCAGGCACTGTTTTTTGCAGACGGAGGCTACCTAGCTTATGGCTGTAATCTTATAAATATGGGCTTTTACGCATGTTTTATAGCATATCCTTTTATATACAAATTCTTTACCAAAAGAAAAATGACAAGAACAAGAATAGCTCTCGGAAGCATCATTGCCAGCATCATAGGTTTGCAATTAGGAGCTTTCAGCGTTGTGCTCCAGACAGTACTTTCAGGTAAAACTGCTGTTCTTCCCTTTAATCAGTTTGTCTGGACAATGCAGGGAATACATCTGGCCATTGGCCTTGTTGAAGGAATTGTAACAGCAGCGGTGGTTTCTTTTGTCTGGAAAGTAAGACCGGACATTATCAACGAGGAAGCATCAGACCGTAAAAAAAGCAATAAAGCCTTAGTTACAGGGTTTCTGATAGCTGCTCTTGCATTGGGGGGAATTGTATCGCTTTTTGCTTCTGCCAATCCTGATGGCCTTGAGTGGTCCATTGGAAAAGTAACTGGAAAAGAACTTAAGGGAGACACTGAAATTCATGATGTGTTGGAAAAGGCCCAGGAGAAGACAGCGGTTCTTCCTGACTATGGTTTTAAATCAGACAGGAATAGTGAGACAGCCGGAACTGCAGTCTCGGGTATAGCCGGCTCGGGTATAACCCTTGGAACTATTGTGCTTATTGGATTTGTAATAAATTATTTTAAAAAGAGAAGAATCAGACAATCTGATAACTAGTTTAAAATTCTGAGGAATTTAAAGATTGCATCTTGCAGAAATGGAGTTTAAATGGCAGATATCTTAGGCTCTGTGGTTGAAGTCAAACATATTGATGAGCTTTCCAAAAAGAATAATATGATAAATAATATTCATCCGCTGATAAAGCTGATGCTTACTTTGATTTATATATGTACCCTTGCGTCCTTTAACAGGTATGACATTGCAGGTATGCTGCCGTTTTTTCTGTATCCTACAGTTGTAATCATAATATGCGATATTCCAATGGGGAAAATTATAAAAAGGGTTCTAATGGTAGAACCCTTTATTATATTTGCAGGAATATTAAATCCAATTTTGGACGGAAATTTGGTTCAAATAGGAGGAGTTTCCTTTTCGGCAGGTTGGCTTACCTTTGCTTCGCTTGTTATAAAAAGTACTCTGATGGTAACAGCAGGTTTCCTGCTTATAGCCACCACGGGTATTGACGATGTTGCAAAAACCTTAAGCCTGATGAGAGTTCCAGCAGTTTTTGTTCTTTTATTTCTGCTGACATACAGATATATTTTTGTTCTTATGGATGAAGCCGGCAGGCTGATGAGGGCATACCACATGAGAGCTCCGCAGCAGACAGGAATAAAGATAAAAGTATGGGGTTCAATGGTGGGCCAACTGCTGATCCGGACTTATAACCGTGCCCAGGTTATCTATCAATCAATGGTTTTGAAAGGCTACCAGGGAAAATATAGTACCTCTATCGGAAAAAGGTTAAAAAGAGGAGATGTATTTTATCTGGTAATATGGCTTTTGTTTATTGCAGCTTCAAGAGTTTATAATTTACCCTTGCTGATATCAGGACTGTTTTAACCGGCTGCTTTAGTTCGAATATACTGGACTCAAAAGCTTATTTGAGTTAGTATAAAATTACTACCCTCTATTAACAATGTACAATACGTTTTTGAACGGTGAATTTACCCTGCAGCTGCGTTGAAGCCACTTGTAAGGCACAAAGCCTTACTTCGCGTCTTCGCCTTGCCGCAAGCCAAATTCTCTCGCTCAAAAATCTCCGACCTCACGCTGAGATATTTTGGCAGTTTTCGAGGCGGATGGACGAAGCCTTGCTGATGCAAGGCAAGGACGACAACAAAGAAAAGTGGCAAAATAGCTGGCGTGAGGCGTGTTATACATTGTCAATAGAGGGTACAGTTACGGCATGTAATCTTTATGAAAGGATAAATATGAGTCATCATAGAGTTGAATTAAAAGATGTAAGCTTTGCATATCCTGACGGACACCAGGCTTTGCAGAGTGTATCCTTCCTTTTGGGGCACGGGGAGTCGGTGGGAATAGTCGGTGCCAACGGTGCTGGAAAATCCACGCTTTTGTCTGTCTTGACAGGCATTCAGTTCCCGCAGAAAGGAACTGTCAGAGTAGGTGACCTGCCTGTCAACAAAAAGACGCTGGCCGAGGTGAGACGGAGTGTTGGTCTGGTCTTTCAGGAACCCGACGATCAGCTGTTTATGACCTCGGTATATGACGACGTAGCCTTTGGTCCAAGAAATTACAAGTTGGACCAGGAGGATGTTGACAAGCGGGTGATGGAAGCTCTTGAACAAGTTGGCATAGTCCATCTGAAGGACAGACCACCCTATAAGCTTTCAGGAGGGGAAAAGAGATTGGCTGCAATCGCTGCTGTTATATCAATGAAGCCGGATATCTTGATCATGGATGAACCTACGGCATCACTGGACCCACAGGCAAGACGGAAAATAATGAGTATACTGAAAGGCTTCAGCCACACAAAGATTATAACCAGCCATGACCTTGATATGATTATGGATATGTGTTCCCGTACCATAGTACTTAAAAAGGGGCAAATTGTAGCGGATGGCAATACAGTGGAAATATTGAGTAATAAAAAGCTGATGGAGGAAGCTGGGCTGGAAATTCCCCTGGCTCTTCAAAACTGTCCTGTATGTGGCTTTGATAAACGGCTTCAAATTAAAGAGGGTCAATAACTTTTCTTTAACATATATTGTTTTAGTTAAGTTTTTTTATTTTTAGGCTTTTAGTTAATGATTTTTTAGTTTATAATCTTTAAAGTTCACATTTATTTTAACAGGGATTTTTGAAGTGAAATATTTAATATTGGAGTTTAACTTGCACTTATGGGGGCATGGAGGTTAAAATGAAAATAGCAGTTGTTGACGGGCAGGGTGGAGGTATCGGAAAGCTTATAGTTGAAAAGCTCCGTGCTGCTTTTGGAAATGATATTGCCATACTGGGGCTCGGTACCAATGCTCTGGCTGCATCACTGATGCTGAAGGCAGGAGCAAATGAAGGTGCCTCGGGTGAGAACGCCATTATATTTAATGCATCAAGAGTCGATATAATAATAGGTTCCATAGGGATTGTGTGCGCCAATTCCATGCTTGGAGAGCTCACACCGGCCATGGCAAGAGCTGTTGGTGAAAGTAATGCTGCAAAAGTTCTTATTCCCCTTAACAGATGCAATATTTTAATTGCCGGTACGAAGGAGGAACCCCTTCCCCATTACATAGATGATGCTGTCTGTATGGTAGGCAATATTATAGGAGGCAAACATGTGTGAGGCAAATGTATATCTTTTGGATGAGACAGGTAAAGAGGTTTTGATTCTTGATTCTGTTGACAAGATTGTTCCGGGTAAAGAGGAAATAGTCCTTGAAAATATTTACAGTGAAAGAAAGACCCTGCGGGCGAGGATAAAACTGATGAAACTAGTAGAACATAGAATAATACTGGAGAATTTGGACTAATTACATGCTAGGGACAGTGATGAATTTGTATTTATATAGATTTAAGTTATTGTATTTTTTAGCGGGATCATTGGTGAATATTATTCCAAAGTTCTCATTATGTTTATATAACATGGCACTTAATATTTATTTGAAAAAGAGTCTAAATTTTGACTTTATTGAAATCCTGTTGGATATCGCCATAAACCTTGATATTTTGGGGAGGCAGGAGGAAGCAATTCAGTCCTATAAAAAAGCTATAGAGATTAATCCCAATGAGGCTAGGGCGTACTACGGACTGGCCATTATTTATGATGATAACAAGGAATATGATCTGGCAATAGAACTTTACAGAAAGTCTATTGAACTTGATCCTTGCTACTCAAAAGCTTATTTCTTTATGGCTAATGCATACGATGAAGGCGGCATGAAAAAGGAAGCAGCAGAATATTATGAGAAAGCTGCTGAATTGGATCCCAATCATTTCTGGGCTTTTAACAACCTGGCAGCAGTTTATGAAGAAACCGGTCAGTACGATAAAGCTCTGTTGGCCATTAGAAAAGGGCTGGAACTTGAACCCAATCATTTCAAGGCCCTGTTTAACGCAGGTGTTATTATGAACAGACTGGGATATCCCAAAAAAGCAATTGAATATTATGACCAGTCATTATTGCAGAATCCCAGGTACTCATACACCTATTTAAACCTGTCACTGATTTATCTTGAGGAAAAAGATTATTTGAGGGCTGTTGAAGTTATTTCAAAGGGTATCAGAAATGCGCCGCAAGCCTCATTTCTTTATTACAACAGGGCATGCTTTTATGTTCATTTGGATAAATTTGATCTGGCATTGAAGGATCTGATTACTGCAGCAGATATGAGCAGAGACCTTGAAGAATATATGAAAAGTGATTCCGAGTTGGATCCTTTAAGAAGTATGGAATCCTATAAAAGGAGATTTGAAGTATCTGTCCCATAGTTTTTTATATTATAACTGTTGCATGAAATTTCATAGAAGCCTATTGTCAACCTGAGATATAATAATTTGGTTGACAATAGGCTTCTTTTTGGTTTACAATGCCAGTAGAAAACATATTAAGGAATACTACCCTCTATTAACAATGTACAATACGTTTTTGAGCGGCGAATTTGCCCTGCGGCTGCGTTGAAGCCGCTTGCAAGGCTGACGCAAAGCAAGAACGACAACAAAGAAAAGTGGCAAAATAGCCGGTGTGAGGCGTGTTGTACCTTGTCAATAGAGGGTATGGAGTGGAGTGTATTTAAAATGGAGAGTAATTTGAAAGCTAGTAGAACTACAAAAGACATGATACTTATATCATTGGCTGCTATCCTAATAGCAATTTGTTCATGGATTTCTTTACCACTGACAGTTCCGGTAACACTTCAGACCTTTGCAGTTTTTACTGTAGCAGGGTTACTGGGATTAAAACGCGGAACCTTTGCAGTTATATTGTATATTCTGCTGGGCACAATCGGCCTGCCTGTTTTTTCCGGCTTTACAGGTGGAGTTGGTATATTATTTGGGAATACTGGCGGATATATTGTGGGGTTTATCTTTTCCGCGCTTGTGACAGGCCTTATTATAAAGTACTTTGGAAGGAAAAAAGCTGTGCTTGTTATTTCCATGATTGCAGGAATGTTGATTTGTTATCTGTTTGGAACAGCATGGTTTATTAACGTCTATACCAGAAATACCGGCACAGTTGGTATTTTAACCGCCTTATCCTGGTGCGTTTTTCCGTTTATTATTCCCGATGCTGTTAAGATAGGACTTGCGGTTATTGTTGTGGACAGGGTGTACAAATATGTCCAACATTAAGCTGCGTCCTCATCACGGACTGTGTATTACCTTTTTCGAGGGAAAAGGATACGATGAAAACTTTATTATAAATATGCAAACTGTTATTTCGACCCTTGAGAAAAACCCTGAAGTAACTATTGTAACAGATACGGATGTTGTTTGCACAGCATGTCCAAATAATATGGTCCCGGGGAATTGCGGTGACAAAGCCGACAAATACGATAGTAGGGTACTTCAGTTGTGTAATCTAAACAGTGGTGATATTCTTCCATGGAAAACATTTGGAGGCCTGGTTTATGAAAAAATTATTAAATCCGGAAAATTGCGTAGTGTCTGTGATGATTGTCAGTGGGCGGATATTTGTCTGGAAAAAGCGAAACTATTGCAATTAAAAAAATAACTATACCTCTAATACCCTGTATTAACAATGAACCTGTATTGTACATTGTTAATACAGGGTATTAGTTGGTATAATAAGAAGAAAAACTATTTGAGGTAAACTATGCAGGATAATACATGCTCTAATTTGAATCTTTTGGCTCCTGATCAGATAGCCCAACAGACGGTTGAAAACGGATATAAAAAAGCGAATACAAGGGTTTCAAGGCTTTTTGTACTCGGTATTCTAGCGGGAGCCTTCATTGCTTTTGCATCTGAAGGCTCAAATGCTGCTATTTACAATATTCCCTGGGCCGGTGTAGGAAAAGCTCTGGCAGGTGCTATTTTTACAACTGGACTGATGATGGTGATTGTGGCAGGCAGTGAGCTTTTTACAGGAAATACCTTAATGGTGGCTGCTCTGGCACAAAAAAGAATAACAGTGGGCGCAATGCTGAAAAACTGGATTACAGTATATGCAGGTAATTTTGCCGGGGCAATATTGATAGCCTGGCTCATTTTCATGTCCGGCCAGCTTGATTTTACAAATGGACTTTTAGGCGGCTTTACTATCAAGACTGCGGCGTATAAAGTTTCACTGAGCTTTTCAAAAGCCTTTGTAATGGGTATCCTGTGCAACTGGCTTGTATGCCTGGCTGTTTGGATGGCCTATGGTTCAAAGGATATGGCCGGCAGGCTTCTGGCTATTTTTTTTCCTATCTGGCTGTTTATAACCTCTGGTTTCGAGCACTGCGTAGCAAACATGTACTATATACCTGCGGGGATTCTGGCAAAATCCAATCCTGAGTGGGTAAAGCAGGCTATCAGTCTGGGTGCTACACCGGAGAAAATAGATCACTTGAACTGGACAAGCTTTTTTACACACAATCTGCTTCCGGTAACACTGGGAAACATTGTTGGCGGTACTGTATTCACCGGAATGGCCTACTGGTTTGTGTATCTGTATAAGAAGGGTAAGAAAGGTTAATCAATTTTATATCGCTTAAGTTATACAGGGATAAATAATTCCACTTTACAATAGTCTTCCCGTGAAATACTCTCGTCCAGCTTTTCAAAAATGATAGGGTGCATTTTGTAAATAACCTGACTTGGGCATCCATTCGGTATAAATATACTTAAAAGTATCATATAGACTTTTTATATTGGTAGCTGAAACTGTGGTTGAGTGAAGGAATGACAGCCGGCTCTGCCGTTGTATATATGCTTACGGGGGCGGCAACAAAATTTACAAACCTTGGTGCGGTAAAGATTGTACTGGGAGCGAGAAATTTTGTATTATATATAATATATAACCTAATTTTTGGCATATGCATGGGTATTCTGATCAACGCCATAAATTGATAATGTATTACAGGGGGACATATGAGTAATGTTTCAATTTCCAGGTGCTCAAGTTACGAGTACGATACTGTAAAAAGTGCTGTCAGAAGTTCAATGGAACTGCTGGGAGGTATGTCAGCCTTTATTGATCCCGGAGAGAAAGTTCTGCTGAAAGTTAACCTATTATTGAAAAGAAAGCCTGAAAAAGTTACTACAACCCACCCTGCTATTGTTCAAGCTGTGGCAGAACTTGTGCTTGAAGCAGGTGGGATGCCAATTATAGGGGACAGTCCGGGAGGTTACCATTTTTATAATAAAGGAACCCTGGAGGATGTATATGAAACCTGTGGCATGAAATATGCTGCGGCTATGAGCGGAGCAGAATTGAATTATAATACCGATGTGGTTGATGTGCCTTACCCTGAAGGAAAGATAATGAAAAGCATAAAAACTATCAAGCCAGTGCTTGATGTAGACAAAATAATAAATATTCCCAAAATAAAAACACATATGATGACTGTATACAGCGGTGCAGTAAAAAATATGTTCGGCATTATACCGGGAAGCTACAAAGCCGAGTATCATCTGAGATTTGATGATACAGGTGATTTTGCCGACCTTTTGATTGACATATGCTCCTTTTCCAAACCAATTTTGACCATTATGGATGCCGTAATAGGAATGGAGGGCTATGGACCTACAAATGGAAGCCCTAAAAAAGTTGGTCTGGTTATATCCAGTGCAGATCCTTACGCATTGGATGCGGTGGCCGCGGATATAATAGGTCTTGGTGCACTGCAGGTTCCAACTGTTAGAAAGTCCATAGACAGGGGATTGTACAATGGTGATATTAACAAGGTAGAAGTACTTGGCGAGAGTATAAGTGATATAAAAGTACCGGATTTTAAGAAGCCGACTGTCAAGGTGGCCTTTAATATCTACAGTATTTTGATACCCAAACCTTTGCTGAAACGTATCAACAGATTCATAAAACCGACTCCCCAGTTTAACAAGGTCAAATGTAAAGGGTGCGGCATGTGTGCAAAAAGTTGTCCTCCGGCGGCTATTGCCATGAAACAGGGAAAACCGGAGGTTCAGCTTGACAAATGTATAAGATGTTTTTGCTGCCATGAATTGTGCAATTTCGATGCAGTAAGTATAAAAAGACCGTGGTTTTTAAGGATTTTGCTTAAGTGACTTTAATAAATATGTAAGATGTATAAGCAATTTATTATCGCAAACCGTTAATTTATTCCCCTGTGAAAAGGATGCAGGGGAATTTTTTTGTCATAGAGGATATGGTTTGGCAATAAATGGTGGATAATTACCTTAAGCGTAGAGCTATTTTTCTCAATAATGGGAAGTGCTTCAAAATTTCACTATAGCAAAATGCGTTAAAGAGGGTTAATATACTGTTATAAGTGTTTTTTTGAATTGTTAAAGGTGATTAATATGGCTATTATGATTAATGGGCTATTAAAAATGGAGGGTAGTGGATGGAAAATAGTTTAAAGAATAGGACTGAGGTAGATCAGTCATTAACCTGGGACTTGTCGGTAATATATAAAAACGAAGAACAGTATGCTCTTGCCGTTAAAGACTTGCAGGAGCGGGTTTCAAACCTTGAAACCAAGTTTAAGGGAAAACTTAATTCACCTGAAAGTCTAAATGAATGCCTGAATTACTTGAAAACAGTATATGAAATAATGAGCTTGACTTCATCCTATGCAGACCTTCAGGTAGCTGTCGACAGAACTGATATGCCGGCTCTGGACAGAAGTATCCGGTTTATGAATATTGCGTCGGATGTGGAGAGCAGACTGAGCTTTATAAAAAGCGAAATAATAGCATTGGATGATAAAATCATTGATATTGCAATAAGAGAGTCCTGTGAAAACTCAAATTTTTTAAAGGAAATAAAAAGAAATAAGGAACATGCTCTTCATCCTGAAGCGGAAAGAGTCCTATCTGCGCTGTCAGGAGCCTTAAACTCACCATACTCAATATATAACCAGTCAAAATTGTCGGATATGAATTTTGAAAACTTCATTTTTGATGGAAAAGAATATCCTCTTAGTTTTGTTCTTTTTGAAAATGTTTGGGAGTATGATAACAATACTGAAATAAGAAGAGCCGCATTTGACGCTTTTTCCTCAAAGCTGAAAGAGTATCAGAACACTTTTGCGGCAGCTTATCAAACCCAGGTTCAAAAAGAAAAAACCTTATCCACTTTAAGAGGTTTTAACTCTGTTTTTGACAGTCTTTTATTCAATCAAAGGGTTGATTTGGAGCTCTATAACAGGCAAATAGATATTATAATGGACAAACTTGCTCCACATATGAGAAGATATGCTAAACTGCTTCAAAAAATTCATAAAATTGATGAGATGACCTTTGCAGATTTAAAAATAGCAATTGATCCTGATTATGAACCCAGGATATCTATTGAAGAGTCAAGGGAATATATCCAGAACGCCTTCTCTATAATGGGAGAGGATTATTTGGATATAATAAAAAAAGAATATGACGGGAGAGGCATTGATTTTGTCCAAAACGCTGGCAAGGAAACCGGCGCTTTTTGCGCAACTCCATATAAAAGGCAATCATTTATTCTTCTTTCCTGGGCAGACAGAATGAGCGATGTATTTACAATTGCTCATGAGCTTGGTCATGCAGGGCATTTTTATTTAGCCCATAAAAATCAGAATATATTTGATGTGGAACCTTCCTCATATTTTGTTGAGGCTCCGTCGACAATGAATGAAATCCTTATGGCAAATCATCTTTTGAAGGCAAATAAGGATTTGAAATTCAAAAGATGGGTACTTTCTTCTATTATTAGCAATACGTATTACCACAACTTTGTAACACATCTGTTGGAAGCAGCTTATCAAAGGGAAGTTTACAGGATAATAGATGAGGGCGGAAGTATTCAGGCCTCAAAGCTTAGTACAATTAAAAGAGAAGTATTGGAAAAATTCTGGGGAGATGCTGTAATAATAAATGATGGAGCGGAATTAACCTGGATGAGACAGCCACATTACTATATGGAGCTGTATTCCTATACATACAGTGCAGGACTGACTATAGCTACAGAGGTAAGCAGAAGAATCCTGAAAGAGGGGCAGCCTGCAGTTGATGCCTGGAAGGAAGTTCTGAAGGCGGGTGGAACAAGAACCCCGGTAGAGCTGGCTAAAATGGCAGGAGTTGATATTACTACTGAAGAGCCGCTAAATAATACTATAGACTATATAGGAAGCTTAATTGATGAAGTAATAATGCTGACGGAGCAAATAGAGGCTTTGAAATAATCCTTATTATTTAAATAGCTTCCAAATAGTAATCTGTTTTATAACAAAAAGTATAAGGAGAGAATTTTAATTTATGGGAAAAACATTGGTATTAGCTGAAAAACCGTCTGTAGCCAGGGATTTGGCACGTGTTTTAGGCTGCAGCCAGAATGGAAACGGCTGTATTATTGGTTCAAAATATATAGTTACCTGGGCGTTGGGTCATCTTGTCACACTTGCCGACCCGGAGGCCTACGGAAACAAGTATAAATCCTGGAATCTCGAGGATCTGCCCATGCTCCCCGGCAAAATGGAGCTGGTAGTGATAAAGCAGACAGCAAAGCAGTTTGGAGCGGTCAAGACCCTTCTGCACAGAGAGGATGTTGACGAGCTTGTCATAGCTACAGACTCGGGAAGGGAAGGAGAACTGGTGGCCAGATGGATAATTCTTAAGGCGGGCTTCAGGAAGCCAATCAAGAGACTCTGGATATCTTCACAGACTGACAAGGCCATAAAGGAAGGCTTTGCAAACCTGAAGCCTGCACGGGAATACGACAATCTGTTTTATTCGGCACAGAGCAGATCTGAGGCAGACTGGCTGGTAGGCCTCAATGTAACAAGGGCTCTTACCTGCAAGTACAATGCACAGCTGTCCGCCGGAAGGGTTCAGACACCTACTCTGGCTATGATTGTAGCCCGGGAGGAGGAAATAAGAAAGTTTGTACCGAAGGATTACTGGACGATCACTGCCCAGTTTAACGGTTTTACGGTTCAGTGGCAGGACAGGGCTTCCAACCAGACAAGAACCTTCAACAAGGAACAGGCAGATAACATTGTAAGGAAAATTACAGGACAAACAGGAGAAGTTGTTGAAGTAAAGAAGGACATGAAAAAGGAACTGCCTCCCCTGGCCTATGACCTGACGGAACTCCAGAGGGATGCCAACAGGAAGTATTCCTATTCTGCCAAGCAGACCCTGAATATCATGCAGAAACTATATGAAACACATAAGCTGGTTACATACCCCAGAACCGATTCCAGATACATCACCGAAGATATAGTGCCGACACTTGCCGAGCGCCTGAAGAGCATTGCTGTTGGGCCATATGCAAAACCTGTTCAGGGCATACTGAGAAACAAGCTGAATGTGACCAGGCGCTTTGTGGACAACAGCAAGGTTACAGACCATCATGCCATAATTCCCACCGAGCAGTATGTTAATCTGTCGTCCCTCAGTTCTGAGGAAAGAAACATATATGATCTGATTGTCAAGCGGTTTATTGCCGTTTTAAACGCTCCCTTTGAGTACGAACAGACCAACGTCAGGCTTGATATCAGCGGAGAAACCTTTACAGCCAGGGGAAAGATTGTTAAGTCCTGGGGCTGGAAAACGGTATATGAAGGCTTTGGAAAGCTGGACGAGGACAGTGAGGAGGATGAAAACGACCAGTCACTTCCGGAGGTGCAGAAGGGACAGAAGGCAAAGATTCTCTCTCCAAAAGCTGTTAACGGAAAGACAAAGCCGCCTGCAAGATATACCGAGGCTACCCTGCTTTCAGCAATGGAGCATCCCGGAAAGTTTGTGGACAACAAAGCATTGAAGGAAACTCTTGAAAGTACAAGCGGCCTGGGTACTCCTGCAACAAGAGCCGATATTATAGAAAAATTGTTCAATACCTTCTACGTGGAGCGGAAGGGGAAGGAAATTTATCCTACCTCAAAGGGTACTCAATTAATAAATCTTGTGCCTGAAGATCTGAAGTCTCCCGAGCTTACCGCAAAATGGGAGCAGCAGCTTGCGCTGATCAGCAAGGGTAAGGTAAGCTCCAATGCATTTGTCGGTGAAATGAAGGGCTATGCCTCAAAGCTTGTAGGAGCTGTAATAGCAAGCTCAGAACTGTTCAAGCATGACAACGTCACCAGGGAGAAATGTTCGGAGTGTGGTAAATATCTTCTTGAAGTCAACGGCAAGAAGGGTAAAATGCTTGTTTGCCCCGACAGAGAATGCGGCTACAGGAAATCCGTAACAGTGGTATCCAATGCCCGATGTCCCGAATGCCACAAAAAAATGGAAATCAGGGGAGAAGGGGACAACAAGTCCTTCTATTGTGCCTGCGGATACAGGGAGAAACTGGATGCCTTTAAGAAGCGCAAGGGAGAACAGGTAGATAAAAGAGAGGTTGCGAAGTTCATGAAACAGCAGGATTCTGGAGAACCGATAAATTCTGCTCTTGCAGATGCATTGGCAAAATGGGGAAAGTAAAAAAGTGTTCTGAATATAATTTACTTTGGTTGCATTTGCAATTGACAAAATATATTAATTTATAGTATCATCTTAATAATTTACATAGGAATACTAGGAATTATATTTATTCATGCCTAAGGAATCTGAAGTTATTATTTGTTCATTCCTAAGTTAATAAATATTTTATGAGGTTATAAGGAGAAAGATTTGCATATGAACGTTAATGATAAACTTGACAACTTAAAGAATATTATAAAGAAATATAACAGCGCTGTGGTTGCCTTTTCAGGTGGTGTTGATTCAACCTTCCTTCTAAAAGTGGCTGCTGAAGTGCTGGGAGAGAGGGTTGTTGCCGTGACAGCCCACTCATCCACCTATCCTGAAAGGGAACTTCGGGAAGCCATAGAGTTTGCCGAAACAAATTCAATACGCCATAAGGTAATAACTTCTGAGGAGCTTGATGTTGACGGTTTTTCAGATAATCCGGTCAACAGGTGCTATCTGTGTAAAAATGAGCTGTATGAAAAGATAAAGGCTGTTGCTGATGAAGAAGGTATGGAAGTTATTTTTGAAGGTTCAAATGTTGATGACCTTGGGGATTTCAGACCCGGTATGCAGGCAGTCAGAGAACACGGAGTTATTAGCCCTTTAAGGGAAGCACAGCTTTCCAAGGAGGAAATCCGTATATTATCCCGGGAAATGGGTTTAAAAACCTGGGATAAGCAGGCTTTTGCGTGTCTTTCTTCAAGATTTCCGTACGGAGAGAAGATAACTAAAGAAAGACTGCAGATGATAGACCGGGCCGAACAATTTTTATTGGATTTGGGCTTCAGACAGGTCAGAGTAAGATTTCACAAGGATATTGCAAGAATTGAGGTAAACCAGGACACTTTTGAAAAAATAATTGAACCGGCAACAAGGGAAAGGATATACGCGGAATTTAAGAATATTGGATTTATGTATACAGCTCTTGATCTGAAGGGGTATAGAACAGGAAGTATGAACGAAGGCTTGAGCCAGGCTGAAAAGAACTAGTGGAATTCATCAGGAGCAAATACCAGGAACATACTGGGGATGGAGGTTACGATGACTGACAAGGATAACTGTTGCAAGACAAAAATAGACACCAGGGTTGTACATGGTTGGAAGGGCTTTGACCAAAATACCGGAGCAATCAGCTTCCCCATTTATCAGAGTGCAACCTTCAGGCACCCCGGCTTGAATCAATCTACAGGATATGATTATACACGCCTTCAGAACCCCACCCGTGAGGAACTTGAAAATACAATGGCTATCCTGGAAAACGGCAAATCCGGCTTTGCATTTTCCAGCGGCATGGCTGCTATTTCTTCAGTGCTTAAAATGTTTTCACCGGGTCAGCATATAATTGTTTCGGATGACTTATACGGCGGAACCTATAGAATATTTGAAGAAGTATATAAGAATTATGGTTTGGAATTCAGCTATGTGGACACTTGTAAAATTGAAGCAATAGAAGATGAATATAAACCCAATACCACTGCTGTTTTTATTGAAACACCCACCAATCCCATAATGAAAGTGGCAGATATCAGAATGATCTCAGAACTGACAAAAGCCAGAAATTCAGTATTTATTGTTGATAACACATTTCTGACTCCTTATTGTCAGAGACCCCTTGAATTAGGCGCGGATATTGTTGTGCACAGCGGAACAAAGTATCTGGGAGGGCACAATGATACTCTTGCCGGCTTTGTAATACTGAATGATGATGCCCTTGCTGAAAAGCTCAAGCTTATTCAGAAATCTGAAGGTGCAGTACTGGCACCTTTTGACAGCTGGCTCCTGCTCAGGGGTATCAAAACACTGAGTGTAAGACTTGACCGGCAGCAGCAGAATGCTATGGAACTGGCAAAAAGACTTAAACAAAATAAGAATGTGAAAAAGGTTTACTATGTAGGTCTGCCGGAGCATGAAGGCTATGAGATCTCATTGAAACAGGCTTCAGGATTTGGTGCAATGATCTCATTTGAGGTTACTTCTGCCGAACTGGTAGCAAAGGTTCTGGAAAAGCTTAAAGTGATAATGTTTGCTGAAAGCCTGGGAGGAGTGGAAAGCCTTATCACATATCCCATGCTGCAGACACATGCTGCAGTACCTGAAGAAATTCGTAACAGGCTTGGGGTAAATGACAGATTGCTGAGACTTTCTGTGGGAATAGAAAATGTTAATGATTTGATAGCGGATCTTGAACAGGCACTGGAAGGTTAATTTTAAAGACCTTAGTCTGAAATACTTTAGTCAGAAATACCAGAGATACACGGGGCCTGTTTACCTGGCAAACAAATGGTGGAGGATGGTAAAAAGACCCTGACGTTAATCAGGGCCTTTTGCTTATTATTAAAATATTTTCTAAGCTACTAAATGTAGAACATAAACTCTTCACCATTCTTTGCCTTTTCGGCCTCGGCGACAAGGTCACTAAGGGTAACCTCTTTTAATGCTGCTACAATAGCGTTGTCCAGGTTCTCCCATATAAGTTTTTTCAGTGAGTTCTCTATTTCAAGTGCTTCATCCGATACTGAACGCTCGGTTTTTTCGAACAGGCTTATTTCCACAGCCTGAAGTATTTCAAGTGCAGTAATCCTGTCAGAAGATCTGGAAAGCTGATAGCCGCCCTGTGAACCTTTGATGGATGTAACCAGCTTTGAGCGTTTTAATAATGAAAAAACCTGTTCAAGATATATTTTAGAAATACCCAGCTTTTCTGCAATACTTACAACGGTGACAAAATCACCGGTACTGCCAAGCTGAGCTACACTTATCATTGCTGCAAGGCCATATCTTCCCTTTGATGAAATTCTCATATTTATCTCCATTCTCCATTTCCGGCATGGGGTAAATGAATTACCCAATGACTTATTATTAAGTATAATCATTATATATAAAAAGAAATATGTCATAGTAATTATATATGTTTAATTAAAGCATATAATAGAAATAGTGTCAATATTTTTGATATTGCATTTTCCAGATTGTTGAAAAAGCTAATGAATTTACTGACATATCCTGGTAAACAGCTGTTTTCATTGACAAAGATAATTGCACTAAATATACTTTAATGTGGAACAAAAGGAAGTATAAAAATCACTTAAGGATATGGAAAAAAATTCTTGATTATAATTAAAGGGTAACTACAAATTACAATTGGAGATCAACAAAATATCTATAAAGAAATAATTCATAGTATTCATATATGATTTATAAAAATATATTGACAAATATATTCTGGTAATCTATACTAAAGAAAACCACCACAAAACATATATGATTTATATGAATACTCGTATTCTTATGGTAACATGTAAATAATGTGTTTTGCATGCCATACATAAATATTGGATTATTATTTGTTGATAGTTTTTTATATTGTGTTGGGGACGTGGAGGTTTTATGCAAATAATAGAAATCAAGGCTTTGACCAAGATATTTTCTACAAAAGAGAGAGAAGTTAAAGCGCTGGAAAATATAGATCTTTCTATTGATGAAGGTGCTGTTTTTGGAATTATCGGAATGAGCGGAGCCGGAAAAAGCACACTTGTGCGTTGTATTAATTATATTGAAAGACCTACCAGCGGTACGATTATTGTGGATGGTAAAGATTTATCCAGACTTAGTGAGAAAGAGCTAAGGGAAGTACGACGGTCAATGGGAATGATCTTTCAACAATTTAACCTGCTTATGCAGAGGACTGCTGAGGAGAACATTACCTTCCCTCTGGAGATTTCAGGAATGAAAAAGGAGGAGGCTAAGGGACGGGCCAGAGAGTTACTGGAAATAGTGGGCCTGTCCGATAAGGCAGCGGCCTATCCTGCACAGTTGTCAGGAGGGCAGAAGCAGAGAATAGCCATAGCAAGAGCATTGGCCACAAATCCCAAAGTACTGCTTTGTGATGAGGCAACTTCAGCGCTTGACCCTACTACTACCAAGGCTATTCTTGAACTACTCAGGGATATTAACAAAAGACTTGGTATAACCATTGTAATAATAACTCATGAAATGAGTGTTATTGAACAAATATGCTCACATGTTGCAATTATTGATGAAAGCGGGATAGCAGAAACCGGGCTGGTTTCAGAGGTGTTTTTACATCCGAAGACTGCCGCTGCACAAAGGCTTGTATACCCCAATGGAGGGAAGCTGGGGCAATTCATGGGTAAGCGCTGCTGCAGAATTGTATTTGAGGGCAGTTCCTCCTTTGATCCGGTAATATCAAGGATGATACTGGAATGCAAGGCACAGGTAAATATTATGTTTGCCGATATGAAGGATATTGATGGGAAGGCCTTTGGAGAACTGGTTCTCCAATTGCCGCAGGATGACGAGGTATCAAATCAGGTAATCCGTTATCTTAGATCTCAGAATTTATCTGTCGAGGAGGTAAACGAATATGTGGGATAGTCAAACATTTGCAATGATTTTTATGGGACTGCTCGAAACGTTGTATATGACACTTTTGTCCACCATACTTGCGTATGTGCTGGGACTTCCAATGGGAGTACTGCTTGTAACCAGTGAGGAAAACGGTATATTACCCATGCCAAAACTGAACAAGGTGTTAAACCTAGTTGTAAATTTGGTCCGTTCGGTACCGTTTTTGATTTTACTTATAGCTATTATACCATTTACCAGATTTGTAATCGGAACCACAATTGGTTCAACAGCTACTGTAGTACCACTTGTAATTGGGGCTGCACCTTTTGTAGCCAGACTTGTTGAATCCTCCATAAAGGAAGTTGACAAGGGTGTAATCGAAGCAGCGGTATCCATGGGCTGCAGTCCTTTTCAGATTATACGGAAGGTGATGATACCCGAAGCAGTTCCATCCTTAATAATGGGGGCTGCCATAGCAACTACTACTATTCTTGGTTATAGCGCAATGGCAGGAATTTGTGGCGGAGGCGGACTTGGTGATTTAGCCATTCGCTTCGGTTATTACAGGTATCAGAATGATATTATGGTAATTACAGTGGTACTTCTTGTGGTTTTAGTGCAGGTGATACAGGAAATTGGCACCAATATTGCAAAAAAACAGGATAAACGCAAGTGACATAATTAAATCATTATCAGATATGGACCAAAATTTACCAACAAATAAATAAAATAAATAAAAATAAATATTAATAGGGGGCGTCTCAATGAAGAGAAAATTATTGGCTTTATTATTAGCTTTGACTTTTGCAGTATCAGGTATTCTGGCTGGCTGCGGTTCATCATCAAAAAAACTGGTGGTAGGAGCATCACCTTCACCACATGGTGAAATTTTAAAGGAAGTTCAAAGCGTTCTTAAAGAAAAAGGAATTGAACTTGAAATTAAGGAATTTACAGATTATGTACAGCCAAATCTGGCTTTACAAGACAAAACACTTGATGCAAACTACTTCCAGCATAAACCATACCTTGATGATTTTAATGCACAAAACAAGACGGACATCGTATCAGCAGCACAGATTCACTATGAACCACTTGGTTTGTATCCGGGTAAGGTAAAGTCACTTGATGCAATAACTGATGGTGCAACTATTGCTGTACCAAATGATACGACAAATGAAGCAAGAGCACTTCTGCTTCTGGAAACAATTGGTTTAATCAAGGTTAAACCAGACGCTGGACTGAAAGCAACTGTTAAGGATATTATTGAAAATCCAAAAAACATTAAGGTCAAAGAACTTGAAGCTGCACAGCTTTCAAGAGCTTTACCCGATGTTGACCTGGCTGTAATCAATGGAAACTATGCTATCGAGGCAGGCTTCAATGTGGCAAAGGATGCTTTGGCTAAAGAAGAAGCAAATTCGGTTGCAGCACAGACCTTTGCAAACATAATAGCTGTCCGCAAGGGAGACGAAAACAGAGAAGATATCAAAGCGCTGATAGAAGCTCTTAAGAGTGATAAGGTTAAGAAGTTTATCGAAGAAAAATATCAGGGTGCTGTTGTAGCTATATTCTAATTTGATAAATTATATATAAGGGAAGTACTTCTGACATGATATATTATTTGTTTCTAAAAAGTACTTCCGTAAAAAAGTACTTCCGTAAAAAAAGTGTTTCCGTAAAAAAAGTACTTCCGTACTAAAAAATAAAAAATGCAGGTAACCAAAAAATAGATGAAACAGTGTTAACGGCACTGTTTCATCTATTTTTTTAACCATACCGTGCATTTTTTATTTTTTGTACTCGCGTACTTTTTTGCTGAATCATTTGGCTCGAGTACTTTTTTGGCCAAAATTTTTTGTACTCGCAGGGTTTTTTAATAGCAAATGATCATAAGTAAAGTTCGTTTTTAACCTATATAAACTTATATCCAATTACAAAATATCTTCAACAGCACATTGATATAGGCAAAATGGGAGGGTAACCAAAAAATAGATGAAACAGTGTTAACGGCACTGTTTCATCTATTTTTTTAACCATACCGTGCATTTTTTATTTTTTGTACTCGCGTACTTTTTTTTACTGAATCATTTGGCTCGCGTACTTTTTTGGCCCAAATTTTTTGTACTCGCAGGGTTTTTTAATAGCAAATGATCATAAGTAAAGTTCGTTTTTAACCTATATAAACTTATATCCAATTACAAAATATCTTCAACAGTACATTGATGGGGCATAGAGGGAGCTGATGGCTGCAAATCGAGAGGGCGTTGACTAATTGTTTAAAAAAGGATATAATATATAATACATACTAAACTTATATGAATTGTTTTTTGTGCCTAACAGGCACATGATGGAGGTTAGAATGGCAAAAGTATATAAAAGCTTAATTGAACTGATAGGTAACACTCCTTTGCTGGAACTTACCAGATATAATATGGAAAATGCTCTCGAGGCAAAGATTCTGGGTAAGCTGGAATATTTCAATCCCCTTGGCAGTGTTAAGGACAGGATAGCTTATGCAATGATTACAGATGCTGAAGAGAGGGGAGCTATCAATAAGGATACGGTAATAATCGAGCCCACCAGCGGGAATACCGGAATTGGCCTGGCATTTGTTGCAGCTGCAAAGGGGTACAGGTTGATAATTACTTTGCCTGAAAACTTCAGTCTGGAACGGAGGAGCCTGATGAAAGCACTGGGAGCAGAACTTGTACTGACACCGGGCTCTGAAGGAATGGCAGGGGCTATCCGTAAAGCACAGGAATTAGCGGGAGAAAATCCAAATTCTTTTATTCCCCTGCAGTTTGAAAATCCCGCTAATCCTGAGATACACAGAAAGACAACGGCAGAGGAAATATGGAAGGATTCTGACGGAGAGGTTGACATTATAATTGGCGGAGTAGGAACAGGTGGAACCATTACCGGTGCCGGAGAGGCTCTTAAAGAAAAGAAGCCCGGTATCAAGGTTGTTGCAGTTGAACCTTTTTCATCACCTGTTCTATCTGGAGGAGCCAAGGGACCCCACAAGATTCAGGGGCTGGGTGCAGGCTTTATACCTGCTGTTTTTAACCCTGAAGTTGTTGATGAAATATTTAAGGTTACCAATGAGGCTGCTTTTGAGACTTCGCGCAGGCTTGCCAGGTTTGAAGGTCTTGTGGTTGGTATATCGTCAGGAGCAGCTGTATATGCTGCCACCGAAATAGCAAAACGACCGGAGAACAAAGGCAAAACAATTGTCGTTGTGCTGCCTGATACAGGTGAACGGTATCTTTCTGCCAACCTGTACGGAGATTAACCAAAAGTACACATTAATTCTCTACAGGGAGCAAAAATATAGAAAAGCAAATAAATCGCAACTTGCGATTTATTTGCTTTGAGAAAAGATATGTTTCTTTCCATGAGCAGTAAATAAATTATATATTACTTCATTGCCTTTTCAGCGTAAGTATTGTCTACAACCTTTGCATAAGGTGCTTTCTGCTTCAGCTGTCCGGCCTGGTCCATGACAGTCTGTAATAGTTCAAAAGAGGCTTCCTTCATGATCGGATCCTTATTCCAGGCATCAATATCCTTATATCTTTTTGCAACTGTTTCAAGAATAGACAGGTCGGTATCGGGGAAAGAGGATTTTATTGCTTCCGCTATTTCTTTCGGTGAATGTGTATCAACCCAGACCTGACCTTTATAAATTGCCTCTGTGAACTTTTGAATAGTATTTTTATTTTTTTCTATGTAGCTTTTTTTTGCAAAGTATGCTGTATACGGGATTTCACCGCTATCCTGACCTACAGAGGTCAAAATATAGCCTTTACCCTCTTTTTCCAGCATTGAGGCTGTGGGTTCAAAAAGTGTAACATAATCACCTTTTCCTCCGGTAAAGGCCCCGGCCATCAAAGCAAATTGTACACTTGTATCGACTTCAACATCCTTCCCAGGTACCAGCTTGTTTTTGTTAAGAACATACTCAAGGGTCATTTCAGGTACTCCACCCTTACGTCCGCCGATTATGTTCTTACCCTTCAGATTACTCCAGTTAAAATCGCTCTCCGCTTTTCTGCCGACAAGGAATGAGCCATCCCTTTTGGTAAGCTGTGCAAATACAATCGAGTAATCTTCCTTGCCCTCATTATAAACGTAAATGCTTGCCTCGGGTCCTGCAAAACCCACATCACATTGTCCCGACAAAACAGCAGTCATAACCTTGTCGGCACCTTGACCATTTTGAAGTTCTACATCAAGACCAACCTCATTAAAGAAGCCTTTGTTTATTGCAACGTATTGCGGTGCATAGAAAACGGAATGCGTCACTTCGCTTAACCGTACTTTTGTCTTCTGTTCCTTAGTTCCACACGCCCCTAAAATAAAGGAAATGCAAAAAATAACTGCGAGAATAAGGCATAATTTCTTCATAATAACCTCCTATCTGCGCGCTCTAAACGCTGTATGACCAGATTTTATTTAAAAAGCAAGGCTTATAATAAGAAACTTTTTGTTTTTAACTGCTATAGAATGATTAAATAATAAAACTATATATGGCTTTTAATGAAAAACTGCTGAAGAAGAACAACTGCTTTATACATTATGCCGGCTGCTATACAGAGGATTATTACACTGGCCATTACCAGGTCCAGCTGAAACACCTGACCGCCATATACTATCAGATATCCGAGCCCTGACTTTGATACAAGGAATTCTCCAACGATGACACCAACCCAGGACAGTCCTACATTTATTTTCAGTGAGTTAATGATAACCGGCAGATTAGACGGAAAAACAACCTTGGTAAAGATCTGAAGTCTTCTTGCTCCAAAGGTTTTAACAAGCTTAACCTGCTCTTCATCAGTCGCCATAAACCCGTTCAGAACCTCCAGTATGGATACTATTAAGGAAATGGCGAGAGCTATTACGATTATGGAGGTTGTACCTGCGCCAAACCAAACTATAAAAATGGGCCCCAGGGCTATTTTGGGCAAGCTGTTCAGAATTACCAGATAGGGCTCCAGAACCTTTGAAAGAAATTCTGACCACCAAAGGATAACTGCTATTATTGTTCCGAGGATTGTTCCCGATATAAAGCCAATTATTGTTTCAAGACAGGTTACACCGATATGGTGAAAGAGCTGCCCTTCATTATACAACCGTACAATTGTTGAAATTATTCTGGATGGCTGACTTGTTATAAAAGGATCAATTATTTTTAAACGGGCGCATATTTCCCACTGTGCAATGAATACTATCAAAATCAAAATCTGTGTAAGACTGATCAATATTTTTCTTCTTTTTCGTGATTTCAAATATGTAAGCCTTTCTTTCGAGGGACTTATTTCCTTGTGTTTAGACATGTACATCCAGCTCCTTCCATATTTTGTTGAAATAGTGCCTGAATTCCGGAGCTTCTCTGCTGGAAAAAGGTGTTCTGACTTCACATGTCAGATTGATATCATGGACACTTTTGATGGTTGCCGGCCTGCTGGAAAGCACAACAACCCGGTCTGCCATACTGATACTCTCTGCAATATCGTGAGTTACAAGGATGGCCGTTTTGTTTTCCTTTTTAATTATTGAATAAATATCCTCTGCCACCGCAAGTCTGGTTTGATAGTCCAATGCTGAGAAAGCTTCATCCAAAAGCAGAATCTGAGGTTTAAGGACTAGAGTTCTTATCAAAGCAGCTCTCTGTCTCATACCACCTGAAAGCTGAGAAGGATATTTGTCCTTGAAATCATATAAACCGTAAGTTTTCAATAAGGTGTCGACGTATTCAAGGTTTTCCGGTGTTTTAATTTTTCTTATTTCAAGACCTAACATTACATTCTGAAGAATTGTCCTCCATTCAAAGAGATAATCCTTCTGCAGCATATAGCCTACATCCTTGCAGGTTCCGGATATGTCTATCCCGTTTATGGCTATACTTCCGGTTGAAGGCTGCAAAAGTCCTGCAATAATTGATAATAAGGTGGATTTTCCACACCCGCTGGGACCAACGATACAAATAAATTCGCCTTTGACTATCTGTAGATTTATGTTGGTGATGGCAGGTATCTCGCCATTTGGTGATTGATAATTCATACCGATATTTTTTATTTCAACTATGTAAGACAACGTATAACATCTCCTGCCACTACTAGTCTCTGCTAACCCTGAATATACTTCAAAAATTCTGTTCATAGTTAGTATCATATTAAGGCTGACAGAGTACCGGAATACTAATTAATTTCTAATATAGTATATAGAACGAGAAGGGAATTGGTTAAAGCTTTTTAATGTGAATTTTTTGATAGATAATAAACAGGCGGAGCATAAGGAAAAAAATGACAAGGACGCTTCTGCCGCCACTTAATGAAAAAGCCGGGGATTTTATCCTCAGCTTTGAAAGAACCGCCATATAACCTTAGTTGTATATTATTTGTTAATCAGGGGCAGAATTTTTTAAAAAAGTTTTCTGAAGAAATCCCATGGGGACGATTTTTGCGCTTAAGCCCAAAAAGTACATCCTTTTTATCTTTATTAATCAAATTTACACCTTCAGCGCAGGATAAAGTTGCTTTGAAACCTAAATCCTTGAGAATTTCCTTTGACTCCTTGCTTACAGCTCCAAAGGGATAGGTAAAAGTGTTCGGTGTGACCCCTGTTACTTCAGTCAATTTATTTTGAAGTCTGCCTACATCATCAATAAGCATATTTTGGTAACTTTCAAGGGACTCACCCTTCCTTCGCTTGGCTCCATTTCGTTTATTAATAAAATGAAGATTATATGAATGATTCTGAATTTCAAAATAGCCTGAATCGTGCATGGCTTTTATCTGATCCCAGGAAGCATGAGCGTATAGGGGATCATCAGTAGGACTTTTGTCTTGAGAGAATGTTTCGGTATATGAACCTATAACTGAAATAACTGCCTTCATATTGTATTTCTTAAGGATGGGTTGGCCATATATGTAATTGTTCAAATTTCCGTCATCAAATGTAATAATGACCGGCCTCAATGGAAGATCACCATTATTATATACATAATTAATCAGATCAGTCATTGTAATTGCATTATAATGATGTTCATATAAATACTTTATGTCTTTTTCAAACTCGGAAGGTGTAATAACATATTTCCCAAGATGCGAGTTTTTCAATATGCTGTGATACATAATAATTGGGACTGCGATCCCATCTTCGGTAATTTGCCCGCCTTGAACCTCACTTAAAACATCCGTTGTTTCGGATAATACGAGTAAAAGTAAGATGCCTAAAGTTAAAAATACCGTAATAACCAGTGTAATATATTTTATAAACCTTTTATTCGAGAAAAACATCATTATCAGCACCTCTAAAATAAGTAAAAATATTTTTGAAAACTAGAAATCATAACCGCTGTTTTCTTCCATAAAATCATATAACCTGTAAAAATCTCTTGTCTCCTCATCCTTGACAACAGAGGAACGGTTCTTCTGTAAAAGCTCAACTATATTATAAACATCAATCCAGAGTTCATTATTACATTCCTTCTGAGATTCATCAAAAATAAGCTGCATACCGAAATGCAGATGTGGAGTCGTTATATTATTTACATTCTCCCTGTTGCTGTAGCCGGTCATGCCAAGGTAACCGATAACATCTCCGGCTTTTACCACCTTACCTTCATAAAGATCTGAATGGAAAGGCCTATCCTTTCTGAGATGTGCATAGTAATAATATCTCTTCTGGTCAATGCTTCGGATTCCTATTCTCCAGCCTCCGTACATATTCCAACCCATAACCTCTACTATACCCGATTCAACTGCCATTATGGGAGTACCGATAGATCCCATCAAATCATTCCCCAGGTGTTTTCTGGCATATCCGAATGTCCGGCCGTTGCCGAAATCATCATAATGGCTGAAACTGTAGCCTCTCGCTATGGGTGAAAAGACCTTAAGCCCGTACTTTTTTTCCCATTTTCTGCCGCTTGAACTATCGGGATCTTTTACTTCTACTTCAAATTCCCCTACAAAGTTTCCCAGGATGGTGTCATATGCCTCGTAGTAATAATTGTAGTATTTCATCTTTTCCGTCAATTGCTCCATGGTCTGCCCCTTGTTAAGCCTGTCAACCAGTTCGTCCAGATCCTTGGATTTATATTTTTTAAAATTACCTCCGTATTTGGTGGCAAGATAGGCCAGTAGTTCAACCCAGTTAAGACGGACTTCTTTATTGTGGGATTTTACATCAAGAGTCAGTGCCTTTTCCATAGCCTCATAGGATGCGTTAAATTCTACCCATTTAATGAATTTTTTCTGTCCGTCGGTGTCTGTAGACACAGTTATTGCCTGGCTGGTATCCTTTAGAAATACGAAGGTTGATGTTGTAAGTATTGCAAGTATCAAAACAAAAGCAATGAATATTTTAAATATATTTTTATTGTAATTTGAGAACTTTAGCAATTAGGGCCACCTCTCTAAATAAAAAATGACGAAAGAATTAACTACTATAAAATCTATGCAGTTTAGTCCAAACATATCCTTGATAAAAGTAAAAAGTAAATTGTAATATTTTTCAATAAATTAATGATTTACTTTATTAAAGTTATGAAGTAAAATATCTAAGGAATAGTTGTATAATAAAAGTCGATTTTAAAAGGAGACAGTTTTTTGAGAAAATAGTCACTTGAAAAGGAGAAGTTATTATTTAGCGGTTCCTAAGTGAGGAATTTAACAACCAGGCAATATATAAACAGAAATAAGACCTTGTTTCGTATAGTAAGTATCAAATACAAAAACGGAACTCGAGGTTCACTTGTGAAGGGATGGTTTAATTTGACAAAGAGATCATTGATTAAGGTTTTGGTATGCGTAATGGCTGCTGCTTTTGCTTTTGCGGGCTGTGGAGTCAACAATGCAACAACAACAGATTCTACTGCAACTTCCACAGCAACTTCCGCAGCAGCTTCCGTTTCAGCTCTTGAATCAACTGCTTCTGCGGATACGTCATGGGAAAAGATAAAAGAAAAAGGCGAATTGGTTTTGGGCTTGGATGAAAGCTTTCCCCCAATGGGCTTTAGAGATGAAAATAACAATATAGTAGGATATGATGTGGACCTGGCTCAGGCAGTAGCTGACAGATTGGGAGTAAAATTGAAGCTGCAGCCTATAAACTGGGATACAAAGGACCAGGAGCTTAATACAGGAAACATAGATTGCATATGGAATGGCTTTACAATTACTGATGAAAGAAAACAAAACATTCTTTTCTCAGATCCTTACATGAATAATCAGCAGGTTCTTGTTGTTCTTGCAGATTCAAAATACAAGAAACTGGCAGATTTAAAGGATAAATCAGTAGCATTACAGGCTACCTCCAGCGCTGCGGATGCTTTAAACAGTAAAGCGGACTTTAAGGCCACACTTAAAGAAGTAGTTGAATTGAAGGATAACAACCTGTGCCTTATGGACTTGAAAACCGGTAATGTAGATGCAGTTGCCATGGATGAAATCGTTGCAAGATATTATATTCAGATGAAGGCTGAGAAATACAGGGTGCTTGATGAAGGTCTGGGCGGGGAAGTGTACGGTATTGGCTTCAGAAAAGCTGATGTACAGCTTGTGACAACAATCAACGATACCCTGAAGGAAATGGCTAAGGACGGCAAGATTGCTGAAATCTCCAACAAGTGGTTTGGTAAGGATATTTCCATAATAGGTAAATAATCCAGGGAGAATCTCAGTTGCATAATATAAAATCTTTGGGCTGATATCGAAGAGGTATCAGCCTTAACTATCATAGTTATATTAGTAGTCTGCAGATATTAATACAATAATTTTTATTACCGGAACATGCATTGAGTAATGAGAGGAGATTTTTTGTGAAGCTCATTTTGTTGTTAAGCCAGGGACTGGTTGTCACCATACAAATATTCGTTCTAACACTGATTATTTCACTTCCATTGGGTCTTGCAGTATCCTTTGCAAGAAGATCCAGGAATTTTATTTTTAGTGGAATAGCCGGAATTTATATATCCATTATGAGAGGTACACCACTGATACTTCAGCTGGTTGCTGTTTATTTCGGACCCTATTATATTTTTGGAGGTAAAATAGACAGATTTGCTGCAGCAGTTCTTGCATTTTCACTTAACTATGCAGCATATTTTGCGGAAATATACAGAGGCGGCATAGAATCCATTCCAAAAGGACAATATGAGGCCGGAGAGGTCTTGGGCTATACAAAAACACAGGTATTCTTCAAGATAATACTTCCCCAGGTAATTAAAAGAATTCTGCCCGCTATCAGCAATGAAGTAATAACACTGGTTAAGGATACAGCTTTGGTTACAGTTATAGGAGTTGCTGAAATGTTCAGGGCTGCATCGAATGAAGCCAGCAGATTAACGCAAATTGAGCCCTTGTTTGTTGCAGGAGTATTTTACTACATTATGAATCTCATTGTGGCTCAAATATTTAAGTTTACCGAGAACAGGCTTAATTATTACAGGTAAATAAAAATATAAAGAAAAGATGTAAAGAAAAATATAAAGTAGATATAAAGATAAATATAAATGTAAAGAAAAATATAAATATATAGATAAATATAAATGTAAATGTAAAGAAAAATATAAAGATAAAAATAAATCATGATTAAGAAGTGTATATAAGTCTGAAAGGATTTAATGAAATATGAAAATGATAGAAGTTTCAGATATATATAAGAGTTTCGGCGGGAAGGCTGTTTTGTCCGGTATCTCACTGGAGGTAAACAAAGGAGAGGTGGTTGCAGTCATTGGTCCATCGGGATCTGGCAAAAGCACCCTTCTCAGATGTATCAATCTCCTGGAGAAGGTTGATAGGGGAAGGATATTGGTGGAGAATGAAGTCATGGTAAATACAAACAGCCATGGAAAAGCAGAATATGCAGATAAAAAGAAGCTGAGAGAAATAAGGCTTAAGCTCGGTCTGGTATTTCAAAACTTTAACCTGTTTCCACATATTAACGTATTAAAAAATATTACCGATGCACCAGTAAGTGTTACAGGTATTAACAAGCAGGAAGCTTTTGAGACAGCTAAACGGCTCCTTGAAAAAATGGGACTGGAGGATAAGGCAGAAGCGTATCCCTTTGAGCTGTCAGGAGGACAGAGCCAGAGAGTGGCCATAGCAAGAGCTTTGGCTCTAAAGCCTGATGTACTGTTTTTTGATGAGCCAACGTCGGCTTTGGACCCAGAGTTGACCATGGAAGTTCTGAAGGTTATCAGAAAACTGGCCGAAGAACATATGACCATGGTGGTGGTGACCCATGAAATGGGTTTTGCTCGAGAGGTAGCCGACCGGATTATTTTTATGGATAATGGCATGATAGTTGAGGAGGGTTCTCCAGAAGAATTATTCTCCAATCCCAAAAACGAAAGAACTAAAATGTTCATCAAGGGTTTTAATTAGACAGGTCGAATTCTTCTATAGGCTTATATGCATTATACTCAGGAAGCTGGATAATTATACTGAAAATATATTCACGCTCTAACAAAATCATATGGCATATCAACAAGTGGCTATTGAGCATAAACAGCTTACAGTCACATTTGTTGGTATGTTTTTTTGTCAATTGACCTGCAGCAGACAGGTTGTTTTATTGGATGAATATTTATACAAAAAATTAGCCGGAGAATTGTGAAGAATTTTGTTATTGTAATTATTGACATATTTTTTGTAATATGATAATTTATTTCTTGTTTACTCAAAGTAAACAAAAAGTTTACTTTACCGAAACAAGAAATAAAGGTTTGTAATATTAAACCGGAAGTTTACAAATATAAAAAAGCAAAAGCGTGAAAGGTAAATTGGCTGCTGCATAACCATTTACACGCAAAAAACCCTCATGAGGGTTTTTTATTACTATTATTGTTGCTGTAGCAGCGGAAGGGGTATCGGATGAATATTGGCGAGAAGATCAAGCAGCTGCGGATCAAGAACGGATTGACCCAGGAAGAACTGGCAAACAGGTGCGAACTTTCAAAAGGTTTTATCTCCCAGCTTGAAAGGGATTTGACCTCTCCTTCCATTGCAACGCTTATGGATATTCTTGAATCCCTTGGAACCAATTTAAAAGACTTCTTCAATGAATCAGTCAATGAAAAAGTTGTATTCAAAAAAGATGACGTATTTGTAAAAGAGGACAAGGAGTCGGGTTATCTTATCAGATGGCTTGTTTCCAATGCGCAGAAAAATATGATGGAACCAATACTGATCACATTATCACCGTCGGGAAGCTCAGAAATTGATGATCCCCACGAAGGAGAGGAATTTGGCTATGTAGTCAGCGGTGGAATATTTGTATGCCTGGGAAAGCAGAAATTCAAGGTGAGAAAAGGCGAAAGCTTTTACTTTAAACCTACGGCTTCCCATAATATTATAAATGCAGTAAAAAGTGATTCAGTGGTTTTGTGGGTATCAGCACCGCCAAATTTTTAAGTAAAAAACTGCAGAATGCATCAAGCAGTTCAACCGAATACATAGAGAAGCCGGGGGAAGGGTATGAACGAGAGTCAGCCGCTTATTTTATTAAAAGATATCAGCAAGAACTTTGGACAAACAGAGGTTCTTAATAATATAAATTTATACGTTCTAAAAAATGAATTTGTTACCTTGTTAGGGCCCAGCGGCTGTGGAAAGACGACCACGCTGAGAATTATCGGAGGCTTTGAATCACCTGACAGCGGAGATGTATTTTTTGAGGGAGGCCGTATAAATAATGTCCCGCCTTATCAAAGGAAGGTAAACACCGTTTTTCAGAAGTATGCCCTGTTCCCTCATATGAATGTGTATGACAATATTGCATTTGGTCTTAAAATTAAAAAGTTTGAAAAACAGGTTATAAATAAGAAAGTTGATGAGATGTTGGAACTGGTTAATCTTCAGGGTTTTCAGAAACGTTCGGTTGAATCCTTGTCCGGTGGACAGCAGCAGAGGGTGGCAATTGCCAGGGCACTGGTTAATCAGCCCGAAGTGCTTTTGCTGGATGAACCCCTTGGAGCGCTTGACCTGAAGCTGAGAAAAGAAATGCAGACAGAATTGAAAAACATACATAAACGCACAGGAATCACCTTTGTATATGTTACTCATGATCAGGAGGAAGCCCTGACCATGTCCGACACCATTGTGGTTATGAACAAGGGTAGGATTCAGCAGATAGGAACTCCGCAAATGATATACAATGAGCCCAAAAATGCTTTTGTGGCAGACTTTATAGGTGAAAGCAATATTATTGAGGGCAGAATGCTGAAGGACTATTCCGTTGAGTTTGCAGGTCATGTATTTGAATGTCTCGATAAGGGCTTTGAAGCAAATGAAGGGATTGATGTTGTTGTAAGGCCGGAGGATATCAAACTTGTGGGCAGCGATAATGCTATGATTTCCGGGGTGGTAAAATCAGTCACTTTTAAGGGTGTTCATTTTGAAATGATAGTTGATGGCCAGGGTGTGACCTGGACAATACATAATACCGAGATGGCTCAGGTTGGAACTACTGTGGGAATGGCTCTCAATCCCAATGATATTCACATAATGAAAAGGACGAAAAAAGAATGAACAAAAAATGGGTTTCCTATCCATATCTCATATGGATGATTATTTTCATAGTTATTCCTTCCTTTCTGATTCTTTTCTATGCCTTTACAATCAGGGATGAGAACGGAATAAGGTTTACTTTGGAGAACTTTTACAAATTCTGTGAACCGGTATACATAACAGTACTGCTTAAATCTCTGGGACTGGCATTGTTCAGTACACTGGTCTGTCTCATATTGGGGTATCCGGTTGCTATGATTCTTGCCAGCAAGCAGTTCAGCAAGCGGACTACATTATCCATGCTGTTTATTATCCCCATGTGGATGAATTTCCTTTTGAGAACTTATGCTTGGCTGACATTACTTGAGAAGAACGGAATTATCAATTCCATTTTATCATTTTTAAATTTGCCAAAATTCAATATTCTTTACACAAATGGAGCTGTTGTATTGGGTATGGTTTACAACTTTCTGCCTTTTATGATTCTTCCGATATATACCGTACTTATGAAAATAGACGGAAAACTTATAGAAGCTGCCCAGGATCTGGGTGGAAACACTTTTACAGTATTCAGGAGAATCACACTGCCTTTAAGCATTCCGGGTGTCATGTCAGGGATAACCATGGTATTCATGCCAGCCGTAACCACCTTTGTAATATCCAAATTGCTTGGAGGAGGGCAGTATACGCTGATAGGAAACTTCATTGAGAGACAGTTCATACAGTTGAGCGACTGGAATTTCGGTTCGGCTATTTCAATGATCATGATGATATTTATACTCATAAGTATTGGTATAATGTCCAAGTTTGACGAGGACAAGGGAGGGGGAGCTGCACTTTGGTAAAAAGGTTAATAATGAAATCCTACCTGGGACTAATTTTATTATTCATGTATCTTCCAATACTGGTGTTGATCGTTTTCTCCTTTAACAAATCAAAATCCAGGGGAAACTGGTCTGGCTTCACCTTCAAATGGTATGGGGAACTGTTTAAGAACTCTCAGATAATGGATGCTTTATACAATACACTTTTGCTTGCCCTTTTATCGTCTATTATTTCTGTGGTTATAGGAACCTTTGCTGCTATCGGTATACACAATATGAAAAAGTTCAGAAAGGCAGTGGTAATGAATTTAACCTATCTGCCGGTTTTGAACCCCGACATAGTAACAGGTGTTTCGCTGATGATAATGTTTGTATTCATAGGTTCCTTGATAGGCCTCAAACTTGGATTTTTAACCATGCTGCTGGCCCATATCACCTTTAATATACCTTACGTAATATTATCAATCCTGCCAAAGCTTAAGCAGATGAACAAGCATATGTACGAGGCGGCGCTGGATCTGGGAGCTACATCTCTTTATGCCTTGAGAAAAGTAATTATTCCGGAGATAATGCCCGGCATAATATCGGGTTTTCTTATGGCATTTACACTTTCCATTGATGATTTCGTTATAAGTTATTTTACGTCGGGTTCGGGAGTTTCCAATCTGTCAATTACAATATATTCAATGGCAAGAACCGGTGTCAAGCCGACTATAAATGCTTTATCAACTTTAATGTTTTTGAGCGTTTTACTTTTACTGATTGTAATCAATATCCGTTCTTCCCGTGAGGAGAAAAGGAAGAGGCAATGTGATGCCTGACTTATTTAATTATGTTTGGAGGTTGCAAGATATGAAAAGATTATTATGCGGTTCATTGGCTGTAGCGGTGGTACTGTCTGCAGGTATTGCATTATCAGGTTGTGGCTCTGAAGGTTCGGGCCCCGCTTCAGGCGACAAGGTTACACTTAAAGTGTATAACTGGGGTGATTATATTGGTGAGGATGTAGTTGAAAAATTTGAGAAAAAATTCAACATAGATGTTGTTTATGATACCTTTTCGGATAACGAAGTAATGCATACCAAGCTTAAATCCGGGGGAGCAGACTATGATGTTGCCATTCCGTCGGACTATATGATAAAACGTATGATTGATGAAGGTATGGTAAAAAAACTGGAGTTTAGTAATATTCCAAACTACAAGTATATTGATGACAGATTCAAAAACCTGGGATTTGATCCTAAAAACGAATATTCAGTACCTTATATGTGGGGAACAGTGGGCATCATATATAATAAGACCATGGTAAAGGACCCGGTTGACAGCTGGAATATACTCTGGAATGAAAAGTATAAAAAACAGGTATTCATGCTGGACAGCCAGAGAGATTCCATTGGAATCACCCTAAAAAAACTTGGATATTCATTGAATACCAAGAATATGGATGAGCTTGAAAAAGCAAAGGAAGAGCTCATTAAGCAGAAGGAAATGGGAATGGTTCAGTCTTATGTGGGCGATGAGGTAAAAGACAAGATGATCATGGGTGAAGCAGCCTTTGCAGTAGTCTGGTCGGGTGATGCCGTCTTTATGAAACGTGAAAACCCCGACCTTGAATATGTGATACCAAAGGAAGGAAGCAATCTTTGGTTCGATTCAATGGTTGTGCTGAACACTACCAAGCATCAGAAGGAAGCCGAACAGTTTATAAACTTTATGTGCGAAACCGATATTGCCTATGAAAATGCGGATTATATCGGCTATGCAACACCCCATACCGAAGCGAAGAAAAAAATGTCTCCGGAGCTTCTCAAGGATATAGCGGCCTATCCAAGCGACGACCAGACAAAGAACTGCGAAGTCTTTGAAGATCTTGCAGGCGTAATTAAGGATTACGACAGAATCTGGACTGAGATTTCAGCAAAATAAGGATAAATTTAAAGCATGAATAAATAATAAAAGTCGGTTTTAAGGGCGAGATATTTTTTCATTACTAAATATAAATAAAACATGAGGCAGTGACTTTCGAGTTGCTGCTTTTACTTTTCCCTTTTAACATACTCAATATATTCATTCCCCCAGATTTCCAGACTTTCTAGTACGGGCTTGAACTTATGCCCTATTTCACTCAGGTTATACTCCACTTTTGGCGGGATCTGAGGATACTCGGTACGGGTAATAAGCCTGTATTGTTCCAAACTTCTCAGCTGTTTTGTCAAAGTTGCCTGTGTTAAGGATGGGAGTCTACGCTGCAGCTCATTGAAACGAACAGGGCCATTGCTTAGATGATGCATGATCAGTAAAGCCCATTTCCCTGTCAAAACCTTCTGAGAGGTCACATATGGACATAGTCCGTATAAATCCTTTTTTTCTTCCATTTTAGGTACCTCCGATTCATTTGCAGTATTCATACAGTATACTAAAAGATACTTAGTATTATAAAATATCGTACTTGTATTTTATATTGTACTTTATATAATAAAACTGGTAATAAGTTTACTATAAATTTTTTAAAGGAGCAACCTTAGTATGAAAGAAATATTAAATTATCTTAAAGAAAATCCAACCTTTTATATTGCCACCTGTGAAGGTAACCAGCCCCGAGTAAGACCTTTCGGAGCTGTTGCAGAATTTGAAGGCAAACTGTATATAGTTACCAACAACCGGAAGAAGGTATACAGGCAGATGCAGGATAACCCGAAGGTTGAAATAAGCGCAATGGGTAAGGATGGGACATGGCTCAGGCTTGAGGCTGAAGTTGTTCATGATGACCGGAGAGAAGCCCGTGTCAGGATGATTGAAGAAAACAGCGGCTTAACCAGTATGTATTCGGTTGATGATAACCTTATGGAAGTTCTGTATTTAAAAAATGCAACGGCAGCTATTTGTTCCATAAAAGGTGAACCAAGAGTAATTAAATTCTAAATTTCCAAAAAGGAAACAGAGGAAATGGACCGTGTCAGATAATACGGTTCTTTTTTCTACCTTTTTTGGGCCAATTATTAAACTTTTGTGATGGAAAATACAATACCATATCAATAATAGGACTGACTTTCAATAATGCTCCTGAATTAGAATAATTTGCTTCATGTTGGTAATAATAAAAGCTAAAATTATTAATTGAAAGCTAAAATAATTTATTTTTCATTATTTAGGCTTTCCGTCAGGAGGATTTTTATGGGTAAGTTAGCAGGTACACAGACATCTGAAAATCTTGCCAGAGCGTTTGCTGGTGAGTCCCAGGCAAGAAACAGGTATACTTTTTATGCAGAGTATGCAAAGAAAGAGGGACATATAGTAATAGAACAGGAAATTAAACAAATAGCTGAAAATGAACGTGCACATGCAAAGGTTTTTTATGATTTACTTGTAGATGGAATGGGCGGCACCAGTAATGTAAATGTTGACGGCGGATATCCCTTCGAGCTTGGTGATACTCTTGCGAACCTTAAGGCCGCGGCGGATGGAGAACATGATGAGCACTCAAAGATATATCCGGCCTTTGCGGATGTAGCAAAGCAGGAAGGTTTTCCTCAGGTAGAAGCCGCCTTCAGAATGATTGCCAATATTGAAAAGGAACACGAGCAAAAGTACAAACAGCTTGCAACCGAACTGGAGAATCAGACACTTTATTCCAAGAAGGAACCTGTACAATGGGTTTGTAAAAATTGCGGACATATCCACCAGGGGACAGATGCACCGGGTATATGTCCGGTTTGTAAATATCCTCAGGGCTGGTTTGAAGTTAAAACAAAATAAATCGGTAAGTATCTATGAAATAGTTAAAAACTTAACAATATGTAGAAATGTTTAGAAATTCTGAGATTTATAAAGGTATTTTTACTGTATTGCTTCAAGAAGTGAAAGATTGTTAAATAATAAACAATAACATTGTTGTTTTTTTAACAATCTCGTTCTACAATGTAAGTGTAAGATCTAGTAATTAATATTTAATAAGTTTTGTACTAAAATTATTTATAAATGGGAGGCATAGTAATATGTGGGAAAATAAAATCAATATTAATCAGGTAGTAGAAATCAGAGCAAAAACAACCACTTTCTTTGGAGTTGGAGCCATCAATAAGATGGAAGATGTTGCAAAGAACCTGTCTGCAAGAGGCATTAAAAAAGTTATTGTTATGACGGGAAAAAGTTCTCATGTCAAAACCGGTGCCTGGGATGTAACCAAGAAGGCACTTGAAGGTAATGGTATAGAATACTTACTATACAGCAAGGTTACTCCAAACCCTACTGTTGACCAGGTTGATGAAGCTACTGCTGAAGCCAAGAGCTTTGGAGCTGAAGCTGTTATAGCTATCGGCGGAGGAAGCCCTATTGATGCAGCCAAGAGTGTAGCCATACTTATTTCATACCCTGAAAAGAATGCAACCGAGCTTTATGAACTGAAGTTTGCACCTGAGACAGCTGTACCTCTGGTAGCTATAAACCTCACTCACGGTACAGGAACAGAGGTAGATAGATTTGCTGTTGTCAGCATTCCATCAAAAGAATACAAACCCGCTATTGCGTATGACTGCATCTATCCGATTTACGCAATTGACGACCCGGCTTTGATGACAAAGCTGCCTGCCGACCAGACTTTATACGTATCAGTTGATGCTATTAACCACGTTGTTGAGGCCTCAACAAGTATTGTAACAAATCCGTTGGCAATTTTACTGGCAAAGGAAACTATAAGGCTGGTTGCAAAATATCTGCCTATAGCTGTAAAAGAGCCTGAAAACCTCACCGCAAGATATTACTTGCTGTATGCATCACTGATTGCAGGCACATCCTTTGACAATGGTTTATTGCACTTCACTCATGCCCTTGAACATCCCTTAAGTGCCGTAAAACCAGAATTGGCTCACGGTTTGGGTTTGTCAATGCTGCTGCCGGCGGTAGTTAAGGAAATATACCCTGCATCAGGTGAAGTTTTAGCTGAAATTTTTGAGCCTATTCTTCCCGGTTTCAAAGGAACAGCTGATGAAGCTGGCAAGGCTTTTGCAGGCATTAGAAAATGGCTTAATGATATTGGAATTACTTCAAGCCTCAAGGATGAAGGCTTTGACGAAAGTGTAGTGGAAAAGCTGGTTAATCTGGCATTTGAAACACCAAGCCTTGACGGATTGCTGGCAATTGCTCCGGTAAAAGCTACAAAAGAAGCTGTAAGAAATATATATACAAATTCGCTTTAATTGCTTAAATTTATAAAAAGCAGCTGCTTAACGGTTTATTTAACCATGGGCAGCTGTTTTTTGAGTTTGAGTTATTATTTCCTTTATAATCTTTCCCTTTAGGGCGTGCTTGAAAATCACTAAGCCCCGTCATTTTGAAGAATTTTGCGCAATTCTGCGTTAAATTTCTTTGCCATAAACAAATTAAGCCTTCAGAAATTTGCCTTGTCTGGCACAAAATTCGTCCAAATGCCAAACATATTAATTTCTTAACCGCCCTAGTACATAAAGAAACAGATTCCAATATAATGAGTAAGCACTCCAAGAAAAACAAAGATATGCCAGACCATATGGTGGTATCTAAAGCCCTTCTTCGCATATATTGCAGCGCCTACGGTATAGAAGATACCACCTGCGAGGATAAGCGAGAAAAGTATCGGATTTGCTTTCTGGAAGAAAAGCGGCATAAATATGACCAAACTCCAGCCCATAATAAGGTAGATCATCAATGAGATTTTAGGGATGGATTTTCTTGAAATAGACTTGTACAGAATTCCAAACAGTACCATTACCCATTGGACCGATAGCAGAACTATTGCCTGCCAGCCTCCAATCACAGAAGCAGCGATAGGTGTATATGTACCTGCTATGGCTATGTATATGCAAATGTGATCCATAATCTGCATGACACGTTTATGGGTTGTTTCATGCTCCATAATGTGATAAAAGGTTGACATGAGAAACATCAGAAAAATACAGATACTGAATATTGTTACACTTGCCACATCCACAAGAGTTCCTTTGGTATAGGCGGTTATTATAACAAAGGGAAAGGCAATTAAAACAAGGAGCGCTGGAACACCATGTGTTATTGCGTTTGCTACCTCTTCACCGAAAGTTAGTTTAACTATTTTTTTTTGCATATATTTGACCTCCATTGTTCTCATTAATTTTATAATATTTAATTTAGCACTCTTAACCCCGGATTTCAATAATTGCGTATATAGTTAAGCCTTAAAGCCTGTTATTTCCTTAAATAAGTTATTTCCGTGAAAGGACTGTTATGTGTATTTCCCTGCTGCGAATAAAAATAACTGAGGGTGGCAAGTTAAATATTGAATTGATTATAAAAATTAACAACATTTTAAATATACTAATTGATAGAATTTGTCGAATGGAATATAATAATTATAACCAGGTAATAATTATAATTCATTCCGAGGAGAAAATATGAGTAAAAAAGGTATTGTCCTAGCTAATATAGACGGCAGAAAAACTGTAACAGGTTTAGGATATTATGAAACCGATACAGTAAGTAATTTCAAAGAACTGGTTAAGAATAGTATAAAGAAGTTTGGAGACAAGGCTGCATTCAAGTTTAAAAGGGATAATACCATTTTGGTAAAGACCTATAATGAGTTTGGAGCCGAAATAGATGCTATTGGTACAGCCTTGCATGATTTAGGGCTGAAGGACAAGAGAATTGCGGTAATCGGAGAGAACAGATATGAATGGGCATTAAGCTTCTTTTCAATTGTTAATGGTACAGGCATAGCAGTACCGTTGGATAAGCATCTCCCCGAGATAGAAATAGAGAATCTTATCAGCAGAGGAAAGGTTGACGCTATATTTTACAGCAGGAATTTTGATGCCGAAATGCTGGAACTGGCTAAAAAGAATACGGGAATATTGCATTTTATTTGTATGGACGAGCTTAAAGGAGATTATCCTTCAAATTTCCATAGTATTTTACATTTGATGGATAGAGGCAGGGAGCTTCTAAAGGCCGCTAACAGAAGTTTCGTGGATTCAGTGATAGATGCCGAAGCACTTTCGCTCATCTTATTTACATCGGGAACAACAAGCATGGCAAAGGGTGTTATGCTGAATCAACGTAATATATGCTCAGACGTAAGTGCAGTGACATCAATAATCAAGGTGTTTCCAAATGATGTCCATCTGTCGATTCTGCCACTCCACCATACCTTTGAACTTTCGGGAGGAATGATGTTTATGGTCAAAAATGGAGTAACTATTGCCTATGCCGAAGGTATTAAACATATAGCAAGGAACCTTAAGGAGTTTGACGTTACTCTTCTTGTAGTGGTTCCTGCTATTTTGGAAGCCATGTATAAAAAGCTTCAGGAGGGACTAAGGAAGTCTGGAAAGGAAAAGACAGTCAGGGCACTGGGGAAAGTTTCAAATGCCTTGTCTTCAGTGGGTATAGATATCAGAAGGAAACTGTTCAGGAAAATACTTGAACAGATAGGGCCGGGTTTAAGACTTGCTATTTCCGGAGCAGCCCCAATCGACAAGGAAATAGTTCTGGGCTTTGGAATGCTGGGTTTGAACGTAATACAGGGTTATGGACTGACTGAAACCTCACCGGTTGTAGCCGCTAATAATGATTTCTACAACATACCTGGAACTATAGGCCACCCTATGAAGGGAATTGAAGTGGCTATTGACAGTCCTGATGAAAACGGAATGGGTGAAATTATTACAAGAGGCCCAAATGTCATGATGGGTTATTATGAAGATGAAGCGGCCACTGAGGAAGCCATCGATAAACAGGGCTGGTTCCATACAGGAGATCTTGGCTTTATTGATGACAGGGGCTTTATTACTATAACAGGCAGAGCCAAGTCAATGATTGTTTTAACCAATGGTAAAAAAGCTTTTCCCGAGGAGTACGAAATGCTGCTGAACAATATCGAAGGTGTCAAGGAATCCTTTGTGTGGGGTAACACTGCCCCTGACGGAGATATCCAGGTTTGTGCGAAGATTGTAGTAAATGAGGCCGCATTGACCGAAAAGTGGGGTAAAAAGCCTGCTGACGAAGAAATTGCAGAAATGGTTCAGAAGGAAATTAAAAGGTTGAATCAGGACATTCCACAATACAAAATTATCCGATATTTTGTTTTAAGCTATGAAGAAATTATAAAAACAACGAAATTAACAATCAGAAGGCCCATAGAACATAATAAGATTATGGAACAGCTCAAGAAAGCCGATACAAACATGCGAAAGGCCAATGGAAAGGTTATAGAAGGGCTTTAATAAAAATATTTGTCTGATAAATCCATGCTTCGCCTTTAAGAGACAATGTAGGTTTGTCTTTTAAAGATAAAGCATGGATTTTTAATTAAGGCATGGTAAACCTTAGAGGGTATGGCATTTTATACTCCATTATAGTATAATCACGTGAGGCATGTATAAAATTGCTCAAAGATGGATTTATTCGGGGGAGAAATGAAGAAATATTTGTTTGGAGACAAGAGTTTTTACTATAAACTTTTTACGTTGGCTATACCTGTTATAATTCAAAATCTCATTGCGTCATCACTTGGTATGGTTGACAATGTCCTGGTGGGAAAGCTGGGGAACGAGCCTGTTGCTGCAGTAGGAGTTGCTAATCAGTATGGTTTGCTGGTCTTTTTGATGTATGCTGCCATTCACAGCGGTGCTGGAATATATGTTGCCCAGTTCTGGGGGAAAAAAGATCATGAAAACATAGGTAAGGTTGTTAATATAGGTATAGCCCTGGCAGTAGGGGTATCTTTGCTGTTTTCTATAATCGGTGTTGCTTTTCCCACTCAGATTGTGGGCATATTCAATACCGAACCGCTTGTAATTAAGCTGGGGGCTGATTTTCTGAGAATTTTAAGTATGAGCTTTGTTTTTGCGTCCATCAGCTTCGGAATCAGCGTCAGCCTGCGAAGTATAGGAAAATCAGCTATGCCTATGATTATCAGCGGAATAACCCTGGCTATTAATACTGTGCTTAATTTCATAATGATATTCGGAATGTTTGGATTCCCGGCTATGGGTGTTAAAGGGTCAGCAACAGCTACATTGATTTCGAGAATAATCGAGATGGTGATTTTTCTGGTGGTCAGCTGGAGAAATTATGATATTTTACGTATTAGAATAAGTATTTTAAGGAAAGTTTCTTACGAACTGTTTAACAAGGTCGTAGCGACAATGGTTCCTGTAATCCTGAACGAGCTTTGCTGGGGGCTGGGTTTCGCACTGTATTCGGTAGCGTATGGAAGAATCAGTACAGAGGCCTTCGCAGCAGTACAGATTACAAATATTATTACAAACCTGTTTTTGGTTGCAGGCTTTGGAATGGCCAGCGCTTCTGCTGTTATGGTAGGTCATGTAATCGGAGCAGGGGAGGAGCATAAAGGCAGAGAATATGCATGGCGTTTTGTAATGCTGTGCGTTGTCGGTGGGATAGTACTGGGAATTGCTTTGTATTTTACTGCTCCGGCCATAGTCAGCCTGTTCAAGGTTACCTCGGATGTGCTGGACACCGCAATATTTATACTCTATATAAATGCCTTTATTATACCCATCAGGCTTACAAATATAGTTTCTATTGTAGGGATATTGAGGGGCGGTGGAGATGCAGGCTTTGCGTTTAAAGCCGAAGGTATAACAATGTGGCTTATCGGGGTTCCTTTGGCTTTCTTCGGTGCGTATGTATTAAAACTTGATGTGCAATGGGTTGTTTTGATGGTTATGGCTGAAGAGCTGGCTAAAATCACAATATCGGTTTTAAGACTCAGATCAGACAAATGGATAAAAAATGTAGTAATAGAGGTATAATTAATATATCTGCAAATAAAATTTATTTTTATGGCAAATACAAGGTATTGCCAAAGATAATTGGAAAGAATCGGAGTGAAGAAAAAATGATAGTAAAAAAAGCAGAACACGTTATTACAGCTGTAAAGCCAAATCAGTATCCCGCTACAGGTTATCCCGAGGTGGCCTTTGTTGGCAGGTCAAATGTTGGGAAATCTTCAATCATAAATACATTAGTAAACAGAAAAAGCCTGGCAAGGGTTGGTGCAACGCCGGGAAAAACAAGACAGATAAATTTCTATAATGTTAATGATACTTTTTATCTCGTGGACTTACCGGGATATGGTTTTGCAAATGTTTCAAAGGATATGAAAGCCTCCTGGGAGAATATTATTGAAACATATCTGTATTCCAGAAAGGAAAATTATCTGAAGCTTATAGTTTTGCTGGTTGATATAAGGCATGCTCCCAGTAAGGATGACATAACCATGCACCAGTGGCTTAAAGGCTTTGGGTTAAATACTTTGATAGTGGCTACAAAAGCCGATAAAATCTCAAGATCTCAAATAAACGTCAGAATTACCGATATAAAAAAGGTATTACAGCTTGAGAGTACCGACAAGGTTATACCCTTCTCATCTGAAAACCGTTACGGACTGGATTCAGTATGGAGTGAAATTGATGAAGGACTTAAATCAGTAAACCCGGAAACTGATAATAACACAGACTCAAATAATAACACTGGATTATAGTCTGAGTAGTTTGTTGGAGCATATGAAATGGAAAAATACATCTATAAGAATGAAGAAATTAATTTAAGAAGAAAACTCAGAAATATGAGGCTCATAGCAACCTCACTGCTGGTGTTTATGACAGTGGTTTTTGTCATATTCAAGAGGGTTGAAAACAGAGGGCTTGTGTTTTCCTCAATAACCGCTTTTGCAGAGGCATCAATGGTGGGGGCGCTGGCAGACTGGTTTGCGGTTGTGGCCCTCTTCCGTCATCCCCTCGGTCTCAGGATAATACCTCATACCGCAATAATTCAGAATAACAAACAGAGAATCGCCAGAGCTTTGTCTAATTTTGTTGTTTCCAATTTTTTTACACCTGAATTGATTAAAGCAAAACTGAATAAGGTTAGTGTGTCTTCAAAAATATCCGCATATATTATTTCAAACAGGGAGAAATTAGCCCGCGGTGCTGCCTCAAAACTTCCGACAGTACTTGATGCCATTGTTGACGATAAGAAATTGGAGGAATATTTGGAAGCGTATGTTCACCGGAAGGTTGACGAGATAAAACTTTATCCGGCATTGGCAGGTATTATAGGACCAGTGACAGAAGGCGGTTATCACAAACCGTTGGTAAGAGCTCTTATCAGTGTTACATATAAATATATTGGGGATAATAAGGAAAAAACACTGCTTGTCCTGGCAGGTATAAATAAAACTCTTGCTATGCCCTTTATTGGTGATCTGATTTATAAGAAAATACTTGATTATTTATTAATACAGATTGAGGCACTTGATAACAATGAGGACGCTCAGATTAACAGACTGATACTTTCGGCCCTTCCAAGGCTGTTGGAAGACATGCGGAATGACGAAGAACTTATTCAAAAGGGTGAGCAGCTGAAAATGCAGCTTGTGAAATCCGAAGCCTTTAACGAAGTTGTCATGAGATTGAGTGAGGCAATATTGGAGTTAAAAAACTCTTTCCTGGAAAACGAAGAACAGCTCCACACCAAAGTAGGTACGGTTCTTGATATGGTTGTGTACGGAATAAATACACATCAGGATTTCAGAGAGAATATTGACACTGCCATAATTGACATAGCAGAGGGGTTGGTAGCCCTGTATGGTGATAAGGTGGGTTCTCTGATTTATGATACCATGGATGCTTGGGAAACCGGGGATATGGTTGACAAACTTGAAGTTCAGGTTGGGGCGGACCTTCAATATATCAGAATTAACGGAACGGTTATCGGTGGGTTGGCAGGTCTTGCAATACATCTTCTGTCACAGCTGTTTTAACAAACTTATGGAGGTAATAATGGATCGATTTAAGGTGACGAAAAGGGTAGCGGTACTGGGAATAGGGGCAAATATCTTTCTTCTGTCAATTAAACTTACCGCAGGTTTCTTAAGCCGGAGCCAGGCCATGATAGCAGATGGTTTTAACAGTGCCGGGGATGTGTTTGCATCAGTAATGACTCTTGTTGGAAACAGTATTGCAAGCCGCCCGGAAGACAAGGATCATCCCTACGGCCATGGCAAGGCGGAATATATATTTTCCATGATTATAAGCCTTTCTTTAATGCTTGTTTCTTTTACCATTTTCAAAAGTGCTTTATCCTCCATAATAAACAAAGCAGTCTTCGAAACCTCCTGGTTTCTGATAACTGTTGCCATAATTACTATTGTTGTCAAATTGACTCTGTTTTTATATACAAACAGAGTGGGAAAGGTTCTGGACAATCTTTTAGTATTGGCCAACTCGGAGGACCACAGAAATGACGTTTTCGTAACCGCAGGTACACTGCTGGGCATATTAATGGGCTATTTAGGCATTACCTGGGTGGATGGAGCCGTTGGTATCGGCATATCTCTTTGGATATTCTTCACCGGAATAAAAATATTTATCAGCTCCTTCAAGGTCCTGATGGACACCGATATAGATCCTGTTTTCAAAGAAAATACCTATAATCTGGTCCAGGGAATCAGAGGTGTGGATCACATCGACAGTATAAATGCCAAGCCGGTAGGTGCCGGATACATTCTGCTGATAAAGGTGTCGGTAGATGGAGAGATGTCGGTAAACGAAAGCCATAAAATAGCTTCTGAAATTAAGGCAAAGGTTAAAGATATTAAGGGTGTAAAGGATGCCGTAGTTCATATTAATCCCTGTTAGTCGCTGCCAAATTACTCACTGCATAGTGAATGAATTCATAGTAAATCACCGCATAGTGAATGAATTCATAGTAAATCGCTTCATAGTAAATCGCTTCATAGTAAATCACTTCATAGTAAATTACTTCATAGTATCACTTCATGGTAAATAACTGCAAAATAAATAACTCAATAGTAAATCACTCTATAATAAATCGCTCCTGGTTACAAGTCCAAAACACAAACCTTAAGTAAATCTTTTCCACTACAAATGTTTAAATTTTTTGTTTAAGCTGAATACCCGGGGGGTACATATATAAACGTTGCCGTTCGAGTCGGGCGATAACCGGATTTAATTTAAAATTTAAAATGTTAATACATAATGGAGGATTTATCTTATGAAAAAATTTGTTTGTTCAGTATGTGGTTATGTTCATGTGGGAGATGCAGCACCTGACAACTGCCCTCAATGTAAAGCAGCAAGAGAAAAATTTGTAGAGCAGACTGAAACTTCTGCAGTATGGGCTGATGAGCACAGAATTGGTGTAGCTCAGGGTGTTGATGCAGAAATTTTGGAAGGTTTGAGAGCTAACTTTGTAGGTGAATGTACAGAAGTAGGTATGTATCTCGCTATGGCAAGACAGGCTGAGCGCGAAGGTTATCCGGAAATTGGCGCTTTTTACAAGCTTGCTGCCTGGGAAGAAGCTGAACACGCTGCTAAATTTGCAGAATTGCTTGGTGAAGTAGTTCATGCGGATACTAAGAAGAACCTTCAATTGAGAGCTGAAGCCGAAGCCGGGGCTTGCAAGGGTAAGAAGGATCTTGCTACAAAGGCTAAACAGTTGAACCTGGACGCTATCCATGACACAGTTCACGAAATGTGCAAGGACGAAGCAAGACATGGAGCAGGATTCAAGGGCTTGCTGGAGAGATTTTTCAAGTAAAAATTAATACCAAATGATCAAATAAAATACAACTCTCATTATCGGAGAATACTTGAATTTCACGGCTTGCAGCTGGAGTTCACGAAACTGATAATGGGGGTTGTATTTTTCTGTACTTTTTTTGTGTTATGGCATATATCAAAGTATGGCGGGGAAGAGTTCTTGAGGATAACCTTGCACTTGGAAAATGCGCCAGGATACAAAAACTTGCCTGTGCTCGACAAATTTTCTATTTTTGCATTATAATAGAAAATAGAGTGGATAAATTTCGGTCATTATAGAAAAAATCACCAAAATGTTCAATAAATATGTAATAAATCAAAATGAGGATTCCGAGAGCTGGGGATATAATGGTGCCGTAGCGGACGAGAAAAGCTTTTTTGAAAGGTATGGAGACATTACCAGCGCTATACTAAATACACCATACATTAGAGGATATTGCTATACCCAGCTGACCGATGTAATGCAGGAAGTTAATGGCCTGTTAACAGCTGATAGAAAAATTAAGGTTGATCTTGATAAGATCAGAGAGGTTAATAATAATGGCAAAAACATTTAATAACCCTATTTTTGAGTTTGGAGCTGATCCATGGTTCTATAAGCACCAGAACGGTTGTTATTATTTTATGATAACTCTTCAGAACAGAATAGATTTGTGGTGTTCTGAGAGCATTACAGAAATAAGCAAAGCTGAAAGAAAAACAATATTTATTCCAGCTCCTTCCGGGCCTTGCTCCGGAAATCTCTGGGCTCCCGAGATTCACTTTATTAACGATAGATGGTATGTATATTTCACTGCTAATGATGGTGGTGGAGATGAAACAAGAAGGATATTTGTTCTTGAAAATGCTTCCCAAGATCCTATGAAAGGGACATGGGTTGAAAAAGGTGCAGTTAATACACAATATCCGGGCTTGGATGGAACCGTGCTGCAGCATGCTCATAAGCTTTATTTCTTATATGCCGGCTATGGGAATTTCCCTGAGTATGGCTCTGCAATTTATATTGCGGAAATGGTAAACCCGTGGACACTGTCAGGTGATAATATTTTATTGACAAAACCGGAATTTGACTGGGAAAAGCAGGGTGGAATGGCTATAAATGAGGGCCCTGCAATATTAAAAAGAGATGGACGGATATTTATTATCTATTCTGCCAGTACAACCTGGACCGAGGATTATTGTCTGGGAATGCTTTCAGCTTTTGAAAACTGCAATTTGCTTTTAAAAGATTCATGGGCAAAATCAGAAAATCCTGTATTAGGAAAATCTTTGGAAAACCAGGTTGTAGCACCCGGTCATAATAGTTTTGTAAAGTCACCTGATGACAAAGAGGATTGGATCATATTCCATGCAATTTCAGAAGCAAGAGGCCAGAAGTTGGACACGACTTTAAGAAGTACCTGGGCACAGCAGGTTTCTTGGAGCAGTACAGGGATTCCGGAATTCGGGGAACCCATATCCCGATCGGTTAAGCTGAGAAAGCCGTCAGGAGAGATTTAGTCCTCAACTGCAAATAATATATGATTTCTGTCATAACCCTTGTTCACGAAACATTTGAACCCGGAGATGAAAGCTTCCGGGTTCGATGTTTATGAGTAACGTTTAAAGTATGAATACAGTTAATAACAAAAGGGCAATAACGATTGTATTTATAACTATGGCAGCCACTGCGAGTCCTGATTTCTGCGATTTCAGACCATATTTTACAGCTAGTATGTATGAGGCTAAATTTATCAATAGACTGAACTTTGATCCGAATATTAATACCAGAGAGGCTATCGACAGCCAGAAAGCAATCTTTGCATTTCTGTTATTTGCATTATTGACTTCATTAACTACAGCGGCAGAGGCTTGATTGTAACCTTCGAATTGTTGCGAGTGATACACGGGAGCTTGAGTTTGTGTACCTGATTGTATTGGTGCAGCTTGTACGGGTTGTGCAGTTTGTACGGGTGTTTGTATTTGTCCATTTGATTGTTGATATACCGGCTTTGACCTTTCCAAGGTTCCCAATAAATTTAATATACTATTATAATATGGTATTTTTGCTGCTGCCCCAAGAAGTTTTCCGTCACCTATATTCATTTCCTTCCCAATTTTACCATTCCAGGCTTCTAAATGCAGTACACCATCCTGGTAACTATATTTAAAACCGCGGAGTGGCAACATTACTCCTCCGGTTTTGTAATAATCCTCGCCTTTTTCTGATACCAATTTAAAATCATTTCCTCTTAAGTACCCTTGTATTGCGTTTTCGAGGTCTACCGGGGGGATATTAAGAATAAGATCTCTAACATACCTGCTTCCCATTGTTTCTCACCTGCTTTTCATATTTGTTAATAATCGACATTATATAACAAAATTAGCATATGTTCAACTAAATTATGGTACTAAATCATAGATATTCCAATTGGGTAAAAGATAAGGTGCAACTAATCCCCTCACTTATATTATATCACATGAAACTTTTAAATATAAGCCTTATATGCTGCCTTGATTCTGTGTATTATAAATACAGATTTATTCTAAGAAGTTATTAACTTCATCTCATATTTATTGTGGGGACTGTCTCATTGAACCTGTTTGAAACTTAACTTTTCAGAATATAAAAGTATTTAAGGAGGTATATGATGATTACAGATAAAGAAACCTGGGATTTTGAAAAAGCCAATCTGGAGCGAGTAGCTGATGAAATCAGAGTGCAGCTTGAAAAGGGGCAGAGTTCTGTAAGTAATTTTAAAAAAGAAGCTATCCAGATGCAAAAGGAAATGTGGGAAGATGTAAAATGCACACCCACTGATTTGTTTGACCTGGAGGACGCAACTCAGATATGGCAGTTTCAAACAAGTATAGCTAATCAGGCAAAGAAGTACAAGTTTGCATATGATACTGTAGGGCGACTTGAAAGAATGTATCTAAGTCCTTACTTCGCCAGAATAGATTTCCTTGAAGATGGAGAAGAAAATCCTGAGAAAATCTACATTGGTATTCACAATTTAAGTACAAGTAATACCAGACAAATTCTTGTTTATGACTGGAGAGCCCCAATTTCAGGCATGTTTTATGACTTTGAAACCGGTTTGAGCAGTTACGAATGTCCGGCAGGTTTAATCCAGGGTCAGATGCTGCTAAAAAGGCAGTATAAAATTGAAAATCTGAATATATCGTACATGTTTGACAGCAGCTTAAGTATCAATGATGAAATGCTGCGGGAAATACTGGGAAAAAGCACTGACAATAAAATGAAAACAATTGTGACCAGTATACAGAGGGAACAGAATACTGTAATCAGGAACAGCCAGGACAGAATACTTATTGTGGAAGGCCCTGCCGGCAGTGGAAAGACTTCCATTGCACTTCACAGAGCGGCATATCTTTTGTATAAATACAGAAAAAATATAAGTTCGGAAAATATTCTAATATTTTCTCCTAATCATGTGTTCGAGGACTATATTTCCAGTGTACTGCCAGAATTAGGTGAAGAAGATATCAGAAGAAGTACATTTGCCGACTTTTTTAGAAATATGCTTGATACAAAGTATCGGATTGAGACTGTCAATGAACAAATGGAATATATCTTTTCGGTTAATCCCGGTAAAATAAGGCTGAGTTCCATTAAGTTCAAAGCCTCGTTAGAGTTTTTGACCATTATGAAAAATTATATTGAACAGCTTGAAAATGGAAAGGGCTTGGATTTTAAGGATATAACATTTAACAATACCCTTATTATTACTGCAGATGAAATCTACAGGCTTTTCATAAATGACTACAGTCTTTTTCCATATGCAAAGCGCTTGGAAAAGCTTCGCCAAAGAATATTTTATCTCTTAGAACAATGTGAAGAGAAACATACTGAAGAGGAATCTGCCGAGAATAAATTGCAGCAGGATAATTCATTCTCGGAGGAAGAGAGAAAAGTGGCAGAGCATAACCGAATGGCTGAATTAGAACTGCTCAGGAATGAAATTATTCAAATGACGGCTTTCGATATTTACCGGCTTTATAAGAACCTGTTCAGGAATATCACGTCATTTTCCCCATATGCGGATAATATCGAAACAGGGGAAATGGAAAATGTGGGTATCCATACCTGCAGCCGATTGGAGCAGGGTATAATCAATTATGAGGATTTTGCGCCAATTATTTACCTTAAAACTGTTCTGGATACTCCGCTCAATGCAAAATCCGTCAAGCACGTTATCATTGATGAAGCTCAGGATTATACAGCTGTTCAATATGAAATATTCAAGAAGGTTTTTGAACACGGTAATATGACAATTCTCGGAGATGTGAACCAATCCATCAACGGGTATATGAATATTGGCAGTTTTGACAATATCGCAGACGTTTTTGATAAAAGACATACCAAAAGCATTTCCTTAACCAAAAGCTACCGTTCAAGCAAAGAAATAGCCGATTTTTGCAAGGAGATACTTAATTCTTCAAACTCTTCGGAGCAGTTAAACCGGCATGGCAATAAACCAAAGATAATTCAAGCCGATAAAAATAATATTTCCAGTAGAATTGCTCAAGATATCTCTGAGCTTAAAAGCAGAAATTGCAAGCTGATAGCTGTTATCTGCAAAACAGCAAGCCAGTGTAAAGTTACGTATGAATCTCTTAAAGCACACTTGGATATAAGCCTCGTATCAAATCAGAACGAGGAGTATCATGGCGATGTTATAGTAATTCCATCCTACCTTGCAAAAGGGCTGGAATTTGATGCTGTTTTGGTAAATTCTATTGAGGATACTGATTATTGTGAGGAAGAGGACAGAAGGCTGCTATATACTGTATGTACCAGGGCATTACATGAACTGCACCTGTATTACTTTGATAAAACGTCCGGTTTTATCAAAGGTATAAATCAGGATTTATATACCAAGCGTACTTCGGAATGAGAAGAGAAAAAGGAGAGTTGCCGGGAGTAGAGGAATAAAAATGAGTGTTGCCGGGAGTAGAGGTAATAAAAATGACAGTATGGAAATGTTAAGAAAGTCTTTGAAAGATTGCAATACTATACAATACATCTCATTACTGGTTACAAAAGAATGAATGAGTTACAAAATATGAATGAGGCTATTGACATTTATAGACTACGGTAGTAGTCTATAAATGTGCACTATTGCAGTAGTCTGTAAATTTATAAATGGAGGTACCAGTAACTATGAGATTTGACTATGTTAGAACAAAACCCTTATTAATGCTGCTAACAGTATTTCTTTTAATCGCTTTATTCACAACCACATGTTTTGCGCAAAGCAATCAAGCATCCTCAACCGCTCCGGCAACCACCAGGACAATATCGGTAACTGGAACGGCAGATGTGATGGTAATGCCTGATGAAGCAGTATTTTCTTTTGCAGTAGAAACCTCAAACGTGGATATTAATAAAGCAAAATCGGAAAACGATGCAAGCATAAAGAAGATTAAAGCTATTACCAACGAAATGAAAATTGATTCCAAACATGTTGTGACAGATTATATCAATGTAAATCCCAAATATACCTATAAAAACAATGGAGAGCAGGAATTTAACGGATATACAATTCACAGGGGCCTTGTTATTACCTTGAAGGACTTATCCAAATTTGATGAGCTTCTGACAAAACTCCTGGGTGCAGGCGCAAATAATATTCAAAATGTACAATTTAAAACAACCCAATTGAGAAAGTACAAGGACGAGGCAAGAGCACTGGCTATCAAGGCTGCTAAGGAAAAAGCAGCTGCACTGTCAAAGGAACTGGGCCAAACTGTCGGAAAGGCCAGTATGATTCAGGAGATTCAGGATGATACATATTCATATTATATGCCCTGGAGTTCCTATGGATATTCAGGTTCAAACTGGCTAAGCAATGCAAATGCTACTTCAAATTCAGCGGTACCCGGTTCTCAAGGTTCCACCGCCAGTGTTGAGAGTGAAACCTTCTCACCAGGTCAAATAAAAGTAACTGCCAGGGTTTCTGTGACATTTGACTTGAATTAGTTCCGATAGATTAATATAGGGGAATGTAAAATAAATATATCCCTCAATGGACAAGTAGCAGCCTTTATGGAGTTTCAACCCATGGAGGCTGTTTTAGCGTTTTAAGAATTTGATAAGATTTATATTGATTTTTTTTTAAGGATATCCTCTTAGAATTAATTTAAAGAAATATAACGGAGCAAAGGTAATAAGGGGGTATTAAATATGATCAATTATAAGTCAGGCCATCAAAACATTCTGTTTCTTAATAGATTTGTAAATTCTCCAAATACCATAGGAAGCATTATTCCCAGTTCCCTGTATCTGGCAGGGAAGATGGTTAGAGCAGAGGATTTGAAAAGCTGTAAATCCGTTGTGGAAATGGGAGCAGGAACCGGAGTGTTTACCGGACGGCTGCTTGAAAAAAAGCCGGCTGGTTGCAGCCTTTATGTTTTCGAAAAGGATTTAAAGTTAAAAGATCTGCTGTTAAAAAAGTTTCCAGATATACGCTTGTTCGGCGAGGCTGCCCAGGTTAAGACCTTGTGTGAAAGGGGAGAGATAGAACAGCCTGATCTTATAGTTTCGGGGCTTCCCTTCGCAGTTTTTAGTTCATCACTCAGAAATAAAATTTTGAGAGGGATATACGAGGTTCTGCCCGAGGGAGGAAAGTTTATGACTTTTCAGTACTCGCTTAATCTGCTTAAAGAGCTTAAAAGCATGTATAAATCAGTTGAACTGAGAAATATACCTCCGGCTTTTATTTACCACTGTACCAAAGGAGGTAGCCCTCGTGAATAAACTTAAAGAAATGAGCAGGGAACTGGCATTGTTACTTTCAATACCACTTGTGAAAACTATATATTTTCTTCTGAACAATCCAGGACGTGGAGCGGTAAGCCTTGTAACCGATATTGACAGAAATACACCCTTTATAAAAGAGTTCATAGTACCGTATATATCCTGGTATGTCTTTGTATTTGCAGTATTAATATATTTCTGTTTTAAGGACCGCAAGATCTATCACAGCTCCCTGATTGCCATTAATCTGAGTCTGTTGATTTGTTATGTAATATACATTGTATTCCAGACAACTGTACCAAGGCCTCAGCTGGCAGGAAACGATATATTCACTCAAATGGTAGAGTTTATTTACTCAATTGACAGGCCTTTTAACTGCTTTCCAAGTATTCATTGTCTGATCAGCTTTATATTGATAACGGCAATAAATAGAAGTAAAATTAAAAATAGGATAAATTTCGGTATTATAACAGGAATTTCTGTCTCCATTATTTTATCAACATTTTTTATTAAGCAGCATGTAATTCTTGATGCAATTGCAGCAATACTTCTAGGAAGAGCTGTATTTAATCTGGTATATAAAATAGATATCGAAAGGATAGGAAAATGGTTCAGGAAACAATACTCGTTGTTGACGATGAAAAGGAAATTAGGAACCTGATAGAGGTATACCTTAAGAACGAAGGCTACAAGGTGCTTAAAGCATCAAACGGGGTTGAAGCACTGGAGATTATGCAAAGTAACAGGGTACACCTGATAATCCTTGATATAATGATGCCTAAAATGGATGGACTTGAGGCTTGCATGAAAATCCGGGAAAAAAATAATGTCCCCATAATCATGCTTTCAGCCAGGAATCTGGACATGGATAAGATCATTGGCCTTAGTTCAGGTGCAGACGATTATGTAGCCAAACCTTTTAATCCAATGGAACTTGTTGCACGGGTAAAATCTCAGCTAAGAAGGTATATCAGACTTAAGAACATGGATGTTCATGAAGAAGGACAGATAGAAATTGATGAACTGGTGATAAATGTTGCTACACATGAAGTCAGGGTCAGGAACGAGGAAGTAAGGCTGACTCCAAGGGAATTTGCCGTACTAGAGCTTCTAGCCAGGAATCCCGGAATGGTTTTCAGCATGGAAAGGATTTATGAGTCAGTATGGAATGAAGACTTTTTTGATGCTGAAAATACAGTTATGGTTCACATAAGAAAAATACGGGAAAAAATAGAGGAAGATTCCAGAAAGCCCAAATATATAAAAACTGTATGGGGGGTAGGCTACAAGCTTGAAAAACCGGTTTGATATCTCAAGTATCATAAAGTACGCTAAAATAATCAGAGATAAAATGACTCAGAGCATCAGAATAAGACTGATGCTTGTTGTTGTTGTCAGTATTGTCCTGACCGTGATTTCGGTCTTTATTGTAGACACTCTGCGGTTTGATAAGGATGGGATAGTCAGTGATAAGGATTTATATGGGCAGTTGGATCATGAATTACGTCAACTTGTACTGGAAATCAGACATGAAACCGAGGACAAAAGCCTGGGAGATTTGAAAAAGTTAGAGGAGATCCTAGATAAAAAAGTCAAATTCAGCGGTCTGCCTATTAACTATTTAAACTGCTATGTTTTGGATCACGATGGCAACGTTTTAGTGAAATCTGAAACTGAACCCAATATAGGAGAGGATATCTCATATATAATTAAAGACGCCATTAACTCAGGTCTCAAAAGGACCGGTAAAATTGACCGGAACTACTACAGATACAGCGAGGCAGTGTATGTTGAACGCCTGGACTTTGAGGACGGCGACGCAATTTACGTTGTAATGCAGGGTATGACAAAACGTGAGATAACGCTAATGGTAGGAGACTATAATATTATACCGTTTTCGGTAGGAGCTGTTACATTTGTGCTCTCCTTTTTCCTGCTTACCAGGAGGGAGGTTGAGTATATAGAAGAACTGTCTTTAGGAGTTACCGAAATATCCAAGGGAAATCTTGACTACAGGGTCAAGCAAAAAACCAGGGATGAGCTTGGCCTCCTGGCAACCAGGATAAACTTTATGAGTGAAGAGCTTAAACTTAAAATTGAAGAAGAGAGAAAAGCAGAAAAGACAAAAAATGAATTAATAACGAATATGTCCCATGATCTTAGAACTCCGCTTACTTCAATAATGGGCTATCTTAGAATGCTGAAGGATAAAAAATATGAGGATACCGACCAACTGGAGGAATATATAGACATAGCATATACAAAATCTGAAAAGCTTAAGACACTTATAGATGATCTCTTTGTCTATTCAAAGCTTGCAAATGAAGAGACAATTCTATACAGGCAGAAGCTTTGCCTTAATGATATGCTTGTCCAGTTGGCCGAAGAGCTCTCGCCTGTGGCTGATGAAAGGAATATGACCTTTGTAAGGAAAATTCAGAACGAAAGAGTAATGGTTCATGTAGATGCAGATAAGCTTGTCAGAGTGTTTGAAAATCTCCTTTCAAACGCAATCAAGTACGGCTATTCCCCGGGGGAAATTATTATAAGCATGGTTTCCAACCTCGAAAGTGTCAGCGTAAGGGTTAGCAACAAAGGAGACAGCATCCCTCAGGAGGAGCTTCCACTCCTCTTTAACAGACTTTATATGGTTGACAAATCACGGTCTTCATCTGAGTGTGGTTCGGGCCTGGGGCTTGCAATTTCAAAGAGTATTGTAAATCTTCATAACGGACAAATATGGGCTGAGTGTGAGCAAAACAATATCAGCTTTTGTGTAGAACTGCCGAGAGTGCTTGATGACTATAGAATATAAGCAGTTGTTTGCCGCCGATAAGAAGTATGATTTATTTTTAAGTTTAAATTTGAGGAATGAGCATGAAAAGAATATTATGTAAGATATTTTTAATTGCATTATCAGCTTTGTTTATTTGGGGAATAGTGTACATATATACTACATTCCACGGCAATCCGTTAGTCAAATATATGGCCGGTCAGAAAGCTGAGAAATATATAGAACTGAAATATTCACAAAACTACTCTGTAGGAGAAGTAGGCTATAACTTTAAAAACAAATCCTACCCCATAGAGATTATAAATGCCAAAGACAGCAAGAATATAGGCATTCATTATAGTGAGGGCATTTTATGGGACCATTTGGAGGAAAAGATACTTGAGGATAAATTGGACAGGAACGTGAGTAATTCATTAACCTTATTTAATTTTAAATATAAAGAATTATCCTGTTCAGCAAATACTGCCATAGCAGCCCGGCAAAGCTTTAAATTAAATGAGCAGTTTGAACGTCATGACTTTGCATATATAAATATAGTCAATAAAACGGAAATAAGTAAGGAACAGTTTTCCAACATGGTATTTTATATTTTACCGGTTATAAAAGCTGTGATAATTTATGGTGAGGGTAGTGAAATCGGAATTACATATCAGTTTGAAAAGCAGAATCAGTTTCATTATTTCAATATTAAAATAAAGGATAATATTTCTTATATTACCAAGGACCATATAATGAAAAATACTACATTGAGTACATACTAGCGGGGTAATTAATTTTATGAATATAATTGAAACTGACAGATTGATATTACGGGAATATACCCTGGAGGATACCGCCTTATTACATACTATATTATCTGATCCTCTTACCATGCAGTTCTGGCCGTCTCCATTTACACTTGAGCAGTCCGAAAACTGGGTAAAAATTAATATTGAAAGATACAAAAACCTCGGATTTGGAAGATGGTCTTTAGTTATAAAGAAGACAGAGCAGGTTATCGGAGATTGCGGACTTATGATATCGGAGATTGATGGGAAAGAAGAAAATGATTTAGGGTACATAATACATCACAAATTTTGGAGAAACGGATATGCATATGAAGCCGCCGAGGCATGCAAACACTATGCATTTAAAAGCCTGGGACTGGAAAGGCTTTGTGCAAATATGCCTTTCAATCACACTGGTTCCGAAAGAGTTGCTCAGAAGTTGGGAATGGTAAAGGAAAAGGAATTTCTGAATAAGAGAAACAGAAATATATTGACATATTTATATTCAATTACGAGGGAGATATAACATGCAGGAAATTACAGCTTTAAAAGTCAGCTTTGATTTTGGAAACGGTAAAAATACCATATACCCTGTGGTACTTACTGATGAAAATGAAATAATATTGATTGACTGCGGGTACCCGGGTTTTTTACAGTACATAAGGAGCGCTGCAGAGGAAGAGGGTATAGACTTTGCCAGGCTGACAAAAATAATAATAACCCACCACGACTTCGATCATATGGGCGCTTTGGCTGATATCAAAAGGGAATACCCGGATATAACTATTTTAGCTTCAGAAGATGATGTAAAATATATCAATGGACTGGAAAAATCGCTTAGACTCCAGCAGGCCGAAGCTTTATATGACGGGCTTCCGGAGGAGGAGAAGCCAGAGGCTCTGAGTTTTCATAAACTTCTGGAATCGGTTCAAGCAGTAAACGTGGACAAGACCGTTAAGGATGGAGATACATTTCCCTGGCTTGGCGGTACTGTTATAATTGCAACCCCCGGACATATGCCGGGCCATATTTCTATTTACATAAAAGAATATAAGACACTGGTTTCAGGTGACGCACTGGTTGTTGAAAATGGAGAGCTGGAAATTGCAAATCCCAATTACACTCTTGATATGGTTGCTGCTAAAAACTCCATCAAAAAACTAATTGACTACGATATTCAAAAGATAATTTGCTATCATGGCGGGGTGTTTACAGGAGATATAAAGGGAGCCTTGCAAAAACTTATCTAATTAACAAAATCCTTATTCAAATTCACTAAACCCCATTGCATTGTAATCTTGAAGGGTAATTGTATGTTTAATGTTCAGGTTATGGTCTTTCTGGAATTTACACAGAGCAATTTTTAAATTGTTTTCATATATTCCGGTTTCTTCACCCGTAAAGTAACCAAGAGTTTTCAGGCGTGCTTGTACTGCCATAACGTCAGCACCTCTGTCACCGGGCTTTAAATTCCTGAACCCTGTGCCAAAAGGTCCAAAGGGCCCGTTCCTTATTATCACCGGAGTACCTACGGGGACAATCTCATACAACTCCTTGATATCGTTATTGAACATACGAATACAGCCATGGCTGGCAGCTCTTCCAATAGAGGTCGGGTTTGTTGTACCATGGATTCCGTAGTTCCCCCATTTTACGTTCAGGCCCAGCCAACGGCCACCAAAGCTTTTACCCCATTTACCTTTGTCTGTGATTTCCCAATCTCCGATTGGAGATGGTAAATGTGGCCTGCCGGATGCAATGGGATATTGTTTTATACATGTGCCGTCTTCATAGAGGTATAGCTTCTTTTCATCTATTTGGATAAGTATCGAATATTCGTGATCTCTATTTAGTGTATTCTTCACGTTGCTGCTGCTAATTAAAAAGTTAATGATATTTACCATAATAATAGCAATAACAAAAAGTGTTCCTAATATTATATAAAGTTTACTTTTCTTTATTAAAAAGATCATAATTTCACTTCTCCTCTCAAATATATATGCAACTTGAAAGGTGCAGAATACCTTCAAAAAGAAAAATAGATCTTTGCTGATTATAAAAAGTTATTATCAACATAATTTAGCCCTGGTTGCCCTTTTGTTTAAAATTGACAACCCTGTTTTTGTTCTGTATATTTTAATTAGCGTAGAAGAAAATAGAAAAAGTACAGGTAAAAGAGAAGAGATAAATCATGATTAAAATATATAATCGTAAAACCGGAGAATATGAAATTGAAAAGGTGGCAGGGGGAAGTTTGCTCAATTCCTTGTATACTACAAAGGCAGGCAGGTTAGGGCTTGAACTGCTGGTGAAACGGAAATTTTACTCTGCTCTGACTGGTTTTTTTTGTGATTTAAAATTTAGCAAAAGAAGTATAGCCGGGTTTGTAAATAACTTTTCCATAAATCTGGAGGAGTGTGAAAATAAGCTGGAGGATTTTACATGCTTTAATGACTTTTTTGCCAGAAGGCTAAAGCCTTCAGCAAGGCCCTTTAACAAGTCGGAAGAATACCTTCTGTCACCTGGTGACGGTCGCCTGCAAGCATGGGAAAATATTGACTGCAAACACATAATACAAATAAAAGGCATGAGCTACAGCTTGTCTGAATTGTTGCAGGATGAGTCGCTGGCAAAGGAGTATGATGGTGGGGTATATATCATACTCAGATTATGTCCCGTTGATTATCACAGGTTCCATTTCTTTGACAGCGGTATATGCAGTGAGCCCAGAAAAGTAACAGGTGAGTATTACTCTGTAAATCCCGTAGCTCTTGGGAAAATAGCTGAAGTATTCTGCCGTAACAAGAGGGAGTATAGCAGCTTTAAGACGGAGAACTTTGGAGAGGTGCTTTATGTTGAAGTTGGGGCAACCTCTGTGGGATCAATCATTCAAACCTTTACCCCGGGCCGGAGAATACACAGAGGTGATGAAAAAGGTTATTTCAAATTCGGTGGCTCCACTGTTCTGTTGTTTTTTAAAAAAGATCAGGTCGTAATAGATAAGGAAATTCTGGATCAAACTGCTGCCGGCTATGAAACTCGTGTACTGGCTGGAGATGTCATAGGTACAAGCCAAATTGGAAGAAAAAACTGTTAGATTTTATATTGTTTATACAGCTTTATTAGTTTATAATGAACTAAATTGGGTTTTTATTGTTTTTTTTCTAATACATTTAAAATTGTTATTTGGTTTAATGTTGCTTCAATGGGGAAGACCATAAACAGATAAATAAAAGATTCTTTTTACTAAAAGTCTAAGTGAGGTCTTAGGGAGGGTTCGTATGAGTGACATAAAAACAATTGGTGTACTAACAAGCGGTGGAGATGCACCGGGAATGAATGCAGCAATTCGTGCAGTTGTCAGGACGGGAATTTATTATGGTTTCAAAATGCTGGGTGTCAGAAAAGGTTATAATGGCTTGATTGCAGGTGACATATCTGAAATGACAGCCAGAAACGTATCAGATATAATCCATCGAGGAGGAACAATACTTCAAACTGCAAGGTGTAAGGCGTTTACAACGGAGGAAGGAATGCAGAAGGCCATGTCAATATCCAGAGCTTTCGGTATGGATGCCCTTGTAGTAATCGGAGGAGATGGTTCTTATAAAGGAGCAAGAGATTTCAGCAAGTTCGGAATGAAGGTTATGGGCTTACCCGGTACTATTGATAACGATATTGCAAGCTCAGACTATACCATTGGATATGACACAGCCATGAATACAGTTCAGGATGCATTGGATAAGATAAGAGATACAGCCTATTCTCATGAGAGATGTAGTGTACTCGAGGTTATGGGAAGACGTGCAGGACATATAGCTCTGAATGTAGGTATAGCCGGCGGAGCTGAAGTTATTCTCCTGCCCGAAAAGGAATTCGATTTTGATAAGGATATAATCAGAAAAATAATTCAGGGAAGAAACAGCGGCAAGAAAAACTATATCATTATTCTGGCAGAGGGTATTGCTGAAAAAATTGGCGGAGCTCTTGAATTGGCTAAGAAGATTGAAGATCTGACCGGTATTGAAACAAGAGGAACAGTTCTGGGATATATTCAAAGAGGGGGAAGCCCAACTATTCAGGACAGAGTCATGGCCAGTGCCATGGGAGTTAAAGCTGTTGAATTGCTCAAAGATGGTGTTTTTAACAGAATAATATCTGTTAAGGATGCCAAGATAGTTGATTTGGATATTGATGAAGCACTTTCAATGAAGAAGGACATAGATCAGGATCTTCTCAGAATGAGCAATATTTTATCAATTTAATTATTTCAAGTTTTAAATTAGAGTTAATTGAATGATTCATGCTGTTTAAATAAATTAAAAAGAATTTTCAGAAACGTAAAGAGGCTGTAAAGATTAAAAATCTGCGCAGCCTCTTTTTTTGTGATTTATTAGGACTTAATCCGGGAATGTATTTGTTTTTTCAGCATGACCACTCATATATGTTTGACAATTGATATTTGTGATAATATAATTGTATTGAACACTGTTTAATAATTATACATAGTTAAATGTTTGGAGAAATTTAATGGGAATACAGGAACGTAAAGAGCGAGAAAAAAATGAAATGCAGGAGAAAATCCTTTTATCGGCAAGTGAAATAATGAAGAGCGAAGGCATAGAAGGCATTTCAATCCGGAAAATAGCTGAAAAGATTGAGTATTCTCCGGCAATTGTATATCACTATTTTAAAGATAAAGAGGATATAATTAATAATCTAATTTTAAACAATTATCAAAAAATACTTAATGTGCTGTCTTATTCAGAAAAACACGGTAACAATCCGGAAGAACTATTGAGACAAAAACTGCAAAATTTTATTGAAGTGGCTGTCAGTATGGGAGAAGAATACAAAATTTTTATGGTTAGCGGGTCTCCTGAGATCCTTTCCAGGACATCTGTGCTGTATAAAAATGCCACTGCAGATAGGCCTGCTGTTGAATTGTTTTCAAAATGTTTGAGGGAGATCCTTTCAGGCAGCAAATATGACGACAACCGGGTTGAGCTTGTAGCGCAGGTGATTTGGGCTTCGACATTTGGGTTGATACTTAGGCTGATTATTGAAAAGGTGGATGAAAACCAGAGACAACTTTTAATAGACTGTTTTTTGGACTATGTAGTAAGTGCTCTACACAATTTATAGAAAATTCTTGAAATATAACGAGGCGATAATAAATGCTCCCCACCACTACAGGTGGCGGGTACCGATCTGGTTTTCAGGCGGTCAGCATATCTCCCACCTCGTTGAAACCCGCATAAGGTAAGAAAATTTTTCTACAACTGGAAAATTTTCAATTGAACCTATGCGTTATAAGGGGTAATATATGAAAAATCTGAGAGCTGTTTCAATTTTAACGGTTTTAATTGCTTTATTTTCTCTTACTGCAGCAATTGCAGGGATATTTTCCGGCGGTGGGCCCGGCAGGTATGTTTTCACTACAGTACACGGAGAAGCTGTCACAATTTACGGAAGTGGAATATATAGGTATGATTCGGTTTCCATGGCTGCACAGGCTATTGCCCAGGATATCGTAACACTGATTTTGGGAATACCGTTACTGGCTGTAGCGTTATTTTTGTCCAGAAAAGGTTTTCTTAAAGGCAGAATACTTTTGGCAGGTACCCTTGCATACTTTCTATACACTTATACATCATATTCATTTACTTCCATGTACAATATACTATTTTTGTTGGATGTATGCTTGATGTCAATGAGTTTTTTTGCGTTTGTGCTAACTATGATGTCATTTGACATGAATGTTTTGAGCCGTAGCTTCGATGAAAAGCTGCCTGTAAAATCCATAGCAGCCATTCTTATATTTTTGGGATCGGTTATCGGCCTTATGTGGCTAAAAAATATCGTCACCCCGCTTTTCACCGCATCAGTTCCATTAGGGCTGGAGCAATATACCACGATGGTAATTCAAGCTATGGATCTGGGCTTTGTGGTTCCAGTATCGCTGATTTCCGGAATACTTCTTTTAAAGAAAAAACCGTTTGGTATTTTATTGGCTTCGGTGATATGCGTCAAAGCAGTGACTTTGTTGACGGCAGTCACTGCAATGATAATTGGGCAGATAATATCAGGATTAAAAGTCTCTGTTATCGAGATCATTTTGTTCCCTGCTTTTAACCTGATTATGATTGCCACCATGTTTGTCTTTCTGAGAAATATCAAAGAAACTGAAAAAATATGACTATGAGAATAGTGACGCCAATCATAAAAAACGACTGGCGTTATTTTATTACTGCCGGTTATATTATCAATGCCTTCAGGTCCTGTTAAATACTATGTCACTGTATTTGAAAACAACGGGAGTATCGCAGTCTACTCCGGAGGTATAGGAGTTATTGCCCAAAAGCTTCAGGGTGTACGGTATACTGGAATTATCATTAAAAATAGCAGAAAACAAAACCTCGCAGTAGCGCTGACTCTTATGACAGGCTTCGTGAAATAGATCCATAAAGGATTTTGTACTCTTGATTTCCTTGTCAAAAGGCATATACCATTCACGGTTTGAGACATTAAGATAATCTATACCATCATCAAGCTTTAAAGGAAAAATAAGACTTGAGAATAATGGAAACCCATAGATTGTTTTATCAAGAAATCCAACAATCTTCTTCTTAATTCCTGTTGGATCCTTGAGTAATTTTTCTACAAATAGCGTTTCCTTAATTGATCTTTTAATCTTCTTCTTCTCGGCATTTTGATTGAAAACTTCGTCGATTATATGTTCATATAAATCTGACAGCAAATTAATTTCAGCATCAGATACCTCTATAAGTTTGTCACAATCTATTTCATACACTTTTTTATCAAGTAGTTTTTTGCAGAGTAGAACATCAATAGAGACTTCAAACCTTCTATGGTAATAAAGAAAAAGGTTTTCATTGTTATTTGACGGACTAGTAAAACCTGATCTGTAAAAAATATAAGGGTGTCCTATGCAATCCATACAATTATGACTTACAAATCCCATCAGGTAAACGGTTAAAATCTCTTTAGCAGAATCCTTTTGCTTTACTATATATTCAATAAGTGATTTAAAGACTTTGTTAACCTTTGAAGTATGCATTATCTGGCCAATGTTGGGCTTTATGGTTTTTTTGGTCCACGGCCAGACTTCATAGTAAAAAAGTATGTCCGGGCCCTGTAAACCAAGATTAAATACTTGTTGGTACTTTGCTATCAAGTTTTTGCACTTGACGTTTTCTATTTTTTTTGTTGCCTCCAAGCCGCATAGATAATGTGTAACAAGATTTGGCATAATGTCTCCCCGATTACTTTTCTGCTTTTAAACTTAGTATTAATAGTATATACGTATTGTGTTCCTAAAAGTATGTTTTATTATATTTTCCCGGAAAGGATTAAAAAATGCTATTGACATTATACTTTGTTAGTTGTATAGTTAGTTACATAAGTAACTAACCAGTTAACTGGTTGAGGTGGTGAATTTAGTGAATTTCGATTTTAATTCGGATAAACCTATATACCTGCAATTGGCTGAAGGTATTGAAGATGCCATTTTATCAGGCGCATATGAAGAAGAAACACAGATACCTTCAACGACAGAAATTTCTGTCAGCTATAAAATTAATCCTGCAACTGCGTTGAAGGGTATTAACAGGTTGGTGGATGACGGGATAGTTTATAAGAAAAGGGGACTGGGTATGTTTGTATCAACCGGGGCTAAGGAAAAGATATTGGACAAAAGAAAAGTGACTTTTTTTGAAACATACGTTACATCGCTGGTATCAGAAGCAAGAAAACTTTCAATTTCAAAGGAAGATATTATTAAAATGTTGGAAAGAGGGTTTGATCAATGAGCTGTATAGAAATAAAAAATATAACAAAGACCTTTGGGAATACTACTGCGCTTGATAATGTATCGCTAAAACTGGAACCTGACAAAATTTATGGTCTTCTGGGCAGAAACGGTGCTGGAAAAACTACGCTGCTGAATCTTATAACAAACAGGCTTTTTCCTACCGAAGGAGAGATTTTGCTGGATGGCGAAAATGTACTGGAAAATGAAAGAGCCTTATCTAAAATATATTGTATGACAGAAAATAATTTTTATCCTGAGGGAATGACTGTAAAATCAGCCTTCAAATGGACAAAAGAATTTTATCCGGATTTTGATACCAATTATGCCGCTTTGCTATGTGAAAAGTTTTTACTTAAAACCGGTAAAAAGATTAAATCTCTTTCCACAGGGTATAAATCCATATTTAAAATAGTAGTTTCGCTTGCCTGCAATACTCCTGTGGTTTTATTGGATGAACCTGTTCTCGGTTTGGATGCAAATCACAGAGAGCTTTTTTACAGGGAGCTTCTGGCAGCTTACAGCGAAAAACCACGTACTATTGTAATCTCAACCCACTTAATAGAGGAAGCTGCTGATATCATAGAGGATGTAATTGTTATAAAAGAGGGTAGGGTTATAATGCAGGATTCGGTTGAAAGTGTGCTCTCTCAGGGTTATTCGGTATCCGGTGCAGCTGGGGCTGTGGATGGCTTTATTAAAGGTAAAAATATCCTCGGTGCAGATACCCTGGGGGGACTAAAAACTGCTTATGTACTGGAAAAAGCAGTGCCTGGAAATATACCCCCGGGACTCGAAATATCCAGACTGGATCTGCAGAAGCTGTTTATCCGGATGACCAATTAGAAAGAGGGGATTAAAAGATGAGATTAAAATCAGTTGTTAAATACTATTTTTCAGATATAAAAAACAGTGTTGTAATTTTTTACCTTATTATAGCAGCTATTGCAATATTGATAAGCGGTTCCATTACCTTTGCGGCGGGAAATGTTAAAGGCACCAGCGGCGGCGGAGAAATGGCTACTGTAATATTTATATTTATTGTTGGATTGAATTCCTTTAAACAAAACTTTTTATTTTTATCGGTTAATAATATACCTCGAAAGCGTCAGTTTCAGGGTTTTGTGTTAACTGCATTGGCAGTGAGCGGTATAATGGCAGCGGTTGATACCACTTATGCAAGTATTTTATCGGAATTTGTTAACTATAGTTCAGCATTTATGCAGATATATGGTAACTGGATAACTCAAACTGCCAAACCTGTTATTATTGTAACAAGCTTCATTTGGAGCACTGCCCTTTATACGGCGGCTATTATTGGCGGGTACTTGATAACCTGTCTTTATTACAGGATGATAAAGCTGCTGAAAATCATAGTATCCATAGGAGTCCCTGTTCTGCTGTTCATGGTTCTTCCGGCAGTTGACGCCACATTGTTAAACGGCAGGATATCCAAATGGTTAAATGAGGTATTGCTTGTTTTGGGCGGCTTTAGTAACGGTATAAACCCTTATATTGCAGTACTTTCTCTTTCTGTTGGGGCGGCAGTTGCCGCAGGTTTGTCCTTCCTGCTGGTAAGGAAGGCTGTAGTCAGGGAGTAAACTATGCCCCGGCCATTCAGAATTTTTCAGGGTTCTGAACAGCCGGGGCGCTGTTGCTTTTTTGTATTATCAAAACAAAAACGCTATGAAAACTCTCATAGCGTCCTATCTGTGAAACTGATGTTTATTTCTCATGAATCAATAGGAAATCAGAAGTTGTTAGAAAAAACTACAGCCTCTTATTCACATAGCACCATAACACCATATTTCTCAAGCTTGCAGCAGCCTTCAAGGGTCTTTCCTGAAAGCAGGTCGGTCATAGGCTTCTTCACATTGATTTCCATTTCATAAGGCATATAGTTAAGCAGAAAAATATACTCCTTTTGTTCCGCAGCTCTGACAGCTATCTCGATCTGAGGAGGCAGTTCAACAATGCTGTTGTAAGTTTCTGCAAAACCTAGCTTTCTCAGGAAAGCAGCAGCAGTTTCTGTGCTGAACCCGGCACCGAAATAGTAGGCGGTGCCATTGCCCAGCCTGTTAGCCACAAGAGCAGGTGCTCCGTCATAATAATTTCCCTTGAAGGCGGCAAGTACCTCAGCACCGCCCCTGGCCTGAAGAATATCGTTGAACACCGGTGCCGGGATCACTTCTCCGTCCCAAACGGCAAACTCCTCATCATCTCCCGGGCTCAAATGTGTGTAATCACTGACTTCAACTCCGCATATGTCGGAGGCAAAGCCTGGTATTGGGCGCATTGGGCAACGGCCGTATTCATCCTTGTAGCCTGTTCTTGCACCCATAATAAGTGTACCTCCCTGTTCGACATATGCCCTAAGAAGTGCAGCCGTTTCTTCAGTAAGTATGGTGGCGTGAGGATAGACCAGCAGCTCATAGCGGTTCAGATCTTCCGGAATGGTTCTCCCGGTGCCGGAGTTTCTCATATACAGGAAGTCCATAGGGACATGGTTGAGCTGCGCCGCAGTAAACCAGCCGTTATCACTGAATTCGTCCAACGGGCCGTGCCATTTGTCCTGCTCACCGTCCCACTCATTTGAATAGTCCTTTACAAAGGCAACTTTGGCCTGGTATTTAGCGCCTGTTACAGGTGATAGAAGTTTTATGTCATTTCTTATTTTCTTTAATTCCTCAAGCCTTCTGTTTGGCTGGTTTGAGTAATCGTTAAGGCCATGCCAGTAGATTTCATTACCGATCCAGCAGGTACGCCAGCGGAAAAAGCTTACAAAGTCTGCTCCGTGAGCTATTGACTGAAATGCCCAAAGCCTCATCTGTCCCGGTTTTGGCATGGGCTGCTTCATTCTTGTGTCCCAGCCGCCTGCCCCTGACTGCTGCTCCATTATTCCAAATACAGGGGATATGGATCTGGTTCTTGTAAGTGACCAGGAGGATCTGCGGTCATTTATATTACCAGGCTTTTTGGGATCGGTCCAGGTATCGAAGGCAAAGTTGGGATAGCTGTCAAAGGTTATGAAATCCAGTGCACTGTTGGTCATCTCATGGCTGTCCAGATGTCCGAATATACCGTTAGTGGTTATAAACTGATCCTTGGGAGCATATTTTCTGATAATATCTGCCTGCAGTTTGCAGTAGGCTATGGTGCTTTTGGATATGAACCGCTTTTCTTCAAGTGCAATATGAGGGTTGTTAGTGCCATTGACAGTGGGCCGTGGAAGAAACAGCTCCTCCCAGGAAGTGTAGGTCTGATTCCAGAAGGCAGTCCCCATGGCTTCATTCAGAGCTTCCAGGGTTTTATACTTATCTTTCATATATTTTCTGAAGGTGGAATGATCTGCCTCTGAATAGAAAACATTTGTTTCACAATTAAGCTCATTATCGATTTGCCAGCCAATTATTGCCGGGTTAGGGCAGTAGTGTTCTGCTATTTTTTCAACAATTCTTTTAGTGAAATCTATATATCTTTCCGAATTATAATTGTTGTGTCTGCGAAGTCCGTGTCTGAAAACTGTGCCGTCCTGTGAAGCATTGAGAACCTCAGGGTATTTATGAGTCAGCCAGGCGGGCGGCGTTGCCGTCGGAGTACAGAAAATTACCTTCATTCGGTGCTTGTTGGCCAATTGAAGAAATCCGTCAAAGAAGTCATATGTAAATACACCCTCTTGGGGTTCAAATTTGTTCCAGGCAAATTCTGCAATACGAATTACTTCAATCCCGTGCTCCTTCATTCTGATCAGGTCGCTTTCCCAAAGCTCCTGTGGCCAGTGCTCGGGATAATAGCAAACCCCAAGTGTAAGTTTGTCAAGCTTTAGAGATTTTTCATTGAATTTTTCACTCATAAAAAATTACCACCTTTTTATTTTTTTAAGATTCGGTTTTATGACTAAGTTAAATCATTCTCATAACTTTTTTACACTGTCTCTTACCACCAGTTTTGTTTCCAGAACAAGAGAATCAGCAGCTTTGCCCTGTATCATATTTATCAGTAGCCGGGCACTTTCGTAACCCTGCTCATATTTGGGAAGTCTTACCGTTGTCAGCTTTGGAGTGCTGAAACCCGCTTGCAGGATATCGTCAAAGCCTATTATTGATACATCCTGAGGCACTCTGATATCTTTTTCCTGAAGAGCGGATATGGCTCCGATAGCCATAGTGTCATTAAAGGCATAAACCGCCGTAAAATCTCCTGCATTCTCCATGAGCTGCTTTGCTGCGTTATAGCCGCTGACAAATCCGTTATCCTTCTGAGCTGCATAACCTATCAATGCAGATTGTGTATTAATTCCGGCCTTTTCAAGTACATGGCAGAATCCTGAAAATCTCTGATCCTCAAGGCTCTTTGATAAAGTAATGAAGGCAACTTTCCTATGGCCATTGTCGAGAAGATACCTGGCAGCTTCTTCTGCACCGGCTTTTATGTTTATGCCAACAGAAGGGATCTTTAGAGGTTTGCCGGAATAATCGGTTACAACGGCAGGAATTCCAAGCTTTAGATACTCTTTTTCATTTTCAGCGGATGCGAAAGACAAAATTATACCATCATATTGTCGCTCTTTGATTTTTAGAGAATCAAAATTTCTGCTGAGAACAATAGTATAGCCGTGTTCCTCGCAGCAATCCTCCATGCCGCGGTATACCTCCATAAAGAAAGGATTCAGGACCTCATGCACATAGAAAAGTATCTGGCGGGATTGGCGTGTCTTAAGACTTCTGGCAATCAGGTTGGGAGAATAGCCAAGTTCCTTTATAGCCTGCTCGATTTTTATTCTGTTCTCTTCCGAAACGTACCCGTTTTTATTCAGAACCCTTGATACGGTAGTTTTTGAAACTCCGGCATGTCTGGCTACATCATCTCTGGTTATCATTTATTCACCTTAATAAATACTTTATTTTAACTATTTAAGTGCTGCATTATTAATCCAGTAATGTGGTCACGAGACCATATTATCATTTTATCAGTATTTTTTATTATAAGCAAGAGATGGAACAGACTTGATGGGGAGTATTAAAACGTTAGTGGAAAAGGAATTTATTAAAAAGTGTTATTAAATAAAGTTATTAACTCCGGTATATTACCTTGGAATAATGTGGTACAATCGATAGTAAATGAAGTAATGAGGGAAAAGCTATGCAAAATATAAAATATGTTCACACCAATCTCATCGCAAGGGACTGGAAAAACCTTTCAAGGTTCTATATTGATGTTTTCGGATGCAAACCAACGTATCCCGAAAGAGATTTATCGGGAGACTGGATAGATACAATGACAGGGATTAGAAGTGTAAGAGTAAGGGGAATACACCTGCTTATGCCCGGGTATGAAAACGGCCCCACACTTGAAATATTCCAGTACAGCCCTGAAAGTTTACAGGGTGACGCCCCTTCAATAAATATGCCGGGCTTTGGACACATCGCATTCCATGTTGATGATGTGGAGGAAATATTAAAAATGGTAATTTCATATGGGGGAACCTCCTTAAGTGAAATCGTCAGAAAAGAGTATTCTGAGCTGGGCTTGCTTACTGCAGTTTATGCGAGAGACCCTGAAGGTAATCTTATTGAATTGCAGAACTGGAAAAAATAAAAGTTTAGGTCGGAGGATTTATATGAAGAAACCCGTTATCGGAATTCCCATGGGTGACCCTGCAGGAATCGGCCCGGAGATAGTTGTCAAGGCACTGGTAAATGAAAGTATTTATGAAGTCTGCAGACCGTTGGTTATTGGGGAAGCTGAAGTTATCAAAAAGGCAGCAGAAATCTGCAAGCTTGATATACGAGTTAAAGTAGTCAAAACAAGTACCGAGGGAGAATACCACAAGGGTATAATAAATGTAATCGATCTTAGCAATATAGATATAGTAAACCTGAAATACGGTACAGTTCAGGCACGGAATGGAATTGCAGCCTATGAGTATATTAAAAAATCAGTAGAGCTTGCCGGGAATAATGAAGTGGATGCTATAGCTACAACTCCTATAAACAAACCTGCCCTAAAAGCAGGTAATGTGGATTTTGTAGGACATACGGAGATTCTGGCCAGTCTTACAAATACCGAGGACCCTTTAACCATGTTTGAGGTCAGGGGACTGAGAGTATTTTTTCTAACCCGTCACGTATCCCTTAAAAGGGCATGTGACATGGTTACTCAGGAAAGACTTTTGGACTATATAGACAGGTGTACTGAGGCCCTCAGGAGTCTCGGTATTAAAGAGGGAACGATGGCAGTTGCCGGCTTGAATCCGCACAGCGGGGATAACGGCCTTTTTGGAACAGAGGACCTGGAGCAGATTGTGCCAGCAGTAAAAAAAGCAAGAGAACTGGGCTACAACGTGGATGGCCCTGTGGGTGCAGATTCAGTATTTCATCAGGCCTTGACTGGAAAATACAACTCTGTACTTTCCCTGTATCATGATCAGGGCCATATAGCAACTAAAACCCTGGATTTTGAACGAACAATTGCCATAACACTTGGCCTTCCTTTTCTCAGAACCTCAGTTGACCACGGAACAGCGTATGATATAGCCGGAAAAGGCATGGCAAGTGAAGTGAGCATGGTTGAGGCTATTCTTCTGGCCGCCAGGTATTCCGGTCCATATTTAAACTGGCATGGAAATAATAAATAGAGAAAAAGGACAGGAAAAAAATGTTTTACAGCGTATAAATAGTAGGTTTTACAGTGTATAAATAGTAGAAATATAAATTTATATAATGGCGGTTTTCGTAATTATTGTGGGTAATCAATATGTATGTTATACTTATACGGAACACATGTTCTGAAAGGTGGATTTATATGAGTATAACAAAGGTTATTGATGAATTTGATAAACTAACCCCTTCTGACCAAAAGCGAGTTTATGAAATAATATATACTGTTGTTAATAGCAGTTCTAATAGGGTAAGTGATTACCTTACAGACATTAGGGAAGCCCGCTTTGCAAAAGGTAGTCATTGTCCTTACTGTAATAGCGACAAGATAATAGGGCATGGCAAGTACCGTGGCAGACAACGATATAAGTGTAAAAGTTGTAGAAAGACCTTTAATGATATATCATGTAGCCCAATGGCTGGTACTCACCACCCTAATAAGTGGGGTAAATATATCCAGTATATTTCAAGAGGCACTACCCTACCCAAAATTGCAAAGGAATTAGGTATACACATATCTACTGCCTTCTATTGGCGACACAAGTTACTGAATTCTCTCCGTACTCTTGAGATTGAACAACTTTCGGGTATAATTGAATCAGATGAAACATTTTTCGTTGAGTCACTTAAAGGTAAGAAAGGTATTACCCATCGTAAACCTCGTAAAAGAGGCGGTAAGTCACAATATAGAGGCATTAGTCATGAACAGGTTTGCGTCTTGGTTGCAATCGATAGGAACGGTCACATCATAAGCCAAAAGGCAGGAATGGGGCGTATCAATTCCAAGCAAATAGATGCTGTTTTGGGTAACTATATTGCTCCTGGTTCAATGCTATGTACTGATTCTGCCAGAAACTATATCTATTTTGCTAAGTTAAAGGGAATACCTCACGAAAAAGTAAACATACGTAAAAAAAAGCATGTAGTCAAAGACATATATCATATACAGCACGTAAACTCTTACCATGAAAGAGTTAGCACATGGATTAATAGACATTTTAGAGGTGTATCTACAAAATATATGGATAATTACCTCTTTTGGCACCGATTTCTTGAGTTGAACAAAACTATGGAAATGGATAAACTCAAAAAAACGTTGCTTACAAAGGTTCTATCTACCAATAATTCAACACTTGTAAAGAACCTTCGTTCCAAAAAAGTTGCTTAATTATGGGGAGGGATTCAATGTTTGTGCTTTGTAAAAAGGAAGTTATTGATTCTGAGAATGGAAACAAGGTTTCATACTCTGCTGGAAAAAATATGAAGCAAAAATTATTGCAGATGAAGATTTATTCGCAAAAGACAATACTGGTGAATTCGCATTAATTAGTGTTAGCCAAGAGAACGTGAAAGACTGGGATTAGAAGTCGGCAAAAGTAAGTGGGGTAGTTGGTTTGATGAGTATTTTGAGTTGATTCCATAATAGCAGAAAACCGCCTTTTTGAAAGTAATGAAGGTAGTCGAGTACTAAGATTAATTTGTAACGGAGGGTAAAATGGATACAGGATTGAAAGAATTAGACATTTATGGTGGAAATGATATTATTGAAATGATAAATGAAATAGGACCTGGTGAAAACGGCTATGTAAACGATGGCTTTAATATAGACAACATAAATTATCCCCTATACTTTGAAACAAAAAAACGGATAGCACATGGTATTGATTTAGAAGAAGGATATGTTCCTGAAACAATATATTGGTTATATATAAGCGGAAAGCCTGTTGGTATTGGTAGATTAAGGCATTTTCTTAACAAGAAGTTATTGCATGATGGTGGACATATAGGTTACACTATTAGACCTTCTGAAAGAGGAAAAGGCTATGGAATAATAATTCTAAGGGAGTTATTAATAAAAGCAACTGAGAAAAATATAGAAAAAGTACTCCTTACTCCAAATGTTGCAAATTTAGTTTCAAGAAAAATTATTGAAAAATGTAATGGCAAGTTGGAGGGAATTAACCAAAATATATGTAAATATTGGATTGACGTAATATAAATCAACAATAATATGTATAGTAGCACATTAGGTTTATTTACCCACAATATTTTCGAAAAAAGCCTATATAATATATAATATCATCAATCTTAAAAGAGGAGGTCACTTATGGCAGACGTTATTGATTACAGAATTATAGGGGATGACATGCAGATCGTTGAAGTGGAGCTGGATCCATCCGAGGGTGTTAGGGCTGAAGCCGGTGCAATGATGTACATGGAAGATGGAATCATGATGCAGACATCTACGGATGGCGGAGCATTCAAAGGCTTTAAAAGAATGCTGACGGGAGAAAGCTTCTTCATTACCACTTTCTATAATACCAGCCCCACCAAAAGACATATGGCTTTTTCGGCTCCTTACCCCGGTAAAATAATACCCATAGATCTGGCAAGTGTGGGGGGCAGCTTCCTTTGCCAGAAGGATGCGTTTTTGTGTGCGGCAAACGGTGTTGACATCGAGATTGCCTTCACTAGAAAGATGGGAGCAGGCTTTTTCGGTGGAGAAGGCTTTATACTGCAGAGACTGGTCGGAAACGGCATGGCATTTGTGCATTCCGGCGGAACAATAATTCAGAAGAATCTGCTGCCCGGTGAAACTCTCAAGGTTGATACCGGCTGTCTTGTAG
>JAEYHZ010000045.1 GCA_023409265.1 Bacillota bacterium | reverse complement strand
GTAATATTGAAGTATTTAAAAATGGGAAAATAACCTGGGAATACAAGGTACTAAAAGCTTTGGTGTAATTGGTAACATCAACGGTGCGGTCTGCAGGCTATTTTCCTACAGTAAATTGACACGATCGGAAGAACATTATGATTTTAAAAATGTTGAGTATTTATGATATAATTGAAAAAAAGAAGTTTGCAGATAAGTGCCTTATTGAATTAAAAGCCGTTTCACGTTCTTTGGTACTATTTTATAAGCTGCTGAGCAGCGAAATGGAGGTTTTGTATGGATAATTTCACATTTTACAGTCCAACATATTTTGTTTTTGGTAAGGACGAAGAAAACAACACAGGGAAATATGTCAAGCGTTTTGGGGGAAGCAAGGTATTGATCCATTTTGGAGGAGGTTCGGTTGTACGTTCCGGACTTCTTGACAGGGTAAAAGCTTCATTAAAGGCGGAAGGCATCGAATACATTGAACTTGGCGGTGTAGTTCCAAATCCGAGAAGTGGATTGGTATACACCGGAATTGATTTATGCAGAAAAGAAAAGGTAGATTTTATACTTGCTGTCGGCGGAGGAAGCGCAATAGATTCTGCCAAGGCAATAGCGGCTGGAACAGTATATGAAGGAGACTTCTGGGATTTTTACCAAGGAAAATCTGTTACCAGGGCACTGCCGATTGGAACGGTATTAACAATTGCAGCTGCAGGAAGTGAAGGCTCTCCGGACACTGTTATCACACATGAAAATGGAATGTATAAGCGCGGTGCTTCGGGAGAAGCCCTCCGTCCGGCCTTCTCAATTTTAAATCCCGCACTGACACAGACTTTACCCGCATATCAAACTGCGTGCGGAATAGCTGACATAATGGCTCATTTATTCGAACGTTATTTTACCAGAACTGAGGAGGTTGAAGTAACCGACAGAATGATAGAAGGCTTGCTGCTGACCATGGTGCATGAGTCGCCGAGGGTAATTGCTGATCCGGACAATTATCAGGCACGTGCAAATATAATGTGGGCAGGGATGATGGCACATAATAATTCCTGTGGGGTAGGAAGATCTCAGGACTGGGCAAGCCATGACATAGAACATGAGCTTTCAGCTCTCTATGACTGTGCACATGGCGCTGGGCTTGCCGTGGTATTCCCTGCATGGATGACTTATAACATGAAGCAGGATATTAACAGATTTGCACAGCTTGCTGTACGTGTCTGGGGCTGCCAAATGGATTTTGCACACCCTGAAAATACTGCAAAAGAAGGTATTGAAGCCTTAAAACGGTTCTTTAAATCTATTGGTATGCCTTCAAACTTTACAGAGCTTGGAGCCAAGGAAGAAGACATAGAAAAAATGGCGCATAATGCCTGCCATGGAGATGTCCGCCAGGGAACTATCGGCGGCTTTGTAAAGTTAGATAAACAAGATGTTGCTAATATTTATCGTCTGATGCTATAAAGCCTGAATCTGGTGTCTTGCATATAAATATAAGGTTCTGACTTTAAATTATCAGATGAAACAGTGATTAACTAAAGCGAACACATTTAATAACTCATTGCAGATTTATTTTGCTTCTCCTTGGCCAGTAAATGATTTTTACAGGCCAAGATGTATACATAATAAATTGTGCAATGAGTTATTTTGCTTTAAAACAGTTTCAAATTGACTTCTGAGGGTATATTACTCTAGTAGTGTATACAAGTTTACGTAATGGATAAAGAAAGGTGCAAATGTTATGTTGAAAAACATGAAAGTATTTAACAAGATATTTATTATGGCTGTTTTTTTATTGATACTGTTACTATACCAGGGAGCTGTATCATATTATTTCTTAAACGTTGCAAATTCCGGAATTGAAAGTTTGTACAACAATTATCTTAAAGGTACCGAGTACATAAATGATATTAGAGCAAATTCGAGGGCTAATGAGGCAAATTTGCTCTATATAATATTGAATACCGGCAATAAAGCTTTTCAGGAAGAAAAGCTGAAGGATCTTGACCAGAGAACTCAAACCATATCAGAAGATATTTCAAAGCTCAAAGAACTGAACATAGAGGATTTTGAGGTTGATGCACTTTCGTCGGCATCTCTCAACGTCAGTAATTTCAATGGGGCCAGAGAAGAGATTATAAAGTTGGCAATAGCTGGAGACCAGAAGGCTGCCATGAAAAAGTACAGTGATAATATCAAGTATATGAATGATTATCAGCAGCAATATCAGGAACTGGCAAAAAGCCTTGTCAGCTTGTCTTCAAACATACATAAAGATAGTGAAAATAATAAAAAAATGGCTATAACTTCTTTGATTGTTACTTTCCTTATTGCGGCTGTCCTTGCGCTTGTACTTGCCATTATAATTGCCAGGTCAATTTCCAGGCCTTTGAACATTGCTGCAAAACATTTAAATATCATTGGTTCGGGAGATTTGTCCAGGGAAATCCCTGAAACCTATAAAAAACAGAAGGACGAGGCTGGACAGATAATTAATTCTATAGATAAAATGCAAACGTCACTGACCGATATATTGCGTACGGTTATATTTGAGGCCGACAGATCCAAGAAACACATTGATGTAACCCATGAAAAAATAGAGGATCTCAATGGTGAAGTGGCTGATATTACCGGCACTGCACAGGAACTATCGGCAGGGATGCAGGAAACGGCTGCTTCGGCGCAGGAAATGACAGCCACAGTTCATGAAATAGAAACAGCAGTTGATAATGTAGCCTCAAAGGCACTGGAGGAGGTAAGCATTGCAACAGATATTAATCAAAGAGCCCGGGATATAAAACAAAAGGCAGCAGATTCTCTGAAGGAAGCCAGACAGCTCTTTGATAGTGCTCAGAATAAACTTAACAGCTCACTGATCCATGTAAAAAAAGTGGAGCAGATAGGGGAAATGTATTCTACAATACTTGCCATCACGGAACAAACAAATCTGCTGGCACTGAATGCAGCAATAGAAGCCGCAAGAGCAGGTGAGCATGGAAAGGGTTTTTCGGTGGTTGCCGACGAAATCAGAAAACTTGCTGATGAATCAAAAAGTACCGTCTCAAAGCTGCAAAACATTACAAACCTTGTAACTGGTTCAGTAGCGGATCTGGTCAATAATTCAACCAACATGCTGAAATTTATCAATGAAAGAGTATTCAATGACTATTCGCTGTTGCTGGAAACCAGTGAGCAATACAGCAAAGATGCTATTTACTATTATGACAATTCAACAGATTTAAGCGCCACCTGTGAGCAACTTCTTGCCACTATACAAAACATGGTGACAGCTATAAATGAGATAGCTCAGGCTGCCAATGAAGGTGCAACAGATGTTTATGATATTGCACGTAAGGCGGTGATCATCCAGGAAAAATCAGCAGAGACCAAAGACATGACCTATAATATTAAAGAAGGCTCTGAAAGGATGATAGAGCAGGCGTCACGCTTTACCATAGCTCATGGATAAAGAGAAGATCAGGCGAAGCACCAGGCCAATAAAAGCTATCACACTGGTTATGCGAGATCACGGTTACATAAGCACTGGTTGTTTTTTGTAGCCATCTTAATTATTTCGGCATATTTTATAACTATAACGAGGCAATAAATGTCCTCCACCTTAATAGGTGCCAGGTACCACTTCGGTTTTCAGGCGGTGGGCATATCTCCTGCCTCGTTGAAACGCGGAGAGGTTAGAAAATTTTTCTACACCCGAAAAATTTTCTACTGAACCGATACGTTATAATCTTATGTGGCTTAGAGGAAATAATATGAGTAGAAAAAGAAGATCCGGCAGTTCGCATAGAAAAAAGCCCGAAGTAACAAAAAGTCAATCTGAAGAGTTAAGCGATAAAGTATTGAATAATAAGCTTAGTTATTATATGGATAAATCAGAAGCTGATTTATCCGCTGAAAGCGATGAATTGGAATATGGGGATTGTCTTGAGTATGAGGACCATATAGATGAGCATGGCGTGAGAAGTAAAAAGTGTGATAAATGTAATAAATGTAAGCATAACTCTGATGAAATATGTTACAAATACGATTGTTACGACTGTAATTTTGCTTGTGAAAGTGATAAGGAATTACTGATAAGAATAATTTGTTTATTAATAAATAAGGAATATGGTCTTAAAGCCATAGAACAAAAGATCAGAAAAAATGAGTTAAATGATGATATAAAGAATATAAAGTCAATTACAGATCTCTTGGAGAGGGCCATTGTGGGCCTGGGAGAGACAGCGATTGGAGCAGTAAAAAAGGCAGTCGATGCTGCAGGGACAATGACGGACATAACATCCGGTTTGGCAAAAATAGCAGCAGGAGCGGCAGGTACAGCAGGATCCGCTGCCTCAACAGCTAACGGATTGGCGAATGTAGCATCTGGTACCGCAGGAACAGCGGGAGCTGCGGCTTTTACAATGAATGGATTGGCAAATACAGTAGCAGGAACCGCTGGAACAGCCGGAGCAGCAGCGTCTACTGCACATGGGGTGGCAAATGTAGCAGCCGGAACGGCAGGAACTGCGGGAGCAGTATCGGCTGCAGCAGCGGGGGCAGCGGAAACGGCGGCAGGAGCAGCCGCAGCAGGAGCAGTGGTGGCCGGAGCCGCGGCAGATATAGCAGCAGAAGCAGCAGGCGTGGCAGCCGCAGGTGCGGCAACATTGGGAGTGGCAGGAGACATAGCAGCAGAAACAGCGGGCTTGGCCGCTGCAGGTGCAGCAACTGTTGGAGCAGCAGCCGACATAGTGGCTGAGGAGGCCGCAACAGCCGCAGCAATATCAAGTACACAGGCCAGTATAGCTCAAACAGTAGCCAATGAGGCTGCAACAGCCGAAGCGGTATCAAGTACCAAGGCAAGTATAGCCGAAACAGCTGCCAATACTGCCGCAACATCAGCAGCAGTGTCCGGAACTGTAGCCGGTACAGCACAAACAGTGGCCAATGAGGCTGCAACGGCCGAAGCAATATCAAGTACCAAGGCAAGTATAGCCGAAACAGCTGCCAATACTGCCGCAACGTCAGCAGCAGTGTCCGGAACGTTAGCCGGTGCAGCGCAGACAGCTCCCGGAGAAGCTGCCGATCCGACTGGTACTCCAAAAGTGCATATGGTTCACGTCTCAGATGATATACATAATAAAGCTTTTACAACAGGACCTGCTGTTCTTGATAGTAATGCCGATACCATTCAGGTATGGGTGCTTAACAATAACAGTGAGCCAACAAGGATGATTGATATTATTGTGTATAATCTGAGTTCAAATCCAAAAACAGGCTTTTATATGCAAAGCTCTGCAGTACCTGCCAACAGCTCTGTTTTTTTTACTATTGCCTCAGTACCTGCTGCATATGAATTACAGATTCGGGGCTTAACAGGCAATATAATCGCGTATGCAGTATTGCTGAATAAAAAGAATGAAAATTTAAGTTTAAAAGTACCTGTGGAAGCCAGACTTCTGTTCATGTATAACTAAACTTATCCCATACCGCTATACTTATTCTATTTTATTGGTTATAACGAGGCGATGGATGTCCATGGCAGCCTTGAGGATAACGTTGCCTGGATGAAACCTGCTAAAAGTAAGAAAATTTTTCTAAAACCGGAAAATTCCCTGTATAACCTACGCCTTATATTATATACTTAAGTATGACCATTTGTTTTCGATGGAAGAAATATGATCTGGAGGCGACATGGATGGACCTGTCAACGCAGCGTACTAATTATAGATTATTTCAAAAGGAAGATTTTAATCTGTTTTATTCCATTTTCTCAAATGAGGAAATTATGAGATATGCATGGATAGACAAATTTAACAGTACCGAGGAAATTATGCCTTTTTTTGAGGATTTCCTGAGTATAAACGATATGCCAAATAAAAATAATTCCTATGCTTTTGCAGCATTCTCAAAGCAAAATAATGGCTTTATAGGCTTTTGCGACCTTCAGATTCATAGCTTTAACGAGGCAGGCGGATGTGGAGAAATCGGTTATTTTCTTATGCCGGAATTCTGGGGAATGGGCTATGCGACAGAGCTGGCAGGAGCCATGGCTGACTTTGGATTCAGACATTTAAAGCTTCACAAGGTTTGTGCCAGATGCAATGCAAATAACCTAAAGTCAGAAAAGGTTATGCAAAAATTAGGTATGACCAAGGAGGGACAATTAAGGAAGGTCCGGTATAAATACGGCTCATGGGATGATGAGAAGGTGTATGGCATTCTGCTTGAGGAGTGGTTAAGCAAAGGAGAATAGTTTCTTTGTAAAAATTACTTTACTTTTTATAACGCACTTTATGTAAGAAAATTTTTTGGCTTTAGTAAAATTTTTTTACATAAAGTGCGTTTTAACGAGGCAAAGGCATCCTAAGACATACCCTGGACATCTATCGCCTCGTTATATCAGCTTTATTATCAGTACATTTTGGACAGATTCCAAGAAACTCAAGACTGTGCCCGGTGATTGTAAACCCTGTTTTACGTATGAGGTTTTCTTCCAGATTTGTTAACGGGCAATCATCAATGGGCACGGTTTCATTGCATAAGGTACAAACAAGCTGATGCTTATGCTGATGACTGTTAATCTGGTAGTAGGTTTTTCCGTCCTGACTGAGATTCTTTAAAAGAATTCCCTTGTCCGAGAGAGTTCCAAGGGTACGATATGCGGTCGAAAGACTCATTTTGATTTCTTTTGTAACCACCGTGTATATATCCTCGGCTGTCATTGGTTCTGCCGAGCAATTCAACACTTTGAGTATTGCCGTGCGGCTTTTTGTTGTTTTCAAATCTGAAGATTTTAATATGTTTTCCTTCATTTCCATGCACTCCCTTTAAGCGGCTCGAATTAGCTCCACACACCTTTTGTCCTTAAATAAATATATATCACTCAAAGTTTTATATGTCAATCCGGTGGGTTTTATTTGGAAATGCAATTGAATACCAACTTTCTCTGTTTTGGTATATACAAAGTTTTTCGAATAACATTTGAAGATATGGCACTGCCTTGTAAAGATTTTGAAGTGAAAAAGCCGGAAGAGGGTATCTCTACCCCTGAGCCGGCAGTTGTTCATAAATAACTCTGATGTTTATTCCCTGATTATAGTTTCCGAAGTTTTTGCCAAAAATAGTAAGACCACCTACATGAGTTGCATCAGCAGGTACCGACATTCTGAAGAATAAATCACTCTTATAGGTAAGATTCAGATCTTCAAGTGTAATTGGAGATATCTGAAGTCCATCGATAAAGGAACCAAATTTATTGACAGTTAGCAGTTTTAAAAGTCCGTACTGATTCCAAACAGAAAACCACCAGGAGGGTGTAAGTATTCCCTTTGTATCTGCATAATCTCCCGGGCTGGTCCAGCTCCCAAGATGAACGTTGTTTATGCTGAAGTTGACATCTGAAGGCCAGTTGCTGCAGTTTCCGGGAGCTTCCGAACTGATCTCCATGGAAATCTGGATTTCAGAGAAGTCCTGACTGGGCTTGAGATAGTTTGGTATTCTGTACTCAACATAGCCTTTTGTAAACCAAAGAATATCACTGTTTATTCTTTCGGGATCGGCAAAATAGCTGGGGTTGTCAACCTCGCCAATCAGTTTGTCCTTTGTAGCCAGTCCGCAGGTGGGAGAAACCTCATATGATGAGTAATGTCCAACACCAATCTCAAGTTCATAGGAATTGGCTACTTCCTGCTGAGCAATATCAATAACAAATTTATCTTCATGTAATGCACATATTTTTTGAATACCATGCTTGGCAGTTAAAGTAGATATTTTAATAAGACCACATTCCTGCAGCTTTTTGATATGCATTGTTACCGCTCCGTTGGTTAGGTTCAGTTTCTCTGCAATATCGTTCATATTCAGCTGCTTGTGTTCAGCCAGGAGATCTATAATCTCTATTCTTATATCTGAGCTCAGTGCTTTAAATATAGGAAGGCTATCCTTAAGATTAGTAATGTGTATCATTTTTATCTCCTTATACTATTTTAGAAAAAAATAAAATAGTTCCAAAATATTGAGTAATAATATTCTACCATAAATTAAATAAAAGGTAAAACAGGTCAAAAGTTATAAAACTTCCTCTTGTTTTTGTTTCTTACTTATTTTTTCAAAAGGTTTTACCTAGTTTTTTATCATAAAAACACTTGGTTTTATAAAAGTATAAAACAGTTAAAGCTTTTATTGGGATGAGTCAGTGGCCAAAATACTTTATTTTTGCTGATAGTGTAAATTAATTTCTTATATATACTATTATACAATGAAATTTCCCTTGGATGAATACTTAGTTTTAATAAAATCTTAAACCAAAGTATAAAATTTTTAAATAAATTATAAAAATTTAAAATAAAAGCATAAATTACATTGAAAAAGGCGTGTTTTTAAGTTATGTTTTAAATAAATATAAAATAGTATACTAAAATTTAAATTTTTATATTGACATACTTTCGTAAAAAAGAGATAATAAATACATAAAATTCAGTACAACTTTTGTGAAACTTTTAGTAAGAAGTGATCTAGTGCCAAAGAAATCCGATTTTCAACGCTTTACTTTAAGAATTATATAAAAAAACATATTCGTTTTAAAACTATCTAAAATGATTCAAGGAGAAATACTATGGCCAATTCAAAAAAAGCAAAAATGATACTGGATAAAGATTATCAAATTGGAGAAATAGATAAACGTTTATTTGGATCTTTTGTTGAACATCTGGGCAGGGCGGTTTACGGCGGTATATATGAGCCTGGACATCCAATGGCTGATGAAAAAGGCTTCAGAAAAGATGTCATTAATCTCGTAAGAGAATTAAATGTTCCCATAGTCAGATATCCAGGCGGAAATTTTGTTTCAGGTTATAACTGGGAAGATGGAGTAGGGCCGGTTGATAAACGTCCCAGAAGAACAGAACTGGCATGGGGAACTATCGAAACAAATTATATTGGTACAAATGAATTCTCCGATTGGGCCAAAGCAGTAAACTCAGAAGTAATGATGGCAGTAAACCTTGGAACCCGTGGGGCAGATGCGGCTCGTAATCTGGTTGAATACTGCAATCATCCTCAGGGAACCTATTGGAGTGATCTGAGAAGAGCCCACGGGTATGAAAAACCTCATGGCATAAAGACCTGGTGTCTTGGAAATGAAATGGATGGACCCTGGCAGATATGTCATAAAACTGCAGATGAATATGGCAGATTGGCAACAGAAACTGCAAAGGTAATGAAATGGGTAGATCCCACCATAGAGCTTGTAGCCTGTGGAAGTTCAAATACAGCAATGCCTACCTTCGGTCAATGGGAAGCTACAGTACTGGATCACACATATGAACATGTAGATTTTATTTCACTTCACCAGTACTATGGCAACCGGGACAATGATACAAAAAACTTCCTGGCCCAGACAATGGATATGGATGCATTTATAAAAACAGTAATTGCAACCTGTGACTATGTCAAGGGTAAAAAGAAATCCAAGAAAACAATAAATTTATCTTTTGATGAGTGGAATGTATGGTTCCATTCCAATGAAGCCGACAAACAGATCCCAAGATGGTCAATTGCTCCACCTCAGCTGGAGGACATTTATAATTTTGAAGATGCTCTTCTTGTGGGCGGTATGCTGATAACAATGCTTAAGCACTGCGATAGAGTCAAAATGGCGTGTCTTGCCCAGCTTGTTAATGTAATTGCACCTATAATGACCACTAATGGCGGGAACTCCTGGAGACAGACAATTTTTTATCCATACATGCATGTATCAAACTTCGGAAGAGGTACAGCACTGCATCCGATTATTTCATCTCCAAAGTATGACACTAAGGACTTTACCGATGTACCGGTTCTTGAATCAGCTGCTGTTTATAATGAGGAAAATCAAGAGATTACAGTTTTTGCACTGAACAGGGATATGGAGGATGCTCTTGATTTTGAATGCAGCATCCGAGGTTTTGAAGGTTATAAGTTAAAGGAACACATTGTAATGAAAAATGATGATCTTTTTGCAGTAAATACGGCGGCGGATCCTTTCAGGGTTGTACCTCAAAATAATGGTGATGCGCAAGTATCAGATGGATTAATAACGGCTAAATTATCTAAACTTTCATGGAATGTAATAAGACTTTCCAGGTAAGCTGTTTTTTGTGGAGTGGTACCGTTAAGGGGTTAAGATGTAATTTAATATTGAACGAATACATGATCTGTTGGTATTTTTGAATGTACAGTTTACATAAAAAATACCTGTTGCGGTGCATTTATTTACAATAGATTATGTTTAAAGTTCAAGTTAAATATAAAAAATAATTTAGAGGAGGATATTTTTTATGAAAAGAATTATTAGTTTGATGCTTGCAGTTTGTATGTTGGCAGTATTCGCTCTGACTGGCTGCGGCAGCTCTTCAAGCTCAAGTGAATCAACAGCTGCATCAACAGCAGCGGCTTCAAGCTCAGCAGCGGTAGAAACACAGCAATTAGGTGCAAATGCAGGTGCGAATGCAACAGAAATGAACTTCTGGACATTCGTTGACTTACATGGCAAACACCTGGATAAGATGTTAGGCTTGTGGAATGAAAAGAATCCCGACAAGCAGATCAAGTTAAACGTTACTGTTATGCCTTACGACGATATGCATAACAAGCTTCTGATAGCTGTTCAGACAGGACAAGGCGCTCCTGATATCGCTGATATCGAACTCGGAAAATTCCCTAACTTCCTTGAAGGTGACAATGTTCCATTGGAAGCTTTGAATGATGTATTTGAACCTTACAAGAGCACAACTGTTCCTGCTCGTGTTCAGATCTACAGCAAGGGTGACCAGGTTTATGGATTTGACTATCACGTAGGTGCTACACTTGCGTACTATAACACTGAAATATTGGAAAAAGCAGGTGTTGATTACAAGACAATCAAGACCTGGGATGATTACAAAAAAGCAGGTATCGAGGTATTTAAAAAGACCGGAAAGTACTTAGGAACAGCTGATACATCAGCTACATGGCAGGCTTCACTACTACTGGCTCAGCAGAATTCCGACTTTACAGATGACAATGGCCAGCCAAAGGTTAACTCACCTGAAATGGTTAAAGCGATGGAAATGCTGGTAGATTTACAGAAAAACAATGTTATCCACACTATTCCAGGTGGACAGCCGGATACTGAAGAAGCTAAAGGTGAATACAACAAGGGTAACTATGCAAGTGCATTAATGCCTGAATGGTTCATGTCAAGATTCATAAATGAAATGAAGGATCTTAATGGTAAGTATGCAATCGCTCCATTGCCGGTATTCAAAGAAGGTGACCCACGTTCAGTTGGTTTGGGCGGAACAGGTACAGTTGTTACCAAGACTGCTAAAAACGTTCAGCTTGCAAAAGAATTCGTAGCATTTGCAAAGCTTTCTAAAGAAGCAACTACTGAAATCTGGAACACTTTAGGTTTCGATCCTGTTAACATGGATGTATGGGCTGACAAAGCTGTAACACACAATCCAAACAACGAGTATGTTAAATACTTCAAGACTAATGCATTTGATACTTTGAATGAAATAAAGAATGAAATTAAAGCCATCAAATCAGTTAAAGCTTCACCAACTATTAACAATATTCTTTGTACTGTTACACTGAATGCTATCTTTGAAGATGGTCAGGACGTTAAGGAAGCTTTAGATGAAGCTCAGGAACAAATTACCCAGGAATTGAAATAATAGTTGAATTAAGACACATGTTTCATAAAATCAGATGATATGATTAGGAACTGCCATATATTCGATATTGTAAAATGCGGTATATGGCAGTTACCAAATTGAACCTGCCGCAGTTGGTGGCAGGTTCAATTATCAGAAAGGGGGAATTGAATATGATAAAGAAGTTTGTGTATTCTCAGAAAGTTGCACCATACATTTTTGTTTTACCATTCGTAATCATATTCTTGATATTTTGGCTATTTCCGCTTGCTAACTCATTTATCATGAGTTTTCAGGAGAGAATGCTGGGTCAGGATCCCAAGTGGATCGGAACGGCAAATTATACTAAATTGCTTACAGATAAAGTATTCCTTAAATCAATAAGCAACAGTGTTGTCTATATGGTTGGAACTCTGGTTCTTTTAATACCGTTCCCTATGCTGTTTGCATGTCTTATAAACAGTAAGGTTATGTGGGGAAGAGAATTTTTTAAATCATCCTTCTTTCTTCCGGCGTTAACTTCAGTTGCTGTTGCAGGCACAATTTTCCGTTTGATCTTCGGAGAAATGGAAAGCTCATTAATGAACTCAATTTTATCACTTTTTGGTATGGGTCCTTTCAAATATTTGAAGGATCAGAATTTAAGCATGGCTGCTTTATTAACTCTTGCCTGTTGGAGATGGACGGGTGTTAACATGTTGTATTACCTGTCCGGTTTAAAAAGTATTGACAATGAATATTACGAAGCGGCATCTATAGATGGTGCTTCGGCCTGGCAGAAGTTCAGGGCTATCACAATGCCATTGTTAAAACCAACAACCATCTATGTTTTGACTATTAGTATATATGCTGGTTTGGCAATGTTTACTGAAAGTTTGATGATGTTTAATGGAAATAACTCACCGAAAAATATAGGTTTGACAATAGTCGGATATTTATATAGACAAGGTATAGAAAAGAACAAGCTGGGATATGCAGCTACAGTCGGTATAGTCCTTTTAGTAGTAGCTATGACAATTAATCTGACTCAGCTTAAACTCTCGGGAACATTCAAGAAGGAGGAGGATTAACAGTGAGCAATCCAGCTAATTTCAGTGAAACAAAGCAAAACTTAATTGCTAAAATACTCCTGCTTATATTCTTTTCGATTTTATTTATTATTATAATGATTCCATTCTACGCAGTAGCGCTTTCATCCTTTAAACCGGGTGAAGATCTGATACGCTATGGCTTGAATTTGAAGCTTGACTTGAATGTTATGAGTTTTAAAAACTTCGAGTTTCTCTTTACCGGTAACCATGATTATTTTATGTGGTTTAAGAACAGTATGTTTCTTACAATTGCGCAGGTTGCGCTTACCCTATTTGTCAGTGCTTTTGTAGCATATGGTTTTGCGGCGTACGACTTCAAGGGACGCAATTTATTGTTCGTCTGTGTTCTTTTAATAATGATGGTGCCTTTTGAAATACTTTTGCTTCCTTTATACTCGTTAATTAATGATCTGGGAATGATGAACAGCTACAGCGCCATAATTGTACCGGGTATTGCAAATGCCGGAACCATATTCTTCTTCAGACAGTACCTGAGAAGTATCCCCAAGGAACTTATTCAATCAGGCAGAGTTGATGGTGCAAATGAATATATGATATTCTTCCGGTTGATTCTTCCCATAATGAAGCCATCCTTTGCGGCTATGGCAATATTAAACGGTATGAACAGCTGGAATAATCTCTTGTGGCCATTTATGGTATTGGGAGATCAGAGTAAGTTCACACTCCCCATAGGTTTAAAGACCCTGCTTACACCTTATGGCAACAACTATGACCTGTTGATTGTAGGCTCCTTCTTTTCAATCATCCCTATTTTCATATTGTTTGTAGCCTTCCAGAAATACTTCATCGACGGTATGACTGCTGGTGCGGTAAAAGGATAAAAAACAGAATATGTGTGTCTTAAGTTTTTTTATACAATAACTTTGATAGCTATCACCTGGTTAATCATTGGCTGCAAAGAACTGGCAAAATGTAAGACGGTCAATGATTAACTTTCCCCCTGGGCCATTTAACATATGCGTGGGAAGTGGCTTGGTCAGTGATGGCTATTTTTGTTCAAAGAAATTTCAGATTGATTTCACAGAGATAAGAATTTAAGGAGAGCAAAATGAAAAGAAGTGTTATTGCGGTACTCATTTTATCAATGGTACTCTTGTTTCTTGGTGCCTGTGGGGACTCTGAGAAGGTCTCCAAAGAGGAGCTTGAGAAAAACGGGTACAACAATCCGCTGGACAGCTCTCAGGCCAAGCCTGACCCATTTGTGTATAAGCACACCGACGGTTATTACTACGGAATGCACACCTATCAGAAGAATGGATATGTTCCCAGGCTTGTAATGTATAAGAGCAAAAATCTTTCCGACTTATTTACCAGCCAGAGGAAACTTGTATGGAAGGCACCCAAGACCGGCTGGAATAAGGAAAATATATGGGCGCCAGAACTGTATTTCATTGATAATGTCTGGTATATATACTACAGCGGCGGCTGCAGAACCGGAGTGTTGAAAAATACCTCGGGAGACCCCATGAATGACAAGTGGGAGGATGCAGGCAGGCTGTATGTTGAGGGTGCTGATGAATGGGCTATCGACGGTACTATTCTAAAACAGAACGGAAAAATGTATTTTATATGGTCGGGTATAACAAACAATGAACCAGGTGTTCAAAAACTCTTTATCTCAGAAATGAGCAGTCCTACAAAACTTACAGGACCACGTGTAATGCTGTCCAGACCCGAATATGAATGGGAGAAGCAGGGTGCCGACAACGTTTTTAACGTAAACGAAGGCCCTGCTGTTCTGCAACGGAATGGGAAAACTTTTTTAACTTACTCGGCCAGCTTTTGTTCAACTCCGAATTATTGTCTGGGTATGCTTACAATTGATGAAAAAGCAGATCCGATGGATCTTAAAGCCTGGACAAAATCAAAGGAACCGGTATTTAAGGCATCCGAGGAAAATGGTCTGTGGGGAGTAGGACATAACAGTTTTACCACTTCTCCCGATGGTAAGGAAGATTGGCTTGTATACCATGCAATGCTCAATACAAAATTGGCCTCATACAGAACAGTCTGCATACAAAAAATCATCTGGAAAAAAGGCGGCACTCCTGATTTTGGGATACCTTCAGGAAGGTATGAAAAATTACTCAAACCTTCAGGGGAAACAACATAGAACAATATTCTGTAAGGGGGTGTTCTTATAAAAAAATTATTATCTTTTTTATTAGCCGGACTGATTATGGTAAACGTAACAGCCTGCGGTGGTGAGGATGTGTCGGTTGTATATCCTAATGAGCCTCCTAGGGAAACTCTGTATGACCATTCTGTTACCAGTGATGAAACAAAGTGGGGTAACCTGAATTTTCACGACCCCTCTATTATTAAAGACGGAGAATGGTATTACACAGTTACAACCGATGTAAAGGTTGGAGGAACGCCTAAAGGCGGAATACCGATAAGAAAGTCAAAAGATCTCATTAATTGGGAATGGGTGGGAAGGGTTTTTTCAAAAGTACCCGATGATGCCCGTAAGTGGACAAGGGCAAGAACACTATGGGCGCCGGATGTGATAAAAGTAGGAGACACCTTTTATTTATACTATGCAGCTTCCAGATTTGGTACAAATCAATCCTTTATAGGTCTTGCAACCAGCAAATCCATGGAAGGTCCATGGGAAAACAAGGGTGAGGTTATAAAGTCCACCAGTTCCTCCTTGTGGAATGCAATAGATCCAAATCTTATATATGCTACCGATGGAAATTTATACATGTCTTTTGGTTCCTTCTTCGGCGGGATTTTTATAGTTGAACTTGATAAGTCCACAGGAAAACCAAGGGACGGAAGTAAACCGGCTTTGATTGCAACCAGAAGCAACAGTGTGGCAACAGCTATAGAGGGACCATACATCATATACAATCCAGATATTAAAAAATACTATCTGTTTGTGTCTTATGATTCACTTTCAAAGGATTACAATGTGAGGGTGGGAAGATCCGACAAGATAACAGGACCATATGTTGATTTCAATGGAAACGAAATGACTAATACAGAACTTCCTCCGAATGATGTGGGTACAAAGATACTTGGAGGTTATAAGTTCGGGGACAAAAACGGATGGGTAATGCCGGGCCATAATTCAGTGCTCAAGGATGGCAAGGATTACTTTATTGTCCATCATGCCAGAGGAGACAAGGATACGAACTGGCCTTATCTCCATGTAAGAAAAATACTCTGGTCAGAAGACGGCTGGCCTGTGGTATCACCTGAAAGATATGCAGGTGAGAAGGAACAGAAGTTGGGTAAGAAACTCATGGAAGGAAAATGGGAGACCATTGTCCTTGATAAAGATAATAACCAACAGCTTTCCTCAAAAACAATTACACTTAAATCCAACGGGAAAATAGACGATGGCTCAGGAAAGAGCAAGTGGGAATTTAAAGACGATAACACAATTATCATGAAAATATATGATCCCGAAAGGAAATCAGGCTCAGAGTATATTGAGCAAACTGCCAAAGTTATACCGGCATGGGATTGGGAAAACTGGAAAGCAACTCTTGTATTTTCCGGTATGGATAAGTCAGGTATAGGTGTATGGGGTAAAAAGAATGATTAGAGTGAGTTTTTCAAAATTAGCTTTAATATTAGTGTTTATTCTATGCGCTGCAGGGATCGCATTAATTCTGTATAAAATTAACAATGACAAGGGTGATAATGTAATGGCTGAACAGATGTTAACAAAACCAATAATAGAACAGAGAGCGGATCCTTGGGTATATAAACATACAGATGGATTTTATTACTTTACCGCATCCGTTCCGGAATATGACCGAATAGAAATAAGAAGGTCAAAAACAATAGAGGGTCTGGCGGATAGCCAACCTGCAATTGTATGGAGAAAGCATGACAGCGGTATAATGAGCAAGCATATCTGGGCTCCCGAGATACACAATATCAATGGAAAATGGTATATTTACTTTGCGGCAGGAGAAGCGGGAGATGTATGGAAAATCAGGCCCTATGTCCTTGAATGTACCGGATCTGATGTCATGACCGATGAGTGGGCTGAAAAAGGAAAGATTCAAAGTGAAGGGGATATCACTGCCTTTACAGATTTTTCACTGGATGCCACAACATTTGAACATAAGGGTAAAAGATACCTGATATGGGCTGAAAAACGCAATAACATATCAAATTTATATATAGCGGAAATGAGTAATCCATGGACAATAGCTACCAAGGCTGTTATGATAACCACTCCCTCGTATAAATGGGAGCAGGTTGGGTTCCATGTCAATGAAGGCCCTGCTGTATTAAAAAGGAACGGGAAAATATTTGTCAGCTACTCTGCAAGTGCAACCGACTCAAACTACTGTTTAGGTCTCCTTGCTGCAGAACAGGATTCGGATCTCCTGGAGGCAGCCTCCTGGAAAAAGGCTCCTGAACCGGTATTCGGGACTAATCCTGAAACCGGCAGATATGGACCCGGACATAATAGCTTTACAGTGTCTGAGGATGGTACAAGGGATATACTTATTTACCATGCGCGAACTTATAAGGAAATAGAGGGTGATCCTCTCTACGATCCAAACAGACATACCTTCTCACAGGAACTGAAGTGGAATAAAGACGGTACGCCGGATTTCGGAATACCGGGAGAAAATTGAGACAAACTTATTTACCATCGGAAAAATTATTTTTTCATAGACAAAACAAATCCCCAAATGCATATTTGGGGATTTGTTTTGTCAGTATTGTAAATCTGCATATTTATCTCCGGAATTTTTCTTAAAGCCTGCTCCTTTTTATATTAAGAACTTAATGTTTACAGAATCACTGCAAGGGAGACATTCTCCATAGATACCTTGAAGGATTTATAAAAGGGATATTTTATTGCTGCTTATAAGCTTTAAGTTTTTCGATATGAGATCAATCCGCTGCTGAACGCATGCAAAACTTCTTAAGGGATCTTCAGGGGTATTTAAAACATAATCCAGCATTTTATCGACAGAAGTTGTTGCAACATGGCATCTTGTATCGGAGGAGGCATAGTAAATATAAATATCACCATTTTCTTTTGCAACTGCTCCATTACAGAAAATAACGTTTGAAACATCGCCCACTCGTTCTTCTCCTTCCGGGGCTATAAGGAAACCTCCCGGACGATGTGTGACTTTTTCAGGATGCTTAAGGTCTGACAAAAATGCATATACAACATAGCGTAAGCCTGCCGCGGTATTTCTTACACCATGGGCAATATGCAGCCAGCCTTTATCAGTCTTGATAGGCGCAGGTCCCTGTCCGTTTTTAACTTCTTTTATGGTGTGATATTCTTTGCATTCCATTAGTATTTCTTCATCTATACATGCATTCTCCATGCTGTCTGTGTAGCCAAAGCCTATACCTCCGCCTTTGCCAGTTTCAATAAAACCATCTTGTGGCCTGGTATACAGGGCATATTTTCCGTTTATAAACTCGGGATGCAAAACAACATTACGCTGTTGAGGTGAGGAGGTTTTAAGGTCGGGGAGGCGCTCCCAGGTTTTTAGATCCCTTGTTCTTGCAATACCGCATGCTGCTACGGCGCTTGAGGTGTCACCGAAAGGTGCATCAGGATCCTTGCGTTCTGTACAGAATAAACCGTATATCCATCCGTCTTCATGCTTGACAAGCCTCATGTCATAAACATTTATATCAGGATTATCAGTTTCCGGCATTACAACAGGGTAATCCCAGAATTTAAAGTTATCTATACCGGTATCGCTTTGCGCAACAGCAAAGAAGGATTTTCTGTCGTTACCCTCCACTCTGACCACAAGATAGATCTTGCCATTTATTTCAATGGCTCCGGGATTAAACGCACAGTTGACTCCAAGGCGCTCCATCAGGTAGGGATTTGTTTCTTTATCAAGATCATATCTCCAGAACAAAGGTGTATGACCATTGGTGATAACGGGATATTCATATCTGTCATAAATACCGTTGCCGCCCTTTATTGCAGAGTTCTTCCTACTAGTCAGTACATTGTGTTCCTGAGTCAGATATTTCAATCTTTCTTCAAATGTCATATTTATGGCCTCCGTAATTAACACTATTTTACAGTTTTATTGCTTCAGTCTGCCTAATCGTTCTACAATTTCGTAACACATACGGCTGTTGTGATAGGGGCACTTCCAAGGTCCTACTTTTTCGCTGCGGCTAACAACAGAGCCGTCAGCTGATGTTCCCCAGAACCACTCACCATGAACCTTGTCAACTATGTGGTTCTTTATAAAATTCCACGTATTAAGGGCTGCTTCAAGGTAAACCTCCTCACCTGAAAGCTGATAAGCATTTGTGAAACCTACCACTGCTTCGGCCTGAGGCCACCAATCCTTGTCAGTAACCAATTCATAATTATCCTCTTCGTAGAATAATCCGCCATTTTTTCTATCAATTCCAGTTTCAAGTACTTTTCTGGCCATATTGGTTGAAATGGTTTTTACTTTGCTTACCAGCTCCTGATTACCTGACACTTCAGCCGCTTCAAGCAACAGCCAGCTTCCTTCTATATCGTGGCCGAAGGATACTATATTGGATAGAGGTTTCCAGCCTTCATCAAAGAACAGTTTGAATTGGAAAGATACAGGATCAATGATATGGTCAATGGTAACATTAATGAGTTCCTCAAGAGAGTTTTTAAGCCTTTCATCCTTCCAAACCCTGAAAAGATTGGTATAGGCCTCCATTACATGGAGATGAGTGTTCATAGATTTTGCGGAATTCATATCTTTTAAACTGAGACTCATATCACCGAGGGGGGACCAGTCTCGGGAACAGGCTTCCATATAACCTTTTTTGACTTTGTCATAAACATGCATTTCAAGTGCATTATAAAGCTGAACCGCTATATCAAGGCTTTCGGGTCTTCCGGCTGCTCTAAAATATTCAGACATTCCATATATTGCAAAGGCAATGGCATAGGTCTGCTTTTTAGAATCCCTTACCTTTCCGTTGTAATCCAACAGCCAGTAAACACCTGAGTACTCACTATCTAAAAAATATCTGACTATGTAATCATAAGCCCTGTCGGCCATTGCTAAATATTTTTCATCTTTATAGATCCTGTATGCCGTTGAATAAGTCCACAATATTCTTGAATATAAAACGGATGCTCTTTCGTGCTTTTTATCAATTTTCAAATCATCTGAAATAAACCCGTAAAAACCTCCATTTTCATTATCGACAGAGTGCTTTATCCAAAACTCCAGTATGTTATTCCGTAATTCCTGCTCAATATCTTTAGCAAAATTCTCAATCAAAAAACTATTCATTTGGCCCCCCTTGGTAAAATAAAAATAAAATTTCTTATATAAACAAATTTCATATATTAAACAAATTTCTTATATTAAACAAATCTCATATATTAAACAAATTTCTTATAGAAACAAAATTGCTTATTTAAATATAATTTCTTATTATGTATAAAGTCTAATATATAGAGAGAATGACTATTTATATTCTTCTGAATCTCCTGAAACAAGTTCGGAATTGGCTTTAATATATTCCACTAATTCATCCACTTGAGCATAGGCAAGAGCTGAATAGGTATCAGCGGCACCGTAATATATGGCAATTCTGCCTGTTTCAGCGTCTGTTAAGGCTGCACAGGGGAATACCACGTTGGGAACAAAACCTGTTGTTTCATATGTTTTTTCCGGAGTAAGCAAATAATCTTTTGTCCTGTAGAGAACCTTTGAAGGATTGTTGATGTCAAGCAAAGCTGCACCAAAGCTATAGACAAAACCGTTGCAGGTACTCGATACACCGTGATATAGCAGCAGCCAGCCTTCGGTGGTTTCGATAGGAACTGCTCCTGCACCAATTTTAACGCTTTGCCACCAACCTGAGCCGCCTTTCTGCATAACTCGTCTATGGCGGCCCCAATGTATCAGATCAGGGCTTTCACTGAGAAAAATGTCTCCAAAGGGTGTATGACCGCCGTCACTTGGCCTGCTTAGCAGGAGATATTTCCCGTTGACTTTTCTTGGGAATAAAACACCGTTCCTGTTAAAAGGAATAAAGGGATTTTCAAGCCGCGTAAACTCTTTGAAATCCCGGGTCATACCAAATCCAAGAGCTGCTCCGCCGAAATCCGTACACCACACAATATAATAAGTACCGTCTATCTCTATCAAACGAGGATCGTAGGAATAGTTGGGCTGATATGGTTTGCCATCCTCATCGTGCCATGTGATTTCTGTATCCTCTATTTCCCAGTGGATGGCATCTTCACTAAAGCCTGCATGAATACGTGCTTTTCCATCCTTGTGGTCAGCCCGGAAAATTCCCGCAAAGCCGGAACCCCAGGGAACTACAGAGCTATTATACACCCTGGCGGTACTTGGAGTAGGATTCCAATCAATTATTGGGTTTCCTTCATGTCTCCAAATAACACCCTGGAAGCCTGAAGGTTTCTCCTGCCAGGGTATATTTTTTAAATTTTTTCCTAGAATTGCCATTTGACATACCTCCATAACAAAATAATGTTACTATTAGAAAATAACTATATAAAATATCTTTTATAAGTAAGTATATATTAGTCTGTGTAATATTATATTACTAAAGCATAATATGTTTGTAAAGTGAAAAATAACATTATTTGTAATGTTACAACTATCCTTTGATAGCGCTTAAAATTATGTTATAATTCATACATTAACAATTATTTGGAGGATTTATGCCAAAGAAAATTACAATGGATGCTATTGCTGAGAAACTGGGGATTTCAAAAAATACTGTTTCACTGGCGCTGAGAGGATTGCCCGGGATTAGTGAAAATACAAGAAGAACAATAGAAGAAGCTGCTAAAAGTATGGGATACCATTATAAATCCAATAATAAGTCAACAGCCACACGCAATTTATGTCTTGTTATATCAAAGAGTACCAGGGATTCCATAGGCTTTTTCAGCTTTATACAGCTGGGAATTGAAGCAGAGGCCAAGAAAAACAATATAAACACAATAATTCATTACTATGATGAAAAAGATGAAGTTTTTGAAATTCCAAAATGCATAAAGGATGGCATGATAAGCGGGATAATAACACTTGGAAGAATATCTCATAAGACCATAAATACAATAGTAACCTGCAGCCTTCCGGTGGTAATGGTTGATAATTACTTTGACGATCTTGTGATGGACTGTATTCTGACCGATAATCAATGTGGAGGCTATCTGGCTGCAGAGCATCTGATTAAAGCCGGGCATACAAAAATAGGATTTTTGGGGAACATTTATGCCTCGGTCAGCTTTTATGACAGATACCAAGGTTATTTAAAAGCGATGAAGGAATATAACATTAAGGTTAACCCTGATTTTTCAGTTATAGATATGAAGCTTGAAAAGGCTGCAGGTGATGAAATGGCGGAAATGATAGATTCAATCAGGGTTAAAGGTGGTCTGCCTACGGCTTTTTTCTGCTGCAATGATGCTGAAGCCATAGTAATAATTAAAGTCCTGACGGGTATGGGAATTCAGGTACCTGATGAAATTTCAATCGTTGGGTTTGATGATATCGAAACTGCCAAAAGCATTACTCCTGAACTGACAACCATGAGAGTACGTAAAGAATTGATGGGTAGAAGAGCTGTATCCAAGTTAATAGAAAAACTAAAGGATGAAGAAAGCTTTCCGGAAAAAATACTTCTTTCAGCCACTCTTGTAAGCAGAGAGTCAGTCAGATTCAACAATAAATAGATTCAGATACAGGAGGTGGTTTTATACAGATTCTTGTTGATGCAGATGCATGTCCTGTAAAGGATATAATCGTTAAAAATGCTAAAAAGAGAGATATACCTGTAACTATGATAATAGATACCAGTCATGAGCTGTTTGACGGGTACAGTACTGTGATTACAGTAGATAAGTCCAGAGACAGTGTAGATATTAAGCTTATAAACCTTCTTAAACGTGGAGACGTAGTCGTAACGCAGGATTACGGTGTGGCTGCAATGGGCCTGGGCAAAGGTGCAAAAGTCCTTAACCAAAACGGGCTAATATTTTCTGATAATAATATTGACAGACTTCTTTTTGAAAGACACCTTGGGCAAAAGGTTCGAAGGGCTGGAGGCAGAACAGGTACCTTTAAGAAACGTACAAAAGAGAATGACGAGGCTTTTGAGAGGTCACTGGTTAAGCTTTTGGATGAGGAAGAGGGTGGAGACAAGTATGAAAGAAATTAAAATCGGAAAGTACAGGCACTTCAAAGGGAATGAGTACAGGGTACTTTACATTGCAAGGCACAGTGAAACCATGGAGGACATGGTGGTTTATCAGCCACTCTACGGAGATATGGGAATATGGGTAAGACCTGCCGCAATGTGGGATGAAATAATAGAAAGAGAAGGTCTTACTTTCAGACGTTTTGAATATATTGGGGAATAGTAAGAATTCCCTTTATCCGCCCTTACAGCGGATAAGGAGTTGATAAATTTGAAAATATTTTATGCGCCATGCGGCTCAAAGCCGACATGGCTCAGGAGGTTCATATGGATCAGAATGCAAGGGCAATTATTGATAAGAGAATAAGCAGGACTATGAAAAACCTGGAGAAAAACAATATGCAGGTTCATTATGTTGAAACCAAAAAAGATGTTGTCCAGAAGGTGAAGGAACTTCTGAAAGAAGGGGATACTGTTGGAGTAGGAGGCGCTATGACCCTGTTTGAAACAGGAGTTATTGAACTTCTGCGCTCTGATAAATATAATTTTCTGGACAGATATGAAGAGGGACTAACACCTGAGCAGATTAACAAAATATTTATAGAGTCCTTTTCAGCAGATACCTACATAGCAAGTTCGAATGCCATAACTGAAAACGGGGAATTATATAATGTTGATGGGAATTCGAACCGTGTTGCGGCAATTTGCTTTGGACCCAAATCGGTGATTATTGTAGCCGGCTATAACAAAATAGTTAAAAATCTGGAGGAGGCCGTTACAAGGGTTAAAACCATTTCCGCACCTGCAAACAGCACCAGATTGTCCTGTCAGACATACTGCAAGGAAACCGGAGAATGTATGTCTTTTGGTATGGATTCACCAGAGATGTCCAGCGGCTGCTCCAGTAAGGGAAGAATATGCTGCAATTATATGGTTTCGGCATATCAGCGTCACAAGGACCGAATAAAGGTTATACTTGTTGGAGAGGAACTCGGATATTAAGTTTTTATAGTTATACCAAAAAACAGAACGTTCCTTATGTTTATCAGGAGGAAGAAATATGGTTGTTTCCACACTTACAATGAAGCTGTACGCACCAGGCTGCCATTCGCTGAAGGATAAGAGAATGATAGTCAAAAGCCTGGTGCAAAGGGCAAGGAATAAATTTAATGTTTCAATAGCTGAAGTGGACCAACAGGATTACTATCAGACTATAGTAATTGGTGCAGCCTGTGTTTCGGAAGGCAGAACACAGGCCAATGCCGTTCTGGATGAAGTCATGCGTTTCGTTGAGCAGAATACCGAAGCTGAGATTGTTGATTATCTATATGAAGAGAGATAAATTTACTAATAACATTGACTATTCACTCTTAACTGTATTTGCTTCTCCATGTCTTACAAAGATCATACACACAATGGCCAGAGCAAAGGCTACGGCAGAGTAGACAAATATAGCATCATAGCGAACTACCATGTCCCTGATAAATCCGAACAGGATAGGACTTACTATGGCTGCACCGAAGGAAAAGAAATAATAATAGCCGGTATATCGGCCGATATCCTTCCATTGAGCCATTTCAACAACCATTGGGAGAGAGTTGATGTTTACACAGGCCCAGAAAATACCTCCCAGTAAAAGCAAGACTCTTAAAGCCCAAATATTATTGGTAAACATCATCAGAGTAAATAGAACCATGACTCCAAAAAGCCCTATTAGTATGGTTTTCTTTCTGCCGATTTTTCCCGATATAAATCCTGCCGGTATGGAGAAAAAGAGGAAGGTCAGTGAAAACATGGCAAGCAGAAGAGACGCATCTCCGGCAGTCAGAAAGTTACCTGACGCATCCTTTAAGGTGTTTGTCACATAAAGGCTGAAGAAGGTCTCTACAGCATTATAACCTGTAAACCAGAACAGGATTGCCAGAAGTAGAAATATAAGGCTTGTTTTTTCAGCTCTGGTGTTTATTTTATTGCTTAAAGAAGTCTGAGCAACTCCTTCACTGCTTATATCGGCCTGAAGCTTTTCCCCGACCAATTCACTGTCATGGAGTTCCACATTGGCCTGTTCCTTGATGAACACCTTAAGAACAATAACCGCCACCAGCATAAGTGCAGCGCTGGCTGCAAAGGGCAGCGGCATACCTCCTGCCTTGAAGAGCAGACCGCCTGCAAAAAAGGAAAAAAGGCTCCCCAGACCACCCATGAAATTTATAATGCCGTTAGCCTGACTTCTGAGCGGTGCAGGTGTCAAATCGGGCATGAGAGCGACAACAGGAGCTCTCCAGGTTGACATTACAAAATTAAATATGATAACAACTGCCATCAGAGAAAACAGGGATCTGGTAAAGGGGATAAAAGGAAAGGCCACTGCGCAAATGGGTATTCCTATTAATATATACGGCATTCTCCTCCCAAATCTGGTTCGGGTTTTATCCGACAGAGTGCCGAATATTGGTTGAAAAATTACTCCAAAGATGTTATCAAAGGTCATAACTATTCCTATCAAAGTTGTACTTGTCAGATATTTCCCCAGAAGAACAGGAACATAGTTGTTATACATGGCCCATGCAATTGAACTTGCAAAAAAGCCAAAGCCTATCAGGAAGGTTTGCTTATAGTTAAGCTTCATAGAGTATCCTCCATTATCCTTGTATTTGGTTCCTGACTTTAAACGCCACATCCGGGTAATTTGTTATAATGGCATTTACACCTTCTTTGTACATCCAGCCAATATGTTCTGCAGTATTTACCGTCCAGGGATTAACCTTAATACCGTTTTCCTTACACCGGGCGACAGTATCCGGTACAGCCAGAGTATAATAAAATGGATGAATTGCTTCTGCTTTGAGATGTGAGGCATAAATGTGGGGATCAACCATTGCCTCGGTATATAAAAGGCCAATAGGAATTGAGCTGTCAATCTGTTTGACCAGCATCAAACTGTAATGGTTAAAGGAAGAATATATAACTCTTTTTTTCATACCCATTTTTGATACCAGTTTTGCTGCTTTTTCTTCTATACCTTCGTAGTTGACTACACCCGATTTGATTTCAATATTTACTGTCATCCCGGTACCTTTTACAAAATGTAAAACCTCCTCAAGAGTAGGTATTTTAATGTTTTTATAATCAGACATGCCATTTGAAAAGTCATAAGTGAGCAGCTCCTTCAAGGTCATATCAATAATCCGTCCAGTACCGTTTGAACATCTGTCAATAGTCTCATCATGTGCAACCACAAGATGGCCATCCCTGGTCATATGAATGTCCAGCTCAATACCGTCAGCCTGCTGATGATTTGCCAGCCTGAAGGCCTCCATTGAATTTTCAGGAGCATAACCAGACGCTCCGCGATGTGCCCAAATTAAAGTCTTCATTGTTTGTTTTCCCCCTTAAATATCCTGTTAAACTGAGTATTCAGGTGCTGGCATTTAAGCAGCTTTATGACCTGAAAAAATTTATAATTAATTATATGATAACACAAACATTAATTGGCCATAAAGTTAATTTGTGTTAATTATATATGTTATAGTATGATAATGAATATGGCCAGGATATATGGTTTAAAAGCTGAACTTTAGGGTAAATCTAAGGTATAAATATAGTCAAAAGGACGTGAGTTTATGATAAATCCAACTAAAAAATTTTCGGAAATATGGCTTGCTGGTGGATGCTTCTGGGGTACTGAAGCATTTTTGAAGAATGTACCCGGAGTTATTCATACTGAAGTTGGTTATGCAAACGGTAAAACAGAAAACCCGACCTATGAGGATGTATGCCGGAATAATACAGGTCACGCGGAGACGGTTTACGTAAAATATAATCCATTCAGGATTTCCCTTGAAACCCTGCTGGGTTACTTTTTCAGGATTATTGATCCCACACTGCTCAACAGGCAGGGACATGATATTGGAACCCAGTATAGAACAGGTATATACTATAAAAATCCGTTGGACAAAAAAGTTATTGACCAATATATAAGTATAAAGCAAAGTGAGTACCCTAAGAAAATACTTACAGAGGTACTGCCAATTGATAATTTTTATAAGGCTGAGGAATATCACCAGAATTATCTGGAGAAAAACCCAAAGGGCTACTGCCACATAGATTTCTCTCTTATCAACAGTTTAAAACAGGAAGCAGGGAGAAAAGTGGACAAATCAAAGTATTCTAAGCCTGGAAATGAAGAATTAAAGCAAAGGTTAAATACCAAACAGTATGAGGTTACACAGAATAAAGCTACTGAAGCACCATATGAGAATGAGTTCTGGGACAACGGAAAAAAAGGGATATACGTTGATATTGTTACAGGAGAGCCATTGTTTGTTTCCTCTGATAAGTTCGATTCCGGTTGCGGTTGGCCAAGCTTTACAAGACCTGTTGATGACGAGGTCATAGATTACAATGAGGATAAGAGCCATGGAATGTACAGGACTGAAGTTACCAGCAGAGTTGGGAAAAGCCACCTGGGACATGTTTTCGATGACGGTCCTGCTGATCAGGGAGGCTTGAGATATTGTATAAACAGTGCTTCGTTAAGATTCATCCCACTGGAGGAGATGAGGGATAAGGGATACGGGGAATTTATTGCAATGGTCAAATAGGCTTGTTTTTACTGCTATTGTAAATATCTGCTAAAAAGCAAAACAAAAGGGGGCATAGCATAACTAAACGGATTAGTTTAATGCAGCCCCCTTAGGATAATGAACGCTCACTTATTTTCATCAGTTGATTTCCTTGTGAAAAAATAAGTAACTATCATTGTAGTACTGTTAGAAAATAACAGAAAAATGTCTGAGTCTATTTTTTTACCGGACAGAACAATTAGAACCAGAGTAAAAACCAATGCAAGTGTGACAATGCTTTTAACATTGATTAAATTCTTAAGTTTATCCAGCATAATTCATTACCTCCCAGCTTTTTTACTATAATCGGAATAAAACTGTCAAATTATTTGATTTCCTTTAATTTTGCAAGCCACAGACCAGTTAAGCCCCTGGACACGGGATAACTGTCCTGCATACCTGATTTATGACCGAAAGAAGCTTTGTATATACCCAGGACTTATTCCGGATGCTTAAATCTTACATGACACATCTTTTCCCAGCTCCTCTCTTAATTCGTTTATTCTAAGATGGGCCTGTTTTGTGCTCTCCTCCACCCTTGCCAATCTGTCGGCATGATTATTTACAGTCTTGTTCAAGCATCTTAATTCCAGCAATGTTGTGTCGCTGCTGCGTTTAATATATTCTATATCAGCTTTAAGCTGGCCGACTTCAATTCCGCTCTGCTTTGATTCTCCCTTAACCCTTGCCTGCAGAGTAAGATATCCAAAAACAATTCCGCTGACCGCTGCTGCGCAAGTAATTAGTATATTTGTTTCCACCTGCACCCCTTCTTTCCTGTTAGACATAAAAGGACTAGCTTATAATAATAAGTAATCCTCGGTGGCCGAAATACAATCTTTCGGTAAATTTAAATACATGTCATATCAGCGTAAACAATATTAATAAGTTCAACTTTTAAAGATTGAATTGCGTCCTCTCTGGGCAGCATTATGTACCTGGATAAATATTCAATATCATCATTAAACAGATTTATTATTTCATTCATTGACATTTTATCGCCTTGTTGTGCCTTTTTCACTATTTGTATGAATCTATCAGGGTTTGTCGTAATAACTCCAATCCTTTCTTTTTCCATTTATTCACCCCCTGCTGAGTAATGTTTAGTTCGCGTGCAACCTCCTGTTCAGTCATACCATCGATTATGGTTCTCTGGATGATGAATCTACACTTTTCCCAAGGTATAGAATCCAATAATTCTTTAGTATAGACTTTTGATAAAATTTCTGCTTCAAACCCGCTGTCTTGTGCCTGGCTTTCAAATAGAAGATAACATTCCTTTAACTGTTGAGTACGAGCTTTGTACTGCAATCTCCATGCTGCTCTCCTCAGTAGTTTTCTGTAGTTTTCTACCGAGATGCCGTCGTTAGTTTGCATAAGAAACCTCCGCTCTGATGAATTTTATGGACTTCAATATTAAATTGTAGGATTGTCTAAGCCTGATAACTTTAAACTTGTCAATAAAGTTATTTTACTAATATAGTAATACTTTTTGCCTATATAACAACCATATTTTTTAATATTTAACAAAATCTGCATAATATGTAGAAAATTTATGAAGTTGTTATTTTTCTTGTAATAATTCCTGTATTTAAGAAGGAGGTTTAATCTATGGCTGCTTACATAAAATCAGGAGGTAGGCAGCAATAAAAAGGTCGGATACCAACCAGTTCAAAACCAAATCTTATTGGAGGAATGCGAATGAAACATTTAAAGGAACCGTTTAAAGCTTTTACTAGGTACACGGGAAAACAATTTAAATGGGTATACTGCTCGCTGATAATACTTTTAGTTTCTTTGGCAGTAATACCAAATATGAATGATGTATATTCTGTCGGTGAAACAGGGGGGACCTTATATGCAGTTTCTCCACTGAGCCAGCAGATGAAACTGTCTCAGCCCACTGCATCAGCGCCGGGAGGACGAGGCTTCATGCTGCCGCAGGCAGTCGTGGTAAAAGATAACTCCGGCAGACCTGTTGCAGGTGTTTCCGTAACCTTTGAAGTCGCTGCCAATAGCATGATAACCTCAATTATGAGGGGCTATAACAGCAGAATCCTAACGGTTACAACCGATTCCAACGGTATGGCGTCGGCTGCCAATACATATTCAAACTATGTAGGTGAAGGGTATCAGGTCTATTCCACGTATCCGGGAATTATTCAAATCTTACAGGTTAAAGCCAGTATTCCCGGAGCTAATACGGTTACGTTTAACGTGGAAGTAGGGACATACAGTTCAAATCTGGTAGACAAGACTCCGCCTTTTATTTCAGTTCAAGCTAAGGATGATACCGGAGCCAACTACATCGCCGGAACCTGGACAAGCCATTCGGTATCCGTGGCTTATAGCGCAACAGATTCTCTTTCAACAATTAAATCCTGTACTCCTGAGCAGACATTTAATGAAGAAGGAGCAAACCAGACTGCAACCGGTACTGCCGTTGACAGTGCCAACAATTCTGCAAGCGTGACCTTTGGGCCAATCAATATTGACAAAAGTATGCCGGTCACAACAGCTACCTACCCGAGGCCCAAGTCTGGCGGCTGGTATGATGATAAGGTAATTGTCAGCTTTGACTCAACCGACAGCGTTTCAGGAGTCAATGCAATATTCTACAGAATCGGTGACGGTACTCCCGTTAAACTGGAAGGGCAAAGCGCCACTGCGGATATTGACCTTGAAGGGACAAGTGTAGTAACTTACTGGGCTGTGGATAATGCCGGAAATCAAGAGCAGACAAAGACCTTTACTGTCAAGATTGACAAGTCGGTTCCCACAGTGACGGCCAAACTGAGTCCCGAAAGGAATGAAAATGGCTGGAACAAGTATGATGTTACACTTACCCTCTCGGCAAAGGATACCCAGTCAGGTGTAAAGGAAATTCATTACAAAACTGGTGAGTCAGGGGAAGAAAAGACCGTTGCAGGAGATAATACTGCAATACTCTTCAAAACGGAAGGTCTAAGCCGTATATTATACTGGGCAACGGATAATGTGGGCAAAAGCAGTTCCGTTGAGAGCATTGAAATAAAACTCGACAAAAGCATCCCGACCGTTATTCCGCCTCAGGATATCACATTGGAAGCAACTGCTGTAAAGACACCAATAGACATTGGAACAGCCCAGGTAACAGATGTAAGTGATTGGACTCTGGAAGATGATGCCCCAAAAGACGGTTTCCCTGTAGGCACCACAAAAGTCATATGGAAGGCTACCGATTCTGTAGGTTTTGTGACACAAGTAGTGCAGAATATTACTGTTAATGACACAACAAAGCCGGTCATCACGGTGCAGGGAGATGTAGTAGTTGAAGCCACGGCGGTTGAAACCCCTGTGATACTTGAACCTGCTACCGCAACAGATATATTTCCTGTAACAATTTCAAGCGATGCCCCGGAAAAATACACGCTTGGTGAAACACTTGTAACCTGGACGGCAAAGGATGCAAATAACAATAAGGTGACTGCAACTCAGAAGGTCAAAGTAATTGATTCCACGTCACCTTCACTGAAGCTGCCGGCCAACCTTACAGTGGAAGCAACAGGCAGAAGAACCCAGGTGGATATAGGCTCTGCTTCAGCAACAGATATTTTCAAGGTAACCATAAGCAACAATGCTCTGCCTGATTATCCCATAGGCACGACATATGTGGCATGGAAGGCTGCCGATGAAAGCAATAATGTTTCAGAAGGTGTTCAGGAGATAAAGGTTCAGGATACTACCAAACCTCAGCTGACTATCCCTGAGGATATAACCCTGGAAGCACCCAGCAGATATGTTAAATTGAACATCGGGCAAGCCTCGGCTTCTGATATATTCCCGGTGGAGATTACCAATAATGCTCCTGCGGAATTTACGGTAGGAAGAACCGAGGTAAAGTGGAAGGCCGTTGACGAAAACAAGAACGAAGATACCAAATCACAGTATATAACCATAACCGATAATACTCCTCCGGTGATAACAAAACCGAAAGATATTAGAGTGGAAGCTGCCGGAGAAAATACAAAGATTCCAATAATCCCGCCTGAAGTATATGACATATTTGACACGACCATTACACGTAACGGTCCTCAGGACAATCTATTCCCCGTTGGTCAGACAGTTATAACCTGGGTCGCAAGAGATGCAAACGGGAACACCTCTTCAGTCGAACAGTCGGTATACGTTGAAGACACCATAAAGCCAGTACTCACACTGCCTAAAGATATAAAGGCAGAGGCAACAGCCATAAGAACTCCTGTAGATCTTGGCACGCCAGCAGCAATAGATATATTTCCGGTCACCTTTACAAACGATGGATTGAAGGATTATCCCTTAGGCACAACTCCGGTAACCTGGAAGGCCACAGATATACACAACAATTCTACAGAGGGGATTCAGTATGTCACAATTGAGGACACTACCAAACCTGTTCTTCATGTTCCGGAAGACAAAAGGATAGAGGCTACACAAATCCTGACTCCGGTGGATATCGGCCAAGCTTCGGCAACAGATATATTTACAGTGCAAATATCAAATAATGATATCAAATACTATCCGCTTGGTGTAACCGAGGTAAAGTGGAAAGCTAGGGATGAGAATAATAACGAAGAATTCGGGACTCAAAAAATCAATATTGTTGACACAACAGCTCCTGTAATAAGTGTACCTCCTGATGTAACCGCAGAGGCCACCGGCGAAAAAACTCCAGTGGAATTGGGAGAGGCCAAGGCATCTGATATTTTCGCAGTTACTATTACAAATAATGCTCCAAATGATGGTTTTCCCGTTGGTACTTTTGAGGTGATTTGGACAGCAACCGATTCAAACGGAAACTCCAGTTCCGGAATACAAAAGGTAACTGTAAAGGATACAACTCCTCCGGTACTTAAGGTTCCCAATAATATATCAGTAGAAGCCACTGCAGTAAAAACACCTGTGGATATCGGACAAGCCACGGCAACTGATTTATTTAAGGTCAGAATATTAAATAACGGTATAGGAGCTTATCCTCTTGGAAGAACAATAGTAACCTGGACTGCAATAGATGAACATAATAATATCACCGAAGGTACTCAGGAAATTACCGTAACCGACAAGACGGCTCCTGTTGTAATACCTCCTCAGGATATGACATTTGAAGCTACAGCAAAAATGACCGAGGCTACTCAGATAGGTAGTCCAACAGTAATCGACATCTTCGGAATCAAGTCGGTCACTAACAATGCACCGGGGATATATCCATATGGGGTAACAAACGTAACCTGGACTGCAATAGATGTAAATGGCAATGTTGGTCAAGGCACTCAGAAAATAAATATTGCAGATACTACAGCGCCTGAACTGAAAGCTCCGGCGGACAAGGTAGTTGAAGCCACTTCGGCAAAAGGTACACCCGTAGAACTGGGAACACCTGAATACAGTGATATCTTCCCTGTGGAAGTGTCGAAAAATGCTCCGGAGTTATTCCAGATAGGAACAACCGAGGTGACCTGGACGGCAACAGATGAGCACAACAACAAGACCACAAGAATACAGAAGGTAACAGTACAGGATACCACAGTACCAGAGCTGAAAGCTCCGGCAGACAAAGTGGTTGAAGCCACTTCAGCCACAGGTACACCTGTAGAATTGGGAACCCCTGAGTACAGTGATATCTTCCCTGTGGAAGTGATACATGATGCTCCTGAGTTATTCCAGATAGGAACAACCGAGGTGACCTGGACGGCAACAGATGAGCACAACAACAAGACCACAAGAATACAGAAGGTAACAGTACAGGATACCACAGCACCAGAACTGAAAGCTCCGGCAGACAAGGTGGTAGAAGCCACAGCGGCAGCTGGAACTCCTGTGGAATTGGGAACCCCTGAGTACAGTGATATCTTCCCTGTGGAAGTAACGAAAAATGCTCCTGAGTTGTTCCAGATAGGAACAACCGAGGTAACCTGGACGGCAACAGATGAGCACAACAACAAGACCACCAGGATACAGAAGGTAACAGTACAGGATACCACAGCACCAGAGCTGAAAGCTCCGGCAGACAAGGTGGTAGAAGCCACAGCGGCAGCTGGAACCCCTGTGGAATTGGGAGTACCAGAGTACAGTGATATCTTCCCTGTGGAAGTGACAAAAAATGCTCCTGAGCTGTTCCAGATAGGAACAACCGAGGTAACCTGGACGGCAACAGATGAGCACAACAACAAGACCACCAGGATACAGAAGGTAACAGTACAGGATACCACAGCACCAGGGCTGAAAGCTCCGGCAGACAAGG
>JAEYHZ010000028.1 GCA_023409265.1 Bacillota bacterium | reverse complement strand
AAGATTTTTGAGCTGATGGATTTGTTTTGTGGCAAGGCAAAGCCGTGTAGCAATGCTTTGTGCCTTGCAAACGGCTTTAACGCAGCTACAGAGCAAATCCGTCGCTCAAAAACGTGTTGTACATTGTAAATAGAGGGTATTATCAGTTGAAAAAAGTATTTAGATATGTTACTCTTTTACTATGTCAACTCTAAAAGACATATTACGGAAAATTTAATGGGCCATAATATCAGACGTTAGAGTAGACATAGTACTCATAGATTTTATAAATATAGGTTATGAAGCGGAATAGTAAAAGAATTTGTACCTAAGAGGAATTGCCATAAATATTCCTGTCAGAGAGCTGTACAGTGCAAAAAAGCGCTGGTGGAAGTACAGCAGGCTGCATACTTTGAACTCGCCGTGGAACTGCTGCTAATAACAGCCGTATATCTACGTTACAAGATATTTAAGTGAGCTAGAGGAGACAGTTGCTGTTTATTACACTTATTCAGTTATTATAATCTCCCGTTAAGCTAACAAGAGTGGTACCGCGGATTAACCCGTCTCTTTCATTAGAGACGGGTTTTATAATTTTTATCAACATAGGCTATAATTATTTTCAAAGGAGTTGATTAAATGCCATACTCAGCAGATATAGATAGAAAATGGCAAAAAAAGTGGTCAGATACCGATATCTACAGGTTTAATCCTGAGAATATTGACAAGAAGCTTTACTGCCTTGAAATGTTTTCATATCCATCAGGTGCCAATCTTCATGTTGGTCACTGGTATAACTACGGTCTGACCGATTCATGGGCCAGAATGAAGAGAATGCAGGGCTACGAAGTATTCCATCCAATGGGCTTTGATGCCTTCGGTCTGCCCGCAGAAAACTATGCAATCAAAACAGGTATCCATCCCCAGGATTCTACACTTAAGAATATAGAGACCATGGAAGGCCAGCTCAAGGAAATGGGAGCTACCTTCGACTGGAATTATGAAATAAAGACCTGTATGCCTGACTATTATAAATGGACTCAGTGGCTGTTCCTGCAGCTGTACAAGTCAGGTCTGGCTTACAGAAAAAAGGCACCTGTAAACTGGTGCCCCAGGTGTAATACGGTTCTTGCAAATGAGCAGGTAATAGATGGCACCTGTGAAAGATGCGACACCGAAGTAACTAAACGCGACCTGACGCAGTGGTTCTTCAAGATCACTGCCTACGCCCAGGAACTGCTTGACAAGCTGGATACCATAGACTGGCCCGAAAAAACAAAGAAGATTCAGACCAACTGGATTGGACGTTCAGAGGGAGCTGAGCTTTCCTTCAAGGTAGCGGGCCAGGATATAGAATTTAATGTTTTCACCACAAGAGCTGACACTCTCTACGGTGTAACCTATGTTGTGCTGGCGCCGGAAAATCCTATAGTGGACAAAATCACTACTGCCGAAAACAGAGCTGCAGTAGAAAACTATATAAAGGAAACCAAGAAGCAGACTGAGATAGAGAGACTTTCTACTGTCAAGGAAAAGACAGGTGTATTCACCGGCGCATATGCTGTTCACCCAATAACAGGTGAGCAGGTTCCCATATGGATTGCAGACTACGTACTGGCAAGCTATGGTACAGGCTGCGTTATGGCTGTTCCCTCACATGATGAACGTGACTTTGATTTTGCCAAGAAATACAATCTCCCAATAAAGAGAGTTATCAAGAGTGCCGACGGTTCAATTGATGACCTTCCCTACTGTGAATACGGAGTACTTGTGAACAGTGCAGAGTTTGACGGTATGTCTTCTGCAGATGCCAAGCTGGGAATAGTTAAAAAGTTGGAGGCTGATAACAAAGGAAGCTTGAGAATCAACTACAGGCTTAGAGACTGGCTGGTATCAAGGCAGAGATACTGGGGGTCGCCAATTCCAGTAGTTTATTGTGAGCACTGCGGAGAAGTAGCTATACCTGAAAAGGATCTGCCTGTATTACTCCCGTACAATGTTGCGTTTACTCCTGATGGAGAATCTCCGCTCAAGAAGAGTGAAGAGTTCATGAATACAACATGTCCTGCCTGTGGAGGCCCTGCAAGAAGAGATCCCGATACCCTGGATACCTTTGTTTGCTCATCCTTCTACTACTTGAGGTATGCTGACAATAAGAACAGCGAAAAGTGCTTTGACACAGACTGGATCAACAAGCTTCTTCCGGTTGACAAATATGTGGGCGGAGCTGAACACGCAGCAATGCACCTGCTCTATGCAAGATTTATTACAAAGGCATTGCGTGATCTGGGCTACCTGAATTTTGACGAGCCGTTCCTTTCATTAGTTCACCAGGGAACCATCCTGGGACCTGACGGAAATAAAATGAGTAAATCAATGGGCAATACCATTTCACCCGATGATTATGTCAGAAAGTACGGTTCAGATATATTCAGAATGTATCTAGGTTTCGGCTTCAACTATGTTGACGGCGGACCATGGAGTGATGATGGTATAAAGGCAATATCAAGATTTACCTCAAGAATAGAACGATTAATTGAAAGTCTTGCAGAGCAGAAGCCAAAACCTTCAAGAACTGAATTTGACAAGGATGACAAAGAGCTGAACTTTGTCCGCCACACTGCAATCAAGGGTGCTACGCAGGACACTGAGCGTTTCCAGTTCAACACGTCCATTTCACGTTGTATGGAGCTGGTAAATGCATTATACAAGTATGATGCCGAGGTAAAGACTAAGAATATCAGGCTGTTTGAAGAAACTATCGCTGACCTGATAAAACTGGTAGCACCATTTGCTCCTCACTTTGCTGAAGAAATGTGGGAACAGCTGGGTTACGAATGCTCAATCTTTAATCAGAAGTGGCCTGAATTTGACGAAAGTGCTCTTTTACGTGACACTATTGAAGTTGCAGTTCAAATTAACGGTACTGTAAGAGGAAAGATAGAAATATCTGCAAATTCCGAAAACAGTGAAGCTGAAGCTGCTGCTCTGGCAGATGAAAAAATCAGACAGTTCCTTGAGGGCAAGGAAGTCAAGAAGGTCATTGTAGTTAAGGGCAGACTGGTAAATATTGTAGCAAAGTAAATCTCCATTTGAAAGTTTAAAAGAGCTCACATATATCCCTTGAGTGGTATATGTGAGCTCTTCTTTAACATTCCAGACAGCCTCAATTGTTCAGGTATGTTAGTTTATCATGTATTCCTGCTCGTTTATTTCTATACTTTTTATTTCATTCACATCTCTGAGCTTATTAAATTTATACTGGTTTGTGAAAGTATTATCTGCTACATTTCTGCTTATTATTATTTGAATTTTTTCTTTTGTGTTACCGGAAAGACTCTCTGAGGTGATAAGGATATGATCCTTCATCACATTTACCCCCCTCAACAGCTGTCAACTATATATACGCCTAAATGTGGAACTGGGTTTCAACCAATCAAGAAAAAAAGCAAAAAATTATATATTGAGAAAGAAAGCAATTGATAAATTCTATCATTTTTTTGACAAGGCAATAATTACAACTGAATGTATCATATAATGTGTTATAATATAATATTATAAAATATCCTCTCAATATAAGGAGCGCTTATATGAATATTAATCTTGACTTATACAAGGTTTTCTACCATGTAGTGCAGACAGGAAGCATATCAAAGGCTTCTCAGGAGCTGTTTATTTCACAGCCCGCTGTTAGTCAGTCAGTAAGGCTGCTTGAATCCAAGCTGGGGGGGAAATTGTTTTTCAGAACTCCGCGAGGAATTACCCTCACTCCCGAGGGTGAAGTTCTTTATAAGTATATTGAACAAGGGTATAATTTGATAATGCTTGCAGAATCCAAGTTTTCAGAAGCCATTAACCTGGATTCGGGTGTTATCAGAATCGGCGCCAGCGATATGACACTTAAGTACTTCCTTCTGCCCTATCTTGAGGAATTCCACAAGCAATATCCCAAGGTTCGCATAAAAGTTGCAAATGGAACCTCTCCAGAAACCGTTGAAGCTCTCAAAAGAGGTATTATTGACATAGGAGTCGCAAGTTTACCCCTAACAGAAGACAAAACCCTGGATGTAATAGAAGCAATGGAGATTCAAGATTGCTTTGTATCCAACTACAGGTTTGGTTTTCTGTCTGAAAAGCAAATATCGGTTTCCGAGCTAATTGATTATCCAGTTATAATGCTTGAAAAAAACACAAGTACCCGTAAGTACATTGATAAGTATTTGTCCCAAAACTTTGTTTCCATTATCCCCGAGATTGAACTGGCCACAAGCGATCTTCTGGTACAGTTTGCCAGACGTGGACTGGGCATCTCCTGCGTGGTCAGAAATTTTGCAGAAGAGTACATTTCAAACGGAAGCCTCTTTGAAATAAATCTGAAGGAAAAAATAGCTCCCCGGCAGATAGGTTTAATTAAACTGCACAATGTACCCCTGACAGCTGCAGCAAAAAGCTTTATGCATTTGCTTCAATTCAGCTGAAAATCCTCTTATTAATTGACAATACCCCACTAATTTACAATAATCTGAGTTTATACAGGTTATAACTAATAAGTATTACTTATTCCGATGGATTTAAGTTTACAATTAAACCAGAACACGTAATTAAAAAAGATTAGATGGCAGGTTATATGGCTTAATGGAAATTATGATTTGATCATAAGTATTAATTAAGCATAATTTTCTACATATTCAAAAAAATAAAATAGAGCATGATAAAAACGGAAAACTTGAATCAGGAGGCCACTATATGTCAGAAAACTTTAAGATCTTTTCAGGGAGCACGGGTAGAGACTTTACCGAAAAAGTATGCGGCTATATCGGAATTGCACCTGGAAAGTCTACTGTGCATGATTTTTCAGAAGGCAATACTTTCGTTCGCGTTGAAGAGCCTGTCCGGGGGCAGGATGTCTACCTCATTCAATCCATAGGACTGGATCCAAATAACGAATTTGTAGAAATTCTTTTTTGGCTTGATGCCTTTAAAAGAGCAAGCGCCAACTCGGTGACGGCAATAATACCTTATTTCGGATATGCAAAGGGTGATAAAAAGGATGAACCCAGAGTTTCCATTCGTGCCAGAGTTTGTGCCGAATGCCTTGAGCTTGCAGGTGCAGACAGAATAGTGACTATGGACCTTCACAGTCCACAGGTACAGGGCTTCTTTAAAAAGCCGGTGGACAACCTTCAGGGAATGCCCCTGCATTGTGAATATATAAAATCCCTTAATCTGGATAATTATGTTATAGTTTCGCCTGATGCAGGCTTTGCAAAGCAGGCAAGAGCTTATTCTTCCTACCTGGGTGTCCCAACTGTAATTGGAGATAAAACCCGGAGTGATCACAGTGAGAATGCAAAAATCCTGGAACTTATAGGAGATGTACAGGGTAAGGATGCTGTTATAGTTGATGACTTCACTATAAGCGGAGGAACACTTGTAGATTTGTCTGAAACGTTGAGGCAGCACGGCGCAAGGAGAGTTTTTGCATGCATATCACATATACTCCTTAATTCAAGGGGCCTGGAAAAAATAAACAATAGCTGTATTGAGCAGGTGTTAACCACCGATACAATATCCAATCCTATTATCCATGGCAGTAATAAAATCCATACAATATCTGCCGCACCTTTGTTTGCGGAAAGTCTGATCAGAATTCAGAACAGGCAGTCAATAAGTCCTCTGTTTGATAACATCCCTTCAAAGGTTATTGAGTCGTCTTTAAATTCCTTTTAAGAAATGTATTTAACCAGGAGCTGCTAAACGCTGATATATGTATACTATTTCTTTTTGCATTTATCAGGACTCATTATGTATAATAAAATAAAGAAGATATCTGTGTTTGAGCATGTTGTTTACATTAATTTTATTGGACTGAAAGGCAGGGGGACTATGGAGATTACCTTCTATAGAAAAATCGCCGATAAGGTAGCCGACGCAGTTATAGGCAATGAGCAATACTCTGAAGCAGACGCTAAGAAAATAAGATATGGACTGGTATGTTTTTTTTCAGACTTATATAAATTTATCCTTTTACTAATAATCTTTTCTTTATTTTCTGAAACCAGGGAATTCCTTCTGGTGTTTGGATGTACATTGCTGTTACGCCCATTTGTAGGGGGCTTTCATGCCAAAAATGAGTTTGTATGCATATTGATATCCTTTTTGATGATGTTAACAGGTGTAACTGTCGGCAGGTTGGATATACTTCCTTCCAATGCAGTAATAGCCCTGATAATCCTTCTTCCGGTTTTTGGAGCCGTAATCTCACCTGCAAGAAAAAATAAGGAAGCAAAGAATTATACTGTTATAAAAATATCTGTACTTCTTATAACAGCTGGTTTATTAGCACTTGATTATTATATATTGCCTCATCAATATGTTTTTATATCAGTAATTTTGATCTATCTTCAGGCAGTATATTCACTTGCAGTAAAAAAGTAAACCTGACCAAGGTAATCCCTTCAAAAATTATCGTGAAATATGTTGACTTTTGTTGAAAAAAGAGAGATTATTAAAGTAAATAAAACTATTAGAGGAGTGATTCTTTTGAAAAAGTATTTATTAAAGTCAATTGGGTTATGCTCTTTAGTAATTTCCGGATTATTTGCAGTTGTCGGTGTAACTAAACTTGTTTTATTCTATGAACCTGAAGAATAATAAGGTATGCAAAAATGTATTATTGGTAGTTGCAAAAACCCGTAAATACATGTACATTATTTGTATAGTATTTACGGGTTTTCTGTTTGCTTATATCAGGAGGAGTGTTATGTACCAGGTTGCCGAAGTTTTTTTCACCGCTTTGGAAGGCTTAATATTTATAACGGGTTTTGCGGCTATTTCAAACCGAAAAGAATTTCTGACCAATAACCGCTTAAGAGTTCTTGGGTTTATATTCATATATACTATTTATACCTATTGGTTAACTTTATTCCTTCCAAATGGCTTTCAAACCATTCCTGTTCTTTTGCTTACATGCCTTATTCTAAATTATTTATTCAGCGGAAAACTACTGAGAAGTTCAATAAAAGGTTTTTTAGTTTTAATTATAATATCAGTCATTGAATATTCCCTGTCTGTGCTGGTAATGATTATTTTTCAGATTTCAATAAACGATTTGGTTAATAATGATTTTTTTATGTTTGTATGCAGCATTATGGCTAAAGTGCTTGAACTTGGAGCAGTTGTGGTTATATATAGACTTAATATAAATATTGCATGGCTGAATGAAAATAATGTCAAGCAGTCTCAATATAAACAAATTCTTATCATTATCTCTACAGTTTTGTTTTTTATGGTGGCTATAAATGTTTATATCACAGGAGTATCAGAAAATCATATTATGTATAATATTTTTTCTTTTACCATTTACATTCTTTTGATACTATCACTGGGTTTCGCCTTCCGTGAGGGTTCCAAGCTGGAATTGCTTCAATATGCAAATGATTTTAAGAAAGAAAACATACAGCAGCTTATTGAATTTAATGAATTGGTAGCAAAAGAGCGCCATGAATATAAGAATCACCTGAATACTATCTACGGCCTGTGTACTCTGAACAAACAGGATATGAGCGAAAGGATCAGACATTATATAAATAATTATGCAAATAACAGCCTGACAAAAAACATAGGTATTAATTCAGGGAACGATTTTGTAGATGCAATTATCAACGTCAAATTCAACAATGCTCTTGGTAAAGGTATAGAGATTTCCGCTGATTTTGAAGAACCTCTTCCCACTGCAGGTATCGATGAGGATGCTGCTGTAACTGTAATATCAAATATTATAGAAAATGCAATTGAATCCCTCGTGAATTTTGACAGAGAAAATAAGTTTGTCAAGGTTAAGGCTTTTAGCAAGGATAATAAATATATGCTCTCCATCTCAAATAACGGACCAAAAATTCCTGAACAGGATATGAAGAAAATTTTTAATGCCGGTTACTCTACCAAGGATAATGCCTCAAAAACCAGAGGTTTTGGACTAAGCATTGTCAGTAATGAATTAATGCGTTGTGGTGGTGTCCTGTCTGTCAATAGCTCGGAAGAGATAACAGAATTTCTCTTCACTTTCAGGATGGTACAGCAGAAAGCTGTAGTATAATATCGCAGTCCATAGTCAATTTTTCTTCATTAAAACCGTATTTTTCTTCAGCTTACAGTCCTTAGTCCGTTATTGCTTTCAATAATGGTAATTACCTTGAAAATTGGTTATAATAACGAGGTAAAGGTAACCCCTGGTGACCTTTACCTCGTTGAAACGCCACTGATGTAAAGAAATTTTCCTACAATCGGAAAATTTCCTTTGAACTGAGGCGTATAAAATGATAGGCTAAGGAATAGTTGAATAATAAATTCCGAAAGTTGAAAAATATCCGCTTTAGAATCGGAATTTATTATTTAACTGTTCCTGAAATATTGACTATGGAGTGTATTAATGTTTCAGATTTCAAAAGACAGTATTTACTACCTCTCAACACCATTGAAGTTTAAGAAAGGTATGGAGTATTATAATTCCAACAGAATCAAATCAGTATCCTTTAATGAAGAACTGCTGCTTTTTGATGCGACCGTAGTAGGTACACGTCCATATAATGTTCAGATACAATTCGGAAAAGAGGGCCGTATTAAAAGCTACTCCTGCAGCTGCCCCGACAATTCAAAAACCGAAAGCTGCTGTAAACACATAGCTGCAGTTTTATTTCTCATTAAGTCAAAAGATGAACAGGGCTTCTTTAATTCTGCAACACAGAAAAAAGCCGTTAAAGAAATATTTGAGTTCTTTAATAGTAAAACTTCAGGTATGAAAACTACAGTTAAGGTTGAATACAGTCTTGAACTGCTGAAAACAAAGGCTGCATATATAAAAAGAGGACCTTCTGCCGTTCTTAATCTGCGAATAGGTACCGACAGGTTCTATATTGTCAGAAATGTGGGAGAACTTCTTGACTGCCTGAAGAATAACAAAGAGTTGGTTTACGGTAAGGGCTTTTCCCTGGATCCCTCCATTCATACTTTCTCAGATCATGATGAAGAAATTATCTCCTACTTAAGTGAAATGTGGCAGAATGAAAACCTGATTGATTACTTAACCGGTGATATGAAGAAGCAAAGTGTTTTCAGAGACAAGGATATATTTTTATCCGATGCTGCACTTAAGAGAATACTGGAGCTATTGCAGCCTTTACTCTTTAACGTGAACCTGGATGGTCAGTCTATTGAAAATGTTTCGATTGCTGTAAAAGATATTCCCGTTGATTTTACATTAACCCGGAATGCAAGTACCGTTGATCTGAATATCGACACAAAACACCCCATTCATATGGTTACTTCAGATTGTGAATATTTCCTGTACCAAAATGAGATTCGTAGGGTATCACAGCATCAGAAAGACTACTTGAAACCCTTTATTCAATATATCCAGAAAGAAAAGCAAAATAAAATAAGCTTCCTTGATCATGATAAAGAGAGATTTTTTACAGAAATACTTCCCTTTATAGAGAAAACAGGTCAGGTGTACATAGACGAGGACCTTCAGGCTCTTGTAGAGAGACCTGAGTTTGAACCTGAAATTTACCTTGACAGATTTGAAGATATTATAACTGCAGATGTAAGGTTTAAATATGGTGACAGAATTATAAATCCTTTTTCGGCTGACAGAGATAAACCTTCTTTTGACAAGATTTTGATAAGAAACCCCGAAGGCGAAGGAAATGTTCTGGACATCCTTGCCGAAACCGATTGTAAGGTTAGCGGTAATAAAATATACCTTGATGAAGAAGAAAAAATATTTGACTTTGTAAATTACGTAATACCCAGGCTTCAGGAATATGCTCAGGTGTTCTATTCTGATAGTTTTAAAGCCATGAGCTTTAAAAGGCAGCCCTCTTTCTCGGGCTTTCTGAGGCTGAACAGTATAAATGGCTTTCTTGAATTCAATTTCAATATTGAAGGGGTTGACCGTGACGAACTGGCCAGCATTTTTGACAGTTTAAAGCAGAAGAAAAAGTACTTCCGATTAAAGGACGGAGCTTTTCTTCCTCTGGAATCGGAAAGTCTTCTGAATATTGCTGAGATTATTGATCAATTGGAGCTGACCTCACAGGATATTGCGGGAGAATTTATTCAAATACCTAAATATAGAGCGCTCTACATTGATAATATTCTTAAGGAAAGCGGCATGAAATTCTTCGAGCGAAACACAGCCTTGAAGGATTTGATTCATGATATTCAGGACCCTGCCGAAACAGAATACAAGATACCCAAGAGTATAAAGGGAACCTTGAGGGACTATCAGAAACTTGGTTTTAAATGGATGAAAACCCTGTCGCACTATGGTCTGGGTGGAATTTTGGCCGATGATATGGGGTTGGGAAAAACTCTTCAGGTTATAGCCCTTTTAGAGTATGAAAAACAGGTGTCAGGCTGCTGTCCCTCTATTGTTATTGTTCCTACATCACTAATTTACAACTGGTGTTCCGAGGTTCATAAATTTGCACCTGGGATGACTCTTACTGCTGTTGTGGGAAGCAAGCCCGAGCGTCAGGAATTAATTAAAGCAGGCGTAAGTACCGACCTGATTATTACCTCCTACGCACTTATCAGAAGAGATATTGATGATTATAAGGACTATAACTTCAGGTACTGCATTCTTGATGAAGCACAGCATATCAAGAATCCTCTTTCACAGGCCTCAAGGGCGGTAAAACAGATATCCTCCCGGCATCGTCTGGCACTGACTGGAACTCCAATGGAGAATAACCTATCCGAGCTCTGGTCGGTATTCGATTTCATACTGCCGGGCTATCTGCGTTCCCATTCAAAATTTGTTGAGAGATACGAGAGCCCTATTTCAAAAGGAGACAGCGCCACCCTTGTAAGCCTGGGCAAACAAATCCGACCGTTTATTCTGAGAAGATTAAAACAGGACGTTTTAAAGGAGCTGCCTGAAAAGATTGAGCACGTTATTGAAGCTGAGCTTACACAGGAGCAGAAGAAGCTTTATGTTGCGTATCTGGAGCAGGCAAAGGGAGAGTTGTTCAGTGAAATCAGAGAGAAAGGCTTTGAAAAAAGCCAGATCAAAGTTCTCTCCGTCCTTACCCGGCTGCGTCAGCTGTGCTGTCACCCCTCGCTGTTTGTAGAAAACTATGAGGGTGACAGCGGTAAGCTTCAGTTGTTGAGAGAGGTTGTTGAGGATTCACTGACTGCCGGCCACAGAATACTGCTCTTCTCCCAGTTTACCGCCATGCTGTCCATCATAAGGGCCTGGCTTGATGAAACCGGAATAAACTATCTCTACCTGGACGGAGCAACTCCCGCAGACGAAAGAATGAAACTGGTACGCAGCTTTAACAATGGAGAAGGCAGTATATTTCTGTTATCTCTCAAGTCGGGCGGTACCGGCCTAAACCTCACAGGTGCCGATACAGTCATCCATTACGACCCCTGGTGGAATCCTGCTGTGGAGGACCAGGCAACAGACCGGGCCTACAGGATAGGCCAGACCAAGACGGTTCACGTAATGAAGCTGGTAACCCACGGTACAATTGAAGGGAAAATATTGAACCTTAAGGATAGGAAAAAACAGCTTGTAGATGCGGTGATCCAATCCGGGGAAACACTCCTTACCAAGATGACACAGCAGGAGCTGACCGAATTATTCGAGATGTAAATAAGTGTTTTTGCTGTAAATACTTTAGCGTATGCTCAGCGTTAAAGAAGAACGGATGTTGATATTAAAACCATCTGGTAGGAGATATCACTGGTGATGTGTTGGGAAATACAGATACAGTATGTTTCTTACTAATAATGTGAAAAACGGCAGATAAAAGTTTATAAACACTTATACCTGCCGTTTTGGTTTGTGAAACACTGATATACTCTGTACAAAAATACCAACGCTATATTAAATTTTGATTTAATATAGCAGCCGGCAACCAGTTACTTCAAATTTTCCGGATTCAGCCCCTTCAGTTCTTCTGCAACAAAGCTGCCATCCTTTCTGATGAGCTTATCGTCAAACCAGATTTCTCCTCCACCGTATTCAGGTCTCTGAATGAATACCAGATCCCAGTGTATTGAAGATTTGTTGCCATTAGGTGCATCATCATAGCAGCTTCCGGGTGTAAAGTGGATACTGCCTCTTATCTTTTCATCAAAAAGAGTATCTTTCATCGGAGTATCAATGAAGGGGTTAACTCCAATTGCAAATTCACCTACATATCTTGCAGCCTCATCAGTATCAAGTATCTCATTTATACGTTCGGTATTGTTGGCTGTAGCTTTAATAATCTTTCCATCCTTAAACTCAAAGCAAATGTTCTCAAAAGTAACTCCCTGATATACAGCCGGACAGTTATAGGTTATAACGCCATTAACCGAATCCTTCACCGGAGCCGTATATACTTCCCCATCAGGAATGTTCATTTTTCCGTCACATTTTATTGCTGGTATTCCCTTGATAGAGAAGGATAAGTCTGTACCCTTACCTGTAATTCTCACTCTATCTGTTGTCTCCATCATTTTTACCAGAGGATCCATGGCAGTAGACATCCTCCTGTAATCCAAATTACAAACGTTGAAATAAAAATCCTCAAAGTATTCTGTAGGCATGTTTGCCAGCTGTGCCATAGAATGACTCGGGTATCTCATAACCACCCATTTTGTGTGGTTTACCCTTTGTTCGGAATGAACAGGCTTGTTAAACAGGGACATATAAATTTTCATTTTATCTGATGGAACAGTTCCCTTTTCACTGATATTGTCACCTGACCTTATCCCGATATATGCATCCATATCCTTCATGCGGTCAAGCTCGTAGCGGGCCATATCCTTCATCTGTTCTTCGGTACACTGTTCCAGCAGTACTCTCTCCAGCTCGGGATTTTTTATTGTGAGATATGGTATTCCTCCCACTTTATAAGCCTCTCGTATCAAGGCTCTTGTCAATGGCACCTCATTACCTATATTTTCAATAAGAATTTTTTCTCCTGCTTTAAGTTCACATGAGTAATTTATTAAATTCCATGCAAGTTTTTCTATTCTTGAATCCTTCATAATCATTTCCTCCAAAGGTTTTATTAATTATTATTAAGTTAGCCCAACAGTTCTTCAAGCTCATCCAGGGTTTTTTCAAATACATTCAGAGCATCCTGAATAGGCCGTGGTGTTGACAAATCTACGCCTGCGATTTTGAGCAGTTCCAGCGGATAATTGGAGCCCCCGCTCTTCAGGAACTCAATATATTTATCAACTGCAGGTTTTCCTTCTGTAAGTATCTTCTCAGCTATTGCTGTTGCAGAGGAGAAGCCGGTAGCATATTTGTAAACATAGAAGCTGCTGTAGAAGTGAGGTATTCTCGACCACTCCATTGCAATATCCTCATCAACCGTAACTTCTTCACCAAAATACTTCTTGTTCAGCCCATAATACATGTCGCACAATTCCTGGGCATTCAATGCATCCCCTTGTTCAACCTTTTCGTGTATCATCTTTTCAAATTCAGCAAACATAACCTGTCTGAAAACTGTTCCTCTGAACTCCTCGAGATAGTGATTGAGAAGATATGCTTTTTCCTGTTTGCTTGAAGCCCTGGGCAGCAAGTATCTCATTAACAGCGATTCATTTACAGTTGATGCAACTTCAGCAACAAATATCTTGTATTCTGAGTACACATATGGCTGAGTCATATTTGTATAGTATGAATGCAGTGCGTGACCCATCTCATGTGCAAGTGTAAATACATCGTTTATGGTGTCCTGATAATTCAGCAGGACATATGGATGAGTCTTGTAGGAGCCCCATGCGTATGCTCCGCTGGTCTTTCCTTCATTCTCATAGACATCTATCCAGGCCGAATTCATACCCTTTTCCAGGTAACCCACGTACTCTTCCCCCAACGGTTTTAGACCTTCAGCGACAATTTTCTTTGCCTCTTCATAGGGTATTTTCTTGTCAAACTCCTCTACCATTGGAACATAGAGATCGTACATATGAAGCTCATCCAGCTTCAAAACCTTTTTGCGCAGCTTCAGATATCTGTCCAGTAAATGAAGGTTTTTATTTACTGTATCAATAAGAGTGTTGTAGACATCAACAGAAATATTGTCATTGTCAAGAGAGGCTACCAGTGCTGAAGGGTACTTTCTTACCTGTGAATAAAATCTGTTCTTCTTTACATTACCTGTAAGAGATGTAGCCAGAGTATTTCTCATCTTTTTATATGAACTGTATACAGCTTCAAATGCATCCTTTCTAACCCTTCGATCCTTGCTTTCAAGGAAGGCGATATATCTACCCTTTGTAACCTCAACCTCTTCCCCCTCCTCATTCTTTATGTAGGGGAATTTGATGTCAGCATTATTAAACATTGTAAAAACATCTCCGGCAATATCCGATATCTCAGAAGACATAGCCAGTATCTGCTCTTCCTTTTCAGACAGAACATGGTCCTTCTGCCTCAAATTTTCCTTGATCATGAATAAATAAGCGGAAAGTTCCTTATTTTCATTTGCGTATCCCATTAGTTTGTCCTCGGGTATAGAAAGCATTTCGGGAACAATGAATGAAATAGCCGCATACACCTCGGTGGCAAGTGAAGATGCTCTGTCTGTTAAAGCCTGATAAGTAGAATCCCCGTTATTTTCATCCCTCTTCATTCTTGCGAAGACAAAAACCTTATCATTTAATGACAATACTTCATCACTCTTTTTAAAGCACTCGAGAAGTGTTTGAGCACCCTCGGCAAGTCTTCCCTGAAGTCCCTGTATTTGACTTGCCAACTCTTTAACCTTTTTAAAATCCTGCTCCCACAGGTTAACATCACTATAAATGTCCTCAAGCTTCCATTTGAACTTCGGGTCAATGTCCTGTCTCTTTGGTAATGCCTTATTTGCTGCCATTTTTGATTTACCTCCGTTACTGATTTTTTTGCAGTTTACATACTGCTAATCCCTAATGTCAAAAAAACAAACTCAATTACTAGTTTATCAATTTTACTCAATAATCTTGCATAACTTTACGATCTTGAGAAAAATTTTTTCTCATATTCTAAATTATAGACCACTGATGAAATAATTTCCATTGGTTCCAGCTAAATCTCTCGCTAGAATTATTACATTTTAAGAATTTTTATGATACATTATAAAAGTGGTTATTTAATAAATTTCAAATTTTTGAATATATTCTTATTGCAGATAATCAGATGGAGGTTTTTATGGGATTATTTGATTTTATTAAGTCTCAATTTATCGAAGTTATCGAATGGACCGATAATAGTTCCAATGTAATGGTATACAGATTTCCTGTTGAAAATAAGGAAATTAAAATGGGAGCTCAGTTGACAGTCAGAGAATCTCAGATTGCAGTTTTTGTTGATGAAGGACAGCTGACTGATATTTTTACACCGGGAAAATATACACTTGATACTCAAAATCTTCCGGTACTGACCAAGCTTAAGTCCTGGAAATACGGTTTCAATTCACCCTTTAAGTCAGAGGTTTATTTTGTAAATACAAAGCAGTTTACCAACTGCAAATGGGGTACTACAAATCCTGTAATGATGAGGGATGCAGAATTTGGAATGCTTCGCATCAGAATGTTCGGGACCTATTCCTTCAAGGCGGTTGATCCTTCGGTTTTCCTGAGAGAGGTTTTTGGTACTGCAAGTTTGTTTACTATAGAGGGAATTACAGGTCAGCTGAAAAGCAAGATTGTAGCGGGTATTTCGGATTTACTGGCCGAAGCTGCAGTTCCTGCTTTGGATCTGGCTTCAAAGTATGATGAAATCGCTGCCTTGTCAAAAAAGAAACTGGATTCAGGTTTTGCAGAGCTGGGCCTGACTCTTTCATCACTTGTAATAGAAAATATTTCTCTTCCCGAAGAGGTGGAAAAAGTTCTTGATAAGCGCACTTCCATGGGCATTATCGGAGAAAGTCTGAATCAATATACCAGATATCAGGCTGCCGAGGCCATCCGGGATGCTGCACAGAATCCCGGAGGCTCAGCTGGTGCCGGTGTTGGTTTGGGAGCCGGGATGGGGATAGGAAACATGTTTGCAGAGGCGTTTTCACCAGAACAGCAGAAGCAGACTGAATCAAAGGCAGATACGGCTTCAAGCCATGACGCAGATAAGATAAAGTGTACCTCCTGTGGTGCCCAGCTGGCGGCACAGGCCAAGTTCTGCATAGAATGCGGCACAAAGGTAGCACCCGCAGTTACAAAGTGCACAGGGTGCGGAAGTGAGCTGCCGGGTGGAAGCAAGTTCTGTTCTGAATGCGGACAAAAACAATAACCGTAAATAATATGAGGTCAATATGAATAATACCAGAGATAACACCGGGCCTAAAGTAAACCATGAGGGTGTTCCTGAAACAGCAGCTACCTCCTTCAAATGCCCTTCCTGCGGCGGAGTAATGGTTTTTGATCCACAGGGTCAGAGCCTGCAATGCGAATACTGTAAAAATATAATTAGCATGGAGGATGACAGGCAGCACCCTACTGCTTATGGTTTTGACAACGAGAGTGAACTGGAGCCTCAAGTGTGGGGCGAAAAGAGCCATGCAGCCAAGTGTAAAAATTGCGGTGCAGAGACGGTTTTCGATGCTTTTGTTGTAGCTGACAGATGTCCTTTCTGCGGAAACAGCAATATTCAGGAGCAAGTTATTTCAAAAGGCATAATGCCCGAGAGTGTAATTCCCTTTAAGATCAGTTCCGGGACAGCTGCAGAATTGTATAAAAAATGGCTGCGCGGTAAATGGCTAGCTCCCTCCAAGCTTAGAAAGGGCGTAAATAGTCAGAATGTCCAGTTGACAGGTATGTATGTCCCCTGCTGGTCCTTTGATGCCGATACCAGCTCCTTTTATACAGCCATGGCAGGAGAACACTATTGGGTGACTGTATATACAACTGAAACTGATAAGGACGGTAACACCAGACAGGTTCCGCATCAGGAAATGCGCACCCGCTGGTATCCAGTATCAGGTCAGTATGCTGAGGATTTCAGGAACTATGTGGTGGACTCCTCAGTCCATATAGACGATGGTATGTATGCCCGTATCCTGCCTTACAACTTAGGAGAACTGACTCCATACAAATCCGAATACCTCTCAGGGTTTAAAGCTGAACGTTATTCCGTAGATCTCAAATCTGGCTGGGAAACCGCTAAAGAGAGACTTTCACAGCTTATTGCCCGGGGGATTGAACAGCAGATCAATGCTGATGAAGTCAGCAACCTTCGGTTTAAAACCGCCTATAGCAATAAGAAATACAAACATATATTACTGCCTTTATGGTTCTCTTCCTTCAAGTACAAGGACAAGGTTTATGGATATATGATCAATGGTCAGACCGGAAAGGTGGATGGCAAGTCTCCGCTGTCTCCGTGGAAAGTAACTGCACTTGTAGTCGGAATTGCTGCGCTGGTAGGATTGGGATATTTCTTTTTAAGTATGTATACAGGAAGGTAACCGTTATATACCAGCCTAAATATAATGAATTAATGAGATTTAGACCAATCGAGGATATTAGTATGAAAAAAACAGTATTTGTATGTCTGGTGCTAACCTTCATAGGCTTATTAGCCGGGCTCCTTATCTTTGATCCAACAAACAGTATTGATTACGTGGAGTCTACACACTACAAAATATCAGATTTTAAGCTTATAAATGAATTGTCATCAGCTATTGGTAAATATGAAGTCAACAATGAAGATTTTAAAATATCCAACTTTTATGCAACCGTAGACAACAACGGTTTTATAACTTATATGCATGTTAACGCCTCGTATAAGGCAGCATATTCCGGGTTTAAGTTTGATATTATGTATTACACCGAGGATGGTAAAGGGAAATTTAAGATAAACAGGACACCATGCCTGGAAGATCAATTTATAGGAACAGGCATAGAGACATTTACACAATATATTAATTCTTTGCCAAAGGAGAATATCTCCTCAATAAAGTCGAAAGGATATTATAATTCCATTTATTTTAAAACTTCACTTCAAAGCTATCTGATTAAAAAAGGTATAATAAAGCCATTGGAAAATAATAAGGATATAAATCTGGCAAATGTATATGCAGTTACATGTACGTATCATACTAAAGCTAACGAACCTACTTTTTATTATTTAACCGATATTTAATCAAATGTCGTAGTTCACTTTGTACGCTGCTTTATCAACTATATAATGCAAAAACCACACCGGTCTGATATTGTGTCATTGTTTTCGGAACGGTGTGGTTTTTAAGCTATAAGTCCTGAATTATTATTTTGATATCAATACAATTTTTGTTACTTTCTTTTCTTCCGACAGCTTTTTGTTTGTTACTCCATCACTGCCCAGGTAATAAAGTCTGTTGTTATCCCCTGCGTTTACATAAAACAAGCCACCTACTTCATCACTAGGTCTGCATAGTTCCCACTCTGGTCCGGCAACTTTTTTTAAAGATAAATCAGATTTCAGAATGTATACTCCTGTATCAGCAAATATAGCTGTCGCACCTGAATCTCCATTGCTTCCAAGGTTTCTAACGTACCATGCATCTTTTATTGCAACTGCCTTTTTTGAGGCTTTACCGGCAGAAATAGTACTTACATATCCCTTATAGTCAGAGTCCACGAATGCCAGTTTACCGTTTTCAAAGTCGGTAATTTCAACTATTCCCTTATTATGCAGTTCAATAGATTTTCCTTTCATGTCAATTGCATATGCTTTTGCCTTAGAATAATCCCAATCTTTTGATCCTGCCAGTACTCCATTATTGTAAACAAAGTAATTCTTAGTCCACGAACCTGAGTAAACGGCATTAAAATCCAGCGGGGCTTTAGCATTCAGTGTTTTTGCGGCCCCTCCCTTTTTGGGGATGGAAGCTAAAACCATGCATTTAGTAGAGTACTGTGTTTCTGTTGGCTTTGTGTTAATCATCATATAAATATTAGATGCATCCTTATGTACAAATCTGGATCCCTCAAAAGCTCCGGGAGAAATGTATTGAACCTGACCGCTTCCGTCGGCGGACTTTGATGCAACCCATGTGGTTCTGCCATCCTTTAGTGCATTGTAATAAACCTTGCCATCTATGACTGAAAATACAGGAAAGTTTGTATCAGCCATATCTGTTACCAGTTTTGTTTCCTTTGCAGTAGCAGTGGCAGGCGAAACGTATATTTCACCTTCATCATTCATATAATAAACATTTTTTCCATCTGTATTAAAGTAAACTATCCTGGCATCAATGAAGCGATAAGGAATTTTTTTAGAGCCATCCATAGGATAACACATAAAAGTTGTAGATTTTTCATCATACATATAATACAAATAGTCTCCAGCAACTTTCATGTCATATCCAAAAAAGTTATTAAGGAGCTGCTGATACCCTGTTCCATCGCTTTTTACGCGATACAATACACTGTTTGATACATAATAGACATAAGCAGAATCTGATGCTGCCTGCACAGTATTTACACTTGCTATTCCAGTTGATGATATATTGCCTGATGATGTAAATCCAATACCGGTAAACACCAGGGCGAAGGTTAATATCATGCATGCTGTTACTTTTACAATAGATTTAAGTTTTAACAAATTCCTTCATCCTTTCCTATAATTAGAATAAAATATGGTCATACATAAAGTTACATACAATTAATTACTATTTCTATAGTTTTTATTAAATTTAAGACTATACTCCTAAAAAATTAGGAATTATGATATGGAATATATACCGTCTTAGCATATATTCAAGCCAAATCGAATATAGAATAAAGCCAAAAATGAATATAGAATAAAAGCCTTGAAAATGTATAAGATTTTTAGTATACTATGATAGTCATTTATGCGCCCGTAGCTCAGTAGGATAGAGCGTCGGTTTCCTAAACCGCAGGTCGCACGTTCGAATCGTGTCGGGCGTACCACATCGGAGTGGACTTTGCTCCACTCAAAATCCCCAGCTACTTTGTGGTTGGGGATTTTTTGTACCACTTCGTCACTCCTTCCACTTTTTCAAGAAAATAATGATTTTATTAATGAAACTATTATTAAAAGAATTAAAAACTTTGAGTATGAGATACCTTCAATTTTCGAAATTATTGTCCAAGGTTGATATTACTTTTTGAAGCATAATAAAATATACTTTTACTTGATATAACTAAGTACTACGAACTGAATAACACCAGAAGGCAGTCCCACTCTCTCCATCCCTGCAACAGCCTTTGGTTAATTTGCCGCTCTTTATTCTTATAACTTACCATGTAATGAAGAATACCTTTTATGGACCGGTTCCTATACTGTCTAGTATAAACACATTGTCTTTTTTATGAAAATAACCGAAAGCAACTTTTTCATTTACCCAGCCATCTTTTCCAAGCACTCCATTTCCCGCTATCCAATCATTGCTGGTATACATGTGCACATTATAAGTTACAACAAACCCGTAACTATCCTTCTGATTGCTCATTGCTTCAGGGCCATTTACATTATCATAAGCATTAATTTTGATTATTTTGTAATCACTAAGCCTATTTGATTTTTTTATAAGCGGTGAACAATAATGAGATAGATTACGCTCCATTAGCATTTGTGAAGCCCTTTGAAAGTTGTCATCACATTCTTCAACTGTAACCTTTGGTATATACTGGGCATTATATTTCTCTACAAAGTAATATCCGCTAATCAATATAACAATAAATAGAATAATTAATCCAATAGTTATTTTAAGTCGCATTTATCCCTCCAGCTTTAAATACACATCCAGTTAATAGTACCATATTCTGCAATATTAACATACACCAAAGAGTGATTTATATAGGGCATGTCACTATTATCAAAAAGACTAAAAAGAGCACCTGAAATTATTCAGATGCCCTTACACAGCATAAACTTTATTCCGTATACTCCTTTACTTCTAAGCTTGAGAATCTTATCATTTGATGTGTACACTTTTCTGTTCAAGAAAGGCTTTATATTATTCTTTTTTGTTATTATGTAAAACGCCTTGTCAGATCCGTTGGACCTGCTATCATTCCATGCCGGAAAGCTCCGGAGTTCTGTAGCAGTTAAATCTTTTTTTCACTGGTTATTATAGTGAATTTCAAGAATTCCAGGATATTTCTATCACTGAAGATGGCTTCTAAAAGCAATGTCATAAACTCTTTTATAGACTTGAAAGGAGAGTACCATTAAAATTGGATAGACAGGATAAATATATCTGGACTTTATCTCCCAAATCAGATAAAAAGCTATAATCCCCAGAATAATTAATACCAGAAGCAGCTCTTCAAACTTACCTGCTTTTATGGCTGCTATCAAACTAAATAAGATAAACAGCAACATTAAAAAGTTAATTACATATAGTACCCAATTCACTCCGCTTCTGTATATGGAATCATCTTTAAATAATTTGGTGGCAAAGGTTCTGTATTTATAGCCGCCATGCCTTGGACAGTTTTTGGCTGATGAATCGATGTCATTTCCAAAGCCATATCTTTCGATCTGATAGGTACCTTCCGTCCATGTCCAGATAAGCTTTTTATAATAGTGCGACAGTAATCCGCCGAAAGTTGTATTTGAAATTTTCTCCTTAATTTCCTGTTTAAATAATTTGGTACTTAACTTCTTATTATGACTTGCATCAATACGGTATATGTTATAACTTTTAAAATCATCCCAAAATCCGAGCTTCTCAAAATTCATTCCCATATTCAGCCACATATGGACAGGTGCCGAATTCTCCTTAATAGAACCGCTGATTATATTTGCCTTATGCAGATAATAATTTTCAGCCAGGCCCGGAATATTAACGGTAAAGATCAGAATAAGTACAGATACTATAACAAGTTTAGGTTTAAGTATATTTATATTTAAAATAATGTAGAGAATAGCTGCTATCAAAAATATCAAGCCGATACTTCTGAAATAATTACCTATGGATAATAGGAATGCAGAGACTGCCAGGTATTTAACCGCCTTCTTCCTGACAAACTTTATAAGGAAATATATCGAACAGGTAAAAAAGGCCGTAGCTATAGTATCGTTGTATATAAAATTACTCATAAATATTCCCGGAATATATGTTTCTGCAAAAAATAATATTCCATAATCATTATAAGCGGATTTACAGTCAAGTAATTTATATATGCCGTATACCATCAGAGTTGTTACGAGAGAAAACAGTATATTAAAGATTTTGATAACCAAATAGCTGTCGGGAAACAGCTTTAATAATGCCATGATATACAATACTATGCCGTAATTAAAGGGAAACATATGAAGATAGCCATATTCGCCGAATGAGGAATAATCCTTATGGTAAAACATATTTAATGCCAGATTATAAACCGTTTTCGAATCATCGGTGGGCAACCTTGGAAAGGCAAGAATAACGCCTAATTGCAGTAAAAATGAAATCAGGATTGAGATGGGCACAACTATTTTTTTATGGTATTTGTCAAGCTTAAGAGATATTTTATAAAAAAAGAAACCTGTTATTGAGATAATTAAAATAAGCATAAAAAATATGACTTGGCTTTGTTTTGCCAGTATGGGTCTGTCACCATAGATAAAATAATTGTATTTAGCCCTGACGAAGAAGGAAGAGACTATAAATAGTACGATAAAAAATATTAATATGATATATATTGTTGTTTTGACCATCTTCACCATCGTTCTCTCCTTTAACTTTTTCTAATATGTGTTGATTTATAAATAAAATTCAAGAACATTTAGGAAAAATGGTAAACTTTAAATAGATTTTATTCCTTAATAATTTCTAATTATTACTTCCCCATACTGCTTGCCTTTATCAGCAGACCTATTCACCAGGCTATTATTTCTTTCAATCGCCTCAATGTGGAAATTCTCATACCGCTCCCATATGTAGTCACAATAATTATAGGATAGTATGAACTTCCCTTTTATACCCTTCAGAGTCCTGTATAATCGTTCATGATCCTCCTGGCAGAACTGAGCCTGGTAATACTTTTCGGTACCGTAGTATGGCGGGTCCAGATAAAAAAGAGCAGCCGGCCTGTCATAAAACTTAATAAACGATTCAAAATCTTTATTTTCTACTGCCACTCTGGAGAGCCTCTCCTGGATTCTGTTTAGGTATTCAATTGTGACAGCTATATCCTTCTTAACGCAAGCATATGTATCAGCATCAGACCCATAAGACGTTTTAATCACCATGATGAACCTTGCAGCTCTTTGTATGTCTGTCAAGCCACGAGTACAATATTGAGCCTTGAAATCCTCCAAAAGCTCCCTGGAGTTAAGCATGAAGGAGATCTGCCGCTGCAGCTCCTGGCAATAATATTTAATACACCGGTATAAATTATCCAGGTCGCTGTTATAGTCATTATACACCTCCAGCCCGGCATGCTTTTCACTGTGGAATAGCACCCAGGCAGCTCCGCCAAATACCTCGATATACCTATCAAAATTTTCAGGAAACCTGCTAACTATTTCTTTCCTGAGAAGCTTCTTTTCTCCCATCCATCCGATAAATCTATTCATAAATGTCCTCCATGTCAAATAAAAAACAGAGCAAAATACTCTACTCTGTTAAGCGTAAATGCATATCTATTTAGCTACTTTTAAATTGGTATTTCTTATAAAACCAGCTGAGAGAATGTTTTCAAGCTTGAATATCCTTACTTGATCACGAAGATAGCAAAAGGCCTTTATGTCGCCATCCTTAATATCCAGAACCCTGATATCCCTTTGAGTAATTTCATTTCCCTTTGAATAAATAATATTTATTATAATATTCCTGTCCCGTGACGCTTTCAGAAAATAATCAACCATAACTGCCGCACTCCTAAAATTCTCTGGTATATTTATTATACTACTGCCACACAGCAAAAGCAAACATATGTTCGGTTTTTGAGGAGTGAAATTTATGCCATTTGGTGATGCTCAGAAGGAACGGACTCAAAGAAAAGAACCTGTTTTTCATGGGAAGATCAAGATATTAAAATAGAAAAGGAACCAAAGTCCAGCAAAGATCCTCATTAAGGGAAGGAGTCGAATAATATGCAGTACCGATTGTTCCTTTGACATAATTTATATTTTATAAAACTCTTTGCATGTGAATTAAATTATAAGCTTTACCGTCATTTTCTCTGATAGAACATTTTTCCTTTATAAAACCCATTCGATTCCAAAAGGCATATCCGATCTCGTTTGCTTCATAGCAACCAAGTTTAATTTCTGTAAATGCATTATTTCCAACGCATTCTATAAATTTACCGATTATGTAACTGCCAACTCTTACTCCCTGAAACTTGGGATTTAGCATAAAAAGGCCAAGATATACAACGTTTGGATCAGGATAGCCCTCAATATAATCAATCAAGGCAACGCATTCATTTTCTTTATATAATGCTATATAGAACTTCTGAGACATATCAGTATCAGGGGGTAATGCGTACATATCTTCTCGACACTCTTCCCTGGTTATATCGTGTAACTGCGTTCTTGAAAAAAAGTATTTATTAAGCTTCATTACTTCATAGACATCATCTATAATCATATCTGTAATTTTAACAATTGAATATTGACCATTAAATATCTTTTCTAAATCAGCTAAAATCATTTTTATCCTCACTTTTCTCTTAAAGGATCTTATTTTTCTTGACCTAAATATAAAATCCAAATAATTATAACATCAAACATCAAAGAAAAATCAAAATATAAAACTGGTATACAGTACTTCTTATTATACACACTAAAACCTCATAATGGAATAACCTGGCATATCTTAAAATCCCCAACCGCTTTGTGGTTGAGGATTTTTTGTAATAAATTATTTATACTTTATTGAAACCTCCTCTGTTTATACTAAAATGCGCCAGCAAATACAATAGTATAAAAATCGGAAATGAATAATAATGTCTCCAATATTGTGGATTGTAGAATCTCAGCCACGTAAAGAGAGGCTGAAAAATAAAAGATGCAATTCCCGAATAAATTACTGCTTTTATAAACGGGTTAAAATTGGGCTTATACTGTAAAAAAAACATTGTAGCAACCGGCAAAAGTGACAAATCAAAAATCACTAAACAAGGGAAAATTAAAATAATATCAATGTTATAAGACCAGATTCCAAGCAAAACACCTATAGTATCCAGATGCGTAGATATCACAATTATAATTAATGCTGCAAATAAAAGTCTGCCTGTGCTTTCTTTTTTTCTGAATTTTATCCAGAGCACCCATGGGATTACGAATAATGCCAGACTCAACCACCACTGCCATGTTAAAAAACAATCAGTAAACCAAAGGCTTATAATATTTGAATATTCCCGTGTAACAGCATTGTGCAAATTTTGGATTTTTTCAAAGTATTCACTATTCATAAACACACTCCTAATTTAGTTTACTAAAAATTCGGAGAATTATTATTATGAACTATAATATTATAGTTTATTAATCCAACTTTTTACATAAAGCATAAAACTTATTTTGAATTTTTTTGTATGGCAATAAAGTTGCTAACTCAACATTATTTTAAAGTTCAAATTTAAAACTAAACGTACTAATTATTTTAAAATAAATGAAGTGATAAATCCTATGGCATATTGGATGCCATTAGCGCTGCTGTGAGCCAAAATAGGGCACAATAAACTCCTTGTCTTAACAAATATGTTTGACCAGACGATCCCTAAAATAAACGTAAATAATAATTGCAGTGGATCTAAATGTGTAATAGTAAAAGAGGGGTATACATCATAGCCGATATGGGCTGTCATAAAAATAAAACCGGATATCACAGAAATGTGAGGAATAATTATCTTCCCGAATTTAAAGCTGTTATCCCAATACTTTATTAAGATTAAAACTACAAAACTTCGATATAACGGTTCCTCTCCTATACCAGCAAACATAACACTTCCCACAAAATGGTTTAAAATATTCCAAAAATTTGGTGGACATATATTTTTTACGTAGCTGCCAAATTCTTGAGATAAATTAAGCGCAATAACAAAAAAGACTATAACTATTATTGACCAAATCAAAATGAACTTCTTAAAATACTTCAGACTTAAGGTTTTTTTGTGAAGGTTAAAGCCAGCATCGCTTAAATTACCCCTAATGCAGATTTTGAGAGCTATTATACTAAGGCATATTTGAACTGAATATGTAATCATTACATAAACAAGTTGGCGCATTGGTTCAAAATTTATTTTCGATAAATAAAAGCTATTTGATACCATTCTTGATAAGATTGGTAAGCCATGTGCAACAAAAAGCACAATAATCAGACTTATTCCTTTTTTAATTAAACTCATAACTGTATTTTCCATTCTAAAAATTTTACCTTTATATTCTATAACACTAGACCATAAAATGGAATATCTCATAAATAAGCTATTATTACGTATCGACATGGAAAGCGGTTGGTTTATTTCAAATTTACACTTATTAAAACATTTAATACAAAAAACTTCTTTAGTTTTCTCTCTTCTGATTTCCTGTATAAATACTTCTATTTAAACAAAATATATTACTAAAAAATAAGGAGGAATATAAAATGCAATTAGCTGCACATGAAGTATATGATTTAAACGAACTTACTTTAAGCTGTGTCAATTCAATTACAAATATGGCTCTTTTCATGAATCAAATAAAAGATCCTGAACTTAAATCCCTCGTGGAAAAACATTTTCCATACCATATTAAAGACTATAATACAAAGGTTGAATACCTAAGCAGAAAAGACGGGGCCAAAACCGGCCTGCCAATTCCGGAGATTACTCATATTATTGAAAACTACACGAAAAGTGCTACTAATATAAAATCTGTTACCCCAAGAACAAGTTTACAGGAGCTGGATGACCGTGAAATTGCAACAGCCTATCTATTAACCTTGAAACGTGCCGGCAGGGAATATGCTTGGTCAGCCATGGAAGCTAGCAATCCCGAATTAAGAACATTCCTTGAAGACGCATTCAAAATGAGTTCCCATCATGCATACGATGTTTGGCAGTGGATGACCAAAAAGGGATATTATCCTTTGGAAGCTGCACCTGCTGAAACTCTCGGTGCCATGGCAAGTATGTACAAGGTCGTTGAGCAGGTTCCAACTTTACAGTAACAACATTATATTCAGATAGAGGGCGGATATCTCAGCTCAATACTCTCAGGTCCGCCCAATATTATTTCGAATTTCTTATTCAAAGCTCATAATCTTGTGCAGGTAATAATTTTCCTCCCTTATCATATGATCAGGTATTAATGGCTTTAGTGTTCCTAAAACTTTACATCCCATGGTTAATTCTTTTATTTTTTCCAGATAGGCTATGAATTCTTCAATGTTCTTCTTTGCTTCTTGGTTAAGAAAGCTTAAAGCGCCATCATTAAGCTCGGTTCTTACAAGCATCTTACCAAGTTCTTCCGCTTTAAGGGTCAAGCTGTTAAATATTTTTTCAAATTGCTGTGCTTCTTTAATGAGCAGTTTTTCGGTAGGATCAAGGTCGCCGGCTATTGAGGCTGCATGGCCGGCTGCATCGGGAAGCCAAATTTGATGAAGGTTTAATATCTCCAATAAAGCATTTACCTTAGCATGACTTTGAGTTCTGATAAGAATTTTATAAAACTCCATAGCTTCATTTATCATATGGTTATAGAATGTTGGTGGAAGGCTTGTATTCAGCTGACATTTCAGTAGTTTCCCCAGCAATTTTCTCTTAAAATTTATAAAGTTTATTAAAAGATTTATACACCTATTTAAAATTTCAGTATTTACAACATGCTCTTCCGAAACCTGTTTTGATTGTTCATGTAACCTTGCAAAGGAAAGTTTAAAAAATTCGGCATGGTTTATCTCTTCTTCTTCATTATAAGATAAAGAAGTAAGTATGAATTCTGCATGATCTCTCATGATACCGGTCCAAAACCTAATTTCTTCAATAACGCTTAACAAAGTGTAACCTCCAATAAAAATCTTAATATATAGTATGATATGGAAATCGACAAGGTTACATAATGTTAAGCCAAGTTATATTACGTACGCCATACGTCTTTATATTTTGTAACATCTACTATTTGATAATCATATAATTATTTATAGCATAAAGTTATGTAGACCATTTTTTTGTTATTTTGATCAGACTACTTAATAGGAGGAATCTTATGGATACCGTCAGCGACCCCACAATGGCATTAGCCACAAGACTAAAGGAAGTCAGCGTTAGGAACACTGCAGAGTCGATTTATGATAAAGTAAACCTGGTAAAACAAAAAAACAATGACAGGGAAACAATAAATGTATTGGAAGAAATAATTAACGACTTAGCAACCGATAAGAATGAATTAATCCAAATAACAAAGTGCTATGAACAGGAATTTCTAGAAAGAGATATTTCTGACTCGGATATTGAGTACATCACCAGAGAACTTCTGCCTATTGTATCCTCTTTTCTCCCCTTTAGCGGCGGAAATAGCGAGTTTATTTCCTCAATAGAAAAAATATTCTCTGCAGAAACTCTGAAGATTTTGAAACTTCTTGGTTTCAACTACAAGGAAGCCATCGGTATTCCTCTGACAAATCTTGTCTCACAGGCAATACAGAATCAGGCAAACAAGTTTGTCATAAATAAGGGATCCGGTAAAAATAAAAATTACCCCTGAATCAAATTAACCCAAAAGCGCTCCGCCGGCCAGCGGAGCGCTTTTGGGTTTTCAGGTTCATATTTGCTTAGCTCATTTACTGCTTTTACCGCAAAGGATTGCAAAACCCCAGGGTTCAAGCTTTGAGCTGCCATCAAAACCCTCTGCCAAAGCAACTTCTGCATTATGGGCAGTAAAGGCGCCGGGGAGCTCAGTAATCTTGTCTGAAACATTCAAGGCAACTACAACCTGTTCTTCCCTGTTATATCGCTGGAACACATACAAACCGGTACCTGGTTGAGCTTCAAGTGTTTTATATTCTCCGGTCTGCAGTACCGGGGTATTCCTGCGGAATTTGATCAGCTTTTTATAAAAATCAAGTATATCGTTATCCTTCTGATCCTCCCACACCATCGGGTGGCGATATTCGTGCTCGGCCACACCCTGTATACATTTCTCATCCCCATAAAAAACAGAGGGAATGCCCATAAAAGTCATTTGAAAAACTGCTGACAGCTTGAATTTATTTTTATCACCGCTGCACAAGGACAAAAATCTGGACACATCGTGGCTGTCAAGCAGGTTTAGCTGTCCCAGCGTTATATTTTTGGTATACCTCATTCTCATATCGGTAACACGCCCGTCAAATTCTGCTGCATCAAGCTTCCCAAGTGCGAAGAAATCACGGCAGTTTTTACGGAAATCATAATTCATGGTGGAATCAAACATATCTCCGCGAAGCCAGGGCTGAGCACTTTCCCAAACCTCTCCAATAATAAAGCAGTCAGGTTTTACAGACTTTGCAGCATTACGGAACTCCCGCCAGAAGCCATAATCAATCTCATTGGCAACATCCAGTCTCCAGCCGTCGATGTCGTACTCCTCCAGCCAGTATCTGCACACCTTTAAAAAGTAGTCCTTAACCTCGTGATTGCAGGTATTCATCTTTGGCATCTTTCTTTCGTAAGCAAAACAGTAATAGTTTGGGATATCATCAGGATTATCCGGACGGACAACAGGGAACTCAAGCTGGTAAAACCAATCCTTATACCTTGACGCTTCTCCATTTTTCACTACATCATCAAAGGCAAAGAAGTGCCAGCTGCAGTGATTGAAAACACCGTCTATTATAACCTTGATATTCCGGCGATGGCTCTCTTCTACAAGTGTTTTAAAATCCTCATTGGTACCAAAGCAGGGGTCAATTTGAAAATAGTCGAGAAGATCGTATTTGTGGTACTCTCCGGCAGCAAAAACAGGGTTTATGTAAATGCAGTTAATTCCCAAATCTTCAATATAATCAAGATTTTCAGTAATACCTTTTATAGTTCCGCCGTTTCTATTTTGGGTAGTTGTTTGACTCCCTTTTTCAGTTTGCGGGAGTGTATATTCAAGGCTGGCTGTTTTACTTTTCTTTGAAATGTATCTCCTGTCAGTGGCAAAGCTGTCAGGGAATATATTGTATATTACTGCAGTTTTAACCCATTCAGGGATATCTGCAATATCGGCCCTGTGGTTAAATGGCAGCTGGAAGTACTCTGACCGCTCACTTGGCTGATCTTTGGTAAATATATTGGAATAATACAGTAAGGTCTCTTTTCCGTCATTCAGTTCAAAATAATAGCAGATTCGCTGATAGGGAGAAGGGAATTCCACTTCAAAATAATCAAAAAGTTCATCACTTGCTACTATTCTCATCGGCTCCATTCTGAAAACCACTGGATTCATCCTGTAAGCCCTGTCACCATAATAAAAATTACATTCCTTGATATCTCCCCGGGCTGTACGCAGCCTGAAAACCACATGCTCTTCATCTACCCCGTAGGCATAGTTGGATAATGGTATATGTAGTATTGCTTCCTTTTGCATATATTGCTCCTTAATTTATTTATGTTATTGTTTTACATCTCCGGATTTATTTACGCTATTGTTTTACACCTCCGGCAGTTAACCCTGAAACCATGTTTTTCTGCAGTGCAAAGAATATTATCAGAATAGGTATTGAAACAAGAACGGATGCTGCCGAGAACACCGGCCAGTTTCTGGTGTATTCGGTTGCCTGCAGGGAATAAAGCCCTGAAGCTAGCGTGTATTTTTCCGAACCGGTCATAAAGGTTACAGCAAAAATGTATTCATTCCATACAAATATCAGTATCATTATGGCTGTAACCAGCATGGATGGTCTGGCCAGTGGAATCATTATCCGCGTTACCAGCTGAAAGTCGCTTGCTCCGTCTATTTTGCCGGCCTCTTCTATCTCAACAGGTATTGTGTCAAAATAGCCTTTAAGGTTCCATACTCCGAAGATGGCCATAGTCCCTGTATAGATCAGTATCAGTCCAAGGTATGAATTAATAAGTCCAAAGGGCTTTAGTATCCTGTACATTGCGAACATTGACAATATGGAGGGGAAAGCATTTAAAATAAGTAATATATAAAGGATTGATTTTCTTCCGGTAAAGCGCTTCCGTGAAAATGCGTAGGCCCCTATTACCGAAACACCCAGTGCGATTATGACTGTAGCCACCGACAGTATCATACTGTTTTTCAGCCATACCAGAAACGGGTTGTCAACCAGTATTGTCTTATAGTTATCAAGGGTAAAAGCTTCAGGAATAAAGGAAAACTTCGATGTCAGCAGATTGTTCCCCGCATTGAAGGAAACTGAAACAGCATAAAGAATAGGCACCAATGCGGCAAAACATATCACTATGAAAAATATATTCAGAAGCACTAGTTTTATGGTTTTTTTTGTATCGTTACTCATGTTCCTTCCTCCCTCAGATCTTTACGGGTAATTGCAGAAAGAACTATCAAAAGCGCAAAGATAATTATTGAAATTGCTGAACTGTAACCGTAGTTATTGGTTATAAAGGCCTTTTCATAGGCATAGCTGATAATTGTATGAATATCGGCACCGGTTTTAGCACCCTGCTGCTGTGTCAGAAGATAAACAATATCGAACTGCTTAAAGGTTGTAAAAGTAGTCAATATTACCGCCGGTGCAATAACCGGGCGGATAAGAGGTACAGTAAGCTTTTGTATTTGAGCAAAAAAGCCTGCACCTTCGATCTTAGCACTTTCATAATAGGATTTATCAATGCTCTGCAGTGCACCGTCAATAATCATTATCATAAAGGGCAGTGCAAGCCATAGATTTACAACTATACATGATATAAAGGCAATTGTATTGCTGCTGAGCCAGTTTACTCCCGAGATGCCCATTCCTCTCAGCCATTGGTTAAGTAAGCCGAACTCTGTATTGAACATTCCCATACGCCACAACAAAATCGAGACATAGCCCGGCATGGCCCAGGGAAACATCAGCAGTGTCTTATAGAAGGTTTTTAATTTCAGTCCTTCAGCGTTTAACCCCAGAGAGATAAAAAATGCAATTATCAACTGCAAAAGAACATTTATAAATGTCCATAAAAGGGTTCTTATCAGTGAAGGTATAAACCCCGAATCAAACACAAGTAATGCTTTTTTGTAATTTTCACCGCCGATAAATGTAAAATCGAACCAGTGATATACATTCATATTTGTAAATGAAATATACCCTGTATAAATTATTGGGAATAATACAATTACTCCAATTGTCAGAAGCGAAGGAAAAGAATATAAATATGGGATTAGTTTTTTCTTCAAATATGCCACCTCTCTTTGTGTATAAATTGGTGTACCGATATATTTCCCATAAGAGCATGTTCAATGTGTCATTATACTCGTCATTTTGGCGTATTTTGCCGGCCACACGCAGACATTAAACGGCTCTAAAGGGTGATGCCCTTGATTTGCATCACCCTTTACCTCCAGTTGGCAAGGGTATACACGGTTTTCAGGCCCTGTCAGGCGTGCTTCCCTTTGTCAACTGAAGGTATAGTTTACACAAATAACTGAGGATTATTTCATTGCCTCAATCTGTGACAATGCGTCCTTCTGAGCCTTTTCACTGGTGGTCTGAACATCGGCATTGTTTTTATTTACTGCCGCAAGCATTGTTTCGGTAACTGTCCACATAACATCCATTTCCGGTACATTAGGCATTGGTACTACATTTTCAGCTGTCTTTTTCATAGCCATTATCATTTCGTTGGAGGTGACAGCCTGGTCGTCATAACATTTCTGATTGGCAGGTGCACAGTTGGCCGACTTTGCCAGAGCTATACCTATATCTGCTTTTGCAAGCTGCTTAAGTATCGCTGTGATAGCTTCCTTCTTGCTTTCTGCCGACTTAAGCACACAAACACCCTGAACACCCGAATATGGAGTAAGAGGCTTACCTGTGGAATTAACTGTCGGCATGGCGGCTATTCCCAAATCTATTTTGGCAGCCTTAATATCAGGTACCAGCCACGGTCCGCCGATTATAGAGTGTGCCTTGCCTTCCTTGAACAAAGTTGTAACTGTATTGTATTCACCGTCTTTTGGAAGGTATTTGACAAACTGCTTATGGTATTCCATTGCTGCTATTGTTTCCTTTGTGTTAAGTCCTGGTTCTGCTTTTTCATTGATTATGTATCCGCCGAAGGCATGCAGCCAGCTTGATGCGTAGTAGGCCGTACTGTGCTGTTCTACAAAGCCATACGATCCGTCCTTAGTGTTGGTCTCCATATATTTCAGCAGGTCGTCGGTTGTAGCAGGCGGCTGCTTCATTAATGCCTTGTTATACATAAACATCTGTGTTTCGAAATATACAGGCAACTGGTAAATCTGATCCTTATATGTAGCAGCTTTAACAGTCATTGGTATCAGATCAGCCATATCATCTTTTGATATGAAGTCTGTTACTGGAGCCAATATACCCATCTGAGCAAAGACTCCGGTTTTATCATGTGCGAAGAAGTACATGTCAGGAGCACTCTTGGGATCATTTCCAACCAGCTTTAAAGCATCGGACATTTTTTCTTTGCGTTCCACCTTTACTTCTATTGCGGGAGCAAGTTTATTCAGTTCGGTCTGGAGTTCATTCGCTATACCCTTATCTGTTTCATGCCAGATTGTAATTTTAACTGGTTCCTTAGCGGCCTCACTACTCTGTGCCTGAGTACCTGAGGTTTCTGCAGAAGCAGAGGGGCTAGCTGAGCTTGTGGACGCCGTTGAGCTGCCGCAGCCGGTAAAAGCTGTCAAAACAATAAGTATTGACATAAGAATGGCAATAAATTTTTTCAAGTTTAGTTCCTCCTTGATTATATGTATTAGGAAAACGTTTTACTAAGAGTTTCGTGAATTATGCACATATTTTTGTATGTGTTTTCCTCGATTTATCATCATTATAGCCAGTATAATTTAATAAATCAATAGGTTTTACCAGTAAGGTATTGATTTATTTAGGAAAACGTTGTACTATATAAACATGATATTTAAACTTTTTATATTATAGAAATATACTTTTACAAATATAAAATGGATTGTTATTTTAAGGAGTGGGTTGTATGTCAATAACCATAAAGGATGTTGCCAGAGAGGCCGGTGTGTCGATTTCTACCGTATCAAAAGTTATAAACAAGTCTCCTACTATTTCACAGGCCACTGTTGACCGGGTTAATGAGGTCATGAAAAACCTTAATTACTATCCAAATCAAAGCGCCAGTAACTTTGCAAGACAGTCAACCAGAAACATCGTGTTTCTGACAAGGCTGGAGCGAGACGTTGCCTTCTCAAATCCTCACATGTTTGAAATCATGTGCGGAGCACAAAGGGCATTATCTGATAAGAACTACAACCTGAGCCTTATGAGCATTAGCACTGATCAGGAGGAGAAGGATCTGATAAAAAAAATAATTGCTCAAAAGAGCGCAGACGGCATTATACTTCATGGCTCTGTAATAAACAGGGACTTACCTTCACTGTTGGTTAATACAAATTTTCCGCATATAATAATTGGAAAACCGGAATTTGAGAGCCAGCTATGCTGGATTGATACAAACAATTATCTTTCAGGTGAAATTGCAGCCGGTCACTTGCTGGAATGCGGGTATAAAAAAATTGCCTTTATAGGTGGCAGTGAAAATGATATGATCTCCATGCATAGACTTCAGGGCTTCCAATGCGCCATGGAACAAAAAAATATTGAAATTGGAAGGGAATTTATCAGCTTTGGGGATTCTACAAAAGATTCAGGATATACACAAATGAGCCAGCTTCTTGACATTATGGTAAAGCCGGAGGCCGTTATTTGTGAGAATAACAGTATAGCCCTGGGGGTGGTTAAATCCATAAAGGAACGTGGCTTAACCATACCCGGAGATATTGCCCTGATTACCTTTGACGAGTATCCTTTCTCCCATATCATAGAACCCATTCCCACAGTGGTTAATATTAATGTTTTTGATATGGGCATCCAGGCAGGCTCTACTTTAATACGAAAAATAAAAAATCCTTCTCTGCAGGTTCAGAGCTATACTACGCTGCCTGAACTTATTATAAGGGGAACCACCGGAAAATAAACTGTTAAAAATTGAATAATGTTCTTCTCAAATTGGGTGGTACCACCTTTTAGGATTTTGTGGATTATATTATGGCTATATCAACAATCTATCCCCATATATATAGTTATATCCACAGCTTTATCAACAAAATATAGTTTTACTGTGGATATAACTTAAACTTTTAAGTGTAAAATCCACAGATTTTTAACATAATTCACACCTTATCTGTGAATTATTTTTATGTGGAAAAACAAATCTATTTATCTACAAGAAATCCCCATATATATTGGATTATCAACAGTTTTATCAACAAAATATAGTGTTTTTGTGGATAACTATGTTGGTTTTTAACAAGTAATCCACAAAAAGCCCATGTTATGCACAGGTTTTTGTGGGTAATTAGTCCTATTTATAAACATTCCTATGTTACCGGGTTCTTTTTATATGCCATCCAAAACTTTATATTTTTTTCCGGGTCCTATTTTCTCCAAATTGATTTTTCTCAATTAATTTTTGATAATTAGTTTTTCCTAACTTTTCTTAACTTGTTTTCCAGCGTGTGATTTACATTACTTTAACATAAAACCTGCGGCTTCTCGGACCGTCAAATTCACAGAAGTAGATACCCTGCCAGGTACCGAGGACAAGTCTGCCGTTTTCCACAATAATATACTGACTGCTGCCTATGGCACTTGCTTTGAGATGTGCATGGCTGTTACCCTCCATATGCCTGAATTCTGCTCTGTCGGGATATGCCTTGTCCAATCCCAGCAGCATATCTTTCACAACATCAGGATCAGCGTTCTCATTAATGGTTATTCCAGCTGTGGTATGTGGACAAAAGACTAACACGGCACCCTCCTTGACTCCGCTTTTAGTGAGTGCCTCCATTACCTTACCGGTAATGTTATAAAAATTCTGTCTCTCGGTTTTCAGTCCAAATTCATAAAGCATTATAATTTCACCTCTACCCTTTCTGATATTTCAATAGAGTCTTCTCCCACATTGCAATCAAATGCAAGAATGCCAACTCCTTTCGCCTCTGCCAGTTTCAACGTATCTGCAAATTCCTTATGTGTAACGGAATTAGGCGTAAAATAACCTACCCCCTTCATCTGTATAACAAATATGACATAGGCTTTATACCCTTCCTCAACACATTCCATCAACTCATTGAGATGTTTTACTCCCCTTTCGGTGGGAGCGTCAGGGAATAGCACTACATTGCTATTTTCAAGTGTTACGCCCTTTACTTCCATAAATATCTTTTCCTCTTCAGTTTCAACATAAAAATCAAACCTGGAATTTTTGTATTTTGCCTCAGGCTTAATCAGCTTGATACCATTAAAAAGCCTGCCATCTTTCAACCACTCATGAAACACCTTGTTTGGAACCTGACTGTCTATGTTAACCAATCTATCCTGTTTATAAACACTGATCAGATCATATTTAGTCTTCCTGGTGGTTCCCTCAAATTCCTGTACGTATACAGAAACGCCGGAAATCAGCAATTCTTTGCACCTGCCGGTGTTCTTAACATGAGAAATCTCAGGCTTTCCATCAACCTCTATATTTGCAATAAACCTGTTAGGCCTGTCTATAAATCTTGCTGGTTTTATGTTTCGATAAATCACTTACGCCTCCGATATTTCTGAACTTTCCGGACTATTTTGTCCGGCACTTACATTTCCATAAGAATACCACATAAATGTGATCCATGCTATATAGAGGCGGCTTCACTGGAAACCGACCCATTTGAATCTTTCTTCTTCCAGTTCAACAACAACGCCGAATTGATAATAACTGCTACAGACCCTGCATTATGCACAAGTGCGCCCAATACCGGGTTAAGTATTCCTGTCATTGCCATTATTATAGCCCCAAAGTTGAGTGCCATGGACAAAATTAAATTAAATCTTATAGTGCTCATTGTCTTTTTAGACAGCTGCAGCAAATGCGGCAATGTCTCTATATCATCTCTTATAAGTGCAATATCTGCAGCATCTACAGCAATATCACTTCCGATACCGCCCATGGCGATGCCCACAAAGGCAGACCTTAATGCAGGTGCATCATTTATACCGTCTCCGATCATACAAACCATTTCATCATTATCCTGATACTTCTTGATAGCTGCCATTTTATCCTCAGGCAGGCATTCTGAAAAAACATCCGTTATTCCTACCTGTCTGGCCATGTGACTTGCCGCACGGGGATTATCACCTGTGATAAGGGTACTCTTCATACCAATAGCTGAAATTCTCTTTATTATTTCCGGAGCATCGTTTCTTAAAGTATCCGATAAGGCTATGAAACCTTCTGTAACTCCATCCACAGCAACCAGTATGCAGGTGCAGCCATCAGACCTGAATTTACCGATGTTATTGGCAATATGACCGGAAACAGCTATTCCATTCTCTTTCATAAGCTCCATATTACCTGCCAATACTGCATGACCGCTGACTTCCGCCCTGACTCCTCTTCCGGGAGCCATTACGAATTCATCAGGTTGAGGAAGTTGCTGAATTGCTGTTGCCTTATAATATTCCGTAATTGCTTTTCCAAGCGGGTGCTCGGACCTTAGTTCAGCTGAAGCTGCAAGAGACAGTAATTGCTCCCTTGACAGCCCGTCCCTATAACTTTCTACTGCAACAACCTCGGGCTTTCCGTATGTCAGTGTTCCGGTTTTATCAAAAGCGACACGGTCTACTCTTGCCAATCTCTCCAGTGCATCGCCTTCACGGATAAGTATCCCATACTTTGTAGCATTTCCGATTCCGGCCATAATTGCTGTAGGTGTTGCAAGCACCAGTGCACAGGGACAGAATACAACCAGAATGGTTACAGAGCGTATTATCTCTCCGGTTAAAAACCAGGTTCCAATTGCTGAGGTAAGGGCAATTACTACTATCCAGGTCGCCCATCTGTCTGCTATACCCACAATTTTTGCCTTTCCTGCATCAGCAGACTCAACCAGCTTGATCATTCTCTGGAGACTACTGTCTTCTCCTACCCTGGTTGCTTTCATATCAAAGCTTCCGAACTGATTGACAGTTCCGCTGGAGACCTCATCACCCACATCTTTATCTACAGGGAGACTCTCTCCAGTCATAACAGCCTGATTTACAGATGTTTGGCCTTTAAGAATCACACCATCTACAGCAATAGTTTCTCCAGCCAGAACCCTAAGTGTATCCCCTACTTGAACCTGCTCAGCCGGAACAATGGTTTCTATGCCGTCTTTCACTATTCTTGCAGTCCTGGGAGAGAGGGAAACCAGCTTCTCTATTCCTTCCCGGGCTTTACGTACCGTACGTTCCTCAAGTAAAGCACCAATCGTCATAATAAAGGCTACTTCTGCAGCCGCAAAATATTCCCCTGTAAATACTGATGCAATCAGCGCAATTGACACAAGAACATCTGCCTTGATATCAAACTCATATATCAGGCCTTTAAAGGCACCGATTAAGATAGGGACACCTGATAAAATAATGGCTATCCATGCAATATCAAATGGAAAGCTTTTTGGTAGCAGTCCAAAAAGACTGAGTAATATGGATATTCCTGAAATAATCGTGAAAGTCACAGTTCTGTATTCTTCGTCAAACAACCATTTTTTAATATTATTCATAAAACCTCATCCCCATATATGTAAGGTAATCAAACCAACCCATAAATTGTCCTGCCCATATTCTCAACTCATTCTGGAAAAGTGCTCCACTGCTTTTGCGAAGTCGGCAATTGTCTTTTCAGCATCACCTTTTTCAATTCCGTCTTTGACACAATGCTGCAAATGCCCTTCCAAAACAACCTGGCCAACCTTGTGCAAAGCACCCTTGGCAGCACCGATTTGAATTAAAATATCCTCACAGGGAACATCCTGCTCTATCATTTTGGATATTGCATTCAGCTGTCCCTGTATCTTTTTGATCCTTGTCTGTAGTTTTGGTACATCCATACATGCGCGCATATTCCAATAACCTCCTGAATTTTTCTTAGTAAAGATTTGATACAAAGCCCCTGATTCGAGGGATTTTTAAAAGTACTCCTTCTATGTATAATACCAATACTGCCACCCATACCCATAGGGGTATAGGTATAAGTTAGCACAAGCTAACCATCTCTGTCAATTATATTTCATAAAATAAAAGAAATCTGTTTATATAAAAAATTAACGGGTATAAAATATAACAGATTTGGATAAAAGTATATTATGGTTCTCTGCACCGAAAAGGCCGGTCAGGGATTCAAAAAATAACGAGGGGAGATTTTTATTATGAAGAATGAGGTTTCTTTTTTCCGTTGCAAGCATTGTGGAAATATAGTTGCATTAATTAAAGCCGGCGGTGGTACTCTTGTCTGTTGTGGAGAGCAAATGGATAAGCTTGAACCAAACACTACAGAAGCTGCTGTAGAAAAGCATATTCCTGTTTCTCTGAGAAGTAACGGAAGTATTAATGTTGAGATTGGATCAATACCGCATCCAATGATTGACGTTCACTATATCGAATGGGTGGCTGTAGTTGGTGACGAGGGCCTTGAAATAATAAACCTCTTCCCGGGTGATGATCCTAAAGCTATCCTGAACGATAAGAAGAATGCAGAAGTTTATGCATACTGCAATATCCACGGTTTATGGAAAGGTGAAGTTAAATAAGACATTGGAAGTTTGTCCTATTACTAATATAATTTCATAACAAACATTTAGTTCATAACAATTTGTAAAATTACTAATTAAGAGGCACAGGATAATCCTGCTGCCTCTTATTATTTGCTGCAACATTTCGATTTAAGCCAATATCAAACAAGAATATTGCGGTTCTGTATAATAAACCAGGTGTCCGAAAGAGCTGACCGGTTATATGCCTTTGCTTCGATAGTTGTTTTTATGTATCAATTCCTGTAACTTTCAACAAACCTATAAAGCCTTTCAATACCGTTTTTTATATCATTTAAGCTTAGATTTCCATATCCCATAATAATCTTTTGCCGTGCTTTTTTGTCGGGAGATTGCTTTAAGTAATAAAACTCCTCCAAAGGATGTACTCTTACCCCAAAATCAGAGGCCCTTGTCCATTCCAGGCCTTCATGTATCTGTCGATGGTCGAATTCAACTACCAGATGCATTCCGGCATCATTGCCTTTGATACCGAGACTATCACCAAAAAAGTCTCTCAATTGCCGGGTCAAGTATAGCTGTTTTTCCTGATATACCTTTTTCATTTTGTAGATATGCCTTTCAAGGCTGCCCTGCTCTATGAATTTGGCCAAAGTCTTCTGCTCAAGCTGACTGGAGAATATATTTAAGTCCGATTTCATCTTTTTAAATACTTCCTTAAGCTGCGGTGGAACTATCACATAGCCCAGCCTGAGCCCGGGTGAAAGATTTTTGCTGAAGGTACCCACATAAATTACCCTGCTATAATCCATAGTTAACAGAGGAGGTATCACTATTCCTCTATACCGGAATTCACTGTCATAATCATCCTCAATTATGAGGCTGTCTGTAGTTTCAGCCCATTTTATGACTGCCTGCTTTCTCTGAATAGTCAAAATACTACCCGTTGGAAACTGGTTGGAGGGCGTCAGAAATACCAGCTTTTTGCCCTCATCCTCAGTTAACCTTTTTATACATGCACCCTCCTGGTCAATATCTATAGTCTTTATACCATAATTAAAATTTAAAAAAATGTCTCTGACAAAATCCACTGATGGATCTTCCATATGAATTTCCTTGAAATGCGCAGAAAGTGCCTTGGCTATTAACAGAAAACCTTCCGACGCCCCTGAAACAATCATGATGTATTCCGGTGAGCAGGCGATACCCTTTGAAGTATAAACATACCGGGCTATTTGCTCCCTCAATTCCGGGTCTCCAAAAACAGTGCCGTAGTTAAAAGCATTTCCCATCCCATAGTCAGTAGCAGCCTTAAAACACTTTTGCCACGCTCTTACCGGAAACATTGACAAATCAGGTATCCCACTCATAAAGTCGATTATATCGCTTTTTGCCCTTACCTCGGATTTCTTTTCCTCCCAGCCTGACTGGTCAGGAGTACTCATCATTCTTAATATTCCTTCTGACACATAAGTGCAGGAACCCTGATGAGATTCAAGGAAGCCCTCTGAGACTAACTGATCATATACATCAACAACAGTGTTTCTGGATACCTTAAGCTCTGCTGCCATCTGCCTTGTTGGCGGTAAACAGTAACCCACCTTCAGCTCTCCATCAATAATACTGCTCCTGAGCTGATTATATATTTGCTTTTCTATTGAAATATTTCTTGAGCGGTCTATATAAATACCTAACATATATTACCTCTGAACAATTTTACACAATACTTAAGAGTTTTTCTTTATTGTTCCTATATGTATCAATATACTAATAAATAACTTTAAGTAACTTTAAAAATTGGTTCTAAAAAATTAAGTGTAATTGGTTCTTATTTGAAATGACTATATTTATTATAATTGGATTGCAAATATTTGTAAATCAACGAAGTGAATCACTAAATATAAAAATTTTTCAAAGCTGCAATTCCAGCTTATTCAGCTTATGGAGGTAAATATGGAGAAGAGAAAACTTGGCAAGTCAAATATTGAAGTCAGCGCTTTGGGTTTAGGCTGCTGGCCTATAGGAGGACCTTTCTATTCAAATGGAACAAATACCGGCTATGGCAAACAGGACGATAACGAAGCCCTTAAAGCATTATATAAGGCTTTTGATCTCGGAATATCCTTTTTTGATACATCTGACATATATGGAGCAGGTCATAGCGAAAAGCTGTTAGGAAAGGCCTTTTCCGGAATGCGAAACAACATAGTTATTGCAACAAAATTTGGATTTGTATTCAATGAAGATACAAAGGAATGTACGGGTACCGATCATTCCCCGGAGTTTATACGTAAGGCTTGTGAAAATTCCTTAAGAAGACTGAGGACAGATTACATTGATCTGTATCAGTTTCATCTTGGTTTTATTCCTTTGGAGGAAGCAGCTCCGGTTTTTGAAACCCTTGAGAGTCTCAAAAAAGAAGGAAAAATCAGAGAATACGGCTGGAGTACCGATAATGCCGACTCCAGAGAATTTATGATACACAAAACCAATGCAGTTGCTATCCAGCACCAATATAATCTGTTTATAAACTCAGATGATATAATTAAAGACTGCGAGACCTATAATCTGGCGAGTATAAACCGCTCCCCCCTGGCCATGGGAATCCTTGGTGGGAAGTATAGATTAGACAGCAAGCCTTTTGGTCAGGAAGATATCCGTGGAAATAATATTGACTGGAATTTTTATTTTCATGATGGACTCCCAAACCCAAATCTGTTAAGACAACTTGATGACTTACGTTGTATTTTAACGGATGGCGGTCGTACTCTTGTACAGGGAGCCTTGGGATGGCTGTGGGCGAAAAGTTCAAAGACGATTCCAATACCCGGGTTCAGGACCACAGAACAAGTTCAGGAATTGTCCAAAGCATTGGAAACGGGTCCATTAACTGCTGACCAGGTCAGCACAATCGACAGTATCGCAGGTAATATAAAGATAGTAGAATAAATAATTCCACAGGTTCATTAATTAGTACGCTCTATATGAATATAATTCGTTAAAAACACCCTCCGGATATGTACTCCTGACATTCTTCCGGAGGGTGTTACTATGTTTACATGGTTATTTTATCAATTGCCGCCAATTCCTCTTCGGAAAAGTTCAGGTTTTCAAGTATTTTAACATTCTCTATAACCTGCTCCTTTTTGCTGGCTCCTATCAGTACAGAAGTAACAAGTTCCTTACGCAGCACCCAGGCAAGTGCCATCTGAGCGAGTGTCTGCCCCCTCTGGAGAGCTATTTCGTTAAGCGCCCGGATCTTTAAAAGTTTATCTTCCGTTATGCTGCTTTCTGTAAGAAATGGTGACTTATGCCTTCCTGCTCTTGAATCAGCCGGTATACCGTCAAGATATCTGTTGGTCAGCATCCCCTGCGCCAGAGGACTGAAGGCAATCAAACCTATTCCCTTTTCATTTGCGTACTCCTTCAGTCCGCCCTCCTCTATCCATCTGTTGAACATGGAATATGACGGCTGATGAATAACAAAAGGTGTTCCCAGTTGTTTTAATATCTCATATGCCTTCGCAGTCTGCTCCTTTGTGTAATTTGAAATACCCACATATAACGCCTTTCCCTGTCTGACAGCTGAATCCAATGCCAGCATTGTTTCCTCCATCGGGGTTTCAGGGTCAGGTCTGTGTGAGTAAAATATGTCTACATAATCCAAACCAAGCCTTCTAAGGCTCTGATCCAGGCTGGAAAGCATATATTTTCTTGAACCCCAGTCTCCATATGGTCCGGGCCACATACCATACCCTGCTTTGGTAGATATGATCAATTCATCCCTGTATGGCTTCAAGTCCTGTGCCAATAATCGCCCTAGATTTTCTTCAGCCGACCCCGGAGGTGGCCCGTAATTATTTGCTGCATCAAAATGAGTGATTCCCTGGTCAAAGCAGGTAAACAATATCTCCTTCATGTTCTCATAATTATCAATATGTCCGAAGTTATGCCATAGCCCTATGGAAATTGCAGGCAGCTTTAAACCACTCCTGCCGCACCTGTTGTATTTCATGTTCTGGTATCTGGTTTCATTAGCAATATACATACATTTCCTCCTATTCAAGCAGTGCAGAATACTTGGTATGATTTCCAAGTATATGGAATTATTAACTTTGCGAAATCATGAACATTATTTCACTGGTTCCTTAATATCCGCTGCCTTTTGCCTGCTCCCTGTTTGCTATCGCAACTGAAGCACTGGCTCCAATTCTGCTGGCTCCGGCGTCTATCATTGCCTTTGCTGTTTCGTAATCCCTTATACCTCCGGAGGCCTTTACTCCTAAATCCGGTTTAACAATATCACGCATCAGCCTGATGTCCTCTACGGTAGCTCCACCAGTACTGAAGCCGGTTGATGTCTTAACGAAATCTGCCCCCGCCTCTTTGCATATCCGGCAGCAAACCTTCTTCTCTTCATCTGTAAGCAAGCAGGTTTCCAGTATAACTTTAACAAGTGCCTTACCTTTTGCTGCCTGCACTACTGCTGCTATATCCTGTTTAACGTAATCAAAGTCCCCTGTTTTGACAGCACCCACATTTATGACCATATCAACTTCCTTTGCGCCATTTTGTATGGCTTCGGATGCCTCAGCCGCTTTAATCGCTGTCGTTGTGGCACCAAGGGGAAAGCCGATTACAGTACATACTTTTATTTTGCTATCCTTTAACAGCTGACTGCATAAGCTCACATAACACGGATTTACGCATACAGAAGCAAATCCGTACTCAATTGCCTCACTGCAAAGCTTTTCTATTTGGGCTTTTGTAGTGTCCGGCTTAAGAGCGGTGTGGTCTATCAACCCTGCAATATTCATATTTATCTCCATTTCTGTTAAGGGCATATTTTGCAATCCCCCATAACCACTTTTTTATTAAGAAAATCTTCAGTACATTAGGGTGTTACTATATACATCAAAGGGAAATTAGTTATCCCTTCTTATTATCACCAATTCCTCAGGAAAATTCAAGCAGAGAAAAATATAAAAAAAATAGGTTAGTCGCCATCGACTAACCATGTAAAGGGGGTCAAAATGTATTTTGTGAGGTCAATATTATATTGGCCAGAATTTGAAAAATTTATACAAATGTTTTTAAAAAATTTTAAATCTAATATTTTAGAAGCTATGAGTAAATACTAAATTTTAAAGAATGATTAATAATAAAACCTGTATTTCAGAAAAAAAGTTTTTGAAATCAAATAAATACTTAAAAAGAGGTGTTGAACAAATGGAGCTGCAAAATAACATAATTAATTTTGAAAGCTTAAACGATAAAAATACCCTTGAAGTTGTGAGGAGCAGATTAAAGCCTGGCGAAACTCTGATTCTCGACATAGGTAACAACTATTATCATCAGGCAGATCAGGTTTATGACATACTTTCCAAGAATGGTTACTATGTCAGAAAAACTGTTGTAAATGGCAGAAGTCAGTTACTTGTCGCATTTGAGGATAACAAACATCAGATGTATTGATTCGGCAGGCTCTTGGAAATTAAAACCCAAAATCATAAGCAAAAACAGCTTGATTTTGGGTTTGTTTATTTTTATATAAAACTACGTGGTGACTTTTATATGATTGTTTGGGACATTATTTATTAGCCTCATATATTCCCTTGGGTACGAAAACTTCAAGCAATTTATGTTTAAATTCTATTGATGCAGGAAATAGTTCGGATTTCTCTCCATCCACTGTCAGAGCAATTGGAGATCTGCTGGTAAGCTCACACTTCTTTGCCTTTAAAATGATTACGTTTTTATCATTAACTGATTCCTTGCTGAGAACTTTGAAAAAAATACTTGCCAGATTTATATTGGAGCATTTTTTTACAAGTATAATGTCCATGTATCCATCTGTAAAGTCAGCATCATTTAACAGGTTGGGGAAGCCTGCCGCCTGCTTTCCATTAACAATCAAAAATAATATAAATTTTCCTTCTATTATATGCTCATCAGCTGTAACCTTTAAGTCAAAGCTTTTTATATTGGCTACTTCAGATAATCCTTTCAGATAGTATGCAAAGGGTCCGAAGTTCTTCTTAAGTTCACTGTTTGTACTGAAAGAAACATCAACAAAATTACCGCCCGCAAATGTACTTAGAAAGTAATGTGAATTGTTTATATGTCCTACATCACAATTAAGTGTATTCCCATGAAGAATTATATTAAGGCTCTCCTTTAAGGAATTGATTCCAAGACATTTGGCGAAATCATTGCAGGTCCCTGAAGGAATAACTCCTATAGGCATTTTGATATCATTATCCAGGAGAATGTTTGCTACAAAATTAATTGTACCGTCACCACCTGAAGCAATTACAAAATCATAAATTCCGGATTTCAATGCCCCGGCAAGATAGTCATTGTTTGCATCTATCAGCCTGTATGGCTGAACCAGAATACCTCTCTTCTGAAATGTAGCCAGTATGTAATCCAACTCGTTAGGGACCTTATGTCCTCCAGAAATGGGATTATATACGAATAATGCGTTTTTCAAAGCTTCACCTCCTGTGAAAAAAAAGGTTACTAATGTGACCCTTACATCTTTATAATAAATGAATTTACTTTGAAAATCAATAAAATTGGGAACGGTAGGCGGTATGACTCAGCAGTAACCAGTTATTATGTAATGGGGAGGCAGTCAAAGCAGGTTTGCTGCCAGCCCCTAAATGACGCTAAACTAACCGTTGACACTTCTTTCAGCCATTTCTATTGCTTTCTTAACCATACTTCCGCAATCTCTTGAAGAAACTGATCCCCAGCCCTCAGCTGAAACTTTGTTGTAGACTCCAAGCTCTTTGGCAATCTCCTCTTTAAGGGCTTCTGACATGATACTCTTACGTCTACTCATAGTTAGTGCCTCCTTTTTAAGGCATTTTAACTGCGTATTAAATTTCATCGAAGATCTTAAACCCACTCCTAAATATTAATACGCTTTTTATGCCTTGATTTATTTTAGCGTACACTCGTATTTTGTGATTTTAGAAGTAAAATTATAACGTATCAGTTCAGAGAAAATTTATCGGTTGTAGAAAAATTTTCTTACCTCAGTTGTATCTAATGAGGCAAAGGTCACTGTAAGTGACTTTTGCTTCGTTATAAAGGTAATTGTTTTCACTCTATCCACATTATACACATACTTTTTTTACCATTATTCTTGCAAACCACAATATATGCTAGACTTGCTATTATAGAACAACAATATTTTGTATCATTTATTTTATTGTTCATTATCGTGTGTTTCTTCACCTATTTATACACACTTTTCGTACTCGTTGTGGATAACTTTAAATTAATCTACACCCTTCAATCCCTTGGTATAATTGTGTTACAGCTCATTAAAAAAACAAAACTGTTGATAACTAAAAAAATCTGTGGATTACTTATAGTTTATCCACAGATTTATATCCTCAGCAAATTACTGATAACTATTCAATATTCATGCTGATATCAACAGAATTAGCCGAATGTGTAAGCTTACCTATTGATATAATGTCAACACCCGTACGTGCAACATCGTAAATGGTTTCTTCAGTTATATTTCCGGAGGCCTCCACAAGAGCCCTTTTATTTATTAATCCAACTGCTTCAGTCATTCTTTCGTTTGTCATGTTATCCAGCATAATAATATCAGCTTTACAATCAAGTGCTTCCTGTACTTCTTCCAGGGACTCAACCTCAACCTCTATTTTTACGGTATGTGGTATATTTGCTCGTACGCGGTTAACAGCATTGGTAATACCTCCGGCAGCTGCAATATGGTTATCCTTTATAAGGACTCCGTCGGACAGTGAAAATCTGTGGTTTGAGCCACCCCCTGCATTAACGGCGTACTTCTCCAGAAGCCTCAGACCCGGTGTGGTTTTTCTTGTATCTGCAATTTTAACGGGAAGCTCCTTAACCTTCATTGCATATCTGTTACTCATTGTTGCAATAGCTGATAAACGCTGCAAAAAGTTAAGTGCCGTTCTTTCGCCTTTTAGAAGAGCTCGAGTTGGACCGCTGACTCGTGCAATAATATCTCCGTGCTTAACACTGTCTCCATCTTTTATTAATGGGGTAAACTTTACTCTGCCGTCCAATATTTCAAATACATATCTGACAACATCAAGTCCTGCTATAACAGCATCCTGTTTGGCTAGAAACTCCGCGTTGGAATTATCATCCTCTCCAATTATATTATCAGTTGTAATATCTCCTAAAGGCATATCCTCCTTTAAGGCATTCATTACAACATCATGCAAATAAAATTTATCCAGTCTCATAATAACCTCCTGTATAGTGCTTTGAATATTTCGAATAGCGTATAATTACCCTAGTACCTTTACAATGTTTCGCTTCCAGTTTTGATCATCAGTCTTGTCAAAATCCGATCTGAAATGCGCACCTCTGCTCTCTTTTCTCTCAAGAGCCGATTCTATAACCAGGGTAGCAACGGTTAACATATTTGAAACCTCAAGTTTAATCAGGCTAAAACCAGTTAAATCGTTGAATCGGTTATAAATACTCTTGATAATACTTTGTGCAGTCTGAAGCCCCTGTTCATTACGTATGATCCCTACATACCTGGTCATGGTATTTTGAATCTCTTCCTTCATGCTTCTGAGAATTTCATCATTACTTTTATTTAAGCTGTAAATGTCCTTAAAAACAAGCTGCGAGTTGTCTGCTATTTTTCCGTTGTCTTGAATTTTTCTTGCAATCTTACGTCCAAAAACCAGGCCTTCCAACAGTGAATTGCTGGCGAGTCTGTTTGCTCCGTGAATTCCTGTACATGCTACTTCACCACAGGCAAAAAGTCCGTTTATATTTGTTTGTCCATCAACATCGGTTTTTATTCCACCCATGCAATAGTGCTCTGCCGGAGCCACAGGAATAAAATCCTTTGAAATATCTATGCCGTAATCCAGACAGGTTTTGAAGATATTTGGAAACCTGTGTTCAAGATATTCTCTGCTTTTGAAGGTAATATCCAGATAAACATTCTTTGATCCTGATAAGTACATTTCCTGAAATATCGCTCTGGAAACTACATCTCTTGGGGCTAATTCCCTGAGTTCATGATACTTTTGCATGAATCGCTCACCCCTGGCGTTCTTCAGCATTGCTCCTTCACCGCGGACAGCCTCGGAAATTAAAAAACTTTTATCCTTTGGATGATAGAGAACCGTTGGATGAAACTGGACAAACTCCATGTCCATGGCTTCAGCACCAACTCTCAGGCACATGCCTACACCATCGCCAGTTGCAACCTCGGGATTTGTTGTGTGCGAATAAATTTGTCCGAAGCCGCCTGTAGCAACAACAATATATTCCGCTTGGAAGATATTCATCTTATCATTTATTTCATCATAAACAATAACACCCTTACATTTGCCATCTGTAACTATTAAATCTACCGCAAAAAATCTTTCGTATATGGAAATATTACTTCTTTTTTGCGCTTCTTCAATTAATGTATCACAAACTTCCTTACCTGTTGTATCCCCTGAATGTATTATCCTGTTTACGCTGTGAGCTCCTTCACGGGTTAGAGACAGCTGCTTTCCGCTTTTATCAAAATTGACACCGAGATTGCATAATTTTCTTATGTTATCGGCAGCCTCTTCAACTAAAACCCAGACGCTTTTGTCATCGCAAAGCCCTGCTCCGGCAAAAAGTGTATCCTTAAAATGTAATTGCGGTGAGTCATTTTGCTCATCCAGAGAAACTGCTATTCCTCCTTGAGCAAGAACAGAATTACTTATATCAAGGGTCTCCTTCGTAATAATTCCGATCTGATAGTTCCCGGGTATCTCCAATGCTGTGTAAACCCCAGCAATGCCGCTCCCAATAATAATTACATCCTTATAAATAACTTCTGTAGCAACTTTTTTGCCATCATACTCCATTTATTCCCCTCCAAAAGACTCCTACGTGCTTATTTTGATACCTCTAACATTCTATTCAGTGAATGTGCTGCACGTTCTATTATATCTTTCTCCAGATTTATTTCGTATTTTTTAAATGCCAAGGCATCATGAACACTCTGAAGAGAAGTCTTCTTCATATTAGGGCATATGAGACCTGTTGACATCATATAAAAAGTCTTGTTGGGACTGTCCTTTTTAAGCTGATATAAAACACCCATCTCGGTACCTATTATAAATTTATCGTGATCAGAGTTTTTCGCGTAATCAATAATTTGTTTTGTACTTCCAACATAGTCTGCCAATTCCTGTATTTCAGGCTGGCATTCCGGATGAACCAATAGCAGCGCATCTGGATGCAGTTCTTTTGAAGCCAGGACTTCCTTTGCCTTTATTTTGTGATGTGTAATACAGTAGCCTTCCCACAAAATTATATTCTTTTCAGGGCACATTTTGGCTACATAGCTGCCAAGATTTTTATCGGGAACAAAAATAATGTCCTTTTTATCTATTGATCTTATAACTGTCAAAGCATTGGATGATGTGCAGCAAATATCGCATTCTGCTTTTACTTCAGCACTTGAATTAATATAACAAACTACAGCAGCATCAGGATGCTTTTTCTTAACCTCTCTTAGCGCCTCAGCAGTTACCATATCTGCCATTGGACAACCAGCATTAATCTCAGGAAGAAGAACAGTCTTCTCCGGAGAAAGAATTTTTGCACTTTCAGCCATAAAATGTACTCCACAGAAAACTATTGTGTCAGCACTGTTTGACGCACAAAATTGACTTAAGGCAAAAGAATCCCCTACAATATCAGCTATCTCCTGAACATCATCAACCTGATAGCTGTGAGCAACAATAACCGCATTTTGCTCCTTCTTCATTCTGTTTATATTGCTGATCATCGTCTGTTTATCCATTAACGCTACCTCTTGTTTGTTAATTTTTCTACAATATATCATCTAATATTTATCCGAAATTTTGAAATACTGCATTTATTTTAATACTTATAAATAGCTTTGTAAATGCTTTTGTTGTAAAAGAACCATTATGTACTTTATTGGAATAGCTGAATTTAATATTCTCTATATAAGTACAGTAAATAATTTTTTGTTTTCATAAATTTAGTTATGTAAATGGGGAAAACGAAAGAACCATAAACTAATAGCTAAAAACTTTACTAAACAATCAAAAAAGAAGGTCTTTGAACTTTAACCTTCTTTTTACTTTATGCCATTTATTTTTGATTTTATTTGTGACAACTACTTGCTTCTGAGCATCCGGCACAACCGCAGCCACAGCCGCTTTCTCCTTTTTGTCTCTGTCTTACTTTATGAATCACAACCCAGGCCATTAGGCCGAATACTACTGCTGCTATAATGATTGTTGCCAGATTCTCTTTTAAAAATTGTAACATAGTGGTACCTCCTTATTTACAAGACCTATTATTAACAGGTTACGCATTAACACCCTTTCCTGACAGTGCCTTGACCTTCTTCTCAGACTTGTTTGGATGTAATAATAACCACAGCATTCCTGCAAGAACTAAAAATGCAACTACAGTGCCTGCTCCGAATGAAACAGTTCCGGAAATCAAGCCCCCAATCTGATATATTATCAGTGCAACTGCATAGGCTAATAATGTTTGATATCCAACTGCAATGAGGGTCCACTTCCAACCACCCATTTCTCTTTTTATTGCTCCAATTGCTGCGAAGCATGGGGCGCATAAAAGGTTAAATGCCATGAATGCATATGCGCTGACTGCGGTAAACATGGTTGCAACCTTTACAAGAAGTGCCGGATCGTCCTCCGCTGCCTCAGCTATTCCGAATAATACTCCAAAGGTACCTACAACATTTTCTTTTGCAACAAGCCCTGTGACAGTTGCAACAGCTGCTTTCCAGTTTCCAAAACCGAGCGGCGCAAATACCGGAGCAATTAAGTTGCCTAAAGAAGCTAATATGCTCTCTCCTTCTTCAACCATCTGCAGATTCCATCCGAAGCTTGACAGGAACCATATAACTCCACAAGCAACGAATATAACTGTACCGGCTTTTACAATAAAAGCTTTTCCACGTTCCCACATATGAATAAGTACACCTTTTGCACCTGGAACATGGTATTGAGGAAGTTCCATGACAAATGGGGCAGGATCACCAGAAAACAATTTTGTCTTTTTAAGTATAATTCCTGAGAATAAGACCATTACAATTCCTAAGAAATAAGTGGATGGTGCCACCCACCAGGACATATCTGCAAACATTGCACCTGCTATAAGGGCAATTATCGGAAGTTTAGCTCCACAAGGAATAAAGGTAGTAGTCATGATTGTCATTTTTCTGTCTTTTTCCTGTTCAATTGTTCTTGAAGCCATAATACCGGGAACACCGCAGCCTGATGCTATTAACATAGGAATAAATGATTTACCTGAAAGCCCGAACTTACGGAAAATCCTATCCATTATAAAAGCGACACGAGCCATATAACCGCAATCCTCCAGGATTGAAAGGAAAAAGAATAAAATCATCATCTGTGGTACAAAACCCAAAACAGCTCCTACTCCGCCGATTATTCCATCTACCACCAGACTTTGCAGCCATTCGGCTGCGCCAACATTAGCCAGAAAATCTCCAACTGCCGGCTGAATCCATGAACCAAACAAAGTATCATTTGTCCAGTCTGTAACAATGGTTCCGAGCCAGGATACAGATACAAAATATACAATAAACATTACTGCTGCAAAGATTGGTAAGGCCAGCCATCTGTTTGTTACAATCCTGTCTATTTTATCTGAAGAGGTCATTCCGACGTGCTTTTTATGCAGACACTTCTTTATTACATTACCGATATAGATATAACGTTCATTAGTAATAATACTTTCACTGTCATCATCCAGCTCATTTTCACAGGCTGTTATAATTTCTTCTATCTTTTCCTTTATTGAAGAATCAAGTTTCAGCTGCTCCAGTACTTTCTCATCTCTTTCAAAGAGTTTGATTGCATACCATCTTGAATATTCCTTATTAATAATGTCGCTTGTCACTGCCTCTATCTGGGTTAGTGAGTTCTCAACAGCGGTATCAAAAGTGTGCTGAGGAATTGTCTTTGCTTTATTGTTGGCAAGAGCTACAGCTTTTTCTGTGACTTCCTTCAAACCCAAACCTTTTAACGCAGAAGTCTCGTAAACTTCACAGCCCATCTCATTGCTGAGCTTCTCCAAATTTATTTTATCGCCATTTTTACGTACAATGTCGATCATGTTTAATGCAAGTACTACCGGAATACCGATTTCTACTAATTGGGTAGTAAGATATAGGTTTCTCTCAATATTTGATGCATCAACGAGGTTAATAATTACATCAGGTCTTTCATTTAAAAGATAATTACGTGTTACTACCTCCTCAAGAGTATATGGCGACAGCGAATAGATACCCGGAAGGTCCATTATGATTACATCCTTGTAACCTTTGAGTTTACCCTCTTTTTTCTCTACCGTAACGCCAGGCCAGTTTCCAACATATTGAGAGCTTCCTGTTAGTTCATTAAACATTGTCGTCTTACCGCAATTTGGATTTCCGGCAAGTGCGATTTTAATAGCCATTGTCCCTTCCTCCTGTTTCTTCACAAGTTAGGCTACGCTAACTTGTAACCTTAAAATATGCAGAGTCCAATAGTACTCTGCCTAGTCCACCAAAATCATTTCTGCATCTGCTTTTCGCAGTGATAACTCATATCCTCTGACGGTAACCTCCACGGGATCTCCCAACGGAGCTACCTTACGTACATAAATGGATGTACCCTTGGTAATACCCATGTCCATTATTCTACGTTTAATCGCACCTTCACCATTAAGCTTCACAACTGTAACAGTTTCGCCGCAGTTTATGGTTTTAAGTGTTCTCATGATGTTTCCTCTTTTCTATATAATTTTTTTGTAAACAACAAACTGACCGGAAGTTATACAATAATCCTGCTGGCCATAGCCTTATCAATTGCTACACGGGCATCCTTGACATTAACTATCATATTACCGCCTATTTTAGAAATAACTGTAACCTTTGAACCTATAACGAAGCCGAGATTCTCAAGAAATCTTTTAGTTTCATCCTTACCGCGAATTGATTTAATAGAATTTATCTCACCCTGAGAAGCCATTGTTAACGGCATTAAAATCACTCCTTACAGGTTAGTACCTGCTAACCTATCTTCAAAATAAACGGGTTAGCCCTAACTAACCTCTATAAGAAGTTTACTACTGCTAACTAAGTTTGTCAACAACATATTTAAGAAATATTTCACTTGCTTCTTGTTTTTGGAAACTAAAGTCAGCAAGTTTTGTTTCATTCGCTAGTGTAAAATTACTGTAGGAAAAAATAGATAAGAGACCGCACCTTTTGATAAAATGTTTTTGTCTAGAAAACAGGAAAATCAATAGGAGGTCTCTTATGAATAATATTATACAGCTATTTGCC
>JAEYHZ010000027.1 GCA_023409265.1 Bacillota bacterium | reverse complement strand
AAGATTTTTGAGCTGATGGATTTGTTTTGTGGCAAGGCAAAGCCGTGTAGCAATGCTTTGTGCCTTGCAAACGGCTTTAACGCAGCTACAGAGCAAATCCGTCGCTCAAAAACGTGTTGTACATTGTCAATAGAGGGTATAGTATTAAAGTACTAAAGTGAACTAAGGGATAGTTAAATAATAAGATATTATTTAACTGTTTCTAAATACAGGAGAGTTACAGATGAGCATACTAAATGATATTTCGCAAAATCTTCAGATAGGTAAAGCCAAAGTTGTTAAGGAATTGGTTCAAAAAGCATTGGATGAAGGTTTTGAACCCCAGGAGATTTTGAACGGGGGGCTTCTGCCGGGTATGGCAGTAATCGGTGAAAAGTTCAAAAAGGATGAAATATATGTACCCGATGTTATGATAGCAGCCAGGGCTATGAATATGGGAACAGAGCTGCTGAAACCCTTGCTGGTATCCAGCGGAGTAAAAGCTGCCGGCAAAGTGGTTATTGGTACTGTCAAAGGAGACCTGCATGATATAGGTAAAAACCTGGTTAAAATGATGATGGAGGGCAGGGGCCTGGAGGTTGTGGACCTGGGTGTTGACGTGCCGGCTACAAGATTTATTGAAACAGCCATCAGCGAAAACGCCCGGATAATTGCATGCTCCACACTTTTAACGACTACCATGGCAGAAATGGAAACCGTAGTTAACGAAGCTGTTAATGCAGGCATCAGGGATAAAGTAGCCATAATGATTGGCGGAGCACCTGTAACACAGGGCTTCTGCGAAACAATTGCTGCTGATTTCTATACGGCCGATGCAGCATCGGCTGCCGATGTGGCGGCCAGGATCTGCGAAGGACGCTAGTACATGATTTCATTGTTACAGGCAAAAATTAACAATCAGCTGTTTGGAAAACGTAAATTTTTTCAATATCTTTTAATATAGTACGATGAGTACAACTTGTATTAATGGGTAGGTATGGTTAGAAAAAATAAAAGATATAATCTGATCGATTATATCTTTTATTTTTTCGGTTGCCACCCGATAATATAAGTTTGTACGGAAGTACTTGTAAAAGAACTCTCCGAAAAATTCGTAATATATATTACAGCTTGAGTTATGTCCCTGCTTGTATTAATAAAAATGCATGTACTCGTCCAAATCCTTGAATAACTTGTGAGTGTCGGCGTCATCAGGTACTACCAGAGTCAATGGTTCATCCAGTTTGAGTATAAACATCCCTAAAATCGATTTTGCATCTGCCATACCACTCTTTCCATGAATCCAGATATCAAAGGGGTATTGAGATACTATTCTATTAACCTTCTCGATATCCTCAATGTTTTTAATTTTAATAGGTTTTACCATATTTATCGACTCTCCTTAGCTTTATTGAAATTTTGTTATGTAGTACAATATATAGTAATACTTAATTCTTGATAATATTATACCCTTGATATACAGGATGAAACAATATGCTAAGATTAAAATTTATTGCGTGTGATGTATTAAACAGAGAACTTTCATATTTGGCCGGATTATCGAAACACTATGTAGATATAACCTTTTTACATCAGGGTTTACATGATACTCCAGAGGTTTTGAGAAAGACTCTACAGTTTGAAATAGACAAGGCAAATGAAGGCTTTCCATATAATTATCTAAATACCTGCCCTTCCTATGACTATATAGTTATAGTCTATGGGCTTTGCAGCAACGGAATAACAGGATTAACAAGCGCCAAAGTACCCCTGGTAATTCCCAGAGCACATGATTGCATAACATTGCTGCTGGGCTCCAAGGAAAAATACAAGGCATTATTCGAGCAGCATCCTGGTACTTACTGGTTTTCGGCCGGCTGGATTGAGCGGGCCTGGCAGCCCAGTGAGCTTAAGTTTTCATCCTTGTTGAAGGACTATACTCTACGGTATGGTGAAGATAATGCCCAATTTCTAATGGAGATGGAACAAAGCTGGCTGAAGCAGTATAAAAATGCCGGCTTTATAGCCTGGGACTGCTTTAATAACAACGACTACTTCAGAATCTTCACTAAAAGCTCTGCCGAATTCTTCAACTGGAACTTTCTTGAGTTTGAAGGAAATAAGGGTTTATTATGGAATATTATCAATGGTGAATTCAACCAAAATGAAGTCCTGCTGGTGCCGCCTTACAAAACAGTTAAGGCCTCCTTCGACGACATGATAATTGAAGCAGAATAATTAAGTCAGGTAATAAACCCCAAATACGAACCAGAGGGCATTTAACTTAAAAACAAAAAACATTTGACTCAAGACTTTTGACCCAATGATATTTGACTTAAGGATATTTAACTTAAAGGACATCTAACATATATGGAGGAATGCATTTTGAACTACGTATTTTCCGACTTGATAAATAATATAACTACACATGACAGCGCTGCAATGGCTGCAGCCCAAAAAAAGCTGGACCGTCTGACAAAACCTATAGGCAGTCTGGGCAGGCTTGAAGAAATTATTGTACAGCTATCCGGAATAAATGGAACTCCGGAGCCTCAGGCTGACAAAAAAGCCATAATTATCATGTGTGCCGACAACGGCGTTGTAAAAGAAGGTGTCAGTTCCTGTCCCAAGTCTGTTACAGCCTCCGTTACGGAGAACTTTACCCGTGGGATTACAGGAATTAATGTTTTCTCCAGATTGACAAATGCCGAGCTTGTGATTGTTGATATAGGCGTAGATGCAGACATTTCCAACAGCAGGGTAATTAATAAAAAACTCCGGAAGGGCACCTGGAATATGGCTGCCGGGCCTGCCATGACTTACGAGGAAGCTCAAAAAGGAATTTTAACAGGCATTGAGCTGGTAAAACAGTTAAAGGACCGAGGAATAAACATGCTGGCTACCGGTGAAATGGGAATTGGAAATACCTCTACAAGCAGTGCGATAGCTGCTGTTTTAACCGGATGTCCCGTTGAAAAGGTCACAGGTATCGGATCAGGTCTCAGCAGGGAATCCTATAGCAATAAAATATCGGTAATAAAGAGAGCTATTGAAATAAATCAACCTTCGGCATCAGATCCGGTGGATGTTCTGGCCAAAGTCGGAGGCTTTGATATTGCGGGCCTGACAGGTTGTTTTCTCGGAGCTGCCATCTACAGAATACCTATAATGATGGACGGCTTCATTTCAGCAGCTGCAGCGTTGATTGCCGTAAATATCTGCAAGGAAGCAGAGAACTTTATTCTCCCCTCTCACGGTTCAGCTGAGCCGGGTACCGAAATGATAATGAAAGCTCTCGGTATGGTTCCCATGTTAAATCTTGGTATGAGACTGGGAGAAGGAACAGGCGCAGCCCTTGGCTTCCAGCTGATTGACGCTGCCATTGCAGCCTACACACAAATGGGAAGCTTTGATGATGCAAGAATTGAACAATATGAGCATCAGGAGTTAGGAGGCTCTGACCATGTTTCAGGTAAAAATACATTCAAATAATAAGACAGTACAGCTTCAGATAAATGACAGCCAAAACCTTCTCTATCACCTGAGGGAAAACGGGTTTGCAATAAACTCCCCCTGCAACGGCAACGGGACCTGCGGAAAGTGCAGGGTAAAGATACTATCTCCCAACTTTGCCGGAGCAACTGAAAATGAAATAAAACTGCTGGGCATCGAAGCAATTGAAAACGGGTACAGATTGGCCTGCAGAATCTTTATTGAATCAGATTTTGAAATATCACTTGAGGATGAAGATTTACCTGCAAAAATCCTCACTGAGGGGATTCAAAGAAGTGTTGATGTAATTCCGCTGGTTTCAAAGGAAAGTGTAAAACTAGCCAAACCGGATCTGTCCGACCAGAATTCAGATCTGGAAAGACTGGACAAGTGGACGCATGTGGAAGCCCCGGCCGGATTGGCTCTTCTTAGAAGCCTGCCTGCTGTATTAAGAAAAGACAACTACAATGTAACTTTGATTAAGGATGTTTCAGACCAATCAGCGGATAGATCAAGAATTATAGGGGTAGAACCCGGCGATACCACCGGAGCATTGTACGGTGCTGCTGTAGATATCGGCACCACAACTATAGCCTCCTACCTGGTTGATCTTAGATCGGGAAAAAGATTATGCGTCAACTCGCTTTTAAATCCTCAGAAAATATACGGGGCTGATGTGATTTCCAGAATAAAGCATACAATGGACTCGGCAGAGGGTTTGGAACAGCTTCATGGCCAGATCGTCAATGCCATAAATGCCAGTGTTTCGGTAATGTGTTCCCAGGCCAGGATAAGTCCGGACAATATTTATGCCATTACCCTGGTTGGAAATACCACAATGCTCCATCTCCTGCTGAAGGTAGATCCCAGATATATTGCCTCTGCGCCCTTTACACCTGCGTTTACAGCTACTGTAAAATTGAGGGCTCAAGAGCTGGGCATTTCAATTAATCCGGATGGTCTGGTCTGTATACTGCCCACCGTTTCAGCTTATATAGGAGCTGACACTGTAGGGGCAGTCATGTCCACAGGAATGCATACGCAGGCAGACACTTCACTGCTCATAGATATTGGAACCAATGGAGAAATCGTTCTTGGAAACAGGGACAGACTCTATGCCTGCTCTTCGGCTGCCGGCCCTGCCTTCGAAGGTGCCAACATCAGAAATGGTATGGGCAGTATTGCAGGCGCCATAAGTACCGTGTCCCTTAAGCAGGGCCTTGGCTGCACTACTATCGGCAATATGCGGCCCATAGGCATATGTGGCACAGGAGTGGTGGATGCACTTGCGCAGCTGCTTGAGGTAGGAATTGTTGATGAAACCGGAAGAATAGATATGGAATGGAAACCGAAAGTCCCCGGACAGGCTGCGCTGGCCGAAAGGCTTTCAGCTGTGGACGGAATGAAAGCATTTATTATCTGTGATAAAGAAGAAACCCCCATTTGCCGCGAGATCGCCATAACCCAGAAAGACATCAGGGAACTCCAGAATGCAAAAGCCGCCATTTCTGCAGGCATTAACGTTCTTGTCAAAAAAGCCGGGATTTCTTTTAATGATATTAAAACCGTCTATCTAGCCGGCGGCTTCGGCAGCTATATAAATATAGAAAGTGCCTTAAGAATAGGACTTATACCTTCAGCTCTGGAAGGCAAAATACAGACAGTTGGCAATGCAGCAGGCCAGGGTGCAATAGAAACCCTTATTAACAGTGATAGTTTAAAGACTGCTGAAGAAATCAGCAGGAGGATCAAATATATAGAGTTGTCTGCAAGCAAGGATTTTAATGATTATTATGTGGAATGCATGATGTTCGAAGTTTAGCAATAAATAGGATTTAATATTATAATATGCTTATGGAAAGTTTACTTGACATGGAATAGCTCTTATGTTATATTTATGGAAAGTTAACTTTCCATTTTTTTTTGCATTAGAAGAGGTAAACATGAAGAACAGACTTGAAGAAATACGCAAGCAGCGCGGAATTAAGCAAGAGGATCTGGCTTCCGCATTGGAAGTATCCAGACAGACTATTGGTTCTCTCGAAAATGGCAGATACAATCCATCTATCACCCTTGCCTTTAAAATCGCCCGCTATTTTGATATGAGTATAGAAGAAATTTTTATCTACGAGGAGGAATAATAATGAAAAAGAAATTTTCCTTAGGTATTTTACAGCTAATTACAGGTATTTGCCTTATTATACTCTGCTTCCTGTTAAAAGCTATAATTGCAAAGCCATTAGGCGGTGTTTTTATTGGTGTTGGAGGCGGTCTGTCGGGACTGGGAATAATCAGGTTGGTCACAAACCACATTGAAAGCAGTAACCCCGCAATTAAAAGAGCGAAGGAAATCGAAAATAATGATGAAAGAAACACTATGATCCGAAACTGCGCCAAAGCCAAAGCAGGAGACATAACTCAGTGGCTTATAATAGCAATTGCCTATGTTACCATACTGATTTCAGCGCCTTTATGGGTAACATCGTTTGTAATAGCCGTATACATAATTTATAATCTGATAGTTATCTATCTGATTAATAAGTATCAAAAGGAGATGTAATGGCATATATCCGGGAATCGGAAGGAGGAAATCATTGATGGTTTTTTTACTGAAAAAGCTAACCAGCCAGAGTCTAAAAGAAAGAATATTGTTTTGTTATTTAGTTTTTCTCGCTTTATTTTTTGGAATAACCATAATTAGTTACTATTTTCTCCCGGAAGGTCTTTTTAAAAACAAAAATCCATTACAGGACTGGGAGCCCTCAAAAAACACTCTTACCTTAACGTTACAGATTTTCTTTTATAATCAGCTATCTGTGATTGTTGTTATTTTTGGAAGCTTGTTTGGCAAGAAGAGTGAAAAGGATATTAACTATTTTTCAATAGGATACCTTGCATTTTTTACGCAAATTTGCATTAATGGCGTCGTTTTGGGAACATGGTCTTTTTCCATGGGAACTGAAGCTGTTCCGCTTTTATCAAGAATTACCCGTACTTTTGATCTTTTACATAGAGCAGGCCTTTGGGAAATGTCGGGACAATTGCTCATAACTTGTGCAGCTGCCCATATCGCAACAATCCTGACCAGTGGAAAAACCACAATTACCAAAAGCTTCAGAGATATACACCTATCAAGGGCAGAAAAGCTTGCTCTTTTGATTGGCCTGGTTTTTATGCTGATAGGAGCTGTTGTAGAGAGCTTTGCCATAAGTGCTTTATAGGATTGTAATCTATAGCAGTATCAAAATAGAAGTATCGAAGCAGTTTCAAAATAGCAGTTTCAAAATAGCAGTATCAAAGCAGTTTCAAAATAGCAGTATCAAAGCAGTTTTAAAATAGCAGTATCAAAGCAGTTTTAAAATTGCAGTTTCAAAGCAGTATCCCACATGCCGCCACAAGGAAAACGCACTGGTTCAGTTCGCATACCGCTCCCAGTATATCACCTGTGGCGCCACCGATTTTACTGCCGAAATATTTTACTGCCAGAAGAGCGAAAATTGGTGGAATCAGCATTATAATCCACAGTTTGAAGTCAAAAGTAAATAAACTTATGACAGTATACAGGATTAATCCCCATAGAAGCTCTTTTTTCCCGCAAAAATCTATAAAGGATTTTCCCAGGCCTTCCCCTGTCCTTGCATAGCCCGAAACTGCTGCCCCTACAAGGGATCCTACCCTGCCTGCCATGGGCATCAGCAATATTATCCGTAAGTAATATCCGCTATTTATTTGGCTAAGGGCAGCAAAATCAAGCAGCAAAACGCTGGCTACAGCAAGTACCGCATTTGTTCCCACCCTGCTGTCCCTCATTATTTCAAGTACTCTTTCCCTGGGACGGTTTGAGAAAATTCCGTCAAAAGTATCTCCCAGTCCATCCAGATGAAGTCCTCCGGTGATTATTATGTACAGCACCAGGACAAGGGCTGTTACCAAAACCCTTGGAAACAGGTAAAGCAGGCCATATGCTGCAATTGTGAGAATTGCACCGATTACCACACCTACGAAAGGTGCAAATACCAGCCCCTTGCCAAAGTCCGAGCTATTGGACGTCAATTGTATTCTGATAGGAATTCTGGTGAAAAACTGAAGCATTAACACCAGTCTTTTCAATGCTTTCATTTCAACCTCCCAAGCCATGTCATGGCTTTGAGCCGCATAGCGGCCATAATTCATAGGTTAGTTTGGAAGACGAGCGCTGGAGAAGTCTTTCAAGCCAGCCTCTTTCTGCTGCTATGCAGCGACACTATTAATAATCCAGAAGGCACATTGTGGCTTTTTTTACGCCAAAAACATCCATTAATTCTAAATGTTCTCGTCGCGTTTTACCCCTTTATTTTCATCGGTATTCCCGAAACGCAGAAATAAACTTCATCGGCAGTTGCTGCAAGAAGCTGGTTCATCCTTCCGGCAATATCCCTGAAGTCTCTTCCCATTGCCGATGGCGGAACTACACCCAGACCAACCTCATTTGTTACAAGTACAAAGGGTATATTGTTCATCTTTGCCAGGCTGATAAGTCTTTCAATCTGATGAAGTATACCAAGCTCAATTTCCTCAACTCTGTCTCTTGAAAGATTATCCCACTCATAACTTTCATCCAGCATAAGGTTGGTAACCATTATGGTAATACAATCCAGCAGAACAGCACTTTTGTCCACTATAATTTCAGAAAGAGCCATATCGAGGTTCCTGTAACCCTCATAGGTTTCCCATTCAGAAGGCCTCTGAGCCCTGTGTTTTGCGATCCTTTGCTTCATTTCCTCATCAATCTGCTTTGCAGTAGCCACATAAAGTATATTACCCCCGAATTCCTTTACTTTTTGTTCGGCAAAGGTGCTCTTACCGCTCCGGGCTCCTCCAGTAACAAGTATTAACTTTCCCATATAACCTCCTGCTGACCACAAGTGTGTATAAGTATTATAACCCATATGTTAAGTAGAAAATTTTTCGGCTGTAGAAAACTTTCTTACTTTTATCGCGTTTCAACGAGGGCTGCGACAATCCCTCGTTATAATACCTCATGAAGCTGGGCTGATGTAATAACAGCCACAGCGCTTTTCTTTAAATGCTTGTATAATTCTATTGCCTTTCCATCAGTAAAATCCCTTGTTTCAGGTTGTTCGTCCTCTATAATTACCAACTTTTGAGCATTAATGGCAGCTTCAAGATTCTTTATATTCTGAAGTCCGAAGGGCATATTGCAAAGGATGGTCACCTCTGCATTTTTAATGCAGTTGATATTTTTAACATGAATGTCCTGAGATATCTCACTAAAAGGTTTTTCCACCAGATACTCAGCACCAAATACTTCTGCGCTTCCAATATCACTGTCTCCATGAGAAAAAACCCCGGCTGATACTGTGTAGCCATATTCATAAAGTGTTCGCAAAACTCCGGAAGCGGAGCCTCCACCACCGATGACATGAACTCTTCCGCACTTGCCTCCAATACTTTCACGGTTTATATATAAATCCAATTGACCTGTGATCCGGTTTCTATACACCAGAGCATTAATTCCATAAACACCTGAAAGATTCTCTGTGGTAAGTACCTCTTCCGGTGTCCCTTCAGCAACTATTTTCCCGTTATTAACCAATACGAGTCTGGTACAGTACCTTGCCGCTATCTTAAGGTCGTGGATAGCCGCTACTATAGTTGTTCCCTGTTGGGATAAATCACGGGCATACTTAAAAATCTGCTCCTGATAAGTAATATCAAGACTTGCAGTAGGCTCGTCAAGTAAAACTATATCCGTTTCCTGAGTAAGAGTCTTTGCAAACAAAACCCTCTGCCTCTCACCGCCGGACATTTCGGTTATGAGGCTGTTTCCCAGTTTTTCTGTATCTGTATAAATCATATTTTTTCTGGCGATGGCATAATCTTCTCGACCCTCTTGCTGAAATCTTTTTAAATACGGATATCTGCCCATCAGAACAATATCCATCGCAGAAAAAGGATATCCGATTGTAGTATTCTGATGCATTAAGGCAATTTCTCCCGCGAGTTTTTTTTCCGGATAAGTTTCTAATAAAGTTCCCTTAATTTTTATTGTTCCATCAGCTTTATTAATTCCATTGATGCATTTTAAGAGTGTAGTCTTCCCTGCACCATTAGGCCCGATAAGACCAACAAATTCACCTGCATTTATAGAGAAGCTGATATCTCGCAATATTTCTTTGTCATTAATACCATAGCTCAGGTTTTTAATTTCAATTACACTGTCGGTCATATAAGGGTACCTCCCTCTTTCTTTGATTTCAGAAGAAGATACAGGAAATAAGGTGCTCCCAGCAGCGCGGTAATTATACCTACTCCCAATTCATAGGGAACTGCAACCACCCTTGATATGAGGTCGCACACCACCAGAAAAATTGCCCCTCCCACTGCGCTTGCCGGCAGGAGTATTTTATGGTCCGGGCCAACCATAAGCCTCATTATATGAGGAACTATCAGCCCGACAAAACTAATTGATCCCGTTACACAAACAGCACTGGCAGTCGAAACTGAAACGAGAACCAGAAGAATTGTCCTCAGCCTTTCTGTATTAAGACCTACAGATTTTGCCTCTTCCTCACCCATCAGAAGAACATTGAGATCTCTTGAGAAAACAAGCATCAGCACTACACTTACGAAAACAGGTAAAACAACCATCTGAACATGTTCCCAACGCCTTCCTTCAAGGCCCCCCGTTAACCAGAACAGGAATTCCTTCACCTGATAATCATAGGAAAGGGTAAGAACTACGTTTGTTATGGCTCCAAGAAATGTACTTATTGCAATTCCGGAAAGAATAAGTGTAAGAACCGGCACTTTTCCTTTTCTGTACGAAAGCATATATATAACAGTTATGGCCGTAAAGGCACCCACAAAAGCAAACAGCGGCATTATGAAGATACTTGCAGCCGCAAGGCCAAGCTTGATGGCTAATACGGCACCAAGACCCGCCCCGCTGGATATACCCAGTAATCCGGGGTCAGCCATTGGATTCCTGAACATACCCTGCATAACTGCTCCGGATGCACCAAGAGCTGTGCCCGCCAGGGCAGCTACCACTACTCTTGGAAATCTCACAAGAAAAATAATGGGCTCCTGTCCTTCAGAAAAGGTTGCTCCCCTTAGAAGCCCGATATTTTTAAGAATTATCCGGAAGGTGTCAAAAAAGGGCACATAAACAGCACCTATTGCAGTGCCTGCTATCATAACCATTAGCAAAACCAACAACATGGCCGGTATTATTCCAATTTTTTTAACTGCCTTTTTCACTTTAACCTCCATGTCCCCGGACGTGCCGGGTCAGCCATAATTGACCCGGTATGACCTTGAACCTATGTATTGTTCAAACTTATTGAGCGCTTTGGGCACTACAAAAGTACTTTTCTATGGTGTTAAACTTATAACTTCTGATTCATTGAAATTCAACGTTTGAAATTCTTGATTTTGAAACAAATTATTATGGGATCAGCAAACTTATTGTCGCAGGATAAGCTTATTTAAAAAGTTCAGGATAAGCAGTTTTTGCCAGGTCCTCTACAGCCAGAACCGAGTAATGCGAAGTTGTACTGATGTGCTTGTACGGAAGCAGGAACAATTTATTATTCTTAACTGCTTTTACGCCGGCCAGCGCTTTATCATCCTTTATTGTTTTAACCAGGGCCTCCGGATTGGACTTGCTGGTATCATAAAACCAGGACGGCAAATTTAAAATATCGGGATTATACTTAACTATCATTTCCTTTGAAAGCTGAGGCCAGCCTTCCAAACCTTCTTTTGACACTGGATTTACAAGTCCGGCACGAGCAGCCAGGTCATCAAAATTGGTATTTTTTCCGCTTGTGGAGCCCATTTCACTGTAATCAACAATGGCCAGCTTTTGCTCCTCCTTTAGGGCCGCAAGCTTGTCTGAAACCTCCTTCAGCTTCGTATCCATCCAGTTTATTGCATCTTCCGCCTTTGAAGCATTATCAGTAATATTCCCCAACAGCTTCAACATTTCCTTCTCCTCATCAATATTAGATGGAACCTTAGCCTGATAAACAGTTATTTTTGCATCCCGTAACTGTTTGATAACCGCCTCATCGGACCAGGTATCTGTTAAAACCAGGTCCGGCTGCAGAGCTATAATTTTTTCAGCATTGAGGTCAAGCCTTTGTCCAACACCCTTTGCTGCTTCTGCAGCATTTGATAATACCGGGTCATCCACAAAATGTGTCATACCTGCAATTTCACTCTTATCCACTATAGAGAGGAGCATTTCGCAGGTGCCCAGGGGCAGTGCAACAATTTTGACAGGTTTTGAATTTATAGTGACTTTTGTACCATTAGCATCAGTTAATGCCAGCGGATACTTTGCAGCCCCGGTATCAGCTGCTGCAAGTGTAGAGCCGGCTGAAGATCCTGATTGAGCTGCAACTGTGGATTGGGCAGCAGTTCCGCCTGCCTGTGAGGTGCTGTCAGCTGATGTGTTCTGCTGACCACAGCCTGACAAAATACCTAATGCTAAAAGCATTACCATTAATATTGAAAGTACTCTTATCTTCATTTTTATCTATCCTCCGATTCTTTATAAACATTTTAACTGCAAAAAACCCCTTAAACACATTCATGTCTAAGGGGTAAATTTCTGATATACCAGGTTTTCGTACAAAATCATATTTTCCGGTCAGCATCAGTGAACCCGGTAACATCCTTGATTTTGATGAATTTTACTTCTAATTAAAATTCCCAGTCACCTCCCCTATCGCTCGTAGAGTTTTAGTGCCAGAAAATGATCAGGACGAAGCTTTTTCCCGTCAAAGAAACGGGTTTTACTATTTTATCATTCCTAACCATTCCTGAAATGCAGACAGGTATTCTGACTCAGGCGTCATCACTCTCTATACCTTCCCGGCAATTAACCAGTGGCATATCATAGAGAATTCTTCCAATACAGCGGCGGGACCGTGCAGGGCTCAAACCTGCTTCCGATGTCTGCACCATTAAATAACTAAATATTAGTTTCCCATAAAAAACCGGAGTTCATATTTAATCATTCTTTCATATTAAGTTTTCAAAGATAATCCGGCTTAAAAAGTCCGGCATGTAATTGCTTAGTACTTATAATAATACAAGCCACCAATAATAGCAAATTTATTTTATTATTTAGAAATTACACTATAAAAGCTCTCTCCCGGGAATACATTCTCAATCCCAAATGCATCTGCTATAGTACTGGCAAGATCAGCAAAAGTCTTTCTTGTTCCCAGATTGATATCCGGTTTAATGTTCTTACCGTATAATAGAACAGGTACATGTTCCCTGGAGTGGTCAGTACTTGGTGTAGTGGGATCGCAGCCATGGTCTGCAGTTATTATCAGCAGGTCGTCCTCCCTCATGGCAGAGATTATCTCAGGAAGTCTGTTGTCGAACTCCTCCAGAGCCTGTTTGTATCCTTCAGGATTATTTCTGTGTCCATATACCATATCAAAATCTACAAGATTGGTGAATATAAGCCCTCTGTTATTCTCCTTCATATACTTGAGAGTGACATCCACTCCATTCATATTGCTCTTGGTATGTTCAGCCTCAGTAATACCCTTTCCGGAGAATATATCTTCAATCTTTCCTACAGCAATTACATCCAGTCCCTTCTTCTGCAGCTTGTCAAGTATAGTGTCGGAGGTAGGTTCAGCAGAAAAATCCCTTCTGTTGGCAGTACGTGCAAAGCTGCCGGGCTCACCTGAAAATGGACGGGCTATAACACGTCCCACCATATTTTCTCCTTGCAGCATATCCCTTGCAATGCGGCATATTTTATACTGTTCTTCAATCGGTACAATATCTTCGTGGGCGGCTATCTGAAATACGCTGTCGGCCGAGGTGTATACAATCAGCTTCCCAGTTTTCATGTGCTCTTCACCGTATTCCTTGATTATCTCAGTACCCGACGCAACGCAGTTTGCCAGTACACCTCTTCCTGTCAGCCGTTCAAACCTGTCAATAATATCCTTTGAGAAGCCCTCAGGGTAGGTTGGGAACGGATATTCCAACTGTATTCCTGCTATTTCCCAATGTCCTGTAATAGTATCCTTTCCTTTTGATACCTCAGCCATCCTGCCGTAACTTCCTGATATTGACCCCGGAACAGGCAGATAATTTATACCATCTATTTTGCCAAGGCCTATTTCGGCCATATTCGGAAGGCTAATTCCTCCACAGACCTTCACTATATTTCCCAAAGTATTGCTTCCGGCATCTCCATATTCCGGCGCATCGGGAAGTTCTCCAACTCCTACACTGTCTAAAACTATAAGAATTACTCTATTTATATCCGGCATGCCAAACCTCCATCATTACTGTATTTTATGAAACCATTTATTTTATTAATACCAATTTATCACAGTTTTAAACCAAATTACAAGGGAACTATTTTTTATATTGTCCGCTATTCAACTGCTTCGAAAATTATTAATTTTTCTCTTATTACATAATTTGTATACCCCATTAAAGAGATTTTATGATATAGTCTTATTGTAGTTTTTGCAAGTCAATTACTATTAAGTGAAATTGAAGCAAAGATTCTACCGATTGTAATTAAATTTGATAAAATAATTATTGTTATTTAGTGTTTTTAACGAGTCAATATTTGTCCCTGGTGTCCTTTAGGGTACCTTTGCCTCGTTGAAACGCGTTTAGGTAAGAAAATTTTCTACAGCCGAATAATTTTCTTATAAATCTATGCGTTATAAGGAAGGTACATATAAAATGAATTCAAGTAAGCGTGTTTTCAGGTATACTTTTATAGTATTAAGTATCATGTTGTGTTTGCTGGTCGGAAGTACATCTATAATATATGCATTGAGCGAATTAAATAAGAGCAGAACAGTCTCCCCGGAAACTACAGTGTCGCAAATCTCAACAGTCCGGACCACAGCAGCAGGAGAGCAATCTGATGCAGACCCTATTTCCAGTGGACAACCTCCTGCAGACAACAGCCCTAGCGAGCCTTCATCGGCAATAGATACAGCGGCCCAGTCCACCGGCAGTTCATCTACTGAGAAAACAAACCAGCAGGCTGAACAAACCACAAACAATGAGCCATCGAATGAACCAGAAAAAGATCAGAATTCCACCACACCAACCAGGCCTGAAGATCCCAAGCCTGCTGCCTCAATAACCATTTCAGCAGTAGGAGATATAATGGCTCATCAAAGCAACCTTAACAATGCATATTCTCCTAAAAAAGGTACATATGATTTTACCGGCTTTCTGGAATACGTAAAGCCTTATCTCTCAAAATCAGATCTGACAATCGGCAATTTTGAAACAGTTACAGCAGGACCTGCTCAGGGCTATACAAGCTATCCCTGTTTCAACACTCCTGACTCAATATTGACAGCACTGGCAGGAGCGGGTTTTGACATCTTATCTACTGCCAACAACCACTGCCTTGATAAAGGTATTAACGGATTGACAAGAACCATTCAAAAAATTACCGAGAACAAAATGATCAATGTAGGCAGTTCAACTAATGGACAGAATAAATACATTGTCAAGGATGTCAAAGGTATAAAATTAGGTATTCTGGCGTATTCGGATTTATATAACGGCAATGACAGAAAGCTCAGTGCAGCCCAGAAATCCAAATATCTCAGCCCGTTGAATGAAGCCCAGATACAGAAGGATATTAAAGCTGCCAGGACAGGTAAGGCTGATGTTGTAATTGTCGTGATTCATTGGGGAAATGAATATAACAGAGAACCGAGTTCCAGGCAAACCGCTCTGGCTAAAAAGATGCTTTCCTGGGGAGCGGATATAATTTTGGGTTCACACCCTCATGTAATTCAAAAATCAGAGATTGTTAAAGTTAATGGAAAAGATAAATTCATAATATATTCAATGGGTAATTTTATTTCCGGCTACAGAAGAATAGATAAGGCAAACAGGCCAAATAAGATTTTTACCGAGGATGGTGTTATAGTTAATCTTCAGATTGACAAAGATTTAAATAATAATGTAATTATTAAAAATGTAAATTATATTCCTACCTGGGTTGACAAATACTATGTAAATAACAGGCCTGTATTCAAAATCATTCCAATACCGGCTCCTGAAATTTCGGGTAAATACGTTACTGATTATAACCGGCCTTTTATAAAACAATCCTATAAAAATACTATGGGAATTATGGCTAATATGAGGTAAAATTAGTTTTGAAATATTATGTATATGCAAGGTTTACGAGAAAGGAACTCAAGTCAGATTAATGCTTAAGAATTTTTTTATTGAAAACTATAGAAATATTAAAACTGCCTTCAAGGATAAACAATATAGGAACGCATTCTCTGTCATTATTCTCTTTATCGTTATGAATGCAATTAAGTTAAGCTTATACAATTACTTTTTAATACCGCAGGCAACAAAAGACATCTTAATTTACAAATTTGGGTTTACTTTGTTATGCAGTGTAATAATTTTTACAATTGTGCTCAGTTTCCGATCCAGGTATGTTTTCTTAATTGTAATGATAGCTCAGGGTATTTATTGCTTTACAAACATATCCTATTATCTTTACTATCACAGCTATCTTCACTTTTTGCAATGGATTTCACTGTTTAAGGAAGCCCTTATTTCCGCTACCCACCTGGCAAATCCGAAAAGTGCACAGTTGCTGGTAGTTTTTATTGATGTACCTTTTGCCTTGTATATTTTTTTGCGTTACTTCAAAAAGGAAAGAAAGAAGTATTCACTTCCGCTTCTGAAATACACTGTTTTAATTATCAGCCTTTTCATACTTATTTTTGTTGAAATAAATAATTACAGTGAAGAAAGATCGGTTGCACAATACATGGATGACAGATATACCGGAGAAACCGAGATAGTCGAGAGATACGGCACTCTGGTAAACAGTGCTGTAAACATCATAAAAAACTACAGTGAGACCAAACTTATTGAAAAAATTCATTACGGAAGAAAACAAACAAGCAATAGCCTGATAGGTATAGGCAAAGGCTCGGGGAAACCGTCGCTGAAGGCCAAGAACCCTAATTTTGTGATTATTCAGGTGGAATCCATGGATGCTAACATTATCCGTCAGCAGTACAAGGATTCCCAGGTAATGCCTTATTTAAATTCGCTTACAAAAAACAGTATTTACTATCCCTATACGCTAAGCTACCATCAGGGTGGCGGAACTTCCGATGCAGAATTTTCTGTAATAAACAGTGTGGAGCCCCTGGATTCCTTCCCGGCAATCAAGCTTACCTCTTACGGATATCCAAATTCGGTAATATCAAAATTATCAAAGGCATCCTATGACACAATGGCTTTCCACGGAAACGTGGGGACCTTTTATAACAGAAATATTGCTCTTTCAAAAATGGGCTTCAAAAAGTTTTATGACATCAGCTCAATGAACTATGAGGATGAAGGCTGGGGCGCTCCTGATGACAAAGTATTTTCCTTCGCATTAAATAAGATGAAGGCTTCCAAACAACCTTTTGTTTCCTATATTATAACTATGACCAGCCATGGGCCCTTTGAAAGTGCGAGAAATTACTACAACAATCATTTATATGATGACATGGAGACTGAACTGGTAAGAGATTACTTTAATTCCTTCTCCTACGTTGATGAATCAATTAAAACTTTTGTTCAGGGGGTACAGGATAAATTTCCAAACACCTATGTAATAATATATGGTGACCATACTCCGAATTTAAGTACCGATGACTTTTTCCAGGCTTCCTTTATTGACGGAGACAAATACTTTGAATTTGTTCCATTGTTTATAATTACGCCAGATAAACAAAAACGGATTGAAGCTTCAGCGGTGGCATCCTTTCTGGATATTTCGCCTACCATACTTTCTGCCTCAGGAATACCCTTTACTGTTTTTTCCGATGGATCAAATCTGCTCAAGAGTAAAATAACTTACCAGAACATCCCCCTAAAGGGGAACTCCTTTGACAGAACATGGCTGTTTGACAAGATCTCAACCTATAAATATGCTGAAGCAGAACCTATCTGGAAAAAGTATCTGCCTTCCTTTATTTCATCGAACCTGATTGAAAAACACAGGTAGCAGGATTACTCTTCCTCCTACTTGTCCTGACGGAAAATATCTCACCTTAAAACGGAGTTTTATTATTTAATCATGCCTTATTTGTAATCTTGCTTACATTCTTGATTATTATTGATATGGACCCGTCGGGATTGTTATAAAACTCAATCATATCCCTGTTGTCATAATAGCTGAGCGGGAAATTAATTTCTATTCCCGTATCGGTTTTTATTTTGTGGGTTTTAAACTTTTTTTCGGCTATTTTTTCAGGAATTTGTATTGATTCTTCCTTGAGCCCTGCCTTTTGAATTTCCTGTATATATTCCTCCCGCACCGCCAGATTGGTTTCGAATATTTCCTCCGCTATGGCCTCTACTTTTATTTCCTTATTTTCTTCAATACTGTCGGCTACTACCTTCTTAAGCTTGGCTACTTTGTCAAAGTCCTCATCATAATATTTCTTGTTAATTTTCTGAGTCACTTTATCAATTATTTTTAGCTTCTGATTATCTGATAAATCAGCAGCACAGTTGAATATGTACTGTGACAGATAAAACTCCTTGGTGCCGTTAATCTCATACATTTTCTCCAGCAGCTTTAATTCGCCTGTTTGGAGACTGACCAGGACGGCTTCGTCAACCCTCTGCCCTTCCGATGGAAGCAGTGTCTTATGTCTTATTAAAGAATTGCTTGCTCCCTCTTCCATTTGATTTACATAGTGTGTGAAACCTGATTTATAATTAAGCTTTAATATGCCAAGATACTGTTCATTATTTATATAAAAAAGAGAGCATATAAGATCTGCGGCCGTAATGTCCACATTTTTCAGCATAATGTCAAAAATCATGCCGCCCAAAGCATTGCTGGCTTCAAGAAAACAACCTTCATCGCTTTTTACAGCAGCGCAAATATCCCTTGCTGCGTTTACTTCTCCCATGAAAACTGCCTTCTTCAGATTTGTATCCTCGAGAATCTTGCATATATGCTTTTCGAGAAATTCAGATATTTCACCGTCAAGTTCAAGCTCACTGTTAGAAAGCACAGGAAAATTAATACTGGTGTCCAAAATATGCAATACTGCTCTTTTTATATGAATATCGTATTCCATGCGACTATACACCTCATTTAGTATTTGAGAGTCTGTTTAATGTCTAACACAAGCAGATATTAAACAGACTCTGATTCATTTTTATAAGACCAATCCCTATTATAACACAAAGAGGCAAAAGACCTGTACAAATTAATAGTACATCCTCTATTGACAATGTACAACACGCCTCACGCCAGCTCTTTTGCCACTTTTCTTTGTTGTCGTCCTTGCCTTGCGTCAGCAAGGCTGCGTCCATCCGCCTCGAAAATCGCCAAAATATCTCGGCGTGAGGTCGGTGATTTTTGAGCGAGAGAACTTGGCTTGCGACAAGGCGAAGACGCGAAGAAAGGCTTTGTGCCTTGCAAGCGGCTCCAACGCAGCCACAGGGCAAATTCGTCACTCAAAAACGTATTGTACATTGTTAACAGAGGGTACTATTTGATATAATATTAAGGACTCCTAAAACAATACCTGCCATTTTGAAGCGGTTATTTTGAGAGTCCTAAACGTAAACTTTGGATAAAACTGTTCCCGTGGGAAACACCCCTGAGGAGAAATGGAGATAAATATGTTTTTTGGGAAAATAAAATCAACAATGTATATTATAAAAGCTAATAGGGCTTACGCAAGCGGCGATGTACAAGGAACCATAAATCACCTGGAAAAAGCATACAAGACAGGCAGTGCAAAATCAAGCGTTGTAACCACATACGGCTATGTACTTTTAAAGTACGGCAGGCTGGAGGAAGCAATGAAAATATTTGATGAGCAGCTGAGATCCCCGAAACTGTCAAATAGTGAGCTCTATGATACCCAATCCAACTATGCACTCGGTCTGTGGAAACAGGGTAAACTGGACGAAGCCATTAAATTGTTTGAAGAAATTATCCCCAAATACAAAAACACATCTATTTACGGGAGTCTCGGCTACCTTTACAATCTCGCAGGAGACCTTGAAAAAGCTCTGAAGTTTAACCTGGAAGCTGCAGACTATAACAGTACCGGCGGTGTTATTTCAGATAACCTGGGTCAAACTTATTATCTTATGGGAGAATATGAAAAAGCAAACGAGGTATTCAAGAAGCTTATGACACTAAACCCTAAATTCCCTGAAGCATACTACGATTACGCTCTTGTTCTGGAAAAACTGGGGGATAAGGAAAAATGCATTGAAATGCTGAAGAATTCCCAGCTGTATAAATTAAATTATCTTTCAGCAATTTCAAAAGAAGATATAGAGAATAAACTGGCAGAGATGGAAGCTCAATAATCAGAAAAATGTTTAAGGCAAACAGGATAACAATTTCTTCTCAACACTTTCTTCCAAGCATAATGTTAATTTGTTTGCCTCTGAATTTTTTCCATTTTAAACCTGTTAATTACTAATAATTCCAACTCTAAAATGCAAAGTCCAGGAGTGACTCCAATATTTTTCTATGTCCCTTTTCATTTGGATGAATTCCGTCAGCACAAAACTGTGAACTATAATCATTACTGATCAGAAAGCCCTCTCTTACGTTTATGAGTCTGCAGTCATTTTGCCTGGCCACCCATTCCACAGCACTGTTGTATGCTTCCTGCCATCTATAGATTTTGGCCACATCTCCCAGCCACTTGAGTATGTTTTCTTTATTTAGACCTCTGGAAAGCCAATTGAAATATTTTTCAGGTTCCAAAGGAGGTAAATTCATCAAAATAGGTGTTACTCCCTTTTCCCGGAACATATCAATCATATACTGAAGTGACTTTTTAAAATTTGCAATTGTAGTTTTGGGCAGATGGTCAGCTTCTGGTGCTTCTGAAATCTGAGCCCAATTAAAATCACAATCGTTCCCTCCAAATTCTAATATAACAATATCATTTTTATTTACGGGCTGTCTGTCTATCAGGTTTGATATCCTGTTCAACGCCTTTGTAGATGTCATCCCGAAATAGGCATTATTTTTCAGGGAGCACCCGGTTATTTCTGCGAAAGTGTTAATACAGCTATTTTTCAGAACTTTATATTTTCCATCCTGTTCATCTAAAATTACTCCTTTTAAAATGGAATCTCCCCAAATAGTTATGTTCTTATTGTTTAATTCCATCATAAAATCACCTTCTGTTTTAGAAATTTTGTTTCTCATAATCATTATCTCCATATATAAAGCAAATATAATGTTATTTCCGTCATTCTACCTTCTTATTAGTACATCTATTCTTCCCCATTACATACATTTTATTATCTAGTTTTGAATACTATATTATACATATGCACTTAAAATGTCAAGTACTAATTATAACTATGTTGTAAAAATTATTTCATGTGATATACTTAGTTATGATTAATCCATGTGGGTTAGTATCGCACCAGGAGGTATTGTATTTGAGTAGTAATAATTTAGACTCCATAAAAAAAGAGCTCTCTGACTTTTCGAAAGCTCTAAGTGAATATTCAACAGAAAACTGGAACCAGTTTCCGGGTATAGACTTGTATATGGATCAGGTGGTAACTTACCTGGAGCGTCTTTTAAAGCTTTTTGACACAGAAGATTCGGGTAAGGTAATTACTTCAAGTATGGTCAATAATTATGTAAAAGAGGGCTATTTAAAGAGACCGGTCAATAAAAAATATGACAGGGAACATCTTGTAACACTTTATATTTTGTCCATGCTGAAGCCTATCCTGCCCATACCTCTTATAGCCGGTTCCCTCAGCAGTTTTAACAATGAGCAGCAATATCAAAGCTTCTTTGAAGAGCTGACTAGGCTTCAGGATGATGCTTTCAGCAAAATATCAAACATGCTTTCCACTGCCCTTGAACAGCTAAATGAGGAAGATTATGAAACCACACTCCGTTTGTTTGCATTACAGTTAACCAGTGAAGCAAATGCCCGGAAAATTGCAGCAGAAAAGATTTTGCTGGCCCTTAACAAAGAAACGGGTAAGAATGCAGACAAGGATAAAAAATAAAAAAGCAAATAATAGCACTTTAAGGCATGACTATATAATAAAACTCAGTTTTAGCCATCTTTAAATGGCGAAGTTATTTTATAAATAATGCCCAGGTAAAGCAAATTGCTTTCGGACAGACACTATCACCTCTCAAGGTCAATATACTGACCTAGTGAGGTGATATTTACGTGGTTTACTTTTTATCAATATTTTTACTATGTTTAGCACCAAATCTCGATAACATGGTCATCGGCCTGGCGTACGGCGCCAGAAAAATCAATGTTCCCTTCAAGTCAAATTTTGCAATTGCGTTATTTTCAGGTATTGCAACTCTTCTGTCAAGTATGCTGGGCAGTGTCCTATCCAACTATATTCCCAGTTATACAGGAAATATCATAGGCGGTTCAATTGTCAGCGCCATGGGGCTTTATACTATTGGCAGCTATGTTTATAATAAAAACAGGACCAAAAGAGAACATCAGAACAGTATTCAGTACATTGGCGAATTACGGGCAGTCATGGACAATCCCGGTTTAGCAGACAGAGATTATTCAGGAGATATATCCCTGAAAGAATCCATTCTGCTGGGAATAGCACTGGCGGTTAACTGCCTGGGAACAGGTTTCGGTGCCGGTATGACAGGAGTCAATATCGGAGTACTTACAGCAGCAGTTATAGTTTTTAGTCTTATAACAATTTCACTTGGTGCTGTTATCGGCAGACGGTGGGCAGCAAAATTTTTAGGTGATCAGGCAACAGTTATTTCAGGGCTGCTGCTTGTCGGGGTTGGAATATACCAGATGTTGATTTAAACAAATACAGGAATAATGTTAATCCTACATAAAGCATAATATAATATAGAGTAATTTAAGATAAGGTAATTTTGTACAATAATTTTAAAAAAATTTACCATAGTTATTCCATATAAAGAATTTTATATACAACCAAATTTACTGAAATTTCCTTATTGACAAAATTTTATGCAGGATGTAATCTATTATTAATTAAATATCTGCCCTGTAGGAACAGTTAAATAGTAACTTTCCATTTCTCAAGGGGCCATTTTCCAAAAATATTGCGTTGTCGTCGGTTGCAATAAAACAATTATTGCGTCCTCCTCCGCCTTATCTTTTTGAAAACTATCTCCCTTGAAAATCTGGACTTATCTTTTATCTATTCCTCTAAACCGTTGAAGTGGAGATAACGGTGTTGGAGTATTTATTATTCCGAACGTGCACTTACAGAGAGCGGGGGAAGCTGAGAGCCCCGCAGAACGCAGTACATCAAATGGACCACTGAGGGCGCAGTCAAATGATGGTATATCCTTCAAAGTATTCTGCGACGCAGCACATGCGTTATATGTGGGAAATATGTTGGTATTTCTGTAAGCGTGTAAGGTTTATTTACTTACAAAACAAGGTGGCACCGCGGGTGAATTCTACACTCGTCCTTGACTAATTATTTCAGTCATGGGCGGGTGTTTTTATTTGCTTAGGAGTGATTAAATAATAAAACTTAATCATTCCTTAGGAGAACTTACCGGTAAGTAAAAAAACTTTATAAAGGAGTGGTAAAATGTATAAACCAAGTCTGGAGGAGGCAAGAAGTTTATCACAGGGCTATACCGTTATTCCCGTATGCCGTGAAATCTTTGCCGACATCAAAACCCCTATAGCAGTATTGCAAAACATCAAGTCCATCAGCAGTCAGTACTACCTTCTGGAAAGCGTAGAAAGCGGCGAAAAGTGGGGTCGGTATTCCTTTCTGGGATATGATCCTGTTCTTGAGCTTAAGTGCAAGGATGGACAGCTGGAGGTTAAAGGCACAAATATCAAAACTGTAACCAGTGATCCCAATAGTCATATCAGATCAATATTAAATGCTTACAAAAGTCCAAAGCTTGACTTTTTACCTCCATTTACAGGAGGATTTGTAGGATACTTTGCCTATGATTATATTAAATACAGCGAGCCTGTTTTAGAGCTGGGTGGTATCGATGAAACAAACTTTAATGATGTGGATCTCATGCTATTTGATAAAGTAATAGCCTTCGATCATTTCAAACAAAAAATCATTGTGATGATAAATATAAAAACTGATGAGTTGGCTGAAAACTATGAAAAGGCAGTTAAGGAACTTGATAACATCATAGTTCTTATAAAAGACACTGCTTCCGCTCCCTCTTCCCCATCAAAGCTGCTTTCACCTTTTAAGCCGGTATTTAGCAAGGAAGAGTACTGCAGAATAGTAGAAAAGGTCAAGGAGTATATCTTTGAAGGTGATATATTTCAGGCCGTCCCTTCAAACAGAAGATCTGCACGTTTTGAAGGTAGCCTTTTTGATACTTACAGGACACTCAGAACTACAAATCCTTCGCCATATATGTTCTTTCTGAAATTTGATGACCTGGAAATTACGGGTACTTCACCTGAAACACTGATCAAACTCATGGATGGCAACCTTTCCACCTTTCCTATTGCCGGAACAAAACCCCGGGGCAAATGTGATGAGGAGGATTCTCTGCTGATAGAACAGCTTCTGAGTGATGAAAAGGAACTGGCTGAACACAACATGCTTGTGGACCTGGGCCGGAACGATCTTGGTCGTATCAGTGAATTCGGCTCGGTTGAGGTTAAAGATTATCTCAGCATAAGGAAATTCTCGCATGTAATCCATATTGAATCAAAGGTTACCGGAAAGCTCCGGGAAGGGCTGGATCAATTGGACGCAGTAGCTGCCCTGCTCCCTGCCGGGACACTTTCAGGAGCCCCTAAAATACGTGCCTGCCAGATAATAAACGAAGTTGAAGGCCATCGCAGAGGAATATACGGCGGTGCCATCGGCTACATTGATTTCACAGGAAACATGGATACCTGCATCGCAATCAGAATGGCAGTACTCAAAGACAATACGGTATTTGTTCAGTCAGGCGGCGGTGTGGTTGCGGACAGCGTTCCTGAAACTGAATTTATGGAAACCGCCAATAAAGCCCAGGCAATCATAAACGCACTTGAGCAGTCAGGAAAAGGGCTGAAATAAAGAAAGGAGAGTAGACTAAATGATACTTTTGATCGATAACTATGACAGTTTTTCCTACAATCTTTATCAGCTTGTGGGAGTTATTAACAGCGAAGTAAAAGTAGTCAGGAATGACGAACTTACTATTCCGCAAATTGAAGCGCTGAAGCCTTCACATATAATTATATCTCCCGGTCCGGGACGACCAGGAGATGCAGGCATCTGCGAAGATGTTATCAGCTATTTTACAGGAAAAATCCCCATTCTTGGTGTGTGCCTCGGGCATCAGGCCATTTGCGAGGTATTCGGAGCAACCGTGTCCTATGCAAAAGAGCTGATGCACGGTAAAAAAAGCTCAATTCATATCGCCAACGGCAGCGCATTATTCAGGAGTCTTCCACCCATCATAGACGGGGCCAGATATCACTCTCTGGCAATGGTCCGTGAAACTCTCCCCGATGAGCTTTTGGTGATAGCTGAAGACAGCTCGGGTGAAATCATGGGAGTCAAGCACAGAGACGCTGATGTATACGGAGTTCAATTTCACCCCGAGTCAATATTAACTACAAAGGGGAAAACGATTCTGGAGAATTTCCTTTCTATAGGCAATGAAACCGGAGTGAAGACAGGAGGTATGGAGGGTATATGATACAGGAAGCAATTTATCAGATAATTAACAAAAACAACTTAAGCCTTGGGGAAACCAAAATGGTTATGGAAGAAATCATGGAAGGCCGTGCATCAAATGCACAAATAGGTTCTTTTCTCACTGCAATGCGCATGAAAGGTGAAACTATAGAAGAAATCACAGCCTGTGCAGCTGTTATGAGAGAAAAATGTACAAAACTCCGCCCTGAATTCGATGTTCTTGATATAGTGGGAACAGGTGGAGACGAAGCAAATACCTTTAATATTTCTACTGTTTCCTCTTTAATAGTATCGGCTGGCGGAGTTCCGGTTGCCAAGCACGGCAACCGGTCGGTATCAAGTAAATGCGGAAGTGCTGACCTGCTTGAAGCTCTGGGAATAAATATAACTTTAACTGCAGATCAGAGTGCAGAAATTCTGAAAAATATAGGAATATGCTTTATGTTTGCACCCACATATCATGCTTCAATGAAGTATGCAGCTCCTGTCCGCAAGGAACTGGCAGTACGAACTATTTTCAATATTCTGGGCCCTTTGTCCAATCCGGCAGGTGCCAACATGCAGCTGCTTGGAGTATACGATGAGAATCTTGTGGAGCCGCTGGCAAGAGTGCTGGCAAACCTGGGGGTAAAGCGCGCCATGGTTGTCCACGGTCATGATGGGCTGGATGAAGTAACTCTGTGTGACACAACTACCATATGTGAAGTGAATAACGGAAGGCTGAACAGCTTCTTCCTCAGTCCTGAACAGCTTGGCCTTAAAAAGTGTGAGGCAAAGGAGCTGGTTGGGGGTGATCCCCGTGAAAATGCCAGGATCGCCGTAGATATACTCAATGGCAGCCAGGGACCAAAAAGAGATGTAGTTGTACTCAATTCCGCACTTTGTCTGTATATGTCGCACAACCAGATTACCCTCAGAGAATGTGTAAAAATGGCTGAAAACCTCATCGACAGTGGAGCCGCCCGCCGGCAGCTAAATAAATTCATAGAGCTTTCAAATTCCTTTAATATTAAGAATTAAATTCTGCTCATAATATTTGAATTTAGTAGCTGCTCAAAAATTGAAGCAGATAATTAAAGATATTGTTAATTAAATTTGCAGGAGGCTTCTAATGATACTGGATAAGATCGTTGAAAAAACAATATTAAGGGTTGAGGCATTAAAAGCTGCCAGGCCGCTTGAGGCTGTCAGGAAGGAAGCCCTTGCTACTCCGGGCAGCTCCCCCTTTTCCTTTGAAAATGCTCTCAAAACAGATGATATGGCATTCATCTGTGAAGTAAAGAAAGCATCACCATCAAAAGGTATTATCTCAGAGCATTTTCCCCATCTGGAGGTTGCCCGGGAATACGAAAGTGCCGGCGCCAGTGCTGTCTCTGTGCTGACTGAGCCAGACTTTTTCCTTGGAAGCGATGAGTATCTGATGGAAATAAGGCAGGCCATAAAGCTCCCTGTGCTCAGAAAGGACTTCACTATTGATCCATACCAGATCTATGAGGCAAAACTCATTGGCGCCGATGCAATATTGCTTATATGCGCCCTTCTGGACACTCATACAATCAGAGAATACATTGACATAGCTGATTCTCTGGGACTTTCAAGCCTTGTGGAGGCCCATGACGAAAAAGAGCTGTACAGTGCACTTGAAGCCGGCGCTAGAGTAATAGGAGTCAATAACAGGAATCTTAAAACCTTTGACGTTGATATAAATACAAGTTTAAGGCTTCGAAAGCTGGTGCCGGAGGAAAAGATATTTGTTTCTGAAAGTGGTATAAAAACTGCCGATGACATAAAAGTTTTGATGCAAAACGGTACAAATGCGGTATTGATCGGTGAAACCCTGATGAAAAGTGAGAACATCACCGGTGAACTGGCCCGGCTTAGAGGAACTAAATTGTGAGTAGTCAGGAGACCCGGAGCTTCTTAGGTAAGCCGGGAATAAAGGAGACCAGCTATGAATGGAACCAGAATAAAAATATGCGGCTTGACGCGAAAACAGGATATTGAGTATGTAAACGAGGTATTGCCGGATTTTATAGGGTTTGTATTTGCTAAAAGCCGCAGACAGATTGGTGCAGAAACAGCCGCAAAATTAAAAAATATGCTCGACGCCAGGATAAAATCTGCAGGTGTTTTCGTGAATGAAGATATACCTTTCATAGTCAGCTTGTGCAGCAGTGGAATTGTTGACTATATACAGCTTCACGGAGACGAAAACAATCAGTATATTGAGGCTTTAAAGAAAGAGCTTCGTAAAGCGGACTGCCAGAAACCAATTATTAAGGCTATAAGGGTTAAGGATGCCGACTCCCTTGCTGTTATGCAGAAGTTGAATTCAGATTTTTTCCTGCTGGACACATATTCCGACGAGGGATATGGCGGGACAGGAAAAAGCTTTGACTGGAGCCTGACACATAATATCAGCAGACCTTTCTTTCTGGCAGGTGGCCTGAATTTGGAAAATGCTGCAGAAGCAATTACCGGTGCGAGGCCTTTTTGTCTGGATGTAAGCAGCGGTGTTGAAACGGAAGGTTACAAGGACAGAAATAAGATTATTAAGCTTGTAGAATTGATAAGGAGTGTGAAATAGATGGCTAAAGGAAGATATGGCAAGCATGGAGGCCAATATGTACCTGAAATTTTGATGAACTCAATTATTGAACTGGAAGAAAACTATAACTTTTATAAAAACGATTACAGCTTCAATCAGGAATTGAAAAATCTCCTGAAGGAGTATGCCGGAAGGCCTTCTCTCCTGTATTATGCCAGAAAGATGACCAGGGATCTGGGCGGAGCAAAAATATACCTTAAGAGAGAGGATTTGAACCATACCGGCTCCCATAAAATTAATAATGTTTTAGGTCAGGTACTGCTTGCAAAGAAAATGGGTAAGAAACGTGTAATTGCTGAAACGGGTGCCGGACAGCACGGTGTAGCAACCGCAACCGCGGCGGCATTGATGGGTCTGGAGTGCGAAATCTTCATGGGTTTGGAGGATACAAAGCGGCAGGCTCTGAATGTTTTCAGAATGGAGCTGCTGGGCGCAAAGGTACACCCTGTTACCAGTGGAACACAGACTCTTAAGGATGCAGTTAATGAAACCATGAGAGAATGGGCAGCCAGAGTCCACGATACTCACTATGTCCTTGGGTCTGTAATGGGTCCTCACCCCTTCCCTCTTATTGTAAGGGATTTTCAGAGTATCATAGGCAAAGAGGTAAAGGAACAGCTTATGGAAAAGGAAGGAAAGCTGCCTGATGCAGCTATTGCCTGTGTGGGCGGCGGCAGCAACGCCATGGGACTCTTTCATGAATTCATAAATGACCACTCGGTTAGACTTATTGGCTGTGAAGCCGCCGGGAAGGGTGTGGATACCGCTTTGCATGCAGCAACCATAGCAAAGGGCCAGCTGGGTATTTTTCACGGCATGAAATCATATTTCTGCCAGGATGAACACGGACAGATCGCACCTGTTTATTCAATTTCCGCCGGGCTGGACTATCCGGGGATAGGCCCTGAGCATGCATATCTGCACGATATGAATCGTGCAAAATACGTACCGGTTACAGATGATGAGGCTGTAAATGCCTTTCAGTATTTATCCAGAACCGAAGGAATTATTCCTGCTATAGAAAGTTCCCATGCTGTGGCTTATGCCATGAAAATTGCTCCAGAAATGGCTAACGATCAAATAATCGTTATTTGCCTTTCAGGCCGCGGAGATAAAGATGTTGCTGCTATTGCAAGATATTTGGGGGTGGATATTAATGAGTAAAATAAAAAACGCTTTTGATCACGGCAAAGCCTTTATAGGATTTTTAACAGCCGGAGATCCTTCACTTGATAAGACAGGAGAGTTTATAATTTCAATGGTAGATGCCGGAGCCGATCTTATTGAAATAGGTATACCTTTTTCAGATCCGATTGCAGAGGGTGAAGTAATCCAGAGATCCAATGCAAGAGCCCTTTCTGCAGGAACAAATCTAAATAAGATATTCGAAATGGTTAAATCTGTACGCAAAAAAACTTCCATTCCCCTGGTCTTTCTAACGTATCTTAATCCGGTTTTTACATACGGATATGAGCATTTTTTCAAGGAGTGCCATGAAGCGGGAGTTGATGGCGTTATAATCCCGGATATCCCCTATGAAGAAAGAGGAGAGCTTACTCCCTTCAGTGAGAAATATGAGGTTGATATCATTTCACTTATTGCCCCAACCTCCCAAACACGTATAACAGAAATTGCCTCACATGCAAAAGGCTTCGTTTACTGTGTATCCTCCATGGGCGTAACAGGGGTAAGAAGTGAGATAAAAACCGACCTGCCTTCCATTATAAGTGCAGTGCGTTCTGTAACTGACGTTCCGGCAGCAGTTGGTTTTGGCATATCTACTCCCCGTCAGGCTTCTGATATAAGCAGCTATTCTGATGGAATAATAGTAGGAAGCGCCATCGTTAAGATTATTGAAGAACAAGGTGAAGCCTCGGCGAAACCTTTATTTGAATATGTTCTGAAAATGAAGCAGGCTTTAAGGGCATAGAGATTTTTATTAAATATTATTTAGTTAAGCAATGGAAGTACAAATAAGGTATGAAAATATCCGTACTTCCATTGTTATAAAATTTTAGCACTTATTTTCCGTATCAGGCTTAGCAAAGGTTTGTATCCTTTATGATTCACAGAAGTTCTATATTATTTCTCTCTTTTACATATTTCATGGCATTTCTTGTATCGAACACATATGGTGTATTTGCCTGAACAAACTGGTAATCAACGCTTTTATGAGAAGTTATTATTACTGTCAGATCCGCCTGGCTCAAAGTTTCTTTCAACAGCTCCATACTTTTGTATTCCTTGCCGCGGTTTGTAAAGTCAGTTACATAAGGGTCGGAATATTGTACTTTTACTCCCTCTTCCTCCAGTAGTTCAATAACCTTTAATGCGGGACTTTCCCTGTAATCTCCCACATCCTGCTTGTAAGCTACTCCAAGAATCAATATCCTGGATCCATTCAGTGGTTTTTTGTATCTGTTTAAAATTCTATATACCCGCTCAACCACATATTGGGGCATATATTGATTAATTTCACCCGACAGCTCAATCAGCCTTGTGTGATAGTCATATTCCCTGGCCTTCCAGGTCAGATAAAACGGGTCCAGCGGAATGCAATGCCCTCCTATCCCAGGTCCCGGATAAAAGGCCTGAAAACCGTAGGGCTTTGTTTTGGCAGCCTCAATGACTTCCCATATGTTTATTTTCATCTGTTCGCAGATAATAGCCATTTCGTTTATTAATGCGATGTTTATGTTTCTATAGCTATTCTCAAGAAGTTTTTCCATTTCAGCAACTGCCGGGCTTGATACTTCAAAGATATCACTTTCCAGGACTTTACGGTACAGGGCTGAGGCTGTTTCGGTACTGTCCTTTCCAATACCGCCCACTACTTTGGGAGTATTTTTTGTTTTGTAAACTGCGTTACCAGGATCAACTCTTTCGGGTGAAAATGCCAGGAAGAAATCCTTTTCACATATTAAACCGGATTTGGTTTCAAGAACGGGTTTCAGTAGTTCCTGCGTGGTTCCGGGATATGTAGTGCTTTCCAGTACAACCAGAGTTCCGCTGTGAAGATATTTTGCAATTTCGTTTATGGCAGAACGGATAAAGCTCATATCAGGCTGCTTGTTTAAATCAAGTGGCGTAGGAACACAAACAATTATGCAGTCAACGTTTCTGATAATACTAAAATCGGATACTGCGCAAAGCCTTCCGTTTCTGACCACTTCTCTGAAATCACTGTCCATGACATCACCTATATAGTTGAGTCCACTATTCACTTTATCAACAATTTTATCGCTGACATCAATACCTACAACAGTATAACCGGCTTTAGCAATTACTACAGCCAGCGGCAGGCCCACATATCCCAACCCAACAATGCTGACAACTGCTGTCCTGCTACTAATTTTCTCAAGAAGCTCTGCTTTCATTTTCCTTCCCTCCCCTCTATAGCACTTACTACTTTTCGCATACTGCAATCATTACATAAGCAGTCTCATTCATGCCCTTTTCAACTTCAAACCCCCTCACCGAGTAAAATTCCACCTCTGTGAAAACCTTTCTCAAAACTGAATTAAACTCATTAAAATCGTATTCCTTTATATGGAAGGGGTTCTTTACATCTTTTCTCATCAGTCTGTTTGGAGTTGATATCAGAAACTTTCCTGACTTTTTTAAAACTCTGTAAGCTTCCTCAACATGGCGTATTGAAGTATCGACGGGTAAATGCTCAAACACCTCATATGAAACGTATATATCAAAAGTGTTGTCATCATAAGGCAGTTTTGTTACATCTCCGTTTCTCCAGTTGATATTCTCCTGTTTGAAAGCTTGTTTTGAAAAGCTAATATTTTCATCTGCTATGTCCAGAGCCTCAACTTGCCGGCATTTTTTTGACAAATACCCAGCTCCATACCCAAAACCGCATGGTGCCTCAAGGATATAACTCTCCTTATTTATAAAATTTGAAGCAAAGATATATCTTTCAGCAATCTTTAAATAGGTTAATAACGGCAAAAATTGAGATGCGGGGATTCCTCTTTCCCACATATAGGCCTCATAGTTTTTTCTGATATCCTCTCTGGTAGCGGGATCAAAAATAAAGCCGCTGACCAAGTTATAAAACTGCACATCATAAGTCAGCACTTTCTTGGAAAGGCTGATGATTTTGTTTATATTCCGGCTTCGCTTCATTTCCTCAGGCAGGATAAACCTGTTATCCATTTCGTTGTACCAGATATTATTTATAATAAGTTTTGCGTTTTGTGAATTATTCAGAACAAACTCAATAAGCTCATACCCGGTAATTGTTTTTTCTCTTCTGCCCAACATTATTTCTGCATTGCTGAAATCATACCGGTCAAAATCCCGGCAAAGGTACGGTATGAACTCATCCAGCCGTTTTTGAAAATACTTGAAGGAACCTTGTTCTTTTTTATATAGCGAACATATAAGTGAGTTTATATTTGTAAATTTATCTGTTATTAATATTCCATTTTGCTTCAATTTGAGATAAATACTTTCGATTCTACTGTAAATTTCATCCATACCATATATTACTCTGGAATCAATACTTATATTAATGCTATTTTCCGATTTCTTAAAAATCAGGAGCTTCTCGGATAATCCGGCTCCCATGCAATGCAACAACTCTTTATCCTTAAGCAGTAAATATTCCCCGATGTCCCTTTTATTTTCAGGGCTCAAGTATTTGTCGGTGAACATTTCGCATATTGAGTTAAAGAGTTCCAATGCCTTTTTTGAATTGCTGCCTGTTATGTCCCTGTCAAAGGGATAGTTCATAAAATACGTGACCGGCAGAAATCCGGCCAGTTCCAGCCCGTTTTGCTGAAAAGTTTTTATGACATAACCTCTGTCTCTGATAGCCATATGGGGCGACATACTCTTCTGATTAATTACACTTACAGGATCAAGTAATAAGAATATCCCATCAGCACTCAAATGATTTGAGATATTGCGGATTGCTTGTGTATATTCCAGATCTCCCGTAATGCAAAGTAATACGTCAGCCGCTAAAATCAGGTCATACTCATCCCTGTATAACAATGTCTCGCAGATGTCTCCATGTTTAAAAACATAATCAGGATATTTCAACGATAATTCATTGACTGATCTTTCGGATATATCAATGCCTTCATAATTTCTAGCACCTTTATCCTTAAAGAATTCCGTAAAAATTCCTGTTCCGGGACCCAATTCCAGGATTCGACTGTTATGTATATCCTTAAATAATAACTTAATAACATTGCTCAATAAATCCAGCCTTGTTCGATACAGAAACTCATTAAATAAATTCCCAAGTCCCATGTATCCGACACCCTCAATATTAAAACCGGAATCAAGTCTCTTTCTCCAATAGGTCTTATAATCAAAAGTTTCAATATCATTTTTATTTGTTAGCAAAGCATCTAACATGTTGTTTATTACCTTAATTTGAGCGGAAAAGGAGTAATTTTGATTAATAAATTCACGGTATTCCAAAGAATTATATCCGCTTTCAGTGACCATTGAGACAGCTTCTTCGATGGTATTCCATAAATACCTGTCAGGGTATATACCCTTTGCTCCGGCAAAATTATGTATAACAGGCTTTATCCCTTTTGCCATTGCCTGCATAACACTCATATTTTGAGATTCCAGTACACTGGAGCACAGAATGTAATCCTTGTCTTCAAGCCATTTATCTATATCTATCTGCCAGCCCTCAAAGAAGAAATTGTTTTCAAGGCCAAATTCCTTAACCATTTGTTTAAAATATAATAAATATCTGGGGTCCTGGTATTGTCCGGCCAGATAAAATTTATACCGCTGATCCTTGTCGTATATTGCTTTGAATGTATGAAGAAGCAGCATGGGCCCCTTCTTGTAATTTATGTATCCGACGTAGGCTACATTAAACCCGGCGTGTCTCTGCCTAAAATTCCATTTCTCAGTATCTACGCCATTGGGAATTACAGTAGTAATTTCCTTATTTATTTTGAAGTTGTCAACGGTATATTTCTGAAGACCTTCACATACAAAGACGAGCTTATCAATATTAGCCCAGTTAACCTGAGCAGGGTAATTTGTAAATGCCTCATAGCTATGTAATCTGCACACAATTATCTTTTCCCTGGCTAATTCAAGCTTACCAGCGTAGGCCACCAGATTGTCACACCATTCAAACCAGCTGATATCAGACCATTCCATCCATTTATCGATTTGGTGCATTTCCTGGCAGTTCGATAACACAATGTTTTGAGTGTCATATTGCTCCGATAATTTTTCTACAATATCACCAAGGAACTTATTATCGCCTTTGGAAAAAAAGGCTATTTTACGTTTTCTTTTTTCCATAGATTTCTCCTAACTGTCAATACCTCTTCAAATTAAGATGGCTATCCAATGTCTTTAAAGCAGGACTAAAAAATAAAGCTCCGTTTTTAGGCAGAAATAGCCGCCTTGAAATAGGCAAGTCATTATTTAATCATGGCCTAAATTATATTATGACTAAAACGCCTTTTACGTCACAAATTACCCGGTTAACACTAACATACGTACCAAACAAGCCCCTCCATTCATATACTGTTACATGGCATGCTGTTTCAAGCATGTATAACCTATTATCCCTAAGGAGGTGAATTAGAAATATGGCAATTAATGAATTGATTGTTAATGGTGGTTTTGAAACTGGGTCTTTTTCTCCATGGCTGGTTGATAACGCCAGTGTTACATCTCTCTATAAGCACTCCGGAGTTTATTCGGCGCGTCTGTTAAGCGGCATTTCAGTCATATACCAGATAATAGAAGGAACTTTCAGTGAAGGCTGCGATTTCTCAGCATATCTTGGTAAAGTAGGTCCGTTACCTAATCCACTGACAACAATCACTATTTCATATTTTGGTGAAGCTTTTAATTATGTTGGATTGGGGCTGACCATAAGTATTCCGGCCAATAGTCTTCAGGATGTAACCGGAGGAACCTGGCAGGAATTTACCGGAATCACAGACCCCGCTCCGGCAGGAACTGCATTTGCAATTGTTTCATTTAGCAAACAAGCTGAAGCGGGTACCGCTGATGTAGTTGTTGACGATGTGTCTTTGACAACAAGTGAGGTACCTTCAGGCCCTACCGGCCCAACGGGTCCTGCCGGTCCAACTGGTCCAACTGGCCCGCGCGGTGCTACAGGACCAACGGGTGCCACTGGTGCTACTGGAGCGACAGGTGTGACAGGCGCTACTGGTGCTACCGGTCCTCGTGGTGCGACCGGACCTAGAGGTGCTACTGGCCCGACTGGTGTTGGTATTGCCGGTCCTACTGGAGCGACAGGCGCAACTGGTGCGACCGGACCCAGAGGTGCTACTGGCCCGACTGGTGTTGGTGTAGCCGGTGCTACTGGTGCGACAGGCGCAACCGGTGCTAATGGTGTGACTGGTCCAAGAGGTGCAACTGGCCCCACTGGTGTTGGTGTTCCCGGTGCTACTGGAGCTACTGGTGCAACTGGCGCTCGTGGTGCGACTGGACCTAGAGGTGCTACTGGACCAACAGGTGTTGGTGTTGCCGGCGCTACTGGAGCCACTGGCGCTACTGGAGCCACTGGCGCTACTGGTGCTACAGGTCCTCGTGGTGCGACCGGTGCTACTGGTGCTACCGGTTCTAGAGGTGCAACTGGCCCAACTGGTGTTGGTGTTGCCGGTGTGACTGGTGCGACGGGTGCTACTGGAGCTACTGGTGCGACTGGTGCGACCGGACCTAGAGGTGCTACTGGACCAACGGGTGTTGGTGTTGCCGGCGCTACTGGAGCTACAGGTGCTACTGGTGCGACCGGACCCAGAGGTGCTACTGGAGCGACAG
>JAEYHZ010000041.1 GCA_023409265.1 Bacillota bacterium | reverse complement strand
CCATGTTTGGACAACTCCTTACCAAAGTTTTTCAAGTTGAAAAAGTTGAAAAACTTTAAAACAATATTGTAGAAATTATCTCATGAATGTTCATAACGGATAAGGCACTCTATTGTGGAGCGCTTACGTTTTAAGTTGGAATAGCATAGATATTAAAATAAAGATTTTAAAGGTAAATAGGACGCTTATTAGGGTAAAGAACTTTGAAGTAGTAACAGCATTAAAGGCTCTTGGAGTATAAAACCCTAAGAGCCCTTGTTTTGGCGGAGAGAGAGAGATTCGAACTCTCGGAGGCGGTTAAACCTCACACGATTTCCAGAGTTACGTTTGGTTTATTATTTAAAATTATTTGACTATATCTTTCATTATTCAAACCCTTTATTCAAGCCGTATTTAAGGCTTTTATTCATGTATTTGTTTTCAAACACTTATGGCAGTATCGTTAGAAAAATTCAAAAAGTGTTAGAAGATTTGTTAGAAAAAGATGAAGTCTCTGTGCTTCAGAAACACTTAAAAGATTAAAATTTTAAACTTATAGTATTTTACATTTCATTTCCTCTGGTAAAAATTTTGCTAATTCCATTACTAATTCATGTACATTGGTAGCCGGAACAGATTCAGCATCAGATAAACCATCGCATTCTTTAATTCTTTTTTTTGCATATTTTATAGCTAACTTAGGATTCCCTTTACTTACTAGTATATTAAATAAATCTTGATTATTCTTTTCGTAATAATCCCAACCAAGCTCTTTAAATTTTTTATGTAAAAATTGCCGATAATATTTTCGATCGTTGTCCGAATCATAATAATCAAAATGAAGAATAAACCAGTATTCTATACATTGATTACTCCAAGCGACAAAGTATTTGACACTCGTTTGTTTATTGTTTAGTTGCTTTACTAACTGAGAGACTTTATTAAAATCTTCCGAAGGAAAACTATCCTTATCATATACGCACCATATGTTGGCGTTGTTAATATTAAACTTAGAAACATAATCTTGTGCAGCTTCTAATACTCTAATTGTTTCTTTCCCTACACCTTCTACTTTTACAAGTACAGAATTCTTATAAATAGCATTTTGTTCTATTTGATCTTTAAAGCCACTAAAGTATAACGGCTCAGTTTGTTCCCCCTCACAAAAAATAAAATACTTGCTACTTATTTCTTCGTATTTCTTTACTTGTCTTTCTTTTATCCAACTTTGCTTTTTTCTTGGGGAACTCATCTATATTCCTCCCAATTAATAACTTTTACAAGATAAGGGTCAGAACCATAACGACCTTCTAGGTATTGTTTGTCGAATTTTGCGTCTTTACGTATTGATTTACCATATGAATCTTTAAATTCGACTAATGAATATAACATGGAAGATTGATTAATGTTTTTTGCAGCGAACCATATCTCATCTCTTCTAAACAACTCACTATTCATTGTAGACAAATCATGGGAAGTAAATATTAATTGTGCTCCTTTTGAATTACTTTCAGGATTTCTATACAGTTCTATAATATATCTTAATAATTTTGGATGAAGTTTAGCATCTAATTCGTCAGCTATAAAAATAGATCCATCAGTTAAGCTTCGAACAATATATGGCATGATTCCAAACAATTTAATAGTTCCGTTAGATTCTTCATCCAATTTTAGTTCAGATTCATATCCAGATATATTATGCTTTGTAAATATATCTACATAGTCTTCATTTCTATCTTGAAATCTGTAATCACAAATATCTATATCCATTTCTTTGAACATTTTAAGGAGCAAGCTTTTTAATTTAGGTGATTTAGATATATTTAAACTCATTTCTTCATTTGGATTACCAAAGTCCGCTATTTCAATACTGCCTTCAAACCAACTAATAACGTCTTTAATTATGGGATTATTTTTGTTTGTAATCGCCAAATATGAAAGTAGAGTTAATGTTTCAGTTATTCCAGAAATGCTTATTTTTTTTAAACTAGAACAAAGTTCAAACTTTTGAACTGAATTAGAATCACGGACGAATATCATTTTTGGTCTGACCCCGCCGATATTTTTTTTGTATAGACTTTCATACAATACTTCTTCATCTTTAATACTTAAATTATATTTATATTCAGCCAAATCCGTTCTAAAAAATACTTCAAATTCTGTTGGTGAATTTAGTGATTCTAAATCAAATTTAAAAGGGACCGTTGGAGTCTTTTTCATAAATAATTTATTAAGGCACTTACTTTGGTCACAGGTAGTACAAATAGGTAGCATTATCTTGGTTATTAAGTGGTTTATGGCACTAATAACGTTTGATTTTCCACTACCATTTGGACCATATATCACCGCTAATGGTAGAAGTTTAGTATCATCCTTGTTAACTATTATCTTGTCGCCATGCTCAGATATAGATGTAGCTTGCATATCAAGTGTTAAATAGTCTTTAATACTCTTATAATTTCTTACAGTAAATTGGCATAACATAAATTATACCTCCTCGAAAAAATCTCATATAATATAAGTATTACACATTTATTGATAATTATAACTAATTAATTTGAAAAATTATCTCAAATATAATCCATTGTATGCATATCACTATGCAAATGTCAATAAATTTCCTTATTAAACCATTAAAAGCGATCGCTTTCAAGTGGTCGCTTTGTTACTATCATGCATTCGGGTAAGTTCTGTTTGTATTTTTGATAAAATAATTGTTTCTTGTGACATAATATCTGCAGTCTATGAGATGCAAACGAAAGACTTTATATAGAAGTAGATATGTATTTTCTATGACTTATATCAGGACTTAATACGCTCTAGGTTCATATAAATATCATAACTCTCATTACATAACGTTGTTTTATTCAAGTGTTTTATACCATTTTTTTATGAAATTCTCAACAGGTTTTGTACAAGATGAAGAATATGTGCGTAAAATATGGCGAATAATATCCCATTTAGTAGGTGTCATATCAATAAAAGTCCAAATTAGTTCATTACAAACATCATCATTTAGAGAACATAGAAAAGTATGCATAGTATTGTACCTAAAATCAAACTCATTATCAATAATCGTAGTGTCTGTAAACATTGTTTCTATGATCATAGAAAAATTTTGCTCAATATTCTTAACTGAACGCTTTTCTTTCAAATGAATTAATACAGAGTTCAAACCTTTATCATCCAAAAATTTCAGAAGATTTGCTAAGTAAGCAATTGTTTCAAATGAATTTAAGATAATCTGACTATTGTAGTAAATAAAAAAAAGTGTATTGATATTTGTATCATCAAGAAAGATATCAAACTCGTCAGCTGGTTCAGGCTCATCAAAATAGGAAAGATAAGTCTCATTATCAAGTACCTTAAATAGATTTTTTAATAATTCAGATTCTTGTTTCATTAAATGTTCTTTCACATCATCATAATTCCATAACAAAAAATCAAAATCCGATTTTGTATATAAGTTTAAATATTTAATTATTAAATCAATTTTACCTAATGTAGAAAATTCACTAAGCCTAGAGGATATTTTTATTCGATTCTTTTTAGAAGATAATATGTTTTCTTTTAGCAACAGTGCATCATCTAAAGTAGGATTTTTAGTATAGTAAACCGATGTACCATCTTTGCTCTTTTTTTTGTACTTATTTCCAATACTGCGTATTCTTGAATAAGTATTTTGAAGTTTAGAGACATCTTGCTCTTTTGACAATTCATATTGATTTATTCCAAATTTTTTAACTAAATAACGAAATGTATTTCCGGTACAATGGGGTGTATTATCATTTCCTATATTATGAATAGAATAGTACTCAAAAAAAAGAGTGAGCTCTTCAAAACTACAATGCTTTAAAATTCTACTTACCAATTCATCCGTATTCATAGTTCGACTCCATTATGTAAAAATTTCAATATTTTCTATGCGTCTATAAATCAAGTATAAACTATTTTAAAATAATAATCACAATAAACGTTTATATTTACATATAGTAACTGCTAATTAATTGTATCGGAGGTTTTGATATGAATAACGTGATTAGAAAAATTATAGACAATGGGAGTGGTATGACATCAATACACGATGGTAAATACATATTACAAGTCTATAGTGGTGCAAAGCAAGGAAACATCACAAGAACTAATGGAACAGTTCTTTGCAGATTTTATATCGACGAAGAAATCATTTCTTTTGCTTTTGCAAAACAGAATAATCCAATGGAATTCGGATATGAAAAGTATCCGATATCATTGGAAGCAGATACAAATGCGATAAGGAATATTCCTCATCGTGATGCAGAAGAACTTTACAAAGTACTCATTATCTTTGCAAAAAACAAATAACTTTGATTCAAGTCTGGGGAGTATGCAACTCCCCAGCAGAAAGGAACAAATATGAAGGTAACAGATATTATTTTAACAGAAGAACAGATTGCAGGTACAATTGATGGTAATGCGTTGGCATTAAGTATGACAGATGGATACGAGTACTCAGAAGGCAAGAGAACCGACAATATGACGCACAAAAAAGTTGAAGCTGTCATGATACACAATAAATTTAATAAGGTGATTGTAAAAGTGAAAGGGACAAAACACCCATTAACAAACGAATTGATTGCACAACAAGGTGGTTCTGTCAAAGTAAAATTTAAGAATCTACAGGGGAAATTTTATCGTACAAGTAGTGGAGAGTATACATTAACAAGTACTGCGGATGGAGTAGAGGTGGTTTCATAATGTGGATAGTAGAGTGGCTATTATCAATTCTTACATATCCTATTACATGGTTTTGGACGGCTTATAATACATATAAAGAAGAACGAAAAGTATGGAAGATAATAGTTCTCTTTGTAATATCATTAAGTGGATTGTTCTTAGTCACATATGCCCTATTATGGTCAAGTGTTTGGTTATTTACTAATCATATAGAGATTGTGATTATAGTTGGACTACTTCTGTGGCTGTATTCATACGTTAAGGCTAAGATGGAAGCAAAACCTGTACAGGAAGATATAATTTCAACGGATGTACAAGCTCTTAATGAACAAGCTAATAAAGCTTATCCAACTGTCAGAAACATCATGTATCAGACTCTAAAAGTATCTGCGGAAAGCATCGGGGGAGTAATTCCCCGACTACTCCAAGAATTAGAAGTACTGGAACAGCATTATATTATTGCTAACGAGATTTGTTTTTACCAGTTTAGATTGTCAAAAGCAGATATAAAAGTTCGGTATGAACAAGAAGAACTTCGGGAATTTGAGAGAATTCTACAGAATGATATTTCTAGGAAGATTCAAGCAGGGGATTTCCCATCTTTAGGGATGGAACAGTTTATTGATGCATATGGGAATATTTATGATGCTATCTATATAGATGTCATCGAAGATATTGATACATGCTTTATAATTCAAACTGTTTTATATAGTCCACAGTATGCTGAATATTTAAGAAGAAAAAGGATGAATCAGCAAAGTCTATTGATAGATACTAGTGTGCCAGATGCAAAATGGGATAGGTAAATGAGATGGGGATTCAAAATAGGGGAAGGGAAAAGGATTCCATCCCCTATAGAACTAAGAATTGATACACATTGTCATTCACTTATTACTGGGGCGAGTGGTTCAGGTAAGAGCTATGCACTACTTTATATATTAGGAATGTTGATGCAAGATTCTCCAGAAATAGAATTACATTTTTGCGATTTCAAAAATTCACAAGATTTTTCATTTTTAGAAGGATATGAGCATTATTACAAAGGAAACGAATGTTATGATGGTGTAATGAAGTACTATGAGAAGTTCAACCAAAAGAGACAGGAAGGAAAAGATAAAAAAAGAAAATTACTTATTTTTGATGAATATCCAGCATGTATTAGTTATTTGAACACAATAGACAAACGTGATAAGTCAAAAAAAGCAACTGAGATGTCAAGTGCGATAGCAGAGGTCTTGATGTTGGGAAGAGGGATTAATTGTGGCATATGGATTGTTACTCAACGTGCAGATGCGAGCTTGTTCGCAAATGGTTCTAGAGATTCATTTATGATAATCGTAGGTATGGGAAGAATGAGCAGAGAACAGAAAGGTATGATTTTTGCAGGTGAAGAATTGCCAGATAAAGTGTACCGAAGAGGAGAAGGGTGTTTATTAGCAGATGGATATCCTTTATATGAAGTAACATTTCCTAAAATAAGTAACATCATAGACTGGAAAAAACATATTAAACGATTGTTAATGAATCAGAAAAAGTAATATCCTTTCCCTGTCGGCACTCCCGCAAGGGAGTGCCAGAGCAGGGAAAATGTCTGCAAAATCAAGGATTATAGGATGTGCAGACCAATGAACAAAACGAACAGGGGGGTGATTTAATAGACACACAATCATATATGTACCAATTAACTATTAATGCACCGATAGAAAAAGGATTTACACATGAGCGTATTATTGAAGTTATTAGGAGCAATTTTAAAACAATAACATATTTCTGTATGTCGGATGAGCAGGGCTCTCAATTTCATACGCATGTATACACGGTCTTTGCTTCACGAGTTCGGTTCAGTATGACAGAAGCACATATTGAAAAATGTAAGGGTTCTGTTTCTGATAACGTCAATTACATAAAGAAATCTGGCAAGTGGGAGTTAGACAAATCCAAGCAAGAAAAAAAGATAGAAGGTACATTTGAAGAATATGGAACGCAACCACCAGACAGTAAAGGAAAAAGGAGCGATATGTCTGACTTGTATCAGATGGTATTGGATAACATGACGAACGCAGAGATTCTTGCAACTAATCAAGATTATATCTTGCAAATTGATAAGCTTGATAAAATACGTACAACCATATTAACAGAACGCTTTAAAGATAGTGTAAGGCTTGACCTAGAAGTTATATATATTAGCGGTGCTACTGGCACGGGAAAAACACGTGGAGTCTTAGAAAGTAACGGATATTCTAACGTTTATAGGATAACAGATTATTCCCATCCTTTTGATAATTATAATTGCCAGCCTGTTATATGCTTTGATGAATTCCGTTCCTCGCTAAAACTAAAAGAAATGTTGATGTATTGTGATATATATCCTATCGAACTGCCCAGCCGATTTGTCAATAAAATCGCTTGCTATAGTAGAATTTATATTCTTTCTAACTGGTCTCTGGATAAACAGTATTATGAAATTCAAAAGGATGATGCAGAATCATGGCAGGCGTTTTTAAGAAGAATTCATAAGGTAATTCTTTATGATAGCTCTGGAAGAAAAACAGTGTATCCGTCTGTAAAGGATTATTTTGAAAGAAAGAACGGTTTCATAGAGCTCAATGATGAAAAATTACCTAAAGGGGGATAGTCAAGGGAAAGTCCTTGTACTCTCCCCCATTACAATAAATAAGGGAGGACAAAGTTATGTTTGAAAAGTATAAAGATATATTAAAGATGAAATGTGTGAAGCTTTACATATTGGTAAAAATACTGCATACCACCTATTAAAGACAAACCAAATTAAATATAGGAGAATTGGGAAAGTCTATAAAATTCCTAAAAAGAATATTATAGAGTATTTTGACAAAGTACTTCCCATTATAATATATTAAATATGAATAATGAAAGATATAGCATTTCAGAAAGAGGTGCTATAGTATGACAGGAAGTTTGCAAAAGAAAGGTAAGGTTTGGTATGCAGTAATTAATACGTTTAATGAAAAAGGTAAGAGACAACTCAAGTGGATTTCTACAGGTAAGAACAAAAAGCCAGATGCTCAAAAGGTACTAACTGAAATATTGAGTAAGATGGATAAGAACACTTATATTGACCCAGTGAAAACGCTCTTTTCTGACTTCATGCTCGATTGGCTTGATAATATCATTAAAAGTCATGTAGAACAGACTACATGGGAAGGGTATACCACCAATATCATGGTTCACATTGAACCGTATTTCAAAGCCAAAAGACTCAAATTAAGCGAAATAACTGCAATGGATTTACAACAGTATTTCAACAAAAAGCTAAACGAGGGTTTGTCAGCGTGTTATTTGAAGAAACATCATGTTAATATCAAAAAAGCTCTTGATTATGCAACAAAATTAGGCTTGATAAATAGTAATCCAATTCAACACGTTACAATGCCAAAGATTAAAAAGCATGATGCAAAGTATTATACGGTTGAGCAACTGGAACAATTATTAACAGTAACCAAAGGTTCTAACATTGAATCTGCCGTGTTTCTAACAGTACACTATGGCTTTAGACGTGGAGAGGCATTAGGGCTCAGATGGAGTGATATTAATTTCAAGGAAGGTACGTTGAAGGTATGCAATACTAGGACTAGGGTTGCAAAGAATGTTGAAAAGAAACCTAAGTCTGAAAGCAGTATTAGAACATTACCATTGATTCCAAGAGTAACTGAATATCTAAAGTCATTGAAACAGCAACAGGAAGAACATAAAAATGCTTTCGGAAATTGCTACAACGATAATGACTACGTATGCAGATATTCAGACGGAACACCAGTAAATGTGAATACTATTGACCATGCATTTAAACGTACCTTAGAGGATAATAAAATGCCTCATATTCGATTCCATGATTTAAGACATAGTACAGCAAGTTATTTAATCAAAAATGGTCTGAGCTTAAAAGAAATCCAAATTTGGCTAGGTCATAGCGATATTTCAATTACAGCTAATATCTATACTCATGTAGATTCAGAAATGAAAATGAATACTGCAAGTAAAATCAATGAGCTATTTTCAGCTGTATCATAGAATTTGTTAGAAATAAACCTAGTGTTAGAAGAATGTTAGAAAACTACCTATAAACGCAAAAGTGGCTTTCAGGAACAAATCCTGAAAGCCCTTGCTTTGGCGGAGAGAGAGAGATTCGAACTCTCGGAGGCGGTTAAACCTCACACGATTTCCAGTCGAATTTCGCATTATTTCTAAATTCTTCTAATTGTTTCTTAGCCTTACAAACATAAGCGATTGAGCAATTTATTAATCTTATAACCCGCACAGCCATTTAGTCACAATTTTCAGCTTTTGTCACAATGAGGTCACAATCAATATTTATTATATTATCCATTTTTAAACTTGCTTTTTTTATTAGTGTTGTATTTTTATGCAAATATAAATCTGAAGTAATAGCAATTTTACTATGCCCTAATAGACGTTTAAGAGTATCCAAATCAGTTCCGTATTCGAGTTGTAAAACAGCAAAGGTATGTCTGAGATCATGAAACCGGCATACCGGTAATTTGTTTGCTTCCTGAAATATTTTAAGACCACGAGAAATATGAGATGGATCTGGTAATTCACCATTTAATTCGCAGATATATTTTTGAATTTTACCCGATTTAGTAGTACGTTCTTTTAATAATTTGAGCTCAGTTGCAACAAAACCGCTTATATCAATAGTCCTATCCGATTCTTTTGTTTTAACTTTTTTATGATATTTTTCTTTATTTGCCACCACATAATTATTTTTTATTCTTGCGGTCCCATTTTCAAAATCCACATCGCTCCAGGCAAGCCCTAAACATTCTCCGCGCCGTAATCCGCGCATTGAAGCTAATAAAACACATGGATATAGATAATGTTCTTGTTCTCGTAGCAGTAGTAATAGATTTTTAAGGTCATCGGCGGAGTATACTTTAACCTCAAATGTTTCTTCGTCCTCTTTTATTTCTACTCCTTCAGAAACATTTTTGTCTATCATTTCAGTCTTAACAGCGTATTCTAAAGCAGCATGTAATGTTCTATATACATATTTTACCGTTCTATGTTTTAAACCTTTATCTGTTAATTCATCAAGCATCTCTTGAACATCTATCAATTTTAACTTGGATAATTCATAATTACCGATATTGTCATTTATGTGATTAATGTTAACATTGTATCCGCTTAATGTGGTTGGAGATAATTTTTTAGTTTTTGTTTTAATCCATCTTTCTAAAAATACCTTTACTGTAACTTTGTCAGCTCCAGGTTGTAGCCCTTTAAGTCGGCGTTTTTCATCTATGGCCCAATCTTCAGCTTCACTTTTCTTTTCAAATCCTTGTTGATATTTACTCCTTTTTTCTTTGTTTTTATAATACCAAAATCTTGCACTATAATATGTCTTACTGCCTACCTTGTATGATTTAATTTCCATTTCATAAGCCTCCTTACTTATTCAGTCTTTCTATAAAGGCCATAACCAAGTCCATATCCTCATCAGACATTTTTGAGAGAGTCGTTAACATTCGCTGTATTTTTGGATTGTTTAAAATATTTGAAGCCAGCTCGTTAGCATCTGCTTTTATACTATCTTTATTATCATATCCAAGTAAAGTATTGGCATCAATTTCAAGCACACCTAATAGCAAATTAATTGTATCTGGATCAGGCTTATTTTTATTGTTCTCCCAGTCACTAACTGAATTATGCTTTGCTCCAATCATATCAGCTAATTGTCTTTGAGTTAGTCCTTTCTTTTTACGCGCTTCTTTAATATTGTTTCCAAACATAACCATTTTTTGAATACCCCTTCCATCTATTTCAAATAATATAATATCAATAAATTTCGATTTTGTAAATATTTATTTTCGAGAATATCGAAAATCATTATTGACATTTCGAAAGCAACGGAATATACTAAATATAGTTCGATAAATTCGAAATTACACAAGATAGGAGGTAAAACTAAATGGGGGTAGGTGCAGAAATAAAAAAATATATTACGGATAATGATATCCCGCAAACTGAATTATCAATAGAAACACATATTTCACTTCCCAAACTTAATTTGGCTTTAAATGAAAAACGTAGATTAACGTTCGAAGAATTTGAATTAATTTGCGGAGCTCTTAATGTCCCAGTTACTAAATTTCTTGCTCCAAAGCTGCCAAAGGCAAAGGGGGCTTAAAAATGAAATCTTTTATAAAAATCAAAGAAGCAGTAAATTATTACGGCATTGGACAAAACATATTTTACCAAGCAATACATTCTGGTGAATTAAAAGCGTATAAACCCAATTGTAGAGATTTTTTATTAAAAGTAAGCGAAATTGAACAATGGATTGAATCAAAGTTATATGTGAAAGGAGCGTGAATTAATGAAAGGTTTAAAACTATTTGAATCTGGCTTAATTCCAGTATATGAAACTAAACAGCAAGAACGAGTAATAAATGCCCGTGAATTGCACTCTGTTTTGAAGGTTGAAACAAGATTTAATGACTGGATAAGCAGAAGAATAGCAGAATACGATTTCAAAGAGGGACAAGACTTTTACTCATTTTTGAGTAAAACCAAAGGAAGACCGTCGGTAGAGTACAATTTCAAAATTGATTCAGCTAAAGAAATTGCTATGGTTGAAAATAACGAAATTGGTAAACAGATAAGAAGATACTTTATTGAGGTTGAAAAACACTGGAGAGAAGAAATCGAACGCAGGAATACATATCTCGAAGCAAAATCCGACTTCCCGGAATTCACAGATGCAATAAAAGAGTCTCATGAGGTACCGAAACAATATCACTATACAAATGAATTAGACATGATTAATCGGATAGTCCTGGGGATGACAGCTAAACAATTTAGGGAGAAACTTGGCATTAAGCCAGGAAAATCAATAAGACCTTACCTAACAGCAGAGCAAATTCATGCTGTCAAATCATTACAACGTATTGATATAGGCTTGATTGTAGCTATACCTGATTTTGAACAGAGAAAAGAAGTTTTAAAGCGAAAGTATACTCGGATAACCCAAAAAGCTTTAATAGCCTAGAAAGGAGCCTGATATGAAGCATGGAATCAAGCCAACAGCTGCGCAAAGAAAGCTTATAGCTAATTACAAGTCTAAAAGTGAATATCTTAACCCGGATAATTGGCTTGTTATTAAGAATTTACCCAAGGAACTTGTACTTAGGCATCGGCTTACCAGAAACATAATGCATGTACCGAAGGGGGGTGTAAAGGATGCTGAACATACTGTCAAAGATTGCGAATGTACTTAAAAGTACGAGGTTTGATGCTTTCATTGAAAAGCTTGAACAGACAGCAGATGAAAGAGAGAAAAATAAGAGATTAGCCAAAGCTCTGAAAAATGCAAAATCAGTTATCAGAGTAAAAAGAAAAAGCACCTATTGTTAAGGCGCTAAACAAAAATTCCATATCCAGTATATCACTGAAGAAAGTATGAGGTCAAGATGGGTTTAGAAGTAAGACTTGAAAATGCAAAAAAAGTCTTTGACTGGCAGGATCTTATTGATTTACTTGATGATTTTATCAGGGAGGCAGAACAGCTTGAAAGAGATAAAGTGGCTGCTGAAAACCGAGCATTAAGGTACAGCGACATGATCGATTATAAAAATAAAGAAATAGGACAGCTCAAAGCAAAAATAATAGCCTTGGGCGGCGTTCTGGAATAGGAGGACCAATGCTGACACTCTATCAAATTAAGGATACATATTTATATTTCTTAGACAAGGTTGCTGCCGGGGAAGTTCCTGAGGAGTCTATTGCCGACACTCTTGAAAGTATTGAAGGTGAATTTGAGGAAAAGGCGGATAATATAGCCTGCCTGATCAAAACATTAATTGCTGAAGCAGATGCAATTAAGCTTGAAGAAGAAAATTTAAAAAAACGCCGGGAGACCAAAGAAAGGCATATTGAAAGACTAAAAGAGTATCTGTCAAATAATATGCTTCAGCTCGGTAAAAGCAAAATTGAAACTGCTCGCAATATCTTGAGTTTCAAGAAGTCTGCCAGCTTACAAATAGCTGATGAAAATAGCTTTATAAAAAAATATCCGGACCTAATAAAGGTCGAAGTTGAAAGGACTATTCCTAAAAAGGATATTACTGATTTAATCAAATCAGGTGAAGCCCTTGATGGTGCTGTTCTGGTAGAAAAGCAAAATCTTCAAATTAAGTGAGGTGATTTAAAAGTGGGAGTTCCAGTTTTACTAATTGGTAAGAGTGGTTCCGGTAAAAGTACATCGTTAAGAAACTTTGAGCAAAACGAAGTTGGCCTCATTAATGTAACTAAAAAACCGCTGCCCTTTAAAAAGAAGTTCGACAGTACAGTAATGACAGATGATTACAATGTGATTATCAAGTGCATTGATAAAACTGAAAAAAAATCAATAGTAATTGATGATTCAGGGTATTTGATTACCAATCACTTTATGAGGAAACACAGTAGCGCAGGTGGCGGAAATGGTGTTTTTAGCCTATATAACGATTTAGGGGATAAGTTCTGGAGTCTCATCGAGCATGTTAAGGCATTACCAGAGGATAAAATTGTTTACTTCATTATGCATGAAGAAAAAAACGATTTTGGTGATGTTAAGCCAAAGACTATAGGCAAATTACTTGACGAAAAAGTCTGCCTGGAAGGGATGTTTACTATTGTTTTAAGATGTGTAACTGATAACGGTAAACACATATTTAGAACTAAAACTGACGGATCCGATGTGGCTAAGAGCCCTATAGATATGTTCGAGCAGGACGAGATTGATAATGATTTAAAACTTGTTGATAAAACTATAAGAGAATACTGGGAGCTATAAGAAAGGGGAAACGGATTTATGAAGAAGTTCAACGATTACGACAAGGTACAGGTATATGCAGAAAGAGAAAGGCTACCAATAGGGGGTTACATCCTCAAAATACTTAATGCTGAAGAAAAGTCCTATGATTGGGGAAGTGTGCTGTTAATCAGCTTTGATATTGCCGACGGGGATTATGAAGGATTCTATAAGGATGATTATAAGAACCAACAGCAGGAAGATAAAAAGTGGAAAGGTAATATTCGGGTCAACCTACCTAAGGATGATGGCAGTGAAAAAGATAGCTGGACCAAGAGAGGTTTTAAAACAGTTATCCAGGCTATTGAAGATAGTAACAATGGGTTTCACTGGGATTGGAACGAGAAGAAGCTTAAAGACAAGCTTATCGGAGGACTTTTCCGCAATAAGGAATATGAATATAACGGAAAGACAGGGTTCTTTACCGAGTGCTGTAAGCTGATAGCTGTTGAAAATATAAAGAGTGGTAAGTTCAAAATTCCAGGAGATAAGCTGCTTAACAGTAGCAATTCAACAGATAATACATATGGGACAAATCCAAGTGATCCAAGCGATGATTTGCCTTTCTAAGAGGTGACACATGACACACTTTGAACTGGAAAAACAGCTTAAATCATTGATAATTTTAGTGGATACAAGGGAACAAGATACACCGGCATTAAGAAAGAGGCTCGAGGGGTTTGGCTGCCCCTCAGAGCGTCACAAGCTGGATTATGGTGATTACAGTCTGGCATACATTAATACTGATGATGAAAAGGTGTATCTGACCAATAAAATAGCGATAGAGAGAAAAATGGACTTGGATGAACTGTGCACTTGTTTTACTCAGGGTCGGTCAAGGTTTGAAAGGGAATTTCAAAGAGCTTCGAAGGATAATGCAAAAATTCATTTATTAATCGAGGACGGCAGCTATGAAAAAATGTTCAACCATGCATATAGATCAAGATTTGACCCGGCTGCATTGATAGCTTCATATCTTGCCTGGTCTGAAAGATATAATCTGCAGCTTCACTTCTGCAAGAAGGAAACAACACCAAAATTGATTTACAAAATACTTTATTATAGCTTAAAGCATTACTTAGAAGGTTGTGAGGAAGTTAGATAGTAAATGGTTTGCGTCTGAAATAGTAAATAGGGTAAAGATGTCTGAAGTGTTTTATCGGTATGGCTTTAAGACTAATAAGATGGGATTTATAAGCTGTCCTTTTCATTTAGAGAAAACAGCATCAATGAAAGCTTACAAAAAAGATACTTACTTTCACTGTTTTGGCTGTGAGAAAACTGGCTCAGTAATAGACTTTGTGATGTTGCTGAATAACTTAACTTTTAGTGATGCAATAAGTCAAATAAACCATGATTTTGGACTTAATTTACCAATAGGCGAGAGAGTGTCTCTAAGACAAAAACGGGAAATAGAGAAGGCTCGGAGAGAAAGGCTTGAGAAAAGGCAGACTGAGGAGCAAGAAAGACAGGAAATGGAGGCTGCCTATTGGACCATATTTGGTGAGTGGAAAAGGCTTGATGATAACAGAAGGATCTACAGACCGAAAAGCATTGATGAAGAATTGCACCCGCTATATGTTGAGGCTCTACAGAAGATTGCCTACCAAGAATATTTAATCGATATAGCCGAGACTGAGAGGTGGTGAATGTGATAGATGAAAAAATAATCCCTAATCTTACAACTTTTCAAATACTAAGTGAAGATACAATGTTTGATTTATCGGAGGAAGAGCCAGAAAGGCAGGTACTTCTATCTGCAATGTTAATGGTTAAAGCCAAGGAACTGGGAATTGAGAAGGAATTTTCAAAGGTCCTTAAAGCCTATAATAAAGCAGAGAAAAAATTGGCTGATGAGTATACCCGGAATCAGGCAATCCAAAACGCAGATATTCCTATAAGCTTTGATGGTAAGGGACAACCTCTGGTAACTATAGAGAACTTTCTTTTAATTCTCCGTGGTGATGATTACTTCAGGAATCTTAAATTCAATATGCTTACATATTCACCTGAGACAGTAGAAAATTGGGAGACTCGGCGCTGGACAGATGCTGACGATAGCCGAGCGCGCCGGCATATAGAAACCAATTATAATTTGCACCATCCTACCAAACTTGATGATGCACTAAGAATTATCTTTAAAGAACGGGAGTATCATCCGGTAAAGCAGATCGTTGAGTCAGTAGAGTGGGATGGAGTTGAGAGAATACCAACATTACTCATTAAATGGCTCAAATGTGAGGACACAGCATATACCCGGGAAGTATCAAGGCTGATTTTCAGTGGTGGCATTAACCGGCTCTATAATCCAGGCTGTAAGTTTGATGATGTCCCGATACTCATAGGCACCAAGCAGGGAGAAGGGAAAAGTACCTTTGTTCGGTGGCTGGCTCTAAAGGATGAGTATTTTGCAGAGATCGGAGAAATTGAAGGGCAGAAGGGTATGGAGGCGCTGGAGGGTGCCTGGATATGTGAGATAGCCGAACTGCTTGCATTAACCAAGACCAAGGAAGTTGAGGCAGTTAAGTCATACATAACTCGGCAGGTTGACCGGTACCGGAGGCCATTTGATCGAAGGGTGACAGACCATAAAAGACAGTGTGTGTTTATCGGTACCACAAACAAAGAGCAATTTCTTACTGACAAGACCGGGAACCGTCGTTTTTATCCTATCAAGGTTAATCAGTCCGGGTATGATATGTTCAATAGTGAGACAGAAATAAAACAGGACATATTACAATGCTGGGCTGAAGCTAAAGTCAGGTTTGATAAGGGAGACATGAAACCATTTGCCGACCAGTCCCTGATGGCAGAAATCAAGAAAGCGCAGCAAAGTGCAGTTGAAGATGATTACCGGGATGGGCTTATTGAGGACTATCTTTATACAAGATCTGAAGTATGTATTCTCCAAATATGGAAGGATGCTTTAGGGAATGATTTTACCAAGCCCAATAAAAAGGAAAGTAATGAAATTGCTCTTTACATGCAAAGCCTGAGCGAGTGGGAAAAGCAAGATAAGTCTAAAAGATTTGGAGATTTTGGAAAACAGAGATACTGGGTAAAAAAACAGCAAATTCAACAAACAAATATTGAAGATTTACTTGAGGGGTTACCTTTTTAGTGGAAAGGATTGATTACATTGAAGTATATGGACTTACTGAAACAAGAACAGAAAAGAGTTGTTTCTGCTGATACAAAGGAAATAGTAGGAAATATTAAGAAATTTGCTTCCAAGGAAAGTTTTCAAAACACTAGATGCAGTGTTGTACACGATATCTTTTGTGCGTGGTGTGCTGAAAATAATTTACAAAAACCAAATGCGAAACATTTTGGATATGCATTAGGAATAGCTTATGGAGTTAAATCTAAAATTCAGCGTATAAATTGTAAAAATGTAAGGATATATTTTTGAGTATTAGAAATTAAAGTGGAACTATCTTTAGTCAGTTCCGGGACAGTTCCACTCAGTTCCATTAGTTAGTTCCCTTGATACTCTAAGTCTTGAGAGTGTTTATATAGTAAATGGAACCAATTTTCTATAAGAGATGTAGAAATGTATTTTTTATATAAAATATATATTTTTTATAGCAATCTATAGCAAACTTAGTTCCAAAACTCAAAAAAATGGCCTCAAACCCCAGAGCGCCAAAGGAACCAACGCATGGAACTAACTCAAAAAAGATAGTTCCACCTTGGAGGTCACATGGAAAGACAATCGTTTATCAATCACATATCGAATAATCAAAAAGTGTCCTACAACAATAAAAACTATATTCCAGTGGCTTATACTCTCAGGCTTAAAGACAATACTTGGCTGCATCAGGTAGAGCTTAAAGACTTAAAGGCAAATTCAATAATTATAGTTGATCTCGGAAAGGTAGATGAGGCAATAAATGAGTGATATCCAGACCCTTATTAAAGAATTTAATACCCTGGTATCCCGAAAAGAAAAAGCAGAGAAGTTATATGATGATCCAACAACTACGGATGCAGACCGGGAGAAATGGTATCCAGGAGTATTAGAGATTTGTAATAAATTAAACGATCTATCGAAAGAGTTAAGGCAGCTCGGTTATGATGTAAAGCCTGAAGCTTTTTGGGAAGGGATTGAAATAGAATAGTCGCTAAAGCAAAAGATAGCGAAGGAAATTAATATTAATTTTAAACGTCATAGGTAAGCTTTTAAAGGCGCGCCGCCTCTCTGACGAGAGAGGACTATGATAATGAGGTCAAATAAAAATAATGAGTACAAGAGTAAAGTATACACCGACAGACCACCATATGCAGACTTTGAAGCCCCACGCAAATTTGAAGCAATAAAAAGCATTATTGCAAAAAGACTGATTGAACATCCAAATGCAATTTGCTCCTACTCCGGCGGAAGTGACAGCGACATTATGTTGCACCTGATAGAGACTGTTCGCAAGACTTTCAACCTTCCACCTATCCAATATTGCTTTTTTAACACAGGGTTAGAGATGGAGGCAATCAAGCGTCATGTACGCAAAATGGAAGAGCTATACGGCATCACAATCACCGAGCATCGACCTAAAAAAAATATCGTGTTAGCTATAAGGGAACATGGGCAGCCTTTTGTATCAAAGATTATGTCAGCTGGGCTGGAAGGAGTTCAAAAGAAAAACATTCCACTTTCAATAGCTGATGAATACGCAAATGCAGAGGATAAAGTGGCTAAGCGGGCAGAACTCAAAGCGAGATACCCTGGATGTGAAACAACAATTAACTTTTTATGTGGATGTAATTCCGCAGGAGAACCACGACCGGACATCCAACTTGTCATAAACTCCTCAAAATATATGCTTGACTTTATTAAAGAAAATCCAATCCCTTTTAAAGTAAGCAACAAGTGCTGTGACTATTGCAAAAAACATGTGGCTCATGCGGCACAAAAGGGGTTCGATATGGTTATTACGGGTGAGCGAAGGGATGAAGGTGGTATGAGGTCTGTTCCACGCAAGGACAATACATCTATGTGCTTCTCAGAAACGGCAGACGGACAATATCGGCTCAGACCATTATATTACGTGTCAGACGCAGATAAGCAGTGGTACAAAGACTACCACCAAATTCGATATTCGGACGCATATGAGGTATACGGTTTAACACGTACGGGCTGCTGCGGTTGCTCTATATCGGCAAAAGCAGTAGAAGACTTGGAGAAGATAAGACCTTATGAGCCTAATTTGGTAAAAGCTGCATGGAATGTTTTCGGAGACAGCTACAGATATCGTCAGCAATACAACGATTATAAGAAGAAAAAGAACATGGAACTGTCTGCTAAAAAGCTTAACTCAAAGAAAGCTGAACAAATGGAACTAATTTAATTAAAAATATCGGAGTAATACTAGTTAATTAAGTGTGCGCACACCTCCAGACGTGGAGGTTAGAAAATGAAAATTGGACTTATAGATGTTGACGGACACAACTTTCCCAATCTGGCACTGATGAAAATATCGGCCTATCATAAGCAACAAGGAAATACGGTTGAATGGGCGCATAGCCTTGATTCATACGACAGGGTTTACATGAGTAAGGTTTTCACCTTCACGCCGGATTATGATACTTGCATCCAGGCAGACGAAATTGTCCGAGGTGGAACAGGTTACGATCTTGACAATAAACTCCCAACAGAAATTGAATGTATGTGTCCTGACTACAGCCTATATAAACAGTACCGAGAAGCATATGGATTTTTAACCCGTGGTTGTCCCCGAAATTGCCCTTTTTGCATAGTTGGGGTAAAGGAAGGTTGTAACAGTTATCAAGTGGCTGACTTAGGGCAGTTTTACAGAGGTCAGAAAGAAATAAAGTTGCTTGATCCGAACCTGTTAGCCTGTAAGTCCGAAAAATACAATCTTCTACAGCAATTAGTTGATAGTCGGGCATGGGTGGACTTTACCCAGGGTTTAGATATCCGGCTGATGGATGATAAGGTAATCAACCTGATAAAGCGCATCAAGCTTAAAATGATTCACTTTGCTTGGGACAGGGAAAAGGACAGTCACTTGATTGTCAAAAACCTTCAAAGCTTTAAGAAATCAACAGGGATAGATAAGCGAAAAGCTGCGGTATATGTGCTCACGAATTATGAAACGGAATTTGAATTTGACCTTTACCGGGTGTATAAGCTCAAGGAATTAGGATATGACCCTTACATAATGATTTATGACAAAGAGCATGCTCCTGAGAATGTCCGACATTTACAAAGATGGGTTAATAACAAGATTGCTTTTAGGAGCTGTGAGAGGTTTGAGGATTTTGATATTAAGTTAGCATAGTTAGTACGCAATATAGCGGGATAGCGCAGTAAGAAATTTGAACGTTGAAAACTGAATAGTGCGGTGTTTATATTTATCAGATAGTTTTTTTATGATGTAATATTATGGTATAATTTCTAGACATTAATAATTATGTTGATAGGAGAATACACTATGAAAAGCACTTTAGATTATATTCTAAAAAATTACATTAACGCCAAAACCGAAGTATTCGAAAACCACAATGTAGCAAACCATATCCGTAATGATGCTGTAGGTACTTTAATTAAGGATATAACTTTAGATATATCAAAATATAAAGTACAAGGTTCTCCAGGGCAAGGCCAATGGGCTGAGGTCCCTTGGATTGGAGTATTTGATAAGGATATTACAACAAGTGCTCAAAGAGGTTATGATATTGTATATCTTTTTTGTGCAGATATGAGTGGGGTATATGTTTCTTTGAATCAGGGATGGACTTATTTTAGAGAAAAATATGGTACAAAAGATGGTCATAAAAAAATCGAACAAGTGACAAAAGTGTGGCAGTCTAAATTATCACCACTTTTTCCTAATTTATCTTGTGCCCCAATTCTATTAAATGGCAGTGGTAAATCGTCAGATTTATCAACAGGATATGAGCTGGGACATATCTGTGGCAAGTTTTATAAAGCTAATAATTTGCCAAATGATAATGTGTTAATAGATGATTTAAGGGAACTATTGCTTGCATATAAGGTTTTAAAGGGGAATCTCAGAAATAACTCCATAGAAGATACTAATAATTTTTTTATATTTAATAGCGATATTGGATTGATAGACGGAGTTGAAGAAGATGAAGATGAACTTAATGATATTGAAAATATATTATCAGAAATAGACAAATCATCTTTACTAATAGATGGAGAATCACCCACAAAATTTTTAAATGATGAGGATAATCCCAAGAGTTTTAAAGGTAGAAAAACTAATTACATAAAGAAGGCAAAAAATCAAAAAAAGTTAGGTTATGCAGGCGAATTAATGGTCTTAGAGTATGAAAAAAAATTCCTAAATAAGAGTGGGAATGATAATCTTGCGAAAGAAGTTAAACATATTTCTAAAGAAGAAGGTGATGGTGCTGGTTACGATATTTTATCATATGAACTTGATGGAACAGAAAAATACATAGAAGTCAAATGTACAACTGGTGGGAATGATCAACCTTTCTATATTTCAGATACTGAGCTAAAATTTGCGGAGAAATATTTTGATAAATATTATTTATACAGAGTGTATGATTTTGATAAAAAGAAACTATCGGGAAAACTTTATAAACTAAAGGGTGATATATCAAAAATATTACTGTTAGAGTCGCAACAGTATATTGTAAAACAAATACTTAAATAAAGTTATTTCGATATTTGGATACCGTATTATTCAGAAAAAAACTGAGTAGTGCGGTAAAATATGAACTTGAATTGTTTTCCAGTATAGTATATATTTAAATAAACTAAAATCTTGATATTACTAATTGGGGAGGAATATGAAAAAGGCAAATGTTATATTACCCTTTGGTTTAGTAGTTCTCATAATACTTGTCATAATTGGATGCTTTGTTACTAACTACTTAAACGACAGAGGGATCGGAAGGATTGAACATAAAGTTAGTTTTATTCTGTCTGAAGAAGCAATAAAAGCCGAAAACATATTTAAATCTAATAAAAAACTATTTAACAACGTTGCAAATGAAATAGAGATACTTCCTTCAACGATTACAGATATTATTATTTACAATGGAAAAATTCAGCATATTACTAAAGAAGGTACTAATTACAGTGGAGAACAACCAATTAGTGATATATCAAAACAACTGGAAAACGCTGTTGGAGATTCGATTAGTAATGATATTGACGCTACGATAAGCATAGATCATGATCTAAATGGTATATCATTTACAATGTTCAATGATTCTGATGGGGCATGTTTTTATGAAATAGACATAGTCTATTCCAAGGATGGTAAAGTTTCTAATGACAATATCATCAAATTGGATGATAACTGGTATCTAGTTAAAAGTATTAATTGGGGTACATAACTAAACCACATTTAATTCCAAACCACTACCGCACATTCAGTTAATATGATGTGCGTTTTTTATGCTCAATTTCGAGAGCAAAATAAGAAATATACGGAATAAGGTATTTATTTTTTAAAACCAGTATGATATAGTTATAGAACAAAATGTTCGATAATTAAAACAAACAGAACAAAAATGAGAAATAGGAGGCGCCTATGACTAAAGAAAAACTGAATGAAATTATAAAAATAAAAAGGGAAGTTGAGCAGCTAAGACAAAAGCTACAGGAATTAAACTATGGGGATTATGAAACTGTTGTAACTGACAAAGTAAAGGGTAGCATGTCACATCATCCATATTCAGCAAGATCATTCACGTTAACAGGTATGGAGCAGATGTCTGAGGAATGTATCCAGCAAAGAGATGCTATTGGCAAGAAGATAAGTGATAAATATGAAGTGCTGTATTCCAAGGTGAATGATGCGATTGATTACATACAGAATATTGAAGATAGCGAAATAAGACAGATATTAACATATCGATACATCGACGGCCTGACCTGGGAACAGACAGGAGATACTATGAACTATGCTGCAATTACTGTCAGAAAGAAACATGATGAATTCTTCAAAACGTATCACCTAATATCACTTTAAATGATTTATAATTGTATTATCAAAAATTATATTTACACGAAAGCAGCGTACAAATAGCGTGTCCAGGAGAGTTGAAATATACTCTCCTTTTTTGCTGCTTAAAATAGGTTTTAATGGAAGCTATTAATTTTGCTTATAAAGTATAGGGTATTCACCCTAAATAAAAACTGAATATATTCAACGGGACTAAAGTACGCATAGAGGGAGGTAGACGAATACTATCTCCTTGTTTGCTGCTTTAAACTATTTCGCAGGAATTCTCCTTTTTGAATAGAATTATAGAATAAGCAATATTAAGGGGGGATTAAATGTCACAGATTGCTGTAGGGTTATTACTACCCATGATGATACTACCAGTATTAAATATTATTTTTGGAATAATTGCTATGAATATGGCTAATAAGAGAGGGTTAAGAACAGTCCCAGCATTTTTTGCAGGATTTTTTGGATCTTTCTTATCACTTTTTATTATTGCAATGTTTCCAAAACAGCAAAATTATTGAGAAAGTACGTAATTTTGAGCCTTCGGGCTCTTTTTTATACTATTAAAAGGATGTGAGCCTGAATGGCTAAATTGACAGCAAAGCAAGAAATGTTTGTACAGGAATACCTGATAGATTTAAACGCTACTCAGGCTGCAATAAGAGCAGGATATAGTACAGCAACAGCAAAAGAAATAGGATGTGAGAATTTAACAAAACCTAACATTCGCGCGAGTATAGACGAGGCCCTGGCTGAACGTTCAAAACGGACAGGAATAAATCAAGATCGGGTACTTAGAGAGATTGCCCGTATAGCTTTCGTTAATGCAGAGAATATTATAAATCCTAATGATGCTACTGTTAAAGAAGATGCTTCTGAAGATGATACTGCTGCAATAGCATCTGTAAAGGTTAAAACGGTATCTGGTGATGAATTTGACAGTACTGAACGCGAAATTAAGTTTGCGGATAAACTGAAAGCTTTGGAGCTCTTGGGTAAGCACCTGGGAATGTTTAAAGATAATGTCAATATCTCCGGTGATTTAGGAGTTAAAATTATTGATGACATCGGCGGTGAGGATGATGCAGGAGGTTAAGCTTTCAGAGATTGTTACTCCTAAATTCCAATCATTCTGGAAAGTATCAAACTCCCACAGGTATTTAAAACATGTTCTTAAGGGAGGCCGTGGCAGTTCTAAATCAACACATATAGCTTTAAAACTCATAAAAGACATGATGAAGTATCCTGTTACAACCTTATGTATTCGACGGGTAGCCAGGACACTTGAAGAATCTGTTTTTGAGCAATTGAAAGAGGCTATAGAAATACTTGGAGTCAGCCAGTACTGGAGAGTAGTTAAAAGCCCTTTACAGCTTATATACACCCCTAGAGGCAACAAAATAATATTCCGTGGAGCAGACGATCCGTTAAAGATAAAGTCAATTAAGGTGAGCAAGTACCCAATTGCGTTTTTGTGGATTGAAGAACTGGCAGAATTTAAGACTGAAGAAGAAATTTCGACCATTGAAAACTCTGTATTACGTGCAGAGCTGCCAGATGGTCTTTTTTATGCGTTTTATTATTCGTATAACCCTCCGAAGCGTAAGCAGAGCTGGGTTAATAAGAAGTATGAATCACAGTTTGTTCCGGCTAATACCTATATACATCATTCAACTTACCTTGATAATCCACATATTTCAAAGGCATTTGTCGAGGAGGCTGAGGAGGTAAAGAAGAAGGGTAAGTTGGACAGTGATGGTATATCTCTGAAATATAAATGGGAGTACCTTGGACAGGCGATAGGTTCAGGGGTAGTACCCTTTGAAAATCTTATATTCCGCCAAATTACAGATGATGAAATCAAAGCATTTGATAATATACGGCAGGGTATTGACTGGGGCTATGGTGTTGACCCATTCGCTTTTGTATGCTGGCATTACGACAAAACCCGCAGGAAGATATATGCGTTGGATGAAGTGTACGGTGTGAAAATATCGAACAGAGATGCTGCAAATAAGATAAAAGACAAAAAGCGCCATACTTCCATGTCCATAGCAGACAGCGCTGAACCCAAGTCCGTTGATGAAATGAAAACATACGATATCAGAATCAAAGGTGCCAAGAAGGGACCCGGGTCGGTAGAGTATGGCGAAAAGTGGCTGGATGATCTTGAGGAAATAATAATAGATCCTCAGAGAACCCCCAATATTGCCAAGGAGTTTGAGGACATTGATTATCAAACAGATCAGGACGGTAATCCTAAAGCAAAGCTGGAGGAAACGGACAATCATACGATTGATGCAACCAGGTACGCATTTGAAGATGATATGAAGCAAGCAAGTATGAAGGTATTCAAATAAAAGAGGTGAAACCATGATTTTCAATAACAGCATTAATGTTCTGAGCACTGAAGATATTATCAAGATATACATAGACGAGTTTAGTTCATCCAAAGAGCGCAGGCTTATGCTTAAGGGTGAAAACTATTACAAGGTAGAAAATGATATTCAAAATCGTAAAATGATTCGCTATGAGAATGAGAAACAGGTTGAAGATGAAACAAAAACAAATAATAAACTTGCTCATGGTTTTATGCATACCCTTGTAGATGATAAGGTTAATTACCTTCTGACAAAGCCATATACGCTTACCTGTTGCAATGAAAAGTATTTGAAGGTTGTTACTGATACCTTGGGAAAAAGATTTCAAAAAAAGCTTTCACAGCTTGGAACAGAGGCGAGTAATAAGGGTATTGCCTGGTTACATGCATATATCGATTCTGAGGGAGAATTTAAAACAATAAGAATACCTTCAGAACAGTGTATCCCGATATGGGTTGATAACGATCACGAAGAACTTCAGGCGTTTATCAGATTCTATGATGTTGAAACCTACGAGGGTAAATCAAAAAGGATAGTAACTAAAATTGAATACTGGACCCCAGAAAATGTTGAGTATTTTGTGAGGACAAGCGCCGGAGAAGTTATTCAGGATTCAGAAATGTATCTGGATGATGACAACAGTTATGATGGGCATTTTACAGTAAAAAATGAGCCGCATGCATGGGAGAGAGTGCCATTTATACCCTTTAAAAATAATGACTTTGAGCTCCCCGACCTGCAGTTTATTAAAACACTTATTGATAATTATGATGTTTCAAGGTCGGATGTTGCTAATCTTTTGGAGGATATTAAGAATATCATTTATGCTCTCAAAGGATACGGGGGAGAAAGCCTATCAGAGTTCATGCGTGACTTAGCTTATTATAGGGCTGTCAAGCTGGACGATGATGGAGGTCTCGATAAAGTTGAATCAACAATTAATATCGAAGCCGCCAAAGCACATTATGAAACCTTGAAAAAAGATATATTCGATTTTGGGCAGGGTGTTGACAAGAATTCTGATAAGTTGGGCAACAGTCCTTCAGGTATAGCTTTAAAGTTTATATATTCTGGGCTTGATTTAAAATGTAATGCTCTTGAGGATAGTTTTAAATGGGCTTTTGAGCAGCTTATATATTTTGTAAATATGTATCTCTCCGTCACCAACCAGACAGTTTCTGAAGATGAGGTAGAAATAGTGTTCAACAGAGATATAGCCATTAATGAATCCCAGGCTATTACCGATTGTCAAAATAGTAAAGGAGTAATAAGCGATAAAACTATTATTTCAAATCATCCCTGGGTAAGTGATGCTGATGCAGAAATGAAGCAAATAGAGGAGGAAAACAAGACTCCTGAGACTAATATGCTGACTGACAATCAGGAAGATCAAGAAGGTGATAGTTAATGTCTTATTGGGAAAAGCGGCAAGAGCAAAAGTACCTTGCTGGGGAAAAGAAAATAAACGACTATTACAAAGAACTTGAAAAATCCTTTGAGCAGGCAAAAAGGGAGATACAGATAGTAATAAACGATTTTTACTTGAGATATGCCCGAGAAAATCAGCTAAGCTATGCTGAAGCACAGCGAGCATTGAGTAAATCTGAAATTGGGGATCTCAAAAGCTTTATAAATAAAGTAAATGCCAATATGGGTAAATACGATATGGAGCTTAGCAATATGTCCATTAAAGCCAGAATTACCCGATACGAAGCTTTACAGAAACAGATTGACGCATTACTGCAGCAATTGTATTCAGTGGATTATCAGCACAAGGGTGAGGGGATCCTGAAAGACGTATACTCCGATTCGTACTATCGGACTTGGTACAACATTGACGTGTACAACGGTTTTCATTCTGAGTTTGCCCAGGTAAATCCTGAGACCATTGAGGAATTAATTAGATACCCCTTCAATGGAGCAGACTTCTCAACTCGGATATGGAAGCAGAAAGACCATATGCTGCAGGCCCTGAATGAGTCCATTACTTCGATGCTTATTCAGGGAAGGAATCCGAATACACTTTCCAAGGATTTTGCTAAGAAATTCAGTTCAAAAGAATTTGAGGCATACCGGCTACTACATACAGAAGGTAGTTTCATAATTGAGCAGGCCACACAAAAAGCTTATGAAGAAGATGGGGTATTAAAATACCAATGGTTGGCGACATTGGACTCAAAAACTTGTGAAGAATGTCGACCGCTTGACGGCAAGATATTTGATGTTGGTAAAGGTGTGGTTGGCAAGAATCTTACTCCAAAGCACAATTTATGTAGGTGTACTACGATACCATATTATGACGATATAGAACCTGGCACCCGGACAGCGAGGAGTCCTGATAATAAACAATCGTATTCAGTTCCAGCAGATATCACCTTTGAAAAGTGGCATAAGGAGTACATAGAAAACAATCCCAAAGCTTTATTTGCTGAGATGAAAGTAAGAAACTATAAAGCTGATAAGAAACAGTATGAAAAGTATAAGGCTGTCCTAGGGATTGATGCAGGTAAATCAATTGATGACTTCCAGAATTTGAAGTATAATAAATCTGAGGAATGGGGCTTTGTTAAGCTTGATTTCACGAGACAAAAAGAATTAATTAAAAACCCGGAATTGAAATTACCAGATGCTGAAAATGCCACAGCTGCTGATGGAAAATTTACAGGTTATTTATTTAACCCAGAAAATAAGACTGGTTATGCAAAAGGCAGAGCTTTTAGCGATCGTTTAGGTTATAATTCAGATAATTGGCAGGACTTGCAGCAAGATATTATTAAGTGCTCGAGAAGGTATCCAGCTACTGACAAAGGCCAGAATCAATACGGAACTCTTTATGAGCAGAAAATGATTCTTTACGGTAAAAAAGGAAAACCAGCTAATGTAGTGGTAGGATGGATACATGATGGAGCTGAAACTAGGATGACATATGCGTATATCAAGGAGGTGAAGCGAGATGCAGAAGATTAAAGAGTTTGATCATGTTGTTTTGAAGGATGGACGCGAGGGGGCAGTTGTAGAAATATTAGGAGATCAAGATATCTTTCTGATAGACATCGGCTCTTCTCCTAGTGATTGGGAGACGATAGAGGTTAAGCGGGATGAAATTGAAAAAGTTACTGAAATTTAACTGCACTTACCAGAAACGGTATGTGCTTTTTTGTACAATTTTTCTAAAACAGACGTATAGTTGCATATTGTTCCAGATTATAGTATTTTTAGAATATTAAATACATATAGGAGGGATATTATGTTTTGCTCAAATTGTGGGAAAGAGGCAATCGGGAAATTTTGTACAAATTGTGGAGCCCCAATAATAACCGAATCAAACAATGAATGTAAAATAAATTTTCAAAGTCAATCCCAAAACGAAAAGCCCGAAATCCTTGATAATTATGTAGTTGTAAATAATATTGAACTTAATATGTCAGAAGTAGTAAGGATTTATGGTAAAAATAAAATTGATGCAATAAAATTTGTAAAGGCGAAGACAAGTACGAGCTTAAACGATGCAAAAAGTATTATCGATAAAGCCTATGAATACGAGCAAATAAGACAAGAACCCAAAAAAGGATTTTGGGAAAAAATTAAAGAAGATAATGCGAAACAACAGGTTCAAGCCCATGAAAAAAAGATATATGACATGCAGAGGCTTGAGCAGTTAGAAAAGGACGGGGTTGCTTATTGTCCTAGATGTTTTTCCACTTCACTATCGGCAAATAAAAAAGGATTTAGTTTGGGGAAAGCACTTGTTGGCGAAGCCCTTGCAGGGAAATGGGGGTTATTAGCGGGAAGTTCAAATTCTAATAAAGTAAAAGTAACTTGTTTGAAGTGTGGTCATGAGTTTTGGCCTGGAGAAAAGTAAAAGTGGTGTGAATAAGTGCTTAACATATAAAAAAGATATTTCTATTATTGGTACTAAAGTGCTCTCATTAGAGGGTGCTTTTTATTTTGCTCTTTTTACAGGTTTGTAGAGCATAAAGAACAAAGCAACTCCCGAGTCGGAGAGCGACAATAAATAATCTATGGAGGAATTAAGTATGGAATGGTTAAAGGTATTGCTTGAAAAAGCAACAATCACAGACGGGAAGCTGGATATAGATGCACTTTTGGAAGCTATAAAAGCGGAATTCCCGAAAAATGCGGTACCAAAGAGTGAATTTAATACGCTCAATGATACCAAGAAGGATCTGGAGCAGCAGATAAAGGATAGGGATACACAGCTTAAGGATCTTCAAGGCAAAGCAAAAGGAAATGAGGACCTTGAAAAAACTATCAAAGACCTTCAGGAAACAAATAAGACTACTAAGGAAACTTATGAGACTAAGCTGAAGGATATCACTATAAACTCTGCTATCCAATCAAAGCTGACTGACACAAAGTATCCCGAACTACTGTTAAGCAAATTTGATAAATCTAAATTATCAGTTGCTGCAGATGGAACTGTTGTGGGTATTGATGAGCAGTTGACAACAATAAAAGAGACTTACAAGGATTTATTTGTGCCTCCTGTAAAAGGCAGGGAGCCGAATAACAAAGGTGGGAGTAGCTCAAACACAAAGAATCCTTGGAGTAAAGAACATTTCAATTTAACAGAGCAGGGGAAAATCTTAAAGGAAGATCCTGATCTGGCAAAGCAGCTTATGGCTGCATCAAAATAAGAGGAGGAATTTAAATTATGCCTACAAGAATAGCAGATGTAATAGTACCACAAGTATTTAACCCTTATGTAATTCAAAGAACAGCACAACTTTCGGCATTGGTTCAAGCCGGTATCATATCAAATGATCCTCAGTTGGATGCACTTGCAGCAGCAGGTGGAAAGTTAATAAATATGCCATTTTGGAATGACCTTACCGGCGATGATGAAGTTCTATCAGATACTGGGGCTCTCACTCCAGAAAAGATTTCTGCGGGTCAGGACGTTGCAGCACTGTTTATGAGAGGAAAAGCATGGAGTACGAATGACCTTGCCAAAGCATTATCTGGTGATGACCCTATGGCTGCCATAGGTGACATGGTAGCAGGTTACTGGGCAAGGATGAGGCAAAAACTACTTTTCGCAATGCTGAAAGGTGTTTTCGCTTCAGCTTCAATGTCTGGAAATGTGCTAGATATTTCGGCTCTTGCCGGAGATTTAGCAATAATATCCGGTTTAACATTTTCAGATGCATTGCAGCTCTTAGGAGATAACAAGTTTAAAATAACTGCAGTTGGCATGCACTCAGCTGTAGAAACCGCGCTTGTAAAGAAGGATCTTATTCAAACTGAAAAAGACTCTCAAGGAAATCCAACAATTTCAACCTTCATGAAAAAGAAAGTTATAGTTGACGATGGATGTCCTGCAAATGCAGGTATATATACGACATATCTGTTTGGTGAGGGGGCGATTGGTCTTGGAAACGGTGCAGCTCCTGTTCCAACTGAAACAGATAGAGACAGCTTAGCGGGTGATGATATCTTAATCAATAGACAGCACTTTGTACTTCATCCAAGAGGAGTTAAGTTTACAAGCACATCAGTTACAGGAGCTTCTCCTACAAACACTGAGTGCGAAAATGCTACGAACTGGAGCAGAGTGTACGAGAATAAGAATATCAGAATTATAAAGTTTGTTCACAAAATCTAAGGGATGAGGTGCAATTATGAGTGCTACAGCATTTCAAAGAAAGAGGCGGGAAGCCCAAGTCAAAGAGCAAGCGAAAATAGAGGATATTTCATCGCTAAAGGTATCAGAATTGAAAGCCTTATGTGATAAAAGAGGTATTGTATATGATCCAAAGGCAACAAAAGAAGATCTTATAAAACTGTTGGAGGGTGCTGAGTAAAATCAGCTCCCTTTTTAAGGAGTTGATACAGTGCTCACCACAGAATTAATTAAGAAGGTTAAAGAAAACCTAAAAATTACAGATGATACAAAGGATCTTATAATCTCTGATGTAGTCCAGGATGCATTGAACTATTGCAATCTTTCAGAGCTGCCGGAAACAGCAGAGCCACATATCCGAAAAAAAGTTCAGGCCATAATCAATTATGAATCAGAGAATGGTACAACCTCCGTATTTGACGTTAAATCAATAAAAGAGGGAGATACGTCCATTACATACAATGTGGATGATAAAACCTCTAAGGAGACCATTTACGGCTTATCTGACAGGGATAAAAAAACTCTGCAACAATTCAGGAGGACAAGGAAATGAGTGCTCTTGAGCGGCTATGGAAAGATAAAATGGATATTTACAGGTATGTGGATAAGGTCGTAAACGGGGTTACAAAAAGCTCCCAAAATCTGATTCACTCCGGTATCAAGTGCAAATACAGCAAGGGCTCTTTAAGTGATGCAGAAGAAGGAATTCCAAACATTAAAAACAGGCAGACACTGTTTTGCAGCATTGATACAGATTTAAAAGAGGGTGACAAGATAATCGTTATCCAGAGGAATGGGAAGACGGTTATTTTATCTGTTGGAGAAGGGTTCCCTTTTACCAATCATATGGAATTCGATGTGAAGAGAAGTGAGAAGATATGAGCAGCAACAGGGAAAATAATAAAAGGGCTTTGGATGCATACCGTAAACAGTTAAATGCTATGTTTGATGATATCCGGGATATTGATATTACAATTCTCAATAAGGCTGTAAATGTCGGATTAGCAGAAGCTAAACGAAATACCCGGGTAATAACAGGTTTTATGAGAAGAAGCTGGCACTCGGTTCCAGCAGTAAGGTCAAACGGAGGAGTAACAAAGTCCTTGGTGAACTCAGCGGATTACTCAAGCTTTGTAAACGACGGCCACAGAATTGTAAATAAAAACGGCGAAACAGTCGGCTGGGTAAAAGGGCAGTTTATTCTGAATCGTGCTGTGAAAAAGGTTGAGTATGAGTTATCAAAGGAATTCAAAAATGAAGTAGAGAGGGTGAATAAAAAGCATGATAAGTAGTGTAAGACAGGCTATAGTAAATAAACTGTTGGAATGCTATCCAGGTTATACGATTTATGATGAAGATGTCCCTCAAAACTTTAAATCACAATCATTTCTAATAACCCTCATAGATCAGGATTATCGCAAGCGGATGAATGATAAATTCGACAGTGTACTTTCTTTTGACGTTGCCTATTATAGTGATAAAGAAAACACTGAAATCAAGGAAGACTGCTTGGACGCCCAACTTAATTTATTCAGGGCTTTTGATTTGATAGGCACTTATAGAGTGTTGAACAAACAAGCCAATATTACCGATAATGTGCTGCATTTTACTTTTGAAATCAGATATTCAGAGGTAAACAATATTGAATATATCAAGATGCAGCAGCAACAGACTAATACAAGGACGGAGGGATAAAATGGGAGGAACATGGATCAGTCAAAATAAAATAATACCTGGGGCGTATGTAAATTTCAAAACTAATGCGGCCTTATCGATCACTCCCGGTGACAGGGGGATAGTGGTTTTGCTACAGGAAATGAGTGCTGGAACCGCCGGTGACATTTATGCCATCACTGCCACAGATACAAGTAAATACCCAGACGGGACCACGGAGTCAGATAAGCAGCTGGTTAATGAAGCCCTGAAGGGTGCAAAAACCGTATTGATATACAATTTAGGAACAGAGCACGAGGCTGCTGATGTAACAGCTGCTCTGGCTAAATTAAAGACAGTGGTGTTTAATACACTAGCGTATCCTTATGATGGTACTACCTATGATTCTAATAAGGCAGCTATAACGGCATGGATTAAAGCCATGCGTGAGGATGAAGGGAATAAGCTTCAGGCTGTACTTGCAAACCATATAGCTGACAGTGAAGCAGTTATAAATGTTACCCAGGGAGTTGAGTTGACAAACGGGACACAATTAACTTCTGCTCAAACCGCCGCTTGGGTTGCGGGTATTACGGCAGGCTCAAATATTAATCAATCCAACACAAGCAGAAAATATGTAGGAGCCGTAGATGTTATTCCGAAAATGACTAAAACCGAAATGGAAGCTGCTATTACTGCAGGCAAATTCATATTAAAGGTTGATACCGCTCAGAATGTTACTGCTGTATATGATATAAACTCTTTAACAACAGTAACGGTTGAAAAGGGGAAACAGTTCAAGAAAAACCGGGTTATCCGCATACTTGACGGTATAAACAACGATATTGTGACGATATTTGAATCCAACTACGTTGGAAAGGTAAATAACAATGCTGCCGGCAGATCACTTCTCAGAGGGACTCTGGTTGAGTATTTTAATGAGCTGCAAAGGTTGTCAGCAATTCAGAATTTTACTCCTGAAGATATAACCGTAAATGAAGGAACGGATTCCGACGCTGTTGTTATTGACTGCTACATACAGCCGGTTGATAGTGTTGAAAAGATGTATATCACAGTAAATCTGTCGTAGAAAGGAGATAAATTAGCATATGCCAGATAATTATACAAGATTAGCAGACACCATATCATCCCGAGAGGGTAAGGCCTATATTACTATCGATGGTGCAAACAGAGAATTGTTTGAGATCTCAAGTTTAAAAGCGCAGCTGGATCTGAATGTACAGTCACGCAACATGCTCGGTCATAGAATGACACAGCACAAGGTCACAGGTGCAGAAGGAACCGGCTCCATGACAATGTATTTTATGAACAGCGACATGCTGAGATTAGCTATCGCATACATAAAAAAAGGCGCTTATGGAGGTTTAAAAATACAGGTAAGGAACGAAGATAGCCAATCAACAATAGGTACTCAGGAAGTAGTACTTTTAAATGTTCTGCTTAAAACAATACCGGTAGCCGCCCTGGATGATCAGTCCGATGATCCAATCACAATTGATACAGACTTTACTTTTGACGATATCGAAGGCTTAAGCTATTTTAATTTACCTGAAAACTACAGATAAGAATGGGGCTTTGCCCCTAAAAATTAAAAGAAAAGAGGTTGAATTTATGAGCTCATTAAATGCTTTTTTGCATCCAGTGCAGATTGAAAATAAAGAAGTAATTGTATCGAACCGGTTTATGGAAAATGGTAAGTCGGTTCCTTTTATTATCCGACCGCTTACTCAGGAAGAGAATAAGAATCTTTTAAAAAAATTCACAAAGAGAGATAAAAAGGGAGTTGAATCTTTCGACCGCCCTGAATATGTGCAAGCCATGACTGCAAGTGCAGTGGTATTCCCTGACTTAACTAATGCGGAATTGCAGAAAGCCTACGGGGTATTAGGTGAATCGGCTTTGTTGCAGAAAATGCTCTTTATAGGTGAATATGCTGTATTGGCTCAGGCTGTTCAAGAGTTAAGTGGTCTTGACCAGGACATAAACGAGGATATTGAAGAAGCAAAAAACTAATAAAGCAAGGTGATGCCGAATTTAATTTGGCTCACTTTGCTCTTCAGAAACTTCACATATTGCCCTCAACTCTTATGACCATGGATGAAAAAGAAAGAGCTTTCATCTACGCGAGTATTCAAGTTAGAGTAGAAAAGGAACAGGAAGAGTCAAGACGATTAAAGGCGAAAGGAGGCAGGAGAAAGTAATGCCGACTCTCAAAGCTATGTTTAAGCTGTTTGATGGTTATTCAAGTACAATTGATAAGATTAATCGCAAAACAGATCAGGCCACAACTAAAATTATTAACGCCAGTGGATCCACTGACAAGTTTAATGCAAAATTGAAAAATACTGGTGCAAGTGCATCCGGCGCAAGTAGTGGCCTTGGTAAGTTAGTTAGCGTTGCTGCCCTTTTCGCCGGTGCTATAAAAGGTATGTCCCTCACAGATGAATACACAAATACGAACGCTCGACTGGCACTAATAAATGACGGACTGCAAACGCAGGCTGAACTTCAGGATAAAATTTTTGCATCTGCCATAAGGTCCAGAGGTGTTTATTCGGATATGGCTGGAGCAATTTCAAAAATGGGATTATTGGCTAAAGACTCTTTTAAAGGCAACGATGAACTAATAGCATTTACTGAATTAGTCCAGAAATCTTTTAGGGTTGGTGGTGCAAGTACCCAGGAGCAACAGGCGGGAATGTATCAGCTGACTCAGGCAATGGCTGCAGGTAAGCTTCAGGGGGATGAATTCAGGTCTATTATGGAAAATGCTCCTATGATTGCTGATGCTATAGCAAAGGCTACCGGTAAATCAAAGGGCGAATTGAAAACCATGTCTGCCGAAGGGACAATAACGGCAGATATTATCAAAAAAGCAATCTTCGCGGCCGGCAACGATATAAACGAAATGTTTTCCAAAATGCCTATGAGCTTTGCAGATGCATGGAACAAAATAAAAAACATATCAACCAAGGCTTTTGCGCCAGTTATGCAGACAGTAAGCAATCTACTAAACTCACCTGAATTTGAGAAGTTTATTACCGCTTTTGCTGTGGGAATAGATGTCCTTGCCAGTGTGGTATCCTGGCTAATAAAAACGATTATAAACGGTTGGGATGTAATCGGACCAATACTGGGAGTAATAGCAACAGTTTACCTGGTGTATATTCTTGGTCAGATAATAATGACTACCGCAGCTCTGTTTGCACAAGCAGTAGCTTGGATTGCAGTTTATTGGCCCGTGTTGTTGATTATAGGTGTAATTATCCTGGCTATTGCTGCAGCTCGACAGTTTGGAGCATCATGGGAAGAGATATTCGGTTTCATTGGAGGAATTATAGGGGTGTTTGTTACTTACTTCTATAATAAATTTGTGAGTATGTGGAATGTAGTAGCAGCATTTATCAACTTTTTCGGCAATGTATTTAAGAATCCGATTGCGTCCATAAAGGCACTTTTCTATGATCTGGCTTCGAATGCTTTAGGTTTTATTCAGACTATGGCGCAGGGAATCGAAGATTTATTAAATAAGATACTTATTGTAAAGGTTGATATAACCGGCGGTATAGATAAGTTAAAAGGTAAACTTGAAAAAGCTTCTGCTACAATAAAAACCGAAGCTCAGCTTAAAGAATATGTACAATCCAAAGAATTTCTAGATTACTCTGATGGCTATGCCAAAGGTAGTGATATAGGCAAAAAACTGCCTGGTGCCATGAGCGGTGCAATGGATAAATTGGCATCTGTCATGGATAATTCAAAAGGTATGGATCTAAGCAAATTTAGTGATGGTAGCCCTATTAAAGTAGAAGGAAAAGGGAAGAACGGTGCTGTAAAAGTGGATATGGACGAAGAAGATTTGAAGTATCTCAGGGATATTGCAGAAAGAGAGTATATTAATAAATTCAGCACTGCAACCCTTGCTCCGAACATTCAAATAAGCTTCGGAGATGTACATGAGACAGCCGACATGAATAAGATCCAGAAGCGTATGAGAAAGATACTCCAAGATGAAATAGCAATGGCTAGTGAGGGGGCGTATTAATGTCAAACTATGCTGTATTTTTTGATTATGATAATAAAACCTACAGGCTCCCTGTAAATCCGGAACAAGTAGAGATTTCTACTACTCAGGCCATAGAAAAATATGAAGTGCTGAGGCTTGGACAAATATCTGTCCCGACACACATGGAACTCGCTGAGTATACCTTTGAATGCGAGTTCCCCAACACACCTTTTTCTTATGTTGAAACGTCCGGAAGTTTCAAAGGACCCGATTACTATTTGAAACTATTTAAAGACTGGCGTGATAAAATGAAGCCGATCCGGTTTATTGCCTGCAACGGGATCGGGGACGATATAAATTCCCTGGTCCTCATTGAAGAACTGACTATTACTGAAAAAGCCGGTGAGGAAGGGGATAAATATATATCGTTCAGCCTGGTTGAATATAAGCAGTTTGGTAAAAAGTCTGCGGTTGTTAAAAGTAACAATCCTTCGGCTCCGGCAAAGGTAGTAAAGACCACAACAAACACAAGTACTCCAACTGTAAATCCGAAAAGTAAGGGTACATACACCGTCAAGTCTGGAGATTCGCTTTGGGGCATTGCCAAGATGCAATATAACGACGGTTCGAAATACCCCAAGATTTATACAGCAAATAAGAATCAGATAAGAAGTCCTGGACTAATCTATCCAGGTCAAAGGTTGGTGATTCCTTCATGAGCATTGAATTTTCAGTAAGAACGCCAGATGGGAAACTATATGAAATTAGTGAACTTATAACAAAAATATCATATAAAGATGTATTGAATGACGGTTGCAGCAAGCTTGAATTCTCGTACATAAATGATGATTTGGTTATTGGGAATGGTAGTGGTGTGCAGTTTAAGTATGACGGTGTAGGAATATTTAATGGACTTGTATTTAAGCTTGAAAGAGATAAAGGAAAAGAAGTTACTGTTACAGCTTATGACCGGTTGAGGTACTGTAAGGCAAAGGATACTTTTAATATAGTAAAAGACACAGTAACGACCTTAGTTACGAGGATGTGTAATTATTTCAATTTACCAAAGGGTGCTATTACAGATACAAAATACGTATTAGCAACGAACGTCGCAGATGGAGACCCATGGATAGATATTATTTATAAGGCGATAAGTGAAACGTTGGTGAATACGGGGAGAAGATACTGCTTACGTGATGAATTTGGTTTTGTTGCATTGCGGGACATGGAAGCTTTGAAACTCGATCTTGTATTAGGTGATGAGAGTCTTTGCTATGATTATAAATATGGTAAATCAATTGATGATGATTTTTATAATCAGATAAAAATTGAGGTAAAAGGTAACAAGGAAAGAGAGAGCCAGATAATTATCTCAAAGGATGACAGTTCAATTAAAAAGTTTGGGTTACTACAATACTTTGAAAAGGCAAACGAGAATTCAAATTCTTCTCAGGTGAAGTCTAAAGCTAATGTTCTTTTAAACTTATATAATCGTGAAGCTGAAACGCTCAGTTTGGAATGCTTGGGTAATACTTCTGTTCGAGCTGGATCCAGTTTCTACGCTCAAATCTTAGATATAAGTCTGAACAGAAGATTGATTGTAAATGAAGTAACACATGAGTTTTTACCGGTTCATACCATGAGTCTGGAGGTTTCAATATGATAAATGAAATAAAAACTATCATACAAAATTATCTCAATTCTGCAAAGCTAAGCTGTCTTATGACTGGTACAGCGACTGATGATGGAATAAAGGTAAATGACAAGCTTGCAATACCTCTGGATATTGTCAAAGGCAATCTGAAAGATTTCATATCTGTAGGTGACAAAGTACGGTTAATCAGAAACCATGGGGGTCACGAGTTTTATATCGTTGAGATCATTGGACTTGATGCTATACTAAAGGGAATGACCGTATCTATAGAGCCTATCACGGTATCAGGTCAAATAATTGATCATATAAAAATTAAGGATGTGAGTAGATGATACCGGAATCAGAACTAACAAGTGATCTGGAACTTGAAGAAGAATCAGAGGTAACAAAGACATATAAACTTTTACCAGATAAGACCCAGGGCTATGTAAATGACATAGAGGCATTACAACAAGCTATATATAAGGTACTTAATACTGAAAGGTACGAGTATCCGATATATAGCTTTAATTATGGGATTGAATTGGAGAATCTTATCGGTAAGGACACTATTTATGTGAAAATTGAAATGAAGCGCAGGATCCAGGAGTGCTTGCTTCAGGATGAACGAATTAATAGCGTTGATAATTTTCAATTCAATATTACCGATGATGAAATTCTTTGTACGTTTGATGTGAACAGCATCTATGGAGGCTTGACTATAACAAAGGAGGTGAGCACTTAATGTTTGAGGATATGACTTATGAAAACATTCTGGCTGATATGCTTAGCAGAGTGACTAATGACGTTGATAAGCGGGAGGGATCTGTACTATATGACGCGATTGCCCCTTGTGCTTACCAACTCGCTCAAACTTACTTTTATCTGAATAATTTCTTGGACCTTGTTTCCGGGGACACTGCTGTGGGAGAGTACCTTGATAGAGTGGTCGCTGACTACGGAATGACACGAAAGTCTGCCACATATGCCGTAAGGAAAGTAGAAACGACAGGAGCTTTAGATGATATTGTTGAAACCAGATGGGCTTTAGGAACTACAAGCTACTCAATTAAAGAAAAGCTATCTTCAAATACATATAGTGCTTCGTGTGAACAATCTGGCGAAATTGGGAATGCCTATAGTGGCACACTTGAAAATATTGATAACGTTAGTGGAGTAACTGCAACGTTAACAGATATCATTTCTGCCGGTCAGGATGAAGAAACAGACGATAATTTGCGCGCAAGGTTTTATCAACGGGTACAGTCAACCTCCACCAGCGGAAACATATATGATTATAAAAAATGGGCTCTTGAGGTTCCGGGTGTCGGGGATGCGAGAGTATTCCCTCTTTGGGATGGTAACGGTACTGTAAAGGTGATTATTGTTGATGAAAACATGGCAATAGATCCGGAATTGCCCACTCAAGTATTTAACTATGTTGAAACTGTCCGTCCGATCGGTGCAGCTGTAACAGTAACCTGCCCCGGAGAAAAACTAATTAATATTATCGCAAATGTTGCTCTTGATGGTAGTAGAACGTTAGAAGAAGTGAGAGCAGTATTTAACTCATTGGTGGCTGACTATTTCAAAGATGCTATTTTTGACTTTTACACAATCAGCTATGCTAAAATTGGTAGCTTGTTGTTATCCGTGCCAGGGGTTGCTGATTATAACAGTTTATTAATTAATAACGGAACAGCCAACATAGCGATTGGTGATGTTGAGATGCCTATTTTAGGGGTTATAACGCTGTCGGGGGTGTGATATGGATTTAATAAATTTATTACCTGACTATTATAAGGGTAATCAGACCATGGAGGAACTCCAGCGCATATTATCAGGTGATATTAACAGTCTTGTTACTAATTTTAATGAAACTATTGATCAGTGCTTTGTAAATACTGCCACAAGCTTGTTGAGCCGGTATGAAAAGATACATGGTCTACAGGTAGACGTAAGTAAATCAGATGAATTCCGACGTGAGCGAATAAGGGCAAAGATAAGGGGTACCGGAACAGTCACAAAACAAATGATAATCAATGTTGCACAATCCTATAGTAACGGCGAAGTTGAAGTAACAGAAAATCCCGCTAATTATAGCTTTAAAATCAAATTTGTTGGTACCAGAGGTATTCCGGCAAATATAGCAGACCTGACTTTAACTATTGAGGAAATCAAACCGGCTCACTTAAGCTTTTCATTTGAGTATTCATATATGACATGGAATGAATTTGAGGGCTACAACAAAACATGGAACCAGTGGGATTCATTAAATCTTACATGGGATGAATTTGAAACATATAGGGAGGTGGTATAATGCCAAGCACAAATAAAACTACAAACTATGGGCTGAATCAGTGGCAACTAAATGAGTATTTAAAAAGGGAAGACCTTAATTCAGATAATTTAATAATAGACGCAGAACTGAAAAACGTAAATGATAAGGCTGACGGAAAGATCGGTAAATCACTTGCTACGGCTGCAAGTCAATTTTTAATATCGTCTGCAGTTGGACAATGGGTTGTAAAGACTATTGACGAAATAAAGTCATTGTTGGGGCTGGGGTCCGCAGCTTATAAGAATTTTGATTCTGTTGGAGGCGTGGCTGCCTTTGATACAGTTAGTTCGCATTTGTCGGATTATGTGAGGCAACCGGGATACGGGGTTACTGTTGGAAGTGCAAATACATACGCTCTAACCCTTAACCCTGCTCCTGCTGCCTATGTGGACGGTATGGGTGTTGTGGTAAAGATTAATGCAGCTAACACAGGGGCGGCAACGATAAATGTAAATGGTCAGGGTGCAAAGGCGGTTGTTGATGGTAAAGGTAACGCACTTGCAGCGGGTAAACTCAGGTTAAACGGTACTTACTCACTCAAATACAACAGTACCAGCGGAAATTTTATATTACAGGGTAGTGATTCATCCGGCAACGCTACTCCTGCGGATTTACTTGCCGGAAAGACTGCAAGCACTGATACCGGAGATATTGTTGGAACAATGCCCATTGTAGCAAATAATACTCCACCGCTTGCAACAGCATATTGGGCCCCAGGACAAGCAGGAAATCCATATCCGAAAGTACATTTTAAATCGCCGATTGGGTACTCAGATGGTAATGTATGGTTAAGCCAAGATGTTCCCGATTTATTACCTCAGAATTTGGTTAGCGGTAAAAATGTTTTAGGTGTACAAGGGTCAATCCCCGTCAGAACTAACGCTGATACAGGAGGGTCATATCCAGAGGCTGTAAATGATAGTGTTTATGACAGAAATATATACCTGATGCCTCCCGCAGGGTATTATGATGGCAACGTATGGGTACATAGAGAAATGCCTGGATTACTATCTGCAAACATTCGCCAAGGTGTTACAATTGGTACTGGTAGCGGTGGCAAGATTGTGGGGAGTTTTGCAGGTAAAAGGTGGCAGACTGGCACAGCTTATGCGAGTGTCGATGGGATATTTGAATTAACGGGATTACCCTTTAAACCGAGCAAAGTAATCCTTGTACACCAAGGGGGGAGCCTTATAGGAATAATTTCGTCAACTTCGATAGGCGTCCAAGGAGCTAACTATTCAGTTATAGGCCATTTGTCAGGGAGCTTTGTTCTTAAGAACTATGATGTTACAACAGCTGATGGCTTTCGTATAACGGATTGGGCTGGTACAATAGGCAACTGGGATTACTATGCATACGAATAGGAGGTAGATTTATGAAAACATTAGTAATTTATGATGGAACAGGCTTTATAATAAGCCAAATGCAAGGCAGTGATTTAAGAGAGCCTATAGGGATACCCTTCTTATTGATTGAAATACCACAAGGAAAATTACTTAAAAGTATTGATGTAAGTGAAACAGAACACAAACCAATATATGAGGATTTGCCGAAGCCTGAAACTCAAAAGCTTCAGGAACTGGTTGACCAGTTGATTATAGACAATCTGAACATGCAGCAGCAAATTGATACTTTAATAACTACAGGATTGGGGGTGTAAAAATGTTTGAGAGACTGAATTATTTATATCATGCCGGGAAACTGACAACAGAGCAGTTAGATATAGCAGTATCAAAAGCTTGGATTACGGCACAGCAGAAGACGGAAATAGTGGGATAAGATACTATTACAAAATAAAGTATTCCCATTAGCCGAGTAGTAATGGTAGAATGAATGTAACTTTTACATTTATTAGTAATGGCTTATAATATTGGCAAAAGGTATTACGAGGATACTATGTTTATACTTAACATGCTATTATTTATATTAATATTCTTATTTGCAATTTTTGTCGAATATATACTTTTCCCTGCGTTGATAGGTTTATTAGTATACTTGCCGAGGAATGGATTTAGTACAAAAGAATTAACACGTAGTACAGCTGTTGCTTACATAGTTTTTAGCATTGTTGTTCGAATTGCTGGTGCGATTTATTATAGTAAAATTTTTATTTTTTTTGATGGATTGATTTAAATTAATTATTTTTTAAAGAGCATCTGGATAATTTTGATGCTCTTATTAGTGGCTATTGAATAATATCACGAGCAAAGAGGGCTATTAATTTAGTCCTCTTTTATTTGTATAAAATTCTAATTATACCCTTATAAGAAATAAATTATCAGACTTATGTTAATTTGGTTGTTGAGGTATAATTTAACAGAATATTAATTTGGAGGTAGATTTGATGAAGAAATTAAGCAGGTTATTGTGTTTTCTGGTAGTACTTATTGCGGTAATAATGGCGTTTTGTTCAATTAGTTTTGCAGCAGACATTCAGTACACTGATAATTTAATCCCCGCTATGACAAGTTATACAGTACCGAGTGGTGTTGTAAGTGAAAGTGTTACAAATACTGCAGGGCCAGGTTGGAGAGCGTTTGACAAGGTAGTTGGATCAGGGGGATATGGTGACATGAGTTCCTGGTTACCAGCAGTTAAGTCTGCGTGGATATCGTATGAGTTTACTTCGCCACAAATAATTAGTAAATATACATTGCTTAATGCTGTAAAGCTAGATAACTTTAAGAATTTTAGCCCCAAAGACTGGACTTTTGAAGCGTGGGATGGAGTTCAATGGATTGTTCTGGATACAAGAACAAATATTACAGATTGGGCACAAGGAATAAAAAAAGAATTTTATTTTAATAATATCAATGCATATAACAAATATAGGGTGAATATTTCCAATACTAATGGTAGTAATATAATATTAGATGAAGTTGAAATGATGGGTCCAACTACTTCAGTACAAGCCCCAACTAACCTTACAGCAACTCCAGGTAACACGAAAGTTTATTTAGCCTGGGATGCAGTTGAAGGAGCAACTAATTATATCATTAAACGCTCAACCACGCCTGGTGGCCCTTATGAAACAATAACAACAACTTCAGCTATTACATATACAGATATCAATGTTACGAATGGAACCACTTACTACTATGTTGTAACTGCTATTGTTAATGGTATAGAAAGCGGCAATTCTAATGAAGCTTCAGCAACTCCAACGGCACCTGCGATCAATCCTGGAATACTTGAAATAACAATGACAAATGGTCAGATTAAGGAATATGATATGACAGGGAATGAACTTCAGGATTTCCTCACATGGTATGAGACTCGTTCAGGAGGTACAGGAAAAGCTTATTTTGCTTTTACAAAAAAAAATAACATCAAGCCTTTCTTAAGCAGAAAAGAGTACATAGCATATGATAAGATATCAAGCTTTGAAGTAAAGGAATATACCGAATAAATTAATAATTAGAGGGCATTTGGATTAAACTCCAGATGCTCTTTTTAGTGGTTATTGAATAATACTGCGGCCTAAATAATACCTATTGATTAAAGTCATCATTCAGGCATATAATAAAATCAAACGTATGTTCGGAAGGTGATTTTTTGAAAAAAGTCTTTGTAGACGTTTTGGCAGAATTTAAGACAAACGGCTATGTTAATCCACTTTGGGTTGCCTGGCCAGATGGCAGGAAGTATGAAGTCGATAAAATTTTAGATGTCCGAAAGGCAGCGAGCTTAAAAGTCGGAGGTCAGGGCTACCGTTATACCTGCCGGATCTGCGGCAAAGAGACTTATTTGTTTTTAGAGGAAAATAAGTGGTTTATGGAGGGAAAAGACGGTAAATAAAGGTTTAAATCTTTAGAAGATTGCTCAGTAATGGGTGATCTTTTTTTATTTATAAAAAACTCACAGGAAGAAGGGTTTCTAATGGAAACAAACATTTTGATTACCTGCGTAGCAGCAATAGCCGGTGTTGTCTTTGGATATCTTACTTTACAGGCCAGGGTTAAAGGAGAATCAAAGCAGAGCGGGATTGAAGATGGTCAGCTCCGGGCTGATATTGATTATATAAAGCGCCGGAGTGATGATACTCTCATTGAATTGAGGGGATTAAATCAGACAGTAAATAACCATGCTGACCGTCTGGCCCGGGTAGAGGAATCTGCTAAACAGGCACACTTAAGGATTAACGAATTAAGAGAGGAGATGGTGAAAGATGCCTAATGTAAAGTTCAAGTATTTAGACGAAGCCTGCGTATATCCAAAGCTTGTGCATGCAGTAAATATTCTCTGTGTTGCTAAAGGTAAAGACTGCCTGTGCACCTCCGGGTACCGCAGTTTAGAAAAGCAGAAAATTATTAATCAGCAGGTATTAGCCAATAGCCTGGGAAGTAGGCAGCTTGTAAATGGGTCTGTTTATAACACCAAAGGCCAATGTTTAGCGGCTGCTTATGGAAATTCCAATCATTGTTATTGCATAGCCCTAGATATAACAGACGAATGGTTTAAAAAGCTGACAAACTCAGACTTGTATAGGTACGGCCTGTACAAGCCTATGAGTTACGAGCCGTGGCACGTGCAATTGCTGGAACATAGCAATATTACACAGCAGCAAAAGGAAACTATCCGGGATAGCGTATTATCATTAAGAAAGGATGATGGAAAAGTGACCGTTAAAGAATTTCAAACCATAACCGGTTTAACTGCCGATGGGATCATTGGCCCAAAGACAAAGGAGAAAGCGCAGGAAGTACTGCAGGTATGCCAAGAGATTTTAGGAAATAAATTCAATTCCGCTGAAGAGGTTGTAAAGGCCACTCAGAATTCACCTAATTATTGGATGGATAAATTGAAAACTGTAAAGTACCTTGATGGATTAATAATGAACATAGTTAATAAGATGGGAGGTAAGGCGTAATGTTGGACTTTTTATTAAAACATTGGCTGGTTATTATAATTGGGTTGGGGTTAGCTGCATACATAGTCTATTTAATCATAAATCGGCGCTGGGAGAAACTCAGGGAACTTGCCTATAAAATGATTAGGCAGGCTGAAAGTGTAATTGTAGGAACAAAAAAGGGTCAAGAAAGGTTTAATTTGGTACTCAATCAGCTATATAATATGATACCGGCTTGGTTGAGATTTTTTATTCCCAGGAGTCTACTTGAACAAAAGCTGCAGGAATGGTTTAACCTGATAAAAGACAGCCTGGACGATGGAAAAATAAATAAATCAATAGAATCTTCAAGCATCAAATAATATATACGTTCAAGCCTTTAGGGAGTATTATCTTCTTAAAGGCTTATTTTTTTATGTGAAAACAATTTTAATTAAAATATTGCGTTCAACTTGACAAATTTGTCCAAATATTATAAAATAATTTCAAGATAAAATGTAAAGGGGCGGTGCTATGTATAAAAAGACTGAAGATTTATTGGAAAATGTTTTTACAAGCAAGACAAAAATGTTAGTATTAAAGAATATTCAGACAGGTATATTTGCTTGTAATCAATTTATAAGCGACAACAAGGATTTTTTTAATCATATAAATATGTGTAACTCTCTTAATGATCTAAGAACCTATTCAATATCTAGACAATTTTCAATTGAATCTCAAAAGGGTACCTCACCCTACACAGTTACAACTGATGAACTGGGAGCATACAAATACAAAGTAAGTTTTTTCAATTTTGATGGTGTTATCGCAACTGTGGCAAAAACAAGAAAAGCTGATAACTTACCCTCTAAATCTAGATATAAAATTGAGTTATCTAAAAGGAATAATTTTGAAGACATTCAGATTAGTCTACTTGATGAAGTAAAGGATTTGCCATCAGATTATAATGCACCCAATTATTGTATATTTACATATGGTTTAAATGGTGATAAATTAACTCATTGTAGAATTGTTATTCCAGACCACGAATATAAAAAATATTTAAAAAATATAAGCATTATGGACTCATTCGAAATAGTTAAAAGTGGAAATGATATAGTCGAAGAAAATATACCAATATTAAAAAAGGAATTGCAACAGAAATTTAAAATAAATGGGTGATCCTATGAATAACAGAAAATATATTCCAGCTCGACTCAGACAAGCTAGAGTTTCGAGAGGGCTTTCAATGGCTGAATTAGCAAATGAACTTGAAGTTACAAGACAGGCTATATCTCAATATGAAATCGGAACTATTGAGCCGAGCGAATTTGTTTTGAGGAAATATGTTGATACACTAAAATATCCTCTAGATTATTTTAAGAAGCCAATGCCTGACTTTGAAGGTAACTTTGCCTCGAGTACTATTTATTATAGGAAACAAAAAGGTGCCACTGTTAAATTAAAAGAAGCATCTGAACAGAGGCTAGATCAGTTCGCAGAAATTGATATGTATTTTAGAAACTTTGTTGATATTCCAGGTGCAGATTTACCAAAAATATCAATGGATGATTATTCTGAAGACGGCATTAATATTAACGCTGAAGAAGTAGCAAAAAGTTTAAGGGAGTACTGGAATTTGGGAGACTATCCAATAACAAACTTAAGTTTGCTTCTTGAAAAAAAAGGCTTTATGATCTCTACAATGAAAAATAATCATAAAAAAATAGATGCTTTTTCTCGATGGTATAAAAATGGTGTTCCTTATATTTTTTATGGATCAGACAATTTGAGTTCAGTAAGATATAGATTTGATTTAGCACACGAATTAGGTCACTTAATTATGCATTCACATATAACTGAAGAGGATATGAATGTGCCGGAAGTATATAGTAGGATTGAGGATGAGGCAAATATTTTTGCTGGAGCATTTTTATTACCTGCAAGTTCATTTTCTTCTGAGATATATTCAACATCTATTGAACATTTTCTTATGCTAAAAAAGAAATGGAAAGTATCAATTTCAGCTATGATATATAGAATAGCAAATTTAAATATATTTTCGGATTCACAATTGCAATATCTTAAAAATCAAATGACACAAAGGAAGTATTGGCATAGAGAACCATATGATGATACTATGGAAATGGAAAAGCCAGTAATACTTAAGCAGGCCTTAAACATATTATTGGATAATAATATAATATCTAAGGAACAGTTTTTGAACGACAATCCATATCAGCCAGAAGAATTAGAAAATATGTGTTTTCTAGACACGGGAACTCTTAATGTTTTAAATTCACTAAACTCTAAAGTTGTTATGCTTAAGAGATAAATAAAAGCCTTCAGGTAGAAACGATCTCCTTGGAGGCTTATCTATTTGTGAAACTTATACCACATGTTCTACGTGTGGTCTTGACTTATAAGTGGTGATATTTATCCTCGCTTTACAAATATATAACAACTACCATCTTTTAATTGTGTGTTTTCAATTATTAGTTTCGCCTCTGAACATAATTTTTTTAATTTCTCTGGTATAACTAACCCGTAAAAAGAGTAATTTCCTTTATTATTAATTATCCAACCATCATAGTAAGGAATAGCAGTGCTCCTGTTCTCATAATCACTAAAATAAGAATTTCTATATTGAACAGTTATTAAAGCTGTACCATTTGGTTTTAGCACATTTCTTATATTTTTTAAAACTTTAACTCTTTCTTTACGATATGGTATGGCTGAAAGAACATTTGAGCAAAGTATAAAATCATAATGCCTATTCATCCACTCATTTTTCGATAATTCATAAATTTTCAGGTTCGGATACTTATCCTCAAAGGATAAAACGGTGGTTTTTACTCCATCAATATTTTGAATTCTTGCCAATTGTTCACTAGAATCAATAGCAAAAACTGTTTCAACCGTGTCGCATAAAGGCAAAGTATATCTAAGTTTACCACAACCATAATCTAAAACTGTATAATTTGATGGTAAGTGAGTTATATAATTTAAAAGAAATTTATTTGTTTGTTTGATAGATTTAGCTGCATTATGAGATTTAATATTAATATTATTATTAATTTTATAATTCATTGTTTAGATACCTGGCTGATTCTTTTTTTCTTTTCGTATTTGCTAATATTGCTTTTACTTCTGATATAGCACTCTTCTTACATTGAATATTTTTTATAATAATAGATATCAAATACAATGATAAAAGTAATCCCAATATTAATAATAATTTTAAATGTGAGTATTCTAAGTAAAGCATCAAACCACCTAAAACGATACTTACTATTAAAGTATCAATAATTATCCAGTACCAGCTCCAATTTCCCAAAGCCATGTAAACTAAATGCGAATCTATAACAGGACTAGCGTAACCAGCGTATTTATAAAAAATTTCAATCATTATATTATCTCTATTTTTTTTATTTACTTTTTTAATTTTATCAGGCATTTGTAAAGATTTAAGATATTCATTAATAATTACAAATTTATCGAATCGGTAGCGTATAAAGAAAATATCTGATATTTTATCATGAAGTTTAAATATGTTTTCTAGAAGTGCAAAGAGTAACGGAATGTAGATATAAGAAATCGAAAGTTTTAATCCGTCTTTTTCATATGTAAGGTTAAAGGCGGTAGACTTCATAAAATCAGAAAATTTTTGATCATATTGCGCTACAATGAACAGCCCTATTAGTACAATAAAAAACATTGTCCAAGCAATTTTTTTTAGCATATCTGGGTAATTCTTTGGAGTTTCAAATAACCACATATTCATCACCGTTTTCTAAGATTTACTAAAATATTACCATTTAATTCAAAATAATGAAAGAGATTAATACAAATTTAGATAATTTTTCTATAAAATTGTTTATATAAATAATCTTTAAAAAGGGTTGAATTAAAATGATTGCTCGTAATCTGCTTGCATGTCATAATTGCCATGTATTATGATGGATATTCCGTTTTAGAGTTTTAATGTATATAATAAGAAGTACTACATATCAGCTTAATATTATAGCAATAGTCCTGCAATGCCAACAAAAATAAATATAATATTTAATAATGGACCTAATAGACTATTTTCGTCGTAACTAACAATATGATAATTAACGCCTTTAGAAGGCGAATTAAAATTTGGTATGCTTTTTGATATCAATCCCATAATTCCCCCTGAAAATAACAAAAAACTTACAGCTTTCTTTAAGTGACCAGAGAAAAGTATAATAAGAAATAATACAATTATTACAACTACTGCAGTATTAATTAATAATTTTTTCTTTTTTAAATCCATATGAACTCCTAAAAAATACTATATGCTAATTTTATTAAATAATCAAAATTACAATGCAATTGATATAAGATGCAAATCAGCTATCTCCACAAGGAAAAAGAGTTGTAGCCACAGCTCGGCTATTTTAATGAGGTGCTATCTGAATTTTTTCTCTTTCTTCTTAATCGAACATAATGTTTATAACATAAACCAAGGGCTCGGCTCTTATTTTCACAGCCTTCGAGTATACATTTTTTATGTACTTTATTAGTAGTAATTTCACCTTTTAATAAATACTCTCTATAATGTTTTGAACAATAACCTTTAGCATGGTGTCTAGAATTACAACCGTCAACACTACATATTTTTTTATTAGGATCGCGAATTTGTCCATTTCTTCTAATTTGCATGTAATGTTTTCTGCAGTAACCCTTAGCTACACAATTATTACCACAGTTTTCAACTTTGCAGGTTTCCAATTTATTTGTTCTCCAATATAAACTGTTTTTATAAGTTAACTATATCAAAGCTTGTATTATTTAACAATATATTGTAAATTAATTGTATAAAAGAAGGAGGCGATTATATTGAAAAAATTTATATCAGGCCTGCTTGTTGGAGCATTAATCACTGCCGGTATTTCAGTAGGCGCTCAAGCGGTTAAACAATATATAGCAAAAGAGGTAAATTACCCAATAATAGTAAATGGAAAAACATTTAAAGCTGATAAACCTATTGTATCTATTAACGGCAGTACATATATGCCATTAGCTGTAATGGGGAATGCCTTGGGAGTAAAGGTTGCCTGGAACGGTGATAAAAAGAGGATAGAGGTAGGTGAAACACCAAAAGATACAGCGGAGATTGATTATTCGGATTGGATTGAATTTAGAACAGATGATTACAGTCTTGTGAGAGATGGAGTTTTAAATGGTGAAGTAGTACATTACGCGGATGATATATACTTTGTCTCACCTAATTACTATAAAGATGTTATTGAACCGGTAATGAAAGTTTTAGACGAGGCAGAAGAAAAATATAAAAATCCATATGAACTTCCTGGCATAGATCCGAACGCTGAAATCGAAATAGTTGACGATCAAGACTAATTTTTCTGATAATAGAACTCCTCTGGCATGAACCCGGGGGAGTTTTTTTGTTAAGGCAATAAGTGTTATATAATTATTTGGTAATTCCAAGATAAACAGAGTAATAAAGAGATAATACAAGGAGTAAGATTATTGTTAACTTAAACAATATGTCGTGTTATATTTGGTATTGCGACATAACATATTTTAATTTATCTATACTGTGCTTTCGACTTATTTACAGGAAGATGTTCTCCGTTAATAATATTTTCTGTCAGTTAGTTCGTAATAATAATCAATAGCGATGCAAGTCATGGAATAGGTTGAAATTATAAACGCCAAATTTGAAGTTTGCCTGGAGTACAAATAGTAGACTATAATTTATTTATCAGAATGTTGAAAACGGAATTTAAAGAAAATATAGTGTCCGAGCGAGAAAAACGGAGATGGCAAAATAAATTAGAATCGCTTGTTAGTTACTGCAAAGAACTAGAAGAAACTTAAAGATATTGAAAAGCATTAGTGATTATTATTAATCATTTGGGTGTAAAATTCCAAATCGCCTTAAATCGGTTCTGGCTCCTGAGCATTGAAAACAGGTATATGGTATTATGTGGTTATAAATTTCTTTGACATTGTAAATGAGCCTAAACAGGTATATAATAGAAATCGAACATGTGTTCTGGTAAAATTTTGTTTTGTGCAAAATGACGAACATTACGTTATATTAAAAGTAGTAGTATTTATATAAAGACGTCTTTATTTAAAATTAAATGTATATGATAAGTAAAGAAATAGAGGGACAGTGAAGCGAGAGTAAATAAAGTTTATCATTTGAAATATTTGTACTTTTTTTACGTTTGAATTAGAAACAAAGTGTGTTAACATTTAATTGCTGGAGGTGATGAAATTTGATTGTAGTAAGAAGCACTTTAAAAGTTAAAATAAAAAAAGATAATAGCAAAAAGGAGCTCTATTCTATCCCGACCAAAGTTTAGCAATAGGTGCTCCCCTTAATACTAGCAATACCAAAGAGGTATCACTTACATATATGTTGTATATGTTATACTGTGTTATTCTATTACACATTTATATAGTATAACAGATTTTCATTTGTGTCAAAATTTTTTACTATTTCGTGATCGTGTCAATTTACTGTAGGAAAATAGCCTGCAGACCGCACCGTTGATGTTACCAATTACACCAAAGCTTTTAGTACCTTGTATTCCCAGGTTATTTTCCCATTTTTAAATACTTCAATATTAC
>JAEYHZ010000039.1 GCA_023409265.1 Bacillota bacterium | reverse complement strand
GAATGCAGGAAAACAACTTAACAAAATGGATTGGTATATCATAAAGAAATTCACATTGTGGTATAACTACAAAACGCAGAATAAAAGGCGTCATGCAGGCATCTCAAAGGTTCGTAAGATTATATATAATAACGGACTACAAAAGCTTGCAGTTTAGCGAATGCTGAAGGAAGAAGAATATCGGAAAGCCGTGTGCGAGAAAACCGCATGCACGGTTTGATGCAGGGGGAAAGAGGGAAAGATATTAATTTTCCCTCCGACCTACTCTACATTAAAGTGTGTTGAGGACATATCACATATTAATCTCTTTTTTTGTTATTTTAAACGGTTAAAACGGTAGAAAAGGTACTTCCAGGGGTTCAAAAATGGGTGCGGTGCTCGCGAACCCCGAAAAAACGCTAGGTGAAAATTTTTTGTTGCATTTCCTTCCCAAAGGTAGTTCCTACCTTAATTTAAGCTATGGAAATTTTGAGGAAATCAGGTGGCACTGTACCCTGGATATGAGACCAGGCTACTAAAGGTAAATATTATTGACTAGGCAGCCATTCATTATGAAACCAAGAGTTTGAGAGTAATTCTCGATACATTGCTACTTTCCAAGAATTGGGGGAATAATTATAAGCCTCAACACTTTCCTTCAGATCCATAATAACGTTTGATAATCCGGAAGTTTTGTAGGTATGTAAAAGTTTACGCTTGGTTCCGACTAAATCGCTTGCAGCGTGTGAACTATACAGTTTATTCAAATTAAATACATTAAAGTGGTTTTTGACTCTCTCGTATAGATCCTTACCCCAAGAATCAGGTTTTATAATATTATAAGTCATAATGAAGTCGTTTTCAGAGTCTTTAACAATAGAGGCGACTAACCAAACATCATTATTAATATCATCAAAATATGGATTTAAAATTGTTTCATGTAAGTTATTAAATATTTTATCCGTTTTTGATTTATTACAATCTTGACAGGATGGAACTAGGTTTGATGGTGTAACAACTAAAGATACAAATTTAGTTTTAGGTAGATAATGATCAAGAGTTGAAACAATTCTCTGACCACAATATGGGCAAATGCCATACTGAGGTAAAGACATATATTTATCATAATACTTCCTACCAGGCTGGCTTTTTTTAACCATTTTATCATCATAAATTTTTAAAAGGTCTTCTTTGGTTACATCACCAATACTTTCATTCGTTGGCATAGTATGTATTTGATCATTAACTATTTTATTTTCATAATCAGATGTAGCATCTACTATCTTCTCAAGACACTCAGCCAATTTTTGTCTATGCTCTCTATTTCGGATGTTACTTATGCAACTTGAAAATACTTCACTAACATTATCTTCAGGTTTATCAAGTTTAATCATATTTATTCTTCCTCATTATAAGTAGCTATCATTGCTTTTAAAATAGACTTTGCTCCTAGGCCCAATTCACCATTAAATTCATCAATGATATCTTCATAGTTACCGTATTTTTTTACGGCCTCAAACAATATATTATGAAAGCCAGAATGAGTAACCTCCAACCCAAATACTTCAGACGTCAAAGTATCGATACTTTCACCAAAAGATTCTATCTGAAGTCTTTCAGATTTTGATATTTCACCATTCCTTCTGATTTTCCATACACAGCTCTTAGGAACTTCTTGTAAGATTACTGGAGAGTGTGTTGCTATTATTGCAACGCCATTCCTATTGATCAGCAACTCGGATAGGGCTCGTATGAATGCAGAAAGGAGTGGGGGATGTAGATGTCCTTCTGGTTCATCTAAGAATACTAAGGTTTTTTCTTCAACGGTTTGGACTAATTTCGTTATAGTTAATATAATAGATTTATGCCCTGAACTTAACTTTCTAAACACTTTACCCAAAACATAATCATCAATTTCATCCAATATACTAAAGTCAATAATTCCAGACTCAGAGAATATCGGATCCGATTTTAAAACACTAATGGCCTTAAACAGTAATGACTTTTTTATCCCATTTAAACATGATTTAAAGCAGCCTATAAATTCTTTCATGAGCATATCTTGATTGCCGGTGTTACTACTATGGCTATGTAAGGTATCTTAGGGCTTTCAATTTCTATTAATTCGTCAAAAGCACTTAATGAAACAAATACAACTTTGGAGAAAATTTGATCTTCATAGCCATCAGAACTAAAGCAGCCAAAGGAAGTGTTTTCAGCGTCAACACGCACAATAGAATTAATCATATTCTTTATTAAATGAGTTTTTCCAACACCATTACGGCCTATAAGAACGTGTATGTTTGTTGGAGGGTTTGATTCAGGGATTACGTCAAAACTTAATTCCATAGGTGAAATAGAAGGATCAATAACAGATGATGTATACTGAAAACTATATTTTGTTAGCCTTGCTCCGCCATTTGCTATCCTTCTAAATTGTTCAATAATCGTTTTACTAGATATATCTCTTTGTAGGGATACACGGGTAACATTAAGAGACTTAACATTTTCATATAATGCTTCATTAAGTGCTATATCATTTAAATTATTTAAAATTTCTGCTCGAAATTCATAACCTAAATCTTTTATTCTTTCATAGTAATAGTCATCTTGTCCTAATGAAAAAAATGAATCATCTAATTGATTAAAAACTTTAGGTATATTAGGTCGCCTCTGATCATCCTTCATACCCCACTGACCAATTTTTACTTTCCCAATATACTGTTTTTCGTTATTTTTGTCTGTGATATATAAATCATACATTGTACTATATTGAAACCAATCATCCCATTGATCTTCTACTAGGTAAGCAGTACATGATTGATTTATCAAATGTGTTTGATTTGTTCCTATTACAATAAATTTCATGGCTTATCCTCAATTAATTGAATAAATAATAATAATAATAATAAGATTAGCATACTTTTTTATACAAATAAACCACAAAAAGCATATATAGTTATAAATAAATACATATACTAACATTATATAACAAATTTACTAATTATAGTTTTGGATATATACTTAGATTAAAAGTAATTTATTGGAGGGGAATATTATGATTATTGAAATGCCAATAGATCTAAATATGATTGAGGCTATTCAATTCTGCAAACGAATTGAGGAGTTGGAAACTTGTGATAACTATATATATGATTATAAATATTCAAGTACTTTCGAGCCTTTTGGGATGTTATTGGTTGGTGCTAAAGTACGACAATTTTATAATAGAAATAAAGATGCTGAACACGTAGATATTAACTTTCAAGGTAAATCTTATGCAGCCCACATGGGATTCTTCCAAAGTGTGTATCAAGATTTTGGTAATAAACCTGGTCAAGCAAGTGGCAGTAATACATATGTTCCAATAACTAAAATAGACCTTAAAGTTTTAAGAAAACACTCAGTGACTAGCTCTGAGGCTATACAACAAACAATTGAGAATGAAGCAGTAAAGTTAGCATCTATATTATCAAGAGGTAATAAAAAATTAAATAGTACACTTACATATTCACTTAGAGAGCTTATGAGAAATGTTGAAGAGCATAGTAATTCAGATAATATTTGGGTTGCAGGACAGTATTGGCCATCAAAAGATACTGTTGAGATAGCAATATTAGATGAAGGGATCGGCATAAAAAGGAGTTTGGCTTCAAATTCAAACATAGTGGTTAAAGGCGATAAAGATGCATTATTACTTGCAATTGAGCCTGGTATAACAAGAACATTTACAAAAAGAAAAAGAAGAAATGATTACGATTTTTGGGCAAATTCCGGTTATGGGTTATATATAACTAGCAGTATATGTAAAAATGGTGGTAGCTTTGTCATCTGTAGTGGAAGTAAAGCTCTTGTTATTAACGATAAGTTAAATAAAACTTATGACACAATGTTTGAAGGTACTGCAATCAGAATGAGAATTAAAGTTTCTAGAATTTGTGAATTATCAATAATGCTTAAAGACTTAATTGCTGAAGGTGAAAAAAAAGCAAAATTAAATTCTCAAAATGCAGTTATTACAGCCTCAAAGGTAAGTAGTTTGTTAATGAATGATTATAAGTAACACATTAATCAAAAAATGTATTTTTATGAGGTGGATTATGTATATTACCGGGTTCTCTAGTGTTCGATCATCGGAATATGTGGTGTTAAATGACCTGTATAATAGAATAAGACCAAGTTTTAAATTATTTTATCCTTTTTTTTATCAAAGAAATAGAGACGATACGATCTTATCTCTCTCAAACAAAGTGGACAATTTACAACTAGTCGCTTGTTTTGCTCGACGGCCAAAGACAGATGCGGTCTTATCTCCGCGAACAATAATAACATTTAGACGTTCTATATTTGAACAAGTTGATTATTTCGCTAAATATAATATTCCAGTTCTAGCTTCATCTCCAATAGGAACTGGGTTAGAAAGTATCGGTTTTGGTTCCGAATGTAAGTGGTTTAATATTAATACTGGGATAAAAACCGATTATGAAGAATTTTACTTTTTAAAAGGACAAGTCAACAATAAAAGTGTAAAAGGGATTAATATACTTGAAAACGATGAATTAAACAATATATTATTGTCAGCTCCAAAACATAACTGGGTTGACATTATTGATAAAATACAAAATTGGAATACGGAATATACTAATTTTTATTTTTCATATCATTTACGAAATTTATTTCATTATGCAAGTGGATTAAAACCAGTTTTTATTGTATATCAATTAATTGAAAAGTAAATATAAGAGTTTGAAACTACAATATAATGACAATATTTAGTTGATTTTATAGTGTTTATTAATTATACTTTGGAATATAGAATACTTTTTTGGAGGTGTAAATTGCATGAATTCAAGTAATTATATGCTTTTGAATCGTGTTTTTTCTCGTAACATCTTCAAAAATTTAATTGAAGGAAAATCAGAAGAAACATATATTTCAGCTATACGACGATATATTAATGACCCAGAAGGGAAAAACAATCTTCAGCTAATAAGCGAAATATATCAAACGCTTAATGAGGAATATAGAAATGAATATTACTATAAAAATACATTATTAAATAAATTACTAATGGGGGTACATAGCCCAAGAACTACCACAGCACTTACAGAGGTACCAGTGTTTAAATCTAAAGCAGATTTTATCCTTATAAACGGGAAGGCAGTCGTATATGAAATTAAAACTGAACTTGATAATTTTGATAGATTAGATACTCAAATAGAGGACTACTATAAAGCTTTTAATCATGTGGTAGTAGTTACATCTGAATCAAACTTTATAGCAATTGAAAAGAAACTTTCTAACTCCAAAGTAGGAATTTACACGCTAAACAGTCGTAATTGTATTAGTAAAAAGAAGAACCCTATCAAAAATAATGAGTACTTAGATTTGAAAGTGATTTTTAAAGTTTTGCGTAAAAATGAATACGAGACTATTCTAATGATACATTATGGTTATTTACCGCAGGTTTCCCAGTTTAATTATTATAAGACCTGTTTGCAAATGTTCTGTAATATTGATAAAGATTTAGCATATAAGTTATTTTTACAAGAATTAAAGAAACGTAATAGAATAGATACTGATTTATTTATTAAAATACCATATGAACTAAAATCCTTATTCTATTTTAGTGACTTTAAGAAAGAAGATTATTACAATTTAAATAACTTTCTAAAGCAAAATTGGGGGGGAGAGAATGTATTTTCCATATCTAAGGGGGAGGCAGTTTGAATTAATTGCTATACGTGAATTGGTTGAGAATTCATTATTAAGTGGCTATATTATACCCATAATTGAGCCTGTAAAATTATCTTCTACTTTGATCAAGACTATTCAGACATTTATTAAAAATGGTAAAGAATTAGCTTTAGTCGATAATCCCAAAGTAGGTGATTTCATTTCAGATATGAATAACGAAACGAATGTTCGAGCAAAGGAAGAGTTTCTAGAATTGACTAAATCAGAAAAAATAATTTGTGTTCATTACTTAGATTCTAATTCAAAAAAGTACTTTTCCAAGCTTTCTGAAAGAAGGCAAAGTATTTCTGATATAGTAACTATTTGTGATAATGAAGATTATATACCTGTCTATGAAAATTTGTTCTCTTTAGGAAATCCAAGATATAACGTTATTCCAGACGAAAGTGTTTTCAGACGTAATATAAGACATAACAGAGTAATGATGGATAATAAATTTAATAAATTAGTTCGAAATACTGATTATGCAGAAAAAGATGATGAGCCATTTTCCTCAGATCATATATATTGTTATGAAGATGGATATGTTGGTTTTTCTGATTATTCCATAATAGGTAAAGACTTTAGCGATACGGGTTTTGCTCCATATGCTATAGCAATACATATTGTTTATTTTGATAAAGAAAAAAAATTAAGAATAAAACATTTTGTTTCTGATACTAATGATGATATTAGCGACCCTGCTGGAAAATTTGCAGAGGCAGTTTCCAAATTAATTGATTGGAATAATGATCAAGGGCTTGACACTTATGCTATTAAGTTATTTACACAAATGTATGCGAATGAAATATATCCCGGATTGGGTACTGTAAAAAAACTTTCGATAATGCACCATATAGAACTTATTGGTAGATATTTCGATGGGAGAATAAGTCATGATTTTCTGCGTTGATTGTTTTAATGATACTGAAATTATCGGCATAATCGAAAGTCTTGGACAAAAAGGTAAATGTCAAGTGTGTGGTTCTACAAATGTGTATATATATGATACAAATAAAAATTCTTTATTATCAGAAAAGTTTGATGAATTTTTAGATATATATATACCTGTTAGCCAATTACCGGCTACATATCCTAAATCAGAATTGAATAATTTAAAGTACGAATTACTTTATAAATGGAATATTTTTAATAATGCTATTGGTCTTTCAAATGTTTATGAGATAATAACGTGTACTTGTTATGAAAAATATAAACATTCGCCAGAGCTTTTTGATAGTTCTGTTGGAATTGCTGAATTTTATAATAAAGAGTACTTAAGTGAAAAATCGTTGTTAAGAACAAATCAATGGGAAGATTTTGTTAAGTCTGTTAAAACTCAAAACAGATTTCATACAAAACTGATAAATCTTTCGATTCTTGAACGATTCTGTTCTTTTATAAGAAAGTCTTATAAAATGGGAAGTATATTCTACCGTGGGAGAATATCTCCACCTGAAGGAATTCAAGTTGAGGATATGGGAGCACCCCCCAGTGAGAAATCATCGGCAGGCCGAGCTAACGCGGCAGGGATAAGTTGTTTATACCTAGCAAGTGATGAGGAAACTACAGTACATGAAGTTAGATCTGGTGCTTTTGATTATATATCTATCGGTAAATTTATACTAAAAGAAGATATAATAGTAGTTGACTTGAAGTTTATTGATAAAATTAGTCCGTTTATTGAAGGATTAGGATTTAGAGAATATGCAATTAACAAAGAACACTTAATTAAATTGAATAAAGAAATGGGTAAAGCACTACGAAAGAGTGATAGTGATTTAGATTATGTACCAACACAATACTTAAGTGATTTTATTAAGAGTATTGAACATGATGGACAAGCAGAATATGCAGGGTTAGAGTACAATAGCACTATGAATACATCCGGATATAATTTGGCTATATTCAAGCCAGAATTATTTGAGTGTATTGAGGTTAAAACTTACCAGATTAAAGAATTAAACTATAGGTATAAGTGATAAACATAAAATCACAGTAATTTACTTAGATAATTAACTCAACAAACAGGGGTTTTATAGTCATTTATTTATAATTACGAGGTTATTATGAATTTAACAGAAACATTGCTGAATAATCTAAGTGCTGGTGAGTTGCAAAGGCTAGCAATTGAGATATTATCACGAGAACATGAAAAATGGTCAGTAATTTCTCATGGCGGAGGTTGTGAAGGGGGAAATAGGACTAGAAAAGGAATACCTGATTTATGGTGTAATGATGAAAAGGGTAATTTCGTATATATACAAGCAACTTGTGATTCTGCTAAAGGAAAAATGTTTGACGATAATAAAAAGAGTGTAGACAAATTAGTTGCAAATACAAATAATAAAGGTGCTATGTGCATATCTTTTATCAACTATGATCCTCAACCAGAAGAATATAATGACTGTAAATCATACTGTCATGAGTATAAATGTAAATATAAATTATATAATAACCATGAAATTTCAAAGCTTATTGATGAAAAATATCCTGAGCTAATCATTAATTTAGTTGACCAATATGAAAATAGCGAATTAAGTAAAATAAATATTTTAATCGACAGATATCAGGAACAAATAAACTATATAATAAACAATACAACTTGGATAAAAGATTGTATTAAGATGGAATTTTCAATTCTATTAAAAGAGTTAGTCCAAAACGCTTTTGAGCACGGTGAAGCGACTAAAATTAGTTTGAAATTATTTAATCAGAGAATAATAATATCTGACAATGGCAATGAATTCAATCTTTTTAAATTTGAATCAAAGTCTAATGGTGGTGGAGGTAAACACGCTTTGGATTTTGTTTATAATAAATATAAAGATATAATAAAATTTAACTATCAATATAATAATGCATACAATATCTACTCATTTGACTTAAGTGATATATCTAAATTCAGTATTGTGGTTGACGACAAATGTTCGATTAAAATTCCAAATATTAACCCGATTGAATTTTCAAGGTCAAAACTTGTGATAACCATACCTGATAAATGCGAAAAGATAAATATATTTATTGGTAACGAATATTTTATGTTAAGTGGATTAAATATAATAATATGGAAAATATTAAATGAAATACCTGAAGACCATAAATTAGTTATACATATTTCGAAAGAAACCCCAGAGATAATAAGATCATTTATTTATGATAGTATGCAGAATGAAAGAATTGAAATAATAAATGAAATATAATAACTTGAGTAATAGTCTTTTGTATATGTTTAAGTTTATTCATGTCAAGAATAGTAGTGAATTTCATATAATCTATTCCTGAACAAATTTGGAATTATATATTGAGGGTTATTCCTTCTTAAAATACATAAGTTGAGAGGGTTTGTTGAATAAGTAAAAATCATAAAAGTAATAAAACCTTTTGAAAGTTAGTGACTAATACGAATCACTTTTTATTTAAGTTGTAAATATATATTAGGTATAGGTGGTGGACGGATCAATAAGGTTAATTTTTTTATTCCAAAACATTATAAAAGAAAATTTGAAGGAATATTCCAAATAACAAAATTAGTTTAATGTATAAGTGGATTTCTGGTTTCCTCCTGGTTCTATTTTGGTTCTATTAATTCTTATTGAGCTATTTTTAATAGAATAATTAAAATAATAAATGTACGAAAAACTCTTAAAATAAGCGTTAACGAAATTATGATTAACTAGGTCAGTTGAGTGGGAATAAATACATGTAATATATTCAGAAAAATTACTCAAGATATGATATTCAATCTTTAAAAGAAAATGTTGACTACTATTTGACTACTATTGATATAAAAAGTAGTCAAATTATATTAAACGATATTTTATGGCCCAAACAAATAACTCAGTAATACCAACATTTACGGCGTATCGCAGAAGGTTACATAATGGAATGTTTTACACTGGCAGTGTGGGGGTCAGGGGTTCAAGTCCCCTATGCTCCACCAAACGAAGAAGATACTTGCATTTACTGCAAGTATCTTCTTTTTTATTAAGTATTCGGGGACTTGAACCCGGAAGGGCTGCGGGCGTGGAGAAAAAGTGCTGAATGCACTTTTTTAGCCTGCAGTAGGAACCCGGCACCATAAGCAAAGCGAGGGGTGGGCGACGTCAAAAGCATGGGCAGCAGGCGAAAGTCCCCTATGCTCCACCATTCGTATTTTGTCGAAACAGTCATGTCATTTAGAAAAATGATGTGGCTGTTTTCATTTTGCTGAATACTTCTATAATAATGTTATTCAACTTGATAATATTCATCGAGAAAGATCCCAATAAAAATGCTATTATTATGCTGTGGGGTGAGATGATGCCAAAAGATCAGCATATGTTAAAAGCCTTGGATTATATTGATAAAAACATTACCCAGAATGTAAGCCTTTATGATATTTCTCGTGAAGCAGGATTTTCAGTACCTCATTTTTATCGGCTATTTAAGAGATTAACCGGAGATACTATCGGCGCTTATATATTGAGGCGAAGGATGTCAATGGCGGCCAGAGATTTGATAGACAGTGATAAGTCTATAACCAGTATAGCTTTTGAATATGGGTTTGAATCACATGACGTATTTACGCGTGCATTTACCAGGGTATATGGTATCTCTCCGAATAAATATCGCCAGAGTAATTGCCCTCCTCCGCTTAAAAGATTATCGGTAGTTGATAACGAACCTGCTATTGACAGCCATCAGATGACGTTTAGCTTATTGCATTCGGATGGATTTTATGTTATCGGCATGGAATGTTATGCCAGAATATGGGACAATGATGGTAATATCGGCAAACTATGGAGTGATTTTCTGACACGGGTTAACGACATAAAACATGCAACAAATCCCATGACAATGTACGGCATATGTGAGCATGAAACCTGTGATAATGACCGATTCAAATACATGGCTTCAATAGGTGTAAGCGGAGCATTTGAAGCACCGTTGGGCATGACCAAAAGATTTATCAGAGTACAAAAATTTATTCAGGCAAGTGTTCCTGATTCTATTTCCACACCTGATGCCTATGCGGGCACAATCGGCTATGCAAAGAGCCTGGGATATGAGATAGAGTCTTATGATAATATTGAAATTTATGATGAAATTTTTCAAGATCCCGATGTTCATTGCTTCAAATTGCTGATTCCAATTAAATAAAGAATGGGAGGTAGCGTAATGATGTCTGAAGTATTAAAATACTACAGCGAACCCCAAGAAATAACATGCCTTGACAAGCATAAAGCTTTTACCGAATGGCTGACCGATGATCCAAATGCGATTTATCAAGTAGTCCAGGGATTGATCGTGCATGACATGTGGGTCACATACTATGGTGAAAGCTATATCAAAGCGCATGAGTATTCACAGAAAACAGCTTATATGGAAGATTTACTTGACAAGGCGCTTGAATTGGACAAGAGCAGTCTTGCCATTCCGCGTCACCCGAGGGATCGTGTAATCGCATGTTGTAGGGAATTTGCCGTACTCATGTGTGCTTTGCTTAGAGCAAAAGGAATTCCTGCAAGAAGCCGATGTGGGTTTGCGGTTTATTTTGGCTGGAACGGCAAATATGAAGACCACTGGATTTGCGAATATTGGAGTGGCACTCGATGGATTATGGCTGACCCTCAGTTTGATCCGTTTCAGCAAAGCTCAGTGATTGATTGGGCATTAAATATAGATCATGGCATTAAAAAGAAGACGTACAGGATCAAGCAATTTAATCCACGAGACCTGAAACCAGATGAATTTATTACTGCAGGAAAGGCATGGAGACTCTGCCGAAATGGAGATGTGAATCCGGAGTATTTTGGAATAGGCTGCCCTATAAGACCGGAATGGGGTATTGAATCATTGTATGGTCTTTGGTTTGTGAGAGGCCAGCTGCTTCGTGATTTTGCGGCGCTGAACAAGGTTGAAACCGTTCCGTATCTTGTTCGCATCTGCAAAGGCCTTGACTGGAAACCGTGGCGTCTTATGGCCTTAAAAGATGATGAGTTGACAAGAAATGACTTATCACTGCTTGATGCCATTGCTGAGATTACAACTGACGTTGATGGGAATTATTCTAAAATACGGCAGGCATATTCGATAAATAGAGATTTGGTTGTACCGGATGAGATAATCTCCAGATAATAGACTATTACTAAGTTGTGTCTTTTTACTAAATTATTAATAATGGTATCATAGATCATTTTTTGCATCTATATTCACCTAACTTGCCAAACGGAAGAAGATACTTGCATTTCCTGCAAGTATCTTCTTTTTTATATAAGTGTTCGGGGACTTGAACCCGGGGGCTGCTGGCTTAAAGAAAAAGTTTTGCAATCAGATTCGGTGTTGTATGGTATAATATCGGCACGGGCTTTATGAATCAGGTAAAAGGTCTGTATAGTAATTTTACTTGTAGACATATGCAACTAATAAGCTTTGCACCGTCGTTTTTTTACGCGGGGCAGAAAGGTACTTTATGCAAAAGAAATTATTGATAATTGGCGGTAGTGGTTTTATAGGCGGCAATATCAAAAAAGTAGCTGAAAAGCAAGGGTGGAATATTTATATTGCAGGCAGGATGAATAAGTTAAGGCTGGAGTCAACTATTTGGAGAGATATAGACATTACTGATGAGAAATCAATAAGGTCAGTTATCAAACAGGTTAATCCGGATGTAGTAATAAATGGAGCTGCCATTGCAGACATTGATAAGGCTGAAGAATTTAAGGAAACAGCATGGAAGGTTAATGTAGAGGGAGCAAAGTTTGCAGCAAAAGTTTGCTCTGAATTTGGGGTAAAGTATATATTTATCTCAAGTGATGCGGTATTTGATGGACAAGGCAGATATTATAATGAAGATGATATTGCAAAACCTGTTAACTACTATGGATATACAAAATCTGAAGCTGAAAAAGCTGTTCTTTCGGCAGATCCTCTGGCCATTATAATAAGAATTTCTCTTGTCCTTGGTTACTCTGTATCTGATGGCAATACCTTTTTAACCTGGTTGGAAGAAAGACTCAAAGAAGGTAATAAAGTTTTTTGCCCAAGCGAGGAAGTAAGAACACCTGTTGATGTAATTACTTTATCTGAGTGTATTATGGAGTTAGCTGAAAGCAGCTACACGGGTATTATACATATTGGTTCAACAGATTGCGTTGATCGTTTAAACCTGACAAAGAAACTGGCTGGAGCTATGGGATATAATGTAGATCTTATTTATCCTCAACCAAATGGCATAATAAGAAGAGTACCACGCCACAAAAATGGAAGTATTAGCGTAGAAATAGCAAAAAAAATTCTCAAAACACCTCTATTAAGTGTTGATGAAGGTATTACCAGAATATTACAAAAACGAAATAATTGAAAATAAAAAATATTTTTAGTTATAGATTTATTTGGCCATTCAAACAACGGTAAATTTTATTGAACCTTACACTTTTAACCTTGTGCAGAAGCTGATGGAGAACATGCCAATGAGAAAAAGGCTAGGAGGTCTGCAGACAAGTAACAATAGAGCCATAGTCTGCATAAAATACTTTAGCCCTTTTTATGTGAGGGCTAAAGTAGAATATATAATGTCCTTAACCACTCCTGAACAGAAGACTCTTCAAGGTCATTAATAAAAAAGGGGGATTTACCGTGATTCCGTTGTATCCATATTATGGTTATGAGAAGCGCTGTAAAAAAGTGCCTATCACTTTTCCGCCTCAGCACCAGGACAGGCAGCCTGGTTTAGAGTATTTGATGAATCCAGCTCCAATATCCGACAATCCTCAATACAAGGGCAGCGGAAAATTAGAGGGGAAAATTGCCATCATTACCGGAGGTGACAGCGGCATTGGCCGCGCCGTCGCCATTGGTTTTGCCAAAGAAGGGGCGGATATGGCAATCGTTTACTTAAATGAACGCAAAGATGCAGAAGCCACCAGGAGGATGGTGGAGGACTACGGGCGGAGCTGCCTGCTTATAGAGGGCGATTTGCGTCAGCCTGCTTTTTCCAAAGAAGTGGTAAAAAGAACGTTGGCAATGTATGGGAAGCTTGATGTGCTTATATTGAACCAAGGTGTCCAGTTCCCTCAGGAAAGCATATTGGACATATCCGACGAACAGCTCGAGGATACATACAGAACCAACATTTTTCCGCATTTCTATATGACAAAAGCTGCTCTTCCTTACCTCAAGCCGGGAAGCTCCATTATATCGACAGCATCCGTAACGGCCTATGCTGGGGCCCCTTTGCTGGTTGATTATTCATCAACAAAAGGGGCGATTGTATCATTTACCCGTTCATTGTCGCTCCAATTGGTTGAGAATGGTATCCGGGTCAATGCTGTGGCACCAGGGCCGATTTGGACCCCACTCATTGTATCCAGCTATTCCGCAGAATATGTCAAAACGTTTGGTTTAGAAACACCTATGAGACGTGCCGGACAGCCATTTGAACTTGCACCAACCTATATTTATCTGGCCTCAGACGATTCCTCCTTCGTTACGGGACAGGTACTTCATGTCAACGGTGGCATAATGACCGAAACGTAAACTAGAGCAGAGGTGTCGCCTGGGGCGCAGGCCTTAGTCCCTATCTCTACAAAAACAATACCAAAACCTTGTGGTTTTTCATACCTATCTTGAGAATGATCGGACACTCGATATAACAGAATTAGGAAGCTACAAAAGGCCTGACAGAGATGTGCAGGCCTTTTGTAGTACAGTAAATGATGACATTGAACTCTAATATGTTTATTTTTACATATTCATTTTAGTTCAGGTTACAGATATTTTTTTATGGAATGTTTCAACAGTTGCTATTCAATCTTTTTCATCACCAAAGAGCTGCCCGCATGCAGCGCTGATATCAGAACCAAATTGTGTTCTTGTAGCGGCACTAATACCATCGGCCTGCAAAATATCTCGGAATCTCTTCATGGTACCTTTGTCGGATGAGGCAAATTTTCGTAACGTTTTATCTGTTGCGTTATATGGAATTAGATCAACATGATATAAATGTGCCCAGGGTCCACGGTTCTTCAACAGGCGTACCAAAGCTTTTGCATGCTCCACCGAATCGTTTACACCGTTTAGCATGATATAGGCCAGGAACAATCGTCTCCCGGTATACCGTATGTGATTGTCTAAAGCCTCCATTACCTTATGGAGCGGAAATGAACGATTCACGGGCATCAATTCGCTCCGCTGTTTTTCAAAAGGTGAGTGGAGCGAAAAGGCCAAATTGATTTGTGGAAACTCATGTGTCAGCCGTTTGATGCCTGGTATAATTCCAATCGTTGATATGGTGATACGCCGTTGGCTTAAACCAAACAGAGATGAATCGTTTAAAATCTTCAAAGCGTCAAAAAGGTTTGGATTAGCTAATGGTTCACCCATTCCCATAAAAGAAATACTTTTTAGATTATGCCCATTTAGATAAAAATACAGGAGTTGGTCTGTAATTTCATCCGCAGTCATATTGCGTTTGTGGCCAAGAGTTCCCGTCGCACAAAATTGACAGCCAAAACCGCAGCCACATTGAGACGAGATGCAAAAAGATTCCCATCCTTTTTTGTAATGCAGGTTTACTGTTTCCACGCAGTTGCCATCCGGCAGTGAAAATAATATTTTATCCGCTTGTCCTGATGTCTGACAAGCAACCGGTACCGTACAGCAGACAGCTGACCCGAAGTTATCTATTAAAGATTTTTTTAATTCTAAAGGTAGTGTGCTCATCCTTTCAAAAGTTGAAATGTGTTGTGAAAAGATTGCCTTTATAATTTGCTCATAGCGATAATCCGGTAACTTCATATTGGCTATAAGCTGTTTTATTGCTTCATATTTTGAATAGTTCATGTAGGCTTTCCTCCTCTTGAAAATTGAAATCATCAAGAAGCAAAGCCAGCATGAGTGGCGGTTATTCCTTATTACTCCATGCAAAGATACCGCCAGCAACAACTGGCTTTGCATGGAGTCCATCATGAGTAACGGCAATTTTATATTTATTCATAGTCTCACCTTTTTTCATCTTTGTAATTGTTTAATAAGCAATAGCTGGATTTACTGCTTTAATCAGAGGTATTTATAAATATCCTCCGAATAAAAAATGAGATGCAAGAAAGCTACTTCTTGCATCTCATAAATATAACAAAGTCAAACCAGATATGGTAAGACGAAACTTATATGAGCGAATAGGTACCAAACTTTCTTGCAATTGCACAACAACAGCAGACAGCATGTCTGTTGTTTCTTTGTTATGCGTAATATATCAGCAAGAAAATTTAATCACCTTTCCACCTCAAATCGTCAAAATTTTTATTCGTAGGATAGTTTAACTCAATTTGATAAATTAGTCAATTAATTTCTCGGTTCAGAGTTATAGGCTTGAGATATATTAAGGCAATATTGAGGCAGAGTATTTATTCAAATTTCATGAGGGAAATATTTGAGCTTATTAAACAGTCAGAACAATATTTAAGCCCGGATTTATATACAAATGAATTTTAGGACATAGTTTATGATAATGGTATTAATAAAGATACATATATTGTTGAAATTGTTGTAAAATCATGTTATAGCTTTGTGCTGCAGCCAGTTGCGCGAAAATATACAACTTACGAAAGTATGGGCTTTCTCTTTTCATTTGAGCCTATGCTTTCAGGAATATTTGCTTTTGTATCTGAATGAGAATATGGGGTTTAAATGGATATTTCGGCGCTGCGTTATGCTGGCAGGCGTCTTTATAGCAAATTCTAATTATAATGGCAAAGAACAGGAGGAATTATTATGTCACTCGAATCAGTAAAAAGTTATTTTAAGAAATGGAATATGGAAGACAGAATACAGGAATTTCCCATATCCAGTGCAACGGTAGAAGAAGCGGCAGTAGCAATTCATTGTCAGGAGAAAGAAATTGCAAAAACCATGTCTTTTAAAATTGCTGATAAAGCAATGCTAATCGTAATGGCAGGTGATGCAAAGATTGACAATTCGAAATTTAAAGCACAGTACCACACAAAAGCAGTAATGTTGAAGGGGGATGAAGTAGAGCATTTAACCGGACACCCGGCAGGCGGGGTGTGTCCGTTTGGACTTAACAATGATATTGAGGTATATCTTGATAACTCATTAAAACGGTTTGAGAAGGTATATCCTGCTTGTGGTAGTAGAAATAGTGCAATAGGACTTACTCTGGAGGAATTGGAAAAGTACTCCAATTGTCAAGAATGGGTTGATGTTTGTAAAGGTTGGGAGTGACAAGAGCTTTTATCTTTTTCAATATCTGCACTGCAGAGTCAGATTAATCCACATTTTCATTATAATACTATTAAAAGGAATTTCTTTGAAATTTATGAATGGACGTTCTATTGAGTATTTTCGGAACTACCACCCATATGATTATGATGATAAATAAAAATGTATAAAAAAGTGTAACAAATTACCCTTAAAAGCCAGGGCTGATTTGTTGCACTTTTTATCGGGAAAGCCCTATTAGACAAAAATCATATTGAAAAACTTCCTTCATCTACGATACATGTCACATTATTGTGCAGCCACAAATAATTTGCCGGATACCTGGAGCTGATTTTCCCTTTCTTGAAATTTTCATAGGCTTCCTGTTTGCCTTTACCTGTCACAAGAAACAAAATTTCTTTTGAATCTAAAATGTCTTTTATACCCAGGGTGTATCCCTCTGATACTTTTGTGGAATTTGTCACAAGCATGGAGTGGGTTTGTGTTTTGGCATCCAAACATGCCTTGTGCAGGAGAGGATATATTGCTTCCTGTGGTTCATTTAAACCCAGATGTCCGTTTTTTCCAAGACCCAGTACACAGCAGTCAATCCCGCCATTTTGAATCAACAGTCTGGAAATCCTTTGGCACTCAGACTTATCATCCTGCTCTTTAGGATTAAACGAAATATATCTGTCTTCTGAAATGCAAAGAGGTTTTAAAATGTGCTCTTGAATATATCGTTCACATGTAGCAGGGTTATCTTTTTCAAGGCCGAACCATTCGTCCAGCTTGATAATCTTTAGTTTGCTGACATCCAACTTTTCCTCCTGTACACGCCTTACAAACTCTCTATAAGCTCCTGTGGGTGACGAGCCTGTGGCTATGCAAAACATTGCGTCGGGTTTTTTACTTAAACATTTTATAAGGATATCGCAAGCTTGTTTACTCATGTCATTATAGTTTTCTGTATTAACAATATTCATATATACTCTCCGTTAATAATAAATTAGGTACATTAATTATATAATGTTATAGGTAATAAAATCAACACATATTTTTTATTGGCCAAAGCGTAGTAATATTAGGGATGATTTGGCGTTTGTTTTAAATAAAAACTAACAAAAAATTAAAATAATAAATAATTAGTTAAGGAGATTTAATAAGTCTTTTTGAGTTTTGTAACTAACTTGGTCATATACAGAGATGCGGGGTGTTGTGACCTAAGAGTGCTTTGTTTGATGGATTTTAAGTAAACGACAATAAATTGTTTGCTTTAAAAAATTAATTTGAAACAGTATAGTTGATGTATATAAATGTTCAAATATGCTAATTTGTTAACAAGTATAAATAAATATATTAATAAGCAAAAAATATATTGACAAGTAAATGTTTTAAGTATATATTTAAGGTACTTAAATAATTAATTATGCGAGGTTGTTTATGGCTAAATATGATTCGTCACATCTCAAAAATATGAATACAAAACTTGTTTTTCAGGAATTTAGAAATAATGAAAGCATCTTTATAAATGAAATATCCAGGAATACGAAAATCAGTGCTCCTACTGTCATTAAAATAGTAGATTTTTTGCTGGAGAAGGAATTGATTGCAGAACATAGCAGCGTAAACACTTCTGTCGGCAGAAAGCCAAATATGCTCAAGATAAACAATGACAAGTATTTTTCTATTGGCGTTATATACGAAGGAGAATATTTGATTATGGGAGTAGTTGACCTTAGCGGAAACATTCTAAATTTCCTTCAGGTAAGGTGCGGACAAAACTTCGAAACTTCACTTTTCTTAAACATCGACAAACTTCTTGAAATGAGCAGGAAGGACATAAAAAATCTAATTGGAATCGGAATTGGGATACCGTGCATTTTCGATGAAGAAACAAGAGAAATTACAGCTCCGCTTATAGGAATCGAAAAGCCAAAATATTTTGGGGATACAATAGATGCAATTTCTCAAAAATACAATGCCAAGGTTATTGTTGACAATGACTTGAACATCCAGGCCTTTGGAGAATTTTGTCACCTGAAGCTGCCTGTGACAGAGGATCTGATTTATATCTCTTTAGGTACAGGTCTTGGTGCCGGGGTGATATTAAACGGTGAGGTGAGAAAAGGCAAGGATAACATCTGTGGAGAAATTGGGTACATGATGTTTGAGTACACAGAAGAGAAGCTGAATTCCGGCTGGCTTGAAGACAAAATCAATCTGAACAAAATCAAGGAAAGCTTTGGGATATCCGATGAGTCTGGTGATGAAGCATCCAAGGCCAGGGCAATTGAGTACGTTTCCAAATATCTTGCACTTATCATTAACAATATGCTTCTCTGTTATGATGTCTCAAACATTGTTCTGGACGGGTACATGTTTGACCTGCTGGGTAATGATTTGCTTCTGGAAATTCAAAAACGCTTGGATAAGATTTGTATAAAACATATACAGGTTAACCGACGCAGTGTCGTTTCTCCCGGAATACTTGGCGGGGCACTGCTTGCCGGCAACTTGTGGCTTGAGGAGGTTTTTAAGTAGCAGAGACCTCAACTATTTAATTAGAAAGAGTGATCATTATACTAGATAAATTTTCGGAAAACGACATAAATTTTAAAGTTTTTTTAGGTTTTGACGGGTTTATAGATAAAATTTATAAGCCAATTGAAACTAAAACCAGAGATATTGCCATACCCTTTCGTACCATGACCGAATTTTCCAGATATTTGGGTGAAAAGTCTGACAAGAGCTGCAGTGTCGATCTTGAAACAACACAAGAGAAGATTGGAGGTAACATGCCTATCGTGGCAAACGCTTTAGCCAATCTTGGGTGTGAAGCCATCTGTATTGGGGCCATGGGCTACCCGGAGATTGAGCCGATGTTTACAACCATGAATCGGAACTGCAAACTGATTTCTGTTACAAACCCAGGCTACTGCTATGCTCTTGAGTTTGAGGGCAGTAAATTGATGCTCGCCACCAACACTTACCTGGATCGCCTGAACTATCAAAAAATTATAGATTCTGTTTCTGAAGTTTCACTTATAAACTATTTTGAACAATGCCATGCATTTGCCTTTTTAAATTGGGGAGAGCTTATTAACAGTAATAATATTTGGGAAAATATTTTAAAATGCATTATTCCTAAGTGCAAATTTAACAGTAAAAAGTTAATGCTGGTAGATTTTTCAGATTTCTCAAAGCGCGGAAGCGATGAAGTGGAAAAAATGCTGGTACTTCTTGAAGGCTACTCCGAAATTTTTGATATCACTGTGAGTGTTAACGAAAACGAATTGGGTCTCCTTATGGAGAAACTGAATCTGGGACAGTATAAAGACAAGTCTGATATGCAAATGACCATTCTGGCGGATAAGCTGAAGTGTAAGAACTTTGTACTCCATCTTTTGGACACTACAAAATATATAAAAGATTCTAAAGTTTACTCCCTGGAGAAGGAGGTAATCAAAGACCCTAAAATTATAACAGGCGGCGGTGATAATTTTAACGCCGGACTATTGTTTGGCCTATTACTTGGCCTGGATATTGAAAATGCCATACGTATTGGCTCCGGACTTTCTTCACTATATGTAAGAGATGCTGAGAATGTAAATTTTCATAAATTAAAAAACTATTTATTTGAAGGGGATGTACTATGAAGAATATTAAAAGAAAGCTAAAAATTGCAATCATAGGCGCAGGAAGTGTATCCTTTTGCCCGACAACCGTGTCCGATATTTTGCGAAATGGCTCAATTAAAACTGCAGATTTAGAGCTTGCACTCATGGATATAAACCAGGAGGCTTTAGACATCAGTTATGATTTCTGCCTGAAATTAAAAGAAAAGCACAATCCTGATGCAAAAATTACATCAACTTTAAATTTAAAAGAAGCCCTTACAGGTGCAGACTTTGTAGTTACTGCAATTGAAAAAGACAGGTACTTTTATTGGTCTCAGGATTTTCACATCCCTCGTAAGTACGGCTTTAGACAAATTTATGGCGAAAACGGCGGACCGGGTGGAATGTTCCACACCCTGCGTAATTTAGAACCAATGCTTGAGATTGCAAAAACTATGGAAGAAGTTTGTCCTGAAGCCTACCTTCTGAATTACACTAATCCCGAAGCAAAACTGGTGGGTATGATTTCCAAGGCAACGAAAATAAAGGTTGTTGGCCTTTGTCATGGTGAACAAATGGGAGTTGACCAGGTCGCCAAGTTTTTAGAAATAGACAAATCTGAGTTGGAAACAGAAGTTTGTGGGCTGAATCATTTTGGTGTAATCACAAAAATTGTTCATAAAAAAACAGGACAGGACCTGTATCCAGCACTTCGTGAAAAAGAACGTCAAATGGAGAAACTGGCTCATTGGGATGAATATGCTCTATCCAGAATTATGCTAAGACTATATGGTGTTTGGATGTATCCCGGTGCAAACCACATTGGTGAATATATAGCCTGGAGTGACCAGTTTTTAGCTTCGGCTCAAATGCAATATTTCTACAATCCGGCATCGGAACAACCTTGGTCAAGCAAAGACAATGAACCCTTGGAATTTATCTATTCCATTGCCGGACGAAATTGGGAAAAGGATATGTTTAAAAACGAGAAAAAAGATATTTTTAAGGATGCCTTTGACACTGACAATCAGTTCACACAAAATCACGAGTATGGAGTACCCATTATCGAAGCTATCGCATTTAACAAACCTCTAAAAGTAGGAGCTGTCAATGTAGTCAATAATGGATATGCTCCAAATCTCCCAGACGGAATGGTTGTTGAGATCCCTGCCATGGTTGATGGTGAGGGAATTCACCCACAGAAAACTGCAAAAATACCTGCTGCCATTGCATCAATGATAGCCACTCAAGGTACCATAACAGACCTCTTGTATGAGGCATATGTAGAAAAAAGCCGTTACAAATTGCTTCAGGCCGTTATGCTTGATCCCACAGTATCTACCTACAACAACGCTGTCCATATGATAAATGAAATGTTTCAAATGCAAAAGGACATTTTGCCGGACCTCAAATGGTAACCCAAATAGTTTACAATTTATGAAAACTTAATAAATAGATTTTCAAACTATAAAAATGTTAATGGAGGGTTTTATGAAAAAATTATTATCAATCGCAGCCTTGGCAGTAGCTTTAACGGTTATGCTAACAGGATGTGGCGGCTCCAGGCAAGCAGAATCCACATCATCTGCAAGTGTATCAACTGCAACGGAAGATGTTACTCAAGTAAAGACAGACTTTAAGTTTATTACTGCTATGTCTGATGAAAGCCGCACAAAAGTTCTAGATGCAGTCATTGAAAAATTAAAACAGAAATATCCGAATGTCGAGTTTATTAACGATTCCGGTGAAGACTATAACAACAAAGCCAAGCTTGCCTTTAGCTCTGGCGATGGTTATTCGCTTGTTTTTACTGATGATTTGGGCCTTTCTGCTTTGCGTGAGGCCGACTACCTGCTGGATCTTACCCAAAATGTAAAAGAAAAAGGCTGGGTTGATAAACAATTACCCGATGCAACTAATTTCTACAATCAAAGAACTCCCGACAAAGCCTATACAGTTGGGATGAACTATGCACCGGTGATTGTATACTACAATAAAGACATTTTCCAAAAATTAAACCTTAAAATCCCCACAACACTTGACGAATTCGAAAATGTAATGAAAGTTGCAAAAGAAAACGGCTACATCGGAGCGGAAAATTGCAAGGACAATATTAACGGCTGGTTCATTCAGAGCCTTGTACAAAACAAAGCTCCTTTCCAGGATGTACTGAACTGGTATTACAGACAGGAATCCAGTGAAAACATGAAAAAGGCTTTCATTGAATCGGAGAATTTAATTAAGAAGTGGTCTGATGCCGGCTATTTTAGAAAAGACTATATCGGCATTGATTACGGCGATGTTCCAACTCTCTTTGGAAAAGGAGAAACTGCAATGTCTCTTGATGGAAACTGGTTCCTTGGAGATTACGAAAAAACCGGACTGAATATTGGCATCTTTGCCTTCCCAGGTGTTACTGATAACAAAACACCAAATTATATCATTAATCCGGTTGATGCTGCCTTTGCCGTCGGCAAACAGGTTAATCCAACGCAGCTTGCTGTTGCTCTTGATTTTATTGACACCATGTTAACTCCTGAGTTTGCCGAACAATGGTTGTCTGTGGGCTCAATACCATCAGTGAAATACGACTACAGTAAAACTAATGTATCACCGCTTACAAAGGAGCTGCTTGAAACAATCAAAAATACAAAAAGCGGTTTTTATCTTGACAATGTTAAACCAGGCTTCTTAGATGTCTTTATTAAGCAAACCCAATTGTTCTTAACCGGAGACCAGACTTCCGAACAAATGTGGGATAACCTTGATGCTGAATGGCACAACAAATAGTTATCTGACTATTTTTGATAGCCTTACCGATGCAAATTGTTTATAAAAGAAGAAAGATAATAACATCTTAACTGCCGTCTACGGACCAGGGATATGTTTATATCTCTGGTCTGAAGGACGGGAGCTTTCAGGAGAGAAATCAGGTGATCACATGTTAAATGCCGAGACATATAAAAATAAACGCTATAACTTTGGTGCGCTGCCTTACCTTTTTGTTTTGCCGGGGATGCTTTTGTTTGTGTTAATCGCAATAATTCCAATTTTTCAAACAATATTGCTGAGCTTCACAGATTGGAACGGTGTGACTACACTGGATAAAATTAATTTTGTGGGATTTGAAAATTATAGAGGTACAATAACGAGCCAGGAATTTATTATGGCCATAAAAAACAATGTCTTGTGGGCATTGGTCTCTGTCACAATACCTATAGCAATAGGACTTGTCCAAGCATCAGTTATCGTAAACAGTAATGTAAAGTTTAAAAATCTTTTCCAGCTTGTGCTCTTTTTACCTCAGATTCTTTCAAGCATGATTATGTCCATTATGTGGCTGGCAATATACGATCCTGCAAACGGCATCCTTAATGGCTTACTTGATGTGGTAGGCCTCGACAGCTGGTGCCGCCCCTGGCTTGGTGATAAAGAAACTGCGATTTACGCACTTTTGGTCATGAGTATCTGGACGGCATATGGATTTAATACAGTTATCTACTGCTCTGCCATCAGAGCAATTGACAGTTCACTATTTGAAGCTGCAACAATTGATGGTGCAAATACCCTGCAAAACTTTTTTTTCATTACCATACCGTCTATCAGGAAAACAACAACAACCTTATTGCTTCTATCGCTGATTGGTGCCTTTAAAGTTTTTGACCTGGTTTTTCAGATGACAAAGGGAGGTCCGGGGTATTACACTAATGTAATTTCCTACTATATATACAGCAAGGCCTTTATGTCAAACAAAATCGGGCAGGGCTGCGCCATTGCCGTTATATTAACAGTACTTGTACTGATCATATCCAGGGTCTTTTTATACCTGAGAAGGGATGAGTGATAAAAAGATGAAAAAGATGCAAACATTATCTGCTTACGTGTTCCTGATTTTTTCAAGCATTTTTACAATCGTCCCTATGCTTTTCTTGTTTAACCTCTCTTTTAGAGTAAAAGAAGACTTAATTAGAAAGGGCATACTTGCACTTCCTGAGGTCTGGCATTTTGAAAATTATAGTAAGGCTTGGAAAATCGGGCACTTTTCAACTTATTTTTCAAACAGTATCATTATTTCGGCATTATCCATACTGGGTGTTCTGGTACTTGCCACACTTGTTTCATATGCCATGGTGTATTATGAATTCCCGGGTAAGGAGATCGTTAACATTCTTATTTTAATCGGGTTAATCATTCCTTTTGAAATAATAATTATTCCTTTGTTTTTCAATATGAAATTTGTCGGACTCCTTGGGACAAGAGCACCGGTTTATCTGACTCATATTGCACTTAATATCCCATTTTGTGTATTCTTGTTGAGGGGTTTTATCAAGGATATTCCCGTGTCTTTGGTGGAATCTGCCAGAATTGACGGAGCAAGGGAGATAACCGTTCTGTATAAAATCATTGTTCCTGTCATCAGGCCTGCACTTGTTACAATTATTATCTTAATATTCATGTGGACCTGGAATGATTTTATGCTTTCAAACATTATGCTGAGAGATGATAAAATGAGAACTTTGCCTCTTGGCTTAAGTTTCTTTAAGGGCAAATTTACAAGAGACATCCCTCTCACCTCGGCTGCCAGTACAATAATGATGACTCCTGTTCTGCTGCTTTACCTGATATTCCAAAAACATATGATAAAGGGTCTGACGATAGGTGCAGTAAAGGAATAGGAAAAAACGCACTGCGTATTTGCGACGGTGCGTTTTTTATTAACTTGGAGGAGGCATAGCGTACCTATAATGGTACGCCGTGCAAACAAAGGTGGCTTTGCCACCTTTGTTCTGTAGAGGGTTATGTGGCAAATTATGCTGTAAAATTCACTGGAGAGGATTTAAACATGAGAGACTTGCAAAAAATAATTGAGCAGATGTCCTTGGAGGATAAATTAGCAGAAATCACCCAGCTATACGGAAATATTGAGAATGAAAACGGCGATAGAGGATTGATGGGTATCGACTATCGGTTTGAAATAGATGAGCATTTAGAGCAAAATACCGGCTCAATACTGGGGGTGTCAGGAGCAAAATTTTTAAAGGCAGTACAGAAAAGGCATCTCGAAAAGTCAAAACACAAAATACCCCTTATTTTCATGCATGATATTATACATGGCTACAAGACAATCTTTCCTTCACCCCTTGCCATGGCCTGTTCCTGGCAGCCTCAGCTTGTCAAGAGATCTGCGGAAATTGCAGCCAGGGAGGCAGCGGTTTCAGGCATACATTTAACTTTTTCGCCCATGTGTGACCTGGCCAGAGATGCCAGATGGGGCAGAGTAGTCGAAACAAGCGGTGAAGATGTATACTTAAACGGGCTCTATTCCAAGGCTTATGTTGAAGGGTACCAGGGAGACAACATTGCGGCCAAATATAAAATTGCATCATGTGCAAAACATTTTGCAGCATACGGAATGGCCGAAGGCGGCAGGGATTATAATACAACGGAGGTTAGTGAATATACATTGCGTGAGCATCACTTTCCTTCATATAAGGCTGCTATTGATGCCGGTGCAAAAATGATGATGACATCCTTCAATACAATAAATGGTATACCGGCTTCCGGAAACAAATGGTTGTACCAGGACGTTTTACGCAAAGAGTGGGGCTTTACTGGAGTTGTAATTTCCGACTGCACTGCTATTGTAGAGCTTATACAGCACGGCTATGCAGAAAACGAGGCTGAAGCGGCAAAAAAAGCAATTGATGCCGGTGTTGATATAGAGATGGTATCCAATACCTATTATAGAAATGCCAGAAAGCTCATTGAAGAGGGCAAGATTACTGAAAATCAAATAGACCGGGCTGTTCTTCGTGTGCTAATGCTTAAAGAGGAACTGGGACTATTCGATAACCCATACAAAGATGCAGATGAAGAATTGGAAAAGAAATATATTCTCTGTGATGAACATAGAGCTGAGGCGAGACGTATTGCACGTGACTCAATGGTACTTTTAAAAAACGACGGAGTATTGCCGCTTGCAAAAAATATTAAAAATGTGGCGCTGATCGGTCCGCTGGCCGATTCCAGGGAGATGCTGGATTCTTGGTCTGATTATGGAGATGTTAATGAATGTATAACTTTAAAAGAAGCTTTATCTGAATATGTCGAGGTTAGATACGCAAGGGGCTGCGGAGTTACAGACTATAACGATACCGAAGTTAACGCAGCAATTGAGCTTGCAAAAGACAGCGATATTATCATTCTGGCGCTGGGTGAGGAACCTTTAATGAGCGGTGAATCTGGCAGCAGGCTGGAAATTAGCTTGCCAGGCTACCAGGAGACTTTAGCGGAAAAGATGTTTTCAATTGGTAAACCGGTGATAATTATTCTGTATAATGGCAGGCCCCTTGCAATTCCATCCCTTGATAAAAAAGCAAGTGCCATACTTGAAGCTTGGTTCCCCGGAACAGAAGGAAACAATGCAGTTTGTGATATCCTTTTAGGAGAGCATTCTCCCTGCGGACGATTAACCATATCATTTCCGTATGCCGTTGGCCAATGTCCGATTTACTATAATCGTTACAACACCGGCAGGCCGGCTGAAGACGTTTACAATTCCGACAGGTTTACATCAAGATACATGGATGGTCAAAGCATTCCTCTCTATCCATTCGGATATGGATTGACCTATACAAATTTTGAGTACGGCCGGGTAATTTTAAACCAAAATGAAATGAAGAAGAATGAAATCCTTATCGCCAGCTGTAGAATTAAAAACGCTGGTAAAGTTCCAGCCACCGAAACAGTTCAGCTTTATTTAAGAGATATGTCAGGCAGTCGAGTGCGGCCTGTAAGAATGCTGAAGGGGTTTGAACGTGTGACCCTGGAAGCCGGTGAAGAAAAAGATGTAAGGTTTGCAATAAATGAAGAAATGCTGAGGTTTAATACCCTCGAAAATGGATTTTCTTCCGAACCTGGAAGGTTTAGAGCATACATCTCCAAAGATGCATCGATGGAGGAGTATACAGAGTTTGAGTTAAGGGATTAAAAATATTTTTTCAATGGAAGACCATCAATGAAATTCAAATGTTTTTCCATCCAGGTGCTGATAATGCCAATAATTTTCCCGTTAACAAGGGCGCAAAAGACCGTACCAAGCTTTACTCCTTCAAAATGGAAAAATCCAAAGAAAAGAAATGACAAAATAATTCCAATAAGACAGCTGACGCAGTCATATCCAATCTTAAAATGACTAATATTACAATGCATCTTGGTAGATACCTCTTTTACAAACAATTCATATACTTCCGGAGAGATATAAGTATGAAAAATGAACGCAACACCAAGTGCGCAAATAATCAGGCCAATAGTATAAAAGGCAATACGAGTGGAAAAAGATAAAGCACCAATATTGGTTAGCAATCCCATACAACCGTCAAGTACAAAACCGTAAAAAACTGCTGTAACAAAGGAAAATAAATAGGATACTTTAAACTTTCTTAAAACCATAGTCATCATAATGAGAAGACATACCTGCAAAATATATTCTGCCATTCCAAAGGTCATGAAGGTCAAAAACTTTGATAATTTCAGATAAATCAGATATGCAGGAGCAACAACCATGGAAATGCCCATATTGGCCTTTTCCATTAAAGCGGTTCCAAGTGCCAGACCTACAATGCCAAAAAGATATGCCAATTCTGTATAAAACGTAGCTTTTTTCATATTTCCTCCCCAAAAAAAGCACCTTTACCTGTTTGATATAGAAACAGGCAAAGATGCTTATTTCCACATTATACTTCCTTTTCTTCCGAATTGCAATTTGTAAAAATCATAGTGCTATAAGAAAATCTTAAGAAGTTCATAAGATGGAATTCCAACATAACTCCTCGTTCTGTGATTGAATAATATCATCACAAAAATAAGGAGCTGTTTTACAATGGGACGAAAAATGAAAAAGAAAAAGTCTGGAGTACGCATATTTATATCATTTCTGCTGATGGCTGTCATTACTGTTTTGGTTTATAAGTCCATCATTACTATAGGAAACCCACATCTTTTTAAAAAAGAGTATACTAAAACCTCATCGTATTCTTCTTTAAACAAAGCGCCCGATTCTTCTTTAAGGATGGCATCCGATTCTTCTTTAGAGAAAGCGTCCGATTCTTCTGTAGAGAAAGCGTCCGATTCTTCTATAAAGATAGAGTCCGATTCCTCTCTATATATAGCTTCCGAAAAGCTGAACAGTCCTAATGCGATTCTGATCCGTTTAGAAGATAATACCATCCTGATGCAAAAAAATAGCGAAGAAAAAATCTATCCTGCGTCTTTGACTAAAATAATGACAGCCATTGTTGCCATAGAAAAGTTACCTGATCTGAAGGAGAAAATTAAACTTACCAACTCTATGTATCAGGGCCTGTACGAGGCAGATGCATCAATGGCTGGTTTCCAGCCTGGTGAGCTGGTCAGGACAATTGATCTGTTATACGGAGTATTGCTGCCTAGCGGTGCGGAGTGCTGTAAAGGACTTGCGGTGCATATTGCGGGTTCGGAGCAGAACTTTGTAGAGATGATGAATCAAAAGGCGGCTGAGCTCGGTATGGACAACAGCCATTTTGAAAATACGACAGGACTTCACAATAAAAACCACTACGCAACAGTTAAGGACCTGGCTTGTCTACTAAGCTACGCGTTGCAGAATGATACTTTCAGGAAGATTTTTACTTCAGCACGATATTCTACGCCACCAACCAATAAGCATCCCGATGGGATAACTTTTTATAGTACTATGTTTGAAAGACTCAGCAATCCAAGCATTACCGGAGGAAAAATTTTAGGAGGAAAAACAGGGTATACCAAAGAAGCCGGTCTTTGTCTGGCAAGCCTGGCTAAAGAAGGTAAGAAGGAATATATTCTGGTTACAGCCGGTGCCAAAGGAGATAATCATTCGGAACAATATAACATTACCGATGCGGTAGCTGTCTACAACCGAATAGGAAAATAAACTGAAATAATAAAAATAAGAAAAATGGCCGCCGAATAAGATAATATTTTCTGAATCGCTGGTCTTTATTTGATGAAATGATTCTCTCCACTTTAATTATAACATATAAAAAATTGTAATTGTAGACTATTTGTTCCTATTTGCCGGTGTTATAATGCAATAGCACGCTATTCAAATTTTTTGGAGGAGTATTATTCTACAAAGAAAAAGACGGGGTAATGGGGTATATGTAAAATTACAAAAGAAACAATAAAGATAGACTAGTATAATACTCCTATAAATCGCGTTAGCTGGTAGAATGTCATAAAAATTATCAAAAAAGGAATTGCCGAAGGAGGTAAAAGTATGAGTTCTTATGTGCTTGGTCTTCAATAAAAGTGCCATTTAACTACATGATTTTTCATAGAGTGCTAACGATTTTTTTAATATTTATTTCTCAGGCAGAAACAACTTAGGACTTATTTTTATACAATAATGATATGTTAAATTAAAATATAAAAGGAGTGTAACAGTATGAATGACAAAAAAGATGTTTTAGATAATGGTCCTTTTTTTCATGGTACTAAAGCAGAACTAAAACTTGGAGATTTATTAGAACCACAACACTTATCAAATTACCAGGATAAAAAATCAAACTATATTTATTTTACTGGAACATTAAATGCTGCTAAATGGGGGGCTGAATTAGCGAAATCTAGCTCAAAAGAAAGAATTTACATTGTAGAACCATTAGGTGAATTTGAAAATGACCCGAACTTAACTGACAAAAAATTTCCTGGAAATCCAACACGTTCTTATAGGTCTAAATCTCCTTTGAAAATAATAGCCGAATTAGGTTCATGGGAAAGACATTCCGATGAAGAAATAAATCATATGCTTTCATCTTTAAAAAAATTAAGTGAAGAAGGAAAAAATGTAATATACGATTAATCCATAAATATACAATTCACAACATTGCAAGGCATCTTTTTATGTTGTAAATTCAACATTATTCTTCAACTGTAATGGGAAGCCGAGTTAGACAAAGATGGATAATAGAGTCTTTAAAGACACTCATCTATCATAAAGCCCTCGTAATTAAAGAGATTGCTTAGGTTTTATCGGTTACTCCAGTTCGGTAATCATAAACCCCGAAAATACAGTTATAACACTTTTAATACTATCATATTAATCTAATATCATAGTATAAGGAGTGAGCAATGCTGAGTAAGTTTACAGAATTAGTTATACCAGCCGGTCAAAGGCTCACTAATTTTAAATCAGTTTTATCTAAAATTATAGGTTACATTAAAAAGTATGTAACTCTCTCATTATCTAAATTTACCGGATATTGGGCCAGTCCGGTTGCTGAGAAGGTCGAAGCAATAAAATCAACAATTATTGCTGATGAAAGTAAAACACAAAGGCTTGTCATTTCTGCATTACTTTCTGCAATAGCGGTTATATTGCAAGCAGCCGGAGCACTTGGCGGCCCTGGTTTTGCATTAAGTGCTCTGGTTACCCTTCCTATCGCTTTGGCAACAATACTGGCGGTACCTACAGGAATTATGGCTTATATTACTACCTTGTGCCTTCTGTTTGTATTACAGCCTTCTGAGATAATAGTATTTCCTTTTACAACTGGACTCTTAGGAATCGGCATAGGCTTTGCCTTCAGATTTTTAAATAAAAGAGTTCTCGTTATTGCTTTTGCTGCATTTTCTCTAACCGTTGGAGTTTTCCTTTTACTGTATATCTTTAAATTTCCCATATTGGGACCTTCAGTGTCCGATGATTTTAATATATCTATGGCAGGAGCCATTTATGCCTTTGCACTTCTTTACAGCTGGCTTTGGGTTGAAGTCAGCATGATATTCCTGAAATTATTAGGTAAGGTTCTTAAAAAAAGTAATAGTTGATCATGCTTTTTTACCTGCAACTTTTTCTTATTTTGGCTCTTAATAGTTCTCAGGATATTCTGCAAGAATAAATATACTTGATACTGGAAAAAATACCTGATAATTCATAGATCTTTACATTATTAAAATACAAATGTATTTAATGATAAGAATTCATTTGACAAAAATGGAGGAAAGCTATTTGGACGCAGCAGTAACAATAGGTACCAGTATTCAACGGAAAGAAGCATGGGATAAAGTTACGGGTGTAGCGAAATACACTGATGATTACATTGTACCCGGCATTTTACATGCTAAAATGGTTACCAGTCCATACACACATGCAAAAATTAATAATATAGATATCTCGGAAGCCGCAGCGGCTCCGGGAATACAGGCCGTGATTACAGGAAAAGATTATCCAATCCTTTGTGGTGCAGTTATAGAAGACCGTCCTCCAATCGCAATAGACAGAGTGAGATATTTTGGTGAACCTGTTGCTTTAGTTGTAGGTAACAGCGAGCGCGAAGCAATGAGTGCCGTCAAGCTGGTAAAGGTGGACTACGAGCCCTTGCCCGTGATAACTTCACCAGGTGAAGCTCTGAAAACTCATTCACCTCTTATTCATGAAAACCTGGCAAATTACAAGCGTGCGGCAAAAGACGTTACTCCGGAGCCAAACACCAATATAGCTGAGCGAATTAAGATAAGAAAGGGTGATATGGCTAAAGGCTGGGCTGAAAGTGAAGTTGTAATTGAAGCAAGTTATGCACTGCCAAAGTCGGACCATATAGCTATGGAAACAAGAAATACAAGAGCTGAAATACATGCAGACGGTGAGGTAGTTATAAGCTCTTCCACACAGGCACCCTATTCTGTAAAAAAATTCATCAGTCAATTTTTTGGAATAGAAGAGGGGAAGATAACTGTAAAAACACCTCTTGTAGGGGGCGGTTTTGGTGGAAAAGCTCCTGTCCAGCTTGAACTTCTTGCTTATATTGCCTCAAAAGCTGTAGGCGGAAGGAGTGTTAAAATTACAAACAGCAGGGAAGAAGACATTGTTACATCTCCCTGCCGGTTGGGTCTGGAAGCCAGGATTAAGCTGGGTGCCTCAAGAGATGGGCTGCTAAAAGCCGCCGAGATGACTTATATGGTCGACGCCGGTGCTTACGCCGATTTAGGTCCACGCCTTGCAAAATCCATAGCTGTTGTTTGTACAGGCCCCTATTATATTGAAAATGTTTGGTGCGATTCCCTTTCTGTATATACAAATCACCCTTATAGTACAGCCTTTAGAGGCTTCGGTCATGCATCCTGTGCTTTCTGCATTGAAAGAACATTAGATAAGCTTGCATCCAAGCTTGGAATAGACCCTTTGGAAATAAGGTTGAAAAATGCCCTGGTTCCTGGAAAAACCACTCCAACCCAGGTAAAAACAACCCTTAGCAACTTCGGAAACTTAACCGCCTGCCTTAATAAACTTAAGGCTTCCATAAACTGGAATGAAGGAATGAGAATTCAGCTGGACGGCAATACGGTAAGAGCAAAAGGAGTAAGCTGTTTCTGGAAAACCTCTGACTCGCCCACCGATTCTGTTTCAGGTGTATTTCTGACTTTCAATACAGATGGCAGTATTAATCTTAACAGCGGTGTAGTTGAATATGGTCCGGGCATGAAAACCACATTGGCTCAAATTCTTGCAGAGAAAATGAAAATGGACATTAATAGAATCCACGTGAATCTGGACGTAGACACAAGGGTTAGTCCTGAACATTGGAAAACCGTTGCCAGTATGACAACCTATATGGCCGGCAGAGCGACCTTAAGGGCAGCCGAAGACTTGAACAGGCAACTGCGCAGTCTTGCAGCTGTAGTTTTGAGGTGCCCTCCCGAAGATTTGTGTGTTGCAGAAGAAAGAGTATATTTAAAAGAGGATCCAACAATTTATGTAGCATTTAAGGATTTGGTTCACGGATATAAATATCCTGATGGAAATGCAATTGAAGGCCAAATATTGGGGCGTGGAAGTTTTATTATGAGCCGCATCGCGGATCTGGATAAGGAAACCGGTAAAGGCAAGACCGGCCCGGCCTGGACTGTTGGTGCCCAGGCAGTCGAAGTTGAATTTGACACAAAAGAATATACTTATAGGTTGGTTAAGGCTGCGACAGCTATTGACGCAGGGAAAGTGCTGAATCCCAAAACCGCCAGAGGCCTGATAACGGGTGGAATGTGCATGGGGTTCGGGCTTGGCAGCCGTGAGGCCTTTTCTTATGATTCTTCCGGAAAAGTATTGACCACAAGTTTGCGGACTTATAAAGTGATGCACATCGGTGAGGAACCCGAATATATTGTCGATTTTATAGAAACTCCTCAAGAGGATGCCCCCTACGCTGCAAGAGGAATTGCCGAACATGGAATAATCGGAATCCCTGCAGCACTTGCAAATGCGTTATCATCTGCTGCACAGGCTGATTTAAATCAGTTGCCACTGACACCTGAATACATCTGGAGTGTTAAAACCGGGGGTACTGCATGATCCCATTTAGTTTTGACTATTACAGACCTGATACAATTGACGAAGCTGTGCAAATATATAAGGAATTGGAATCACAAGGTAAATCACCTCTTTATTATGGAGGAGGTACTGAATTTATAAGTATGGCCAGGGTTCATAATGTTTTTACCAAAGCTGTAATTGACCTGAAAGGGATTCCGGAATGCAATGTTCTGGAAGTCCGGGAAGATTTGTTAATTATCGGCTCATCAGTCACCTTGTCACGGATATCGGAATCGAAAATGTTCCCGCTGCTTGGTAAGACCTGCGGCAGAATTGCCGACCATACCATACAGTGCAAGATAACACTTGGGGGGAACATTGGGGGAACCATCATATACAGGGAAGCAGTTCTGCCTCTGCTGTTATCCGATACTTATGTGACTATTGCCGGCGAAAATAAGCTCAGAAATGTACCATTATCTGAGGTTTTTATAGAAAGGTTGCACCTGGCAAAGGGTGAGTTTATTGTTCGGTTTGCACTTGAAAAAGAATATACTGCATTACCCTTTGTCCATGTTAAAAAAACTAAAAACGAAAAAATTGATTACCCATTGGTTTCAATAGCAGCTACTAAACAAAATGACAAGCTCAGGATTGCTTTCAGTGGAGTATGTGGTTTTCCCTTCAGATCTTCTCAAATTGAGGGTAGCCTCAATGATACAAATAGCTCCAGGGAAACAAGGGTGAATAATGTTCTTAATCAACTGCCAGCACCTGTTTTAAATGATGTGGGGGGCTCAGACAAATACCGGAAATTTGTGCTGAAGAACGTGTTAATGACAACATTGGAAACACTGGAGGGAGCGCATTAATGCTTAAAGTGGAAGGAAAAAGTATCATTGAGCTTGATATAAATGGAGAAAAGAAGGATGTTGCCATAAGTCCTTCAGATGTTCTTCTGTATGTCCTCAGGGAACAACTGGGGTTAACAGGGGCCAAGCCAGGGTGTGAAAACGGTGACTGCGGTGCATGCACAGTTCTTGTCGACGGCTGGCCGGTTAAATCATGCCTGATGCTGGCAGTTGAAGCCATGGGACATAAAGTAACCACGGTCGAGGGGCTTCAAAATGCTCCAATACAGAATGCATTTGTAGAAAACTGGGGATTCCAGTGCGGCTACTGTACTTCCGGCTTTTTGATGGTATGCCACTCTCTGGCCAATATTCACCCTGATGCGGAAGAATATGTTATGGAAGAATGGCTCCAATCCAACATTTGCAGATGCACCAGCTATGAAGAGATCAGAAAAGCAATAAAATCAGTTTTAAGACCAGAATCCATCTGATTTCTTATCTATTGAAAGGAATAGAACTCAATAACTACTCATAGAATATTTTGGGTTAATAATTTTAATAACAGGAGTTGAAGTATTTGTTAAAAAAATATATCAGCGCCGTAATATTCTGGGGTGCTTTATGGGGACTTGAGGAGGCAACTCTTGGGCACCTGTTGCATATCACCGCATTTAATATAGGGTGGTTCATTTGGTTCCCCTTTGCTTATTTCTTTATGGGCATGGTTTACAAGCAGACCGGCCGGCTGAATTCAGTACTTTTTACATCTATGGTCGCTGCCGCCATAAAGTTTATAAACTTCTTTATGACAGCAAATTTAGTGATAGTGATTTGCCCTGCCATATCAATATTGCTGGAAGGTCTTTCGTTATTTGCAATACTCAAATTACTTGTTTGGAAGAAATACACACAAAAACTCAAGCTGATTAAAATAGCATCTGTCAGCCTGTTATGGAGATGCCTGTTCCTTATTGCTTTACTTGTCATGCCTGCGTGGTTAATGCCTGCCTACCCATACAAAGATATTGCAGCTCTGCTTAAGTTCGTAGTGTACGAAGGTTTGATAAACAGCATATTCATTTATGGAATACTAATGGCAGCGTTACGAGTAAAAGGAATGATTTTACATAAGAACAAATACTCCTGGCTATTTTCGGATAAACTAATAAAATCAGGAAGCATTGAGGATATTAGTTTTAGGCCAATCGCTGCTTTTAGCTTGCTGGCTGTTGCATTAATCCTTCAAAGGGTGTTGTAAAATTATGTTGATAGAAGGAATTATATTAGCTGCTGGATTTTCATCGAGAGCAGGCGCATACAAAATGACATTGGATCTGGGCGGTAAGTCCGTTATAGAGCGATGTATAGAGGGAATGTATGACGCCTGCTCCAACATTATTGTGGTGGGAGGCTATAACGCTAAAAATCTTACTCCGATTTTGGACAAGTACTCAAAGATAGAACTGGTATATAATGAAAATTATGAATCCGGCATGTTCAGCTCGGTTATAGAAGGATTTAAACATGTTGTGGGTGATAGGATTTTCTTAATTCCCGGAGATTATCCTTTGGTCAGTGAAGATGTTTACAAAAAACTGCTGGGAGTAAAGGGTGACATAGTCATACCAGTTTTCGGGGGAGCTAAAGGCCATCCGGTGCTCATAAACAGGAGAATGGCAGACCTGCTTCTTTCCACAACAGAATATAGCAGCCTGAGAGATTTCATCGCCCATAACAGTTTTAAAACTATAGAGGTTCAAAGTCCGGGTATCTTATTCGATATTGATACTCAGGAGGATTATATGAAAGTACGGAATTCTTTTAAACATTAATTAATATCTTAGGTGACATATGGTGCACATAGTAACAGGATCAGTTAATAGTGGCAAAACCACCAAGCTTTTATCATTATATAAAGAGTTAAAAAATGGAGATGGTTTTATACTGCCCAAAGTATATATTGATGGAACTTATATCGGGCAGCAGGTTGTAAGGTTATCAACCGGAGCAGGCAAACCGTTTTCCTTTAAGGAAGGATATATTCCGGCTTATTGGAATGAGAAATACCGCTACGATGTCTACAGTTTTTCCCGGGAGGGCTTTGATTATGTCTTTAATATTGCCGATGATATTATTCAAAATAACATCTCTCCTGTTTTTATTGATGAAATCGGTCCTTTGGAATTACAGGGAAAGGGATTTTCTGAAATATTATCACAGTTTTTACTGCTCAATAGCACAATCTATATTTCAGTACGGGAAACTCTATTGAAAAGCGTAATAGAAAGATTCAATATCAAATCTTACGATTTAATCAAAGTTAGCTAAGCCTGGATTGTAACCATCATCAGGACAACAACGGCTCATCCCCATTTTGCAGATTAAAAACAAAATATCTGAAATATTTTAAAAACTCTTGCTCGTGACGTTACGTAATGTAGTACACTTAAAGGTGTCAGGAGGTGCGGAATGAAAAATCAGGAAATGCCCTTATTTTCCATTGGTAAACTGGCTGAGGAAGCCGGGATATCGGTTAGGACACTGCAATACTATGATAAAACCGGCCTGCTCAAATCCACTCTCAGCGAAGGTGGACGCAGAATGTATACTCTCGGCGATATTTTCAAGCTCCAGCAGATTTTATTTTTCAAATCCTTTGGATTCTCTCTTGAGGAAATAAAAGAAAAAATTTTGAAATTCAAATCGGCTTCGGATCTTGAAGAGACATTTACCGAACAGAGGGAGATTTTGATTGGGCAAATTGAGAATTTGAATAATATTAAAAAAATGCTTGATACCGTAATTTATGAAACAAAAAAGGGAAGGGACGTTAGTCTTGAAAAGCTCATGGCAATCATGCATCTGATGAGACAGGGAAATCCATATGCTTTCCTACTCAGTTATTTTGGTTCCGAACAGCTGAAAAAAATTACCGAAAGGTTTCAGACAGCTGATTCTCAGGAGAAAAGCCGGTTTCTATTTGAAAAATCGCAGGAAATCTTTACAGAATTGAACACTCTGTATCAAAAAGGAGCCGATCCGGCAGGTGCAGAAGGTCAAGAGCTGGCAAAACGCTGGTGGGATATGGTTATGGACTTCACTGGAGGTGACCCGGGTTTGTTGGAAACACTGGTTAAAGCCGGAATGGATATTGATGATTGGCCTGATGAAACAAAAGATTTTCGGGAAGCAATCGAGCATTTCTTAGGAGCAGCGCTTAATATTTACTTAAGCGGCAAAAGTATAAACCTTTTGGAATTGGGGGCGGATAATAATGAGTGAGCCGGCAGTAAAGGTAGAAGGATTGGTGAAACGCTATGGTTCGTTTACCGCAGTAAAAAAAATCGACCTGGAAATTGAAAAAGGCGTGGTGTTCGGGTTGCTTGGCCCAAACGGTGCGGGAAAAACAACCACGCTGGAATGCCTTGAAGGAATGAGGCGAATTGACGCGGGCCACATTCGTGTTGCAGGCTGCAATCCTCAGAGTGGCGGCAGGCAGCTCCGGAAAAAACTCGGGGTTCAGCTTCAGTCGTCGTCACTGCCGGACAATATCAGGGTGGATGAAGCAATGCAGCTTATAAGCTCATTCAGCGGAGTACGGTTGCAACAGGAGCTGATTTTAAAGTTCGGTATGGAAAATTTATTGAAAAAACAATACAAAGAGCTGTCCACAGGTCAAAAAAGAAGGCTGCATCTTGTCCTGGCACTGGTCAATAATCCCGAGGTGTTAATTTTGGATGAACCTACTGCGGGTCTTGATGTACAGAGCCGGGCACAGCTTCACGGAGAAATCCGGAAGATCCGATCACAGGGTGTAACTGTTCTTCTGGCGACCCATGACATGGCAGAAGCCGAGGCGCTCTGTGACCGGATCGCTATTATGATCAATGGAAGGATTGCAATATGCGGGACACCGGAGCAGGTCACGTCGGCGGGTAACAAAGAGACCCGAATCCTTCTGTGTACTTCGAAAAAATCTCTTGAACCTGGCAAAAATATAAACGGCGCGTCATTTGTGAAAGAAAAAGACGGTTACCTGGAATGGAGCTGCCGCGACGTGGCAGATTCTGTTTTTGCCATACTGCGCCAGGTGCAGGAGGCGGGTGATACCGTGGAGGATTTGCGGGTTCAGAGGCCTTCGCTGGAAGAGCGATTCCTTGAACTTGTTGAAGGGGGTGGGGAATTTTGAAGGCCTTTCTTACATATCTTTGGATACAATTTAAAATGGATCTGCGGAATAAGGGAATACTGTTGACATTTTATTTTACTCCCTTGGTGTTTTTCCTTGTCACAGGCTCTGTATTTTCATCAACATCTCCTCTCATGAAAGCAACGCTGGCAGCATCAATGACAATTTACTCTGCGACTATGGGTGCAATAATAGGAGCACCCACGCCGCTCGTGAATATGAGGGAGTCAGGAACGATGCGAGCTTATAAGGTAAACGGAATACCTGGTGTATCGACACTTTTCGTATCTGCAGTAAGCGCTTTTATTCATCTGTTTATCGTCTCTGTAATTATTTATGCTGTCTCACCGGCGGTCTTTCACTCTGATTTGCCTCGGTCGCCAGGGCTGTATTTTGCAGTACTTGCGGTATTCCTCTTTGCCAGCGTTGGGATCGGTATGCTTATCGGTGTATTCGCTCAGGGGCATACTTTCGCAACTATGCTTTCAATGATAGTATTTTTGCCATCCCTGTTATTAAGTGGCATAATGTTTCCTACATCTATGCTTCCTGGGGCTCTGGCCTGGGCAGGGCGTATCTTTCCTGCAACCTATGCACTCCAGTCTTTTTATGGATATGCTTATCACATGGAAACAGATATAAATGCGGGCGTATCACTTTGCATTATTGCCGGAATCGGACTTTTCGCGTTTTTCCTTGCTGCCTGGCGGCTTGATAGGGTAAGTAAAAGCGAAAGTATGTAAACTTGCTATCCGACAGCTGGAAGGGCTTCTGAGAATAGCCATGGACTCGATTAGAAAGTTGGAAGAAAAATTGAGGGATTCTACAATTTGTTGTGGCTTTGGAACAACATCTTATCAAAAGCGAGCCTAAAAGTAAAATTTTGGGCTCGTTTTTTGTCCAGGCTTGATATTGATGTTCAAATACCATATAATTGGTGCAAAACCCTGTAAACCGCTAAAAAATATTGGAAGTAAGCATATTTCACAGTTTATTAATAATGGAGAAATATCCGAAAATTGGGTGACCGTACTATGCTGCGAGATTACAAAAGCTTGAAGGCACTTGAAAGAAATTCTAACCCAATAAAATATGTAAAATGATACCATAAAGTACTTGTGCGAGAAAGAGAGGAAACAACAAATGTTTAGAGAAATGAGAAGGGTTAAGCAATTATTATCAATGAAGGACACCATCGCTGTAATGGACAGGTGCACAAATGGTGTCCTTGCGTGCTTAGGTGATGAAGATTATCCTTATGCAGTTCCACTTAGCTATGTCTATTTAAATGACAAAATCTATTTTCATTCAGCAAAAGCAGGACATAAAATCGATGCCATCGCAAAGAACCCAAAGGTATCTTTTTCTGTAATAGATGAAGATACCATAGTAAGTGAGAAATATACTACTTATTTCCGGAGTGTTATTGCTTTTGGTAAAGCAAGAATTGTAGAAGGCGAAGAATGGCTTGAAGCGTTTAAGGCATTAGTTGAAAAGTATTCGGGTGATCAGCCTGAAGAAGCAAAGCATAAGGAAATAACCGGATGTACGCAGGCTTATATTATTGCCATTGACGTCGAACATATAACCGGAAAGGAAGCTATAGAATACGTCAAAGCCAAAAGATAGGAATTCCATCAAAGTGTAAGTGTAGAGCCATTAAAATGGCTTAAGCATTTGCACTTATTTTTTTGCAGCCTAAAGCATTCAGCCTAAAGCATCTAGAGTAAAGCAAGTAGATGAACCCTCCACTATCTTACCAGGGTTATATTTGAATGCTATAATGAGAAATATAATTTGGGTAACAAAGAGGGAGGTATTCAATGAAAACCTATAGTACTTCTGAAATTGCCGCAATAATAGGGATACATCCAAACACAGTTATGTTATACGAGAAATGGGGCTATCTGGCTCCTGTTAAAAGAAAGGAAAATGGCTACCGGGTATACACCGATAAACATCTGGAACAGGTGAAACTGTTGAGAATGGCATTGAGAAGCGAATTAATAAAATGCTATATGAAGTTCGAAGTTCAAAATATTATAAGGAGTGCAGCTCAGGGGGATTTGAGAAAGGCTTTGGAGCTAAGCAGAGAGTATTTAGAACATATACAAAATGAAAAAAATAATGAATTAATGGTTATGAAAATAATCCGGGGAATATTGGAAAGTGATTTGTTGGAAGAAAAGAATATTTCATTAAACAGGAGTCAAGCTGCAAAACTGCTTGGGGTTTCAATAAATGTCATTGTATATTGGGAGAGGGATGGGCTTCTTGAGGTACCAAGGGGAAAAAATGGCTATCGCAAATATGGCGAGGATGAAATAAAGCTGCTTAGAGTCATTAAAACCTTAAGGCAGGAGAACTACAGCACACAGTGCATAGGAAGGATGCTTAAAGAGTTGAAAACCAGAAGTAGGGGAAATAACATTTTTTTATCCAGGGGAACAGAGGATTCGGATGACCGGCTGTTATCTTCCCTGACTGAGGCTGAGAGTAATACAAAGGAATTAATTGGTTATATAAGTGGGTTGATAAGAAAAAACACAAAATTTAAAGAGGTGCAGTTATGAGAGGCGGGAAGAAAGACAGTTATATGGGTGATGTAGGAATAATAAGAAAAATTGATGATATTCCTGAGTTAAAAGATGAACTCATTGCTGTATTTGATAGTAAAAGTCATAGCCATAAGGCTATTTCATGTTATAGCCTGCTATTGGCACAACATATTTTGGATTTAACCAATATACAGCCCTGTGATGCAATTAATGAATGTTTTGATATCAATAGGAAATGGCAGGAAGGAAAAGCAAGGTTTCAGGAGGCAAGGAATGTAGCATTTAAGATACACAGATTAGCCCGTGAGGAAAAGGACCCCGTAAAAGTAAAGGTTTTAAGAGTTATGGGACAGGTCGCTGCTACTCCACATGTGAAGAGACATGCATTAATAGCTTCAGATTATGCAATAACTCTAATAAATTTACTGTATCCTAAAAATTTAGAGGAAGTAAGAAAAGAAAGAAAAATCCAGATTGAATTAATGAAGAGTGTCTAATTAAAAATTCAGAGTTATAACTTCAGATTTATAAGGGTGAAGATGAGCATAATGCCAGGCAAAGATAATTTATATACTATTCAGGAGGATAACAAAATGAAAATATTTGGTTGCAACCCGAATACAAAACCAGGAGAAATCATTACTTTCGGTACTTATCCACAAAATGCTGATGGATATGATATAACACCAATAGAGTGGCGGGTCCTGCAAAATTCAGGGAGTGAGCTCTTCATTCTGAGCGAGTACATTCTGGACTGCAAGCGGTATCACGGCAAATCTGCGGATATTACCTGGTATGACTGCGTGGATATTACTTGGCGTGACTGTGATTTGCACAAGTGGCTGAATGATGAATTCTATAACACTGCATTCACTGCCACAGAAAAGGGCTTAATAAAGACGGCTCATTGCACCGACAACGGAGAAGGCTGCCCGGATACCGAGGACAGGGTTTTTTTGCTGAGCGTTAATGAGGTCAAGGATATATCTGATAAACACGGAAGAGATTTGCGGCGTTCTGTTGGAACCGACTTCGCCAAAACGAAAAAATCTGATGGATGCAGCTTGTATGTATATGATAAAACCAACAAAGATAATTATATCATCAAAAACGGCCGTGAAGTCGGCTGTTCCTGGTGGTGGCTGCGAACACAGGGAAACAAGCCCACCCGTGCGTTTTTTGTCGGTACAGGCTGCAGTATTCGCAGCTACGCCAATGTCAGTGCAGCCCGAGACGGTGTGCGCCCCGCTTTAAAACTAAAGCTGTTATGATTTAATAGCAGTGCATTTCACGACGTAGTTTCGCCAAGACTTCACCGGCTTGGCAATTACGGTTATAGTAGCAAAATTTGCTGCGACAGTAGCAAAGCTGCCATCCTAACACGAGTGGCGCAAGAGAACCTTCTCCAGAACCTTTCTTAAATATATGATCTGATAAATGTCTGTTTTTTACTAGTTCATTTGCAGACGGTTGATAAGGCTTAGAATAATGAGAATATCACTATCATCAAGGGTTTTCATGCCTTTCACAGCCTTTTGAATCAGCTCGGGATTATCCAGTCTATCATCAAAAAACTCAGCAGGTGTAATGCCGAAATACTCACAAATAGCAAAAAACTCCTTTAGCGGCGGAAGCGATTTTCCCGATGAAATGTTATAAATGTAGCCCCTGCTATGGCCTAATTCATAACTCATTTTGTACTCGGAAACTCCCTTCTGTAATCTAAGCTGCGTAATTCTGTCAGATACAAACTTATCGTACATTGTTATTCACCTCTCGTATATCATATGTGAAAAACAGATTTGACTATTCGAATAGTATATGTTGTATTTCTCATAATAGTCGTGTTAAATATGTTAAAATAGACAAAAAATATGTCAATTATTAATTAATTCATTAAAACATCAAACTATATTTGATAATAACATATTATATTTGATAGTGAGGTTTTAATATCGAAGACGAGACCTGTTACTTTTTTTTCGTAAAAAAGGAACTTTGGCTGATTCCCAGGGGTACACCAGAACAAAGGATATAAGAAGAAAATCATAATCTATAAATTCCCGAATTGGTACTAAAAGGACAGACGGCATATTCCTCAAATCAGAGCTAGAGGTAGAGAAATGAGAAAAATTGTGAACTCAAAAAATAAGTATTATTTTTCCAACAGGCTAAAAAGGCAGCTTCACCAAATATCAAATTACTCCTTAACGGTCGTGGAGGCGCCATCCGGTTTTGGAAAGACGACAGCTATCAGAGAGTATTTAAAAGACAACCTGCCCCATGGTGCCTGTGAATATTGGTATACCTGTTTGGGTGAGTCTGCTACTATGGCGTGGATGGGAATCTGTGAGCTGTTCTCCAGTATAGATGCTAAAGCGGCTAATGATCTAAAAAACATGAAGATGCCTACAATGGATACCTTGTTTTATATGACATCTTATCTGAGAGAGGTTCGCTGCCAAACGGAAACTTATTTGGTAGTGGATAACTACCAGCTTTTTAACTGCGATATTCCTCGGGAGTTAATAAGCATTTTTTCCATGCATGGAAATCCCAAACTTCATATGATATTCATTACGCAGCAATTGGAAGTTAAACAAAAAATTCCCATTCATACTAATATTCATACCATTAATGCATCTTCTTTCTTCTTTGACAGGGAGGATACGGCCAGTTTGTTCCGCATGGAAGGTATCCGTCTCACCGAGGATGAATTGGAAAAAATATTTATGAGCACTGGAGGCTGGGTATCCGCAATTCGCCTGCAGATTAAAAACTTTATAGAAACAGGTTCCTTTGATCTCACCGCTGATATTGAGCAACTGGTAGAAAAAGCCATTTGGAATAGGCTTACGCCGGAAGAGAAAGATTTTCTTCTGTTAGTTTCGGTTCTTGATAGTTTTACGATGCGCCAGGCGGCAGTTATGTTGAATCAGGAGATATTACCTGAGAAAATTGAAGGACTTCTCAAGAATAACGATTTCATAAGATACCTACCAGGTAAATGTCTGTACAGCATGCACAGCATTTTGCAGGACTATCTGCGAAACCGATTCTATAATCAGATGTCGGAGGAATATCAAAATAAAATACTTCGTAAAGCCGGAGTCTCCTGTGCTGTAATGTCACAGTACTATCCCGCTTCCAGGTTTTTTTATAAAATCGGAGATTTTGACGCTATCCTGTCTTTACCCTTCAGCCGTGAATATTTAGATAAGCAAAAAGGGAAAAACCTATCGGTATTTATTGTTACAATAGTTAATGAATGCCCGGAAGAAATATTATGTAAATATCCTCTTGCCATGATTGTCTTCGGATACTATACATTTTTAAACGGACAGATTGAGACATATCGAAGACTGTGCAGTCTGCTTCGTTTAGCAGTTCAAAACGAAGAGGGTTTCGGTCAGGAGGAATTACGGAGTATAAAAGGTGAATACACCCTCCTTGCAACTCTGGGAGACTTCAATGATATTCCCAAAATGAGAAAGGGCCATGAGACGGCTTTGGAAATTTTAGGCAGAGCATCTATTATGATCAAGTCTGATACTCCCATGCTATTTGCTACTACCTCAGTTTTAAATATGTTCTGGAGAGAATCCGGTGAACTGGAAAATGAGCTGCAGCAAATAGATATAGGCGCTCACTTGTATTACAAGTTAGGCCAGGGACACGGAAGCGGCTACAACACGGTCATGCGTGCCGAGGCCATGCTCATGCGCGGCGAGGATTGCGAGGCGGAAATTCTGTGTCATAAGGCACTCTATGAAGCTCGCAGTTATTATCAGACCGATATGTGCATCTGTGCGGAATTGGTTCTTGCCCGCATTGCTATCCTACGCGGAGAGGTGGAGGGTTATTTTACCGCAATAAAGAATATGCAGGATTATACCAAGGCAGATTCCAATCTATATGTTTTGCATATGGTAGAATACTGTATGTCGATTATAGGACTTGTCCTGGGTATTAAATATTATGTAGCCCCGTGGCTTTATGACATGGAAAGCATAAAAAACGTGTTATATGCGCCTGTTATACCACACGCGCAAATACTTTACCTAAATCTTTTGCTTATGGAAAATAGGTATAATGAGCTTTATGGTATTTCCCGGCTTATCCCGGATAATACAAAAATCACAAACGGAAGCATTAAGTATATGATGCCGCAAGTATATTATCTGAAGTTTCTTGCCATAGCAAAATATAATAACGGAGACCGTCTCGCGGCTCAAGAATATCTTAAGCAAGCTCTTTCTATAGCGTTGCCTGACAAGATTTATCTTCCGTTTGCCCAAGAAGCGGGTCGGTTGAATTCTCTTATAGAATTGCTAAGAAACTCAGTATCTGATAAAGATGGTATAAATGCCTTAATTAAACTTGGAAGACGCCAAGAAAGGGGCATGAAAATTATTAAAAAGGCTATTAACTCAGAAAAATCTCCTCTCACACCAAGAGAAAGAGAGATCGCCCAGCTTGCAAGGGATAGATTGAGCGCAAGGGAGATTGCAGGCAAGCTGTATATATCAGAAACAACTGTCAGAACAATCCTTAGAAGCGTTTACAGTAAACTTGATATTCATTCAAGAACCGAGCTGGCTGCTAAGGAATTCTGACAAAAGACTGCAAAATACTACATGATTGAGTATGAATAAAAAAATAATCTGCTGTATTCTTTTATACAGCAGATTATTTTTTTATTACTGGACAATATTTTTAAAACATACAGGATAGATGGGTTTGCAGGGTGTACTCTGCCTGAAGCTGGCGGTGGGAGTCTTATTCTCAATACGGTGGATTATTGAATATAAAGGCCTGAACTTAATTTTCATTACAGGAAAGGAGCGTTAGATGGGAGCAGATATGTTAATAACTCAATGAAAGTGGTTTTAAAACTGTTCCGTTTTTTAGCCGTATGAGCCATATGGAATAAGCTTTTAATAGTAATGGAGGGATTTTTTTAGGTAAAAACATAAAGAGATTAAGTATTTTAGCGATGCGGGTTAATTTTTTTGAACAAAATTTAGGAGGTTAATCAGATGAAATGGTTTTATAATTTAAAGGTTTCTGCAAAGATGATAATAAGTTTCATTGTAGTAGCTGTTATCGCAGGCGTAGTAGGGGGAGTCGGCATTTTTGAAATAAACAAGATAAACAACCTGGGTAAAGACATGTATGAAAGGCATACTGTGAATCTTAGTCAATTGGTTCCAATCGCTCAGAACTACCAGATGACGCGGATCAATTTAAGAGATCTTACTATTCTTGTGGATGAAGAAGCTATGAATGAAAACGTTAAAAACTTAAACAACAATTATGAAATTGTAATAGAAAACTTAAAAGAATTTAAAAAATTAATTAAAGACCCAAGAGTTATAAAGGAGTATGAGAATCTTTATAAATTAATGACTAATGAATTCGTTACATATAAGGACAAGGTAATTAAGCTTGCTCTTGCAAACAAAAATGAGCAAGCGCAAGATATAGTATTTACCGAGGGAGTTGATATAAATAGTGTGATTACAAAATCTATAGCTGAATTAGTAAGCCTTAAAGTAGAATTGTCTGCTGAAGCCTCAGAGACCAACATAGCTACAGCAAAATCAGCTACAGTAATAATGATTATAATAGTAATAATCGGTATGAGCGTTTCAGTCGTACTTGGTATCTTCATATCCGGTATCATAAGCAAGCCGATGAAAAAGCTGGCTGAAGCAGCTGATAAACTTGCTCTGGGTGATGTAAATGTAAATGTTGAGGCTACCACCAGGGACGAAATCGGTAATCTGATGGAAGCATTTAGCCATATGATAGAAAATATCCGAAGCCAGGCCCTCACTGCTGAAAAAATAGCTGCCGGTGATATGACTGTTGACGTCACCATAAAGTCTGAAAATGACCTGCTTGGTAAGAAGCTTTATGAGCTGGTGCAAAATAATAATGAAGTGTTATCCAGCATTACTGCAGCAGCAGAACAGGTTGCATCAGGTGCTAAACAGATTTCTGACTCCAGTATTTCTCTTTCCGAGGGTGCAACAGAGCAAGCCAGTTCGATAGAACAGCTTACTGCTTCCATTGAAGAAATATCCGCTCAAACAAAACATAATGCTGAAAATGCAAATAAGGCGAATGGATTGGCTGAAACTGCCAAGACATATGCTGAACAAGGTAATGAACAAATGAAGGAAATGTTAAAAGCAATGCAGGATATCAATGATTCTTCTTCTAATATATCCAAGATCATTAAGGTTATTGATGAAATCGCATCCCAGACGAACATGTTGGCTCTTAATGCAGCTATTGAAGCAGCAAGAGCGGGACAGCACGGGAAGGGCTTTGCAGTCGTTGCAGAAGAAGTGAGAATACTGGCGGAGCGCTCGGCGAATGCAGCGAAAGAAACTACGGATATGATAGAGAGCTCCATTAGAAAGTCGGAAGGCGGAGCTAAAATTGCTAATGAAACGGCTGGTGCACTTACCATTATTGTTGAGGGTGTTGAGAAAGTAGCAAGTTTGGTAAATAACATTGCTGTATCTTCCAATGAACAGGCGACTGGTATTGCACAGATCAATCAGGGAGTGATGCAGATATCACAGGTAGTTCAGACCAACTCGGCAACTTCCGAGGAAGGTGCGGCTGCCAGTGAGGAATTGGCAAGCCAGGCAGAACTCCTGAAAGAGCAGGTGGGCAGATTCAAACTAAAAAAAGAAGTCAAGTATTCTTTTGATAGAGGATTGGAGGACATTAATCCTGAGGTTTTGCGAATGCTTGAAAACATGAACAAGAACAAAAAGTACGATGAAGGTGTGGCTACAGAGGCTCATACCGAGGCGGCATTCACCGATACAAGAAAAATAGCCTTGAGTGACAGAGAGTTCGGAAAGTATTGATAATGGAACTTAGATAGAAATAAGGACCGTTTAATATATATGAGGCTTGAAAGAGAGTCGAGGGACTCTCTTTCTTCCTTACAGGAAAGGAGTATTGGAATGGCACAGATAAATATTGAGGAATTAATGGAGCAAGAAGATACACAGAAAGGAAAGTTTCTTACCTTTTCCATGGGAAGCGAGACGTATGGGATAGAAGTCCGATATGTCATCGAGATTATTGGTATTCAACCTATGACTGAGGTGCCGGAACTACCGGAATATATTAGGGGAATTATTAATCTGAGAGGAAAAATTATCCCTGTTATGGATGTAAGACTTAGATTTAAAAAGCCGTTTAGGGAGTATAACGACAGGACCTGTGTAATAGTAATTGACATTGACGACGCCAATGTTGGATTAATCGTTGATAGCGTTTCAGAAATGCTTTCCATACCGGAAGAAGAGATTGTGGATCCGCCGGAGGCTAATAAAACCGGAAACAGGTACATTAAAGGCATTGGTAAGGTTGGAAACGAAATAAAGCTAATCCTTGATTGTCATAAATTACTCAATGATGTAGACGTATAAAATAGACACCTCTCTTTGGGAGTAAGAGTGGATAGTGTTTCCGAGGTATCGTACCTTCAAGGAAAGGGAGCCGGGTGACTCTCTTTCTCCTTTTTTTAAAGGCTGGTGAGAATATGGTTAGCATTACAGAAAAAGAGTTCAAGCAATTTGCCGAATACATTATAACCAACTATGGTATCAATTTGACGGAGGAAAAGCAGTCATTGGTGGCCGGGAGGCTTAACAATGTAATTCTGAGCAAGAATTTTAAAAGTTTATCCGAGTATATGAACTATGTGGTATCTGACAGAACAGGACAGGCCGTTGTTACCCTGCTGGATAAAATTACCACCAACCACACCTACTTCATGAGGGAGGCAGACCACTTCTATTATTTCAGGGATAAAATACTTCCATATCTATCGAAAATTGTTAAAGACAAGGATTTGCGGATATGGAGCGCGGCTTGCTCCTCTGGGGAAGAACCTTATACTCTGGCGATGATTATCGATGAATTTTTCGGGAAGGAAAAAATGTGGTGGGATACAAAAATATTAGCCACCGATATATCAAATAATGTACTTGAAACTGCAAAAAAGGGTGCGTACAGCAAAGAGAGGATTTCAGCTTTGCCGGCATCCTGGAAACTGAATTACTTTAAAGAGATTGACGCTGAGAATTGCATCCTGGCTGATAAGATCAGGAATGAAGTGATATATCGAAAGCTTAATTTTAAGGATTCAATTTTCCCATTTAAACGGAAATTCCATGTGATTTTTTGCAGGAATGTAATGATTTATTTCGACAATAAGACTAAAAATGAATTGACTGAAAAACTGTATGACTTAACTGAATATGGTGGTTACTTGTTTATAGGGCATTCCGAGTCCCTAGACCGTGAGTTCACCCGTTATAAATACATTATGCCGGCTGTCTATAGAAAGGAGTAGGTGTATATGGAGAACCGGAAAAAGATTAGGGTATTGATTGTTGATGACAGCATGATGTTCCGCGAAGTAATAAGAAGGGGGATTTCATCTGTTCCTTTTATAGAGGTCGTAGCTTTAGCCGGAGACCCGTTTGATGCCAGAGATAAAATTCTTAAGTTTCACCCTGATGTGATCACCTGTGATGTGGAAATGCCCAGGATGAATGGAATTGAATTTGTTCGCAGGTTATTGCCCCAATATCCTGTTCCTATCGTTATGGTCAGTGCAGTCAGCAATATAGTTTTTGAAGCAATGGAGGCGGGGGCAATTGATTTTGTTGTAAAACCCGTTGTACAATCACCCAAATCGGTAGAAGAATTCATCTTTGATTTGATTCAAAAAATAATGACAGCTTCAACAGTCAAGCTTGCGTCGCTCAGAAAGGAAAATGCCGCAATAAAAGTGCCTGGCAATATGGTGCATGGCTCTGACAATATTATTGCTATTGGTGCCTCCACAGGGGGTACCGAAGCTATTCACAGCATACTCCGTTCCCTGTCGCCTACCATTCCGGGAATTGTGATTACACAGCATATTCCACCTGTTTTTTCAAGGATGTTTGCTGAAAGATTGAACACCCAAACCTCTCTGCAGGTCAAAGAGGCCGAGACAGGTGATTATGTAGATCAGGGCACGGTGCTCATTGCCCCGGGAGACAGGCACATGAGGATAAAAAAGGTCGGAAGAAGATATCAGGTAGAGTGCTTTCATGGTGACAAAGTCAACGGACACTGCCCGTCAGTGGACGTCCTGTTTGAGTCGGTAGCAAGGGAAGCATGCGGAATTGCCGTAGGGATTTTACTGACAGGCATGGGATATGACGGAGCAAAAGGGCTTCTTGCTATGAGATGTAAAGGCAACAGAACTATCGGCCAGGATGAGGTGTCGTCAATTGTTTACGGAATGCCGAAGGTAGCCTTTGATTTAGGAGCTGTAGAAATACAGGCAGCATTGGGAAACATACCCCAGGTGTTGCTTGACCTGATCGGCAGGTGATTATGATGGAGTTGGTTGCAGGAATAGGAAGGAAGAGTTTTGATGTAAATGTATGGTGGGGTGGATTCCAGAAAAGGCTGAGGAAAGGAGAATGGAGAGATGGACAACAACTTTAATCGTAATATAACAGACATTTATCAAAGGCTTCTGGACAGCAATAGCTACCAAATCGATATCACTAATACACTGCTTTCAATGCTTTATGAAAAGAGCAGCGAGACCGGGGAGCACTCGAAAAGAATGGAGAATTACTGCTATTCCATAGGGAAAGAGCTCCAGCTTTCGTCAAAAGAGATGAACGAGCTTTCTTTACTCACCTTATTGCATGATATTGGAAAGCTCTGCATCAATCCGAATATCCTTCAGAAGCCAGGCTCTCTCACCTCAGTAGAGTGGGAGGAAATGAAACTTCATACTGAGCTTGGCTGCCGGATTGTTCAGACAATACCTGGACTTGCAAGGGTTGCTGATTTAATCCTTTCTCATCATGAACACTGGGACGGTAATGGTTATCCGCGTGGACTGAAGGGAGAAGAAATTCCCCTTCAATGCCGTATTCTTGCAGTAGCAGACGCCTTCGACGCAATGACAAACGATCGTGTTTACCGCAAAGCTATGAATAGAGAAGAAGCAATCCTTGAGATTGAAAGAAACGCTGGTACTCAGTTTGATCCGGAGATTACAAGTCTTTTTATTAAAATAATTATGGATGAAAATAATGGCAAAAGCAGCTCCTGCATATAGAATGAGCTTATGAAGCCTTTGTGAAAGTAATTAAAAGGATTTATTCAAGAATATTGACAAGTAACTGATATTATAAAATATACTATACCGCCAAGGCCTCACCGGGTTCAAACGGTATTTTTTTATATCCTGAAGTCGGGTGAAAATCTCGTTCTGAACTGGATTCAATCCCTTCTGCTTTGACATGTCATGGGATTTTCAAGGTACAATTATCATAAAAGCATATCTGCATTTCAAATCAAATTTAACATTTCTTTCGAAAATACACTATTTATCCTTACAAATTATAATGATAATTTATCTATTTAAACTTTATTTAAAATTTTACTAAAAGTTTAAATAAAGTTTAAATAAAAGTTTAAAACATTAAAACGAGCATTTCAGTAATAAAATGTGCAAAACAAATAAAAAGCTCAATAAAAATACAAAAAATATATAGAATTTAGACAAAATAATTAAAAAAATATCTAAAAAAACTATTGTAGTTTTAAAAATGCTATGTTATACTTCAATTAAAGTAAACGAATTCGATAGCAAAATTTTAAAATAAATAATTAAACATTTAAAAATAATTCATTTTTTTTACTAAACAGTTTAAATTTTCTAAAATTCCTGGCAAAGTTTACATAAAATTTTAAAACGATGGGTGGTCAATATGAACATTAAAGAAATTTCAAGGTTGGCAAAGGTATCTCAAGCCACTGTATCTTTAGCACTTAACAATAGAGCTGGAGTGAGTGAGGAAACCCGTAATAAAATTCTTGAAATAGCAAGCCAGTACGGCTACAGCAAAAAAACAAGCACTCCCAAAAAGAATATACTGTTTATCAAGTATATCGGTAGCGGTGCTGCAGTTGAACAGAACGGTGATTTTATCGCCAGAGTAATAGATTCCATAGAATATGCTTCCCGTAATTTAGGATATACTCTCATAATTAAAAATATTATGGAAACTGATTTTCAGTCGGAAATAAAAGCTATTGATTATGAAGAATATGCAGGAATAGTTTTCTTGGGAACAGAGGCAAAGTCAGAAGATATTTCCCTTTTAAAAGATATATCTGTACCTATAGTAGCAGTTGACAATATGTTTCAAAAGCATGATATCGATTCGGTAGTTATGGATAATTTTGATGGAATTTACAAAGCCGTTAGTTATTTGGTTTCTTTAGGTCATAAAAAAATAGGTTATCTGGACAGTTTAATAAGGTTTACAAATTTTGACCAACGGACAGAGGCTTTTTTAAAGAGCATGGAAGAGTTCGGCCTGGATAAAAATCAAATGATACTACGTGTTGAACCGAATCTAGACGGAGCCTATCAGGATATGGCAAAGCACTTGAAACAGATATCCGGTGATTTGCCCACAGCTTTTGTAGGAGCAAACGACACAATAGCAATTGGTGCTGCAAAAGCATTAAAGGCACAAGGAATAAAAATACCGGACCAGATATCGGTTATCGGGTTTGATGATATACCCTTCTGTACCATGATGGATAAGCCGTTGACAACTATAAGAGTGTACAAGGAGAGAATGGGTGAACTTGCAGTAAAACTGCTGGATGACAAGATTAACAATCCTTCAGAGGAAACGGTAAAAATGCTGGTTGCAACAAAACTGATCGAAAGAGAAAGTACGAAGCAGATATAAATTAATACGGTAATATCTATGGGTAATCAGTGGAGTGCCCAATGCCCATAGTTATTAATATAAAAGTTATATTTACACTTAATTTATGGGAGGTACTTATATGAAGAGAAAGCTTCTTTCAATGCTCATGATTGCAGCAGTTGTAACTTCAACCCTTGTTGGCTGCGGGACAGGCAAAACCGGGGATGCAACTGCAAGCACCGGCTCACAGGGTACAAATGAAACAAAGAAAGTGAAAATTGCAGTTATCAGAAACCTGCCTTCTGACGACCATACCAAGCAATTTCTGGATGGTGCGGTACAGGAAGGAAAAGCTTTGGGGTATGAAGTGGATACATTTATATCCAATGGAGACGATGCAAAATTCCAGGAACTTGTAGGACAACAGATTGAAAAAAATTATGATGGACTTATTATTTCCCATGGTAAAGTAGAATACTCAACAGACATGTTAAAACCGGCATTGGACAAAGGAATGAAAGTTGTTACCTTTGACACTGCTTTTAAAGATAACGTTATACCTAAAGGAATCACTTCTACAGCTCAGGACGATTACGCATTGGCACAATTGTCACTTGATGAGATTATCGCAAGATCACCTAACAAACCGGCTAAAATATTAAAATTATGGTTTGGACCTGGTGTACCTCCTCTTGACAGACGTGAAGAAATTTACAAAAAGTATGAATCAGAAGGTAAGATTAAAACAGTTGAACTTATTGGACCATCAACACTTGATGATGTACAGGGTGAAGTATCCTCCCGTGTTGGAGCTGTACTGGCCAAGTATCCTGCAGGTTCCATAGACGCTATATGGGGTTCATGGGATGAACTTGCAAAGGGTGGATACAAGGCAATGCAGGAAGCTAAACGTAATGATATCCAGCTTATTTCCATAGACATTTCAAACCAGGATATAAATTTGATGATGGAAAAAGACAGCATTTGGAAAGCCACAGCAGCAGTTGACCCAAAACTTATCGGAACAGTTGACATGAGAATTCTTGCCAAGAAATTAAAAGGTGAAGAAACTCCCGAAACCTTCAATCTTGAAGCAAACCTGATAAAGGGTGAACAGTTGAAATCAGACACAATTATGACTACCTTGAGCGAAGTTGTTCCAGGCTGGGGAAAATCCGATGCCTTCAATGAAGCATGGATGGATGAGCTAAGAAAAGCAAACGGCAAATAATCTTAATTTCTAGTACTAATGATTTATGCTAATAGAAAAGGTACACTCCACTTTTCTATTAGCAAATTATTAGTACCCTGATAATTGCGGGGGTGAAAAAATGCAGCAGAAAAATACAAAAATTAGGATGAGCAATATTTCAATAGAATTTCCTGGTGTTAAAGCTCTCTCTAATGTAGATTATGAAATGGAAAGCGGAAATATAAGTGCTCTTATAGGTGCGAATGGTGCAGGAAAGTCCACTCTTATGAAAGTATTGGCTGGTGCAAATCCAGGCTACGAGGGGCAGGTATTTATTGATGACAAGCCTGTTGAAATACGAAATCCAAGAGAGGCTAAAAAATACGGTATAGAAATTGTATATCAGGAAGTAGATACCGCACTTATTCCGTATTTAAGCGTTGCTGAAAATATTATGCTTAACAGCATTGTTAATAAAATGGGCGGTAAACAATTTGTTAATTGGAATGAAGTAAAGAAAAAGGCAAAAGGTATCCTGGCAAGATTCAATATGAATCTGGATGTTAACAAACTGGTAAGCGAATTGACACTTGCTCAAAAGCAAATTGTGCTCATTGCCAGAGCTACTGTTGAAGATTGTAAGTTTTTAATACTGGATGAACCGACGGCACCGCTAAGCAACAGCGAGACAAAAGAGCTGTTTAGAATTGTCAGAGAATTGGCAAACAAGGATAATGTCGGAATAATTTTTATTTCTCACAGACTTCATGAATTATTTGAAATCTGCCGAACCATCACTGTTATGAAAGACGGCAGAGTAGTTGCAGAAAGAATAATTGACAATAACCTTACTCCAAAAGATATCGTAGAATTAATGCTTGGAAGAAAATTTGATGATACGTACCCTAAGAAGCAGATTCCTATAGGGGAAGTAATGTTTGAAGTTAATGATTTGAACGAGAAAAATGGAGCTGTTAAAAATATAAATTTAAAGGTAAAAAAGGGCGAAATCGTTGGAATTTCCGGTCTGGTGGGTGCAGGCAAAACCGAACTCTGCAAAACCTTGTTCGGAGCCATGAGGCAGGGCAACGGAGAAATCAGGCTTAATCAAAAAATACTCAAAATAAAAGATCCCCATTCGGCGGTTAAACAGGGAATAGCCTTGGTTCCGGAAGAAAGAAGAAAAGAAGGAATTCTGGTAGAGGATCCTGTTTATTCAAACTTATCAGCCACATCTCTTAAAAAATACAGTGATAAATTAAGCTTTGTATCCAAAAAGAAGGAAAAGGAAGCGGCACGCAGCATAATCAAAGATCTCGGAATAAGAACACCTTCCGAAAACCAGTTTGTAAAATTCCTGTCAGGCGGAAATCAGCAAAAAGTAGCCGTTGGCAAGTGGATCGTTTCAGATGCTGAAATCTACATTTTTGATGAACCTACCAAAGGTGTGGACGTGGGAGCAAAACGTGATATTTTTGAACTGATTGAAAGACTGGCGGCCATGGGTAAAGGTATTATTTATGCGTCGTGCGAGTTTGCTGAAATACTTGCAATTGCAGATAGGGCATATGTTATGTACGACGGCAGAATTGTTAATGAAGTAGAGGTTTCTACTACTAGTGAAGAAGAACTTCTCTATTATTCTACAGGAGGTCATTGATTATGGAACTCAACTTAACCAAGTCAAAAAACAAGTTCTCTCCGGTTGACTTTTTAACTAAATGGGGAACGGTAATAACTATTATATTCTTATTTATTTTCTTTTCTGCAATTATGCCCGACACATTTCTTAAAATGAGCAATATGATTACTATTTTGCGCAGCATTTCTATTGTTACCGTCATAGCTATCGGTGTAACCATATCTCTTACAGTAAACGGTTTTGACCTGTCGGTAGGTTCAACTGCAACCTTTGCGGATGCATTGATTATGACAATGTTTATATGGCATGGAATGTCTACAGGCTTATCCATTGTTGCAACAATATTGATCGCTTTGTCAATAGCAGCCATCAACGCATTTTTTATAGTAAAGGTTAAAGTACCTGATATGCTTGTGACACTGGCAACCATGTTTGTATTCCAGGGTGTGGCAATGACATATGCGGGCGGAGGCTCGGTTTCAGAAAATATGGCAAGGCTTGACGGTACTCCTACAACAGGAAAGGTGCCGGCATTTTTCAAACTGATTGGACAGGCTCCATGGATAATAATCATCATGTTGGTAATTGTAGTTCTTGTTCACATATTCCTGACTTATACAAAGCACGGAAGATATATGTACACTGTGGGAGGAAATTTGGAAGCTGCAAGACTTTCAGGTATAGCAGTTAACAAGTACCGTACTCTTGCATACTTTATGTCAACTTTTTTTGCAACCTTTGGCGGAATAATGCTGGCATCCAGAGTTGGATCAGCTCAGATTAATGCAGGTGCGGGTTATCTTATGCCGGCGGTTGCAGCAGCGTATATCGGCTTTTCAGTTGCCGGTACAGGAAAACCGAATGCAATCGGAACACTTGTGGGAGCGTTGCTGGTAGGTATTCTTGAAAACGGTCTTGTTATGCTTTCAGTCCCTTACTATTCTCTCGATATTGTAAAAGGTGCGGTTCTGATTCTTGCACTTGCCAGCACATACTTCAGGTCGAAAAAATAAAGGACAATTGATTACAGGGGGGAAACCATATGTCAAAGTTTGATAAATATTTTTTAATGAATACCGAAGATATAAAGGAATACGTTAAGGAAAAGCTCAGTATCTTTAATTCCGATGCGGTACTTGAAGCAAAGGAAATAGGAGACGGCAATCTAAACTATGTTTATAAGGTATGGGAAGAGGCTTCAGGAAAATCAGTCATTGTAAAACAGGCCGGTCACGAGGCCAGAATTTCGGATGAAATAAAGCTTTCAACCGATAGAGCAAGAATTGAAGCGGAGGTTCTTATTAAACAGGGAGAACTGGCCCCCGGGTTTGTGCCCGAGGTTTACAAATATGATGATATTATGTGCTGCTGCTCCATGCAGGATTTATCGGATCACACAATTATGAGAACGGCGCTTATAAAACATAAGAAATTCCCGCTGTTTGCAGATCATATTTCTACTTTTCTTGTTAATACCTTATTGCTTACAACAGATATTTGTACCGAACACAAAGCAAAAAAACTTAGTGTACAGAGATATATCAACCCGGAGCTTTGTGAAATAAGTGAAGATCTTGTATATACCGAACCTTATAATGATCTGGGCAAAAGAAACAATGTTTTTGCACCTGTTAGGGATTTTGTACAGGCAGAACTTTATGAGGACAAAAGGCTTCATGTTGAGGTTGCCAAATGCAAATTTGAATTTATGAATCATGCCCAGTCTTTGATACATGGAGATTTGCATACAGGCTCCATATTCATTACCGAAGCATCCACAAAAGTAATTGATCCCGAATTTGCATTCTATGGTCCCATGGGTTATGACATTGGAAACATAGTGGCAAATCTGCTGTTCGCATGGAATAATGCAAATTCAGAAATAGAATGCGAAGATGAAAAGCAATCATATTTAAAGTGGATAGAAGATACAATCACAGACATGATTGATTTATTTATTAAAAAATACAATGCTGCATTTGATGAAAATGTCACTGACCACATGGCAAAGACAGAAGGTTTCAAGGAATGGTACCTGGGTACTGTTTTGAGAGATACTGCAGCGGTATCGGGACTTGAACTGATCAGAAGGATAGTTGGTCTGGCAAATGTAAAAGACATAACAACTATTTCCCATGAAGAAAAAAGAGCCCGGGCTGAAAAAATATGCATACTTGCCGGAAAGGATTTTATCATGAACCGTGAGCATTACAAAACCGGCAAGGATTTTGTAGGTGCACTTAAAAGAGCTCTTGAAAATGTCAAATAACGAGGCAATCGATGTACTCACCTCTATAGAAAACCAAAAAGGAAGGGGCTATTAACCATGGAAGAAAGAAATATCATGACTTATGAAACGGTGAGCCTGGATGACCAGAATAATCAGCTGGTAATCATTGACCAAACCAGGCTGCCCTATGAAACAAATATGTTATACCTCAAAACCCAAAAAGAAATATGGAATGCAATTTATTTACTGCAGGTAAGAGGTGCTCCGGCTATTGGAGTGGCAGCCGCTATGGGAATATATCTGGGAGCCAGGGAAATAGAGGCAGATAACTACCAGGAATTCTACACCAGGTTTATGGAAGCAAAAGCTTATCTTGCTTCTTCAAGACCTACAGCCGTAAATCTATTCTGGGCACTTGACCGCATGGAAAAAGTAGTTACCGATAATTCTGATAAATCAGTGGCTGAAATAAAGCAGCTTCTCCACCATGAAGCTGTTGCCGTCAAAGAAGAAGATGTCTGGGTATGTAAAACAATAGGAGAATATGGATTGTCACTGGTTGAACCAGGGATAGGTATCCTGACACATTGCAATGCCGGTCAGCTGGCAACAGCTAAATACGGAACAGCACTAGCACCAATATATCTGGGTCAGGAAAAAGGCTACAACTTCAAGGTGTTTGCCGATGAAACCAGACCGCTTCTCCAGGGTGCAAGACTTACAGCATATGAGCTTCATTCTTCCGGCGTTGATGTAACACTTATCTGTGACAATATGGCATCAATTGTAATGAAAAACGGATGGGTTCAGGCTGTATTCGTTGGCTGTGACCGTGTAGCTGCAAACGGTGATGCTGCAAATAAGATAGGAACCTCGGGTGTGGCCATACTGGCAAAACGTTATGGCATACCATTCTACGTTTGTGCTCCGACTTCCACAATTGACATGGAATGCCCTACCGGAAATGAAATTCATATTGAAGAGAGACCGGCTGAAGAGATCACGGAAATGTGGTACAAGGAGCGTATGGCTCCAAAGGGTGTAAAAGTATTCAATCCTGCCTTTGACGTTTCAGATAATGACCTGATTACTGCAATAATAACAGAATACGGAATTGCAAAGGCGCCATACAATGAATCCTTTAAAGAGATATTTGCAAAAAAAGCAGCGGCTCAGAAGAAAAAGTAGATTACTTAAAAACATAATCAGAAAGGAGATGATGAAATGGCAGTCTATAGCGGAGCCAAATACCTTTCAGATTTTGAAGCAAAAAAAGCTATAGTTGAAATCGGAAAAAGGATGTTTTATAAAGGCTTTGTAGCATCAAACGATGGCAATATCAGCATCAGGACAGGTTCAAATGCAATCTGGACCACACCTACCGGTGTTTCAAAAGGATATATGACACCTGACATGATGGTTAAAATAAATATGGACGGCAAAGTACTGGCAGGCAGATATAAACCTTCATCAGAAGTAAAGATGCATCTTAGGGTTTACAATGAAAATCCTGATGTAATGGCGGTAACACATGCGCATCCTCCGGTTGCAACATCCTTTGCCATAGCAGGCATTAGCCTGGACAGGGCCATTTTACCCGAAGCAGTTGTAAACCTGGGTTCAGTGCCTATAGCCCACTATGCCACACCGGGAAGCACCGATGTACCTGATTCGGTAGCTCCATACTGCAAATCGCACAATGCGGTATTACTTGCAAACCACGGAGCTTTGTCCTGGGGAAAGGATGTATTTGAGGCATACTACCGTCTTGAGTCTTTAGAGTATTATGCAACAGTCCTCATGTATACAGGAAATATAATCGGAAAGGCGAATGAACTAAGCTGCAGCCAGGTCAGCGAATTGCTTGAAATCAGAGAAAAGCTGGGCATTAAAACAGGAGGAATTCCTCCCTGCTCAATTAATGCTACTAATGAAAAGGATGTTGTAACAAGCACCGGTCAGGAAAAAGTAAAATCCACAAATCCGACCTATGTAGATTCCAATTCAGGGTGTGAAATTTCAATTCGAAGCCAATCCAGGGAGCAAATGCTGAATGAACTTGTAAAAAGAATTACTTCACAGGTTCTAGAAAGCTTAAAGGGGTGACAAAGGTGGATATTCAGGCAAAAGAAATAGAACTTATCGTACAAAGGGTTTTAAATAATGTTCTGACAAACGAAAATATAACTCCAGAACCTGAGATTAAAACCTATAACCCGGCTAAAAACAACCTTTCTGTGAATAAACCTTCTGAAAACTCAACTGCCGTGATTTCAAAAGCTGCAACTGCATCTGATATATTTGTACCTGTAGCAGCTGCAAAAGGCGAATATGGTGTGTTTGACAGAATGGAAGATGCAATAGATGCAGCCTATGAAGCACAGAAGATTTATGTAAACGAATTTAAATTAAAAGACCGGAACAGGCTTATTGATAAAATAAGGGAAACAGCGCGGGCTAACGTTGAAAAGCTTGCTATGATGGTCAGGGAAGAAACAAATCTGGGACGTTATGAAGATAAAATTCAAAAACATTTACTTGTAATAGAAAAGACTCCTGGAACAGAGTGCCTTGAAACCTCAGCCATTTCGGGAGACAACGGGTTAACAATTGTTGAGCATGCCCCATTCGGCTTGATCGGAGCTATCACACCGGTCACTAATCCAACAGAAACTATAATAAATAATGCTATTTCCATGATTGCCGGCGGAAATGCCGTTGTTTTCAATGTACACCCGTCTGCAAAGAAGTGCTGTGCATTTTGCCTGCAGATGATAAACCGTGCAATAGAAACAGAGGGCGGACCGGCAAATCTCCTGACAATGATCAAGGAACCTACCCTTGAGACAGTAAATATACTGTGCCAGAGCGAAAAGATACGTCTGCTTGTAGGAACCGGAGGAATGCCAATGGTTAAAGCCCTGCTTAAATCGGGTAAAAAAGTAATTGGAGCCGGAGCCGGTAATCCGCCTGTTATTGTAGACGAGACAGCCGACATCAGGCACGCTGCAAGTGAAATCTACAAGGGGGCCTCCTTTGATAACAACCTTCTTTGTCTGGCTGAGAAGGAAGTCTTCGTTCAGGAGTCGGTTGCAACAGACCTGGTCTATGAAATGATAAAAGAAGGGGCTTATCTCCTTAGCAATGAGCAATTGGATAAGATAATGAACCTGGTGCTCACATATGATGAAGGCCCCGGGGGAAGAGAATACCATGTCAGCAAAAAGTGGGTGGGTCAGGATGCAGGAAAAATGCTTGAGGCAATTGGAATACCGGGCAAATCCGACGTAAGATTGCTGATTTGCGAGGTAGGCTATAACCATCCTTTTGTAATGCTGGAGCAATTGATGCCTGTACTTCCTATTGTAAAGTTTAAAAATCTGGATGAAGGCATCGGGTTTGCAATGCATGCAGAACACGGCAACAGGCATACGGCTTCCATGTTTTCAAAGAATGTGGACAACCTTACAAAATTTGCACGGGCCATTGAAGCCACCATATTTGTTAAGAATGCAGCTACTCTTGCAGGAGTGGGGTTTGATGGAGAAGGTCATACCACTATGACAATTGCCGGGCCTACAGGAGAAGGAATAACCAATGCGGTTTCATTCACAAGACAGAGAAGATGTGCTTTGGCAGAAGGCAACTTCAGAATCATATAGTGAGGTGGTAAATTTATATGGCTATGGGTTTTTTAGAAGTTGCAGGCTATGGTGTTGCCGTATATGCCATGAATAAAGCCTGTAAAGCAGTTGATATTGAAATATTGGGAATTGATACAATCAACCCAAAGGATACCAGTGCCCATATACCTCTCACTGTTCAGGTTAAATTTGAAGGCAGCGTATCAGATGTCAGGATTGCGGCTGAAATAGCAAAGGAAGCGGCACTACAGTTTAACAGCAGGAATGAAGTTATAACCAGTGTAATTGATAATCCGTATGAGGGAACTAAAAAGCTGGGTCAAATATCAAAGGTAAAATTTTAATAAGGCAAGATTAAATAATAAAACGACCTTTTAAGGCGAGATATTTTTCGTCAAGACAAGGCGGAGGAAGGCGCAATAATTGCTTTATTGCAACGAAGTACTGCGAAGCAGTGCTTTTCGACAAGGTCGTATTGGCGGAAAATAGCCGCCTTAAATTGGGGAAGTTATTATTTAATCATGCCTAAACCTACGGGAGGGTGAGAACATGACAGCAATCGGATTAATAGAAACAAGAGGATTAACTGCCTCTATTGAAGCAGCAGACGCTATGCTCAAAGCAGCAGGTGTAGAAATTGTAGGGACTGAAAAAATTGGTTCGGGACTTGTAACTGTTATTGTAAAGGGAGAAGTAGGTGCGGTTAAAGCTGCAGTAGAAGCAGGTGCGGCAGCTGCATCCAGATTGGGAGAACTTGTTTGTGAACATGTAATACCAAGACCCCATGACGATATAGCTAAAATTCTTCCTGCAATAAAGTAATCACTATGAGCCTAAACAGGATCTAAAGGACAAAGCTTATGATTAATTCTAAATATAATGCTATTGGTATTGTGGAAATCAGTTTCTATACAAATGCGGTTATTGTACTGGATGAAATGCTCAAAGCCTCGGAGGTTACACTTATCCGATGTGAGAAATTGCTGGGCGGAAGGCTGGTAAGCATCATTGTAGGCGGGGAAACTTCGGCTGTCCAGTCGGCAATTGAAACGGCCTTGGAAATGGGAAGCAGGGTTGGAAAGAAAAATATTAAAATAGCAGTCGCAATACCAAGCCCTCATCCCCAGATTATGAAGCTTTTTAACAAGGGAAGAAAAAATCAGCCTGAGCAAAAGCAGCTGAAGGTAGATACACCAATAAAAGAAGATACAGCACCTGAAGCTGATACAACACCAAAAGATAATACAACACCAAAGGTGGATACTGTACAGAAGGGTATAACAACGCAGAAGAAAGGTATCTCACCAAAGACAGATACAGTACCAAAGGCAGTCAAAGCACTGAAGGATAGCTCAACACTGAAGAATAATGGAACGTTAGCGGAAGATATAACTGTAAAGCACAAAACTACCCAAAAAGCACAAGTAACGCAGATATCTGCAAATGTGGAAGCACAACAAAAACCTAATACGAGGAGGAAGAAAAAATGAAAGCTGTTGGAATGATTGAAACAAGAGGATTGGTAGCTGCTATCGAAGCAGGAGACGCTATGCTAAAGGCTGCAGAAGTAAAATTAATAGGAACTGAGAAAATAGGTTCGGGATTGGTCACAGTTATTGTTCAGGGAGATGTTGGAGCAGTTAAGGCAGCAACTGAAAGTGGTGCGGAAGCTGCATCAAGATTGGGAGAGGTAGTAGCAGTTCATGTTATACCTAGACCGCATTCCGATATTGCAAATATACTGCTGCCTGCAGCAGAGTAATAGTTCAAGGGGGCTGCTGCAAAATTCCAGTGTTTCTGCAACAACCCCTGAAAAACTTTTTTCTATTGCTATGGAGGGAAACTAAGGGGTGATGGGCGTGAAAAATGGTTGTATGCATATGGATAAAGAAAAATTAGCTGCCTTTATAACCGAATTGGTAATCAGAGAAATAAAAGAAATTGAGAAAAACGAATATACTGTTCCGGTAGGAATATCTGCAAGGCATGTACACCTGTCACAGGAACACCTTGAGATATTGTTTGGTAAAGGCTTTAAGCTCACTGCTTTTAAAGACCTAAGCCAGCCCGGCCAGTTCGCAGCCAATGAAAAAATTGAAATAACAGGTCCCAAAGGAAGTATTAAGGACGTGCGGATTCTGGGACCAATCCGGCCTCATACTCAAATTGAGCTTTCGGCATCTGAGGCCAGAAGACTGGGGATTAAGGCACCTGTGCGCGGATCCGGTGATTTGGAGGGAACTCCGGGAATTACCTTAAAAGGACCGGCCGGAGAGGTATATGTTCCTTACGGAGTTATCATTGCGGAAAGACATATACACATGTCGGAGGAAGAAGCGCAAAGGTTCAATTTAAGGGATAAGGATATTGTAAATGTTATAGTAGAGGGTGCCAAAGGCGGGAAGATGAGCAATGTAGTTATCAGAGCCGGCAAGAGTCATAAGCTTGATTTCCATGTAGACACTGATGATGCAAATGCCTTTAACCTGGCTCAGGGGCAACGCTTAAGAATAGAAAAATGTCAGTAATTATCAGGGGTGATGAGAAATGATTATTGGGAAGGTAATTGGAAATGTGTTTTCCACAAGGAAGTATCAAAATCTCACAGGCTATAAGCTTCTAATGATCAGGCCGTTATTTGGAAACCAGGAAGAAGTTTTCGTTGCCGCTGATACATTAGGTGCAGGCTTTGGTGAAACTGTGCTGATTACAACTGATAACACCACTCAATATGCGTTGGATAAGCAGGTACCTATTGATGCAATTATTGTAGGAATTCTCGATGAAGAACCGCAGTTGGAAAGGTAATATGGCCTATGAATACAGATGAAAAAATTATTTTAAAGGTTCTGGCAGTGAATGATCCGGCGGTTGATGTGTATATTGACAAAAAATACGGAATATTGGACATGTATAATGACGATTCGGTCTCAGTAGAATTTGATATTATACCCTGGGATAGATATTCCGGGACAATGCTGAAGACCTTTAACGGTGAAGCACCTTATGATATTATCATGGTGGCCGGACATCTCTGGCTGGCCGAATTTGTTCAAAAGCAGTATCTTGAACCCATGTCTTATGATTTTGAAGATATTTTACCGGTTATTTCGGAAGAAATGCAGTACCAGGGTATAACCTATCTTTCACCGTCTTTTTGTGACGGGCATATGATCGTCTATCGAAAAAGCATCTTAAAAGGTGTACTTGGAAAACTTCCTGAACCAGTTATTTCTACAGATGAATTTATTAACATAACGCAAAAGCTTGTAGAAAGCGGACTGTCAGCCCCCATCGCGCTGAAGGCGCATCCGTCTGAAATATTATTGGATGCACTGCCTTACTTAAGAAGTACAGGTTTTGATGTATACCAATTTGACGGCAGCAGGGTAATCTGCAATATCGGCAGTATGGAATCCGGACTGGTAAAATATTTGAACTTGAAATCTTATGCACCTGCCAATACAAATACATTCGGCAACGATGAAATAAAAGATATACTGGTAGATAAAAAAGCTGCTATGGCAGTAACCTGGTCGGGACAGCTGGGTGTTGTGAACAGAGAATTTGAAAGTGTTGAAGACCTGGGCTTTTCCACTTTTGATACGGCGTGGAATGTAACATGGTCTTTTGGTATAGCAAAGACCAGTAAAAATAAAGCAAAGGCAATGGAATTTTTAAATTATTTGCGTTCTAAACAGGTGGATAATCTTGTGGGCTCCTATTGCGGAGCACCTGTCAGGAAGAGCAATTATGTTGAAGGAATGGACAGGCATCCCTGGTATGGGGTACAGCTTGAAATGATAGAAAAGCATGCCCGTCCGTTTATGGGAATAGAGCAGGCCCAGATAAAAAACGGTATTTTATATGAAGAAATATATAAAGCCTTTATTGGGGAAAAAGAAGCTGCCTGCGCACTTAGTGATGCCAGAGGCAGAATTAAGGCTCTTGAGGAAAGGAGTCCATTATGAAAGTCATTGTAATCGGCGGAGTGGCTGCCGGAATGTCGGCGGCTTCCAAAATTAAAAGATTGGATAAAGATGCGGAAGTAGTAGTTTATGAAAAAGGTGATTTTTTATCCTATGGCGCATGTGGACTTCCATATTATGTCGGAGGCTTCAATGATGATTACACCCGGATGATTGCAAGAACCAAAGATCAGTTTGAGGGAATGGGAATAAAAGCTCATACTAACTGCGAAGTGTTAAAGTTAGTACCTGAGGAGAAAAAAGTACTGGTCAGAAATCATTCCACAGGCGACACTTTTATTGATACCTATGACAGGCTGATGATCGGAACGGGTGCCGTTGCTGTAAAACCGCCTATTCCCGGAATAGACCTATATGGTGTATACCAGCTTAAAACCCTGGAGGACGGGATATGGCTTAAAAACTTCACACAAAATGAACATATCAACAATGTGGTTATTGTGGGCGGCGGATATATCGGGATAGAAACAGCTGATGCATTTTTAAATCTTGGTAAAAAGGTAACTGTAATTGAATTTGCAGATAGAATTTTGATGCCTTTTGATGAGGAAATAGCAAAGCTTGCCGAAGAAGAGCTGGTAAATCACCGGGTTGACCTCAAAACCGGTGAAAGAGTGGTCGGACTCAAAGGAACAGACAGGGTGGAATCTGTTGTCACTGACAAGGGAGAGTATAGAGCAGACCTTGTTATATTGGCTATAGGTGTTAGGCCTGCAACAGCTTTCCTGAACGGTACGGGAATTCACCTGGCACCTAATGGAGCCATAGTTGTTGACAGAGAAATGAGAACTTCTCTGCCGGATGTTTGGGCGGCAGGGGATTGTGCTCTGGTTTATCACAAACTTATGAAGGAAAATGTATTCCTGCCCCTGGGTACGGTAGCAAATAAATGCGGCCGTATTGCAGGAGATAATATTGCAGGGGCACATCAGAAGTATGTAGGGGCTTTAGGCTCAGCAGCAATCAAAGTATGCAATATGGAGTTAGGGAGAACCGGACTTTCGGAACACGATGCCAAAAGGTTGAAATTCAACTATAAAACGGTAATTATCAATGCTTATGATCATCCGGGATACTACCCGGGTCAAACCCCTATAACCATTAAATTGATATATGAAGCCGGTACGAAAAAAATTCTGGGGGCTCATTCGGCGGGTCAAAAAGGAGCCGTTCTCCGTATTGACTGCTTTGCAACAGCCATCCATAACAACATGACAACCGACGAGCTGGGAATGCTGGATTTTGTATATGCGCCGCCTTTTGCAGGTGTATGGGATGCCATTCACATTGCGTGCAACGCTGCAAAATAGTTTATAAACACTAGATTGTTTAATACCACCGGGGTGCTGCATGCCTGTAAACCACAAAGAGGGGGTATATGAGTGGGCAAATTAATTACAATTGAAGATGCAGTGGGCTTAATTAATGATGGAGATGTTTTGGGAATTGGCGGAAATGTGCTTCACAGAGCTCCCATGGCTTTAGTCAGAGAAATAGTAAGGGCACGGAAAAAAAAGCTGAAGGCAGTTAAGACTGCTGGAGCCATGGATGTGGACATGCTTTGTTTCGGAGAATGCCTGGAAAGCGTAGATGCAGGCTTTATCAGCTACGAAAGTGAGTTTTCTCTGGCAAATCATTATAGAAAAGCAGTTCAGGATGGCAGGGTAAAAGGAAATGAACATGCATGTTATACGGTTATGTGTGCTTTGAGAGCTTCTGCCTGCGGTGTTCCGTTTATGCCGGTTAAAGGGCTGGCAGCGGGAGACCTTATTGAAGTAAATGATTATTTTACCAGAATAGATAATCCTTTTGGCAGTGAAAAGGTTACTGTCGTAAGAGCAATAACTCCCGATGTGACAATTATCCACGTACAGGAAGCGGATGAGCAGGGGAATGTCAGAATTCAGGGGCCAAAATTTGATGATATCTTACTGGCAAAGGCATCAAAAAAAGTGATAGTATCTGCAGAAAAAATTATTTCCAGAGCCAGCTTCCTGCAAAGTGAAGATAAAGCAGATATCCCCCACTTTATGGTATCGGCGGTAGTTCATGTACCCGGAGGAGCAAATCCGTGCTCCTGTGCCGGACATTACGATATTGACAGGAAATCCATAGAAGGCTTTAAACTGCTGAAGGACATGTCCGGATTAACCGATTACTTATCGGCATATGAAAAAAAGGACAGGGGGAATGGCAATGGATAATCTACGTATTTGTGACATAATGGTATGCGCACTTGCAAGAGAAATCAAAAATGGTAATACTGTATTCCATGGGGTTTCATCACACATGCCTATGATTGCCGTCCTGCTTGCCAAGGCACTGCATGCTCCCGATGCTGTACACCTTAATATTCCCGGTGGAGTTGACCCGGAGATGAAAAATCTGCAGAAGTATACAAGTGCAGGAAACGAGCTTATGACAGGGGCTACAGCCAATTTCCCGCTGTCGGAAATCTTCGACCTTTCCATGAGGGGTGGCCTGGATATAGCCTTTCTGAGTGGTATTCAGTTTGATAACAAAGGTAATGTAAATGCATCAGTTATTGGGGATTACCACAAGCCGAAAGTAAGAATGCCCGGCGGAGCCGGAAGTGCGGTCCTGATTCCTACGGCAAAAAGGGCTATTATCTGGAGAACAAAGCATGATAAACGCACTTTTGTAAATAAGGTTGATTTTGTAACCACCAGAGGAAACATTGACAAAATAGTCACACCTTTATGCGTATTTAAGATGTACAAGGGAGAACTGCTTTTGGACAGTATACATCCTACATCAAGCATTGAGGAAGTTGCAGAAAATACCGGATTTGACATCCGTTATATAAATATCAGGGAAACACCCGCGCCTACAAAGGAAGAACTGGTGTTGTTAAGTAAAATAGATCCCAATGATTACAGGAATATAGAGTTTGCATAAATGAGGTGGGTAAATGGAAAACGCACAGAGAGTAAACCTTGTACAAACCAGCTGCTTTGGTCAGGGCGCCATAAATCAGTTACCCCAGGAAGTTAAAAAGCGGGGATACAAAAGGGCTCTTGTGATTACAGACGGGTTTTTATATGAAAGCGGAACGGCACAGAGAGTTTGCGACAAGCTTAAAGAGGCGGAAATCCACAGCTTTATATATTACGGAGTAGAGCCCAATCCCACGGTGGATGTTGTAAATACCTGCGTTGATGCAGCTAAGGAAATAAAACCTGATTTTCTGGTGGCTCTAGGAGGAGGCTCCCCAATTGACGCATGTAAAGCAGTCAGTATTCTGATTACAAATGGAGGAAGTGTTACTGATTACGAGGGGGTTAATAAATCATCAAAAAAGGGTCTTCCGATTGTAGCTATCAATACAACGGCGGGAACCGGCTCTGAGGTAACCAGCTTTTATGTAATTACCGATAAGAAGAGAAATTCCAAGATGGTCATGGTGGATACAAACTGTATTGTGGACATTGTAGTAAATGATGTTGATTATATGATTTCAATGCCTCCTGCTCTCACAGCTGCAACGGGCATGGATGCAATGACCCATGCAGTGGAAGCCGTATTATCCAGATATGCAACTCCTTTCACCGATAAAGATGCATTGTGGTCAATTTCAGCAATTCATAAGTATTTGCCTGAGGCCGTTTCAAACGGAAATGATGTAGAAGCCCGGACAATAATGGCATATGCGGCTTATACCGCCGGAATAGCATTTTCAAATTCCGGGCTTGGAATGGTGCACGCAATGGCCCACTCTCTGGGAGGTTTTTATAATCTTCCCCATGGAGTATGTAATGCGGTATTATTGCCGTATGTGCTGGAGTTTAACAGCAGGAACAATGACATACAGCCACTGTTCGGGAAAATAGCAGGAGCCCTTGGGCTAAAAGGTCTTGAGTGGGGAGGGCCAAAGCGGGCAGCAAGTGAAAGTATCAGGGAAATCAAAAAATTATGCAAAACAGTAGGAATACCTGAAAAGCTGAGTCTCCTTAAAGGAGTCAACTCAAAAGATTTCCCTGCTTTGGCCGAGCTGGCACTGAAGGATACCTGTATGCCCAGCAACAGGGTTATACCTGCTATGGAACAGGTGATTGAAGTGTATCAACAAGCTTTCTAGAAAAATGTAAGGATAAACAGAGTTCCGGTTTGCGCAGCTTCTTTTCCTGAAATACCGAAAGGAATCACAGTCTGCGGCAGGCATATAATTTAACCATTTTTTCTTGTAAAATTGATCAACCAACTAGCACAAAACGTTAATTTAATAAAAAAACAGGGTTTGGGATGTATAATCTTCAAGCCTTTTTTTATTTTACCGGTAAAATTGATAAACAACTAATCCCAACGCATTAATATTTAATATATCTATTAATCATCCAATAATTTACAAAATATTATTGACAAATATTTACAAACATGTTATATTGTTTAAAATGAATTACGAGCATGCTCATTCATTTCTCTTTTAGTCAAACTCAATAGAGTATGACTATCCTTTGCACAATGCAGTGTAAAGTTGTAAAGGTCTGTTGGAGCCTGGCATCCAATGGGTCTGAATAAGCTTATTCGTCACTGGTAATTTCGGTTAACACCATCCTGTTTTTATATATGATGCAAGAAATGCAAGTATGTATTGGATTATTGCATTATTGACAGCATGCCTTTGGCATGCTGATAAAAAAGGCGGTGAAAGCATGAATAAAATCAGGTCTCCAAACGTTTCCAAACTGTTGTTTTAATATCACAGTTTGAAAAATTACTTAAATAACGTGACATAAGAGTCGAGAGGAGATAATATCTATGAGAGAAAAGAAATTTTTAAAATCAATCTTTGTTTTTATTTTTACATTAATTTTAATAGGGACACAATCATTAGTATTTGCAAAACCTTCAAAGGAGGTTTTGCAGGTTGAGAAACCAACCTTTGAAATTACAAAAAGCCCAAACAGCAAACTATTCCTAAACCTTGAGGAGAAAATTTCCAAGGCAGAAGAGAGCGAAGAAGTTCCTGTTACAGTTGTATTTAATAAAAAACTTTCAGATGATGAATTCACATCCATTGAAAATCTGCTTGGAAATCCGGAAATCAAACACAAATTTGAAATTATACCCGGTGCTGCACTTAGTCTTACCAAAGATCAAATCAGCAAGCTGGAAAAATCAGATCTGGTTAAGCAGGTGGAATACGATGAGGCGGTACATGCCACAATAAATACGGCTTCCAACTGGTTTGGAGTTAGTAAGGCCAGAACAGACTTTGCAGGTATTGACGGCGACCATGACAGTTCTCCTGATACATATACAAAGAATGACATTGTAGTCGCAGTCATTGATACAGGTATTGATGCAAGCCATGTAGACCTGGATGGCGGCAAGGTTATAGCATGGAGAGACTGGGTGGGAAACAGAACAACGCCCTATGATGATAATGGTCATGGTACCCATGTTGCAGCCACGGTAGCGGGTACCGGTGAAGGCAATGCCAATTACAAGGGAGTAGCACCCGGTGCGGCTCTTATTGGTCTGAAGGTTCTGGATTCAAACGGAGACGGGACCATGAGCAATGTTACGGCAGCAATCGATTGGGCTGTAGCCAATAAAGATGCCTATAATATCAGGATCATAAGTTTAAGCCTTGGAACATCCGGCAGTTCCGATGGCACCGATTCAACATCCCTGGCAATAAACAATGCCTTTAATGCAGGAATTGTACCTGTAGTTGCAGCCGGCAATTCCGGACCCCGAAAGGCGACCATCGGTTCTCCCGGAGCGGCGGCTAAAGCATTGACGGTAGCAGCCTTTGGAGATGTGGGAGAGAAGGGATTTTTCCTGGCGGATTTCTCCAGCAGAGGGCTTACCGCCGACGGCAGGCTGAAACCCGATATAAGTGCTCCGGGCTACAATATCACTTCAGCAAAGGCCAATTCAACAAACCAGTATGTGGCATATAGCGGGACAAGCATGGCGACACCTTTCACCTCGGGTACGGCTGCATTGATTCTGGATGCCAACCCGGGTTTGACACCAGCACAGGTGATAAGCTATCTAACAGGAACAGCACAGGATTGGGGACCGGCAGGTCAGGATTTGGATTACGGCTTTGGCAAGCTCGACAGTTATGCGGCAGTTAAGGCTGCAGGAGGCTATACAGGTACAGGAATAGATATCCCGACCCACCTGTATAAAGCAGATTCACTTGCCGGCACAAATAAATATGATGAATTTACAATTACAATACCTGACACAACGTACCCTATTTCTATTACATTAATACATCCAAACTGGACAGCTTCACAGGATTTCGACATATACCTGTACAATCCGAGCGGTACTCAGGTAGCAAGTTCTGAAAGCGCAACCAGACAGGAAACTATCGGTTATACTCCAACTGCTGCAGGAACATATAAAATAAAGATACTTTCCTACAAAGGAAGCGGTTCGTACTCTATTGATTTAAGCTCAGGTGCCACCGTCATCAACCAGACAACCAACCAATAACAGCTCCATAGGTTCCGCCATAAATAAAAAGCCCGTTTGAAAAGACGGGCTTTTTGCTGTCAGTGCATCCTGCATTGAGAGTGTGATTCTGAACTGTAAAACATTAAAATAAATAAACACCTTGTGAGAAGGGAGTACTTAAAGATTTGATGGACTTACCGATTAATTGGTATAATAAAAAAACAACAATTGTTTTTTTCGGTCAGAATGGAATGGTGAAGTGATGAATGAAAAAGTTATGGTTATAGAGGATGAAAAAAGAATTGCCGATGCAATTGCATATGCACTTAAAAGAGAAGGATATTCCGTTGAAGTTGTATATCATGGGGATGAAGCACTGAAAAAACTGCAGGGCTTTTCTCCTGATGCCATAATACTGGACGTGATGCTCCCGGGCATGGATGGATATGATATATTGAAGAGGCTTCCGGATAAAGGGTCCATGGGAGTTATAATGCTGACGGCCAAAGAAGATATTGTCAACAAGATACTGGGTCTTGAACTGGGAGCGGATGATTATATCACAAAACCATTTGATATGAGAGAACTGCTTGCACGTTTAAAATCGCTGTTAAGGAGAATGCAGGCAGCCGGTGAAAAACAGGATACCGACAGTATAAGCCTTGGCGGAATAGTGCTTCATTTAAAGAAACGAGCGGCTTTTGCAGGCAATAAACTGCTGGATCTGACACCAAAGGAATATGATCTGTTGTCACTGCTGGTATCCAGTCCTGACAGGGTTTATACCAGGGAACAGCTTTTGGATCTGATATGGGGGCTGGAGTATATTGGCGGAACACGTACCGTAGATATTCATGTACAAAGACTGAGAAAAAAGTTGGGACCGGATTATGCAGATATCATACAAACCGTTCATAGCATAGGTTATAAGGCTTTAGGAGGTTAAGGTGAGAACCAGTATAAAAATTAAATTCAGCATTTTCCTTGCTGTCCTTCTGCTCCTTACAGTATTTATTTTAAGCCTGCTGGTGCTCCAGGGTATTAAAAAGGACCAGCAGGTGCAGTATGAAGAATATTTAGCCCGGCAGGCCAAAACTGCAAATATCTATTTTATACAGACAATTCTCGCTGAAGCCAGCAAAGTACCGCAAACTTTCCTTACCTCAAAGGGAAAGGAATTTGCCGGGCAACTGGAGCTGATCAGCGGACAGTCAGTGGTGTTGTATGACCGGGAAGGAAAAGCAGTCAACAGGAAAGTGTCTCTGACAGAATCAGAAAGTATCAAAAGAACACTGGAATTTGCGAGGAATAATAAAACTGCCTATCTGGTGGAAAAGGATTCACTGTTTTATTTTGCTCCCTTAAGGTCAGGTAACGAGCAGGTGGGAGTTGTACAGTTTAATTATTCACTGTCGGGGCACCAGGAGTTTTATAACCACATCAGGCGGCTGTTTATCTATATTGGAGCTGGTGTATTTTTTCTCAGCTTTATTCTGGCTTATTTTTATTTTGACTCCTTTGCAAATGGAATCATCAGACTGGAGCAGACGGTTGGCAGGATTCGCGAGGGACATTATGAAACTGCTGTACTTACCCGCAGGGACGAAATAGGAAGGTTGAGCGAAGGAATCAATGCCATGAGCGGTCAAATCAGCAAAACCATAAATGACATGGAGGAAGAGAAAAAGAAACTGACGCTTGCAGTCAAGAAATTGTCCCTGCTTGACCGGCAGCAGAAACAGTTTATCGGGAATGTAACCCATGAATTTAAAACACCTCTGACTTCTATAAAAGCCTATATTGACTTGCTGGAAATGTATCCGGACGCTGAGAATTTACTGGAAACTGCAAGAACCAATATTAAAAGTGAAACACAGAGGCTCTACGAAATGGTCGAAAAGGTGTTGCAGTTATCAGCTCTGGAAAAATATGATTTTGAGTACAAAAAGGAGAAAATTGAGTTAAAGCAGACAATCCTGGCAGTGCTGGACAGCTTGAAGGGTAAACTGGATAAGTTCGGCATCAGTATGCGGACCGGGTTGACCGAGGCTTATGTGGAAGCCGACAAGGACAGCATGACAATAGTTCTTATGAATCTTCTGGACAATGCAATCAAGTATAACAAAGCAGGGGGCAGTATCTCTGTAAAGAATTATATGGAGAAGGATAAAGCAGTAGTAGAAATTGCAGATACAGGCATAGGGATTCCTGAAGAACTTGCTGATAAGATTTTTGAACCCTTCTACACAGTGGATAAAAACAGGTCCCGGGAAAGTGGGGGCGTGGGGTTGGGTCTTTCTCTTGCCAAAAAGCATGCCGAAACAATAGGTGGTTCTATTACTCTGGTGAACACAAATGCCGATGGAACTACTTTCAGAATTATATTTCCAGTAGTTGTGGATGAGATACTGAAAAATATTTAACATGTTTGATACATTTGTTTACATTTTCGAAATAATTGTATATTTTATAGAAATATATTCTTGATAATATATGTATCAAGGAGGCGATTTAAATTATGAAAACAAAAATAACAGGAATTATATGTGTGCTGTCGATACTTTTAACCATTACTGCATGCGATAACGCAAACAAACAAAACAGGGTTACAATAAAAGAACCCGGAAAATCTATCACTGTCATTGATAATGCAGGCGATACTTCAGCAAAGCCTGATGTATCGGTGGAGAACATTGACCGTTATGAGAATGTAGAAATCTCAGACTGGCTCAACAAGGATACGGTGATTGTATCAAAGGAAAATGACTCTCTTGGTAAAATGAGTCTGGCTGAACTATCGGATTCGTATCCCAGAAGTCTATATCTGTACAATATTAACACCAAGGAATACAAGTTGTTAAAGGAGCAAAAGGATGTGTTTCTGGGTGGGGCTACATTGTCAGCAGATAAAAAACATCTGTTGTACAGTGCATTCTCATTGGGAGATCCGGTATATTATGTAATGAACCTGGATAATTTGAAGGCTTTTGGTATTACGGGAGGTAAGATCGGAGGAGCCATCAGTGCCGGATGGTCGGGAAATGAGGTAATTGGCGCGGCTTACAGCAACGGTGCCTACCTGGCAAATACAACAGGGAAAATCTCGGTACTGGATGGCTTAAAGGAAGAGGCTTTGTTCATTGTAGAAAAGATTAAGGATAATGTTTACTACAATACCAGTAATGATGAGTCCTTAATGATGTTGAATCTTTCTTCAAAGAAAAAGGTAAACCTGAATCTCGATAATGTTATTAATGTAGTTCCTTCACCTGACGGAAATCAAATGCTGGTATTGCAAAGCAGCGGTTCCAAAAATATTATGATCCTTTGTGCTGCAGATGGCGGCAACAAGAAAACTATTGCAGAAGGTACTGAAATTGGAGGTATTTCATGGTCTCCTGATCAGAGGATGATTGCTTATAACCTGAAAGGTGATGTAAACGGTACAACTGTAAACGGTCTTTATGTCTATGATATGTTAACTGAAAAGTCCACACAGATCGCTGTTGATATAAAGAATGCGGTCACAAGCTGGAGTCCTTCGGGGGAAGAATTGGTTTATACCGAATGGAATGGAAAACAATATAACAGCAGTATTGCGCATCTCAAGTATTCGTTGCAGAAATAAAGTGTTTTAACAGAAACGTAATCTGAAGCAATAAATCGATATTAATAGTCCTTCAGTCCTTTAGGGATATAAGAAAAGTCCGCCATTTCAGTATTGTTTTGTTTTGAATGGCGGACTTTTTATATCCTTCAGATACCCTTTCCAGCTGTGAAGTCAACGCGTTGAGCTTGCTGAGGAATTAAGAATCGTATCTTTGTAACCCATTGGCAATGAAAGAATATAATGACTTTAGAAAGAAAAATAGGAGAGGATATATGATATGAATCCGCCATTCATCAGCTACTCCACTTTTCATAGACTTGGGTTAACAGCCAGAAACTTAAATTCTCTTTTAAGTAATACTACAGATGATTTTGATCTTCATATTATCGACAATAATTCGCAGGACGGAACATGGGATTATATTCAAAGCCTTACAGACAGTCGAATTAAATCTAAAACACGGTTTGATGTAAATTATGGTCCTATTTATCCGCTTAATTATAATTTGACACGAAGAAAACCGGATCAATATTTTATTGTCGTTGAAAGTGATGTCCATTTTTATGTCCCGGATTGGATAAGCCGATTTATGAAAATCTTTGATACTTTTCCGGAGGTGGGACTTCTCGGAATGTCAAGAACCAATCCATATCCGGTGTATTATCCCGACGTCGCTCTTCAGCAAAAGGATGGAGTAAGTTATCTGCAGTTAACTCATACGACGGTTGGAAATCATTTAGATTTTATACCCGGTCAATGTCAGGTTCTAAGACCTGAACTGATTGACCTTATTGGCTATTGGTGTGAGGAAAATGGGTATGGTGATGCGGAACTGTCCCTGAGAATTAATAATTATACACCGTTTAAAGCAGGGTATGCCATTGACATTCCCATCGACATGATTCAGACGGTCCCTTGTGAGAATTGTGAAGGCAGTCAGTGGTGCAAAATGGATAAAATTTATTACAAGTGTTTTGATCTTTGGCGCAGCAAGCACAAGAATGATCCCTTTGTTCTAACCCATGGCTGGAAATATTCCGAGTGTTTCAAAGAACTCAACGAGGGTAAGAGAACAGTTTATTGTGCAAGCATTCATGACCCTGAGTCCTGCAAAAATCACCTTTACCATAAGGAGTGGGCACAGGAGAATTTCGACTATTATGCCAATAATACCAATTAATTTATAGAAAGTTAACAAGGAAAGGCTGATAAAAATGGATACAACCAACAAAAAAATTGCTATTTTAGATGACTTTTTTCCAAATCTGACCACAGGTTTTAGAATAGCCGAATTCAACTACTATCTGGAGAAGTTTTCAGACTGCGAGGTTTATGTTCACAGGTATGACAACCATTATCCTCAATATGCTGCCATATATCCCCAGTTTAAAGATAAAGTGAAGTCATTTTTCCAGTTTGATTGGACCGGGCAGTCTTATAGTTTATATTACACAGTTTTTCTGAGTAACGCTGCCCAATTTTATTTTGCCTATGAACTGGCCAACACACCCTTTATTTTTGAGTTATATCCCGGTGGAGGATTTTGGTTCAATGATGATGAGGTAGATGCCAGACTGAAAAAGGTTTTTAGCTCTCCCCTTTTTAGGAAAGTGATTGTGACGCAGAAAATAATTTATGATTATATTGTTAATCGGGGTTTTGTTACACCTGATAAAGTGTCCTATATCTATGGAATGGTAACTTATCCGGAATACTTCCATACAACTTTACAAAAACAATATTTTGGAAAAGACAAAAGTACTTTCGATCTCTGTTTTGTGGCTCATAAGTATATGCCCCTCGGGGTCGATAAGGGCTTTCCTGTTTTTATTGAAACCTGCAAAAAATTGTTAAAGGCAGCAGATAATATCAGGTTTCACGTTGTGGGTAATTTTGAGCCAAGTGATGTTGATGTCAGTGAGCTGGGTAACAAAATCGTTTTCTATGGCCTTAAGGATAAAAGCTTTTTCCCTGCTTTCTTCTCAAAAATGGACATTATTGTTTCGCCAAATCTGCCATATGTCCTCATACCCGGCAAAAATATTGATGGTTTCCCGACAGGCTGCTGTATCGATGCTGCTTTGCACAATGTAGCTGTTTTCTGTACCGACCAGCTCAATATGAATGAACACTTTAAACACAAGAAGGATATTTTTATTATCACTCCGGATGCTGAAGCAATCACCAAAAACATCCTGGAATATTATCATAACCCCTCTGAGCTTTACCGGATGTCGGCACAAGGACAGGCAAAATTCAGAGAGATTTTCGACTTTGATAAACAAATGAAAGCCAGGACTTCCGTTATAGAACAATTTATATAGAGTTGATCCCATTAAGTATTGTCAAATAGAAAACCACCAGGCCAAAACCTTGTGGTTTTTTCATATACCAAGATGGGATAGTCCTGTTCCAAATAAGCCATTTTATGTAATCAATATTAAGGGCTTTAATAATTTAAAGTTATGTATTCATAAAGTTATGTACTAATTGGGAACAGAAAAACGTCAATTTAGAACAAAAATTACACGGATACATTTGAGTAATATATGATATTACAGATAAATTACAATTTTATTACATAAAATTCACAAAGGAGAACGGGATATGGAAATACGGCATTGTCACTCTGAATGATAAATGGTTTTTCTGTTTTAAGTTACCAAATCTGCTTTCAATCGGGCAGTAAAAACTCAAAAAAGGAGATTCTAAATGAAAAACTTCAAAATAGCTAAAAAACTTATTATTACATTCGGTATTACCGTCATTCTTTTTGTTTTTACGGTTATATTTGCTGTAGTGGGTATGCGAACCATGTCTACTAATTTTACTATCTATCAAGGCACTAATATAAACAGCACTGCGGCCATGGATTTACGACGTAGCTTACAGGAGATGGAAAGATATACTGTTCTTTTATGTACACCTACAAATGCAGAAGAAAGCCAGCAATATGCCCAGGGTATTGAAGATGCACTGTATGCCGTGGATAATGCAATTTCAACCTTGGAAGAACATCTGACTAAAAAGGAAGATAAGGCATTATTGAAGGAGTTGTCTGGTGCTCTGGATGCTACAGATGCAGACCGGGACAAAATAATTGCATTTGGGAAAAACAACCAAAATGAAGAAGGTCTTGCCATTTATAAAACAAAGGTTGGTCCAGCTATTTATGATATACGTATGCAGGCAAAAAGTATCGGAGAATCCGCTGACCAAATAGGTACAGAATTCTATAACGACAGCAAAGCTGCTGAACGAAATGCCTACATTTGGGTTGTAGCGATAGCAGTATTGTCTCTGGCTGCTATAGTCCTTTTGTGCTATTACATAACCCGCAGTATTACAAAACCTATTAAAGAAATCGAGATGGCCACCAGACAGCTTGCTTCCGGAGATCTGAATGTGGTTATTACATATCAGTCCCAGGATGAGCTTGGCTCTCTGGCAGACAGCACACGTTCATTAATCGGTGAGCTTAATGAATATATACATAACATTGCTGAAGTACTTGGCAGAATATCCGAGGGTGACATGACAGTAACAATTACAATGGACTATTCAAAGGATTTTGCTCCTATCAAGACATCTATGGAGAACATTCTTTCTTCTTTGAACACTTTACTTTTACAGGTCAGCCAAGCTTCCTCATCGGTAGCTTCAGCTTCCCAGCAAGTATCTTCCAGTTCTCAGATGCTCGCCGAGGGGGCTACTGAACAGGCCGGCACCATTGAAGAGTTGGCTGCTACTATGGCAGATATTTCCGAACATGTTAAAAGCAATGCTGGAAATGCTCAACAGGCCAGTGTCATGGTCTCTAAAACCGGAGCAGAGATTGAAAACGTGAGCCGTCAGATGAAGCAGCTGGTAGTAGCAATGGATGATATATCAAATACATCTGATCAGATCCGCAAGATTGTAAAAACCATTGATGACATATCTAACCAGACAAACCTCCTGGCCCTGAATGCAGCGGTTGAGGCAGCAAGGGCAGGCGATGCGGGAAGAGGTTTTGCAGTGGTAGCAGATGAAGTACGTAAGCTTGCCACCATGTGTGCCGAAGCCGTAAAGAATACCACTACTCTTATTGAGAATGCCATTCGTGCCATTTCAATTGGTATGGAAACGGTCAGGGAGACTGAAAAGTCACATAAAATTATGGTAGAGGAAGAGGCCAACGTTAGTAATTTGGTCAGTGAAATAGCTTCTGCTTCGGTTGCACAAGCTGATGCAATCGGTCAGGTAAATGCTGGAATTGAACAGATTTCAGCGGTAGTACAGAACAATGCTGCAACAGCAGAGGAGGGGGCCTCTGCCAGTGAAGAACTTTCCGGACAGGCCGAAACCCTGTCGCTGCTCATCGACCGTTTTCAGTTGAAAGATCGCATTTAGGAACAAAACACCAGATTATAGGTTCTCTAAAGGAAAGGATTGATTATGAGCAAAAGAGATAATGATATTCTACTAAACACAGGAATAAATGAGTTTGAGATGTTGGAGTTTGTTGTTGCTGGAAACCATTTTGGTATTAATGTTGCAAAAGTAAGAGAGCTTATCCGGCATCAGCCAGTTCAGAGAATTCCCCACTCCAAACCGGGTATCGAGGGAATTATGAATTCAAGAAATGAGTTGTATACTGTGGTTGACCTTGCAGAAATTTTGAACCTTCCCGCTTCGAATCACCCTGCAGATGACATCTTCATTATTACTGAATTCAACAAAATAAGCGTAGCCTTCCATGTTCATATGGTGGTAAGCATTCACCATATTTCATGGGATATGGTAGAGAAGCCGGATTCTTCACTCAACGGGAATAACGGGGGATTAGTCACCGGTATCGCCAAGCTGGAGGACAAAATTATTCCATTAATTGATTTTGAAAAAATCATGTATGATATTAACCCCGACTCGGGTTTTGAAATAAATACCCATAAAGTTGCAAACAGTCCGGAGCATGGTAACAGTTTGAGTTCTATTTTGATTGCGGAGGATTCTCCGATGCTGAATAAAATAATTATTAATGCCCTGCACAACGCCGGATATCAAAACATTATCAGGACCTCCAACGGTCAGGAGGCATGGGAGTATCTAAAGACTGCAAAGGAAAACCCGGGCTCCATAGCTTGTGTAATAACCGACATTGAGATGCCACGGATGGACGGACATCACCTGACAAAACTTATAAAGGAGGATAGTCAGCTATCGGTGATTCCCGTGGTCATTTTCTCCTCGATTATAACCGATGTAATGAGGCTAAAGGGAGAAAAGGCAGGGGCCGATGCCCAACTGTCCAAGCCTGAACTCGATCAGTTGGTTCAAACCATTGACAGGATAATCCGTAGTAGACAAACACAATTATAAAGTGTTAAAGCCGGTGAGTGAGGATAGGATAACGAATGGTGACAATTTTTTTATGTGATGACAATAAACAAATGATAAATAAATATTGCAATTTAATTAACAAATTTGCTCATAAGAACCGGATAGCCTTTACACTTTCTACTTTTGAAAGTGGTGAAGAGTTACTCTTTCATCTGTCTGATTCTCCAAATCAGGCAGATATAATATATCTGGATATTCTTATGGAGACGCTCAACGGGATAGAAGCTGCCAAACAGCTGAGGGAACTTGGCTGCAACTCGGAGATTATTTTTTTAACCAGCAGCGAAGATTACGTTTTTGATGCATTTGACGCATCTCCTGTGCAATATTTAATTAAGGATTCCACATCGTCCGAGCGATTTGAAGAGATTTTACTTCGTGCTGTTTCACTTGCGGAGAGTAAAAAGACCGAAATGTTTGTATGTGAGTCAGGTAGTGTACGTAAAGTCATACCTATAAAGGATATTTCTGTTTTTGAAATATATAAACGATTAGTGAGGGTTCACTATAAAGGGGGAGAAAGTTTCGAGTATTATGGTACAATGGAGCAATTGGAAAAGCAAATGCTGGAGAAAAATTTTGTCCGTGTTCACCGCTCCTATTTGGTAAATTTAAAATACATAGTAAAATTTCAGCGGCCAAACCTGATTTTAAAAACAGGAGAGGTAATCCCTATTGGAGTGACATATACAAAACTGGTAGACCAGGTTTTTTCGGATTATATATCCAGACTGAACATTCACAGATAACAGAAGGTGCAAAAAATGCTGATTATACCTCTAATATTGCTTATTGCTTATAATTTAATATGCCTTCATTATTTTAAAATACACTTTCCAGCAAAAAGGAAACATTGGATTTTTTACTTCATTGCAGTAGCAGTTTGTTTAGCCTGCAGTTATATAGTGGATATATTTAACCTCCATAGATTGGGGGTTCTTCTTATTATGACATCTTTTATGCTGGAACTCAAGCTGCTGTTTAAAATGGATTTTCTGCGGATTCTTCATGGTGGAAGTGCATATATTCTCATTATTTACAGCAGCAGAGGAATTACAGTATCAGTTTTTTCAATAATCCTGCAAAGGAGTATTAATGATATACTGGAGCAGGATTTTTATTATTATGTTATTACCAGTATTGCAATGCTTATTGCAATTGGATTTCTCCTGTTTGTCAGAAAGACTATTGCACCCGATAAAAAAATAAAGCCTTTTTTCCCCGATACACGGTACTTAAAATTTATTGTTTTCTATCAGTTGGCAATTCTTATATACATTATACTATTGAACGATGGGCGTTTTTTTGATATTGACGCTCTATGGTTTTCTATCCTCTATTTGGCATCATTTCTCATTACCATGGGATTGCTGGCTTTCATCTGGAACTCCATACTTCAGATAACTGAACTATTGGAATACGAACTGTATACCAAACGGCTACAGGAGCAGCTTGAACGGCAAGTTAGTCATTATAAATTATATAAAAAGTTTACTGAGAGCTACCGTATTTTCAAGCATGACTATAATGATATGATGTCCATATTAAAGACGTTAATAAAAAACAATGAGAACGAAAAGGCTGTTAATTTGCTTGACGAAATAGGCTATACAATGCAAAAAAATGTTCAGATACATAGAACTTATTCAGATAATGTCCTACTCGATGCAATCTTACAGGATGCTGCAAATACCTGTGAAGAAAATAATATCAAGTTTTCTGCAACTCTTCATATGCCCGGCAACATGAATTTGTCTGATCTGGATGTTGTTCGCGTTTCCACCAATATCCTTAATAATGCAATCGAGGCATGTAATAAACAACCTTTTGCCTCCCATAAATTTATAAAAATCAGTGGGAGCGTAAATGCCGACTGGTCTTTTATTGAGATAGCAAATTCATTTTCGGGAGAGATAGAATATCGGGACGGAGAACTGGTTACTACCAAAAAAGACAAGGAATACCATGGGTATGGCTTGACATCTGTAAAGAAAATCATTGAAGGTGTAGGCGGTATGGTACTAATTGATGTTGATCCGGATAAAAGGATATTCATACTTAAACTTCACATCCCCAGAAATTAACCCTTACAGTATCTCTGTGACTTGTACGCAAATGTTGTGAGAAATAGATGCATCACTTACACTCAATATTGCCAGGGATGGACTTACCAGGGATAAATATTTCAAGGGGTAAACATTACCAGAGATCCTGGGCTTCTATTTCAGCAGGCGATTAACCTCAAAGAAGTTTATTGAATTTTTGGATAAAAAGGGGTGTCTGCAGGAAGACTGGAAATTTATAAACCATTAGAAGTTTAACTTTTCTTGTTTGAGAGAATAATGAAACCAGAGATGAAATCACGATTGTACTGGTTTGAATCTATTCCTTTTCTGTGCTATAATAAGCAAATTCGTTTAACAGATTCAGGTAAAAGATGATTACTTGAAGACTTAACTTCACTGCTGAAGGAGGGAAGGGCTTGAAAACCATCGCGATCATAGATGATGATGTATATATCGGGAATATGTTGGAGGACCTCCTGCGGAAGGAAGGTTATGGCGTATTGCGTGCCTATTCCGGTACTGAGGCTTTACTGCTTTTCTCACGAAGCCGTCCGGATCTGATTCTATTGGATCTGATGCTGCCAGGCCTCTCCGGTGAAGATGTACTGTTGAAGATTCAAGGGATTCCGGTGATTGTGGTCAGCGCCAGGGTGGAGATTGACCATAAGGTAAAACTCCTGCTTGGCGGAGCAGCAGATTATATTACAAAGCCCTTTAATAACAGGGAACTGATGGCCCGTATCTCAGTGCAATTACGGAACACTGCAGTTACGGGAACAAGCATTCGCCTTACTTATGACGATCTGAATCTTGACACTCAAACCCATGAAGTTTTAGCCGACGACACACAGGTTCGTCTTACAAAAACCGAGTTTGCCATATTAAAGCTGCTGATGCAGAATCCGTTGCAGGTGGTCACCAAGTCACAGATTCTTGATCTTATCAGCCAAGATACACCCGATTGTGTGGAGAGTTCTTTGAAAGTCCATATAAGTAACCTGCGCAGGAAGCTCCGCGATGTAACCGGCAAGGATTATATCGAGGCAGTATGGGGTATTGGTTTTAAAATGCGGGAACAATAAATCTTTACTTTTTCTTTACTGTTGTCTTTACCGCTGACTTAACCATGTCATGCTATCATTCCGTTATAAAGTATAAGGAGGTAATGATATGGAGTATGTTTTAAGTGTAGAAAATCTTTCAAAACAATACAGGGATTTCAAAGCTCTTGATAATCTCTGCATGCATGTGCAGAAAGGCGCCATCTATGGTTTTGTAGGTAAAAACGGCGCCGGAAAAACAACTCTGATCCGCATAATCTGCGGTCTGCAAAATCCCACCTCGGGCGGGTACACGCTGTACGGAAAGAAAAATACTGACAAGGACATTTCTCAGGTGCGTCGCAGAATGGGTGCTGTAGTGGAAATTCCTTCCATGTATTTGGATATGACGGCGGAAGAAAATATCCGGGAGCAATACCGAGTTTTAGGTCGTCCTTCCTTTGACGGCATAAAAGAATTGTTGAAACTGGTAGGTCTTGTTAACACCGGAAAGAAAAAAGTAAAGAACTTTTCCCTCGGTATGCGCCAGCGTTTGGGTATCGCTGTTGCACTATCCGGAGATCCTGATTTTCTGGTTCTGGACGAGCCGGTAAACGGTCTTGACCCACAGGGTATCGTGGAAATGCGGGAGCTGATACTGAAACTCAACCGGGAACATCAAATTACTGTATTGATTTCCAGTCACATTCTGGATGAACTCTCACGCCTGGCGACCCATTACGGTTTTATTGACCGGGGGCGCATTGTGAAGGAAATCAGTGCAAAAGAGCTGGAAGCAGCTTGCCGCAAATGTATGCATTTGGAGGTTTCAGACATCAAAGCTCTTTCCCGTGTCCTTGATAAAAAGAATATTCAATATGTCATTACCTCAGACAATGAAGCCGATGTATTCGGTGAATGGAATGTTACCGAGCTTACTTTAGCTCTTGCCGGTGAGAACTGTGAAATAAATAAGATACTCGAACGGGACGAGCGTTTGGAGAGCTATTACATTAATTTGATCGGAGGCGGCAGAAATGACTAAATTACTTCGGGCCAACTTCGCTCGTCTATGCAAAGAAAAGATCTTTTTGATTTGTGCGGCTTTCATGGCTTTGTACGGACTAATTCTCTGTATTGCCTTAAACTACAGCATGCATTTGAATAATACCGAAATCCCATTTGACAGTGTTTTTCTGTACGGATATGGCTTATACGGCTATCTTGCCGTTCCGGGTATTCTGATGTCTGCACTGTGCAGTGTTTTTATCGGGACTGAATTTAGTGAAGGCACAATCCGGAATAAAATCATTGTTGGCCGAACCCGGACAGAGATATATTTATCCAATTTCATAACCTGCGCCATTGCGGGTATTTTGCTGAATATCTCGTATATGGTGATTGTATGCTCTGTGGGCATTCCTCTGTTCGGATTTTTTCATGCTTCTGCTCCGGTCATGTTCAATCTGATTCTGGACGGGACACTGATGATGGTTTCCTACGCTGAGGTTTTCACTTTTTTGTCAATGATGGTACAGAACAAAACCAACACAGCCATTATAAGCCTAATAGGGGTTATACTCATTATGTGTATGTCAATTGTACTGATACTGCGGATTGCAGAGCCGGAGTTCATTGATGCGCTTGAAATTGTAAACGGGGAACAGATATGGAAAACTATTCGGAACACCCGCTATCTGAGCCAGACCGCCAGAGCCCTCTGCCAGTTTGTCATAGACCTTCTGCCAACCGGACAGAGCCTGCAGATTTCGGGTATGAATGCTCCGCATCTATGGCTGATGGCGCTCTATTCAACCATAATCACGCTTGGAGCCAATACAGCAGGAGTATTTATCTTCCGTCGGAAGGATTTGAAATAAAGGAGTCATTATGGTCTATTTGCTTTGCACAATTTGCGCTGTTCTCGTTCTAATCATTTGCATACTGCTTATAAAAATCGTCCTGCTGCACAAGGCGACAGAAGAGATACGCACAGAATTTGCTGCAAGGCTGACTGCGGATACTAATACCGGTATTGATATTACTACCTCAGACAGGAAAATGCGGCAGCTTGCCGCAGATATCGACCGCCAGATAAAGCTGCTGCGCAAAGAGCACATTCGCTATTCTCAGGGCGACCGGGAACTTAAAGATGCTATAACCAACATCTCTCATGACTTGCGCACGCCACTCACTGCTATCTGCGGATACATGGAGTTGCTGGAGAGGGAGGACACCTCTGAAACCGTTCGGAAATATCTTGATATTATCTCAAACCGCATATACGCGCTGAAACAACTGACGGAGGAACTGTTCAGGTACTCTGTGGTGGTATCGGTAGACCAGTATGACAGCATGGAATCTGTGAGCCTGAATCAGATGTTGGAAGAATGTGTAGCCGCCTATTACGGTGCCTTGAAGGAAAAAGGGATTACCCCTGAGATTTTCATACCGGAAGTACCGATAGAACGGCAGCTAAACAAAGCCGCAATGTCTCGCATTCTTGGCAATGTTATAAGTAATGCTGTGAAATACAGCGATGGTGATTTGAGAATCTGCCTGTCAGAGCAAGGCGTAATTACATTCAGTAATCATGCAAAACAGCTGAACGAGGTTATGGTTGGAAGGCTCTTTGACCGTTTTTACACCGTCGAAACCGGACAGCATTCTACCGGACTCGGGCTTTCTATTGCCAGAGTCCTGACAGAACAAATGGGCGGAAGGATTTTGGCAAATTACAGCTCAGGACAATTGCATATTGTAATTGCCATGGAATAGACATGAGGGCATCCGATAAATTCAGGTGCTCTTTTTTATTGCTTATCAATATAACGGGATCATGTAATAAGGTTCAATGCATTATGTGTACAGAGTTGCAAGTCAAAAATTCATTACTATGGGTGTAACTTGATAAAATACAGGTACTAGAATTTAATGGAATATATGGTAAAATGGATAAGTAATTCAATTTTTAACATAAAAGAGAGGGCGTAAATATGAAAAAAAATTTGTCTTTGGGATTATCTATTTTATTACTATTGTTGTATATAGGAGGAGGAATAGTACATATATTTATAAAGCAATTTGCTGTCTTGGATATGACAATGGGAATTCTTACATTATTGACTTTAGTAATTGCATTTGTATATTCAATTATTTCCTTTAAAAAGAATAGAATTAAAAGAAACACAATAGCACTTATAATAAATTCAAGTGTTTTTTTGTTAATTATATTGGATATGACGCTTTCCAATATTCTGAAATAAACAAACAATGAGTTAAGTTTAAAAGCGCTATTCAATTTTTGTTAAAGCAACATTAAATTAATCTATGATTTTAACGGTTGTTTTGGGGGGGAAAAGGGACAGAAAAATAATATTTTTTGCTGACTGAAAATAAATGGTTTTAAAAATTCGATTTATTTTTACTGATATTATATAGGGAATTTACCCTAAATAATTTAAATATTCAAAGGGACTGGAGTACGCATATTGGGAGTTAGACGGATACTATCTCCCAACATGCTGTGCTTAAATTATATTGAAGGATTTCTCCTTTATCAAAAGCCTCCGGGTTCTTGATTATTAAATTCCTCCAACCTGTTAAAGTTTTTTAAAAAATTTATCTTATCAATAGCAATACTTGCTTTCCACCAGTTTTCGCTTATAGCAAATTCCTTTGCGTATTTTTCATAATTTTCAAACCAGCTCCAGGTTATATTCCAAACCCCTTTTTGTGGTCTTGTATCAATGAGATAATCAAGCTCTTTTGCCACAATTTCCTCGTTATCCTGGTAAAAGATACTTTCGGGGGAGTTTATATAATCTGAAGGTCTTCGAGTATAATATGCCCATTTGGATGTATCTCTCTCTATGGAATCATGTACAAGTTTTTTTATTTTTCCGGTAAGATCGTCATAGTCGAAGCGCCATGTTAACCCTGCTTTTTCTATAGCATCAATTAATACACAAAACCCTCCAATGCCCATTTCTCCATATTTATCAGCTGCGTTGAGTTTTCCTAAGATGACATCAGAAAGAGATAAAGCCTTTTTGAATATTTCTGAATCTTTATCAGTATTCATAAATATGAAGCTAACTATCCCAGCGGTTACTCCTATGCCCTCAAATTCATTGGCTTCAATATTGTATGTCCACCATGGGGCATGAGCATGGTCATCATTAGTTGGTATATTGAAATTCCATCCGTTTTCAGTGCAATAAGCATAACTTTCGAGGAATTTGAATATTCCTTGCATAATGGGATGCTGTTTATCGGTAAAGTTAATCCCTTGTAAAATATTTATTGCCCTCAATGTTGTATAAGGTGATGAATTTGGATTCCAGCTGTCTGCTTCAAGAGCATGTCCAAATCCGCCATCCTCATTCTGGTAAAATGATAAGTCAGACAGCACGGCTTCCTTACTTCCATTTTCAAAGTAATACTGCCATATTGCCAGTTCGATGGGTCTTGCGTTACGATACATCCATGACCTGATTTCCCTATAATCCTTTAATGACAATTTCTTCATAAGCTCACCTCACAAATTTTTAACGAACTAACATCTGTATTGAAAAGTCTGCATCACATTATTGTATTTAATATTTTTACACAAAAAGGCACCACCGAACGCCGAACCGGTCAATGACGTCTGTCATGCAGGGGCTGAAAATACAAGGACCCAACGGTACGTTTATTTTGCCGCCTTCTTTTAAAACTGCATAGGCTTTTCGGACTTTATCCTCCTCGCCATCTCCGAAATGGAGACAAAACTGCATGGTATTTCCGGTAACCCGTTGATTGCTGCCGTCAATATCTTCACCCACCGCAATTACGTGACCGCATATATCAAGCTCCGTGTGCATGTATGTGCCGTCAGGATGTTTTTCATGGTATCCCAGAACTGCATCAAAAGCTTCCTTGTAAAGTTCAATTGCCTCAGCACTGCCTTTGGTGTAGATCTGCATAAAAACTCTTTTCATCAAAGCCACCCTCTTTCTATTTTGTTCTCAAGCTGAAAATCTACAACGACTCCAATAAGATATATCCTGAGGCCAGATACGCTTTTTTCTCAGAATATGATCCATGAATGGAATTTAGGATATTTTATCATTATCTGTTTATGTTGTATTGTAATAAATCGACGTCACTTTTAACATAAGCAAACATTTTTGCATCTATGGGTGACATTGTATGATATTTTCTGAAATCGTTTATCAAATGTGATTGATCAGTATATCCATATTTGAAAACACCATCCTGAAAATTAAAGTTTCCATTGAATAAAATATCCTGCCAGAGATACTGGTAGCGAACAAGACATGAAAGTTTTTTAGGGGAAACACCTACATATTCCAGAAACAATCTCTCGAGCTGCCTTTGGCTCACACCGGTAAAACCGGTCAATTCAGAAATATTTGACGTACCTTTGGACACTAAAATTCTATAAATTGCATTCATAACATTATTGTTCTGTTTGTCCAGGTTTAACTTTTTTATGAGATACTGTTCAACCTTATCAACTCTATCAACAATTAACTGATTGCCAATCAGTATATTATGCAAATCACGTTTGAAGTCTTTGAAATAAGCCTCAGCTCCAATGAATGCGTTATGAGTGTGTTTCATAGAACTTCCGGAAAACAAAGGTACAGCCCAGCAGTAGAACCTAATGGCAAAGCAAGATGTTGGAGATGTAACATTATCTGCGTTATCTTTGAAGGTGGTATCACTTATTCCGGCAAATAAGTCAGTAATCTCATTTTTATCAGTATTAATATTATAGATTATATCCATGCAAGTGTCAGGTACTACAAGCTTATCCTTTGCTTGAATTGAAATATGGCCTGAATACGGTTGTGGCATACCCCAAAAGCAGCATACGTAGGGTTTTAGTGCCTCACATGGTTGAATCTCAACATAGGTTTCGTCTTTTAAAAATGGCTGGGCAGTGACCGGGTGATAAAGGTTATTAAGTTTAAACATTCAATATCCTCAATACATATTTTCAGAAGAATTAATTACAGATTTCAAGTAAAGACAAAGTGCAATATCTTTTATGCAGAAATTCCCACAAAATGATATAACCATTATCGCTCTGATGCTGTGAAAAGTCAATCAGTTATTCCGCCAGATAACCGGGATATAGCAGGGTTTGGCCTGATGAGAAAAAAGTTTCCATTACCTGTCACAATCAATAACCTTAACTTGTCTAATTTAATGTATAATCAATTTAAAGAGTATAATCAATTTAAAAATGAGCTAACAAATTCTCAGCAGCAAAAATTGATTATTTAAAATTATATTGATTAAAATAAAAATTATTATGAAAGGATAAGTATGATGGATTATCTTGGGAGTTCATCATACAGGGAATTAACATGAAGGATGAAACATTTATCCTGGTGGATAAAGCTGTCAACGGTGATAAAGAGTCATTGGAAAAGCTGATTGTAAGTGTTGAGGATTTAATTTACAATCTATCCCTCCGGATGCTTGGAACTATCCATGATGCAGAAGACGCTGCACAGGAAATTATTATCCGTATCATAACGCAGTTATCAACCTTTCGGAAAGAGAGCACATTTTCCACCTGGGTATATCAGATAGCAACAAATTATCTGATCAATTACAAAAAGTCCATGTTTGCAAAAAGACCACTTGATTTTGAGTTTTATGGAGCTGATATCGAAAAAGGTTTTATAGAAAACACCGAAGATTTATTACAAAATGTAAATGAAGAATTATTGGCTGAGGAGTTAAAAATGTCATGCACGAATGTTATGCTGCAGTGTCTTGACCCTGAAAGCCGCTGTATCTATGTATTAGGTATCATGTTTAAGGCAGACAGTAAAATCTGCGGTGAGATTTTAGGTATCACATCAGAAGCATATCGCCAAAGACTTTCACGGATTCGAAAAAAAATGGGAGATTTTCTCGGTGAGTATTGCGGTTTGACCGAGACTGGGAAATGCAACTGTCGAAAACGTGTTGGTTATGCAATTCAAAGCCACAGGCTTAACCTTAATAACCTGGAATATTCCAATATGAAAAAGCTTGATGACCATGTAACTTTTGGAGTTAGACAGGCAATGGAAAAAATGGACGAGTTATCCTTTGTTTTTGCTGAATTACCTAAGTATCGTTCCACACAAATTATAAAGGATTTTATTAAAAAACTGTTGAGATCCGATAATATGAACATTATAAAAATTGAAGCTTAAAAAAGGGGGTAGTAAAGTGTCAAGAACACCAGAAATTAAGGAGTTAACAAACACGAGACTGGCAAGCGGATATGGCGGTTGGATATATTGTGAGGGATGTAATAAGACTATTGGCTATCTTTGCTATATTACATATAAAAGCTTTAAACTTGATTATCAATGCAATTGTGGTCAGTGCGGCAGTGTTTACATTTCCTTTGCAGATGATAATCCTCCTGGGGAAAGCCAGGACCATTTAATTAAAATTAAAAACAGATTGTGCTGTCCTGCTGATCAATCTCCGCTTCTCACAGTTGTTGAGAAAAGTTTGAAAGACTACAAATGCGAAGTTGTATGCATGGCTTGTAATTCAAAATTCAAGGAGGAATCAATATTATGATAACCATTTTATTAACAGCACTCATTGGTATAATCGCAGGAGTAATTGATATTTTACCAATGATAAAAATGAAGCTTGATAAGTATGCAATTTTTTCTGCGTTTGTATTTTACTTTATAATGCCTTTTATTATTTTTAATACGGAATTATTTGTAATGGTATGGTGGCTTAAAGGTGGAGTCATTACTTTGGCACTGGCCCTTCCGGTTATCATTATAGTTTCCAGGGAGGATAAAAAATCAGTTCCGCCAATGGTAGTAATGTCGATTGTACTGGGTACGCTTATGGGGATTGCGGGACACTTGATAATTTAAAAGCTTATTAAATCAAAATGTGATAAATGCAAAATCCAGTATGGATAAATAATAAGAAGGCCCTGTACTCCAGGAAACAGGGCCTTCTAACAGTAATTGCGGTATATATGTCCGGAGGCTAGCTGTCCTTTTCTCCACATATTTGCAGTACTACATGGAAGTCAGCTACAACAATTTTTTTTTCATATTTTGGATTTATTAGTTTCTTTTCAATTGAGAGAGCAAGCGTCTCAGTCACAATTTCATCATAATACTTTATTAAAATAGTGTTTACTTCATCACTTTCAGATGAAATAGCCAGTTTAATTCGTTCTTCAACATTAAAGCCTGCTTCTTTTCTTAATACCTGACAATGTCGCAGCAACTCACGGTATAAACCCTCGTATATAAGCTTTTCATCAAGAGCAATATCCAATGCCACAGAAAACTCATTATTTTCGGTTATCACAAAATTATTCTTAAATGAGGTTTCAAGGGTAAACAGCTCTGATGAAAGCATCTTATTATATCCGGGTATATGCACCGGAAGATTTTTTTCAAAAGCTTCAATACAGATATTCATTTTATCCTGCATTAGCATGGTAAGAGTTCCTTTAACAAGCTGCGAATCTTCCTTTAATACCCTTCCTGCTGTTTTGAAATTTAAGGATAAGCGCTTGTTATACAATTCATCAAAGTTATCCAAGAAAACAATTGACTTTACATTCAGCTCATCTTTTATAATATCAAACATGCTTAGAACAGCATTTTTAAGCTTATTACCCTTTATATACATTACGGATAAGGGCTGCTTTATTTTAATCTGTTTTTCATTCCTCAATTTTAGTGCTGTTGAAATTAATTCTCTTACCGCTCTTGTATCAGAAAGTATTCCTCGTTCTATATCTCCGTGGAAAGCGGGGAAATTTGACAGATGTACTGAAACCTCTGCTGCATTATCATAGCGCTTAACCATGTTCTGCCACATATATTCAGTGAGAAACGGAATAACCGGTGACATTACCTGAATTAATAATTTTATAGCAGTAAAAAGACTAACATATGCAGCTGATTTATTACTGTCGTGCTCTTGTTTCCAAAACCTTCTACGATTAATGCGAATGTACCAATTGGAGATATCATCAATGCAAAATTCAAACTCTTTGACAAGTTCAGCTGTATCGAAGTTGTTGTAGTTTGTTTCAGCGGCTTTTAAGAAGCTTTTTATACGGTTATCAAGCCATTTGTCAGTAATGTTTTTATTTTCATTTGGATTCCCGTTTACTGAGGATAAATCAGGATTATCAATAGCTGAATAGGTCATGAAAAAGGTGTAAACATTATAAAATGATAATAATTTACGCCTGGCTTCATCTCCCAGAGAAAAACCAAAACGAACGTCACTTGCTGTGTTTGCACCTGCAAAAAGATATCGGATTGTGTCTGCACCTATTCTTTCAGAAGCTTCATCAAATTTTATCATGAAACCGGTTTTTGAAAATTTGGTCCCATCTTCGGCAACTACACTGTTATATGCAAGTACCCTTTCATAAGGTGCTTTTCCTGTAAGAGTTACACTCATAAATAGAAGAGAGTAAAACCAAAGTCTTACCTGTTCACGCATCTCGGTAACCCATTCAGCAGGGAAGTTTCTTTCCCAATCAGTTCTATCCGTAAAATATCCAAGAGTAGAGAAGGGGGTAATCCCTGCATCAAGCCATACATCTCCGACTTCCGTTACTCGTGAAACCTTGCTTTTACAAGCCGGACAGTTAATCTCAACTGAATCAATCCAGGGGCGGTGAAGTTCTGGCAAACCATCGACCTCCGACCCACCTAATTCTCTCAGCTCGTCTTTTGAACCAATAACTGTCAGCTGTCCGCAATTTTTACACGGATAGAAGGGGAGAGGAAGCCCATAAAAGCGTTTCCTTGATATATTCCAATCTCCCATGTTTTCCAGCCAGTCATTCATACGCTTACCAATATATTCGGGCTCCCATTTTACTTTTTGGGCTGCATCAATAAGCTTTGGCTTTATTTCATCAGTTTTGATATACCACTCATTAACAAGTCGGAAAAGTACATCAGTTTTGCATCTCCAACACACCGGATAGCTATGCTTGTATTTATGAGTTTTATATAGCTTACCTTGTTCTGATAATTTATCAAATACAACATAAGCAGCCTTTGACGCTTCCAAGCCTGAAAGAAAATCATAATTATCGTAAAACAAACCTGATTCATTAACAGGACAGATTTCAGGCAGGTTAAATGTTTTACCGAGTTCAAAATCTTCTGTACCGCAGCCGGGTGCTATATGAACTATGCCACAGCCTTCGTCGGCAGATACGTCATTCCAGGGTATGATTTTATGGTCAACGTCTTTTTGAACAGAAAGAAAGGGGAAAAAAGTTTCATATTGCAAGCCTATAAGCTCACTTCCTTTAAAAAGCCGTATTACATTGTTTTTACCAAAAAGGGTTTTAACAGTATTTGCAGCAGTTATAACAGGACGTTGATTATTACCGCAGTCCACTAATGCATATTCAATCCCGGGGTTTACCGCAAGAGCTGTATTGGCAGAAAGAGTCCAGGGTGTTGTTGTCCAAACAAGAATATCATAATTCTCCTCGATCAGAGGCAGCCTCGCAAATACTGCCGTATGTTCTACTTCTTTGTAAGATCCCGACATTTCATGTTCTGACAGTGAGGTGCCGCATCTTGGACACCATGGCATTGGCTTATGTGATTTTGTAATCCAATTGTTTTCATGGCAAACTTTCAAAAAATGCCAGATTGCCGTAATATTTTCATCGGTATGGGTAAAATATGAGTTTTCCCAGTCCATCCACTGTCCAAGACGCTTGGATTGCTCTGTTATTATGCGTGAAAATCGGTGTATCCTCTCCAGACATTTCCTGGTAAATTTATCAGTTCCATAGTTTTCAATATCTTTTTTGTCCCTGAAACCAAGTTCCTTTTCAACCTCCACCTCCACCCATAGTCCCTGTGTATCAAACCCGTTTCTATAGAGGCAGGAAAAGCCATTCATCGCTTTATAGCGAAGAAAAATGTCTTTAATACTCCGTCCCCAGGCGTGATGGATACCCATAGGATTGTTAGCGGTTATTGGACCGTCAAGAAACCGGAAAGGCATATTGTTCTTGTTCTTATAAACCAGTTTGTTAAAGCAGTCATTTTCTTTCCAAAAATGAAGTATATCGTGCTCCATTTTTATAAAATTTGGTTTTTGCTCGCTGTTTTGCATATAAACTCCTCCTTAAGAATGATTTTAAGATACTTCTTGTATTGCAAATATCACTAATGTCGCTAATATCTCCCTCAATCATTCCCATCACCTCCTTAAATACATTTGGTAAATCGGAGGTGGAAAATACAAAAGGCTTCCGCCCGTAAACAGGACGAAAGCCAAAGCTTGCGTTAAACCACCTATTACGACATACCATCATATGCGTTCCTTTTAACGGTGGAAACCCGTCAGAACCTACCGGAAAATTCGGTCTGAAGCTCAAGCGTGATTTTCATAAATCTCTAATTGTATCGGGCTTGCACCGTTTCCCGATTCGCTGTGACTTTCAAGAATTTACTAATGTCGCTGTCATTGCCTTTTTTACTTTTAATACATTATATATATTATATCTAATAAATGCAACGCTATTTATGAAAATATTGGAAAGTGCCTAGCGTTTCCCTGAAAAATCATAATCATCGTATTGCTCATGATGAATTTTTTATATAGATCCGGATGTTACGAAGTATATATTCCTTGTATCTGGACAATCCGGCTTTATTGAGTTTTTCAAAAGCCGATGCGATAATATCTTTAGAAGTATTTTTACTCTTTCCCATAATAAAGTCTGTCTCATATTCGTTAAAATACACAGAAGTAGTAGAACCATTCTCTGTAATACCCTTATTGTGAGGACATATATATTGACAATTCAAACATCCTACTAAATAATGCTGCTTTATATTCTTAATACTCTCTGTCCAATCCTCCGGCTTTTCATTCAGATATGCAAGGCAATCATCCACATGAAGTTGAAATTCATCCTTACATATAGCCTGAGTTGGGCAGTTTCTACTACATAAATCGCATTTTTTACAACTGTCAAGTATATTTTTATTCTCAATAACCCCGGGGTATATTTCGGGTGTAAGTCTTTCATTTGTTACAAAACCAATAAGTCTTGAGTAACTTCCAAATTTATCAACATAAATAAGGTTGTTGCGTCCATATTTCCCCAGTCCAAGTTGGGCAGATAAATTCTTTAGAGGTCCGGATAATCTTTTGATTTCACAGCCATAACTTTTAATATATTGAGATAGTCTGGCTTCAATTTGAGTATCGAATTCTTTCTCAACTTCGAAATTATCATAAAACGGAGGCATTAAAGCAGCAATTTCCGTTCCATTAAAATTGAAAATAATTTCTCGTGTCATTCTGTATGCTGAAGCTGCTACTATTATAATTGTTTTAAAATCCGGTCCAGCTTCATTATCAAACCTCCAACTCTTGAAAACAGAGCTCTGCAATTCATTTAGTTTGTTCGAAATAAATTGCGATTCAAATTCCTCATACGCATTATTTAAATATTTAATGTTTCCCCATGCTATCTTATATCCATTTTCAAAAGCCCAATTCTTTAAATCAAGCATTTTCAGTCCTCCATGAATGTTTATTTCAAAACGTTACTTTTTGTTTAAACCTATTATAAAGGAGGATATCGGACAACAGTATGTCGTAATTCAACAATATTTATCTAAAATTTCCCTTGCATGTTTAATAAGCTTGGTTTTTAAGTCTTCAGGTTCTATAACTGTCAGCTTATTTCCATATTCGAGTATGGTTCCAAACCATCCTTTCTCATTATCAGGTACTTTGAATTCAATTATTATGTCGCTATTTTCCATTTCAGTTATGTGTGAGTTGGGAAAGTCTTCTTCAATAGAAATCCGGATATCAGAACTACATAACAGTTTGATGTTTATATACTGCCGGTTATCACTTCTTTGTTCTAGGATTTCTACAGCATTTTTGTGGATATTGGTAAACAATTTGCCGGTTAATATTAGATTACGGATTCTTGACAATCTGAAAATGCGATAATCATGTTTTTCACAGCAATACCCGAACAGATACCAGGAATACCACTTATGTGTGAGCAGGACCGGCTCAACATATCTTTGGGATTTAAAATTATCAGAATTTGTATATTCAAATTCGATTATCATCTTTTTTCGAATAGCTGTATCAATACTGTCTAAATAATTCCTTAGATTAAAACCTTCACGGAGTACACTTAAATCAAGACATATATTCTGCTGAAGGTTCAAATCATCAGGCGAAAGTGTCAGTAGTTTCTCAAAAGTTGCTTCAACTTGTTTACTTTCATAAGCAGAACACAAACCTTTTAATGCAGTAAGTAAAAAGACGTAATCCTCTGTATTAAAAACCTGTTTATCCATTTTAAAGCTATTAATAATGCTATACCCACCGTTTGCCCCCTGTGATGCAGTTACAGGAATGCCGGCATAGCTTAGTGTTTCGATATCCCGTTGAATTGTCCGGGGTGAAACCTCAAACTTTTCTGATAATGCACGTGCACTTACAGTTTCACGGTTTAGAAGGTATATCATAATTCCAAGTAATCTGTCTATTTTCAAATCAACCACCTCTTATAAGATTTGCATATTTTTAAAGCATACCTGTTAGACAAATACCGCGAAAAATCTGAAAAGCTTTACTGATAAGCAAATTATATATGAAATAGTTTGATTTGTTAAGAAATAAGTAGTAGATATTTCAGCAAATCGGCAACATATCTTTTTAAATTATCAGCATTTGTATATTCATATAAACATTCCAAAATATCTGGAATTATTTTTTGGTTTAAGGGATTTGACGTTACTACAATGCCGTTAAATATTTAATAAATATTGAAATTATTAATAATGCCATATATAGTATTAATTGTATGATCATTACTTTCTTGTAGATGAACAGGGAAAAAGAGCTTAAAGATTTAGGCGAAAATTGCCGGCATTTAAGAAAAGAGGCAATCGGAAGGTGAGCTATACTATGAGTGAAATGACAATGTGCGGCTATCGTTGCGATTTGTGCAAGGCATATGCACCGAATATAGAGAAAGATGACCGGCGAAATGAATTAGCCCAGGCCTGGAAAAAATACTATAACGTTGATATTCCCATTCAAGAAATATACTGTGATGGCTGCAGGTGCCAAAAGGAGAATGCCAGGCTTATAGACAGCGGCTGCCCTGTAAGAAAGTGTGCTATGGAAAAGACATTTCAGCATTGTGGAGAGTGTGAAAATTATCCCTGCAGTACTTTTACTCAAAGAGAGGGCTTGACAGAAAAGAAGGCGGAAGAAAAAGCAAAATCGGATTTTAGTATTTCTGAGTATAACGAATATTTACTTGCTTATAACAATACAGGCAGAATTGATGATTATAAGAAAAATAGAAAAAAATAAATGAAAGTTCCTAGTTAAAACTAAAAAACATTTTTTGAGGAGTTACTATGATGGAATCTAAATATACAAGTCTTGAACAAAGAATTATAGGAGGATATATTGATACCTTGCCACCTTTTATTCCAAGCAAATCCTGTGGGGTAACAGAAGAGGGGCAGATGGTTTTTTATGATTTGATTAAAAACATATACCTTAAAATATATGATACTCCATTACTTCTATACACCAAACTGAATGAAGATGATTTCTATACATACAGATTTAACAAGGCTTTTGATAAAAAGCCAAAACTATATGTTCAGATGCAAAGCGACATAAAGAAGCTTGAGGAGTTCATAAATGTATTATTTCAAATGGGGATAGATGGCAAAATTGAGGAAGATAAATTTGTAATTGATAACTCGAAAAAAGTCAGTAAGAAGTATCTTGCAATTCTGGAGCAATGCGGTTTGTCACGTGCCGAAGAAAGTAATAAATGTGTTTTCTCCACTGATAACAAGGAGTTGTTTCATGCATGGAAATGGATGTCCGAAAGGTCTGAAGCTTCGCTGCTGGCTTTCTCCAGGTGCCTTTTTAATACAGGATATACTTATACAAGTGAGGTTTTCTCCAAATTACTGGGAGATACAGATGCTTTTAATGAATTGGAAAAATATCTTCAAGATAATGATTACATACGTATTGAGAACCGTGACAACCAAATTGCACTTGATTACATAAAAAACTATGGCAAAAAGGATATGCCTGTTAAGGATTCATGGGCGGAACGTACTCATGGAGGAATATCGCTGAAATATCATAATTATGTTTCCAGACCTGCCTGTGTAAGCCTGCGAGTTCCAAGCAATAAAGACATTTTAAGTAATTTTGAGCTGATGGAAGACGAGCTAAAAGCTTTTGTGGTAAGTAGCAACAAAAAATGCGATAACTGCCGCTATTGCGTACAGACAGACAAAACAGGTACACGTGAGCTTGTATATATTTCAGTCAACTTTGACAGAGAGTATAAATTATGCCCTCTATTTCCCGGATTTGATTATTGCTGGGACTACATGGACCATGAGCTGGCAGCAAATATGATAAGACATTTGACATTTATCAACAGGGTCTTAAAATAGTTAATTGCAGGGGGCAGTATAAAAAACTTTTGGGGGTTGTGCAAAAAGGAGACCTTCAAACGTTAAAATGAGCCTATCCTCATTGTGGACTCTTTTTTTGCCTCCTTCCATCGTCTGTAGAGTATTGCAATTCCAATTATACCAATTGTTAGCTGACCGATAAGTGTGGACTGTACAGAGGGCATTAGCATCTCTATGATAAAGGGAAGGGCATCCCATAAGCCGTGTAGAACAACAACTGTAAAATATGCATACAAAACTTTAGTATTAATATTAAACTTTCCTGAAACGCTTTCACGTAATAGAACACTGGACAATATTGCAGTCCAGGTGCCATGGCCTACTGGTGAAAATACTCCTCGCAAAAGAGTAATCAGTACGGTAAGGGATAGGCTGCCGCCGCTTTGTAAGAAGTAGGTGAAGGCGTAGCCTGTACTCTCAAAAGCTGCAAATCCCATACCCGCTGCAGCACCAAGAATAATCCCATCCATTACCGAGTTGTATTTTCTTCGTCTGGCTATAATGACTACACCAATTATCTTGGTAAACTCTTCGATAATCCCGACCATAAAAGCCGTACTGATTGATAAGTGGCTGATGAATACCGGTTCAAGGATTCCTGCGGCTATTGTACCAAGTACACCCCCGTAAAAGAAACACATTGCGGTAGCCGAGATATTTACACTGAATCTGTCTCTTCTTTCATAAAAGAAAACCACAAAAGCTACAGGTACCAGAAAATTGCCTATTAAAACGGTGGTTGGGAACATATTGGGATTGCCGGTTATTATTAATGTAATTAAGGCAATAGCGTACAAAAGGAACCCAATTAATAAGATTCTCAGCCACAGAGTATGCTTTTTATGAGGACCAACTTTATTATCATCACTAATATCATCACTTTTAAAATTATCCAAAGTCTTCACCATCATTTCTTCAGTATAATATTAAGATTACCTTTTTTAATAAAATAATGTAAAAAAGTTGGTCCTTTTTTAATTAATGTTCCCAAAAAGTATCCGCTGGAAGAGGGCTAAAACCAATACGGTAATAAAATTGCTGTGAAGATCCCACATAAGCCCGTTTTGCGCCAAGCTTACCGCAACGTTTGACTGCTTCAAGCACAGCGGCTTTACCCAGGCCCATTTTACGATACAAGGGATCTGTTGCAACGGGTTCAACCAAAGCATAGTCAGTAGCCTTGTCATACCATGTACCGCAGAAGGATACGTAATCTCCTTCAGGTGATACAACAACTATAAAGGTATCCAGGTTTATATGAGGTCCTGCAAGGCTGAGCCTTCTTTCTTCCATAGCCTGGGCTGTTTCGGGAGGCTCGCCCTCGTGATTGAACCCTCTCCACAGGACTCTGTTTACCTTATGTAAGTCACAGTTCTCAACAAGGCTTCGTATGGTGAAGCCCTTGGGTAAAACATAATGCGTATTCTGCTGGGTTATATCCAGAACGGAATTGTTCTCTTTTTGCTGTGTGGGCTTTAAACCATGTGACAGTGCGATTTTCTGGAATTCTCTGTCGTTATCAGGTATAAGTGCTTTGAACGCCCCATTTTTACATAAGCTTTTTTCAGCGTAAGCAAGCATTTCCTTCTTTAAATAAGCATAGTTGTTGTCAACTAAAAAATATGCGTACCCAAGGTCTTGTTCGTATGTAGCAACTGCTGCAATAGTTCCATTATCCTCCCAAATTCTTATTTTTGATAAGGAACTCTTATCAAGATAGGGAAGAGAAAATACCCATTCCCATCTGCCCCATATAAAACCGGGGTTAACAATAGAATCTTTGTTTATTCTGATAAGAAAATCCCTTACCATATCAAAATCCTTTGTAAAACCGGGCTCACTTGTGTAATTTCTTAACTGTACAGTCATAAATATTCCTCCTTTTTAATTTTACTTTTAATTAGTGGGTTATAGAACAAAGGTGGCAAAGGCACTTATTTTGCACAAGTGCCTTTCCTGGACAATAAAAAAGCTGAATGGGTGAGATTCCATTCAGCTTTTTTATTGCATATCCGTCATATATAATACACGAATACACTTAAAAACAGCTTACTGCAAAATGACATCCCAAAAGCAAAGCATCATATTTGAGAGCAACAAAATAGACCTCCATAAGGCGCAGAAATTGTATACTTTAAATATGATGGGTCATTGGTTAAGAGATTAAATCATTTTACAATACACTCCTGATTAATGTTGAACTTATGATAACAAATTATGGTAATCGGTGTCAATAGTACAGGGAGCTACAAATTAAATATACTCATTTTGTAAACATTTATCATTAGTAAGCCTCTTATTATTTATATTCAATCTTCTCTCCAAGTATTCAATGGGGGAGGAGGAACAGCTATTATATTTAGTTCCAACAAAATTCCGGTGTTTATTTGCCTTTTTTGGGAATAATAAGCCTAAAAGTCTACCATGAAAGGAAACAAATATGAGGCAAAGAAAATGGAATAATTCAAACGTAGCTATTACACATAATAACGATGAAGCCGTGGCAATAAAGGACGCAATTAACCTTTTGCAGATAACAGCTGCCATAAACAGTAATGATGTTGTAGTCATAACACCTAATTGGGTAAATAAGAGACAACCAGATTCAGCTGTTGTAGTTGGGCCAGAAAGCCTCAGGCAGATAATCAGAATTTTTAAGGAGAGAAATCCAAAGAGGATAGTTGTAGCTACAGGCACAGCTGACGGAGAGACTAAGGATGTTATGGATTCGGTTGGCTTTGGGCAGGTTATTTCAGAGGAAGGTGTTGAGTTCATAGATCTTAATCATGGGCCTTTTCTCAGAATAAGTCTGAATCATCCAATTGTAACGGCAACTAATCTTAATAAGCTTTTTGAAGAGGTTACTGTACTTGTATCTTTTACTCAGCTCAAGCACCATGAGGAGGCCACAATGTCAGCAGCAATCAAGAACATCGCACTGGGGTGGCCTCCGGCGGATGAACATGGGCAGCCTAAAAAGAATCTGGGGATACATACCGAATTGCACGGTTTCATATCTGCAATGGCCGGGCAGATCCCCATTGATTTGTCCATTATCAGTGCAAGTCCCGCTATGATAGGAACAGGTCCCTCAAAAGGAATTGCCCGGCATACGGGGCTTGTTATTGCAGGCTGCGATCCGGTTGCCGCTGATACGGTTGCCGCAAGACTTTTAGGTTTCAGGCCCCAGGCAATAAGGTATCTATTTGAGTGCAGCAATAAGAAAATAGGTGAAAGCGTAATAGAGAATATCAATATTGCAGGTATACCTCTAATTGAAGCTGAAAATATTTTCAGCCAGGCAGCATATGGAGACGGGCTTGCAATCGATATGAAATAGCTGGTTTGGAAAAGGTTTACTTTATAATAGCAATGTTATTATGTAAAATATAAGTTACCAGGTTTGATATTGGTTAATATGGGTAAATTATAAATTAAACCAAAATACAAAGGAGAGTTACCGATGAAAAGCATAATACCGAATATTGCAGTAGACAATTGCAAGGAAGCTCTTGAATTTTACAAAGCCATTTTTGGCGGCGAAATAAAAATGGTTAAAACAGCCGATAATAACGAAATGTTTAAGGGACATGAAGGTAAAATAATGCACTCAGAGCTCCATTTAGCACCCAACTGCATTATGTACTTTACGGATTTATTTGGTGAAAAGGCTCAGCATACTAACGTGCAGCTTGTTTTGGAAATGGATTCACAGGAACAGATAGAAAAAGCCTATGCAGAGTTAAGTAAAGAAGATGCCATAATAATATTTGAATTGCAGAAGACTTTCTGGGGAGCATACCACGCTGTTTTAAAGGATAAGCATGGAGTAACCTGGGGCTTGAATTATTCCACGAAATAGCACCAACAATATGCTCGGATGAATTCTTATTTATCAGTGTATTTATAGATTTAACCTGTTAGAAAAACAGCTTAAAAAACAGCCGATTTATATTCGGCTGTTTTGGCTTATATCACAATCATTGTTATATGATAATTATTTAAATTCGTTAGCCAGTGCTTCAAAGGCAGGGAGAGAATTTTTTATAGTCTCCAGACTAACACAATAAGCCAGTCGGAAATGACCGGGACCTCCAAAGCCTGAACCGGGAACAATAAGGAGGTTGTATTTTAAAGCCCTGTTCTTAAATTCAACATCATCAGCAATTAATGCCTTTGGGAAAAGATAAAATGCTCCATCAGGCTTAACACATTCATAGCCAAAGCTTGTAAGCCCGTTATACAATAAATCTCTTCTTTCCTTATAGATATTTATATCCACTGAGGAATCAATGGCTTTCGCAATAATTTTCTGGAAAAGTGCAGGTGCATTAACATAACCCAGAACTCTGTTGCAGTAAATCAATCCATTCATAAGTGTATCAATATCATCAGCTTCAGGATTTGTAGCAATATATCCCATACGTTCCCCCGGAAGTGAAAGTGATTTACTGAAACAGTCAATCATTATTGCATTTCTGTATATTGTTAAAATATTTGGAACTTCAACACCATATGCAAGCTTTCTATAAGGCTCGTCAGAAATTATATAAATAGTATGTCCATACTCTTTACTCTTGTCTTCAAGAACTTTAGCCATTGCTTTCAGAATAGCTTCACCATAAACAACACCTGTGGGGTTGTTTGGTGTATTTATTAATACAGCTTTGGTATTAGGTGTTATTTTTGTTCTCAACAGCTCAGGATCAGGCAAAAAGGTCTTTGAATCAGTATTAACTACAACTGTTTTCCCGCCATGGTTATCAATATAGGAACTGTATTCTACAAAGTAGGGTGCGAAGATAATAACTTCTTCTCCTGGATCAAGAAGCGTCTTCAATACTACATTCAGAGCTCCCCCGGCACCAACGGTCATTACCACATTGTTGAAACTTAGCTGTAATCCGGTTTCCTTATTGATCTTGGCAGCAATTGTTTCCCTTACCTCAGGATAACCGGCATTATTCATATAAAGATGCATTCCGGGTTCCGGTGAACCTGCAAGTTCTCTAAGAGCGGCTTTAACCTCTTCCGGTGGTTCGGGATCAGGATTACCCAGAGAAAAGTCATAAACCTTATCCGCTCCGTATAATTTTCTTAATTTGGCGCCTTCTTCAAACATAGCCCTTATCATTGAAGAATTTGCCAACCTGTTGCTGATTTTGTTTGAAATCATTTTATTTCCCCCAGTCTATATATTATTTAATTTTAATTTTTTCAATCTTAAAAATAAGAACTTGTAATTATTTTTTCTGCCCCAGCTTAACTACTCTTTCTTCCTCGGGAGTTACATTTATGGTCTTGAAACTCTCATAAATAACCATACCCGGCTTTGCTCCGCCTGGCTTTTTGACATTTTTAACATTAGTATAATCAACAGGTACATTGCTGGACATTTTGGCACTGCTGTGATAAGCGGCCAGCATTGCACCCTCAAGCAGTGTAGAATCCGGAACCTCACGACGTTCTGTCCTTATGATAACATGGGAGCCCGGAATATTCTTTGTATGCATCCAAATATCACTGGAGGCCGCCAGCTTTAATGTCAGCAGATCATTCTGCTTGTTATTCTTGCCCACGAGAATCTGAAAGCCGTCGCTTGAAGTAAATTCAAGCGGGGAAGAGGGCTTATCCTGCTTTTTTCTGGCATTTCTCACTGAGGCTTTAATGTAACCCTGGTCGATCAATTCCTGTCTGACTTCATCGATCTCCTGTCTGCTTCCGCAGTTCTCAAGCATTGTCTGAACGCTTTGCAGATACTCCAATTCGGAGAAAGTCTCCTTTAGCTGTTGAGTTACATTCATGTGTGTGCTTTTTGCTTTGGAATACTGCTTATAGTATTTCTGTGCGTTCTCCTGAACGGATTTATACTCGTTTAACGGTATGTCAATATATTCTTCGTTCTCATTGTAATAATTCAAAACCCTGGCAGTTTTACTTCCGGCGGGAATACAATATATATTGGCTGTAATGAGCTCTCCAAAAAGCTGAAGTTTTTCCCTGTCTGCCACATCCCTGAGCTTGTCATTAAAAAGGGCAATCTTCTTTTCGCACCTTTCAATACCGTTTTTGATAACCTTTACTACATCGCCCATCTTCTGACCAAGGCGCTCATTTGTATCCCTCAGAGCATAATAGTCGTCCAAAGCTTCTGAAAGAAGCTGGTATTGCTTGAAGCCGACCTGCTGCCTTGGAATAAAACAGTAGAAATCAACCGGTTTCTGGAGGTTTTTATCCTGATATACAATACAGGGCTCAAATGCATTATCCTTTATCTGTTTCAAATAGCTTTTCAAGGCAGTTATCAAGTTTTCCTTATCGGTATCATTTAAAACTGCAATTGGTGTTTTAGGGGCTACACCAGCATCACAGCAAATTTCTCTGCAGGTGTACGGACTGAAACCCTTAATCATATTTAGAAGTAAACCCTCTATATGTTTGGCTTCTGACACCATAGGGTGCTGAAATATTTCTTCCGGTGCGATATTTTCAGGCAACTCCTTGTTTTGAGCGGGAGGGAGGATATAGGTCCTGGCCGGCATAACCTCTCTGACACTGCTTATATCACTATCTACATGCTTAACCGAATCAATGATTTTATTTTCACTGTTAAGCAGAATAATGTTGCTGTGTTTTCCCATTATTTCAACAACTACCTGCTTTACAGACAGATCCCCCAGCTCATTGACCGACTCAATATTAATAGAGATAACCCTTTCGTAATCATGAAAGTTAATATCCAGAAGCTTTCCACCTGACAGATGTTTTCTCATAAGCATACAAAACACAGGAGGGGTCTGGGGATTTTCTTTTTGCAATGCTGTTATATGAAGGCGGGGATAGTTTGCATTTGCGCTGGCCACCAGCCTGTAATTCTGACTCTTTGAACGAACCAATAAAACTATTTCATCGGCTTCAGGCTGAAATACCTTTTCAACTCTTCCGCCTGCCAGCAAAGTATTTAGTTCATCCACTATACATTTTGTTACTATTCCATCGAATGGCATTTTTATTTTTACTCCTAATATTCCTGTACTTGTCTCTGCACCTCTAAAAAATAAGCTGCAATATTTATTGCAACTTATTTAATACCTTAGTAGTACTTTTAGTAAACTATGGTGTGTATATTATAAGATTATATCATTTAATATTATGACAGCCTAGTGATTTTTTAATCTTCCAAAGCCTGACGGATATCCTCTATAATATCCTCAACATTTTCTATTCCTACGGAGAATCTGATAAGTCCCGGATCAATTCCGGCAAGCACCAGTTGTTCATCGGACAGCTGTCGGTGCGTTGAGCTTGCAGGATGAAGTACGGCTGTTCTGCAGTCAGCTACATGGACTACAATTGCAGCAAGCTTAAGCTTGTCCATGAATTTAACGGCTTCTTCTCTGCCACCTTTAATTCTGAAGGATACAACACCGCTGCAGCCGTTAGGAAGATATTTTTTAGCCAAAGAATTGTAAGGATCTCCTTCAAGGGCAGGGTAGCTTACAGAAAGTACTTTATTGCTTGAAGAAAGATATTCCGCAACCTTTTCAGCGTTTCTGCAATGCCGTTCCATTCTCAGATGTAAGGTTTCCAGGCCAATATTTAATAAAAAGGCGTTGTTAGCTGACATATAACATCCAAAATCTCTTATTAATTGAACCCTTGCTTTGGTTATGTAGGCAGCCTTGCCGCAATCCTTTGTATAGATCATTCCGTGATATGATTCGTCTGGTTGGGTGAGGCCGGGGAAGTTCCCGCTTTCCCAGTTGAAATTACCGGAATCAACAATTACACCGCCTATACATATTGCATGGCCGTCCATATATTTAGTGGTTGAATGAATTACGATATCTGCACCGTATTCAATTGGTCTGAGCAGCATTGGTGTTGCAAAAGTATTATCAATTATTAACGGAACATTGTTTCTGTGAGCTATTCTTGCAAACTTTTCTATGTCAAGAACGCTTATCTTGGGATTGGCGATGGATTCTCCAAATAAAGCCTTGGTATTTGCTTTAAACGCTTTTTGAATCTCATCGTCAGAGCTGTCCTGATTTATAAAGGTGATATCTATACCCATTTCTCTCAATCTTTTGTCGAAGAGATTTATAGTCCCTCCATATATAGCGCTTGAGCATACGAAATGGTCACCGGCTGTGCAGATATTCAAAATTGAAAGCAGGGAGGCAGCTTGACCTGAAGAGGTACAAACGGCGCCAATTCCACCCTCTAAAGCTGCAATCTTGTTTTCAACACATTCAACTGTAGGATTGCTTATTCTTGAATACATGTGTCCGGGTACTGATAAATCGAATAATTTGGCAACATGTTCGGTGGAATCATACTTATATGTAGTACTTTGATAGATAGGCAGTACTCTGGGCTCCCCATTTCCGGGCTTATAACCTTCCTGGAGACATTTTGTTTCTATTTTCCAAGACATTGAAATCACTCCTTAAATATATGGATACCATATTTTTTATATTTTATTACATACCAGATTACTATATTTTATTATACAAGATAAATTTTAACAATATTTATCTAAAAATAAATGGGGCCGAGTAACAAGAGATTTTTATTACCCTCTGTTGACAACGTACAATACGCCTCACGCTAGCCATTTTCAGCTTTTCTTCGTTGTCGTCCTTGCCTTCCGGCGGCGAGCGATACTGCGTCCTTACGCCTTGAAATAAGCAAAATATCAAAGCGTGAGGTAGAAGATTTTTGAGCTGATGGATTTGTTTTGTTGCAAGGCAAAGCCGTATAGCAATGCTTTGTGCCTTGCAAACGGCTTTAATGCAGCTACAGAGCAAATCCGTCGCTCAAAAACGTGTTATACATTGTCAATAGAGGGTAGGGTTCTTTTGATACAACAACCCCATTTCTAATAATTATTTTTTAGGTTCATAAGGATCATTTGAATAATCGGATTCATCCCAATCGTCAACGGTTTGATCAATTGGCTTGATTGTACTACTGAACCCTATGAAAGGATTTGATGGAATACTGTTAATAATACTGTTTATTCTGGATGAAACGTAGCTGTCATTTCTTCGTCTGCTTCTCATAGTGTTTTAGCCTTTCTGGCTCACATAATATTGAAAAATGTACTTTGTTAGTCACGCACTGTGAGCCTACTTTGGTGTGCCTATACAAAATTGATACACTAATATTTTTCGATAAAATGTTTAATTTAATGCGTTATTTAATGCAGGGGAAATAATGGCAGAATTAAATAAATTATCAGTTAAAGCCAAATATAGGTTATATGATAAAAGAAAATAAAGACACAATCTGCAAAAGCAAATTGTGTCTTTATATCATGAGAAAGTATTGGTTTTTTAAGCGGCTATATCTTCAGTGCTTGTAACCTTTGACTTTTTGAAGCCGCCGTTTTTGGAATAAATTATAGCGCCAACAATCAGTACGGCACAAACGCCAAGAGCTACCAACATTCCGATATCGGTATTCTTGTACTGGATCAGAATAGGTGCTGCCAGCAGGGAAACCAGATTTATAACCTTGATCATAGGATTTAAAGCAGGGCCGGCAGTATCCTTCAGCGGATCACCAACAGTATCTCCTACAACAGCTGCTTTGTGGCTTTCGGAACCTTTTCCGCCATGGGCTCCGTCTTCGATAGTCTTTTTAGCATTATCCCAGGCACCACCGGAGTTGGCCATGAAAACAGCAAGCAGCTGACCTGAAATAATTACACCCGCCAGGAAACCTCCCAGGGCTTCAACACCAAGGAGAATACCGACAATCAGGGGAGAGACGACAGATATGATAGCCAGTCCCAGTAATTCTCTCTGTGCTGCCACTGTACATATATCAACAGCTTTTTGATAATCCGGTTTCACTTTACCTTGAAGAAGACCGGGAATCTTAAACTGTCTTCTGACTTCATTTACGATAAGTGAGGCTGCTCTGGTTACAGAATTAATAATAAGAGAAGAGAACAGCCATGGGATACAGGCTCCAATAAGCATCCCAATAAATACCGTCGGACTGGATACTCTTATGCCTGTGTCAAAAATTGTTTCCTTTATACCCATGCCAATTTGTATTTTGGAAACATCGGTAAGGAAGGAGCCAAACAGGGAAACTGCAGCAATAACAGCAGATCCTATAGCAACACCCTTTGTAATAGCTTTTGTTGTATTACCTGTTGCATCGAGGCTGTCCATAACCTTTCTTGCTTCCTTGTCCAAACCTGCCAGCTCACCAATGCCGTTTGCATTATCAGCAATAGGTCCGAAGGAGTCCATGGCAACATTGTTACCGGTGAGGGTGAGCATACCTATACCGGTCATTGCAACTCCATAAAGTACAAAGTGAACATCCTGTCCCCAGAAAATAAGGATGGAGCTTAGGATTGTTACAGCAATAACAACAGTCTGCCACACCGCACTTTCAAACCCTTCGGCAAGTCCACGCAGAATAAGGGTTGCTGAACCGGTTTTTGAGGCTCCTGCAATATCCTTGACAGGTCTGTGAGTCGTGTCTGTAAAATGTTTGGTTACCTCATCCAGGGCAACAGCAAGTAAAATACCGACACCAACAGCAAGGAAGGCTCTCCACTCATTCATATAGAAGTGAGCTAAAAGAGCAAAGGCAGCCAGGCTAATAACTGCTGATGTATAGAAACCTTTATTTATAGAATTAAGTGCATCACCTTTCTTTGATCCTCTGACCAGGTAAGTTCCGAAAATAGAAGAAAGTACGCCAATACCTCTGACTAGAAGAGGGAATATTATCCACTTCAAATCATGAGTAAATCCATACAGGGATAGTCCCAGTATTAATCCGGAAACTATAGTTACTTCGTAGGATTCAAAAATGTCGGCTGCCATACCGGCGCAGTCACCGACATTGTCACCAACAAGGTCTGCAATGACTGCAGCATTTCTGGGATCATCTTCCGGGATACCGGCCTCAACCTTACCAACAAGGTCAGCGCCTACATCAGCAGCTTTTGTATAAATACCGCCTCCGACTCTCATAAACAACGCAAGGAGAGTTCCTCCGAAACCGAAACCCAATAAAGCATCGGGAGCAGCTATACCAAGGATAATAAAAATAAGGGTTCCACCCAGCAAACCTAATCCATCGGTAAGCATGCCGGTTATGGTACCTGTCCTGTAGGCTATCTTTAAAGCCTCTCCAAAGCTTCTTCTGGAGGCCGACGCAACACGGACGTTTCCTTCTACAGCCATTCTCATACCAAACTGGCCCACTAATAATGAGAAGGTTGCTCCCATAATAAAAGCTATAGCTCTTGCAAAACCAATAACAATTTTAACATTTTCAGGACTTAAATTGGAAAATCTTTTTGTTGCCTCCTCACTTGGAGGAACAATGTAAACAGAGAAGAAAAGAAGAACTGTAAGTACAGCGATGAGTGGAACAATTGATTTTAACTGTCTTCTGAGGTAGGCATCGGCCCCGCCTTTTATGGCTCCCCAGACTTCTTGCATTTTTTCAGTACCTTTGTCATACCTCATTACCTGACGGCGAAGTATCAGTGCATAACCCAAACCCAGAAAGGCTATTACCAGTACGCACCAGATTCCAACAATTTCGAATGTTGTTGCACCACTTAGACCAGACATTTAATACACATCCTTTCATAATATTTAATTGAAAATTATAATAGGAGAAATGCATGCATCAAATTAAAAAAAATTAACCCAAATTAAACATTCGATAAAATTATGAATATTCCTTTATTATTTTCTAATTATTTTTAAGAAATTTTTTGAAATTCTTACCAAAAGTAAACTTTAGAAAAGAGAAACTAAGCCAATCTATGGTGGAATATGAATTTCAAAACCTATTGACGGATGTAGAATTATTAAATATAATTGCAGAGGTTACTTGAAACTACTGACAAATTTCTTGGAATTTTGTCAGTAATTATAGTAATTTACAACTAAAATTTTTGTGGAGGGTTTTTATGTTAAAGCAACGTTCTTTTTGGGGTTATGTCGGGCTTTGCATTATTACTTTGGGGATTTATGGATGGGTGTTCGTATACAAGATGACAACGGACATCAATACCATTACATCATCCGACAGCCAGGAAACAAATCCTGGATTGGCTGTTGTACTGTATATGTTTACTATGGGTATCTATCCACTGATATGGTATTATACCCAGGGCGAGAAGATGTACAATACAGGCATGCGAATGGGAGTTCAGGTAAAAGAAAGGGGTTCATCCTATCTGTTGTGGATTATATTGGGAGCCTTTCTCTTTGGCCTTGGTCCACTGATAGCATTAGCTAAATTTATCAAAAATTATAACAACCTTGCTGTTGTTTATAACAACAAAGTTATTACAACAGCCAATGTATAATAGGAAACTCATTAAAAAGCGAAGAGGCCGGCGGCGATGCCGGCCTCTTCGCTTTTTTTGCAAAACAAATTTTACATACTATGTTTTACGATTTGTTCAATCTCAAAAAATATTCAAAATGAAAAAATATTCAAAATGAAAAAATATTTAAAATCAATAAATATTTACAATTAAATAAATACTTAAAATTAAAAATGATTTAGAAATTCAAGATATAAGAGAAAAAAATATATTACGAGTTAAAAATATCGTCAAAATGAGAATTCAGGGTAGAGAGGATTTTAATTAGCGATTTTCTCTCCTCAATATCAAGAATCCCAAAGATTTTTTCTGCAAGTTTATTTCTTAATTGAACAATTGATTCAAACACGCTGACACCCGTCTCAGACAGAGAAATAAAAACCTGGCGCCTGTCTTCCTCATCCCGCTGTCTGATAACGTAACCCTTCTTAATAAGCCTGTCAATTGTAACCGTGGGAGTGCCAAAGGTAACACCTAAAGTATTGGCAATCTCAGACATCTTTTTATTTTCAGAACCATGACCAATTACAAGTATGGTGTTGATTTCAATTACTGTAAGATCCTCCAGTGATTTACTGAAGAATTTCTTGCTTTCCAGTTTGTAATATTTATCAAATAGCTTTCTAAAGAGCTGATCAACAAGTAATAACTCGTTTACCGGTTGAGAATCCATTAAATATAACACCTCAATTACTTTGATTTTCAAACTATTTTATTTTAAATATAATCCTTATGTGAAAATTTGTAAAGTATTATTTTATATCTATTTTCAAATACTTTCATTAACAAAACAAAAATACCTGCAAAATTATTACAATTTTGGATTTTTATATTTACATTTTGCTAAAATAATGGTAATATTATGCAGAACAAGTCAATTTACAAAAGAAAAGAATGGTGATAAAAATGGAAAATAAAAAATTTATGCTAAATAAAGAAGTAGAATGTCTTAAGGAAGAACTCTATGATCTATTGGAAAATGAACCATGGGCTAAGCATGATATTCTTAAGATCAGCAAAAGACTTGACAACCTTATACTAAAATTTTATAACTGTGATTAATTATGAGTATTAATTGCATTGCATTCATGTATTAGATTTTCAATAACTTTTTTCTTTTCATTATCTTTTTCAAGGTCTAATTTTGTGAGGATATATCTGATTTTATCTGTCGTATGACATTTGAAATCAGTTATATCAATTATTTTATTTTGGTATTGTTTCAGCAATAATGACAACATTACCAAACAACAGTCAAAGAGTTCCTTTTCAAAGTTATCTTTATCATCAGACATACATGTAAATCTCCATCAAAATATTATTTTGTTAAATAGTGACAAGTTAAATATAATAAATATAAACTTATTTGTCAAATATTTCCTACATGCTGTAAATTAAAATTTTAATATATTAAAATTTTTGGTATAATCCTATAAAGAGTTCTTTTTTGATAAGAAAATATAAGAACCGGGTGGATAAAATGCTGAATATTCATATTAAAGATGATATCTTACATATAAAAAATATAGATAAAAACAGTATAAAGAATATTTACTTCATTTATAGGAATTCCGATGAATTTAAATATGCCACCGGTATTTTTCATCCTATAGAATACGATCAATTTTCCTACCAGATATCTCAATTTATACAAAGAAAGAACGTCTTTTTTCTGGACATATGTTTACTGTCAGGAGAAACCATAGGCCTTATCAAGGGATCAATAACAAACAAGGAAAATATAGTCTGGATAAACTCTATGATAATTAACACGCCTTATCAATCAAACGGTTATGGGAAAAGAGTGATTGGTCTTTTGGAAAACTATCTCAGTCAGATGTGTTCAATTAAAGAAATCTATTTGTCTGTTTGCAAAAATAATATTTCTGGGATAAATTTCTGGAGCAAGTGTGGTTACTTCTATTGTAACAGTATATTGGAAAAGGATTCTGTCAGACTTAACAATATGGTTCAAATAATGTATAAATTACTATAAAGTTAATGGATATTACAATAATATTACTAAAAAATTGCTGTATTATTTCAAAAAGTTTGACAAACTGTTACAAATTGAATATAATGTTCAAGGAGCAAATAAATGATATTCAACCTAAATTTTCCAATTTGGTGTAGACTAAATTTTATTTGTTTCAAAATAAATTAAGCTGAATCCTCGCAAGAGGTACGGAGGAACCAAATTTTTGGGGTGAGTCCATTTTTAATGGTAGGGAGGTCCTATTGCCCGAGCCCGACAGCTAACTTCGGAAGCGAATTATAGGAGGAGCCAATGTCAGGTAAGATCAGCAAGATACTTGTGGCGTGCATTTTTGCATTTTCTCTTGTACTAGTTTGTTCAGTTGCTATGGCGGCAGCACAGCCGGCACAGATTGTGGGAACAAAGGTAAACATGAGATCATCGCCGGATACATCTGCAAGTGTAATCACAAAGTTATCCAATTCAAGGGTATCAATTGTTGATAAGTCCGATGGCTGGTACAAAATTTCCTTTAATGGTAAAACAGGTTGGGTTAGCAGTGATTACATAAAAGTTTTAACTGCTAAAGGAAAAATTAACGCTAATGGTGTTAATTTCAGAGAAACTGCCAGTACAACAGGCAAGGTAATTGATTCTCTCAGTAAGGGAACGAGTGTTGTTATTCTTGATACTCTTTCAGGTTGGCACAAGGTAAAGGTTGGAACAAAAGTTGGATATGTAGCTACCAAATTTGTAAATACTACCAATACCGAAGAGAAGTCATCTCGTTCTACAACAGCAACGACTTTTAAGGCAACAGAAGTAGAAGCTACTGATGATGCTGGAGCAAATGAAATAATTGAATTTGCTAAAAAGTATGTTGGAGTACGTTATGTTTATGGTGGAAAAAGCCCGAGCGGCTTTGATTGCTCAGGATTCGTTGGATACGTTTATAAGAATTTCGGAATAAAACTTAATAGTTCCGCTGCTAGTATGTATTCAAACGGTGTGAAAGTTTCAAAGAGTGAATTAAAAGCAGGAGACCTATTGTTTTTTGACGCATCTTCTAGAAAGGCATCTGGCGCAATTGACCATGTAGGTATTTATATGGGTGGAGGTTTGTTCATACATGCTTCTACTTCCAACAGAAAAGTTATTATACAAGAACTATCTGAATACCGAGGAACTTATATTGGTGCAAAAAGAGTAATGTAATTTATCATAAACCCACAAAAACGTCCGTACAGGACGTTTTTGTGCTATTTGTTTCTACAATCCATTCTTTAACGAGTCTTTTTATTTAATTTAAATCTCAATTCTTCTAACTCTATTTTATTTTTTAGAATTCTAAACTAATTTCATATCAAAAATTTGTAACGGAGGTCTTTAATGTATCCAAAGAGGCCACTTTGTCTTTTTTGCATTGCATTTATTGCCGGAATATTGGCAGTAAACCGCTTCAGTGTATCTTTTTTCCTGTATTTTTTAGCTGCAGCTCTATTACTTATCATTTTTCAGTTCAAAAGAATTCTAAAATTTAGAATTTTGATATTAATAACATTTTTATTTTTTACTGCCGGGGGATTTTACTTTTATAATGCAGATAGAGCCTACACACATTCTCTAAGCGATCTTTATGGTAAACCGATTACTTTGCAGGGGTATGTTGACAGCGAACCGGAAAAGGATGGAGATAAAATAAAATTTGTTTTTAAGACAGATAAATATGTAATTAACCATGAAAAGATTAATAACCGGGAGGAAGGTAATATAACGACCGGCATTAGAAAAATAAATTCCCGGTTGATTGTTTACATCAATACTCAAAGAATAAGCAGCTCAAAGTATAATAACATCGAGTATAGAACTAAGCTCTCTTTTAAAACCGTTATTGAAGCACCAAAACCGGCTACAAACCCGGGAGGCTTTGATTACAGGAGATATCTTGCAACAATAGGAATTTCCGCAACAGCATATATGTCGGATTCGTCCTCAATTGATGTCCTGGGTGAAGAGCGCGGGGGCTGGATTAACAAGCTGGGATATAAAATTAAGAATACCGTTCTTCACATAGTTGAATTCTGCCTTGATAAAAACCAGGCAGGCCTTTTATCAGGCATGATTATTGGATACAAGGACGGACTTGATGAAAATGCGTTCCAGGCTTTTAGCAGGGCCGGCCTGACACATATAATGGTGGCATCAGGTATGAATGTTGCTTTTATTATACTCCCGCTTACCTTTATTTTTAACAAATTGCCCATTGGAAAAAGGGCAGCAAATATTATTACAATTGCGGTGCTGGTCTTATTTGTTTTTGTTGCAGGTTTTTCTGCCTCTGTAGTACGGGCGGTTATAATGGGTATTATTATTTTAACCGGACAAATTATTATGAGGGAAACAGATATTTATACAAGCATTTCAGCTGCTGCCATAATTCTATTGGTAATCAATCCATTTACATTGTTTGACATAGGCTTTCAGCTCTCTTTTGGAGCAACACTTTCACTGGTAATGTTTTATCCTAAATTAAAAGAGGCAGTAACTAAAAAAATTATTCCGGAAATAGTGTCCGATACTCTTGCCGCGACGCTGGCGGCTCAAATTGGTGTAGTACCAGTTACACTATACTATTTCAACAGTCTCTCAATTATATCAGTGCTGTCAAACCTTTTAGTGGTGCCGTTGGTTCAGATTATCACAATAATAGGCTTTATAATGGTTTTTATCGGACTTTTAAACATTCATATGGCTGTTTTGATTGGTTACATAAATAATTCATTTTTATCCTTCGTTCTTTTTGTTACAGAAACTTCGGCAAAAATTCCCTTTGCAGCAGTAAAACTGCCCACTCCTTCACCAGTTCTAATTCTGATTTATTATATAACGATTATTTATTTTTTTAAGGGCAGACAAAAAATCAGAACTTTTAAAAAGTTTAAATATGTAAAATATGCAAGTATTGTTATATTATCTTTATTCGTCTTCATTTCAAATTTATTCCCAAAGCCTCTGGAGATCACTTTCCTGGATGTGGGTCAGGGTGACGGAGCATTTATAAGAACATCACTTGGAACAAAAGTATTAATTGATGGAGGTGGCCGGGAGGCAGGTTCAAATTCCACCTTTGATATTGGTGAAGCTGTTATGGTACCATATATCTTGGATCAGGGAACAAAGTATATTGATATTGTAGTTGCCAGTCACGGCCATGCAGATCATACAGAGGGATTGGAGGCAATTCTGAAAGAGCTGCATGTAGGTACGGTTATTCTCCCGGATACAGACCTTAAGGGCTTTGAAAAAATAGAGACTATCTGTTCAAGCAGAAATATCAGAATTATTGAATGTAAAAAAGGAGACCTGATTAGAATTGACAGGGAAACACAATTTGAAGTTCTAAACCCTCTGAAATTTTCTGTTGATAGTTTGTCACAACAGTCTTTGAATAATAGTTCGTTAGTGTTAAAATTATTATACAAAAATATTAGTGTTTTATTTACAGGAGATAGTGAACTACCGATAGAGGAAAGACTTTTAAATGAAGGTGTCAATCTGAGAGCTGATATGCTGAAACTTGGTCACCACGGCTCAATTACTTCAAGCAGTGAGGCTTTTATTGATAAGGTGAAGCCTAAATACGCTGTAATTTCTGTCGGTGAGCACAATAAATTCGGACATCCCTCACAATTTGTTGTTGACAGGATCAGGGAAAGGGGAATCAACCTGTACCGGACTGATGAAAGTGGAGCAGTAACGGCAACAAGTTATGGTAATGACTTCAGACTAAGTACCATGCTTCGTTAAAGCCGGCTGGGACCGGTATAACAGATTTGGACTTTGGATAGCTGATGGCTCTGCAGTGTAATATTAGGAAACATAGCTCATTGGCAAGTATTTCATTATGAAACATTTTGAACTGTCTATTTTATGAAACAGGAGATTGACATGAGTTTGGAAATATTAAAAAAACAGATAAAAGAGGAAAAGCTTCAGAATATATACCTGTTTACCGGCGCTGAAGAATATTTAAAAAAATATTATATCAATACAATTTCGAAACTATTAATCCAGGAGGATAATAAGGAATTCAACTTTGTTTCTTTTGAAGGTAAAACTGATATTGAGTTATTGATTTCAAACTGTGAAACCTTGCCAATGTTCAGCGATAAAAAGCTGGTTATTGCAAAAAATACCGGCCTGTTTAAGTCAAAAAAAGGAGAGCAGGCAGGTTCAGGTTCTGATAAAAAGTCGGGTAAGGACAAACTGTCCGATTATCTTGAAAAAATTCCGCCATACACCTGCCTGATATTTGTTGAAACAGAAATAGATAAAAGAGTTAAGGTTGTAAACACCATCAAAAAGTGTGGCCTCATAGTGGAAATGGATTATCAAAAACCTGCCGACCTGGTTAAATGGGTCTTAAAGGTATTTAAAAACTATAATAAAAATATTGATCAAATGGCTGCCTCATATATAGTTGAAAACAGCGAATACTCCATGACAGAACTGCTGAATGAAATTGACAAGATAGTAAATTTTGTCGGCAGCAAAACCGAAGTGTTCATGACAGATATAGAGGCAGTGTGCAACAAGACCATTAAAAGTAGAATATTTGATCTTACTGACGCAATATCTGAGGGAAATAATTCAAAAGCACTCTCTTTGCTTAATGATATGGCAGCTCTGAAAGAGCCCATGCAAAAGGTTATGTTCATGATTATAAGGCAAATAAGAATGGTTTACAGAATTAAACTATTGAGAAAACAGGGGATCAGAGAGGATGCGGCTGCAAAACAAATGGGGTTAACGCCTTTTGTAGCTTCAAAAGTAATGAGTCTAAGCCGTAATCTTGACTTGAGTGTATTGGAAAATGCCATGTATTACAGTTTGGAACTTGATGAATCCATAAAAACAGGAAAAATATCAGACCGTATTGCCATAGAACTGCTGATTGCCTCAATGGGTCAAAAATAACCGGTTTATATAATCACTTTAAATATAGAGAAACTTTGGTCTGGCATTAAGTGGGAATTAATTTACATGTATAAATATGGGGGTTTAAATTGGAAAAGTGGATTTTAAAGAATCCGAAATATGACTTTGACAGAATGTCAAATGTATTGGGAGTCAGCCCATTACTATGTCGGATAATGGTAAACAGAGGGATATCGGATTTTGAGGATGCAAAGAGCTTCATTAATTGTTGTGTTGAAGATTTGCCGGATGCAAGAAAAATGAAGGACCTTGAGACCGGTGTAAGCATTATAATCGATAAGATTCATGCTGGCTGTAAAATCAGAATAATAGGAGACTACGATGTTGATGGGGTTGTAAGTACTTTTATCCTTTTCAAGGCCTTGTCAAGGGGTGGAGCACAGGTTGACTATGTTATTCCCCATAGAATATTTGATGGTTATGGGATTAATAACAATATAATTGATAAAGCCAAAGAAGATGGTGTGGACACAATTATCACCTGTGATAACGGGATTTCTGCCACAGAGCAGATTAAATATGCCAAGGAAGCAGGAATAACAGTTGTTATAACCGACCATCATGAGGTCCCTTTTATAGAAAATGAACAAAATGAAAGGATACATATACTGCCTGAGGCAGATGCAGTAATTGATATTAAACGAACCGACTGCTGCTATCCCTTTAAACTTCTTTGCGGCGCCGGTGTAGCCTTTAAATTTGTTCAGGTGCTATATGAGGAAATGGATATTCCTGCGCTTGAATGGGAGGAATTCTATGAATTTGTAGCAATTGCTACGGTTTGTGACGTTGTTGACCTGGTGGGCGAAAATAGAGTCCTTGTTAAAAAGGGTCTCTCGGTTATCGGACAGACTAAAAATCCCGGACTGAAAGCACAAATGAAGCAAACAGGTATATTTGGAAAGGATATTGGCGTTTACCACCTTGGTTTTATCATCGGACCATGCATAAATGCCTCAGGAAGATTGGATTGGGCTGAAAAAGGTTTGAAAATGCTGCTGTCTGATAACGGCAAGGAAGCTGAAAATATTGCGCTGGAGCTTCATCAACTGAATACCGAAAGAAAAAATATGACCATGGCAGGAGTTGAAGAAACAGTAGCAACCATTGAAAACAGCAAACTTAAACAGGATAAGGTTTTGGTGGTATATAAGCCTGAGATACATGAAAGTATTGCAGGAATTATAGCTGGAAAAATACGTGAAAAGTATAATCTTCCTACATTTATAATTACTGATGCCGAAAATGGTGTTAAAGGCTCCGGCAGATCAATAGAGGAATATAACATGTTTGAGGGCTTATTGAAGTGCAAGGAGCTTTTGACAAGGTTTGGCGGTCATCCCATGGCAGCCGGACTAAGTCTTGAACGTGACAATCTGGAGCTTCTGAGGACACAGTTGAACGAATCTGCAACCCTGACTGAGGAGGATCTAATACCAAAGGTATACATAGATGCCAGAATACCTCTGACACAAATAAATCTCAGGGTTGCAGAAGAACTTTCTCTGCTGGAGCCCTATGGTAAAGGTAATTCCAAGCCGCTTTTTGCTGAAAAGGGTATAGCAATAGCAAGAGCATCCGTGCTGGGCTCGGAAAGAAATGTGTTAAAGCTGAGACTGCAGTCGGAGGGAAAGCTATTAATAGACTGTATTTATTTCGGAAATATTTACGATTTTGATGGGTACATAAGCGCAAAGTTCGGAGAAGATCAGCTGTCAAGGATGTATGCTGGTCAGGCTAACAATGTCAGACTGGATTTGATTTTTAATATTGCCATTAATGAGTATAACGGTATTAAAAGTGTCCAGCTGATTATGCAGCACTACCGCTGACATTTTACTGTGATTTAAGGAATGAACCATGAAGAAAATTGTAGGTTGTAAGTACAGTCTTAATTAATTATAATATTAAGGTACGATTAAATAATTAAACCAAATTTTTTAAGGGAGCTAGTTTTCAAAAAGCCAGCTTATTATTTAATCATTCCTATTATACATAAATTCGGTACCATAAAGAGAGGTATAATGACAATGGACTTAAAAGCTAAGCTTAGACATGTAATGGGTTTCCCAAAAGAGGGAATTGATTTTATTGATATCACAACAGTTCTTCAGGATGCTGAGGCCTTCAAAGAGTGTATGGATACCTTTAAGGAATATGCTGAGCAAATGGAGGATTTTGATATAATCGTAGGTTCCGAGTCAAGAGGCTTTATTTTTGGAGCTCCACTTGCATATCAGATGGGCAAGGGCTTTGTTCCTGTAAGAAAAAAAGGTAAACTCCCATATAAAACCATTAGAGTAGAGTATGATCTCGAATATGGAAAGGATGTTCTGGAAATGCACGAGGATGCTATAAAACCGGGACAGAAAGTTCTGATTGTCGACGATCTCCTGGCTACCGGAGGAACTACCGAAGCAAATATAAAACTTATCGAACAGCTTGGCGGTAAGGTTTCAGGAATCATTTATTTTATAGAACTGGGATTTTTAGAGGGAAGAAAAAAATTAGAGGGTTATAATGTTAAATCCATAGTATCATTTTAACAAATTAAATTTGGCGCAAGTCATTGATGACATTGGAGGATGCTTTGATAGATAGCTTTTCAGTGCTTGTTGAAAAAGTAAAAAAATATGATCCCAACAGTAACATTGAACTGCTTGAAAAGGCATATTATGTGTCTAAAACAGCACATGAGGGTCAGCAGAGAAATTCAGGGGAGCCCTATATAATTCATCCGGTGGAGGTAGCTGTAATTCTCGCTGAGATGGAACTGGATTCCACTGCGCTTGTTGCTGCTCTTCTTCATGATACTATTGAAGATACCACTTGTACTTATGACCAGCTGAAAGCACAGTTCGGGGCGGAAGTAGCTGATCTGGTGGACGGAGTTACAAAGCTGACAAAGCTTGGAAAACTTCCGTTTACTTCCAAAGAAGAGCAGCAGATGGAAAACCTTCGCAAAATGTTTGTTGCTATGGCAAAGGACATCAGGGTTATTATGATAAAGCTGGCAGACAGGCTTCATAATATGAGAACCCTTATTTATATGAATGAAGGCAAGCAGATAGAGAAAGCCAGAGAAACACTGGAAATCTACGCTCCCCTGGCGCATCGGCTCGGTATTTCTAAAATTAAATGGGAGCTTGAAGATATCTGCTTGAGATATCTGGACCCAAAAGGTTATTATGACCTTGTCGAAAAAATTGCCTTTAAGCGGAAACAAAGAGAAGCTTATATTGAGGCAATTTTAAATACATTACGAGAAAAAACTACAGAGCTTGGAATTGAAAATGCGCAAATCGATGGTAGACCCAAGCATTTTTACAGTATCTATAGGAAAATGCAGAAACAGAACAAAACTCTGGACCAGATATATGATTTATTTGCATTCAGAGTAATAGTAAATTCCGTGAAGGATTGTTATGCAGTTCTGGGACTGGTGCATGAATTGTATAAGCCCATGCCGGGAAGATTTAAGGATTATATTGCAATACCCAAGCCAAACATGTATCAGTCACTTCATACCACACTAATCGGGCCAGAGGGACAACCCTTCGAGGTCCAGATAAGAACCTGGGACATGCACAGGGTTGCAGAGGTAGGTATAGCTGCCCACTGGAAGTATAAGGAGGGGGCAAACAGCGCCACCAAGGACTCCGAAAATAAGTTCGCATGGCTGAGACAGCTTCTGGAATGGCAGAAGGATGCCAGAGATGAAAGTGAATTTATGGAAACCTTAAAGGTTGACCTATTTACAGATGAAGTTTTCGTCTTCACTCCTAAAGGAGATGTTGTCAGCTTACCATTTGAGTCTACTCCTGTTGATTTTGCATATAACATTCACAGCGCAATAGGCAACAAAATGATAGGAGCCAAAGTAAACGGAAAGATGGTTCCCATTGATTACAAGCTGAAGAATGGTGACATTATTGATATTTTAACTTCCTCAACCATTCATGGGCCCAGCCGGGACTGGCTGAAAATTGTTAAAAGCAGCCAGGCTAAAAACAAAATAAATCAATGGTTTAAAAAGGAAAAAAGAGAAGAAAATATTATAAGAGGCAAGGAAATGGTTGAAAGGGAGCTGAAGAAACAGGGGCTTACCTACAATCAGCTGTTCAGAGCAGAATGGATAGAAATTGTTCTTAGAAAGTATAACTTTTCCACTCTTGAAGATTTATACGCAGGTATCGGATACGGCGCCATAACCACAAACAAGGTAATTACAAGGCTCAAGGAAGAATTCAAGAAGACCTTGAAACCTGAAGAAATAGAGCAGATTCTTGAGTCGATTGCCCAGACCAGAAATGATAAGAAGAAAAAGAATATCCCTGAAAGCGGTATAGTCGTAAAGGGAATTGATAATTGTCTTGTCAGACTGTCACGCTGCTGCAATCCTGTACCGGGTGATGAAATAATTGGTTATATAACCCGCGGAAGAGGAGTTTCAGTACATCGCAGTGACTGTATAAATGTGTCTGCCGGTTTGGAAGAAGAAGGCCGACTTATTGATGTAAAATGGTATACAACCAATGATGTTGCATATAAGGCTGATATTACAATTATGGCTAATGACAGAACTTCACTCCTGCTGGACGTTACAAACAGCATAGCAGAGCTTAAGGTACCTATTAAGGCTGTAAATGCCAGAACTACCAGAGAGCAGATAACTGTCATAAACCTGACTCTAGAGATTACAAATACAGAACAGCTTGAAAAAATCATAAAGAAGCTTAGAAAAATTGACAGTGTATTTGATGTAACAAGAAACAAGCAATAAACAAGCAATAATTGCATGAAACAATATTTTGAAGTACTGACGGCAAAAACAGGGGAGAACCATGAGGGCAGTTGTACAAAGAGTCAAAAAATCCAGAGTAACTGTTGAGGGTAAGATTACAGGGGAGATAAACAAGGGACTGATGGTATTGCTGGGAGTCGGGCAGGAGGATTCCTCTCAGGACATTGATTACCTGGCTGAAAAAATCATCAATTTACGTATATTCGAGGATAATAACGGTAAAATGAACCTGTCCTTGCTGGATGTAGGCGGAGAGCTGCTGGTGGTTTCACAGTTCACTCTGTACGGTGACTGCCGGAAAGGCAGAAGGCCCGGTTATGATAAGGCTGCCAGGCCTGATATGGCAAAAGAATTATATGGAAGTTTTATTGAAAAGTGCAGAAGTTATGGAGTAAATACCCAAACCGGAATATTTCAGGCTGAAATGCTGGTGGATATAAGCAATGACGGGCCTGTTACACTTTTATTGGACAGCAAAAGAGAGTTCTGATTATTCGGGATGTGAGCTTTTGAATAAACCGAATAAATACAGTGGGAAGGATTAGCTATGATTATAAAGACTATTACCGGTGGAATGTATGAGTCCTTGTCATACCTCATATGCGAAGGTGACAGGGCTGTACTGATTGATGCAGGAGTAAAAAGTGACAAGGTAGTTGCAGCGGCTTCTGAAATGAAGGTTAGCATAGAAAAAATAATATTAACTCATGGACATATAGACCATATAGTTGAACTTGATAATCTGGTTCAAAAGACAAATGCAAAGGCTTATATTCACATAGACGATGAAGTGGCACTGACTGATGCGAGGTACAATGTTTCGGCCTATACCTTCGCTGCTCAGAGCTTGAATACAAAATGTGAAATAGTGAGAGATGGGAGTATTTTAAGGCTTGGAGACCTGGAGCTGAAGGTAATCCATACACCGGGTCACACACCGGGATCGATTTGTATACTGGCAGAGAATAATTTATTTTCAGGAGATACTCTTTTTAATTTTGGCTATGGCAGAGTTGATCTTCCTAACGGCAGTTTTGAAGCTTTATACAGCTCTATTGTGGATAGGCTGTTTAGTCTTCCTGATGATATGTCTGTATACCCGGGGCATGGCAATAAAACTACCATAGAAAATGAAAAGAAGTCAAATCCAATAAAACATGCTATCGAGTGGTAACAACGCAAAGAGAACGTTTAATGCATTCAAAGTGATATTGACTAAAATGGAGAATGAAAATGCTTTATTATAGAAATGAGTGCGACAACTTTGATTATGAATTTGAAGATGTTATCAAACTGTTCTTCCTAAAAGAAGAGCTAATCAAAATAGATGGCCCCTGGGATCAAAGTTCCGGGGCATTTCTTTTCTGCCGGACCGAAAGTGATGAAAATGGAAACTCAATAAATATCAGGCTTCAGGGTAAGGAACTGGATGAGAGAATCTGCATAACTTTTCCTGAAGAGTTTTCGTTTGGAAACAAGTCAGAATTGAAGTCCATTAAAAAGATTTTTAAAAGAAAACTGTTTTTGCTGCTTCAAAAGTATACCGGCAAGGTTATTCCCTGGGGTGTAATGACAGGAATAAGACCCACAAAGCTTGTTAATGAATTGCTTGATGAACAAGCCGGAAGAGATAGAATTATCAGTAAGTTAGTTAATGACTATTTTGTAACTGAAAACAAGGCGCAGCTGCTTTATGAGGTTGCTGTAAACCAGAGAGAGCTGTTTAAGAACACAGATTCAAAAAGTGTTTCACTATACATCGGAATTCCTTTTTGTCCTACCCGATGCCTATACTGCTCCTTCAGCTCCAGTACCATAGGACAGTATAAAAAGGTGGTTGATACCTATTTGGATACTCTGCTGAGGGAAATAGGGCATACAGCAGGGCTCATCAAAGAGAATGGTTTTAATATAGAGAGTATTTATATTGGCGGCGGTACTCCAACCTCAATAAGTTCAATGCAGCTGGACAGGCTTCTTAAAGGTATTGAAGGAATTTTAGATTTAGGCTCCCTTAAGGAATATACGCTGGAAGCCGGGCGGCCTGATACCATTGATGCTGAAAAGCTAAAGGTAATTAAGGGCAGCAGAGTCACCAGGATAAGTATTAATCCTCAGAGTATGAATAAGTCTACCCTTGAACGCATTGGAAGAAACCATACCCCGGCAGAAGTGGAGAGAGCATTTTTCATGGCACGGGAGTTGGGGTTCGACAATATCAATATGGACGTAATATGTGGTCTGCCGGGGGAAGATATTAGCATGTTTAAAACTACAATGGATGGAATAGTTCAGCTCAACCCTGAAAGCATTACTGTTCATACCATGGCATTGAAAAGAGCCTCCAGACTTTCACTGGAATTAAATAATTACAATCTTCACAAGGAATACCAGCAGGTTGCTGAAATGGTGGAGGCAGCACGGGAATATACCTGCACCATGGGAATGGAGCCGTACTATCTGTACCGCCAGAAAAATATTCTGGGTAATCTGGAAAATGTGGGCTACAGCAAAAAAGGAAAAGAAAGTTTATATAATATTCAGATAATGGAGGAGAGACAATCCATATTTGCATGTGGAGCTGGTGCCGTAACCAAGATAGTTTTCCCTGAAAACAGAATTGAAAGATCCTTCAATGTAAAAAGTGTAGAGGAATACATCGGAAGAATTGATGAAATGCTTGCTCGAACCAGAGAAGTGGTAAACAATTGTAATACAAAATATAGCAGTACGGAGAGATTCATCCAATAATTAATATTGACAATATTTGATGTGAATTTTAAAATATATAGTAGACTAATACCGTACAAGCCTTAAAAGGGAAGAGTAATCAATACTTCTATTCAGGGAAAAGCTGTCAAAAGTCAATTAAGGTTGGAGACTTAATTGACTATGGACTGGGAGCAGCTTATAGAAAAGGTGATGAAGGACACCCTCTTTGGATATGATTCCTGGGCTGATGAGTCAAAAGCTCATCCGTTTTCTGCGTTAAGGATTTTTAAGTAGGTTTCTGCCTGTTACATATTCCAGACAGGAATCACTAGGGTGGCATCACGGGAAAATCCTCTCGTCCCTTGTGGGATTAGGGGGCTTTTTATTGTCTGGGTAATTTTTTTAATATATTAATAATACCTGCGGTGTAGATAAATAGAATAATGCAGAAAGAATGTAAAAATTTCCAAACAATAAAAACTATGAATTTATGCGCGTGGTACGAAAGTTTTCATGGAAATCCATTATTTAATTTGATTTTTAAGTAAATACTTGAAATTGTATACTTATAATAGGACAGGAGTTGTATAAATGGCAAAACAACAAGTAATAACACCTTCCATATTACCCGGTTTTATGGAATTATTGCCTGCAGATCAAATGGTGTTTAATCAGATGTTGGAAACAATAAAAAAGACATATGAAACATATGGCTTTATTCCTCTGGATACTCCTATGATTGAAAAATCAGAGGTATTGTTGGCTAAAAGCGGGGGAGAAACAGAAAAGCAGGTATACAGATTTAACAAAGGGGACAATGACTTATCGCTTAGATTTGATCTGACAGTTCCACTGGCAAGATATGTTTCACAGCATTTTGGCGAATTGACCTTCCCATTTAAAAGATACCACATAGGAAAGGTTTTCAGGGGTGAAAAACCTCAAAAGGGAAGATTTAGAGAATTCTATCAGTGCGATATAGATATAATAGGCTTTGAAAGTTTAAGTGTTATTAATGATGCTGAAATTTTAAGCGTAATTTATTCAACCTTTAAGGCTCTGGGCTTTAACGATTTTACAATCAGATTAAATAACAGAAAGATTTTAAACGGCTTTTTTGAAAGCCTGAAAGTAACCGATAAGGCTGAAGTCATCAGAATTATTGATAAACTTGAAAAGATAGGTCAAAGTACAGTTTTATCCGAGCTTAAAGCTGTTGGGCTCAGTGATGAGGATGCCGGCAGTGTATTAAAATTTGTAAACATAAAGGGAAGCTGCAGTGAAATTATCGATAGCCTTCGAAAGATGGAAATACAGAATGAGATGTTCCTGGAGGGTATAGATGAGCTGGAATTGGTAATTAATTATATAGATTCCTTTAAGGTTCCTTCCGGAAATTATGCAATTGACCTTACAATTGCCAGGGGCCTTGACTACTATACCGGGACAATTTATGAGACAATATTGAATCAATACCCTTCCATCGGAAGTGTATGCTCGGGAGGAAGGTATGATAACCTGGCTCAGAACTATACAACGAAGAAATTACCTGGAGTAGGTATTTCCATAGGTCTTTCAAGATTGTTCTACCAGCTCAGGGAAGCAGGAGTACTTGGTGAAAGCAAAAAAGCCACACCATCGCAGATTTTGGTTATACCAATGAAGGAAACAATGTCTCAGGCTTTGGAACTGGCAACCAGGGTCAGGGATTCGGGAATAGCGGCAGAAATTTACTTTAATGAAGGCAAGATAGGGAAAAAATTCTCATATGCCGACAAGCTTGGTATTCCTTTTGCAGTGGTTGTTGGTGAGGATGAGGTAAATACCGGTAAATATAAGTTAAAAAACATGTCTAACGGTGAGCAGGATGAACTTGACATAGATAATATAATCCTTCGCTTAAAGCAGGTTTAACTTTACAAAGTCGCAGCTGCGGACATTTTTTATTATTTGTTAGCGTGCACGAATTAAAACCTGCACGCAGATGGGAGAGTATATGGGAGAATCGATTTACGGGCTCAAAAGGAGTCACAAATGTGCTGAGCTTGCTTCAGCGAATATCGGGGAAAATGTTACCGTAATGGGTTGGGTACAGAAACAAAGAAATCTGGGAAGCCTGGTTTTTGTGGATTTAAGAGACAGATCAGGTATTTTGCAGCTTGTATTTACAGATAAAGATGGTGAGATGTTTGATAAGGCTAAAACAATAAGAAGTGAATATGTTCTTGCCGTAGTCGGTACTGTCGCTGCAAGAGCGCCTGAAGCTGTGAACAGGAAAATGGCAACAGGTGAAATTGAAATTATCGCAAAGGAACTTAGAATACTCAGTTCCTCCGAAACACCTCCAATTTACATTGAAGAAAACTCGGATGTAAATGAAATAACCAGACTGAAATATAGATACCTTGACTTAAGAAGACCTGACATGCAGAGGAATATGATACTCAGACACAGGGTTGCCAAGGTTGCACGGGATTACTATGATGATAATGGCTTTTTGGAAATTGAAACGCCTATTCTTGTTAAGAGTACCCCTGAAGGTGCAAGAGATTACCTCGTACCAAGCAGAGTACACCCAGGTAAATTTTATGCCCTGCCCCAGTCACCTCAGCTTTATAAGCAGCTTTTAATGGTATCTGGTTTTGACAGGTACTTCCAGATCGCAAAGTGTTTCAGGGATGAAGACTTAAGAGCTGACAGGCAGCCTGAATTTACACAGATAGATATAGAAATGTCCTTTGTAAATGTTGATGACGTTTTAGCGGTTAATGAAGGCTTTGTTAAAAGAGTATTCAAGGAAGCTCTCGGAGTAGAATTGCAGACTCCTTTCCTCAGAATGCCATATGCTGAAGCAATGGAGAGATTTGGCTCAGATAAGCCGGATATCCGTTTCGGCATGGAGCTTGTAAATGTATCGGACCTTGTAGCTGACTGCGGCTTTAAGGTATTTACCGATGCGGTAGGAAACGGTGGCAGCGTTAGAGCTATTAATGCCAAGGGCTGTGCCAAATTCAGCAGAAAAGAAATCGACGCACTGGTTGAAGTTGTTAAGACCTATAAAGCAAAAGGTATGGCATGGATAGCTATCGACACCAACAACGAAATAAAATCTTCTTTTGCAAAGTTTATGACTGAGGAAGAAATGAAGGCATTGCTGGAAAGAGTTCAGGCTGAAGCCGGAGATTTAATATGCTTCGTTGCAGACAGGAATAATGTAGTATTTGATGCACTTGGTCAGTTGAGGCTTGAAGTCGCAAGAAAGCTAAATATTTTGAATCCTGACGAATTTAAGTTCTTATGGGTTACAGAATTCCCATTATTTGAATATGATGAAGAAGAGGGACGTTATGCTGCCAAGCATCATCCATTCACCAGTCCTATGGATGAGGACCTTGAGTTCCTTGATACCGATCCGGGAAAAGTTCGTGCCAAGGCTTATGATATAGTATTGAACGGTGTTGAACTCGGTGGAGGAAGTATCAGAATCCATATTCAGGAGCTGCAGGCAAAGATGTTTAAGCTGCTTGGTTTTACCGAGGAAGATGCAAACACAAAATTCGGTTTCCTCCTGGATGCGTTCAAGTATGGAACACCACCACACGGCGGTATGGCATTTGGTCTTGACAGAATAATAATGCTGATGGCCAAGGCCGGCAGTATAAGAGATGTAATAGCATTTCCCAAGGTACAGAACGCTTCAAGTCCTATGGATAATGCCCCGGATGTCGTTGACGAAAAACAGATACAGGAATTGCATATAGATATAACGAAGCAATAGATGTCCATTGTGTCCTTCAGGATACACAGGCCTCGTTGAAACGCATAAAGGTAAGAAAATTATTCTGGCAGTGGAAAATTTTCTTTGAATCCCTGCGTTATATAGGAGTGATTTGCACAAGGTAGACATTCCAGAAGTTAATTACTGTTGAAAACATTGCCATTGGGCCTAAGTAACTGACTTTGGTATAATGAATGTAGCAGTCTGTAAGTTAATACGGGAGACTTCGGGGGACAAATTTTAATGTGAGAACTATGTAAAAACTTCTTTGCATATTTCAAGCAATTTTTACATAGTTTATAAAATTAGTTTTGGAGATTAGTCAATATATGAAAAAGAATTATCATGTGGGGTTGGATGTTGGATCTACCACTGTAAAAATGGCTGTTCTTGATAAAAATAACAAGATTGTTTTTTCAAAGTATCAAAGACATTATTCAGACATAAGAAAAACCATCTTTGAATTAATGGACGAGACCTGCGACAAATTTTATCAGGAAGAATGCACTGTTATGATTACCGGCTCGGGTGGATTGCTGGTCTCTCAGTGGTTGGGTCTTGATTTTATTCAAGAAGTTATTGCAGGCTCTGAGTCTGTGCAGACACTAATTCCCACTACAGATGTTGCAATTGAACTTGGTGGAGAAGATGCTAAAATAACATATTTTAAAGGCGGTCTTGAACAGCGTATGAATGGCACCTGTGCCGGTGGTACGGGTTCCTTTATTGACCAGATGGCCTCCCTGCTTCAAACAGATGCGACAGGGCTGAATGAGTTTGCTAAAAACAGCAGAATCATTTATCCAATAGCTGCACGTTGTGGAGTATTCGCAAAAACAGATATTCAGCCTCTGCTTAATGAAGGGGCTGCCAGGGAAGATATTGCCGCCTCTGTATTTCAGTCTGTTGTAAACCAGACTATCAGCGGCCTTGCTTGTGGCAAGCCTATTAAAGGAAATATTGCTTTCCTGGGCGGACCTCTGTATTTTCTTTCTGAATTAAGGAAGAGATTTGAGATTACACTGAATCTTAAACCTGAACAGGTGATATTTCCTGAAAATTCCCAGCTTTTTGTAGCCATAGGTGCAGCTCTGTCTTCAAAGGAATGTAAAGTAGTCTCCTTCAAGGAATTGAAGGAAAAACTCCCTGAGCTGAATACAGTTGTGGTGCATGAGGTTGAAAGACTCAGGCCACTGTTCAGCAATCAGCTGGAGCTGGATGAATTCAGAGCCAGACATGCAATGCATTCTGTTCATGTAAAACCATTAAGCGAATACAAAGGAGACTGCTTCCTGGGTATTGATGCAGGATCAACTACTACAAAGGCAGTTTTAATCGATACCAATGGAGAATTGCTTTTTTCACATTATGGAAGTAACGAAGGAAGCCCATTAAATTCATCTATTAGAATATTAAACAATATATATGCACAATTACCTTCGGAAGCCAGAATAGTAAATTCTACAGTTACCGGTTACGGTGAAGGTTTGATTAAGGCTGCGCTGAAGGTCGATATAGGAGAAATAGAAACCATAGCACACTATAAGGCAGCTGACTTTTTCCTGCCAGGAGTGGATTTTATCCTGGACATAGGCGGTCAGGATATGAAGTGCCTTAGAATTAAAGACGGCATCATTGACAGTATAATGTTGAATGAGGCATGTTCTTCAGGCTGCGGTTCATTTATTGAAACCTTTGCCAAATCTCTTAATTTTAAAATTGAAGATTTTGCAGCTCAGGCACTACTTGCTGAAAAGCCGGTGGACCTTGGTTCAAGGTGTACAGTATTTATGAATTCCAGGGTAAAGCAGGCTCAAAAGGAAGGTGCCCAGGTTGGAGATATTTCTGCCGGGTTATCCTACTCCGTTATTAAAAATGCATTGCTTAAGGTTATTAAAATCCGCGATCCTAAGGAAATGGGAGAAAAAATTATAGTTCAGGGGGGCACATTCCTGAATGATGCTGTTCTGAGAAGCTTTGAGCTTATTTCCGAAAGAGAAGCAGTGAGACCAAATATTGCCGGACTTATGGGGGCTTTTGGTGCTGCTCTCATTGCAAAGGAACGATATAAAGGCGAGCAGTCCACTCTGATGACCAGAGAAAATATCGGTGAGTTTGAATACAATACAGAGCTTCAGAGATGTAAGCTTTGTAATAACAATTGCTTATTGACCATTAACCAATTCAGTGACGGCAGCAGGTTTGTTTCAGGTAACAGATGTGAGAGAGGGGCGGGGATAGAAAGCTTCACCCAGGATGTACCAAACCTCTATGACTATAAATACAAGAGAATTTTCCGATACAAGCAGGCAGCCGGTATAGAATATAAAAGAGGGACCGTGGGTTTGCCACGTGTTCTAAATATGTATGAAAACTATCCGTTTTGGTTTACTTTCTTTGATCAACTTAAATTCAGGGTAGAATTATCACCACGTTCATCAAAGAAAATATACGAGCTGGGAATTGAAACCATGCCTTCAGAATCGGTGTGTTATCCGGCGAAACTGGTTCACGGACATATAACCAGTCTTGTTAATAAAAACGTAAACTTCATTTTTTATCCTTGTTTGCCATACGAGATGATTGAGGATGAAGGGGCCGATAATCATTACAATTGTCCTATTGTTACTTCATATCCTGAGGTTATCAAGAACAATATGGACATATTGAAACAAAAGAATATTACGTTCATGAATCCCTTCCTTCCTTATGACAGCAAGGAAAAAATGAAAATAAGGCTCTTTGAAGTGTTAGGAAAAGAATTTGACATATCAAAAGCCGAAATCGAAAATGCGGTTGAAATGGCGTATGCAGAAGATGAAAAGTTTAAGAGCGATGTCAGAAAAAAAGGTGAAGAGACTTTAAAGTATTTGAAAGATAATAACAGGAGGGGTATTGTCCTCGCAGGCAGGCCTTATCATATAGATCCTGAAATAAATCACGGTATTCCGCAGATAATTACTTCTCATGGCTTTGCGGTTCTGACAGAGGATTCAATTTCGCATCTGGGAAAGATTGAACGTCCGCTGCGGGTTGTTGACCAGTGGAAATATCACTCAAGATTGTATGCAGCTGCAACCGTTGTAAATGAATATTCCGAGCTTGAGATGATTCAGCTCAATTCCTTCGGCTGTGGGCTGGATGCTGTTACAACGGACCAGGTCCAGGAAATTCTGAATACCAACGAGAACATTTATACAGTACTGAAAATAGATGAAGGTAATAATCTTGGTGCAGCCAGGATTAGAATAAGATCACTGGTTGCAGCTATTGAAGACAGGGATAAAAAGGCTCTGAAACCTCACCAGAAGCATGAACCTCACAAAAAAGCCATATTTACCGAGGAAATGAGTGCTAAGCATACTATCCTGGCTCCTCAGATGTCTCCAATACATTTTGAATTTGTTGAGGCTGCTTTCAGAAAATGCGGTTATAAGGTTGAGGTATTGCCAAAAGTAGACAGCGCTGCTGTAGAAGATGGCTTAAGGTATGTTAACAACGATGCCTGCTACCCGTCAATTATTGTTGTAGGCCAGATAATCCATGCTTTGAAATCCGGTAAATATGATCTTGACAACACATCTGTTCTGATTACTCAAACCGGAGGAGGCTGTCGAGCTACAAACTATATTGGTTTCTTGAGGAAAGCCCTGCTGGAAGCTGGTATGAGTCAAGTCCCTGTAATTTCTTTAAATGCTTTAGGCTTGGATAACCAGCCGGGCTTTAAGATTACACTTGATCTTTTGGATAATGCCTTCAAAGGCCTTGTATATGGTGACTTGCTTATGAGAGTGCTTTACAGGGTGAGACCGTATGAAGCTGTCCCGGGTTCTGCCAATGAACTCTACAGAAAATGGACGAAGATATGTATTGATTCAATCAGTAAAGGTAAAAAGGGCAGCTTTAAACGTAATATAAAGGGTATTGTAAAAGAGTTTGATGAACTTGAATTAAGGGATGTGGTGAAACCCAAGGTTGGTCTGGTTGGAGAGATACTTGTTAAATTCCATCCTGATGCAAACAACAGTGTAGTTGATGTTATAGAGAAGGAAGGCGCTGAGGCGGTAATGCCCGATCTGATTGACTTCTTCCTATACTGTGCATACGACGCAAACTTCAAGTACAAGAACCTGTCAGGTACCTTCAAAAAACTTGTAATAAACAATGCGGCAATTTTGGGAATAGAATGGTACAGAAGGCATATGAAGAAGTATTTGCGAAAGAGTAAGAGATTTGACCCTCCGCATTCAATATATGAATTGGCCAACAGTGCTTCTGAAATCCTATCAATCGGAAACCAGACCGGTGAAGGCTGGTTCCTGACCGCTGAAATGATTGAACTGATCAAGAGTGGTGCCGGAAATATAGTTTGTATGCAGCCCTTTGCGTGTCTGCCAAATCATGTTACCGGTAAGGGGATGATAAAGGAACTGAGAAGGAGATATCCCGAATCAAATATTGTTGCCGTTGATTATGATCCCGGTGCCAGTGAAGTTAACCAGCTGAACAGAATAAAGCTGATGATGTCAGTGGCCTTCAAGAATCTGAAAAATCCACCTGAAAAAGTGGAGGTTCCAGAAATTGAGGAGAAAGAAGAAGTTCTGGTGCAGGATGAGAAGATGAGCTCATAAAAAATAAAGAAGTAAAAGATGAGGCCGACTGTACGTCGGCCTCATCTTTTATAAAGGTACGCTGCTCTATTTACCAGAACCTGTTTTTTCACTTAGAATCTCATTTATGATGCTTAAATACAACTCGCCTTCACTTTTTCCAAGACGGTCAAGTATATCTCTTATAAAGAAATTATCCTTTAATAATCTGGATTTCATTTTACTTCTAATGGCATTCAGTACGGTTTCAGCCTGCGGCAGGTTTGAAAATATCCTCTCACGCCAAATATCAGAGTATACGAATGTATTTAATGAATGACCATTTATTCTGATCCACATTCCCTCCGAAGTGCTTTCAATAAACTTGCCCTCCTCAATGGCACCGGAATGTGTATCAATGTAAAATATTTTTTCATTCTCTTTAAACAAAAGATCCATCTCCTTATATTACTGTATAAATATTTCTTAAGAATAAACAGTCTTTAAACCGGCATCGAGATGTCCTTTCCAGTTAAACCAGCTATGGCTTTCTGCATATTTTACATACTCCAACTCACATTGTTTATCCTCAAGAAGTTTTGCCATTTCATCGTTCATTTCTTCGGTGTCCTGAATGGTACCTGTCTGCAGGCAGAATCTGATATTGGAGATATCTGCTTTACTGACCATATCAAAAATAATCCAGTCTTTGGGCCAAAAGGAACCTGATTGTGATAATAGCCTACTGAAGGTTCCCGGAGCGTTTGCTGCCAGGTATATTGCTGTTAAGCCACCCCAGGATACGCCAATGATTGACCTTTCAGGATTGTTTTTTAGGTTTAGGTAATTGGCTTCAACGTAGGGGATTAATTCTTTTATTGTATAGCTATAATAACTTCTATTTATAGTGTATTCTTTGTTTCTGTCATTTGGGTCTGCAAGTACTGCTATTATTGGAGGAATTTCTCCCCGGTGAATTAAATAATCCAAAACCAAGTTAATTTTACCATGATTCAGATAATCTGATCCGTCCATTGCATACAATACGTGAGTTACGTTTTCTTTTTCACAGCCGTTGGGAAGGTAAATATGATAATTCATTTCACAGTTCATATAGTCGCTTTGAAACTTTACATTATTAATAACCGTTCCTCTAGGTACCTGAGAGTTAATGATTTCTTGGTAACGGCTGCTGTATTCAGGCATTATGAGCGTAGAATTTACATTTCCGGCACTCACTGTAGTGATATTTTCGTTCAGCGGATCGGTAATCCAGCTGCCGTCAACGATGTATTTATAGTCCAACCGTGCATTTGCTGGAAAGTGCTTGTCAATATACCAAATGTCCTCCTTATCAAGCTTTGTCATGGCGTCTTCAAGTTCCCACTGATTATACTCTCCGGCCAGATATACTTTTTTTGCCTTCCCCTTAAATATAAAAGTTACTTCATTTCCATTGATTATTGGAGATTTCTCTGTTTCGAACTTATCAATTTTGAGGTTAGAATTTATCATTGTTCCTCCATAAAAATGTTTTGATGTTATTTTGCCATATATGAGCAAAAATACCCGAAGATAATAACTTGAGGTTATGGAACAGTCTGGATAAAGATTCATAATAACTCGACCAGGATAAGACTTATATTTGGATGGAATATAGAGGGATAGCGCATTAAGAAATTTGAACGTTGAAACGAAAATAAAAACTTGTAGTAGAGCTTGAACCTTGACAACAAATGTTAACAACTAATCTTGAAAGCATAGCAAAGCTAAGGTAGGAGCACTAACCTTAAAATACTTTCTTTGGTTTAGATTATACTGGTAAATCTATATGGTAACCCGTTTTTTCGAGTTCAAAGATGTATCTGGAAATTTGCTTTTGTTCACAGTTTTTACGGCGATTTTCACAACAGGATTCATTGTAGTATGTACCATTTTTAAGCATGGTATAAATAATTACCAATAGCTTACGGGCTAAGGCAATAATGGCTTTTTTAGAACCTTTCTTTTGCTTAAGCCGCGAGTACCAGCCAGACAGGTAAGTATTACGTTAACCAGCTATAACCCATGCAATTTCGCAAAGCATGCTTTTAATGTATGGGTTACCCTTAGTTCTCGAAACCCGTTTTTTTTACTTGCACTTTCATTGTTGCCGAGAGTACTAGAAAAGGCTACTAATATATTTTCATTAGCGGCTGCGATAGCCGATCATGATTCGTTGAAAACTGAATAGTGCGGTAAGGGGTGAAACTTGACATAGAAACATTACACATATAGTATTATTTGTAATGAAGTTGCTTTGAAGGCGGGATTGTAAAATATGGTGAAAGTAATCAGGGAGGATGAATATATGATTCAAAAACAGATTAAAGCGGTTATATTAATAGCTATTTTGTTTCTAAGCGGATGTTTAGTTACATTTATCGGGTTTTTTAAAGGACGTGACATAGCCTTAAGTGTATCAAGGCCTAAGGATGCATCTGGATGGACGACATCACAAGAATTAATAACAAGTTGTACATACTTTCCAATAGTAATAGGAGTGTCTATAATAATACTGTCTTTAATGCTTTCTACTGTTTTATTTATGCAATGGATTAACAAATCAAATTAACTCATAAGCTTTATATTTCAAGAATAATTCTATACCGCACATTCAGTTATTGATGAGCGATTTTTTATTGCGCGAAATAGGTCTTATGCGAATTAAAATAGAAGAATGAGAATTACGGTAATGGGGTGAAACATGACATTAAAGTATTTCAGATGTAACATTATCTGTAATTAACTATTTTGAATTGGTACAGTTTAATAAAACGAATTAGAAAAAATTAATATGATTGGAGTTTTTGCTCTTTATGTTGCTGATATTGCAGTAAAAAATGGATATAAAACATTTATGACATTTAATAAGTGTAACCCTTCTATAATGCTTAGTATGGCTGAAAGTGTGTTTGGCTTTGATTGTTCCGACGTGGGAATAATTGCGAACGGAAGATTATTTTGATAGTATTTCATTGAGTTATTTAAAAAAGGAGGAGAGGTTTAAGTGGAATTTAGAGAACTTGGCAAAACGGGTCTACATCTCAGTGTGATTGGCCTAGGGTGCGAAAATCTTGACGGTAAGCCATATTCACAGGTTGAAGAAACAATTAATGTTGCTCTTGAAAATGGTATAAATATTCTTGATGTATTCATGCCTGGGAAAGAAATTCGAGAAAACATTGCTAGAGCTTTAGGAGATAGACGCAAAAAAGTTGTGATACAAGGACATATAGGTTCTACAGATATTAGGCAACAGTATGATATAAGCCGAGATATGCCTACAGTAAGGCGATACTTTGACGATATTTTGCGTATTTTTGGTGGTTACATAGATTTAGGAATGTTATTTTTCATTGACTCTGATGAAGATTATAGAAATGTATTTGAAACAGATTTCATTAAATATGTAGAACACTTGAAAAAGCAAGGCTATATTGGTCATATAGGCTTTAGCTCACATAATCCAACGACGGCAATCAAAGTAATAAATACAGGAATCCCAGAAATGCTAATGTTTAGCATAAACCCTGCATTTGATATGCTTCCCTCTGAAGAATATATTTTTAATCACTTTCAAAATGGCTTTGCTCCTGAATTGTTTCGAGGAATTGACCCCAAGCGAGCGGAACTATATAAACTATGTACGCAAAAACAGATTGGCATTACTGTGATGAAAGCTCTGGGCGGGGGCAAATTGATTTTGCCTGAACATACTCCGTTTGCAAAGCCGCTTACCGTGCCTCAATGTGTTAATTATGCACTGTCAAGACCGGCAGTTGCAAGCGTATTGCTAGGCTGCCAGACAGCAAATGAGATATTAAATTCTATGCGATACTTTGAACTTGGCGATTCAGAAAAGGATTATGCTGAGATTCTTGGAACGATGCGCAATGATTTTAAAGGAAACTGTGTTTATTGCAGCCATTGTCAGCCTTGCCCAGTTGGGATTGACATTGCAACAGTCAACAAGTATTTAGACATCGCTCGCTTAGATCAAATCAATATACCTCCATCCATTCACTCTCACTATTTAAGCTTAGCTCACAGTGGAAGAGATTGCATTGGCTGTAGTAACTGCGAAAGCCGCTGCCCTTTTAGTGTATCAATTATCAAAAATATGGCAGAGGCAGAAAGGCTTTTAGGCAAGAATTTTTAGGTTGCATTTATATTTATTCACAATAATTTATATATCAAAGGTCATCCTCTTACCGCACATTCAGTAACTGAACTTGCGGTATTTTTATGTCTACAGTTCAGGCGCAAAAAAGAGCATTGCTGAGGGACGGGTGAATTTCATAACTGAAGACTACAGTATTATTATGGTAAAAAATGGTTAACACCTCATTTATTCCCTGTGTAGTAAGAGATTGTAGTATATTGCGAGTTAGAACTGTTTAATATGATGGAGAACTGATAATTTATCGGAGATGCTAGCTTTAAAGGTGAGCCAAATGAAAATGGAGAAATTGAAATAGGGTTTGGTTTAATTGAGGAAGAGCAGCAAAAGGGTTATGGATATGAAGTTGCAAGTTCCCTAATAGAATGGGCTTCACAAAAGAACATAATAAAGGCTATTAAGGCTGACTGTTTAATTGATAATATAGCTTAGATTAAACTATTGAAAAAGTGTGGAATGCGTGAAATTGAAAGAGATAATGAGTAGATTTATTGGGAGAAAAGCAAGTATGCAAAATGTGCCGATTACAATAAGACACTTTTTAAAATAACAGATGATATGGATTTATATTAAATCGCAAAATTAGTAGAAAATGTCTCAAGTAAAGGAAATGCTGGTCTTTGAAAACTGAATAGTGCGATAATGGTTGAAACTTGACATAGAAACATTCCAGATATAGTATTATTTGTAACTAACTATTTTTGAATCGGTGTTGTATAAAGGTGTGAGCTAAAAACTATTTTTTATGATTTTACCGATAAACAGGAATTTGCAGAAAAGGATATTATGTATGAAAGCAATTGTATTAGATATGTATGGAGTAATAGTAAAACAGACCGGAGATGATTTTGTTCCATATATTCAACGAACTTTTCCTGATTTAAAGCCAGAGGAAATATATACACCTTGGTTTAAAGCCGATGTAGGAGAGTTAACATCATTAGAGGTATGGGAGGCCATTGGATTTCAAGGTGATTTAGAGAAAATTGAGAAGGAATATTTAGATACCATAGAACTAAACGATGGTTTTTTGGATTTTATTACTGCCATAAGAAAACAGTATAAGTTAGCTATTATATCGAATGATTCGAGTAGATGGAGTAAATATCTTCGTGAGAAATTTGAGATCAATAAATTTTTTGATGTGATTAGTATTAGCGGTGATTTGAAGATACAAAAACCAGATGAGCGTATTTTTCAGCTTACAATTGAGCAATTAGGTTGTAATGCAGAAGATTGTTTTTATGTAGATGACAGAGAAGGGAATTTAGAGGCTGCTAGCAAGGTGGAAATGAATACGGTTTTATTTAATAGCAGAAATGTTCAATATATTGGCAATATGGTTAATAATTTTGTTGAACTTAAGAATATGATATTGAGACATCGATAAATTCCAATTTGTAATTGAGTTACTTCGGAACTTTTATATATCACTAATCATTCTATTATCGCACATTCAGTCAATGATGTGCATTTTTTATGCTCAAATTAGAGCGCAAAATAAGAATGTTACGTCAGATTATAAGTCTAATGCGACGAAAGTTGATCTTTGAGAATTGAATATTGCGGTAATGAGTGAAACTTGACATAGAAACGTTCCAGATATAGTATTATTTGTAACTAATGGCTTTAATTCGGGTTGTAGGAATATATTCATTGATATGCATTAAGTAATAGTTAATTTTTATGGGGTTGGACACATTTTCTACTCAAATTGTAGACTTTATTAGTTGGATTATAGTAAGCGCTCCACAATAGAGTGCCTTATCCGTTATGAACATTCATGAGATAATTTCTACAATATTGTTTTAAAGTTTTTCAACTTTTTCAACTTGAAAAACTTTGGTAAGGAGTTGTCCAAACATGG
>JAEYHZ010000030.1 GCA_023409265.1 Bacillota bacterium | reverse complement strand
AATCATCAAAAACCAAGTCCTTTAAGGTAGTACTCCTACCTTAGCTTTGCTATGCCTCAAGATTAGTTGATAACTATCTGTTGTCAAGGTTCAAGTTCTGCTACAATTTTTATTTTCGTAGCAAAGATCAAAGTTCCGTCGCAATAGACTTATAATCTGACGTAACATTCTTATTTTGCGGCTGAAATGCGGACATAGAAATACCGCATTTCATTATAATCCTGAATATGCGGTACTTATTTAAAAATCAGATACTTATATTATGAAATCTCTTGTTCTGTGAATATTATTTAATGCAAGGTATTATAATTTCAAAGTATTTTTATCAATATCTGTGTGAAGTCATTATTTAATCACAATGTTAAAAGTTATATCAAAAAATTCATTTTGTTGTTCGGATTGGTGCTCATACCGCATTATTATTTTTTGTCTTGATGATTTAAGAGGCTTAAAATAAAAGTTTTGCCTAGCTTTACTCGCACCAATTTTCAATTCTTCTGATGCAGGTCTAGGTATATCAATCATTGACCGATTCTCGAATTGTATTACTTCATTATCAAGGTTATTTTTTAAATTCCAGGTATAAGCAACTGTAGCATTGGCATATAGAGAAATAATAAATTTAGAAGCTTTAGGAATAGTCAAGCTAATTATTCCACCATTTTTTACAGGGTATTGTTTCATTGATGCATTATTTGACTTATAGTCGATAACTGCAACATACTCCACTTCATTGTCTTGCTCAGCATATATTTGATTACTTAATGTTTTATCAATATCACCAATATCCAATATTGTAAAGTCGTTACTACATGAATAGTCGCTATTTATATGTTCGTTATTTTGACAGCCAATTACAAACATTGAAATTACTAAAAGAATGCATAGAACGTATTTTTTTAGAGACATATAACCCCCATATTTATCTTTGATAATCTTTTATAACACTTCTCATGTATCAGAATGTATACATTTAATACTATATATGGGATATTTATCTTGTCAAGTAAAAGTTTAGTACCGCACTCTTCCTTTGTCAAAGATCATGCATTTCCGTTGCTATCTATTCAAATTGCGAATATATTTTTGTATATTCATAGTTTATGTAATGAAAAATACTTATTCCAGTCATTTTCATTACCACTTACGTTAACCGGTGTTGCACCATAATTCCTACTTCTCAATTTCCTAATAAGCTTTTCAGCTATTATTTGTGAAAAAGATTTTGGAGCTTCAAGGCAATTATTTTACCCTCTCATATTTGTGCTATAATTTAGATAACAAAAAACCACTGTTTTCAGTGGTTTTAAGGTTCTTTTTAAATCGTCATTTCGATGCCGATATAGGCACAGAAGAATTAGCCCACATGGAAGTAATCTCAGCAATAGTTTATCAGCTCACTAGGAATTTATCCATAGAGGAAATAAAGGAGAGCGGCTTTGATACTTATTTTGTTGATCACACCACAGCAATATATCCTATCGCAGCTTCCGGTATGCCTTTTACAGCTACTTACTTTCAGTCAAAGGGTGACCCTATAACTGATTTAATTGAAGACCTTGCCGCAGAGCAAAAGGCAAGAACAACCTATGACAATATTCTGAAACTGGCAGATGACCCCGATGTTAAAGATCCGATTAAGTTCCTTCGTGCTAGAGAAATCGTTCATTTCCAGAGATTTGGCGAAGCTCTGAGAGTAGTTCAGGATAATCTGGATTCAAAAAATTATTATGCATTTAATCCTGAGTTTGTTAGACCGGAATAAATTACAGCGTATGTCAGGCCTACTACATTTGTGAAGTAACAGGGAAAGGCTCCTACTTGGATAGGAGCCTTAAATATCTCTGCTTTTTAGCGACTGTTTTCCGATATTTTCTCATTTACCATTAATCTATTACAGATAGAACAGAATAATTGGTCAAATCAGAATTGGTTTTATCCGAACCGATTTTTTTAACGACTAAATAATAGGTACCCTTATTAAGCCTTGCTGAGATTTTTTGAACTTCAAAATCTCCTTCTTCGGTTGAAACTGAACCCTTCGCAACTTCCGTCCCATCCTGGTTTATAAGAGTTATGTTAAACGCTTTTGCAGCGGTTTTCTGATTTAAAGAATCAAAGGTACCAAAAAATGAAATTAACTCATCCTTTTCCAATGTAAGTTTAAAGTAGTCTATATCTTTTGCATTCTCAATACTTCCGGTAATTGTTTGATTAGGAATAAATTCATTTGCTGAAAGTATATTGTTATTATCTTCAAATTCCAGTAATTCACTATCATAATTATTAATAGTGCTCATGGGAATAAAATGGGCACTTTGGTACAATTTTTTAACATAGTTTATAGGTATTGCAAAATTGATGTTTTGCGCACCCATAAGGGTCATAGAAGTTATTCCAATAACATTGCCATTACTATTGAAAAGAGGTCCACCGCTGCTTCCGGAAGAAATAGAAGCTGTTGTTTGAATATAATTAATTCCATAAAAATTCCTTATTCCACTTATAATACCGTCTGATACCGTATTCTGAAGCTCCATGGGATTTCCTATGGCCAGAACTTCTTCTGCAAGTTCCACCTTGTCTGAGTCAGAAAGCTTCACAACCGGTAAGTCTTTGGCATCTTTTAAATGAAGTAGTGCAATATCCTTTAATGGATTATAGTTTAGTATGTAGTCAACTTCATAGCTGGTATTATTGTCAAAGGTACACTTTATAGAGGAGGCTCCACTTATAACGTGAAAATTCGTTGCAATTACCCCGCCTTCCTCAATGTTAAAGCCGCTTCCTGTAGCCATTACATTACCTTCATCATCCAAAATCTTGATGTGTACAACAGCAGCTTTATTCTTTGCTATATCCTTTGCAGTCAAAACACCGGAGGACAAATTTGAAGAAGTAAAATTCTTTGGTACATATACAGGTAAGTCTTCATCAGAAGATATCCTTAGCACATCAGAAAATGATCCGTCTTTATTAAACTTCTGCTTTATTAAACCATCGGACTTTATTCTATATTCGTTTTCTATCTCAAAGTAATCATCTGTAAGTACGGAATAGTATAACCAGTTATTTGACTCATTTAGCCCTGATCCCATACCATATCCGATTTTAATTCTGGTACGGGTATTTTCATTAAGTTTATATAAACAGTTATTAGCATCTGTATAGAAAACACTTCCGTCGATTATGTTCATTGAAACAACTTTGGTTTGAACAAGTTGTTTTTTATTTTTCCCGGATACATCTACTTTACTTATTGAACTGTTTTTTCCATTAGAGGAGCAGTAATAAATCCACTCACCTGATTTGATTACGTTCCCCCCATACATCCTTGCATCAGCAGCCAGTTTCTTTATATCTAATCCGCTGGTTCGCATTTTGTAAATATTTGTGTCACTTTTCTTTTGATAGTAAATCCACCCATCCTCCACAAACAGACTTTGTAAGGAATCGTTACTTATTTTCTTAAGACCTTTGCCATCAATTCTCATTTTGTACGGCTTATTGCTATCACTTTCATTTATGTAAAACAACCATTCTCCTGAAATATTCAGATAGGAAATCTGGTCACTTGAAAGCTTGGTCTTAGAACTTCCATCAGTTTTAATTTTATACATGCATAAACTCTCATTATTTTTTGCAACATAGCCATTTACGTAGTAAATCCAGTCACCTGCAATATTCAAAAAGTTTACCGATTGATCAAGCAGCTTGATCTTTTTAGAATCATCATTTTTAAGTTTTAACAATCCTGTGTTGTAAAAGGATACGAAACTATAATCCCCTCCGGAAACTGCATAACCTGAATTAGAAAGGTTTCCGCTGGTATTTCCTTTTTGCTCGGGAGCGTTTGCAGTAATATTTATGGTATTGGCAGCTTTGTTCCATTCAAAATTAAAATCAAAAGCTTTACATATAAATTCCAAAGGTAAGAAAAGCTGTTTGTCAACTAATTTTGGAGCGGCAGGCAATTTAACATTTCTTCCATTAATAGATGCTGTTGTACTTCCCTGAGTAAGCTTTAGGTTTACGCTTCCTTTTGATACCGAAATGGTTTTTGTTTTATTATTAAAGTCATAAACAGTATCAAAACTATCCAATATGGATTTCATTGGAACAAGTACAACACCGCCTTCTGTTACCGGCCGGCTGCTTAAGGTTAATAGTTCTCCTCTATAAAAAATTTTAACCGAGGTTGAAGCAGCGTTCACATAAATGGTGCAAAGTATAGAAAAAATAAACAGCATCATTAAGCATAAACTTTTTTTAGTTTTCATAATTCCTCCAAAAGGCAGTATTTTTTTTCACATTTACTGAATAAGGCATTGGGATTTTATCCATGAATCAAGCTGCTTCTGTTTCTGCGCTATGATTTTATCTATACCGGCCTTTTTAAACTCCTTATTTATAACAGGAAGATATTTATCAGGATCATATTCTCCCGATATCAGCTTGGGAACATATTTGTTCCACACACTTAAACAAGCCACCTCTTCCTTTGAATCGTCCGGTTTGTATCGGAATCCAAGCGTTTTATCAGCTCTGGCTCCACTGTTAAATGCTCTCAATGTCTTATAAATGTTTTTGTCCTCAAAATTAAAGGTAAAATCCATGTACCTGTTTCCTATCATCCAATTAATATACTGGGGATAGGGTGTATTAGATTGGTTTATACCGCTGGGATATTTGATAACATTATCAGAACTCTTAACATAATGCCGACCTTCAACACCGAAATGCAGCAAATTGTTTAAATACTTGTCTGTATTAATTAATTCTATCAGCTTTAGATCCAGTTCCGGATCAACGGTTTTACTTGAGATGGCATTCATGCATCCAGTACCAGAAGAATTGCTGATAGTCGGCTTGGATAAATAGATGTTTACCCTTTCAGAGACTGCTGAATCCGAAAGGGACAAGGGATTGTAATCTGTATTTAAAATTGCAAAGGCTTTGCTATTTTCACTATTATCATATAAATCCTTAGGCTTTTTAATATATTTTAATTTATAGAACCTGTTTAAATTTTTGTAAAAAGCCTTTGTCTCAGCTTTAGTAAACTCATTAATGACCTTCATATCCTTACTGTTGACATTTACACAGCCTGGGCTGTAAAGTGCACTCGAGATATTATCCAGATTCAGTATGTCATAATTCAGCGTAGTACTTTTGTTAATAAGCGGAATAATTGAGGGCTGCTTGCTTTTAATGCTTTTTAAAATGGGTTCTACATCTTCAATTTTTTTTATTTTACTCAAATCAATATTATATTTTTTTACAAGATCTTTTCTGAAACCAATACCGCTTGCAAATGAATTACCCTGACCCGGAATTGGTAAGGCATATATCCTGTCGTCTATTTCAGCGGCTTTTAATAAATCCTGTCCAAGTATTGCTTTGGTTTGTGGAGCAAATTCATCCAGGAGACCATTCAACGGAAAGTAATAACCATTTGAGACATCTTCCTCATAATCCCACCAACCTGCAGCAAAAATAATATCAACCTGAGTTCCTGAATTGAAGAGAATTGCTTTCTTCACTAAAAGCGCCCCCCAGTCAATAAAATTAAAATTCACCTCAGCATTGAGTTTCTTCCTAATATAGGAGTTTGCTTTTTCCGATACAATATCTAACTCTTGAGGCCTATCCCCAAGCAAATACCATTGAATCACTGTTGGTTCTGTTGCCTCATCCGAATCAGTTGACCCGGGATGGTCATTTTGGGCTGTTACAGGGCTATAAAGCATTAGTGAACAAATAATACACATAATGCTTACACAAAATAATTTGCCTTTCCTTTTCTGTCTGATTTTCATATGTACTCCCTAGCTTATAAACTATTAACAGTGTTACATTAATCCTTAAATTATAGATTAATTTTGCACATTTTTCAACATTTTCCAACAACTTTAAATTGACCATCCAATAACTAATAAAGTTACCTTACCCTTTGCAGGTGTATCTCAGGACGGCCAATTTATTTACAGGGAGTATTCTTTGACTTTTTTTATTTGACTTTTTTTACTTGTCTTTTTTTATTTGTCTTTTTTTATTTGTCTTTTTTTATTTGAATTATTATTTGTCTTTACAAATTGAGGTTATTTATTTAAATTTCTTCCTTTTCAATAATTGAGAGGTATCCAGAGTATTGTTTCCGTGAGAATCCCGCTTAACCTCATCAATCTTCTGCTTTTCTGTCTCCTCCTGAGCCATCTCTGTAAATTTATCCATGCTTTCATAGCTGCTGACCAGCACTGAACCGGTTGAGCCGGCTTGTTTGCTCTTATTTAATCTTCCCTGTTTATTTGCACTGCTTTTTTGTCCATTACCAACCTCTTTATGACCTTCTGTTTTATTTACATGTTGGGAAGTAACTTGCGTATCGTCTGTTTGTATGCCATTTACCGGTCTGCCGGCAGGTTTAGGATTAATCATTCTTTTATTTTTAAAATATGTTTGCTTAAACATTCTTCCGCTTACTTTTCCCATAAGCAGGCGGACTTTTTCAGGATTCAGATTTAACCTTCTAAAGGCTATATCAAACATAAACAGAATCAGAAACAAAGATATCAGATAGAGTGTAAGCTCCCTCTGACCTCTTTTACTCTGTATATTTTCGCTAAAAACTTCCTTAGGCTCGGTTATGATTTTACCCCCAACCTCGGCCACCAGTTTTTCCAGGTTGTTACTATTGCTTATTTTGTATTCCGGAGAGTACTGAACTGCATAGCCCTGCTTTACAGTATTTGTTAATTCACCGTTTTGCTTTTGTCTGCCGCTTACCATATAGACACCGTTTTCTTTTATATCAAAGGTGCCGGTATACTTGCCGGGTGCAACAGGGTTGAGCTGAGTTTCAATGGTCTCACCTGACGGGGTAATAATTGTTGCTGCAGTATTGAATTCCTCTTTAATATCCTTATTTTTTATATTTACCGTGGCTTTTGAACCCTGTTGATCTATCTCTAGGGAGGCATTTTCATTATCATAGTTTTCAATGGTAAAATTAATTATATTTTGCCAAAGTTTAAGGTTTTTGTCCCAGGGAATGTAGTTTGAGCTCCATTTTCCGGAAACATCAGAATTCCAGGCCACCGCTTTTCCAAGTCCATACTGCCATACAGTCAGTATAGGGTCATCCTCATCGCTTCTCAAAACCACTCTGGCAGTCTCCTTCTGAGATGCACCCACGTATCCCAGCAAGGAGGGCAAACCTCCCTCTGCCACACCCTTTAATACCGAATGCTCATAATTTATCACAGGTGTAAACTCTCTGTTATTCAAATAGGTTCTGGCCGCCATAAAAGTTTCCTTTGTAAAAATCGAAGGTATATTGGAATAGGCATCAGTAATATAAAATCTGCCGTTGCAGGAATTTGCAATCCTGTTCAAAAGCTGCTTATCGGAATCCTGACCCACTGCCACTGTTGAGACGGTAATACTCTCCTTGTTTATATCATTTAGCAAATTATCATAACCCGTTCTTTCGGCAAGACCGTCGGTAAGCAATATAATGTGTTTTATCTTTGCGTCACTTTCCTTAAGTGATTTGTAGGCAGCCTCCAACGAGGGGATAATACTGGTACCTCCGTCTGCACGAATTGAACCGATATCCTCTTCAATAGCCTTTGGATCAGTTATTGTCTGCCTTTTTACTACCCAGCTGTATGCTCCGTCCAGTGAAAGCACTCCAATTTCATCCCTGCCAACCCTTAAGGAATCAAGACTTCTGATAGCACCTTCCTTTGCCATGTCAACCTTGCTGATACCCGCAACACCCTCCGACATACTGCCCGACTTATCTATTATAAGCAGCAGCGCCATTTTTGGAGTCTCTTTCTTTCCCCTCATATCCATGTATACAGGTAAAACATTTTCCAGAGATGTCTTGGAGTATCCCCCGAGAGCAAAGGAATTATCTCCGCCTGTAGCAATAAAGCCTCCTCCAAAGTCCTTGACATAGCTTTCTATAGAATTCTTGAAACCATCATTTAGATTGTCTATCTGAACGTTACAGGTAATGATTGACTTATAGGCATTCATATCCTGAATATTTCCGGGTGCTGCCTTTGCATTGACCAGAGTATAGTCAACTGAAGAAGCCTTAAGCATTCTAACCAGCTCATCGGCTTCACCTTTTGTATCTTCAATCACAAGAATTCTAGGTTTTGCTACTATATTTGTAAAGGCTGAGGCCTCATTGTTCTTTGGTTGGCTGTCCTTTTCAGGTTCAATTAGGACATTATAGCTTTTAAAGCCTCCGGTCACTGCTTTATCCCTGAAAACGAATTTGTTTATACCCTTTTGAAGCTGAACTGTCTGCTCAGAGAGCTTTGTTCTTTCACTCAGTAAAGTTAATTTAGCTTTTTGAAGAGCTGTGCTGTTAATTGTAACAACAAGGTTAAATTCTTCATCCAATGCCAATCTTTCAGGTACCTCGATTTTTTCAACAAGAGCTTCCTCACCAACGCTCTTTTCTACCTTGTGATATTTAAAATCTATACCCTGTTCCTGAAGTGATAAAGCTATTTTGCCTGCGTTTCCTGCGTTCTCTTCACCGTCTGAAATTAAAACAACCCTTTTATTGGTATTGCTCGGAAATAGCGATAAAGAGGTTGCTATTGCATTTTCAATGTTTGTATAATTACCGTTTATTTTGCCTTCCAGGCCTGAGAAATTTATTTCATTACTTATAAAACTTTCTACCTGTGCGTTGTCACCAAAGGAAATGACACCCAGCTTATCCTTTGGACCCTTAAGTTTATAGGCCTCTTTTATAAATTCCTCCATTTCACCTCTGTTTTTATGTGCTGAATCCGAGGCATCTATTAAGAAAAGCGTAGTCACATTATTGAGTTTCCAGGTTAAACTCATCCCGCTGACTGCTAAAATCAGCAGTATTACCACAACACTTCTAAGCACTACTATCCATGTTTTTTTCTTTTTATTTAATCTTTTCAGCCATTTTGTTGAAAATAAAACCAAACCCAATAAAATTGGAATTAGGAGCAACAGGTATGGTCTTTCAAAGCTCAGTCCCATTGTTTGATCCTTTCTGATATTTTCAGGGCCTTCCTCCGCCTTGTCCTGACCTAAAATATCTCGCCTCAAAAGGTCGTTTTATTATTTAATCATGCCTTAGTGCAGCCTTTTTCTATGTGCTTTTATGCTCTATACTGCCTCACATAAACAATCCACTCCACAATAATAACAAGCAAAGCTGTCAGAAGCAAAATATTCAAAAGATTAATGCCTCCCCGGTTTGTAACATTGCTGGTGGTTCTGCTGTCGTTTAAAGATGTATCCTTTTCCTGATTTGCTGCTTCATCATTTTTGACTGAAGCAGCTGTACTGCCTGAGCCGCTTTCGGAAACCGGAAAATTAACGGCAACCAATTTCTCAATTTCTTTATCCCCTACTTTCTGGCCTATTTCATATATACCCGGAGAAAAGGTTTCTTCAAAAGGTCTGATAGGATATTTTGAGCTCACCTCTGTTTTTGCATTTTGGGGGCCTTTAACATATATTTTTTCAGCTTCAGGCAGAGGTGTAATGTCTATTCCTTCACCGCAGTTGTACTGAGTGTTTGACATGGTATCTCTGTCAACGAGGTATGATATAAGATTGTTTATGAAAACAGGAAATTCCAGTGTAAGCGGAAAATCCGAATTGTGTAAATCAAACCCAATTGCTGCTATTTTCTGCCCTTTCATTTCACCTGCAAAAGCTACAATCCTGTCATCTATTCTTATTAAAGGACTGGCCCAGTAAGGCAAATCGATAGAATTAATCTTGGAGACTACAAAATCGCTGTTGTCCATATATTTTGTAGATGCGTGAGTGAGGATAGAGGCTTTGCCGCCATTAACCGCTTGTCCCACCTTAAAAAAAGCATTATCCTTTTGCGGATTTAAAAAAAGTATATTTCCTTTTTTAGGCAGCTGTCCTTCATAGTTTCCATCAAAAATATATAAATCAAACTCTTCATTTATCTGTTCGTCAGGAAGAGTTTTAAAAAGTTCTATATCTTTTAAAGTGTGTAGAGCTTTTTCCAGAAACACATTCTGGTCAGTTGAAAGCAGTACTTTTTTCGCTTCCTTCTGCTTTATTACCGAATAAATTCTGTTATCCTCCAAAAGACCGTCTTCTTTTGATAGTTCTCCGTATATATATTTATTTTCAGCAGGTACATTGTCAAAATAAACAGTTTTTGTCTCGCCAGCATTTAATGCCTCATTCTTAATTGAAATCAGTTTTTCTTCACCATAAAGGCAAATCTCGGCATCTGCATTTTCAGTACTGTGATTAGTGACTCTCATCATTACCTTTAATCCGTTGTCAGCCATTGACTCAGCTATATAATCCAGGCTGACATTGGGCCTCTGGGGACCAAGCTCAATAATCTCACCATTCAAGCCCTTTAAGTCCATTCCATGATCGGTAAAGTATACAATCCTGTAGCTTTCATACTGGTCGCTTATGGCTTTTACAAGTGAATAGGTATCCTCCAGGTTACCGGCACTATTGGTGGGTTCTATTCTATTAAGTTTGGTTAATACTTCTTTTTTGTCAGTACTTCCGCTTACTTCCACTTTAAAGTTTTTTGCAGCTGAAATTAAGGTCATCCTGGTTCCAGCTGAAAGAGAGTTAATATATTCTTCAGCTTTTGCTCTGGCCTCTTCCAGTTTATTGTGCTTTTCCCCGAGTGCACTCATGCTGCCTGAGGCATCAATAACCATAACTACATTTTGATAATTATTGTTTTTCCACCAGATAAATGGATTTGTAAGAGCAAAAATACATAATAGCAATATTAACAGCTGCAGAAAGAACAGCAGATTTTTTTTCAATCTCTGAAAAGGGCTTGTGGCTTCCATATCCATTACTACCTGCTGCCACAGGTACAGGCTTGAAACCGTCCGCTCCTCGTATCGCTGCTTTAATATATACATTAAGACAAATATAGGAATAAGAGTTAAAAACCATAACCCGTTTGGGAAGATGAGTCTCATATTAACCCCTCCCTGGCAAAATCCTCAAATACTATCTTTTCCAGGCTATCAGAGGCTGCTACATTAAAAAATACTCCTCCGTATTTTTTTGCCGAAGCTTTAATTCCCATTTGAAGACCCCTCAATCTGTGCTCATAAGCAACTAACAGCTTTGGTGTTATTGTAAGGTTCATTTCATCCTTTGTTTCACTGTCCACCAGACGGACTTGCCCTCCTATCTGCGGTTCAAGCTCGTCATCACATAATACCTGTATAAAAATTATTTGTTGTTTCTTAAACGCGAGATATTTTATTACTTCATCTATTGATCCAACGGTGAAAAAATCCGAAATAACCACTGAAATTCCCCTGCTTTTCAGATCCTTTCTTTTTATGCTTTCGGCAAGATTGGTGTTTCCGATGAAACTACTGGCTTCAAGAAACTGCAAAGCCTTCTGAAAAGAACTTTTGCCCATAAAGGAGGAGGAGGGTACCAGGGTGTTTTCCTGAAGTCTGTTCAAACAAACTCTGTCTAAATTGTTAAGTGCAAGATAAGTCAGTATTCCTGCCATTCTCATAGCCATAGCAGCCTTACTTTTTTCTCCGAAGTCCATGGATTTGCTGCAGTCACAAAAAATGTTCAAAAGCGCTTCCCTTTCCTCCATAAAAAGCCTTAAGAACAATTTATCAAAACGGCCGTAGGCATTCCAGTCAATCCTTCTGAAATCGTCCCCCGGCGTGTACTCTCTGAAATCGGAAAACTCTACCGAGCTGCCTTTTGCTTTGGACTTTCTGCCGCCGGCGGCTCCGTCTGTCAAAGTCATACGGGCCTTTATTGAAATACTTTCAAGCTTTCTGTAAAATTCCTCGTCAAAAACCTTATCCTTCATAATTTAAATACCAATACCTTTTCCGCTTGCTGTTCATACGACAGGTCCTATTTAAAATCAATTACTTCAAACTTTAGCTTTATCTAATTGGCTTACCAGAATTTCCTCAATTATCCTATCAGGGGTAATACCATCTGCTACAGCATCAAAATTCATAAAAAATCTGTGTCTTAAGGCTGAAGGTGCCACATATTTGATATCGTCAAAAGATACATTGTACCGGCCATCCATAACTGCTTTTATTCTGGCAGTTGAAATGATTGCCTGTGCAGCTCTGGGACTTGCCCCGTATCTTATATATTTCTTTGAAAGTCCGGGCGCATTTTCATAATCGGAATGGGTTGCCAATACTACCTTTAAGGCATATTCCTCTACAAGCTTTGACATGGGCACCTGTTTCAAAGCAGTTCTCATTTCCATTATCTGAGACCTGTTTATGATTTTTTTCAGATCAGGTGTTTGATTATTCACTGTAACTCCGATAATTCCCCTTAACTCATCCAGGTTTGGATAAGGAACCAGGAGCTTGAATAAGAATCTATCCAGCTGTGCCTCTGGCAACGGATAAGTTCCTTCGTTTTCAAGGGGATTCTGGGTTGCCAGTACCATAAAGGGTTCTTCCAGGTGGTATGTGCTGTTTCCGACTGTAACAGTATGCTCCTGCATGGCTTCAAGCAGTGCCGACTGTGTCTTTGGAGTAGCTCTGTTTATTTCATCAGCCAGTACAATATGGGCAAACACAGGCCCCTTCTGAAATTCAAATTTACTGTTGCCTCTTTCGTCCTTCATTATTATGTTTGTACCGGCGACATCGGCTGGCATCAGATCAGGAGTGAACTGTATTCTCGAAAAAGACAAATCCATTACCCTTGACAGAGTTTTTACCAGCTGGGTCTTTCCAAGGCCGGGTGATCCCTCAAGAAGCACATTTCCGCCGGTAAATACAGCTATGAGAACCTGTCTGATGACATCTTTCTGACCTATTATGGCCTTTCCCACTTCATCTTCCACTGCTTTAATTGTATTTACTATATTTAAAATTTCCTTATCCTCCATAGTTGCCCTCCCGGAAAGTAGGATATACCCTACTTTCAATAAAATGTTATCTTATGTTAATCATTAATCCTGAAGAGATGAAAAATAGTCTTTAATAATATCTTCCATGCCACCCGGTATAGATGAATTGTCCATGCTTTCCATAGCCTTTTCACTGTATTCTCCCACTACCTGGTTGTATGGCCTTAATTCACCAAGAGTGGCATCCGCATTGTTTGTTATGTTTGTTTCACTCTTTCCATTATTGTTTCCCTTGCCTGTTATCAGAGAGGTTTCTCCCTGACCACCCAATCTGGAGGGTGTAAAAATCTTTTCATATTCTTTTTCTGTCCCTGCCGAAGGAGGCTTGTTTGCAATACCTCCCTGTCCGTAGGGGGTAACACCACTGTCTCCATTTCCGCTGCCGCTGCCTGCGCCGCTACCGCCTGCACCCTTGCCTGCTCCGGCTCCCTGACCTTGACCTGGGCCCTGGCCACTGCCCTGTCCTGCACCTTGCCCCTGACCTGAGCCCTGGCCCTGGCCACTGCCATTCCCCTGACCTTGTCCCTGATTCTGGGCAGTTGCAGCATTGGGTTGTAAATTATTCTGAGCCTGCGCAAGAGCATTATTCATATTCTTTTTATCCAGGCTGCTGCCGACTGCACCGCTTAGTTTATCAACACTTTTATTTATGGCGTTTTCATTTCCATTGCTCAGTGCATCGCCTAAACCCTCCAGACCATCCTTCAGGTCACTGTCGCCAACAGAACCGGCAGCCTTTGCCAAAGCATCCTCTAAGCTTTTTTTGTCAGCGGCGCTCATTGATTTCGCCTTATTTTTCAAGTTCTCCAGTTCCTTCTTAAATTCTTCAGCTTTTTCAGTCTTTAAAGCATCTGCCAAAGCCTTGGTATGCTTGTTTTCTGCCAGTTTTTCAGCCATTTCTTTCAGATCAGTATCATTTGTTCTGTCAATTTTTTGCTCCAGCTTCTTTGAAAGCTTCTCAAGGGCTTTGTCAGCCTCTTTTAAGTCCTGCGCTTTTTTAAGCTCCAGCTTAAGGGCATCCAATTTTGCCAGCAGGTCTTTCTTCTGTGCCTCAGAAAGAACAGAATTTTCTTTGACTTCCTTCTCAGCTTTTTCAACCTTCTTTTTCTGTTCTTTTTTGTGTACACTTAATTCATGTGCCTGTTGAGCCTCTTCCAGCAGTGGTTGAGGTAAGACCGCCGAAATACCGAAAGCCAGCAAAAGAACAAATAATGCAGTCCAAAGCTTTTTATCCGGAGATAATTTTATTTTATCCTTGTAATCAAGTGAATCCAGTTTATATACAGTATCATTCAATAAGAGTTCCTTAAATTCTGAATCTTCTTTTTCCAGTTCCAGAGAAGTTATAAGTCTCTCCTGAAGTCCAAAGGAATCGAGTAATTTTGCCACCGCCATCTTTTTTGGAAGGAAAAAGAATACGCTGAGCAATGATAGCACTAAAACCGCAGCACTGACATAACCCCATATTGTATAAACCTTATAAATGGGTATTACCCGTGACAGAAGTCCAATAACAATACCTGTTGCAAAAGCAGTGCAAAGGCCGGCTGCAGCATTGCGCAAAGTTATCTTTAACAGGATTCTCCTGCGTACTTTTTTCAGAGTATTTGAAATTTTACTGTATGGATTGTCTAAATTCATTTATTACTCCTCTTGAACCATTTCCGTTTAACCGGGTTGAGCCTTACAGCACTTAAAAATAACAAAAGTACTGATAAACAGATGTTAAATATCGAATTAATGTGCCAAAGTTGAAGCTCTCCTTCCTTGACAGTCAAATTCAATCCGGGAAATATTCTTCCCGAGCCCTGCTGAAACTGATCAACAACCAGAGAGATCAAGGCGATGCCTGGGTTTAAATTGTAAACCCAGAAGGTTTCATCATATGGCTTGTTTACATAGTCAGGCATAATGACCAGTTGTACATAGAATACTGATATAAAAATAGTTCCCAGGCCCAGAAATACCACAACTGCATAGGTCAATACATTTGCAGCAGTACTTTTCTTGATAAACGTGGAAAAGAATATACCTATACTGCCTAAGGTCACAGCTATTAGGATAAAAAACAAATACACCTGTATAAGCTGGAGCATTCCTATTCCTCCATAAAGGAATATTATGGAAAACACCGGGATTGATGACACCAGCAATAAAATAACCTGACTTAAGGAAGCGAATAATTTGCCAGTAATTATAGAGCCATGATTCAAGGTAGTTGACAAAAGGATATCCAGAGTCTGCTTTTCTCTCTCTCCCGATATGGCTCCGGCAGTCAAAGCAGGTGCAATAAGTACAATAAGTCCAAACTGTGCAGCCACCAGAAAAGCATACGTAGTAAATATGGTTGACTGTGTCGGAGTCCCAATGTCATTGTTTATTGTCAGTCTCATTATAAATATGGTTAACAACAGAAGAACCAGATTATATACACCTATCAAAACAGCTGCTTTCCAGCTTCTCATTTTCACCTTGAGTTCCTTGAGAAGCACGGGATTTATTCTAAAATGCCTTTTTTGTATGTTTGCGTTCATTGCTGCACCTCCCCCGTAGCAGTAACCTTCATGAATATATCTTCCAAATTTCCGTCTAATTGATTAAAGGCTGTCACCGGTATATTTTTCTGAATTAATCTGACTAAAAGTGCATTCATAAATACCTCATCACCATTAAAGGATGCCTCAACTTCATTTGCACTGACAGTATTGATGCCGTCCACATCGGGATATTCCTGAAGTATTCTGACAGCTTCATCCAATTTATCTATCACTTTTATTCTTACAGTCTGAGTATGATAAACCTTCCTTGTAATCTCTTCAACCGTACCGCTCATTACAATCCTGCCCTTTTCTATTATTCCTATGGCGGTACACAGCTCTGCCAGTTCGGGTAAAATATGTGAGCTTACTAATATTGTCTTCCCCATACTTTTGAGGGTCCTCAGTATTTCCTTCATTTCGATTCTTGCTCTGGGGTCCATACCTGAAGCTGGTTCGTCCAAAATGAGCAGCTCCGGATTATGTACCAGACTTCTTGCAAGACAGAGCCTCTGTTTCATACCTCTTGACAGGCTGTCAACGTAAAAGTCCCTTTTATCCATCAAGTCTACCAGTTCCAGTAAATCCTGACATACCTTCCTGCTCTCCGCACCTTTGATATTATAAATTGATGCATAGAATTCCAGATACTCGATTACTTTTAAATCGTCATAGACTCCAAAAAAATCAGGCATATAACCGATTATACGTTTTAGCTCCTTTGGCCTGTTTACTACATCAATACCATCTGCAAATACTTTTCCGGAGGTAGCATCCAGCAGTCCGCAAATAATCCTCATTGTGGTAGTTTTACCTGCACCGTTCGGCCCGACGAAACCGAATATTTCGCCTTTGGGTATATGAAGATTCAAATCATTAACAGCACGGAACTTTCCATAATTCTTGCAAAGATTTTCAATTTTAAGCATTATTTCTTCCTCCCTTTTGCTGCCATTCGGGGTACACCGATTTCTCCATCCGTTATTTCCAGCTTTAATTTAACCGTATTATCGGGAGATAAATAATTTTTAAGATTTTCTCCTTTTACAAGCATATCATTTAGTGGTTCAAAGGTTTCTTTCTTAATATTGAAAATACTGTAATTTGAATTAATGGTTTTGAATTTTACGGCTGATGTATTTATTTCAAATTCGTCCACAGTAATTCCTTTATCAATGTTGAACAATACTTCCGCAGAACCGTTTCCATAAAACCTGCTATTCCTTATATCAAAGTTCAGATTTGAAGTATTTTTTACTTCATAGGGTACGAAACCCATCGGGTATTCAACAGTGTTACCATTGGCAAGCTTAACGTCCACCGGCATTATCAAAATATTTCTTTCATTTTTTCTGGCTGGAGTTCCATTGACAAGCAAAGGCTGGTGGATTTGAGTTTTAGAAAATGCAATAAATGTAATTCCCTCAATTTGAGCATTTCCATAATCGTACATTCTTTGCAGGATATTTCCTTCCTGTCTTAAATCCATATATCGCTTCTTTTCTGTATCACTTCTGCCGGAATGACTGCGATTAAAGAATTCATCCGATATCATCTGGTAAATATCCCCTCTATGGTTAATGAGAGTCATACTATCCAGATTTACACTCTCTCCGCCTTTAATACCGTCAATTTTATAATAACCGTTAGGCATGAGAATCAGGCAATCAACCAGATCCATGTTTGTAGCATTTTTAATGCTTCCTATAATTTTACCGTTTTGCAAACTTAAATTTGTTTCCACCTTCCCAAGGCTTATTGAATTCTCCTGCAGCTGAAGAACTTTTGTTTCCAGAAGACTGCTGTTTCTATATTCAATACTTCCATTTTCACCTGCATTTACCTTTGCTTCAAGTACTTCTTTGTTAAACGTCTGATCTGTATAATAATTGTTGGAAACAGGAAGTATCCTTTCCCCATTCTGACCCGAGATTCTGACCTTTGACTTGTTTGTATTTAAGATACCTATATATGTATCAGTTGAGGCGTTCCCATTTTTATCCAGGCTGATGTATGAAATCATATTAGTGGTTATTTTGCTCAACCTTGTTCCGCTGCCGGTGATATAAACTATTGAGCCAAAAACAATTGCAAGTACTGGAACTGTAAGCCACATCCATCCGCGTTTATCGAGCTTTTTAAGTATAAAATAGCTTATGGGAGCCACTACCAAAACATATATAAATAAAATAATATAATAATTTGAAGTCTTTGCCGAAGCCATTTCAGAGAACTGGTTCACGACCTCTTGCATGGCATATGTATTATTTCTGTAATAATTTACGCTGTTATTGCTGTTATTTGCATTCGTAAACTGCGGATTTACCAGTGCCAGAACTTTTTCCATAAAAACAGTATTGTTATTCCAGTTAACAAAGGGGGCTTTTCCCAGGTCAAAGGCCAAAATACCTACTACTCCCTTACCTTTGGCATGGGCTTGTACAAGGCTCACACCCTTATCCTCCATCAAGACAGAACTATCTTTAATCTTGAGAGTCAGAACATCTATTTTTGTCTCATTCCTGTTATCCCCGTTTGTAGCTAGATCATATATTTTGGAAGATGATATTTCCTGAACACTTCCCTGCGTTCCTTCAATAAAGTCATCTTTAAAAATGGAGAGGGTTTTATTATATTTAGACCCTGTTCCTATTATTAAAGTTCCACCATTTCTGACCCATTGCTTTAAAATTTCATATTGAGATTTATTGAACCGCGAAGTATCAAAGTCATTAATAACCAGTATATTAAATGCATTTAATGTAAATATGTCTTCTGGAAAGTTTTTCTCATCAAGTTTGATGCTTTTTGTAAGCAAAGATACTCCTGTGGAGGCCGGAGCACTGTTAATATAGGACAGGCTGTCAAAGTCATCACTTAATATTCCGATAAAAGCAGTAACGTTATTTGATGCAATTATGGTTACGGAATCCTCATAAACCTTATCCTCACCATCATAGATATTTACAGCGTATTTTGTCCGGTTGCCGTCACCGATGGGCACGTTTATTGTGATGGATTTTTCAGCATCCTTTTGCAGACTGATTGGCTTCACATAGCTCATATATTTGCCAGGTGAACTTGGGACGCGTACTTCCACCTCTCCGTTAATATCCTTGTAGTTATTTTTTATGTTAATATTTATTGGAGTTGAGTATCCGATTTTATAGGCATTGTTAAAGCCCACACCTATCTTTACATCCAGTTCTTTATTGGGTTCAGCGGCATTGGCAGAAAAACCTCCAAAAACTGCTGAAAGGATTATTAATGATATCACTAATATTTTTACTGATTTCTTCATTTGTCTCTCTCTTTCTGTCATTTGTATGGTTTTGCACTTTGTTTCCTTATTATACCATACGGTCTTTAACAGACCAAGTTACATACTCTTAATATTTTCTTAAGAAATAGTTAAATAATAAATTACAAAAGTTATTAATTAACTGTTCCTAAGTTAATACAGCCTGCTGTTATAATAATACCGAAAAACAGGGTATTACTCCTCTATTGTACAACTTAAACGATTGATTTTCCACAGGTTTGACTACTTTGATTTTTTGAACCCTCCATTTGTACACCAGACTTATTCCTTGTGATAAAGTATTTTTCATACAAAAAGTAAACTCTTTAATTCGGGAGGAGTTATATGGATAACAAAATACGTATTTATGGTGCAAGAGAAAACAATCTGAAAAATATCAATCTGGAGATTCCAAAAAACAAGCTTGTGGTGCTAACAGGTGTTTCGGGCTCCGGAAAATCAACAATTGCCTTTAAAACCCTGCAGACTGAATGCCAGCGCCAATACATGGAATCCCTGGGAATGGTTACAGACGAATTTGTAAAACCCAAAGTAGATTATATTACCGGCCTTTCACCTGCTATCAGTGTAAATCAGAGCAATGCCAACAGAAATCCCAGATCAACTGTGGGTACAATAACAGAAATTTATACTTATCTGCGGATACTTTACGCCAAGCTTGGTATAAGAAATTGCAGGCATTGCGGCCATGAAATTTTTCCGGTTTTTCAAAACCCGGAGTCTCCCGGAACAATTATTGAAGATGATACTTTTGCTTCCGAGATTGAAGAAGGCATGCCCTGTCCTCATTGCGGAGGAACAGTTCCGGTACTTACAATGAGTCATTTTTCCTTCAACAAACCCCAGGGAGCCTGTGAGATCTGTAACGGAATAGGGATTACCAGCATTCCCAATTTAGAAAAAATCATTAATGAGAATTTAAGCATTAAGGAAGGAGCTGTTCTGCTCTGGGATGACTTCCTGACTCAACGAAATGGAGAAAGTGTAGAAAATGCGGGACGATATTACGGTTTTGAAGTTGATTTGAACACTCCGGTAAAAAGTTGGGACAATACCGCTATTACCTTCCTGCTACATGGAGCTCTAAGTGAAGAAATTTCAGAGCTGTTTCCGGGAATAAAACCACCCAGGACTGTCCCTCAAGGCAGATATGAAGGTTTGTTGACCAATCTGGAGCGCAAATACTCTGAAAACAATGTTGCCTCAAAAGCCTATGAAAAGCTCAGAGCCCTTTTTCATGAAGATGTGTGCCCCACCTGCAAAGGAACAAGACTAAGAAAGGAGAGCGCAAAGGTCAAAGTTATGGGTGTCAATATCATAGAAGCAGGTCATAAATCACTTTCTGAGATCTATGATTTCGTACTGCAGGTGGAAAAAAGTTTGAGAAATGATGCTCTACAGGTAGTAAAACCTGTACTGGAGAGCCTTAAAGAACGCCTTCAAAGGTTTCTGGATGTGGGAGTGGGCTATTTAAGCCTCGACAGAAGTGCCGTCAGTCTTTCTGGAGGTGAGGCTCAAAGACTTCGTCTTGCCTCTCTGCTTGGATCGGGTCTGACCGGAGTACTGTACGTGCTTGATGAACCTACAACAGGTCTGCATTCCAGGGATACTGAAAAATTATTGATGGTACTTCGGCATCTTCGCGATCTGGGCAACACGGTATTGGTCATTGAACATGATACCGAGCTGATGGAAAATGCCGATCACATAATAGATATTGGACCGGGTGCCGGTGAATACGGAGGGCAGGTTGTTGCAGAAGGAACCGTTGATGAAATAAAAAACATTCAGAATTCCCTCACAGGAAAATATTTGTCGCGAGAGCTGGTTCCCTACAAATCTCAAGGAGTTCGAAAAAACCTGAATAGCTTTCTTTCAATCAGAAACGCTGCCGCGAATAATCTAAAAAATGTCTCTGTCGATATTCCTGTTGGATATCTTACAGTTGTCTCCGGTGTGTCGGGCTCCGGGAAATCCTCGCTGGTTTTTGATGTTATTGCAGAACATGCTGACAGTTATCTAAGTAAACGAAAGGCTCCCGACAACGCAGTTATAGATAATCTCCAAAGCTTTGAACGCTGCATTACCTTTGACCAGAACTCCATAGGCAGGTCGTCCCGTTCCAATATTGCCACTTATACTGATATCTATACTGAAATTCGTCAGCTGTTTGCTTCTCTTCCGGGAGCCAGAAAACACAAGCTTCTTCCAAAGCACTTTTCTTTCAATGTACCGGGCGGAAGATGTGAAAAATGTGAAGGACAGGGTTTTTTAACCATACCCATGCATTTTATGCCCGATGCCCAGGTTGCCTGTCCGGCCTGCCGTGGGAGGCGTTTTCAGAACAATGTCCTTTCAGTAAAGTATGATGGTTTGGATATATCAGACATTCTGGATATGTCTGTGGATGCGGCTATGGAGGTCTTTAAGAATGAAAAAGAAATATATGACAAGCTCAGTTTCCTGTCAAAGGTCGGCCTGTCCTATATAAAGCTGGGGCAATCAACTTCCTCCCTGTCAGGAGGTGAGGCACAGCGAATCAAACTGGCAAAAGAGCTGGGTACAAATTATACCGGGAACACACTGTACCTTCTTGATGAACCTACAACCGGACTTCATCCTCATGATGCAGTCAAGCTTGCAAGAGTACTGGATGAACTCACAGCAGCAGGTAATACCGTCATAGTAATAGAACATAATCTCGATATGATAGCAATGGCTGACTTTGTAATTGACTTCGGTCCCGGTGGCGGAACGGCCGGTGGATATATTATAGCAAAAGGAGCTCCCAGCGAAATAATGAGCAATAGCCAATCCTACACAGGCTTATGCCTTTCGGGCAGAAAGTATGTTTAGCTGTTATAACTGCTATTGCAACAATTCCCGGAAAATTATTATAATATAAATGAGAATAGTATTTATATTATGAAAATAGTATTTATGTTTTGCAAATAGTTATTTATATTTTGCAGATAGATATTTAAATTTTCAAAGAGTTATTTATATTCTGCAAATAGTTATTAATATTTTGCAAATAGTATCTACGTATTGAATAGGAAATCCATCTTATGAACACGTACAAAACCACAGAAGTAGCCAAAATTATAGGAATTCATCCCAATACCGTGCGTTTGTATGAAGAATTGGGCCTTATTCCCAAGCCGGAACGGAAATCCAACGGCTATCGCATTTTTACAGAAATCCATATAGAGCAATTTAAACTGGCACGCCTTGCATTAAGGACAGTGTTAACACAAAACGGCCTGCGAAAAAAAGCTATGGCTGTTATTAAGCTTTCTGCAGCAGGCCAATATGAGAAAGCAATAAGGCTCACGGAAAACTATATCTCTCAAATTACAACCGAACAGATAAACGCTGAAGAGGCCATTGCTATTGCAGGACAGATTATAAACAGGGATAAAAATGAAATGGCCGAAACCGGTTTAACAAGAAAAGAAGCTGCCCACTGCCTTGAAATAACCATTGACACGCTCAGAACCTGGGAACTGAACGGTTTGTTAGCTGTTAAGAGAAAAAAGAACGGCTATAGGATCTATGATCAGGAAGATATAGAAAGGCTCAAAATAATCCGTTCACTCAGGTGTGCCAATTACTCTCTCTCATCAATTCTCAGAATGTTAAACTGCCTTACTTCAGATGAAGGAATTGACATAAGGGAAATAATTAATACACCGCAGGAAAACGAGGATATTTTCTATGCATGCGATATGTTGCTGACCTCCCTGCATAATCTTCATAGGGATGCCGAAGAAATGCTGGCTCAGCTGAAAAAGCTTGAGAAAATGGCTGCTCTTATTCCTCCGTCCCAATGTCCTTCCAGGAAATCTTAAAGCAGTTATGCCATATCAGTGTGGTTATCAATGCCGAAACTGCTATATTTGCAGTTACTCCAAAAGGAATAAAGCTTACTCCGTAATGAACTGCAGCCAAAAGCCCTGCTACAAACAGCAGTGCAAAGTTTACCCCGGCATTTGTCCCCTGCTTCATGCTTTGAAAATCCTGAGAAAATGGCAACTGCTTTGAGGCAAGCTTAAAAAAGGATATAAGTAAAAGCATCATATTAATAAACATAAGAAATACGTCAGGAATTATTCTGGGGCCGTACAATAAAACACAAATTACACTCAGAATGGTTAATAAAGGTATATTATATTTAAATATGAAAGCCTTGAGTGCTCCTCTTAAAATAATGGCGGGATTTTCAACCGGCAGCGCCCTATATATCCACGCACCCTTGAATTTTTCACTTTTACTTATAAAATTAACCGATATGCTTGCCATGGCAATTCCGATATAAATCCCGAAATAACTGCTGCTTTCTCTTAAGCCTGTGAATGCATCCGACAGATTTCCCCTGGAAAAACTTATAAACATTAAAATAAACGGCATAATAACAGCGAATGCGAGGCTTGGATATAATTGAAGCTTCAGCTTTCTCTCACTTGCAATCATGTTCTGTGTAAAGCTGTAAACAGCTCTCTCACTGTTATTATTACAGACCAATAAAGCTATTAACCTCTGAAGGCTCAGAGATCTGATTTTCCGGAAATTCCTGCCGCTATTACTATTCAGTTTCTGCAGGTTTTTTTCGAAATACGGCAGGATGCATTTTATGTAAATCACAAAAGCAGCTACAGGTACAATTACTGCCAACGTAGAAGACATTATATAAAAGGCATCAAACTTTTTTTCTGTCATAATACTCAAAGGAGCTGCAAACCAGGTAGTTGGAATCAGGTAATTCCACCATTTAGGAGTAAAGCTTATGCTCACTGCTGATAAATCAAACATTCTGCCGGTAAACTGATAGGCAATTGTAATAAATATGGTCAGTATGATCTGAAAATAATTGATAATATCCTTGAGTTTTTCCCCGTCAAACAGACTTAGAATTGCATAATAGATAATCGAAGTAAAAAACATTACCAACCCGCAGATAAGGATAATTTCACAAAACAGCACAATTGAAACACCCGGACCATATTTAAAAAAGCACATTATAATTGTTGGACCAGATAACGCCAGTGTAATTCTGACCAAATAATACAGAATATGAATTGTCTTAGCCATTTTGATAGTATTCTCCTTGATTGGCCTTGGCAGGAGAATATTCTTTTCCTTAACATCCAATAAAACTGTAGAGAAATCGGAAATCATGGTAGCAAGTATCATAAAAATAATCATTCCGAGTATTATGTTCATTTTATAAAATATGGAGAATGGTATCCACACGAAAACTGATATCATCAAACCCATAAAACCATACATTAACATTGATAACACCGGAATGTTCCTGTTTTCAATATTTTTTGAGCCTGACAGGACGGTGGGAACACTTCTCGAATCCAAAGTAAGCTTTATTTTCAGAATCATTCGAAGCTGAAAGTAATCAATATCAAGTTTTTTTAATATACCTTCAAACTTATCCAGCAGTCTTAATAATAAAAACTCCTTCATAGTGTCACTCTCCAATTACTTTTACAAATTCACCGGCAAGCTGCTTATGATTGTCAAAACCCGTAAGCTGGTTAAATATCTCTTCAAGAGTCCCTTCCTTGCTTTGATCCTTGAGCTGCTGGAAGGTTCCGTCGGCCACAATATTCCCATTATTAATCAGTATGATTCTGTCACTTATCTTCTCGACTACCTCCATAATGTGCGAAGAATAGAATATTGTCTTTCCCTGCTCAGCCAAATGGCTCATAATTTCCTTAAAAATCATAACACTGTTGGCATCCAGACCGCTCAATGGTTCGTCAAGAAAAAGTATATCAGGATTGTGGATCAGACTTGAAATAATAAGCACTTTTTGCTTCATCCCTTTTGAATAGGAGGCTATTCTTGAATAATAGACCTGTTCAATTCCCAACAGTTTCATAAGCTTAATGGCTTTATTATCTGTCTCCTCATAGCTCATTCCATACATCTGACCTAAAAAAGTTATATATTCGCGCGCTGTAAGATTATCAAATATTTCTGCTGTTTCGGGCACATATCCGATTCTTTTTTTATATTCTACACTGCCGTTGGATATATCTTCACCCAGAACCCTTACACTTCCTTTATAATTTGTAAGCAGTCCAAGCAGGATTTTCACCGTTGTACTCTTTCCTGCACCGTTCGGTCCTATATATCCGATTATCTTCCCTTTTGGAACATCCACATTTATCCCATTTAAAACCTGTTTTGAGCCGTAGCTCATATACAGCTCACGGATTGATACAGCCAGCTCCTCCATGAAATCATCCTCCGGAATTATGTAATAAAAACTCTTATGGCTAAAGATCAGAGAAAAGTATTTTTCCAAAAACCCCCAGATACATTATAGTGCAAAGTAATGCTTACTATCAAATTTTTCCCATTCTTAAGCAAATACAACTTAAGGATGCTGAATTTATACCTGAAAAATAAATGCTCTTCTTAATTTTACACTCCTCAGACTTTGGCAGGATTATTTTTCAGCCTGCTTTTTCTGATCTTTGTAATGAACTTGAATATAGTTGTTGAAAGCATTATGCCAAAACCTATGCTGCCGCCTACCGCCAATGCCAAAATCCCTTTGCTGAATGCCTCGGAGGTGTTGTTCTCTACTAAAAACCTCAGTGAGGTATATGCTGTAAACCCCGGCACCAAAGGAAATATTCCTGGAATAAGAAATTCAAAAGCAGGGGTTTTAAGCTTTCTTGCCAGGGATTCACTGTAGCAGCCTACAACAAAAGAACCTAAAAAGGTTGCAGCAATGGCATTGCCGGCATACCTGAACACCACCAGATAAATAAACCATCCCAAAGCTCCGCTTAAGCCTGCCCAGCCAATTTTTCTCCTGTCTATGTTAAATAAAATGGCAGGAGTTATGCTTCCGAAAAAAGCTAATACAATCTGGATAATCTCATTAGTCAAAATATATATCCTCCATTTAATTTCGTATACTCATACCAATTTCATAAAAATAGAAAGTGCGGTAACTATACCTACACCCATGGCAACAATTATCAACATAGCCTCTCCAAACTTTGCAAAACCCGATACATAGTCCCCATACAACAAATCTTTTATACCGTTTGTCAGAGCTACACCCGGAAGAAGGACTATGATTGCACCGGTGATTACGTTATCTTTATTAATCCCTGGTATAAACAAATTTGCCGTAAGACTTACAATTCCTATAATAAATCCTGAGAGATAATATTCCAGAAATTGAAATGAACCAATCTTTGAAATATACTCCAGTAACAAATAAATTCCAAAACCTATAAACAAAGAGACGACTGAATCCAGCATACTTCCATTAAAGAACAGACTGTAAACAAAAGCTGTAAGTCCTGCTGCCAGCAGTCTGATACCCAGTGAGAAATTTGGAGCATCATATATCTCGCGGAGTTTGATTTTAGCATCCTCGTATGTCAGCGGATGTTCTGCCAGTCCTCTGGAGAAGGAATTGATCAACTCTACCCTGTACAGATCCACCCTTCTTTGATTGATTCTTTTTACTGATGTAACCAATTCTCCCTCATCATCAGAGATAGAAATAAAAATACCTGTGGAGGTTGAAATACATTCACCATTAAACCCGTAGGAAGCACAGATTTTCTTAATGGTTTCTTCAACTCTATACGCTTCAGCTCCGTTACTCAGCAAAATTTCACCTGCTGATGTTGCAATTTCCGCTACTTTTTTGGCTTCCATAAAAATACCTCAAATAAAGAATGTTATATAAGGCATGATTAAATAATAACTTTATCCCGCCTTAAAACGGGGTTTTTTATTAATCCTGCCCAAGCATATTAATTATAACAATTTTATCGCACGTTTAATATCTCCATAATACAGTAATTTTAAATTTGTTATAAGAATGAAATTGAATAAAAAAACTTTTTCATCAAATTATATTATCAGACGTAAACACTATTTAATGACGATTATCAGAAAGGAGCCTATTTATGAGTCAAAAGGGAAGTAAAGAGCATAAAAAATCTTCAAAATCCAATTCAAAAAATAAATCGGAAAAGAATATAAACCCTGAGAACGACGGATCGGATTTTAACAATAAAAACAATGTCAAACCCCGTAACAAGCCTGTGTTCTGACCATTGGAAGAAGTTTCAAAGAAATAAAAAGAATATAAAGCTCGAATTAAGCAATAATATTTACTGTGATACAGCAATGTATCCGCTGGATACTTAGTTATCCATTGAGCAAAGGTTTAGCTAACCAAAAAAGTTGGGAGATGATACCTTTGGACTTCTTAGTTTCTCTTATCAGTTTGTAGTTGGAAGTTTTTTTGATATTAATGGGACTTTTAGCTTAAATGTGATCAAGCATTATTGGATTGGCAAGGTTTTTTAATATCGAGAAATGGGAGATGATTGAGTTGATTATTGAAAACTTATTTTCTGCCATACCCGTAATTGAAAATTTCTTGCGTCCGATTAGTGCTCATGGTACTGCATCTGCTCCTCGGGGGTGGCCGCAGTTACCTAGAGCAGTAATTGGCTAAAATGCAGGGAAATGTGAGCAGTTCAGATAGTTTCTTGACTTTAAGTAGTTAAATCATTAGCTAGACATTCAGGGATTCTTTTGGAATCCCTGTTTGTCTTTTATTTTAATTATAAATTGCCAATGTCCTCCAACTGGTTAACTTTTTACTTGTGTTATCACCTATACTTTTACGTCAAAAATCAAACCAAAATTTTGTGCCACTACATCATTGTAATTAGTATAGAAATAGTCCTTTCTGCCGTTATCTGATATTTTAGCGATTGTTTCAGCGTCGTTGCTTTGCGCCTCTGCAGCCGCAGGGTCAACATGCTCATTTTCTTGTGGTTTGACTGCATTTCCAAAACTTTTATCCTCCCGGGTCTTTAAAGAATTGCTTAATGACCCGTCAGAGCCGAAATTAAGTCTGCTATAATAATCGGATATTTTATTTATTGCCAGCGCCATCTCAGCCTCCATTCCTCATATGAGAAAGTCTAAAACACCAGCCGTTAAACTTTCACCTATGGGTAACAAAAATATTTCTTTTATGGGTAACAAAAAATATTTCTTTAGATTTATTATAGAATAAAAATGTAACTTTTAACATATATTTACAATCCAAATTTCATAATTTGTGACCCTATCTCCGCAAATATGGGAGCTGCCGCATCACCACCGCTTTTGCCGTCTTCAATAAACACCACTACAGAGTATCTCGGGCTTTTCGCCGGGAAATAACCTGCAAACCACGCCTGTATAATCTTTTCTCCATCAATAAACTGTCCCGTTTCAGCACTTCCGGTTTTTCCGCCGGCACCTCCGTATTCGTCAAGATTGGCCTTCTTACCGGTTCCGTCACTGACTACTCCCTCCATCAAGGCCATGATACGGTCAGCTGTGGATTTTGAAAACACTCTTTGAGAAGAAATATTTTTGAGATCTCTCACCTTGTTTCCACTGCTGTTAACTATGCTGTCAACAATATTAGTACTGTTTTTCACTCCGCCATTTGCTATTGTTGCAACCAGATCAGCAACCTGAACAGGTGTAGCCATTATCTGACCCTGTCCTATGGACATATTTGCAATATCACCGGGATTCTTCAGATCCTCCGGAACAGGTATTATCCCCTTTGCTTCAGGAATCCCCTGTTTTGACAGTCCCGTATTTTCACCCAGTCCGAGAGCCTTGCACATCTTTAGAATAGGGTCGGCTCCCAAATCAAGTGACATATTAATAAAATAGGCATTGCAGGACTTGGCCAATGCAGTATTTATATCAACTGTACCATGTCCTCCCTTTTCATAGGAAGAACATTTAAATTCAGTATCAGCAATCTGAATATATCCGGGACAGCTGAAAACCATATTATAGTCAGGCTGAAGCTCAAATATGGCAGCTAAATCCACCAGTTTATAGACAGAACCTATATTGTATTGTGCTACAGCTCTGTTAAAAAGCGGTCTTTTATTATTTGAAAGGTATTTTTCAATATCATTAGGATCAAAATCCGGTTTGCTGCAAATACCAACTATATCCCCGGTCTTAACATCCTCCACAACAATGGCCCCAGTTAGGCCTCTGCTGTCCAAAGCTTTTTCTATAATATCCTGTATATGATAATCAATAGTAAGTTTAATATCGAGCTTACTGTTCTTTTTGTTGTCAGCTTTTATGATCCTGTAACCCAGACCTGTTAACAAATCATTGTTTCCATCAGTTATGACGGCAATACTGTCTTCCTTTCCAAAATTAAGAGTCTTTTCAAACAGCTTTTCAAGGCCATTAATGCCAATATTATCAACCTTATTGAGATAGCCCAGCAAATGTTTTGCTTTTGTATCTGTGTTATACCTGCTTAAAGAATTTACAAAGGAAATTCCTTCAATATCCATAGAGGTTAATAGAGCTTTTGTTTCTTTATCTATTTCAACTAAAATAGGTGTGTTTCTTCTCTGAATATCTTCTTTGGTCTTTTCAGGATCCAACCCGAGAACCTGACTAAGTTGTTCAACTACCTGAGGCTGTTCCCGGAGCATGGCAGGCTTGAGTACTGCAGTAATTTTCGGAGTCCTGCTTGTGAGTTGTATTCCGTTTTTATCAATGAAATCACCCCGGACGCTCTCTATTTGGATATTGTTAACCCGTTGAGCCGATGCTTCTCTGGTCAATGTGCCTCCACCTATTATCTGCAAATAAAATAGTCTTGTGAACAGGCATGCAAAAATCGCAAGAAAGGTGAAAAGCAATATTCTAAATCTTTTAAACATTAAAAAACCCCTTTATCTGGATAATATATAAAGTGTTTCCAGGTAAAGGGGGTAAATATACCCTTGTCAATTTCTTCTACTGTTCTATTTCACTCCATACTGCTTTTGTATTTCTTCGAATATATTTTTAAATCCTGAATTCTTTCTATAAAATACTGGTGTATAGCCAATTGCTGCCTTAACTGTAACCGTTCCTCCCAGGAATTCCTCACCAGACCATAAGTGAATCCACTGGTCCTTAGGAAGATAAACCTCCCACTCCTGAACATCAGGTAAATACACGGGTGCAACAAGCATATCCTCACCAAATAAATATTCGGTCTGGATATCATAGGTTTTTTCATCCTTTTCATAATGTAAAAACAATGGCCTTTGTACCGGCAGACCTGAAGCTGCATTTATTTTTACAAGACTTTTGGTATAGGGTGCCAGCATAGTATATATTTGAGTCAGTCTTGCAAATTGTTCCAGGGTGTCAGCATCATTATAATACTGGAAATTCTCCTCAGGCCTGTTGCCCTCATGAGTTCTCATGACAGGAGTAAATACAGCCATCTCGGCCCATCTCAAAAAGACTTCCCTGGTTCTGCAGTTATTGAAAAGAGAAGTGTAGCCTCCAATATCGCTGTGATGCAAACCACATCCGCTCATTGCGGAACTAAGTGCACCGCAGATTACAGTTACAAGTCCATCGTGCATTGAAAAATCAACACTCTGATCCCCGGCCCATAGCAGAGGACAATATTTTTGAGTCCCTGCCCCACCGGCTCTCATAAAGTATACTATCTCACCCAGTTTACCAGTTTCCGCAAGAGCCTCATAATTGCATTTCGCCCACAGAACCGGCCAGTGATTGTGCTCAACCATCGCCGACGCCCCGCTGTACAGCTGTAGATTAGTCGGCAGGTATTCCCCGAAATCAGCCATCCACCCATCTATTCCAAAATCAATCATATACTTTTTGATTAATTCTTTAAACCACGCATATGCTTCGGGGTTGGTAAAATCCACCACCCCACAGTCAAACTCTCCAAAATCCACCAAGTAATCATTCCCATCAATGGATTTGGCAAAGTACCCCTTCTCCTTACCTTCCTTATATAAATCCCCCTCCTTTACAAGGTATGGATTATTATAGGCAAGGAACCTTATATTTTTTTCCCTGTACTCTTTAATTTTCTCTGGAAGTCCGGGATACATCTCCTTATTCCACTTCCAATTCCAGTTAAGACGCTTCCCAAAGGAAGTAACTCTCTTGCCTGCCCAGTCCTGACACCAAACCCCTGAAACTTTCATTCCATTTCTCAGAGAACGCTCTACCAGGGAAAAAGAACGTTCCGTTCCACCCTGAAGGCCCAGGATTGCCCCATTATATACCCAGTCAGGCAATTCAACCTGTCTTCCCAGAAAAGCCGTCAGCTTTTCAAGAAGCCCTATATATGTAGGTGCGGCTTCAATCCGAACCTGGGCCGGAACCTCCCAAATCTGCAATTCATGGAATTTTTCATTCTTAAAGTTAAAATCGGCATAGGCTGTTGAGTCTACATGGAGATAATAGTGCTTGGTTGAAACATAGGTAGGTTGGGGGTAATTTGTATTATAGTAATCTCCGCCAGCCTTATTTTCCACATCGGATCTCCAGGTAACATAAGTAGTTTTATCCCTGCCCACCCCGGGTTCAGAGGTCCAGAGTGGAAAATTTCTTCCTCTTAAATTAAAATAAGACATCTGTTCCCCGCAGCCATAGCATTTTTCTTTTTCGTCGGCTTCAATCCTTATCCAGAAGCGATTGATATTACCGTCTGTCTTCTGAAAATTCATCACGAACTTATCATCTTCCAGTATTATGTCAGCCTTTAATTTATTATCAAAACTTAATGAATATTCATTGTTATTTTGGTGTATTGAAACATTCCTTAAAGGGTACCTTTCAATTATATAATCCCTGATATCAAAGTTGCCGCGGTACATATCGATGGTTTCATTGCCATACCCTATGTAAATGGAAGGGTTCTCCACAGTATGATGAATGATGCATTGATCCTGATATAGTAACTTAAAACCATCCTTTAGTATAATTAGTTCCATATTTCTCCCTCCGGTATATTGTGGTCAAGCGGTCCAAAAGTATCAACCTTTTACCGCGCCACTTGTCAAACCTGATATAACCTGTTTTTGGAATAGCATATAACCAATAATACTTGGGGCTATACTTATGATAATTGCAGCGTACATAGAGACATAATCCGTAGTAAACTGGTTTGTAAAATATCTTATACCTATCTGTATAGTCTTTGTCATTGGGGAGGAGGTCAGCAGATTCGCATAAACAAACTCGTTCCAGCAGGTTATGAATTCAAAGGTTGCTGCTGTTACAAGGCCTGTTTTTGTCAAGGGCAGAATCATTTTAAAGAATCTCCCATAAAAGCCGCTGCCGTCAATATATGCTGCTTCTTCAATTTCAGCAGGAAAACCTGCCATGAATCCACGTATAATAAAGGTTGAAATTGGTAGTCCGATAGCAGAATATAAAATAATTAAAGCAGCCAGTGAGTCCACAAGACCAATTTTGCTGAATATGGTGAAATAAGGAACCATAAGAGCATTAAGAGGAACAAGTACACCTACTGAAAATAATGTAAATATTGTTTCCCTTCCTTTAAACTTGAATCGTGATATACAGTAAGAAAGCATTGAGGCAACCAAAACGTTAATCACTGTTGCAAGTATGGCAACAATAACCGAATTGGATATCATTCTGCCTAAATTTGCCTGTGTAAATGCATTTACATAATTCTGCCATTGGGGTACAGCAGGTAAGGAAAACGGATTATCGAAATATTCTGCATTTGTTTTTAGTGATGTGATAAACAGCCATAATAATGGAAACAATGTATATACTGCAAAGAAGATAATTAAAATCCATTTGAAAATTGATACTAAATAATCCTTGATATTCTTTTTATCTTTCACAATTGATTGATCAGTTTTTGCCGACATATTTCTCCTCCTTTACTCCTTATTGATTTTTGCAAATACACCACGGATGATAAGAATAACACAGGCTCCTGTCAATATGAGCATCACACTGGAAGCATTAGCTCCGCCATAGTTATTTGTTTTCATTTGGTTGTACAGATAAAGTACAAGTACGGAGGTTCTGTTGGCAGGCCCTCCGTTAGTCAGAAGATACACCTGTTCAAATGTCCTTAACCCAAAAATCATAGCAAGAGTAACACAGGTTTGAAAAGAGCCTCTAATCAAGGGTATTGTAATATGAATATGCTGTCTTATACCGTCAGCACCGTCAATCTGGGCTGCCTCGTAATAACATTCATCAATATTGGTTATATCAGCCAGCATTATAACCATGTAATAGCCAATGTAAAATACCCAATAAATAAGCATACAGGGAAAAGCTGTTTTTATACTTCCCAGCCAGTTTGTAGCGTAATCACCCAGACCTGCCGCTCTTAACAAACCGTTTATCAAACCGAATTCACTGTTGTACATAGCCGACCATAGCATCGCAAGAGCAATACCTGAAATAACCTGTGGCAAAAAATATACTGTTCTAAAAAATTGCCAGCCCCTTGGTTTTTTTGATAATACTAATGCCATAAGCATTGCAAGTGGAACCTGCACTCCCCCGGCAACTAAAGCCCATAGAATATTATTTTTTACACTGCGCCAAAACACTTTATCACCGAAGATATCTTTATAATTATATAAGCCTTTAAATATAGGCGCTGTAATCCCATTCCATTCAAAAAGACTGGTAACCGATACATACCCTACAGGTATAATAAAGAATAGGGTAAATAGTGCAAGCCCTGGCAATATAAAGATGCAGATGTTTTTTATGTCATGCTTTTTAACTTCCATCGCTCCTGCCTCCATCGTCAAAACCAACTTGAAAATTATAATTATAGTGGTTATTTATATTTTGGCAGGCTTTTCAGCCTGCCAAAATTTTTATATTGTTCAAATCAATAATTAATTATTTTAGTCCGAAACTAATTATTATTTATTTGCATCCTTTAATACCTGAACAAATTTCTCAGGAGTGAATTCTCCAAGTACCAAACCCTCAAGTGCTGCGGGGAATGCTGTTACTACCTTTGTAGGCATGGTTGACTCAAAGGTTCCGATCATATATGGTGCGGCAGTACTCTGTTCAATCATAGTAGCTTGTAGTTTTTCAGTCTGATCAGTAATTTTAGACTTGATTGTAAATATTGAACCTGATGAATTTGACAATTCTGTAACCCTGTCAACATCACAGATATATTTCAGGAACTTGACTATTGCCTCTTCCTTTTCCGGATCATCCTGCTTACCAACAGCTATGTATGCCTGAACAGCGTTTACATATGCTCCAGACTGACCGCCGTTGTAACCAAGGCCTGCACTGATAGCAATATTGTCATAAAGGCCGGCAACACCTTCTTTTTTAATTCTTGATAAAATCCATGATCCATTGGTATATACAGCAGCTCTTTCATTAAAGAAATGTCCGTTTACAACGGTAGCATCTGCTCCAACAGCATCAGGGGAAGTGTAGGTAAACATTTTTTGCATAATCTTTGCTGCTTCTACAAATGCAGGATCATCCAGGCCTTTTTCATAAACATCCTGTCCACCAACCGCTGCCAGTGCATATGAGTACCACAGCATTGAAGTCCATGCATTTTTATTTGTCATTTGAGTTGTAGGGAAAATACCTTTTGCCTTTAAAGCATCACAAGCTTTCCACAGATCTTCATAGGTTGTGGGAACGTTAGCTATTCCTGCATCATTTAATAGTTTTTTATTAAACATGATTGCGATAACCGCATTTTCATAAGGAACAGCGTAATTCTTACCTTCATATTGAGCTGCCTTTAATACTCCCTCTGCAAATTTGTCAGACCATTCCTTATCGGACAATGGAGCTGTCAAATCCATTAATTTACCTGACTTTGAGTATAGCTGCAAATCTGCGAATGATTTAAATGTAAATATGTCAGGAGCATTTCCGGTTGATATCATAGCCCTTATTTTGTCCTCATACGCATCATAATCAGTATATTCTTCAATTTTTACATTGATCTTTGATTCATTTTCCTTGTTAAATGAATCTACCATTTGACCAAAACCTTTCGCTTTACCGTCTGTTCCAACCCAGATACTTGGGAATGTGATCTCAATCAGCTTGGAACTGTCATTTATTTTTGCTGCTGTTGAGTCCGAGGTTGAAACTGTTGATTTGCTGACTTCAGAATTACCACAGGCTGCAAAAATAACCAATGTCATAGTAAGAACCAACATTACTGCCACAATACGCTTGATAGTCTTTCCCATAATTGTTATCCTTCTTTCTAGTTTTATTTTACCAGTTGAAATTTGCACCGTCTGTATGGATTTTTACATCGGGCCCAAGTCTAATCTACAGGCATTTCCACCATTTCTTCAATAAATTAAAAGGTTTAATTTATTGAAGAAAAAAATAGAACTTGGCGGTAAATATGAAAGTAGTTAAGTATTCTCTTAATTAATTGAGTTATAATCAGCTATACATATTTACCAAAAACGTTCATCTACAATGGCAATTATATATTATATTTTATTAAAAGTAAACTAGTATTTGAGATTTTTTTATTTTTTTCGACTATGTTTTCCACCTTTTATCTGATAGTGAATAAACAGACTTGATTAATTGTTTAAATTTTTTAATTATGTATTTGTTGCAAGTTATTTAGGGTATGATTATTGACGGCATATTTTTACATAAATTCAAATTAGAAGTTTATTTATTACTCTATAATTATTTTAATATCAATTATTGAAAGATTTATGCCACTATGATATTCTTTTATACAAGGCTTGATCTACATAATAATTTTCATATTATTAACTCTTATAATTAATTCCTTTTATTGCAACGACATATTGAAAGATAATAATTCCCAGAAATTATTATTAGATAGCTTTATATTTTTCAATAATATATTATAATTTATAAGGAGAACCCTATGTTAAACCATTTAAGGGAATGTAACCGCAAGCTGAAAATAAACAGTATCTTTGACGAAGCATTTTCAAAGTATGGAAAAGTAATTACAGGGTATGACTTTTCAGAATGTATTGAAATTATGAAAAGTATAAGTGTACCTGCTTCAGGAAATGTATATGTGGCAAATGACAAGGATTTAATGAACACAGCTGCTGCAAATGAGCTTGGCAATATTTTTTACGGCAGCATGCCTATTCAGATAGGCTATTGCAATGGAAACAGCAACAGGCTTAATGCTCTTGAATATCACAAATGTTCCGAAATAGATGTTGCAGTAACGGATTTACTGCTGATTTTGGCAGATGTAAGAGACATTAAGAATAACCAGCTTCCAAGCACATTAACAGAGATTTTTTATGTACCAGGCAATACCGCTGTTGAACTATATGGAACTACACTTCATTTTGCACCCTGCAAGGTCTCAGAGCAAGGTTTTAAGAGCATCATCGTACTTGCTCAGGGAACAAATGACCCCCTCTCCTCATTACCAGCTCCCTTGTGTGGAGAAGACAGGCTTTTATGGATGCGGAACAAATGGTTAATAGCTCACAAGGATAGTATTCCTGCTTCAAAAGGTGCTTTTGTCGGTATAACAGGAGAAAATATAGAAATAGTATATTAGTAGTCTGTAACATCTAAATTCATATATTGCCATCGGTTAAATTTCCCCAGGACTGCGTTGTCGTCAGTTGGAATAAAGCGATTATTCCGCCCTTCTCCGCCTAGCCCTGAGAAAATTTTCCTTGCTGGACAATACACGTTTTAGATGTTACAGACCACTAGTGTAGCCTTCTCCATAACTTATTATTTTTATGAATAGTAATATAATCTTAAGAAAAGAGGTGAAATTATGGATCAAGCAGTAAACGGAATAAATATGCTGGGAGTCAAAATAAAAAACCGGAGCTCAATCCTTTATTTGATTTACCGTTCGGGTGGCATCTCAAGAAAGGAAATTGCCAGTAAACTTAATTTAACACCGGCAGCTATTACCTTGATTACAACTGATCTCATCAACGAAGGAATTCTTGTGGAATCGGCAGTTGAACAAAATAATAACCGAAAGGGCCGTAAAGAAATCCTGCTGGATATAAACAGGAGAAAATTCGCTACTATTGGTATTTATATCAGCATGAATAAATTTCAAATCCTGTGTACTGATCTAAATAATAATATCCTTTTTGAAGATACCGTATTTACAGCCGATTGTCATCGCAAATCTGCTGCAATATTGGATAAACTGTGTACAATTCTGGAGCAGCATCTTAAAAATTACGATGTTAACAGAACGAGAGCTATACTTGGTATTGGTGTAAGTGTTAAGGGTATTGTAAATTCCAGAGCCGGAATAAGCATCAAATCCTTTAATGTCTGGGAGGATAATGTCAATGTTGTAGAATACATTCAGAAAAGATTTAATGTTCCTGTTATTTTAACAAACAACATATGTTCTCTTGCGCATGGTGAAAGCTTTTTCACTCATTTGGAACATCCCAGGGATATGCTTTTTATTAAGTATGGTCCCGGTGTAGGTGCTGCAAGAGTTTCCTACCAGGACAAGCTCAGCGTATATGACTTTAATGCCATTCAACTTGGTCACATAATCTCCGATCCAAACGGTGTAATCTGTGAGTGCGGAAACAGGGGGTGTCTTGAGACCATAGCCGGTTACGACGCCATTGAGAGAAATGCAGCCGATATATTATCAGACAAGCTGACCCCTGCTCTCTTTTCACATACAGAAGGAAACGCTGAAAATATAAATATAAGGAATATCATAAAAGCATATGAAGACGGAGATAAGTTGATAGAGGATATATTGGACAGATCTATTTACTTTCTCTCAATTGCAATTAAAAATTCCATGTGCCTTTTTGATCCAAAATCAATAATTTTATACGGAGAACTTTTTGAGAATGATAAATTCCGCAAGAGTCTCTATACACATATATCCAATTATTCAGGCTATGAAAAGGTAACCTTCAGTAAGTTCAATCTGCAATTGGAAACCCTGGGACCTGCCTCAACGATAATCAACTTTTTCTTTGAAAACGGCGGTTTGACAGAGGTAAAAAATTAGTGCTACTAAGAAAACAGCTTCCTCACAAAATAAGTGAGGAAGCTGTTTTCTTAATGCAAGGGTTAATTTGTCTTATGCATTTCTGCCTTTTTCTTTTGCTCAATTAATATTCCAAACGCGCCTGCCAATACTATGGCCATACCAATGTACTGTCCGGTAACCATAACATCTCCGAAAAGGAGGAAAGCTACTATTGTTGCCACAATGGGCATTAAAAGCAGGAATACTTTTACTATCCAGACAGGATAACGCCTTAAATTATAATAATAAACAATATAAATAAGAGTTTGTCCTAACCCTGCAGCCAGTGCAGCTATTAAAAGCGGTCTGTTTCGGGCCAGCAGTCCAAGCTGCCCCATTGTTCCCATAAAAACAGAGGTAACAAGAAAGAGAAGCATTGTTATAAAATTATTATAAAACGCAACAACATTATCAGCAGCAGGATTTTTCTTATGCAGCTGCACGCTTTTAATTACAAAAGCGTTAATGGATACAAACAAGGCACTTAAAATAAAGAATATATCAGCCTTATTCCCTATCTTAAACTTGCTGAAATCAATGCCCATAACCATCAGAACACCAAAGAGCATAATAAAGGTATAAGTCCAGTCAAGCTTTGTAAATTTCTCTTTGTAAATTATTACAGACATCAGATTTACAAATATAATATCACATTTTAGTAAAGCAGTTCCGGCACCTGCATGTGAGAGACTCAGACCAATAAATGCAGTTAAATCCAGGGAAAATCCAAGAACACCAATGAGAATCAACCTCAACAGAATTCCCTTTGTTTTAAATAACAGCTTTATCTCATGCCTTTTGATCATTATTGCAGTCAGAAGCAGCATTGTTATAAATCGTATAACAATCCCCACCGTAAATACCGACATTTCAGAAACGGCCTTTTGGCTTGCTACGTAATAGCATCCCCATATGAAGGCCAACAGTATTAAAGGAGCTGTTTGTTTGATCTTCATTAAATCATGTATCCCCTTACAAGTTTTAATAATTCGTCATAGCCGCCAATAAAGCCTGTTACTGTGGTTCTGAAACCTCCATATTTTTCAAACTCTGAGGGCTTCATACCATCTTCATTAAATGATTTATGAAATTCGCTTATTTTCCTAAGCTCCTTCATATATTCATCCCTGACGGGTTCTCCAATTCTATTTGCAACCTCAACTCCACATGAGTTTAATTTTTTGTGCCAGTTAAAAGGAATTGTCATTGATAGATCTCCGCCTATCAGCTGTGACCAGTGGTGGTGGTTTCTGCATGCTGCTGACAGCAATCTTGTCCTGTAGCCTCTTTCCTTAAATATTCTGTAAGCTTCCTTCATGACAGCTATACCTGACCACTCAAGACATTCAGGATTAACAATTATATCCTGTTCATCGGTATACTTCTTCATCCAGTCATCAGTTCTGCCTATCATTATTGTACAAACAGGTGACATGGTTTCAGTTGAAAGGCCTTCTGCCGCTCTCCTCTTCAAGCCTCTTTCCACTGCTTCTGCAACTGCGACAGCCTGGGCAACCGTAAAGGAAACAGTAGCATTAATACTGATACCCTTGTAGGTTGCTTCTTCCATAGCTTTTATCCCAGCTTCCGAGGCAGGCATCTTTACCTGCATGTTTGGGCCGAGACTATTTATAATATCCGCCTGCTGCAGCATTTTTTGGGTGTCTCTGTAATATTTGGGATTTGTCTGAATGGACAGTCTGCCTTTAATTCCCCTGGATTCTTTGAAGATGGGCAGCAGCTTTTTTGATCTAAGTGCACCTATTTCATATATTAAACCCCAGGCTACATCTTCCTCGGTCATGTCTTTTCTTTCAGCTGCCATTTCCTTAATACGGCTTTCCCATATATTCAATTCTCCCTTGACAACAGAACCAACGATGGCAGGATTACTGGTAGCGCCCACACAGCCTCTCTCCAATGCATAATTCAACTCATTTTCTCCGCAGGAATCCATCCATATATCTGTATTTGGGAACTTAACCACTGTTTCATGCAATTTACCTTTAAATGTGCTCATAATCTACCCCCGGTTAATCTGAAATTTCTGTTAAGGCAACTGGCGGCTGTATGACCGGCAGTTGCCTTAACATTTATCTATTTCTACTCTATAATCTCATAGTTCATCATCTTTGCTGCAAGCCTTAACACATCCCTGTACTCTCCGTACAGCATGGCCAGATGGTGCGCAACACCTGTTTCTGTCACTGTATTTAGTAATGCATTTATATTTTGTTCAAATTTTACCTTAGTGTATGTTCCGCAGAGCTGTTTCTTCATTTCTACAGACTCACCTGCAGCAAGGAACATTCTTGTTTTTCCGCGGGCAGTATCAAATCTCATCAGATTTACATGCCCCTCTTTCATTACAAAGCCCGCAGTTACACCTTTCCCACCGGCAAAATATGTATCCAGGGTTCTTTCGCTCTTTCCATCCCACAAATTAGCCGGTGCAACACCGCAATGCCACATTAGAGCAAAATCTTCCTGCAGATCAACCTGGGACAGATCGGCCAGGAATGGTGTTTCAGCACCTAATGCCGCACCTGCCAGCATGGACAGGGCACCCTCAATATCACCCTCACAGGATAGTATAATACCCTTTGATTGGAGAACTGACATGGCTGCACAGGGAGAAATCCCGTAATTTGCAGCAAATTCAGGCCAGCATCTGACTGCTACGGCTGTGAGACCATTTTTTTCAACAAACCTGGCAGCACTTACACAAAGCTGAGCAACTTTTTTTACCTGTGCATCATTTACATCCTTACATATAAATAAGTCTCTTACTTCCTTTTCCTCTTCCAGTATTTCACTGTCACTTACAGGCTGTGAAAACATATCTGAAATTTCATAATGATCTATCAAAATACCCGTTTTCTTATAAATATCCATATCGTCAACACCAACATTAAAAAATCCGTGGGCACGATATCCTACAAGTCCTACCTTTGCATTCTGCAGAGCAACCTTTACCCTCAATGCATCTATCCATTTTTCGTCAATACTGTCTCCAATAGTACATGAATAGTCATCCTTACCTGTTTTATACAGGTTGGAAGCATTGAGATTCAAACCGCAGACAGCATTCAAGCGGATTTTACCGCCGTCATACGGAAGTTCATTATATGCCCAAAGCAAAAACGGTTTCTTAATATATTTGGCAAATACTAACGCAAGATGACCCAAATGGAAGGTACCACTTATAATGACCACTCCATCCACATTAGCAGATAATAGTTTTATTGCCGCATCCTCGGCATCCTTAACTTCAATTACACATTCTTCTATGAATGTAAAGTCCACTTGTGGAAGCTTTTTAAGGTCTTCAATTGTGTTTGTATACATTGCCTGAGCAGTCTTATATTCATATGTGGTCCTTGTCAGGCAGACAACGCCCAGTTTTACTCTCTGTTTCATATTAACCTCCCTGCGCCATGCTATGGCTTTGAGCCGCATAGCGGCCGCAAAATATTAATGAAAATAGCTGAATTATACAATGAATATTCAAAATTAGTTTTACAGGCTAATGCCTCTCGCCTGCTATTCGTTAGCTGTACCATCCCATGCATTTCTGAACACACCCAGACCATATGTTGTAAACGGATGCTCAAAGCTTGCCTTGTAAACATCCAGTCCACAGGTAACTATATCTGCGCCAAGGGCTGCAAAATCACCGATCTGCTTGCCGTTTCTCACTGCAGCCACTATTATTTCAGTGTCAAAACCATAGTTTCTATATATATTAATGATGTCAGAAATATAATCTATTGAATTATCACCGCTGTTTTCTTTCCAGCCCACGAAGGGTGATACAAATTTAGCTCCCAGCTTACCAGCCGGAATAGCCTGTGATGGTGAAAATACCAGCGTGACGTTTGTCCTGATCCCCATCTTTTCCAGTTTTTTTGCTGCAATTAATCCCTGCTCGGTACAGGGAAGCTTTATTACATAGTTTGGTGAATAGGCAGCAACTTCTTTTGCCGCATCAACAATATCTTCCCATTTATCATGATGTGGGTTTATTTCGAAGGAAACAGGGAATTTATCCATACCTTCAATCCCTTCTTCCTTAATCCATGCAGCTACATCCTTGACAACCTGCATAAATGGCTTTCCGCTTAATTGAATATGTTTGGGGTTTGTGGTAACACCGTCGATGCAATAATTTTCATATGCATACTTGATTTCATCTAATTTGGCGCTGTCTAAAAAGTATTTCATGGCTATATCTCCTTCGTATAAGAAATTAATTATTTATATATTTCAGCTTCAATATTTTTAACCTGTATTTTTGCATTTCTCAAGTTCTTTGCTCGCCATTCCTCAAGATTCTGGGTAAATTCAGTATTAAGGAAGGTATCAACCATGGCGCAGCCCACAAATTCAGCAGTAAGCCAGCCCCCAAGACATAGTATGTTGGCATCATTTATAGCTCTTGCTTTTTCTGCGGCATAAGTATTTTCGCAGACGGCTGCATAAACTCCCTTGTACTTGTTTGCAACAATAGATACTCCCATTCCTGTACCGCAAATTAAAACAGCCTTTTCAAATTCACCTGCCGAAACTTTTTTGGCTACTGTTGAAGCTACTTCAAAATACGGTTTTGGTTCTTCTTCATTGAGAGTACCGCTATCGGTAACTTCATATCCCAGTTGTATCAGGTGGGCTTTTATTGCTTCCTTTAATGGAAAACCTGATTTGTCGGAGCCTATAATAATTTTTTTCATAAAATCCTCCTATCTTTTCATGGATATGGCTTTTTCTGCTGCCTTAATAATTTCTTTTTCTGTAAGTCCATATTTTTCTTTTAAAAATTCTGTAAAGCCTACTTCACCGAAGGTATCCCTAACACCGACCCGCTGCACCGGAACAGGATGATTTTCACTAAGAAATTCTGCTGCTGCGCCTCCCAGTCCATTTAGCATGGAGTGATTCTCGGCAGTAACAACTGCGCCTGTCTTCCGTGCACTTTTTAAAACAAGCTCCTGATCCAACGGTTTAATTGTATGGATATTTATTATTTCTGCATCAATTCCCTTTGCTGATAAGGCTTTTTCTGCCTTTAACGCTTCTTCTACCATTATTCCGCTGGCAAGAATAGTCACATCTCTTCCCTCTTTCAGAACAATCCCCTTTCCAAGCTGAAATTCTGTATTTTCATCAAATATTTGAACTGCATTTCGTCTCAATAACCTTATGTATACCGGTCCATAGTGCTTAAATATTTGGGGGAATATTTTCTTTAACTGAGCACTGTCTACCGGCTCGTAAATTATCATATCAGGTATGTTTCTCATAATAGCTACATCTTCCATACTCATGTGAGTACCGCCATTCAACTCTGCGGTTACTCCCGGATCGCTTCCCATAATTTTTACATTCAGTCCGGCGTATGCAACGGACAATGTTACCTGGTCACACACTCGTCTTGTGGAAAAGGGAGTAAATGTATGAGTAAAAGGAATCTTACCCATAGCAGACATTCCGGCTGCAACCCCAATCATATTTGCTTCCTGAACACCACAGTTTACCGTTCTTTCTGGAAAAGCTTCTCCAAAACGAGTGGTTCCTGCAGCCTTCATGAGGTCAGCCTCTACTATGACCAGCCTGCTGTCCTGTTTAGCATATTCTATTAACAAATCTACATAGGTCTCTCGCAGCCATCTATCTTCAAGTTTCATATCTTCGCTTCCTCCCCATTTTCTAATAAGCTCAAAGCCTTTTTCCAGGTTTCCTCGGAAACAGGCATGTTGTGAGAGGCAACACTGTTTTCACAGAAAAATCCGCCTTTTCCCTTGATGGTATTCAATATAATCATATGGGGTTTACCTTTGATCTTTTTGGCATTGTCAATGGCATGCAAAATTTGTTTTATATCATGTCCGTCAATGGATTGCACATGCCAGCCAAAAGCCTCCCATTTCCTGTCCAGGGGTTCAAGCCCGTTTATATCTTCAATCAGGCCGTCAATCTGCATTTTATTGTAGTCGGTAAAGGCAATAATATTATCAAGACTTCTGCTGCCGGCAAGCATGGCCGCTTCCCATATCTGCCCTTCCTGGCTCTCTCCATCCCCTATTATTGTATATACATATAAGCTCTTTCTGTCCATTAACGCCGAAATTGCCATGCCTGTTGCTGCTGAAAAGCCCTGGCCCAAAGAACCTGTTGACATGTCTATTCCATTTGTCCGTTTCATGTCGCAATGGCTCGGCAGGTTGGTATTGGGCCTGTTTAAGGTATCCAGTTCCTCCAAAGGAATGAAGCCTCTTAACGCCAGTGCAGAATATAATGCCGGTCCACCATGCCCTTTAGATAAAACAAACCTGTCCCGGTTTTCCATTTTTGAGTCTTCAGGGTCCACATTCAACACATCAAAATATAGTACTGACAAGACTTCACAGAGGGACAACGCACCACCAATGTGTCCAACACCAAGTTTTCCAATAGTTTGTATGGTTAACTTGCGAATCTCAAACGCTCTGTTTTCAAGCATTTTAATTTTGTTATCCATTTTCTACCTCCAAATCCCTGATTTCAGATTCATTCTTTTAATTTATTCAACATCTATCGCCGTATTATAAAATTGACTTAAGCAGCTGATAAACCGTTTCTTTATTCATTACGGCCGGAGTCAATTGAATGATTGCAGCTCCAAGTCCGATTTCGGTTATATGTTCCAGGTCGGTTTCCTTGACTCCGATTTGATGTAAACGTACAGGCATATTCATACTCTTCATAAGTTCTTCAATTTCTTCTGAGAATTTCTCTATACTTTCAAAACCCAGGTATTCAATCAATGCCTTCATTTTCATCGCTGCCTGCTGTCCGCTGATTTTTATAAATGCAGGAAGAGTTATGGAACATGCAGTCCCGTGATTTGCCCCAAATTCGGTGGTCAAAGGAAAGCTAATTGCATGAATGCCGGTAGTTCTTGTCTGGCTGAAGGCAATTCCTGCAATCAGGCTGGCCTTTATCATTGCTGCTCTGGCGTCCTTGTTTGCAGGTTCATGGTATGCTGTTTTAATATTTTCGAGAATAAGCTTCATGGCTCCAATTGCCAGCATATCGCATATAGGCTGTGATGCCTTGTTCCAGTATGCTTCAATGGCATGACAGAAAGCGTCCATACCTGTGGAAGCAGTAACGGGTGCAGGAAGTGTATATGTAAGTTCACTGTCTATTATTGAATAGTCAGGCCAAAATTCATTAGTGACCATAGGCATTTTTATCCCGGCCTTCTTATTAGTAAATACACCTACATTGGTCACTTCACTGCCTGTTCCAGCGGTAGTTGGTATGCATATCAGGGTTGCCTGTCTTTTGGACAAGGTTCTTCTGCCGCCGTTGTAATAGTCATAAATACTTCCCTCATTTGTGACCAGACAGGAGACTATCTTGGAAATATCAAGAGCACTTCCACCGCCTAAGCCGATAACACAATCTGCATTTATTGCTCTTGCAACCTCAGCTGCCTTATCTACACTTTCGCAGGTAGGATTAGGCTCCACATCGCTAAAATAGGCTACATTTTTTCCTTCCATGCTATCCCCGATTTGTATTGCCACACCCGACTGATAGAGGAAAGGATCCGAAATAATCAGAATATTCTCTCCTTTGATATACTTGTCAATTTTTTTTGATATTCCAGCCTCAAAACATATTTTTGAAGGCATAAAAAATTCAAATTGATTATCCATAACTTGTTCCCCTCCTGAAGAGATAATTTTGTTAATTTGTAGTATTTAATTAATCTTTTTAATTGAATTTTTGAAAAAATAAAAAAAATATAAGAAATTCGACATCTTTTGTCTCTTTATGTATAAATTATATTGCACTTTGCTGTGCTGTGTCAATATATTTTTAAAAGATTTAATTAATTCATTTCAATGTTACATTATTGTTAACAAAAAAAGAAACGCTGTAAAATTTACACCGTTTCTTTTTTGTTCATCTAAATTAAGTTTTAGTTCTTGGCTAATCTGCTTTCAATCCAGTTGAAAATATCTTCAGTTATAGCATCTCTGTTGGTCTCGTTAAGCAACTCATGTCTGCAGTCCTTATAGAGCTTAAGCTCCAAATCGGACAGATTTAAGCCTTTGTAGAGATTATAAAGATTTGTAACCTTTTTGCCGTAATTCCCTACCGGATCTTCTTCACCGGCAATAATATAAACAGGAAGTTGTTTTGGAATTTTAGCCAACTTATCCTTTTTATATAATTTTGTCAGGCCGTCTGTGAAATAATAGTAAAAACCTACCGAACAGGTGAACCCGCATAATGGATCGTCTGCATATTTCATTACTTCTGCCGAATCCCGGCTAAGCCAATTGGAATTATCCGAAGTATCAATTTTTTTATTAAAGCTGCCAAAACTTAATTTTTCCATAAGCTTTGCATCCTTTTCCTCACCGAACAGTTTTCTTTGCACCAATGCCAGAATTTTAGCTATTTTGAATTCAAAACCTGTCTGCGCAGCAGAGCCACAGAGAATAATACCATCTATTTCGCTTCCATACCGTGTTATATATTCCTGTCCGATAAAGGATCCAAAGCTATGTGCAAAAATGTAAACAGGAGTATTAGCATATTTTTTCTTCATCAATTGAGTGATCATATATTCATCTTCGACAATGTTATAAAAGCCATTTTTACCAATATTCCCACGGGTTCCGTTTAACAGGGCTGTTTTACCGTGTCCCCTGTGGTCATCACCAACTACTGCAATGCCTTTGGAATTTAGATAATTCGCAATTCTCTCATATCTTCCGGCATGCTCTCCCATTCCGTGAAATATTTGAAAAACCGCCCTTGGATTCTCAACCTTATCCCAGCAGTAGACGCTGATTATGTGACCATCCTTTGCCGTAAGCTTAGCAGTAAGATCCTTTTCTCTTTCCATTGATGAATTCTCCTATCCTGAAAAACTAAATTAAAGACTGAAGTTTTTTGTTATTTCGGTAAAAATCACACCTATTGCAACAGCACCGGCATCAGGGTAATTTACGCTTCTTTCTCCTACATAGCTGGCTCTGCCTTTTGTAGCCACCATGGTTTTCGTTTTTTCGGCACCTGCTACAGCAGCTTCAGCTGCTGTTTTCATGGCAGCCAGCATGTCTTCTCCCTTGGCGGCACTGGCATTTAAGGCTTCTGCAGCCGGAATCAACGCATCCAGCAGGGTCTTATCCCCCAATTTTGCTCCGCCTCTTTTCTGTATGCCCTCTACTGCACTCTGCATAAGGGCTGCCAATTCGGATAAATTTAATTCTGTCTTACCAGCAGCATACTTTGCAGCACTTCTGAAGGCAGACCCCCATATGGGGCCTGAAGCACCTCCGCAGTATTCAGTAATAATCATCCCGCAGCCCTTCAGGAATGTCCCAATATCCTCCTGAGAAACCTCGTTCCAATCCTGCTTTAATTGCTTAAATCCTTTTGCAACCGACATCCCAAAATCTCCGTCACCTGCAACAGAATCAAGTTCACAGAAATATACTTCATTTGCTATGATAACATCGGCCATATTCATAACAAGCTCTGTTATTTTATTTGTAGTCAACATGTCTCTGTTCTTCCTTCCAAGTTTATATTTTTAGTGCCGGAGTATCGGTTGAAGCCTCTAAATAACTTTTAAGCTCATCATCCAATTTAAGCAGTGATACGGATGCACCTGCCATATCTATTGCTGTCATATAATTTCCTACGAAGGTCTTGTATACCTTTATATTTCTATTTTCAAGAGCAGCGTTAACAAAATTGTTAAAAAGGTACAGTTCCTGTAAAGGTGTGCCTCCCAGTCCGTTTACAAGCAATGCTGCTTCATCTCCTGAATTAAACGGCAGATCTTTTACAATCAAATCCACCATTCTCTCTGCCAATTCAGCAGCCGATGCAATCTTTTCACGTGCTATTCCCGGTTCGCCGTGAATACCGACACCGAATTCAATCTCATCCTCGTTCAGGTTAAAGGTGGGTGTTCCCTTTGCTGGAACGGTACAGGAAGTCAATGCAAATCCAATTGAACGGACATTTTTAATTACCTTTTCTGCAACCTGTTTAACCTCCTTAAGTTCCAGCCCTTGTTCAGCAGCGGCCCCGGCCAGCTTGTGAACAAAAACAGTGCCGGCAACTCCTCTTCTGCCAACAGTGTACAAGCTATCCTTTACTGCAACATCATCGTTAACATATACCTTTTCAACTACTATGTCATCATCTTCTGCCATCTCTGCCGCTGCATCAAAGTTCATGCAATCCCCCGAATAATTCTTGATTATCAGAAGAGTGCCCTTATCTGACTGTGTTTCCACAATTGCATTATATACCTGAATGGTTGACGGGGACGCAAATACATCTCCGCAAACTGCTGCATCCAGCATTCCCTTGCCTACAAACCCTGCATGAGCAGGTTCATGTCCGCTTCCTCCGCCACTTATAAGAGTAACCTTGTTTTTGTTCAACTGATTTCTTTTGATGATTTTATATTTTTTGCTGAAGGAAAGCTGTTCCGGATGGGCCTTTACTATTCCTTCGCACATCTCAATTACAACATCTTCAACCTTGTTTATTATTTTCTTCATATTTTCTGCTCCTATTCTATTGTCCCAGCTTGTCGGCTGTCATTATTGCAGCGTATACATCCTTTGCAGTAACAGGGAAAGGCATGTTGTGAATAGTCTCGCCTTCAGCAGTTGAAGCTTTGGCAACAGCTATAATTTTTTCCTCTGTCACCTGGACAATTCCAAGGTCCTTAAGGCAGGTGGGCAGGCCTACTGCCTTACAATAATTAATTACCCTGTTCAATTCCTCTTCCGGAGCATTTTCAAGTACAAGGTGAACAATGGTTCCAAAGGACACTTTTTCACCATGCATGTAATGATGAGTTTCTTCAAGTACGGTAAGACCGTTATGGACTGCATGTGCTGCTGCAAGTCCACTGCTTTCAAAGCCCAGACCACTAAGCAGAATATTTGCTTCAACAATATTTTCAAGTGCAGGTGTAACAACCTTCATTTCACATGCTGCCTTTGCCTTCAGAGATTCCTCCATCAGAGTTTCAAAGCAAAGTGTTGCCAATGCATATGCCGCTCTGGTGCTTTTGCCTCCGGGCATGTTATTTGCACCGGCTCTGACACAGGATCTTGCCTCAAAATATGTGGAAAGCGCATCCCCCATACCTGCTACCAGGAACCTTACCGGAGCCTTGGAAATAATACCTGTATCCACCAGCACCAGATCCGGATTCCTTTGCAGATGGAAATACTCTTCAAATTCACTCTTTTCATTATATATAATTGCAAGTTTACTTGTTGGAGCATCTGTAGATGCTATGGTAGGAACAATTATTACCGGTTTTTTTGAGAGGAAGGAAGCTGCCTTGGCTGTGTCCAACGCCTTTCCGCCTCCTAGACCAATAAATACTCCGCAGTTATTTTCCTGGGCAAGTTTTTGCATTCTTGCCACTTCCTTTTTGGTACATTCCTCACCAAACTCTCCATACACTAAATCAAAGGGGTTCTTCTCCACAGCTTTATCAAGGTAATTCTGTATTCGTGCCTGATCTATCTTTGAAGCAACAAGCAAAGCCCTACCTGAAAACTCTTTAACATAGGTTCCCAAATTATACAGTTCATCCTCTCCCTGTATATATTTAGATGGTGATATCATTACTTTTTTCATAAAAATAACCACTCCTTTAAAATTAATTAAAAATGAAATAAAAGAACCAATACATTTTCATTATAATTTAAGAAGCAGTTAAAAACTTGGACTAAAGAGCATTCATTGTGGAAAATTCAATAGTAAAAATGTGCAATAATAGTAAAAATCAGCACAGTTTTTTTGTTCATATTTTAACAAAGGGTATCATTTCTGTATTTGGAGGGTGTGACTCCTACAAGCTTTTTAAAAACCTTTATAAAATAGCCACTGTCTTCAAAGCCTAAATCCAATGCCAGGTTGGTTATGGGAATATCGGAGCTCTCCAGAAGCTCTCTGGCCTTTTTTACTCTTATTTGATTAATATGGTTTGAAAAATTATCACCTATTGTCCTTCTGAATAGTTTGCTGAAATAGCTGGTACTTATATTGCACAAGCTGGCCATACTGTTAAGACCAATATCCCGGGCATAATTTTTTTCAATATAATCCAGGGCAGGTTTAAGTATAATAATATCACGATTATTTAAAAGTTCATTGGAATTGTAATGATAAGTATTGCTGAGACTGTTATCATCAGTAATTTTATCTAAATCAGAGGATTTTGCATAATTTGTTCTATTCTCATGGGCATTATTCTCCAAGTCCTGAGAGATATTTCCATCACTTAGATTTATTTTCAGTAAAGCCTCTCCAACAATATAATTACAGATATTATATATCATAGTGGCATTGGCTCTGATCTTCTGAAGCTTCATTACCGGCAGACTGTGAAACAGTTCTTCAAGCTCGTATTTATTGATATATTCAAATATATCTGTTTTTTGACTTGTAATTTTCTCAAGAGATTCCAGCTCCCCGGCGTCCTCAACAAGGACCTGTCCTCCCATAACAGCACCAAGATACTGCCCGTCAACCGCTATAGGAATGGCAAAATCCACAATTCCCATATGGCACAGATAAATATAGGGCTGATTCAACCTCGCCGCCTCCAGCCCTCCTCTGGAATCACACTTTTCGCAAATCTGAGCCAAACTGGGATAGGAACGTACAAAATTACATAACTTTGAACATTTGCTATGGTGCGTTATGGGCTTACCTTTATAATCCACCGTAATAATAGCCATATCCGTGGCATCAGCAATTGAATCCTGAATATTTCTGTAATTATCCGCATTTATTATATAATCCAGATCCAACAAGTTCTTTTTCACAGAATACCTCCATTAGATTAAAACCTGTACCAAATCCCCAAGCCATTCCATGCTTTCTTTAAGTTTAGCAGAAAAATCTGATTAATAAAAGTCTTTGACGCACACTCTTCAGCTGCCGCTTACTTTCCGTATACCCTATTTTCTTCTCAAAATTGTAAAAGGCTCAACCTCCTGCTCCATAGGCATAAAAACAATCATCTGCGCGTGCGGAGCCGTCCTGATGCTTTCCCCCTCTTCATTTTTCATTTCTTCAATAGTCTGAACAAAAAAATCCTTACGGGGTACTACAACTTCAATTTCATCTCCAACAATCATTCTGTTTCTTTGCTCTATCTTTGCAATTTTTGTTTCTCTGTCATATTCCAGAACCATACCTACAAAATCATACTCCCTTATATATGAGCTTGTATTGTAAATCTGGTCGGCTCCTGTTGTCTTGTTGAAATAGAAGCCTGTGGTATATTCTCTATGGCTGGCTTTTGACAATTCCTCAAGCCACTCGGGATCAAATTTATAATTTTCAGGATCTTTCATATATTCATCAATAGCTTTTCTATAAGCGCTTACTACTGTAGCGACATAAAAGGAGCTTTTCATTCTGCCTTCTATCTTGAAGCTGAATATTCCCGACTCAATCAATTGGGGAATATACTCTATCATGCATAAATCTTTTGAGTTAAATATATAGGTACCACGCTCGTCTTCATAAACCGGATAGTATTCGCCGGGTCTCTTTTCCTCAACCAGTGAATACTTCCATCTGCAGGGATGGGAGCATGCTCCTTTGTTTGAATCTCTTCCCGTCATATAATTGCTCAGGAGGCAGCGCCCCGAGTAGGATATGCACATTGCTCCATGTATAAATGCCTCTATATCCAGACCCTCAGGCGTCATTGCAGCCATTTCACGGATTTCCTCAAAGGATAGTTCTCTTGCAACTACTATTCTTTTGGCACCCAGCTCATACCAGAAGCTGGCGCTCATATAGTTTGTATTATTGGCCTGGGTACTGATATGGATTTCCATATTTGGTGCAGCCTTGCGTACTATTGTGAATATTCCGGGGTCGGAAACAATTACTGCGTCTACTCCAAGATTATCCAGCTGCTCAATATATTCCGGCAAACCCACCAGGTCATCATTGTGAGGAATTATGTTTACTGTTACATAAACCTTGCAGCCCCTCTGATGTGCAAATTCCAGCCCCTCCCTCATATCCTCGGGAGTAAAGTTATCGGCAGATGCCCTCAGTCCAAATCTCTGCCCGCCAATATAAACCGCATCTGCACCAAATAAAATGGCCATTTTTAATTTTTCCAAATTTCCAGCAGGAGCTAAAAGCTCAACCTTTTTCATATTTCCTCCAAATATCTAAATATGTTTCAATAAACATTTTATTTTTTTGTGTTATAGACATATTAACGTCTTATAGATATATTAATAAATTTAACACTACTTTTTATAACTGAGTGCAACTCCATCTCCAATAGGAATAATGCTGGTTTCAAAGCTTTCATCCTGACACAGGGTTTTCAGAAAGCTCCTCATTCTGGTTACAATAGTCTTTTTTCGTCTGACAACCAGTTCATCAGTTGCAATCATTCCCTTATACAGAACATTATCAGATATAAGTAATCCTCCTGCAGCCAGCATCCTTTTGCTTTGTTCCAGGAATTCACTGTACTGGCCCTTTGCAGCATCCAGGAATATCATATCGTACTGTTTGTCCAGGCAGCCCAATACCTCCATAGCGTCTCCGGCTATTACATTAATAGTATCCTGAAGCCCGGCAGTTTTTATGTTTTTTCTTGCAAGCTCAATCATTTGCTCGTTTCTTTCAATTGTATCAATTACTCCACCCGGCTTAAGAAAACCGGTAAATAATATTGAAGAATATCCAATAGCTGTACCTACCTCGAGAATTCTGGAGGGTTTGTTCAGTTTTCCCAAAACCTTTAGAAGTGCAGCTACCTCAGGCTGGATAATGGGTACATGGTTTTCATCCGCATATTGCTCAAGCTGGGCCAACACTCCTGTATTTGGTTTAATTGTTGCCCTGATATATTCAGTTATATAATCATAATTTATCATTGGTCATTTTCCTTTTTATTATGACATAAATGGCGGCTGGCATAAGCCAGCCTGTTTTAGGCATGATTAAATAATTACTTTCCCATTTTAAGACGGCTATCTTTCCACTGAGAACAAATCCAGCCAGTAAAAAGGGGCAGCTTCAGCCGCCCCAGTGATTATTTTGCAAGTCCATATTCCTTCATGGCTTTCAGATGTTCAGCATAACTCTTGGTAAACTTCGTTGTTCCGTCACCCTTGGCAATAAAGAACATATAATCAGTATCTTCATCAGGATACAATGCTGCATTAATTGAATCCATACCCGGAGAACAAATTGGTCCAGGCGGTAAACCGGGATGAATATATGTGTTATAAGGATTATCAATAGTAGTATCCTCATATGTCAGTTTCTCATGTACTTTTCCTTCCTGATTAAGGAAAATATATTGAATCGTAGCACAGGACTGCAATTTCTTCAAATTTGTATCCTTGCTCTTCAATCTTTTATGGAAAACAGCTGAAACCAACCGCCTGTCATTGCTTGTACTGGCTTCTCTCTCGATTATGGATGCAAGTGTTATAATCTCATCCATGGTCATTCCAAGTTCTTTTGCTCGCTTATAGTGTTCCTTGGTCAATTTGGTATTAAAGTTTTCTAGCATATACTGAATTATAGTGTTTTCACCCGGGTTCATGGCAAATTCATATGTATCCGGGAACAAATATCCTTCAAGCATGAATTCACGATTGTTGACATTCTTAATCTGCTTTACAAAATCAAAGTCGTATTTCTCATACTTCATGGCAGAATTAAATTTGTCTTCAATTGCAAGACCTTTCTTAACGAAAGTTTTTACAATCTGCTTATAGGTCAAACCTTCAGGTATGGTAATCTTTATACTTTCAGGTTTACCGGTAAGTATATTCATAATTGTATCAAGCTCCAGCCCCTTTTTCAGAATATGAGTACCTGCCTGATATCTTCCGTCAAACCCATTAAGTTTGGATACTATTTTAAAAATCTGAGGCTTGTTTATAATTCCTTTTTCACCCAGAATTTCTGCTATTTTATTGGTATCCGAACCCATCGGTATATCTACAAGCATAGCACCTTCCGAGGATGCGGGTATCTTTACGGCCTGCTTAACAACACTGTTCTTTTCAGACTCAACTATACTTTTATAAGAATAAATTGACCCGACAGCAAAAATAAATATAAATATCAGTATACTTGTCAGAACAAAAGCCATTCTTTTAAGTCCGGCACAGATAATAAATATTCCAAAAAACACCAGTACCAGACCGAGTATTGTCAAAAATGCATTTAGCGCTCCATATTGTGCATCATACCCTTTTAACAGGGTTCCGATATAGTTCATAATGTTTGGGACTGATAAAAATATTCCAATAAAGATAGCTAAAATGCCTACAGATGCAACTTTTAATTTTCTACTCATTAATACATGACTCCAATCTCATGATGAAAAAACATAATGTACCTTTTTATTGGTACATCTATAATAAATACTATAATATTTTTTTCACATTTTGTCCAGAATTAGTGCCTGACCGGAAAAGATTGCTGGCCACTGCGCCAGGCTGTGTAACCATGAAAAATACAATATATCTATTTTTCTGAGAAAACGTTAGTACAAGAACTTTAAGGCTAGAAAAAATTGATGAAATCGTAATAAATACACGATCTCATCAATTTATTAGTTGCTGTTATTTATTTCCTGAAGATTGTGTTAACAAAGCTTGTACCTGATTTGCTGCACAACCCCTGCTTACTTCTTGCTTCTATCCTTGGCTCTCATTTCGGTATCAAGTATCTTCTTCCTTAAACGGATATTTTTAGGTGTCATTTCAACCAGCTCGTCTTCGGCAATAAATTCAAGTGCCTGCTCAAGACTGAGAACCGTCGGAGGCGTTAAACGCAATGCTTCATCAGAACCTGATGCTCTCATGTTTGTAACATGCTTCTTCTTACAAACATTTACCACCAGGTCATCATATCTGGCATTTTCTCCAACAATCATTCCTTCGTAAACCTTGGTTCCCGGAGTAATGAAGAGAGTTCCTCTTTCCTGGGCATTGTAGAGGCCGTAAGTTACAGCTTCCCCGTCCTCCCAGGCAACCAGTGAGCCCCTTTGTCTTGTTGCAATATCACCTTTGTATGGTTCATAGCTGTGGAATACATGATTCATGATTCCATTACCCTTGGTATCTGTCAACAACTCTGATCTATATCCGATCAAGCCTCTAGCAGGTATTTTGAACTCAAGTCTCATATAGCCCTGGTTGGCAGAAGTCATGTTAACCATTTCCGACTTTCTTGTTCCCAATTTCTCCATTACGACGCCCATATACTCTTCCGGTACGTCAATCATAAGGTACTCGATAGGCTCCATAAGAACTCCGTCAACTTCCCTGTTAATAACGGTGGGTTTTGAAACATTGAATTCATAGCCCTGTCTTCTCATGGTTTCTATCAATATTGAAAGATGGAGTTCTCCTCTTCCCGATACTTTGAAGGAGTCGGCAGAGTCGGTTTCTTCAACTCTTAAACTTACATTTGTCTCAAGCTCCTTAAATAATCTGTCTCTCAAATGTCTTGACGTAACAAACGTTCCTTCTCTTCCGGCAAAAGGACTGTTGTTAACACTGAAGGTCATGGACAGGGTAGGCTCGTCTATAGCTACAAACGGCAAGGGGTCAGGTGCACCAACTTCACAGATGGTATCACCAATAGTCACATCACCGACACCCGAAACAGCTACAATGTCTCCGACTTTTGCCTCGTTTGTCTCAATGCGCTTTAAACCTTCATAACAATAGAGCTTTGTAATTCTGGCGTTAAGGATATCTCCCTCTTTTTTACAGATAATTGCCTGCTGTCCAAGCTTTACTAGACCTCTTTCAACTCGTCCAATAGCGATTCTTCCGACATATTCATCATAGTCAATATTGGAAACCAAAAGCTGAAGCGTTCCTGACAAATCACCCTTTGGTGCAGGAACTTTATCAATAATCATATCAAACAACGGTTTTAAATCTATTCTTTCTCCACCCAGATCGCATACTGCAAAACCTTCCCTTGACGATGCATAAACAACAGGGAATTCCAGCTGATCATCATCAGCACCCAATTCAATAAAGAGTTCAATTATTTCGTCAACAACATCATCAGGTCTTGCTTCAGGTCTGTCAATCTTATTAACTACGACTATGGGCTTCAAATTCAGTGAAAGTGCCTTTTTCAATACAAACCTTGTCTGAGGCATTGAGCCCTCAAAGGCATCGACCAACAGAAGAACACCGTCAACCATTTTAAGAACACGTTCAACCTCACCGCCGAAGTCAGCATGGCCGGGTGTATCAACAATATTGATTTTTATACCGTTATAGTTAACTGCGGTGTTTTTTGCCAGGATTGTAATTCCTCTTTCCTTTTCCAGATCGTTTGAGTCCATAACTCTTTCGGCTACAGCTTCATTTTCTCTGAAAATACCACTCTGTCGCAGCATGGCGTCAACCAGAGTAGTCTTACCATGGTCAACGTGTGCTATTATTGCGATGTTTCTAATATCCTGTCTGATATCCACAAAAATTCTCCTTCATAAGCTTCAATAAGTTCATTTGTTCTCTTCTTTATTAAAAATATTCAAAAAAAATTGAAAAGTCCAATATAATTCAGAATAAATTTATTTTATATAAAAAAACCACTACTAATTCTAATTTAATGAATTAAAATTGTCAACCATACATATTTACTGGAATTTATCGCTAATTAAAACCTTTTATATGGACAAATTAGATATTTTTCTATTTAATTTCTACAACAGTTACACCGCTTTCCCCTTCTCCCAGTTTCCCCAGTCTGAAGCTTTTTATATGCGGATTATGCTTTAAATGTTGCTGCAGACCGGCTCTTAAAGCGCCGGTTCCTTTACCGTGAATCAGAGTTACCTCTCCCAGACCGGCAATACTTGCATCATCAAGATACTTATCAACAACATCAATAGCCTCATCCAGCAGCATTCCTCTCAAATCTATTTCAGAGGACATGTTCTGAGCCTTGGAGACACCTATTTTACCTATTCCGGTCCTCTGGAGCTGCTGTTTTTGTTCGTCTATAAGCTTCAAATTCGAGATATGAACATTTATTTTAATTATACCTGCCTGAACCTGGCACTCACCATTTTTATCTGGTGCAGAAAGGACCGTCCCTTTTTGATTCAGATTTACAATAAGAACTGAATCACCGGGCTTGAGATTCTTAGGTGGCTTAACAAGCCCTTTCTTCGGCATAATGGATTCAACCAGAGAGTCATCCAGACTGCTTATGCTCTTGTTGAGCTTCTGGCGAAGCTCTTCAGTCTGTCTTCTGACCTCAGCCTCCTCCTGCTCCTTGGCAAGCCTCTTCATCTCTGATACAAGTTCTTCCGCCTGTCTCTTTGAATCCATAAGAATGCGCTTGGCTTCTTCCTTTGCCTTACGGAGCTCATTTTCCTTCTGTGCAGCCAGTCTGCTCTTCTGCTCCTCCAGGTCTTTCTTCAAGCGTTCAGCCTCCAGCCTGTAACTTTCGGCACGCATTTTTTCCTTTTCAGCCTCGCTGCGGTTCTTTTCTATGCTCAGCAAAATATCTTCAAAACGGATGTCTTCCTGTGACAGGAATTCCTTGGATCTTTCTATAATATCATCGGTAAGTCCCAATCTCTTTGAGATGGCAAAGGCATTACTCTTTCCCGGAACACCGATCAACAGCTTATAAGTGGGTCTCAGGGTTTCTACGTCAAACTCGCAGGAAGCATTTTCCACACCCTGTGTGGATAGGGCATAAACCTTAAGCTCAGCATAGTGAGTGGTTGCCAGTGTTGTTGCCCCTATCTGATGCAGGCATTCAAGTATTGACATGGCCAGCGCGGCTCCTTCTGTGGGGTCTGTTCCCGCACCCAACTCATCAAACAACACAAGTGATTTTCCATTAACATTCTTAAGTATTTCAACAATGTTTTTCATGTGAGAGGAGAAGGTGCTGAGGCTTTGTTCAATACTCTGTTCATCGCCGATATCAGCATAAATCCTTTCGAAAACGCTCATTTCGGTTCCTTCATTGGCAGGAACCAGAAGACCGCTTTGCATCATAAGGGTAAAAAGTCCGACAGTTTTTAAGGAAACAGTCTTTCCGCCGGTATTTGGACCTGTTACTATAAGTGAACTGAATTTATCACCAATCCAGAAATCAATAGGCACCACGGTTTTAGGGTCCAACAAAGGATGTCTTCCCTTTTTGATAACTATTTTACCCTCCCGGTTTATTCTCGGACAGATGCAATTCAAGTCGGTTGCCAGCTTTGCTTTGGCAAAGATGAAGTCCAGCCTGCCCATTATGCTCATATTTGCATTTAACTGCGGCAGTATCAGCGATGCATCCTGTGATAATTCAGCAAGGATTCTTTCAATCTCAGCCTGCTCCTTGATTTTAAGCTGCTTAATAGTATTATTTGCTTCAACAACCCCCATGGGTTCAATAAAGAGAGTAGCTCCGCTTGAGGAGGAGTCATGTACCAAGCCGGGGATATCGTTTTTGTGTTCCTGTTTAACAGGTATAACGTATCTGTCTCCTCTCAAGGTAACAACTGATTCCTGAATGTATTTCTGATATTTTGAGGAGCGTATCAGATCATTAAGCTTATCCTTTATAGAAGCCTGCTGATCCTTAATCTGACGTCTGATGGTATTAAGTGCAGGACTTGCATTATCTGCAATTTCTTCTTCGCTTATTATACACATATCAATTTTCTGCTCAAGCCTTTGATTGGATTCAAGACAGGAAATCAATTCATTAACCACATTCTCCTTGTTTTCATCCAGCTTGTCATTGACATAACCTTTAAGCCTTCTTGCCGCACGCAGAACTCCCCCTATTTTAAGAAGCTCTCCGGGATTTAAGATTCCTCCCAGGTCAAGTCTCTTCAAGCTGGGCCTGATGTCATGGATTCCTCCCAGTGGCGGTGAACCGCGTCTCACAATACAACCTACACCATCATTGGTTTCAGTCAGCATTTTTTCTATTGTGTTTAAATCAGTCTGAGGAACAAGCTCCTCAACAAGTTCCTTTCCAAGCTCCGAGGTAGTTAATCCTTTTAATTTATCTGTAATTTTTTCAAATTCAAGTACTCTTAGTGTTTTTTCATTCATAGAAAGCGTCCTTCCTTCTTAAAGGAAATCGAGCAACCTTAGGTTACGTTGTCTCAGATTTCTTAGGTCATCATGTCGAAGCTGCGCTCTTTTTATATTCCCACTAATTGTTTTTGGCAATTCATCCAAAAACTTATATTCCGGGATATTTATATAACCACAAACGTATAAATCCCCTAAATAATAAAAAAAGGCACTGCTGCAGTAATATGTGCTCCGGAACACCTTGCTATTTATTCCGTTAAGCAAACATTTTTATTATAGCACAGCCCTTTGATATGCCGCAAATGTATAAAATTTTTTGAATTAATCTTTCACTTTATTTCTGATTGAGGGAAATATCCAAAAACCCAAAGTCATACTGATGAGGCAAGCTGATATACCAAAAAGAGAGGGAAGAGATCTGTAAAATAGCTCAGTGAAAGTGGCATCATATGCACTTTCAATAAATATAGCAGAATTGATCAATATGTAAGTAAAAAAGAAAGCAATTCCCAATAGTTGAAATATATAATGCTGCCTCAGCAAATTTACCGCGCAGCCTGCAACCAGAATAATAAAGAAAACCGCTATTGAATATGAAAGAGCTGGTGTCATCACTTACCCCCTGTATACTTTATGCGAACTATCTTAGTCTGTTTCGTTTCTATTAAAATCCAATAACAACTCTGTACTTCATTTACATTTATATCAGAACTCTCTACTTGTGAATCCTTAACTCTTATTTATGTATAACAAATTTTCTTTCCCCGATAATAAAATAACGCAGCATATTTACAAATATTGTAATATATACGGCGTTGGTTTTCAAATTATTTCTCAATATTTACTTTAATCAAGCAGTAGTTAAAGTTTGAGTCTTGGCTTTAACTTTGTACCATAAAATCTTATAAAAAGCGTATAAATGTAATCATAAACAATAAATACAACCTCCAATATTGCAGCAACTATGTATACCGGAGCTGTAAGGTTTACCCCATTTAAAATAAGTTCCTTGAGAAAAACAAGACCAAGAATAAGGCAAATATTAAAGTAACCCAGTTTCAATACATACTCGAGAACTCTGCTGTGAATCCTCTCGATATAAAGCTTTATAAGACCATACACTCCAAAAAATACTATAAACGGAATAACCTCAAGTCTTGGCACCAGTATTGCCGATAAAATCGCTGAGGCAAGATAGAACGCCCAACCTGCCCTGGTGCCGAATTCTATAACTATCACAGCCATAAACAGAGAGCTTACAGCATATAAGGACAGCTTACTGGTAGGAAGTACTGCAGCCAGGAAAACACATATGACTGTGAATGCCAGAAGTATACCACTTAGTGTTATACTTTTTACTCTTGTACTATTGTTCATGAAAAATAACCCCTCCATGCCTGCTCTTAGCCATACTATTTCGTGTACACACAAATTATCTCTTTAAATACCGTCCCTTATACTTTACGTTTAGCAGCAGCCGATGAGATCTCCGCCGCAGCATTCACACATTGAATCAGAACACCAGGCACACATACACATATCACAAAAGCTTGGACCTGCTCCATAACCGCGGTTATATGCATTTCCGCGATACATGTTGTTATTTGAATTCATTCTGTTAAGGGCATCCCTGTATTCGTAGTTGGAAGGGTCCATATTGCTGGCCTGCCTCATATTCATAATTGCCTCGTTATACCAGCCCTTTTTCATATAGATTAATCCGCGCAGATAAAACCATTCGGCATTTTTATTTGCTATGCCTTCCAGCATTGCTTCGGCAGCCGCAATATTGCCGCTGTTAATATAGAGTCTTACCTGTCTGAAGCTGCCATCTCCGGAGCCCTGACCTCCGCCTGCGTAATTGTTCTGCCCTCCTGAATAGCTGCTTCTTCCGCTCCACCCATTACTGGTCTTGGCTGTCTGGCCTTTACCGGTAAGGTATTCATATGCTTCGTTAACCTCTCTCAGCTTTTCTTCAGCTAATTTGGAGAGAGGATTATCCTGATACTGGTCAGGGTGATATTTTTTAACCTGTTCCCTGTATGCTTTCTTAATTTCTTCTTCAGACGCACCTTCATTTATTCCGAGTACTTCATACGGATTTTTCACGATTATCTCCATTTCTGATGTAGCATTAATGAATTATCCTCTCCTGAACCAAAAACTTTTCAGTATTTATAGAAGATCAAAAAGTTTATACGGATAATATTTATTAATCCACACCTCAATTTATTTTTTCACAAACCAAAAATATCCGAATCAGAAAGAAATAAAAAAATTTTATTTCTTTTCTGACTTTCCGCAGCTATTTTGGCATAAGATTTTATCGGTCTTACTCAACATTCCCATATATAATATATTTTCCAATATACCTTTATTCTCTTTTGTATCCAGTAGTTCAAAGGCTTTTGAGGCTTGGCCGAGACAAAATAATAGTGTAAATTCCACCTGACTCTTTATCCGGTTTTTAAATTGTGAAATATCTTCAACGCCGCCTTTATAATCAAAGTGCAATAAAAATGGGTTGTAACTGGAATTCTTTAAGTCATCCTCAATATCGTCAAACGCATCAATAAGATATATCCATTTTCCGAGATTATAGCCCATCCACCTTAATACCTGTCTTGTTTTATCGTCCAGCTTCTCATAGTCAAGAATTTCTTCCATCAGTTTGGCAAATGGCTCAGCTGCGGCATCCACAGAATTGCATTTATTTTTCTCCAACTGAGCTAATTCTTCCAGTCTCTGATTTATTATAGCACATTTCTTGGAGTATTCTACCACTAACTTTTTATAAGCTCTTTTTAGTACTGCCATTCCCATTAAAGCCGGTTTGGACTTATCATCCTCCCACTTGTCTTTAATATTATTATACGCCAGAATAATATTTATGTCGGATGCATAATCAATTATTTCATTGTAGGTTACAAAGGATTTTTTTAGCGGATGAACCATGCATCGTTCCCGGACCAGCTTTGTGTCTATCTTCAAAATTGAACATAACAACATTGCCAGAAATGCCGCATCATAAGTCAAAGTCATCCTTTTTAGCTGACCATGTCTTTTACCAATTGATTTGCACACTCCACAATAATATGCACGATATATGTCAAATTCCTTGATTTTAAGCTCCGGCTTTTCCGGCATTATATATCCGAACAAATTCTCCTCCAAAATTTATCATTAAAAATTAAACTTATTATTTATAATATCATATAATTGTTACTAATCTATTAACATTTTCAAGTTTTCAATTAATTTAATTCACTTTTTCAATATTTAATTAATAAAAATAAACAAAGTCTTTAAAGTTTCTAATACTAAAAATAGATACACTTAAAAAGTGTACCTATTTTATTCATTAAATATAATTAACTAAATATCTTATCTATAAGCCTATGAGTTATTTTTCTCATAATTTTTAGAAAACTTATAATAGATTATTATATACATAACCAAAGCAAATAAGGTACATGAAACTGCCAAACCCAGGGCAATGTTAATGGCTATGGTTGTATAACTGTTGTTCAGACTTTCCAGACTCAGTATTATTGTTGCCAGGATGGCAAAGTAGAAGATCACTGTTGCCAGTTTACCGTACCAGTTGGCACCAATTACGGTTTTTCCTTTTGTATAGAGCAGGATACCGCCGGTTAACATTAATGATTCTTTAATTATTACTATAACAAGCACTACAATGGGAATAAAGTGATGCAAAACCAAAAAAACCAGCGCAGTTATCTGCATTAACTTGTCTGCCAGCGGATCGAAAACCTTTCCCCACTTTGTTACCAAACTGTATTTTCTTGCTATATATCCGTCAAGTATATCAGTAAAACCACCAAATGCAAAAAGCACAACTGCCGGGATATAATTTTCAAAATAAAGGAAGTAACCTAAAACAGGGACAATTATAAGCCTAAGCAAAGTTAATAGATTTGGAATATTTTTTCTCACCTGCACACCACCCGATAACTTAATTAAATCTGACAAGACTTTTACGGAACGAACAAGCAAAAATAGTTTATCATACAACAACAAATCAATGCAATATTTTCTTATATTACATAATTTTAAATGTATTTACATTTATTGAGTATCTACTCCATAATTCCTGAGCTGTTTTGTGCAATGATATTGTAAAGTTCTTCGTTATACTTCTGAAGATTTATGGGTTTCAGATTAGTATTGGTCCACACGTGAATTGTCTCTCCAGTCGTTATGGGAGTATCCATATTTGACTCTTTGAAAACCTCATAATAGAAATTCAATCTGGTTTTAGTGTAACTCTTTATACTTGTTCTTACAATTATCTTGTCCTCATATGTAGAAGAATTAATAAATTTGCACTTCAATTCCAGGAGGGGTAAAAGTATTCCTTGTTTTTCAACTTCAGAGTATGATATTCCGTTTTGTTTGATATATTCTGTCCGTCCTACTTCAAACCACACAGGATAGTTGGAATGATGGACTATTCCCATCCTGTCGGTTTCTGCATACCTTACTGTTAAAGGTATATCAACATAAAGCAAATCTCTCATTCCTTTCATTTTACGTAATAAATCGCTAATTGTTGCATGTATATATAAAATTATTATAACTTATCAGTAGAAATTTTTCATATGTAAAAAAATATTCTTACATTTACGTTATAATTTCACATAATATTCATGCTGATATATTTTTTTATGTATACGTAGTAATAGCCCCGGGCTAATAAGCGCGGAGCTATTATTTAGTAATATTTATCAATAACCCGTTTCAATAATAACGCTATGTGCTTCCTCGACTTCTGCCTCAGGAACAAGTACTTCAAAGTAATTATCATTGTTTTCATGATTCTTGCTAATAGGCCTAAGTTTAACAAGAATACCTTCATTGGACAAAAGCTCCTGCAGCTGATTAGCTACTTCTTTGCTTTGGGCCATGTATACCACTGTCCACATTATCATCTACACTACCTTTCAAATTGTTATTCCCCGCATTGAATAGTGCCATATCTGCAATAAACAGTCGCCTTGCCTCTTATTTTTATCGCAGAAGTATTTTCAGTGAATTGTGCTAAAAGCAATTCACCTTTATCAAGCTTCTCGGTATGATGAAATTTAGTATCCCTTCCACGTGTTAAACCGATAATTGTAACTCCGTTTTCGTTTGCTTTCACAGCAACGTACTCGCCGGAAATTTTATCTTCCAGGTTGTCCATTTAACCACCTCGACATTTATATTATATTATTTTCCACCAAAAATCAATATTAAGCAGTATTATACTCGGAAAATCATGAATATTATCATATTGATGCGATAATGTTTGAGTCTTTGACAATTAGTTATTTCTAGGTACATCTTCCAAGAAACCACTATCGGACTATGTGTTCGGGTAAACTTAACCCGTTTGGGATGGTATTTTGTAAGTAGTTTTTTATTTTCCGTGGACTCTTCTTAATATTCTCTTCCAAATAATGGTGCTTCCATATCCTTATTCAATATATATTATTTCCTCTTATTGATCATTAATACTTGCCATGGCAAAAATGTAAATCTATTACTTGTAATAATATTGTATTTTTTTTGTAAACATTTCGATTTGCGGTTGTGGTATTATTTTACTTGGATTCTAAATAAATACATAGGAGGTTTCCCATGAAAAGAATTATTGGTTTATTTGTATGTTTGGTTTTAATTTTACAAATAACTATGCCCAGCTTTGCAGCTGTTTCTGAAAAAGACCAGAAAGCAGTGATGGAAGCTACTGAGGAAATTCAAAAACAACAGGATAAAGAATTAAAGGAAAAACAAAAAGTATCAGAGGTAGTTGACGAGGTAAATCAATCAGTTGTCGCTATTATCGGAAACAATACGCAGTACCGTGAGCCTGACTATTTGTATTCAAAATTTCCCAAAAATCTTCAACACGGCTCAGGAGTTGTTATTGACGTAGAAGGGAAAATTCTGACCAACAACCATGTAGTTGATGGGATAAAAGATATTTATGTTGTTACTTATGACGGAAAAGTATATCTTGCAAAACTTCTTTACGCAGATAAGGAAATAGATCTGGCGTTATTACAAATTGACAGAAAAGATTTAAAGCCTATTAAGCTTGCATATGACACTGAAGTTAAAGTAGGAGACGATGTTGTAGCCATTGGTACCCCCCTGTTTTTCGGCTATAGAAACAGTGCAAGCAAGGGCATTATCAGCGGATTAAACAGACCTGTCGACGGTATCTACACATATTTGCAGACCGATGCATCTATCAATCCCGGCAACAGCGGCGGACCACTTGTCAATATGAAATGCGAACTTGTGGGTATCAATACACTTGGCTATTCCTTTTATCAGGGCATGAACTTCTCCATTCCCACCGGAAATATAAATTACTTCCTTGAACATTATAAAAAATTCGGCAAAATAAAAAGATGCTATACAGGTATTGAATTTGAAGAAACCTGGGCTGCACTTTTAGGTCTTCCTACAGATCAGGGTCTTAAAGTTGTTACCATCCAGGATGGTGCTGCAGTAACTTCGAAACAGGTACAAGAGGGAGACCTTTTGGACTCGATTGATGGAAAAGCAACTACTTCAATAGCTCAATACAATGAAGTACTGAAGAATTATTTGCCTGGTGACAAGGTTAAACTTAGCTTTTCGCGTGGTGACAAAAAATTTGAAATAACAGTTACCTTAAAAGAACAGCCCGAAGTAAAAAAATAAAAAACAGGAGGATACCTCATGAATATGAAAAAAATAATTGCTGTTTTATTGTGCACATTTATAATTACAGCAACTTTTACCCCCATAGTCAATGCCGAAAGTGGAAACATTGACCTTTACAAGGTGTTTTCAAGCAAGGATGCTTCAAAGACTGAGGTAGGCAGTAATATTTATAAGTGGTCAATGTATTTGCCTGATGATGCTATTATTTATAAGAGTGACAGAGCCAATTACTTCAATATGTCCACAACCAGCTACAGCTCCACTGTTTCGTTGGAGGTTAATAAAAACGTAAATGATTCAACCCTTGAAGATATACTGTACTCAATACAAAATCAATCGAAGCAGGGCTATTATTACCTTTGGGGGGACAAAGAATTCCAGGTTGATATAGCACGGGACGGAAATGGTCAGAAATACTTGAAGATTATAAAGGCAGGCGGATATTATGACTACTTACTTGTAGACGAGGCAGCTGCCGAGTTCAGAGAGTACATAGAAAACAGAATTTATATTGCAAATGGCTATTTATACAATCTCACTATCAGCATGAACGGTGAGTATTTCAAGAACCATTCGGATATGTTTGAAAAGCTCACACAATCCTTTAAATTGTCCTTTGACGAAAAGAATCCAAATATTAAAGAGCTTTCGGACTCTGTAAGTACAAAAAGAGATTATATAAATACCAGCTACGGCTACAAAATGGTGTTAAGCCCCTACTGGAAGGTTAGCGGAACCCCAAATGCACGTAATCAGCTATTTCAAAAGGTATACACTGATGAGGAAATGAACCGGAATATGGATACATCAACTGCCAGCGAAGTACAGAGTTTCAATACTGTGGCAGAGGGTATTACAGTTAGTGTAGTCGGATCTTCACAAGCGGGTGAAACCTCCAAGCTATGGGCCTTAAAGGATGTTGACAAAATAAAGAGCAATTATAACAAGGATGTTGTTGAGCTTATCAGCAGCAAGGAGTACACTCAAAACGGCCTGGATGTGTATTTTGTTTCATTACGCTTTAAAACAACAACCGACAAGCCATATATTATGAATAATATTTATGCGATTGGAAATGGGTACAAATACCTGGTTTCAGCTATCATGATGGACGATAAGTACCTAGATAACAAGAAAAAAGCAAGCATAAATGACATGCTCAATTCTTTTTCGCTTGACAAGTCAAAACTGAGCCAATACCTCGGAAAAATCATACAGGCGGAAAATTTGGTCAGCTTTACCGAATCGAAGGATTTCAAAATGCAGAAGTACAATTTTAAAACCAGACTTACAAGAAATTGGAGCACCGGTAATAATTATTATGGCGGTTATGGCTATGGCATGTACGAAAAAACAATGATAATGTATGCAGCTGGGTATTATGGCGGAACAGTTTCTGGTAATACAGAATATATAAATGCTTTTGAACCTGATAGTAATATTAACCTGGGTATGAATGTTTTCCTCAATTCCGGTAAACTTGACGATGTAATCAATCCTATGGGCCTGAATTATTTGAAAAATGAGGAGATTAACCTGCAGCTGGCCAAAGCAAGCATCACATCAGCAGAGTATGAGGGTGCTCAAATTTATTGTATCTCAAAAGAGTTTGACGTAAATGCAATCCAGAAATTTGTTCAGGAGGATAAGACAAAGAGCTATAACCTTGACTCAATTGCAAATGAGTATCAGTACATTGTAAAAATAGGTAAGGATATTTATGTTCAGAATATTTCAATCCCGGTCTCATATACCTCTGAAAAAAATCTTAAAAAAGTTAAGGACATTTGGGCAAATACCACTATTAACAACATTAACTACAGTAAGCTGGATCTGCAGTGGAAGAAACATGACTTGAAGGAGTATGAACCAAAGCAGTAATTTGACAGCTGCATTGGTAACTTAGATTTATAACAGTTAATTAGATTTATAACAGTTAATAAGATTTATAACAGTTAATAAGCAAAAACTCGTCCCCGGCATATTCGTTAAATGCGGGGACGAGTTTTTGCTTTAATTGGATATTTTAAACTACCTAACTCTTACACTTTCCATGCCAAGCCTGCTTCTCAGTTCTTCCATCAAATCATCATTTATATCTATCCAGTATTGCCTGTCCAGCTTTTTAAACTTATCATCATTGACTTTTCTTATATAAGTTGGTGTCGAACCATTAAAATATTTAAGTAAAGCTATAAGAGATGAACTTTCCTCTTTTGATAATTCTTTATTAAAATGCAGGTAAAGTCCGTTCTCTTCAAGACTCCTAATAGGCAATACCTCTTCACAAATTATTTTGGGCTGCTCATCCTCTCTCAAACTAAGTCTTCCGTTGACAATAACTATACTTTCCTGCTGGAGCAGCTGTGAAAATCTCTCGTATATTGTGGGGAAAACTATTAATTCCATTGTACCGAATAAATCCTCGAGACCGATAAAGGCCATCAGATTGTTATTCTTTGTTGTTTTAGTCTTTCTTGATACGATTATTCCTCCAACAGTCACTCTCATTGAATCTGACAGTTTTTTAAGTTCAAGCTCAATATCATTGTTATCATCTTCATTGCCATTAACAAACATGTCCTTGCTGAAGAGATTAACATTCTTATCAAGAATACTCTGGTATTCACTCAATGGGTGCCCGGATACATAAAGTCCCAGCATTTCCTTTTCCATTGCCAGCATTACATTGGGAGGATACTCCTTTATGTCGGGATAATCCTCCTTCAGTGACTCCTGTGGTTCCAGCATCAGATCAAAAATAGACAGCTGCCCCTCCATGCTTTTCTTTCTGGATTGGGCAACCCCATCCAAAAATCTTTCATATACTGCCATCAGCTTTGATCTGTAAACATTTAAAGAATCAAATGCACCGCTTTTAATCAGACTTTCAATACACCTTTTATTTATTTCACGACCTTCTATTCTCTGGCAGAAGTCTAAAAAAGTCGTAAAGAGTCCATTTTGAGTACGTTCAGCAATCATTGACTGTATGGCATTTTCTCCCACATTTTTTATAGCTGCCAGACCAAATCTGATCTTTTGATTTACAACAGTAAACTTTACATTACTTTCATTTACGTCAGGAGGCAGCACTTTTATGTTAAGAGCTTTACATTCATTAACATACTGCGAAACCTTGTCACTGCTGCCAAGGAAGCTGTTTAGCGAAGCGGCCAGAAATTCCACCGGGTAGTAGTGCTTCAGCCAGGCTGTCTGATACGCAACCACAGCATAGGCCGCAGCATGGGATTTATTGAAGGCATAACTTGCAAAGTCCATCATTTCATCAAATATTTTATTTGCAGTGAACTCATCCACGCCATTTTTTACAGCACCCCTGACTATTTCATTTCCCTGCTCGTCAGTTATTCCGTAAATAAAGTTCTTACGTTCCTGCTCCATCACAGAAACCTTCTTTTTCGACATGGCACGTCTTACAAGGTCGGATCTTCCGTAACTGTAGCCTCCAAGTTCCCGGACTATCTGCATTACCTGTTCCTGATAAACCATACATCCATATGTCACATTAAGAATATTCTCAAGCAGAGGATGATGATACTTTATCTCCTTTGGGTTATTCTTGTTCCTGATATATCTCGGTATCTGGTCCATTGGTCCGGGCCTGTAAAGAGATATACCAGCTATGATATCTTCAAGTGAGTTTGGCTGCAGATCCTTCATAAACTGAGTCATACCACCGCTTTCAAGCTGGAATATTCCAACGGTCTTGCCCTCACCTATCATTTTATATACATCGGGATCATCATAATTTATATTATTGATATCTATTTTCCTGTTATGTCCCTGATCTATTAGGTTCACAGCATCTCTTATAACAGTAAGTGTCCTTAAACCTAAAAAATCCATTTTAAGAAGGCCAAGCTCCTCCAAAAGACCCATGGTAAACTGAGTAGTTACGTTATTTTCATTCAGCTGCAAAGGTACATATTCCACTATGGGTTCTTTGGAAATAACGACTCCGGCGGCATGAGTCGAAGCGTGTCTTGGAAGGCCTTCCAGACTTCTTGCCGTATCAATCAGCAAACGTGTATCTTCTTCCAGCTCGTATTTCTTCTTCAGCTCCGGATTTATATCCAAAGCTTTGTCTATATTCATACCTATCTGAAAAGGAATCATTTTGGCTACCAGATCAACGTCACCATAAGGTATATCCAGGGCTCTGCCCACATCTCTTATAGCAGCTCTGGCAGCCATTGTTCCAAAGGTAATTATCTGTGAAACCTTATCCTTACCGTATTTGCTGATAACATAATCTATTACCTCCTGCCTTCTTTCATAGCAGAAGTCTATATCAATATCAGGCATGCTGATTCTTTCGGGGTTCAGGAACCTTTCAAAAAGAAGGTTATACTTCAGAGGGTCAACGTTAGTAATTCCGAGGCAGTAGGAAACAAGGCTGCCGGCAGCTGAACCTCTTCCCGGTCCGACCATGATATCATTCTCTCTGGCATATCTGATAAAGTCCCAAACAATGAGGAAATAGTCCACATAACCCATTGTGGAAATCACAGAAAGCTCATATTCCAGCCTCCGTTTTATTTCTTCACTGCAATTCTCTCCAAACTTCTTTTCCAAACCTTGATAGCATTTTTCCTTGAGATATTCATAGGGAGTATAGCCCTCTTCCACAGTAAAGCCTGGCAAATGAAGCTTGCCAAATTCCAGCTCTACATTGCACATTTCGGCTATTTTTAATGTATTCTCCAAAGCCGATTCAACATTCCGAAAGTTTTGGTACATTTCCTCGGGAGATTTTACATAGATCTCATCAGTGTTGAACCTCATTCTGTTGTCATCATTAATTGTTTTTCCTGTTTGTATGCACAAAAGTATATCGTGGGACTGTGCAGCTTCTCTGGTCAGAAAGTGAGCATCATTTGTGGCAACCAGAGGTATGCCAAGTTCAGCCGACAGTTTTATAAGCTGTTGATTAACCAGATTCTGATCGCTTATACCGTTGTGCTGCAATTCCAGATAGAAATTATCCTGCCCGAATATGCCGTTCAGCCTTTTAGACAGCTCCACAGCCTTGTCATAGTCATTATTCAGAATTGCAGCAGGAATGTCTCCTGACAGACAGGCACTGAGTGCAATTATCCCTTCTGAATACCTTTCGAGAGTTTGATAATCGACTCTCGGCTTATAGTAAAACCCCTCAGTAAAGCCCAGAGAAACAATCTTCATCAGATTCTTATAGCCTGTCTGATTTTTGGCAAGCAGAACAAGATGCCCGTAATCTGAATCCAGACCGGGCTGCTTGTCCTGCATACTGCGCTTTGCCGTATATACTTCACAACCTAAAATAGGCTTGATTCCGTTCTTTTGCGCTTCCTTGTAAAATTCAACAACGCCGTACATTACACCGTGGTCTGTTATGGCAACACTGCTCATTCCAAGCTCTTTTACTCTTTGTATCAGATCCTTTATTCTGTTAGAGCCGTCCAGTAGGCTATATTCGGTATGAACGTGCAAGTGTACAAAGTCTTTCATGTGCAATCCTCCAATAGGCTAATTATATCATATAAGAGCAAAAATTAGCCTAAAAGTTAATTAACTTTTTTGTAGAATTGGGTTGTCAGACGATTTATTCTTCTGCCATAAATTCATGAACTTCGGGTACACTGGGATCAAGGATTTGACTGCGGCCAGTGTTTCATTATATCAACAAAATTAATATGTTTTCACTCCGGAAGTATTTAGCTTTCTATTTATCCTGCGGGCAATTTTGAAGCAGTGCAACACCAGTGGATGAAGCAAATGCATACAAAAGGTCATCGGGACACTTGGTATTCCAGTCAGCGTAGGTCAGATTGTCTTTTCGTCTCCTATTTTCCCAAACTTTATTGGCATTTTTATAAAGCCAGGAGACATACTGTTTCCGGTCACATTCTGTAACAAGGGGTTTCATATAACGTGTAAATATCCCTTTAAAACCTGAACCATCACCATTATCACCTTCATCCTTTAAAATGCCATCCACAGTCATATTTTTAATGGTATAGTCGGCTGCTTTTTTTGCATTATCCAGATATTTAGACTCCTTTGTAACTTTGTAAAGTTCGCAGGAAGCCCCTATATAAGTACCCTGGTTGTATGTATAGTTACTTTTTTCTACAGTATTATCTATTTTAATATTATCGTAGACACTACCCGTTTGTGAATCAAAGAGAGTTTTCGACTCCCATGCATAAAGTTCCTTTGCTTTATTTAGATATTGGTCTTCCTTCAGTATTTCATAAAGCCTGACCGCCGCAATGACAGCAGGATCAGTTATACAGGAATTTTTTTCGTGATTGTCGGTGGTCCACCAGATACCGCCCCCTAAAGCTTCATCGTATCCTCTTGAGTAAACCTGGTCGAAATGGAATTTAGCCAAATCCTTGTATACTTCATCGCCCGTAATTCTGTAGGCCCTGGTACATACAAGCACCATCCACATAATATCGTCATTATATTTATTACTTGTCCAATCTGTTCCAAACTTATTTATAAAACCATTGCATAGTTTTACAACCATATCCTTGTATTTTTCTTCTTTTGTTCTATCATAGGCATCTTCAAAAACTTCTATAATCTCAGCCCCCGACCAGAAGCCCTGCTGCCCTCCGTCAGTATGTTCACTTAAATAGCCGCTTCCTTCTATTTCATAATAGAAGGACTTTACATAACTATCCATTGCCAAATCTGCATCAAAGCTTGGTTTAACCATTTCTCCACAGGAAGAACCACCCATTGGTATTGTTAATGAAAGTAAAACTAAAATTGCCTTTGATAGGTTTTTAATACCTTTTGCCACCTCAATCCCCTCCAGAACAATATTTAATTACATAATTTAAAGAACAATAATATATAAGAAAAAAATAAACAGGCAAGACAAGGAACCTTCTCTTTGATGTCTTTATGTATAAAATTCACTAAAAAGAAGGTTCCTTATTTAATCCTGTATTTATTTAGTTGAAGAAACTATTTGGATGCTGCAATTACATCATTCATACTCTTGACCATGTCGTCCAGTTTTTCTATTGGCTGCTTTCCGTCAAGGATGTTATTCCAATATGCATCGGTAAACTTATTAGCTTTGTCGGAGAAACTCTGGAAGAATCTTACCGGCTGCTTGTTAGGAGAATTCAGCATATAATCAAGTCCATCAGCTACATCCTGGTGTCCAACTTCTTTCAGCTTTGCATAGTAGGGCTTAGCTGATTCTGTGTATGCTGTAGGAGCAACCGGGAACTGTGGTAAAATCTTTTCATATGTTTTAGTAACTATATACTTTAATAATTTATAGGATTCATCAGGATGTTTTGTACTCTTTGGAACTGCCCAGCCTACTGCATCATAAATTGTTGACTGCTGTGTAACCTTGGGATTTGGTACAAATCCCCATTCGAGATCCTTTGGAGCCTCTCTGACAAGCTGATCAACTGCCCACTGACCATACTGCATCATTGGAACCTTACCCTGCATAAACAATCCAACAAGGTTATCTACATTATAAGTTTTTGATGGGATTGCTCCACTCTTGATTTTCTCTGAGAAAAGAGCGACACCCTCCTTAAATTGTGCAGACGCCTCAACCTTTGTTACTGGATAGATTCCATCTGTAAAACCAGGTCCTCCTGCAGCGGCTGCATAAACACCCATGTGGAATACATCAGGAGTTGCATTGTACAAACCATACATTTTAGCTGCAGGATCCTTTAGCTTATCTGCTGCATCAAGCATGTCCTTGTAGGTCCAGTCCTTTGTTGGTTCAGCAACGCCTTTTGCTGCCAACAGTTTCTTATTATAGAACACACCATATGTGTTCATAAGTCCAGGAAGACCTACCAGTTTCCCGTCCAACTGCCAGCTTGTCAAAACACCTGGATAGAATTTATCAAGAAAACCTGCATCAGCGTCTGTATACTTGTTGATTTCCAGCAAATGGCCTTCCTGACCGTATTTAATAACCATATCATTTCCAACCATGAAAGCATCCGGTGCTTCATTTGCTGCAATCATCTGTTGGATTTTGATACCATAGTCCTTTAAGGGTGCAGGATTTAATTTTACTGTAACGTTTGGATTTTCAGCAGTGAACTCATCAAAGGATGCCTCAATAGCTTTGTTCATTTCAGGACTTTCCCAATCTAAGAATGTCAGATTAATTTTTTCACCTTTGTTAGTGTCAGCTGCCTGTGTTCCATCATTAGTACCGGTATTGCTATCAGTACTATTATTAACACTTTGGTCTGATCCACACCCTGCAAACAGTGCTGCTGTTAATGCAAATGCTGTTGTCAGAGTAATAAATTTCTTAAATTGCTTTAACATATAATTTCCCCCTTGATTTTTTTATACTTAAAGTGAAGATATCACTTTAGTGCCGCATTATTAAGAGATCCCAAGCCTTGCATAAAGTACTTCTGCGCAAATACAAACAAAACAATCATTGGAAGCATGTATAGAATATCTGACGCCATAAATAGATTCCAGGTTGACTCATATCCGCTGATAAACTGTGAAATACCTACTGAAAGCAATTGTTTTTTGGCATCGGATACGTATATCAAAGGACCGATATAGTCATTCCAGGAATTCATTACCTGTTGAAGAACTATAACAGTAATTGCAGGTTTAATCATTGGTACCAATATCCTGAATAAAATATCCAGATGTCCCGCACCATCTATTTTTGCCGCTTCGTCAAAAGATTTTGGAATTGACATCATGAATTGTCTTATGAGGAAAATGAAGAAGGGTGCACCCAAGAAATTGGGGAGGATAAGCGGAATCCATGTATTATACATATGTAAAGCTGTAAACATCTTAAATACAGGAATCATACTTATAAAACCAGGCAGCATCATACTGCCAATTATGAGATAAAACCAAAGTTTTCTTCCAGGAAATTTAATTCTTGAAATGGCGTAACCTACCAAGGTACAGCTTAAAACCTGTCCGATTGCTGATAAAACGGTTACAATGGTTGTGTTTAGCATTTTAGTCCAAAAGTCGATTGCTTCGGTGCCAATCTTAAAATTACTCCACACAAATTGTTTTGGTATCCATTGAGGGGGATTCATATATAATACATTATTGTCTTTTAAAGCAACAGTAATCATCCAGAAAAGTGGCAGAATCATAGTTACCCCGAACAATGACAGAAGAATGTATCTAAATATATCAGATGGTTTAAGCGATGAATTCTTATCCATGTTTATTCCTCCCCCTCATAATAAACAAAATTATTTGATGTTTTAAATATTACTATTGTAAATATCATAACTATTACAAAGAGAACCCAAACCTCTGCCACTGCATATCCAAACTGTCCATTATTAAAGGCACTGTTATAAATTGCATAGTTTAAGAAATACGTTTTTAGATTTGGCCCTCCACCAACTCCATCGGCGTTTCCTGTTAAAATCATGGCAGGAGCATAAACCTGGAACCCTGCTATAACACTGGTTATTAACTGAAGAAATAATACAGGCGTTATCATTGGAATTGTGATGGAGAAAAATTTTCTTATACTTGAGGCTCCGTCAATATCTGCAGCCTCAAAAAGATCCGTGGGTACAGATTGAAGTCCACTGAGGAAAATAATCATCTGGGAACCTACACCCCAGAGCACTGTCATTAGTATTGCTGGAAAAACCATTGTTTCACTTTGAAGCCAACTACTTGTAGGAAGGCCAAATGCCATCAACAATTGATTTGCCAAACCATAATCCGGATGAAAAATGAATTTCCATAGAACTAGACTTGCTACAGCGGGTAAAACAACAGGAAGGTAGAATACTGTTCTAAAAAATTTTATACCGGGAATAGTCTTGTTTAGTAATAATGCCAGAAGCAGTCCAACTGCTATAGAAGCCGGAACAGTCCATAGAACGTACAATATAGTAGCTTTTACAGCCGGAATAAAAGTAGGATCAAATTTAAATAAAAATTCAAAATTCTCCAGCCCAACCCACTCAGGTTTCCCTGTTACACCCCAGTCTGTAAATGCATAGTACAAAGATGAAATCAAAGGATACGCTACGAACAAAGTAAAACCAATAATAGTCGGTATCATAAAAAGGTATCCTATTACTGCTTCACTTTTTTTAATACGCTGAAGTAAAGACATATTTAAATTATTACCGGGTTTTATGTTATCAACCCCAACCTGATTTTCCACAATAGTCCCTCCCTAAATTAAAATAAATATAACTTACCGTCTTTAACAAGCTTGTATACCAATTCCCCAAACAGGCTGTTTGCCCAGGCAAACCACGGTCTGCTGAATTCTTTCGGATTATTTACATCGAATCCTTCATGCATAAAACCGGTATCTGCGTCGGTATTCATTATGGTTTGAAGCAGTTCCTTAATCTCATTGTCATCAGTTGAAGTAAGGGCCTGCATTGTAAGACTTATGTGCCATATGTACTGCCGGGGAGTGTGGGGGCTTCCTATGCCTTTGGCAAATTTGCCTTCGAAATAATACGGATTGTCAGTGCTGAGTATAAAGCGTCTGGTATTCTGATAAATGGGGTCATCTACCGGGGTGTAACCAAGGTAGGGAATTGACAATAGACTTGGTACATTTGCATCATCCATAAGATTGTAGTTACCAAAGCCATCTGTTTCATATGAATAAATTTCACCGTACTTCGGGTGCCTGTAAATGCCATAGGTTTTAATACCATAGTCTATTTCATTTTTGAGAGTTTTTGCTGAAAGAGCTAGGCTGTGGTCTTTGTAAATAATCTCTGCAATTTCTTCGACATAGCCAAGAACCACAACAGCAAACATATTGGCGGGTATAAGGTAATTAAAGGTACACGCATCATCGCTTGGCCTGAACCCTGACCAGGTCATACCTGTATAATTTACAGGCATACCGCTGTCATCATTTCTGAGTGTGTCTGTATCGGGACAATTCACTCTTCTGAATTTATATGTAGACTTGTTAAAATGTCTTTGTTCACTTTTCCATAGTTCTATTATGACATTTAATGCTTTGCGGTATTTTTCATCAAAAATATCGTTTCTTTCTGTTTCTTTCCAATACAGATAAGCTAACTGAATACAATAACACAGGGAATCAACTTCATATTTTCTTTCCCAAACCCAGGGATTGTGCTCTGTAATATCAGATTTGTGCCCCGCATTGTTTGGTTCTTTATTAAATGCATTAGCGTAAGGGTCAGTTAAGATGTAATCAACCTGCCTTTTTATCAAACCCTCTATCAATCTTCCCATTTTGTCATCGGAAGCAGCAAAAGGAATATAATGTCTTACCTGTGCTGATGAATCTCTCAGCCACATAGCCGGTATATCACCAGTAAAAACGAATGTAGTTCCGTCATCAAGTATTTCAGTTGTAGTTTCCATTGTATTAAAGAAGCAATTATTTAAAAGTCGTGCCACCTTCTTTTCTTTCCCCAGAAGCGTACATATTTCATCAATTGCCTGGGCAGCACTTACAGCAACACTTTCCATAACATCATTCCCTTTCGGCATATTATACAATAACTAGTGATAATTCTTGTACTTATTTATTTATTTTCAACAACTTACTCTGCAGCTATATAATATAATATATTCATTATGTTGTCAACACAAATAATATACTATTTTATAATTTTATTTTACACTACATACTATTTATACCATTTGATTATACTATATATCATTTAACTTTAGCATCTTTGATAAAGCCTGATTGTATAATTAAATTCACCTTCTAAAAGTAATAAAATCTTGATGAATAACTCCATAACCGGAAAAAAAAAGAACCCAAAATTTTTACTTTTCAGGCCTTTTAAGATTACACCAGTTCTTCAGTCATTTCTTTTTAACAGTTGTGGCACCTATAACTAAATCGGCATCTAAATATACTTTATCGTTTACACCTTTTTCCTTCATTTGCTTCAATAAGAGTTCAACTGCGGTTGCCCCCATCTCCGCCTCCCTCTGTCTGACAAAAGTAAATAGATATTCCCCCACATAATTAAACGGACTGTCAAAACAGAAAATTGATATATCCTCCGGGACTTTTTTTCCAAGGGCTTTAGCAGCCTTCATAGCCAATAATGCTATATTGTATTCCACTACGTAAAGGCAGGTTATCTCAGGCTTGTTATTCAAAAACTCCATTATTCTATTTATATCAGCTTCAATATTCTCTTTTGTATTCTTTCCGGGCAACGTGCTTACAAGATTTGTCAGCCATATGCTTTCATCTACCACCACTCCATTTTCGGCGTGGCTCTTTACAAAGCCTTCCACCCTGTCCTCAATAGCCGAAGTATTGCGTATTGGCGGCGAAAGTACTGCAATATTGGTATGCCCAAGTCCCAGCAAATAATCTGTTGCTTTTTTGGAGACATTTAAATTATCTGTTCCTACAAATGGCACAGGTATACCGCTCAAACACCTATCCACCGATACAACCGGAAACCCGTCAAGAATCAGACGGAGTATTTTCGGATTGTAATGTTCTCCATGCACAGGCATTACTATAATGCCATCTACACCAAGCTCAAGAAGGGAATCAATCACTTCCTCCTCCATATCCTGGTGTCCAAAGGATCTTTTCATTACAACAAAGCAGTTTTCCTCTGATGCTTTTCTTTCAATACCTGAAAGGAGAGTCATTCCATAGGATTCTGAGAAATCAGGAATAATTACGCCTATCATTGTTCCGCTCTTTTTAACGTTTTGACTGATTTCAGGTAATGAATTTGCTTTCTTACCCGCATCCTCCATAACATAGGAACCTCTTCCCGGCATCCTGGTTATAAATCCGTTTTCCATCAGCATTTCCAATGCCTTTTTACTTGTTATACGACTAACCTTGAATTCTTCAGCCAGTTCCTTTTCGGAGGGTATCCTGTCACCGCTCCGGAATTTGCCGGTCTTTATTTCATCTATAACATAATTATAAATTTGCTGATAAAGCGGCATGTTTATATCACTCATAGCATCCTTCCATTCTGTAAATAATATATTATATATAATATACTATATATAAATGATATGTCAATCTGTTAAGCGGTATATATAACTTGTCATTTCCCTTCATAAATCTATTTTTTTCACTGACATTTTTTTCTTCAGGCAGGTCACCGGTTAATATTGGCTGGTTTAAGAAAGGAATTACATACTACATTTTTTTCACAGGGGGAAATATAGAGAATTTTTTCATTTCAAATGTTAATATGGCAAGGAGGTGGTAAAACATGGAATGTTTGGAAAACAAAATGAATATAATTGTAAGATTACTGAAAAAAACCGGAATACTTTCGGTAGACTTGATTTACAGATTTTATTATATGTCTATTTTCGGTTCAAAGCTATACTACAGGCACAAAATTGAATCCTACCGCTCCTGTACTTTTTGTAAGCACCTTTCATACGACAAGGTTGTTAAAAAATACGTGTGTTCCTACGGAATGTATGAGGCCTGCAGTTCTCTGGTTCCATGCATTGTTCCGGATCCTACTCTGATGCTGGGTCCATCTTATATTGAAGAAGAGGAACAGGTTCCGTGGCTTTTCAAGAAAACCTGTCTCAATTTTGAAGTTCTGGATTCAAAAAATTACTTCAGAAATTTTATATCTTTGGATATCAATAGCAGCGTTACCAGGCTGGAGGCCCTGGAAGGAATCCTTTTAGGAAGCTGTTCAGGTGAAATTCCCTGTCATATTTGTGCTTCGGTTAATAAAGAAGCCTATACCAAATGCAGGTATATTACAAAGGCAAATGACTTAGGAAAATGCGGAATGATTTATGATAATCTGAATGGAATTTTTTCCACGTCCACAGAGCTGTCAAACGCTTCGTAATTCAATCATTTTTGTAAGTCTTTTAGCTTCACTTCAAAAGCCTGACAAGCTTTGCCCGAAGACTGAAAAACCACCAGTGAAGGCATTTGCCTGGATTTAAAACCAAAAGCCTTACATCCGTAAGGCATATTTCTATCCCATGTTATATAATAGTATTTACAATTCCGGCAGTTAACTTTCTCTGTCATTGCTTAATGTCCTTTATATTTATATCATAATTAGTTTAAGCTTTTGGTACCTGTTTTGTGGCTATTATATTTGCGCCTGTGCCCAGTATATCGGTTACAACCACCTGGTGGAATTCCACAGGCGCAGTAAGTTCATAATTCCTTAGCTCCTTGACAGCCTCCTGGATTTTTTCCTTGGGCATGGGTACATTGCTTCTGACACTGACCAGGGGCATTGTTCCTCCAATCACCTTTACTGTGGAAGTCAGGCTTCTCATGGGACACTGAATTTCGCTTTCCGCATAGGTTTTACCGTTTCTGCATAAGGCATTGGTTACCTTGGTTACTATATTTTGTTCATCTATAAAAACATTCATTCTGCAGCCGTTCGGGCATATAATGCATACAATTTCTTTATTAGTCTTCATTAATACTAACCTCCAGTTCCGAAATATCCTTGAGCTCGGCTGATTTCAGGTCTATCCTTATCATTTCGGCAGGATTAACAGCTGTAAACTTCCTTTTTTTTAAGACTTTATCTCCGTCACTAAAAAGGACTGATCTATTTCTCCCAGGCTTCACAACTCTCATGGAAAACGTTATGTCTATGTTTGCGCTGATACTTTGCGGCAAAACATATCTGATTCCGCTGCCGGCTTTTACCCATATCCTGGTTTCAGCAGGTCCGGTAACATTTTTCTCATTTATATAATTAACTGCCGATTTCGCTGCCAGTTCTCCTTCAGCAGACACGTAATCCACTAAATCATGAACCTGAAGTACATTTCCACATGCAAATATTCCCGGAATGCTTGTTTGCAGGTTTTCATCCACTTTTGCACCTCCGGTTGTTTCATCTATGACAACACCGGCATTCATCGATACCTCATTTTCAGGTATAAGGCCAACTGAAAGTATTAATGTGTCGCAATTGAATTTCTTTGACGTTCCCCGCATTATGTTACCTTTTTCATCAACCTTTGAAATTGTAAGCCCCGTAACTCTCTCCTTACCTTCTATATTTGTTACTGTATGACTCAGAAGCAGGGGAATATTAAAATCCTCAAGGCATTGAGTTATATTTCTCTGGAGTCCGCTGGAGTAGGGAAGTTTTTCGACAACGGCCAGAACTCTGGCCCCTTCCAGAGTCAAACGTCTTGCCATTATAAGTCCTATATCCCCGGAACCCAGTATTACAACATTTTTACCCACCATAACGTTTCTTATATTGACCAGATTCTGGGCTACTCCGGCAGTAAATACACCTGCAGGCCTGGTTCCCGGTATACAGATGGCACCCCTGGTTCTCTCTCTGCAGCCCATTGCAAGTATAACGGCTTTAGACTTATAAATCCTGATACCGTCCGGACTGATGGTTGTAACAACCTTATCACTGCTGATATCCTGAACCATCACGTTTGTAATAATCTCCACACTTGCTTTTATGGCTTCATCTATATACCTCTTTGCATATTCAGGCCCGGTCAAGGCTTCATTGAATTTTATAAGGCCGAAACCATCATGGATGCACTGGTTTAAGATGCCGCCGGCAACGGACTCCCTCTCCAGAACCAGAATATCCTTCAGTCCTCTTTTTCTGGCTTCAATTGCTGCAGCTAAACCAGCCGGGCCTGCTCCTACAATTATTAAATCTTTATTTATAAACATGTTACCTCCATGAGCCGCACGGCAGCCACGAAATATTTATGAGATTTACCAACTCCACATCCGCTATGAGACGAAAAATGTTCCTGTAGTTACATTGGTTATTTAACCGTTCCTGTAAACAATTTCGATTCATTTCCTCTCATTGTTACCTGCTCGGGCCCAATTCCTTTTTGTTCTTTAAGAATATCAACTATTCTTGTAAGACAGTAGCCTCCCTGGCACCGCCCCATCATAGGCCTTGCTCTGTACTTTATACCTACCAGGGTTGTTACTCCCAGAGGGTTGTTTATTGCGTCAATGATTTCCTTTTTTGTAATGCCCTCGCATCTGCATACAATCTCACCGTACTCGGGATACTGCTTAATAAGCTCTTCCTTCTTTTCAAGTGTAAGATCCCTGAAAGAAATGATGCCTTTTCTGAAAGGCATAAAACCGCTCTTTTCCTTAAGCTCCTCTTTATTTGAAAGAATATCCCTTACCATCCTGCTGATTGGAACTGAAGAGGTAAGTCCCGGAGACTCAATTCCTATAAGATTTATCAATCCGGGAACAACTTTTGATTCTTCAATAATAAAGTCACCAAAGCCTCCGGTTTTGGGTCCTACAAGTTTTGACCGTATACCGGTATAGCTTCTGATAATATGTTTCATTTCAATGGGCGGAAGCAGTTCTTTTGCCTCTTTGAACAACTGTTCCATAACGCTTCTGGTGGCACTATAATCACTTTTTGATTTAATGTATTCAGCACTGGGACCAATAAGTATATTGCCCTCTATCGTAGGGGTCAGGTGGACGCCAAGTCCGCCAATACCCGGCCTTGGCACAGGATAAACCGGCATATTCAGATACTGGCTTGTTCTTTTGTCCAGAATGAAGTATTCTCCACGGCAGGGATAAATTTTATAGCCCTTTTCTCCTGCCAGAGACGATATTCTGTCTGAATAAAGTCCTGCGCTGTTAACTATATATCTGCTGTAAAAATACCTGTTACCAGCACTTAACCTGAATAAGTTATCTCTTTTGGTAATACCGTTCACTTCTGTTTCAAAATAAAACTCAACTCCATTCTGAGCTGCGTTCTCAGCTAGAGCTACAGTATATATGAACGGGCTTGTTATGGCAGTGTTGGGTGACAGCATGGCGCCGATTCCCCCAACATGCGGCTCCAACTTCTGAACTACATCGGCGCCGACAGCTTCAAGCCCCTTTACCCCATTTTTCCGGCCGTTCTCCATTAGTTTATCAATGCCGGCAAAATCACTCTCATCGAAGGCTACAATGAGCTTTCCCGTTTTTTTGTAGGGAACATCCAGCTCGGTGCAGGCCTTTTCGAAGCCCTCATTGCCTTCAACACAAAGCTTTGCCATAAGACTTCCGGGTTTGTTATTGAAGCCGGCATGAACAACTGCGCTGTTTCGGCCGCTGGTACCTGCTGCCACATCACTTTCCTTTTCAAGCACAGCGATTTTTAGATCATACCGGGACAGTTCCCTTGCAACCGCACAGCCCACAGCTCCCGCTCCAACAATTATTATATCAAATATATTCTCTGAATTAGCAGTCATATTACCTCCAGATAAGCCAGACCTGAACTTTTATTTGATTATAGCACAACAAAAACACTATTAAAACAATTGGGAGTATCAATTTTGAATGAAATAAGACTGGGAACACCTTATTTCAGGTGCTTCCAGTCTTGTAATTTTTTACGGTCAGATAACCTGGCACCGCTGAATTTTATCCCTTTTCATCCATATAAACCCCCGCTAATTGCATTTACAGATAAAATGTCCCAAATTAACCAATATTACATTCCGATTATATCATGATAACTTAGCAGAATACCTAAGTTTTTGGTAATTTAAGCCATCAAATATGAAAAATACCTTTTCTATACATAAGTTTCTGTGCTATAATATTAATAATATTTCTCATGAAAGAGTGATGAATTTTGTATTCCCTTAAAGATAAATACTGCGATGGTCAAGGTATTTTACGTAATCCCGGTGAAAGCTATTTTGATAGGGAGGGCATTTTACGTGATCCAGGTGATGATTATTTTGACTTTATGGGTATTTTAAGGCAAGCTGACGAAGAATTTTATGATAGCCAAGGTATACTGAGAAACTCAGACGAAAATTTTTATGATGGTGCAGGTAATTTAATTGAAAGATAAAAAGTGCCACAACTAAGTGGCACTTTATTTTATACCTTTTATATGTCTTTATAAAAACATCTTTTAACTTTATTTTATAAATATCTTATGACTTTGCTTCATAAATATCTTATGACTTTGCTTTATAAATATCTTAGACTTTGTTTCATAAACATCTCTCTGCGCCAGGTGCTCCATTTCTCGTTTCTGATGTTTCTAAAACAATTTCTTTTTGTAGAGAGTATAACCAACAACCAGACAAATCATCAATGAAAGCCCTAAGATAAACCAAAATGCATAGTGGCTTGTCAACGGGATAGCAACATTCATACCAAAGAAGCTCGATACCATTGTAGGAATGGCCATAACTATGGTTACCGAAGTCAAGAACTTCATTACTATATTCAAATTGTTTGAAATAACTGACGTAAAGGCATCCATTGTTCCCGAAAGAATACTGCTGTAGATATTGGCCATTTCGATAGCCTGTTTGTTTTCTATAATAACATCTTCAAGCAGTTCAGTATCTTCGGGATAATTTTTAATGTGCTCATACTTCATTAGCTTTTCCAAAACAACTTCGTTGGACTTTAAAGCAGTTGAAAAGTATACAAGGCTTTTTTCCAGCTTCAACATCTGAATAACTTCCTTGTTTTTCATGGATTTATATACTTCCTGTTCAATTCTGCTGCTGGTCTTGTCTATGTGTTTCAGATACTGAAGGTATCTTGTTGCATTCTTATAAAGTATCTGCAGTACAAATCTTGTTTTATATTGTGTTAAAAAAGATTTTACCTTGTTATTTATAAAATCACTTAATATAGTGTCTTCCTTTAAGCATACCGTGATAATTATGTGCTTTATAAGTATTATAGCGAGTGGAATGGTAGTATAAACATTCATCTTACCTTCTTTATCTACAATAGGTATGTCAACGATAATGAGCGTTTGTCCGCTGTCACTCTCAATACGGGCTCTTTCTTCTTCGTCCAGCGCGGCTTTTAAAAAATCCACTTCAACATTTAAAGAATTACTGACTTTATTGATTTCTTCATCAGTGGGGTTTACCAGGTTAACCCAGGAACCTTCCTCGAAATCATTTGTACGAACTATTTCATTGTTTACAGTCTTAAAAATATCCAGCATTTCTCTCACCCTCTTTAATGATTTATTTGTAGTAGTATAAGGGCTTGATTTTCCAGACTGCAAATTATTTTATAAGATGGCATGAAAAATAAACCCATAGGATGTTTTATTAAATTTTATGTGGCTACTATCAGGGTCACAATCCATACCATTCACCTACCTTTACAAAATATAATATAAGAACATTAACAAATGTGTGCAAAGCCAATTTTGTTGGCAATAAAAAAACCGACACTACGAGTGACGGATTTTGAGCATAAAAAAACACCTTCACTCGTTGAGTTTTAGCACTATACAGCTTTGGATAACCCAGCTACATTAAGTAAAACCTTATTTCGGTAGTACCTGTTGACCCATTGGCATCTCTCGATGTTTCCGGGCAGCAGCATATATCTGTATAGGAACCTCACCTAACGAAATATTCTATTAACATAATTATATACTTATATTTTTCATATTTCAATACACTAAAGTAGAAAAAATTTTAAAAAAATTTGAGCTTGTAAATATAATAAATTGTGTAATTTACACTTCTATTTCACCTGCTTAGAAGGAAATTAAAGATTTCTTTAATTCCAGACATCCATAGCTGTCGTAGTTAAAACCCTCCGGTGCAGTTACAGAGGTTATTTTATCAAAGCCGCATTTATGCCAGAATTTGAGACCGGCTAAGTTCTTTAATGAAACTGCAAGCCTTATTTCATCAAAGCCTGAAAACCTGTAATACTCGCTGACTATTTTCAGTGTCCAATAGTATTTGGAGTAAATTGCCCTTCTCTCCAGTACTGAGCTCCATTTCTGGTACGGGACAGCAGCTTGTGATCAACGAGTCCCCGTCTCAGTAAAAAATAGTCGTTAAATGTATGCCAATTATCAATTATACTGTTAACTTCCTTTTCAGTATAGAACTTCGCATAATCAAACTTGGTAGAAAGGTATTCCAGTACTTCTTTTTTCCTTTCAATTTTTGCCGGCCAAATTTTTATCCTGCCCTTATCATCTAAATACTTATCAATATCATTCTTCATTTTAACCTCCCATACCCCCAATGTGCCAAATGAATTGTCCCATCGGGCACACAAAAATTTTTTTCAATGCTTTTTTATAGGGCTAAATTTATTTTATTGCACCTGCCATTTGTTTGCCCGGCAAACAGGCAGTCGTGCATAACTTTTCGACTAAAGTCCTTCAAGCTAACCAATACTCCTTACAATCGTTGGTTCTTTCCATGAACCCATACTCAATCAAATATCGTCTTAAGGTTGCAAAATCATCGTAAATTTCTTTAAGAACATTGTTTATTTCTTTTTCTGAATAGCGCCTGTTTCTTTCAAACTGCTCTGATATTTTTTTAAGGGTAACTATTTTTTTCTTCTCCTTACTTGAAAATACTTTTAATTTTAGCGGGGAGAGCGAAGTAAACATTGCTTCAAGAATTTTTTCCTCTTCAGCCTTGGTTACAATATATCTGTCATCGACCATTTTTGCACCGGTGTGAATATCAACAATTTCATTTTTATCCTTAGTATCAGCTTTATCCTTCGGTATTCCTTCCATTGCCAGTTCATAAATTGCAAGATACAACTTGGCTTGTTTTGCTTTCTCACGAAAAACAAATCTCTGATGACGTATTGTTGCTGGTGCTACACCTGTCTTTTTGGCGATCTCATTATCAGTCAAACCGGAATAAATCATATCCAGCAATTCTTTTTGGTTTTCTGTTATTCCGGTATATTTTTTATCGTTAGAGGTTAATAGCTCCAACATATTTTGGTGTTCTTCCTTAATATGAATTTTTACCATTCGTGCAGCGTTGAAAAACCTTCCGCCTGCCTGGAATATCTCTTCTTTTTCAAACTCTCTGCCACAGATATTGCACTTATAACTATCTTTCTGGATATTAAATGTATAGCCGCTTTTAATTTCTTCTACAGTCATAGTCATTATTTTGTCCATCATAATCCAGCACCCCTTGTTCCAGTAAATTACTACCTTTAACTTTCCATTTGTACACATAACTCAATATTATCCATTGCTATATTAGTATATTAGTACTTGTTTACCGTAACTGTCAACATATTTATAAAAGTTTTTAATATTTATAAACATATCTTATAAAAGTTTGTTTATATCTTAGCCAAAGCTGTCCAAATTCAAAAAACTTCAAATAAAAAAGCGGAGTTTACTAAAAGTAGTAACTTCCGCTTTGCTTCTTTAAGATTTTAACTATAAAACCCATGCTTTTTGATTTCATAGACCAGATCTCTGCAATCCTCCAGATCCTTAAGACTGGCAGCTTTCTCATCAACTTCAGCCGATATAAGTTTTTCCTCTTTTCCTGCATTTATCAGAATATTTCCATTGAAGTCAATAACTCTGCTATCACCTCTGAACGTTATTGAGTTATTGTCAAACATCTCGGTACTTATACTGTTTGCTACCACCATAAAGACCTTGTTCTCGATAGCACGGACTCTCATAATGTCCATGGTTTTCTGCTGACATGTGAGCATGGAATGACAGATTATCTGAGCTCCTCTAACCGTTAATTCTCTTGAACTTTCGGGGAACCAGCCTTCGAAGCAGATTAGCATACCAACTCTGCAGTCCAAAATATTGAATACCTCAGAACTATCACCAGGGGTGAAGTACTTGGTTTCATGATCCGTCAGATGCCTTTTTCTTTGTTTTCCTACATACCCGTTGGGACCAGCCAATACAGCTGTTATGTAAAGTTTACCTTCTTCCTTTTCTACAATGGCTCCAACCAGGTGACAGTTTGCTGCCTTTGCTATTTCTGTCAGTCTGTCAGTTGTATATCCGTTTGGTATTTCTTCTGCAATTTCCATTAATTTATCACCTGAATCAAAAAAATAACCTGTAGAAAATAGTTCCGGAAGCACTACCAAATCCACGGGGCTGATTATTAGCCTTTGAACAGTGTCTAAATTGCTTGCCTTGTCATCTTTTATCACATTCATTTGTAAAGCACCTAGTATCATATATTTCACCTCTAAATATGTTTATTAAAGATAAATATGTCTATCCAGAATTTTCTTTGATATTTTTTACTTATTTATTCTACCATTATGTATCTATAAAATAATAGTACTAAAAGACTATTTAATTTGTTTTTATGGCGAATATTGTAATTTTATTGAAATTGTTATATTATAATAATATAATTGGAAAAATTTTATAAACCTGTTTTATGTTGTTGCAACAAAGTATATTTGAACTAAATCCTTAGTAATACGATTAAAAGGTATTAGGAGAAAAATTTGTGTTTATACAATTGATGGTTGTTAATACACTATTTGCAATGATCACAGCATATTTGGTACATTTTTTCTTGAAATCAAATTTGAATATTGTAACCAAAGGTACCAGGCTTTATGTATTTATTACTTTATTCGGTGTCTCAAATGGACTATTATCTACACTATGTATGAAGTATCTTCCAGGTAATCTACAATTTTTAAGGTCATTTTTTATTTTATTGATTAGTATAATTGTTATAAAATATTTACTGAAAACAAGCATCGTAAAGGCTGTATTATCGTTTTGCACAATTATTCTGTCTGTTTCAATTGGAAATTTTATAGCCCCTCTAATATTTGCGTTATTCTCTAGTGTTAATGTTACTCCTGATGTTATTTCAAGTAATATGGTTTTATTTGTAATAATGAATTTATTAATTTACATTATTGCTTCTATTATTGTATTCCTCACTCCATTTGCTAAAAAAATTAGCCAAGTTAAAAATCTTAAGCCAGTAGGTTTCTTATTATCTATTACATTTTTAATTATGGCCTTAAATGCTGGTCTTCATTATATTTTCAGCTTTGATCCCATAGCCTTTTCAGCAACTCTTTTACTGTCTGTTATTTATTTAATTATATCAATTTGGTATATAAACAGTTTCCACAAATATGAAATGAAAGTTGAAGAAGAAAAACAGCAGGCCTTTTACAACGAATCCCTGGGACTTGTGATACAGGATTTAAGAAGATTTAAACACGACCAGGCCAATCATCTGACAGTTATTTCTGCAATGATTAAAATGAAAAAATACGATCAGGCCTCCTCATATATAAACGAAATTTTTAATACAACAGATAATATTGTGGACACTTCAATCTGTGATATTAAAAATGCCGGACTCTTTGGCCTTATATCCTCTAAAAAGGATTATGCACAGAAATCAGGTTTACAATTCAACTTAAAAACAATTGGTGAAATTGATTCTATCCCTAATGTAAAAATATCCGAACTTTGTGAAATTATAGGAATTTATCTGGATAATGCAATAGAAGCGGCATCGGTAAGTGATAATAAAGAGGTTGAAATGGTGTTGGAAAGCAGCGATGAGAGTATAGATATTACCATTAATAACAGCTGCGAAACTATACCCGATATTAACAGAATTAAAATTGACGGATATTCAACCAAGGGTACTGACAGAGGACATGGCTTATGTATAGTAGAAAAAATTCTGAGCAAATATGATAACATAACTAATCTCATAAATTTTGATAATGAGAACATGATTTTTACCCAAATACTAAAAATAAAAAAAGGCATATAGCCTTTTTTTATTTTTTGATTTTATTTAAGTAACGATTTTGGGCATTCTTTTTGATAGAAAGATATTACCCAACATGCTCCGGCCGAAGCGGTAGCCGCAAAAACTCCAACCAAAGATAGAACAGTCATTACAATCAACCTAATTTTTGATCCTTTCATTTCAAATACCCACCCTTCCTATTCTTTGTTATTTTATACACCACCGGTGTAAGATTTACTGTAGTAATAAGTGTAATTATTGAAATAACATTGGAGTATACCCTAGGTGCAAATATGGAAATCAAAAAACATAATATTAAAACTATACTTCCCTTTATCCTTAACTCTTTCCATCTTTTTTCAGTCAAAATTGGCTTTGATGTTAAATCTGCCGGAGCATACAGGTACACCAAAATACCTGATATAACGAATAGAACAACATTTAAAAAACCAAACTTTATAAAATGTGATAAGTAAATAGTACCAAATATAAAAGAAAAATGAGTAACTACACAACCAATTTGAGTTTTGGCATGAATGCCACCAAAATAAGATTTGTTAACTGAAAATACAATGACTGCAACAAGTGCATAATTAAACTGCCCTACTATGTATGCAGTAAGTAAAACTGCTATAAGCTTCAGCCCATCTGAAAAAGCCATATAAAGTCCATAATCAATTTCCTCGGCTTTTTCCTCCGAAATACCGGGTACTGTGACAAGTATTTCATCTGTAATCTTCTTAGTGATCCTACTTAACATATAACCACCACCTATTACAATTTACTCCATTATATACTATTTTTATAAAATAATCCATATATTTTTTTTAAATGATAGCATTTTTTCTAAAAATTTGCTCTTTCTACTAATGTACTTACACATTTTTTAATATTTGTAAAAAATATGTGTAATAATTCTAACTCATAGACCAACTCCCATTTAAATTCGAATATATACACAAATTGAGAATCTCTAAATATATCTTTTTACAATAATAGACAGTGGAAGCTCTATCAAATCCAGCTATGAAGCGGGAGTGACTAATGACGTTTGTATTTTCAGGATTTATTGCTAGATAAGAACTTATTCAAATGGAATAAGTTCCCCATTGTTATTATTGCTTGATTTATTTAATAGATATTTTTTCTTATAAAATCCAATCAAATATTTACATTTATTACAAGTTATGATATTTTATTGGTATATAGAGGTGATGGATATGGAAGAACTAATCGTGGATTGCTGTATTAAATTCCTTAAACTAGCCGAAAACTGTAAAGAAAGTGGAAAAATAACTCAGGAACAATATAATGATATGGTAAGATCAAAGATTGAATTCTTATCAAATCATGGATATTTAGATTATAAAAAAAGCCCTGGTTTGGTTTAGCCAGGGTAGTAAACATCCAGGCAATATAATATTTAAAAAAGGAATTAAATAAAAGGGCTAACTTTTTCTAATAGATTCTACAATGTCCTTAAGCGCTAGATATTTTAAATATTAGGATACACTCATGTCTAATTGGTGTGCTCTATCTTATATTAAGCGTTTATTTTTTTGCTGCAACACACCTTTATTTTTCTACCGATACATATACATCCTTCGGTTAATACATATCTCAAAAAATTTTATTGTATATTCCTAACCATGTTATAATATTATGTTACTTTTCTGAAAAGAGGTTACACTCTTAAGACCAAACATTATCGGCATTTTCATGCTAAATTTAATGTAATAAGCGGTAAATACATGAACTGCCGAAAGCTCATCCTTTCACAGTTTTATGGATGAAAATTAAGCAAACTATATCAAAAATGATATCATGTTGCTTATTTTTTTCTGATTGTAACCAATAAATTCATAGTGAATATCATAATATTAGCCAAGTAATTCCTATTTATATTGAATCTATACACAAAATTTGTACCTTGCTTGGGATCATAAATTTATTTTTAAGGAAGGAGTGTATAAGCATGGGAGGCTGTTTTGGCGGTTCTGATGACAATATGATCTTTGTAATTATAATTATTCTTATTTTACTTTTCTGCTTCTGCGGACGCAATGATCACAGTTGTTAATTTTAATGCTTAGACATTAAAAAGCTCAGGATCTTTTCTTCCTGAGTTTTTTAAGTTGAACGCCAGGAAATGATAAAATATTTCGAGATAATACAGCAGAGGCTATTCTTTCAGGTATACAACAATATCTGCACGAGTAAACCAATGTGTCATCACCATGATAATAACAACAAAGGTAAGAAATAATTCATTTTAAAAGTTTTATGTTTAGCTGTTAACTTTTTAATATTCTCCAGCATAACATATACTAATTGAAATTATTAATCAAAGAGGAATGATATATGGATAATAATTCAAAAAACGCATGCAATAACGGATTCTTTTCTCTGAGTCCATGTGAGCTTACTTTGCTTGCAACTGCAGTCGCCTTATTTCTTGCTGAAGGTATAACTGGTTGTCAGCGCGATGTACTGGGTAATTTCTTACAGTCCGTAGGACAAAATATTCTAACATTCGATGCTCAGGAAAGCTGTTTAAAACAATAAGATTTTTTGTTTAATTGAATATTAGCTCCCTCCACAAAGGTTAGCAAACTATTTTCAAATGAAACGTTTGTATTCGGTAGTACTAACCACTAAATATTTACCTATCAAACCATTATTAAGATAATCGATTGGTAGATAAATACTACATATATTCTTTTTTAGTGTTAAGAGGGAGTAGTTTATTATACAAAGTCAACATACTGACGCTTATACGTCTGGCTTTGTACCGATATGGTAACGAGACTTTTAACATAACCCCTTCCGGAGAGGTTATGTTAAAGGTCTTTTTTTATACGTTGTATAATACGAAACCGAAAGGATGAAAAAAATGTATTCTAATTTAATTGCTTTCTTGTTTGCAGCCGGGACTGTTGTTCTCGCAGAAATGGGAGATAAGACACAATTATTGGCAATGGCATTTGCTACCAAGTACAAAGCCTCAAAAGTATTAACAGGTGTATTTATAGCCACAGTATTAAATCACGCTTTAGCCGTTGTTATAGGAAATTTTATCACTCGTTTTGAGCCAGCCCAAATTTGGATACAGTCGATTGCTTCCCTTTCTTTCATATTCTTTGGATTATGGACTTTAAGAGTTGAAAAGCTGGAAGGTGAAGTTAATAGGATAACAAAGTTTGGTGTAATTATTACAGTTGCAATAGCATTTTTTATTGCAGAAATGGGTGACAAAACGCAACTCGCAACAATTGCTCTTGCTGCCAAATTCCCGGCAAATCCTGTCGGCATCCTGGCAGGAACTACTACCGGAATGTTAATTGCTGATGGCATCGGTATTATTTTAGGGGTAGTAATGTGTAAAAGAATACCTCAAAGAATAATTAAACTAATATCAGCCGGAGCGTTTATTTTCTTCGGTCTTATAGGGAGTTACCAGGTAGCAAGTGGTATGCTGCATCTTGAGCCTTGGTCAATCATAACATTGTTAACTGCAATCCTTATTATTACAGGTATAGCTGCTTTTTTACTAATAAAGAGAAATAAAGCAGTTAATGAGGTAAACAATGTTGTAACCGATTACTGCAAGGTAAGATATAGCGGATCAAAGGTTGAAAAAAAGTAATATCTCCGGAAAGCAAAGAAAAAAAGGTACCGATCTCTGGAACGCATTTGTCAGGTACATTCAAAGTGTACCTGAACATCCTGCCAGCTCAGGTACTTCTGGAATGTATGCCCCATCTTCTTCACTCCAATAAATAATAATTTCGGGGTGGTCCCCTATAGGGCTGTGTACGAAAAACAAAATCCTGGTGTTTAATGCAAGCAGTATTTCATGGATTGTTTAAAGTTTGCGACTTGAAAATAAACAGTAAAAGAGCTACTAAAAATGATTGTATCCTTTTCTACCAAATATTTCTGGTTGTTTGTAAAAATATAAAATAATGATACAGAAATAATACAAATTAAATCAAAAATCAAAGTTGTAATTTTACTATTAAATTTATTATATAGAGAAAATGAAATCAATAGTGGAATACCTCCAACTAGAATTGCTATCAAATCTCTCAATTTGTTTTTTCGGAAAGCCATTTCGATACTCCAATCTACAAAGAATAAGTAGAAGTCTTAGCCTTCTTTCTCAATTTTAAATAAAACTCAAGTGTTATTACATCACTACACCGAGATCAAAATACTGTTTTGTTAAACATGCTTACATCATCGCATTCTGAACTAGGATAATTTAGTTCCAGTATATCCACAAGTCCCTCGTAGGACAGCAATTCTTTCTTATCCAGATCTTCAAAATCAATGCTTTCCCAATCATATTTTCCGATGTCTGGAATTCTGCATTTTCCCGTTGCGGCAGCCGTTATTCTTAAAAGCTGTTTCCGTCCGCTCCACGCAGATAAGACGAATTGCATTTCAAAAGTAATTAAAATACTTTCCTCATTCTTGTCAAAACTTATTATTTCTAAAGGTTCCGAATTAAAAACCTCACATTCTGTAATTTGTGCTATGACATTATCTATATCTTCTACATAACCAATATCCCTTAACATAATAGGTAGTTGATCGATTTTTTCAATATTAGCACTCACAACTTCCCATAATAAAGTTGTTGATAATGTATCTATTAACTGACCCCTATCCATGATAGCCTCCTGTTAAAATAAATTCTGGTTTTTTGATCTATTTGGATTATTAATATAATCGTTAGCTCGTAGTAAAACAACTGCAAAAGATTGTCATCATTTAAAATTTAATTTTTATTAGCTTACAGAATATCATTTTAGCCAATCCTTAATAAACCTCTTTTTGAGGAAAATAAAAATCAGACCAATCAATGCTATCGTTATAAATACTAAAATATATTCCTTTACTTCTTTTGGATTTTCTTTCAATATCTCTATATAGGGAATTTTCCTTGTACCATACTCTCCTTTTTCTGGTGCCCAGTAATGCACTTTCCTAAAAAGTGAAAATCCTACACAAATACAACTTCCCATAACCAATTCAATTAAAGTAATAATTCTCTTTTTACTGTTATGTGCAGTATTCATTTTCTCTCCTCCATCCATAAAAGCGTAATTATCAAGGATTCAGAATTCTCAAAAGACTCTATAAAACTCATGTTTTGTTGGATTATTCATCCCCAATATTACACCGTAACATAGGAATACTCATCTTCACTTAATACAAAACCATACCCTAAGTCTTCAGATATTATAACTAAGTCATCATGCATATCGGTCATCAGCTTTAATACAATATCTTTACATTCAAGGACTGGCAGTTCAATTGCTAGAGGATAGTCCAAATACAGTTGATGGCTAATATTGAAGTAATATTTAAATGTCGCAGGATAAAACAAAATATTTTCATTTTCATGATTTTTATTTTTTAAAAAAATCCATTCTATTGTTTCTTTAAGTTTATCAAGTTCATAATAAAACCTTAGAGATTTTATTGCTTCAGTTCTGATTTTCTTATATGTTTTTATATGCAATTCGTTGGACAATTCGTAATCAACAAATAATTTGTCTGAAAAATCAATACCATATCGACTTTTCAAATCACGTATAAGCTGTTCTTTCGCATATCTTACTTTGTTTTTCTTCTTCAACTTTTCAAGCCGATTTTTACTCTCAACATCCATTTTTGCACTCCTGAAGAACTTAATCGATTAAAATCTTTGTTATAAAGACAATTGCAAAATTGCAATACTATAAAGAACAGCTTGTAAGCATTATTCCCAAAACAACTGCAACAACATTTGATACTACTCCTGTGATAATAAGGGACTTACCCAACTCATCTTCTCTTCTTGATATGTAGATGCAACCTAATATAATACCAACCAAAGGAACTAAAACTGATACAACATACATCCAGCAACCACTGCTATCTGAATTTTTATTTTCATAGCTACTACTTCCAGAGTAAACAGATAGTCTATTGCCACACTTTTCACAACTTTCAGCCTTTTGAGAAAATATTAACCCACATTTGGAACATATTTTTTTATATAAATCAACTGCTCCTAAAGAAGTTTTGCATTTAAAGCATTCCGTTCTATTATCACCATTTAACTCATTGCATTTTGGGCATGTTCTCATCTTTCCCTAATCCCCTTTATTAAATTTCTATTTGAATCTCTGCTTAACAAACATTTACAATAGATTCCAAATAAAAAATTCTATTTTCTCGTCACAACATATGTAAACTTCCACACTGCTTTATTCCCAGAGTACCTGCCCCTGTTTTCAGTGACTGTTACATTAGATGTATATGTAGTGTCTTTATTTGCCTTTAACTTACTCACAGATACAGTGAGAGTCTTACTATCATAGTCTGGATACTTATCTTGCTCTTCAGCCATTGAAACTATTGTAATCTTACCGGTTGATGTTGTTGATATTTCAATTGAATCACCTTCAGTTAATTCCTTTTTATTAACGGTTGCACCAAATCCCCACTCATTGCCTACGTGGTCATTTTGAACACACTCAATTGATTGTAGTTCAACTGTAACTTTCACTTTTGAACTTTTTGCTCCGTAAGCTATACCAGTAAAGCATGAGATTGTAATTGCTATCACCAATAATATACTGAGAATCTTCTTATTCATTTTAGGACACCTCCGTGATAAGTTACTCCCATTTTATCACAATCTCTGTTATAAATTAACATATCTAAACAATATAACTAATTATATTTGGCCCTGATAGAGATTTTAAACATTTTGTTCTGTATAAATAATTTTGTGACTGCTTATAGATTTGAGAACTTGGTTTAGTTTCCGAACTGGATATGTTTTTTAAGCATTATAATCTGCGTTTAAAGATATTCAACACTGTTAGCAATAAAAGGTACTTTTAATGATTCTATTCCGCTTATCAGTATATCCGCAAGCAGAACATTTTTGACAGGTATATTGCTATTAACATGTTTTATAACTATATGCTTGTCTTCAGCTATGGTTTGTATATTCCTCTGGAGGTCAGAGTAAAACATATTGCTTGTAGCGTCTGTGCCAGATAAGTCCTCCATCTGGACTGACACATGGTGCTTGATAGCGATATTTATTACATACACAACAAAAAAAGCACCAAACGTCTAAAACGCTTGATACTTCTGTTTTGGTGCCGAAGGCCGGACTCGAACCGGCATGTAGTCACCTACGCTGGATTTTGAGTCCAGTGCGTCTGCCAATTTCACCACTTCGGCATATGTTTTTCGCTGCTTAAATATAGTAACACAGAAACTATAACAAATCAATACCAAAATACAAAACTATGTTATATTTTTTCTCATAATTATTATATTTAATCAGCATTTGGTTCCAGCTTCTTCAACACCCGACTCAAAATCCAGCGATTCAAATTTCACCAGTTCATCCGGTGCTAGTACTGAAGTACACCTTGGAGCATATCAAACTGCTTAACAGGCAAATTAAGTGATGATATATGCGAAACGCGTATCGGAGCTATAAATCCCAGTTTTATACTTACAACTCCCCGGGTTCTCTTGAATACACTTCCTGTGGATGTAATGCTTTCAATACTCTTGGTCTTTATTACAGCAATTCTTCTATGGTATCCACCCGACGAGAGCACAATATTCCTGTCATTAACACTAATTCCCGAATTTTTAAATTTAAATAGGATTCCTATAATGCATATTATCATAAACACAACGGCACAGGCTGACACAAATAAATTACTTATGGCTGCTGAAACAACTACAGCTGCTGTAAAAACAATAAGTGCAAAAATAAAACCTGGGCTGAAAAAGAAATATCTTAAAGCACGCTTTTCGGGCTTGCAAAGCTCATATTCCAGGCTATATTCCGGTAATACCTTACCGACGATGTCCTTTAATCTGTCAAAGGAGGCTATGGGAAAGAGTAACGCCTGTTCCTTTTCACCTTCATTAGTACTGTCTCCATAGCCAATAACAATTACTTCGGCAGAGTAAAGCCTGCATAGCCTCATAAGTAAACTTTGTTTTAGAATAATCCCGTTTATTTTGCGCTTCTGCAGTGAGAAGCTCTTTTTATTGAGCAGGCCATAATTAATCTTTATTGAATCCCCGGCGGTCCATACTTTAAAATTATAATAAGTAACCACACTTTTAATAAGCGACATTCCGACAGCCAGTAAATAAACTATAATAATAAATGCCGCAATAAAACCGCCAATAAGTATATCTTTAAATACATCTTTAAATTTTGGGGCAATAACACCGGTAAATGGACCTGCAACCGCTAAAATACTCAAGAAATAAACAAACTTTGACTGAAGCAGTCCAAGTTTTACAAATTCCTGTGGTAGCGCATTTATAATATCGGCCTCTGTTTCCTCAGCTTTTATTACTTCATCTATCCGGCCATTAGTTATTATTTGCTTAAATTGAATAGCCTGATCAATTTTTAAAGTCAAAACGATATTGGATTTGTTTGCCGTATCATTTGTCTGGCTGGCATTATCCACTTTTATTTTATAAACCTTGAACAACTGGAACAGTATATTCTGAGATAAGTCCACTGTTGTAATTGTAGAAAATGGTATCTCGGTTCTTTTCTTTGTGAAAACGCCTGACTCCACAAGCAAATAATCCTCTTCCAGAGTATAGAATGTAAAGAGATAATTGATAAGTCTGGACAAAGGACTCAATAGTATAAAAAGCAATGGCATAATAGCCTGAAAATCAAAATTCTTAACAAGAAATATACTTGCAATGACTCCTAAAATAATCACCGGTAATTCAATAACTTTTTCAAATAATATAAGATAGTTCCCACGGATACGTTTAAACTCCACCTTGATTACCTCCCAAGCCATTATACAGCCAAAAGTTATTTATCTTGAGCCTCAAGCCTTGTATATAGCTTTGACTTCAAGCCTTCTGCTCTCAGGCCGGCCTCTTGATTTGAAATGCCTTCAATAATAAACAGACCACTGGCAGTGTGTATATTTACAACAGATATTCCCAGCTTTCTGATTATAGGTCCCTGAGATACGGTTATATGTTGTATCCTGATAATAGGTATGATGGTATTCTTGACAAAAAATATCCCGTGACGGATTTCAACCCTGTCATCAGTAATTATATATCCCCACTGTTTATATTCAATTACAGGATAAACAACAAGTCCTACAAGCATGTAGATTGCTAAAACTCCCACACCTATAAATACATAGTGCAAATAAGGCTTTATAAAATCGAGCCTGGATAGGAAGGATAAGGCTATTGCAAGAATAGCTCCTGTAATTAAAATTCCAATTATTCTTGAAATTCTCCAGGCAATCAGAATTCTTTTGTCAAGTTTGTTAAATTCCATCACAACCTGCCCCTTCTTATTAAATAAATCTTATCTCGTTATATGAACATTATTTCCACAATCTGATACTTTTTACTGTAACAAACATTATAATATACTCTATTTATGAGGTCAAATTTATTATTGTCATCAAATTTATGGTGGTCAAAGTTTATTATTGCTATCAAATGTATAATTGTGGTCAAAATTTATTATTACCATCAAATGTATAATTGTGGTCAAAATTTATTATTACCATCATTGGATAATTGTGGCAAAATTTATTATTACCATCAAATGTATAATTGTGGTCAAAATTTATTATTACCATCAAATGTATAATTATGGCCAAAATTTACTATACCCATGAAATTTAATTTGACTTTAGGTTACATAATTTGATAAAATCAATTGTTTGATGAATTAATGGGGGTAAAAATCATAATGCAGAAAGATACTTTAAAATCTGAAAAAATGGGAACTGTTCCGGTAGGACGACTTCTGGCAGGTATGTCACTTCCTGCCATGCTTTCAATGCTGGTTCAGTCTCTTTATAATGTTGTCGACAGCTTTTTTGTTTCAAGACTGGGGCACGAAGCCTTTACTGCCGTTTCAATTGCCTTTCCCATGCAAATGCTGACTTTGGCTTTTGCAATAGGCGTTGGAATTGGAACAAGCTCGCTGATTGCCAGAAAGCTTGGTGAAGGGAAAGTCGATGAAGCCACAGTTACTGCAAGGACAGGCTTATTTTTAGCCATTGTTAATGCAATAATTTTTGTTGTTATAGGCCTGACTGTATCAGGGCCGTTTATTTCTTTATTTTCGGATAATCCCAAGGTCATTTCCATGGGAACAACCTATTTGACAATAGTAACTGCAGCGTCAGCAGGTATGTTCATTGAAATAATTCATTCCAAGACCCTGCAAGCTACTGGTAATATGCTCATACCAATGATATCACAGCTTATTGGAGCAATCACCAATATCATTTTGAATCCCTTGCTGATTTTTGGAATGTTTGGTCTTCCTGAAATGGGTATTGCCGGATCAGCGACAGCCACAATTATTGGACAGCTGACTGCAATGTGCTATGTTATTACCATGTATAAACTGAAAAGCCATGATATACATTTAACCTTGAGAGGCTTGAAAATCAAAAAGGATAATGTAATTAATATTTACAAAGTTGGTGCTCCAACAATAGTAATGAATGCAATCGGCTCAGTTACAACAACAGGCTTGAACGCAATACTGATGTCCTTTTCGGAAACAGCTATCGCTGTACTTGGAATTTACTTTAAACTTCAATCCTTCGTATTTATGCCTGTATTTGGTCTTACTCAGGGAGCGATGCCTATTATGGGTTATAACTTTGGTGCAAACAAAAAGAAACGTTTTTATAAAACCTTCTGCTTGTCACTTACAGTTTCCATAATAATTATGTCACTGGGACTATTACTTTTCCAGTTAATCCCTGGAACACTGCTGTCAGTATTCGATCAGAAGTCTGATATAGGTATTTACGCTCTCAGAGCCATCAGCCTGTGTTTTATACCTGCTGCCTTCGGTATTATTTTTACAACAATGTTCCAGGCTGTAGGCCATGGTATGAAATCCCTGGTAATGTCACTGCTTCGCCAATTGGTATTTATCCTGCCGGGTGCTTTTCTATTCGGCAAGGTATTCGGTCTGAATGGAGTATGGTATTGTTATCCTTTTGCAGAGTTGTGCTGTGTTTTAATATTTATACCAATAGGATTCAAGGTTATTAAAGAAGAGTTTGAGCGAAAGAATTCCTTAGAGAAGATATCAGCATAGTTTTACCGACTTAAGATGAAAAGAAAAACCGCTTTGACCCGGAGATGTTTCCGTGAGTCAAAAGCGGTTTATTTCATTTTGCATATTGTTTTAACTACATATTTGTAATCATCATTTTTCTTAAAGAGATATTTTCCTACTCTGATCTTTTTTGCGGCATTATATGATTTCGCAACAGCCACAAAATCTTCCTTGCTGGAAATAATGCCATTTTCAAATAATACCGCTGTAACTTTATTTAAGTTATAGCCCCGTTTAACCTCAATGGTTATGGTTCTTTTATCATCTTCAGAAGTAGTCTGTGCAGCAGCAGTTATAGGAGATGCTGTTTTTTCAGACGTAGAATTTTCATTCCCCTTGTTGGCAGTTGTTTCACCGGTAACCTTTGGAGAATCTGAAGCCGCTTTTATAGTATCAGAGGCTGCTTTAGAAGAGTCAGAAGCGTCTTTAGCAGTATCAGAAGCTCCTTTTGCAGTATCGGAAGCTACTTTGGTGCTCTCAGATGTTGTTTGCTGTTTCTGGGTGTTGGGTGGTGTTGCGTCAGACTCAATCAATTGGACCTTTTCGATCATTCCATAACTTTTGGCCAATCTGATTACTTCGTCTTTAGATAAGTCTTCAGCTTTAATATCTTTCTTGACACCGCCTGAATAGATCATTCCGGCAATAGAAGTTATAATCATTCCTATCCCAATACCAAGTATAATACTTTTTTCGTGGACTTTTCTCATTTACTCAACCCTCTGATCAACTCGATTTCACCTTTACCAATTTTTAGTTTGTCAGCTATTTCATCGTTGCTCATCCCTTGAAAAATCATCTGCAGAACTTCGCGCCTTTTTCCATTTAACACCAACTTTGACTTGTTGATTGGTTCATCAACCCTATCACCTATACTTGAAATCTGGGATTTAAGTGCTCCATGGTTAATTTCCTTTTGTTGAGATACATCCTTTTGTTGAGATACATCCTTTTGTTGAGGTGGATCCTTTTGTTGAGGTGGATCCTTTTGTTGAGGTGCATCCTTTTGATGAGGTGCATCCTTCTGTTGGTGTGCATCCTTCTGTTTAGATGCATCCTTCTGTTTAGATGCATCTTTCTGTTTAGATGCATCCTTCTGCACATTATCCTCACCGGGATTCTGAGAAGTTGATTCATTTATTGCAGGGACAAATGGAGCATTTTCATTGTCACTGCCACTAATTGCCGCAGCATTATTTTCAATTGCCGCAGCTTTGACTGTTTGAACAGGTCTCGTTACTTTGCTCATGGCCATACTTGCCTGGTACGGATTGTAGGTTTTATCAGCAGTTTCAGACATTTTTACTTTTTCAAAAAACTCCTGGTTCTTTTCAGAGATGACATTTACAACATAATCGGAGATTTTGTTCAATTCCTGGATCATTTCTTCAGAATCCTGTATTAAATTGAACATTTCTTCTTTTTTTCTATCAAATTCTTTAAAGAAATCTTTACCGTTAACCTTATCCATTGCAATAAAAAACAGGGATCCAATAACAAGTAAAACCCCTAAAAAAATAATACTGACATAAAATGCTTCCATAATCACCTCAAATAATGCTATATCCTTATATCAATAGTTGACGAATTTTCATTATTTTTTTGCTTCTTTTTTTTGTCATTCTGTTTATTGTTGTCTTTAGCCTGTTTTTCATTCACCCGGCCATGTTGGACATTTTCTCTCGCTACCACTTGCTTCAGGTTTTGATCAACTTTTTGCCGATTTGATTCTGCTTGTTGTTGGTAAACTGCCTGATTTTTATTGGCTTCATCATTATATGTCTTGGATAATTCAGAGGTCTTTGGAAACATAACCTGAAAATCCATCGGTTTAATTGACATATTAACGCCCCCCTATACTTACTTTTTTGATAAATTATTTATCAATAGCACCGACTCTAATATCTGCGCCATCCCTGTATAGAGTACAGTACTGTAAAGGCTCTTTTACATACATCATGGAACTGCCAATAGTAACCTTAACCCCGGGATAAATTACATTTAATGAACGAACCTTTCCGCTGCCTTCCTGCTGCAACTTCTCATCCAAAACTGCAATTTCCTTTTTTAATTCTTCCAGACTTGATGACAGGTAAATTTTAGTTCTAACACTCTTGGTTAAAATTTCCTGTTTATCAGGAGTTAACGCCCCCATACCTTCAAGCTTCTTTAATATAACTATAGCTTGATCGGCTTTTTTAATATCCGATTCACCCGAAGCAATTTCTTCTTTTATCTGCTTATACCGTTCTCTGACTGTCGGATCGGTGCCTACCTCTAAATCTGTTACAGTAGCCATATGAGATCCAATAACTTTTGCAACAATAATTTTTCCGACTTTGCAGGTACCGCCAACCAGCAAGCCTTTTCTTCCCGTAAGCTCAAGCTTGTTACCACACTTTATGTTACTGTGCATTACAGCTTCAGATTGGATATTATTCTTTGCCTCAACGTTACAATACTCAATATACCTGGAAACTATATCGCCTCCGGCTATAAGAGTACCTTTGCCCATGCCCTGAATTCCTCTTCTCAGGATAATATTACCACCGGCTTTAATGGTGGCTCCTTCTACCACACCATAAACTTCAACATTTCCGCCTGCTTCAACACTAAAACCTGATAACACATTACCTTTGATTATAACACTTCCGACAAAATTAACATTACCCGTAGAATTGTCAACATCTGCCGGGATTTCATGATTAGTGTACACACTTACTTTTGCCGCGTCAAGGAATTCGACCTCACCATCTGTAGATGCATACAAATTTTGCCCATCCTCAGAAGAATGAACATTTTTCCCCCTGGGAAGGACTGCCGGTCTTCCGTTTATAGCAGGAATTACTTTTCCTTTTACAGTAATCCCCTGAACTCCTGCTACAGGAGGTACCAGTGAACATAGAAGTTGTCCCTGTGCAACTGACTGAATTAAATTTAATTCCCTGTAATTAATTCTACCGTCATCCAATATTGTAGGTGTTTTATCAACTGATGTGTCAAAATGATAAATTATTGAACCATTCTTACCATTTTGGGCAGGTACTCCTTCGGCAATGCAGAACTGGTCGTCATATATTGGATGTTCGCAACAGTAATTAATTACATCCTCTTTAATTCCATATGTAACTTTCTGATTTTGAAGGGCAGTAATTATCTCATCCTTACTGACCGGGGAATTATTCTCACCAGGGTATAATGTTATAAAAGCCTTTAACTCATCAGGTGATACAGTGACTAAAATCCTTTGCTCATTTTGATTTGCCATAAATTCTCCTTTAAGATTCAAGCATTATTTTGTGTCTGAACAATTTGCCTCTCATCCTTAAAAGTGCTTTTGTGTGCAACTGTGATATTCTTGATTCAGTTACATTCATTATGGCACTTATCTCTTTCAAAGTAAGTTCTTCGAAATAATAAAATGTTATTACCGCTTTCTCTTTATCTGGTAATTTATTTATAGAATCGGCCAACAGCTCCTTGATTTCACTGAATTCCAGTGACGCCTCGGGCTTGTCCTCAGTATTCTCACTAACTAATTCAAGGCCTCTTTCATAGTTTTGCTCCATAAACTCTTCCAATGACATCATGGATGAAACATTAACATCATTCAGAAGCCTATAAAAGTCGTCCATACTTAATCCAAGCTTCTCAGCAACTTCTTTATCTGTAGCTGAATGACCTACTTCATTTTCTATCTCGGCATAAACCCTTTCAAGTTCTTTATTTTTCTGGCGTAAAGATCTTGGTACCCAATCGAGATCCCGGATACTATCTATTATAGATCCTCTTATCCTTAAGGAGGCATAAGTCTCGAATTTTGCCCCTTTTGTAATGTCAAACTTTTCAATAGCATCAATAAGGCCAAAAGCTCCATAGCCTACCAAATCATCAAACTCTACATTCGAACCAAAGTAGATACTTAATCTTCCTGCTACATATTTTATCAGGTAAGCATAATGAGCAATAAGCTTTTCTTTTGCAGCAGGATCCTTATTTTCGTTGTATTGCTTCCAAAGCTGACTAATGCTGTTTACACTAAACATGTAAATCCCCCATAACTTTTGCTATATATATCACCAAAATGTCTATTCGTTAACTTTTGTTCTAATGGCTTGTGATAAATCTAGTGGAGAAAAACCGTCATCGATATTACTATCTGCAACTAAATCAAGATTAGTACCTAAATGCTGTTCATTCTTCAGTCTACCTGCCTTTTCCAGCTCAAGTTTAATCTGTTCGAGTTGTTTTTCCTTCTCAGCTTCAAGTTTTAACTTATTTTGTTCTTCAACAATGCCGGACAAAGTAGATCTTACTAACAAGCCAACTATGTAGAAACCCAACAATGCTACGATCATTCTTATACATGTTTGATTTGTGCTGGCATTTCCACTAATACTAATAAACCCTGTCACTAAAGACGCCATCATTGCTAAAAGAAACGGAATTTTCATAATTGTCTCCATTCTTACCTCTCAATTTTGCCATTAAGCGGCGAAAAAAAACCACTTATTGGCCTAGTGAAGAATATCTACATTCTTTTCTTTTGTTAAAATTTTACAATCATGCTATAGTTGTTTAATTCCTGAACCGATAGTCTTAACCATAAGTCTACCATCTTCGGAATAAATTTCAATTGTTCGACCGTAATTGCCTCCGGTATCCTCTGAAATAATTGGAATTTTCAACTCTTTCAATTTTTCTTTGGAAGCAACTACATTTCTATAACCAATCCTCATAAGGTCCGAACCCTGGCTAAATGCAAACATTTGTGCTCCGCCAGCCAGTTTGGCGGTTATTCTTTCCTTCCGAGCACCTAATTTAACCATATCCTGAACCAGTTGAACAATAGCAGTATCGGCAAATTTTGCAAGATTGCTGTTATTTTTGGCTTGTTCACTACTTGGAAGCATAACATGTGCCAAGCCAACAATTTTAGTAGCAGAATCATACAACGCAACGCCCACACAGGAGCCTAACCCCAGTGTCGTTATCATACAAGGATGCTGTGCTGAGTTTAGATCAGCCATACCAACCTTTACTATCTCTATATTCATTATTCTATAACTCCCAATGCTTTTAATAATACCTCATAAGAATCAACATCAGGTATTAAAAGAAAGTCCCCGAATACTTTTGTAATGCCTTCACTAAATTCTGTTTCAATATATAAAACAGAGTCTCCAACTTTACCAAATTCTATAGCAGGAACGCTCAAAATTGCCCCAGCCATGTCTATGGCCAATTCCGGAACAGACGGCATTATTTTAAGATTTGTCAAGCCTGCAAGCGCATTTAGATATGATGCTGTTAAAATATTACCAATTTCTTTCAGTGCAGATAATTCAAGCTCATCAAATTCCAGGCTCTGGGAGTCCTTATTTCCAAGAAGAATGTTTACCAGCTGTCTTGCCGCATAGTTATCCAGCACAAACATCATGATACCGGTCATATCACCTGTAACACTAAGTAATATTCCAACCACAATCATTTCTTCCCCGCCTAAAATCTGGCTTACTTTGTCAAAACCAAGAATCTTAACCTTAGGAACCGCCATATCTACTTTTTTGTCAATCATTTTTGCCAAAGAAGTTACTGCATTTCCGGCACCAATGTTTCCTATTTCTTTCAGTACGTCCATTTGGATATTATTTAACTCATCAAAACTAATCGTCATTGCTTTTACCTCAATATTTATTATTTTAAAATCAAAGCTTAACTAATTTCTCAAAGTTTATTAATGTTACGATTTCGCCACCGACTTTACCAATTCCGAAAATATACTCAGAAGCAGCACTGTTGATTAAACTCGATGCATTTTCTATATCCTCTCCGCTTAATTGAATTGTTTGAAGTACTTGATCAACTATAACTCCAATGGAAATTTCCTCTAATTTCAGGATAATAATACGAGTTTCCTCAGTCTCTTCAACAGCCGGCAAATTAAATTTTGCCCTTAAATCCATAACAGGAATAATGTCACCTCTTAAGTTTATTACTCCCTTAATATAGTCCGGAGTTTTAGGTACCCTCGTAATAGTTTTCATTCTGTCGATTGTTGTAATCTTCAGTGAATCTATGCCAAAGCGTTCGTCCCCAAGACTGAATACGATAAATTGTTTTGTATCGAAATCATTTACCTGTGCTTCTGTCATATTTATTCCCCCCTTATGTAATAGAATTAACATCAATTATAAGTGCTACATTACCGTCACCAAGTATGGTAGCTCCCGCCAGATACTTGATTCCTGTCAACATTTTTCCAAGAGACTTGATTACGATTTCCTGTTGACCTATTACACTGTCAACAATAAGACCTGTTAACTTCTCACCTTTTCTAACTATAACTATCTTCAGCTTTTTCTGTGTCTTGGTGTTGCTATCAGGAACTTCAAGGGAATCAGCCAATCTTGTTATGGGGACTACCATATTTCTCAGAAGTATTACTTCCTGTCCCTGAACAGTCTTAACATCTTCAGACTGCCATTCATATATCTGATAGATGGAGCCCAAAGGAATTGCATATTTTTCACTTCCTACATTCACAAGCAGGGCCTGGTATATAGCCAGTGTAAGAGGCAGTTTTATAAGGAATTTGCTTCCTTTACCGATTTGAGTTTCAACTTCTACCGTTCCTCCAAGCTGTTCAATTTTAGTCTTAACAACATCAAGACCAACTCCTCTGCCGGAAAGTCCAGTTATCTTGTCAGCTGTACTAAAGCTTGGTCTGAACAGCAACTCAATTGCCTCCTGCTGGGACATTGAATTTGCAGCTTCTCTTGTAACTATACCATTTTCTATAGCTTTAGCCTTGATTTTATCAATATTTAAACCAGCTCCATCGTCACCAACTTCAATAATTACATTGTTACCCGACTGATATGCAGTAAGATTTATTCTGCCTACCTCAGGCTTACCTAACTGTTTTCTCTTCTCAATGGACTCAAGTCCATGGTCGCAGGAATTTCTCAGCAGGTGGATCAATGGATCTCCGATTTCATCTATTACAGTTCTATCCAGTTCTGTTTCTTCACCTGACATGACCAATTCGATTTCCTTGCCCAGGTCCTTTGCAATATCCCTGATCATTCTAGGGAATCTATTGAATACAGTTTCCACCGGAACCATTCTGACCTTCATAACTGCGTCATTCAGGTTGGTAGTTATTCTTTCCAGGTATTCCAGAGTTTCATGATATTCCTGAGGCTTTGATGTAATATCTGTGCCTTCCAATCTGGTTTTGGTTATTATTAATTCTCCAACAAGATTCATCAGAACATCCAGCCTGTCAATATCAACTCTTACAGTTCTCTGAGTCTTTCTTGGAGCATTGTTTCCGTTCTGTTTTTCAGCATTCTGTGTCTCAGCTTCTTTTAATTGAGTTCCCTCAACAGAATCAGCCACCTTTACTTCTACCTCAGCTTTAACTTCATTTTCTATTGCAGTTCCGCCGACAACTGCATACTTGCCAAGTTTCCTGATAATAACTTCGTCCACTTCTGCAATAGAATTAAGCTCTTTAAAAAACAGCTGCTCATCATCTTTTGATACAACAACCACAGTAAATTCAAAGTCAAATTTTTCGTCCTCAATATCCTGTACAACAGGTTGGGATTTTATTATTTCACCAAATCTTTCCAGCGTTTGGAAAAGAATAAAAGCCCTGGCGGATTTCAACAAGCATCCCTTGTTCAGGACAATGGTTATCTTCAGCGCATTCATACCCATATCAATGGCTTTATTAACTGTATTCTGCTCAAATTCATCAAGCTCCATCTGAGCCGTTATGTATTTATCATTTACTTCTACAGCCGCTGCAACCGGTTCAACACTTTGGTTTCTGGCAGGAGAAGCAGTTACTGTTCCCTTATTTTCCAGTATTTCATTCAGTGTGGCAATGACAGTTTTATATTCCTTATCACCTTCACCGCCGGTAGCAATAACACTGTTCACATAGTTTTCAAGTGCATCAAGACATTTGAATAAAACATCAACCAGTGCTGATGTAACCTTAATTTCATCATTCCTTATAGCATGAAGTACGTTCTCCATGTCATGGGTCAGCTTGGTCATCTTGGTAAAACCCATTGTACCGGCCATTCCCTTAATAGTATGAGCAACTCTGAATATTTCGTTTAAAACATCCTTGTCCTCAGGGTCTTTTTCCATTTGCAAAAGACACTGGTTTAGACTTTGAACATGCTCATTTGCCTCTTCGATAAATATTTGTAAATACTGACTCATATCCATATTACCGCACCCCCAAATATTGAATAATCTCTTCTGAAATTTTATCAAGTGATACTACTTTATCAACTGCTCCAGTTTGAATAGCCATTTTAGGCATCCCAAAAACTACGCTTGTTTCTTCATCCTGGGCTATAATGTAACTGTTATTGATATCTTTGAGCCTTTTAATCCCGACGCTGCCGTCAGCTCCCATACCTGTCATAATGACACCTATGATATTCTTAAGACCTGTAGCTGAAAGTGAATTCATCATAACATCTACAGATGGTCTATGCCCACTCACAGGTGGAGATTTATCAAGATTTATCATTATATCTCCATTCAAAGCAGTTTCAATCAGCATGTGTGAATCACCGGGTGCAACATATACATGTCCTGCCAATATCTTCTCTTTATGAGAGGCTTCCTTTACTACCAACTCACTTTTACTGTCAAGTCGTTCAGCCAAGGAATTTGTAAAACCCGGAGGCATATGCTGTACAATTAATACTGCTGCCGGTATATCTCCGGGTAAAAACGGTATAACACTTTGCAAAGCTTTCGGTCCTCCGGTTGAAGTTCCTATAGCAATAATATATTTCAATACCTTGCTGTTCTTGACTGCCGGACTGCTTTCATTTTCTTTTGACTTGTTCTTAAAAGCTTGAAATTTTATATTTTTTGCAATAGTAACCTTTTCAATTATTTCATTTTTCTTTTTGTCATTTTTTATATCAAATATGTTTTTTGGCTTTGCTATAAAATCAACTGCACCCTCATCCAGTGCCCTGATTGTAAGCTCGGCACCATGGTCTGTCCCACTGCTGAGCATTATAACAGGCTTGGGAAATCTCTGCATTATCTCTTTAAGACAGTTGATACCGTCCATTATAGGCATTTCTACATCAAGAGTAATTACATCAGGATCCAGCTGCTCTATTTTAACCAGGGCGTCCTTACCGTCAGTGGCAGTACCGATTACGGTAAGTGACTCCTCAGAGTCAATCATATCTGACAATACCTTTCTCATAAAAGCAGAGTCATCAACAATTAATACTTTTATTAGATTACTTTTTTTTGGTTTAAAATTCATTCGCTACCCCTTTAGGCATGATTAAATAATAACTTTCCCATTTTAAGGCGGCTATTTTCCGCCAATACTACGTTGTCGAAAAGCACTGCTTGCAGCACTTCTATGCAATAAAGCAATTATTGCGCCATCCTCCGCCTTGTTTTGACGAAAACCATCTCGCCTTAAAACAGAGTTTTATTATTTAATCATACCTTTGACCTCTTTTTAAAAGTTCTCTCTGCTGATTAAATATAAAGCTGACTATTTTTTCACGTTCTTTATATTCAAGGTCTATAAAGCTTATAGACGATATGTATTTTAATTCTTCATTAATTATTTCTTTTCTACATCTGATTACCTTTCCTTGAAACTCCAACTCATATGTGTCAAGCTTCAGAATTCCCATAACTATCAAATCGGCTTTCAGTGCCTTATCAGATAATGAAGATATTCCGCCGCCGCTGATATCTAAAGTGTGTCCGGATATTTCAGCATAAACCTCAGGCTGCTCCGCTTCCGGTACATAAATAGTCACAGGAGCCTTGCAATCAAATCTATAAAACTGCCTTCTTTGTATTTTTTCAGGATTTTCTGTAACGAGCACGTCCAGCAGTGCAATATCATCAATTATAAGTCTGTCGATTACAACTCCTGAAAATCTGAATATCTGATTTGCCTTGCAAAACAAATATCCTTCAATATGCGAGTTTACTCTCACAGGATAAATCTTTGCCTCAAAAATCGGCGCACTGATTCTTAATGTATTTACATCAATAATACCTTCCAGCTGGCTTACAAATCCAATATCAAGTTTTCCATCAATTGGATCAACTACAGTCATCTCAATCTTTGTTCCAATTGAAAAATCCTTAAAATTATTTTGAACACTCAAGGAAAATAACCCCACTTAATAATAGTATACTACCTTATTTATTGCTAAACAACCCAACAAACCTATTAATGAACCCTTTTATACCGGTCTGTGTCTGGCTGTTTTCACTAACTTCCTTCTTTGCAAGAGTATCAGCAATATCACTTATCATTCTACTTGTATTATTCCTGGGGAAGCTAAGCAGATATGGCCTCTGCATCTTGACAGATTTTATAAAGGTTTGATCAAAGGGCAAATACCCCAGGAATTCCAATTTCATTCCAAGAAATCTTTCTGCTACCGAAGAAAAATTATTATACACTGTTTTAGCTTCAATTTCACTTTCTGCTCTATTTATAAGTACATTTATTGAACACTCTTTCTTTGTATGTGCTACTGTTTTTACCAGCGCATATCCGTCAGTTATAGAAGTTGGCTCCGGAGTCAGCACTAATAATACTTCTTCAGCTGATAATACAAAATTCATAACCGTATCACTCAGACCCGCACCTGTATCTATCAGGATATAATCCGCAATATGATCAAGCACAGACATATTTGCCGTAAAAGCTTCAAGAGTGTTTTTATCAACGTTTATTAATTCCTGTACTCCAGATCCGCCGGATATGAACTTAATATTGTTCGGTCCTTCACACAGAATATCCAAGATCCCTTTTTCACTGTTTATAGAGTCTAACAACGTGTATTTTGGAACAATACCAAATACAACATCTATGTTCGATAAACCTAAATCCGCGTCGATTATTACAACCCTGTGACCTTTCTGGCTCAGTGCAATAGCAAGGTTTGAAGTGACACTTGTTTTGCCCACACCACCCTTACCACTGGTAATTGTAATAACTTTTGCACGCTTGTTAAGCGTTATCTTTTCAGGTTGTTGAGGACTGGTTTGATTATTCAACGGCTCATTTTTGTAGTTATTTACTAAATTTCTTAACTTTTCAGCTTGATCTATCATTATAATCCTCCGTATACAAGCTAACTACTTATTAACCATGGTCATGATAAATTCCCAAGTAAGTTTTTTGACAGTCTTTCAACATTTGCTATTTCAATATCATCAGGAACATTCTGCCCATTGGTAATGTAAGACAGACTTTTATCCGAATAGCATTTTGTATTTAATATGTTACCGTATACAGGTGTTTCATCAAGCTTTGTAAAAATCAATTTATAATTAGGTATAAATTCATAATTTTTTATAATTTCTTTGCAATTTTTAGAACTGACTGTGGAGCTTAAAACTAAAAATATACTGTCAGCGTTGCATTCATTTACTTGATTCTTTAACTCTTCAAACTTCTGCTTATCCCGATAACTGGAACCAGCAGTGTCGATAAGTATAACATCCTTGTCATTATATCTTTCAATCTCGTTTCTTATCTCTTCAATCGAGTAAGCAACCGAAATAGGTATTCCCAATATTTCAGCATAGGTTTTCAACTGGTCTACGGCAGCTATTCTATAGGTGTCAGCAGTAATCAAACCAACATTTTTACCTTCCGACAACATAAATGAAGCTGCAAGTTTTGCAAGCGTAGTTGTTTTTCCAACTCCTGTAGGACCGACAAAAAGTATTACGGTTGGCTTGCCATCAGTTCTCAAAGTAATCGGTTCAGCTTTACCGAACATTGAAGCTATAACAGAATGCATTACAAGGGATGTATCATTAAGATTCCTTGAATCACTCCTTTTTGCCACCTGCTCAATAATACTTTTCGCAATCTCCTCGTCAACTTCATTTCTTAAGAGATTATTGTAAAGCAGCTGGTATATTTGTGGCAGTTTGTTTTGTTCATCTTTATCGGCTTCACTCAAGTTTTTTTCAGGTGCAACTATATTGAGAATCTTGTCCAACAGATTTTCAATATTAGTTACTTTATTCTCTAACTCAGTAAATTTTTCCTCTTTTTCCGACAGATTTTTTTGTGGATTATTGTAAGCTTTGTATGTTGCATCAATTTTTGTCAATTCCCTATCCTTATTTCTGGCATCATCGTCATCAATTGCAGCCATAATTTCTATCATGGGACTGGAAAAAAACTTCTTGATTCCTTTTTGTCTTACCTTTTTTGTATTTAGAATAATTGCATTATTCCCAAGATCCATTTTCACCTTTAATAATGCCTCTTGCGTGTTTTTTCCCATATAACGCTTTATTTTCATATAAACCTCCATACTGCCGTGTGTAAAATGAAAAGTTAGAATATAATACAAAACAGTTCTTTAATAAAACGTTCTCGACATAATATTACCCTTTATTATAAGCATTAAACACTTACTGTTCCAACTGACTGGATTTCTACCCCCGGATCTATTTCATTATAAGATAAAACAACCAGCCCGGGAATAACATTCTCGGTAAGTCTCTTGAAATACAATCTTACAATGGGCGATGCCAGAACTATTGGCTGGCTTCCAAGCTGTATCAGCCTTTGAACATTTTTTGACACATTATTGATAATAGTGTTGGATACCGAGGGGTCCAGTGCAAGATATGAACCAAATTCAGTTTTCTGTATGGAATCCATTATCATTTGTTCAACTTTAGGATCAATTGTTATAACATTCGAGTTACCATTAAAAAATTTCTGGGATATGGATCTTCCAAGAGCCTGTCTTACATACTCTGTAAGCATATCCACATCATGTGTCATTGGTGAGTAATCCGCAAGTGTTTCCATTATTGTGACCATGTCCCTTATGGAAACATTTTCTTTTAATAGATTTGCAAGAACTTTTTGTATCTCACCCACACTCATAAGCTTTGGTACTAGTTCATCAACAATGGCAGGATACGTTTGCCTGATATTGTCAACCAGAGTCTGGACTTCCTGTCTGCCAAGCAATTCATACGAATGTTTTTTGATAACTTCCGTCAAGTGAGTAGCTATAATTGACGGCGGATCTACAACCGTATAGCCGAGCATTTCAGCTCTGTCTCTCTGGCTTTCCTGAATCCATAGGGCAGGCAAGCCGAATGCAGGTTCGATTGTCTTGATTCCATCCAGTTCCTCTTCAACTCCGCCTGAGTTCATTGCCATAAAGTAATCAAACAAAAGCTCTCCTTTGGCTACTTCAGAGCCCTTGATTTTAATAATGTATTCATTGGGGCCAATCTGTATATTATCCCTTAGTCGGATTACAGGAACTATCATACCCAGTTCAAGTGCAAGCTGTCTTCTTATGAGAACAACCCTGTCCAGAAGGTCACCTCCCTGGTTTGCGTCGGCCAATGGTATAATTCCATATCCAAATTCAAGTTCAATTGGATCAACCTGGAGCAGAGTTACAACATTTTCAGGCTTTCTGATTTCTTCAACTTCACTTTCCTGTATCTGGACTTCTTCATCGGCAACGGCTTCCTTTTGAAGCTGTTTGATTTTATATGCCATGAAGGCCAATATTACTGCGAGAATTAGAAATGGTACCGGTGTTAAAAACGGTGCCATTGCAAGGCTAAGCGCAGCTGCAATAATCAGTACCCTTGGATTATAGAACAGTTGTTTAATTACGTCTTTATTCAGGTCGGATTCTGCGCCGGCTCTTGTAACAATAAAGCTGGTTGCCACTGATAACATGAGTGCCGGTATCTGGCTGACCAAACCGTCACCAATTGTCAAAATGGTATAGTTCTGAAGGGCTACATCCAACGCCTCACCCCTCATAACTACACCAATGATCAAACCACCTGCGATATTTAAGAAAGTAATAATAATTCCTGCAATAGCATCGTTTTTTACAAATTTACTGGCACCGTCCATAGAGCCGTAAAAATCCGCTTCCCTCTGGATTTTTCTTCTTCTTTCCTTTGCTTCAGCTTCACTTATCAAGCCGGTGTTCAAATCAGCATCAATAGCCATCTGTTTACCAGGCATGGCGTCCAATGTAAATCTTGCCGCAACTTCGGCTACTCTTTCGGAACCCTTTGTAATAACAAGGAAATTAACTATCATTATTATAAAGAAGATGATAAAACCTACAACAAGATTGTTTCTGCCAACAAAATATCCGAACCCTCTTATAACATCTCCGGCTTCACCCTCTGAAAGTATAAGCTTGGTAGCTGTGACGTTCAGAGACAATCTATAAATTGTGGTAACAACTATCAGAGTTGGGAAAATTGATAAATCCAGTGCAGTCTTAAGATATATGGTATTAAGCATAATTATTGCCGCGAGGATTATATTTACGGCAAGCAAAAAATCCAGAAAGCTATGCGGAATTGGCAAAATAAGGTTTAATATTGCAATAATTATAACTATCGGTATAAAGAAATTGTTTAACTTTGACACGAAAATCCCCCTCAATAGAATACTTTTATACCCCAAACAGAGTTTTATCCGGCTCTGCCGCCATTTTTAAGGTTATACACAAATGCCAGAATTTCAGCAACTGTCTGATACAATTCCGGAGGTATAGCCTGCCCTATATCTACAGTACTGAAAAGGGTTCTGGCCAGCGGCTTGTTTTCGACTATCTGAATTTTATTTTCATTTGCTACCTGTTTTATTCTTAATGCTATATAATCCTGCCCTTTTGCCACCACGTATGGTGCGCTGGCTTTCTGAGCATCGTATTTTATTGCAACGGCAAAATGCGTCGGGTTGGTGATAACCACATCAGCTTTCGGTATCTCCTGCATCATTCTTCTCATAGACATTTGACGCTGTTTTTGCTTGATTTTCGACTTAATTTCCGGATTTCCTTCCAGTTGCTTATATTCTTCTTTTACTTCCTGCTTTGTCATCTTAAGGCTTTTTTCATAATCAAACCGTTGATACAAATAATCAAGAAACCCTACAATAATCATTGCAACACATATTCTTAAAGCTACGGCAAATGCAGCATTACCAATGAAAGAAAGGACATCAAGCAGATCCTGATTCATCAGCGTAACAACATCATTGGTTTTTGACTTAAGGTATGAGTATGCAACCCATCCAACAATCAAAATCTTTATAATTGATTTTACCAATTCGACTATCGATCTCATGGAAAAAATTCTTTTAAATCCACTGAACGGGTTTATTCTGTTACCCTTTGGTTTCAATGTCTCCAGAGTAAACAGAAATCCTACCTGCGCATATCCCACAATAAATGCTGCTAATGCAGCAATTAACAGCAGCGGTAGAGTTGTTTTTGCTAAAACAAGTAACCCATCTATGAATAATTTAGCCAGAATTCCCGGATCAATAGCATCAGTCATTGTAAGGTATTCAGTAAATGCTTTTTTCATATATTGAGTAATTTGTTCATATATGATTGAACCAAATGCATTTATTGACACAACCATTAAAACTAAAATCAGCGATGCTGACATTTCCCTGCTTTGAAATACCTGTCCCTTTTTCCTTGCATCACTTTTTTTCTTGGGAGTAGCTTTTTCTGTCTTATCATCTCCCCCGGCAGCAAACAGCTGATAATTCAGCTTCAGACGTTGTTCCTTCATGGGGTTCTTCATCCTGCCCTTCAATATCGTTTTAGGCACTTTCTACTGCCCAGGTCCCATTGCCTTAATCATCTTAAAAATCTCAATATTCATATTGTCAGTCAGCATGGTGACAATATATATAAAAGCTGGAACAGTAATAAAAATAATTATTAATCCTATTAATATTTTTAATGGCATACCCAGTACAAATACATTCATCTGAGGAATTGTCTTGGATATAATACCCAGGACTACGTCAGTTACTATAACTGCTGCAACAATTGGAGCAGCTATTTTAAAACCAACCGAAAACATATCCTTAAATACTACGACTATGTTGTCAACAAGGTCAGACTTAATTACAGCGCTCCCCAAGGGTAAAATATCAAAGCTCTGATATAACGCTCTAATCAGCATATGATGACCGTTTGTTACAAGAAAAATAATCATAGCCAGCATAAAATATAAATTTGCAGTGATAGGAACCTGTATATTGCTAAGCGGATCCAAAACGTTTACCATACCGAATCCTATCTGCATATCTATAATCTGTCCGGCAATATAGATACTTGTAAAAACCGCATATGCTATAAAGCCGATAACCACTCCAACAAGAAACTCTTTTATTATATACAAGGCATATATCATAAAGTTGCTGGTATCAACAACGTGACCCACCTCAATAACATTCGCCATCAGAAGAGCTGCCATAAAGGCAAACCCTACTTTGAAGTACACCGGTATGTTTCTGCGGCCAAATATCGGAGCAGTTACAAACAATCCCGTCATCCTTACGAAAATAAGGAGAAATAGCTCCAAATTATTCAGAAACATATCAAATGGAATGTGCACATTCTCAACCCCTATTTAATGAACTGATTCATATTAATTAATATACCCTGTGTATACTCAATCAGCACTCTCAGCATCCATGACCCAAAAAGCGCTATAGCAGCAACTACTGATAAGATTTTGGGAACAAAAGTCAATGTCTGCTCCTGAATTTGGGTTGTGGCCTGGAAGATACTTATTATTAAACCAACCACCATACTGATAATCAAAATAGGAGCTGATACATAAATTATTATTTTTAAGGCCTCTTGAGCAATGTAAATAATGCTGCTTTCATCCATTTTAACCTCCATGGAAACTTTACACGTTTAAGTAATCAAATTAATAGCGTCACCGGGCAAAACTGACCACAATGGACTGGGTTAACAAGGACCATCCGTCAACCAAAATAAATAACAGTATTTTAAATGGCAAGGATATCATTACGGGCGGCAGCATCATCATACCCATTGACATAAGAGTACTGGAAACTACCATATCAATAATTAAAAACGGTAAAAATATTAAAAACCCGAACTTAAAAGCTACCATTAGTTCACTAATTAAAAAAGCTGGAGCAACTATTGTCAGGGAAAGTTTCGAAGCATCCTGAACTTTTATGGGATCTTTCTGGCCTCCCAGCGTCATAAATAATTCAAGGTCTTTTTCCCTCTTATTACTGAAAATTTGCTTTACCATCCATGTTTTTATTGTCTGTGAACTTTTTTCTATTGCCTGCTGCGATGTTATTTCACCTTTGGAATAAGGTTGGAAAGCATTCTCATTAATATCTGATATAACCGGAGTCATAACAAAAAAGGTAATAAACAGGGCTAAACCTATTAAAACCTGGTTGGGCGGCATCTGCTGAGTACCCAGGGCATTTCTTAAAAATGACAGGATTATAATAATTCTTGTAAAACCAGTCATCATTATAAGAATTGAAGGGGCTACAGAAAGCACTGTCAATAATAAAAGCAACTGAATACTTGAAGATACCTCTTTTGGGTTTTGAGATGCTCCAATATTAATACCATCTTTTGTTACTGAAATATTTGGCTCAGCCATGGCCTGTCCACCCATCAGACAAAAAATAACTACCAGGATGGCCGTAAATATTAATAGCTTCTTAATTTTCATTTTTTTATCCATTTTATAGACCTTTATCATTCATACTGTTGGTTATGTTTTTTAATTTTTCCAGATTGTTTCTGAACATAGCATCGTTTATTTTAGTTTCTTCATTTTGAGTCTGCTTTTCGCCCAAAATCATGTCTTCAGGCTTGCCTTCCTTTGCTTTTGACTGTTTGCCAAAGCTGAAATTACCAACGTATTTCGTTAAAACAGATTTGAAATCTATAGCTTCAGTGATAGGATTTTTGATTTCTTCATTCTCAAAATCATTAATATTAACCTTTGCCAGAAATTCAACATTTTTGTTAGATGCCGATATTATAAAGAATTCTTTATCAACCCTGATAAGATGAAGTCTGTTATTAACACCAAGGCTTAGGGATTCAACAATGTGCATGTATTTACCCTTCATCATCGCTTTCGATTTATATGCCAGAAACTTGGTAGTAATCAGCAATATAACCAATACAATTATAAAAGCAAAAATAACTGAAAAAATTTGAAAAATATCCATCTTAACCCCCACCAGCCGGATCTTAGTATTGATTTGTAAAAATAGATGCATTAATTAACAGGCCATAAGAAGGTTAAAAGTCATTTAGGCATGGTCTTGACGAAAAATATCTCGCCTGAAAACAGAGTTTATTATCTAATCATGCCTTACTACAAAATATCCTGCCGTTATCTAACAAAAATCATATAGCGGTCGTAAACCCGAGCCATATAAATTTATAGTAACCAGCAGGATATTTTCATTAAATGTCTGCCAAGGAATTATTAAATAATAAACTGTGCCATGATGAAAATCAAGCTTTATTATTCAATCCTTCCATGACCATTAACCTATAACTTTTTTAACCGCCTCAACAACACGGTCTGCCTGGAATGGTTTTACTATGAAATCTCTCGCTCCTGCTTGAATTGATTCAATAACCATTGCTTGTTGGCCCATGGCTGAGCACATAATAATCTTTGCATCACTATGTAATTTTTTTATTTCACGTACAGCTGTTACTCCATCCATTTCAGGCATCGTTATATCCATGATAACCAAGTCAGGAGTAAGTTCCTTATATTTCTCTATAGCCTTTAGTCCATTGTCAACGTCTGCTGCAATATCATAGCCATTTTTTGATAATATATCCTTAATCATCATTCTCATAAATGCCGCATCGTCAACAATCAAAATACTCTTACCCATAGCTTTAATCTCCTTAACTATTCCTTAGATTTTCGAAAACTATAATCTTTTTGATGGATGAATTATATCTGTAATTCTTACACCAAAGCTTTCATCAATTACTACGACTTCGCCCTTTGCAATAGGTTTTCCGTTAACCAGTATATCAACAGGCTCACCTGCAAGTTTGTCAAGCTCAATAATTGAACCTGATCCGAACTCCAGAATATCCCGTATTAATTTCTGGGTTCTTCCCAATTCTACGGTTACCTGAAGGGGCAAATCCATTATAAGACCTATATTTTTCTTTTCTGCAGCCGACAAGCCGTCATCGAAAGCCTGGAACTGAGCCGGTTGAACACTTACCGGATTTCTTGGCCGCTGCATATCATGATATCCACCATCAAAACCATATCCCTGCATCGGCTGCTGCATCATTGGCTGCTGCATAACCGGTGGTTGCATTACAGGTTGTTGCATAACCGGTTGCTGCATTACAGGTTGTTGCATTACCGGCTGCTGAGTTACAGGCGGTGGCGGCGGTGGAGCAATATATTCCGGTTGACTTTGGGGAGCCGCAGGCGCTGACTTGGAACTGTTAAATAATGTATTTACCAATTCTTTAGCAAATTTCATCGGCAATAACTGCATTATTTCACTATCGATCAAGTTTCCTACAACCATCTTAAATGCTATCCTTACAAGCTTATCATTCATTTCAAACTCACCGTATGGATCGCTGCTTCCAAAACTTACAATGAAAGCTTTTGGAGGTGATATATCGATTCTTTTAGAAAACATTGATGACATAGAGGTAGCCGAGGAACCAATCATCTGGTTCATAGCTTCACTTATGGCGCTTAGATGAAGATCAGTCAACTCACCTTCAACCTTAACCCCTTCTCCACCCATCATTAAATCTGTAATTACTTTTACATCGTCCTGCTTAAGAATTAAAAGGTTGCTTCCGATTAATCCATCAGTATATTCAACCTTGACTGCTACATACTGTGAAGAGTAACTTTGAGAAAGTTCACCCCATGTTGTTAAAGATACAGCCGGAGTAGTTATAGTTACCTTTTGGGATAAAAGTGTGAAAAGAGTTGTAGCTGAGGTACCCATACTAATATTCCCAATTTCACCTAAAGCATCAATTTCCTGACTTGACAAACTATCATCGGAGCTATATTCGCTAACACTATCCGTGGATTCTTCTGAAGAGGAAGTGCCATTCAATAAAGCATCAATTTCTGCTTGTGTAAGCATATCTCCCATTATTCTTCCTCCCTTCTAATTACTTCAGTTATTTTTACAGCTAATTTATTTTTCTTTACACCAGGTTTGGCGAAAAACTTTGGCAAATCTCCTACCAGTACTTCCAAGTCTCCGTTTACATTGGTTTCAAGTGGTAAAACATCACCTGACTGTAAATCAAGAAATTCCCCAACATTTATTACTGTCCTGCCCAGAACTGCTCTCACAGGAACAGCTGTATTTTCAATCTTGAACTCAATATCCTGTTTATTATGTTCAAGCTTTTCATTTTCGACGTTTGTGAACCAAAGTTTTGTACTCAGCTTTGGCATTATCGGCTCAACAACCATATGCGGTATACACAGGTTAATCATACCCTTCACTTCTCCAACAACTACGTTAAGCGTAATTAACGCAACCATTTCATTGGGATGGATTATCTGAGCAAATTGGGCATTTGTTTCAATCTTTTCCAGTCTTGGTTTAATTGAAATAATGCTTTCCCAGGGTTCCCGCATTAAGTTAAGAATCTGAATGATAATTCTCTCAAGAATCGCCAGTTCAATTTCAGTAAAGGTTCTGATCCTTTCCATTGCCGACCCTCGACCACCAAGTATCCTGTCAATTAAGGCATATGCAATACTTGGATCCATCTCGAAAATCACAGAACCGTTTAAAGGGCTGAAATCAACTATTGCCAGAACTACCGGATTGGCCAGTGAATTACTGAATTCACTGTACTGCAGCGCATCAACCGATAGGACATCCACCTGCACCAAAGACCTTAAGTAGCCCGATAAAAACGATTGAACAAGTCTTGCATAATTTTCATTGATAAACTGTAAAGTTCGTTTATGGTCATTGGCAAACTTCGGTGGCTTTTTGAAATCATGTAATTTGACTTTCTTTTCAGTTTTTGTTGTTTGAATCTGCTGAACATCTATGTCCCCTGTTGTAAGAGCTTTCAGCAGCTCATCAATCTCATTTTGAGATAAAATATCTCCCAAGAAGCTCACCCCCTATTGATAGAACCAGTAATCAAAAATAATGGAGTAAACAAGTGGACTAGCCTTTTTATCATTATTTATTAAAATATCATTAATAATTTTAGTTAAATCCTTTGAAGCCTTTTCCTTTGAATCAACCTGTCGAACATCATCCAATGTCAACCCTTGAAAATATGTACCGATTGCAGAATTAATTTCCTTGCTGTAAAAATCAATTTTTGTATTAATTTGTTCTTCTGTCATGCCTTCGTCTTTTAATTCTTTATAATGCTTCATGCTTGCACTGAGAACAATAACCGCAACCTGTTTATCATCGGTTTTCTTTAAATTGAAATTATTTTTTTCAAATATAACCTTATTGACCAGTTCTTCATCAGTTGGAACTTTCTCAGTTACTAAAACAACCTCTTTTTCAGGATTTGCGTCATGGTTATCAAAAAAGAAATATCCTATTGCAAGGAAAGCAAGTGATATTGACAGAAATGCTACAATAACCAATAAAATAAAATAGCTGCTTTTCCCCTCCAAAATTTTTTCCCCCTTAACGTTTTAGCAGTAATACATTAGCAAGACAAGATATTAGCTAATATTTAAAATCAAGTTGAAATATCTTTTATTCTGAATATTTTCCCTTTGTATTGTATCACCTTATCTACTACTTCATCAACACTTTCGACAACGACGTATTTTTTGCCATTTATTGTCGAAATCACAGTATCAGGTGTACTTTCTATGGTTTCTATTAATTCACTGTTCAACACAAAGACGGACTTGTTGAGTTTGGTTAATCTAATCATAAAGGTTTTACTCCAAAAAGACAATAGTTAAATTCCTAATACTTACAAAATAAGACTAAAATCGTGCTTTTCCCTACTACCATGGACCCAAGGCCTAAGCCCGGAGTCCATGACAGTATTTATTTATTATCTCTTCAAGTTAACCAATTCCTGCAACATTTCATCAGAGGTAGTGATAATTCTACTGTTGGCCTGGAAGCCTCTCTGAGTGATGATCATATCGGTAAACTCTCTTGAAAGGTCCACATTTGACATTTCAAGTGTTCCCGGGCTTAAAGAACCAACACCCTCGGAACCTGCCTGCACAGCTTTATTAAAGTCTCCTGAGTTTGTTGTAGGAATAAACAGGTTATCACCGACCTTCTGTAAACCGGCTGGGTTTGAGAAGGATGCAAGTGCCACCATACCTAAAGGCTGCTGCTGTCCATTGCTGTATATACCAGTAAGCATACCGTCTGAACCGATATTAAAGGTAACGAGGTTACCGGTTGTGTATCCGTCTATATTAGTAGGTTTAACGGAAGAGTCTGCCGAGAACATGGTGACGTTGGAGAAGTCAAGTTTTATATCGAGAATATCAGCACCTTCAGTTCCAAGATCAATATTTATATTTTGTATATCAGTAGTAGGTGTAGTATCCGAATTCAATTTCCCATCCACACCAAAATCAAGTGTACCGTCAGCACCAACATCATCATATGTAACATTACCAGCAGCATCTACACCTTTTTGAAATATTTTATAATCCCATGTATTATCAGCATCTGATGTCTTCCAATATGTTATTGCAAATTCATGTGCATTTCCTAGACTATCATAAGCGGTAAAAGGAGTTGAAAACTGACCCTCGTCAGGTTTCGCAGGTGTTGTAGTCTGAGTTTTATATGCCGAATTCAAATTTCCTGAGAATACAGCGTTTTTTGTAGCTTTAGGAGCAATTACCCTTTTGTTTCCATTGTCATCATCGTTGTAGAGGTTAATCGGTTTGATTTCGGCTTCGGTATCGAATTTGACAGTACCGTCATTCAATTTATCGTATTTCATCCAGCCATATACATTCATACCGCTGCCTGAAACAAGATTGCCCAGTTTATCAAGACCAAAGTTACCTGCTCTTGTAAACTTGAAGGTATCGGCATTAGAACCCTTTACAACAAAGAAACCTTCTCCTTCGATTGACAGGTCGGTAGGATTATCGGTTCTCTGAGCACTGCCTCTTGTCATTATGGTATCAATTGCTCCGACACCGGTACCAAGACCAATCTGCATTGGGTTTGTTCCGCCTCTGCCCAAAGCGGCATCAGGTGCGCCAGCACCTCTCAAAGTCTGGTTGAATACTTCCTGGAAAGTAACTCTTCCTGACTTAAAACCTACTGTATTAACATTCGCAACGTTATTACCAATAACGTCCATTCTGGTCTGGTGTGTTCTTAAACCCGACACACCAGAAAACATAGATCTCATCATAATTAAGTGACCCCCTAATTTAAGGTTATCTTTCGGTTCCATCCGTCATTCAGGAACCTGGTTCAGCTTCCCGTAAGGGTCCAGCTGAGTAATTGATTATGCGAAAATTGCACCATCAATATTTGTGAACACATTATCCTTTAATTCATTGTTGTTTACTGCCGTTATTACAGTTTTACTCGGAACATTTACTACGAAAGCAATATTATCGAGTATCACCAATGAATCCTTTACACCTTTTTGCTGAGCCATGGAGACTGCATTGTTGATCTTATCCTTTTGTACCTGGCTTAAATCAATATTTCTTGCCTGCATTCTCATTTCAGCATGTTTGGAAAATTTGACTCCTGTAGTTTTGTTTATTTCCTGCTGCAGAAGATTTTCAAATCCAACTCCATTAGCATTAGCAGTGTTATTGCTTCTAACTCCATTTGTCTGAATTTTGACCGGTGATAAAGATGGATTAATTAATCTGTTGGAATAATTACTATTTATCACTGAAAATCACCCTTCCTCAATTCCCGGTTGCACTATTTGGTTTCTGTTGAGGTTGAATCCGCTGCCTGTTTCTGAATATTTGATACACTGTAAACTGAAACATACAAATCATCAAGTACTGCCGTTATTTTTCCGGTATTCTGGTCGATATTGTAACTATTTAAGGTTGCAGTGACCGGTACCTTGCTGCCTGTTTCAGGATCCTTTATTGTGATCTTGACTTCCTTACCCTTGTTCTGTTCAAGGTAGTCCTTAGTATAATTCGGGTTTGTTGATTTAGAACCTGTAACTTCAGCTACTACAACATCTACACCATCCATCACAGCGTAATCTTCATTTACACCCTTCTGAATTTCTCTTACATCACCGGTAAGATTGATAATGCTGCCATTTGATGAGTCATAAACAGCACCCTTGACCTTGTAGCCTATGAGATTGGTATACTCAGAAAGGTTTGTATGTGTGTTGTAAATGTTATCATTTACCTCAACAACCTTGTCTGCTTCAACCTCCTGGTTGTTTATCATCAGATAGGTCTTGCCGCCGCTTATCTTAACTGTTGAAACAATTCCAGAAACCGTTTTAACTTCAAAGGTTTTAGGATCTGTAATATTGGCGGTAACATCTTTCCCAATCAGATTGAATGCCTGTGAATTGGTTAACACTCCATTCATGTTCTGCATTTGTTCAAGTGAGCTGAACTGAGCCATCTGAGCTATAAATTCCTTGTCATCAACGGGTTCCAGAGGATCCTGATATCTTAACTGGGTTATTAAAAGGTTAAGAAAATCGTCCTTTCCAAGATCTCCGCCGGTTTTTCTTTTAGCGGCTTCCTGGCTGGCACTGGTATTTTTTATTATCTGGTCAATGGTCGGATTATTTGATACACCACTCGTTGACATTTATACACCTCCTTCCTGTTAAGCTGTAAGATTGATTGTGTTGGTTTCATCTGAGTATTGAGCAAGCCTTTCAGGTAAAGTCTCAAGAATGTTTCCGGCTACACCGGTTACACCTGTCGAACTGCTGCCATACCTGATTCTGTTTGCTGAATTACTGCTTTTACTATCGTAGGCACTCTGCGACTGGTATTCACCTCTTCTGTCATGACCTACCTGAACGCTTACACCCTCGATGGAAATTCCCTGCTTCTGAAGAGAATCTTTAAGCAGCTGCATATTGGTTTCGATTATTTCCTTGACCTGCTGGCTTTCAGCAATAAATTTAGCAGCTACGATACCCTGTTCAGTCACAACCTTTAATTCAAGCTTACCTAAATGATCAGGCTTGAGCTGGATAACCATTTCTGACTTGTCCTGACCCATGATAACCTTTGCCTGCTGAACAACCTGATTGATTATTTCAGAATTCCTAACCGGCTGCGGCATTGTGAATGCTGACTTGGTCTCAGTAACCTGGTTATTTATTGTAGTAACTTTAACATCACCCAATACTTGAACCTGCTGCTGCTGTTCCTGGTTGTTTCCAACATTTACCTGAACACCTGAGCTTTTAGCATCTGCCTGTGAAACAGCTTTATCAGAATTTGAAGCTTTTGTTTCAACAGTCTTTTCGGGTTCCTCTGCTTTTGCTTTTTCTTTGATTTCAGGTTTAACCTCAACTTCCTCTGAAGAAATTTCAGTCAACTGTGAAACCTGTTCCTCACCAGCAGTACCGGCAGTAATATTAACTCTGTTCTGAGCCTGTGCCTTCATTGCTTCAATGATTTTGGAAATCTCTGAACTTAATGATTCAGTATCAGTCTTTCCGTCTTGAATCAATGAATCAAGTCTTGCTTTTAAATCGGCTGATAGCTTTGTAAGGTTCTCAGAGCCATTTTTAGCATTATTAGCTGAATTATTGGCATGAACAGCTGTTTCCTTTGAATTAGTTTCTGAACTGCTATCCGCAGATGTTGTCTGTCTGACTACCTCCTGAGCTATTTTTACCAAAGTTTCCTTTTGTGTATTGTCCAGTTCAAGCAGGTTTCCGAGTTTTTGCATAAAAAGCGTTAATTTTTTAATATCTTTAAGGTCTGCTGCAGAAAATCCAAGGTCTTGTGCCAGCTTTATCAAATCATTTGATGACATCCCAAGCATCTGAGCCATAATATTAATCTGCTCATCGTATGTAGAATCCTTAGTCAAATCTTCCTGCGCTGCATTTACATCTTCTGCTTTTATATTACCTGATGGCTTTTTTTCACTGGCCTGGTTTGAAGCAGAGACCTTTTCAGCTTGAACATCACGATAAGAATTGTATTTTGGCTTCACTTCAGTATTATCAGATAATTGTCTGTTATTATTTGATGATGTATTATTCGCTGTACGCTTTGATGAATTATTTAATGTTTTATCTAAAACAGACTTAAAATCCAAATCAGAAGAACCTTGAGAGGTTTTCGCCTTAAGATTGACAATTGGATTGTCGTTCGACTGTGCTATCAATAATTTTGATGTATTGTATGAAATCATTTTTTCACCTCCTTTCGAAATATAAATATTTATAACAGAGAGGCATTAAGCCTTTCTCCCTATTAACTACTTAATAAATTTATTACTTGGTTGAATTAGCAGTTCCAACATTATAAACTTTAGCCAACTGCTCGGACACCTTTGCTGCAAAGTCAGGTGTCATTTCAGTCAGAATTTCAGCTGAAGTCTCTTTCTTAAGGTTTTTCATGATATCCAATATCAATGACATCTTTCCGGTACCCATCTTCTCCATAACACCGGCTACAGCTGATGCATCCATGTTTTCATATATGGAAACGTATTTCTTTACATCATCACTCATTTTTTGATCCTTAAGGATCTTTTCATACAAATCAGCCGCTATAGCAGGGTCTATCTTTTCAAAGTACTTCTTATATTCTGTGGAATCGCCTTTTGCAATTACAGCTGTCAGCTCGTCAAAATCTTTCTTCAGGTTGGCGTATTCCGTCACCTGCTTCTGCTGCGCTTTTTCAGCTTCCTCTTTTTGCTTTTGCAGTAAAGCTGAGTTGGTATCTTTGGAGGATAGCTGCTTGTTAATAGTGTCCACCTGCTGAGATAGCTCCTCTGCCTTTTTCTCCAATAGGGCCTTTTCAGCCTTCAACTCAGTGTATTTCTGCCTTACCTGTTCCTCAGTCATATTCTTTTCATCATCGGGCTCAGGCTTTGCAGGAAGTGCCATACTCAGTACCGGTATTTTTTCAACAGTATCCCTCATACTGTCTGCAATACCATTTACATTGTTTTTTATTGCAAAAAAGAGGGCACCGCCTATAATCAGTACAACTATCAGAAGTGCTGCAACTATGGTAAGGACATAAAACAAAATGCTGTTCTTCTGAGAATCATCTTTTGCGGTTGCAGAATTCTTTCCTTTATTTAAACTTTTAAGAACATCCTGATCTTTTAGTAATTCATTATTATCTTTTTTATTAATTTCGGCCATTTTAACCTCCATATCCACGTATGTGCAAGATCAATGACATTGACCTTAGAATTGTCCAAGAGCGCTCTTAGAGCGTTTCAGGCACTATAAACAGTCTTTCCGATCTTTTCTATGGGGTTAAATGAATAACTGAAATATGTCTTCACGTTTTTCCCGACCCTTCCTTAAACTTGTAACTGTTTAACTCATCAATTAAAAGCTGTTCTGACTTATTTTGCTCTTTAAGAAATTCCTCGTATTTTTTTTCTTTCAATTTCTCCAAAATTTTACGTTCCTGCATGGCTTTTACAAGAGCTTCCCTATTTATATCGACATCATTTTGCGCATTATTTACATTTACTTTTTGGTTGGAAATTTTATTCTTCATCAGGGAGAAAAAACTGTTATAGTTTTTCACCTGATATACGGGTATTCCCTGATCAACAGCTGATGATAACGTATTCATTGAGTTTTCCTTAAGAGCTTCCATATCGCTCAGGCACTCTTTTTGAAACTCCAACTCTCTTGCAGCACGAGCCAGGCTGTTTTTTGCATTATCTTCTATTTGAGTTTTAAGATTCAAAACCGATTCAAGTCTAAAACCGAACTTCTGCATTCCAGCCCTCCACTACTACTTCAATAAGTTGAGAATATTCTCGTGTATTTCTTCAAAAGACACCTTATGGTCAGTTTCCTGCTGCAGAAAAGCAGTTATATCATCAATACACTCAATAGCATAATCAATCTTTTCGTTACTGCCTTTCAAATATGCTCCTATGTTAATAAGGTCTTCAGCATCTCTATGTATTGCCATGGTCTTTTTTATATCTGAAGCACATTTTTTATGCTCCTTGTCAATTATATCGCTCATTACCCTGCTGACACTTGCCAGTACATCAATTGACGGGTAATGATTTTTATTTGCCAGTGCTCTGGATAACACTATATGGCCATCCAAAATACCTCTGGCTGTATCGGTAACAGGCTCTGTGAGGTCATCACCGTCTACCAGTACCGTATACAAACCTGTAATAGACCCTTTTTCGTCAGTCCCGGCTCTTTCCAGAAGTTTTGGGAAAACTGAAAATACCGATGGGGTGTAGCCTCTAGATACAGGAGGTTCACCTATAGACAATCCAACTTCTCTCTGGGCCATAGCATATCTGGTCAAGGAATCCATCAGCAGCAGTACATCCCTGCCTGAATCTCTGAAATACTCTGCAATAGCAGTAGCTACCATTGCTCCTTTAAGTCTTATAAGTGCAGGCTGATCTGATGTAGCCACAACTACGACCGATCTGGCCAAACCTTCTTCAGTCAGGTCTCTTTCTATAAATTCCCGGACTTCTCTTCCACGTTCTCCAATTAATGCAATTACATTTATATCCGCTTTAGTATTTCGGGCAATCATTCCCATTAAAGTACTCTTACCAACACCGCTGCCCGCAAATATGCCAACTCGCTGCCCCTTGCCTATTGTAAGAAGTCCATCTATTGCTCTGACTCCCAAAGGGAGCGGTTCTGTTATTCTTTTTCTCGTCATGGGATTTGGGGGCTTGTTGTCCGTTCTATAGAAGACTCTGGAATTTAAAGGACCTTTGTCATCCATCGGCCTTCCAAGGCCATCCAGAACTCGTCCGATAAGCTCTTCCCCAACTGCTACCTTCAATATGTCACCATTGGCTGTTACTGTACATCCCGGGCCTATTCCCGTCATCTCTCCCAGAGGCATAAGCAGGACTTTTTCGTCCTTGAATCCAACTACTTCGGCCTTTAGCGGCCCGCCCTTCGATACATGTATCTTGCACAAATCTCCGATACTGGCTTGCGGACCATCAGCTTCAATAGTTAGACCTACAACCTTTGATACTTTTCCAATATAGTCAATATAATCTTTAGTATCCATCGCATCCCGGTACTTTTTCAGGTCTATCACTATAATTCTGACCCCCTTGGGCAAAAATTCAGTCTGAACTAATATAGTTCAAGGTACACATACGCGTACCTCAACTAATTTTTTCTTCCAGTAAACACTCAAAGTCGTTTTCAATTTTTTCAAATTTTGTATCAGCACTTGCATCAATGCTTCCAAAAGGCGTATCAATTACACATCCGCCTTCCTTTAAAGATAAATCCTTCTTTATCTCAATATCATCTGATCTTTCAAGCATTGACATTAATTTATCTTTATTTTCATTTACATAATCATAGTCCTGCCCAGAAAGCTTCAGCACTGACTGATGGTCTTTTGAACACTTTTCAAAGGCCTCTCTAACAAGCAACAATATATTTTCCTTACATTGCAGCTCTTTACTGATAACTTTTTTTGCTATGGCAATTATAGTATTAACAGCATCAGCTTCCAGTGAATCCAACACCTGTTTATACTCCACACCGGCCTGCTCTTTTGTCTCTCTTGCTTCCTGCAGCAAACCTTCATATTCTTCCTGAGCCCGGGCAATCCCGGCTCTATACCCTTCATCTTCTGATTCCTGCAGTGTTTTTTCTCTTAATTCCTGAACCTCTACAGAAGCTTTTGATATAATATCTTTTGCTTCTAATAGAGCTTCCTTAATAATATAGTCAGCTTCTGTTTTTGCTTTGTTGATAATTTCTTCACCCATTGCCTTAAAATCAACCTGTGAAGCCTCCTCAAACTCTTCCGATGCAACTTTTGTGCTACAATTGTTAACCCGAATTACGGGAGGCTGATATGTAACAGGCGACTTTATTAAAAACGGTATTCCTACATTAACCTGATTATTTTTAAATATCTTATTAGACAATTATTTCATCTCCTCCGCCTCTGGAAATAACTATCTCACCTGCATCCTCTAACTTACGGATTATGTTAACAATCTTCTGTTGTGCTTCTTCAACATCCTTAAGTCTAACAGGTCCCATGAATTCAAGGTCTTCCCTGATCATTTCACTTAAACGCTTGGACATATTAGCAAATATAAGCTTCTGTACATCTTCAGTTGCACCCTTAAGAGCAACTGCAAGCTGATTGTTATCAACTTCTCTGAGGAATCTCTGAATTGATCTGCCATCGAGGGTAAGTATGTCTTCGAATACGAACATACGTCTCTTAATTTCTTCGGCAAGATCAGTATCTTCAATTTCAAGAGTTTCCATAATAAATTTCTCGGTTCCTCTGTCTACAGAGTTCAATATATCAACGATAGACTGAACGCCGCCGGCAGCTGTATAGTCTTCTGTAACCAGAGAAGAAAGCTTCTTTTCAAGAATTCTCTCAACTTCCTTGATTACATCAGGAGAGGTTCTGTCCATTGTTGCAACTCTTCTTGCTACATCAGCCTGTTTGTCCTGAGGCAATGCCGAAAGTACGACTGATGCCTGATGTGGCTTTAAATATGCAAGGATTAAAGCAATGGTTTGAGGGTGTTCTCCCTGAATAAAATTCAGCAATTGAGATGGGTCGGTTTTTCTGACAAAATCAAAAGGCCTGACCTGTAGTGAAACAGTAAGCTTGTTTATGATATCGACAGCCTTCTGCGTTCCAAGGGCCTTTTCAAGGATATCCTTGGCATAACCTATACCACCTTCAGCTATGTACTCCTGAGCAAGACAAATCTGATAAAACTCATCAAGTATTCTTTCCTTTTCATCCGGAGTAACGGCTCTTATATTGGCAATTTCAAGTGTAAGCTGCTCTATTTCGTCTTCTTTTAAATGCTTGAATATTTCGGCGGATTTTTCAGGCCCTAATGAAATAAGCAACATTGCGGCCTTTTCCTTGCCCGTATATTCAGTCTTTGTGCCACTTCTTGTCAAGTTCCCCACCCCACAAAAATAATTAAATTCAATTATTCATAATCATCTGTCAACCAATTACGGAGTAATTGGGCAACTGCATCCGGCTTTTGCTTTACAAATTTTTCTAATTGCTTCTTAACTTCTGATCTTTCTTCAGTATCTATTTCAGGAACTGGTTCCTTAAGCTCAACATTATATTTGGATGGAAGGACAACTTCTTCCGTTCCTGCAAGAACAGGCTCCAGCTTTTCCTTCTTTGCCTTCTTCGGGAGTGCTACAATTACCAGCACTATGAGCATTAGAAGAAGGAGGGCCGGTAAACCATATGCAGAAAGAAGATTCTGTATGGTCTCACTCATTGTTGGAGTTTCTTGAACGGGAGGTTGGATTTTTAACTTTGTGACAGCCAGATTTGCAACAGGTATACCTGTCGCTTTACTTGCCAGGTCTTTTACCTGGGTAATCAAGTCGTCAGTCAATTTTGAATCATCAAGAACCCTGTTCCCATATAACAGTGTTATGGCAGCAGTGGTTTTTTCCGGTATAACCTCACCCAATGACTTTTCGCTTTGCTTTGAAGTTTCATTATATGCAAAGTTTTCTGTTGTATCTGATTTCTTATAAGATTTTGCACTCGAAGAACCCATCGGATATGATGGAGTATTTCCGGGATTGGAATTAACACCTACAGCAGTATCTGTAGAATCGCCGTTCTTAAGGTCCTCTTTAAGCTCTTGTCTGCTTACTATGGCCCCTGATTCCATCCCGTTAGGATTAGATATTTCTTTTGAAGTTTGAGATAAAGTATCAAAATCAAGAACAGGATTAACTACCACTTTGGCAGCATCAAAACTGTCAAACTGGTCGTTTAACACTTCTCTTAGATTCTTTTCAAGGTCAATTTTAACCTTCTTTTTCATATCATACTGTGTAGAAGTCTTTTCCATACCGGAGTCGTCCTGATCTATGGTAAGGGTATTCCCTTTTTCATCAACCACTGTAACATTTTCAGGTTTCAGTCCTTCTACACTGCTGGCTACAAGCTTAACAATATTATCAGCCTGTTTTGGTGTTATGTCATCTTTCTTTGCGATAACTACTGATGCCTTGACATCCTTACTGTCTGTCTCATCAATAAATAGAGTCTTTTCAGGTCTTGTTACCGTTACACTTGCATCTTTAACATTCTGGATAAGCTTAAGCTGTCTGACGATATCCGATTCGTCAAGCTGCTGCCAGATATGCTTCTTGTCACTCTCTGTAGTATTTATCTTTATACTGCTGAGAGCATCTGCAAAGGTCAGACCATTTTTAGGATACCCTGCCGTAACTAATTCGAAATGAGCAGTATCACTATCTTTTACGTTTACAATTATTCCGGACTTATCGTCTGTAAGTTTATATGATATACCTTTATCAGACAGAATTTTCTGCATTGCTGCAACGTCCTCAGGATCTGCATTATTGATAACAGTAGTGTACGAAGGTTTAGTCAGTAAGAAAAGCCCTAATCCAACTGCAACAACTACTATTCCTGATGTGATATAGATTCTAATTTTCTGGGACTTATCCAAGCCCCTCCAAAATTCCTGAATCGGCTTGAGTATTCGAGATAAAAATTCTGGCAAAACTACCACCTCGATTAATATTTTTTGTCTTTAGTACTGATAAACCTATGGTGAACTTACCAAAAATCTTAAGAAACTATGTAAACTATATTTGCATTCTCATTATTTCCGAATAGGCGTCAAGAATCTTATTTCTAATCTGCATTGTAAATTGCAATGCAATATTCGCCTTTTCACCTGCAATCAAAACTTCAGGTATATTATCTGTCTTTCCAAGAGCAAAGTCTTCTTTTAATTTGCCTGCTTCATTCTCCAAATCAGTTACTTTCATAAGTGCTGAATTTAGATACTCACCAAAGCTGACTTCCGGAGATTTTGTTTCCTCATTTACACTGCGTAATCCTACATTATCTGGAATCAGCTGCTTAACTTCTGAAATACTGTTTATCGACATTTGAAACCTCCAAACTATTTGCCTATTTCCAAAGCTTTTAGAGCCATGGACTTAGTTGCATTTATTGAAGTAACGTTAGCCTCATAGGATCTTGTAGAGGAAATCATATTTACCATTTCTGTAACTATATCAATATTTGGCATACTTACATATCCATCCTTATCAGCATCAGGATGCCCGGGATCATAAACCTTTTTGAACTCGGACGAATCCTCAACTATTTTGCTTACCCTTACACCCTGTCCATTGGCCAATTTACTGCTGGCATCAGATAAAGCAGATGCAAATGAGTCTGAACCTGTTCGTTCCTCAAATACCACTTCTCTTCTTCTATACGGTGTACCGTCTTCAGTTCTGGTGGTATTAATATTCGCAATATTCTGAGAAATTGTATCCATTCTCAGTCTCTGAGCGGTCAAACCTGACGCACCGATATCAAGTGAAGTAAAGAACCCCATTTTTAGCGTCTCCCTTCTGCAATAACGTTTTTAATTTTACTGTAATTACTGTTAATCATTTGAACAAGAGCATTGTATTTAATAGTGTTTTTAGCCAGGTTAGCCATTTCACTGTCAACATCAACATTGTTACCGTCAATACGCATGCTTGTATCCGAGTTATCCTCTATAAGCGTGAGTTCTACGGTATCTGCATCCCTGCTGTTAATTGCAATGTGCCTTTTGTCTGTCAGATTACCTTCAAGATTTGTTCTTCCCATAGACTCATTTAGAAACTCTTCAAACGCGATATCTTTTCTTTTGTATTTTGGAGTGTCTATATTTGCCAAATTTTGAGAAATAATGTCATTTCTCTCCCATGATGCATTTAATGATTTTTCTAAAATACTACTTTTTCCGTACAAATTTTGTATCAATTTTAATAGCACCCCCAAAAAAACATTACATAATCGAATAATATTAGATAAATTCTAGCATAATATGTTTAAAAAGACAACAAATAAAGTCAGATTAGTGCTGAAATTAGGACTAATTACTCAAACCATATTTTAACATCCCAGTATATTTTAGCTATTATTCCTAAAGATTTTTCAGCAATTTCTGCGTTTCTTTTCCTTTTATCGCGAATTGTGGTATCGGTGCCACTGAACAAACCAAAATTAACATTCATAGGTTGAAAGTTTTTAACACTGGGATCGGAAATATAATTACTCAAAGCTCCAATTGCCGTATTAACTGGAAATTCCACTCTCTCCTTGTTTAATATCCTGGCAGCAGCATTCAGGCCTGCAACAAAACCGGAGGAAGTAGACTCGATATACCCCTCAACCCCTGTTATCTGTCCTGCAAAATATATGGAGTTATTTTTTTTCAGATTATAGGTATTATCCAGCAGCTTTGGAGAGTTTATATAGGTATTTCTATGCATGACACCATACCTGACAAATTCGGCGTTCTCAAGTCCGGGTATGAGGCTGAAAACTCTTTTTTGGTCAGGCCACTTTAAATGTGTCTGAAAACCTACTATATTATATAGGGTTCCATTTTTATTATCCTGCCTTAGCTGAACAACCGCATAGGGTTTTATATTTGTTCTGGTGTCAATGAGTCCTACGGGCTTTAAAGGCCCAAAGCGCATAGTGTCCGCCCCCCTTTGGGCCATGCTTTCTATAGGCATACAGCCCTCAAACACCATATTCTTTTCAAATTCCTTAACCTCTGCCAGCTCAGCGTTGATCAGGGCATTATAGAATATTTCGTATTCATCACGGTTCATTGGACAGTTTATATAATCCTCTGTACCTCTTCCATATCTGGCTGCCCTGAATGCCTTGTCCATATTTATTGAATCATAGGTAACTATTGGTGCAGCAGCATCAAAAAAATGAAGGTAGTCTTCACCCAGCATTTGTTGTATTTCCCCAAACATTCCCTCGGAGGTTAAAGGACCTGTTGCAATGATTGTTATATTATCATCGGGTATGCCAATCTGCTCACCGTATATAATTTCAATATTGTCCATTTCCTTTATTTTCCTTGTAATATAGTCTGAAAAACCTTCACGATCCACGGCAAGAGCCCCACCTGCAGGGACTCTGGTAGCATCGGCAGCTTTCAGTATCAGGGAATCCATTGTTCTTAATTCTTCTTTTAATAGACCAACCGCATTTTCAAGCTGATCCGAACGAAGAGAATTACTGCAGACCAATTCAGCAAAATTCCCGGAATGGTGTGCCGGGGAGCATTTCTCTGGCTTCATTTCATATAGTTTGACAGGAATTCCTCTTTTCGCTATCTGATAAGCTGCCTCGCAGCCTGCCAATCCGGCACCGATTACATTGACTACTTTTTTCATAGTTCCTCCATCCGGACAATGATAACTAATAAGTTATTAGAAACTCTCGCCCTTTTTAGTTTATATTACGCATGTTATTATAAAATTAGTTTTGTGTTAAGAACAAATAGTTAAATACTACATTTCTTTTTCAAAAAATAAACCGAAAGGCTTTTAGGTATCTTAAAACAATAACTCCCATTTTTGAAACGGTTATTTTCCGATATTGCTGTGTTGTCGTCAGTTGCAATAAAGCAATTATTGCGCCTTCCTCCGCCTTGCACTATCAAAAAATTCCTCGCTTCAAAATCGTGTATTATTGTTTTAAGATACCTCTAGGTCTTCCGGTTTTTAAGTACTTTATGTTTTTTTAAACCTATTTGGTCTTTTTCGTAACTCCTTCGGTGTTGCTTGGACACTTTTCATTACTGCATTTTAAGTCTGATTTCTTACCAACAGTCTTTTTCAGCATAAAGTTGCCACAAACTTTGCAAGATTCGTTACTTGGCATATCCCAGCTCATGAATGAGCATTCCGGATTTCTTTCACAGCCTATATATTTTCTGCCCTTTTTAGTCTTTTTAATAAGTACTTTTCCCTGACATACCGGACATAATACACCAGCCTCTTCAACAATAGCCTTTGTATTTCGGCATTCGGGAAAGCCCGGACAAGCAAGGAATTTACCAAATCTCCCATGCTTTACAACCATATTTCTTCCACATTTGTCGCATATCACATCAGAAATTTCCTCAGGTACCTCAACATCTCCGATGGATTCCTCGGCTTCCTTCAGAACTCCCGCAAAGGATCCGTAAAAATCTTTCATAACATCCTTCCAGGGTTTTTCACCATCTTCCACAGCATCCAATTCATTTTCCATCTGGGCTGTAAATTCAGCATCAACAATATCCACAAAATGCTTTTTCATTATATCATTTACTATCTTGCCCAATTCTGTCGGCAATAAAAATTTCTTTTCCTTAAGGACGTAACCCCTGGATAGTATGGTTGTTATAGTAGGAGCATAAGTACTTGGTCTGCCTATCCCCTTTTCTTCCAGGGCCCTTACAAGTGTTGCCTCGGTATATCTTGCAGGAGGTTGAGTAAAGTGCTGTTTCGGCGTATTCTTTTTCAGTTCCAGAACATCCCCCTGCTTTAATTCAGGCAGACTGTTCTCTTCGTCCTCAGCTTCATCATCCTTGCCCTCGGTATCCCTTCCTTCAATATATAATACCATAAAGCCCGGGAACTTGACCTTTGAACCATTTGCCTTAAAAATATATCTGCCTGCAGAAATATCGGCACTTACGGTATCATATACCGCTGATGACATCTGACTGGCAATGAACCTGCTCCAGATAAGCTTGTAAAGTTTATACTGCTCAGCATTCAGAGATTCCTTTATGTCATCGGGTGTCATATCTATATAGGTAGGACGGATAGCTTCATGTGCATCCTGAGATGCCGACTTGTTCTTATAAATTTTCGGAGTCTGCGGAATATAATCAGCCCCGTATTTTTTAGTTATATATTCCCTTGCTTCGTTCTGAGCCTCGTTTGATATTCTGGTAGAATCAGTTCTCATATAGGTAATAAGACCAACAGACCCGTGACCTTTAATATCGATACCTTCATAAAGCTGCTGTGCTACCATCATGGTTCTCTTGGTAGTGAAACCCAGCTTTCTTGAGGCCTCCTGCTGCATTGTACTTGTTATAAACGGGGCTGCTGCAGCCCTTTTCTTTTCCTGTTCCTTTACCTTTTGAACTGTATACTTGCTTTTTTCAATTTCCTTTAAAATTCCGTTAACCTGCTCTTCATTTGTGAGCTCTATCTTTTCTGCTTCCGTTCCATGGAATTTAGCCTCAAAGCTTGGATTTACCTTAGGTTTGGCCAATTTTGATATAATTGACCAGTATTCCTGGGAAACAAAGCTATTTATTTCTTCTTCTCTGTCGCAGATCATTTTTGTTGCAACAGACTGAACTCTACCGGCACTTAGCCCCTTCTTTACCTTTTTCCAGAGTAAAGGGCTTATTTTATATCCAACTATTCTGTCAAGTACTCTTCTTGCCTGCTGAGCATCCACAAGGTCCATATCTATTTTTCTAGGTTGCTTTATCGCACTCTTAACAGCATTTTGCGTAATCTCATTAAAGGAAACTCTGCACTTTTGACTTTCATCTATATTCAACAGGTTGGCCAGATGCCAGGAAATAGCCTCACCCTCACGGTCAGGGTCAGTCGCGAGATATACTTTTTTTGCAGTCTTGGCTTCCTTCTTCAGCTTTGATATTACATCACCCTTACCTCTGATGGTAATATACTTTGGCTCAAAATTGTTGTCTATATCTACTCCAATCTGACTTTTAGGCAAATCTCTGACATGACCGACAGATGCTTCCACCTTATAGCCCTTACCTAAAAACTTACCTATTGATTTAACTTTTCCAGGAGACTCCACAATAACCAGGTTATCAGCCATTTTATTCCTCCGTGTTATTTCATGTATATATTTTATGATATTATAACGCCTATATTCAAAATGAAATTTTTAGATAGTAGAAAAATTTCATTACATCAGTGGCATTTCAACGAGACTCCTGCCTCGTTACAAATTTTATCAGACAAATATTAATTTAAACTGGTTTTTTGAATCTGTCAACCTAGCAATAATATTTTTATACAAAAAACTGGAAATAAATCCGGGATTAATCACTCCCTAATCAAATTATGCACAGATAAATTAAAATTATAACTTTGATAAACCTAATACGAAATTACTTGTTTTAACACCTCTTATTTCCGCTGTACTTAAACCTCTTAAAATATTTGCCTGGGCGGTTATTTTTATTTTAGACGATATTTCTAATCACACAAAATGAAAATCCTATCGTCCGTAAGCCCATAGGATTTTCATTTCGAATTTTTCCAAATTCCTTTTAAACTTTAAACTTCGCAACAGTGCCTTCAACCTTCTCAAGGCTTTGCCTCACATTATTACAATCGCGCAATACACCATTTGTTTCATTGTTTAATTTAACCGTGCTTTCGGCAATTGCGTTAGTGTCTGCAGCAGAGTCATTGGTAGCTTTTGTGACCTCACTGATAACATCAATAATGCTGTTAATTGAAGATAATAGTTCTTCAGAGGTGGCACTAAAATCACCGACTAGTTCATCTACCAATATAGCGTCCTTTTTATATTCTTTAGCTGCATTCAACATTGAGACGTAGTCATTTGCTACATTGCCGCTCATAAAGGTAAGAAGCTCATTTGCATTTTGAGTAAGGTTGTTAACCGACTGGGTGACAATACCGGTTATGTTCTGAATTTCATTTACTGTATTCTTGGAATCCTCCGCCAACTTTCTGATTTCATCCGCCACTACTGCAAATCCCTTGCCTGCTTCACCGGCTCTCGCAGATTCAATTGCAGCGTTTAGTGCTAAAAGATTGGTCTGTGATGTTATTTTTAAAATAGTATCCGACAATACATTGATTTGGTTTACCGCTTTCGATTGTTCCAAAGCATCTTCCAGTTTTCTCTTGACTTCTTCGAATATTGTATTGGCTTTTGCTATAGCTGTTTCAAGTTCCGTTGAAATCTTAGCAGCTCTGTTATGTATATCCTGAGCTGCTTTTGCGCCTTCTTCCGCTCGTATGGCAATTGACTCTGCTGCCCTTTCGATTTCGTGTGCAGATGCATTCATTTCTTCAGAGGAAGCTGCTGTCTCCTCCATACCTGCAGATAATTGTGTAGTAGTATCTGAAATTAATACAACATGTTGGTTAAGTACTGCAATTGTACTATTTAGCCCTGCAATCGATTTTCCGGCAATACTTGTCTCCAGTACGATGTTCTGCATGATTTCTCTTAAATTGCTTATAAACTTGTTAAAGCTCTTTGCCAGGTCACCCATTTCATTATTGGTTTTGATTTCAATCAATTTTGTTAGGTCGCCACCATTTTGAGCAAGTTCATCAACTTTGTTCTTTAAAATTTTTATGTTTGAAATTACCACCTTAAACACTAACAGCAGAATTAAACCAACAATTAAGAACAATGCTACAACTACACTGGTTCCGAGTATAGTTAAAGCCTGGACCTTGGCCTGTATAGCTGCAACGTTGTCTGCTGTACGATTATTCATTTTATCAAGGGCTTGATTGATTGGCTGCATAATATTCGCCTTGTTTGTCATATAAGTCTTATCATGCATGATTCTTATTGCAGTTTGCTGTGGTGTTTCACCGGGCTGCATTACCGCTTTTTCAGCGTCTCCGATTTTGCCTTCAACCAGGTTCATTGCCATAACTTCTGTATTAACCAGGTCGTCGGATTTTTCATTTGATTCATTCAAAAGTGCAAATTCCTCATCAGTAAACTTTAAATCCTTCATGATGTCGGTAAGTGCTTTTGTTACGCTAGAATTTGGTGTTGGGTTTTTCCCTTGCACAGCCGCGAAATCCCAATATATCTCGTTATATTTTTCAGGCCTGGGAGCCTTGCCGTTTCTGATGTCCAGTATTGCATTGTATTCTCTCAAATATTCCCTGGCCTGCTCAGGTTCGATATTCTTTATAACAACGTACAATCTCGCAAGCCTGGTTAAATCATCTGAAGATTGCCTAAGTTCGTCTGCCGCCAGATTACTTTGATACCTGATATCTTCCGCTTTTACAGATTCTATCTGAGCACTCTTTAAAATGTTCAGAATAATAAATATTGAGACCAGCAACACTAGTATTAATGAAAATCCTAAAATAATTGATTTCTTGATGCTCATAAAATTACTCCTTTTAGTGATAAGTTCATTCTTTATAAATAAAAATTTTTATGAATGTATCTATGTTCTTAAGCCGTAAAGCTCTTCAATTCATTTTCTTCTTCCACTCAGTATCGAACCGGGATTCAAGAAATTAATTATCCTATCATTAGATTTTGCAATACCAGAGATAAACTTCTGAATGAGATTTGTAATCTCATTTGATTCATTACCTGGTTTAAATACAACTACTAGATTATAAATTTCCATAATAACATCTCTCCTGTTTACATAAAAAATCTCTTTCTGTATTATCATTTTCTTATAGCAGTTTTAAGTATGTTTTAGTTGCTATGTGTGGTTCTGCCGTCAATTCCCCTCCTTTACGCTATTTCACGGAATTTGTTGATATCAATATTCAATACCTGTCCGATCTTGTCCAGATACTTAGCCCCTGATCTCTCACCGTAAAGAATCAGGTTGATGTAATTTTCGTTTGCTCCGATCCTTGCTGCAAATTCCCTCTGGGTCATGTTCAACTCGATGAGCCTCTTCTTGATCTCGACCCCCAGGAGAGTCAACTGATTTTTCTTTGCCTTGCCCATCACTCGATCACCTCCTGTCTTTTTTGTATCACTAAGCAATGTTGAATATCCTTTCAAGGCAATTCTTAAGTTTTTCACATTCACCTGACATGTGGCATGACATGCAGTTATTTCCACATTGGTCATCCTCTTCTTGGAACTCCTTGGGCAGAAGAAACAATTTGTACTAGTCCCTCACTTTCTCCCAGGTGTTACCAGGAAGCTCAACCGGGTCCATGGTTTAATTTTCCTATTGGTGTCTCTATATTTACTTTTAAATGGCGCAAGGTGTGAGCGCCTGCAAGAATGGCATTTTAGAAGTGATACAGGGAATGTGAGAACACATGTTTGGTATTGTATGTTATTTTCAAACTATGTTATGATGTTTGATGTAAAATACCATCATTCAAATATAATACACGTAAATAAGAGAGATTTAAACTTTCAATTTCTCGTAAATACGACATATAAATACACAATTCACGTGATTAAGTGAGATTGCTTGTTTATTCTTAATATTTCACTTATTTACGAGATATTTTTCTAATAGGATGTGATAATTATGAATACTATTGACAGAATAGTGTTTCTAAGGAAAAAGGCAGGGTTGTCTCAGCCCAAACTCGCAGAGAAAATCGGAGTTTCAAAGGGGAATGTTGGAGATTGGGAAACCGGAAGATCAAAACCTGGGTCCGATGCTCTTATTATGTTATCGAAAGTATTTGATGTCTCTATTGATTGGATACTAACAGGAGAGGAAAGAGGCCCAAAAACCGAAACAGAACACAAGGCAGACATTGAAGAACAGCCCATTGCAGCTGAAGGCGTCATTGAGTACAAGTCACCTGAGAAGAAGGTTTTTGAAATAGATGTTGATGAAGAGGAGAAGGAGATCCTGGAGATGTACAGACAGTTTTCAAACGATGCGAAAATGGAAATTCAAATGCTCATGAAGGTCAAATTGGAGTATTTAAAGAAGTCTGGAAAAGGAATGTCATCAGCTTTCAGGAATGGAGAGGATGCCGCAACAAGTGAAAAGATGCACGCTTAATTTTTTGACCTTATTTGATGTAAATTCACATCATTTCCACCCACATAAAGGGGCTTGAATTTATTCGAGACCCTTTATATTTTCTTATTTCCCTTATCGGCAAAAAAAGTCATTTATTTACCGTCAGCTTAGAAAACATAGTTAAGCGTAATTTTCAGATTATTACATTATGACTTTGATAAACCTGAAACAAAATAACTATAGGCACATTTCAAAAAGCTTCCCCGGCAGCTGTGATATTACTCCTTTCATTTCAAGCATGAACAGGATATTATTTATATCTTTTATGGAAATATTACTCCTTTGAATTATTTCATCAATATGGTGTATTCCTTTCTGAATTATTTTAACAACTCTTATTTCCTCTGTACTTAAACCCCTGTAAATGTTTGCCTCGGTATTTATTTTAATTTTATCGGAGATTTTTATAGATTTTTCACTGTCTATATCTTCTTGATAATCAAATTCCTCCAGAATATCCTCAACACCCAGAACAATTTTAGCTCCCTCCCTGATAAGCTGGTTTGTTCCCCTGCTGTAGGCACAGTCGATATTTCCCGGCACTGCAAAAACTTCTCTTCCCTGCTCCAAGGCAAAATTTGCAGTTATTAGTGAGCCGCTTCTTTTAGCAGCTTCCACCACCAGCACTCCTGAGGAGATGCCGCTGATTATTCTGTTTCTGGCAGGAAAATTGTGCTGCAGCGGCGGCATACCCGGAGGATATTCAGACAAAATCAATCCGTCGGACTTTAGTATATTTTCGAGTAGCTTATTGTTTTCCGGCGGATAGATACTGTCCAAACCACAGCCTAAAACGGCAACAGTCTTTCCTCCTGCATCCAGACAGCCTTCATGGGCAATACTGTCTATTCCTCTTGCCAGTCCACTTACTACCTGCACTCCTCTCAACCCCAGCTCATAGGAGAGCTTCCTTGCAGAAAATGCACCATAGTTTGTGGTCCTCCTTGCCCCTACGACAGCAATAGAGAACTCGGAAAGCCTGAATTTACCTCTATAATACAAAGTAACCGGAGGATCATAAATTTGTCTCAACCTTTCAGGATAGTTACTGTCAAAAACAGTCACCAGCTTTATGTCATTTTTTATCATTAAACTATTAATAGTGTTTACCCTTTCACGCTTTTCAACATTCAGCAGTTCCTCAATATTCCTGGGAGTCAGCTGTCTGTTTTGCCTTAACTCAGACTCAGTCAAATTATATATAATCCCGGGATGCTGATAGGTATTCAGAAGTTTTTTAGCTTTGACCGGTCCTATTCCCTCTAAAGATGATAACCATACCCAATAATCAATTTCTCTCATGTATTTATTCATTCCTTTCCCTTTATCCAAGGCACTAATGGGACTAATTTTTTGGGCCTTTGGGTATATTTTTTAGTCTCAGGCTGCTTTAGATTCTCAGCCTGTCAAAAGTTCTATATTGAATGGCTTCTGCCACATGGTGCGACTGTATTGCTTCGCAGCCTTCCATATCTGCAATTGTTCTGGCAACCTTCAGAATTCTGTCATGTGCCCTGGCACTCAAACCAAGTTTTTCAAAAGCCCGTTTCAGAAGATTTGAGGTGACTCTGTCCAGTTGGCAGTACTTTCTGATAAGAGAGGGTGACAGCTCGGAATTGGAATAGATACCAAGCTCTTTATATCTCTCAAGCTGAATACTTCTGGCTTTGTTTACCCTCTCTCTGATAACTGCTGAAGTTTCCTCCTCACCTTTCTTTTCAAGATCGGCATATTTCACCGGCTGCACCTCGGCATGAATGTCAATCCTGTCCAGTATTGGCTGACTGAGCTTACCAAAGTACTGCTGAATCATTTTTGGAGTGCAGCTGCACTTGTGTGAAGGATCCAGAAAAAAACCGCACTTGCATGGATTGGCAGCACATATAAGGGTTGTTTTTGCAGGATAGGTAATGCTGTTGTTAGCTCTTGATATGCATATCTCACCGTCTTCAAGAGGCTGCCTGAGTACTTCCACTGCATCCTTGCAAAACTCGGGAAACTCGTCCAGAAATAGTACACCATAATGCGCCAGGCTTATTTCTCCCGGCTTGATATGTTTGCCGCCTCCTACCAATGAAATATCTGAAATTGTATGATGGGGATTTCTGAAAGGCCTGGCAGAGATAAGCGAAGTTTTATGCGGCAGAAGACCGGCCACACTATATATTTTTGTCAATTCCAGAGCCTCTTGAAAGGTCAGCCTGGGCAAAATAGAAGGCAGTCTCTTGGCCAACATGGTTTTGCCGCTGCCCGGCGCACCAACCATCAGCAGGTTATGTGCTCCGCAGGCGGCAATCTCCATAGCTCTTTTGACACTGGCCTGGCCTTTTACATCGCTGAAATCCATTGAGGAAGACAGTTTTTGATTAAAAATATTATTTATATCAATTGTGTAAGGGCTTATGACCTGTGTTCCATTCAAATGATTGACTATATCCAACAGGTTTTTGACAGGAATAATATTTATCTCTTTTAAAACCGCTGCTTCATCTGCATTTGCTTCAGGAACAAATATGTCCTTTATTCCGTTATCTTTTGCACAGCAGGCCATGGACAGTATGCCTTTAACCGGCTTAATTCCCCCATCCAGAGACAGTTCTCCCAGAAACATAAAAGTTTCCAGGTTACCGTGATAAATTATTTCTGTTGCCAACAAAATACCCACTGCTATGGATACATCATATACAGAACCTTCCTTACGCAGGTTGGCCGGTGCAAGATTTATGGTTATACGCCGCACGGGAAATTCAATGCCACTGTTTTTAATGGCTGCCCTCACTCTTTCTCTTGACTCTCTGACAGCAGTATCCCCCAAACCGACAATATCGAAATTGGGAATTCCATTGCTAATATCTGTTTCAACCTCAACTATGCATCCGTCTATCCCCATCAAGGCACAGCTGTTAATTTTTGATACCATATAATTAGGTCCTTTCTATATTTAGTTTTTTGCCCTGGTTTTACTTCTGAACAACCACAGCACTGTTTTTTGTCTAGAATGTTGGTTGGTATTGGAATGAATTTTGATTTTAAATTTGATTTTCAATTATGATTTTGATTTTGCTTATGGTTTAGACTTAGGTTTTAACTTAGATTTTGATTTAGACTTAGGTTTTAACTTAGATTTTGATTTAGACTTGTTTAGATTTGATTCTGAATTTGTGTTGAATTTTGATGAAAAAATTAGAGTTTCGTGCTAAATAATAACTTAGTGGACAATATTTCGGCAGAAAAGATTAAAAAAGCGTGAGCATAGATCAATCTTGAATATTTGCCCATATGAACACCATAGATATTTAATTAATGATAATTAGTGATTTTTAAATCAATAGATTTGAATTTACTTTCCGTAAACGGAATTGAGAAGTTATGGTATAAAATTAGTAGAAAATTAACAAATAATTTTTCTAAATTATAACACATATATTTTAAAAAATCACCTATTTTTTACAAAACTTGTTCGTTGCTAGAAGATTTTTATTGTAACACATAAAAAAACACAAGCTGCCTATTCCTTAACTGAAAGCAGCTTGTGTTTACATATTTTAATAAACTTTATTTCTTTTCATCTCTCAATAAATTCTTCAACTCATCCATGAAAGTATTAATATCCTTGAACTGTCTGTAAACAGAGGCAAACCGGACATAGGCGACTTCATCCATATTTTTTAGCTTTGCCATTACCATCTCGCCGATATCCTCGGTCGTCACTTCTCTGATAAGGGAATTATGGAGCTGAGTCTCTATATTTTCCACCATTTTTTCAAGATCATTTATTGATATAGGTCTTTTTTCGCAGGCTCTTAAAAGACCATTCATCAGCTTGTCCCTGTCAAAGGGCTGCCTTGATTTATCTTTTTTGATTACCATCAACGGAAGGCTCTCGACCTTTTCGTAGGTGGTAAACCTTTTTGAACACTTGATGCATTCTCGTCTTCTTCTAATGGCAGAACCTTCATCCGTAGGTCTGGAATCTATTACTTTATCTTCAATAAAACCGCAAAATGGACATTTCATTGCCTTTATCCTCCGCAGAAACAGGATGCAAAATAACTCAATATCCATTTTACCTTATTTGACTTTTTTTGTATATACTAAATATACTTCTTCATGTGCATGAGAGCTGTCTTTTCCAGCCTGGATACCTGTGCCTGGGAGATTCCGATTTCGTCTGCTACCTCCATTTGAGTGCGTCCTTCAAAAAACCGGAGATTCAGAATCAGCTTTTCTCTGTCGTTCAGCTTTCTCATGGCCTCTTTCAGGGTTATTGTCTCAAGCCAGTTCTCGTCAATATTTTTGTCATCACTGACCTGATCCATAACAAATATGGCATCTCCTCCGTCATGATATACGGATTCAAAAAGAGAAATGGGATCCTGTATTGCATCCAGGGCAAATACTATATCCTCTTTAGGAAGCTGCAGCTCAGCGGCAAGTTCAGCGATTGTAGGCTCCTTGGAATTTTTGGTGGTCAGCCTTTCCTTAGCCTGCAAAGCTTTATATGCAATATCCCTTAAGGATCTGCTTACCCTTATTGAATTATTATCTCTGAGATACCTTCTGATTTCACCGATTATCATAGGAACAGCATATGTTGAGAACTTAACGTTTTGAGATACATCAAAATTATCAATAGCTTTAATTAACCCAATGCACCCAACCTGAAACAAGTCATCCACATATTCACCTCTGTTATTGAACCGCTGAATTACACTTAATACAAGTCTTAAATTTCCTTTTATGAATTCGTCTCTAGCAGAATTATCGCCTTTATGCATTCTTTCGAACAGTACTTTTTTTTGTTCATTTGTCAAAACAGGAAGTTTTGAAGTGTTAACACCGCAGATTTCAACTTTATTAATAAGCATATAAAAACCTCCCGAGCTATAATAACAAAGTCAATTTTTATAATTGACTTTTCCAATATCATTATTGCCATGGAGGTACTTTTTATACTGTTTTACATACCAAAATATTTTCGTGAAAGGCCTTGACAAAGCCTGTTTTAAGGCTTTCAGCCGTTCTGTCAGGTCATTCGGCTGATCTCTTTTTTTAATCTGCTGATAATCCTTTTTTCCAGCCTCGAAATATAGGATTGTGATATACCTAACATATCAGCCACCTCTTTTTGGGTTTTTTCAACACCGTTTGTCAGGCCAAATCTCAATTCCATAATTCGCTTTTCTCTCATGGATAATTTTTTCATCGCGGTATTTAAAAGTTCCTTATCAACCTCATCTTCTATGCTTCTATGGATCATATCATTTTCTGTACCAAGGATATCTGAGAGCAGCAGTTCATTTCCGTCCCAATCAATGTTCAGAGGCTCATCAATAGAAATTTCTGCTTTTACTCTGTTATTTCTTCTAAGGTACATTAGTATTTCGTTTTCTATGCATCTCGATGCATAAGTTGCAAGCTTGATGTTTTTTGACGGATTGAAGGTGTTTATTGCTTTGATCAAACCAATTGTACCGATGGAAATTAAATCCTCCACACCAACACCGGTATTCTCAAACTTTCTCGCAATATATACAACCAGTCTCAAATTTCTCTCGATCAATATACTTTTTACTCCAAAATCACTTTCCTCAAGCTTATGCAACAAATAATTTTCCTCATCTAAAGTCAGCGGTGGGGGTAAAGCCTCACTTCCGCCTATATAATGAACAGGATATATTCCTCCCAATTTCAATTTCCTCAATATTTTTTCATATTTAACTAAAAAGTACATCTTCATTCTGGTAATAAGTTTCATTTGGCTGTCCCCTTTCAAATGTAGATAAATTCGGAACAAAAGTAATTCTAAAGCAGTAATGATTATGCTTTTTGATCTTTGTTCCACAAGCTATGCAACTAAGTCCGGTCCAAGTAATGCTTTGTATTTTTCATTTCTTGATAAGGATCTGTTGTATATTCCAACTATTACATTCTTTATGTCACGTTTTTCTTCTTCTTCTCCTACCTCAATAAAATCTGGTTTGAAACCTATAAGCATACCGTTTTCTTTTCCTAACGAGCTAAAGGGAATAAGCCTGAACCTTGAAAACCATTTAGATGTTGAAATTGTTGCTGTTACACAATTAAGATCATTTTCCTTAGAGTTTTCAAAAATACTCCTTATCTCTGTTGGCAGAAGTTCTTCCAATGCCTTGAACTCCACAACCATAACAGGCAGGTTTGTAAGAGGATCCTTCAGGGAATTGCCGGTATCCACCAGTGCGGCCAATCCAATTATTCTATTATCAAAAGCTATCTTGACCGGTATAAGCAGCTTATCCCGGGTAATTCTGCTTTGAATAACCTCCATAAAAATTTTAATAATTATACCTACAGTCACTAGAGAGAAAAATATCAGACTCCATTTTGACTGACCGAATACGTAAACAATTCCGTTTCTGACAAAGCCGCCCTGCTGGTTGAAAAACAGGAATGCCAATGCCGCGCCGGCGAAAATAAATGTTGATATGTAAAAGATGACCAGGGTTTTTAAGAATGGCAGCACTTTTCGCGGCGAAAATGTTATTGCAATAATAAAAAAAGATAATAGTATTTTTGCAAATGTAGTATAGTATATTTTAACAGGCTGCAGTATTATAAATATTACATAAAGCGCTCCAACTGCAGCTCCGGCAAATAACCGCAGTGTACTTACCCTAAGTTTGGAAAACTTTGCTGTGACGTAAAGTATCAGGTAATTGATTACCAAGTTTTCGAGTAATAGAATATCCAAATAGATTTCCACTTTGTATCCCTCACAAATAGCAATTTACGTATAAACCTCTGATGTCTATACTTTACTATTATTCAACTTCCATAGATTTTATGCCAAGTTATTACATCAACCTTAGTAACGCTTAAATAATAACTCGTCTTTTCAAAAACATCTCACTTGAAAGTCAGCTATTATTTAATCATTCCTTAGTCATAAAACATGGGTAGTAAAAAGATAATCAGACTTGCATGCCTTTGAATTATACATAACATTATCGTTAGTCCATGCTTTTTTATTCATTCATAATTATACATAGTTCCTTTACAAAAGTTTGTCAAAAAGAAATGTAGAAAAAGAAATATTGTATGACAAAAAAACCTGATACAAGCGGTATTAATGCTTATTTCAGGCTTTTCTTTTTTTATGTTTATAGATTATAGTGATAGAGACAAATAACTCAACTTCTAATTCATTTGACTAACAAGTTTATAGTAAATTTTGGAGGTTAAGATATAACTAAGTCCGTATAACACTGCGAAAATGCTGGAAACAATTACAGCGGTAATTATTATTAAAGTTCGATTAAAGAGAAATAGTGTATTCAAAAGCTCTGATATGATACCGAAGCCCGCCATTGTATGGAAGACTGCAAATAAAAGCGGAAGAAAGAACACTAGAAGGATTTGGCGTTTTATTGTACCCCTGACCTCAAGATCACTCATTCCAACCTTTTGCATTATACTGAAATTATCCCTGTCATCGTAGCCCTCGGTAATCTGTTTATAATACATAATTAACACCAGACACATGCTGAACACAATACCAAAGAAAATTCCGAGGAACAATAAGCCTCCATACATTGAGACCGTCTCTTCACGTCCTGCGATACCATTACTGAAGGAAATGAGCTCTTTCTGGTTATTAATCCATTTGACCAGGAGATTGGAGAATTCTTTTTTATCCTTCTCTTCACCTGTCAGGTTAAACTGCACAGAATAAACCCATGTTTTGCCGGAATTGCCTGTCTCATTCAAAATGTTATTCACAGTATTTTCATCTTTCACAATTAAATAAAAATCCTGGCCGAAGCGGTTTGCTGCTGCCTTCAGCTCAAAAACAGCTTCCTGCAGCTCTTTTTTTACTGAATATTTCTCCTGGCCAAGCACAACATTTTCAAAACCAAAATCCTGGCCTGAAGAATACACCAAAACTTCCTTATCCTCAAGCTTTTCGTTCTTACCTTCGATAACATTATAGGACTTTAATGTTACAAGCTTTATGGCATCTCTATTATAAGGCATTTCATTACCTTTCAATTTGATGAATTTATCTCCATCTTTGTGCACTGAGGCTTTAACATAATTATAAGCTATCTTATCTTTCGTATTTACCTTTGTTTTCCCGGATAACTCCGACAGTTTGGTCTCCAACAATTTTATACTATTCGAATCAGCAACTTTAAAGTTGGCTTGAATATCAAAGGGATACTGAAATTTCAGCACACTGTCGGTACCAAACCATAATGACATGGTACAGAGTAAAGTAATGATTGTCATAGTACTGAAAATACATATGTTCGCCAGACTGGCCGCACTTTTCTTCATCCGGTAAAGCATCCCGGAAATGGTGGTATAATTCAGTTTGTAGTAATAGAATTTCTTATTGCCTTTTAATATCCTTAAAACTGCAATAATCCCTGCCTTAAAGAAATAATGGGTACCCAGAATTACAAGCAATACAGCAAGAAAGAAGTTTAAAAAGATATTAGCATCCAGTTTTGTTCTGATGGCTATAATATATCCAGCTCCCAGCAGAAGAACCCCCAATAAGGCTGATATCCATAAGCGTTTTGGTGCTTTTTCACCCGACCTGGCCCCCTTCATCAAATCATTTGGATTTGAACGGAAGACCTGAATCAGATTAACTATCAGATTAAGTGTATTTACTCCTACAAAAAAAAGAGCTGTGATTTTTAAAGCTTTAAAACTCAATGCAAACTCTGTACTTACAGGAAGGCTTGCCAGATTCAGCAAAACAAGAAAAAGCAGTTTTGAGAAAACAACTCCAAGTATAATGCCTCCTGCAAATACCATACAGAATATAAATAAGGTTTCAAAAAACATCATAATTGCAATATGTTTTTTCTCAAGTCCAAGAATGCTGTAAAGCCCAAGCTCCATCTTACGCCTTTTTATAAGAAAGCTGTTTGTATACAGCATAAAAGGTATTAAAATAATTCCAAGCAGCACGAGTCCTATTCCCATAAGTACCATTAAGTAAGCACTGTGAGGCATATTCTTCATTAAGTCGTTAAACAGAATTGAGGAAAAAACAAAGAAAAGAAAAACAGAAAATATTCCGGCCAAAATATAAGGGAAATATGTGGCACCATTTTTCTTTATACCTGTAAAGGCTAATCGCGGCAGAAGAATCAACTTACTCATATAAGGTTCCTCCTGCCTGCAAAACCGTCATGGTATCAGCTATCTTTTTGAACATTTCCTCTTTAGTGGCATTGGCGCGGTATATCTGGTTGAAAACACAGCCATCCTTGATAAACAGAACTCTGCCGGCATGGCTTGCAGCCTGTATGCTGTGAGTTACCATCAAAATTGTCTGCCCCTCTTCATTTATATCTGAAAACAACTTCAACAGTCTGGCTGAAGCCTTGGAGTCCAGCGCACCTGTAGGCTCATCGGCCAAGACCAGTTTGGGATTTGTAATCAGTGCTCTAGCCGCTGCTGCTCTTTGCTTTTCTCCGCCTGAAACCTCATATGGATACTTCTGCAGCAGCTGATCAATTCCCAGTTTTTTAGCCAAAGGTTCCAGTCTGCTGTGCATTTCTTCATAGGAATGCCCCGATAGTACCAGCGGCAGAAAAATATTATCCTGCAGAGAAAAAGTATCCAGCAGGTTAAAATCCTGAAAAACGAAACCCAGATTGTCTCTTCGGAAAGCGGACAGCTCTCCCTGTCTGATTTTTGATAAATCTCTTCCATCCAGAAGAACCTGTCCGCTGGTAGCTTTGTCAATGGATGCCAGAATATTAAGCAGTGTTGTTTTACCTGATCCTGATTCTCCCATTATTGCAACATATTCTCCTTTTTCAACTGAAAAGGAAACACTGTCCAGGGCCTGGACTTTATTTGCACCAAAACGAGCAGTATATATTTTTTTAACGTTTTTTATTTCTAAAAGTGCCATTCAACCTCCTAAGCCATGTTATGGCTTTCCGCCTCATTGCGGCCATAAATTCAAAGTTGGCTTGAAGATAAATGTTATTTAAGACCTTCAAGCAAATCTTTTCTGCTCTTATTATGGAATATCTGGTGTAAGCCTGCCATAGACCTGGCTTACATTTGGACCCTAAACCTTACACTTTTGTAAGGAATGAGAAATCAAGGCCATACGAGTATAGACATTTACTCTAGGGATCTCTCCGAAACATCTATACATGCTTTTGTGCCCTTACCCAATTCAGAAGTTACCTCGATTCTGTGAGATAACTTGTCCAGAATCTGTTTACACAGGTAAAGGCCAATACCGGTTGACTTTTTATCCAATCTTCCATTATAGCCGGTAAACCCTTTTTCAAATATTCTGGGCAAATCCTCTGCCTTAATGCCGATACCGGTATCTTCTATCACCAGCCAGGTGCCCCTATCCCTTTTTTCCAACCTTATTGCAATAGCTCCTGAAGGTGTGTATTTGACCGCATTGGTAATAAGCTGTTCTATGACAAATAACAGCCACTTTTCATCTGTTACCACTCTGTGTTTGAAATCGGCAATGGTTAAGGAAAGCTTACTGTTTATGAATAGTACTGTATTGCGTTTTACCGACTGATTTACAATATCCCTCAGCTCGTACTCCTTCAAAAGCATATCTGATGACATGCTTTCCAATCTAAGATAATGAAGTACCATTTCAATATATTGTTCGATTTTGAAAAGCTCCTCCTGCATAGCATAAGGACTGATTTCTTTATCATCATTCTGGAGCATAAGTCTCATGGCGGCAATGGGAGTTTTAATCTGATGGGCCCACATTGTATAGTAATCGGTCATTTCACTTTCTTTCAGATTTGCCTTAAAAATCAGCTGCTGCATCTCGTTATAAATGTGTTTGATTATCTCCTGATAATTGTCTTCCTTTAGATCAACTGGTGGAGGCATTATATTCTGTACATTTTCCAGATTTACATAAGCCTCATGAAGTTTGCCCATTCTTACGGCGTATTTTCTGAAATCCCATATACCATAACAGAAACTTACGAATAAGGAGATGTAAACACCATAAAGGAGTTTACTGAAATTCTCGAACTGGTAAAGCAGGTTTACAGTACAAAAAATGAGCTGGTAAAACAGAAGCATTATTATAACTTTCCTTTTATCCCACATATATGCCGGAAGCAATTTAGTCCAGGACTTCTCCATATTAACCCCCAATAATATAACCCAACCCTTTTTTGGTTTGAATAAAGTTTTCAATAGATGCATCTTCAAGCTTCCTGCGTAATCTGGTCATATTGACGGTCAGGGTATTATCGTCAACAAAGCACTCATTATCCCAAAGACGCTTCATAATCTGCTCTCTTGTAACTATTTTTCCTATATTCTCATAAAGAAGCTGTATAATTCTCTGTTCATTTTTTGTAAGCTCCAGCTTCTGATTCTGATACATCAAGGTTCCATCCAGTGAATTGAAAAGAACACCATTGTGCTCCTGATAAGCTGACTGCTCATTATAGGCATATGTACGCCTTAACACTGCCTGAACTTTCACAGTGAGTACCTCCAGATCAAAAGGTTTTGCTATAAAGTCATCCCCACCCATATTAACAGCCATAACAATGGTCATATTATCGCTGACTGATGATATGAACACTATGGGTACCTTTGAAATCTTTCTTATCTCGGCACACCAGTAAAAGCCATTGAAAAATGGAAGGGAGATGTCCATTAACACCAGCTGGGGCTCAAACTTGATGAATTCGGCCACCACATTGTTGTAATCATTAGCACACCGGACATTATATCCCCATTTTTTTAAATGTTTTGTAATCTCTGCTGAAATTACACCGTCATCTTCAACAATAAAAATATTGTACATTTTTTACCCATCCTTTTTAGCTTTAGGCATGATTTGAGCTGCCATTGAATTTCTTTATTGGTTACCTGAATCCATATAATAATACGTATCGAAATAAAAAAGTACTTAAGGAACAGTTAAATAATTACTTCCTATTTTTCAAGGGGCTATTTCCATTGAAAATCTGGTTTTAATACTATTTAGCTGCACATAAAAAAGAAGTGCAGCTTTCTACTTTTTTGTAGTTTGCCGCACTTCCTTATTTTTAATTTTTTTAACTTTTACAGCCAGCTATATGAACGACTATTATTTAAATCTGTTTCTTCTCAAGAAGGTGGGAATATCCAGCTCATTATCTGAAGACGAACTGCTTGATACGTTCTTTTCAGTAGTTGCTGCTGCATAGCTGCTGCTGTCATGTACAGGAACTGCAGGAGTAACCTTCTTTTCAGCAGGCTTGTCAAACTTCTTAAGTACCGGACTGCTTTCGAAGCCTGTAGCTATTACGGTTATCATTAATTCGTCCTTGAGATTATCATCTATTACTGCTCCAAAGATAATATTAGCTTCAGGATCTGCCGACTTCTGAACCAGTTCGGCTGCTGTATTAACCTCAAACAATCCTAAATCCGGACCGCCTGTTATATTTACCAGTACTCTTCTGGCACCCTCAATGGAGGTTTCGAGCAGGGGACTGTGGATTGCCTGTCTTGCTGCATCCTCTGCCCTGCTTTCGCCGTTAGCTCTTCCTATACCCATATGGGCCAGACCGGAGCTTAGCATAATTGTCTTAACATCGGCAAAGTCAAGGTTTACCAAACCGGGAACTGCAATCAAATCCGAAATACCCTGAACACCCTGACGAAGAATATCATCTGCCATTCTAAAGGCTTCCACCATAGTTGTACGCTTCTCAACAACCTGAAGCAACCTGTCGTTAGGGATTGTTACCAATGAATCAACTGAATTCTTCAGGTTTTCTATTCCTCTTTCAGCATGCTGCATACGTGTTCTGCTTTCAAACATAAAAGGCTTTGTGACAACAGCGACTGTCAATATACCCATTTCTCTTGCGAGCTGAGCCACTACAGGTGCAGCACCTGTTCCGGTTCCGCCACCCATACCTGCGGTAACAAACACCATGTCCGCACCTTTTATAGCCTGAGCGATTTCATCTCTGCTTTCATTTGCCGCTTTTTCCCCGATATCAGGATTTGCACCTGCACCAAGACCTTTAGTAAGCTTATCACCAATTTGAATCTTGGTATTGGCCTTTGATAAAAACAAAGCCTGCTTATCTGTATTTATAGCAATAAAATCAACACCTCTAAGTCCTGCATCAATCATCCTGTTAACAGCATTATTTCCTCCGCCGCCACAGCCTACTACTTTTATCTGGGCAAAATGATCCATATCAATCTCAAAATCTAGCAAAGTAAATCCCCCTTTAGCATTGGTAAATTAGACTTGAATTGTATACCTGTGTATATTAACTTAACTAGTAAACTCTAAAATGGTTATAAAAACACACACTAATTATAATATATTATAAAACTAAATTAGGCAAGTTTTGATTTATATTGCCTAATAAAAAAATTCCTTTAATGCATTTATGGCTTTTTTCAGGAAAGTCCTTTCCTTGACCTTTTTGTTTGATTTTGGAATACTTTTTATACTGATGGTGCTGGCTTCCTTGTCCTGTCTGGCTATATACTTGACCATCCCTGCTGCAGTACAGTATTCAAGTGTCTGTATATTTCTGACTTTGGAAGAAGCCACCCTTACAGGAATATCAAAAATCTCATAAGCTATCTGCATGGCACCATCAAGTGTTGAAACACCATTCCCTGACAGAACCACACCTGCACCGTAATTTCCGGGACAGTTCTTATTTATCATGTCCTTGCAAAGGCTAAGGATCTCATAAACTCTTGCCTCAATTACTTCAATTGCATCAGAAACCTTGATATTCTTCTTGAAGCTTTCACTTAAATCGTTAACCGTAATTTCCTGATCATTTTTAATAAGAGTTGTTAAAGCCAACTGGAATTGCCGTTTAATTTTTTCCGATTCCGCATAGGTCATTTTCAATGCTATGGATAAATCATTTGTTATATGATCCCCACCAACAGGCAGACACTTGTTCATTACAAGCTTTTCATCCTTGAAAACACTGACTTCAGTAGTTCCGCCACCAACGTCTATAAGTATGACTCCCATATCCTTCTCATCAGACAGGAGAATACATTCCCCTGAAGCAAAACCTTCTGCTATAAGTCCGTCCACCCTGATGCCGGCTTTTTCCATACTTCTTACTATGTTTTGTACTGAAATTATTTTTCCGATAACAACGTCAAAATCCCCTTCAAGCCTTGTTCCCTTCATTCCAACCGGATCATTTATTCCATCATAGCCATCAACAATAAATTGTCTTGGAACAACATCTATAATTTCACTGTCTTCGGGAATAGTTAAAGTTCCTGCCGAATAAAGGAGTTTCTCTACGTCATGCTTTGAAATTTCCTTTGAGTCACTCATTATATTTGTAAATGTCTTGTGATTGATTATATCTACATGAAGACCTGATATGTTCACATATGCTGAAACAACCTTCATCTCTGATTGTGCTTCTGCTTTTCTGACAGAATTTTGTATGGAGGAGGAGGTAGCATCGATGTCAACGATAATTCCCTTTTTGATACCGGAACAGCTTTCCATTCCTTTGCCTAAAATTTCTACTTCACCTGTATGGTTTGTTTTTCCAATAACAGTACATACTTTTGTAGTACCTATATCTACGCCTACAATAACATCAGACACAAAACTGCCCCCCTAATTTATGTATAAAGTAAACAGAAGTATGGTTGCTTTTTTATAAGTGCATACCTTGTATACCTTTAAAATACGCTTATTAATCCTCTTTAACTATATTATCTTTTTTAAGGAATTTATTCAATAGATATCTTCTAATTAAAGCAAAGTTTAAGAACAGCCTGTTTCCAAAAGCAAAGATTGCAGCCAGGTATATCTGAATTCCCAGCTTATCTCCAATATATGCCAAACCTGCTGCCAGGAGAGCATTACCAAAGAAACCGGATAAAAATATTCTCATTTCGAATTTTTTATTAATTGTTGCAACCATCCCACCGAACACGGAATCCAATGCTGCAAGAATTGCAACCGCAACATATGTAAAATATTCAGAAGGAATAGTAATTGGAATAAAGAGACCTATGAGTATGCCTAAAATCAAACCTAGAATCGGTATCATCTTTTTGTTCCTTTCGTCTTATGTTCTCAGGTATGATAAAACACTAACTTCCCCATTAAATCATACCTTATCGACTCTATTTTTCATATTTCACTTTCAACATTAATTCTTTGGTACAAAATAAGGATTACTGCTCTTTGTAAAATCAAGAGTTCCTTTTTGCTTTTCGCTTATATTATTTACCAAGAGGTGTTTAAAAACACTAACCTGATAATCAACATCCTCCAAATCTCCAAATCTTACAGTTATTCTTTTGTCAAAATCAACTGAAATTGCAGATATATCAGACAAATCAATGGAGTTTATTTTACCATAAAGCTTAAGCTTTGAATCCTGGTCGTTTTTAATTACCAGATCGCAGAAACTCAATAAATCCACCAATTGATTCTCACCTTTAAATTTTACAGCTTGTCCAAGCTTAAAGCTATCCAACGAAATACCTATTATTTTAAAATATTTTTTTAATTGTTCGGATTTACTATCAAGAATCTCAAGTGCATAGCCTTCTTTATCAATAAGCAGGTACTCCCCCTCTTTATCCAACACAGCAAATGGGGTCCTTTCCTGTACCTTGATCCGTATGGACCCCGGTAAAGCAGGCCTTATACTGACAGACTTGATATATGGCATGGAGTTATATATTTCCTGTTCCAAATCGTTGAATCTAAAGGAAATCAAATTCTTTGGTTTTTCTCCCAACATTTTAAATACATTTCTTCCCGGAATAAGTCCTGTCTGTAAAATCAGTTCGTTTTTGGCGTATTTTTTATTACCCGAGACATCTATTTTCTCAACAATAAAAAAAGATGAGCGAGCAAAAAGAACTATACCTGTAACCATCAGCAGAAAAAGAAGAAATCTTCTGATTCTTCTCATTCTTATGCGGTATTTTTTACTTGATTTTTTCTTTTTATCTTTTGCACTTGTTTCCATTTTTCTCATTAGTTACTTCCTTATAATATCTGCTCCTAAGGCCGCTAATTTTTCTTCAACTTTGTAATAGCCCCTGTCTATATGTTCCAAACCTGTAACACTGGTTTCACCATTTGCAGCAAGGCCTGCCAGTATAAGCGCAGCACCACCGCGCAGGTCTCTTGCAACGACCTGAGCTCCATTTAGCCTGTTAACTCCTTTTATTACCGCCATACGTCCATCTATTCTGATATTTGCTCCCATCTTTAAAAGCTCATCAACATGCTTATATCTACTCTCAAATATGGTTTCTATTATAATACTGGTCCCCTTGCAAAGAGTCAGTAATGCCATCATTTGAGCTTGCATGTCTGTTGGAAAACCCGGATAAGGTAAAGTTCTGATTACTTCAACCGCATCGTGTTTTGAACCGGCAATCACGTGTATATCATTTCGTTTGATATTTATCTGGCAGCCTACATCCCTCAATACAGAAGCTATGGATATGATATGCTCGGGTATGATGTTCTTTATAACAACATTCCCTCCAGTTATTGCTGCGGCAACCATATATGTACCGGTGATGATTCTATCCGGGATAACATTATATTCAACATTGTTAAACTTTTTATCAAACCCTTTTATTCTGATAACACTTGAGCCTGCACCGGTTACTCTTGCGCCGATTTTTTGCAAAAAATTCTGTAAATCAACTATCTCGGGCTCTTTTGCTGCATTTCTTATAATGGTATCTCCGTGAGCATAAACAGCAGCTATCATAGCATTTTCTGTGGCCCCTACACTTGGATAGTCCAAATATATATCGGCGCCCTTTAGCCCGTCAGTTTCACAAGTTATGTACCCACCGTTTGTATCGTTTATTTTAGCACCTAAACTTCTTAATGCTTTAAGATGTAAGTCTATAGGTCTTGGGCCTATTTCACAACCACCCGGATGCGTTACCTTATTGGTTTTTAACACGCTAATTATACCACAAAATTGTATTGCCCATCAAATACGATATTAATTAAAAGTGTTAATACTAAATATGTGTTATATTTAACCATTATTTAATAACAAAGGGATTAACCTGTAGAATATATATATTTTTTCTTTAGCAAATAAAAATTTTTATTTTAAATACTTATGAAGATGATATAATGTTTTATAACGCGTAGGTTCAGTCAAAATTTTTCGGCTGTAGTATCGTAAATAATGAAAGTAAGATTTAAATTAGTGTACCAACTAAATCAGGGAGTATTTATGAAATTAAGACAATTTGTTTCTATTTTTATATCCAAACTAACAATCAAAGCTCTTCGCCTTTTTAGACGAGGGGGAACTACACTTCCGGGAAAGCTGGCTTTCAAAGTCTACCCGGGTATACTGAAGTCAATCGCAAAAAACTTTGATATAATTATGGTAACAGGTACAAACGGAAAAACTACCACCACCAGAATTATTGAAGAGATATTAAAAAACAATAATATAGATTACATAACGAATAAGTCCGGCGCTAACCTTTTAAGCGGTATAACCACCATATTCATTCAAGCTGTAACTCTTTCAGGCAAACCGAGGCATAAGGTAGCTCTTATCGAAAGTGATGAAGCCGCATTTAATCAGGTAACCAAGCATCTCCAGCCCAAAGCTGTAGTTGTGACAAACTTCTTCAGAGACCAGCTGGACAGATACGGAGAGCTTTATTCTACACTTAATGCCGTTAAATCAGGTCTTGAGAGAATTGACAATACAACTACGGTTATTTTGAATGCGGACGACTCAATGTGTGCTTCACTTGGAATTGAAGCCGACAAAAAAGTGCTCTACTATGGTGTAGCAAAAGATGCTTATGAAGGAAACACCAATGATATCAACACAGATGCAATGTTCTGTATTAAATGCAAAAGCAAGTATGAATACACTAATCATATCTATGGCCATCTTGGAGGCTTCTACTGTACCAACTGCGGCTACAAAAGGCCTGCTGCCCATCTGGAATGTACCGGTATACAGGAGGCGGGAAGCAGCTATACCACAATAAACTGGAAATGCTCTCCTCCTCTTTTGGAAGATGATAAGGAGATAACTACCAGAATAAATCTCCCGGGCCTGTATAACGTTTACAACGCTATGGCAGCGGCCACATGCGGACTGGCATTGAAGTACAGTGTTGATACAGTGAAAAGTGCCCTTCAATCTTTTGAATGCGGTTTTGGAAGAATGGAGTCAATAAATGTTGGAGATAAAACAATTAAAATTATTCTTGTAAAAAACCCTACCGGCTTCAATCAGGTATTAAACTTCCTGACACTTGAAACGCAACAGCTAAACATAGCCTTTTTAATAAATGACAATCTGGCTGACGGTACTGATATATCCTGGCTTTGGGATGTTGATTTTGAGCAGTTGAACAACGTCTCGGATAAAATAAACAACCTTTTTACCTCAGGTGTCCGTGGTGAGGATATGGCTGTCAGACTTAAGTACAGTGGACTGGATACAAAAAAAATCAGAATTATCAAGGATTATCAGCTGCTTCTTGAACGTGGACTGGAGGAAACTCCTGCAGGCGGCTGCCTCCACATATTGCCTACCTATACGGCAATGCTTGATATTCGTGGTATTCTAAAGAAAAAGTTTAATTTAAAGGAGTTCTGGAAATAACATGTTTGATTTGAATATTTGTCATTTATATCCCGACCTGCTCAACACTTATGGAGACAGAGGAAACATTCTAGCCTTGCAAAGACGGGCACAGTGGCATGGAATAAATAGTACGGTTACAAACATAACTATTGGTGATACATTCGATTCATCAGAATATGATATTATCTTTTTGGGAGGCGGCCAGGACTATGAACAGGAAATAATCCAGGCTGACGTTCTTACCCAGAAAGGAATGGAAATAAAGGATGCAATAGCAGGCATGAAAGTCTTTTTATGCATTTGCGGCGGATATCAGCTTATGGGCAAGTACTATAAAACATGGGACGGTAAGGAAATAGAGTTCCTTGGTGCTCTGGATCTATGGACCGTTGGAGGCAAAGAGCGTATGATAGGCAATATTGTCTTTGAAAGCGATATTGTAAAAGAAAACGGAAACCCCTTAAAGATTGTTGGCTTTGAGAACCATTCAGGAAGAACCCATCTTGGTGAAGGAATAAAACCTCTGGGCAGAGTTTTATCCGGAAATGGGAACAACGGTACAGACGGGTATGAAGGTGCCGTATATAATAATGTCTACTGCTCCTATTCACACGGAAGTCTGCTTCCAAAGAATCCGCTGCTGACCGATCACCTGCTCTCACTGGCTCTGACACAGAAGTATGATGATTTCAAAAGCCTGGCTCCCCTTGATGACACCTTTGAAAATGCTGCACGAACCTCAGTCATACAGAGGATACTCAGGAATTTTTAAATAATGACTCCAATCTTTTATTCTCATAAATCGGATAATATTATTTAATTATCCAAAAAATAGTTGACACTTTTAAAAGTAACATGTTAGTATAATTATTAATATAATATTCGTAAGTATAAATGTGATGAATGGGAAAAGTAGACTATATGACTCTTCACAGCGAGCAGTGAGATGGTGGAAGCATTGCAGGATAGTATATTCGAAGTTCTCCCATGAACAGTGTGATTGAACTTTATTCGTAGGTCATACCGGGTCTTTCCCGTTATAGAAGGAGTGTATCGGATACATTTTTGATTGTCCCGTACATGCTGAGATGGTTTTTACCAATTTGGGTGGTACCACGTGGATTATAAGTCCTCGTCCCTTGTATACAGGGATGAGGGCTTTTTTATATTTTTATATTTTTTACACTTATTTAGAACAATAAGATTATGAATTTCAGGAGGTTTTTATGATTATTGTAATGAGACAAAACGCTACCAGGCGGGATATTGAAAACGTTGAAAACAAACTGATAGAGCTGGGTTTCAAAACGCATCCCATCTATGGTGACATTAAAACTGTAATTGGAGCTATTGGCGACAAGAGATTGCTTAATATTCATGCTGTTTCTCAAATGCCGGGTGTTGAAACACTTGTTCCTATTATGAAGCCCTACAAGCTGGCCAGCAATGAGCTCCAGCAGACCCCTTCAATAATCGAGGTCGGAGATGTCACGATTGGCGGAAAGGAAATTGTTGTTATGGCTGGCCCTTGCGCCATAGAAAACGAAAAAGATTTTGTTGAAACAGCACAAAATGTGAAGAGAGCAGGTGCGAAAATACTTCGCGGCGGAGCTTTCAAGCCCAGAAGTTCTCCCTATGCCTTCCAGGGCCTTGAGGAAGACGGGCTCAAAATAATGGTTGCCGGACGTGAAGCAACAGGCTTGAAGCTGGTTACAGAGGTTGTTGACACAAGAGATGTGGAGTTGGTCAACAAATATACCGACATTTTTCAGATCGGAGCCAGAAACATGCAGAACTTCAGGCTTCTAAGCGAAGTTGGAATGACCAACAAACCTGTTTTACTTAAAAGAGGCTTGTCTGCAACCATTGAGGAATGGCTTATGGCAGCTGAATACATTATAGCTGAGGGAAACCACAATGTAATCCTGTGTGAAAGAGGTATCCGTACCTTTGAGACTATGACAAGAAACACTCTGGATCTCAGTGCAATCCCTGCAATAAAAGAGGTGTCCCATCTTCCAATAGTAGTTGACCCCAGCCATGCAACAGGCAACTGGAAGTTTGTCCCAGCCCTAGCCAAAGGTGCTATTGCTACCGGTGCAGACGGTCTGATAATTGAAGTTCATCCAAACCCGCCTTGCGCACTTTGTGACGGCCCTCAATCCTTAAGGCCTGAAAAATTTGAAAGCCTGATGGATGAATTGAGACTTGTTGCCCAGTCTGTACAAAGGTCTATATAAAGCCGGATTGACCATATTGCATGGATAAAAAACAGCTGGAGATGCCTCCAGCTGTTTAGATTGGTAATATTTTATTGTTAATTCATAAATTTACTTTTTAATCTAATATTGATACATCATCCTCATCAAGCGGTTCAAGTGAGTACTCATGTATCCCCTTAAAAACCACTTTGAGATACCTGACATCTCCATATAACTCCTTGTCGGCTTCATTCAACAGTATATAAACCTGTGTGTTGTCATAAATCCTGATATTTATTCTGTCAAAAATATCTTTTTGCAAAACATCCAGAACAGAGCTTATATTTTCAGCTGCCGAATGACTGGATTTTGTTTCAACCACCACCGGCATTTTTGAATTATTGGGGTTCAGAATTCTTGCGTGCAAAATACCAGGGTCAAGAATATTATCTGTAGGAAATAGCAAGTCTCTTTCAAAAAGGAATGAACTCATTTTTATCTCCATTTCCAGCGAAAATAAATAGAAACCTCCACTTTTCATATGAAAAAGCTCATTTATTACGCTCAATAATTTATTGTAAAAATATCATATACATTAAGGCACGACTAAATAATAACTTCCCCATTTTAAGACAGCTATTTTCCGCCATACGACCTTGTCGTCAGTTGCAATAAAGCAATTATTGCGCCTTCCTCAGCCTTGTCTTGAAATATCTCATCTTAAAAGGTCGTTTTATTATTTAATCATACCTTTAAAATATCACTATTTACTCTCATCGTAAAGCTTTTTATACATAGTGTTATACTTTTTAATTTTTTCAACATAGTTTCTGGTTTCTTCAAATGGTATTTTATCAAGAGTCCGGCCATCTTTGCTTATGCTTTCATCCTTTAACCACTTGGCAACATTACCGCTTCCGGCATTGTACGCAGCCAATGCCAACTCGGTATTCTGGTCATATTGCTTAAGTAATCTTGCAATATACCAGCAGCCTATTCGGATATTTGTTTCAGGCTCCAGAAGCTGGCCAGCATCGAAATCCTTGATTTTCATTTTCTCTGCAGCCCATTCCCCGGTGTCGTCCATTATCTGCATCAGACCCTTTGCATTCCTCGGTGAGACAGCATTGGAATCAAACCCGCTCTCTGCTTTTATCATTGAAAAAACAAGATTTTTATCCAGATTATATTCCTCCGAATACCGTTCTACGTACTCGGAATAAGTCAAGGGATACATGTAATGCAGAGCATATTTCATGACCCCGATTGAAAATACCACTATAAGAATCAGTATTGTTAATACAACAAAGAATTTTAACTTTCCCGACTTTTTCCTTCTATTCAAAAAATCACCCTAACAGCCTGGATAACTGACTTTGAACTTCCTCTTTCAAGTGAGAGTAATCGTCGTTATTTGTTATTACAGTATCGGCAATAGCAATGTATTCCTGCTCCTTCATCTGGGAATTAATTCTTGAAACAGCCTCTTCATATGTCATGCCGTTTCGTTCCATAATTCTTTTAATCCGAAGCTCTCTGTCTGCAGTTACTGTCCAAATCCGGTGACATTGGTCCAGAAACCCATTTTTAACAGGTATGGGAGCATCTATAACAATTACCTCTGTTTTATTTGTCAGCTGTTCTTTCACATTATCTTTTATTCTTTCGGTCACATATTTATGCACTATGGCATTTAATTTCTTAAGTTTTTCCTGATCGTTGAAAACCAGCTCAGCCAGTTTCTTACGCTTAAGCTGCCCCCGATCATCGACTATATCGATGCCAAAAGTCTCTGTCAGTTCTTGCAGAGCCTTTTCACCCGGCATTACAACTTGTTTGCTGATAATATCGGCATCAATGATAAACGCACCCATTTCCTCCAGTATCCGGCTTACTGTGCTTTTACCACTGCCAATGCCACCGGTTACTCCCAGTACGACGGAACTACTACTTTGTTTCATACCAGCTTTCACCACTCTTTACCTCAACAGTCATTGGAACCTTTAGTTTCACTGCATTTTCCATACATTCCTTCAACAGCTTTGAAACCTCTTCAAGTTCGCTTTTTTCGGTTTCAACTATAAGTTCGTCATGAACCTGAAGAATAAGTCTTGACTTCAGTTTTCTTTTTTTCAGTTCGTTATAGACCTTAACCATTGATATCTTAATGATATCTGCGGCACTTCCCTGAATAGGGGTATTCATGGCTACTCTTTCTCCAAAAGACCTCATATTGAAGTTGCTTGATTTCAGCTCAGGGAGATACCTTCTTCTGTTGAACAGGGTTGTCACAAAGCCCAGTTCCTTTCCTTTTGCAACAGTATCGCTCATATATTCCTTAACCTTGGAATACTTGGCAAGATAATCGTCAATATACTTTTTAGCTTCTTTTCTGGTAACACCGATATCTTTTGATAGGCTGAAGTCGCCAATACCATAAACAATACCGAAATTAACCGCCTTGGCTCTGGATCTCATAAGTGAAGTAACTTCTTCAGCCGGAATACCAAATACCTTTGAAGCTGTAGTAGTATGAATATCCTCGTTATTACTGAACGCGGATATCATATTGCTGTCTCCTGTTATATGTGCCAGAACTCTTAGTTCAATCTGTGAATAGTCGGCATCCAGCAATAAATAATTTTCATCTGATGGAATAAAAACCTTCCTTATTTTTCTGCCCATTTCAAGCTTGATAGGAATATTTTGCAAATTAGGCTCTGTACTGCTTATTCTGCCTGTTGCGGTTACAGTTTGATTAAAGCTTGAATGTATTTTGCAGGTCTCATTATCAAGTATTGCCAATAAACCATCGGCATAGGTAGATTTTAGTTTCATTAAAGATCTGTATTCAAGTATTCTTGCTACAATCTCATGCTTTTGGGACAGCTGCTCCAGAACTTCCGCATCGGTTGAATAGCCTGTCTTTGTTTTCTTTATAGCCGGCAGGCCCAGCTTTTCGAACAAAATGCTTCCCAATTGCTTTGGTGAATTAATGTTAAAATTCTCCCCCGCCTGCATATATATTTCGTTTTCCAGAATAACAAGCCTTGAGTCAAGTTCTCTTGAGTAGGCCTTTAAGCCTTCAATATCAACTTTAAAGCCCCACTGCTCCATATCTGCCAGAACTTCGACCAATGGAAGCTCTATATCATAGAACAGCTCATGCTGACCATTGCCTTCAATTATCGGGGTATATTTTTCTACAAGATTATATATTGCCGTAACGCATGCGGCACACACCGTGGAAGGATTAACGTCAAGTCCTTGCTGCAGCTTTCTTCCATGCTTATCATATAATATTTCTGCAGGCAGGATACTTTTCTGAAGATTTTCTCCGGCAAGTTCGGAAATTGTGTAGCTGTTTCTAGTAGGCTCAAGGATATATGCTCCTATCATGGTATCGAAAGCGATTCCTTTTAGTTCTATACCCTGTGCCTTGCAAAATTTAATGAATTTTTTAAGGTCATGTCCGTATTTTTTTATTTCCGGTGTCTCAAGTATATCCCTCATAACATGTATTGCTGCAGTGCTTGTAAACTCAGGGGTAAATACCATAACTGCCGGAGCATAATCAGCATTACAGGCATATATGCAGAGATCATCCATTTTGTTGTCCGTTGGATCCGTATGATAATATATTGCCAGCTTTTTACTTGCTTTTACAGCTTCAATACAGGATTCCAACTCACCGACAGTGTCTACCTCAACATGTTCAATATTAAGTGCCTCTGTTGCTTCAACCATCGGTGTATCACTTAATCCAAACTTTTCAATAAAGGTTTTGAATTCAAGTTTTTTAAATATGCTATATAGTTTTTCCTTATCGAAATCAGTCCTGCGGTACTGCTGCAGATCGGAAATGCAGGGCATTTTTCTTTCGATAGTTGCAAGTCTTTTACTAAGAAAAGCAAGTTCCTTATTGGCTTCAAGCTTTTCTCTGACGCCTTTTTTCTCAACCTTATCAATATTTTGGTACAATTCCTCTATACTGTGGAACTTCTGTATAAGGTCAAGAGCTGTCTTCTCACCTATTCCAGGTACCCCCGGAATATTGTCCGAAGCATCACCCATCAGGCCTTTGACATCGATCATCATAGCGGGTGTTACTCCGTATTTCTCTACTACTTTCTGATAATCGTACTCGTCGGTTTCGGTCTTATTTCCCCTTGTAACAGGAAGCTTGATTCTGGTAGTTTCAGAGGCCAGCTGCAGGGAATCCCTGTCACCGGTCAGAAGAATAGCTTCCATACCATTTTCTTCGGCACACAACGAAATAGACCCCAGAATATCATCAGCCTCGAAGCCTGGAGTCTCAATTCTTTTTATATTCATGGCATCCAGAACCTGTTTTATTATAGGTACCTGGACTGCCAATTCATCGGGCATTCCCTTTCTCTGCGCCTTATACTGGTCATACTCCAAATGTCTGAATGTGGGCTGCTTCATATCGAAAGCCACACACAAATAGCTTGGTGACTCTTCAGCAAGATATTTTGTCAGTATGTTTATAAACCCAAATACTGCATTTGTGTGCAAGCCTTCCGAGGTTGTCAGCATGGCATTTCTGCTCAGACCGTAAAATGCCCTGTTTAGTATACTGTTTCCGTCAACAATCATTATCTTTTCCGGGTTCATTAATGCCCTCCAGCCTTACTTTTTCACGAAAAATATCCTGACTGTTATCATTTGATTTTTAGCTGTAAGCTCGTTTATCTTTTTAATCAAGGTTGACTTTTCCGCTTCAAAAGTTGATGTATCTTCACCCTTTTTCAGGGCTTCGCTTATTTTGTTTTCAATATCAATTTTTTGGTTTGTTAATTCATTGTAGTCTTCAGTAATATTATCTTTTATTATATCAGTTTTTGCTTTTAATTCCAGCTTATATTTTAATAATGCTTCACTCTGCAGTGAACCGTATAAACTTAGGGGTATGGAGTACTCAATATATGCCGACGCGTCATTTGTATTGGCGGTAAACCCGTTTAACATACCTGAACTTTCCTCTGCAGCACCATAATCAGCCATAAATTGTTTTAGTTTATCCATTTCCGCTTCAGCTGATGAAACAGAGAGATCCATCTCAACATAATTTGTAAAATACTGAGGTGCATTATTTTCAGTCTCATCAGCCATTGCCAGGCACATGGTTGTCTTCAAACTGCTGCTGTCGGTTCCCTCGGGAACACTTTCGCTTTTATACTTGATGTCAGGTACCACCTTTTTTGTGACTGTAGGCTTTCTCTCTTCCGAGTTTCCGGATTCACTGGTACTTTTGTCAGCTGCAGGCGCGCCCTTTTCATCCTCTTTTGCCTTTTGCAGCGCCTGTGAGGAGGAATCAGTGTTAACAGAGCCTATTGAAGCACCTTCATCAATTAAATCACTACTTGCGCTGCCCGAGGCAGTACTCTCACCATATTTAGCCACTGAGCCAGTCGTAGCCGGTGCTGCAGCAGCTTCCGGCTGGGCACTGCCGCTGAGGCTGCCGGTTTTATCAAACCCTGCATTCAAACCAGGAAGCAGGTTGTAGGCTAGAAGTGAGATAACAACTACCGCAGCCGTGGATAACCCAGCCATAATCTTTTTATTGAAAATAAATATTTTTTTCTTATTATTGTACTCTTTTTCGCTTACTTCTATAAGTTTGGAATGGAGAGATGAAGAAAAGTCTTCCGGTAAAGGCATATCTTCATCGTCTTTGCACATCTGTGCGATAAAAGACTGTTCCTTGAGTTTCTGAGCGCATTTCGGACATTCATCCAAGTGCTTTTCAAATTCTTTCTTATCTGATTCTTCCAATAGATCATCAATGTACAGTGAAATATATAAATCGCTTTCTTCACAGAAATTCATGGTTATCCCTCCTTTCAATACTATTTGACGTAATCCATAAATAAATGTTCCTTATCCTGACACAACAATTCTCTTAATTCCGACCTTGCTCTGCTGATACGGGACTTAACCGTGCCCACAGGTGTTTCCAAGGTCTCTGCTATCTGCTCATAGCTAAGTCCCCTGAAATCTCTAAGAATGATTATCATTCTGTTTTTCTCATTCATTTGAGACAATGCCTTTTTTATTGCTTCTCTCTGAGCATTATTTTCAGCAATTTTTTCGGGGCCTGGAGAATTCGAAATGAGTCTGTCTTTTACAGTAAGCTCTTCAAAGGTCTCCTGTTCCATTGAAATGGTGTTCTTATTCTTATTTTTTCTGATAAAATCAAGGCATGTATTTGTCGCAATACGATATATCCAGGTTGAAAAAGAGCAATTTCCCTTAAAATCCCTTATGTATCTGAATGCTTTGATAAATGTCTCCTGAGCCTGCTCACTTGCATCCTCAGGATTATTCAACATTCTGTAGCATATGTTGTATACTTTGGTATAGTAGCTGCCGGAAAGTTCCTCAAATGCCTGTACATTACCCTGCCGCGCTTTGGTCAGCAATCTATTTTCCATATCAAATCCCATTTTGATCCTACTTTCTTTTAAAGCCTGCCTAAGAGCTCATTGCACTAATAATTCTGGCGGATTTTGCGCCATACTGCGTTAAATTTTCCAAAGTCAAACTTTAAAGTCCGACTATTAATAAACAAATTATTACTGTGAAATTGGCCTCCTGACACAAAATCCTCCTAAAATGCCAAGCACAAACATATCTTAAGAAGGCATTTATAGGTCCAAATTTTTTCTTTTTGTTTTGTTACAAAAATCATTATAACATAGCCATATATAAAGCAGCAAACAAATAAAGGGAATGTTTGCCTATATTCTTTTTGTGAACTATTAACATTTTTTTCTACAAAATTTGATACTTTTTTTAAGTATTTATTAAAGGGTATTTCAAGACAAGCATAGAATAAAGGTGTATAAATTAACACATATTTAACTTTAATTTAAAAGGAGTTCTTATGATTAGTACTATTCTTGTAACAGACGATAATGTATTAGACAACGCTATTCTAAGAAATTATCTTTACAAAGAACGTGTAAACATAATCTCGGCACTAAACGGTAGAGAAGCTCTGGATATGGTTGAAAGCAGAAATGTTGATATTATCATACTTGACATGGTAATGCCGGTTCTGAATGGCTACGGTTTTCTGGAGGAATTTTCAAAAACCCCGTTTTATAAGGAAATACCCATAATCATTGCATCAGGAATAGAAAATGAGGATATTGAAAAAGTTTTTCAGTATGATATCTACGATTTTATCTTTAAACCTCTGAACCATACAAATAAATTTGTTTTGATCAACAAAATAAGAAAAGCCCTGCAATTTAGAAAAATGCATATTGAGTTGAAAAAGCAGAAAAAGGCTTAAGGATCAGTTAAGTAAAGATGCAAATCCTGCTTAAGTAACACACTCACCCGGATAGCTTATAGTAACTTTTCCTTCTCTTGCCAGAAGAGGTCCCATCAATATTATAGAAGATCTCATCTCTGAAGCCAGACTTTCAGGTACAACTGTAGAAGATATTGTTGACGAATCGATTATTGCGACATTATCTTCTACTTTTACTTTGCAGCCAATGGTTTTTAGAATATCAAGGATTACTTCAACATCACTGAACACCGGACAGTTTTTAATTATATTCTCTCCCCTGTTTAGTATAGTAGCTGCCAGTATCGGCAATACAGAATTTTTTGCCCCTTCTATACCTATTTCACCCTTCAGCTTTTTACCTCCCCTGACTATTATTTTGTTCATAATATAATACACCTCCGTCACGCTGGGACATTCTTGATGATTGTAATTGCACGACTTTCCCTCCTTAAATTATTGAACCTGAAGTATAAATATCTAAAATATATTATTTTTAGTTTCATGTGTATGTAGTAAAAACAATAAAAAAATAAAAAATGCAGATATATATGTTTCCTATGCCCCTGCACTATCATTTTATGCTTTTTAATTTATTTTGTTACTATACCCTCTATTAACAATTTACAATACGTTTTTGAGTGGCGAATTTGCCCTGCAGCTACGTTGAAGCCGCTTGAAAGGCACAAAGCCTTTCTTCGCCTCTTCGCCTTGTCGCAAGGCAAGGACGACAACAAAGAAAAGTGGCAAAATAGCCGGCGTGAGGCGTGTTGTACATTGTCAATAGAGGGTACATTGTATTGGAACATAAATCTAAGTATTTTAACATTCGCTTTTGTAAAAAGTTCATACTTCCCTGCTAATAAAAACAAGGCAGTTACATTTCTGTAAGCTGCCCTGTATATCAATTTGTTTTTTATGACATTTGAGACTGAATATTTTTTATTTTTTGCTGCGCCGAAGATATCTCCTGCTGATTTGCATTTTGTACTGAATACCAACCTTTTTGTGTCATGACGTCAAATACCTGCTTCTGAGCATCAAAGGTTTTGGTCAGAATGTTTTCAGCATCATTTCTCACTGTAGGGTTAACACTTTCCAGTATAAGATTTGTCAGAGATGAGGCTGCCAGCTTGTGTTCACCCAAAATGGATGCCATTATTTCTTTATCTGTTAAATTAGCCATAATTTCCCTCCTTTTTTTTATTGTCCAGCCGTGTTAATATGCTTCATTAGTATCTGTAAATTGTTTTTTTCATCGCTAGCCAGCTTATTGCAAAGATTTTTTACCTGACTGTCTGAAGCCAGCTGGGCACAGCCCTGCAAGTACTTGATATTGTCCTCGCACATACTGATATTATCCTGAATCAGCATTAGTTCTTTACTTGTAAGTGTCATACAAATCCTCCTTCGATTCAAATAGTAGCCTCCAATAAATATTTATTGAATTATATTTATTTTCCACATTTTTATTTTTCATATTCCTAATTAATATTTATTTCATTAAATTTATTCAGTGATAAATACCTGTTGAGCTTTTTAGGGTCGGGAGAAATTGGAAGCACACAAGAAAAAAAGACTGCAGCACATGCTACAGCCCTTTTGTATTTCAGTTAATATAAATTTTATTAAAACCATTCATCACATTGTTAACATCGAATTAGAAATAATAGCTTTTTGTCATATCCGGGACTTATGGGAGCTTCCTAAACCACCTTAATTTTTACAAAGCTCTTTTTACCCTTCTGAAGCATCATTTCCCCGTCTATTAGATCTCCCATACCTACTGTATAGTCAAAACTTGTTATCTTATTTTCATTCAGAGCAACTCCACCCTGCTGAACAGCTCTTCTTGCTTCACTTTTGGAAGGTGTCAGTTCAGCAAGTGTCAGCAAATCCGTTATTTTTATCCCTGCTTCAAGTTCAGATGCCTTTACTTCAATAAAAGGTATGTTTTCGGAATTACCCTTGCCTCCGAATATGGCCTCAGCCGCATCCTTGGCCTTAAGGGCTTCAGCTTCACCATGTACTATCTTCGTAACTTCATATGCAAGGATCGCTTTAGCGTGATTTATTCCTGCATCAGTCAAGGCTCCAAGCCTTCTTACTTCCTCCATTGGCAGGAAGGTCAGCAGCGCCAGGCATTTCTCCACATCATTGTCACTTATATTTCTCCAGTACTGGTAGAACTCGTAGGGTGATGTCTTTTCAGGATCAAGCCATACAGCACCGCTTTCGGTTTTACCCATTTTCTTACCTTCACTGGTGGTTAACAATGTAAAGGTCATTCCGTATACACTTTTTCCATCGGACTTTCTGCATAATTCAAGACCACCGAGAATATTAGACCATTGATCATCTCCGCCCAGTTCCATCAAGCAGTTGTATTTTCTGTTAAGAACCAGAAAGTCATAACTCTGCATCAGCATATAGTTAAACTCAAGGAAAGTTAAGCCTTTTTCCATTCTGCTCTTGAAGCATTCTGCAGTCAGCATTCTATTAACAGAGAAATGCACTCCGACATCTCTCAGGAATTCGACATAATTCAGATTTAAAAGCCAATCGGCATTATCGACCATAATTGCTTTATCATTGGAAAAATCAATAAATTTTGAAATCTGAGTTTTAAATCGGTCCACATTATGTTGAACAATTTCTCTGGTCATCATTTTTCTCATATCGTTTTTACCGCTTGGATCACCAACCATTGCGGTCCCTCCGCCTATCAGAACAATAGGCCTGTGTCCTGCCTGCTGCATGTGTGCCATTACCATCAACTGTAAAAAGTGACCTACATGCAGACTGTCGGCTGTCGGGTCAAATCCAATATAGAAAGTTACAGACTGCTCGCTTAAAAGTTTACTTACTTCTTCCTCATGTGTTACCTGGGCCAGAAAGCCTCTCTCCTGTAATAAATCAAAAACATTGCTCATAAAAAATTCACTCCTCATAATCTGTTATTTACAAATTTTCATAAATTTATAGGTAATTAGAAATGATTAAATAATAACTTCCCCATTTAAGGCGGCTATTAAAGCACAGCTTTGATGTACTTTGCCAATACGACCTTGTCGAAAAGCACTGCTTGCAGTACTTGCTTGCAACAAAGCAATTATTGCACCTTTCCTCCGCCTTGTCTTGACGAAAAACACTCTCGCCTAAAACGGAGTTTTATTATCTAATCATGCCTCAATCAAAAATAAAAGCTCTTTATCCCTATATAAGGACGAAGAGCTCGTGGTACCACCTTAATTTACATATATAAAACCGGAATAACCTCAGCAGGCTATGGTTCCATATGATGCCTTTAATGCTGTAACGGGCATACCCGGCTTTAAAGCGGCTCATAATCCGTAATTCACCAATTCCATGTATTATCAATCTTTCCACCAACCAGATTGCTCTCTGAACCAACATGGACAGCTACTGAGAAAAGAACTTAATCTTTTCAGAATTAATCCTTGCCTTTAAAATATTCCTCAACATTTTATCATAAAGAAATAGTGCTATGCAACACCATATCCCTTAAATACCTGTATTTGCCTCAGAAAAAGAGTAAAAATAATGAGCATCATAATTATAGCAATAAGCTATACACAATGCCCCATAGTAAAGAATACATCTTAATTATATCACTTTTACAATGGTTTCATAAAATCTGAAATTATCAGCAATATTCTTGATATAAATTGTTAATATTCAAATTACCGGGGTATTAGTCTCAATATCTTTAATTTTCTTCAAATAGCTGTCACATATACCTTCATTGATATTAGATTATTTATTGTTCTATTTAATTTCAAGTATTATTTTTCGGATATTTAAAAATAATATAGTTACCCTCTATTAACAATGTACAATACGTTTTTGAGCGGCGAATTTACCCTGCAGCTGCGTTGAAGCCACTTGTAAGGCACAAAGCCTTACTTCGCGTCTTCGCCTTGCCGCAAGCCAAATTCTCCCGCTCAAAAATCTCCGACCTCACGATGAGATATTTTGGCTGTTTTCGAGGCGGATGGACGAGGCCTTGCTGATGCAAGGCAAGGACGACAACAAAGAAAAGTGGCAAAATAGCCGGCGTGAGGCGTGTTATACATTGTCAATAGAGGGTATTATTTCACAATAGAAAGAGGTTAATAATTTGCTGGTTATTTTTATAAGAACTTTAATTCTTTATCTCATCGTTATCATAGCTATGAGAATAATGGGTAAAAGACAGATCGGGCAATTGCAGCCCTTTGAACTTGCTGTTGCCATAATGATTTCCGAACTTGCCTCAGTACCCATGCAAAATACCGGTATTCCGCTTCTCAGTGGCATTATACCAATTTTAACATTGTTGGCCGCACAAATTTTAATTTCATTTATTTCATTGAAAAGTTCAAAAGCAAGAGACATTATTTGCGGAAGGCCCAGTCTGATAATATCCTCAGGTAAAATAAATGAGCAGGTTTTCAGAAATGAGCTATATACATTAACGGATTTGCTTGAACAGCTCAGAAGCAAAGATGTCTACAATATTGCAGATGTTGAATATGCAATTCTTGAAACAAATGGACAGCTAAGTGTTGTACCTAAAGCCTCAAAAAGGAAAGTTACTGCTGAAGATTTAAATCTGTCTGTTAAGTACGAAGCCCCAGCAATAGACCTGATAATTGACGGAGACCTGATTTCTAAAAATCTTGAGAGGGCAAATCTGGATAAGAAAACTCTTGAGGTTGAACTGAACAAAATAGGGATAAAAAGCATAAAAGACGTGTTCTTCGCGAGCATGGATTCAGAAGGAAAGCTTTTCTGTCAGGAAAAAGAATATAACTATAAGAAAAAAGCATAAGGAGTTGAAGTTGTACTGTGAACACCAATACAAAAACAATAATAGTTGTTGTACTATTACTGCTTGTAATAATTGCCTCCGGTTCATTAACACTTTATTATCTGGATATTTCCGCCGGAAAGCTGGAATTGTCGGTTAACTCGGCAAGTATTGCAGTTACTGACAAACAATGGACTTCTGCACAAAAACAACTTGAGGATTTTGAAAAGATCTGGGAAAAAACAAAATATTTTTGGGCAATGCTTCTGGATCACTTTGAAATTGATAACATAGACGATTCCTTTAATAAATCGAAAAAGTATGTAGAAAGTCAGGATTTCTCCTCTGCATTGGCGGAACTAGAAGCCTTAAAACACTATATTCTTCATATTCCGCAAAAAGAGGGCTTTACAATGGAAAATATTTTTTAGGTGTCATTTAAAACCCCGCTCAACAAGGAATATTATGAAAAAAATATAGAATAACCCTCCTGACAGGAGCGGCAGTGGCTTAAGGCACTTCTTCACTTTAATCCATATGAAGGTAACCAATGCGGAGGATAATGCCAGCAGTGCGCTTACTATGGTAATTGTATCAAGCCTCCAATCAGTAGCCAGAATTCCAATTGACACAGGAATGCAGCTTTGAAATACCATTGCACCGGTTATGTTGCCAAGCGACAGGGTATCCCTGCTTTTACTGATCCATATAATACTGTTAAACTTTTCAGGAAGCTCAGTGGCGATTGGTGTAACAATTATTGATAAAGCAAGGGTTGAAATGCCCAGTCCTTTTGATACTACTTCTATGTTGCCTACAAAGAGCTCGGCTCCAATAATAATTACCGTGAGAGCGGTAATAACCTGGATTGATATCATAAATATATTGGTTTTTGTATTGAATACCTTCGCAAAGGTCAGCTCGTCAATATCTTCATTACTGGCATAATCATTATTAACTGTCTTATAGACATAAAATATATAACAGCCGATAAGTACGATAGCTAGTATGTTTTTAACGAATCCGAACGTTATGAGAGATGCCAGGAGCATAGCTGTATATACTATTACAAAAAATGATATATCCCTGCTCATAACATCCAGATTAACATTTAGCATAGAGCGGGTTTTACGTTTGCCGGCAAATAATATTGCGCTTAAACCCGTAATAAAGAAAGCAAGCGTCGAAAGCATAAAGGGTGCGCCTACAATAGCCCCAATTCCTATGTCAACCGATTCTGCATTGCCTTTTGAAAAAAGAAGAGCAATTATTGGGATTAGTGTTTCAGGTAAGCAGGTACCTACAGCAGAAAATATACTTCCTACAACACCATCCCCAAGGTTTAGTTTTTTCCCCAGCCATTCAATTCCATTTGTGAACAATTCACAGCCTGTAAGAATGATTCCCAGGCTTAATGCAAGTATGATAACATTCTGCAGCATTTTTAATCCCTTTTCAGTCAGGTATTACCTGTAGTTTTGCAAACCAGTCGACTCACTAAATACACTCCGGCTTAAGGTGTGTGACGATTCCCTATAAGCAGAGCAGTAATCCGCCTTTCAAAACCGTAACACAGTTGAAGCTAAAACCAGATTCCAAACAACTGTTTGAGGTAACTCGTGTGCTTGTATAATAATATGAGGGATAAGACTGAAATCATTACTAAAAAGAAAAAAAATCGCTTGATTAAAAGCGATTTTTTAATGGTGGGCAATACAGGACTCGAACCTGTGACTTTCACCACGTCAAGATGACACTCTACCAGCTGAGTTAATTGCCCGATTTTTTTCAAGTTATATTACCTGCTACACATATGAACTTGAAAGGTACAAGAAATATAATATATTCTTTGCATACCTTTTGTCAAGATATATGGTGATTTTTAATGTAAATGTATCTAGCGATTCTTAGCGTAAATGTATCTGGTGATTCTAAGTGTAAATGTATCTGGTGATTCTAAGTGTAGATGTATCTAGTGATTTAGGCTTTAAGGTTAATACCTGACGGTTGTTTTTTCTCTTTGAACCAATAAGAGAAAAATGCCGCGCAGCCTAAAATCATTAGCCCTGAAATGCCAAAAACTATTAGCATATTATCCAAAACAGTCACTTTTATATCCAGTTTAATTCCACTCAACACTCCAACAATGACAGCACCCATCGAAGCACTAAAAAAACCTGCTGTACCAGCTAAAGCGGCATTAAAACCGATAAACACGGTTCTTCCCTCCTGCGGAGCATATTTGAATTGAATATTAAACAGGGACAGGTTTACTCCCGCCCAACCTATTCCCGCCAATACCTGGATACATGGGATTAATATAAAATAGTTGCCTTGATTTACAAAAGCCCAGATGGTATGAACCAGGCCTATAGCGGTAATTGAAGCAACAGTAGTGAATTCCCAGCTTTTCCTTTCAGAGATTTTTCCCCAGATTTTTGCAGAATAAGCTTGTACACAAGACATAATTATTCCCATTATCATGATAAAGGTGTAGGATAGCTTCAAACCTGTTACCATGTAAACAGAGAAAAACGGAAGTGAAAATTGTGCACTTAAATTCCATACGATATTTAATATCACTACTTTCCTGAATTGCCTGTTCTTTAGTGGTATTGTTATTAGACTCTTCAGATTAAGGCTCTGGTTTAATTGAATTATTTCAGGTTCTTTTATTTTCCTCAGTGTCAAAAAGTTAAATACCATTAAAACTAAAACAACTGAGAAAACAATGACAAAGCCCAGGCCATCCTGGTGGTTTGACTTGAAACCATCCAGAATCCTCCCCATTACCAGGGATAATACAGCTGCAGATCCAAGGATACACATGTCCCTTATCCCGAAATATCTGCCCCTGGTTCTCTCAGGAACAAGGCTGACAATCCAGCTTCCGGCTGCCGGATTTAAAAAGCTTGAGGCACTGTATGCAAGAAAATACATAGTTGCAAGCATAAATAATCTGCCTGTCCTACTCTCAGTCACAAAAGGAATAAGAACCATCAGTCCCAAAAGAGTCCTATAAAACATGCATAAGGCTACAATAAGATTCTTTCTGCTCTTTAGCCTCTCCAGCAAAAGGGGACTGAACATTTGTATTATATTTGTTACCAGTGGAAGAGCTAAAATGATACCATTAAATTGATCATTGGCACCCAGATAATTTGCATAACCAACAAAAAATGCTCCGCTGGTCAAAGTATAGATTGAGTTGGCCAGGCAGCCTTCGAGAATAAATCTTCTCCTGCTGAGTTCATAGTTTTCATCCGAAATAGTACCGCTTGTAATGCCAAATTTATTAAGAATATGACTGATTCCCATATGTATAACCCCCAGTGACTGAAAAAAGCTGCGTATGATAATGCGGGCAGAGTATGATTTTTACTTGGCAGTGCGTTCCTTTTTATATTCCAAATCCATGTATATCTGTGTAATCAGCCTCTGAAGTATCAAACTTGTTATTGTACTGAAAAAAGATGCAAGGTAAGCAGACCCCAATGAACTTCCCGAGATCAATAAAATAATGGGCAGCTGGAACATCAGGTAAAAACCCACAAACACACTTATTATCTGTGGCTTCTGCCCTCTTGTAATATCACTGCTTGCTGTAAAAGCATCAGCCACATTTAACTTGAGATCCAGGACATAACAGTATCCAAAAATAAAGATTATATAGGCAATAATTCCAGGAACTACAAAGAACATTAACCCCATTAGAACCAGTAAACCAAACAGTATATTGTATATTATAAGCCGCCCCAAATGCTTGAAGGCGCCTTTGAAACTGGCTTTGAACCCTGAATCCTTGCCTCGCAGTTCAGCTATGTAGGAATACATGTATACAGATAAAAACAGATTGGTAACCAGTTTGATGACCAGGGTAATTCCTAAGACATACAGAACCGGGTAAAACATCTTTTCGGCTAAATTTGACGTTTGTGAACCGGTAGCTGACAACGCAAGCGCAGACATCAAATCGAAATCTTCCAATGATACCCGGTTTAATATCTTATATTGTACATAGTTTCCAATTATCTGGCATAAAAGGACAAGGACAAAGATTAACCTTGCAAGTCCCTCATTTTTTAATTTGTGAAACTTAATACTAACCGGAAGATATTCAAAAAATCTCTTTACTCCTGAAGTATTATTCATAATACCTTTCCTCCCGGAAATTATGTATTTAACTCTATTCAAACCAAACTTGTCAAATACATAAGACGAAAAATTTAATGTAAAAAGCATACTAGCTAAGTATACCTTATTCAGCTAAAAAAACAAGCTTGTAAGGCCATTTGGAAACGGCTAAATAAGAAACCCTCCATTGGGGCTTATTATCTGACCGGTTATAAAATCTGCTTTTGGAGAAGCAAGGAAAAATACTGTTTCAGCAATATCCGTGCCTTTACCAATAACCCCAAGAGGAGTTTGCTCCTTCAGCTCCCTGATTGCTTCAGCGTCCAGATCAGAATTCATATCAGTGTCAATAACACCGGGAGCAACACAATTTACCTGAATATTAGAAGGCCCCAGTTCCTTTGCAAGAGCTTTTGTCATGCCTATTATGGCTGCTTTTGTAGTAGAATAAAGCACTTCACAGGAAGCACCCGTTATTCCCCAGATAGATGATATGTTGATTATTTTACCGCAATGGTTCCTTATCATCGCAGGTAAAACCCCCTGTGTGCAATGAAACATTCCCTTCACATTAACATCCAACATTCTATCCCACTCTTTACTGGTGATATCTGTAAATAGCTGTTGTTTAGCTATACCCGCGTTGTTGACCAATATTTCAATGTCGCCGAACCGTCTATTCACATGTCGAAACATTTCTTTGACCTGTTCTTCGTCGGAGATATCCGCCTGAACCAGCATAGCATTACAGCCGGCGTTTTGCAGTTCGTCCAGCAGTTTCCCGGCTGCTTCTCCGCTGTTGTTATAATTTATGACAACATTAAAGCCATTGGTGGCAAAAAGTCTGGCTGTATCACGTCCGATACCTCTTGATGCTCCGGTAACCAAAACCGTTTTCATGCCAACCTCCATCCAGGTGCCAACAAATTGCACCTATAGTTAAAGTAAATCAAATCTATGCTGCCTTTGATACGCCAAGATAAACTAGGTACCCACAAGATGATACAACGCGTTATTCCAGCCCTGTAATGGTATTGAAGAAGGCCCGTTTTTCTCCCTCATCTTTAAACAGTCCAAAATAGTCAGCTAACTCAACAGCAAAGTCAACAAAGGAAATACCCTTTGAGGTTATAACATTCCCATCCCTTACAACTCTTGTATTAATAAAGTTCTCTCTTGGGAATGGATCTTCCTCTTTAAACTGTTCTCTTCTTATCTGGTTCCACTCAACAATCGATGTTGTATATTTAACATTATTCAAGATTCCTGCTTTTGCAAAAAAGCGGGGGCCTGCACATATTGCTGCAAGAAGCTTACCGCTGTCATAAAAGCTGTTGATCAGCTGAAGCATTTCCTCCCTCACAACTGGATTCCAGCCTCCTGGTATAATAAAACCCTCATAGTCTTCTGCTTTGGCTTCACTTATGGTTATGGCAGGCAGGTAGAGCATACCGCCTTTACTCTTCACAGGATTCATGTCATAGGCACATGGAACTATCTCCATGGAGAGTTCGTGTCCCAACAGGTGTGTTGCATAAGTGACTTCAAAATCAGCCATATCGTTATACATAAAAACAAGTATTTTGTTCATGTTCAATACCTCCATATATTATTCATTACACCTTTACATCTGATTATATATAAACCTTCTTAATAAAAAGAATTTTACTTTGTCAGCTTCTCCAGCATATCCAGATAACATCTGGCATGGTGGTCTGATTTTCCGCACATTTCAGCTGATGGTTTAAGGCTGCTGCATACTGCCGGTCGTTCAGGTTTTCCAAACAGTTTGCATCTATAATTATCGTCAAGCTGTATACATTTTACACCGGCAGGTTTCCCCCGAGGCATCCCGGGAATAGGGGATGAAATGGACGGTGAAATACAGCAGGCTCCGCACCCTTCTCTACATTCCATATTACCTCTGGTTCCTCCTTCCTGGTACACGTTCAAAGCAATAAGTTTTATTAATGCCGCTAGAGGCATTTTTTGGTTAATGCATGCATAAAAGTATTGTTCTGCCTGGATATTACCGGTTACCACTGACTGTAAGGCTTACTGACAAGGTGGGAGTTTCCATACCGCCTGTCAAGGGTTACTTCGTCACCCAGCCAATCAGGTTTTATAAAAAACTGCTCCTCGGATTTCAATTCAATCTCGGCGACAACAAGCCCTTGATTTTCTCCAAGGAACTCATCAATAACCCACTCATTTCCTTCAAACACTACAAAATGCCGTATTTTTTCTATTAAAGGCCTGATACATAAATTATCAAGCATCATTTCGGCTTCACAGGCAGGAATCTCATATTCAAACTCGTCCCTGGTAAAGGAATTGGCCTTCCCCTTAATTGTTATAAAACCTCTTCCGTCATAGGTTCTAACACGGACTGTTCTTCCACTTTCCACAGATAAATATCCCTGTTTGAATAATACCGGATTTGCGTGAACTTTGTAATCATCATTTTTAACCAGAAATTTTCTCTCTATCTCTACCGGCATTTATACGTCTCCTTTTTTATAATCAATTTCAGCATGTCTCGATGATATAATTATAGCTCAGTGCCAATTGTTTTTCCATTAGCAAATATAACGAAAGAATAGTTAATCAGTCATAAAGAAATCAATACATATATCTGATATTGCAGATATATGTAATTACAATGTGGACTACTTTAACCGGATTTTCAAACGAAAGACTGGAATGAGCCTATTAAGATACATCAATGACAGAAAATTGTCAAAAGCCAAAGAAATGCTGGCAAATACCAATTACAGTATTAAAGAAATATCCTATCAGCTGAGATTTGATGATGAAAAATATTTTATGAAGTTATTCAAAAAAGAAAAGCCCGAAATATATCGGGCTTTTCTTTATCCTAATAATTTTTTTACAATCTGGTTAACCAATTTACCGTCGGCTTTGCCTCTGGTTTCAGGCATTACAGCCTGCATTACCTTTCCGATATCCTTAGCGGAAGCGGCCCCGGTTGAAGATATCGCATTTCTGACAATATTCTCAATCTCAGTTTCACTCAACTGCTGTGGTAAATATTTTTTCAATACTTCAATTTCAGCCTTTAGATTATCTATAAGATCGTCCCTGCCGCTTTTTTCAAAGTCGGGCAAGGTATCCATTCTCTTCTTAACTTCCTTAGCAATAATCTCAACTATACCATCATCGTCAAGGGTGACCTTTGTATCCTTTTCAACCTGAAGCACTGCCGACCTTGCCATCTGAACAGCTGTCTTTTTAACAGTATCGCCATCCTTCATGGCATCTTTTAAATCCTGTAGAAGCAAATCTTTTAGTGACATAATAAATATCTCCTATAAGCTACTACTGTCACAATACTATTTAAATTTTCTTTTTCTTGCAGCTTCAGATTTCTTTTTTCTTTTAACACTTGGCTTTTCGTAATGCTCTCTCTTTCTAACCTCAGCTAAAACACCTGATTTAGCACAAGATCTCTTAAACCTTTTGAGAGCACTATCCAAAGACTCATTCTCTTTAACTCTTACTTCAGACACACAACTTCCCTCCCTCCGATGGTAACAATTGTGCCGGGAATAAGCCGTAGTATTTATTAAATACTATAGGGAATCAAGCTAAATACAGCACACAGTATATTATATATTAATTTTCAAAAAAGTGTCAACATTTATTTATAAAAGAAAGACAAGTTACAGTATTTTGGTACCCATTGATTTCCCGCCAACCAGATGGTAGTGAAGATGAAAAACAGTTTGGCCCGCATCAGCACCACAGTTGTTAATAAGTCTGTAACCGCTCTCAGCTATTCCTAATTGTCTGGCAATTTCATTAGCTGCAAGATGTATATCTTTCATTATTCCAACATTGTTTGAAGTTAATTCATTGTGAGAGGCTATATGTTCTTTTGGAACTATAAGCACATGTACAGGAGCTTCGGGATTTATGTCATAAAAAGCATAGATCTTGTCAGTTTCATAGACTGATTTTGAAGGGATTTCCCTGTTAATTATCATACAAAAAATACAATCACTCATAAAGTTACTCCTTTCATAAAAAACCTAACTAAAAACTTAAAATCCTATTAAATCTAAAACCCTATTAATTCTAAAACCTATTAATTCTAAAAACCTATTTCAAAAACCTAATTATATTCTAAAACCTAATTATATTCTAAGACCCAATTAAAATACATTCACATATTAAGTGTATAGTTCTGTTTTTATTCATATGTTCAAAGCAGTTTTAACCCAAGGTACAGGTTAAAACTGCTTTGATGAAATTTTATTGATTATTTTATCTGTGCCTCAATAACTGGTATGGCGGCTTTCAGTGCATCATTTATCTTTGCTGCATCCTTACCTCCGGCCTGAGCCATATCGGGACGTCCTCCGCCACCGCCGCCGGCAACTTTGGCAACTTCCTTAATAATATTCCCGGAATGGATGCCCTTTGCCATAACATCCTTTGTGGCAGTTACAATAAAGCTTACCTTGTCTCCGTAATTTGAACCCAGAACAACAACTCCGGATTCTATCTTGTTTTTAAGCATATCTCCGGTATTTCTGAGTCCGTCTATATCGAGAGTATCAAAACGGGCTGTAACCACCTTGACTCCTTTAATGTCAACGGCCTTTGATATTACATCCTCAGTCTCTCCGCTTACCAACTTGTTACGAAGTTGTTCTATTTCCTTTTCAGCATTCTTAAGTTCCTGTCCAAGGGCTTCTACCTTCTTAAGGCTATCCTGTGGTGAAGCCTTTAAAGCCTGTGAAACCTCGTTTAACATGCTTTCCTTCTCGGCATAGTATCTGATAGCGGCTTCACCTGTAAGGGCTTCCAATCTCCTTACACCGGCTGCTACACCGCTTTCACCCAATACCTTAACCAAACCGGCCTGTGCAGTGTTTCTCAGATGGGTACCGCCACAGAACTCTACACTGTAATCCTCTACCTTGACAACTCTTACGGTACTTCCGTATTTTTCACCGAACAGAGCCATGGCTCCAAGTTTTTTTGCTTCATCTATAGGCATTTCCCTGACGTCAACTTCCATACTTTCAAGTATCGCCGCATTAGTCATATCTTCTACCTTTTTCAGCTCTTCTGCAGTCATTGCAGAGAAATGGCTGAAGTCAAATCTCAGTTTGTTTGGTTCAACCAGCGAACCTGCCTGATGAACATGATCTCCCAGAACTGTTCTCAAAGCCTTGTGCAAAAGATGTGTGACAGTATGGTTTCTGCAAATGGCCATTCTTCTCTTAACGTCGATTTCAGCCTTAGCCTGATTGCCAGTCTCAATAAGTCCGCTCTCTACCACACCGCTATGCAGATACTTTCCGTCAGCCGTTTTGGTACAGTCCCTGACCTGTATCTTTCCGTTGCCGGTCGTTACAGTACCTGTATCTCCAACCTGTCCTCCGCTCTCAGCGTAGAAGGGAGTAGTATCGAGTATTACTGTAACCTCATCACCTTCCTGAGCGGTTTCAACAATCTCACCATCTTTTACAATGTACAGAATCTTGGCATCTGCAGAAGTTTGGCTGTAGCCAGCAAAAATAGTTTTCAGATTCTTATCCAGCTTGTCGAATACGCTGTCGGCCCATGCCGAAGTGTCTTTGCTGTTATGAGCATCTCTGGCTTTTTTCTTCTGAGCATCCATTTCCTTTTTAAAGCCGTCTTCATCTATTCCAAGGCCGTTCTCCTCAGCAATTTCCCTTGTGAGGTCAAGAGGGAAACCATATGTGTCATGGAGTTTGAATACCATTTCACCGGGCAGTATTGTCTTATTCTTTTCTTTGACTTCAGAAATAAATTCATTCAGAATCACTATGCCCTGGTCAACTGTTGACTCAAATCGTTCTTCTTCAATTCTGACAACCTTTTTAATGTACTCTGCTTTTTCCAGAAGTTCCGGATAGGCATCCTTATTTTCGTTTATAACAACCATTGCTACATCATACAGAAAGGGCTTGTTTATTCCCAGAAGCCTTCCGTGTCTGGCTGCTCTCCTTAACAGTCTTCTTAAAACGTAACCTCTCCCTTCATTTGATGGAAGAACTCCGTCACAGACCATCATGGTTGTACTTCTGATGTGGTCAGTTATTACACGGATTGACACATCGGTTTTTTCTGCTTTTTTGTATTCCACACCGGCAATCCTGCAGATATAGGTAAGTATATTCATTACTGTATCAACTTCAAAGAGGTTGTCTACCCCCTGTGAAATACATGCAAGTCTTTCCAGGCCCATTCCGGTATCAATGTTCGGATGGGCGAGTCTTGTGTAATTGCCGTTTTCGTCTTTGTTAAACTGTGTGAAAACATTGTTCCAGAATTCAACATAGCGGTCGCATTCGCAGCCAACTTTGCAATTAGGGCTTCCGCAGCCTTTTTCGGGGCCTCTGTCAAAATATATTTCAGAGCATGGACCACAAGGGCCAGTACCGTGCTCCCAGAAATTGTCCTTCTTTCCCATTCTTACTATTCTTTCAGGAGGCAGTCCGATATCCTTGTTCCAAATTTCAAATGCTTCGTCATCATCCTCATATATAGTTACCCAGAGTTTGTCAACAGGCATTTTCAAATCCTGTGTACAGAACTCCCACGCCCATGGAATAGCTTCTTTCTTAAAGTAATCCCCAAAGGAGAAGTTACCCAGCATTTCGAAATAAGTACCATGACGGGCAGTCTTACCAACGTTCTCAATATCGGGAGTTCTGATACATTTCTGGCATGTGGTTACTCTCCTTCTCGGAGGCTCCTCCTGACCTGTAAAGTAAGGCTTTAGCGGCGCCATGCCAGAGTTGATAAGCAATAGGCTCGGGTCATTCTTTGGTACCAATGGTGCACTTGCCATTCTCAAATGACCCTTGCTCTCAAAAAAGCTGAGATAACGTTCTCTTAGCTCATTCAATCCTAATTTCTGCATTTAATCCTCCATCCGCGTGTTTTCAGCACGCAATTTTCCTTTAAAAGTATGAATTTATTTAATACTTGTTTTCTTTGTACTTGTTTTTTTGTACTTGTCTTCTTTGTTCAGCCTTTGGCTTATACAGTCTGTCCGCTAAAAACATAGCAAAGGCAAAAGCAAAAATTATTTCAACAAATAAAAACTCCCATCCCTTAACAAGGGACGAGAGATATTCTCACGCGGTACCACCCTAATTCCCCAAACGGGGCTCTTAGCACAAACGTTAACGCCGTTTTTACGTCCGGCCTTTTTACCGGCCGTCGGCTCAGGAACTGCTTCACCAAATACCCCGTAAGAGCTTTCACCGACCGCTCCCTCTCTGCAACTGCAAGTATAAAGCTACTTCTTTCTTTCAATGCCGTTTACATCAAAATTATATACAATCCGGCAATAGCATGTCAAGGGTGTTTTACACCTGACAACACTACCACGGAGCATGAAGTTTTTTGAATAACACTCATATTAACCCTTGTGTGTTGGCGGATTAGCCGGATGTATATTGACGGATTCACAGGATGTGTATTGACGGATTAGCCTGAGCTAAAGTAAAGGAGCCTATTTAATCCTTCGATCTATTCTCCTCAATAAATTCAACCAGCTGCATCGGGTTTGAGAACAAAACCTGTGAACCGCATTCCTCAAGCTCATCTCTGTCCCTGAAGCCCCACAGTGCACCGGCAGCAAACATATCCGCATTTCGCGCAGATATCATATCCCCGCCTGAATCCCCCAGGTATATCGCTTCAGAAGGCTTTACACCCATAAGTCCGGCTGCTTCTATCAGTGCTGCCGGGTCAGGTTTTCTGGGAATGCCCTCCCTCTCTCCGAAAACAACCTCAAAGTAATCTTTGCCCAGTACCTTTTCCACTATTTCGTTAGTGGGCCTGTGAGGTTTATTGGAGCAAACGGCCATTTTTATACCTGATGCCTTAAGTTTTTCCAGCATTTCAAGTATGTTATCATAAGGTATAGTCTTATTAGCATAATTATTATTGTAGATTATTCTATAATCGGCCAAAACACTGTCAATAACCGTTTCAGGTGTACCGGCAGGGGTTGCATTTTTCATTAGCTGTTTTACCCCATTGCCTACAAATTTTTTATATGCATTGGTTGGATGACTGCTAAAACCATGCTTTACCAGGGCTTCATTTGCACTGTCAGCCAAATCTTCCAGAGAATCTATAAGTGTTCCGTCCAAATCGAAAATTACTGCCTTATACTTCATAATTTTCTCTCCAATCAATTTAGTTATTTGTTCCAATTATTTTTATCATAAAGTAATACACCAAATCAATATCATCGTTTGATATCTATTGTATCTAATTGTTTCATTTTGTTGATTTCTATATTTTTATATATTAATATTGAACAGGCTTACTATAGTTTACCTTGTACCTTCCTGCTTTCTATCACATGAATATCAATCCTGCCAACATATGAGCCGCCCACCATGATTGAGTCAGCCTTGTCATAATCGCAAGTAATACCTGATTTTGAATAATAGCCTTTATTTAAAATTGGACGACCACCATAGTCCGGCTCGTAGAAGCAGCATGGTCAATATTAAAGCAGTGCATCTTCTCATAATATTTACCACATGTAAGACCCCCACAAATAATAGCATTGTCATGCAATTAATTCTATATATGGAATTTTATCCAGTCAAGCTCAATACATAAGCACACTATTCATTTTTCTAGATCATTTCTTTTTTGACCCTCAGTATATTCCATACAAACCATCTAAATTTGAGTAACTACAGCAGCATTCGTTCAATTTAATATTTTTTGCCTGAATATATGACTGTCAATATGAACATGCTAATTTTAATTGATTCATTTGTCATATTTATGTATAATTACTTACAAATATAAGCTTTGTGAAATTAGTTCGATAAAGTCTTTTTGTTAAGTTTTATTGAAAATAATTAATTGTAATTTAGTAAAATAGTAAAATCATTAATGTTTATAATGTTGTTGTTCTTAATTAATATATGGTACAGGCATTGAATTACAAATTTCCCCATAAAAACTTTTCTGAGTTTTGTTCCGGTACTGAGTAATTCATATGCCCTGATCCGGGAATGGAGAAAAATATGAATGTTATAGAAGGTGGAGTTACTGCTCCAAAAGGTTTTACTGCTGCAGGCGTAGCGTGTGGAATAAAAAAGAACAATCAAAAGGATCTTGCTATTGTCTGTTCTGAGGATAATGCAATTGCATCCGGTGTATTTACTACAAATGTTGTTAAGGGACATTCTCTGCAGGTATCCATGGAGCACATCAAGAATGGTATTGCAAGAGCCATCGTTATTAACAGCGGTAATGCAAATGCATGTGTAGGAGAACAGGGCTTCAAGGATGCAAAGGAAATGACGGCTCTTGCAGCAGAGCTTTTGAAATGTGAACCTGAAGATATTCTTTTAAACTCAACAGGAGTCATAGGTTCAAAATTGAATATGCCTTCAGTCAGATCAGGAATCAGATTGGCAGTAAATGATTTAAGAAAGGAAGGCAGTTCTGATGCTGAAGAAGCTATAATGACTACTGACTTGTTAAAAAAGGAAATTGCAGTTGAAATTGAAATTCAGGGAGAAACTATTCGTATAGGCGGAATGGCTAAAGGCTCAGGAATGATCCACCCTAATATGGCAACCATGATAGGTATCATTACAACTGATGCCAACATATCCAGAAGCCTGTTGGACAAGGCCTTGAAAACATGTGTAAAATCAACTTTCAACAGAGTTTCCGTAGATGGTGATACCAGCGTGTGTGATTCTGTATTTGTACTGGCTAACGGTTTTGCAGATAATGATGCAATTGTCAGGGATGATTACGAGTATTCAAAATTTGTAGATGCTCTTTTGTTCGTGTGTACCTATCTTGCAAGGCTTATGGCGAAGGATGGAGAAGGTGCAACAAAGCTTGTTGAGATTATCGTGGACGGAGCTGCTGATGAGGAAGATGCGTACAAAGTTGTAAGCACAGTTGCCAGATCTCCCCTTGTTAAGACTGCAATCTTTGGTGAAGACGCCAACTGGGGCAGGATTATAACCGCAGCAGGGTATTCCGGAGCACTCTTCGATCCCAATCTTACAGATATTCTCATCGGAAACATACTGGTTTGCAGGAACGGTACAGCCGTAGATTTTGATGAAGCAGCTGCCAAGCAGGTTTTAAAGCAGAAAGAATTAACAATTAAAATCAATCTTAAAAAGGGTAAGGTTTCAGATAGAATGTGGACTTGTGACTTTTCCTATGATTACGTTAAAATTAACGGAAGTTACAGAAGTTAACCTTATACCTCATTATATTACAATAATCAACAAAAATAATTGCCGTTTTTTTCATATACTGTTATAATGTATTTAAAAAGGCATGATTAAATAATAAAATTCCGTTTTAGGGCCGGGTGTTTTTCGTCAGGACAAATCGGAGGAAGGGGCAATAATTTATTATTTAATAATGCATATGAGATTTTGGGCTAGGGGGGTATTTCTGATGTCAACGCAATTGGTTCTGTTTAAGGTAAATAATGAAGTATTTGCCATTAGTATCAACCATGTTAATATTATTGAAAAAATAAGTGATATTTATAAAGTACCTGATACACCTGTATATATTGAAGGACTGATCAACCTTAGAGGTAAGGTTCATACCGTATTCAATCTTAGAAAGAAATTTGGGTATCAGCCACTTGAGTTTGATGAAAATACCCGTATTATCATATTGAATCATGTGTCCATGGTAGGATTACTGGTGGATGAAGTTTTTGAAATATTCAGTACTGAGGATTCTGATATTAAGCCGGCGCCTGATCTCATTTCCGGACTTTCAGGAAAATTTTTCAGCGGAGTTGTTGAAAAAGACGGAAAGATAGTACTTATTCTTGATTTGGAAAAATTGTTTGAAAAGTAAATTATAAATTCATGTTAAAAACGCCCCGTTCGAAGGAACGGGGCGTTTTTTGACGGGTTTTCCCTATGGCTCTGTACCCCATATAAGTGTACCTGAAAGGTATCCGGTTACATTTGTCCAGTCAGAATAGGTTGTTCCGCTGGATCTGAAGGAATAATCCCCTGTCTGCGTATAGTTACTCCAGTCATTCTTGGCAATTCTAGTCTGAATTTCTATGCTTTGCCCGGCTGCAATTGTTCCTGCGCCACTTGTAAAGCCAACTTCCAGATAGTAGTCTGCACCCGTCTTAACTGTCGGCATTTTAGTGAAGGTTCCCGTGATATTGGAACTTCCTGCGCTTGACCAGTCACACCAGAAGCTTTGAGCCTGTTCACTGTCAATTGTATAATAATACCTTAACTTGACAGTTGATAAAGCTATTGCGGATGTTCCGTTGTTTGTAAGCTTAAACCGCGGGTTAATACCTTGTGTGGAAGCCGATGTCGTACCGTTGAACATCTGTACCTGGAGAGCACTGTTCTGCTGGCTTGAGTCAATGATTGAAATTGCCAGTACCGGATCCGTACCTGTACTGAAATCAAAGGTCAGACTGGTTGTACCCACAGCCTGGGCTGCAAGGTATGCCTTTTTAATAGTTACTGCTGTACCCGATACCGTATAATCAATCCCTGATACCAAGGTTGTTGACCCGTTTCTAATTGCACTCAGGGTATTGCCGTTCAGTGTCATGGCAACCGCAATATCTGCCTGCTTGGCAGTGTTCTTGTCAAATGTCGCTGTTGCAGGCGAAATTGAGGAGTTATTTGCTGCAGTAGTATCTGCAACAGTTACTGCCAGGGTTGGGTCTACTCCTGCACTGAAGTCAAAGGTAAGATTAGTTGTACCCACTGCCTGGGCTGCAAGGTATGCCTTTTTAATAGTTACAGTTGTACCTGATACAACGTAGTCACTCCCTGATACCAAGGTTGTTGATCCGTTCCTAATTGCACTCAGGGTATTGCCGTTCAGTGTCATGGCAACCGCAATATCTGCCTGCTTGGCAGTGTTTTTGTCAAAGTTGGCTGTTGTAGGTGTAATGGAGGAATTATTTACCGGAGTGGCTTGAGAATCCCCATAAACAATTCCACGTCCATTTGTGCCCACATAAACACGTCCATATAATCTTGGGTCACCTGTAATACACATATTAATCTTTGCATATTGATGTTGGTCATCATTTATTCTAACCCATGATGCTCCCCCGTTATCGGAACGGAATATGCCTCTAACACCATCTATCTTTGCAGTCGTGTATAATGCCATGTAGGTCTGGCCCTCAGCAGCCTTACCAAAACCGATCGTATCTGCTTCCTCAACGTTTGAAAGCCTGGTAAAGCTTGAGCCTGAATTTGTGGAATGCCACAATCCATATATGCCCTCTGCAGTACTTCCGCCTGCAAACCAGATATCTCCCTCAACTCCCGGCATAGTCTTCATAATACATACCGGTTTTTCTGCCTGCCCAAGTACCACAGGAGAACAGTTTGCCGGAAGGCCCGCTGCAGCTGTAGCTGTAAAGGTCTTCCCTTTATCGGTACTGATATAGAAGGTACCATCCTTAAAGCCATAGAATTTATTTGCGTTCACTCTGTCGGAACAGATCATTGACTTGGCCGGTAAGCCTGAGCAAGCTGTCCAGGAACTTCCGGTATTGGTGGTATAGTATACGGCAGTTGTTTTGTTTGCACTCCATAATACAGTCGTTCCGTCAGCTGAAACTGCTACCTCTCCGCCTGAAGGACCAGCTGCCACCGAGGTATCATCACCTGTTTCGTAAATTGCAGGTGGTTCGCTGCTTGTCGAATACCAGTTTGCTCCGCCGTCATAGCTGAAGGCACAGGCTTTATTGGTTGTATATGATCTGTCAACGCTGCCTACACGTACCATAAAGTTTGGATTGCTTTCAGCATAATCAATCCCTGTTGTGCTTACAAATATTGGAGATATGAAACCGTATGATGGTACTGTTGTAAGGCTTTCATGGCGGAAACCGCTGATATCGCCAAGACCGCTGATAAGATGCGCAGTCCCGGTGGTCGGGCTGATTAAAGTACATACTGCTGTTTCTTCAATACCCTTTGCCATCGGTGTTATGGTAACAGTACTGCTGTCCCAGCCATTCAGGTTATTTGTGCCGTAAATGGTTGCGCCTGTTCCGTACATCATCCTGTTGGAGTTAAAGGGGTCAATTTCCAGATCATCCATCATCCAGCCTATCTTTGGTGATGGGTTTTCTGAAGTGGCAGCACCATTTACACCGAAATTCAACCATGGAGAATCAGTAATATCCAGAGTATAACGCAGTGTTCGAGTTGGGTAGGATACCCAATCCCATGACCTTGTCCAGGTGGTACCGCCATCGGTGCTTCTGAAAAGGATTCCTTCAGGCCACCAGCAATTAAGGCTTGCCACCATTATGGTATTCGGATTCTGTGCGTCCACTGCAAGTCCGCCGTAGCCGTAGTAGTTATCCGAGGAAGTGGATGGCACAGGTGAGATATTAGTCCATACTCCTGTAGCAGTATTGAACTTCCATACCTCTCCCTTGCTTCCGTCATATGGGCCAGCACCATTGCTATATGAAATGTACAGTATCCCGTTGGAGGAAAGTACACCGTGATGCGGTATAAATCCTGTAGGCTGTCCGGCAACTGCAGTCCATGAGGTTCCTCCGTCAGTACTCCGGAATACACTGTTGTTCAAGTCTGCAACTCCAACATATATAGTCTGGGTAGCACCGCCGGAACTTCCGGTTCCTGGAACAAAGGTTATCCAGGAGATGCCCACTGGGTCACTGCCGTATACCTGTCCGGGATTTGGTATGTAGGTTCCAACATTCGTGAAACTTGTTACCTTGGACCAGGTTGCTCCATAGTCAATACTCTTCCAGAGGCCATTTCCGCTGCGCGCTCCAAAGAAAAGAATGTTGTTTTTATTTGGGTCTATGACAAGCCGTTCTCCCATTCCGCGTCCCGGCATATTGCCGCCAACCTTGAACGGAAGTGGCGTTGTCTGCCAGGTCTCGCCTCTGTCTGAAGAACGCATTATCTGGCCGTTTGTATCCCAATCATTTGTATAGGTTCCGGTTGCCAGATAAACTCTGTTTGGGTCAACCGGGTCAGTAGCCAGTGCATCAACACCGTTCTTATTCCAATCTACCCAACCAACTGAGTCAGTAATACATTTCCAGCTTTTTGTTGACTCATTCCAGCGATATGCGCCGCCTATATCGGTACGTGCATAGATAAGGTTTTTTTCTGCAGTATTGAAGATGACTCCTGGAACGTAGCCGCCGCCATGGATCTGAACATTGTTCCAGGTGTACGCCTCACTGGAAACGGCGCTGGCCTCTGAAGGAAAGAAAATCTGTGTACTACCTATTGAAAAAATAAGCAGGGCTGTAACAATAATCAGGCTAAAAAACTTTTTACACATAACTAAACCTCCTAAAGAATTTATTTTTTTAAGCCAAGGGATAAAGAGAATTTTCACCTCCTTATTCAAAAATTCTTGTCCGGAAATTAGTCAGAGCATAAATCAAATATTTAGCAATTATTAGAATAATTGTTGTTATATGTAAATATTATACCCTTCTTGTATAAAAATAAATACAAAAAAGCAATGATTTTTTTCAAAAAACAACAAAGTTTCTATAGATTATTCAATAAAATAAAAAACCTCCACTCTTTTTTCGAGTGAAGGCATTTGTTATTACAATTCTAAATTTTAAATATCTCGACTGACTTATTCAGTTTTTTTGCAAGGTTATTAAAGATATTAGATTCATCATGCAGCTTATTAACAGAGATCAGCTGTTCCCCGCTATATTTCTGAACCTGATTTGAACTGACTGCAATTTCTTCTGCCGAAACATTTATATGATTTATAAGCTGTACCAGATTATCTTTTTGAGAATCCATCTCCTGAAGATAATCAGTAATATTGTATAGCTGGCTGTTTATATTTTCTATGTAGTCTGTTATCTCGGAAAAACTCAATTGGGTCTGGCTTACCGACTTATTCTGTGAATCAGTTCCCTCACTGACCTCTTTAAAGGAATCCGTTAGAAGCAAAGTATTTTTCACAATATTATCCAGCATACTCCTTATGCTACCGGCCTGAATATTGGTCTGTTCGGATAGGCCTTTTATTTCCTGGGCAACCACCGAGAAACCCTTGCCTGCCGCTCCGGCCCTGGAAGCCTCTATTGTTGCGTTAAGGGAAAGCAGATGTGTTTGTTTTGCAATATTTTGAATTGTAGCGGTAATGCTATTGATTTGTTTCATCTGCATTTGCAATTGTGTCACCACATCCTTCATCAGATGGGTGTTCTTAAGATTCTGGCCTGATATGGTTTCGAGTTTGTCTATCTGACTCTTTCCTGCTTCCGCAGATTTGTTCAGCAATCCCAGGTAGTCATACACATTCCGGGATAATTCCCTTGAGGTAGCTATCTGTGAGGCCAGGCTTTCTATTCCTTGTGCGGCATATCCGGTATCTTCGGCCTGCTTATTAATATTTTCATTTATATTGCTTATTGATCTGCGGTTGTTTTCTGATAGTTCAATTGAACAGCAGGCAGCCTGGTACATTATACCTGACATGCTGTCTATATCCTTTGACGCAGAACTGATATTTGATATTAAATCCTTCAGATTCTCTACCATTTTATAAAAATTACTTCTAAGACTGTTAATTTCGTGGATATTACTTCTGCTTTGGTTAAGCTCCAGTTCAAGATGTCCCTCTTCAACCTTTTTCATTTGCTCGGAAAGTTCAACTACAGGTTTTGAAATACGTTTTGAGTATAAAATCGATACAATCAATGTAATTGCCACAGAAACCAGTATTACAACCAGTATCACAAAAATATATTGCCTTACCGGAGACATTACCACCGAATATGGAGTTTGTGAGCAAACGCTCCAGCCAGAAATGGAGGATTTGCTTATATACATTACCTTTTGTACATTTTCATCATTATATGTAATATGTTCTTCCACTGAGCCTTGTTTTAAATATTTATCTAAATTTTCATCAGTTATTTTCATATTTAATTTATCTTTGTCTTTATGGAATACTATACTTTGATTCTGGTCAAGAATCATAATTTCATTTTTTGTATTTTCATTTGAAAGCAAACTAAAAAAAGTCTCATAATCAATCAGTGCCGTTATGCTGCCAGCAAAGCCTGCCAGGCTTCTTACGGGTTTTGAAACAGGTATTATTTCCTTTTTAAGTTCCTCGGAATATACCGGATTTCCCACTATTACTTTTTCTTTTTTTACTGTCTTTAAGTTTTCAAACAGCTTTATATCATAAATGTATTTATCTTTGAAAAGCTTGTAATTTTTCGCACCTGCAGCGATGATTTTACCTTTGTTATCACAGAGGTACATGGCATTTATTAACCTGTCGGAACTGTCCACTACGTTTTTCATAGATATTTGAATATTGCTGTAAATTTCTGTATCCAATGACTTTGAGCTGTTTACCATTTCAAGAGCAACCAAAAAATCAGGCTGTGAGGAAACCCCCTTAATTACGCTGTCAATACTGTTGAATTTTACGTCCAGATTATTTTTTGTATTATATGAATTTGTTTGAAGAGTATTTAATGATAAATCTGTTATTTTTCCTATGGTTGTAATATATGTAGAGGTACTTATGGCAAGAATAGGTATTAATGTGATTGAGATCAATACAAGCAGCAATTGAGTCCTGAGTGTATTTTTTTTTGCAGCCAGGCCTTTTATAATCTTTCCTATTTTCATATGATCTACCCCAGTACAATTTAATAAAAAAATCGTGGTACTTAACATTAAACAGCTCTTGTAAGTACCACGATCAGGTTAGGAATTTGTTATTTTATTTTTTCCTTTATAGCATCATAGCTTTCAAGAGGAACATATCCAACTTCTTTTGAAAGGGTAGCCGCATTATCGAGGTAATATTTAATAAAAGCTTTTACCTGTGGCTGATCCAACTTGGCTTTATTAACATATATGAACAGTGGTCTTGACAGCGGGCTGTAAGTCTTGTTTTTGATTGTATCAGCAGTTGGTTCTACAGCACCTTTACCATCGTCAATTTTTAAAACCTTTAACTTGTCGGTGTTTTCTTCATAGTATGCAAATCCGAAATAACCCATTGCATCCTTGTCACCGGCTATACCCTGAACAAGTACGTTGTCATCTTCACTTGGTGTATAATCTGTTCTGGATTCCTTTGCTTTCTTGTTTATTTTCTCGGTAAAGAATTCAAAAGTACCTGAATCTGTTCCCGGACCATATAATTTAATCGGTTCAGCAGGCCACGCCGGATTTACTTCATTCCAGGTCTTTACCTTACTGTCTTTTGCCCAGATTTTGTTCAGCTCGGCAACAGTTATTGAATCCACCCATGTATTATCCTTGTTAACTACTACTGATATACCGTCATATGCTATTTCAAGTTCAACATAATCAATTCCGTTTGCTTTTGCCTTATCAATTTCTTCCTGTTTGATTGTTCTTGAAGCATCACAGATGTCAATTTCTCCGGAAACAAATTTTTTCATTCCTCCACCGGTTCCGGACATTGCAACTGATACTTCAACTCCCGGCTGTTCATTCTTGAATTCTTCCGCAACTGCCATAGTTATTGGGTAAACTGTACTTGATCCATCTATTACGATTTGTCCGCTAAGCTTATCAGTTGCTGCAGAGCTTTCTGATGCAGCTGAGCTTTCTGCAGCACTGCTTGTTGTGCTTTCTGCGTTGTTATTGTTTGTTCCGCATGCAGCTACTGTTGCAGTCAGGCTTACTCCCAATGCTAATGCTGCTATTCTTTTCATTATTACGGATTTTTTCATTTTGTAACCTCCCATAAGTATTCAATCAATATTTATTATTGCTGGGTAAATAGATTTGTATTAAATTTTTGTTTAAATTGCAATCTACTTACTACACTCTAATTATATTAAGTGTTTTTAAAGAGAGTATTTGATTTTGGTTAACTATTGTTAATTACATATTAAGAAAGGTTAACAAAGCAGCCGTTTTTTTAGAAATAGCATAAGGAGAAATTTCGATCCGGCGTGGTAACAAAGGTCTAATGGTCAATTTTGTTTGCGCAGGCGCCTTATTAAAAAAATCATTACTTTCCCAGACAATAATAAAAGGTGCTGCACATTATCTTATTAGTTTTAATACAACACCTGTGTTTATTGCTATTTCATTATTATAATTAAAATTCTACCTGCTATACTTATGATTTATCTTTGTCTATGGTCTGGGTTCCTGCTATTCGATTGATTTCGTATATTTATTTCTTAATACTATTGTTATTGCATTAGTTGTCAGAAGTATTGCCAGCAAGACTATAATGCCTGCTGCTGCCAAATCTTTAAATTCTTCTTTCGGCAAGCCCATCCAATAATAAATTTGCAGCGGAAGAGCTGTAAATACCGAAAAAACATTGTCAGGAAGCTTTGAAACATAGGTTGCTGCACCTACCATCAACAAAGGTGCACTTTCTCCAAGAGCTCTTGATACTGATAGAATAACACCTGTAAAAATACCGGGTAAAGCTGCAGGAATTACTATCTTCCTGATTGTCTGCCATTTGGTTGCTCCCAGTGCGTAGGAACCATGCCGTAAATACTGCGGAACAGCCTTGATGGCCTCCTGAGAGGATACAATTACTATAGGAAGAACAACCAGTGACATTGTTAATGCCCCTGATAAAATACTCTTGCCCAAACCAAGAGTTCTTACAAACACCGCTAATCCAAGTAAACCATATACAATTGAGGGTGTTCCGGATAGATTTGATATGTTTATTTTAATAAACTTTGTAATTCTGTTATTCTTTGCATATTCCTCCAGGTACACAGCCGTGCCCAGACCAATCGGAACAGCAAATGCTATTGTTAACAGAATTATATTTACACTGCCTACTATTCCGGGAAGGATACCTGCCTTCCGGGGAAATCTTGAGGGGAAGTTGGTAAAAAAGGTTTTTGTCAGAAAAGGTATTCCTCTTCTGATTATGTCTATCATAAGTACAGCCAGAACAATTATTCCAATTAATGTAACAAAAAATATCACACCATGAAAGATTGAATTTTTAAGTTTTCTATATTTAACAAGATTCATATGTCGCCTCCATACATACTCTACATTTCTGACTGATTTTTGCTTTATTCCTCATGCATGATCAAACAATAACCCCCCCATTTTAGGGCTGCTATTTTCCGCCAATACCTTAATTAAGCCTTAGTACTCTTTTCTGTATTTATCAACCATGTGGTGTGAAAGAATGTTAAGCCCGAGAGTTATCAGGAACAACAGAAGACCTACTGCAAAGAGTGAATAATATCCTACAGTTCCGTGTGGATTGTCACCCTGGCTTGCCTGAACTATGAAAGAGGTCATTGTCTGAACACTCTCAAGCGGGTTAAAAGTCAGGTTTGGTCTGGCTCCGGCAGCAATTGTTACTATCATGGTTTCACCAATTGCTCTTGATATGGCTAAAACGAAGGATGCCGAAATTCCTGATATTGCAGCCGGTACAACAACCTTGAGGGATGTCTCCATTTTTGTAGAACCAAGTGCCAGAGCTCCTTGTCTCAAGCTGTCGGGTACAGCCCTTAATGCATCTTCACTTAATGAAGAAACAAGAGGAATTGTCATGACACCTACCGCAATACTGGCACTTAATGCATTAAATATTTCTGTCTGTGGTATTATACCCTTTAAAAAAGGGGTTATTGTTGTCAATGCAAAATATCCGAACACAATTGAAGGAATTCCCGCAAGCACTTCCAGAATAGGCTTTATTATCTTTCTTACTCTCTTATTAGCGTATTCGCTGAGGTAGATGGCTGTCAGCAAACCAATAGGTATTGATATCAACGCAGAGATTAATGTAATTAATAATGTACCCGACACCAGTGGAAGCACTCCGAATTTGGGATCGCTGAACAAAGGTGTCCATACCTTTCCAAACAGGAAATCCTTTAAGGGTATCTCTGTGAAGAAACCAAGTGAATCTCGCAGAAGGGATATTATTATTCCTATAGTAGTTAATATAGTAATAACGGCAAACAGGAAAAGAATATTTTTAGCCACAACATTTGAAAGCTTCATTCTTTTTATTCTATTGTTGACATTTTTTTTATTCAGTAAAACATTTGTGTTCGGTGTCATATTTTTTCTCCATTTCCGGCATGAATTTTTCAATTTATCATATTTACCTTCATCGCTGTCAGGCTTGAACTTTAATAACATCTTCATGATATCACTAATAAAAAAAAGCAAAAAGTAAACTGCTGTTAAGCCAATGTTAATAAAATGTTAAGTAAAATATCATCCGGTTTATTTTTATCCAAACATTATTAAATTATAGTTAAGAGATGTTACCCTCTATTGACAATGTACAACACGCCTCACGCCGGCTATTTTGCCACTTTTCTTTGTTGTCGTCCTTGCCTTGCGTCAGCAAGGCTGCGTCCATCCGCCTCGAAAATCGCCAAAATATCTCGG
>JAEYHZ010000022.1 GCA_023409265.1 Bacillota bacterium | reverse complement strand
TGCACCGTTTGATGATTTTATCCTTTAATTCCTTACTTTTTTTAACCTTGATAAGGGTTGCCAGTTTGTCATGTTCTCTCTGCAGGTCTCTCGGAAATAAAACTAATTTGTCATTCATGTCCATATTCAGCTTTTGGGCCATATCCAGATAGTCCTTCCATTCAGAAGCAATATCTCTTAACCGTCTCCATTGCCTTTGCTCAGGATGTGCCTCCTGTGTAAATTCGTTATAAGGATCGTCTTCTGGATCATATTCATCTTCCGGAAATCGTCGGTTATATTGCTTTTCTGTGTACCTTCTGACATTTTGTAATCCAACATATTGGACTAAGTCTCTACGGACAGCTCGGTAAATTTCCATAAGCCACAGAATATCTTCTATACTTTGTACACCATTATCTCTGCAGAATTTCATCTCCCAGAGGAAGTCAAAAGTAACTTTACTGGCCATATCTTTTATAACCTTTATATCAGCTTTGCTGCATTTCAATACACTTGTTAATGACTTACCTCGCCAGTTTATTGTTTTCTGGGTTTGCTCTCCATCAAGGTATCCAGTAATAAGTCTTTTGAAGCCGAGTTTTGAAAGATACTCTACGCATGGCCACTTTATATACATATACAAGTAAGAAATTATTTCTTTCTGCCCCCAGCTTTCCCACCCGCTATATTTTAGTTCGCCTTTATCAGCGTCCTTAAAGCTTTGTTCGTCCATTGAATAGAAATCCATTCCTCTAAAATTGAAGTAGTCCCAGCCTTCTTTAAACGAATTGACAATCTCGTATCCGTCTGCACGGTACCAGCTGCTAATCTTACCATCACCTAGGCTATACCAAACAGATCGCAGAGAGGCCCTAACTGGCTTTGGAGTAAAAATGTAGTAGTCTTTATCTTTGTATATTGGCTTTGATTTATAGTCCTTGCTTAAATCCCGTACCGCGTAAACACCTCTTGCTACTAACGAACCGTCGATAACCGATTGTTCAAAACGCATGAAATATCCCTGTTGTACGAAATATTTTCTGCTATATGACGTGTATCTGATTTCTACGTACTCCTTACAGTAGGGGCAGAAAGTCTTTGATTTATGCTTTACTGTATCAACCACGCTTATTGTTTCACAGTGTGTGCAATAACCTTCGTAAGTGTTTTTAACTTTGGTAACGAACAGATATTGTTTGAACTGCTTTTTCGTAAATTCATCAAATGCGGATTTGTCAATACTTCTAAAATGTGATAATACCTCTTTACTTTTCATACCGACCTCCGAGTTACAAGATATCGTTTATATCAAAATCCAGCCCAGCATCCAGATCCACCTGAAGTGTTCGAGACTCGCTTTTTTCAACCGTAGTTTTTGAAATGCTTAAGTTTTGTACAGAATTTTCTATCCCGAAATACTTAAGAACTACATCAAAGCCTTCCTGTTCGGTTAAAACTGCAAAGTTACCGACCTTTTTCTTTTCTGCAGCCTTCCTCATTTCGCTCAGACTATTACCTATCGTTTTACCTTCAGTTAAGATTTTCTCAGCTGAATCTGGATGCTCATTTACAAACTGTAGTAAGAATTGCCCTATAACCTGTATGTATGGATTATTGTTATTCTGGTCCATTTCAGACCTTAACTTGGAAATTGCTTCATTTAACACTTATAATCACCCCCCCTATCTCAAGCAACTTCATTTTTATATACTTCAAAAATTTCCGGAAAAACTTCTTTTAAATCAGAAGCCCCAAGAATTTTCGCTGCTAATATACACTCCTCAAGCCACCAACGCCTTTTGCCGTTAATTTTAAAAATCAGATTATTCTCAGATATGCCAAGTTTGGATGCGAATTGCGCGTAAGTCATGTTACCAAGAAGCATTCTCTTAAGTGTTAAACATTCGACTTGAAATGGAGACTGTTTTGAAGTGCTTTTTTTACGAGAAGCATTTTGGGATTTTTTAGTCATAATTAATGTTCCCTCCTTATCAATGTAAAAATATTTCCTTTCGTAAATAATAATAACATTGAAGTTTACGCTCGTCAATATTTTAGAAAAATAATTTTTCCTTTCGTAAACTTTTTATTGACTTTCGTAAACAAAAGTATTATTATAATTTACAGATTTATTCATTAGGAGGTAGACACGAATGTCTGTTTTTCAAGAAAGACTCGACCAGGTTATGAAAGAGAAAAATATTAAAGCTGTTGATATATCACGAGCGACTGGTATCAGCACTGGGACAATATCCAAATATTTATCTGATCCAAAGAAAAAAGCTGCTTTTGAATTTGTCCTTAAAATAGCAGACTTTCTCGACGTTGACCCGAGTTGGTTAGGTGGCTTAGTTGACGAAAAAAAATCATTCCGACAGCCTACAATTATTGAACTCTATGAAAAATTATCTGAGATTGGCAAAAAACAGGTGTTTGATTACGCTACTTTTATTCTTAATAATGAATCCGAAATAAATAAATAAGATGGAGGCGATTTTATGGTGCAGAGCATTTATAAACGCAAAGATGGGAGGTGGGAAGGCTACGTTATTTACACTGATCCGGATACCGGTGAAGATGATAAGAAAAGTTTTTATGGTGCCAAGCGTCCAGAGGTCAGTAGAAAATTAGACAAATTCATTGAAAAAATAGAAGCAGGTGATTATTCTGATATTAGAAAAGTTACGGTTGAAGGATGGCTTAACAAGTTCATGGAAGTGTATTGTGCTAAGCGTGAAACCACAACAAAAGAGGGCTATCAGAGGTACATAGAAAATCATATAAACCCTTTCTTCGGGAAAATGTTAATTACAGAAGTTAGGCCGTTACACATAGAAAAATTCTATAACCATGAAAGATCTGTTCCGAGATACAGAACTCACATAGTAGAGGGGAAAATGGTTCCTATTATGAAGGACGGAAAGCCAATACCTCTTATGAAGGATGGTAAACCAGTAATTGGATATACTGAAAAAACTATTCTTCAAGAACATAGAATACTCCATAGAGCCTTTAAAAAAGCAGTTGGAGACGGTTTGATTTCCAAAAATCCATTTGATGGTGTTGATGCTCCAAGTCCAGAAGAATACGAGCCAACAATCTATACAGAAGAGCAATTTAATAAGCTCTTAGAGAAGATATCAAAACATAGAATGGCTGCGGTAATATTAATAGCGGGGATGTGTGGTTTGAGACGCGGTGAGCTTCTCGGGTTAGCTTGGGAAAATATAGATTTGGATACTGGAACTCTATCTGTTGTGAAAAATATTGTTCCCACTAAAAGTAAAGGTAATGAAACCAAAAAGCCTAAAACTAAAAAAAGTACCAGAACATTTTCAATCCCAAGCGGTATAATTCCGATACTAAAGCAATACAGGGGCATAGGAAAACTATATACTAAACTTGACGGAAATGATTATAATCCTGGATCTGTGAGCAGAGAATTTAAAAAGATTTTAAAAGATAATAAATTACCTCATATTCGCCTGCATGACTTAAGACATTTTAATGCTACTATGATGTTAAAATACGGTGTATCAGACAGAGACGCTCAGGAAAGACTTGGACATAGTAATCCTGGACAGACAAAAAAATATCAGCATATTCTTAGTGAAATGGATAAGAATAGTGCTGACAAATTAAATAATGTTATAAAAGCAAATTGTTTATAAAAATAGCCGCCCTGCCAGGCGGTTATTTTTTGGTTTGACCGTCAATCTCGCCGTCAAACTTATAAAGTTGGTGCCGAAGACCGGAATCGAACCGGTACGGGGGGTTAACCCCGCAGGATTTTAAGTCCTGTGCGTCTGCCAGTTCCGCCACTTCGGCACGGATTAATATCGGCGACTAACTTATTATAATACTATAAGTATGCCAGTGTCAACACCTAATTATTGCATTTAATAAAGTTTTATTTTTAAATTTAAGCTTTAAATATATCAATATTGAGCAGATTTTCTATAGCCATTGTTTCCACGTTTTGAATCCATACTTTTCTTTAAATCGTGAAGCTTTTCGTCGCTGTCTTTCATAAACTTTGCCAAACGGTCTTCAAAAGAAATATTATTCGAAACATTTCTATTCCAATCCACTTCCGCAGGTGCTTTGGAAACCACTGCAGCAGGCTTTTGGTCACAAGCCTTCTTTATGGAGAGACTGATTTTGCCATTTGGATCTACCGTTAATATCTTGACTTTTACTAGCTGGTTTTCTTTAAGATGGGAACTAACATCCTTTACGTACTCCTGAGCAACTTCAGAAATGTGAACCAAACCTGTTTTGCCTTCGGGCAGCTGAATAAATGCTCCAAATGCAGTTATTCCTGTAACTTTACCCTCGATTATCTGTCCTACTTCAAGCGGCATAAAATAAGAAATCCTCCTCAATTTCAACCCAAGATGGCATTACTTGAAATTACACTAAAACACTTCGATTATATAGTATATGTGAATTGCAGTCAAGCTATATAGTCACTTATTGGTATCAACATATATTTTCTCGCCATCTTTTACATATCCCAGCTTTTCTCTCGCGATTTTTTCAGCAAACTCGTCAGAATTAATCTGGGCCTTTTGCTTTTCAAGTTGTTGTTTCTTTACCATCTCATTATGTATATCCTGTTTAAGCTGGGTATGTTGAGATTTTCTTTCCTCAATGCTCGCCTGCTGATTATAGAAAGTATATCCAAAGTAGCATATACAGGCTATTAATAGCAGAGTCCATACGTTAAACCTATTCTTTTTTTTCATATATTACTACCTCTCGGGTCATCATCTTTTGTATTCTTATAATTACGCAGCTTTTCCTTAATTATATTCTATGAATAAGTGAAAAATCCTTCTTTGATTTTTATTTTTCCTATGCTGTATCCGCCTTATTTTGTTCTATATCCGCCTTTTTCCTCTTCTTGTTTTTTCTTTTTCTTTTAACAGCTTTATTTGACTTTGTTCCGTCACCTGAAGCTTCTCTCTTTTCACCTGTTTTCTTCTTCCTCTGCTTCAGTTTATTAAATCCCTTCTTTGTAAAACCTCCGGCTTTGGACTTCAGGGCGATAGCCTTTCGACCCAGTTTTTTAGATTTTCCCTTAACGTCGGCTTTCCTGAATAAAGAGCTAAAGCCCCGGCCTATAAGACGGAACAACTTATAAAGTAATCTGAAAATAAAGCTTATTGGGATTTTAATAATTTTATATGCCAATTTAAAGGGATAGCTTAGCACTTTCCATAAAAATTTGAAGACTCTCTTAATTAAATTGATTATCATCATTGATGACTTGATAATAATATTGCTTAGCAACGTTTCATAAAGTACAACACCAATAACATTTCCAATAAATATAAAGCCTCTCATTTCACCGCTATTACTGTTATAAACTGTAATAAACAATAAAACAGCAGCTACAAGCCAGAATAATATATCCTCAAGACTAACCAATATAACACCTGTTTTTATAGCCCTTCTTTTAATTCTTAAGAGATCATAAAGAAAAGCCGCAATTGCTCCGGCTAAAATTGCATACATGAATATGTAAACCTGTTCAACAATTAAAATCATCGGGTATACCACAAGCCTTTACAAATATAGTATATTACTGATGCAGCATTCTACTTAAACATTTTGCCAAAAAATGACTTTGACTTGGTATTTTCACCATCACTATATTCAAGTGAAAATATATCTCCTTCAACTATCAACTCATTACTATCCAGATTGAGTTTATTTATATGCAGCTCGGAACCTCGTATAATCAAAATACCGACATCTGTCACGGCAACAATGCTTTCTTCATTAAAGCTCTCTACGTCAACAACTCCAGTTACACTTAGTTTTTCACGATTATCAAGAATCAATGTCTGATTTTTCGGTTTTATTGCCTTCTTTTCTTCCATTGCATATTCCTCCTTTAAACTTTGTTAGACTGGCCCTCACATAATTAATACATATGCAATAATCAGGTAAAAAATGATTTTATGTATAAGAAAAACTTTCTCCCCTACAGGACAGGTATTTGTAGCTAATTTATACCTTCCGGAACAGAACAAAGGTGCAAAGCTATTTCTGTTTGTGCACTGCCTTTCCTGCACCAATAAAAAAACCGGTACTACTTGGTGTAATACCGGTTTTCCAATTACTTAATAATGTACATTTCCTTCGCATCATCTTTCGCTACATGTTCTGATACTCGGGTAATTTCAATTGTTGTAGTGTTATTACCAAATTGAATTTCTATTATGTCCCCCACCTTGACTTCTGAACCGGGTTTAGCAACCTTATCATTTATCTTTACTCTACCCTGCTCACATACTTCATTAGCAACTGTCCTTCTTTTGATAAGTCTGCTAACCTTTAAATACTTGTCTATTCTCATTTTAAGCCCCATTTCTGCTTCGTGCAAAATAAATTTGCCCAAAGTGGAATGGGCATAAAATTCATTTTATTGCACATGTCATTATTTTCTAGTATCTAAAAAACAGGCACCTGCGTATTAGTATTAAGAATACCTTCGGCTCCTTCCAAACTAAGACCCAAGACCCCGATGTGATAAATGAATTACCTGAAACCCAACGGTTTGGAAACTCATTTACTGCACTTATTTTTTTTGTTTGATTAAAAACTACTGATTCAGCATTTCCTTCAAGTCCTTACCTGCTTTAAAAGTAGGAACATTACTTTCTGGAATATCTATTTCCTCCATTGTCTGTGGATTTCTGCCTTTTCTTGCTGCTCTTTTCTTAACTTCAAAGGAGCCAAAACCTACAAGCTGGACTTTGTCATTGCTAACCAGTGCATCTTCCACACTTTCAATCAAGGCACTTAATGCCTTCTCAGAATCTTTTTTTGACAAGCCGGATTTTTCGGCAATACTGTCAACCAACTCAGTTTTATTCATTAGTAATTCCTCCCAAATGGTTATTACACTATGATTTTAACCATTTTCACAAGGTTTATTCACTTTTTCAAGTAGAAAGTAATTAATAATAATTTAAACTTTGAATAATTGCTTTTACATATTTTTTTATTACTCAAGCTTCCCTTTAGCTTCAACCCACAAAGCTTCCATTTCCTCCAAACTCATATCATTAAGCTTTTTCCCCTGCTCCAGCGCTCTTTTTTCTATATGTTCGAACCGGCTAATAAACTTATTCGTGGATTGGGTCAAAGAAAGCTCAGGATGAACTTTTAAAAATCTTGAAAGATTTACAACAGAAAAGAGTACATCTCCCAGCTCATCCTCAATCCCTGATTTATTTTGTTTTTTGAATTCCACCTCAAGTTCATCTATCTCTTCCCTGATTTTAGCGAATACATCTCCGGGGTCCGTCCAGTCAAAACCAACCTGGGCAGCCTTTTGCTGTACCTTATAGCTTCTCATTAAAGCCGGAAGGTTTTTTGGCACATCCTGCAAAACTGAAGTCTGATCCTTTACTCCCTTTTCCCTCTTCTTTATTTCTTCCCAATTCTTCAATACCTGGCTTGAAGTTTCGGCGCTCACATCACCGAAAACATGAGGGTGACGGTGTATCATCTTTTCACATACACCATTAATTACATCCTCAATATTAAAATCGCCATTCTCCTCTGCTATTCGAGCATGAAAAACTATTTGCAACAGGACATCTCCAAGTTCTTCACACATTCTGGCTTTATCATCAAGGTCAACCACCTCAAGATATTCATAGGTTTCCTCTATGAGGTACTTTTTCAGGCTTTCATGTGTTTGTTCCCGGTCCCAGGGACAGCCTTCCTTACTTCTCAACAGCTTCATTATATCTATTAATCTTTCAAGTTTACCTTCATTCATCAACCTGTTTTCTCCCTTACACGTGACTGAAGGGACAGCATGTCCCAAACTTATAGCCTGCTTAATATCTCATTGCACTCGTCATTTTGGCACATATTAAACGGACTCTTACTATAATAACCAAATCTTTCTTCTGTTATTATACTATATTATAATGCATAAGTTCAGATAAAATTTTCGGCTGAAGAAAAATTTATACCTCTGTACATTTATAATAGGAAGAGCACGCCATTCTCTACTGTCGTGCTCTTCCTATTAACGCATTCTCAGTTAAACTACCACATCTTCAGCAACTTCTTCGGTTGCTTCTTCGGTTGCTTCTTCGGTTACTTCTTCGGTTGCTTCTTCGGTTGCTTCTTCTGCAGCTTCTTCCTCATCACAGGCTACTGAATCCTCCAGGCAATCATCCACATCCAATTCCCTGTACTTTGCGTCAGCAAAGAAGACTTTATCTGCTACAACCTCAGTAACATAGTGTTTGTTCTTTTGTTCGTCCTCCCACATTCTAGTATGTATGCTCCCCTGAAGAGCTACTCTGTGACCTTTAGCAAAGTATTTATTTGAGAATTCAGCGGTCTTCCCCCAAACTACAATTGGAATAAAGTCGGTTGTTTTCTCATTCATTCCTCTCTTTGCATCACGGTCCACAGCCAACACAAAGGACCCTACAGCTTTCACCTTTTTTGTGGTGTAGCGAAGCTCAACATCCTTTGTCAATCTTCCTACAAGGCTAACATTATTCATATAATCCTCCTTCGCCCCACTTTTAGCGGAGCCTGATAATTTTATTACAAACCATTGAATTATGTCTCAAAATTTATTAGCATTTGTAAATGACATAAGCAAATGGTAAAGCAACCTAAAAATTAATGGAAAAATAACTGAAGTAGTTTTCAAAAGACAAACGTAATTTATATCAATACAAATTTAATAAAACATGGCTAGAAGCAGATAGAAAATGAAAGAAAAGTTTGATGGGTTTTTCTTGAAAAAGCCTAATATAATAAAAAAGTCTAATATATTATATAAAGATAAATATACAAATAAATTATTTAACTATTTTATATTTGATAACCGGGTATTTGATTCAAAAAGACTTTGATACTATTTTAAAGAAAATAATAAAGAAAATTATAAAGAAAAATTATAAAGAAAAACTATAAAAAATAAAAATAAAAAACCAGATTAGATTGATAATAATTATACCTATTATGGGATATATTGTCAACAGCTCATTTTTAAAAAATCATCAGAACAATTTTAATATCACCAAAAATTTCTTAATTCGTCAAAACAACTTTTATAATCCACAAAACATTTTAATGTTCCCCTGACAATAATAAATGGGAAGACTGCTGAACAATCTTCCCCATTTGTTTGATATTTCATATACAACTGAATTTTTAAAATAACCTATTGCCTAAATACTATTGTTCCATCTGTTTTCCTAAAAAGCCTGCAGCAGATTGAGCAAGCTTAGCTTCAACTTCACCCATTTTTACATTCGCATCAGTGGATAGCATAATTACTGCTCCAATTGGATCACCCTCAGATATTATAGGAGAAACAACTTGTGAGGTATACTTTCTTTCTCCGTTTTCGTCTGCCAATATTAAAATAGCCTTTTCCTCCGGAGACTTTATAAGTAAAGTTGTTTTTTCCTCGATAGTCCTTTCAACATCACTGCTTAGCTGTTTCTCAAGAAATTCTTTTTTGGATGCACCTGAAACAGCAATAACGGTGTCTCTATCAGTAATACAGGTGATGTGTCCACTGGTTTTATGAAGTGATTCTGCATATTGTGTAGCAAAGTCACTAAGCTCACCGATAGGAGAATACTTCTTTAAAATAACCTCGCCTTCCTTGTCGGTAAATATCTCCAGAGGATCACCTTCCCTGATTCTAAGGGTTCTTCTTATTTCTTTCGGTATTACAACTCTTCCTAAATCGTCTATACGTCTAACTATTCCAGTTGCTTTCAAATTATATTACCTCCTTAATAGGTTATTTTAGTCATAGTATTGTAAAGTTGATGATTTTTTATACATTATTGGAAACAGAGGATTAAATAATTAAAAAAACTTTATGTTAAAAGATTTGTTTATGATTAGAAAGTAAATTGTCCAGGTTTTGGACAAAAAAAAGAATCACGGCTGTGATTCTTTTTTTGTATATATTAAACTCCGTATAAAGTTTTATCTATCTTAGCGATAACAGACTCATTTTGCTTAACCTGATACTTGGTTTCTTTCTTCCAGGCATCCATTTTTTTGGTGAATTCTTCGCCCTGCTTCTTACTGAGCAGTGAAGATTTCAAACCGGTCTTAATGTCGTCATAAGGCGTCTCAGCGCGCTTATGGAACTGCATGACATGGTAACCGTAAGAAGTCTCTACTATGTCGGCATCTCCGGCTTTACGATCACCAAATGCCCAATCTTCAAACTGTGGAACCATTTCTCCTCTTCCAAAAGTGTACTCACCCTGGTAACCAGGACTATCTTTAGTAGTTACGGCAGGCTTGTCCTCTGAGTACTTTTCAGCAAGAGCTTTAATATCTTCACCTGCTTTTACCTTTGCGAGGAGCTCTTCAGCCTTTTTCTTGGCTTCAGCCTTTTTACCTGCACTTACTGCCACACCATTATCATCAACGGTCTTTATCAAAATATGGGTTACGGTAACCTTATCGAACTCTTTTTTATTGTCATCATAGTATTTTTTAACTTCATCATCACTAACTGTTATTTTACTATTTTCCTGGGTTTGATATTTTTGTCCCAATGTCAAATTCTTATATATTTCCTTTAACTCGGATAAAGTTACTCCATATGCACTTTTTATGGCTGTTTCCGCAGCATTTCTGCTGCCATATTGAGTAATCTGGTCATTAATAACCTTATCAACACTATCCAAATCTGTTTTTTCGAGCTTCATACCTGCTTCTTTAGCTTTAATTATCCGTATTTTCAGTTCTTGTATATTTTCCAGTGTAGTCTTTTTTACCTGATCCTTTGCAGTTTCGGTTCCAACCTTTGTTTTCCAATCATAGTCGGCAGGTGTTTTTGTATTGTTTGGTATACTGGATAAAAACTGGGTCATGTTGAACTTGGTATAAAACATGTATTCCTGTTTTGATATTTTTTGATTATCAACTGTCGCAACAGATCCTGCTACCCATGGCTGGAGTACGAACATGATAACTGCTGCTATCACTATTATCGCTGCTGCAACCAAACCTGCAATCAGGCCTTTCGAAGTCTTTTTAACATTTGCGTTTTCATTTTCCAAAGCTAATCGCTCCCCGTTATATATTATTAACTATTGCTTGTACAACCTGTATTTTACAAAACACTACTGTAACAATTATATTCAATTATTACGTAGACTGCAATTTAATAATCTCTTGTAACAAAATCTTAATATTTGCCAAAATATCTCTCCCGTTCAAATTATTGAGCTTATATGTCATATACGGACTGCTGCTGGCATTGAGCATAATCCTTCTGGGATATTTGTCCATTAAACTCCCAAGATACATGGGTAAAGCAGAGGAGGATTTACTCAGCTGAAATATGATTATTTCATCCTTTTGAGTAATAGCGGTAAATCCGCACTGCCTTGCCAGAACTTTAAGAAAGGCAATATCCATAAGGCTTTCAACCTCCTCCGGAATATCTCCATATCTGTCTATAAGCTCATCCTTTATATCTATAACATCATTTTCATTCTGTATAGTTGCAATCTTTTTATACATGTCAATTTTTAGCTCTTCAGAGCTTATATAATCGTCATCAATATACGCACTGACATTAAGGTCTATGGCCATTTCTTCATCAGCCGTTCTAATTTCATCCCCGCTGATTTCATGAACTGCTTCCTCAAGAAGCTTGCAATACATTTCATACCCTACTGTTTCCATATGACCGTGTTGTTCAGGACCAAGCAGATTGCCTGCGCCCCTTATCTCAAGATCTCTCATGGCAATTCTGAAGCCTGAGCCGAATTCGGTGAACTCCTTTATGGCCTGAAGTCTTTTCTCAGCTATTTCAGAAAGGGACTTATCCTTTCTATAGGTTATATAGGCGTAGGCCAGTCGGTTTGAACGGCCAACCCTGCCCCGGATCTGATAAAGCTGCGAAAGACCCATCCTGTCCGCGTCTTCTACAACTATGGTATTGACATTGGGCATATCAAGTCCGGATTCGATAATTGTAGTACAAACCAGGACATCGTACTCACCGTTAATAAAGCTGTACATAACATCCTCCAGCTCTTTTTCATTCATTTGCCCGTGTGCTGTTGCAACTCTTGCATCAGGCACCAGCCTTTTCAGCTCCTCCGCCTTTAGTTCAATACCTCGCACTCTGTTATAGAGATAAAACACCTGACCGTTTCTGGCCAATTCTCTTACTATACCGTCTCTTATCAGCTCGGCATTATGCTCCATGACATAAGTCTGTACCGGATACCTTTCCTCGGGGGGATCCTCCAGGACACTTATATCACGTATCCCTACCAGGGACATGTGAAGGGTTCTGGGAATAGGTGTGGCTGTAAGGGTCAGTACATCAACATTTGGTTTTATTGATTTAAGCTTTTCCTTGTGTGTAACGCCGAAACGCTGCTCCTCATCTACAACAAGGAGCCCAAGATCCTTAAATTCTATATCTTTTTGGAGCAGCCTGTGTGTTCCTACAAGAATATCGATATTTCCAATCTTTACAGACTTCACAATTTTCTTTTGTTCGGTGGCAGTCCTGAAACGGCTCATCACATCTACAGTAACAGGAAAATCACTCATTCTTTTCTTAAAGTTTTCGTATATCTGCTGAGCCAGTATGGTAGTTGGAACCAGGTAGGCAACCTGCTTTCCGTCCATTACAGCCTTGAATACAGCACGGATGGCAACCTCAGTCTTACCGTAGCCTACATCCCCACAAAGCAGTCTGTCCATGAGCCGCGGAGATTCCATATCCTTTTTGATCTCATCAATACATTTAAGCTGGTCGTCGGTTTCATCATAGGGGAACAATTCCTCAAACTGTCTCTGCCAAACAGTATCGGCTGTAAAGGAGTGTCCCACCTCTGCCTGACGCCTTGCATACAGCTTTATGAGCTCCCCTGCCAGTTCTCTCAGAGACTCCTTTACCCTGCTCTTTGTCTTGGCCCAATCAGTGCCGCCAAGCTTATTGACCTTGGGAGCTTTTCCCTCTGTTCCGATATATTTCTGAATAAGATCCAGCTGATTTGTCGGTATATAAAGAAATGCACCCTCCTGATAGCGGATTTTCAGGTAGTCTCGCTTTATTTCTCCGACAACAAGCTTTTCTATACCTATATATTGCCCAATTCCGTGGGCCTGATGCACCACAAAATCCCCCACATTCAAATCTGAGAAGGCTTTTATTTTCTTACCGTCGTGTTTGGATTTTGCTTTCTTTATTCTTTTATCCTGACCAAAAACTTCTTTATCACTAATTACTACAAAACCTGCTGTCGGGTACTCAAAACCCTTCTGAAGGCTGCCGTGGGATATGACAACTTCTCCTTCTTTGACCTCTCTGTCATAGCGTTCAGCATAATTTGACATTATGTCATTGGTTGCCAGTGTTTCCACCAGCCTGTGTCCTCGCCCGCTGGGACCCGAAAGTACGATTATCTTGTAGTTCTTTTCTTTTAGCTGTTGAATATCATTAACCAATAGTTCGATATGGTTCTGGTATGAGTTTCCCGACCTGCAGGGTACCGATATCTGCATTGCAGGTCTCAGCAGAGCATTATTTGAGGATATGGCAGCCAGGGTTACTGCTTTAAAGGCTTTAATTCTGTCCATTATTGCCTCAAAATCATGAGTCCACTTAACTGCCCCCGGAAGCATTGTCCCCTTTTCCAGAAGGCTTTTAGCCAGTTCATCCTGTTCCAGAAGAACATTTTCAATTCTTTGAGTAATTCTTATTGTTTCATCAAGAATGACTACCGAATCATTATTAATATAATCCAATATTGACTGGGGGTTCTCAAGAATATAGGGAAGATACCTGTCAATGCCTGCGAAATAATGATGTTCCATCAGGTTGTCAATATCTTCGTGGACCCTGCCGGTAATGTTTCCTGCTGCTTCATTGTTACCCTTTTTATTTAACTTATTTACATAATCTTTCAGATCCTTTTTAATTCTTGCAATTATTCCATCCTTTGAACCATCCTTATAAATTACGTCCCTGGCCGGTGCTACTATACAGGAATTAATTGCATTGGTAGACCTTTGGGTAGCAGCATCAAAATACCTGATTGAATCAACTTCTGTATCAAAAAGCTCAATACGTAGGGGCTGATCATTGTTTACAGCGAAAATATCTATAATTCCTCCACGTATTGCAAACTGGGCCTTCCCTTCCACAATTTCAACTCTTTCATATCCGTATAAAACCAGGTTTGAAATTAATTCCTCCAGCTTTACCTGCCCGCCCAGCTCAAAATTCATAATTCCGTTTATAAACAAATCCCTTGGAGAAATCATCTGAATCAGAGCTTCAGCCGGCAGCACCAAAACCCTGTAATCCCCCTCCATGCACCTGAGAAGAGTCTTAACACGCTGATAGACAATATCATTACTGCGGGCTTCAACATTGTAAAGCATGGTCTCCTTGGGAGGAAAGTATAGCACCTCATCACCAAGAAAAAGTGAAAAGTCCTCAAACGCCCTTCGCGCCTGCATTTCATTATAAGTAACAAAGAGGCCTCTCGATTTCATATGAGTCAGCAGTGAATAAACAATATGAACTTTTTGAGAGTCCGATGGGCCAATTACAGAAATGGCACCTTTATCTTCCTTTACCGCATCAAGCAGAGTATTATATTCCTTTAGTTTTAAAAGGGGGTCCGCAAATAAATTCATAGTGTTTCATGGGCGTGAATTCCACGCTGTTCCTCCATTACGTATTAAAGCTGTTTATGTGTTTACAAATATTTGTGTTGCCTGCACATTTTATGCCGTTATTACTTGTTAAAGCAATTCATTACTTGTTAAAAAACTTGATCATTACTTGTTGAAGCTGTTCATAGCTTTTTCCACTCCATTGCCTATAATAGTTACAGCAGCTTCTGCCGCCTTTTCTATGCTGGTGTTAATCACTTCCCTGTCTTCTTTGGAAAACTTGCTCAGCACATAGTCTGCCAAATCCCACTTTTCAGGGGCACGTCCAATACCTATTCTTATCCTCGGAAAATCATCAGATTGAAGCTGATAAATTATTGACTTCATACCATTATGAGTTCCAGAGCTCCCTTTGGGTCTTACTCTGATTTTACCAGGCGCCAGGTCAATATCATCATAAATGACCAAAACCCTTTCCATGGGTATCTTGTACCAGGCAACAATATCTCTGATACTTTCTCCGCTTAAATTCATAAAGGTCTGAGGTTTCAGCAGGATGGTTCTCGTTCCGTCAATTTCACCTTCCCCGTAAACCCCTTTAAAACCTATTCTGGTCAATTTTATGTTTAGCTTTGCCGAAAGGTAATCTACAGTATCAAAGCCGACATTATGTCTTGTATTATCATATTTCGATCCGGGATTGCCCAAACCTGCTATTAGAAATATTTCTCCCAAATCATTTCCTCCCATCCGGTACCAAAATTTTATATTCGTTGAATTTTGAATTATTTTTACTTTCTGCACTCATGTCTAAAAGGGCGGTTCCTGATCAGAACCGCCCACATAAATCATTCCTAATATATATTATAATCAAATATCGAGTTTGTAAAATATTTTCTTAAGGCGTGATCAATAATAAAAATCCGTTTTAAGGCAACATATTTTTCGTCAATACAAGGTTGTATTTACCGAAAATAGCACTCTTAAAGTGGATAAGTCATTATTTACCAAGGCCTATAACGCTCAATTCAAAGTAAATTATTCCGATTGCAGAAAAATTTACTTATATCAGCGCTTATCACGAGGAAATTGTCACCAAGGGTGAACTATGCCTTGTTATATTTGTGTAAAGAGGGTGCTTATGGAAATGTCTCCATATATTCTCTCTATGGCCTCTGCGAACACTCCTGCAACTGACAAGGCTGTTATTTTGTCAATTTTCTTTTCCGGTTTTAGGGTTATGGTATTTAAAACCACAAGTTCCTTAATTGCCGAATCCTGAATTCTCTGTATAGCAGGTCCTGATAAAACCGCATGTGTACAGCAGGCATATACTTCAGTTGCTCCGGCATCCTTTAAGGCATTGGCTCCATTTACTATGGTTCCGCCTGTATCCATAAGGTCATCAACAAGGATACATTTTTTATTTCTAATATCTCCTATAATATTCATAACCTCTGATACATTTGCCTTTGGACGGCGTTTATCTATTATGGCGAGAGGACAATCAAGTCTCTCTGCTACCTTTCTTGACCTTGTTACACTACCTACATCGGGTGATACAACCACTACATCATCCTGCCCGGCAAATTTTTCTTTGAAATATTCAGCCAGTATGGGCACTCCGAGCAAATGGTCAACAGGGATATCAAAGAAACCCTGAATTTGTGGAGCATGTAAATCCATAGTCAATATTCTATCAGCTCCGGCAATAGTTAAAAGATTTGCAATCAACTTAGCAGAAATTGGATCTCTGGCTCTCGCCTTTCTGTCCTGTCTTGCATAACCGAAATATGGTATTACAGCAGTAATTCTTCCGGCAGATGCTCTCTTTATAGCGTCAATCATTACCAAAAGTTCCATCAGATTATCATTCACAGGCTGACAGGTAGATTGAATGATAAATACGTCTGATCCTCTGACAACTTCACCGACGTTTACAGCAGTTTCCCCATCACTAAAACATCCAACACTTGCAACACCTACAGGTATTCCAATCTTTTCGGCAATTTCATTTACCAGCTGCCTGTTGGAGTTACCCGTAAATATCTTTATGTCCTTCCCATGCAAATTCATTTTAACTCTCCTTTTTATCACTCTTGTTTATATTAGGTATGTTTAAATTAAAAACCGGGTTTTATTATTTAATCACACCTTATTTATTTGCGCTTCATATCCTTCTTTATTACCCAGTCTTCTTTATTTACCTGTCGCTCTCTCGCAATTGCGAGGGAATTCTCAGGCACTTCCTCAGTAATAGTAGATCCTGCTGCTATATACGCATCCTTATGAACAACTACAGGTGATACCAGGTTTGTATTGCACCCAATAAACGAATTGTCTCCAACTATTGTTTTATTCTTTTGCTTCCCGTTATAGTTAACAAAAACCACTCCACAACCAATGTTAACATTTGTACCCACTTCAGCATCGCCAACATAGGTAAGATGAGAAATTTTAGTCCTGTCACCGATGACAGATTTCTTTATTTCAACAAAATCACCGATTTTAACCTTGCTGCCAACCATACTTCCCGGTCTTAAATAAGCAAATGGACCAACATGTGTCTCATCACCAATAGAGCTGTCTACTGCCACTGAATTGGCTACCTCAACATTATCACCGATTTTACAGTTTGTAATCCTTGAATTAGGTCCAATGATGCAGTCTTCACCAATTGCTGTATTTCCTTCCAGGATAGTATTGGGCAATATTGTAGTATCTTCTCCGATATCAACATTTACGTCTATATACGTTGATGAAGGATCTACAATAGTTACACCTGAAAGCATTATTTCTCTAAGAATCCTTGCTTTAATCCGTGAAGTGACTTCTGCCAGCACAACTCTATCTGTTACAACTGGGAATTGGTTATCATCTTCTGTTAAAATTTTACTGGTATTTTTTAAAGATAGAAAAATCTGTTTTAAAACGTCCCTGGAAAGGTTTAGAACATCAAGCTCGTTTATTTTGTTTAACAATTCATTACTGTCGAAGACATATACTGCAGCTTCACTTATGCAATTGAGTATATTGTCCGCAAATATTGCCGTGGCTTTATTTTCTTCCCGGCAATGTGTGTTTAGAAGGTTCTGGAAGGTTTCAGCCAGTATCAGAGGTTGGTCAGCCCAGTTAATTATAACCTGCTCCGACGTACTGATAAGCTGTTTACACTTATCCATATCCTTAAATGTAATGAATTGTATGTCCCCGGCTATACCCGTAAGACCTGAACCTGACCACTGCTGAACACTTTTTCCTAATACATTATGGCTTTCCTTCATGCTTTTGGATTTAAAAGCACCATTATTATTGTCGGAAATAATTAATCCCAAAATCTTTTTCATTATTAAAGCCCCCACTGTATTTTACAGGTTATATTCTCTCATTTTTATTGAATAATTTCAACCATTAACAATAACAAATTCATTTTTATATTATTTATTTATCTTGTACATAATTTTTCAAAATATAATTAGCAATAAAAAAAGATACTCATTAAAAAGTATCCTTTTATTTTTCTTGGATTATTCCTGCAATGAACTCTCGAAACTAGCTAAAATAGCACTCTGAAGTTTCTCTCTGGCTGTCGCATTAATAGGATGAGCTATATCTCTGAATTCACCATCCGGCGTTTTTCTACTTGGCATTGCGATAAACAAGCCATTTTGGCTTTCAATAATTTTAATATCGTGAACAACGAATTCGTTGTCAAAGGTTACAGAAACCACTGCCTTCATTTTTCCTTCAGTATCAATTTTTCTGATCCTAATATCTGTAATTTCCATAATGACGAACCCTCCAAGAAATATTTTAAGTTAATATAGATATTCGCCATTTAGGTAAATCTTCCTTCTTTTTTTATTGTTTTTTTTACATTTTATAAGTTTATTTTACAAAAAGCCAACAAAGGGACAGCTAAATATTTGGTTTAATGTCAATATTTGTATAATCCTGAAGCTCCAGACGTGTATTTAATGTTAATAATGAGTAATAATTGTTAATTAACTTCTTATCCGGAGTATTTGTTTCAACTAATACTCCAATTCCTACAACCTCACTGTCAAACTGATTTGCCATTTCAATAATACCTCTTGAAGTCCCTCCGCCCTTCATAAAATCATCAATGAACAATATTTTTGAATTTCTCTTTAAAGACTTCATTGGGAGAACCATTGTCTGTATTTTTTTTGCTGACGCAGAAACATAATTTATATTTACAGATGCTCCGTCAGTAGCTTCATTATAATGACGCACAATTACAAGTGGAACGTCTAAATACTGGGCGGTTGCAAATGCAAGTGGAATACCTTTTGTTTCGACTGTAATAACACAATCCAGTTCAAGCTGAGAAAACTTACCCGCAAACATCATAGCTATCTTGTTAACCCATTCGGGATTATAAATAATGTCCAGCATATACAGGTATCCGCCCGGCAAAACTCTTTCAGGATTTGAGAGCTCCCCGGCAAGTTCTTCAAGAGTTTTTTGAACGTCACTTTCACTCATGAAAGGAACATATTTGACACCACCTGAAGCACCCGGAATAGTACAGATATTTCCCATATTATTTTTTTCAAAAGTTTTTTGTAAAAAATCAAGATCTTCACTGATAGTAGACTTGGCTGAACCGAACATTTCAGAAAAATATCCCAGAGTAAATACCTTGTTCGGGTGATCGCACAAAGTTTTCATTATTACGGCAAGTCTTTCATTTCGTTGGATTTTATCCATGTTATCTCCCCACATCATTATAACGAGGCAATAATGTCCACCATCCCTACAGGTGGAGGGTATCGCTTCGGTTTTCGGGCGGTATAGACATATCTCCCACCTCGTTGAAACGCACAGATGTACTAAAATTTTTCTGCAATCGAAAATTTTTATATGAACTGATGCGTTATAAGCATTAATAATTATTATACAATAAAATAGTGAATAATAAAACTTATATTCTTATTATTGTTCGGAAAAAATTATAACAAGGTATGATTAAATAATCAATTAAAATAATTTTATCCAAATCACCATATATTATTTATGTATGTAAATATTTTTCCTATCCCAGTATTTTTTTATTCCTTTTACATTTGGATGAAAATAGGGTATTATTTTTTAGGAATAGTTAGATAATAAATCCGCTTTTCAAGGGAGATAGTTTACGAAAATACAAGGCGGAGGAGGGCGCAATAATTTCTTTATTGCAACGAAGTACTGCACAGCAGTACTTTTCGACAACTTAGTTTTTTCGGGAAATAGCCCATCAAAAATGGGAAGTTATTATTTAACAATGCCTTAAGTATTGAGAATTTAATTTTGCATGAATTTTTGTGCTTCTGCGAACTCTCTATAGTAGTTTTTAATAATATATATCATCAGTGAAGAAAGCTCCCGACTCTATAAGCGAGTGAGATATCACTTCTGTATCAGTGGAGAGCATCAATATCCAGTGATGATATAGCCACCGGCGGATGCGACGCTTTCGCAAGGTGGACTATTTCGCTTTGTTTACTACGAAATCGGCGCGCAGGTACACCGGGGAGGTACTTGAATAATAAAACAGAGGAGTGTTTTCTTTGATTAATAATTCTTTAATTAAAAATTCAAATATTTTAGATTCCGGCAATATTAAGTATGTGCATTTTATTGGTATAGGCGGCTCAAGCATGAGTGGCCTGGCAGAAATACTTCTGAGTCAGGGCTATAAGGTATCAGGTTCAGATATAAAGTCCTCAAAAGCAACACAAAAACTTGAAACCCTTGGTGCCCGGATATTTATAGGTCATGCTTCGGATAATATAACAAATCCTGATTTAGTCGTTTACACAGTTGCTGTAAAGGAAGATAATCCTGAAATGATACGTTCAAGGCAGCTGAATATACCTGTGATTGATCGTGCAGAGCTTCTTGGTCTTATTATGAAGAGACATTCCTTTGGTATTGCAATCTCAGGTACCCACGGAAAGACCACAACAACATCAATGATAACCACTATTATGCTGGAAGCAGGAACTGACCCGACTGCACATATCGGTGGAGAACTGGACTGTATCGGAGGAAATACAAGGATAGGTGCTTCCCAATACTTTATCACCGAAGCCTGCGAATATTATGGCAGCTTCCTGAAATTTTACCCGTTCATGGCAGTAATCCTGAATGTTGAGGTTGATCATGTGGATTACTTCCGAGACCTGGAACATATTAAGGATACCTTCAGACAGTTTATTTCGCTGGTTCCTTCAAATGGTTATATTATTGCATGCGCTGATGATGAGAATACTTTGTCGGTTATAAGCGATAAGAACTGTAACAAAATTACTTATGGTTTAAAAAATCCCGAAGCAATGTGGTCTGCAAGGAACATATCCTACAACGAGCTTGGCTGTGCCTCGTTCGAAGTTTTAAGAGAAGGAGCAGCACTCGGCACAGTTGCGCTTTCAGTGCCGGGTCCACATAACGTAAGCAATGCACTGGCTGCAATTGCTGCCTGCCACACCTGCGGCTGCAGTATGGAGAGTATAGTTACCGGCCTCATGAAATTTGGGGGCAGCCATAAAAGATTTGAATTAAAGGGTCTGGTAGATGGAATTAAGGTTATTGACGACTATGCCCATCATCCTTCTGAAGTTCAGGCTACTCTGAACGCAGCAGGCAATACAAATCACAATAAGATATGGTGTGTTTTCCAGCCACATACCTACACAAGGACCAAGGCATTTCTTGACAAGTTCGCCCAGTCCTTTGGAAAGGCAGACAATATTATAGTAACCGACATATATGCCGCTCGTGAGAAGGATCCCGGAGATATTCACTCCAGCATGCTTGCCGAAAAAATCCGTGAGCAGGGCGGCAATGCAATCTATCTCGGAGATTTCCACGAAATAGCCCAATATCTGGACAAAAACGCCCAATCCGGTGATCTGATCCTGACTATGGGAGCAGGTGATATTGTCAGATGCGGAGAAATGTTCCTGAATATCCGGGCAAACAAATAGGAATTCCAATGTCGTTACGGGCGCAGCGAAAATATGATTGTGGAGTTTGCAGCTTAGAAGCTATAAATCATTTTGTAATTGAACTATCTTTCTGCACGCGAGTACAACCCTGTTTTGTTTGGTGCAGTGAAAACATAAATTGTAGAGTTGGATTTGATATAAAAGTACTTCAATATTATAAATAAATGAATTGGCACGCGAGTGCAACAAAAAATAAATAGCATGCATGGTTGGGAAAAAATAGAAATTGCAGGAATATGCAATTTCTATTTTTTTTAGGTTGCTGCTATTTATTCTGTGTTTGGGCGAATACAGCATTGTGGAGTTTGCAACCTTAGAAGCTATTAATCATTTTGTAATTGAACTGTCCTCCTGCATGCGAGTACAACCCTGTTTTGTTTAGTGCAGCGAAAACATAAATTGTAGAGTTGGGTTTGATATAAAAGTACTTCAATAACATAAATAAATGAATTGGCACGCGAGTGCAACAAAAAATAAATAGCATGCATGGTTAGAAAAAAATAGAATTTGCAGAAATATGCAATTTCTATTTTTTTCGGTTGCTGCTATTTATTTTGTGTTTGGGCGAATACAGAATTGTGGAGTTTGCAACCTTAGAAGCTATTAATCATTTTGTAATTGAACTGTCCTCCTGCACGCGAGTACAAAATATCTCAATGTAGAAGCATGGTTAGAAATCTTAAAATAAATAGTTAAATGTAAAACTATCTATTTTAAGATTTCGGGTGCAATACATTGAGATATTTTAGTATGGAAGTGCTTGATTATCTTATTTTACAAAATGATTTATCAGTTTTGTTTTTGCAACCCACCACAATTACATTTGAGCCTTGGTCATGGCTATTTTAATCTCGCCCTCAGCCGCAACTTTCCCATCAACTGTTGCCTTAACCTTTGCCTTTACTACACCCATCCTGGCCATCAGTATTTCGGCTTCAAGCCTTAAAATGTCACCGGGTTGTACCTGGTACTTGAATTTAATACTCTCGATGCTTGCAAAAACACCCAGCTTACCTTTGTTCTCCTCCTGCACAGCTACAGCAATACCTGCTGTCTGCGCCAGGGCCTCTACGATCAGTACTCCCGGCATAATTGGAAACTCGGGAAAGTGTCCCTGGAAAAATGGTTCATTGATAGTTACATTCTTAATTCCAACGGCTTTTACGCCAGGCTCGAGCTCAATAATTTTATCTACCAGTAAAAAGGGATATCTGTGCGGCAGTATTTCTTTAATTTCTTTTATTGTAAGCATAAAATCCTCCAATCTACGATGTCCTGCTTATTAATTATGACCTGGTAATATATATTCTCTGAGAGTAAAAAAAATCCTTCATTTTAAAAAAAATTGCTGGAGAAAACATTCAATCTTTCACTTTTATAATAAATGCTCCTGCAACCGGACGCTCCATTCCTCTATAGGAAGGCCTGTTCCTTAAACTCCCGTCAACAAATATCTGGGAGGTTGCACCTCCGTCCAGCATGGCAGCCTCTCTTACTCCGAGCTTAATAAGATATTCTGCCAATTCCCTGCCGGTAACTCCTGTACTGTACCCCGGCTGCCTTCCGTCAACCACTATAAGTACCAGCCTGCCATCAGCTTTAATGCCAATGGCAGTTCGCGGATCACGGTTCAACAGTGTACCTGCCCACCTGTCCGTTTCAGGCGCTACCACCTTGCCTTCGCTTACCAGCATGCTTCCGCAGCTGTATGCCTGGTAAGCATTTCCCAGATCAGGTTTTATTTCTATATTAACCGTATCACCTTCTTTTATACCAAGCTTGCCGGGCAGGGAGGCGCTGCTGCCAAAAAAGCTCACAAGGTCACTGCCTTTTATTAACGGCAGTGTAGTAACATTTTGATAAACCGCTGTAACAACGTTATTTACAATTCTTATTGAAGTATTATTTTCTTCTGCCCTGTTTGTTGATCCGAAATCATTTGTATATAAAACAGTATCATTGTTATCACCTGTACGGTTAATCTGATTTATGTTTACTTTTTTATTTTTATACGTAAAGTAGATATCAGATACAAGCTTTTCAAACCGGGCTCCAGCTTTGTCGACTATTAAAACCGGGTCATAACCTGTAGCATCCATATAAAGTCTTCCATCAATAGCTACCATTCCGACTGGATCCCCATACTCATAAAAGAACCCCCCGTTAATGGCTCCATATGCTCCTGTTCGCTTTGCTATTTCCGATATCTTTTCAAAACCGAATACATTATCGTAGGCAAGAACCGGCTTAAACTCCACACGTTTATCCGTTGGGTCAAATTCCAGAGTAAATATTTCCTGCGTATATCCGTTAATTTTGGTGATAACTTGTTTATAATCAACAGGAAAAGGCTTTTTTACCGGAGCAGGTTGTGAAATTTGTGTATTTCCAGACTGCGATGGTGTACTTATTACTGCTGCAGTTATATCCTTTTTAAAAAACAAAAATTGTCCCACATAAAATATAATGAAGGACAATATCAATAACGTTCCTGTGATTATAATCAGTTTATGATTATTTTTTTTCATCTATTACTCCGACCGCAGTTTCTGTGGAACTGCCAGACTTAAGATATTGCTTTGACAATTGCTTATACATTACTTCGCCGAGTCCCATACCCTTTTGTGCAGCCTTCTCTACCAGTTTGTCATCCAGCATTGAGTTGTATATCTCTGTTGCCGAATCACTTTGCAGGTAATCCGATTTCGGCACTGTAGCCTTCATTTGCTTGTACATCATATTAATAAAAATACTCTCAAATTCATTGCATACCTGCTTCAGCTCAGAATCATCACCTTTTTCTGCCGCAGCCCTAAGCCTTCTTTCAAAATCATCTTCAGTAGATTTAGTACGATATGTCTGAGCATTATCTAAGGCATTTTTTGAATTTGGATTAATACTTCCGACTCCCATGTTAACCTCCATGCCTCCGGTGAAACGGAGGAGATAATAAACCGGCAGCTCTTATATCTATTCGACGCTTACCGGTAAATATCCTTTATATTATTCTATTAATTATCTTTTTAAGTTATTTGCTATCTGAAGCATATCATCTGATGATTGAATAGCCTTTGAGTTTATTTCATAAGCTCTTTGCGCTACTATGAGTTTAACCATCTCATCCACCACCTGCACATTTGAAGATTCAAGATGATACTGATTTATCAGACTTTTTCCTGTCAACTCCTGACTTGCCTGTACAGGCTCGCCAGTAGCGGAATTTCTATCAAAAAGATTTCTTCCTACCGCTTCCAGAGCATACTTGTTCGGGAATGTCACCATACCAATAGTCTGATCCAGGGGAACAGTTTCCCCGTCGCTGTTTTTGTAACTCATCTGCCCCTGGGGAGTAACAACCAGATTGGTAATATCAACGTCTGTATCAAATACTATTTCCTGCTCGGCATCATCCAGAACAGAGTAGCCATCTGAAGTAGTCAGTTTTCTCATTCCATCCTCGGTAACACTAACCTTGAAGGAACCGTCCCTGGTGTACTGAACCTTGCCCTGAGGACCCATAACAGTGAAGAAGCCTTCTCCTTCAATTGCAAAATCCAGTGCAGAGTCTGTCTTATCAATATTCCCGGATTCAAAATTACGAACAGTAGCATTTACAGCTGTTCCGTGACCAACCTGCAAATTTACCGGTTTACCGCTGTCTTCAAGCACATATGCTCTTCCCATAGTCTCATATAATAGATCCTTAAACTCAACTCTTTCTTTTTTATAACCTGTAGTATTGACGTTTGACAGATTATTAGAAATAACATCAACGTTGAGCTGCTGGGCTTTCATACCTGAACCCGCTGTCCATAATGCTCTCATCATAACTTTATCCTCCTGTAGTTAACTCATGTTATGTTAACAACTAATTATACAATAATTTTACGATCTATTTAATTCTTACTGAATATTTTAAAACTAAATATCAAAATATTTAGAACTAACTACCAAAATATTTAAAACCATACATCAAATAACAATATTATCTTACTACCCCTACCTCTGATACAACCTTTTCGAGGGTGGAATCCTGTGCCTGAAGAACTTTTTGATTTGCCTCGTAAGCCCGCATAACAGTAATCATGTCCACCATTTCACTTATAACATTTACATTTGAATCTTCTGAAAAACCCTGCAGGACAACTCCGGTAAACTCGGAAGTATCACTTCCCTGATTCTCCACCAGGTTATCTCCGAACTTTCTAAGTTTAGTACCATCACTGAATTGTGTAATTCTGAGCTTATCTACTACTGAGCCGTTCTGAACAATGTTTCCATGATTATCTACAGAAAAATCACCGGATTCCAGTGTAATAGGACCATTCTCACCCAGTACCAGATGCCCGTCCTTGGTAGAAAGTTGATTGTTGGAATTTAGAACAAAGGCTCCATCCTTGGTATAATACTCTTTTAAATTAGTATTATCCTGTGGATCCGTAACACCTATTGTAAAAAACGCGGGACTTGCTGCTTCACCAGTATTATCATCACTGATTGCAAGATCCATCCTGTTATTAGTTTGAGTCATCTGACCCTGGGTATAGTATGTAAATATCTCTCCCACATCGTGGCTGAGTGACATAGAGCCTATATTTGATGAATTTTGTGTATCGTGTATCCTTTTTGTTAAAAGATCGGGAAAGCTTTCGAATACGACAGTATCCTTCTTAAATCCAGCAGTATTAACATTTGCAAGATTATTTGTTATAACATCCAGTTTTTTGCTGTTTGCAATCATGCTCCAGCCTGAAGTGTACAGTCCTCTAATCATGAGAAATCTCCTCGTTTAAAGTCATCAATTGTTTATCGGTAATTTTTTATTTTTACTTAATAAAAAAATAAAAAAGAGCCAGCTCTTTTTACAAAGCTGTCTCTTAACTTTTCTTATGCACTGCTATCTTCTGTTTCCTCTGCTTTCGGACAAAGCCGTCTCTTCAATGGCTTCTATATTATCCAGTGCCTTACCGGTTCCCAGTGCAACACAGGATATGGAATCGTCAGCAATTATTACATTAATGCCGGTCTTTTCCTGAAGGAGCTTATCAAGCCCATATATAAGGCTTCCTCCTCCGGTCATGACAATTCCCCTGTCGCTGATATCGGCAGCAAGTTCAGGCGGAGTACGCTCCAAAACTGAATGAACAGCTTCAACAATACTTGAAATCGGTTCTTCAAGAGCCTCCATCATCTCGGTTGAAGAAATGGTTATAGTTTTTGGAAGTCCTGAAATAAGATTTCTTCCTCTAATATCCATTGTAACTTCCTGAACTCTGGGGAAAACGGTACCTATATTAATCTTAAGTTCTTCTGCTGTTCTTTCACCTATCATTATATTATGCTTTTTGCGCATATATCTTACTATTGCTTCGTCAAACTTGTCTCCTGCAACTTTTATGGATGTGCTTACTACTGTACCTCCAAGAGAAATAACTGCTATGTCGGTAGTACCTCCGCCCATATCAACAACCATGCTTCCGCATGCCTTGGCTATGTCTATTCCGGCTCCAATTGCAGCGGCTATAGGTTCTTCGATAAGATAAGTCTTTCTTGCCCCAGCCTGCATTGAGGCGTCAATTACTGCACGTTTTTCAACCTCGGTTACACCGCTTGGTACACAAACCATAATTCTTGGCTTGAAAAACCTTCTGCCTCCTGTAACCTTGTTAATAAAATACTTGAGCATTCGCTCAGTTATATCATAGTCAGATATTACACCCTCTCTAAGAGGTCTTATAGCGACTATATTTCCTGGTGTTCTTCCCAACATCCTCCTGGCTTCTTCTCCAACCGCCAGTAATTTGTTTGTGTTCTTATCTATGGCAACAACGGAAGGTTCTCTTAAAACGATACCTTTACCTTTAATATAAACAAGCACTGAAGCAGTTCCCAAATCAATTCCTATATCCTGTCCAAAACCCAAATATAACAACTCCCTTTAAAACATATTGATAATCTAACGGAAGATATACGTTAATTATATAGATATTATATGCAGTAAAAAATATAACAAATATTAAAGTTAAAAATTATCTATTATTTATATTATCATATTCCGTTAATTATGCAATATTTTTGTAAGCTTTTGATATGATATGACAATTTTATTAATTTTTTGTCACTTTTTTACCTTTTAATATTGTTTTCTCATATTGATGAGGTGTCATACCTGTAAATTCCTTAAACACAGTAAAAAAGTAAGTATAATTATTAAAACCTGCTTTCGAAGCCAGGTCTTTGAAATTGATCCCTTCAGTCAGCATTACCTTGGCCTGCTCTACTCTTATACTGTTCAAATAGCTGGTAAACCCTGTATCACATTCTTCTTTGAACAGTTTGCTGAGATACTGGGGAGAAACATTTACCTTTTCAGCAACAATAGACAATGATATGTCCTTCTCATAGTTGTTTGATATAAAATCAATTGCTTTCTTTATTATAGGTGAATATCTGTTGTTTAATTTGTTTTGCTCCAGAACATTCATTAAGGTTGTGTAAAGCAGCTTGAAATAATTAAGCAGTTCCTCCAGGGTTTCATATTTTCTGAAATCATCATATGCACTGCTGTTATTGGGATAAACCCTTTCAGGTGAAATATTAAATTCTTTTATTATACGGTTCAACAGGTTGATTAGATCGATGCATGTCATCTTTACTGCTTCAAAGGGGCATTTATTATTCCTCATTGTCTTGAAGATATTTTCAAGGATCTTTATGGCACCCTCATGCTTTGAACCTCTTATATCCGCCAGAAGATTCTTTTCCTCCATCGCTGTGAGACCAGTATTGTATTTTGGAGTTTCCTGGGAATCAAGTTCCCTTTTTTGAACAATATAATTGCTGCCTTTGAAATAACCATCATCAAGTACCTTTTTTGACTCCTGATAATATTCACTGATTCTGGCTGCAGATGAGCATATACCGCTGAGCCCAAAGCTAAGAGTCACGTTTAAAAATCTTTTGATGGTTCCCTCAATAGTGCTTATATTTGAAATTGCCTTCGAGTTTATAACTGCTTCACTCTGGGTATCCCCAAAGGACATTATAAATACGTACCTGCCTTCTCCCAGACTGACGTAAACCGTCTTTCCCATATCTTCACAAATACTTGTCAGGATATTGTCCACAGTCTGGATAAATACCGCCATCTCCTGGGTATTGAACCTTTCCTTGATACTATAAAAATCATCAATACGTGAAGCAGCTATAATAATATTTTTTTCATCCAGATCTATCTCGTATTCTTTAATGATTGCAGAAAAATTATCTTTAATATAGCCATTCAGAGAATTCATTATAACATTTTTCTGAATAAGAGCCTTTCCTGAGGTAGCCATTTCCTTGATTCTATCGTTTTTAAGTCTTTCAATACTTTCAGTCTTTATGCTGTTTTTTATGGATTCAAGCATCGACAATAAGGATTCAGGTTCCATCCTGTATTTTATAAGGTAATCTACAGCTCCTTCCTTCAGACTTTGACGTACAAATTCAAAATCGTCAAAGGCGCTAAAAGCTATGATTTTTGCATCGGGAGCTATTTTTTTAGCATTATTTATAAACTCAACACCATTCATGCCGGTCATGTTCATATCTGTAAATATAATATCCGGTTTCAATTCCTCCACTTTTTTGAGAGCATCCATACCATTATCAGCCTCTCCACAAATGGTATAGCCTTCTTTTTCCCAATTAATCAAGTGTTTCAGATTTATACGAGCTATAGCTTCATCATCAAGAATAAATACTTTAATCATATTGACCTCCCTGTTATGTCATAGCTTTAAGCCGCATAGCGGCCACAAAATTTCCAGCCAATCCCATTCGGAAACTTACTAATGGAAACCTGATCTTCGTAATTATCAAACTCTTACAGAACAATTGGAATTCTGATTTCGACTGAAGTAAAAACATCCTTTTGGCTTTTTATATAAAGCCCATAGTTTTCTCCATATGCCAGCTTTATTCTCTCATTGACATTATTAAGGCCGATACTGCTGAACCTTTCTTTTGATCCTGTATCCTCTCCTTTGAGAAGAGTCTCTATCTCGTTCTCTGTCATCCCTACACCATTATCCTCAACAATGATAGAGATATCCTCTCCATCGGCGTAGCCTTTTATTGTGATAAAACCCTGTCCCTGCTTGGGTCCGAGACCATGGATCATGGCATTTTCGACTATTGGCTGCAGAATAAATTTCAGGATTTTGCAATTCATTATTTCGCTATCAAAATCTATGTTAACACCTATCTTTTTAATATATTTGTATTCCTGTATATTTATATAGCTTTTGATATTTTCTATTTCATCTTCGATGGATATTATATCCGGGCCTCTGCCCATACTTGAATTGAGCAGCTTAATCATGGAAGTAACAACTGATTCAATATTATCAGCCTTTTGCATTTTTGCCATCCATGCAACGTTATTCAGCGTATTCGCTATAAAATGAGGATTTATCTGAGCCTGAAGTGCTCTGAATTCTGCAAGAGCTCTCAGCTTTTCCTTTGCCTTAATGTTTTCTATATGCAGGTTTAGTTCATCAATCATATGATTATAGCTGGCAGTAACCTCTGCAACCTCATCCCTGGAATCATCCATAAGCTTTCGGGCTTTAAGATTTCCCTTTTTAAGCTCCCTCATGGAGCTTATAAGCTCCCACAGAGGGAAGGTAATACTTCTATATACAACGAGAAAAATCACCATTGCTATCAATATACATATTAAAACCACCTGTACTACCATATGTTTAATCTCATTGGACAAACTGTTCATATATTTGTTCGGAATAAGGGCTACAACAGTCCAGCCTGACTCGGGCACTACCGAGAATGCGGCCAGATACCCGCCTTCAACGTTCTTGATAGTCCCGGAATCCTTACCGGATTTGTATATCCTGTCAATACTCCGGCTTGTTGAATATGTAAACTTATTCCCTACTTCGCTTTTATTTCCGCTTAATACCACCATATATTTGGAATCCAGTAAATATACCTTGCTTCCTTTTCCCAGATTGGCGTTGCTGTACAGGCTGTATAAGTAATTACTGTCAACCCTGAGAAATAGCGAACCAATGGTATCATTAAAGGTTCCAAGGTCCTTTATACCCCTTGACAGTACTACAAGGCCCTTATATTCCTTTTTTGCAACATCATCGGTATACCAGACATACCTTCCGTCAGCTTCCCTGGTCATCAGCTTGATCTCATCTGCCCCTGCTATATTATTAATGAAGGAACTGGACTCGGACATTGAAATCACCCCTCCCCCATTTGACATAAGCACCGGTTCCTGAATGTCCAAGGTTACCTTAAGTGCTTCCTTCATAATTCTAATCAGTTTTTTACCTGAGAGATATTTATTTGCGTCGTCCATTTCATCATATCTCTTCAATATACTTTGTGCATCCTCCGAGACAGCAATTATATCTCCATACTGCTTCCAACTGGCAAGCTTGGCATTTATGGTGAGGCTCATCTGTTTAACAATCTGCAGAGAGGATAAACTGGTCTTATTTACAATATCAGCATCAGCTTTTTTATATGAGGTAACCCCAATTAAAAGAATTGGAGCAATAGACATTATTATTACCAGCAGAATCAACCTAAACTTTAAGCTCAGAACTCTTGTTGCCTTTACAATTGTTTTATCCAAAACAGCGATAGCCCTGTGTAAAAATTTAAGCATGGTATTTAACCTCCATGTCCCCAAAGTTCCGGATAAAATGTTTCAACCGGCTGCATGGGGTTAAATTTATTCAAGCATGTCCCTAATCTATAATCATAACTATTGTATTATATACATTGACATAAAATCAAATATTGCTGAATACAAGAAAATCCCACCCATTCAGTTCTATTAATTCCTATACGCACACATAATCACCTCCTCAATAAACTTTTGTGCCCGGTCAATGAGGAGGTGATATAAGTTTTTATGCAATATTAAGATTTTAAACCTGTCAGCACGATACCTTCAATAAAATATTTCTGACCAAACAGATAGAGAACCACTGCCGGAACAGATGCAAGGCACGAAGCAGCCATCAGGGATTTCCAGTTTGTCCCGAAGCCTCCTTTAAAGGTAGCCAGCCCCTGGGAAATCGTCTGTTTATCCTGATCGTTAACATATATTACAGGACCCAGCAAGTCATTCCAGTAAAGTATGAAGGTAAACAATCCTACCGATATAAGTACCGGTTTCAGCAGAGGCAGCAGTATCCGGAATATTATTTGCAGGTGCCCTGCTCCATCTATTGTTGCCGCTTCATCCAGTTCCTTCGGTATGGTCATCATAAACTGTCTGATTAGAAATATATTAAAGGCCCCACCACCAAGAAATGCCGGTACGATCAATGGTACATAAGAGTTTGTAAAGCCAAGTTTGCTCCACATAATAAAAATAGGAATAATTGTTATGGCCCCCGGCATCAGCATACTGCCAATAACAAGAGAGAACCAGAAGTTTTTGAATTTAAATTCAAGTCTTGCAAATGCATAAGCTGCAAAGCATGAAGTAGCAATTACTCCGACGATTGCGGGAATTACAATGGAAAGTGTATTCTTTAAATACAGCAAAAACTTAAAGGTTTTCATTGCTTCGGGATAATTTTCAAACAGCCACTTTTTCGGGAACAGAGCAGGGGGGTAAGTATTTATCTCCAGGTTTGTCATGAAAGAGGTTCTGACCATCCAGAAAATCGGGAATAACACCAGCAGGGCTCCCAATACCACCAGGATAGTAATCGGTATATTTATTCTCTCTTCCTTATTCTTTTTATAGCGCACCGGTTCAGAGAAAATTTTTCGGTTGTAGAAAAATTTTCTCCCCTCTGTGGGTTTCAACGAGGCGGGAGATATGTGCTCTCCGCTTGAAAACCGGAGCAGTATCCGCCACCTGGAGAGGCGTGGGACATTTAAGCCCTTGTTATATTTGATCAATCCAGTATTAAGTTCATTTTTTAGTTCCATGTTAGCCACTTTTCGTCACTTCCCTTCATAGAATAACCATTTGTCGGATGTCTTGAATATAAAACCTGTCAGTGCTGCAATAAACACAAAGAATATTAATGAAATTGCACAAGCATAGCCAAAATTGTTCTTCATAAAGCCTTCGCGGTAAATCAGGTATACCAGGAACAGTGATGAATCATTGGGCCCTCCCTTTGTCAATGCCTGGGCAGGTACAAATACCTGAAGATTGTTTATCATACTCATAAGAAAATTGAAAAAAATGATGGGCGTCATCATTGGAACTGTTACATGTCTGAATTTATGCCAAGTATTGCCACCGTCAATCTCAACAGCCTCCAGGTATGCTCTTGGAACATTCTGTATTCCTGCCAGGAAGATTACAATCAGATTTCCTGTAGACCATACCGCAATGAGAATCAGCGATGGAACAACTGTTTTTTCACCTTGTAAAAATAGAGATTTATCAAAGCCTAATGAGTTTATAATGAAGTTAAATGCTCCGAAATTACAGTCATAGAGCCATGACCATACTACATTTGTTGCAACTATCGGAATTATATAGGGTATAAAGTAGATAGAGCGAATAATTCCTCTGGCGGGTATTCTTTGATTCAACATAATTGAAACGAAAAATGCATATATTATACTTGTTATGACAGCACCAAAAGCAAAGTAAACTGTTACCAGTGCTGATTTATAAAAGAAAAAATCTTCCGTAAATATCTTAACATAATTATCAAAGCCGACAAACGCCGGTTCTTTGAGTCCACTCCAATTTGTAAAGCTTATCCCTATAACACCTAGTATGGGTATGATTGTTAAAAAAAGAAGGCCAAGTATTGCTGGAGAAAGACACAAATATGCTACCATATTGTCTTTATGTGATTTTGTTATCCGCATAAGCTTTTTCACAATCCTTCCTGAAATATTGAGGCTCAGTCAAATAATAGCTGCATACTCTAAATCAGTATTTTTTCAACTGTCCCCGAGCTCATTGCTAGTAATTCCCAGATATTTCACCCCAAATACCAAATCAGGCTAATGCCCCGGGTTTCCTTCGAAGAAGGGCATTAGCCCAATTTGTTTATATTAAATGCATTGTACTGAGTTTTGAAACAGAACTCTGGATTATAACCCAGGTAACTGCCACCTGTAGAGGTGCTGGACATTTATCAACCAGTTATTTGTTTGAGTCAAATATCTTCTGAACCTTTGGCATAATGTCATTGGTTATGGCATCTTCAGCTGTCTTTGTTCCTGCCCATACAGGGTCCATACCTGGAGTAAGAACTTCTTCTATATCTGAATATCCCGGGAGATAATACCAGGGGACCTGCTTAGCATTATTCATCGCATAATCAATGACTGCTGTCTTGTACTGTTCAAACGGAGGATGAATTTCATTATCAGCCCACTTCTTCATAAGGGACTCATCCTTGTACCACTTCTGTGATACAGGCATCCAAACACCGTTCTGAATCAAGGAAAGATTATTATCCTCCTGTGTATACCACTTGAGGAACTTCTTGGCATTATCTATATTCTTGCCTGTATTGAATATAACATTCGGTCCGCCTGTATTAAGAGTAACAGGAGTCTTGAACTTGGGAAGAACGCCTACACCATAATGCAAGCCGTCTTTAAGAGAATTCTTCAAAGAAACACCTATTTCCCACTGTCCACCTGTTGCCATAGCTACCTTACCTGAAAGCAGGGTAACATCAAGAGTCGGAAAGGTTGCAGAGGTAGTTGGTGTAGGAGCAACAAATTCCTTTAAGCTCAGATCAGCAATTTTTTGAGCTGCTTCAATTGTTTCAGGCTTTCCTAACAACAGCTGGCTGCCGTCTTCAGTACAAACGCCGCCGCCATTTGAAATTGCAAATACAGGCCACATCCAGGCCAGAGTATTAACCTGTGTACCGTAAGTAGTTATATTTTTAGGGTCAAAGCCGGCATCACCAGGGCCTTTGCCATTCTTGTCCTTTGTCAGCTTTTTAGCTGCAGCTACAAATTCATCCCAGGTCCATGCCTTGTCGGCTGAAGCCGGTGGGTAAGCCACGCCTGCTTTGTCAAATAAATCCTTATTGTAGTACAGAAGTAAAACTTCATTTGCACAGCTGTACGCAACAGGCTTACCCTTATATGTAAAGGCAAGTGAATCCAATGGCTTTTCATCTGCAGCGTACATGTCGCTTACATCGGCAAGCTTTCCGTTTACTGCCCATTTGATACACTGTGATTCCGACATCATTGCCGCATCAGGAAGAGTATTTGAGGATGCCATTGTATTTAACTTTGTAATATAATCATTATAAGCAACAGATATTAGCTTTGCAGTGATATTGTCCTTGTTCTCTGCATTATACTTGTCTATTACTTTCTGAGTTTCAGCCGGTTCTGTTTCATTGTTATACCATGCCATATAGGTTACTTCAACCTTTTCAGCAGGTGCCGAGGATTCCGCAGCTGTTGATTCAACTGTTGAGCCGGGAGCTGTGGATGAGTCGCCGGATGAAGATGAACTTCCGCATCCTCCAACAACTGATACTGTTAATGCCAAGCTTATAGCCAATGCTGCAAACCTGAATTTCTTTAACATAATTTGATTTCCTCCTATATTATCTTTTTGATTTCGGATAAGGAACGTCTTCCACATCCTTCATGCCCAACCAAAACTATTTGACCAAATAGCCAAGTCATAATTAATTATAAATTCCCAATTTAAGACAGCCTTTTTCCGCCTAAACCGGAGTTTTATGGTTTAATCATGCCTCAGTGTAAAGATTGAAACTTCTTTTCCACATTTCTATGTTAACATGTATTTCCTATTTAAAAATTTTAATATTTTAATCAGTTATTTAAAATTTTAGCTCTTACATATAACAAAGGAAGAGGCTGGCTGATAAGACATATAATATTAGATTATTTTCCCTAAAAAGACTCCCGTACAATCTTAAAGCAATGTGTCGCAACCGAAAAAAATAGAAAAAAAGCTTTTATATCAGCCTTTTCTTCAATTTTTTTCTAACCATGCTTCCACATTGCTTATAAGTTGTACTCGCGTCTTTAAATAAGAAAGTTATTAATATTATATTTGATCTTACAGATATGCCTCAACATTGTTGTACGCAATTCGCTTTGCCCAGCGGGCTGCCACATTGAGTTAAATTGTGCTCGCGTACGTTAAGTAAAAAAACATAAAATTAAAATATGTTATTTAGTTTTTTGGTAGCCTCAACATTGTTGTACGCATTCGCTTTGCCCACCGGACTGCCACAAAAAAATCGCCAATTCATTTCTGAATAAGGCGATTTTTTTATCTTGTTATAATACATGTATCTTGCCGATAAATTTGGAATTTATCCTATTACTGCTTTAATATACGGGTACACAAATTTCACAATGATGATTATTAACCATTTGGACTTTATACCTTTCTATGATTGGTCTTGCTTCATCAAATTGATATCCTTGCCTTAATAACTCTGGAAAAATATTAATCCACGCTTTTTGAACTTCTTCTGCTGTATGATTAATTTTAAAAACAGCATATTTTCCTCCTACAATATTACCCTCTCTTACATTGCTGTCAGTTACTGAATAGTCATTTGAAACAACAATGCAGGTATCATACCGACAGTTTTCAGGTTTTGTATTTTCAGGATTATCCAGAGCAATTCCAAGGATTATGGATTCGTCATTAAATAAATGGTTAAGTTTTGCCCATTTTTTTAATTCCTCCATTGTTTGCACATTGTTAATTCCATAAGGGCCAATCTGCCTTATATAAGCAATCCTATATGCCGGCATCCTTTCAATAATAATATCCATAATTTGTTTCTTTGCCTCCTTTAAAGAATAAATAACTTCTTGATTACAAGGTTACTACGCTTTAAAATATAAAGCAAAGCATCTTTTAAAATTGTTAATTTCCCAATTATCTCCTAAATTTATTATTTCTTATACCTTATGCAACCCTTAGATGGTGACTAATCATATGTAAAAAGAAGATGGAAAAGTTCCCTATTAATGTTGTCTGAGATTTTTATATATACATATTTCCCTAATTCACTGTGATATAACTGTGAATATGTAAAGGAAATTCTGTGAATCTCTTGCGAGGTTTGCTTTAATTTGGACAATATTTCCCGTACTGCTAAAAGATTGCTTGCATATTTTCTTCTATCAATCTAAAATAATTGTATTCATTAAAGTTATTCGGAGGACATCTTATGAATTGGTTGAGAAAATTTATGATGGGTAGATACGGAGTCGATCAGTTGTCTGTGGGGCTGCTTTTTCTATCATTTTTAATGTCCATAATATTTTATTTTTTCCCGGTTGGATTGTTAAACTACCTGGTTTATGTACCATTTATAGTATTTCTTCTGAGAGTACTGTCCAAAAACCATGCTGCAAGAAGAAAAGAAAATATGGCTTTTTTAAAAGTTTGGAACCCCATAGCAGCCTGGTTTAACAAAAAACGTAACAGGGCCACCACTTACAAAACATACCGTTATTATAAGTGCCCCGGCTGCAAGCAGGAGGTAAGAGTACCCAAGGGAAAGGGTAAAATAAGAATCACCTGCCCCAAGTGCAGACTTGAGTTTATTAAAAAGACTTAACATTATAGCTGAATCCATACTAAAGGCGCTTCCGTAATTTTCGGCAGCGCCTTTTTAGGATAAATCATCATAATAATAGTTAATAACCCTATCATTTATATCTATCTTATAAAATTAGTCCAGACACGCTGCTCAAGCTGCGGAAGAGAAACTTCATTTCTGCTGTGTTCAAGAGACTTCATAAGCCAGGCCATTTTTTGACCCAAAGTCTGCATAATCTGAACTCCTTCCCTGTCCTGCATGACCTCTTCGGGCTTTGAGCCATGAATTACATTCCAGTAGTGGGATGGGGTTGTAATGACATTTGCCAGATTAAAGTAATTGTTCAACTGGTGAAAAGCGTCCACTCCGCCTGACCGCCTGAGTGATACCAGAGCTGTTCCCACCTTGTACTGCAGATTTGCACCTGCAAAAAAGAATCTGTCCAAAAAGGATTTCATCGTTCCTGCAATACCTGAATAATATACGGGTGAACCAATTATAATACCATCAATTTCTTTCGTTTTTTCTATACATTCGTTGACAACATCATTGCTGAATACACAATTCCTTGTCTCGGCACAGGCTCTGCAGTCAGTACAACCCCTAATTATCTTATTTCCTACATGAATGATTTCAACCTCTATGTTTTCTTTTTCAAGCTGTTCGGCCATAAGCTTTATAGCTGTATATGTACACCCGTTCTTATGTGGGCTGCCGTTGATTGCCATAACTTTCATTATTAATTCTCCCTTCACTTTTCTCCTATTTACTTACCCTTTTCTTTCCAGTTTATTCAAAATGCTGCAATTGCATTACTCCAAACCATTCTCAAGCAAAATTTTTACCCCCATATCCAACATGCAAATATTCATGGTTAATCGAATCAAAATCCTTCAAAAAAATTTATTAAAAATATCTCATAGCTCAATTATACTTCATGGATATAAAAAAGTCCTCCAGCTTAAGTTGATTCCACTAAAAGTGGCTGCAAAGAGGTTAAAACAAAGACCTTTTTGCAGCCAATAAATAATTTATTTCGTTATAATCAAACCGGTCAAAGTCAGCATTGTTAGGGCTGTTTTTCAAGTCCCAGGATGGCCTGTTTATCTTTATTACTTTATATTAGTCATCCTCTTATCAAATCCTGATTATTACCTGATCCCAATATAATATCTCTTCCCTGCGGAAGTTTCAAAAGATATTATATCACCTTCCTGTTTGACTTCAACCTTCCTGTCCTCACAGGTTATATCATAATTACGTGAAGTTATAATATTACAACCCCCCCCGTTTCTGGACAGGATATTGGCACGGCTGAGCCTGCCGTCCTTCCATTCCATCTCTACTTCAAAGCCGCCGCGTGCAACCAGGCCCTTTACCTTTCCATTACTCCAATTACCTGGAAGCGCTGGCAGAAATTCAATACCACCATCATGACTTTGCAGCAGCATTTCAGCTATACCTGCAGCACCTCCGAAATTCCCGTCAATCTGGAAGGGCGGATGATTGTCGAACATATTCGGCAGAGTGGATTTTTTCAGAAGCTCCATAACATTTTCATATGCCTTTTCTCCATCCTTCAGTCTTGCCCACATATTTATTATCCAGGCTCTGCTCCAACCTGTATGACCTCCGCCATGGGCCAACCGCCTTTCAAGAGTTTTTCTGGCAGCTGCTGCCAGATCTGGTGTCTTTCTTTGACTAAACTGCTTTCCCGGATGTAAGCCAAATAAATGTGATATATGCCTGTGTCCCGGCTCTTCTTCCTCATAGTCCTCCGACCATTCTTGAATCTGCCCGTACCGTCCTATCTGAGGCTTAGGGAGGCTGTCCCTGGCTTTTATCAGTTTCTCTGCAAAAGCTCTGTCAATATGAAGAATATCCGAAGCTTCTATACATCCGGTGAAAAGTGCAGATAATATCTGGCTGTCCATGGAAGGGCCTGTACATAAACAACCCTTCTCACCGTTTTCCAGTATATATGTATTCTCCGGTGAAACAGAAGGACTTGTTACGAGTCTTCCTTTGCTGTCTTCGATCAGAAAGTCCAGAAAGAATTCCGCTGCCTCTTTCATTATCGGAAAGGCACCTTTTAAAAATTCCTTGTCCCTACCGAATTCATAGTGCTCCCACAGGTGGAGTGAGAGCCAGGCCGCACCCATTGGCCAGTAAGTTGCCGGAATGTATATATCCTGTGGAGCCGTGTCCCCCCATATGTCGGTATTGTGGTGCGCTACAAAGCCACTGCAGTCGTACATTACCCTGGCCGTTATTCTGCCTGGTGCTCTCATCCTGTCAAGGTGATCAAAGAGAGGAATGTGGCACTCGGAAAGATTGCAGGTCTCAGCAGGCCAGTAGTTCATTTCGGTGTTTATATTAATAGTATATTTGCTGTCCCAGGCAGGGAGCATATCCTGATTCCATATGCCCTGCAGGTTCGCAGGCAGGCTTCCCGGACGGCTGCTGGATATCAGCAGATATCTTCCGAAGCAGAAATAAAGGCATACCAGTTCATGGTCGACTTTTCCTGTTTTTAGCCTTTCCAGCCTTTCGGCTGTATCCAGGCTTTTAATTTCGCTCTGCTCTTCAGCATTCTCTATATCAAGCTTAACTCTGCCGTATAGCTGTGGATAATCCTCAATGTGGCTGGACAACAGCCCTTCATACGTTTTTTCTCCTGCTCCGTCAAGATATTTCAGGCACTGTGCTTCATATTCCTTGTGATAGAAGCTGGTAGCGGCAGATATGAGCAGGGTTACGGCATCAGCTTCCTCAACAATGAGGTTTTCACCGATGGTATTGACTTTTCCTCCCTCGGAAACCGCCCTGACCATTGAACAAAAGCTGACACCCTTGCCGGTACCGCAACTTGCATACATTCCTATGGTTTTACCGTCTATGGCCCCGGAATTATCAAGGAACCTGCCCCTTCTCATATTGGCTGTAAAGCTTATCCTACCGGGAGCATCGGCTGTCAGCCGGACTACCAGGACCTGATCGGCAGCACTTGCAAAACATTCTCGTGTATACTTAACTCCCTTTGAAACAAATTTTACAGCAGCACATGCCTTTTCAATATCAAGCTCTCTGCGGTAATCTCTTATATCACTCTCATCTATATCAAAATTGAGTTTCAGGTTTCCCAAAGTCTGATATGGTCTCTGACTTTCCGGTACTCCGGAAAGTGCAAGAGCAGCCAGTTTTTCGGCTTCTTTGATCCTGCCCTCAGCCAGTAGTTTCCGTATTTTGGGCAAATTGGACAGCGCATCAGGATTGTTTCTGTCTATTGGATCACCATACCAGATGCTGTCCTCATTAAGCTGAATATTTTCATTTTTTACACAGCCGTATACCATTGCCCCCAGTCTTCCGTTACCAATCGGCAATGCTTCATTCCAATCCTTTGCCTGTGATTTGTACCACAGTTTTTGCTTCATTTTTAATCCTCCTTCTAGTATTTCATTATAACAAGGACAATTCCACACGGTATATGCCGTCCACATCAATATAGTCAGCAACGCTGCCTGTCTGCCAGTCAACAATAAAGGATTTTCCGTCCTGTATTTTCAGGTAAGCTTCGATTTCACCCAGCAGCCTTACTGTTACTGCTCCCCGGTGTATATAACAGGGATTGTGATCATTAAAAAACTCAATACTTTTTTCTATTATCACAGCTTCCTTTATAGGTATTGAATCCAATTCTCCATTGAACAGCAGCTCATTATTGCAATTGAAAATAGCTACTTGGGCTTTTGGGTTTTTGTTTTTTCTCTTTTTAAACATAGCTGACTCTCTCCATCATATATTTTTGATTGGCTTGTATATAGACCGCAGCTAAATAAGGTACGCTGCAAAGACAGCTCCAAATACAAGAAATGTCACTCCGAATATAATCTTTATTGCAGGCAGATGCCTTCTCACAAATTCAGAAACAAGCAACAGCTTTTTTGTCCTGTTTACAAGGATAACCAGCATAATCAATGGTAGGGAGGCTGCCAATATATATATAGCAAATGACAAAACGGTAGTTCCCGTCAGCCCCGATGTATTCTGAGCAAGGTACACAATTGTAGCAACATATATCTGACCTGTGCATAAAAATTCCCCGAGGGAAATTATAACTCCTAAGACGAAAATAACAAAAACAGTCCAGCCTGAATCAGCTTTTTCTGCAAAAAATGTTATAAGCCTGTGGTTATACTTTCTTAATGAGCCCGGCAATTGCATTTTTACATTATTATATTTTTCTTTCCTGGCCCAGTAGGCATCTCTGAAATTCAAAATCGCCAATATCAATGATATTATAACCATGAAAATGCTTATTCCGTATTGAACATTTCTGAATGCCGTTGAATCCACTACGGTGATAATATTGTAAGCAGCTATTCCAAAGGAAAAATATGCTGCCATCTTACCCGCAATGTAACTGAAGCCATATTTAAATATATTTGACTTTTTAGAAATAACAAGGGATAAAAGTAAAAAAAGCATGGAAATCGAACACGGATTAATACCATTTATAAGCCCGGTAAGGAATATACCCGGAATATTTTCGGGCGTCAGGCTTTTTATATTATTTTCCCGGTTAAGCCTGTCATAATCAAAATTTAAAGCCTCTCCCCCAATTATTATTTTTTCTATATTCTTTTTTATATGGTCATATCCGCTGATATAACCCTTTGAATAAAACATAACAGGTACTTCACGTTTGTCCTCGGGTACATCGTAATATTCAAAAAGACTTTGCAGCAATGCCAGATTATTTTCCTCAGTAATATTTTTATGTTCTATTACCAGCAGGGAATTTACAGTCTTTCCTTCAATGTCCAGCTTGTATCCGCTAGGAAGTGTTTTTAAGAACTCCTCGGTATCATTACAGTCTTTGCAGGATGATGTATTGAAATATATAAAATATGAGCTGTCTTTGTCCGTCGTACCCTGTATGCCTTTCCGGGCGTTCACCTGTCCGGAGGAGTTTATTGCGGGTTCTTTGCTTTTGTTGTCCGGACTGAAGCTTTTTTTATTGATGCTGCTCAGCAAAAGCTCTTTCATATTTTTTTCTATATCTTCCAGACCCATAATATAATTATTCCCGGAGGTAAGCATAGGGTAGCTGATATCTTCAGCTTTCATATTATTGGCCTTCAGAAAAAGCATAAGACTTTCAGGCATTGCTTCCTTAAAAATGTTAACTGTAATAATTTCATATTCGGAACTGTCAATGTCCTTTAAAACAGAACTTGCCATATCATAAAACTTGCCGCTTTCATTACATGCCCCGCAGGCATTGAAGTAATAATAATACAGTTTTACAGGCTCACTTTTTACGGAGCACCCGAACAAGGTTAAAATGGACAAAAAGCAAAGCAATAAAGATACATATCTTTTCTTCATGGGCTACCTGCCTAGTATATGGTATTGGTACCCTCTATTGACAATGTATAACACGTTTTTGAGCGACGGATTTGCTCTGTAGCTGCGTTAAGGCCGTTTGCAAGGCACAAAGCATTGCTACACGGCTTTGCCTTGCCACAAAACAAATCCATCAGCTCAAAAATCTTCGACCTCACGCTTAGATATTTTGCTGATTTTCAAGGCGGAAGGACGCAGTCTTGCTTGCCGCAAGGCAAGGACGACAACGAAGAAAATTGGCAAAATGGCTAGCGTGAGGCGTATTGTCCGTTGTCAATAGAGGGTAATTAATTGCGTAACACTATTGAGTCCAATTTCTAATGTAATTAATGTATATTTACCTAAAGTCAATTACAAAAACCAAACTTGTTTAATATACAGCTTAAAAGCAAAATTGCATTACTGAAAAGGTATAACCGTTATTAACTTTGAAATTAAAAAAATGGTAGGGAATTATTAAAATAACCCGTTAAAAATGGGAAGAATTTATTTGATTGTTCCTTTTAGTCAATGAGCATCTAGAAACCGGTGGAGGATTTTATGTTTGATAAACTGCAGGTAGCAGAAGACAGATACGAGGAAATAAGCCATAAGCTAAGTGATCCTGATGTAATTAATAATCAGGATGAATATAGAAAATATATGAAGGAGTACTCTGATCTAGAGGAAATAGTTCAAAAGTTCAGAGAGTACAAGAAGGTAACCGCCGAGATTGAAGAAGCCAGAGAATTATTGAATGAGACTCTGGACAAGGATTTCCGCGATATGGTTCAGTCCGAGTTTGAAGATGCTCAGGAAAAACTGGAGGAAATTAAGAAGCAACTTAAGATAATGATAGTTCCAAAGGATCCAAATGACGATAAAAACGTTATTATTGAAATCCGTGGAGGAGCAGGCGGGGAAGAGGCAGCGCTGTTTGCAGGAGTTCTCTTTAGATCCATGACCAGATATGCAGAAAGAAAGCGGTGGAAAACAGAAATACTGGATTCAAACCCCACAGAACTGGGCGGTTTCAAGGAGGTTGTCTTTTCAATTGAAGGGAAAGGTGCTTACAGCCGTCTAAAATTTGAAAGCGGGGTTCACAGAGTGCAAAGAGTCCCATCAACAGAATCCAGCGGACGTATTCACACATCAACTATAACGGTTGCGGTTCTTCCGGAAGTGGAAGAAGTTGATGTGGATATCAATCCAAATGATCTCAGGATTGATACCTACAGAGCAAGCGGTGCCGGTGGACAGCACATTAACAAGACTGATTCTGCAATCAGAATAACACATATTCCTACCGGTTTGGTTGTAGCCTGCCAGGATGAACGTTCACAGCATAAGAATAAAGACAGGGCTATGAAGATACTGAGATCAAAGCTTTATGAAATAGCTCAGGAACAGCAGACCAATGAGGTGGCTCAGGACAGAAAAAACCAGGTGGGTACGGGTGACAGAAGTGAGAGAATCAGAACCTATAATTATCCCCAGGGAAGAGTAACCGACCATAGAATAAATCTTACACTTTATAAACTTGACCAGGTTCTTGACGGAGATCTGGATGAAATAATTGATGCACTTATAACCACTGACCAATCCGAAAAATTGGGCGGCGGAAGTGACGATGAAGATTAAAAATTATTAATAATCTGCAGCAACCTCGAATAGTATGTCTTATAACGTATATTTAGAAAATTTTCCGGTTGTAGAAAAATTTCTACCTTAGCGTTTCAACGAGGCAAGGGTGTCCCCAGGGACAATATGGATACCATGGGCATTCAAGGCCTCGTTATAGACTAACTATCAAAGGATGGAATTGCCGTGGAACATATATTAAAAATAGCATTAGTAGGCTTGATATCAGGAATTACCGGAACGGGTATTGGTGGATTGATAGCCTTTTTTGTGGGCAAAAATATAAGTAATAGAATATTGAGCTCGATTCTGGAATTTTCAGCAGGGCTTATGACTTCGGTGGTTTGCTTTGAACTGGTTCCGGAGGCAGTTAAAATAGCAGGACTGAATCTTACTATAATCGGTGTATTGTCAGGTATACTGATTGTAATTATCATTGATGACTCTGTAAAACAGCTTGATGCTGTAAAAAACGCTAATGGGAACTCAAATCTCCTGAGAGCGGGGATACTGGTATCCATTGGTCTTGCACTGCACAATCTGCCTGAAGGTTTCGCCGTAGGTTCGGGTTTTGAAGCATCTATGAGTCTGGGAATTACGCTGACGCTGATAATAGCAATACACGACATACCCGAAGGGATTGCAATGGCCCTCCCCATGAAGGTTGGAGGATTTCCGGCGGGTAAGGCCTTTCTGCTGACAATACTGTCAGGTGTTCCCATGGGGATTGGCGCTCTGATAGGTGCTCTGCTGGGGCATGTTTCTGAACAGTTTATAGCGGTTTGCCTGGGCTTTGCCGGCGGGGCCATGCTGTTTGTCGTGTATGGTGAACTTATTCCCGAATCAAAGAGGATTTATCTGGGCAGAATGTCCTCGGTAGGCAATATACTGGGGATTTTGTGTGGTATAATAGTAACGATGATTAATTAAGCAATATGTTAACTTAGAAATATATTAAGTTAAGAAGTATGTTAAGTTAAGAAATATATTAAGTTAAGAAATATATTAATTTAAGAAATATGTTAAGTTAAGCAATATGTTCAGTTAAGTAATTTATTAAGTTAAATACAATTTTTAATCATATATAATGGAACAGTTAAATTAATTTCTCTCGAAAACAGAGCTTTATTATTCAACTGCCACAAGAATTGATGTTCAAAGGATATATAAAACTAATGTACTAAAGCTGGAGGAAGTATGAAAACAGAAGTCATAAAATTAGACCCTTTAAATATTGACAGACAAAAACTGAGCATTGCTGCAAATGTACTGAAGTCAGGCAAAATTGTTGCCTTCCCGACAGAGACGGTCTATGGCCTGGGCGCCAATGCTTTAAATTCTGAAGCAGTTGAGGAGATATTCAAGGCAAAGGGACGTCCTTCCGACAACCCTCTTATTGTACATATAGCAGATAAGGAAAAAGTGAAAGAGCTTACAAAAAGTATACCTGAAAAGGCTGCCGTATTGATGGACAACCTGTGGCCCGGCCCACTGACGCTTGTTATGGAAAAAAGCTCCATAATACCGGAAATTATAACGGCCGGGCTGGATACTGTAGCGGTCCGAATGCCGGAGCATCCTGTGGCAAGAGAATTGATACGGCTGGCGGGAATACCTGTCGCTGCGCCCAGCGCAAATGTGTCGGGAAAACCGAGTACCACAACGGCGCAGCACGTACTGGACGACCTGGACGGAAAGATAGAGATGGTAATTGATGCAGGCAGCTCACGGGTAGGCCTTGAATCAACGGTGCTGGATGTTACCGTAGATCCTCCTGTACTGTTGAGGCCAGGCGGTGTTACACCTAAACAGATTGAAAAATATATTGGCCCTATTGACATTGATAAAACAATTTTGGGGAAAATAAATTCTGAAAATATTCCAAAATCTCCGGGAATGAAATACACTCACTATTCTCCCAAAGCACATGTGGTAATAGTAAAAGGTGAGGATCTGAAAAAACAGATGGAAAAGATACTGGAGCTTGCTGACAACAATAAAAAGCAAGGGAAAAAGGTAGGGGTTTGTGCTACTCTTCAGACACAAGATGGTTACCGGGGCTATGAAACAATTTCCATGGGGGACAGAAACAATCCTGAAACCATAGCAGCCAGCCTGTTTTCTATACTAAGGGAATTTGATGACCGGGGAGTGGACATTATTTTTGCAGAATCTGTAGATGATCACGAAGTTGGACTGGCCATCATGAACAGAATGGTAAAAGCAGCAGGGTACGATATTATCCATGTGGAATAATAGAATCCGTTAAAGATAAAGGAATCTATGGTTTCAGCAGTTGAAAGCTTTTAGACCCGAACGGAGGTTGAAATGGAACAAAGTTATACTAATCCAAATATTTTGTTTGTATGTACCGGAAATACCTGCAGGAGTTGCATGGCTGAAGGGATTTTCAGAGCTTTTTCAAGGCAGGAGGCAGCTTTGTCAGGAATGGCAATATCTTCGAGGGGAATTCAGGCTTTTGATGGTGATCCTGCATCAGAGCACTCCATAACCGCATTAAAAAAGCTGTGGGATATCGATTTATCCATTCATAAAGCAAGACTTCTGTCCGTTGACGATGTCAGGAATGCCAGCCTGGTACTTACAATGACCAGACAGCACAGGGATTTTCTCAGGAGCAGATTCCCTGACAAAAATACCGCTATTTTTACATTAAAGGAATATGCATACCCTGACCTGGTCTTAGAAGGACGAGTGTTGGATATAACCGATCCTTTCGGTATGCCCTACCAAAGCTATGAAACCTGCGCAAAAGAAATATTTGACAGCGTTCAGGAGGTCATAAAAAAATTAACCTCCCAGCCTTAAATTATATGTTTTAAAGGGTACTTTTTTTTGACATGAGATAATTTATACTATAAAATAATAACGAGGCGATAATAGATGTCTATAGTGTCCTTTCAGGACGCATTGAGGACAACTTTATCTCGATGAAACGCGCATTAGGTAAGAAAATTTTTCGACAACCGAAAAATTTACTAATGAGCCTATGCGCTATAAGAAATGGCATGGGTGAGTTAACCTTATGCCGGAAATGGAGATTAGTTTTGATTGCTATAGGAAGTGACCACGCTGGTTATCTGTTAAAAGCAGATATAATCAAATTTCTTGAAAGTAAAGGCTATGAAGTAAAGGATTTTGGCACAAATTGTCCCGATTCGGTGGATTATCCCGATTATGGACAAGCTGTGGCTGAAGCTGTAAGCAATAAGGAATGTGACAGAGGTATCGTAATCTGCGGTACCGGTATAGGAATTTCGATTGCCTGTAACAAGGTTCCCGGGATTAGAGCTGCTTTATGTACAGACAGCTATATGGCTAAAATGAGCAGACAGCATAATGATGCAAACATTTTAGCCATCGGTGAAAGAGTCGTTGGGCCGGGAGTGGCATTTGATATCATTGAAACCTGGCTTGAAACTGAATTCTTAGGTGGCAGGCATGGTAATAGAGTTGGAAAAATTTCAAATATTGAAAAAAAATATTTTACAAAGTGAGGAATTTAAAAAATGGAAAGCGTATTTGTTTTTGATCACCCGCTGATACAGCACAAAGTATCATTACTCAGGGATAAAAACACAAACACTAAGGAATTCAGAGAACTTGTTTCGGAAATAGCAATGCTTATGGGCTATGAAGTTACCAGAAATATGCCGCTGAAGGAAGTGGAGATTGAAACGCCTGTTGGAATCGCAAAGACAAATGTTATTTCAGGCAAGAAATTAGGAATAGTTCCAATATTGAGAGCCGGCCTGGGAATGGTTGACGGTATGCTGAGACTGCTGCCAATGGCCAAGGTTGGACATATAGGTTTATATAGAGATCCTGAGACACATGAACCTGTTGAATACTACTGCAAATTGCCGGTAGATGTTGAAGAGAGAGAAATAGTTGTTCTTGATCCAATGCTTGCAACAGGAGGATCAGCCTCGGCGGCTATTCAGTTCATTAAGAACAGAGGAGTTTCAAATATTAAACTAATGTGTCTTGTAGCTGCAAAGACAGGAATAGAAAGAATACGCAGGGATCATCCGGATGTAGAGATTTACTGTGCCGCTGTTGATGAGGTTTTAAATGACCATGCATACATTGTTCCAGGTCTCGGAGATGCAGGAGACAGATTGTTTGGGACAAAATAACTTCGTGTGAAACAATGCATGAGCCGGTCTAATAGATAGAGAAAAGGGGAATCCCCCCTTCCGGTTTCAGCAGGTCGCTCAGAATTCCGTAGCATTTCGTCGAAGCGAATCCAGAGTTCCCTTGCCAACAAGAAAAATTGCTTACTGTATTAAAATGAGCACCAAAAAACAAAGCGCAGCCTATTTTCTTGGTGAATGGGGATGGCAGTATTAATAGGGGGTATTTATGAGACCGTCTTGGGATGAATATTTTATGCAGATAGTTGATTTGATTAAAACAAGATCAACATGCATGAGAAGACAAGTGGGAGCAATTATTGTCAAAGATAAAAGAATACTTGCTACCGGTTATAACGGTGCACCGGTGGGCTGTAAACACTGTGCCGAGGTTGGCTGCCTGAGAGAAAAGCTCAATATTCCATCAGGACAGAGACATGAACTCTGCAGGGCAATTCATGCAGAACAAAACGCCATAGTGCAGGCTGCCTACAGTGGGACCAGCGTAAATGGAGCTACACTTTATGTGACTACCCAACCCTGTGTTTTATGCGCAAAGTTAGCCATTAATGCAGGAATAAACCGCATTGTATTCAATGGCGATTATCCTGATGAATTGTCAATGACTTTGCTGGATGAAGCCGGAATAGAGGTTGTAAAGGTTTAATTACGCCTAGAATTTAATAATATAAGAGGGAGCTGGTTAACTCCCTCTATTTTGATTATAGGGGACTAGTTTTGGCTCCTCGGGAGATTGGCTGTATTATCTCTGGAATATATTTAACATTTACCTCACAAGAAAGTAAAGCTTTCTATGTGCCGGTGGGGTAGATTATTTTAACACATTGGGCACATGGAGGGTAAAATGGCCAGTGTATTTGAGTACTTTATTTCTTTCACCCTTGCATTTATAGTAGCATTCTCTACCACTCCGGCTGTGAAAAGTCTGGCTTTTAAAATAGGAGCGGTTGATATCCCCAAGGATGAAAGAAGAATGCATAAGGCGCCTATCGCAAGGTTAGGCGGATTTGCTATCATTGCAGGATTTTTCTTTTCAATTCTGTTCAGCATTGTAAGTTCAAAGCTTTTGAATGTCGGTACAGCAATTGTTTTCGACAGACAATTCATTGGTATGCTGATCGGAAGCTCAATTATTGCAATACTTGGGGTTATTGATGATATTAAGGCACTGAGTGCAAAGCTGAAATTCCCTATTCAGATAATTGCAGCATTAATAGTTGCTATGACAGGAACAAGGATTGACTTTATAACAAATCCCTTTTCAGATATAGGAATTTCAACGTTTGGACCCTGGATTTCCTATCCAATTACCATATTATGGATTGTGGGAATTACAAACGCTATAAATTTTATAGATGGTCTTGACGGTTTGGCAGCAGGTGTATCATCTATCGGTTCGTTATCACTGTTTTTTGTGTCGGTAATCAGACCGGAACCTGATATCCATACAGCTGTACTGGCCGCAATACTTGCAGGTTCAGCTCTTGGCTTTCTGCCCTACAATTTTAATCCTGCAAAGATATTTATGGGTGACACCGGAGCCACCTTTCTGGGTTTCATGCTTGGAACCATTTCAATACAAGGTACATACAAGGCTTATACAGCCATTGCAATAGCAGTTCCTATACTGGTGCTTGCATTGCCTCTGTTTGATACGGTATTTGCCATATTAAGAAGACTTGCCAGTGGTAAATCACCGATGACGGCAGACCGGGGACATCTGCATCACAGATTGGTTGATATGGGGCTGACTCAGAGACAGTCTGTATCTTTAATATATGTTGCTAGTGCTGCATTGGGTTTATGTGCAGTGGTTCTTGATTATAAAGGGCCGGTCAGTGCAATAATACTTGTAATAGCTGTTGCAATATTTGTTATAGTGGGTTCCATATACATGAATGAAATGAACAATGCCAATAAGACAAAAGAGTGTCATCACCTTGAGAATCCTGCAAGAATAGCAGCTATTGGAGGTAGGAAGTTGGAAAAACTAAAAGTAATGACAATATTCGGAACCAGGCCGGATGCGGTAAAAATGGCTCCACTGGTAAAGGAATTGGAAAAATGTGATAAGATAGATTCCGTTGTTTGTGTAACTGCTCAACATAGAGAGATGCTGGATCAGGTTCTGAAAATGTTTGAGATAGTTCCTCAGCATGATCTTAATATAATGCAGAGCAGGCAGACTCTGACAGGCATTACAACCAGAGCCCTTGAGGGTCTGGAAAATGTTATAAATAAGGAAAAACCCGACATAGTTCTGGTACACGGGGATACTACAACATGCTTCGTGGGAAGCCTTGCGGCATTTTACAAGCAGGTGGCAGTGGGACATGTGGAAGCGGGTTTGAGAACCTTTGACAAGTATTCTCCATATCCGGAGGAGATGAACAGAAAGCTTACCGGTGCCATGGCGGATATTCATCTGGCTCCGACCGAAACAAATAAAGCCAATCTGCTAAATGAAGGTGTTAACGAAGATACTATCTATGTTACAGGTAATACTGTAAATGATGCCCTAAAGACTACTGTTAAAGATAACTATACCTTTGAATGTGAAGCTTTGAGAAATATAGACTTTGAAAACAAGAGGATTATAGCTGTAACGGCCCACAGAAGAGAAAATCTTGGGGAGCCGCTCCGTAACATCTGCCGGGCTCTTGCAACCATCGTTAACAATTACAAGGATGTTGAAGTTGTTTACTCTGTACACCTTAATCCTGCAGTTCAGGAGACCGCAAAAGAAATTCTCGGCAACAGGGAAAGAGTACATCTTATACCGCCTTTAGATGTACAGGACATGCATAATCTGATGGCACGCTCATACCTTATAATGACAGACTCCGGTGGAATCCAGGAGGAAGCTCCTACACTTGGCAAACCTGTTCTGGTGCTCAGAAAGGAAACAGAGAGACCGGAGGCTGTCAAAGCAGGAACTGTAAGGCTGGCAGGGACCGTTCAGGAGGAAATTGTGGAGCATGCCTCAAAACTTCTTGATGATAAGGCAGATTATGAGAAGATGGCTAAATCGGTTAATCCATACGGTGATGGGCATGCCTCCGAAAGAATTGTTCAGGTGCTGTTGTTCCACTTTGGTTTGACTGATGAGAAACCTCAGGAGTTTAAAGTATAATTAAAAGCTAAATAAAAATACGATATGTAAGCCTGCATTTTTGCAGGTTTATTTTTTTTGCGCGAAATCTTATTGACAAATAACAATAAATTAACTTAATATAGTAGTAGCAAATAATACTACTAAGTAATGCTACCACCTGTCTGATATCCGGAATTCGGCTTCGGTATCCCACAACAAATAACTAACATGAGGTGAGGTTATGGAACTTATAGAAAATCTTATGAAGACCGGACTTACAAGAAGTGAGTCTGAACTGTATGTTGCCCTTTGCCGGGAGGGAGAGCTTACCGGATATGAAGCGGCAAAAATCACCGGTATCCCGAGAGCAAATGCGTATCAGGCTTTATCAGGTCTGGTGGATAAAGGCGGAGCTTATATTATAGAAGGAAGTGTACTTCATTACACTGCAGTCCCCGTAGAGGAATACTGCAGGAATGTGGTTGCGCATTTGCAGGAAACTGTTGAGAGGATTAAGCAAGAGTGTCCTCAGCTGCGCCAGCCGTCAGAGCCTTACATTACCATAACCGGTTTTAAACATATATCAGATAAGGTTAAGAACATTATAGCCGAGGCTAAAGAAAGGATATATATTTCGTTACCTCATAAGGATCTTGTTTATTGGACCGAGGACCTGATGGGTGCTGCCAAAAGGGGATTAAAGGTGGTAGCAATAGCACCTGACGGCTTTGAGCTTGAAGGGGGCATTATCCATAGAATAAGTAGTCCGTCTTCACAAATGAGGCTGATTGCAGACTCATCACATGTAATAACGGGTGAAATCAAAGGCAGTGACTTCGATACCTGCTTGTATTCAAAGAATAAACCGCTGGTCCAATTAATAAAGGATTCACTTAAAAATGAGATCAGACTTGCTGAATTGGAAGGGGAGAATATAAAATGAACATCGTTTACAAAGATATTAAGGAACTTCCTGTTGATGCATTGAGTCAGTTGTTTCTTTCTGTTGAATGGTCATCAGGAAATTATCCTGAAAGGTTGAGGATTGCAATGCAAAACTCCGATGCTGTTTATACAGCCTGGGATAATGAAAAACTGGTTGGACTGATAAATTCCATGTCCGACGGTATAATGAACGCATATTTTCAGTACCTGGTGGTAAGGCCGGACTATCAGGGAAAGGGAATAGGCAAGCAGCTTGTTTCATATATGCTTGAGCGCTATGAAACATATTTAAGGAAAACCCTGATAGCCTATGATACTGCTGAGAAATTTTATTGCAAGTGCGGTTTTACTGCGGGAACAAATACTATCCCAATGTCAGTCACGTCACTTTAATACGTAGTAAAGGCATAATTATTTTTGCATTGCCAAACAAGAAAATATCTACCGGTATTAAAATAGGCCGACTAAAGTCGGCCTACCTTGTATTTTCACTATTCGTACTTTCACTATTCACACTTAATTCTTAACCCAAATTTATTTTACCGTATCTACTTACCTGAATTTCCGGTAGTATTATTATCAGTAGTGGCTTCACCCTGACTTGAAGAATCTCTCAATATAACTATATCAACTCTTCTGTTCTTTTCTCTGTTTGCATCGGAGTCATTGGGTACTAGCGGAGCCTGCTCACCGTAACCCACAGCTGATATCAATTTGGGGTTAATGCCGGCCTTGTCAATGAGCAAAGTCAATACTGAGGTTGCCCTGGCAGATGACAGGTACCAGTTCGAAGGATATAATGCACTATTAATAGGTATATTGTCCGTATGCCCTTCAACACGAATATGTTTATTAGGTATCTTGCTTAATATATCCTTACCTATTTTTATTATATCCTCCTGAGAGTTTTTCTCTATATCGGCACTACCTGATTTGAAGGAAACCTGGGCTTTTATGGAGATAACAACACCGCGTTCCTGCAGTTTAACATCAATATTACCTCCGAGTCCATCTTCCTGAACCATCTCGGAAACTTCTTTGGTAATGCCTTCAATTTGCTGTTCTTCCAGTTGAGAAGGAATTACCGGTGAAGGCATGGTAGCCGGAAAGTTGATCAGTGAATTACCGGAAGCGCCCCCCTGAATGACTGAAGGCGGTTCACCGTTTCCGAATACCGAACTCAATGATTGAGAGAGCTGCTGGAACTTTTGGGTATCTACCTGACTGAAAGCGAACAATAAGATGAATAAAATTAACAGCAGGTTCATTAAGTCAGCATATGTCAATAACCAGCGCTCATTATTGTCCTTAACTATTTTCTCTTTTGCCATTCTTATGCTTCAGCTCCTTCTTCAGCTACGGCAACAGCATTTTTCTTTCCGCTGTTAAGCTTTTCCATAAGATTCAGGTTGAGCTTCTCCTTGATAATACGTGGGTTTTCACCGGCTTGTATGGATAAGAGACCTTCTATAATCAACTCGTTAATCATGGTTTCACGGGCAGCTTTAACCTTGATTTTATTGCCAAAAGGCAGCCATATAAGGTTTGCAAAAGCAACACCATAGAACGTAGCAACGAAGGCACCTGCTATTTTAGGACCAAGAGCCAATGGATCACTGAGATCCTTCAGGATACTCAACATACCCATAACGGTACCGCAAACGCCCATTGCAGGCCAGGTTCCGCCCATGGCTTCAAATATTTTTGCACCTGATTCGTATATTTCTCCCTGCAACTCGGTTTCCCTTGCAAGTATGTCTTTAATAACCTCTGTTTCAATACCATCGACAACCAAAGCAAGCCCTTTCCGTATCAAATCATTCTTATTTGTCTGCGCATCCTGCTCCAAACTAAGAAGACCATCTTTTCTTGCTTTTTCCGATAAATCTGCCAATTCATTGATAATATCAATTTCATTATATGTTTTTTGTGTAAATAACATGGAGAATGTCGATAACATTTTTTTGAATTCTGATAAAGGAAAGGCTACCAGAGTAGCTCCAAAACCACCGATGAAAACTATTAGAAAGGGACCCGGTCCCCATAATCCGGCAAGCAGAGATAAGTCGAAATGACCTTCTTCAAGATAACCCGCAACTACTCCGCCCAACCCTAAAATTAAACCGATAATGGTTGTAATATCCATATTTTAACCACTCCTGATTGATAAATTCTTTTGTGCAAGAATACTAAATTGTTAAGCCAGTTTTATGCACTTTTCGTTAAAGTACCATTGATTTACGTTTTTTACTGTGCTATTATTGAAATAATTTCATGCTATGTACGTTTATACCACATAGCATGCATTTAAATTGGCATACATAAGTATCGTAATTTTAGTAGAGAAACTTAACAACTATTTGCGGAGAATGTATAAAAAACCTATAATGAGTGATATTTTGAAATTTTTTGTAAAAAGAGTGTGTGTTTTATACATTATTGCTCTCATAATATGTTCGGTTATAGGGGGACAAACACTTATAAGGGTTTTGGCTCTCACCATAAGCGTACTATTGGCGTTGTTAAGATTTGCAGTTCTTGAATCTGTACTCAAGCATATAATCAGTGTAGCAAGTAAAAAACAAGCAATTTTTATTTCACTTGTCATATATTTGCTTAATTTAGTTATAATAGGAATAACAGTAGTACTTGCCATGCAGTTTGGAATAGATGTCCTACTTGCAGCATTGGCCGGAACACTTTCAATCCTAATTATTGTTATGATAAATGCTGTTACAGAGGCTTTTGGAATTACAAAAAATCATTATGGACAGAAGGTGAAATAAAAAAATGCATGATGAAATGAGTCTGGGTGAAAGGCTTATTGAGGCAATGAATCCCCATGTTATGTTCACAATACCGGGTGTAAATATACCAGTCGCAGATGTTGTTGTCACTATGTGGATCATAATGGCGGTACTGATATTTTTTGCCGTATTCCTAACTCGTAAGCTCACTGCTGTGCCAAATAAGAAACAGAACGTAGCAGAAATAGTAGTAGAGATGATAAACAATATCTGTAAGGATGCAATTGGAGATCATCACTGGAAGCCATTTGCTCCATTTCTTGGAACTGTAATGTTATTCCTTATTTTTGCGAATACTGTTTCTATTTTTAATGTTATTCCCGGAGAAGGTTTCAAGCTGAGGCCTCCGACAAGAAACATCAATGTAACCGCATGTCTTGCACTTATGTCCATTATTGTTGTTATCTATGCTGGAATAAGATACAAGAAGATGAGCGGTTGGCTTAAAAGTTTTGTAGAGCCCATTCCAATGATGTTGCCCTTTAAAGTTCTGGATTATGGTATAAAGCCGTTGTCTCTGGCTTTACGTCTATTTGGTAATATATTGGGCGCCTTCATAGTAATGGAACTCATTTATGCAGCAATGCCGCCTGTTATACCGGCAGCATTAAGCATATATTTTGATTTGTTTGATGGAATACTTCAAGCTTATGTGTTTATGTTTTTGACTTCTCTATATATTGCAGAGGTATTAGAATAAGGGGGTGAAATTAATGAGTGGATTAATAGCTATAGCAGCGGCAATCGCTGTATTTACAGGTATTGGCGCAGGAGTTGGTATTGGACTGGCAACAGGTAAAGCTGTTGAGGGTGTTGCTAGACAGCCGGAGGCTGCAGGTCAGATAAGAAACGTTATGCTTCTTGGAGCGGTTCTTGCAGAAGCAACAGCTATCTATGGTCTTGTAGTTGCATTGGTACTTGTATTCTTAAAAATGGGTTAATAACGAAGCGACAAATATCCCTCACTTCTATAAGTGGAGGGTATTGTTTCGATTTTCAGGCGAAGAGCACATGTCTCCCGCCTGGTTGAATCGCAGCTAAGGCAAGAAAATTTTTCTAGTAACCGAAAAATTTTATCTGAACCTATGCGTTATAAGTTTTACAATGTAGGGGTATCTGGGAGAGCCTGTCTAATATCTGCTTGTGCTAGGCATTTCAGGTGGATTTTTTGTCAGGCAAGGCAAATTTTCGAAGTAATAATTTGTTTATTGCAAGAAAATTCAATGCAGTATGGCGAAAAATCCGTCAAAACCACGAGTGCAATGAGATGTTTGACAGGCTCTAATGGGTGTGATATAGCACCTCTCACAGATATAGTAGTAATGTTTATAAAGCTTGGGAGATATTCGAGCTATTATATAAATTTCAATAAAAGGCCAAACGCACAAATGTGTGAAATGGCTATGCGCAAAGTATCATTTTACGCCCTATCCGGCTCACGATAGGTGCGTGCATATTAAATCCCTGTGAGCCAGAAAGGCGAATGATACTTATATGTTAGTGCCTGAAAAGTATACATTTATTTTTGTTGCATTAAACCTGTTAATATTATTCTTCTTCATGAAAAAGTTCCTGTTCAAACCAGTTACAGAATTTATGGAAAACAGAAAAAACTCCATAGATCAGGCTCTGAAGGATGCTGATCAGGCAAAGCTGGAAGTAGCGGAACAGAGAAAAAACTATGAAGAGCAGATAAAAAAGATCAGGGAAGATAGCGATAAGCTTATAAATGAAGCCAGAATCAAGGCTACCCGTGAATACGATGAAATAATTGCAAATGCCAAGAAGGATGCATTGGCGATAGTTGAAAAGGGCCGGCAGGATGTTGAACGTGAAAGAGCCGAAATGCTCCGTCAGGTAAAACAGCAGATAGCTATGCTGGCAATATCTGCAGCAACCAAGGTTGTTGAGGCCAATATGGATACTGTTTCGAACAAGAGTATGGTTGATAAATTTATAGATGAGGCAGGTGCTGCTTAATGCCACTTGTAGAAAAGAGATACGCCCAGGCATTACTGGATCTGTCACTTAATGAGACCGATAGTGTAAGGCAGGAGTTTGATCAGTTGGTCGGAATTTATAACTCTGATTTTGAATTCCGGAACTTCTTAATCGATCCGAGAATTAAGATGGACAAAAAACTGGCTCTGGTCAAAGAAGTATTTACAGGCAGATTAAGTAAGAATATGCTGAACTTTGTCATGCTCCTCATTACAAAGAAGCGTATTGAAGAACTTTCCAACATATATGAACAGTTTGTTTATCTTGCAGACAGGAAGGCAAATGTCCTGGACGTCAAAGTTGTTACAACTGCACCGTTGGATGAAGCTCAGCTTAATAGCTTAAAACAGAAGTTTGGAAACAAATATAATGCAAGTTCGGTTAAAATTACCGAGATAGTAGATCAATCAATAATTGGTGGAATTAAGGTGATTATTGGTGACAAGGTCTACGATGGATCCATTAAAGGCAGGATTGAATCATTAACTGAACTGGTTAATATTTAGCAACCGGTATCAGAGTATATGGGGTGAGAAAAGGATGAGTCTTAGACCAGAAGAAATTAGCTCAATTATAAAACAGCAGATTGAAAATTACGGTGCTGCGGTTAAAACTGATGATGTAGGATATGTACTTCAGTCAGGTGATGGTATTGCAAGAATATATGGATTACAGTCATGTATGTCCGGAGAGCTTTTACAGTTTGAAAATAATGTCTTTGGTATGGCTCTTAATCTTGAGGAAGATAATGTCGGCTGCGTTGTATTAGGCGATGACAGAGAGATTAAAGAGGGTTCAGCTGTTAAAAGAACCGGTAAAACAGTTCAGGTGCCGGTTGGACAAAACCTTATAGGAAGAGTAGTAAATCCTTTGGGAAAAGCTCTGGACGGTAAGGGAGATATTACTACAGAGGATTTTAGACCTATTGACTTTACCGCACCCGGTGTTATTGACAGAAAGGGAGTAAATACTCCGCTTCAGACCGGCATTATGGCACTTGATGCGCTTATTCCAATAGGAAGAGGCCAGAGAGAGCTTATTATCGGGGACAGGCAGACCGGTAAAACAGCAATAGCGGTTGATACAATTATCAACCAAAAAGGCAAGGATGTTATTTGCGTATACGTAGCTATAGGACAAAAAGCATCAACAGTTGCGGGCATCGTCAGCACTCTTGAGAAGTTTGGAGCTATGGAATACAGCATAGTAGTATCTTCAACGGCAAGTGACCCGGCATCAGTTCAGTATCTTGCACCATATGCCGGCTGTGCTATGGCAGAAGATTTTATGTACAGATATCATAAGGATGTTTTAATAATATATGATGATTTGTCCAAGCATGCCGTTGCATATAGAGCAATGTCACTGCTCCTTAAAAGACCGCCGGGTAGAGAAGCTTATCCAGGAGATGTTTTCTATTTACATTCAAGACTGCTGGAAAGAGCAGCAAAACTCAGTGACGAATTGGGCGGAGGTTCCATTACAGCCCTGCCTATCATAGAAACCCTGGCCGGTGACGTTTCGGCATATATTCCAACAAATGTTATTTCTATAACGGACGGACAGATATATCTTGAATCAGAATTATTCTTCTCAGGAATAAGACCTGCGGTTAACGTTGGCTTATCGGTATCAAGAGTTGGTGGTTCTGCCCAGATAAAGGCTATGAGAAAGATAGCAGGTCCTTTGAGAATAAACCTTGCACAGTTCAGAGAACTTGAAGCTTTTGCCCAGTTTGGGTCGGACCTTGATAAAGTTACAAGAGACAAGCTGACACAGGGTGAGAGACTTGTTGAGACTTTAAAGCAGCCAATATATGCGACATTGCCTGTAGAAGAGCAGGTTATGATACTGTATGCTGCTACAAATAAATATCTGATGGATTTGCCGGTAAACAAGGTGCGTAAATTCAATCAGGATCTGGTCAAATTTGTTAGGGAAAAATATCCCAAGATACTTACAAGTATTGCAGAGACAGGGGATATAAATGACGAAATCATGCAGTTGATGAAGTCTGCTACTGAAGAGTTTAAGGCTCAGTTTGTATAAAAATATTCATTGAGGCGCCTATCATTTATATTACACAGCAGATGGGCGCAGCTTATTAACAGTTTGTCAGCTGTGGGACAGAAACGGCGGGTTATCATATGGCAAATAATATGCGTGAAATAAAATTGCGTATCAAAAGTATAAATCAGATGCGGCAAATAACGAAGGCCATGAAGTTGATATCAGCGTCAAAACTAAAGAAGGCAAGAGCGCAACTAGAAGAAACCCTTCCGTATTTTAACAAGGTTAGAGAAACTATTGCAGAAATTCTTGCACATAGTGGAGATGTTGAAAGTAAATATTTTGATCTCAGGGATGAAAAAGACGGCGGGAAAAAAGCTTATATTATCATAACCGGTGATAAAGGGCTTGCCGGCGGATATAACAGTAATATCAAAAAGCTCGCCGAGCATGCTATAGGTAAAGATAAAGACAATGCATTACTTCTTGTAGCAGGTAATTCAGGAAGGTCTTACTTCGTAAGAAAGAACTACAATGTTCATACTGAATTTGATTATGCTGTACAGAATCCAACCGTATACAGAGCCAGAGAAATTGCAGAAATAGTTCTTAATCTGTATAACAAAAAAGAAGTTGATGAAGTTTATATTGTCTTTACCCAGATGATGTCAGCAATTACCCTGGAACCAAAATTGCTGAAGCTGCTGCCTCTTGAAATCGGTGCGCTCCGTGACGATGTGAAAGCAGAAGATATCAAAATTGATGAGCAGATAAAATATGAGCCGTCTGCCAATGTTGTACTTGATGTGCTCATACCTAAGTACATCAAGGGTATATTGTATGGCTGCTTTGTTGAAGCCTTTACCAGTGAACAGAATGCTCGTATGACTGCTATGGACAGTGCAACCAAAAATGCAGATGATATGCTGCAAAAATTAAATCTGTATTATAACAGAGCAAGACAGGCTGCCATTACTCAGGAAATTTCTGAAATTGTGGGCGGAGCCTCGGCTTTGAAATAGAAATGTAAAAATACAAGTGTTTCAATAGTATAAAAGCGTGCCGGGCACGTAGATGGGAGTGAGAGTATGGCTGGAAGTACAGGAGTCATAGTACAGGTTATCGGACCGGTACTTGATATCAGATTTGAAAATAGTATATTACCCAACATATATAATGCAATCAGAATACCTACCAAAACAGATTCAGGTGACAGCGTTATTACTGCTGAGGTAATGCAGCATCTTGGAAACGATACCGTCAGATGCGTTGCCATGTCTTCTACAGATGGTCTTGTTAGAGGTATGGAAGCTATAGACACGGGAGATGCAATTAAAGTACCAGTAGGAAAAGAAGTACTTGGTAGAATATTCAACGTATTGGGAGAACCGGTTGATAAACAGGGACCTGTCAGTCCTACTGACTTTTACCCGATACATAGGCCTGCTCCATCATTTGAAGAGCAGAGACCTTCCACAGAAATTCTGGAAACGGGTATTAAGGTTGTTGACTTGCTGGCACCATATGCCAAGGGCGGTAAAATCGGACTGTTCGGTGGAGCCGGAGTTGGTAAGACAGTTCTTATTATGGAGCTGATCAGAAATATTGCTACAGAGCATGGCGGATATTCAGTATTCACCGGTGTTGGTGAGAGAACAAGAGAAGGTAATGACCTCTGGCATGATATGAATGATTCAGGAGTTATAGAAAAAACCGCCATGGTTTTCGGTCAGATGAATGAGCCGCCTGGAGCCAGAATGAGAGTTGGTTTGTCCGGTCTTACCATGGCCGAGTATTTCAGAGATCAGATGGGACAGGATGTGCTTCTGTTCATAGATAATATATTCAGATTTGTTCAGGCAGGTTCAGAGGTTTCAGCCCTTCTGGGAAGAATTCCATCGGCAGTTGGTTACCAGCCGACACTTGCAACAGACGTTGGAGCTCTCCAGGAAAGAATAGCATCAACAACTAAGGGATCGATAACATCAGTTCAGGCAGTTTATGTTCCTGCGGATGACTTGACAGACCCTGCACCAGCTACCACTTATGCCCACCTGGATGCAACAACTGTTTTAAACAGAGATATAGTTGCAATGGGTATTTACCCTGCTGTTGATCCATTGGATTCGACTTCCAGAATTCTTGATCCCAAGATCATTGGTGAGGAGCACTATTCTGTAGCCAGAAGAGTTCAGGAAATATTACAGAGAAATAAGGAATTACAGGATATTATAGCAATTCTTGGTATGGATGAATTGCCTGAAGAAGACAAGTTAATTGTATTCAGAGCAAGAAAGATACAGAGGTATTTGTCACAGCCGTTCTTTGTCGGTGAACAGTTTACAGGATATAAGGGTAAATATGTACCGATCAAGGAAACAATCAGAGGATTCAAGGAAATCATTGATGGTAAAATGGATCATATACCTGAAACTGCCTTCTTCATGAAGGGGAATATTGATGAAGTATATGAGGCAGCAAAAGAAATGCAAGAATAATGCAGCCGCGCGATCTCTTTAAAGCAGGAGTGAATTAAATTAAAAAAATTGTTAATGCTTTATAAGCGCGCATGTCGGTTGGCCTCCTTATTCGCCTTACCCGGCGTTAAGTAAGAGGCTGACGTGTAATATTGTTGTGGCCGCACCTGCGGCTTATGGAGGCTAAGGAGTATGTCCACATTTTATTTGGAAGTTATTACACCAGAAAGAAATTTCTTTTCCGGAGAAGCGGAATGCGTAATCTTCAAGTCAGTTGATGGTGAAATGGGAGTTCTTGCAAAGCATGCACCTACCGTTGCTGCTGTTAATATTGGACCTTTGAAGATCAATTCCAACGGTAAATGGATAGAAGCTGTTGTAACTGATGGTTTTGCAAAAATCATGCCTGATAAGGTTGTTATAATGACGGATACAGCAGAGTATCCTGATGAAATTGATGTAAACCGTGCCAAGGCTGCAAAGCAGCGTGCCGAAGAAAGAATGCAGAAACAGTTGAGCCAGTTGGAGTACATGCGCTCCAAAGCTGCGTTGTCCAGGGCCATGGCACGTATTAGGGCTACAAGCAAGTAGTTGTTTTTATAGGTTTGCAGACACAACAAAACCCCATCGTGTCATGGGATATATATAAGAAGATTTTATTTTATCAAGAGACGGTTTAGCTAAAGGCTATGCCGTTTTTCTGTTTTCTTGCTTTATTTATGAAATTCTCCTGTTTAATTTTGCTTTCGGACTCCTGGCTTCTTGACTACTTACCAATATATTTCCCCTTAAAACAATACCATAATTTGCCGATATACCATAATAAAAGCTGTAACGTTTTAGTTCAGGTACTGTCAGGCCTGTCCGGTCAATGAACAGGTTGCATGCAGGTCACGCCTGGAAGGCTATTAACTGCAAACCTGACGCATAAAGACAAATAATGGGGGTATATTATCTTGAAGTTATTACACAGAGATCGTTCAAATAAACATAATTTTTATTCAAAAGTAATGCTGCTGCTGGTTTTTGCAATTCTGCTGCAGAGCTTTGCCATAGTAAATGTAGCCCGTGGTGAGGTTATGTCTGAGCTGACCGTTACAGTCATAAATAACAATAAAGTCAAGCTGCAGTGGATTGACAATCTTTCCGACGAGATAAAATACACTGTGGAGAAAAAAGTTGATAACGGCTCATTCATGCAAATAACCAGGCCAAGGGATTCCATAGAATATACAGATTCAGGTGTCAACCCGGAGCACACTTACACCTACAGGATAAAGGTTACCGACTCTACAAACATTACTTATGTATATACAGATGAAGTGACTTTCAGCACCGGTGACGTATTAAAACCGAATTCTTTGAAGGTTACCGCTGCTGCCAGTGACCAGATAGATGTGAAGTGGAGTTATCCCAATGACAAATCCTACACAACAGTAGTTGAAAGAAGAGAAGCAAATGATACCGAGTGGTATAAGGTGGCAACCGTTCCACAGGGACAGTTTACTTTCAGCGATAATAATGTACAATCGGGTGTTACATATTATTATAAGGTTTATTCCATTTCCAACGAAAGGATAAAATCCAGCTCATTTCCTGATGAGGACAGGGGCTACAGTTCCAGTCCTCTGTTATATAAACCCACAGATTTATACGGATTTGCAAAATCCCAATATTCAATACAGATTGAATGGTCGGATAGTTATAATGCGGCAACCTATGTAATCCAGAGAAAGTCACCTGATGAAAGTGCCTTCAAGACAATTGCGGTTGTTCCCAATAACGTAAATGTATACATTGATATAAATGACAGCGGCAGTCCCGTTAAACCCAATACAGTATATACATACCGTATTCAGGCCATTTCAGGCAACAGTAATTCGGAGTACTCCGATACTCTCAATGTAACCAGTACTTTTCTCGGAGCTCCTGCCACACTGGCAGCTTCCTGTGTTGACGGGGCCAATGTAAATCTCACCTGGAAGGATTACAGTGATGGTGAGACCGGTTTTGAAATATGGCGCTGGTCAGCTTCGGATGCCAAATGGGTTCTTTATGATAATGTTGGAAGAAACACAACAAGTTTTACGGATATTGGTGTTTCACCTCAGGTTACCTATACATATAAGGTCAGAGCGAGAATAAATGATTACAATGTTTATTCCGACTTCTCAAATCAGACCAATATCTGGGCAAGTAACATAAGCTCACCGTTAAACCTGAACTATACGATTTTGCAGCAGAGTGATATTGAATTAACTTGGGAAGATTCCAGCGGAGCTGAAGCAGGCTTCAGGGTAGAAAGAAAAGAAGGGGATTTCGGAGAATGGAAGCAAATAGCCCAACTGAATCCCAATACTGTCAAATATACTGATAAACGAATCAGCAGCACCAAAGTGTATTACTACAGAGTCCAGGTTTATGATGCAGCAAATTCAACCGGCTACAGCAATGAAATAGAAGTTTCTCTGCAGAAACCGGGAAAGCCCACCGAACTTCAGGCTAAAAATATATCTGCAAATGAGATTCAGTTAACCTGGAAAGATAATTCCTATCAGGAAAAAGAATTTATTATAGAAGCCAAACAATTTTATAATTTCAAAGAAATAGGCAGGGTCAGTGCCAACATAACTACCTATGTACACAAGGGAATACTGTCTGAGGGGACTTTTACATACCGCGTGAAAGCTGTGAATGGAACTGTTGAAAGCGCATATTCAAATGAGGTTTCAGCTTCTGCAGGCAAAAAGGCCAGTTATACCGATTTGGCAGGAGTACCCTGGGCAGTTGAAGCCGTTGAAAGTCTTGCAGGCAAAAAGGTATTTGATGCCAAGGCGGGCTCCAAATTCTACCCCGATGAAAGTATAACAAGGGGAGAGTTCTGTGCAATAATTGTCAGAAGTCTTGAGCTTGGGAATATGGCTGCAGGAAGATATGCAGATGTTACCTCCAAGCACAGGTATTATAAGGAAATAATGATGGCTGCAAAGCTTGGGATAGTATCCAATGACAAAAACAACAAAATTTATCCGAACCAGCTTATTACAAGAGAGCAAGCCGGTGTAATGCTTTCTTTGGCATTAAAAATAAAAGGAAACCCGCTGCCGGAACAGGATAGCAGCATACTTAAGCAATTTGCCGATTATAAGCAGATTTCGGAAGGAGCGGCTGAAAGAATTGCTGCGGTGTGCGGAGCAGGCATTCTTACGGGCAGAGAAGTAAAAGGCAAGGTTTATTTACGGATTTCAGACAATATCACCAGAGCTGAGGCCGCTGTTATGGTATACAAAGCGCTTAGCCTTTAGTACGTGGTGTTAAGGAACAGTTAAATAATAATCTCCCATTTTTGAAGCGGTTATTTTACGGAATTACATCGTTGTCGTCAGTCGCAATACGACCAGTATTACTTCTTCCTCCGCCTTGTACTTCCGTAAAATCTCTCGCTGCAAAATTGGTTTTATTATTTAACTGTCCCTATATTCTGTTTATGTTGAGGAGCGAGAACTGATGAAAAGATTAGTAAAACTCATATCAATCATGCTGACAATAGCATATTTGCTTTTGATACCGCTTAATTCATTTGCTGCGGTAGGAGAGGTCAGCGCTAATGTTGCCAATCCATTGTTAAGCAGGTGGCAGGGTTACGGGTTGGTTGACAAAAGTGTCACAAGTAATGACCTTAATGGAGCAATTCAAAAAATTGATTTTATATCGCTCATTAATGGCATAATGAAACCGACAGAAAAAGCTGCTATCGGGTTTAGCGACGTATCGAAGGATTCCTGGTATGGTGAGGAGATATCTAAAGCAGTAGCTGCCGGATACGTTGATAACAGTGATAAGACTAAATTCAACCCCTTTTCCGATATAACCAGACTTGAAGCAGCAGTCATGGTCAAGAGAGTATTCGGGCTGGAGCTTAACGATAAAAGATTGCTCAGCAAAATAAAAGATGCTGAAGCACTGGATAGTAAACAGTTGGAGGATTTTGCAGCAGTTATTGAAAAAGGCTGTCTGACTCAGATTGATGAAGGAAGATATGTTCCCTACGGAGTGCTCAAGTTTGAAGACGCACTTAAAATGCTGGATATATGTGTAGGTCAGGTGGTTACAAAGTCAGGAACAATATCTGACAGTGTCCCCGGTAATATGATGCTCAACACAGGGGCTGTAACTTTAAAAGATATGAATGTGGCAGGAGACCTGACTGTCGGTGAAGGAGTCGGAGATGGTGATGTAAGGCTTGACGGTGTTTCAGTAAACGGAAAGCTGATAATCAGAGGCGGAGGACCGAATAGTATAACGCTGACCAATACCAGAATAGGCGGCATCCTGGTTATTGACAAGAGTGCCGGAAATGTTCATGTAAAAACCTTCGGAACCACTACAATAGACGAAACTCATGTTAAATCCGGATGTTATCTGGAGGAAAACGGATTGACCACCGGAAAAGGCTTTGTTGATATTACAGCTGAGAAATCCACTGCTGAAAATCAAAAAATTGATCTTAAGGGTGATATAAATAAATTAACAGTAACCGAAAGCAATCTGGCAGTAACTTTGAATGGCAAGGCTGAAAATGTTGATATTTCCAAAGGCGCAACCAGCAACTTCACATTGAGTGCAGGAAGTGTTAAAACCTTCACTTCAAAGGCATCTCAGAACATTATTGATATATTGGGCGGAACAGTTACCACGCTTAATATTGATGCAGGGGCAATAGGAAATAAACTGAATATAAGCGGAACCACAACTGTCAGTAATGTCAATATCAAGGAAAATACAACTATAGCACTTCAAAAGGGTACGGTAGAACAACTTACTCTTGAATCTAATTCAACAGGTTCAAAAATTAATATTTCAAGCGGTGCCTATTTGAAAAACCTAACGGCCAATGCGGCTGCTACCATTAGCGGAAGCGGTTCTATTACCAATGCCTATATATATTCGCCAAATGTAAGTATGGGTATAAAACCGGGAGGGGAATACAAAAGAACTGGAACAGAAACAATTCCGGGCGGTACTGATACAAATTCAAATCTGCCCAAAATTACCATTTCAAATGTGTTTAACAGAACCATTCAGCTGGGCAGCAATAATCAGAAATTAGATGCCCGCGCATCCAACGGTGCCGAAATCTTTTACAGTTCTGCTGATAGTTCCATTGTAGCTGTAAGTGATAAAGGGGTATTAACCGGGGTTTCAGCAGGAACATCAAATGTATATATCTCAGCAATTAAAGATGGATATGCGCCGGCAATCTCGACAATAACTGTGAAAGTTATATCCAATAATACATCATCTCCTGGAACGTTGGCGGTTTCACCAACAAGCGGTAAAGCCGGGGAAAGTATTGATGATTTTGTCATCAGATATACAGCTGGAGAAAGTATGACAAGCGGAAGAGTTGTTATCAAGCTTCCTGCAGGCTTCACAGCATCGGAGAGCGACACGTTCAGCATAAATTCCGGAACACCAGCAGCTCTGACAAAAGCAAGAATGATTGATGCTTATACATTGTCCTTCTCAAATATTGCACTGGCTTCAGGTGATTTTATAGAAGTCAAAATAAAGAAGGTTGAGATCCCAACAGGTGATCAGTTCACATTCAGTGCTGTAGCCGATACAGACGGTATGGGGCCAAAGCTCCCGGCAGGTGAGGCGAGCTGTACATTTACAGTAGACAGTCTGAAAGAGCTGGTGGAAGGTACAAATTACTCAATACCTGAGTATGGTTCAGTAACCGGTGCTACAAAGATAGCTACTCTATCATTTATAAATGTAAATAGTGCAAGCAAGTGGATTATCAGCGATGTAGTCACACCGCCTGTATACGACCAGATTTTGACCGGAACAGCTTATTCAGCCGGACAGAATATACAGGCTGTTGCAGGACAGCAGATAATGCTTGCGGCTGTGGATGCTGCCAACAAGGTTAAGGCATACGCAATAATCGAAATAAAGGCTGAAGATATCAGACCTGATGACGCAGCTGCGCTTGACCCAGAAACAATTAGTGTTGAGCCGGGTATACAGGCAGGCTCAGTAAAATTAGGTAACCTGAACCTAGTAACAGGCGCAAACGCATGGATGATTAAGGTACAAAATTCACCATCACCTGTAATATTGGTGGATAGTAAATTTGACGGAGCGCTATACAACCCTGGTGAAGATATTACAGTATCAGAATACCAATATATTGTGCTTGCGGCTGTTGACAGCGCAGACAGTAACAAAGTAAAGGCATATGTCAATCTGAGAGTTACTGGTAAGGTTAGTGTGGAGGCTGATAAACTTGTTAACGGAACAAATTATATTGGACCGTCATATGGTTCTACTCCTGGCACTGTAATGATAGAAAGCCTGAATCCGGGTAACTTTAGCATTTATAGCTGGCAATATGCAGTACTCAACGAGGCATCAGCGATACCTGCAAAGGGTGCTTCAGTTACTGCCTTTGAGAAATACACTAAAAATAGTACGTTTGCTAACTGTATTGAAAAGGATAATATTTCTGTTACAGTAGGTCAGCACATACTGCTTGTTGGTATAGGTAATGTAGGTGAGATAGCTGCTTATGCTGATATAACTATTGTACCCGGAATGGTTCGTCAGGAGGATGCTCCAAGCATACCTCCAGCAAACGTAGTTGGGCCTGTCATGGGTTCAAAAGCAGGTACAATTGGAATAACTACGAACTTTAGTACTCCTATAGCCGGAGCCACCAAGTACATGTATAAATTCCAGGATAGTCTACCGACAGCTCCTCAAGTAAACAGCAAGTCGGATGGATATAATGAGCTGGAAACAGATATGTTGTCAACAGGAAAGTATCTGGTGGTAGTGGCCACAGATAATGGCGGCTTAATAAAAGCGTGGATGTACATAGAAGTTAATAACGTATTAATCAGACCTGGAGATGCTTATCTACTCAAGGTTACAAACAGTGACTACACTAAGCCGGTACCGGGAACTACCATCGGTGCAATCAGCCTGAACCTGAATGTAACGAAGATAGAAACCGAAATTGGTAAGTCGATTTCACAATGGTGGTACAAGCTTTCAGACAACGACTTTGCAAACCCATATGTTGGTAGTAACATCACTGGCGATATGATAGCTTATACACCTAGTAAGGATATCGGAAATGTTAATCCTGAACAGTATCTGCTGATAATTGGTGTTGATGGAAGCGGCACGCTTACATACCTGAAAGAACGGATTCAATATAGTCAGATAAAGCAACCAGATGCAACCATACTGAAATCAAGTGCTGATGTAAGTGTCAACTTTAATTATTCGGTTCCTGAGCCAGGCGATATAAACCTTGGAACCAAAATTAATACTTTGAGTTTCTGGGGAATAAACGGAGCTTATGCATGGAGATATAAGTTTGAAGCGACACCAATAACTACTGCCCCTGCATATAACAGCACTGCTAATGGTACATATACTTATAGTGCAGGCCAAAGCATTGAAGTACCAAAAGATAAAAAATATCTTATACTTTATGCAGTAGATAACCATACTAATAAGACAATTAAGGGATATGCAAACATACTAATTAGTGATTTGCAGACAAGGACGCAGGAACTTGTACTTGGGCATAACTACAAAATAGCAACCGGAAGTACAAAAGGTACAGTTGTAATACCGTTCCTGTCATTTGCGGATCTTGAAGGAACAGCTCCTTACACAGGCTGGAGCTGGAAGTATACAATCGGAAATGCTAAGTTCAGTGTACCGGGCAGAGGAGCTAAAGCCAGCGATATACCTGGTATTACTGATTATGATGTAATAACTACTACCGATATTACGGCAGCAGATGGACAGTACCTGTTATTGGTGGCTGTTGATGGAAGTGGTTATGTTAAAGCATTTGCAAACATACTTATTGGTTCAGGTGTCAGCAATCCCGGTGATGCAGAGCTGATTCCATCAACCGGTTATTACCACCTTACTAAAGGTTCGGCTGAAGGTACAACTCATTTTGATGTACTGAACATGGGTATATCAGGCCAGACAAAATGGGCTTACGTAATATTGGATACTACCTCAACAATACCGGTTAAAAAGGATGTATTGTTCAGTACTCTGGGTGCAAAAGTACTTGATCCGACTAAAGACATTCAGGTTAATTATGGTCAGAGTATACTCTTACTGGCTATCGATGATGCAGGTAAGGTAAAGGGCTATGCTTATATTCCTGTCACAGAGGATCAGATTCAGGCACCATTTGCAATGAATCTGATAACAAAAAACGGAACTTACTCAGGACCAAGCAAGGGTAGTACTGCAGGAAGCACCAAGATAGCATTAATTATTACCGCTGATATTCCTGTAGACGCGAACGGAGCGATCATCTGGAAGTATAAAAAAGGTTCAAACCTCGATACTCCGCACCTGAATGATGATGCGTCAGAATACCTTGAGTATAACAGCAAGGCTAATATTGAGAATATCAAGACAGGAGAAAATCTTTTAATAGTTGCGGTATCCAAGAACTCTGATGGAAAAGAGAGAGTTAAGGCATACCTGAAATTTACAATGATATCTGATTGGATCTCATCTGCAGAAGTAAAAGAACTTCCGGCCGAGTATTATGAGGGACCAGTCCCGGGAAGTGAACCTGGAACCACAAAGCTTACAGACCTTCAGTTGTTTGATTTGACAAATTGTCAGTGGAAGGTAAAAGTTATAGATACTGATGATAAGATTTATGAAGATACCGTATTTACAGGTACAACCTATAACGTCGGAAACAATATTGCTGCTAAACAGGGACAGTATGTGGTTCTGGCTGCGGTGGACACAAGCGGAAAAGTTAAGGCATATAAAAACATACTGATAGATAAACCAGAGTATTTAAATGCTCCCGGACTTAAAGCGGGAGATAACTATACTGCTCTTAAGTGGGGTTCTAAGGAAGGGACTACCTCGGTATATGTAGCTCCAAAAGGACTTTCCGGGAATATAGTTTTTGTTGCAAAGGTTACAAATAGTATAGAAAATATAGTAGCCGGAAGTACAATTAGCTATACAAGTCCAGCAGGTATTGATTATAGTACTTTCCATACTTATACTGCTAATTCTGATATAGCAGTCAAGGCAGGACAGTATATTTTACTGGCAGCTGTAGACGCAGATACTAAAAAGATTGTGGCTTACAGAAATATTCCTGTAGTAGAGGCTAACATAATGCCTGAGGGGGCTGACACACTTGTTGTCAATGTAAATTACCTGCCCCTTCAACCGGGTACCGCTGCCGGGACCACAAAAATACCTTTGAAGGGCTTTGATGGCGTCAACGCAAACACCTGGCTTATGAAAGTATCAACTCCGATAACCTCTGTTCCCTTGGATTCAGTTGACAATGACGCGAAAGTGTATGTATCCAATACAGATATTGTTGTAAAACCTGGAGATAATGTTATTCTCTATGCAGCAAGTAAAGTTGGTACCGAACCGTATAAAATCAAAGCTTTTGCTAGTATACCTGTTAACCCTGATGATATAAGGGGAGCAGCTCCGGAGCTAGTCATAAGCTCTGCCCCGGTACCGGGAACTGTACTTAACACAACATCTGTTGTGACAGCAGGAGTAACGTTGCCTGCAGACGCAACTCAGATTAGATATATCGTAGGCAGCAGTTCTGCCGGAACTATACTTAAAGACAGCAAGATGTCTGACCTGCCGATATATACTACGTCCGGCGGCAACATTCCGGCAAGTGAGGGTCAGTACCTGGTGTTTGTTTCTACAGATGGTAGCGGCTATGTTAAAGCGGTGTCGAAAGAGACTAAGCTTACTGCTGATATGATTAAGAATGTAGTCCTCACTTTGGGAGGCACCGTATTCCCTGCTGTAAGCGAAGCCGACATAGCAGCAGGCGGACAGACAATAACATTAACACTTGATTCTGCCGAGTGGGCTGACGATGCTACTACTACCAACAAGAGTGTACTGTTGAGTAGCTTTGTCGCAGCAACAGAAAATGACAAGTGGAAAACTGCAATGGGTCAAGTTACAATGATTGATAAATCGGTTGACAGTAAAACGATAACAATCAAGTTGAGTGAATCAACATATGATATAACAGCAAATCAGAAGATAACTGTAACAATACCTGCCAAATTGATTAAAGGAGCTGTAAAACCTGTTGTAGCGAAAGAAACAATAAACGTTGCGGCAGTGTCGAATCTCGGAGTTGCTCTGATAAATGGAACTACCAGCGTGACCAGCTTCAGCCAGAACGACATTAAGGCAGGTACAGCTAAAATAATAATTACATTAACAGGTGGAGGTAAATTTGCCAGTGATGTTGATAGCTCTGCCGATAAGAAAAATGCAATAATAGCTGGTTTGAAAGCCACATATAATACTTCTGCTTGGGCAGGTGTGTTATCAAATGCTACGCTAACCCAGAATTCTGATACAAAATTGACTATTACCCTTAAGGATACTAACTACGATCCACATGGAAATGAAGTAATCAGCGTTACCATTCCGGCGAAGGTTTCAGCCGGTTATATTATCGACGGGGCGGTCAATGATGCGGCAGCTTCAACAAAAATAACCATATATTCAGATATATCTGCTGTACTAACAGGAACACTGGTTTCCTCACCTGTTACAGAGGCGGATATAGTTGCAGGAAATGGAACTCTGGTAATTACACTGACAAACGGAAAATGGGTATCAGATATTGCCTCAAATTCTACAGTAAGTAAAGCGCTTTTCGAGGGGTTAACGGTATCACCGACAGTATCAACAAATGATACTAGCTCATGGAAAAACAAGGTTTTAGCAATTTTAAAGTCAACGGATATCAAAATAAACAGTGATACCGAAATTGAAATCAAACTGCCAGCAGCAACAGGCTATGCAATAAGCGCTGACCAGAATATTGTGGTGAACATTCCGTCAGTATGTATTGCAGGAGGAATAAAAGATAAGCTTATAGCTCCACAAAGTATTAAAATAACTAATATTGCGCCTGCTGTTCCCGCTGTTGTAAAGAATGTAAGCGTTTCTGGAAGCACAACTGAGTTTAAGCTGGGAGACAAAATTTCAATTAACGTAGAGTTTGATACAGCTGTTGATGTCACAGGAACACCGAAAATCACCTTGAATACTGGCAAGGACGCGCTATATAAGGGCAAAGCGGCAGCTAATATACTTACATTTGAATATATAGTAGTTGCTGGTGACAATACCACAAAATTGGATTACAAGGCTACAAGCTCTTTGGTACTGAACAGTGGGACAATAAAAAATGGGGAAACTGCCGCGAAGATTACATTACCTGCGGTAGGAAAAACTGGTTCGATTAGCGATCCTCTTAAAACACCGATAGTGGTTGATGCTGTTGCACCGAAGTTTGCTACTTCATACCCCGGAAAGGGAACGATAACTGAGAATGCAGCCAATATACTTGTTAAGACAGATGAGAATTCTACAATATACTATATGACAGCATTGACTTCCAGTAACGCAGCTCCTACAGCAGATCAGATAGTAGCAGAGGCTACCGCAGGATCGCCAGTAAATGCTGATAGTATAAGCCTTACTGCAAATACTCAGGGTACATTGGATTTATCGGGATTGAATGAAAATACAAAATATACTGTCTATATGGTTACAGAGGACATGATTGGCAACAGGGGAAATGTAACAAGGTTTGACCTCACTACTCTGGACAAAACTCCGCCGGTACTTAGCGGAATTAGTGTCGTACCGTCGGATTATTCAATAATCCTGAATGTCTCATCTAGCGAATTAGGAAATATATTTGTAGTAGCTAAACCACACGGGGCCACCGCACCGACAAGTGCAGAGTTAATCGCATCAAAGATTAAAGCGGAGGTTAACCAAACCAACGTGAATATCCCAATTACTTTAAATGGATTGGCGGTTTCCACAGACTACGACATTTATGTAGCTTGTAATGATAAGGCGCCGACACCAAATCTGAGTGCTGCTACAATGGTACAAGCCAGAACAAAACCGCTTGACCTTACAAAGGTAGATGTTGATTTGGCAAATAGTAAGCTGCTCAATACTAATGCGTTAATGCAGTACAGCATAGATGGTGGAGCTTGGAAGGATTGCAATGCATCAACCACTGCGGTTACATTTAATTATACAGATGATCCTGATTTTATTACTGTTCAAATAAAAGAGCAAAATAATCCAACCAACCCGATTCAAACAGTTAAACTGGGTAGGGGAGATTACACAACCATTTCAAGATCAATGATAGACTATGATATAGCTGCTGGAACTGTTACTAATAAGACCAATATTGACCTTGAGTTTAGAATAAACGGAGGTGCCTGGAAACAGTTAAAGGCTAAAACTACTGTATCAGGATTTACATTTGTACCTGGCACTCTGTATTTGAGGCTAGCTGTAACTTCTCCGACAACAGCCGGCAGCAGGGATGCTAAATTACCGTCCATACAAAAAGATGTTGATGGTTTTGTGGAAGGATATGCTCCTGTTTTAACAGCTGATGATACAAATAATAAAATAGTTGGACTGTCAGCTGTTCACGAATATAAAATAGATAGCGGAGTTTGGACTCCGGTTGGTACACTAGTTCCTACTTTCTCTGGAACTAAAACAGTATTGGTTAGATTTAAGGCAACGACTTCAAAACTCCCAAGTGAAACTCAAGAGTTAAAGTTTACAGCCAATACATTTACAGCAACGGCTAAACCGGCCTCAACAACAGGAACGACAACGACAAAGGCAACTGTCACAATTGAACTTGACGAGAATACTAATCTGGCTAATCAGTCATTGAGTGCACTGCAGTTAAGTGATTGGTTCCAGATAACTTCTGAATCTGGTGATTCTCACACGTGGGGAGATGCACTGGGTAAGTTCAGCTCAACAGGCAAGGAACTTATTATAACCTTTAACACAATTGGCGATATTAAGGTGGGCGATGTAATTAAATTTACTCCTGTCGCTTCTGCAGCAATACAAAATGCAAATTATACCACGTGTAAATTGGCCGGAAGTTTCCATACAACACCAAAAGTAGTAAGTATAATGGCTGAAAATACTAATAATGACAGTGTTTTCTCTGATGGAGAAAGATTGGTAATAAAATTTGACCAAGCTGTGAAGGAAGGAGTAAATATCAGTACTACAAATATTGCAAGTTTACTTATTTTAACTGATGAAACAGGTGCGACAACCAAAAAGTGGTCAAAGTCCGGTTCACCTAATCTGACATTTGATTGGTCTGCAGATAAAACAACACTATTTATAACCTTTAATGTGGCAAACGATACTGAACTGACAGTGGGTGATAAAATCAGGATAAGTTCAGCTTGGGATCTGACTGATGAAGACGACACAACTGATGCATGTACCTCGACTAAGTTCATAGGGGGAAGTTTTACAACGCCCTAGATAAAACCTATCATTTATAAAACTGATAATTGAATAACTGGTAAAAAACTTTAAACACCTAATTTCACTTCTGAATTTAGGTGTTTTTTTACGTTTTCTTTACAACTACCAGTAAAAGTATAAGTAAATTGTACCAATCTGCCGATATTTTGGTTGATGGCTAGTATTATAACTTCCGGGGGTATTCTACAATGAAGAACAAATTGAGATTAATAGCAACTATCCTTGTAATCAGTATGGTTTTTCCAATATTATCTGGAATAATCCAGCCGGTTTTTGCTGCTGAACTTGAGAATATCAAGATTACATACAATGAGAGTACCGCTACAGCAACTATAAGCTGGAGTATTCCGAATGTCACTGGTGGAGAACTTAAGTATTTCGCACCCGACGCGACAGGCACGAGCGCAACTGAAGAACCAGTTGCAGTAGATCCTACACAAAATTTCGTAACAGTATCTAAAATCAAAAAAGATTTTATTTATAATTTTAGACTGACTTTGACAGATAGTAGTAACGTCACATATGAAGGCTCAAAGTACTTCCTTGCCGGTGTTACCGTTACAGCCAAAAATGTGCAGCAGGAATCTGTACCGATGTCTGGCGGCGGAATGGAAACCGGTATTTATCCGGCCATGAAGCTGACCTGGAACATGCCGAAAGTTTATGACAATGGCAGTATTGAAAATGCCAATAAGCATCTCAATCTTTTTGAGGCGGATGGTTTAAAATTTAAATTTAAAATTGAACTGGATCATATGCTAAAGGATGTAGAAGTGAGAGAAATTTCCAGTGATGTCTATGAAGCTATTACTGCAGAAGGCACCCCAGATGAGGAAAAAAAACCTGTCATATGGGATCAGGCTGCCGGAATATTTTCCTTTTACCTGCTGGGAAGAAAAGATATAAATACCGACATTGATACAGCACCAATTCCGCAAGGTATTCCTGCAGGAGACCAGGGATATGTTCTTCCCTATGCTGAACTCCTTCCAAGTACTATTTACAAAATTTCTGTAATAACAATGTTTGTCAACTCAACAGGAAGTAATGTAGGCACAGTGGATGGAAATATACAGAGTCCTTTGGTGTCAAACTACATATGCTCGCCTATCAGATTCCAATTGACAAAGGACACTCAGAATCTCCTTTATGTACGTGTCTTCCGTGTTAATCAGGGAAGCGTTCAGCTGCAAAGTCTGATATATAACATTCAGAAAAGCTACGGTCCTCCTTCCTGGCTAGGTACTGGAGGAAAGGGCGGCATTAACGATAAGGAATTGGGAGATAATAACCCATCTCCTATCATAGACACTATACAAGGTGAAGAAAATACAGTTTACTACAGGATTCTTGTGACAGAGGGCAAAATTGAGTCACCCATTATGGAATACACCATGCAGAATGATACAACAAGGCTTCCTGTTCCCAATAACATACTTACAAATGTTGAGTTGGAGTACCCTCCTGTTTCAAGCACAGTGAAGGAAACCTCCTCAAAGGTTACAATAACCTGGGATTACCCTGGAGATACCCTTTGGAACCAGATAACAAGTAAGGATTACTATTTTCATTTTTCCCTGAGCCTTGCGGAAGATCCGATAAACACGCCACAGAGACTCATTGTAGACGGACAGGAAAAGTTTTTTGATGTAAGATACAGGGATGTTCAGAGTGTCAATGCAAAAAATATAGTGGTTGACAGGTCGGGAACCAAGCCAAGGCTTAAATACGTTTTGGATGGTTACAATCTTTTCAAATATGTAGATGAGAATGGAACCTCAATTGATATGACAAACAACGCTGAAGGGTATCCAAATTACTTGCTTCCGAACAAAACCTACTATCTGCAAATGTATACCAGTATAAAGGAAGCCAGAGACGTTGAATATTCAGTCGGTGATTCTTTTTCCGAAAAATCTCTGAAGACAAGCTTTACGACACTATCCCCTGCTTCCAGAGATATATCGGTACCAAAGTACATGGAACTGGTGGAAACCACAGTTATTCCAAGTGACAGCTCTACTCCGAAGGAAGCGGCGGTAAAAATCAGATTTGACCAGATAAAAATGACAGCGGCTGATTGGAAAAACTATACTCCTGATCCTGTAGCCGGGGCAAATGGGGATGCAATATACTACGACCTTTATATGAGCACAAGTCCGGATATTACTACCTTTAAACCAATTGCTTCTACTCAGGACCCGGCAATTACGAAACTCCCCAATGATGTAAAATTTGAAGTTCAGATAATTGATGATATCACCTGGGTTTATGCAACCATAAATAAATTCACCTTGACTAATGCTGGTTTCTTTGGAAGCTCTTTGACACCAAATGCTACATACTATTTTATGGTCAAGGTTAGATTGGTGCCGGTTCACAGTGATCAAAAACAATCAATAAAATCTGCTTTGCTGCCTGTGACAATACCAAGAGGTGAACCAACAACACCTGATGATACTGAAAAAAAACCAAAGGCTCCAGAAGATTTCGCTATTGCAACAGATGAAAACGGAGATTTGATGCTGACAGGTCAAAGTGTGACCTTTGAATGGACCATGAGAGAAAACGAAGCTGCCTATAATATGATTGCTACAACCTCAAGAGTGGCTCCAGATGCTACTCTGGAAACAGGCAGCGAAATTCTTACTGATCCTACATATATCAGCTTTATAGGGAATTTTGGAAACAAGGGAAATGATGGTGACGGCACTCACCTTATCATGAATCCCAATATTACTCCATTACCTGCAAAATTCCAGATAATACCGGGAGATACGCCAGGTACTTCAAAATGCAGATATACTATTGATACGTGGTTGTTTCCAAATAAAATATACTACTTCAGTTTGAGATCAGAGGTTGATACTGCAGATAACAAGACAAAATCCAGTGTATGGATATCCATACCTGTTACTACTACATTGATAGAGAGTCCTACCATGCTTCAGGTGGTTAATGATTGTGCTCTTGCCTTCAATTGGTATGGAACTCTTCCTACAGAAAACTATTCCATCAGATTGAAGCCTGTAGGTGAAATTGATTATACAGTGCTTAAAAAGACACAATACACAATAGTGCAGGATTCCAGATACTACAATTATGCCAGAACCACGAAGGACATTAAGCTGAAACCTGATACCCAGTACAACATACAGGTTGTAACCAAGGTAAACGGAGTTGAAAGCGTAATTGATATTGTAAAATACTCATCAAATAATTTTTATGAGACAAGGGATGATTACCACGAGATAGACGTAAGGTGGCAGGGTGTTCCTATTGATCCGTACACGGAATTTGAAATTGCCATCAAGACAGAGGATGATTCCGACTACACAGTTTTAAACAACAGCATAGATTTGGAACAGTATGTTGATATATCAACTCATACTTATCCTTACTATATAGAGAAGAGTATTAATAATTTGCAAAACGGCTACTTTACATATAATGCGAGGATTAAGTCAGTTGAAGTAATATTATCGGATGGCACCAAGGAACATAAACCTCTCAAGGCAAATACAAAGTATTATATTAAGGTAAGAACGAAGAAGACAGATCCCATGAACTTTGAGGCTGTTGCCAGGTCAAAATATGTCGGCCCTGTTAACACAAGAACAGAGTTCAACCAGGACGACTACGACGATGATGATAATAATACAAACACTGAAACCAAATTCCTGGATATGTTGGATAAGCTTGAGGAAAATGTATACTGGGAAGTTGATAAGGCCACCGGCTCATTGAACAAGATTTATGTCAAGGATGAAAGAATTGTAAACATACTTGAATCTCCGGGCAATTACACTTTTACAATTGATTTGTCACAGAGTCCCGGCTATGTAAACAGCGATGAGATTTATCTTGCTAAAAGCGTACTGGCAGCCATGAGAACCACAAACAAAAGTGTAATCATCAAGTTAAAGGGAATAGAATATACCATCAGGCCTGACACCTTTGATGTGGAAAACATGGAAGAGTTTAAAAAGGCTGCTGAATTAAATGGTTCCAAAGATGTATATCTGCAGCTTGACAATATTCAAAATGCAGGTGTACAGCCTGCCGGTCCGGCAAATACCTCGGAAGCTTCTAAAATGAATGTACTGTCTGCTCAGGCTGTGGCATCCAGAAAAACAAGCTCTGCAATAAAGGATATGATTAAAGACAAGCTTTATAATGAAAAAACAGGTATTATCCAGAAAAAGCTGGCAGTGTTGAAGAATCCTAACAATACCAAGACAAAGGGTAAAGATGATGAGGTGAACAAGTACCTTCTTGAGCTTATAGAAGAGATTAAGAGTGAGCTTTCCTACTATATTGACGACACAATTAATGGTACAGGCTACTCAAATGGCTTGTTTATGGAGAAATACAGCATTACCAGGTTCAGTTCGCCGATGGCAATAAAGATGGAGTATAAGGGAAGTACTCTTGCAAATCCTTATGTTTTGTACAGCAGCAGCGGAAACTGGCAGAAGCTTTCAATGAATATAAAACGTGAGACAGGCTTTTTGAGTTACTATATAGCAGGTACAGGCAAGTATGTTATATTCTCTGCGAAAGATATTACATCAACAATCGCAGATGATAATCCTGCCAAGGAATACATTACCAAGCTTGCTTCCAATTATGATCTGGCGGCAGTATTCTCGGGAGCAGAGAATTCCTTTAATCCGAAGCTCACGGTAACAGTCAGGGAGGCAGTACTGATGTTTGAATTAATATCCGAGTCGAGGGTTGACAGTCAGAAAAATATTAAGGATAAGGCAAAAACATATGGTATTGATAAGATTATTAATACTTCAAATGTCAACCGGAATATTACCAGACAAGAGACAGCTGCAGTTGTAATAAAACTGTATTGCCAGAGATCCGGTGCTGACTATAACCTGCTTAAGGCCTCGTACAACAGGCTGATAAAGGATGACAACAGCATAGCAGACAAATATGCAATACCGGTCTATGCTTCTTTGGAAATGGAAATTATGAGTTTGGATTCAAATTCGAAATTCAATCCTTCAAATACTGTTAACAGAGCTGATTTTGCAACGGTAGTACAAAAAATGCTGGAAAGTTAAGCGCTATAGGTTGTTGGGGTAATTATTTCATTGCTGCAGCAGCAGCTGGAGGTTAAATTTACTATGAGAACAAAGAGAATACTGGCGGCAATAGTATTGATTACATTTATTATAACTTCATACGGAATGTACGGAGTTTACGGCGCGGATATTCCAATACAGCCTGCCCCCACAGGTCTGGCTATAACAGCTACCAATGCACCCGCTGAACCGGCTATAGGCTATAGTGCTTCAGACGGAGGGGAATCCGGGTTTTATGCAGATATTGGCTGGGGATCAGTGGCTAATCCATCCGGTTCGTCCACTGTAAATGTATTGGGGAAGTATTTAAATATATATCTTGAGGAATCTCCAAAAGGCTATAAGCCAGCCAAACCGGTATATGCCCATGAAAAGGGACTTCCTGTAGATACCAAACCCATAAGAATGAGAAACCTTAAGTCAGGAACAGTGTATAAGGCCAATGCAAGGGCATATTATGAATATACTAACCCGGTTTTACCAAACAGTCCGGTATATAAATCAGATGAGTCGGCTGCTTCCAATTCAGTACGATTTCTGACCGATATTAATGTTCAGTGCTTTACTGCCGGAACGGGGAAAGTAAAAATTAAATGGGATGATGTATGGATTGACGGAAAGAGAATCAGTTATAAACTTTCTATTTCTGAAGACAAGGATTTTAAAAACGCCTTCCCTGTGACTATATCCGAGGATCTTATCGGAAAAGATGGTCCAGTGGTTCTTAACGAGACAGATGGAACCTTGGAATATACACAGACTGTTAAGAATGCGGGCCGTGTTTATTACGTAAAGCTGGAACCTGTGATTCCAGGCGGTATAATGCAAAGTGATAAAGTAAAAACCTATGCTATTGCTACAAACATATTGGTCAAGACAACCAAAATGTTCGAAAACAATGACGAGACTGTCTGGAAATTGGAATGGAGCCCCGTATTGACCAGCTTGTCCGGTGCAGAGAGCAATGTTAAGGTTGATTATGAAATATGCAGGTATGAAGGTGGGGTCCCCCAAATAATTGCTGTTAAAGAAAGTACCATGCATATTATAACTGTTCCTAATAATACCCCTGCAAGCAATTATTTGATAAGGGCCAAGGTCACGAAAGACGGCTTGCCGTATTATCCACCCGAACTGAATATAAAAATTGAATCTGAAAAGATCACATTAATGGATATGGAAGTACCGTCTACACCACCAATGCCTGTAATAGTACCCAGTATCAAGGATTCAAACGGTAAAGTGATAATCTCCTATGAGGATATTATTAATAATAATGTTGTTGAAACAAAAGGTGAACTTGGTAAGGATACGGCTACCGTACTCTGGGAGGCACCCAGAAAAGTGGACGGAACGGTTGACACAAATATGCTTTACGACATTTGGCTGATTGAAGATCCGAACACCATAGACAGTCCGGCGGCCAGTACCCTTATACAGGAGTCCTATCAACCTGTGGAGGCAAATTATGTAAGAGATCCTTCAGTTCAGAACCAGATTATAGGCTTTAAGTATAAATTGACAAACCTTAAACCAAACCATACATACTATTTTAAGATAGTAGCAAAAAAAATATTTGCAGAGGAAAAGGATGGAGTAATTCAAAACGTTGCACATTCCTCAATCCCTGCTATTAAGGTTGTCACAACACTTTCGGGAGGAGTAATTGATACACCGCTTATTCCCTCAAATCCCCCTCTTGAAATAAAGAAGCAGCCTGATAGCGAAAAGAAAATGATTACTGACGACAGTGTTACCGTACAGCTTAAAAACAGATGGTATGAAATGTTTAACAAAGCACCGAATACCAATACCGGAAGATGGTATTATGTTAAAACTGACAGAACAAGCTATAATGATCCTGTAAGTACCATAGAATACAATCCCTATAACCCAGCTACTCCGGTGGATAATAAGACATATCGTAAAGTTGAATACGGAGAGGGTGTTTCACTGTATGTAGGCTGTGAGGAATACCGCCAGGGAATTGAAGATGAATTAGCCGATAGCGTTAAATATCCAATAGAAGGCTACAAAGTGGGAAATATTTCAGCAAACCCAATTGCAGACGGTAATAAGGATGGGAATGAAATTCCTGCCCTGAACGCACCTGAAGGTTTTGATGCCAATGGTAAACCTGTCTATGCTGCACACAATATAGTTATTCCTGTAAATGAACTGAAGCCGAATACAACATACGTTCTGTGGGTACGAGCTGTGAGACCGGATCCAGAACATCCCGGAGAATTTTTGCTTTCAGATGTATCAAATCCAATTATATTTACAACCTTGCCGTCGGCTACAGATGTTGTAGAAAAGCCCACTGTACCGAACCTCACCTATAGCAATGTTTCAGACACCTTTGTAGACCTGGTGTGGGATTATAAGGAAGGCAACAAATACTACATAAAGTATGGAACGGTGGATAACCCCGACAGTGCAGGAAATACAATAGAGATAACTACCGCAGATATAATAGCATCCGGTTTGAACTATCTGAGAATACCGGGATTGAAGTCCGATACCCAGTATTACTTCTGGATTCAGGCAGAGGCCTTCAGCCAGGATCAGACAAAAAGTGAGAAGTCTGTATGGAGTGATTCCCTGCCGGTTAAAACTCTGAAGGATCTTCCACCTGCAACACCTAGAGGCTTTGGTGTTAAGAACACCAAGGATGCCGTTACCAAAAACAGTATTATCTTCGAGTGGATAAAAGAGGACAATTTGGAGTATATCCTTGAAATCGCAAGTGATGTCGAGTACACAGATTCCAAGGAGTATACCGCCGGAAGTGTAGCAGAATTCAAGGTTGAGGGTCTTATATCCAACCACAGATATTTCGCAAGATTATATGCATATGATCCGGTAAAAAAAATGAGATCTCAGCCGACTCAAAGCATTAATGTAAGAACAAAGTCAAGTTCGGATGACTATGACTCGGATCAGGACGTGGATCATGTAATAACAGGGGATTATGTGGACAAGGGAACCAATGTCATTGGAGGGGTATGGACTGTTAAAATTATAGGTGTTAATGCCGACAGACTTGTCCAGCGCATGAAAACCGACAAGGTTCTGGATTACATGGTGGATCTGTCCAAACCGCCTGCTGCAACCACCAGGATTTCAGTCTGGGTGGCCAAAAGGGTGTTTGACAACCTGGAACAGCTTCAGGAGAATATCACCTTTAAAACTGCAGTAGTAACTTATAATTTTAAGGCCGGGATATTGTCTAATGTTTCATCTGCTGATACAAAAAAGGAGCAGATATACATATTGGATATTGTTTTGACTCCTCAGAAGCCTGTTGCAAATGCCAATGAACTGGTATTAAAGCAGCCTCTTGCTCAGATAGGGATAACGCTGGAAACAGGAGCTGAAGTCTTGACCGTTTCGGAATTCAGTACTCCGCTAATAATAGGTTATCCATACACAAACATTAAAGACTACACTGATGGAAAAACTTACGGTTATCACTATAATTCCGTACTGAGCAATTGGGAGCAGCAGCAGTCTTCGTCACAATATGACCCCGACAATAGCGTGGGTTTGATAAGTTTCAAGGCACAAACGCCTGGATTGTTTGGATTAGCCGATAGAACCAGCAATCTTTATGACGATATATATGGAAACAAGTATGAAAGCTCCATAATAAATGTTGCATATAAACACAAGCTAAAGAGCATTACCGGCAGACTTTTTGAGCCCAATAAAAATGTTACGGTTGGAGATGCTGTAAAATTAATATTTGACACAATTGACAATTATAAATACAACAGCGATTATATGGTAACAGCAGCAAAAACAGGTCTTGTAAAAGCAAATAAGTCGGCTACTGCCATTTGCACCAGACAGGAAGCTGCAAGCATGGCCGCAATCCTTTACGAGATCAAGTCAAGTACGCGTACCAAGGCCAATCTGGATGTGATTTCAAGCTATAGCGATTATGGAAATGTGGACAAGACTATCCTCAATAGGGTTGCGTTTGCCGTAGAAAATGGTTTTGTACCTAATGTCTCTTCAACAAAGCTGAATCCGACAGGTTATGTTACCAGGGGTGAACTGATGTACATGATAGAAAAGGCATTGATACTTGCCGGAGAGATAGAGTAAACCAGGATTCAAAGTTAAAAAGCCGATGGTATCAAGCAGGTTGACAACAAAATTGATATGAAAATTTTAACTCCGAAGGCAGTATCTGAAAATCCTTTTTGGGATATGAAAGGTTGATGCTTGAAACCATGCAATTATGCTCAGTAGAGCGCTTTCTGCATAATTATTTGTTATGGGAAATAGAATTTTTGAAATGTATATGACTTTTTTAAAAAGGCAATAATTTTATTAGCAAAATAAAATTATTGTTTTTTTATGTTCGGAGGTTATATGAAAAAGATTTCTTTTATATTAATAGCAGTTGTATTATCTGCTGCAATCATTGGTACCACATACTACATAAGCACAAGCAACAGCTCCAAAGGAAATAGGATTTCCATATCTGATGCATTTAAGTCATCAGGTGCAAAAATGGTAATAAATGAATTATACTTCTTTGTCAGAGCAAATGATGACTACAAGAAACTGGAAGACCTGACTGCCGTGTGTGAAGATGTTTTAAAAACTTTGGAAATATCAGATTATTCCAAAAACTCTACAAGTACGGATTCCTTGATCAAGTGTGATATGTCAGGGAACACAAAAGATGGTGTAAAAGTGTCAGCTATGGCAAGTATTGTTGGGAATAAAACAGGCGACGGAGACAAATATATAACTATAGATGCAACAGAAACCGTTAATGGTTCAGCATTACTGTTAAGAGATAAAATTGAAGGTGTTTTCGGTAAATACGGGCTTAAAGCTGTTGTCAACTCTTGTATTACGGGAACCTATGAAGGGGATCTTCAGGATTCACAGCTTGAGAACATCTGCCGAAAAATCCTGGATGACAGTGATGCAAAAAAAGTTGACAGTATTAGGCAGGAGAATATCATCAGCGTATCGGCTTTCTCTCCAATGATTGAAGATAAGCTGAGTATTGATGGAAAGAATGTAAATCTAAGTCTTGCCATCAGATACAATAAAATTGAGAATAAGACTTACCTTTGGGTGGCAACACCTGTAGTGAACACCGAGTACTAAGTGAAGCAATAAAAAAAATATAGCAGAAGGGAAGAGCTCACTTGGCGAAATATATTATAAGCGAAGGTGTACCTTTAAAAGGCAAAGTAAGAGTAGATGGTGCAAAAAATTCGGTTCTTCCAATAATCGCGGCATCCCTGTTAGGTGAGTCAAAAAGTATTATTGAAGAAGTTCCCGATTTGTATGATGTTAAAATGATGTGCGATCTGATAAGATCACTGGGGGCAGATGTTGAGTCGCTGCCAGGGAATAACTCTATCAGTTTCCATGCTAGGAATATTACCAATTCCACAGCACCCTATGAATTGGTAAATAAATTAAGAGCATCATTTCTTATTATGGGACCTATGCTTGCCAAAACAGGTTATGTGAGAGTTGCTTTACCGGGTGGCTGCGCCATCGGGTCAAGACCTGTAGATTTGCATTTAAAGGGTTTTACGGCACTTGGGGCTGAAATTACCCAGGGACATGGTTATATTGAAGCAAAAAGAAACAAAAGACTCACCGGAAATAAGATTTACCTTGATTTTCCCAGTGTTGGAGCTACCGAGAATATTCTTATGGCTGCAGTGCTGGCGGAGGGCCAAACAAGTATTGAAAATGCGGCTATTGAACCTGAAATAGTGGATTTAGCCAACTACCTGAATGAAATGGGTGCATGCATAAAGGGAGCCGGAACAGATACTATCAGAATTGTTGGAGTAGACAGGCTTCAGGGTTGTACGCATACAATTATTCCAGACAGAATCGAAGCCGGAACTTATATGGTAGCCGCTGCAATCACAAATGGAGATGTAGAAATTCAGAATGTGGTACCAGATCACCTTAAACCTATCATTGCGAAGTTAAAGGAAACGGGACTTGAAATAAGTGAAGAGCTATCCTCCATAAGAATTAAAAGCAACGGCAGCCTGAAACCGGTAGATGTAAAAACTCTTCCGTATCCGGGATTTCCAACCGATATGCAGGCGCAGATGACTTCTCTGCTAAGTTGTACACAGGGAACAAGTATCGTTACAGAAACCATTTTTGAAAACAGATTCATGCATGTAAGTGAATTAAAAAGAATGGGTGCAAGTATTAAAATTGATGGCAGAACAGCAGTAATTGAAGGAAAGCTATGTTTAACCGGAGCAACAGTTAAAGCAACGGATTTAAGAGCGGGTGCGGCACTAGTTCTAGCCGGTCTGGCTGCAGACGGAGCCACAGAAATCGGCGAGATTCAGCATATTGACAGAGGCTACTGCAATCTGGATCAGAAGCTTAAGGCTTTGGGTGCTAAAATTGAAAGGGTGGAAGACTAAATAACGAAATGGTAACTAATTCTAAATAGCTGTAATTATTTCATTTATATGAAGTAGTTGCAGCTATTTTACATTAAGGATGATAAAACGTAAACTTTAAGCTGCGCAAATGGACCTTTGCTGAGTTTACCCATTAGCAGGTCTATAATCCAGCATCATAATTTTACCTTGTGTTTAATATACTTAAACATGTCCTAAAAATTTTTACCTATTAATAAGTCATTAGTGACAAAAAGAAGGGGATAATTTACCCGGCCGTTGAGCCTGAAGCCGGAAACGGACATATAATGCACTTTTGTACATTGGGGACACGGAGGTAAAATGAAGAAGTTCTGTATCTACATCATACTAATGATAGTCATAATAGTATTAATACCTTTACTACTGGTACGAAACTTTGAAATTATTCAAAAACAGACTAAAATTACTGAAGAGAACGGAAATAAGACTCTAACAATAAATGTATACCTTGCAAATCAAAAGAAAACGGTTAAAATGAATCTTGAGGATTATCTTATCGGAGTAGTAGCAGCTGAAATGCCGGCCTCATATGAACCCGAAGCCTTAAAGGCTCAGGCGGTGGCAGCCAGAACCTATGCCCTGGGACGGGCGGCAAAACTTTATGGCTCTCCTGAAACAGCTCATAATGGTGCTGATGTTTGTACAAGCCCGGCACACTGTCAGGCGTGGATCAGTAAAGAAACTGCCATGAGGCGGTGGGGACTGTTCTCCTCTTTTAAATACTGGAACAAGATAAGTAAGGCAGTCAAGGATACCTCCGGGCAGGTAATCGAATATAATAAAGTAATTATAAATCCACTGTTTCACTCCAACAGCGGTGGACATACAGAAAATGCGGAGGATGTATGGAACGGAACTGCCGAACCGTATTTGAGAGGAGTAGAAAGCCCGGGAGAAGACTCTTTCTCAGAGTATAAAACCGAAGTGGTTCTTGAACAGGAGGATATGATTAAAAAATTGAAGGAATTCAACCCGAAATTCGAAATGAAAAGTAAGGAACTGTTCTCTGCAATTGAAATAAAGAGCTACTCTTCAGGAAATCGTGTAATGGAGATGAAGATCGGTAACATAACCATAAAGGGTACCGATTTCAGGAAAATATTTCAGCTGAAGTCGACTAACTTCAAACTGTCAAAGCTTCCTGAAGGCAGAGTATCCGTTACAACCTTGGGGTATGGGCACGGAGTCGGAATGAGTCAGTGCGGGGCAGACTATTTAGCCAGGCAGGGCATGAATTATATGGATATTCTGAAATATTACTATAAAGGCGTTCAAGTTAATAAAATAGAGAATTGAAAATCGGGTTTTATTATTTAATTATTCTTAAAATACTTTGCCTTCATGTATATTGTTGGTAATTAAGGAAACAATATTTAATGGAGGTGGAATATATATTATGAAGAAACTTATTCCAGACGAAAAGAATTGGAAGGACAAACTGTCAAAATTCTTTAATAACAAAGGATTTTATATAATTTTAGCAGTTTGTATAATCATTGTGGCAGCCACTGCGATATTTGTTACAACTCAAAACATGAATTCTCCTGATACCGGTATTAACAGTGAAGGTAAAATAATTCCTGGTGAGGCAAATGCAAATCAGGCAGAGAGCGAAGATCCTGCAAAAGCAGTTGCAGCTGGTACGGCAGGCAAAGATGTGGCAGCAAACTCATCAACGACTGCAAGTAACCAAAATCAGGCAAACACGAATTCAACAGCTAAGGCTAAAACCACTACTTCAAAAGCAGTCATTTCATTTATCCGCCCTGTTGATGGTTCAATAATGAAGGACTACACCAGAGACGTAAGTACTTTTTCCGAGTCAAAAACACTGGGAGACATCCGGGCTCACCAGGGTATTGACTTTAAGGTGGACAAGCTTACAAAAGTAAGAGCGGTAGCCGATGGAACAGTGTCACTTGTGGAGGATAACTCAAATGGCATTACCGTAGAAATTTCTCACGGTACAAGTGGATTGAAAACCAGATATGCAGGTCTTTCAAAGCAAGGATTGGAAGACATAAGCTGTGGTTTGAAGGTTAAGGCTAATGAAATAATAGGCCTTGTTGGTGACCCGATTCAAAGTGAATGCGAAGATGGTGCACATCTTCATTTCGAAGTTCTGAAAAACGGAAAATCGGTTGATCCGGCACCCTATTTAAAGGCTTCAACAACAAATAAAGCTAAATAATATACATTTTATGTTTTTAAAAGAATAAATTATTAATCTAAAGGGGAACCTTTCGAAAAGGTTCCCCTTTTTATACATAGCAGCAGTCAGCATTTTTAATTTTCTTACTGCCTGGGAAGAATATCCCTGGGCACTGACTGTTCTGAACGATAGTGAAGAACTCTGCCCATCGCCATAGCAGGTTTCTTTGGAGAACATAATTTTACACAATGGGGATATATATTTGCAATGTCTGTAATATCACTTTTACCTGTACTGATAATATTTCTTTTGTGCCAGAAGTATTTCGTTACCGGGCTTACTGCCGGTTCCATAAAAGGATAGGAAGAGGCGGACAGTACAATGTTCTGCATATTGGGTGCATAATTTGGAGTGGATTTTTGGGAGTACAAGGCGGAGAAAGAAGGAATAATTGTTTTATTCCAACTGACGACAACGCAGTAATCCGGAAAATCCACCCAAAGGATGTGCCCTGAATATACGGAACATTGCACTAGAGACCGCCTCTTCTTTTTGTATTGATAACGGTATATAATTAAGTCTGGGATTTTAAACAGGGTCTAAGAGCCTGTCTAAGATCCGCTTGTGTCTGGCATTTTAGGTGGATTTTGTGTCAGGCAAGGCAAATTTTCGCAGTAATAATTTGTTTATTGCAAGAAAATTTAACGTGGCATGGCGCAAAATATGCCAAAATGACAGGTGCAATGAGATCTTAGACAGGCTCTAAGGAAAAACGGGAGATACAAAATGGATTTTGATCTGGCAAAGGCCTCAAAGAAATTATGTGAACTTGACTTGAATTATACCGTAGACGGTTTGAACATTAATATATTGTGGTTCAGGGCCATGACAGTGTCCGGAAGGTGGATAATTGACAGGCATATGCATTCCTCCTTTGAGTTTCATTTCATAAAGGAAGGCTGCTGTGAAGTTATAACTGACTCCGGCAGCTTTATTGTTGGAAAGGAAGAGTTTTATCTTACAGCTCCAGGTGTCTTTCACGAACAGCGCGGTATTAATGATGCAGAGGTAATAGAATACAGCCTTAATTGTGACATGATAAGTATGCAGGACTGTTCCGGTGAGATGGCCAATATGCTTATTACTCTGAAAAATTCCCCCTGCACTTTTTACAGGGACAGGGAATACGCCAGTTGCTGCAGGCTTTTTGAATATGCCTTAAAGGAGGCATATTTTGAACGTACAGCCTTTTTTGGAAGTATCAAAAGCATAATACCGCTTATATTGATTAATGCCGCAAGAAAGATGGCTAAAAATGCGGAAAATGAATTCACAGTACCACGGAAAAGCAGCAGTAATAATTTCAGGATGTCCCAAATAGAGAGATTTATAAATGATAATATGTCTACGTCGGTTACAACTGCATCAATTGCTTCCTATATGCATCTGAGCAAAAAACAGGTATGCAGGATAATACAGGAGGCTAAAAATATGTCGACAAAGGAGTTTGTTAATAGTATCAAGCTGTTGAAGGCAAAGGAATTGTTGAAAGACTCCGATTATCCTATTAAAAAGATTTCAGATATATTAGGTTTCTCAAGTGAATATTACTTCAGCCAGTTCTTTAAAAATATGGAGGGATATCCTCCGGCCACCTTCAGGGGCAATATATTAAACAAGTAAATTTTTTAAACGAACAAAATGTCCCAAAATATTAAATAATGGTCCTCAAATCGGATTTAATATACCTCGATTGAAATATATACTGTAGCTATAATATTTAGGTACGATTTATTAATAAATTCCCCATTTTGATGTGGCCATTTTCCGTCAGGACTACGTTGTCGTCAGTTGCAATAGAGCAATTATTGCATCCTCCTCCGCCTTGTTTTGACAAAAAATATCCCGCCTCAAAACGGAGTATATTATTTAATCATACCTTAGCTATAGTATTTTTTTGAGGAGGTATTGATAATGCGATTTATTTCTGAGCGTATTAACAGGCTTTTGGATGAAATTTCAAAGTACATTTGTCCGGAAACCGTAGAAATTGAGCAGTTCAAATGTATCGAATGCGGATATGACTGTCTGGAACTACCTGAGGCTTCTCATAACTGGTCGGATTTTAAAATGGGAGACAGATGGGGCGGACGTGACAGGCACTACTGGTTTAAAACAGCTGTTGCTGTTCCTGAAAGTTTTAGTGGCAAAAAGGTTGTCCTTGAGTTGAAAACCGGTAGAGAGGGAGATTGGGATGCACTTAATCCACAATTTCTGGTATATGTGAATGGAAAGCTCCTCCAGGGTGTAGATGTGAACCATAGGCAGGTTGTTCTTACAGACAGTGCTGCAGGCGGTGAACAATTCGAAATAGCCTTGCACGCATATTCCGGTATGAAGGAGGGGCTTGTAGAGCTTCATGCGTTTTTATCAGTTTTTGATTCCAATGTCAATAAGCTCTACTATGATATAAAAGTGCCGCTGGATGTTGCAGCACTGTTGGATAAGGAAGATAAAAACAGAATTGATATACTGAATTATCTTGAGAATGCAGTAAATTTACTGGATTTAAGAATACCGTTTACAGAGGAGTTCAACAATTCTGTTTTGAAGGCTGTTGAATACCTGGATAATGAGTTTTATGGCAAATTCTGCGGACATAAAAATGTCATAGCCCACAGTGTAGGACACACACATATTGACGTTGCATGGCTTTGGACTTTGGCGCAGACGAGGGAAAAGGCTGGTAGAAGCTTCTCTACAGTATTAAGCTTAATGAAGCAATATCCGGAATATACCTTTATGTCCAGTCAGCCACAATTGTACAAGTATGTAAAGGAAGACTTTCCCGAAGTGTATGAGCAGATAAAGGAAAGAGTTGCGGAAGGCCGATGGGAACCTGAAGGAGCAATGTGGCTGGAGGCTGACTGTAATATATCCTCAGGTGAATCCCTGATCAGACAGCTGATGTTTGGTCTGCGCTTCTTTAAACAGGAATTCGGTGTGGAGAACAAGATACTATGGCTGCCCGATGTATTCGGATACAGTGCCGCACTTCCGCAGATACTGAAAAAGTCCGGCGTTGATTATTTCATGACAACTAAAATAAGCTGGAATGAATATAACAAAATTCCCTCAGACACTTTTAACTGGAAGGGTATCGACGGAACAGAGATTCTCACCCACTTTATAACAACCAGTGATGCAAACCAGCCAAATGCCAACTTTACCACTTATAACGGTGATCTGGTACCAAAGCAGGTTATTGGGTCCTGGCAGAGATACCAGCAGAAGGATATTAACAACGAGGTACTGATAAGCTTCGGGTACGGTGACGGAGGCGGAGGGCCTACAAAGGAAATGCTGGAAAATGCAAGGAGAATGGAAAAGGGAATTCCCGGCTGTCCGAAGGTTAAAATAGGCAAATCCCTTGATTTCTTCAGACAACTTGAAAGTAACGTAAAAGATAGCAGAAAGCTTCCTAAATGGGTTGGAGAGCTGTACCTTGAATATCACAGGGGTACTTATACTTCTATGGCCAGAAACAAGAAATTCAACCGTAAAAGTGAATATCTGTATCAGGATACTGAGCTGTTTAATGTAATAAGTACCCGGGCTGCAGGTGTTGGCAATTACCCGGCACAGGAGATAAATGAGGGCTGGGAGACAATACTGCTGAACCAGTTCCACGACATTCTGCCAGGATCTTCAATAAAAGAGGTCTATGAAGACTCAAAGGCACAGTATATTGAACTGGGCAAAAAGGGTAAGAAACTGCTGGGAACCGCTATCGATAATATTGCCTCACAAATCGGACTCACTGATAAATCAGTTGTAGTATTCAATCAGCTGGGCTTTGAAAGAAGTGATTTAGCCGAGGTTGAACTTACTGACGGTATGGAGGATGCTGCTGTTTATGATAAGCAGGGCAGAAGGCTTCCTTCCCAGATAGTCAACCAACAGGGAGTAAACAAGCTTATATTTTTTGCAGAAGGAATTCCCGCAAAGGGCTACAAGGCGTTCACCATTGCACAGACCGGTAAGCCGGACAGCTTGCTGAATGAAGCCGTTCAGATATCGGAAGACAACAGGCATATCGATAACAATTATTATAAAATTGTCTTTGATGACTGCTATAATATTATTTCAATATATGATAAGCTGTCTAACCGCGAGGTAATAAAAGAGGGTCATAGAGCAAACGTTCTGCAGGCCTTTGAGGATAAACCCCATAATTTTGATGCCTGGGACATTAATATTTACTATGCGGAAAAAATGTGGGAGGTTAATGAGGTTGAAAGTGTAAGGCTTATTGAAAACGGACCTATAAGGGCAGGGATTGAAATAAAAAGAAAGTTCCTCAATTCAGCAATAACCCAGGAGATATATTTATACTCCTGCATAGGCAGAATAGATATTGTTAATAAAATTGACTGGAAGGAAAAGCAGATACTTCTGAAGGCGGCATTCCCGGTAGACGTCCATGCCGAAAAGGCTACCTACGAAATTCAATATGGAAATGTTGAACGTCCTACACACGGAAATACAAGCTGGGATGCGGCAAAATTTGAGGTTTGTGCCCACAAGTGGGCTGATGTATCCGAGGGAGGATATGGTGTCAGCCTGATGAATGACTGCAAATACGGCTACAGCATAGTTGACAGCGAAATGAAGCTCACTCTCCTTAAGTCGGCTGCTGACCCCAATCCTGATGCGGACAGGGAATACCATGAATTTACCTACTCACTTTACCCGCATCAGGGGACCTGGAAGGAAGCAAATACGGTAAATATGGCATATTCCCTGAATTGTCCTGTGTACTGCAGGCTGGAAGAAGCACACCCCGGAATACTTCCTGTGGAAATGTCCTTTGTGTCGGTGGATAGTCCAAACGTAATTATCGAAGTGGTGAAGCAGGCCGAGGACGGAAACGGTACGATTGTAAGATTGTATGAATGCCACAACAAAAGGACTCCGGTTTCTGCTAAAATCTTTGGCAGCATCAATGAAGTATGGGAATGTGATCTCATGGAGAACAGGATAAAGGAAATTCCTGTTAAGAATAACGTCTTTGGTTTTGAAATAAAACCTTTTGAAATTAAAACCTTCCTGATAAAGTAATTGGCCCGTAATCATCCACATAAAAAGCAAAGTGACCACAGGTATGTTTTATCTGAAAGTATATTAAAAAGGCCCTGCAGAGGGCCTTTTTTGACTTGGAACAATCATATGTAATAGCTTTCGATTTTTTTAGAATTATTTTAGCTCTGTGTTGTCGAAAAATTTATTATTAAATGGAAAATGCTGTTTTAGAATATTACATTTGGGTATATTCTTTATAGACTTTATTAAAATGTATTATTTACTACATTTAGACATGCCTTCTATGTCTAGTCCCGAAAAAATACATAAAGGAGAAGTTTTTATGAGCAAAATAAAGGAAATCCTTGAATACGCAATGAGAATGGAAAATGATGCACAGGAATTTTACAGTTTTTATATGGATAGGGTAAAAGCTCCAGAGCATAAGCTGCTTTTTGAAGAACTGGCTGAAATGGAAAAAACCCATTATGCTGTTTTGAGCAGTGTATATGACCAGCTTGGGGTAATTCCACCTCCAATCGAGATGTCCTGGGTGGTTGATGATACTTCCAGGGAGAGGAATGTTTCAATAATTCCTGATAATTCGGAACTGATTTCAGATGAAAGTGCGCTTTCCGACTTATCCATAATCAGACTTGCCTACCTTATGGAAAGTGATTTTGCTTTGTTCTATTCTAATGCCGCAAATCAGGTTGAAGACAAAGAGGCGAAGAAGCTTCTGTTTGAACTGGCTGATTGGGAAAAGAAGCACGAGGTTATGTTCAAGGTAAGGTACGAAAAGCTTCTGAAACAGAGCTGGAAGGATGTAGCAGGTATTATTTTCAAATAGAAGTTTTATAACAAAGCAGTGAAATGTCCCAGGTTCTTATATTGAAGAAGCCGCATAAGCGGCTTCTTTGTGTTTTATATGGAGAGTTTGACTGTGATGTGTAATGTGGCGTATTTCTTGTAATATTGGTACTTAAATAGTAAAATGTAAAATATAATTTTAATGATATCCGTAAATCAATAGGCCAGTAAGTCAACGTTACATACCTTGATTATGTGGCCGATTAACCTCCTTTATTTGCCTCATCGCGATAAAGGATAGAAATTTTTATTACATTTTGCGGCCGCTAAATAGCGGCTCATGGAGGTTAACTTGAAAAGACATCACGTACATTCGTCTTTCAAGTCAACCTATGAATTTATGGCCGCGCGACATATTCAAAGTATTAAAATACTTTATTGAGACAATAAAGTTGATTCAATACTTTGAAAACGCGCATGGCCAATTAACCTCCTTTATTCGCCTTATAGCGGATATGGGGTTAATATTTCATTATTTATTTATAGCCGCTAAGCGGCTCATGGAGGTTAATATGTCAAAAAAGAGAGTAGCCGTAGTATTTGGTGGTCAGTCCTCTGAACATGAAGTATCAAGAGTTTCCGCACAGTCAGTCATAGAAAATATGGATAAAGCAAAGTATGATGTAGTTATGATAGGAATTACCAAGGACGGTCAATGGCTCACATATGAAGGCCCTACGGACAAAATAGGCAGTGGTGAATGGCAGCAGCTTGCCTTGACAGCTTATGCGGAAAAAAATACTCAGCTGTTGTCCGGAGAAAATACTCAGGCCGGAGCTGCTGAAGAAAAAAAGAACGGTGAGTTGGTGCAGACCAATACTGCAAGAGGAATATTGGGGGAAAGTTCAAAAGATAAAATTGATGTAATATTCCCTGTCCTTCATGGCTGTAACGGTGAAGACGGTACCATTCAAGGTCTTTTTGAACTTGCGGGTATTCCATATGTGGGCTGCGGTGTTCTAGGTTCTGCGGTTGGTATGGATAAGGCGTATACAAAAATAATTTTTGAAAAGGAAGGCCTACCCCAGGGTGATTATCTGGTATTCAGCCGGAAACAAGTTAATTTCCAGCTGGATGAAGTTATAAAAGAAGTAGAAGGCAGGCTTACATATCCGTGTTTTGTGAAACCGTCAAATGCAGGCTCCTCCGTTGGTGTAAACAAAGCCTCAAACCGTGAAGAATTGAAGCGAGCTCTTGATATTGCTGCAAAAAATGACAGAAGAATTCTTGTTGAAGAATTTATTAATGGCAGAGAAATTGAATGTGCGGTTCTTGGAAATGATAATCCTATAGCATCTACAGTGGGAGAAGTTGTACCCTGTAATGAATTTTATGATTATGAGGCAAAATATCAGGTGGGAGACGATTCAAAGGTAATGATCCCAGCTGAAAATCTGCCTGCCGAAACTGTACAAAAAATCAGGGAGTATGCAGTCAGGGCATTCAAATGCCTGGATTGTGCCGGCCTTTCAAGAGTTGACTTCTTTGTACATAAGATTACAGGAGAGATATTCATAAATGAAATTAATACTCTACCCGGCTTTACTAAAATAAGTATGTATCCCAAGCTGTGGGCTGCAAGCGGTATTCCTTACTCCGAACTCATTGACAGGCTGATAGAGCTGGCTTATGAAAGGTTTGAGGACAGTAAGAGAGAATTTACCAATTCTTGATTGGAAGTTAACTTTAATAATCAAGCCAATAAAATAAAGTTTAAAGTTTATTATAGATACTCCTCGGGCTTCTGTGTTTTTTCAATTAAATTGTGGCTTATGGTTGAAAAAGTAGCTGTAAATGTATATTATATCATCAGTGGATATGACGTTTTCAATGCATGCATTTAGATGTTACAGACTACTAGTGTCAGAGAGAAAACAAAGATGGAATATAGGAGGAAGATTTAATGAGCAAGGACGTGATAATTAATGTAAAGGGTATTCAAACCGATCCTGAAAATGACGAAAATACTCTTGAACTTATCACCGAAGGAAAATATTATCAAAAAGGCAATAATTTTTACATCACCTATAAAGAAAGTGAAGTAACGGGAATGTCAGGGACCACCACAACTTTAAAAGTAGGAGATGGGGTGGTTACACTCATGAGATTCGGAAAAGTTAACTCACAGTTTGTCTTCCAAAAAGGACAAAAGCATATATCCTCCTATGAAACCGAATATGGAATTTTTACAATAGGGGTATATGCCAATAATGTTGACATAGATATTGATGATTCAGGTGGAGAAATACGGGTTGGATATCAGATAGAAATAGATAGTCACAACACAGGAAGAAACGATTTTTACATGCAAATTAGAGAGGTAGGAGCTGCAAATGAGAAACATAACAGAGGAAATACGCCAGCAAATTAAGGGTGTTGTGCTGGGTTCGATTAACAAGGCAAAAGAAAATGGCGAGCTGCCTGAACTGGACATTACTGATATTTCAATTGAAATTCCCAGGGAAAAAGGTCATGGAGACTTTTCAACCAATATCGCCATGCAAATTACAAAGGTAGCTAAAAAAGCACCTCGTATGATAGCAGAGACTATAATTAAAAATATAGATTTGAGTAATACCTATATTGTAGAGGTAACCTGCGCAGGCCCGGGATTTATAAATTTCACGCTGGACTCCAAATACCTTTATGACGCAGTGAGGATTATTAAAGAGGAAAAAGAGCAGTATGGCCGCATAAATATCGGGAACGGCAAGAAGGTAATGGTTGAGTTCGTCAGTGCAAATCCCACAGGACCTTTGCATATGGGTAATGCACGCGGTGGTGCTCTTGGAGACTGTATTGCCAGTGTCCTTGATGCTGCCGGTTACGATGTAACAAGAGAGTTTCTTATAAATGATGCCGGTAACCAGATTGAGAAGTTTGGCGTATCCCTTGAAGCAAGATACATTCAGCTTATCAAGGGGGCAGATGCCATAGAGTTTCCGGAGGACGGCTATCATGGTGAGGATATTACCGAGCATATGAAGGACTTTATTGCAATTAATGGTGATAAGTACATTGACGTTCCTTCTGAGGAAAGAAAAAGGGTATTTGTGGACTTTGCCTTACCCAGAAATATTGCAAGAATCAGAGAAGGCCTTGCAAGCTACGGGATAAATTTTGATGTCTGGTTCTCGGAGCAGACCCTTCACAAAAGTGGTGAAGTAGCAGATACCATTGAACTTCTTAAGAAAAACAATTGTACTGTTGAGAACGACGGTGCTTTGTGGCTAAAGGGCTCGGTAATAGGCAGCGACAAGGACGAGGTGCTTGTCAGAAATAACGGTATACCTACTTACTTTGCGGCGGACATAGCATACCACCGCAACAAATTTGAGACCAGGGGGTTTGAATGGGTTATAAATCTCTGGGGAGCCGATCATCACGGGCACGTTGCAAGAATGAAGGCCGCTATGGCTGCTCTGGGTATTGACCCAACCAGGCTTGATGTAGTATTGTTCCAGTTGGTACGTTTGTATAGAAACGGTGAAATAGCCAGAATGTCCAAGAGAACAGGCAAATCCATTTCATTGATGGATTTGGTTGAGGAAGTAGGCAGGGATGGAGTAAGATTCTTTTTCAATACCAAGACATCAGGAAGTCACCTTGACTTTGACCTTGATCTTGCGGTCAAGCAGTCCAATGAAAACCCTGTATTCTACGTACAGTATGCTCATGCCAGGATTTGCAGCATGCTTAAGCTGCTTGAAAGCGAAGGAATAATCATGCCTGATATCAATGCTGCCAAGCTTGAATTGCTAACCATGCAGGAGGAGACTGACCTTATAAAGAAACTTTCAGAATATCCTGATGAAATCAGGATATCTGCAGAGACACTTGAACCCAGCAGACTTACAAGGTATGTACAGGAAGTGGCCGCCTCTTTCCACAGCTTCTATAATGCCTGCCGTGTAAGAGGAGAGGAAGCGGAGCTAATGAGAGCAAGACTTATTCTTGTGGACTGTACAAGGATTGTTATAAGAAATGTTCTGGATTTGCTGAGTATCAGTGCACCCGAAAGAATGTAGGCTATAAGTGGTACTGTTGTAGTTTCATCAGTAAAGAGCGGATATGTCTTACTTCATTAACCTGAAATATTGAATTTATTAATTGATTTTAATGTATTAATTAAATAATAAAAGCAAAAAAAGGGAAGCCCGCTGAAAACAGGCCTCCCTTTTTGCGTGATACAGTAGAAACGCTAAGCTATCACTCTATCTTAAAGTTTGAAACATATATTTTAAGGTTATCAGAGGCTTCTTTTGAATCCCTGGAAAGTTTGACAACTTCGTTGCCTTTTTCGAGTATTTCAGAAGCTTTAATGGCAATATTAGTAGTACCTTCAGCAGCTTCATTTGTTGAAAGTGTAACTTCGTTTATGGCTTTCATAACATTGCTGATGGAAACCAGGAGTTCCTGTGAGGTTGCGCTGAAAGCCATAACAAGATCATCGATATGCGCGGCATCCTGACTGTATTTTTCGCCGGTCTCTACCTGATTGTTATAATCTCTGATAACAGTAGACTCGATAAAGTTCAAGATGGATTGGGAACCCGAAACCAGATTTTCTACTGCACTTAGTACGCTTTTTGTAACACCCTGTATTTCTCCTACAGCCTTCTTTGAATCTTCTGCCAGCTTTCTGATTTCATCAGCCACCACGGCGAAGCCCCTTCCGGCTTCACCTGCTCTTGAGGCTTCAATTGCCGCATTAAGAGCTAATAAATTGGTCTGGCTGGTTATCTGCATTATTGCCTCAGATAAAAGCTTGATCTGTTCAATGGATTTACTTTGCGCTATTGCTTCTGTAAGCTCTGAATTGGTTGTCATATAAATATTATAAGCATAGTCCTTGGATTCTTTTGCGGTTGTTTTCAAAGCCACTGCTCTTGAATTGATTTCCTTTGCTGCAAAGGAAGTTTCCTGGGCTTTCCTTGCGATATTTTCCACAGCTGCTTCAATCTCTGCCGAGGTTGCATTCATTTCCTCCATGGTGGCTGCGGTTTGCTGCATACCTGCCGACAGCTGTTCTGTTGTGGCTGACACATCTTCTATATTTCCGTTCAGATCTGAAATCTTTCTTACTGTAAGTGCCATTGAATCATCAATCGTCCGGGACTCATTAATTACAGTTTTGATTATACCCTGGACAGACTGCTGCATTTGATTTGCAGACTTTGATATCTCTCCCAGCTCACCCTTTAACTTCAGGCTTATTCCATCAAGCTTGTAGCTGAAATCGCCTTCGGAGAATTTATTAAGCTGAGTATTGATTTTTCCGATTGCCCTGCTTAAAACATGCCCGATGTAAAAGGCCATAACCGCACCTACAAGCAAAGCGCAAATTATTGTAATTCCTATGTTTCTGACAATTCCGAAAATCTGATTGTCGACTACTGTTTTTTCAACTCCTACAAACCACATGCCTATTATCTTTCCAGTAGGGTCTTTAAGGGGAGTGTAATATGTAAAGACATTTTTTCCTGCTACCAGTGCAGCACCATGGTAGTTTTCACCATTTTTTAAAACTTTATTAATAACAGCATCTGAGGCCGGAGTGCCTATAGCTCTGTTACCGTTTTCCAGAAGTACATTTGTTGATACTCTGGTCTCATTCATGAATATGGTGGAAAGATAACCGCTATGCTTCTGAATTGTATCTACAAACTCCGTATTGCCATTAATTTTTTCATTACCTTTAAAAAGAGCCCCCTCTTTAATAGCCCAGTCTCCAGGAAACTGCTTGTCTAAAAATGCCAAGGATAAATTTGCACTTTTTTCGATATTTGTCTGGTAGTTTTGGGTAATGATACCTGCAACACTGAAATAAACTAGGGAAAACACTACAAGAGCAAAAATCATAAGAATTGCAGTGAATGACAAAACCAGCTTTGCTTTGATCTTCATAAAAATCATCTCCTGGTATTATTATTTTTTTCTTTAATGAGGGTATCGGATTTTAACTTGTGGAAGTAAAATGGTATAATCATACAATACCCTGTAGTCCTGCATTTAAACATATATTTTGCTGAAAAACAAAAAGGGATGGGTGAAATATGTCGAATTATATCGAATTCGTCCTTTTTGCTGCAAGAATAATATCGACTTAATTGCTTTTGAAGTTTATAAAAAAAACATAGCAAAAATGTCTTATTTTACTATAAAAAGAACTACATCGGTAATATTGTAATGAAACTTTAATAATAAATATCGAAAAAAAGCCGATATAATTAGCGTATGTAGAAAAATTTACATTGTACAGAGGTCAAATTAATGAATTTTAGGAAACCTATCAAAATCCAAACTAAATCCGGGTCATTTTCAGGATTTCTTAGAAAGATGATAGCAATTATTATAAGTACTGCACTTGTAAGTCAGACAAGTTATGTTTATTCTGCTGTAAGCAACGAACAGATAGTCAATACTTTCACTGCAACTCAAAACGGGCAGGCAGTAATAAACAATCTTAAGTACTCAGATATGGGTAAGGCCGGTTATGAATTAAAGGATGCAGTTTACCAAAACGGTGCACTTGACTTATTGAAGGGTTTTGGCAATACAAAATTCAATCCGGATGGATATGTATCAAAAGAGTTTGCTCTTTATCTGGCATATATGGCAGCCAACAGAATTCAGGATGTAACTGCCCAGGGACAGGCATTGAACGCAGCAAGACCTGCGGCGCAAAAGAAAAAAAGTCTTCAGGCCGTACTTTATGACGGAAGTCTCCAACTGGCAGCCAATGAGGGACTGATAACACAGCAGGATTTGGCCGATGCATTGAATGCCGATCAAAGCAGTCTGGACGCTTCCGCTTTTAAAAGAGGTTCGGCTGTACAAAGGCAGGAATTTGCAGCCTGGCTTGCAAAAGCATTGATGTTGCCGCCGGCATACGAGGAGCAGGAGCTGTTCAACAGCTACTCTGACTGGAATAGTGCCGTGGCAGAGAATGTACCATACATAGAAGCTCTTTTACAGAATAATATTATGAGCGGCAACGGAAAAGGTAAATTTAACCCAACCCAGGCTGTAACCAGAGAACAGGCTGCAAGAATACTGAAAAATGCCGAAAGCGTTATTCTTCCATTGAAAAACATGGAGAAGAGAACTGCAACCGTTGAAGATATTCAGAAGACCAAAGACACTTCAAAAGGCTACAGAAGTGATTTTAGTACATTTGTAGTCAGAAATTCCGATGGACGTCTGGATGAATTGGTAGTTGAAACAAGATATCAGACACCTGTTACAACCTCAAATGAATTATCAGGGAAAACACAGGCCTCTTATAAGACCGAAATTCCCGTTTATAAAAACGGAACCATTACAAATTCCCTGAGCCTTAAAAAAGGTGACAGGTTGGAATACGTCGTTGGAATAGATGATAAGATTGTAAGATATGCCAGAGTTCTCTCAAACAGTGGTGAGATGAAATATGTGGCTGCTATTGTAAACAGCACAGACACTGCCAGCAGAACTATAAACATAACACCTCTCAAGCAGACTGTAAAGTATCCAAATGAGGATATTGCCGATCCCGTCAAACAAACTGTAAACGGAAATATAGTTTATGAAAACCATTCATATTCAAATAGTTTATTGAATGCTGTAACGAAGGCAGTAATCGATATGACGACTATCAAACCCGAGAGTATTGTTATAGTTGGTATCAAGCAGAACATTATTACAGAAATAGTCCCCATAACAATTAAAAAGGAGCGGGAAAAAGGAATTGTAGCCGGCATTGTGGAGGAAAATAATCCGCAATTGGGCTATCTGACGCTGTATAATATAGACGGTTCGGGCAAAACTCCGCTGGAGCTTTCTCCTCTAAGAACCTTTAACTATACTGATCCAAACAGCGTTGAAGTTTATAAAAATCATGAGCCTGCCGATTTGGAAGACATCGAGTCGGGAGACACTGTATTTTTGAGGATTGATGATACGGGTGCTGTTTCATCCGTCAGCAGTGTGGAAAATTACTCTGTACGCTATGGAACAGTTATAAGCAAGAAATTAAGTTCCATAACTGTTGAAACCAGTAAGGGAGTTATGCAGTACAGCACCGACGGTGTAAATGTAATAAAAGACAGAAAGCTGGCGAAGATAAGTCAGCTCAAAGACGGTGACAGGGTAAAACTTCTGATAAACGAAGCTCCAAACATGACAACCCTAAAGGAAATAACCATAGAAGGCGGAGATAAACTTGTTGCCAATATATATAAAGGCAGTTTTAAGAGCTATAACAACCTATCCGATCAGATTGTTTTAAGTGATCCATGGGTACTGAGAAAGGGCGTATGGGTTAAGGATAATGCCGAACCCTTAAAAGTTTTAAAGTTGGACAACGATTTTACGGCATATTACGGCGGAACAGAGCAGTCAAAAAAGAATCTGAACCGATATATGACGGGTACCGTGGTTTATATTGTAAGTGAGAAGGATTATGGTCATAATGAAAATGTTGTAATGGCCAATTTTACAAATGACCTTGAGGTTCCATTCAATGACAGGGTATACGCGTCCGGTTCCAACAAGTTCACGCTGCAACAGGCTCAAGCCAGCATTTCGTATGACAAGGGAACAATTGTAGTCAAAGATGGCAGACTTGTGCAGGGAAGCAGTGTTTCAGCCGATGACTATACTTATGTTGTTGCCAACAGAGATCCTGACAGCGGAGCCCTGGTGGCAGGTGTGGTATCAGTAGAAAAGAGAGCGGGAACAGATACCATACAGCTTTACAGAGGAAGAATTTCCGGCATTGATGAATACAAGGGTGTAACACTGCAGTCATATTCGAAGCTGAATGGAGTGAATTGGGAATATGCAAATACACCAATTACATTTACTCTTAATTCCAGTACAAGGATTACAGATACTGACGGCATAGTCGGTCAGGGTGACTTCAGTACCTTAAACGGAGCATCAACTACCGGAGCAATAAGCTATAAGAACAGAACCGTATATATTCTAAGTGACGGAACAAATGCTGTAGAAATCACTACGGCACCTTATGGAAGTGTAAATATAACAGGTGAGCTGATTGTTGCTTCAGGTGCAACCTATGATGATGACAGGACTCTGCTGACACAGCCGACTGCAATTGAGCTCAGAAACTGCAAGTATTACAATACATCTACAAAGCTGTATACAAATATGGCAGATAGCAAGTTTAACCTGTTGGCGAACTCGTTGATAATTAAAAATAATGTTAGAATAAAACCTTCGGAATTAAAGAAGGGTGATAAGTTGAGAGTGCTTAAGAAGGATAATGCCATAACCGGTGATGCTTATATTGTAATAGTTGAGAATTAACAAATAAGGCATGATGAAATAATAAAACTCCGTTTTAAGCGAGATATTTTTCGTCAAGAAAAGGCGGAGGAAGGCGTAATAATTGCTTTATTGCAACGAAGTACTGCAAGCAGTGCTTTTCGACAAGGAAGTATTGGCGGAAAATAGCCGCATAAAATGGGGAAGTTATTATTTAATCGTGCCTAAAGGGTGGAGGTCAGGTATTTTGCGTAATTTATTAGTCAGATGGAACAAACAACTTAAGAAGGATATTAAATCAACAGTGAGATCAGCCGTATGTCTTATTATGGCTGCTGCCATAATTGTTACTATCAGCCCCGGAAAAGCTTTTGCACGACAGGGGGACAGCGGGTATGAGGGTGGTATTTCATCCGGAGAAACTCCCAGTATGACTTCCATGACCTCCTCCAGTAAGTATCAGTATGATTATCAGGAAATGTGTTTTTTGACAGGTATTCCTGTAAAAATGACAGGCAAATTGACACTTACAAAGAAGGTTAAGGAGGATACCAAGACTAAAACACAGACCTTGACCACTACATATGTATATTCCTTAAAAAATGGTACTACTAATAGTTTGACCAGGTCACTGACCTTTGTAACAACCATTACTCCAAAAGATAATGGTCAAAAAGTTGAATCCACCATATTGACAAAGGCTACGGAAACAGTAAGAATGGGTGGTACGATTTTTACAATAGGTTCTGTTGCAGATTATGAACTTACAAAGTCAATTCTTAATGACATAAAGCCTGCTGTAAACTATTATTCAGGTGAAATAATCAGCAGGAAAAAATACAGGATCGGAACCACCGGTTCAGATTATATTATCGTTGACTCAACAAGCAGTTATACAGGTTATGATCAGTATTGGAGTTCGGCCGAAACCCAGATTATCAAACAGACAATAGAGCAGCGCAGGGCAGGTAAGGACCCTGTCACGGTTGGAGATATATCCATGGAGGTTTCAACAACCACAAAGAAAGAGCTGAAATACTATGAGAATCTTCCCGAACAGTCCAGTATTCAGGGGGGATACGTTCAAACGCAAAAAAATGAAAACGTGCTTAAGTACACAGCACAGCTGAGTGAGCTGGACAGGAAGAACCTGCCTACCAGCAAGCTGGTTACATATACCGACAGCTTATATCTTGAGAGCTTTCCCAGTTCATCCAGACTGGTATCACCAAACTTGAATCAAATTCGTGGACATGCATCAGAACAAAATATTGCTCTGATGTTCGGACTTGAAGGATTTAAAAATACAGCAGATTTTGATCCTCAGGAGTATATAACCAGATCGGAGTTTGTAGATGCTTTTTTAAAGGTAGCTAAAGAGGTTCCGTTGGACCCTGCTTTCAAGACCAAAAAAACGACTACAAGGACTACAAAAAATGTTGTTGAGACATCCGCCTTCTCTGATGTTCCTGCCAGTAATGCTTTTTTTGCAGGTATTAATGAGGCGGCAAAAAGAGGAGTCATCTCAGGAAACGGTAAAAGCAAGTTCAGACCAGACGAACTTATCACTGTTTCCGAAGCTGTGTCGTTAATGGTAAATACCCTTGGTTTGAATGGTCTTGCTCCAAATCCTGTACCTGTTACCAGCTTCAAGGATAATGATAAAATTCCTTCATACGCAAGAGCACCCATGTATGTAGCCGAAAAAATTGGACTTATTTCGGAGGATTCAAAAGGTTACATTTATCCCAATGATAAGATTACAAAAGCAAAATTCTCTGATATGATGAAGACCTATATTGATTATATGGGTAAGGATATCAGAAAAGAGTATATGGAGAGACTTATAAGCTATTAAGTCATGTTTAATTAAAAAAATTGGTAATAGCCCTCTTAAAAATGAGGAAGTAATTATTTTTATTATTCCGAAGCATTGTAAAATGAATTTTTAAGAGTAAATTGCAGAGAAAATCGCTATACAGCTGTTAATAGGCTATTCACCATATCTAAAGAAGAGGTCGGAATTCAAATGAATAATTTTAAAAGACTTACTGCTGTAATATTGTCGTTAGCTATGGTATTTACTGTGCTGACAACCAATATTTTTGCAGCAGATACGCAAAGTGACAGCCGGACTCAGGCAATTACCGATGCTGAATATATGGACAGCGTCCGGGATCTCATAAGGAAGGAATATAATGGCACAATCTCTGAAGATGCTTTAAATAAAGCTGCAACCCTTAAGGATATGTTTAAAACCTTGGACAAGTATTCAGCCTTTATGACTCTGGATGAGTTCAACTCTTTTATTGGTTCTCTTTCAGGTTCAGTTGAAGGTGTTGGCATAACAGTAGATCAGCCCGAAAAGGACAAATATATTACAATACTAAAGGTTTATCAAAACTCACCGGCATGGACAGCAGGAGTTCTTTCGGGAGATAAGATAGCTGAGGTTGACGGCCAGTCTGTTGCAGGACAATCTCTTGATGCTGTAATTTCCAAAGTAAAGGGTACAGCAGGAACCAAAGTAAAACTTGGCTTGATACGTCAGGGAGTAAAAGACATTATTACACTTGAAATGCCCAGAGCCCAAATAGATATACCAAGTGTACACTATGAGCTGAGGGGAAATATCGGTTATATCTTAATAGATAGTTTTTCCGACAATACATATAGTGGCGTAGATGAGGCACTTGAATACTTTGATAGCAAAAAAGTAACAAGAGTAGTGCTTGATTTGAGAAATAATGGGGGAGGGTATGTTGACCAGGCAGTCCAGGTAGCTAAACGATTTGTTCCAAAGGGCCTGATTACAAGATTGGATTATAAAGATGAAGAACTTCCTGATGAGTCACATTATTCATCCCTTACAAAATTAAAGTATAAGCTTACTGTTTTGGTTAATGAGAATTCAGCCAGTGCATCAGAAATATTTACAGGTGCCGTCAAGGATACCAAAGCAGGTGTTATTATTGGAAACAAAACCTTTGGCAAGGCCAAGGTTCAGCACTTTTTCCCCATTCTTAACAAGGAAGCATTTATTGCATTAAATCAGGATAGTGAGGTTAAATCAGTAAACGGCTACGATTTCGGGTATCCCTTTGAGAACCAGCTTGCAGGTTATGGTAAGATGACTGTTGGACTTTATTACACTCCAAGCGGTGAATGTATTGATTTGAAGGGTATTGAACCTGATGTTAAGGTCAAGGATAATGAAATTACAGAAGATAATATACCTGTTAATTTTCTGGAACCCACTACTGTAACTGTTAAACCCAGACTGGGAACACAATACATGGATGTCTTCTATACGGAATGTATATTAAAGCTTTTGAATTACAATGTTGGCAAGCCGGATTTTACTCTTGACAATAAAACATTTGCAGCCATAAAAAAGTTCCAGAAGGATAATAAGTTATATAGTTACGGCGTATTGGATTTTTCAACTCAAAAGCTTTTGAACAGCAAGCTTGCTGCCTTAAAGCAGACAAAGGATCCCGTATACGCAAAGGCAGCTTTACTGCTGAAGTAATTTAAAAGAGAATACTATTTGTAGAGGTTATAAGCCTTGTAGTCTTGTTTAGTCAGAAAAAACAGGATTGCAAGGCTTTTATATTTATCACACTTTATTATTATGGAAATGAATAAAATTAATTTGATATTTTTATATCAAATTAATACAGCGAATATGCAATTACAACATAGATTATTACATTAAAATAAACTTTACTGTAGAATAATTGTTTTATTAAATGGGAAATGGTGGAATGTATAAATTTACATTTTTTCCTATTGTTAGTATAATCTCAAATTAGAATTATCAAGCCACTAACAAAGATTATACCGGGCAGGAGTGGAACAACAATATCATGCATAATACAAAAGAAAAATGGTATGCACTGTTTGTAGCTACTGGTGAGGAGGACAGGGTAAAAGCCAGAATAAATTATAATTTTAAAGATGAACTTATTGCTTTTGTTCCCAAAAGGAAAATGCGGGAACGGAAAAACGGAAAATGGGAAGAAAAGATAAGGATGCTTTTCCCGGGATATGTACTCTTAAATGGCAGAATAAATTGTATGGTCTGCAATTTGCTAAGGGATGTTCCCGGGGTAATCAGATTATTGAGTGACAAAGATGGTCCACAGGAAATCCATGCAAGAGAGATAGAAATTATCAGAATACTAACAGCCGACAATGAAATAATTGAAAGTTCAAATATATGTATTGAGGGTGGAAAAGTGGTCGTGGTTGATGGACCGCTTCTTGGACTGGATGGTTATATTCGAGCCATAGATAAGAGAAAAGGAAGAGTAAAAGTAGTATTGGATCTGATGGGAGAGCCCAGAACTGTAGAACTGAGTGTTGCTTTAGTGCAACCGGCCTAGGATTTCATAAATCGTTTTCACTGTTTCGGCGTGAAGAAGGAGGTATGAATGACATAGTAGAGTGCGAAATGGAACAATTTTTTGTTCCAGGTGGCGAAGCATAACCATTTTAAAAAAATTTTAAGGAGAATTTTGTATGGACATGGAAATTAAAAGATTCTTTAGCTCTATACGTAGAATGTTTTGGCTGATTATTTTACTGGCGTTTATTGGTGGATGTACAGGGGCATACATAAGTTATTCCTCGTCGGCAACTTTATATGAAGCAAAAACAAAAATTTACGCTTTAAATAAAAGTACTTCAACAGACGGAACAAATCTGATAAATTATCAGGATGTTTTACTAAGTAAACAGTTACTTACGGATTATCAGGAGATTGTCACCAGTGACAAGGTTCTGTCCTTAGCTATAGACGATTTAAAAAATAGATATCAGATCTCTCAGGAACAGTTAATAAGCGATATTAAAGTTAGCCCGAAAGATGAATCCAACATATTGGAAATATCGGCTACTGCAGATGACCCGCAGATGGCAGCCGATTTGTCAAATTCAGTTTCCAAAGCATTTGTTACTAAACTTGGAGAACTGACAAACAGCAATATAATTGGCATTCTGGATGAAGCTAAAGTACCAAAGTCTCCTGTTCCTGAAGATGATATAAGGAAGATAATTATCGGTTTGCTTGCAGGTATCATTGCAGCATTTGTAAATATATATATTGTTGACCTATTTGATAGCAAAATAAGACTTACTCAAGATGTTGAGCTAAATACTAAATTAAAAGTAATTGGAGTAATACCGAGATATGGAATCAAATAAGGAGGAACAGCAAAATGCAAAGTAAAATCTATAGTCTTTACAGATCTGAGAATCCTATTGTAAGAGAGGCGTATTCTGCGCTTACTGCAAGTCTATACACAGGTAACGGAAGTGATAAAATCAACACTTTGGTAGTTACAAGCACCGAGCCCCTGGTTGGTAAAACTTCAGTTGCTACAAGTATTGCAATAACTCTGGCATCATGGGGTAAAAAGACATTATTAATAGATCTGGATATGAGAAAACCCACAGAGAAAAATGCAGACTATATAACAGGAGCAGCTCAATTTTTACAAGGCAGTATAAATCTTGAGGGTGTTTTATATTCAACTAATATAGAGAATTTGACTTATCTTCCGAAAGGAAGGATTAATGGGAATCCAGTAGGATTATTATGTTCAGATCTACTGACGGAATTATTGGAAAATGCAAAAAAATCCTTTAACTATATTATTATAGATACTGCTCCTTTGGATGGTGTTTCCGATGCTGCAATTTTAGCTTCAAAGGCTGACGGGGCAATAATGGTTGCGAAGATGAATAAAACCACGTTAGATGCAATTAACAGTGCAAAAGAGAGCCTCGAAAGCTATAACACGAATTTACTGGGAATTATATTGAATCAAGTTGATAAAAAGAATTATAAGAATTTTTTTAAATCCTATAAGTACTATAATAACTTAAACAGGAAGATGAGCAAAGTAACTGAATCCAAAAAAGGTGTAATGCCGGCATAATCTTAATAATATAAAATGGAAAGTGAAACCTGATGAATAGAGAAAAAACCTTGGCAATGAATTCTATAATTTATATGATTGGAACACTATCATCAAAGTTACTGGTATTCCTTCTTCTGCCTATTTACACAGTGTATTTATCCACTCAGGAATACGGTTATTATGATATGGTATATACTACTGTACTAATGATTGTTCCATTGGTTTCTTTGCAGATTTATGATGGAATATATCGTTTTACTATGGACACCCAGGAGGATCGTGAGTTATCAAATAAATATATTTCAAATGCTTTATTTATTATTACTGTTTCTATTCTAGTTACTGTTCCAATAACACTTGCCATTAATGCCGCTATAAAAATAGAATACCTGAGTTTAATATATGTACAAATCATAGCTACATGTATTTTTAACACCTGGCAGATGATTGCAAGGGGTCTGAAAAGAAATACATTATATGCCGTATCAGGTATTGTCATGACCTTATTAATGTTAGTGCTGAACATTTTGTTTATTGTTGTTTTACACTACTCTGTTGAGGCCCTGTTGGTTTCCAATACAATTTCCATGGTCGCAGCTGTTATTTTTCTCGAATATAAATTACAAGTTTTCAGACGAATAAGAGCAAATTATATAAACAAGGCCACTGTTAAGGAATTGGTATCTTACACAATTCCTTTGATTCCAAATACTATAAGCTGGTGGCTTTTGAACCTGAGTAACAGATATATTATAATTTACTGCTTGGGAAATGACTATAACGGTATATTTGCCGTTGCATCAAAATTTCCTGCCATAATATTGACGGTTAATATGGTTTTTAATTATGCATGGCAGGATACTGCTATTTACGAAAAAAATTCCGTTGACCGGGATATTTTTTATTCTAAAATATTCAATTATTTTTTTAAACTGCAAATGGGTGTTTTACTACTCACCATTCCATTTGTAAAAATATTTTCAGCTTTTGCAATTGGAAAAGCATTTACAGAGGCTACTTATTATATTCCTTTTTTGTTAATCGGAGCTTTTTTTCAGTTTTTTATGACATTTTTTTCTTCCTTCTACTATGTGTTTAAGAAAACCTCACACTTGCTATACACAACTTTGATTGGTTCAGTGACAAACATTTTAATTACTCTCATTTTAATAAGTAATTTAAAAATATATGCGGCTTGTATCGCTAATATTGTTAGTTCTGTTATTGTTGTCCTTATAAGGTATTTGTATATTGATTCCAAATTTATGATTAAGATAAAGGTTGGCTTAAAGAACATATTGAGTTATATTCCTTTATTAGCTGTATACTGCGCGTTATATTATCAGACAGGTATTGCTGTAAATATGGTTGCACTTCTGTCGGCTGTCCTGATAATGGGAATTCTTTGCAAAGATCATCTGCTTAAATTCAAAAACATTTTTATGAAACTGAAAACCGGAATTAAACCGATTTGATAGGTTAGGTGGTGATTTCTAACGATGAGAATAGGAATATTGACTTTTCATATGGCAATTAATTATGGTGCTTACTGGCAAGCCTATGCCTTAAATAAATATATTCGAGATACCTTTGAAGCTGAATGCTATTTAATTAATTATGAAAGTAAGTATACCTTTAAAAAAGATATCGTTAAACGGATATTTAAGTTAAACATAATAAAGAGCATGTACAACTTATTAGCTATCTTAAATTTCCGAAGAGGATGGAAATTAATGAAAAAAACCAAATTTTCCTTTGACATAAGCTCTGAGAATTTTGATGGGTATGTTTTAGGAAGTGATGAAATATGGAATTATAAAAACACATTTGTTGAAGAAGGAGATAATACATATTTTGGCACCGGCTTTGAAGCAAGTAGAATTGTTTCCTTTTGTCCAAGTTTTGGAGCTGTTAACTGTAATGATAAGATTCCACATGAAATAGCCGAGAGTATCCGAAGGATTACCACTGATAATATTTCTGTCCGGGATGCCAACTCTCAATACATAATTGAAAAAATAACAGGAAATAAAGTACCTATCTTAGTTGACCCGGTGTTCCTGAATAAATACCCAAAAAAACATATAGGCAGGGATAAAAAATTTATCCTTGTTTATGGAAATAATTTTTCAAAGGAGTTTGTAGACTCTGTGAAAGAAGTGGCCAGGCAGGAAAATGCAAAAATATATTCATTTGGCTTTGTAAATACTTTTGCCGACAAAAATATTCTTTTTAAGTCACCTATTGAAATTCTAAATTATTTTGACTCAGCACAATATGTTTTTACAAATATGTATCATGGGGTGGTCTTTTCACTGTACTGCCAAAAGCAATTTTTTATGCAATATAATTCCAGTAAACAGAATAAAGTAGATACTTTACTGAATCAAATTGGTCTTTCAGATAGAATTGTGTATACAAAAAGGGATGTATTTGAAATGTATAAATACATAAAGGAACATCCTGAAGACTTTAAAATAAGCATGGAAAGACTTGATCTCCTTATAAAGCAGTCGAAGAATTTTATAAACAGCAGGATAAGCGCAATTGAAAATATGGTGTTAAATAAATCATCTAAAGGGGCTTAAGGATTGGAGAGATTTAAATGAAAAAACCAGGGTTTTTCTTTTTACTGCTTTGCAGCATCATAATTATAAGCATTAGTATATTGCTAAACTTTATTATAGGAATGATCCTTTTATTTATGTTAGGAACAATATACTACTTTATAAAAAAACCACAAACCTGTATAGAGAGACTAATTTTGTCAGCTATATTTTTAGCTCCCTGTTCGAATATTTTTGTTATAAAAACAGGTTATATAGATTTGAAAATACTGCAATTTTTTTGGCTTGGTATCTTTACATTGATACTAATCCATAAGGAATTCTTCAAAACTAAATATTTAAATAATTCTACCAATTACTCAAAAAACATGATTTATGCGGTATACATAGCAGGTATTATGTTCTCCTGCCTGTTTTCAATGAGTATTAAGATATCAATTAAAGAGTTATTTCAATATATTTATTTGTTTTTATTAATGCTGGTAATATACAAACAGGCTCAAAAACCCGGGTTTTTAGATAAGATTGTTAATGTTCTGATTCTGTCAAATGTTTTTCTGATTATTTCCTGTTTGATAAGCTATTATTCTGGTTTTATGCTGATTCCTGCTTTTAAAATGTACCCCGATGGACATATAACAGTCTTAGATCAATTATATAAAACTCAGGCACTTGTAGAATCTAAAAATATTATTAATAGAATAGACGGAGTGATGGGATTAGATACAATTGCCATAGCAAATTGTATACTAATCCAAGCTATAGCAATAAATTATAAGATCAGAAAAGCCAGGGGCAAATTAAAGTCATTTTACATCCTGTTATTTCTGGCCAATATATTAACTCTTAGTCTTACTTATTCAAGAGCGGCTCTTTTATTATTTGTTGTATTTAATATTATTACATTATTAGGAAAGAATCATAAGATAAATTTTGCTGTAATAGTTATTTCATTATGCTGTATACCTATAGCACTATCACTCTTTCCAAGCTTATACGAAAGAATGTTGGAAGCCTTAAACCCTCAGGAAGGGTCTACGAAATATCATTTTGTGTACTGGTTAATCGCAATCCGTCAAGGTTATGATCACCTGCTTACAGGAATCGGCTTAGGTAATGCTGCGTATAACCATGATGCTTACGCATATCTGTTTGAAAAATATAGATTATATAAATCCAATCAAGTTGATGTTCATAATTTTGTACTTCAGGTATGGGCCGAGCAAGGGATTATTGGACTAATATGCAATCTGCTTTTGGTTACGTATCCAATAATTCGATATATTAGATTAAAATTTATTGACAGGCTGATTCCAAATAAAACTTTATATGATTTCCTGATATTATCTTATATTACGACTTTAACATATAATTTGACTAATAATAACTTTTATTTGGAAACTTTTTGGGTAATGGCCGCTTTGGTTTATGTCTGCAACGAGATGTACTCCTCCGGAAAACGGGCTCCACAGTATAAGACCAGTGATAACTATCCTGCAGGAGGTTTTTATGAAAAAACTAATCTCAAAGCTGATTTCTAAATTAAAAGGTGAAACATATGTTATAGATAGCTCCTTCATGGTACAAGAACTAATATCAATATTGATAAACAGAGCTTTTCAAATCATAAGAGGTTCATTTAAGCGTATTGCAGTCAAGGAGTGTAAAGGTCTTTTTTTCTGTGGCAGGAAGGTTAAAATTAAATCAAAAAAAAATCTATACCTGGACAAAAATGTTATCTTTGAGGATTACGTATTTTTAAATGCCCTATGTAAGTCTGGTGTCAGGATAGGGAAGAATGTTTCCATCGGACGCAATAGTATTATTGAATGTACCGGGGTTATAAGGGAACTCGGAGAAGGTTTGGTTTTGGGTGATAATGTAGGAATATCCCCCAATGCATTTTTTGCAGTGAGAGGTAAGGTTGAAATTGGAGATAATACGATATTTGGTCCCGGTGTTAGCCTTCATGCCGAGAACCACATTTTTGGGGATAGGCTTACGCCTATAAGAATGCAAGGTTCCAGCCGGAAGGGAATTACAATAGGCAAGGATTGTTGGATTGGCTCCAAGGCAGTTATTCTTGACGGTGTCAGGATTGGTAACGGATGTATTGTGGCAGCAGGAGCAGTTGTAAATTGTAACGTTCCTGACTTTGCAATTGTCGGGGGTGTACCGGCAAAAATAATAAAGTACAGGGGCGTAGTTAATGAAGATATTAGTTGTTAATAAGTTTTTATATAATAAAGGCGGAAGTGAAACCTACATATTTCAACTCTTTGATTATTTATCAAAATTAGGCCATGATATTGAGTATTTCGGAATTGAGAATCCCAATAACCATGTAGGTAATTCTGCAGGCGAAAGTATGAAAAGCATGGATTTTAGCGGTAATTTACTGAGTAAAATCTCCTACCCATTTAGAATTGTGTACTCTGTAGAAGCAAGAAAAAAGATTGGTAAGGTTATTAATAATTTTAAACCTGACATTATTCATTTAAATAATTATAATTATCAAATTACTCCTTCAATTCTTTATGAAATTAAGAAATGTAATATTCCCATTGTACAGACATTGCACGACCCTCAATTAGTATGTCCTTACCATAGACTTTATCACTATAAAAGGGGAGAGAACTGTGAGAAATGCAGTGATGGAAAATATGTTAATTGTATTTTACAAAAGTGTATCGATAACTCCTTGTTAAAGAGTCTGGTTGGAGCTGCAGAAAGCTTTTTGTACAACAAATTAAATACTTATGAGAACATTGATTATTTTATTTCACCCAGTCAGTTTCTTAAGAATAAAATGATCAGCATGAACGTAAAAGTGCCAAAAGAAAGAATAGTAGTTTTACATAATTTCACTAACAATAATTCACTGGAATATACTGTTAGCAAGAAACCCTATGTCTTATATTTTGGCCGGCTGTCCAGAGAAAAGGGTATAAGTACTTTAATTAAAGCCTGTACAAAACTGCAAAAAATACAGTTTGTATTTATAGGGTCCGGCGAGCTCGAAGAGGATGTCAAATGTATAAAAAACATTGAATTCCTTGGCTTTAAAAAAGGGGATGAATTGAGAAATATAATTGGAGAAGCTCTTTTTTCCATTTACCCATCCGAATGGTATGAGAATTGTCCCATGTCAGTCCTGGAATCACAGATGTATGGTACACCTGTGATTGGCTCAAATATTGGGGGGATACCGGAATTAATATGTGATAAAAAGGATGGTCTGCTTTTTGAACCCGGGAATGTAGAAGATTTGGTTGATAAGATCAGGTATTTGTATGAGAATCCTGAAATATTACTAAAATTTTCTTACCAAAGCATTGAGAAATCTAAGAAGTTTTCAATTGAAAAATACACTGAGGAATTGTTGGATATTTACTCTATGGCACAATTAAAACATTTGGAGAGGGGTAGACTTTTGGGATAATGAGCTAAAGTGCCCTTAAAATACAAACGTTATTGTATGAAAAAATTAATTTGTATTAAAAGGGAGAGTTAATTTATGGAATCACGCAGTATTAAAAGGGTGCTTTTTATAAGCATTTTATGTTTGTTCTTAGTAATAGTTACAGTAGTAAGTATTTACATCTTTAACACAACAAGCCTAAAGAATACAGGGGTTGGTGATAATGCTCAGAAAACAGTTGTAATCAGTCCATTAAATGGCAGTTTGTTAGCAGCACAAAATTCTGACAATAGTACTAAAAGATCAAGCGAAATAGGAAATGCTAATTATTTTAATCCGGCTGATGGTAAATATTATTCCGACGCAAACTTTACAAATGCAGCAAATGATAATACAGAGTATTTAAAAGCGCTGTTCAATTCTGGAGAAGTAGTGAAAATACCGGCTGGAAATTTTTTGTGTAAAACTAAGTTGGTTTTAAAGGGCATGAACTTATCGGCCCAGGGAGTAAAGGGAGCGACAAAAATAGTATTTGACAGTAAGACATTTTCAAACTATGGCCAGGGTTCGGTTGCTGAATGCTTAATAATTAATGGTAATTATTCTGATGAGTTTAAAGTAAATACAGCACAAAAAATTGACATTTCAAATATATCCTTTGAGTATAAACGATATACAAACAGATCCCCCAAAACAATTATGCTTTTTAAAAATATCAGTGAGGCCAATATCAGAAATTGCAACTTTATTGCAGACCTTGCCAACACTATGCCTGTAACAAATTTAGATATATACAACGGGTGTAAGAATGTAACAGTCTCAAACTGTAATTTTATAAATAAAACAAAAGCACTTAGCGGTGGGTGTATTTGGGTCAGAAACTTGACAGATAGCTTGGAAAACGTTGTTGGTAATACAACTGAGAATATTAAAATAAACGACTGCAGCTTTGAAAAGGATTCAAAGGATGAGGTTATTGCAATTTATTCAACTGTAGGGAATGTTAGGAATGTAATAATAAACAATTGTAAAATAGAAGATTACTCTGACAAGCAGGAAATTGTGTTAAGTGTTTATTCCAGTGAAGATAAATACTATGGCACTGTTGACAACGTAACCATCAGTAATAATGAAATTATTTCAAAGAAATTTAACGCTTTTGTTATATGTACAGGAATTGAAAATAGGAAAAAACCTACAACAAATGTATCTATTTACAATAACATTATTACTTTGGAATCAATAAACAGTAAGAATAAAACTGTAGTATACAATCCGTTAAGTAACATGGAGAGCAATATTTATGCAGCTAATAATATAATTACTCTGACAGGCGGTACAAACACTAATGCGATAACAAACCTGACTTCGGCAGAAGGCAACAAAATCTCAGGACCCTTCAAATATGGTATCACTGGAGGAGTCGCAATAAATAATGTAATAAGCGGAGCAGAAACCGGTATAATATCCCCGGAATTAGCAGTCAGAAACAATGTAACAAAAGTAAAGTATGGTATAAGGTCATTTAACGGTGATTCATACATCAAAAGCAATACCATAGAGCTTGATAAAAATACAGGACTCTATGCTGTCGAACTTTCAACACAATACCAGATATACTGTGCCAATAATACTATTCAAACTTATGATGCAAATCAATTTGGCATTATTGCTAAAGGTCCAAAAATTATATTAAGCAATAATGAGGTTCTCGGCGATGGGAAAACTTTAATAAGTAAATAGAAGACTTTAATTGGGACAAATACTTCAATAAAATTTTAAGTATTGTCCCAATAATTATATTAAAGCAGAGGAGATAAGTACTCATGAAAAATTCAATCAGGAAGATATTTTTTTATAAAGTTATCTGCTTTTTTATTTGTTCATTCCTGGTGTTAAATTCCATGTCTGCCTATGCAAACAATGTTTTTGAACTATCTTATGTACATGATAAAGCCTTTATAAATTTAAATAATTCGGTTAAGAGTTTTCAAACAAACATTTCAAAGAGTGGGACATGTCAGGTCTCAATAAAAAATAACTCTTCAAAAGTAACAATAAAATCAGTTAACAAGAATATCTTTGACGGTAAGTTTGACTATGGATATCTCACTTATAACAGTAACGAAAATCTGACAGATAGCCACCTGAAAAGATATAAAACCACTTCATGGATGAAGGTTAACCCTGGAGATGAACTGACAATTAGCGGTGACGGGGTGAACAGGAATCTATGGCAGTTCAAAAATCATGATGGAAATCACTACAGCTTTAGTAACAAGGCAACGGTTACCATACCTGCAGACATTGAATGGGCTAGAGTATATTATTCAAAGAATATAAGCGGTAAAGTTCAAATAGAATATGGACCTAAAAGCACCAGTTATGAGGTGCACCTGGAAAGCTCCGTAACTTTACCTGAACTAAAAGGATCAGATGTATTATATCAAGATGAATCATTTAAATGGAATAAAAATAAAAACGAGGAAAATATAGGTAATTACGGATTAATAAAATGTTATGATACAAAAACAACATTTATAGTATCCGGCTCTGATATAGGTAATATTACAATAAAATATCTAAAAAAACCCACTTCAGACAAGGACAGTTACGGAGTAAAATGGAGTCTGTTTGAGTTGACTGAAAAATGCGAGAGATTGGAAGGAGCAGCCGGACTGATTGCAGGATCCATTGAAGGAAATTCTCCGATAGCCAATGATTTTGATTTTATATATCCGTGGTCAGACATAAAATTATGCAATATTGACTCAAATGAAAATATTATTTACCAGGGAGACAGGGGATTTGCATTTGATGGTTCAAAAGGAAATGTATTTGTTGAATTACCAAAATGGTATGTAAAGAGATATCAAGATGCTTCATACGAATACTTGTATATCTCAAAAACCCAAAAAGAGGGATACGAAATTGAACCGGCATTTAAAGAGGGTTTGCAAATTGTAGATAAAATATATATAGCGACATATGACGGATATGTAACCGACGGAAAGCTGGTAAGCAGATCAGGTACTTACCCTACAACTAATCTGTCACTTAAGGAATACAGAGAATACGCAAAAGCAAATGGAAGTATTCGTTATGGTGTTCTTGATATACGGACAATTATAGCTTTACAACATTTATACCTTGTTGAGTTTTCAAATAAAAACAGCAGTAAGACTATTGGTATGGGATTGCAAAAAATGCAGTACCCCTTTACAAAGGAAGCTGCTGTTTCTGAGAATAATGTAAACAGAATTATCCTTACAAATGGTGAAGCATCTGAATTTAAAGTAGGACAATCTTGTGCTGTCTCCGAAAAAGAAGATTATAAAATGGAGCACAGACTTATTACTGCCATAGAGAAGTTTGATGATTTACATATGGCTATATATTTTTCGGGTAATCCTTACGACATAAAACAGTTTACCACATATATTTACAACACTCCACTGGCTAGCGGTATGTGTGATCAAATGGCATCTCCGAGTGGGTATGCTTCAGGGGATATAAAAGGGAATGGATTTACCAGTGTAAGATACAGGTTTGTTGAAAACCCATGGGGGAATATCTGGAATTGTGTTGATGGAGTTGTTATTAAAAATAATGTTCCTGCAATTTGTTATGATATGACAAAGTATACAAGCGGAGGTTCTGAAGATTATTTACCACTGAACTATACACTTCCAGAACAAATGGAAAATGGAAATACAAATACTTATGTTAATCAAATTGTAAAAAATCTTGGGTTCGACTCCAGATATCCGTCCATTGGTTTTCCAGTAGAGATTGCAGGTGGTGCAAATAAAGATAATAGTTTTGGAGATTCATGGTATTGCGGGAAGGCTGATTTGAGAGAATTAAGGTGGAAAGGCGCCTGGGATCTGGGAGTGGGTGAGGCTGATAGAGCTGGATTGTTTATGCTTAGAGCTTGGTTTGGTGTTGATGAAACTTACTGGCACGATGGCGCCAGATTAATGTATAAACCTATTAAAATAAATTAATAAATCATAAGTAATTTTAGGCTATAGGAGGAACCCATGTCAAAAAGAACTTTATACGGCTCAGTAATAATTACATACCGCTGTAATGCGAAGTGCAACATGTGTGATTGTTTCAAGGATCCCAGCAGGCCTGAGGAGGAAATATCCCTGGATATCATAAAAAAACTTCCTGATATGTCATTTACAAATATTACAGGAGGTGAACCCTTTATACGCAAGGATATTAATGAGATTGTCAGGGAGCTTTACAAAAAGACCAACAGAATAGTTATTTCCACAAACGGTTACTTCACAGACAGAATACTGGAACTTTGCAGGGAGTTTCCCGAGGTTGGGATAAGAATCAGTATTGAAGGACTTCAGGAAGCCAATGATACCATAAGGGGGATACCTGACGGGTTCAACAGAGGCTATAATACCCTTAAAAAACTTGTTGCATCAGGGCATAAGGACGTAGGCTTTGGCTGTACAGTCCAGGAAATGAATTCTCAGGATCTGATTCCCCTGTACAAACTTTCTGACCAGCTTGGAATGGAGTTTGCTACTGCAACTCTGCATAATTCCTTCTATTTCAGGAAAACCGACAACAGAATCAATGACAGGCTCAAAGTTGCCGTAGCCTTTGAACAGCTTGTAAATCAGCTTCTTAAATCAAGGTCACCCAAAAAGTGGTTCCGGGCATATTTCAATCACGGGCTGATTAACTATATATATGGAAATAAGCGCTATCTGCCTTGTGATATGGGCAGCAACGGTTTTTTTGTGGACCCCTTCGGACATGTGCTGCCATGTAACGGAAGTACTGAAAGAATGTCTATGGGAAGTCTCAAAGAAAGTACCTGGGAGGAAATCTGGAATTCCGACCGGGCGGATGAAGTTCGGAAGATGGTAAAAAGCTGCCCCAAAAATTGCTGGATGATAGGCAGCGTAGCACCTGCTATGAAACAGAAAATCAGTGTCCCTCTCTGGTGGGTTGTAAAGCATAAGCTGAAGGGAAGCTACAGCCTTAAGGAAAACAAATTTATAGAGTGCAAGGAGTTTGGTGAGTATGAAGATAGCAATGATAGGGCAAAAAGGTATTCCGTCTAGAGCCGGAGGGATTGAGATCCATGTGGACGAAATAGCGAAAAGGCTCGTAAGCCTCGGTTGTAAGGTTGAGGTCTATAGCAGGAAGGGTTATTGCGACCAGGAATTTGAAGATGGAAACTACATGGGAGTAAGAATAAAGTATACACCCTTTATTAATTCAAAGCATCTGGATGCTATTACCCATACCTTTACTTCAACTATAAGTGCACTTTTATCAAACTGCGATATATTCCACTACCATGCTTTGGGACCGTCTACTCTTGCCTTTATTCCCAAAATTTTTGGAAAAAAAGTAGTTTGTACTGTGCATGGGCTGGATTGGCAGCGGGGAAAATGGGGGAAATTTGCTTCGGCTTTTCTTAAATTCGGGGAATATGCCACTGCAAAATTCTCAGATAAGACAATAAGTGTTTCAAAAAGTTTAATCGGCTATTACAGGGATAAGTATAATATAGAACCAACATATATTCCCAATGGGGTTGAAAGGCCTGATTTACTGAGGGCACGAATAATAAAGGAAAAATATGATCTGGAATACAATGATTATATATTGTTTCTTGCAAGACTGGTACCAGAAAAAGGGGCACATTATCTTATAGATGCCTACAATGGGATAAAAACAGGGAAAAAACTGGTGATAGCAGGCGGTTCCAGCCACAGCTGCAATTATGAGCTGGAAATCAGAAAGCAGGCAGCCGGAAATAAAAATATAATTTTTACCGGATTCGTTCGTGATCAGGAATTGGCGGAGCTGTACAGCAACGCTTATTTTTATGTCCTTCCTTCCGATATCGAAGGTCTGCCCATCAGCCTTTTAGAAGCGATGAGTTATGGGAATTGCTGCCTGGTCAGTGATATTCCCGAAAATACCAATGTCATAGGTACTATGGGTTACAGCTTTGAGAGATCCAATGTGACAGATTTGTATGACAAGCTGAACATACTGCTTGAGGATAAAGAAAAGGTTTTGAAGGTTAAAAACCTTGCCGGTAATTACATTTTAAACAAGTACAATTGGGATCGGATAACCGTAGAAACAAAAAAACTTTATAACGAGGTGATAGGCATTCATGATAGAGAACGGAAACCTTTGCCTCGTTGAAGGTCACAATTGTAAGAAAATTTAACGCTGCATGGCTCCAAAAACGCCAACAACAAGTACAATTCGATATTAAGCAGGCCCTAAGTAAAAATAGATGGAGGGGGTTGGGAAATGAAGGAAAAAGACATAATCTTAACTGAGCTTTTAAGTGCCTCAATAAGAAATGAAAAAGTCGATATTGAAAGCTATAAAGGCAGGAATACAGATTGGCAGGAGATTTTTCTGGAGGCTGGAGCCCATCAGGTACACACATTGATATATCCGGCTATAAAAAGCTTTAGTGAATCAATCGGGCTTGAAGGTACGGTTATGGAAAGATGGAAGCAAGCAGTAATGTCCTGCGGATTCCAGATGATTTGTGATGAGGTCTGGATAGGAGAGGTATTGGAAATACTGAATTCTTATGGGATAAAAACCATAGTGCTTAAAGGAATGGTAATAAATAAATTATATCCCTATCCCGAACTCAGAACCATGGGAGATTCGGATATCCTTGTCTGCGAAAAGGACCTGGAAAAGGCAAGTGAGATACTGCAGGGAATGGGTTATGTTCAAAAGAAAGACATAAATACCAAACATGTTGAATTCCATAAGGATAATTTTATAGCTATTGAGCTGCATAGGCTTCTTGCTGATTACAGCTTTATAAGAAACGCAGATACCTTAAACAACGATGCATGGAGCAATCCCATTGAAATAATTATCGGGAACACAAAAACACTTGCCCTATCCTGGGAGATGCAGGTGGTGCATTCACTTATTCATATGGCCTCACATATTTCACACGGGGGTATTGGCTTAAGACAGTTATGTGACCTTGTTATTATTATTGAAAAGGGTCAGGATAAAATTGATTGGAATATTGTGCATCATAAATCAATAAAATATGGTGTTGACCATTTCATGTTTGCAATTTTCGCCGTTTGTAAGAGATTGTTCAACGTTAATATTCCATCGGTATTATCTTCAGAAATCAATATTAATAATGAAAAGGTAGAATTACTCATAGAGGATATTTTAACTGGCGGAAATTTTGGGAAGAATGATCTGAAACGCACCTCAGCAAATGTTCTGGTAAATAATTCAGGTGGCGGCAAAGATCAGCTCTATGGAAACAAGCTGGTTAATGCCATAAACATAATTTTCCCAAGCCGGGATAAAATGGCCTACAGGTATAAATATCTGTATGTTAACAAAAATCCGTTATTGTTACCCGTGGCATGGATACACAGAATTGCATACGGCATAACCCGCAAGGACTTTAATTTTAACCATAAAAAAGCCATATTTAAGGATGATTCACTGATTAATATGGCCAGGGATAGAAATAATCTATTGGAATGGTTAGGGCTAAGGTAATAAATACAATAAATATGAATTTAATAAAATAAATAAAAAATATGAAATTTAATAATAAACAGAGGAGACATATGTAATGAAAGCTTATATAAAACCGGAGTTAAGTATCATAGAACTTCGTGCGGAAGAGGGAATTGCACACTTTGGATCAACCGGAAACCACAGCGAAAGAGGCCATGGCAGAGGCCGGGATGGTCAGCACGGTGGATTTGACAGAAATCATGGTAAAAAACCAGGAGATGGCTGGGGATGGATGTTTCCCTGGTAAAATCCCTTATAAATGCAGCTGGACTGATACAATAGGGCCAGCAGCAAAATAGATTATATATTAATATATTAGTTTTTGTGGAGGATGGAGAAAAATGCTGATAAAAAACGGATTTATGCTTAGAGAAATCGCTGGTCAATCAGTTGTAGTGCCTCTGGGAGCAAGAGTTGTGGAGTTTAATGGAATAATGACTTTGAGTGAAAGCGGTGCATTATTGTGGAGAAGCCTGGAGAAGGATGCCACCATTGAAGAAATGGTGGATGCTTTGCTGGCTGAGTATGAGGTAGATAGAGAGACTGCAGCCAGGGATGTTGAAGATTTTGTTGAATGCATGAAAAACAACAGTCTGATTGAGTAATTCATATTTAAATGTGATAAAACAAATTTTGGAATTGAGGTGCTATATGAGCCTGGATTGGAAAGAATTTCACAAAAAGATTACAGCACTGTCAATGGAAAAGGGGCTTCCTTTATCCGGTTCTTTTGAATTAACCTCCAGATGTAACTTCAAATGCAAGATGTGTTATGTATGCACCCCTGCAAATGACAAAAAAGCCTCTGAGGCTGAGCTTACTGCGGAACAATGGATCGAGATGGGACGGCAGGCAAGGGATGCAGGCCTCTTTTATCTTATTCTGACAGGGGGAGAAGTGTTTTTAAGAAAAGACTTCGAAAAAATATACGAAGCCCTTACCGAAATGGGCTTAAATATAACTATATTTACAAATGGCAGTATGATAACTCCTGAAAAGGCAAAATGGCTCGGGAAAATACCTCCCCACAGGGTTAGCGTAACAGTTTACGGCGGTAGTCCTGAAACATATGAAAAGGTGACCGGCTGCAGGGAAGGATATGTAAAAACTATAAACGCCCTGGAACTGCTTAGATCAGAAGGAATAAGGCTTGAGGTCAAAACCACTGTAGTGGAAGGTAACTATGTTGACTATAAGGAGTTGTACAAAATAGCTCATACATATTCCAATGTACTTGGAGTGGTGAATTACATCTCACCGAGGAGGGAGGGCTGTTGGTCGGATCCTTTAGGGAACAGACTTTCTCCGGTTGATATTGTGGAGTATGAAGAAAGAATAAGCTTGTATGGAGAAAAGGCCTACCCAAGAAATTCCAAAGTGGAATTAAATATTAATGAAGATTCCATGGAGCATAAAATCGTAATTTCTGATAAGACCCAGAGGATGCTTGAGAATTCCGCGTTCAGATGCCAATCCGGTAAAACCGGCTTTTGGATAACCTGGGACGGAAGAATGATTCCCTGCGGATTATTGGATACCCCCAATGCAAATCCCCTTGAGATTGGTTTTGTAAAAGCCTGGGAAAAGTTAAAGGAAGGCTGTAGTCAGGTTCCAAAGTGCAGTGACTGTGAAAAATGTGATATGAAAAATGACTGTATATCCTGTCCCGGAAGACTACTGACCGAGACGGGAAGTTTTACAAAGCCTGCACAATACCTCTGCGAAAGTGCGAGACACCGGATGGAAATCAGACGGAGGAAAGAGGACGAAACTGTAAAAATAGCCACTTAGAACCTGTCCAGTATCTCACTGAACTTGTCGTCTTGGCGGATTTGGTGCCATACTTGGTTAAATTTTAATTCACATAAAATTCCAAGCGCAACTAGTAGTCTGTAACATCTAAAACGTATATTGTCCGGCGAGGGAAATTTTCTCAGGACTAGGCGGAGGAGGGCGGAATAATTGCTTTATTCCAACTGACGACAACGCAGTCCTGAGGAAATTTAACCGCCGGCAATGTATGAGTTTAGATGTTACAAACTACTAGATACCGGACAGATTCTTACACCGGGTCGAACAGCGGTACAGCCGCTGATAGTATATTTACTATTTTGAGGAACAGTTAAAAATAAAACCAGATTTTCAGGGGAAATAGCCCTTTGAAAGTGGGAGATTATTATTTAATTGTAACTGTTAGGAGGTGAACGGAATGAGAAAATACATTACACCTAAATTGGATTTTGTTGATTTAAAGGTTGAGGAAAGGCTTGCTCATACAGATTGTACAGGCGCTTGTACTGTAGATATTGAATATAAGGGCAAGAAGTATTATGCAGGAACGACATCAGCTTAAGTCAATACTTAATAATTTTATATGAAACGAGGTGATAAAAAATGAAAAAATACGTAAAGCCATCAATGGATATTGTTAATCTCAGAATAGAGGAGAGAATATCGGGAAGTTGTCCTAATGTGGGGTCATGCCTGGATGATTTAGGCAACCTGATAACTGCCAATGACTAAAAGGATCAAAAATAATCAACATTGGAGGGTTATACCTTCAGTGTTGATTATATTTTTACAAGGAGTGATAAAATGCTTGCTTATAATGTTGCCGGAACATATATAAACGTAAAATCTGCAAATATTTATCTGAGAGAAAGAATGAAATGCTTTCTGTGTGACATAAAAAAAAATCCGGATATATGTGTTGAAATAGATCAGTGTTCCTCAATTGAAAAGCCTAACGGGAAAATGATTATTGAGGATAATATAAAATGGCTGAAAAAAGAAAATGAAAAAGAAGGATATCATATTTACAGCCTTGACAGAACAAAGACAAATATCCTTTCACATATTGATACAGATTTGGATTGGACCAATGCAAATATAAAATGTTTTAAACCCCAGTTGGACGAAAATGCTCCCGAAGTGCTTAAAACCTGGTCGGACCACTATTCCTTCATGCTGATGGGCATAGTATTCAGAAATAATCTGCTGCACAATGGGGGAATAGTCATGCATGCCTCATCCATAGCATGGGAGGGAAAGGGTCTATTATTTACGGCTCCATCCGGAACAGGAAAATCAACTCATGTGGGATTATGGGAAAAATATTTCGGTGACGCTGTAACAGTGGTTAATGATGATACTCCTGCCATAAGATTCAAAGATGACATCCCTTTGCTTTGCGGGACCCCCTGGAGCGGATCATCAGATAAATTTGCCAATACCGAAGTTCCTATAAAGGCAATAGTAGCATTAAGCCAGGCTCCGGAGAACAGTATAAAAAAACTGGAGATATTTGAAGCGCTGCCAATGATTATGCCCAGGTGTTTCCTTCCATATTTTGACGAGGAATTAATGAAGAAAGCTTATACCGCCCTTGAAAAGTTGGTTAGCAACGTTCCGGTATATCATCTTAAGTGCAGACCTGATAAAGAAGCAATGGAGTTGGTACATAAATGCGTGAAGTAAAACTAATAAAGTCTGCTGAAATATTTCCTGTTATCAAGGAAATTTTAAAGGGTGGAACAAATGTCTGGATTACCGTCACAGGTATGAGCATGTATCCGTTTCTCAGAGAGGATATAGACAGTGTAAAGCTTGCCAAGACAAGTTTTGATACTATCAGAAAAGGAGACATAGTTCTTATAAAAAGAAAAAGCGGAGAGTACATTCTTCATCGGGTTTTAAAAAAAGAGAGGGAACAGTTTTATATGGTCGGTGATGCTCAAAAGTGGATTGAAGGCCCTCTGAATCCTGATCAGTTGATTGCTGCAGTAACGGAAATCAAGCGAAAAAATCATCAATTCAGCTGTAAAAACCTTTGGTGGAAGTTTTTAGTCGGCTTTTGGATAAATATAATACCTCTTAGAAATTATTTTATTAAAGCAATCAGAGTCATAGTAAAACTGAGAAAATACCTTAATGGTACTCAGACAACGTAGTTGAAAATGCTTATGCAAGAAAGTTGAGCCAAAGCTGTAATATTTTTTTTGAAATGGAGATGCATGTGTATCACAAAAGAGTATAAAAAATTATTTCAAGAAATCAAATGGATTGCCGGTAATTCAAAAACTGTCTCTGCAAGTTTATTGTCTATAGTTTTATTCGATATATTTACTTCTTTGGCAGGAGTAGCTACAGCAATCTTATCAAAAAATTTAATTGACAGTGCTGTTAAAGGAACTTTGGAAAGGGTTATACTATACGCTGGTTTGTTCGGGTCATTAATAATTATAAATCTTGGAATAAAAGCAGCTTCTTCAGTTATGGTTGTAAGGACCACAGAAGTTTTATCCAATAACATAAGAAAGCGGATATTTACAAAAATAACGAAAACAGAGTGGATATCCGTAACCCAATATCACAGTGGAGATATTCTTACAAGATTGACCAGTGATGTGGGGGCAGTAACAACCGGGGTGGTTGATACCATGCCCAGCATAATTTCTTTGTGTGTACAACTGGCAGCTGCGTTTTCAACCTTGCTGTACTATGAGCCGATGCTGGCTGTTCTGGCATTTATTTTAGGCCCATTTACAGTATTGTTCAGCAGAATATGGGGAAGGAAAATAAAGAGATTACAGGTAAAAGTGCAGGAATCGGAAAGTGCTTACAGATCATTTCTTCAGGAGTCCATAGAAAATATGCTGATTGTCAAGGCTTTCAGACTTGAAGAGAGAAATATAGAAAATATTTCAACCTTGCATAATATAAGGCTGGGCTGGGTTAAAAAAAGAAATGTTACCAGTGTTTTTGCAAGTACAATATTAGGTTTCGGCTATTGGGTGGGTTATTTCCTGGCATTTTGCTGGGGTGCGCTGAAATTAAGCAGGGGAACTACTTCTTTTGGTACTTTAACAGCTTTTTTACAACTTGTATCCCAGGTGCAGGGGCCATTTGTAGGTTTGGCCAGAATGATTCCCCAAATAATAGCAGCCATAGCTTCTTCAGGGAGATTAATCGAGATCGAAAGCTTACCCCTTGAAAGGGCTTCAAATAAACTTCCACCGGCATCAGAGGTCGGAATCAAACTTCAGGGTGTTACCTTTGCATATAAAGAAAACAAGCCGGTGCTGGAGATGCTGAATGCAACAATAAAGCCGGGTGAAATTATAGGGTTGATAGGACCATCCGGAGAAGGGAAGACAACATTGATAAGAACTCTTCTTGCATTGCTGAAACCCGATAAAGGCAGTATATCACTTGTAACAAAGGATAATACCGAATTCTTTGTCTCGGCTGAAACCCGGGATTGGATTTCATATGTTCCCCAGGGTAATACATTATTTAGCGGAACAATTGAGGAAAATATTAAATCGGGGTCTCCGGAAGCTTCAAAAGAAGATATAGAAGCTGCAGCAAGGGCTGCATGTGCAATAGGTTTTATTAATGAACTGCCAGATGGTATGAATTCAAAAATTGGAGAACATGGAATCGGCTTATCGGAAGGTCAGGCCCAGAGAATATCTATAGCGAGAGCTTTACTGAGAAAGGCTCCCATTTTGATTTTAGATGAGGCTACATCAGCGCTGGACAGAGAGTCGGAAATGCGTGTCCTGACAAGCATACATGAAATGAAACCCGCCAGAACCTGCATTGTTATCACCCATAGGTATACCGCCCTTTCAATATGTTCCCGGGTTCTTGGATTAAAAGACGGAAAGTTAATAGAGCAGCGATTGAAAGATTTAAAAGCCTGTGTATAATTTCATTGCACTCGTCATTTTGGAGATTTTGCGCCATGCTGCATTAATTAATCCAAAGACAAACTATTAAAAGTTTGTCTTTTATAAACAGATTATTCCAAAGTTATTACTATGGCGTATGCCAATATAATGACTTTCGAAAGATTTCCCTTGCCTGCACAAAATCCACCTAAAATGGGCACAAGCAAATTATAATTGGGCGACATCTATTGCTCGTTATAGCCAGTGCTTAAACAAAAAGATTATTCAAGCTTAATTGATGAAAGGAATTGGTTGTAATGATTGATATACACAGTCATATTATACATGGAGTTGATGACGGACCATCAAATATTACCGAATCACTAAAAATGATTAAAGAGGCTGAAAGGCTTGGGATAAGTTTGGTAGTAGCCTCACCTCATTATCAGGAATCTGTATTCAGCCTTGACCGTGTTGAGGAGAACTTTCAGGAACTGATTTATAAAGCGCGGGATTATGACGTTAAAATAAATCTTTGGTATGAAGTATTTGCAAATCCAAATAGCCATGCTCTCATGAAAAACAGGAAAAAACTCAGCTTGAATAAAACGAAAAATATCCTTTTTGAATTTCCTTTTAATGCTCAACCGCAAAAATGCGTTGAAATGGTTTTGAATTTCAGAATGCAGAAAATAACTCCTGTTATTGCTCACATAGAGAGGAATAGAGCATTTATCAATAAAATTGAGTATTTTGTAGCCTTTATAAAGGCCGGCTGTTTAATTCAGGCAGACGCGGCAAGTATAGCCGGAGTTTATGGATCCAGAATAAAAGAGTTCTCAAAAAAACTGGTACAGATGAAATTTGTTGATATGGTTGCTTCTAATGCCCATAGCGCGTCTGATTACGCCAACTGGTATTCGGAAGCTTATAAAAATGTAACCAACTGGGTAGGTAAAGAGGACGCCGGCTCACTTTTTCATACCAACGCTAAGAATGTTTTGGAGGTAATAAATAATGAAGATCCGGTACATAGAAATGTTTTAAGGTGGGAGAAGATGGTATGAAGGATATTGAGCTTAATGCAGAGTATATTGTAGCCCAAAGAGCTATGTTTTATAATGTTTCGCATACTTACAGCATATGTAAAAGACTTTTCGACATTGGAGCTTCACTTGCAGCTATAATCCTGTTATCGCCTTTATTTATTATTATAGCTGTAATAATAAAAGTGGATTCCAGGGGATCTGTTTTTTTTCATCAGAAGAGAATAGGTTTCATGGGGAAACCCTTTTATATGCACAAATTCAGATCAATGGTAACAGATGCGGAAGAAAGGTTTGGAGAAGTAGAAGATAAGAATGAAATCAGCGGGTTTATGTTCAAAATCAGAAATGATCCTCGTGTAACAAAAGTCGGTAAGATAATCAGAAAAACCAGTATTGACGAATTACCTCAACTGTTCAATGTTTTAAAAGGAGAGATGAGTATAGTTGGACCCAGACCACCCATTGGCAGAGAAGTTCAGAAATATGATGCATGGCACAATTTGAGGTTGTCTGTGAAGCCTGGTATTACCGGATTGTGGCAAGTCAGCGGAAGAAATGATATCGGTTTTGAAGACATGTGCAGATTGGATTTAAAATACATACGCGAGAGAAATTTTAAATACGATTTAAAAATTATCTTCAGGACAATACCGGTTCTATTAGGAGACAATAGGGCTTCATAAACTTTACATATACGACGCTTAAAGGAGCCGAAATGAATTATAAAAAGACAAGTATTGTTGCAGTAGCAGCCCTGTTAGTGATTTGGACAGGCTTTATTATGTTCATGTCTTCGCAGACTGCGGAAAATTCCGGACATATGAGCAGAGCAGTAACCAAACATCTTATGGGAATAGCGGAAAAGCTGGGAGTTGTCAGTGAAGGGTGGGAACATACCGGATCAGCTGTTAACCGGTTTGACAATTTCATAAGAAGTTTGGCCCATATAACTATGTACTTTCTGCTGGCCAGTATTTTTTCAATTACTCTCTGGCTTTGTGGAGTTAAAGACAGGAAATGGATGACCATAGTTTCGGTGGTTTGTTTCTGTATATGTATTTTTGATGAAACAAACCAGATGTACTACTCTGGAAGAAATAACTCAGGTCTTGTCAGTGCTGCAATTGAGGATGTTTTAAAGGATGCTCTGGGTATTTGCTGTGCTATAATCCTATGTAAAATATTCAATAAGCATTTTATGGCAAGGAAAAAAGCCAAAATTATTAAAAAGCATAGCATTTAAAAGAAAATTGTGTCTGGAAAGCATTGGTTATAAAAAGCATAGCGCCTAAAAGGGAATTGCGTCTGGAAAGCATATATTATGATTTACATGTATATAAAAAGGAATTGTATTTTTATATCAAGTTAATATGTTATAATCTAAAACATATGATTTTATTCATCATATGTTTTTTTTTGCCAAAACGGTTCCGAGACATGGAAACAGAGAAGATATAGAAAAAGACAAGATATCTAAACAGACAAGATATCGATGCAGATTTGTAAACAATGTAAAAAGAGGTTTCAGTGAATTATGAATAAAAAACTTGTTATAATCCTTTCATGGTCAGCAGTTTTTCTCTGGATGCTGTTAATTTTTAACTTATCCTCCCAGGCGGCTGCCAAATCAAATGGTTTAAGCCTTGGAGTTACTTATTGGCTTCAAAAAGCTCTGGAAAGAGTAATAGATGTAGATGTAAATACCTTTAACCATATAGTGAGGAAGGGAGCCCATTTTTCCGCATACCTTGTATTGGGAATACTAAGCTGTAACGCATTAAGGATAAGTGGAATATTAAAATGGAAGAGGTTTTTTCTAGCTTTGGGAATATGTGTGTTGTATGCAGCTAGTGATGAGATACATCAGCTTTTCATTGCCGGACGGAGCGGACAGCCCTCGGATGTAATTCTTGACTCTCTGGGTGCAGTTTCTGGCCTGGGAATTTTTATGTTAACCGAAAGACGGTTTAGCAAAAAAAAACATCTTGAAAAAGTTACTTGATGCCTTCATATATTATCAGCTATAATTAATTATGGAGGTTAAAATTTATGGAAGATAAAATTTTAAATCTACTGGAAGGATTGGCTGCCAAAGCTGATACCATAGCAAATGCAGTTAGCAGCTTAAAAGCGGATGCTGGTGAATTAAAAACAGATATGTTCTCATTAAAGAAGAAAATAGCCAAATAGAAAAGTCAGAGGGGATAGTCCCCTCTTTTCTTGTGTTAAGCGTTTTTTATCCTGCCAGAACAATTATAAAATTTAACTCAAAATAGTGAAAGAAATTTGTAAAATTTAGTTTAAAATAAATCCGACTTATATATTGACCTTTGTAATGTCAAACTATAAAATATTAAAAGGTGTGAGCAAATATATAATTAAATTTTGCATTTCTATATATAGTATCGTATGAACATGTCGAGAGGAGTAAAACAATGTCAGTAAAGTATATCTTCGTAACTGGTGGTGTGGTTTCCGGATTGGGTAAGGGAATAACAGCGGCATCGTTGGGAAGGCTTCTAAAAGCAAGAGGTGTGCACGTAACAATTCAAAAGTTTGACCCCTATATAAATGTTGACCCTGGTACAATGAGTCCATATCAGCATGGAGAGGTATTTGTTACTGAGGACGGAGCTGAGACAGACCTGGACTTGGGACATTACGAAAGATTCATAGATGAAAATCTCAGCAAAAACAGCAATGTTACCACCGGAAAAATATATTGGTCGGTAATCAGCAAGGAAAGAAAAGGTGACTTCCTAGGAGGCACGGTTCAGGTAATCCCGCATATAACTAATGAAATAAAGGAACGAATTTACAGAGTAGGAAAATCCGAAAGAACAGACGTTGTAATCACCGAAATAGGCGGAACTGTCGGTGATATAGAAAGTCTTCCGTTTCTTGAAGCAATAAGACAGGTATCTACTGAAATAGGCAGAGAAAATGTAATGTACATTCATGTTACCCTGGTTCCATTCCTGGGTAAGTCAGGTGAACTCAAAACCAAGCCAACTCAACACAGTGTTAAGGAATTGATAAGTCTTGGAATTCAGCCGGATGTAATAGTTTGCAGAACTGAAAAATTCCTTTCACAGGATTTAAAAGATAAGATAGCATTTTTCTGTAATTTACCGGGTGGCGCAGTTGTTCAGAATCTGGATGCAGAAGTGCTGTATGAAGTTCCTTTGATGCTTGAGAAGGAAGGTCTTGCAAAGACAGTCTGCAAGAGATTGGGACTTGCCTGCAATGAACCTGACCTTTCCGAATGGGAGGAAATGGTTAAGAAGCAGAAAAATCCTAAAGGGACTGTAACTATTGCTCTTGTCGGAAAATACGTAGAGCTGCACGACGCGTACCTCAGTGTTGCAGAGTCCTTAAGACATGGTGGAATAGGAAATGATCTTGAAGTTGATATAAAATGGGTTAATTCGGAGGAACTTGAGAGCGGAGAGGTCAGTACCTACCTCAAAGGAGTTGATGGAATCCTCGTTCCCGGCGGTTTTGGAGACAGAGGTATTGAAGGTAAGATTCTCGCAACTACTTATGCAAGAGAGAATAAGATACCTTTCTTCGGTATATGTCTTGGTATGCAAATGGCGGTAGTTGAATTTGCCAGAAATGTCTCGGGACTCCATGATGCCAACAGTTCTGAATTTGGTGAAACACCATACCCAGTAATAGACCTTATGCCTGATCAGCGTGATATTGATGAAATGGGCGGAACAATGAGACTGGGTGTCTACCCGTGTAAAATAAATGAGGATACCATGATTCACAGGATATACAAGGATGAACTCATTTATGAAAGACACAGACACAGATATGAGTTTAACAATGAATACCGTGATATATTTGCAAAAGCAGGCATGGTTTTATCAGGACTCTCCCCAAGCGGAAAGCTTGTTGAGACAATTGAATTGAAGGATCACCCATGGTTTATTGGAGTTCAGTTCCATCCGGAATTTAAATCCAGACCAAACAAGCCTCACCCTCTCTTCAAAGACTTTATAAGAGCGGCTTATGAATATAAAACCAAATAGTATCTATATGTATAGAACCCCGGTTGGATGGCAACCGGGGTTTCATTATGAATAAAGTCTCTTTAGTCTGTCATTAAGAAGCTCCTGCTCTTCCATTAAAACCTCAATCCCGGCGGATTCGCCTGGCATGGCCTTCTGAATTTTTTTAAGGGAGAAATCAAACTCGCAATAAAATAAAATTTTCTGTAAACGTTCAAGCTCCTTTTCAAAGGTAAGAGTCAATATTAATTTCTCAAAATTAAAAAAAATATACGCCCTGGTATAAAAAAACGTATAACTGACAATAATTATTATTGAAACCTTTTTTTTAACAGTATTTTTAGTCATTGATTGGGGAAGGCGAAGCATTGTATTTCTAGATTGGCTTCGCAGAAGGGGAGAATTATGAGTAAGGGAATTTTGTATTTAAAGCCATTAACAACAGGTCAGAAAGTATCAAACATTATTAAAATATCCATAGCTGTTTTACTGTTGGTAATCCTTGGGGCATGGATGATTTCTTACACTTACGCAGAAGATGTTAATGCCGGACTATCACAAAACCTGGTTAGGCTTCATGTTGTTGCGAATAGCGATTCAGCCTCGGATCAGGCATTAAAGCTCAAGGTCCGGGATGCAATTATAGAATTTATGAAGGACAAGCTAGCTAATTCGAAGGATATAAATGAAACAAGAGCAATTATTAATGCTAATTTAAAAGATATCGAACAGCTGTCCGTAAAAGTAATTAAAGAGAATAATAGCAATTATGGCGTAGAAGCGTCCATGGGAAATTATTCTTTTCCTACAAAGACATATGGGGATATAGCTCTTCCGGCCGGAGAATATCAGGCACTTAAAGTAGTAATAGGAGATGGTGTCGGAGCCAACTGGTGGTGTGTATTATTTCCGCCGCTGTGTTTTATAGACGCAACTCACGGGGCAATACCCGACTCGGTAAAGCAGGATTTGAAAACTTCACTGTCAGAAGAGGAATATAAGTTAATAACCACGGCAGATAACAGTGAAGATATCCCTGTAAAAATAAAATTCAAACTGGTTGAATTTTTAGAGGGATCTAAAGTTAAGGTAACAGGTGCAGTAAATAAAATGTTCAGATGAACTGATGCAATGTAACGGGACAAAGGTGTCCCCCAGGGCGCTTTCCTTGTTGAAACGCGCAGAGGTAATAAAGTTTTTCTACAGTCGAAAAATTTTATCTGAACCTATGCGTTATAATTGAATCTTCCTTAAGCGAAAAGGCTATGTAGCACAATAAACTACATAGCCTTCTTCGGTGTAAAAGACAAGTAAATTTATTCCAGATATCGATACCCTCTATTAACAATGTACAATATGTTTTTAGTGGTGAATATGCCCTGCAGCTGAGTTGAAGCCGCCTGCAAGGCACAAAGCCTTTCTGCGCACCTTCGCTTTGTGGCAAGCCAGATTCTCTCGCTCAAAAATTACCGGCCTCACGCCGAGATATTTTGGCAATTTTCGAGGAGGATGGGCACAGCCTTGCTGACGCAAGGCAAGGGCGACAACAAAGAAAAGTGGCAAAATAGCGGCGTGAGGCGTGTTGTACATTGTCAATAGAGGGTATATAATAATGTAGGAGAAAACCATCAAACTCAGCAGTGAAAGCACAATATATGCTGTTCATAAGCGGCAGAAATGGCGGATTTTATATGTGGTTACTTAATATTCTCAACGACCAGGCTGATTTTTATATTGTTGTGATTCTAAGGTTGCTTGCAGCCTGCCTTCTGGGTGGGGTCATCGGTTTTGAACGGGAACATGTACACAGGCCGGCAGGCCTTAGAACCCATATACTTGTATGTGTTGGTTCGGCTCTTGTAATGATTACATCAGAGTTTATATATTATCACTATTCCTCTCACGTAAATGTGGATCCGGCCAGACTTGGGGCCCAGGTTATAAGCGGTATAGGTTTCCTTGGTGCAGGAACCATAATCAAAGAGGGTATAAGTGTAAAGGGCTTAACTACCGCTGCCAGCCTTTGGGCCGTTTCCTGCGTGGGAATTGCAGTTGGAATAGGCTTTTATTCCGGAGCTATAATTGCAACTATTGTAATTTTTTTAATATTGGTTGTAATTAAAAAGACTCAAGGGAAAATTTCGACTCAAAAAAGCACAAGGTTATTTATTCATACTCAAATTAAAAAAGGTGAAGTGAATGAATTATCAAGGATTATTCAGGAAATGGGGGTCGGAATAAAGAAGACTGACTTCTTAAGCAGTGAAAGAGACGGTGAAATGGTCCTTCGCTTTACCCTGGATATATCCCACAGCATATCCATGGCCGAACTGATTGAAGCAATTCTGTGCCATGAACCTGTAAGAAGAGTTTACGAGGAGTAGGATTTACATAGAATACTCTAAAAGAGCTTACTCCCATATAAAGCAAGCTCTTTTTAATCCTCCTCCGTCTTGTCTTTTCGAAAACTATCTTCCTTTAAAATCGGGTTTTATTATTTAACTGTTCCTTAGTTCAAGTAACCGCAGTCCGGATCCGTTGAAAATAAATCCCCACTCAAGTAAGCTTTAGCCCTACATCCGGTACTGCATTTAACTTTATAATCGTTACAGTGGAAACATTTGTTAATCTGATTTAAACGAAGGGAACGCATAGTTTGCATACATTGAGCTTTTTCCCATTCTTTAAGAAAGTTATTATTCCAAACAACGTTAGACTTAAAGTTTGTACTCGAAAATAGGGAACAAGGCGCTAGTGTACCCTCTGCAGTTAAAAGTGTGCTTACAGTTCCTGCAGCACAAGATATAGCTCTGTCCTTCTGCTTAACATAGGTATAAGGTTCCTGATAACTCCAAACGAAGTTTACCCCTATCTGTAAATCTGCAAATCTTTTTTGATATTTTAATCTGATTTCAGATAAATATGGTGCTTTTTTAACTATTTCATCTCGACTAAGGAAATCATCTTTATTTTGGTTAGCTCTGCCACTGTATACAGGCAGTCTGACAATCCAGGCGGTAGCACCTTTTTCTATCACTAAAGCTGCGAGTTCTTCAAGAGAATCTATATTAAAACGGGATATAGTAGTCTGAATCACAACCGGGACTTTTTTTTGCACTAAAAGCTCAAGTCCTCGGAGGCATTTATCAAATGTGCCCTTCCGACCTCTGAATTTTTCATATGCAAATTTATTGCCGGCATCCAGACTTAAATTTACTACATCAATCATTTCTCCCAGCCACGCTACGTTTTGTTCTTCTATTAAAGTTCCATTAGTAGCTAATGCGAGATTTAACGTCAAGGGGCGAATCCAGCCAATAATGGTCTGCAAGTCTTGCCGCATCAAAGGTTCCCCGCCTGATATCACTATACTCCTTAGTCTATTTGAACTTAGTTCATTTACAACAGAACGTATCTGTTCCAGGCTTGGCTCATAATTTTTTGTACTTGATTCATTATAACAATGGTGACAGTAAAGATTGCATCTTTTGGTGACTTCCCAGGATAAATCTAATGGAGTAGATAATGCTGGAATAGAATGGGCTTCCTTATTTTCAGATGAGCCTTTCCAAAGGCTTTCATCTGAATCCCAATCTTTTATATTGGAGATCATTTGACGAAATCTCTTTATGTCCTTACTAACTAAATTTATGTTTGATACATCAAATTTTGATTTGATGTGATCAATTATCTCATTATCCGGCCACCCGCTGGCAATTCCATAGGTTATTTCAAAACCAGAGTGATTAAGAAACTTTACTTTTGCTCCCTCTCGCTCCGCTAATATCCCACCAAATGGCTCACGTCGTAACAATAAATTTTCCATATTCGCAACCCTCCTTTTTAATAAGATCTAAGAAGGGCTATAGATCCGGCCCTTCTTAGACTAACCTGAGTTATTCGCCTATAATTGTAATATTAGGTTTAATAGTATTAAGGTCTTGGGGATTTATTTGTGCTAAATTGGGGAAGACAGCTACGGTAACTGGATCAGTGCAACCACATTCACACGTACAGTCCCTGGCTTTATCGTATCTGGCTATTTTATATTCCGGCTTTTCACCCTGCTGCATAAATTATTACCTCCTTTCCAAAGTGTTTGCAACCGTTGCAAAAATCAAGACTCCGGTGTGCACAATCTGAAACTTTGTTTGCCAAAAATTAGTATTACCAATAGGAGGGGAGATATGCGGGCATTATCAAAAAATCCTGCTATATGAGTATGTCGCTGTAGAAAATCTTATATTTTACTAAATTACATTTATAATGCGCGAGGACAAATTCTAACAATGTGGAAGCACGGTTAAAACTAAAAGAGTAAGTATTGGATTGAACTATTTACTCTTTTAGTTTGGGTGCGACACATTGTCAGAATTTAGTACGGGAGCATTATATATTTTTAGAGTCAAATATAATAACAACTTACCTGACAACAGCCCCCCTGACAAGCTGATTAATTCCCAATAATCTTGTACTATTTTCCCCTCTCTCTGAATAGAAATATTCATAGTACAACGTTTGGCAACAACGCAGTAATACGTAAATTTAACCAGCGGTAATATAAGGAATCAGGGTTGACAGAGTACTACAATACAAGAGAGGCGAGAAATTGGTATGAGTGTTATTGAATCTATGTTGAATTATGCAAAATCGGAAAGTATACTTACGAAGGGCCTTACAGACAAAGAGGCTAAGCACAAGCTCCAGACGCATGGTCCGAATGTTTTAGCTGAAAGAAAGGGGATATCACCCTTAAGAATTCTGCTTCAGCAGTTTACAGACCTTATGGTTATCATTCTTATCGTTTCTACAATTATTTCGGGATTTATGGGGGAAATGACCGAGGCCGTCACCATAATAGCAATAGTAATAGTAAATGCAATAATGGGCTTCGTTCAGGAATTCAAAACAGAGAAAACCATGGAAGCTTTGAAGTCCCTTGCAGCACCAAGTGCCAAGGTCATAAGGAATGAGCAGCTGGTTAATGTCCCGGCTGAAGAAATTGTTCCGGGTGATGTTCTTGTGATTGAGGCGGGAGACCGTATTGCCGCCGATGCAGCAATTCTTGAAAGCAGCAGTCTCCAGATAGATGAATCCCTGCTTACGGGAGAATCGGTTCCCGTTGAAAAAAATGCTATCAAAAATAATAAAGCGCTGATAGATCCGTTTGATAAAAAATCCTCTGTTTATATGGGAACCATTGTTACCGGCGGCAGAGGCAAGGCTGTGGTTTATGCCACCGGTATGAAAACGGAAATGGGCCATATTGCCGATATGATCCAAAACATTGAGGATGATGAAACGCCGCTTCAGAGAAGACTTGCCCATCTGGGAAAATTTATCGCAATAGGGTGTCTGCTTATTTGTGCCATTGTTTCAATTACCGGCGTCATAAGAGGAGAAAAGCTGTTCACAATGCTGCTTTCAGGTATAAGTCTGGCTGTAGCTGCAGTACCTGAAGGCCTGCCTGCTATTGTCACCATTTCACTGGCTCTTGGTGTCCAAAGAATGTTGAAGAGAAATGCCCTTATAAGGAAGCTGCCAGCAGTAGAAACTCTCGGCTGCGCCAGCATAATTTGCTCTGACAAAACAGGTACGCTTACTGAAAACAAAATGACCGTTAGAAAAATATATGCAGCAGGCTATCAGCTGGGGGTTACAGGTAACGGCTACAATTTAGAGGGAAGCTTTCTTGTAGACAACAGACCTTCAGACCCCCTAAAAGTGGAAGGTATTAAACTTGCACTTGAAATAGGAGCTCTCTGCAATAATTCAGTAATAACCAGACCTGCCTCGGAAAATACTGCAATGGGCAAAATCAAATCCCTGTTCTCAAAGCAGGAAACACTGAAGATAACCGGTGACCCAACTGAAATAGCCCTGACCATTGCTGCTGCCAAAGCCGGAATAACACAGAACGGTTTGAGCAGCACATATTCAAGAATAGATGAGCTTCCATTTGATTCAGATAGAAAATGCATGTCAATAGTGTGTAAAAGTAACAAGGGAGAAATATTCGTATTCACAAAAGGTGCTCCCGACATGATTATTGATAAATGTAACCGTATTATGTCTGCAAAGGGGATAATCAAACTTGATGAGTTAACCAGAAGATCAATTACCAAAATAAACGACGGAATGGCAAGTAACGCTCTTAGAGTTATGGGTCTGGCCTATAGAAAGCTTGAAACAGGAAGCTATTCGCCTAATACCAGGAATATAGAAAGTGATCTGATATTCGTTGGTTTGATGGGCATGATTGATCCTCCCAGAAAAGAGGCTGTGGAAGCAGTTCAAAAATGCAAGCTGGCAGGCATAAAACCTGTAATGATAACAGGTGACCATAAGCTGACGGCCACTGCTATAGCCAGAGAGTTAAACATATTCAGTGAGGGAGATAATGTTTTAACCGGTTCCGAGCTGGATAAGATGAGCGAGTCCCAGCTTGAAAATATAGCTCCCACCGTTTCGGTATATGCCAGGGTTTCACCAAAACACAAACTAATGATAGTCAGAGTTCTTAAAAAGCTGGGACATATAGTTGCCATGACGGGGGACGGTGTCAATGATGCTCCTGCTGTCAAAGAAGCAGACATCGGTGTATCGATGGGTATAACAGGTACTGATGTTACCAAGGAAGCATCTTCCATGATACTTCTGGATGATAATTTTGCAACAATAGTCGCTGCTGTTGAAGAAGGTAGAGTTATTTATAACAATATAAGAAAATTCATTAGATACATGCTGGCCTGTAATCTTGGTGAGGTCCTGACCATGTTTCTGGGTATGCTTATGTGGCTGCCTATCCCACTTCTGCCTATTCAAATACTTTGGGTAAACCTTGTAACAGACGGATTGCCGGCCATTGCACTCGGACTCGATCCTGCCGAAAACGATATAATGATGAGAAAACCCAGAGGGGCCAAGGATCATATTTTTTCTCACGGTCTGCTGAGGCTTATTGTATCAAGAGGAGTGTTTATAGGTCTGAGCACCCTTGGTGTATTTGTCAGTATACTGTATTTTGTAAATAATGTTGAGCTTGCGCGTACCGGAGCATTTATGACTTTGGTTATGACACAGCTTATACATGTGTTTGAATGCAAATCTGAAACAAAAAACATTTTTGAGATACCAATATTTAACAACATGCCTCTTATTCTGGCAGTACTCTGTTCTCTTGTCATGATACTCGGAGTAATTTATATACCTGTATTCCAGGTCATATTTGAAACAGTTCCTCTGGGACTTAATGAATGGCTGCTCATACTGGGCTTCTCATTGATGGGGCCTGTATTATCAAGCCTTTTGGGCATAAACAGAAAAAAGCATAGGTAAAAATTTCTCCTATTAGCCGGGCGTCGAATGTGTTTACATTTTGGCAGTGATTTAATATAATCTTATTATTGAACTCACTAATAATTGTAACATTTCTACGCCACGGTTTTTTTGGATTTATGGGGCTTCATAGGATTAGTTCCGGTTGGGTCATGAGGGAAACCAAATTTTCTTGAAGTTTGTCGGGAGGCAGGAATGCAAAAATTAAAAGATGCCAACAAGTTTGGAATTCTTCATAATATTAAGCAGAGACTGTTAAACCTGTCTGTAAATGCAAAAATCATAGCCTACTATCTGTTGTTACTAGTGGTTTCAATAGGTATAAGCGGTGTGTTATACCAAAGTGTTAATTCAACTGTCATATTAGGTCCATTAAGTGACATCTCCTTTCAACTTCTGCATACGGTGAGTACCAGCGCAAATTCAGTAATACAGAATGTTGCAGATTATTCAAAACTCGTTGTATCTAATGAAGAAATTCAAGATTCCCTTCATAATACTCTGCTTAATTACAGCTTTTATTATCAGCACCAGGCTGATGTGGCAGTGGACAGGCTTGTAAGGGGAAGTCCCTACACTTCGGCTATTTATGTTTTTGATCTTAGAGGACACAGGTACAGCGGAGAAAAAGGCTTGTCAAGAACCATGGCGGTCAGGAATATAATGGAGGCCCCCTGGTATAATGAAGTTATGAATAAAAGAGGGGGCTATATTCTTTCCTACAATGCTGGAGGAATCTTCAATTCCACCAGTTCTCAGGAGAATTTCATTTCTCTTATCAGAGTAATAAATGATTTGTATACTCAAAAGCCGATAGCTATCCTCGTAATAAATATACCTGAAAGCGTTATGGAAAAATATTGTTATGATTTTGCCAATAATCCAAATGCCGAAATCTTTGTGATGGATGATCAGGATAACACAATAATAAATTCAAAGAGTAAAACCGATTTCGATATCAAGAAATTTGTAAAGAGTAATGAGGGTTTAAACAAAAAGTATATTTTATGGACATCTCATCAGACAGAATACATGATTTCTTATCTTAAAAGCGAAGAAACAGGGTGGTTGGTAGCAAGTATTATACCTTTCAGAGAAATATCAAAAGAGATAGGCCTACTGGGTTTGGTCAGCTTTTTATTGATAGCTGTCAACAGTTTGCTTATCTTTGGCGGTTCCATTTTAATTTCAAGAACCATTATAGTACCAATAAAGAAGTTAAGTGAAGCAATGAAAGGAATAGAGAAGGGCGAATTCAAGAAAGTAAATATCAAGGCAGGAAAAGATGAGATCGGAAAGCTGAAAGACGGTTATAACAGAATGGTTGACGAAATTCAAAACCTTATTTTCAAGATAGTCGATGAACAGAAGCTGAAGCGGAAAACGGAGCTTGAGGTACTACAGGCTCAAATCAAGCCTCACTTTTTATATAATACCTTTGACTCAATCAGTTCTCTGGCGCTTTCAGGGAAAAATCAGGATGTCTATAATATAATGAAAGCACTTGGAAATTATTACAGGACGAGCCTCAGCAAGGGAAGAGAGCTTATCTCCATCGGAGAGGAAATCGACGTGGTAAGCAATTATCTAAAAATTCAAAAATACCGTTATGAAGATATGTTCACAGTTGAATATGATATTGATGAGTCAGTGAAGAAATATAAGATCTTAAAACTGGTATTGCAGCCCTTTGTTGAAAATGCTTTATACCATGGAATCAGGCCAATGCAGAAGAGCGGTACAATCTTTGTTGCTGCAAAGCACAGAGTAGACTTCATAGAGTTAATTATTTCGGATAACGGAATGGGAATGACTCATGAAGATGTAGAAAAGCTGACCACCGGTAAAACTGCTCAGGAAAGGAGCAGCTTTGGTATATGGGGAACTATTGAACGCCTTAAAATACTTTATGGCATAGAGGATGTAGTATCTATAGAAAGCCAGCCTGGGGTTGGAACGAAGGTAACAATAAAGCTTCCGGTAAATGATGAAGAAATTGAAGCAAAGAATCTGGAAGGAGACGGAACAAATGGCCGATGAAATATTGAAAGTAATGCTTGTAGAAGATGAGAGACTTGTACTTGAACTCCTCAAAGCATGCATAAAATGGGATGAAATAGGTTTTCAAATAGTAGGCGAAAGCTCAAGTGCTGTAAATGCTATCGAACTTGTTGATACACTGCTTCCGGATGTAATAATTACCGATATATGTATGCCTGTCATGGACGGTCTTGAGTTCAGCAAAAGAGTAAGTGAAATGCATCCGAACATAAAGATTATTGTACTGACAGGGCATGAGGAATTTGAGTTTGCCAAGAAGGGAATAAAGGTTGGAATATCCGATTTTCTTCTTAAACCCATTAATGATGACGAAATTACCAGGGCACTTACTTCAATAAAAGAAAAAATTATTAAGGAGCGAAGCTTTTCAGTAGGTTACGAAAAGCTTAAAAAGCAGCTTGAACAGAACCTGCCCTTTTTAAGGGAAAAGTTATTCAATGAGGTGATTCAGGGCGGGTTTGATATAACTTCCATACATGAAAGACTTTCATACTTTGATATAAAAATAAACCAGGATGGTTTCCAGACAGCAGTTATAGAGGTAGAGGATCTGATAGAAGTAAACAATGGAGATGAGGAGCATAAGCTCATCAACAAAATGAGATGCCTTGATTATATTCAGCGCTTTTTCGAGAAGGATAATTACGTAAATGTTTTTTTCGATAACAGTCAAAGAATAGTAGTCTTATGCAACAATGTATCAATTGATATGTCTGAGTGCTGTGAAACAATAAAATCCATGCTTTTAAACAGGCTTAAATGTTTTATAACCATAGGTATAGGTAATGTTCACAGTGGCATTGATAAGATTTACATGTCCTATAAGGAGGCCTGTGATGCTATCAGCTATAAGTTTGTAGTAGGAAAGAACCAGGTTGTAAGCTTTTCCGACATCTGGCCTTCAACCAATGAAAACATAAGGATAGATAATGACAGTATGGGCAGGTTTGGCTTCTATATAAAGTCAGGACTAAGAGAAAAGGCAGAAGAAACTATAGATTTGCTGTTTGGCGAAGCCGACAGTCAAATCAAGTCATTGGAACAGGCACGTGTAATCGCCTGTAATTTAATATCGGTCATAATGAATGTAATAATGGAATCAGACATAAACCAGAAAGATATTTTTAGAAATAATCTGCAGCCTTTTGAAAAAATCTTCAAGCTTGACACCCTTCCCGATATTAAGGATTTTCTCAAGCAGACCGTGGCCACAGCAGCCCAGTCGGTTAACAGCCAACAGGGAAAAAAAGCAAGAAAAATATTACAGGATGTAAAGGAATATATCCATAACAATTATACAGACTCAAATATATCCTTATCCGAAGTGGCTAAAAAGTTTTACCTTAACTTAAGCTATCTCAGCCGTATTTTTAAGGAGGAAACCGGGCAGACTTTTGTGGATTATCTGATGAAATTAAGAATGGAAAAGGCCTTCAGGCTCTTAGGCGAAACTGACCTGATGGTATATGAGATAGCTGAAATGGTTGGGATAAACGATTCCCACTATTTTAGTATTTGTTTCAAAAAGTACGCCGGTCTTAGTGCAAATGACTACAGAAAATCCAAATAAGGTTAGCTGGTACAGTAAAGTTTTTCTTTTTGCACGTGGAAATTTATTACTTTTTAAATAGAAAAAATTTTATACCTTTCAGTAAAACTAATGAATTTATCTTCTCTCCAACTTATCTTATTATAAAGTTGCAGTAAAAATTATAAATAACTTTAGGAGGAAATAAAAATGAAGAGATTTGCATTAAGAGTTATGAGTGCCGCTCTTGCTGTTGCTATTGCAACAAGTCTCGCTGCATGCGGTAGCAATACCGAGGAAGCTGCTTCAACATCTTCAGCTGCAGCAGGATCATCCACAACAGCGCAGCAATCAACTCAGCCGTCCGAAGTAAAAAGCGCAAACGTCAGAGTTTGGACTCTGTGGACAGATCCTACAAAGGATTCAAATGCTGCATATTTCTATAAGGTATTGGAATCTGCAAAAACTGATCTGGCTAACATTACTATCGAACATGATGCTACTGAAAACGAATCTTACAAAACCAAGTTAAAGACTGCTGTTGCTGCTAACGAAGCTCCAGATGTATTCTACAGCTGGGGTGCAGGTTTCACTAAACCATTCGTTGATGCTGGAAAAGTTCTTGCTCTGGATGATTATATTGCTTCCTCCGGTGCAGGAGAAAAAATTCTTCCCGGTGCAACCGACTTCTTTAAATTTGACAATAAAACATACGGAATTCCTTACTCAAAGTGGGTTGCAGTATTGTATTGCAACAAGGAATTATTCGAACAGAACGGTATAAAGATACCAACTACTTATGATGAGCTGCTGGCAGCTGCAAAAGCTTTCAGAGCTAAGAACATCACTCCTATCACAGTCGGTGGTAAAGACAGATGGCCTGCAATGTTCTTCCAGAACGCTCTTGCTCTCCGTACAGCAGGTGCCCAGGCTTGTGTTGATGCACTCAACAAGACTGCATCCTTCGATCAGCCTGCATTTATCGAATCAGCTGCAAAGGTAAAAGAGCTTGTTGACGCTAAAGCATTTAATGATGGCTGCCTTGGTTTGACAAATGACGAATCGGCAGTTCCATTTACAGAAGGTCAGATCCCAATGTACTATATGGGTAACTGGTTTGTAGGAAATATTATGGGTAAAGACAGCAAAGTTGCCGATAAGGTTCAAGCTGTTGCATTCCCAATGGTTAATGGCGGAAAAGGTACTGCAGATGAGTTCTTTGGTGGTTCAATAGAAGGCTTCTGTGTAAGCGCAAATACTGCTGACAAAGATGCTGCTACCAAGACAGCAGGTTACTTGTCAGAAACAATGGCTAAGCTCACAGCTGCTGACGGCGGTCTTGCTACATGGAAGGTTGAAGGTGTTGATGAGTCAAAGATCAATCCATTGGCTAAGCAGATCAGAGAGTTAACAGCAAGTGCCAAGTCATATGTTCTTGCTTGGGATACATTCCTTGAAGGTGCTGATGCTGAAACTCATAAGAATCTTGTAGCAGAAATATATGCTGGAAAGAAGACACCGGAAGAATTCGCAAAGGAAATGCAGAAACTCAACGAAAAGAAATAATTACTAAAACAGATAGAATTATTGATGGTTAGGGAACATTCCAGGGTGTCCGATCGGAAAGTCATGTGAATCTGCATTTTCTGGGAGGGCACCCTTTCCATTGATAAATGTGAGGTGGAAAAATGGATAGAGTACTGAGTAACAAAAAAGCGATATGTTTTTTTATTCTTCCCGCTTTGATAATATTTACAGCAATAATTATTTTTCCTATATTTATGTCCGGCTACTATAGTACCTTGAAGTGGGATGGGATAGGGAAAAGTACATTTATTGGTCTCGATAACTACATTACATTATTTACGAATCATGAAGATGGATTTATCGAGTCAATAAAGAACTCAGTTATATTGGCCTTTTTATCAGTATTCATACAGCTTCCTATAGCATTAGTACTGGCTTTGGTATTATCAAACAAAGTAAAGGGAGAAGGTTTTTACAGATCAGTATATTTTATACCTGTAATAGTTTCAACAGTAGTAATAGGTCAGCTGTGGATGAAAATTTACCACCCGAGCTATGGTTTGCTGAATACTTTTTTAAGAAGTGTCGGAATGGATTCTCTTGCAAAAGAATGGATCGGAAGTACCGATACTGCTCTTGGAGCGGCGTTCGTTCCAATAGTCTGGCAATATATAGGCTATCATATGCTTCTGATGTACGCGGCTATTAAATCAATTCCGACAGAGCTTATGGAAGCAGCGAAAATTGATGGTGCAAGTGCTGTTCAAACAGCATTCAGAGTTACAATACCTCTTATTAAGCCTATATTGGAAGTTTGTGTGACATTTGCCATAATTGGGTCTTTAAAGACTTTTGACCTTATTTATGTCCTCACCGGTGGAGGCCCTGTACACGCAACCGAGGTGCCAAGTACTCTTATGTTTAATACTATTTTCCATAAATATCAGTATGGTTACGGAAGTTCCATGGCCATATTCATAATAGGAGAATGTCTTTTGCTTACAGTAATAATACAAAAACTGTTCAGAATGGAAAAGACTTCGAAAGTGAACGGATAATAATAAATGCAACTAAAAATTTATTATTTTACTGTTTCTGAAAAAACTGATAAATGAGGGATTAGTTTTAAAGAAACCACTTTAAATTCACGCCTTATCCGGCTCACTATAGGAGCGTGAACAAATTTTTCATATATTCTTGTGAGCATGAAAGGCTAATGGTACTTGATATGAAGACTTTTAAAAATAGTAATAAAAAGCCTGTTAGCATAGGTGGAGTACTTTTGCAGATAGTGTTGATAATAATAGCTTTTATACAATTGTATCCTTTTATCTGGCTGCTTTTATTTTCCTTTAAGAGCAATGGAGAAATATTCGGATCAAATGTTGTAGGCCTTCCCAATGAATTTTTATGGGAGAATTACCAGAAGGCATTCACAAATGGCAAGGTTGGGTTATATTTCTTTAACAGCGCCTTGGTAACAATAGTTACGATAGCCATATCCTCCATAGTTGCTGCTATGGCCTCCTATGGAATAGTAAGAATGAAATGGAAGCTCAGCAGGTTTACGTTGATTTTGTTTCTTATGGGACTTATGATACCGATACATGCCGCACTTCTTCCCCTTTTCATGTTCTTCTCAAAAATCAAGCAGTTAAACTCATATTGGAGTCTTATACTGCCATATGTAGGTTTTGCAATACCCATGGCCATCTATGTATTCTCCGGTTTTTTAAAGGATATTCCAAGAGAGATGGAAGAATCTGCACTGCTGGATGGCTGCAGCATATACAACAGCTTTTTCAGAATTATTCTTCCGCTTATAAAGCCTGCAATAGCAACTGTTGCAATATTCACCTTCCTGTCTTCCTGGAATGAGTTGATGTTTGCAGTAACATTCATAAGCAAGGAAAAATTCAGAACGTTAACGGTTGGTATACAGCAAATGGTCGGACAATATACCACAAGCTGGGGCCCAATAGGTGCAGGTTTGGTTATTGCTACAATTCCGACATTATTGATTTATTGCCTGTTGAGCAATCAGGTACAGAAGAGCCTTATAACCGGAGCTGTAAAGGGATAGAATTGAAAATTTGTGTCATATGGTTAGTTAAAAAAAGCGGAAAACAGGCCACTGTTTCTGCTTTTTTAGTTGTTGGGGTATTCAATGAAGCAACATATCAGCTTAATAGAAGACTCCTTCTGCTCTCATCAGCAAAAAATATGGCATTTTCTGTATATTGAATGTATTGTCCTCTTGAAAAGGTGTTGAAAAAACTATATAATCTTAAAATGACTAATGAATGATTAAATAATAGAGTACCACTCTGACATTGGAAGTATTATTTAATCGTTCCTCAGCAATAAATCCCATTTTTTGAGGACTTTTGTTTATATTAACCATTACTTTGTTTACGCAAAATGTTACATTTCGTTCATAGTTTATTAAAAATAATTATGGATAATAATAAAGAATAGTATGATATTCTTTGGAATAGTGTGCGGTTCTCCGATACGAAACTCTTTGTATATTCAGACTATTCTTTTTAGTGTATTAAACAAAGTTAATTACGGTAAAACTCCTGGACATTGGCAATTACGTCTTAGCGTAATTGACTGTGTACTGAAAATGCACGAAAAATATAGGGGGGAAAAGAATGATTGAGATTCAAAATTTGACCAAAAGCTATGGTCAGATAAAAGCTGTAGACAATATAAGCTTTACAGTTGAAAAAGGTGAAGTGCTTGGTTTCCTTGGTCCAAATGGTGCAGGTAAATCAACTACAATGAATATCATTACCGGTTTCATTCCTTCTACCGAGGGTTCGGTTAAGGTCTGCGGATATGATATCATGGAAAACCCTGCAGAGGTTAAAAAGAGAATAGGTTATCTGCCTGAATTGCCGCCGCTTTATATGGATATGACAGTATCCGAGTATCTTAATTTTGTTGCTGATTTAAAGGAAGTAAGCAAAAAACAGAAGAAGAGTCAGATGGCGGATATTATGGAACTTGTCAAATTAACCGATGTCAGAGGAAGATTGGTAAAGAATCTTTCAAAAGGTTACAAGCAGAGAGTTGGCTTGGCTCAATCACTTTTGGGTAATCCCGAGGTTCTTATTCTTGACGAACCTACAGTCGGTCTTGACCCGAAACAAATCATTGAAATCCGTAAATTGATTAAAGCCCTTGGTAAACAGCATACCATAATTTTGAGTTCGCACATATTGCCGGAAGTGAGTGCCGTATGTGAAAGAGTGGTTATTATAAATAAGGGTAAAATTGCTGCCATTGATACACCGGACAACCTTTCAAAGGGTATGAACACTGTAAGTAAGCTTTCTGCAACCATCGCAGGGCCAAAAGGATCAATTACAAATGCAATTGAAGAAATATACGGAATAAAGTATGTAGAGCCACATATTGAAAAAGACAAAGATGTAACTGAATTTATCATTGAATCCGACAAGGAAATTGATATCAGACGTCCTCTGTTTTTTGCAATGGCCAAAGCAGGATATCCGATAATTGAGTTAAAATCCCTTGACCTTACATTAGAAGATATATTCTTGCAGTTAACCATGCAGGAAAAGGAGGTTATCTAGTCATGCTTTCAATATTTAAAAAAGAGTTCAGATCATATTTTACTTCACCAATAGCATATGTGGTAATGGGCTTGTTTATATTTTTATCCTCAATACTGTTTTATATAAATCTTTCCTCACAAACAGCCGAATATAATTTTAATCTTAATTATATGTCATTATTTTTGATACTCATTGTACCTATACTGACAATGAAGATACTGGCCGATGAAAGAAAAAGTGGAACAGAAGTGTTATTGATAACCTCTCCTACAAGCCTTTCAAGCATAGTTGTAGGCAAATATCTTGCAGCTGTTGCAGTATTTTTAGTTATTACCTTATTAACGTTTGTTTATCCAATCATTCTGGCTGCTTTCGGCAGTCCATCTGCTTCTGAGATAATTGGCGGATATGTTGGCTTCATTCTTTTGGGAGCAGCTTTTATAGCATTTGGAGTATTTGCATCATCTTTAACGGAAAGCCAGATTATAGCTGCAATTGTCAGTGTAGTCGGACTTCTTTTTATGTGGTTGTTACAAGGTATCGCTCCTTCTTTTGGAGGAATATGGTCAAAAATTCTTAACTGGTTCTCTTTATATGCAAGAACAGAGGATTTCTTTGCCGGGATTCTGTCTCTCGGACCGGTTGTATACTATCTGAGTTTCTCAGCAGTATTTATATTCCTGGCAATTAGGGTAATAGAAAAAAGACGCTGGAGCAAGGGGTGATAAAAAGTGGGAAAATTTAAATTGGACAAAAGATCTCTTAAATACGGTTCGAATTCCATTATATTGATTGTTGCTGTATTAACAATAGCTGTGATAGTCAACCTGCTTGTCGGTATGGGTGACATCAAATGGGACTTGACATCGGATAAAATATATACTTTGAGTGATGAAAGCAAGACAATTATAAAGGATATTAAAAAGGATGTGACCATCTACGGTTTATTTGATGATGGTACTATTCCGGGCGGAAGCCAATACAAAGACCTGGTCAATCTTCTGGGTCAATATGAAAAGTTGGGTATAGATGTAAAATATATAGATCCCGACAAGGACCCAGGTACAATCGCTTCCTTTGACAAGGACAAGACAAAGGGAATAGTCAAAGGTGATTTCGTAGTAAAGAGCGGAAATAAGGTTAAAAAACTTAATGGATCAGACCTTATCGGAGAAAGCACTGATTACGGAACAATGTACCGGGCAGAACCTTTGATTTCAGGTGCCATTAAGTTTGTTACAGCCGATGTGACACCTATTGCATACTTTGTTGAAGGCCATGAAGAAGCTTCAATCACAAGTAACTTGACACAGATTAAGGGTGCATTGGAAAACAACAACATGGAGGTTAAGTCTCTTTCTCTTATATCAGAAAAGAAGGTTCCTGATGACTGCAAACTGTTAGTTTTTGCTTCACCTAAAAAGGACCTGTCCGAAGATGAAAAGATTAAAGTAAATGCTTACCTCAAAAACAATGGAAGAGCAATATTCCTGCTGGACCCTGTTGAATCTTCAGCCGAGTTTACTAACTTTGAGGAAGTTCTTGATGCATACAATGTAGGAATCAATTACAACAAGGTTAAGGAATTGGATGAAAACAGACATCTCCCCGGGGATGAATATGCTTTAATCGGAACCTTGGAAAGTAATGATATCAACAGTGGGTTCAATAAGAGCGGAGACTACCCTGTATTCCTTCCGGACTCAAGAAGTCTTTCAATTCTGAAGAATGCTAAAGAATGGCTGACGACAACTTCTCTTATAAAGACCACTGATAAGGCTGAGGCTGCAAGTATTATAAAACAGGGAACAACGGAAGCCGGTCCTTTTGATTTGGCTATAGCATCAGAAATAAAGGGTGGAAGCAAGGTACTGGTATTCGGTAATGGAACCTTCCTTACAGATGCTGCGTTGTCCAGCCAGTATTCCACATATTTCTCAAGCGGAGCAAACTACTTCCTGAGTACTGTTGTAAACTGGATGCAGGACAAGGAAGATCAAACTACCATATCTCCTAAATTAATACAGCCAAAGACTTTGACAACAACAGAAAGTCAGGTTAAGGTGATGTCCATAATTTTAATCGGAGTTCTTCCATTAGCGATTATGGCCTGTGGTTTGGTTGTTTGGTCTAGAAGGAGGCATTTGTAAAATATGAAGCTATTTAGAAATGCTATTATTCTTGTTGTTGTACTGGGGGTTTTGGCAGGTGCCTATTTCTTTCTGAGCAACAGGAAGGCAGGAGATACCGGCACTGCGACAGAGACTACTGATACCGAATCAATAAAGGTTATGTCGGTCGATCAGGAAAAAATCAGTTCTATAGAGTTTAACAATGAGAATGGCACATTCAAGTTGAGTAAAAAAGATAACGCCTGGTCGATAGAGCCTGAAATGGAGTTTCCTATAGATAATAGTATAGCAGACTCATCTGCTACCGATTTCTCAGCAATAATCGCCGATAAGGTAGTAGAAGAAAATGCATCAGATCTCAGCAAATATGGGTTGGATAAACCAGCTGCCGTTAAAGTAGGCTTGACAGACGGAACTACAAAAGAAATTGAAATAGGTTCTGTCAATCCTACAAATGAAGGCATCTACGTTAAGAATAAGGGAGAGAACAAGGTCTATCTGATCGGCTCCTATTATGAGAATAAATTAAAGCTTAACAAAGGACATTTTGCTGTAAAGGATATTTTAAATGTTGAAGCTAAAGATGTAAAAACAATTTCATACGAAAAGAATAGTGAGCTGCAGTTTGCAATCGCTATTACTTCTGAGTCAGAAGCAAACATAACAGCTCCGATAAAAGAGGAGGCTGAAACCTCGGAAGTATCAAAGATGACAGCTGCGGTTGTTCAGTTGAAAATTGCAGATGTAATTGATGATAACCCTGATCTGGCAAAGTATGGCCTCGATAAGCCGGCCTTTGCACTTGAGTATGGGGACGGTAAAACCAGCAAAAAGATACTTTTCGGAAAAGAGCTTGAAAAAGATAAAATAGCATATGCTAAGTTTTCCGAAGGAAAGAGTGTATTTACAGTTGATATTTCACCTTTAACTTTCCTTGATACAAAGTTCAGTGATATTGTAAATACTTTCGTATACCTGCCAAACATAAATAATGTTAACAAGATTGAGCTTACAATTGACGGAAAGACCATTGTATCTGATATTACCACAGTTAAGGATGATTCTGATAAGGACACCTTTAAAGTTGATGGAAAAGATGCGAATATGAAGAATGAAAAGGGAGATTCCCTGTTCAGATCTTTCTATCAGGGTTTGATCGGTATAACAATGAACAAGTATGAACCTGAAGCAAAGCCTTCAGGCACTCCGGAAGTAACTATAAAGTACTACATGAAGCCGGATAACAAACCTGTAACAATAGAGTATATCTCCAAGGATCAAAACTACTATTACGCTATGAAGAACGGAGTTTATACCAACAGAGTTGTTCTTAAATCAAAGCTTGATGAAGCTGATGGAATAAGGCCAACCTACAAGGCGCTGAAGGAAGCTATGGATAAGGCAGGAAAGTAACAGAGTATTTATTTAATCATTCCTAAATCAATAAAAAGTAATGTGATGGGCAGCTCCCTCATAGAATTATATAGAGGACAATACCTCTTGAACCAAATGTTCAAAATATTCTATGTAGGGAGTTGCTTTTTTTTGATTAAAGGAGATTTCAGCAATATTTTAAAAGTAGCATTTTTGTATATGGCAACAATAATTGGTGCAGGTTTTGCTTCTGGTCAGGAGATAATTCAGTTTTTTTCAATGTATTATGCCGGTGGTTTTTTTGGTATAATACTTGCCGGATTATTATTTTCAATAGTTGGATATATAGTGCTTAACAAAGTCTTCACCGAAAGAATAAGCAGCTATGATGAGTTTTTATTTCCAATGACGGGTTATTTTTTGGGTAGGGTGATGGAGTTTATAGTAATGCTTTTTATGGCTTGTATCATGTGTGTCATGATAGCCGGACTGGGCAATGTACTGGTTGAACTGACGGGATTGGAGTACAGATTCTGCGTTGCCATAAGTGCAGTGGCCTGTATGCTCACGATTATGACAAATATCAGGGGAATTGTTACAATAAGCTCAATTGTATCTCCGGTACTTATTGCAGGAATAATATTTGTAGGCTTTTATATCCTGGCCTCAAAGGATGCTTCAGTTTTCAATGTATCTGACAAGGTAAGGATAATTACAGATAATTGGGTATTCTCTGCCATACTATACGTAAGCTACAATACAATACTTTCCACTGTGCTGATGTCCCGGATGCTGCCCTATCTAAAGTCCAGCAATGTCAGCAAATGGGGTGGCATAATTGGCGGCGGAATGTTGTGTATTACGGCGTTGATAATAAACACAGCTCTCTACTCCTTTTATCCTCACTCCATCGTTAGTGAAATACCTGTGTTAGGCATCATACAAAACAATAGCAAGCTGCTTGCCAATTTATACAGCATTATTCTTATACTTGCCATGTATACCTCAGCGGTAACCTCAGGCTATTGTCTGACAGAAAGAATCAGCTCGAAAATGAAAGTGAATTATAAACTGGTTGGGGCAATACTCTGTGCAGTTGCAATCCCCATGTCTTCATTGGGCTTCTCCAGTCTTATATCCACTCTTTATCCGGTCTTCGGTTATCTCGGATTGTTTTTATTGTTCGTGATATTTTTTCAATATATCAGAGGAAAAGTTTCAAAGCCTCAGCTGCACTCCGATAGAAAATTAAGAAACAAGGTGTAACGCCCATAGCCTGAGCAAAAATAAAGCATCTGCGGGAGTCCTTAAGGGGACTCCTTTTGTGTTAATCCCCAATACAAAGTATTCCGTCGAAGGGGGAAGTAGTTCCCCCTAGCGAGCAAGAAAATTCGCTCAACTTTTAGAGAAATAAGCGATAGCGAATTTTCTTGTGGGAATAGTGGATATATTATGCTTCATATGCTAAACTTTTACTATGCCAAGGAACTAGTGAATAATAAAGTGAAATACCGTACTAAAGAATTAATGAGTTAATGCCAGGTAGTTCCGGCAGAAAACTCTGAGGTGGGATAATATTGTCTATTGAATTTAACCGTGAAAGAGATGCTTCTAAAGTAAAAAAGCCAAACTCAGTCCTGGGAGTTTTAGTGTTTTTTCTTCTTATCATAGCAGTGACCATTATGGCTTTTGCTGTATACCTTAAAAGTATCGGTTATGATTTTGCAACCTTCGATATTAAGGAGGCAATAAATTTTGCCAAAAGCCACAGCCAGAAGCAGGCAAGTATTGCAGGTTCAGAAATATCCTATTCACAGGATGGAAGTGTTGATTGTAAGGTATATAAGGGTTATATCATACTTTTATCCCAGGATGGAGTAAAATGGTATGATAAATCAGGAAAGCTTTTGCAGGAAAAAGCGCTTACATTGACCAGACCTGTATTGAGAAGTTCAAAAAAGTACATGGCTGTAATAGATATTTCCGGAAGGGATATATATTTCTTTCAGGATAAGACTCAGCTTTGGTCCCGAAGGCTTGACAATCAGATAATAAATGCCGAGGTAAGTGAAGAAGGGGATTGTACTGTAGTTACTCAGTCAAAGGAATTCAAGTCTACGGTAATAGTAATCGATGTTAACGGAGTCGATAAATATACAAAATTCTGCGCTGAGGATATTGTACTTAGTGCAAAAGCCTTACATGACGGTGAGGATGTATTAATAAACAAAGTAGTTACAAAGGGTATAAAGGCCGGAGCACAGTTTGAATTTAACAACATTTATGTAAAAGAGCCTTTTTCCACCCTGGATATATCCGATAGCGTTTTCCCTGTCTTGCTTACCATAGGAGATAATGTCGCTGCAATCGGACAGAATATGGTGCTGTTTATGGACAAGCAGGGTAAGGAAGTATGGCGGAAAAGCGCTGACAGCATATATTGCGTGGCACCTGACAGTGAAAAATATATTATTATTGGAGGAAAGTTTGCTGATTCCACCGGAGCTGCCAAACAAAAAGTTTTGGTATTGAATAAAGACGGTGAAGAGGTATACAGCTTTAATCAGCCTGAGAATATAAGCGGTATCAGTCTTTACGGCGACAGACTTGCACTTAGAACACAAAGAAGTATTTATCTTTATTCCCTGAAGGGTAAAAAAATCGGACAATACATAGCACGTAATGAAATAAAAGATGCTTACCTGACCGGTAATAATGAAGCCATTGTAATTTCAGGAGGAAATATTTCACTGGTTGAGATAAAATAAAGAGGAAATATTTCACTGGTTGAAATAAAAAAAGCAGTATAAAACTCCGTTATATTATTAAAAGCCTAAGAATTAAGTTTGTTTTCTTTACACAAGAAAAAAGCACCCACGACAATAAAAAAATAGATTAGGTTGCAGAAGAAAACATAAGCGAAAGGAATACACATGAATTGGACAGACATTAGTGTATTGGTCATTATAGTAGTATTTACCTTTATAGGACTCAAAAACGGGTTCTTATATTCTGTTTTCAGGTTGCTTTCCTATATATTATCTGTAGTGTTCGCAATTAAGTTTTACCCTGTCCTTTCTGCAATGCTTCAAAAAACTGTAATTTACGCCAACATAAAAGCTTCAGTTATCAGTGGTATACTAAAGCAGCAATCCGCTGACGGAGTGTCCCTGCAGGAACGTACTGCACAATCCATTGTTGACGGACTTAAGCTTCCGGGTTTCCTTAAAGAATCGATACTTGAAAATATAGGAAAGAAGGATGTACTGGGGTTCCAGAAAATTACAGAGGCTATAGGTACAGAAATTGCCACACTGGTTATTAATATTTTGAGTATGATCCTTATTTATTTAATAATAAGGTTTGGCCTTATTTTTGCCAGAGTAATTATAAAAACCATAGCCAAATTACCTGTTTTCAAGCAGTTGGACAGAGCGGGGGGATTGGTTCTTGGAGCAATTGAGGGCATCTTCATTGTATATATACTATGTGCCTTGTTAATCCTGTTCAGTGCATTCCCAAAGTTCTCATCAGTAATAGACAACATCCAGGAATCCAGGTTTGCCAGTTATTTTTATCAGAACAACTTTATAGTCAGCTGGATTTCCCCCGATGAGGAACAGATAAAGTCTTAAATAATATTCTATAAGCCATATTAATACTGATTACTTTTTATGCGAATAACAGATTAATGTTTTATGTTTAATACATTCGTATGTTTGAATGTTTTTTATCCACTTGCCCATTCCGTATAGACACATCCTGCACATAAGAGTAAAATAAGGTTACCGAGGGTTCTTAAAACAATAACCTCCCAATTTTGAAGCGGTTATTTTTCGATATTGCTGTGTTGTCGTCAGTCGGAATAAAGCAATTATTCCTCTTTCCTCCGCCTTGCACTATTGAATAATTCCTCGCTTCAAAATTATGTCTTATTGTTTTAAGAACCCTAAGCTGGGACACTATCCCGGCTATTATTTTAACATATAGTAACTTTTATTTTTTGATAGGTGAGAAAAACCGATTTTCCTGTCAGTTATTTATTTCAATAGATAATCGTAAGATGAAAACAGCAGTAAAGCTTGCCAAAGGCAACAAAACACACCTGAGTCTTTTAATTACTATTAACTGCATGAACCCTGGGAATACAGGTCACGCATTGGGAGGTTATTATGAGAAGTGATATCGTAAAAAAAGGTATTGAGAGAGCACCACACAGAGCACTTTTTAAAGCAATGGGATACACAGATGAAGAGCTGGAAAGACCGCTTATAGGAGTCTGTAATTCACAAAATGAGATAATTCCCGGTCATATTCATCTGGATAAAATAACCGAGGCTGTCAAAGCAGGTATAAGAATGGCCGGAGGTACACCAATTGAGTTTGGTGCAATCGGAGTATGCGACGGCATAGCAATGGGACATACGGGTATGAAATATTCACTGGCCACCAGGGAACTGATCGCTGATTCCTGTGAGGCAATGGGTAAGGCACACAGCTTTGACGGAATGGTATTTATTCCAAACTGTGACAAGATTGTTCCCGGTATGCTTATGGCAGCAGCAAGAATAAATGTTCCTTCGGTTGTTGTAAGCGGAGGACCGATGTTATCCCTTGAGAAAGACGGTAAGCAGCTTGATTTGAATACCATGTTTGAGGCAGTAGGAGCCTTCAAGGCGGGAAAGATAACGCAGGAAGAAGTTGACGATTTTGAAAACAATGCCTGTCCCGGCTGTGGTTCATGCTCCGGTATGTTTACTGCCAACTCAATGAACTGCCTGACAGAAGTACTGGGTTTGGGATTAACAGGAAACGGTACAATTCCTGCAGTGTACGCAGAGAGAATAAGGCTTGCCAAACATGCAGGCATGAAGGTAATGGAACTGGTGGAAAAGGATATAAAGCCTTCAGATATTCTGACGGAAAAGGCATTTGAAAATGCCTTGACAGTTGATATGGCATTGGGCTGTTCAACAAATTCAGTTCTTCACCTGCCTGCTATTGCAAATGAAATAGGAATGCAGATAGATCTGGACATAATCAACAAGATCAGTGCCAATACACCAAATCTTTGTAAACTTGCACCGGCCGGTGGCTACCATATCCAGGATCTTTACGCTGCAGGCGGTGTTCAGGCTGTTATGAAGGAGTTATCCAAAAAGGGATTACTTCATTTGGATTTAATAACTGTCACAGGCAAAACCGTTGAAGAAAATATTAAGGATGCAAAAGTTAAAGACTACAATGTAATTAAGAATATAGATACCCCATACAGTCAGACCGGAGGAATAGCAGTACTCAGAGGAAATATCGCCCCGGGGGGAGCAGTAGTAAAAAAATCTGCGGTGGCTGATTCAATGCTGGTTCATAAAGGCCCTGCAAGAGTGTTTGACAGTGAAGATGAAGCTATCAAATCAATTTATGAAGGTAAAATTGTTGAAGGTGATGTAGTAATAATCCGTTATGAGGGACCAAAGGGCGGCCCCGGTATGAGAGAAATGCTTGGACCAACTTCTGCAATAGCGGGTATGGGCCTGGACAGCTGTGTGGCACTGATCACGGATGGCAGATTCTCCGGTGCCTCCAGGGGGGCTTCCATAGGCCATGTTTCTCCTGAGGCAATGGAAGGCGGCCCCATAGCACTTATCCAGGAGGGAGATACGGTTCTTATAGACATTCCGGCAGGGAAGCTTAACATTGAGTGCAGTCCGGAAGAACTTGAAAGGCGTAAAAGCTTGTGGAGTGCTCCTGCACCAAAGATAACCACAGGTTATCTGGGAAGGTATGCAAGACTGGTTACTTCTGCAAGCACAGGAGCAGTACTGAAATAGTTAAGAGAACTTAGTGCTGATTGAAGGTAAGTCCGGGGAATCTCTTTTCCGGTATAGATGTGCTGAATGAAGGAGGAGCAGTCCCCAAAAGGAGTGATTAAATGAAGTTGATTGGTGCAGATGTTATTATAGAGTGCTTAAAAGAGCAGGGCGTAGACACTGTGTTCGGGTATCCGGGCGGTCAGGCCATAATCATATATGATGCTTTATACAGAGCGAAAAATGAGATAAAACATATACTTACCTCCCATGAGCAGGGGGCATCACATGCGGCAGACGGCTATGCCCGCGCTACGGGAAAGGTAGGGGTTTGCATAGCAACCTCGGGTCCCGGCGCTACAAATCTGGTTACAGGTATAGCAACAGCCTACATGGATTCAGTCCCCATGGTTGCCATAACAGGCCAGGTACCAACCGGCCTGCTTGGTAAGGATTCCTTCCAGGAGGTTGACATTACAGGTATAACCATGCCTATTACAAAACATAATTTTATTGTCAAGGATGTGACAAAACTGGCTGATACCATAAGAAAGGCTTTTGCAATTGCCAGAGAAGGCAGGCCGGGGCCGGTTCTTGTGGACGTCTGCAAGGATGTTACCGCCACAGAGGTTGAATATACACCACGGATACCTGAAAAAAGTGACTATATTTCAAATAAATATCATGATATCAGCAGTGATGAGATGGAAGCGGCAATTAATGCAATAAAGAGTGCTTCCAGGCCTGTAATCCTGGCCGGTGCCGGCGTTGGTATAGCGGGAGCTGAAAGAGAAGTCCTGGAGCTTGCAGAGCTTGCTGATATTCCTGTGAGCACATCTCTGATGGGAATGGGTACTTTTCCTGGCACACACCGGCTCTTCATGGGAATGGTGGGAATGCACGGAACCAAAACGTCAAATTATGCTGTTCATAATTGCGATTTGTTTATTGCAATAGGAAACCGTTTCAGCGACAGAATTGTCAGCAAGGTGAGCAACTTTGCTCCTGAGGCTAAAATCATGCATATTGATGTTGATTCAGCCGAAGTCGGTAAAAATATTTCTGTGAACTATCCTCTGGTAGGAGATATCAGATTTATTTTACAAGGGCTGATAAAGGGTGTAAATTCAAGAAAAAATGTTGCTTGGATTGATAAGATTAACAACTGGAAAGAAAAATATCCTCTTAAATATAATAAGTCCCTGGAGATTGTCCGGCCTCAATACATCATGGAACGTTTGTATGAACTTACTGACGGAGATGCAATCATTACAACTGAAGTTGGACAGCACCAGATGTGGGCTGCTCAATATTATAAGTACACCAGGTTCAGACAATTTGTTTCTTCCGGCGGACTGGGCACCATGGGCTACGGGCTGGGAGCCTGTATCGGGGCACAGCTTGGCATGCCTGACAAAAAGGTAATCAATATTGCAGGTGACGGAAGCTTCAGAATGAATCTGAACGAGCTAGCAACTGCGGTGGAATATAAGCTGCCGATAATTATCGCTCTCTTTAACAACAGAGCTCTGGGAATGGTAAGGCAGTGGCAGGAACTGTTCTATGACAGCAGATTCAGTCAGACCTCCATAGACAGGGGCACTGACTTTAAGGCTCTGGCTGAGGCCTTTGGGGCAAAGGGCATAAATGTTACGCGCCCGGATCAGGTAGACGGGGCAATAAAGGAAGCGCTGGCCCAGACAGATACACCTGTATTAATTAATTTCGAGATTGACAAGGATGACAAGGTATTCCCAATTGTGCCTCCGGGCGCTGGCCTCAATGAGGTTGTGGACTGCTGAGAAAGTGAGCAGCAGTACTGAATAGCAAAGAGTTAAGGAGGGCCTGCTGATAATGTGCTCACTGTCTACTTGACAGGGCATATCATCAGCAGGCCCGATTTATTGTATGGAGAAAGATAAGCCCCTTTATGCTTTCAACTCAAGATGAACTTTTATTACCACTTGGCTATATCGCTGAGTTTTAAGCTCTGGTCCTTGTCAGGTTTGACTGTATAGCACCAGCTGTATTTTTTACTTACATAGTTTTTTCCGGTATATTTAATCCCAATTTCTTCAGTGACGAATACTCTGTACAGTTCGGAATCATAATCCTTGTCCACTGCGTAAATCTCAAATTTGATCAGCTTCTCTTTTGTATTTTTACTGTAGAGGCTGGCAACCAGATTCTTTTGTGAATTGTAAAGGTTGCTGCCTTTCAGAAGATAAGGTTCAACATTGGAAAAGGTATTATTGTTAATAGACGTTACTATATTCTGTTCATATGAATTCATAAGGTTCTCAATTTGTTTTAATTTTGTATTCTCTACTTCCCAGAATACTTTACTCTTGTGGTTTATTATTTTCTTATCAAAGGAATTCCAAAAAGCTCCCTTGGTATTTATAATACCCGATATTTGTCCGTATGGAATTTCAAATTCCGGGAACCCGACTGCATAGGGTCCAATTTCATAAGGTGTGTAATATAGTTTTATAGAATCATTTCCTATGATAAAGTATTGATCCTTGGAAACCTTTACATCTGTATTTTCAAAGTAAAAGGTCTCACCTGTAACAGCTCCGATTCTTTTATTAAGAGAGATTTGATTCTTAACAAGGGCAGTGAGCTTATCTTCATACTTACTATTTGGTAAGAATAAATCTTTTAGCTGATAGAAGACTCCGGTCTTTAAATCAATATGGAAGTAATCAAGAGAGGGCATACCATGTGCAGCGCCAACAGGATACCAATATCCGGACTTCTCGATTGTAATTAAATTTTTATTTATTGAAGCTGAAAAGTTTATTGTTACTTCCTCAAGATAATCTTCACCCTGTTCGTTTTTTCGTTTTTCATAATTACCAATAAAGTCTTCTTTAAGCTGCTTGTTAATATTGTTTTGTACATCTGCATTGGTTAAGCCTGTAACCTGGGGATATTGAATCAGGGTCAGAAAATCCTTCCTGTAAGTCACTTCTTTAACCGAGATGCCATTCCCGAGAGGTATGGTTTTATCCTGCTGCCATATAATTTCACCGGTGTCCTTCAGATATATCAAACCTCCATCCAGTTTTGCCTGCAGGAGATTCCCAATATACCTGATATCTCCAATACCCTGAAGTTTTGGGAGTTTATCCGCCAATTTGCCGTTTTTGTCAATGAAGAAGGTGCTTGTCTCATCACATGCAACTGCATACTCACCGTTGAACCGGTTTATTTTGAAGTATTTAAAATCTGTAAGTTTATCACCTTTATTGTTATATAGGGCTTTAGGAGAACAATAATCAGAGTCTGGACTGTAAAAGTTCTGACTTACAGCGTACAACCCCTGTCCCAGATATGAAATGCCGGAGTATTCCGGCTTAATTGTGTAATTGCCCTTTTTATCTATCAAGCCGTATTTTGTGGTATAATCTGATGTTTCAACAGCTACAACTGCATAGCCATCCTCAAATATCCGGGTTGTGTAAAATTTCGGTTGAATAACGACAGTACCATCAATACTTTTATAACCATTTAATTTGGTTTTATCATCATAATAGGAGGTTAAACCTTCAGATGTGGAAAACTCATCATAAAAATTTAAGACCTCCAGAATTTTACCGGTCCTGTCTATAGTACAATACTTCTCTTTTCCACTCTCTACAATTGCCTTTCCATTTACGAAATTACCAACATAAAGATATTTAGAAGGTATAACTATTGTTCCGGACAAATCCATAAAGCCGTATAGTTTGCTTTGCTTGTCAGAAAAGCTGATGAGACCTTCGTTATACTCCTGGAGAGTGTATTTGCTTTCCAACACCACTTTACCGGATTCATCAATGATTATAGACCCGTTGTTATTTGTGGTAAGAATAGCGAAGCCATTTCTGAACTCCGGCATATACGCTGAAAATGGGCCTGAAACTACTTTTCCTGACGTATTGATGAAGTATACGCTGCAAACACTGTACTCTGAAGTACCATTAGCAACTATTGCTATACCCTTTTCATTGAAATCCCGGGCAAAGCTGTACACCGGTTGAATTTTAAAAACTCCGGATTCATTTATGTAACCCCACTTTTCTCCCGACACAGTTACTACCGAGGCGGGAAACAGTTTTGTCTCCCAAGCTCCTGCGTTTATACTTAACGTTGCTGTAAGCATAATTATGATAAGAAAAAAAGACAAAAGTTTTCGTTTCATTTGGTAACCCCCTTTAAATTTTAAAGATTAATTTTATATACTACTGTATTAATTGCCCAATAGAAGCTTGGCTTGCAGTTAGAGAACCATTAACGAAATTATATAATATTATCCCATAAAAAGGGTAACAGTTTAGTAATGTCTCAAAAGTTAATATTTTCAAATAAATTGGTAATTATTGTTTGATGATTTGCATTCTGTAGTATATAATTATTTTATATATTTCAATTTGCTCTGATATTTTATATTCAGGCAAAACAGACAGAAATAGCTGGTATTATTTATTTGATTTTAAGGAGTATGCTATAAATGAATGTTCTTTACGTAGGCAGATGCGATAGTCTGGCATCGAAGCTGGTAAACCGTTTCGTAAAAGATGAAAACAATGTTTTTATTATTTCGTCAGAAGATTTTACAAAAGCTGAAAAACCGGGTTTGAAGTATAAATTATACCCATATGAGAGTCAAAATTTGGGAATAGATAAGGTTTTTAACAGTGTAAAACCCGAAATTGTCATATTTTCCGGAGATATCTTTGCAGATTACACTTGGGACCCTTCTGAAAAATCCAATATCTATCTTTCACAATTACTTAATATACTTAATAAATCTGTTTCAACAGAGGTATCAAAGTTTATTTACCTTTCGTCAGAAGAAGTTTATTCTCCGTCGGCTGAAATGATTTCTGAAGCTGAAGAAAAAAAGCCTGTTACATATAAGGGAATTTTATGTTCACAGGGAGAAGACCTGCTTTTAAAGTTCCATCAAATATATATGCTTGATTATGTCATTTTGAGAATATCCTTACTTTATGGTTTTTCTGCTGATGATAAGCAAAAAGATCTTGTTTCCAGTGTGCTTAATAGCTTTAATAAAAATAGAGAATTTAATGGTAATAGATACAGGATTCTTTCACCGGTACATATTAATGATGTTATTGAAGCAATATTTCGTGTAAAGGACAGCCCTTCGTGTTGTGTTTATAACTTAAGCGGCAGTGAGAAAATCGATGAATTTGAGACAGTAGAATTAATTAATGATATATCAGGACGACAATATAGCGTCAAGGAATATTATGGGGAATACTCATGCTACAATCTGGATACTGCAAAAATAAAAAGAGAATTGGAATGGGTACAGTTTTATAATTTCAAGGAAGAGCTTGCAAAGTGTGATTTCACACAAGCTGAAATTAAAAAGCAGAATAAGGCTCCTAAAAAGAGAATACACGCCGAAACACTTAATTTTGTGGAAAATATTCTTATGTTTGCACTGTTCGCTTTTCTTACAGTTTTTATCGAGCAATATACGGTATTCAGGACAATAGATTTGTTTTATTTTTATATACTGTTGATAGCACTTATATTTGGTATTAAGCAATCCATACTGTCAATTGTTTTCTCAAGCATATTCTATATATACAGGACAGGAGTAAATACCAGCTCATTAATTGATGTTCTGCTCAATATTGAGTGCATACTGAAAATAGCTCAATATATATTTATAGGGAGTGTTATTGGATATAGTGTTGATTCCTACAAAGTAAAAATGGAAGAGAAAGAAGTAGAATATGATTATATGCTTAATGAGTATCAGGAAATAAAAGATATAAATGATGATAATATTATCATTAAGCATGAATACGAACGCAGACTTCTGAATTATAAGACAAGCTTGCCTAAACTATACACCATAATAAGCCAGCTGTCAGTATTGGAGCCGGCTAAAATCTTTTCTGCAATAGTAAATGTTGTTAAGGATGTTATGAATACCAAAACGGTGTCTGTTTATACACTTAATAAAGAAAGTGAATATGCAAGACTAATTGTGTCCTTAAATTCTGCATCTGTTTTTCAAGGCAATTCATTTAAACTTGGTAATTTCCCTAAAATGAAAGGTATACTCTTTGACAATGAAATCTTTGTTTCAGATCAATGGAGCCAGAATGAACCTTCGCTGGCGGCACCAATTTTTCATAAGGGACAGTGTATTGCAATTATCATAATAAATGAGATGCCGTTTCATTTACTTACAATATATAATATTAATTTATTTAAAACACTTGCCGTACTAATTACTTCTTCAATTGTTAAAGCAAATGAGTATGAAGAGGCAATCCGTGTAAACAAATACATAGCAAATACCAATATCCTCAATGAGAAAGAGTTTAACAACCTGATAGAGATTAAGAAGGAAGAACAAAGACAAGGTCTTTCCAACTTCTGCCTTTTGAAAATAAATTGTGATGATGGCGTTTTAGAGACTTACAATAAAATATGCAGTTTTTTCCGCACCACCGATTTCTTTGGCCTTGATGGCAATAATCAGCTGTTGGTGGCTCTCGGAAATACCCAATTGAAGGATGCCGAACATGTAATAAAGCGTTTAGAGGCTAAAGGCAATAGTGTAACTGTTTTAGATTTATTGGAGAGGGTATCATGATTTTTTTAATTATTGCATTAACCCTCAATACAGTGATAACTGTCATATTCATCATCACTAACAGGAATAAGCAGTATGTGAATACTATTGCGTTTACAGCCATGCTTTTATTGGTACCTTTTCTGGGCTTTCTTATTTATTTTGTTCCGCATTTGATGTTTAAAGCAATTCATAAGAGAAATTTGTACGACACCAATGATTTGATAGTTTCCCGGGAAGACGAGAAATATATTTCAAAACCAAATCTTAAGGAGGAGCTTAATATTGTTCCATTTTCAGAAATGCTTGCTGTTGGAGAAACAGACCATAAGAGAGCACTTATACTGGACATTCTGAAAAAAGATATGATCAACAACAGCAGGATAACGCAGACAGCCTTGGATGACAGTGATTCTGAGACTTCTCACTATGCTGCTGCTGCCACAATGGAAGTCTATAGAAAAATAAAGCTGGGCATTCAGGAAATGGAGACTCAACTTTCGTTGGATACTTCCAATGTTGAACTAAGAAGAGCTCTCCTTGATGAAATATACAGGTACATAGACACCGGAGTACTATCCCAGAGAGACAGATATTTTAATATAAACAAATACATTAAACTAATGAACGAAATGCTTGAAAAAAATGAGGACAGGCTCTCAACAGAGGATTTTATCCATCAGATCGATTTTTTAGCTGAAATCAACCGACAGCATGATGCCGAGGCACTTTGCAGATATGTAAAATTAAAAAATCCTAATGAATTAATATACCTGAAACTTATGGAGCTATATTTTAATATGCGGAATAGGGCAGAGTTTGAAAAGACGTTTCAGGAGTTGAGACAATCAAATATAATACTGTCAAACAAAGGTATGGAAATTTTACGTTTTTGGATGATACGGGGTGAGTAAGTGCTATCTATAAAAAGGTTAATGCAGGTCATTTTAATTCTTTGTCTGGTAAGTGTTTTGTTTTTAATTTTTATTACGAGCCACACAAATGAGGAAGCTTTAAATAAAAATGTATATGCGGATTTAGAGGTTAAGCTGGAGGAAAATAAAATAGCAGGTACTGGTCAGGAATACAATTACATTATTGTATTTAACGACGAAAAAAGTGATGATAATGGGGTTTACAAAAATATTGCTGCTGAAGCAAAGAATATGAAGCTTTCCTTTAAAGTAAGGAATAAAATTCTTGCTGAAGATTTGGAAAGTAAACCGATTATTATATTCACTGACACGCAAATAAGCAGTTATATATCGCTCCCGCTAATTGGAGACTACATAAGCAGTGGAGGTAAGGTGGTATTCGCCGGGGGAATTCCGGAGAATGATAACGATTCATATTTGAATCCCATATGGGGAATTGTTGAAAAAGGAAGCAGGATTCAGACCCAGAAATTTAAAATATCTGATAATTTTTTGCCCTACGGCAATGCATCATTTGATTGCAATGGTGCGAATATTTCAATGGTTTTGAACTTGAACAAAAATGTAAAGGTATTGATGGAGAGCGAAGCCGGTGTTCCTGTCGTATACAGCAATACCTATAATTCAGGAAAAGTAGCTGTCATTAATGGCACATTTTTAGCCAGCAAGAGTTCCAGAGGAATTTTTTGTGCTGTACTGGGTGAGGTACAGGAGCAGCTGATTTATCCTATAATAGGCACAAAGTCTGTCTATCTGGACGGTTTTCCCATAATATACGATGGAAATGACAAAAATTCATTTAAATTGTACGGCAGGAGTGTAGAGGCTTTTTCCAGGGATGTATTGTGGCCTGAATTGCTCAGTAATTCCAGCAGGTACGGATTGAAATATAGTGCAAATATTATTGGAATTATTCCAAGAGAGTATAATATTGATTTTTCAAACAGGAGATTGCTCATATACTTTAGCAATCAAATAATCAGAAATTCAGGCGAATTGGGCATAGCTCTGGATTTATCCGGAGAAAACGGGCATTTGGACAAGCAGGCCAAAGGTCTGAACGAATATTTAAGAAATTGTTTTTCAAATTATAAATTTAATAACTTTTCAGTTTTATACGGGAAAGCCGATTCAAATGTTTTAACGGTTTTAAGCAGGGAATTTGGAGAGTTCCAGGTAATAAGGGGAGTTTATAACGGTGAAGCTGATACTCAACAGATCCAAAACATAGAAACTGATGGGGAGTATATTAATTTTCCTGCAACGACATCAGGCTATACCATTAACAATGGAACATATTTTGATTATTTATCTGCGTTAAGTGAATATGGAATAATATCACACAGTTTTAACATCGAAAAATTAATTTCGGCCAATTCTGAGGAAGAAAGCTGGTATGCATTAAAAGAGGCATATGAAAAGCTTAATAGGAATTTCTTTTTTAATGCCGGCTGGCTTAAGTCAGCAACATTGTCTGAAGCTGCAAGGTACGCTAAAGCGTATCGTTTATTGGAAATGAGAACTCATACGGATCAGAATGGTCTAAATGTAAAATGTAATAACTTCATGAAAGGACAAAAATTTTTTTTCAGAAGTAATCAGGAAGTAAAAAAGGTTGAAGGCGGAGACTTTATTAAAATTAATAGTTCTTATTATGTTATTACGGCAGAGAGGCCGGATTTTACCGTTAAAACCGAAAGGAATGTTTGAGGATGAAAATCTGTTTTATTTGTGAGGGAAGCTATCCCTTTGTTGTGGGCGGCGTTTCCAGCTGGATTCAAATGCTCCTGAAGGAATATGAGAGGCAATATGAGGAAATAAAATTTTCTGTCTGGACAATTGCAACAAGTGAAAAGGAAATGAATGAGTATAAATATGACATTCCCTCAAATGTTGTTGATATTAAAAGAATATATCTGGCTGACAGAGCATTCGTAAAGAAGCATCGTGGCATGTATAGGGTAAAAAAGGGCAAAGAAATACTAAGAGCCTTAATTATGGGAGATACAGATGAGGTCGGTTGGGATTCGATACTGAATTTTTTGAATCAGTATAAACACGAATTGGTTGATATTCTTATGAGTGAGGAGTTTTTTAACCTTGCTGTTGAACTATACAACTCAAAATATTCCAGGACGGTTTTCAGTACTTTTCTATGGAATTTAAGATCAATGTTTTTTCCGTTGGTAGCAGTTTTGTCAAATGAATTTGCAGAGGCCGATATTTATCATGCAGTATCTACAGGATATGCAGGGGTACTTGGAGGACTGGCCTCCCATCTTCATAAAAAGCCCTTTGTTTTAACAGAGCATGGTATTTATACAAGGGAGAGAGAGGAGGAAATCATTAAATCCGACTGGGTCAATGGGGCTTTTAAGGAGATGTGGATCGATTTTTTCAAGATGCTTTCACATATTGCCTATCAAAAAGCATCAAAGGTTATTACATTATTTGAAACAAACAAAAGTATACAGGTTGAGCTGGGATGCCCTGCTGAAAAAATATCTATAGTACCAAACGGGGTGGATATGGAACGTTTCAAAAACCTTCCTGCAAGGAGCGATGCCAGTAGACAATTTGTCAATATAGGAGTTGTGGCACGTGTTGTTCCCATTAAGGATATAAAAACCATGCTGCTTGCCTTTGATATTGTAAAACAGAAGGTTCCCAATGCCAGACTTATTATTCTGGGACCATGCGATGAAAATACCGAATATTACAAGGAATGTGCAGAACTCTTGGAGGAGCTTGACATTGACGACGTTTATTTCAAGGGCAATGTTAACATTCTGGAATATTTACCCGATTTTGATATGATGCTTTTGACAAGTATCAGTGAAGGGCAGCCTTTGGCAGTGCTGGAAGGTATGGCGGCAAAAATACCTCAGATATGTACAAATGTTGGTTCCTGTAAGGAACTGCTTTATGGTAAAAGGGATGACACAATTGGCCGGGCAGGTATAATTGTCCCGGTAATGAATATACAGAAAATTGCAGACGCCATGATTGAACTTTCAACTAACAGCAGACTGCGTCTGAATATGGGAGAGGCAGGCTTTTTGAGGGTTGAAAAATACTACCGGAAGTCAGTATTCCTTAGTAAATATTATGATTTATATAAAAGTATGGAAAGAGGTGATATGAGTTGGCAGGAATAGGCTTTGAATTGAGAAAAATGTTCAAAAACGGAAGCATTACCAGCAAAATAAAAGGTACGGTATATGCTACCTTTACCACTATCGGCCCTACGATAATTTTTCTTTTAATGCTTCTGGGAATTAATTTTGCTGTAAGAGTTTTAGAGGTTTCTGAAAAGGACAGAATGCTTTTTTCTTGTGCCAGTACCTATGGTTTTATTTTTGCCATATTGATATCGGGTTCTTTGAATACTATTCTATCAAGATACGTCTCAGACATGCTTTTTAAAAAAAATAACGAAAAAATCCCGCCTGCCTTATTCGGAAGTATGTTTATCAGTGCAATTATAGCGGGTATATTTTCTTTGATACTTTGTGTGGTTTTATATTTTAAATATGATACTGATTTATATTTTCTATGCGGATACTATCTATTTTCGGTAATGATATCAGTTACATATACCATTATGACCTTGGTATCCGCCATAAAGGAATATAAAAAAATAACAATGGCTTTTTTTGTTGGGATCCTAACAGGGGTACTTACATTCCTGCTCCTGTATTATGTGATTGGTATTACTGTTCTGAATTCTTTGATTTATTCAATGACTGTAGCGTTTCTAATAATAAATATTATTATAGCTTACTTTATATTGTCGTTCTTCGATTATTCAGGAAATGATTATTTTGAGTTTTTAGCTTACTTTAAGAAATATCCTCTTTTAGCCTTAAGCGGAATATTTTACATTACCGGATTATATGCAGCTAATATAATATACTGGTTTTTTTCAGATATCTCAATGAAAGTTGCTGTTTTCAGGGTAGCACCTTCTTATGATATGGCAGCATTTCTTGCTATGATTATAAATCTGTCAGCTCCTGTAATCTTTTGTGTTAATGTGGAAACCCAGTTATTTGAAAAATACAAGCAATACACTGCTGCGCTGACCGGGGCAAACTATTCAACCATAGAAAAAACCAGAAAGCTGATGTGCAACATTATTAATGTTCAGCTCTTTTTTATATACGAGGTTCAGCTGATAATTACCATTATCCTTACATGCCTTGCTATTCTGCTATTCCCCATGTTCGGTTTTGGTGGACTGGTACTGGATTTCTTCCTGCTTCTGGGATTGGCCATGTTCTGTATTTTTTCAATGTACTTTACAGTGGTAATGCTTTACTATTTCGATGATCAGGTTGGGAGCTGTACAGCAGCTGGAATTTTTTTCGCAGTAACTGTTCTTGCATCAATAATTGCAGTCAGACTTGGACCGGGGTACTATGCAATGCCATCACTGCTAGGAGGGTTGGCGGGTTTGATATATGCATTTATGCGATTGAGACATTTTCTTAAAACAATTAATGCAAGACTTTTTTGTTATTGAGAAAGATTGTTATGCAGTATATGAATAAATTACCTTAATAAGGATGGATACGTGAGATGAAAGGTAGTAAAATGGCTGTTTTTGCGCTGATAGCATTTATTGTGGCTTGCAGCGGTTTGCTGTATTTTTTGAATAATACGGAAAACCACCATAAAACCGAAGCAATTAAAGTAAGTAATCTTGAGAACTGGTCCATTGAGACAAGTGCATTAAATGGACTGCCTTTAAAGGAAGACAAGGGAATATATGGACCAGATGCGGATGCTTCACTGACTAGCGTATACATAACGGTTTTTCCGACGGAGTCAGACAATAAAACATACAAATTTAGTGATTTTAGTCTTCACACTGCAAGAAACAAGGATTATAATCCAGAATTAAATGCCAATATTCAATTTGCCGCCAGGGATAACGGAATCGGAAACATTAGAAATTCTGATTTGGTTAATGCAACTATTCGTGTGCGCGGTAACTCATCAAGGGGAGCAACCTATAAATCCTATAAGGTTAAATTAAAAGATGAAGCAGAGAATTTTAACGGGCAAAAAATATTAAACATTAACAAACACATGGGAGATGCCAGCAGAATAGCCAATAAGTTCTGTATGGACTTAATGCAATCCGTTGAAAATGTCGCAAGTTTCCGTACAAATTTTATGCGTGTTTATATTAAGGACGCATCATTGCCCAAGAACGAGCAAAAGTATGATTATTATGGACTGTTTACCAACACCGAGCAGCCAAACAAAACATATTTGGCGTTACGGGGACTGGATAACAACGGCAGTATGTATAAAGCAACAAATTTTGAGTTCAGAGTGTATCCCGAATTAAAAAATATCGATGATCCCGAATATGATGAAGATATTTTTGAAACAGTATTGGGGATACGTGAAGCAAAGGATCATACAAAGCTCCTTGCTATGCTGAACGATGTAAATGACATGAATCAGGACTTTAATACAGTATTTAAGAAATATTTCAATGAAGAAAACTATCTTACCTGGATGGCTTGCAACATTTTACTAGGCAATGAAGATACCATTGCGCATAACTTTATTCTGTATAATCCGCAGAATTCGCTGACATGGTATTTACTTCCCTGGGATTTTGACGGAACTTTTAAATTCGGAAAGTATGACTCAAGCTTTTCAGCACCCATAGCCCTGAAAGGAATTCAAAGAATGACGGGGGTAAAGCTGCATCGCCGTTATTTTAGCCAACCCGGAAATATTGAAAAACTGACTGCAAAAATGGAGGAACTTCTAAATAAAAACTTTACCGAGGAAAGGGCGAAGTCGCTGATTGCTGCTTACAAGCCGGTCTTGGAAGAAACAATGATCCAGGCCCCCGACTTGCTGATCGGTGAAATACCTCCTGACGAAATTGATGATTATATAGACCAGTTTTATGAGCAGATATTGGTTAACTATAAAAATTATAAGGAATCATTAAAATATTCGACACCGGTATTTGTAAGTGAACCCATACAAAATAAAAATGGAGAGACCGAGTTCAGATGGGAACCGTCAAATACCTTTGATCAAAGTTTTGTTAGTTATAAAATAACTCTGGCAAAGGACTACAAATTTAAAAACATTGTATTTGAAAAGAAGGATTTGGCTGAGACTTTCTATATATACAAGGAAAACCTGCCCGCAGGTACATACTATCTCAAAGTTGCAGCTGTTAATGATGTAGGCCTGGAACAATACAGTCTGGATTTTTATTATGATGAAACAGATAATACTCCAACTTTTGGTGTCAGGCAGGTTTTCATAAAGAAGGATTAATCAGAAATCCGTTCTAAGGCATAACTAAATAATAACTCTGTTTTTAGGCGAGATATTTTTTTGTCAAGACAAGGAGGAAGGCGCAATAATGCTCCTTACGGAAAGGTGGAAACAGATGCAATACATGGGGCAAAAACTCCGGCATGAACTTAAGTACTACATAAACTTGAGTACATATTATGAGCTACGGGGTCATATCAAATATTTCATGCAAAAAGATGAAAATACAATTAATGAAGAGGGTTACCTGATCAGCAGTCTTTATTTTGATGATGTTTTTCAATCTGCACTTGAAGAAAAAATAAATGGAACACGATTCAGAAAAAAGTACCGGATACGAGTATACGAGAAAAGTGATCAGCTTATTAATTTAGAATGCAAAATTAAATACGACAGCTTTATATCAAAAGTCAGTGCACGTCTGACCCGGGAACAATATGATAAAATTCTGAGGGGCGACTATGAATTCCTTGCGGACAGGTCTGAGATTATCTGCAAAGAGGTATATGCACTGAACAGGACCAGACTGCTGAAACCCGTAACTGTCGTGGAGTACACCAGGGAAGCATATGTCGCCCCCCAGGGCAACGTGAGGGTTACTTTCGACAAAAATATTTCAGCATCAGTGTTTGGAATAGATATGTTTGACAGTGAGTTGGTCTTAGCTGGGATACTACCTGAGAATATAATGGTTTTGGAGGTAAAATATGATGATTTTATTCCAACATTTATACTTAACCTGCTCCAGACAAATCAGGCCCGGAAATGTGCAATATCTAAATACGTTATGTGTAGAAATAAAAATTTGAGGGTGAGGCATTATGACTAATTTTTCTGATATATTTAAAAAAGGGTTCTTAAATAATGGAGCAGTTGAATTGAATTTTTCATCAATCCTGTCAGCTCTTCTGGCAGCATTTCTCTGTGGTATGATAATCTATTTTGTTTATCGAAGGTTCTATAAAGGTGTGATATATAATAATAATTTCAACATATTATTGGTTCTGGTATGTGTGGTTACAGCCTTTATAGTTTTAACAATAAGCTCTAATGTTGTGTTGTCACTTGGTATGGTTGGTGCTCTGAGTATAGTCCGTTTCCGTACTGCAGTAAAGGATCCCCTGGATGTAGGATTTTTATTTTGTTCTGTTGCAATTGGTATTACTTGCGGAGCAGGTTTATATCTGATGTCTTTAATCTGCACAGTATTTGTTGCAGTTGTATATATCATTCTGGTTCACCTTAAAAGCTCAGCAAGAGTATATTTGTTGATTGTTAAGTTTGACAGCGGGGCAAATGAAGAGGTCCAGAGAGTTATGAAACCATTTAAGAATGTATTGAAAAATAAAACAGCCATAAATGATAAAATAGAATTAACTCTGGAAGTTAAAACAAAGGCGGAAAATACTTCATTTGTGACTGCCTTATCCGGCCTTAACGGGGTCTATAGCGCCACTCTTGTTGAGTATACGGGAAATTTCGGAGAGTAAACGTCATAAGAATAATATCCCGTATCTGATATGGAGAGAAGGTTGCAGGAAACTAAAAAAATCATAAAAGGAGGTACCCAGTCCATGCCGTTTGTTGAAAGGTGTTTTTCGCATAATGTGGGGCATGGACATAAGTATGAATAAAAAGAGGTTTATTTTTGCATGGGTTATTATTCTGGCAGCAGTTCTGGCCTTTATATATTTTAATTTTATTGTGATTCCAACTGTAAGGGTTAGTTTCGGTGAAAGTGAAAAACCGTTGAATAATCCTTCCAGAGGTTTTTACGTGCAGTTTGATTCTTCAGATGTGGAGGATATGGATCAACTTTATCAAAATGGAATTAATCTTGCACTGATAACCTTTGATATTAAAGATTTCAATAACAGAGACATTAGCCGGGAAAAACTGTCGGAACTGGATAATGCCCTGCAAAAAGCCAAAGACGATGGACTGCAGGTTATTTTCAGAGCTGCATATGGTTTTGACTCAAGTGATCAGTTCAAAGACCCATCTGATATTGAATTGATAAAAAAACACATCGGGCAAATAGCGACTGTCATTAATAATTTCTCAGAGACAATTTTGTGTGTTCAGGCAGGGTTTTTAGGCCCATGGGGTGAATGGCATCACAGCAGCTTGTTAAAAGAAAATGACGAAAAAAGTAACGCAATTGTTCGGAACACGATTATAAAGTGCCTGCTGGAAAAGCTCAATAAGGATATTTTAATTGGTGTCAGAAGGCCTCGTTTCATAAGGGATGCTGCTGCAGCCGGAATTAACACAGAACGTTTAAGTTTACATAATGATGCACTGCTTTCAACTTCCGACGACATGGGAACTTACGATGATCCGGCTTATTCGCGTTTTGCCGAGCTGGAATGGATGGATAAAAACCTTGTTAAAGGGGTCAGCGGAGGAGAAATGCCAAAAATCACATCCTACTCAGCAGCACAGAACGCTTTAAAGGAATTTGAAAGTCTGCATCTGACCTATCTGAATCATGAATATAACCAAGAGGTGCTCAATGCCTGGAAGAAGGACACAATATCCGGACAAAACGCCTATGACTATATTTCCAACCATTTGGGATACAGGCTGTCACTGAAAGAAGCAGTTCTCCCTGAAAGGGTCTCGGAAGGAAGCAATGTTAAGGTTGAGTTTACTTTAAAGAATACCGGTTTTGCCTGTCTATCCAAAAAGTGTAATATTCAGCTTGCTGTAAAAACAAAATCCGATGTAAGCTATTATCCGGTTAATTCTGCAGACCTTCGGAGAGTTTACCCAAATTCAGACTATCATTTCAATGCAAAAATAAACTTGCCAGAAGACTTTGAAAAGCAGGCTATCAGGATAGGACTTGTAATTTCAGAAAAAAGCAATACAGAAGATGCCCGTACCACTCAATGCATTGAGCTGGCAAATAAGGAGACCATGTATAAAAATGGTATCAATTATTTCAGCGAATACCTTTATGATAACAAAAAGCATTGGAATTTGGTAAGGTATGATTAAACAATACATTCCGTTTATTAATTAAATACCCAAGTATTTCCAAATGATTAACAGAGTTCCGGGTCACTTATAAGGGCAGTTGAATTTGATTATTGTAAACTTCATTGCTATAATATAAATGTGTAAATATAATAAACTTTATTCTTATCATTTATATTAGAGAGTGCAGGAGCTTAATGAAAATTATAAAATGGTTTCTAAATAGAATGTCCAGGCTTTCTACCAGAATTTTTTTACTGATGCTGATCTTTATAATAATTCCTCTTTATACCATGTTTATATTTACAAAGCATTCCTATGAAAATTTCATTCAGGAGGAATTAAGCAATAAAACCATACAGAATATATCCAAAAGCCAGCAGGATATCTATTATACATTTCAAAGCATGGCCAATATCTCCAATATATTTATCCTTAACAAAGATCTTAAAAAGGCTTTGCAGGATGATACAAAAAACTATTACGAAAAAATGAAAATATTTGACAGCAGTGTTGCTGAAATGACTATCAACAATTTATTCAGTTTAAACGATTATAAGATAACAATATTTGATACAAAAAATCAGATTTACTCCAATTGGAGTACCAATTACAACAATTACCAATTTCTTATAAATCAGGACTGGGTACAGGAGAGCATCAAAAAGAACGGGCATGTTGTGTGGAGTATGTTTTCTCCGGCTTTTATCATAGGAGAAAGTGAAAAAAATGAGAAGTATATTTCACTGGCCAGGTCCATGCTTAGTGAGGATGTGACCGGGCAGCGCTTTGCGACCATAATAATAAGCATCTCCCAGAAGAAATTGAGTGAAATTCTGCTGAAATATGCCTATAATGCCGGGGATTGCATATATGTGTGCTCCCAGGACGGTGAGATAATATTGAGGCATGATGTGAGCAACAGCATTTCTAGAGATCAAATTAATTCTTTATTTGATAAATTAAACAGTAGTAAAAACGGAGGGCGAGTTGAAACTATCGGAAACACCCGCTTTCTCCTCAGTTACTATACCATTCCCGAACCCTGGACCTTTAGTGGTCAGCAGCTGAAAATACTGTATTTCACACCTTATGGGAATGTTATAAATCAAATGAATCAAATCTCTTCAAAAATGAATATTAGTACCATTGTGTTTCTGATTATAGTAATAATACTGGGAGGAGCAATTGCACTGGGGATAGTCAGGCCTATCAAAAAATTATCCAACCAGATGAAAAGCTATTCCATAGATTCCGAACTGGAAATGCTTGATACGAAAAGATCGGATGAGATCGGCTATCTCAACAGGGCTTTCTACCGAATGTCCGGCAATGTAAGGGAGCTGTTTGACAGTTTACAGCACGAGCATCAGGTAAGAGAAAAATACAGGTTTGAATCGCTACGTGCCCAAATTAACCCCCATTTCTTATTCAATACTCTTAATTCCATCAGGTGGATGGCAATTATTCGAAAGGCTGACAACATAGTTGAGAGCATAGATGCTCTTGCTCAAATGCTTAAATACAGTATGAACAAGGTCGGAGAGCTTGTAAAACTGCAGGATGAACTGGAAAATATAAAGAGCTATATATTCATCCAGAACAGCAGGTATGGTGACAGATATCAGGTTGAAATAGATATAGGGCGGGAGCTTTATGAACTAAAACTTATAAAATTTATTCTACAGCCAATAGTAGAGAATTCCTTGCTTCACGCATTTAAAAACAATGACGGGAAAGGTATGGTCAAAATATACGGCGATATTGAGGAAGATATACTGAAGCTCTATGTTGAAGATAACGGAAACGGTGTTGAACAGAGGGAAATTGAAAAATTCAACAAAGCAAAAAGGAATAAGGGCGGAGAGGTAAAAAAGGTCACAGGAATAGGACTGACAAATGTAAACGAAAGGATCAGAATTGAATACGGAGACAGATTTGGAATCGAGATTCTGAGCAGTCAGGCCAGAGGTACCATAATTGCATATACATTGCCAATTATAAGGGATGGGGGTGAAATATCAGATGAAAAAAGTAATGATAGTTGACGATGAAATACTTGTAAGGATAGGTATTAAGTCAATCCTGAACTGGGAGGAGCATGGTTATACCATTGTTGCCGAAGCACAGAACGGAGCCGAAGCTCTGGATAAAATAAAAGAGTGCCGTCCTGATATAATACTCACTGATTTAATGATGGAACCGGTGGATGGATTTGAATTGATAAAAACCTGTTCCAGAGAGTTCCCGGCTGTTAAATTTGTTGTATTGAGTAATTATAATGATTTTGACAATGTAAAAAAAGCCATGAAGCTTGGTGTCTATGACTATATATTTAAGTTGACTGCAAAGCCTGAAGAAATCCTGAAAATAGTCAATGAGCTGTCAGCCGCTTTTGATGCAGAAGCCAGTGGCAAGGAAAATAAAGCTGCTGCTGATACGAAGGATGAAAACGGGAAAAAGGGTGAAATGAAAAGCAGGCTGATAGAGTCACTTATTCACCAGACGTACAGCAGCGAGGAAAAGATGCTTGATGAACTCGAGAGTCTCGGTATGGCAGTTGATTTTCAGCAGCAGTATGCAGTTTTATATATATCAATCAATGACTATTTTTCGGTAGATTTCAAAGAGAATTTCATTGAAATAAATTTGCTTAAGTATGCAATGGAAAATATAATCCATGAGGTAATATCCAAAAATAATAATGCCGAGGTATTTAACTATTATAATGGAGACCTGATAACAGTAATAAATCCCAAAGGAAAAAACAGCGACTACCAGTATCTGTGCAATGCATTGTCGGAGGATTTTGAAGCTTTTTCCGAATATATTAAGAGATATCTGGGAGTAGGCATAACTGCCTCACTGGGACCTTTTTATTCTGGAATCTCCAGTTTTTCAGCAGCAATTAAGTCAAATCTTCAAACACTTTCCAGAAAGCTTGCCGAAGGCGATAATAAGCTTTATATCTACACAAATACCCGGCCTGAAATAATAAAGATTAAAAAGTATATCGTTGACAATCTGGACAGCAATCTGAATGTAAGTATTGCTGCCAGATATATAAATATGAGTGAAAGCTATTTTTCTCACATATTCAAAAAGGAAGTGGGGATGAGCTTTGTAGACTATATTAACAAGGTGCGCATATCCAGAGCGGCGGAACTGCTTGAAAATACCAGCTTTCAGGTAAATCAGATAGCAGCTCAGGTCGGAATCGACAACGCAAATTATTTCAGTGTACTGTTTAAAAAGATTACAGGGTCATCTCCGTATGAATTCAGAAATAAAATCAAAGAATTTAAATAATAAATCAAAGAATTTTAATACATTTTAATTTTAAACAGATACGGAGAAAATGTGATTAGAATATTGATACAAAATAACAGGTTTGTTAATTCACCGGACCTGTTATTTTTTGTACTATAGAGACAGATAAACACCGAGGTTGAAGTAATATCGGCAAAGCGGGTGCAGCAAGTTCATCCCGGTGATGCAAATATAATTACAGGAGGAAAATTATATGATGAAAAGGATTTTGGGTTTGGTACTGTCAGCGGCTTTAATGGTAACAACCTTTGTCGGCTGCGGCTCAAACGAAAAGGCTTCTTCTGGCACAGATTCGGCAGGAAGCAGCTCCAATGCAAATGCTCCAAAAGAAACGGTGACCCTGAGAGTTTGGGGAGGGGTTCCGCCCGAATCAGGACCACAGGCATCCTGCGACCTGTTCAACGAAAAGTTTAAAGACAAGGGAATTCAGGTTGAATATGAGAGGTTTGTAAATGACGATACAGGCAACCTGAAGCTTGAAACAAGCCTGATGGCGGGGAGCGATGTAGATTTATACATGTCTTACGGACTTGCACAGATCAAAAAACGTGCCGACGGAAATATGGCTCTGGATCTTACCGAATTAATGAAAAGGGACAACTACAATATGGCTGAAAACTTCAGCAGCATGGCCGAAGCATATTATGTAAACGGTAAACCATACTCACTTCCAACAAAACTGGATCAATACGGAATAGTTTTAAATAAGGACATGTTTGATGCAGCCGGAATAGCCGTACCTACCGAATGGACCTTTGATGAGTTCAGAGAAGTTGCTAAAAAGCTCACAAAAGGCGAAGGTCAGGACAAGGTATACGGAATGTACTGGAACTCCCAGCAGGATCTGACCTATGCTGGAACTTATCTTGTTGCTCAGACCATAGGCGGAGACTTCTTCTATAAAGATGGAGGAAAAGAAACCAATTTTGATAATCCCGTATTTTTAAAAGCTTACCAGTTAGTAGCTGATATGATGAATGTGGATAAAAGTTCACCAACTCATGTTGACAGTGTAACTCAGAAATTGTCACAGGAAGGAATGTTCCTGGCCGGAAAGAGTGCAATGACAGTTGGGCCCTGGATGGTAAGAAATATAAAGGACAAGGAAAAATATCCACATACTTTTAAAACAGCATTTGCTCCATATCCTGTAGTTGATAAAGGTCAAAGAACATATACACAGGGAGGATACGGCGACCACCTATCCATTAACCCTAAATCCAAGAACATAGATGCCGCATGGGAATTTGCCAAATGGTATGCCTCGGAAGGTATGCTGCCACTTATAAGCGGCGGTCGTGTTCCAGCACACAAGAACTTCAGCACTGACGCTGTCACAAAAGAGTTTGTGGGAGGATTTGAAGATCTGCTGGATGCCGAAACAGCTAAGAATATATTGATTAAACCTAATGATAACTATGCAGTTGGAATTATATCTACAAAATTACCCGAAATAACCAAGGTATTTACAGAAGAAATCGAAGCTGCACTGTCGGGCAGAAAAACGGTAGAACAGGCTCTTGCAGATTGCAAGACACGCGGCGATGCACTTCTTAAATAGATAGTAGTCTGTAATAAAAGGGGCGGAGCAGCTACTCCGCCTTTTTAATACCGAAAAATACCGAAAAAAGATAGGAGGACCGGCAATGAAGATGAATAAGCAGCTTAAAACCGATATTACCGGATATACTTTTATATTGCCAAATATACTGGGCTTCCTGGTTTTTACACTGTTTCCTATTGTGTTTTCCTTTATAATAAGTTTTACCGATTGGGATTATACAAAAGGTCTGGGTAACTGGAACTTCAATTGGGGTGCTAACTTTGTGGAGATGTGGAAGGACAAATGGTTTACATCCTCCCTGATAAACACCGCTTTGTACGCAATAGCGGTAGTACCCGTAACTGTATTTGCTGCAATGGTAATAGCTGTAATAATAGATAAGTTTTGTTTTGCAAAAACACCTTTGAGACTGGCAATGTTCATGCCGTATATTTCAAATATTGTAGCAGTTGCCATAGTCTGGGTTATGATGTATTCACCCTGGGGGCCGTTCACACAGCTGGTCAAGCATCTGGGAGTGGAAAATCCTCCCCAGTGGCTTGGAGATTATAACTGGGCCTTGATAGCCATAATTATAATGTCCATATGGAGTGGTGTAGGGTATGCAGTAATGATATATACCTCGGCCATACAGGCGCTTCCACAGGATGTATATGAAGCGGCCGACGTGGACGGTGCAAATCAGATAACCAAATTTTTTAAATTAACAGTGCCATTTCTTTCTCCCACTACATTTTTTCTGGTGATAACAAGTTTAATATCCTCATTCCAGGTATTTGCGCAGATACAGATAATGACAAGAGGAGGCCCTGGAACATCCACTCACGTTCTTGTTTATTATATATATACTTCTGCTTTCTCTTTCTACCGCATGGGATATGCAGCCTCCATGTCATGGGTACTCTTTATTATCTTGTTTATCATCACAATAATACAATGGCAGGGGCAGAAAAAATGGGTCAACTATTAAAAGGGGGGTGTGCGTGGTGAAAAGACAGAAATTATCCGGCGGGATCAGTTATAAAACCAGTAATTTGCTTGCCAGAACGATTATTACAGCTATATTAGCAGTTATTTCAATAACAATGGTTGTTCCGTTTATATGGATGCTTTCAGCGTCCATGAAGCTCCCTCTGGATGTAATGAAATTGCCCATAGATTGGATACCTGATTATCTGTATACAAAAAATTATGAAGTTGTCTGGAATATTGGAGATGCGGCTCCGAGAGACTACCACTTTGCATTGGCATATTTCAATTCCATAAAACTTGCAGTTATAAATATGGTGGGAGCTGTAACTACCAGCGCTCTGGCAGGCTATGCCTTTGCCAAAATCAAATTCAGAGGTTCTTCGGTAGCATTCATGCTTTATCTTGCAACAATGATGATCCCCTCCCAGGTTACTTTAATACCAAAGTACACTTTATTTGATAAGCTGGGTTTAATGGGAACCCACTGGACAATGATACTGCCCGGAATAGTGTCCATTACCGGTACTTTTCTCATGCGACAGTATTTTATGCAGATTCCTGATGAACTAAGGGAGTCAGCCTTTATAGATGGAGCTAATGAGCTCAGAATATGGGGTCAGATAATGATTCCTATTGCAAAGCCGGCAATGGCGTCACTGGCAATGATAGTATTCTTGTGGAGCTGGAATAACTATATGGACGCACTTGTGTTCTTAAGAAACTGGAGACTTTATACCATACCCGTTTCCTTGACAAACTTTGTTGAGGAAAGTACCACGGAATACAGCCTGATCATGGCAGCATCAGCATCTGCCTTACTGCCGGTGTTTGCAGTATTCCTGGTAGGGCAGAAATTTTTTGTAAAGGGACTTGCAGCGGGAGCTGTTAAGGGTTAAGTGCCACACGAGGTCACTCAGGTGTGTTGATAGAAGGGTGCGTATTGTATGTATAGCGTATGTGTGAAGAGTATATAAAGTAGGAGGGAATTTATGAAATTTTATAGTGAAAAAGAAAAAAAGTTACCAATTATAGATGAAGTTGATGTACTGGTGCTGGGGGGCGGACCTGCAGGTTTTGGTGCTGCTGTCAGTGCCGGACGCGAAGGTGCAAGGACAATGCTTGTGGAACAGACCACAGATATCGGAGGAGTTGCAACCTCCGGACTTATGAGCCACTGGACAGGAAAAACCCAGGGAGGCATATATGGTGATATACTGGATGCAACCTTTAACATGTATAACAGTAAACTAAAGATGGATATGGTGGAAGAGAAAGTAATAATAGATCATGAGACACTTAAAACAAAGATGATTGAAATGCTTGAAGAGGCAGGAGTAATAATAAGGCTTTACACATTCGCCTGTGATGCTATTGTTGAAAACGACACAATAAAGGGAGTCATAGTCGAGGGAAAATCAGGAAGAGAAGTTATTCTGGCTAAAGTTGTAATTGACTGTACCGGTGATGGAGATATTGCTGCTAAAGCCGGAGCAGAGTATTATAAGGGCCGTGAAGAGGATGGCCTTATGCAGCCGATGACACTGATGCTTCAGGTTGCAGGAGTAGACTTGTCAAAAATAAAATATGTTACCGGTTTTGAAGAAACCTATGAGGTACCCGAAGGAGACATACAATTGCTGGCCAGAAAACACATAAGCAGTCCCGCCGGACATGTATTAATCTATCCTTCGGTTTTCCCAAACGCCGTGACCTTGAATATGACCAACATAATCGGTGTAGACGGAACAAATACCGAGGATCTTACCAAAGCCTATATCGTCACAAGAAAGCAGATTCCGGAAATAATGAAGTTTCTGAGGGAGCATGTTCCGGGATTTGAAAATGCATATGTTTTTAAAACCGCTTCTCAGATCGGTGTCCGGGAGACCAGACACTTTAAGGGCATGAAAACAATTACAAAGGAAGATATAGAACAGGCCAGAATCTTTGAAGACTGGGCTGTTGCTAAAGCGCACTTCAACTTTGATGTCCACAATATAACAGGTGCAGGGCTTGATGAAACAGGCTGTCAGAAACATTTTACACAGACGAAACATTACACTATTCCATACGGCTGCTTTGTTCCCCTGAAAATTGATAATTTGCTTCTGGCCGGAAGAAATATATCGGGTACACATATGGCACATTCGAATTACAGGGTAATGCCCATATGTGCAAATATGGGGCAGGCAACCGGTGTAGCAGCTGCTATGTGCTGCAGAAATGAAATTAAACCCAGGGAGCTGGATGTTAAGGAGCTTCAGGCGAGACTGATGGAACTTGGAGTCAGGCCTTAAGTTCAGGTAAAGTCAGATGTCGGCAGTAATAATTGGAAAAACCGAAAACTGCTGCATGAGAAATTTAAACTTTGGTTTATCAGGGGGGTTAAAGATGGATACCGGATTATTAAAAGAAGTTGAGCACAGAGTGGATTTTTGCGTTGTGGGAGGGGGGCTGGCGGGAATGCTGGCTGCCATTTCTGCGGCAAGGCATGGAGCTAAAGTACTTCTGATGACCGACAGACCGGTTTTGGGAGGCAATGCATCCTCCGAAATAAGAATGTGGGCTCTGGGCTGCCACGGACACAATAACCGGGAGACCGGAATCATTGAAGAAATTTTACTGGAAAATTTTTATCGTAATCCAACAAGAAATTTTTCTATATGGGACAGCATTCTTTATGAAAAAGTCCGATTTGAAAAAAACATTACACTGCTTCTCAATTGTTCCTGCAATTCTGTTGAGATGCACAGCGGGGATGGCAGTCGGTCCGGCCGGAGCAGGATAAAATCCGTAAGGGGCTGGCAATTGACCACATATACCTGGAATACGGTATTTGCGGATTATTTTGCGGACTGCTCCGGAGACAGTATACTGGCACCGCTGTGCGGGGCTGAATACCGGGTTGGCAGAGAGGCTGCTTCCGAATTCGGGGAAAGTTTTGCTCCGGCGGCTGCAGATAACAAAACAATGGGGCTTACCTGTCTCATGCAGGCCAGAGAATTGGATGCACCAGTGAAATATACTCCGCCGGAGTGGGCAAATGTGTATGAAAGTGATGAGAGTCTTCCCAGCAGGGATCATAACCTTGCCGACCTGAAGACAAATTTCTGGTGGATGGAGCTTGGAGGAGAGTATGACAGCATTCATGATACTGAAGCACTGAGGGATGAACTTCTGAAAATCGCTTTTGGTGTATGGGACCACATAAAAAACAGAGGACAGCATAATGCTGACAACTGGGAGCTTGAGTGGGTCGGCTTCCTTCCGGGAAAAAGGGAGAGCAGGCGCTACGTGGGAGATCATATCCTTACCCAGAATGATGTGGCCTCACAGGGAAAATTTGATGACTTGGTTGCCTATGGCGGCTGGTCCATGGATGACCATCATCCCGGAGGAATAAATTACAGCGGTGAACCTACCATATTCCATCCTGCTCCGGCACCATACGGAATACCATATCGATGCCTTTACTCGGTCAATGTGGACAATCTGTTTTTTGCAGGCAGAAATATCAGCGCTACCCATGCAGCCATGAGTTCCAGCAGAGTTATGGCCACCTGCGCCATCATTGGTCAGGCAGTGGGTACGGCTGCTTCAATAGCAGTAAAAAATCGGCTGTCTCCCAGAGAAGTATACGAAACAGGAATAAGCGAACTAAAACAGGCTCTTATGGAGGATGACTGCTATCTTCCCTTTAACAGACGTGAAATTTCTGAAATTTCCACACAGGCGGTGCTTTCAAGCTCTGAAGGGGAGCCGGGGTTCCTGATAAACGGAATTGACAGGCCCGTAATGGATGCAGACAACGGCTGGACAGGAAAAACCGGATCCTGGATACAGTTCACCTTTGACAAAGTTATACCTGTGAAATCCGTGAGAATTGTATTTGACAGTGATTTGAACCGCACGGAATGTGCCGGCGATCCAATTATGGTCCGGTATCCCATGCTGTGCAATAAAAAACATGCAATGGAGCCATTTGGCTTTCCCCAAACCATGGTCAGGGATTTTACCATAGAGTATCTGGATGATAAAAATCAGTGGAAGCTGCTAACCCATACTGATAATAACTATCAGAGACTATTCAGGCTGGAATGTAATATCAGCGCAGCTGCAGTCAGGTTTACGGCTAATAAGACCTGGGGCTCCCACAAGGTGCATTTGTTTGCATTTGAAGTCAAATGACAGACAGGACCCTCGAAAGCGAAATAAATAAAATAACCTTCAAAATCTGCAAGAAAGCTATTGCAGGTTTACTTCGGAAGGATGCAAAAAACACATGCTTGACTTTTTATATGGGATATGGTAAATTAGTTATTGCTCGTTGTGTAAGTCTTTTTTTTATGCCTAAAAATTATTTTAAATGACTTATATAGTGAAATACACATTAGCGGCTGGAGGTGTTACTGATGAGAGTTAAGATTACATTAGCATGTACTGATTGCAAGCAGAGAAATTATTCTAACATGAAGAATAAGAAGAATGACCCAGATAGACTTGAATTAAAGAAATTCTGTAAATTCTGTCACAAGCACACAGTTCACAAAGAGACAAAATAAGTAATATTAAATAATTATATTCTTATTTGTCTCTTCGGAAACCAAATAATTCGCAGTTAAAACTGTTACATTTTGGTTTCCTTTTGGAACGAATAATTCTGTGAAAACGGGTGGCAATGTTTAATGAATCTGTTGTTTGGATATACTTCTGCAAGAGATTCATATTTATACGAATTGTGTCAACAATTATTGTATAACTGCCAATTGATATTTCAAAATATTATTATTGGGATGTGATTATAATGGCTGAAAACGAGGTTAAAAAAGTATCTCGATTTAAGAGAAGTGGCCAAAGTCTGGCAAAGCTATTTAGAGAAATAAGGGCTGAATTAAAGAAAGTAATATGGCCCAATAGGACTCAGCTAATTAACAATACTATTACAGTACTTATTTTCTGCCTGGTTGTTGGTGCAATAATATGGGCTGCTGATTTCGGTTTGACAGCATTAGCTGATGTTGTATTTACAAAATAGTTTAATGAGGTCTTGAAAAGTATAGACTTGATTTGCACGTTGGTTAAGGTATGTTTTCAAGACTACAAGTTTTAGAGGGAGGACATGGGGCTCTGAATTGGTGGGCCTGTTTTTGATATGTCTGAGGATACTAAGTGGTATGTTGTTCATACCTATTCAGGTTATGAAAACAAAGTAAAGGCTAATCTTGAAAAGATAGTGGAAAACAGAGGCATGCAGGACTATATAGTCGATATCGTTGTTCCGATGGAAGAGCAGATTGAGATTAAGGACGGCAAAAAGAAGGCGACACTTAAAAAGGTTTTTCCCGGATATGTGCTTGTCAAGATGATTATGTCGGACGAGTCCTGGTATATTGTCAGAAACACCAGAGGAGTTACAGGTTTTGTAGGACCTGGATCAAAACCGGTGCCATTATCTGATGATGAAGTAAAAGCTATGGGTGTTGAAGAGTTCGCACCTGAAATTGATTACGATGTCAATGACAATGTTAGAGTTACTTCAGGCCCTCTGGAAAACTTTATCGGAATTGTTGAAGAGATTAATCTCGAAAAGAAGAAAGTCCGTGTATCAGTTTCAATGTTTGGCAGAGAAACTCCTGTTGAGCTTGAATTGACACAAATTATGAAAATTTAGGCCATAAGGCAGATAGAATAACAATATGGTTTTTCTATCCTTTTTATAAACAACTATTAGCATTATCGGGAACATCTAAATGGCAGAAAGCCAATAGGTTCCCACCAAAATTGGGAGGTGGAATTAATGGCAAAGAAAATTGCAGGTTACGTAAAACTTCAGATTCCTGCGGGGAAAGCAACTCCGGCTCCACCGGTTGGACCAGCTTTAGGACAGCACGGCGTTAACATTATGGGTTTTTGTAAGGAATTCAATGAAAGAACAGCAAAAGACGCGGGACTTATAATCCCTGTTGTAATAACAGTTTATGCTGACAGATCTTTCTCCTTCATCACAAAGACTCCACCAGCAGCTGTTCTTCTGAAAAAAGCATGCAAAATTGAAAGCGGCTCTGGTAAGCCAAACAAGGACAAAGTTGCAAAGATCACTAAGGCAGAAGTTCGTAAAATTGCAGAAATGAAGATGCCTGACTTGAATGCAGCAAGCGTTGACGCAGCAGCAAGCATGATTGCTGGTACAGCTCGCAGCATGGGTATCGTAGTAATAGACTAGTTTATTCTGGTTTACAGTTTGTGGGAGGAAACCAAAGGTTTCCGACAATAATTAACCACTTAAGGAGTGTGACGTATGTTTAGAGGAAAGAAGTATCAAGAAAGCTCAAAACTTATTGATAGACAAAAGCTTCATGATCCAACAGAGGCTCTTGACCTGACTCAGAAAACTGCAAAAGCAAAGTTTGACGAGACTGTTGAAGTTCACATAAAGCTTGGTGTTGACTCCAGACATGCAGACCAACAGGTTAGAGGTGCAGTAGTACTTCCTCACGGAACCGGTAAAAAGGTTAGAGTGTTGGTATTTGCAAAAGGAGACAAGGCAAAGGAAGCAGAACAAGCCGGTGCTGAATTCGTTGGTGCTGAAGAATTGGTATCAAAGATCCAGAATGAAAACTGGTTTGAATATGACGTAGTAGTTGCAACCCCTGACATGATGGGTGTTGTTGGTAGATTAGGTAAGGTGCTCGGTCCTAAAGGACTTATGCCAAACCCAAAAGCAGGTACTGTATCAATGGATGTAGCAAAAGCTATCGCTGATATCAAAGCCGGTAAAATTGAGTACAGACTTGACAAGACAAACATTATTCACTGCCCGATAGGAAAGGTTTCCTTTGGTACAGAGAAGCTCATGGATAATTTCCATACACTTCTCGGAGCAGTTGTAAAGGCTAAGCCGTCAGCTGCCAAGGGACAATACTTGAAGAGCGTTGTTGTTTCTTCAACTATGGGACCTGGAATCAAGATTAACCCATTAAAGGTTGCTGAATAATAAAGTTCCTTGACTTCTAAAAAAAGGTACTTTACAAAAAGCTTGTTTAGTATTATTATAATAAAGGTCAGGCGAATCAATGATTCGCATTAAGTAAGCCATAGACAGTGGGAGCTGAGGCAAGTGCCGAAGCCTAACAGATGAGTACATCATCCCACCGAGGTTGATATATCAATCGAAAAGTTAACGAAGTTAGTTAAGGTCATATAAATGAACTTTTGTAATGGAGTTAACCAAGCTATTTAATTTAGCTTTTGAGACGGTTAATCACCCTTTGTATGTCTATGTGCATGCAAAGGGTTTTTTATTTAAATTTTAAATAAATAAACAGGGAACAGTTGACAGTACTGAATTGTTCCTACATAAACCGTATAAGGAGGTGGATGTTTTGCCTAGTAACAAGATACTTGAACAGAAAAAGCAAGTAGTAGCTGAATTAACTGAAAAAGTTAAAGCTGCACAATCAATAGTATTAGCTGATTACAGAGGTTTGACTGTTGAGCAGGATACTGAATTGAGAAATGCATTAAGAGCAGCTGGCGTTGAATATAAAGTAGTTAAGAATACATTAACTAGTTTTGCTATGAAACAGAATGGGCTTGAAGGATTGGATACTTTCTTGAATGGTCCTACTGCAATGGCACTCAGTTCAACTGATGCTGTAGCACCTGCAAAGGTTCTTTCAGAATTTGCCAAGAAGTTTGAAAAGCTCGAACTCAAGGCTGGTGTTGTTGAAGGTAAGGTTATTGACTTAAATGGTATTAAAGCTCTTGCTGAATTGCCATCACGTGAAGTCCTTATTGCGAAAGTATTGGGAGGCTTCAATGCTCCAATTTCCGGCTTCGTAAATGTATTGAACGGAAATATGAGAGGATTGGTTGTAGCATTAAATGCTATAGCTGAACAAAAAGCTCAGGCTTAAAATTAAATTAGTAAATTATAATTTAATAATTTAATTGGTTAGATAAAGTAATTTAATTGCGTTGTTTAAAAAAAAACTAAAATTTTAAAATTATTTGGAGGTATTATACAATGGCTAGCGAAAAAGTAACAAAATTAATTGAAGATGTAAAGGCTTTAACAGTATTAGAATTATCAGAACTCGTAAAGGCTCTTGAAGAAGAGTTTGGAGTATCAGCAGCAGCTCCTGTAGCAGTTGCAGCAGCTCCAGCAGCAGGCGCAGCAGCAGCTCCAGTTGAAGAAAAGACTGAATTCGACGTTATATTAAAGGACGTTGGAGCAGACAAGATCAAGGTTATCAAAGTTGTTAGAGAAGCAACCGGTCTTGGTTTGAAGGAAGCTAAGGATCTCGTTGACGGAGCTCCTAAGACTATCAAGGAAAACGTTTCAAAGGACGAAGCTGCAGCAATCGAAGCTAAGTTCAAGGAAGTTGGAGCAACTGTTGAAATCAAATAATTTTGATTCAGAATTGAACCTCAGACTTAAGTCTGAGTCACATAGTTGGAAAAAGAGACTACTCTATGGGTGGTCTCTTTTTTTGCGTTTTTCCGCAATTTGAAAGTATACGCCGTTTTTCTCTACTTTAAAAAATTACTTGATACAAAGCGAATTGATGAGCTTGTATCGAGTACAGCATAATAAAAACGTGGGCTACTATCACCAGTCTCACAGTTATACAAAGGAAATTAGAGAAATTCCATTAAGGCAGGTCCCATGACTCTCGCTAAACAGGAGAGCACTGGCAATGGAGTGAAAACGTGTTTGCATTGCTTAGGTTGAAAAATAAAAAAAACGAAGGGAAACCTTCGTTTTTTTTATTGAATTTATTGTGTGTTTTAAGGATTGACAAGCATTAATAACTATGATATCATTATACACTGCATTATAAAAATCTATTATCATGCCCATAAGGGAAATATCTTGTATCGCTTACATAATTATAGCATGAGCCGTAATAAAAATGCAATAAGGCGAATAAACAAGACAAAATTTGTTAATAATATTTTAATGTCTGCGAATCCGTAAAATATTGGATATTGAACACTATTTTTACACGTTCAGTATGCGTATTTTTGAGAATTATATACGGCTTACAAATTTATTTTGCAGGCCGTATAAAATAATAATTGCCATCTGATGGATATTATTATTTAAGCTCCAAGTTAAATGTTTAGATTTATAATTTCCCATAATACAATTCTAATTATGTGAAATTTTAAAATATTCCTAATAAAGTCATAAGTTTATGAGGTGATATAAATATGGTACAACCCGTAAAATTGGGTAGAAACACCAGGATGAGTTACTCCAGAATTCAAGAAGTTGTGGAAATGCCAAATCTGATAGAAGTTCAGAAGAATTCTTATCAGTGGTTTCTTGATGAGGGTCTCAGAGAAGTTTTCAGAGATATCTCGCCGATCATGGATTACACTGGAAATTTGATCTTGGATTTTGTGGATTATTCTCTTGATGATACACCCAAGTATAGTGTCGAAGAGTGCAAGGAGAGAGACACTACATACTCGGCTCCCCTTAAAGCGAAGGTAAGATTAATTAACAAGGAATCCGGAGAAGTCAAGGAACAGGAAATCTTCATGGGCGATTTCCCTCTTATGACAGACAACGGTACTTTTATAATTAATGGTGCAGAGCGTGTAATTGTAAGTCAGCTTGTCAGATCACCTGGTATTTACTATTCAATGAAGTTTGACCGAGTAGGTAAAAAGTTGTACTCAAATACTGTTATTCCTAACAGGGGTGCTTGGCTGGAATATGAGACAGACTCCAATGATATTCTGTCGGTCAGAATTGACAGAACAAGGAAGCTGCCTCTTACTGTGCTGTTAAGAGCATTGGGCTATGGTACTGACTATGAGATTACTCAATTACTTGGGGAAGACGAAAGAATTTTGGCTACTATCCAAAAGGATAATGCCAAGACAAGTGAAGAAGGTCTTCTCGAAATATACAAAAGATTAAGACCGGGAGAGCCGCCGACAGTAGATAGTGCAAAGACTCTTCTGAATAGTTTGTTCTTTGATCCAAAGAGATATGACCTGGCCAAGTTTGGTAGATTCAAATTTAATAAAAAGCTTTCAATATCAAATATGATTAATGGTCAGATTGCTGCTGAAAATATAGTATCTGCCGAAACAGGTGAAGTACTTGTTGAAGCAGGTGAACTCATAACCAGGGATAAAGCCGAATTGGTACAGAATTCCGGCGTTAATGTTGTATTTGTGACTGTTGAAGGAAAGTCTATCAAGGTTATTGGTAATAAGACAGTTGATATACGGGCATTTGTTGATTTTGATGTCACAGATATAGGGATTACAGAAAAGGTTCAGTATGCAGTTCTGAAGGAAATACTGGATAACAATAATGGCTTGGAACAGATCAAAAAGGCACTTGCCGAAAGAATAAATGATTTGATACCAAAACATATTACTGTTGATGATATTATATCTTCAATTAACTATATAATTAATCTCGATTACGGTATCGGTACAATTGATGATATTGACCACCTGGGTAACAGAAGACTCCGTTCGGTAGGGGAATTGTTACAGAACCAGTTCAGAATAGGTTTGTCCAGAATGGAAAGAGTGGTAAGGGAAAGAATGACAATTCAGGACATTGACATTGTTACTCCTCAGGCTCTTATAAATATCAGACCGGTTGCTGCATCCATTAAGGAATTCTTTGGAAGCAGCCAGTTGTCACAGTTCATGGATCAGACCAACCCGCTTGCCGAATTGACTCACAAGAGAAGACTCAGTGCATTGGGACCTGGTGGTTTGAGCAGGGAAAGAGCGGGCTTCGAAGTCCGTGACGTTCACCACTCGCACTATGGCCGTATGTGTCCTATAGAAACTCCTGAAGGACCAAACATCGGTCTGATAGGTTCCTTAAGTACCTATGCACGTGTTAACGAATACGGTTTTATTGAGTCGCCATACAGAGTAGTTGACAAGGAAAACAGAAAAGTTACAGATAAGATTGTATACCTAACAGCGGATGTAGAAGATCCGTTTATCGTCGCACAAGCTACTGAACCGTTGGACCAAGATGGCAGATTTAAGTCAAATAAGGTAGTGGCAAGATACAAACACGAAATATTGGAAGTTGAAAGCAATAAAGTAGATTATATGGACGTATCTCCAAAGCAGATGGTATCAGTAGCAACCGCTATGATTCCATTCCTTGAGAATGACGATGCCAACCGTGCCCTGATGGGTTCAAACATGCAGCGTCAGGCGGTACCCCTTATAAAAGCTGATTCACCTATTGTTGGTACAGGAATAGAGTACACAGCAGCAAGGGATTCGGGTGTTTGCGTAATTGCTAGGAATGCCGGTGTGGTTGATAAGGTATCTGCAAGTGAAATTACCATAAAGACCAAGAACGGACATAAGGATGTATACAAGCTTCTCAAATATATGCGTTCAAATCAGGGAACCTGCTTGAACCAGAGACCTATAGTAAGAAAAGGTGAAGTTATTGAGAAGGGCGATATTATCGCAGATGGTCCATCAACAGATAATGGCGAAATAGCTCTGGGCAGAAACATTCTCATTGGCTTTATGACATGGGAAGGTTACAACTACGAGGATGCTATCCTTATAAATGAAAAACTTGTTAAGGAAGATGTTTATACATCTATCCATATTGAAGAATATGAAGCAGAATCCAGAGATACAAAGCTCGGACCTGAAGAAATAACCAGGGATATACCAAATGTGGGTGAAGAGGCCTTGAAGGATCTTGACGACAGAGGAATTATCAGAATTGGTGCTGAGGTTCGTGCAGGTGATATTCTGGTAGGTAAGGTTACTCCCAAGGGAGAAACTGAGCTTACAGCCGAAGAACGCTTGCTGAGAGCTATATTCGGTGAAAAGGCAAGAGAAGTTCGTGATACTTCTCTGAGAGTACCCCATGGTGAATCGGGTATTATAGTTGATGTCAAGGTATTTACCCGTGAGAATGGAGACGAACTGCCACCGGGAGTAAATCAACTTGTAAGAGTATATATCGCGCAGAAGAGAAAGATTTCAGTCGGAGATAAAATGGCAGGAAGACATGGTAACAAGGGTGTTATTTCAAGAATACTCCCTGAAGAAGATATGCCTTTCCTCCCAGATGGTACTCCATTAGAAATCGTGCTTAACCCTCTGGGCGTTCCTTCCCGTATGAATATCGGTCAGGTGCTTGAAGTGCATCTTGGTTTTGCGGCTAAGGCATTGGGCTGGAAGATAGCTACACCTGTATTCGACGGCGCAACAGAAGAAGATATCAGAGATACTCTGGTTAATGCAGGTAAAGATGCTGATGGTAAGACAGTCCTTTATGATGGCAGAACCGGTGATCCGTTTGACAACAGAGTAACCGTTGGTTACATGTATTACCTCAAACTGGCCCACTTGGTTGACGATAAGATACATGCCCGTTCTACCGGTCCATACTCACTTGTAACTCAGCAGCCTCTTGGAGGTAAAGCTCAGTTCGGAGGACAGAGATTTGGAGAAATGGAAGTTTGGGCACTGGAGGCATATGGTGCTGCATATACGCTGCAGGAAATTCTGACAGTTAAATCAGATGACGTTGTGGGTAGAGTAAAAACCTATGAATCAATCGTTAAGGGTGAAAACATTCCTGAACCTGGAATTCCTGAGTCCTTCAAAGTTCTTATTAAAGAACTCCAGAGCCTTGCACTCGATGTTAAGGTTTACTCTGAAGAACAGGGAGAAATTGCTATTAAAGAATCGGTTGAGGATGACCTTGAAGAGCTCAATGTTAATATTGAGGGCAGAGAGGATGAAGTTATTCTTACAAATGATTTTGACGACGAATTGAGAGATGATGTTTTAGAGGATGATCTTGAAATAGATGATCTGGATATCGGAAGCATAAGCACTGGAGACAATCTTGAGGACGAATTGACAGATGAATTGTTTGCAGATGATGAAGAGCTTAGTGAAGACTTTGACGACGAAGATTTTTAAGGAAGGGAGGTAAGCTATTATGTTTGAACTGAACAATTTTGATTCTATAAAAATAGGATTAGCTTCTCCGGAAAAGGTCAGAGAATGGTCAAAAGGTGAAGTAAAAAAACCTGAAACTATAAATTATAGAACTTTAAAACCGGAAAGAGACGGTTTGTTCTGCGAAAGAATTTTCGGACCCCAAAAGGACTGGGAATGTCATTGCGGTAAATATAAAAGAATCAGATATAAGGGAATTGTTTGTGACAGATGTGGTGTCGAAGTTACCCGCTCTAAAGTAAGAAGAGAAAGAATGGGTCACATTGAACTGGCTGCGCCTGTTTCACATATCTGGTATTTTAAGGGCATACCAAGCAGAATGGGCTTGATCCTTGATATGTCCCCAAGATCTCTTGAAAAGATCCTGTACTTTGCATCCTATGTAGTAATCGATCCGGGACAGACACCATTGTCCAAGAAACAGGTGCTTACCGAGAAGGAATACAGAGACAGTGTTGAAAAGTTCGGTCTCAGCTTCAAGGCTGCAATGGGTGCCGAAGCGGTAAAAGAACTGCTTATGGAAATTGACCTTGAAGGCCTGTCAAAAGAGTTGAGAAACGACCTGGTTGATTCTACTGGACAAAAGAGAATCAGAGCGGTAAAAAGGTTGGAAGTTGTTGAAGCATTCAGACTTTCAGGAAACCGTCCTGAATGGATGATTCTTGATGTTGTTCCTGTTATACCACCGGAATTAAGACCTATGGTACAGCTGGACGGCGGAAGATTTGCTACTTCAGACTTAAATGACCTTTACAGAAGAGTTATTAACAGAAATAACAGATTAAAAAGGCTTCTTGATTTAGGAGCTCCTGATATAATCGTCAGAAACGAAAAGCGTATGCTGCAGGAAGCTGTTGATGCGCTGATAGATAACGGAAGAAGAGGACGTCCTGTAACAGGACCTGGAAACAGACCTCTCAAGTCCTTGTCCGATATGCTTAAAGGTAAACAGGGACGTTTCCGTCAGAACTTGCTGGGTAAGCGTGTTGACTACTCAGGACGTTCAGTTATAGTTGTCGGACCAGACCTTAAGATATTCCAGTGCGGATTGCCTAAGGAAATGGCACTTGAGCTGTTTAAGCCATTTGTTATGAAGAAGCTGGTTAACGACGGCCTGGCGCACAACATAAAGAGTGCTAAGAGAATGGTTGAAAGAGTAAGAAATGAGGTATGGGACGTACTTGAAGAAGTAATAAAGGAACATCCGGTATTGCTTAACCGTGCGCCTACACTTCACAGACTTGGTATACAAGCGTTTGAACCTGTGCTTGTTGAAGGTAGAGCTTTGAAGCTCCACCCTCTGGTATGCTCCGCTTACAACGCTGACTTCGACGGTGACCAGATGGCTGTTCACGTACCATTGTCAGCTGAAGCACAGTCCGAAGCAAGATTCCTTATGCTGTCGGCAAACAACCTGTTGGCTCCAAAGGATGGAAAGCCAATAACAGTTCCTACTCAGGACATGGTTTTGGGTAGTTATTACCTGACAATTGAAAAACCAAACGAACCGGGAGACGGAAAGGTATTCGGAAGCATGAACGAAGTGCTGATGGCTTACCAGGAAGGGGTTCTCGGACTCCATGCGCAGATCAGGGTTCGTATTGAAAAGGTGATAGACGGAGTAAAGAGGAGAAGTCTTATTGCATGTACTCCGGGCAGACTTATATTTAATGAAGCGATACCACAAGATCTTGGGTTTGTGGACAGATCCGATCCGGATAAACAGTTTGACTTGGAAGTAAACTTCCTGGTTGGCAAAAAGGAACTCGGTAAGATTATTGATAAATGTATTAGGGTTCACGGTACAACCAAGACTGCAGTTATCCTTGACAAGATCAAGGCTCTGGGCTTCAAGTACTCAACCAGAGGCGCAATAACCATCAGCGTATCCGATATGGTTATACCTGAAATAAAGAAACAGTATTTGCAGGAAACTGAAAATACAATTGACAATATAGTTAAGCAGTACAAGAGAGGTCTCATATCCAACGAAGAAAGGTACAATTCTGTTATCAGTGCGTGGACCGAGACCGGTGAAAATATTACCAAAGCTCTTATTGACAACCTTGACAGATTCAACCCTGTTTACATGATGTCCCAGTCAGGAGCGAGAGGTAACATAAACCAGATCAAACAGCTGGCCGGTATGAGAGGTTTGATGGCCGATACCTCAGGTAAGACCATCGAGATACCAATCAAATCAAACTTCCGTGAAGGACTTAACGTTTTGGAATTCTTTATTTCAACTCACGGTGCCAGAAAAGGTTTGGCCGATACAGCGCTCAGAACTGCCGACTCAGGTTACCTTACAAGACGTCTTGTTGACGTATCACAGGATGTTATCGTCAGAGAGCTTGACTGTGGAACCGATAAGGGTATCGAAATTGGCGACGTTAAAGATGGCACAGAAGTAATAGAACCATTGTCCGAAAGACTTGTTGGAAGATATACAATTGATGATATTGTTGATCAAACCACAGGTGAAGTAATTCACCGCAAGGATGATGTAATAACTGAAAAAGTTGCAGATAAAATTGTTAAAGCTGGTAACAAGAAGGTCAAGATAAGATCTGTCCTCACTTGCCACTCCGAAGTTGGAATATGTGCCAAGTGCTATGGATCAAACCTTGCTACAGGAGATGCCGTGAATGTGGGTGAAGCAGTAGGTATTATCGCAGCCCAGTCAATCGGTGAGCCTGGTACACAGCTTACAATGAGAACCTTCCACACCGGTGGTGTTGCGGGTGATGATATTACCCAGGGTCTCCCCCGTGTCGAGGAATTGTTTGAAGCCAGAAGACCAAAGGGTCTTGCAATAATATCTGAAATACCGGGTACTGTTAAGTTATCCGACTCAAAGAAAAAGAGAGAGGTTATCATAACAGCAGAAGATGGCGAAACCAAATCCTATCAGATACCATACGGTTCAAGAATCAAGGTATATGACGGAGATGTTGTCGAAGCCGGTGATGAATTGACAGAAGGTTCAGTTAACCCGCATGATATCCTTAAGATAAAGGGAATCAGAGGTGTTCAGGCTTACCTGCTGCAGGAAGTTCAGAGAGTTTACAGAATGCAGGGTGTTGATATCAACGACAAGCACATTGAAGTTATAGTAAGACAGATGATGAGAAAAGTTAAGATAGAGGATGCCGGTGATACAAATCTGTTGCCAGGCGGACTGGTTGATATATTTGAATTCGAACGTGAGAATGATAAAGCTGTTGAAGCAGGCTTAAATCCTGCAACAGGAGAACGTACTTTGTTGGGTATAACAAAGGCGTCACTTGCTACAGAATCCTTCTTATCAGCTGCCTCCTTCCAGGAAACTACCAGAGTTCTTACCGAAGCAGCCATCAAGGGCAAGGTAGATCCACTCGTAGGTCTTAAGGAAAATGTTATCATTGGTAAGCTTATCCCTGCAGGTACAGGTATGAGCCGCTATAAGGATATTAGCATCAGCAATGTTATTGAATAATTATTAATAAATATAACTAAGCAAGTATCTGCTCGACGGATACTTGCTTTGTTATATGTGCAAAAGTAATAAAATATTAATTCGGAAGTATTCCATGGGTTTCACTTGCTCTAGGCAGTAAGCTTTGCATTATATGGACTATGCAAAAAAGATTCAGGTGGAATCCTCTGTTAACGTGAACATTAAATATCAGCAAAATTATAACCGCCTGAAGGGGTAATCCATTTACAGGCGGTTTTTTCAAAGTGCAGCAATATCGTAAAAAATGCAAAAAAATAGTATTTTATGTCATTTAAATATTTTTATTTAATTCCTATAATTTAAAATGAGAATATTGTTTGGAGGGGCAAATAAATAAGGGAATGAAGGTGATACCAAGTATAGCTTTAACAAGTTGTAATGAGATACAGATAATGGAATGTGACACGAAAAATTATAGGAGGTCAGATTATGAAATTAAAAAGGAATAAGTTTTTTAAGTTCTTTTCAATCCTGATTATATCTGCAATGATTATGACTATTTTGGGTCCAATGACCATTTCGGCAGCAGGGAGTGACTCACAATATCTTTCTCTGGGGAGTGATACAACCGTAACCGGTACTACGACAATACTGACAAAAACCATAACCTTTTCTTCAGCTACTAAGGTATATATATCTTCTGCCGGAAGGTATTTCTCCTCATCGAATATCTGTGCCGGGATGCAGCTTAAGGTGGATTCGGAGTATATCGGAAATGCATCGATTCTTGATTGGAGCAGTTCCTCGTTGAAAGCCCAGCACTCATATGATTGTGTGGCCGGAGTGACGGTGGGAGCAGGAACACATACCTTTTCCCTTGTTGCGAAGTATTATAGCGGAGCAGGCAATTTAATGATCGGAGCAGGTTCAAACCTGTCGATAATGACCAATGTCACAGTGGACATGCAGATGGATACGTTAGGTAGTGATAGCCAGATATATAATTTTACAACTAACGGAATACAGCCCGGAACTCCAATTCCTCATTCAAAAATTTTAAGCTGTACGGTTAACCCCAGTTCGGGACCCATAATTGCCATGGGGTCGGGGAGAGTTATTTATGGTAATCATGATGGTGATGCCATGCTGGGAATTTTCTGCGACGGCAATTCCTTGCCCAACAATGAGGGACAATGGACGGTTAATGATATCTGGGGACCGGCCGAGCTCCATGCACCGATATTTTGTCATGCATATATTAAAAAAAGCGGAAGTCATAACATATCCCTGGAAGCCTCAGAACTTCCGTGGAGGACAGTGGATGGAGAGAATCCATGTCAGTACAAAGTCGGATCTTCAACGGCATTGGTTGTTTTGGCAGGCGAACAGGTAGTTTCCGGTTCGGCTGCGAATAATTCCGATACCTGGAATACCATCGACTACCAGTTTGTGGGGGATGGCAGCGGTAGTGGATTCGGAACCACACTTGATCTTGCCACCGAGAATGTGTACATACCATCTGATCACAATGGAGTTGTATTCTTTGATGCAAAAATAAAAATGCAGCCTAACGGAACGAATCAAACAGGTATTGCACGCCTATGGATAGAGATTGATGGGGTACCCTGCGGCTCAGCTGGAGTTCAAGAGGTCATATCGCCGAACAACATAAGTGAGAGAACTCTTTGTGCGACTTATATGTCTGCAGGTTCAAATGCACTTAAGCCAGGAAATCATACAGTAAAAGTAAGAACATCCTGTTCCGGCTTCCCCAATTATGTGCTGGGAGAAACTTCTCTCGTATGGTTTGACGGTCAAGCTGGCACCAAAGCAACTCCAGGAGAGAATCTGGTAACCAATCCCGGATTCTTTCCAGCACTGAATGTCAATGGCATAAGCGGCTGGTTTTTAGGAGGCTCAAATCCCGGTGCATCCTATATTGAAGACGGAGGACGCAACGGTACGGCAATGACCCATTGGAGCACTTCTGCATATTCTACCTATACCGGACAGACAATCACAGGACTTAAAAACGGGTTATATACAATGAAGGCATGGGTATATTCTCCGGAGGGAAATCTTGGAACGGCCTTTATGACCGCAAAAGAATATGGGGGTCAGGAAATGACCGCCAGCATTCCAAAAACATCGGAATGGACTCAAATTACAATCAGTAATATAAACGTAACCAATGGCCAGTGTACGGTGGGATTCTGGTCAAATTCGCCGGCAATCTCCTGGTACAAGGCAGATGATGTTGAATTCTATAAGCAGTAAAAAATGCATATCCGGTGAGTTAGACCAGGGCTATTGGGACAGCACCATGTGAAACAGTATCAATTTAATAAAATCCCTTTTATTTTTTTTCAGGAACTGCCAAAATAACCGATGTACCCTCACCCTCAATACTTTCAATCCTGATTCCGTATTCGGGACCATAGTACAGCTGAATACGTTTATGAACATTTTTGAGACCTATGCTGCTGAATTGATTATTAAGCCCCTGAAGATAGTCATTTAGCAGCAGTAGGGTTTCTTTTTTCATACCAAGTCCATTGTCACGAACAGAAAAAATAATGTCTTTGCCAGCTTTTTCGGCAGCGATTACCAGCGTACCCTCCCCCGCTCGTGAGGAAAGACCATGATAGATGGCATTTTCTACCACAGGTTGGAGTATCAGCTTGATCACCCTGCTGTCAAGGATGGCTTCGTCGACAAGGAAGGAGGCTTTGAAGGAATTTCCGAAGCGGTAATTCTGAAGCTTTATGTAATCGTTTAAATATTCTAGCTCCTCTTTTACCGAAACAATTTCTTTGCTGGTATTAATACCAAAACGTAGGATTTTGCCCAACAGGAACGCCATATCTGCTATTTTGGGAATGTTGTTGTATTCAGCAACCATGCGCATGGACTCCAGGGTGTTGTATAAAAAGTGAGGATTGATCTGATTTTTTAGCATTTGGAGTTCAAGCTCCCGCTGGTTGATTTTCTCCAAGTAAACATCAGTAATCAGCTTTTTAACCCGGACTGTCATCTTATTGAAGGTACGGGCCAGCTTGCCTAGCTCGTTTTTACTATCCATTCGAATCCGTACATCAAAATTTCCCTTTTCCACCAAACTCATGAGCAGCATCAGCTTTTTAACAGGAACGGTGATTTTATAGGAGAAAAGAATGACAAATAACAGTGCAATTAAAACCATGATTATGGTGATGATGGAAGTAACTGCAGCCATCTGATTAATATTTTTATTAAGCTCCTTCAATTGTATGATGTTAATCAGTGTCCAACCTGTCAATCCGGAGGTCTGGCTGGTGATAAGGCAGTCTTGCCCCTGAATCTTCACATCCTTCAGGACACCATTACTCTGATTAAGTCTGTCCAGCAGCTTATGGTCAAAAACACCGGTAATATCACTCTTGTCAGTATCATATACGATTTGGGAGTTACGGTCTACGATTATACTTTTTTGATTGGGTACCATCAGAGTCTCCGAAACAATTTTATCGATATAGTCGATTCCGCTGTTAACTAAAATAACACCGATAGCCTTATTATCCTCTACCTTCATTAATGCTCTTGCGACCGAAAAAACATAGACACTTTTTCCTTTTTTTGAAGTATTGGCTAGGTCAAAGGTACCCAGATAAATTGGAGAGCCTCTGGCTTTGACGCTTTCATCAAACCAACTATGGCTTGCTGGCTTAAAATCAGGGATATAAAGGATTCCATTCTGAACAGAATATCCGCCTTGGCCTTCAAGATTAAAGGCGCAGATGGAATGTATATCGGGATTGAAGTACATCATGCTGAAGGTTTCTCTGTTAAAGGACTTTGTGAATTCCATATCCAGGCTTCCGGAATAATTGGAAATATCCAGCTTTTTAAAAGCTGTATTATAATGGCCGTTTTCATCCTTTAAAAGTAGAGCCTTTGAAATGTTGCTCATGTTGTTGATATGATCATCCAGCTTACGGATGGTCTGCAGACTCATTTTTTCTACGGCTAACATGGTGCTTTTTTCCTTGTCCCTGCTATAGCTGATAAAGGTAATAAAGGATAAAAGAATCATGATAAACAGAATTAGACCAAAACCTAAAATGAGCTGGGCACGAATGCTGAAATTCTTTATTCTAATAAGCTGACAGAATTTTAGAAATGAAATTTTACGTTTTTTTAAATACTTATTTCGCATAATTATTTCTCCTCTTTCAATTATTGTATAGTCAAAAAGGGAAGTTTTCCATACTATTGTTTGAACAAATAAGATTATGTTACAATTACTGATGTAAGAATACACCGAAAAGGAAAGGTGCATGTGCTGAAAATATTTCTTGTTGATGATGAAACAGATATCAGGCTGGGATTAAAAGCAATAATTGAAAGAGAAGCCACAGACTGCATCGTGGTGGGCGAAGCTTCCGACGGCAGAAGTGCTTTGGATGCCTTGCAGACTCTTACATCGGATGTTGTAATTACAGATATAAAAATGCCCGTAATGAATGGGATAGAATTAATAAAATGTATGGCGGAGCTTGGACTGACAGCGAAGACCATTGTTTTAAGCGGCTATGACGAGTACCGCTTTGTACGGGAAGCTCTAAAATCCGGAGCCGAGGATTATCTCATAAAGCCAATTGACAAAAGTGCTCTACTTGAGATATTGGAAAAAACTGCCGAGAAAATTAAAAACGACCTACTTAAAGAGCGGCAAATTGTAAGGTTTTCCCAAAAAAATCAACAGCAGCAGGGAAATTCTCCAAGAGAAATTTCTGATAGAGCTTATAAGAGGTCTGGAGAATGATACCCAGACACGAAGAAGCTTAGAGGAATTGGGTGATACCTTCGTCGGACCATTTATGCTAGCTTTGTTAGATATTCAGGGACTCATTGATCTTGAAAAACGAATGTATGACAAGTATAAAAATTCTGCTTATAATCTGTTGAAGCAGGAAACTAACTTAATATCGCTCAGTAAAGAAGATGGCAGATACATTTCGACAGAATATGAAGGTAATATTGCCATTCTTTTTATTTCTGAAGGTAAGAACCCTATTTGTAATGAAAAATTATATGAAGATATAAATGGATTAAGGAAGGATTTTTTTAATAAAACAGGCTATGAATATGTTGTTGGGTTAAGTCAGCTTTATGAAAATATTACCGATACCGGCGAAGCATACCGGCAGGCATTAACAGCACTTAAGGACAGGTTTTATCAAGGAGGGAACAGTGTAATAAAATATACTACCCGGGATTATTCCTATGGTGATCTCTCCGAGAAGTCTCTTGGAGATAATATCCGTAGGCTGGTCAATTTTATTGAGTTATGCAATGCAGTAAACGTTAGGAAAGAACTGGATGAGATTTTCGCCCGGATATGGACTGTCAGGCCAAAACCTGATAGGGTCAGGGATATACTTAAGTTTATTGTGACCAATCTATCTGCGGTACAGCAGGAATTCAGGGAAGCGGTGGAGAACCGCGGCAGGGATGAATTTGATTTGGTCTACCACATAGAGAATGAAGATACCTATAATGAGTTGAAGGCCTATTTTATGGAGGTTATTTTCAACATTGTCCGCCATATAAGTATTGAGAGAATTCATCGCAGCAAGAAAATCGTTGAAATTGCCAAAGATTATATAAACAGGAATTATTCGAAGGATATCAGCCTAAAATCTGTGGCAGAACATGTACACTTAAGCCCTAATTATTTCAGTGATTTGTTCAAAAATGACACGGGAAAAAATTTTATTGATTTTTTGATAGAAGTGAGAATCGATTCTGCAAAGAAACTCCTGGCAAAACCAGATGCCAGAGTTTATGAGGTAGGGCAGCAGGTAGGCTATGAAGATCCTGCCTCTTTTAATCGTGCCTTTAAAAAGATCGTTAGTGTATCCCCGGCAGAATACAAAAAACTGATCAATTAATCCTTTAGCCGGAACACGTCCATTCTTAAACATCGTAAGAAGTGCAAATAAATCGTATTTTATGTCATTCAAATAGATACTGCCTTGCTCTATAATGAAAATGTAACGGAGATGCATCCCTTATTTATTTAACTTTACAGGAGGAAATAAATTAATGAAGAAGCGCATAGCATATCTATTGTCAGCGTTATTGGTAATATCTTCAGTTGCAGGATGTGGTTCCACGGGTGAAAGCACCGACAGCACCAAGCAATCAACGGCCAGTGAAGTGTCCGTTTCAACAGCTGCAGCTTCAACAACACCTGTTGCAAAGCTTGCAGGAAAAATAACCTTTTATACCAACATGTCAAATAATGTTGATACGACTTTGAAGGAATTGGCAAAAAGTTTTATGGATGCAAACCCAGGAACTGAAATCGTTAATGAATCTGTAGCAGGGGATGCCTTTGCTCAGAAGCTGGATATAGCAATGGCTACAAATTCACTCGCAGATATAACCGCAGTTAGCGGGCCTAAAGTGTCTAAGACTACGTTTGCAGATTATTTTCTGCCCATCGATGATCTGGGCTTTACCAAAGATAATTTGCTTTTTTATAACGATGGTGTAGGTACCGACGGAAAACTGTATAAAATGACAGCTGCAGTTACATACTGGGCTATGATTTATAATAAAAAGGTATTTGCAGATTGCGGAATAACTTCTGTTCCCAGAACGCTGGAAGAGTTATATGCAGCCTGCGAAAAAATAAAGGCAAAGAACATCATTCCGATTACAACTAATTATAAAGACGGTTGGCCTCTTACCGCTCCCTCCCAGTTCAATACGGTTGCATTAAAGGGAGGAGACTATTTCAACTCATTGGTTTCAGGGGATGAGCTAATCACAGCCGACGGCTTGGGAGCCCAGTTTAAGCTTTGGGCCGATCTGAGAGACAAGGGCTACCTTGACAAGGATCTGATGTCAGCAAGCTGGGATCAGTGCCAGAGGGACATCGCACAGGGCAAGGCTGCAATGACCTGCATAGGTTCCTTTGCTCCAAAGATGTTTGCTGATCAGGGAGCAAACATTCAAGACATTGGAATGTTCCCCTGGGTTGGAGCTCCCGGAGCATATTCGGGCTCAGACTGGTATTATGCTATTGCAAAAAATACCAAAAATCCAGAGCTGGCCAAAGCTTATTTCAAATACATGTGGGAAGAGGGCAGGTATGCAAATGCAATTGGCTCTGTTTCACCTGTATTAGGTGTAAAATCTACAATTCCAGCTGTTGATGAGCTTCTCTCATATGGTACTCCCGTACAGGCTTCTGAAAACAGCGATGATCTGAATGCTATCCTGGGCAAGGCACAAGTATCTATTGCTACTGCACTCCAGGAATACCTCGGTTCGAAGACGCCTGAAGAGATTGTTAAAACCTACAATAAAAAGTGGGCTGATGCTAAAAAAGCGCTGGGTAAATAATCCCACCATTTGTAATTTTGGAAGCAGGTTGCAGTAATGTAACTTGCTTCTGTCTTATCAGCGCCGCTTATTTTGTTAAAAACGATATTCGGCGACATTCCGTCATATGAAAGGCTGATTCGCATGTTTTCTTTAAGTTATAAGATTCAGAAAAAAATCATTGTTGTTTCATTTCTGCTCATTCCCCTTGTACTGCTAATTGTATTTTCCTATTATCCTGCGGCAAAGCTGTTTCAGTACAGTATCACTGACTGGAATGGTGTATCAAAGACTCTGAATTACACAGGTCTGAGCAATTATACGGAAATTCTGAAAAATAAGGATTACCGCCTGGTGGCCTCAAATAACCTTGTTTACTTTTTATCAGCATTTATTCAAATACTTTTGGGACTGTTCCTTGCTGTGGTTTTAAATAGCAAGATCAGAGGGACTAACTTTTTCAGATCGGTCATCTTCATGCCATATATCATGAACTCTGCAGCAATTGCTTATATGTTCAATTTTATTTACAACTATGAACAGAGTCCCATTAATCAGTTTTTTCGATGGACCGGACTGGGAGATTACGCCATCCGTTTTATTGGAAACAGCTATTGGACAAATTTATCTCTAGCCTTCATCGGCGTATGGACCTATACGGGTTTTTTCATGGTTCTTTATCTTGGTGCATTGCAATCGGTGCCGACTGCCTTTTATGAAGCAGCCGAAATTGACGGTGCCGGTTTCTTTCAAAAGTTATTTTATATTACCATACCGAACATTGGAACAGTGATTGAGCTTACTGTTTTTTTAGGAATTAACGGTTCAGTCCAGACATTCCTGCAGCCGCTTCTGGTTACTCAAGGCGGACCGGGCATCAGGACCGAGACCATCGTATCATATACATTGAAGGTTGCTTTCAAGTATAACAACTACGGCATGGCATCCGCACTGGGGGTAGCAGTAATGATTATTGTCGTAATCCTTTTGGGAATTCAGCAGTTGGTTATAAAAAACAGAGAGGAGTGAAGGCAGTGCAGTCAACAAAAAAAATATCCAATCAAAACTTATCAAATCAAAACGTATATTTCAGAATTTTTACATATGTAGCTCTACTGCTGGTGGCAGCTCTCATTTTGTTTCCACTTTACATGGTGGTCATCATTGCCTTCAAATCCAGCAAGGAATATTTGTACAGCACTTTGCTGTCACTGCCCGAAAGCTTTCTGTATTTTGACAATTTTATAAAAGTCATTAATTCAGGTAAAATCTTTCTGGGTTTTAAAAATACCATTATACTGGTAGTATTCTCAGTTTCTCTGAGTATACTCATGGGACTGATGGTATCCTATGTTCTTAACAGGTTTGATTTTAGATTTAAAAAGCTTGTTATGGTGGCTTTTGTTTCCACAGCCATTATTCCTAATATCACCACTCAGGTCGCCGTATTTCAGGTTATTACGGCTCTGAAGCTGTATAATACCATCTATGCCGGAATACTGCTTTACATTGCTACCGATATTATTCAGATATATTTCTTTCTGCAATACTTCCGGAAAATTCCCAAGGAGCTGGATGAAAGCGGCATGGTGGATGGCGCCTCCTATTTCCGGATTTTCCGGTCAATCCTGGTACCCCAGATGGTACCTGCGATTGTAACCATGTCCATCATTAAAGCAATTACCATATATAACGATATTTTTATTCCCTATTTGTATATGCCTTCGGGCGATTTAAGGACGGTCTCGACAGCACTTCAAAGTTTCCAGCTGTTAAGGGGAACCGAATGGACTACTATGTCGGCTGCAATTTTGTTTACACTGGCGCCTACTCTAATTGTCTACATTGCCTGCCAAAAGATTATTATCTCAGGGTTGACGGAGGGAGCAGTCAAAGGCTGATTACCGGTTAAAATCCATTTGACACAAAAACTACTAGAAAGGATCAGATTTTATGAACAGCAGAATACTAAATAAATACCACCGAAATCCTATCATCACTCCCGGCATAATGCCGGAAAATGTCCTCTATACCTTTAACCCTGGTGCTATCAAGCATAACGGTGAATATATCCTGATGATGGATGTGACAACTCTGGATGACATACACCGGTTATGGATTGCCAGAAGTAAGGACGGATATGCTTTTGTACCTGACAAGGAGCCTATTAAGTGGCCGGACCCGGATCCGGACCACCCCGAGACCTGTACCTATGATCCCAGAATTACAAAGATGGGTGAGGAATATATTATCCTGTATGCCAGTGACCTTTCACAGAACAATGTCAGAGTTGGCATTGTAAAAACCAAGGACTTCATCAGTTTTGAGAGGGTAGCCATTGCCAGTGAGTTCGGAAACCGAAACGGCTGCCTGTTTCCGGAAAAAGTCGATGACCTGTATGTGCGGTTTGACAGGCCCTTTGGAAACGAACTGGACCCCTGTTACATCTGGATAAGCTATTCCCCGGACCTTGTCTTCTGGGGGAAAAGCAAGCCGTTGACCTATCAGGGAAAGCCTTTCCTGGATGGCTTTAAAATCGGAGCAGGAGCAGTTCCCATCAAGACGGACAGAGGGTGGCTGGAAATATACCACACAGTTTCCACTACCTGCAACGGGTTTATCTATCGTCTGAAGGCATGCCTGCTTGATCTGGAAGACCCTTCCAAGGTACTTGGCTATACCAGGGACTTTTTACTCTGGCCGGAGCATGACTACGAAATGAAGGGCAGGGTCATGAATGTGGTATTTACCTGCAATGCCCTCCCGGAGGAGGACGGAACGGTTAAAATATACTATGGTGCGGCAGATACAAACATCGGTCTGGCTGAAGGCCGTTTGGAGGATATTGTTGCCGCCTGCCTAACTTAACTTTTTGCGGTATTCAATTGAGGATAAAAGTTTACAGGCCTTTTGAATCCTCAACTTCCGGATATAGTCTGGGGGCATAAATTCAGTCCTTCTCGGATATTTGTAATCAGAGTACATATGGTGCAGAAAACTTCAGTCAGAAAGCGAAACTTTTTAAATATCATGTAGTATACATTAAATTAATAAATGCAAAAGATATTTCTAATGTCAAATAAAAACCGGGGAGGTCAAGATATATGGATATTGGTAGTATTAATAGTTTAAAAAAAGGTTCAGCAGATAGAAAGGTATTTGAAGAGGGAGAAATTGACAGCCGGATCAAGAGGTATCTGTTGCCTGAAAAAATAGTGTGGAAAACTGCCAGTGATGCTAAATCCTCCATTGATAATGAAAAAGCTCTATTTGAGAGAAAGAGCGGACAAATCGGCTTTAATTCTGAGAATGCCACCATCCTGAAAAATACCGGCGGAAGAGCTTCTATTGTGCTGGACTTCGGGATTGAACTGCATGGGGGCATTCAGCTGCTGACATGGAGCTGTGGTAATAGTAAAACTGCCAGGATCAGGGTCCGTTTCGGAGAGTCTGTGATGGAGACCATGAGTGAGGTGGGTGAAAGCGGATCTACCAACGACCATGCCATCCGTGACCATTATCTGGAGGTCAGCTTTCTTGGAATGACCGAAATCGGAAATACCGGCTTTCGCTTCGTTCGGATTGACCTGCTGGATGAGGAGTGTTATCTTGAAATCAAATCTGTCAGAGCAATTTTCCTATATAAGGATATTGAATATAAAGGCAGTTTCATAAGCAATGATCCATTGCTGAATAAAATATGGGATACAGGTGCATATACCGTACACCTGAATATGCAGAATTATCTGTGGGATGGAATTAAGCGGGACAGACTTGTGTGGATTGGAGATATGCATCCAGAAACCTCTACTATACAGGCTGTATTCGGATACGATGATACCGTTCCCCGAAGCCTGGATTTTATCCGTGATGAAACGGCGCTGCCAGGCTGGATGAACGGTATTCCGTCCTATTCCATGTGGTGGATATTGATTCATTATAGCTGGTATATGCAAAACGGAGATCTTGAATATTTACACCAGCAGAAGGAATATCTGCTTGGACTGCTTCATCAGTTGGATAGTTATGTGGACAGTGACGGAGAGGAAAACACTCCTGAAGTCCGTTTTATTGATTGGCCTTCTGCCGGTGATAAACATACGGTAGATGCCGCACTGCATGCCCTCTGCACTATGGCAATGGAGGCAGGATCAGAAATATGTAAGGTATTGGGCGAAATTCAAGAGTCCGAAAGAGCGCTAGAAACAGTCAAACGACTGAGAAAACCTAGTGTTAGTCACAACGGAAGTAAACAGGCTGCAGCTTTGATCGGTTTAGCCGGACTTCAAGATTTTGACTTGCTAAATAAAGATGTTTTATCTGTGGACGGAGCTAAAAGATTGTCAACTTTCATGGGATATTACATATTAAAGGCTCGGGGACGGGCAGGAGATATTGATGGATGTCTGGATATTATTAGAAGCTACTGGGGAGGAATGCTCAAGCTTGGAGCAACTACTTTTTGGGAGGATTTTAATATAGACTGGGTGAAGAATGCTGCAAGGATTGATGAAATCCCCGAAAACGAAAAAGTAGATGTTCACGGCAGGTATGGGGATCATTGCTATAAAGGTTACAGGCATAGCTTATGCCATGGATGGGCTTCAGGGCCTACAGCATGGCTGAGTGAGTTTGTTCTTGGAGTAAAAATTATTGAACCTGGTTGCACTGTCATAAGGATATCCCCTGAGCTGGGTGATCTTCAATGGGTTGAGGGTACCTATCCAACACCCAAAGGAATTGTGCATATTAAACATGAAAGACAGCAGGATGGCAAAATCAGGAGCACAATACATGCACCAGAAAGTATAAAGGTTATAAAGTAATGAGCATAACTCCTTTCAGTAAGTTATAATTAGTGCATTGATTTAACAAAGAAATACTTTCTTGAACTACTAAAGAAACTATGATAAAATTTTTAGGTAAGTATGATGATAGGAGGTGAAATGATGAAAACGTCAGTAAGTTTTGACAATATTCTTGATAGGCTTGATAATTTTGTTGCTCGTATTTCAGCTATTTTGGCAGCTAAGGGGGGAAGTCTGTCCAAAAATGAATATAGTTGACTTATTGAGCTGGTGGATCATCATTTTACAAAAAATATTGAATTGTTTAAATGCCTGGGTGACTACTTGCCCAGGTTTTTATTTTTAATAACATTACCCTCTATTGACAATGTACAACACGCCTCACTCCGGCTATTTTGCCACTTTTCTTTGTTGTCGTCCTTGCCTTGCATCAGCAAGGCTGCGTCCATCCGCCTCGAAAATCGCCAAAATATCTCAGCGTGAGGTCGGTGATTTTTGAGGGAGAGAATTTGGCTTGCGACAAGGCGAAGAGGCGAAGTAAGGCTTTGTGCCTTGCAAGCGGCTTCAACGTAGCCGCAAGCCAAATTCGCCACTCAAAAACGTATTGTACAATGTTAATAGAGGGTACTTATTTAAAAGATTGCTTAAAGCTGCGATTTCTTTTTGATGATTTTAAAAACCTGAGCATGGTAGTTTTCCATCAGCTCAGGTTTTTATTGTTTCCCAGGCGGGAGAGGAGAAATAATGGCGGATATTACAGTGTGTGATTTGAACAAATATTATGGCAGCAACCATGTACTCAGAGGTGTATCTTTTGAAGTTCAGAATGGTGAAAAGATGGGCTTACTGGGCAAGAATGGCTCAGGAAAAACAACGGTTTTCAAGATACTTGCCGGTCTGGAGGAGTATGAAGGTGGAGAGGTAATGGAAGCAAGCGGTAAAAAAATAGAGATACTGGAGCAAATTCCTGCTTTTCCTGACGGATTATCGGTTGAAAGAGTACTGCAAACGGCATTTGAGGAGCTGTTTGCCTTGTTTGATGAAATGGGCAGGCTTGAAAAAGCAATGGGGACAAATGATGACCCAAAGCTTCTGGACAGCTATGGGCAGCTTCAGACAAAATATGAAGCATTGGGAGGTTATAACTTTGACAATAAGATTGACAAAATATGCAATGGAATGAATATAAGCGGGAAGATGCGGGGGCAGCAGTTTGCAACACTGAGCGGCGGAGAGAAGACAAGAGTTAATCTGGCGAGGATTCTGCTGAGGGAGGCAGATATTCTGCTGCTGGATGAACCTACAAACCATCTGGATCTAATATCCCTTCAATGGCTGGAGAATTATCTGAAAGAATACAACGGAACAGTGGTGGCCATTTCTCACGACCGGTGTTTTCTTGATAATGTAGTGAGGCGTATTATAGAAATAGAAGATGGCAGAGCTTCTTACTACGAGGGCAATTACAGCTACTATGCCGTTGAGAAGGAAAAACGGTATTGCCTTCAGGCTGAGAAATACCAGCAACAGCAAAAGAAGATAGAGCAGATGGAGGCAGCCGCCAAGAGAATGCATGAATGGGCTAAAATTGCCGATAATAAGGCGATGCACAGAAGGGCATTTTCCATTGAGAAACGTATTGAAAGGATGGATAAGATTGACAAGCCCAGAACAGATAAAAGGCTGACCTCCGAATTTCAGGACGGCAGCTTCTCAGGCGTTGAGCTTGTGAGTTTCAATGGATTAAGTAAAAGCTACGGAAGTAAAAGGCTGTTTTGCAGTGTGGATTTAAAGATACAGAGGAACGACAGGATAGCGCTGATTGGTGATAACGGCTGTGGGAAATCAACCTTGGTAAAGCTTCTGCTTGGAGAGGAAAAACCTGAGGAAGGGAATATTGCTCATGGAAATAGTCTCAGAATTGCATACATGCCTCAGTCCATAGAGTTTGAGAACAAGGAGCTTTCTGTACTTGAAAATCTGAGGTACCTGCTGGAAATCAGCGAAGAGAAAGCGAGAAATATACTGGCAGCATACAATTTTAAAGGCAAGGATGTATTTAAAAGGGTCGGAGAGCTTTCAGGGGGAGAGAAGAGTCGGTTGAAATTGTGTATGCTAATGCAGAGGGAAAGTAATCTACTTGTGCTGGATGAGCCTACAAATCATCTGGATATTGCATCGAGAGAATGGATTGAAGGCGCAATTGAGCAGTATGACGGGTCTATCCTGTTCATATCCCACGATAGATATTTTCTTAATAAATTTGCAAATAGGATATGGAGTATGAAAAAGGGGAGAATATCTGATTATAAAGGCTCATTTGCCGAATATTGCCGGTGGAGTGAGCACACGGCTGTTTTAAATTCAACTGAGAAGCCGGCCAAAGCCGCTATATCCGTGAGGAGTTTGACCGGAGCCGCAAAAGTGGAAAAAGAGCAGTTTGACATAGGTGAGTGTCAAAAGCTGGAAAAGGAAATAGGGCAGGAAGAAGATCGGCTAAGAGAAATTGAAGTTGAAATGAACTGTAAGGACAGCGATTTTGAGCTGCTGAATGAATTATATAAAGAAAAAAGTAATATTGAGCACAAGCTGGAAGCTCTGTACAGCAAATGGGATGAGTTGAGTGATAAAATTTAGCCCAATGGAGTATGACAAGTTTTGGTTGGCTTCGCCCTTACATTCCATACTCCTGAATGCTTGACAAAAGATGTAGCTGAGTGATAGAATAATTCAGTGCATTATTTTGTGCTTTTTTTTGTGTGCTTTTGAAGTAATCATATAAGAAGCTGTTAATGTATTAATTAAGTAACTTTGGCGAATACACGCCAAATGGAGGATTTAAATTGTTAGAGGATCTTAAACACTGTAAAAAGACAGTTGGAGTAAAGCAGTCTACCAAGGCTGTGGAAAACGGTGTGGCAGCGGCGGTTATTATTGCTAAAGACTGCGAACAGAGAGTTGTGAGAGGCATCATTGAACTTTGTGAAAAGACATCCGTTCCAATAACATATGCAGACTCTATGAAGCAGCTTGGAAAAGCCTGTGGCATCGAAGTTGAAGCCGCTGTTGCATGTATTTTGAAATAAAGTGTGTAACCCGGTATATTTATTTATCGCCCCGATTCATTTTGAGGAGGATATATAATATATATATAATTATTTACCTTGAAAGGAGGTGTACTAATGCCAACATTTAATCAGCTGGTTAGAAAGGGCAGAGAAGTAATGGAAAAGAAGTCAACTGCTCCAGCTCTCCAGAAAGGATTTAACTCAAAGAAGAAGAAACCTACAGATGTAAGCAGCCCTCAAAAAAGAGGTGTTTGTACTGTTGTTAAGACTTCCACACCAAAGAAGCCTAACTCAGCGCTCCGTAAAGTTGCCAGAGTTCGTCTTACCAATGGTATAGAAGTAACTGCATATATTCCTGGTATAGGTCATAACCTGCAGGAACATAGTGTTGTTCTTATCAGAGGTGGAAGAGTTAAAGACTTGCCTGGTGTAAGGTACCACATTATAAGAGGTACTCTTGACACTGCCGGAGTTGCCAAAAGAATGCAGGCCCGTTCAAAATACGGTGCTAAGCGTCCTAAGGCAGGTGCCGCTAAGAAGTAATACCACAGCGTGCTGACAATTTAAAATGTTAGGTGCTTAGTACGTGATTATATATATATTTTGTATTAAGAGAAGATAGGTTTAATGGACTGTTTGACAAACTCAACAGTTCATCATAAATAAATTGATCTATAATCTGTTAAACTATTAAGGTATATTGAATGTACTTGCGCTGACGACGGTTTAAACCACGAGTACCTGTGATACGTTCCTATGGGTATTAGCCCATACTAAATGTTATCATAAAAGGAGGGAAGTAAGGTGCCAAGAAAAGGTCATATTTCTAAAAGAGACGTTTTACCTGATCCAATATATTCAAGTAAAATTGTTACTAAATTAATCAACAATGTAATGTACGATGGTAAGAAGGGTGTAGCTCAACAAATCTGCTATGATGCCTTCGATATCCTCAAAGAAAAAACCGGCAGAGATCCACTGGAAGTTTTTGAAGAAGCTATGGCAAACATCATGCCTGTTCTTGAAGTAAAAGCAAGAAGAGTCGGTGGTGCTACCTACCAGGTTCCTATGGAAGTTAGACCTGATAGAAGACAAGCTTTAGGTTTAAGATGGCTTGTTGATTACTCTCGCAAAAGAGGCGAGCGTACTATGAGGGAAAGACTTGCTGGTGAATTATTGGATGCTATCAACAACATGGGTGGAGCATACAAGAAGAAAGAAGATACTCATAAAATGGCTGAAGCTAACAGAGCATTCGCACACTACAGATGGTAATATTTACCTTGAAGTAGTGAGCAGAATGCTTCCAAAGGTTGCATGAATACCGTTGGTAAGCTCTGGCAAGACCTCGTTATGCATGTTAAGGTTTTGTAAAATTTATAATTTCTTATACCTGCAAATCGCAAAATGGGGTATCATATTATAATAAATTTAAAATATTTGATGAAGAATTGATGAAAAAATCGTAGATTGTATTTGATCACAGATTAAAACTTATCAATTTGGACTATCGCGAAAGGAGGGTAATCATGCCCAGGCAATTTGACTTGCAACACACTAGAAATATCGGTATAATGGCTCATATTGATGCAGGTAAAACTACAACAACAGAGCGTATACTGTTTTATACAGGAAAAACTCATAAAATCGGCGAAGTTCATGAAGGTGCTGCTACTATGGACTGGATGGAGCAGGAGCAGGAGAGAGGTATAACCATTACTTCAGCTGCTACTACCGCACAGTGGAAGGGTAACAGAATAAACATTATTGACACGCCGGGGCACGTTGACTTCACTGTTGAAGTTGAAAGATCTCTTCGTGTACTCGATGGTTCAGTAACAGTTTTCTGTGCCAAGGGCGGTGTTGAACCCCAATCTGAAACAGTTTGGAGACAGGCTGACAAGTATGGAGTTCCACGTATGGCATATGTTAACAAAATGGATATTATGGGAGCCGATTTTTATAATGTAATCAGTATGATGAAAGACAGATTACAGTGTAATGCGGTGCCAATCCAATTACCAATAGGCAGTGAAGACAGTTTTACTGGTATGGTTGATTTGGTTGAAATGAAGGCGCATATTTTCAAGGATGATTTAGGTCAGGTATTTGATGATAGCGAAATCCCAGACGACATGGCTGATGTTGTGAAAAAATATCGTGATTTATTATTAGAATCAGTTGCTGAACAAGATGAAGAGACAATGATGAAATACCTTGAAGGTGAGGAACTCACTGTCGAGGAAATAAAAAGTGGTATCAGAAAAGCAACCATTGCTCTTAAAATGATTCCGGTTGTATGCGGTTCATCCTACAAAAATAAAGGTGTACAGCAGATGTTGGATGCTGTTGTGGATTTCATGCCATCTCCGCTTGACATACCAGCTATAAAAGGTATTTCAGTAGATGGTGAAGAAGAAATTGAAAGACCGGCAGACGACAATGGACCTTTTGCTGCTCTTGCATTCAAGATTATGACTGACCCTTATGTTGGTAAACTTTGCTTCTTTAGAGTGTACTCAGGCACATTGAACTCAGGTTCATATGTCCTCAACTCAACAAAGGGCAAGAGGGAAAGAATCGGTAGAATTCTTCAAATGCATGCCAACCACAGAGAAGAAATACAGGTAGTTTATTCCGGTGATATCGCTGCCGCTGTTGGTCTTAAGGATACAACAACAGGTGATACTCTCTGTGAAGAAGGCAAAGCTGTTATTTTGGAATCCATGGAATTCCCTGAACCAGTTATAGAGGTTGCTATTGAACCTAAGACAAAAGCGGATCAGGAAAAAATGGGTGTCGCATTGCAGAAACTGGCCGAAGAGGATCCTACTTTTAAAGTTTATACAGATGCTGAAACCGGCCAAACTATCATCGGCGGTATGGGTGAACTTCACCTTGATATCATCGTTGACAGAATGAAGAGAGAATTCAGAGTTGAAGCAAATGTTGGTAATCCACAGGTTTCTTATAAGGAAACTATCCGCAAGGCTGTTAAATCAGAAATGAAGTATGCTAGACAGTCAGGTGGTAAAGGTCAGTACGGACACTGTGTAATCGAAATCGAACCAAGAGAGCCGGGAGAAGGTTACGAATTCGTAAACAAGATCACCGGTGGTGCTATTCCTAAGGAATACATCGGACCAATCGATGCTGGTATACAGGAAGCAATGCAGGCCGGTGTACTTGGCGGATATAACGTAGTTGACGTAAGAGTTATTCTTGTTGACGGTTCATACCATGAAGTTGACTCCTCTGAAATGGCGTTTAAGATTGCAGGTTCCATGGCGTTTAAAGATGGCTGCAGAAAAGCAAGTCCTGTTCTACTTGAACCTATCATGAAAGTTGACGTAAACGTTCCTGAAGAATACATGGGAGACGTTATGGGCGGACTTAACTCAAGAAGAGGACGTATTGAAGGTATGGAAGCACGCAGCGGTGCACAGAGCATCAGAGCAATGGTTCCATTGTCAGAAATGTTCGGTTACGCAACTGCACTTCGTTCTTCAACACAGGGAAGAGGTACCTTCTCAATGGAAACCAGCCACTTCGAAGAAGTGCCTAAGAGTATCCAGGAAAAGGTTGTTGCAAGCAGAAGTACTAAAAACGATTAATGCAATGTTAATTGCAAGGGCTTATGCCCTTGTTAAATAAACCAAAATCTACAAAGTGGCGCGAATGCGCTTTAATGAAAGGATGGAGATTTTAAAATGGCTAAGGCTAAATTTGAAAGAACTAAACCCCACGTTAATATCGGAACAATCGGTCACGTTGACCATGGTAAGACTTCTTTAACAGCTGCTATCACTAAGGTATTGGGTTTACTTGGAAGAGCTGAATTCAAAGATTATGGTACTATTGACTCTGCTCCTGAAGAGAGAGAAAGAGGTATCACAATCAATACTGCTCACGTTGAGTATGAAACTGAAACAAGACACTACGCTCACGTTGACTGCCCAGGCCACGCCGACTATGTTAAGAACATGATCACCGGTGCTGCTCAGATGGACGGTGCTATCCTTGTTGTTTCTGCTGCTGACGGCCCAATGCCACAGACAAGAGAACACATCCTCCTCGCTGGACAGGTTGGTGTTCCTTATATAGTTGTATTCCTCAACAAGTGCGATATGGTTGATGATGAAGAACTTATCGAGTTGGTTGAAATGGAAGTTAGAGAATTATTAAGTTCATATGAATTCCCAGGCGACGATACTCCAATCGTTAGAGGTTCAGCTCTTGTAGCTCTTGAGTGCGATTCAAAGGATCCTAATGCTGCTGAATATGCACCAATCATGAACCTTATGGCAGAAGTTGACAGATACATCCCAACTCCTGAAAGAGCAACTGACAAACCATTCATTATGCCTGTCGAAGACGTTTTCTCAATCACAGGTCGTGGTACTGTTGCTACAGGTAGAGTTGAGAGAGGTGTTGTTAAGGTTGGAGACGAAGTTGAAATCGTTGGTTTGATGGAAGCTCCAAAGAAGACCACCGTTACTGGTGTTGAAATGTTCAGAAAGCTTCTTGATCAGGCTGTTGCCGGTGATAACATCGGTGCACTTTTAAGAGGTGTTCAGAGAACTGATATCGAAAGAGGTCAGGTATTAGCTAAGCCAGGTTCAATCAAGCCTCACACTTACTATGAAGGTCAGGTTTACGTTCTGACTGCAGCAGAAGGTGGAAGACACAAACCATTCTTCAATGGTTACAGACCACAGTTCTACTTCAGAACAACTGACGTTACAGGTGTTATCGAAATTCCAGAAGGAACTGAAATGGTTATGCCTGGTGACCACATCACTATGAAGATCAAATTGATCACTCCTATCGCTATGGAAGAAGGACTTAAGTTCGCTATCCGTGAAGGTGGAAGAACAGTTGGTGCTGGTAACGTTTCAAAAATTATCGAATAATAATATTTTTCGATAGTTTTGATTATTGAATAATCTAGCATTATATAAAAAAGGACCGATGAAAAATCGGTTCTTTTTTTAACGCCTTTATATTATTTTGATAAAAATATACCGGATTAATAATAAAACTGTGCCAAATGTGCTAAAATATACTAAGATGGTTTTTGTGATGTTAAATTAGCATATATTAGCTGTTTAAGAGTTATGAAAATGTGGTATAAAGCAAAATGTTGGACAGTTATATGAGTTTATCAATTTAATATAAACATAATGACGACTGAAAGGAAGGATAATAAAATGCTGGAGATAAAAAAGAATATTTATTGGTGCGGAGTAAGAGACTGGGGTTTGGACGTTTTCCATGGACATGAGCTATCTACACATAGAGGTTCCTCCTATAATTCATATTTGATCAGGGACAAAAAGACTGTACTGGTAGATACGGTATGGGATCCATATAAGGAAAGATTTCTCGAAGAGCTTGAAAAAGAAGTAGGATTGGAGAATATAGATGCTATAGTTATTAACCATTCCGAACCCGACCATGGCGGTAGTTTGGGATTAATTATGGAAAAGATACCAAACACTCCGATCTACTGTACCAAAAACGGTGCAGAGATAATAAAGAAGTATTTCGGCAAGGACTGGAACTTTCAAATAGTAAAGACAGGTGATACACTGGACCTGGGAGAATACAAGTTAAAATTTGTTGAGATGCAGATGATTCACTGGCCCGACAGTATGCTGGCCTATGTAGAAGGAGCAAAGCTGGTATTGTCAAACGACGCTTTTGGTCAGCATTATGCGGCAATATCACTCTTCAATGACCAGGTTGATGAATGCGAGCTATATGAAGAGGCAATTAAATATTACACTAATATTCTGTGGCCCTTTAAACCATTGATAAAGAAGAAAATTGAACAGATTTTAGCTCTAAATCTTGATATAGACATGATTGCTCCCAGCCATGGAGTTATCTGGAGGACCAACCCTCTTCAGATAATTAAAAAATATCAGGAGTGGTCGGAAACCGATTACAATGAAGGCTATGTTACAATCATATACGATACCATGTATCACGCCACAAAAGCAATGGCAGAAGCATTTGGAAAAGGTCTTGAAGAGGAAGGCGTCAACTATAGAATCTTTAATATTGCAACCAAAGACAAGAGTGATTTAAATGTTGAAATATTTAAAGCCACTGCTGTACTCATGGGAAGCTGTACAGTCAATAATACCGTGCTTAGACCTACTGCAGCCCTACTGGAAGAATTAAAGGGTCTAAAGGCCAAAGGAAAGCTTGCAATGGGCTTTGGTTCTTACGGCTGGAGCGGAGAAGCTCACAAGCTGATAAGTGACAGACTTGCAGAAGCTGGAATGACTATCTGCGCAGAGCCTCTTGGTTTCAAATACAAGCCAAGCGCAGAAGAATTACAGAAGTGCGTCGAGGTTGGAAGAGATATTGCAAGACAATTAAAGGCAAAACAGGCATAAACTAGAATTTTGGTGGTAATTAATGTAATTTGCCGTAATTTTTCGTGTTTTTTTTAACAAAAAACTACTTACAAACAATATAATTATGGTATAATATATGCTGGTATTTAAGATTAATTTTCTTTCAGAAGAAGATTATTTCATAATTACCAGCTTTTACTTTGTGTAGAATATTTTGTCCGATTAACAGAATATACTAACAGCAAATAACACGATTAAAAAGGCTAATGAATTAAATTAAAATAGTTATGTGAAGGGGGAACTCAAATGAATTACTCACATGAAGTAGAAAATATGTGTGTCGTAAAAAAGGGTCCAGATCATGGTCCTGCACCAATACCTGAAGAGGGTAAGTGGGTAAAGGCAAAAGAAATCAAAGACATTTCCGGTTTGTCACACGGTATAGGCTGGTGTGCGCCTCAACAGGGAACCTGTAAGTTAACTTTGAATGTTAAGGATGGTATCATCGAAGAATCACTGGTTGAAACAATCGGTTGTTCAGGTATGACTCACTCAGCAGCTATGGCGGCTGAAATTCTGCAGGGTAAAACTATTCTTGAAGCTTTGAATACTGACCTTGTTTGCGATGCTATAAACGTTGCAATGAGAGAAATATTCAAACAGCTGGCATATGGCAGAACACAGTCTGCTTTCTCAGAAGGCGGTCTTCCAATAGGTGCAGGACTTGAAGACCTTGGTAAGGGCTTGCGTTCACAGGTTGGAACAATGTTTGCAACAAGAGCCAAGGGTGTTAGATACCTTGAAATGGCTGAAGGTTATATATTGAATATCGGGCTGGACAGCGATAATGAAATTATAGGTTACAAGTTTGTACACCTTGGAAAAATGATGGATATGATCAAAAAGGGTGTAGATCCTAAGGAAGCATATGAGAAGAACATAAGTACATATGGAAGATTTGCTGAAGCAGTTAAAGTAATTGATCCCAGACACGAATAATTGAAGAGAGAGGTGAATACTGTGGTTAGATTTGAAGGTTATGAAAGAAGAATAGCTCAAATAGAAAAATGTTTAGCTGAGTACGGATTTAAGAGCCTTGAAGAAGTTAAGGATGTCTGTACTGCAAGAGGTGTAGATGTAGACTCTATCGTTAGAGGAATACAGCCAATAGCATTTGAAAATGCAGTATGGGCTTACACTCTTGGTTGCGGTATAGCAATTAAAAAAGGTGTAAAGACAGCTGCTGAAGCTGCAGAAGCAATAGGACTCGGATTACAGGCTTTCTGTATTCCAGGCTCAGTTGCTGATTCAAGAAAAGTTGGTATAGGCCATGGAAATCTTGCTGCAATGCTTCTTAAAGAAGAAACCAAATGTTTCTGCTTCCTTGCAGGACATGAATCCTTTGCAGCTGCTGAGGGTGCTATCGGTATAGCAAAGACAGCCAACAAGGTTAGAAAAGAACCTCTCCAGGTTATATTGAACGGACTTGGTAAGGATGCTGCTTATATAATTTCAAGAGTAAACGGTTTTACATATGTTGAAACTGATTATGATTTTTCAACCGATACTCTTAATGTTGTCAGAACGAAGGCTTATTCAAACGGTGATAAGGCAAAGGTTAGAGTATATGGTGCAAATGATGTTCTTGAAGGTGTTGCAATCATGAAGAAGGAAAATGTTGACGTTTCCATCACTGGTAACTCAACTAACCCAACCAGATTCCAGCATCTTGTTGCAGGAACTTACAAGAAGTGGTCCTATGAAAATGATAAGAGCTATTTCTCAGTTGCTTCAGGCGGAGGAACAGGAAGAACCTTGCACCCTGATAACATGGCTGCAGGTCCTGCTTCATACGGCTTAACCGATTCAATGGGCAGAATGCACGGTGATGCTCAGTTTGCAGGTTCATCTTCAGTTCCTGCTCACGTTGAAATGATGGGTCTCATCGGAGCCGGAAACAACCCGATGGTTGGTATGACCGTTGCAGTAGCAGTTGCAATTGAAGAGAGTGCAAAATAAGGTAAACAAGAGTAAATAGCGTATTTAAGAGGGTTTTAAAAGTGGCTAGGAGTGGTTAATGCATGAAAATGTGTGCCACTCCTATACTATTTCTTTCTTCACTACGCCTATACACAATTTCCATTCATATCTAACAGGATTTATACTATGCTTTAGCAGTAATTTTTGTATCCATGAGGTCACTGAAATTGATATAATCGTAATAAACACCATATGCATTTTCTACCTATGGTGTTTGCATGCATATTTAAATATAGTGCAGTAGTTTTGGTACTAAAAATGCTTAATTTATTTCACTTACTCCCATACGCTATTAAAATTTCATTGCATACACCGCCCATTTTCCGCAAAATATCCGCGATCTGAGCTCTAAATTCATGTGTTCTGAACTTATCATTAGGTGGGTAGAAGCCCCCTTGAATCGCCCAAATTTCATCCTTGTAATCCTGCATTTTTTTATATAGCGGTAATAATGTTACAGCCATAGTCAAATCGGGATATTGTTCGACTGCGCCCTTGAAAAAGTCGTACGCCGAACTGGTGCAAACACAACAATAGGGAGAGCAATGTAAGTTCCAGCAAATATCGTTGAGTTTTTCATCGGTTTTGTTTTCAAAATAGGAGTCTGTTTCAAGTGTCTCTGCCCAAGTTTCAAAAGCCATCTTGCCGAACGCATACATACCGTCATCCCCTTCGGTTGGGGGCAAAGTCAAAAACGTGGGGATGGAGTCAATCACGCCTTGATAAATTTGGTGCATATCTGTGGGTAGAAGTTTTTCGCCCGCGAAAAACAATCCATACGTGGTATCCAATCCGTTTGTGATGGCTGAATATCCAAACTCATCCACTGAACCCTCCGGCAGACGTTCCGGGCCGGAATAGAGATTGACGTACAACACGTCATTTTCATCATAGCCGCCAATCAGGCAACCTTCAGGCATATGAGAGGGGCGACCCCACCTTTTTCCATCTGCATCCGTCATCGAATAAGTCACATTGCCCATACCCCAAGCCAGAACAGGTATGTCTTTATCAACCGATGTTTTGATAGCTTTCATCACCGCACGAAAATCCTTTTTGATCTCGCTGTTTGAAATATAAATGCAGTCATAGCCGAAAGCGGTATATGCTTTTTTCACAAGTTGCGGCGCGAAGAAATAGTTGGTCACGCCGCTATCGACTTGAATATTGTCCGGGTTGCCGATTTTTTCGGAATACATATAAGTGAAATTGTCTCCGGTAAAATTGGCATAAAACTTGTAGTCATGAATGTCCGAACCCAGTTTTAATCCAACAGAACATATGGCGGAACAAAGAAAATAATTTTGCCAAGGCTCAATTTTTTTGTATTCCTTTATTTTGTTTGATATACGAGGCGATTCCGCGCCTGCAAGCAGTCTTGCGATGGAATCCGACTCATATGATGAGTATTGCGCTACTGATAAAATTTCACGATTGCTTGACATATCAAATCCTCCTTGAATGAAAATATTGATGGTCAGCGGACGGAAGTATTTCAACCGATGGCTTTGTTTCCGTGCGCTATAAGGAGTTATACCGTGAAACCGGGTGAAAGCCTTTGTAAAACTCTCCTGTGAATCATATTGATATTTCATGGCAACATCAATGATTCTATTCTTTGATAGCAGTAAGTCCTGCCCAGCTAAACTCAAGCGCCTATTACGGATATAGTCGCCGATGGTGATGCCGGTTGCCAAAGAAAACACACGTTGATAATGAGCGTTGGAAGCGTGCACATGATTCGCAACGTCATTTACGGTGATTTCATGGGTCAGGTTGCTCTCAATATATTGGATTGCTTTAGTCAAGCCTTGTATCCAGTTCATGGTGATATCTCCTATACCCATCATTATATAGATTCATGACGGGGAAGTTATGTTCAAAAATGCTCAATGTTGTCCAATGTGGAAAAATTCATGTTCGTTTGGATTTGCACACGTATTATATAAATTATCAGTAAAGCACGACATTCTACAAGTGTGAACTGTCCTTACTAAATCCATGTTATATTTTGTAAACTGATAAGTCAAGTAAGTACATATTAAAAGTAAAAATAGAAACTATGCTGTTTTGGATGGTCTCAGTTCCTTTACTGTTGTTGACTTGCATGTGGCAATCACCTGTGTTAAGAGAGTCTTTTTTAATTCCCCTTTATCAAGTGATTTGTATAATTCCTGTGGATAATTATTTAGTGTTTTTATCTGCCGGACGAATCCAAAAACACAGTAAATGTTATCCGAATTATGTATGGCGGCAGAGATGACCGTGAACAGCTAAGTGAGACAAACATGTAATAAACGGTAATTAGGTGTAGTTAAAAGCAGTTTACTGCTATATTGCTCCTGTATTTAAGGCTTAAAATAGCGTAAAATCAGGGTTTCACGTTGCTATAGAAGAAACTGCTAAATAATTTACTTATTAATATACTATATAAAAACCGGAAGGACATACAGGCTATCCTGCATTCCTTCCGGTTTTTTGTTATTTCACGGGGGTATCGAGGTTTTTTATTATGATAGAAGTCTTTTGTTATGAGAGATGCTTATGTTCTGAGAGTTGACTATTTACTGATCTGCTTCACTTTTAGTAATTAATTACACTTTACAGTTTATTTATAGCCATGATAAAATAGTTAAGAAGATTTAATTAAATACATTAAACTATTTATATCTGATTAATCTAATAAACAGATGGCCAGATAAAGCGTAATTAATAATTTGTATAATTAAGTATTTTGGCTGGTTTTATCACCAAATCAATATCTGGAGGAAAAATGCTAGAAAAAAATATTGCCTTCATCTCTAACTATTTTTGGAAGGAATCACTTAATAATATTAATAAAACTTTACTAGGTGACGCTCATAGTTTTAATATGAACGATTATTACTATTTAACCGAAATTTATCAGTCAGGCAAGCCAAAATTGGGGGAGCTGGCATTAAGATTAAATCTAACAAAGCCTGCCATATCAGCAATGGTAAGAAGGCTTGAGAAAAATGGTCTTGTTGAAAGGACACAGTCCGGAGAGGACAAAAGGATTTTTTATTTGAACCTTACAGAAAAGGGTCTGAAAATTATTGAGGGTGACTACCAATTATACGAAAAGCTTTCTAATCTTTTTAATAATATTTTTTCAACTGAGCAGATTGACGTGCTAAGTGATTCCTTGGACAAGGTTGTGTGTAAATTGACTGAAGAAGCGGGAGTAAGAAGGATTGGAGAAAGTAAATGAAGAAGCTGAAATACTTTTTTCTGGTAACAGATATAAGTTTTATCTTCTACTGGACTATTACTTTATTACACTTGATACCTGAACAATTGTTGTTTAAGGATTATGCAAATCCCATACTGGAGTCATGGAACTGGTCATTTTTCCCTCTTGATATATTAATTTCACTGACCGGACTTGTCAGTCTGTATTTATACTCAAAAGGGAAGGAAAGATGGAGAGTTATCAGTTTACTTTCTCTTACACTGACCTTTTGTTCAGGTTTACAGGCCATATCCTTTTGGGTTTTGCAAAAAGATTTTGATCTGACATGGTGGATACCGAATCTATACCTGATTATTTATCCGCTATTTTTCATTAAAGGTTTGGTGAAGAGTCTGACAGAGGCTAAAAACCATTAATTTGCTTTTGAAAAAACACAAACATTTATTAAAATAGTACGTATTATATTATGTTGTATAATAAAGTACCTTATGGGAGAAAATGATGAACGCTGAATTGTTGAAGACAAACGGATTTAAAGGTTATTTTTTGAGGCTGCTGTTTATGCTTTTGGTACCTGCCGCACAGGGGATATATTTTCTGATAAATTTAACTACCACCAGAGCTTATGATATCACTATATATTTGGATAAGTTTATTCCTTTTAACGAGTGGTTTATAATACCTTATATCTTTTGGTATGTATATACCTTTGGTGCACTGCTTATATTGGCCTATACTGATTATAAAACCTATTACAAGCTTCTATTCAGCATAGTAACGGGTATGATGATATGCTTTATAGTATATTACTTTTTCCCAACGACTGTACCAAGGCCAAATGTTCCCGGAACAAACCTTTTGCAGAAGATGGTACTCATTATATATGGAAATGATAAACCCTATAATTGTTTCCCAAGTATTCATATGATGGATACTTTATTGATTACATTGTTTGTTTTCAAACATAACAGAAATCTTATATTAAAGATATCTTCAGCTGTCATATGCGTATCCATATATTTATCTACCTGGTTTGTAAAGCAGCACAGTATTTTGGACGCAGTAGCGTCAACAATTCTGGCTATTATACTATTCTTTGTATTTGAGAATCAATACGTAATAAGGAAGCTGGAAAGCCTCAGAGAAGCTTTAACTTTCCAGAAGAGGGTTAAAGACTTGTCAGCCGGTAAGGAAATGTGATGTAAATTTATATCCTGTTATAAAAATATTATATAATTTTGTCTGTTGTATAAATATAAATTATCTGTATAATAGAAAATTATATAATATTTTTTTGTGCTTAAAAATGGTACGTTGGGTTTCAGTTGGAGAACCAAGCACATGGAGGGCCGAAATGAACTTTAAAAGAGAAGAATTAAAGGATGCACACCGTATTGTAATTAAGGTTGGAACATCTACACTGACATATGAAACGGGTAAAATTAACTTTACAAGAATCGATAAACTGGCCAGAATTATATCCGACCTTTCAAATCAAGGCAAGGAGGTGGTTCTTGTGACTTCGGGGGCTATTGGTGTGGGCGTTGATAAGCTCAAGCTTCCCGAGAGGCCGAAAACCATTCGTGAGAAGCAGGCTGTTGCTGCCGTAGGCCAGTGCGAGCTGATGCACATGTACAGTAAATTCTTTTCCGAGTACGGCCATATAGTCGCCCAGATTCTTTTGACAAGAGATATAGTTGGTGATGAAACCTGCAGCAGAAATGTTGTTAATACCTTTGAAACACTGTTGGCAAAGGGTATAGTACCTATTGTTAATGAAAATGACTCTGTGTCAATTGTAGAGCTTAAGGTAGGTCAGAAAGATACCTTCAGTGAAAACGATACCTTGTCAGCAATAGTTTCAAAGCTAATAAGAGCTGATCTTTTAATAATTCTATCTGATATAGATGGGTTCTATGACTGCGATCCAAGAAAGAATCCCGACTCAAAGCTGTTGTCGGTTATAGAGGAGATTACTCCAGAGATCGAGTGCTTTGCTGACGGAGCCGGAACCAAGCGTGGAACAGGCGGAATGGTAACCAAACTTAAAGCAGCAAAAATTGCTACTAAAGCGGGCGTTAATGTGGTGCTGACCAATGGCAGCCATCCTGAATCCGTTATTGACATTATAAACGGTCAGGAAATTGGAACTGTTTTTGTTGGGAAGGATTAATAGGATTTAATGTTTATAAAAGTATAAATATAAACTGAAAGTATAAATATAAACTGAAAGTATAAATTATAAACCGAAAGTATAAATATAAACCAAAAGTATAAACATAAACCATTTGAAAAACCGACCATATATGATTATGGTCGGTTTTATAATTCTAACTGTATTTTTATTTATTTTATCAGTATTCTACCATAATTATTAATAGTTAATAACACCGGTATCTCTAAGGTATTACGTCCATTCCATCATCAGGCTGCTCGTCAGGTAACTCTTCTGTATTAGACCCCTGAGGATTTTCAGTTACAGGATCCAGATTATCGCCTGTTGTAGACTGATTTGATGTAGGCCCTGTTGGTATCACAGTTGATTGACTGTGAATAGTACAGAATTCACCTTGCGGAAGCTCATACATCCAGTCCTTAATCTGAGAAGCCAAGGACTTGTTGCTTGGATCTTTTGGAAGGAACGGTTCCGGTCTCTTGATAAATACTCTTTCCTGCACTGATTCAGGAGGACAGAATTCATTTGCCAACAAAGGCCTTCCATATAGATCCTTGCTGTTTATATCTACTTTAGCAAGAATGTGAACGTCACATGCCTCAGAGCTGCTTGGCTCTGTTCCTTTTGCAAAATATTCTGTAACAATCCGGCTGCCGCGCGGGTCACGACTGCAATAAGGCCCCGGTACCTTGCCGGAATCCATACATACAGATTTCTTAACGATTTCAGCAGGAGCAGGATTGAAGTCCTTTACTTCCAGATTGGCATGAATTCTGTTCATTACCCTGTTCCAAAGGTACAATGCCTGATTCCTTTCAGGTTTCTTAAGGGATTTGGGAGTGTTGTAACCATACCAGGTTGCTCCTACATAGTAGGGAGAGTATCCAACAAACCATTTATCCTTATTGTCTTCAGTAGTTCCTGTTTTACCGGCTGTAGGGATAATTTTCCCGGACTTGTTTTTAACCTGGCCGAATTTTAAGCCTTTAGTTCCCGGCATGGCACCGGCTGCCGTACCGTTTGTAACAACATCTTTCATCATACTTGTCATGAGGAAAGCGGTGGTTTCCTTGTACGCTATATTCTTATCCTGTGTCTGCTTCTTGTCAAGGAGGATATTTCCTTTGTCATCGGTAACCTTTGTGTAGGCTATGGGCTCAAGATATACACCCTTATTAGCAAAGGGAACATAGGCTGAAGCCATGATCAAAGGGTTAACGCCTTCGTACAGACCACCAAGTGCCATAGAAACATAGCCTTCCTTCGGTCTGTCAATGTGTACCTTTTTCAAATAAGCCAGGGACTTGTCTGCTCCGAGATAGTCTCTGAATAGTTTTGCAGCTACAACGTTCTGAGACTTAGTGATAGCTTTTCTTATGGAAATAAGTCCTTCATATGTTCCAGACTCCACGTTTGTCGGGTAGGGAACATTGGGTTTTTTGCTGTCCATGTAAACAGGAACATCATCAACAACAGTCGCTGGAGTGATAATGCCCAAATCAATAGATGGAGCATAGACTGCTATTGGCTTAAAGGTTGAACCAGGCTGTCTTTGCATTGATGTGGCCTTATTAAGGGTAAAGTTTGCTGTCTTTTTCCCATAGCCGCCATACATACCTCTGATTTGGCCATTGGCAGGATCAAGTACCAACATGGCCCCCTGTGCCTGCATATCAGGATTGCTTATCTTTTCGTTTACAGGGAAATTCTTAATGCTTGTGAATTCCTCTGTCATAATCTTTTGAATATTTGAGTCCTGAGTTGTATATATCTTTAAACCGCTGTTGTAGATTTTAATACTTGCAGCATCGCTTGAAAGATTGTACTTCTTCATGAGATCTTTTTTTACTTCTGTTAAAACGTAATCTACAAAGTAACTCTGAACATTGGTTACAGTTTTAGTTTCCTCTTCCTTGGGCTGATAAAATTTAAGCTCTTCGGAAACTGCTTCACCGTGTTCATTTTGACTAATATAGCCCTGGGAAAGCATTTCATCAAGTATAACCTTTTGTCGGACTTTATTTCTTTCCTTATTTTTTTCACTGAGTGTGGGATCATAAAGACCCGGTGATTTCGTAATTCCGGCGATACATGCGCATTCTGCCAAAGAAAGATCCTTTACATCCTTGTTGAAAAATTTCTTGGCAGCGGCCTGAACACCGTAAACACCTGAACCGGTTGTAATTCGGTTCATATAGTTATCAAGAATCTGATCCTTGGAAAGGACTTTTTCAAGAGCCATGGCCTGCCAGGCTTCCTGAACCTTTCTTTTAATAGTTGATTCTTCATTTCCTGTAATATTTTTTACAAGCTGCTGTGTTATGGTACTACCGCCATAGGAGGCATTGCCAAAGGTAATAATATATTCAAAAGCAGCGCCTACAAAACGCTTGATATCCATACCGTTATGGGTTCTAAATCTGGAATCTTCTATGGCAATAAATGCATTTCTCATATTGTCGGGTATTTCTGAATGATCAACCAGTACTCTGTTTTCACTGCCCTTTATCTGGGCTATTTCATTTCCATCCTTATCATATATGAAAGAGGTCATTTTCATTTTCGTTATGTCCAGTTGATCTGGCGTTATAGGTGGCGCGTTTTTTACATATCCGAAAACAGCTCCCCCTAAAACTCCACCAAAAACACACCCTAAAGATATGAGGATAACCAATACTGTCTTAATAACTGCAAAGGTAAATTGAACATAAGGAGAAGATTTTTTCTTTTTCTTCTTCTTTGGCTGCTCTTCATTACCAACTGCAGCTTTTTCATTAGGTCTCATAATATCCTCCCTTAAAAATTTAAATACATTTTGTTCACAATATTATACCACAGCAGGAAATATGCCGCAACAAATTGCCGTGTGGCGCATGTCTTAACATTTTATTAAGATTTTATTAAGCTGGTATTTCATTTAAAGCCATATTACCTTGTTCATGAATAAATGCCTTTTTGCAATTAAAAAACCCCGATATCACATAGTGAATCGGGGAGGAAATTCATAAGCTAGGCTTGTTCCTCACTGAGCTCAGCACTTTTCTTGAAATCCTTCTTCTTTCCCATTAGGATTGATTTTGAGGCAGCGGCTTCAAGCATTTTGCAATTACCCTCAAATAAGCTTCCTTCCTCGCAGACAAAGGACTTAACCTGAATATCTCCAATTATCCTTGCTGTTGGCAGCAGTTTCAGAAGACCTGATGAAAAAACATTTCCTTCAACATTTCCGGCTACATGAATATTTGATGCTGTTACATCACCTTTTATAAAGGAGTCCTGGCCAAGGAACAGATCTCCCTGTATTGATACGTTACCTGTAACCCTGCCATCAATTCTTACTATGCCCTTGGAGGTAATATCTCCTTTTAATTCGGTATTTGTGCCTACAAGCGTATCAAAGGTAGTATTGGTAAAATCTTTCTGCTTATTAAACAAGTTTCTTCCCCCTTAACTTAACGTTATATTTTATTATTTTATTTATTTGTCCACTACTTTTTCCGCAACAGACTACTTTTCAAAGCTGAAATCAATATATTCGGTTGGATCCACCGGGGTATTACCAATTCTTATTTCAAAGTGCAGGTGAGGTCCTGTACTGACACCGGTACTTCCTACAAGTGCTATTTTCTGTCCCTTGACTACTTTATCTCCTGTTTTTACCAGCAGCTTTGAGGAATGTCCGTAAATGGTTCTGTAACTATTTTTATGATCTATTTTAACGTTATAGCCATATCCTTTGGAATAGCCTGCAAATTCAACAATTCCTGATGCAGCTGCAAGAATAGGGTCTCCCTTTGATGCCGAAATATCTACACCTTCATGAGCTTTGTAAACCTTTTTTATGGGGTGGTTTCTCATACCGAAGGGTGAGGATATTTTGCCGGCAGCCGGAATCAGTGTAGGTATTGCATCTATGTATTTTTCCAGTTTTTCATTTGACACCTTAAGCTGTTCGTTTAATTGTTGATCTAAATTAAAGCTGTTGTTCAAGCCCAAAACAATATTGCTTAGTTCGGTAAGATCATGGAGAGCTTTGCTGCTGTTCTTTGACGGAGCTGAACCTCTGCTGGTTTTAGATATATAATTATCTGCTATATCCGAGTACAGTTGTGTAAACTCTTTAATCTTGCTTTTTACCTCGGCATTCTCATTTTTGATTTCATCCAGCTGGCTTTTACTTAAAGACAGAGATTGATTCTGCCGGCTTACCAAATCCGTTAAAGACTGTATTTGCTGCTTCAGCTCTGCGGTACTTATTTCATTGTCATCAGTTATGGGACCAGCCTGGCTATTTGAAGTTCTGTACGCATAAACCGAAATTGTAACAGCCGATATGATAAGTAATCCTGCAATTAATTTTATTAAAGGAGCTCGAACAGATAATTTTCTTACATGGTCATTGGTATTGGGGATAATAACCACCGAATAGGTCTTATTAAATTTTTTTATTAAACTTAGCACTCTCATTTGATAAATACCACCGTTTTTTCTATTTCACTTTGCCCTGTTACCAGTCTCATTACAACATAATTATTTTATTACAAAAAAATATTTGTAATGTTAATTAATATATTATCACAGGGCAGTATCATATCAGAATTATTTCCAAATTTCTGATATAAATAACATTGTTCCTTATCTCTGTAGAATTATTTAGGGACGCAATACGCGTATTTATCTTTTGTAGGATAATAGGAGAAAAACAAAGAGGATTAACTGCAAGTTATTATATTCTACAACAAATGCAAATTTCCTTTATTTTTAAAATAAAATTCCTGACAAATACCATACACATAACTTGATATGGCGAATTTTGGCATATAAATAGAGGATTTTTGAAACTTGTATCGAATTAAAGAAAATAACTGAGTTTACCCCGGAGGATACCATGAAAAACGTCAAGCGCACCGTGATAGGAGCCTTTAGTATTGTGATAATTATATCATTACTTTCTTCAGCCATTTCTTTTTTCGGCTATAATAAAGTAATAGATTCAGTTACAAATATACAGTTAAATAAATCAAGTCAGGACATGCTGCAGGAAATTCTGGAGCTATCGGCTAAAAGGCAACAGGTGCTCACAGACAGTGTAATTTCGGTTAAGACTGATAAAGATCAGGAATTTGAAGCACTGGGAAAGAGTATTTTAACTATTTCAAATAAACTCCTTAATTCAGGTATAAGTCAGAAGGATAAAGATTTAGTTAACCAGCTCATCAGTATTAACAATAAATACTCTGATATTTATGTAAATACTATGTCTCCGGATATAAAGGCTTTCGATAACAGGAATATTTCTGAGTTGGCACAAAATGCTCATAAGCTCTATAATGACCTTCAGAAGTACCAGCTGGAGCAAAAGGTTCAGATAGCTGCAGCACTGGAAGCACGAATTAACAGTACTTTATATGATATTGTCGATATTAACAGAAGGTTGAAATTGATAAACTCTGATGCTCAGGAAATGGACAGCAACTTTGTTGAAGTAAAAAATCTTCTGGCGGAAGTATTAAATCAGCTTGGGCTTGTTGGAACAGAGGAGGCAATTCCTGAGGAGGAACTTAATAAAAAAATAGAAGAATTAAAGCAAAAGGTATCAAATGTGTCAGGCAGTATTCAGATGAATATTGAAAACTCAGAGGCTTTCGGTTTTGACAGAGTGTATAGTATGAAGCAGCTGATTTCAGAATTGGCTCAGTATCAAAAGTTTTCAGAACTAATTTACAATACCGCTCAGTTGAACTCGGATATAATGTATTCTGCTGCCGTATTTGAGGATATGTCTAAAAATTATGCTGCAGGTAAAGCATCTAATGAACAGCTTCTCAAGGAACTCTCAGATTTGGGATATAATACCGGAGTATTGGAAAGCATTAAAAAACAGCAAACTGCGTATGCTTCTACAGCTTCAGAAATTCAGAAAAGAAGCGCCATTATGCAGAAGGCGGCAATTACAAACGGTTATGCAACCATGACACAAATGAACAGGGAGTTTACAGAAAATATCAAACAGCTCAAGGAATCCTTCAATAACTACCTGGCTAATGACATAAAAACCTCAGAGGATATTAAGACCGCCATCTTCTGGGTATTTATCGGCATTACTATTTTATCTATTTTAATTGGTATGGCTATAGCTCTTATCCTATCCAGAAAAATTGCAAATCCAATCAACTCTCTGGCGGCAATTCTCTCTCGAGTTGAGAAGGGTGACCTTACTGTAAGAGCGGATATTAAAACAGATGGGGAGATTGGCGGACTTGGCAGAAGGGTTAACAGTGTTCTCGAGGGACAGCAAAAGATGGTGGAACAATTCAGAGACACAACCAATGAAATAACCAACCTCAAGCAGCGTTTAACCCTACTTGTAAAGCAAAACCGTGAAAGTGTTGACAGGATTTCGAGCCTTAAGAAAAATTCAGTACAAGCGTCGGGGAAGTCATTAGATACTGAGAGTATTATTACAGATATAAAAAGTGTATCAATGCATACACAAAAGGCTGTTGATAACAGCAAAAGAGCGATAGATGTGGCGAAGTCAAGGGAGAAAACAGTGGAAGAGGCTGAGATGGTGATCAATACTGTTAATGAAACAGTTAAGTCCATCGCCGCATCTATATCAAAGCTAGAGTCATCCTCCGACAAAATAGGGGAAATCACAAACACAATAACCCAGCTAGCTTCACAAACCAATCTTTTGGCATTGAACGCTGCCATAGAAGCAAACAGAGCCGGGGAACAGGGGAAGGGATTTGCAGTTGTGGCCGACGAAATCAGAAAACTGTCTAACGCCAGCAACCAGTCGGCAGGGGAGATTAAAAACCAGATAAAAGAGATACAGTCAAGTATAGGCTTCGCAGTGGAAAAAATGAATTTGGGTGTAGTAGGTGTCGAAGATGGTGCATCAAGAATCAGTGAGGTTAAGGAGGGTATATCTGAAATTATAGAATCGGTAAATCTTGTAGCTCAGGCAATAAAGGAATCTGCCGACAAGGCACATAATCATTACGAGTCTACCATTCAATTCATTGAAGCTGTGGACTCTATATCAAAAACGGTTTCCGAAACCTCTGTAACCGGAGAAAGTATTAACGATATTATCGAAATACAAACCGGTACCTTGAAGGACCTGGACCAGATATCCATACTATTACAGGGTGCCTCAGATGAGCTGAAAAATATTTCTGAGAAAGTTAAAATTTAAGAAATAGTTGGAAAATAAAGGTATAAGCATATAACTTTGTGGAATACTAATAATAACGGCATACTGATTCAATAATAACTTTTTCGTCCCTTTCAGGGACGATTTTTTTCTCTTTACATTTAAATGAAGAAGCCGGCATAGGCCGGCTTCTTCATGGTTTTATTATCAGATTACATATGAATTACATTCCGCGTCCAGGGATTATTGCATCCACAACACCATAAATTAATGCAGCTATCAGGGCTCCGATTATGGTTACGTTATATCCGGGTACAATAAACTTTATGGCCCAAATTATCACAGCAGCCAGTATAAAACCGGATATACCCCTTCCAAAAGGTGCTGCATTTATGCCGGTTATCTTATTCACCAACCAATCTGCAACTGCCAAAACAACTGCAGCCAGTAAAAGTGAGAACCAGGATGAAATTGCAAATCCGGGAGTTAAAAATGCTGTTATTGCCAATATTACTGCGCCTACAACCAAACGTAATAAAAACGAACCTAAGCCCGATTTTTCTTTTCTCTCAACTTTTTCCATAATAAGTTATCCTTTCATTAAAGAAAATTTAAACGGTCAAGGTGCATTACTGCCCATGAAGTTTATGATTAATTATATTTTTTACATATTTTTATAAGGTATGCTGTAAAATAGTGGTACATTTACTGCTTTCCCGTTGATGGCTGCTGCTGTCCCTGTTGCTGTGCCTGCTGCTTACCCTGTTGTCCTTGTGATTGAGAACCCTGCTGCTTTCCAGTCATACCGGACAATATCTGAGGAATTTTATCCATTAACTGTCCTGCATTGGCTGTAGCATTTAAAGGCATCATCGAGACATTATCCTTGTCAATTAATATAATTGCATCTGTACAAAGCTTTGCTCCAAGACCTAAAGCTCCACCGGACATGTTACCAGTTCCTGACATTGGACTCATTCCTGGTAATGGGGAGGGTGATGAAGCTGATGATGAACCGTTTGACTGGGCTTTGCTTGCGGTGTTGCCTGTACCGTATCCAATTGTTACAGAAACGACAGGAATAAAGGTCTTATCTCCATGAGTTACCGGCTTGCCGATAAGCCCTTCATTTTGTGTAAAGCCCTCGAGATTTGAAAATAATGCATCTACATTCTGTGTTAAGCTTGTGTTCTGGTCCATTGTAAGTTCCTCCTGTTTTTAAAGTATTTTAGCAAGTTTGCTAGTGAGGCACCCAAATTTACACTAGCTTCTGCATCAAGATAAATATAGTCATTTATGGCCATAAAATCCGGTATATTATTGAGAGAATCTATATTTATAAACTGTGAAGCCGCATTGACAGCTCCGCAGGTGATGCCTGTGGTTGATGGGTTCTTAAAACCGTAGCTTGTGTTAATACTTACATCTTTAGGTTTGATTATTTTAATTAAATCGGTTTTTTTAATTCTATTGGCAGTTTTCTTAAACTTTAATGCTTTACTGAATAAATGTTTTTTAAATAAATATAAATTCAAAACCGGCCTGGTATTTTCCATTGTCCCGATAACTTTTATGAACGGGTACAGCCAAAGCAATGTCAGGTGCATATCATTTTGTTCAGTATCAAATACTATTCTTACTTTTGCGTCGTTTGCAAATAACAATAAAATGATGAATGCCACAATAAGCAGTAAAATAAAAATAACACCCATGAATGGACCTCCATTCTAAAAAATTGTTCAGGAATGATTAATTAAGAAAAATGGGAAGTTATTATTAATCATTCCTTAATATTAGAATATCCACCGATATTGGTTTTATGTTCTCAATATTTAGTTTTTAAGGAATGTTTAATTAATAGTTTTTATATTAATTCAATGAATTACTTTTATAAAAATGCAGATAATAAGCCTACGGAGGTGGCCAAATGACAACATTAGATAATGAAGTTAAGATAACAACATATGATAGACTTCTAAGAGCTTGGGAAAACTCTATGGAACTGGTTCGTGATTACGAAATGTATTCAAAGAGGATCGAAGATGATGAGATCAAGCAAGTATTTAAAGAATTTGCAGAAGACGAAGGAATGCACGCAACAAAGCTTCGCGAAATGCTGTTGGATTACAGACGGGAGCATTAAGAAATATTTTAATTAGCAGAAATGATTTAAATTAATGGGCATATCGGTGCTTTGCTTCAGAGTTTCTGTCTCTGAAGAAGGATTTCCGTTATGCCTTTATTATATGGGTGATAACGGCTAAGGAAGATTATTGAGCCGCATTTCGCCGCTTATTGCGGCTTATGCCGGGCTATGTTATTATAAATGAAACTAAATTGATTTAATCAAAGGCTGCAGTATTTAGCTTGAGCGGTCGAAATGCCAAGCCTATCTGTGAAGCAGAAAATGCAGGTAAAAATAATGGAGGGTAAGATGAAACAAGCTTCCAATAAAAAATTCTCCGAGAATAAAAATTATCAGGTAGAGATAACGGGACTGACTCATGAAGGACAGGGCGTGGGTAAGATTGAAGGTTTCGTAGTATTCGTGGATTCCGCTCTCCCGGGAGAGACTGTTACAGTCAAAATAGTCAAGGAGACTAAAAGCTACGCAGTAGGGAAACTTTTAAAGGTCAATAAGCCTTCTGATAAAAGGGTCAATCCTTTCTGTCCAGTGTTTGAAAGCTGCGGAGGTTGTGCTGTACAACATATGACTTATGAGGCACAGCTGGAATTCAAGAGGGACACTGTCCTTCAAAACCTGAAGAGGATAGGTGGGCTTGAAAATGTCAAGGTTCATGACACAATTGGGATGTCAACTCCTTTTAGCTACAGAAACAAGGTACAATACCCTGTCGGCATGGAAAAGAACGAGGTTAAGATAGGTTTTTATGAAAACAGGTCTCATAATATTATCGACAGTTCCCAATGCGATATCCAGCCTGAGGAAAGTAACGTCATAAGAGATCTTGTCAGAGATTTCTGTAAAAGCAGCAAAATCAGTATTTATGACGAGAAGACCGGAAAAGGCTTGCTGCGTCGTGTTATGGTTCGTAAGGGCTTTAAAACAAATGAATTAATGGTTGTACTGGTAATTAACGGACAAAAGTTTCCCGGCTATGAGAAGCTTGTAAGTATTCTCTGCGGGCGGTATGAAAATATAAAAAGTATAATGCTTAACATAAACACTAGAAATACAAATATTATTCTGGGTGACAGGAACATATGTTTATATGGACAGGATTTTATTTCTGACTACATAGGGAAATATAAATTCAACATATCGCCGTTGTCCTTCTTTCAGGTTAATCCTGTTCAAACTGAAGTACTTTATGGAAAAGCCCATGAATACGCACAGCTGACAGGAAATGAGAGCGTATTTGATCTTTACTGCGGTATAGGTACCATTTCGCTGTTTTTATCCGGGAAGGCAAAGAAAGTTATTGGTGTGGAAGTAGTACCTGATGCGATTGCCGATGCTCAGAAAAATGCTGAGCTAAATAATATAACCAATACACAGTTCATAGTTGGAGAGGCCGAGGTTGTAATACCAAAGCTATACGCTGAGGGTATCAGAGCGGATGTGGTTGTAGTGGATCCACCCAGAAAAGGCTGTGACGAAGCACTGCTGAACACACTTGTTGAAATGAAGCCTCAGCGGATAGTGTATGTAAGTTGTAATCCGTCCACGCTGGCCAGGGATTTGAAGTACTTGAGCGGACATGGGTTTGAGGTGAAGGAAGTTCAACCGGTAGACATGTTTCCGTGGACGGGGCACGTTGAGAGTTGTTCACTAATCGTACGCAAGGATAAATAACCGGTATGATAGTGTGCAATAATCAAGAATTTAACCTTTTAGTATATAAAGTATTGTGGTATACTGGCGTTTACTAATTTTGACAGGAGTAATTTAGGTGAATATTAATTTGTTAGAATGGTTAGGTTATTTAGCTTCCCTTATGGTATTAGTATCCCTTTTAATGACTTCTATAATAAAACTAAGATGGATTAATTTATTAGGTTCGAGTATATTCTCTCTATACGGATTTTTAATTGGTGCTTTACCGGTAGGATTTATGAATCTAGGTATTTGTATTATTAATATATACTACCTTGTAAGGATCTATCGTTCTAAGGAATACTTTAAGATCCTTCCTATTGAAGGCAATTCCCCCTACTTTAACTATTATTTGGATTTTTATCGTAGTGAAATTGAGAAATTTGCTGATACATCCCAGTATAATATTGACGATTTCGGTGTTCATTTTTATATTCTAAGAAATTTAAAACCAGCAGGTGTTTTTATAGCTTCGAAGCACGATAAAAATACCCTGAAAGTTGAACTTGATTTCGTTATCCCTGAATACAGAGATTTTAAAATAGGAAAATATATTTATGAAAATCGTAAAGACTATTTTATAGATAGAGACTATTTAAGGTTTATTTGTTTCTCATCAAATAATGAGCACATTAAGTATCTCAAGAAAATGGGATTTAAAGAAACTATTGAAAATGGCAGTAGGTGCTTTGTAAAAACACTTAATTAGCAACAAATTATCACCAAGGTGACTAGAAAGGTATCACGCAGTTCTGTTTAATTCTCCCCTGTTTCCCGGACGTCCATTTAACCATTGGCAGGATCATGGACTCATATTTATTGTATTATGTAAAGCGAAGTGCCCTGAAATCGGGCAACACACCTAAATAATGGATGAAGCGTCGATGTAAAGTCAGCACTATGATAAAAGATTTATCATAGTGCTTTTATTATCCTGTTAAGCATCAGACGGACAAAAGCAAATTTATAAAAAATGCAATGAATTTTTATCAGGGTTCGAGCAACAATATACGAAATCGCAACTTTGTTTGAATTATATGCATTATCCCAATGCCTTCTATTGCTTTCACAATCATTATTACAGTCCATATTTTTAACATGTTGGTATTGGGCGCAACACAAAAGGCGAAACAACCAGAAGCGGAGGCTGGCCGCCATGTATTTTCGGGGATGACGGCTCAGGTACGTGGATCAGTCTTAAAGCCCTTCAATATATGAGCTTTGTATTTGATGACCTGGCATCTAAAGGTGTGCTCTGGGAACTGCTCAATGAAAAGCTTAATTAAACAGCCGCAAGGAATTGATACAGGTATGCATACAGATTGAAAAAATGCAGTGGCAGAGCCCGGATTTATCAGTACTGGTTGATAGAGCAGCCGAACAGGGCGATAAATATGCAACTGAAATTTTGCAGGAGGCAGCCCAATGTACATACCGACTTGCAGCTTCAATTATCGAAAAATTAAAGCTCAATGAGGAACCTGAATTTAAAGTAGGTGCCTGGGGCAGCGCAATTATAAAAAGTCCGCTGCATTTTCAGTTTTTTAAGCAAAATTTAGAACAGAATTATCCTGATGTCCAGGTTTGCATAGCCGACATTGACGCAGGAATGGGGGCCTGCCGTATGGCACAGGCACTGATGCTGCATAAGTAAACAGGAAGAAGGAAAAATACTTATGATAAAAAGAAGAATAATTGATTTTCACACCCACTTGGGCGATATATTCCATGAAAATAAGAACATCAGCTTTAAAGCGCCCATGCATTTTGAAACTTACCCTGATCCCTTTGAAGAACTTGCCAAAGACACATATTGCCGTGTTCTCGTTACTGAAGATCAGGAAGCACAAAATGTGTTGATCGATGCGGGGCAGTTTCGTACATGGGAATATGGCGGACTCATTGCAACACAAAAAGCGCTGGATGAAAACAATATCGACTTTGCGGTATCCCTTCCGATACTGCCGAACACAAGCTTTGAAGAAGCTCTGGCCGCCTCTAAGCTTGAACCGAGGATAATCCCTTTTAGCAGTGCTGATTTTACACTTTCAATTCCAGAAATGGTTTACAAATTAGAAAAAGATATTGAGATGGGGGCAAAAGGTTTGAAGCTTCATCCTATTCTGCAAAATGTCCCTTTAGCTGATGAACGTACCTATGCGGCAGTTGAAGTTTTTGGTGAAAAAAATATGCCAATCATATCTCATTGCGGTATCAACGACTATTATAAGCCTGATAGTCCATATCGTAGCCTTGCTCCGAAGGAGTATGGAGAACTGCATTACATGATAGACCTGATTGCGCGTTATCCTGACTATATCTTAATCCCTGCTCATGCAGGCGGAGATTGCGGCTGGGAATATGAAGAACTGGCAGAGATTGTACATAAACATGGCTGGAAAAATGTTTATACTGATACTTCATTTAAAAATGCAAAAGTCATGAATGAACTTGTAGAACTTTTTGGTGAGGATAGAATTCTTTTTGCAACGGATTATCCATTTGATGGAATTCGCTATTCTGTATTGGAATGCGAAAAAGCTTTTGCAAATAATTCACAGTTTGCAGATAAAGTATTTTATAGCAATGCTGCAAAATTGTTAAATCTTTAAAATTTCATGGTTTTTAAGGGGTAAAGTTTGATTGCGCCTTTCAAGCATAAACACGAAAATTTTCAATTTGCAAAGAGAAATGATAAGTAGGAACAGAGATATCGGTTTCTGCTGAAAATTGCCAGGACTAAAATCCTCAGTGTGCTGAGGGTTTTAGTCTTGGCAATTTTTTTCTTTACTAAATTAGACATCGAAAAATGAGAGTTGTCATGTTATGATTAGCGCGGCTTTTTTATCAAAATCAAGGGTTAGGTGTCGGAATTATTGAAAATATACTCTGACACCAAGGGGGACCCGGTCCAATGGTCATCAGAATTGCAGCAACAAGGCACTTGGAAACGGCTTGCCTGATTGAACGTGCCTGAAAGTTTGACAATAAAGGGTTGCGTGCGATTTTTTCTTTTGTCATTTTCATGTTACTCTTAAGACTATAATGTATGTATTTCAAGGCTTTTTGCCCCTTTTCCTGAAAATCATGTTATTAGAAATTACATGAAAAGCAAATTTCTTATAAGCTGATATAATAACTGGAACAGAAAGACAAGAAGATTTTGAAAAACAGCAAGGGTGGACTACTGCTAAGATTTCAGACGCCCATGACATTCATATGGAATACCTGAGTGAATTTGTCAAACAGCGGTGACGGATAGATGATCTTGAATAAAACAGCGTTTCCATATCACCATCTGCAGCCTCCATAAATTGAAGTAGACTTTTATAACGAATCGCTCTTTTCTTTTCCTTTTCTATTTATTGTACCTCCCGATTTAGATGCCGTTTTATCTGGGACATGTATCAGATAAAACGGCATTATGAAAGGAAGAGACATTGGACTTGACGAAGGTACCATATAGTATTATCCTATATAGGGAGGTGAATGTCATAAAAACTTATGGTGGCTTTCTTATTTCTCAAATAAAGCAGTTACAAGGCCGCGTATTTGAAAAAATGCTCAAGGAAAGCGGTGTGGATGCGTTTAATGGGGCACAGGGCAGAATTTTGTATACCTTGTGGGAACACAAACGGCTTACAATCACTGAAATTAGCCGTTTGACATCGCTTGCAAAAACCTCTCTTACCAGTATGCTTGATAGAATGGAAGAAATCGGATTAATAGAGCGAACTCCAGACAAGCAAAACCGCAGACAAATTTTTGTTTCCATCACTGAAAAAGCAATGAGTTATCGCGATGCCTATGACCGTGTATCCGAGCAAATGAACAAATTATTTTATCAGGGTTTCACGGAGAAAGAAATTACAGATTTTGAAGACACGCTACGCAAAATCATTGTCAATCTTGAAAATTAACAGGAGGTCATGTACATGAACAATCAAATCAAACAGGACATAATCAAACTGGTCGAGAATTGCCGCGACGCCATCGTCTGCTCCATAGACGAAAACGGATTTCCAAACGCGAAAACCATGTTCAGGCGAAAAAACGAAAATCTTCGAGTATTCTGGTTTTCATCAAATATGTCCGCTATCCGTACACAACAGTGGCTTAAGAATCCCAATGCATGCGTTTATTTTATGGATCCTCAAAATATTACCGGATTAATGCTGACCGGCCATATACAGGTCTGCACGGATATTGAAACAAAGCAAGCTTTTTGGGTACAAGGCGACGAAAAATATTATCCCCTCGGCCCCACAGACCCGGATTATTGCATGCTATGCTTCACCTCGGATAGGGGTAATTACTACTGCGGTCCTCAAAAACATCTGTTTAGTGTCAACGAAGATATAGAGGAGGTGAATTATGCCTACGCAGATGGTTGGAGATTGTTCGATTTTCTATGAGGACATCGGTATAGGCGATACTGTTCTCTTTTTGCACAGCGCGTACAGTCGGGGCATCATCGCGTTTAGTGGACAAATCCAGCCGTTTTTTCATACATATCGTTGCTTATTTCCCGATTTCCGAGGGCACGGGCGCACACGCAGCGAAAACAGAGATTGGGATAAGCCGCGTATTGCAGATGACATGGCCGGGTTTCTACATGCTTTGGGAATTGAAAGGACACATTTGATTGGGTATAGCTTGGGGGGCGGGGTGGCGCTTCACTTGGCGGCAAAATTCCCTGAAATGGTACGCAGTATCATTACGATTGGTACAGGCGGCACAGCCGACCCGACCGGTGCGGATGATTTTGAGCCGGAAGCATTGATTCGTAACAACCAAGCCGAGTTTATCGCGCGCATGAAAGTTGTTCATTTAGAGGCACATGGCGGCGACTGGCAGCATCACATGCGGCAAAGCGTGAATGATTGGCGAATGTATCCTCTTCTGTCTGATGAAGATTGGGCGAAGTTGACTATGCCCATGCTGTTGATAGGTGGCGAGAATGATATTTTTGCATCTCCACAAAAGTTACTGGACATGAAGAAAAAGTGTCCGCAGGCTGAAGTTTGGAGCGTTCCTGGCTGCGGTCATCGTCCGCATATGCCAACCGAGCAGGTAAAAGAAGTTAATTTGAAGATGCTTGACTTTTTAAGAACGGTTTAGTAATGTAAGAAAACAAAATATTGTTGAAAGAGTTAATTGACTCAACAAGTTTAATTAGGATAATAGCTTCATAATCTGCTTTAAAAAATTGTACCGAATAAAGCCACTTCAAAAAATTGAAGGATTTACGGGCTAATTTTTCAGAATGATATTCCGCCGCCAAGGAAGTGCTAGCTTCAAACGGCATATTTTTTGTATACTCCAGGCATTGCGAGGCCGTCGTGAAAATTGAGCGTGTCTGAAACAATTGTAGCTCAAGGGCTTAAACGATTTTCAACCTTTAAAATGATCATATGACCTGTGAAACGATAAAATGAAGATTGGTGAAACGAGTATTGAAGGAGTAGAGACCTGTATAAACAGATACTGGCACCAAGCAGAATGGGTGTATTTTGTAGATGGGTAGCATCCCTCTGGTCGGTAGAGGATAATCAAGAGGAGGTTTAATATGAAAATTCGACGACGATACACATGCCCACTTGAAATAGTACATGATTTTCTTAGAGGAAAATGGAAGACGATCATATTATATCAACTAAAAAACGGACCTAAATCTTTAAGTGAACTTGAAAAGTGCATTGTAGGGATTAATCAGAAAATGCTGATACAAGATTTAGCTGATTTAATTGAGTTTCAGGTAGTTAATAAAATAAAATATGAAGGTTACCCGTTAAAAGTTGAATATAGTCTTACAGCGGAAAGAGGACAAAGAATTATTGGAGCTATCAATATATTGCAATCTATAGGAAAAGAGTACATGAATGAAAATCGAATGAAAATCTAAGTCCGTGAATTTGATACTAACAAAAAAGTAGGTAATTCAAAAATGAATGAATACTTGCTACAATTTATTTGTGATACATACTATATGCTTCGTGCTAATGTTCTTTCAACATAAGCAATATAATCAAGCACGAAACTTGCATATTGAACGTGAATATAAGTATTATCTGTCGATGTAAATTCTCTATTACGTTCAATATAGATGCTTAATTAAAGGAGGATAGTTATGAAAAAGGCATTACTAATTATTGATGTTCAGAATGATTATTTTGATAATGGGGCTTATCCGTTATCTAATGCTAACATGGCAGCGAAAAATATTCAGGGTGTGCTGGGCAAGTTTAGAGCAGAAGGGGATTTAGTCGTATTCATTAAACATATTAACATGAAAGAGAGTGCTACATTTTTTAAGCCTGAAACAGTCGGTTCAGAGATTTATAAAGCAATTGAGCCAATTGAAGGAGAAACGGTTATTATCAAACACACTCCGAATAGTTTCAGAGATACGGAGCTACATCAGTTTTTACGATTACAGAAAATTGAAGAATTAGTGATTGTAGGTATGATGACACAGCATTGCGTAGATACGACAGTTAGAGCAGCTTATGATTTAGGATATTCCAATATACTTCTTTATGATTGCTGTGCAACGAAAGACCTGGTTTTCAGCGGCGAAACTATAGCTGCAAATATAGTTCAATCCACTTTTATGGCTGCACTGAGTCGCGGTTTTTCAGATGTTATGAGTTCTGCAGAATACTTGAGGAAAATTAAATGAAGAACTAATAGTAATTATCAAAATAAGGTTAGTGATATCCTTAATAATATTTATAGCAATGAGGATTACCACACTTTATATTTCGCAGAAATCACTAGAATTATTTAGGTTGGATTCAGGTTATTGAAAGCCACCTGCTCATACCAAGTATCTGGGTATTGAGAAAGCGCTGGAGTGTAAAAATCTTGTAAATCAAAGTATTCTTAGTATAGGTAATTGCCTAGAATAATCATAGCCCTAGGCAGTTATGATATTAACTATCTTTAATAGAAGTTGTATTAAAAAAGGTTTTTGCCAAATTTACACAACTGCCAAGGCCCCACTAGCTTCTTAACGGCATCTTTTTTGTCTCTTCAAGCCACTTTGAGTCTATAGCCTTGTTAGTTTGGAAATAAAATATAAACATAAATCCTCTGATGAAGAATCTTCGCCGGAGGATTTTTTTATTCTGAAAAAAGTTCTTAAGTGCTGTGTCCGGCATTATAAAACTATCTACCTATTCGCTTGTTACCTGGTACTCATTACTAATAAAGAGAAAAGCAAATGATGATTTTTTCGAGTTACTACTTAAAAGTAGAATTATTAATAAAAATGTACTTGCTGACGACGTTACGTCGCATGATAGTATGTAAATATAAAAAAAGAAGAAAGGTGATTTTATATGAATAATAGCATGGAGAAAAATACGACTGGCGCATTAGCAAGAACATCATCATAAGAACAAAACAGGTTGAACAGATGAAAATTTCAAATAATCGTTATTTTGTACTTGGTGAATTGGCTCACTAAACATCGCTTGATTTGAACCCGAGCGACCCAACAAGTATAGAGAGGTGGAGCAGAGTGAAAAACGCTGAAGAACGTTTGTTTACAATTGGAGAATTGGCAAAACTTGTCGGAGTATCAGTAAGGACATTGCAGTATTACGATCAGGCAAATCTGCTAAATTCTACTTATACCGAGGGCCACAAAAGAGTATATACGCGTGATGACATATTAAAGCTTCAACAAATTCTTTTTTTGAAATCATTAGGATTTTCTCTTCAAGAGATAAACAACAAAATTCTAAAATCAAAAAATTCGGCTGATTTAAATAAAGTCTTTATCCAACAGCGTGAAATTCTGCTGCATCAAATAGCAAACTTAAATAAAATCGCTGTTACTTTGGATCAGGTGATATTAGAGACGGAGGGCGGGCAGGAGATCAGCGTGGATAGACTGATTACCATAATGGAGTTAATGAAGCAAGGCAACCCGTATTCCTTTGTGGTCAGGTATCTCAATGACGAGCAGCTTAAAAGCATTGAAAATAGATTATTAGCCTCGACTGAAAAAAATGAAATCTTGGTAAAAGAAGTATTTACACAACTGGATAACCTGTATCAACAAGGCGCCGATCCAGCCGGGAAAGAAGGACAAGAGCTTGCAGAGAACTGGTGGAGCATGGTAAATGATTTTACCACAGGTGACATTGATATGTTGGGGCGGCTTATTTCAGCTGGGAAAGATATCGGTAACTGGCCTGAAGAAACGAAAAGTTTAAGTGAACAAATAGAAAACTTTTTAAAAAAGGCACTTAATATTTATCTTCTTACCAACGGAATTCAGATAACAGCTTCAGAATGAAAAAGACTGAACAAAAAGCAGGTTTGTAATCATGAACACTTAATAAAGGAGAAATAATTATGAAACTTATAAAATTTTTGATGAGTAAGGGTGTTATCTATGCCATCATTCTGGCAGTATTTTATCAGATCTCGATGGTGGGGCTTTATATTTATGGTTATCACGTCCTGCCAGATGGGGTTAATCAACTTGCGATCAATGTGGTAAATCAAGATGGTGATAAAGGGGCAGCAATTGAAAAAGAAATTGTTCCTACATTAACCAAATCATTTAGCAAAGTGATTACTGAAAAGAGTTTGGATGAGAGTAAAAAGAAACTCAATAATCGACAAATACAAATGATTATTGTCATCCCTGAAAATTTTGTGAATAACTTAACATCAGGGAAATCAACGATTGATTTCTATATTGATAAATCAAATACAACTACGGTTGTAAATACTATGGAGGCAGTTGCCAAATCAATAACAGACAATTTTAATCAAGCTATCAATCAGGGTAAACTAACGAATATACTGAATTCTCTCAATATCAATGCAACACAACAAGAAAAGATTACAGAACAGTTAAATAAGTCAGTAGTTCAGAATAATGTTTATATCAACAAAGCACCCAGCAGTATGGACTATATAATGGCACCATCATTTTTATCTATAGCATCATATGCTTCTTCTATGGTCGTTGCGATTGTACTGATGAATATTTTTCTTGCTTTTATCCCTATTATTGGAAAGTGGAAGGCTTTTAAATATATTGAAATTACAGGATTCATTATCGCCATCCTTGCACCCTTGTTTGGAGTAATTATGGCAAGAATCTTAATTTCGATCAGTTTACAGAAGTTACTGATCATTTATCTACAGCAGATTTTTATGCAAATAACAGCTTTTCAGTTTGCTTTAATATTCTCGCTTTTGTTTAAGCAAAACGGTATCTTTATCAATATACCATTAATGCTTGCCCAGACAATAGCAGGTGGTGGGACCATGCCCCTGCAAATCATGCCTGCCCTGTTCAAAGTGATAAGCTATTTTACCCCTATGTACCCTAATACCCAAGTAGATTTTGGTATATTGTTCGGAGGACCGTCGTTTATTTTTGAGATTCGGTTACTGGCAATTCTGATCATATCCTCTCTTATACTTCTATTAATTGTATGGCGTAAATGGCCTGAAAAGGAAAGCTGTAGGGTAACCGTAACGAATAATGTCATCGGGAAGCCTGCAACAGATCTGAAATAGTCGTTTGACACTAAAAGAATAACCGAATATTATTAAGGGCAGACTTGTCGAAAGACAGAATGTAAGTAACGAAAATCATGTTTATGACAACTACATGCAGGACAAAAAATAAGGGCTATTGCATTTCAACTCAGATATTTAATTCTTTAATAATATCAGACAATAGTACAACACCGTTTCTGATTACATCAGGTTCCAGATGCCCATATCCAATAAGTAACTTACTTTGATGCCGGCCTTTTTCTATGCAATGGCTTTCTACCGGAGTAATATATAATCCATTTTGCAGGCAGCTTTTTTTAAAAGCTTCGTCAAATCGCATTCCGGGAAAATCGATAGCGACATGCAGCCCGGCAGAATCTCCATAAGCAATCCACTCGCTGCCAAAGGCTTCTTTCAGTGACTCCAGCAACACCTGTCGGCGCTGACCATAAATTTTACGCATTTTCTGGACATGCCTGTCAAGCTTGCGTGTTCTTAAAAATTCTGCCAAGGCAGCCTGCTCAATGGATGGATTTTGTACATCCGTATGAGTACGCAGATCACGCCAGCGTGCTTGAAGCGGATAGGGCAGAATTACATAGCCTATCCTAAGCGCCGGAAAAACTGCTTTACTGAAGGTACCAACATAAATGACACGTTGCGGGTCCATAGTGCAAAGCGGAGCAATAGGCTCGCCACTATACCGGAATTCACTGTCATAATCGTCTTCAATGATATAAAGATCGTTTTCTCTGACAAAGCGAATCAATACGGCACGGCGTGATGCGGGAAGAATTCCGCCCAACGGGAACTGATGAGACGGCGTAACATATATCGGGCCTGGACTTTGGCACTTTGAAAGGTAATCTGTCTGCATCCCCTCGGCATCCACCGGTATGGGAACAATGGAGCAGCCCTTGTTTTTGAATGTACCAAGCATTCCGATATGACAGGGGTCCTCCATCAATATTTGTTTGCCACCCCCACACAGAATATCCGCAATAAGATGCAGCCCGTGCGTTGCGCCTGCAGTTATAAAGATATCGTCCGAGGAAACCTTAAGACCCCGGTTTCTGAACAACCAAGCCGCAATTTCCCCTCGAAGTTGAGGCAATCCCTGTGGTCCGGTATAACCAAAAGCCTCAAGAGGCAGTTCCTCGGAAGCCTTATGCAGCAATTGCTGCCAAAGAAACCTGGGAAATTGGCTTAAGTCGGGTCTGCCTGTCCGAAAGCTTACTGAGATTGAGCGGACTGCATTGTTTATTATTTTAGGAGATAATGGCGGTTCAACCGATTCTATGCATAAACCGTCCGAAACCCGTGTGGGGGCTCCCTGACGGCTTACTATGAAGCCCTCTGCAATCAGTAAGTTATAAGCCTCGCAAACTGTATTACGGGAAACATTCAGCTCCCTTGCTAATTCCCGTGTGGACGGCAGAGCTTCCCCTGCCTTCAGTTTCCCGGATAGCATCAGATCCTTTAAGGCCTGATAAATTTGACGCCATAACTGTAATTCACTTTTTCGGTTCAATTCAATTCCTAACATAACGCCTCCAACTGGCTCTGTAAAATCTGTGTCATACTGGTTCTTTAATAGAACCAGTGGTGCGAGTAAAATTATACCATCATGTAATAAAAATGCAACGAATTTTGGAGAGCAATTAGAATGAAGCAATTGAATGGGAAATTATACTTGATTTGCGCTTTTTCACTGGCAGGAACCAGCGTTATATCGGCCAGATTTGTTACAGGAAAGCTCGGGACTTTTACGATTACGGCAGTAAGCCTATTTTTCGCCCTCGTGTTTTTGGTTCCGTTATGCAGAAAACAGCTTGTCCGATACATTAAGCTAATGTCGTTTCGCAATTTTCTTTTTTTGTCACTTCAGGCCTTATGCGGTATTTTTCTGTTCCGTATGTTTTTACTAAGCGGCCTTCATTATACCAGCGCTGGAGCAGCAGGTATACTCACTGGCGCGACCCCAGCCATAACAGCGTTTCTCGCTATGGTTGTATTAAGGGAGCCGGTCGGCGGCAGAAAGCTTGCCGGAATATTGGGCACTGTGGGAGGCATTCTGATTATTCAGGGAGTGCTAGCGCCAGGAAATAGTTTATCCTTGGAACACATCGGCGGGAATATGCTCGTGCTATGCGCGGCGGCATGTGAGTCCGCCTTCAACACGCTGTCACGTATTTCCGCAGTTAATGCCGCGGCAGACCAGAAGGAGCCTTCAAGTCCTATTGCGCAAACTGCAATTGTATCGGCAATCGCTCTGATTCTATGCCTGATTCCTGCACCGTTTGAGCATCCCTTGAAGGAACTTTCAGGAATCGGTCTAACGGGCTGGATGGCTCTTTTTTGGTACGGCGTATTTGTTACGGCCTTGGCATTTATCTGCTGGTACTCGGGAATAAAGCGGTGCGGCGCGCTCACAGCTGCGGCTTTTTCGGGTATGATGCCGTTTACCTCCATGCTTCTATCGACTGTAATATTAGGCGAAAGCACCGATTACCAGCAGTGGTTGGGCTGTTTACTTGTAATCATTGGCATGATTCTTATCGGAACCGAAGGTATGGATGCCACTTCCGCAAAAACTAAGAATACAAAAATCATAGGAAAGTAACAGGTAAAGGAATAATGGATATTTTTATGAATGAAGCAGGAGAGACTGAAAAGTGCTCTATTGGAATTCTAGTCATGGATAACGTACAAAATGAAGCTTCCGATTCAGTTCTCCCAAATCACTTAAAGCCTGTGAAAACTTCTGAATGTCTTTGTTGCATATTCGGATTTTCGGTACAGACAGCGAACGGCAGAACGCCTGTATATTGTTAGTGATTATGAACAATTAGTAAGCCAGCAGTTTAACCAACCATTTAGCAGTGTTGCATACTACTATAGCAGGTACTACTATGTTATTATGAGATTTGAATAAAACCATTTAAAGTTCAATGAGGTGAAGCAATGGAAATTCTAAAGGTGTACAAAAGAGATATACTGGAGATAACATTTATTAGTGAATACAAATATAACAATCCCTATATTGACGGTGAACTTAGTGTGTGCTTTTACTCGCCTGGAGGCCATAAGACTATAGTTAAAGGGTTTTGGTATGGAAAGGATATCTGGAAGGTAAGATTTGCACCTTGCTCGCAAGGAGTTTGGAAATGGGAAAGTGTGGCTGTTAACAAATCAGACAAAGGACTGGATGGGAAGACCGGTTTTTTTGAGGTTGTTTCCTATGAAGGTAATAATCCAGTATTGAAGCATGGATTTCTGAAGGTATCAGGCAATGGAAGGGGCTTTGAGCATGAAGATGGGAAAAAATTCTTCTGGCTTGGAGATACAGTATGGGGAGTAACAGCAAAGGGAACGGTGGATGAATGGCGGGAATTTACTGAATACCGCAGAGAACAAGGCTTTAATACACTTTGTATCAATGCACTTCCCCAGCATGATGGAAGCCGGGCAGGGACCATATTGGAGCCTTTTGAAGGTGATGGCAGTATGATGTGCTGGGATAAGCCCAATCCGGAGTATTTCAAGTTTCTGGATCAATTGATGGCTGTTACACATCAGACGGGAATGTTTACCGCTCTTGTAGCGTTGTGGTTTGATTATGTACCCGGTGCAAATATAGGCTGGGCTGTGGATAGAAAGTCAGGTCTGACACCTGAACTTGCAAAAATGTATGGGGGTTATATGGCAGCCAGATACGCCGCGTATGGAACTATATGGTTTATTAGCGGCGATTCTGATTTTAGCACCGAAGAAGCAATTTCAATATACAGTGGAGCGGCAAGCGCAATAAAACAGAATTCTCCATATACTCCGTTAATTACAGCCCATTTACAAATGGGGCTTGTTACACCTGATGCTCTTAATGAAAAAGATTGGTTTAATTTCCACATGTATCAGTCAAGTCACAGAATGGAGAGTGTGCAAACCTCCATAGATTGTGCAGAAAAGTGCAGATTATTGCAGCCTGTGCGTCCGGTACTAAACGGAGAACCCTGTTATGAGAATATTTGCTGCTATAAGGAGCTGGATAAAAAAATAACCAGGGATTTTACCAGGGAGGTTCTGTGGAAGAGTATTTTAGCAGGAGGAAATGCCGGAATTACATACGGTGCCCATGGTATCTGGTCATGGCATTGTGAGGGCGAACCTTTTCCGGGAACCCAAGATTGGGGAATGCCTCAAAGTTGGAAAGAGGCTATGAAATTTGATGGTGCCAATGATGCTGCAAAAATGAAAGCTTTTTTTGAAAAACTTCCATGGTGGGAATTGGAACCTGCCAACTGTAAATTCAATCTTAATTATTCGGATAGTATGATAGCTGCAACAACAGATGATAGTCTTATTGTGGCATATATTTCCAAGGGGAAGCATTTAAAATTTAGTATACCAGAAAATACAAAGTATATCGCTTCAATGTTTGATCCGGTATATGAAGATATGAAAACTGTGGAATATGTTATAAAGGATGGAGAAATCCGCTTCGGCTTAGCTTCATGTGAGAATGATACAGTTATATTATTAAAAGCAGATAACAACAGTAAATGATAAGAGTGGCTGTCTCAAAAATATTGAGAAAACTTAATAATTCAACTTTCTGCCATACACATTGCATTAAAGTGAATGTAAATGTTTAAAATGGAGTGGCACATCAAAACTGATTGAAATTCGGTTGCAACGCAACAGGATTTTTACAGATCGCTTACACATAGAAACTTGAATTATTATTAGAATTAATATATTTTGAGGCAGCCTTTTATTCAACTGTCAAATTTGTCATTGAATAATTATTGCAAAAAACAATTAATTTATAACGAAGGGATATAAAATGATCGAGACACAACAGATAAAAATAAGAAACATTTTTGAAAACTTTAGAATCCTTAGAGGAAACGCAAAGATATCAGTTATGATGGAACCCTTATGGGGAATTCCTTATATGCTTTACAGCTTTTATCTAAGCTTATATATGAAAAGTCAGGGAGTCACCGATATGGAAATTGGTTACCTGATAGTTATTGGTTATATTGCAGGAACTTTTTTTTCAATCTTTGCCGGAAAAATAACCGACCGACTTGGTAGAAAAAAAACAACTTTCATTTTTGACTTTATTAGCTGGCCAGGGGCCATTATTATTTACTATTTCTCAAATAGTTTTTGGATGTTCGCTCTTGCAACAGTCACTAATAGTGTGGTTAGGATAGTAATTGTTTCATGGAACCTTATGATTGTAGAAGATTCAGATAATGATCAAAGGGCAGCCGCCTTCAATTTTATTAGCATTATAAATATTTCAACAGGAGTATTAATACCTCTTGCAGGAATAATGGTACATTTTTTCGGGGTTGTGAAAGCAGAAAGATTTTTTTTACTATTCGCCGCTATATCTATGTCCTTTAGAATTATAGTTAGAAATTACCTGTATACCGAGACCAGTGTTGGACAACAGATACTTGATGAACGAAAAAAGAATACTAAACCAGTTTGTAATAAGTCTGGCTTACCTATTAAAACAGTAAAAAATCTAATTAAGGATAAGAAGGTTGCTATGGTAGCGTGCGTATTTATCCTATTTAATGTTTATATTCCTATTGGTACTTTTAACAGCCTTTATTTTGCACCTTATATGGCAGATGTGTTGATGCTAAGCAAGCCTTTGATTTCAATACTTGGTGGAGTATATTCAGCAGCACTGTTTATAGTATTTGTACTTATTAATCCTTTAATATACAGGACTAATAAACTTTTAGTTATGATTATTGGTATATTCACACAGATTATTGCAATTGGTTTACTTATTAGCATACCAACAGGAGGTATGGTTGCTGTAATACTATGCATGCTTCTGTTTGCGGCTGGTTTCGGAATAATGAAGCCTTTAGTTGATGCAATGTTGGCAGAAGTTACAGAGGGAAATGATAGAGCCGGAATATATTCAGTTGTGAATACCGTAACATGTATTGCAACTGCAATTATAGGTCTTATATCGAGCAATCTGTATGTTTTAAATCCCAAAATTATCTATTTAATATCATTAGTGTTGTTGTCGGTATGTATTGGAATATTACATTTTATGCACATAAAAAGGAAATAAAGGTTCTTGATAATAATGTTAGAGTTGGGGAAATTTAAATGTTGAATCAAAGTAAATCAATTCTTGTGTTTTACATAAAAAGGTGAAATAATTATTTATGTTATCTATGCATACTCAAATTTCGGGGTGAACATATGTTATCTATGCTGATTGTAGACGATGAATATCTGGTAAGATTAGGAGTAAGAAGTACTGTTGAGTGGAATAGTTTGGGAATAGAAATAGTAGATGAAGCGTCAGATGGCGAGACGGGATTGGAACTTGCTAAAAAGTATAAGCCGGATATTATCTTAACAGACATAAGAATGCCATTTATGGATGGACTTGATTTTATGGAAAAAGTAAGGCAAACCGGATTGGAATCCAGTATTATTGTACTTAGTGGATACGATGAATTCGACTATGTCAGAACAGCTATGGATAATGGTGCATGTGCCTATCTTTTGAAGCCAATTGACAATCAGCAATTAATAGATACAGTACAGAAAGTTTCGCGTAAGATTAAGGAAGAAAAAGGTACAAAGCAGTATTATGAAAAACTGAAAAATGAACTTACAGGGATGAAAAAGCAGTTTGTACGTGAGCTTATTTGCGGAATTATATCCGATAGAAAAGAAATTCAGGAGAGAATTAAGTTTCTGGATGTTCCGTTGGATGTAGATAATAATTATGTAATCGTAATACAAATAAACCAATATACAACTCTTGTCAAAGAGACTACAAGTGAAGGGATAAAGGTTTTTAAGGAAGCTGTGCTGCAGGATATTGCAAACCTTCTTATTTTACACTCAAAATTCATAGGAATAGTAGTTGAAACCAGTCTGGAGGAATGGGTCGTAATAATTCATGCCAGTGAAAATGGGATTGGTAATTTAATTAAAGATCGATGTCTGGAGCTGGTACATGAAATAGAAAAAAAGTTCAAATATACAATATCAATCGGTATCGGGAAATTGTGCAGCAAAATTGAAGATATACATAGAACTTATCTGGAAGCGTGTACTGTCCTGGATAATAAGCTGCTGCCCAACTCCAATTATATTGTTAGTGCAGAGACAGACATTGTTGGTTTCAGGAAGGAAATCAAGGAAGCCCTGAGGTATATGAAAGAGAATTATTCAAAAGATTTAACTGTTGAATCTGTTGCTAATGAGCTATACATAAGCCCATCTTATCTCATGCACCTTTTTAAATCAGAGGTAGGTAAAACTTTCAATGACTGCCTTATAGACATAAGAATTGAAAGAGCCAAGGAACTATTGAAAAATACAAAATATAAAATATATGAAGTGTGTGCAATGGTAGGCTATACAGACTCAAAGTACTTTAGTCAGATATTTAAAAAGATGGTAGGAGTAAGCCCCAGTGAATATATTAAATAGGAGCTGATAAAATGGGTAAATTTATTGAAAATTGTATAGCCCTGTTAAGAAAAGTCAGTATCCGCACCAGGATAATTTCCGCACTGATAATCAGCTTGTTTTTGTTTTGCTTTACTGGTCTGCAGTTATCCAATATGTTTTCAAAAAAGACGATAAATGGTTATGTAAATGAATATGTAAATTCGACCCAAGAAGAGATTGTATCAAGTGTACAAATGATCATGGATGAAATAAACATGATGACTATAAGATTAAGATCGAATCAGGATATTTACAAAATATTTAATGATGACAATCTTTCCAACATAGCTATAGAACAAAAAACAGGTGCGGTTTTTAGAAATATTATTACTAATAATGATGTAATAGGGGATATAAGTATTATTAAGGACCGTGGTGGTGAATTAAACTGCTTTTCTTATAAGTCACGAATAAAGGAAATAAACAAACCATATCTCAATAATATCGAAAAGTCAGTAAAGCCTGTTATCGGTTCTATAATTGGAGACGAGGATGGTAATTATTATATCCCCTTCGGAGTGAAATTCCGTAACTTTTACACTGGGGAAAAGATAGGTTACATTATAATATACATCCGTGAACAAGCCATATGTGATATCTATAAAAAGATGGTTCCCGATTGGGGATATACCTTTATAATAGAGAATGACGATAGCATAATTTCTCATATAGATAAAAGGAAATTGGGAAAAGTTATACTTGATGTAAATAATATGGATTCAAATAGTGTATTTGAGTATAGAAATATGAAATATGAGGGTGAAAATTCCATACTGGCTGTGTCTAACTTTAGCGGTGGGTTGAAAAACCTGGGTATAAATTGGAGGCTCATAAGTGTTATAAAACAAAAGAAATTATTTGACATAATACATGATGTCAACAGGTATATCATATTCATCGAAATTATTTTATTTATTGCCGGAGCATTTTTATCTATTTATGTCTCCTTAAGAGTAATAAACCCGGTAGATAGGCTTAGAGTCAAAATGAGGAAATTTGGAGAAGGGGATTTAAATGTTTCTCCGATTGAAACAAAATCGGGAGATGAAATTTGGGAGCTTGAGAATACTTTTAACAAGATGGTAAAGGATATAAATGATTTGATTCTCAGAAACGATATGGAGAAGGAAAAGCAAAGGGAGATGGAGCTAACTGCGCTTCAAGCCCAGATTAATCCTCACTTTCTTTATAATACGCTTGATGCAATAGGGTGGATAGCCAAGTTGAAAAAGCAAAATGATATAGAGATTCTGGTAATGTCCTTAGCTAAATTTTTTCGATTAAGCTTGCATAAGGGGGAAAAATTCATAACAGTCGATGAGGAAATTAATCTTGTACAAAGTTTTGTTCAAATAGAGCAAATGAGGTCCCCCGGAAAATTTGAAATTACATATAACATTGATACGGACATGAAAAGCATTAAGATGCTGAAGATAATCCTGCAACCTTTGGTGGAAAACTCTATCAAGCACGGTATTGGGCAGAAAAGGGGAAAAGGGTTGATCCAGATAAACGGATTTTTATCCGGGGATGAAATAGTATTCGAAGTTATCGATGACGGAATAGGCTTTGATATGAAAAGTGTGGATTCGGTAAAATCTGAAAGAGTTATACTACGAAGCGGATACGGTATAAGGAATGTTGACGAGAGGATTAAACTGGAATATGGAAGTGAGTATGGGCTTAAAATAGAAAGTGAAATTGGTAAAGGAACTAAAGCTATAATAAAGATGAGGATAAAGCAGAGTGATTTATAGAAAAGAGAGGATAGCCAAATTAAGGTATCCTCTTATCTATTTTTGTATGACTTTTTCCATCTTACTGTAAAGTTTACTTAATGGTGAAGTAATGCTAATAGAAACTAATCTGCTGACTACTATGAAACACGGGATAAATAAAAGACCAATTATAACCAGTACTAATATCAGGGTTTTAAATTTGTTATAAAAGGGTGACAAAGGCATTACGGTTACAATATAAGTATGACTGTTTTCTGATAGCTCACTGTTCAGAATAATGTTATTTTTATAAATATATGGCGCGTTATAACTTCTTTTATTTATTATTTCTTTCACCAGATAGGTGGGGATTTGTTTATTTGTACCGGGATATGGCAGTATTTTATCCTCATTTAAAACATATGAACTTGCGTGACTGAAAAAACCGTCCTTTTGATACTTAAATAAATTATATAACTTCATAATATCAACATTTACGACCAGGATACCTCGGTAATCATGGTTGCTGTCAAATACCTTGGAGGTAAACGTGAGCAGGCCATAGTTTGTCTTATATGGATCACTTTGTCTGATATTTATGATTTCATTGATGTTTCTGTTTCGAACAAACCAAAGGGATTGATAATTGGAATTTAAAAACAAATCCAAATCCAGATCTTTTACCAATTGCTCATAGGTTGGCATATTTGATACATTACTTGAACTATAGCTCATCCCATTATTACTATATAAATAAATTCCTACTATGCTAAAGTCACTATCGGTACTTTTTATCCCGTCCAAAATGGGCTCTATTTCAGACGTGGGCATTGATTTATCCATAGCTTCAAGTATTTTTGAGTTATTCAATAACAATTTTGAAACTTCCTCTGCCAGTCTCATATTTATATGAAAGTTCTGCAGCTTTTGCTGGATATATTGTATTGCTGTCTTTTCATAGCTGCCAAAGATATTATGGCTTATTACCGAGTACAGTACTATTGAGGTAATGACTACAAATATTGATAAAGTTATGGACAAGGTAAAGACGATTCGCTTCCCTAGATTGTGGAACAAATACTACACCCCCCGGAGGTTTTATGTAAATGCTATATAAAGATTATAATGTTTTTAGGAACAACATTACAACAATGAATTTCTTAACAGTTTAACAAACTATTTAGTAGTATATCATACTGTCTATATAAAAACTTGTGTGCTAGTATATATACATAGCGGATCCGTAAACATTACTCAAATCAATGAGAGGAGCAATTGGATTATGAATAGCAGATATAATGGTCTTAAAAGAATTATTGCTGGAACAGTTTGCACATTCGTTGTTATGTCATCCATCGTTGGCTGTGGAACTAAGTCTGAGGAAACAACAAGTGCCTCGACACAGTCTGCAGCTGTTGAAACAACTCAACCGGCCGAAAAAACTCCACAAGAAGTAACTATTAAAGTTGCAGGCTATCCTGCAGAAACAGATAAAGCCGGCAGAGAGATATATGATAATTGGGCAAAGAAGACCAAAGAAAAATATCCTTACATAACTGTAGTAAATGATGAATATCAATACGATGTAAATACATTCTTCCCTAAAGCGGCAAGTGGTCAGCTTACTAACTTCTATCAGTCCTGGTTTACAGAAGTTAACAAGATAGCAACTGCTGGGTATTCAGCAGATCTTACAGATACAATGGTAAAGTATGGTTATGATAAAGCTTTAAATCCAGACTTGTTAAAGTTAGTTCAAAAGGATGGAAGATATTACGCGTTACCAGACAGCGGTTATGCAATGAGCATGTGGTATAATGTTAATCTTTATAAGCAGGCAGGACTTGTGGACGAAAAAGGTGTGCCTAAATTCCCTAAGACATATGATGAACTTGCTGAAAATGCCAAGATTATCAAAGAAAAAACAGGAAAACCAGGCTTCTTCTTCCCTGCTAAAAACAATCAGGGTGGATGGCAGTTTATGAATATTGCATGGGCTTTCGGTGCAGAATTTGAGAAACAGGTAGATGGAAAATGGACAGCCGTATTCAATAGTCCTGAGGCTGTAGCAGCTCTGCAGTACCTAAAGGATTTGAAATTTAAATATGATGTATTACAGCCTAATGTTCTTGCTGATATTGATGAAATGTTTAAGCTTCTCGGTACTGACCAGGTAGCAACAGCTTTTGGGTCAGCAGACTGGATGGATAATCCAATAAATAATTTCAAGATGAGCAAGGATAATGAAGCAATGTCAGCTGTTCCGGCAGGACCTAAAGGTGCTGTTGCACTCATTGGCGGTACTGCAAACTTTGTTTCTCCTGACAGTACTCCAGAGCAGATTGATGCAGTATTCAAGTATCTTGAAATAAGAGGGTATTCACCTAATTTGTCTGATGAAGCTAAACAGGGCTTTGAGACAATTCAAAAAGAAAGAAATGAGAAAAATAATATAGCGGGTATATATGGATTACGTGTATGGACAGAACCAAACCGTGTAGCTTTTGAAGATAGCGTCTATGACAAGTATCGTAACGTTAATATTGATCTTTGGAAGGACTATATGGAAAATGGTATTAAGAGTGTTAAGCCTGAAGAACCGATTAACTGCCAGGAATTGTATAAGATATTGGATGCTGTAATTCAGGCAGCTCTTACTGATAAGGATTCAGATCCTAAGGCATTATTGGACAAAGCCGCAGCTACGTTCCAAAAAGATTATCTGGATAAGGTTGAATAGTACTGTCCCTCTCTTGGTACAATGGCGGTTAAAGCCGCCGTTGTACCAAATTTAACAGGGCATAGAAAGGGGATGATACTAATATGAATAACACTATGTCCCCCGTGAGAACTTCGGGAACAGAAAGAAAACTTTATCAAAAATTATTAAGAACTCTAAAAAAAGATTTAGGTGCTTGGCTAATTATGCTTCCGGGATTACTGCTATTTATTGCTTTTGTTTGGCAGCCCATTGTATCCGGTGTTATACTTTCATTCTTTAAAACGACAGGATTTGAAGCGGTTAAATTTATTGGTTTTCAAAACTATGTGGATGTGATATCAGATTCTGTATTTAAAAGTGCTTTTTTGAACTCTCTAAAATATACACTATGGTCCCTTATCTTAGGATTCGCTATACCAATACTCATTGCAATGATAATAAATGAAATGGTACATCTCAAGTCATTTTTTAAAGTATCGGTTTATTTCCCAAACATGGCTCCCAGTATAGTAACAGCAATAATGTGGCTGATAATATATGATCCTGGAGCAAACGGAATATTGAATACTATAATAACCTCCATGGGACTGGAATCTTCTCAATGGCTGCAGAATTCAAATTTGACAATATTTTTGATAGTTATCAGTATGACATGGAAGGGAGCGGGAGGTACTGCAATACTATATTTGGCAAGTATGCAAAATGTAAACGACGAGCTATATGAGGCTGCCAGAATTGATGGTGCCGGTGTGTGGTCCAGAATATTTCATGTAACCTTGCCGCAGATATCGGGTATGATAGCTTTATGCTTCATATTACAAGTAATCGGAGTATTTCAAGTAATGGTAGAGCCTCTGGCAATGACAGATGGAGGTCCTAATAATGCTTCTATAAGTTTAATGCTTCAGAGCTATTTTTATGCATTCAGATATGGTCAAGCAGGAAGGTCTGTTGCTATAAGTGTTATTATGTTCCTATTTCTTATGATATTTACCTTTATTTACTTTGCAATTAATAGGAAGAATGAAACTGATTAGAAGGAGGAAGCGTTAGATGAGCATATTTTCTGAAAAGACCTCAGGAGTAATTAATTCAACGGATTTGAAAAAGCCGCAGATAAAGTTGATGTATTGGATTGCCTTTTTAATTATCTTTGTAATTTCACTGGCTTGTATTCTTCCTCCACTTTGGATAATGATCTCAAGTTTAAAAGATATAAAAGAGTATTTTCAGGTGCCACCCACTATTATTCCCAGGTCATTCCATATTGAAAAACTAGCGGAAACCTGGAATTTATTTAAATTTTGGAAGTATTACTTAAATTCTTTACAAATATGTGCAGGGGCAGTAGTGTTCACTATTTTATTTAATGGATCGCTGGGCTACGTACTATCAAGATTAAAACCAAAGGGCAGTAAGGCGGTATTCATGGCCATATTATGGACCATGATGCTTCCGAATTCTGTAAGCATGGTACCCTTATTTAAAAATTTTGTAAAATTCCCAATTTTACATATTAATCTTACAAACTCGTATTTACCCTTATGGCTTATGGCCGGCGCAAGTGCATTTTATGTAATGGTATTTAAAAGCTATTTCGATGGAATTCCCAGCGCACTAATTGAAGCTGCAAGGTTGGATGGCTGTAACGACGTAAGCATTTTTTACAGAATTATTCTTCCGTTAAGTAAGCCAGTTATAATTGTTACATCGATTTTTACAATAAACAACACCTGGGGTGAATTCTTTTGGTCATACCTTGTTATCAGAGAACCTAATAAGTATTCTGTAATGGTAAAAATATTTACAATGGCCACGTCGGGATCTTCGGGAATATCGCAGGATTTAGTTATTATTTCCTTGATTTTTGCCATTATACCGCCGGTTATCTTGTTTATATTTTTCCAAAAGCATATTATGCAGGGCTTTACGTTGAGTGGAATAAAAGGCTGACGCCTTATAATAGAATGACTGAAAATGAGCACATAATAAGTGGAAAACTTGTCCGATACAGAGTTCGGGCAAGTTTTTTATTGTCTGCTGAAATAATTATGGACAGAATAACAAACCTTTTAGCACGGTAGCCTACTTCTAAAAAATACAACAAGGTATTAGTATAAGCAAGTGATATTTTTTATTACGCTAAACCTCAGCATGGCTGATTCTTTTGCATAAATTTAAACGTATATTTTTCCTGCTTTCTTCTTAACAAGTTGGCACAGAAAATCGGAAAGCTTTAGGATAAATCAAATGATCCATAGAAAGGTGGGGGGAATAGTTCGTAGACAGGTTGCTTGACTTTAGTACAATTAGTCTATTTACAAACAAAAAAGGAGGAAATTTATGCTAGGAAAGATTTTTAAAATTCAAAGCAAAAAGGTAATTTCAATTCTACTGGTACTAGTGATGATTGTTGGGATTTTGCCGGTTTCGGTTTTTGCAGATACGTCCGGTAATTATTCAGCTGCAACTTCTGTAAGTGCGGTTTTAGGAGAAACGGAGACGTTTAACGGTCTAAAGCTGCTGAGAATGGGAGATGGAGATCCTGTAGTGACCACTGCAGGTGGAATTAGTTGTGAAAGGACTGATAGGTCTGATGGTGGAAAAATATTTATGTATTTTGATATCGACGACACATTTCTCGCTGATCCGGCTACACCTTTAACAGTAGAAGTGGAATATTATGACGACGGTAACGGAAATTTCGGAATCAGTTATCCAACTTCCGCTGGTACCTCAGGAATGGGAACCACGTTAACGGATACTAAAACATGGGAAAAAGCCATATATACAATTTCCGATGGAGTTTTCAACGGCCAGGGAAGTAATTATCAAGGCGGAATTAATGGCGCTGACTTCAGAATTGGCTTATATTACCCGGGTGGTTCTGAAAATCCATATGACATATGCATAAAAAGCGTTACAGTAAAAAAGATATCCGCATCTGCTGACTACTCAAATGGAGTAAGTGCAATATTAGGTACTGGTCAAGAGGAAGTGTTTTCAGGATTAAATCTTGTAAGAATGGGTGATGGAGATCCTGTAGCGGAGACTATTGGTGGAGTGTCCTGCGAAAGAACCGATTCGACAAATGATAAATATCATATGTATTTTGATATTGATGACGAATATGTCACAGGCTCAGGTAAACCTATAGATGTTGAAGTGGAATATTTTGATAATAGTACCGGCCAAGTTTTAGTTCAATATAAAGATCAGAGTGACGAATGGACAACTGTTGGAAGCCCTAATATGACTAATTCAAATACGTGGAAAAAAGTGACACTTTCAATATTTGATGGAGTTTTCAGCGGTGGAATAAACGGTGCTGACATAAGAATTGCGTATTATGCAGGTAAAGGTAATGACTTATATGTAAAAAGCGTTACAGTGAAAAGATTTGTAACTGCAGCATTGGGCACAACGGAACAGTTTAATGGTCTGTCACTATTGAGGATGGGTGATGGAGATCCTGTAGTGACCACTGCAGGCGCAATTAGTTGTGAAAGGACTGATAAGGGAAACGGTAAAATATTCTTCTATTTTGATGTTGATGATGGCTTTATCAATGGTGTAGGTAACAATGTAGAAGTTGAAGTTGAATACTATGATGACAATCCTGGCCTATTCGGTATCGGGTATTCCAGTGGAGGTGCTGGCAAAGGCAGCGAATCACTCTCTTTGACCGGCAGCAACTCCTGGAAAAAGAAAACATTCATAATCAACAATGCAGACTTAAACAACACAATAAATAATGCCGATTTCAGGGTGGGATTATGGAGCCCGACTTTTGATGGCCAGGCTGCAACAAATAAAGATATATGTATAAAAAGTGTTACATTGAGAAAACTCCCTGAGAATCCTTCCAATCTATTAAAGGTGAGTGTTACAAGTGATAAATTTGGAAACATATTCACTCAGGACGACACCTTATCCTTAGATGTCAATGTTAATAATAATTACAAAGCAGTACAAGACCTGAAAGTGAATTATTCAGTCTTGGATGCAAATGGATTTTCTGTAACAAGTGGCATGATTAACAGTGTAAATGTCGGAGCGTCTGCCTCGAATACAATACCCCTTGATTTTGATGATATAAAAAAATTCGGTGTTTACAAGCTGAATCTTACGTTGACCTCCAATGCAAATAGTGAAATTACTGTTAGTGGTACATATGCGTTCAGCAGGATACTTTCTGAGAACAGGGGTGTGGAAGACGGTATTTTTGGTGCTTGTACCCACTTCGCACAGAATAAGGGAGATATTGAAGGGAACCTGGAAGTAGCTGAAGAAGCCGGTGTGAAATTTATCAGAGATGAAATGTACTGGGGAGCCGCAGAAACAACTAAAGGTGTTTATCAGGTATTACCTTCATGGGATAAATATGTAGATGAAGCTTTAGATAATGGAATAGAACCGCTTGTTGTTCTTACTTACGGTAACAACTTGTACGGTAGTCAGGAGACCCCTGATAATCCAGAATATATAAATGCATTTGCAAATTATTGTAAATTTATTGCACAAAAATACAAAAATAAAGTCACACATTTCGAAATTTGGAATGAATACAATATAAATGTAAGGTGTAACAGGGGAGGACCGGAAGATGGTGCCAGCTATAAGGCTTTATTGGAAGCAGCATACAACGCAATAAAATCTGTATATTCCGGCGAAGAAAGCAAAGTAACGGTAGTAGGCGGTGTTACGGCTGAAAACGATTTGGTATGGATAGAAGATCTGCTTGCTGCAGGCGGGTATCAATATATGGATGCCATATCCGTCCATCCGTATAGCTATCCTTTATCACCGGAGTCATTCAGACTGGATAATGAAATGAAAAAACTGGACGACTTAATGATAAGGTACGGAGGAGCACATAAGCCTATTTGGATATCTGAAATAGGATGGCCCACCAATACAAGTGCCCGTGGAGTAAGCGAATACTCATCTGCGGTTTACGGAGTGAAAGCCTATGTATTGGCTTCTATAAACAATTTGGTGGAACAGGTATTCTGGTATGATTTCCAGAATGATGGTACCGATACAAATGATCCCGAACAAAATTTCGGACTTATCAGATCATGGAGCGGAGAAGCGGTACCAGGAGCTGCAAAGGTTGGTTATGTTGCATACAGCGCCCTTTCCAGCAAACTTTTGGGAATGAAATACGACTGCGCATACAACGATTTAGACCAAAGCATAAAGATTTACAGGTTTACGCCAGAAGATAGTAGCTCTGCATTATCAGATAAATTGGTTCTTTGGACCACCGGAGCAAACAAGAATGTGGCATTGGACCTTGGATGTGCATCAGTAGATGTATCGGATATGTATGGAAATAAGAAAACAGTGTATGCCATTGACGGTAAGGTGAATTTATCCTTATCTGAAGAGCCTGTATATGTTGAAGGAGCTATTAGTGAAACTGTGCAGTTGGCAGCATCACCGCTTCAGCTTGAGCCGGCCACCTTTAATACGATAAAAGGTGACACCATACAAATCAATGCAGATTTCACCGGAACTATTCCTTCAGAAGGTGCTAAATACAGTTTGGAACTTCCGTCAGGATGGACACCGGTTTCTGATGTACCCTTTACTAATGTTGATTCACAACAAAAAATTTCAGTAGCAGTTCCGGACCTTGAAATTGGTACTTATGAATTCAATATTTATGTAAAGTTAAATAACGGAGACGAGATAGCAGCTTCAAAGGTGACCGTTAATGTTGTAAATCCATATTCTATCAATATCATTCCTTGTCCTGCAGTGAAAGGCCAATGGAGCAATTGGAATGTAAAAGCGGAAATCACCAATAACACTGATACTATGGATATAGGTGGAAATCTGCAGCTATTGCTGCCTGTTGAATGGGCTTCCGATGCCATTGATTTTACTGTAGCCCCCAGAGCGACCAAAGTCGTTGATATACCAGTTGCAGGTAATCCAGGTCAGACGCTGTATAACCTGATGGTCAGACTGACTGTTGATGGAGAAGAGTCATTTGATATTACAAAGAAGATCAGCTTCCTTGGTGCAGAAAAGGCAGGAGTTGCCCCTGAAATTGATGGTGTCTTTGCTGATAGCGAGTGGTCAGACGCAATGGAATTTAAACTGGATAATCCTTCACAGGTTGTAAATTATGAAGACTATACAGGTGTTGATGACTTAAGTACTGCAGGCTATTTGAAATGGGATAGTAATAGGCTGTATATGGCAGCTGCTGTAAAAGATGATGTACACAACCAGGCAAATTCCGACGGAAATATATGGAATGGTGACGGAATACAGTTTGCTATTGATCCACAAAGAATGTCAGCTACTAAAGCAACTGCCTGGAACGAAATCGGGATGGCCTTGAATAATCAGAGTGTGGTAAACACCTACAGATGGTCTGCTATAAACGGAAAGACCACAGGAGCCTTACCCAATATGATCTGCAGTATCGTGAGAGATGAAAACACCAAGACTACAATATACGAAGCCTCAATTCCATGGACCGACATACTTCCTGACGGACAGACAATTGATGAAGGGTCGGATATAGGGTTCTCCTTCCTGGTAAATGACAGTGACGGTGACGGAACAGCCCGCGGCTGGATAGAATATATGAGCGGCATAGGATTAAGCAAGGACCCGGGACAATTTGGAGACTTAGTACTTGTAGATAATTCACTTTACACAAATGATCTGGACTTGAGCGGAGTGGATGTGAATGTAGCAGCAGGCAGGATTGCCGGAACATCAACTTCCATGGAGTACTGCGTGGACTCCGCAGATGGCACTAATGGCACCTGGAGAGGTTGTACTTCCGATAATACTTTAGTGACATTTACAGCAGGCAAGGTATATGTAAGAGAAAAAGGAAACAATGCTAATTTCAGACTGGTGGCAACCATAGCAGAACCTGCGGCAGCACCAAACCTTACATATAATGATACGACAAATACAATATCGGGACTTAATGCAACATACGAATACAAGATAGACAACAATGGTTGGACACCAGGTGATGTTAATGGGGACTTTAGTGGAACACATACTGTGCTTGTAAGGGTAAGAGCAACTTCAACCAAACTGGCGAGCGCAGCTCAGGAAATTATATTTACAACAAACTCGACAGGCGGAACCGGTGGAAACTCGACAGGTGGAACCGGCGGAAGCACAACAGGCGGAACAAATGGAGGAAGTACAAATACTACGTCACCGGAAACGGGAATAATTAACAATCAAGGTAAAGTGACAATCAAAACAGCTCCTGTTGTAGATGCTTATGGAACAGCTACTGTATTAATTAAGCCGGACTTCCTGGAAAAAGCTGAGAAAGATGCTAAACCGGGTGAAAATGGAGTAAGGAAAATAGAAATTGTAGTAGCGAAGGCAAAAGATGCGGAGGAGTATAAGCTGGTGTTACCTGTTGAGGCGTTAACAGCAGAAAACTCGAAAGTAGTTCTTGATATAAATACTGAGCTGGCAACGTTGCAAATACCTTCAAACATACTAAAAAGTGATGCTGTCGCAGAGCAATCCTATATAACTTTTTCTATAGCTCAAGCGGATACAAGCCGTTTACCTGCAGATGTTAAAGTTCAAATAAGTAACAGGCCTGTTATTGAGCTGAAGATGTACATAGGGAATAAACAAATAGAATGGAATAATCCTGATGCACCTGTAACTGTAAGCTTTGATTACAAGCCTGCAGCAGAAGAATTGAAGGACCCGGGGCATATAGTAGTGTGGTACATTGACGGTGCGGGTAAGATAACTTCCATACCTAACGCAAGATACAATGTAAAGACCGGTAAGGTAACATTTACAACTACTCACTTCAGTACATATGCTGTAGCATACATAATGAAAACCTTCAGTGATCTGGATAAATGTAAATGGGCTAAGGAGCAGATTGAAGTATTGGCTTCTAAGGGCATCATAGATACAGCTGATAAAACCTACAAACCTGAGGCAAATATTACCAGAGGAGAATTCATAGCATATCTGGTAAGGGCTTTAGGAATATCGGCAAAGGCTGATGGAAGTTTTTCTGATGTTAAGGAAAGCCATAAGTATTATAAGGAGATAGCAATAGCAAAGAAACTGGGCATAGCAGTGGGTTATGATAATAAATTCAATCCTGACAAGGCTATTACACGGCAAGACATGTTTGTACTTACCGAAAAAGCACTGACTTTAACAGGAAATCTCAACACAAAAGGAAGTACAGCTGACCTTAAGAAGTACAGCGATTCATCAAAAATAGCCTCATACGCTAAACAGAGTACTGCAAACCTTGTTAAGGCCGGAATTATAAATGGCGATGGTAAGGGTATAAACCCTACATCATATACAAATAAGGCTTCGGCAGCAGTGGTCATTTATAACCTTATCTTAAAATAAAACATAAGGCGAAGCTTACATAAGCAGTGCAATCTTAGTGTTGCTTATGTAAGTTCGCTTACGTAAGTTTGTTTATGAATCGCATATGAAAAGGAGAGGTAGCATGTTAAAAAAGTATAAAAGGGTTCTGAATATTTTCTTAGTTATTTGCTTGCTGTCAAGCATGATATGCTTTAATTCAGTCAATGTATATGCGGCTAAGAACACTCGCGGAGGTATCTCTCCGGGTGGAAACTTTACAGCCTGGACAGATGCACAATTAACCACATTTTTAAATGATTTTGATACAACTAATGCTACATATATACGGGTGGATTTGGCATGGAGTGTTATCCAGAGCTCAAACAGTACAACTTGGAATTGGACTAACTATGACCGTGTAATTAATGCAATAGTGGCTAAAGGATTTAAAGTAATAGCAATGCCTACATATGCTCCGGCTTGGGCAAACGGAGGATATGCTGATGACAAGTATCCGCCAACTTCCTCCCATGCAACCGATTGGTACAATTTTGTAAAAGCGTGCGCAGACCGTTACATACCTAAGGGAGTAGATGCATGGGAATTGTGGAATGAGCCGAATATCTCAGCTTTTTGGAAACCTAAAGCCAATGTTGCAGACTATACAAATATAGTATTGAAACAAGGATCAAATGCTATAAGGGCATCAGCGTCAGCTCAAGGAAAGACTGTGACAATTATCTCAGCAGGATTATCTCCGGCTGTTACTAATGGTGCTGATATAAGCCCTGTAGAGTTTGTAACAGGGATATATTCAAATGGAGGAAAGACATATTTTGATGCAGTAGGACATCATCCATACTGCTTCCCCAGCAGCCCATATGTTACCGAGGGTTGGAGTGCATTTCAGCAAACTATTGACATAAACAAGGTAATGGTAAACAACGGTGACGGAGCTAAGAAAATATGGGGAACTGAAGCAGGTTATCATACAGGAAGTTCTGCAGATGGAGTTACCCAGGCTTTACAGGCGCAATATCTAACCGAAGCATATACCAGATGGGGCAGCTGGAGTTTCACAGGTCCTTTGATCTGGTACTCATATCAGGATACAGGGACTGACCCTAATGACCGGGAACAGAACTTTGGTATGAAAACTTACAGCGGTACATTCAAGCCTGCCTGGCAGTCTTATAAAAATGCTATGGCGACAACCCTGTTCAGTTCCGGCCTGGAAAGCGGGCAGACATTACCTGCCTGGTCTGATACAGTTGAATATAAATTAAACATTTCAGGCTTTTTAACCGGTGGTAATCCTGAGTGCTCCATAAGGACAGGAGAACAAAGCCACTCCGGTTCAGCTTCGCTAATGTTCTCAGGCAAAGACGACAGTGCAACCTCATCCTATTGTGTCTATAAGGTATTTGATGTAAATATTCCAATAAGTTCCGGTACGAAATTATCGTACTGGTTCTTACCGCAACAGGATAATGGAAGGTATGTAATTGTAGATATAGTATGTACTGATGGAACTAATTTAAGGGATCAGGCATCAGTAGACCAAAATAATATCAGATTTCATCCGTCCATTGCCAGAGGTACAGTAGGTGCCTGGAATCAGGTGGTTGTGAACGCTGGGCAATGGCTAAGCGGAAAAACCATAGACAGGATAGTGGTTGACTATGATCAGGGTCCTGCAACTGGGCAGTATAGAGGATATATAGATGATATTTCTATTTATAACTAAATAGGGGACTAATTAATAAGACGTTTCTGCAGTCATAATATAAAGCTGCAGAAACGTTTTTGCTTATAACGCCTCGGTTCAAAAGTAAACTTTTCGGTTGTAGAAAAGTTTATTTACCTCAGCGGCGTTTCAACGAGGCAATGGTGTCCATAGTGCCAAGAAACACTATGGACACCTTGGATATGCTCACCGCCTGAAAACTAAATCGGTACCAAAGGGTACCACCGGTACCGAAGGCTATCATAAGTAGCCTTTGCACCTGGTAGAGGTGGGGGACATCTATTATCGCCTCGTTATAAGTTAACAGTTTAACAAACTATTTTGCAGGCTAGCATTATACATACTCTAAAACTACCATGTTAAAATTGAGACAAAGCTACAATACAATTAATCTAAATAATGGAGGAATGGTTTTGCATATAAGAAAAAGAATTGACTACGTACCATATTTCAACTCCAAAGTAAAAGAAGTACCTTGGGATGCCAGATCTCAGTGGCCATGCAATTGGATCAGCCCTAAAGATGCCAATGCGACATCCCAGGTTACGGCATACCGTGTTTTTTTCACCCTTAAAAAAGCTGATACAGTAAGGATTCATGTAAGTGCCGATGAAAGATACGAAATTTACGTCGATGGAATAGTTACGGGTAGAGGAAGTGAGCGTGGAGATGTTAACAATTGGTATTTTGAGACATATGATCTGGAATTAGAAGCAGGAGAACATATAATTGTTGCATGCACCTGGTCATTGGGAAGGAGCCGGCCTGATGCTCAGATCAGTATTTATCAAGGATTTATTCTGTCACCTGAAGACAGCAAATATCTTGGTATTATAGGTACAGGTGCAGCCCCTTGGGAAGTAAAACAGCTTGCGGGGTATGAGTTTATAGAATGTGGTGTGGGTACCTTTGCTACTGGTTCCAATATAATTATAGACGGAGAAAGATTTTCATGGGGCTTTGAAAAAGGTCATGGAGATGGATGGGAATTACCTCTTATCAGAGAAAAGGGAAGCAATGATTATGGTATGTATCATATTATAGATGGTATCCGGTATATGAAACCTGGAACTCTGCCATCAATGTATGAGCGGAATATAGATACATGCAAAATAAAGTTTATAGAAAAGCTTGCTTCCCTGGATACAGATTGTATTCCTGTTAATTGTGAAAATAATATCTTTACCGAAGTTGTAGAATTTAAGAAATTAGTAGATAGAGGTACTGTTACTATTCCGCCATATACCAGACTCAGAGTAATTATAGATTTGGAAAACTACTACTGTGCTTATCCTAAGATTATTACTTCCGGCGGTAAGTACAGTTTCATAAGAATAAAATGGGCTGAAGCTTTATACGATAGTCCGGATAAAAGCAATAACTATAAATCTGACAGAGATGTTATTGAAAACAAATATCTAAGAGGAAAATGGGATGCTTTTAAGCCCGATGGCGGAAAAGGGCGTGTCTTTAAAACCCTCTGGTGGAGTTCGGGACGTTATATTGAAATGGCAGTTGAAACAGATAATGAACCTTTAGATATTGAGAGCTTTGAATTGTTGGAAACAAGATATCCGCTTTCCATGGAAAGTAAGATTGAATGCAATGAAGTACACTTGTTGAATGCTCTGGATAAATGCTTACGATCACTGCAAATGTGCGCCCATGAAACCTATATGGATTGTCCGTACTACGAACAGGTGATGTACGTAGGAGATACAAGACTACAGGCTCTTGCGACCTATGTATCTACCACTGACAATTTATTGCCCAAAAAGGCTCTGCAGCTATTTGCTGCATCAAGCATTAATCACACAGGAATGGTCAATTGTGCGTATCCCGCATTTAATCAAAAGATAATTCCTTCGTTTTGCTTATGGTGGATTTGCATGGTTCACGATTACGCACTATGGAGAGGAGAACAAAGTTTTATTAAAAGTTTAATGCCCATAGTACGTTCTCAAATAGATAAATTTTATATGAATATTAATAAAGACGGACTGATAGAGACTCCAATGGGCTGGAATTTTGTTGACTGGGCTAATGAGGGGGATAACATACTTTATGATGATGGGATGCATTGGAATTATGGAGTGCCTAATGATGGAGGAGCCGGAGTAAACAGCATACTTAACTGGCAGATGGTTATGACGCTGGCAAAAACAGCAAAGCTGGAGGAATATGTTGGAGAGCCTGAACTGGCCTGCCGTGCAAAACGCAGAGCGGAAGAACTTACTCTCAGAATAACAGACATGTTTTGGGATGAACATAAAGGCATGTTTTCAGATGATCTGAGACATAGATGTTATTCTGAACATGCTCAGTGTTTGGCACTTCTTTCAGGATTTCTGGACTCCGGCCGTTCTGCCATAGTAGTTAATTCATTATTGGAATCAGATGATTTGGTAAAGACCAGTATTTTTTTCAAGCACTATTTTTTTGAAACACTTTGCAAATATAATCACATTGACAGGCTCTTCATTGAACTGAAACCGTGGTTGGAAATGGATAAAGAGGGCCTCCATACTACTCCGGAAGTATTCTCTTCAACTACAAGGTCAGATTGTCATGGGTGGGGGGCACACCCTTTATATCATTACTTTGCAAGCATACTCGGGATCCGTCCGGGTTCTATGGGTTTTGAATCTGTTGTAATACGCCCCCAGTTGGGACCATTGTGCGATGCCAAAGGGGTCATGGTACATCCCAAAGGCAATATCAGTGTAGCCTTCACTAGGCGGGTTGATACTCTAAAGGCAAATATAAAATTGCCTAAAGACCTTAGGGGGGTATTTGTGGTTGAAAATAATGAATATGATATTGTTCCGGGAAGTCAGAAGTTTCAGTTAAAACTTAAGTATGGAACAGGAAAGCAGGTCGCCGTTATTAAAGCACGGGAGGAAAATTAACTTTGAATAATATTATAAATATTTTGGATATGGGAGCTGTGCCCAATGGTTCACTGCAAACCGACAAAGTTCAGGCTGCTATCGACTATATTGGAAGCATAGGAGGCGGAGAGGTAGTTATCCCGGAAGGTACGTTTATTGTTGGGGGACTTAGCTTGCGTTCCGGTGTAAAACTGCACCTTCAGAATGGTGCAGTTTTACAGGGAAGCAGCAATTGGGAGGACTATGTATATAATAATGCCTATGAAAAATGTCCCTGCAGCCCTCTTTCTTCCAGGCCGGCCTCATTTCGACACAGCCGCTGGCACAATTCACTTATCAGAGCCTGTGATGTTGAGAATATTGGTATTATAGGAGAAGGGGCAGTGCTGGACGGTGTGGATTGTCAGGATCCTTTGGGTGAAGAGGGCTTCCGTGGTCCGCATCTTATTTATTTTACAGGCTGCCATAACATAAACCTGCAGGGTTACACCATACGGCAGAGTGCAAATTATGCACATTTAATGGAAGATTGCAGTGACAGTGTGATTAAGGCTGTGACTGTTCTGGGAGGACATGATGGAGTACACCTTCAACGCTGTAAAAACATAATTATACAGGACTGTACACTCCAGACGGGTGATGACTGCATAGCAGGGGGAGATAACAGTAATATTAAAGTTCTAAACTGTGATATTAACACCTCCTGCAATGGTTTCCGCTTCGGTGCTGACGGGCTGCTGGTAAAAGCCTGCCGTTTTCAGGGACCTGGTCTTTTTGAACATAGGAAATCACAGAGGAACAATATGCTCAGCGCTTTTCAGTATTATTCTCCTGTTGACCGCAAAACTCAAACTATAGGTGGAAACTGGCACATAGAAAATTGTATTGTGAACAATGTTGATTATTTCTTCTTTTATAATTTTTACAGCAAGGACAATTGGCAGTGTGCACAGCCCCTGCGGGATGTATATATTGAAAACTTAGATGCGACAAATATTCTGAACCCAATTATCGTCTTTGGTGACGAAGGCAGACACTTTAAGCTTTTTTTGGAACAGGTGAACTGGTCTTTTGCGCAGGGATACGAGGCACAGCCTGTAATCAGTATTTATAATTTTGATAATTTGAAGCTTAAGAGTTTTAAAGTATTAAATAATCATACACTACCTTTAATAGAAGCTTCTTGCGGGGGGGGAATTGGCCTGCAGGATGTTTTAAGCCATACTCAAGGTGAACTTCTTATTACAAGTGAAACTGAGAAACTTAAAAACATTAAAAATTTCTAAATTGGGGCAGTGTCCCGTGTGCCATGCTTAATCACAGATTTTTAAAAAAGGAATCCATTCCCAATGTTAAAGTGCTTACCGTTAATCTCTTCACGTTGACCCTTAAAGCCTGATTTAAACTAATCTAAATCATATAAGTAGTTTAACAAACCTTTTAGCAGGGTTACGTACTACATTCCTTAAAACCTGCATGCTATCATAAAAACTATATTGATACGTTGATAACGCAGGGGGGCTTGAATTGAAACAGGATGCATCACATATAAAACAAATTAAGGTAGTTTCAAATACACACTGGGATAGAGAGTTCAGAAGATCCTTTGAGAAAACCAGAAGGAATCTTTTAACCATGATGGATACAACACTTGATATTTTAGAAAATGACCCGGATTACCATTCCTTTACAATGGACGGACACTCCATTATGATCGATGATTACCTTGAAATGAGGCCTGAGAGAAAAGAGCAAATCGAACGTTTTGTGAAGGAAGGAAGACTGATTATAGGTCCATACTATACACTTGCAGAACAATTCAGCATTTCGCATGAGCCTATAGTAAGAAATATGATCTGGGGTAGAAAGACTGTCGAAAAATATGGAGGGAAAACAGGAACCGTGGCATACACTCCGTCTTCATGGGGACAGACAGGACAACTGCCGCAGGTATTAAAAGATTTTGGGCTTGATAAAATGATGTTTTACCGTGGAATCTCACATCATGAAGCAGATGCGGAATATGTATGGAGTGCTCCCGATGGCACCGAAGTTCTGGCCAGCAGGTTTGCAATATATGCAAGATATAACTGGTACTACCAGGTGCATAGAGCAGTGACCAGAGGCAGAGTTTTCAGCAAGGATTATGTCTGGGGAGAGTATGATGAAGTTCCATTTAAGCTGGGCTACAGGAGATAAAAAGGTTGAATTTATTGCTTTTGAAGATTACTCATTGGCATATGTCAAATCAGCAATGAATTATCCCGCATACTACCCTGTCCACCCAGTAGAAATCAAAAAGCCTGTAAAAGCTGTACTAATGGATCTGGACGGTACTACTGTAAGAAGTGAAGAGTTCTGGATATGGATAATTCAAAAGACGTTAGCCAGTCTGCTTTCAAATCCCAAATTTGAATTCGAGGCAGCAGATATCCCTTATGTATCAGGTCATAGTGTTTCGGAGCATTTAAAATACTGTATTAAGAAGTACTGTCCGGAGAAAACAGTTGAGGAAGCACGGGACTTATACTTTGGACATACTCATTTTGAAATGGATGAGATTATGAAAGGAAGGGGTAAGAAGGGAGCTTTCACACCTTCCCCCGGTATAAAGGAGTTCCTTTTGGAACTTAAAGCAATGAATGTTAAATTAGGTCTGGTAACCTCCGGACTTTATGAAAAAGCATTCCCTGAAATTCTTTCAGCATTTGATACACTTGGAATGGGAGACCCGAGAGATTTCTATGACAGCATTATCACTGCCGGGTTCCCGCTAAGAAAAGGGGAAGTAGGCACACTGGGGGAACTTTCACCGAAACCTCACCCATGGCTCTATGCCGAGACTTGTAGAGTAGGACTTGGAATAGATTTTGCCGACAGAAACTCAGTAATAGGAATAGAGGACAGCGCAGCAGGAGTATGTTCCATAAGGCTTGCAGGATATCCTGCAATTGGAATCGGTGGTGGAAATATTGTAGAAAGCGGTACAAATGAACTGTGCAGCAACTATTGTGAAACCTTTGAAGAGATTTTAAAGGTTATCAAATAGAATTTTTACAGGTGAACTTATTTTTTATTTATAAGGGGGCAATTATATGGCGAAAGTAGCAGACAGATACCTGGAAATAGATCCATGGGCTGTTATGGAGAAGGGATTCAGCAGTGAACGCAGCCGTGTTTCCGAGTCAATATTCTCACTAGGTAATGAGTATATGGGAGTGAGAGGATACTTTGATGAGGGTTACAGTGGTGACAGACTGGTGGGGTGCTATCTGAACGGTGTTTATGAAAAGATAATTTATCCGCCGGCAGGATACAAAGGCATAGCCTCAGGCTCAAGCTTTATGGTTAATACTTTGGACTGGCTTTATACACGTTTATCTCTGGACGGGGAGACTTTAGATATTTCAAAATGCAAAATAACAGATTTTATAAGGATATTGGATTTAAAATGTGGGACAGTAAGCCGTGAATTCATATGGCATACCACTTCAGGTAAATCATTAAAACTAAAATTTATCCGGTTCTTAAGCATGGTTGATTCAAATCTTGGATGTCAGAAGGTTGTTCTTGAGCCTATGAATTTTTCTGGAAGCATAGAAATAATAACAGGTCTTGATTTTACCCCAACACATGAGTTACAAGACAAGAATTTCTGGAATTGCCCAAAAAGAGGACAGGAAAATGGGATTACTGCTATAGTTGGCAAGACTAAAAATAGCGGACATCAAGTATTTTCAGGCTTCAAAATCAATTCAGAAGCAACAGATATAAAACGGATAGAAGATGAAAAATTTATAGGGCTATCTTTCTATTTAAATTTAAACCATGGAAAGTCAACTTACTTTGAAAAGATGGTAGTAAACTACGCTGATAAAAAAACAAATACCGATACTGATGTTGTTTGGGCAAATGGTATGAAGCTGGCTATGAAGCTTACTTCTGTATCCTTTGAGGAAGCACTCCAAAAACATATAGATTATTGGTCAGATGTATGGAATACGTCGGATATAACTATTGACGGGGACCCGGCAAATCAGCAGGGCATAAGATTCTGTATATTCCAGCTGCACCAGACCTATCATGGTTTTGATCCTGCAAACAACATTGGTGCAAAGGGACTTACAGGTGAAGGTTATAGTGGTCATACCTTCTGGGATACCGAGACTTATTGCTTGCCTTTCTATATTTTCAACAACCTTAAGGCCGCCAGAAATCTGCTTGAATACAGGTACAAAACCATGCCCCAGGCAATAGAATGGGCAAAGATACAGGATTCAAAAGGTGCTTTCTATCCGATGGCAACTCTGGATGGAACGGAAAGCTGCGGTGTTTGGTGGCATGCAAATTTAGAGATACATGTTTCTGCCGCTATTTCCTACGGTATATGGAATTATGTAGGACTGAGCGGGGATAAGGACTTTTTATATAATAAGGGAGTTGAAATGTTGATTCAGATATGCCGTTTCTTTGAAAGCCGGGGAAATTGGAGCCCTTCAGGTGGATACGGTTTTTACGGCGTTATGGGGCCGGATGAGTTCCATACATTCGTAAATAACAACTGTTATACCAATGTTCTTGTAAAAAAGATGCTGGAATATACATTTGATGTTATAGAAGAAATGAAAGCTGTTGCACAGGACAAACTGAATTTAGTTTTTGAAAAGACCGGGTTTAGAGCTGAAGAGCAGGTTAATTGGAAAGCTATGGCTGAAAAAATGATTATTCTATATGACAATAAAACCGGACTATATGAACAGCATGAGGGATACTTCAAATTGCCTCATTTGGATGTAAACTCAATTCCTGTGGAAGAATTTCCGTTATATAATAACTGGTCACTTCCAAGAATATATAGATATGATATGACTAAACAGCCTGATGTCCTCCTGTTTATGTTCTTTTTCAGTCAGGATTATTCGCAGGAGACAAAACTCAAAAATTTTGAATACTATGAACCCAGGTGCATCCATGAATCTTCACTGTCACCTTCTGTCCATTCTATTCTTGCAGCAGAGGTTGGAAAGCATAAACAAGCTTATGACTTATTTAAGTTTGCTACAAGATTGGACCTTGACAATTACAATAGGAACACAAGGGAAGGGCTTCATACTACATCTATAGCAGCAGCCTGGATGAATATAGTATACGGCTTTGGTGGTATGCGTTCCGATGGTGAGTTGATTTTATTTAGACCTTCAATACCAAAGGAGTGGGACTCCTTCAGTTTTAGAGTGTTGTTCAAGGACTCTGTGCTGAGTGTACTTGTAAATAAGGAAGAAGTTCAGTTTAAAGTAGTCAGTGGTACGGCTATACCTGTAAAGGTATTTGAAAATGAATACACTGTCAGTTCTGAAGGAATCAGTGTACCAATGCCTGAAGACAGAGTTGCATAGTCGATATTCTCAATAGCAGCGTGAATGAAAATGTAACATAGCTTGAAGATAATTCGTAACAGAGGAGAACGTTTTTATTATGGAAATTAAAGCAGTAATTTTTGATCTGGATGGTGTAATTGTATCAACTGATGATTGTCATTATGAAGCTTGGAAGCGCTTGGCCGACGATGAAGGAATATATTTTGACAGGCATATCAACGAGAGGCTGCGTGGCGTCAGCCGTATGGAAAGTCTGCAGATTATTCTGGAAAAAACTATACGTGAGTATAATTATGAAGAAAAGATACAACTAGCCGAAAGGAAAAATAATTACTATAAAAAATTAATCGAGCAGCTGAACTATGACTGCATTTTGCCCGGGGTAAAGCAAGTACTCTCCGGGTTGAAGGAGAAAGGTATAAAAATTGCCATAGGGTCTTCGAGTAAGAACAGTCCCGTCATATTAAAACATATCGGTCTTCAAAATTATTTTGACGCTACAGCAGATGGCAATGATATTAAAAAAAGCAAACCCGACCCGGAAGTATTCCTCTTAGCAGCAAGCAGACTTGGTATAGTGCCTTCCAATTGTTTGGTTGTAGAAGATGCTGACGCCGGGGTGGAGGCTGCTGTAGCTGCAGGTATGAAAGTTTTGGCAGTTGGAGCTGCTGCTGGTAATAAAAAAGCTTCTATATCAGCAAAAGACCTTGATGAAATTACACTAGACTTTATATTGGAGAATTAATTCATAATAAAGAAGCATAATTCTATCTACCTAAGCAATAAGATATTCCGGCGTGATCAGATCAAATTTGTGGAGGAAGACAAGGACACAAGCTTATGGCATTACGGCGGTACAGACTTAGTTAAAATGAGAAAGAAAATATCGTAGGAACTTCCGAGAGTTCAAGTATTATTGAATGTAATTTTTGATAAATATCACTAATACAAAAATACCGCACGCATATATCTGATGCGGTATTTTTATATTGATGATTAACTCAAAATTGGATTGACGTTAACAGAAAAAATAGCATGATGGAAATATCTCCGCACGCCCTCATTTATCAACGTTTCAACCTCTCAATTCTTACTACACATTCTGCATGGATGGTGTGTTTCCTGGATTAGTGTAAAGGAATAGGATGCATATGATTCTGATATTTTAATTCAGCTGAATGGAGTGATGATGTGAAGGTCATCGCTTTATTTCTGTTGGAGAAGATTTAAAAACTTGTACTTTGACATATGCACAAATAAGTAAAGCCGTCCTGTTAAAAAAATTGCTAAAACTAAAGTCCTCAGTACACGGAGGGTTAAATGTTGGCAGTTTTAATTTTGCTAAATTCGACATCGAAAAATGAGTGTTGTCATGTTATAATCAGTATAGCTATTTTATAAAAAACAAGGGTCGAGCGTTGAAATTGTTGAGAATATACCCTGACGCCAAGGTGTACCAGGCTCTGGTCATAAGAATTACAGCAACAAGGTGCCGGCAGTCCATCGTTTTGTTGCAGCGGAAAGATGAGTGAGATAAGCACAGACTCGGAGTAAATTTTATATAATAACTCATTATTGCAAAAGCATTGAAGTAGAAATGATATATAATTTACTTAACACCATTATTGGAGTGGTCGTTGTGGCTTAATTACTTGTTGCTTCGTTCTCTTCCTTGGAAATTGACTGAACAGTCATGAATATAGAAACAGTCGTAGAATGGAGAAACCAGTGAATACAGCACAAAAAATAAAAACTCTGAGGAAGCACCCACTAATTGAATTATTAAAAAATAACAAAGGAAATCCGAGAACTCTAATTTTAATGGAGCCTCTCTGGGGTATTCCCTATAACTTAATCGCACCTTTTGCCACACTGTATATGTACACGCAGGGAATAACGGACGTTCAAATCGGACTGATCCTGTCGGTTGCCATGTTTGTTCAGGTGTTTTTTTCCTTTTTTGGTGGGATAATCACCGACAAGTTGGGGCGCAAATTTACAACCATGATGGGAGATTTCTTTGGCTGGAGTGTTGCTTGCTTGATATGGGCCATTTCGGGTAACTTTTGGCTCTTTTTAATTGCAGTTTTATTTAACAGTTTTGAGCAGATTAACCAGACGGCATGGTATTGTTTGTTGATTGAAGATGCAGATTCCAAGGATTTATTGGGAATATATACCTGGGTGAACATAGGCGGTTTAGTTGCAATCTTTTTTGCACCAATTTCGGGATTGTTGATAAATTCCTTTAACGTGGTTCCGGTTGTCCGTGTTTTATATTTAGTTTTCGCTGTGAATATGCTGATTAAGGTGATTATTACTTTTCGGCATTGTGATGAAACCCGGCAAGGAAAGATTCGTATGGCAGAAACGAAAGGTACCCCTGTTTTACAGATGTTATATGAATACAAGAATCTGATACCCAAAGTACTAATGAATAAAGAGATTATGAAAGTGGTTACTGTCTCTGTCATATTACATATAACGAATCTTGTCAGTACCAACTTCTTTAGCTTGTATGTAACACAAAGGCTAGGCATAGCAGATCGTTATCTGGCTTTTTTTCCTATTTTGAATGCGGCTGTGATGTTGGTTTTCATGATTGGAATACAGCACCGCTTGGAATCTGTGAAATTCCGGATACCTATGTGGATCGGTCTGGTATTGTATGCCGCGTGCTCGATTCTTCTGATACTGACTCCGACCGGTAGTTTGCCGTTTATTATCATTTATGTCTTTGTTGCGGCAGTAGCCAGTGCACTTGTAGTGCCTCGTAAAGATACCTTGCTCCAGCTAAACATTAATCCGAAGGAGAGGGCTCGTATTAATGCTTTGATTATGTCCTTTACCATTGCTTTTGCCTCACCATTTGGCTACTTTTCAGGATGGTTATCAAGTATTGACCGCCGCTTGCCATTTGTGTTTACCTTTACTATCTTCATCGTTGCAATCATTATCGTTGGTCGTATCCGTGATCCCGAATTCGCTAAAGAGCATGTGGAAGTTGATGATCCAGTATAAAGACTTGTCAGATTTTGTTTACATCGTTTTTCTATATTTAGCTGGAGAACAATTGTATTTTTGCTTAAATAAATGATAAAAATGGCTCAGGTTACCAAACCCGCAGGATTCACATATTTCCGTAATATCTTCTGTAGTCTGGGCTAATAAATAGACAGCATATTCAAGACGTTTGTCATTAATGTATTCTGTAGGCTTTACACCCAGGGAATTCTTGAAAACCCGGCATAGATGATTTTTAGAACAAAAGGATAGTTCAAGCATCTTGGAAAATCCGGCTTTAAGATTTTCAATTCTTTGCATTTCGGTCAACATATGATCAAACCATTGCGGTCTTCCGCTATTTTTCTTTTCAGAATCGGAATAATGAAAGAAGTAGTCAACAAATATACTGGATAAATAACACTTGGCATGAAAGGTAGTATGCCTGGCACTGGACGTTTGCATCAGTGCTCCGATATATTTGAACTCAGATGAAATAACCTCGAGTGCTGCTTCATCCGTATGAATACATTCCGGAAATTCTATTTCAGTAAGCCTTCGTAATTTCTCAGTACTGTCCAAAAAGCTCAGGATACTTTGAAAAATAAGATTACTAAATCCTACATTTATAATTCGAAAATTTTCTGAATAATAAAAGTCGTAGCAATGGGTATCCCTGGGACGGATAAAAACCAAATCACCCTTTGCAAGAGTCTGAATGGTATTGTTCACCATATGTAAAGCGGTTCCATCGATAACAATAAATAATTCATAAAAAGTATGTGTATGTAATTTAGCAGTTTCTTTCAGGCTGGAATTACGATAAAGCAATCCGGTTTCTTTATCTAGGAAAGTATGCTCCACACCATAAACCGGTACACCCATATCTCTTCAATCCTTTCTATGGTTATCTAATTAATCTCTGTAAACAAATATCAATATACTACAAAATATTGGTGATTGTAAACAAGATACAAGAGAAATACTGTGATATTGTATAAATATAAGGATACTGAAAAAAGAAAAAATTTAAACCATAATTAATTTAACATGGGAGGTATGACAATGAAACCAACAAAGAAAGCCAATGAAATGACACAAAAAGAGCTGGCAGGATATATAGACTATTCTGTATTAAAACCGGAATTTACCGAAGAAGAAATTATAGAATTAACCAAGGACGGCGTTAATTTAGGATGCGCAACTATCTGTATCAACCCCGGATATCTGGAAATCTGTGAGCCTTACGTAAAAGGCAGTGGTACAATGCTTTGTCCGGTATGTGATTTCCCATTTGGTACGAGTTCCACAGAATCTAAAATTAAACAGATTGAAATTGCTGCGAAATACTCCTCAGTGAAAGAAATAGACATTGTTTCAAATATTGGCTGGGCAAGAGCCGGAATGTATGAAAAGGTCACAGAGGAACTAAAGTCTTGTGTCAATGCGGCACACAAGTATGGCAAAGAGATTAAAGTTATTTTTGAAACTGATGCTTTGAATGAAGAACAGATACGTGCCATGTGCCGTTGCAGTATGGAGGCAGGTACAGATTATGTGAAAACAAGCACGGGCTTTTTGACGGGTTTCCAATTGAAGGGCGCTGCTCCTGAAATAATTAAGCTGATCAGGGAGGAAGTAGGAGACAGGTGTAAGGTAAAAGGCAGTGGATGTATACGAACGAAAGAACATTTTTTACAATTAATTGATATGGGGATTGATAGAATGGGAGTTGGATATAAATCGGTGCATGCTGTCCTTGGAATTTAAAAACAATTTCGTTTGTAATTCTTTAAATATCCAATGATAGTAAATATTTTTAAGCTTTACCTATATCTGTAAATGAAATTACAAATGTGATATAATACTTTCTGGGCGTAAAATACATATATTGAATTAAATGCCACTATTTGTAACACGGGGGATGTTTAGATTCATGAATAACATAATTGATTTGATTATTGTCGGTGCTGGACCAGCAGGACTTATGGCTGCAAAAACTGCAGCCGAAATGGGGATTAAGGTTGTAATTATTGAAAAAAGTAAAAATTTTGATCACCTGAAACGTGCATGTTCTGCTCAAATAATTCTGGATGATGGATATGAGAATGAATTAGTCCATATTAATTCCGGGACAATAATGTTTGAAAGGAATAAATTTGAGGTTAAATACTCTGGTGCTTTAGTTAATGTTACTAACAAATATTATTTCTCTCCAAGCGGATATAAAATCCATTTTGCCAATCCGGACCGGAAGCCATTTGCCGTAAAGTTTGATAAGAACAAGCTCCTTCAGGATTTATACAAGGAATGTGAAATCCTGGGAGTGGATTTGAGAATGTCAACGTTAGCTTATGGAGGAGCGGATATGGGAGACCATGTCAGAATAGATCTTAAATCCAACGATAAATTTTATTCGCTTAAAGCAAAGAAAGTAATAATTGCTGAAGGCGTCAATGCAAAACTAACAGGAATATTCGGTCTAAACCAAAACAGAAAGCTATATGCAACAGCTCATGTTGTAAAATATATCCTTGAAGGAGTATCAGGATATATACCTAACAGTTGGAACTTATACTATGGAAAAGCATATCATTCCAACGCGGCAGTAATTATAGGCCCTAGTCTATATGGAGATGATACTGTTGAATTAACACTTTCCGGCAGTGCAAATATGAGACCTGTATCCATTTATAAAAACGTTATAACAAATAGTCCACTGAAGCACCAATTTGCCAATGCCCGTATATTAGATACTCATGGCTGTGCGGTTAAGGCTTTTATGTCTCTAAAGAAGCCATATACAGGTAATGTTCTTGCTATAGGTGACAGTGCTGCCTTTGTAGAAGTAGAAGTTCAAGGTGCCTTAATATGTGGATACCATGCAGCCAGGGCAATAAATAGTGAGCTTGGCGGAAAGAAGGGCTTTGAGGAGTATTCTGATTGGTGGAATGAGTCTTTTGAGTTTAATCGTGATGAATACCTTCAAGTTTCCCAAGGTTATGCGCTTGTTCCCACATATTCAGATGATGAGCTTGATTACTTGTTTTCTCTTGTTGAGGGAAAAACACTGGAAGGTACTTACAGCCAATATAAGACACCAAAACTTATCTGGGATTCCATTTTAATTAATAAGGCTCAAATTCAAATCGAAAGACCTGAACTATTTAATAAGATAATGGATATGAATCAAATGACATTGGCAGGCACATTTTAAATTGTCGTTTTAAATGCTTTAGCTATTATTTGGAAGCATGGATTAATTCTAGTGTACTGTTTTCGATTCTGTATAAAATATAAAAACCAGCTTATTTACAAGCTGGTTTGACGTTTTTGACAATAGAATAATAAAAGATGCCTCTTGTCACCTTTCAAGTATATTATATCCACAAAATACCAGCGTGTCAAGAAAACTCAAGGAAAAATATGAAAGATGGAGTTTGTATCCAGTGCTGTATCTATCAGCTATTACATATCTGAAAACAATCTCAGACCAAATTTTATTAAATTTAATTATTAATGTAATATATAATCACTAGCCGATCAAACTTGAAAGAGGAGGAATTATAATGGATTTGAGATTGACATTTAATGAGGTTGCAGCCGAGTATGATAAATGGCGGCCAACTTATGTTCCACAGTTATTTACTGATATAATGGATTTTTCTGATATTAATCAAACCAGCCGTGTTCTTGAGATAGGTATTGGAACAGGTCAAGCCACATTACCTGTCCTTAAAACCAATTGCCAGCTTACAGCTATTGAATTAGGAAACGAATTGGCGGCGTATTCCAGAAAAAAATTCGAAGCTTATAAGAATTTTGAAGTTAAAAATATGGCTTTTGAAGAATATGAATGCCCTGATAATTCATTTGATATGATTTACTCCGCAACTGCCTTTCATTGGATACCGGAAGAAACGGGTTATCCGAAAGTTTATAGACTTTTAAAAAGCGGAGGCACATTTGCGTGTTTCAGAAACCACCCTTTCAAAGACAAAGAAAACGAACCGCTTCATGTTGCAATGCAGAAAGTATACTCTAAATACATGCCATATACCAGTGAGCCGGAAGAATATAATGAAGAAAAATGCATGAAAAATGCTGAAACCGTTAAGAAATACGGATTTATTGATGTTAATTTCAAATTATATTATCGAACAAGGACATTTGATGCCCAAAGTTATGTTTCGCTTATTAACACATACTCAGACAGTATTGCAATGAAAGAAGAGCAACGGATATTGTTTTCAAACGAAATGAAACAAACTATTAACAGTTTTGGCGGTAAAATTAATGTTTATGATACGATAGACTTATACCTTGCAAGAAAACCTTAAACATTGTAAAATGGGCAGTGAGTTATCTGAAGTTTGCGGCAAAAAAGGCTCAAACCCCGGATTAGGAGGTTGAGCCTTTTTGACTTAACTGTTGTAGCAATTCAATATTATTACATCCTTTTAGAATTGAACTGTGCCTTTACTAAATAAACACCTGCCATGACAATAATGATGCCCAAAACTTCCTTTGCCGATATGATTTCAGAGAAAATCAGAAGAGCGTAGATAGTTGCAACCGCTGGCTGTGATAAGCAAATAATGGACGATAAATTGATGTTTATTTTTCCCTGACAGTGTGCAAGCAGATTATGTCCAATTACTTGCAGGCAAAGGGTCAACCCTAATAACGGCCAAAGCTGATCTGAACCATGAGGCACTTGAAACCCTTCAATTAAGCTGGCAGATATAAATAGAGTAATTGAACTTCCAAATCCGCTGACGAACATAATTACACTGCTATCTACACGATCCCGCAGACGGTATGAAATCAGCAGAAAACCTGCATAAAAAAAAGATGCGCATAAAGCCAAAAAATCGCCGAAATAGTTTGATGCACTGGGACTGGTTTTGCCACCTATTAAGATAAATATACCAAAGATTGTCACTATTACACCAATAAAAAATTTTTTGGGTATCTTTTCCTTAAATAAAAAGTACGATACTGGAATTACTGTTAAGGGCGTTAAATTGGTCAGCAGGTTTGCATTAGCAACTGAAGTATGACTAAAAGAGAGATTCCATAAGGAAACATCGCCAGCCAGAAAAATCCCGGCAAGAAATAATACTATGACATCTTTTTTTCGCAGTTTTTTTAAGCCCTTATATGCTAAGGGAAACAACAACGGTATCGAAAACAGTACTCTATAAAATCCCGTATTGATCGGAGAAAGTCCGCTAAGTTTTACAAAGATACCGCCAGTGGCAAGAAAAGCAACCGCCAGAAGTTCCATTAAGACATCTTTTGTTTCATTCTTTCGTTTGATTATTTCCATACTCAATCCCTCCTGTTGTATGAACTATAAAGTGCTTGTTACCTCTGGTTTTTCCCATTACGCTTTAGAATGTTTTTACTGTATGATACAATATAAATGGCACTATAAAAAGTGCCACTGCCATAATAAATAATAGTGCCACCACCAGGAGATAGTATATGATTTTTTTAGATAGAAATAGCGAAGAGCATCTTTATATGCAGATATACTCACAAATCAGACGAGAAATCATAGACGGTGTCTTAACAGAAAATCAGGTGTTAACGGGCAGCAGAGGATTGGCAAAAACTTTACAGGTAAGCAGAAATACTGTGGATAGTGCCTATAGTCAGTTAGTGGCAGAGGGTTACATAATACCACAAAAGGGAATTGGGTATATGGTAACAAAACTGCCCCAAATAAAGTTGACCAATCGGAAAAGGCCACATCCAGCTGGCAGTTTAGCAATAAAAGAAAATATGTCCCATTCCGAGATTCTGTACGACTTAACAAATAGCAGCCATACAAGTGGCCTTTTCCCTAAAAGTTCTTGGAGAAAATATACCCTTGAATGTTTGGAACGGTTGGAGCAGGAAGAAAAAATATCATCTTACCAGGACAAGCAAGGTGAATTGTATCTAAGGCAAAATCTACTTTCCTATCTTGAGCGGATCAGGGGTGTATACTGTGATAAAAGTCAAATAATTATAACCTGTGGTATTCAGCAGTCCTTAGACTATATTTGCAAATTGCTTTCTGATGAGCGTACCACCATTTTGATGGAGGAACCAGGCTTTAATAAGGCTGTTTCTGTATTTTGCAATAATAAAATGAACGTACAGACTGTGCCGGTTGATGAAAATGGTTTAATGGTTTCAGAACTTCCAAAGGTTCAAGATGCATGTGTCTTGTATTGCACCCCATCACACCAGTTTCCCACGGGTGTAACCATGCCTGTAGATCGTAGATACCGGTTGCTGGAATGGGCTAATCAAAACGGTGTTTATATAATAGAAGATGATTTTGACAGTGAACAACGCTACTTCGCAAAGCCTATACCATCATTGCAATCTATAGATGCAAATAACCGTGTCATTTATCTTGGCACATTTTCAAAAGCTCTTTCACCCTCAATAAGAATGGGCTATATGATTTTGCCACCGCAACTTATGGAGATATATCAGAGTAAATTTGAAAACTACAATAGTACGGCACCATTACTCAATCAATATGTAATCGGCAGGCTGATCGAAACAGGGCAATATGACCGTCATATCAGAAGGCTCAATAATATTTTCAGAAAAAGGCTCGAATTATTTTCTTCGGAATTTTCAGATGTCAAAGGAAAAATAAAGTTAACCGGTAACGGTACAGGACAATATTTCCTTATAGAATTTTCAGAAAACGTAAATCAGCAAGAGCTAATAGCAAAAGCCCTTGAATATAAAGTTAAGGTTTACTCAACAATGGAGTTTTGGCAGGACAAAGCTGATTGTCCTCCAAATACCTTATTTCTTGGCTTTAGCAAAATTGATATTGAAGATATTCCAGACTGTGTAAAGCGGTTGAAAGCAGCATGGGCAGACTGGTTATAACTTATCCGGTAGGAATAAGTTAGTAGTATCCACCTTATTTTATAAAATGCCAGTTTTTAAGACTGTAAAGAGGTACAAACGGAATCAGAATTGGTGTTTTACTAATATACGCCTGGTATTCTTCAAGTTGGCCGTAGTTTTTGTTTTGTCGGATTTCAAGTCGTTTTGCACCACTAAACATAACATATACAATAAGGATAAACCCGAGTATAGCAACGATCCATTGCCAGGCACCCTTTAAGGCACCAAAACCGGATAGGAATACTCCCATCCAAAATAAAATCTCACCTAAATAATTAGGGCAGCGCACCAGCTTATATAATCCGGTATCGCAAAAACGATGTGGATCCAACTTTTTGGCAGCACTTTTCTGTTTATCCGAAATGGTCTCAATGATTAATGCCGCAGCCATTATCAAAGCCCCGATCCAGGGCATAATGCCTTGGGGAAGATTGTTTGAAAGGCGATAAAATAAGGGTGAAGTCTGAGCAATATACAGTGCTGTCACACTTATCCATATGGCGAATTTCACGAACAGGGGCATTGGTTTTTGGGTTTTAGTAACCTCTTCCAGGGTATTGCGGTATGAAAGACTTTTTACTTCGCGTACAATCAGAAAACCGCTTAACCGTATGCCGTATATGATGAACAACAGGCTTAGAACCAGGCACCCGAGTGACAAGGACTTGCTATACATGATGATTACTGTAGCACCAACACCACTGATAGCCAGCCCGTAACCGATGGAGAGAAAGTATACAAATTTATAGAAGCCTATTGCTGAAAGTACTCCGCATACAATAACCAATACCCACATCAACGGTGGAAATGCAAGGTTCCATGCTTCCCAAAAAGTCATAGTGATCCCCCCTGATTAATAACAATTTTTAATATATTCTTTAAAGCTAAGTTTTCCATACTTGTGCTCAGCTACCATTTCATGGGTTAGAGTCCATTTTGAAAATTTAATAATGGCCTCTTTTCCATTCTTTTTTCGATTTGCCAGTGCAGCAAGGATAGTAAATAAAAACGCATGTGCCCGCTTGATAACGGCCGGTTTTCCAGCTGCGGCAAAGAACATGCGTGCAATTTCTTCATAGGAATAGGTTTCTGTACCGCCAATATCAAAGGTCTTATTATTATCATTCATGTGTAAAAGTATGAAATCTGCAAGGTCGGTGGTGTCAATAACATTAGCGTGTACAGGCTTTTTGCCCAGCAATGTAACTTTACCTTTTTCAATCATTGGCATAAATACTTTTGCAATGTCGTAAAAATAGCCGGTAGGACGGAATATCACATATTGTATCCCGCTATTTTTAAGTTCATCCTCAAACATATGCTTGGCATGGAGCATTGGTACCGTAGGGTCACCATCGGCTTTTAGGACGGAGGTATAAATGAATTTCTTAACACCTGAACGCTTGGCTTCTTCCAGGAGATTTACGTTACCTTGATAATCGATATCATAATTTGTAACATTTGACGAGGAACCTGTTAGTCCCACAGTTGAGATAACCACGTCTGCTCCATCGCAGAGACCGCTTAGGGAAGATTTATCTGTTACATCGATTTTTTTTATTGTGACCATACTTTCAATATCAGAGGTACCTCGCACCACCAAGCCTGCTGCAATTACTTCATGCCCATCCCGGACCAAGGCGCGCAGTATTTCATTGCCTAACTTTCCAAATGCTCCTGCAAGTACTATTTTCATAAACCTCACTCCAATTTTAAAAAATAGTGTCTGGCACAATATACCCTATATAATAGAGGGTTTCTCACTTATTTCAATTTTTCTTTTGAACGTTTGTCATTAATTATCTTCATATGTTCTGCTGTGATAAGTGTAACATTATTTTCATTTGCCCAGGAAACACAGCCTTTTAGAGCAGTAGGCAGGAATATCCGGGGTACTTTTACCAACATCGCACACGCGTCGTCGGTAAATTTCACCACATCGTCAATGCGGTCTGCTGCATAGCGCACTGAGTCAATGGAAGCTTTACGAATAGGAAGCAGTTGGGCGCGGGGACGGGAAAATCCTGTATACCAAAAATTCTTACTGTCACGATAACCGTAATCAACAGGTACACTTGGGAAAGAGTTCCCGCGAACACCATTCACTATGGCATTATAGTATTTTTCTTTCATTAAAATCCTATCTACACGTAGAATGAAATGAGCACCGAATTTTGATGTAATACCATTAAAATCATGATATGGGGGCTCATAGCCGTCCAGACAGCCTGGAACATCGGTATGTGCGCCGTCCAGCTCACGCATCCATGTACACTCAAATACCTGAAATGCTTCGGTCACAACTTTGGGATATAATTCATCCGGATGCTCCTTAGCCAGGAGACCGTCTTCGAGGGTAAAGGCACAATTTTTCATTTTTTCCGCAGGTGTATCTCCGGGGAATCCCAGGCGTACCGCCTCCTTAAAATACTTTTTCTTATCCGGTATAAAATTGAGACTGCACTTTCCATAGCGCAGCAGATGCTGCGATGTATTGGATGAATTTCGTGAACAAAGCAGCATTGCGTAATAATCCTTGCCCGCAACATAATAGGGCTGAACTAATGAATACGGCCCTAAAGAAGTGGAACCATCCTCTGCTATGGTACCGATTAATACTGTCGGCATGGGAAAGAATGCGGAGGTTTGATAAAAATTGTCTACAATCCGTAAGTTTTTAAAACTACTCATAGTTTGTTCTCTCCTTTACCTGATAGAGTTAAATATACGCTCAAATATGGCTGCTAGAGAATGAAAATTACTTTTTCTCATAGCTGCATTTAAAAGGTTTTCTGCGACAAAATTGTCAAGAAACTCATCTTCGGCAGCATGAAAGCGTTCCAGTAGAGTATGTATGATTTCTGAAAGCTGGGTAATTAGAAGATTATGTCGTTTGGAATAGTCAGTTGTAAAATCACCGGTTAATGAATACTGTGCCCAAATTTTTCTGTACAGGGAAGAAAATTTTTCAATCTCTTTATATATTACATGTAAACCTTCAGTGATGGTTTCGGATGTTTTTGAAGCTTGACGCATGACTAGGAGTGCATCATTCCAGTCATTAAGCATAACAGAAGCTGCAAGTATATCTTTAGAGGGAAAATAATTGTAGATTGTACCAACCGCTATACCGCATTTTTTTGCAACAGAACGTATGGTAAAGCCGCTGTAACCTGATTCAAGCAGCTCGCATTTTGCTGCTTCGAGTGTTCTTTTTTGTACATTCTCAATTTGCTTTGGCATGTTCACCCCATCAATAGTTTTGGTTAGTGAAAATACTTTATATGAACGTGTTCATATAAAGTATAATACATTGGCTAAAGAATATCAATCTATACCCAATAAAATAATTTCAACTTTTTTGCACCTGATTTTGCTATAGTACTGATAATGTTCTCAATAAACAATCCCCCAAAATGAGTTTATCATATGGGGGATTGTTACCGGCAGGATGGCAGGTACACTATGTATTTGAATTCCGATTATGCTCACCACATCTTGCCGTAGGCTGGACTATAATTAAAACCCCGGCTCCACATATAGGTATTGAAGGTCATTTGCTTTATTGCCATTAATGAAGAATGCGTTCCCATGTCCATTGGCTTATTTCTGGTTTCGGATTTTTCATTGTCTTTAGTCGTCTGAGTTGACAGGGTGAGTTTTAGAAGATTACTGCGGACTTTTTCCTGTTCGCTCTTGGAACCATTGCTCAGCAATGTCCTGAGACAAATCCATAAGCCCGGAGCTGTGGCAATTTGCTGCCGCTCCGTTAATGTAAGGGTTTTCCAGGTGTCCTGGACTTGCTTTTTGATCTCTTTTACCGAATCCAAGGAGATTTGTTCCGGCATGGCTTTGGGATTTTGTCGCAGCAGCCTTGAATAGGAGATAATCTCACTGTAGGCAGTTAAGGACATCTCTGTAAGAGGCGGATCACCGGCAATCACTTCCTTGCCCCTGGTTTTCAGCTGACCCTTGATTATCTTTACCGCTTCATTGGAATCGGGAATGTTATTCTGAAAACATGGGAGATATAGCAGAACGCTTGTTCTGGAACTCTATATCAGATATAATATTGGTTATAAAGTTGAAGAAAATTATGAAAATAGAGATGTTAGAAGAGTTCTTACTTCTATAAGGAGTAAGAACTCTACGGGTACGGGGCTGACGTAAGAAGAAGCCGGAATCTACCCTGCCGTAAAGGCCCACCAGCATCAAACGGCAACTTTTTTGACCGTTCAGGGAATGTGGAGTGCGTAGTGAAAAGGAAGGTTATAATGTTTTCTTATGATGATATACAAAAATTCAACGAAACAGAAGTGAAGCTATATAAATTCATTGTCGATAATGGTGATAAAATTCCTTATATGACTATTCGGGAATTGGCTGACAAAGTACACGTGTCAACATCGACAATCCTTAGATTCTGTAACAAGATGAATTATGATGGGTACAATGAATTTAAAAAGGGGCTTAATAAATATTTGTACCAAATACAGGAAATGCCGCCACAAAACGATTTATCAGAGCTGTTACATTACTTCCATAGGACAAATACAAATTCTTTTGAACAGAAAATAGAGCAGGGAACTGAATTCATAAGAATGGCAGAAAGGGTAATTTTTGTAGGCCAGGGGTCTTCTGGAACACTTGCAAGATATGGAGCAAGATATTTTTCAAATTTGGGTAAATTTTCAATAGGCCTGGAAGATCCTTACTATCCAATAACAAAAGATATGCTTAGGAATACAGTAGTCATTGCACTATCAGTAACAGGTGAGACAAAAGAGGTTGTAGATTTACTTAATCGGTTTAAAACCAGCAGATGTAATATTTTAAGCATCACAAATCAGTCGGATTCTACCATTGCCCAAATTTCAGATTGGAATATTTCTTACAATATGGAAATGATCAGTGTTAACGGTGGGTATAATGCCACTTCGCAAGTCCCGGTATTGTTTCTTATAGAAACACTGGCAAGAAGATTATAATTTTGAAACATCCTGTTACTAGCAATGTAACAGGATGTTATATATTATTGTCAAAAAGAGGCGCGAAAGGGGTATACAAAATGAAAACAGAACTTGATAAATGCTTAGAAGGAGAATACTACAATTGTCACGATAATACTTTTTTAGAGTATAAAAAGAAAACAAGAGAATTGCTAGCTGAATATAATAGCCTTTCTTATGACCAAAAGGCTGAAAAACGAGGAATTTTATTGAAGCTATTTGGCAATATAGGTACGAATGTATCTGTTGGTTCCCCATTTATTTGTGATTATGGATGCAACACTTTTTTGGGTAACAATGTGTCTGTTAATATGAATTGTACTTTTGTAGATTGTAACAAAATTACTATTGGAGATAATGTGCTTATTGCATCAAATGTTCAAATCTATACTGCAACACATCCTGTGGAGTTAAATGAGCGATTGATCCCTGATTGGAATCCCGAAAGCGGAGAATATTTTTGCAGGACATATGCACTTCCTGTTACAATCGGTGATGGGTGTTGGATTGGAGGGGGTGTTATTATTTTGCCTGGAGTCAGCATAGGAAAAGGTAGTGTTATAGGAGCAGGCAGTGTAGTAACAAAGGATATTCCTGATAATTGTGTAGCAGTTGGAAATCCATGTCGATTAATTCGAAGAATTAATGGAGAGCAAAAAAATGATTAAAATGGTAGCATTCGATTTTGATGGAACAATAGCCGATACAATTCCAATGTGTATCGAAGCTTTTAAAAAGGCTATGTTACCTTATACGGGATTCGAGTTAACTAATAATGAGATTATTCAAACATTTGGCCTCAATGAGATCGGAATGGTTAAAGCAGTTGTAAAAGACAATTGGAAGTCGGCTCTTAGAGATTTTTACTTATATTATGAGAAAATGCATGATAGCTGTACGACCCCTTTTCCTCAGATATGTGACCTCATTGAGTACTTGAAGGGAAAAAACATTTTAGTTCCATTGATTACAGGAAAAGGACAAAAAAGCTGTGATATTTCTTTAAAAAAGCTGGAATTGGAAAATTGCTTCAGTGATGTTATGGTAGGATTTGAAACACGGAATAATAAAGCTGAGTCAATTTCAAAGTTGCTGGAGAAATACGCTATTAAAAAAGAAGAGTTTTATTATGTAGGGGATTCAGTTACTGATATAACGGCTTGTAGGGAGTCTGGTGTAACCTGTTTATCAGCCGCTTGGTCAGAAAGTGCAGATGTAGAAAAGCTAAAAGAAACTAACCCGCATCTTATTTTTTATAGTATTTTAAGCTTAAAGAAATTTTTAGAATCAAAACAATACAGAAAATATTAAGAAAATAAATGCTATTTAATCTTTAGCCTAAATAGCTTGTCATGCGGATAGTGCGAAACCCATAGATTCAACATTACAATTAAATAAAAGAAAGAACTATAAGGTGCTGTCTTTTAGAAAAAAGGCAGCGCCTTTTTTGGTTCGCTAAGCATGGGCATATTTCTAAGGGGCGAAAGGCCCTAACACACCCTGATAGTGGGAAGTATACATCTTAACTTAAGGGTGTCCGTCGTGTGGCGGAATCTAAAGGAAGTCGTCAAATCTCTGGTCTCACGAACAGAAATCACATATGAGGCATGGTATATCGGGTAGGTTGCCACACAAACTGAAGCCCAATAATTACCCGAAGATATGCTGGCAGTACTAAAAATGTATATGTGAAAAAACCAAACAAGCATTCCTGTCCTTTTCCATTGACTTTTTTTATATTGATTTACCGTAAAATGAAAACTGGAACAAAAATGTATGAATTTAATACAAGCCACAACGGTAAGTCAATCAAATACAATATATTAAAAAAGTATGTTCCCAAAATATAGCTGGTAAAGGAAAGGATTAGGCTGTGGATAAAACAGTAAATTAAAGTAATATTGTGGAACTAATGGCTGATTATAAATTGAAAGAGTCGATGGAGTCGTCAAACATATATGTTTGTAAAGTAAGGACTGACCATAATCTGTGGCGGTCAAATTTCTGTATTGCAGAATATAACTTACCAGAAAGGAGGAATTAATAAAACTGATAGAAAGATTAGGTTTCCTTACATCTAAACTGGTGCACCTGAAAACAGCTTACCCAAATTTTTATGCTTCGTGTTTTTGAAGATGGATGGCCAAATGTTGGGCTATCAATTTTTACGTAATATCGTTAGTGATGAACAGCACCAACATAGTATAGAGCTCCTTTATCTTTGTGGACATCTGAATGTCAAGACTGCGGCAGAAGCTGTGGAAACAAAGGAGCATGTGGAAATGTTGAATGAATTTCAAGGAGAGGTGGAAATGCTGCATGGATTTGAAGGAGCAGGTGGGAATTCTGCATGAATTTGGGTGTCAGTAATTCCAAGGGTTATAATTCAGTAGGTCACTGACCGGAGATAAGTTTATAGGATCTGTGAATAAACTGATGTATACAGGAAGAAGCAGTATTATGAAACAACTAGAAGGTCAATATTGAAGGAGTTAGAGAATGAAGAAAATAAAGAAAAACTCACTAAAGTTTAAGTTTATACTATCAATAGGTATCATTACAGTAAGTGTTCTGATTGTGGCATCAGCCGTTATGCTCATGGTGTCCATGAATTTATTTTGGGATTCAACAGAAAGCTCACTGGAGCAGTCATTGCAGATTGGAAAAGCCCGGACAAGCGAATGGTTTTCGGATAAAGAACTTTTGCTTACCACTATCTCAGAGGACATGCGTTTATTTGAAACATCTCAAAAGGACGAAATAGAAAAATATTTCAGCCACTACATCAACAAGTATGATTTCATGATATCCGCATATATCGGTACTCCGGATAACAGACTGTATTCCGGTGACTTTTGGGTACCCGATGCCGATTACAACGTGCTGACAAGGGAATGGTATGTCAAAGCGAAAGAGGCTGGTAAAATTTATTATACCCCTCCTTATATCGATGCGACGACCGGAAAAATGATCATCTCTTTGAGTATGCCTGCAAAAGACAAAAATGGTGCCTATATGGGTGTGGTAGCCATAGACATTACTCTGGACGCCTTGGTGGATTATATAAGCAATGAGAAAATCCTCAATACTACGGGGAAGGCTTTTTTACTTGATTCTGCTGACAATTTCATTGTCCATGAAAACGAAAAATTTCTGCCCAGAATTTCCGGTGAAAATGAAATCTACAAAAATTTCAGAGATTCAGGTATACAAGCGGAGCATAAGAAAAATGAACAGGGCTTTTCGCTTGAAAAAGGTAAGGATTACGACAAGCATAAGAAGTATATAGCCATAACTGACATTCCTCAGAACGGATGGACCTACGGCTTTTCCGTTCCTATATCAGACTTTTATCCTGCATTTTATGGTCTGATTCTAAAACTTGGAGCTATTTCGTTGCTGCTTGTGATCCTGGCGGTTGGGATATCCTACTACATTACCAAGCGTATGATAGAGCCTATTTACGGTATTATTGACGCTGCGGGCAAACTGGCTTCAGGGGATGTAAATCTAAGGGTCGATATTCATACAGGCGATGAGCTGGAAGCACTGTCCAACCAATTCAATTTGATGATTGCCAGCACTCATGACCAGATTGAAGCAATGCAGCGGCTTGCTGACGGAGATCTGACAGCAATTATATCGCCGAAATCTCCGGAAGATATATTATCTATTGCAATCAATAGTGTAACAGAAGAGCTGAAAACTTTAATAGGAGACATTCATTCAGCCGCTACTCAAGTGGACGCAAGCTCCGGCCAAGTTGCGGAGGGAGCACAGACACTGGCTGAGGGAGCAGCAGAGCAGTCGAGCTCCATTGAGGAATTATCGGTCTCGGTTACAAACGTATCCGAGCAGGTAAATAAAAATGCAGAAATTTCAAAGCAAGCAGTGGAGCATGCTCAGTATACAGTTGAAAAGGTGCAGGAGAGCACGGAAAAGATGCAGGAAATGCTTTCTGCTATGAAGGAAATGAGTGAGGCCTCAAATGAAATCAGGAGTATTATTCAAGTAATACAAGAGATTGCAGCTCAAACCAACCTCCTGGCTCTTAATGCAACAATAGAGGCAGCCCGTGCAGGTAATGCAGGCAAAGGCTTTGCCGTTGTAGCTGATGCAGTGAGGGAGCTGGCTGGCCGATCGGCCGAGGCGGTGGAGCAAACTACCACATTGATAGAGATATCTGTTGAAGCTGTTTCTAAGGGTTCTCGGATTGCTAAGGATACGGCTGTGGCATTGGATGATGTCTCGAAAAAGACTGAGCAGGTTAAAACAGTTATCAAAGGAATTGAAGAAGTGTCACAGGAGCAAGCAGAGGCTATTACTCAGATTACCGAGGTTATTGACCAAATCTGCGCGGTTGTTCAGAACAATGCTGCGGCAGTACAGGAAAGTTCTGCCTCCAGTGAAGAACTTTCTGCACAAGCGGCCATGCTGTTCAAAGAAATAGATAAATTCAGAGTAACTAAACAGACTGCCAATACAATAGCAGAATTCCCGGTGTCTGCATCTTAAGCAGATTTTCGTTTGGCTGAAAGCATTCCTGCTTTTCCGAAAAAATAGGTTTAGGAAAATATTGAGTCTATCTATGCTCATCAGGCATCAGTCAAGGCGGTCAATAAGAGGTTGCTTCTGTGTCATACGACAAACGGAATTCATGAGTATTCTGTCTACAAGTTTGTGAATAGCTATTTACATACACGACAATTTATGTTAAAATTTAGCTAAAGCGGTTAAGCAAATACCGCATTTATTTTTTGGAAATTGCTAAACCGCTTTTGCAATTTACTAAACCGATAAAGCAATTCTTATTCATGTCTCATTTGTACATTTTGGCGCCGGACGAATGTGTATATGGAATAAAATTGCGGTAGTTCAAATGTTTAATTTGAAAGTATGGAATTCTATTAATTAAAACTATGGGTATACAGGAGTGTGAACAAATGTATCAAACAGTCAATGGTGTAACTCTTTACTACAACGAATACGGTTCGGGAGATAAATATATTTTGTCGTCCCAAATGGGCTTTGATTCTGATGAAATAGGATGGCCGATGGATTTGGCAGATGAAGGCTTCCATGTTTTTACCATCCAAATCAGAGGTTATGGAAAATCAACACATGTAACTGAAGATCTGGGCGGTGAGTGGTATAATACCTGGGCAGATGATGTTTATGAATTCGCTAAAAGCAAAGGAATAGAAAAGTTCCTTTATACCGGACAGTCCCATGGTGCAGGTATAGGCTGGCATCTGGCGCTGAGGCATCCGGAAGTCCTGGTTGGCTTTGCAGCTTTGGTCGGCGGCCCTCATTCCAGAAAAGGCGGAGAGACCTCTCCAGGAAGGCTTAAAACCATTATGTCGGCAGCCGATCCTGAAGCCAGAAAAAAAAGCGCTGAAGCGGCTAAAAGGTATTTTCTTTCCTTTGCCGATAAATTTTCGGACAACCAACAATTGAAGGCAGAATTCGAAAGGAAAGCCGAAAAAGCATACGAATGGGAACTTCAAAGGACAGTTGAAGAAGTCCGTATCAATCCCAAAAAACCGCTTTCATACCTGAAGACAGATGCGGATGTTTATCAGGAACTTTCTAGAATTCAAATACCTGTTTTAATGATTAATGCCTATATGGATGAAATGGTGCCGGTAACAGATATTTTATGGCCAATAAAGGTAATCAAAAATTCAAAATGTGTTATTTACAACAATGCTGGCCATGATGTCCATTATGATTGCCGTGATGATGTGAGGCGTGAAATAACCTTGTTTGCCTCAGAGTTGTTTTAGGTTTTATATAAATAAACAATAAGAATGAAATGTATTCCAATTACTCAAACAATTCCAAAGGGGGAAATCGAGTATGAAAAAGTCAATGAAGGTAGTTATCTTGTTCGTAATTACATCACTTTTACTAGTAAGTGTAGCGTGTTCAAGCTCCAGCAGCCCGGCTAATAAAACGGATACATCTAATGAATCTACTCAATCATCAGCAAATGAAACGACAACTCCGGCAGTGGATGACAAGCAGGGCGGTATTTTAAAGGTAGCGTACGGCGATAAATTTAATTGTATAGGTTATCCTGCAGGAAGTACTACATATTATGAAAACCAGGTAATGGATCCGGTTTTGGAAACCTTAGCAAGATATGATGAATCAGGTGCACTTGTTCCATATTTGGCCGAGGGCTTCAAAATGGATGCAGATGCTTTGACATTAACCATTAATTTGCGTAAGGATGTAAAGTTCCATGATGGTACCATATGCGATGCCGAAGCAGTAAAATGGAACCTTGAAGAATTTAAGGCTTCAGGGCGTAGCGAGATCAATGATGTTGCCAGCATTGAGGTTAAAGATCCACAAACAGTGGTACTCCATCTTTCAAAATGGAATAATTCAATTGCAGATGCTGCAATGTTTACTGCGGGCAGGATCATTTCACCAACTTACTTTAAAGCAAATGGAAAAGATGCTGCAATTGCAAACCCTGTTGGAACAGGACCATTTAAGTTTGTTAAATGGGAACGTGACGTTAGAATAGTTTATGAAAAAAATGCGGACTACCGTGTTAAGGGACAGCCCTATCTTGATGGCATAGAATTTGTTTTCATGCCTGATACTACAACTATTGTTTCTGCCATGCGGGCAGGAGAAATCGATGTAATTGCTACTGTTGACGGCACTGTCAGTGACGCAATGGAAGCCGACGGCCGTGCTCCAATTAGCCGTCCTCTTACAAGCGGTACAATCATGAATGGTCTGATGCCTACCAGCAATGACCCATCACTGCCGTTCTATGATTTAAAGGTAAGACAGGCGATGGCCCACGCTATTGATAGAGAAGCCATTGTTGCAATGAACAAAAAGCTTGGATGGGCATCAACAAATCAATGGACTCCTCCTGGAGCATGGTCATATAATGAGGCTACTGTAGGCTATCCATATGATGTGGCAAAAGCAAAACAGTTGCTTACAGAAGCTGGATACCCTAACGGCTTTACTTGCAAAGGCTATGTCAATTCAGGTGATGTAAAACTAATGGAAATCACCCAGGCATATCTTGCAGAGGTCGGTATCAAGATGGAAATCATACCTATTGAATCTGCAAAAGAGAATGAGATGACAGGAATCAACGGAACATGGGACGGCATTCTGCGCTGGGCTGGACGAGGAGAAGCCGATATTGCACCGGTGTATGCCAGAACTTTGACTGATAAGGGTGTTCGATGTGTCGGCGGTGTTCTTCACCCAGAGGATATACAGAAATTAATTGATTCAGCAGCTGCAGCGAAGTCATTTGATGAAAAAGTAGCGATAAGCAAAGAGTTATCAAAAAAGGTAATTGATGATTATTGCCTGCTTATTCCTTTTGCTTCAATCAGCAGTCAGGTTTATTCAACTGAAAAGGTTAAGGATAGTCATTTGGGATATTATCATATATCTCACTGGACACCTGAGATTGCCTGGAAAGCAAAATAAAAGGATAACTATTTCTAAGCTTTTATGATAGTTGCCCGCTGCAATCTATGAACTGTATCGGGCGACTTCATAAATTAAACCTTATTAATCTATTTTTATGATTAGTGATAGTGATTAAGATCCTGCAGATTGGGGGCACATTGAAGGATGGCTCAATTTATTATCAAAAGGCTGATACAATCAGTTGTTGTTATATTTATCGTATCGATATTTACATTCCTGCTGACATACCTTATGCCGGGCGATCCTGTGTACGCAATGCTCGGCGGTGATATCACAAGGGAACAGTATGATATCGCTTACAAAGAGATGGGATTGGATAAACCGATTTATGTAAGGTATGTAGATTGGTGCGGGGACATCCTGGAGGGTGATTTCGGAAATTCATACAAGTACAGGATGCCCGTAAAAGATCTTATAAAAGAGAGATTACCAATTACAATCTATTTTGGGATATTGTCAATTATAATAAGTACTGCGGTAGGTATACTATTAGGAATTCTTTCGGCAACGAAACGGGGAAAAGCACTCGATACCGGTATTACCATTCTGGCCAATCTAGGTGCGGTAATGCCTTTATTCTGGCTCGCCGTACTGGGTATGTCGCTATTTGCGATGAAACTGAAATGGCTTCCTTCCTATGGTTTTACATTTCCAACAGCGGATTTTGTAACCAGTATTAAGCAGACAATTTTGCCTTTATTTGCATTGAGTGTTGGTGCCATTGCAGGCACAACGCGCCAAATGAGGTCTAGCATGCTGGAGGTTATCCGTCAGGATTATATCAGGACAGCACGTGCAAAAGGTGTTAAGGAATCCAGGGTGATTTCAGGACATGCGTTAAAAAATGCCTTGATACCTGTCGTTACACTAACAGGTATGTCTTTTAGAAATGTAGTTTCAGGCTCTACATCAGTGGAAATCATATTCAGTATTGCCGGCATGGGCCAGTTACTGGTTACCAGTGTACTTAGCAAGGATGTGGCAACAACACAGGCATGTATTCTTATAGTAGCTGTCGTCGTGAGCATAGCAAATCTCATTGTCGATATTTCTTATGGCTACATTGATCCACGCATTCGTATACAGTAGGAGGTCATAATATGAACAAGAGAGACAAAAGTCACTTCATGTTCGGTATCACAAGATTTTTCAGGCGGTTGTTCGGACGCAGGATTGTTATTTTCGGTACAGTTCTGGTTTTATTATTTGTTATGACTGCACTGCTTGCACCATATATCAGTCCACACGATCCATACAAGCAGAACCTGGCATTGTCATTTGCCAAACCATCTGCTGAACATATTCTGGGAAATGACGAGCTGGGAAGAGATATAGTGAGCCGGTTGGTTTACGGAGCAAGAACATCCCTGTCAATTGGTTTTGTTGCCGTTATGATTGCTGCAGGCTGTGGAATCATACTCGGACTGGTGGCAGGATACTTAGGAGGATTAGTAAATTCAATTATATCCCGTGTTATGGATGCATTATTGTCCATTCCAGCCATTATGCTGGCATTGGGGCTGGGAATAATATTTGGTTCAGGTATGGCTAGTCTGATGGTAATTTTAGGACTATCCACAATACCCACATACACAAGGTTAATGTGTGCACAGGTGCTTTCCATACGCAATTCCGATTATATAAATGCGGAAAGGGTATTGGGAGCAAGCAGTATCAGAATTATGTTCTCCCACATTTTACCTAATTGTCTATCACCGATAATCGTTCTTTTTACAATGAATATCGGTGGAACCATCCTTGCCGAAGCCAGCTTAAGCTTCCTGGGTCTGGGTGTAAATGCGCCTACAGCGTCCTGGGGAGCTATGGTAAACGAAGGATACAGCAGGCTAATTACAAACCCTGTATTTGCACTTGCGCCAGGTATCTGCATTATGCTGCTTGTTCTGGGATTTAATATTCTTGGTGATGGTTTGAGAGATATTCTTGATCCGCGCTTACGCGGGTCTATATAAGGAGATGCAAATGAAACATTTACTACAAGTCAATAATTTGAGCGTTTCGTTTAAAATTGATGATTCTGTTACAAAAGCTGTAAATGACGTATCCTATTATATAGATCAGGGCGAAACAATCAGCTTTGTAGGTGAAAGCGGCTCAGGAAAAAGTGTGAGCCAGTTGGCTGTGTTGCAGCTGATTTCAACACCTCCTGGGAGAATTGATAATGGATATGTACAACTTGAAGATGAAGAGCTGTTAAAATATTCTGCTAATGGTCCCGAAATGCGAAAAATACGTGGGGGAAAGATCGGCATGGTATTCCAGGAACCAATGACCTCACTGAACCCGGTAAAAACCATTGGCAGTCAGCTTTTGGAGCCTATTGTCATACATACTGGAATGAATGAAAAAGAAGCCAGAAAACGGGCTATTAGTCTTTTGAGTCAAGTAGGCATACCTGATGCCGAAAAAAGGATGGGCGATTACCCACATCAGTTTTCCGGGGGTATGCGCCAGCGAATCATGGTAGCTATTGCTATTGCCGGGAATCCGAAGCTTATTATTGCTGATGAGCCTACCACTGCACTGGACGTTACCACACAGGCCCAGATTCTTGAACTGTTGAAAACTGTATCTGAGAAAAATGGCACTGCACTACTAATCGTTACACACAATTTGGGTATCGTAGCACGGTATGCTCAGCGCATATATGTTATGTATGCAGGGCGGATTGTTGAGTCAGGGTTGTCAAGGGACATTTTTGCCCATCCCTCTCATCCCTATACAAGAGGGCTATTGAATGCGATTCCCAGACTGGATGACAGCAAGGAACGAAAATTGCAGCCAATTGATGCCCCGACAAAAATGCCGCCGGATGACGGAGAGCATTGTCCTTTCCTGTCCAGATGCAAATATAAATGTCACAAGTGCATAAGTGAAGGGATACCAACTCTGACAGCATCTGTTGAGGATGGCCATTTTGCAGCTTGCCGTCTAAGCCGTGAAGAACTTGACCAAATAGATAAAAACAGAGAGGAAAGCACCAGGATAGATCGCAGAGAGCCGCTTAAGGATAACATACTCGAAATCAACAACCTGTCTGTTCACTTCTCGATCAGAAATAAACTTCTGAGTTCGAAATCTGGAAAACTAACTGCAGTAGACAACGTTTCATTTAAAGTAAAACGTGGTGAGACCTTCGGACTGGTGGGTGAATCAGGCTGCGGAAAGACAACTGTTGCAAGAAGCGTTGTGCGCTTGATTACCGACAGTGAAGGCGAGATCATATTTAACAACCTTGATTTAAATGGTCTTAAGTCAGCTCAACTGCGTAAGCAGAGGCGTAAAATACAGATGATATTTCAGGATCCATACAGTTCATTAGACCCTAGGAAAAGCGCAGGAAGCCTTGCCGGAGAACCATTAAGGATACACAAACTTGTTTCTGCACAACAGGAATATGACCGCAGGGTTGATGAATTGTTTACACTTGTAGGATTATCGCCAGCACTAAAAAATAGAGTGGCTCATGAATTTTCCGGTGGCCAGCGGCAACGTTTGGGAATTGCCCGTGCGTTAGCAAGTAGTCCGGACCTGATAGTATGTGATGAACCTATATCGGCTCTGGATGTATCCATACAGGCACAAATCATCAACTTGCTGGAGGATCTGCAGCAGGAATTGGGATTGACCTATTTGTTTATTGCACATGACTTATCGGTAGTAAAACATATAAGTGATACGATTGCAGTAATGTATCTGGGGAAAATTGTCGAGACTGCGCCTTGCGAAGAGCTGTACGCCAATCCGATGCATCCGTATACACAAGCACTACTGGCGGCTGTTCCCATACCGGACCCGGAAATTGAGCAAACACGTAAGAAAATTATTTTGCCCGGAGAGGTTAAAAGCTTAATGAATAGACCTGCCGGATGTTGCTTTAGTGACCGGTGTCCTTATACAATGGACATTTGCCGGAAACAGGTTCCTTCCATAAAGAGCTATGGGAATGAGCATTTTGTTGCATGTCATAAACTAGCACAATGAAGAGATGAGCACTTTCACTAGTGATTGCTGATGTAATTTTGTAAAGAAATAACAATATACGTTGTTTAGCGTGCAAGAGAAATTAACTTATAATATAATTATATACAATCATCTTCACGCAATGGAGATAGGTGACAATGAAAAAATTAACTATTATTGCGACAGGAGATATTATTCTCGGGAAAGAACCGGAACAATTTTTTTCCAGTGTCGATACTGAGCTGATGAAAGCGGATATCATACTGGGACAGCTTGAAGTTCCATACAGCGACAGAGCACCCGAGCTTGCGGATTTGGATCGCCAATTGAAGAATCTGACTCCCCTGTCGGGCAGATTTGATGTTATCTCCTTGGCTGGGAACCATATTTATGATGCAAAAGACATCGGTGTGAAAGATACCATTGGTTGGCTCGAGGAAAATCATATATCGTACACAGGTGGCGGATTGAACATCGAGCATGCCAAAAGGCCTGCTATTGTTGAAAAGGAAGGCGTACGGATTGGCGTTCTCAGTTACAACTGTACCGGGCCGAAGGTCATGTCGGCAACTGATAAAAAGCCGGGCTGCGCCTATGTCGATATTATCACGCATTACGAACTGGGAGATGTTGCAAATCCCGGTGGAAATCCGACCCAAATATATACTTACCCGGAACCGGCATCCTTCAACAGCATGTTGGAAGATATACGGGAATTGCGTAAACAATGCGACGTTCTAGCTGTGTACCTGCATAAGGGTATTGTACATAAGCCGGTCAAACTGGCAGATTACGAACAGGTGGTATCGTACGCTGCTATTGATGCCGGAGCGGACGTGATTTTTAGTTCTCACTCTCATATTTTGCACGGTATTGAAGTATATAAAGGAAAGACGATTTATCATGGACTAAATAATTTTATTGCATGGGTTCCTTCATTAAGCCCGAATTTCAGAGCTGAAAAAGGAGTCCATAACGAGGTTTTTGATCCTGAGCAGTGGGCTCGGAAGAGGATAGACATGTTTGGCTTTGTGCCTGATCCCGAATATCCCACTTACCCGTTCCACCCGGAATCGATTTATACAATTATTGCTAAATGTGTGATAGAAGATGGTATAATTAGACAGACCCGATTTATCCCAATGATCGTTAACAAAGCAGGAGTGCCCGAGGTTTTAACCAGAGCGTCCGGAGGAGAAGAGGTTTTTGATTATATGGTCAGAATTACAGCCGGTGCAAACTTGAATGCCGTCTATGAGTGGGATGGGGATGAAATAGTAATAGGATAAAGGTGATATTATGGTAAGTATTTATGATATAGCGAATGCTGTCGGAGTCTCAGCCAGTACTGTTTCCTTTGTACTGAACGGCAGGGCTGAAAAAATGCGGATTTCCAAGGCAAAACAAAAAATGATACTGGAAGCTGCCAACCAGATGGGATATATTCCGAATATGACAGCACGCAAATTAAGCCTGCGTAATATTCAACATACGCCGGAGATCGCATTATGTTGGTCTCCTGCGCAGCATTCTCAATTCTTGAATACTTTTATCAATGTACTTCAAGATATGACCTTCAGCGGAGAGGTAAGGGAAATGAGGTTTACGATATTGCCCTATAAAAACGGTGAGCTGGAAAAAATGGAACCTGTTTTATCGGCCAACTATTATAATGGAATTGTTGTACCTCCTGTATCCAAAGAGGACATTGACTTTTTAACAAATACCAGTATTCAGGTCCCGACCGTCCTGCTATATGGAGACATTCCCCAATATCATCTGGTATCGGTGGATAACTGCAGAATAGGAACAGATATTGCCGCGATTTTCCACCGGCATGGACATAAATCTGTTGGAGTGATGCAGCCTGCCCACAAGCAATCTAGCATTACCATAAATCAGAGGATTTCAGGCTTTCTGGACACCTGCCGCAGTTTGGAAATAGAGGCAAAAGTGATTGCCAGCGGATTGGATAGGCCTTCCGTCAACAGGGTTGAAGAAGGAAAGATTGCAGCTAAAAAGATGATTGAGGAGAATAATCTTCCTTCAGCCATATATATCCAAAACGATTCATTTGCGCTCGGAGCACTCTCTGTTTTCTGCGAACACGGAATTCGTATTCCTGAAGATATGGAAATCATTGTTTACGGCAACAATGATTCATTGGAAATCCATCATCCATCGATCACAACTGTGAATTATCCGACTGAACAGATAGCGAGGACATGTATCACAATGATGGCAAATTCATTGGACATGCCTGGTACTGCTCCGGTGCGCAAAATTATTGATACACCTTTTGTATTCCGCGAGAGCTGCCCGCCTTAATAACAGGCTTATACCATTTCATTGGAGTCGTTCTTAACGCCGATTACGTTGATATCGTTTACAATTCCGTACTTACCGCTTTATTAAAGAGGAGGCTGCATTATAAAGCAAAATATTCAGATGCGGTTTCCTGTCATTTATGCTTTTGCCTTGGCGGCGAAGACTTTCTTATCCTGCCGAAGGGGGTACCTTTCGGTTTTTTTTGACTTCTGAGATAGTAATAGACAGCATATGGAGGTAAATACAAATCAATATGAAAAATGACAATATTCCGATTGAACAGGAAGAACAAGGCACCATGAAAAGCGAAAAGCTGTGGACGGTGCCATATATAACATTGATAACATTAGGAACTTTTGTGGGTATCAGCTTTTATATGGTCATGCCACTGCTTACGAAATTTGCAGTAAAGCTGGGGTCATCACTTGCAATTGCTGGTGTCATAGTAGGCATGTTTTCTTTTGTCGCATTGTTTGCAAGACCGTTTTCCGGCATCATTTCCGACCGAATGAATAAAAAAATAGTCTTCATAGCCTCAACGGCATTAATTGGCCTTTCCCTTTTAGGATATACCATTTCAACAAGTGTTACTGCCTTGGTTTTCTTTCGTATTCTCCATGCGCTGGCGTTTTCCGTTAGCGGAATAGTCAACCTTTCACTGGTATCAAAGCTTATTCCAAGGAAGAGGCTTGGTGAAGGTATTGGATATTTTGGCCTTGGGCAAATTGTTGCCACTGCTGTAGGACCCACTCTTGGGCTGTACATAGGAGAAAAGTATGGCTTATCGGTTTCGTTTTTGATTGCGGGACTGATTATGCTTTGTGTGTCCGCCCTGATGTTCACGCTGCCGAATACAGAGCGTAAGAAGGAAAAATACCAAAAAGAAAAGAAAAAGCTTTGCATTTCCGACCTTATTGCCATGAGTGTATTGCCTTATGCCTTTTTTGGAGCGGTTTTTTCGATGCTCAATGGTGTTATAGGTTCATACCTGGTCCTCCTTGGTGATGAAAGAGGAATTAAAAATATAAGCCTGTACTTCACTGTTAATGCAATCAGCCTTATCTTTGTCAGAACATTTGCCGGCAAGATCTACGACAAATACGGGCTGTCGACTGTAATTATCCCGGCATTTGTTTTTGCGTGCATAGCATCTATGTTTATCGGATATGCACAGACTTTGACGGTTATTTTGGTAGCATCAGCCTTGTATGCATTTGGTCAGGGTTCGGGGCAACCCTCTATTCAGGCTGAATGTATAAAATTGCTTCCAGAAGAAAAAAGCGGTGTTGCCACCAGTACATACTACATTGGAGCGGACCTTGGACAGGGGATTGGTCCCATGCTGGCCGGAATTATAGCATCAGCATGGAATTATAAAGTTATGTTTATAGCGTGTGCCGGAGTATTTTGTGTTTCACTGATAATCTACCTGTTATTCCAACAGAAGAAAAACCTTTCTCTCCAACAGAAGATATAACTTGGCGCCAAAACAAGCCATAGGGTATCCAAAAGATCCTGTCGGTTTTTTTCAATACAATTAAGTTGCTTTCAAATATAATTAACTTTGAACAAGAATTATTTTGAAAAGCAGGAGGGCGCAAATTGATCGAGAAATTGTATTGTGTAAATTTAAGTACTTCAAAACTAGAGGAGATGATTGATGAATTGATAATAACAGCATAGAGGAGCGCATTCTACTATCACGGAATTTACTCTTGCAACTGGGATTTACTTTTTCATTTATGGCGGGATTCCTATGAATGGTATGGCATTTATTGACAAGAGAACATATGTTTGCTATTCTGATATTAAATTGTAATATATTGGAGGGGTCTTTCTATGGAATTATATGATGCTATCTATTCAAGAAGAACGGTTCGTGATTTTATTGATAAGGAGATTGATATTGAGATTATTAAGAAGATTATTGATGCGGGTTCACAAGCACCTACCAATAATCATATGCGGGAATGGGAATTCATTATTATTAATGATAAAGCTGCAAGGGTTGAAATTATAAGTAAAGTGAATAAAAATTATACGGAAGAAGATGCAACAGGGATAATAGATAGATGGAAACTTTCCGATGGATGTCAACGGGAGATGTATATTGATGCTATTCCAAAACAATACAGGATGCTTTTAAATGCTGGCTGCCTTATAATACCATGTTTTCGCCAGGTTAACCTGTTAAAGCCACAAAATCTGTCTGCACTTAATGCATTCGCATCAATATGGTGTTGTATCGAAAATATATTACTTGCTGCTGTAAGTGAAGGCATATATGGAGTAACAAGAATTCCTTCTGATGAGGAGATAATGCATATAAAAAAGACTGTAAATATACCAAGTGATTATGAGATTCCGTGCTATATCGCATTAGGGTATCCAAAGGAAAACTCAAAGAAAATCATACAACATTCAATTAATGTTGGAGAACGATTACATTTTAACAAGTGGTGAAGTGAAAGAACAGGTATTTTAAAATAAATACCTGTTCTTTATTATCAACCTAATACTATTTTAAAAAAGTTTTTCGTTTAGTTAAAAAGTGATACGATAAAGGATGACAGATTAGAAAGGGCAAATTACTGTTCTGGGGAAGAAGGTGATGTAAAGTGTTGAAAAAGTATCATACAAGTGACCTGATAAAATTTTTTGGAGTACCAAGGGATACCTTACGTTTTTATGAAGAAAAAGGCTTATTAAATCCAAAAAAGAATAGTGAAAATAATTACAGAAATTATGATATGTTTGATATATATAATCTAATGATTATTGATTTTCATAAAAAGCGCGGGATGACAATTAATCAGATTCAGGATTTATTAAAGAAAAGTGATGTACAGGATATTCAAAGCCTTTTGGAAAGCAAAAAAAATGAGCTTGAAAAAATGATATATGATGCACAGTGTATGTTGAAAAGAATTGAAGAGACACAAGAATTCGGCAGAGAGCTTGAAGATAATTTAAACATTTTTACCGTTAAGCCCATGCAATTGTATAGAGTTAACGGAGAGGTATCAGATTTTATTGCTGTAGAAGAATACCAAAATGTAAAAGAGGTTATGAGTTCAAATAATAATGATATGCTCTCACAATTTATGCGCTATATTACTTTCAATAAAAGCAAGGTTACCGATGCAAAAATGTTTATTGTTGATGCTGCAGAAGTAAAAGATGAAAATGGAATTTACCTGCAATATCCTAAATGCTTATATACGGTGGCAGAAGAAGTTCAGCCAAACAGAGAACAGGAGGATTTAATGAAAAGCATGCATCGGCTGTCAGCCGAATATGCAGACGAACATGGTCTTAGGTTGCTGGGAGAAGCCTTTGCAATGATACGCCTAATTACATATAAGGAAGGTAAAACAAAAACTTATATTGAAATTTATATTCCTTTTGAATAATTTCTATATTGACATGGGTGTTACCCCCGGCTTTATATTTAAAGCAAATCTATTTATGGGGGAAGCAGGAAATGAAAACTATAGTTATCAAGGAATGTACAGACATTTCAATTGAAAATGCTTATACCTTTGATTTATCTAATATTGAGATAACCCATTGTACCGGTTGCTGGACCTGCTGGTGGAAGACTCCAGGGAAATGTGTATTCAATGATTTAAACCAATTTTATCATGAATATATTACGTCAGATAAAGCTATTTATTTTGCGAAAGCAACAAATGGGTTTGTCTCAGGCAACTTGAAAAACCTTTTCGATCGGATGATACCTCTCTATCTTCCCTATACAACCTATAAAACAGGAGAGTCTATGCATGTTAAACGATATGAAAAATATCCTGATATAGAATTTTACTATGATGGACAATTTCATACTGCTGATGGGCGAGAGATTTTTGAACAATACATTAATCGTGTGTTTTACCAATTTTACTCTAAAAACATCATCGTCAAGAATGTCGAAGCTTTTCGCCTAAATGGAGGTGTCATATGAGAACAATTATTATTAACGGGTCCCCAAAAGGAAATTCCAAAAACAGCAATTCAAGAATAGTATGTGAAGAATTTGTACGTGAAATGAAATCACCATGTGAGATAAAATGCATTGCAAACTCTGATCCGGACGAATTAGCACTTTATGTGGAGGCGTTTGACACGTTAATATTTATATTGCCTTTGTACATTCATGCTATGCCGGGAATTATGATGAATTTCATACAACATTTAAGGCCATCCTCTATACATGGCAAATCAATGGGGTTTATAATACAGGCTGGATTTATTGAAACAGCACAGGAAAAGTATGTGGAACGATATTTTGCATCCCTGGCAAAACAGCTTAATTATAATTATTTGGGAACTGTTTCCAGGGGAGAAGCCGCCGCAATATATATGTTCCCCAAAATGTTCAAAAAGGTTTTAAGGAAAATTAATACCTTAGGCAGAATATATGAGCAAACACATACCTTTGATCAGAAAATAACTAAGGAACTGGGGAAACCATATAAGCTTACAAAGTTTCAAGCGTGCCTGTTTCAATTTTTCTGTGACATAGGGCTTAATAATCTGGGCTGGCACAGAGTTTTAAAAAAGAATAATGCCTTTGATAAACGGTTGGAAAGGCCATTTTTATAACGCATTGGTTCAGATAAAAATTTCTGCTGTAGAAAAATTTAATTACCTTTACGTTTCAACTAGGCGGGAGATATGTTCTCACCGCCCGAAAACCGAAGCGGAACCCGCCACCTATAGCCTCGTTATATTAATCAAAATAAAAACTCATTATGCTGCCAAGGTCTGAGCTTCAGTTTTCCCGGTTTTCCCGCAAGGCTCATGGTGATGTCAAGTCTGCGGCATACCGTCATTGAAAATTATGTTCTAGCTAGTAATTGTAAAAGTAAAATTTTCATCCGGCATAAAAAGGTGAAACTTGTATATTAGCGTAAGCATTGGTAAAATATAGTATATACGATGGTTATAAGAAGAACTGGAGGTTTGCTATGGGCTGCAAGTTAGAAGGATTCATTTTATAAGAGAATACAAGACACTGTTGCCCAAGCACGGCAAAAGGAATATGCAAAAGTTGTATGCTGACCTGCTGGAACATTGGACGGGTACCTGCTGCCATATACTTTACTGGAGGATAATAAATTTTCAAGGCTCTTGCATTATTCATGAAGAAAGCACCAGGAGAATAGTGCAGAGGGAAAAATATTATCATCCTGGCTTCTGACATATACGAAACTAAATACTTTTTAAAGGAAATCTTACTAATAAAAGTATTAAGAAGTGGAGAAGAATAAAGTCCATGAAATCACTGATTATATATTATTCAGCTTATCATAAAAACACTGAAAAAATAGCCAAAGTATTCGCCAGTAAGACTAATGCTGATCTATTAAGTCTAAAAGACACCAAAAAAGCTGAAATTGATAATTACGATCTTATCGGATTTGGATCCGGAGTTTATAGAGAAAGCATGTCTCCACAATTATTAAGTTTTGCTGAAAAGTTGAATCTAAAAAATAAGGATTTTTTTATTTTTTCAACAAGTGGTATTGGAATGAGATTTTATAATAATAAATTAATAAAGCTTTTAAAGTCCAAAGGGGGGAGGTACAGGGGGAGCTTTGCATGCAAAGGAAGCTTTGTCAGCAGAGATTTCAGCGAGAACAGAATATTTGAGATCTTAAGCAAATTTGCAGAAGACCATCCTAATGACAAAGACATTTGCAGAGCAGAAAAATTTGTTGGAAAGATAGTTGCACAGGGCAAAGTATAACTTTCTGCTAAGCGCTGTCGGTGCGCGTTCAAAACGTAGTTTGTTTATAAGGAACCATATCACAGACCCGTATGGAAAATACCAGATTACATTGGTAATAGTATATAAATGAATAAGAAATTATAGATAAGGATGGTTTAAAATGAAAAATGTTGTAATAACGGGAAGTACCCGTGGCTTAGGTCTTGAAATGGCTAAAGAATTTTTAAAGGCAGGGTGTAATGTGACCATTTCAGGTTCAAAACCTCAATCCTTTGATAAAGCTAAAGAAGAGCTGAAGAAGTTTGAAAACCAGTTCATTTATATAGCTTGTAATGTAAGAAACATAGATGATATAAAAAACCTATGGCTGAAATCAGTTGAAAGGTGGGGGAGAGTAGACATATGGATCAATAATGCCGGGCAGAACTCTCCTCGTGAATATTTGTGGGGCACACCTGATGAATACATTGACGCAGTTGTTGACACAAATATAAAGGGTATTATGTACGGTTCTAAAGTAGCTGCTGAAAATATGCTTAACCAGGGACATGGCCAAATTTGGAATATGGAAGGTTTAGGCTCTAATGACATGATTATTGAGCAAACTATTTTGTATGGAACCTCAAAACGTGCTCTTACTTACTTCACTAAAGCACTGGCAAAAGAATTAAAGGATTCTCCGGTTAAGGCTGGCAGACTGTCTCCTGGTATGATGCTTACAGAGTTTATTACAAAGTCGCCTACTGGAGAAAGTTCTTCAGTTACTGAAGATAAGCGGTTTAAGAGAGTTTTTAATACGCTTGGAGATAAGCCTGAGACAGTTGCTAAGTTCTTTGTTCCTAGAATACTTGGTAATACAAAACAGGATGCACATCTGGTGTGGCTTACAAATCTTAAGTCCGCAAAGAGATTTATGATGGCTCCATTCAATAAGAGAGAGCTGCTTGAGTAATACATTTTCACGAATATAAATGGCACTGTAACATGCTTTGCTGCCAGTCGGTTCCGTTCCGGCGGGTAGCGAGGTATTCTTGTTGCTTGTGAGAGATCTTTGGATAAGAAATTTTTTACGAAATTCTTTAGGGAAACCTATTGACTGACGGTCATTCATGTACTATACTATCCTCAACAAGGGGAGTAATCAACCGATTTGGTTCCTTAACCGTCATCACGGACATATTGTCCCGGGTAAGGATGAAACGATGAGACCTTGATTCCGGAATGGATCAGGGTCTTTCAATTTTGCAGTAAATGAGAGGTGAACATATTGAGAACTGTAAAAAACCCTTCCGAACGCCGCGATGATATTTTGAACGCCGCACAAGAATTGTTTAGCAAGGAGGGGTATCAGAACACAAGCATTGAAAGCATTGTGCAAAAGGCAGGAATTGCAAAAGGTAGCTTCTATAACTATTTCAAATCGAAAGATGAGGTAATGGATGCTGTCCTTCAAAGAATGGCCGAGAGTATACTTGCCAAAACAAAGGAGATACTGCTTGACGAAAAATACACGCCAAAGCAGAGAATCCATAACTACCTTGACTTTACTTTCGGGTTAGCCATACAGCGGGACAAAAAGCTAAAAGCAATCCTCGCGTCTGACGAAATGCTTAATCTGAAAGAAATGTATGAACATGCGTTGGACAGGAGCGCCAAGTTAATCATTCCCACTTTCAAGCTACTGTTGGAGGCTGGACAAGAACGCCGCGAATGTTCCATTTTGGACGCGGAGTTTACGGCGGTTGTTATCATGGGAGCGTTCAGGCAGATTCACCTTTCGTTTTACGAAACGCTTAACATTGATTTTGACCTTGCAAAAAAATATATCAGAGATTTTTTAGGCCGGGTATTGCAGACGGATTTTTAACCGAATCCGTCTGTAAAAAGGCAATTTTTTATCGGACAAAGTGACTGACGTTCAGTCATAAATTAAAGGAGGTATTTCATATGGCAATGGTAGAAGTTACTAACGTAACTAAAAAGTTTGGGGATTTCACCGCATTGGATAAGGTAAACCTTACCCTGAACACAGGCGAGGTGTATGGTTTTATCGGGCCGAACGGTGCGGGCAAGACGACCACAATCCGCATACTGCTTGGGATTTATCAAGCAACCAAAGGCCAGGCCAAAATCTTTGGAAAGGACGTATGGAAGGACGCGGTTGAGATTCACAGAAGAATCGCCTATGTGCCGGGTGATGTCAACCTGTGGCCGAACCTGACGGGCGGGGAGGTAGTTGATTTGCTCGTCAGCTTGCGGCGCGGCGGTAAAAAGAATCTGCGGGACGAACTGATACAGCGGTTTGACCTTGACCCAACGAAAAAGTGCCGCACCTACTCCAAAGGCAACCGACAAAAGGTAGCCCTCATCGCCGCTTTTTCGTCCGACGCGGATTTATACATTCTCGACGAGCCGACCAGCGGGCTTGACCCGCTAATGGAAAGCGTGTTTGTGGAATGCGTGGATGAGGTCAAGCAGCAGGGAAAAAGCGTGTTGTTATCAAGCCACATCCTGACCGAGGTGGAAAAGCTCTGCGATAAGTTGAGTATTATACGCAAGGGTGAAATTATCGAGACGGGTACGCTTTCAAAACTTCGTCATCTGACACGCACTACCGTTTCGGTGACGACGGCGCAGCCTGTCACAGGAATTGACAACAATCCACGTATTCATGACATGGCGAAAGAGGGAAACAGGCTCTCTTTTAAAGTGGATTCGGATGTGTTGGGTGAGATTATTTCCCACATAAGCCAGTTTTCAATCATTACGTTAGACAGCGCGCCGCCAACGCTTGAAGAACTGTTCATGACGCATTATAAGGATGGGAGGAAATGAATATGTTGAAAGCATTGTTCGCCGGAACGGGAAATCTGGCCCGGTTTATGTTAAAGCGTGACCGTATACGCCTTGCGGTCTGGGTTCTTGGAATCAGCCTGTTTACCATAGTGTGTGCCCCGTATTACTCGGATATGTACCCAACGGCGTCCGAACGGCTTACCATAGCGCAAACCATGGAAAATCCGGCTATGATAGCTATTGTTGGACCTGTTTATGGAATAGACAATTACACAAGTGGCGCGATGTTCTCAAACTATATGTTACTGTTTACGGGAATCATCATCGCTGTTATGAACATTTTCCTCATTACCCGGCATACCCGTCATGATGAGGAGCTGGGCAGAATGGAAGTTGTGCGTTCTATGCCCGTGGGAAGGCTCGGCAATACAGCGGCGGCCATGCTGGTCGCGGTTACCGCCAATGCTCTTATTACCCTTTTCATAGGGTTCGGCATTTCTATGTTCCGGATTGAGGGAATGGATTTAGCGGGCTCTGCGACCTTCGCCGCCGCCGTTGGAGGCATAGGGCTGTTCTTTGCCGCCGCCACTGCTGCCTTTTGCCAGCTTACATCAAACAATCGAACGGCAACGGGATTATCATTTCTGTGGTTGATGTTGACTTATCTGCTTCGGGCGGTTGGCGACAACGGGAGCGGCGCATTGTCCTACTTTTCACCGTTCGGGTATATGCACATGACTGAAAGCTATGTGCGCAACCTGAGCTGGCCATTGTTTTTGCTGATGGGAGCCACCGTTATAATAACTGTTCTCGCGTTTTACTTTGGAAAAATCCGCGATTTGGGACAAGGTTTAATTCCCGCAAGGCGGGGCAAAGGAGCGGCTTCCGCGCTTCTGTCAAACACATTCGGGCTGAGTTTTCGGCTCCTTAGGGGTTCGTTTCTGATATGGTGCACCGTGATATTTGTGCTGTCCGCTTTGTTTGGCGCGCTGTTTGGAGATTTGGAAAGCTTTGTTGCAAACAGCGAGCTATTGAAAGCAATGTTTATGGGTAGTGCATATTCGATTACCGATGAATTTATTACAATGCTCACGGCGATTATGGCTTTAGTCAGTACGATTCCAGTATTGTCTATGCTGCTCAAAATCCGTGCGGAGGAAAGAGCGGGACATTCGGAGCATGTACTGTCGCGTTCGGTGGCTCGGACTTCACAGCTTATCGGATATTTCGGTTTTGCCTTTGTTAGCGGTGCGGTCTTTATGCTAATTGCTTCACTCGGTATGGGTATTATGGGCGCGTCAGCACTTGAATCGGCTCCGGCATTGGGGACATTTATCAAAGCAGGGTTATCCTACCTACCCGCCGTATGGGTAATGCTTGGGATTACCGTATTGCTCACCGGCCTTTTGCCGAAGCTGACGGTGATTGCGTATGCTTACCTTGGATATAGTTTTTTTTCGGTGTGGTTCGGCTCAATGATGGAGCTGCCGGAATGGACAGGAAAACTCACGCCTTATGGACACATACCACAGATACCGCTTGAAGAAATGAATGTACCAATTTTGCTGGTGCTGACAGGTATTGCTGTCGCTGTGACTATTCCGGGTTTTTATGGATATGGACGCAGAGATGTTGCATTCAATTAATATCAGTTTTGCAACAAACCCTATATGCTCCTCATAAGAATGAGGTATCTAACCTCAAGGGAAAGAAACGGTATAGGGGGCAGAAGAAAAGGATAAAAAGAGAATGCTACTTCTGTAACGGATGAAGATAGGGGTTCAAACTTTGTCCTGACTCGAAAGGGTGCTGACTTATCCTATGGTATTTCTTGGCAGAACGGAAAATAACTTATTAATTTTGTAACTCAACGACTGATAAACGGAGAGGCTAAAGGAGAATAACACTCTAGGTAACCAATGGGAAACCATTGACTGGATGCAGGCTAACACGTTCATTCTATGCCAAAGCCTATGCGGTAAAGAAAGTAACTTCGAATAAGGGGGAAAACACATCTAGGGTAGACAAAAAGCTATTGTCAACTTCAGCCATCCTAGCGCCCAAGGCCACTAGGCTCAACGGATATCTTTTCAAATTTTAAGTATATCTAAATTTATATCCAACGATATCCAGGAATGTGTACTTGGCAGGAAGGAACAAAAATGCTATCGTCCCGCTATGGAGAAGCATTTTCGTTCCTTTTTGTGGTTAGGGCATGATTAAAATCAAAAAACTTTGCTTCTTAATCGTCAAGAAGCGCCCAAGCCCGATTTAATACTCTCTTGGTGTTAGCAATTACCAGATCAGGATCTTCATCCTTCCAGGGCTTGACCTCAAAGGAAAGAACCATGGGATCCTGTGAATTGAACATATTTTCATCCTTCAGGCATTTCAGGAAGTCAACCAGTTCCACAACCGAATTGACGGAATTCGGGAAGTTGAAACGCGGATGTGTGTCACCGAAAGCCTCCATAGAAGGATCGGCCGTGACAGCACTTCCGAAATGAAGATGGGTAATATATGGCTTGAGAGTCTGAATGACAAAACGGCTGGTTTCATGTGTCTGAGGGATATGTGACAGATCGATCAGAAGTCCGAAATTGTCAAAGTGTTCACGCATCTCTGCAGCAAACCTTGCAGAATACGGTGCAGGGCCAATAAGAGACTTCTTGTCCAGATCATAGTCAAACACCTCGACTTCAACCGACATGCCTTTTGATTTGGCATAGGCACATATGGCTTTTGTTGTCTTCAATAGCTGCCCGTATGCCTGTTCTTTATTTTCTTCTTCGTACTTCCCGGCCAAAAACGCAATGCCTTTTGCTCCTATGTATTCAGCCTCATCGATTGCCTCCATCAGAGTGGCCTGTGCTTTTAATCGGCCTTCCTCATTTAAATCGTTAGGATTCAGTCCGGTTATAAGCAATCTCGGCTGCGCACCATAGCAAACATTAATGCCCGCTTCGACAAACATTTTTCGTACCTGGCTTCGAACGTCGGGCGACTTGATCCAGGTTACTTCCACCGCATCAAAATAGTCATCAACAAGAATTTTTTTCAGGGTTTCCGTAATTGGTCCTTCCCCTTTCATTGTCTGCGGATATGACATGAAGTGGATGGTTCCGATCTTGAAATATTTGTGCATTGATTCTTTCATTAATGCAACCTCCTTAAATTGTTTTTTACTTGTATGTACTATGGTATATTATGTTACGTGATATTTTATAAATTATTATTGTTCAGAACGATCAGATTATTTATGTTGAAAGAACCATCCTGTTTCAGATGCAAAGCACTCAAAAAAACGCTGTTCGGAGTCGTCGGAGCAAATCATCTCAATTCCGACGTTTATAAGATTATTTTCATTTTGCAGATGATTATAAAATGACTGGGCGGTTTCGTGAGTGTAGACACCGTCCTTTACACTGAATAAAGGGTGCTTATCTCCAAATAATTGTGAATTCCTGTTAAGTACACAATTTGCCAAATGGACATGGGTACAATATTTTTTTGCAATTTCCCACGAAGAGTAAAGATACTCATTAAGCTGTGCAATATGGCTCATATCAAAGACTAGGCTGATACAGGGTACTTCGGTACGTATATCGTGGATAAAGGAAACTGCCATATCCGTGTGACCAATTAAGTGACGGTATTCAACATCACGGTCACCGGGTTCTAATAAAATATGAATATCGTTTACCCGTTGATGAAGCTCGCAAATAGAATCCTTCAAATATCTTAGGCACTCTTCATCATATTCTTCTTGTTCAGGTCTTCTCCCGCTATTAAGTAAAACCGATTTTGCACCTGCCTGCCGGGCAAACCGGAAGCATTCGGCCAGTGCATTGATTGCTGTCCTTCTGTCGGCGGCTATGGGGGTGCACAAACTTAATCCCTTCTCCTTTTGAAGAGCGGCAGCTAGGAAAACGCTTTGATGCTCTTCAAAAAGTTTACGAATGCGGTCGGAATTGCAGTTTTCACAATAATACTCGATCATTGAAAAATCGTACGGTTTTATTGATTCAACCGCATTTTTCAGCATTTCAAAACCGTCTTTTGAACTTGGAAAAGCGGACAACAAAACAAACGATTTGTTAATGGACATATAAGTACCCCTTGTAATTATGTTTCTGATACTGGTTTAATGATCGATTCGTCAATATCGACCTGCGTATTCCTCATCAGCTCCAGGTGGTTATTCAGCATGTTGAGAGCCGCTGTCTTGTCCCTTGCCTGTATTGATTCAACCATTAGTTCATGTTGTTTCCAAGAAAGTAGGACGATTGATTTGCCTTCATTGTTGCTGTATATTCGCTGCCTTGCTATGATAAGGGTGTTTTCTATCTCAGTTATATATTTGATTAGTCTGCTGGAATGAGATACTTCTGCGATACTTACGTGAAATTTCACATCATATTCGTTGTGAAGCATCACCATTTCCTTATCAGCGTCCGAATTTGAGTCTCGCAGGATAATATTGCATTTTTGATTGAAATCACTGATTATTCCTTTTAAATTATCTATATCCTTATCTGTGGCTAAATCTATGCATTTATTAAAAGAAATGGATTCAAGAGCAGTTCGAATTTCTAACAGATCCAGAAGCTCAGACTTTGTAATATTAACACAGTATAGACCTTTCCTTTTTATATTAACAACAAAACCGTTCTGTACGAGCTGGTTAACTGCTTCCCTTACAGGAGTTCTGCTAATTCCGATTTTCTCAGCTATTAAATCTTCTCTGATTCGATCTCCTGGCTTTATATCCGATGACAGGATCATATTCAGGATAGAGGAATAAGCATAATCTGTCAGGATGAAATTGTTCGTCATATAAAATGCACTTCCTTTTATAATTTCTTATTGCTATAAAAATAACACAAAGGGATATCAAAGTAAAGATAAATATGGGTCTAAATTACAAATAAATTATAATTTATAAAATAATTTTTTACAAAGTAACAATTGTACATAAAAATATGTTATTTATCAATTGTTTTTTGTCTATTTTTATGAATTTTACCTTCAAAAATAGAAATATTATAAATTATAAATTATAAATTATAATATTTCATTGACTTTTGAAAAGAGGATCATTATAATAAACCTATGCTGTTAAATCTTCACATGAATTCTAATGATTACTATAAAAAACTTTAGGATTTTACTAAAAGGTTAGGAAGGTGAAAAAATGGCTAAACTAAATGTAGATCTGCGTCAAAACAGAGGACAGTTGGTTAAATTTTGGAATTCCAGTAAATATGCCCTACTGTTCTTAGCTCCATGGATAATTGGAATGATCGTATTTTCCATTTACCCGCTCTTTCATTCCTTATATCTTTCATTTACCGATTTCAATCTTTTTCAGGCGCCTAATATAATCGGGTTGGAAAATTATAAGGCTCTTCTAAACGATCCACGTTTTATCCAGTCCTGCAAGGTAACCAGTATATATGTATTTGTAGGAGTTCCTCTCCAGTTGACTTTTGCTTTGCTTCTGGCATTGGTTTTAAACAGGGGAATACATGGGTTGAAGTATTTTAGGGCAATTTACTATCTTCCGGCTCTACTCGGCGGAAGTGTTGCTATTTCGGTTTTGTGGAGACAGGTATTTGGAATGCAGGGAATTATAAACCAATTCCTTGGATTTCTGGGGCTGCCGGATACGATTACATCAATCAGCTGGATATCCAGTCCCAAATATTCATTAATTACGCTCATTATATTAAGAGTCTGGCAATTCGGTTCCCCCATGATCATCTTCATAGCAGGTCTGAAACAAATTCCTATGGAGCTCTACGAATCTGCATCAGTTGATGGGGCGAATACGTTCAGGAAATTTACACATATCACGTTACCAATGCTCTCTCCCATCATATTATTTAATTTGATCATGCAAATTATATCTGCGTTCCAAGCCTTCACTCCGGCGTATATCATAGGCGGCGTCAGCGGCGGAGCCCTGGACAGTCTATTATTCTATACGCTTTACCTTTACACAATTGGTTTCAATTACTTTAAGATGGGCTCTGCTTCTGCAATGGCCTGGATATTGATGCTGGCAATTTCCATACTGACCATACTTATCTTTAAGTTTTCGAAAAAATCTGTTCACTATGAGTCTTAGGGGGGCAAAGCGATGTCTGGATATAGAAAAAGATCGGGTACAAGCAGCAATCAAAAAATATACAAGCTATTCACTACTGTTTTAATGTCATTGGGCGCGTTGGTGATGCTTTATCCTCTTGTTTGGATGGTGGTAAGCTCTTTCAAGCCGGAGATCATGATTTTTAAAGATAAATCCCTTATTATAAAGGCGTTTACTCTGGATAATTATGTCCGTGGGATAAAGGGAGTTGCTGGAACAGGCTTTTTTGAATATATTTTAAATTCATTGAAAGTTGTAATACCGGTTGTGATTGGGACACTGATTTCCTGCTCTTTTGTGGGTTATGCCGTTTCCCGGCTGACATTCCCGTTTAAGAGGTTCATATTCCCTACAATTCTGCTCACTATGATGCTGCCGATCCATGCAACACTTATACCACGATACATAATGTTCCGAAACCTGCACTGGATTGATTCTTATCTCCCATTGACAGTACCAAGCTTTTTCGCGGTACAAGGTTTTTTCTGCTATTTGTTTATTGAATTTATGCGGGGAATTCCGAAGGAGCTTGATCAAGCCGCTACGGTTGATGGATGCGGGCCCATAACAATCTATTTCAGGATTATAATGCCATTATCTCTACCGGTATTTATTACTGCCGCCATATTTTCGTTTATGTGGACATATGACGATTTTTTCTCGCAGCTCATTTATATAAACAATCCTACCAAATTTACAATAGCTCTTTCACTCCGGCAATATACAGAGGCTTTTGAACAGTCGGCTTTTGGTGTTTTGTTTGCAATGTCCACCCTGTCGCTGATACCGATATTTATATTATTTATCAGCTGCCAGAAGTACCTGGTTGAAGGGATTGCCACTACTGGTTTAAAGGGATAGATGGATTGCCTCATAAAGTAACTTATGCACAGAGAGAAGGGGTATTGTGATTAAAACCGTAATAATCGGGGCCGGTGGGATTGCTGAAAGGCATGCTGAATCCATTAACCGCTTACCAAATGTAGAAGTGGCCGGCGTTATAGACGTTAAAATCGAAAACGCAAGGAAAATAGCTCATATTTGCAATTCTAAAGTAGTTTCAAAGCTGGAAGACATTCTTGATGAAGTCCAGATTGTGCACCTTTTGACACCTCCCTCCAAAAGATTGGAGTATGCGGAAAAAGCAATGAAAGCAGGAAAACATGTTTTATGTGAAAAGCCGATCGCTGTAAATATGCAGGATGCACAAAAAATTTCTGAACTTGCAAAAGAAAATGGAGTGCTGTTTATGACCGGATTCAACATGCGCTTCAGACCTGGTTATCTTAAATTACAGCATGATGTTCTATCAGGAAAGCTTGGGGATATCGTAGGCATCTGGAGTCACAGAATAGGACCGGGATCAGGCTTTAAAACAAATCTTGGCGATTCATGGAGGACGGATCCCAAATTAGTATGCGGAATGACGATTGAATCACTGTCACATGATATTGATATGTTCAGGGGTCTAGGGATCGAAATAACAAGCGTGTCAGCAAAGGTTAAAGGGATAAGGCCCGAGATTCCCTTCTTCGACAACAATGCGCAGGTTGTAATGGGATTGAGTAATGGTGCGAGTGCAGTTATCAATGCAAGTTGGTCATCCCACCTGCCGATGAGCACAAGAGGTGTGATTGGAACAAAGGGTACGGCTGTTATCGAAGGTAGAGGCTTCTTTGATTTTATGGAATACAGGATAAGAACTGAAGAAATGGAATGCGAACAGATATCACTAATTAACGATCCTTTTAACAGTAATTCTTATTATGAAGAAAACAAATATTTCGTTGAATGTATTGAAAACGGTAGGAGACGTTTTATCACAGAAGATAACGGAATTGAGGCACTAAAGGTTTCATTGGCTATTTTGGAGTCCAGCAGAGAACAACGTTTGATTCAACTGTGAGGTGAGAAAATTGATCAGGCTTTCATGTGCAACATTGTCTTTTGAGGGTTTCGGAGAAACTAACTTTAGCAAAACTTTTGACCTGGCTCCAAAGATCGGATTTAAAAATATTGAATTTAATTGTTGGTATCCTTATTCATTATATCCTCAAACGATCCGGTCGTTGAAACATAAGTGTGAACAACATGGGCTTAACCCTATGGCGATCCATTTAAACGGGGGATTTGGCGGAGACCCGGTCAGAGATTTTTGCCATAAGGTGCAGGCCATGCAGGCAATTCTGGCTCTCGGAGGAAGAATGATTGTTTCCACAGGAGCGGAACGTTATGAAAAAGGAGGGATTAAGGGAGTTATAAAATCTCTGAAGAATTTGGTGCCGGTTGCGGAAGAAATGGATGTAATCATCAGTCTTGAAAACCATGTGAACAACAATATTGAAAACATTGAAGATTATAGGCGCATTTTTGATGCTATTGAATCAAAGCATATCGGAATATGCATAGACACCGGCCACTTCGATGGGGCAGGAGTAGACATGGATGCTCTAATAGATGAATTTGCTCCGCGGATAAATCATCTTCATTTGAAAGAAAATATGGGATTCGGTGAAAAGAGATTTACACGATTTAGGGAAGGGACGACGGATAACTTTTACATAATTGAGAAACTGATCTCTATTGGATATTCGGGATATATGACTATTGAACTTTCTCCGGAGATTGGGGAAAAGGACAGCAGGCCATTCCAGTTAGAGGATCTGCAGCTTCCATACAATATGTTTTCTAAATATGAAACATTTTAATCTGTTTATTTCCGGCAGCAGTCCGGTTATAAAAATTAATATTCTAGGAGGAGTAACATGAAAATTAAAAGATTATTAAGTGGAATGTTAGTTCTGGTTATTTTGCTCTCCGTTATGTCCGGATGCGGTTCCGGTTCCAAGGATGGAACGGATTCTACGGCAAATGTAGGTAAAGCAGGAACAAATGAAGAGCCCTATGAGCTTTCTATAGCATGGTGGGGCGGCGAAGCGAGACATACAAAGACATTGAAAATGATCGATGCTTATATGGCGAAATATCCTAATGTAAAGATCGTAAGCCAGTATGCAGCTTATGCTGATTACTGGACAAAGCTTGCAACGCAGGCTGCCAGTCAAAACCTTCCCGATGCGTATCTGGTACAGCTGTCTTACTTGGGCGAGTATGCTTCAAAGGGTCTTATGCGTCCGCTGCAGGACATGGTTGACGCCGGAAAAATTGATGTATCCAAATTTACGGCCGGTGCTCTTTCCAGTTCATCCTATGACGGGAAGCTTGTCGGTATAACCTTTGGAGACACGGCATGTGTAGCGGCATTCAATAAATCGCTTATTGAAAGTGTAGGATACCCGCTTCCGAAAGATCAGATGACGTATACTGAAACGGCAGACTACCTGAAAGGATTGGCAAAGGTACTTCCTAAGGGCACTTATGCTTCTGGATTTACACCACGTGCCGAATATGTGATTGAGACCTTTGCAAGGAACTATGGCATGAATGGTGTTACATCGAAAGACGGCAAGACTCTGGGATACACCAGGGAAGTATTGAAAAATTTCCTGAACTACTATCTGGATATGTACAAAGCCGGCGTATACGGCCCGTTGGAAGTAATACAGGAAGACCGTCCGAAACAGTTTGCCGACTCTCTGGCAGGACAGGGAAAAATTGCCTATTGGGTAACAAATGCAAACCAGTTGAAGATATTCCAGGCATCTATTGACAGTGATTTGGATATTGTACGTTTTCCGATGGCCGACAATGCAACGAACAAGAACGTGGAAGCAGCGGTATGCTCCACCTGGGCAATTTCCGGAACAACGAAAAAAGCTGATGAAGCAGCTCAATTCATTAATGAAATGGTTAATAATTGGGATCTTCAGCAAACTTACGATATGGATATCGGAGTTCCGGGGTCCACGGATATTCAGGAAAAACTGATTGCAAAACTGGATTTGACTAACAAAGTTGATGTAGCCAAAAAGAAAGAAATCACTATGATGCAGAATATACTCAATTCAATCGAGCCCTTTAATGGAAGGCCATCCGGTTTCGGAGCAGTTATTGATGATCTTTACAAGAAAATCGATGAAGTGATGTATGGGAAAATGACGGTTGAGCAGGCAGTAGATGCTCACTTCAAGGCAGCGGAGTCCATGCTCAAATAACTGAGTCGGTTAAAATATCTATAATTGCAGGATAAGTAATTAAAGCAAGAATTTGCATTATTGGTAGAAATAGGTCTACAGGAAATGTCGTTGACACTCATATGCATAAAATAAACTTGTGGTTTATCGGGGAACAAGCCTTCCCAAAAAGGCTTGTTCTTCAGATAAACCAGGTCAAATCAAGAGTGTAAATTTAAAAATCAATTCAATTTTAATAAATACAAGTAAACTACTAAATATTTGCTTGCTAGGAGGGTTAAATGAAAAGTTTCAAATCGGGAGGGCTTGGCAAAACGCTAATTATTGAACTTGAGCGGGGCGAAAAAATCATTGAGAGCATCTGCGACGCGCTTAAAGAAGCTGGTATAGAGAACGCCATTGTGGGAAGTGTGGTGGGCTCCATACAGAAGCTGAATTATCATTGTCCGACAGATATGGGAGCTGCGGCAACCGATGAATTTGTAACTGTTGAACGTCCTATGGAAATCGGTTCCCTGATTGGATCAGTTTTTGGAGGTGTCGCTCATTTCCATATTGTTGCATCGGACACCAATCAGGTCTATTCAGGACATTTGGAGTATGGCAGCGAAGCCATGTATCTTCTTGAAATTATTATGATAGAAGTCGATGAATGTAATCTCGAAAGACGCTCAACACCAGAAAATGTAAAAAAGCTGTTTGAAAAAGCATAGGTATAATATTCTATTTTAAATAATACAAAAAATATTACAAATTAGGAGGCATATATGTTTAGGTTGTTGCCAGAATTACCCAAAGTCGAATTAAACGGTACTTGGAAATACAAAATTGATGAAAAGAATGTAGGGAAAGAGCAGGGTTATTACAAGCAGAATACCAATTTTTCTGAATGGAGCAATATGGAGATTCCTACAAACTGGTACCTTACTGAGGTAGGAGATTACTTTGGAGCGATATGGTTCGAAACCTCTTTCAAAGTACCGGCTGGTTACGAGGGTAAGAGGTTATTCCTTCGCTTTGCAGGAGTAGATTATTATGCGGACGTATGGCTGAACGGACAGTTTTTAGGCTCTCACGAGGGGATGTTCAATCCGTTTGAATTCGATGTTACGGATATTGTGAAAATGGACACCGGAAACATTTTGGTTGTCCGTGACGATGCACCCAGGGCTAATGCCGAATACAAGCTTGCGATAGATTCGGAGAATCCGCTTTCCAAGGATTTTAAAAGACATCAGGCTGTGGACATCGATCTTGTGAAAGGTCATATGATCGATGCCATGCACCGTCCTGGTTCCATGACCAAATTTCGCGGCGATGGTAACAGTGGCGGTATATGGGATGATGTCTCACTCATCGCACGCGAGGATGTATTTATAGAATACGTAAAGATATTCACCCGTGTTGTAAAGAAGAAGGATTGGGCAGGCGACGGTACGGATAAATACGATGGAACGGGTCTTGTTACAGCGGATGTCAGGATCAACAATACTACGGAGAAAGTGATTTCAACGAATATTGAAATGACAGTGAAGCCATATAACTTTGAGGAAGCCTATGAAGGCAAACGGACCCGCAGCGTAGTCCTCCAGCCGGGTATAAACACCTTTAAGATGACTTTGACTGTCGAGAATGCAAAACTCTGGTGGACATGGGATCAAGGCAAGCCCAATATGTATACCGCTGCTTTCCGTGTATGCAAAGACGTACTCCATCAGAATTTCGGCATCAAGGAAGTGGAACATGATGAAAAGACAAGCCACTGGAAGCTCAACGGAAGGCAGATGTTCCTGCGTGGCATGAGGTATATTTCAAGCAATTGGATGTCCGTTGCAAATGAAAAAATGTGGATAGAAGACCTCAATAAAATGCTTGAAATGAACATCAACTCGATCAGGATAGGCAGCCATGTTGAAAGAGACGGCTTTTATACACTTTGTGACGAGATGGGCTTTTTGGTGTGGCAGGTATTCCCACTGCATTACTGCGTAAGCGATTCCGATGATTTCATTGACCGTGCCGGCGAAATGATCAGGGAAATGGGTGAAATGCTGTATAACCATGCATCCATCGGCATGTGGTCCACATTCAAGGAACCGGAAATCTATAATTTTACCGAAAGGCCTAACAACTATTTCCGCCTGTGTGAAATACTGAAAGAGACCTTGGGAACGGTTGATCCGACCCGATGGATCCACAAAGGGGATTACAGGGAAGGCGTCCAGAACTTCATGATCGGCTGCTGCCATGACGGCGACACAGATGTTAAAAAGGTAACTTTCCAGCCCGATGTAGTTGAATTTGGTGCACAGTCGATTCCCTGCATGGAGACTCTCAAAACGTTTATCCCGGAAGACAAGATGTGGCCGCCACATTGGGATACATGGGAATACTGGGGACTTTTCTATGACTTGACGTTTAAGTTTGCCAAAGTGGAAATGGGAAATTCAGTTGAAGAATTTATAAATAATTCCCAGGAGTATGAGGCAAAGGTGGTCAAGGAACAAATCGAAGCCTGCCGTCAGAGAAAGTATGCTCCCGTGGGCTCCATGTACCTCTATTACTGGTCGGATGCCTGTCCGATGATCGGTTCAGGACTGTTGGACTACTACCGCAGGCCATACAAAGTGTATGACTCGATGAAGGCAGTTTATACTCCTGTTTTAATCAGCCTTGAGTGGAACGCCGATCCATATATCATCGGCAGGGATAAGATTTATCAACCTTCCACCACTTTTACCGGTAAGGTATGGATCACCAATGATTTGGGAGCGCTGAAGGACTGCAAGGTAGAATGGCAAATCGTCAACAAGACCACCGGTGCTGTGGCATGTAAAAATTCATTTGTGTCAAATCTTGAACCGGATTCGGCATATGTCATTGACCATATTGTGTGGAATATTCCAAAGGATACATCTGGTGAGTATGTTATTAAAATGAAAGTGATTGATAATGCCGGCACTGAGCTTTCGGATAATTATACGGATATTATTGTGCGGAATTAAAACGCGGTTTCTTAAAAACAATCCGTGAGGAAAGCGTGGTATAGTATGAGAGCATTAAGAAAGATAAAACCTGGGGCTGGGGCAGACTTTGTTGATATCCCCGTGCCCGGTATAGGGGAACACGATCTTTTGATAAAGGTAAAAGCCGCTGCCATGTGCAAGTCGGACGTTGAAGTTTTTGAATGGTCACCGCTGGTGGCATCTGCAAACTATGACCTTCCGTTTACCATGGGTCATGAGTTTTCGGGCGAGGTGGAAGAGGTAGGAAGGCTTGTGAAAAACTTTAAACCCGGAGACCGGGTAGCAGGCGAAACACATATCCCATGCGGTTACTGCCATGAATGCAGGACGGACAATCAGCACATCTGCACGAATCATATGGGTGTGCTCGGAAGAAATGTCGACGGGTGCTTTGCAGAATATATCCGGCTGCCTGAGATATCTGCCATAAAACTGGCAAACGATGCAGACTTTGTGCAGATGTCGTTGCTGGAACCTATGGGTACTGCTCTGCACGCTTTGCAGAAAGCCGGGTCAAGCGGTAAAAACATTGCAATACTGGGTATAGGAACAATCGGACTGATGGCCTGCGAGCTGGCCAAAATACTTGGTGCGGCCAAGGTAATCACATTTGCCGTGAATGAAAGCAGACTGGCATACAGTTTGAAGGTGGGTGCGGATATTGCAGTAAACGGCTTGAACGAAGATTTTGTGAAGGTAGCCAAAGAACAGACTGATGGACAGGGCTTAGACTGCATTCTGGATTTCACAGGGAGCAATAAGGTTATCAATCAGGCAATTGATGCATTAGCTACAGCCGGTACACTGGTACATGTGGGTATGGTGCAAGGGGAGCTTGCAATCCCGGACTATATGTACCGTGTAGTGTACCGGGAGCTCAATATCAAGGGTCTGTACGGCAGGCACATGTTCAAGACATGGGATATGCTGATGCGTCTTGTGAACAACGGAAAAATCAATCTTGACAATTATATTGGAGAGGTCATGCCCATAACGGAATATCAGAAGGGGCTGGATCATTTCAAAAATCTGAACGGACGCGCTGTAATGATACCGTAAGTCTATTTTCAAATATAATCGGAGGGAGAACGAATATGAACAAGGCAACATTTCCCCAACGGGTTTCCATTTTCGAAGTGGGACCGAGGGACGGGCTTCAGCCTGAGCCGGAATTTATTTCCACTGAAAAGAAAATCGAACTGGTTAACCAGCTGACGGACGCGGGTTGCCAGAGAATAGAAGTAACATCGTTTGTGCATCCCAAGTGGGTGCCTCAGATGGCGGATGCCAAAGCGGTAATTGCCGGCATTAATCGGAAAGAGGGCGTTACATACAATGCGCTGATACCTAACGTAAGAGGCCTGGAGCTGGCAATTGAATGCGGACTGACAGAGGTTGTCACCATTATGAGCACCAGTGAAAGCCACAACAAGAAAAACCTGAACATGAGCAGAGCAGAATCCTTGAAAGAAATCGAACGGATCAACAAGCTGGCTAAGGAGAGCGGAGTCAAGGTTCGTTCCTACATTGCCACGGTGTTCGGATGTCCGATAGAGGGAGATATGCTGCCTGAGCTTGCATTGGAAACTGCGCTGGCACTGGAAAGCTTCGGTTCGTATGAAATATCACTGGGTGACACAACGGGCATGGCAAATCCAATCACTGCATATGAAATACCCAAAATGATCAAGGAAAAGCTCACATGTGCGAGCCTTGCAGTCCATTATCACAAATTCAACGGACTGGAATTTGCAAACAATCTCGCATCGCTGCAGGCAGGCGTAACCATCTTTGACGGTGCTGCCGGCGGCCTCGGAGGATGTCCGTATGCGCCTGGAGCAAAGGGCAACTGCCAGACAGAGATATTGGTTGAAATGTTCCACAGGATGGGAATCGAAACGGGTATCGACCTTCCTAAAATCATTGAAGCAGGCCAATATGCACAGACACTTAGTACACTGCTCCATAAAAAACGGTGTTAAGGGGGTTGATAGAGATGAATGATAAATTAAGTGAAATCAAATCAAAATATGCTTCAGGCGAAATAAAAAGCCAGAATCTTGAAACCGTTATATTCACAGATGTGTACCAATCCAACCAGGCAATGGTAAAGGAAGCGTGCAACGATGCTGCAATTATCCGCTGCGAGGTTACGGAAGATGCAACAGGCGTATCTCTGAAGCAGATCAAAAATACCAGAATAGACAACTGTTCGCTGGTCGGAGGAGAAAGAATTCTTTCAGGTATCGAGGGAAAGATCGGCGTGGCGGTAATTCCGTTTGGCATTGCAGGTCCTGTACAGATTAACGGACAGTATGTAAAGGAAAAGGTATATATTCCGCTTGCAACCAACGAAGCTGCTCTGGTTGCGGGAGTACAGCGCGGAATCAAAGCAATCAACATGTCAGGCGGACTGAATACGATGGTACATTTTGACGGTATGACAAGAGCACCTTTAATTGAAGCGCCCGACATCGCAAAAGCCCATGAATTCTGCGTCAGGGTTCAGACAGACAGGCAACTCTTTGAACAGCTTGCAAAATTGTCTAAAGACCCATTTGTAAGGCTTGAAAATATAGACCCATACCAGTTAGGAACAAAGGTATTTCTGCGTATGATCTTCAAGACGGGCGACGCAATGGGAATGAACGGTGTAACAAAGGCTTCTGCCGATATCACCCGCGGAATCCTGTCCATGATGCCTGATTGGAAGCTGATTACCATTAGCAGTAATCTCTGCAGCGATAAGAAGTCGTCCCACATCAATATATTGAACGGGCGCGGAAAATCAGTGGAGACGGAGGTCTTCATACCGGACGAAGTACTCAAAGCAGTATTTAAGAAGGGCGTAAACCCAAGAAGCGTTGAAAAGACAGTATTCCACAAATGCTACCTAGGAGCCTGCTTCAGCGGTACCATTGCAGGCTTTAATGTAAATGCCGCGAACGCTATAGCTGCGTTTTATGCAGCCACCGGACAAGATCTGGCTCATGTCATTTCGTCGGCAAGCTGCTTTGTTCAGGCGGATGCGAAAGACGACGGAGTGCACTTCATGGTCAGCATGCCTTGCATGGAGCTTGCGACCATCGGAGGCGGCACCATGTTCGGGACGGCAAAAGAGGCGCTCAACCTCATTGGATGCGGGGGATTCGGCACCAGTGTGGATGATAATTCAAATGTACTGCGTCTGGCAGAAATTGCAGCGACAACCGTGACGGCTCTCGATTTGAATACGGCCTGTGCGCAGGCGGCAGGCTATGAAATGGCCGATTCCCATGTAAAACTCGCACGTGGTGAAGAGGATAAGTAGCAAATTTTGACTGAGTTCTTTGCGGTAATATAAAATCGGGAAGGTGGAAAATATGAAGATAGTAGTTTTAGACGGGTTCACACTCAATCCGGGAGACCTCGATTGGAAAGGTCTTGAAGCAATCGGAGAATTAACGGTGTATGAACGTACGCCTGCTGATAAAATATCGGAGAGAATAGGCGATGCGGAAATCATTTTCACAAACAAGACTCCTCTTGTAAGGGAGACGTTCATGAAGCATCCTAAAATAAAATATGTGGGGGTTCTTGCAACCGGATACAATGTCGTAGATACGCAAGCTGCTACGAAATCCGGTGTAATTGTGACGAATATACCTACTTATGGGACGACAGCTGTGACCCAGTTTACCTTTGCGCTTTTGCTTGAAATTTGCCATCATGTATGGGAACACTCTGAAGCGGTTAAAAAGGGTGACTGGACCAAATGTCCGGATTTCTGCTTCTGGAATTATCCCCTCATGGAGCTTGCTGGAAAGACCATGGGCATCATCGGCTTTGGAAGGATAGGCCGTTCGGTAGCTGCGGTCGCTCAGGCCATGGGGATGAAAGTGCTGGCGTACGACAGCTGCAAGGATGCGTCTGTGGAGAATGAAAACATCCGGTATGCGGAGCTTGACGAACTGCTGGAAAAGTCCGACATCATTAGTCTGCATTGCCCCCTGTTCGATAGTACGAAGGGTATCGTCAACAAGGAAAACATTGAGAAAATGAAGGATGGCGTCATTATTATCAATACCTCAAGGGGTCCGCTTATCGTTGAGGAAGATCTGGTATCAGCGTTGAACAGCGGCAAGGTAGCCGGAGCGGCTGTGGATGTGGTGTCAACTGAACCGATCAGGGAGGATAATCTATTGCTGAAGGCGAAGAATTGCATCATTACTCCCCATATTGCGTGGGCGCCCAAGGAATCACGGGAAAGGTTGATGAATATAGCCGTTGACAATCTTACAGCATTTCTAAACGGAAATGCTGTTAATGTAGTGAACCTATGAAAAAGATCATACTTGCACCAGACTCCTTTAAAGGTACGATGAGTTCCATAAAGATATGCTCGATTATGGAAAGTAAGATAAAAAAACATTTTCAACAGGCACAAATTGTAAAAATACCCGTGGCAGACGGCGGGGAAGGCACGGTAGAATGTTTTCTAGAAGCACTTGGCGGAAAAAGGAAGGTATTAAAGGTCAGCGGGCCTTTCTTTGATGAGGTTGACTCATTTTATGGGATACTGCCTGATAATCGGACAGCCGTTATAGAAATGGCGGCGGCATCAGGACTTCCGCTTGCAGGGAGCAGAATGAATCCGGCACTCAGTACTACCTATGGTGTTGGTCAATTAATACTCGACGCCTTAGAAAACGGCTGCAGGAGATTCATCCTCGGCCTGGGCGGCAGCTGCACCAATGACGGAGGTACAGGGATGGCAGCAGCGCTTGGCGTGAAATTCCATACGGCGGATGGCATGGAATTCATACCTGTGGGTGGAACATTGAATCGGATAGCCAGGATTGATATTAGCGGGATGGAACGGGATTTGCAGTGCTGCGAATTCATTGGCATGTGCGATGTGGATAATCCGTTATGCGGAGAACACGGGGCTTCAGCTGTTTATGGCCCCCAAAAGGGGGCTAGCCCAGAGGATGTAAAATTCCTGGATGAAAACCTTGCTTATTTTGCCGACGTACTGAAGGACCAGTTGGATAAAGATATAGCCCTTGTTCCAGGCAGCGGAGCGGCAGGAGGCCTGGGGGCGGGCATACTGTCATTTCTGTCAGCTAACCTCAGATCGGGTATCAATACCATATTGGAAACCGTTGGCTTTGATGAATTGCTGGGCGGAGCGGATATTGTCTTTACTGGAGAGGGAAAACTGGACGGACAGAGTCTCCGGGGCAAGGTAGTACTTGGTGTTGCAGCCCGGGCCCGACGGAAAAATGTACCTGTTGTGGCTGTGGTAGGAGATATTGGTGAAAACATCGAAGAGGTTTATTCCGGAGGGATTTCTGCTGTCGTAAGCATCAACCGTGTTGCGGTTCCCTTCAGTGAAGCTGCATTAAGATGCGAAACCGACCTTGCCGATACGATGGACATGATCATGCACCTATTAAGACTGAAATAGCAAGTGTTGTAAAAAAATATGGAAGAATTTCTGGACGTTCAAAAGAGCAGAAAACTCGAAGCAAAATTTAGCAAGAGATGAAAATAGGACTTGTTGTTTTGAAAGAAAATAAAGGGTTATTTGCATTACTACTTATAGGTACACTATATATGTTTTTTATATGCCAATTAGTGCACTTTATCCTTTAATTAACAGGGAATATTTTGCTGGAACACGGTACATTTCTCTATTTAAACTGAATTAATAATAAAAGCAAAGGATGTCTGTGTGGAATACGCGGTTAACCACTCTATATAGTGATTACAGAGAAATAATGAGCAAAAATCGGGCTTAGAAAATGCATTTTTAAGCTCGATTTTTTTGGATATTATATAGATGTTATATAGATGACATTTGGGATTTCATCTGTACGGAGAGGTTCCATACATAAACTTGAATTTTTACACCCGCTTTTTATACGCCCTCATCGCGAAGATATATGCTACAAGCATAATCCCGACGCACCATGCAAGAGCAACCCATATATCATTACCAACCGGCTGATTGGACAATAATGCACGGATGGCTTCTACTATTGAGGTCACAGGCTGATTTTCGGCAAAGGCGCGAACCACCGGCGGCATGGGCTCAGTGGGCACAAACGCGGAGCTGATAAACGGCAGGAAGATAAGCGGATAGGAAAAGGCGCCTGCGCCGTCAACCGATTTTGCAGACAGTCCGGCAATCGCCGCTATCCAGGTCAGGGCCAGCGTAAACAGCGCGAGGATGCCGGCTACTGCAAGCCATGACAATACTCCTGCCGACGAGCGGAAGCCCATGATGAGTGCTACTAGAATGATGACGACAACTGAAATTGCGTTGGATACCAGCGAGGTCAGTACATGCCCCCACAGCGCAGCCGAACGCGCAATCGGCATGGAGTGGAACCGTTCGAAGATGCCGCTTTGCATATCCATAAACAGACGGTAAGCTGTATAGGCTATGCCGCTTGCGATTGCAATCAGAAGGATACCGGGCAGAAGGTAATTTACATAGCTACCCGTGCCGGTTTGAATCGCGCCGCCCAACACATAAACGAACAGCAGCATCATTGCGATCGGAGTGATGGTTACCGTGATAATGGTATCCATGCTGCGGAAAATATGGCGCATGGAACGTCCAAGCATAACACCCATGTCGCTGATAAAATGTTTTTTTATTGCTTCCATTTATTTTTCCTCCTTTTTACCGATGATTGCGAGAAAGATCTCCTCCAGTGTTGGTTGTTTCTCTACGTACTCAACCTGTGCGGGCGGGAACAGCTTTTTAAGGTCTGAAAGGGTGCCGTCCGCAATAATCCTGCCCTCATGCAGAATGGCGATTCGGTGGGCAAGCTGCTCGGCTTCCTCTAAATACTGTGTGGTCAGGAATACCGTTATGCCATTAGCAGAAAGTTCTTTGACAGTATTCCAAACCTCGATGCGCGCCTCGGGATCAAGTCCGGTGGTGGGCTCATCAAGGAATATGACCTGCGGTTTTCCCACAAGGCTCATGGCGATGTCGATTCTGCGGCGCATACCGCCCGAATAGGTGGAAACTCTGCGGTCGGCCGCGTCGGTTAGGCCAAAGCGGTTAAGTAAATCATCCGCCACCTGGCGAGGATTTTTCAGGTGCCGCAGCTTGGCGATCATTATAAGATTTTCTCGTCCTGTCAAAATCTCGTCCACTGCGGCAAATTGCCCGGTCAGGCTGATTGACTGCCGCACGCCGTCAGGCTTTGACAAAACATCGAATCCGTTTACGGCAGCGGTTCCGCTGTCTTGGTTCAGCAGCGTGGTGAGGATTTTGACAATGGTTGTCTTGCCCGCGCCATTAGAGCCAAGCAGGGCAAAAATCTCACCTCGCTTCACTTCAAAATCGACACCCTTTAGGACTTTTGTGTCCTTGAAAGACTTTCGCAGACCTTTCACTTCAATTGCTTTATCCATCCCGAAATCCCCCTTTTACTTTTTTTTATTAGTAACCTTTTTTATGGCCTTGAAAACTTCTTGGTCAACAGATTCTTGATATACGTCAGCGTAAGTTTTTGAATCTTTGATTAGATCGTCGCAGAAAGCAGCTACGTCACGGCCCGTCACTTCGAGGACACCTTTCCCCAAGGCTGCGCCTTCTTCAAAAAGATCAATAATGCCCGAGAGTAGCCCCGTTCCTTCTGTTAACTCAACAGGGCCTACCTTAAAGAGATACTTTTGAATCTCTTTATAAACAATCTGATAATCCTGCGGGAGCGCTTTGACACGCGCCACGTGCGCCCGCCACTCTTTTTTGCCTTCGATGATATCTTTTATTCTCATTTTAGCCTCCTATTTACCTAATTTTTTAGCTATATTATTGTTGAGTTGCTGGCGCCACTTGTCTCGAAAAGACTTTGCCCCTTCTTCGCCGACCAGCGCTGAACAGAAGCCTTTGATATCGTCACCCAGGACCTCTTGAACACTCTGACCGTCTGCCGCCGTTTCTTCGAGCAGGCCAACCACGCCGTCAAGGATTGGCATGAGGTTGCGGCCGGTGAAATCCGAGTGCGGCCAAAGATTGGCATTAATTTTATCCCATGCCGCTTGATAATCAGCCGGCAGCTTTTGAACTCGCGATTGAAAAGTTTTTAATTCTTTAGTCATGTCGCTGCCTGTGATTTTTTCCCAAAAATTCATTGTTTTTTCTCCTTTAACTCGTTAATTTTTGATGATACGAACTCCCATTTTTCCCAGAACTTCTGTAGTTCCTTGCGCCCCGCGTCGTTTAACACGAAAAACTTGCGAGGCGGTCCCATATCGGATGTTTTTTTTTCTATGTCCACGAGTTTATTCTTCTCAAGCCGCACCAAAATGGTGTAGACAGTTCCTTCCACAACATCTGTGAAGCCCAGAGCGTTCAAACGCCGCGTGATTTCGTAGCCGTAGGTTTCTCCGCGGTTTATGATTTCAAGGACACAGCCTTCGAGCACGCCTTTGAGCATTTCTGTTAGATTTTCCAAAATAATCACCTCTTACTATTCTGTATGACTGGTATCAAGTATTACGTAGTACTGGTATATAGTATCGCAGAATAGTGGGATTGTCAATAGGGTAATTTTCGTATTATTTTGAAGCGAAGGTGAAAGGCTGATGAATAGAGGATTATACGTATTTGAAAATCCTATGGGTACTGATAACCAGGTCCGACAATAGTATTCTGGGATCACGTAAAGCATTTTCTGATAGGGATTGAGCTTGTGTGAAAAACAGGTTCAGCAGAAGTAATTTATCAAAATATACCCTGACACCAAATGGTCAAGTTGCTATGTATACGGTTCTGGCATGAAAAAGATACAGGGTTTCAATTATGCAGATCCCTGTCATTTTTTAACTTGCGGTATTCCGAGGCTGTTTTGTGAAAATATCGCTTAAATGCATTGGAAAAGTGCTCAACTGAAGTGTAGCCCAAATCATACGCGATAGAGGAGATACTTCTATCTGTATCCCGTAAAAGAGTACAGGCAGCATACATTCTCGCTTCCGATTTCTTTTGTAAAAAGGTTTTATTATAGTGCATTTGTAATAAACGTTCCGTTTGTCTTTTGCTTAAACCAATTTGCTTGGAAAGACTTCCTAAAGTGATATCTTTGTAATGATATAAAAAAGCTTCTTCAATCATTAAATAAGTTAAATCATTAACATTTTGAGAGGAAGAAATGGTTTTGGTTTCTGTATTGTTATTTTCCTTATAATTGCGGATCATTTGTACGATTACCTGTTGAAGCAGTGCCTGAAGTACTAATTCATAACCGATGCTTTGAGTTTCGAGTTCTCGAAGAATATGCTTCATCAGTTCGTAACATGAGTTTCTATCCAAATCAATCCAAAAAGAATGATCCAAAAAAAACTGAACAAGAGAGTTGGCATTTGATTTTCTTTTTTTATGTGAATGAACCTTTAGGTAAATGCAATATTCAGTCATAGGATTTTCAATAGATGAAATCTGTTCATGTTCAATTCCAGGACCGGTCATGAATATAGTTCCTGGAACGATATCATATTCCGAATTATTGGCGATTAATGTACCATACCCATAAGATATATAATGCAGTTCATAGCTGTTTTTGCTATGGCTATGTTTGGGTATTGAATTGTAAAATTTCCCTTGAGTTATACTTAAAACTGTAAACATGAAATCGCCCATTGAAAATGTAAGTTCCAAATCTCTATACAGCATGGCTGGTCTCCTTTATAAATATAGTATCATATGTTCATATCAATATCAAAACCAATATGCGATAATACGACACAAAAGATAATAAATGGTCTTGGGAAAGTATTGCTTATAGAACTATAACTTATATAATCAAATATAACAAGGCCATAGATGTCCCCTACTATACAGGAACAGGTCCTGCTTCGGTTTTCAGACAAATAATATCAGACAAATAATAATAGTTGTACAGGAATGGAGAAAATATGAGACAGTATAATGTGAAGTTTGTGGGTCAAAGTAAAAATGCGGGAGAATCCATGCCTTTAGGTGGGCGTGATGTAGGATGTAATGTATGGGTGGAAAATGACCAATTATATCTTTATATGGCACAAAGCGGAGCATTTGATGAAGAAGGGAATATGATAAAAGCGGGAAGATTGAAAATTGGACTTTCTCCGAATCCGTTCATGGATTTCTTTTCCCAAGAATTGAAATTAGAAGAGGGCTCCATTGAAATTATAGGAAAAACGGGTACTATAACGACAAAAATACAGCTATGGATTGATGTCAAATATGGCATATTGCATGTAGAAATTGATTCTGAAGTGGAACACCAAATACATGTTTTTTATGAAAATTGGCGGAATGTGAAAAATGGTTATCAATATCCCGATATGGTTCTTGCCGGCGATGGAGATGTAACTTTTTACCATAAAGTAAAAGAGGAAAAGCATTTTTGGGACCACATTCACCAAGAAGGTTTGGAGACCATAGCACAAAAATTCCCAAATGTACAAAAGAATTTGACTTCAGGAGGACGGTTACAGGCAAAGGGAATGTTTTTTGCCGGTAAAAGCCAAAGTGTCTATGCCAATTTACCCTGTGATAGTTATATGCTTGAAACCAAGGCCGCAAAACAGGAAATAAAGGTTTTTTTACATATTTCACAGTCAGGCACATTGGAGGACTGGAAAAATGAATTAGATCAAATTCTGCAGAAGGACCAGACATCAATCAATCAGAGACAGGAAACATTAGATTGGTGGGCACAGTTTTGGAACCGCAGTTACGTTCACATTAAACCAGATATTGAAGATGAAAAGGATGAAGATTGGCAGGTAAGTAGAAATTATCAGTTATTCCGCTATATGCTTGGGTGCAATGCCTATGGCAGATATCCTACTAAATTTAATGGGGGATTATTCACAGTTGATCCTGTTTATTGGGGAGCCAGGTATGGGGCTAAAACTCCGGATGAAAGAGACTGGGGTGGTATTGTGTTTACGGCACAAAATCAGAGGCATATGTATTGGCCAATGTTAAAAAGTGGTGACTTTGATATGATGGCTCCACAATTTGAATTTTATTTCAGATTGCTGGAGGGTGCCATGGCGAGGTCAAAATTCTTTTTTGGTGTAGAAGATGCTGCATGTATCCCGGAGCAAACCGATGCCAATGGATTGTCCGCCTTTTATGGTTTATACGGCTTGGATTATCCAATGCATATTCGCTATCACTATGTAACCTCGGTAGAGTTTGGTTACATGATGCTAAAGTACATTGAAGCAACAGGGGAAAGGGACAGAGATCGTTATATTAATTTTATCTCCACTATTATTAATTTCTATGATCAAATGTACAGAGATTTGGATGAAAACGGTAAGCGCATTATTTTTCCTTCAACAGCTCAGGAAACCTACCATAAGGCAGGAATTATCGATGTATGGGGAGAAGAGGGAAGATATGCCGCGAATTATAATGCTGGTGAGGTTGCAGTTACAAATCCGGCGGATGTGATTTATGCACTTAGGGCGGTTATAAAGGAATTACTGGTGAAAGGCTATGGAGATGAGATGCAGCGGAATAAGTGGGAAGAGATGCTTAATCAGCTTCCGTCTGTTCCGAAGGAAATCAAGAGGGAGCATACCGTAATTGCGCCTTGTGAATTGCCGAAGAACTATGTTAAGACAAATTGTGAATTTCCACAATTATATGCGACTTTCCCATACCATGAAATTGGAATTGGTGAAAATAATCGGGAGGATTTGCAGCTGGCAATTGATACCTATAATTATGCATGGGATGATGAAGATCAGTTAATGAATTTAAGCTGGATGCATGTTGGATTGTTTACGGCAAGGATGGGTTTGGCAAAGGACGCCTATCACTATCAAGTAGACAAATTGAAGGATTCCGGCCGCCGTTTCCCGGCGTTCTGGGGCCCGGGACATGACTATGTACCAGATCACAACTGGGGAGGAAGTGGTATGTGCGGCTTGCAGGAAATGTTGCTGCAGAACTTTGCAGGGAAGATATATTTGTTACCCGCATGGCCAAAGAATATTGATGTGCAGTTTAAATTATGGGTGGAGAATAACACTTATATAGAAGTAACTTATCAGAAAGGGGATATAAAATATACCCTCTCTGATGAGTCCAGGAAAAAAGATATTATAATATGTATTTAATAACTATAAGATTATGCCGACAGGGACTTAATGTTCAGGTTGGCATTTTCTTTTACCCTGTCCTGGTGGCAGCAGCGATCCCATTGACACCCGTTCTACAATTATGTGACACCTGTTCTAAAATTATGCTTCTTGACATTCAAATCATAGTGTATTATTATTTTTATAACAGTGTTATTTAATTAAACGGTGTTATAAATACTGGAGGCATAGTATATGGCACGAGAAGAACAGAAAATGCGTAGTGAAATGGTTCGTCAGGCAATTCTGGATACAGCATTGGAGATAGGGCTCAATGAGGGTTTTGAAGAAATCTCCATCAGAAAAATCATAAAAAAGATGAAGTATTCTACAGGCATTATTTATCATCATTTCAAAGACAAACAGGAAATTATCGATGCAATAGAACTTACAGAGACCGAATGGCTTCGTACCCAAATCGCAGAATTGCTTGATAGTGAAAAAGATATCTTATCTGAAATGGAAACGGTGTTCCATAGGATCATGAAACTGGCTATTGAGGAACCGGAAAAATATAATCTGATTGTTCTTCATAAGTATAGCAGAAAGAACCCCAGCCAGCCTGATTGGATATGTCATTTGAGCCAAAAGTTGAAAGAAGGTATGGAAAATAAACTTATCAGGAAAATTGATCCGGAGAAGACTGCATTTTCTATCTGGAGCTCCTTCCTGGGATTTAACCTTATGATTTCAAGGTATAAGGATTTAACCATGGAGCAAGCAGAGGAGATGTTTAGAGTTCAATTTGATATTATTTTAAGAGGTGTTCTTTCAAATGAATAGTTTGCATATTGTGTAATGCAGCAAAGAAAGGCCGTAACGGATGCTTCCACAGGCTGCGGAAATACCTTTCAACCTTAAAGCGAAAAATATATAAGACAATTTATTACAGAGAAAATAAAACATTACTTGGTAGGAGAATCAAAATGAAATATAAAAAAGATTTTTTATCCATCGTATCTATTTTACTTTTAATTATTATAGCCGGAACCGGAGTGCTATCCATGGATTTTTCAAAGTCCTTTGATATAACAAATCAATACGGGGATGTAGTCAAAATGTACGGAACGGGTATTTATGCACATGACTCATTCTTAAAAGCACCAATTTTTATTGGTACAGATTTTTGCATACTTTTGGTATTAGTTCCTTTGTTTATATATTCTCTCTGGCGGAATAGGATTGAACGTAGCAATAAGTCAATGATAAAACTGCTGTCTGTATATGCCGTGGCATTCTATTATGCAGCAAGTATTTCTTTTGGAGTGACTTATAATCAATATCATTTATTATATATCGCGCTTTTTTCTTGTACTCTATTCGGATTATTTTCAATTATCCGGGACATTAAACTCAAAGAGCTTACTTATAATGCAAAAAAAGGAGTGGGGCTATTTCTGATTCTGTCAGGCACTGCATTAGTTGTAGCATGGATGCCGGATATTGTTACATCGATTTTAACAAATAAATCCTTAACACTGATTGAAGTCTATACAACGGAAATCACCTATGTACTTGATATGGGTATTATAGGGCCGCTTTGTTTAATTTGTTTTTACCTTCTAAGAAAAAATGATAAGCTTGGGATTATTATTCTTGCCTGCTTGCTAAAAGTCTGCATTATTGTGGGAATCATGATGTTATCCCAAACTACATTCCAGATACTTTCCGGGTATAAAGTCATTATACCTGTTCTAATCACAAAATCCGGTTCATTTATTCTGTTAGGTGGATTTGCGTTGTACTTTAATAAGAAGTTATATAATGAGCTGTGAATGATACCTCATCCGTATAATTATATATAGTAAATACGAGTATAATTATTTATAATAGATAATTGTTACATAAAAAATCACAGGTGTTTCTATTAATGAAGCTACACCTGTTTTTTTATGCCTTTATATCATTTTTATACCCAAAAAGATTGGGTATAACTCAATGTAAAATGAAACGTTGGGATTCTTTTTTTCTCTGAAGTTCATCACCTATCCTGGTACCACCGTTTAGAATATGATAAGGCAGAACTCTCTCCTGCAGAGTTAGTATCTTATGAGGATCAAATTTTTGCAGCCCTGGCAAAAGAACGTTTATTTATTATTTATAAGATCATCAATTTCACTCAAATGCAGCCTGAAATGCCGCAGATAATCAATAATCATTGCTTTAAGCGGGATAGCACTATTCAGTGAGCTAATCCAAACATTGTCCAATTTTTCCATGTTCACATTATTTATAACATGGACTATATGAAGATTGGAATATTTCCATAATTGAACCAAATCATGCCATTTTTCATCTTGATAATTCTGTATTGTAATCCATCTGCAATTATTACCGAGGTTTGCATAATCGGGAAAAATCAAAGGACTGACTTGATATTGCAAATGTATTATCCTATGTGTATTGTTGGAAGCCGAATCAACCATATGTCCGACAATCTGCTTTATTGTCCTGTTTTGGCTGTTTCTCCTTTTGGTTAACACATCTTCCGGAAGCTGAGATAATTTGGGCTCCCATTCCTCGGTCAACCTTATTAATTCCAAATTGTTTTTCGTAAACTCGTTCATATTTAAGTCCCCTTTCAAATCTGATTTAAAAAATATTTCGAAATATTAGATAGTATGGTAACATATAGTAGACATATAGTAAAATTGATAAATTCAATGCAATTATTCGATAAAATCGATTGGTAGGTGGGGGCAATGGAATTAAGACAATTAAATGCTTTTATAACAATCGTAAAGCTTCAAAGCTTTTCAAAGGCAGCGCTGCAGCTGGGTTATGCTCAATCTTCCATCACTTCACAAATTCAATTGCTTGAGCAGGAACTGAACGTAAGGCTGTTTGAGCGTCTGGGCCACACTATCGCATTAACTCATGAAGGAAAGAAGCTGCTGCCAATTGCTCAACAGATGCTGAAGCTCTCCAATGATGCAAAAAACGTGGCTGGTAATCAGGATAAGCCCAGTGGCCCCTTAATCATTGGAGCAGTTGAATCCTTGTGTGTGACAAGATTGCCTAAACTTTTAAAAGAATATCGCTCACGTTATCCTGATGTCGAGATTTTAATCAAGTTCGGGACTAAAGCTGAATTTTTACGGTCATTAAAGGAGAATACAATTGACATAGCATTTTTTGTTGACCAAGAAATAACAAATAGCGATTTCATTACTGTATTGCAAACACCGGAAACAATGGCTCTTATGTGTTCGCCCGAACATGGTTTTGCCCGAAGAGAAAATGTCTATCCGGAAGACTTATCGGGTGAACCTCTGATTTTAACGGAATCCTGTTGCGGCTATAGAGCACTTTTTGATACTATACTGTCGCAATTTAATATAAAGCCTCGTTCGGTTATAGAAACCAGCAACGTTCAGGCCATAAAACAGCTGATATTGAGTGGAATGGGCATCACGTTTCTTCCACAGACCGCTGTTGAAGAAGAGCTTCAACAAAAACGACTTGTGAGGTTGAACTGGATGGGCCCTGAATTCCTAATATTTACTCAGGTGCTTTACCACAAAACCAAATGGATGTCTGCAGCACTTAAGGCTTTTATCGAATTGATGAATGAAATAAAGCTGTAAACTGGACGGACTTGGATATTCCGGAAAAGCATAATGTGTATGGGTCGGTTGTTATAGCAATTGACTTCTAATAAATGCAAGATTAAGATGGTACTGATGGCTATTACAGGACGCTTATGTCTGATCTATGCGATGAAGTTCCATTCTGCATACCGAAGCAGGCTGCCATGTAGAAATCCTGAAAGGAGAAAGGACTGCACATGCATACTAAAAACTCTTTAATCGAGGATCTTAATAGAACGGAGATTAGGAAGAATGGAACCTTGCTCATTCATTCTTCAATGAAAGCTGTTGGAGAGGTAGAAGGCGGAGGTGATACGGTTTTGGATGCCTTTATTGACTATATGGATGAGGGGCTTTTGTTGTTTCCAACACATTCATGGTCTGATGAAAATTTAAGAGACGGTATCTATAACCCAAAGACAGAACCCGCCTGCGTTGGAATACTGCCCAATCTTTTCATGAAAAGAGCAGGAGCTGTCCGCTCGATGCATCCTACCCATTCGGTAACAGCCATGGGAAACAGAGCGCAAGCCTATGTTCTGCGTGACAGCGAGGTTTATACACCTTGTCCGCGAAACGGCTGCTTCGCCGGGCTATACGATGAGGATGCTCAGTTATTATTTTTGGGAGCCACGCTTAAGACAAATACATTTATTCACAGTATTGAGGAGTGGATGAATATTCCTGACCGTATCAACCCACAACCAAGGAAAATTAAACTGTTATACGAGGATGGAGATGTTCGTGAAATTGACTTTTATGGTCATTATTCATCTCGTGGGGATGTGTCAAAGAATTATGATAAGCTGCTTATTCCAATGATAAATATGGGGATTGCTAAGGAAGTGAAAATAGGAGATGCCGCTTCCTGTTTAGTTGAAGTGAAGCTGATGGCAGACTGGGTCATGGGACTACTGAAGGAAAACCCGTCTTTATTTGATGATGATCAGCCAATTGGATAGCCTCCGCACCTGGCGGCAAAGCATACCATCTATACGCCGCTTAAGGAGGAGATGAAAAGCCGCGAAATGAGCGGTAAGCCTGACAGTAAAGCAGGTGAACCCAGTGAAGCTTGCCTTGCGCCCGAATCAAACCTGAGACCTGTATACGGAAGAAGACTATGAGTTAATTTTTATTAGCTAAAAGTGATAAAATTTTTCCTGAAGGCCGTTTATGGTACGGCTGGAGAACAGAGTACAAGGCTAGGTTCTCCACAACAGTGATGTTTATACAATCTTAATTCTTCGAGAAAGAACCAAGTTGAGGAATGCAATAACAGCAGCAGCCATAAATACGGCCTGATATCCGACCTCCAGCCACAAAAGACCTCCGAAAATAGGAATGACCATTGAAGCGATGTGCTGCAGGCTTACGCCGGTTGATAGCGTCGGGGTCACGTCGGCAAGATCGACTGCAATCTTCCGTACATATGTTGACCGCGCCATTTCGACTGCAGCCATAGAGTTGTCAATAACGTAACAGCCGGCTATGATTACCACGGCGACGCCGGTGGAGAAAAGTCTGTCCGAGAATGCATATCCGAGACAGATGGCAAACAACAGAACAGCCTCCAACGTCAGGACAAATCGCTCTCCACGGCTGTCAATCAAATTACCGATTAGTTTGCGTGTGCCTATACTGATAACGGCAACTACGATACCCAGGATTGCAAACATCTGAGGTTTTACATCAAACACCTTAATCAGTACCCACGGCGCAAACGTTAGAAAAATTTGATTCCTTGCACCACTGATAACAGCCAATACATAATAGAGCGAATAACGTCTTCTAAAAACAAATCTTATTTTTCGAACTTCCGGACCGCTCTTCTTCATCATTCCCACTGCAAAAGCGGCGAACACATAGAAAACGGTGCCTGTAACAAACGCGAACTGATAAGTCATGTGCATAAAATTAAAACCCAGGAAGATATATACATAGGCAATGATACTTCCTGATAAGCCGAAGGCACTGATTGTTCCAAGCCTGGCTCCGAAAGATTCCTGATTGGACAGGGACATGCCGATGGATGGCGTAACGGGCATGACCATGTGTGTGCCGAGGCTGTACATCATCATCCAGATGATCATGATTGCAAAGGTCGGCGAAAGCATACCGAGTCCAAGCATACCCAGTCCCGCTGCTGCCATGCCGAGCGCTGCAATACGTACATCACCGAAAAAACTTAATGCCGCCAGAATTAACATAATAAAGAAGCCCGGCGCTTCTCTGGGCACCTCAAGAAAACCTCTGATATCTTCGGATAGTTTGAATATATCGCTTAAGTAGTTGTTGAATATTGATGTATTGATACCTGCACCGATTCCGGAGAATAGCCCTGCAAGCAAAAATAAATTAAAGTCCCGTTCCATATGAAAATTTGTGCGTAATCTCATTTGTTTACCAGCTCTCAATAGTAGTCATAACTTCCAGCAATTATAACATATGAAATTAATGCTTTCAATGAATTTTATTTCGATACTTCGTTCAGCGATACCTTTTAAAACTTGACGCAAATAAAGGTCTGCCCGTTAAGGCACAGCCAAGGTAAATCGGAATATTTAAAAGTCCATGCCATAAAGGTCACAACTTTTAAAGAGTCTTTTCCTAAGTTCGGTCGTAGGAGCAACGGAGAGGGCAGCCAAGAACAGTAACCTTTTTGTGAAATAGGAAGGGTCAGAACAAGGTACAAAGACAGATTTCCGCTTGTGGGAAGGTCTGTCTTTTACATGGACTATGGGAAGGTTCATGATGAACCTGAAAGGGAAAGCTCTCACTTTGTGAGAGCTTAAGGCCATAAAAAAAGCTTTCTATGATATTTTTAATTTATCATAGAAAGCTATATTTACAGACTTTATTTCATACTCTCAAAAAGTTAGTCCATTATTTCATTCTTACGCGGTACAGCAAGCATTACCAGACACAGAGCTGAAAGAATACATAGCGTTAATAGGAGATAGCTGTTACTGTCATCGCCAGTTTTCGGCATATTATCTAATTCTCCTACTCCTGCAGGGGATTCATCAACAATGCTGTTTTCTTTGTCCTCTTTGTCTTCGGTACCGTTATCAGTTCCTGTACCGTTATCAGTTCCTGTACTGTTATCAGTTCCGATACCTCCACCAGTCTCGATACCTCCATCAGTTCCGGTATTTCCACCAGTTCCGATACCTCCATCAGTTCCGATACCTCCATCAGTTCCGGTACCGTTATCAGTTCCGATACCTCCACCAGTTTCGTTACCTCCACCAGTTCCGTTACCTCCACCAGTTCCGTTACCTCCACCAGTTCCGTTACCTCCATCAGTTCCGATACCTCCATCAGTTCCGTTACCTCCATCAGTTCCGTTACCTCCATCAGTTCCGTTACCTCCATCAGTTCCGTTACCTCCATCAGTTCCGTTACCACCACCGGTTTCGGTACCACCACCGGTTTCTGTACCACCGCCGGTTTCGTTACCACCGCCGATTTCGTTACCACCGCCGGTTTCTGTACCACCACCAGTCTCGGTACCACCTGATTAGGTACCACCACCGGTTTCGTTACCACCACCGGTTTCGTTACCTGCACCGGTTTCGTTACCACCACCGGTTTCGTTACCACTACCAGTTTCGTTACCACCACCGGTTTCGGTACCACCACCAGTTTCGGTACCACCACCAGTTTCGTTACCTGAACCGGTTTCGTTACCTGAACCGGTTTCGTTACCACCACCAGTCTCGGTACCACCACCAGTCTCGGTACCGCCACCAGTTTCGTTACCTGCACCGGTTTCGTTACCTGAACCGGTTTCGGTACCACCACCGGTTTCATTACCACCACCAGTTTCTGTACCTCCACCAGTTTCTGTGCTGCCCCCAGGTTCCGTTCCGCTCTCTGTTCCTTCGGGCGTTTCCTTCCAATCGGGGATCCCATTGGGCTCGTTTTTATCGCCATCACCATCAATATCATTTTTATCTTCTATGTCCAGCGAATAAATAAGAACTATTTTTCCAACTGGCATAGTGTCTGATTGTGTGTACCCCGGATAAATAAACTTAATTTCCTGACCGTTCAATTGGCAGGTTGTAAGACTGCCGTTTTGGATCTGTTGGGCAGCTGTCAAATCATAGTCAAACACATAATTTTGCAAATCATATGTCTGGCTTTCGGAAAAGGTATAACTTCCTTCAGTATCAGCTTCACCATACAGGACAGCGATTTTCACATTATCTTGGACATTAACAGGATTAGGGTTGTCAACAGTACCGTCATACAGGCTATAATATACATTCACCGTTGAATAAGGCTGCCGATAGTCTGGGATTCCATCCGGGTTTGTTCCCGGAACGGAACCGCGGTTATCAACTGCATAATAAAGCGTGTGTGTTCCTAACCCGTTCTCGGTATCGTTCAATTTCAGTATCCCTTCTGAAATCGTTGCATTTTCCTGTAATTGTGCCAGGGTATATTCACGGTCAAAAATATAATTGTTATCTTCGCCGTTAGGGTTTAATTCCTTTAAAATTGTATAGATATATTCATTGTTTTTTGTTCCAGTAATTGGAAACGGCCCGCCGATTTCTGAAGGAAGGCTGCTGGCAGATGTTCCGTCCCAGATTTCGTATAGGATGCTTCCGCTTGTTGCCGCAGCCTTTGCCTTAAGCTCCAGTATATTGAAATTCTTTAGTGTATTGACATCGGACACGGTATATAGCTCTCCACCGAGTACCCACTGATGTTCGGTCTCGGGGGAGAGGATATAATTTCCTTCAAGAGCTGTCTGATTACCGGGGCTGATTGTCGCTGCCATCAATGCATTGTTTTCCAGTTCCCACATGCGAAATCCGTCTGTTACGATGTTCAGCACCGCATTGTTAGGGCCTTGGATTACATTGGTTTCTGAAGTACTCTTACTGTTGTAAAGAACAACACTTTGGGGATTTGTAAAAGTAACACTGGGGCTACTGTTCCTCAAAGTAATCAGGGTTTCTGCTTTAATATTATTCTTCGCAATCAGGTTTACTTCAGCACCCTCTGAAACGTTGATGGTATTTGCACTAATCATAGAATTATCAGTGCTGGCAGCTGAGTCCGCATAATCCACAACATATGTCCACTTTGCTCCTTCGCCGACACTGATAGAATCTGCAGCAAAATAGGCAGGAAAAGCGCTCACATCATTTTTATTATATTTAGTGTCCGCTTTTATATCGAAGACAACGTTGGCGTAATCTCCGATGGTAAAGCTGCCCAGCTTGTAGTAGTCGGTAATAAATCCGTTGCCTCCGCCTACGTGGTGGTATTCAAATGTGGCATTTCGTCCAACAATGAACGGTGTATAATAAGCATTGGTATATGTGCCAATCAAGCCGGTTGTATATGCCGATTGCTTCGTTTTGCCAGCTTCATCCTTTATAATCAGGGAAGCGCCGTCTGCCACTTTTACATAGCTGTCTCCGTACCAATAAATATAAAAGATAGGGTCAATATCACCGAGAACGCCACCGCCGTCTGCCGGGGAATCCTGTTTGGTTATGGTATTACTCCCTTCAAATGTGATAAAATTTGCTGCAATGGTTTCGGAGGCGTGTGTATCCTGCCACAAAGCTCCATGGGCTGCAGTGCCCGATGCCGGCAAGCTTCCGCCATAACCATCCGAGTCAACACCGCTTCCGCCTGAACCGTTTCGGTAGCTCATTGTAATGTCGCAGTCTTTGAACACTACCTGCGGATTATGAACTGGATATATAGCGATATCACCCATGCCAGGTCCTTTATACGTAACGTTATCAAAAGTAATGCTTACATTGTCCGTTACATTGCCGGCCGGAAAATAACAGCCGACCTCACTGCTGCCATACCATGTGACATCTTTCATCGTAAAGGACTTCACATAATTCGTGTTAAGAAAATGGAAATTTCCACCTTCTACAATGGTGTGGGGCCAGTTAAAAATAAGTTTATGGCCCTGACCATCAATGACAAAATCGCCACTGCCGGAACTCGCCTTGTTTCCAACCATAATCCCTTGAGGCTGGCCTGAATATCCGGGCTGGGAAACACTGTTATACGAACTGTTCCACTGTCCCGACCCATTCGTCATACCATACTCAATTACAATATCAGCAGCTAGCTTTATATTCCGTGAATTATTGCTATTGACTGCCTGAATAAAGTCTTTGGCAGTACTTACAGTAATCTCTCCGACCTCTGCTGCATATACGCGCATCGGGAGCATTCCGCATATAACAGCTATCGTCAGGAGAAAACTGAATATTTTACTGCTTTTACGCTGTTTCTTGGTTCGCATGTAATTTCCTCCTAATAAAAAATAAGGTGTAAATAATACTTTACCTAGGAAGTATAATATAGCTACCTGCATTGTTGGTTCGCATGTTCCGAATTGAGGTTTCAATGTATCGGATTTCATCTTAATTCAGAACATTGCTATTACTTGGCACAAAAAAACAAACCGGCAATTCCTGCCAGTCTGTTCCAATATAAGTTATTTATGCTTACACACTAATTTGCTACGGTTTTCTCCATTACATAATCATCCATTTCATATCTGTTTCCTTAATCAGATACCAGTTCTTGCTATACAGAAAATCCGTTTTGCGGTAAACTGCTATAGCTGATGTATTCTCGTTCAATCACAGTAAGGTAGGGACTCTTAAGACCTCTGGTCTTTGCAATATCTTTCCAGTTTTCAATTAGATCATTGAGGCAAAGTTTATTCCAAATGAATCATGATTAGTAGGAGAGGCAGTAAGTTTTTGGAGGAAAAAGCCCCAATTTTAAACCTGGATATCTTCTCCTTGAGATTTGCAGCCTTGGGCTGAAAGCTCCTTGCTTAAATATCAGTTTTTTTGTATAGATTCAAAAAAGCATGCCTCACTTCACTTATATGGGTAATCCCCACCGGAATCCTTTTTCCGCTTTGCAGAACCACATATTTGGAGCAGAAAGTAGTAACATGAAATAAATTCACGATGTAGGAACGATGTATCCTTAAGAAGCTATGCTCCTGCAGCTGATCCGTGAGCTTTTCCAAATTGCCGGAGAAACAAGCCTCTTTGTCTTTATAGTGTATAGTAATGAGGCGTTTAGAAACTTTAATATAAGCAATATCTCTTTTTGGCACTGCAACATTTCTGTTGCAGGTACTGCAAAGAAGAATTTCCTTCCTTTTTTTAATGGAAAGCTCAACTGCTTTCAAAAAACTCCTCTCAAAATCTTCCTGGGTCGTTTTCCCCTTAATCAGATACCTGACCGGCCTGACCTCAAATGCTTCATATACATGTTCCTGGCTGTTAGTCAGGAATATGAGGGAAGCCTGATAACCGCATAACTGAAGTTCCCGGGCGGTCTCAATTCCGTTTATTCCTTCCAAATGGACATCCATATATATAATGTCAGCCATATATTTTTTTGAAGCCTCCAAGAGCTCTTCACCATTTTGAAAGCTCTGTATATCAATATTTAAATTATGCCTCCACGATATTTTCATCAACAGCTCTGTGTATTTTTGGGAGGCCATTAGATTGTTTTCACAAATAAAAATATAAATCATTTCCATTTTTATATTTGTTTTATCCTTAGAAATTATGAGGTATAACTTGCTTATACTGTATTATTAATAACTTGTAATATTTATTTCCTCACTGCTATGCATCTAATTATTGTTTTTTTGTTCCCAATTAGCCCGAGAATCCGGAGTAAAACAGGTAGGGTACAATTAATAACTGTACCTCGAAACTGATTGTCTATTCCCTTTATTGGAGACAAAAACAGGTAAATTCACAACATTACAGTCCGGCAAAAAAGCTGTTTCTGGTATATTAATTAATTGGTGTAGTCTTCCGACAATCCGCTGCTCCGTGAATAAAGACTGAAAACGAAAGAGTTTACTATAATTAATGGCTTCGTATAAGAAAATGGCCGCGTTTAAGAAATTCTCATCTTAAAGGGGGTGTCAAAAATTGCTAAAATATATACAAAAGAAAACGTATTAACTGCTGCCATAAAACGCTTCAATTTGATCTTTTCAGATTTTGAGTCCGTCTACCTCTGTGTATCAGGTGGAAAAGACAGCTCGGTAATGCTCCAGCTCTGTGCTGACATCTCCCGTCAAATGAACAGAAAATTCAGTGTCTTATACATTGACCTGGAATCGCAATATAAGGCCACTATCCGGCATATGGAAGTACTGCGCAGGATTACAGCAGATGTGGTAGATAATTTTTACTGGTGTTGTCTGCCTCTGTCTTTGCGGAATGCCGTATCCGTTATCCAGCCCACCTGGATTTGCTGGGACACCAATGAAAGGGAAAAATGGGTTAGGGATATGCCGGATTATGATTGCGTTATTAATGAAAGCAATATGCCGGATGACTGGACGTGGTTTCATAAGGGAATGGAATTTGAAGAATTTACATATCAATTCAGCCAATGGTTCCAAAAAATACATAAAGACCCTGCTGCAGTCGGAATTGCTATTCGAAGTGATGAAAGCCTGAACCGTTTCAACACCATCGTCAATAAATCCAAGGAGACCTATGAAGGATATGGCTGGACAACAAAACTGCGTACTGCTAGTTCGGCCTGCATTGTTTACCATTTTTACCCGTTATACGACTGGAGAGCAGAAGATATCTGGGGCGCCGTCAGTCAATTAAATCTTGAATTCAATGAAATTTACGAATTGATGTATAAGAATGGACTTAGTATTTATCAGCAAAGACTCTGTCAGCCTTATGGTGATGACCAGCGCAACGGCCTGGACCAATTCCGTGCCCTGGAACCGGAAACCTGGGAACGGGTGGTGAGCAGGGTCCATGGGGTAAATTTTGGGAATATCTACGCCAGAACATCACTTCTGGGAAATATGAAATCTGAAAAGCCTTCCGGCATGACCTGGCAGCAATATACCGTGTTCCTGCTGGAAAGCTTGGGATTATACGCCCCGGAGCTCAGGGATCACTATTATCGCAAGATTAAGACATTTTTCAGATGGTGGTCTTCCCATGGAATCAGGATGGAAGATGTACCCGACGAAGCAGACCGAAAGCTGGAATCCTGCAAGAAAATTCCGACCTGGCGGCGTGTGGCAAGGGCATTGGAAAAAAATGATTTCTGGCTCAAACGCCTCAACTTTGCTCCAACGAAAAAAGACGTGAAATTGCTAAAACAGCTCAGAGAGCAATACCAGAATTTAATCAGCCTGGAGGATGCACAGGATAAACAGATGAGGGCCGTGCTCATCTCTATGGAGGACACCGAGGATGATGGATAAAAATGAAATAATATGTTATGAAGGGAAGTATGACCGTGGTCTCTTTTATTCAAAAATGGGCCATTTTTTCGCCGAAGAAAGATACCGCCGTTTCATGCCATACCTGCGAAATGAATCCGACCGTATCTGGTTCACAATAGAAAAAAACGGCAGGGTTATTGCCTTTTCTTCCTTAAGGATAAAGGATGATTATATTTTATTTTCGACAGAGTATGTGGAATCCGGCTACCGTAAGCAAAAGCTGTTTAAGATTCTGACAGAAGCCCGGTTCGATTATTGCCGCAATATTGAGATGCCCATCCGCACCTCCACCGATTTAATATATATTAAAGAGTACTATTTGCGTCAGGGCTTTGAGGTGTACCGGACCACAAAAAAATACTGGTTTCTTTCCAAAAGCAGCGGAAGGGAGGTGAAGGAGCATGAGAGCTGACCTGCAAGCGGTTGATCCTATGCTGGAGCTGGAAGACCTACTGGACAGAATCAATCAGATCGTTGAGGGAATGCAGTTAAATGATAAGATAAAGGCATTAAACGAAATCCGAAAACAGTTGCGGGAGGTATCTCCCTTTGAAGATCCGGTCGACCTGGTACAGTGGATACCGGCCGAAAAGGTCTATGCGAATCACTATAATCCGAACAAAGTGGCTCCGGTTGAGATGGAACTGCTCTATACTTCCATACGTTTGGATGGCTTTACACAGCCAATTGTAGCTTACCGGCTAAATAATGATCATTATGAAATCACAGATGGTTTTCACCGCAACCGCATCGGCAGAGAGCATCTGGACATTTTAAAGAGAATATACGGTCATTTGCCTTTGACAATTATAGACAAACCCCTGGATGAGCGCATAGGTTCCACAATCAGGCATAATCGGGCCAGAGGCACCCACCAGATTCGCTCCATGTCCGAGATTGTTATCGCCCTGGCTGAAATGGGATGGAATGAAAAGAAAATTGCTGAAAACCTTGGGATGGAGCTGGATGAAATCATCCGGCTGAAGCAAATCACCGGGTTAAAGCAGGCTTTTCAAAATCATGAATTTTCTAAGTCCTGGACGGAGTTTGAAAAAAAGTACTATAAATAAAAACAGGTCAAGAGCCAACTCCTTAACAGGTGCTGGCTCTTGACCCGTCAGGAATATCAATTCCGGGCCGTATTCATTTTTAGGGGCATGGTCTTCCGGCCCATTTCTCTTAAAATGAGGAAACAAGGTAGTACGGACATTGAACAGACAAGTGCGGAATGATTGGCTGACCTTATCATAAGGGAGGAGTTAAAATTTAGAACGAAAAATGGCGAATTAAGTACAGAAAAAAGCGAATCAATCTTCCGTTGCTTTATACTAATAATGACATGGGTACAATTCCGTATCCCGTTTTATATAGCAAACAGGGAGGTATTCTATATGCAATACATGAAATGGAATTTGACGGCCAAAGCTGCGGATAAAATCATCCTGAGATGGTACGAAGTCCCGCTAGCCTGAATAGCAGCAGTCCCAAACCTTCTTACTTCTCTTTTACTAAGGGAAAGTTGCCCTTTCTTTCAATTTCTGCTTGTTGGAATTTAAAGGCCTGAAGATGTTAAAACAAAATACAAAGCAGCAATTTAAAGCTCAATTACCAATATAAAAAATACAATAAGGTGACTTGTCACGATACTTGCCAACCGATGGAAACGCCGGGTCGCATAACAATAGGAACTAATCCTCTGTTTGGAGCGATGGTTACCTGACTGTCGGAGATAGGTTTTTTATTATACCCCGATTTCTTACATAGGACAAAAGTGATGGAAGACGCGCATCATTTCAGACTATTTGAGCTGCATGCGTCAGCAGCGGAATGGAGCCTGCTTTTGAGCAACCTTATTTTTGAAAATATTTTTAAAGATATCAGTATCCCAGTTGTTGTATGTGAGGACGGAGATGAGATGATTGTTTCCTTTGCCAACAGAGAAGCATATCTTCTTCTTAACCCGTCAATCGTTTTGGAGAAAACCGGCACCGACTCCTTCCAGCATATCCCTCTCCGCCAATTAATCCGCTTTCAGAACGAGGGGGAGCAGGATAATATCCGACAGACACTCGAATGTACCGGTTCTCTCAGCCAATACTCATTAAAACTGCTGGCACCTGAGGAGGGAGTTATTCCAGTTAAAATTGCCGCAAGCATTGCATGCCTGGGCGGGTTAAAATATATTGTTATATACCTTTTTTATGACGAATTAAACTGTGATACGGCAAATGAGTATAATGATATTTTGGCCTACGTCTTGAACACATCTTACCACTCCACTGATTTAGACCAGGCAGTGCAGATGATTCTTTCCCGTGTGGGTGAATATATTGGTGTCAGCCGTGTATATATCTTTGAGGATCAATTTAACAATTACACGCGCAATACCTATGAATGGTGCGCACCGGGCGTGGAACCCGCGATACAGGATTTACAGAACCTGTGCAAAGATGACTACAGCTACGAAATCATAGAAAACCCATCCGGCATGTATATTTCCGACGATGTAAGTACGTTGCCTGAAAAGGACCGGGCTATACTGGAACCGCAGGGCATCAAAGCACTTGCCATACTGCCGTTATTCCATCAGGATACGCCCATAGGATTTATCGGTTATGACGACTGCATGAAAACCCGGAGCTGGAGTTACAGGGAGCTGATATTTTTAAAAGGCGTGGGCAGCGTCATGTCCTCCTTGATTATCCGGCGCAACGAGGAAACTGAGATTATCCGCAGCCGTGAGGTACTGCAAACCATCAGCGACAACATTGACTCAACAATCTATGTAAATGATATGGAGACATTTGAACTCAAATTTGTCAACCGGACCCTTACAGAAAAGCTGGGTGTTAAACCGGATGAACTGTTGGGCAGAAAATGCTGGCAGGTGCTGCAAACGGGCATGGAGGGTCCTTGCCCGTTTTGTCCGATTCCCAAGCTGCAAAGCAGCGGCTGCGCTCCTGATAGCGGTTTCCTGGAATATGAGTATATGAATACTATTACCGGCGGCTGGTACTTGATCAAAGACTCGGTTATCCGCTGGGTAGACGGTAAGCTGGCTCATTTTGAGGTAGCGATTGATATAACCCTGCGGAAAAAGTGCGAGGAACAATTACACTATTTCGCTTCGACGGATGCGCTGACCAGTGTATTTAACCGCGAATGGGGTATTAAGATACTGCAGAAGAGCCATGATTCACTTCGTATGACCAACCCCTCTGCATCCTTGTGTTTTATTGATTTGGACGGCTTAAAGCCCATAAATGATATTTATGGACATGCTGCGGGTGATGAGGCGCTTATACGCGTGGCCCGTGCTATAGCCAAGCGCGTCCGCAAGGAGGATATGGTTTGCCGATGGGGCGGTGATGAATTTCTTGTACTGCTTGCATGTGATGTTAAGAACGCCGACGCTATCATGCGCAGAATACAGGCGGACCTGAAAACAAGGGACGAAAACGGAACAGGCCACATCTTAGCCTTTAGCTACGGAATCGTTGATTTTGCCATGTTTGACAGTGTGGATTCAGCTATTGCCGCTGCTGACGGCCTTATGTACAATGATAAAAATTCCAAACCTTCACGGAAAAAAAGAATACCGTAGCAAAAGGCAAATGCTGCCTGTAAATTTTATGACAGCCCATAAGCCAATTGCATCGGTATATAACAGCAATAAATCTATTCTTTTCATGTAAAATACTTTTATCCGTCAAGTTCAAATAGAGAACTCTTAATACAGCGGCTGCTGCACTCTGTACAAATATGTGCGGAAGTTGGAAAATCCAAGATTAAACTATAACATTCCTTTTGAAGCTCACTTCTTCCGAAACGCCATGCTGCTTTACAAATTCTATGAAATTATCATAGGTTAAGGATCTGCTGAAGTAGAAGCCCTGGTAATACTCACATCCCAGCTCATGAAGCATCTGAAACTGTTCTTGGGTTTCAACTCCTTCTGCAATGGCCTTTACATTTAGCTGATGGCACAGGGAAAGGATGCTCTTTATGATCTGCTGGCGCTGTTTGTCGTTGACAATGGTGCGCACCAGGGAAGCATCGAGCTTTACGATGTTGGCATAAAAATCGCATAAATACAGCAGCGAACTGTGACCCATCCCAAAGTCATCAATGGACAGATTTATTCCCATATCCTTTATTTTTTCCAGTTTGCGGCGGGTGGAGTCACTCGGGTCAATTGCAGCATTTTCCGTTAGCTCCAGCTCCATATAATCAGGTTCTGTGCCGGTTGTGCTGACGCAGGACTTGATTTTCTGTACAAGAGTATCGTCACCCATCAGCTGACGCGGGTTTAAATTTACAGAGAGAGATACTTTGTAGCCTTGCTTATGCCAGCTGCTTAAATCGCTGAAGGCCTGATTCATAATCCATGTACCCAATTCATTGGTGAGATGGGCTTCATCACAGATACACAATATAATTAACGGTGAAACATAACCATAGATGGGGTGATTCAACCTCAGAAGAGCTTCCGCCCCCATTACCTGGCCTTTACAGTTTACTTTCGGCTGGTACTCCAAATGCAGGATCGGCTTACCGGTTTTTAAGCTCTCTTTGATTTCAGCCGCTAAAGAGCGGGCGAGAGAGCCTATTTCATCGTGACGGTTAAGAAAGTGCCTTTTCTGCTGCTCCTGTATATATTGAATCTCATCACCAAGGCTTTTGAAGATGGAAATGCGGGCACGCAGCTGATTTCTGTTCTGCAGCCTGACAAAAGGAAGATAAATGAGCACGGCTAACAGCAGATTCACTGCCTGCATCACAATTCCAGCAACTGATCCCGTGCCAAGATACCCGGATAAAAAAACAGGGGTCGTCCATTCCACTGCCTGCGATACCGGAGGAACCCATCCCAGCCGCACGGCTACCCATGAGGTAAAACTTAAGAGGAGGGGAGACAGCACAAAAGGAACCAGATAATATGGATTGAATATAATAGGCAGTCCATACACCATTGTTTCATTTATATTAAGGATTCCGGGCAGGATTGAGACCTTTGCAAGTCTGTTTTCGCTGCTGCTTTTACCGACTATCAGTAAAGCGATCAGCAGCCCCATGGTTGCCCCTGCACCTCCCAGATAAACATAGGTGTCAAAGAATTCCTTGGTCAGGATACTGACCTCTGCCGTCTGGGAAGCCATTGGCGTCGCACCTGACATCGCATCCATAATCACATTGCCGCCATGGATACCCAGGAACCACAGAATATGCGTAAGGAGAATAATGACCAATGCAGAAAAGTAATTCTGGCCAGTCATGTATTGATCTATAATTCCTGCCAGCAGATTCTGATCGTTTATGCCGATTAAATCAATCAATATTCTTACTGCACTAAAGCTAGCAATGGTAAGCAATGCCGGAATAAAAGCATTAAATGAAGAGCGGATCAGAGCACTTGCGTTATAGTTGATCAGATCGGAGGGCAGGATACGCTCACGGCATTTATAAAAAAGGCAAAAAAGACCGCATGACAGTACAGCTATGACAATTGCGCCAAATACGCCGACGGACCCCGCGTTTTTAACACTAATAATCACGTCCTCTGAGCTGCTGTTAAAGGAAAAAAAAGAGCTAAGGGCTGTGATTACAAGAACAACTGCATTGACCTCGCCGGATTTCACCAGTTCTTTTTCCTCCGCGACAGCATAGCTTACCGTAACCACTGTTGTAATAGCCATGATATTGAGCGTACACTTGTGTATCAGCAGTCCGAATTCTTTCCAGCCGCCTCCAAAAACACGTACCATAAAATTCTGGTAAGCCGGAATTGGGAAATTAAGCAGCGCAAGGACAACAGATCCAATTAAAATAAACGGCATCAAATATAATAATCCGCGGCGCAGGGCCCGGATTGTTTGCTGATTTGCCAGTTTTGATACGATTATATCCAGTTTTTCCATCATCTTTATTTATTCCTCCTTTGCTGCAAACTGCCAGACTTAGGCAAAATATTCAAACACAACCTGCCGCGCAGACTGAATTTTATCATCCGTAAACTCAGTTCCGCCTGCTTCATCCATACCTTCTATATAGTAACTATAAAATGCCCGCATAAATCAATGTTGCGGTTTGCATTCTATTCATGCATTTATGTTCCTAATTAGCAGCCCTTCACAGCCTTCTTTCCACCGTAATACCGCAACATCATGAAAGGGGGAGGAATTGCACTTTGGTTAAACACAAAGCTCGGATTATATCTATAAATATATGGCATCTGGATAAACCTCTGTGATGACTTGTATTCAATTCCTATATTTTTGTCCCCAATAAATTGACCTGATTCTGAAAGCACCTTAAAAGATGTAAATTCCAGAACATGCCGCACTAAAATAAGCCGCTTCCCATCCAGGGAGGCAGCAGAAGCTTCTATAAGGTTTATTTCATGTTCAAAATATCAGTGCTGTCCTTTGGAAGCAGCCACTCACTGTTTACGTGCTACAACTGCCAGACGCCCATTCTCTGTTGAGCTTTCACAGGTCGAGAGTATGATAAGCTGATCACCAAATTGAGCGTTTATTCCTGTATCATAAAGGGCAAGTCGCTTGATATTTTGGACATAGGAGTCAAATTCGGTCTGAGTGTTGGCACCTGTGAATTGATAATATTTAAAAACATCATCTTCCTTCCGGTAGACCTTGGAAAGTATCACGGACATGATCTCATAGCTTCCTTTTTCATAAAGGGTATTGAATTCAATAATTGGATGCTCTTTATAATAATTTTCCTTTTTATACTGCATCAGTTCGCCGAATATAAGTCCACTCCTCATGTTGTGCCCATGAATAAGGAGAATGTCCGGCTCATATATATCAAACCTTGTGTCTAAAAATGGAAGACCGTTCTTGTTTTCCTTTCCATGAAAATCATGGTTTAGATAATATTCCGGATCGTCTTTGTTTTGCATCACCGGGTAATCCACCTGCGTTCCGTCAATTTTCAGCCAGCCCACAATATTCCTGTTCTGCAGGATTAAATCCTTAAACTCCGGAAGTATAACTGATTTCGAATCAACTGAGTTCGATTGCATATCCGTCAATGGAGCAGGAGTCCATGTTTCCACCAGCTGCTTCAGTTCATTTATCTGTGCCTTGAGCCTGTAGTCGTCAAACAGGTAAGCACCCAGAGAGGCCATTGAGTATAATAATAAGAAAATGGAACAGGTGATAAGCAATTTTTTGTATCTGTTCATTCTGTTTCTTACCGCCTTTCCGTATTTGAATTTACTTTCTAAGCTATCTGAAAACGGCTTTAATTTTCACTGCTGTACCTACCAAGCCAAACTTTTATATCGCCTAAATAATTAAGGACAGGTATATTAAACATGACTCGTCAAGTATAATATACCTGTCACATACTCAGGTCCTTAATGGATTGAATAAGCAGTATTTTGTATTGAATTAGGGGTAACGGACCCCGAGGTGCAAACTATCTAGCTTCCAATGGTTCCTTCATTTTCCATATGTCGCTGATTCGATGGCTTTTCAAAGAGGTTACCAGCTCATATTGCACAGACGCAAATATCTTTTGTACCGGGCACGTTTGGGCAGCGTTTCTGCTGCAGTACCCGTCTTCTTCCAAGCAGTGGTTAATCAGAATATCTCCCTCCATAATCTGGATAATATCGTACAGCGTAATGTCTTCAGCGGACTTGGAAAGGCGGTATCCCCCGGCGGGTCCTTTTACAGACTCTATAAGGCCTGACCGTTTGATATGTGAAACAAGTTTATTAAGATAATGGTAAGTGATGCCCAGTTTCTTTGCCATATCATTAGCAGTTACGATTTGGGTATTGTTCTGAGCCAGATAACCAATAATCCGTATTGCATAGTCAGTGGTGATTTGTAATTTCATATGTTTCTCCTGTAAAATATTTTTACCAGTATATAATGATGTGTAAATAATTTGTAGAAATTGCTTCCAACTGACTTTTTTTCGTACTCAATTTAAACGGTCAGACAAAAAGCCATGGGAGGTCAACCCACGGCCTGCAAATTGTTTTCATATTCAGTTATTGCGAGAAGCTTGATAACGTAAATATAGCAAAAAACCATAAATTTCCTGTCTGGCTTCCGGCTATGTCAAGATGAGCTTCTGGGGATACATATCCTGATTTTAAAGATCCTTTTTTCCTGATCGGGTTCCATAAAAACCAGTCCACCAAGGCCTTCAACCGTTTCCTTTACGATACGCAGTCCAAATCCGTGAATCTCCTTGTCTTCTTTTGAAGTTTCAGGTTCGCCTCCTGACAGGGAAAGTTCGCCATTAAAGGAATTAGCGATTTCAATCGTCGCCCACTCCTGGCTTCCGGCGCTTGTAATCTCAACAAATCGTTCATTATTCGGTATTTTGCTGCAGGCTTCTATGGCATTATCGGTTATATTTGAAAAAACGCGGACAATGTCCAGCTCCGACATCTGTACATTTTCGGGGAGATGCGCCTGGGCTGAAAAACGGATGCTCTTTTCCTCGCAGGTATTGGCTGCGTCCTGCAGGATAGCATCCAGCAGGACATTGTCGGAATAAGTTTTATGAATCAGTACATCCCTCTGCATTGTATCATGGATATCCTCCAGCATACGTGCTGCTTTCTCATACTCTTTGTTTTTCAATAAAACCTTGACGGAGGTCATTAATTTCTCATAATCGTGGCGGAATATGCGGTAGCTTTCCGTAAACTTGTGGTACGCCTGATAATGCCGTATTTGGCTGGAAAGCTGTTCTTGCAGTTTGCGGGTATGCAGCTCGTATTCAAGTAATTCGGCCACCTTGGCAGTATGGTGAAATACAAACTGCATGGACAATTTACTTATAATACCGGCCCCTAAGTATAAAACAGAATACCAGGTGGCTCTTGTCCCATCATAATAGCGCCCATCGTTAATGAGCATGAGAAAAAACAATTGGAAGATCAGACAGATGACGGTAAATCTAAGCTGCTCTCTGTTATTAAACGCATACCTGGCCTTGTGATCCGGAACGATTATCTTACGGACAAAAATGATGCTGACTATAGAAAGGAATACGGCTAACGCAATTATCTGATTATAATATATTTCATTCTGCAAAACACTCTGGATACTGGTATGCAGAACCATCGAATAGACCGAGCAGATAATCCCCCTGCTGCTATAAATGGAAAACATGTAGACGCTGCCGGCATATATAATCTGCACCCGATTTGTATGAAACAGCAGAGTAAAGCCTAACATAATGGAACCCGACATAAAAAAAACTGTAATGCGGTGGTCCAGAAACAAATAGGCCGGTAAGGTAATACCGATATTGATGGCAACTGCAGCCGCATAAATAAGCCAATGGTTTCTTTTGACCGGAAACATATGTTTAAAGTAATTGAAAAAATAGATATCATAAATAATGACCAGCAAAACGATTCCGAGCAGTTGCATGCTTATTTTCCCTCCTTATCATCAGAAGCTGTGAATGCTGGCACTGCTGATATACTCAGCAAAGGACTGCCTGACCCGCTTCATGTAAGTAACACCAATCGGTATGTTTTCGCCGGTCTTCAGATACAGGCTGTTCTGTTGAAACTTAGATATATAATGCAGATTCACAATAAACGAACGGTGTATGCGGACAAACCCCTTATCCATCAGCTGTTTTTCCAGCTCCTCCATTGTGGAATAGAATTCTACGGTCTCTTTACCGTTGTAATGGACTGTTATAACACGCTTCCATATTTCAAAAAAAGAGATGTCCTTAATAGGGATAACCTTTTGGGTATTCGCAACCTCACATATGAACATGTCGGTCTCTTTTTTCCGAACCAGTTCGACTGCCCGTAGAAATACCTCTTCAAATTTTTCAGGAGAGGTTGCTGTTTTTAAAAGGTAATGAACAGGTGATATATCAAATGCATCGTAGACATAATCCTCGCTGGTAGTCAAAAAAACGATTTCAGACTTGCATTTGTTTTCCCTGAGCTTCTTTGCAGTGTCCATCCCGTTCAGGCTTCCCATAAGAATATCAAGATAGATAATATCCGCCTGATTTGGGTTGTCAGACAGATGAAACAGCAGCTGTTCTCCTGTACTGAAAGAAGAAATAGTAACCTCCACCTTATGTTTATCCGCTATTTTCTTAATCAGCCATGCATACTGATTAAGGGTTTCCTGATTGTCATCACATAAGAATATTGTAAGTATGATTCCTCACCCTTCCTTTACGGTAGTATTCTTTTGTATTCGCTCCGACAGGGGTTATTGTTCAGGTATATTTATCCAATGGCTACTGAGTTCACCAAAGCTCCATAGACTCCAGTATAGGGATAAAGGTTTTCCCAAGCTCCATAGACTCCAGTATAGGAATAAAGGTTTTCCCAAGCTTTTTAGAGAATATTCGGCGGAATTTCCTGATAGGCATATTATGTGCAATTTGCAGTACTTACAATACGTTTGCTAATTATTATAAGCTCTCTCTCAAATTTGCTTGTACAATAATAAGTAAAAAAGTTGGCGTGAGCCAGCAAAGAGAAATGAAAAATTAAGGTCAAATTAATAGCTGATAAAATGTCCGACGCTCTGGCTAAAGGGGGTGGCTAGCGTCCTGGTGAAGCAGCATGAGATTGAGAGAGCCTTAAAGCCGGCCACTGAAAGCGGAACAGAAACTGAATTGAAGATTATTCCGAATGCAGGTAATATTCTGCCTCTAGAAAGGCCTGAACAGGCAAATACTGCTGTAAAAGCCTTTCTGGACAAGACCGCCGGAAAAGAATTAGAATGAAGCTGACAATTGAAATAGAGTTTTTATATGGGCATATTGCGTATAATGGAATAACCTGTCATTTGAGGCGAAGCTTTTCCCTCAGCATCTTATCCATAATATCAAGATAGTTGTCAGGCACATCAATGTTATTGTTAACCAACAGCATTGAATAACCATGTACAAGGCTCCACATTGTAAGAATGTCTACAGCCTGGTCCTGAGGATTTGCCTTAAGCCATTCCAAATAACGCAGCGCGCTTTTTTGGAAAATCAGGTACGTATCAGTACAGTAGTCGGGCTCATGTATCATATTGATACGCTTTTGACTGGGGTTAACAAAGATAAATCTCATGTAATCAGGATTTTCAACCATAAATCGCACATAGTACTTTCCAAGTTCGATAATCTGATTTTCTGCATCAGCGGGATACATCAGTACTGCTTCCTCCAGAGCTGCTTTGAAGCTATCTGATACCTCCTGTACAATGGCTGCTATAAGTTCATTCTTGTTCTTAAAATGTTTATAGGGAGCAGAGTGCGACACCCCACACATGGCGGCAATCTTTCTCAGCGAGAAGTCGTCATAGTCTACCTCATTCAACAACTGTATGCCCCTTTGTATCATTTCTTTTTTTAAATCGCCATGATGATAATGTTCCTTATGCAACTCTTATACCTCTTATCAAAATATTTTTTCTTTTTAAACATCTAAAAAATTATATCATACTATGTTGACAGTGTAAACATTGTGTTATATGATAATGTAGACAGTGTAAACATTGAAGGAGGTAAATGTATGAATGTATTAGTAGTAAGTGATGCCTCAGATACCAGCAAGCTTGGAACACAGGTAAAACAGGAATTAAAGGGATTTCTTCAAAGGAATAATCACAGAGTTTCCACACATGATATTCAAACACAGGATATGCATTACTGCGTGGGTTGCTTTGGCTGCTGGATCAAAACCCCGGGGGAATGTGTCTTTAAAGATATCAGCTGCGATATAAACAAAGCCTATATGGCAAGTGATATTACCATATTTGTCTCTCCTGTAAAATACGGTTGCTATTCTCCTGCTATCCGAAGAACTCTGGATCGGATGATACCCAATATCCTGCCCTTTTTCAAAAAGATTAACGGCGAGGTACATCATGCCCCGCGTTACAGGAAATATCCCAGCTTCGTTGCCTTTGGCTACGGCGAGGACATCACGATTGATGAGGCAGACACCTTCCAGTCTCTGTGCGATGCCAATGCAATAAACTTTCAGGCCGGCAAAGCCAAGACCTATATCAGTAGAAAAGAAACAGAACTGGAGGACAGATTGAACTCCCTCGGTAAATATATAAAGGAGGAGATGAAATGAATAAAATATGTTTTGTAAATGGAAGCCCAAGAGGTAAGGCTAGTGCATCGAAACGTCTGATAGATAAAGTAATTGAAATGCTCGACAAGCAGGTAACTCAAACTCATGAAATCTGCGTAGTGGAGAGTCTAAGTAAGAATACAACGGAAAAGGATTTCACTCTAATGAGCACAATGAACTCCATCATCTTTGTATTCCCACTCTATATCGATGCAATTCCATCAAACCTGCTGGAATATATGTATGCGTTTGATGAATACCTCTCTTGCCAGCCTCAAACACCGGATTATACTCATCCAAGGGTATACTCAATTATTAACAACGGTTTTATTGAGGGAAGACAGAATACTAATGCTCTTCAGATAATGGCTCACTATGCGGAACGTATTGGCTATAGCTGGAGATTTGGGATTGGCATTGGCGCCGGGGAATTCGTCAAGGAAACCATGGAGGTTATTCCGCTGCAAAGCAGGATGAAACGCAATATCTATAATGCTTTGGTTAAACTAACAACTGAATTGGAAAGCCAGGAGATAACACAACACAACAATATTATGACAAACCCTTCAATACCCAAGTTCCTCTTTATGGCTACAGGTAACCGCCATTGGACGTCTGAGGCTAAAAGCTCAAGAAAAAGCCTGAGTAAAAAAGCATGGACCGAAACTTAAGCCAGGATTCTCCAATATTGAAAGCTAATGAGTATATAAAAAATAACTTTCGTTCTTTCAGGCAAAACATGGTATAATCGAAAAATAAATACCATATAATTGGAGGGTTCCTATGCTGATTGATATTCATGCTCATGCTGCAGGCGATTACTGTACAGCAGATTCCATAAAAAATATGGCTCAAAAGTACAATCTTGAAAAAATAGTTTTATGCACAAGCCCCAAGAATATTCAAAATCTTCAGGAACCGCCGAATATGCCCTTCAAACAGAAACCCGACAGCATATATATGATGAATCGGATGAATCGGCTGGCATATAATCATTTCTTTAGGGATAACGGTGACGGAAATCAATTTGTCTCGGAATTAAGAAACCAGTTGCCGGAGCTGGTATTACAATTTTTTTGGGTGAACCCGCTGGATATGGAGCATATGAATAATCTGGAAAATAGTATACGTACATATCAGCCCAAAGGAATTAAACTTCATCAAGCATGGAATCCCTTTAAAATTGATGGCTCAGAATTTAAAAACCTGGTCGAAATAGCTTTGTTGTATAAACTGCCGGTTTTCGTTCATTTGTATTCACAGAAAGAAGTTATGAAGCTGTTGCGGTTTATCAAGGAAAATCCAAACCCCGTGTTTATTATCGGGCATTTGACCGGTACAGACCTTTTCAGAGAAAGCGGCGTAAACCTAAAAAATGTCTACTTTGATACTTCAAGCTCCAAACGTATTAACAGCAGCCATATTAAGCAGGCAATCGACGCATTCGGTTATGAACACATCGTCTTTGGTACCGACACACCCTATGCCAGTATTGACGAACAGATTAACAGAATTGAACAGTTGAATCTGCCGGATAATGTAAAAGAGCATATTTATTGCCTGAATGCAAGAAATATTTTAGCTTTGAATAAATAGAAGATGTAACCTGCCGCCAGGCCTGCCAAAAAATGTATTAGAGGCTTAGCTCTTGGACAGCGCAATTTTTCAATAATAGGCGGAGAAATGATTTATAAAGGTCATAAGTTATGAATAACCATGTAAACATTAGTACTTTCATTACTTCATTTTTTTGCACATTACTTCATTTCTTCGCATAAATATACAATTTTATCAATAAGGGTGCTGTACTCTTCTTTCATTTGCTTTAAAGCAAGGCAATATTTTTTTAAATCATCTGTTTTCGGAATCATCATATTTCTGCTTCGTATTTCTTTTTTTATAAAAGAGTTTCTACTTATGGTTGTTTCGTTTTTTATTTCCTCATATTTAGTAAGTATATTATCAAACTCTGGATTGGGAAAAAGTGACTTCAGATACATACACCTTCTTTGCATAAGAACTGCATGTTCTTTTATGAGATTGAAAAAAACTCTTAGGCATCGGGGATTGTAGTACTGTTCATTGGATAAATACTCATATAATCTATCAAATATGTTAATATTATAAGTTATATTTGTATTGCTAAGCGATATATTATTAAAATTTTTCAACTTTTGTTGAAAATTTACCGGATTAAAATGATAAGTGTAATTTTCATCCTTTTTCATGGCTGCTATTCCAGTATCCATAGTATTCATAGTTTTATGGTAATTGACAAAAGAATCCGTTAGCTCACCAAATGTCACAATATTTTCAGAGTAAGTAAACAAATCGAAAAAGTCCTTAACATAAAATATTTGTTTTTCTAAATCAAACCCGTATAACATTATCTCATGAGATACATGGCGCTTCTGATATCTTAAGGGATAGGCCTTTATGTAATATTCATTAACATAGCACAGAACATTAAATCCTTGATTAATAAATGATAAAATTAAATTAGTATATTCTATTTGATTTGCTTCTAAAATAATTCTTGGAATAAAGCTATATTTTATTCCTTCATATCCATTCCATGGATAATTATTTTTAAAGTTATAAAAGAAATCATTTTCTACAGACTCAAAGCTAATATCAATATAATGATTCATAATTAAATTTAAAAAACTGTCATCATCGTCATTTAGCAATGAGAAAATGCAATTATCAAATGGAATATGAGTAATCAAGGGGTTAACAATATGGTTTTTTACGTCCATTTTTTATTACTCCTTACTATACTTAATTAATTTATTTACAAATATCTATCAGCAAAGCAGCCAAGTCGACTGTATATTGCAAGCAAAAACCCGATTGTCAGACACGTATTACCAATTAAATACATTAAATTCCAAATTAATTATTTACTGGTATTATATTGCATTAATTGTATGATTTCAAGTAAAAATAATATCTTATTTTGGGGTTTCCCTGAGAAAAGGCTGGCGAATAGCCAACGCAAAGGCCTGTCTGATTTTCTTCGATGATAAAGCTTTTAAGAGCCTACCCAAAGTTTAATCAGGATAGGCTCTTTTAATTATTTCTTATCATTTTTCATACATCAGTTCGCGTGATGCCTTCCCTTTGGCACGATAAAAGGGGAATCGGACACGGGATCACTGACTACCTTACAGTCGAGTTCAAAGACCTGCCTGATTAATGCCTCATTAATGATATCGGAAGGCGCACCCTCGGCGATAAGTTTTCCTTTGTGAAGGGCGAATAAATGATCCGCATATCTTGCGGACAGGTTAATGTCATGCAGGACCATGACGATGGTGGTACCCCTTTTCCTGTTAAGATCGGTCAGTAAATCAAGTATTTCAACCTGATAGCTGATATCCAGGAAAGTCGTGGGTTCATCCAGCAGCAGAATATCAGTCTGTTGGGCCAGAGCCATGGCAATCCATACACGTTGTCGCTGCCCGCCGGAGAGCTGATCGACACTGTGGTTTGCCAGGCTTGTGATACCCATTATTTCCAATGCCTCTTCAACTGCTTCATAATCCTTTTTTCCCAGTCCTTTAAAAAAGGATTGATAAGGAAATCTGCCCCGCCCGACTAAATCCGCAACGGTAATGCCTTCCGGCGCGACCGGAGATTGGGGAAGGAGGCCGAGAACTCTTGCCAGTTGCTTTGGCGGTATGTCGGTGAGGTTCCTTTCATCAAGGAGAATTTCCCCGGAGACAGGTTGTATTAACCGTGAGAGTGTCTTAAGCAAAGTGGATTTGCCGCATGCATTGGCACCGATAATAACGCTGATTTTATTATCTGGAATTGTCATATTAATCCCGTCAATAATGATTTTTTTATCATATCCGGCCACAATATTACTGGCTTTTAATAAATGTTTGGTTTTCATGCGGATCCTCCTGTTCGATTCATTCGTATAAGTAAATAGAGTAAATATGGTGCCCCTAGAATGCCGGTGATTATACCGACAGGGAATCGGGTATCAAAAGCAAACTGACCGATCAGGTCCGCTCCCAGTACCAGTATGGAGCCTACCAGGCCTGAGGGCAATTCATTTGGTGCACCTATGCCCACAAGCCTGGCGGCAATGGGTCCTGCAAGAAAAGCAACAAAGGAAACAGGTCCTGTGACTGCAGTAGCAAAGGCAATCAGGAACACCGCACTCAAAATCAGTAAAATTCTTGTTAAATCAGTTCTCACGCCAAGGGTAACAGCAGACTGTTCTCCCAACTCCAGGATTTTGAGATGCCTTCCCAGCAAGAAAATCACGAGACCAAAGGTGACAACAACCATGAAAAGTCCGGGTATCTTGGTCATCCGGATGCCGTTCAGACTGCCGCTAAGCCATATAAGCGCACCTGGGACATCATATTGGGATGCCCTCAATAACAGGTAGGAGATAACTGCATTCAGCATGGCCTGGATTCCGATGCCTATGAGAATCAGCTTACCGCCTGAGAAGCTGCCACCTCTAGAAAGCACATAAATCAACGCTGCGACCATGATCCCAGCGATGACGGCAGCAATTGAAACAACAGTGCCGCTTACTTTGAGCACAAGTATGCAAAAAACAGCTGCGGCACTTGAACCTGATGATATGCCTATGATATCCGGACTGGCCAGAGGGTTCCGCAGCATTGTCTGAAAAGTACTGCCTGCTATCCCGAACGCCATTCCGACAAGAAGGCCTGATAGCATCCGAGGCAATCTTAAGGTACCTATTGCAAAAGCAGCCCCCTGTATCTGTTCGCCAAGTAGGACTCTCAATGCGGTATCAACGGGATATATTGTATTCCCAAGTAAAAGTGCTGCAGCACAAAGTGCCAAAGTCAGCATACCCAGAAGAGTGGTCACCAGGGTCCAGCGGAACTGTCTTCGTCGGTATCCGTATTTTATTATATCTGAATTATTTACTGTCATAATGTACGCACCTTCGCTCTCATGGCAATGATAATAAGTATTGGAGCCCCCAGAAACGATGTAACAATTCCGGACTCAAGTTCGCCGGGGCTGCCGATGAGTCTTCCAAGAACGTCGGATATTGTCAGAAGGATTGCTCCACCCATTGCCGACATGGGAATAACCAGCCGGAGATTGGGGCCGCAGATGAGCCGCATGGCATGGGGAACCATTAAGCCGATAAAGCCGATAGGTCCGGCGATAGCAGTTGTTGCACCGCATAACAGGACACCGGACAGTGCCCCCATAAGCCGGATGGTTCCGGTACGAACACCAAGACCTGTTGCAACATCCTCCCCCAGTGCAAGAGCATCCAGAGCGGGACTGACCAGCAAGCCCAGAAGCAATCCGACCATAAGAAAGGGAAGTACCGTATATATTCCTTCCCAGGTGGCACCGCTGATACTTCCCACCTGCCAGAAGCGAAAGGCGTTCATCACTTCGGTACGGGGCAGGATTACCGCACTGACCACAGAGGATAGGGCGGCACTGGTTGCCGCACCGGCTAAAGCAAGCTTGATGGGGGTCGCGCCGCCATAACCCAGAGATCCGATTCCATAAACAAACAGGGATGTAACCGCCGCCCCTATTAAAGCTAGCCATATATACTGGCTTAAGGAACCAATATGAAGGAAGGCCATACCACTGACCACAAACAAAGAAGCACCGGTATTGACGCCCAGAATGCTGGGGTCTGCAATTGGATTACGTGTGATTGCCTGCATAAGAGTGCCGGATACCCCGAGCGCAGCTCCGGCTATAATACCAAAAACAGTTCTCGGGATCCGTTCATGAACTACTATTTCTATTAAACTTGTTTTTTTAGAATGAATTAATATGTCTATCACGTCAGGAAAATTGACAAATCTTGCTCCAAAGGCCAAGGAGGCCAAAATACACATCAAAAGGATAAACATACTGCTAACCAGCATTGTAACTATTTTAGAGTATTTCATTTTACTTTATCAGCTGCCTCTCCTATAACCTGAAGATAATCATCAATAGTTGCAGGGATGGAAAGTGCGCTTGGTGTTCCGGATGCCGCCAGAGGCGTACCGTCCTCAATAACTGCTACAGAGCCTCTCTTGACTGCCGGAATGGTTCCGACAAGGGCATCTGCCTGCATTGCAGCAAGTAATTTGTTATTGCCGTAAGTGACCATAATGTCAATACCTTGAAGTATATCTACATTTTCCGCACTTATCTCCAAAGCAAAACTATTGCTTTCAGCTGCCAACTTAGTCACACTTTCGGGGAATTTCATGCCTAAGTCTGTCAGATAAGCAGCACGAGGATCACTGGGCAGGTAGACATAAAACTTGCTTAAATCCGTTGGAGTGAAATAAAAGAATGCAGCTGTTTTTCCGGCAATTTGAGGAAACTTGCCGGCCTTTTCTCCAATTAAAGCTTCCAGTCCGCTAACCAGAGCCTCACCTTCTGCTTTCATACCCATCCCGGTTGCATCAATCACTATCTGATCTCGCCAGAAAGTTTGCCAGGGCTGTGTAGGATAAGCAACCACAGGTGCGATTTCACTTAATAAATTATATTCCTCCAGTGTAATGCCTGAATATGCTGCCAGTATAACATCAGGCTTGACATCGCTGATTGCTTCGAAGTTCAAACCGGCAACATCATCAAAAAGAACAGGATTATTTACTCCCAATTCTTTGTATTTTGCCATGGTCCAGGGTAAAAGGCCACTGTTATCGGTAACCCCATAATTGGCTTTGGAAATCCCAACCGGGATGACACCTAATGCCAATGGCAGGTCCTGATTACCCCAGGAAATGGTAGCGACACGTTTGGGTTTGCTTTTTATCACCGTTTCTCCAAAAGCATGTTTGATCGTAATTGGATAGGCAGCTTCAGAAACAGCGGCAGTATTTTTTTCTCCCGCAGAGGTTTGAGAAGAAGAGGATTGAGAAGCAAAGGTTTGAGACTCAGAGGTTTGAGAAGCAGAAGTATCAGTAACCTCGGAGGATGTTGATTTTGTACAACCTGATAAGAAAAGTGAGAATGCAATTACAGTCGTAAAAATTAATTGAAGTTTTTTAAATTTCATAATGTATCCTTTCCATGTATTAATATGTAAAATTATTTATGCATTAGTTAGCATATGCTAACTCGCTAAAAGAATATTACAATCATAATCAATTAATGTCAAGCAATTTTATTAAATTTATTATTTATAGATTGGTAACCTCGAAAGGATACCCGGAAATATTGAGATCCAATATTTGTGGAAAGCAGTACTATGTTGGCTGTTTATGTATCTTTAACACATCAGGCATGCTGGATTTTCAAACTGGATAAAAAATGACAACTTTAAATGCACATGTCCGAAAACAGCTAGTTAACATCCAATTTTAGTGCTATTCTAAACAAAAGAGGTGAAATAATATGATGAAAGAACGCCGGTCTGCAGGCCTTGACAAAAAAGCATGCTATGCGGCATTAAAAGCCCATGATACGCGTTTTGACGGACATTTTTTTGTAGGTGTTTCTTCCACAGGAATTTATTGTCGTCCAATATGCCGGGTCAAAGTGCCTAAAGAAGAAAATTGCACTTTTTTCCTGAGTGCTCCGGCTGCCGAAGCCGCCGGGTACAGGCCATGCCGTCGCTGCAGACCCGAGCTGGCACCGGGTTTGTCTTTGATGGACAGCACTTCACACATTGCACTTAAGGCGGCCATTATTATGGAGGAGAATTGTCTAGCAGATACGAAAATCGCCGACCTTGCCGCAATACTTGGAGTCACAGACAGACATCTGCGCAGGGCTTTTTCCACTCAGTTCGGTGTCTCACCGGTTCAATATTTGCAGACACGCAGACTTCTTTTAGCAAAATGCTTACTTGCAGATACTGAATTGTCCATTACTAAAGTGGCATTATATTCGGGCTTTGGAAGTATACGAAGATTCAATGACTTGTTTAAGAAATATTACCGGGCTACACCCGGCACTTTTCGAAGTTCAGAGAAAGCCATGAAGGAGAATGAGGAAACAATTACCTTAACTTTGGGATATCGTCCTCCCTACGCGTGGGACGAACTGATTGAATTTCTTGCCGATAGGGCAATTCCAGGTGTGGAGCTTGTCAAAGATGGGACATATAGCCGGACCGTCTCAATCAGAAACGGGAACGACTTGTACTGTGGTTGGATTTCAGTTGCAAACAAGCCGAAGAATAATTCCCTGTCAGTTACCATGTGCTGTACGCTTTTACCTGTTTTAACCAGGATTCTTGCGAAAATTCGAAGGCTTTTTGATCTAAACTGCGATCCTATTGAGATTTATAATAAGCTCTCTGTTTTAAATGAAATTAGACAGGATTTCTGTGTGCCGGGTCTTCGCCTGCCGGGATGTTTCGATCCTTTCGAAATATCTGTACGGGCCATATTGGGTCAGCAGATAACAGTTAAAGCAGCCAGGACTCTTGCCATGCGCTTTGCCCATACCTTCGGCGGGACAATCAGTACACCGTTCGAAGAACTCCGGTACACATTCCCTACGTCAAAGACAATTTTTGACCTTGAGCATCCAATTGAAAACAAACTGGGGCCATTAGGAATAACCAGAGTTCGCGCACGTTCTATTTCGGCGCTGGCTCATGCAATTGAAACCGGTTCCCTTCATTTTACCTCGGAAGCAGACCCTGAAGCTGAGCTGGAAAAATTATTGAAACTACCAGGCTTTGGACCGTGGACAGTACAGTATATTGGAATGCGTGCCTTCAGTTGGCCTGACTCATTCCCTCATACAGATTATGGAGTGAAAAAAGCACTTGGCAATTTAACAGAAAAAGAGATTCTGGATAAATCCCGGGATTGGAAGCCATGGCGTTCATATGCTGCGTTAAATTTATGGAATTCGCTGAAGGAAGATAAAACTCAAACAGGAGGTATCAGGTAAATGATGTATACAAATTTAAAAACCCCTCTCGGTGAGATAACAGCATCAGCAGAGGATAATGCACTTACAGGGGTGTGGTTCGTCGGACAGAAATATTATCCGTCAAATAATGGCACATGGGTTTATGAACCCAGACATCCAATTTTTATAAAGCTTAGCCAATGGCTTGATGATTATTTTGCAGGCAGAAGGAATATGACCCTCCCAAATCTTGAGCCGAAAGGGACAACTTTTCAAAAAGCCGTTTGGGAAATACTACTTCAAATACCATATGGCAACGTTACGACATACGGGGAAATTGCAAAAAACATAGCAAATTCAAGAGGAACAAATTCAATGTCTGCACAGGCTGTTGGCGGGGCTGTGGGACACAATCCCATATCAATTCTTATACCATGCCATAGAGTTGTTGGTGCAAACGGAAGTTTGACCGGGTATGCCGGAGGTCTTGAAAAGAAAAAGGCACTGCTCCATATTGAACAAGCAGATCTTACATGCAGGCGGTTGCTCGGATAGGGCACGGGGGAGCCGGATAAACCTTTTGTGTCGGGGGCATTAAAACTCTATAGCACTTGAAGTGCACGTAACAGTTGAAATTGTAAAAAAATAAGCCTCCAAAGCCAGATTGTATATTTGAAGGCTTTATTGCTAATAGTTTTGTTAAGAATATAAAAATCAATAAGTGTTTGCAGGCTTATGGGTGCAAAGAGTACTGCTAAATAAGGACATTAGTAAATAGGGACTATGAGTGGATTTACTTAGCCGGAACCTGGGAGTTCCTTGAGTAGGTAAAAAAGATGGCATTGGAATTTCCAGGGGGATAAGATAAAATGAAGAGAATACTGTAAGGCATAGCAATTGTCGACATCAGAGGGCATTAATCCAAATCATGTTAATAAGGAAAGGACCGGTCGAATGAAAAAACTCGATAGAGAATTCTATAACAGAGATTCTATTGTTGTTGCCAAAGAACTTCTGGGGAGGGTGCTTGTACACCAAATAGGCGGGCAAAGGATTTCAGCCAGGATTGTGGAGACAGAAGCTTATATGGGAATTGAAGATAAGGCAGCACATTCCTATGGCGGCAAAAGGACGCCCAGAGTAGAGGTTATGTATGGGGGACCAGGATTTTCTTATATATTTATGATCTACGGGATGTACTATTGCTTCAACATTGTAACCAGTCAAGAGGGGAAGCCACAAGCGGTTTTAGTCAGGGCTGTTGAGCCGCTGGAAGGAACTGAATGGATGTCACAAAGGAGATTTGGAAGATCATATGAACAGTTGACAAAAAGCCAGCGAAGAGGTCTCACCAACGGACCTGGAAAATTATGCGGTGCACTGTCAATAGACAGAAGCTTCAATGGTATCGATTTGTGTGGTAATGAAGTTTATGTTGAGGAAGGTAAACGCGGGAATTTTAGCATAGTAACATCAAAGCGTGTAGGAATTGACTATGCTGAGGAAGCCAAGGACTTTCCCTGGAGATTTTATATAGAAGGCAATGAATATGTATCTGTGAAGTAATAACTACCATGTAAACAAAGGGCAAACACAACACCCTTCATTGCATAGTTTATTTGTAAAGAGGTTGAGGTAGATGTCCTATGTTTGTTATAGTCTCGTTATTCCCTCAGATTGACAGCTTAACACAGACAAAAAGTGTATACTGCATCTATGAATCGCGTTAAAATAGAAAAGGAATCTATTTTTATTGGGAGAACCATATGAAACAAAAAACCGGTATTATTAAAGTTGGTGGAATTTCATTGATTATTTCCGGTATTCTCTTTTTTGTCCAATACCTGTTTCTTTTACCCTTGCCCACTCCTCCGGGTGTGGATTCGGATCTGATGGCATGGCTGATGGATTGGCGGTTCAATATTGCAATGGCGGATGAAGTGTTTTTCTTTGCCACATTATTATTGATTCCTTCTATAGCCGTATTGTACAGGGTGTTGGTGAAGGTGGATAAAATCAAGACAGTGATTGGCTGCGGTCTTCTGGTTATCATAATACCCTTAAATGTAATATTGGACATTATTCTGGGGCGATTGGTATACCCGGTGTATAATATTGAATTTTCACCTGAAATCTACAAGCTGATAGTCAGTATTTACCATGGAGGGATGCATTCTGTAGCTATCATACTGAGTGTGGCTACCATCATATTGAGTTTCGCAATACGAAAAAGTGTGATTGGTAAATCAACTGCCAATTTTGGCTTTCTGGTTGGGATATTTGATTTTATCGGTGCATATCCCTGGTTGATCGGAACAACTATGGTATTTGTTTCACAGTTGTTTTTTGCGGCATGGTTTGTCCTCCTCGGTATACGGATGCTGTGCGTATCGGGACGGCAAGAAGGCCAAAATTTAGCAACTAATATTAAAATTAATTAGTCTACCAACTCAAATGAAAGGAAAGAATTTGAATTTTGAATATTTCAGGTAAGGAGCCCATGGGTGGCATTGAACCAGACAGGAATTTGGAATTTGGCAGAAGTATTATTAAAGGCGTGGAAATTAAACTATGCAGGAATAGCCCCCACGCTTATAAGCCTCATATACATAATGAACTTTCATTGGGATATATCGTAGAAGGATCCACCGACTTAACACTAAACGACGTGAATATCCATTTCAGATCAGGAGATGGTGTTATTATACCGCCATTGATGACTCACAGATGTGCACCCAGGGATCTTAATCACTGGGCATATGTTATGTTATTTGTGGATCCAGGTTACTACAGTGATGCTGTAAGTTTTAATCAGGCAAAAAAGTTAACAGGTCATCAAACCCGGAGATTAACAAGCTTTGTTGAGCAATTGCTTGTAGAAAAGGTTCCTGACACATTGGAAAATATACTCATTGAGTTATTGCTGGAGTTTGGAGGAAAGGACGTTGCAGAAACTACTGCTGTCGATGCGGGTGATAGGGTCAAAAACATCCATGATTATATTTTAAATCACGTAAAAGATGATATAACGCTAGATAAGCTTCAGGAAATATCCGGGTTAAATAAATTTTCCATAATCAGAAATTTTAAAAAGCTGTATGTGGCCACACCGGCTGCATTCCATTTACAGCATAGGGTTGCCCAGGCCAAAAGTTTATTAAGTAAAGGTGCAGATGTATTTGATATTTGTGACGGGTTGGGATTTTATGACCAGGCCCATTTCATCAGAGAATTTAAGAAGATGTATGGTATTACACCGGGAACATATATGGAACAATTAAAAGGATAGTGTTAATTTAAGTAGTGCAAATTTTATACAATACAGTTCCTTATTATTTAGCTAACCTAGACTTAGCAAATATAAGGAGGCTTAGTATGAACAGAATAAAATTAGTACTTGTTATGATTATTTGGGGTAGTCTGGGTGTCTTTACAAGATCCATTCCCTTATCGGCTTTAAGCCTTGCCTTTCTGAGGGCATTTATTGCACTGCCGGTTCTTTTTGCCGTAATGAAAATGAAAAAAGCTGATAGGGTGAGAGTGAAACTTTTATTACCCTATATTATTTCGGGTGTTTTGCTGGGGTTTGGCTGGTTAGCCTTGTTCTACGGGTACCAGCATACCAGTATCTCATCTGCTGTTATTATATATAATATGTGCCCGGTATATGTGATGATATTTGCACCATTGGTATTGAAAGAAACTATCTCAAGAGTACAAATTGCTGTTATTGTAATCTCTTTTCTCGGTCTCTTCCTTATAGTCGGAAATAATCTGTCGGAAGGTTACGGATATATGGGAATGCTACTAAGTGCTGTTTCAGGGATGTTTTATGCAATAATTGTTTTTATTAACCGCAGCATAAAAGTAAGGGTGAATAATCAAACGGCCACCTTTGTGCAAATACTCGCAGCCATGATTGTATTGCTTCCGTTTGTATTGGTTGACGGAAATATTTTTAAGGTTGCAGATCTCGATGCCAGGGCAGTTATATATACCGTTCTATTAGGCGTATTGCATACTGGTGTGGCCTATACCTTGTTCTTTTCCGTTTATGCACATATGAAGTCTGTTGAAATAGTGTCCTATAGTTTTCTGGAGCCTTTATTCGGCATTATATTCAGTGTTGTTTTTATTGGAGAGACATTAACATTCCTTCAAATTATCGGCGGGATTTTGATACTGGGTTCAACCTATATCGGGGAAATGCTTAAGGGCAGAAAACTATCTGAAGAAAAATATCCTATTTAAAATGTAACCGTCCGAATCATGACAAGCCTCGGGAGGGATACAACTTTCAAAATTATAATTTAATACGGGCAAATCCAGGGGCATCAGGATAATAAATATAAAAGCCATCTTTAAGGGTGAACATTGACCCACAACAAACAATTATAAAACAAACAACTTTTTGATTTACTATGGCTTATTAGGGTAAAATAAAGTATAACGAGGTTAAAGCTAATAAAAAGTTATTATTAACTATGAGGAGATGTTAAAATGAGTGCTAAAGAAAAAGTATTAGAAGTAATGAAGTCGGCAGGCCGCCCGGTAAGTGCCGGTGAGGTAGAGAAATTATCCGGATTGGATCGAAAAGAGATTGATAATGCATTTAAAGATTTAAAGAAAGAAAATGCTATTGTATCTCCGGTTCGTTGTAAATGGGAGCCTGCAAAATAAATCTTCCTTGCTCTAAAAAGTTTTATTACAAATGTGAGAAACAATTCAAGCAAAAATCCAGGCCCAAGGTGCTACTTTTGCCTGGATTTTTTAGCTTTTAATAGATCAAAATATTCTTTTACATAGCTCAATTCTTTTTTTCCCTTTAACAGGAAATTACTTTGCTACAACGCCGCTTTCAACTACAAGACTGTCCGGGTCAACTGCCTTACCGTAAACAGGGGCAAGGGTTTCTTCAAAATCCTTGTGGAAAAAGTTTTCCTTACCCAGGGTTTTGATTTCATCATTGAGCCAGTTGAGCAGTCCGGTATTGCCTTTTTGAACAGCCGGAGCTATGGTGTCAAGAGCTCCGAGGCTTTCTATTCCAACTGTAAAGCCCTTGTTCTGTAAAGCCCATGCAAGAACTTCGGTATTGTCTGTTGAAAAAGCATCTCCACGTCCATCCAAAAGTGCGTTATAGGTTTCGGTATATTGATCAAACTTAAGTAATTTTACTTCCGGATGATTTTTTGTAAAATAGGTTTCGGCAGTGGTTCCTTTTGCAACAATCAGAGTTTTGCCATTAAGCTGTGATACATCGGTAATCAGTGACTTGTCAGGGCTGACAACTCCAAGGGCCACCTTCATATACGGAAGCGCAAAATCTACCGACTGAGCTCTCTCTTCTGTAACTGTAAAGTTTGCGAGAATAATATCTACTTTGCCGGTTTTCAAATATTCTACACGGCTGGCAGGTTCAACCGAAACAAATTCCACTTTTACTCCCAGGTCTTTACCGATGCGGTTTGCAAAATAGACATCATAGCCCTGGTACGCTCCTTTTTCATCTACATAACCAAAGGGGGCCTTATCGCTGAATACTCCGATGATTACTTTACCGCTTGATTTTATATTTTCCAGAGATCTGGCGGAACCCGCAGCTGTACTGCCTGATGAGGATGCTTGAGCCGACGATGAGCCGGCGCTTGAAGAGTCTGTACCTCCACAGCCTGTAAGAAGTGTAAGTACTACAAGAAACAGCGCTAAGGCTGCCCATAAAATTCTTTTTGATTTTTGCATAATAATCCCTCTTTCCTGTTAATAGTTAAATATATTCAAAAACTTGCGTGCACGCTCAGTTTTTGGTTCTGTAAAAAAGTCTTCCGGGTTCCCGGTCTCTACTATTTCTCCGCTGTCAATAAAGACAATACGGTCTGCTATTGCTCTTGCAAATTGCATTTCATGGGTTACAATAATCATGGTCATGCCGCCCTTAGCCAATTCCAGCACTACATCCAGTACTTCACGAACCATTTCAGGGTCCAACGCCGCAGTGATTTCGTCAAACAGCATCATTTCGGGTTCCATCATCAGGGCCCGCACAATAGCCACCCTTTGCTTTTGCCCGCCGGATAACTGACGGGGATAGGAATTTGTTTTATCAAGAAGTCCCACACGATCCAGCAGCTTTTTTGCTGCTTCGGAAGCTTCCTGCCTGTCGCGCCCCTGCACTTTTGTCGGGCCAAGCAGTACATTATCTATTACGGTCATGTGAGGAAAAAGGTCGTAGTTTTGAAATACCATGCCTATTTTCTGACGTATTTGACTCCATTGGGTTTTACCGTCGGTAATCACATTCCCGTCCAGCAGGATATCTCCTGCCTGAATGGGCTCAAGTCCGTTAATACATCTCAGAAGCGTACTTTTCCCGCAGCCCGAAGGACCTACAATCACCACCACCTCACCCTGGTGAATATCCAGTGAAATATCCTTTAAAACCGCATCATTTCCATATTGCTTTTTTAAATGCCGGATTTCCAGCACCTTTTGTGTCTGTGACATATTGACCTCCATCTAAAACCTCAATTAATCCAACGTTTTTCAAGCCGGCTTGCCAAACGTGAAATGGGAAAGCAAACAATAAAATAAAGTAAAAAAATTGTCCCATAAATCCACAGTGCCCCTGACGGTGCAGTGTAGCGGTTGGCTTCGATGATTTGCTGCCCTACCTTCAGAACTTCTACAACACCGATGAGAACAATAAGGGAAGTAGTTTTGACCATACGTGTCATCAGGTTTATCGATATAGGAAGCAGCCTGCGCACTGTCTGGGGGATGATTATGTACCTGTACACCTGCAGATTGGTCAGACCCAGGGCTGTTCCGCTTTCATACTGGTGCTTTGGTATGGATATCAGAGCACTGCGTACCAGGTCTCCCATTTCAGCGGTTCCCCATACAACAAAAACAATTATGGCCGACAGTTGTCCTGAAAGATTGATATGAAAGGCTCTTGTCAAACCGAAATAAACCAGGAAAAGCAGCACCAGCTGTGGCATGATGCGGACAAATTCCAGATAGATTCTAGTCAGTGCTTTTGTTACTGGATTTTTTAAGGTCATCACTATTCCAAGAAAAATTCCCAATACAAAGGAAATGGCAACAGAGATCAGAGCGATTTTTACTGTAATCCACAATCCACCCAGCAGCCGTAATAAATTACTTCCTTCAAAAAGCACTTTAATGCCCAAATCCTGCATAGCGCAACCTCCTCTCCAGTAATGAAGCGATTATTGAAACCGGCAGCAGAATAACAAGATATGACACAACCAGCATTAGCAGGGCTTCATCGGTTTTGTAGTATAACCCTATTAAATCCTTTGCCACATACATCAAATCAGCAAGGGCCACCACACTGAAAACGGAAGTTTCTTTTATCAGAAATATAATATTTGCACAAAAAGCAGGCACTGAAACTGATATAGCCTGGGGCAAAACAATATACCTTATTATTTGCCTGTGCTTGAGGCCAATGCTGAGCCCTGCCTCCACCTGACTTTTTTCCACCGATTCCAATCCGCTCCTGAAAGCTTCAGCCATATAACTGCCCCCGAGAAATGACAGGCCCAGTATGGCACAACCCTCAGAACTGATCATTATACCCAGCTTTGGCAGACCAAAGTATAAGAAGAACAGTTGAACCAATAAAGGCGTATTCCGGGATAGTTCGATATAGCCTGATATAAGCTGTTTCAAAACAGGTATTTTATAATATTGAATCAAACTGCAAAGAAGTCCCGTAACCAGGGAGAAGACAATTCCCCAGAATGCTATTCTCAACGTAAGTGCGGCTGCAGTAATATACATAGGTGTGTATTCTGCAATAAAATCAAAATCCAAAACAACATGCTCCTTTCATGAATGAAAATCCGGAATACTGTCATGTTAATAATTTATACACCAGCACAAATCATACTATTCTTATATGATTACTTTGATATATTACTATATTTCATTTAACCTGTCAACAAATTAAAAATTCAACTTTTTAAGACTAAATTTTGCTTAGGTGGCCCTTGAAACGGGTAAAGAGATAGTATGCTTTATGTTTTGGAAAGTTTTTATAAATTATATATCTTACCATGGGTATTTGAACTAATACAGATAATAATATGAATACGAAAATGTTTTTGTGTAATAATTAATTTAAAATATTTTTTGATTCCATTATATGATTTTAAATATTGCTTCATTATTTACCAAAATTTTATGTTTCTAATGTTTCGAAATAAAAAGATTTTATATGCATTAGCCTATTGAAGGAGGATTTTACTATGGATGAAAACTCTGCAAATGAAACCAAATCCCCGTCCCAATTGATCGACCAGAGAATTGAGGAACTGGGCGACTGGCGGGGCCAGATACTATCAAAGCTTCGGAACCTAATAAGGCAGGCTGACCCCGAAATAGTGGAGGAGTGGAAGTGGAGGGGGACACCTGTTTGGTCTCACGATGGGATGGTATGTACCGGAGAAACTTACAAGAACGTAGTTAAGATGACTTTTGCCAAGGGAGCATCATTGAATGATCCCTCCCGTATTTTCAACTCAAGTCTGGAGGGGAACACCAGGAGGGCAATTGATATCCACGAAGGAGAAGAGGTGGACGAGGAGGCGCTGAAAGAGTTAATCCGTGCTGCTGTTGACTTAAACAAGTCCAGCCGCAAGACTTCCCGGAAGGGTTGATTTCTCTGCATAATATTAATGTAGAGAATATTTGGCCCCCTCACAAATTCAGGAATCCAGATTTATATTAGGAGGGAACAACATGGAAGTATTCGCGGAATATTTGGCCCGCATTGATAACCCGCAACATAGGGCACGTATGGAAGAGGTTTTTTGTTGGATTACTAAGAAATTTCCGGATTTACAGCCGAAAATTGCTTGGAATCAGCCTATGTTTACCCATCACGGCACATTTATTATAGGCTTTAGCGCAGCCAAACATCATATGGCGGTTGCTCCTGAAAGGGCAGGGATTAATAATTTTTCCCATGAAATCGTGAAGGCCGGTTATGACCACAGCAAGGAACTGGTACGTATTCCGTGGGATAGTCCGGTTGATTTATCATTACTTGAGAAAATGATCGAGTTTAATATTCTGGATAAGGCAGGATGTTCAACTTTTTGGCGGAAATAGTAAAAATGGGATAGTTTTGGGGACCACTTTTTGTAGTTTTTATGCTATCAAATCAGTTGATAACTCATATTGCAAATTTACTTTACTCAACTATGAGAATTACAAAGCAGCTGTTGAAATGGTGCTAGTGTGGGTTAGGGCTGTTGGAAATTTCAATTGCATTTTCTTTTTGACGAAAATAAATAACTGGAATTGACTGAAGTAAATATCCTTGATATAATATGAATGAATCAAAAAAATATTCATTCATATTTTGTGTAACGATGTCATTGGATATTTTTTTGAATTTTAGCTCGAAAGATTATTGAACAAAAAGAGATGTTTGAAAATACATATAGGTAACTGACTTGGAGGGTTTACCATGAGCATTGGAATTATTTCCTATTCATTAACCGGTAATAATGAAGCTTTAGCTAACAGTATAGCTGAAGAGTTTGCTGTGGAGCACATCAAAATTAAAGAAACTAAACCTCGTACTATGGGTTCCATTATCCTGGACCTGATTTTTAACAAGACCCCGAAGGTTCAACCAACTCCCGACAGATTGGACAACTATGATTTCATTCTCTTTTTTGGACCTGTCTGGATAGGACAGGTGGCGACACCGCTTCGCGCATACTTAAAGCGTCTTAAGACACATTCATGCAGATATGCTTTCATTTCAATAAGCGGCGGAGCTGATGGTGCAAACACAAAACTTACTCGTGAATTAAATAAAAGAGTGGGGAAAGAACCTGTTGCACTCATCGATCTTCATATCGCGGATCTATTGCCTTCCGACCCGAAACCTGTTCGTAAGGATACATCAGCTTACAGGCTAAATAGCGAAGATATTAAAAAATTAACTAATACCATTGTGAAAAGAGTGAGAGAAACAATTTATTAAATGTAATTTTTAGAGGTGGAAAAAATGAAGACAATAACAACAGTACAAGATATAAAAGAACTGGTAATAATTAAAAAGGTCTTACTCGTCTGCGGCATTGTTTCTTCACTTTTGTATGTCAGTACTGACATTCTCGCAGCCTTACAGTGGGAGGGCTACAGCTATACCTCTCAAGCAGTCAGTGAACTGCAGGCTGTAGGAGCTCCCACAAGACCATTTGTCGTTTCACTTTTTAGCGTATATGGTATGCTGGTAATGGCATTCGGAATAGGGATCTGGGTAACTGATGTCCGTAAACACGCCCGGATCACGGGAATTCTGCTCATTGGATACGGGATTGTGGGGGCTGTGACATTGCTATTCTTCCCCATGCACTTACGTGGAGCAGAAGGGACATTAAGCGACACCATGCATGCAATTCTCACTAGTGTAACTGTGCTCTTTATTCTGTTATTCATAGGCTTCGGAGGCACCTTATATGGGAAGTGGTTTGGCCTCTACTCAATCGGGACTATCCTCATACTGGTCATGTTTGGGGTTTTGGCAGGCCTGGACGGCCCCAGAATTGCAGCACAGCTGCCAACGCCGTGGCTGGGAATTAAGGAGCGTATTAATATATATGCTTCCCTGCTTTGGGTGCTGGTGCTGTCCATTAAAACCTTGCATGTGAAAATGGTCAAGCCATAGTTAGCGGCAATATACCTATCAAGGCTTTATAAGTTGAACAGAACACCAATTGAGAGAATTACATATCAGGTATGTCCAGGGTGTTGTTTGCGGTACAATCCAAGTATCTTCTGATTTCTTTTTTATAAATGTTTTTTTAAATGAATATCATACCAATGCTCCGCCGCCGTCAACAAGGATGAACTGTCCCTGTACATAGCTGGAAGCATCACTTGAAAGATATAGCACGGTACCGTTTAATTCTCCTCTTTTTCCAGGACGTCCTGCCGGGTTCAGAGTATTATATTTTGTCAGGAATTCTTCAGACTTAAACAAGGTTTCACTTGTCATCTCACTCTCAAAAAGAGCAGGCCCTATGGCATTTACTGTAATACCATATCTGGCATAAGAGGCGGCCATTCCTCTTGTCAATCCAACCACAGCGGCTTTGGAAGAATTATAGGAATGTCTGATAAATACATCAAACTTATCTGCAACTACTGCATTTACAGATGCTATATTGACAATTTTGCCGTAACCTCTTTCCTTCATGTGCGGGATCACATACTTGCTTGCTAAAAAGATACCTTTTACATTTGTATCAAAGGATTTATCCCAATCTTCAACTGACATACTGTCAACTCCACCACGAACAGCAACGCCTGCGTTATTAAGTAAGATATCAATATGGCTAAAGGTATCAAGTACCGTCTGCATTGCGTTTTTTACACTCTCTTCGTTTGTAACGTCACAGCCTACAGCTGCCACCTTACGTCCTGTCTTCTCAATTTCTGCCTTTACTTCATTTAACTTTTCAACACGTCTTGCCAGCAATGCTACATCTGCTCCTGCCTTTGCATATGCAATTGCCGCATCCGCTCCAAGTCCTGAACTTGCTCCTGTTACTACAGCTACTTTTCCTGTAAAATCAAATAGATTTTCCATGTTCCTATCCATCCTTTCATTTGTTTTTCATTTTTTTTCTGTTCATTTTTAATGCAAACTTTTTTGTATTAATACCGCTATTATAAGTATATCCGAAAAGAAAACTTTTTTAACTGTTTTTAACAGTATTTAACATTATCCTTTTAAAAACCAATGCTATAGGTTATATCCCAATGATGTTTTCAAGCCATTCTACAATTTCTTCATAGCTGGGTTTATTAAAACTATTATTAGATTTAAACTGGAGGATATGGAACTTAACATGGAGAATAAATGCTAGTGATATTGCCGCAGATTACAAGAGCAATTGGAGGTAAAAAAAGTTATGAGATACGCAGGTAATAAAGAGAAGAGTTTCACAATAGGACAGGTTGCTGAAATAACTGGAATATCCAGAGACAGGTTAAGATATTATGAAGAAAATGAACTCTTATTTCCCGAACAAAAGGAAGATAACGGCTATCGTTATTATACAATGAGTGACATCGATATGATATTGTCAATTGAATTTTATCGTTCCATGAATTTGAGCATGAAGGAAATCGGAAATGTATGGATGAGCAAAAATGCCGGGGAGATAGCATCCATATTAGCTGAAAAGGAAAAAGACATTACTACAAAGATAGAAGAAATGAAGAACTATTTAATTAATATAAAGAAAGGCAGGGAAGCCTGTGAGAGGATTGATAAAAATCTGAATCAATATTCTGTACAGGCAATGCCGGCTTTTGAAGTGATAGAAGAAATATCGGATTATAGAGCTTTTGCAGAATATGAGAAGATACATAAAAATAGGAGCGAGCTGGAAGGCAAATCCATTCTTCATACCATAAAAAGGATGATCACTTATTCTCCTAAAGGTATAGAAACCGATAAAATACTGATTACCAGGGATATTAGTCAGAATATTGCCGTTGTACAAAATAAAATGGAATATAATAAGTGTATTTATACAATTGTTGAGGATTCAATTGAAAGAGGTGATATTCTTCAGGAAGTGTTTGCAAAATCAATTAAATGGATGAATGATAATCATTTAAAAGGTAAAGGGATTGCAATTATTAATATGATATTAATTGGTGTGAATATGGGAACCGCAAAGTCTTATCTTGAAGTGTTCGCTCCAATTGAATAAAAGCTATTGACCTTGGGACCATCCTAAGGTTTAAGCTTTATATGGATGGAATAGAAGAACCATCACATATAATTCAAGGAGAAAAAGATGACAGATAACCAAATAAAACAGGTATCAATTAAGAAATTATTATTATTCGTATTTGCTCCTGCCTTGTTGATTCTCGGGGCATATTGCTGGGCGGTACAGTTCAGGGCAGTAGTACCGCCGTTCTTAAGCTTTATGATTATTATTTTGGTGGTATTAATTCCAAGTGAAATTGGAATTATTTTATATCATTCAAAAAAGGAAACTGGTAAATTAAATTTTCAAAGTGCTTTTATTTTTCATGAAAGAATCCCCGTCATTAAAATTATTGGGATTTCATTAATTTTAATGATCCTAGCAGCACTGGTATTTACTTTTATTTCTCCGATAGAAAGCAGTATAACGATTAAGTCCATATATCATTGGATACCGGAGTATTTTAAACTGGCTGACTTTTTTCAGAATTATGACAATTACCCGAGAGGTTTTGTTATAACCAGTATGGTACTTTATGCTGTAGCAAACGGTTTTTTAGGGCCAATTACCGAAGAATTATATTTTAGAGGTTTTCTTATGCCTCGAATAAACCGGTTTGGCAATTGGACACCCTTAATTATTGCGGTCCTGTTCTCGGCCTACCATCTGTTTTCACCATGGGAGTTTATAACAAGAGTAATTGCATGTCTGCCCTTTATTTACTGCGTTTATAAGAAAAAGAACATATATATAGGAATGGCAGTTCATTGTTTGATCAATACGGCCAGTGTTATTATTGCTATTATAAATATGTTTTCTGCTTAAGGTATTTCGTAGTACATAAAACCTGAAACAATGGTACAATTGTTTTTTGCCGGAAGTTGATGCAAATTAAAAGCAAGTACGATCGGAAAGTGTATTCTGCTTTGAACAGGACGTTGCTCCAGACTAACCTGCTCAAACCGGCGAGTAAAAGTATATCTGTAAAAGGCAAAAAGTTTTCCAGAATGAAAATGTACCAAATTAATAAAATTAAGAAATTGCTAAAATATATGAAAGGATTAGGCCTTAAAATGGAGAACATAAATAATATATTAAACTTTTTAAAAGGCCGGATATGAGCTGCAGTTGTGTTGCAACGAAAAGGCTGGGATGAGCGCAGTTGTGCGATAAAAGGATAATCAGCCTTTGCAGATAACAATGATTAATAGAGAAACCTTAAGCTCAAATTAAATGGTAGATATCAGGAGATGCCTATGTCGGAAAATTCGCTGGATGTATTTAACAAGCTAACAAAACGGTGGTTTATAAGCTCTCTGGGTTTGCCTACTGCAGTCCAGGAGCAGGCCTGGCCGGTAATTGCCGAAGGCAGGCATACTCTGGTATCCGCACCGACCGGTACAGGTAAGACTCTTACCTCATTTTTAGTATTCATCGACAGACTGCTGGAACAGGCTAGATGCGATAAGCTAAAACAGGAGCTGCAGCTGATCTATATATCACCGCTTAAATCACTTGCCGGAGATATACGTGAAAATCTCAGGCGACCCCTGGAGGGGATTATTGAAGAACATTTAAAGACAGGTGCCTCAATAACCGGCACAGAACTGCACATTGGCATACGGACCGGCGATACTACACAAAAGGAACGAAGCCGGATGATTAAGACACCTCCGCATATTTTGATAACGACCCCGGAGTCCTTATATCTGATGCTGACCAGCAAATCCGGTCAAAAAATTCTTGGAACAGCTAAGGCTATTATAATAGATGAGCTGCATGCCCTGATTGATTCAAAACGAGGCGCTCATCTGATGCTGTCCGTTGCAAGACTGGACAGGCTGTGCCGGCAGCCGCTTCAGCGAATTGGCCTGTCTGCAACAATCGAACCTTTGGATATTGCTGCGCAGTATCTGTCTCCTGACCCGGTTGCTGTTATTGCCCCCAGGATGCAAAAGGAGATCCAAATCGCTGTTACAAGCCCCTTGTCTGATCATAGGGTCATGATGAAGGACCCCATTTGGCAGGAGCTTGCGAAAACGGTATATTCATACTGCAGCGGTGCAGGGAGCGCAATTGCCTTTGTAGAAGGGCGAGCTTATGCCGAGAAGCTGGCCTATTTTATTAATCAGTTGGGTGGAGAAGGTTTTGCGAGGACACACCATGGCAGTTTATCCAAAGAACAGCGCTTTGAGGTTGAGAATGCGCTTCGCAATGGAAAACTGAGGCTCCTGTGTGCAACCTCCTCCATGGAACTTGGAATAGATGTGGGTGATATAGATCAGGTATTTCAGATTGGCTGTCCACGTTCCATTTCAAGTACCATGCAGAGGCTGGGACGTGCCGGGCATAGTCCAAACCGTATAAGTATTATGCATATATTTCCCAGAGAAGCAGTGGAAGGCTTGTATTGCGGTCTCACCGCAGAGGTGGCGCGAAACGGAGGTATCGAGTACTCCAAGCCTCCAAGACTTTGCTTTGATATCCTTGCCCAGCACCTTGTATCCATGGCATGTAGTGGCGGTTATTGGGTTGAGGATGTGATGGAGCTTCTTTCCAGGGCATATCCCTTCCGGGATGTGACGGTGGAGGATGTCAAGGATATTCTGTGTATGCTGGCGGGGGATTATGAGCATGAGCGGGATATACCCGTACGCCCGAGAATTATCTATGACAGGCTTCATAACCATGTTCAGGGAGATGCCTACAGCCGGATGCTGGCTGTCAGTGCCGGAGGAACCATTCCTGACAGAGGTTTGTATATGTGCAGGACTGAAAGTGGTGTCAAGCTGGGAGAGTTGGATGAAGAATTTGTCTTTGAAACCCGAATCGGCGACAGATTTCTTCTAGGTACCTTTGCCTGGCGGATTGTAAATATACTAAAGGACACAGTAATTGTAGCCCAGACCAATACCGCTGGTGCCAGACTGCCTTTTTGGCACGGTGAAATAAAAGGGCGGAGACTGCGGACCGGCATTGCCTTTGGTGAGATATTCCGCAGGCTTACCCTTGCAGATGAGACCGGCTCTATGTTAAAAGAACTTGAGAAAATGGGACTTGATGAGCCGGCTGCAAAAAGTGCAATGGATTTTCTGAAGCGGCAGCTCCACAGTACCGGCATCCTTCCGGATGACAGTACCATATTAATAGAGCATTTTATGGATGAAAACAGCAACCATCAGATGATGGTGCACTCGGTATTCGGCCACCAGGTGAATGAACCGCTGTCCCTTCTTGTGAAGGAAGCGGCCAACCGCCATATGGGTACAACAATAAACTGTGTTACCGACGATGACGGGTTCCTTTTGTTTCCTTATGACGGCAGTCCGCTGCCTGAAGGCCTGCTTCAGGAGGTATTACCCGCTGCCGCCCGGGAGATAGTCACAGCATTACTTCCTGCCACACCTCTGTATAATATGAATTTCCGCTATAACACTGCCCGGGCTCTTTTGATGGGTGTAAGGAGTAATAAGCGCCAGCCGCTCTGGGTACAGCGTATGCGAAGTGCAGAACTGCTTTCATCTCTGGTTGAACAGGAGCAGCATCCCATGATCCGGGAAACAAAGCGGGAATGTCTGGAGGATTACTGGGATTTAAAGGGAGTTGAATATATCCTGAATAGAATACAATCGGGTGATATTCAGATTCGTGAGATGTACCTTGATACACCTTCTCCCATGTCTCTGCCGCTGAGACGTCAGACAGAAGCTGCAATGATGTATGATTATTCACCGACTCCGCAGAAAATATATCAAGCTACGGCTGAAGCCTTAAAAGAAGCCGTAACGATTACACCGGCACCGGAGCAGCTGGCACGTGCAGCTGAGCGGACAAGGCTTCCGGAAGATGAACAGCAGCTTCATTCCCTGCTGATGATAGAAGGAGATCTGACAGCTGGGGAGCTGGAGATACCGGTTGAATGGTTGGAAGCTCTTGCTGCCCTGGGACGGGTGAAATACATTGAGCCGGGATTGTGGATTGCTGCCGAGCATGAAAAGGAATATTCAGATGCTTTGGAAGTAATGGACTTAAATGCAAGAAAGCGTCTGGTTCAGAGATTGTTAAGATACAGGGGGGCAAAATCGTATGAGCAGGTTGCAGAGCGTTATCTGTGGACGGATGAGGCTGCACTGGACATTCTTACAATGCTTTGTTCACAGGGAAATGCGGTTGAACAGGAGGGATTATATTATCATTCCGAACTCTATAACCGTGCAAGGAATGAGACTATTAAAAACCGGCGAAAACAGGTAACAACCCTGCCGGCAGAGCGGTATGCCGCACTGCTTGCCAGCCGTATGATTATTTCGGCTCCGGCAGCTGAACAGTTGGAGGAAGCACTGAAAACGCTGAGTGATCAGCCCTATCCGGCTGAGGCCTGGGAGAATATCCTGCTGCCGTCACGTGTGGGGAGTTATCGCCCGGAGTTTATGGACACTGTTTTATCCGGTGGAAGTACATTTTGGCAGCTCAGCCCCGATTTCAATCTCTTGTTTCACCAAACCGGTGACATCAACTGGGATGCGGATCTGTCAGAGACAGTGGAAACCCTCGAAAAAAATGAAAAGGTTATTTATACTGCATTATTAAAAAGTGGAGCCAGCTTTATGCAAAGACTTACCGGCCTGGTTGAAGGTTCGCCCTATGATACTTTGCTGCAGCTTGCTGCCAAAGGACTTGTGACCTCGGACAGCTTTATTCCGGTCCGGCAGTGGCTGACTCAGGATAAGCTTCAAAAGGCAGCAGCCCGTCAGAGAGTTAATGCCCGTATGAAAATGCTGTCATCAGGACGATGGGAAGTAATCCGTCCTCTGAGGCCTCTGACAATCGAAGAGCACCTTAACCGAAATTTTGACAGAGCAGTTGTCCTCTGCCGTGAAACAGTACAGAGGATTTCCTGGAATACAGCCCTTGAGACACTGCGCATCTGGGAATATACCGGCCAGGTGCGCCGCGGGTACTTTATTGAAGGACTGTCGGGAATCCAGTTTATCCGGGAAAAGGATTATGCAGGAACAATGCTGACGCTGGAACACCCCCGCGATCAGATTGTATGGCTGAATGCAATCGATCCGGCTCAGCCATGGGGAAAATGCCTGCAGCATATGCCGGACAGAACATTTATGAATGTTGCCGGTACGGCTGTCGCACTACGTGCAGGTGTGCCTGTTGCAGTTTTGGAACGTCAGGGCAGAAACTTGCGGATATTTGAGCCGGAGAGCGCAGCCGAGGCACTTCAGGTTTTCATTCAGGATTATTCAAGACGCAGGATTTTTTCATCACAAAACCGTATGGTAATTAAGGATTATCCGAAGGAAGCCGCCGAAGCTCTTGGTAGTGCCGGCTTCATCCACGAACCACAGGGTTATGTGGTCTACCGGTCATATAGATAATTGTTTTAAAAATCAGACCCGGTAAGATTTTATATTATCTTTCAAGGTTTTTCAATATCTCGTGGTAACGCTCAGTTCCCAAATCACTTGGTTCTCCTTTTTTGCAAAAGGCAAAACCGGCTAACTTCTGATTAGGACGTTCCACTATAATCCTGCCATTTATCAACTTTGATTCTAAAACCCCAAGTGCATCGAGAAATCTCCGGTCTTGCTTTGCCTTGGTGTAAAATGACAGAACATAGACATAGAAAAAGAGGTTGTAGCTGATGAAAGGGTAGGCCACCTGCATAAAAAGGGTGCCCATTCCATAGTGGCAGGGGCCGAGTGGTAAACGGGTTTCCCAGTGATCAAGCAGGAATTCTACTGCTTGATTAAGCGATTCGCTGGTGTTGAGAAAATGAGTAAATCTGAAAGCATCTAAAGCAGCCAAAGTTGGGCCGGGATTTGAAAACTCCGTTTCCGGGCCTCTCCCGAAGCTGAACTTTTTACAACGCCAGCCTCCATCACTGTGCTGAATTTCCAAAAGATGCCCAAAGGTTCTCTTGAGCCTGGCATCAGAGGCATATCCTAAGTGACTAAGAGTTCTGGCAGCGTTAATAGTTTGACAAGGATAAATTGCACCTTGAGGAGATAACTTAAATCGTCCGTCTTCCCGCCATGAACTTAAGATAAGGTTGGCGGTCTCTTTCAGTACGGGCTCAGAACGGTCCATTCCCAGTTCTAAAAGTATAAGTGGGCACTCAAGGGAATTAAATGGGCTTCCTTTTATTAGCCGTCTGTCGGGAGTTGTCCAATAATCATCACCGTTGTCCTGACGCTTGGACATGATTTCTTCGATATCCGATTGATACTGTTTTATTAGTGTCATTGGAACCTTTCCTCCTTACTTTGATTATCCATCCGCTTCGGTAATACACAATAAAAATAATGGTGAAAACCTCTAAGTCTATGGTAACCGAATTCAGAATTGGAAGCAATAGTAAGATGGTTATATAATTATTAAACTCATAAATTTTCTCACCTGATAGATACTGGTTATCGAAAGTTGTGTTTGTTTCTTCCAGAATAATTATTTTATATTCAAAATCAAAGGCACTTTTACAGGTAGCATCAATACAGTATTCTGTCTGAAGCCCTACCAGTATAATAGAATCTATATCCTTACTTTCCAAATAATCTCTTAATCCAGTTTTATTAAAAGCACTGTTAAACTGTTTTTCAAAGATTAATTCAATATCATTGGGTACCTGGTCTTAGTCAGCTCAAGTATGTAATAGCTTATGAGATCAGTCAGCCAATAACTTTTCAAAGGCTTCAAGTCCCTTTTGTGCAACTCGTCCATCATTATCTGATGCAACACCACTTACTCCTATTGCCCCTATGACATTACCTTTATACATCAATGGTATGCCCCCTTCAACAGGCATGCAGTCAGGCAAACTCAGTACCCCAATGTTTCGGCTCCCCTCGGCCAAAAGTTTCTCATGAAATGTTGTATTCCGTCTGTAATATGCTGCATGGAAAAGATTTGGAATAAACGTTTTGCCAAGGTTCTTTCAATCGACAATGTAATAAAAACTATTGAGAAATGATTAAAATAATTTGATACTGTAAGAATATAAAACGCATAACTTGACATACTGTTGTCAGGTTATGTGTTTTATATTCTTAATAGAGGTGATTTTATTGCAGATCGGCAGACTGTTCGAAATTGTGTATATTTTGCTTGATAAAAAGACAGTAACGGCTAATGAACTTGCTGAACATTTCGAGGTATCAGTAAGAACAATTTACCGGGATATTGATACACTTTCTACAGCGGGAATACCTATTTACGCAAGCCCGGGAAAAGGAGGCGGGATAGCTTTATTAGATGACTATATACTCAACAAATCAGTTCTTTCAGAAAAGGAACAAAACGAAATATTGTTTGCGCTGCAAAGCTTAACCGTGACACGAAATCCGGAAACAGACAAAGTACTTTCGAAATTAAGCAGCTTTTTCAATAAAAACAAAATTAATTGGATTGAGGTGGATTTCTCTCCCTGGGGAAGCAACAAGAATCAAGTATGCCGGTTTACCACACTCAAAGATGCTGTTCTTAATTATCGGGTAATCGAATTTGTTTATGTTAACAGCTCCGGTGAAAAAATCCTCCGCAGGGTTGAGCCCATAAAGCTTGTATTTAAAGTTAATGCATGGTATCTTTATGGATTTTGTTTATACAGAAATGAATATAGAACCTTCAAGATTTCACGCATGTCAAAGGTTCAGGTTACCCAGGAGTATTTCAGTAAAAGACCTGAGCAGTTTGAGGAAATTCAGGAGAAAAGCACTCAAAAGTGGATTGATGTGAAATTGAAAATTTCTTCTGACGGAGCTTACAGAGTATATGATGAGTTCAGTGAAAAAGAGGTTATTAAAAACCAGGACGGCTCTTTTACCGTTAATACCTCATTGCCCGAAAATAAGTGGTTGATTGGTTATCTCCTTTCCTTCGGTGATGATGTTGAAATACTGGAGCCTCAGCAAATACGCCAAAGAATTCAGGGCCAGGCGGAAAAGATTTTAAAGAAATATTAGAAGCAAGACCATAACTTGACGTACTGTCGTCAAGTTATGGTTTATATAATCGAGGTATGGTTACAAACCATATAACTAAGAAACTGGAGGTAAAAATCATGAATGAATTAACAAATAGCCAATTTTATCCGAAAGATTTAGATGGCAAACGCATTCTTGTCACGGGAGGTACAAGGGGAGGCATTGGTGATGCAACAGTGAAACGCCTTACCCAGGCCGGAGCAACGGTAGTTACCACAGCCCGTACGGTCCCGGAGGAACTAAAAGATTCAGACTTGTTTATTCAAGCGGATATTAGTACCGCGGATGGTACAAACAGGATTATTAACAATATACTTGAGCGTTTTGGAGGTGTTGATATTCTGATTAACAATGTGGGCGGCTCTTCTACACCAACCGGCGGAGTTCTGAAACAAAGTGACGCTGATTGGCAGCAGACCTTTGAAACAAATTTTTTTGCGGCTGTCCGGTTGGATCGGGGTTTATTACCTTTCATGCTTAAACAGGGCTATGGTGTTATTATTCACGTCACATCTATTCAACGGCGATTCCCTGGAGAAAATACCATGGCATATTCGGCAGCAAAGGCTGCCCTGACTAATTACAGTAAAGGCCTTGCTACTGAACTGGCACCGAAGGGAATACGTGTAAATACAGTTGCCCCCGGCTTTACTGAAACAAAGGCTGCTGAGGAGCTCATCAGGCGGATGGCACGAGAACGGGGAACTGATTATGACCGTGCACGGCAGGAATTGATGGATTCCCTTGGCGGTATCCCGATAGGGCGCACGGCAAGGCCGGAGGAAGTGGCTGAACTTATTGCTTTCCTGGTGTCCAACCGGGCTTCTTATATTATCGGAGCTGAGCATACTATTGACGGAGGAATCGTCCGTTCAATCTGATAAACTTGTAAAATATTCGAAATCCGGCGTCAATACCCTATGTAAGGAGGCAATAAGATTGTCAGAGTTATTAAAAGATATTTATAACAAAGATTTTTTATCAGAATTCGGCAGGAAGGTTCACGCTGCATACCGTGTTTTTGATATAACTGGATTTATTGCTGTGGTGATGGATGAAACATGGGATGGTCTTGCACTTAAAGCCCGGACAAGGCGAATATCCGAAAAGCTCGGGACTTTTCTGCCAGACAGCTATGAAGCCGCGCTGGACATTTTATCTGCAATTGCCGATACCTGTGTGGGATTTCCGTATTTATTCTTTCCGGATTTTGTAGCTGTATATGGTCAAGGGGAAGAACACTGGGATCTTTCCATGAAGGCTTTGGAAAACTTCACACAGAAATCTTCTTCGGAGTTTGCCATAAGACCGTTTCTGCTGAGTAATCCGGAACGGGCTATGTGTCAGATGGCCACATGGGCGAAGCATTCAAATGAACATGTACGACGTCTGTCCAGCGAGGGCTGCCGACCCCGCCTACCCTGGGGAATGGCATTACCGGTGTTTAAAAAAGACCCATCACCGGTACTTGCCATTCTGGAACAATTGAAGACCGATACTTCGCTCTATGTCAGAAAGAGTGTTGCAAACAATCTCAATGATATTTCGAAGGATAATCCCTCTGCTGTCATTGATACCACCCGGAAGTGGATTGGTGTGCATCCGGATACTGACTGGATTTTGCGGCAGGGCTGCCGCACCTTGATTCGCGCAGGAAATCCGGATGCTATGAAATTATTTGGATATGAAAACTTTACAGATTCAGGACGACTGCTTACGGCTACTTCACTTTCTGTGCTACCCACTGAATTAAAACTTGGTGAAAGCTGTGAACTTAAATATGAACTGGATATACCAAAAGGCAGCCCGGTGCATATACGGATTGAATATGCAATAGACTTTGTGAAGTCCGGAGAAAAGAAATCCCGAAAATTATTTCTGCTGTCGGATAAAACGGTAAAAGGCGGCACACATCTTAGTGGAGTCCGGACACACAGCTTTGAGGATTTGACTGTCCGGCGCCATTATCCCGGTGATCACAGAATTGCACTTCTGGTAAATGGGCAGGAGGAAGCCCATACAATACTGAAAATAACTGGAGGTTAAGAAATGATTGTAAATAATTTGCTCCTAAGGCTTAGAGAAAGAGATAATGAAAGTATTTTAAAGGCAAGAAATGCCCTATTAAGTATGAAAGGGAAAATAGGAGTACTTGACGATTTGCAGGTAGAAGTGAATATTCGTGATGGAGAAGCATCTTATGATATTATCCTGATAACGAAATTTGCTTCCATGGAGGATTTAGATGCTTACCTTGTCCATCCTGTCCATGTTGAAGCTGCAAAATATATCGGAAATGTAGTGGATATCCAGGCAGCCGTATGTTATCAAGTATGATGGAATGTGTTAAAGAGAGCAGGATATTCTTCCTCTCGTACTTTTTTGGGATCGATCTCTCCATTTTGCTTGTTAAGGGGAATGGTTAATAAAAATATTAATAAAATAGAGCTGAAGTCTTTGGAATAGTTACCAGAGACTTCAGCCATGCTAACGAGTAATCTCGAAAACCGTACCCTGATTAAAATCAGTTACATTGGTAGAGCCATGGACCCCTAAATATAGACTGCTTTGATCCAGATTAGCTCCCAAACTGACATAAAAAGCTGATTGAGACCCAAAATTGTAATCGGTTTCAATGACACTGAAATCATTAAGTTTGCAATCCGTTCTTACCCTGGTATAGGCTAAAACCCCTCTAACGGCCGTCTGGGCTTCTTCATTCCGGGCTAAATCGGTGAATACAACGCTTCCCGTCAAATCAGGGATGCCATTCCCCATATATGGCTGAACGCCTGTAAGTGCAGTAGCCCTAAACTTGCCGGGCCGCGGATCTTCATGAAAATATTGAGTTATAGGCTGAATTCGCCGTATCGATAGTTTTACTGCTTCATTGTAATACGCTATTGTCTTCTGATCTAAAGTTGTATCTGCAGAGCAGTCCCTTATAATCGAAGTAGGCAAAGCACCTTCCCACCCTCGCCAGCCAAGGTTTATAAATTCCTCCCGGCCAGGTTGGTATTTCATTGAATAGGCCTGAATAAGCTGAGTAACCGGTATGGGTTGATAATTAACGAATGAAAAAATCGACTCTACAAGATCCTGTCCAACATTTCCTACATATTTAATATACTGTTTATAAAACCTTTGATATGAAATCCCCGGAATATTGCGGACCCCTTTGGCAATTACCGTAAGAGTTTCCTGTATAGGTGCGGGAAGTTCATTAAAACGTGTAACGACGGGTGGATTGTCTATATTTGTAATCCTGGCTGTATCAATTTCAATTATTTTACCTGCGATTTCCATATCATTCTGGCTTAGATTAAAGGGATCATAGGCTGACCCGCCATCACCTGTTGTTAAAACAAGTTTTCCTGTTTCCGGTGAAAAGTTTAAACTATTGATACCATTATGATTCATAAAAGGTCTTCTTATATTAAGTAAAGTGCGACGTTTTTGAGGTTGACCATTGGATTGTAAAATCCATTCCTCAACTGTATCAATATGATCATATTGAGTTTCTCTATTTAACCACTTCAGGTTTAAGGTTCCGGGGATACAAGGATCAGGTTTAAAAGATTCGAACGGAGCGCCCGGACCTTGTCTTGAAGCTTCTGAATTAGTAAGAACACCCGGACCTTGTGATCCGGCTACTGAATAATGAAGATAAAACAGACCGTTATAATAAAACTCAGGATGGAATGCCAGCCCCAGCAATCCCCTTTCATCATATCCGCCGGAAGAACCCAGTTTTATGATTCGAGGGCGTATATCTAAAAAAGTCCTGATAGTTTCATTTCCTATGTAAAAAATTTCTCCTACCTGGGTTGCAATAAATAATCTCTCGGTAGTGTCACCCGGAAGTATAGTAGTTTTCAAAACTGTGGGTAAATTTATCTTAGTAACAATGGGTCGTAATCTGACTTTAACCTTTATCAACCAATTCTACTCTCCCACGGATTATTTCCTTCTATAAGAATATGATTGAAACTATTATAATATACCAACATTTTCAGTTGAAAGAATTACATATATTGCGTTGGAGGTAATTGTAAAATAAAAACGCCCATAAAGTTGCCCGGGGAGCTCACATAAACGCTGCTCTGCCCGTGAACGCTGTTTTCAGTATCAAATCAGCAACATCTCTGACGGGCTTTTTCAAACCATCTTTAAGCCACAGCTGAATAACTCCCACAGAGCCGCTTGCTAAAAAATGAAATATATATTCGGCATCTTCTTTATTTAAGGAATCATTTTCAAGCATGGATATAAAATGCTGTCGTCCGATTATTTTTATTACTTCCTGCTGAAACTTCATATCTCCGTTCAGATTCAGCAGAAGGTCAAACAATTCAGCATTTTCCTCTATATATACCAGGATTTTCTCAATCATTTCAACAGGAATAAGAGTATTGCCTTTAAAATCGTAGCCCTTCAAATACTCATTAATATCATCGATTATTTCACCTTCAATACGTTGAAGCAAATCATACTGATCCAGATAATGAGCATAAAAAGTGGCGCGGTTTATATCCGCATCATCACAGATTTCTTTAACCGAGATTTTTGAAATTGGTTTTTGTTTTAAAAACTTAACAAAGCTGTCCTTGATAACCATCTTTGTATATTTTACACGCCTGTCCAGTTTCTTGTCCTCCATATAAATCCCCCTGTTAACAAAAATTAACTTGATAATTTTTAGACAAATTTTCAATATCTGTTGAGAAGCTTACATATATTAAATATCTGATTGTTGTTTTTGATTCATAATGTCACTATAATATACACATGTATAATTGTCAACACAGTGTTGGATAAAATGCGGAGGCGAATGAATGGCACTCATTGAGTTTGAAAATATAAACAAAGAATATGTAATTGGAGATGTAAGAATTACGGCAGTTGATAATTGTTCTTTTTCAATAGAAAAGGGTGAACTTGTTGTCATATTAGGTCCGTCAGGTGCAGGGAAAACAACAGTACTGAATCTTCTTGGAGGGATGGACAGTCCAAGCAGCGGCAGTATTATGGTCGATGGGAATGAAATCCATAAATACAGCAAAAAGAAGCTGGTCAACTACAGGCGCAGCGATATCGGGTTTGTATTTCAGTTTTACAACCTTGTGGGGAATCTGACCGCACTTGAAAATGTTGAACTGGCATGCCAGATCTGCCCGGATTCGCTTGATCCTAAAATAATTTTGGAACAGGTGGGGTTGTCTGAGCGTATGGGTAATTTTCCTTCACAGTTATCGGGGGGAGAGCAGCAGCGCGTTGCTTTAGCAAGAGCCATTGCAAAAAATCCCAAGCTGCTTTTGTGTGATGAGCCCACAGGCGCGCTGGACAGTTTAACAGGACAACGGATTATAGAACTTCTGCAGAGAACTTGTAAGGAAATGGATATGACCACGATCTTAATCACCCATAACGCAGTAATTGCAGATATTGCTGATAAAGTAATCAAAATAAAAAACGGCACTGTAAAGGAAGTTATTTTCAATAAAAATCCCAAAAAAGCCGAAGAGATTGTGTGGTGATTAGCATGTTGTATAAAAACACGTTGAAAAAAATCAAAAAATCTTTTGGAAGGTATATATCCCTATTTATCATTGTTTTGATAGGCGTCGGCTTTTTTGCTGGAATACAGGCAACTGCACCTGATATGATTGCTGTTGCCCATCATTATTATAAAGACTACAACCTGATGGATTTTAAAATTGTCAGCTCAATGGGTTTGACAGACGACGATGTCAATGCGCTTAAGACTCTAAATAAAGCAGGTGCCGTTATTCCCAGTTATTCCCTGGATGTTCTGGACCAGGATAAGGCCATTCGCGTTCATGCAATTGAGAAAAACATCAACCGGGTTAAACTGATTGACGGCAGAATGCCTCAAAAGGAAAATGAGTGTATTGGTGATAATAAAACCTATAAAATAGGAGATAAAATTAAAATCGCAAGCGATGTAAGTAAAAAATTGAAAAACAGCGAATTCACCGTTGTAGGTACGGCAGAATCGGTATTATATCTGGCGGATGATTACGGAAACACCACAGTTGGTGATGGAAAGTTGTCTTCATTTATTTTTATAGACAGAAATAATTTTGTTCTGGATGCTTACACAGAGATTTATATTGATGCACCGGGTACGGAAAATACCGCTGCATATTCAAAGGATTATGATAATGAGGCATCGAAGCTGAATGATGAGCTTGTAAGAATAAAGCCTGATAGGGAAAATGCACGTTATCAGGAGATTTACACCAAAGCAAGCGATGAAATCAGTGAAAATGAAACAAAACTTAATGATGAAAGGGCAAACGGAAGAAAAAAGCTGGCCGATGCAAAAGCTGAGCTTGATAGTAATGCACAGAAACTGAAAGACGGGAAAGCTGAGCTAATCAAGAACGAAGCTGATTTAGAAAAAAACATTGTAAAGCAAAACATGGAATTTGATTCTGCTAAGGCTAAAATTGCGGACGGCTGGAAAGAAATTAATTCCGCACTGACTCAAAACGGCATTAAGAAAGAAGAACTTAACGCGAAGATCAGTGAACTGAACTTAACCATTGGGACGATGAAAGCACAGCTTGGTCAGCTTAATGCCGACAGTGTGGAATATGCCAGTCTCAGTGCAACAGTAAAGCAATATTCAGAGATGAATGAAGGGCTTTTGAAGCTCCGAGGATCCATTGATACACTAACCTCCCGGGAAGCGGAACTGAACAAGGGTATTGAAACGTTCAACTCTGAAATTACAAAAGCAAAAAGTAAAATTGAAAAGGGCAAAAGTGATCTAAAGGAAAATGAAAAGAAACTGAATGACGGATATGAGGAATACAATAAGAATCTGAAAAAATTCAATACCGAAATGGCTGACGCACAGTCAAAGATCGATGATGCCAAAAAGGATATTTCAGATATTGAAAAAACAAAATGGTATATATTTGGCAGAGATGGCGCAGTGGGATACAGTGATTTAAAATCCGGCATAGATGTGGTAACTTCGGTTGCCTCCGTTTTACCCTTCTTTTTCATACTGATCGTGGTCCTTATGACATCCAATTCAATGGCCCGGATGATAGCAGAAGAACGGAGCGAACTCGGTACATTAACCTCGCTAGGTTATAAAGATAACAGCATTATCACCACATACCTTTTCTATGTTTTGTCTGCTTCGGGTCTTGGGGCTGCAGCCGGATTTCTTATCGGATGTGGTGTTATTCCGCCGCTTATCTATTCAAATTTTCAATATATATTGCCGCCGCTTATTATCCAATACGATATGATGACATTTTCATTGATTTTAGCGGTTACCCTGATTCTTATGACTTTGGTGACAATAGTTGCATGCAACAGGGAATTAAGGCAGAAGCCAGCGACTCTGATGCGTCCGGTTCCTCCCCAAAAAGGGCAAACCATTTTACTTGAAAGAATCAGTCCTGTATGGAAAAAGCTCTCCTTCACCTGGAAAGTTACAATGCGTAACATGTTCCGGTACAAAAAAAGAGCGTTTATGACCATAATCGGTGTAGCAGGCTGTACTTCCTTGCTGCTTGCAGGGTTTGGCTTGAGAGACAGCATGAACGGTGTTGCTGAGAAACAATACGGAGAAATATTCCTTTATGATAATATGATCATTCTTAAAAATGAAATTAAGAATATGGTCGGAGATTTGGAAAGTCTTTTAGCAAGAGAGCATATAGAAGAACCTCTTTTGATTAAACAAACAGCTTTTAAATGTGAATCGGATGAAAAGTCGCAGGACCTCTTTTTGATTGTGCCTGAAAATGAAGATGTATTTTATCAATATTACAATCTGAAAAGCAGGACTGACGGGAGCAAGTTGTCTTTGAACGACAGCAGTGTTGTTATTACACAAAAGATTGCAGAAGCCTTTAATGCTGGCAAAGGTGATACAATTACGGTGAAAGACTCTGACAATAATGACTATCAGTTGACGGTCAGTGATGTGGCTGAAAACTATACCACAAATTATATTTACATGAACAGTGCTTTGTATAATAAGGTTTTCGGCAGCCCTGTATCCTATAATTCGATTGTTTCGAAGCATAACCAAGATGAAAAAGTTTTAGCAGAGCATTTGTTAGACAGTGATTTGGTTTTAAATGTGGTCTTTACAAAGGATGTAATGAAAAAGGCTCTTGAAAGCAGCGAAAGATTAAACAGTATAATTATTTTGATAGTGGTGGTTGCTTCCCTCCTGGCGATAATTGTTCTTTATAATCTGACATCAATCAATATAAGCGAGCGGACTCGAGAGATTGCCACACTTAAAGTACTGGGCTTTTCCGATGGAGAGACCAACGGCTACATTTACCGGGAAGCCTTTATTCTGACCTTGATCAGTATCGGAGTCGGTCTGCTTTTGGGAATATACCTGCATGGCTTTGTTGTTGGTATTGTTGAAGAGTTTGCACCATTGTTTTTCAAGGTAATCAGGTGGTCCAGCTTTCTTCTGGCAAGCTTGCTTACCATTGTATTTACTGTAATTATGCAGATCGTTACCTATTATAAATTGAAGACAATCGACATGATTGAGTCGCTGAAATCGGTGGAATAGGTGAAAGCTTTAATGACAATGGGCTATAATAAGTCCTGACTCCTGAAAAATTACGGGAGACAATTGAAATAAAGCTGCAAAAGCTGTCAGAATTCTACCAGCACTTTTATATAAAAATCCATATCCGGAGAAATTCCATGAAGTGCCGCATCAACCGAAACGAACACTTTTGATAGTGTAAAAAGCGGTATAATGGGTGGGATTTTTGGCGGTAATGGGCTAGCTTGTCCATCTGAATAGAAAGCAATCAAACAGAGCCACGCACTAAACATGTGTTTGTACCGACCCCCAAAAGTTAGACTTTTGGGGGTCGGTACAGTTTTGGCTCTTTTTTTATTACCGTATAAAAACGGGTTGGTTTTATAATTTAATAATAGTAATTAGGAAGAGGTATTAGCCCAGAACTTAAGCCTCTTTGGATTATTGCCGTTTTTGCGGGATTTGACGACGTAGGAATATATAAATTATGTTAAGTGAATTTTATACAACATTTTACCCATACTATAGCTAAGAGCCTGTTTAAGATCTCATTGCGCTCGTTTTTTGGTGGATTTTGCGCTACACCACATTAAATTTTCCAAAGTCAAACTTTAAGGTTTAACTTTTTAAGTAACATAAAAGGAGAGTGCTATTTGTTAAAATTCTGGAAGAAGAAAAAAGACGGCCAGCCATTTCTATATGAAGAAAAACCTGAACTTGAAAATTTAGAGTTGACTACTAAAAATATTAGGAATCAAATTGGCGACAGCAACGATATTATTTTCCGTGACCTTTATATAAACGGGCATATGGATTTACCTGTAACACTTGTTTTTGTTGACGGGTTAATCAATGGTAAGATTGTGGACGACGATATTTTAAAACCCTTATTACAGGAAACCGTTTTGACCCAGAATAAGGGCAAAGACATTATCAAACATATCATGCATGGGGGGTTATACCATAATTCGGCCAAGGTCAGGGAAAAAATCGACGAATGCATCGAAGATATTTTAACCGGGGATGTTGCTTTAATATTTGATAAGGAAAACAAGGCTATTACATTCGATATTAAGGGCTTTGAAAAAAGGTCCATAAGCGAGCCTTCGGGAGAGAATGTCATTAAAGGAGCAAAAGACTCATTTGTCGAAGTACTGCGTGTAAATACTGCCCTTATCCGCAGAAAAATTAAGACCCAAAACTTACGGATAAAGCAAACAAAGATCGGACAACAGACTTTAACCGATGTCGCCGTTGTTTGGATTGAGGGGATAGCTAACCGGCACATTGTTGATGAACTCTTTAGGCGTTTAGACAGTATAAAAATCGATGGTGCAGTATCAGCAAGGTTTATCGAAGAATTCATAATTGATAATAAATGGTCAATGTTTCCACAAGTGATATATACCGAAAGATCTGATAAGTTGTGTCAAAGCTTACTTGACGGAAGGGTAGGACTTGTTATTGACGGACTGCCCACGGTTTATATTGTACCAGCCGTCTATAATATGTTTTTTGAAGCCCCTGAAGATTACGCCAATAATTATGTTGCAGCATCATTCATCACTCTTTTACGGTATTTTTCATATTTTATTTCGCTCATTCTTCCAGCTTTTTATATTGCGATTACAACGTTCCATCAAGAAATGATACCGACTGACCTTACAATTTCAATTGTAACTAGTAAAGAGGGAGTGCCGTTTCCATCGTTTATTGAAGTTACTGGCATGTTAATTGCATTTGAGCTGCTAATTGAAGCAGGGTTAAGGCTTCCTAAAGCAATAGGTCAGGCTATTTCAATTGTTGGGGCGGTTATAGTGGGTCAGGCTGCGGTATCTGCAAAACTTGAATCTCCTACTGTGGTTATTATTGTAGCCTTAACGGGGATAGCAGGATTTACCATGCCTAATCAGGATTTTTCAAATACTGTAAGGATATGGAGGCTTATTTTGGTGGCATGTTCATCGATCGCTGGACTTTTTGGTATTGTAATAGGAATGTTAGTCATGGGATATAGAGCTGCAAGCATGGAAAGCTTCGGGGTACCATATCTAACCCCATTTGCAGCTAATGAGGGAAAAGAACTTGCACAGGATACTATTATCCGACTACCCCTGTTTATGATGAAAAAAAGGCCGGCAAGCCTTAAAGCCATTAATAAAAAAAGACAGACATAGGGAGGGACATTATGCGAAAATTAATTTTCCTTATTGTGGCCTGTACTGTTTTTTTTACAGGCTGTAAAGATGGAAGTATTCTGCCAAAAAGGAACGAAATACAGCGTTTGGAAATGCTGAGGGTTATTGGATTGGACAAAAGCGACGATTCCGGACTATTAAAGGTAACTGTTACTTCAAAGAGGGAAGAAGGTGGGGGAGGAAATAGCGGAGGAAACGGTGAAGAAAAGTCTAAACAAAAAGCCATAGTTCTAACTTCGGAAGGAAAAACTATGTTTTCTGCGGAAAGGAAGTTTCAAACCTATACAGATAAAGAAATATTTTTTGGACATGTTGATTATTATTTATTTGGTGAAGATGCAGCAAAAGAGGATTTCACTAAATATATAGATTTTTTTACCCGTGACCATGAAATGCGTTTAGATTCACTGGTGTTTATTGTAAGAGGTGAAGCAAACCAACTAATAAAAAAAAGTAGTACGTCAGATTATTTTATAGCAGACCGTTTAGATGCTATCTCGAAAAATGCAGGTCTTTTATCCTTGTTAGGTGAAATGCGAATGTTGAAAATCATGGGAGAGCTTGACCAAAACGACATATTTGCTTTCGCAATACCCTCTATTAGGCTGATACAACGTAAAGAGGATATATCAGGAATTGAGAGGCAGCCTAAAGAGGATATGGAAATTGATGGGTATGGGATAATAAAAGATTTTAAGCTAATCGGGTTTTTAAACAGGGCCATAGCCCGCGGATATAATTTCATACAAAACAAAATAGAGGCAGGAACGATTGACCTTATTGACAAAACAGGAAATTCTGTAGCAATGGAGATCATGGGGAATTCAACAAAAATTATCCCAAGAGTTGAGAATGGAAAAGTTACCGGAATAACAATAAAATCAGTGTTTGAAACGAACATTGATGAAGTGCATTCAAGGGAAGATATTTTTACAGAAGATATTTTGCATTATTTGGAACAACAGCAGTCTGAGCAAATTATTAAAGATATGGAGATATGCGTTGAATATGCAAAAGAGAATAAAGCTGATTTTTTGGGCATAGGAAAAGCGGTAAATTTAAGGCACCCGATAATATGGGAAAGAATAAAAGACCAATGGCCTGCAATATTTAAAGACATTCCAATTATGATTAAAGTAGAGTCGAAAATCAATCGAACCTATGATATTCAAGAACCAAACGGGTATAGGGCAGGTGGTAAGCGTTGACAATAGCTGTTTTTATCGTTATTACAACTATTATATTTTTAGTGGATATTAAAGACCTTAAAAGTAAAGGACAAAAAAAGGACATGTACTATTATGTCGCCTTTATGATTGTGGCATTGGCATTAGGTTTATTGTGCCTGACAAACATACACCTAAAAAGTTTAGCAGGCTTTATCCTGCAAATATTTAATGTGAAAGTGTGAGAAGATGAAAGCTGAAAAAGAAAAAATATCAACAAGACAGCTAATGCTATTGTTTATTGTGTCTACCTTTTCTCCGGCAACAAGGGTTTTTCCAACATTTACAGCAAAGATTGCAAAGGAAGCCGGCTGGCTCTCACCTATTGTGGCATGTGCAGGGCTGGTCGTATTGGTTATAGTTGTTCAGTCCTTTTTTAAGAAAGATAAAAGCCTAAACTTGTCCGATGTGATTTACAATATCCTGGGAAAGATTATTGGCAGGGTGGTAGTATCAATATATTTTGTCTGGATATTGCTTCTATTAACCTTTTACTTAAGAAACTATGCCGAACGTATCCTAACATTGATATTGCCAAATACTACTATGAACTTTTTTATTATTACTATGTTGCTTCTTGTCTTTTTTGTTGTGAGAGGGGGCATAGTAGCATTAGTCAGGTTGAATGAAATTTTGTTTTTAGCGATTACTATAGTATTTGGTATTACAACAATATTCTCTTTTTCTAACTTTCATATTACAAACATACTACCTGTCAGCTATAAGGATATATTGCCCATAACAAAAGCCGGTTATATAATTTATGCAATTTGGGGATATTTCCTTTTTATGTTTTTCTTTGCAGATAAGGTTAGTGATAAGGAACGAATAAAAAGACTTGGGATACGTTCAGCATTCTTTCTATTGGCTGTTTCAACCGCACTTATCGCTGTGACAATAGGTAGTATGGGTCAGTCGCTGGCAACACGAATTTCCGTACCATATTTTGTAACAATAAAAATTATTTCAATTTTAAACGTTTTAGAACGCTTTGAATCGGTAGTCCTAACAGTTTGGGTAGCTGCAGACTTCGTAATCATCTCAGCATTAATGTATATTTTAGTTAGCATTATGAAATCGCTTTTCAAACTTTCAGGTACAAAATCATTTGTCAGTCCTCTTGCTTTCATTACTTATTTTTTAACAATCTGCATTGCTAAAAACTATTTTGAGTTAGTATCCTTTTTAGAATACATTGTGCTTCCATTTAATGTTATTTTGGAGTTTGCTGTCCCGATTGTCTTATTTGCTGTAGGTAAAGTGCGGAAAGTAATTTAAGGCTTTCCTAAAACGCCTCATTGCATAAACCAGGCTATACCGATTTCGGTATAGTATTGCAAGTGGAGCTTTTGTATAATAAGGTTTAAATCCTATAATTCGATTGTTTCGAAGCATAACACAGATGAAAAAGTTCCCGTGCCTTTACTTCTTGCGCCCGGCAGGTGTATGTTCTAACATATTCTTATTTATTACAGGTTGAATTAAATACTGTTTGTCACAAAACTTACCCTATTTTGTCGAAACATGCTATAATTGAAAAACAGATCAGCGTGCAGTTTTTATGCCCGTTGTAAACCTAATAAATAGGTATCTTCCATAATCTCAAGAAAATATGTATGATTAAGGAGGCACACATTATTAAGCGCAAATACACTGTTATCTCACTAATTATCGCAGGAATAACCTGTTTTGTTGCGGTTTACTTTTATTTATTTTCAATCAATAAAGTCAGCGATATTTACATAGGTACCACTCATGATACTATTCTGGAGCTGAAAAAGGATTTTCTGAAAGATACCGTCAATAACCTGATTTCTGAAATAGATACCGAAAGAGAAGCCAAGAAGGATTATGTGGAAAAGCTGGTAATGAATACATCGGCGGTTTTAAATGTTAAAATGTCACATACTGATAAAACATTCAAGGATTTTTTAATCAGCTTTTTCATGGATAATTCAGAGTACCACTTTTGGACAGTACTACTGTGGAACGATAAACAAAATAAAGTAGTTTACACTTCAGAGAATCTGGCCGATAATTCTGAGAATGTTACGTTGAATACTATTAAATCCGGTTTATCCGCTTACAATGTTGTTACCCGGGGGGACGAAACTGTTGTTTTCGGCATAAGCAAAAACTATATTGATGAGCTTGTCAAGTCAGAGATGTCTGATACAATCAGACATTTAAAATTTAATGATGATTCTTATATTTGGGTCAATGAGATTATAAATTATAAGGGCGGTAAAAATTATGCGGTTAGAAGGGTTCACCCTAACCTGCCGGATACGGAAGGTATGTTTCTTTCTACAGATATGGCTGACGAAAAAGGAAACTTCCCTTATTTAACAGAGCTTCAGGGAATTAATAAAGATGGAGAGCTGTTTTTTTCTTATTATTTTAAAGAACTGGACAATGATAAGGTTTCAAAGAAGCTAACATATGCAAAACTGTATAAGGATTTTAACTGGGTCATAGCCATGGGCATTTATGTGAATGATCTGCAGCCCTATATTGACCATACAAATGAAGAGAGTAAAGCACTTGCGTCAAGACTTACGCTTATATTGGTTTTTCTATTCGTCATAATACTGATCCTTAGTTATTCTTTATTACTGCTAATTGAAAAATTATATTACAGGCATTCAAAAAGAATGCTGGAATCTGAAATTAACCAGGACTCTCTTACAAAAGCAGGCAGCCGCAGGAGCGGAACAAATGATTTAATACTTGCATTTAAGGAATATAAGAGGAATGGCTCTAATCCCGGTATTATGATGTTCGATATTGATAATTTTAAGAATATAAACGATACCTATGGGCATGCAGCAGGAGATCTGGTATTAACTGAAATCGTAAAAGCTATTTATCGTGTAATCAGGAGGTCTGATAAGCTCATCCGGTGGGGAGGAGACGAATTTATCGTAATTTTTTATGGACTGCAAAAGGAGAATGCCCTCGGGTATGGTGAGAAAATATTATCAATAGTGTCTTCTTTAAAAATTTCAGTGGAAAATAAGGAGATAAGTCCTACCTTGTCCATTGGGTTCTCCTTTTTTGAAGGAACTGATTCCGATTTCAATGATGTATTAAAACGTACCGATGAGGCGTTATATAAGTCAAAAATCAATGGCCGCAATCAGGTGAATTTATTTTTGTAGAGAAACTAATAAATTCAACAATATCTCTAAAGAGATGCCATGAATCAAAAAAATCTCAGGTGGACTTCAAATGAAGGCTTCCTGAGATTTTTATCTGTTTGAATTTGTTTTATTGTCTCTTGACTTCAGAATGCGAATCATGCTACAACCTTGTTTCTGCCTTTCTTTTTTGCCTGGTATAATTTTTTGTCCAACAATCCGACAACCTGATTTACAGTATGTACACCATTTGATTTGTACACGGTTTCTACTCCAAAGCTGCAGGTTACCTTTAAAAAGTGATCATTTATGTAAAAATTTTTGTCTTCAACTGCACGACGGATCCGATTTGCAATTTTAATGGCGGTATTTTTATTTATTTCAGGAAGGCAGGTCAGAAACTCATCGCCTCCGTACCGGGCTACCCATCCGGCTTTTCTCCGAATAATCCGCTGAAATATATCTGCGATTTCGTTTAAGACATAATCACCGGCAATGTGACCATAATGGTCATTTATTTTCTTAAACAGATCAATGTCTGCATATATGAATGACACTGGATTACTGGCACCGAAGGCATTTTCCAAATTAATTGGCAACTGTTCATCAATATACCTTCGGTTATATAAGTTGGTCAGAGAATCTGTAATTATCAATTTCTTCATGTGTTGAAGCGAAGTTGCACTGCTGCTTTTTTCACTGTGTTGTATGAGTTCCAGACAGCAGGGTTGCCCGTTAATATTCACGGGTATGCTAATTTCAAGCGTGCTTTCATTCTCACTGATGGAGAGTGCTGCATCACGAAAATCGGCTATGGTGACGGAAGCTTCAACAGGCTTACCGGTATCGTCGTTTTCATAAAGTATTCGTTTGTGGTCAGCGTCCCAAATACGAATAATAGGATAAAATTTTTGAAGTATCCGTATGGATGCTACCGTTTGATTTAAACTATCAAAATTCATGTTTTTTTCCTTTTTTTATGCTGTGTCAGGAAATTAAGTAATGCTGCATAATTTTTCTTATTTGTGGAAAAATGATTCCCATATGCTTACCTTCAGGTTTAAAATCGTATTGATTCTGCTTTCACCCAGTATTTTCCTCCTATCTTTAAAAATTCTATCAAATGTGCATAAAATAGAGAACTTTGTAGTATTCTATAGGAATATATTTTAATATACTTTCAGTTAATTTTCAAGTATAACTGTATTCTTTAAGATTACTATAAAGGAGGCTTAGAGTATATTATGCTGAACAGAAAAGAATTTGGCGCTGCGATACGAAATGCCCGATTAGAAAACAAACTCACCCAGGAAAGACTTGCGGAGATGCTAGGAGTTACACCTGTACATGTCAAGCAGTTGGAGGCAGGCACAAGAATGCCGTCGGTGGAGGTTCTTCATAATATTGCTGTCACATTAAATTTCTCTGTCGACGAGGTCTTCTTTCCGACAAAATCAGAAAACACAGAATTATTGGACAAACTCGAAAGGGTACTACGTTTATGTACACCTCATGACTTGCGGGTGGTTTATGCCACTGCCAGTGCACTAATGGATAAAGAGATGGAGAACTGAACTCGTTCCTTTAGAAGGGTTTATTTATTAACATATAGAAAGGTGATAATTATGAGTTATCGTTACAGATGTAAATAACAACTATTAAGGTTTTCAATAAATAATGAAGCTTTAAAAGAGATTAAAACCAGGTGGGCAAAAAAACTTGGGTATAGTAAAAAAAGGACGCATCTTATTTAAAATGTAAGATATGGTAAAAAAGGGACTTATTTTATTTAAAATGTAAAATACAGAAATAAAAATAAATTTATGTAATAAACGATTAATGGCAAAGAACAGATAATTAAAGAAAGCAAAATTATAAAGGTACCTTAAGATTGTTGTTGACAATTAATTAAGGTACCTTTATAATTTAAATAGTAAGGTACCTTTTGAATTGTGATTTATTATAAATAGCAATTCCTTTAATATTTTTGATTATCAAATGGAGGGAGAATATATGACAGAAAAGAATTTTGACTTAATTATGCAGCTTACCCGTGTCGAATGGCTGCTGCACAGATACCATCAGAAGAATCATACGCATTTTGGTCCTATGGGAGATCCCCGCAGAGGACAGGGCAGAGTGTTGGCAATACTTAAAATGCAGCCTGAAATCAGCCAAAAGGAATTATCATACCTTCTGGATATGAGACCCCAATCCCTGGGAGAACTGCTTACCAAGCTTGAGAAAAACGGGTACATAACCCGCGCACCATCGGAGACTGACCGCAGAATTATGAATATTAAACTTACAAAAGAGGGAGATGAGGCAGCAACCATATCAGAGGAGAATGAATTCAGCTTTGACAGGCTGTTTGATTGCCTTAGTGAAGAAGAACAGCAGAACTTAAGCAATTATCTTGGCCGTATTATAGAAACGCTGGAAACTCAACTTGGTGATGAACAGCCAGAGGCAGATTTTGATCCACGCATACACGCAGGCAGTCCATTTGGCGGTAAGCATGGCGGACATCCAAATTGGGGGGCTGGTAGAGGTTATGCTGGAGATGGACAATATGACCCACGTTTTGATATGATGCGGGGCCATCCCGGAGATATGCCATTTGGCCGTCGCCCTGATGGCATACAGTTTGGACATGGATCCGGAATGGGAAGAGGACACCGAAAACACCAGGCCCAGTCCAGTGATAAGACTGACGAAGAGTAAGTACAATAGCTTCAGCAAATATGAAGGTGCTGTAATAAATAGTCTCTTAAAACAGTGCCTTTATTTTTTTGCGCTTATTTTTAGAATACGCAATTCAGAAAGGAATCTCATTATGGAAAATATTGATCAAAAATCACTTTATTACCTTGAAAAATCACCTGTTTCCAAAGCAATAATGCATATGGTTGTTCCTATGATGCTAAGTCTTATTGCTACACTTATCTATAATATTACCGATGCCTTTTTTATTGGTAAACTTGATAACACCGCCATGATGGCAGCTGTTACACTGGCATTGCCATTTTCATCTGTACTCATGGCAATTGGTCACCTGTTTGGAGTTGGTGCCGGAACATATGTATCAAGGCTTTTGGGTGAGGAAAATAAGAGCAGTACCAGAAAAGTCTGTTCAGTAAACTTCTGGTCATCAATACTGGCCGGAATCCTCCTTACTATTATATGCCTGCCGCTGATATCTCCACTTCTGCAGCTTTTGGGAGCAAAGGGGGATACGTTGGTATATACTAGACAATATATACTGGTATTTGTTATTGGAGCTCCGTTTATTATAGCCAATTTCTCATTGGAGGAAGCCGTCCGTGCTGAAGGCGCATCCACCGCTTCCATGATTGGTATGATATCTGGGGTTATATTCAATATAATACTAAACCCCGTATTCATTTTCGTTCTTCATATGGATGTAATGGGATCAGCTCTGGCTTCAGTAACCGGAAATTTAATTTCTGTTTCCTGGTTCATATTTTATCTTCAAAGGAAAAGTTCCGTTCAGAGTATATCAATTAAAAATTTCAAACCAGATTCAGAAATTTATAAAAATATTTTTAAAATTGGAATATCAGCTTTTCTGCTGGATGGCTTTATGGTAATTACCGGCTTGCTTTTTAATAATTATTCCACTCTTTACGGAGACAATGTTGTTGCGGCCTTCGGTATTTCTCAAAGGGTGGTCCAAATTGTAGACTTCATTTGTATGAGCTTTTCAATGGGCACTGTGCCACTGATTGCTTTTGCATATTCTGCAAAGAATCACCTGCGGCTTTCAGCCATAATAAAAACAACCGTTTTATACATGGTGGGTATAACAACAGGATTATCAGCAATTCTCCTTGTAATGAGACCGCAGATAATGGGGCTCTTTAGTATTGATCCCAAGGTCATTTCCATCGGACAGACAGTTCTGTTGGCACAGCTTTGTTCCACTATTTTTGCCGGTCTGTCTGCACTTTTTACAGGTATTTTTCAAGCTTTTGGAGCCGGTGCACAATCAACGGTTATGTCTGTTGCGAGAGGCACTGTCTTTATTCCAGTATTGATAATTGGTAACCTGCTTTTTGCAGTTAATGGTGTTATTTGGGCTATGACTATTTCGGAAGTATTTGCCTGCATAATTGGATTTATTCTTTGGCTGGCAATAAGGAGGAAAAGTTTACACGGTTTATCGGTTTGATTATATCCCGCACTTGTTTTTGAAATCATACTTGAATAAAATAAGAGTAATATTATAGCTGTGCAGGGTAAAAATAGATTAAAAAACGGAGATAAATAAGATGACCATATGTATTGCTTTCCTAAGAGGTATTAACGTTGGCGGAAAAAATAAAATCAAGATGACCGAGCTTAAAGAAATGTTTGAAGAAATAGGACTTGTTGGCGTAGAAACCTATATTCAAAGCGGAAATATAATATTTGAATCAGATGAAGCGGAAGATAAACTGCAAGAGAAAATAGAAACCGGGCTTCAAAACAAGTTTGGCTTTCCGATTTCTGTAGTTTTACGGACTGCTGCTGAATTGAAAATGCTTATCAATGGCTGCCTGTTTACCCGGATAGAGGTAAATGAGGCAGAGGCGTCAAATACCGAGGGCGAAAGCCTGTATGTTTCACTTTTGTCGGAAGCGCCTTCTCAAGAGAAGTTACAGGTCTTAAGTAAATATAAAAGTGAAAGTGATGAATATCGGATAAGGAACAGGGATATTTACCTGCTTTTCCGTCACAGTGTGCGAAATTCCAGGCTGGCCAATAATGTTCAGAAGTTGGACCAACGCGCAACAGTCCGCAATTGGAAAACAATTAACAAGATTCAATCACTGGTAGATGAAAGATTAGACAGTTGATAAAAGAAAGGAGTATCCCTTAACTGATTGGGTAGTTTTGCGATACTCCTTAATTTCTACGAATCCAATTCCTTATATACAGGATTTTTTAAGGCAAACAAGCCTGCAAAAAATCCAACTGTACCGGTTATCAAAAACATAACAGCCATACCCGATCCTTTACCTGTTCCCACCAACAGAGAAAGAAAGCCTTGCAATGCGGATATGTTTTCCATAAATGGTTCAAATACTTTGTCAGACAAAATACCACTGAGATAAAGCCCTATAGGTATGGTGAAAAACTGGAGAGTGTCTCTTGTAGAAAACACTCTACCCTGCATTTCTTCAGGAACCTTTGTACGCATTATGGTAGTAATATTTGCAGTTATAAACGGAAGAGGTAAATTTCCTGCAAAAGCCGCAAATACCCAAATAAATGGATTTTGACCGACGGCCCATAAAACGTTGGCCAAGATGAATGAGACTGCCAGCGATAAAAATATCACTCTTGTCTTTCTTTTTGCAGGTTTAGTCATTGTAACAATTATACTGCCCACCAGGGTGCCGATACCAATAGAAGATGATACCAAACCCAGTACTGACTGGTTATTTCCCGACCTTGCAAGAATCATTGCCGGCAAAATGCCAAAGCCGGTCAAATAGGCCAGCAGATTGATAAATGCAAAAAACAGTATAAGGTGGAGTAGTGCTCTGTGTTTTTTCAAAAAATACAAACCTTCAAGGCAGCTCTTTAAAAAACTTTCCTGCTTTTTGCTTTCATCCTTCGGTACCCAAGGGATATGTATGAAAAACAATGTGAAAAGTGCAGCTCCAAATGAAAACAAATCCAGCAAAAATATTATGTTTAGCCCCCATAGAGCAAGCAAGGCAGAGCCCAGTGCAGGGGCTATAATGGTTACAAGTGATCCTGTAAACGCCTGCATGCCGCTGGCCTGCACATATTTCTCCTTGGGAGCCAGCATGCTCACAGCCACATTTGCTGCCGGGTTTTGAAAGGCTGCCATAAAACTTAAAGTAAAGTTTATAATATACAGGTGCCAGACACGAAGACACCCTGTCCCAAACAAAACAAAAACAGAAAGGGTTCCCATTGCAGCAACCAAATTGCTAAGAATAAGAATTTTCTTTTTATCCCATCTGTCGGCAAGTGTACCAGCTGCAAAACACAGCAGGATAGACGGCAGATAGGTAAAAACCGATAAAAATGCTATACTGGAGGCAGTGCCTTGCTGCTGGTATGCCCACAGGATTAGTGCGAATTTGGTTAAAGCTGAACCAAGTGCCGAAACAGACTCACCGGCCCAGAGGATTATAAAACTCTTCATTCCGTAAAAATTTTTTAATTTTATCATGACTTTGCTCCTTAAAATATTATTTTTTTAAGAAATGCAAAGTCCAATTGGACGGTACTTTCAACGCTCCATGCACACTCCGTCCTGTATCAGACCTTGCATGGAGCTGAAGTTCTGCAGCGCTTTTTCATTTTCAATAAAATCACCTCATAAACAATACATACAATTAGTAATTATTGGGAAGTATAGCACAACATCAAAAAGATTTCAATTTGGAATATTTATTTTTAAAATAGCCTATGTTAAAATTAACATAGGTTATTTTGAGGAGGACATATATGTCAATTAAATATGCAATTTTAGGGCTCTTAAGCTGGAAGCCTTCAACAGGTTATGAATTGAAGAAAACCTTTGAAGAATCCTCCAGCATGTACTGGTCAGGCAATAACAATCAAATATACAAAACACTTGTGCAATTAAAGGAAGAAGGCCTGGTCACCAGCGAAACCCAGCATCAGGAAGGACTTCCGTCAAAGAAAATATATACAATTACCGGGGAAGGTATTACTGAGCTTAAGGAATGGGTAATTTCAGCTCCGGAAGCGCCGGAGTTCAAGAAAGCCTTTTTAATTCAGCTTGCGTGGTCTGAACTGTTAAGTAATGAAGAACTATTTGAGCTGTTAACTAAATATGAGAATGAGATAAAACTTCAGCTGCTGCTGCACCAGGAAAAGGTAAAACGCGGTAATGCTTCGCCGGACAGAACACAGAGAGAAACGTTCATATGGAATATGATTGATGAAAATATCCTTTCTTCATACAGAAATGAGCTTGAATGGATACAGAACCTGAGAAGTCGATTGTTTCAATATGAGCTCAATGAAGAAAAGAAGAAAATAAATTTTAAGCTGGTTGAGGTTGAGGATTTAAAATATATTGAGGTATACTCCTGTACCGAACCGATAAAAACTGAACAGGATGCATTGGAACTGATTGCTGTGTGCGGTGAATGCGGGACCAACCTTTTGATGCTTCATTCAGAAGCTGTTTCAGAGGATTTTTATACACTCAGGACCGGTGTTGCAGGAAAGGTACTTCAGAAATTTGTAAATTATTATATTAAATTAGCCCTGGTGGTTCCTGATGAAAGGTTTAATACCGGAAAGTTTAAGGAAATGGTTTCTGAACCAAACAGAGGAAATCATTTCAAAGTGTTTACAGAAAATCAACAGGCTCAAAAGTGGCTAATCGAGAAATAGATACCATTACTTTGAGAAACAGATGCAATTTGTGCCTTAATCAAATGCATGATATTAAAGATAAAATACCGGTTTCTACACAGAAGACCGGTATTTTAACATAATTAATACTTTTCCAGAATCGGCTGTATTTGTTCCTTTTTTAGTGCCTCTATGACTGTAGGTACTGTAAGGTCAAATTTGGATATGAGTGAGAAGGGTTTATCCTTGGGATTATCCTGACCAAAAGGTATAAAATAGACATTTTTAATGCTGAGCAAAGTGCCAATGTTTTTTGCACTTATACCCAGACCGTCATTTGTTGCGATTCCCAGTACTACGGGCTTATTGTTTCTAAACAGCTCTTTTGCCATCATCAAAACAGGAGTATCTGTAGCGCCGTCAGCCAGCTTTGATAAACTGCAGCCTGTGCAGGGTGAAATTATAAGTATATCCAGAGGCGTTTCCTGCTTGTTGTAAACTTCGGCTTCAGACATTGTTTTAATGGCTTCTTTACCACAGGTATTTTTCATTCTTTTTAAAAAGTCATCGGCATTTCCATAACGTGAATTAGTCACTGCTACTTGATATGATACAATTGGGATTACTTCTGCTCCTTCATTTACCAAAGCTTCCAATTGCGGAAATACCTCATGAAACACACAGTATGCTCCGGTAAATCCGTAGCCTATTTTTATTCCTTTTAACAGCATAATACCCTCCTTGATTACAACTACATGAATACTACTATATTTATGGGGTTAAAGATAAATATATGATTATTTATGCTGCGCGGGAAACTAAAATACCATTTTGTTCCAGTACCTTGAATTGTTAGCTGAGTCGGGCTGAAGAGGATTTTCAAGTTTGCTGACTTATTCCTCGCACATCAGGTTTATTCAGTTACATGAATGATACACTTTTCCTTAGCACCGTCTTCCGAGGCATAAATGTAAGCAGTACCTTTTTTTACTGCTGTTATCCTGCCGGTGCTGTCTACAGTAGCAACATTTGAGTTGCTGCTGGTCCATACCGGTGGATTGTTGGAGGAGACGCTGGCGGAAATGGTTGATTTAGCCCCTTTCTTAAGGTTGAGTTCTGAAGAACTCAGTTTTATAGTGGGAATTTTAACTACTACCTTACAGCTTTTGGATACCCCGTCCACAGTTGCTGTAATAGTGGCAGTTCCATGCTTTTCTGCGGTTACTGACCCGCTTTCGTCTACAACTGCAACACTTTTCTTGTTTGATTTCCAGGTTGGAAGAATACCTGAGGATACCGAAGCTTTAAGCTGGGCTTTTTGACCCCGGTAGAGTGTGATGGTAGACTGGCTCAGGCTAATTGTCGGAGCTTTGACCTTGATTTTACAGGTTTCGCTGCTTCCGTCGGCATAAGCTGTAATTGTGGTTTCACCGGGTTTGATTCCGGTTATAACCCCGTTCTCATCAATATCTGCAATGCTTTTTTTACTGCTTTTCCAGGTGACTTGAGAGTTGTTTGACGTAGTAGCGGTCAGCTTTATTGTTTCTCCCCGCTCAATTGATGTGCTTGCTTTACTGATGGATATTTTGGTTTTGTTAATAGTAACCCTGCAGGAAGCTTCCGCATTTTTCATCTTAGCGGTGATGGTAACAGTGCCTGCTTTTTTTGCGGTTACTTTTCCATAGGTATTAACAGAGGCTATTGTGGAATTACTGCTTTTCCAGGTGGGCAGCTTACCGGTAGAAGTGATTGCCGTAATATTGAATTCGTCGCCAATATCCATATTTGCACTGTATTTTGACAGCAAAACAAATGCTATATAATCAGATACTTTTGCTGATATCGGCTGAAGTGGAAAAGAAACAAAGATCAAAACAAGACTTAAAAAGACAGGAAATAACATTTTTCTAATATGTGACATAAAATCCTCCATTCGTAGAATGCGAGGAATAGACCTGGATTTCAGGCTGTCAGCAAACTTAAAAATATTCTAACATACAATTCAAATAATGTAAATATTATACTTTTTGCGGTACGCTTTGTGCCAATCAAAAGTTAATTATTAATCCAGACCGACAGAAATACCGCCGGTCTGGATTTGATATACATTGTTTTTAATTACTTTTTCCGACTTTACTATTAACTTGTGCCAGAGGCCCTATTTAATATTATTAAGGCAATTACACCGGTTGCCACAAGGCAGGTACATTTGGTGGCTCCCAACCGGTAAGAGATGTATGTGCTTGTATACACTTATAGTTGGCACCCCCATAAGAGACAATACTTCCGGCACTGTAATAAGTATTAGGTGCCCATTGGGAATAACCGCTTGAACTGATGGTGTAGGTAGAGCTGGCTTCTGCCGAGTCGGTCATACCTGACTTAAAAGCTTTAGCTTTTATGGTTTTGGTTGAAGCTACATTGATCGGAGCTGAATAAATGGTGGAAGTGGAGGTGGGATTGGTTCCATCGGTAGTATACCGGATAGTAGCACCGCTGGTTGCACAGGAGATGGTTACGTTCTGTGCTGAACTATAGGTTCCGCCAGCAGGGCTGAAGGTAGGAGTCGCCACAGTCTGAACAGAATTATCGTTCAGATCTGTCCAGAGTTTGTTAAGCAGCTCACCGTTGGAGTCCTGGTTATACTGCCAGAACATTACTCCGCCGAGTCCCTTTTGTTTTATGTAGGCAGTTTTGTATCCCAGGGTTTCAACATCATCATAGGTTATGAATTCACCGTTTTTTGTCAGGTAACAGGCCTTTGCTTCATTATCCCAGTTGCGAACCCAGCCTTCCATGTTTATGTAGCTTGATTTAAGCTGGGCATATGTGGGCCATGCACTTCCGTAACGTCCATAAAATGGAACTCCCATATTGATTTTTGATGCAGGGACACCATTCTGTATATGTATGGAAACAGCTGTGTCACAGCTAATACCGGCGCTGTGAGTAGACGTATTGTGAAGGTTTGCATTATGTGTAGCGGCACCGAAGTCATAGGTCATTATATTAATGTAGTCACATATGGACGCAATCTGACTTAATTCGGTATTGTTTGCATACTCCTGACTGGCACCTGAAGCAATCGTGAGTATTTTACCTGTACCTATTGTATCGCGGATTTTTTTCAGCAGAAGTGTAAAGTTCTGCTTGTCTTCCGGACGGCACTTAATCATACCCCAACCGCCATTCACCGGATACTCCCAGTCAAGGTCAACTCCATCCAGCTTGTAGGTGTTTATAAACTGCAGGCAGCTGTTAGCGAAGGTTGTTCTGGATGCATCTGTTAATGCTGCATCGGAAAAGCCTTCTGCTCCCCAACCGCCAATGGAAAGGATTATCTTCAAGTTGGAATTTTTAGATTTAAGCCCCACAAGAGCGGTTAAATCATTAGGATTAGCTACGGACAATTGTCCGTTTACAATAGAAGCGAAAGCGTAGTTTATATGGGTGAGTTTAGCTGCATCAATATTAGCCGGAGTTCCGTATACATACCCTATAACCTTATACGCAGGGGTAGCTGCCGATACCGAACTAAAATTGAAGGTGTACGAAATTAAAGCCATTATTACCGCTAGTGAAAGCAGTTTTCGATAATTTCTCCTCATGTACTTTTAACCCCTTTCTTCATTCTTAATGATTTTCTAGACATCTATTTATCCTGTATTTTGTTTTCTTACGTGCAGAGACGGTTTTCTTTTCAGTGCTTACAAGCACGTAATAATAAGCACTTAAGGTATCTGTAGAACATATAGCCGAATGATCCACCTCCCGTTTAAAATTTACAGATACTCAAAATTAAAAGGAAATATATGATGATTGATAATTTTAAGAGTGATAAAAGTTAAAATTAAGAAATTAAAATAAATACTAATAAATTAAGTAAGACAAAAATCTTGTTTGTTAGTTAAGAAGAGGAAAATATTTTTATAACACTGTTAGTTGTGGTGAATATTAGAGAAGATTAAACCATGTAATCTGGAGTCTATCCATATGCATAGCGAAATTTACCTAAAATGATTATGATGCAATTTTACTTTTTTTACTATTTAAGTATATTCTAACAAATAAATTTTAAAATAGAATTGGTTAAAATTGGCATTAGTTGTATAATTTTGGCTTAAACTGAAAACACCATTAAACACCAATGACAACAAACCTAATAATTAGTAGAATGAGAACAGATGTTCTTACTTAGAAGGGTAGTGATTAAGATAAATAACAATGAGTTTGTTCATTTACATATAAATACCGAATATAGTTTGCAGGACTCTACCAGCAGGCTTGAGGAGTTATTTAAAAAAGCGGAATCCCTTGGAATGAAATTTCTTTCAATTACAGATAAAAATACAATAAGCGGTGTTCTCAGGTTTCAGAAATTGGCTGCAAAATATGGTATAAATCCTGTTATCGGCTGTGAAATTGAGGTTTCTGAAGCTGAAACTCTGGTATTACTTGCAGTAAACAACAGGGGCTATGAAAAGCTTGTCAAATGGATTAACTCAGGCTCTCCTTTCCAGCCTGCTTTAGCAGGAGAAATAATAGCTTTAAGCGGAGGATGTACCGGTGCTATATATAACTGTTTAAGGAAAGGTGAAGATCTGCTTGCTGAGAAGTTGGCTTTAAAATATGTAAACTGGTTTGGAAAAGGAAATTTCTACCTTGAGCTTCAGCAGTATAATTCTGATGATAGTATACTGAGCAGAAAAACTGCAGAACTTTCTGAAAAAACAGGAATTCCTCTGGTTGCCACTCACAGTATTAAATATATAGAACCTGAAGATGCCAATGATCTCAACATCCTTAAGGGAAGAGACAAGGCACGGGAAGCAGCAGGCCGCTTCTATTTTACTTCTGGAGAGGAAATGCTAAAGAAATTCAGTGATTATCCCGAAGCAATTAAAAATTCATCTCTAATAGCAGAACGCTGCATATTTGATGGGACCCTTAAACCTACCGTACTTCCGCATTTTCCTCTTCCCCATAATGAAAATGAAGAAAGTTTTTTAAGAAAAATATGCCTTGAGGGTTTGAACACACGCTTCAAATTTAAAGCTTTGGATGGTTTACAGAGCCATAGCATAATTGAGCAGTTAAACCACGAACTTGATGTTATAGTCAAGCGGGGACTGGTTTCATATTTTTTAATTGTTTGGGATATTGTAAACTTTGCACGTAATAACAACATTCCAGTTGGTCCGGGAAGAGGCTCCTCCGCAGGGAGTCTTACAGCCTTTTTATTAGGTATAACACAGGTTAATCCTGTTTTGCACAAATTATCTTTCGAACGTTTTCTAAGTCCGGACCGAGAACAAATGCCGGATATTGACCTTGATGTATGCCAGAGAGGGAGAGCTGAAATTCTTGAATATATCAAAAAAAAGTATGGGAAGGATAATGTAGTACACCTGGGAGTCCTGAACACATTCGGTACTCGTGGAGCCATCAGGAAAGCAGGAGCTTTTTTAAACTTGAAAAAAGAAACAGATCTTATTGCCAGGCTCCTTCCGGCTTTCAGCGGTACAGGCGGTATCCGGCATTGCCTTGAAACATTGCCGGAGCTTAAGAAGATTCCAGTGGACAGGGAACCTTACAGGTCGTTATTTTATCTGGCTGAAAGAATAGAGGGCTTACCGAATAATCACTCAAGCCATCCTTCGGGCATTTTAATTGGTGACGGGAAGCTTGGCAGCATTATTCCAATTACCAAAAGGCCTGATGGAAATTATATGACCACTTTTAACAAAGAAGACATACAACAGCTGGGCTTATTAAAATTAGACCTCCTGGGTCTGCGCAATTTAACTGTAATAGAGGATACAGTTAAGGCTGTCAGCAGACTTACAGGTATTAAAATAGACGTGGAAAATATACCGATGGGTGATTCTGAAACCTTTAAGACAATTGCAACGGGTGATACGCTGGGCTGTTTTCAGCTGGAAAGTATGGGGATCAGATATTTAATGAGAAAAATGCAGCCCAAAACTCTGGAGGAGCTTGCATTACTACTGGCATTATACCGGCCCGGTGCATGGCAGAATGGAATTGTTGAGACTTATCTTAACAGAAGGAATGGGAAAGAAAATGTTAAATTCATTTGTCCCGAAATGGAAGCTGTTTTAGCTTCAACCTGCGGCTTAATAATTTATCAGGAACAGGTAATGGAAATTGCTAATACTATTGCAGGATATTCTATGGGAGAAGCTGATTTACTCAGGAGAGCCCTTACAAAAAGACAGGCTGATTCCCTCCTGCTGCATCGGAACAGATTTATTTCAGGTGCTGTAAAAAAAGGCTATACCGGTGAAATGGCTTGTGATATATTTGATTTTCTGGCGAGCTTCGCGGGCTACAGCTACAATAAGGCTCATAGCATATCTTATGCGTATATTTCCTATTGGACAGTTTATTTAAAAACACACTACCCTAAAGAATATATGGCCGCTTTGCTAAGTCTGGAAGGAGGCTATTACGATAAAAGAGTTTATATCCGCGAATCTAAAAAAAATGGTATTTTATTACTTGCTCCGGATGTAAACAGGAGCAGTGTCGGCTATCAGCCCGAGGAAGACGGGATTCGTATAGGGATAAATATGATTAAAGGCTGCGGAGTTCAAACCGCTGAAGCTCTGCTTAATTGCAGAAAGACATATGGTAAATTTGCATCCTTCGAGGATTTTATTTATAAAATGAAGCTATACCACATTAAAAGTTCCGTTCTGAAGCTTTTAATAAATGCAGGGGCATGTGATCAATTTTACAATAGCAGAGAAAAAATGCTTGCTTTATTAGATCAATCGGAATCAAATAAATCTAATGCTTTCTTAAAAGACTGTTCGTATGAAAATTGTCCGGAAAGGGATTATTCTGGCCAGAATTATTCAAATGAAGATAATTCGGAAAAAGAAAAAAGAAAGTTGGAAAAGGAGCTGCTTGGGTTTTCAGTGCAGAAATTTCCCCAGGATAAATTAGATAAATTCTATAAAAGATATCAAATAGTTTCTATAAAAAGTCTTTATGATATTTCTTGTAATAAGAGAGTCAGGATATCCGGAACAATAATACACTTAAGGCGGCAGCCTGCAAATAACGGAGAATATCTCTTATGTATGGTAGTACAGGATCATTCTGAAATGGTGGAAGTGGTGGTTTATCCAAAAGTTTATAAAACCTTCTTATATGAATTTAATCCGGAGGGCATAATAATCGAAGGAGTACTTCGAAAAGAGGATATGTCACTATACGTAACAGCAGAGAAGATCAAAGCGCTTGGAAGCCGGCGTGAAAAATAAATCTACTGCGGAATGGAGATTAATATGTTTTTTATCGGAACTGCAGGCTATAGTTATGAGGATTGGCGGGGTGTATTTTATCCTGAAAAGCTGGATAAGAAGGATTTTCTTGAATTTTATGCTCATGAGTTTAATTTCACAGAAGTAAATACAACATATTATAAAATGCCCAACAGGTTTATGCTCTATCATATGCAGGAGAAAACACCCGATGGATTTCAATTTGTTATTAAAGCGCACAGGGAAATGACACATAAGCGGGAAGATAACGAAGAGAAATTTGCCGAATTCAACGAAGCTTTAAAGCCTCTTGTGGAAGCAGGAAAGCTTGGATGCGTTCTGGCACAGTTCCCGACCAGTTTCCGGAACAAGGATGAAAACAGGGATTATTTACGATACTTTAAAGAGCAAATGGGAGATATTCCGGTAGTTATAGAATTCCGACATGAAGAATGGATTCAGGAAAGTGTGTTCAGTCTCTTGGAGGATGAAGAGCTGGGGTATGTTTGTGTTGACGAACCGCAGTTCAAGACACTTGTGCCTCCTGAAGTGAGGGCAACCAGCCGTATCGGTTATGTCCGATTTCACGGCAGGAATTATAAAAAATGGTGGCATCATGAAGAAACCCATGAGAGATACGATTATCTTTATACTGAAGAGGAATTGAATGACTGGGCTCCAAGGATATTAAAGCTTTCGACAAGAACCGAAAAGACCTTTGTCAGTATGAATAATCATTACCGTGCACAAGCCGCTATAAACGGAAGAATGCTGAGAGAACTGATTGAAAATGTGGGTGTATTCCAATGACCGATCAAATAGCAGTACTTAAGGATGTCAATGACCTTGAAACTCTAAAAAGTATTTGTATGGAAACATTTACTCCAGCAGCCGGAGAAAAGCTGGTTTTTGGTGAGGGACCGGAAAAGTCCGTTCTCATGCTGATAGGTGAAGCTCCAGGGGAAGAGGAGGCAAAAACGGGCCACCCGTTTGTCGGAAATTCGGGGAGACTGTTGAACAAATACCTGGAGGAAGCAGAAATTAGCAGAGAGACAGTGTATATAACAAACATAATTAAAACAAGGCCGCCTGGAAACAGGAAACCTAAAAGCTCGGAAATCAGTCAGGCCATGCCTTTTCTGGAACGCCAAATTCAACTGTTGAACCCTGAAATAATCATATGTCTTGGCAGTACTTCAGCTCAGGCTATTGTTGATCCCAAGGCCAAAATAACCGAGCTTCGAGGGACTTGGGTGGAAAGGGACGGTATTAAAATCATGCCCAGCTTTCATCCCTCTGCAGTTTTCCGTGATGAAGAGAAGAGAAAGTTGCTGAAAAGAGATATAGTTGAAGCTGGTGAAATGTTAAAGCACCTTTGATCTATAGCGGAAGCATGGGAAGGGAGAATCCTTTTAAATAAAGGTTATAATAGAATTTCAGAAAGGAATGAGGTTGTCATGCAGCCAAAGAATATTTAAACCATAACAAGATAAACTATTTAGAGAATGATCTTAAATAATTGTGTCTGGATGTGATATTATGGCAGTAATGACAGTACAGGATGTACTTTCAGAAATAAATAATCATATTCTGAAAGATGAACAACCTTCCTTATATCTAAATGAAATATCAAAAGAAAGCGTATTTGATGAATTTCCGCTTGAGATGCTTAATAGCCTCAAAAAGTCGGAGCAGTCTCCAAAGCATCATCCTGAGGGTAATGTATGGATTCATACAATGATGGTTTTGGATGAGGCGGCAAAGATTAAGGAAAAGAGCAGTGATCCTGATGTATTAATGTGGGCTGCCTTGCTGCACGATATAGGAAAGCCCGGTACAACAAAAGTTCGTAAGGGCAGAATAACTTCCTATGATCATGATAAAGTCGGAGCTGAGCTGGCAAGAAAATTCTTGGCTGAATTAACCGACGACAAAGAATTTACTGAAAAAGTTTCCGAGCTAATAAGATGGCATATGCAGATACTGTTTGTTGTTAATAACCTACCCTTTGCGGATATCCGGAGTATGAAAAAGAGAACGGATATTCATGAGGTTGCACTGCTTGGCTTGTGTGACAGAATGGGCAGGCTCGGGGTTAACAGGAGGGAAGAGGAGGAAAATATCCTTAAGTTTCTGGAGAGATGCATGAAATCTGAAGGGTAATTATTTTAGATTTCCAGTAAAAGTCCGAAGTCTAAATAAAAGCTGCCCGGTCAGGACCGGGCAGCTTTTGAATTTTCCACATTTGTTTCAGGCTGTATAATTAATATTTCATGATTCTCTTCTAAACTGCCTTCAGTCTCCAGGTGTAGCTTCTGTAATCACCTGAAAGGTTTGGAATATTCAGGCCGGCATTCATCAAAACATCGCCTCCAAGGACCAAATCAGTTCCCACAAGTGAATAATCCATGTTTTGGTCAAGTCCATCAAGCCTTAGCTTTGAAAGAGCTCCATTCGGCTGTGCCAGTACTCTGAAGAAGGTTACATATGCTTCAGATTTATCCTCGGTTACATAAATCCAAGCTGTCTCATTCCCTTCAAAGGGACTCAGAAGCCTGTACATATCACCGAACTGAATTATATGACGGATTTCCTTATAGGTTTCAACCTGCTCCTTTATCACATCTTTTTCGGAGTTATCCAGTTTTGTCAAATCCAGCTCGTACCCGAAGTTTCCACACATTGCTGCATGGCCTCTTGTTTCTATAGGCGTCATCCTGTGAACCTGATGGTTGGGGACTGCTGAAACGTGAGCACCCATAGTGCTGGCCGGATAAACAATACTGGTTCCATGCTGGATTTTTAAGCGTTCAACAGCATCGGTATCATCGCTGGTCCAGGTCTGAGGCATATAGTATAGTATTCCGGGATCAAAACGCCCCCCACCGCCTGAACAGCTCTCAAAAAGAATATGCGGGAATTTTGAAGTTATCTCCTCCATTACCCTGTAAAGGCCTAGCATATACCGGTGGGCTGTTTCCCGCTGTCTTTCGGCAGGCAGTACGGCTGAGCCAATTTCGGTCATATTTCTGTTCATATCCCACTTGACATAGGAAATTGGCGAAGAGGATAGTATGTCCGACAGCATGGTAATAATGGCATCACAGACCTCTGTTCTTGAAAAATCGAGAATGAGCTGTTTCCTGGCCTCTGTGCGTTTTCTGTCGGGTACGTGGAGACACCAGTCCGGGTGCGCTCTGTACAGATCGCTGTCAGGCGAAACCATCTCAGGTTCAAACCAAAGGCCGAACTTAAGTCCAAGCTCATTTACCCTTGCTGCAAGATCTTCAAGTCCGCCGGGGAGCTTTCTCTTGTCCACAAACCAATCCCCCAGAGAACAATTATCAAGATCTCTTTTGCCAAACCAGCCGTCATCCAATACAAAGAGTTCAATTCCCAGCTTTGCACCTTCCTGTGCAATTTCTATTATCTTTTCAGCATTAAAGTCAAAATAGGTAGCTTCCCAATTGTTGATCAGTACAGGTCTTGTGCTGTCTCTGTACGTGCCGCGGCAAAGACGTGTACGATAAAGTCTGTGGTATTCTCTGGACATTCCTCCGAGTCCCTTGTCAGAATAGACCATTACAACTTCAGGAGTCTGGAAAACACACCCTGGTTCCAGTTTCCAGGTAAAATCAAAAGGATTTATACCCATTGAAACTCTGGTTGTATCAAACTGGTCAACTTCCACCTGTGCTATGAAATTACCGCTGTAGACCAGGCTGAACCCGTAAACCTCTCCTGCCTTTTCACATGCATTTTTATCCAGCAGTGCAATAAAAGGATTATGCATATGGCTGCTTGCGCCCCTGCGGCTTTCAATAGTCTGACTTCCATGAGCCAAAGGATGGCGTTCAATATGGCGTTCTCTGGCCCAGGCTCCCTGCAAATGCAGTATATGGTAATCATGATGAGGAAAGTCGACACTGGCACTAAGTGCTTTTAGCAACATCAGGTTCTGTGAACCTTCATTTATAAATAATACTGATCTGGTGACAGTATTAAAGTTATTAAAAACTGTATAGTATAATTTTACCTTCAGTGAGATTAATGGGTCGTATAGCTCTATTTCCAGAGTTTCAGCCTCGTCATCACTTTCAGTATAAGTCGCTGGCAGTCCCTGTAATTTGGGTTTTCCTTTAAAAATAGAATGACTCCGGTATCTTAAATCAGTTATGGTTGTACCGTTTTCAAGCTGCAGCTGATAGGCAGGGTGGCGGAAATCACCTGTACCGTAGGAAGGATATTCCTGAGGAAGGGTATCCAGAGAAAGTGCGGGATTAAGGTTATCTGAGTTCGGGGAGAAGGAGGCTCTCTCCTGAAGAATCAGTAAATGCTCGAAATTTGAGTGTCTTACCGCCTTACCCCAATATAAATGAGCAAGATACCCGTTGTCCAGTATTTTTAATATATAGCTTGTATCTGAAGCTTTCAGATGAAAAACGCGTTCCTGATGATTGTAGACTATAGACATAGTATCACATCCTACCTTTTAGAATTATTGTGCGTATAGGGGAAGTTTTATGAAACTTCTACCTGTAAGCTTTCCAACAATATTTTACTAACATAAAGTTTCAATGTAAATGGAAGTATACTATTAAAACATGGTATAATGCTAGATATATAAATTAAGTTTTATGGAGAGTTCATGGAAGAATATTCTTATGGCATAGCTAAAGGAAGTTTTGATCTGAGCCTGTATAATTGCGGTATGGAGGAGTGCAGACCCGGACATTTTTTTGGGCCGGCAGTCAGGGACCATTACCTGATACATTACATTCTAAGTGGAAAGGGTTATTTCAAATATGGTGAAAAAGTGTATCACCTGAACAATGGACAGGGCTTCTTGATATGTCCTGAGAAGGTAACCTATTATCAGGCGGATTCACAGGAACCCTGGACATACTGCTGGGTTGGGTTTACAGGACATAAAGCAGGGCACTATCTGCGGCAGGCCGGGCTGGATCAGGATAAGCCGATTTTTGCATATGATGCGGATAATGGTGTGTCGAACTGCATTTTAAGTATGATTGACCTGTATCAATCAAAGCCCTGGAATGAAACAGGGTTGTTAAGCTTATTGTACTTATTTCTTTCCCATCTTATCGGGGACATGGGAGCAGAGGGCAGTGGCAGGCAAATTGAAAACAAGCAGGAGTACTATATCGAGAAAGCAATAGAATACGTATGTATGAACTATTCGAGAAAAATAAGAATTTCAGATATTGCTTCACATATAGGCCTGGACAGAAGCTATCTAGGTAATATATTCAAACAAAACACAAAAAAATCACTTCAGCAGTTCCTGCTGGAGTACCGTGTAAATAAAGCCTGTGAACTTATGAAGGACCGCCGGCTGAGCATTAGTAATATTTCAAGATCAGTTGGCTATGATGACCCCCTGCTTTTTTCCAAGATGTTTAAAAAAGTAAAAGGGCTGTCTCCACGGAATTTTTCCCGCAGCTGATTTAGCCTTTAATATTACTAAAGGGCTTGCTTTTCTGATTTAAAAGTTAAATTTTTCCTTATTTTTAATTTTTAGAAGAAATAGTTCTATAATCCAAAGCAATTTTATGCTAAAATGAATAGTAAAAAGACTTGACAAAAGGGGTACAAAGGGACGATTTGTATACCGGTTTTTCATTTCCCTGGGCGGTGGTATATTGCTGTTAAAGAGTATTAATAAGAATGTTTCGAAGTATGGAAAGCTTATATGGCTTGGCATTACCATTATTTTTTCGTGGGTGCTTTTTCAAACCATATATTTATTCGAGCCGTTTTTTGATAAAATAATGAGTCCTGCAGCTTTCCTTTCCTGGCACACAATTTTTGAATTTGTGAGTATTCTGGTATCATTTTGTGTCTTTATTCTGCCTTACTATTCTTACCGGCAAAACCACAGGTTAAGGGGAATAGTTGTAGCAAACGTTTTTTTGATAATGGGTATAATTGATATATTCCATACACTAAGCTTTAAAGGAATGACATATTTTTTGGTTGAAAATACTACCTCAAACAGGGCTACAGCTTTTTGGATGATTGCGAGACTGGTCGGAGCAATAGGTATTACGGCAGCAAGTTTTATCAGAATAAATAAAAAGTCACAAATCGGCAGAAGAGTCTTTCTTGCTTTTTCAGTTACTTTTTCTCTTGTTGTTTTAATTATTGTTACCTACTATCCCGGTATGCTGCCTCCCATGTATATTGAAGGGACAGGTGTTACACAAACTAAAAAAATACTTGAATATGTGGTTATTTTCTTTTTTTTCGTCGCAGGTACAAAGTATTTGCTGCAATATATAAAAAGAAGGGAAAGCTCCAATCTTGTATTTACCATAGCAATTGTAACAAGTATTTTCAGTGAACTGGCATTTGTAACGTACACATCGGTCTATGATATATATAATTATCTCGGGCATGTTTATAAATTTTTATCGTATTTTATGGTATTTCGTGTGGCCTTCGTCAATAATATTGAAAAACCTTACCTGGCACTATACGAAGCCAAGAATAAGATAAAGGCAGATGCAAGAAACCTGAATAAGCTGGTTGCCGAGAGAACAAAGGATTTGGCTCAAACCAACCAGAAGCTTCTGGAGGACCTGGAATGTGCCCGCGATATTCAGAAGGCCATGCTGCCGGGTAAGCTGCCCAATAATGAACAGGTCTCATTTGAGGCGAAATATTATCCTGCTGAAAGAGTAAGCGGAGATTTCTATAATATTTTCAGATTGGATGAGAAGAATATAGGAATGTACATAGGAGATGTCTCGGGACATGGAGTTCCTGCTGCCATGCTGACGGTATTTCTCAACCAGAGTATAAAAACAATAAAGGAATTGGAGGGAAACAGGTCAGAGGTCATAAATCCCTCAAAAGTCCTGGAGAACCTTTATAAATTGTATAATAAGGTAAATTTTAAGGACGAGATATATATTTTAGTCTTATATGCCATTTATAATATGGAGACCAAACAGCTTGTTTACTCATCTGCCGGTATGAATGCCCAGCCGCTGATAGTCAAAAGAGAAGGTGAGATCCTGGAAATGGATATAAAAGGATTGCCAATTTGCAATCTGGCGGATATTTGCTCTGCTGACTATATAGATAAAACCATTCAGCTTGAAAACGGGGATAAAATCTTTTTCTATACGGATGGGTTAATTGAACTGAATAATAAAAAAACCGGGAAAGTATTTAATATTGAAACACTAAAGAAGCTGCTTTCAGAAGAAGATGAAAATAAAAGTTTGGATATTTACGAGGAACTGGATAAAACTATCAAATTTTTCACTGAGAATGGCGGCCTGAAGGATGATGTAACATTTTTTACTTTGCAGGTCAGTTAAAAAATATTTTTCAATAATCCTGAAAAACCACTTGTAGTATAAAGGCACACTTATATAATATAGATAACGGCGCCGTAAATAAAAACGAATAGGAGATTTATTTATGGAACAGTACTCTGTTAAATCTATTGGAAAAGTGCGTGTTGATTCCGAAGGAGCACGCCTGGAACTGGACAGGGAGTATATCCCTGCACTTACCGGTCTTGAGGGGTTTACTTACATTAACATTCTATGGTGGTTTGATAAATGCGACCATTCAGACTCCCGGAATAAGCTGCTGGAGCAAAGTCCCTACAAAAGTTCACCTGAGCTTTTGGGCACATTTGCAACACGTTCACCGGAACGTCCCAACCCCATTGCCCTTACCTGTGCAAATGTTATCTATATTGATACTGACAAAGGTATAGTAGGGCTGGCTTATATAGATGCCGAGGATAATACACCCATTTTGGATATTAAGCCATACACACCCAGCCTTGATAGGGTGGAAAACCCACCAGTCCCGCAGTGGTGCGCCAATTGGCCAAATAGTGTAGAGACTTCAGGAGATTTTGACTGGAGTAAGGTATTTAACTTCTAAAAATCATACTGAAATATTAAAAGACCGGTTTTCATTTTTGGAAAACCGGTTTTTTTCTTAAAAAATTTATGCTAGTATTTCAATATATATACACTAATTAAAGAGGGGGTAAATCAAAATGTTTAGTCAAGAGGAAATCGGTCAGATAAAAAAAGTATTGAGGGCCGGTATAGATAACAATGAATTGGCCGGTGCGAATTTAATGATAATTAAGGATGGTAATGAAATTTTATACCATGAGGATGGGTATGCTGACAAAGAAGAAAAACTTCCTGTCAGGAGAGATTCCATATTTAGATTGTATTCCATGAGTAAACCTGTAACGGCAGCTGCTGTCATGATTCTTTTTGAACGTGGAGAGATTGATTTGTACGATCCTGTAAGCAAGTTCCTTCCGGGGTTTAAGAATCAGATGGTTGCGGCAGGAGGTGAGCTGGTGCCGGCACAACGGGAGGTCAATATAAAAGATCTGCTTTCTATGACCTCAGGGTTGGTATATGGAGGAAGTGACAGGGCAGGGCAGGATACAGAAGCTTTGTTTAGGGAGCTTGATGACAGATTGTTGGGGGATTCACCAATGAGTACCCTAGAAGCCATGAACAAGCTGGGGAAATGCGCTTTAGCTTTTCAGCCCGGTTCAGCATGGCAATATGGAACCTCTGCCGATGTTCTGGGTGCCGTGGTAGAAGTTGTCAGTGGTCTAAGCTACGGAGAATTTCTTGATAAAGAATTCTTTAAGCCTCTTGGAATGCAGGATACAGCTTTTTGGGTACCTGAAGAAAAAAGAGACCGTCTTGTAAAAACATATGCACGCAATGAGAAGGGGGAATTAGTACCATTTTATCAAGACCACTTGGGTGTTATACATAAAATGGACAGAATTCCTGCCTTCGAATCAGGCGGAGCAGGCCTCGTTTCAACCATCGATGATTATGCAAAGTTTGCAGGGATGCTGATGAATGAAGGAAGTCTGGGAGATGTGAGAATACTGCGTCCCAGAACAGTTAATTATCTGACCTCCTGTACATTAAATACTGAACAGCAGAAGAACTTTGATGACTGGGTTACCTTGGGTGGCCACAGCTATGGAAATCTCATGCGTGTAATGACAGACCCAAGCCGGGCAGGGGATATGGGAAGTCTTGGAGAATATGGCTGGGACGGCTGGCTTGGAGCATATTTCTGCAATTGCCCCAGGGAAAACTTAACATTCTTACTTATGATGCAGAGAACTGATGCCGGTACAACCCCGCTTGCAAGAAGATTAAGAAATGTTATATTAAGTGCGTGTATTTAAGGAAGGTGTATGTGGAAAAGAGTTATAAGTTAAAAAAATATCTTTTGGTGGCATTTGGATCAATATCTTTGTTTTTAGGTATTATAGGCATTTTTATACCAGTTCTGCCAACAACACCATTTTTGTTATTGACCTCATTCTGCTATGTCCGCAGTTCAAAAAGACTGCATGACTGGCTGATCAATCATAAAATATTTGGTCGGTATATTTATAATTATATTACTTACAGGGCTGTTAAAAAGAGCACAAAGATAGCTGCAATAATATTTCTTTGGATCTCTCTTTCTGTCTCGATGCTGATTGTCGGAAGTCTCCATTTAACTGTATTTTTATGTTTGGTAGGTATAGGCGTAAGCATTCATTTGCTAAAGCTTAAAACTATGGAAGACAATAAGATAGAATAAACTATAGAATAAATTATTGTATAAATCAAATTATAAATCTTAAACTTATATTATAACCAAAGTATAAATCTTGAACTTATAATATAACTAAGGTATAAATCTTGAACTTATATTATAACCAAAGTATAAATCTTAAAACTTATATTAAAAACTGATATAACACTTTTGTGTACAGAAAAGCCGCTAATACTTAGTAAAAGTATCAGCGGCTTTAAAATTATCTCTGACCCTTATCGTATGGAATACCTTCAGCCTTTGGTGCTCTGGATTTCTTTGAAGTAAATGCAAGAACCACCATTGTAGCTATATAAGGCAGCATTTTGTAGAAGGTCTGATTTATACCCAGCGCATCAAGGAAAGGAATCAAAGTGACCGAGTAGGCCACAGTACGCAGGAAAGCAAAGAACAGTGCAGCAAGAAGAATTTTTAATGGCTTCCACTGTCCAAAGATCATAACTGCCAGGGCAAGGAAACCGAAGCCTGCAACACCGGTATGACCGTTGACATTCCCGTCCATGACTCCTACCGAGTAAAAGAATCCTCCGATACCTCCGAGAATACCGGACAAGCTTACACCTGCATATCGCATAACATATACATTTATACCAACAGAGTCGGCCGCTTGAGGGTGTTCGCCACAGGCACGAAGTCTGAGACCGAACCTTGTCTTGTAAAAAATAACGGTTGCTATTACAAGCAGAAGCAGTCCGAGGTAAACTGTAATATAGGTATTCTGGAAGAACAATTTTCCTAAAACAGGTATGTCCTTAAGGCCGGGAATACCTTTGAGGTAAAAGTCCACATCTGTAGTTATTCCGTCGCTGGTGAAATACATTTTTGCAAAAAGCAGCAATGCAGCAGGGACAAGCATATTCAATGCAGTTCCTGAAATAGTCTGATCGGCTTTCATATTAACAGCTGCGAAGGATAAAAGCAGCGAGTATACGAAGCCCGCAATTGCAGCAACCACCATGCCCAAAAGTAAGATAATCTGAGCATCCAGGCCTGTACCCTGTACAAAGTAGACAAACAAGCAGCCAAACAGGGCACCAAACAGCATTATACCTTCGAGAGCTATGTTGACAACACCACTTCGCTCACTGAACATTCCGCCCAGTGCCACCAGAAGAAGCGGGATAGCCACCGGAAGCGTACTTTGAATTAAATAATATAAAGTATCCATATTTTACGCCCCCTCCTTTAATACTTTGTCTTGCTTCTTTTCCCGGCGCCTTTTTACAAGCTTAACCACTGTTGAATTCATAAGCATTGCAAAGGCTGAGAAATAAATTATGACGGCGATTACCACGTCAATTATTTCAGGCTTGAAGCCATATAAGCTGGCCAGCGTTCCACCTCTCTGAATATGCGATATAAATATTGCAGAGAATATAATACCTATTGGACTGTTATTTCCCAGAAGTGCTACCGCAATACCATTAAAGCCGTTGGCCGCAATAACATTAATAGGTTCATAGGTCATACTGCTGCCGGATATTGCGGATGGGGCCAATATGGAAAATGCTCCGCCCAAACCTGCAAGCCCGCCGGCAATTATCATTGTTAATATGATGTTGCGTTTTCCGTTCATACCGGCATAAATCGCTGCATGTTTGTTATATCCCGTAGCTTTTAACTCATAACCGAAGGTGGTTTTGTTTAAAAGAATATATAAAATTATTGCTACAACAATACCGATAATGATTGAGACATTTACATTTGAATTGGTTATGCCTAGTGAGGGCATTTGCGCCGAAGCCGGCAAATATTGTGTTCTGGTTTTTGAAGAGATATACATAACCGAATTTCCCTGAATAAGCATATCTACAAGATACATGCCGATATAGTTGAACATTATTGATGTGATTACCTCATTAACGTTCAACAGAGCTTTGAATATACCCGGAATAAACCCCCAGAGCATACCTCCCACCATACCGGCTAAAACACAGACCATCCAGTGAATACCATCGGGTAAATCCCACATAAAGCCTACATACAGGGCAAAGAACATTCCCATAGTATACTGGCCTGAAGCTCCTATATTGAATAAGCCCATTTTGAAGGCAAAGCCGACTGCCAAACCGGTCATTAATATAGGGGTTGCAAAATAAAATACATCTCCCAGACGACGTAAACCGCCGAGTATTACTGTTTGGAAACCTGCCAGCGAGTTAGCGGGACTTGCCACTGCCATAACTATGAAACCGAAAATCAATCCCAGAAAAATGGCCAGCAGTGCGGCAGTAAATGCTGAAAACCCTTTGCCGCCAATTATTTTCTTTACATCAAATATTTTGGATGAAGAACTGTTATTTTGCATTTTCATTCTCCTTTATGATGTTACGTTTTGCGCCAGACATATATAGACCAAGTTCTTGAACTGTAGTTGTCTTCGGGTCAAGTTCACCTACTATTTCACCTTCGTACATAACAAGGATGCGGTCACTTACATTCATTACTTCGTCAAGCTCCAGGGAAACCAGCAGTACACCTTTCCCGGCATCACGTGTCGAAATAAGCTGCTTGTGAATATATTCGATTGCACCTACATCCAGACCTCTTGTAGGCTGAACTGCAACCAGCAGCTTGTGCTGTTTGTCTATTTCACGGGCAATAATAGCCTTTTGCTGGTTTCCACCCGACATACTCCGCGCAACAGTTATTGGGCCCTGGCCACTTCGGACGTCATATTGCTCTATAAGTTCCTCAGCATAGGAACGTACTTCATCTTTCTTTATAAAGCCCATTTGTTGAAATTCGGGTTCCCAGTAACGCTGCATAACCATGTTTTCTTCCAGTGTATATTCAAGTACAAGGCCATGCTTGTGCCTGTCCTCCGGTATATGACTCATACCAGCTTTGGAACGGTTACGTACCGATGCCTTCGTTATATTATTGCCGCTAAGGGTAATACTTCCGCTGCTCAGCTTTTCCAAACCTGTAAGTGCAGAAACAAACTCTGTCTGCCCGTTGCCGTCAATACCGGCCAGACAAACTATTTCTCCGGCTCTTACATCAAAGGAAACATCCTTAACAGCATTGTTTTTATGAGTTTTTGAGGGTACGGTTACATTTTTTACTGAAAGAACTATATCACCGGGCACAGCATCTTTTTTATCCACCTTAAAGGTAACATCACGGCCCACCATCATCCTTGACAGCTCTTCCTTGTTGGTATCCTTTATATCCACCGTGCCTTTATACTTGCCCTTCCAGAGCACCGTGCATCTGTCGGCTACTGCCATTATCTCGTTTAATTTATGAGTGATAAATAATATTGATTTTCCTTCTTTTGCAAAGCCCCGCATTATCTCCATAAGTTCGTCGATTTCCTGCGGAGTCAGAACTGCGGTTGGTTCGTCAAAAATGAGTATATCATTTTCCCGGTACAACATCTTTAATATCTCAACGCGCTGCTGCATTCCAACCGAAATTTTTTCAATCAGAGCATCGGGACTAACCTTAAGTCCATATTTTTCACTAAGCTTCAATACTTTCTCTCTTGCTTCTTTTTTCTGAATAAATCCCGCTTTGCTGGGTTCAACGCCCAGAATAATATTTTCAAGAACCGTAAAAATTTCCACAAGCTTAAAATGTTGATGTACCATACCTATGCCCAAGGCATTTGCGTCATTGGGGTTGTTGATCCTGACAGGTTTTCCCTTCATCCTGATCTCACCTTTTTCGGCCTGGTACAAGCCAAAAAGGACACTCATCAGTGTCGATTTTCCGGCACCGTTTTCCCCCAGAAGAGCATGAATTTCCCCTTTTTTTAAACGGAGGGTAATATTATCGTTGGCGATAATACCGGGAAACTCTTTTGTGATATTGAGCATTTCAATAATGTATTCTTCCATATTAACCTCCTAAGCCATGTGATGGCTCTGAGCCGCATAGCGGCCACAAAATTGAAATTATTCACTCCTAATCCGCTATAAGGCGAATAAAGGAGGTTAATTGGCCATGGGCGTTTTCACAGTATACGGCCAATTTATTGTGTGAACAAGTACTATTATTACTTTGAATATGTCGCGCGGCCGTAAAATCATAGTTTGGTTTGGAGGATAATCCAGGTGAAGTCTGTCATGCAAACCTCCAGAACCATATTTGGACTGAGTCAACCTCTTATAAGGCATAAGCTCATAGAAAAACTTCCGGCCGGAGAAAATTTTTCCTACCTATTGGCGCGTTTAACGGGGCAATAGGTGTATGGGTGACATCAATGCCCAATATATTAAATTATATAATGAAAAAAATAAAAGGGGAAGGATTTTTCCTTCCCCTCTAAAGGATATTTTTAACATAAGATTCAGACCACCACAAATAAAAGGTGATGTTATCTTACTGTAACTTTAACCTTTTTAAGGTTCAATTGTGAAGTAAGCTCGTCAGCTGTGGCAACACCGGTTTCAGCAGCCACTTTTATAGTGTTTACAGGCTTTGCTGAACCGTCAACGAGAGTCTTGTAAACTGCATCATAAGCATCCTTGTTAAAGCTCTTGAATCTGTCAAAAGCGTTTGCTTTTTCATCACCGATTACTTTTACAGGAAGACCGATACCATTGTTTTTAGCATCAAAATAGGTAGTTTTTCCGGCATAAGTATCCCAGGCGTTATCCTTGTAAATAGCTTTGAGAACCTGTTCAACCGAAGCTCCAAGGCCTTTCATAGCTGAAGTTATAACTGTGTCACTGTCGTATCTCTGGTCAACGTCAACACCGATAACTTTCTTACCGGCTTCCTTAGCTGCTGACATAACGCTCTTACCCACGGAACCGCCGCAGGCAAATATAACTTCTGAACCTTCCTGATACATTGTCTTGGCAGTTGCCTTGTTTGTATCATTTTCTTCAAAATTACCAGTATAATGGTAAGTAACAGAAACTGAACCGTCGCCAAGACCTAATTTAGCAGCTGCAGCTTCAGCACCCTGCAAGTATCCGTAACCGAATGCCTGAACTGCAGGAACTGCCATACCACCCATGAAACCAAGCTTGGTTAAGCCGTCGGTAACTGCAGCATAGCCTGCAAGATAGCCTGATTCCTGCTCTGCATATTTAACGCTTGCTACATTCTTTTCAATTTTTTGATCTTTATAGTCTGCTGTGTGTGGAGCTCCGTCCAACAGTATGAATTTTACATTTGGATATTTTGTCTGTGCTTCATAAACCGGAACTTCAAATAAAAATCCTGGAGTAACAATTACTTTTGCTCCACCGGTTACAGCCAGATCAATTGCTGCAAGATAACCTGCATCTGAAGCTTCTTCAGGCTTGTAGTATTTGTGAGAGTATTTATTCTCTTCAGCAAACTTAACTACGCCTTCCCAGGATCCCTGGTTAAATGATTTGTCGTCGATATTGCCTTTGTCAGTGATCAATGCAATTTCAAAACCGTCGCTCTTGGATGCGCCGCCGCAGCCGGCCAATACAGCACATACCATAATAAGAGCCATCCCTATTGCTAAAATCCTCTTCATCAAAAAGTGCCTCCCGTTTCTAATATTTTTTTATGGTGTGTATAACACAATATATATTGTAGCATCCCTTGGCAAAATAATACAACTATTATCCAGCACAATTGATAAATTTTAGTTAATACTGAACAAAGTTTATATTTATTATTCTCTACAATTAATGAAATATAATTTATTCAATTAATAGAAATTATTTACATAAAGTTGGAAGTATTTGTGAAGAATGATCGGAAGATGTTGATTAGCAGCCTTTATCTATTTATAATATAATATAGCGGAAGTAATATTGACAATGGTAATAAATATATTTGTTTGTTATTTTTTGTAATTGATTTAGCGGTTTCTGACAGTTTTTTATATGTTTTATTTATGTATGTTTATGTCAGAATCTTGTATATGTAGTACGGTTTTAAAATCATTTTTATGTTGTATGGTAGAATGGGAGGACATCTTAAAATGCCAATTACTGAAATATTATCAAAAAATGCCGAATTATACGGTTCGGAAATATGCCTTACCGAAATCAATCTTGATCTGCAGGACAGTCATAACGTTATGTGGATGGAATATGAACTTATTGAGAACAATCCTGCCGGAGAGTACCGCCGTGAAATGACCTGGCGGGTCTTTGATGAAAAAGCCAACAGAATGGCTAATTTACTATTAAAGAGAGGAATCGGTAAAGGCGATAAGGTTGCCATCCTTATGATGAACTGCCTTGAGTGGCTGCCAATCTATTTTGGAATTCTTAAGACCGGCGCCCTGGCAGTACCTATGAATTTCCGCTATACTGCAGAAGAAATCAAATATTGTCTTGAATTATCAGAAACAACAGCTCTGGTTTTCGGACCTGAATTTATTGGAAGAATTGAAACAATATATGATCAGATATCCCAGGTAAGGACTCTGTTATTTTCAGGAGAAAACAGGCCTGTCTTTGCAGAAAATTATGACCGTCTGACTGCCAACTGTTCATCGGAAGCCCCTGATATTCAACTGTCAGATGAGGACGATGCAGCGATTTATTTTTCCTCAGGTACTACCGGATTTCCAAAAGCTATTTTACATACCCACAAAAGTTTATTGTCTGCCTGCTACACAGAATACTATCACCACGGACAAACCAGAAAGGATAATTTTCTGTGTATCCCGCCACTTTACCATACAGGTGCAAAAATGCACTGGTTCGGTAGTTTTCTGGCAGGCAGCAAGGCAGTAATACTACGCGGAATAAAGCCTGAATGGATTCTTAAAACGGTTTCTGAAGAGAAAATCACGATTGTTTGGCTTCTGGTTCCATGGGCACAGGATATTCTTGATGCCCTAGACAGAGGTGACGTAAGGCTGGAGGATTACCAGCTTTCCCAATGGAGACTTATGCATATCGGAGCCCAGCCTGTTCCGCCGAGTCTGATACAGCGCTGGAAAAAATATTTTCCGCACCATCAATATGACACCAACTATGGTTTAAGTGAATCCATTGGCCCCGGCTGTGTGCATCTGGGTGTGGAGAATATTCACAAGGTAGGAGCAATAGGGGTTCCGGGTCACGATTGGGAGGTCAGGATAACCGATGAGAACGGCAGCCCCGTATCACAGGGACAGGTAGGAGAACTGACTGTAAGAGGACCAGGTGTTATGAAATGCTACTTTAATGACCCCGAAGCAACTGCTGCTGTCCTCAGGGACGGATGGTTATTTACCGGTGATATGGCAAGAATGGATGATGACGGCTTTATTTATCTGGTTGACAGAAAGAAAGATGTTATTATTAGCGGCGGAGAAAACATTTACCCTGTTCAGATTGAGGACTTTCTAAGAGCACATGCAGCAATTAAGGACGTTGCTGTTATAGGCCTTGCCGACAAGCGTCAGGGTGAAATTGCAGCAGCCATTATAGAGCTTAAACCCGGTTGTACTTGTACAGAACTGGAAATTGAAGCCTTCTGCACTCCATTGCCGCGTTATAAACGTCCCAAAAAGATTATATTTGATACCGTACCCCGTAATCCAACCGGTAAGATTGAAAAGCCCCGCTTGAGGGAAAAATATGGTGCAGCCAGCCTGGTTGCAGCACAAAATGAAATTAATTAAATGAAATTAAATAAACGGAGTAAACGAGGAGCTATAATTGAGAAGCTATAGCTCCTTTTTGTCTGGAAATAAACTAAAAAAATGCCGGGACAACAGATTCCAGTCCTCTGAGAATTGTTTCGATAAATTTGGTCTCCGTCTGACTGCAAGAGGGTGATATGATACATATGCAGGAAGCCCTCTCACAAAATGCATTTGGCCTCTCAGATTTTTGACTTCAGCCTCCATATTTTCAAAAAAATACTGTACTGCAGTTGTGCCAAGACACATAGCCAACTTAGGATTTTGAAGCTCCAGCTGTTTATAGAGGTATGAAATACAGGTGCTGCGGGCAGCTTCTTTATTATACCGTCGTACCGGACGGCATTTTAATATATAGGTAACATACCCTCTATTGACAAGGTACAACACGTTTTTGAGCGACGGATTTGCTCTGTAGCTGCGTTAAAACCGTTTGCAAGGCACAAAGCATTGCTGCACGGCTTTGCCTTGCCACAAAACAAATCCATCAGCTCAAAAATCTTCGACCTCACTCTTTGATATTTTGCTGATTTTCAAGGCGGAAGGACGCAGTCTTGCTTGCCGCAAGGCAAGGACGACAACGAAGAAAATCGGCAAAATGGCTAGCGTGAGGCGTATTGTACGTTGTCAATAGAGGGTATCTATATTTAATCACATTAATTCTAAAACTCCAAATCGTGTATGCAGTTATTTAAATAAAGCCCTTACAAAATCCGTAAGGGCTTTATCGGAAAATAACTATTATTCCTATTTACCTAAACTTTTAGCATATTGATCGTAGGCATTCTGCTGAATTGCCAGATACCCCGCCATATCCATACTGTTGATCTTGTCTACATAAGTCTGCCAGGTATTAATATCCATATCACCTGTTATAAACTGAACTGTAGCCTGATTTACAAATTTGCCTATAGAGACTGTATAATCAGCGATTTTCTTGGCATCTTCTTCTGTGTAGGCAAGATTTGGAAGCATGGTACTGTCGTCAGGCTTGTATTTTGAATATGCCTTACCGCATTGATACAGCAATGCCTCAACGCTGGTCTTGGGATTAGCGCAGTACTGGCTGAGTCTGAAATCATTTGTATTGTGGGTCATAACTGCATCAGGATCCCAGACATATTTTACAAAATTCAAACCTTCATCGGTATAATCCGGAATCTGACTGCTTCTTAACTTCTTGGCAGGTATTTTCTTCCATTTAGCTTCTCCTCCTGCAATTGAAGTACCTTCTGATACATAATCCCATGCTATACCCTTTGGTCCATTCTGCGTAATCAGAGTCATTTCTTGCGATGCAAGGAGATCAAAGAATTTAACAGCCAGTTCAGGATTCTTACAGTCTGCAGATACTAAACCATAGTTGCTCTGGAAGTAATTTGTCGGATAGTAGGCAGCCAGCTGTACTCCCTTAGGTCCTTTTACAGGCTCTAAAACCACCCAGTCTTGATATGAACCTTCCTGCTCCTTTACAAGAGCATCTGTGTTGCATGGCCACCAACCGCCCGGTGCCATGGCAGCCAGTTGAGGAGTGCCCTGTACTGTAGCCTTCTGTTGGTCTGCATTTTGGGTAAAGGCCTGTGAATCCAATAAACCTTCTTTATAAAGCTTGTTTAAGTATATCAATGCATCTTTGTATTCGTCTTTTGTAAACTGATATTCTACTTTACCGTTATTTACAACAAAGCCTGCACCAACTACAGGGTTGGTATTTGACAATATGTTATTATTCTGAATAAATGCATTTGTTATAAAGGTTGTGGGGTCAGTTGCCCAACCTCCTGCAGCAATATTTCCGGTAAATGGAATCTCATCAGCCTTTCCGTTGCCGTTAGGATCTTTTTCCTTCACAGCCTTCAGGAACGTATACAATTCGTCTGTAGTTGTAGGTATTTTTCCGCCTACCAGTTTGTCTACCCATGGCTTGTAAATCCACATTCTTGACTGATACATGCAATGGAAGCATTCATTATCGTCTCCATAGCAATATATATTTCCGTCAGGCATTGTTATATCTCCCAATCTTAACGGACTAACCTTATTTAATTCATTCCAGTTAGGTGCATCTTTTAAGTAATCGTTCAACGGAATAATCAGGCCTTGCTTTCCATAAAGCGTGGTTTCGGCTTTAGACCATTTTGTTGATAAGAATATGTCAGGCAATGTTTCTCCGCTTGCCATAAGCAAGTTAAGCTTGGTCTTACCGTCGTCTCCGGTTACAGAGTACTTGAAATCAATTTTGATATTTTGCTCTTTCTCCAGGTAGTCGGTAACATAATTGTTGGTATAGTCACCGTTTTCTCCAGAGTAAGGAGTCATTACGAATGCAGTTAAAGTAGCTTTCTCCTTTAATGGAAATGTAATGTCAGACTTTTGCGCCTCAACACTAGAACTTCCGGCAGTAGAACTTGCAGTGCTTTCAGTATTGGTCCCTGATCCACAACCTGTCAATAACAGGGCTGTGACCGAGGCACAAATAATAGCTTTTGATACAAACTTCTTCATGACTTTTCCTCCTAATTTGCTTTTATAATAATAAAACATTTTCTTTGAGCTCATAAGAAAATATTTTAGTTATTCATTTTTTAGCCTTTTACCGATCCTATCATAACTCCTTTTACAAAATACTTCTGAACAAAAGGATAGAGTATCATCAACGGAAGGCTGCTGACTACTATGGTACCGTATTTCAGCATTTCACCAAGATACTGGTTCCTGAGCCTTATTTCGGGATCAACCCCCGATTGTGACAGATCTGTACTTCCCATGATAAGAATTCCTCTTAAAATAAGCTGTAAGGGATATTTCTCTTCGGAGTGCAAATATATCAATGCTGAAAAGTATGAATTCCACAATGCTACTGCCACCCAAAGACTGATTACTGCTATTATGGGCTTTGACAGTGGAATTACTATTTTAAGCAAGAACCTGAAATCGTCACAGCCGTCCAATCTTGAAGCCTCCAGCAACTCCAAAGGTATATTCTGTCTGTAAAATGTCCTGGCAACAATGACATTATATGCACTTAAAGCTGTGGGTAATATAATAGCCCAAATGGTGTCAATCATATGCAATTGTTTTACCAGCAAATATGTTGGAACCAGTCCGCCGTTAAACATCATGGTAAATAGAAAGTATCCCATGAAAAGCTTCTTTCCCTTAATGTCATCTCTGGAAAGCGGGTAAGAGGCCATAATGGTTAACACTACGCTGACTATGGTTCCCGACACCATGTAGATAAGAGAGTTCAAATATCCAGTCCATATGGGACCGTAGGCGAATACCGTTTTATATCCCAAAAGTGTGGGTTCAACCGGCAATATTTTGACTTTTCCGGTCATCAATGCGTCTCCTGAACTAAAGGAGCAGCTTATCAAGTAAATAAACGGGTACATGACAGCCAATAAAAATACAGCCAGAAGAGTATGATTTACAATATTAAATATTCTATCCTGCAAACAATATCTGGTTTTCATTCCAAATCCACCTTTTATAATAAATTAGTCTTTATTTTATAAATACCGGAAAGTTTACCATAAGCTTTCACTGGTAAGGCCCTTGCTTATTTTGTTCACAACCAGCAGCAATACAAGACCTACTCCCGATTGGAACAAGCCTATTGCCGTTGAATAGGCAAAGTCCGGAATTGATGACACCAGCGCAATTTTATAGGCATAAGTGGATATTATCTCCGATGCACTCAAATTATTAGGGTTCTGCATTGCCAGTACTTTTTCGTAGCCAATATTTAAAATTCCGCCAACATTAAGAATAAGCAATATCACAGCTGTTGGAATAATAGCAGGCAGATCGATATGCCTTATCCTCTGCATTATGGTTGCTCCGTCGACGGTGGCAGCTTCATGAAGCTGCATATCCACTCCCGACAATGCAGCCATATATATGATTGCGTTAAAGCCTACCGACTGCCATATACCCGACCATACATACAGTGACGGAAAAGCCGAGGCACTGGCCAGGACATTTGTACCGGTAATGCTGTAAATAATGCTGCCAATGGCACCTGTCTTTGTATTAAAAAGAATATTGATCATACCCACAAGTATTATTGTTGATATGAAGTAAGGAAAATATGATACGAGCTGTACTGCTTTTTTATATCTGACATTCAAAATATAATTAAGGCTTAAGGCTAAAATAATTGCACACGGAAAGCTTACCAGTATCGTGTATACAGAAATCCACAGGGTGTTCCGCAGGCACTCAATAAAATTGTAATTCCCAAAAAATCTTATAAAGTTAGCAAGCCCGAAATTATCTGCCCAGGGGCTTCCCAATATTCCTGCTCTTATATTATAATTCTTAAATGCTATTATAGCCCCGTACATGGGATAATAATTAAACACGGCTAAAAATATTATTGGTAATAGCAATAAAGTGTATAACTGCCAGGTCCCTTTAAAATGTTTTGCCAAACTATTACTTTTCCTGATGTTTACCTTTTCAGTTCCAGGTGCATCCATGTCTCTCGTTGATTGCATCAAACCAGCTCCTATTCCAGCAGTAAAAATCTGCTAATAATGAAATTGTAAAGTGAAAATGTTCATAGACTATCTGAGCCTAATTTAAACATCAAAAATTAGTAATGTAAATATTCAAAACTTTATTCATTGTGCAAATATTTTTTATGGAATTGCTTCTACCTGAACCCTGTATAAAATGCCGGCTTAATTCGAAACGAGGACCTAAAAAATTGTATTTGCATTTTTTTAGGTCCTCGCTTTAAGTTAGATTTAACTAGTCTTGCCCTTGTTTCTGCCGGATAAACCGGATATTTTTATGTAAACAAATACAAATTTTTGATTAAAAAATTTCCCGGCCCGACAATACACATTTCAGATGTTACAGACTGCCGGCTAATTAATTGCCAACTACCTCCATTAATATCTGATAATGATAACAACCTTTTCCGATGCGGTAATCCGGATGAATATTTTTGGACCAGCCGTTATCTCCGCCCAAGCCGGCATGCAAATAATCTATATTAAGATGTACATATCTATCCTTTAAAAGTTCCTGCTCATACCTTGCATTATCGCAGACCTCCACAGAGTAATCATGAATATCAAAATGGAATGGGGTGGCACCTGAAATGAGTAGACCGGGGCCTGCCTGATCCTTTACAAGGAGGTATCTCACATCTTCTTTTCCGCCGCATTCCACAGGCTTCACATAGGGTGTATACTGTTCCTGGACGGTACTGCTGTAACAGCCTATAAGGGCTGCTTCCTTTCTGTCGGCGTAATTCTCCCAGGGTCCTCTCCCATACCAGGTTATTTGCTGTTTATCCTCTGGAAGCATCAATGAGAATCCGATTCTTGGAATTGTTTCACCCGGACAATTATTTATGACGGTTTTATCAACCTCCATACCCCTGCTGCCAATCCTGTACTGTGTTGAAACAATCAATTTATCATTATTGTATGAGACATTTGCAAATATAAATATCTGCGAGTCAGAAACAGCAGTGTCTATTTTAATAACCTTTATTTTCAAGTCATTTAAACCCCAGGCCCTCCAGTCGGTTGCATAATTTCCGCCGGGGTTCCCGCAGCCTTCGTCGATTCCCGTCGCAGCCCGGTAAAAATTATCCCGGCATCCCCAAAAGCTCTCAACTCGGTTAAAAACCGCCTTTGTAAATATACAGCTTTCCTTGTCAAAACGTACTTCTGTATTTTCTCCCAGTATCAAAATTTCTTCGGCAGTTTCATGCATTGTCAGCTTATTATGGTTGATGCATACCTCCTGCCTTTTTAAAACCGACTCCTGCAGGGGGATTTGATAAGCATAAATAACATGTCCTTTTTTTGCATAGGGCACCTCTTCGTTTAAGGAGGCTGCGATGTTTACAAAAGCTTCACCGGAAATATTCTCCCTCTTCAGGACATAATCCAGAACATCAGAGTGTCCCGGAGCTGTGAAATATTGTTTCATCAGGCCGCCATCCACCACTTTTCCGTCGCACTGCAGCTCCCAGGCAAGGCATAAATGACTAAGATTCTTAAACATATGGTTATTCTTTATTTTATAGGCACCGGCTTCAGGGTATGGGCTTCCATCATGAAAAATTGTTACCGGAGCCTGGCAATTCCTTATTTCAAATGCAGCCGGTTTCCAGCTTAAATCAGGCAGAACCACTCCGTTCAGACACATATCCTCTATGGGGTCAACTACCTCCTCATTAAAGGCTCCTCCGTATACATATCTTGAGGTACCGTTTTCCCGCTGCTCCACCAGGGCCTTATCCTGGAAATCCCATATGAACCCGCCCTGGAACCGCGGATACTTTTCCACCAGATCCCAATACATTTTGAAATTTCCGTTGCTGTTGCTTTTTGAATAAGCATACTCACACATTATAAAGGGTCTCAGGTCTTCATGCTCCGCCATCTTTTGCTCTACCCAGTCCCTGGGCGGGTACATGGCGCAGATTATATCGGTAATATTGCTTTCAGGGTTGCAGGATTCATACTGGACATACCTGGTCCTGTCATATTCTTTTATCCAGCCATACATAGCCGCCTGATTAGCCCCTGCCCCCGATTCGTTTCCCAGGGACCAGGTGATTACGGAGGGATGGTTTTTGTCTCTGAGTACCATCCGTGTAGCACGTTCAATAAATGCCCCGGTCCATTCCGCTGAGGAGCTTAACTGCCCGCCGAACTCATGGGTTTCAAGATTTGTTTCATCCACTACATATAATCCCAGCTCATCACAAAGTTCATACCATTCACTTGCATGAGGGTAATGGCTGGTCCGGACGGCATTGAAATTCAGCTGTTTCATGCTTAAGAGCTGCTTTCTCATGTATTCCGCCGAGACATATCTGCCTGTTTCGGGACAGAATTCGTGCAAATTCACTCCCCGCACCAGCAATCTCCTGCCGTTTAAATAAAGTACACCGTCCCTGCCTATTTCCACTTTGCGGAAGCCTACTTTTGTACTTTCAATATCTGTGACACATCCGTTCTTGTCGACCGTCTCCAGAACCAAAGTATATAAATACGGCTCCTCTGCAGACCATAAATGGGGATTTTCCACAATGGCAGATGGAAAAGCGGTAAATTTTGGCTCCAGATAGACGCCGCATCTGGCATAGGGTTGACTTTGAAAAACAGTAACCAATTCTTTTTCGGCGTTATAGAGACTCAATCTCACATAACATTCTCCATAGCCTCTGACTCTGTTATTTGGCTGAAGCATTACCCTCAGTTCGGCTTCTTTAAAATCATTATCCTTAAACAGAGTTTCTACCTTGTAGTCAAGCAGCCGCTGTCCGGACTTTGCATAAATTCTCACGTCCCTGTATATCCCCGACAAATGCCAGTAATCCTGATCCTCAAGGTACGAACCGTCACAATATTGAAGTACCTTTACCGCCAGCTCATTTTTGCCCCGTTGAACGGCATGTGTAATATCAAAGGAAGCATCCAGCTTGCTGTCCTTTGAGAAGCCTATTTCAATTCCATTGACCCAGAGGTAAAAACAGGCCTCTACTCCTCCGAATTCTATAAAAACATCTTTTCCATCAAAATAGTCTGGTATTTCAAACACAGTCCGGTAGCAGCCTGTCAGGTTTTTTTCGGGCACCAGGGGTGCATTTAGCTCCACCTGCCCTTCGGCTATCTCTATCTCGTAATGGGATCCGGCTCCCTCCCGCTTAAAGGGATATTTAATATTGGTATAAACCGGCTTGCCATACCCATGCAGCTCCCAGTTTGAGGGCACTGGTATATCCTCCCAGCCAGAAGCATCATAATTTAGTGCGTAGAAACCTTCCGGCGCCTGCCGGGGATTTTCGGCAAGCTTGAATTTCCAGTTCCCGCTCAGGCTTTTTACGTATTTTGAAGCCCAACGGTCACACTCCATAGCCTGCTCAACAGATTCGTAAGCTCCATATGGAGAATGCATCGGATATCTGTTTATTTGTGTTATATACTGATTTTCCCATTCTCTGTTCATAACCTGCTCCTTTTATCATATCTGGTATAAAAAAATAATATTCACCGCCATAAAAATACAATTGTATATGCGGATATTATATGCTATTTTAGAAACAAACAAAATATTTCTATTGGTCTTTATTTTATCCGTTTTGGTATAATCCCAGACTGAAAGTATACCTTTAGGAGAGGATTAAGTTATGGAAACAAAAAAAGATGTTGTTTACCGTTGTATAGGACCAGACCTGACAAATGGAATACTGGCCTGCGGCTTTATGCCCAAAGAGGCAGCGGAACAATCACAGTACAATTTTATGATTGATTATTACAGCGGCTTCCTGCTATTATCCGGGAGCGGCCGCTATTATACCCCGGACAGGGAAATAATCCCCATCCGGGCCGGTGATTTTGTACAGCGTATACCTGGAGTCTGCCACTCTACCGAGATAACTCCCGACGGCAGCTGGGTTGAATTTTTTATCAGTTTCGGCCGTTCCACCTACAATTACCTCTGTAGTCTGAATCTACTGCCGTCAGACACCCCGGTAATTCATACACACTGTGATGAAAACATACTCCAGCAATTCTCACGGTTTTTGTATCAATTAAAAACGGCAGATGACAAGGAGCTTCCTTTTATAGCTCTTAAAGCCCAGGAAATAGTGCTGTCCATTGTCCAACGTACTTCCGGAACCTTCTCTGCCGATTCCGAGAGGGAGGCAATTGAGCAAGCCTGCCGCCTGCTGTCCGGAGACATTCATACGGCGGTTTCCCTCAAAGGGGTGGCTGCTGCTCTGCACATGAGCTATGAGAACTTCCGAAAGCAGTTTCGCAAGCATGTTGGTGTCTCCCCTTTACAATACAGAATCGAACAAAAAATGAAATATGCCAAGCTTATGATTTTATCAGGCGTTTCTATTAAGGAAACAGCTCAGCTTACCGGCTATAGCGACGCTTATTCCTTCACAAAACAGTTTACCCGTTCGGTAGGCATCTCACCGGGCCGCTTTAAACAAATGTCCTAAGTTCACCTGCCACAACAGCCCCATATCATTATCTGACGGATTACAGGCATTATATTTTAAGTATACAGGCCAGGGAAGTGCAAGCCTTGCTTCATTTACAATAGAATAATTGTTCTGTTTAAAAAGCTTCCGGCCCTTCCAGACAGGTCCTGTTTCAACCTACAATCCTTTGTACAAAAATAACCTTTTCAGGCATACCCGGATATTCTCCCTTGCGCGGATGGAATGTAAGCTTTCCTTCATAGTCGGACCAGGTTAATTCTGTAGTTGCAAATTTGCCTTCCTCGTATCCGTACCCGTCACGTTCATCCTGATAAAGTGTAAAGCTTCCGTCGGCCCCTGGGTATACCACCAGCTTGAACCGATCATCCCTCATTTGTTCCGTATGCTGGACATAGTCCGACATGGGCAGAATTGACCCGGCTTTAACGTATACCGGAATCCTGTCAATTGGTGCTTCGGCTTCAATGGTCTGACCTCCCTTGAACCGCTTTTCGCTCCAGAAATCATACCAGTCGCTGCCCTCAGGCAGGTATACCTTTCTTGTCTTTGCTGTTCCCTCAACAGGCTTGCTGTTTGCTTCATAGTACATGGGAGCAGTCACCGGACATATCATCAGGCTGGGGCCAAACATAAACTGATCGTCGATGTTATATACCTTCTCATCATTAATAAAATTAAATGCCAGCAGCCTTAGAATCGTACCGTGGTTCTGAGAAACCATACCTGCAAGCGAATAAATATAGGGCATGAGCTGATATCTTAAGTGTGTAATCTTTTCCATGGCGTCATAAAAAACTTCGCCTTTTGTCCCATAATTCCATATTTCCCTCCGGCAGTCAGTACCATGTGCTCTGAACACCGGCAGGAATGCGCCGAACTGATACCACCTTGTATAAAGCTCTCTATAGCCCAGATCGCTGCAGCCGCCTTCATAATCTCCGTCCCAGAACCACATATGTCCCTGCTTTACAAAAAATGCTCCTATATCCATTGTCCAGTAAGGCAAGCCTGACGCACAGTAATTCAGGCCTGCGGCAATCTGTTTTTTCAGGGTTGACCATTTGGCACTGGTATCTCCTGACCACAGAATGGTTCCGTACTTCTGTATACCTGTATAACCGCTTCTGGTCAGGTTTACAACTCTTTTCTTCCCGTCGGTGTCCCGCTGTCCTTCATATATTGCCCTGGCATGCATAAATGGGTAGGCATTTGTATACACCTCGTCCATATAGGTTCTACTTGTATTGTGAAAAGCGGCCATATTCTGATCCGGCTCAGGCTTCACAGGATTGTTCCATTCCGGAGTAAAGGGTTCACTGGAATCACACCACCAGGCATCCACTCCTTTTGAAAACAAACCTTCCCGTGCCTGCTTCCAATATAATTTTCTTGCTTCTGTACTAAAAGCATTATATATTTCAGAACGCTGGAATAAACCGTCGTTGGCTTTCATTTCCTTGTGATTTTCGCAATGTCCCACCATATTGGGCCAGATTGATATCATAAGGTGGGCGCCCAGCTGGTGCAGCTGGTCTGTCATGCCTTCAGGATCGGGAAAGCGGCTTGTATCAAAGGTTTTCTGTCCCCACATTCCGGCTTCCCAGGACTGCCAGTCGAGCACAATACTGTCCAGAGGAACCCCAAGTTCACGGTAACGCTTAACTGTATCAATAATCTCCTCTTGGGTTTCAAACCTCTCCTGGGACTGCATAAATCCAAAAGCCCATAGTGGAAGCATGGAAGCCCGGCCTGTCAATTGACGGTAGCCTCCGATAATCCGGTCAAAGCTTTCCCCCTGGATAAAGTAATAATCCAACTCCACTGAAGCTTCCGCGTACAGGTATGATCCGAAGGCATTATCATTGAAGATAACCGGAGCATATGTATCCAGCAGTATTCCATAGCCGTTGGTAGACATGAAAAACGGCATGGCAATTTTCATATTGGCCTGATGGATATACTGGCGTGTTCCTCTCAGATTCAGATAGCCTTCTTCATTTTGGCCCATGCCGTACAGGGCCTCCTCTTTCTCCCATTCAAAATGAAGCCTTGTATGATAGAGCTGACGGTCATATTTTTTCCTGGACTCCAGTACCACTTCCTTTATGCCGTCCGGAGTTTCAATTTTTTCTACAACTGCCGTATCATCAAGAACTGTTTTAAAAGAATCAAAACTAACCAGCTCCTTGCCGTTCTTATCAGGTTCCCCTGTCAGACGTCTGCCTTTTCCATCGAAGTAAGTAATGCGGCTGTCGGTCTTTCGAATCAAGAGCTGCAGTTCAGAGGTATTCACCCTTATTGACTGTTCATCCTCCCTGAATTCCCAGCTGTCAAAGACTTTTTGCTGTTCAATTCCAAGCCCCCGAACGGCAGAGAATTTGTCGGCAAGTGTATAGACCACCCGGATTATATTGGCACTTACCGGTTCAAGCTTCAGCAAGCCATTTTCGGTATTAATAATCAAGGCCCCTTCACTTCGCTGAACCCCGGTAACCTTTGCCTGTTTAGATTTAATAGCTTCCAACATATGCTTTTCCTCCTTGTTTGACGAGTTCATAATTTGTATGATATTATCATTTTAAAATATAAAAAAAATGAAAAACATTATTAATTCAACCATTTATCTATCTTATTTGAACATTTATCATCAGTTCAGGAGCTCTCTATGGAATTAACAAATGCAGGCAATTTTGAACACATTAAATTTAACGATACTACATTTCCATTTAATTGTTTCTATATGAAGGACTCAAATACTCTTCCCCATTGGCACAACCACTTTGAAGCAGTCTTTTCTCAAAAAGGCAGCTGTATGGTTTATATCAATGGCTCCAGCTTTTTGCTTTGTGAGAGGCAGCTTATTTTTATCCCTCCCGGAAGCCTTCACAGCATATTTCCGCAGGGCTCCTGCAGCTATTGCGCTATTGTGTCCGGTGAAAGCTTATTTGAAGGACTTGGTACAGATGCTCATATTTCGGAAGTGTTGAGCCCTTTTATGTCTATAGGCCTCTACCCGCCGATCCACCTTGCGGAAAATGACACGGCTTTTACCAAGTGCTTTTCACTGGTACATGAACTCCAAAAAGAAAATTCACAGAAAAGAAGGACCGGTTACCAGGCCCGAATTAAAAGTCAAATGATAATACTTTTTTCCGTACTCTACGACAGCCTGCCGTCATCATTTTTTAAAGAAAGCAAGCAGCCTGACTCAACACGCCTGATTAAATCCTCTCTGGACTATTTACGTGTTCATTACAGTGAGCGCATCACTGTCAATGATATGAGCACATACTGCCACTTGAGCATTCAGCATTTCAGCAGACTTTTTAAAGCCTGTACCGGAAAAACCTTCGTTGAGTACCTTACCCTGTTCCGTCTGGAAAAGGCCAGGAAAATCCTGGCCGGCACCGATATTCCAATAACCCGTATTCCTGATCTGGTCGGGTTTTGCAATGGAAACTACTTTTGCCGGCTATATAAAAAATATTACGGGCATCCTCCCTCCAGGGACAGAATTACAGCTTTAACTGAAGGGTCAGACTAAAGCCGATACCTGAGAAATACAATCAGGCCTATTCCCAAAAGCAAAACTTTCTGTCGGGAATAGACCTTTTTCTTTGTTCTCTGCAATTATCAAATGCAGATCCTGCTTATCTTTAATAATTTAAAACTGTTATTATCTAAAACTGCGAAGTACTCGCAAATTATTTCAAAATTGCACCTGCTGTAAGAGCGTTTTCTATCTGCTCATTTCCAAACAGGTATACGATTATCATTGGCAGGCTTGTAATAATCATGGCTGCTCCGATTTGTCCCCAATGGGACACTCCTATGCTTACAAAGAAGTTAAGCAAACCAACCGTCAAGGGCCGAATCTTGTCATCAGCCGCTAAAATAAAGGCAAGAAAAAATTCGTTGTATATATTCATAAATATCAGAACACATTGAGTGGCAATTGCCGGTTTTATAACAGGCAGAATTATTCTGAAGTAAGTTTGATAGATATTGCAGCCATCAATGCAGGCCGCCTCTTCCAGTTCTTTTGGTAAACCTCTGAAGAAGGCATACAACATAAGGACGCATGAAGAGAGGGCAAAGGCCGAATAAGGAAGTATCAGACCAAGGTGTGTACCTTTTAGTCCCATACTCCGTGTCATAACAAGTAATGGTATTATTACCACCTGGGCAGGTACCACCAGCCCCATGGAAATGTAACTCATGGCAAAGCCTTTAAACTTCCAGTTCATTCTGCTCAGGCAGTATGCGAGCATACTTCCCAAGAAGATTGTTATAATAATAGTACTTACCGAATATATCAGACTGTTGGATAGATACCTCAGAAAATTAAATTTTTCAAGCGCATCGCTATAATTGTTAAAAACCCATTGTTCAGGGAGTCCAAAAGGATTGTCATATACTTCGCTTTTTGACTTAAACGATAGATTAATCATCCAGTACAAGGGAAAAAGAAAAGTTAACCCAATAATTATCATAGCTGCATTTATTACTATTTTAATAAGTTTATTTTTTTTCGTAACATTCACCCCCTGTTAAAATTCAATTTTCTCTTTTGCAACAAATTTATTAATAAACATTGTCAATACCAGACATTCCAATACAAATATTATTGCTATTGCACAGCCCTGGCCGAAATCGGAGGCTGAGAACGCTTTATAAAACAGCTGGTATATAACAGTTCTTGAAACATCACCGGGTCCTCCGGCAGTCATTATCCTTACATGGGCAAATTGGGACATACAGCCCAGCACAGAGAGAACAAGTACATATTTGTTAACGTCCTGCAACAAAGGAATAGTAATTTTTACACTTGTTTTTAAGAATCCCGCACCGTCAATGACCGCAGCTTCGTAATATGTCTTGGGAATTGCCTTTATACCTGTATAAAAAAGTAAAGCATTCAAACCTATATATTGCCATAGGAAAGCCGCTGTTATAGCAAGAACTACCGTCCGTTCATCAGACAACCACTCCAAAGCAAGACTGTCCAGACCGAGTCCCTTTAATACACTATTGATCAAGCCCCACTGGGGTTCAAAAATGGCGATCCACATCTGTGCTATGACGGTTACCGAAAGTATTGCAGGAAATACACTGCTGGCCTTAAAGAACCTTTTTACCCGTTCACCCTGCCTATCCATAAGCAAAGCCAGGAGCAGGGATATGGGCAATCCGATACACGTAGATATGAGCACCATAATAAAAGTATTCAGGTTGGCTTTCCAAAAGGTTGCATCCTTAAGAACACTTAAATAGTTTTCAAATCCCACATACCCCATACTTTTAAACCCATCGTTTTTTTGAAAGCTTATAACTATCTCCGGAATGAGCGGATAGATTACAAAAGCAGTAAATAACAGCAGTGCAGGAAAAGCGAATATGAATATTGCAAGTTTGTTGCCATAAAATTTGTTCATGTTTATCACCTGTTAACCAATCCCTGTATGAGATCAACCCATACAGGGATTGGTTTATTAATAATTTTGCATTTTTAGCCGGTTGTATATATTATTTAAAATTCTCAGCCCAGACAGGATTGATAGCCTTGATATAATCATCAGCTGAATACTTTCCGGTAAGAAGCTTGCTGTTCAGAGTTGATATTTCAGCAGACATTTTGGTATTAAAGGTTGCAGCCCATATAGATGGAATCTTTAATTTTGCAGAATCAAACTGATCAAGGCTCTTCTGCAGCAATGGAGATATGCCTTCCACCTTTACTCCAGTATCAAGTGCTGTGGGTGACTTCTGCTCTATGTTATAGTACAGAGCATCCTGAGTTGCGCAGAACATTGCAAAATTAGCGGCAACCTCGGGGTTTTTTGTATTTGCCGATACCAGATATCCGCTGAGAGGCGCGCCCCAGAATTGGATGGAAGCATTGGCATCATTTCCTTCTTTTGCTGACGGCCATACAATGAAATCAGTATCTGGAGCAGCTTTTTCAAGATTGCCTGTTTCCCAGGTAAACATAGCCAGCATTGCTGCTTTTCCAGAAGTATACGTTTCAACAGCCGGACCATAATCGATATTTGTAACACCTGGTGCAAAGGCTCCTGCCTGAACCAGCTTCTGTATTCTTCCCAGAGCGTTCTTAACAACCGGATTGCTGAAATCCGTTTTATTGTTTGTCAAATCTACGGCAACCTGCGGGTCTTCGGCCATTATCATAGTCTGAAGCATGTGCAGATTGGGAGTCCATCCATCCTTTCCAACTATGGACATTGGGACAATACCCTTGGCTTTAAGAGTTTCACACACTTTAACAAGTTCATCAAATGTAGTTGGAACCTGAATATTGTTCTTTGCAAAAATATCCTTGTGGTACCATAATCTAGGCGTAAAGTATTGATCGGCACCAGGCTGTACACAGTAAAGCTTTCCATCCTTGTCAGGTGTAACTACTTCCTGCATTTTGAACTTTTTGTCAAAACCGGTTTTTTGTACATATGGGGCCAAATCCAGAGCGTTACCTGCCTGTACGACAACAGACGAGAGGTTTTGTTCGGAGAACCATACGTCAGGCATATCTCCAGACGCATTATATGCCTTCAGCTTGTTTGCATAGTCCTGCCCTCCTCCGCCCAAATCGTACTCTACCTCAACATTGGGCATTTCCTTTTCAACGTTTACCTTTATGTATTTCTCACGGATATTGTTTCTGTTATCATCAGCACTTAAAGACAGGAATTTGATTTTTACCTTTTCGGTATTTGGTGCCGCTTCTTGTGTAGTAGCAGCAGCGGTACTTGTTCCGGCAGCAGATGAATCGGCAGCTTTATTAGTTTCTTTTTCGGTTCCGCCGCCACACGCAGTCAAGGAAAATATCATGGCTACAGCTATAACACCAGATGCAAGTTTAGTTAACTTAATCATTTTACAGCCTCCTTATTTGATTATCAAACTCAGTAAATATACCTTCCGAAAGGTTTCCGTAACTGTTACAGATTGATTATATTACTCCTGTATACATAGATTGAAGGTAATTTTCATAGTGGGCAGGTAAAAATGTCGGGTTATTAAAAAAGTCATTCCAGACAGGAATGACATAGGGTTGCATTTCTTTAGGACATGCGCCGGCAAAGCGGCTCCACAGAATTTAGTTCAGGGTTGAGGATGAAGATTTTAGCGTGTATTATAGTTTTGCCCCCTGATTTCCCTTGCATTCTCAAGCCATAGAGGGTTTATGGCTCTGATATATTCCTCGGGAGAGTACCTCCCCGTCATAAGCTTGCTGTTTTGAACTGAAATTTCTGCAGAGGTTCTGGTATTAAAGGCTGCCGACCATATGGAAGGTACCTTTATGGGAGCTATCTCCAGCTGTTCAAGATCCTTTTTTGCAAGAACCGAAGTGTTTTCTATTTTTACGCCGGTATTAAGCAACGTTGGAGATTTGCTTTCAATATTATAATACAATGCGTCCTGGGTAGCACAGTACATAGCAAAACGTGCGGCTGCTTCAGGATTTTTTGTTTTTGCCCATACCATATAGCCGCTGAGGGGGGCTCCCCAGTACTGTACGGCATCCTTTGTGAAAGTTCCCGCCCTTGACGACGGCCACGGCATGAAGTCAGTGTCGGGAGATAATTTTTCCAGCTTGGGCAGCTCCCATGAAAATGCAGCCAGCATTGCGGCACTTCCGGAGGTATACATGTTTATTGCAGGTTCATAACCTATATTTACAGCATTTTTTGGAAACGCTCCCGCCAGAACCAGCTCTCTTATACGCTCCAGAGATCTTTTTATTACCGGGTTTGTAAAATCAGTAGCTCCATTCATCATATCAAGTGCGACCTGAGGGTCTTCAGACATAATCATTGTCTGAAGCAAATGAAGATTGAGAGTCCAGCCGTCCCTGCCTATAATTGAAATCGGGACTATACCCTTTGCATTCAGCTGCCCACATACCTTTAACAGTTCCTCATATGTAGCAGGGACTTGTATACCATACTTTTTGAATAAATCTTTGTGATACCAAAGCCTTGGTGTGGTAAATCTGTCGTTGCCGGATTGAACGCAGTAAATTTTTCCGCTTTTGTCGGGCATTAATGATTCACTGCCGGAAAATTTTTTATCAAAATCCAATCTGAATATATATGGTGACAGATCAAGCGCATTACCGGCAGTGATTACAACAGTGGACAGGTTTTGCTCCGAGAACCATACGTCAGGCATACTGCCGGAGGAATTATACACTTTCAGCTTGCTGGCGTAATCCTGTCCCCCTCCGCCCAAATCGTATTCAACTTCAATATCCGGCATTTCTTTTTCCAGATTGGCTTTTATGTAGTTTTCTCTGATATTTTCCCTGACATCGCTGTCACTTATGGAAAGAAACAGAATTTTTACTTTTTGCGCCGGGGTAAAAGCTTCCGACGTCCCAGCCTTTTTCTGCATGCCCTGAGAGCTACTGCAGGCAGTATTTATAGTCAGCAAAAATATCAATAAATATATTTTACTCCACTTAGCCATATGGTAACTCCCTTCAATTTAATATATCGCCTGCGCCGAAATGAATTCGGCTTCGGCTCCGCTGACATTGTTCAAGCATTAGTCACAGAATGCTTGCTAATTAACAATTACTTAGGCCGTTTATACTTTCCTGATGTTTTCTATAAATTTGCTGGGTGCCAGGCCGTAATATTTTTTAAAACATTTGCCGAAGTAGCTGGCATCCGCATACCCCACTTTGCTTGCAACATCAAGAATCAAGGTATTTCCTGAATCAAATAACTCCTTTGCCTTCCTGATTCTGAATTCTGTCAGATATTCATTTATTGTAACTCCTGCATCTCTCTTAAAAATAAAACAGAGGTGTGCATAATTAACAAACAGGTTTTTGGCTATTTCATCAATACTGAGCTCACTGCTCTGATAGTTGCGGCTTATATACTTTTTTACTTCCTCTATAAGTCTCGAAGCTTTTGAAATTTTATTCCTTTTAATAGTTTCCAGGGTGTGCTTAAAAATATCCTTTATCCAGGTTTCCATTTCAGCAATTGATTTTTTTGATTGAATTTCTTCTATAATATTAAAACTACCTTGGGTTATGACATCTTCAATGTGCAAACCCATTTCGACTATTGCCTCCATGCATACTGAAACCATTTCAATACATACAACAAAAAGTATCTGATGATGTATATTCTCAGCACGTACCCTCATGAATACCTGGCTGATCAACTTGTTCACTTCTTCTTCATCCGCCGTACGTATATTCATTAACAGCTGGCTCCGGTATTCCCCTGAAAATACTGTTCCCTTTATACCAGACTCGGCTACCAGGCTGTAAAGTATAATTCTGTTTTTTCCAAGTGTCAGCTTATGCTTTAAAGCTATTATGGATTCCCTGTACGATACGGGAATGTCGAACAATTCTGTTTTTTCACTTCCCACACCAACAGTTATAGTGAAATCCAAATGCTTGCAAACAGCGGCTCTGATAAGCTCCAGCCTGCTTTCCAGCAGAGTAAGGAAATCACCCTTGTTTTGTGCCCCATCCATACCGACGATTATGCATATTCTATCATCAATATCATAACAAATATCAAAAATGAATTTTTCATCCAGAATTTCACTTGAGATATTGGATACTGCGTATTTCCACAGCTGTTTTTCTTCATTATCCCAATTGGCATCATTGCCGCAATCCAATTCAATAGTAATTACCATATAGTAATCCGAATTAATATTGATTTTCAGGTATTCCATCTTTTTTAAGGTTTCATTTTCTTTTGGAATCAGGGACCCCTGAATCAATTCATTCAATAACTTATCCTTAAGAAGAGGAAGACTGTCCCTGACCTGTTGTTTTAAACCTTCAAATTCAAATTTTATACTTGTCTCCCGCTTAATAATTTCTTTTATTTCAAATAGTGAACTTTTAAGTTCTTCCTCATTGACGGGCTTTAGTATGTAATTATTAACCCCAAGCTGAACTGCTTGTTTGGCATAATTGAACTCGCTGTGTCCGGTCAGGATTATAAATTTGCTCTCTATTCCTTTTCCCTTAACACTTTGTATAAATTCAAGTCCATCTATTATGGGCATATTTATATCAACAATCATTATGTCGGGGTTTAAATCCGCCACCTTTACCAGAGCGTCCTTACCGTTTTTTGCTTCTCCGCAGATTTCAAAACCAAGCTCTTTCCAGGGTATGGATACCTTAAGTGCTTCTCTGAAATAAAATTCATCATCAATAATCATTACCTTCAACATGTTTCCACCCCTTATTCGTCAACTGCCGGCAATTTCAATGTAACCCTGGTATATTCGGCTACCCTGCTTTCAATGGTCAATCCGTACTCTTCTCCGTACAGCAGCTTTAACCTTGAATCAACGCTGTGTACCCCGAAATCATTACTCTTCTGGTCATTCACCGGCCTGTTGAGAACCCGGTAAATTTGTTCCTCACTCATTCCAACACCATCATCAAATACTTCTATTTTTATTTCATCATTTACAAACGCACCTTTAATTATCAACATGCCCTTGTCCTCCTTCTGTTTCAGCCCATGATAAATGGAATTCTCAACAAGTGGCTGTAAGGTTAGTTTAGGTATCTGATAATTTAATATTTCTTCGTCAAACTCCAAGCTGTAGTCCAGGTACTCCACGTACCTCATTTTTTGTATTGACAGGTAATTGTCTATTAGATTCATTTCGTCTCTAATTGTTATAATGTCATTACCCTTACTCAGGGAAATCCTGTAAAAGCCTGCCAGATACTTTGCAGTTGCCATTGCGTTGTCCTTTAAATTAAGCTTGATAAAGGAAATAATTGTCTCAATGGTGTTATATAAAAAATGAGGTTTTATCTGGGATTGAAGAAGCTTGAACTCGTTTTCCCGTTTCAAACGCTGTTCTGCATAAATCTGTTCCACAAGCCCGTTTATTTTATCCATCAGGCTGTTAAACCCATCTCCCAGCATGCCAATTTCACCTTTGATATTCAGGTCGGCTCTCAGTTTCAAATTGCCGGATTTAATTTCCTTCATTATATTTACAAGCTTTAATATTGGTTTTGATATGGTATAGGATAACAGATAAGAAGCAGCAAACGCGCATATCAAACAGGTTACGCCAAAAATAACGATAAGCTGAGTCATTTTTTTGTTTTCATATGTAATTTCATCCAGAGGAATTACGCTGATAACTTTCCAGTCAAGCTTATAAAAATTTTGAACAGTTATTATAACCTTTCTATCCCCAATGTTTCTTATAAGGCTTTTTATATCGGAAATATCCTCAAGCTTATATTTGCCCAAATACAGTTCCTCATCAAATCTCCTGTACAATTCGCTTTTATCCTGTGTGGATATGATATTTTTTTGTTTATCCACTATAAAAAATTTATCATTCTGGTTTACAATGTTATTCAGGTATATTGCAGCAACATCCTTTTCCTTCAAATAAAGCACAGCTGTTCCCAAGACATGCCCGGTATCCATTCCGATTATGGTTTTGGCTATGGCAAATACATTTTCATCTCCGCCGAACTTGTATCTGACCTTGAACAACCCGGTCCATGTGGGAACCTTGTTTTGAGTTATTGAGTTTATTAAGTTTCTATTGAAGTAAGCACTTATACTCGAATTGTCGATATAACCTACATCAAAAAAAGTATTATATGACGACATGATACTTGCTGCCGCAATATTGGTATTAGGCTGCACCACGTTGCTTATTACAGTGGATAAAGTCTTTTCGACCTCAATATTGTCAACCGAATCCAATTCGTTGTTTTCTATGCGCTCCAGCTGATTTTGCAATCTGTTGTCCATCGAAAGTATCCGTGCATAGTTTTCAGAATTATTGGCTAGATTCAAAAGACTTTTGTCAATCAGAGATAGCTCCCTTTCTGCATTTTTTGTAACTTTTTCGACTATTGCCTGATTGGAGATGTTGATTGTTAATATGGCAAATACAGATAAGGATGCTAAAAGTATACCTGCATAAAAAATAAATATTTTACTTTTAATAGAAATATTTTTAAAGAGTGATATTGTGAAACTAAAAAATTTATTATTTTTCATATTATAAATCCTACAATACGGTTATATTTTTTAGTTGGGTTCTGTACTTCATTTTTATATAATAACATAGTTAAATGCAATAATGTATAATTTTTTATTAACATATTATGTTAATAAACATATATATGGGGTTTATACGATGCTCAAGCAACCAAAAACAAAGATACCGCTGCAAAACTATTTTGAGTTTTGCAGCGGACACTTTTAAAATACTACCATTCCTTTGAATCGATCTTGTAGAGTATTGCAGCTGCTTCTGCTCTGGTGGTGGCTCCTGTCGGATTCAGAGTTGTTTTGCTGTTACCTGTAATGAAGCCCATCCTAACCATTGTAGCCATGTGTTCAGCAGCATACTTAGCTATTTTACCGGCATCTGCATATTTCCCGATATCCTCGGCAGTACCCTTTTCCAATACTTTATTTGCCGACTTCAATGCATTTACAGTCATTGTAACCAGTTCCTGTCTCGAGATTTCTCTTTCAGGGCTGAATTGACCATTGAAGCCTGCCGATATGCCAAGAGCTTTTGCTATGCCTATTTCCCGGTAATATTTGTCCGTTGTCTTTACATCACTGAAGTTATCCTTGAAATCTGCGGTCAGTCCGAGTGTTCTTACAAGCCATGCCACATATTCTTCTCTTGTGATCTTTTGGGCCGGGCTGAATGCAGTATCTGATGTACCTTCTATTATTCCGTTTTCTGCAAGGGCTTTTACCGCCTCTGCCGCCCAGGAATGCTTCTGCATATCCAGGAAGTCCTTCTTTGTATAAACCACCGCATACTTGCTCAAGTGAGTGGTGGTAAATACCATAGCCTTTTCAGAAGGTACATATTTTGCATCCCTCATCTTCACTGCTTTTCCGTCCTGAGCCATATACCACACCGTCAGATACTCACTGTTGGCAAGCTCCACCGGAGTTGGGTCGTATGGTATCTTGATAGTCAATGCCGCTCCGGGATTGTTCCACGCTGTTTCCTTTCCATTTACCATAAGTTTTACATCGAACACCGGTTTATCTCCGATTGCTGACTTCTTTGCAGAATCCAGCTTTGATGTATCAGCCTTTTCAATGGAAAGCTCCACTCTGTCTGCTCCTGCCAAATCGGTTGCAGAGAGCATGTTTAAAGGCAATGTTACTGCTGCTGCTTCGGTTACAATCTGAATTGCCTTTGATGCGTCACCCGATACCAGAGCCGATGACGGCAAGCTTGCAACGTAGGCATTCATTCCTGCTGTCTTTGGAATTTCCACCGTAGCAACCTTTGATTCATTTAGTGCTTTGGTTAGTGCTGCTGCATCAACCGTAACTGTTACAGTACCCTTAGCTGTATCTAAAACCGGCGCGGTTACTTTTACCTTACCGGGAGTTGCAACAGGTGTTGGTGTCACCGTGCTGCCGCTGCTGCCGGTTCCACTGCCGCCGTTGCCTCCGCTGTTACCTCCGCTGTTGCTGCTGCCTGAATTAGTGGTTGCGTAAACAGACGGGCCGTCGCTGCTCCAGTTGCCGGCAGCATCTCCAGCCTGAACCGAGAACTCATAGGAGGTTCCGGAAGACAATCCGCTGACATAATAGCTGTTTGTATTTCCATTAACTGTTGCAATTAATATCGAATCTTTGTATACCTTGTATTTGGTTACTGCCATATTATCCTTCGCTGCAGGCCAGTTCAGCAAAAGACCTGTCTGGGATATTCCCGACACTGAAAGCGTACTTCCTTCGGGCCATACCGGTGCAGACGTATCCTGCTGTTCTTCCTGCCTGGTGGTTTCTGTTACTGAAAGGCCCGGCTCACTCCAATTCAAACCGGCATCTTTCGCCTTAATGGTGAATGTATATTGAGTTGCTGCTGTTAAGCCGGTTACGGTATAGCTGGTTACATTCCCCGGCAGCACCGCCAGTTGTGTATCTCCGTTGTATACGACATAGCCGGTTACCGCCCTGTCATCCTGCGCCGACGGCCAGGTAAGAGTCAATCCGGTTTCAGTAACTTGGGACACAGTAATACTGCTTCCTTCAGGCCAGTATGGTGCAGAAGTATCCTGCTGTTCCTCCTGTCTGGTGGTTTCTGTTACCGTGAGACCAGGTTCACTCCAGTTCATGGCCGCATCTCTGGCCTTTATGGTAAATGTATACTGTGTTGCGGCCTTCAAGCCTGACACCGTATAGCTGGTTACATTCCCGTGTACCACTGCCACCTGCAAATCTCCATTGTATATGGCATAGCCTGTTACAGCCTCATTATCCTGGGCTGCCGGCCAGGTGAGAGTCATTCCGGTTTTGGAAACTTCGGACACAGCAATACTGCTTCCTTCAGGCCATACCGGTGCTTGTGCATCACCTTGTCCGTTATCCGGTAAAGTAGATAATGTAACTGTTGGACCGTCTGTACTGATATTTCCTGCCTGGTCACCTGCCTGAACCGTAAAGGTATATTCGGTTTCGGCATTGAGATTCATAACCTCATAGCGGTTTATGTTTCCTGCTGCCGTACCGATTTTACCGTTTTGGCTGTAGACCTCATAAACAGTTACTCCGGTGTCGTCCTCTGCCGGTGTCCAATTTAATGTAACGGCATTTATTCCTATGGCTGAAGCAGTCACCGTACTTGCCTGGGACCAGGTCGGTGCTGTTGTATCTGCCTGTCCGTTATCCGGCAGGGTGGATAATGTAATTGTAGGACCGTCTGTACTGATATTTCCCGCCTCGTCGCCTGCCTGAACTGAGAAAGTATATTCAGTTCCTGCATTGAGATTTATAACTTCATAACTGTTAATATTTCCAGCTACTGTACCGATTTTATCGGTCCCTCTGTAGATTTCATAAGCTGTTACTCCGATGTCGTCCTCTGCAGGCGTCCAACTTAACGTAACGGCATTTACTCCTATGTTCGACGCTTTCACCGTACTTGCCTGCGGCCATGTGGGTGCCGCTGTATCGTTCTTTAGAAGCGTAACCACACCCCATTGTGAACCGTTATTCCAGGACGATCCGCTCTGGTCGTGCCACATTATAACATCCTGACGGCTGCCGGCTGTTCCAGCGTCATTGATCTGCGCATCAAATCCAATTACGTGACCATTCTTAGGAAGCACACGCTCTCCATTAACCTCAGCCTTAAAGGGGATCTTGGTTTCAATGTAATAACCTCCATCCACTACTTTGGCATAAGACTCAAACCCGGTACTGATACTGCCCGGATTAAAGCTTTTCTCATTAAGATAGTTAATACGGTATTGCCCCATACCAGTGCCGTAGGAGGCTGCCTTACTGTTGGTCTCATCCACAAAAATCTCAACCGAGTCCTTCTCATGCGCGTTGCCGCTGCTGCTGTTCAGCACTGGGTCATTTACACGCGCCAGCACATACAGGTTGGCGTCGTCCCACAGCACTTTAGCCGAGCCGTTTGTGGGGCCGTTTGCCATTGTCAGATGCTTAATAATGGGCAGCGATACGGTGGTGTTCCAGATCGGGTCGAGCTCGGAGCCGCCGAGAACAGGAGTACCGTATGCGGCAGTCCCAATACCGCTTGGTAACAGACTAAGCGCTTTGAACGCATTACGCAGCACATAATATGAATTGTCTGCTGCTTCCTGACTGATCTCATTATTTGAGACGGCAGTTTTGGCCTCACTTAAAGCACTTGCAAAAGCGTTCCAGGATTCTTTTGTATACATAGTACTATCCTGGTTATTTACGCCCTCAATCAAGGCGGTCAGCAGGGTTTTGTCCACCATCGGGCCAATTGGGTTTGCGGGTCCGCCACCACCGGCTTTGACCAGGTTAAAATATGTTTCTACTTTCGTAATTTCATCAGCTGTCAGCACCCTGTCGTAGATGAGAATCTGCGCTACTTGCCCCAGGAAGCGGAAGGGGGTTACAGCCGACATCGTGTAACCTACGCCCAGATCCGATCGGTTCCCGGTAAGCGCCGAAGCGTTGGTTCCCCCGCCGACACGGTTGTTATTAACATAAATGTCTCTATTGGATCCGTTTAGCTGCGCTCGAACGCTGGACAAACCGCTGATGGTTGTTGAAATACTTTGCCCACCGCCCGATAAGGCGCCATTCGCGTTACCAAAGCGGATGTTAACTCTGTTTGTTCCTACGCCCAGGTTAATACCGCTCCAACCGCCGTTGCCGGCCCAATTTTCGAAAGATTCGTTCAATCCGAAATAAACAAGGCCACTCTGGTCGCTGGAGTTGTTGGCTGTGGTTTTTGGGTTAACCAGCGCGAATATCGTCATCTCAGTCTTGCCGTTATAATCTTTAAAGCCTGCAGCTTTTAGCGGCCTTGACGTGGCGTCGAAGTTTACATAGTCGTATACATCTTTCTGTAGCGTAGGGTTGCCGCTTGGTAGTCCAAGACCATCGCCGCCGCTACCGGGGACATTCGCCGGGACAAGCGTCGCAGGAATTGATCCCATATTTTTCCATCCAATAACGTTGCCGGTGTCATCTGTTCTCACACCCTCATCGGCCTTAAGCCATAAGTCAAGACCATTTCTAGGAATATCGACAGGCGTCATGTCGCGCACTACTACACGAGCGTGCGACTGGCTGAGTACTTCGCCGTCATTAGACCGTACAAAAATAACGTATGGACCGGGCACAATGGGAGCGATCATCCCGAGCATGTTGCCGGAGGTCTTTGTTTCTTTTTCGCTTTCAATAAAATTTCCATCACTGGACGAAGAAATCCATATTTGTTTTGTTGCGTCGTCCAAATCGCACGCAAACCTGACTGTCCCGCCGGGGGCTACTGATACGTCAGCCGGGAGCAGCTTGTTTGCCAACGATACTGTGGTGGTAAAGTTGATGGTTTTTGTAGCCGGCGCCGTCGGAGTGCTGAGTACCAAGGTCCAGCTTCCTTCGGTGGCGATTTCGTATCCGTTCGTCACGGTTTTACCGTTGAGCTTATAGGTGAAGTCTTCACTCAAAGTCAGTTTAAGAGGTCGTACCGCTGAAACTTCGTAACTTTTGCCGTCTTCCACATTGACCGCTGACGCACTGGCGTCAACATACGCCGTATACTTGGAAGTTGCCGTTGCCCTGCCGTCTCCATATACGATATATAGTTTGTATTCTCCTGCGGCAGACGGAGCGGTGATTGTCTTTTCGTTGCCGGCAGCTTTTGTCATATTATTGCTTTCCGTAAAGACAGTTGTGTTCGCTGGTGCCAGCCAAACAGTGTCTTCAGCCTTTAGCAGACCCCTGCGGTTCAGCGTTTCACCTTTACCCATGATAACGTTTGAAGCCAGCTCAAACTCGGTATCGGCAATGAGGGTCCTTGGGATCATATGAGTATATTCGTCGGTAAGGCCCGAATTCAAAACGATTTCGTTGCCCTTAACCGGCCAAATGCGGTCTTCGCTTTTGTAATTGTTATAAGTAATTCTGGGGCCGCCGTTCTGGTTGTTATTCCCGTCCACGTAACCATCGACAGCAAACATATCGCTTTTGCGCTTCCAGTTGTTAAACTCATAAGCACGGCTCTGTCCCTGAGCATAGGAGAGCTTTGACTGCACGACATTGCCTATCATCTTTATGAACGTACTGCCTTCGTCGGGATGGAACCCGTTCGTCCAGTTGTTGGAGTCCTGAGGTCTGTTAGTGGCATTTGGGTTAAGGAAGTTGTAGTTCATCTCGGTGAAATTCGACCAGTTGTCAGGATTCCAGTTACTATTCGGGTCGGTGACCGGGCTGCTTGTCAAACCTGTGACGGTGTCCCATGTCCCTCCGCCCGGCAAATTACCCGGATCACCCTGGCGTCCCAGTGAGTAAATGGCACCGGAATCGTTTACTACCGTGCAGATTTCCTCTACCCGGTTATAGTTTATTTTGTTATTCCTGGAGGTCGTAGAGATATCCGGAGACCTTGCAAGGCTTGTTTCATGGGTGCCAGCATAAGGGCTGCCGTTCTTGTCGGTACCATGGCTGGTATAGCCGTACCCATCGTACTCGCACCAGCCCCAGCCGATGCTCATAGCGCCGTAAGTAGAGTCATACAGGAAGTTGTGCAGTACCTGCATGTTAGTTGTGTAGAAAGAGGTTAGTGAGTTGGCGCCAGGGAAACCGTAGCAGTTCCTGTACAAAAAGTTGTTGGTAATGTAAATATCCTGCGGCACTGCCTCGGTACCCGCCGTATATTTTTCCTTGTCAACGCCGGCCCAGTTCCGTATTGGTGTGCCTGATGCCGAAATACTTGATTCATGCTTAATGGCCTCATCGTTTTCATAGATATGCGTAGGATGTCCCACTACAACGCCCGAGCTGAGCGTATCTACTATATAGTTGCCCGTGACTTCGCAATCCTTGACATCGTTTTCCAGATGGATACCATTAAATCCGGAAAGCCCGATCTCGCCGTTCAGAACTTTGATGTTCCTTGCCGCGTTGACCATTACAGCCGCCGGCGGTATGTCATACCCGCGGTAGAAAGTCTCATGCCAGTTTATGCTGCTGGGGAAGTAAACTTTGTTCACGATACAGCCCTGAACGGACGCAAAACCGCGGGAACTGGTGGTTACCGGACCGGATCCGTCGCTCAGTGTATATGTACCCGTCAGTTCATACAGTTTATAGTCGGTGTGGGCAAATGTCAGCCCGTCGAAGGTTATGTTTGTGACACGTCCTTCATCCGAACCCTGAACAGGATTCAACCGGTCTCCCACAGGGATCCCTCTTATGTCGACGACCGTCTCAAGCTTTGGAACGACCACCTCGGCGGTATTGATATCTTCACCCTCAAGCGGGATGTAATAAAGCGTGCTTTCGGCCTGGTCGAAATAAAAATCTCCGCGTTTGTTCAGGAACTCGAAAGCGTTACGTATTACTTGATTGTTACCTGGATTGTATTGAGTGTTATTGCTCAAAGACTGTGAAATAGCCGCATACGGCATCTGGAACCGGAGCATGGTGCCGCCTGGCATGTTGCTGGCTCCCGGCGCCTCTTCTGCCGATGCGAAGCAGACAAACGGCCTCGCCCATCTGGCGCCGCCCAAGCTTTCGGCTTCGATGTTCTGGGGGTTTTTGGTTTGCGGCGTCAGACCTACGCTGGCGCTGAACACTATAGCCGCCCGGATGTTGCTGCCGTTCTGCCACGCCCAAGGGTTATCCGTACCGTTAAAGCTGACTGTGGGGGTACCTGTTGTGGTTCTGTTGCCAGAAGCTATTGTTGGGCTCAGCGTCATATTGGCGCGCTTGTCGTTTACATATATGGCGCGTAACTTTTCGTCCCGGTTAAGGGTGGTTTTATACGCCTTTAAGCCGCCAGTCTGGGTAAGGTCTGTAGCTTCAGTCCACACGCCTTTTTCCAGCATCTCACCGCCGCTTATTACCGGCTTTGCGCCAGGAGCCGCTTCATAGCGAATAGTACAACTTGCACTTCCGGAATCATCCTTGTCAAAAGTCAGGGTTTCATCAAGCGGATAGAACCCGTCCGCAATTTGAACGACGATATCCCCTCCTGTCTTGGGAAGAGTCCTCACCTCTTCTTTCGCCTTCGCTAGAGTTTTAAAAGGCTCATCAATTGTTCCCGGATTATTATCGTCTCCTGCCGGAGATACATAGAGGGTTGCCTGTGTTGAATCATTTGTACCGCTCTCTGCGGCAACCGGAAAAGCTGCAAATGTGAAAAGACTGCCGAAAGCAATTATCAGAGCTAAAAATACAGATAAACATTTCCTATACCAACCTACCAGTTTCATTATTTTCCTCCTTTGAATTAAACTTGTCAACATTTTCATGACCTTATACAATACTGCTTTAAAACGTTGTGCCAATTAGTTGATGATTTCAACAAGTAAAGAAATTGTTTCTGAATAATGCTACCCTAAAGCCTCCTCTCTGTTTTAGATATTTTATTCCAATAACCTCAATGTCTAAATTGAGGCTAAAACATTAACAAGCTATTTTGATGATATTTTGCATTATTTCTGAACTGTTAGTCTGAACAAAGATGCGGCCCGAGCTGACTGGAACTGAAGTTATGTGAACTTATTACTTGGATGCTTAATGCTGTTTTACATTTTTTGAAAGTATATTTTACGGTTCATAGTATATGATTATTGCTGCTCTTTTTTAAGGGATTATTTTTGGGTAACACGGAAAATAATCGGTTTATTGCAAAGTATTTTTCAAACCAAGACCATACCCACATTCACCGGTTTTGTAAAATATTTACAGTAAAAAACATCCCCTGGAGTAACAACGATTTTTTCTCATTGTACCCCAGGGGATGTTATCATTACCAAACCCTGCATTAAGCAATCCTGCCGTCACGTTATACTTCTAATACAGTATCTTACAAGAAATATCCTGTCCACGTCTGGCTTATAACGCCTCGGTTCAAAAGTAAACTTTTCGGTTATAGAAAAGTTTACTTACCTCAGCGGCGTTTCAACGAGGCAATGGTGTCCATAGTGCCCCAAGAAACACTATGGACACCTTGGATATGCTCACCGCCTGAAAACCAAATCGGTACCAAAGGCTACCACCGGTACCGAAGGCTACCATAAGTAGCCTTTGCACCTGGTAGAGGTGGGGGAAATCTATTATCGCCTCGTTATACAGTAATTATGTCCAGACCTCCAATGGCAGCTTCACTGTCATTGTCAAAGCCTTCAACTGCAACAAATCTTATGTATTTGCCCGTCTTGCTTCTGGTAACATTAAAGCCGTCATCGATCCAATCAAGAATTATCTCCTGTTTCTCAAGGGTTTTATCAAAGCTTCCTGAAGCAACAGGCTTGCCGTATTGCACCGGATCACAGGAAATATATATTTCATATTTGGATATAAGTCCTATTGTCATGCCATCCTGTCTCGGAGAATATGTAAAACCTTTTATCCCTGTACTTTCCATAAGCTCAATATCAATGACATACGGGTACTGTCCTCCCATAGTTATCCAGCAGTCAGACGAATCGGAATCAAGGATATATTCCACTTTACTTGAATATTTTGTATTTGATGCTTTAATATGCTTTGTCAGCAATTTTAAGTTGGATGCAGTATTTTTTGACAGTATATCTGCCAGAATGTTCTCCTCCACATGGAGTTCAGGCTCAAACCTTTCACTCCGGATATAATTCAGAATACTGTACCTTAGCTGCCTTGCCACAGGAAGCCCGGTTAAATCACCGTTCAAATCAAGACTGCATACAAGAAGTTTTCCATTGAGAACCTTTGCCTCAAAAATAACTCCAAGCCTGTTATTTCTGACAGGATGGTCAATGGCAGAAACGATGGGCTCAAATCCCGCCGGCAGTTCATTTATACAGACACATTTAGAATGGGCAAGCAGTTCCCACCATTGCCAGTTTGCGTGGAATTCCGTGGGAAAGTCCAGCAGAGCAGGATGATTGGGCTCACACAGAATACCCATGGTTTTTCTCTGGTTTTCAAACATCTGTGTATTCCAGAAAGGTGTGGTAAAGCACATTGCCTCGGAATTCTTTACAGTCCCCGCAAGCATAAGTACGGTTCCGCCATTGCGCAAAGCTTCAGACACACCGTCATTCCAGCTGTCGGCAACAAATATATCCTCGGGTATCTCAATATCCACCTTATGGGGATACACCCAGATATCCCACTGATTTGTTATATTAAATCCTTCTGCAATAAGCTTAAATATGAGTTTTTCAGCAGTTTTTACTTTTTTGAGCTCAGCTGACGCAGCTCCTATATAAGATAGACTGCCCTGCGGAATACAGATATTTTTAAATTCACCGCAGGAATATATTTTGCCTTCACTGTCTGTTAGTTCCCATACGATGTTAAGCTGTGAATAATCACTTTGGCCGTAATTGGCAAAATTAACCTCAGCCCTGAATACTTCAGTATTAAGCCAGGTGCGCTTTTCAAATCCTGCCAGAAGAACAGAGTGATTGCACCAGTTTCTGAACTCCAGCGGCTCCACAAGACCCTTTGAATCCCAGAAGGCGTCCAGCCAGCCCACAAGGGCAGTACCCTGTCCAGGAAAATCATGCATATCAAGAAGCTGAAAGCCTCCATAATCCGCAGTTCTCAGCGAGCGTTCTATTTCCTCCCTGTACAATAAAACTGCCAGCTTGCCCGAAGCCTTAACAAAATCCTTGTTTTTGTACAAAACTTGTTTTGCCGCTGCCGACTCTTTAAACACCTCTAAATTTTTAGCTTTTAAAACACCTGTATACTTTTTTATTTCATCAAAATCAGGATAAACCTCCCACTGTCCCACTTCATGTGATATGGTCGGAACGTCTATTCCCTTTAGTGTCTCACTGTAGTCGGCTAACGTTTCAGGCCCTTCATTATTGAAAACGCTCTCACAGCGTCTATTAACCCTTTCCCCGTTTATTCTTGCTTCATGGGCAACATAGTATTGATCTCCTTCATTTGGTTTTATTCCCACCACAGGTTCTGCAGCATTGTTGGCAGCTGCCGAATAAAGGTGCCTGCCGTCTGTTTTCCTGCCCAGTTCTACAAATCCTGCCAGCTTTTCGTAATCTCCGCGAATCTCGTTTCCCATGCACATCATACAGAAGGACGGGTGATTTCCGTACTCATCCAGGATTCTCAACAGTTCCTGTCTCAGAAAGCTGTCTCTGGCCTCATCCTGACCCAGTGGCGGAGCGGTATAACCAAACAGCGGCAATTCAGCCTGGAGAATAATTCCTTCTTCATCAGCGGCAGCAAATGCAGCCTCGCCCGGACACCATGAATGAAATCTGAAGTGGTTTATTCCATAAGATTTTGCTGTTGAATATATGCGTTTCCAGTCTTCAGCCTGCATTGACGGATACCCTGTAATCGGGAAATTTCCTGCATCATGCGTACCCCTTAGAAATGTTTTTTTGCCGTTCAGCTTGAATACGGGACCTTCTGCCCGAAAGCTCCGGTTACCGAAAAATACCTTATCAGAGTCAGAATACGTTTCATCCTCATGGCTTCCCCGGCATTCCAGAGTAATATCCATCCTGTACAGGTGTTGATTGAACTCATCCCACAAGTCCATTCTGCCCTCGTACTCCTGCGTCAATTCAACAGTATATGATGAATTTGCGTCCATCCTGAAATGATGTGAATCCTTTATAATGGCATCATCACCGTACTGCTGGCATACCGAGAGCCTTATAAAGCCCTCGGCTGCCTTTTGGCCAGTATTTACCAGCAGCAGCCTAGCTGTCAACTTGCTGCTTTCTATATCCGGATACACATTGCTTTTTTCCACATAGACCTTATCCCTGATATCAAGCTCTATTCTTCCCACAATACCATTCCAAATGGTTTGTACCTCTTCCGAATATCCGTGGCTCATTACTCCAAGATTAAAGACAGGTGAGTTATCTACCCTTATGCTGATAAGATTTTCCCCTGCTTTGAGCATTCCATCCAGCTTATACTTATGGGGAGTACATAAACTGTTTTCCGAACCGGCATATTTGCCATTTATCCATAGATCTGTTTTCCACATGCACCGTTCCAAAAACAATGTGACATGTTTATCAACTATTTCGTCGGGCAGGATTACTAATCTGTTGTACCATGCCGCCCCGACATATTTTCGGATTCGGTTCAATCTGAAAGTGTCAACAGCTGTTACAGGCTGACCGGCACCGTTTTCATCAAGAGTACCGGGCAGTTTCACCGTTTCTGAAAATAACTTTTCATACCATCTCTCACTTATTCCTGTCTCCTTTTCATCCAGAGCCACATACCAGTCCCCGCTTAGGGGGACAGACCTTCTACTCATGATTAAAATCCTCCTGTGAAAAAATTCTTTATTCATCTGTAATGTTGAGTGATTATATCCCAGAATGATTGCAGTAATATAATTAGTCAGAATGATTGAGTAATATAATTATTCAATCATTGCAGCAATATAATTATTCAATGATTGCATCAATATAATTATATTGATATTATATATACGTTAAAATGTGCAATTCAATCTAAAGATTTTGTAATTATATAAATATATTGAACATAAAAGGAGCAGCACATGGAAAGACTTTTCTCTCTTCTTACAGAACGTGATATTTCTCTTCCGCTTTTTGTAACAGGTGTGGGGTATGAACCTTATCAGGATCATGTCACCAGAAAGGATGGCTTTCCCAATTACCACCTGGCATTTTGTGAACAAGGTGCAGGCAAGCTTTTAATAAACAACAGGGAATATATGATCGAGCAGAAAACAGCTTTCTTCTTCTATCCGGATGTACCTCACGAATATTATCCAGTAGCAGAACCATGGTCACTCAGGTGGATAATATTCTCAGGCGCAGGTGCCGATATTCTGCTTAATGCCGCTGGTATGAACCATGTTGAAGTGTTCAGGCTCAACAGCTCGGAAGAAGTTAACTTTTGCTATAAAATGCTCCACAAAATACTCCTGGAAAAAAGGCCCACCAGTATGCTTGAGGCCTCAGGCTTTTTATACAATTTTCTTGCAAATATAAATAAACTGATTGAAACTGTAACTCCGGAAGGCGACACACAGCTGGCAAAAAAGCTGAATATTATTACCGGATGCATAAAAAATAATTTCAGAAAAGATATTTCCCTGGAGGAACTTGCTGTACAGGCAGGTATTTCTTCCTCATACCTATGCAGGATATTTAAAAAGGAATACGGCATAAGCCCCTTCACTTACATTCTCCGGTGCAGGATTAATGCTGCCAAGGAAGAACTGATAAATTTACCTGATAAAAGTGTAAAAGATATATCTCTTGATACAGGCTTTAATAACTGCAGCTATTTTGGCTCGGTCTTCAAGGAGTATGAAGGCTGCTCTCCTAAAAAGTTCAGAAGTTTATATTCCAGGTCATAAAAAAAGGCTCAACATTGGAAAAGCTACAAGTTTTAACTATAATACCCAATTAGTTATTCTGAGGGAATTAAATGCATTTATGGATGCCAACGCCTGACCGCTGACGGATAATCAGATAAATGCCATAATAAAGCAATGTGCATTTTTTTGGTTATTGTATATTTTTTGGATTTAATACTTTATCAATTATTATAATGTTATAATTAAGTTAATTATGTAAATAAAAAGACTTGGAGCAATAGTATGATTATCAGACATTTAAGAAAAATTATTAATTTACTATCTGTCAGAGCCTCAAAAAAATATCTTCTGAAATACTTTATCACTTATTGTACTGTTTTAATAATCCCACTGGTAATAGGTTACGTATATTATATTAATACATATAATATAGTATATTCTGATGCCATTAATGAAAATAATACTATCCTCAGGCAGGCTTCTTCCATTCTTGAGCAGAGATTTGAGGAAGCTGATTCCATGGCGGATCAAATTATTTCCAATAGTCATGTAAGTGCTTTTCAGGGTATCAAAAACCCTTTACAGTATCCTAATTCATATTCAATCATAAGAACAAGGGACAGCCTTACCAATTATAATACCTCCAACAAATTTGTGTGGAATTATTTTATCTTTTTCAATAAAAGTGAAATGGTTATAAACAATCAAATTACCTATACTTATGAGCAATTTTACAAACGGTATATGAGTTTTAAAGGGGTACCATATAAAGAATGGTATGGCAAAATGACCGAAAATCTTTGTGAAAGCGGCCTGTCAGGAGAAATAGAAGCCGAGCTTTACAATTTTACCCCTTCCGGTACTGTAGGTATGACAATGGTTACCTATTCAAAACCTTTGATTTCCTATGGACAAAATGACGGTATTGTTATGCTGGTAATTAATAAAAAGGACATAACCGATCTTTTATCTTCAATAAATACCTATGATGGTGGAGTAACATATATTGAAAACAAGGCAGGAAATATCATAACATATTTTTCAGGCCAAAAATGCGATATTCAAGCTGTTCAGGCCGCAGTAAACAAAAGTTTTTCAGAGTCTGAAAGTACTTCAGAGATCTCTATAAACGGCAAGAAAATGATGGTCAACTACATCAAGACGAATAATAATGGGTTCAAGTATGTGGCTGTCCAGTCTAAAAAGGTTGTGCTGGAGAAGGCTAACAATCTTAAGCTTATTATCTATATCGTACTGCTTATTTCTGTTTTGCTGGGTACTCTCATTTCTTATTTTATGGCAAAAAGAAGTGCAAAACCTTTACAGGATATATTAAACAATATTCAGATCAGCGAAATCAGTGAAGATATTTTTAAAAATATAAAGTATACCATAAGCGAATTAGGCGATAACAACAGCAATTTAAAAAGAACCATTGACGAGCAGGTTCCTATTCTAAAAACAACCTTTCTTACAAGGCTTATAAAAGGGGAGTTCAATTCACAGGAGGAAATAGAAAAGGTAGCCAGATGCATCCGCCTGAATTTTAAAGGCAGGGTATACTGCATTATTATATTTAGATTCGATACAGATTTAAATAATTATGATACCGTGGAATTAACAATTGTGAATTCATTCAAGCAATTGCTCCGGGAAACATTGAGCAGGGTGGTGCCCGACGCTCTTATTTGTGATCTGGATGAGGAGCAATTGGTGATGCTTGTTGATTATCCTGCATTGCAGCAGGGACAGCTCAATCCTTATATTGAAGATGTGGCGGCAAGGTTGAAGCAGGATATGCCTAAAAATTTATTTGAAAGCCTTTTGATCTCCTGCGGCAATATTGTTGAACAGCTCATTGATATACCCGTATCCTTTGAGAAGGCAAAGCTGGCTTTCAAAATCAACTCTGCCAACAGGCACAGTAATATTCTGTGGTATGCCGGAACTGGTAATTATACGGTTAATTACTATTTCCCCACCGATTTGCAGGCAAAGCTTATAAATAATGTCAAGGCAGGCGATAAAGGGGCTGTTAAGACAATACTAAACACTCTCTTTACCAAAAATTTCATGGATTCAAACCTTTCAACTTCACTGCATAAACTGTTTATTTACGAGCTGCTGGGGGTTATTATAAAATTGTGGAATCAGATTGGCTTTGACGAAAATACCTATAAATATATAATAAGCAATACCGATAATATTGACAAATATAGTGAACTTAAGCAGATAAAAATAATAACGGATTCTTATTACATGCTTTGTGAAATAATGAACGGACAATCGGACAAACAGAACTTGAATACCAATAATCAAATTATTGAGTACATCAACCAATATTATCATGATTGTAATATATCACTTGCTTCCATAGCAGACAAATTTAACATGAACGAATCTTATTTATCATATATATTCAAGCAGCAAAGTGGTATCAAGCTTTCTTCATATATTGAAAACTTAAGAATCCAGAAGGCTAAAGAGCTGTTGGGAAGTACCGCCTTACCTATAAGTGAAATTGCAATAAAAACAGGATATTTGTCTACAAACACTTTTTGCCGGGCTTTTAAAAGGGTAACAGGTATTAACGCCACAACGTTCAGGGGCAGTAATGCATAATTGATATATTTAACTTAATATTTTGAGAAAAGAAATTCAAAATACCCTGTAAAGTGAACACGTCCTTTTTCCAGGTTCACCTTACAGGGTATTTTTATGTCTTATTGTATCTGTTATTCAAGGCACCCTATGATTTCGGAGTGCGCTTCTTATTTATGTACTATTTCATTTTATACACATTTATCTTTACAGACGGAGTCCCTGTTTGCTCAACTTGAAGGCTTGCTACAAAAACCCCGCTGCACAGCCATTCATATTTACCCGGGGCCACTTGAAATCTTGGTGTAGTTTTAACTACGTTATTTTCAGCCTTTGCATCAATATATCCCTCATTTTCAATGGAAATATACTGTCCGTCTTCAGTTTTTAAAGTATACTTAGCCAACACGTGAGAAATATTTTCGTCTATGGCAGTATTCCAATCATAACCTCCAGGGATAACAATACCTTTTATGCCCTTACCCGAAAATGTTCCTCCTATTATTGGGATTAACCTGAGATATCCCTTCAATGTTTTTCCAACTTCCAATACCTCTCCTATCTCAACGGTTAATTCCATTACCAGATCAGCTTCCAACTGCATGTTTTCACCTTTCTGAAATAGCCCAGTCTATTCCCTTCTCAATATATTTATTCCAGAAATCCCAATCGTGAGAACCTGAATCTTCTACATATGTATGTTCTACATTTTCAGAAACCAAAAAATTAATTAAGTCTCTGTTTTCATTTAATAAAAAATCTTCGGTTCCGCATGCCATATATATTTGGGGAATGGCTGAATTTCTTTTTTTAAGATCGTTAATAAGCGCTTCCGGATCCCTATCACTTCCTATAAGCTGATTAAGATCCCCGAAAACTCTTCTATAATACTTATAGTCGGCAATAGGGTCCTTGAAATCAACTGGAATTCCAGCGATATTCTTTATTATAAGGGCTGAGGATAATGCTATTATCCTGCTGTAATTTTCAGCATACTTTAAACCGTTTCTGATGGCACCATAGCCACCCATGGACAATCCGCCTATATAAGTATCCTCTCTTTTATTGGACAAGTGAAACATCTTACGTGTGATTTCAACCAGTTCTTTTCCGATGAATTCTCCATAAAGAGCCCCCATGTCTGTATCGTCCAGATAAAAACAGTTCTCTCCGGAGGGCATAAATACCGCTATTTTATACTTATTTGACAGTTCCTGAATTTTAGTTCCGCAAATCCAGTCCATATGATTACCTGAGTAGCCATGCAGAAGATAGAGAGATTTCATAGGACGTTCCTCTGACTTCTGATCATTTAACTCAAAGGTATCAATTGGCAAAAGTGCATTAAAATTCACCTCCCTTTTTAAAGTTTGTGCAAAAAAATTAACCTGTAATAAAGCCATTTTTACTTCTCCTTTTTTTCAAGTATCAATCAGCAACCTTGGACTATTAACTTTAATACCCCGGTATCATGCTGTCGTCAAGTCTGTAATAAGTTTCCGATTCTTCTTTAATACTGCTGATTTCAAAAAAAGTTACTTCATTTTTGCTTAAAGTAAACTCCAGTAACAGCTTGTTTCCAGTACTGCTTAATCTGGTATGGCTTACCAGCGGCAAGGCGGCTTCCTTCAATATATCCACCGCCTTCTTTCCCGGGAATCTCGGACGTCCCATCTGAACCCACACGCGCCAGGGGTTTCCATACTGCTCATTAACCGTTTTCCGGTTAATAAAATATTCTCCATCTTTCAGAGAAAGTTCTATTGCTATTTCCTTATCAAAGGTCTCGCCCTTTTCCATTACAGGATTCCATGCGGTAATTGAAACTGTTCCGTCACTTTTCCGGGTCACAAGCATGCTTTCGTCCCTGTATAATATATCCCTGCCCATTTTTTCAAAGAAACTGAACATATGAAAGGTAGGCTTGGGAATATTGTTAAGCGCCACCAGACCAAAGCCTCCATGGAATTGTGCTCTCGGGACATCCAGTTCCTCAAACACATCACTGAAGGTCCAATAGGAAAATGAATCAACAATATCTCCGGCTTCACTGATAATCCGTGCAAGATAAGCAGCATTCAGGCAGGTGTCATGAACAGGGTTCAATGGAGTGTATGATGTATTGTATTCTGTTATATGAAAAGGAAGCTGAGGAAAAGGAGAAATATCAATCATATTCCTTACTGTTTTTAATTCCTTCAGCATATCTTCAGGCTCCGTCAGATCCTGATAAACCAGCTCATGTGTCTGCATTTTTGGCTGCTTGGAAGAGTATAAATGTCTTGAAAGAAAATCTACAGGAGCATTTTCCCTGTGGCAAAACTCCAGAAAGTCCTTTATCCAGTAATCCGCTCCTCCGCATATAGCCGGTCCTCCCACCTGAAGCCCTTCATGTATTTCCTTAATGGCCAGCGCAGTTACCTTATAAAGTTTAAAATACTCAGCCTGATCGGCGTCCTTCCAGAATATGTCAAGATTGGGCTCATTCCAAACCTCAAAAGGCCACTGAAGTACTTCCTCTATGCCATACCGGCTGATAAAGTGATTTACTGTGGCCTGGATTAACTTCTTCCACTTGTCGTAATCCTTTGGAGGAGTTACATTACCTTTCCAATAAAATACGGTTTGATCCCTGGATGCCAGTTGCGACGGCATGAAACCAAGCTCCACAAAAGGCTTCAGACCCCTTTCAAGGAACGCATCAAAAATCCTGTCTATGTAAGTAAAATTGTAGAAAGGTCTCATTTCTCCATCTATATCATATTCCCGATATATGGCCGTATCGTCATGAAACAAGCCATGTCCCCTGATATACTTGAACTTTATTGCTTTCTGAACGAAGTCGAGAGTATCCAGGTACTCCTTTTGAAGCGCTATGCCCATTCTCTCTGTTCCGACACAAAAATTCCAGTTGTTTCCAAAGGCTCCCTTTACTTCATTTGTAATTTTTATTTTTTTCATGATACCCTCCTCGTATTATAATAAAGCCTTTTATACACCCGGGCTTACATATAAATTTTATATTCTCCTGCCAGCATAAGCAAGCAGAAAAAATATAAACAGTTATCATAATATCTTCGTTTTCCCTGTCTTAAGGGCAGCTCCCAGAAATCCCGAACCCACTGCAACCTGTACTTTCCCGTAGCTGCCAGTGAACCGGCGGCATTGGTTGCGATTATAGCGACCGGATGCATGGCCGGTTCATCAAAGGGTTCTCCTTTTATAGTATAGGCTTTATATTCACCCAGAGCAGTGTTCTCACTGAAAAAGGCCTGAAGGTTATCTACTATCTTCCCCAGTGATCCATCCTTATTAAACCATGCCGCATCCAAACCGATATTCATTGCAACGCGATACGCATCTGAATAAAACTGCCAATCTCTGAAAAGTTTTTTTGGGGTACCGTCAAATTCGGCATATTCCGGTGCCATACCGGTATTCTTGTCACAGGAAATTTGCAGGTATTTTCGACTTGCCTCTGCAGCCTCCTGCCAGAAAATTCTGTCCTGTTCATCAGACAGCAGCGCAAAAAGCTCATAAAAATGGGGCAGATGGTAGGACGGATCTGAAAAGGGTGTTTCAGGGACAAATTTAATGTAATGGTTTGATGCATCCCACATAGGTTCTCCGCCCTCTACAAGTTCAGACTGATGAATACAGTGACGTAAAATATCCCTTGCCTGAACACTGTAGTCAAAAGGAGGCAGCCCATCCCCCCACCTGCTGCTTGCAAAGAAAAGTGCCATTGCAAAATATTCTTCTCCATCAGGTGCAGGGCCTTCAGAATTTTTCTTCCCTTCGGTTGTTACCGACCATGCAAAATAGCCCTGATACTTGCCTTCCTTTTGATACATATAGGTTTTTGAAAACAGCCACAATCTATCAAAAATGTCCTTACGATCCACCTGCACCGCCATCATCATTCCATAGCTCATTCCCTCGGTACGGGCGTCATTGTTGCCTGTATCCAGCATAAAGCCCATGTCTTCATCCTTCTCAAAATAAATTCTGTCCACAGGATCAAAAAACATGGTATTAAAAGTTTCCTTTATTTTATTGGAAATTTGTTCATTAGAAATACCCAGTTCAGCAAATAAATTGGGATACTCTTTTGTATAATAAGCTCCTTTTGACATGGTCCACCCTCCAGCAGTCAAAATATTATTGAAACTGAATTTTATAGCATTCTGCAGCCTGCCTATCCCTTAACTGCACCGATGGTAACACCTTTAACAAAATATTTCTGCAGGAAGGGATATACCAGCAATATGGGAACAGATGCAACAACTGTAACTGCTGCCTGCATAGAAACAGGCGTAACTGAATCAGTTACAGGCCTGTTACCATATATGGAAGATGCCGACTGATTTGCTCCTGAATTCATTGATGATGAAAGTAATTTCATCATTTCATACTGCAGAGTTGTTAAGCTCTCTTTACTGGAGGCATAAATAAAGGTATCAAACCATGAATTCCATGCCCCAACAGCACACCATAGGGCTACAGTAGCCAATACCGGCTTACAGCAAGGTAAAATAATCTGGATAAAACATCTGAAATGGCCTGCCCCATCAATATATGACGCCTCAAAAAGACTTGCAGGTAACGATTGCATATATGATCTTACAATTATTATATTAAAAACACTTACCAATCCTGGGAGAATATACACCAAATAGTTATTGATAAGATTCAGATCCTTCATAAGAAAGTAATTTGGTATCAAACCTGCTGATATATACATTGTAACCAGAAAGTAACGCGTTACAAACTTTCTCCACAGAAATTCAGGTCTGGAAAGCACGTAACCAACAAGCGCAGAAATGAAAACGCCTAAAACTGTAGACAGTAATGTACGTGTTACGGAATTTACAGCACCTGTTACCAGTAGATCATTTTTAAATACGGTTTGATAATTGTATAAAGAAAAAACACGGGGGAAAAAAGTTATTCCACCAAGGAGAGTATCCTTTGCGTTATTAAATGATACAACAATTGTATTCCAGAATGGGTATATCATAACCACTATTACTGCAAGCATTATTATTGTATTAATCGTGTAAAATATAAAAGATTCAATTTTGCTGCCTTTTGTTGCCAAGCCACTGTTTTTCATTTTAACCCCCCCTTAGAATACGCTGTTTTCATCAAGTTTTCCGGATATATAGTTTGATATTGAAACCAGAGCAATTGATATTACAGATTTGAAAATACCTGCCGCAGTTCCTAAAGAATAATTACCAAGAGTAATACCATATTTCAGTACATAGATGTCTATTGTTTCAGATACATCCATTACCAAGCCTCTGCCGAAAAGGTACTGTACTTCGAAGCCGGCATTCAACAGCCAGCCTAAATTCATTATTAAGAGTACAACTATGGTTGGGCGAATTCCGGGAAGAGTAACATGCCACATTTTTCTATAACGATTCCCGCCATCAATTTCACAGGCTTCATATAGTTCGGTATCAATTGAAGACATTGCAGCAATATAAATAATTGAGTTCCAGCCTACTTCCTTCCATACATGTGAAAACGAAACAATCCACCAGAAATACTTCTGTTCTCCCAGCCATAATACAGGTTTGTCGATAAGGCCAAGACCCATCAGAAGATTATTGAGTGTTCCATCATAGGTTGATAATATATTTGATATTAATGAACAAACTATTACCCAGCTAAGAAAGTGAGGTAAATAGGATGCTGTTTGTACAACTCTTTTAAAACCGATACTGCGGATTTCATTTAATAATAATGCAAACCCTATTGCAAAAACAAAGCCGAAAACCAAATTCATTATCGACATGCCGATAGTGTTTTTAAAAGTTCTCCAGAATACAGGGTCATTAAACATAAAGGTAAACTGGTCAAAGCCCACAAACTTTGAATGCAAATACCCTTTAGCCGGCCTGAAGTTCTGGAAAGCCATAATCCATCCTGAAAGGGGATAGTAGCAGAAAATAAAGGTCAGTATCATGCAAGGTATAACCATAATAAAAAGCGGTATTTGCTGCTTATATTCTTTTATTCTTTTAATCCGTTTATTTGTCTGAATAGTTTTAGTTTGTAATACAACGCTTTTTTGTTCCATAATAATCTCTCCAAATCTGGTTAGTTTTGCACGCTGTCAACCCCAATTCCATATGTTTTAGAGTTTACAGTGTACCCTAGAGGCTTATAAAACTAGAAGAGAGGAGATTGTCCTCTCTTCCGGTTAAGGATTATTGTTATGGCTATTTTTTAGCCGCATCCATCTTTTCTTTAATCTGACGATTTACTTCATCCAGATATGGCTGTGGATTAGCAGCCTCAACTTCTTTTACAAACTTATCCCATAAAGCGTCATAATCTGCCGGTTTAGCCAAAATCAACTGTGGATCATACTTACGGCAAACATCAATGAATCTTGTATTTGCAACCTTTGCAGGACTTCCATCTTCAATCGGGAATGACCAAACCGGATAGTAGTCGGCACGTTTAACCGGTTCTGACAATATTCCTGCCGGGAACTCTACATTGAGTGCCTTAAGGAAGTTCTGATCGTACTCTGATAAAGCTGCCATGTATTCTTCTTTGGATGCGCCTGGATCACAAGGAGTTCCATCATCATACATACCCTGCATTTTTGGAGTATACTGCCACAAAGTATCACCTGTCATTTCACGTTTCTTGGCAGTATCTCTCATTATTTCACGACGTTCATCGGTTAATTTTCTTCCGTTGGTACCGACTTTTACCCAGTCCTTGCCTTCTACACCCCATGCGAGGTAGTCCTGAACTTCACGATTTAACAAATAATCATAGTATGCAAGCAAACGGTCTACATTTTTGCAATTCTTTGTAATAAGTAATCCACCGGTTCCTGTAATTGCTGCCGGCGGGTCAATAAAGTTATCCTTGACACCAGGATTTGCTATCGGAACAGCAATGTATGTACGATTGAATTTTTTAGCTGCTTTCAAAGTATCATCAGCTTTTTGGAAATTCCAATACTGGTCGAATGTACCAAGCACTGCTCCGGATGACAATCTTGCAATGTATTGGTCATAGTTTTGAGTAAATGTTTCAGCTTCAATAATACCCTTATGATACTCATCGTTCAGCTTCTTATACCAAGCTTTTGCAGTGTCAGTTATCTGATAAAGTGACGCTGTAAACGAATTCTGATCTACGATAACATCGCCTTCATTACCTGAACCTAAGAGGTGCATTGCAGGGTTACGCAAGCAGAAGTCTCTCCATCCGTCACTGAGAACTTCAAATCCGATTGTCTTTACTCCATCAATATCAGGATGTTTTGCTTTGTAGTCTTCAATCATCTGGAAGTATTCATCAACTGTCTTTGGTATCTTATATCCGGATTCCTCAATTACAGCCTTCTGCATGAAGAAACCTGCGCCACCGTTCTGGAATATAGGAGGATCATTTTCATATGCGTTATAATTTTCTATAGTATATGCATGTCCGTCTCCAAATCCGGCCTTCATTTTATCCATAAATTTTTCATAATGTCTTTTAAGATTTGGATAGTTAATTATTTTATCTTCAATTGGTATAGCAGCACCTGCATCAACAAACTTTGCACCTTCTCCGAATACTACATCCGGATAATCTCCGCCGGCAAGCATTACTCCAATTTTTTGCTGCAAATCACCAACAAGGAATTCAAATTCCATTGTAACACCTGTTAATTCTGTTATTTTCTTAAGAACCGGGTTGTCCTTTGAAGGCGCCTGACCCGGGTCACGTAAAAATACTTTAAAAGTTATTGGATTATTGCGGTCTGCCATCATTGGTAAACCTGTTTCAGGATCCTTTTCTGCAGTGGCTGAAGTTGTTGCAGCTGCTGTAGACGTGGAAGTCTGTGAACTTGTTGTTGCTCCAGAAGAATTATCTTTGGAACCACAAGCAGCAAAAGAAAGAACTACAGATGAGGCAAGTATAGCTGCTAGAACTTTTTTAATCTTTTTCATTTTATAAAGTCCACCTTTCTTTATTTTTGATGAACTAATGATATCATGGAGGAAAATCAAAGTAATTTAAAAAACAATACATGAAATATAAATAATTATACCTGCTGCCTCTTTATTATTTTTCGCTGACATTGTGGTTTCTGTACTCATTAGGGCTCTGCCCCACCTCCTGGGTAAACTTGGTGATAAAATAACAGCTTTCGGAATAACCTACCTCATTAGCTATTTCATATATAAGTTTGTCTGTCTGCATCAAAAGCCTTTTTGCCTCTGCTATCCTCAGTTGGTTCACATACTGGTTAAAATTAACTCCTGTGGCCTTTTGAAATGCTCTTCCCAAATAAGCGGCATTCACAAAGAATTTATCGGCCACCTTTTTTATATTTATTGGTTCCATATAGTGAAGATGTACATATTTTATAACATCCTTGCTAACTCCTAAATTAGTCATTTTACATCTGCGCTCAATATATTCCAAACCGTCTGTAACCATGGAACAAAGCATATCCTTCCATTTGTTGAAAGATATAAAATACGGGGAATCCAGCCACTCCGGACGGGCCAGCACAGCTTCATTCTGGTTGTCTGCTGAATTAATTTCATCTAAAATAAGGTAATAAATCCTGTAACTTATTTCTTGAATATAGTGAATTCCCAAATGAATGTTTTGAGTTTCCCATATTAATTTATCAATAATATTGATAATGCCATCTCTTTTCAGCGATTGCAGATTTACTCTGATCTCATCCATATACTTACGCTCAAAGCACAACTCCCCGCTGCTTGTAAAATTGACCGGACTGTAATCCATAAACTCAATAGGTGAGTAAAAAAGTTCGGTCAGCATGGAATATATATGATTTGATAAATCTTCTCTAAAGGTATTTTCCTCATGATTGAAAATATAAGAATCAAAGAATAAGGAACAATTTAAATTATGCTTTTTTAATATTGGGAGTAGGTTATTTGAAAAACATTTTATGTTGCTGTTAAAGGGTTCTAATGCTTTAGGCGGAAGTAAAAAGGTGTACTGACTGCTTTTGGTTCTGAACAAATAGTTCTCCAGTTCTCCTCCTAAAAAATCCTTAAGACAATCCTGGAGTATGATATGCGGGTTACCTTCTTTAGGATCATATGAACAAGGCAAAAGGACGCAGGTCATCAGAGTATGATCAATAAATTGATCTCTTCCTATTGCCGCCCCATTGTATAAATTATTAAGCATATTCAAATTCTTACGAATTAAATCATTACTCTTTTTGTCAACGTTATCTTCCAGTTCACTATGAATTGATTGAAGTACCGGGATAATTTCGTCCTCATCAACGGGCTTTGTTAAATAATCCTTTACGCCGTATTTCATGGCTTCTTTTGCATATTCAAAATCACTGTACCCCGAGAGCATGACAACCAGAGTGTCTGAATAGTCACTTTTCCTAAGCTTCTTTAAGAATTGGAGTCCGTCCATAACAGGCATCTTTACGTCAAGCAGAATTAAGTCAGGCTTAACAACCGTAAGTTTTTCCAAGGCCTCTTCTCCATTTATGGCTGTGCCTTTTACCATAAATCCATTTTGTTCAAAAGGGATGGCTTTAGGCAGATACTCCCTGATTGTTTTTTCATCATCCACCAACATAATTGAATACACTAAAATTCCTCCTTTGAGTACCTGACAGGTATGATTATGTCTATTTCCGTTCCGCATTTCTCCCTGCTATGAATATCCATGGTAAAATTCTTGCCATAGTAAAGTGACAAACGTTGATATACATTGTACAAGCCGACACTGTGAGTAAGCTTTTTTCCTCCCTGAAGCATCAATTTCAACTCTGCTAAACGGCTTTCATCAATTCCTATTCCGTTATCAGAAACAGATATCATTAACTGATTATCTATAACAGCCACGGATATTTTAACCTTTCTGTTTCGAGAAACCGACTCAACACCGTGAACACAGGCATTTTCCACTACCGGCTGAATAATAAGCTTTGGCAGCAGACAGGCCTTCGCTGCCTCTTCAACCATTATTTCGTACTCAAATTCATCATCAAATCTGTACTTTTGAATAAAGAGAAACTCTTCTAGAAATTTCATATCTCCGCTAAGGGATATTATGTCATCATCCCAATTAATAAGATGTCTGAACATTTTAGAAAGATACATTATTATCTTGGCAGTTTCAGCTTCATTTTTTACTATAGCCTTTAATCTAATGCTTTCAAGTGCATTAAACATAAAATGGGGATCCACCTGGCTCTGCAGAGCCAGGAGTTTTGCCTGTGCATTCTCTCGTTCCAGTTGGGCTTTAATTATCCGGGAATTATATTCCTCATCAATCAAGGTTTGCAGCTGTAAACTCATATGATTAATACTGTCAGCCAGAACACCTATTTCGTCGCATCCAATTTTATCCTGGCTTATTTGTGTAAAATTTCCCTTTGCAATGTTTTTTGAAAGGTTCACTACCAGCTTTGTCCTTTTAGTGATATTGCCTGCTACCATAAGAATAAAAAAGAATGCCAGCAGCAGACTGCCAAAAGCAATCAAAATAGTTTTTCCTCTCATAAAGTTAAATTCTTTTGAAATAATATTCGAATCGTAAAAACCATAAAGTGACAGAGGCACATCCCCCAGAGGCTGCTTAAGCACTACGATACCTTTTTTTAGTGTATTCTCTGAAAAAACCTTAAATGCGCCAAGCTCATGGTAAGAATTGGCAGATGAAATTATTCTGTTATCAGAATCAACAAGGACTATATTGTCAAACAGGTCGCTTTCTCTGAGCATTGAAGAGATATAAGACAAATTAATATCTATTCTTAAAGATTTTTTATATTTTGAATATTGAGGGAAATAGACCAAAGGCCTTATAATACTCAGACTCTTGTCGTGCTCGGTTGCTAACTGCAGCGGAACTAATGCTACTCTTAGTTTTGGTCCATTTGTTGATTTTGTTAATTCATCCGTCCGGCCATCAAGTAAATTCTCTCCAAGGGTGTCAAATTCGTCCGATCCTATTTTTTTAACAAGCGCTCCATTGAATAAAGTATGGTTGTCAGAATAGAGGGTCAGCTGAATAACCTGTTGGTTATAGGCCAGATCGGAAAGCAGCAGACTTTTGATATTATCCTGATAATCCATAAGATAGTTAATCTTCTCTTCATAGTTTGTGTCCAAAAAATTATACAGCATTTCGTTTGTATTATACCTGAGTGCCAAAGACATTGATCCTGATATGCATCCGTTGACCTTGCTTTTTTTTTCACTTAAGGACAATTGGAGCCGCTGCATCATTTCTTCCTGAATATTCTTTTCTGTTGCATTTAAAAAGAATATATTTTGAATTAAAAACGGTACGATAACACATCCAACAAAAATAAGCATCATTTTTTGTGTTATTGAAAAATTATTAAGAAACCTGTGAGAAAATAGTTGTTTCATAATGATACCTCAGTAATAATTCAATATTTTTGATGCTTAGCAAGCTTTCTCTGCAAAGTTACCCTGCCATTACCAATTGTGATTCATTTTTTGAAGTCGGCACAAGCGCCGGATAAAATAAACTACCTAAATTATAAAATGATATAGCCTTCAATTCTATTAACATCTCTTTACTTTCTTATCATTTGTTTACCTTTATTATAGTTTTATCGCTGTCGGATAATTAGCAGATAACTCCCTGTGAATATGAAAAAGCTAATGCTTTCCGATAAATAAAAGCAAATGTCCTGGCGTTTACATTCAATGCCAGGACATAAAAATTATAAAGTATAAATTTCATTTTGTAAATATTTCCGGTATTTATTTTATTATAGCAAATCCCCGGACCATTCCAGCAGATTTATACTATTTCAAGCATCACTACCGACTTTGAAGGTATTTTTCCGGTAACATGATTGTTTTCAAGACGCAGGTCCTCAAAAGCTGCTGTTCTTACATTATTCGTATCATTGAAAGCATTTTTAGCGTTCATTTCGCCTGCTGTTAAAATAGTACCTGTGCTGTTTTTGGCTGCCATACCGCGTATATGGAGATCAATATCTGCCTCCTGAGAAGGACTCAGGTTACAAATAGATACATGAATTTTACCCTCCCCGTCTTCGGATGCGGAAACACTCAGCTGAGGAATTTTTTCTCCGTTGTACATATATTCTGGGCTCTCGAATTCCAGTGGAATCAATTCGGCATTGTGATGAACCTTATACATATCAAATATATGATATGTCGGTGTCAAAAGCATCTTTTGACCCTCCGTAAGGATTACTGCCTGAAGAACATTTATCATTTGAGCTATGTTCGCCATTTGAACCCTGTCACAATGATTATTGAATATATTAAAATGAACTGCTGCTACAATGGCATCTCTCAATGTATTTTGCTGGTACAGGAAGCCTGGATTGGTGCCGGGTTCCACGGCGAACCATGTACCCCACTCGTCAACTATCAAACCGACTTTTTTCTCGGAATCATATTTGTCCATGATTGTAGCGTGCCTGTTCACAAGTTCTTCCATGAAAAGAGTATTTTGCAGTACCGAAAACCATTCATTTTCCTCAAACTCTGTTGCCGACCCCTGTTTTGACCAGTCTTTAGAGATTCTTGTATAGTAATGAAGGCTTAAACCATCCATTTGCTTTCCGGCTTCCCTCATAAGGACTTCCGTCCAATGATAATCGTCCACTGAAGCACCGCCTGCTATCTTGTATATCTTGTTATCTCCGAAGTTTCTTACGTAGGTAGCATATCTTCTGTACTGATCCGCATAATATTCGGCCCGCATGTTTCCGCCGCAGCCCCAGTTTTCATTTCCGACTCCGAAATATTTTAAGCTCCAGGGCTCATCTTTTCCGTTTGTTCTTCTCAAATCCGCCATTGGAGATTTACCGTCAAAGGTAATATATTCCACCCACTGCTGCATTTCCTGAACAGTGCCGCTGCCTAGGTTGCCGCAAATATACGGCTCTGCACCTATCAACTGGCAAAATTCCAAAAACTCATGTGTACCAAAATGATTATTTTCAACTACGCCGCCCCAATGAGTATTTACCATACAGGGCCTTTTTTCTCTTGGACCTATGCCATCCATCCAGTGGTACTCGTCTGCGAAACATCCTCCCGGCCATCTTAAAACAGGAATTTTTATTTTTCTGAGTGCTTCAACTACATCTGTACGAAAGCCTTTTATATTTGGAATCTGAGAATCCTCTCCAACCCATATTCCTTCATATACGCATCTTCCAAGATGCTCAGCGAAATGCCCGTATATATTTTTATTTATTATTCCTTTTTTTATATCGGTGTTCAGAATCATTTTTACCATATAATAAATACTCTCCTATCTTAATTTACCTCCATATCGGTTTAATCCAATCTTCGGTTTAGTGTAAGCCTGGATTTCAAAAGTTTATCCAAAGCCTGTACTCCTTGATCCCCCAACTATATCAACCCTTAACGCCGCCAAGAACAATACCCTTTACAAAATACTTCTGAAGGAATGGGTAAACAAGTATTATGGGCAGCGAACCCAGGAATATCTGTGAGGATCTCAATGTCCTGTCGGACACTGTTGCAAGTTCCGAAATTTCCTGACGTGAAAGCATACTGTAGGATCTCTGAACAACAATAGTCTGTATATAGCTTTGCAGCGGATAATTCTCTGCCTTGTTCATTAGTATAAGACCGTCAAACCAACTGTTCCAGTGCCCTACCAGAGAAAACAGGGTTATGGTGGCGAGAGCGGGAGTAGATACTGGTACGTATAATTTCCAAAGCGTTGTCCAATGGCCTGCTCCATCTATAAAAGCCGCCTCACTCAACTCCTTGGGTACCTCTCTGAAAAAGTTTAAAAGAAGTATGACACTGAAAACAGGTACAGCACCCGGCAGTACAAGCGCCCATATGCTGTCAAGCAATCCTGCCTGCCTGATTACGGTGTACCAGGGAATCAAACCTCCGCTGAATAACATCGTTACGAAAAATGCCCATGCATAAAATGTACGGAATCTGAATTCGGCTCTTTCCTTTGATAAGGGGTAGGCGCACAAAATGGTAAGCACCAGATTAACAGCACCTCCAATTGCTATTCTTTCAGCCGACACCAGCATTGAATGCCAGAATGCCCCTCTTTTTGCCACATACATATATGAATTCAATGAGAATTCAACCGGCCAGAAAACAACCTTTCCTGCTGCTGCAGCCGAGCTTGAGCTGAATGAGACCGCTAAAATGTGAATAAGCGGGATAATACAGAGCAGTGCTGCCAAAATAAGAAAACAGCTGTTTATTATTGTAAAAACACTAAGTTTCTTTAAACTATTAAGTTTCAATTGTATACCCCCTTTAAAAAATTCTGTAATCTGCAAATTTATATGCAAAGAAGTAAGATACAGAAATAAGCGTGAACGAAACTACAGATTTGAATAGTCCGACAGCTGTTGCAACACCGTATTGAGCGTCAAGTAAGCCTATTCTGTAAACAAAGGTGTCAATAATGTCTCCGCTTTGATATACCGGGGGACTATATAAATTGAATATCTGGTCGAAACCAGCATTCAAAAGATTTCCAAGACTTAAAACCATAAGCAGCACTATAACCATTTTCATTCCTGGCAAAGTGATGTTTAATGTTTGTTTCCATCTGTTGGCTCCATCGATACGGGCAGCTTCATACAGGCTTGGATCTATTCCAGTGATTGCTGCAAGATAGATTATTGTACCATAACCGAATTCTTTCCATGTTTCAGTCAAAACCATTGTTGACGGAAACCATTTATTATCTCCAAGAAAAAATATTGGCTCTATTCCTATAGATTTTAACAATCCATTAACTATTCCGCCTGAAGGTGACAGAATATCAATAAGGATACCGCCAAGTACAACCCAGGACAAAAAGTGAGGAAGATATATCAATGTCTGAACGCTTCTTTTTAAAGCATTATTTGTAATTTCATTAATCAAAATAGCAAATATTATAGGAATAACAAGCCCTAAAATTATTTTCATCACCGCAATAGAAATTGTATTCCATATTACGCTGCCAAAATTCGGCAGATCAAGGACATATTTAAAATTGTCAAGGCCTATCCATTTTTGATGTCCAAATAAACCCTTAGCAGGAATAAATTTTTGGAAAGCTATTACAATACCGGCCATAGGCAGGTAACTGAATATCAATAAAAGAATAAATCCCGGAAGTATCATCAGATGCAAGGGTAGTTGTTTTTTTATATTTAAGTTTTTCAAGCTTATGCCCCCTAATCGGAATATATGTTGGTTTAATGTTTTCCTGCTTCCACAGTAGACAAGAAGGAAAGGATGCCAGTATCTGCCCCAGTCCTTTCCTTCCAGTCATCTTGTGAAACTTACTTGGATTTAACTGAATCGTACCATTCATTAACTTCCTTGGTCATATCAGCGCCGCCCAATTTGTTCCAGTCACTAACAAATTTGTCGAATTCATCAATAGAGGCTGAGCCCATGATGATTTTCACAAAAACTTCTTTTTCCATCTTATCAAGAGTGGTTTTCTTTTCAGCCATTGTTTTTGTTGGAGCTCCGGTGAACTTTTCCTTAAGCAGCTGGTCGTTCTTCTTGTAATCAACCATGTTGCGGAAAGCTCCGTTTTTGCCGTAGATTCTCTCCCAGCCCCACATTGTATCGTCGCCCTTTTCATAGGCTGCAATATTTGCTTGAATAACCTTTGGTTCGCCGGTCAGTTTGCTGAAATCGTTGCTGTTTCTTGCTTCATCTATTGCTACAAATGCTTCAAGATTTTTGAAGGAAGGAGCAGGGCAAACCGGAGAGAACTTCCAAACTCCAACAGCTCCGTTTTCAACAGGCATATAGTACTTGTTGAAATCAGCTGTCTTACCCCAGTTCTTTTCTATGTGCATATTGAAGAGCTTTACAAGCGCTTCAGGATGTTCGTATCCTTTTCTAACTGCAAATATTCTTGTCTGGTTAAACTTAAGAGGAACCATTACCTTTTTATCGTCAGAAGACACTATTGGATAAGCTGTCCAGTCTGCATTCTTGTCATTATTAAAGTTGCTGATCAACGGATACATCGGATTCCATTGTGCTCCATAATCAATACCAACTTTACCGGCTGCTATTGTCTCAGCCACCTTTCCTCCGTCCTTGACTCCAAATTCCTTATCAAGCTGTCCTGCCTTGTACATATCGGCAAGCTTCTGAAGCGCTGCCTTTGTTTCGGGTAAAGTACTACCCCAGGCAAGCTTCCCTGAACTATCCTCCACCCACATATTCGGATATGCATGATAACCTGCGAAGAAACCTTCTGTTCCCATACATCCGCTGTATAAATCCTTAGTTATCGGGAGTCCGTAAGTATCGTTCTTTCCGTTTCCGTCAGGGTCCTTGGTTGTAAAAGCTTCAGCAATCTTCAGAACATCATCCATTGTCTTTGGAGCCTGCAGATTGAGCTTCTTTAACCAGTCATTTCTGATCCACAGATATTGAGCCCCTTCGTTCATTGCTATGTTCTCAGGAATAGCCATTATTTTTCCGTCAAAGGTTACAGAGTCAATATTACCTGAACCCTCTTCCGTCATATATTGCTTTAATTGCTCTGAAGCATAATCATTATAATATTGAGTCATATCCTCAACCATATCGGAATCCACAAGCTGCTTAAGCTGCGATGGATTAACAAGAACCACATCCGGCAGATCTCCGGAGGCTAAAGTAACATTGATCTTTTGAAGATATGCATCCGATGTTTCATTACCTTTTACTGTCCAGGCGTATTTTACATTTATACCAAGCTCATCCTTGTACTCCTTCGTCCAGCGGTTGTCTTCAAGTGTCTCGCCAGGAGTTTTAGGCAGAATATTTGCAGCAAGGTCGTCATCAATTCCTCTTACGAATGAAATGTCAATTGCAGGTTCATATTTGCCCAGAGGATCCTTATTTGCCGAAGCAGAACTGCCTGCAGATGAAGAAGTTGAACTCTGTGCTGATGATGCTGAACTGTCTGTTGAGTTTTGACTGCCGCATGCCGAAAATATTGCAGCGGTCATTGAAATAGCCATTGCTAAAGAAACAGCCTTTCTTAAATAATTAAACTTCATTTGTCTTCCTCCTGTTAATATTTAATTATTTGATTATTTGAGGCCTCAACTATATTATAGAAGGGGTATTCCTTCAATACCATGCACATGTTTTTACTTAGTTATCTTTTGTTTACCAAGTTAAGATTTTATACTCAAGCTTTCATATCTTTTCTTTACTTTGTTAACATCTCTTTACTTTTTTCATAAAAACCTGCCCTCTATTGACAATTACTTTTCCAGGCAATATTCAGACAATATCAAGACAACAAAAAACCAGTAACTCATTACAGTCATTACTGGTTTTTCTTATTTTCCGTTAAAATATTAATTCAGGTTTCTCATATTTCAGGTTTCTTCTATTTCAGTTATCTCACCACTTGCTTCTCATAAAGAATATACTATGCAAAATAGTCATATATCCGGTTTCTTTTGGCACGCTCCTCAGGAGACAACCTTTGCGCATCTGAAATTTCGTAGCCTCCAAAGGTATCATACAGCCTTGATGAAGGGTCAACTTCCACAAAAGTGCACCAGGGCAGCCAGTGATAGTGGCTTTGCAGGACCTGTCCGGTAAAGTCACCGCTTTCATGCCCCAAACCAGGCATTAAATACCCTATACTGCCATCTATATCGCTGGATTGGCGGGTATTTTTGTGTATGAATTCTGCAAAATCCAGATAATGCTCATCGGAGGTTATCAAATACAGCCTGTAATAAGTATACGCACAGGCAGCCATATATACGTCGGCACCGCCTCCGATTGTTATGATGCTCTGTCCGCTGATGGAATACTTGTTGAATGGATGCTTGGGCCAGGGAGCACATACCGGGAATTTCCATGCATAGGTCCAGGTCTCGGTATAGTCGGCTGCACCAACAGCACCTTCCAGCCATTTGCCGTCGCCGGTCAAATCATACAGTGCCAGGAAGCCGAACAGGGCATAAATACCCGCTTCCTTATCCTGTATGTCAGTATTGTCACAGGTGCCGCCTCTGTATTCCAGGTTAAGGTAAGCATTATCATATGACCACTCACCGGCCTTAATAGCAGCCGTTTTATATTTCTCGTCACCTGATACCAGATAAAACTGTACAAGAAAACGTATGACACTGGGAGTATTTGACTTTGAGTCCATTCGGGCAGAACTGTCCGTATTGTATGACCTGTAAAAGCTGCCGTCCGCGTTTTGGATTCTCACCAGCCAGTCGGCTGTCCTTCTGCAGAATTCCCTCCAGGCGGGCCGCTCGTCTCCCTTCCTGCGCATGTAAAGATACGCATCCAGTATGGCTTCTATTCCGTCAGCAAGCATGCGGATATAGTGCGGATATGGCTCAAATCCGTTTATATTGGGATTGTAGCACATTTGAGGCAGCCCTGAGTCTGTCATTGCCGTCCTCACCCAGAAATCAATGATATTTACTCCTTTTTCAAAAGCCTCCGGAAGGTTTTCCTTATGGCCGTAGCGCAGCAGTTGATAGCCTATACCCGGCTGCTGTCCTACAAAGCCAAATTGAAAGGATATACAGGATATGTCCATGTCAGGCAGCTGGCAGGCAAAGGGCAGACCATAGGAATCTCCATATTTACGGGTATATGTGTCGAGTATCTTCATGCAGTTGTGGAAATGCAGTTCATTATCCACTTCAAAGAACCTGTCCCTGAGGCGGTCATAAGTCACCCTCCAGATGTCTTTCATCATACTCTGGAAGCTGGCGTATTGACCAAAGTTTACAGCCACCGAGTAATTTTGTTCAAAGCCCGCCTCAACCGGATGGTTGATACGCTGAAATGTTTTGATCCTGTTTTTGTAGTCCAGCCCCCCAAAGTGATTCCTTCCCGGCATCTGACCGTCGCAGCCCGGATACACATAATCAATTGACAACCCATCACTCTTTGTCTCAATTTCCTTCCGTATTTCAAAACCATAATACATATAATTTAAAGTTTTGCTTTCAGGTCTGCTCATGCCTATGGCTCCGATTGTATACCGGGGGTCGGTGTTGTTTTCAGACTGGACGATGTCAAGAGACCGCATTGTAACATCCGCCTCCCAGCGTGAAAGGGCTGCGGTTTCTCCCGATTTAATGTTTTGCATTGCAAACAACGGCAGGGCATAGCTGGTTTCCTTGCACCAGAAATACTCACAATCCAGATCCTTCCCAAAGGCGTAATCTGGTGCAAATTCATTCTGCTTATACCAGACACCAGGTGCGAAGCAGTTATATTCATGAGTATCCTCCGATTCTGTCATCACAAAAGATATTTTTGTGGAAAAACCAAGGTCATCTCCGGCTTTAAGGACCTTTACACTGCGGCTTACCCTGAACCCGGTACCGTTTGCCTCATATTGATCCAAAAAGTAAAACTCAGAACCGGAAGGTACTTTCAAGGTCCCCTTCGCAATAATTTTATTACCTGAAATGGTAATCTCACTATAAGCATCCTCATAAAATTCGTTAACGGCAAGTACTGTCTTCACTGTCACAAACATAGGACGTTTATTATAATACAAAAGTTTGTTGTTTTTATTAACGGCAATGCCGCCTTCTCTAAAAATAATGCTATAATCGCCACTTATGAGATTCATTGATATTACTCCTTAACTGATAAAAATCGCTTATCCAAGTAATTAAATTAACAGTCACACGAATTAAATTACACCTGTCTTTAAAATTATTTGAGGCCTCAATTAATATTATAAGAAAGGTATTTTCATAACACCATGCACATGTTTTTACTTTGTTAACTTCTCTTTACTTTTTTGATTTACATGGCACTAAGCAAAAACATTTTTTGTTGTGCACATTAAATTGCCTGCCGGGACAAAAAAAGAATTCCAGCTGGACATCTCTGAAATTCTTCACTCATTTACAGACTACCGTAAACTATCGAAACAACTTATTTAAATTATATTATATTTGTCTTTTTCAATATTTCATGAAGCTTTGAAACCTGTGCATCATTTGCCACCGGCAACGGGAAAGAACAATAATCTTTTACGGGGATACCTTTAAGCATCATTGCCTTTTTTATATAGGGTACAAAAGGTTTTCCCACCTGATATACATCCATTAGCTGATCTATTTTTCTTTGAATACCGGCACTGGAATCAAGGTCGTTGTCTCTGAAAGCTCTAACCCATGAACTGCATACCTCAGGTACAAGATTGGATAATCCGCCTATGCAGCCGTCTCCCCCCGATAAAACATTATGTGCAAAATTGTCGTCAAAGCCCGAGTAGATTTTAAAGTCAGGAAACTCCGGCTTAATGAGTTTTATCAGTTCCCTGGTGTGGTCCATTCCTGGTATGGTATCCTTGTAGCCTGCAATATTCTTATGTTTTCTCAGCAGCTTGAGTGTTACCTCGGGAGAAAGGTCATATCCCGTACGGTCGGGAAAATTATAAAGATACAGATCACCAGGGCACTCCTTTGCCACCAGATCATAGTACTCTTCAACACTTTCATCGCTCAGGCTGAAATAGTAAGGCGAAATTACAACAATACCGTCAGCACCTTGTTGGCAGGCATATTTTGAAAGTTCTATGGTTTCATTTACATCCATGCTTGCCGTTCCGACCAGTACCTTTGTTCTCCGGTCAATATGCCTGACAGCCAGGCGGATCAGTTCTTTCTTGCTTTCCACCGGAATGGCAAAAAATTCACCTATACTTCCTAAAACCAAAATACCGTCCACACCGCCCCGGATAAGGTGGTCATAGAGGCCTTCGAGAGCCTCCCCGTCCAGTTGTTTGTTCTCGTCAAATGCGGTAATTGCAGGGGTTATATAATTGCATTCCATCTTCATAATCTCCTTTATTTTTAATATCCTGCCCCTTCCATAGCAGAAAGAGCCGACTCGGTATATCTTTTAAGCAGACCCTTTCTGACAGGAGGCGAGAGGACTTCCTTTTTCAGCTTCCTGCCGGAAAAAGCTTTCTCAACTTCCTCCAAAGATACTTCCTGCCCGTCAATACCCACCACATTAAGGCTCCTCTTTTGGATGTCATATTCGATGATATCGCCCGTTTCAATCAGGCTCAGCGGCCCTCCGGCAGCGGCCTCGGGCGAAACATGACCTATTGCCGCACCCCGTGTAGCTCCTGAAAACCTGCCGTCGGTAACAAGTGATACGGTGCCGTTCAATCTCCTGTCACAGACGATTGCTTCTGTGGTCATTAACATTTCCGGCATTCCGCTGCCCCTCGGACCTTCATACCGGATAACTATGATTTCACCAGGATTGATTTCATTATTGACTACGGCACTGTATGCATCTTCTTCAGAATTGTAAACCCTGGCCGGACCTTTGTGTTTACGCATGCCTTCAGCACAGGCTGAATATTTTACTATGGATCCCTCGGGGGCTATATTTCCTTTTAAAACTGCGATGGAACCTTTTTCTTTGGCCTCACTTACCGGTATTATCACATCTTCTCTCTTTAAACCGTAATTGGAAAGATAGCCCAGATACCGGTTGAAAAAATTGTCCCTTTGCAAATCTTCAAGATTTTCCCCCAGAGTTTTTCCGGTTACAGTCATAACCTCCAGGTTCAGATACTCCTTTAGCATGTACTGCACCATGGGCACACCGCCTGCAAACCAGAAGGATTCGGTAAGGTGCACTCCACCCGGGAATATATTCCCTATGTGAGGAATCCTATGGTTTATTTCATCAAACATATCAGGTGTCAACTGAATGCCCAGTTCTCTGGCGATAGAAGGTAAGTGCAGTGTGGCATTTGTGGACCCGCCGATGGCACTATGCACAATAATGGCATTGACAAATGCCTCCCTTGTCATGATAATACCTGGCGTGACGGCTTTTGAAACCAGTTCCATGACTTTTCTCCCGGCTCTTCTGGAGTATGAAAGTATGTCTCTCATTGTTGCAGGAACCAACGCGCTTCCGGGCAGCGCCATTCCCAAGGCCTCGGCCATACACTGCATGGTGCTTGCCGTTCCGAGAAAAGTACATGCTCCTGCCGAAGGACAGCCGGTAAGCTTATAGTCGCGGACTTCCTGGTCGCTGATTTCTCCCTTACGCTTCTGCCGCAGTGAAATATCTCCTGCCACCAGTGAAGTTGTCATATTCGGACCGGGCCGCATACTTCCGCCGGGTATAAAAATCGTAGGAATATCAAGCCTTGCAGCAGCTTTCAAATGTGCAGGAATGGATTTATCACAGGAAGAGGACAGGATCAGTCCATCCCAGGAAACCATGCTTCCATGTACTTCAACCATATCACATATGGCTTCGCGGGAAGCCAGCACATAATTCATTCCCTTATGTCCCTGTGCACACCCGTCACATATGTCTGTCGTGTGAAATCTTGCAGGGCAGCCTCCTGCTTCAAGGACGCCGTTTCTTGCCTGCTCGGTGAGCTGATTGAGATGGGTGCTTCCCGGATGACTGTCACCATATGCATCCTCAATCAAAATCTGGGGTTTTAATATATCCTCTTCATCCCAGCCCGAGCCCAGCTGGAGTGCATCTACCTGCGCCCAGAGCCTACGTTCGAAGGAACTTTTTTGCATTATATTCTCCATGGCTTCATCTCCCATTAATCCATATTAATAAATATCAACCCATAAGTTTTAAGCTTTTGAAAACCTTAAAGTATAAATGCTTGACGGCTCCAATTCTACCCTGAAGTTCTCCTGCTCCATACAAATATCAGCTTCAACCTTCTCATGGGAAAAGTTGAAAATCAGCACTATTATGCTCCGGTCTGGATTTTTAAAAGCAATCATGTTTCCGCTGACACTGCCTGATGAACCGATTCTTTTTGCACCGGGCTCAACAAAACGGCTGAAGTGCTTCATTATATAATATTCGTAATTATAAAACACCTCTTTTGTAGTCCGGTTTATTGTTATCATTGAGTTTTGTTTCCACCCCCAGGAGCTCAGGGTGGATTCGTCAAGAATCATATTCCAGTAGCTGTAGTTGATACATCCGTTTTCCAGATATGAAACAATATCCAGATAAATTTCCTTTGCTTCCTCCCATGAATTAGCTCCGTTGTGACAGGGGGATTCGGTATGGTAAAGCTTCATTCCGGGATATTTTTCATAAGTATCCCGTACCACCTCCGGTGATGAATACTGATACCCCACTCCTTTTACAAATTGTTTTATAACAGGATCACTTACCACTTCATCGGCATACCCCATAACATTACGGATAGAACCTGCCCAAAGCTCGGTTTTTAATGGTTTCCCCTGAAAACGTACAAGTTCCGGTACCAGATAAGCCCTTATGAATTTCTTCATCAATTCCGGCGGCATAGTTGAAGTGGGATAAATATTTACAACGTCGGTTTCGTTTTGTACGCATACCGCCAGCATCGGTACACCTTCTTTTTCATATTCCTCTATGTATTTCCTGAAATAGACTGCATAAGCCCTGAGATTTTCCGGAGTATCCAGAAGCTCTCCTCCATTGCACATATCACCGGAGGTTTTCATCCAGTACGGGGGGCTCCAGGGACAACCCCAAACCTTGATTGAAGGATTGATTTCCATTGACTTTAGAATGTACGGAAGCAGCCTTTTTTTATCTCTTGAGATATTGAAATGCTCCATGGCAAAATCACCATTGACATCGTTCAGTGAATAATCATCCAATGCGAAATCACTGGCACCTATGGGAGTGCGGCATAAGTTGAACCGGCAGCCATCGCTGCCAAAAAGAGTGTCAAAAACCTTTGTCTGCTCTTCCTGTGAAAGACAGTTTACAGCCTCCCAGCCAATCTCATTGTATGCACCTCCGAAACCTTCAATTTCCTGAAACTCCCTGGAAGGATCAACCTCAAGCCTCACTGGCTGACCCATTTGCCGTTCTCTGCTGTTTGGATCCTGCCTGTTACCTGCGATGTCCTCCTGGCAGCAGCATTTTGTTTTGTCGCTGTTGGTTTTCCACATGCTTAATTTATACATAGCCACACTCCTTTTTTGCAACATTTGTTTTATTTTATAATTAGATTAACTTTATTGTTTTGCCTGAAAAGTGTTGTACAGGTCCTCCATATGTTCCTGCATTATCTTTTTTGCTTCACCGGAGTTACCGCTTTTTATGGCCTCAAGAAGCAGTTTGTGATAATATATTCCTGCGCTGTTACCCCTTTTTGATACAATTTGAGAAAAAGCCCGGTTTAGGACATCATTGAATATGTGAAAGGTTTGCATGATAAGCGAATTTTTTGTCATGTTTGCAAGCAGAAGATGGAAATTCAGATCGGCTTTCGAAAACTTCTCCAGGTCATCCCTAACCTGCTCCATTAATTTGTACGCGTCCTCCAACTTTTCCAATTCATCTGCCGAAGCCTTTTCAGTAGCCAGCTCAGCCACATTTCCCTCCAGAACCTTCCGGTACTCCAATATCTCCATTAAAGAGTTTTCATTCAAATATGCAATTGGTATCAGAGGGTTCATGTTGATTCCCGGAACAACTTCCCGGATAAAGGAACCTTCTCCAAACCTGGTTTCTATCAAGCCAAGAGCCGTTAATTTCTGCAGCGCCTGACGCACTGTAATCCGGCTCACTCCAAAAGATACCGCCAGGTCATTTTCAGAAGGGATTTTTTCTCCCCTCTTCCACTCATTATTGAAAATCTGTTCCTTCAACTGTTCAAAAACCTGTTCACCTATACTTTGGCGTGTAACTTTCTTAATCGGCATATGAATATCATACCTTTCCGTTTCTAAATTAAATAATTATCACATAAATAGGCTTTCCGGCATAAAAGCTTTCAGGTATAAAAACTTTCCGGCATTACCAGCTGTTCATGTTATTTACAGATAATTACAGGGATTTTTAATCTAAACCTGTATGTTGTCTACCTGTATTACAGGTTATGCTAAATATATTACCTTCACATATATGAAATGTCAATCGCCTTTAAGACCCTTTTGTTAAAAAAGAATGGGCGAAATTAACAAAAAAGAACTCCAGCCAATATACGCTGAAATTCTCTATTTAATGAAAGCTGCATTTATTTTGAGTTTATAGCATTATACCATTTATTAACTTCAAGGGTAATCTGCTCGCCGCCGATTTTGTACCAATCTCTCACAAATTTATCGAACTGGTCGATAGGAGCCTCACCGATAATAATTTTTATAAAAACTTCTTTTTCCATCATATCCATTGCTGCCTTTTTTTCAACCATGGTATCAGTTGCTGCTCCGAAAAATTGTTCAGTAAGAAGCTGGGTATTTTTCTTATACTGTTTCAGTACACCAAGAACACCATTAATTCCATATATCTTTTCCCAGCCCCATTTTGTCTTATCTCCGTGGAAATATGCATCAAGATTTGCCTGAATAGCTCTGGGCTCACCTTGTAATTGGTTCAGGCTTTTATTTTTCCTGGCCTCTTCAATAGCTAAAAATGCATCCAGATTTTTTGAAGGAGGACTGGGAACCACCGGTGAAAATTTCCATACACCAACACCACCATTTTCAGCAGGCATATAGTACTTGTTAAAATCCGCCGACTTGCCCCAATTTTTTTCAAGATGCATGTTCATGAGTTTTACAAGGGCTTCCGGATGATCATATCCCTTTCTTACAGCAAAGATTCTTGTTTGATTGCATTTGAGGGGAACCATTACCTTGTGGCTGTCAGCCGAAACTAGAGGATATCCGGTCCAGTCTGCATTTTTATCATTATTGTAATTGCTGATCAAGGGGTACATGGGATTCCACTGGGCTCCAAACTCAATGCCTGCTTTCCCCTCAGTTATGGTTTCAGCCACCTTGCCTCCATCCTTGACACCAAATTCCTTGTCAAGCTGGCCTCTCTTGTACATATCGGCTAGTTTTTTCAGAGCTGTCTTTGTTTCAGGCAATGTACTGCCCCATATGAGTTTTCCGGAACTATCCTTCACCCAAATATTCGGATATGCATGATAACCTGCAAAGAAGCCTTCTGTTCCCATACATCCGCTATATAAATCTTTTGTAATTGCCATTCCCCAGGTGTCATCCCTGCCGTTTCCATCGGGATCCTGAGTGGAGAAAGCCTCCGCTATCTTCAATAGATCGTCCATAGTTTTTGGGGGCTGTAAATTCAGTTTTCTGAGCCAGTCATTTCTTATCCATATATACTGGGCTTCCTCAACAAACGAAAACGGCTCCGGAATGGCCATGATTCTACCGTTAATTGTGACTGATTCCAGTGCGGCAGTACCCTCCTGCAAAAAAACCTGCTTTGATAAGGGCGATGCATATTCATTAAAGTATGGGGTCATATCTTCAACCATACCTGAGTCCACAAGCTGCCTCAACTGAGTAGGGTTTACGATAGTTACATCCGGCAGGTCCCCGGATGCCAGAGTAACATTCATCTTTTGAGTAAATATATCGGATGTTTCGTTTCCTCGTACGGTCCAGGCATACTTAACATTAATTCCCAGTTCATCTTTATAGAGCTTGAGCCAGCGATTGTCTTCAATGGTTTCTCCGGGCGTCTTTGGCAATATATTTTTTACCAGGTCTTCGTCAATACCACGGATAAACGATATATCAATAGCTGGACTATATTTTGCCAATGGGCTTATATCATATTTACTGCTATTATCAGAGTATGATGGTTTACCTGCCGCTGTGGTTTCAGCAGCAGTACCTTCATGGTTGTTTGTATAGCAGGCTGCCAAAAGAGAAGCTGCCAATGAAAAAGCTATAAACAATGCCATGTTCTTATTAAAATGTCCAGACTTCATTAGCTTCCTCCAAAAAATATATAACAAGTGTTTAAATATTACGCCTACTTTGTCAGCATCTGTTTACCTGTCAGGGATGTTTCATGAAATTCCTGTGGTGAACACCCTGCTATCTTTCTGAAAAAACGGGTGAAGGATGCTGCGGTTTCATATCCCACCATTTTTGCAACCTCATGAATTTTGACATTTTCCTTCTTCAACAGCTCCTTTGCCCTTTTAATACGGGCGTTATCAATAAAGTCAGAAAGATTTGCACCCGTAATCTGTTTATATAAACGTGACAGGTATGAGGGGTTCAAATATACCTGTTCAGCCAGCCGGACCAAGGACAGATCCTCCTGGAGATGTTCCTCGATAAATTTTTCAATAAAATCAATTGAATTGTCTGCTCTCTTTTTCTGTTCCTCACTCTGCAATTCAAAAATAATATTTGTAATTTCATACAAATATTGAGCAGCCTCTGACCAGGATTCATGTTTATCAATCCGCATAAGCTTGTTTTGCCCAATATGAAAGGCAAGCTTGTCTGTGAGTTTCCATCGGTTAATATAGGTCAACAGGCTGAGAGATATCTTGTAATATGCTTCAATAGCCAGATTACTGTTTTTACTCTTAATGGATTTTAAAGGCTCTGCCAATTCCGACAAGACTTCATAAAACTTCTCTTTTTGCCCTGACTCAAGATATTGCTCTATTGCTTCAAAGTTTCTTTTTCTCAATAATATTTCCAGAGGCTCTGTATCGGCTTCGAGCTCAGGAACTTCCGAGTACCGACCCGTTGTTAGAATGTTATTTTTTATTTCATTGTCTATAAGTATCATTTCCACACCGGTACCAATTCTGAAGTTTAGCAGCTGATTCAGAGAAAAGTATTTTTCTGCTACTCCTTCCCAGCTGCATGGATCTGAACTCAGGGCAAAACTTATTGACAGATTCAGAGACTCCCTGCAAGTGGATTGAATTACTTCAAGGGTTCCCTCCAGGAACGCAACGGTCTTTCCATAATAAAAAGCTGTTTCCTTTTGTGTCTGATTTGCAGTCAACAGTTCCTTCGGCTGTATAAACAAAACAAATCTATAATTTTCATCCATGACAATTACACATCTGATATGCGGGTTCAGGTTCTGACCGATTATCATCCTTACAGAATAAAGATATTGAATTCTGTCTCCGTAGGTCACATTTGAAGGGATATTGTCAACATGGCCCAGAAGTAAAATAACTGGCTGGTCGGCATGCATTGATATGGATAATTGTTCAAACTGCGACTTATTAATATTCAATGAGGTATCTCCCCGCAGAAGCTGGATGAAAAAATCCTTCTGAAACAGGTCTGCCGCAATATTCATCTGCTCTTTGGCCTTATGAATCAGATCCTCGATTTTTATGCCTTTTTGTATTTCCTTAATATCATTTTCAACAGCATTTATAACCTTTTCATGATCTTCCGTCTTCAAAATATAACTGACACTGTTGTGCTGGATAGCTTTATAAACATACTCGAATTCATTGTATCCGGTTAGGAATATAACCCTGCACTGGGGCCAGCTTTTGTGAATAATGTCCAGCAGCTGCAGACCGTCAATTTCCGGCATCCTTATATCTGACAGAACAATATCGATTCTGGTTCTGTTTAACCATTCAATGGCTTCCTCACCGGAATACGCCTTGTAAACATCCAGATCAAGGTTTTTCATATTATTGAAAATTTCAAATAAACTATTAACAATAATTTCTTCATCATCAACAATCAGTAATCTGAACATTATTGTCTCCTCCTGGAAGTATAATTTTGAGAGTTGCCTTAAGTCCGCCCAATTGGCTTCTGGATACACTCAGTCCGCTTTCTTCACCAAAAACAAGTTTTATTCGCCGGCTTATATTAATAATTCCTGTAGTTTCGGCCTCCTCGGCTGAATTCTCCAACATCTTTTGCACTTCTGTCAAGCCTGAGTCGGTCATATCATTTCCGTTATCCTCTACTATAATGTTCAATTGATTTTCGAATTCTTCAAAATAAATCGATACAATGCCGCTGTTCTTTTTTCTTTCAATACCATGCTCAAATGCATTTTCTATTACCGGCTGAAGTATAAGACGGGGAACTTTTAAATTGTGATATCTTTCAGGGCAATCTCCAAAATTAACCTGAAGCCTTTTGGAAAACCTCATCAATTGTATCTTTGTGTATACTTTAGCATGGTTGATTTCATCAATCAGCGGAATATAATCCGAGGAACTTCTGGTTACAAAACGGAAGTATTCCCCAAGGTATTTTGTAAACGGCACAAGATTTTCATCACCAATTGTCGCCATGGTGTTAATCATGAAAAAGCTGTTGTATAAAAAGTGTGGATTTATCTGTGATTGCAAATGCTTCAACTCTGCCCGCTGCATCAATATTTTTTGATTATAGACCTGATCTATCAGAGTATTCAGATTTTTAACCATATCGTTAAACCGTTTATACAGGTAACCAAATTCATTGTTGGAGTCATGCGTGATGGAAACCTGCAGGTCGCCGCTTTCCACCTTGCGGAAGGACTTGACCAGCTGCCTCAGCGGCTTGTGCATGAATTTATATGTTGAAAAAGAGTAAACAAGTATAATAAAAATCACTGCAACTGAAAAAACCCATACCCATATGTTGAAGTTCTTAATAGGTTTCATCACGTATTCCTGAGGAATATATTTCAATAAAATCATATTTAAATATTTGGATTTCGCATGTACTACATAATAGCCCTTTTGGTTAATATTTACATACTCCGTCCCGCTGTCATCCCGGGTGTTTAAATTTGCAATAATACTTTTTGTTAAACCGGTATCCCCGGTATTTTCCTGATTGGTAATTATACCGTTATTAATAATGCTGATTAACATTGATCCGCTTCCGCTATAAGTGTTAAACTGTGATAATGCCTGCTCAAAAGCTTCCTTATTCAATTCAATTTCGATCAGATAAAGCGGATTGCTGTTTAATATATCTCTATTTTGAATGGTGCTTAGAAACAGACCTCCTTTAAAGCTTATGATCTGGGCACCTTTTAATCCTGGAGGAACTCTTATATGCCGGAACTTTTCGGTATTTATATCATCAAGTCCGCTGTTTGATGATATTGTTTTGTTGATTGGAGGGATGTGCACACTAATGTTTTTTATATAAATACTGCTGTTCTTTATTGTAACCAGCCTTTGCTGAAGCAGTCTCATACTTTCAGTGGTCTCATAAATACTCATAATTTTTGACCTGATAGCCAGCTTATTTAAATTTTCATCATTAAGGCAGTCATACTGCAAAATTTTCATTCTTTCAATTTCTTTTTCCAAACCTTCCAGATAGAAGGATACCTGTGCTATGGTTGATTTTGATATTTCACTTTTGACAGTATATAAACCCCAATTATATATATAAAATGCAAGTATATAAATGGGAATCATAATTATGAGAAAGGTTATGACAAGCCTGCTGAAAATACTATTGTTAAGCTTTATTTTCGGAATATTCAAGTAAATACCTCCTTTCGATGGAACTAATCTAGTTTTATGGAAGTAGTATATACTTTAAATACAGTTAAAACAAGTACGGTAATGGCTGGGAAAACATACAAGCTCAGGGATAAATTTTATCGTTTGATTTCAATCTGTTACATTTTTATTTAAATTCATGTAAATAAGGAAAGCCGAAAAGTAACTTTAATAAAGCTACTTTTCGGCTTTCCTGCAGTCTGTTAAGAATAGTTCGAATGTTACTTCCTGTTAACCCACACAAGCATTTCTCCGGGATTTCTGTTTCCCCACATACCATATGGAACAGCTTTGAATTCGACTTCCTTTTCATTAACAGAATAAGTCCTATATAAAGTATTATCCCAATTCTCATCAATGGTTCGCAGTGCTTTTCCTTTTATTACAATCACGCCTTCGGGCAAGCCTGAACCGGTTTCTGTGAAAAATCCCGAATTTATATCAATAGACAGAGCCGACAGGTTCTCTCCGTTATCGGTTTCTTCCAGACAGTATACCAGCGGCCCTCTTTGGATTGCTACCTTTCCGGCGTCAGCGCGTACCTTCGGGTTTGCTTGAATTACTTCGACAGGCATTTCCAGCGAAAGCTCAATCTCATCTCCTGCCTTCCAGATTCCATCAAAAAATGCATACCCTTTTTCCACCTTTAGGCTATCAGCCTTTTTCCCATTTATATAAGCCGTCCATTTTTTGCACCAGCCCGGAATACGAAGGGCAAGGGATATGTTCTTTACTCCGGAAGAAACTACTGAAAGTTTTATTTTGCCATCCCAAGGATACCGGTTTTCCTGTCTCAGCTTTAGCTTTCCATCCACAAATTCTATCTCTGCCTCGCCTCCTATATACAGATGTGTATATACGGTCTTTTCGCTGAAGGAGTAAATATATTGATTTAAGGATGTAAGAAGCCTTGCTATATTAGGTGGACAGCAGGCACATCCGAACCATTTCTGTCTCACCGGTTTTACATGGTGCCTGCCAGGATTCTTTTCAGAGGCTTCTGGCCAGACCTCCAAAGGATTGACATAAAAGAAATGCCTTCCGTCACGGGACATGGAACCTAATATCGTGTTATATAACGCCCTCTCCATAACGTCCGCATATGCACTGTCCTGTTCCATCTGCAGCATTCTGTTGGCAAAAAATATCAAACCTATAGACGCACAGGATTCAGCATATACAGTATCATTAGGCAGATCATAATCAAAGGTAAAAGCTTCACCGTGATGTGTTGAGCCAATTCCCCCGGTTATATACATTTGTTTGTTAGCCATATTGCCCCATAAACGTTTGCACGCCTCCAGCAGTGACGTGTCACCGGTCTCCCTGGCAATATCAGCCATAGCTGTGTACATATATACAGCCCTTACTGCGTGTCCCACCGCTTCCTCCTGCTGGCGTACAGGTTTGTGAGCCTGGTTGTATTTCATGTCGGGACTGGAAACCTTGGACTTCATCCAGTAAGAGTATCCATCTCTCTTTTCCCATTCCTTTATGAAGAAATAAGGTTCCTTACCTCTCTCATCTATAAAGTATTTACTGAGTTTAAGATACTTTTCATTGCCTGTTGCTTCATATAACTTTACAAGGGCAAGCTCAACCTCCTGGTGTCCATCGTATCCCTGGAGCTTTTCAGGCTCAGGCCCGAATACCGAGTCTATATTATCGGCAAAGCGGCACATCACATCCAGCAGCTTCCTCTTTCCTGTTGCTTTGTAATATGCAACAGCTGCTTCCATCATATGCCCCGCAACATATAATTCGTGACATTCATGCAGATTTGTCCATCTTTTCTCAGGTTCTTTCACAATAAAATAAGTATCCAGATATCCATCAGGTTGTTGTGCCTTTTCTATAATATCAATAATCCCGTCGGCTATTTCCTCCAGTTTGGGATCCGGATGGGTTTGAAGGCTGTAGCCCACTGCTTCAAGCCATTTGGCTACATCAGTGTCCTGAAAAACAAGCCCTCCGAACTCACCTTCCTCAAGGCCTGCTGCTATTTTGAAGTTTTTAACTGCATAACTGGGTTCCGCATCAGCAATACGGTCATTTAATGCTTCCCATTGGTAGGGTATAACGGTATTTCTCACAAGATCAACATAGTCCGACCAGAATGGGTCGGTAATTGTTACATTTTTAAGTGGTACCGGCTGAGAAGTTACAATTTTAGTCATTGAAATCCACGCTCCTTATATATCAGGTGTATAAAATGATATATTGCCCGTAAACATTAATATCTTTACAATATAAGTATGACAAATAAAAACCGAATTGTAAGTAGATAAAAAACACAAAAGGTGGAGAATATTAACCCATGTATTATTTAAGAGCAGATATTAGAAAACCTTTACAGTTTTTGTACTCGGGAATCTTTACGGCAGATACTGCCTGGAAACATGTTGAGCGGGTGATAGACAGTTTTGAAATAATTGTTGGGATACGCGGTAATGTGTTTATTCAGCAGGATGAGGACAGATTTGTCCTGGGGGAAGGAGATTCTCTTTTGCTTCTGCCCGGTCACCCGCACAAGGGATACGCTTTCTCTGCAAAAGGTACCTCTTTCTTTTGGCTGCATTTTTATTGCAATGATGAACCGGCAATTCTAAATGAAAAGGAGGCGCAGGAAGAAATAAAACTTGCAAACAACAATCCCTATTTTACAGGCTTTGAGGACAAAATCCTTTTACCTGCATTTTTTCGCCCCTCCAATCTGGAAAGACTCAGTATTCTGTTTCATCAGCTGCTGCATGTTTCACAATCGGGGTATTATACAAGGCAGGGTATGAATTATATACTGACTTCGTTAGCTATAGAGCTGACAGAGCAAACTTTATGTGAAACCTCAGACGCAAAAAAAGCTATTTTTCAAAAGGAGAACCTTTCAAGAATTACCGAATGGATTAATACACATTATGACGGTCATATTTCACTGAAGACTGTCGCCCATCAATTCAATTATACTAAAGAGTATCTGGCCCGCTATTTTAAAAAGCATATGGGAATGAGCATGCAGGAATATATAAATAAATTGAAAATATCAAAAGCTCGTGAGCTGCTCATCCAGTCAGACAAAAATATCAAGGAAATAGCTTCAGAATTAGGATTTGCTGATGACAAGTATTTCCTGAGACTTTTCAAGCAATATGAAAAAATAACCCCTCGGAACTACCGAAGGGCATATCACAGGCTTCACAGAAATAACAGCTAACAGAGGTCCCTCCCCTTGCTTACTGTTTTTCAATGAAATATTTTTCAAGCTTATCATATAAATCGGTACCGGGAGTCACACCCACTGAATCCAGTGCTGAAAGATAGGCTCCCGCTGCGGGAGGCAGTACAGGTACAATAAAATATGCATCCGGTACCTCCCTGTGTACAGTTGTGGTCAATTCATCTATAAGCAGCGGGTTATCTCCCCTGTAGACACTGCCTCCCAGCACAACCGGCACTTTAAGGTTTTCCATTCCCACCTTTTTAATTACTCCGGCTGTCATCTCACCAAGCACATGGCCCATATCCATAAGGATTTTCTGACAAACCCTGTCTCTTTTATTCGCCAGAGCGAAAACCAATGGGGATATCTTCTTTATATCTTCCTCATCGATTAGCCTTTTGGGATAGAATTTAGTCAACAGATCGTCCATATCATCCGTTCCCAAAAGCGCCGGAAGTTCTTTGACAAGTGCCGTTTCACCACCGGTACCTTCATGGGCTCTGAAAGCATAATGGAGAGCTTTTTCAGCTATATGTCCTCCGCCGCCGTAATTGCCCAGCTCATAGCTGAGGGCACTTAAAATATTTGCTCGGCCGTCCGGACTGCAGGCTGCTGAATTTGACCCGGTTCCGCAAATTGATATGGCACCCCAGGTACCTTTGAGTCCGCTTCTCATCGCAATCCAGGCATCATTTACAACCTTGAACGGTATTTCTTTAAAAATATCAATACAAAATTTATTTAATAAATTAAAATCTGAAGGAAGGTCTGCTCCCGACAAACCCAGATATGCAAATTTGATTTCATTATTTGTTAATTGAGCCTGTTCAAGCGCCTTGAGATATACATTTTCAAGGATTTCTCTTGCCTGTTCCGGGCCGGCTGTCTGGTGATTCGAGGCTCCAAGGGTATAGTCGCCCAGTATATTACCGTTTAAATCACCTATCAGGCATCTTGTTTTGGTGGCACCTCCGTCAATCGCTGCTACATAACTCATGATTTCACCCCCCCAAAAAAGATGGGCAAAAACTTTTTATTTGCTTCAAGCAATTCATCCAGCAGCTGCTGGGCAACACCAGCACCGTGTACAAGAGGGTGATTCAGAAGAGCCTTGAAGGCGGCTTCTCTGTCCCCGCTGACAGCAGCAGTGATGGTGTACTTTTCATATTGCTTTACAGCAATTACAAGTGACCTGATTACCTGGGGCAGTCTTCCTGAAGCAATAGGATGAGCGCCTGATTTATTGATAATACAATTGGTTTCAATAACGGAATCCTCTGACAAATCGGAAATGGCTCCCTTATTCGATACGTTTACAACGTGTATCGCGCCCCTGTCATTATGAATACTCTCAATCAGGGATAAAGCCGCTTCAGAATACAGCGAGCCCCCTCTTTCGGATAATTGCTGCGGCTTTATATTCAGGCCGGGATCCTTATAGATATCAAACAGTTCCTTTTCCACCTGCTTAACCTTATCGGCTCTTGTTCCCAGACCTTTTTCCAGTGCTTCCTTTTCCTCCCTTACCATCTCTTTTTCAAAATAATAGTAATCCAGATATGGTGAGGGTATTAGTTTCAATATATTTATAAGCTCCCTGCTCCCTTTTACGGCAGGTATGTTTTTTAAAATACTTTCCTGGAACAAGGGCTGTTTGAACAACGCATCAGTTTTATCCATCCCATCCACGTATATTTTTTTAATCCAGGATAAGTGATTTAATCCTACAAATTCACAATAGATCCGTTCAACTGAAGTCTTCAGCTGCTCTGCAACATATCTTTCCATATTTATCGGTACATTGCACAGGCCAATACATTTTATTGATGTATGATTATTTACAGCTTCAGTCAGAATTCCGGATGGATTTGCGAAATTAATCAGCCAGGCATCAGGGCACAGTTCCTCCATGTCATGTGCAATTTCCAATATAACAGGTACCGTTCTAAGGGCCTTTGTAAAGCCGCCGGGTCCGGTAGTTTCCTGTCCCACAGTATCATATTTCAGCGGTATTTTTTCATCAGAGGAACGTGCGTCCAATCCTCCGACTCTGAATTGTGTTATTACATAATCAGCGCCGTCCAGTGCTTGTCTCCTGTCCACAACTGCTGATATTTTCATATCAATGCCGCTTCTTTTAACCATTCTTTCTGACAGTTCTTTAATTATATGTAGTTTCTCAGCACCTTCCGGAATGTCCACAAGAACAACCTCCGACGCCTTGAGTGTACGGTGTCTTTCTATCAATCCTTCAATAAGTTCGGGTGTATAACTGCTTCCTCCTCCGATTATTACAAATTTCAATTCTTCCATAGATCCAATCTCCTTTCAAGGTATAAATACTGGAATATTCAATCTACGTATCAGCTCTTCTCATAAACATATTAGCATAACAAATTTTAAAAAACAATATAAGCGCTTACATTTTTAAATTTTGTAAAATTGGTAATTGCAATTTTCCCGCTGGTAACATATAATAAAAATATAAGCGCTTAAACTTTATTCTCTATACGCCAGCTTCTTTTCCCTTAGGTTTAATACACATTTACTGAGAAAGGACTGATATTAGTGAAATTGAACGAGAACCATCGTCAAAGACTAAATCTGTACATATTCCTATCCCCATGGATAATAGGCTTCCTGGTTTTTACGCTGTATCCGATTCTCTCGTCATTTTTTTATAGTTTTACAGATTATAATATTATCGATCCGCCCAAGCTTATCGGATTAAAGAATTATGCCAATCTGATAAATGATGACCTGTTTTTCAAATCTATAAAAGTTACGCTTTACTACACTTTTTTAAGTGTGCCAATCCAGCTTGTATTATCACTTGCTCTTGCGTTACTGCTAAATCAAAAGGTGCCGTTTATGGGTTTCTTCAGAACCTCATTATATTTGCCAAGCATGGTCTCGGGTGTTGTTATGTCCCTTCTCTGGCTATGGATATTCAATTCAGATTTTGGACTTTTAAACTATTTATTATCTTTACTTGGAATAGATGGTCCAATGTGGTTAATGGATGAAAACTGGGCCATACCGGCATTGATTCTGATGAGCCTGTGGCTGACTGGAAGCGGGATGGTAGTGTTTCTGGCGGCGCTTCAGGGAGTCCCGGCTTCCCTTCAGGAGGCTGCTGTCCTTGATGGTGCAAGCAAATGGCAGCAGTTAAAAGTTATTACTTTACCCATGATTTCCCCTATCATACTTTTCCAGTTCATAATGGGCATTATCGATTCATTCCAGACCTTTACGCAGGCTGTCGTTATGACCAGGAACGGCGGACCTCACTACGCAACCTATTTTTATGTATTCAACCTTTATACCAATGCTTTCAAAAATTACAAAATCGGCTATGCCTCGGCTTTGGGCTGGCTATTGCTGATTACCGTAATGGTTCTGACTTATTTGATTTTGAAATTATCCGATAAATACGTTTATTACGAAGGGGGGCAGAATTAATGAACAGCGCGTTATTCTCCAAGAAAAAGGCAGCATATATACCAGGAAAGAAATCAATTGTTGGCCGCTATATTTCCGTTGCGGTTTTGCTCGTCGTTACATTAATTATGCTGCTTCCAATATTTTATATGATATCTACTGCTTTAAAAAGCAACATTGAAATACGCAGAGTTCCTCCCACCATAATTCCAAACGAAATTCATATAGAAAACTTTAAGCTGATATTTAGCAAAATCTCATTTGGGACATACTTTTTTAACAGTATTTTCGTTGCCGTCCTTGTACTGATAGGGACCCTGCTTTCCTCTTCCCTGGTTTCCTTTGGCTTTGCACGCTATAAGGCAAAGGAGAAAAACTTCCTCTTTATGATTCTTTTAAGTACTCTGATGCTTCCCTATCCGGCACTTATAATCCCTCAGTATTTATTATTCAGAAATATTGGCTGGGTTGACTCATTTCTTCCACTGATAGTTCCTTCCTTCTTCGGCTCGGCTTATATGATCTTTATGCTGAAGCAGTTTTTCAGTTCGCTGCCCAATGATTTATTTGATGCGGCAAAAATTGATGGGTGCAGCGAGTTCCGAACCTGGTGGAATATAGCACTGCCCCTTTGTAAGCCGGCAATGGCTACAGTATCTATTTTTACGTTCCTGTGGACCTGGAATGATTTTATAACTCCGGTTATATATCTGAACACAGACAGCAAGTTTACTCTTCCCATAGGCATGAGCGGAATGATTTCCGCCTTCAGGCTGATACCCTGGAACCTTATCATGGTTGGCTCCATATATTCCTTACTGCCTATTTTCATTTTGTTCTTTATTGCTCAAAAGTATTTTGTAGAAGGAATTGTTTTAACCGGAATAAAGTAACTGCGTTATTTAATCCGGTTGAATAACCACTTCTATAATATAAATGGATAAGGAACAGTAAATTATAGAACCCGGTTTTCGTGGGAGGTTATTGTTTAGCTGTTCCAAAATAAAAAAGGAGGATTTTTAAAATGTTGAAAAGTAGAAAGACCCTGAGTGTTTTCCTAAGTGCCTGTATTTGTTCAACTTTATTACTTTCTGCCTGTGGAGGCGGAGGGTCCGGAACCGGAGCATCACAGGATAAAGACGGTGTTTCAGGAAAATTAACCTACCTGACCTTGAACCAGGAGGACAGAGAATACGTAACAAAATTAACTCCTGATTTTAACAAGAAATTCCCAGATGTAAAGGTTGAAGTGGTAACAGCTCCCTATGACCAGTTTGACCAGAAGCTCCAGACCATGATAGCAGGTAATACCCCTCCGGATGTGACCTCGCATTTTGGCCAGGCAGGTTTCATGGAATATTACAACAAAGGAATGCTTATGGATCTGACACCTATGATTGAGGCTGATAAATATGATCCTGTAGCTGTTGGAATTCCGAAAGAAATTGTAGACATTTATAAAGTAGACGGTAAATATTATGGACTTCCTTTAAATACATATGTATCTGTTATGGCATATAACAAAGACCTGTTTGACAAAGCAGGCGTTCCTTATCCTACTGCTGATTATGAGGATAAGAGCTGGACCTGGGATAAGATGATTGAGTATGCTAAGAAGCTTACTAAGAACTCTTCCGATATGAACGAAGCCACTTACGGAATCGAGTGGTTCTGGGCCGAGCCCGACATGAGGCCGTTGTATTTCGGAGCAAAGATTTACTCGGATGACACCTGGACAAACGGCGGAAATCCATCTGAGGTTTACTTTAACTCACAGGAAGTTATAAACGTTTATCAGAAACTTTCGGATTTAGTGTTCAAGGATAAAATCAGTCCCACCGACTCAATTGTCCAAGGTCTTGGAGGTCAAAGCGGAGAGTCCTTTACCAGCGGTAAAATCGCAATGAAGCCGGCTGGAGCCTGGATACTGAGTGGGACAAACGAATTGCCCTTCAAGGTTGGTGTAGCGGCTATACCCAATGGCGGAAATGATAAAATCAGGGATACTTTGTACGTTGATCCGCTCTTTATATTGAAAGGAAGCAAAAACCCGAAAGCTGCTTATGAATGGATTAAATTTAATCTTGAACCCGATATTCAGGAGAAAATGATTGATTTGAGCGGCGGAAATCCGCCTTCAAATATGAAAGCCTTTGAAAAGTACTGCAGCTTCTTCCCGAACATTGATCCGGGAGATCTGAAAAAAGTTTATGAAGGCGGTATCAAGTACGGAACAGAATCCTACAACCATCTTATAAACAACTATTCACAGATCTGGACCATAGTTAAAAACGAAACAGATCCATGTCTGCTTACAGGTAAGTCGCCAGCAGCAGATGTTGCTCCCACAGTTCAGGAAAAAGTAACAAAATTACTTAAAGATATGAGTTCAAAATAGTATACACGCAAGAAATTTGTTATAATGATACAGGTATAAGCCACCTGTATCATTATAACTTTAAGGAGACAGATATGAAGTATAACATATACGACGTTGCTAAAAAGGCTGGCGTATCAATCGTTACAGTTTCAAAGGTAATCAATAATTCACAGACAGTTCGTGAAAACAACAGACAAAAGGTTTTACAGGCGATGAAGGAATTGAATTACAATCCCAGTGCCGCTGCAAGAAGCCTGGCAAGCGGAAGAACCGGAACAATTGGTCTGCTGATTGATAACCTTTCTGATACTTTTTTGTCTTCTGCATTGAGTGCCATAAATGAATACCTTGAGGATAACGGATACTTTCTGGCTCTATCCCTGATACAACCCAATAAGGTAAACAACAATATACCCTTCCTTTTTCAGCAGGACAGGGTTGACGGTCTGCTGATTGTATCCCCCGTTTGTGAAGAAATGTATATTCTTGATTTGAAGGGTAAAAAGATACCCTTTGTATTATTGGATAATCAAAAGCTGCATCCGTCGATTCCTTCAGTGATCGTAAACAATTACAAAGGGGGATATGATGCAACACGCCACCTTCTTGAACTTGGGCATAAACGTATTCTTCACATAAGCGGGCCCGAGCTTTATATGTCCAGTATCGACAGAGAATCCGGTTATAAGGCCGCTATGCAGGATGCCGGACTGGAATCCCACATTATAAACAGCAGCGAATTTTCAATTGCTCACGGCTATGAAATAGCCATGCAGTTAATTAACGAAAATAAATTAGATAAATTTACAGCAATATTCGCTGCTGACGACTATATCGCTTTAGGAGTTATTGATGCCTTTAAAAATGAAAACATCAAAGTCCCGGCCGATATATCGGTCATAGGCTATGATGATCAGGAACTGGCTTCCTCCTTCCATCCCGGGCTGACTACTATCAGGCAGCCTGCAAAAGAAATGGGCCGGATGGGGGCGGAAATTCTTTTAAAGATCATCAGAGGTGAAGTTAAAAGATATAACACCATTAAGCTGGACCCCAATCTGGTAATAAGGGAGTCAACAGCTGCACCAAAGTTAAATATATAAGTACCAAATCAGCATACTAAAACCTTCAGCACTGCTGATTTGATAAATTTGTATCCAAACTTTCATTATAAAATTTACAGAAATTAAAAAATAGTACTTAAACCCGGTACTATAATTTTTTACATCAAAATATAAGCGCTTACATTTTATATCATCACAGAACTACAATTTATCTCACTCTAGTCCCTTTCACTCATACTCAAGCTTCTACCGGTTCGCAGAAGCGTTCAATCCTACCGGATTCAATTGCAGCAGTCGATTTTAAATTGCATAGGTAAACTTTAACAATCAGTACTCTATTAATAATTTTATCAATAAATTTTAAGGAGGTAATAAAATGTACACTACTAATAAACTCAACAAAAAGGTTTATATATTACTATCTTTGATATTATCACTTTCCATTCTCTTCACAAACTTTCCGGGACTTGCTGAAGCCACAGGTAATGCTGCTTTAGCAGGTAAACAGCCCTCTGATTTACATACTGCGGCAAAAGAAGACCCGAGAAAGCCCAGGCTTCTGAATATGACCTTTAATGGAGATCCCAAGACCTGCAGAGCTTTTGCCTGGTATACCGGTCCAGGCATTAACGGAACAAAGGTACAGGTAGTTGAGGCATCAAAGGTTAAAAACGGGCTTTTCCCTGAAGATAAGGCTGTTACTTTTAATGGGACAGCTGAAACAGTTAATGTATTTATGTCTGTTAATGACAGAAATAATAAGAAATATACCAAGTTTACCAGTCATAAGGTAATTGCAAATAACCTGACCCCTAACACCAAATACTCCTACCGGGTGGGCAATGGTGATCCCGAAGGTTGGGGTCAGACAGGCACTTTCATTACAGATGCTGCTGATAAACAGGATTTTCACTTTGCAGTGGGTTCTGATTCTCATGCAGAATCTCCAGAGTTGGCAAAGTACTGGAAGGATACTTTAAGAAAAGCTATTAACAAGGTGGACCCAAAGTTCTTCATACTCACAGGCGATCTTGTCAGCTACGGAGATCAGGAACCTGAATGGCAGTCACTGTTGGGAGTTCCGGACAAGGAACTGGCCAACTGCCCTATAGTACCTGTACTGGGTGGACATGAAGTAAAGGATTATGACGAAGATGAAAATACTGATACCGATAATTTTTTCAGTCACTTCAATCTCCCGGAAAATGCGGGTATAGGCGGCAGAACACAAAAAGGGTCTGTCTATGCTTTTGAGTATGGAGATGCATTGTTTATGCAGTTTAATTCCCAATTTGCCGGGGAGTTAAATGATAAGGGAGATATCGAGTATGACGATCCCGAGTTCTATGCACAGCTGGAATGGATGAAAAATCAGGTTGCCAGATCTGATGCAAGATGGAAATTTGTTTCCTTCCATAAAGGACCTTATTCCAAAGGAGAAAATGGAACGTGGTGGGAAGCCAACAGGATGAAATTTTACAGCAAGTATCTTATCCCCGTTTTTGACGAACTGGGAGTAGATATGGTGTTTGTGGGCCACGATCATATGTACATGCGGTCTTATCAAATGTTGAAGGATAAACCTTTAAAGGAGTATGGAAAGTATGCTGCCATAGATCCCCGGGGAACAGTTTATATGATGACCAACTCGGTTGGATATAAATTTTATGAAAGTCCGACAACTACTGAAGACGGTAAACCTCTCCCTCCCGACAAGCTTCCTGTAGATTACTGGTCATGGCTGGATGAACAACCCTCTAAGAAAATGTTCGTTGATGTATCTGTTAAAACGAACGAGCTTAAGGTTACAACCTACACTGCAAAAATCGGCGAAGACCTTGCAGTATACGATCATTATACAATAACCAGGAACGATAACCAACCTGCAAAAGTTGAGAATGCCAAGGTTTCACAAACCGGAGCCAAAGCTGTAGTTTCCTGGAAAGCACCTTCAGGAGTTACAGAAGAAGTAAGGGGCTTCAGGCTGTATGAGAAAAATAACAGGATAAAAACAAACTGGAGTACATATATTCCGGTTATTAAGGGGCAAACTGATTACAGCTATGCAATTGACAATATTACCTCAGAAAAAAATTATGAGTTTGTTATCAAGGCAGTCGGTGCCAGAAACAATTCCGAGCCGGTTCAGGTGAAGCTGGCTGCAGAACTTGTTCCCGGTACCGGGACCCCGGTCATGGCTTTCCCTCAGCACGCCTTCTACACTAAGGGAACAATAAAACCCAACCATATTACACAGGAGCAAATGGACAGGACGGTTGCCAGACTATACGATGAATGGAAGGCCAAATACCTAAAACTTAATCCATATAATCCAGAGGAGTATTATGTCTGGTACAGCGATGGAGACTGGTTTACAGATAATGAAATAACAGTCTCTGAAGCTCATGGCTATGGTATGATGCTTCTGGCCCTGATGGCAGGACATGATCCCGAAGCAAAAGTATGTTTTGATGGAATGTACAGATATTTCAGAGCGCATCCAAGCGAAAAAAATAAAAATCTGATGGCATGGCAGCAGGCTGATAAAAACGGTAAGATTGTTAATATAAACGGTGTTGACTCTGCAACGGACGGAGATATGGATATAGCCTATTCCCTGCTTCTGGCCCACAAGCAGTGGGGCAGTAAGGGTAATATAAATTACCTTGCCGAAGCTAAAAAAATTATCAATGCCATAATGGAAAGTGATGTAAACCAAAAAGAATGGATATTGAAGCTGGGAGACTGGGCATCCGACAAGGAACCTTCCACACGCCCTTCCGACTTTATGCTGCAGCATCTGAAAGCTTTTGAAAAAGCTTCAGGTGATAACCGCTGGAACAAGGTAATTGATAAAACCTATGCTATTATTCAGGGAATTTCTGATAAGTACAGTCCGGCTACCGGATTGCTTCCTGATTTTGTTGTAAAAGAGAACGGTGTTTTTATTCCTGCTCCTCCAAACTTTTTAGAGTCAGAGACAGACGGTGCCTACTCATATAACTCCTGCAGGACCCCATGGAGAATTTCTGTTGATTATCTTACAGCAGGTGATACAAGAGCATTAATACAGCTGAACAAATTAAACAAGTGGTTCCGTCAGAAAACTCAAAACAGGCCTGAGAACATAAGAGCAGGTTACAAGCTGGATGGTACTATATTAGAGGATTATGAGGATATGTCCTTTTCTGCACCGCTTATGGTAAGTGCTATGGTAAATAAGGAGAATCAGCAGTGGCTCAATGATTTATGGGATTACAACATGAAATTTTCAACAAAGGATGATCTTTACTTTGGAAACACCATCCGCCTGCTTTCCTCAATCATTGTATCAGGCAACTGGTGGGTTCCTGAGCAGGACTATTCAGAAACAAATTGATCCTCATTTTTACACCGGTTTAAATTTACTTGCTTAACAGTTAAGTAAGCTTTAACAGAATCATTTTTTGTGTATGACAGCTGCCAAACACATTTATGGGAGCTGTCATACGAGACTTTATCCTCAACGAATTGCTAATTAACTTTGTTTGATTCTATATTTCTTCTCCCCTGCCGATATATCTTTCTGTGCTATTCATTCCGAAAGAATTTTAACTTTTACATTGGAATTCGGCTTTAATAATTCATCGGGGCTGTCGATACTTATTTTTACTGCAATCATCGTCTCATTGTTTATCTGTTCAGCAACAGAAGAGATGAATGTAACTCTGCCCGTATAAAATTTTGTCTTATCCATTTCCGGAATGATTTGTACCTTTGAATCCATATGTACATTTAATATGCTTTGTTCTTCTATTCCGACCTCTAAATACAAGCTTTCAAGATCCATTAAATTTGTAATAATACTGCCTGCATCGATTGTATCCCCGGGGTTGTACCTGATACTTTCTATTGCAGCCCTTTTCATATCACATACCAGGAAGCCGTTTCGTATAGAGGCTTTATCGATACTATCTGTTAATTTCTGCAGCTCTGCTTCTGCTGAGGATAGAAGTTTTTTACTTTGCTCAATTGAAGCTTTTAGTTCTCTTAGCTCATTTGACGCGTCAGCTTCCAAATCTGTAATTTCACTTTTATTCTGATTAATTGATATTTCCAGAGAATCGGCATCTGATTGATATTTTTGCTTTAAAGCATCTATTTCCAATTTAATTTCTTTTATTTTCTGTTCTTTCGATTTCACATTCCTTTGCTGTTGCTGATAATCCTTTAAAGATACTGCTCCTTCAGCATATAATATTTGAAAATCCAATAAATTTGATTTTTCAACTGAGAGGTCATCTTCTGCAATTTCAAGCATAAGAATCAATTTTCTGTTCTCAGGGGATAACCCTGTTTTTATGTAGTTGTTGGTATCAATTAATTTTTTATTTAAAGACATCATAGTTTGATTTAAATTATTAGTTTTGAGAAGTGCTTGATCCTTTAAGGTTTTTAGCTTAATTTCCAGGTCTTCCAGCCGCTGCTTCAAACTATAAGTTTCGTTTATTATCTTATCCGTTTGCTGATTATATTCCGATAAATCAAGTTCAATAAGGGACTGTCCCTTTTCAACTTCCTCACCTTCTCCTGTCAGTACTCTTTTTATACTTGTATTGAATGGAACTACAATACCTTTAGTATTGTGGCATTTAATTACACCAAACGTAGTGATGGAATTATCCCTGTCATCAATAGGAATTACCTCTTCATTCTTATTATCTCTACTGCAGGCTGTTAAGCATAAAATTGAAATAATTATGATTATTAATGTTTTCTTCATTTTTCCAACCCACTCTCATACAAGTTTATTTTAGAAAAATTTAATGCCTTAGGCTTATAAAACTTGTTTTCCGTCTCTTATATGAATAATTCTGTCTGCGTCCTTCAGTATTTTATAATCATGTGTAACAACAATTACGCTGCCATCCTTCATACAATCTTCAATCAGCTCCATTGCAAATACTGCAGAATCCATGTCAAGCGATGCAGTAGGCTCATCTGCAAACAATACCTCAGGCCTGTTAATTAACGCTCTGATTATTGCGGCCTTTTGTCTTTCACCAACTGATATTTCACCCGGCTTCTTATCCTTATATTTCAACAAGCCCACTTTTTTCATAAGGTCGAGAGCCCGTTCGGTATCTTCTGGTGAAATTACTTTAAGAGGAAGTAATATGTTTTCCAATATACCCAGATGAGCAATAAGATAGTGCCTCTGAAATATAAAGCCGAATCTTTCCTGTCTTATGGTGTTCATATCATTGTCATTGAACAGCAATATGTCTCTGTCATCATAAAATACTGAACCTGCGGTTGGCCTTTTCAATCCGGACAACAAGTATAAAATCGAGCTTTTACCGCTGCCTGAGGGACCCATAATGCCCAGTAGTCCATTTGGTTCAACGGAAATATCAAAATTGTCTACTGCTACGGTCAAATTATCCTTATCGCCATCAAATATTAATGTCAGTTCCCTGCCTTCAATTTTCACATAGCACCTCCGTCTTCCATTTCTATAACCCCTACAATATCTATTTTTTTATTAAAGGAAATTCCAATTGACACAGTCTGAACAATTATACATAACATTGGAATACAAAGAGACAAAATAATTGCTTTGGGATCTAAAACGTTCAAAGGTGTTCCTTTTGCTATAAAGACTGCTTGATTAAGCACCAGTCCGATTATTATTGAACACAATATTCCGCTTATAGCAGATAAGAAGTTAAGTACTAGTACTTCGGATATATTTCTTAATATAATAGTCTGGCGGGAATACCCTATTACATTCAGTATGGCAAATTCTTTCAGTCTTCCATGGTAAAAGAGATATGTCAGAAACCCGAGGCATACCGACACTATAATCAGCACCGAGCCATAGATTACATTTAGTAACAAATATATACTTTCAGAAGACTCGGTAAAGTCAGACCAACTGTTGCTGTAGCTGCTGAGATCATTGCCTGTAAGCGGCAGATAGCTGAGATAACGGTTCAGGCTGTCAAGCTTTCCTTCTTTTGCATAAATCAATACACCGTATTGTTCGGGATTGTCTTCACCGATCGCCTCCTTCCATGCTTCAAGGGATGCAAAACCCGCCAGTGCCTTACCTTTCAATGTACCTACAATACGATACTGTCCCGGGAGTTTTTCCTTTGCGGCAATATCATTACCAATTGTGTCACCTATTGTCAAATTTTTATTTTTTACTATATTCTCATGAAGAATGATTTCGTTCTTACCGGGATCAGGCAGCCTCCCCACCGCAAGTTTAAGATTCATTTTATCCATAAACTCCCTTAGATCGTTCTGATATAGCAAATAGACTCTGACGCCAACAGTTGACAGAACACTTTCGATTTCTGTATAGCCTAAAACACACGGAACTACCTTTTGAGTATCCTCATTGTTCTCAATCGTTGTAAGAATTTCCGTTTTTATAAGACTTCCTCTAGCCTGAATGCTTGTATAATGCTTGCGGGTTTCAACGAATGCATTGTATTGAACACTGTAATACGAGTTTATGATCATATATACCGTATGCAGTAAAATTACACAAAGCAACAGAGGTACTACTAAAAGAAACAGCCGTCCTTTGTTATGTTTATAGTATTTCATATTTGATACCGGTTTCAAATACAGCACCTCCTGTTTTTACACGGGTATTTAACCATTATTATAACGCATAGGTTCAGATAAAATTTTTCGGCTGTAGAAAAATTTTATTACCTCTACGCGTTTCAACGAGGCGGGAAGTATGTGTTCACCGCCTGAAAACCGAAGCGGTACCCGCCACCTGTAGAGGTGGGGGACATCTATTGCCTCGTTATACAAATTATACCACTCCCGTATCAAAACATCATGATATAATCCCATCCTTCATTTTAATAATCCTGTGGCACTGCCGGGCAAATCCTTCCGAATGTGTGACCATAGCAATGGTCACTCCGTTATCGATATTTATCCGGCGCAGTAATTCCATAATTTGAATGGAATTATTTGAATCAAGGTTTCCTGTCGGCTCATCTGCAAGCAAAAGTGTGGGATTGTTTGCAAGTGCTCTCGCAATTGCTGTCCGCTGCTGTTCTCCCCCTGATAATTGTGAAGGCCTGTGATCTTTTCTGTGAACAAGTCCGACGGTTTCCAGAAGCATATTGATGAAATTGTGATTTACTTTACGTTTATCCAGAAGATTGGGCATAATAACATTTTCATATACTGTAAGCCCCGGAATTAAATAAAATGACTGAAAAATAAAGCCAATGTTTTTTCTTCTTAAGGCGGCTTGTTTTTTGTCAGATAGTCCAGCTATATCCTGACCAAATATTTTAATTGTTCCGCTTGTTGGTGTATCAAGCATTCCAAGTATATGCAGCAATGTACTCTTTCCCGAGCCCGAACGGCCTGTTATGGCGCAAAATTCACCGTCTTCAAAACCAACACTTATTCCCTTTAAAATCTCTGTTTTAAATTCTCCATTAACATATTCCTTGCGCAGACCGCTCGTTTCAAGAATGTAGTTATTCACTGCGAAGCCCTCCCATAAGTGTAGTTCTGCTGTAATTGATCAAGCCTATTGCTCCTGATAAAAGACATATTAATAAGCCCTTAAAGCAAGAATTAAGAATTGTACCTATGCTGAAATATATCCTCATGGCAATCTGAAGTGAAAAAATCAATTTTGGCAGGGCAATATAGCTAATGATACAGCCCATTACAACTCCTGAAAATATGCCTGCAACACCGGATAAAAGCAACTCATAAAAAAGCATCCTTCCAATCCCTCCTTTAGGAAGACCCATAGCTCCATAAATAGCAAGTTCTCCGGCACGGCACTTAAATGACAGCAGCATGATAAAAAGCATGCCGGAGATACCTGTTATCATAGAAATATTTGATATCCAATTCATGGAAGATATTGTCAGTCTGCTTTCCTCAATAGTACTCTCCTGCCTCTCCCTAACAGTTTCAATCTGCGCCTGTCTGTCGCGGTAGGCACTTTGCATGGATGAAAGTGCAGCAGCAACGTCGTCAGATTTAACCGATATGGAAGAATATTGGCTTGGTTGAAAATCCTCTGCGAAATTTTTCTGGGATATAAGTGCATACCTTCCCAGTTTGGTATACTCATCATCAAAAAAGCCTGAAATCTTATAGGCAACTTCCCTATATGCCCCGTTATATGCATATATTTTCAGAATAATTTCGTCGTTTTCTTTTACTTTGTAAATACGTCCAAGTGTTTTTGTTAGCAGAATGTTTCTTCCTTTTTCAAGCTGCTCGAAAGGTATGTCGTAACTGCTGGACATATTGTAATCCATAAAATCAGGAGCTTTCTGCGTATCGACTCCATGAATCCTGTATATGGATATGCTCTGACCTTTCACTTCGGTAACTGTTGAATAGTAATTTGCACACACTTCGGAAACTCCGGGAAGTTGAGTTAGTGTATTCAGCCTTCCCAGCGTCAGATCCCCTGCAGAGATCTCCATTTCATAATGAAATCTGCCAAAGTATTCCCTGCTGCCTTCGGAGTTACTGAAATTAATAGTATCTATTATTATACCTGTAGACATAATTACCGCCAGAATAGTGGAAGCTATTACAAAGCTCCTTTGATTCTGAATTGATAAGGACACTATTTTAAATATACCCTTAACTGAATAAAGAAGTCTTTTGGCAAATAATACGAAGATTCTAAATATAAATGGAGAGGCTATCAAAAAGGATAGCATTATTATTATGACTAGTGATACATAAATTACGAGACCGTTAAGAGACTGCAATAGTAGAAGTACTGCCAATGAAGCAATAAAAAGTACTACGGCTGCTAGTGGCCTTGCTAAGCGAAAATGACCCTGATTATCAGTATTTTGTTTAATAAGTCCGATGATTGGCATTGATTTATATTTTCGGAGAGACAAATATCCTCCAATTATACTCATTCCAATAGATATTAGCATAGTTAATGCAATATGCCGGTTAGAAACTGCTATTTTAACATCACTGGCAGCCTCTGCTGAAAGAAGGTGCCGTGTCAGCAAAAAAAGAAATAGAATACCTGTTCCCAGACTGGAAATACCGCCAGCTATTCCATAAACAAAGCCCTCTAACAGCACCACCATATCCGCATTGAATTTGCCTGCTCCCATAGCACGTAACACGCCAATTTGCGGCATACGTTCAATAACAATGTTTTGAAAAATTATGTAGATTACATACACAGCCATCAGACATAGGAGTACAGACATAAATACAAAAGGAACAGCACTTCTGTTTGTTTGCAGACGAACATGATCCGCGGAATATGTTTCGCTTACCTTGTATTCTTTATATAGTTCAGCCAACCTTAATATCATATGAGTCTTGGACACACCTTTTTTCAGTCCGATGTATACTGTATCAGCCTTACCCAAATGCCCTGATAAGGCCTGCACTTTTTCAAATGGAACTATTGCAGAGTAATCATCCTTTTCGTAAGCAAAGGGACCGTCGGAAGGAAACACTGAATACACAACAAGCTGTACTTTACGGCCATCTATCTGTAATGTCAGTACATCACCTTTATTTACCTTATTTTCATAAGCATATTTTTCACTGACGATTATCATATTACCTGTAAAATGAGATGCGTCAAGACCCTTTAATTTCTGAAGCTCAAGCATTTTCAACAAGGTGTCAAGAGTATATCCGTGAAAAATAAAGGAATGGTCGCCAATGCTGCCGCTTGCACTGATTTTTTTTACTGAATAGTTATAATAATTGTTGTATTTCTCTATTTTATACTGGTCAAAGTAACGTGATGGAGAGGATAGCCGGGATGTAACAACAATATCCGAGTATCCGTATTCACTGCGCCATTTATTGGTAGTGGTTTTCAGCATTGTATCCGATATGGAAACCGAAGCAAGTATAGCCGCCCCGGACAGGCATATTGTTATCAAAATGAGAGTTAAGCGGATAGGCTTTTGAAATACAGTTAATATAACATATTTAAAAAGTATTATCATGCCTAAGTTTATCTATATATGCTCTGTATTTGGCAATTGTTTCGTTAAGGTCTGAAAGCAGAAGAAGTACTTTATATTCGTCTCCCTGCTGCTGAACCATAATCCGGTATGTTTTTCCGTCATAGCCGCTTAACTCAATGTCCGGTATCAGAATATCCTGCTTGCTGTCAACCTTTAGTCCGTACACGTTTCCAAACTCAGTTCCGGAATATTTGTAATCTTTAAACACATCAACCTTGCTGTCGATATTAAAGCTTTTTACTGACACGATTTTTCCTGCCAGTTGACGCCAGCTATTAAAGTCTTCCTCACTGATATTTCCCTTGTCAAAGTCTGATAATAAAGCGTATGCCTCCCTGTATTCCGAAGCAATAATATGGTTGAGGTAATCATTTAAAACCTGTACTGCCTCCTTCTTCTCTTTACCACAGCCTGTAAAAAGGCTGATTATAAGCCCTAACGCCAAAATGGCGGCTGCAACTCTCTTTATTTTCACAGCTTAAATCCTCCTGAATTTTTTTATGAAACTTTAATAATAATTTCAAAAGTACTTATCAACTAACCTTTGCGTACTATTTCCTTAATGATAATAAAAAGACACCACCCTCAGGTAGTGTCTTCAGTAATATTGTTTGTAATATTTTTTATGACGTTACAGTCATAAGCCCAGTTCCTTCATCTTAAGAACAGCATTTGCTCTGTCGGTTACCTCAAGCTTTTCGTATATGAAGCTAACATAATTTCTTACAGTTCCTTCAGACAGGTATAGCGCCGTTGCTATTTGAGAATTATTGAACCCATCTGCAAGCATTTGAGCTATTTCAATTTCTCTTGCTGAAAAATTGATACTTTTCAGCTTTATCTCTGCATCCTTTCTGGCCTTGATCCGCATAAGTCCTCTTTTTAGGTTTTCAGCTACAGCCGAAGGCATAACCAGCTGACCGTCAAGTGCGTTATGAACTGCCCGCACCAGATCTTGAGCATTTATATCCTTTATAAGATATCCATCAGCACCATTCGCCATCGCGTCCATTATATAGTCCTCGTCGTTGAAGGTTGTAAGCATGATGACCTTCATCTCATGATATACTTTTTTTATATGAGAAACTACTTCAACACCATCCATTTTTGGCATTCGTATATCAAGTAGAACCAGATCCGGTTTTAAGGCCTTGGCCATATTTATTGCCTCACAGCCGTCATAGGCCATCCCGGTAATTTCAAAATGGCTGTCGGTTTCAAGCATGGATTTAATTCCATCGCACATGAGACGCTGATCGTCAGCCAGAAGTATTCTTATCATTGTTTTTCCCCCTTGTAAGGTATAGTAATTTTTAGAGTAAACCCTTCATTCTTTACTGAAAAAATCTCTATTGTTCCGCCCTGTTCCACAGTTTGCTTTTCCATAGCAGTCAAACCGTAGCCCATGCGGGTTTTATCAGTTCCACCGCCGTTGTCTTCCAGGTAAAACAGAATATGTGTATCATCAATTATAAGGCGGAAAATAAAGGCAGAGGCCTGCCCATGACGGACACCGTTAGTAATTCCCTCCTTGAGGGCCGAAAGAATTAAGACCTGAACACCTGACGGTAAATTCCGATTTATTTTGATTTGTGGTAGTATTTTTATATTCATACTCCTTTGTGAATTCTTTATTATATCAAAAATCCTGTCTTCAAATTGCATATTATCCTGGTCAATCAGAGCCAACGCCTGTTTAATACTTAAAAGTCCATCCCGGGTCTGTTCCTTTGCATTTGATATTTTCTTCAGTGCCTCAGGGGTATTTTTTTCAATGAGAAGCTCAGCTGCTTCAAGCTGCACCGAAACAGCTGTCAGTACATGTCCCAAAGTATCATGGATTTGCTTTGACATCCGGTTTCGTTCCCTCAGAATAGCAACCTTTTCCATATCTTCACCGTAGTGCTTCATTTGTTTGTTTAAATCCCGCAGCTGCTTTTTATTAAGGTGCAGCCTGGTAATCTGTTCAAAATTCTCCTGCTGCAGCTGCTTGATATTTCTCAGGGACAACAGCATCAGCATGCTGACCAGACCTGACAGCAGCAGGAATACTGCCGGATAAAGAGTTGTCAGATTATTTTGAGGCAATATGTACAGACAAAAACTAAATGTAACAAATATAACTGTATTTATCACGACTGAAATCCTGGTTTTATGAGCAGTAAATATTCCAAACTGTAATACAAAAACAAGAGGTACACTTCCAAACCCGGTTGAAATATATACCAAAAGTAAAATAAGAGAGTACTGAAATATAGCAATAATAATGTTCAGAATAAATTTTTTTCTTAATATAAAGTCATTAACTATAGTAAGAAAAGTATATCCTAAAAATATTAAAAGCCATGACCATATAGAATTATGATTATCATATATCAATAATATGAGACTACAACCAAACAATATTATGTATATTATATAATTGTACTTTTCTGCTTTTTCCGTCATAGGCCACCCTAATAAAATAATTCTTTATCGTACTGTATTGCTATTGCTAAATCTGTTAATTGTAATCAGTTTATATAAATGAATACCAATAAACATAATGGAACTATGTGCGCTTTGCGATGTTTGAATACCACTCATCTTTCAGCATTCTATATTCTACTCTGTCCTTTAACATGCCATTATGCCAGGAATGCATCCTGAAATCAGCTTCTTTTACCATATTACATTTTTGCATAACCTTTTCAGATCCTTGATTTTCCTTGATACAGCCTGTAGACACCCTAATTACATTGTTTTCTTCAAACGCGTATCTTAACACTTCTTTTACTGCTTCTGTAACATATCCCTTTGACCAGTATTCCTTGTTTATAAAATATCCAAGTCCTACAATCTTCCCAAAAGGCGTTTCTTGATTTACTGTATAGCCAATTTCTCCAATATGAGCTAACGAGTATTTTTCTTCAATCCTGAAAAAGAATTTTGTCCTGTTTTCCTTTTCTATTTCCTTAATGGCTTGTAAAAGATTCTCTTCTGATTCTTCAAATGAGTGTGTTTGTATATCTTGAAGATAATACATAACTATGGGATTTGATATTAAACAGTGATGTGTGTATAAATCCTCATGTACATGATCCCTAATTATCAATCGATCGGTTTGTAAACTAACAAACGCCAGGATAATCACCTCCACAATATAAATCATTTTAGTTAACAGTTATAAACAGTTAAATAAAATTAGCTTATTTCTATTCATACTATATCTGGAATATTGTTTAGTCAAGTTCACCTTATTTTTCTCGGATATTATGAAAAGGGTATACACATTTCCACTAATATAAATAATCTGTGTAATGTGTATACCCTTCTTATTCAAGCTATTACTATCTGTTCAATAATTTATACATAATTACTGCTGTCTCAGCTCTGGTTGCATTTTCTTTTGGATTTATGGAATTGCCGCTGCCTTTGATTATTCCTTCCCTTACAAGCGCTGCAACACTATTTAATGCGTAAGCTGAAATACTGTCCGCATCCAGGTAATTTTCCAAACCGGCCACTCCTTCTATTTCAAATTTCTTATCTGCAACCTGAAGTGCTTTTGATACCATGACCATAATATCCTGTCTGGAAATCTTGTCTCCCGGATTAAACCTGTTATTGCCTGTGCCATAAGTAATTCCCAGTTTTTTTGCAATGCCGAGGGCCTCATAATAATAATCCCCGGGCTGCACATCCTCAAAGTTTCTATCGAAGTCAGCTGAGATTCCCAGAGTTTTAACCAGTAAAAGAATAAAGTCGGCTCTGGTTATACTTTCATCTGGACTGAATTTTCCTTCTGATGTACCCTTGATAACATCCCGTGAAGCTAACACCTCTATTGCGTGCTTAGCCCATGAAACCTTATCCAAATCTCCGAAGGTTCTCTTAACAAAAGAAACCTCATAAGTGCCGAACTGAGTAGTGACAAATGTTACTTTTCCTGTCTCAGTATTATATTTTCCATTTGGAACAGCTTTTTTGTTTCCTTTTTCATCGACACTAAATACTACAATATGCTCGCTGTTCTTCAGTTCGTCAGCTGAAGGAGTGTAATTCATTGAAACTGTTATAGGCGCTTTTATATTTTGCAAAGGCTTGTCGTCCAATTTTGCATCTATTCTTACAGAAGGTTTTGAATTGCTCCCAGGCTGCGTTTTAGATACACACAGTAGCAGTGTACTATTGCCCATACCCTTCAGTTCTTTCAGTGCACCAGGTGACAGCACAGCTGTTCCCGCGGGAGTTTCAACTGACAGACTAAAATCAGTATTTATTGATATAAGAGCTTTTATAGGTATTTCCTGTATATAACTCAATACACCCACAACTTCTTCAACTTTGATAGTGACCCTTTTGATACCGTCAGCATCTGTTGGGGCCTTTTCGATTGCAGCTCTTAATTGTTCAGGAGATACCTTTATAGTCGTTGATGCCGGCTTAGGTATCTGTGTTGTGTTATTACCTGGAGTTGAAGATGTATTGGGGGTCGGATTCGCCGGCTTGGGCTCTTGTGGCTTGGGCTCTTGTGGCTTGGGATTTACCGGCTCCTTAATCAGCTTAACCGTCATCCTGCTCAACACACCATTAACTTCCGCAGTCAGTGCAAAACTTGAGGCTGTTGTACTGCTGCCTACGGTCACACTGCCGGTCGAATCAACAGAAACACCTTCCACTGAAGGATCTATTGTCCAATTAACCGGGAGATTTTCAGCAACCGTTCCGTTATTGAACTTGATAACAGCAGTGTATTTGGATGTTATTGCACCTTTTTCAGGTACAACCAAATCCGTTTTTCCTGTTATATCCACTAATGCGATCTTCAGATAGGTGATAACAGGCAGCCAACCTGTTCCATCATTGGAGATCCCCTCGACCGATCCATCATCACCGTTGCAATCCACAACAAATTGTATTTCATCGCCTTTTTTTACATCAACCTGCACATTTCCGGTAACTTCTCCGCCTGTTATAATCTGCCATTCATCATTAACAGGCCATATTTTAACTCCGTTTTTACGAATCTGAGTTTTACTACCGTTTCCTCCTGCAGACCTGGTAATTTTATTACTAATACTTATAGTTCCTTCAAAGGGTGACTTGAATACCCTGGCTGGCTGAATGTCTTTTTCAGGATGCATTATGATTGTTTTAGCAGTTTCATCCCTGAACATAAGAACCATTGTTTTCGAGCCCTGCCATAAAAACCATCCCTGCTGTATGGGATCACCCCAGGTCATGTCGGAATACTGGTCGTTGCCATCCGCATCTTTTTTGATTTCCCTGTAATACCAGTTATTCTTACCCTGCTGGCTAGAAAAACTGTCCCATCCGTTATAGGTATTAACGTATTCCCGGTTGATGGTAATAGTGTATTCCTTTTTTACTGCACCATTTTCGGAGGTTACTTCAATGGTTATGACATTTGGCCCTTCCAGCAGGCTTATAACCCCTGTACTGCTTTCCCCGTCCTTGGAGAAAATTCTTGTTTTTGCTTTTGTACTGCTTGGCTGTGCTGTAATTTCAATACTTGCTATATCATTTTTGACTTCGGCAGTATATACCGTTGTTTCAGACGAAAATGCCGGAGACAGCGAACCATTATTCAGCATGATACCCTTTAATGATGCATCATCAGGCGGGGCGTGCTGTGCAGGAACGCTTCCCACATATTCAATTACAGGCGCCCAGGTTGTACCGTCGTTTTCAGTAGTTCCGTTGCAGTCAAGTATAAAAGCAATCTCATCCCCTGCATTGACAGCCAACTTATTTATTGCAACCTCTGCCCCGTCTTGACCGGTTATCAGGCTCCAATCCTTTTCAGGCCAAATCTGCTCCTGATTCTTCATTACCTTTATTTTTGTACCGTCACCGCCTTCATTTTTAAACGCCTTACCTGTCACCGAGACGTACCCTGGCCTTGGCGCTTTAAATACTCTTGCGACCTGTACGCCAAGTTCGGGATGCATTACTTCTCCAGCAAATATAAGTGCAAAATCCTTGGATCCCTTCCAGGTATCAGTCCAATTTGAATAATTTGGAACCCATGTCATATCCTTATATTGGCCGTTTATAATTTCTCTGTAATACCAGTTGTTTTTTCCCTGTTCATTACTAAAATCAGCTTTTGAATCAAATCTGCCTGCTACTTTGCTTATGTAATTTACGGCAGGTGTCCAGAAAGTAGTATCACCGGAGTTATTTCCGTTGCTGTTTAAAATAAAAGCTATTCTGTCTCCCTTTTCAACATCCAGTATAACATCTGTATCAACGGATGGAGTGCTTCCGTCAAGACGCATCCATTCTCCTGATTGTGGATATACTATATCCTCATTCTTCAGGATCTTAACTTTTACCCCGTTAGCAGAGTTTGTGCCCATTTTTATATTCCCAAGGATTTTTATGGAACCGCTGTCAGGAGCCTTAAATACCCTTGCCGCATCACAGCTGTTGCCCGGATGGGCCATTTTGCTGTCTATTAAAGCATAGGTTTCCGAACCCTGCCATGCATTCATTTCTGCAGACCAGTGCATCGGCTTAAATAGGCCGTTTGAATATTCCTCATAGTACCAATTGTCAACCCCCTGAACGAAGGCAAATCCATCACTGGAATTGAACTCATATTTATCTTTTGTAAAAGAAGGCATGGTAACCATATCAGCCTTTTCGTCAGAACCCGGATCGTCGGATGTATATTCTATGACAGGCGACCAAACGACTGTTTCTGTACCCGAAACAACAAAGTCAATTGTATCTCCTGCCGCAACATTCATAATACCCTTGAACCCAATGCCCGGATTGTTTTTTATTTGCTGCTCCCCTGATTTTGGCCACCATTGTATACCATTTTTCAATATTTTGACTCTGGCACCTGAATCAGTCATATCCTTTAGTCTTATATTGCCTGAAATGTTTACCTGACCTGCTTCAGGAGCTTCAAAGCGTCGTACTGCCGACTTATCTGAAACTGCCTTCATTAGCTTGCTGCTAATCATAACATCCTTTTCAGCATTCTTCCATTGCCTTGCAGATGAATCCCATTGAAGCTGCGATTCTTGTGAATCTTTTAATTGATAATATGACCAATTGTCAGTACCCTGATTATCTGAGTAGCCGGCGGTAGCTTTAAAAATATCCTGGTCGGGAGAAGGCGTAACGGTATCTCCAGTTAACGTTATACTGCGTTCTTTATTATCAGGCAGTACATAGCTTACAATACCATCCGCATCGGCAACCACCTGCTGCTGAGTCTCTGTACCATCGGCATTATTTCTGTCGGATATAGAGTATTCGGTTCCCGGAATTAAGTTATTCCACTGGAAAGTAACACTTTCCAGACCATCATTGACAAGCATCGTCCTTGTCTTATCATTGTCAAACCGTACAGTATACTTATGATCCCTCATATAATAGTTTATTTCTGAACCATATAAACTTGCATCCAGCACCGGATTAACTACAAGCCCGTCAAATCTTGGCTTGAATCCGAATATATCTGTTATCAAAGTAGCCGCAGAGTATACATTTATAGCCATTCTTGTATTACAGTTGAATGTATTTGTTCCGAAATCCCATCTGAAGGTATCATCAAAGTACATTGGATCACCGGTTGTAAAATATAAATCAATAAGGTTTTTCATATACTTGAGAGGAATTGTGCTTCCAAGTTTTGCATAGGCAGATATCATATCACCTGTTGTCTGTGGGAATACCTGTCCATTCTCCCAGCCGGGCCACTCATTCAGGAACCTTTCTACTGTTTCAGTTTTATCCAGAGGATGAAGGTTCAATGGATAAGCCTTCCCCCCATTTTTTGTCATCCAATCCTCGATATCTTTATACCCGTCAAAGGCGCCGAATAGGAATTCCCTTGCACGTTCCTTGCTGGCAACGCCGTATTCTACCGCAGCCGCGCTTACATGCAGGTACTTCACATCCGCTTTTACAGAACCGTCCAGGAATCTCCAGCCTATGAAGCTTTGGTAAGAATCCGACCACAATCCGCCATCCTGAATATCTTTGTTGTAGGTTTCCTTGAGCTTAGCAGCTTTTTCCCTGTAATATTCTGCTTTTTCAGCATCCTTTAATACTTTTTCCTCTATGTCAGCCCACTCTGTAAGCGCTGAATACATTAAAGCATTCACATATGCATCTTCTCCGCCTATATAAAGCACATCCAACCACGCCTGCATATCTCTGCCATAATTGTTGTCAATCTCATTTTCTACAAGCCCGTTGTTGTTGGCATCCTTGGAAAGTCTGTAATCCAGTGCTTTACGAATACCTGTTTTTACCTGTTGAGCCCAGGCCACGTCCCTGGTAGTATTTATATACGCAGCTGCATCCATGGGCACAGCCGCATCGGCTTCAGATACATTAGGATAATTGTACGCCTGTCCTGATATCTCCGGGCAGCCTACCATATGTCCGTTTTCTTTTTGTGTGATGATTGCTGACTCTACTAACGCCTTTAATGCCTTTACCGTTTTACTGTTACTGTTTGTGTATTGCATTCCATTCATTAGCTTAACAGCATACTGGCCTGCCATGGTATCGGAAAACTCGAGTCTGAGAGCATTCCATGAGCCGCCTATTCCATCAAGGTCAACTATTGAGGTTCTTCCAAATTCACTTAAAAATCTGCCAAACTTGTATTGATCTATTCCTGAAGTATCCGGCAGATTTCCTACGCTATAATAGCTATTCAAATCGGTGCTGGCCCTTATAGAATAATTCTGTTCATATACTTCCTGCTCCGTAACTGTTACCGGATCATAGCTGTGTTCACCCTTTGAGGGCATAAAACAGTGGAAGCCCAGATCATAGTCAGCTCTGTGCAATTTGTGAGTAAACTCTTTAGCATTAAGCTTATTGTCATACTTAAGTCCTAAAGTGAACTGATCCCTATAGAATTCAGAGACGATATTTTTATCTGAAGTACATTGCAGTGATAATATAAAGTTATTTGGCATATTTACGAAATCAATACCGCCTCCGGCATAAGCCATACCGGCTTCAGTTGTTCCATATTGCTTATCCAGAGGATCAAAAGCCAATATTTTGCTGCGGTCGGTGGGTGACAACAATACCTGAGAGCCTCCATCAGATCTGAAGGCAGTGTCAAATATGTCTTTCTTAAAATTAAAGCCGGCTGATTTCTGTTCTATATCTACAGTTCCGCCATTTACAGCCACATATTTCCTATTGATTCCCCACTGAATTTCCTGATCGTTTACCGTAAAAGTCCAGGTTTCAGTTATACTTGCATTGGAATTTGAATATGTAATACCGTCCAAGGTTAAAGTGTCACCTGTTACTGAAACAGCAGGTGTTGCTGCTAATGAGCCAGTGCCAATGGAAGGCGTACCTCTTGGTATCTCTGCAGATGAAACTATACCGTTGCTGTCCAACGTTTCCACGTCATTAACTTTTAAAGAAGTTATCTTTGCCTTATTATTGTAATCGATTAACATGGAAACATTACTTGAATTAAGCAGTATCAGCTTATTTGCTTCATCATTATTTATTTTTTCTGACGCTGTTTTAAGAAGAATATTCATAGATTTTGACAAGCTCGGACTGCTCACTGATGAGGCAACAAGGTTTACACTTCCCGGAACGGCTGTGCTATCAACAGTTACGGTTCCGTCCTGTGAAACTGAAACTCCGGGCACTTCAGGGCTTATGCTCCAGGATATTGCCTCTCCGGGAATAGCCTCACTGTTCTGATCAATTACTGATGCTGAGTATTTTGATTTTATCGAACCATTAACAGGTATGCGTATATAGCCATCGCCCTGCAAATCAACAGCAGTCGGTTGCTGAGCCTGAGGTAAATAGGTAACAACCATTCTCCAATAAGTAGTGTTTGGCGCTGCCTCTCCGCTGTTATCCAGCACAAATTCTATTAAATCATCTTTATTGACTTCTATTGAACTGCCGGTTGTAATAAGCGTTGTATCCACCGGCACCCACTCACCCGTTTCGGGCCATATCACCTGATCATTTAACATGACCTTTGCCTGTACACCTTTACCATCAGGAGTCATTCTTTTTATATTATTGTCTATTGAAACCTTTCCTTTTTTTGGTGCCTTGAACACCCTTACAGGCTGGCTTCCAACGTCGGGGTGGATCATATTTTTCCAGGCAAACGAAAACTCAGCACTTCCCGACCAGGTTTCGAAATGAGCCCCTGGACGGCCCCAGACCATATCCTGCAGTTCACCTCCTGCAATTTCCTGATAGAATCAATTGTTTGCTCCCTGCAGAGAGCTGAACTGGTTTTCAGCGTTATACTGTTGATTTATTTCAATTTTATAGGTTCTTACGTTGCTTAGGTCGGCAGAGGTAACTTTTGCCTCGTTGCCTGTTACAACTTTTCCTCCTGTTATTCCTCCCTTTTTATCATTTTCTATGTCTCCCAACAGTTCAATTGTGGCACCGTCAGGTACTTTCAAATTACTTAGAAAAACTGCAACATCGCTATCCTCATATGGTACGTTTGAAACAACACCGGAAATATCATTTACAGTGTATTTATCCGAAGTCAGGTTTGAATCGGATGCTGCAAAGGTATTCAACGGTAAATAAAGAATCTGGCAGGTAAGCAGCATGGCTGCGATTAAGAAAATTGCCGTAACTTTATGAACCAGACCCCTTTTGTGTGATACTGCTTTCATTTTCTCTCCTCCTTATTAATGTTTGAAATCAGTGAAAGACCATAGATGTGAAAAAGTTGATACAAGAAGCTTCTAATTATTGAGATGATTTTATTATACTTACACAAAGAAATAAGATATATATGAATATTCAACGATACCTTATAAAAATGAACTATAGTGTAAAAGCACATTTTCACAGCCTTACGCATATGTCAGGAATTGTCTCTATAAAAATTCGGCTTGTTCAGAGGTAAGTCTAGGAAGTGTTATTATCACTGTGGTACCCTCATTTTCAGTACTGTTATATTTAAGACCGTAACCGTCCCCAAAGAAAATCTTAATTCTTTTTATAATATTTGTAATGCCCACACTTCTATCAAATTCGCTTCTGGAGGTTGTTCCGTTCAATTTGACCATGGTAGCGTTATCCATACCGATTCCATCGTCTGAAATACAAAATATTATGTCACCTTTCTGCAGACTTCCCGATATGGCTATGGTTCCATATTTCTTGGGCCTGATTCCATGCAGAATTGAATTTTCTACAACTGGCTGGATTATGAGCTTTAAAGTGTAAAATCCTAAAACCTCTTCATCAATATCCAGTATTAAATCAATATCCAACTTATAAACATACTTGGTAATCTCCACATAGCGCTTCACCATATCAAGCTCCTCCTTAAAAAGGCAAACCGGCTTGCCTCTATTGAGAATGCCCTTGTAAAAAGCCGAAAGATTTTCAGATACGGTCATTATGTCTGTCTGGTTTTCCTTTTCAGCTGTCGAAGCTACCATAGAAAGCGTATTATAAAGAAGATGCGGGTTTATCTGCTCCTGTAAAAGCTCAAGCTTGGCCTTGCTGGCGTTTATTTGTGATATGTAAACACTATCTATGAGGTTGCGTATTCTCATAATCATCTTATCAAAATTTCTGTCAAGCTGGCTTATTTCATCATTACCTTTCACCACCAGATTTGAAGTCAGGTTTGACTCATTTATTTCATTTGTTTTGTTAAGAAGTATTTTTATTCTTCTTGTTATAAAAGTTGAAACTAAAAATGCAATAAAGATACAAAAAACTAAAGCTGCAATTGTGGTAAGTATTGTAATTAGGGTTATGACCTGTACCTTTTCGGTAACAAGCCTGGTTGGAATCAAATAAACGATTTTCCACTTGGTGCTGTTTGATGTCATACTGCCTACAATTAAGTTTTCTCCTCCTAATTTTACATTCTGAATCCCTTCAGATAATCTTATCTTCCTTAATTCTTTCAGGTAATCATTGGTGCTGTATTTTATATTCCCGGCAGCTGTAATTTTATTTTGCTCCTGATCTAAATAAAACACACCAATATCACTGTTTTTCAGATTATATTCTATTATCCTGGTAACGCGCTCAACGGGAATATACAGTCTGAACAGGCCTACATCCTTGCCGTTATCGAAATTGACCAGCCTTCTGTTTAAGGAAACGCATTTGTTACCCTTTATTTCCTCACCGTAATTCCAGGAAAAAACTCTCTGATCCCTAAATAAATCAAGTACCCATTCCTGGTCCATATACTCTTCCAACGGCAGAGCAATAGAATAGGAGGTTACTGTTGCATTATCTATGTAAAGTTTTGCTATCAGCTGTCCATCATTTGCAAAAGGTGTGTAAATCTCAGGGTATTTAAAGTCGCTTTCTATATATGACAGAAGTTTATTTACCTTCTTGTTCATTGCAACTGCCTCGTCAATATTATTTATGTCTGCCTGAATAATTTCCTGAAGCTCTTCGCTGTTAAAAGCCATATTAGTTCTATCCATATATGTTTGGAAGAAGTAGTCCAGAGAATTGTTAAGCTGATACATACTTTGGGTAAACAGATTTGTCTCGGCATCCAGAAGATTGCTTTTCAAATACCGTGCAGATATAACTCCCAAAATGGAAACAGGAACAATAGCCAGTAGTGAGAAAGACACTATCAGCTTGTTCCTGAGTTTAATATTATTAAATAGTCTGGAAATATTCTTTATTATATTAATCATATATGTATCTTCTCCCTGTACTCCTTGGGAGTCATGCCTGTACTCTTCTTAAAAACGCTGCAAAAGTATGCCGCATGGCTATAGCCAAGTTCATCGGACACACTTTGCACTCTGTTGCGTACATCTTTGAGCATCTCTTTTGCCTTTGCTACTTTTTCGCTCGTTATAAAGTCATTTATGGTCATACCCATTTCCTGCTTGAAAATACAATTCAGGTAGTTGGGACTGTAGTGCATTTCGGAAGCCAGCTCAATCAGTCCATAATTTTTGTTTATATTTTGGGATATAAATTCTATTATTTTATCAACAATTATCTTATTCTTGCTTGTAGACTTTTGGGACAGATAATCATTAGCAAACAGCAAAATGTTCTTAAGCCAGTTTCCCTGGTCCAGAATTGTCTCAAACTTCTGTAGCTTATCCCATAAAAGACTCTCATCGGTAAACACGTCACTCAGGCTTACATTGTTTTCACTCAAAGCTATTTTTACGCATATGAGAATTTGAAAACAATAATTTCTCAGGGTAGTCTCATCAAGACGCTCGCTCAAATGACCTATTTCAGAATCAAAGTACCTGCTTATTTCTTCCCTGCTGCCCGAATCCAAAAGATACCGTATATCCTTTTGGAGACTATTGATATCAAGGCTGATGAACTCCGTTTTATTTGGAATATCCGTGCTTGATATCACCTTTCCTTTTCCGATAGTATACTTATATCTCATGATATACTTGCATTGTTCAAACAAATTCTTCAATTCTACATGGGTATTACTGATATTACTTACTGCTATAGTCACGCTGATGTTTATTTTCTGAAGATATTTCTGAATTTTATTTAAATGCTCATAGGTTTCCTCCTCGGCATGCTGTATTTCTGTTCCGCTCAAAATAACGGCATATTGCATTTCTCCTACTCTGGTTACCGGAAACCCACCCTCTTCACCTTCAAAATTTTTAATCTTGCCTAAAACCCTGATAGATAAAAGCTGCTTTTCTTCTGTTGTAAAATTGGATGTAACTATTTCAAAGTCATCTATTTCCAGATATACAACTCTATAATATCCGTTATTTATGTTAAGGTTGAAATATTCTACTTTTTCAGCGAACTCCTCCTGATGTATATTTATACCATAGAGGGTTTCGATCAGAAAGTTATCAGCAAGTATGGGTTTGAAGGTTTCAATAGTCTTTTTAATACTATTGACTTCATTCATACTTTTAACTTCATTTGTTATTTCTCCTGCAACATTTTCCAGACATTCATACAATTCCTCAGACTGTATGGGTTTTAGGATGTAACCGTAGCTATTGGCATAAATTGCTTCCTTGGCATATTTAAACTCGTTGTATAAAGTGCAGAAAATTATTTTTATGCTATTGTATTTTTCTTTTATTATTTTAGCCATATCGACGCCGTTCAAAAAAGGCATTTCAATATCACTTATTATTATGTCTGGAGTGATTTCTTCTAAAAATTGCATGGCCTGCAGTCCTGATTCACATTCACCTACGATTTTAAAAGAATTATCCTGCCATGACTCTATAATCTTTCTGAGAGTTAATCTGTCTGATTCAAAATCATCAACTATTAGAACTTTATACAAATTCTTCACCCCGTAGTGTTCAAAAGAATACATTAATTCTAATATGTAACATAACCAATATCAACACATTTTCAACACATTTTCAACATTTTTCAACATTTTTCAACTTTTATTCCAGTACATTTACCGGGTTAAATCAAATTGCTGCTTTTATTTTCTCTTTCCATCAAATCAGTCTCTGCTAGTGAATTATTTTTCACAATAAGTCTAAGAGTTTTTACCTCAAAACTATCCAGCTTTATTTCTTGTTTGATACCTGCTACCGGAATATTTAAAATTGACGAACACTTATTTCCTGTTGGTTCAAACAGTCTGATTATATAATCTTCACCATCCTCTGCCTTTTTAAATGCAGTCATTTGAATGGCATCATCCTGTAGTTCAACTACACAGGCATCTTTTTTGCCTTCTCCAGACGGGAAGAATGATAAGGCAAACGGTTTTTCATTGAACACTAATGCTTCCCTGTCTATACTTCTCAGCCTTTCAACAATTTCTCCAGCATTCAGGACAAAGCTGAACAGACGCTCTCCCTGGTCAATTCGCGGTGAAAACCTATCCTGGGGCATAATTGTTCTGTCTTCTATCGGATGGCCGCAGAAACCGGGGGAACGAAGCAATGATAGACGTACTTCACCATTTGAAAAATCGGAACCGTATATTCCATCATTGATGAGTGTAATAGCTTTACCCTGATCACGTGACAGCACTCCAACCCATTTTTGTGCAACAACTTCGTCCCTGTTGCAAGGTAAATCATCTACGCCAAAGGCTGTCTGCCCAACATATTCTGTGCCTTCAATCAAGGTTGGAACTGAAAGCTTGAGCATTTTGCTCTTTTCATTCCAATTTACACGTACACTTATTTCTATCCCGGTACCTTTCTTTGGAAGCTTGTATCTCTGACAAATAAATGAATCGTTATATTTCAGCACAGCCTCTATTACAGTTCTTACGTCACCATCTTCAATAACTCTTACTGAGTCAAGCAAACGCTCATGAACCCCGGAGTATACCGTTCCCTCCTGACTGGACATAAGGCTGAATTTATCAATTGCATCTCCGAAACTGTTTGTATCCATTCTCCAAGGATCATCGTTATCGTCAATTATGACAGGCAGGAAGGCATTATTTTTAATATAGTCAACACCATCTACCCTATAAGCATCAATAAGACCGGTTTTACAATTTATAACAACTTCCAGACCGTCATCATTTTTAAACAGGTACTTTCCGTTATCCTGTTTAAATACCGAGTAAGCTTTCTTTGGCAGGTAGCCTTCTATCTTGCAATTAAACCGGTTCATTTGTGAGGGTTCCAGCTCAGCCCGGAAGACAACCCGTTTTCTCCAATCAAGATTAAGATTGCTATCTTCCTTCTCGTGCTGTGAAGGAATTTTGCTGCCATTTTGTGAAACTGATAAAACCGTAGTTTCATCTTTCCAGTTCTGGTCTGCCAGCATAAATTCACATTCGAATACACCTTTTACTTTAAAAGGATGTGGATTATAAATCAAAATGGGAATTTCTCCATCACCTGCTTTTTTCTGACCTGCAGCCATGGCAAAGAATGCCCTTGCCTTTAGTCTTGAAGCTATCTCCAATCCGTGATCCATAAGCCTCAGGGAGGATTCTTCTACAGGCTGGACAGACGAGCCCGGCAGAATATCATGGAACTCCGATACCATGAGATCATGGAAGGCTTCCCTCATTTCTTCAGCCGGGTAATCCATGAATCCTTGCAAAACTGCTCCCGACAGCATCTTTTCAGTTAAATACAGTTCATTTTCAAGCAGGCGATGCTTCTGCTTTATACGTATCTGTGAAGTATAGCAGCCTACAAAACGCGGATTCAACCCTTTCCTGTAATCCATCAGTTCAGTGTCTGATTTGTTTAAATCTTTAAAATACTTTTCAGGAGTTGAGTGCTCTATTTTAATTTCTTTCGTTTCTTCAATTAACTTTTTTAGCTTTTGCAGGTCAAGCCTTGACGGTCCGCCACCGTGATTTCCTACGCCCCAGGTAACCAGGCCGAGAGACTTTTCCGCCTTTTCTTCCATCCACTGCTTTACTTTTTTATCACCTTCACCAAGGGGTGAATTGTACCCTGACCAAATTCTATGTGCAATAACCGTAGAACCATCAAAGCCTATCCATCTGAAGTCCTGTCCCGGTGCTATTGCTTCCATCTGCTCAGGCCTCATAAAAATATATGAATCATAACCTGATTTTTTCAGAATTTGTATTAATCCCCTTGAGTGTCCGAAGGAGTCAAAGTTTATTGCTGTTGTGGGCTCAACACTAAACTTTTCCTTAAAATACCTTTTACCCATTAATATTTGTCTGGTAAAAGATTCTCCAGAAGGCATGTTGCAATCCGGTTGCAGATACCAACCTCCCATTATGTTCCATTTACCCAGTCTGACCAGCTTCTCAATTCTTTTGAAGAGATGCGGTTCGTATTCTTCTATCCATTTATATAAAATCGCTTCATTGTGATTAAAGACAAATCCATCAAATTCCTCACAAAAATCCGCCGCAACTCTGAAAGTAGATATTGCAGCCGCAGCTCCCTCATCCCATCCCCACTGCCAGGCAGGGTCAATGTGAGCATTACATATAAGATGCAGCATTTTCATTAAATCATCCTCTCGGCCGCTGTTCGTTAACAGCATAAATTGTAATATAAATTGGCGAGCGACCCTAACAAGCGTGGTGATACTTTATCTAAGTAGTAGATAAAGGCCAACACTTAACAATGCTGACCTTTACCTTCGTTCAGAGCTTGTATCTTATTTTTTAAGGGTTTGCTCAAAGAATTTGGTCATATCCGCTATAGCTTCTTCATACTTGGCTTCCTTGGCAAATATTTTATACTGTTCATCCCATGCTTTTTCGAAGTCTTCCTCAGTCTTGGCAGCAAATATTTTTCCTACCCTGTCGTTCTGGAATTTACCCCAGTAATAAGTACCAACGGCACTTGAGTTCTCTCCTCCGTCATCTTGTGCTGCTCTTCCGTTTGAGTTAACTCCGTTTCTTGCGCTAATTGTCTGCATAACCTTGTAAATGTCCAACGGAGCATTGTAGCTGGCTCTTGCGTCTGATGGATTGAAGGATGGGGCAGGTGCGCATATTGCAGCCTTTGAATTAAAGGTCATAAGCCCTCCGGGAACAGAACTTGCAGTTGCCAAGCCATAATATTCCGGGCCCTTTGTTCCCTCTTTTGTATATCCCAACTTAACAGCCTCGGCAAGTTCCGGATCCTTAAATACCTTTTTGCCGTCCTTCATTTCCCACAGGCCAGCTGATTCCGGTCCCCATGTACCTATGTCAAAACCTTCATCTGAATAGAACCAATCAAAATACTTAACCAAACGCTTTACATCTTTTACATTCTTATTAATTATTACCCTGTATAATCCGCCATTCATAACATCAAAGCTGCCCTGGTCAGCATCCTTTTTGGGCCATGGAATAAATCTCAAGTCAGCGTCAGCGCTGATATTCTTCAAGTTCTGTCTGGCACCGTTCATATCAGGAACTGACATACCCGCTGCAACCAGACCTGAAGATACTTTTGACTGCAATTGATCATCCTTTTGGATCAAGAAGTCCTTATCAAGAATATTGTCCTTATACAACTGCCACAGCAGCTTATACCAGTCCTTTGCTTCTGGGTTTCCCAGATAACCTGATACTTTATTGTCAGTTCCAATCTTAAACTGGCTCAAACCATACATGTTGCCCATATGGAACTGGTTCCAGGAAACTACCGACAGCGGAATAACCGATTTGTCACCCACCTTGAGATTTAAGTCCTTGATTTTCTTAAGCATTTCAACCCATTGCTCGGGAGTATCTATAGCAGGCTCAATCTTCATGTCTTCTTTTGTTAAAAGCTTACCCTGATCGGTAATATTTTTCTTTAGCTCGGCAATAGGTGTAAACTTGTACCCTGCTTTGGCAAGTATATCTTCTCTTACCCAGAAGGCCCAGCCTGCAAAAGGCTGATAGTACGGGTCATCCTTAAAGAGCTCATCAGTTTTTTGTGTCTGGCTCTGAAGAGGTATGGCATATATTTTGCCGTCCTTCTGGAAATTAGCCCATTTTGATTCGTCAAAATACTTGTTGAAATTCGTCATCTCTGAAATGTATGGACTCAAGTCGTCAATGAAATTGCCAGTACTGACCGCATAGGAAGCAAACGCTCCGTCTGCAATAACCACATCAGGAATACTGTTGGCTGCAATCATCATATTCAGTCTGTCTTTAGGAAGAACGTTTGCCTGAGGCTGGATGATTTCCTTTACCTTAATATTGAATTTCTGTTCAACATAAGGAGTAACAACATCATTCTTGTTTTCAGCAATTGAAATCGGATTGGTTACTCCAAGGAAAACACTATATTCCATATGAGTAGAGTTTTCTTCCGATACCCCGGCTGCTGCTGATGATGTTGCATTTGAGACGGTATTCTGAGTCTGTTTATCTTTATCTCCGCCTCCGCAGCCTACCAAGCCGGAGAAAATCATGCTTGCACAAAGTGCAAGACAGCTTAATTTTACTGCCCTTCTTTTCATTTTAAACTTCCCCCTTAGTATTATTTATGAAAGGCAAATCCTGAAGATCCGCCCAGTCATCAATTGGATAATCAGGCTTTGACAGCTCCAACCATCATGCCTTTTACAAAATGCTTTTGAAAAAATGGATATACAATAACGATTGGAACAGTTGTAATTACCAGCGTCGCCATACGGACTGACTCAGAAGATATAACTCTGCCGTTCATTGCCTGTCCGCCGGTCTGAAGACTCTGAACCGAGGTCTGAGTCTCCTGCAGCATGTTTTGAAGTATTGTCTGCAGAGGATAAAGCTTCTTCTGAGTTATAAAAAGAACTACGTCAAAATAGGAATTCCATTGCAATACCGCAGTGAACATCAAAATTACCGAAATTACCGGCATTGAAAGAGGTATTATGATTTTAATAAAAATTTTCCCGTACCCTGCACCATCTATCTTTGCAGATTCTTCCAGACTGGGGGGAATAGTATCAAAATATGTTTTGACTATCAGCATATTAAAAGCATAAAAACCGCCCGGAAGTATGTATACAAGTATGTTATTAAATAGGTTCAAATCGTGTATCAGTACATAATAAGGTATAAGTCCGCCGGATATGTACATGGGAATGATGAAAAAAATGGTAAAAAACTTATTTCCCGGCAAATCCCGTTTTGACACGGCATATGCTGCGAGGCTGGTAACCAATGCAGCCCACAAGGCACCCAATACTGTTCTTGCAATACTAATCATTGTTGCAGCAAGAATATCAGGATTATTGAAGGCCTTAGAGTAATTTCTGAAGGTAAAGCCCACAGGCTGAAGCACTATATTTTCTGTCATCGCCCTGGTGCTGTCGCTGAAGGAATAGGCTACACAATAAAGAAACGGGTATAGTATAAGTACTGAAAACAGCAATACAATTATATTAACAGCATACTGCTGTACTTTTTCCAAAAAACTTTTATGCATAATTTTATGTTCCTTTCATTTTAATTACTTACTAATCTGTTTAGAATGCACTTTGGCCGCTAAACTTTTTACTAAACCAGTTACCGCCCATAACCATAAACAGTGCAACTATTCCCTGTGCGAAACCCAAAGCGGTTGCATAGGAGTACTTGGAACTTAATACTCCTGTCTGGTAAATATAGAAATCCAGTGTATTAGCTGCATCTGCAATCATTGGGTTTCTTAGGTTATAGATTGAGTCAAACGGAACCAGAACAAAATACCCCGATGTATTTATAAGCGTGCCAAGTGTAAATATCAGGACAATTGAGATTGTTGGCATGATTCCCGGAAGCGTTATGTGGGTCAGCTTCTGAAAACCGTTTGCACCGTCAATCATTGCCGCTTCATATTGTTCATATTCTACTCCGGCCAAGGCTGATAAATAAATAATTGATATCCAGCCTACTTCCTTCCATACCCCGACAAATATTGCTATCCACCAAAAGTATCCGGGATCTTTAAAAAACGCTACGGGGTCGTGCCCCAATGCAGTAATTGCCATATTGACAATGCCTGAACTTTCATCTGTTATTCTGTATAATAATCCGGCGACTACAACCCACGAAATAAAGTGAGGCAAATATGAGATGGTTTGGTTTATTCGCTTAAACATGCCGTCTTTCATGGAAAAAATCATTAAAGCAAATATAATAGGAATAGGGAAACCTATAAGTATGGCTAAACCGTTTATTCCTAATGTATTTTTTAAAGCAGACATAAAGTATGGATCGGAAAAGAACTCTTTAAAATGTGCCAGTCCTACAAAAGGACTCTTCCAAATACCGTCCACAACACTGTAATCCTGAAAAGCCATTATTATGCCGAGCATGGGTTTATAGTTAAATATCAGACAGGATAGTACTGCGGGAAGCATAAATAAGTAAAGGACTTTATAATTATTGATTCTTTTCCAACTGCTTAAACTATGTTTATTCAATTGAGCACCCCCATTGGAAATGTGTAAATATACCGCATCTTTTGTATGTAAGCTATGTACTGCAGATAAATAATTAATGCGTTAATAGCGCTATATATAGAAATTTGTCTTATTCACAAATTATTGATCTACAAATATATAGTAAAATAAAACAAACTTTATTTATATAACAAAAAACAACGAATTATTAATAAATCCAAACATAACTGAAATCCTATAGGCAAAGAGCAAAATAAAAAACAGACAGTCGGATTAATTAACAACTAACCCGACTGTCTGCTTTTTATTTACAATATTATTTCGACAATAAATTATACAAAATCTGTGCCATTTGTGCTCTGTTTGTGGTAGCACCCGGTGTAAGCATGTTATCGCTGCCACCAACTATTCCTGCTTCTACAAACACCTTCATGGCATCCTTTGCCCATGGTGCGATATTTCCAGCATCAGAATAGTCTGTTAATGCTTTCCCTTCTTTTCCCGCAGGTTGTTCACCCATCAGCTTTAAAGCATTGTACAGTAATGCGACCATTTCCTGCCTTGTAATTTCTTTGCCCGGAGCATACTTATTATCCCCTACTCCATCAGATATACCCAATCTCTTTGCTGCTGCCAGATAACCTGTATAATATGTATTTCCTGCGTCAACGAAGTTATCCTTTGGATTTTCATCAGGTTTCTGTCCGTATGCTTTCATTAACATTACCAGGAACTGTCCGCGCGTCAGCTTATCAGCCGGACCGAAATTACCGTCACCTGTTCCAGTGGTGATATTCCTTGCTGCTAAATATGTAACCGCATCACCATACCAGGCATTTGTTTTAACGTCATTAAATGATACTTTGTTATAACCCAAGACATATTGTGAGCTGTGGTCGGTATTAAAGGTAATCTTTTGAGCTTTAATATCATACGCACAATTACTGACTATTTCTGCTTTACCTTCCGCATTGACGCTGTAGATAACAATAGCATTTTTATCTTCACCCAGTTTTAGTGTGTATGGTATTTGTATTTCGACATTACCACCAAATTCTGATATGGTTTTGTTATCAATTTTTACATTTAAATCATATACCGGTACGTCTCCAACGGTTTGCTTCACTTTTTCCGATAGTGCAGCTGCATCCACTTTGCTGACTGTAATCTTCACATCCGTTCCAGTTTCGTTTGATATACCGGAGAGTGTCTTCTGATCTAATGTAATCTCTGCAATCGGTGTTGTTATAATCAGTTCATCAATCTTGTTATCAATGATTGTGTTTATAGCTGCAACAGGTATGCTTGTCTCAACCGATTTCGCATCGCTTTTTGCGTTTACTTTTATTTCAACTATCGCATTTGTTCCAGGTGCACTCTTAGCCGCTTCTGCTGCCGCCTTGCTTACTGCTTCTGTTATCTGGCTTTTAGTTACAACTGCAGCCGCATTTCCATTTGAATCAATCTTTGCTTCAGCTGTAGTTTTCCCTACAACAGTTGTCCCACTCTTTTCTGTTGATACTACAGGTGCAGTCACTGTTGGTGTTGGTGCAGGCGTTGAGGAAGAACCGCCGTTTGATGTGGAAGGTGAACCGTTTCCTCCACCTGTTGAGCCACCATTGTAGGTGGTCCATTCAGCTGTAACAGCCACATTCTTGGCTGGCATTACGAGTGTAGTAGTGGCGTTGCTTATATTGCCAAAGGTCACTCCATCGCTGGAACTCCAGCCACCAAACCTAAAGTTGCTATAGCTGCCTGCATTTATTGTAACAGTTTCACCTTCCGAGTAGCTGCCTGCTCCCGAATCGGACGCGTAGCTGCCTTTTACTGTAAGTCTGTATTTTGCTGTATTGTTTTCCTCAAATATTGGTTTTACAGTAACCGCCACATTTGGCATGGTGAAACTGTTCCCGTTAATGGTCAATCCTGTTGGACTGATTACCTGCCATTCCTTTAAGCGATAACCGGCATCCGGTATTGCTGTCAGGGTGATTTCCGTACCGGCAACAGCTGAAGCTGTGCTGGCATTTGCCGTACCGTGTTCACCGTTCTGGACTGTTATGCTGTGGCTCACCAATACCGAACTGTCAATGAAGCGGACAGTGAACGTAGCAGGGTTCTCTTTATCAAAGGAGATTGTAAATTCTGCTGCACTTCCTTTTGCAAGTCCAAGGCCGGCCAGATAGCCGCTCTTTATGGTTAATGCGCCTTCAGAGGTAACAGTAATAGCCGAACCTGTCACACTTTCAGTGCCATAAGCCACATCTGTTACAGAACTTGCACCGTTCCATGTGATGTAAGTGGTTACATCTGCCGGAGCGCCAAGGTCATAGTCTACACTTTCCGGATTGATTACCGGCTGATCTTCGCTAATAAATACTGCCTTTACAGTCACTGCCTCATCCGGCATGGTGAAGGTATTTCCGTTAATGTTTAATCCTACCGGGCTGATGACCTTCCATCCCTTAAAAATGTAGCCGTCCTCCGGTGTGGCTGTTAGTGTAACTACTGTGTCCTTGATTGCCGAAGTAACATTTGAAGTTGCTGTTCCGTTACCCTCAGTTTCGACTGTTATACTGTTTTTAGCCGGTGCAGAACCTTCAATGACGTTAACAGTGAACTTTGCAGGATTTCCCTTATCAAAGGAGATTGTAAATTCCGCCTTACTGTCCTTTGCAAGTCCAAGACCAGCCAAATAGTCGCTCTTTATAGTCAATGCGCCTTCTGTGGTAACAGGTCCCGGGGTAACAGAGAAATTCGGTTCTGTCACAGGATTTCCATTGTATACCACTCCCTTAACAGAGGTTGCTTTATTCCATTTAATAGTGGTACTTACATCACCGGGTGCAGCAATATAATAGTTTGCACTCTCGGGAGTGATTTCAGCATTATCATTGTTTACGGTGATGGTAAAGTCCTTGGTGTAATTAACACCGACCGCATTTCCTTCTTCAATGGTTGCGGTTACAACAACTGTTCCTGATTTTGCTGCGGTAAGTATATTATCTTTTATGGTTGCTCCGGTGGTGCCGGCATCCTTAACACTCCAGGCAATACTTTTGCGTGTTGCACTATCGGGTGAAACGGTACCAAAAAGAACTGAACCTTCACCGGCCTTGACTGTCGCCGGAACATTGGCAATATCAGTCGCTGCGCGGAATTCACTGTCAACGAGGTTACGAATTTCAATTCTCATTCGTTGATTATCCTTACCCTGGTCATCAGCTACCATTACCTTTGCACCATTATTAACAGATTCTTCTACTGTAATTACTTTTCCATTACTTTTGTTAATAATCTTATAGTAATCGCCGTCTTTTTCCGGTTTCCACTGATTAGTATCAGTTATTGAGCCATCCTCAAGTTTTGCATTTTGACAGATTTGCTCTATGGGTGAACCAGCAAGAATGTCGATTACACGACCGCTCTGAACCGACTGTATTTGGTAATATCCCGTGCCAAGATCAATAAATCTCCATAACTGATTATTTCCATCACCATTTGCCCATTGGTTAATCACCGCTCCGGGATCACTTGAAACCCTGTCAACATCCAAGGATTTTCCGCTGTGCTTTGGCTGGATTTTAACCATCTTTTCGGGGATTACTTTATTAGCAATCGAACTCATATATCCGCCGCTGAATTTGTCTATTGTGAGGCTGTCGATATTAAATCTTCCGGTATCATTTTCTTCACGTATGAATTCAATTACATTTTTTCCGGCTTTCAAGTTTACTGACTCTGTTGCATCATTCCAGGAATCCCAGTTTGCTGTAGGAGGCAATATAACCTGTTTTATAAACTCATCATTAACATACATGCTCATTGTTATATTATACTGCTGTGCTCCGCAATATCTTAGTGTCGAGGTATATGAAGCAGTATTTGGTACATTTACTTCAAACTGGATTGAATCTCCTTCGTCCTCAAAGCCACCTACAAATCCGTTACCATCATACCATAAGTGATCCTGTACAACTTTTAGGTTTCCTGAACGGTTTGCTGTTTCAGCTTGATACTTCCAGGGAGTACGTTTGTTAAGATGAATACTGTCAATACTTATAATGCCTGAATTATCAGTTTCACATTTATAAGTAATAGTATTCTTTCCCTCTTTCAGATTTAAAGTCTCCAGCTGTTCATTCCAGACAGCAGGTCCTCCGGTAACCTGGAGAGTTATATCTTTAACTTTTACGCCATTCAAATAAAGCGCTAAGTTTTTACCTGCGGTTTCGTTTGCAAATCTCAGCTTTACATCATAGGACGCCGCATTTTCAACATTTACTGAATATTCCACTGACGAATTGGCTTTTGACAACCCATTTACATAACCGAATCCCGTATTGCCCTCTTGTGCCTGAACTATTTTAGCATCCTTCGATCCCGTAGTTCTTGCACTTTCCGCCTCGTAATGCCAGGTAGTTGCTTCAGTAACAGTTATGTAATCAAGATTTACATTACCGGTGTCGCCATCGTCATACTTATACGTTATTGTATTGTTTCCCTCTTTCAAGAAAACATTGTCATAACGATCAGCCCAGCTGTCCCAGCTTTTTAAATCAAAGAATTCTATCTGCTTGATTTTTTTGCCGTTTACATACAGGCTCAAGGTTCTGTCTATGCTGTCACCAAACCCTAAACTGTAGCGCGACTTAATGGAATAGCTGCCGGCATTAGCTACATTTACATTATAGGTAATCGAAGATTCTGAAATCCATAATCCTCCGACAAAACCAGTTCCGCTATATCCTGGATGGTCAGTATCCATTTTCGCATTCCCGGACTTCTCGGCATCTTCTGCTTCATACAATGAGCTTCTTTTTATAATCATGGCATCAAGAGCCAAAGCGCTGTTACCGGATAGACGGATCTTGTTGCTTCCAGCTCTAAGCTTAACATTATCAACTCTTTTAATGTCGAAGTTTGCATAAGAGCCTGCATTGGACGCAAATGAAATATTACCTGGGGTGTCCTGGTTGACTTCCAATTCCATGTCAACAGCACTCGCCGTATTATTATTGTATCTGAAATCCAGTGAGTAGGTTCCTTCAGAGTTGGTGTTTACTGTAAACTCCACATAGTCATTGTCGCTGCTGTTATCGTATTTTACATATATTGCACCCGATGCAAATGCACTTTGACCGGATACTTTTGTGACTCCTGATAACCTTGCATCCTCTGCTTCATAAATTTCACTTTTTTCCTCTCCTGAAGGTCTGTTGAGAACAGTACCTGGATTTGAAGGAATTCCGGGATTTATGAAATTATTTTCATCCCAATTTATTCGCTGAACTCTTATTCCTCTGTTTCCGCCGCCCTGTCCATGGGTCGGTATTCCATGGTAAACAATCAAATCCTCTGTTCCGTCTTCGGATTTAAGGAATAAGGGTGATCCCGGTCCATACGAACTGTTTTCATCTGATCTTTTCATTATAGGATGTTCATATTTCTTCCATGAAGCGGGATCCATAACATTAGATGCAGCATCAGCTACTGATACACCGACACAATAGTTATCATTCATAAAACTGCTTGCAGAATAGGCAAAGTATATCTTACCGTCTTTTTCAACTACAGCAGCGCCCTCATTTATATTGTCGTTCTTCTTTTCCCAGTCAAACTGAGGCCTTGCCAATGTACATTCCGGACCTGTCAATGTCCAAGGGTTCTCCATTTTTACAATGGTTGGGCACTCGTCAAATTTCATTTTTGTTGGGTCTTTTGGGTCAGGGAAATAGTAGTATTTTGTATATGTAAAGTATTTTTGTCCCTTAATTGTTACAACTCCGCAAGCTAAACCATATCCTTCAGTATTCAGCAAGCCCTCCTTCTCTGTATACTGTCCGTCTGCGTCCTGATTGGAGGATTTTCCCTTGAGTACCCAGGTTCCTTCAAAAGGATCGGGATTCGAGTTTTCAAGGACATAGGAACTGGGATGTCCATATCCAAAATCATTCTCCGGACCTGATGCGAAATAGATATACCATTTTCCATCCAGTCTGTAGATGTATGGACCCCACACATACCCGAAATCAGCAGGTTTTTTCCAGACTAATTTACTTTTTGCGGTTGATATTCCGAGAATTGTTTCACTTCTTTTTAATGTGATATTATTATCGCCGGAAAAACAGGCATAGTAATATCCATCTGCGGCCCTTGCGATTGTGGGGTCAGCGCCGCCCATAAGTGGGTTTACATAATTGTTAGTCACTTCTGCATAAGAAATGCTTGTCAGCAATAATGAAAATATCATTGCCAATGAAACCATAACTAAACTTTTTTTCCTCATACTATTCTCCTTCTTTAAATTTTTTTATATTGTGAGTTTTAAGAAGTACCTGTTCAGACTTTTTGAATGTTAACATAATTATATAACTCATATTCAGAGAAAAAAATCAGAATGTTCTTACTTTTCTTGTGTTATTTTTACTTGTTTTTATTGTATCCGGCAGCCGGCTCTTTTCCAGTTCACTACCTGCCTGCCGCTTCAATCAGGCCTTCCATCAATAAAATCGAAGAAATGCTTGCAGTTGCGCCGATAATAATCCACGAATCAGCTTGTTCATTGGGCTCCAGATACGCCAGTTCACCGTCAATGGCTTTCTGTTTCAGGGAGTTGGGCCTTGTCCTGCATGGTTCTAGCGCATACATTGGAGTTTTATCGGCTCGTTTGGCAATCAATGACCTGGAAAAGCTTTCCAACGGTCTTATAACAAAAGCGGCTTTATCTTTTTCAGCACTTATTATCATTTCTGCTGTAATTTTATTGCTATCCTCTATTAAATCCGAATAATCATGGAGTTCTTTGACCTCTTCCAGGCAATTTACCGGTTCAGGCACGTACTGATAGCACCTTATGGGATCCAGAGGCAAACTGAAGCCGTATATAGCAAAAGGATTTTCCTCTTTCGGCGCCGAATCCCGGAGCAACATTTTATCCACGGCAACAGGCAGAATATACCTTCCTCCTTTTGAAACAAATCCTCCGGACAGCTGGATATGATAACCGTCGTCCAGCGGCTGCCTCTCACCGGTTAAATTCCTTGTTGAATCTTTTCGGACTAAGAGGGATGATTTGTACCTTGTGAGAATTCTGATACTTTTTTCATATACAGGTTCTGCCTGGTAACCTTTTATAGGAACAATACCTTTGAGACAAATCTGCTCACTATCCCATGAAATACTTATGGATTCCAATATTGCTTTTGAATAGGAACCTGTCCCGTGTACCGTTCTTACTTCGTCGGGAGTACCGAAAATTTCAGGTCCCAGGGCTGCAACAGCGGCGTAAAATCCCTTTTCCCATCCCCCGTTTTCGTAAAGATTCACATTATCCGGATGAAGAAGATATTCTTCTCCTCTTTCCCAGGTGATTTTTTCCTCACCCAGAAAGATTTCTCCAATATCCATACCCCTTTCGGGAATAACCGTAAAAGTCAATAATCCGTTGGATATAAGCAGTATATTGATACTGCTGCCATAACTGTCTTTAAATATCCTCTTTTCTATAAAACCGCCATAAGGCAGCTCCATCCGGGCACCTGCCGCCAATTCCTCAAAACAGATAAGAGATTTTTTACACATGATAATTCCCCTGCCCAGCATTTCACAAAACATTGTGATTGAAGCTGCATGGGCTCGGTACCTCCCTTACTCATTTTTTTTTAATACTTTCAACCTTGTCTTTCCATTCCTGACATGTCACCAAACCCCAAGCCGGTTATAACGCATGGTTTCAAAATCCATTGAATTGGATAATAAAATTTTTCGATTGCAGAAAAATTATGTTGCTCCCATACCTCGTAATTATCTAATTGCAAATGAGTCTTTCAGTTCAATACAGCCTAACAGGATTACCGGTTCTATTTCCGGGAATCCATTCACAACGATTTCGGCTTTTTGCAGGATGTCTCTTTTCCCTATTCCTACAACTCTCATACCGGCCCGCTTTGCACCTTCCACTCCCGCCTGTGCATCTTCAAATACAAAGCATTCGGCCGGATCAATCCCGAGCTTTTCTGCCGCCTTCAAGAACACTTCCGGATCGGGTTTTGCCTTTGATACACTGTTCCCATCCACAATAGCATCAAAAAGCTCAGTTATGTTAAGCTTCTCAAGTATAATGGGAGCATTCTTGCTGGCCGACGCCAGAGCAATCTTTATTCCTCTATGTCTCAGGTACTCCATGAAATCCTTTGCACCGGGCAGTATATCCGCCGGGGTCATTTCATAAAGATATTCCTTATACCATTCATTTTTTTTAGTTGCCAGTTCCTCTTTTTTGTCGGGGGATAAATTGGTAAATCCCCCCACTTCAAGGAGTATATCAAGAGATTCCATTCGGCTAACGCCCTTCTGCCTCTCATTATCTTTTTCTGTAAATTCAAAACCCAATTCCGTTGCCAGCCTTCGCCAGGCAAGAAAATGAAATCTTGCTGTGTCCACAACCACTCCGTCCAAATCAAAAATAGCTGCTTTAAATGGGTTCATGCTGTTGCCTCCAGTTTTTAATATTGACCTCCCAAGCCATATATGGCTTTGACATGTTATGGCTTGGAGCCGCAATAGCGAAGTCTTTCAAGCTAATTCTGCATTTCAAAAATCTCATACTTTTCTTTTGTAATAGCTACTTTATACCATTTGCCCTTCCATGCCAGAGCAAACTCCAGTTTCTCCCATTTCTCGGGAAGATGCGGCTCCAGGCGTATTTTATTGCACCACATGGCACTCTTTAAGCCGGCAAAGCCATATACGACCATCTGCCACAGGCCTCCGCAGTTTGCAATGTGAATACCTTCTGCAGCACCTTTTTTCCCCATGGACATATCTATTTCCACCACTTTTTTAAGGAATTTTTCGGCTTCCCCCCTCCTTCCCATCCAGGCAGCTGTGATTCCATGGACTGCTGCTGAAAGTGATGAGTCATGGGTAGTAATGGGTTCATAATAGTCATAAGATTTGCTTAACTGCTCCTGAGTAAAATCCTCTGGAAACAGCATCATCATCTGAATAACATCGGCTTGTTTTAATGCTTTAGAACGGTAATTCCTCTCCTGGGATATGAAATGTCCAAATGGCTTGGTTCTGTCCTTCCAGATTGCCTCAAAATCCAGATCGGCATAGTTCTGAAAATCTTCAGATTGTGGAATTACCACGGTATTTTCATCATAAGGCAGCATCAGATTGTCGCCAACCTCTTTAAATCGTTTAAATTCATCTAATTTAAGGCTCAGCCTTTTTTCAATAGCTTTATATTTGCTTGGATCTGTTTTACTGATAGTCTCCAGACATTCAACTGTTTTGTTCAGGCTGAATTTCACTATTCGGTTGGTAAATGCATTGTTCATGGTCATGGGAAGGTATTCATCAGGTCCCATAACGCCTAAAAGCTCATAATAGCCATTTTTATTGATATCCACTCTTTCAGCCCAGTATCTGGCAGTTTCAACCATTATATCGATACCATAATCCCAAATAAACTCAAAATCCCCCGTACCGTTTACATAATGCCACATAGCGTACACAATGTCTGCGGTAATATGTATCTCATGATCGGCATATTGCCAGCAGGGACATTGCTCTTCTCCAGATAATGAGGACTCCCAGGCATACCTTGCCCCTTGGTAGCCGTAATCTTTTGCGTTTTTACGGGCCCCGTCCAAGGTATTGTATCTGAACATTATCAAGTCCCTGGCAGCTTTTGGATTTGAGTGAATAAAAAATGGCAGCATGTTTATTTCGGTATCCCAGAAGTAGTGGCCAAAGTATGCTTCTCCAGCATAGCCCTTGGCACATATGGCAACCCTGGGATCATTCTCACAGTTGGCCCGGATCAGATGGTAGATAGATGCTCTCAAAGCCAGCTGTACTTCTGTATCCCCGGTAACTTTTATATCGCTGACTTTCCACTTTTCTATCCAGGCTTTTGTATGAGCTTCATAGAGCTTTTCCCAGCCCTTATCACTGAAAACTCCCAAATACTTCAGGCCCCTTTCCAAAAGGCTGCCATCCTCAGTGTCTCTATCTGTAACAACTGAAGTTACTTTCTGAATCTCCAGGCAGTCTCCGGCTTTCAAAAGCTTTGATCCAGAATAAAAAACATTTTGGCCTTTCTGCAGCTTACTCCATAAAATGTTTGGGGAAGCCTCTACACCTGACAGCATTAAAACCCTGTCTCCGCCATCGGTAAGTGTTTCTGCTGAAATACAACCGGAATGGGTTTCTGTTGTCGATACTTTTTGAAAATGATTGTATCCGTTAGTCCTTACGCCGGCATCTATTCCACAATGAATATCAACGACACCTTGTCCTGAAAGTGCTTCAATATGAAGCTGCTGCAGGCACAAGTGCTTATCAGCCATACTGACAAAGCGTATATATGTAAGCCTCAGCCTGAACCCGACTTTTGTTTCCCATATAAAGCTTCTGTAAAGGCAGCCGTTTCTCAGATCCAGCCATCTTTTATATTCCTTGACAGTACTGAGTTTCATATCAAGTTTTTCACCTGCAATGACTAAATTCATACTCAGAAAATAAGGAAGATTAATTATTTCTTCTTTCAGCAAGGGATGTTTACCTACAATACCGGGGATGAAGGTTCCCCATTTTGATTCGGGATGTCTGGGTTTTTCCAGTGTAACATTGGCCGGCATTCGCAGATATTCTTCATCCTGAACAGCTCCGTCCAGTCCTTCCTCAAAACTCCCTCTTACATGCATATAACCATTACCCTGTGTAAAAAGTCCTTCAAAGTGCTTACTTGTTTCGGTACTGAAAGTCTCTTCCTCTACACACCATAATTCATCTATTTCAAGTAATTGATTTCTTTTATCCATTAAATTCATTCCTTTTATCAACTTTTAAACATGAAATTCCTTAACCCTTGACTGCCCCTGCAGCCAATCCTGATACAACCTGCTTTTGAAGCAGAATATAAACAATTATGCTTGGAATAATTACAATAACAGTAGCTGCAAACATTACACCATAGTCACTTGCAAACTGACTTTTAAAGTAGTAAAGTGCAAGAGGAAGCGTACGGCTCTTGTTACCTGTGGTGAGGGTAATTGCAAATTGAAATTCATTCCAGCACAGCAGGAATTGCAGTACAGCCGCAGTTCCGAAGCCGGGCTTGGCAATGGGAAGAATAATCGATACAAACGTTCTGATGAAGCCCGCTCCATCCAGACTGGCTGACTCTTCCATCTCCCTTGGAATTGTTTGAAAATAGCTTGAAATTATATAAAGTGATGCGGGAAGTCCAAATCCTGCATAAACAATAATCAAACCTATGAGCTTATCATACAGGCCCAGTGTATTCACTGTCAGATACAATGGCTGCAGCATTGCAGCACCCGGTATCAAAAGGGATAAGGAAAATACACCTACCAATAGTTTCTTACCTTTAAAGTTAAACCTTGCAACTACATATGCCGACATTCCCATAATAATCAGATTCAATACAGTTCCGAAGATACCTACAATAACGCTGTTCACATAAAACTGTGTTAAAGGAGCTATTTTGAATGCCATCAGATAATTTGAAAATCTAAAACTTTCAGGCCATCCTATTGAATAATTAAGTATCTCTGAATTAGTTTTAAACGATGATATGAACACCCATAAAAACGGTCCGATTGACAGAACAATTATTGTTAAAACAAATATGTATTTTAATATTGATAAAAAAAGTTTCATTCCTTTCAAATCAGTCACCCACCCCTTCATTCTTCAGAACTGCCTATTCTAAAGATTTTACGATATATTAGTACTAACACAATTCCAAATGCCACAAGAAATGTTCCTATAGTATTTGAGTATCCGAAATTGTTGTCCATCAATGCTGTTTTATATATATACATAGGGAGGTTCATTGTCTGATTCCCAGGTCCTCCGCCTGTAGTCATCATAATTATATCCAGCTTCTGAAGCATACTTGTCCCGGATAAAATAACACAGGTTCCGATAATATTTCTGAGTAAAGGAAGCACTATATACAGGTTTATTTTAATCTCGCTGGCGCCGTCAATTCTGGCCGCTTCAAAAAGGCCATCAGGAATTGCAGCTATTTCAGCAAGAACAAGGATCGTTACAATTGCGGCATAAGGGAGCCAGGTCATAGTTACAGAAAAGAAAGATGTTCTATAGTCCATAAACCAGTTCTGAGAAAAATCCTCAACACCCAATAAGCGGATAATACTATTTACAGCTCCAAACTCAGGGTTTAATATACATAGGAACAGCATTCCCACAGCAGCCCCCGATATGATGTTCGGTATCATGAATACTGTTCTTGCAAATTTCCAGTAAAATTCCTTCATATTCAGAATAATTGCCAATAGAACACCTATACACACATGGACAGTGGACTGCAGAATAATCCATATAATAGTATTAATCAAACTCTGCCTGAAATCAGAATCATCTGTAAACATTTTAATATAGTTGTCTAATCCTATAAAAACAGGCTTTGTTCCCGTTGCCCATTCCGTAAAAGAAGTACCAAAGAGAATAGCAATTGATACTGCATAAACTACTAAAAACAGAATTATTGTTGGTATAAGGAATAAAGCTATGTAACCTTTATTTTTTGTCATTCCATCATCTCCTTAAATGCAATTCTCCCCGGAACTTTCCGAGGAGAATTCATTACAACCTTTATTTTTCCATAACACAGAACCTGTTAAGTATCTGCTTGTGCTTGGCATTTCAGGTGAATTTTGTGCCCGGCAAGGCAAATTTTCGCAGTAATAATTTGTTTATTTCAAGAAAATTTAACGCTGCATGGCGCGAAATCCGCCAAAATGACGAGTGCAATGAGATGCTGAACAGGTTCTAATATTATTTATTCTTTGCAGCTGTCTCAGTAAGTTTCTTTGCCATCTCTTCGGCTGTTATCTTATTGAAAGACAATTCCGGATACAAGTTCTTCCAGGCATCAGTTACATTTGGGAATACAATAGTGTCAAAGTACTGGTATTTAACCTTTGCACTATTTCCTACATTAATGGTCTCTACAAATACCGGATATTTCTGTTTGAATTCCTCTGAAGGCTGTACCTTATCTGAAACGGGTAATACGTTACCGAGTTCCAGTGCTATGGATTGCCCTTCAGCGCTGGTCTTGTACTTAATAAATTTAGCTGCAGCATCTTTTTTCTCTTGAGTATCAGAGCCAATCATGTAGCCTACTTCATAGGACAAAAATGCTCCGCTACCAGGGTATGCAGCAACACCAACCTTCTTGTCGAAGCCTTCAGGAGACTTGGTCTTATCACTGAAATCACCTATCATCCAAGGACCGTTGGCAATAATAGCAGCTTTTCCCTGTTCGAAATTATTAGCTGCATTTGCATATACTGCTCCTATGGCATCTTTTGTTGTATATTTCTGCAACATTACCTGTATTTTCTTCAATCCTTCGATCATTTCAGGAGTTTCAAAACTTGTAGGGTGAAGAGTATTCATGAATTTAGTTCCGGCCTCTCCGCTTGTGCCTACAATTGAGGAAAGCATAAGGTTGGTTGTCCATGCATTTTCACCTGTCATCAAAGCCAACGGAGTAAAACCGGCTGCTTTTAATTTATCGCAATTGGCCAAAAACTCATCCCAGGTTTCGGCTGGTTTTATGCCTGCCTTTTCAAACATTTCCTTATTGTAAAAATAACCTATTACCTGTTTTTGATCACTGATGGACCATATTTTCCCATCGCGAGTATTTGCGGCAAGTGCTTCATCACCTATATCGGATTTCCATTCTGAATCCTTATCCATATATTCATTAAAAGGTGTAGCCAGATTGCCCTTGATCAAAATTTCATTTATTCCGTTTTTACCCATAACAACGTCCGGTAGATCTCCTGATGCGGCAAGAATTTTCATCTTGTCATTGTATGCCGTATCACTTGGGATTTCTTCTACCTGGACTTTTATTTCATTGCCGAATTTTTCATTAAACTTTGCAATTTGCTCCTTCTCAAATGGAGCAGAGTAATGCGTACCTACCCTGTATGTGGGATATTTTATTGTAACCGGTTCCTTTGCCTCTGCACTGGTCTGTGAGCTGGTTTGTGAGCTGGTTGACACTGCAGCAGTTGTTGTTGGCTCAGATGTTGTATTTGAACCGCATGCAGCTAATGAAGCAGTCATTACTGCAGCTAATAATAAACTTACCGACCTTTTCATCACAATTCCTCCTATTTTCAAATCATCATTTGTAGCGCTACGATTACATTATAAGGTGCTGAGTAAAATTAGTTAATTTATTATTTATACATGTTTTTGTAATATTTCTAATTAAATTCCTCTCAGCCGGAAGATTAACAGTCAAATTTAAAATAATTGTAATATCTTTACTATTGTATGATTTTTTTTACCAGCATTTTTTTGATTCCAGCTAAAAAGTGTACCTTACAATAATAGAAACATTTTGTATACTATTATTTGAGGTACACTTTTCTTTTGGGATTATCCCTTCTTTTATAACTCACAGGCCCAACGAGGTAAAGGTGTCCTAATGGACACCTTGCACATCTATTACCTCATAAATAAATTTTCTATCTGGAAAGCAGGTTATATAATATCTGTACAGCCTCAGCCCTGGATGTATCGGCTTTAGGGCTCAATTTTTTGTTATCACCCCCAACAATACCTGCCTCAACAAATAACTTCATTATATCTTTAGCGTAACCCGATATATCCTTTGAATCGCTAAAGCTGTCAAAGTTTCCTGTTTTAGCAGCCGGTAATTCACCAAGTATATCCAAAGCACGGTACAGTATAACAAGCATATCCTGTCTGCTTATAGTAGCGTTCGGTGAGAATTTGTTATCTCCGGTTCCTGAAACCAAACCCAGGCGTTTTGCAGTACCCAGATAATCAGTATAGTATTTGCTGCCGGCATCTGCAAAGTTGTCGGTTACTGCCCTATCAACCTCAATACCGTAAGCGTTTATTACCATTATGAGGAAGTCGGCTCTTGTAACTTTATTTTGAGGAGCAAAATTATCGTTCCCAACACCATTTACAATGCCTCTGGCCGCCATAAATCCAACTGCCTTTTCAAACCAGTCCTTGGATGTAACATCGTTGAATTTAACCTCATTATAACCTACGGCATACTGAGAGCTATTAGTGGTTATAAAATCAACGGTGCCTGTCACAGGATTATATATACTTCTGACAACTTTAGAGTTTCCATCATTATCTATCTCGTAGACTATGATTGAGTTATACTTCTCATTTGGTTTTGGAGCATATGGTATACTTACCCTGGCAGTTCCATCGCCAAGCTCTGATATTACTTTATCACCGGCCTGGACTGCGAAATTATAAACCGGACGGTCACCAACTTTAGCCTTTATTTCTTCCGGTAATGAAGAAGTATCTGCCTTATTTATGATAATGCTTACATTTCCGGATGCAGCAGAAGCACTGATCGAATCTATTGCTTCTGCATCTAGAATAACACTTCCGATTCCTGTACTAACCCTAATCTCAGTTCCAACAGTCCCGGCTATTTCTTTAAGTGCATCTGCAGGAAGCCCTATTTTAACAGACTTTGTATCATTTGCAGAATCGAGTTTAATTTCAACAATGGCATTCTGTCCATTGCGTTCAGCTTCCTTAGCTTTTTCCACAAGATTATGAATAGTAGCTTTATCTATATTGGCTACAGCTTCTCCCAATACACTGCTGGCTTTTATTGTAACGGTCAGTACAGTATTATTACCGCTGGTAGTGGAACCAACTGGATTCACAGTCGTTCCGGTATTTCCAGTATTACTTCCGGAACTTCCGCCATTGTTATTTCCTCCATTACCGCCTCCAGTATGCTGCTGGTCTGCAGGTGCTATAGTAATACTTAAAGTTTTACTGTCATTTAATACAGGATTACTGCTGTCTTGGATCTTTAAGTTAACCTTAAAAGTACCTGCTGCAGTAGGAGTACCTTCTATCACTCCCGCATTTGTGATTGATAACCCTGTTGGGAGTCCTTCAGCACTCCAGGTGTAAGGCAATGTTCCGCCTGTTGCGGCTAATGCACTGGAATATGCTGTCCCAACCTTACCGTTTGGTAATGTTGTTGTATCTATTAACACCGGGCTTCCTGGATCATCTTCAGGCGCTATTGTAATACTTAAAGTTAAACTGTTACTTAACACTGGATTGCTGCTGTCCTGAACCTTTAAGTCAACACTAAAAGTACCTGCTGCAGATGGAGTACCTTCTATCACTCCTACATTTGTGATTGACAACCCTGGTGGAAGTCCGTCAGCACTCCAGGTGTAAGGCGATGTTCCGCCTGTTGCTGCTAATGCACTTGAATATGCTGACCCAACCTTACCGTTTGGTAATGCTGTTGTATCTATTGTCACCGAGCTTCCTAATAAATCTGTCAGAACAATTGTAACTTCCTTTGTATCTATTGGAACTGTAACAATACCATTGGCATTGTCCACTACTCCGGCAGAAACAGATGAGATATTGTTTACCATAGATGGAAGCTGAATACTCCATTGTTCTACAGTATTTGCATCGACTTTGGAATTTCCCTTATCGCAGTTCAAAGTTATTTTTAGCTTGCTGCCGTTTCTTTCGATTGTATATCCGGCTCTACCGCCTTGAAGAACTGGATAATTGTCTACTGCTGCAACTATGTTATTTCCAGTAATGGCATTTGTTACCCATTCCTTAGGAATACCACGTCCAATAATTATTTCCGCATTTTTATTATCATTGAAAATTCTTTCAGCTATAAGTGCATCATACAAGACTTTGGAAGCTGTTGCCTGTCCCCACATGTGCTGGTTGGAACCACCGCCTCCTGCTGCATTATCACGATTCCAAAGCGGAGTTGTGGGTTCCTGTTCAGGATAATTTGTTGGTCCTACACCTTCCCACCAGCCAAAGGGCGAGCCCATGGCACTGTTTATCTGAAATTCATAAGCTTTTATTCCCATATCTCTGTAAGCTTCACCACGAAGTGCAGCTATACCGTAGCCTGCATTGTAGGCGCTTGAATAAAAACCGTGAGGATAACCTCCAAAATTATAGGGTGAAGCTTCCGGCAGGTTTTTACGCCTTTCAATGCCGTATGCATAAGTCTGGTCGATCATATCTATATTGGCTCCTGCCTTGGTTTGATCTGCACCATATAGATGCCCATCCCAGGGGAATGATCCGAATAACAGCATTGATGCCCAGTTCGCATCTCTGACATCATTACATCTGTTTTTAGTGTTGGGTTCAACTATTGAAGCCGGAATATAGTTTAAGTTATTACTGTTAATTGTATTTTCCAGGGTCTCCGTTACGACCTTTAACAAACTGTCGTATTCTGCATTTGCCCACTGAACTTCTGTTAAATAATACTCTTTTTTGTTCTGGTCAGTTTCCTTTATAGCCAATTCATTACAGATATATTTATACGCTATAAGCCCCATAAGTGCAGCCTGGTCATCAACTGTCCATTGGCCGTAGGAATCAATGGCCAGGGTGCTTTTCATAATTCCGTCATGGTTTGCACCTGTACGGTCGTCATGAATAGAATGAGCCATTTTTTTAATTACACCTTCAAATTTTGCTTTTATGTAATCAATATCTCCCGTTTTGCTTAAATATACAGAATATGCCCATGGCAATTTCCAGTTTGCATCCCAGTATAAATCAGGATCTACCTTTCCGTTTTCAATGTTTATACCTCCGGTCATCGGAACACTCTCAAGATAATTTTTTGCGTCCTTGAAATCACCTGCTGTTATAAGCGACTGCAATATTCCGATTGTATCATGTGAAAACAGTCTGTCATAGCCATTTTCACCAACATGCAGGAATGTGTTATCTTTGATAATAAGAGTATAGATATATCCTGCCTTATAAGCGTTTATCAAACTGTCCCTATTACCTGCATCCTTGCTGTTGGGCAGCTTTATATCTATTATTCCTGCAAGTCTGGTATCCCAGTAAGTCTTCATGGCAGTATAGTTATTTTCAAAAATACTTTCTTTACCTGTCTCTGCGACACTCCTTGCGGCTTCGATAATCTTCTGGTCAGTTGGGAATTCTACTTTAGGCAATACTTCATGCTGATTCCCAGTATGCCCCTCATTTTCAAATCTATCGGCTTTAATTGCGTATTCTCTTACAACTGTTTCTCCATCATGAATAACAAATGAAGATTCAGCTGCTTCATTCAAAGGCAGTAATTCCTTTGAAACAACAGGAAGCAATCGTTTCTCACCTGAATTGTTTGTTGCCGTCATTTTTGCATACGCAACTTCCACAGGGTTGCCATCAATAATATGCTTATTGGCGAACTCTTCAATTTTATATGTAACATTATCTACCATATACTCACTTACATAGCAGGGCAAATATCCGTCCCTATTGTACCAATCTATTGAAACACCTTTTTCCTTAAGGCCTGCCACACCGAATCTGATCATCAGATTTCCTCTGCTGGCCAGCTTAAAGGAGCCATCAATAAACGCAATGGGCGCATTCATATCACTTTCAAAACCAAAGGAACCGGTTAACCCGCCATCTGTTTTTGATGAATATTCCCCTGAAACCTGAAGTTTTGCAATAGCATTCAGAACAGCGGCGTAGGCCTGCAGCTTCTCATCGTCGGAAGCACTGCTGCTCAATTGTTTTGCATTTGCAATTGAACCTGTTAATACTGCTACAGAAGCATCAGTGTAGCCCTTAACCGCCACATTATCAAAACTTGAAATGAAAGCATTAAAATCTGATGTATTTATATTTGTAACTAAATTACCTTTTGCAACTTGAAGTTTTCCGGTTTCAGCATCAATTTCCTGCTGAGAAGCATCGAAGTTATTCAGGCAATTTCTTGCAGATTCCACTGCACCTGCTAAAGCCAGCCAGGATTCCACCGTATAAATTTTTTCATTACAGTTGCTTATCTCGGATACCAAAGCTTCCAATGCACTTCTATCAACGCTAACCTTTTTTATAATTTTTATCAAACCTGTTCCAAGCCACGCTTCAGGTACAAATTTTCCAGATACAGTCTTACCGTAAAACTCATTTTTTGTATAATAATTTTTAGGCATAACTGTCCAGCAATAAATGCCGTCCTGAAGAGTAGTCTGAGTTACATCAATTGCATATCTTATATTTGCACTTATGTCATATCCAAGCTTGACTGTGGTTAGCCCTCCGCTTACAACATCTTTTTTGCTGACGGTAGTTTGTGCAAGTACAGCTCCGGCGGGCAGCCCATTGCTATCTGTAGCATACAGCTTTACCACCAGATCACTTCCGTCATCTGATGCCTTTGTCAATCCAAGCTGAACATATTCCATTCTGAAAGCTTCACCGGATGTAAAGGTCTGATACCTGTCCTGTTGATCAACAAGATTACCCAGGGCATAACTTAAACCTCTTTGATCGCTTGTATAGTCTATCATCACATTTGTGTCTTTTTTTACAAGCTCATTCTGGGCTTGTAAAAGTGCTGCTTTTGCAGTATCAACCTCGGCCTGTGTCGCGTCAATTTTTTCTAGAATTCCTAGTGCCGCAATTTTTGCATTATTAAATTTATCCCATGAATCATCTGTAAAATAGCTTTTGGTTATTCCGCCAAATTCATCATAAAGAGCTTGTAAAGATGACTTGTCAGCAATTTCTTTGGTGCTTACTGCTATGTTTGATAGTGAAGAGTTACCATCCCGTGCATTTTTATATTTTTGTAACCCCTCAACCTTAAGCACTTTATTTGCCGGAACGACAACCTGATATTTGAATACCTGAGCAGTACCGCCTGCCTCCATACGTTTGGTAGCAGCATAATTACCATCCAGATAGAAGTTTACATCTGTTTTTGCCTGCCAGATTCCCGTACTGAATACTACGGTTGTTTGAGTGGGTTGTGCTGCTACAGAAAAGTTCCAGCCTACATTTTCCCTGCAGGCACCGGCATTTCTATCATCCGGTAAAGGCAGGAAAACACCGAAGCCGGTATCATTGGCTAATGATTCATAACCTGTCATTCCATCTGTCCATGATGCAGAAGCATGGTTGGCATCACCATTAACCTCTTTCCCCTCTGGGACAGTATTGGCAAGTGCACTGAATGAAATGGCGTTCTGAGTATTCTTCTTAATCTGTATAATGCCATTTGAGCCGTTTCCTTTCAAATGCAGCCAGTCAACATTTCCAACTGCAGTCAGATCAATGGCAAACACACCACTCATCTGGCTTTGTGTAATGCCCAGTTCATTTGTATTGTACTCAAGGGCACTCTGTGCCTGTACCAATGCAGTTTTTGCACTGTCAATTGCAGACTGTGTTGCAGAAGGATCGTCAAGAACAGCTTTTGCAGCAGTTCTTGCATTATCAAAAACCGTCCATGTTGTATCTGTGTACGAACCCTGAACTAAATCCTTAACTCCATTATACAGGTTCTGTAATGGTGTCTTATCAATAGCCATTTCACTGCCAACCGCTATACCTGAAAGTGAAAAATTACCCCACTGATCCAAAGTCTGTTTTTGTATTCCTTCAACCTTCAGTACAGTGCTTGCAGGTACATTTACCTCATATTTATATACCTGAGAGGTGCCACCTGCAGATATGGTTTTGGTATCATACAGTGCACCATCCACATAAAATTTAACATCTACTTTTGCCTGCCAAAGTCCCAAGCTAAATACTACAGTTGATTCCTTTGGCTGTGCCGCTACCGTAAAAGTACAACCTACATCATTCCCCCAGGTAGCAGGGCCTCTATTGCTTGCCGGGAAGAAAACACCAAATCCTGTATCCCTGCTGCCGATTTCGTACCCTGCCATACCGTCATTCCAGGTATAGGCCATATGGTCTGCGTCACCATTATCTACTTTGCCCTCAGTACCGGTATTTGATAATTTCTCAAAAGAAATTGTACCCGGAGAAGTCGCTTTCTTTATTTGTACAATATTTGCAGAACTGTCGCCTTTTAAATGCAGCCAGTCAACATTTCCAGCAGATGAAAGGTTAATTTCACCTTCGCCGCTCACCTGGTTTTGTAAAATATTTAGGGTTTTTGTGCCTCCCGTTCCAGCAGTACCTACAGCTATACTTGAGATTGAAGAATTGCCATCCTGCCATAAAATATCTGTTTGTATACCTTCAACCCTCAATTCCTTGTTTGCAGGTACCGTCACCTGATATTTATATGTTTGTGCGCTGCCACCAGCAGATATACTTTTGGTATCAGCTGGCATACCATCCATGTAGAAGTTTACATCTACATTTGCCTGCCAAAGCCCAACAGTGAATATAACAGAAGTCTCTACAGGCTGTGAAGCCGCAGAAAAATTCCAACCTACATTATCACTGCAGGTACCTTGACCTCTCATACCCACTGGTGGTAATAAAACAGCAAACCCGGTATCATCTACACCTGATTCATAACCTGCCATTCCGTCAGTCCAGTTGTTTGCCACACGGTCTGGATCGCCATTACTGACTTTACCCTCTGGGACTGAATTTGGGAGTATATCAAATGATATGGCGCCCGGAGTAGTTGCTTTACTAACCTCGATAACCCCTCCCGAGCCGTTACCTTTAAAATGCATCCAATCAATATCTCCAACCTGCGTCAGATCAAGGTTATACTGACCACTTATTTGACTTTCGTCAATAACAAGGCTTACATCATTTCCGGCAGCATATGTTATTCCGCTTTGAATTACAGCCGAAAGTAACATACAAACACATAGTACTGCCGAAACCATTTTTAAAATAGTTTTCTTTAACATTTTTTCCTCCATTAAAATTTTTAAAGACTTTATTTTTATGAAATGTTACATTTAGTATATTGTCTATCTTGTATATAGTTAATGAAAATTAAGTACATGTTCTTGTGATATTTTGCTATATTCAGTCTTTAGCTCAACCCAATCAATTCAACTTGTATTATTTTGAGAATTCTTTAGTTTTTTTTACTACTTACGAATTTCTAAAGGAATTTGTTGGGTTATGTTGAACTCGCATAATTATGATACTTAATTTTTCAGGTAAATCACAAACATGATTTCATGTTATTGGTCAGTTTTGGTCAGTAATGAGATAGACGGTAAAATGACCCGCTGCTGAAGCATTATCCATAAATGTTAATTTAATTGTAATATCTTTACTATTGTATAATTTTATTGACTTCATATTTTTCTATTGAAGGAATATAAAATATTTTGTAGAATTATGTAGAATTATATGGTTGATATATATATTATAATGTATTGTGTATTCACACGCTATAAATAAGGAGTTGGAAAATTTCTAATGAGTAATCTCAAGAGACTATTTAAGCCCGGACATAAATTGCAGATAATACAATACATTCAAAGAGCACCCATCAGACATAAAATTACATTGGCAATAGTTCTTCTACTTCTGCTCCCAATGTCCATTGTCGGCTTTTATTTTTATTGGAACATGGCATCGGTACTTACTAAAAACGCTAATGACAATCTGAACCAGCTTATACATCAGACAAATGAAAATATAGAAAATTCCTTTAAGATAATCGATACTACTTCACTTCATTTTTTATCAAATAAAAATATACGCTCCTGGACTTCAGGTGATACGTCTTTTGATGGAGATTTCTACAGCCTCTTCATCAATAAAAGTCTTATTGAAGAAGACCTCAGGTATAGCCTCATGTTCAACAATGCATGGGATATGAACCTTATCTCCACAGCCTATGTATTTTTAAATGAAGACTCCTATTGCTCCATATTCAAATCCACACCGAATATCGAACCGATAAACAATAACAATATCAATGTTTATAAAAAAATCAGCGGAAGTAAAATCAGGGGTAAGACAATACTTCCCCCTTCTTTAAAAGATAGAACCATTTACTTTACACGAATTGTTACCAACATCAATAATCCTAAACAGAGACTGGTTATGATTTTCGGAACCGAGGAAAACGAACTGTATAAAAAATATGCAGAACTTCTGTCTTTTGCAGGTTCAATGGTTTACATTACCGATGACCGTGGTACAATCTACTCCAGTTCAGACAGAAGTGTCCTTGGAGGAAATGTTGACCCCTCAATCCTGAGTTTAAATAACGATACGGGCGTTTCTGAGGTTACCCTGAGGAATACCACATATTTAGTTGCTCATAGAAAAATAAGTGGAACCGGTCTGAATTTTATAGCAGGAATTCCCAAGAATCAGGTTTTGGCAAAACTGTCAGACAGTATGAGAAATTATATTGTAATCACCCTTGTCATAATATTTGTATCCATTTTTGCCGGAATCCTGCTTTCACTCAGGTTCACGCGATTTATCAGAGACTTTCTCTCGGTCATTAATAACGTCAAGGTAGGGAATTATGAAATAAAAATGCCTGCTTACAAAGACAGGGAACTTAAATTGCTCAGCAATACCTTCAACAATATGACATATGAAATAAAGTATCTGATCAATCAGGTTTATGAAAAGCAGCTGCTGATAAAAGAGACAGAGTTTAAATTCCTTCAGTCTCAAATGAATCCGCATTTTCTTTTCAACACGCTTATTACCATTGGCTATAAAGCCAGACTGTCAAAGGATGAGACGGTATATAAAATGGTTACCTCCCTTACAGAACTGCTGCAGGCCGGTATCTATACGAACAGTCAGGCCAAAGTTCCCATAAGGCAGGAGCTGGAATTCATAGAGTTTTACCTTTATTTGCAAAAGATGAGGTTTGAAGACAAACTCGAATATACCATTCATGTTTCCGACGAAAGTATTTTTGACTTTCTAATTCCAAAGCTCAGTATTGAACCTCTTGTAGAAAATGCCGTTGTTCACGGACTGGAGGAAAAAATGGGAAAGGGTACTGTTGAACTGAACATTTATAAGGAAAATGAATCCATATATATTGAAGTCACTGATGACGGTACAGGTTTTAAAAGCGCAAATATCAACCTTGACAGCAGTGAAACCATCAGCATGCGGAAGAAGGGACACAACAGCATCGGCCTTATAAATTCTCATAAGAGAATCAAGCTGATGTATGGAGAGGCTTACGGTATACGGATTGAAAGCCATATCAATATAGGCTCGAAAGTAACAGTACATATTCCGGTAGACAGGAGTGAAATAAATAATGTATAACATTATGATAGTTGATGATGAACCGGTGATTAAACAGGGACTCTTATACTTTGTTAATTGGGAAGCTCTTGATTGCCAGGTGGTTTGTGATGCTCAAAACGGAATTGAGGCAAAGGAAAAGCTCAGTTCCCATTCTGTGGATATTGTACTTACGGATATTAAGATGCCAGGAATGGATGGCCTTGAATTGTCAAAATATATTCATGAAAATTATCCTTCTGTAAAAGTTATCATTCTTACGGCTTTTGCAGACTTTTCCTATGCTCAGGCCGCTATAAAATATGATGTAATCGATTTTATCATTAAAACAAATCCTACTGAAAAAATACCTGACGCCATTACTAAAGCAAAGGCCTTGATCAGGCAGGAAAAGGACAAGGATGAAAAATTAAAGCTCATGGAACAAAAAGCCAATCTACGGCTCTCTGAAATCTGTGAGAAATTTTTCAAGGATGTGTTTAATGGAATCATTGTGGATCACTCGCTTATTCAAAACAAAATGACCGAGCTTGAGATAAAAATTGAAAATTATTTTGTTATTTTATTTGATATCCACAGTATTTCAAGCGAAAATTCCCTGATCAGCCCCGAGGATTATAATAAATTCATGCAATCGGTGAGCAATCTCCTTTCCATGGCTTTTAAAAACTATCCTCACTATACGGTGGCAGTGGACAGAACTTTGCTTGCAGCTATAATTTCCTTCAAAAGCCGCAATGTTGCTCTCTGTACACAAACCCTGCTCATGACCTGCAACGAAATTCTAGCTATGGCCGACAGTTTTATGCGTTTTACTATAAGTATAGGAATAAGCCAAATGCAGCAAAACGTACCGGCTCTGCCTGCTGCTTATCAGGAGGCCAAGGATGCATTAAACGGCGGGTTTTATAATGACAATCATGTTTCCGTTTTCATGCCCAACACAACACCGGCTCCTTCATCACCGGGACAGCCCCATTATTTCGCTGAAAAGATTGTGGACAGTCTTCAGCTGGAAAATCCCTCAGAAGCAATAAAAAGCCTTGAAATCCTCTTGGAGGAATACAGACGCAACAAGGAGCCCATAGAAAAAATAAAGGTAGCCTGTATGCTCATCGCCTCCTATTGTTACAGGCTTCTTGCAGGTTTCAAGCTGTTCGCACCCGAGCTTGCCGACAGTGAACCTGAAGTATACAAACGGATACAGGCAAGCAGAAGTATTCAAAGCCTGGTAACCATTTTAAAACAACTGATAGAAGGTATTGCTCAGGTGGTAGTAACTAATGATAAAAAATTCAGCTATCTTATACAGGAAACACAAAAATACATACGGGATAATTTCCACAAGAATATCAGTCTCCAGACCATAGCTGACCATATCCATGTCAATAGCAGCTATCTCAGCCGGTTGTACAAAAAGGAAACAGGAGAATCCATAGTTGATGCCATCAACAAGTACCGTATTGATCACGCCAAAAAGCTTTTAAAAGACCCGGCCAACAAAGTGTTTGAGGTTGCCTGTGCGGTGGGTATTGAAGACCCTGCCTATTTTACACATGTTTTTACCAAGTACGCGGGAATGAGCCCCAAAGAGTACAAACTAAATAATGCTAACTGATAACTGCTGTAAATATGGAAACTCAACTACATTCATTGTCCATTGCCGGAATTTTTACAGGTATTGAGCTTACAAAAGCCGGGTTGCTTTGCGCACCCGGCTTTTTCAAGGTTAAAGACAAAAACCCAATTTCAACCGGGTTAAAATTGGGTTTCTGCCAAATAAATTTGTTCATCAGCTATGCTTTATGTAATTCGAACTACTTGATATATATTTTGTAAAGTATAGCTGTTGCTTCAGCTCTGGTAATATTTTGTTTCGGATTGATATTACCGCCTGAGCCTGCAATTATCTCATTTTTAACCAATGCAGCAACACTTTCCAAAGCATAGTTTGATACTTCAGATGAGTCTTTGAATTTAGCTATATCAGCTTTATCTCCTCTTTCCAGACTTCTATCGGCAACATCCATTGCTTTAACAATCAATGTCATTAAATCCTGCCTGGTGATATTCTTTTCAGGTGCAAATTTGTTATCACCTACTCCTTTGGTTATCCCAAGAGCTTTTGCTATATTTATTTCTTTTGAATACCTGCTATTATTTGTATCATCAAAACTGTTATTTACCTCTGCATTCAGTCCCAAAGTTCTTACCAGCCATGCGATACTTTCTTCTCTTGATATTGCCAAATTAGGAGAAAACTCTTCTTCGGTGGTTCCTTCCACTATACCCTTTGCAGCAAGAACATTTATAGCATTACTAGCCCATCTGATTTTTGAAATATCCTTAAAGCTCTTGTCAACATATACAATTGCATATTTGCTGAAGTGGGTAGTTGAAAATGTAACTTTGCCAGTTTTTTGATCATATCTGCCGTTAGGTATGGCAATTAAATTATTACTTCCATCAATATAGTAAACTACTATTCTGTCCGGATTTTCCAATTCCTTTGCAGTTGGAGTATATTCCATTGATACCTTAACAGGAGATGATGGATTGTTCCATTCTATACTTTTACCGTCAATAGTCATATAAAGATTTATTACCGGTCTGTCACCAATAATACCTTGTATATCCTTAACCAGTTGACTATTCTTTACAGGTTCAATAATAATCTCAACTACCTTGGAATCTTTTGCTTCTGTCTTTTTGAGCATATTTGACGGAATAGTCAATTCAGCTATAGGAGTTATAATTTTTATATTAACTTCTGATTTATCTGATAGAACTTTACTTGCTGGGAGCCTTTGTACATATTTTATAGCATTTGGCACTTCTTTCATTTCAACAATTATGGTTTTAACTCCGTCAGAAGACTTGACAGCTTTTTGCAAAGCCTGGTCAAAATCCTTTTCTGTTACCTGGTTTACTACCGTACTGTTTACAACACTGGAAGAGTTTTTAATTATTGCATTACCCTCCGGTGAAACTACAATAACTGTTTCAGGAACGGTACTTCCACCGGAAGTGCCTCCTCCGGATAAACCTCCACCAGAAGTGTTTCCGCCGCCGGATGGGCCTCCTGAATTTCCGCCGCCGGTAACTATAACATAATTAAATACTGCTATTTGACTGTCATCCATACCCTCTTTAACAGCAATTGCTTTAATGACTTTGCTTGAATTAACAGCTATCGGACTAATATATATTGCACTTCCAGTTGTTGGTTCACTGCCATCTTCAGTATAGTAAATACTTGCGCCACTGGTAGTACAAGAGAGCGTTACAGTCTGTGCAGAGGTGTAAGTTCCTCCTGCAGGTACAGCTGTCGGCACTGCAACCTGTCCGCTTTGAGGTAATTCAATTACATAATTGAAAACAGCAACTTCGCTATTGTCCATACTCTCTTTAACAGCTATTGCCTTAACTACTGTACTTGTATCAACATCAATCGGACCGGTATATATTGCACTACCTGTTGTCGGTTCGGAACCATCTACCGAATAGTAAATACTTGCTCCTTCAGTAGCACTGTAAAGTGTTACTGTCTGGGTTGAGCTATAGGTACCTCCGGCAGGTGTCGCTGCAGGCATTTCAACCTGCCCGCTCTGAGGTATATCAATTGTGTAACTGAAAGCAGCTACCTCGCTGTTTTCCATACCTTCTTTAACAGCAATTGCATTAATAACGGTACTTGCATTAACAGTTATTGGACTGGTATATACCGCACTGCCTGGCGTTGGTTCACTGCCATCTACAGTATAGTAAATATTTGCGCCACTGGTAGCAGAAGAAAGTGTTACTGTCTGTGCCGAAGTGAATATACCTCCCGCAGGTGTTGCTGTTGGTGCCAGGGCTTGCAGCGGCTTCTTTTGCAGACCACTAATTGCAGTTTTAAGGCTTTCAAGTGCTGCATTTACCTCTTCCTGTGTTGCACCCTTGTTGTCATTAACACTTACTGCTGCATTTATTGCAGTTTGTAATGAAGCCCATGATTCTATTGTATAGTCTTCTTCTGTGAGGCCTTGTGCTTCACTGACTTTTTGTGCAAGGTCTGTCTTATTTGCTGAAATAATTACGTAATCTATATTAGCAGCAACATCATCTGAATCAAATTGGAATTTAATAGTTGATCCGGCCATAATATTTACATCGAAGGTCTTTTCAGCATATTTGCCTGCGCCATTCCATCCTCCGGTATTTGTAAAAGTCACATCCTGACTATGTACTCCGTCGATGTAGAGGCTAAGCTTTGGATTACTTTTACCGGATGCATACGCTACTGTTAGTTTTGTTGATGCCGCACAATTTTTCAGTTCAAAGGCAGCTCCTACATGGTCTATACTTCCTGCCATAAATCCGCCTGACGCAAAAGAGTCAGCTTGTTTGTATGCAGTTCCATACATCTTTCCGATTTCAGCTTCGATTTTTCCTGAATAGTTGCCAGGATACTTCTGCAAACCATCTATCACTGTCTGTAAATTGGCAACAGCAGCATCTACCTCTTCCTGTGTAGGAATTGCTGCAACAATACCAGACGCTGCAGTAATTGCTGCCTGCAAGGTTTTCCATGCTGACGGTGTATAGTCCTGTTCTATGAGGGTCCGTGCTTCACTGATTTTTTGTGTAAGTGTTGTAATATCAGCACTTGTTAACCCGATATAATCTATGTTTGCGGCAGCATCACCTGAATCATACTGGAATTTTATAGTTGCACCTTCAGGAATTACTACTTCGAAGGCCTTTTGTGCAAAAGTGCCGCCCCATCCTCCAGTTTTGGTAAAGGTCAGATCCTGACTGTGAACTCCGTTGATGTATAAGCTGAGCTTTGGATTGTCCAGACCAGATGCATAAGCTACTATTAGTTTTGTTGCTGCACCACAATTTTTCAGTTCAAAGGCCGAACCAACATGGTCTATACTTCCAGCCATGAAGCCACCGGACGCACCCGAGTCTGCCTGACTGTACGCGGTTCCATACATTTTGCCTTTTTCAGCTTCCACTTTTCCGACATATCGAACAGTTACCAAGCTGTCTACTACTGTCTTGAGAGTATCAACCGCTGTATCCACCTCAGCTTGTGTAGCACCTGCCTTGTTATAAACCCCAAGTGCAGAATCTATCGCAGGTTGCAATAATACCCAGGTTTCCGGTGTATAATCATTTGGTGAAAGATTCATTGCATTATTTATACTTTCTGCAAGAGTTGATTTATCTGCTTCCACATCCGATATGAACTTTATATAGTCAATATTTGCAGCAGCATCATCTGAATCATATTGAATTTTTATGGTTGCTCCTGCTGGAATATTTACATCGAATATTTTTTCTGCGTAAGTACTATTCCAGCTTCCTGTTTTATCAAAACTTAAATCCTGACTGTGAACACCGTTTATGTAGAGGCTGAGTTTCGGATTGTCCAATCCTGAGCAGTACCCTATTGCCAATTTTTGTGCGGCAATACAGTTTGAAAACTCGACTGCCGATCCCAAATGATCTAAACTTCCAACTAAATATCCGCCTGACGCAGCCGCGTCAGCCTGTTTGTATGCAGTTCCATACTTAACTCCGCTTTCGGCTTCGACTTTTCCAGATAAATTTCCTGGTGATGATACCAATAAGCTATAGCACATAAGCGTAAGCCCAGTAGCATTTGCTGTAGGTCTTACAGAAGCGTCGCCGTCATATGGCGTATTCCAATAAGGTGCTGTGAGGTCATTTCCGCCTCTGTTATTATAAGCCGCCTGTGCATTTTTAGTTAACCAATCAATATACTGAGTCTGTCCTCCAAGTTCGATAAGTTTGTATATTCCACGCATTAAAATGCCTCTGAATACAATTTCATAGCTGTTGACAGGATCAGGCTTGTAAAGTCCGCTGCCTCCAACATCATCCTCATACACTACAATCTGGTCAGCCCCTGTTGAGAAGTGTTTTTTTGCGAAGTCAGCAGCCTTGCATGCATCTGTTAAATAACTGCTATCTTTAGTAAGGTCATACAGATAGGCTGCCAGTTCAATGAATATTCCTGCATTATATGTATAAAGGTTATCATCCCAACCAAGTCCAGCTGTTGTTATTGAATTCTCTATGCCTCCATCCGGACGCATAAAACTGGCCTTTACCCAATTGTACATATCAATAGCTGCTTCTTTGTAAGTCCTGGAGACACCATTTCTGTCAGTGACCTTTTCATCAGGGTAGTACTTTGCAAGCTGGGCAGCAACAATAGCCCAGCCATTTGTAGGTACATCCTTCTGATTCTGCACACTGCGTTCACGCCACATTCCGCCGCCCCAAGTGTTATCTACACTTGTGCCATAAAAAAAGTCGAAGTGCCATTTTGCTTGTTCAAGCATATGCGCGTCACCTGTGATGTCATAGGCTGACATGGTAAACTGAGATTGCCAGGAATAGTCATCATTCCAGTCACCCTCACTTGCTATCCAGGATTTTGGATTTCCATATGCATCTCTAGTATGGTTATCCTCAAACCAATAAAATGTTTCACTGATTTTATCAGCATTCTTGCCCGTCAAATTATAGTATGCACAGAGCAACTCACGGGAATAAGCGGCTTCCCAGAAATGGGAGCCTACAATATCACCGCTGTTGTAATGTGCATCTAAAAAAGCGGCCATGCCTTTTTCTACGTCGGCCTGAGTAAAAGAATATGCAGCCATTGACGTGATTGGAAGGCTTAAACTAAGGATACATACAGCCAATACTGCTGCCAGTAGTTTAAAAACACCTTTCTTTTTCATAGATATTTCCTCCTTTGATAATTGTGTTAGATACTTTGTTTTACAATTGTCTATACAACACTGAAGTCTAATATTGAGATGATCATTATGTATATAAGATGTTATATTTATTTGCCGTAAAAATTAATGTAATTTTGTAGACACTCAAAGGTAAAAAAGTAGTATTTATTTTCAAGCCTTTTGGTAATGCAATTGTAGCGTTATTTGCCATTAATGAAGCCTATAGACTCTGGCTTCATAAGGCATTAATACGAAAGCTTCTGATATGTTAAAATCACATGAAGCATAATTTGATAAAAGTAATTCTTCTTCCTGATGTTCGGGGATACTTTTTATATCAAATTGTGATGATTCATTGGAGAAATTCATTACTATCATTACACAGTCGTCTTCCAGTTTTCTGATATATGAGATTATCCCGGTGCTATTTTCAAGTAACGGAATGTATTCGCCATAAATCAGTACCTGATTTTCTTTTCTTAGTTTTATAAGCTTCCTGTAAAAATTAAAAATCGAATTCTCATCCTTTATATTGCTTTCTACGTTAATAAATTTATAGTTGGAATTGACTTTTATCCAAGGAATAACAGAAGTAAACCCGGCATTTCTGCTGCTGTCCCACTGCATAGGAGTACGGGCGTTATCCCTTCCCCGTTTGTGAATCAGCTGCATAATCTCCTTTTCATCCATATTGCCCTCAAAAACTTTCTCTTTATAAAAGTTCAAGGTTTCTATATCCCTGTAGTCGTCAATAGATTGGAATGCTACGTTTGTCATACCTATTTCCTCACCCTGGTAAATGTATGGAGTACCTTCAAGGGTATGTGTTAAAGTGGCCAGCATTTTAGCAGATTTTTCTCTATAAAGCCCATCATCTCCGAAACGGGACACCGCCCTGGGATTGTCGTGATTGTTCAGGAACAGGCTGTTCCACCCCTTCCCATGCAATTCTTTCTGCCATTTTGACAATATTCTTATAAAATCAGTTAATTTCCAGTCAATAACATCCCACTTTCCGCCTTTACCTGTATCGATTCCCATTAATTCAAACTGGAATATCATATCCAATTCATTTCTTGACTCCTCAGTATATAAAAGACCTGTTTCCACCGTAACATTAACCGTTTCTCCAACTGTCATGCAATCATACCTGCTTAGTACTTTCTTGTTCATCTCCTGAAGAATTTCATGAATTCCCGGCTGATTGGCATACAGATCCTCATCAAAAACAAATCTGTCAGCCGGTGTAACAGCCCTTTCAGAATCACCTAACCCTTCAGGCTTGCTAAGCAAATTAATGACATCCATCCTGAACCCGTCTATTCCTTTATCAAGCCACCAAACCATCATGCTAAATATTTCTTCTTTTACTTCGGGATTTAACCAATTTAAATCAGGCTGCTTCTTTGAAAACAAATGGAGGTAATATTCATCCGTATTCCTGTCATATTCCCATGCAGACCCTCCGAAATAGGACTTCCAATTGTTTGGCTCACTTCCGTTTTTTGCTTTTCTCCATATATAGTAATCCCGCTTATCGCTGTTGATATCTACTCGTGATTCTACAAACCATTTGTGCTCATCAGAGGTATGATTTATTACCAAATCCATTATGATTTTCATACCCCTTTTGTGTACCTCAGAAAATAAAGTTTCCAAATCCTCGATTGTTCCAAATTCACTCATAACTCCATAATAATTTGAAATATCATACCCGTTATCATCATTTGGAGATTCATATACCGGGCAAAGCCATATAACATCGATCCCAAGGTGTTTTAAATAATCCAGCTTTTGAATGATACCTTTCAAATCACCTATTCCATCGTCATTTGAATCATAGAAGCTTCTGGTATAAATCTGATATACAATTGCCTCTTTCCACCATTTTTTATTCATAACTTAATCCGTCCTTTACTTAAATTCAACTTGAGACTAACCGAAAAATACATCTAGAGAGTATATTCCCCCTAGATGTATTGAACAAAGGTGCTATTTAGGTCAATACGACCTTGTCGTCAGTTGCAATAAAGCAATTATTGCGCCTTCCTCCGCCTGTCCTGACCCAAAATATCCCGCCTCAAAAGGTTGTTTTATTATTTAATCATGCCTTAACATTAAGAACAGGCTTGTAATACTTATTTTGCTGCTCCTTATTTTACCCATGCTTTTTGTATTTCGTCTATAGCCTGTTCTTTGGTTTTCGATTGTCCTATGTATGACTGCATTATTTCACCGAACTTTTGATGGAAGCTGTCAAGAGAATAGTTAACAGGAGCTCCGGAAGATGGTGTGGACTTTGTTAATTCAGCAAATGCCTTTGGCAGCTTCATATCAGGTGATGAAATATCCTTGACAGGTCCTATAACTTTAGCAACTCCACCAAACCAATTCTTCCCATAATCTGATGTATATAACCAGTTAAGAAGATTTTTTGCATCTGTCAGTACCTTTGAATCTTTATTAACTCTTAAGCATTGTGCTGAACCTGCGCATACATTTGCTTTACCGGCATCCTCACTTACAGGGTACAGCATTACCCCAAAATCAAAGTCGGGAGTTATTTTTGTAACACCTGATTCAACCCATTGTCCCTGACCGGTTATCATTGCTGCCTTTCCATTTGAAAAAGTACCGATCTGAGCATTAAAATCATTTTCCAGCGGTTTTGGAGTGCCATATTTTACTGTTAGGTCAATAAAGTTAAAATAATTCATTAGTGTCGGATGGTCTGCAAACTTTGTAGTTCCGGCTAAAAAGTCATTTACAAGTTTAGCAGAGTCAGAGCTTTCTCCCGCAATAAAATGTTGGAATATATGCTTTTGAACCCACCATTCTTTATATCCGTTTGAAAATGGAGTAATACCTTTAGCTACCAACTTCTGGCAAGCTGCCTCCAATTCAGAGAGGGTTTTAGGTAATTCAGTTATTCCGGCTTCTGCAAACAGCTTCTTGTTATAGATTAATGGGAATGTATCCATTACAAGCGGAGCTCCCATCAATTTTCCGTCATAGGTCATATCTTTCTTTACCCCATCAAGCATTACATTTGCTAATGGCTCATTTGACAAATCAGCTGAGTACTCGGCATAGGCTTTCAATTCTCCGCCAGCAGTTGTCATAAAAATGTCTGGAATTGTTCCGGCTGCAATTTTAGACTTTAGTACTGTCGGGTAATCTGCCTGCATTACCTGAAGATCTATAGTTACATTTGGAGCTACCTTTTTATACTCGCTTACATATGCATTATAGGCATCAGTATATTCTGCCTGACTTTGCAGAATGGATATTGTTACCGGAACGGCTTCCTTTTCTTGTGTAGTTGCTGCAGGTGCAGAAGATTCTGAAGCCTGTGAAGCTGCAGTTGTATCAGTTGGGGTGGATGGATTACCGCAGCCACTAATCATACCTGCAAACACCGCCAAGCATACACCCAAACTTAATCCTTTTTTCATTATGATTTCCTCCTTATTAAATGTAATTTGCTATAGTTACATATTATCCAGATATCCATTTGGATAAAATATATATAAGTAATATTTTAGTGGTAAAAATGTGTACAGGTGCAACCTGTTAGCCTATTAATGTACATCTGTAGTCAGAAGGAGATATCCCGAAATAATTTCTGAATGCTTTACTGAAATAGTTATTGTCACTATATCCCAACATTTGTGCAATACTATGAATTTTAACAGTAGGGTCTGCTATAAGTTCCCGGGCTTTTTCCATTCTTACCCTGAGTACATATTCGTATATTCCACATCCAAATTCATTTTTAAATAATTTCATTAGATATTCTCTACTTAAAAAGTACTTGTCGGTAAAAAGGGAAATCCTTATTTCCTGGCAGTAATTACTGTCAATATACTCCTTAATCTCATAAATATTAAGATTATCATTTTTCATCTGTTTTCTGGCAAGACTGTAAAATAACTCTGTCACATCAAGCAAATACTTTTTAAGCAGTTCAAAATTGCAGACAGTCTTTGAAAGGTTTTGGAAGTAGGATAGCAGTTCATTTGCTTCAAACCCTTTAACCATTGAAAAATTGTTTAATATTAGCAGAAGTTCATCAAATATTCTGTTTGCATCTCTCAGGCTGAGATATCCGGCTTGTTCTATCCTGTCAGCAAATTCAACGACTATGCTCTTGGTATATGCCAAACTACCGCCTTCAATTGCATTAAAAATCAAGTCCTTTTTTCCCAGCAAAGTTACCTTCTTTGTGCTTACATTTTCGTGAACACCATTTGCAGCACTTTCTATGTTATTTAGAATATTAAAGCTATTGATATTTTTTTCTGCCTCTAAAAAAGACTCCTTTAATGCATCTATCCCCTCAAAGAAGCCACCAACGCCAACTATAATTACTAATTCAAATAGTTCCTTTAGTTTTCTCCTGCATTTTTGTATCAAATGAAGGTAATTATTGCTCAGTATTTCATAGCAATCATTTCTCGGAGAAATTATTGCTATGATTTCATTTTCAACCTTGGGATTAAATAAATTGAAGCATTCAACTTCATCATTAAACAACTCATTAATTGCATTGGAAATTGCAAACTGCGCAAGTCCGGTACCTCCAAAGTACTTTTCGCCAGCTTCTTCATAATTCATTATTCTAAAAATAACTATAGAATAATATTTTTTCCGAATTTCATTATCTATAATTTCCTTATATATTTCTCTCATCTGCTGGCTGATACTTCCCTCAATGGCAGCAAGAAATACCTTTTCCTTCAGGCTGGGCAAAGATAAATTCAGCAGGATATTTTTATCTATATATTGACTCTGTGTTTTTCTTTTACTGGAAATAATCTCAACAGCTTTTGCAAGTGCACTGTTAAGCTCATTTCTTTTAATTGGTTTTAATAGATAATCGATAACTTTGGAGTGTACAGCCTGGCGTATATATTCATAATTATCATAACCGCTGATTACAATTATAGCTAAGTCAGGATATTGGATTTGAACTACTCTGAGTAATTCCATACCATCCATTCCAGGCATTTTCATATCAACTAAAATGATATCTGGTTTTTTCTCTTCTATAAGCCTTATTCCATTTTTCCCATCCCAAGCCTCATAAACCTCATAAATATTTACACTATTCCAGTCTGCCAGTATCTTGATAGCTTCTCTTGCCGGTTCCTCATCATCAATAATCAAAACTTTAAACATATTTTTTCCCACCCTCTGGTATAATAAAGCTTATTGTAGTCCCTGAGCTATCAGTTTCAATATTAAGACCTGATTTATCCTTGTAAATCAAGTGCAGACGTGTATCAAGATTTTTCAAACCGATAGCTTTATTCCCATTCTGCTCATTTTCACTGTCCAAATAGAATCTGATTTGCTTTAATCTTTCAGGTGATATTCCTGGCCCGTTGTCATTGACCGAAATTAGAATATCATTGCCTTTCAAATAAGCTTTAATTACTATACATACTGACGTATAGTTTTTTTCCAAAACATGTTTTATGGAGTTCTCTACAAGGATCTGTATAGATATCTTAGGTATCAACGTAACCAGTACATTATCGTTCATTTCATATGTTATGGTAAGTCTGTTCCCAAATCTGGCCTTTTGAATAATAAGATAATCATCTATATATTTTATTTCATTTTCAAGTCTGACTAGATTCTTTCCGTTTATGGTATATCTGAAGGTTGAAGCAAGCGCATCTACCATTTCGCTTATATGAAATGCATCGATTTTTAGGGCAGTGGTTGATATTGCCTGTAACGCATTGTATAAAAAATGAGGATTTAGCTCCGCTTCCAAAGCTTTCAGTATTGCATTTTTTTCTTCAATTTTTATTTTGTATTCCTCATTAATTAAATCATTGATTTTCGCTACCATTAGATTGAATTGTATTGTGAGTTCAGCAATTTCATCATTGCCTTCAACCTTAGCCTCAAGGTCAAATTTACCTTCACTAAAGCTGTTCATTTTTTTAGTAAGCTTTTTGACTGGTTTGGTTATTGCATTAGATGATAAGATAACCAGGATAACTGATATAACCAAAATTATACATCCTACAAGTATGCCTAATGACCTGTTGGTTTGAGCCGCATGATATATTTTCTTGTATGGAATAAGTTTAACCAGCCTGTTTCTCATGTTATCTGAAGAATTGTAAATAGTAAGATAATTATTATCTTCACTTTTCCAATCAAATATGTTTGTACCCTGCTTTTGAAGTTTGGCTTTTAAAGCCTGCTGGTTAAAATATTTATAGTTGGATTTGTCGTTAGTATAGAATATACTGCCATCTTCACCCATTAATATAAGCTGTTCTCCATCTGTCAGGGAGGTATTCCTTATTATTTCATTCCAAGTATTATAGTTGCAGAATAATGTTAATATGGCATATGGTTTTTTATCAACAATATTTGTAATTGCTCTATGGTATGCAAAAAAACATTTTTCCTGATTAATTTCATAGACCCTGTCTTTTGCCATAAAAAGAGATTCAATATACACATTGTTCCTGCTTTTTATAGTCCTGATATACCAGTCTTCCTTGGGAATATCAGAGTTATAAGCCTTTCTGACTTTTAAAACCATTCCGTCCCCTCTTGTTATGTAATAGTAACAATTTTGGTCGACTATATACAGGCAAATACCTTCAAAATCGCTTCGGGAATAAAACATACTACGAATATAATCTTCCAGATAAGCTTCTGCCGACAATTCATCCGTTACCCCCAATAAGGCATTCATAATATTATCATACTTTATATTCGGCAAAGACACCTGATTAATATCTTTAAAATAGCTGTCAATAGTCTTGTTAATCAGTGAAAGGTTGTTTCCATTTGCATCGATGATATTCTTTGTGGACTCCCTTTCTATTATTTTATAGGAAACAAAAGTTAAAGAAGCTATCGTAAGTATGATTATTATAGAAAAAAGAAGTACCAGCTTGTTGGCGAGTTTTTTAGAAAATATGTTTTTTAAATTATCCGATATTGTCCAAACCATGTTCTTCATCATATCAGTTAACATCCCTCTTTGATTAATAAAAAGCAAAATAATAGAGTCATTGCAGTTAAAACTACCGGCTAAAGCCTTTAAGTTTTAACCGTAATGACTCTATAGGAATTAAATAATATTTTACATATTACTCTCAATAATACGATATTTCGACAAATTATTCAACAATATATTTCTTGATACAACAGTCTGTCACACCGTATCCGAGGACTGCTCCTACCCCTTGACTGCACCGGCTGTGACGCCTTTTACAATATTCTTCTGCATCAAAATAAAGAATATAATTGATGGTATTACTGCCAGAACAATGGCCGTCATTGTATATTGCCAATCGGTTACGTACTGTCCAATAAAGGTATATGCAGCAAGTGTCAGGGTTTTTGACTCCTTTGCTCCATTAAGAAATATAAGTGGCAACAGGAAATCGTTCCATACCCACATAACATCTATAATTATAATTGTACTTGTAATAGGCTTTAGTAACGGAAATATTATAGAATAGAACATTCTTATTGTTGATGCTCCGTCAACAACAGCACTTTCATCAATCTCTTTTGGAATACTTTTAACAAAACCATGGTACATAAATATTGCGGTAGGTGCTGCAAACCCCCAGTAAAGTGAACCTAATCCCCAAATATTATTTGGTAATTTAATAATATTTAAAAATTTTATCAGTGTTATCATTATTGTCTGAAAAGGAATAAGCATTGGTGAAATACAAAAAATATATATCAGCCAGCTCAATCTGGTCTTTGTTCTGGATAGCATAAAACCTGCAAGTGAACTGAAAAGAATAATTCCTAAAATGGCCAAACTTGTCACTATAATGTTGTTCAAAAACAATTTCGGATAGTTGATATTATTCCATACATAAGAATAATTCTCAAAATGTAAAACAGAGGGTAATGAAGTTACGTTTGTCATCACCTCTTTGAAACTCTTTAAAGAATTCAGCAATACTAAAAATATAGGGTATAAAAATACTATAACACCGACTAATAGAACTAATTCAAGAGCTATCAAACCTTTTTTACTTTTATTCATTATATTTCAACCTCCCTGCTCTTGAAGAAAGTAACTTGTATCAGCGTTACAACCAGTATTGCTACAAAGAGAACAAGTGCTTTTGCGGTTCCATACCCATAAGAATTATTCTGAAAGGCTTCTTTATAAATATCATAGGTAATACTGGTTGTAGCTCCACCAGGACCACCATTTGTCAGTGAAACAATAACATCAAATACTTTAATGGAATTAGTCAATGCCAAAAACACGCAGGAAGTGATAGATGGCATTAAAAGAGGAATAGTAACACTGAAGAATCTCCTTATGTTACCTGCTCCATCAACAATTGCAGCCTCTGTCAATTCATAGGGAATTGACTGAAGCCCGGCAATATATATAACAATATAGAACCCTATTGACTGCCATATAGAAACAAATAATATAGACCAGAAGGCCAATTTTTCGTTACCAAGCCAGCTCCATGAAAAAACACCCCAATTCGTAATGCTTCCCAAGCTTTGGAACCCCTGAATAAATATAAATCTCCATATGAATCCTACTATTACCAGGCTTAAAATATAAGGAATAAAAAATCCTGCCCGGAGAATATTTGTGCTATGCAGCTTCTTATCAAGCATCACAGCAATTAATACAGCCAGAACGTTAGTTATAATGATAAATAATATCGAGAACTTTATAGTAAATACAGCTGAGGATTGGAATCCAGTGTCTTCAGTAAATATTAATTTAAAGTTTTCTACCCCAATAAACTTGGCTGCCTTACTTATGCCATTCCACTCCGTAAAAGAATAAGCCATACTCATAACAAATGGAATATAAACTACTAATGAAATGAGCACTACCACCGGTAATACATAAATAAGATACTCAAATTTACTTATACCTTTTTTAATTTTAACCATATGTACCCTCACTTTCTTGATTTATACCTATTATCTAATTTTAATAAAATATCAAGAATGTATATTCGTAGCATGGTACAGGTAAAAAAGTGTACACTTTATACTATAAAAAGCTGGCATTTCAATATCGGCATTATAAAACAGCTAAAAATATTTATTGTTCTGTTTAATGGCCTGAAAAAGCCGGGCAGCTTAGCGCACCCGGCTTTTTCAACCTCATCCCTTTGCAACCTTTAAAAAACTTTTGAAAACACTGATTACATCGGGATTGTCATGGGTACCGTCTCTTTCGAATTTCTCCAGCACATCAAAAACAGTTTTTTCTCTTATTACCTTTAAACGCTCTGACAAAATAAATCATTAATCCTTACATTTTTACCGGACAGACTTTTTAGTTTCACATAGTATTCTTTTTTTAACATTGAACCCTCCCCGGAACCATTAAAACTAATATTTATGCCTTCATTCCCGTCATTACTATTCCCTCCAGTATGTATTTCTGTCCGATCAGGAATACAAGCAAGCACGGCAGTACAACTATGGTAGACGCGGCCATAATCACGTGCCAGGCTGATACATACTGACCCTGCAGCTGCTGAAGTCCTATTGCAAGAGTGAACATTTTGTCGTTACTCAAATAAATCAATGGATTAAAGAAATCATTCCAATGGTACATAAATGTAAAAATAGCAACAACCACAATTGCAGATTTACTTAAGGGCATAATTATTTTTGAATATATTTGAAAATATGATGCACCATCCACTACAGCCGCTTCATCAAGTTCCTTTGGAATGGACATCATGAATTGTCTGAACAAAAATATGTTAAAGGCTCCTCCGCCAAGAAAACTTGGTGCAATAAGAGGAACGAATGTATTATAGAAGCCCAGAGCTCTCCATCCGATAAACTGAGGTATCAGTGTTACAACGGTTGGCAGCATCATTCCGCTGAGAATAAGGCTAAAAACGAATTCTCTACCCTTCCACTTCAGCCTTGAGAAGCCATGGCCTGCAAAAGTTCCTGTCAGAATTGTTCCTATCAAGCCAAAAACCAGGATTATCAACGTATTCATTGCATACAGTCCGAAAGGAGCCATAGTAGTTGCTTCTGAATAATTGCCCAGTGTAAATGGATCCGGTATCCATATGGGAGGAAGTATAAATATTTGCGAAATATCCATAAATGAACTTCTAATCATCCATATAAGCGGAAGAATAAAAGTTATTCCTAATCCGGTTAAAATAATATATGCTATACCGTTTTTAATTAATTTACTCTTCATATTTATCCTTTACTCCCCTTCATAATAAACCCATTTATTTTGAGTTTTTAAGATAATAGTTGAAAATACTACGATAATAATGAACAGAATCCATGCAAGAGCACATGCATAACCCATATTTGCGTTTTTAAAGGCCTCTCTGTACAAATAAAAAACATAGAACAGACTAGCGTCATTGGGCCCGCCTTCGGTCATGATATATGCCTGTGTAAATACTTGAAACGAGTTTATAATTGCCATAATTGTATTAAAGAATATAGTTGGGGTCATTAAGGGTATTGTAATGCTGAACAACTTATGAAAGGAATTTCCCCCATCAACATCAATGGCTTCATAATAATGCCTTGGAATATCCTGAAGTCCTGCAAGAAAAATTATCATGGTACCTCCGGTACTCCAAAGACCTATAAGTGCCAGTGTTGGGATAACACTTTTCTCATCAAACAGCCAGGAGCTGGTGGGCAGTCCTATTTTTGACAACATCTGATTGACCAGACCAAAATCCGGATTTAAAAGCCACAGCCATATAACTGCGGATGCCACGGCAGGTACAATGGTCGGTATGTAGAATACCATTCTGAAAAAGGCTCTGAATTTTATATCACTATTTAAAATGAGCGCAACTACAAAAGCAAAAACTATTTGAGCCGGAACACTCAGCAAGGTATAGTATGCTGTGGCTTTCAGGGACTTTAAGAAGAATACGTCTTCGCTGGAAAACATCTTCTGATAATTGGAAAGCCCGATAAATTTAGGTGCTCCAAATGCGCTGTAATCTGTAAAACTTAAAAATAAACTAGCAATCATAGGAATTAGTATTAATGCAGCAAAGCCGATTACTGCCGGTAAAGTGAAGGTTACTCCGGCTATTGCCTCCTTGTTGAATCTCCTGCGCGGTGCCATATAACTTCCATAGTCCGTTTTCATTTATATTCTCCTAACTGTATTATTGAAACAACGGACCGATTGGTATTCCAATCAGTCCGCCATCCCCCCAAGCATACATAAAATTAATTACGTTCCCTCTTGCCCTTGATCAATGGCTGAGCCTTTGCTTCAGCTTCTTTCATCGCATCCGCGGCGGTCTGTTTTCCCTGCCATACTTTATCAAGAGCCGGATTTACAACATCCATAATCTTGTTAAAGTTTTTAACAGTTCCGGTAGGAGTAGGTACGCTATAGTTCAGCAATTGGCCTACTATTCCCTGAACATATCCTTCGGGGCGTGATGAAATATCTTTTGTCCACTGATCCAGCTTGGACTGTTCAGTAAGCCAATCTTTTTTAACAGGCATTAAGTTACCATTCTTATAGAGTGTAAGATCCTGCTGGGGATCTGTTAAGTAGGTTGCCAATTTCCAGCTGGCTTCAGCACTTTTTGTATTTGTAAATATGGAAAGCATACCCGTAACAGCTTGTGTTCTAAGATCTTTCATTTTAGGCAGAACACCGCTGCCAAAGTTAACTTTTGCAGAATCCAGCGGCAGGTGAACCCACTGTCCGTCTATTGCCATTGCAACCTTCTTTGTCTGAAGGGCAATATCTGTACCCGGGAGGCCTTTTTCGGCAGTAGGAGTTGGAGCTACATGATGAACATTGATTAAATCTGCAAGTTTTTGTATTGCATCTACGGCCTCAGGCTGACTGAGCCCGAATTTACCATCCTCAGTTACATAATCCCCTCCGTTGGAATAAATAAAGTTACCCCAGGCTCCCCACCATTTCCCGAAGGTGATACCGTATTGACTGATGTTTTTTGAATCAAATGCAGGATCCAATGCATTTTTCCCATTTTTATCCAGAGTCAGTTTTTTCGCATTTTCTACAAACTGATCCCAGCTCCATGCCTTTTCAGGGTCAGAAGGAGGAGTCTCTATACCGGCAGCCTTTATCATATCCTTGTTGTAGAAAAGGTTGAATATTTCTATACCGTTGCCGATTCCCACTATTGTATCCTTGTCATAATAGTACAAACCTGCAGGTACATAATCATCCAATTTGATATCCGATTTTTCGGCAACAGGTTTTAAATTCATCAGCTTTCCCTGTTCTGCCAAAGGATAGGCAATTGTAGCCGATTCCAGCTGGGAAAGATCAAGCTGTTCATTGGCAGCTACCATGGTAGTTATTTTTGTATCATACTGCTTGTTAGGTATTACTATCAGCTTAACTTTTATATTACTATTTGCCTTCATAAATTTTTCAATAGTTTGTTCTGTTACTTTTTTTTCATTAGCGTCACCCCAGGTGGTATAAACTATGTCGGCCGGCTTTTTTTCTTCGGCCGGCTGGGTCGTAACGGCCGCCGATTGTTCTGAAGCAGTGCCTGATGCAGAATTGCTGTTTTCGGTTACAGCATTCTTACCACAGCCGGCAATAGATAATCCGATTAATACTGAAAGTGTAAGAGCCGTAATTTTAGAGAATCTTTTCATTTAATTTCCCTCCAAATAAAATTAGCATTTTGATCATCGATGATATTCTAATTATAAATGCAGAAAATCCACCATTAAATTCTAACATTTATTGAATGGTGGACTTTTTATCAAACTTTTATAATACCTTTAAATTATTGGCAAAATTATTTCGACCCGGGTTCCACGCCCTGGTTCAGATGTAATATTTACTCCGTATTCATCACCGAAAAGGAGCTTAATTCTGCTGTCAACATTCTTTATTCCTATTGAATCCGAAGTTTTCACTTTTTGCTTCATAATATTGGATGCATCCATTCCCTTACCGTTATCATACACAATAAAGATCCTTTTTCCATCCCTTATCAATCCTTCTATCAGTATCTGACCATTCTCCATAATATCATCAAAACCATGGATAATAGCATTCTCTACAAATGGCTGTAAAAACAGCTTGGGAACTTTTGTGCTGTATAAAGACTCTTCAATACTATATTCCACGGAAAATTTATTCTCATATCTTACCGACATTATAAAAATGTAACACTCCAGCCAGTGTAAATCATCTTTGAATTCTACAATATCCTGTTTGTTCTTTACGGTGTATACAAGCATATTGCTTAAGTTCATGATAATCTCGCTGATTTTGTCATTTCCTTCCTTTATAGCCATCCAATTGATTATATTGAGTGTATTATACAAAAAATGCGGGTTCATCTGTAAATTTAATGCTACAATTTGAGTCTCCTTTTCTCTTATTTTTACAGCGTAGTTTTCTTCAATTAAATTTTCAATCTGCTCCCTCATTTCATTAAACTTGTACACCAGATATCCGAATTCATCAGCAGAATCTATGGTTATTGTACTGCCAAAATCCCCTTTTCCCATATTTTTCATGGCAAGGATGAGTTTCTTGATTGGTCTGGTTATCATTGAGGATATAAAAAGAGATAGAAATATTGCGACCGATATGAATATTATGGAGATTGAAACTATTGAATAAAATATTGACGGAACAAAGGTACCTGCCAGCTCGGAGGTTGGTATTTCTACAACCGTCATCCAGCCTGTTACCTCAGATTTGTCATAACAAATCAAGTTTTCTTTATCTATATTCATCGTTCCGGTTTCCCTGATGAATATATAGTCCAGCCAATCAGGCTTATACTTGCCCCCGACTAACGTTTTATCAGTGTGTGAAATGATATTGCCCTTTGTATCAATAATATAGTATTTAGCTCCCTTAAGGGGGATACAATTGCTGAAAATATCCCCTATTACGCCTTCTTTAAAATAAATTGTGAGAATAGGTCTTTCAATACTATCATCCAACACCTTAAAAAGATTTTGGTTAATATAGAAGCTGTTAATAACCCTGGAGGCCGAAAAAACATTTTGTACGTCAAAATGCAGGGATTTATATTTTTCGTGGCCGAACATGGTCAAAAAATTGTATGTGGGCTCCCAGTTCATTTTACCGTTTAATTTCACCGTATTTTTATATAACTCTGACTTTACATAATTTTCTCCATCCAGCATGGTAAAATTATTGCCGAAAATAAAATATGATGTAGCTATTTGAGCTGCATATACATAATCAATCAGTGAAAAATTATCATCAATTATTCTGCTAACCTTTCTATCCAAAGATATAACATCACTTTTATTATCATTTATATCATTAAAAAGTTCAAACAGCTCACTATTCCGGATCAGGGACAAACTGTTGTCCTCAATCTTTGTCAGCTTCATATCCAAAATATCATTTTTGCTTTTAATTATCTCATATGCATTTTTTAAAGTAAGCTCTGAAGTATACTTAAGACTTGAAGAATAGTACTGTATTCCAAAAACAATTACGCTGATATTCAAGAGAAAAATATAAGATATAATCAACTTTGTTTTAAATTTCATGCTTTTTATCATGAATAAAAATTTTGACATTGTGATTCCCCCTCTTGAATTTACAACAGGTTATTAGCCATAAATTTTCTGAATTCATCAGGGGACATCCCATAGGTTTTCTTAAATACCCTTATAAAATATTTGACATCTTTATACCCAATTTTTTCTGCTATTTCATAAATCTTATGGGTATTGCTCTTAAGATACTCTTTTGCCTTTTTCATCCGAACATTAAAAATATAATCGGATAAATTCATATTTGTATAGTTTTTAAATAATGCGCTGAAATAATTTGAATTAAAATTAAATTTGCTTGCTATATCATCTAATTTTAAATCTTCCATGTAGTGATCATTGATGTATTTTTTACAATCTATAAACACCTTTTCATAACGGAGAACTTTATTGGTACTCATTATTTCAACAATTTTTCTCAGATAATCTATGGCCGTTTTTTCCAGGTCCACAAAACTCTGAACTCTGTATATGTTACTTCTTACAGAGTCCACCAGAGTACTGTACTCTTCCTCTCCTATAAAGCTCTGGCACAGCCTTGAGGAATTAAATAAGATAAAGACGACTAACTCTTTTAAGCTTTCAGGACTTGGGAACTGCTCCTTAGTAAACCTTTCAAGGATATTAATAAAAATTTCAGATGAGGCTATATAATCAATCCTTTTTATTGCATCATAAAGTTCCGACTCCTCAACATATTTACTAAAAGCACTTGAAAATCGTACCTTTTCAATCTCTTTACAATTCAATACTGTTGAATTTTCAAAAAAGAAAGCGTAATTCACTGAAAGTATTGAGTTCATATAGGAGTTAATCATACTTTCCTCTTCAAGGCTAAACTGGTTACCAATTCCCAGGACCACGTCAAAAGAGTACTGGTCTCTTATTTGTTTCACAAATATTTTCAATAAAGCTGTGATTTCTGAATCTTCCGGCTTATTTACATTTTTTTGTGTAATTATGGTAACTATTATATTTTCATTCTCCTGATCAAAAAAGGAAAGTGAATGAAAATATGAATCCAACACTATTTTAAGGTCATATTTTATATTGTTTTTAAAGGTGTTAAAATCGTTAAAGTTACAGGAATTATAGTTTTTTATTTTGGTTGTAAGCATAAACCCTGTATTAAAACTCTCGAATAAACCCAATATCTCCTGACTTTCAGTTTTGTTCAATCTGCCTTTGACAAACTTATTCAGTTGATGCTCCAGATACACTGGAAAAGAAGTGCTGAAAAGCTTATTCTCTTCTTGGGCCCTTTTCTCTTCTTCAATTTTTTTCTCGGCCTTTTCCAGTATATCGTTTACTCTGGCTTCATTAACAGGTTTGAGTATGTAATCCAAAGCGCCAAGTTTTATAGCCCTTTGAGCATAATTAAATTCGGCATATCCGCTGAGCATGATAACTTTCACCTTGGACAATAAGTTATTAATTTCTTCAAGAAAAGTCAACCCATCCATAACTGGCATTCTTATATCTGTAATAATAATATCAACATTGTTACTATTTACTATATTTAAAGCTTCATTGCCGTTGCCTGCTTCAACAATCTCATATTCCGGTCTGAGTTTTCTAAGCATTTCTATAAGCCCGTTTCTATGAATTGGTTCATCATCTACAACTAAAATTCTGTATGGCATTGACTTCCCTCCAAGAAATTAAAGAATAGATTTAACAGACTAACTAATTTCAAATAACTTTAGCGCCATACTTTTCCTGAAAAGGTATCGTATATGGCGCCGCAGCCAATATTTGACTAGATGCATAAACAAGCCCGACTCCGCTGATTATGCCTTGAAAGTGACTGCCGGCTTGTATTGATTAGTTAATAATAGCATAATTTTTAGCTTATATATATTATATTATTTTAATAATAGTGGAAATTTTTCAGAAGATTCTCATGTAGTCTTTTTTGTATACTTTTTAATTTAACAGTAATAATAAAAATATACGATTACATTATAAGGAGTATTTTTTATGACACAAGTTGCTCTCTGGGCTACTTTTATTGTACCCTGGTTTTTACTTATACCCTTGGATATGAAGCGAGTTAAGCAATTTTTATCTGTAGCATTTTTAACCTTGGTACTAACATCCATTTATTGGCAAATAGCAGAAGTTATGAATTGGTGGACTATAACCAATAATTTATCTTTTCTTTCAAATATCTCTGCATTTAATTATGGTTTTCTCCCTGTGGTAACAATTTATCTATTTTATTTTACCTATCCCAAAACATTATTATTTTTTATAGTAAACATTATTTTAGATGCATTTCAAGCTTTTGTTGTCAGCCCATTTATCTTTGAAAAGCTGGGGTTTTACAAGATGAATACTTTGAGCAACTTTGGACTTTTCATCATAATAGTTTCACTTGTCCCTATAATTTACTTTTACCAAAGGTGGTACGAAAAAAAATAACGTTACACGACAACAAAAGCCAGGTTATATATTGCACCTGGCTTTTCTACTTTATCCTCTATGTAAATTTTTGATTTTCAGTGTACACCTTATTTATGTAAACTTACTTTCCCTGGTATTTAGCCTTTGTTGCTTCTCCCCCGCGGATATGCCTTTCTGCCTTATTCTCCTCGAGTATAATTCTGACATCATTCATAAGTGTAGGATTTATTTTCTCTAGTCTTTCAGTTACATCTTTGTGGACTGTGCTCTTGCTGATCCCGAACTTCTTAGCAGCATATCGGACTGTTGTCTTTTTTTCGATAATATAATTCGCGAGCTCCAGGACTCGTTCTTCTATATATTCCTTCAACCTATACCCCCCTTTGATAAGGCAATCTTTGCTGCGACGTAGGCAAAGCCAATTACATCAAAATACCTGCAGGAGATGAAGTATTTGTGGTAATTGACTTCTAAAGCTACACAGGCAATGTCTACAGTGTATATATATGCCTTAAGGGTTAGTGTTATGATTATAACGCATAGGTTAAATAGAAATTTTTTCGGCAGTAGAAAATTTTTCTTACCTTCCGTCAAATTTTCCGTTTTCAATATCTGTCCCCACCCTCGGAACGCCTCCGTACCAAAGCAATAGGTTTCCGTTTTTAACGCTCAAATGTCGTGGTATTTCGCAAATCGCCTCGCAATAAATTTTAGCGAGTGCTCGGCTTTCCTTTTTTGTCCACAAAAATCCACCCGCCTTAGGTGATAACGGGGATTCCCTTGTCGATATAAGCTATCAGCGTATTCAGGTACATTTCGGTATTTTTCTGCAAGTCTCGATTGGAAACATAAGTTTAGGCGTATCCGCATTTTGCAAGAATGTCGTCGGTGTATTTTATGGGGTTTCCGTCCATGTTTTATTCCATGATGCAGCTCGATAAGGCTTCGCCCAAATATTTGGTGTAGGTATAGTGCTGCGTGAACACATCGCCGGTCAGCCCGGCGAAAAACCAGTAGTCATATTCCCTTTCACCCAACATTCCATCACATATTTGGCACAGCCGTTAAACCAGTAGTTTTTTCGCCGTATTCATCGGTAACAAGGCTGTGCATGACGGTAATGAAGTTATTGCTTCGTTTAATAATCATAATGTTTGCTCCTTGATAATCCGTACAACCTCATCCATGCAATCCGCAGCCTCACGAATTTTCGCTGCGATTTTACCGCGCTTCTCTTTGTCCTGCAAGGCTTCCAGCGTCACGTTGAACCCACCGCCGAGAGCTTCTAAATCCCCACCGTTATCGTTGTTCCAAATTTTCGCCGTGCGTTCGTACAGTTTGTTAATATCATCCAGGAAGGTCATGTCCGGGTTCAGCCCCTGCGCCCTTTTTAAGAAATTATGGGCGCAGCTCCCATTGGTTGCCATATTGCAAATATTACTCACATGAGCGCCCCAACCGTCAAATTCTTCAGGTTTTACACTGTCAAATATTCCGTTTTCAATACCGTCAGCCCACGCTCGGAACGCCTCCGCCCCGAAGCAATATTCATCTGTTTTTGTGGTAAGCAGATTTGGCATACCCCGTATAATTTCCCTGTAAACTTGTGCAATATCTACTGTTTTTTTCTTTTCACCCACGAAAATCCAACCTCGTGCTTGATGGAATGCGTCCAATTTTTGAATATCACTATAGTTATGCAAAGCTACTCCGTCACCAATCACTTTTTCAATCGGAAGACGTTCAGGTTCGGATTTATCGCCTGCCAAATAAAGCAATGTTCCGCCAAATTCCTCATATCCAACATAAATGCCCCACGGCGGCCCGTTATGTGTCACGGCTATGACAGGTATACCTTTATCAATATAAGCCATAAGAGTTTGCATGTACATTTCTTTATTTGCGGCAAGTTGTTTCCCTGAAACAAATGTGCTTGCGTAACCGCATTTTTCAAAAAGCTTTTCAAAATAACTGCCGCCTTCACGTTTAAATATACAAGCCGAAACTGCTTCACCCATATAATCTTTGTAAGAATAGACCTGAGCAAGAACATCTCCTGTCAGCCCCGCGAAAAACCAATATCCGAAATCGGTGACGGCCTTTTTGCAGTTATAAATTTCATCTGTCATTAGGTCAGAATCCGCGGTGTATTCACCCAAAGACTCCATTACATAACGGGCGCAGCCGTTAAAATGATAATTCTCTCCATGTTCACTTGTAATAAACCGATGGATATTAGGGATAATGTTGTTGCTCTGTTTAGTAATCATTGTAAGCTCTCCTTCTTTTATTTTGGATTTATGTAATTGTTCAAGCTGTGAAACACGGATTGACTTAAAGAATATCTTGCTTTGCCCATTTGAGCCGATTATTATGGGAAGCGGTTTTTGGTTCTTCAAATCTACCAACATATATGGGAAATTCACGCCGCAATACCGTATTTCGTTGTTAATTACAACCGCTAAATGCTTTTCGCCGACAATCCACGTCAGACGGTTATACCCGTTTCTGTTAATACCCCCACGCTTTGGATACCGAAAATAGTCCCGGAATATGGGCTGGTGAAAGCAGATTGCTTCTTGAGACAACCGTTCGTCGGGATTTGTTTCCATATTTATGCCAAACAAGTAATTCAAGTCGTCGCCTTGATACAAACGTATGTTACCCTCATCCGCACCCCATGCGAATTGCATACTTTCTTTGCATATCCTAAATTCTACATCTACGCGGAAAGGCAATTTTACCGCTATGTTTGTAGATAATACTCTCGTTGAAATCCATGCAATATATTCAGCCTCTCCCTGCTTGGTAACTTGATAATGCGGACGATTTATCGGTGTCAGTTTATCCAGCGGCACATCAACTTCCCATAAAATCGGGTTTGCCGCTTCAATTTCCGATATTGTGATTGACTCCGGCGGTAATTCAACAGGCTGATCGAATAATGTGTAATCGGCCATCCGTTTTTTTACCGGAACAAGCAAAGCGACAAGCTCACGTTTATCATCGGGAGAAATCAAGTTCTCTAGCATGGCGGGCTGACGCATTCCACCCCCATGAGAATAATCAATCTCATAAAACTTATTATCATTAAAACTCTTTATAAGAGAACTGAATCGCTCTCCTAAATCCTCATCAAGAAATACATTGATTGACGCAAACAATCCACCATTAAAAATAAAGTCAGAATACTCGCTAACATTCTGAAAATCGTCTGAGATACGTTGTATTCTTACATCGCCTGTGCTTGTTTTAAATTCAAACTGCTCGTGTCGTCCGGGTTCACCTGTTGTAATATTCTGTGCCTGCATCCATCGGTAGAATCCGTCATATCAGATTCTTCCGGGCAGTCTTTTAATTGTGATGAAATAACGCGCATGGTGGGAAGCGAGAGGATAGCGGGTTCAATCGGTTTTGTCAACCTGCCTGACAAGGTGGAAAGTTCCTTAAAATTTATAGTTTTTCTCTGTTCCAGAGTATCAAGTCGCTTTTCCATTTTTTCGTATATAATGGGTAATGCCGAGATTTTTGTAATACCCTTGCAAATCATAGCTTGCAAAAACTCATTTACAATGCTGCGAAGCTCTGCCAAGGCATCAACCTCATCATCAATAGCGCGTATCCGATTGACGAAGGTTTCTACCACCACGCTCATATCACAGCTTTCATAAATACGGAGAATATCCTTTATTGGTATCTCCATTTTACGCAATACCATTATTTGTTTTAAACGCTCGATATTTGCTTCGTCGTAGTAACGGTATTTTTCGGAATCCAAACGAACGCTTTGAATCAACCCGACTTGCTCGTAGTAGCGAAGGCTGCGCGAGGATAAGCCAAGCTGAGTGGTTAAATCTGTGATCTTTATTAAATCCATTATGAACCTCCTTCGTAAAGCCGAATTCATTCAAACTATATTTAACAGTCTATCACTTGACCGTGCGTCAAAGTCAACGGTTTTTATAAATATTTACGTCTGTTTTGTTAATTCTTTGCTGTGCATTTACTACGGGCAGGCAATGAGCCTGCCCGTGGTAAAAACGCCGGTTACAACTACATACCCCGCGCTCGGTGCGGATACCGCGCTTCTCCATCTGGGTCGCCGCGAAGCCCATGTGGACAGCAGGAACTTTCTCAATTCCCTGTTTCTCATAGCTACGGCGGTCGATACGAGCGTCAAGTTCCCTAACGAAAAAAGAGCCGTCATTTCTGACAGCCCTTTTCGTAGTGATTTAGTTTACAAATCCGTATCTATACCGAACACTCTCAACAAGGCCAGAATCCTTACGCTGTCGCGCAAGCCCTGTATGTAGACCTCGTTAAGCCAGTGGTGCCATTTCGCCGCCCTTTAATGTACAATACGTTTTTGAGTGGTGAATTTGCCCTGCGGCTGCGTTGAAGCCGCTTGCAAGGCAAAAGCCTTGCTGACGCAAGACAAGGACGACAACAAAGAAAAGCAACAAAATAGCCGGCGTGAGGCGTGTTGTATATTGTCAATAGAGGGTAAAAGCTCATATAAAATAGAATTTAACTGGTTAAATCTCCCGGTGTCTCGGTTTTTTGCCTTGTTTTTCATCATGATATATCTGCAAGGGAGAACCCTGAATCTCTATGCCGTTTAATGACAGTATAAATTCTGCAAACATTGCATTGGCCCAGCTGAACCAGGGTCTTGTATAGCTTTCCGGATCATCAACATTAACGCCCTCGTGCATTAAATTTGTTCCGGCGTCGCATACTTTAAACATTTGATAAATATCTTCAAGTTCTGAAGGCTCCAGCGAAGTCATTCCCTGAACGGCAAGCGCAATTGGCCACACATAATTTTCGGGAGTATGAGGGCTTCCAATACCCTTTAAAACCTCACCTTCGTAATACCAGGGGTTTGTTTTGCTTAAAATCAATTGTCTTGTATTCCTGTAAATGGGGTCGTCAGCAGTGGTGTACCCAAAATACGGAATTGCCAACAAACTGGGCACATTTGCATCATCCATAAGAACGTAATTCCCAAGACCGTCAACCTCATAGGCATAAACCAGGCCATAAATCTCATGCTCTACGATACCATACTTTTGAATTCCGTCATTTATCTGGTTGGCCAGATCAGCTGCCTTTTGCTCCAGAGCCCTGTCATTATAGATCGCTCCTGCTATTTCTGACATGTATCGAAGGATTACAACAGCGAACATATTCGAAGGGATCAGATAGCCATACCTGCATGCGTCATCACTTGGACGGAAACCCGACCAGGTCATGCCGGTGAAACCAACCGGATTGCCCATGCCGTCACAGGGGAGAGTCTCGTAAATAACACGGTCCTCTTCGTCTTCATCCCGTTCAAAGCGGTAAGGCGATTTGTTGGCGTGCATCTGTTCGGTTTTAAATACATTAATAATAGTGCAGCATGCCTTTTTAAAGGCTGCATCAAAATGACCGGTTTGATTTGAGCTTTTCCACAGCAGATATGCCAGCTGAACCGGATAGCACAGAGAATCCACCTCATATTTCCTTTCCCATACTTCAGGTCTCATATCGGTACGGTCATCCATAAACCGTTGCCCTGTTGCACCATCGTTAAATGCATTGGCATAAGGATCTGTTAAAATCTGTTCCACCTGCTGTTTGACAACCCCTGAAATCTGCCTATGAATTACTTCATCTTCCCCTGCAAAAATCAAAAGATTGCGCATCTGTGCAGCAGAATCCCTTAACCACATAGCCGGAATATCTCCGGTAATCACAAAAGTGCGCCCATCGGCTTTTGGATTAAGCGTAGTCTGAAAAGTGTTAATGAGACCGTTTTCGTAAAGTTGATAAATTTTCTCGTCGTTTTGATAAACACCTTGCATCCATGCCAAATGCTTTTTCATTACAGCTGTAAGTTCCTGCATTTTCATACTATCCTTTTATATATTATTTTTTCTGCACCGTAGTTAGAAAAAAGCCGCCAAACATCTTCCGCAGTATATTTCGCTCCATAACACCCCAACCCGGTGGCTGACAGCGCTCCTGTACAGTTGGCCATTTTCATGCAATCCACCAAAGACAGACCTCTATGGATTCCGAAGATCAGTCCCGCCATAAAATTATCTCCGGCTCCGGTAGTATCGACAGCTTTTATTCCGTCAGGCACCTCAACACGAATAATACGGTTTCCCTCCAGCGTCATACAGCCTTCTTTTCCGCAGCTTATGACGGCATGTTTAACATGTTGTGACAATACAAGCAAGCTTTCCTCCACAGTAGCGGTGCCCGTCATTTTCATAGCTTCCTTGTCATTTGGTGTGAAGTAATCTACATATTTAAAAACTCCCCGGAACTTTTCAATGCTTAGATCCTCCGACCAGCCAACATCAAAGACCACTGTACTTCCATTCTCCTTGATCCGGGAAATTAAATCAAGATTTCGTTCCATTGCAAAGACAACTTTTGAAGTTTTAAACCGCTCTATAAGAAAATCATCTGAGTATTCGAACGCTCTAGGATCATTTTTTGATATGAAGCTCCTGTCATTTTTCATGGATATGACTGACGTTGACATCACAGGGTCATATTCATCAACTTCTACAACCTCAACCTCTTCAATCCCATAGTCCTTCAACATTTGATATGCTATATCAGCATGCCGTGTCCGGGATTTTTTTACTATAACCCTGCATGGTACTCCCAGCTTGGAAAGAACGATAGGATAAACCAGAGTTCCTCCCCCCAGCTGCAGGTCAAAGTTCCGGCTCATAACTTCTTCCCCAACTTCAGGAAGAGCGTTTACACCGCCAAAGATGAAGTCCAGGCTTAGTTGTGCTGTAAAAGTAAGCTTCTCCACTATTGCCACTCTCCTATATATTCTTTATAGCGTTCCAGATAAGACTCCAAAAGTTTTGAGGCAATGGGATAGGAATTGACTTGAGGATGAAACATAAGTGCTTTTACTGCCATCTTCTTATCCTTGTTCTTAATAGCCTGAACAGTGAGACGCTCAAAATATTTAATGGTCTTGATCAAATTTTCCTGCAATTCATCAATATCACTTATTTTCACAGGTGTCACTTTACCTTTTTCAATGTGGCATGAGATTTCTACCACATCGTTGTCATTTAAGAAAGCTATCGCTCCCTTATTTGGTACAGACAGCACCATTTTAACAGGCTTTCCGCTGACATAAGCCTTTATAAATTTTAATGCAACACCTGCATATCCACCATCATCCACTTCCTGTACAAATTCGTCAAGTGTGGGAATAGCTTTTGTTGCTTTTCTGAATGTACCTGACTCAATTGCAAAGTATTGATCTTCACGCTCGTAATAGTGCTGAATAAATATATTGAAGGCCTCCTCGGCCTGAGCTTCAATGTCAATTGTTTTCAACCGTTCTATCATTCTGTGATTAATCTCAAGGATAGTCTCTCCCCGGGTTTTATCACTATTAATAATTGACCCTACTGCCTGATCCCTGTAATAATAGAAATACAAGTATTCATTGGGTAAATCTCTTGTCCCTACAAGCTTTATAATATCCTCGTCAAAATAACGCAGTTCTGAGTTGCTGTAAATACGGCTGTCAGACATAAGCCGCTGGTAAACATCTTCGCCCTTCAATTTGAAATTTCTAAACCAGGACAAATGATTTAATCCGAAACATGTCATCTCAAAATCCTTCTCTTCACAATCCAGCAGTTTGAGCAACTGTTTCTCAAAGCCGCTGGGAGCATCGCAAATACCGTATACAAAATCAAAGCCCTCATCTCTAAGCGCTTGAGTTACTATGCCCGAGGGATTTGTAAAGTTAAAAAGCAGTACACTTTTTTTGGAGTACCTCCTGATTTGATGGCACAAATCAATGAGTACAGGAACTGATCTCAGTGCCATTGCAAAACCACCGGCGCCCGTTGTTTCCTGTCCAAGAACACCCAGGTCCAAAGCAGTTCTTTCATCAAACACACGGCTCTCATCTCCGCCGCTTCGTATTGTGGTTATAATAAAATCCGCATCCTTTACTGCTTCAACCACATCCAATGTTATGCTGAATTTAAGATTGGAATCTATTTTTCGAGCAACCTGTTGACTGATCTTCCCAAAGATAGACAACTTCTCCGCATTGTCATCCATGAATACTATTTCATCAATGCCGATTTCATGTGCATTTTTTACTAATGATTTTGCAAGAAAAGGTGATCTGACACCGCCGCCTCCGATAACTGCAAGTTTCATATTTATTCCTCCGTCCGTTTATTCATCAAAAAAAATCGGATTGGACCAGGCTTTTTTCCCAGCGAAGTCAGTGATCTCAATCCTAACATACCGAGTACCGTCCAGTAACCTGTAGGTTGCCTCCGATATTGGGTTTCCGTCCTTACTATATGCATTGTATCCATGCTCCGGAAATGTGTTAAAAGCAATTGACCGGACCGGACTTGTTTTAACATAAATTTCAGTACCAAGCTGTTCAATCCTGATGATTTCCGGTCCATTTGCCGCATAAAAATCACCGTTCCTGATACTGTTCACAATCCCAACATGAGTTAGTTCATCAGCCGATACGCATATCCACCCGCCGAAGAACTCACTAATTTTTTTATACATATCTTCTGCATGGGCATCATCTGATGCAAAGGCATAAAGCCTTTTTCCCCTCTGAAGAGCATAGTCTAGGTAATCAGTTGCAGTTCCTGTCAAACTTTCACATTCACAGTTGTGGTTGTAAACCTCAATTCCCAAATACCCTTCGGCACCCATCAGGTCATCATATTCCAATCCCGACCACCTGGGGTGATTAATGATGCAGAGGTTTCCTTGTTTCTGGTATTCATCAATGGTTTCCTGAACAGTCAGAGCCTCGTCAATAGGATATTCTGAATCTGCAGTTATTCTCTTTTCGACCTCAATTGAGTAATCAGCAACGGCATGTAAATGGAACCTGCTGTAGCCAACTCCACCCTCCATGCCATGCAAAATAATAAAGTTATCACAGTTGCTGTCTGACCTATCATAGTAATTATGGTGATCCGAAAGGCATAAAAACTGGTAACCTCTTGCTTTATAGCCTTCAATTACCGTCTCTGCGGAATATGCACCGTCCGACCTTGTAGTGTGGCTGTGCAAGTTACCTTTGTAGATATTTTTATGCTTTGGAAATATACACTTTCTGTTCATACGCAGTCCTCCCCCTATTTGCTGAAGCGTTCCAAAAGCAGTTTTCACATGGCCATAAAATTCACGGTACTATACTTCAACTACCATGGTTCTGGTAATCAAATCATGCAATGCCTGCTTTTTCGGATTAATGAGAGGAAACCCAAGAAAAAGAACTAAAGTAAAAAAATTAATATCTGTAAATAATATTGCCTTACAAAGCTCCCTGACCAGAAGCATACCCCTATGGTCAGGCTTTTCAGACATAGAAGCAACACGTATATGCATTAACCTTTTGCCCACAGATTGTCCTGTCCAAATAAAAACCGGAAAGGTAACCGTTAAAATATAACAGTTGATTACTGCAAGCAGCTTTGAATACTCAAACCCGTAGATATTTAATGAATTATACGTTGCAAAATAAACTACAACCACCAGTATCGCGTCCAAACAAGTTGCGAAAAAACGTTTTTTCATAACTGTGTCCACCATAGTCGCACCTATCCTTTAACTGCTCCTGTAATTGAGTTAATAAAGTATTTCTGCATTGAAATAAATAAAATTAATATCGGTACAATTGATATGGTTGCCCCCAGCATTTTAACCGGTGCATAAGTCCACATTGCTGACTTGGGATAGATTGCTGCCAGTGCTACCTGAAGGGTATACTTGTCAACAGAGCTTGTAACAATCAAATTCCAGAGGTATCCATTCCAATAATTCATAAATGTGATAATGGAAATGGTTGCAATTATTGCTTTGCAATTAGGAACAACCAGTGACAGGAATATTTTAAGTTCTCCACAACCATCAATACGCCCCGACTGAATAATTTCCGTGGGGAAATCCATAAGGGTCTGCCTTGCCAGAAACGTAGTATATGTGGAGTATACTCCGGGCAGTATAATGGCAAATAAACTGTTATACAGGTTGAGCTTCATAATTATTTCAAACTGGGGAATCATTGCCGCAGCACCACCCATAAACATTGTTACTACGAAAACATTAAAAAAGGCTTTTTTATATTTGAAATCAAATTTTGCAAGTGCATATCCCATAAGCAGATTTACACTTAGAGATAATAACGTTCCAACTATGGCTACAAAAAATGTGTTGAAAAATACTCTCCCAACATTAAACGAAGCGTTAATGAGTTCAAAATTCTCACCTGTGCTATTCCCTGGTATCAGATTAAACAGAAATTTTACCAGTTGGGAGGAATCCATTGTACCCCCGTATATCATCCAGTACAGTGGATATACAGTAAGGATTAAGACTAATATCAACAAAAAATATTTAATAACTTTTAAAGGTGAGCCAACCAGCTTTTTCATATCAGTCTTTCTCCTTTCCCAGATTGAACTGAACAAATGCTATTACTATTGTAATCAACGATACAATATAACTTAACGCAGAGGCATATCCAAAGTTAAACTGCTTCCATGCTACGGTGTAGATCTCCAGAGCTGGTGTCATTGTGCCGTAATTCGGACCTCCCTGTACAAGCAGCTGACTTTCTGCAAAGAGATTCAAAGTACCGCTTACAGTCATCACGATTGTAAAAATTATAGGATTTTTCATAAGAGGGACTGTAATTTTGAAAAACTGTTGAATCTTACTTGCACCATCTATATCGGCCGCCTCATAAACATCTTCGGTTATACTTTGCATGGCGGCCAGGAAAATAACCATATTATAGCCTAACCAACGCCAGATAATCATAATTGATATAACCCACTTTGCACTGGTCTGATCAGAAAGCCATTGAATAGGTGAAATATTCATTTTAGTAAGAATTCCATTGACCACACCATCATTTGATAACAATATCTTGAACAGCATGGTATATGCTACGGCATTAGTTACGTTTGGAAGAAAAAATGCCGTCCTGAATCCATTTTTAAATTTGGTGGTTCTAGAATTCAGGATATGCGCCAGAGCCAGTGACAAGAAAATCATAAGAGGTGCATGCATTAAAAATATAATAAAAATATTTTTTAAACTTAGTAGAAATACATCGTCTTTAAAGGCTTTAATGTAATTATCAATTCCAATGAAAGATGTACTTTTAGAGCCGATTTTTTCTTGAAAACTGTATAAGAAGCTGGCGATGATTGGATATGCTCCAAATACACCAAACAATATAATACCCGGTGCCATAAAATAATATGGTGCATTTTGGGGAGTCATTTTTAAACTCATCTTTTTCATAGTGCATCCCCCTTTAGTGGACTTTAAAATCAATGGGAGCCAAAGCTCCCATTATATTATTTACTATAACTATTCTGTTACTATTTTAATTAAATTATTTTAGTATGCTTTTACTTTGAGTCCTGATTGTGCTGCAATTGCATCGGCTGTTTCTTTTAATAAATCTTTTGCACTCTTGTCTGTACCCGCTTTTACTGCATCTATCAAGGTATTTTTGAAGGTTTCCTTGGCAGATGAATAGTATTCGTTTACATAAATAGGTAGAGTTTGTGCTGAAGAATCACTTAGCAATTTCCATATAGGCTGACCGCTGAAGTATTCCACACCTGCTGTAAACTCAGGCAGTTCTGCAGACGGCAGATATCCTGGCATCAAACCTTTTGATAATGCAATTTTCTGGGATTCCAGTTCAGTAGTAATATATTTTCCTATTTCGTAAGCTGCATCCTTTACTTTAGATGATTCAAGTATGAAGAAGGAACTTCCTCCATTGTTTGCAGAACTTGTATATCCTGTTTCATTCTTTATTTTTGGCATTGGTATTAAAGTAACTTTACCGTTAAGTGATTTTTGAACCGGTATATCTTCACCGATTGACCAGGCTGGCTTCAACATTGTTGCAACCTTTTCTTCACCAAATTTAGCTCCATCTTCTATTACTTTGTCAGAAGCATTTGTTGACTGAAGTTTCATATATTTCTCAATAACCTCTACAACTTTAGGATTCAATAGATCAATATTACGTTCTGAATCAAAAATACCAACACCTGCAGACTGCATCATTCCAATAACTTCATTTTCGGCAAACTTCACGTGCATGGCATATCCGGCTTTATTAACTGCAGCAGCTGCATTTGAGAAATCATCCCAGGTAACCAGACTCGCAGGGTCAACATTAGCTTTTTTCATGATTTCAGTATTAACTTCCAGCATCATTGGTGCAACGTCGAATGGGAATGCATAAAGTGAACCTTCATGTGACAGGAGTTCGAGGTGTGCTTTTGAAAATTTATCCTTATATTGATCAAAGCCCATCTTAGACAGGTTTACAAACTTGTCCGGGAATTGTTGAAGAAATGTCTGAATTTGAATGTTATCCATCAACACCATGTCGGGCAGGTCTTTACCTACGCCAGAAGCAAAGAAGGTTGACATTTTGTCTACTGTATCCGGTACGTTTTGTACTACTACTTCAATTTTAGAATCAGCATGTGCTTTTTTATACATATCAGCAGCATAATTGATACTTGGCAGATTCTGGTCCCACGCCCAAATAACCAGTTTACCCTCTGCAGAAGCAGCATTACCTTCCCCTGCTGACGTGCTGCCAGCCGAAGAAGTTCCAGCACCGCAACCTGCTATACTTATTAACATCAACAAACATAATAACATTACAACTAATTTCTTCATTTTGTCCTCCTAATTATTATTTGTGACATGATAAATTTCCTGACACGATTAGTATATACTATTACTCACAAAAACTCAATACTTTTCATGAAATTTGTATATACTTTTTGTGACTGTAATTTTTGGATTTTCTTGTTTATTTATACTATATTCATCATGCAGTTTGTTACATTATTTATAAGTTTTTCACAAACAAGACCATGTCCAATAATAATGGAAGTTCTTACCCATGTGTCTTAGCACATATTTTGTATATACATTAAGTGTTTTTCATACTGATCTGCTCAAATTCGTATGCATCATGCACATAGAATGTATGCACCAATTCAAACGGGCGGTTATTCACGTCATAAGTCACACCAGTAATTTTTAGTATAGGATCTCCTACCGGGACTTCAAGATGCACAGAAAGGAATTCATCAGCCTTTACTGCCTTGATTTTCTGAACCGCGTAGCTGATCTCAATACCGATTTTCTTTTGTAAAAATTCAAACAGAGAAGTACCCATTTCAGAAAATTCAATTGACCCGGTTACTTTCTCATTCAGAAGAGTAACGTCCAAAGCAATAGGTAAATCGTTATTATACCTTACTCTGACAATCTTATATATATTATCCTGGGGCTCTAATCCGAGGCTTTCCTTCTCTTCCTCAAAGCCCATTGACGTATATGCCAGCTCTAGTGTTTTTGTAACCGGTGTAATACCACGGCTCTTCATTTCCTCTGTAAAGCTGGTCAGCTCATTCAGTTTCTTATTAACCACTTCTTTCTTAACAAATGTTCCCTTACCTCTTACGGAATATAAATATCCCTTATTCCGAAGAGTATTGAGTGCCTTGTTAACGGTCATACGGCTGACGTTAAATTGTTCCATGAGCTCATTCTCTGTTGGAATCTGAGTCCCGGCTTCATATTCCTTTCCTTTTATTTTAGCAAGAATAAAGTCTTGAATTTCCTGATTCTTATTCATCTATTTTCTCCAATCAATGATTTTATATAACGCATAGGTTCGGATAAAATTTTTCGGGTGTAGAAAAATTTTATCCCTCTTGGCGTTTCAATGGTGCCAAGGTAGCGGTTATTGAGCTTTGCATCGTTATCGATAATCATTTGTATAGTATTTCACCAATTAAGTATATACCTTTTCGAAATATAATGCAAACAAGAAAAATTGGCTCTGCCCATTACTAAAGAATAAATAAAAAAAGCCCGTAGATATACTACAGACTCCCTTTATTCTTACTTTCACAAGCCAGCCCAACTGTCTTCTATTTTATCAACAGTAAACCATTTGGCTATACTTGTATACTTTTTACTATAATCGCATACTGTTTACTATGATCGTATACTTATACTGTTTACATGATCGTATACTTATACTGTTTACATGATTGTATACTCTTTAAACGATTGTATACTGTTACTACAATTATATACCGTTTACTATAATTGTATAGGCTTTAGCCATTTTCTTGATTTCATTCTAGGTATAATAAATGCTGCCTTTACTACTTCTTCAATCATAACAAGCAACAGCATATAGTGAATTTCAAGTTTAAACACGTATGCACCGAGAAATGCAAGCGGCACAGCAATGACCCATACTGTGGTCAGTTCAAGGAACATTACCCAACGTGTATCACAGCTTCCTCTGAATACACCTGCAAGAGAGATATAGTTAAAAAATCTAATGCACATAAATATGGCATATACAGCAAGAATTTTTAAAACCAGGCTGTAGGATTTTTCGGATAAATCAAACAGGCCGGCTGCCAAAGGGCTGATTGCAGCTACTATGCCACCACAGAAAATTCCCAGTGCAAAAGCCATTTTTAAATATCTGAAACCATCCCTGTAAGCTTCCTCCAGCTTGTTCGCCCCCACCTGTTTGCCAATTGTAATAGAGACGGCAGCCGAGTAACCCCCAATCAGGACAAAGGTCATGTTTTGAATTGTTCCTGCTACCTGTAATGCTGTAAGGGCTTCAACCCCGGCATGTGCATAGGCGATCATATACACCGTGGTTGCAAGTCCATATAACCAGTCATTAAGTGTCATATGCAGGGTTGTACTTAAAAAAAGTTTTGCAAATGCCCCATCAATTTTAATCATAAAAAACTTCATATTTATTGAAAAGTATCTGCTTATATATTTTCTAAATGCAATTACAAGTATCACACACTCTATAACTCTTGAGATCAGAGTTGAATATGCAGCTCCCATATATCCCAGTGCCGGAAATCCAAAAGCCCCGAATATAAGAACAAAATTCAACAGAGTGTTGCATACCAGCGCTGATATACCCGCTATCATGGGCAGCTTTGTTTCATGGAGGCTTCTCAGTGCAGCCGCCAGCACCCAGCTGATGCACAGGGGTAATACAGAGAACAGAATAATTCTCATATAGGTACTACCTATATTTATCAATTCCGGCTCCTTTGTGAATATTTGCATTACAGAATCCGGTATAAAGAAGCTGATTATACTGAAGGGAACTGCGATTATCAAATTGCAGATTACAGACAATGTCAGTGTCTTACGAATGTTTTTATAATTCTCCTGCCCGAAAAACTGGGATATGAATACACCGCATCCCGAGGATATACCTGCCATTATAAGAGTAAAATTAAAAAAGTACTGGTTTACAAGACCTACAGCTGCAATAACGGAATCCCCGGCTTTTCCAAGCATTAATGTATTAACCATCCCCAGAGAGGATGATGCCAGGTTTTGTAAAGTTATCGGTGCCGCAAGAATTAAAATTGCGCTGTACATAGCCCACTTACCCTTTACATAATCAGCTGCCGATCTCATTTTATTCTTCATCCATTTGTGCCTCCCTTCAAAAATGTATTTAATATTATAAAAGCAGCCCACATCAAAGAAGACATTGTGCTGTTTAAATCCACAGCGCAATGTCTTCCAATGAATGTGATTTCAGCATTCAGATTTGAAGCTGCTATATGGCTGAATTGTAGAAGCCTACAAACTCCAGAGTAGGCTGCCACCTTGCCTGAATAATTCTGATGACAACCCGCTCAGCAGGTACCCGCGTAAAAGTGCAAATACGCTTATATCCGATTGTAGTGCCTGAATATATTGTATTTTGATTTCCTTCATTCTCTATGATTATTTCAAATTCTTCAATACGCTGCCCAACAGCAATATGTTCCATTAAAACTACAGTGTCAATTGTACTTTTTTGTTTCAAGGTTACTATAATATCAGCAGTTTCAATTCCTTCTCCCGGACACCAATACTTGCCTGAGGATTGTTCAAGGATATTTTCCGCAGCATGTTCCTTATCCAAGGTTTCACTGGCCTTAACAAATGAGCCTTCGGCTAAATTTTCCGAAAACCAATCATTTATTAATTTTCCGAATTGCCGTAGCCTTTCCACGTCATTTTCATGGAGCAATCCCCTGCGGTCAGGCGGAATGTTAAGCAGGAAACAGCCATTTCCTCCAACAGACCCCATATAGATATTTTTAAACTCCTGCAAGTCCATAAGAGACCCGTCCTCTTCACTGTGGTAAAACCATCCCGGACGTATGGAGGTATTGATTTCAGCAGGATACCAAACCAGGTCATCTGTTTCTGCTATAGCTTTTCTGCTGCCCAGATCTTCATCACCCGAGGTTACTTTTTTTCTAAAAGTACCGTCATCAACTTTTTGAGAGGCATCCTGTATCTTTTCCAGATCCTGAAGCAAGGCCGGTACCACACTCCATTCCGATGATCTGCAATGTCCGGCTTCATTACCGCACCAGCGGACGTCCGGCCCGCAAACTGATATTACGGCATTGGGTTGGAGACGACGAATCACTTGGTAATAGCGTTCCCAGTCGTATTGCTGTCTCTGACCGTTTTCACCAACGCCGCAGGCACCGTCGAACCAGACACAGAAGACCTCGCCATAGTTGGTCAAAAGCTCCTCCAGCTGATTAACAAAGTGATCATTGTATGCCTGAGTTTCTCCATATTTCTTTTCATGCATGTCCCATGGGGAAAGATAGACTCCAAACTTAAGTCCTTCCCTGCTGCAAGCTCTGGAAACCTCCCTGACAACATCACCTGCTCCGTTTTTCCACCGACTGTTTTTAACAGAGTGCTCAGTATATTTGCTGGGCCACAGACAAAATCCGTCATGATGTTTGCAGGTTAGAATCAACCCCGACATACCTGCAGCCTTCATAGCCCTTACCCATTGGTCTGCATCAAGCTGTACAGGATTGAAAATTTCAGGAGATTCCTTGCCGCTTCCCCATTCCTCATCTGTAAAGGTATTGACTCCAAAATGTATGAAGCCGTAAAACCCGAGCTGTTGCCATGCAATTTGCCTTGGATGGGGTTTTACAGAGGCGAGCTGTTTAATAGGAAGGACTGTTTTAACACCCGGAATATCTATACTTTTTTCCATCATACAATTTCCTTTCTAATTTCCTCAGGCAGATTGATTTCTTCAAAGAATACCGGCTTCATTCTGAAGCTAAAAGTAAATGGCCCGGAGGGTATTCTGTATTTTTCGGCCAGTGCAGGTCCGCAGCTTCCGGAACCAGTCCCTGCCATCATATAATCCATATGCACAATGGTCTCTTCTCTAGGTGAAAGTTCATGAGCATGTGCAGCCAAGGTCAAATCCTCCGGAGTAAAGTGTGCGGCATTAAAGGTAAAGTTGTCCATTCCTACAAATAGAAGCCCGGTTTCAAGCTGAGTTCTTACTGTCAACCATTCGGTCTGCCAATGGCTCCCGTTTTCCTGGGGTTTTAAATAATTTTCAAAAAGTTGGTCTACAGTTGTCAAATAACGGCTTTTTAGAGTACTGCAATGCTTGTCTATATAACTTTCATGGGGGCCATATCCAAAGTACTCAACAGTTTCATTGCCTTTCGGCATTGAAAAGGAAAGTCCCAGCCTTGGCAGGTAAATGTCCTCTGTGGCACGCTCACTTTCCAGATAATTGTCACCCCTGTAGAATACATCCTTTCTAAGGTCCCCCTCAAAAGTAACTATACAATCACCAGTTCCGTATACAGTATAAATGACTCTTCCCTTTATAACAGGCAGCTTTGAATAAGCACCCAGGGATATACTGCTGATTACCTGAACAGCCTGCGGAGACAGTCTTTCTGTCTTCACTTCATAAACATGCTGCTTCATTTTGTCGTAACGTTCTTCTCTCCACTTGCCGCTTTCATGCATGTCGTTATCAATGGGTGCACGCCATATACTTACTTTAAACTCATCCTCCAGCATTTTAATGCCACGGAAAATAACTTCCGACAATTGTCCGCTTATGGAATTAAATTTATATTCAAACTCATCTCCGGCCACTAATATCTCATTACTGCCATGAATCACATCCAGTTTATTCATAGAACTTTGTTCCACAACGCGCTTTGAGATTTGTACAGGCAGCTCAAACTGGCAGTTATAAAGGCAATGACCTGCTTCAAGCCACATTGCCGCTTTATTTGTTGTAAAGTACAAATTCAAAAAATATCTTCCATCAGATAGTGATGAGGTATTTATATCCAGCTGCAATTCAAGGCTTTTTTGCGGTGCTGTTGCAGGCATTGCTACTACAGCCTTTTTAACCGGTATACCATCTCTTTCAACAATCCAATGCAAATCAATATGAGATAAGTCTGTAAAATCATAAAGGTTTAATACTTTTACAATAAACGGGTCAGTCGAACACAACTCAACCTTAATTGGAGCAATAATCTGTTTAAGCTCCAGCAGCCCAGTGTGTGGAGTCCTGTCAGGGTAAACCAGTCCGTCAAGGCAGAAATTCCTGTCATTTGGCTCATCCCCAAAATCTCCCCCATAGAATTTGGTAAAGATTCCATGGTCATTCCATTCCCAGACAAAACCGCCTGCCAGCCGCTTGCTTGAGTAGAACAAATCCCAGTACTCCTTCAGATCACCCGGTCCGTTTCCCATTGCGTGGCAATATTCGCATAGAATGAGGGGCCTGCCTTCATTTTCCATCTTCAGAAAAGTATTCTCAATCCATTCCACAGATGAGTACATGCGACTGTACATATCCAGACAACCAGTATCCAGTCTGGTTTGATCAAAGGCGCGCTCGTAATGGAGCAGACGGCTGTTGTCCCGCTCTTTTGTCCAGTCCGCCATTGCCAGATGATTTTCTCCATATGAAGATTCATTGCCCAGGGACCAGATAACAACCGAAGCATGATTCTTGTCCCGTTCCACCATTCTCTCCATACGATCCAGACAGGACTTTAAAAATATAGGATTGTCACTGACCAGATTGTACTCATTACCTGCACCGTGGCTTTCAAAATCCGCCTCATCCATCACATAAAAACCCATCTCATCACATAGTTCCAAAAAACGTGGATCATTGGGATAATGCGCTGTACGTATTGCATTTATGTTATGCTGTTTCATTAGCAGTAAATCCTGTTTCATATGTGCCAGTCTAACCGAGAAACCCAACTCAGGGTGAAAATCATGACGGTTAACTCCTTTGAACTTAACCGGAACCCCGTTAATACAGATAGCAGAATCCTTTACTTCTATTTTCCTGAAACCGACTTTTTGAAGAATAATCTCTTCCCCGTGCTGAATAAACAATCTGTATAAATAAGGATTTTCTGCCGACCACAGCTGTACGTCCTTTAATTCATACTGAAAGTCGGTTTCTCCCGCAATTTTCAGGCAGGTTTCAAAAACCCTGTCACCGGATGCATCTTCCAAAAGAACTTTTAACCCTGTCTGCAGCGACTTTGACATTTTTATGTTACAGTTCAGGGCAGCACCTTTATCAGAGGTATTTAACCCGGTCTCCACAAAAATGTCCTCAACATGATTCTCATTTTCCTGAAGCAAATAAACATCTCGGAAAATACCTGATAAGCGCCATTTATCCTGGTCTTCCAGATAAGTTCCGTCACACCACTTAAGCACCATTACCGCAATGCGGTTTTGCCCCCGGCATACATAAGATGTTATATCAAACTCACTGGTCATGTGGCTGACCTGGCTATAGCCCACAAATCTTCCATTAACCCAGACGTAAAAGCAGGAATCTACACCTTCAAAGACAAGACGGGTAGCCGGAGCAAGCGTCTTAATATAGAAATCCCTGCAATAAAGCCCGGTTGGGTTCTCATTTGGAACATAGGGCGGGTCCAGAGTAATAGGATAATCCAGATTTGTATAGTTAGGTTTGTCGTAAAGGCCTGTTAGCTGCCAATTTGACGGAACCTCCAGCGAATCCCACCCTGCACATTGAAAATCCTTCTCATAAAACCCATCTTCCACGTTCTCAACCGATGAACAATACTTGAAATTCCACTTGCCATTGAGGGACTTAAAATATTCGGAAGTACCTCTTATACCTGTCAGGGCCTTTTCCTTTGTATCATAGGGGATAAAATATGACCTGGGCTTTATGCAGTTTACATGGAGTTTATCCGGGTTTTCCCAATATTTTTCAATAAAATTCATTTTCATACCCCTTTCGTTACTATACAATTTCATTTCTTTAACATAACTTTAAATGTCTTTATTTCATAAGGCTTAATTTCAAAAGTGAATTTATTACCCTCAACTTCAATACTTTGTATATCTTTCTCAAGTAAATCACATTCCGATATGTTTCCAACATTGCCTGCCAGTGTGCAGGTGACCTTTGTCCGGCGGTTATAACACTCGTACATTCTGACAATTAAATCCTCAGTACTCTCGGCCATTTTAACCACTTCGAGAATAACATTTTCACAGTCCAGGTTTACAAATGATTTTTGTGGGGCCAGACTGCCTTCATGTTTATTCTCAACAACAGCATACAAAGGGCAGTTCAAACTGTAAGCCATGGGTATTACCCTGCCTTCTCTGAAATCTCCGCTGTGAGGGTATATGGAATAGTTGAACTCATGAACTTCTCTATCTGCATCTTCATTAGGATCTTTTGCAGACTTTATCAAAGTCAGGCGCATAACACCGTCTTTAATATCATGGCCGTATTTGCAATCGTTTAGCAAGCCCACTCCATATTTATCCTCGGACAAATCAGCCCATTTGTGGGCACATACTTCAAAGCGTGCATAATCCCAGCTTGTGTTCCAGTGAGTGGGACGCTCAACATTCCCGTATTGTATTTCATAGGTTGCTTTGCTTGTGTTGACTTCCACCGGAAATGCAGCCTTCACCAGTATCTGTTCCTCTTTCCAGTCAATGTGATTTGCAAAGTCTACCCGGGGGATATCACGGTATACAGATATTCGTTGTGTGATTTCCGATTCGAGGAACTTCCTCTTTATTTCAAGAGTTTTTCTTACCGGCCCGTCTTCAACTACCTTAATAGCGGATAGATCGTCAATAACCCACATTTTTTCCGAATAGTAAATATTGATGTCCCATGCATCAAAGTTGTGAGGCTTGTCCTCAAATGCCTGAAGCACATTGCCGCACTCACCGTTTTTCAGTACTTCTCTTTGCTGTACTTTGTCGAAGATGGAGGTTAAATGTCCCTTTTCGTTCAATTTAAGTTCAAAAAACGGTGTCACTATTTCCGAAGTGCCTACAGTACCAAAATCCTCATATGTCTTTGAACTGTCGGCTTTCCTTATTTCAAATGACTTATAACCTTTTGACGGAATATTTATTGCATAAAAGATAACATCTCCGGAATCAGTAATTTGTGAAGGCAATTCAATTTCTCCATCAAAAATTTGCACGGCTGTATATCCCTCAGGTAAAGGTACTGTAACCAGATCACTTCTTTCAAAGCCGAGTGTGTTGAAGACTACCACTGAGGTGCAGTCCAGCTCCATTTGTGAAACAAGGTTGCTTAATGCATTATCAACTATTGTTTTTCCCTCTTCGGCTACGCGCTGGTAATCCCGTCTGGAATCTTCATAAACCTCTTTTATGGAGGAGCCGGGAATTATGTCATGGAACTGATTCAATAAAGTAGTTTCCCAGCAGTCTCTTAGTGTTTCCTTTGGATATTTAAAGTTTTTATCATAAATAGTGTTCATGGAGGAGAAAAGCTCGGCATCCAAATTCAAAAACTCGGTTTTTCTGTTATATTTTTTATTTCGTGCCATGGAAGTGTAAGTTCCACGGTGGTATTCAAGATACAATTCGCCTACCCATTTAGGCATGTGCCTGTGCCCGCTGACACGTTTTTCCAAACGTTTGAAAAAGTCCAGCGCTGTTCCGATTTTTACTGTTGGTGCACCTGGAATTCCCTTCTCCAAACGCATGACATTTTCCAGCATTTCTCTGGTTGGACCACCGCCGCCATCACCATAGCCGAAGCAGTTTAGAACTTCGTTATTCATATTTTTATGCTGATACCGCTGCCAGCAGCCCATAACCTGAAGCGGCGTTGTATCACCGTTATAAGTTGTCCAGGTTACTATTTCACCGTTTTTTTCATAATCGCGTGTGGTAACAAAATGAGTAAAAACTTCACTGCCATCAATTCCGCGCCACATGAATGTATCGTATGGCATCTTGTTATATTCATTCCAGCTGATCTTCGTTGTCATAAAGTAATCCACACCGCTTTTTCTCAATATCTGCGGCAGTGCGGCACTGTAACCGAACACATCCGGAAGCCATAATATTCTGCTGTCTACATCAAACTCTTCCTTAAAAAATCTCTTTCCGTAAATTATCTGGCGGACAAGTGATTCTCCGGAGGTGAGGTTGCAATCGGCTTCCAGCCACATGGCTCCCTCTGTCTCCCAACGCCCCTCTTTTACACGCATTTTAACCTGCTGGTATAACTCCGGATGATCTTCTTTCAGGTATTGGTAAAGCTGAGGCTGGCTGGACATAAATTTATAGTCAGGGTACTGCTTCATAAAGTTTAGTACAGTTGAAAAGCTTCGTGCGGTTTTTTCCCTTGTTTGGGCCAATGTCCAAAGCCATGCCACGTCTATATGAGTGTGGCCGATACAGGTCTCAATGATATCGGATTCATGACAGTAGCTGCCGTAAAAGTCAACTGCCAGATATTCAATGGCCACATTAACACTGTCAAAATACATCTTTGACAGTGGTTTTCTCAAGTCCAGTAAATTTACAGCATTTGTGAGGTAGTTCAGAATATCGTACCGGTGCTTGTCCTCTTTTTCCAGGAGAACAGCAACCTCCAATGGTACTTTAATATCGTAGTACAACTTCTCAACTGTTTTGTTGTACGCAGCTAATGTAGGTATGAAATCAACCTTCCGATCCTTTACGCCGGAGTATGCATAGAGAGCCAGCTCATAGCAGCTGTCTGCAGCAGCGTTATCCGTTAAAAGAATCTCTCTGTGGTTGACATCCAGTCCCTGAACAGGCTGTCCGTTCAAATAAACGAGGAACTGTGGATTAAGTGCATCCCAATCGTCCTCTGTTCCGGTTTTAACCTCAAACATAACGGCCTTGTTTTCAAGTTTTTCAGGTATTCTGACCTTGAGTTTGAACCAGCAGTGCAGATCCTTACCGCCCCATTTTTCTCCGGGATTGAATTTATCCCAATCAGCACTGTCTTCATTTAGTAATGAATAGTCCCCGTAAACGCAGGCCTTCATTCGAATTTCTGTTATATTAAGCTTCTCTGTATAAATCTGGTCCTTTAGTTCCTCCAGTATGCGTTTGATCCGGTCTGTTTCAAAGTACATGGCTTACCTCCTTCTAAACTAAAAGTGCAAAGATAAACTCTGCACTTTTTACTTAATTTTATTATATCCATATGAAAGATTTTAAAAAATACTAATTCCAGACTCGCTTTTAATATTTTCAGACATTTTGCGTGTTTGCTCTGAAACTTCCCGGTGCATCTCCCTCCTCTCTTTTAAAAAACTGGTTAAAGTAGTACTCGCTGGTAAACCCCAAAGCATTTGCTATCTCCTTCTGTGTTAAATTGGATTGTTTCAGGAGTTCTTTGGCCTTCTTCAGCTTAACTAGCATTATCAGTTCCTTGGTTGAACAATTATTTTTACTTCGCACTATGCGGCCTACCTGCTTCTCACTAAGGTGCATATACTGAGAAATATCCGAGGTGCGAATCGTATTTTGAATATTATCTTCTATAAATTGTTCAATCATCCTGTATCGTGCTTCATCCTGTTTTAATTTTTTGGGAACAACGGATTTTAACAACTGATTTCCGGAGCAGACAGTCCGGGCAGCCTTGATTATCATAAAAACAGCCAGACTTTTTATTTCGTTATAGAAGCCTACTTTCTCTTCATAAGCTTCTCTCAGTGCTTCTTCAAACATTTTTGCAATGGAGTACTTATCTGGGTAAGAACGGCATGGAGCCAGTTTAAGGGTTTCAATAATCAAGTCCATCTCTGTTTTAACCGAATCAGCCGTTTCATCAGGTTTTGTCTGTAGTTGGCTTATCTTTTGAAAATCACAATTCAGACTGTATTCAGTATAAACTGAGCCTTTTTCAGAACCCTGTTCATGAAAAACTCCCGGTGCAGTAATGTAAAATGTACCTGCCTCTGCCACAAAAACTCCATCATCCAGTAAAACACGACTCTTTCCTTTAGCCACAAAATGAAATTCGTAAGATGAATGGGTATGTCTGTTTATATGCCAGTCTCCCTCCTGATGCATTACTCTGAACCAAAGAATCTCGGCCAGGTAACCTTCAAGAGGTATTCTCAAATCCAATGCAGATAACTTATTTGACGCTTTAAATAAATCCAAAATCTTCACCTCATTTTTCACTTTACCAAAAAGAAAACATCTACTATAATGAAAAGTATATACAAATACCTCGCAATAGTAAATATTGTATATATATCATTCCACTTGAAAGGAATTATTATGAACTATAATCCCATTTCCCGCTTCAGCATCAAAGAATTTCTATCCTTTAAAGGTCTTGTTCTATATCTGGTTGGTGTTGTCTTCATGCCCTTAGGAGTTGTTTTTACCATAAATGCCCACTTGGGCGCCGGGGGTTATGATGCCCTTAACTTTGCTATCGCTGACCGGTTAAATATTGATGTATCATATTCGATTTACCTTACGGCAGGACTTGTTGTTCTGATCACAGCTGCAATCAGAAGACAATTCCCCAGGCTGACCACCTTTGTAACCTCTTTCTTTCTGGGACTCACAACAAATATGTGGAAAAGCTTGTGCAGTACAATTCAAAGTGATGTCCTATGGATTCAAATCCTCATATTTATATTTGGTCTGATTATTATAGCCTTTGCTGTTGCAGCTTATATCCTTTCAAAATTTCCGACAAATCCCACCGACGATTTCGTAGTCGCTTTGACTGAGAAAAAGTGGCCGGTCAGGTATGCAAAGATGTTCCTGGATGGGATATGTGTTGTGCTTGCTTTTATACTTGGAGGAGAAATAGGCTTCGGAACCATTTTGTGTACTCTGGGCTTAGGCCCAATCATAGATGTTTTTCTCAAATATATAAAGAGAGTTCTTTAGTCACATTTTTACATTTGGATACTATCTTTCAAGCTTTTTTACCGCTGTGATGATAAGGATATAAATTTTTTTCTATGAGGAGAATAATAGAAGCCTAAGGGAGACTAAAAGAAGACTAAGAGAAGACTAAAAGAAAACTAAAAGAAAACTAAAAGAAAACTAAAAGAAGACTAGAAGAAGACTAAAAGAAAACTAAAAGGTAAAAGGAGACTAAAATATGAATAGACAAGAGCTTATTGAAAAACAAAAATGGTTTGTAAATTTAAGATTTGGAATGTTCATACACTTCAACAGTGCCACTTTCCAGTTTAACAGCGGAGATACAATGGACTGGGAGTACGATCATGAAAATAACGGGGATGAGCGAAGGTTCCCCTTTAATCCTGCAGGCTGGAATCCTAAAAAACTAGATTGCAGTCAGTGGGCAAAAGCTGCCAAAGCAATGGGTGCAAAATTTTCCGCGTTAACTGTAAAACACCATGAAGGCTTTTGTATATGGCCCACTGCTACAACGGAACACTGCATCAGAAACAGTAAAAGCAAAACAGATGTAGTCAGGGAATATCTGAATACTTTCAGATCGGAGGGAATTATTGCAGGCTTGTATTTTTCAATGCTTGACCTGACGCACCAAATAAACAGAAAAAAATGTACAATAGAAGATGTTGACTTTACAAAAAGGCAGCTGACAGAACTGCTTACAAATTACGGAGAGATACCGTTTATAATTATAGACGGGTGGCAGGCTCATTGGGGCGGGCCCTCCTATGAAAATATGCCATATGAAGAGATTGATGAGCATATAAAGTCAATCCAGCCTGATTGCACGCTGCTTAATATAAGTTGTGAGAACAACCTGAAGCATACAGAGGTTGTTTTTTATGAGAATGCGGCAGGGCAAGAAGTTGAGGACAGCTTTGTGGGCCCCGGTGCATCCTGCAATATTTTAAATAATTGCTGGTTTTGGAGGGAAACTGACCCCCGGATGGATTTAAAAAGTGCTCAGTGGGCAGTGGATAAAATAAAGGATATGAATGATCACAACGTGACCTTTTTACTGAATTCCTCACCAAATACTATGGGTTTAATAGACGCCAACTTTATGCAGCGCTATGAGGAAATAGGCAAATTGTATAAAAGGCCTGAGGATCTTAAGAATATTCCTGAAGGTTGGATAAAGAGATAAATATTACATTTTCAGTACCCCAAGACAAGATGTTTGCTAAAAATCTTGTCTTTTCCTTTAGTTCTAAAGGAAAAAGACCCAAAAAAGAGTCTAAAAAAGGCCTAAAATCGATAAGATATCAAAATCAGGCCTTTTATAAAAACTTTAATTATATTACCTGCTTGTCATTGTGATGCTCAAATGTATATACATTACTGCGAAAAAACTTTTCATATTAATCAATAAACAATATTATGATCCATTAAATATTTACTGATTTATTTAATTACTGTCATTCCGCCCATATACGGCTGCAGTGCAGCGGGTATATTTATAGAGCCGTCCGCGTTCAGGTTGTTTTCAAGGAATGCGATTAACATTCTTGGCGGTGCAACAACTGTATTGTTTAATGTGTGTGCAAAATATTTACCGTTGTCACTGTCTACCCGGATTTTAAGACGGCGGGCCTGCGCATCCCCCAGGTTTGAACAGCTTCCGACTTCAAAATATTTTTTCTGTCGTGGAGACCATGCTTCAATATCAACAGATTTTACTTTTAAATCTGCCAAATCACCGGAACAGCATTCCAGAGTTCTTACAGGTATATCCAGCGAGCGGAAGAGATCCACTGTATTTTGCCAGAGCTTGCCGTACCACATCATGCTGTCTTCAGGCTTACATACAACTATCATTTCCTGCTTTTCAAACTGATGAATTCTATAAACTCCTCTTTCCTCAAGACCGTGAGCTCCCTTTTCTTTTCTGAAGCAGGGAGAATAGCTGGTGAGAGTCTGAGGCAATGAGCTTTCAGGCAAAATGGTATCGATAAATTTACCTATCATTGAGTGTTCGCTGGTTCCGATCAGGTACAAATCTTCGCCTTCGATTTTGTACATCATTGCATCCATTTCAGCAAAGCTCATAACACCTGTAACAACTTCACTTCTGATCATGAAGGGAGGGATACAGTATGTAAAGCCCCTGTCTATCATAAAGTCTCTTGCATAGGAAATAACAGCAGAATGAAGCCTTGCAATGTTGCCCATCAAATAGTAAAAACCATTTCCTGCTACTTTTCTCGCACTGTCCAAATCTATCCCATTGAGTTTTTCCATAATCTCCGTGTGGTATGGAACCTCAAAATCCTTTAATGCCGGCTCTCCATAACGCTGTACTTCGACGTTTTCACTGTCATCCTTTCCCAGTGGAACACTGGGGTCAATAATATTAGGTATTGTCATCATAATTGTTTTAACTTTTGCTTCAAGTTCATTTTCTTTTACTTCCAGTTCAGCCAGGCGGGCAGCCTCGGCATTAACCTTTTGTTTCAGTTCTTCTGCTTCTTCTTTTTTACCCTGAGCCATTAGTCCGCCGATTTGTTTGGAAATCTTGTTTCTGTCGGCTCTTAAGGCTTCAGCTTCCTGCTTGGCTCCTCTAAGTTCAACATCTAAAGCTATTACCTCATCAACCAAACCAAGCTTCTTGTCCTGAAACTTGTTTCTGATGTTTTGTTTAACGATTTCAGGATTTTCTCTTACAAATTTTAAATCTAACATATTTCCATCTCCTAACATTAATTAATTAAGTTGTTTAAAAGCAAGAATGAGAGTGATTTGTCTATGTCTTGTTAATTGCAAGGTAAAATGAACAATAAAAAAACTCTCATCCCCATTAATCACTGGGACGAAAGTATTCCGCGTTGCCACCCAAATTGCCGGCAAAAAATTTACCGGCCACTCAAATAAAGTACGCTAAAGGGTACTAACCTTTCGACTTTGCATCGAAAGCTCAAAAAGTGGACTGATTTAATCTTTCACCGATTCGCACCAAGCACCGGCTCTCTGAAGAAATACTTAAATCTTGGCTTTTATCATCGCACTTACATATCATTATGGATTATTATATATATTTTTATTCCTATTTTCAAGTAAAACCTGGTTAATCACAAAAATACTTATTCCACGGCAGCCAAGTTTCAACTATATCGCAAGACAGCCTGTTACTGCCTGTTCAGTCCCAGCATCCTGCTCAATGCCTTGTCCCTTGTTATTATAGCTCCCTTGGGGCAGAGTTCCTGACAGCAGAAACAGCGGATACAATTACTGTATTTCCATTTTGGAATTGTTTTACCATTGTGTTTGACAAAAGATATTACTTTTGATTTTTCAGGGCAAACCTCATCGCACTTACGGCAGCCAATACATCTATCCTCCACAAGAACAGGATCAGGTGCCGTAAGTGAGGATACCAGATTGGTCAATCCCGGTGTCAGGAAGTTAAATACCTTTGCATTCCGGGAAAGTTTGAAACCATGTGGCTTCATATTCTCAATGGTTTCACCCAGAACCTCAATTTCCTCCGGAAGCACTGTCCCCCATTTTGTCTCATGGGCAACCTTCAAATATGGTATAGCCAGAACGTTATCATAACCAATTAACCTTACTGCCGTGGAATCCACAGCAGTAAGGGATTTTCCCATAATGAGAGTGTTCATCTGCCTGGGAGTTCCATTACGGGGTCCGTTGCCCTCCATTGCAATAATTCCGTCCAATATGGCAAAACTGGTTTTTACAACAGAATTCAGGTCCAACAGCATTTTGCCGAAATTGTTTGCATCAGGCAGCTTTGTGTGCCATTCAGCCTTTTCAGTACCCGGTATACATCCGAACTGGTTTTTTACGGCTCCGGTATAGTACATCATAGCATGGGTCTTGAGCTTTGGAAGGGTTATGACCGCATCTGCTTCCAAGGCTGCCTTGGCAATATTCCAGTATTTGTACATGAGGGGATTTTCCAGTTCACAGCGTACAGACTCATTGAAGTCGGTAAATTTTACACCGTACTTTACAGCAGCTTCCATTAAACCGGACTTTTCAGCAGCCATCCTGGTATCTTCCTGCCCCGGTGAATCACCAAAGGATATATTATCACTATAATCTTTAACTATTCTGACAACCGCTTCGAAAACAGCATAGTGAGTGATTATCGGAGAGCCTCTTTCTATGACGCTAAGAAAATTGGGCTTTAAAAGTACCCTGCTGTTTACAGGTATCAGTTTCCTTAAAAAGGTATTCCCACCCAAAAGTTCAAAGCCTTCCCTGAGCTTTTTCTCTATCTGATCAACATCATATTGGCTACACTTCAGTAAAGCTACTTTCTCCATATATCCTCACAAATCAATAATTTTATATTCAACATTCTACCTTCAGTTTAATTTTAAAGCAATAGCGAAACAAATGTATTAAGGGTTTTATTATTCAGATTGTATACACCCAAAAAACAGCCCGTTATAATAACTGCCTTCTACAAAATAATAGTCCTTCAAACAGCCTTCCAACACAAAACCGTTCTTTTCGAGAATGCGGTATGAACCGGTATTGGCTTCCACCACACGCGCATGGAGTTTGTGAAGCTCAAGTGCGTCAAAAGCAAATTTTCTTAACAACTCCACAACCTCCGTACCGTAACCTCTTCCCCAAAAAGCCTTGTCCAGTACATACCCAATTTCAGCATGCCTTGCTTCCTTGTCAAAATTAAATATCATTGCCGTTCCTATAGTTGCTTTGCTTGTTTTATCTACAACCGAGGCATAGTAATGAGTACCCGCAGATTCCCGTTTCAGCATGTCCTCAACATGCTGCCGGGTTTCACTCAGGTTATTCATAAGCCGCCAGCCTATGAAACGTGAAACCTCCCTATCGGATGCAAAATTATGTATCTCCTGAACGTCACTGATGTCTAAGGCTTTAAAGCAGATTTTTTCACCCGGCATCTGGTGAAGTATATTCATTGTCATGTTTTGTCCCCCTATTTAGAATTACAGCTCCAGCCACATTACGCTATAGTCGTCACCGCTTTCAACTTCAGAAAATCCAAGTTCTCCATACATATTATATGTACCTCTGTACTGCTTTTCAGGAGTGTCAACGTTCTTAACAGGTATGGATATCACTGCATCAAACCCATGTTGCCTGAATCCCTCAACAGCTTTTTTCAGTAAAAGCCTTGCAACACCCTGTCCCCTATATTCCGGATGAATAACAAAGCATATGACGCAGCCTACTCTTTTATCTTTGATGACAGGTTCTACCTGCTCCTTTATCCTCAAAAACCTGTGAGCATCATTAGCACTGCACCATCCGATGCATTTATCACCGTCAAAGGCAAGATACCCTTTCATAGTGCCGTTTTTTATATTTTCTACAGCCATGGAACGGTTTTCGGTACCTGTTCTGTTCATCCATACATCGAATGAACAGTCGGAATAATAGAAGGCACAAAAGCAGCCTGCCCAGTGTGGGGCATGTCCAAAGTCAAGCCCGCCCAGATATTCTGTAAATGTCCCGGCAAGCTCAGGGCCGAGTGGTTTAACGGTATACTTCATCCTTATTCTCCTTATAATGAATTTTATTTTTTATGATCCTTGAATACTTCTTCAAGGAAACTCAGTGTACTTTTTAAACACTGCTTTGAGGTATCCAAATCTAAAATCAAATGATAATCATGATTTGCCTTTTTCTCCGTAGTATCAAAAACACACTCTTCATGTAAAACCCTTTTCCGGTCAAGTTCTTCTATAAGTTTTACGGATTGTGGGTGCAATTTATCAACTCCTCCGCTGCTTACAAAGGTCATTGGGTAATTCCCGGTAAGATTCTGTATAACCGAGAAATTACTGAGAACCTCATAGCCCATTATATCATTTGTTCCTAAAAACATCCCTATGAAGTTTTTAATAAATGGAAAACCGGTATCGGCCCCCGATTCAAAATCGTATATACCGTTATAAAGCAAAACACCTTTTACTTTATTCTTAAGAAATTCTGTTTCGATATTCATCTTTGAGGCCAGTTCAACATTTGTACCCAGCAAGGCAGAATACGCAGAAAGATAGGCTCCCGCCGAATTGCCTGCTAGTACTATTCTGTCGGTATCGCCATGATACTTGCCTCCGTTTTCAACAACCCATTTGACAGCTGACAAAACATCAGATATCTGGGTAATATTTCTGCTCCCGGGTGCAAGTCTGTAATTGGTGTTGAAAACTGCATATCCGGCTTTAGCCAAAATCATGCAGAACTGTCTGGATTGTTTTTTGTCTCCTGAGATAAAACCTCCTCCATGAACATAAACAATAACCGGAACAGTCCCATTTATTTTTTCAGGGTAATAGATATCCAGCATTTGTTCTGCAGAAGCCTTTTCAGTATACGCTATGTCTGAAACCACCTTGACTCCGTCAGGTAGAGCAGACTTATCAGCTCTCTTATTGCTTACTGCATCAAATACTCCCATGAACCCTTTCAAGGAGGCATTTTTTACTGAGGTAATACTTAACAGAAAGCCTGCAATAACAATAACTGAGATCAATATTAAAATAAATCTGATTATTTTCTTCATACCGCTCCGTTCAAAGCTAATTTCTTTCAGGATACCGTTATTTACTTATTAATGTCTGATATTTACTTGTAATCTCTGATATTTACTTGTTAATCTCTGAATAATTTTGTCAGCATGTAAACTTGCTTATTTTTGTATTATTGTCCCCTTGATACAAAGCTTGTAGCCCAGATTTATAATTATATTGTGAATAATATTTGTTTTAGACCTTTTTAGTCTTTCGAATATAGACCTAAAGGAATAGAATTCCCTTCTAAACCACATATATCCCTCAAATAGTTCCTCTCTGCTCATATTTTTAGGAATAAAAGCAACTTCGGTTTTACCGTTATAGCTGCTCCAGTCATCCGATATAAGTCTATTTTCTGATTTTAACCTGGTATATATTGGAGTTTTGGGTAAAGGTGTTAAAATGCTTACAGTCACTCCATCAATGCCAATATCATTGCAGGCATTCAGGGTTTTCCGGAATATATCCTTTTCATCGGTATCAAAACCGAAGATTATTCCTGCCTGCACGCAAATACCATTTTCATGAATTTTGTCTATTATACTTTTATATCTTTCTACCACATTTATATCTTTATTCACACTGCTCAGGCTGTTCTGAGAGAAGGACTCGATACCGACAAAGAGATATATGCATCCGGCATCCCCTGCCAATTTTAACAAGCTCTCATCCTTGCATCTGTCTAAAGAAACCTGTGCTGCCCACCTCTTATTAAGTTTCTTCAACTCCATCAATAATTCCTTTGAGTAATTGATATCTCCCCAAAAATTATCATCCCAAAACACAAAATATTTACTTTTTATCGCCTTTATATCAGTAATAACCTCATGAACAGGTCTTGTTCTAAAGGGCTCACAGTATATCTGTTTCAAATTGCAATAGCTGCAGGAATAAGGACATCCCCTGGAAGAAATGACTGCACCCTTTGAAAAAGGTCTCTTCTTTATTAGATCCCTTCGTGGAACAGGCAGGTTTTTAAGCTCCGGAACAACCCGGCATATGTATTCGGTTCTGGCATTTCCGTTGTAAAAATCCTCAAGGAATTCGGGCCAGATTAGTTCACCTTCACCAATTAAAATGTAATCGCAATTTTTCTTCACCTCTTCGGGAAGGAGTGTAGCATGTGGTCCTCCCATAACTACTCTGGTGTTTGCAGATCTCAACTTTTCCGATATATTATAGCAATGCATGGCATTAGAAGTATTAACAGTTATGGCAGCCAAATCAAAGTGTTTATGAAATGGAATTTTTTGATTGTATTCGTCTACCAAAGTTATTTCATATTTGCTCTCATCTACAAAAGCAGCCAAATATGGCATCGTTATCTGAATAAAATTATTGAATTGCTTTTTTCTGAATCTGTTTATTTCTTTATTCTCAGGTGTAATCAATAAAATCTTCTTTCTCATAATTTTACCTCCCTACCTGAAATTATACTCCCGACAACACTAAAAAACAATATTTAATTATTGTTTTTCAATAATTAAATATTGTTTTTTAATAAAAGCAGATATATTCCTCTAATCCACAGCTTCACATTCAGCTTCACATTCTCTCATTGCCAAAATGGTCTGTTCTATCAGGTAATCCAGCTCCCAGCCCAGCATTTCCGTGCCTCGTTCAATAACTTCTCTGGAACAGCCTGCAGCAAAGTTGGCGGTTTTGTATTTTTTCTTTACAGATTTTACTTCCAGATCAGATACACTCTTTGACGGCCTCATCAGTGCAACTGCCCCGATCAAACCTGTAAGTTCATCGGTTGCATACAGTACCTTCTCCATTTGATGCTCAGGTTGTATATCAACAGTAAGCGCATATCCATGGCTGGCAGTTGCATGGATGATTTTGGGGTCAATATCCCTTTCCCGCATGATTTCCTGCTGCTTGATGCAGTGCTGATCAGGATAGAGCTCAAAGTCCAGATCGTGAAGCAGGCCTACTATTCCCCAAAAATCCTCTTCCTTCTCATAGCCCAGCTTCCTGGCAAAATACCTCATGGTTCCTTCAACTATCAGGGCATGCTTCAAATGAAAAGCCTCCTTGTTGTATTCTGTCAGCAGAGCCCACGCCTCATCCCTTGTTATTTGACTCATATGTTACACCTCTTTCGCTAAGTAATTAAGTATTATAAAGTTTATATAAATTGAAGCCTTTCAGCCTTTATTTATTGCACTCTCAAGTTGTTTAAGTGCCCTGGCGAGTATCTCCCTCGGGCAGGCAATATTTACTCTCTGGAAGCCCCTGCCTTCTTCACCGAACATTAACCCATTATCCAGCCAAAGCCCGGCCTCATTTGAAATAAGGTTTTCCAGGTCGTTATCAGATAAACCTAATGGGGAGAAATCCAGCCATATCAGATAGGTCCCCTGTGGCTCCACCAGCTTCACTCCCGGGAGGTTTTCCGATAAAAAGCTTCTGATAAAAGAGAGATTGTCCGATAGATATGACTTAAGCTGTGAAAGCCACTCTCCTCCATACTTGTACGCTGCATTGCATGCTACCAGTCCCATTGTGTTTAGCTGGCTGTAACCGCTTTTAATTATCTCCTGCTCAAATAGAAATCTCATATTTCTATTTTGTATAAAAACGTTCGATACCTGAAGACCCGCCAAATTAAAAGTCTTACTGGGTGCGGTGCAGGTTATTGTCATATCTGCATATTCAGGCTTCAGGCTTGCAAATATCAAGTGTTTGTATCCATCGTAAATAAAATCGGCATGTATTTCATCGGATATGACGGTAACACCATGCTTTATACATATATCACCAATACCGACAAGTTCATCTCTTGTCCAGACTCTGCCCACAGGATTATGCGGGTTGCAAAGGATAAACAACCTCACTTTATTATCAATTATTTTGTTTTCAAAGTCCTCAAAATTCATCTTATAAGAACCATTCACATATTGAAGAGGATTATTTACAAGAATCCTTTTATTAGACAGAATAGTCTCGGAAAATGGATAATAAACTGGCTGCTGAATCATCACTCCGTCACCTTTATCAGTAAAAGCCTTTACTGCCATAGCAATAGCAAATACGATCCCTGGAGTTTTAACCAGCCATTCAGGTTTAATACTCCAGCCGAAATGTTCAGAATACCAGCTATATAATGTATTAAAATAATCTTCCTTAACCTCCGAATATCCAAAAATTCCATGCTCACTTACTTTAACAAGAGCTTCTGTTACCTCCGGCAAGGTTTTGAAATCCATATCGGCAACCCATAAAGGAATTGCATCCTCGGGTTTTCCCCTCTGTTTTGCAAAATCATATTTTATTGAATTTGTATTTCTTCTATCAATTATTTCATCAAAATTATATGACATACTCAATCTCCTTTATTTAATGAAGGAATAATTATGTTATTTACCGCTACCCTCTATTAACAATGTACAATACGTTTTTGAGTGGCGAATTTGCCCTGCGGCTGCGTTGAAGCCGCTTGCAAGGCACAAAGCCTTTCTTCGCCTCTTCGCCTTGTCGCAAGGCAAGGACGACAACAAAGAAAAGTGGCAAAATAGCCGACGTGAGGCGTGTTGTACATTGTCAATAGAGGGTATTATTCATAATATTACTCTGATGACTTTACAAAGTCAATATCATACTAAACATATATAAATTATATATTATTTTTTTATAAAAGCTGTTGACAAATAATCTCAGTTGTTTTATAATCAAATCATAGTAATTCTATATGAAATATATGAAATGCAGATTTCATTTTGTTAGTCAAAAGCGGTATAAAAAACGAATATAAATAAATAACTATTATAAAAGGAGAGTACTGATATGTCTAAAATTTATAAAAGCCTGACTGATTTAATAGGAAAAACACCATTGTTGGAGTTATCAAACTATGAGAAGAAACATGACCTTAAGGCCAATCTGGTAGCTAAGCTTGAATATTTCAACCCTGCCGGAAGCGTAAAAGACAGAATAGCCAAGGCAATGATAGACGATGCTGAAGCCAAGGGAACATTAAAGGAAGGATCTGTTATTATTGAGCCTACAAGCGGTAATACAGGTATAGGCCTTGCATCGGTTGCTGCGGCAAGAGGCTATAGAATAATTCTTACAATGCCTGAAACAATGAGTATTGAACGCAGAAATCTCCTTAAGGCCTATGGTGCAGAATTAGTACTCACAGAAGGTGCAAAGGGTATGAAAGGCGCTATTGCAAAAGCTGAAGAGCTTGCCAAGGAAACTCCAAACAGCTTTATACCCGGACAGTTTGTCAATCCGGCAAACCCTGCTGTTCACAGAGCTACAACCGGTCCTGAAATATGGGAGGATACCGACGGAAAAGTCGACATTTTCGTGGCAGGTATCGGAACCGGTGGAACCATCAGCGGTGCAGGTGAATACTTAAAGTCAAAGAACCCTGATATAAAAGTAATTGCTGTAGAACCTGCAAGCTCTCCGGTACTTTCAAAAGGAACCCCGGGACCGCATAAAATCCAGGGAATCGGAGCAGGCTTTGTTCCGGACACTCTTAATACAAAAATTTATGATGAGATTATAACTGTGGAAAATGATGATGCATTTGCTACAGGCAGAGAAATATCAAAAGTTGAAGGCTTACTCGTAGGTATTTCATCAGGTGCAGCTCTCTGGGCAGCCACCCAGTTGGCAAAACGTCCGGAAAATGCAGGTAAGACAATTGTTGTTTTACTTCCTGACACTGGTGAAAGATACTTATCAACTCCTTTGTTCTCCGAATAATTTATTTGTTAAATATTAACCACCGCATAAAAATACAACTTTACCCGACAAACCCAAGGCAGAAGCAAGCCCGACCACACTTGCTCCTGCCTGTTTTTTGTAAGCGGAAGTCTGCTGCTTTGTTAAGAATAAATATTAAAAAAGCACTAAAAATCCGAGCACTGTAAAATTTCTTATGTTAAAATATATACTAAAAGTCTGTAGCAGCAAAAACGTAGATCGTCCGTCGAGAAATTTCTCAGAACCAAGTCGGATGTTACAGACTGCTGGAAGTTTAAAAAAAGGAGTGCTGCCCTTGAATATATTAATAACAGCCGGAGGCACAAATGAAAAAATTGATAATGTAAGGACTATAACCAACAGCTCTACCGGAAAACTGGGCTCGGCAATAGCTGAAGCTTTTGCTGAAACCGCTGCTCTGCAGACCGGTAAAATATACTATATTTGTGGTGAAAACGCGGTTACGCCTGAATCAAACCGTGTAAACATAATCAGAATCGGAAGTGTAAATGATCTCATGGAAAAATTGTCGGAGATACTTACAACCACAACAATTGATGCTGTTATTCATTCCATGGCTGTCAGCGACTATACCGTTGACACCCTGACAACCAAAAGCAGCATTGCCTCTGCCATATCAGAATTTATAAGCCGTAATGAACCGGCGGCCGCCATGGATCCAAAGGCGCTTTCAACGCAGCTTGTCGAGGCGGCCTTCTCACCAGTAGGAAAATTGAACTCTGAAAATAAAATCAGTTCCGAGATAGAGGATATGGTTATTGTAATGAAAAAAACACCAAAGGTTATCGGCTTGATAAAAAAACTTCAGCCTGAGACTCTTCTGGTGGGCTTCAAATTGTTAAGCAATGTACCTTTGGAAACCTTAATCGATACAGGGTATAATCTTTTATTAAAGAATAACTGCAATTTGGTGCTGGCAAATGATTTGTCCGGTATAAACGAATATGGGCACAGGGGCTTCCTGATTTCCCCTGATAAAACCTACGAAATCTACGAAACCAAGTCCCAGATTGCAAAAGGCATAGTAAAGCGCGTATATGCAATACTAAATAATCAGGTTCCATAAATAATCGTTGTAAATCGTACTATTCAAGTACGAGCTTTGCGACCAATCAATAGATTGAAGTTCATAATCTAGAAAATTAAATTTGTCATAGATAATCTAATAAATTATGTAAAGGAATTAGTTTTATGAAAAATGTAATTTTAGGCGTTACGGGCAGTATTGCCGCCTATAAGGCAGCCGACATAGCAAATAGCCTTACAAAGAAGGGCTACAATGTAGAGGTTATTATGACCGGGAGTGCCAGGGAATTTATAACTCCCCTCACCTTTCAGTCTCTGACTAAAAACAAGGTATATTATGATATGTTTGAAGAAATCACCCCAAAGGATATCAAACACATATCCCTGGCCCAAAAAGCCGATTTATGTCTGATAGCACCCGCATCGGCAAATATTATCGGAAAGCTTGCGAACGGCATAGCAGATGATATGCTCTCAACAGTGGTTATGGCCATGAATAATGTCCCGATATATATTTGTCCTGCAATGAATACTAATATGTACATCAACCCTATAGTTCAGCGGAATATTAATACCCTGATGGAATTCGGATATCATTTCATTGAACCAAAAGAAGATATGCTTGCCTGCGGTGTTGTGGGTAAAGGTGCCATGGCCGACGTTGAGAAAATCGTCAATACAGTGGAAGCCCATCAATGGAGGGTGTAATGGAAAAAATAGATATAACCCGGTTACAGGGCATACATATCGGACATGCCCAGAATGCAGAGGCTGGAACCGGCTGTACTGTTATATTATGCCCTGAGGGCGCTGTCTGCGGCGTCGATGTCCGCGGTGGTTCGCCCGGCACAAGAGATACAGATGCACTAAACCCGGTCAACAATAGAAAATGTGTTCACGGCATACTTCTGGCAGGCGGAAGCTCCTTCGGACTTGACGCCGCCGGCGGAGTCATGCAGTTTCTAGAAGAGCGCGGTATTGGAAGGGATGTAGGTAAAACCATAGTTCCCAACGTTTGCGCTGCCATACTGTTCGATTTGAAGTGCGGGGACCACAGAGTGCGTCCCGATAAGGAGATGGGATACACCGCCTGTGCCGACGCCTTTTTGCAGCATGGCTTCAAAAGCGGCAGTGTTGGTGCCGGAACAGGCGCGGTCATAGGAAAGGTCAGAGGCAGCAATTATGCAATGAAGGGCGGCGTGGGAAGTGCCGCTTTCAGGTATGGAGAGCTTATGGTTGGAGCAGTTATAGCTGTAAACTGTGTAGGCGATGTATATGATTCCAGGACAGGTAAAATAATAGCGGGTGTACTTTCGGATGACAGGAACGAACCGGCCTCCTCAGAGGAACTTATGCTTCAGGAATATGACAGCCATAGGGATTTCTTCAGTGAAAATACCGTGATTGGCTGTGTCATAACAAATGCCCTACTATCCAAGGCACAGGCCACAAAGCTGGCAGCACTGGGCCAGAATGGGATCGCACGTTCAGTAAGGCCTGCCCATTCCATATTTGACGGAGATACTATATTTACCCTGTGTACGGGACAGGTAGATGCAACTTTTGATTCGGTGGGTATTCTCACTGCAAGAGCAGTAGAGTCGGCAATAATTGATGCAGTGGTAAGCGCCCAATCACTGCACGGTTTCATTTCGTATAAAGATCTCATGCATGGAAAAATTTAGATCAGCCTCCTAACAGGATATATCGTTTAAGGGCATTCCCTCTTCCTTTATCGTTATAATATTAACAATCTTGTTATAAACTATGGTTTTAGTTACCCTTTCCGTGGTATAATATAAATATTATAGATTTAGTAGGAATTAATTACCTGCAAATATTGTTTAGAGCCTGAGAGGTCATGATACTTATATGAAACAATTAATTGATAAACTGTATGAAACACATCAATTGTCACTGGATGAATATATAAATATTCTCAATAACATTGATGCCGAAACAAGTGAATATCTTTTCGAAAAGGCCAGAGAGGTTACCCGCAGTAATTTTGGAAACGCAATTTATACAAGAGGCTTGATTGAATTCACAAATTACTGCAAAAACAATTGCCATTATTGCGGAATTGGGGCAGGCAATACCAATGCCGACCGGTACAGACTTACCAGGGAGGATATACTGTCCTGCTGCAGTACGGGGTATGAGCTCGGTTTCCGTACCTTTGTTCTCCAGGGAGGTGAGGACAACTACTATTCTGATGAGGATATAGTTGATATAATCACAGCAATAAAACAGAGCTATCCTGACTGTGCCATAACCCTGTCAATTGGAGAAAAAGGCTATGACTCCTACAAAAAGTATTATGAGGCCGGAGCCGACCGCTATCTTCTCCGCCACGAGACAGCTAATGAGGAGCATTATAAAAAGCTTCACCCGCAGAATTTATCTTTGGCAAACAGAAAACAGTGTCTGTATAATCTGAAAGAAATAGGCTTTCAGGTTGGAACAGGTTTTATGGTTGGTTCTCCTCATCAAACCACCCAAAACCTTGCCGAGGATCTGTTGTTTCTTAAGGAATTCAATCCGCAGATGGTAGGTATAGGTCCTTTTATACCTCACAGCGAGACAAGATATGCAAAAGAGGCTGCAGGCAGCCTTGAATTAACGCTGGTTCTGATAGGCCTGATCCGCCTTCTGCTTCCAAACGCACTTATTCCTGCAACTACAGCATTAGGGACAATTAATTCCCAGGGCCGTGAAAAAGGTATTCTGGCCGGTGCCAATGTTGTTATGCCAAATTTATCACCCGTAGCCGTACGGAAAAAATACTCCCTGTACGACAATAAGATTTGCACCGGTGAAGAGGCAGCCGAATGCAGGTTCTGCCTTTCAAACAGAATGAAGAATATAGGCTACGAGTTGGTAGTGGATAGAGGAGATTACAAGGAACTTCCCATTAAAAATGTGGATAAATAACAGTAGTGAAACCTTTTATCCGTAATACCTTTATGATTTATTTAAGGACATTATTGAAAACGCAACTTCATAGTTTATCTTAAATTTAATTTTGTGACTATTTAGACATGACAAAAATTAAAATCAAGGGGCTAATACCTTAAGAATCGGCATTGCCCCTTGATTTTAATATAAAATTCAACGTTTAAGTTATTAATAAAACTCGAAACGCATAAGTACCCTTGCTTGTATTTTATTAAATCAATAATTATGTCTTAAGAACCCTAAAATCCCAGTATTCTGAAGTTCTCTTTCCTCACTGCTTAAAAACTGATTATCCCACTTTTCTCTATAAGGTCTTATGTACATTTTCCAGAATGCCTTTGAATTCCATTGTTTTTTGCTAATTATAGCCTCTGGTAAACAGTGGATAGCATCTAACAAATCATATGCCCTTTCGAAATTTTCATGTCTTAGTTGTGTACATATTTCTAAAGCTGTTTCACTTATAACTGATAAATAGCGGTTCATTTCGATTAAATTATCAGTTATAAATTCAACTTCATAAATTTTTAACGCATTTTCAAGTAACTCTTTACGTTCTGCGTCATCCTTCACTATTCTAATAATTTCTGTTTTAAATGTCTCAAATTCAGTTACATGTCCTTCCTTTAGTGATAAACAATACTTACTTATTTCACACAGTAGGCTAATATTATGAGGACTTCTAATACTTGAACGAATTATTATGAAAATTCGGTGAAACCCTAACATAAAATATGAAGCAGTTCTGTCCTTACCGTCCATTTTAATCCTCCTAATAACCAATTTGTACGTCAACAGCACGGCCATTTTGTATAGCGTCGTTGAGGCGGTGATGACCATCAAGTACATTGCCATTTCTATCTACAATGATAGGTTTATCCCCTCCATATTTAACCGCATTCTTTTGTCTATTTGAATCTAGTGTATCCAACTTCTTTCCGGGTTTTAAAGTATTTGGGTCAACACCCTCTTGTACTACCTTACCCTTAGGGTCAAATGGTTTTCCAATAGGCTTTGAAGTTTTTCCCTTATCTAAAACCCTAGCAATATCATCACTATACTTAATTGCTCCCTTAGCAATATTATATGATATTACCGCCGCTGCATCAACACCAGCTGAAATCATATCAATCTTATCAAAATGCACAGTCTCATATATTTTATCTAATTGCCAAACTTCAAGCTTTGTAACATCAACTCTCTTTCTATAATACAAGTAGTCTAACTGAATTAGGAATTCCGAGGCAAAATATGTAGTGCTGTTTAATTTAAGAACCGGTATTCTCATTTCAGGTTGAGTGGCGTTCCATGCACAATATACTTTCGCAGCAGGATTTTCTATGTTATTATATTTATCAAGCGAGAGAACGTAACGGCCTCCTTCATGTGTCTGGAAATTACCAACTCCTAGAGTAGTATTACTAGTACCTTCAGATTCTGTAGTTCTTCCCGTCCCCTTTTTAGCATTTTTTAATCCCTGATCATACAATTTAGCATATCTAAGGTCCGGATCATCCAAAACTTTTTGCTTATCAGCATATATGTTATTATTGGTCAATATTTTTTGGTATTTGTCGCTATACCTGTTAGGTTCGTTGAGTACATTATTCCATGGCAGAGGGAAAGCTTTCCAGGTATCTGGACCGACTATTCCATCTGATTTCAGCCCATTTTTCTTTTGCATTTTTATTACTGCCTGCTTCGTTAACTCACCGTAAGTACCAAATAGTACATGTCTTTTAGTGGCAGGGTCTATAGGCATATCCAGATACTCACAACTCGCTAAGACTTTTTGTAACACTATAACATCATTTCTGTTATTTTTTCCGCCAACCTTCAGTACCCAATTTACTTTACCGAGTACTCCATTAGGAGGGTTTTCCGAATAGCCCTGATTTTTCAAGTATTCTATTGTTTTAGTATTACTGGTATCAACCACTGTTTCCAAGCCGGTAACAGGTGCGTATAACTTGATTTTACCAGTCTGCTGTTTTGTTCTGTTCCCAGTATTCCCGGCGTCAGAAGCTTTTCTTTGAATAACCTTGTCTCCCTGCGACTTTGAATACGTCTTAGAAGACTTATTCATTTGTATTGTACTACTTGAGGAGTATTCTTTCTCTGCTATGTTTCCCATAATATCAGCTTCTTTTTCAAGGGCTGCATCATCATTTACAGGAACGCCCGTCTTCATTTGATATGATTGCTTTACTCTTCCAAGTTTCTGTTGAACAGCATGCCAAGCTTCGTGTAATAAGTGCTTTTTCTGTCCCGGACCAATATGAATATCATTCCCCTGCGTATACGCCAGAGCACCTATTTGCTGTGGTTTGTCAGAATTATGATGCACATTTACATCTGAAAGATCAACCCCAGATATCTTTTCAAGTCCGTTCTTAAGATTTTCAGGCAAACCTTCCTTTAAAGATGTGGCTTCCCCATCTTGTTTAATTACCTGAATCGGTTGAACTTTTACATCCGTTACAGGCAATCCCAACTCCCGGAGCAGCTTGCGCCGCTTTCCTTCATTTATTATGTTCATGGCCTCCTGGTAGCCAATAGTACTTTGTAAAAGTAAGAACTCCTCTTGTGTTAATGCGCCCGAGTTTGCGAGAACTAATTGCATAAGTATTCTGTAATCGGTGGCCCTGACGTTAGGTTTTTTTACAGGACGTTGCGGGGTAAGAGGTTTCTTATTTGAGCTTGTATTACTTCCTCCAAAAGAGGGATTGGGTTTCTTTTCCGGCGGTACTCTGGTGTGCATTTTGTCCTCTCCTCAAATCTTCTTACTATATAGTATATTTTGAAGTGAGTTTAACACCCTGATTAAAAAAAATAATTAACCTGTACACCCAAATTCGGAATGGCTTGAACTAATAGTCAAGTAAAAAAAGAGTAAACTGTACCCTTTGTCAAGGACAATAAAAAAGAAAGAGTCGATTCAGGGGGGGTAAAATCCAGCATCGACAAAAATTTCCAGTGGTAACTTTTGCCAACGTAAAAAAATCCTCCTCAAGCATTTACTTTATTTCAATATAAAATAAAGTACCCTGACAGGTAAGCACACCCACTTTTTCTGTGTCTTACTATCAGGGTACAGTTTATCCTTTTTTATTTTAATCAAATTGCTTATCTCACTACCCTTGCTCCAAGCCCCTTCATAACTCCTTCAACTTCTTTAAGGCTGGCCATTGAGGTATCACCCGGTGTAGTCATAGCTAAAGCTCCATGAGCGACACCGTAATTCACAGCTTTCTGTGCATCATCCGCAGTCATTAAGCCATAAACCAGACCTGATGCAAAACTGTCTCCGCCGCCTACTCTGTCATAGATTTCAAGCCCTGGGAACTCAATGGATTTGTATATATTACCCTCTGCCCAGCAAATGGCACTCCAATCATTTACCGTTGCAGTCTTAACCCCTCTTAAGGTGGTAGCTACAACCTTCATATTCGGATATTCCTTTACAACCTTGTCGATCATTTTCTTGTAGCCCTCAATATCCAGTTCCTTCAGGTTGGAATCATTCCCTTCCACTTCAAAGCCCAGACATTGAGTGAAGTCTTCTTCATTTCCTATCATAACGTCAATATACCTTGCGATTTCCCTGTTGACTTCCTGTGCCTTTTTGTTTCCCCCGATATAATTCCATAGTGAAGGTCTGTAATTGAGGTCATAGGAAACAATGGTATTATATTTTTTTGCAGCCTTGACGGCCTCAATTACCACCTCGGGAGTAGATTCAGACAATGCGGCGAAAATACCGCCGGTGTGGAACCATCTTGCACCCAGAGTTCCAAATATATATTCCCAGTCCATGTCCCCTGCCTTTAGCTGTGACGCAGCAGTATTAGCTCTGTCTGAAACACCCAGTGCAGCTCTGATCCCAAAACCTTTTTCGGTGAAGTTCAAACCGTTTCTTACTGCACGGCCGATACCGTCAAAAGGCATCCACTTAACCAGCGAGGTATCAACACCGCCCTGCAAAATCAAATCCTCTATCAGCCTGCCGATATCATTATCTGCAAAGGCAGTTACAACTGCGCAATTCATTCCAAAGCACTTGCGGAGCCCTCTGGAAACATTATATTCCCCCCCGCCCTCCCAGGCTTTGAACTCTCTCGTGTTCTTAATTCTGCCGTCTCCGGGATCAAGTCTCAGCATTACTTCTCCCAGGGATATGCAATCATATTTATAAGTTCCTTTTGGTTTTAAGTTAAGAATTGGCATATCATACCTCCTAATATCTTCCACTACTTTGAAGCTCTTGCTTGTTTCACTTTATCAACAAACTGCTTGCCTATGGTAACAATGGATTCATAATCACCCTTTTTAGCCCCGGCTGTCAGATTTCCTCCAACTCCAACCGCAACACTGCCCGCCTTGATCCATTCACCTACGTTATCCAGATTTACACCGCCTGTAGGCATAAGCCTTATGTATGGCAAAGGTCCCTTGAAAGCCTTGATGATTGCCGGCCCGAAGAGTTCTCCAGGAAATACCTTTATAATATCCGCACCGGCTTCCAAGCCTTCTACGGCTTCCTTAACCGTCATTGCACCCGGCATGCAGGCTATCTGGTATCTGTTGCAAACTTTTACCACTTCGGTATTCAGACAGGGACTCACAATAAACTGCGCACCTGCCAGTATTGCTGCTCTTGCGGTTTCGGGATCAAGAATTGTTCCGGCGCCAATTAGGATTTTTCCGTCCTTGTTGGATTCCGCAAGCTTTTTAATAACCTCCAGGGCACCATTTACGGTAAAAGTAATTTCGATAGCACATATTCCCGCCTCAACACAGGAATCAGCTATCTTCATAGCCTGTTCGGCACTTTCTGCCCTGACAACGGCTACTACTCCACAGTCACAGATCTTTTGCAAAACATAATTCTTGTTCATAATACATGGCTCCTTTTCCCCAATGGGTTGATTTTATTTGTTCTATTGGAAGTTATTGATAAATCACTACTCATATATTAATATACTAGTATACAAGTTGAGTGTCAATATGAGGTTTGCTTTTGTTGGTCCTGGCCAATGGCCTTACTCTTATAAAATTAGTAGATACGCAAATTTATGTAATTGTAAGGGCACATATGTTAAAATAGTAAGTGCTATCATTAATACTAACAGGGAGTTTTTATGAACAGAATTGAACGAAATGTGCTTCCCTTGAAGGAAGTAATTTATCAGGAGCTTAAAAACAAAATACTAAATCTTGAATATAAACCTGGTCAGATGATCAGCGAGACCGAAATATCAGATTTGCTGAAGGTCAGCCGAACACCCGTAAGGGAGGTTTTTATCAGACTGTCCTATGAAAAGCTGATTAATATATATCCCCAGAAAGGCACCTTTGTGTCCTTGATCGACCTTTCCTTTGTCAGCGAAAGTGTCTTTATGCGAAATCTCCTGGAAAATCAAATTGTGCGCGAGATAATGGAAAATGGTGCAGAACTGCCTCCGGAGATAAAGAAAAACCTCCGGCAGCAAAAGGAAGTAGTTGAAGAAGCCGGTAGCGTACAGGAGTTTCTTGATCTGGATAATGAATTTCACAGAATAATATTTAAAACCGCAGACCATGCTGCCGCCTGGGACATTTTGAGCACAACGCGGATTCATTACAACAGGTACAGGGTTCTGACCATGTATTTGCCTGAAATGCTGGGAAAGGTTTATAATGAGCACTGCCAACTGGTTGAGCTTATCCAAAACCGTGATTCGGCCTGTTACACTATTTTAAAACGGCATCATTATTCCGGTCTGGATCATCCGAAAGCGCTGAAAGAGAAGTATCCTGACTATTTTCTTTAGGAAAATACCGGGTAAGTTCAAACTTTTCAAGCCAGCCTTTTTTGAATTTAAGAGAAGTGTAGCCCATTATACTGGTACCCAGGGCGCCCAAAGCGTCAACAATCAAGTCCTTCATAGTATCCGACAGGGCATCTCTTCCCACTCTGAGACTTCCATCCTCATAGGCAAACTTCTGCATGTTCAAACCCAGAAGTTTGTCAAAGGAAAATTCGTAAACCTCCCAAAGGGCTCCAATAGCTAAAGCAAAAGAGAAGGCAAAAATGGCAACAAACAAAGGGCTTAAATTGATGCTCACTTTTTCAGAATCATTTAACAGTCTCACTACCGAAAACCCCAGCGCTCCAATCATAGCACCGCTGAAGGTATGTAAAACGGTGTCCCAATGCGGTATGTGGTAGTAAAAGCTTCGCACTTCTCCCAAATATATGGCAGCATAGAGGAAAATAACAAAGACAATATGCATGAAACCCGGCACGTTTATCTTCCATCTTCTTTCCAGCATTGACGGAAGAAACATAATGATCATGCCCATTATGCATTGGATGAGCATGAGAACATAGTCACTTTTCAATTTCTGAAACCGCGCTTCCTGTATAGCCCCGGAAGGGGATAAAATTACATGTATAAGTGAAAACACAGTTGACGCAACAAGTGTTGTAAATACAAACCAAAAGGTGATTTTTTCCCAGTTTGCTTTCCTAAAAATTTTTTTCTTAAACAATTGTTTTACTTCCTTATCAATTAATTTTTATTGATTATATTATATCATTATATATAATGTTGGACGATACTCCAAATAAAGGCCGGAGACAATAGTTTTATCCTTACCTCCTTATTGAATACCGCTTTCCTTCAGGAACCTTAGCTTTTCCTCCATATGTACTGAATGTCCGCCCTCGTGACCATTAAAGGGATATATCCTTATGTCTTTTGGTGCAGATATCCTGTTATATGAGGCAAAATAACATTTTGCAGGACATACATTATCATTTAATGCTACCGAAGCCAGAATCCTGCAGTTAATTTTATCAGCCATATTCATGGTGTCAAAATAACTCAGAGTTTCATACACTTTCTCCAGATGGTAAGGATGCTTTCTGAGATACTCGGTTATGCTGGCGAAGGAACCATGTTCTCCCTCAATTCTGGCTTCAATATTACTGCTGCTGGGTACATCCACCATGGCAAGCCAGGGTCTGCTGTCCAGAGAGCAAACAGCCATTCCCAGTGCTCCTCCCTGACTGACTCCGTGTATTACAAGCCTGTCATTATCTACTTCAGGCCGGCTGTCGGCAAAGTCAAGAGCCTTTATACAATCCATATAAACAGCACGGTAATAGTATTCATTCTTATCTAAAACACCCTTGCACGTAACATTTCCTGTCATTCCACCGCTGTATACAGCTGAATTTCCCGTTTTGCCGCTTTGTTCCCTGCAATCCACCGAAACAACTGCCATCCCCATCATAATCCAGGCCATGAAATCTGCCGGCATTCCTCTATTTCCAGTAAATCCGTGATAATTTACAAGACATGGATACTTTTCTTTTTCTATAAAGTCAGGAACCATATACCACCCGTGTATTCTGGTGCCATCAAAGCCGTTATATTGTATTTCATAAACCTTGACATATTGACTGGGATAATCATATGGTATTACCTCGGCATTTAGAGGAACATTTTCAGTCTGAGCAATGGTATCTCTCCAAAATTTATCAAAATCAGGTCTCTTGGTAAGGGGCGGCAGATATGAGTAAAGTTCCTTTATTTTACTATCCAGAAAGTTCATAATTATTTATCTCCTATAAATATCTAAGTCCATATTCAGTTTATTACACTTATTACCCGGTTACAATGCATAAAATATTTTGCTGCTCTCAATTTTTAGTGTATTGGTAATATTTCACACTAGAATAGGCTAGATCTGTATTTTGTGTGCAATTAACATAAAAAATTGCCTGTCTTAAGGTTTCATCCTTAAGACAGGCAGCGGTAAATCAATATAACTAAACTAAAAACTACTTCCATTTTTTTAGGTTTTTATATAAGCTTTGATTTTTGTAATAGATTTCTGACAATAACAGTTGCCTCGGCCCTCGTAATATTGGACTTTGGGGCTATAAGAACATTGCTTTTGCCCTTTACCAGTTCAGTTTTCAAGCACGCCGCGATTCCTGTTTTGGAATATTCTGCAGCCTTAGCTCCATCCTTAAATGCCGACAGCAGCTTTTCCTGCTCTCCGGAAGTTAATTGAACCTTCAAGCCTGTAATATCCATAGCCTTTGATATAATTGCCATAGCCTGTTCACGGGTCACCTTATCATTGGGCCCGAATTTTCCATTGCCGTAGCCTGACACAAGACCATACTCACTTGCAATGGAAACCGCATCATAATACCACTTATCCTTTTGCACATCGGTAAAGTCTGATTTTCCTGTTCCAGGACGCATTAATCCAAGTGCGTTAATTATAATGGCAGCAAATTCCGCTCTGGTTATATCTTTTTGGGGTTCGAACATTTCATTGGTGCTACCGTTAATTACAAGTCTTGAACCCATATCATTAACAGCATCTTTACCCCAGTGCTTTTCAACATCCTCAAAAGTCTTAGGGCTCCAGACTACAGAGTAGGTACTGTTGGTTAAGCTGTTTATTTTAGCATAGTATTTACCGTCTTTAACCGTAATCTGAGTTGGTACATGTGAGAAGGTACCGTTTGAGTTGTACACTACTCCTGTAGTTATTTTAGCTGGATCTACGCCATCAGGAACAGCAAGCATCCGCTCAACGTAACCGTTAAATTTTGTTACATCCACTGATGAACTTCCATTATAGCAGGTAATGTCAAAATCAACCGGATTTATAACAACCTTATAACCTTTGCTGTTTGCAGTATCTTCAACAAGTTTGGCAGCGGCCCCGGAAGAAGCAGAAATCTTAATGTCAACGGTAATATCTTTAAGAGCTAGCTGCTTACCAAGTTTCTCACTCAAATTATCGATATTGATTTGTGATGCCGGTATAGTATATATTGCGTTTTCTGTTTTAATTTCCAGTACAGCCTGTTTTGATTCCATGTATTTTACAATCTGTCCGTTTAATTTACTTATATATATATCAGCAGATTTTTTTACAGGAATTGTAACAATAGCATTATTTCCTTCCTGCTCTATTTTTTCTTTTACCTTATTCTCATCAATAGTAAAGGTTAAAACAGATCTGCCCTCTATTTTTGATACAGTTACTGTTGCTGCATTCTGAGTTTTACCGTTAACCAGTATAACAACGCCTGTATCTTCCTCAGCAGGAATTTGAGCAGATGTACTATTTACGTTGCTTCCGCTTCCATTGCTTCCGCCACCGCTGCTTCCGGTTCCATTACTTCCACCGCCGTGACTTCCTCCGCCGTTGTTCCCTCCGCCGTTGTTTCCTCCGCCGTTATCTCCTCCGCCGTTGTTCCCTCCGCCGTTATCTCCTCCACCGTTGTCCGGTGCCTGTGGAGTTACCTCATTTGAGCTGGAGGATTGAGGTCCTTCCCCTGCAGCGTTTACTGCTCTAACAGTAAAGGAGTAGGTCACACCATTGGTCAGGCCGTCTACTGTTATTGATATTGCGCTTCCTGATGTTGAAATTGCACTTCCTGTGGTAGTTATACCACCAGGGCTTGTTGTTATGATGTACTCTGTAATTGGGCTTCCTCCATCGAAGGGTGCATCAAAGGTCACTGTTACCTGACCATTTCCGGCTGTCGCTGTAACATTTAATGGAGCTCCTGGCACCGCATAAGTGCTGGGAACATTATTGGTAACCTCCTGGAGTTCAAAGTTCTCCAATGCTCCGGTATCAAGGGCTTTTATGCTCCCTTTTGTATAGGAAAGCTTTACAGACTGGCCATATGTAATTGAGATAGGTAAAGTCAATTCCAACGTGGAATCTGTGTTATCATTACTTACTTGTATAGCGTAATAGTCAACATTATCAACAGTAACCGTGAATTGTTTATGTCTTCCTGACGGATTCCCCATCATATCTTTATCGAAAGTTACGTTGATTTTTCTGCCTGTAGTATCTGTGGAAGCACTAGTGAAAACAGGGGCTGCCTGAGCAGTATTATTTCCTATTGCGACGGTATCTGTTGTAGAATTACCGTGTTTGTCGGTAAGTTTAACGGTAACTATTCTATTTCCGTCACCACTGGCTGTAGTATTAAAAATAAGCAAATTAACAAACCTGCGTACCAGCTCATTTGTTGCATTACTATTAAATACTACTGTAAATTTTGAATTGCCGGATGCTAAATATAACTGATGTATATTTCCGGTAGATATCACAGGAGGTATGTTTCCAAAAGTCACACCGTTTGATGATACACTGGTTCCCGAAATATTCAGAACCGGGGTTATCAGAGTTTCCTCGTAAACACCTATCCTGTCATTATCATTACCATTTGATGTTATCTGTACTTCAAGAGTGCCGCCATCCCAATCCTGATCGCCGTCGCGGTCATTAACAAACCCATATCCAAAACCGGGCGCACTGGCGCTTATAAAATTACATGCAACAATGTTGTCATTTAAATTTACAGTAGGTGCCGAATTAGCTGGAGATATAACTCCCTCTTTTCCCACATTATTTTTATTTGATAAAATAACATCTATGAGATCAATTGGTCTTCCGTTAAAAGTAATACGGGTATCATCATCCAGAGAATCTCCGTCAAAGTCTCCATATATGGCGTTATCCAATATGCTACCTGTTGTAATTTCCGATACCAGTTCACCATCGTTCTCCAGGAGTAACTTATCACCGTATTTTAAATCCCATATAACTGTCCTGACAGCATTATCGGCTGAATCAACTATAAATGTATTATTTCCGCCCATACCAAAAAGATTGTTGTAGCCTGCACCACCATTTATTTCATCATTTCCAGCACCGAAGTTCGGATTGTTTGTCAAAAGAGACCTGAGCACAGTTTCTGTAAAGTATCCGAAAATGCTTCCTGTACTGTCGTCGTATGTATACTGATGGTCATCTCCGTCAGCTCCGCTAAGACCGTTTGAGTTATAACCGGCGTTTCCTCCTGCAGCTCCGCCGAAACCTGCTCCACCGCCGCCTGAATAATAATTTGACATACCGCCTTGACCCGGCAGGCCATTTTCATTTGAGAGAGCACCTTCTCCGCCATTTCCTCCATACTGTTCGTTTTGATCACTGCCAGGGTTTCCAACTCCGGGAATTAAGGTTGCTCCGGGATAGCATTCTCCCCTGCCGCCGGCTCCACCACCGCCGCCGCCTATTCCTCCCATTCCCCCGGCTGGAGGTTGTCCAAAGTCACCGCCGGCTCCACCGGCTCCACCGCCGCCCAGGCCGCCGTTACCGGGGTACCAGCCATTATAATCCTGCCCGCTAAAACCGTCCCCGAATATAATGTCATCTCCGGCTCCGCCGTAGATTGTATCAGCTCCGCCGCCGCCGGTTCCTCCACGTGGATTAATCGAACTTCCTATACTTCGGCATCCGGCACCTCCGCCGCTGCCATCACCAAATATAACATCATTTGCGGATGTTCCGGTAATAGTATCGTCACCACCGCCTCCATTACCGCCTGCTCCTCCTGCACGGTTCAATCCGCACGATCCGCCGCCTCCGCCGCCGCTGCCATCACCAATGATGTATTGTCCCACTGCCAGCCATCCTGCGCCGGCAGTTGAAGGAATGAATACTGTAGTCAACACTATGGCAGCTGATAATACTACATTTAGAACCCGTAATTTTTCTCTTCTCATAGCATTTCTCCTTTAAAAGTATTATTTTTATCCCTAACTTATAGCATTTCTCTCTTTTAGAAGCATTCTTTTTATCCCTAACTTATAGCATTTCTCTCTTTTAAAAGCATTCTTTTTATCTCTAAACTTATAGCATTTCTATCTTTTAAAAGCATTCTTTTTGATCTCTAAACTTATAGCATTTCTCTCTTTTATAAGCACAACAATCAAGTTGCAGATTACCAACCTATTTAAATGAGGTTAGCCTTTTGCAGCATATTTCTTACAATCACGGCAACTTCGGCTCTGGTTATGTTTTTCTTGGCATCCAGAACTTTGCCGTTCCTGCCCTGCACAACTCCTGCCTTTACGCATGCGGCAATGCTGTCCTTTGCGTAACCTGCGGTTTTTTCCCTATCCAGGAAGGCCCCAAGGAGTTTTTGCGTCTCACCTTCGGCCAATTCAACCTTCAGTGGTGTGATCTTCATTGCCCTGGCTATTATGGACATAGCCTGCTCGCGGGTAATGCTGTCTTTTGGTCCGAACTTTTCGGCATCATAGCCTGACACTATATTGTATTCAAAGGCTGTCTTGATATAGCCGCTGTACCAGTCGGAATCCTTCACATCGGTGAAGCTGGCCGTTCCTATTCCCGGCTTCAGTCCCAGAGCAGTTACAACAATGGCTGTAAATTCTGCACGGGTTATAGCTCTGTCCGGCTGGAAAATTCCATTGCCCACTCCGCTTATCACCATCCTGGAACCCATATCGTTAATGGCCTCCTTAGCCCAGTGGCCGGCAGCATCCTTAAATTCCAACGGATGCCATACCACGGAATAGGTGCTGTTGGTCAAGCTGTTAAGTTTTGCAAAATATTTACCTCCAATAACTGACACCTGTGTAGGTACATGCCTGACCGCTCCGTCGGAGTCCATGACAATTCCAGTTGTGATCTTGTTAGGGTCAACCCCCTCGGGTATTGCAAGGGTTCTTTCCACAAAGGCATTGAATTTGCTAACTTCCACCGTCTTGCCTCCATAGCTGCCCTTGATCCAGAAGTCCACTGGAGGTGCCACTATGGTGAAGTTGCCCTTTTCAGCAGAGTTTTCGGCTGCTTTTAGGGTTTCCGGTGACGACACTGTAATGGCGATCTGCACCTTTATATACTGCAATGCCACATCCTTTCCAATCTGTTCTGATATGAAGCTGATATTGATCTGCTGTGCAGGCAAGGTATAAGTCGCGGTTTCGGTCTTTACCTCCAATATTGCCTGCTTGCTCTCCATGTTCTTGACCATTTGAGCATTCAGCTCACCTATTACCACATCCGCTTTTGTGTTTACAGGGATGGTAACAACCGCATGATCCCCCTCTGCATCCAACTTCTGTTGAAGTTTTTGGGAGTCCACCGTAATGGTTGTCACTGTTTGACTTCCTTGTGTTGTGGTGTTTGCAGTTCCCGCATTTTCAACCTTTCCGTTGACCAGTATCTCCACACCTGAATTAGGGTTTGAAGGTACCGAGGTTGATGAACTGCTTCCTCCTCCGCCGGAAGATGTTGAAGGAGAGGAACCCCCTCCGCTTCCGCTTGAAGGTCTGTAAGGCCTTACAGTATTGGACGGTGCCGATCCCTCACTCATACCAGCACTATTGATAGCTTTTACTATAAAGGTATAGTCGGTGCCGTTGGTCAAACCGGTTATTGTAATGCTGGTGCCACTTCCGCTTACAGTAATGTTGCCAGGATTTGCAATTACAATATATCCTGTAATGGGACTTCCTCCGTTGTCGGATGGTGGAGTAAAGCTTACGGTTGCCTGACCGTTTCCGGCAACAGCGGTAACTCCGGTGGGTATTCCCGGATTTGTTGCCGGAGTGGCACTGATTAATCCGGATGCTGCAATAATAACCATATCAGCGTCCACAGCCCTAACTTCAAAGTTATAAGTGGTTCCGTTTGTAAGTCCGGTAACTGTAAATGCACTTCCACTTACAGTTTCTATAAGTGAATTGTCTTTATATATGTTGTAGTAAACCGCTTCAGGAACATTGTTCCAGGTTAAATTTACAGATTGGTTACCAGCCACTGGAGTCAGAACCAACAATCCAGTCTCGTTAACCGTAAGAGTAGCCGCATTGCTGGTTGTGTTTCCGGCTTCATTACTTACATAGCAGGTATAGCTTCCCGCATCCGAAACCTGGGCATTGTTTATTGTCAAGGTATTGGAAGTGGCCCCGTCTATATCCACACCGTCCTTTCTCCATTGATAGAAAAGAGGTGAACTTCCTGCAGCCGTTACTGTGAAGGTTGCGGTCTGTCCCAACCTTACAGTCTGATTCTTGGGACTGCTTGTTATGCCCGGTACTACCAGCACAGGACTAGCCGTAGGTATTACAGCATTTGAGGGCTGAGATTCTCCGCTCTCTCCAATTTCACTCACAGCTTTTACCGTAAATGTATAGCTGACATTATTAGTAAGATCTGTGACAGTAATCGGGCTCTCGGTTCCAGTTACCGTGATGCCTCCCGGCGAAGTAGTTACCACATATCCTGTTATGGTACTTCCGCCATCATCACTAGGAGGAGTAAAGTACACCGTAACCTGGCCGTCACCGGCTATGGAAGTGACTCCGGTAGGTACTTCAGGCAAACCTGCCGGAGTTGAGACCACCTGATTGGAGACGGCAATAACCATATGATTATCATCGGCAGCCCTGATTTCAAAACTGTAGGTTGTACCGTTTGAAAGGTCTGCAACCATGTAGGAATATCTATTGGACACCGTATCAACGCAGACGCCGTCTTTATATATCTGGTAATAAGCCGCTTCAGGTACCGGTTCCCAGTTTAGCTCCACATGCCTGCTGCCCGGCACCCCATTCAGGGTAAAGGAACCCGGAGTGTTGACCTGCTGCATTACACTGAAGCTTGTGCCGTCGGGGAATTCATCCGATGTGACAGTCACCGTTGCATTATAAGTTCCTGCGGACAGTCCCATTTTTGATATTACTGTAAAGGTGCCTGCTTCCCCATTCCCCAGGGTATCTATATTTCCTGATAAAGTGAAGCAATCCGCATCATTGCCGCTCAATATCACTTTCACATTACTGTTGGTTTCTATGGAGGTAACAGTTACATTAAGGGTTTCTCTGTTTCCGGTTCCATACCCCTCAGTTAAAACATTGAAGATTTTTGCATCTCCCGGTACGTTATGTGTAAGAACCGGTTTGGCCGGCTCATTATCTGTAATGGTAAGCACTGCCGTTTTCTGCGTTCCGAGAGTTGCCCCTCCTGTAGCATTGCTTAAGGTAAGGTTTACGGTTTTATCTCCCTCATGGACTGAATCATCAATTATATTCACCGTAAAGGTATTGCTGGTTTGTCCGTTTGCAAAGGTCAGCGTTCCGCCGGCTGCCGTATAATCACTTCCTGCTGCCGCCGTTTCATCGCTTGTAGCATAATCAACAGAAACCACTCCATCGCTTCCCCCGGTACGGTCTACAGTGATGGTGACACTGGTTCCATCCTCTGCTGCACTGTATGTACTGCTGCTGAATTCCAGCGTTCCCGGCTGTGCCGTTTCATTGTCGGTAATGGTAAGCACTGCTGTATTCTTTGTTCCGAGAGTTGCCCCTCCTGTAACATTGCTTAAGGTAAGATTTACGGTTTTATCCCCGTCATAGACTGAATCATCAGCTACTGTTACCGTAAAGGTATTGCTGGTTTGTCCGTTTGCAAAGGTCAGTGTTCCGCCGGCTGCCGTATAATCGCTTCCTGCTGCCGCCGTCTCATCGCTTGTAGAATAATCAACAGAAACCACTCCATCGCTTCCTCCGGTGCGGTCTACAGTGATGGTGACACCGGTTCCGTCCTCTGCTGCACTGTATGTACTGCTGCTGAATTCCAGAGTTCCCGGCTGCGTCACTTCATTGTCGGTAATGGTAAGCACCGCTGTTTTCTGGGCTCCCAGAGTGGCTCCTCCCACTGCATTGCTCAATGTAAGATTTACGGTTTTATCTCCGTCATAGACTGAATCATCAGCTACTGTTACCGTAAAGGTATTACTGGTTTGTCCGTTTGCAAAGGTCAGCGTTCCGCTGGCTGCCGTATAATCACTTCCTGCTGCGGCTGTCCCGTCGCTGGTGGCATATTTCACCGATACGCTTCCATCGCTTCCTCCGGTACGGTTTACAGTAATAGTCGCACTGGTTCCATCTTCAGTTACGCTGTATGCACTGCTGCCGAATGCCAATGTACCTGGCTTGGGTGCCGCAGCCCGGCTTATTGCGACTGCATAATATTTTACAATGGAAGTATCCTCTGCAGTGACTTTAATATATGCTGTGGTAGTTCCGCCCTCAGCAAGTGCAAGAGATGAGGTGGCATTTGAAAAATTGCTGTCACTGTATAGAGCAACCGTAGAATTTACATCTGAAGGTAAAATATTGGCAATAGAAAGGGTTGATACATTATTGAGAACATTTATATCCCATGCAACAGGGCTTGCTTTTGTACCTGCCTGGGCCCCCGGCGTACTATCCGTCAGTCCCGCTACGCTGGCCAGACCGGCATTTGTACTTTTCGGCTGTACTATAGTCCAGCCATACCATTTATCATCATTGGTATCACCGTCATTTACCGCCCTGTAGGCCGCTCTGGCATTGGCAAAAGCCGTCCCCGTCAAAGGAGTACCTGTTGAATCTACCAAAATCAGCTCCCTTTCAGCCGGGTCATCTTCAAAGGTGTCTTCGTACACCGTAACCGGAGGTACTGCCGTAAGCTTCAGGGTTGTGAGTTTCGGGTTGCGGGCAAGTGTGAGACCGCCAAGATTTGTTATATTGCTCAACAAGGCAACTGATGTAAGATTTGCGCAATAAAAAATAGAAGTGTTGGCAATGGTTGTAACTTTTTTCAATGTAAGTGATGTAAGACTGTCACAGCGGCGGAAAACAGACCCGGATATAGCTGTAACACCATCTGGAATATCAATTGATTTTAGTGCATAACAGTTGTCAAATGCGCCGGCATCTATGCTTGACACCGTATTCGGTATATTTACTGTTTCCAGCGCAGTACTGTAGGCAAATGCCATGTACCCTATACTGTTCAGGTTGGCATTGATGGTAACCGTTTTAAGGCTGGAACACTGATAAAACGCCTTTGAACCAATTCCCACTACATTATAGGTTGTGCCGCTGTTTGTCACCTGTTTGGGTATAGTGTAACTTGTTCCCGTATAACTGTTTGTTGCAACTTCTACCGTGTTGGAGCTAAGTACATTATACATTAGTCCGCCTGATACAAAAGTAGCCGCAGAGACCGGGACCGGTGGCATCATAGCGAGGACAAAGCATATGATCAGCCAAATGGAAATAAGTTTTCGCTTATTACTAAAAATTTTTTCTAGTTTTTTGTTTCTTTTCAACATTATCACATTCTCCCTTCCTATCATAATATCTTTTTAAATAACATTAAAAGTTGGAAATCGTCTCTGAAATTCCCCCTCTTTTTTCATTATTTGACATTTATCTTAATTTTATATGACAGCGATAAACAAAAAATAAACAAAAAAAGATTCCGGTATTTCTCCGGAATCTTTTACAAACTGCACCCCATCTTCATTGAAAGAGTCTTCGTATTTTCGTCTTTGGCTTTATTCCCAGCTCTTCCCTCAAAAGTTTTTCTAACGTCAGGTACTGCTGCCGGGCTTCATTTTTCTTTCCCAGACCCATATATAAAAGAATGATCTGATAATGGACATCCTCCCTTAAAGGATCAGTTTGAAGAATTTTGTATAACTTGGTCAAAGCTCTTTGTGGTTGTTCTGATTCCACATAAAATCGTGCTGCTTCTTCCAACAATTCCATATAGTCTTTTTCAAGATTACGCGCCTTTTCAAGGGCCCATTCATAACCTTTTCCATTCAAGAAGCCTCCTGAATAGAGTTCTACGGCCTTTTCGCAAATACCGGCATCTTGTATTCCGGTATTTTTACTTTCCTTGATCAACCGTTCAAATTCAAACAGATCACAGACAATCCTGCTCTTTTCAATACTGATTTCCTTTTTTCCGGTTTTTATGCAGTCCTCCAGCCCATAAACACTTAAAGCCCTACGGATATAATACATGTTGGAATTTATATTTTTTAGTGCCTTATCAAAGTCAAAGCCCTCCCACAGGGTATCAACTATTTCTTCCCGGTTGGTTGTCCCCTTATATACAATAAAGGCAAATAGTTCTTCGGTTTTAGGGCTTCTTAGTTTTATTTCGCTGCCATCCTCCCCGGTTGTACAAATTTTAAATCCATTAAAAAAAGAAACCTTTAAACCGGGATTTTTCTGCACATACCGGCGTTTCTTTTTAATTTTATCAAGGGTCTTTTGCAGCCGATCTGAAGTCACCGGCTTCAAAAGATAGTCAAGGGCATTCAGTTCAAAAGCTTTGACCGCATACTCATCATATCCGGTTATAAAAACTACGTCTATGTCACTGTCCATATCCCGCAGCATACCGGAAAAAGTCATTCCATCCATGTCCGGCATTGAAATATCCAAAAAGGCTACATCGATTTTATTTTCTTTTATGTATTCATAAGCCTCAAGTGAATTGGAAAAGGCATTGCATATCTGTATTTCGCTGCACTCTGTCAAAATTTTATTCAGTCGTTTTATGGATAATTCCTCGTCGTCTACCAGGATGGTTCTTAGCACAAATTCTCCCTGCCTTCCCTTTTACTGTTAATATTTCTGCAATGGTCCAATAGATAATCAGATTTATGGCTGGAGTTTAATAACTATACCGGAATATGAAATGAAACCCTGGTACCTGTTCCTTCTCCGCTTTCAAATTGAATCCCTTTTCCGTAAAGCAGCTTCAACCTCTGATTTATATTCCAAATCCCGACTCCCTTTATTTCAACATTGGTGCCGAGTATTTCCTCGATTCTCTCCCTGTTGACTCCGCTCCCGTTATCCTCTACAATAAAGTTTACACTGCCGGTCATTTTTTTTATAGTTATTTTTACGGTTCCACCCTGTAAATTTGACATAAGACCATGCCGTACCGCATTTTCCACCAAAGGCTGCAGAATCAGCGGAGGAATGAGGATATTCAAGTTTTCATCAATATCATATTCTACATTCAGTCTTGAACCAAACCGTGCTTTTTCTATATTCAAATATGCTTTTAACAGTTCCAGCTCTTTTTCTATGGTAACCAGAGAATCTAATTTTTTGAAGTCGAAGCTGTTTCTTATATACTCAGAAAGCTGTATGATCAGATCCTCTGCCTTCCGAGGCTCGTCTATACACAATGCTGCAATGGAATTTAGCGCATTATATAGAAAGTGGGGTTTGATCTGAGAACGTAAAAATGCAATCTCGGCATCTTTTGCACTCTTCACGGATGTTTTAAGCTTGGTCAAGGTCTTTACTCTCATTTTCAGTTCTTCGGCCTCAAAAGGCTTCCCGACAAAGTCATTCGCTCCATTTTCAAGTGACATGACAATATCGGCAATCCGGTTCTTAGCCGTCAGCATTAAAACAGGCAATTCAAAAAGAGAAAAACGCTCGCGTATCTTTATCAGCACCTCATACCCTGATATATCAGGCATCATGATATCAAGGATGACCAGAGCTATATCCGGACGTTTCGAGATTTCCTCCAGCGCTTTCTGCCCGCTGTTTACTGCAGTAATCGAGTACTTCTCCATTTTAAGCAGATTGATAATTGCTTGAAGATTTGCATAATCATCATCCACTACCAGAATATTCTCGGGTAAATCGCCCCGGACACGGATGGGATACTCAGAATCTATTTCATATGCTTTCCCACGTTCGTACGATTTTACATGTTGCGGTTCTTGCTGCCTTTCATCCACAGCTGTTTGATTCATATGAAACACCGGAAGTGTGAATGTAAAAGTCGCACCCTCCCCCAGACCGGATTTTACACTTATTTCTCCTCCATGAAGTTCTACCAGTCTCTTGGTTATACTTAATCCCAAACCTGTTCCTTCATACCTTCTTGTTTCAGAGGTGTCCGCCTGTTCAAAGGATTTGAATATGATACCCTGCATGTCTTCCGCGATTCCGATGCCTGTATCCGAAACTCTGATCTCCACTTTATCCTGATGTAGGGCAGCACTTACCTCAACATGGCCTCTTTCAGTAAATTTTACACCATTCCCGATTAGGTTGTACAGAATTTGTGTCAGCCTGTCGCGGTCTGCATAAACGGGTGGAATGTCTCCCTCAACATTATTGATCAGTTTGATATCCTTCCCGCCCGTAATAAACCTGTAAACCTTGATTACCGTTTCCACAACGGTTTTTATATCTGTACTGCTCTTATACAGTTCAATGTCTCCGTTTTTCATTTTTGAATAATCCAATAAATCGTTTACAAGATTGGAAAGCCTTCTTCCGCTTCCAACAACAATTGAAAGACTTTGAGCCTGCGAATGGTTTATTGGGCCTTCCACCCCTTTTATTATTGAATCGGTTATGCTGATAATGGCATTTAAGGGTGTTTTTAATTCATGTGAGGTATTGGCAAGAAAATCATCCTTCAGCTTGTCCAATTGCAGAAGCCGGTTTGACATGCTCTTAATGGTACTATATGCATCAAAATATCGAAGGAATAACAAAAATATCAACATGATGGCAAAGCCGATTATATATATTTGCCCGTACCAGATATTTGTTTTTATTGCTGTTCCAAGCAGGATGAGTTCAATGGAATAAAGGTTTATGATCAGGACCGCAATAAAAAGTATCATATGTTCAATAATATCTTTTCTGCGGCTTTTAACAAACAGCACAGCTGTTCTTGCAAGCACACCGATAAGAAATATTTCATCAAAAAGAACTATGAATATCTGAGCCTTCATATAGGTATGTATCGGTAAGAAAATAATTGCCAGGAGGTATACTCCAAAAACAAATGATATTAGTTTGGTAAGTTTTAAAGATAGGATGCCTTTTTTCAGCTGATACATCAGACATGCCAAAGCTATAAAACAGGCAAATATGAAGATGTCTCTCGTCTTAAACACAACAACAAAGGGAATATGGGGCAATATGTCCAGAATTGGCCTCTCACTTGTAAACGCATTACTGACCGCCAATATCAAACATAATATGGCAAAAGCCAATAATGAATAATCTTTTCTCTGTGATAAAACAGCGGTGATAAAAAAAATAAAATAGATTAGTGCAATAGTTGCCAATATAATGAAGACACTGAATTCAAGCAGACTGTTTTTTTGCTGGGTATCCAGCATTGTCGACTGTTCTCCGATAACGATGGATACAGGAATACCTGAATTGACATATTCGTAGTTGGCCACCTGTATAAGTATTTCCATGTCGCCCCCGTTGCTGTCAAAAAAAGCAAGCTGCGGTAAATTGCCCGATTTGTATTCCCTGGCATCCTTGGACGGATTCCCGTCCTCCATGAATTTACTTCCGTTTAGAAAAATTCTGCTTGAAAAGCGGATAATGTTCTTTTTTAGACCATAGACCTGATTTGAAGGCATATTCTTCAAAACAAGTCTGTATGTGGCACAGCCATGTACAGGCAAGGAAATACCGTTCAACATTTTCCCATTCCATTGGGAAGGCACTTTCATGTACCCTGTCAATACAGGTTTCCCTTCACCTTTATTTTTGAAATCTTCAGGTGTCAGCAGTTGATCCCAGTAAAACTCCCACTCCCCGTTAAGTTGGATCACCTTATCGATTTCAAGATCCCATTGTTTAAGGTCCATGATTCCGTTCACAGCCTGAGAATTCTGCGTGAGATGATTATGGTCTCCTGCAATTGATAATGGTATTAATAGGAAAGCCGTAAATATTAACAAACAAACTGCCAAGATCCTTTTAGCCAACGCATTTTCACCCCGCATTATTACACCTGGCTCTATATCTATTTAATTATTGTGAATTCATTATACATGTTTCGACAAAAAAAACAAGTATTTAATAAAACGATAAACCTGCCTGCTGCCTCCTGGCTATTTTTGATGCAGTAATTTTGCTCTATCGGTAGCCAGTATAATATTGAATTTACAGAAATCTGTTTAATACGCAGTGAGGCCGCTTAAGCATGGTGCTTAAGCGGCCTCACCTGTTACATACATTTTTAGGAACCTATATTATGGGCAGGACTTAAAAGCATACGGTCAACAATGAAGAGTACTTTTTTGTGTCCTGCCTGAGATATTAACTGGAAATTCAAGTATTAATCAAGTCTTGCACTTATGAAGATATTACTTACCGTAATAAGCTCTCAGGTATATTTCCTTCAATTCACTCATTAACGGATATCTTGGGTTTGCACCTGTGCATTGATCGTCAAAGGCCTGTTCAACCATTTCATCAAGGTTTGCAAGGAATTTGGCTTCATCTACACCGGCAGCTTTGATTGATGCAGGAACTCCTACCTTTGCTTTCAACTCATCAATTTTTCCAAGCAGCTTATTGAATTTATCTTCATCACTTGTGCCGTTTATACCTACAAAAGATGCTATCTCAGCATATCTCTTCAATATTTCGGGATATTTGTACTGTGAGAAGGTACCCATCTTTACGGGAGCTTCTGCAATATTGTACTTCATTACTTCGTTTATAAGGAGTGCATTTGCAATACCATGGGGCAAATGATGGAACGCACCCAGCTTATGAGCCATCGAGTGGCAGATCCCCAGGAAGGCATTTGCAAATGCCATACCGGCCATAGTTGAGGCATCAGCCATTTTTTCTCTGGCAACAGGATCCTTGGCACCATTTTCATATGCTGCCGGCAGATAGTTAAAAATATTCTTAAGTGCCTGTAAAGCCAGACCGTTTGTATAGTCTGTTGCCAGCATGGAAGCATATGCTTCAACTGCATGGGTCAGAGCATCAATACCTGAAGCAGCTGTCAAACCCTTTGGCATGTTCATCATAAGATCAACATCAACGATAGCCATCTTAGGCATTAATTCGTAATCGGCAAGTGGATATTTTACTCCTGTCTGTTCATCTGTTATAACTGCGAAAGGTGTTACTTCAGAACCTGTACCGGCTGAAGTCGGGATTGCCACAAAGTAAGCCTTTTCTCCCAGTCTGGGGAAGGTATATACTCTTTTTCTTATATCCATAAATCTCATGGCCAGATCCTGGAAGTCAACTTCAGGATGTTCGTAAAGTGTCCACATGATCTTACCTGCGTCCATTGCAGATCCGCCGCCAAGAGCTATTATTACATCAGGCTTGAATTCTCTCATAGCCTCGGCACCTAGCTTTGCACATGCAAGAGTCGGGTCGGGAGCCACATCGAAGAAGGTGTGGTGTTTGATATCCATGGCATCGAGTAAATCTGTAACGGGTTTAGTGTAGCCGTTGTTAAACAGGAAGGAGTCGGTAACAATAAATGCTCTCTTCTTGTTCATTACATCTTTAAGTTCTTTTAAAGCAACACCCAGGCTGCCTTTTTTGAAATATACCTTTTCAGGAGTTCTAAACCAAAGCATATTTTCTCTCCTTTCAGCAACAGTCTTGATATTGATCAGGTGCTTTACTCCTACGTTTTCCGATACGGAGTTTCCACCCCATGAACCGCAGCCGAGAGTCAAGGAAGGAGCCAGTTTAAAGTTGTACAGATCACCTATTCCACCATGTGAAGAAGGTGTGTTAACAAGGATTCTGCAGGTTTTCATTGCCGCTGAGAATCTATCTATTTTTGCTTTTTCATTTACTGCATCTACATATATTGAAGAAGTATGACCGAAGCCACCGTCAGCAACCAGCTTTTCAGCCTTTGCTATTGCTTCGTCAAAGGTCTTTGCTTTGTACATGGCAAGCACAGGTGACAGTTTTTCATGAGCGAAGGCTTCCGATAATTCTACAGATTCAACCTCACCCACCAGTATCTTTGTTTCAGCAGGAACATCAAATCCGGCAAGTTTAGCTATTGCGTGTGCTGTCTGCCCAACTATCTTTGCATTCAAAGCACCGTTTACAAGCAGTACTTCTCTTGTCTTCTGAGTTTCTTCCTTATTCAGGAAGTATGCCCCTCTTAAGGTGAATTCCTTTTTAACTTCATTATAAACCTTATCCATTACAATAACTGCCTGCTCTGAAGCACAGATCATACCGTTGTCAAAGGTTTTGGAAACAAGTATGGAGCTGACAGCAGTTTTTATATCAGCAGTATCGTCTATAATTGCGGGTGTATTTCCGGCTCCAACACCGATTGCAGGTCTTCCTGAGGAATATGCTGCTCTAACCATTCCCGGTCCGCCTGTAGCCAATATAATGTTTGCTTCCTTCATAACTCTTTCCGAGAGTTCAATTGTAGGTTCATCTATCCATCCGATTATGCCTTTAGGCGCACCTGCTGCAACGGCAGCCTGAAGAATAATATTCGCAGCTTCTATAGTAGACTTCTTGGCTCTCGGATGAGGAGAAAAGATTATACCGTTTCTTGTCTTAAGAGCCAGAAGGGCTTTGAATATCGCGGTTGAAGTAGGGTTGGTGGTAGGTACGATGGCTGCAATTACACCCAAAGGCTCAGCTATCTTTGTGATACCAAATGCTTCATCTCTTTCCAAAACTCCGCAGGTTCTGGTATCCTTATAAGCATTGTAGATATATTCAGAAGCATAATGGTTTTTTATAACCTTATCCTCTACAACACCCATGCCGGTTTCGGCCTGCGCCATTTTTGCCAGAGGAATTCTTTTCTTGTTTGCCGCCAATGCTGCAGCTAAAAATATTTTGTCAACCTGTTCCTGTGTATATGTTGCAAAAATTTCCTGAGCCTGTTTAATTTCTGCTATTTTCTCCAGCAAAGACTCAACACTGTTTACTATAACATTTTTCTTTGTCATGATTGACTCCCTCCATCTCTGAACCTGTTTAGTATCTCTTTGCACTCATCATCTTGGTGGATTTTGCCAAGCACAAGCAGCTACTAACAGGTTCTCCTAAAATCAATACGGCCTAAGCCATCTTTTCTCTTTACTAAACTTTGTTATTTTTTTAACAATTATCTTTAAAAAATTAAGCCTATGTCCAACGATTATGTGTCTGGCTTACAAATTCTTATACAGAAACACTGTTAATTATTTAACAATATTTCTTAATATTATTGTAGCTCTTTGTTAATTATTTGTCAATATATATTTTTAGATTTTTTTTGAACTTATATAATAGATAAGGATAAAATTACCTATAATGGGTATCTGCCGTATTTACAGCTGATAAAAAAAGACAGGTGCTTTGATAATGAGCGTAAAAGAGCCGGCAAACATTTACAAATATTTACCGGCTGTTTAAGTTTTACATATAATATAATTCTGTCAATTCATCAGCTGCCTGTTCAAGAATGCCAATATCCTGAGCCAGCTGCAATACAGTAAATCTCGGTCTTATTTCTTTAGCATGGATAACGCTCTGCCTGAATACTTCCTTTTCGATGCCAAGTGTTTTTGGATCATATATACAGCCTGCATTTTTAAGCTGTTCAATAACAAATTCCGGTGTAGGTAAATCAAAATCTATATCATATTTTTCTTTAATCTTCTCATACATCCTGCTTACTATAACAGTTCCAACCCCCACTGAATTGCCGTGCAAAGGATGTTCAATTCCTTTAGCCAGTGCATCGATTTCCCAGTAGTGTGACAAATGATGCTCAGACCCGGAGGCAGGCCTTGAGTTGCCTACCATTCCCATTACAACTCCCGAAAGAATGAGCGCCTCCATCAGATAGGCTATGGCCTGTTCTTCCCTTAAAGCTATTCCTTTTGCATTATCAATACATTTATTAATGGCTACTTCTACCAGCTCAACACAGGTTTCACAATAATACTCATTGTTGATCTTCCTGGAAAGCCTCCAGTCACTTAAAGCAGTAAGCTTACCCAGAATATCGCCAAACCCTGCACATATCATTTCTTTAGGAGCAGCCTTTATAATTTCCATATCTCCAAGAATGGCATATGGGTATACAGCTTCATAGGTCTTTTTAAAACCGTTTATAATAAGGGGTGATACTGTTGATGCATAACCGTCCATTGATGGTGCAGTCCCTATTATTATATATGGTATCCTCATTTTGCTGCTTATTATCCTGGAGATATCGTTTATTGTTCCCGAGCCCACAGCTATAAGCATTCCTACATCGGCTCCAATTTCCACCATAAGCCTTCCAATAGCTTCTTCATTGGGAATCAGGTGTCCCTTTGCTTCATAAACATGTGCGGCAACGCTAAAGCCTGTATCTGCCAGACTGTTATAGACCTTTTCACCATATATTCCATATGTATGGGTATCGGCAACAATAAAGACCTTGCTCTGTTTAAATGGCTCAAGTATTCCGGGAAGTTCTTTATATATTCCGTTTCCAATGGATATTTTTTTTATATCCACACTGTGGGTTTTACCGCAGCTGCATTCAAATGAATACCCGGTAAGATCACCAATCTTTATTTCTTTAGGATTCATCGGCTACCATTCCTCCATTTATTATTTAGATTAAATTTTATAAAATGTTCGTTTATGTTAATATAATATAACATTTTTAACATAAATAAAAGATAAACATTTGAAAAAATCGAAATCCAATTCAGAAAAACAAAAGATAATTCAGCAAAGGACGGAAGATTAATCAGTAAAAGACGGAAGATAAATCAGCAAAAGATGAAATATAAATCAGAAAAAATGAAAAACACGACGCTAAGAATATACAAACTCTGCGTCGTGCCTTGAGATAATTTTGTATTTACCTGATGCTTTGGAAACTGATCCTTAGTCAGCGCTTGCTTTTGATTTTGTGTAAACATCAAATGCAACTGCTGCAAGAAGTACCAATCCTTTGATAGCCTGCTGCCAGTCCACACCTACACCCATTATGGACATACCATTGTTCAATACACCCATTACAAGCGCTCCGATTATGGCTCCTATTACAGTACCTATACCACCTGATGCTGAGGCACCACCGATGAAGCAGGCTGCTATGGCATCAAGCTCAAAGTTTGTACCGGCTTTTGGCGTAGCGGCATTCAAACGGCCTGCGACTACAAGTCCTGCCAAAGCAGCCAGTACTCCCATATTTACATATACCCAGAACATAACTCTCTTGGTTTTGATACCGGATAGTTTTGCTGCTTTTTCATTACCGCCCAGAGCATAAACGTGACGTCCGGCTATGGTCTTCTGAGTAATAAATGTGTATATGACAATAAGAGCAACTATTAATATAAGAACTATTGGAATACCTTTATATGCTGCAAGACTTACTGTTAAAAGGTTCAAAGCAACTACTATTACTGCGATTTTAGCCAGGGTTATTGGCAAAGGAAGTGTTTCAAAGTTGTATTTTTTCATGTTTTGGATATTTCTGTACTCCATGAAAATGTAAACCAATGACAAAACAATACCGGCAATAACCGCAATCATGTTTAATCCGGCAACCTCAAAAGTGTCTGTGAGGAAGAAGCCGTTAGCCATGGCCTGAAAGGATTCCGCATATGGCGAAATTGTTTTACCTTGAAGCAATACCATGGTTAAGCCCCTGAATACAAGCATTCCTGCCAGAGTTACAATAAACGCCGGTATTCTGACATAAGCTATCCAGAAACCCTGCCATGCTCCGACCAATGCACCGACAATCAGGCAGAGTACAATCGCCGGAAGCACCGGCATATTCATTTGAACCATAAATATAGCAGATATGGCACCTATGAAAGCTGCTACCGAACCAACGGACAAATCAACGTTTCCGGTTAAAATTACAAGCAGCATTCCTATGCCAAGAATAAGAACATAACTGTTCTGCAGTATAAGGTTGGTAATATTTAATGGCTTGAATAGGATTCCTCCGGTCAGCACCTGGAAAAATATCATGATTACTACCAGGGCCAGGGCCATTGCATACTGACGTATGTTATTTTTTATAAAAGATTTAAAGTTAGTCATTTATAACCTCCACGTAACGTAAGAAACACGTCACTTACATAAAAAGTAATGATTGAAAAGACATTAGTGGCTTTTCGTGGGCGAAGACTGTCAAATGTTTGCACGAAAGCTGCTTCGCACTCTTACGCTGTCCCCTTGGTGTGATTCATTATACATTTCATAATGCTCTCCTGAGTAGCTTCTGAACGAGAAAGTTCGCCTGCTATTTCGCCTTCATTTACAACGTAAATTCTGTCGCACAAGCCTAATAGTTCAGGCATCTCGGAGGATATTACGATAATTGATTTTCCACTGTCCGCCAGTTGGTTTATTATTGTATATATCTCGTACTTTGCACCAACATCTATCCCTCGCGTAGGTTCATCAAGAATCAGGACATCAGGGTCAGTGAATATCCATTTACTCAATACTACCTTCTGTTGGTTACCTCCGCTCAAATTTCCAGCCTTTTGCATTATACTGGAGGATTTGATATTGAATTTTTTACGGAAGTCTTCTGCAACAATATTCTCTTCATGCTCTCCAACTACGGAATTTTTACTAACCTTCTTCAGATTAGCCATTGAAATGTTATTTTTTATATTATCTATAAGAACAAGACCATAATTCTTTCTGTCTTCTGTCACATAAGCAATACCGGACTCGATTGCCTTACTTACACTGGATAAATCAACTTGTTTACCTTTAAGTTTTATGGTTCCGGTTATTTTGCTACCATAGCTCCTACCAAAAATACTCATTGCAAGCTCGGTACGCCCTGCACCCATCAGTCCAGCAAGTCCTATTATCTCCCCGCTTCTCACGTTTAAATTAACATTGTTTATTACCTTGCGATCATGCAATGGATGATTTACATTCCAATCTTCAACTTCCATTACGGTATCACCGATTTTAGGTTCTCTGTGTGGAAAACGATGGGACATGTCCCGGCCAACCATACCTTTTATGATTCGATCTTCAGTAATTTCATCCTTGCCTTTTTCCAGAGTTTCAATTGTCTTACCATCTCTGATAACAGTTATACGGTCAGAGACTTTTTCAACCTCGTTGAGCTTATGAGATATCAATATTGAAGTAATACCTTTTTTTCTTAAGTCCATCAACAAATCCAAAAGCTTGTTGCTTTCTTCATCATTCAACGCCGCTGTCGGCTCGTCAAGAATAAGCAGCTTGACATCCTTGGCCAACGCTCTTGCTATTTCCACCAACTGCTGTTTTCCAACACCTATGTTTGTTATGAGTGTATTTGGATTTTCATGCAGTCCGACTAATGATAATAATTCTTTCGTTCTTGTAGTAGTTTCGTTCCAGTCAATAATACCGGTTCTCGCCTGTTCATTACCTAAAAACACGTTTTCTGCTATAGATAAATAGGGAATCAAGGCAAGTTCCTGATGTATTATAACTATACCAAGCTTTTCGCTGTCTTTGATTTCTTTAAATTGACATACATTAGAATCAAATATTATGTCTCCTGAATAAGAACCGTAGGGGTATATACCACTTAAAACATTCATCAGGGTAGACTTACCAGCACCATTTTCACCTACCAAAGCATGTATTTCTCCGCTTCTTACCGCCAAGTTAACATTATCTAGTGCTTTGATGCTAGAAAACGTCTTGGTAATATTTTTCATTTCGAGTAATAGTTTAGACATTTTCTCAGCTCCCTATCCATAATAATTTATTTATAAAATATACTGCTATTTATCACAGAGAGCGCCATTCTACCAACTGAGAGCTTTCGTCCAAGGTCAGTTTTGCAAAATGGCGACTCCGTATAAGAATTAATTTTTAGGGGATGCTGTTACTGTAAATCAGCTTCTTTGTAGTATCCGCTGTCAATCAATGTCTGCTTGTAGTTTGACTTGTCAACTGGAACCGGTTCACAAAGGTATGAAGGTACAACTTTCTTACCGTTGTCATAAGTCTTTGTATCATTTACTTCCGGCTCTGAACCGCTGAGAACTGCATCAACCATCTTCACAGCCTTTTCTGCAAGAGTTCTTGTATCTTTAAAGATTGTGGAGTACTGTTCTCCGGCAACGATTGATTTAACTGATGCTACTTCTGCATCCTGACCTGTAACTATTGGCATCTGTTTGTCGCCCTTGCCGTATCCAACACTCTTAAGTGCTGAAAGTATACCTATTGAGATACCGTCATATGGTGACAATACACCATCAACCTTATCAGTTGTATAGTTGGCACTTAAAATATTCTCCATACGGGACTGAGCTGTTGCAGCATCCCAGCGGAGTGTTGAAACCTTGTCCATACCCACCTGTTTGCTCTTAACTACCAAAACACCCTTGTCGATAAGTGGCTGTAATACTGACATTGCGCCATCATAGAAGAAGAATGCATTGTTATCATCAGGAGAGCCACCGAATAATTCGATGTTGAATGGTCCTGGCTTTGTATCAGCTCCTAAACCTTTTACAAGTGAAGTAGCCTGCTGTACACCAACCTTGTAGTTGTCAAATGTAGCATAATAGCTTACGTTTTCTGAATTTTTAATCAAGCGGTCATAAGCTATAACCTTTACATCTGCATCTGCAGCCTTCTTAAGAACGTCTGTGAGAGCTGAACCGTCAATAGAAGCTATAACTAAAACCTTTGCTCCTTTTGAGATCATGTTTTCAATCTGCGCTACCTGGTTATCGATGTTGTCTTCACCGTACTGCAAATCAACTGTATAACCTTTAGCCTCAAGCTGCTTCTTCATATTGTCGCCATCCTGAATCCATCTCTGTGAGGATTTAGTAGGCATAGCAACACCAACGAGTTTGCTGGTATCTTTTGTCCCACAAGCAGTGAAGCCTAAAGCCACTGAAAGAGTCATAACCATCGAAAGAGTACCTGCTATAATCTTTCTCAATTTCATTTAAACACTCTCCTTTTCATGCAAACATTTTCTTTTTTGTTCGTTTGCTTTCGTTTTGTAAATTCATATTATCACCGCCATGTATAAATGTCAATAAAATTGTGCATAATTTATAATTTATATATTTTCCGTTGTTTTGTTTTGTGCAAATTTACCCATACCTTACCAATCGATCATTTTTTCTGTATTGTTTGTGATTATTTTTGTTTGATTAGTCCATAGAAATGAATTTATATTTAAAATTTTTGCATTCTACCTTATAGTTTATATGTAGATTCATCCACTGTATTTGTTGCTTTTAGTCCAAATTTGTTTTATACTCAAGATATCTCCTTTCGATAAGTTTCATTTATTATGTTCTATTATGCGTATTAATCAGGGAAAATAATTGAAACACATTAATACTAATTAAAGGAAAGAATATATGTTTGCTATTGAGAGAATTAGAATAATCAAAAACTACTTACTTGAAAATAAGCAGGTTGAGGTTAATCAGCTGAGCCAAATGCTGGGGGTATCGGAGGTCACTATCCGCAGGGATCTGGAGAAGCTTGAAGGTGAAGAGTTTCTTACCCGTACCCATGGTGGTGCTGTGCTTGGAAGTATAAAGGAAGCAACCTCAGACGGAGCAGAAACTGAATTGTTTCAGGATTATTTTGAAATATCCAAAATCGCAATCAAAATGATTAATGATGGCGATGTTATAATGTTGACAAATGGTTCTATCAATTTGGAAATAGCCAGGCAGCTTTCCACCAAAAATAGAGTAACCGTTCTTACAAACGATTTGAATATAGCCTCTCATATACTTGAAGCGCAATCTGCAAAGGTAGTTCTTTTAGGCGGAGACATTGACTACAATACAAAGGCTGTATTCGGTACCCTGACCATTAACAACTTGAATAACTTTTATGTAAATCGATTATTTATAGAAGTTGACGGAATTTCAAACAATCTTGACTTAACTGTATCAAATATTGATATGGCAGCCTTTATAAAGGCTGCAGCTAAAAATGCAAATGAAAGAATTATCGTTTGTACCTCTTCAGGCTTTGAAAGGAACTCATTTTACAGAGCCGGATTAATTACGGATTTATGTGATAAACTAATAACAAATCATACATTGTCAGATCAACATAAAAATAATCTTTTTAAAGCTAATATACAATTATTTACCTCTATAGATTTATTTGAAGGCAGAGTTTAATCTTCTTTTTCGGAGGTTGTCAAGAATATGGGAATTCCCAAGCTGGAAATAAAAAATATTAACAAGTATTTTAGTGACTCTTTTTCACTTTCCGATGTATCAATGGATTTATATTCAGGAGAAGTTCATGCCTTTATAGGAGAAAACGGCTCAGGAAAATCAACTGTCATTAAAATAATCAGTGGCGTTCTAAAACAGGACAGCGGTGTGGTATTAATCGATAATACGGCTGTCAGTATAGATAGTGTGGCAAGCGCCAGAGAGCATGGAATCCACTGCGTATGGCAGGATATAAATCTGTATCCCAACCTTACTGTTGCTGAGAACATATATATGGACCATCCAAATACCGATAATAGCCTTTTAGCCCGTAATCAATACAGAATGTTCCGTGATTGTAATGAAATATTCGGTGAATTCGGTATTAATATTGATGCCAGAGTAAAGGCGGGACAGCTGGGATTTGCCCAGAAGCAGCTTGTGGAGATGGTGAAGGCTTATGTTTCCAATGCTCAGATTGTTATCTTTGATGAGCCCTCTGCTGCATTTACATCCAATGAAAAAGATATACTTTATAGAATAATACGAGCTTTAAAAGCAAAAAATACTGCAATTTTATATATAACTCATTTGTTGGATGAAATAGAACTGATTGCTGACAGGCTTTCCGTTATCCATCAGGGCAGGATTATTGGAACTCAAACCGTCGGCAACACCTCTAAGGATGATATTATCAGAATGCTGGCTGTTCCTGCCGAAAAAAACCGTTATCCCAAGCTGAATATTACCCTTGGAAAGGTAATCATGTCAGTTAAGGATCTCAGCGCTGCCGATATTCTAAGTTCCATAAGCTTTGATCTGAGGAAATCCGAGATTTTAGGAATTACCGGATTAATGGGTTCGGGCAGATCTCTGCTGGCTCAGTGTCTCTTCGGCATTACACCTGTTAAAACAGGAAGCATTGAGATAAACGGACAGAAGCAAAAATTCTCTTCTCCGGAGGATGCAATAAGGAACGGTATTGCATTGCTGCCTGAAGACCGGGCCTCCAGCGCTATTTTTGGCTGCCTGAACCTTGAAAATAATGTAACCCTGTCCTCACTAAAAAGGTTTGAACAGTATAAATATCTGCACAATCAGATAATGACCGATGTTACAGATACATATATCAAGAAGCTGAGCATCAGGCCCGGAAACCTTAATGACCTGATGGAGAACTACAGCGGCGGCAATCAGCAGAAAGCCGCCGTAGCCCGCTGGATGATGAGCCGTTCCAAAATCTATATATTGGACGAACCTACCAGAGGTGTGGATGTGGCTTCCAAGACTGATATCTATAACTGTATGCTTGACCTTGTATCAAAGGGTGCTTCTATTATCCTTATCTCCTCAGATATTGAAGAAATTCTTGGCATGTGCGATAGAGTTCTGGTTTTGGCGGAAGGTCAGATATCAGGCGAATTCCGGCGAAGTGAAGCCACCAAGGAAGCAATAATGTATAAAGCAACAATCAAAGGGGATCAATAACAAGAAAACGTTTCAACGTGGCAAAGGTGCCCTTGGGGGGCCATGGATATGCCCTTCACCTGGATACCAATTCGGTACAAGGCTACCTTTTGCAGCCATGCACCTAAATGAAGTGGTGGACATTTATTGCCTCGTTATACTATAATAGATATATGTATAGTACCCTCTATTGACAACGTACAATACGCCTCACGCTAGCCATTTTGCCGATTTTCTTCGTTGTCCTCCTTGCCTTGCGGCAAGCAAGACTGCGTCCTTCCGCCTTGAAAATCAGCAAAATATCAAAGCGTGAGGTCGAAGATTTTTGAGCTGATGGATTTGTTTTGTGGCAAGGCAAAGCCGTGTAGCAATGC
>JAEYHZ010000034.1 GCA_023409265.1 Bacillota bacterium | reverse complement strand
GTCTCCAAAACCAGGTTGTAAAGTTCGCAAGTTACTCATTTTTAGAATCCAATGGATTCTGGAATTTTAAAGAGTCCTTTACTTACATTTGCATGTATTTGTCACTGTTTACTTTTCAAAGTCCATTTATAACAGCTCATCCAGCATCTTATTAATATGCTTTAGATTTGTTATTTTAGCACTCAGCAGTGCTGAGCGACTTTAATATCTTACCACACTGTCACTATAGTGTCAACACTTTTTGTAGATTTTTGTTTGTCACAATTTACTATAACAAGTGTTGTTTTGTTGTTCGGCGACAGCTTAGTTATAATAGCACAGCTAATTATGCCTTGTCAATATATTATTAGAAAAATATACTTTTTTATTATTGTAATTTGTGCCATATCTTCGTTTGTATTTATTTAACTGCTTCTAATTCACTATAGATCTCTTTTAATCGTAGCATATCCTTATTATATACATCCTTTAAAGCTCTATTATAAATAATGCTTGCGGGATGATATAGCGGAAACAATTTATATTCTAGTCGGCCTATTTTGCATGTATGAAGATTGCCATGCATCTGGCCGATGGAAGCATTATAGTCGTTTGTTATAGCCTTCAAGGGTACGTTTCCAAGTGTTACTATGATCTTGGGACACAATAACATTATTTCTTTGTGAAGCCAGGGCTGATTATTGAGAATATCATTTTTAGTTGCAGGTCGATTAATCATTCTTTGTGTCTTCTCATTAATCCTGCCCAATCTGTATTTGATTGTATTTGTAATATAGACCGCTTCGCGGTCTAGCCCTATTATATCCATAAATTCTCTCAGGTTTTTACCTGCTGATCCGACAAACGGCTTTCCCTGTGATACCTCATCCTTACCCGGTGCCTCACCGACGATGACAAGAGGACTTGTGATACAACCTTCACCGAAAACTATCTGCTCTTTTTCAAAAGTTTTACTATATTGCATATTTAGCTGTTCAAGCTGTAATCTAATCTGGTTTGACATCATGCTAATTGTCCTTCTTATCCATAATAATATGTAATTTTTGCTTTACCTCTTTAATATCCCTGAAAAGGAGAACCCGCTTGCTTTGGTCCCTCAACAGTGCAGCAGGATGGAACGTGGGCATCATCCAGTAACCTTTACGTTCAATCCATTGCCCCCTGATCTGAGTTATTTTTATGTCCTTAGAAATTACATATTTTGCAGCTGTACTTCCCAGACATACAATTATTCTAGGTCTGATTAACGCAACCTGGTTTCTCAAATAGGGTAGACATTTCTCAGCTTCATCATCAGTAGGAACTCTATTATTTGGCGGCCTGCACTTAACCACATTCGCAATATAGTAATCATCCTGATTAAACATTAAAGCCTCAAGCAGTGTATCCAGTAACTGGCCTGCCGCTCCTACAAAAGGCTGCCCGTGTAAATCCTCCTGCTCTCCTGGACCTTCCCCCACAAATAATATTGGTGCATTTATATTTCCCCTGCCAATAACTATGTTGGTCCTTGTCAGCCCCAAGCCACAGCCTTGACAATTGCTGCATGTTGTATTTAATTGAGCCCAATCTAACATATGATCCTCCATTGCGCTTCCAGTACCAAGTAAAAATTATAAGTAAATTAGATTTAATTGAATGATAAATGATATGAGTTAAATATACCCCTTATCTCATCATAAGTATAGCAAACTACTTTTTATTCTGCAAAATTTTAAGCCGACTAAAATTAGTCGGCCTATAATTTTTTGATGAGTTCAATTATTAATTTATACCAGAGTTAATTATAATTTAAGTCTGGTTTTAAACCTTTCAACAGCTGCTTGAGTGTTTTCCCTGTTACCGAAAGCAGTAAGTCTGAAATAGCCTTGACCACTGGGGCCAAAACCGACACCCGGAGTTCCGACAATGTTTGCCTCACTCAGGAGTTTATCAAAGAAAAGCCATGAATCCATACCATTTGGTGTCTTCATCCAGATATAAGGTGCGTTTACACATCCGAATACAGTAATTCCAACACTCTCCAGACCGCTTTTTATTATTGAAGCATTTGCCAGATAGTATGCTATAGTTTCCTTAACCTGCTTTTGACCTTCTTCTGAGTATACAGCTTCAGCCCCGCGCTGAACTATATATGATACCCCGTTAAACTTTGTTGCCTGTCTCCTGTACCAAATTCTGTTCAGCCCTATATCGTTTCCTTCTGCAGTGGATGCTTTCAGCTCTTTAGGTATAACAACATATGCACATCTGGTCCCTGTAAAACCGGCTGTTTTTGAGAAGCTTCTGAACTCTATGGCAACTTCCTTAGCTCCTTCAATTTCATAAATACTATGTGGAACATCTTCCTCTGTTATAAATGCTTCATAAGCCGAGTCAAACAATATTATTGATTTATTCTTAGCAGCATAATCAACCCAAACCTTCAATTGATCTCTTGTCAAGGTTGTACCTGTCGGATTGTTTGGTAAACATAAATAGATCAGGTCTACTCTCTCCTGTGGCAATTCTGGAATAAATCCATTATCTGAAGTACATGGAAGGTAGGTAACATTGGTCCATTTTCCATCTACATATTCACCTGTTCTGCCAGCCATAACGTTACTGTCAACATATACCGGGTAAACAGGGTCTGTTACTGCTATTCTGCTGTTAAGACCGAAAAGCTCCTGAATATTTGCAGTATCGCTTTTTGCTCCGTCACTTACAAAAACTTCATCGGCACCTATTGTTATGCCCCTTTTTTTGTAATCAAACTCAATTATTTTGTTTATAAGAAAATCATATCCCTCATATTCAGGATATCCTTTAAAAGTTTCTACTCTTGACATGTCGTCAACAGCTTTGTGCATTGCCTCAACACACGCCCTTGGAAGGGGACGGGTAACATCACCAATTCCAAGCCTGATTACATCAGCTGAGGGATTATCAATCTTAAATGTATTAACTCTTTTTCCGATTTCAGCAAATAAGTAATTGCCTGGTAACTTTAAATGATTCTCATTTACAAATGCCATCTTTATAATCCTTTCTAATTTATATATTAAATATTTATCTCTTTATATATTAAATATTAATCTCTCCATCAAATACTTTTACAGCAGGTCCTGTCATATATACATGATTGTCATTTTCAGACCATTCTATAAATAAATCACCGCCGAGAAGTTTTATAGTAGCTGCTCTTTCAGAAACATTATTCAGCACAGAAGATACTAAGACAGCACAAGCTCCGGTTCCACAGGCCAGCGTTTCCCCTGCCCCTCTTTCCCAAACCCGCATTTTAAGAGTATTTCTGTCAATTATCTGAACAAATTCGGAATTTACTTTTCTGGGGAAGAGCTTATTGGTTTCCATTTTAGGTCCTACTTCAGATAGAGGAAAATTATCCACATCGTCTATATAGGATACCGCATGCGGGTTACCCATGGAAACTGCTGTCACCTTGAATTCACGATTATCTATTACAATCGGCACAGAAATGAATCTATCCTTATCTGAGTCAACAGGAATATCTCCTGGTGCCAGAATTGGTTCTCCCATATCTACTCTGACAAGAACAACCTGCTCACTTTCAACTGTCAGTGTTAAAACCTTAATACCGGCCAGAGTTTCAATTTTAATAATTTTTTTGTCTGTCAGTCTGTTATCATAAACATACTTACCAACACATCTTATAGCATTTCCGCACATTTCTGATTCAGATCCGTCTGAATTAAACATTCTCATACGGAAATCAGCCTGTTGTGATGGCAGGATTAATACCAAACCGTCCGACCCGATCCCGAAGTGCCGATCACTTACTTTTTTTGCTATCTCAGAGGGATTAGTCAAATCTTCCCGTGTACAATCTACATATATATAGTCATTTCCTATACCCTGCATTTTAGTAAATTTCATGAGCTTTCCCCTTTCATTGTTTGATCAAATATTTAAATTTCATCTATAATTAGTAATTTAATATTATAAAAGTTAAAATCAAAAATATGTTCATACGAATAAATATACATTTGCTAACTTTTTCATATTATAGCATAGCCCGACATGAGCCGCAAGGCGATATGTGGCTCTTTAATCTTCCTTAGCCGTTATTACCACAAAAAAGATTGCTGCTTTTGCAAGCTTTTTGAGGATAATAACAATGCCCGACATGAGCCGCAAGGCGATATGTGGCTCTATAATCTTCCTTAGCCGTTATTACCACAAAAAAGATTGCTGCCTTTGCAAGCTTTTTGAGGATAATAACAATGCCAGCGCATGGCCGCAATTTTTTTTAAAGCTTAAATAGTATTTTAAAGCTTTTAAGGATTATTACATGGTAATCTGGTGAATAATATATATGGTTATTATTGACATTATCAATTGTATTGTTATTCATACTATATTATAATTATTGTAAAACTTTTCTGCTACAGGTACTGCGGACATGAATAACTATTAAATCCAATGCTTACGACCATGCCGTAGCTAAAATACATACATTATCACGCTGTAGCCATGGAGGCTAAATTGAAGGATTTTTTTATTAATTTATTCAAACAGATCTCAAAATTTATATCAAATATAGAAATGCCCGGGTTTGCGACAATGATGCTTGGTGTAACCTGTATATCTTTATTAATTATAGGTATATGGGGTTTTATTAGAATAAGAAATATTAGTAACGGGAGTTTAATCCTGGATGAAAATGAACTGCTGGGCACCGAACATGATTCCCGGCCCTTGTTTAGGCTGACGAAAAAAGATGTAATTATAATGCTGGTTATGACTGTTTTATATGCTATTCCGGCAATTTATAATCTTGGAAGCCTTAGTGTACCTGAAACAAGCTGGGCCCCATCAGCAAAAGATGATGGCTTTATTGTGGACCTTGGTAAAAAGGCTGATATATCAAAGGTAATGATATATCAAGGATATAATCATGAAAAGTATGACAACGTTAAATATCAGATTATGTACCTTAGTGAATATGATACATATTGGAATTCGGAATCTTTGGATAAGTCCGGTTTTTATTCCTGGAAGGTATCAACCAAGGAATTTAAAACAAGTAAAATTAAATTTGTTCCAAGCGGACCCGGAGCAGCAATAAATGAAATAGCTGTCTTCGAAAAGGGATCTACCAAACCGTTAACCATTAAAAGTATTACTTCCACCAACCCAAATCCTAATTCAACTAAAATTGAAAGCCCTGATCACAAGATTTATTCATTATCAAATTTGATTGATGAACAGGACTTGGCTGATTTTTATACTTTATCAGATACAGACACATATTTCGATGAGGTGTTCTACCCTAGAACGGCACTTGACTTTATATACGAAATTATTCCCTTCGAAAGAACCCATCCTCCTCTGGGAAAATACTTTGTAATGCTTGGAATGTTGATTTTCGGAGTTAATCCTTTCGGATGGAGAATTGTAGGTACATTGTTCGGGGTAGCAATGATTCCTGTTATGTACCTATTTGGTTTGAAAGTGTTCAGAAACCGATTCTTTGCTTTTTGTACTGCATTTCTGATGATGTTTGACTTCATGCACTTTGTTCAAACCAGGATTTCTACCATAGATGTTTACGTTACTTTTTTTGTTATTCTGATGTATTACTTCATATATGATTACTTTATTAAGAAACCATATAAGGTTGGCCTTAAAAAGTCTCTGGTGCCGCTGTTTTTTTGTGGGCTTACCCTTGGTATCGGTACTGCCACAAAATGGATAGCCATGTATGGCGCTGTTGGTCTGATGCTGATATTCATTATTGCCAAAATAGATGAAATAGCTTGCTATACTGCCTACAGAAAATCCGGGCTTTCATCTGATTTATTTAATAAATTCTGGAGCAGATACTTTTTAAAAACGGCTCTTGCCTGTATTTTGTTCTTTTTGATCATTCCGGGCGTGATATATTTTGCCTCCTATACAAACATAATGTTAGTTCCCGGAAATGGTGTAAAGGAGTTCTTTAACAATCAGGCTCATATGTATAATTTTCATAATGAGCTCAACATTAAGCATTCCTACTCATCCCCCTGGTGGTCCTGGCCTATTATGGCAAAACCAATATGGTTTTACGGATCAAAGGCCCTGGCAGCTGAGCAGCTTACTTCCAGCATAATTTGTATGGGTAATCCTCTGATATGGTGGTTCAGCATTCCAGCCTTAATTACCGGAATCATTTTGGCAATAAAGAGGAAAGATAGATATATGCTTGTTCCAATCTTTGGAGCACTGTTTCAGTACATTCCCTGGATGGTGGTAAGAAGAATGGCTTTTATTTATCATTACTTCTCAGTTCTGCCATTTGTAATAATTGTAATGGTATATCTGCTTAAGATCTTTTCAGAGCTTGGTAAAACAGCTAAACGGATTGTATATATATATCTTGTACTAACTGCATTGCTTTTTGTTATGTTCTATCCTATCCTCTCAGGCATGATAGTACCCAGATGGTATGCAAGCTTCCTGCAGTGGTTCCCGGGATGGAGCTTCAGGTATTGATTATTAAATATTAAAACCCGTAGAATACCATCAGGTAATTTACGGGTTTGTTTTTATTTATACAGATTTATGTATTTTTTTATGCAATGTCTATTGCTGTTAAAGTTTCTATTGCTTCTATAATACCTATTGTTTCTTAAAATAAGTAAAAAACCCTGCGCACAGCGTTAATCGCGAATGCACAAGGCTTTGTTGGTGGAGGGAGATGGATTCGAACCATCGAAGTCACTGACAACAGATTTACAGTCTGCCCCCTTTGGCCACTCGGGAACCCCTCCATATGGAGCTGGCGGACGGAATTGAACCCCCGACCTGCTGATTACAAGTCAGCTGCTCTACCTGCTGAGCTACACCAGCACATATAAAACTAATGATTATAACTTATTATAATTTAAAAATGGCGACCCGGAACGGGCTCGAACCGTCGACCTCCAGCGTGACAGGCTGGCATTCTAACCAACTGAACTACCGGGCCATTTTAAAATTATAATGGTGACCCATAGGGGACTCGAACCCCTGTTATCGCCGTGAAAGGGCGGTGTCTTAACCACTTGACCAATGGGCCATACTTATTATCAGCGGCTCGTTTGCCGACCGACAAAGTATATTTTAACGGGGGATGTACAAAAAGTCAAGCTATTTTTTAATCTTTTTTTCAATTATTATTTTTGGAGGTTGAAACCCCTGCAAATGCTGGCTTTCAACCAACCTTTTCTTAAATGAATCAAAGATTTGAGTTAAAAAATTTTTCAAGCACCCCATATCTTTCATAGGTCAACAGGGCATCCTTATCGCTTCCCTTAAACTTGACAAGATATGTCCAGCGTCCATAAGTTTCAATCTTGCTTATCATCGAAATATTAATTATATATGATTTATGACTTCTGAAAAACAATGTCTTATCCAAGCGCTCTTCTATCTCGCTCAAGCCTTCTGAGGTTATATACTTCTCATTATTTGTATAGATAACAGTATTTCGTTCCTCTCTTTGAATAAGTATAATATCCTTCAAATCGACTAAACTTATACCTTCCTTATTTCGGATGATTAGTTTGTCAAGACCTTTTTCATGCCTGAAAATCTCATTCATTCTTGCTGTTTCCCATACCTTGCCAACATCCTTTATTCTGCCCAGTGTCTGTTTGATACGATCAATTTTGAAAGGCTTTAGAAGGTAATCAAACGAATATATCTCAAAGGCATCCGACATATATTCTTCATGTGCCGTCGCAAAAATAAAAATAGTCTTTGGGTTAATTTCAGATATCCTTTTGGCCGCCTCGATACCATTCATGACCGGCATTTCAGCATCCATAAATATAACGTCGGGATGGCAGGAAACAGCCATTTGGACTGCCTCCTGGCCATTTTCTGCCTCCCCTGTCAATTTAAATCCTTCTATTTTCTCAAGTACTTTGCGTAGAACAAGTCTCATTCCTGCATCATCGTCTACAATTAATACCTTGTACTCCATCATCGGCCTCTCTTTTTGCATTTTGGAAGGCCAAAAATTTCTGAATATATTAACCCCTGAACCAGACTCTCCTGGCTGATATCAGCTAATGCCCTGCTTAGGATATCTCTGTCTCCTTCGTCCTCGGGACCGCTTTTCCATGGTTTGGATGAATTTTGGGGCAAGGTTTTCTTGGAAGGTTTTACGTTCGATTTTGCATCCATTTCTTCTGCACCTCCTGATATTATGATTTCTTTTCGCTGCTTTCAGGTACATCAGATTTACCAACCCTTGATATAGCATCTCTCATTTGAGTATCAGAGATCAGGTTTTGCATATTGTAGTAATCCATAACACCAATTTTACCCTGGCTGAGTGCTTCTGCCATTGCTCTGGGGATCTCTGCTTCAGCTTCTACCACTTTAGCCCTCTTTTCCTGGACAATCGCCTTCATTTCCTGTTCTTTTGCAACAGCCATTGCCCTTCTTTCCTCGGCTCTTGCCTGGGCGATATTCTTATCAGCTTCAGCCTGGAGGGTTTGCAGCTGTGCACCAATATTTCTTCCCACATCCACATCTGCGATATCTATGGACAATATCTGGAAAGCCGTACCGGCATCAAGTCCTTTTGCAAGAACTGTTCTGGATATCATATCCGGGTTCTCAAGAACTTCCTTGTGCGATGCCGCTGTACCTACAGTTGTGACTATCCCCTCACCTACTCTTGCAAGTACGGTTGCTTCTCCCGCACCACCAATGAGCCTGTCGAGGTTTGCTCTGACTGTGACTCTGGCTTTAGCCAGCAACTCTATACCATCCTTGGCAACACCCGACACGCTTGGAGTTTCAATTACTTTTGGACTTACACTCATCTTTACGGCCTCAAGTACATCACGTCCAGCCAGATCAATTGCGGCTGCTCTTTCAAACGGGAGGTTCATATCTGCCCTGTGAGCAGCTATAAGCGCATCCACAACCTTATCGACATTACCTCCTGCAAGGTAATGTGCCTCAAGCTGATTTACATTCAGATTTAATCCTGCTTTTGTTGATTTAATAAGCGGAATTATTATCCTTTTGGGAACTACTCTTCTAAGTCTCATACCAATAAGTGTAAAGATTCCTACACGGACATTTGCTGCAAAAGCTGATATCCATAATCCCACCGGAATGAAGTTAAAAAACAATATTATAAAAACTATTACAACTGCTATTATTGTATATACGCCTAGTTGAAATATCATACTAAATACCCCTCTTCTTTATTTTAAATACTACATATAAGTTTATTCTTTACCTTAAATTTTAATTAATTTCCTTAACTATAAATTTACGATCTTCCATTCTGATAATTTTTACCCTTCTACCCTTGTCAATAAATTCACCTTCGGAAATAACATCCAGCCTTACACCATCAAAATCCGTACTTCCGGAAGGACGCAGGGGAGTCAGAGTTATACCTTCATTCCCTACAAAATAGTCCAGATCCTCATACATTTCATTCTTAACTTCCTTGTCAAGAGAATCGGAGAGAATAAGAACCCTTGAAAGGTGGCCCCTTGTGGCGGAATGAACTACTATTGTAAGAGCTATTCCCAGTATTGCCAGAACTAAAATAACCAAAATAAGTACATCCATTAATGTTCTGGCAGTTAGAACTACTCCCACTATTATCAATATTCCGCCCAGTATGCCAGGAAAAGATAGTCCCGGATGAAACATTTCAAAAATGACCAGAGCCAGACCTAATATAAAACAAACAGCAGATACAGGATCAATACTTGTTAATAAAGTAATTATGCTCATTTTGTATAATCACCTCCAGTTCAACAATAAGAATCTAAATTGAATTCAATCTTTTGTTCTATCACTTAATATCTCTTTCACAATTAAAGTGTAAATCAAAATTCGCCCCATATAAATATATAAGCTGTATAAAATACATTTTGATGTTTAATATGTCGTTTTGTATGTACTCAACCCTATCTCGGGATTCGCACTTCAAAACATGTCTGCGTCGGTGTACTCATTAATTCAACAGTTCCTTCATTTGCCTCAACAATTTCTTTCACTATGGACAGTCCCATTCCCTCACCCAGTTCACCCTTTGTTGTAAACCCAGGTAAAAATATTTTTTCCAGATTTTTTTTATCAATCTCAGGTCCGTTATTGCATATTTTAAAGCCTGTAAATTTTATATCCTGATATATTTCAATCTGTAATAGCCTTTTTTCTTTTATATCTTTTAATGCATAAATAGAATTATCAATAAGATTACCAAGTACTCTGCACAACTCCCATGCCGGAATTTTGAGTTCGCTTAACTGGGAGGAAACCTTTAAATCTACTTCTATTGCCTCTTTTTCACAAGCAAGCAGCTTGGCCTGAAGTAATGCGTTAACTGCCGGACTTGACGTTTTTAAGAACCTGCTCACTTTTAAAATGTCCTGATAGACACTTTCTATATAACTCATGGCTTCCCCGTACTCATTCATTTCCAAAAGGCTGTACATAACCTGCAGTTGATTAAGAAAATCATGCCTCTGAGCTCTCAAAGTGTTATTGAGGGTCTCTACCTGGGACATAGTACTTTTAAGCACTCCAAAACGGTTTTCAGCACGTTTTAGAGTGTATCTGTCATGTATTACTACGAAGCTGTTTACGGCAACGATTAAAATGGCAGCAAGAAGCAATATATTTATATTACTTTCGTTAGTACTCTTAATGGATTGTACCTGGCTGAAACCGTAGATTGACACTAATAAAACAACAATAATAAGAAAAGCATTGAGAACAATAATAGTAACTGAAGTTTTGCTTATATCAAGATTCTTTTTCATGTATCGGTAAGCCTTTCAATTAACATAAATGGCATATTTATATTTATGATTTCCATATAATTATAAATTAAAGTAATTATGGTATATATTATCACTCCATACACGTCAATTCAACTCCATTCATAATTGCCCGCCAGGCAGATGGTTTCCCCCTTTAGCCTACTGTAACATATTGTCCTTTAACTTATGATTAGCATATTGTACATCAGCAAAAGCCTAATTGAGTAAAAAAATAAACCCCTGTAGTAATACAAGGGTTCATTGCATTCTTGATATCGTCAGTCAGTATTGACTTGGTACCTTAGCCTACGCTAATTATTCCAAAAAATAACCGCTCTTTTGAAAAATTTCCCGTGAGTCCATTTTAATTAAAGCTTTCCAGCTGGTTCCAGGGTAAAAACTCAAATATTTCTGCACTATTTGAAATCCTATAGTATATCCTGTAAAAGCAGGAGTTCCAGTCTTAATATCTCCAAAGAAAAATCGGTGGTGTAACTCCATATTGTCTTCAAGGCTCAAATATTCCTGTAAGGTATTCCACTGTTGATATTCCTGTTCAGTTGTCAAAGCTTTAATCCAGGAAGGAGTTAAATCCGGGCATACGGCCTTTGCAAAGGAATCGGCCAGACCTTCTGAGATTATTGAGGTCAGCAGATCTTGAAATTTGTTTCCTTGCAGATAAAAATAGTTGTATCCCCATACAGTATGGTTATATTCATGGGCCAGTACCCAGGGCAGATATTTCTCCCATCCGTCAACTGCCGGATTTATCTGAATCAGTATATTCTCACCCACGCAGGTTCCGACTACGCCGTGTACAGACTGATCCAGCCATATGTTTGGATAAATACACACTATTTTATCTGACTCCGGTGGAGGCAGCATTTCAGAAATCATCCTGTATTTTCTCCGGAGCAAGACTTCTATTCCGAAAGCCTCAAGCCCTTCAATAGACTTCTTGAGCTTAACAACGTCTGTTACTGGTCTAGACATATCAACTCTAATTCTTTGTTCATTGAATTGTCCTACAGCCCAATCATTCCAAAATGGCTCAATAGCATGCTTTAACCATAATCCATCCATATCCCGGGTTTCATTGTCTAAAACAGCGTTAATGTAGTTCTTTATTCCTTTATAGGGCTCAATAACTTTAAGCTTATATTCCATTATTTCACACGTGCTTATGCTGGCACCGCTTACATACCATAAGCTTACCTCCATCAGCTTTATGCATTTCATACAAAACCTTTATTCTCGTAGCCTTACATACAGGACAGGTACCTCTGCCGTGTGATGGTAATTTCCACAAGGTTTTCCCTCTATGAGTTTTTAATGCCATTGTCTTTCATTCCTTTCAACAGGTTATTGTCTTAAGAAAACTATAACCCGGCATTGCCGGCATTTCAATTTCATAAACTGCTATGAACCGAATTTGAGCAATGGCTTTTTTGTTGACTGATAATCCTTCTGATACTTTGCTCGGACAAAAAATACTTTACTGTCAAATCCATAACTTTGGTACCATTTATGTAATCCTTGTATATCTGACAGTTTCTTTCCTTCAGGCTGTCTTTTGCACCGCTTTTTTCGCCCCAGGACCTTTGTTTTCCTTCTTTTCTAGGTATATAAACAAATTCACCGTCAATAAACTCCTGAATTATTGCGATTACTTCTTTCGGAAGCACACTCTGTGCCTTTAGATATTTCATATCCCTGCTCCTCCTGATATGGGTTGAAGCAAAGACCACAAAAAAACTGCAGCAGTGTAATGGATCTGCACAGTTCTTCTATTAAATAAATAGATTTCTTCCTGAAAATAAATTAGCAGTATGAGAATATCAGCTGTAAGGGATTTGCCCAATGGAACGTTAAATCTTTAATCTATATTTATCTTTAAATTATTGATTGAAGGTATAACATGTGAGATATATTGCTATCTTATGAAATCAGGCCCGTGCAGAGCAACATCATATTGAATTTTGTGATCTTTACATGTGATTTGGATATCTGCATGGTTTTCATAAGAATACCTCCTCGTATAATTAATATTAATTTACAAAACTTACTTGAAAATAATACCATATAATCTTGATCTGTTTCAAGCTCAAGAATAATTATAACTGTTCTTGATATATTTATTTCACTTTTTGGTTTCAATACAAGAAATGTCGGCTCTGGCTCTCACACCGTTAGTATAGTATCCATATTTTAACATTCGCTTGTCCGTTTCGCCATTAAAATTTTTTTATACAAAAAAACCCCTCAACCTGTTTAGATTGAAGGGTTCTGGTGACCCATCGCAGATTCGAACTGCGGACACCTTGATTAAAAGTCAAGTGCTCTGCCAACTGAGCTAATGGGTCATATGTTGGTTGGTTTTTTCCGACCACAGGTATAAATAATACTTAATAAATGGTATTTTGTCAACACATTTTATGAAAATACATAGATTTTTTTTTCTTGCTTAAAGAAAATCATGTCAACATACAGCAAGAACTGCTGCAAACCCGACTTTTTCAATAGTTTTTTACAACAGTTCTTGCTTATAATAATAGCATTATATCTATACTTGATAGTTTACCTTAATAGATTACCTGACAATAATCTGCTCTCTGTCTTTTCCTACTCCGATGAGACCAATTTTTACACCAACCAGCTCTTCTATTCTCTGCAGGTATTTCTGAGCGTTTGCAGGGAGTTTGTCAAAGCTCTTTACATTGGAGATATCCTCGTTCCAGGGCTCAAACACCTCATAGATCGGGTCGCACTTTGCAAGCTCATTCAGGCTGGCAGGGAAATATCTTATCACCTGTCCATTATATTTATAGCCTACACAAAGCTTGATCTCCTTGAGCTTGCCTATGGTGTCTACATGGTTAATGGCAAGCGCTGTCAAACCATTTATTTTTGCCGCATATTTTATCATTACGGTATCAAGCCAGCCACATCTTCTGGGTCTTCCGGTAGTAGTACCATATTCCCATCCCAGTTCTCTTATGGTATCACCGGTCTCGTTGTTCTGCTCTGTCGGGAATGGACCGGCCCCAACTCTTGAAGTATACGCCTTGAGAACACCATAAACTTCATTAATGTAAACAGGACCCAGACCTGAGCCGGTACATACGCCACCTGCTATTGGGTTTGACGAGGTAACATATGGATAAGTACCGAAATCTATATCAAGGAAATTAGCCTGAGCTCCCTCGAACAGAATGTTCTTATCATTGTCTATGGCATCTCCCAGGAGACTTGTAGTATCGGTAACATATTTCCTAAGCTTTTCCGCATAGCCCAGGTATTCTTCTATTATTGCTTCGGCATCGTAGGGCTTGCCGCCGTATACTCTTTCTATAATCAGATTCTTCAATTCAAGGTTTGCTTTAACTTTTTTGATTAATTCCTCTTTGTCAATAAGGTCACACATTCTTATACCGCAGCGTTCTATTTTATCTGCATAACAAGGTCCAATACCTCTTTTTGTTGTACCTATGCTGTTATTTCCCCTGAAGTTTTCCTGAAGTTCATCGAGACCAATATGATAAGGCATTATTAAATGGGCTCTGTCACTGATTAAAAGGTGATCCGTAGTAATACCTCTATCATTCAAGCCTTTCATTTCCTTAAGAAGTACAGCAGGATCAATTACAACTCCATTTCCAATAATACAGGTTTTACTTGTATGAAGTATTCCTGACGGAATCAAATGTAATGCGTACTTTTCTCCATTTGCTACAATAGTGTGACCTGCATTATTTCCACCGGAAAATCTGACTATGATATCTGACTGTTCGGCAAGCATATCAATATACTTACCTTTACCTTCATCACCCCATTGAGTTCCTACAACTACTCTAACTGCCATATGTGTTCCTCCTGTCTATCGATGCAAGCAATATTTTTCAACCTTTAAAACTGATGTAAAAAAATCCATATTAAATTAATCTATTTCTATAGTTTGATAATTTGCTAAGGGAACTGTTCCTATATCAACCTATTAAATTATAACTTAGCAAGATGTATTATTCAACAAAAACCGCAATTCCAAGGCAGGATTACCGATATATTATCCTGTCTATGGACAAATAAACAGTAAGACCATTAAGATCATTTTAACAACGGTAGAGCTATTGAAAATTCTGCTCCTTTCTCAGAATTACCGGCTGTTATATTGCCTTTCATTGCATCTATCGAAGACTTTGCTATTGCTAGCCCAAGGCCGAAATTACCACCCTTGCCCTTATAAAATCTATCAAAAATGTGTGGTAAATCTTCTTCCGAAATTCCATTTCCATCATCAATAATGTTAATGTAGGCTTTATCCTCATCTTTAAATAAATGCACCTCAACTTTACTTTTTGCAAACCTGATACTGTTTGAAACAATATTTATTATAACCTGGGATAGCAGTTCTTCATCCGCTTGAACTGTAATACTGCTGCTGTCCTCTTCAAAAACAAGCTGTTTATCACTTTTGATAGCGAGTCCGGTAATCCTTTGAATAAAGTCCCTCATTAAATTATTAAGTACTATTCTGCAAATATTTATCTGATAAGTATTATTCTCAATTCTGGAAAGCACCAATAACTGCTCAACCAGTGCAGTAAGTCTTTTGCTTTCATTACAAATTATCTGAGCTGCCTGGGTATTGTCAGAGAATATACCTTTCATAATGCCCTCGGCATAGCCCTGAACAGACATCAAGGGCGTCCTGAGCTCATGGGAAGCATTCTGAAGAAACGTCCGCTGGCTTTTCTCAAATCTTTCAAGATTTGAAGACATGGAATTTATACTGCTGCTTAACTCATACATTTCCATTGACGTATTTATCGGCTCTATTATAACAAAATCACCCTGCCCGATTTTTTTTGCCGCAGCATTTATAGTATTAATCGGCTTGGATATCCCTTTTGATATTATTAAAGACAATATGAGGCTTAAAACCGTTGCTACAGCCAGAATACTCACAAGTACAAGGTTTACAAGTCTTATCAGTCCATCTGCATTATCCATGGATAAAATGTATATTAACTTATAGGCCAGTTGCTTATTTGAATGTTTTGCAACAAGATAATTTTTATTATCAATTTTTATTCTCTGTGCCACTTTAGGCTTGGCAATGTCCAGATTTTTCACAGCTTGAATTATATCTTCGTTTAAAAAGGAATCCTCCGATAAAGTTCTGGGATAAACCAGCCTTCCCTGCTTTCCCAATATAATAATCTCTGTGTTAGTTGCAATTTTTGAGGTTCTTAAGGCTGTTTTAAATTTGGGCAGCGTTGCAGTTATCCCCTCCTGTTCTCCCCTTTCCAGGAAATTATTTACTTCCTGCTGCTTCAGTAAGAAATTCGTTGTTTCAATGGCGTCCTTCAAATCTTCATTAGCAATTTTATAGATGTATGCCTGTATTATAACATTAAATATCAACATGGTTACAAGTGGTATGACAATCATAATTATCATAAAAGGTAACGCAATTTTATGTTTTATCTTAATCATCAGTGCCACTCTCCACAATTTTAAAGCCGAATCCCCAGACAGATTCTATTCTAACCCTGCTCTTAATGGTTATCAGCTTTTTTCTCAATCTTTTTATAACATCATCCGTTGCTCTGGAATCCACATCAAAATCAAATTTCCAGACATTTTTAAGTAATTCTTCTCTACTGACTGCCTTATCCTTATTCCTGATAAGATATGTCATAAGTAAAAATTCTGTAGGGGTGATATCAATAGGTTTTTCCTTGCAGAAAGCACCTCTCTTATTTACATCTATAGTGATATCTGAAAAATTTATTATTTCCTCTTGATTATCAGAGGATTTTTCCATTTCAATTCTTCTGAATATAGCTTTTATTCTTACAACAAGTTCTATCGGGGAAAACGGTTTAGTCAGGTAATCATCGCTGCCGATTGTGATCCCTGTAATTCTGTCCAACTCACTATCTTTTGCAGAGACAATCACTATAGGAATGTTACTGACTGCTCTTAATTTACCGCACAGCGAAAGCCCATCTGTTCCAGGCATCATAATATCCAGAATAACCAGATCAGAAGGCTTATTTACAAACTCATTGTACAAGTCGTCACCATTTGTAAAAGTTTGTACCATGTAACCCTCATTTAATAAAAATGTCTTGATAAGCTCGCGAATATTTAACTCATCATCAGCTATATAAATTAATTTATTCATAATCATCACCTGTTCTTATCTTAACACGAACTCTCGCTATATTTAATATGATAATGAAAAGTGCCATAGCTTTGCCACAATTGGTCCGTTGTTTTGCCAAAAGCGCCTCTACTATAATTTAACCATAAGCCGGAGAAGGCTTAAACATATTGTCGAGGAGGTTTTTGCATGAAAAAATTTATTACTCCAATTTTATCAACGGCTCTGATTGCTTTGATGACAACAGGAATTTTTGCTGCAGAAGGTACTGTAAATCAGGAAACATCATCACTTAATACCACTCAAGTTCAACAGGTAAATCAGGAGCAAAAAGCCGAGAGAGCTAATTTTAAAGCACAGGTGGAGCCGTTGAGAGCGGAACGTAAAGCAAACAGAGAGGAAAATTTAGCACTGAGGGAACAAAATAAAGCTTTATACGAACAAATAAAGGGTAAACTCTCAACTTTAAAAGCAAGCGAAACAAAGCTCTCCAAGGAACAAAAAGGCGGACTGAAAACAATAAAAGCCGATATTAAAGCCCTGAGGTCAGAAATCCAATCTACCGAAGGTCAGGTAAAAGCAGTTCTGGAAGCCAATAAGGAAAACTTTAAAAACATGAATCTGGAAGCAGTTCAGTCAGCTTTTGAAGAAGTGTATAAAATACAGACCTACAGGCACGACAGGCTTGCACAAATCAACACCAAACTGGGCCAGATGCTTTCCACCTTGGGCTAATACCTTTTTAATGCTTTATCGGAAGCGATTCATAAAATAAATCTATTTAAATCAAAAAGGCTTGAAACGAGAAATTATTGTTCTGTTTCAAGCCTTTAAATAATATTTTATTTACCTTCAAGATACTTATTAAGATCATCAATAAGTTTATCGGCATCAATACCATGAATAGCACAGGCATCTTCAATGCTTTCCCCTGATGATGAAGGACAACCAAGACAATGCATTCCACTGTTTAAGAAAATCGGCACTGTTCCTCTATCCATATTTAAAACATCTGCTATAATCATATCTTTTGTTACTTTAGCCATTATAAAAAACCTCCTTGAAATTAGTTTGCAACACATCAACTGCATACGACTATTATACACTAACGGATTTTAAAAATATACAAAATAATATAGAAAAAAGAAGCATGTTACTTGATTTTCCTGTATTGTGCCTTCCCGCTTTCATATAGATTATTACCGTAACTGTCGATAATAACTGTCAGTGGAAGAGCTTCAACCTGCAATTTTCTTACCGCCTCCGCACCCAGTTCAGGAAAAGCTATGATTTCCTGGCCTTTAATACATTCTGCCATTAAAGCTCCAGCTCCTCCGATAGCGCCGAAATATACAGCACCATATTGCTTCATAGCCGCAATTACCTCTTCTCCTCTCAGGCCCTTGCCAATCATCCCCGTTTGGCCCAGTTCAATCAAGGCTGGCGCGTAAGCATCCATTCTATAACTGGTCGTAGGTCCTGCTGAGCCGATTACTTCGCCCTCTCTTGAGGGGCAAGGTCCAACATAATAAATGGTCTGATTTTTTATATCAAAAGGTAAAGGCTCATTATTTTTCAGTAATTCAATCATTTTTTTATGTGCCGCATCTCTGGCTGTATATATTATACCGCTGAGTGAAATTGTATCCCCGGCTTTGAAGCCCTTTACTATTTCCCTGTCAAATGGAGCAATTACATTGTGAAGCATGGTATACCCCCTGTTTTATAGTACTGTCTGTATTTATAGGTAATTGACCTGTTGGTAATTGTTTAAAGAAAAACCTCAGCGTGCCTGGTCACATGGCAATTGATGTTTACTGCTACCGGCAGGCCCGCAATATGTGTCGGATATGTTTCTACATTGACTGCCAGCGCTGTATTTGTTCCACCCAACCCTGCCGGTCCAATGCCAAGCTCATTAATCTTTTGAAGCATCTCCAGCTCCAGATTCCTGACATATTCAATACTGCTTCTTTTATCAATTGGTCTCAGCAGGGCCCTTTTAGCCAGTAGGGAGGCTTTTTCCATAGTTCCGCCTATGCCGACACCGACAACAATGGGTGGACATGGATTGGGACCAGCTCTGTCTACCGTTTCCAGTATAAATTTCTTTACACCGTCTATTCCGTCAGATGGCTTAAGCATTTTTAATGAACTCATGTTTTCACTTCCAAAGCCCTTGGGAGCCAGCTCAAGCTTAAAAATATCTCCGGGAACTACATCGTAATGTATAACTGCAGGAGTGTTGTCTCCTGTATTAACCCTTTCAATTGGATCTCCGACTACTGATTTTCTCAGGTAGCCATTCCTGTAACCTCTTCTGACACCTTCATTAATAGCATCTGCCAAGCCACCGCCTGAGATATGGATCTCCTGGCCTATGGTAACAAAAACAACAGCCATACCGGTATCCTGGCAAATAGCAACTTTTTTCTCAGCTGCAAGATCAGCATTCAATAGTAATTTTTCAAGAATTTCAGTCCCTATTGGGGACTCTTCATTACTCAGCCCGTTCTCCATGGCATTTCGTATATCCTTGTTGAGATAATAATTAGCTTTCATGCATAAATCCCTGACCGCATCTATTATTTTATTAACCTCAATTTCTCTCATTGGAGCCTCCGTTATTTATCATTTAACAATTTAATTTACTAAATAATTATACCTGTATTTACCGTAGGAAAACAACCTAAAAAAACTATGGAAATTGCTTTATTGCAACTGACAACAACGCAGTATTTTCGGAAAACGGCCCCTTGAAAAATGGGAAGTTATTATTTAATCATTTCTCAATGTTTATAGAATATTCAAAGACAAATGATCAAAATTTTAGTATAATTAAGGTATATCGAAAGGAGGTTATTAATTGAACCCGTCTGCGAGTAATATTTTAGTTTGCGTCACACAGCAGAAAACCTGTGAGAGACTTATTAAAAAAGCCCTGGAGTTTTCTAATGAAGGAGATTCAGTATATATAATTCACGTAGCTAAAAACAGTTGGAGCTTTCTTGACAATGAAAAAGAAGGAGAAGCACTTGAATACCTTTTTGGTATTGCGAAATCTGTCGGAGCAAATCTGACTGTTCTTAGATCGGACGACATTGTTGAAACCATAGTTGAATACGTTCGCGAAAATAAAATCGATCTTTTGGTTATGGGTGATTCTAAAGGAGACCATAGTGAAAACTATTTTTATAAATCATTAAAAGCAAATTTGGATAGCATTGAGATACATGTTGTACCTAATTAGCACGGATATTGCTAAAAAATTTCCTATTTTGCTGGTACAAAATAACTATTTTGCCTTGAAAGGCTTGACTTTAGCGAACTTTCATTATAAAATATTGTCGAATTCCATTTTTAGGAGGTTGTATAATGAATAAGTCAGATTTAATTAACTCAATTGCTTCAAAATCAGGCCTGAACAAGAAAAATAGTGAAGCTGCTTTGAATGCATTTATTTCTTCAGTTGAGGATACTCTCAAGGCTGGCGACAAAGTTACTTTAGTTGGTTTCGGAACCTTCGAAGTAAGAGAAAGAGCAGCAAGAAAGGGTAGAAACCCACAGACTAAGAAAGAAATAACTATCCCTGCATCAAAAGCTCCAGTATTTAAGGCTGGTAAGGTTTTGAAGGATAACGTTAACGCCTAATGAGATCAATGGACCCCTTATGGGGTACACTACATAAAAGCCCTGAGTAACTCAGGGCTTTTTGTATTTTTTAAAATCAATTATTAGTTCTAATTTTTTCTATCAGCTGACAAATCACTTGCGAGTTGGTGGGTTTCTTTTCAATCCTGTTATGGAGGAGCACATTCTCTATGCAGTTCCTAATAGCTCTCTCTACTTTTTGAATTGATACATTATTTTTAGATGCTATTTCCCTGTATATGCCTTTCGGGAGATTTCCGTTCTGACAATAGCTGTCAAACGACTCTGTCACTATATCCCTTATGTAGCAATAACCTGTCATATGAGCTTTAAGCCCGTATTCCCTCATATATTTTGTAGCCAATATCTTTAATTCATCGTCATACCTGTTTTTTTGTTTTTGTGGCAAATTCACTTTAAATTCCTTTTTGGAAAATTGTTTGATATTGGAGTCCATATACAGTTGTTTAATTCTGAAAGCCAGAACTGATTCGTCAAAAGGCTTAATTATATAATAATCGGCCCCCAGGTTCATAGCTCTCGCAACATAGTTTTCATGACTTACCGCTGAATAGATTATATAAAGGGGACGGTTTTCTCCCTTCCTGGCGTTGGCATGCTCCAGAACACCTATTCCGTCCAGTTTTGGCATTATGATATCCAATAAAACTACATGGGGTTGTTCTCTCTCTATAAATTCTATTGCTTCAAGGCCATCCTTTGCCATACTGAGCATTTCAAAATCCTGGCACTCACTTAATCTATCAAATAGTGCCTTAGAAGTTAATATGTTATCATCTACTATCAAAACCCTTATTTTATTCATTTTTTCTCTTTAGAGCCTGTTTAAAATCTGATTGCACTCGTCATTTTTGAGACAGGCTCTTTAACCCTTTACATATATTTATGGCTAAATCAATATATTACCAAACATCATAATCCTAAAAAACTGATAATCCCTTTACATATACTTTCAGGATCTGTGTTGTCACACTCAATAACTGTATCTGCATACTTCATGTACAATGGAATCCGTTCCTTGTACAAATCCTGCAGAGATCCTCCCGACCTTACTAATTTTCTTGTTTTGTCCATTCTCTCCTCAATAACTTGATAACTCGTGTTCAGAAATATAATTTTCCCTAATTCTTTCAGATGCTTCATGGCAATATTGCTGTGCACCAGGCCTCCACCTGTAGCTATTACACAGTTATTGCAGCCGATATCCAATACAGCAGCATCCTGAACCTTGAGAAAAAAATCACGTCCGCTTTCCTCAACCAATTGTCTTGGAGTCTTTCCGGCCCTACGGGAGATAAGCTGATCAGTATCAATAAAATCATATCCCAGCAGTTCCCCTAAAAGCTTTCCTACTGTGGATTTACCGGTTCCGGGCATGCCTATGAGTATAATATTGTTATAAGCTTTAGGACAGGATGTTTTTTCGGGATTGATATCATTTATCATAAGCTGTCCCACCTGGTATCCATTTCGGTGATACTTCTCATGCCGGTGGACATTATTATACTGTCTACCAGTGCTATCCTGACCATGGCCTCACAGATTGCATACACTCTAGGCACAAGTGAGGGGTCGCTTCTTGATGCAAATTTATGAACTACAGGCTCAAGTGTCTGGACGTTAACTGTAAGCTGATCCTGCATAATTGTAGGTGTCGGTTTTACAGCAACACGTATTCGAATCTCCTCTCCGTTTGAAATACCACCGAGCATTCCTCCTGCTCTGTTTGTCCTAAACCTTATCCGGCCGGTTTCCTTATCAAAATATGGTGTATCATTCATTTCTGAACCTTTTTTGGAGGAAACTCCAAAACCCTCGCCAATTTCGATTCCTTTAACACCTCCAATGGACATAAGCCCGTGAGCTAGCGTAGCACTTAGTTTGTCGAATACGGGCTCTCCCAATCCGGCAGGCACACCCTTTGCAATTATTTCTATTACACCCCCGCAGGAATCCCCCTCTTTTATTACCTGCAGCAAATCCTCGGTCATAACCTTAGCAACTTCCGGATCCGGACAGTTGATTTCATTGGTTCTGTAGTTCTGCCTGGCCTGTTCATAAGTAAAAGGGCCTGCTTTAATTCCATGGGATTCAACCGTGTAAGCTATTACATCAATACCCATCCTGTCAAGAATCTGTTTTGCAACAGCTCCTCCTGCAACCCTCGCTGCTGTTTCGCGGGCCGATGCTCTGCCTGCTCCAAGATAATCCGAGTGCTCACCATACTTCTTGTAATAAGGATATGCCGCCTGTCCCGGTCTCAGCATATCCTTATTGTTTCTGTGCTGTTCAATATGCCTGTCTCCTATATCGCTGCTTGGTATCAGCATGGCAACAGGAGCGCCGGTAGTAGTATCATCCTGCATTACACCCGAAAAAATATATACCTTGTCTGCTTCCGACCTGGGTGTATGAAGCTTGGACTGACCGGGTCTTCTTTTATCCAATTCTTCCTGTATGATCTGTGAAGTAATTTTTACTCCTGCAGGTACACCATCAACAATAACCACCAGACCACCCCACAGTTCCGGCGGTATGTTTTCGCTTTTCCGGAAAGCGCCCGAATAGGATTCTCCGCTCGTTGTTACACGAAATATTCTCCCAAATGTGTTTCCAACCATCTAGTGCCTCCATATATGTTTATAAAAATTATTTATTATTTAAATCAGTCCTCAAGAAGTGAGATGGTTCCACCACAGTCCCTTATACAGCCTACAAAATCAGGGAAAGTGATATTCATCGCTTCAGCGGTATCTATTATTGTTTCTCCTTTAGCGTTCAAGCCTGCTATTGCCAGAGACATTACTATTCTATGATCGTCATGACCGCTTACCCTGCAGCCTTTAAGACTGCTTTCCCTTATAATGAGTCCATCTGGCAGTTCTTCCACATCTGCCCCCATTTTCGTGAGTTCTTTGCACATAACATTTATTCTGTCGGTTTCCTTCAGTCTGGCCTGCGGAACATTAACCAGTCTGGTCTCACCCTTTGCAAAGCACCCTGCCACAGCCATAGCAGGCAGGGCATCGGGAATTGAATTCATATCAATTGTTCTTCCGGTTAAATTTTGGCCTTTGACAGATATACTGCCTGAGTTATAAGTTACTTTTGCTCCCATATCCTCAAGGATTGAGAGAACCCGTTTATCCCCTTGAGGATCGGTCATATCCAGGTTTGTCAATTCAAATTCCTGTCCGGATATAGCAGCCAATACCATAAAGAAGGTTGCTGACGAAAAATCTCCGGGAATAGTACATTCAAATTGCGAGTACTTTTGCCGTCCGGGTATGAAAAATTCTTTCATATTATCATGTTTATATTTAATCCCGAGTTTATCCAACCACCAAAGCGTGATTTCAACATAGGGAACTTCATTAAGTCTTGTAACTTCTACATGAGTATCGTTTTCCAGAAGAGGAGCGTTAAGCAGAATTGATGATAAGTATTGTGATGTAACAGCGTCTAATGTAGTAAAACCACCTTTTGCCCGTCCTTTTACAACTACAGGTGCCGATTCATTACCCCGTGTGGTATAGGCTTCTCCTCCAAGGTTATTGATAGCTTTAACCAGAGGACCTATCTGTCTTCTTCTAATTTGATAATCACCTGTAAAAACTGTATAACCGGGAACCAGTGCAGCAGTCATAAGACCAAGTCTCAAACTCGTTCCGGAATTTCCCACATCAACGATATTTTCCGGCACCTGAGGATTTCCCCCGATACCGCTCACCGTATAACAATTTTCCTCAAGCTCATATGATGCTCCGAAGGCCTTGCATAAGTTTACCGCCGATATGGAATCACTTGATATTAACGGATTTCTTATAACACTATTCCCATCTGCCAGGCCTGCAAAAAACATAGATCTTATTGTATGGGATTTAGAGCCTGGGATATACACCTTTCCGGAGACTTCTGACGGTACTACCTTTAAAATCATATTATTCACCTACCATTTTACCAAATTTTCTTTAGATTCCCATTAAATTGCAAATATTTCTCCATGCTACTTATCACGCATAAGTTCACTGGAAAATTTTACGATTGAAGATAAATTTTCTTGCCTTAAGCGCGTCTCAACTAGGCAAAGGTGCCCTCAGGGACACATTGGATATGCTCACCGCCTGAAAACCAGAGCGGTAGTCCGCCTATATAGGTGAAGTATATCTATTGCCTCGTTTTACTACATAAATATGTTATTATAAATAGCATTACCTCGTCAATTTTTTTACCTCTTTTATCCATATTTGGTGATAAGTCTCATAAAAACCGGGTTGAAATTTATCTGGCAAAATCATTGGTTTCAGAAGCTTTTGGAGGTGGTGGTCCAAAGAACTGAAAATAATTACAAAGTAATTTACCATTATAAAGTTTTCTCTTTTTATCTGCTTTCCGTCCAAAAAGCTTTTCAAACTCAAGGTTTGAGGTTATAACATAATAAGACCATGAGTCAAGCTTTTTGAAAACTGTTCCCATTTCCCGGTACAGCTTTTCAACATAGTCCTTCTCTCCCAATCTCTCTCCATACGGCGGGTTGCATATTATTACGCCGTACTTGTATCTGGAGCTTATGTCGGAAACCGGCAGCCTTTGAAGATGAATTGCATCTTCCACTCCGGCTTTTTTTGCATGGTAACGAGCCAGGCTCATTGCTTCCTCATCAATGTCGGAACCATGTATACGCAGTTCCCTGTCTTCAACCATCAGATCATAGGCTTCATCCCGCGACCGATCCCATGTTTCCTGAGGGATTATATTCCACTTCTCGGCATCAAATTCCCTCCCAAGACCAGGAGCAATATTTTTACCAATAAGAGCGGCTTCAATAGGTATGGTTCCGCTTCCGCAAAAGGGGTCCAGTAAAACTCTGTCTTTATTCCAATGACTTACGAGTATCATTGCACATGCCAGTGTCTCCTTAAGGGGTGCTCCTCCTACAAGTTTTCTGTAGCCTCTCTTATGAAGACCCGCACCACTTGTATCTATGGTTAGTGTAACCGTATCTTTCAATAAGGCTACCTCAATTCTGTATCTGGGACCTGTTTCTTCAAACCACTCACATTTATGTTTTTGCTTCAGCTTCTCAACAACAGCTTTTTTTACAATAGCCTGACAGTCAGGTACACTGAAAAGCTTTGAATCGATTGATTTACCTTCTACAGGAAACTCAGCGTCTACAGGAATAATCTCATCCCAGGGCAAAGCTTTGGTCTGCTCAAAGAGCTCTTCAAAACTCAGCGCCTTAAATTCTCCCATTTTCAGAAGCACCCTATCGGCAGTTCTAAGCCATAGATTTGCTCTGCAAATGGCAGCTTCATCCCCTGAAAATGTAACCTTGCCGTTCTCAACCTTCTGTTCCAAATACCCCAGCTTTTTTAATTCTCTTGCAGTAACTGCTTCAATACCAAAGGCTGAAGTAGCTATCAGTTCTAATTTACTCATTTGTTTGCCTTTCAACGTGAAATATTGTTAACCAATAAGCATATGAAATATTGTTAACCAATAAATATATGACATATTGTTAACCAATTAAATATATTATTTAGAATAAGTACTACTATTATAACCTTGTAAGAAATTTATAACAATAATTATTACCAATATGTTCTATTAGAGTTTATTTATAATTCAACTTGAGTTCATATGAGGTTTAGACTACTAAGGTGCAGACTATTGAGGTGCAGACTATTGTTTAAATTTCTGTATAATAATCTGTTTGGCAAATAATGATTGTTTCAATAAATTTACTTGCAATTCCTTCAAATTTACACGTTTTATGTCACCTTGTAAAATTTTGCACATATTTTCCGTATAAATCAGCATTATCAAACATGGTAAGACATTTCCCCAGTCATTTAACGATAAAAAATGTGAAAGTTTTCATTTTTCCGCTTGCAATTCTTCAATTAAAATAGTATAATTCATTAAAAAAGTTAATATTTGGCGTACAATGGGGTATGCTATTAAATATGTCTTGATGTGATCCAGTCTTTACTTGATCTATGTCTTTTTTAAGAATTTCCTCGTCGCCAATATGAAACAATATATTATTGAATTTAGGGCAGGAGGTTTTTAAATGAAAATTTTGCAAAGTGTCATGGAACAGGTAATCAGCCGGAATCCAGGTGAACCGGAATTTCATCAGGCTGTCAGAGAAGTACTTGAATCTCTGGAAGTTGTTGCAGAAAAGCATCCCGAGTGGGTTGCAGCAGGTATTTTCGATAGGATAGTAGAGCCTGAAAGACAGATTATCTTTAGAGTTCCTTGGGTAGATGACAAAGGTAAGGTTCATGTAAATCGTGGTATCAGAATTCAGTTCAATAGTGCAATTGGTCCTTATAAGGGTGGTTTGAGACTACACCCGTCAGTAAATACAAGTATCCTTAAATTCCTTGGTTTTGAGCAAATATTTAAAAACTCACTCACCAGCCTTCCAATAGGTGGCGGCAAGGGCGGAAGTGATTTTGATCCAAAAGGTAAATCCGACAACGAAGTTATGAGATTCTGTCAGAGTTTTATGACTGAGCTATCCAAACATATTGGCGCTGACACAGACGTTCCTGCCGGTGATATAGGTACCGGTGCAAGGGAAATCGGTTATATGTATGGCCAATATAAAAGACTTAGAAATGAATACACCGGCGTTCTAACCGGTAAAGGTCTTACCTGGGGTGGAAGTCTGGTCAGAACTGAAGCTACAGGCTACGGACTCTGTTATTTCATGGATGAGGCCTTAAAAGCCAAGGGTAAGTCATTTAAGGGTGCAACAGTTGTTGTGTCAGGTTCCGGTAATGTTGCTATATATGCAACTGAAAAAGTACATCAATTAGGCGGTAAAGTTGTGGCACTAAGTGATTCAAACGGGTACATATACGATCCGGACGGAATCAAACTTGACACAATTAAGAAATTAAAAGAAGTTGAAAGAAAGCGCATCAGTGAATACGTAAATATTCACAAGAATGCCACATATACCGAAGGCTGTTCGGGAATTTGGAGCGTAAAATGCGATATAGCTCTGCCTTCAGCAACTCAGAACGAAATTAATGAAGCATCTGCAAAACTGCTGGTTGCAAATGGCTGTTATGCTGTTGGAGAAGGTGCAAATATGCCTTCAACTCCCGAGGCTGTTGAAGTCTTCCTAAAAAATAAAATTATTTATGGACCGGCAAAGGCAGCCAACGCAGGCGGAGTTGCCACTTCCGCTCTGGAAATGTGCCAGAACAGCATGCGTTATTCATGGAGTTTTGAAGAAGTTGATGCCAAATTGAAAGATATCATGGTAAATATATACAAGAATGCAAGCTCTGCAGCAAAAGAATATGGCTTTGAGGATAATCTCGTTGCCGGTGCAAACATTGCAGGTTTCCTTAAAGTTGCCAATGCAATGTATGCTCATGGAATAGCATATTAATACTTTGTCAACTCTGATACAGAATTGGAGTTGATAGAGAGTAATATAAACACCCTTAATATTTTCCCCAATCTCAGACCACTATGTTATGGTTTAGAGATTGGGGAATTTTTTAATACCTTATCAAAAGTTTTATCATAAGAGTTTAGAGATATGCTAGTGTATTGCCCTTTTCTTATGTTTTCCGCCCATAACATCAGAAACATCATTTATGGTAACAAATGCACTTTCATCCTTATCATATATAATTGATTTAAGCTTGGATACCTCCAATCTGGTTACAACTGAATAAAGAATTTTTTTTTCATTTTTTGAAAACCCGCCTTTACCATCAATGTAAGTAACTCCTCTACCCAGCCTTGCTGTTATGGCTTCAGCTATTTCTTCCGCTTTTTCGGATATTATAAAAGCAGCCTTTGCTTCATCAAGTCCCTCAATGGTTATATCTATAACTTTAAAAGCAATAAAATACGCTATCAGGGAGTACATAGCCCTATCCCAGCCAAACACAAGCCCTGCACTGCTTAAAATAAATATATTGAAGAACATAACCATTTCGCCAACTGAAAATGCAGTTTGCTTATTTATTATAATTGCCACCATTTCGGTTCCGTCAAGAGAGCCTCCATATCGTATGATAATTCCAACACCAATCCCCAGGATTATGCCCCCAAAAACAGATGCCAGTAAAACATCGCTTGTTAGGCCCGGTATGGGGTGAAATACCGATACCCAAACAGATAGGGAAATTATTGAAAACAAAGAGGAAAAAACAAAGGTTTTACCTATTTGTTTATATCCGAGAAATAAAAACGGTATATTCAAAACAAACAAAAATATACTTAAAGGAAGTTTTGTCAAATAACTTGCTATTATTGATATGCCGACAACTCCTCCATCGATTATATTATTGGGAATCAAAAAAATCTCCAGCCCGATTGCAGCCAATATGGATCCCATAAAAAGGAATATATATCTCTTAATCTCTCTTTTAATTTGATTATTTCTTGTCATCCTTCCACCTCACTTTATTTGTCATATATTCTTTAAGTACCAGAATAGGAAAAAATTTGAAAGGCAATGAGATATAGACATCCTGAAAATCCAAAACATCTATATCCTCATTGACTTATATGTTATTTATCGTTATTAGAATCTTTTTCAGACTTATTACTGTTTTTTGATGCATAGTGACCAAGAACGGGGCCTCCTATACAAAAAATCAGTATAAAAATTATTACAACTATTAAAGTTGCATCCAAAGTATCACCTCCGTCAGCAGATTTAGCCAACAAGGTACTGATTTTTATACTTGCTCCCATTAAAATAAAGCGGGATACATTGCCTGATGTTTTTACGATAGTCAATCGAAATTTTGAAAGCTGATAAGTCAGCTAATGAATGGTTTATGTCCGGATAATTATTTAATCCTGCAAGATCGTTTCTATTATGAGCTAAGTGCTTAATGGCGTTTAGATTGTCTCTTACAATATACGGAATACCGTCTCTTATAGAAACAATTTTTAGAAACTTGTATTTGTCATGAGAACTATTCTGAATATGGTCGGAATAGTTTATAAAACCGGGGGAAATTTGAATCAACAAACATAAGGTTATTAGAAATGCAATAATTTTTTTATTCCCTATCATCAGTTCCCCCCTTTTCAGTTAAGCATAATCTCTCTATTTATATTTTATATATATTTACTTAGTAATGTCTATAACAAATTATTTTATTTGAAAAAAAGCCAGGGTTCACTATCAGGTAATTCACATTTAAAAGTAACCATTTCCTTTTTTGTGGGGTGTTCAAAGGTCACTTCATGTGCCCAAAGTGCAATCTGCTGTCCGGGTTTGTTTATTTCCGAACCATACCTTTGATCACCAAAAAGAGTATACCCGGCATGGGACAGCTGAACCCTTATCTGATGAGGCCTGCCTGTATGAAGCGTAACTCTCAGCAGGCTTAATTCTCTCTCAGACTGTAATACCTCATAGTCAAGTATGGCTTCTTTCGCATCTTTTGTACCTTCCCTGACAACAGTTACCATGTTTGTAGCTTCATTTTTTAATAGATAATCTCTAAGAGTTGCCTTCTGTTTATGGGGAATACCCCTAACTACTGCAAGATAGGTCTTTTTGAAGGTTCTGGTTCTAATCTGATCAGAAAGTCTCCCGGCTGCTTTAGAAGTTCTGGCAAAAACCATTACTCCACCGACGGGTCTGTCGAGTCTGTGAACAAGCCCTAAATAAACTTCGCCGGGCTTGCCGTATTTCTCCCCGATATATTGTTTTAATATGGTAAGTAAATCCGGATCCCTTGTATGGTCGGCCTGGACCGGAATATTCACAGGCTTTTCAACCACCAGTAAATGGTTATCCTCATATATCACTTTTGTCTTCACGGATTCTCCCACCTTCCATATATACCACATGGAAGTACCATTCCGGACTGACTTACCGGCAGTCCAACTTCACCGCAGCTGTGAACACCTTTATATTTTATGCCGACGGTTTGTTTCAGGATATTGCTGAGAACTGTGGGAGAAAACCCGGTTGTGTATGAATTTATAAGGAAGAAAAGTGGATTATCCGAGAGCAAACCCATACACTGATTTACAAAATCATAAAGCGAGTCTTCAATCTTCCATATTTCTCCATTGGGGCCTCTCCCATATGAAGGGGGATCCATGATTACACCATCATATTTTTTTCCTCTTCGAATTTCTCTCTGTACAAACTTCATACAATCATCAGTAATAAACCTGACTGGCTTGTCAGCCAAGCCGGAAAGGGCAAGGTTCTCCTTCGCCCAGCCAACCATACCCTTTGCTGCATCAACATGGCAGACCTCAGCACCAGCATATGCTGAAGCTACTGTAGCTCCTCCAGTGTAGGCAAAAAGATTTAAAACCTTAATAGGTCTCCTTGCCTTTTGAATATTATTAATCATCCACTTCCAGTTAACGGCCTGTTCCGGGAAAAGCCCCGTATGCTTAAAACCTGTTGGTTCAATATAGAATTTTAGTTCTTCAAAACCAATGGTCCATCTTTTGGGCAGCTTCCTTTTGAATTCCCACTGACCTCCGCCGCTCTGACTTCTATGATAATGAGCATCTGCACGCTCCCAAATATTCTTGTTTCTGATTGGCCAGATTATTTGAGGGTCAGGTCTCCTAAGTATGATATCGCCCCATCTCTCCAGCTTTTCTCCATCGCCTGTCTCTATTAGTTCATAATCTTTCCATTGGTCTGCCAGTAACATTTTATCCTCCACATGGTTAAAAATCTCTTAACATGATTTGTTTTTATGATTTTGCCTTTCGGTTTACATACCATTCAATGTCGTAACTATTTCAACTATTTCCTCAGGTTTAAAGGCTATGAAATCAGGTTTGGCATTTGTTATCAACTCAAGTGAATCAAAGCCCCAAAGAACAGAAATCACTTTTATACCTATCTTCTTACAGGCTTCCACATCCCGTTGTTCATCCCCGATATAAATTACCTCATCTTTTTCCACACCCAGTTTGTTTATAAGTCTCCCTATGGTTACGTGTTTTGCAAATAACCCCTTTGATGACTGCATATTGCAAAACATGTTCATTTGATTAATTTCCAAAAAAGCTTTTATATTATGAACTGTATTAGAGGAGACGATGCTCAGACCATACCCGTCCGAGTGCAGCTTTTCCAGCATCTCTTTTACGCCGTTTATAGGCTTTACCTCCTCAGCATACGTTTTATAGCTGCCAAGCAGTTCAACCCCAATTTTGGGCAGCTTGTAAACAGGTATTTTAAGAGCTGCCAACCTTTTTTTCATTGGGAGCTGAAGGAGTTCCTTGATCTTGTCCTGACTGACAGGCTTATACCCATATTTTTCAGCCATCTCATTTCCAATTTTTATAAAGGTATCCAATGAATCAACCAATGTTCCATCCAGGTCAAAAATTATATGCTTTATCATTTATCCCCCAAGTTTTTCACATTTTTACAAATCTTCTCTGTACTTGTTCATTAATTGTTTAAACAGTTCAGCACTGGTAGGCGGAGTATATGTAATAGTATTTGCCCCAGCCTCTATAGTCTCCATAATACTTTCATTTGTTGGACCACCTGTCGCAATAATGGGAACCTGAGGAAATTTTTCCCTTATTATTTTTACTACTTCAGGTGTTCGTGAGGCACAGGACACGTTCAGTATTTCAGCACCGGCATCCAATCTGGACTGGATATCAGTATTTTCAGACGTTACCGTCACTACAATAGGTATATCAATTTTAGCATACAATGCCTTTATCAGTTCATTTTTAGTCGGGGCATTCACCACAACCCCTATGGCTCCCTGAAACTCAGCGTCCATCGCCAGATTTATTACTCGTTTGCCGGTAGTGGTTCCTCCACCCACTCCGCAGAACACCGGAATGTCGGATGCACTTATTATTGAATGAGTTATTATTGGCTGGGGAGTAAAAGGATATACCGCAATTACTGCGTTGGCATTACAATTCTTTATTATTGCAACATCCGTAGTAAACATCAGTGATTTTATATTCTTCCCAAATATATTTATGCCGCTGGCTCTGTTTATTACCTCGGGAATTTTAACCATATGTTTTCTTAAATTTCCTTCAATCTCAGGTACAAATGCCATAATTCCTCCTTCTACAAGGTATCCGGATATAAAAAAAGTAAATAATACAATACACTAAGTAAATTCTTTTGCTAGGTTTACCTTTTAATATAAATTGTATACTTTAAGATTAGTATACTAAATTTTTAACAAATCGTACAGAAAGAAAAACTATTGTATTTTGGATTATTAATGATAGAATATAACGAGGCTTTAGAACCGGTTGTCCCGTAACTGGTAAATCAATAAAAAATGGAGGTATCACTTTAATGAATAAAAATACTCTATCCACAAACTTTCTCGGTTGTGACAGTGACTTTGACTCAGCGGACATTGTGGTTTTCGGTGCTCCCTACGACGGTACAACAACCTTCAGACCGGGAACAAGATTTGCACCTTCCATAATGAGAATGGATTCCATAGGAATAGAAACCTACAGCCCTTATTTTGATGCTGATATTACCGATTACTCAATAAATGACTTTGGAGATCTTGATTTACCTTTTGGTTCACCTAAAAAAGCATTAAGTATGATTTCTGAAACTGCAGACTGTATTTTTAACAATAATAAAAAGCCATTAATGATTGGCGGAGAACATCTAGTCTCACTGCCGGTTATTGAACAGGCAATAAAAAAGTATCCAGATTTAAAAATAATTCATTTTGATGCACACACCGATCTGAGAGAAGACTACCTGGGAGAAGCTTTATCCCATTCTTCTGTCATCAGGCGTGCATGGGATTTGCTGGGTGACAACAGGATATGGCAGTTCGGTATCAGAAGCGGTACCCGCGAAGAATTTTACTGGTCAAAAGAAGGGCATACTTCAATGTGTCTGCATAATTTCGGTACACTGGAAACAGCAGTTAAAGAAATAGGCAGTTCACCAGTTTATCTTACTATTGACCTGGATGTGCTTGATCCTTCAAACTTTCCCGGAACGGGTACTCCGGAAGCGGGAGGTGTCAGTTTTCTGGAATTAATCAACGCTCTGAAGACTGTTTCCGAACTCAACATTATTGGAGCAGATATTGTTGAGCTGTCACCGCATTATGATCACAGCGGTGCATCCACAGCCCTGGCCTGCAAGGTATTGAGAGAAGTTATTATTACAATGAATTAGTAAATACAAGCACTTATTCAGTAAAAAAGCTGTTTCTGCCCATGGCCGGCAGAAAACAGCTTTTTTGTCTTACTCTTCAGTTCTACAATGCATATCATTTCCGAACTGATAAATCCCTTTATTATTCTTCTATATATATCTCTCTCTTTGTAATACTTGAAGCAGCAGTTTAAATAGCTGCATTTCCTCTTTCTCTGGTACGTATTCTGATACAATCCTGAAGATCCGAGATAAATATCTTACCATCCCCAACTTCACCGGTTTGTGAATGAGTAATTATAGTATCTGTAATAAGGTCGACCTTTTCATCGGTGCATACCAGTTCAAGTTTAACCTTCGGTAGAACATTCAGTGTAACTTCCTGTCCTCTGTAATATTCTTTCCAGCCTAACTGTTTACCGGCGCCCATTACCTGGGATATTGTAATACCATCCAAATCTATTGCAAGCAAAGCTTCCTTTAATTCCTCAAGCTTGGCAGGTCTGATAATCGCTTCAATTTTTTTCATATTAGTATCATTAACCTTTCTGACTCACATTAATTTAAGTTATGCTGCACACCCATCGTGAGCCTGATAAAGTGTGAATGGTCCTTAGCGCATAAATTAAATTAATCCATTCCTGAAAATGAAGGATAGGCTGATTCGCCGTGTTCTGAAATGTCAAGACCTTCAGATTCTGCTCTTGGGTTCACTCTCAGATCCTTCATAATCAGCTTAAGTACGAACATGATTACAGAAGTTCCTACTATTGCAAGTACAATAGTTACTGCGATACTGATTAGCTGCGCAACAAACAATCTTGTATCACCAAAAACCAACCCATCCCATTGTGCTACAGAATTGATAGAATTTTTAGCAAACAAACCTGTTGCTATACCGCCCCAAATACCACCGATACCGTGACATCCGAATGCGTCCAATGCATCGTCATAACCGAATTTTGACTTGATAACGCTCATTGCGAAGTAGCAGAGAGGACTTACTATTGCTCCAATTATCAGTGAAGCCCAAATCGGCACAAAACCTGCTCCGGGAGTTATTGCTACCAAACCTACGACTGCACCGGTTGCTGCACCAAGCATGGTAGGCTTGCCCCTTGTAATTTTTTCTACAAGCATCCATGAAAGCAATGCTGTTGCTGCCGATGTATTGGTTGTTAAGAGGGCATGAACAGCCAGCTCTCCACTTCCCAATGCACTGCCCGCGTTAAATCCAAACCAGCCGAACCATAAAACTGAGGCTCCAATGAATACCAATGGAATATTATGTGGTTGATGTGAAGTTACTCCGTAGCCTTTTCTCTTACCGAGAATTATACATGCTACAAGTCCTGAGATACCGGAACTTATGTGGACAACATTACCACCTGCAAAGTCTACGGCACCAAGATCTCTCAAAATACCGCCAACTCCCCACATCATGTGAGCCAAAGGATAGTATACGATTAATGACCATAAACCGATGAAGACAAACAAAGCAGAGAATTTCATTCTTTCAACCAATGAACCGGTAATAAGAGCCGGTGTAATAATTGCAAACATCATCTGAAACGCTGCAAAAAGAGTATGCGGAATTGTTGGAGCATAATCTGCATTTGGTGCACCACCAACATTAGTAAAAAGTGCCCAGTCAAAATTTCCGACAATACCTCCAATGTCTTTACCAAAAGAAAGTGAGTAGCCTACAAGTACCCAGAGTACTGATGCAAGACCTGCGATAAAAAATGAAGCCATAATAGTACTTAGAACATTTTTTCGTTTTACCATACCACCGTAAAAAAGCGCCAGGCCCGGTGTCATGAATAGTACAAGTGCTGTAGAGATCAGTACAAAAGCTGTATCTCCCGTGTTAATAGTTGCCATAATTAACCCCTCCGTGTTATTAAATTTTGGGAAAAAGATAATTTCGCAAAAAAAGAAAAAGCATGTTATCGGGATTAAATCCAAGGAGGGATGAATCCTCTAATAACACGCCATTGTGAGAAAGTATTTATTTACGAAATTTAAAAGTAAAACAGAAAATTGCTTGTAGTTTAATTAAACTTTAAAATATAAAAGCCGCTCAATAAATCACTATAACAAACAATGATTTACAAGCAGCCTCTTTGCTGAAAGTTATTTATTTAATAATATGCAATTAGTATATCACAAGTTCCGGAAATAATCAAGTCATTTATTTGAATAATCTTTAAAAACTTGAAATTATTTCTTCAGCCACCTTGATTTGAGATATTCTTGTATCCATGGCTCTTTTTTGAATGTATCTGTGAGCCTGGGGTTCAGTCATATTCATCTTATCAACCAGGATCCATTTAGCCTTCTCAATAACCTTTCTATCATTAATACGCTTTTCCAGGTCATCATTCTGATGCTTTAGTCCTCTGAGTGACTTTCGGGATTGGGCAGCAAATCTGGCTGTTTGCAGTAGTGTTGTTTTGTTGATAGGTTTGGGGAGTATCAATGCACCAACTTTTTCAAGCTTGTATTGCATTTCATCCAGATGCTCATGTTTAGCTAATATTATTATGCCTGCATCTGTTTTATCCGCTATATCTAAAACAAGGTCTATACCTAATTCATCCTGCAATGGCGCGTTTATCAATATTAATTCAGGTTCAAAAAAATCCATTTTGCGCCGCGCTTCATTTGCAGATAATGAGTACTCTGCCGCCGAATATCCCTGTTGAAGCATGAGGGTTCGTAGTTCTTTTATCAACTCGGGTTTACTGCATACTATAAGAATCCCTCCTGCACTCACTGGCAATCACCTCCATTTGAGCGGGAAAAGCATGAAAAATTCATAACGTTAGTCATCGTATATTTCACGCCTAAAAAAGCCGCACGCGTCTTTTTCTACTATTTGCGTTCCTGCGCAGCAGCAGATTTATATTAATATGCAGTCAGGTAATTCTCTATCTCCCAGGAATGAACAATATTATTGTATGCAGCCCACTCTGCTTCCTTTGCCGAAATATATCTTGCAAATATGTGTTCTCCTAAAACCTCTTTAATATAAGGATCTTTTTTCATTTCATCCAATGCTAAAGAAAGATTTGAAGGCAGTCTTTGGACACCAAGCTCTCTTTCCTGATCAGGTGAAAGGTTGTAAGTATTAATATCAACAGGCGGCGGTATTAAAAGCTTGTTCTGTAAGCCATCCAATCCGGCTTCAAGCAATAACGCCAGTGTGAGATACGGATTACAGGACGGATCAGGACTTCTTAACTCAATTCTGGTAGCCTCTCCTTTTGGAGCAGGGATTCTGAGCAATAAACTTCTGTTCATATGTGACCATGCGATATGAACGGGAGCCTCAAAGCCCGGAACAAATCTTTTATAGGAATTGACAAGCGGATTGGCTACTGCAGTGATACCCTTTGCGTGCTTGAGGATTCCGGCACCAAACATTTTTGCGATATCAGAGATATCCCTGCTGTTTTCTCCCGCATTAAATAAATTCTTTCCATCCTTAGAGAGAGACATGTTTATGTGCATGCCTGAACCATAAGAGTTATAGATTGGCTTTGGCATAAAGGTTGCATGAAGTCCATTTCTCTGTGCAACAGTTTTAACAACTGTTTTAAAGGTCATTATTCTGTCTGCCGCAGTCATAACATCACTGTATTTGAAATCTATTTCATGCTGGCCTGCTGCATTTTCATGATGTGAAGCTTCAATTTCAAAGCCCATGTCCTCAAGTACCATGCATATTTCTCTTCTGCAGTTTTCACCCAGGTCGGTCGGAGCCAGGTCGCAATAACCTGCAGCGTCATGAGTTTTTGTTGTTGGTCTTCCTTCAGCATCAGTGTGGAAAAGGAAAAATTCACATTCAGCGCCAATATTAAAGGTATATCCCAGTTGCTTTGCTTTAGCCGCAGACCTTTTCAATATATACCTGGGATCTCCCATGAATTGTGAGCCGTCATAATTCCTTATGTCACAAATAAATCTTGCAACCTTTCCATGCTGCGGTCTCCAGGGGATGATTGAAAATGTGTCCGGATCAGGGAATAGCAGCATATCAGATTGTTCTACTTCAGAAAAACCGGCAATGGCAGAAGCATCAAATAAAACTCCCTCCTCCAGAGCCTTTTCCAGCTGTTGTTCCGTTATGGCAATATTCTTCATCCTGCCGAAAATATCTGTAAATTGAAGTCTAATAAACTTTACATCGTTCTGTTCTATAAATTTTAAAAGATCATTTTTAGTAGCCAATTTCCCCACCTCTTTCCTTCAGATTTTAATAATTTATATTTTACACAATTAATTAATGAGTGTATATAACTCTTTACTGTGTATATAACTCTTGGTTATGAAAATTCATCTACTTCCATTATAATAATATTGTGCAAAATCCATACTTAGATTCATATTAGTATTTTATTTTTTCTTCCAGACAAAAATCCCAATAAAAAAGCGTTCCTCATTAATATCCTCCAGGGATATATGAGAACGCCATTGTTCACTTTCCAATAACATTATTAAAGTTTTTGGGAACTTCTAAAACTATTTTACTAATAAATGTTATGACCGTCAAGTGTTTTTTTGCAATTTAGTATTTCAAATCCTGCAAAATTAATTTTGAAATGAAGAAAAATTTCATTGATCAAATTTCATGTACCTTCATGTATGCCTATCGGGGATCAGGTTAGTCCCTCTTAAAATCTTTTTGTAAAAAGTATTGATTTTTTGCAGGACGTATATTATAATGATTGTAAATTAATGAAATGCAGCAAAGGCGCTGTGTCACCAAATATTTTTTTGGTTGGTACAGCTTTTTTTATTTTTTTTGGTATAATACTAATAATATGCAATTTTATCAAGGCAGATTAGGCCTTCTATATAATATAACATGAAACAAATACATTTTTTCGGAGGATTATATGGCTGATTCAAATGACTACATTGAATATATTGCCGGTTTAGCAAAACTCTCGTTGAATGACGATGAGATGAAGTCATTGGCTGAAGATATGCAGGACATAATCGGCTTAATGGATACTATTAAAGATATTGACACAGATAGTATTGATGCAACCGAGCATATATCACGAATTACAAATAATATGAGAGAAGATAACCCGGGTAATCCATTTGATACAGAAAAAATTCTTTCTAATTCCAGGTATGCAATGGATAATTGCTTTGCCATTCCAAAGATGATCGAATAGGAGGATAAGAGGATAAAATGGAAATTACCAGATTGACTATAAAGGAAGCCCGGAATCTTCTGGATTCCAAAGAGATCAGCGCTGTTGAGCTGACAAAGACATATTTGGATAGAATAAAAACAATTGATTGTAAAGTTGAGGCATACCTCTCGGTCTGTGAGGAAGGTGCTTTGCAGCAAGCCGCTGACGCACAAAAGAAGATAGACAGCGGAGCTGCAGACATGCTGTGCGGTATTCCCTTAAGCATAAAAGATAACATTTGTATTGAAGGTACTAAAACCACCTGCGCATCTAAAATGCTGGAGGATTTTGTGCCTCCCTATACCGCAACAGCCGTTAACAAACTGTATGATCAAAATACCGTAATACTGGGTAAGGTGAATCTTGATGAATTTGCCATGGGCGGTTCTACCGAGAATTCAGCTTTTAAGAAAACTAAAAATCCTTTTGATTTAACAAGAGTTCCAGGTGGTTCTTCAGGCGGATCGGCTGCATCAGTGTCAGCCTCCCTGGCTTTGGGTTCACTTGGGTCTGATACAGGCGGTTCAGTACGTCAGCCTGCTGCATTTTGCGGAGTTGTAGGTATGAAGCCTACTTACGGTCTGGTGTCACGATACGGACTGGTTGCATTTGCTTCCTCCCTGGATCAGATCGGGCCCATTGGTAAAACAGTTGAAGACTGTGCTATTCTGCTGGATGCTATAAGCGGTCAGGACCCAAGAGATGCTACATCACTGAATTATAGGCAGGAGGATTCTTATAGATCTTCAGTTTCAGGTGATATTAAGGGGTTTAAAATCGGTTTACCAAAAGAATATCTGACAGAAGGCTTGAACTCTGAGGTAAGAAATGCACTGTATAAATCCATAGAAACTTTAGAAAGGCTGGGTGCCAGGGTTGAAGAATTTTCGCTTCCAAGTCTGAAGCACGCCATCCCTGCCTACTATCTCATGTCATCAGCAGAAGCAAGCTCCAATCTTTCAAGGTATGACGGTGTTAAGTACGGGTATAGGGCCGAAAATTGCAGGTCCTATAATGAGATGTTAGGAAAGTCAAGAGCTGAAGGCTTCGGACGTGAAGTCAAAAGAAGAATTTTGCTTGGAACCTATGCGCTGGCTTCAGGTTACTATGATGCATATTATAAGAAAGCACTTAAACTTAGAACTATGATAAGTAAAGGCTTCGATGAAGCCTTCTCAAAATATGATGTTGTGCTGCATCCTACTACACCTGAGACAGCTTTTAAACTGGGACAGAACTCCGATGACCCGTTAAGTATGTATTTAGCTGATATTTATACAGTTTCGGCAAATATTGCAGGTCTTCCCTCAATATCACTTCCCTGCGGGTATGACTCAAACGGTATGCCCATAGGTTTATCCTTTACGGGAAAACCTCTTGGAGAACGTGAAATACTCAGAGCGGCGGCGGCATTCGAGGCAGACTTTGCTCCAGAGTTGAGGATACCTGTACTAGAGGACTCATAAAACAATAACATCCCATTTTTGAAGCGGTTATTTTCCCATATTGCTGTGTTGTCGTCAGCTGTAATAAAGCAATTATTGCGCCTTCCGCCGCCTTGCACTATCGAAAAACCCCTCGCTTCAAAATCGCGTTATTATTTTAAGAGCCCTTAGAGAGGAGTTAGATGATGAAATACATTCCAACTATAGGATTAGAAATACATTGCGAGTTATCCACCGGGTCAAAGATTTTCTGTGACTGCCCTGTTAGTTTTGGCGGGGAACCAAACACAAGATGCTGCCCGGTTTGTACCGGTATGCCGGGTACCTTGCCGGTTTTAAATAAAAAAGCTGTTGAATACACAGTGAAAGCCGGCCTGGCTTTAAACTGTGAAATAAATGAATTTTCGAAGTTGGATAGAAAAAATTATTTCTACCCCGACCTTCCAAAGGCATACCAGATTTCACAGTTTGATCTGCCTATATGCAAGAATGGCGGGTTGCCAATCAATACGCCAGAAGGTGAAAAGTTTATAAGAATAGAAAGAATCCATCTTGAAGAAGATGCAGGTAAACTTTTACATGACAGTTTTGACAGATATAGTCTTGCAGACTATAACAGGTGCGGTGTTCCGCTTATTGAAATAGTAACAAAACCCGACCTGTCTTCCTCAGAGGAGGCCAGAGAGTTTGTAGAAAAAGTACGTTTGATGCTTCTTTACTCAGGAGTATCCGACTGCCGTATGGAAGAAGGTTCAATGAGAGCTGATGTCAATGTTTCAATCAGACCGGTTGGAACTGACGAACTTGGAACAAGAACCGAAATGAAAAACATCAACTCCATCAGGGGTATTGCAAGAGCAATAGATGCTGAAATCCAAAGACAAACAGAGCTTTTGGAGGAAGGTAAAAGGATCATACAGGAAACCAGACGCTGGGATGATAATAAAGGTGAAAGCAAGTCCATGAGAAGCAAGGAAGATGCTCATGACTACAGATACTTCCCCGAACCTGACGTAGTTCCTGTATCCTTTACAAAGGAAGATATCGAAGTTCTAAGGCAGTCCTTGCCTGAGCTTCCCAATAAGAGACTTGAAAAGTACACGGCTCAGTTTGGGTTAAGCGAAGTTGATGCAAATCTGCTGCTTACTTCTGTCAGCCTCTCGGATTTCTTTGAGAAAACTGCTGAAGAATGCGGAAATCCAAAAGCTGCATCAAACTTTATCATAGTTGAAGTTCTTAGAAGGCTTAATGATACCGGCCTTTCAGCAGAGGATATTCCCTTTGGCGGAAATGTACTGGGACGTCTCATCAAGATGGTTGAAAATGAAGAAATCACAGCCGCCAATGCTAAAAAAGTACTCGCTGAAATGTTCGAAACCGTCAGAGAGCCAGAAGTCATTGTTGCTGAAAAAGGCTATAAAGTAATTAATGATACCGGCGAGGTTGAAAATACAGTAAAAGAAATTCTCGCAAATAATGAAAAGGCTGTAGCCGAGTATCTTGAAGGAAAGGAAAAAACCTTCGGGTTCCTTATGGGACAGTGTTCAAGAGCATTGGCCGGAAGAGGTAATCCTAAAGTTGTACAGGAAGTACTAAGGAACGAGTTGAACAAGCTCAAGGAAGGTAAGTAACAGGATTCAAACAACTGAATTTATCGTGAAACAAAGGCGTTTCACTCCAAGTTTTAAACAAGGGAGTGGAACGCTTTTTTTAGGGAAAATAAATAATGGAAAAATATGTGATTATGTTATTTATTGTATTCCTTATATAAAATCAAAACTTTTAAATTTATTTATCAAGGAGGGTTATTATGGCAAACGTAACTGAAATTTTTGGAAGCAGCGTTTTTAATGACGTAACTATGAGGGAACGTCTCCCAAAAGCAACTTATAAGTCTTTGAAAAAGACTATTGATCTGGGTTTGGCTCTTGACGAGTCAGCTGCTGAAGTAGTAGCAAGTGTTATGAAGGATTGGGCAATTGAAAAAGGTGCAACCCACTTTACCCACTGGTTCCACCCAATGACCGGTATCACTGCCGAAAAGCATGATGCATTTATTTCTCCTACTGCCGATGGAAAAGTAATATTGGAATTCTCCGGAAAAGAACTTATTAAAGGTGAACCCGATGCCTCTTCCTTCCCCTCAGGCGGACTTAGAGCAACTTATGAAGCAAGAGGCTATACCGCTTGGGATTGTACTTCACCGGCTTTTGTAAAAGACGGCACACTGTATATCCCAACCGCATTCTGCTCATACACAGGAGAAGTTCTTGACAAGAAGACTCCTTTGCTTCGTTCAATGGAAGCTCTCAACAAACAGGCTTTAAGAATTTTGAAGGTTTTAGGCAACACCACTGCTACAAGAGTTACAACTACAGTTGGACCTGAACAGGAATACTTCCTTGTTGACAGAGAACTGTATAAAAAACGTAAGGACTTAATCTTTACAGGCAGAACTTTATTCGGTGTTAAGCCGCCAAAGGGTCAGGAATTGGAAGATCACTACTTCGGTAATATCAAGGAGAGAGTGTCAGCCTATATGAAGGATCTTGATGTAGAGCTCTGGAAACTTGGTATTTCGGCTAAAACAAAGCATAACGAGGTTGCTCCTGCCCAACATGAGCTGGCTCCGATATTCAATACATCAAACGTAGCTACCGACCACAATCAGTTAACTATGGAATTAATGCAGAAAATAGCTGTAAGACATGGTCTTGCATGCCTGTTACATGAAAAGCCCTTTGCCGGTGTTAATGGTTCCGGTAAACACAACAACTGGTCAATGTCAACAAATGACGGTCAGAACCTTCTGGAGCCAGGTTCAACTCCACATGACAACGTACAGTTCCTTATATTCCTTGCTGCTGTAATTAAGTCAGTGGATGATTATCAGGATTTATTACGTTTATCGGTTGCAACTGCCGGAAATGATCACAGACTTGGTGCTAATGAAGCCCCTCCTGCTATCGTTTCAATATTCCTCGGAGATCAGCTTACTGATATTCTTAATCAGCTTGAAAACGGAAAAGCCAAGGGTAAGATCTACAACAACATTCTTGAAACAGGTGTTGCAAGCTTGCCTAAACTTCCCAAAGATACAACGGACCGTAACAGAACATCACCATTTGCATTCACAGGAAACAAATTCGAATTCAGAATGCTTGGTTCTTCTGCTTCAATTGCAGGTGCCAACTTTGTTCTCAATACCATAGTTGCCGAAACTCTGCAGAAGTTTGCCGACCAGCTTGAAGCTGCAAGTGATTTGAATGCTGCTATCGCAACCTTGCTTTCAGAAACCGTTAAGGCTCATAAGAGAATTATATTCAATGGAAACGGATATTCTGACGAATGGGTTGCTGAAGCTGAAAGCAGAGGCCTTCTCAACATGAAGTCAACTGTTGAATGTATTCCGACATTTATTAAGGACAAGAATGTTGCCGTATTCGTAAAACATGGCGTATTAAGCAAATCAGAGATTGAATCCAGATATGAAATACTGCTTGAAAACTATGTAAAGACTATCAATATTGAAGCGTTGACAATGATCAATGTGGCAAAGACTGAAATATTACCTGCTGCATTTAGATTCAGCAAGGAATTGTCAGATACCATCAATTCAGTAAAAGCTACAGGAATGTCTGTTGAGGTTGCGGCTCAATCTTCAGTATTGAAGGAACTTTCACCGGCATTGAGTTCCTTTGCTTCAAACATCAATGCATTGAAGAAATCACTTGAAAAATCAGGTGCTGAAGCCAGTACATTAAAACAGGCAGAAGCATTCAGCAAGGTTGTTGTACCTGCTATGGAAACTTTAAGGGCTGATGCAGACAAACTGGAAACCATAATTCCGGCTGATGTATATCCATTCCCAACATATGCAGAACTTCTCTTTAATGTTTAAGCTATAGTAATACCCAGGGCAATGGTGTACGGCATGCCGCTTACAGCGGTATAAGCGCCTGAACACCATTGCCCTTAATAATAATCTCTCCACGGAAAACAGCTTTTATATTCACCTATTGTACGCAAGCTTAAACAAAAAATTTTTATCTATCCCCTCGTTATTTAACCTAAATGGAGGAACTCTTTATGAAAAATACTTCCTACCTGATTGCAACCGGTGCTCTCCTCACAAGTTCTACTGTTCTTGTTGCAGTTCCGGGCTGGAATGTAATCCTTAAATTGGCACTGAATATAGTACTATTTATTGGATATACCATCCTCACCCGTCACTTATTGTCCAACAAGTACAAACAGTATACCGACAAAATATCAAAACTTAAGAAGGAACTAAAAAGGTTTAACTTTGAAGTTCAGGTTACATCCAGCCAGATATCCTCAGTTTCAGAAAGCATAGCAGTAACTATAGATGAAAACAATGAATTTGCCAGATATGTTTATGATGAAGTAAGAGAAATGGCCAACAGCAATGAACATGTCAATTCCAGCATCACAAATACTCTGTCCGAGGTCAGAAATATTATGGACCTGCTTGATAACGCCGATGCGATAACAGTTGACATGCTTAAGAAGAGCTCAATTTCAAAAGATACAGTTAAACTTAGTCTCGAAGAAATATTACAGATAGTTAAAACTATAGATGGCATACATGAGTCCTCAAATAAAACCCTGACCAATATGGAGAGACTGCAAAAGACTTCGGGAGAAATAGTACATATACTTGAAACAGTCAGTAATATTTCAAAGCAAACTCAGCTGCTGGCTTTAAATGCTACAATAGAATCGGCACGTGCCGGGGAGCACGGAAAAGGATTCGCAGTTGTAGCATCGGAAATTCATAAGCTTGCAGATGATACCAATAAATCGGTCGGAAACATCAATTCACTAATTAAAGCTATCCAAGATGAGGTTGAAAGTGTATATTCCGTAGCAAGAGAAAATGCTCTGCGTGTTGATGAAGGTATTTCTGCCACAAAGAATATAGAATCGAACCTTGAAAGAATTGATTCCTCCTTTAATGACGTTTTCGGAATGATGGATAGAATAAGCCAGCTTTCCAGAGAGGAAGTTCAAATTGCCCAAAATGTAGGTAATCAGATCAAGGATGTGGAAGATGTCATATTCAGGACATCCAAAACAGTCGATGATGTATGTGCTTCCGTTCATCAACAAAAACATAACATGGAAGGTATTTCTTCTCTTGGAACCCGACTGAATGAAGCATCCACAGCTCTGGCGCAGCTTTTCTCAAATGAAGCCGAAAGCCTTGAATCCTTAAGTAATGATGCACTGGAGAAGGCAAGAAATTCTCTTTCACTAATCCATCAGGAGCTTTGTTCCATGAGTGAAATAATTAATTCCAAAGATCTCAATACACATGAAGCTATTATAAATGATTTTATGAAAAAACATAGCTTCGTTGAGGCTGCGTGGACAAATGACCAAAAGGGTAGATTTATCTGCTCCATTCCCAAGGCAGGAATAGCAAACGCAAATGTAAGAGAATGGTTCAGGCACAGTATTAAAGGAGAAGATTTCATTTCGTCCATTTATATTTCAGCAATTACCAGAAACCCCTGTATTACCGTATCGGCGCCAATTAAGAGTACTTCCGGTGAAATTGTCGGTGTGGTGGGAATTGATATAATTATCAAATAAAAATTTTTGTTGATCTTTAAATATGAAGAAAAAGCGGCTTGACTTTGGCAAACCGGGATTTGACTTAACATGATATTCAGAGGAGTACAATTTTTCTTGTAGAATATCAGGCTTCCACCAGGTTTTTTGAAAGTCAAGCTGCTTTTATTAGCAAAATATCAGATGATTTCCGGATTAGTTAAATAGTACTGAATTGGTTTAGTAGTACAGTATTAGTTGGATTAGGAAAAAACCTTTGAGTTTTTATGGAATGAAAATGATACTACAACCCGACTCAATGAATTATTACTTCTTATTCTTTATAAACTCTGAAAACTGCTTTTCATATTCTGCAAGGAACTTATCCATACCAGCCTCTTTTAACTTATCAAGGGCAGTTTTTATATGGGAATCGTAATCCGCAAAGCCCATGGTTATCGGCTGAAAATACTCCTGTTCCACCGCCTGCATCTGGGCATATTCTGTTTTAACAGGCTCCATGTCAAAGGCAAAGCCAATATCCTTCTGTTCTATTGAGCCGTTATTCCAGTTCTTGTAAGTTTCAATCTGTTCTTTCGTTATATAGTCCTTGTATCTTGTAAAATTAATATTGTCAGGAAGCCATGTATCTACAAGTGTATCCTTATTTATCATTTGCATACTTCCATCATTATTAATATCATAGTCCTTTCCCTTTACTCCGTATAGAATGAAGTCGGTCCATTCCTGACTGCTCTGGAGAAGATCAATAAGTTTTACATATCCGTCCAGTTCAGCACCTTCTACATTGGCGCTGACAGCAAAAGCAGTAGAATATAAGCCTCTTGACATTAAAGGTTTCTTCGACGTGTCTCCAATAAAATAATTCTTAAATACTGCTTTTGGATCAGCCTTACGCACAACGTCCATAAATTCAAATACCCTGTAGCTTGCACCTAAAGAAAATAGAGATTTACCTGCAAAAAATGCCGAGTCTGACTGAGATGGATTAGATAGGGCGTAGCTGGGGATTATGCCCTTTTGCTGCCATCTTCTTGAGATTTCACAAGCCTGCTTGTATTCTTCAGATGCATAGTAGCTATACACTGTTGGATCATTGGGTTTATTTCCGTCGGTCATTATAAAATTGTTTGGACGGAAGACATTCATATCTGATGCAATTGCACCATTAAACAGATTAGTGGTAAAACCACGTGAAAAGCCAATAAAATCAGGATGTTTTTTTATTGCCAGATCATGGAATTTTTCAACATCCTCCATGGTTTTCAGTTCTTTCATTCCTACTTCTTCAAGGATATCCTGTCTTACAATCAATAAATAATTTTCACCTGCATTAGGTTTGTTTCCAAAAGTAAGTCCATATAGTTTTCCGTTTACTTTCCAAATATTAAATGCCTCTTCACCTCCGCAGTATTTTTTCAGGTTTCCGGCATACTTTTCCGCTGCTTCGGTCAGGTCAGCATAATATCCCTTTGAAACACATTTTGACATAAATGCTGTATCAGTATATGTAGTAAATTTTTCTCCAGATGACAACATTAGTTCTGTTTTACCTGTGGCATACTCTGACCAGGGCAAGTACTGAACACTCAAGTTTACATTGATAGCTTCCAGTACCTTGTCGTGCAAATCCTTTTTTGAAAACTCCTCCATTCTCTTGGAGCTTTCACCATAAAATACTATGGTTGCGTCAGTTGGCTCAGAAGTCCCAACCTGAGTGCTGCTGCCGGTAGCATCCGCATTTTGACTTTCTGAGCCTCCGCAGCCTGCAAATAAACTAAGAAAAATGGTACAAACAAGTAATAATATAAGAATATTTTTGATTCGATTCATTTTTTCCTTCCTCCTGAAAATTAGTTTTAACTATCCTTTAATGGCCCCTATAGTAACTCCCTTGACAAAATATTTCTGAACAAAGGGATACACCAGAATAATTGGTCCGATTGCAATACACGTTATAGCCATTTTAATGGTCTGAGCAGGTAGTATTATGTGGCTTGAATAGCTCCCGCTCGGGTTTGCTGCAAGGTATTGAATGTTTGACATCATTTTATAAAGAATATATTGCATGGAATACAGCTCTGTATCATTTATAAGCATTAGCGGCAGATAAAAATCATTCCAATACTGTAATGCATAAAATAATGTAATAGTTACAATGCCCGCTTTTGATAACGGAAGCATGATTTGTATAAAGATTCTGAAATGACCGGCACCGTCAATCTTTGCACTTTCTGTCAGTTCATAAGGCAAGCCTTTGAAGAAATTCCTCTGCAAATACATATAGAATACGTTGATGGAATATGGAAGAACTAAAGACATCAGCGAGTCCTTTAGCCCCAGATATTGGGTACATACCAGATACCAGGGCAGCATTCCTCCATTGAAAAGCATTGTGAAATATGCGAAGAACGCAAATTTATTTGCATGTCTGAAATCCCTTACAGACACAACATATGCATAACTGGTTGTAATACAAACCGATAAAAAGGTTCCAATCAGGGTAACCAGTATTGTTACCTTATAAGCATTACCTATCATATACCCCTGATTATCAAAAATATATTTGTAGGTATCAAGTGTAAAATCTCTGGGCAGGATGGAGAAACCTTTCAAAGTAATTGAGGTTTCATTGGAAAATGAACCCGATATGGCTAATATTATTGGCAATATGCAGAATAAAGTGACTAATAATAAAAAGATATAAAATACCAGCATCGTGATCTTATCTGCCTTAGTGGCTGTTTTTGTCAATCTCTCCACCTCCTTTAAAATAATGTAGAATCTTTATCGTACCAGCCTGCTAATTTGTTGGACAATACTACAAAAATAAAACCAAACACAGACTGATATAAGGAAATTGCTGAGGCAAACGCCATTTCACCATTTTTGACACCGCTTCGGTATACAAATACATCTATAAGGTCAGTTACAGGAAAAAGTATGGGATTTAAGTTTGTTAATCCGATAATCATGTTAAGATTCCCACGGAGCATATTTCCGACCGACAGTAGGAACATTATTATAACTGTAGGTTTCAGCAATGGAAGAGTGATTTTCATGATCTGCTGGAATTTACTGGCACCATCGACTTCAGCCGCCTCGTACATTGCTGTGTCAAAGCCGGTTAAAACCCCATAATAAATAATAGATGTATATCCCGAGCTTTGCCATATGCTGACTATAACAATGACCGGTATCCAGACCAGCGGCCTTGAATAAAAATCAAAGGATTCACCGGTTATTGATTTAAGTACACTATTCAGAAAACCTGTCTCTGTATTCAATATTGCATAAAGTATGGAACCAATAACCATCCAGGACATAAAGTATGGAAAAAACATAACACTTTGGCTTATTTTAATGAACTTTCTGCTTTTAATTTCGTTCAGCATAATGGCAATAGTTATGGCAACTATGGTTCCAAAAATGAAAAAGAGCAGGTTAAACATGATGGTATTTCTGGTGGCTCTCATGGCAGTCTCAAAATTATTAAAGAAAAACTGAAAATTCTTATAAATCGGAGCTGCCCAGGGACTTTTAAAAACTTCGCCTTTAAAATGATAGTCTTTAAAAACCAGGATGGTACCTGCCATAGGCAGATATGAAAAAGCAATCAAAGCAAGGACACCCGGCAGGGCTAAAATATAGAGGATGCTATCTTCCTTTACAGCACTTTTGAAAGAACGTTTGCTTACGTTTGATTTCAATATGAGTCCTCCTTTCTTTATATTATTTAGTTTTCCGGATACCGTTTTCTCCGGCTGGACTATAGTTGAGATTGTAATTTCGGGGTACCGGAAAGTAAATAATAAAAACAGTTAAACTTATAAATGCTATAGCTTTTGATGGATTTTTCAATTATTAACATTCAGCAATCTTTATAAAAATGTATTTTTTCTAACTGTTTAGCCAGTGATTTATTCTGAATTTGGAGGGAGATACTCCATACTTTTTCTTAAAAGCGGCAGCAAAATACGAACTGCTGTTGAAGCCAACCCGGGCAGATACTTCATTAATATCCAAATTATTGTTATCTACAAGCAAATCCGCAGCTTTCTGCAGACGTAAACAATTAACGTAATCAGGAAAAGTTTTCTTGGTATAGTTATTAAACAGCTTGCTGAAATAAGATGGGCTAATATGGAATTTTTCAGCCAGTAATTCAACTGACAGGTTTCTGTCACCAACATGTTCATTTATGTATTCAAGGGACTCAATAATATTTATCTGAACTGTTTTTGATCTGGCAATTTTAAGTTCCAGACAAGCATTATTCAGCATATTCTGAAGCAAAGTGGTAAGTTCGCATCTGCCATTACAGCTTTCAATTTTAAGATAGATGTCCAGATAGCTCCCCCTGTACTCATTGCTTTCTTCCGAAAAGTTATGAGAAAGATTTTCGGCATCGGCAAGCAGATTTGACAAGTATTTTAAACATTGTCTGTATTCAACATTTTTAATAACCTTCAGTATATTGTCTATATACAAATTTGCCACCTGTTGAACTTCTCCGCCTTTAACCAGATTCAGTATTTCTCTTGATACTTCTCCGGCTTTACTTTCATCCAACTGCTCAGGAGTAAAAGTATCGTTAATAAAAATGGAGTTTGACCCCATAAACAATTTGTATTTTATAAGCCTTTGCGCCTGAGTATAGTATTTCCGGATACTTTCAATATCTTCTGAAAGACCTGAAATACTTAAGGAAACCGATACATTGTGCTGTATGGAAAGCCTATCCATAATCTCTTTTGAGTAAAGCCCGATTTTCTCAATGTCATCAAGGTTTTGACCTGAATGTGCTTCACACAGGATTAATATGGCCTGACAAAATTCAATATTATATGAAACAAAAGTGATTTGAGAGTCATTCCTGTCAAAAATGCCATTACATATAACATTAATAAATTGAGCAAAATTTAAATGTGAGCTGTTATCTACCGGTGCTTCAACTTTGTTTAATATACCCGCATTGGAATAATTTTCAAGTTCCAACAGTACTGTTCTGTATCTGAAATTCAAACCAAGCCTGTCCTTCAACAATTTAAACCGGCCTGGAACAGGGGCTGACGAATCTGAACTGTTTCTCAGGTAGTCAATTATTTCACTGTCGTTATACTTTGATTCCAATAAATTGATTTTATTGGCCGCCTGGTCGATAGCCAACGATGCCCTTTTCAGTTCATCGTAATGTTCCTCTTCCTGGTCTGCTCTTTTAAATGCAGTTTGAATATTTGATAAAATGTTATTTATAGGCTTATAAATCCTGTTGGCCAGAAAATATGAAATCAGAAACGCTGCTAATACCACTCCAGCTGAGAAAAATATCATTATGTTTCTTATTCTTGTCAATTCCTTTATACTGCTCTGGTAGTCAATTACCGAAACAATACTGTAGTCTTCCTTTATATTTTTTACGTAAGTTATAATACACAGGTCTGAATTGATCTTACTGTTAAGTGAATAATAACTTTTTTCAGAACTTAAAATTTCTTTTAGATCTTTCTGTTCCAATATATGCTTGTTGTTTTGGCTAAGCATAATATCTCCTCTTTGATTATCAATAAGATATATTTCATCAGGCTGATTGTCATAATCTGCCAAAATGTTGTTTTGTAGTGTTTTCGGGTCCAATATCAATACAACTCCTGTTTGACTTCTTCCGAATAAGGTTTCTCTATCGGTTTGAAATATAACAAGTTTTTTAATCCCATTTTTTAATTCAATCATCAATGGATAACGATCTGTCTTGGACTTTAAAACCTCACTCAAAATATAATTCTTATTAATTTTGTCTATATACTGTGTATCCAGTTCATATTTAATCTTTTCCTTATTAAAAAGGAAAATTGAATTTATTGCCACATTGGTACTCAGTATAGGGCGTAAATTGTTACTCATATCTATTTCTTCAAGTATACTTTTCTTCTCTGAAGAATAAAAGCTTGTGCTATACTTGGGGGTTTTGAAGATAAGTTCGGCTATTCTATGGTACTGCTCCATTTTGCTGTAATACACCGTACTTATATTTTCCAGCTTGGTGCGGGACATAGTATTAATTTGATTTTTCATATAGATATCAAAATACTGAAAAATTATCACATTCATTATTATGATAATTAAAAAAGCAGTGGTTAAAAAATTAATGAATATTTTAAACTTAAAGCTCTTCGTTGAAAATTTACGTTTAAATATCATTTTTCCTCTCCCTAAGAATAATTAAGTGACATAATACAGAGTATACTAAAAATCTGCACTATTACATATATAAAAAATATGTAAAACTATAAAAAATCAACTAAAAACTATCAGTATTATGCACTATGGACCTGCTGGCTTCATATAATGAATAGAGTGAAAAGTTCAATTCCCGCTTAACAACTTTGAGATTAACTTTTTACTTGGGTTTGAAGGACAATGAAGTCTGGTCAATTAGAGCTTTGTAATTGACTTAAGTATGAGATTTGTCCTTTTGTTTTTGCAATACTGATATTTCAGTTACTTTGGAGGAATTTTTATGTGCTCTATTCTAGGTATAATCAATTTTAAAGATTCAACTGCAGATGTAACCCAGGAGGTACTTAGTGAAATGGGCAGGACATTGGCTCATAGAGGTCCTGATCAGAAAGGTCTCTTTCGAAGTGAAAATGTTTGCTTCTACCATAACAGACTGGCGGTTATTGACGTTGAAAACGGTTTACAGCCCATGACTGTGGTATTTGAGGGGAAAAGCTATACTATAGTCTACAATGGCGAGATATATAATGCAGATGAATTACGCACCGAACTTATTACTTCGGGTGTTACCTTCAGTACACATTGCGATACCGAAGTTGTCCTGTACTCTTACATAATCTGGGGTCTTAATTGTTCAGAAAAGCTCAATGGAATATACGCTTTTGTAATATATGATGAGGAGAATAGAAGGGTGTATCTCTCAAGAGACAGGATGGGAGTAAAGCCGTTTTTCTATACACAGCTTGGAAATACCTTGATCTTCTCATCAGAAGTAAAGGCTATATTAAAGCACCCAAAAATCAAAGCTGAACTTGCTGATGAAGGTATATGGCAGATACTTTATCTGTCGCCCATGAGGCCTTCCAATAACGGCATCTTCAAAAATATATATGAAATCTCTCCAGGTCATCACGGTATCTTTGACTTTAACGGCCTCAGTCTGTATAAATACTGGTCGCTGGAAGCATATGAGCTTGAAGACGGCGAGAAAACAGTTGTTGAAAAAACACGTTTCTATTTAACTGATGCAATTCAAAGACAACTGGTATCGGATGTGCCTCTATGTACTTTTTTGTCAGGAGGGCTGGATTCGTCAGTAGTAACCGCTGTTGCCAAAATTGACAAGAAAAATGGTGACTTACTATCCACCTACTCTTTTGAGTATGAAGGAAACAAGCAGCATTTTGAAGCAACAAGCTTCCAGCCTGAAAGTGATGATGCATATGCCGTATGGCTTGCAAATTATCTAAATACCGATCATACGGTACTGACCGTAAGTCAGCGGCAAATTGCAGATTTATTGAACGATGCGGTTAAGTACAGGGATTATCCCGGTATGGCTGATATCGACTCCTCCCTGTTGTTTTACTGCCGGGAGGTTAAAAAAAGACATACAGTTGCACTAAGTGGAGAATGCTCTGATGAAATTTTCGGAGGCTATCCATGGTTCTATAAGCCGGAAATGCTGAACAGGGACTTTTTCCCCTGGATACACGATCCAGAGTCCAGAGTATTTCTGTTCAATTCAGATTTTGCCAAACCCAAGTTGGGTTTTGACTTTGTAAAGCAAATGTACCTGGACAGCAAAAATGCGTGTCCTCTGGCCGCCACTGACTCTGACGAAATGCGGACCAGCAGGATAGCTACCTGGCTGTCTGTAAACTGGTTTATGGTCAGCCTTTTGGAGCGCAAGGACAGGATGTCGATGGCCAGCGGACTTGAAGTCAGGGTGCCATTCTCAGACCATAGAATTCTGGAATACGTTTACAATGTTCCATGGAGTATAAAGTATAAAGACAAGGTTGAGAAAGCTCTGCTAAGGGCGGCAATGAGCGACTATCTGCCTGACAAAATCCTTTATAGGAAGAAGAGTCCATATCCTAAAACTCATAACCCTGAATATGAGAGAATAGTAACTCAAATGTTTGAGCAGGTTATGGCTGACCCCACTTCTATACTCAGGGACATTCTCCATCAGGATGCACTGACACTACTCCGTTCAGGCAGCAATATAACGTGGTTCGGGCAGCTTATGGGTCGCCCACAGCTGATTGCCTGGCTGCTGCAGCTGGATTACTGGTTCAGGGAGTATGGGGTTAAGTTGGTATGAGTATTAAGTATTAGTATTAAGTATTAGTATTAAGTATAAATACTAGGTATTGGATATTGGGTATTTGTTGCAAAATATGAATTGTAATAGTTAAATTAATACGCAGGCCAAGTCCCATTGGATAGGAGGCTACCCATTAATTGAGCAGCCTCCCTTCCAATAGACCGTATAATTTTTACCACTACCATTTTATTAAATAAAATTTAGACCGATAGCATATGTTATCGGTCTATTTGTGATGCGCATTTATTTTTCATGCAATTTTTAATAATAGTTATAGCTCAAAAGATTCAAAATTAAAAATTCATTATTCTATATTTCCCAATTTATTTATTTACAATAATTAAATCATTTTTTAACCATACCGGAGCCATTATAAGTTGTTAATCATGAACTTTTTACTCCTGATATATTGAAAGAATAATTGAATTCAGTCGCACGGGGTCGGGGATAATTCCATGCAAACTGCTGTCCCATTCATTTATTTTTTCCATTATTAATCATTTAGGAGGACTGCTATGGGAAAGATTGAAACTGCAACACAATGGATGATTGATTTGGCAAATGATAACAGCCACGGATATGATCAGACATATAGGTGGGGAGAGCGCGGTGATTATGATTGCTCTTCAGCAATCATAACCGCCTGGCAGACTGCCGGTGTACCGGTAAAAACCAATGGTGCAACTTATACCGGTAATATGAAGAATGTTTTTCTTAACACAGGTTTTTCCAATGTAATATCATCGATAGTATTATCAAGCGGTTCCGGCCTGGTACGTGGTGATGTATTGCTAAATTCATCTTCTCATACTGCTATGTTTATTGGAAACGGACAGATCGTTCATGCGAGTCAAAATGAAAATGGTACGGCAACCGGAGGACAAGCAGGGGATCAAACAGGAAAAGAAATTTGTATCAGAAGCTATTATAACAGCCCCTGGGATTGTATTCTCAGATATAACGATGGTAGTACTCCCCCTTCAGGTGTTAACACAATAATACAAGCCGGACAGGTTCAAGCAAACAACTTTACCGGTTCCAGCATTGCTGCAGATGGCGTTAGAGGACCTGACACCAAAAAGGCAGGCATTAAAGTTTTACAAACTGCTATGAATTTAGATTACAATGCCGGTCTTGTTGTTGATGGAATTTGGGGTACTACATCAAGAAATGCTTTAGGAAATCATTATGTTACCAGCGGAGAAACTCAATACATGGTTACGGCAGCTGAAATTCTGGTAATGTTATGGGGGTATAATCCAAATGGTGTAGAGTATCCAGGAACATTCGGTTCAGGACTGACAGCAGCAATAAATTCATTTAAAACCGCTAATGGGCTACCTGCAAACGGAATATGTGACAGTTCCACGTTTATTGCTCTTATAAGCTGATAAAATCAAGTGAGCCTATAATAAATTTTACATGTGGAGCCTTTGAAATACTTACACTGTAAAAAATTTTGCGTATGGAACATACTCCTTTTGGTTAAGAATTCAAGCTTTAACCATAAGGAGTATTTTTTATGAATTACTATATATTTTAGCCGAATTCATGTCCCGGTATCCCATTATTGACATAGGTTTTACCTTCTAATGGCTCGAATCCTGATATCTCTATGTCGGTGACAATGGGTTCCGCATTATGTTTATTGGGGAATGTGAAGTCAATAGTATACTTTTTTCCATAAAAAGCTGCTTTCATGCCGTCGTCTGTAAAAACTGCCGTATTGGTAAGGAAAATAACCTTTTTACTTTTTTCTCCATCTGACATGTTCACTTCATAAACAGTAAAATCAAAAGAAGTTTCAGTTATATTGGATATTTCAACTTCACAATAGTTTTTTAAAATGCTATCTCCGAAACGCCTATCATCAAAATAAATGCCCTTATATAATTTAACTTTGCCAATTACTTTATCTTTATTTTGAGAGGCGTTATTTTCATCCTTCATAGCTTGTTCCTTCCGACTTGAATCCGCGGGAGTCTGTACGGAATTTGTATTATTTATATCTGTTTCCTTTTTTTCATCAATAATACTTTGCCCGGAAGCAGTCGATGTAGACTTACTTTCGTTTTTATTACTGCTGCAACCAACAAAAATGAAAATAAAACTTAAACATATTAATATGGCAGAAATCTTTTTCATAAATAAATCCTTTTAATATAACAACTCTAATTAAAAAACTAACACACTTTTCCATATTTTACAATATCAATTTTAATAATCTACCCAGTTCTATGTAGAGTAGGTCGGAGGGAAAATTAATATCTTTCCCTCTTTCCCCTACAGTCGAGTAAGTAAGGGGAATTTCACCCCAAACTTCTCACGGAACCGGACTTGAAAGTCTCCCTTCATCCGGCTCTTATTATTCAACCTACTATAAAATATCCACTTCTGAAACTCCAGTGTGCAAACAGATTACCGTTGCGTAGTCTGACTTCTTTTAACCACTCCTCGGTCATTCTTCGATGTCCTCGAAACCTTTTAAATTTACACATAGCCCATTTAACCAGTCTTCTATTGATACAATCAAGTGTGTATTTCAGTGTAGATGCATTGAATTTACTAAAGTAATTAATCCAGCCACGCAAGATTGGGTTTAGTTTTTCAGCTATCATATCTATTTTGCATCCAGTATATTTGTGAATTTCCATAGATTTGATTTTATCTCTAAATGCTTTACATGACTTTTTGCTTGCAGAGGCTATAAAATTGACTCTCTTCACCCCATCTTTACACTTTATATATACTCTTTTAAATGTATAACCCAAGAAATCAAATTCAGTGATGGGATAATCCTTTGTTCTGTCTTTGTCTTTACAGTAAACAATTCTTGTTTTCATCGGATGTAATTCTAGTTTGCAGGATTTCATCCTTTCGTCTAAAGCCTTTCGAATGATAATTGCTTCCTCTTCTGTTTTGCAGTGAATCACTCCATCATCTGCATATCTCTCAAATGGTGAATTAGGAAAATTTCTGACCATCCACATGTCAAATACATAATGCATAAACATGTTCGCCAGTATTGGACTTATGACTCCACCTTGTGGCGTGCCTGATGTTCTTTCAGTAAACACTCCTTGTTTTTCCATAAAGGGTGCCCTTAGCCATCTTAGAATGTATAGCTTAATCCATTCTTCCTTCACATGTCTATTGACAATCTTCATAAGTAATTCATGGTCGATATTATCAAACAACCCTTTTATATCAAGTTCTATGACATAGTCATACTTCCAACATCTTTTCCTTGCCTGTCCGATTGCATCAAGTGCTGATTTATTTGGTCTATATCCGTAGGAATCTTCATGGAACATTGGTTCAACCACTGGCTCGATATACATCTTTGCCACCATTTGTGCAATTCTATCCGCTATCGTGGGAATACCCAATTTTCGTGTCCCACCGGACTTTTTCGGAATCTCTACCGCCATAACAGGTGATGGGAGATAGCTACCCGAACTCATTCGATTCCAAATTTTATACAGATTGTTGTTCAGTTGCTTTTCGAATTCTTCAAAACTCACACCATCAATTCCGGCACTTCCTCTGTTTGCTTTTACTAATCTGTAGGCTTCTAGTATTCTTCTTTTAGGTATTTCATAAGGTTTGCTTTCTTTCATTGAATCCTCCTGTTTCCAGTTGTTCTATGATTTCAGCTGAATAATGTCATTCCTTTGCTCAGCTTTCATTACAAAAGCTTCATCACTACTACGAATGACTCCGCCCCAGTGCCAGTCCTTTCTACTTTCAGCCTCGTCTTTCTGCGACTTGTACTTTTTCGATTTACATACTGACACTGGTTCCCATGTTCCACACAGATGCCTGACATACGCTCATGTCGCCTTAATACCGTCTGCCATATGGCCAGCAATACAGGATTTCTGCCATATTTGTCCCTAGCCAGTTGTGAAAACCTAGGTTTTGACAGCACTCACGCTATCGATACTTCTTCAGCGATTCATTTTCATTCATCTTCGTATATCACACATGACTGTTTTATACAGCCTTTTCACCAGTCGTTCACTACCATGACCTTAACCATAGCAGCACTGGCCTGTTTGACAGGTCTTCCTGTTAAGTTCCTGTCGGAGGGCCCTCCTCCATCATCCATGCAGCTTTACATGGCACACTCAAACCGTGCATGCGGTTTTCTCGCACACGGCTTTCCGATATTCTTCTTCCTTCAGCATTCGCTAAACTGCAAGCTTTTGTAATCCGTTATCATATATAATCTTACGAACCTTTGAGATGCCTGCATGACGCCTTTTATTCTGCGTTTTGTAGTTATACCACAATGTGAATTTCTTTATGATATACCAATCCATTTTGTTAAGTTGTTTTCCTGCATTC
>JAEYHZ010000037.1 GCA_023409265.1 Bacillota bacterium | reverse complement strand
CAGAAGCATTATTCTGATTTTTTGTATCAGAAGTGACCCCATTGTCTTTCCTGAGTTCATCATTCTTTTGAGGTACTTTTTTTATATCAGAAAGCAATTTAATAACTGCCTGGTTTCCAATGGATTTCTGGAGGATATGTATATCCTCCTGTGTCAATGAATTTGGTTGCGTGCGAAGACGTTGAATTATTTCAATGTAGTTTGGCTGCTTGACTAATGATTTCTGCTTCAACGATGAGTTCTGGTGGTTTTTGTTAAGCGCGGCGGCGGATTTGTCCGGTACTTTGGTGTACATCCATTTCAACTCCTAAAATTTATTCCTATACTGATTTGTAAATTTTGGAGCTGATTTAACACCCGGGTTTTTGATATTTATTTGAATAAATTATGATTTTGATAAGAAGTATATGCTTTTTTAGTCTTGATGCGCATAATTTAACGCGTCGTACGGCTAACACATCAACCCTGCCGGTAAAAATTGTTACTTTCCAAGGACAAAAAAAACAGCTGCCGCTTTTGCGACAGCCGTATAACGAGGATATATTTAAAAAGGAGACGATTTAGCTAGATTTTTATTACAGCTTTTACAACATCCTGTTTATTGTTTATAACATAGTCAAAAGCCTTTGCTACGTCATCAAAATCAAACTCGTGAGTAACAATACCTGTTATATCTATTATTCCCTTGGCAATAGCTTTTATTGCTGTAGGGTAAATATTTCTGTAGCGGAATACTGATTTAATCTCAGCTTCCTTTGCCATTATCTTTGCAAAGTTAAATTCTATGATATCCTGCGGAGCAAGACCCACAAGAACAATTGTTCCGCCGTTTTTTACAAGGTAAGGAGTCTGTGATATTGTTCTTGCAGAACCCGCAGTCTCAATTACGATATCAACTCCTCTTTTAGAAGTCATCTTTTCAATTTCGGTATTTACATCGACTTCTGCGGCATTCAAGGTTGCTGTAGCACCCAGCTTCTTTGCATATTCAAGTCTCTTTGGTATAACGTCTACAACTGTTATCTCAGTGGCACCGTAAGCCTTGCAGGCCAATAGGGTGACAAGTCCTATTGTTCCTGCCCCCAATATTACAACTGAGTTGCCAAGCTTGACATTTCCCTGCAAGGCTGCATGCATACCAACTGCTAAAGGTTCTACAAGTGCTCCTTCTTTAGTTGTAATGTTTTCAGGAAGCTTAAAGCACATATTTTCCGGGAAAGCTATATAGTTCATCAAGGAACCGTGATAAGGCGGTGTCGCAAGGAACTCAACATCGGGACATAAATTGTACTTGCCGGTTTTGCAGAACTCACACTGTCCGCAGGTAATTCCGGGCTCCAGAGCAACCCTGTCACCAACCTTTAGATTCTGTACTCCACTGCCTATTTCAACAACAGTACCTGCACATTCATGTCCAAGTATAAAATCTCCGTTTACTACAAAATCGCCGATTTTGCCATGTTCAAGATAGTGTACGTCTGATCCGCAAATTCCAACGTATTCAAGCTTTACAAGTACATCCTTTTCTCCAGGCTTTGGGACCTCAATATCACGGATCTCCATTTTATTTAATCCTGTCATATAAGCTGCTCTGTTTTTCATCATTAAACCCTCCTAGATTTATTGTCAAGTAAATGCTATTAATATAATATATCTAAAATCAAATATATCTTTATATTTAAATGTAAATTGTTTTCAATATTAATTTTATTAACTCTTAAAGTTTTAGTAAATAGTTTCATTATATAGTTTTATAAAAGTTTCATCTAGATCTTTTGGTAAATTTTTATAATATTCTGGATTTACTTTTTCATTTTTTTAATAACACCAGAGATGCGTGAAACAAGTTCACGCATCTCTCTGTGCTATTCTTTTTTCATTAGTTCATTGGAATTATATTTATTATTTAATTGCTCCGGCTTTCTTTAATACATCGATATACTGCTGAACGTTGTCCTTGTTAACCAATGGGTTTCCGATATCTGTGTCAACCTTCTTTTCAGCACCTGTCAACAGTTTGTTGCTTGTTTCCATCAGTTTTGTTGCAAGGTCAAAAGCACTCTGCATACAGGTTGATGTCATTTTACCTTCCTGGATAAGGAGGAGAGCTTCTGCTGTTCCGTCAACACCATAAACAAGCATATCTTTGAACTTTGGATTGTCTTTAACAACTTCTATAGCACCTGCAGCCATGTTATCGTTCATTGAAATAACTGCATCGATTTTGTCATTAGCCTGAACCCAGTCTTCCATATACTTCATAGCTTCATCTTTGTTCCAGTTAGCTATCTGTTCTCCAACAATTTTAACGTCAGGACGTTTGTCGAAGAATTCTTTCTGCCAGCTGGCACGTCTTTCGTCAGCATGGAAGTTACCGGAAGGTCCTTTTAATACAACTACTTTAGCATTCTGAGGGATTTGCTCAAGTGCAGCACGAGCATTTACTGCTGCCTGTTCATAAGGATTTGCGTCTACTGAAGATGCTCCTTCAATACCTGAAATACGAGCGTTTGTTGTTATTGCAAATATTCCTGCCTTAACAACTTTTTCAACGTATGGTCTTTGAGCTTCACCGTTATTTGGCTGAACAATAACCAAATCATACTTGTTAGTGATAGCGTTCTCAATCATTGAGTTTTCCTTCTCATCATTTGCTTCACCATCAAAAACATCAAGAGTTATGTTTGAATACTTTTTAGCCTCTTCTTTAACAGCATTTGCAAGCCATGCAGCAAATGAGTCTGATTGAGCTCTTGCAATATATGCCACTTTGAAATTCTTTGCACCAGTGTCTGTGCCGGCAGCAGGAGTAGTAGTATTAGACGCATTTGGAGTTCCAGTACTGCCACAAGCTGCCAATAATACGATTGCGAGTAACATGGAAAGTACGCTTATAAGTCTCTTCTTCATTGTTGACCATCCTTTTTTTGAGTATTTTTATTTTAAACAGCATTTCCGCTGCTTAATACTGATGAAATATAACACTACAGACTTAATCTGCTTTTGTATAATACTTTTGCTTTAATACTTTTGCTTTAATACTTTGCTTTAATACTTTGCTTTAATGCTTTAAGACTTTGCTTTAAGTTCTTTATTTGACTTTTCCTTGTCCTCAATTCTTCCCATAGCGCTCTTTGTTCTTCTGTTCTTGGAACGTATATCATAAATAACTGCCAGTGCTATAATTGCACCTCTTACGATTTGCTGCATATATGAATCCACACTTGCAAGGTTCATTATGTTATCAAGGAATCCAACAATAAATGCACCTGCCAGAGTACCTGCAGCTGTACCGACACCGCCTGAGAAGCTAGTTCCGCCGATGATTGCTGCAGTAAGAGCTGTGAATTCGTAACCAACCGCACCGTTAGGAAGACCTGCATTAACACGTGACATGAAGAGTACTCCAGCCAGGCCTACAAAGATACCATTAATAATAAATGCTGTGTATTTAACCTTGTGAACATTGATACCGGAAGCAACTGATGCTTCTTCGTTACCGCCGACAGCATACAGGGATCGTCCGAACCGGGTGTGCTTTAAGATATACCATGTGAAAATTGCAACTACTACAAGGAATATTATCGGTATTGGAATTACCCCTGCCGAACCCTGACCAAATACTATAAAATCACCAAGCTGCAGAATGTTCTGACCCTTTGTAAAAAGAAGAGCCACCCCACGGGCCATCGTAAGCATTGCCAGCGTCGCAATAAACGGAGGTGCTTTAAAGGTACTTACCATTACGGCGTTTATTATGTTACAAACGATACCAGTTATTATACCGACTAATACTGCTATAAGCAGGGAGCCTGTGGATTTGTAAGCTGATACTGCGAATACGCCTGATAATGCGAGAACCGAACCTTGTGACAGGTCAAGCATTCCCGATATGATAAGCATTGTCTGCCCGAATGCCAGTATGGTAGTAACTGCAAGCTGTCTGGATATATTAGTCAAATTGTTTGGTGTTAAGAAGTTCTCATTTACTATTGAACAAATAAAGAATAGTAAAAACAGAACCATAAAAATACTGTATTTCTTTTTAGCTGTACCCCAAATATTTTTCAATTCCATTTTAATTCACCTCGTTAGATATTAAAGTTCCGGTAGCATATTTCATAATAAGTTCCTGAGAAAAATCTTTTCTTGTTATTTCACCAGTAATTGTGCCTTTTGACATAACATATATCCTGTCACACATACCAATTAACTCAGGTAATTCCGAAGAAACCATTATTACTGCCTTGCCATCCTGGGCCAAATTTGTCATCAGCTTATAGATTTCAAATTTTGCTCCGACATCAATACCCCTTGTTGGTTCATCAAGGATAAGTATATCCGGATTTCTGATCATCCATTTGGCAAGAACAACTTTTTGCTGATTACCACCACTCAATGACTGTATTGTTGTATCCAAAGTAGGAGTTTTTACCTTCATTTTTGTAAACATGTCTGAAACAATAGCTTTCTCAGTCTTGTGGTGAAGTCTGAATCTGTAAAAGACTTTCTGCAAGAACGATAATGTTGTATTTTCTTTAACAGATCTAACCGGAATAATTCCATATCTTCTTCTGTCTTCCGAAAGCATTACCAATCCGTTTTCAATACTCTGTCTTACATTTTTGATTTTAATCTCTTCACCCTTTATGGAGACTTTTCCGGAAGTTATGGGGTCAAGTCCGAACAGTGAACGCATTACCTCTGTTCTGCCTGCTCCCATCAGACCTGCAAATCCGATTATCTCTCCTTTTTTGAGGTGAAAACTAACATCATGATATACATTTCCATTGCTCAGTTTTTCAACTCTGAGTATGTCATCCCCGATTTTAACTTCCTCTTTTGGATAAGTGTTAGTTAGCTTTCGGCCTACCATAAGAGCAATAACTGTTTCTATATCCAGCTCTTCCTTCGGATGACTCTCTACTACGGTACCGTCTCTGAAAACTGTTATCTCATCAGCTATCTGGAAGATTTCATCAAGCTTGTGGGAAATGTAAATTATACTTACTCCTCTTGCTTTCAATTCACGAATTTTTGAAAACAGTTTTTCTACTTCCTTCTGGGTAATGGCTGAAGTTGGCTCATCCATTATGATGATGTCTGAATTGTATGAGATGGCTTTTATTATTTCCAGCATCTGAATATCAGATACGGTAAGATCTTTTAGCAACGTAGTTGGAGCATATGGTAAGTTTTCTTTTTTCAATAATTCCCTGGTTCTTTTTCTTACCTCTTTCCAATCAACATTACCCAATTTTCCTACCGGGAGGTTTCCCAGGAAAATATTCTCCTCAACGGTCATTTCAGGTACATAGTTCATTTCCTGAAATATCATTGAGATCCCCAGGCTTCTAGCCTGAATAGGATTGTTGATTTTTACCGGCTTCTCATCAATAAATATTTGACCGCCATCAGGTTGATAAACTCCATTAATGATTTTCATCAATGTAGATTTTCCTGCACCGTTCTCACCACACAAAACATGGACAGAACCTTTTTTTACAGTAAAATCGATTTTATCAAGTGCCTTTACCCCTGGAAAGGATTTTTCAATTTGTGAAACTCTTAGTTTAATGTTCTGGCTCATATCCTTCTCCCGTTAAATTCCCCTGAATAAATTTGTTCCAAATTACAATGTTCTTATTTGCTTACTGAGAAAATCTTCTAATTGATTGTTTTTAAAAACACATTAAAGTAATAAATTTATATAAGACTTTTATAAATTGCTTTTAATAAGATTATATCGTTTTTTTATACAAAGTCAATATATATTTTTGAAAAAGTTATACTAATTTTAGTCACAATGTATAATCGCCTCTCATTACTGAATTCGCTGAAACAAAAAAGTATATAACCTTTCAACTAAGGTTATATACTTTTATAATTTTTCCAATATATATTAAAATTATTTTCCTGCCGATTCAGAAATTTGAAATGGCTTTAAAAAGACTTTTTATATATTTCTGATAAAATCCTCAACATGCAGGAGGGCTGCGCCAACAGCAGTAGTTTCAAGCTTGTATTTGCATACATGAAGGTACTTGCCATCTGCTTCAAAGGTATTGTATCTTGAGACCTGTTCCCTTAATTCATCCAGATACTCATCCATATAAGCCCCGGCGTATCCTCCCAGGATAACTTTACAGTCAAAAAGCATTCTTAAATTATTTATAGCTACAACCAGGTGGGATACATATTCCTTCCATATACTTTTTTGAGGTTCCTGACCCAGTCTCAAGAGCCTGAAAAATTCTGAAATATTACCATTTGTACTGTCGGACAGGATTTTAGCTGAGCAGTAAGCGTCAACACAGCCTTTTTGCCCGCAGTAGCAGGTTCTGCCTCCCGGGACTATGGTCATATGTCCAAACTCGCCGCCCCGCTGATTCTGACCGTTGTAAATATTTTTTCCAATAATGATGGATCCGCCGACAGAGTTATTCAGTGACAAATATGCGACGCTCTCTTCAGTCTTGTTTCCCCACATTTCGGCAAAACCGGCGGCATTGGCATCATTGCTAAAGGTGCATTTGTAGGGTATAAACTCTGAAAAGGCCTTAATATTCCCCCCCTTGAAGTCTATAACCTGGGCATAGCTGACAGATTCATCGTCATCAGATAAAATAGCCGGTAAAGCTATGCCCACTCCCAGCACATTTTCGGAATCTATCCCACACTCCTGAATTAAGCTCTTGACAAGGTCACCTACTCCCTTAAAATATTCCTTTGAGTTTATAAAAGGGAATTGGTTCCTGAAATTTTTAATTACTTTCGCACTTAGATCTATTATTACTACACCTACGTGATTTCTTGTTATATCAAGGCCTACAGCATATTTTGCCGTACTGTTGTAGGAAATAGCCTTTGCCTTACGTCCACCGGTTGACTCAAACAAACCTGTTTCAATAACCAGGCCGCGCTCATACAATTCCTTGATGTTTTGAGTTACTGTGGGCAAGCTCATATTGAGAGAATAAGCTATTTCTTGAATTGAAATAGGCTCGCGCATGTATAAAAAATTATATATGGCGTTTCTATTTATTTTTTTTACTTCAATACTATTTACTCTGCCTGTCGTCATAAAATCACCTAGTTTTATAAATGTCTTTTATTAATGTATTTATAATAATATATTTTTAACATGAATTCAATCAAAAGAATAAACAAAAGAATATCCAATTTTTTATATAGATTTATATTCATTCTATAAAATTGGTTTTTTGTGAAACATTACAGGTTGTAGAATAAAAATTTATAGAATTTGGTAGATTATTTACTATATTATACCACATTGCCAGAGACATCATACCGGTTTTGTAAAAATTTTGTATATAAATTAGTATAAATTCTTTACTATGATTTGCAAGTTGAATATGAAAATCCAAATAATGGCAAAATACAACACGAATTTATTAATTGTAAATGAAACTTAATATAAATGACTTTGATTTGTGTTATTATATTTGTAACATTTAAAAAAGTTATGTATACTAGGAATTGTTATAATTGAATTTTGATGCCTACATAAAGTTTTGCCAATGTCTTTTTCTTTTGAAATTGTCCTTTTGGATTTTGCATCACACTTTTTAATTATTCTATTTGCTTTAATGATAATACCAATTCCTATATATAATTTTTTATATGGTGAAGTGGTTTTTTATTGCCTTTTTACGAAAACCATTTCAAAAATACATAATTTACTGGAGAAAACATGAATAAGAGAAACATAAAGAATTTTCTAAGTAATTTCAAGCACAAAATCAAGAATTATAAAACCGAAAGTCCAAAAAAATTCAAGTATCTTTTGATTTCAACCTCAGGTGTTGTAGTCATAACCTTGACGGTAGTTATAGCCACCTCATCTCTCCCTTCATTGAATACTGCAGTTCCCACAGCATCCGGCCAGGACGCTGCCGTAACCACAACTATGGCGGCCGAAAGCTATTCAGCAAAATTATCCGATCAGGCTTCGATTAAAGTTTCCCGCGGGGGCCAGGCTCCGCTTGATCCTTCCAAAGGGGATATAATCAAGCTGGGAGTAAAAGACAGTATAGTCATTGACATTCAGAAAAGGCTTGTGGAACTGGACTATCTGGAATCAGACGAGCCCTCGGAAGAATTCGGAGAAGCTTTGGAACAAGCGGTGAAATTGTTTCAGCGTAAAATGGAGCTGAAGATCACAGGGGAAGTTGATGCAGAAACCTATAAGGTTCTCATGTCTGACTCGGCAAAAGAATATACGGTTTTTTTAGGAGCGGACGGTACAGACGTTGAACAGCTCCAGTCACGTCTTTATGAATTGGGATATATTCCAAAGATTACAGGATATTTTGGAACTGATACAGAGGCGGCTGTTAAGGAATTTCAGAAAAGAAACGGTCTTTATGATGATGGAAATGTAGGAAAAAACACCCGTGAGAAATTGTACTCCTCTGAAGCCATCCCCCTTTCCTTTCATCTTGGAGATGAAAATGATGAAATATTGAAATATCAGCAAAGATTGAATCAGCTGGGTTATCTCACAACTAAGCCTGATGGTAAATATGGAAATGATACTGTTCTGGCAGTAAAGCATTTCCAGGATAACAACGGCTTAATTGCAGACGGATATATAGGGCCGGCAACCAAGGAATTATTGATGTCTGGCAACGCTGAGGAATACGCTATCAAGACCGGTGACAGAGGGCCCGATGTAGAAAACATTCAGACCTATCTAAAAAAATTAAAATACCTAAGTAATGTAACAGGCTACTTCGGTTCCGCTACCCACGACGCTGTCATAAATTTTCAAAAACGTAATGGATTGTCCCCTGATGGTAAGGTTGGTTCACAAACCATCAACAAACTTTTGTCTCCGGACGCAAGGAAATGGAATGGCAGCTCAATAAACGGCGGCTCCGACAATAACAGTTCCGGCGGAGATAATGGGTCAAACGGGAACAATTCCGGTAATGGCGGTTCGGACAATCCCGGCAGTTCAAGTTCCATAGTGAATAATATAATCTCCATCGCAAAATCAAAGCTTGGTGCCAGATATGTGTACGGAGCCAAAGGCCCCAGCACCTTTGACTGCTCCGGTTTTGTATACTGGGTACTTAACCAGGCAGGAATCAGACAGAGCTATATGACCTCCTTCTCATGGCAGAATACCTCAAGATATCAGAGGATTGGCAGTATGAAAAGCATCAGGAGGGGTGACATAATTTCCTACCGCGGACATGTGGGAATCGCACTGGGCAACGGCCAAATGATAGATGCCTCCTCCAGCCAGGGTAGGGTAAGAATTACATCCATATACTCCTCCTACTGGGTCAACCATTTTGAATGTGCATACAGAATATTTTAAAAATTAGTAATTGTAAAACAATTATAGACATTAATATATTTGTAATTACGGAATTAGAAATATAATTGATTAAATTAAAAAATATATAATTGTTAAAATAAAAAATATGTAATTGAAAAATATGTATTGTTAGAATTAAAGAAATATTATTTATGGAAATAAAAAACTTATCTGATTTTCAGGTAGGTTTTTTGTTTATATGATAATTTATGTCAGCATAAAATCTAATGGATGGGAGAAATTAATATCGTTTGAAATAAAAAAAATTTCAATCAAAAGGAGACTTTAAACTATGGATGAGAAGAATAAAAAGACTTTGGAAACTTTACTGAAAAAGAATGATACTGAATTTGGCTCAGAATTAGGTGACTTAAAAAGTCAGCTAAATGTTATGGAATCAACTTTAAATCAGCTGAAATCAACCAGTATGTCAGCATCAGGCGGACAGGGATCGATGCAGAGCCAGCAGAGTCAGCAGGCGGCTTCCCAGCTGATGAATCAGATCCAAAGCTTCAGACAACAGGCACAGCAACAGCAGCAGCAGGCTCAACAGCAGTTGCAGACTTCTGTTCAGCAGGCTATTAACGAGCTGAATCAGGCTCGACAGCAGATAATCTCTCACCAGGTTCTCAGCCAGATGAGCCAGATCATTGACCAGGCTCAGCAACAGCTTAACAGCATGACTCAGCAGAATCAGTCAAGCCAGGGATCCCAGAGCACTCAGGGCTTCCAGGGTCAGATGGGCAGCCAGGGCTTCCAGAGTCAGTCAGGATATCACGGACAGTCAAACTACCAGAGTTCACAGGGAACTCAGTCAACACAGAGACAGTAAAATAGTTTAAAGTGTAAGGCCTCCAGTCTTCGGTCTGGGGGTCTTATTATTTGATCTAAAAATTCTCCAAATTATATATTTCACCGCTGGCTTCAGAATACATTCTATCTGCAAATCCCTTTATAAACCGTATTTTATCTTCAAATATTTTAAGAGATATATCGTAATTCAATAAATTCTTCATCTCATCGACATGCTGATCGAAATGTTCCTTATAAAATTTTACCGATTCTTCTATAGGCATATCCATATAAGCATAGTAGTGAAAGTTCATCCAAATCTCTATTGTTCCGTAATGATCCAGCATATCGGCATCCTGAAATATTTTTATGAAATCAGAATAATCAGGGTCTTTTTTCCGCTTCTGATGGTAATAGATTAATTCTGTGATGTCATCCATCTCATCAGTAGTACAATGAGCTTTTAATATCTCTCTGGCCAGAACGGCCCCATATTCACCATGTGGCTCAATTCCTTTTGCAACATCATGAAAATGTGCAGCTGCCTTCATAACGTCGTCCTTTTCAGAATTATCTGGAAGTAATATTTCTCTCAGAGTAACAGCAATTTTCCCAACTCTTTCACCATGATAAAAAATAAAGCCCTTTTCTCTTTCCTTGTGAGCCTTTCTGTCTGCAAGATGCTTGCAGGCCAGCTCTCTGACAGTTTCCATGTTCATACGTAAGAACCTCAATATTTTTAATTTTTTCATACAAGTTGACTATATTTACATCAGGAACTATGAACCAAATTGACTTCCCCCCAGGTGGCCCAATATCTTTAAATTTTAAACAAAAAATAGTGATATAAGCTTGCCAAAAATGCCGGCCGATTTGGTTTTTATCCACCCCGCACTATGTTTCGTATAGTAGTTACAGCTATTTTCCAGCCAGCCTTTATCCTTCCAGTAAGTATAATCATATGAGTTATAATTCTCTGTTTTTTTCCAGTATTTCTGTTGCACTCTGAAGGCAACCAGGGAATATAATGACGGAGAACCTCGTTTCTTACTCGACAGTTTCTTATGTAATTTTACTGCCAGGTTCTTTATTTTAGGCGCATAATGCTCATTTAAGTCTTTCCTGGCTGTTAAGGCCCCTGTTATAAATTTTCCTTTTGCAACAACTACTCCGCCCCATCCGGTAAAAGCTCTGGACATTGTTTGTAAAGTGTGATTGGAGGAATTTGCCCCTGAAGTAATTAATAAAATTCCAGGTTTCCCGCAGAAAGCCGGCCGATGGTTGTTAAAAGCCATACGATCTATCCAGTTTTTCATGGTACCATTTACATCCTCAACATAAACAGGACTTGCAAGAACCACCGCATCAGAATTACCAATCTTCGACCTGACCGATAAAACTTCATCCTTTAACGGGCATTTATCCTCTCCCTTATCAAAACAAATCCTGCAGCCTTTACAAAACTGTATACTTTCATGTGCCAAAAAAATTGTTTCAAATTGAACATCATCTTTTTGTAGTTTTGAAGTAAAGAGGTATGCTTCTTTAAACAACTCCAGAATTCTGTGTGTATTGCCGTCTCTTCTAAAGCTTCCGTTAATTATTAATATTTTCATAGCTGTGTCACCTCTTTTTATTAAAACACTCCAAACCTGTTTATTATAATATAAACCACTCCAGAGACAAGTAATAATGCAACCACAAAATTCCTTACAGTCCTATCACTTATTCTTGAATCTATCATCCGGCCTAAAAACATCCCTAACAGTACTGCAGGTACCAGCCCCAGGCTTGTAATAAGAATATTCTGATTGATAAGACCGTTAATACAGTACATTACGAAACGAAATATATTATCTACAACAAAGACAAAACAGAGATTACCTCTATAATTATTTCTATTGTCAGTATGTCTTCCGATAAATGCTGCAAGTAAAACACCAATTCCGAAGAGCCCCATCAAAACACCCGAGATTAGTCCTACCGCGTAAATAATGAGGTTTTTAAACTTACTATTTTCAGTACCGGTATGTTCCAGTTGCGGAACATTGTCATTTACACCCTCAGAATTGCTTGCAGAATTACTTGTTTTTTTCCTTGTAAACATTTCTATAGCCAAAAGAACAAGTACTATTCCCAGTATGCTTTTTAGCAGCTTGTCCCCGCCGATATTCAACAAAAAAATTCCCGGAATATTGCCTGCCAGCACCATTATTGATAACGGTATAACAATTTTCGAGTCTATTGATTTTCTATCTTTCCATGCCATGTAAATATTGGCTGGAAGCCCTAATAACAGGTCTACCGGGCTGATAAACCTATTCTCCTTAACAAAGGATAAAAGGGAATTAATTATCAGTGTATTTCCAAAGCCTGTCAAACTTTTGATGATATATGCGCTAAGAACAACTATGAATAAATATATGTTAGTTTCCATTACATTCCTCTATAAATATGTTTAATTCAGTATTATCAGTACTAAAAGTACACCGGTAGGACAAAATATCCCCATTATTTAGCCCTTATAGAAGTATATCTATGTCTTTGAAAAAAGCATCCTTATCCAGCAACACTTTAAAACCGTCGCTCAAGGTCCTTCTAGTACCCTCATCCAGAGGCTTTTCCAACCAGACAGGTGTTGTTATGCCAAATTCCACTTCAAGACAGTTATTGTCATACCAAACTCTTAGGGATGTAACCCTTCCCCAGTCCTCCTTTTGGAATTTGGTTACCCTTCCAAAACCATCAACAAAATTGCTTTCCCAAAATAGCCTCCGGTTGGTTGAAATGATTACCAGATCAACATCAGAATCCTCTTTCTGGCTCCCTCTGGCATATGAGCCAACCAAAATGATTGCCCTTATTTGCTCTTCTTTCTCTCCCCACTTTTTCACGCTGTCCAGGAAATATGTAATATTCATTTTTATCCTCATATAGTTCAAAAATTAATTTAATAACATACTTTATGAATATTCTACAAATTAGTATCATTACCTTTTATTCAAAGAGAATAATTTACGTAAGTTACTAAACCAAACAGGTGTATATGATGTTAAACCTATAAACACATCACATACACCTGTAATTTTTCATATTCAAATCTAAAATTGTTTCTTTAAAACCTTTAGATTATGTATTAGGGTCAGAAGTCCATTCTTTAAGACAATTTCCAGAACTAAATACCAGGTTTTTATTTCTTATAAACACTACATTTTCATCAGGATAAGTGGCAATATCGTCCTTTTCTCTGGTGCCCATGTCAAGTATCTGCAATATTTCCGAGCCGTTATTTATGAACTGGTGTGCTATATCTTTACCGGCTGGTTTGGAGATAACATCTCCGGACTTAACTGGGACCTCTTCTCCATTCATTCTTAATATTCCTGTTCCACTCATTATCATAAAGAATTCTTCCTGCCTTGAGTGAGAATGATATTTCACACTTTTTCCACCTGGCTTTACATAATCCATGTTAACATATATTTTTTCACATCCGACAGCATGTCCAATCAATATGGTCTTCATCTTTGATTGAAAATCCGGATCGTCGATAAATTCTCTGGAAATATGGTTAATATTTGATACCCTGTCCATTGTATCCCTCCTTTAAAAATAACTTACCGTCAAGTATTCACTAAAATTATATAAAAGAACAGAAACAATTATCAAGCTTGAGAATAGATATATTTATTTATTCTTATCAAACATGATAAATTAGTTTTAAATTTACATTGAAAGTTCGACACTACTTTTATTTTTTTATTAAAATCTTTAAACCTGTAGGTGCATCATTTATTGGATGCTTATGTTCAGCAAAGATCAAATCAATTCCTGAGATATCGTCAGGCAGCGCAGGAGACACAACAAAATTATATGTATAGTGATCCTCAGATCCTGAACCGTTAGACATACGACAGTCATAATTTTGTCCTACAGACAGTTCAAAATGACTTAGGCTTGCCCTGTCAAGAGTTGAGCTTTCTGAACTATCCCAATCAATATTAAAGTTCACAAGACTGGCATTTGTATACTGGCGTATAAACGTAACAGAGTAAATACGGTTGTCAATCTCAACCGCTCTCAATACCGGAATATGCATTCTAAAACCCTCAGGCTGAACAAAGGGACGAAATTGTTTTTCATTCCAAAGAGCTCCAAATATTGATTGCAACAAGCTTTCATATATATCAAATTTCTTTGCCCACTCCGAAAGATATTCCAGTGGCGGGTAGCCGGGATTATTGTTTGATAATCGTCTTCGCTCCCTGATCAACTCGCACAATTTCTCATCTATTTCTCTTATCCCTTCATCATAGTGGTCAGTTGGCCGTTCATATGGTAACCTTCTCATTTGATACCTCCAATTAAACTTAAATTAAAACATTTTTATTTATTACCGGTTTTCCGAATTATAAACTGTTATGATCTTAGTATAGTCTATACCATCAAATTGCGGTTCAAGCAGGTACTCACCCTTTTTATTAATAAGTCCCTGTTTTTGTGAACCATCCTCCGCTAACGAGGTTACCCAGGCGACACCATTGTAAAACCTGCCGTTAATAAAATCAAAATTGTATGGTATTGCCAATTCTCCATTTGAATTTATAAATCCCCACTTACCGTTCATCTTTACAGGGGCCATACCTGTAGAAAAAACTTCTCCGTTTTCAAAGGGATACATTGAATCAGATAAGGATTTTGTCAATGGTTCACCATTTATTTTGATATAACCCGCATTTAAAAAATTACCATCTTCATCATAGTTCAATATGAGCAATATATTATTTTCTGTTAACATCGGTTCGGTTGAAAATTGCGGTTTCAAGGCTATTTTTCCTTTTGAATCCAGTACACCCCATAAACCATTTTCCTGAAAACAGACATACTCTCCATTTGTTTTGGCATTACTGTATTTTATGGGAACAACAATTTTTCCATTTTTATCAATCATACCCCATTTGCCTCCTCTCAAATTTCCAGTGCAAACAAGAAGGTTTTCACCAACCTTTGTCATAGAGGTATATAAAGGTTTGATAATCTCCTGTCCTTTTTTGTTAATGGTTCCGTGATATCTGCCATATTTTACTGCTATAAACTCATCATTCAAATATGGTACAATTTGTGAATAAAGTGGCTTAACTAATGTATTAAGATTTATATCCACCAGACGTACGGTATTATTAAATTCGTCTGTTGCCATGCCTAAATCATCACGAAAGAAAGAGTAGCTTTCATCCTTGTCAATAATAGTAACCCGGCCGGATTTTTCAATAATACCAGTCTTATTTTTTATGTAGAAACCCCCTTTGGTAGGTACCTCCTCTTCTATTTGTACGTAAAAAGAAAATTTTGATTTGTCAGGGAAATTTGCATATGCATAAATTCCTTTATACTTAGCAGAAATTAACTCAACTCCCTTTTCGTTTATCATTCCGGTTTTTCCATTTTTAACAAAGGACATCTTTCCATCTTTTAGGAAAGACATTTTTTCATAACTGGCATTTATCTTAACCTGGCCTTTGTCATCAATAAGACCATACTTTCCTTTTTGACATATAATTGCAAGTTTGGTTTCTTCGGATATTTCAATAAACTCATATGAAGGTTCAACAATCCACTGTCCTTTTGGATCAATTAATCCCCATAAACTTCCCACTCTGACCGGACACCATCCACAATAAAAATAATTAACCTCATCATATTGGGGCTTGATTACCTCAATAAAATTTTTATCAACAAACCCCCACTTATTATCCCTTTTGATTGCCAGCATCCCATTGCTTAGAGTTACTCCGAAATCCTGATAAACAGGCTTCAATACAGCTTTCCCATCAGTATTTATCAAACCATTCATGCCATTTTCGGTATACTTGATATATATTTCCTGTTCGTCTGAAGCTGCGGGTTGAGCATAATTCAAACTGAATGTACCGGAAATAATTATTAGTATGGTTAATAAAAATATAAATGTCTTTTTTATAGTAATCGCTCCTTAACAATTTATAATTCTTAAAATTCTTAAAATTCACAAAAATACCCCAATGGACCCCTCTGCTGATAAGTTCCTTTAAAGTGATAAGTATCCTTCTTATTAATTAATTTGTTATTTTCGTCCTAATCCATTATAAGAATGCATAAAAAGTAGCTACGATTAATGAAAGATTCAAAAAGAGTAGCTACCCTTTATACACTTATTATCTGGAATAAGAAATTATTCCTTCCATGTGTTTCCGCTTTTTATGCAATTCTCAAATGTAATGGAATCCACATTATCATATAAATAGTCACATTTATTATTACTTAAATCTGTATTTCTAACTATAATCTTACTTTCACTTTTTGATAAATAGTCTTTAGTTTTAAAAAAGTACGCATTATCCTCCCAGGTGTCATCCCCCGGTTGTTTATTATTCTCTATCTTACACTTATCTATCAATAGGTTTGATTCTCCAAGTACTTCAAAAAAGCCCCATTCAAAATAATTGTTGTTCGACAATTCACATTGTTCAAAAGTGGTATCTTTGGAGTTATTTATATACACAATGTTACTGTAAGCTTCGTGATCTGATATTTTACACCCTGAAAATTTAGTTGATTCACAATTATTCAGCTCAATTGCTCTTAGTGAACAATGATTTATTTTGGTATTGATACAATCCAGGCGTTTAGTGTTTGTTGCCTGAAGTCCTATACTTCCACATCCGTAAAGTTCTGAACTATCAATTGTTATATCATTACACTTCTCAAAATCAAGTACTCCGGCATCACACATATACACATCAGGTGTATGACCTGCTTTTATATTCTTTATGACAATATTACTGCAATTTGAAAAGTGGATTATTTCAGCGTATCTGGGTTTAATCAATATTTCAGCGATTTCGGTACCGGGGCCTTCTATGGTTAAATTTGAAATATCACTAATATTTAGTTCTTTTCCGTCCTCAACCTCTTTCCAGGTTACTTTATTATCTTTGCTGTCATTTTGTTTAATTGAAGACAAGTCATATTTACCGGGCTTAAGTAAAATTCTCTTATCAGCTTCTATTTCTTTTACAAACTCCTCAGCAGAACTTACAATTACCTGTTTAACCTTCGAATCAGGCCTTTCCCCAATTATAATACTATTTGTCCTGCCATCCCAGGTTACATTTTTTCCAAAGCTTTTAGCAATAAAGGTAACAGGAATAAATACTTTGCTCTTGTAAATTACCGGTGCCGTATCCAATGTTGTTGAGATATCATTTACCTTTGCAAGTTTGCTTCCTACTTGCAAATAAATATTAATTCCATCTTTTTTTATAGTAACGCTTTTTTCTGAACTATTCCAAATTATTTGGCTGCCGTCATTCTGTACACCCATATTAATTAAGAACTCATTTAACGGCAGAAAAGTTTTTCCTTCAGAAACTATTGGATTCAAAGAGTAAATTTCGAGCTTTCCATCAATATAAACTTTAAAATCAGGTTTTTCTATCACAGATGTCTTTGCAAAGACCGTTCCTGCGCCAACCGTTATAATTATTGCAAAAAATAAGACAATAAACCGAATCTTTTTCATTTTTAATGTATCCCCCTTAGTTGTATATGTGAAAAATATAAATTTTACACTTCTCATATTTTACCATGTAAGAAATTACATTTCCAGTAGTAACAGGGATTTACAGATTTTTTGTTAATTCAAATGTCCGATTATTCATACATGCTTTCTACTGATTGACAAAGCCATACATAAAGAGTATGTTATAATAAAGTGTGTGCACGAGCACAGTAATAACTGCCCAAACCGGTAATCTGTGTAATTATGAAGTAGTTCTACTAAAATTAGAGGAGGATTTTATGATGATTAACATCCCAGAAGTAAAATTAGGAATAGCAGCCGTATCAAGAGACTGCTTCCCTATGACATTATCGGAGTCAAGAAGAAAAGCTGTTGTAAAGGAATACAAGGAGAAGTATGGAGAAATTTATGAATGTCCAACCTGCATCGAAAGTGAATTGGATATGAGAAAAGCTCTGGCACAGCTGAAAGAAGCCGGATGTAATGCACTGGTTGTCTATCTGGGCAATTTTGGACCTGAAACAGCTGAAACATTATTGGCAAAAGAATTTGGCGGTCCTGCAATGTTTATTGCAGCAGCTGAAGAGGCAGGAGATAACTTAATCGGCGGCCGAGGCGATGCCTATTGCGGAATGCTGAATGCCAGCTATAACTTAAAGCTAAGAGAGATCAAAGCCTACATACCGGAATATCCTGTTGGCGATGCCTGCGATTGCGCCGCTATGATTAAGGATTTTGTTTCTATAGCAAGAACCATTATCGGACTTAATAATCTAAAGATTATAGGCTTCGGTCCAAGACCCCAGGATTTCCTTGCCTGCAACGCACCTATTAAGCCTCTTTACAGCATGGGAGTAGAAATCGAAGAAAATTCGGAACTGGATTTATTTGAAGCCTACAACAAACATGCAGGTGATCCCAGAATTCCTGATGTTGTGAAGAGCATGGAAGAAGAATTAGGAAAGGGAAATATGAAACCTGAAATCCTTCCCAAGCTGGCACAATATGAAATTACATTACTGGACTGGGTAGAGGCACACAAAGGTTCCAGAGAGTTTGTTGCCATAGCAGGTAAATGCTGGCCTGCATTCCAGACACAGTTTGGATTTGTTCCCTGCTATGTCAACAGTAGATTAACGGCAAAGGGAATCCCCGTTTCCTGTGAGGTGGATATTTACGGAGCGTTAAGTGAATTTATCGGTACTTGTATAAGCTTGGATGCAGTTACCTTGCTGGATATTAACAATACAGTTCCTAAGGATATGTATGCAGCAGAAATAAAAGGTAAATTTAAATATAACTTTACTGATACCTTTATGGGATTCCATTGCGGTAATACAGCAGCCAAAAAGCTGGCTTTCTGTGAGATGAAATACCAGATGATTATGGCAAGAAATTTACCCGAGGAAGTAACACAGGGTACTCTGGAAGGAGATATCATTCCCGGAAATATTACGTTCTTCCGTCTGCAAAGCACAGCAGATGCTGAATTACGTGCTTATGTGGCTGAGGGAGAAGTACTGCCTGTCAGAACAAAATCCTTTGGTGGTATCGGTATCTTTGCCATAGAAGAAATGGGCAGATTTTATCGTCATGTCCTGGTAGAAAAAAATTATCCTCACCATGGTGCTGTTGCTTTTGGACACTATGGAAAATTAATTTTTGAAGTATTTAAGTATCTTGGTGTAAAGGATATCGGATTTAATCAGCCAAAGGGCATGTTGTATCCCACTGAAAATCCTTTTGCATAAATTTACACTAAAGCAATTAAATGAAATATTGAAAGAATAGGCGAAGTATTTATGTCAGTGACAATCAGACAAATTGCAGAACTTAGCGGAGTCTCCCGCGGTACTGTGGATAGAGTGCTGAACAATCGGGGACGAGTGAACCCGGAGACGGAACGACTGATTCGTAATGTTGCTAAGGAGCTTGGTTACCAGCCCAATGTGGCTGGTAAAGCTCTGGCGGCTATTAAGAAAAACTTTATTATAGGCATTATTCTGTCATCGGAAGGAAATGAGTTTTTTGACGACGTTATTTCCGGAATGGAACAGGCAGAAAAAGAAGCTGCTGCTTATGGTATCCAGGTAATCATGAAAACCATGAAAGGCTATGATGTGGATGTTCAGTTATCCTTAATGCGGGAACTGGAACCTTTTATTCATATCTTAATTATCCAACCTATAAATTATGACAGTATTGTAAACGAGATTAGTAAATTAACACAACAGGGCATAAGAGTCATTACGATTAATAACGATATTGAAAACAGCGACCGGCTATGCTATATAGGCAGCGATTATTTCAAGAGCGGCCGGACAGCCTGTGGATGTCTTGGATTATTAACCGGGGGAAAAGCTAATGTAGGAATTGCTACGGGCTCTGTTAAAATACTGGGGCATAATCAAAGGATTTTGGGGTTTAACAGTGTTCTTGAGAAAAAATATAAAGAACTTATTATAGCTGATATTATTGAGACAAATGATGACGATTTGCAAGGTTATGAAGAGACTCTGAAAATGTTAAAAAAATATCCGCAGATCAACGCCATATATATTGTAGCTGCCGGTGCAGCAGGTGTTTGCAGGGCTGTTACCGAATTGGGCAAACAAGACCGGATGGAAATCGTAGCATGTGATAATACTCCTGCTGTCAAAGGACTGATAGAGAAAGGAATCATTAAAGCTACCATGTGTCAGCAGCCTTATTTGCAGGGGTACCAGGCTCTTATGATTGCAGTGGAGTTTTTAATATACGGAACCGCCCCAAAACAGGAGCATAATATTATTAGCAGTGAAATTAAAATACCTGAAAACTTATAACGCATGGGTTTATCTAAACCCTCGCGTTATAAAACTTTCAGTACTCAGTAAAAATTTACTCATTTTCAAGATTCACCTTATTCATCGTTGACCACTTAAAGAAGCCATAAAATGCATTCAACAGGTATACTGACCACATTGACACCTGGATCAAGTCTCCAGCCAGAACCCACATGGTAACAGTAATAATATCAACAACAATCCAAAGAGCCCACTGTTCCTTATACCTTAGCACCATAAGTGCATTTGCAACTATGGAAATCACAAGTGTCGTGCTGTCTAACCATGTTTGATTGCCCCCCAGCAGTTCCAGGATGTATTGGCAGCTAACAACACCAATCACTGTTCCAACAATATATATCCCGATCTGCTTAAGATTCATTTTCTTCGACTTAACTGCATTTACATCCTCATGCATGTGTTTTTTCCACATATACATACCTATAAACTGAGTCGGAAGGTAGTAAAGTGCATTTAAGGCAACTTGTCCATAGTATTTACCTGTCATGGCGATTACGATGTAAGTGGCAATATTTACAAAACCAAAATAGTACTGGGACTTTTTGCCTGCTGCACAAAGTACAACACAAAAAACTCCACATATTGCTGATAGTGCATTTATAACAAGATATAATTCTGAACTTTCTTTATCGATTATAGCAAAATATGTTGTAAAGCCTATTAAGATAAGAACCTCAAACCATTGAAAAGGTGTCATAAAACTTACAATTTTATCGCTCAGCCTCATATTGTTTTCTGATTTTATCATCATTTACGTTCTCCAAGTAATTTATCAATTAAATTAACCGACTTCGAAAATCTCTCCTGGTAATCTCCTGAAACTACTTCAATATTGTATTTTCTTTTTTTGTACAGTTCCTTTATTTTATTACTATAGTACTCCCTGTCAGCTGCTATTACTGGACTCCGGTCACCATCCTGAACAAATTTCACATCAGGCTCTAAAAAAATCACCAGATCATAATTATTTAATTCTGCTATGGCATCGGCCAGGTTTTCGTTTATAGCCTTGTCTTTTCCATCCAGAAACTGAATATAAAACTTGGTAATCAGACAGTCCGTATCTTCAAAAAGTACTTTGTTGCTGTATAAAAGAGCTTCCCTTTCCCTTAACTTATGTATTAAAAGTATATCTGTAAAATCCTCAGGAAGCATTAATACATCTGTACCCGAACGTTCAGATATATCCCTTCCTACTTCCTCTAAATAATTCGTGTTATAGTAGTTTGCAAGGTTGATAGTCAGAGTTGATTTTCCTGTACTTTCTCCCCCTATCAGCAGCACCTTTTTTACATAATAAGGTTTTACAATATTCGGAAGCCATTCCCAATGGGCCATAACAGATTCTCTGATTTTAGTAGATGAAATACCATCCCTCTGAAAGAAAATGTTAACCGAATCCGGGTAACACTTTGCCCAGAAGCTGTTTATATCATAATCACTTCCGCAAAAAACAACATCAATCTTCCTGCCTGCAAATTCTTTAACCTTTTCTGCATCCTTCATCCAGCATTCTTCTGTGTAATCCTGTTTCGTCTCTGCATAATCCTGCAAAACAAATATCCTTACATTCCCTATATGCTTTGTTAACTGGTATATCCAGCGATATCTCACCCTTATATCAATTTCATCCCTATTAACACCTTCACTAATCACCACTATTAGTTCTTCACACTGATTTGCTGCCTCGATAATACAGCGCACATGCCCTAAGTGCAGTGGGTTAAATGAACCTCCATACATTCCGCATTTAAACTTCATTTCTGTCATCCATTCTTTATCCTATAAGTATTTAAAATAATTCCATATTAGAAAGTTTGTCATTTAGCCCAAAACTATGTTATGGGAATAATAAACTTAAATTTAAAATCATCCTGACTAATTATATTATAAATAATACAAAAATGACAGATAATCTCACGACTACCTGTCATTCTGCAAAATATAAGTCTATTATAATTCTAATGTACCCGGCTTGCTGCATAGTCGCCCTGCTCCCTCCCGGTCGCATTGCTCCTTGCGCTGCGCAATAATCCCCTCGCTTCCTCTGCCTTTGGGCAGCGCTCGGTGATGACACCAGAAGATTTGTGTATCCCTGCGGAGCTTGTAGACGGATCAAGGTCAAAAACACGGCATGCTCAAGGTAAACCTGTTTCATTCGTTCGCTTTTTCTCTTGCAAAAATCTTCACCATGATTTTTACCATATTCGGAAAGCTCCAGAGAAAGGCGCTCAGCAATCATTGTATCATTAACAATTCTTTCCATCTTACAATCATCGCGACTTTTTAAATGTAATTCTGTTAGGTTTTCTGCAGCATAAAACGCATACGATGTTTCCTCCGACTTAATATTTAGCTCGTGAACTCGCGGCAATTCTACATTTCCATTTATGTATATATTGCAAAACTTTCTGCCTTCTGAAACGCAAAAATCTATTTCTTGCATTACTATGAGCTTAATTTCATCGGCACTATTAACCTGCTTAATTCGAGTATAGTTGTGGTCATACATATCCGGTATGAGGCTATCTCTAAAACGAATGATTTTTTCATCTTCAAATGATGTACAAAAACATTTCGCGTAATTATCCTCGAAAATCAAAATAGGATCTATATCCATGAATTTCCTCCTACATAAAATATAAATAATGCAACTCTCGCCTTATTCCCCCAAACATGCAGTGCTCTATTAGTTAGTCACGTATAAGCCTATGTGTCCAGTAATGCGGTCATTAAAGCGCACACCTATAGAGAACAATACATCACATTTGCTAATCGCAGTATTGGCCGCATAGCTTCCGTGAATGCCCAAATTACCGATATACAAGGGATGATCGGTTGGAATTGCCCCTTTTCCCATGATTGTAGTAACAACAGGGATACCCGTTTTCTCTGCAAGCATAGTCATTTCATGATTAGCTTTGGAAATATTCACGCCACCACCTAATAGAAAAACAGGTTTCTTTGAACTGCGCAAACACGCCAGTGCTTTATTTATCTGTCCGATATGAACAGTAGTGTTAGGTTTGTAACCTCGTAATTAAATTTTATCCGGATAAAAATCGCTTCCAAGCTGCTGCTGAATGTCTTTGAGCAAATCGACAACCACCACCCCCGGTTTTCCGGATGCTGCAATATAAAAAGCTTTTTTAATTGAAGCACCTAAATCTTCACGCTTAAGAACCGTAACAGCATATTTACAAATACTCCTTGTAATCCCAACAATATCGACTTCTTGAAAAGCATCATTTCCAATTAAATGTGTGGGTACTTGACCGGTAAAGCATACCAGCGGAACACTGTCATAATTAGCTGTTGCAATACCTGTTACAAGGTTAGTGGCTCCCAGTCCACTGGTAACCAGACAAACCCCTACCTTGCCCGTTGACCGAGCATAACCGTCTGCAGCATGAATCAAACCTTGCTCATGTCGTGGCAAAACAACATTAATGCCATCTACACCATAGAGAGCATTAAATAAGTCAATCGCTTGCCTCCTGGATAAGCAAAAAGAGTGTAAACATATTCTTCCTTCAAAGCTTTTATTAATAAATCCGCACCTGATATTTTCATTTAATTCCTCAGCGTCGCATGCGTGTTAGCACTTGCATGTAAGTGGTAAATATACGGTACTATCTATGTGACAGTACCTATATTTAATAATGAGGTATACCTTGGATAAATGTAGCAACCGTTGTTTTTATATATGTTTCTCTACTTATACTTGTAAGTTTATTATCAAAAGAAGCGTTAAGAAAGGTAAAGCCAAATGTATTGAAAATACTACCATAGTAAGGCTTTCAAAATCTAAATGTGGCAGTTTTCCCTTTTGCTCCATGCTTTGAAAGTAGTCAATTAAGGCAGATACAAAGGCTTGTGGAATTTTCATGATCAGTGGGGCAGTTTCCTCATAAATTTGAGTGGCACGCAAGCCAATCGAGAGTTTTACAAAATCAGGAGTTATTCTGCTCATATATTCTTCCATAAACATTTCTAAATCAGGCTGTAGCTCCCAGCAAACATTTCGGAATATCTCCGGCATGAGATTACCTCTCCATTTTTCTTACTCCATACTATTAATTACAATATCTTTTTTATTTTTAAATTTCCGGAATAGAGTACTCTCATTCACACCGGCCTGCTTGGCTATATCCTTGGTCGTGGTGGCAACATAGCCTTTATCTCTTACTAGAGACATTGTTGCATCTATAATTTTTTGACTGGTTGCATCCACTTTCCATCACTTCCTCGCATGCAAGTAGTCACTTTCATTTTATGAATTTTCAGATTAAATGTCAAAGTAATATTTTCTCTACAAAATTCTTATATATCGGCAGTGCCACATCCTTATAGTAAGTTTCCCCTATTGAATTATTCGCTTCCCAAGCGTTGATATATTCATCTGGCAGTTCGGGAATCCAAAGTTCAAATGGTTTACAGCTATTTCCACATTTTTTCTTGTTCCCCATTGGAGTTCTGCTGTAACAATACCCTCATCCTGCTCGAATGAACGCTTTACAATTATTAATCCGTTACTATCAATAATCTGGGCTGCACCCACAAACTGACGTCTTTGCACAGTATGAAGGAAGATAGCATCAATTACCTTTTATAGTCCAATAATTGCAGCAGGTCTGTACTGACGAAGATTTACAGATAACATTCTGTTTTTCTCGTCGTTTATTATTGTCTGCTTTGTAAGAAACATACTTATAACTAACATATACTGATCCTTGTCGCAAGTGATACTTACCCAGGTTATTGGGGTAACACATTTGCAATTTGCTAAACATTTATTGGCTTTTTCAACAGGGTAGCCGATAGCAACGTTGAGCTGATTGGGATTATACCCGCGAATGACACAATGGTATACCCTTTAACAAAACGATCATCTGAGCAGCGGCATATTCCCTGTCAGCATGTTCACCTTCTTTTTATCTCCGCAGATGGCAATACCCAGGTAGGATAATTCCGTCTCCGGCACACCGGCCATCTTCTCGATGTACTCATCATAGGTCTTGCAGCTCTGCGCTGTGTCGGAGAAATCTACCACCTTCAGATCGGAGAAGGATTCGTCATAAAGGCGAGTGCGCAACTGCTTGATTTTCTCCCTGTCGCCCTTGAGGATGGGGATAGGAAACTCGATAATCCCCAGGTGCCCATGCCCCGTCTGGTCGGTTACATCCGCGCCCACAGCCTGGGGCAACAGCTTTCCAATCGTTACGCCCATAACGGCGGCGGTGTTGGAGATGATCCCCAGTGGCAGGCTTTCGTCTATTATCATCACGCATTTGGTATTTTGGTTTTCCATATTTCTTTTCTCCCTTCAAAAATCCTTGTCTCAGACAGCCAAAGCCCGATGAGCGTCAGTGACGCTCCGACGATAAGAAGCGGTGTCAGTGGCTCCTTCAAAACAATCACGGATACCGCCACCGTGACAACCGGCACGAGGTAGATATACACGCTAGTTTGCACTGCGCCCAGCAATCTCACCGCCGTGTTCCATGTTACAAAGCAGAGTGCCGAAGCTCCGAGTCCCAAAAACAGGATGTTGCCGAGGTTGGCGACTGTGGCAAACTGATCAGGCTCCAACCGGAAACCCATGTAAAACAGCATAGGTAACATGAATAAGAGACCATAGCCGAACACGCGCCGGGTGGTTTGGATGGTGTTGTAGCCTAATTCACTGATTTTTCGCGTCAGGATGGAATAGACCGCCCAGGCTGCTGCTGCCAGCACCGCCAGTAAATCACCGGCAGGATTAAGCTGCAAGCTGTTGCCGTTATAGCTAATCAACCCGATTCCAATGAGCGCCGCCCCAAAGCCGGTATAAAACTGCCATTTCGGTTTTTCCGACTTCAAAAACAACGCCGATAGCAGTGCGGTAAAGAAGGGCGCAATGGTTATGATGATGCCTACGTTACCGGCGGTGGTTATGGTTAGGGCGATGTTCTCCAGTAGGTAATACAGGGTGATGCCGCTGACCCCCGCCGCTATAAAAAAGAACTCCTGCCGCCTGTCCGTGAGCCTCAACCGCTTAGGATAAAACAGCAGGAGCACCGCAAAACCGATCAGAAAACGGGTAAACAGAATTTCTATGGGGGTAAGGGTGCGCAGCAGAACCTTTGTGGAGATAAATGTAGTTCCCCATATGATGATGGTGACGACTGCCGAGAAGTGCCCGAAAGTAGCGGTTTTTTGTGGTTTCTTCATTCCGGTAAGCCTCCCTCCGCCGTATCCTCGCGGAAGATGGCCTGATATTGCCCTGGCGTTAGCCCAATAAATTGACTGAAATAGCTTGTAAAGTGGCTCTGATCGGAAAATCCGGTGCGCACAGCCGCTTCTACAGGCTCCAAGCCCTGCTCCAGCATCTTCTTTGCCTTGCCGATGCGGACATTCTCTAGGTAGCGATAAGGGGTGATCCCTTTTAAGCGGGTAAAAGCACGGATCAGTGTATACTTATTCAGTTTTGCGATCTGGGAGAGCTCATCAAGTGTGATGCGCTTGGCATAACAACTCTCCAGAAAGGCGCAGACATCCTCAATTTCCTTCCGTACCGTTTGAGGCTTGACACTATGGGTTACCTCCGCGTGATTTCTTAGAAGCTGATCCATGAACAGGAGGAACAATTCTTCTTTCTCCAAAGCAGGGGTGCGGTTCATAAGGGTATCATGCAGTTCGCGGTAGACCGGGGCAAGTTCTGTCCGGTAATGTACAGCTTCCCGAAAGCGGGGCAGGTTGTCACAGCCTAATACCTCATGCGCCACCGCCTGCATGATGTCCGGCCCCACATTTATGCAGCTATAATTCAGACCACCGCTATCAAGCTGTACACAAGTGTGGTTGTCCATTGGATTAAAGGTTATCATGTCACCTGGCCCGATGGTATAGTCCCGGTTGTTTACGATTAGACTGCGCTCTCCAACCTCTATCAATCCAATTACATAATACTCATGGAAATGGTTCGGAAATTTCTGCATAATACCTGTAAACCGATAAGCTTCAATCCGTAAATCCTCATCGTAACGAATGTCTTTTATATTTGTATCCGTAGCCTTCACCACCCTTCAATATATGTAAATTATAATAGAATGTGGAGGTTAATTCTTGTATGATATTGACTTTTTATAATTAACCTGGCTCCTTTGATGAACATTTCATTTTTTTGAGCTTGAATGTAACGGCAGGAAATGCTATTCAAGATATGAGTTATTCCAAACGCCTGTAATACCATCATATTGCAGAATGTGTTCATTCATCGCTTTCATCAATTCTTTCTTTCCAGAAGTAGTATTCAAATCTAATGTGCTATCTAAGTCAAAAATATGGGACACATAACGAAAACATTCATCAAAATATACTGTTAAATCAATGTGTAATTTTTTTAATGTATCACGAAGTGGATATTACTGTAATATAAAAACGAAAAAAATTACCATGCAAAGATGACTTTATTCTTCTCTGATTAATGAGTGTCACAGTAGTAATAAATATGCTAAAGCATACAGCTGCCGTAGAGTCGGATTACGAATTGAACGTAGATATGTATTACATTACAATTACAATTACAATTTTTGATTGGAAAATGAGTATAAAGAATAACGCCAAACCAGCAGCCACTTGATATTACTGAGTTACTGGATTTCGCGTTATTATACCATTAAGGGCATTCTCATGCTTCCCTGTTGATAAAAATGGGGTTTAGTCCATTGCTTATATCTGAAAGATTAGGGCATGAAAATATTGAAAGTACGGAAAACATAGAAAAATAGAAAGTAGTACGTTTTTAGTACGCTTAGAAAAATTAAAACCCTGCAAGTTGCATAATACATAGCTTGCAGGGTTTTTCAATTCTACTCCCACTCTATTGTCGCAGGTGGCTTAGAGGTGATGTCGTACACAACTCTGTTGATGTGTTTTACTTCGTTCACTATCCGGTTTGAAATTCTTTCCAGTACATCATAAGGAATTCTGGCCCAGTCGGCAGTCATGAAGTCAGTAGTTGTAACAGCGCGAAGAGCAAGAGTGTAGTCATAGGTTCTTTCATCGCCCATAACCCCAACGCTTCTCATGTTTGTTAATACAGTAAAGTACTGATTTATTTCTCTGCCCAAGCCTGCTGCCTTGATTTCCTCACGGAAGATATAGTCAGTATCTCTCAAGGTGTCGAGTTTTTCCTTGGTCAGATCACCAATTACTCTGATAGCAAGTCCAGGACCCGGGAATGGCTGCCTCCACACAATATCTTCGGGAATCTCCATTTCTTCACCGGCTTTTCTAACCTCGTCTTTAAAAAGATTTCTCAAAGGTTCAATTATTTCTTTGAAATCAACGTGGTCGGGAAGTCCTCCAACATTGTGATGGCTCTTTATTACCGCTGCATCACCGTGACCGCTTTCAATGACATCAGGATAAATTGTTCCCTGAACGAGGAAATCTACCTTTCCGATCTTCTTGGCTTCATCTTCAAATACTCTGATGAATTCTTCACCAATGATCTTTCTCTTGGTCTCAGGATCGGAAACCCCCTTGAGTCTTTCAAGGAATCTGTCTTCACAATTAACGCGGATCATATTTATATCGTATTGATTTCTGAATACCTGCTCAACCTGGTCTCCCTCATATTTCCTCAAGAGTCCATGGTCAACAAATATACAGGTCAACTGCTTGCCAATTGCTTTGTGTATAAGAACTGCAGCTACAGATGAGTCAACACCACCTGACAAGGCGCATAAAACCTTCTTGTCTCCCACTTTTTCTCTTATTGCCTTTATTGAGTTTTCAACAAAGGAGGACATTTTCCAGTCACCCTTGCAGCCGCAGATATTGTAAAGGAAATTTCTGAGCATGTCAGTTCCTTTTGGTGTATGCATAACTTCCGGATGGAACTGAACAGCATAAAGATTCTTTTCTACATGCTGCATTGCTCCTGTTGGGCAGTTTGAAGATTTAGCGGTTATAGTAAATCCTTCAGGCGGATTGCTTACGAAATAAGTATGGCTCATCCAACAGGTTGTATTTTCGTCAATATCTTTAAAAAGTGGCTGATTTCTATCGACAGAAATTTCAACCTTACCATATTCACGCTGCTTAGCCGCTTCAACAGTTCCCCCAAGCATCACTCCCATAAGCTGCATGCCATAGCAAATACCCAGTACCGGTATTCCAAGTTCAAAAACTCCCGGATCACACTTTGGCGCACCTTCGTCAAGGACCGAATTAGGACCTCCGGTAAATATAATTCCCTTTGGATTATATGACTTAATTCGCTCCAAAGTGGCGTTGTAAGGAATAACCTCACAGTATACATTAGCTTCTCTGACACGACGGGCAATTAACTGATTGTACTGCCCACCGAAATCGAGTACTAAAACCATCTCATTACTCAAGAATAACAACTCCTCTTAAATTTAATAATTTTATATTTTAAAACTTGAAATCTAAATCTTTTCAATATTTTTATATTATATCGAATTTTGTTTGGTATGCATAGCATAAACCTGCAATTTTTTCAAATATATTAAACTGCCATTTTAATCCAGAAATATCCGTTTTTTATTGCATATTTATTCAAATCTATGTATAATTATTCGCAAAGAGAACTATATAAGAAAACATATCGCCCCAAATTTCACATGTATATAATGTTCAACAGCTGTTTTGAACAATCAATACCTAATCAGGTATTTAAGGAGGTATTTTTATGAACAAAATTCTTATACAAAAAGACAATCTGCAACAATACGTAAAAGCTGATTCACTAATTGATTTTACTAACAATTTGGTTTCAAGCCTTGCAGAAAAATTAGAGCTTTCTGAAATGGATGAAATCTCTGCAGCTAAAAAAGCTTATGAATATGTTCGAGATAATTTTCCCCACACATTTGATATTGATGGAATAGAAGTAGCCTGTTCTGCCAGCGATGTCATAAAGCTGGGGCACGGAATTTGTTATGCAAAGGCACATCTTCTGGCAGCCTTACTCAGATATGCAGGCATTCCGGCAGGAATCTGCTATCAGCGTATATGCCTGGACACACCAGCCGTTGAAAACTTCCAGGAACTATCAGGCATATCAGGTTTATCTCCAGGGCCCGGGCAGCAAGCTACCCCCGGTAAAATACCGCAGGGCAAAAGACTTGTCCTTCACGCAGTAAATACCGTGTATCTGAAATCACTGAATAAATGGATTAGAATGGATGCCCGCGGCAATACAAACAGCATAAACGCCCAATTCAGCCTGGCTCATGAGCAATTGGCCTTTTCTATCCATCCGCACTATGATGAAGAGGATAGTCCGGTTATATACAGCTCAACACCCCCCAGCGTTGCTCATGCTCTTTACACCTCTCATAACGCCCGGCAGTTGAAGGATAATCTGCCCTCCTATATTCTTGATAAGGAAGCAATACTCTTTACGGCCAACAGGCCGGAGGTTGTTATGGAAAAAGGTAGGGGCATGTACATGTGGGACACCGAAGGAAAGAAGTATCTGGATTTTGTAGGCGGCTGGGCGGTAAACTGTCTTGGACATAGCCCAAATGTTATTACTGAAGCTCTGGTAAAGCAGTCCTCAACCTTGCTCAACTGCAGCCCTTCCTTCTATAATACCCAAATGCTGAAATTTGCCCGGCTCCTTACTCAAAATTCCTGCTTTCATAAGGTTTTCTTTGCCAGCAGCGGTGCAGAGGCCAATGAGGGTGCAATAAAGCTGTCCAGGAAGTTTGGTTCCAAATTTAAATCAGGAGCACACGAAATAATTACAACAGTAAATAGCTTTCACGGCCGTACCCTTGCCACTATGTCAGCAACCGGTAAAAAGCACTGGGAGCCATTATTCGCCCCGAAGGTTTCAGGTTTTCTGCATGTCCCCTTTAACGATATTGAGGCTGTAAAAAGCGCTATCACTGAAAATACCTGTGCAATAATGCTGGAGCCCATTCAGGGAGAAGGCGGTGTAAATATTGCAGAACTGAATTATATCAGTGAACTTAGAAAGCTTTGCGACGAAAACAATATCTTATTGATTTTTGATGAAATTCAGACAGGTATCGGAAGGACAGGTAAACTTTTTGCTTACCAGCATTATGGAGTGGAGCCCGACATTATGACCCTTGCCAAAGGAATAGGAGGTGGTTTTCCACTTTCGGCCATGCTGACAAAAAAGCAGTTTGACATATTTGATCCCGGTGACCAGGGCGGTTCTTACTCCGGCCAACCGCTTGCAATGGCTGTAGGCTTTGCAGTTGTAAGTGAGATAATAGAAAAAGCAATCCCTGGCCATGCTGAAAAAATGGGTAATTATTTAGTTGAAAAGCTTAATAGCCTAAAGGAAAAGTACAACCTTTCAAATATTCGAGGAATGGGACTGTTAGCAGCTTTTGATCTGGCATCCCCTGTTGCGGCCGAAGTGGTTGCAAGATGTCTGGCAGGCGGTCTGGCAATTAATTCCCCTCAGCCTTCTACAATAAGATTAATGCCGCCATTGATTGTAGAAAAAGCTGAAATTGATGAAATGATATTTATTTTAGGTAAAGTTCTGGATAAGGATTAGTTTAAATAAGCCGGCTAAATAACCAAGGTATTTTTGATAAATTAACAGGCTGTAGGTTGGTTAATTTATCAGGCCTGCTATTACATACTTGTCAATAATAAATTATAATTTATTTTTAGTTGGTTAATATTTGTTTTAGGGAGGAATTGTATTGAATTCTTTGTACTTAAAATCCATAGAATGCCTAAAGAGTGATAGCTTGAGAAATTTGACCACTCTTAAATATCTCTCATTATACAGGGACATAGTAAAAATAGATTTCATGGAGGATTCGTCTAGTTGGGCTCTACTGGCAAGTATCCCTACCGAGTCCCTGTCATATGATACTGCAAACTATCCCCATTGTAAACAGGCATTATTTATTAATGGTACCTCTGATAGTTTAAAATATGAACTATTACGTAAGCTGCCTGAGAACAACTATGTTTTGAGAAGTAACGGATATCTGGATTTATCAGGGTTTAAATCCAGATTTGATATTAAAGCAGGGCATTCGTATATTTCATATACCTGCTCAGATATGGATGAATGTTACAGGGATACCGGTATTAAAGGTGTATGCCACCTGACTGGCGAAGCAATTGCAATGATATCAAAAAACGGTTACACCCGTTATGATTTAAAAAAGTATTTTTCTAACGGCTCAGTTTGGTTTGGGTATATTGAGGCTGGAGTGATTAAGAGTATCTGCTTTGTCTATCAGAATTATCAGAACGTATGGGAAGTTGCCGGCGTTCATACTGCAGAAACAGAGCGGAATAAGGGCTACGCCAGAGTTGTTGTAACCTCTGCATTAAATTATTTACTTAAGAAAGGCTTAATCCCAAGGTATGAAGCCAGAGTGGATAATATAAAATCAAGAAATCTTGCCGAGACCCTGAAAATGAAACAATTTTTAAGAATAGATCATTTTCTCCTAAACTCTTTATAGTTCAACTGCTTTTTTGATCTGGAGCATAGAAGTTGTTAGATGATTTCTAGTATTGAACACTTGACCTTTAACAAAGAATATGGTAAAGTATATCAGCAACTGAATATTAATTCAAAGAAACGACACATGTGGTGCTTTGCACGTAAATCTGATTACGGTACAAAGAGCTGAATGTGTCTTTTTTGTTGCCAAAAAAGGCAGAGGTTATTTCACTTAAAGAAAGGATCGGTATCTTATATGCCAAAAACATTTTTTCAAAGAATAGTATTTGCTTTTCTTTCAGTAATAATTACGGTACATTTATTCGTGTTTTACAACCGTGCACTTGAGATGGGGGGTATGTCCAATCAGGTATTTATAGCCGCCCCCAGAGTAGTTGCAATTGAATTTGTATTTGCATTTCTACTGCAGATGTTAATTGCAGGCCCGTTATCGTTAAAAATTGCTTTCAGCATGGTAAATCCCGGAGAAGACAAGCCATATGTTGTTACAACAGCCATCATATGTGCAACAGTAAGCTTAATGTGTCCAATGATGAGCTTTGTAGCAACAATTCTGTATGACGGCATTACTGCGGAGTTCGTTGCACAGTGGATGCAGAAAATAGTCTTTAATTTTCCCTTCGCTTTTTTCTCCCAGTTGTTTTTCATACAGCCTCTTGTAAGATTTCTTTTTGGTGTCATTTTCAAAAAACAGTTGAGAAAAGCTGCGGTGCCGCTCTGATTTTCAGGGAGTAAGAATATCCATGGTGTGCTTGAAGACAAATCTGCCTTGTTGAACCACGCTTCAGGTATTAAACAGGGTAGTATGAGCTCTTATCATCCTCATACTACCCTTCTTCTGAAATAAACATTAACTAATCAATTTATCTGAACTTCCCCAGTCTTGCTTCTCCATTCAGATAATTGAAGCATCTGCCCTGAAAGGTATTTATTTCAGTCATTTTAGCCTCAATCATATCCTGAAGCTTCCACCAGCTGGTACTCCAGTTGCAGAAGAGTGTTCTTTCTGCCGGGGCTCTGCCAATTAGCCTCTGTACTACAATATCGGGATTCAAATACTCCAGAAATGCTATTGTTCGGTCAACAAACTCTTCCATGGAAACAGGATTCAATTCACGGTCGGAAAACATTCTGCCAAGCTCGGTATCCTTAAGAATAAACAGAGAGTGACATTTTACCTGGGACACGCCCAGTGCTGAGATAATTTTGGCACCTTCTATAACATCATCAATATTATCCATGGGAAGATCGGTTATATAATGGGCACAAGCTTCAAGTTCATATTTTCTGATCCTTATTACAGCATCAATAAACTCCGCAAGAGTGTGTCCTCTGTTCAGTGTTTTAAGTGAATGATAATTAACCGTCTGCAAGCCCAGTTCTATTACAATATCTATGCCTTTTTCCCTTTTGAGTTGAGCCAGATATTCCATATACCTGTCGGCAATACAGTCAGGCCTGGTGGATATATAAATTGCAACAATACCCTCTGAACAGGCTTCGGATATATTCTTAACAAATAACTCATATGGAAGATAAGTATTTGAATAGTTTTGAAAGTAAGCAATAAACTTTTCACTGCCATAGTGCTTTCCAATGTATCTGGCGTTATGACTGAGCTGCTCTGCAACCGTAATCTCACAGGAAAGATTTTCAAAGCCTGCGCCCTCTTCTCCACAGAAAATACAGCCCTTTGAGCTTACATTTCCGTCTCTGTTGGGACAGGTAACAGGTAAATTAAGAGGCAGTTTGTATACCTTGGCTCCGTATTTGTTTTTCAGGTATTGAGAAAATTTATTGTACAGCAATGCAGTTACCTTCCTGCCTGTAAGTTTCGTTTACCATTTCATACACTTTTGTAATAGGCAATCCGGTTTTTACAGCAATACTTTTACAGTCCTCATATTCCGGAGCAAATTTATGTATATCGCCAATACTGGCGATTTTTACTCTAACGTCTCCATACATGGTATTTACCTTTACAAGCTCCCTGTTCATGCAATAACGGGCTGATCTGTTCACCCTGATTCCCAGAGTTGAGGTTTCTCTTAATATCAAATCGGAAAACTTCTTTTCATCCTCACACTTCGCCAGTACTGACAGCATTACAGAAGGTCTGCTTTTTTTCATATAAATCGGTGTATAGTACACATCCAGCGCTCCATTATCCAGAAGCTTTTCCATGGTATACCCCAGTATCTCGGGTGACATATTGTCAATATTTGTTTCAAGGATGGAAATCTCATCATTTGGGACAACATCCTGTTCATAAAGAGAACCTACGACAGCTCTTAATGCATTAAACCTGCCTGTTTCTCTTTTGCCCATTCCATAACCTGATTTTTCAATGGACATGGGCGGCATTTTACCAAAGGATGAGCAGGTCATTTTAAGAATACCTATTCCGGTAGGAGTAACCAATTCAAAAGGAATGTCCTCTGTTATCAAAGGAATTTTACTGTTGCACAGCATTTCCATAACTGCAGGTACAGGTACAGGCAAAAGTCCATGAGCGCACCTTACAAAGCCCTTCCCTTCATGAAGCTCCGAAGCATATATTCTCTCAACACCCAGCATATCAATGCAAATACAGGCACCGACAATATCCACGATAGAATCAATTGCACCAACCTCGTGGAAATGTACCTCGTTAATATTCTTGCCATGCACCTTTGCCTCAGCGCGGGCAATTTCCCTGAATATTCTGGTACTCATAGCCTTGACACCAGGTTTCAAGCCGCTTTTGTTAATAATATTCTCAATGTCTGCAAGATTTCTTTCCTGGTGGGAATGTTCATGACTATGTCCGTGATGGTGCTCATGGCTATGCTGATGCTCGTTCCCCTGATCATGTTCATGATTATGACCATGATGCTGAACATCCCCATGGTCATCGTGGTTATGGTTATGGTCGTGTTGATGACTATGGTCGTGGCCATGGCTGCCGAAGTCATGGCTGGGAGCTTTCTCACCGTTATGCTCAATTTTATCACCATGGCCGTCATGATGCTGGTGCTGTTCTGGATGACCAAGGGATTCAGGCTGTGAATGGTTTTGCTCATGAGAACTATGGTCATTCTGCAGGATTACATTAACATCTGTACCTGTTAAGCCATTCTTCACTACTTTTTTTATCTCAATGGAGTAACCGTCCACATTAAGTTTGTCCAGCTCTTTAAGAAAGGCGCCGTGATCCAGTCCTAAATCCAGCAGCGCACCCAAAGTCATATCTCCGCTTATTCCTGAAAAACAATCAAAATATAAAACTCGCATTTACTCCTCCGTGTTTCATAAAAGTGCTTTTATTTTAGTTTTATTAGTTACTAACTCATATATACCCAACAAAACATTATATAAAAAATAAATTTAGTTTATAATATACGTCGGTCCCATATCTCATATCCGCCAAATAAAAGCATATAAATTACAATTTGTTAATATTACTAGCCAGGTAGCCTGCTCCGAAGCCATTATCGATATTGACAACACCGATACCGCTGGCGCAGCTGTTGAGCATGGTCAGAAGTGCAGCCAAACCACCGAAGTTTGCCCCGTAGCCTACACTTGTCGGAACAGCTATTACAGGTTTGTCAACCAGGCCGCCTACAACGCTTGCCAGGGCGCCTTCCATTCCAGCAACTACAATTATTACATTTGCCTGGGAAATAGCATCCATTTTTGACAGCAGCCTGTGAATACCTGCAACTCCCACATCGTATATCCGGTTAACTCTATTGCCTAACACTTCAGCAGTAATTGCAGCTTCCTCTGCCACGGGTATATCAGATGTACCTGCTGTTATGACCGTAATCAGTTTCTCAGTTACAATTATCTCTTTTCTTTTAACAACAATAACTCTGGCAGCTTCATGGTACTCAGCCTCTGCAATCACCTCACTCACAGCTGCAAAGTCTTCTTTCGAAGCCCTTGTAGCCAGAATATTATTGTTCTTTTCCATCAACCGCTTTACTATTTCAACTATCTGCCGGCTGGTCTTTCCTTCACAGTACACAACCTCGGGATAGCCGACTCTGATACTCCGGTGATGGTCTATTTTTGCAAAGCCCAGATCTTCATAAGGCAGAGCTTTTATTTCCTTGAAAGCCTGATCAATCTCAACTGATCCGTTTTTTACTCCTTCGAGTAAAGCTTTTAATTCTTCAGAATTCATTGCAATCTCTCCCTGCATGCCTGCACGCATTAAAATAATAGGGTGTATATAAAGACCCGATTTTAACAATAATGCTATTATTTTTCCGGATTGTCCTGAGATTTTTCCATTGAAAGAAAAGCATTTATAAAACCGTCCAGATTACCGTCCATAACTCCGTTCACATTACCTTCTTCATAATTTGTGCGATGGTCCTTTACCAGTGTATATGGGCAGAAAACATAGGAACGAATCTGGCTTCCCCATGCTATATCCATCTGTACACCTTTTAAATCCTCGATCTTTTCCTTCTGTTCACGTTCCTTCAATTCAAAGAGCTTGGCTTTCAACATTTTCATAGCAGTATCCTTGTTCTGGAACTGTGATCGTTCTGTTTGACAGGCAACTACAACTCCGGTAGGTATATGCGTTATTCTGATTGCAGAATCAGTTTTATTGATATGCTGTCCACCGGCTCCGGATGCCCTGTATGTGTCAATCCTCAAGTCATCAGGATTGATATTTATTTCGATGGTATCATCCAGTTCAGGCATAACATCCAGTGACGCAAAGGAGGTATGTCTTCTGCCCGAGGCATCAAATGGAGAAATTCTGACCAGACGGTGTACTCCCTTTTCAGATTTCAGATACCCATAAGCGTTTTCACCAATCACCTGGAAGGTTACACTTTTTATTCCTGCTTCATCTCCGTCGAGCAAGTCAAGTATTTTAACTTCATAGCCCTTGGCTTCTCCCCACCTGGTGAACATGCGCAAAAGCATTTCAACCCAGTCCTGGGCTTCTGTTCCGCCGGCACCGGCGTGGAGAGTCAGTATTGCATTGTTTTTATCGTAAGGCCCTGTCAGAAGAGTTTCCAATCTCAGTGCTTCAAGATTTTTCTGAAGCTTTTCAAGACCTTCACCTACTTCCGGTATTACACTTTCATCCTGCTCCTCCAGACCAAGTTCGGCAAGGGTGGTCAGGTCATCCCAAAGAGAAGTAAGGTTGGTAAACCTTTCTATCTTTGACTTAAGATTTTTTGTTCTCTGAAGTATCTTTTGTGAATTCTCCATATCGTTCCAGAATTCAGGTTCAGATGCCTTGTGTTCAAGCTCCATTATCTCATCACTCAGTCTGGCGATGTCAAAGTGAAGCCCTCATTTCCTCTAAATTGCTTTTCAAGCCTTGAAGTTCAAGCTTGTATTGTTCCAGCTCAAGCATTTAATCATCCCTCTCATAAATAAGTTTTATAAATTATACTTGAAAATCATGTTTCCTTCTGGAAACCTCTCATTTCAATACACTAATATTATATCCGAACTCTAGTTTTTTTCCAAAATAAACTTTTCAATAGCTTCTGCCACACCATCCCGGTCATTTGCTGCAGTTATGTATTTTGCAGCTGCTTTAGCTATAGCTTCTCCATTCTCCATTGCTATTCCCAGTCCGGCATATTCAAACATTGAAACGTCATTTTCATTATCACCAATGGCAATCATCTGACTTGCAGGTATGCCGAGAATACCGGACAATTTCTCCAAAGCTGCACCCTTACTTACTCCTTTTTTCATAACCTCGAAATTGTCATAGTTTGAGCTCATGACATCAACCTCGCTAAGCTGCTCCATATCATACCTGACTCTTCTGAGCAGGCCGGAATCATCATTTACAATTACAAATTTAAGAACTGTATCCGGCATGACTTTAAGTCTGGCTTCCATGTTCTCTACTATCTCAATATCTACCCGGTCTTCAGGCGGAAGAAACCTGTTTCTTTCAAAATACTTTTTGGAGGTAAACCCCAATTTTTCTGTCAGCATTGTATCACCGGCATATACATGATAATAAACACCATGTTTCTGACATATCTCATTAATTCTTAAGCATACCTCTGTATCAAGATATTCCGAATAAATAATCCTTCCGTCAATTTTCTCTGTGATAATAGCTCCGTTACATGCAATTATAGGATCTCTTGAACCAATCTCCTTTGCATACAACCGTGCTCCGGTATATACTCTTCCCGAGCAGATTACTATCTTTGTACCCTTTTCTATTGCCATTGAAATTGCTTTTTTATTTCTTTCGGAAATCTCCTTGTTCATATCCAGCAAAGTGCCATCCAAATCTATTGCCACTAATTTGTACATTTAATCTCCATCCCGCTGCCATGCAGCGACACAAGTGAAACGCCGCTGTTGTAAGGAAATTTTCCTACAACCGGAAAATTTCCTTTTAATTTTGCGTTATAAACTGTCGGTAAAAGATCTTATCCTCTTCATTGCTTCAACTATATTTTCCATTGATGATGCATAACATGCACGGACATAACCCTCTCCGCTTTCTCCGAAGGCTGTTCCAGGAACCACCAGCACCCTCTGTTCCATGAGAAGCCTTTCACAGAATTCATCCGAACTGAGACCTGAGCTCTTGATGTTGGGGAACACATAAAATGCACCTTTGGGTTCAAAGCTGGAGTAGCCCGCCTTCTGGAAACCATCCAGCATGACCCTTCTTCGCCTGTTGTATTCCTTTGCCATCATAACCACATCATCGTCGCTGTTCTGTAAGGCTTCAATTGCAGCATCCTGTGCTGTTGTGGGTGCACACATAATCCCGTACTGATGAATTTTCTTCATCTCATTAATCAAATCCCTGTGTCCGCAAGCATAGCCCAGGCGCCAGCCTGTCATGGCATAGGACTTTGAGAAACCGTTTATTACGAGAGTCTGCTCTTTTAGTTCAGGGAAGCTTGCTATGGATGTATGTTTACCTTCATATGTCAGCTCGCAGTATATTTCATCTGAAAGAACCACAATGTTTTTGTCCTTCAGCACCTTTACCAGTTCATACAGATCCTCCTTAGTCATAATAGCACCGGTAGGGTTATTTGGAAAAGGTATAATTACAACCTTTGTCCTTTCTGTAATAGCATTTTCAAGTTCTTCTGCCGTCAGCTTGAACAGATTTTCCTGCTTCAGCGGTATAGTAACAGCCGTAGCACCTGTAAAACCTGTGCAGCCCTTATATGCAACAAAGCTTGGCTCGGGAATAATTACTTCATCCCCGGGACCCACAAGGGCTCTGAGTGCAGCATCTATACCTTCGCTGCCGCCCACTGTAACCAGAATCTCATCCACCGGATTATACTCCAGCGAAAACTTTCTGCTTAAATACCTGCTGATTTCTTCTCTCAGCTCAATAAAACCGGCATTGGAAGAATACTGGGTGTGACCGTGCTCCAAGGAATATATTCCTGCTTCCCGAATATTCCATGGTGTTATAAAGTCAGGCTCTCCCACTCCCAGGGAGATAACATCCTTCATCTCGTTTATCAGGTCAAAATATTTTCTGATACCTGAAGGAGGAACCTTCTTTATTTTGTCCAAAATCATATCCTTCATTATCATATAAATATCTGCTCCCTTCTATCGACAGGTTTCTCTTCAAAAATAGTTCCCTTATCCTTGTATTTTTTGAGAACAAAATGTGTTGCAGTACTGAGTACAGACTCAAGAGGAGCAAGTTTTTCAGATACAAACAAAGCTACCTCTTTCATTGTTTTACCTTCGATAATAACAGTAAGGTCGAAACCACCCGACATCAGATAACAGGCAGTAACCTCAGGATATTTATATATTCTGTCGGCAATTTTATCAAAGCCAAGCCCTCTCTGTGGTGTAACCTTAACTTCTATTAATGCTGTAACCTTTTCTCTTTCTGTTTTATCCCAATTAATTAAAGTGCTGTATCCAACTATAACATTTTCAGCCTCATATTTACGAATGGCCTCCGCCACCTCTTCCTCTGTTTTTCCAAGCATTACCGCTATTTCGCCGGCTGTGGCCTTGCTGTTCTTCTCCAATATTTCCAGTATCTCATCCATTTTAAATCTCTCCTTTTCATTTTTATTGGTATCTGAAACGACCTGAATATAATTTTTTAACCTGGTCTAAAAACAAAGCATAGCAAAATATCTACTTTCTTAGACAATAAAAAAAACCCAAGTCCTCTAAAACAGGGACGAAGGTTTCCGCGGTACCACCCTAATTAATGCAAAAAAGCATTCTCTCAAATAATGCGGCACGTAATGAGAAATATCACATTATTCAGAATGCGACATTATTTCATATAATGCTTACATTACTCGTCTGTAACGTGACGCCACGTCTTTCTCTACTAACTTTTTCAAGCTTTCAAAAAAGCTACTCCAGGGCTGCCTTCAATACCAACCAGTACCGGTCTCTCACCAACAGCAGACTGTTTACCGGCTCTCTGAAACTGATTTAATATTTACTCTTCCCATTCACAGCATTTATTAAGTATAATCTGATCCATCACATAAGATATTATATGCTTAACAATAACAAAAGATCATCTTCTGTTAGAATTTATTATAAATTAATTTAAATCTTAATTCAAGTAAAATAAAGGCCAGAAACATTATTCTTTAATAATGTTTGTCAGCTCTCCCTCATATCTTTTAAGTTTATCAACAACCTCTACTTTTAAAACCTTTAATTCCTCCTTGATATCAACAAGCCTTTCTTTTTCTTCCTCAACCTGTTTTTCAAGTGACTTCTTTTCGTTTATGGCTTGAAGCTTTGCTTCATTGATAATGGTATCTGCTTTCTCCTGAGCCGTAATCAGGGCATTCGCTATTTTTTCCCTATCTTCCTTAATTTGTTCGAGATTTTTACTGATCTCATCATATTTGGATTTGACATCACGATACTGGGCCTTAATATCAGCAATTTCTTTTTCTTTAGCCTTTACTTTTTCTTCATACTCTTTATTGAGTTTCTCAAGGTAGGCATTGACATGCTGTTTCTTAAAGCCAAAAAGAGCCGTAGAAAATAATTTTTCCCCTGCCATAGCGCATCCTCCCACAAAAGATTAGGAATTCATGGATTAATATATTCCATTATAACAAATGAATCTCTATAGGGCAAGCTGAACAGGCTGCTTCGCATAACGAGTATTTATCGTTGCTGCTCGCATCATCTGTTGCCTTAAAAATACTTCAAAGGCAGCTCAACCATATATGAGATTCATTCTATGTTATAAAATCCTTTATGGAAAATAATTTCATAAATGCTTTTCAATCAGTTCGACAAATTCTCCCTTACCTCTGGCTCCGACAATTTTCTCGGCAATTTGCCCATCCTTGAAAATAAGTACAGTGGGTATGCTCATAATTCTGAATTGAGCAGCAAGTTCTCCCTGATCATCAACATTAACTTTTGCAACCTGAACTTTGTCTTCATAATCATCTGCAAGCTCCTCCATTATGGGAGCTACCATTCTGCATGGCCCGCACCATGATGCCCAGAAATCAACAATAACCGGTTTATCCGATTTAAGAACCGATTCCTGAAAAGAATCGTTAGTGATATCAACTATTTTACCTGACATAAATATTCCTCCTAAATTACCATGTTAAATATTCGAAACTTAATTTATTTATACCCATTTGTATAATTATTAAACATTTATAAATCCTAATATTCCTTTAGTGATGTTATATCTACCTTATTTCCGTCCTTAGAAACAAGTGCTCCATTAAGTACTTCAATAAAGTCGCCCCTGTACGAAGCTTTTAAACCACTTGTCAAATTCACAATTTTGTTTTCATCCTTATTTACAGCATACATATTCCCGTTAACTGAAATTGAGATATTTTCAGGTAGTACCCTTTCTTTCAGTGCTGTTTTTGTCCAGTTGTCGCTGAGCTTGGCATCAGTTATTTTCTGCTGGTATATATCTGTTACTTTGCCGTTGGAATCCAGAATTCCGATATACAGGGTATCGTTGGAATCTATGTCCAAAACCCTTACGTTTTCAGCATCAACATCCACTCTTGTTTTCGATCTGTTCATACCGTCATAAACATAAATGGCCTCACCCGGGTTCTGATAAAAAAGCTTATTCACATAATTACACTCTTTAATAACAGCATCCGGTCCAAGATTCATCACATGAGCATACTGGCTCATTACATTGAATCTGATAATTTTGGATCTAGTCTCCGATGTATTTATTTTAGCATAAACTACATTTGTATATGGAGATAAATCTATATCCATTACTTTGCTTTTTGAAGTTATGTCTGTTATTTCAGGCAAATCTCTTGTAGTCTCGGAATCAGCCTCATAGGTTGACATTTGTATTACGCCGCTTTTTCCATTCTTTGTATCTGAGGAGAAAATAACCATATCCCTGTCAGGAAGCCATTTGAAGAAGGTTATTTTATCCTTCTTTAAGCCTGCAACCTTCTCATCCTTTTTTGTATCTATATTTATTATATGCAGCGCTCCATCATCGTCCACATAAGCACCGAATCTTGCATTAAAAGATACTTTTACATCCTTGACACCCTGAGGAACCTTAAAATCTCCCGATAAAGATTTTGGCTTGGTTTCGCTGGTAGTTACGCTAACCGAAACATTGGTATTTAAAAATATATTATTAATGTATAACAAGACACAAAACTGAAATATTACTGCTAATAAAATCCACTTATACCACTTCGCTAAAGTTTTCACTTTTAGTACCCATAGCCTTTCAGGCTCACAAATTTTCATAAGTTTATAGTCAAATAAATCCACGCACGTACCGTGAGCCGGATAAGGCGTGACTGTACTTTGAACATCGCCATTCCACACGCTTTTTGTGCGGAAATACTGACGGTGCTTCTATGGCATTACCATAAATACTGACGGAACCGATCTTTCACCAAGAGCATCCGATGGTGTATTAATAACTTTTCCGTCGTAATACATTGTTGTGGATGAACCTCCGTCCAGGTTGGCAGCATTTACGGCACCATGCTGGAGCATGATATTCTGAACCTCTTTCAAGGTTGCTCCAAAGGACTTGAGACTTCTGCCGTCTATTACCAATAGCAATACAGACCCATCTTCCTTCTGTCCGATAACTGTTCTCGGAGATATTCCCCAACCACCGTCACCCTTGTTTATTGTGGGCTTGCCGTTTACTATAAGCGGAGGGCCAAAGCTTATGGCCTCTTTCACCTTGTATTTTTTAAGATCATTTTCTGAATGTTTTCCAACTATAAGCATTCCATCTTCAGTAAAGGCAATGGTATCCCTCTTTTTATCCTTGTCTTTAATCTGACCGCTGATAAACTTCCCGTTACTTATAAGATATCCAAGGGGCGCTCCACCTGTTCCAGCCCATTTTGTATCCACAAAACCGCCTCCATTTATTGCTGCTACGGCGCCGTTTCTTTTTGCGATACTGCTTGTTGTTTCACCTGCTCTTGGCATCTGGTTTGAATAGCCTACCTTAATTCTTGTAGGGTCTTGTACCAGCAGCATTTTTCCATTAAAATTGCTGCTTTCTATATCAAAAATATCAATATTGCTGGAATGCTTTATGCCAAAATTCAGCAATTTAATAGATTCGGTATCTATGTCTGAAATAGCATACCCGTCCCCTAAAATCCTTTGAATGGCACTGTCTGACAAAAATGCTTTTGGAATCTTTTGAAGCGTATAGGAATTCCAGGTCATACCTGTAATTGTCCTCTTTACATTATCAAAAGGTCCGTAGAACACTAACAAAGGTGTTGTCAAAGACATAAAAAATATTTCAAAAATCAAAAAGCCTATCAAACTTTTTAACTTGGAATTTTTCCTTTTCTTTTTATTCTGTTTGGCTTGATTCTGTAGTTCAAGCCTTTCATCAACTATTATGTTACTCATTTATCCCCCTGAAATAAATTAACCCCTCAGCTAAATTTCAACTTCCTTATAAAAATCTGTATTTTATCAATGTTAAAACTCTTTAACGCAAACAAAAAGCATACACGATTTGTGTATACTTTTTAGTTTTGAAATTTAAAAAGTAATTATATTATAATCAACCGATACATTTTTTTCAAATAAATCACAAAAAATTAATAATTGTAATATTTGTAAATAAGGCATGATTATATAATGAAACTCCGTTTTAAGGCGGAATATTTTTTGTCAATACAAGGCGGAGGAAGGCGCAATAATTGCTTTATTGCAACTGACAACAAGGTCGTATTAGGGAAAATAGCCGATTTAGAATGGGAAGTCATTATTTAACCATGTCCAAATGTATTATTAAAGCTTTTAAAGTTTTCCCATACCTATGTTCAACTTGTCCAGTGTTCTGTGAATCCTTTCAAAAATCAGTCCTGCCAGAAACCAGGCAGGGGCATAATCCAACCTGACAATTCCCTCAACGGCAAATTTGCCAAAGTACTGCCAGGGATATACATGAAGTATGCTCAGAATCAGTTTTCCGGTTGTATATTCTATACCCCAGATTATTACAACCCAAACTAAACCTCTTAAAACAGCATTCCATGAACGAATTATGTCATGTAGAGGTTCCAGAAAAACACCGCATCCGTATATGAAAAACATCCACAGGCTGGTATAAGCCTCCAGGGTGAGATTCCCGTTGATTAAGGAATATAGCCCTGTCCATATTATTTCCATGCTCCAGCCAACAATACCATAAATAAAAAATCGTTTAATCATAATATATATTTTTATCACAATATGGCACTTTTTATTTATGAAAAACATAATTTAAAAAAAGTATTTTTTTCCAGCTATTCTATATTTTAAATTATCTTTAAATATACATTAATTCGGTGCAAATAATTCCAAAATCCGATGCAAATACTACCAATAATGTATTCTTTATGTTATTATATCAACAACTGAAATAAACTCAGTAAATCAGCTTAGCCGGAAAAAATAGTGGGTATAAATAATATTAACTCATTAAAGCGATTGGAGGTTGCATATGTATCTTGTTGGAAAAATAAACGTAATATCTGCTTTACCTGATAAATTTAAAAGATTAAATGATGTTGCATATAACTTATGGTGGTCCTGGAATCCTGAGGCAATAGATCTTTACAGAGATATCGATTTGGATTTGTGGGAAAAACTGGGTAAGAATCCCGTCAGATTCCTTCAGGAGGTAAGTCAGAAAAAACTTCAGGCAAAACTTAACGACCAAGAGTATATGAGCAGGCTGAACAATGTAATAGCCTCATTTGACAGTTACATGGCGGAACAAAATACCTGGTTTTCCCGGAACCACCCTGAAAGCAAGGGTAAAAGCATTGCATACTTCTCTGCAGAATATGGTCTCAATGAAGTTTTGCCAATCTATTCCGGAGGCCTGGGTGTATTGTCGGGGGATCATTGTAAATCTGCAAGTGATTTAGGGCTTCCTTTTACTGCTATCGGACTGTTCTACAAACAAGGGTATTTCAGTCAAAGAATAAATGTTCATGGATGGCAGGAAACAAATTTCAATACCTTAAATATATCACAGCTTCCTATAACACCTGCTCTTAATTCAAACGGCATGCAGGTGGAAATAAATATCACCTTCGCAGGCAGAACAGTATATGCCAAGGTCTGGAAGGTTCAAATAGGCAGAATCGGCTTATATCTCATGGATACCGATGTACCTCAAAACAACCCATCAGACAGAGCCCTTACTTCCAGGCTGTACGGCGGAGATCAGGAAACAAGGATACAACAGGAGATTTTCCTCGGTATAGGTGGTATCAGAGTACTGGAGGCTCTTGATATTCATCCTTCTGTTTACCATATGAACGAGGGACACTCCTCTTTTATGGGACTGGAGTTAATCAGGAAACTGATCAATGAAAAGCATTTAACCTTTAAGGAAGCAAAGCAAATTGTGGCTAACTCTTCCATTTTTACAACTCATACACCAGTGCCTGCCGGAAACGATACCTTCCCTCTTTACATGATGGATAAGTACTTTGGAGACTTCTGGGGTCAATTGGGTCTCAGCAGATACGATTTCCTCGAACTAGGTCTCAAAAAACCTGAGGATCAGAATTTTAACATGACCGTTCTGGCATTGACACTGGCAGGCAGAAAAAATGGTGTTAGCGAACTGCACGGTGCAGTTTCCAGGGATATTTTCGGTGATGTATGGCCTGATGTACCGAGGGACGATGTGCCTATCACCCATGTAACCAACGGTATTCATACTCTTACCTGGCTGTCACCGAAAATCAAGGAACTCTATGACAAATATCTTAAGCCTGATTGGAAAAGTGAGATTTACTGCAGTTCAACCTTTGAGGAAATAGATAATATTCCTGACCAGGAGCTGTGGGAAACTCATTTGGAATTGAAAAACAAGCTCATTGGTTTTGTCCGTGACAGGCTGAAGGCCCAAAGGCTTGCCAACGGAGAATCCATGGAGTCGGTAAGGCAGGTTGATACCTTTCTTGACCCAAATGCTCTGACAATAGGTTTTGCCAGAAGATTCGCAACCTATAAGAGGGCAAACCTCATATTCAGAAATCTGGCCAGAATTCAGAACATTCTTAACAATCCGGAAAAGCCCATGCAGATAATATTTGCAGGTAAAGCTCATCCTGCTGACGGACCTGCTCATGAGGTAATAAAAAATATAAACGATATTGCGAGAATGGAAGGCTTCTATGGTAAGGTAATCCTTCTTGAAAACTATAATATGACTGTTGCCAGAAATCTTGTTCAAGGTGTGGACGTTTGGATGAATAATCCAAGAAGGCCCCTTGAAGCAAGCGGAACAAGCGGTCAGAAGGTTTGTATAAACGGAGTGATTAATTTCAGCATCCTGGACGGTTGGTGGTGTGAAGGGTACAATCGTGAAAACGGCTGGATTATAGGCGACGAAACAGAATTTGATAATGAAAACTCACAGGATAATATAGACAGCGAATCCATATATGATACCCTGGAAGAAAAAATTATTCCTCTTTTCTATAAAGTAAATGAGAACGGTATCCCAACAGAATGGGTACGCATAATGAAGAATTCCATCAAGTCTCTGGCCTGGAATTACAGTACCGACCGGATGGTAAAAGAATATACTGAAAGAATGTACCTGCCTGCCATGCTGGGTAATGGAAAGCTGACCAATGACAATTTCAATATTGCACGGGGTCTGAGTTCCTTTGAGGATTACATGAAAAACAACTGGGCGCAGGTTCAGCTTATTGCTGATAGAAACAATAATGATCTCAAGGATTACAAGTCAAATTCCGGGCAGGAGATTTATTTGACTGTAAATGCTCAATTGGGTGCCATTGATCCGGCAAATGTAGAAATCGAAGTATACTATGGAACTCTGGAAAACGGGAAAATTGGCAGCGCTCAGGCTGCTGTAATGAACTGCGAAGAAAGGATTGGTGAGAACCTGTACAGATATGGCTTAAATCTCAAAATAGACGATGGCGGAGAATATGCCTATACCTTCAGAGTAACACCAAAGCATCCCGATCTTATAAACAGATTTGATATGGGCCTGATCCGCTGGGTAGTGTAATCGAAATGCAGGTTGGAATTATAAAGTGAAAGTGTTGAAAGGCCTGTTGTCAACTGCTCCCTGTCTATAAACAGGTGCTGTTAACAACAGGCCTTTTTTGGTAGAGTTAAGTGGGAAAGCAGAAAGGGACATTCAACAATAATTTGTACCAATAAATTTTTACTTTGCTGGAACAATAAGAAAGAGTTGTCTCTTAACAGTGTTATTTTCAACATCTGTTTTTGAGACAACTCTATATTAATTGCAAATTATCATATTTGCTGTGGTATTACTATTTCCACAGTGTTTACTTCTTAGCATCCAGGAAGGCCTTCAACTGCTTGTTAGCTTCGTCAACAACCTTGTCAATACCATTAGCTTTAAGCTTATTTATAAACTCAGGAAGCTTGGCTGCAGGATCAACAGCTCCAGCATTAAGAGCATCTCTATATCCGGCTACTACATTACCCAGAGCTGCCATTTCATTCTTTACAGGTTCCTGATCAAATGCGAAACCAAGTATTGGTACTGGTTTTGCTTCATTGTTGAATTTGTCAAACAGTTCCCACAAGTTTGCAGGTTCATTTGATAAAACAGGAAGATTTGCGAGTTTACCCATACCAGCTCTCCATGGCTTATAGGTCTCTCTCTTTGCGTCATCAAATGTGACACGTCCGTCACTTTCCTTCTTGTAGTGATCACCTTCAATACCGTACTCAAGCAATGTGAACAAAGTAGGATCTGTATTAACCAGATTTAAAAGCATAAGAGCACGACCAGGATTAGCTGATGTTACAGAAATTGCCTGCATTGCACCACGTGCTGATGTAGTTGAAATAATACCTGATTGTGAAGGCTTGAATACAACGTCAACCTTACGTTCCTTGCTTACCTGGAATTCATATCCTGGTGAGTAGGATTGAGTGCCGATAGCATACTTGGCGGCATTAGCTGCTGCTGTACGAGTGTCATTCATTGTTTGAGCATTAGCCATTTCAGGGCTTATATAACCCTTCTGGAAATATTCGCGCATTTTTTCAACGAATTTTTTGTAACCTTCGGTTTCGTATCTGCTCTTGATAACAGTTCCTGATTTTGTAGGATCTACAGGATCAAATTCATAAGTAAGTAATGAGTTACCGTCAACTAAATCGTTACTGTTAACCATTCTTTCCATAACAGCAGTTTCAGGATTAAGAGGATAGAAATTCTTTCCTTCGCCCTGCTTGATCTTTTCAAGAATTGGTCCGAAGTCATAGAAATCCTTTATGTCATCTGGAGTATAACCATATTGCTTTAGCTTATTGGTATTTAAATCCCAGGTATACTGCTGAGCGATTTCCTTGTAGGTTGGAACAGCATATATACCCATTCCTTCCGCACCCTCGGTCATAGCTGATTCTGCAAGAACAGGGTGTAGAGAACTGAAAAGGTTAGGAGCATACTGATTCAAAAGGTTGTTATCTTCCTTGTCAAGACGGATAAACGCTCCTCTTTTTGCCATTGCAGCGTACTCATCATTTGGTGTCCATGAAGATGTGAAGTAGATATCAATAGGATCACCGCCGTTTATAGCCAGTTGAACTTTATTATCAAAGTCTCCCCATCCACACCAAATCATTTCCAATTTGGCATTGATCTTATCCTTTAAATAAGCATTTACTTTCTCCATTACTGCCTTATCATCAGTTACGGTACTGCCATGATACATCCATTTAATGGTAACTTCCTTGGAAATGTCCGGACCGGCTGCTGAACTTTCAGCTGCTGTACTGGTGCTGCTTACTGCTGCAGTACTGCTGTCAGTGGTTGTGCTGCCTGAAGTTTCCTCTGTTTTTCCACAGGCACTGAATAATGCAACAAGCATTACCATTGCCAGGGCGAGTGCTAAAACTCTTTTCATTTTACCTTTCATCTTTCTTTCCTCCTTGTTTTTTACGGCTTTTTGCCGCAATGTTAAATTGTGTATAGGTATGGATTTGCTGATTTTACTCAACAACCTCCTAAATAGAGGCAAAGTTTGGACTTGCATTTTTGTAGACTTAACCTTTAACTGCTCCGATAGTTAAACCGGAAATGATGTAGCGCTGGAAGAAGGGGTAAGCAAAAGCTATAGGAATTACAATGATAACTACCATCGCCATTTTATAACTTTCCTTCGGCAGATTCATGGCAATTGATGATGCCTCTGCTCCCAACCTTGAGCTGTTGTTAACCAAGAATTCCAATTGCTGCTGCAATCTTATCAAAAGATACTGCAGGGGAATGAGCTTTGGAGAAGATATATACAATAATGCGGTAAACCACTCATTCCAATAGGCCAGCATGTTTAGAAGACTGATGGTTGCAATGCCCGGCATGGAAACCGGTACAATAATCTGGAATAGTGTACGGTATTCGCCGCTTCCATCGATGGAAGCAGATTCAATTAGAGCCTCGGGTACAGAGCTTTGGAAAAATGTTCTCATTATTATAAAGTTAAATGGGCTAACCAGCAAAGGTACTATCAGAGCAGCATAGTTGTCATTAAGACCCAGAAAGTTTTTACAAACCATATAGGTTGGAGTCAGTCCTCCCCCAAACAGCATTGTGAAAAAACTGAAAAACAAAAAGAACTGGCGGAATTTAAAATCCTTACGGAACAAAGCATAGGAATAAAGGATACAGATAAGTACACTTAGTACAGTTCCAACAACTGAAACAAAAACACTGTTAAAAAATGAACGGAGCAGTTGATCTCCTGTTTTCATAACATATTGAAATGCTTCCAATGACAATGCTTTTGGTATGAAGGAAAATCCAATGTCACGTATACTTGATTCTGCTGAAAAAGAGATAATAATAACGAATATGAAAGGTATTATGCATAGCAGTGAGTACAGACCGATGATTATATGAAAGATAACTTCTGTCGGTAAACTCACATAACCCAGCCGAGAGCCTTTCGATGATTTAGTAACAACAATTTTGTCCATGGTTTTCCCTCCTAAAATAGGCTGCTATCAGGATCTACTTTCCTGACAATCGTGTTGGCTATAATTATACATACAAAACCTACTGTATTCTGAAACAGACCTGCGGCGGAACTCATGCCGATATCGCCGGTATTCATCAGCGCTCTGTACACATAAGTATCAACAACCTGAGTCGTCGGAAAAAGCGGACCTGAGTTCATCGGTACTGAATAGAATAGTCCAAAGTCAGCATTGAAAATGCGTCCAACATTTAATATAAATAGAATAATAATTATTGTTCTAAGATGAGGTAAAGTAACATACCGTATCTCCTGCCATTTGCTCACACCATCTATGCGCGCAGCCTCGTACTGGGAGGAGTCGATACCGGAAATTGCTGCGATATATAAGACACAGGAGTACCCCACATTTTTCCAGAGATTTGCTATTGTTAGTATGTAAGGCCACGGTCTTGCGTCGCTGTACCACTCAGTGGGGGCCATTCCGGCATTCTGTTGAAGATGTGTAACCAAACCTTTTTCAGGACTGAGAAAGGCAAATACGAAGTAGCTTACTACAACCCAGCTTAAGAAATATGGAAAAAACATCATTGTCTGATAAGCTTTAGCTGAGAATTTGTGAGTCAATTCGTTCATCATAACAGCTATGGCGACCGCAACGACAAGTCCCAGCACAATCCACAAAGCATTGTATCCCACTGTATTCCTAATCATTATCCATGCGTCGGAGGAAGCAAACAGAAATTTGAAGTTATCAAGGCCAACCCACTTGCTTTGAATAATATTATTAATAAGGTCTTTCGAGTAAATCCTGTAGTTCTTGAATGAAAGAACTATACCGAACATAGGGAGGTATCGCAGGAGAAACAGCCAAATAGCACCGGGAAGCACCATTGATGTAAGTACTAATGTTTTTTTATTTAGAATAGGTCTTCTTGGGGATATAGATTTATTCATATAAAACCTCCATAATAGTGTAGGAATCAGACTTCCGGTGAATACGTCAAGCTGCTGAACTGCATGTATTCAGGGTAGGCTACCATTTCCTTTGTATTCTTATTGCTTATATATGATCGGCCTGCACTGTAAAGAAGGTTGCCGTTAGACTGATATTACCGATTGGGTTAACCATCTTGTAATTCACTAAAATTAAAATTGCAATTTGTCCAAGTTTCCTGATTGTAGTTTTTACCGGCTTTATCGCTACGTCATTGATAGGATTGCAGTCACTGCCGGTTGAGAAGTAAAATGTTTAACTAGCTTTCGTTTAAATTATATATTTGACAGGTGGAAATATCTATGAGATGAACTTGCCTTTTCTTGGTCTATTTTGGCGTATTAAATTTACAAAATTTTAATGAATTATTAATACTTCAGCTTCACTTTTTTTAAAGAATCATTCCGTCTTTTTCCAAACGTCAACTTATAACACCTCTCACGCCAGCTATTTTGCCGCTTTACTTCGTTGTCGTCCTTGCCATGCGGCAAGCAAGACTACATCAATAAAAAGTAAAAAGCCAAAACGTACTTGTCAGTCCGTTTTGGCTTTTTTATCAGTTATATTGCATTACCTGTTCAGGCGGTCCCGCTCCACTTTCCGCATTTGTCTCCCCAACATGCCACAGGGTCATCATTCAGCGTTATCTGAACAATCTCACAGCAGTTGGAGCAACCGGAGCACTCCCTGCTTTCGGTTGTATAAGAGCCGTTCAGTTTGTCAAAGCCCTTGAAATGGGTTTTGACCGAGCTTGCTTGCGCATTTTCTCTTGCCAGCAGCGCAACACCATATGCTCCCATTACATCAAAATACTCAGGGATGATTATCTCGACACCCAAAGCTTTCTCAAAGGCTTTAACAATGCCTATATTAGCCGCCACTCCACCCTGGAAAACAATTGGGGAATCCAGCTTCTTGCCCTTTGCCAGGTTGGCAAGATAATTCCTTACCAATGCATCACATAAACCGCCGATAATATCCTCTCTTGAATGTCCCATCTGCTGTTTATGTATCATGTCACTTTCGGCAAAAACAGCACACCTTCCGGCTATTCTGACAGGATTTCTGGAATTTAGGGCGTATGAGCCAAAATCCTCTATGGCTATTCCTATTCTGGAAGCCTGCCTGTCCAGGAATGAGCCCGTACCGGCAGCACAAACCGTATTCATGGCGAAATCATGAACCACCTGGTTTTTTAACAGGATTATTTTTGAATCCTGACCGCCTATTTCGATTATTGTTCTCACATCGGGAATTGACTTTTGAGAAGCCACTGCATGAGCAGTAATTTCATTCTTTACAACATCAGCTCCCACAATAGCTGCCGCCAGCTGTCTACCGCTCCCGGTTGTTCCGACGCCAGAAACGATTATGTTTTTTCCTATCCTCTGTTCAACATCCTTCAAACCTCTTCTGATTGACTCTATAGGCTGGCCTTCAGTTCTTATATATTGTTTGTCAATGACATTATCTTCCTGGTCAATCAGAGTGATATTGGTACTTACCGACCCAACATCAATACCCATATAACATTTTATTCTGTCCATTCAACTGCGCTTCCCTTCTCTTCTTAATTAAATCAACAAATGCTTCAACTCTTGTATTAAATCCCGCTTCCCCGGTCATTTCATCCCGGATTATTGTCATAACAGGTATCTGATAATTTTCTTCCACTGCAGGAAGGATTGCCTGCGAAACTATTTCGGGCATGCAGCCCAACGGGTAAAGATGTATGACACCATCATAGCCTTCCTTTGCCTGTACAACCGTATTACCTATTGTGTGATGCGCATGCCCCCCCACCATACTGCTCAAGTATGCTCTTGATTCTCTTTCATCTTCACCTTCAAGAGGCAGATGCAGTGCTTTTTTAAACATATCGTTTATAATCCAGCCGCTTACTGTTACAGGTCTGGTAACCTCAACTCCCATATTCCCCAGCATTCTTTCTATATAGAAATTTGCGAAGGGTTCTATGGTGGTATAAATTTCGCCCACAATTCCAACCTTCAAAGGCCTTGCCCCTTCATTTACAGGCACCTTTTTCAGTTTCTTTTCAGTTTGCTTTATAAATTTAATAATTTCTTTTGAACCGGTAACTTTAAGGACATCCGATTGAAAGCCCCTGTATATTTTATCAACACTTCCCGGCTCAAGCTGTCTTGCTCTTTTAATTCGGGCAAGCCTTTCAAGGTTGTCCAGCAGCACCGCAACATTTTTTGCCGAGTTCAAGACCCTTGCTACACTTAAATAATTTGAGCCGCCACTTACTTTTTTAATTCTCTCTCCAAGTTCCTTAAAACCCTGGTCAGGCACCTCCAGCGTTATTATATCCATATTTATTCCCAGCTCTATGGCCGTCTTTTTGAGCATTTCACCGAAGTAACCCAGCTTGCAGGGTCCACAGCCCCCGGTTATCAACATGGTATCTGCCCCGAGCTCATACCCCTGCAGCATATTGCCTACAAAAAGCTTGAAGGGAAGACAATGGGATTCCGAGGTATATTTCGCCCCTAATTCCAAGGTTTTGATGGTATTAAAGGGTGGCACTACACAGTCCGTACCAAAATCATCAAGGAATGACTTTGCAATCACATAAGTATTACCTAAATGTGGAAACGTTATTTTCATAGGTACCCCTCCTTATAATCATATCTACAAATGCTTCCAGTCTGGTGCAAAAACCTGCTTCGGCAGAGTGTTCGTCCAGCACCAGTTTCATGAAGGGAATATCACTCTCAGACCTGATTTTCTTTTCTACAAGCTCAATAACAAAGCTGTCAACTCCGCACCCAAAGGAGGTAATAGCAATAACACCATCAATGCCGCCGTTTTCAATTAATTGTATGGTTCCTCCGTATGCTCGTGTCCCGTAGTCCCAGAACAGCATTTTGTCAAGCTCCCTGCAGCAACGCTTTGACTCCTGATAATCAAGCATGTCAAGAGTTACAACCCCAATCCCGTAGTCCTTTAGTTTTCTTATCAGTTCCATGTTAATAAACGTGTCGTACACGGTATAACAATGTCCCAGTACTGCTACTGTAATATTTGTACTGCGTTTCTGGATAACTCTTAAAGGCATTGCTCCGATTTCCTGTTTGAATTCATCCAATAATACTCCCGACTTCATAACCTGCCTTTCATTTCTATAGGCATCCAGTGCATTTTTATATGCATTTTTAATTTTCTCCTTATCGTCTGTGAAGAACTCACCCGTGTATAAAGCGGCCTTCCATGAGTTTTTTTCAGATTTTCGAAGATTGATTTCAGTATCAATTATTCTTGGCAGAACTTTAACGGAATTCCGTATCATATCCTGCACTCCTGCTACCTCAGGGCATATATATTGCTTTTGCGAAATACTGGTGAATCTCGGCAGGAAAATATAATCAGCCTTACCTAAAAGGTTAATTACATGCCCGTAATACGCCTTGATAGGAAGGCAGGCTTCAGATACACATTTGTTCGCTCCCTCCAATAAAATATTTTTATTGGTCTTATCTGAGATTACAATTTCCGCTCCAAGTTCAGTAAAGAAATTCTCCCATAATGTAGAATATTTATAATAGTATAAACCTCTTGGTATTCCTACTTTAATCATTAAAACCTCCATTAGCATGCTCTTTATTAATTTTTCCAAGTTTTGCTCAAACTATGAAAAATTCTTTAGTGTAATTTATCAAACACGCCCTAATATAGACAATAAAAAAAATCCACCATCAATTCAATTATTGACGTGGATTTAAGCGGTTATACTATTTAGAAATGCTTAAATTAACTTCCCATTTGCAAGGGGCAATTTCTCAAAAATATTCTGCTATGTCAGCATTCCTTAATTACTTTACTGAAGCTCTGATGATAATTCTTTTTACTTTACCAGGCTTCTCCATGAGCTTTTTAATTAGTTTAAATTCATTTCTTGACAATATTACCTGGCTATTATGACTCCTCAGCATTAATTTCTCGGTGTCAAGCTCAAGCTCACCAATCTTTATCAGTGAGCTTATAATATTATTTGCTATGCTGCTTCTCCTGAGCAGAGCACCCATTTTAGCAATGAGTACTTCCAGATCAAAGGGAAGGCAGATTAACATCCATTAACACAATATCAGCTTTTGATCGTTCAAACTGCTTTTCAACACATTTAAAATCAGTTACTGTAAAAACCTCATAATTATATTTGGTTAATCTTTCAACGATTAAGGTTGAGAGAGCCAGATCATCCTCTACAAGAAATACCCTTGGCATTGTTCCCCCTCATTTACTCATTATTTCGTGCAAACTTATAACGTATCAGTTCAAAGAAAATTTTTCGGTTGTAGAAAAATTTTCTTACCTCATCTGCGTTTCAACAATGCAAAGGTCACCCTCAGGAGACTTTTGCATTCTTATATGCCCAGCTTTCAATTGCTTTTCCGATTGAATTCGCAATCTGTACCTGATTATTATAATCGGCAAGCCACTGATATTCTTCAGGATTTGACATAAACCCGCCCTCTATGAGGATTGCAGGTGACTGAGTTACCGTACATACAGACAGACTTTGCCACCTATAGCCGTCATCTCTTCGTTTCAAATCTGCTATCAATGAGTCTTTTACAAAGCTTGCCGAGGCTTTTGAGTTATCCTTGGAGTAGAGTACCAATAAACCTGTATGTTTTGTATAATCTGCAGTAACATCCATTGAATTGTTATGTATGGATACTGCTATATCAGGCTTTTCCTTCCTTATTAAATTGGCCCTCTCATTAAGACTTACGGTCTTGTCTGAAGTTCGTGTCATAATAACGGTAGCACCCAATGCCTGAAGGTATTTTCTGGTATTCAGTGTAATAGACAGGTTAATCTGCTTCTCATATAGACCGTATTTGCCTGAGGGTCCTATTGCACCCGTTTCGGTTCCGCCATGTCCTGCATCAAGTAAAACCTTCAACCCCTTTAGTGGCTTACTTCCGCTTCCCGCAATCTCAGGAGCCTTCTTAAGGGAGAATACCAATGCTCCATTCTTATATTTGGCATAATACCCGAAATAACCGTCAGCAGCCTTAAGGTTAAAAGTATATTGTGCTGCACCATTTATTTGTTTATATTCAACTGATTTGAATATTGCTCCAGTCGGAACAGAGGTACCATACCTTAAACCTGCAGTATTATATATACTTAAAGTAACTGCTGATGATGACACATCAACACCAAAAACAGCATTAACCGGCATTTTAAAGGAAATATCGGTGTAATTGCCGTTACCTCCGGCACTTATTGATGAAATCTTGTTTGAAGCTAAAGGTTTATCATTTATAACCTTTACATATCTACTGTCTGTCCAGACACCGCTATTCAGCAGGTAATACCCGTTCTGCTGTCCCACAATGCTGTCGGCAGCACCATTTATTAATGGCGTGATTCTGGAATAATCGGTTGATGGTCCGGATCTTGCTACCGCCTCTGCCTCAGAAGTACTGACAACAGCATATTTATGATACTTTCCTGATTGAACGCTGATTGTATTACTTTGCTTGTATGTCAGCTTCTGTCCTTTATATTCCAAAACAAATACGGGTTTTTCAAGGTTAAGAATGCGCTGGCTGCCCGAAACAACCGGCATCGTAAAGCTTCCTTTGTATTTAGCCGGTGTAAGTGCCCCACCATTAGTGTCCATGCTGCCGTTTTCTGTCAATGGAACCTTATAGGTTCCCATTTCAACCCAGACCTTGGCTCCTGATGGTGCTACACAGGAAAAATCTATCTTTTGACCGGTTTTTCTGGTCATAGACTCAGTCGGTGAGAAATATCCCGGCCTGAATTCAGGCTTGTTCATCTTATATGGAGACGAAGCTGTTGAGGCTTTTCTTGTTATTTTAAGCGTAGTCTCCTTACCCTTGTGATTAAACACGAGGTTGTTGTCTCCAACCTGAAGCTCCTGATATATGGCAAAATAACCATTCTCAGAAGTTTGCACCTCATTTCCGTTCAAATAAAGCGGTTGATCGGGGTCACAGCTTCCCATAATACTAACCTTTGATGAGGAGGTTTTATATCCGTTATCCGGCGCGCCAATAACCAGCTGTCGATCCTCGGGAACTGCACTTCCCGGATCTCTGCCTACTACATATATACCTCTCAGCTTATCCTTTATACCCAAAACATTTGACTTCAGGTTGGAATATCCATAGAATATGCTTCCGCTGACTGCTTTGCTGGTTCTGTTCAAAGCAATCTGCCTGGGTATTTGCAGCGGGTCAAGCCAGTCGTTTGCCTGTGTTGTGTCATTAATTTTATATGCAGCATGTCCAACATACAGCTTAACTTTTCCGCCGCTGCATACATTTTTCCACCAATCCAAAAGTACTGAATAATCAGCCACTTTAAATCCGATATTCCAATATATCTGAGGCGCTATGTAATCTAAATATGCTTCTTTGACCCATTTTTTTGTATCAGCATAATGATCATAGTAAGTAGAAATTCCACCTTGAGTGTCAGAACCTTCCTGATTCAGATCTTTGTTGGACCATATTGCAAAAGGACTGATTCCGAACTGCACCTGTGGCTTTATAGCTTTTACCGTATCATATGTATTCTTTACAAGTGTATCAATATTGTTTCTTCGCCAGTCATCCTTGTTGTTGAAGGTACCTTTATATTTTTCGTAGGTTGCCTTATCATTGAAATCTTTTCCCTTGGATTCACTTTTTGATGGATAAAAGTAATCATCAAAATGTATTCCATCCACATCATAATTCTTTACAATTTCTGAAACACCATCAGTTATAAGCTTTATGGCTTCGGGACATCCGGGATCAAGATAAAGCTGCCCTGTGGGAGCTGCTACCACTGCCTGAGGAATCTTTCTTGCAGGATGATTTGCAGAAAGGACGTCTACACTCTTATCCGGTTTTGAAGTCGTTCCCATTGTCAGCCTTAAAGGATTTAACCATGCATGAATTTGAATTCCCTTTTTATGTCCCTGTTCAATAATGTATGCTAAAGGATCAAAATTCTTATCATTTGCCTTTCCCTGCTGACCTGTCAGGTAGGCTGACCAGGGGAAAACAGCAGATTTATAGAGAGCATCTCCGGTAGGACGGACTTGAAAGAAAATAGCGTTTAATCCCATGTACTGAGCATTATCCACGATTGCATCAAGCTCTTTCATTTGCTGCTCGGCACTTAATCCCTGTTTGGACGGAAAATCTATATTGCTTACCGATGCAATCCACACTCCACGCAGATCCTCTACTGCAGCTATTTCTTGCGCATTTGTAACATTTCCCCGATATTCCTGATTAGAATCATTAAATACCTTGTACCCCACTATAGGGAAAAGCATTAAAATAACAAGTAACAGACATACTACTCCGGCTTTTTTCCTCATTTTTACCCCCACAAATAAAACAGTTAAAATTATCTAAAAATACATTTATACAATAAATATAAAACATTTCGACCTAATATCTCAACATATCTGGGCATATTTAATATTTTCTTAATATTCTGCTTAAAATCTTGTCTTCATGTTTATATACTAAATTCTACAAAAAAAATATATAATCTTATTTATAGATAAGCTTTGTATATAAATGACTTAATCGGCAGCAATAGGATTGGGGGTTGGAGCTTTGAACTTTGATGAATTAAAGAAAAAACTAAGAGAGCTGAAAAAGTTTGAAATAGAAACCCGGTTTAAAGGTAAACAGTTAAATGGAAAAGAAGATTTAGTCTGGAGTAAGTTCTTTTCTACCAGGAGTGAATACGATACCTCTGCCAAATACCCTATGAATTACTTAATACTCATTGATAAGGAAGAACTAAAAAGAATTTTTTCAGAATTCTTCTGTATGGTTTATTTTAGATATTATCAGGAAAACGGCATATCACTAAAAAACCTGTATTCGCCGGAGTTACTGGACATGTTTGGACTACCAGCCGACTCGACACTTAATGACATTAAGAGGAGATTCAGAGAATTAGCAAAGCAATATCACCCAGATTGCGGAGGAGACAGCGAAAAATTTATAGAAATCCTGGAAGTTTACCGTAAGCTTACTGATAATAATGACTGAAAAAACTTCTTAAAACTTCATAAGGCTTAATAGCCTGTTTGATGTCCCATTGCACCCGCCGCTATTTTGTTGGATTTTACACCATGTCGCGTTAAATTTCTTGCAATAAACAAATTATTACTGCGAAAATTTGACTTGCCTGATACAAAATTCACCTAAAATGCCAAGCACAAGCAGACATTAAACAGGCTCAAAGAAGCTTAATAATTTTTTAATAATAGACTATTGAAATAAATCTTCCAATTTACAATTCATCTTTTCCTCAAAAAAGGTTTTTATTTTAAAGAACTCTTTCCATTTGGGAATAGTTAAATCATTGAAGCCTTTTCTCATGACAACATCAACAAGCTTTTTTTCCATTAAGCATGGACCAGTCGGATATGCCATAGCATCACAAAGCTGTATCAGTTTATCATATTCATCGTACTCAACAGTATCTATGTAATTTTGAAGAAAATTGCTTTCTTCATTCTGGCAATCATTCTGTCCATTATAACTTCTGATATCCTTGTATGGAAACGAATGAGTCAGACATATTCTGGCGCAATCCTCATACTTTTTTTCAAGCATGAACTTATATCCGTAAATAACATGCTTTAAATCACTGTTACCGAACCTTCGTCCGATATCATGCAAAAGTCCGAGGACATATGCCTTTTGTTCATCCATACCTGCGCAATTGCTCGCAATCATACTTGCACATAATCCTGCTACCTGATTGTGTGCCACCCATTCTCCGGGATTCATTCCTGCGGCCTCATTCAGTAGTGCTTCGGCCTCCTCAATTGTTGGATACCTCATTATTTTTCCCTCCATACCAATATTACAAATACCTTGAACTCCGAACTCAATGTTACAACCCATGGTTTCAGATAAAATTTTTCGATTAAAGATAAATTTTATTACCTTGTTATAGATAAGGTATTAGATAATATTTTTTTTAATTGTACGGTCGAAAAAATTTATGCAAAACAGCTCCCAAACCTGAAGTTCGGAAGCTGTTCCTTATATACTTTGAAATTATAAGTCTGTTTATTAAGCCTTACCGTTTGAGCCGAGAACATTAACGATCTTGTTCTTAACAAGTTCCTTAATAGCAGCTCTGGCTGGTGAAAGGTATTGTCTTGGGTCGAAGTGGCTTGGATTTTCAGCAAAGTACTTTCTGATTGATCCAGTCATTGCAAGTCTCAAGTCTGAGTCAATGTTGATCTTACAAACAGCCATTGAAGCAGCCTTTCTGAGCATATCTTCAGGAATACCTATTGCATCAGGCATTTTTCCTCCATTGTTGTTTATCATATCAACAAACTCTGGAATAACTGATGAAGCTCCGTGAAGAACGATTGGGAAGTTTGGAAGTCTTTGTTCAATCTTTTCCAATATATCAAACCTGAGCTGTGGATTTTGTCCCGGCTTGAACTTGTAAGCGCCATGGCTTGTACCGATAGCTATAGCAAGTGAGTCAACACCTGTCTTTGAAACGAATTCTTCAACCTGTGCAGGATCTGTGTAAGCAGCATCAGCATCTGATACGTTAACAGCATCTTCAATACCTGCGAGTCTTCCCAACTCACCTTCTACAACTACTCCTCTTTCATGAGCGTAGTCAACAACCTTCTTTGTCAAAGCGATATTGTCTTCGAATGTGTGATGTGAACCGTCTATCATAACGGAAGTGAAACCACCGTCGATACATGACTTACAGAGTTCAAAAGTATCACCATGGTCTAAGTGTAAGCAGATAGGAAGGTTAGTTTCTATTATAGCAGCTTCAACCAATTTCATAAGGTAAGTATGGTTAGCATACTTTCTGGCTCCTGATGAAACCTGGAGAATTAATGGAGCATTTACTTCTTTTGCTGCTTCAGTTATACCCTGAACGATTTCCATGTTATTAACATTGAAAGCTCCTATAGCATATCCGCCTTCATAAGCTTTCTTAAACATTTCCTTAGATGTTACTAATGCCATTTCTAAATGCACTCCTTTTTATATTTTATTTTACCTTGAAACCCTTGGTTTATTAAGAACTTGACTCAGCTCACAAAACTTTGAATTCCATTTTATAATAATTATTATTTAACAAAATATTTTTTTGATTAAATAATAAGGTAAGACTTAAGCTTTTAACCCATCGTTACTATTTTATGCAATATTTAGCTCAAAATCAAGGGAATTTATGATATTTTTTTGTCAAAGCCACTATTTTAAATTATCCAAATTACTGAGCACTGGTCATAATTATTTTTCTCCAAAAGGGAATCATATATTTAATGAAATAATTAGTTGGAAAATTAACAACATCCTTAATAATATATTATGCAAGAATTAAGTATGCATAATTGCATTTTATTTTTCTATATGCTATATTTTAATGTGATTGCGTATTGTAATATCAGCCTATGAAAGAAAGGACTGGTAAAAGCAGCGTATATTTATACAAATTAATATAAATTATTAGGAGGTATATACAATGACAGTTTTAAAGGGTGCCGCTATTTTCGGACAATCCGGTGGACCAACTTCAGTAATTAATGCCAGTGCCTGCGGCGTATTTCAGGAAGCATTAAAACAGGACGCGATAACAGCTGTTTATGGTGCAGCTCACGGTATTAAGGGTATTCTTGATGAAAAATTTTATGATATGAGCCAGGAAGATGCATACGAGCTCGACTTACTAAAAACTACTCCTTCTTCTGCTCTGGGTTCAGTTCGTTACAAGCTTAAATCAGCTGATGAAGACGAAACAGATTACAAGAGACTTGTTGAAGTTTTCAAAAAATATGATATCAGATACTTCTTCTACAATGGCGGAAACGACTCAATGGATACTTGCAACAAGGTTAGCAAGTATATGCAGAAGGTCGGTTACGAATGTAGAGTAATGGGTGTTCCAAAGACTATTGATAATGATCTTTATGGAACTGACCACTGCCCAGGTTTTTCAAGTGCTGCTAAATACATTGCTACTTCAACTATGGAAGTGTACCATGATGCAAGAGTTTACAACACTGGTATGATCACCATATTGGAGGTTATGGGAAGAAACGCAGGATGGTTGACTGCTTCTACAGCCCTGGCTGCATATAAGGGTGCAGGACCTGATTTGATATACCTCCCCGAAATTGATTTTGATATGGATCAATTCCTTGCAGACTGTATTGCAATATACAAGAAGAATGGTAACTGTATAGTAGCTGTTTCAGAAGGTATCAAAGATAAGAACGGCAAGTACATTTCAGAATACGGTTCAAACCTGGCTGATACAAAAGACTCCTTCGGACATGCGCAATTAGGCGGACTTGCTGCTACTTTGGCTGCTATAGTTAAGGAAAAGACCGGAGCAAAAGTTCGTGGTATAGAATTCAGCCTTCTCCAGAGATGTGCTGCTCACTGCGGTTCAGCAAGCGACGTTAATGAATCCTATTTGTCAGGACAAATGGCTGTAAGATATGCTGTTGAAGGTATGACAGACAAGATGGTTGGTTTCAGGAGAGCTGAAGGAAAAGAATATAAGTGTGAGATTCAGCTGCTCGACTTAAACGATGTTGCCAACACTGAAAAGAAAATACCAAGAGAATGGATCAATGAAGCTGGTAATGGCTTGAAGCAGGAATTTATTGATTACGCTTTACCATTAATCCAGGGTGAATCAGCTCCTCCTAAGGAAGATGGACTCCCAAGATTCGCTAAGCTAAAGAAAGTTTTAGCTACTAAATAATTGATATGAATAATTAATAACTATAAAAGAGCAGGTTTCAACTTCCGTAGCCTGCTCTTTTACGCGCTTATGTGATTTATCCCGGAGAAATTAAATAAAAAAACCATTGTTACACAATTATTCTCCCGGTATCAAGGTCAAATTACAGCTGAATTAGGTCATGTCAAATTACAGCTGGCTTAAGTCAGATCAGATTGCATCTGATTGAGTAAGGTTATTTTTTATCTGATTTAAGTAATGAATACAAATCAAGATCAACCACTCCTCTTCCTGACCAAATTGCCCCCTGCCTTATTGTCCCCTCTTTTTGAAAACCGTTTCTCAGCAATACATTGCCTGATCTGACATTGGAAGGCATAACAAAGGCCTGTATTCTGTTTATATCAGCAGTATTAAACAAGAAATCGCATAGAGCTTTTACAGTTTTGGTGGCATATCCCTGTCCCCAATAGTTCTCGTTTAAAGTGTAACCAATTGTAGTGATATTTACTTTTTCGTTAAAATCAAATATTTCTGCAACTCCAATAATCTTATTTACACTTTCATTGCTGCAAATACCAAGATAGATTATCTTCTTTTTGCCAAAATCTCTTTCATAATGAGTAATCATATTTTCGACTGTGGACTTATTCTTTCTGACTTCTCCCGGTCTGAATCTGAAAATATTTTCATTGTTATAAATGGAAAACAGTTCATCCAAATCTGATTTTTCTATTTTTCTAAGTGTAATTTCGTCGGTTTGAATATAAGGAAATGCTGAAAATAAGCTTGTTTTTTTCACTTTAACCTCCATAATTCCCGTTTTTGGTTATAACGCATCGGTTCAGAAGAAAATTTTTCGGCTGTAGAAAAATTTTCTTACCTCTGCGCGTTTCAACGAGGCGGGAGATATGCTCACCGCCTGAAAACCGAAGCGGTACCCGCCACCTATAGAGGTGGGGGGCATTTATTGCCTCGTTATAACAGGCACCCACAATTCATTTTCTGGCTGGTGCCCCGGGGCAAGAAAGTTTTCTATACAGGGCAGATTTGCCAGCTCGTATCCTGAGGTAGGAATCCATTCGGAATACAGGCGCTTCCAGGCATCAGTGACATTGGGTAATACTGCCCAGGTAGCCGGAGGAATTATAAGTTCTTCCATTCCTGCAGGGATCTCACCAGCATATCTGGCTCCCATAAAATAATCAAATTCTTCCTCCCTTATATCGGAGTCTTTTCCGCAGATCCCCAGGATGCCTTCCATTTTACACTGCGGTTTTTCCCAGGACATATCAATCAGGGTCTGCAGAAAACCATCTTCTCTGGCCTCTGTCCATAGTTCAGGAATCATCTGTGTAGCCATACTGGTGTTTGCTGTTTTCTTTTTACCCACAATTCTCAGTTGGAAATCCAGGTTTTCAATTCTGTAATCCATTTCACTATCTCCTATTATAGATATTTGAAAGGACATACGAGGAAATGCTTTGAGCTGAGAACCCTTTTCACGTGCTTCTGAAGGCGTGATACCGTGCAGCTTTTTGAAGGCCCGTGAAAATGCATCGGCGGAATCGTAGCCATATTTGACTGCAGTATCAACCACATGAATATCACTCTTCTGGAGTTCAAAAGCTGCCAGAGTAAGCCTCCTGCGTCTGATATACTCTGAAAGCGTTATACCTGCCATTGAGGAAAACATCCTCGAAAAGTGATATTCAGAACAGCATGCGGCTTGTGCAATTTTAGTATAGTCCATCTCTTCTGTCAAGTTTATCTCAATGTACTCCAATGCATTATTCATGCTTTTTATCCAATCCATTTGATGCCCTTTCGAGTAATATAATATGCAAAGTCAGATAATGGCGCCCGACTTTTGTTGCACCTGTCTGCAGGGTTGCTAATAATCGGCAAGTATCTTCCCACAACAGGTGTTCACAAATCTTTCCTCCTATGCTAATAAGAACTCTATAAAAGCATCAACAGTGTTGAAATAATAGTCAGAGTGGTTTTTCATGTAATCTCTGATAGCAGGAACAATATGCGACCAACCGGCACCGGCAAATTTTACATTGCATTTTCTGGCCATATCCAGCCCGGGTTTCAAGTCGTCAAGTACCAGAATGTCATTACTGTCAAGGCTAAAGCTTTTCATTGTTTCAAGTATAGGATAGGGATTAGGCTTCCTTTGAAATTCTTCCATGTCCCAGCCGAAGATCATGTCGGGCTCCAGCCCGCAGTTGTACATGTAATCCCTGGATATTTGCCTGCTTTCCGAATGAGAAACCACAGATATTATGCCACCTTCTGCTTTATAATTCTTTAAAAATTCAGAGAAACCCTCGTAAAACAACGGGATTTTACTCCTGGTGAAGCTTCTCCATGTTTCGTACTGAAAGGCCTGTTCCTCCGGACTAAATTTCATAATATCCCTGCAAAGTTCCGTAAAACCCGGATTGAAACAATATGAGACAAACTCTTCAAGGCTCAGGGGCTTTTCATTTGGTCTAAGAGTCCTGACAGCTTCAACAAATGAAGGGTAATGAATATCAGGTGTACTTTTAACCACGGTGTCGTCATGATCCAGTATTAAACAACGGTATCTCATGTTAATTTTCACTCTCCTATTTGCACTTTTCTCTTGTTTCACTGTCTACTAGTCCTCTAATGTCCTTAATAACTGTATTGAAATCCATATATGATTTACCATAGCTTAAATTAAATTCATAGTCAAAATCAGAGGGATTGCTTCCCTGATTATGCTGCATTATGGTTTCCAATTTATCTAAAGCCTTAACAAGTTTGGCCTCCAAAGTGCCGGCTGCATTGTACTCATTCCAAAGGTCTGTCAACCTTAACTTCAGCTTATCTGGCAGGCACTTTACCAATGAACTTACAGCGTCTGCTTCTCTTTTCAACTTACCATCCGGATCACTTTCAAACTTTGCTGACACATCCCCCTCGTAAATCTCACCAAAGTCATGTATAATACACATTCCCAGTACTTTCCCCATATCAGCCTCAGGGAAAAACTCTGACAGTGAAAGTGCGAATACAGCAAGCCTCCAGGAATGTTCCGCGACGCTTTCCTGCTTTCCTTCTGAGGTCCAGGCTGTTCTTGTTATGTTTTTCAGTCCCTCTACTTCTTTTATGAAATTAAGAATGCTATATATTTCTTCCATATTGAACCTCCCGTAAAAGTTCTATCCCCTATTCTACACAAGAAAATTAAGTATGTACACTTTCTTCTACCCTGAAAAGCCATTCCTTAACCAGTGATTCAAACACCTCAACCTGTTCCAGCTGAAGATTATGGCCTGCCCTGTCCAATACTGCAAAAGTGGCTCTCGGATAATTCTCCAGTAGATTCCAGGCATCCTTATAACCTACACAGGAGTCCTGTCTCCCCAATACAAATAATGCAGGCTTTTGAAACTTGTGTTTCATAACATACTCGTCAAATGAAAAATAATAATTCCCTCTCAGCATTTGAAGAAAATCCATATCCGCCATGCTGACACCGGATAATATCTCGGATTTGTACCTTTCTAAAATTTCCATATTCTGTACGACAGACATCTCTTCAAAGCCTTCAGCTTCCTCTTTTGAGAGGCTGTCGAGCAAGGATTGATCTCTTACCAGAATGGTTTTTTCAGGCAGGATTCTATCGTTGTCCCTCCCATTAATTACCGGGCATAGTAAAAGAATACCGTCAATCTTATCTTCCTGACGATATAGTACACCTCTTGAAAGGTAGCCTCCGTATGACTCCCCTGCAATCAAATAACGCTGGCCGGGAATAACCTTTTCAATAAACTCCAGCACTACCTCCAGCATTTTGTCGGAACTGGTTATCCAATCCTCTCCTTTGGTTTTTCCCATGCCTGGCAAGTCGAGATAAATCCGCTTATAGCCCGGTATGGCATTTAAAATCGGTTCCATACAACCAACCATCATTCTGTGGTCTATAGTATAACCATGTATCATTATTATTGGCCTTCCTTGGCCATACTCTTCATAATAAACCGATATATTATTTAATCTGCACTCCATATTTTTTCCTCCAAATAACTTATTTTTCGGTGCCCGAACCTCTGAATCTTCCATACTATGGTAATAGTATATCAAACATATGTTCTTGTCAATAATGCTTTATCTACACTTTCCCGGTTTAACATAAGATACAATATATTGTTTATTGCTTTATCACATTAGCACATATAGTAGAAAAATAATCTTTTTTGTACTATAAAATATAATAAACTATTGACTTATTTATAAATTATTTTATACTTAATATATAAGTTAATAAGTATTCGTTGTTTAGGAACAACTGTCATGCAACTGGCGGAAGTGGAGATTACCACATGGGAGTATGACTTTTACAAGCCGGCCGCCTGGGCGCTTAAAATGCCCGGGCGGCTTTTATTTTGCTTATTTTTACAGCAGAGTAGAACCCTTGGCAAAAACCAATTTTATGGGGAGGCAGTATCTATGAATCAATCTTTTCCTGATTTTAAGTGCGGTAAATGGAATAGGAGTATTGATGTCCAGGATTTTATTCAACAGAATTACAAACCTTATGATGGTGATGAATCTTTCCTTGTTAATTCAAGCATAAAAACAAAACATTTGTGGGAAACCTGCAAAAGTCTATTGATAGAAGAACATCTGAACGGCGGTGTTCTTGAAATCGACGCTGAAACCCTTGCGGGTATAACCAGTCACAAACCCGGTTTTATTGATGAATCCTATGAGGTTATCAAAGGTCTTCAGACAGATTCGCCTTTAAAAAGGGCTTTTGTTGCCAAAACCGGTTACCGCATGTCCAAGCAGGCCTGCGAACAGTTCGGAGTCTCGCCGTCCCATGAATTGGACCGTATTTTTAACAAGGAAATCAAAACACACAATGACGGAGTTTTCAGTGCATATACTGAGGAAATGCGCAGGGCGAGAAAATGCGGGGTCATTACAGGCCTGCCGGACACTTACGGCAGAGGCCGTATTATCGGAGACTACAGACGTGTAGCACTTTACGGCGTGGACAGACTTATCCTTCAGAAACAGAGGGACCTGGAGGCTCTTCCCTGCCAAATGTCAGAGGAAATAATCCGGCTAAAGGAAGAAATTCATGACCAGATTGCTGCTCTAAATGATCTGATTTTACTGGGGGATTCCTATGGCTTTAACCTCAGGCGACCTGCACAAAATGCTTTTGAAGCGGTTCAATGGACTTACCTGGCCTTTCTTGGTGCAATGAAGGAAACCAACGGTGCAGCAAACTCGCTGGGAAGACTAAACATCTTCTTTGATATTTACATTGAGAAAGATATGAGCAATGGTATTATAACTGAAACAGAGGCTCAGGAGCTGATAGACCAGTTCGTTATAAAACTGAGATTCATTAGGCACCTGAGAACAAAAGAATACAACGAGCTATTTGCAGGCGATCCTGTCTGGCTGACTGAATCCATCGGCGGCATCGGAGCAGACGGAAGACATATGGTGACCAAAACCTCCTACAGATTTTTGCAGACATTAAACAACCTGGGTGCTGCTCCGGAGCCAAACCTTACAATTTTATGGTCAAACAGGCTTCCAAAAAACTTTAAGCGTTTTTGCTCAAGGCTATCAATTAAAACAAGCGCCATACAATATGAAAATGATGAAATAATGAGACCGGAGTTCGGCGATGATTACGGAATATCCTGCTGCGTGTCTGCAATGCGTCTGGGTAAGGATATGCAGTTTTTTGGCGCAAGATGTAATCTGCCAAAATTGCTTCTGCTTTCATTGAACGGGGGAAGGGATGAAATCACCGGAGAGCAGGTGGCGCCTGAGATAGCACCCTATGAAGGTGATTACCTTGATTATAATAAAGTACTGGAAAACTATAATAAGCTTCAACAATGGCTTACCGGGCTTTATGTAAATACTATGAACACCATTCATTATATGCACGATAAATATGCCTATGAAAGACTTATGATGGCCCTTCATGACACTGATGTCAACAGGCTTATGGCCTTTGGTATTTCAGGTCTTTCAGTGATGGCAGATTCGCTGAGTGCCATTAAGCATACAAAGGTGAAAGTAAAAAGGGATAAAAGGGGCATTATAACTGACTTTGAATTATCTGATAATTATCCTCAGTTCGGCAATGACGATGAGCGGGTGGACAGTCTGGCCAAAGAGATTGTTGAGAGTTTCTATGAGAGTCTTAAGGCCCATCCAACCTATAGAAATGCAAAACACACCTTGTCTATATTGACCATAACTTCAAACGTTGTATATGGCAAAAAAACAGGTTCAACACCCGACGGCAGAAAGAAAGGAGAACCCTTCGCCCCGGGTGCAAACCCCATGCACAACAGAGATAGATCGGGTATGCTTGCCATGCTCAATTCGGTAGCAAAAATACCTTACAGCTTGTGCCGGGACGGAATATCACTCACTTTATCGGTAATTCCGGCAGCATTGGGCAAGGAGGAGGATATAGAAATCAACAATCTTTCAGCGCTCCTTGACGGGTATTTTATTAACGGTGGACATCACATCAATATTAATGTACTTGATCGTACCATACTTGAAGCTGCCATGAGGGAGCCTATAAGATATAATCAGCTGACTGTCAGAGTATCAGGCTATGCAGTTCATTTTATTAAACTGACAAAAATACAGCAGCTGGAGGTGTTGTCGAGAACCTTCCATGTAAAGGTATAGCTCCTAATCAATAAGGAATTGCCAATATACATTGTAATTTAAGCATAAGGATAATACTGACGGCTGAGCATTTGGTATTCATTACACAAAAAAGTGACCGGTACTGCACAAATAGTACCGGCCCGACTTTTTATCTTGACTGTAGTAGGACGTCTCCTGCTACTAAGTTTTTTCATAATATCTAAGTAGGCTTAAACTTATGATAAAAGTTTTCTTAAGATCTTTTTATCTGTAGATCGGGAAGGATATTAAAGATTATATCCTGCATTACATCCTCATCATTGCTTACAGTTATTATATCTGCAGCCTGCTTCACACAAGCTCTTGCATTTTTTACAGCAATGCCCACATCCGCCGATTTTATCATTCCAATATCATTGTCATAGTCACCTACTGCAATAATGGTTTTTTGGCTGAAACGGGGGAGTTTCTTCAGCCCCTCCAATGCCATACCCTTTGAAACATTCTTTTTCATAAGTTCCAGGTAGAAATCCTGGGAAAAAGCATTTTCAAGTTTGTCCTCCAGTTCAAAAGCTTTCAGGGCAGCCTGCGCCTCAAGCAGATTCTTACCGGTATCGAAGAGTATTACCTTGTACCAGTCCATTTCTGAAATCTCAGCCAATGAGGAATACCTGAACACCTTTTTTTCTCTTTCAACAGCAGGATCTGTATTTTCTTCGGGTGAGACTATGTACATCATTTCAGGCGTGAAGATTTCAACTGTCATATTCTCAAAATTTTTCAAACAGTAGCCAACATATCCATCAAGCACATGTTTTTCCATGAACTCGGACTTTATATCTCTGTCCTCTTGAAAATCATACACCAATGCACCATTGTAAAGGATGCACGGGCCATTTAGCTTCAATTCCCCGATATACGGTCTGATACTGTATTTTGTTCTGCCGGTTGCCACTCCGAAATTTCCTCCATGCTCAATGAAATAAGTTATGGCATTAAAATTTTTCTCTGATATTTCAAAATTCGAACCAATGAGGGTTCCATCCATGTCGCTCAATAACAGATACCGTTCATAGCTGTTTATCATGTCCCCAACATTCCTTTATATTAATATGATTGGGGCTGTCACAAAATAAGACACAGCAAAAATACTTGTGATAAGCCGTACAAATTCAAAATGTACTTTGTGAGCTATCCATTTCTTGAAGCCCGTAAGGGAGCACTATTAAATGTTTCACAAGTATTTAAATTGTGTTAGTTTTGCAACAGCTCCTTATTCATTAAAATATTATATCAATTTTGATTTCTGTAAAAGATTTCTTATAATCACGCAAGCTTCGGCTCTGGTTATGTCAGCCTTGGGAACGAGCATTCCGGCATCCTTCCCCGAAACAATACCCGTATCCACACATGATGCAACACCTTTTCCCGCCCATGAAGCAACTTTTGACCAATCGGTAAACCGTGCAAGAATCTTTTGGTATTCTTCAGGATTTGCTTCCGGCTTCAATCCGGTAATTTCCATAGCTTTTGCAATAACAGTCAGTGCCTGTTCTCTCGTAATCCAGTCATCCGGCCTGAATTCACCTTTTCCGCTGCCGGCCATAAGCCCATATGCCGCTGCAATGGAAACAGCATCATGGTACCAGGCCTGAGATGATACGTCGACAAAGGAATTATTTCTGCTATCTGTGTGTCTGAGACCCAAAGCATTCACAACCACGGCAGCAAATTCCGCCCTGGTTATGCTTCCTTCCGGATTGAAATTACCATCTAAAACACCTGAAACTATCAATCTTGACCCCATGTCGTCTATTGCCTGCTTTGCCCAATGTTTTTCAACATCCTTAAAGGACCTTGTGTTTTCTATCAGCAGATATGTACTGTTAGTAAGGCTGTTTATCCTTGCGTAATATTTTCCGTCAATGACAATAATACTCGTAGGTACATGGAACAAGCTCCCATCCTTTCCTGCCACAACACCTGTAGTGATGCTTTCAGGGTCAACACCCTCCGGTATTGCCATCATCCTTTCAACATAGCCTTTGAAATTGGAAACCTCCACCGTTCTGCTTCCGGCTGTACAGGCTATTTCAAATTCAAACGGCCCGGTTACCACCCGGTAATTGTTTTTTCCGGCAGTTTCCCTGATCATGGTTTCCGCTTCTCCGGCCACTTGGGATAATTTCACTTTAACTTTTATATCCTTCAGTTCAATGTTATTGCCAAATTGAGGGAGAATACCGTCTATTCCCATCAGGGCGGCAGGAACGGAGTATATCATATTACACGACTTGATTTCCAGAACAGCCTGCTTGGCTTCCATATTTTTAATGCTTTGAGCATTAAGCATTAATATTGAGGTATCATCCCCGGTGCCAAATGGTACGGTGATTTTTGCCCCATTGTTCAGGCCTCCTATTATTTCCTGTATCTTACTATCGTCAACAGTAATAGTGGTAACAGTTTGTCCGCCGGTCTTTTCGGTAACTGCAGAAGCAAACGTTCCTTCAATTCCGTTAACATATATTTTCACATTGGCTTTATCAGCTGCCTGAGCTTTTGTATCCCCGGAAGTGTTGCTTTCGGAAGTATTGCTGCCCGACGAATTACCCGGACTGGAAGAACCGCCATTATTTCCCGGTGAACCGTAAGGAATAACAACATTGGATGGTGTTGATTCGGGGCTGCTGCCGGCACTATTTTCAGCTCTGACCGTAAACCGGTAGGAAGTGCCGTTGTTCAATCCTGTGACAACTATGGTATTTCCTGTTCCGGTAGCGGTTATGCCTCCAGGACTTGAGGTTACAATATATCCTGTGATCGGACTTCCACCGTTATCCTCCGGAGGAACAAAGCTTATGGTTACACTGCCGTTGCCTGCCACGGCACTGACTCCGGCAGGTGCTCCAGGTACTGCAATAGCAACTGCACTGATTTCGTCTGAATTCTTGCTTGCTCCGTGCTCATTTACAGCCCGTATAACAAAGTAATAGGTCTTACCTTTTGTCAGCCCTGCAGCCCTGTAGCTCAGCACAGTACCGTCTACCGAGGCTATGGCTGTCCCGTATACTCCTGAGGTTTCAGATTTGTATATTTTATAACTGACTGCTCCCGCAGCACTGTTCCAGGTCAATACAATTTCCGAATTCCCGGCTGCCGCCAAAACACCGCCGGGCGGAACTGGAATACCCGAAGGAACTGCACCTGCCTGGTTGGATAATGAGCTTTCGCCCTGTGCATTGACTGCTGTTACAGCTATGTAATAGAGCGTACCATTTGTAAGATTTTGTACATTATATTCATAGGTAGTACCATCAACATTTTCTACACGTTGTCGGCCGGCTTCGCCGTCGGCCTCTTCCAAATATATTGCACCTGGAGACGTCGAATCACCGCCGGCAATATCTATTGCGCCTGATGTTGTAGTCATTGATGTTGTGTTCATACCGGCTGTACTCATATATATTGTGTCTATATATATTTTGTAGCCCGAGGCACCTTCAACATGGCTCCAACTGATTTTAACACCGCCATCTCCGGCAGCTGCAGACAGTATTTCAGGTGCGCCTGCTGCTGCAGCGTAAGGTTCAGCCATTACCTCCCTGGAGTAAGCTCGCTCAATATTTCCGCTGACAGCCTTTACTGCAAAGTAGTATTTTTTCCCATTTACAAGTCCGGTCGCATCATAGCTGTTTGTCAAACTTCCTACAGTACCCAGTTCAGTGTCATATATACCCGGTACCGCACCCGAGAATATTTTATAGCCTTCTGCATCAGACACCGGATTCCAGCCGATCAAAACATGGGCATCTCCCGGTATTACCGATGATATTACCGGTACCTCCAGGGTACCTGGAGCAGTCCGTGCACTTGTAAGCGGAGTGCGCAATACCGCACCTTCCTCATTTGTTATTTCAGCATACCACCAGTACTGTGTATCGGGTGATAAGCCTTCCCACAGCTGGTTAACCAACCCCGACACATTTTCCTGCTTTCCAATGAGGTTGCTTGTATTAACACCCACATCCAGTCCATCGGTCTCCAATGTTTTTTTGTTTGTGTCAAAATCTACATCCAATTCATAAATATCCTGGGAAGAAGCTGTTACACCGATGTCATAGGAGCTTAATTTAGGATTGTCAAAATAATTAAAGTCATTTAAATAAGGGGAATAGGAATTCATATAGATCTTATCGTTTTTGAGGTCGAAATAGAGCATTTTTATGTATTGCAGACCTCCTTCGGCTGCTCCCTGGTAATCGGTACAGATCTGATATACCTTACGTTCCTTTACACCATCTCCGTTATCGTCGAAACCGTCAACCTTGATTGCGGCCCCGAAGTAATGTCCGTTGATTACAGCAAAGACATTGGGATTTTTTGCTACAACTTTTTCCTGGACAAGCATACCTGAATAATCCAGTGTTCCGCCCTGTTTCAGGTATCTGTGCATGGCAATGATTGCCTTGCGCCCGGGATATTTCGCCAGAACCTCGTTCATCCAGTCCACCTCGGGCTGATAGCAATCCCAGCTCATATACAGAATGATAAAGTCCTGTCCTCCGGCTGAAATCAAATCGTAGTGTCCAAGATTATTGCGGTAGGAACCTCCATAATAGACATTTTTAATATACCTGTCTTCTCCGAAATACTTCCAGTAGCTGTCATATTCCTCATTTCCCGATGCCACATCATGGTTCCCCGCAAGGACTCCATTGGGCATTCCCGCATCATCAAACATTTTCTGTGCCTGATCGGATATCTTCCATTGCTCCTCCCGGTCCCATTCATCAATCAAATCTCCTGTATTAATGGTATACTTAATATTATATTTGCTACGATTATCCAGAATCCATTGATTCATTTCGGGATAATGGTCAGGCCAGCTTTCCACATAATACTGCGGATCGGATATCCATGCAAAGCTGAAGTCATAATTTTCAGGTACACCTGTACCATCCCATGCCTGGCTGCCTTCATTGGAGCTATCTCCTGAGTTTTGAGCCGTACTCCCGCCTGATGTGGACGGAAGGCTGCCTTCACTCCGGTTTTGTACCAGCAGCAGTGCCGAACCGTCTCTTATGTGATTTTTCGCCTTAAAGGAAGCATTTATTTCTCCCTGAGTTTCGGTAGCAATCGGCTCCCACTTGTTATCAGCCACATTGAGCACAAACATCTGCAGAGTACCCGGTGCATTGCTGCTGCCTTTCCAATCGGCCTCAATCAGATCCTCATCCTTCAGTTCTCCTGTCTGTATTTGGAAAAGCTGATACGGAAGCTCTCTGTCACTGCTTGTACTCAAACTGCTTGAACTGCCGTCAAATATTGGATTGTCCCCTGATCCCGAGCTTACCAGAATATTGTTCTGTTGAAGAGAAAACTTTTTTCCTTCCATAAAAGTTGCTGTAACTCCGGTCTTATAACCGCCGTTCACCCCTACCGATATGGCCGCCGATGTGCTGCTTTTCTGTTCAATCTGATTTACCGCAGCCTCAGGTATGGTAATGTCGGTAACGAAGGTAACGGATTTCTGAGTTGTTTGTCCCAGCTTATCAGTGAAGGAAACATTCAGTACATGCGACCCGTTGCCGATATCACTTGAGGAAACCGTATATGGCAGTGATATTTTTCTGCCGTCCAGGACCGCTTGGGTTTTAGAACTGTCAATACCGCTACCGCTGTCATTTGCTGCCGGTGAAATAACAAATCCCTGATCAAGCTTTTGTCCCTCTTCAATACCTATATCTACACCTGGCCCGGCATTGTCTGAAATAATGGGCGCACTTGCAGTGCTGCCGCCCGCGGAAGCCTTTATAATATGTCTTCCCTCAGCCAGCGCCGCCGTATCAAGTTGAAGACCTCTACCCTTGAGCATTTCCTCCGGAATTGTAAAATGTACATCCAGTGATAGACTGCTGCCACCAATTGTATATTTATCCGAATAGTTTATTCCATTGTCGGGATAAATAAATGTGCCATCCGGTAAATAAAGTGCCATATTGCTCATTGCAAAGCCTGCATAGGTTCCGCCCTCCTGAAAGGGACTTCCTTCGGTACCTGCGCGGAGTGTAACCGTCACCTCATAATCTCCGTCGGCCTTTCTGACAAAATCGCCACTGTCTATATGAGCTCCTTTCAAGCCCACTCCTGCCCAGCTGGACAGCAGCTTTACAGCTTTGCCTCCCACAGTTATGGCATTTTTATAATAGGAAGTCAGATTATCGGACTTGTATGAGAAATATGCTCCGTTATGCAAAACCGGTGCAAGAGACTGAGGCTGACCGTCAATTTCAATATTTATATCATCGTCTCCGTTCAACATTATTGCCGAAACAGGAATGACTCCGCTCACAACCTTATCATCGTATATATTTAGGCTGATACCTTCAGTTTTCACCGTTGGATTGATGTCCACGCTGTAAACCGGGGTATCATAATATCTGTAAGCATTGTATGCTCTTATGTAGAACGTTGCCTTCCTGTGTCCGAGAAATTCACTGGCCGGAATGGAGGTTATGAGCTGTTTGGCAATACGCTGCGTTTTTTCAAGCTTAACTCTGTACTGGGTTTCGTCATCAAACTTGTAGTATGTCTCTATGGTATTTACTCCGGTTGCAGTATCATAACAGTCAAAGGCTGCATTTAAAGCATTACCCTCTTCTATGGATTGCGGTACTGCCTCTCTGGGTCTGAGCACCATAGTACTCCCGTCGTCCTCATATCCTCCGTAATTGTCAAAGGTAACCCTTTGGGCAGGTACCTGCCAGGCTTTTACACTTCCTGGAGTGGGAGTGCTTTTTGTGTCAGCCTTGACCATACGCATCCCGTTATCCCTGCTGTATGTATAGTCGATGGTGGTAGTTTTTGCAGTGTCATCTATATCATCTTCATGGTAAGTACCTAAAACAATAGGATTTTGATATACATTACCCAATTTTATGGTTCTTTCAATATCAGGGCTCATACCTGAATAATCGACTTTAATGATGGACTTATTTTCTTCCAGTGCTACACCATAGTGTTGATTAAATTGCGCAACTGTTTTCTCATCATCGTTTATCCATACTACCAGAGTTTTTCCAGGTTCTATATAAAGGGCATTGGTGGCAAAGGTCCAGCGTAAATATGACAAACCCGACGGGTATTCATAAAATACATTATAATGGTTAAAGTTTATAGTATGATCGGAATTATTGTAAAATTCAAGATAATTATAACCGGTATCCTCGGTTTTAAGCTCTGTCATCAGTACCTGCGGTTGTTTTGACGGATCATAGGTATATTGGATGCCGGAAATTTTCTCCTCCGACCTGGTGGTTTTTGTATCGTTGTAAGCTTCAATATACCAGGTCACAGTATCCCCCCATAGTTTGGTACGGGGGACAGTTACACCGAATTTGCCGGTTCCGGTGCTTTTCATGGGGATCTGCTGGAAGCCGGTAGAATCACTTTGCTTCAAAAAAAGACTGGCACTCTGGGTATCGGTAAAATCGGCTGAGACTGTGAATGGTTCCTCTACGGAATAATGGTCCCTGGCAGAGATATTTGATATAACCGGCTGATTGGGAATCATGGGAGGAGTATATTGTTCTTCTGAAACCACTCCGGGATTTGGAACCGATTTTTGCTTATAAACCAGCATGACAGTGCCCTCGGCGGGAGCACGGAATTCAATGCTTTTACCGTCTGCCGAATCAGTTGAGGGTGTATAAGCAGCTTCATATATCAAACTTCCGCTGCTGCTCTTTATCCTCATACTCCCGTTATATGTATTGTAAAAACCTTTACATGACGATGAGTCTATTTTATACACCGGCACGCTTCCATCGATGCCGAATGCACTGCGGAAATCGTTGACGGTTGGCGTCTGGCTTTCAGCCGCTGCGCTGTACTTGCTTGAATAATATGCCCAAAGCACGGCACAGCTGTTGGCAGGGATTATGACATCCGAAGTCTGCCCGTATAAAAGCATCTGGTATTCTTTGTTTTCAGATTTTCTGTAATGATATAGTTTGTAATCTCTGGAAAGGTTTACATCGCTATCAGTAGGATTGTAAATCTCCACATATTCCATAGGGTCAAATACTGCGGAACCTGTGGGAATCCATTGGGGCCTGTCTATATCATCCATATAGACTTCTGTTACTATTATATTGGCTGCCTTTTGCGCAGCTGCTACTCCTCCGCTGACTGCAAACATTGAGAATGTCAGCGCGAAGGTGCATACCCCTGCAACTATTTTTTTCAGAATGTTTTTCATGACTACCTCCATTGCTTATTTTAAGTTTCTTTGCTCATATATTAGCCAAATCAGCCCAATACATATTATGAAACGCTTGAATAATAACCCTGATCCCGGCCGGAAATAACCTTTCAGTAAATTCCTGGTCATTATTTAATCATTCCTAAGTATATTTAATAAAACCTGATTAATCTGTACGGTTACTGTTAACTTTCCGTTATTTTTAATAGAGGATAAAAGTTTTGTGTAAGATTTGGAACAATCTGAGAAAACATTAAAAATATATAATGAAAGGTAGTCCAATAATTCTGATATTATTGGCATGCTGCGATAAATGCCTTCTTGTCTGATTTTCTCAGAAAACATTTTGACGATAAAGCTTGCATAGGATAATTGAAATTACGTTTTATATACTTGAAAACCTGAGCCAGAACCGCGCTGATTCTCCCTGGGGCAATACCGAACAGCCTCCAGGTGTATTAAGACCGTTTACAGGGCCGGTCTGAGGCTCGACACACAAAAAGTCCTTATTGCCTCCGCCGTTGTAAAGCACCCACTGGGTAAATTCGGGAGAAACCTGATATAAAACGTGTCCCAGACGTGCATATTGGTTTTCAGCGGTATAGTAGTCTGAAATGATCTGTCCCTCGGAAGCACAGCCCTTTTTGAAACAAAGCTCGTGTTCATTCAGAGGGCTGAGTTTTCCTGTAGGAAGATGACGGCCGTCTCTTTCCCAGCGCTCCTTTATGGACACCGAAAATTCCGCCGGTGCGGTGAAGCTGGTATGAAAGCCCAAAAGAACCGGCATGCTGCAGCTGCCGTCATTGCAGATCTCTATGTATTGGGTCAGGCCTCCCCCATCAAGATTAAAGGAAATCTTCACGGAGAAGTCAAAGGGGAACCACCTGCCTCTGTTTTTTAACAGGCATACGGCACTGTTGTCTGTTAATTCAAGCACATCAAAGGGTGCATTGTACAGCATACCATGCAGATGGTTGCCTGTATGCGGTTCGTTCACCGGCAGATGATATTCCTTTTCTTCAAACAGGAAAATACCGTCTGCCGTCCTATTTGGAGGAAAGAGCACGGGATTTCCATACAGGCATGGATTTTCCTTCAGCTGTTCAATACTATCCGGTGTCCGTAAAACCGGGAGACCTTTATATTTAAGTGAAATCAAATTCGCCCCAAAAGAGGGCAATACTTCAGCCTCCCAGTCCTTGAAGCCTAAGTGTATACAATTTTCAAGCATAGAGTTTCAGCCTTTCCAGGGTAAACAGGTCACATCCTGTGAAGCCAGCTTTACTGACTGACCGCAAACTGTGAATTCCACGGGTCTGTCCGAATCGTTCCAGAGTACCAGCAGGATTTGTCGTTCTGCATCTTCATACTGGGTCATGCGCACTTTTTCCGGTAAAACAGGAGTAAGCCTGCACACAAAACGCCCCCTGTAGAAATGACCGCTGTACATTTTTTTCAAATCCAGCAGCTTTTTAACATATGCTGCATAGCCGGGCAAATCACTGATTATGGACTTCCTGCCCCGGTATACCGAAACGTCAAACCGGAAACCATAGGCAAATGAATAGTTGAGGATCCTTTTAAAATCGTCACGGTCATCATGCAGAAATCTGTCAGACATTATGGGCTCGGGGAAAGTCCTCAGAAACAGCTCCGGAAAAGCAGTTTCGCCATAGAAATTACCGTACTGGCAGCCATGGTGGTAATGAACGTGAGGTGCAAAAGCGTCAACACACTGCTCAGTTCCGTAAGCCACTTCCGGTCCGCACAACCTCACTATGGCATCCATATTCTCAATGCGCCATTTAGCCTCGGTATCTCCGCGTCTTCCATGCTTATGGGTTTCATCAAAGCAGATTTTCGGCAAATGTCCCCCCATTTGGTCATAAAATATGGAGTCGGGACCAAAGGAAAGCTTTGTCCTTCCATTTTCCAGCAGCTTTTCCTGCCACTGGTCGGTTGCCTGACAGGCCGATACAAAGCTCTTGTAGCCGTAGCTCCGCAGCAGCATGCCATCGTTTGAAAATTGGTAGTGCTCACGGTATTCATTGAGATCTATATCCTTGCGGCATATCTTCCGGCCAGTTTCCTTATAATAGTCCGTAGTTATATCAATAAGGACCCCGTTGGTATACAGTGCTACATGCCCTCCCATCTGACGTACCCGTGCGATGGCATCCTTCAAGCCTTGCTCCCCGCCCAGCTCCGGGTCGGCCTCATAAAGGGGATAGCCGTTGTCAAACCGGCCCTTCCACCATCCAAACACCAGAAGCGTATTGAGTCCGTATTTCATACCCTCTTCATAAATACGGGGCAAATCCTCATACCTGAAAAATACCTCACCATACTGGTGCCTCAGGATTATTCTCTGCCAGCCCGGCATATCCTGAACCCACACAGGTTTTTCAGGCACTGAATACCAGTTGTCTCTGGCCCAGTTTCCATAGATATCGGAGCCTGTTCTCCAATCCCCCTCGTTCAGAGAAATCACAGAGTGTGCACTTTCCAGCCTTTCTCCCGGTTGAACCAGTATATAGTTGGAAATTGAAAGAATCATCCTGGGATGGGCGTTTCGCGGATTCAGCCCCGCCGCCAGTGTCGCCGAGCGGAATTGACTGTCATGGCGGCCCACATACAGGAAATGTCCTCCGCTTTCCACACCGAACCAGCACATAGCCGCATCGCAGGGATACTGCACCATATTCCATATCTCATTGTAGTCTGCCGCCATATACTCGCTGTGTGATTTTTTAAGAGCTTCCCACGGGTTTATGATTTTTTCCCCCAGCCCGTTCATTTTATAATAGATGTCTTTTTTACGTTCAAGGGAGGCAATTGCAGAAAGATCCACAAACGGAAGCTGTAACTCATTAAGCCTTGCTCCACTTTGGTTGTCCACTTCCGCCCACATCTCAAATGATTCATAAGTATTGACTGAAGCCTTGATATGAATTTTGAGCCTGGTTTCAAATACCCGTCCGTCGTCACCTGTCAACTGAGGATAACTTACAATGATTTCATCATTAATTTTTTTTATAGTACCTTTTTGTTTCGAGGAACGTATTGTCATGGAACGGTAATATCCATCGTCCATGTGACAACGCCAGAAATCAGCCTGCTCCACATTTTCCAGCGGAAGCTCCTTTGCAGACCATATTACCTGGCTTCCGTCACTGCTGATCTGTAAGTGCAGTTTACCTGCTTTTAACGTCTCATATTGATACATGGTTTTTATCCTCCAAAAGTTTCAGAAATAGAGCTTTTATTAAACAACCAGACAGCTGGACTGTCTGGTTGCCCTGTTGCTTTCAAGCTTCTATTTCTGTGAGTTGTAAGCGGCCGTTGCTTCCTGTTCCCACTCTTTTCCGCCTTCATTCTCCCAACGTGCTATGGCTTTCTTATATTCTTCCTCAAGATTTCCCTTTGTTGATATAAGCTGACAGAAGACTTCCTTTTCGATAGTCTTTAAATTTGCTCCGGAATTGGTATCTGCTGCAAAGGATGTGTAAATGAAAGGCCAGTCTATTGTACACATTGCATCAGCCATTTCCACACCCTGCTTGGTTTGTGCATTAAATGTACGGCGCTCGGTGGTTACCTTTGGTCTTAGGAAATCGGAATAAACAAAGACTCCATCATTTCTGTTGGTTGTGCTGTCGTCATATGGTTTTATCATCTCATAGGTGCCGGCAGCTTTGTCCAACCATTTGAAGTGCTTGCCTTCAACACCAAGACGGAGCAAAGCGTTTCCATCTTCGGTAAGGAAGAAATCAAGAAGCTTTACTGCTGCGGCAGGATTCTTGCAGGTGGAACTAACCACTACGCTTGGTGTATAGCTGGGATAGATTTTTCCCTGAGCAGCTTGACCTGTAGGACCTTTTATTGATGCAAAATCAAAGGTTGGCGCAGGATTTTCGGTGTAGCGTGAAGGCATCCAGTTGTTGGTTGGTCCCGGACACTGGAAGTCAAAAGCTCCAACCTTACCGTTCCACAGCTTGCCAAAAGAATCCATTGTGGGGATAGTGGCAAAATCAGGATCCATTACTCCGTTCTGGTACAATTTCTGGAAGTACTTAACTGCCTCCAGGAAATTTTTATGCTTCAAGCCTGTGGTCACGGTTCCGTCGTCCAATTTAACAGGACGCAGGCCGTTCATGTTTGCCGCGATGCCATAGGCTCCCAGTATGTTGGTGAAATTATTCCAGTTTCCTACTATGGAAGCACCAAGTCCTATTGTGTCATTTTTTCCGTTGCCGTCGGGATCATTGAAAGTGAAAGCATAGAGTACGTCATACAAGCTGTCCAGGTCGGTAGGCATTTCCTTGCCCACCTTTTTTAACCAGTCGGTACGGATATTCATATTCTGTGCATAATCATGATCAGCGTTGAACAGTGCATATATTTTTCCATCCTTGTTTAACGGATGACTGGCAAGCACATCTCCCAGATTGTCCTGAATTGCCTTTGCATCTTTTACATATTCCGTCAGGTCAGTCAGCATTCCGTTTTGTTTCAACTGTTCAGCGTCAGAGATAGTGGACGCCCAAAAGATGTCAGGTAGAGTTTTTGCTGCAATCAAGGTATTTAGTTTGGAGGCTGAATCAGCCAGAGCAACATAGGTTACCTTCAAACTGCTGTTGGTTTTGTTCTCGATTTCCTTCAATACAGAGTTGGTATCAGGCGGTGAATTGTCACCTATTACCAGCATGCTTAATTCAGCAGGTCCCGCTGCTGATGCAGATGCCGTCTGCCCCGCCGAAGTACTTGAGCTTCCGGAATTTTCCGAAGGTGAACCTCCGCAGGCACTCATTGTAAATGCTATTACGGCAACAAGTGATGCGCTTAAAATTCTTTGAATCCTTTTCATACGCTCTCTCCTTAACAATTATTTTTTTTGGTTATTTGTAAAACACTAAAACCCTGTGCAGGTTTCAGCATAAAATTATCCCTTCACCGCTCCTGTGGTTATACCGGATGTATAATATTTCTGCAGATACGGATATATAATCAGTATAGGTATTACAGAAACCGATATGGTCACCATTTTCAGAGTTTCCTCCGTTACCTTGGCAGCATCACTTATGCCCTGGACACCCGAAAGTACCGCTCCCGAACCTGCCGAGGAAAACAGGTTTCTCAAGTACACCTGTAAAATCTGTAGGTCATTGTTGTTAATGTAAAGGACTCCGTCCAGATATGCATTCCAGTTGCTGACCCCGTAAAACATACCCACTGCCGCCAGAGTAGGAGTCGAGATGGGAAGAATTATACGGAACAAAATAGTTATGGGATTGGCTCCGTCAATTCTTGCGGATTCCTCCAGGCTTGCTGGAATAGACTGGAAGTAGTTTCTCATAATAAACAGGTTGTAGGCGCTCATTGCATTGGGTATTACCAGTGCCCAGAAAGTATCAATCATATGAAGGTCGTTTACAAGAAGATATGTAGGGATCATGCCGCCATTGAACAGCATTGTAAAGAATATGGCTATACATAGAAATCTTCTCCCTTTTAAACGCGGCAATGAAAGAGGATATGCCAGCATTGCCGTTAGTATAACACTTAGCAGAGTTCCTACTGCAGTCCTTGCTATGGTATTCCAGTAGGCGTTATACAGCTGTGGCTGCTTCAGCACCAGCTCATATCCTGTAATATCCAGACCCTTGGGCAGGAAAAACAGTCCTCCGGCCGATGCCTGCTGGGAATCACTTATTGAGTACATTAAAACATGCCAGAACGGGTATATTGTAGTAAACGCAATCAGGAACAAGGCCACACCGTTTATGATCATTCCGATTATTTCTGCTTTTGATTTTTTCATGGTATCCTCCTTAGATCATGCTGCTATCAGGATCAGTCTTTTTGGCGATAGCATTTGTTATGATAACCAGCACCAGACCGATCACGGACTGAAACAAGCCTGCAGCAGTAGCAAGCGCAAATTGTTTGTTTTGTAGTCCTACACGGTAGACAAAAGTGTCTATAATATCGGCAACCGGATTAACCATTGGATTGGTTATGGCAAAAATCTGGTCAAAACCCGCATACATTACTTCACCCACACGGAACATCAAAAGTACGATTATTGTGGATTTTATACAGGGAAGTGTTATATGTATCAGTTGGCGCCACTTTCCCGCACCGTCAATGGAAGCTGCCTCATACAGCTGATCGTCAATACTCATAAGTGCTGCCAGGTAAACGATTGTACCCATACCTGCATTTTTCCAAACGTGGGACCACACAATCACCGACTGAAAACTGCCAACATCGGTCAGCAGGTTTGGAAGCTGTCCGGTATAACCTATAAAATTAGCTATTTCACGTATACCGCCCATACTTGGAGAAAACAGTGCATACATAAGACCATTTATTACCACCCATGAAACAAAGTTCGGCAGGATAACCGAAGTCTGGATAAATTTTTTGCAATTACGGCTGTTCACCTCATTTATCATCAAAGACAGGATAATCGGTATTGGAAAACCGATAACCAGCTTCTGCAGACTGATTATAATGTTGTTATATAGTGCTCTTTGAAATCCGACCTGGGAAATAAGTTTGCTGAAGTTGTCAAATCCCACCCAGGTAGAATTGTCGGGATTAAAAATGTTATAGTTTTGAAAGGCTATTGTTACACCATACATTGGTATGTACTTAAAAATAAGAAAATAAAGAAGCCCGGGAACCATAAGAAGATAAAGCATATATTCACTTCTCATATAGGAAAAGAATCCCCGTTTTTTAGGAACAGCGAGTGGTCTGGTCTGACTTGACATTTTTGTTTCTCCTCTCTGGAACTAAAAATTGCATAAATGATATTGAATTTTTGAGATGTAAATTGTTGATATTTCATAGTATAATCATTTGAAATGATTATGTCAATATTTTTTACTTATTTTAAAACAAATTTTTAAATATATTTTTAGAACTTGTTCTTTGCCCGAATTATTGATAATATAAATACAATGATTTTAAATAAATACAAGTAAGTTAAAGAAAGGAACAAGTAAATTGACCGGATGCTGTTTGAAGATAAAAGAGTCATTAAGTGGACTTACGAAAAAAGAAAAACTGGTGGCAAATTATATACTTCAATTTCCACAGGATGTTCCCAAAATGTCTATTTATGAGCTTGCAATGGCCAGCGGAACAAGTCCCTCTGCAGTAGTCAGGCTATGTAAAAGTCTTGGCTACGACGGTTACAAGGAGTTTTGCAGGTTGCTTACCGCAGATGTCAGTGCCAACAGAAAAGAAGACATTGTCTATGAAGATGTACGTCCCGGAGATAGTCTTTCCTCCATTGCCAAAAGTGTTGCCATGAGTAATATAAGAGCAATTGAAAGTTCTCTTCAGATTTTGGACGAAGCCCAGCTGGAGCAGGCGGTAGATGCAATTTCCCAGGCAGACAGGGTGGATTTTTACGGTGTCGGCACCTCCTGTCTTGTGGCCATGGATGCTCATAACAAGTTTCTGCGCATAAGCAAGAACAGTAATGCAAACGAGGACCCCCATGTTCAGGTTCTCAGCGCAGCCACTCTGAAGAAGGGCGATGTTGCCGTCATCATTTCCTACAGCGGCGAAACCCGGGATATACTCATTATTGCCGATATTATCAAAAAAACTTCTGCAACCATAATTGCTGTAACAAAATACGGAAAAAATTCATTGAGTACAATGGCAGATATAAATTTGTGCACCTACAGTACCGAAAATCTTATCCGCAGCGGTGCCATGAGTTCACGTATAAGTCAGTTTACAATCATCGATATTTTATACACAGCGGTAGCCAGCAATAATTATTCAAAGGTGAAGCCTCATCTGGACAAATCATTGTTTGCCGCCGGACGTTTACGTTGAACATTATTACTTTGAAACTTTTTTACCGGCCAGGTAACCCCGGAGAAAAAAACGGAACGGATTGAGATTGCTATTCTCCATCCGTTCCGTTTTTTTAGAAATAATATTTATTATCTTGACCGGAAAACCTTCGCCGGCTTTGCCTCAGGCCGCATACTGCCCGATACATAGTCATAAAGCTTATGATTTGTTGAAATAAAGTGTCTTATCAGTTCATCATAAGGCCGGTTGCATATGTCTATGACGCCATGCTGCATGCATTCGCCGTCAAAGCGGCCAAGCAGCGGCTGATCATTCATTTCAAAATAATGAATACCAATACAGTTTTTATGATTCATAGCTCCCTGCATATAGTATTCACATGCCCTGCCACGCTCCTCCTGAGTTTCGGCAGCCAGTAAACCACATGAAAGGAGTCCCTTGTCAGCTCCTCCGATGTGCCATTCTCCAATAATGCAGGGCATGTCAGCAGAATCCGCTGCTATTTTCAGGCTGGGCACTGCCGAATCAAAATAGCAGTTGAATGAAATAACCTCAAAGTATTCACTGCCAGCTATTTCATTCCTGCTGATTTCACTGTACCGCATTCCCAGATTCATATGATCGGAATCTACTCTTCGCAGAGCATCACCCGGGACCTGTGAATACTTTTCAAGAAGCCTTGCTCTTAAAAATTTCATATCCTCCTCGGCTTCGCTACTGAAGCCATCGGCATGGGAAAAGGGTTCATACAAATCCTCAAATGTTCCGAAGCTCTGGTTCCAGGCCGCATTCAAAGCATCTATGGTACCATATTTATTGCGGAGAATACTTATAAGTGCTGTTTTAGATGCCAGCCTCTGAGGGTGTGCAAATACCCTCTCGGCAATGTTGACCGAGGTCTGGAACTTCCATTCCGGTTCATTTGTAATAAAATATCCAATCATATATGGATTGCCGGCAAAAGGTGACAGCTGTTTTTCGGCAAATAACCTTGAACGCTCTTCATACTGTTCGGAGTATACATCCGGAAAGTCACGGAATACAAGCTCATCTGTGAGAGGAAAATCCTTAAGGGTCCATACAAAGGGAATTCCCGCTTTAGCCAGAAAGTCCATAACTCTTTCATCACCATAGTTATCAACACCAACTCCAATGGTATTGAAACCCCACCGCCTCAGCCGTGCACTGTTTATTTTCTGCCATGCATCCCACCATTTATCGGGGCCGAAAGCTCTGATCATGTTTGCACGTGCAAAATTGAACATTTTTCTGTTTTTACCTGCCTCAGGACCGTTCCTCTTGGCAAATTCCGGGATCCTGTCGGCTGTTGTCCAGGCAGCCATGTAAGTCTCGTCCCCGGGATCAGGAAGCCAGGAAAACAAGTTTTCCATTTTATCCACAAAACCATGTACGCCCATCCTGCTGCCATAGCACATTCCGTTGCTGAAAAATGCGTAACCGTCAGGATCCACAAGCCACCAGCGTTTACCTTCATAATATGTATGAAAAAAACCTGTAGCATCAAATCTGAGTGCCGTCCAACCGCCATATCTGCTCCAGCCGGCAGGATAGCTGTTGTCCGTCTCGGAGCGTTTATATTCCTGCTGGAGATATTCCACCATATCTTCCACACTGCCGGTTTTAGAACTCCAGCTTTTTTGAGTCCACTGCCCCATTTCATCCACCATCGGTTCACCTATAACCTTCATATCAGGTAAAGTATCCGAAAGACAGGCCTCAAATATAGTTATGCTGTTGAAAATACGGCTGTAGCCCGGATGGAAATACAATTCCACAGCATTCATTTCCTTAATGGTACATGGCTTGCAGTTAACCCTTGCCTTTAGCATCCCCGGCAATGTCAGCAGGAAAAAACGTTTTGACTGAAGTGCTTCAAGATCCACAACCAGCTTCACCCTTCTTGTAGGAAGCATTTCATAATTGATATACCCTGTTTCCTCTCCTTCAGCAGGTTTAGCCTTTTCAAAACGAAAATCCAGAAGCATCTGCGAATCCATATCTGCAAGCATGTCAACAATAAAATACCGATAATTTCCCCAGCTGACATCCCCCATTTCAGCAGTATCCCCTTCAAGCCTCAGCCTGATAAAACCGTCATCATCCGGCTTAATAACCAGCAAATCCTCACTATTAAGTTCTGTTCCCTGCTGTAAACGGAATTTTTTTAAATCAATATTCTGTTTATTCATTTCAAGCCTCCTAACTTAGTAATTGACTTTTGTAACAGTATTAATGCTTTTTAATTTGTAACTGGTTCTTTTATTACGAAATATATCGCATTTTAAATTAAAATTCAAGATAATTTGTTTCGCATTTAAAAATATTTTCTGATATTTTGTTTTATATTTTTATTTATGTTTACTACAAAATGCTGATGTAAAATTTTAGGAAACCATTAATATATAGGCTTTTGACCCATATGCTCTAACTATATAATTTATAATTTCTGAAATTATTTTCATCATTATTATTTTTTTTCGAAAATACTATTGACGCTTTTTGGTGTTAAATATATAATTGTGATAACGGGAATATTAGCCTTAAGTAGGCAGCAAACCTGAACATGTTATCTTAAGGTCATTCTTACTACTAATTAGGAGTAACAGCTTGAAAGTCTTCAGTCCGGAGAGCTGATATTATCTGCCCGTTTGCCGGGCAAACAAACGGCTGGTGCAATTAAATAAATTTAACCCCATAAGAAAGTGCAGAATGTACTTTTTGTTGTGCCGAAAGCGTTTATCAGGCGCTCCGTGTCAATTCATCAGGGCCAATTCCATTACCTGGTGTCACCGCACATTTGGGGACATATTGGAGGTCAATATGCAACTAATTCCAAAAACAGGACTATTGCTGATTGCTACATCCCGCTTCCGTGAACTTGGTAAAGGCCTTGCGCAGGGTGATTATGGTTTACGAAAGAAAGCAGAAGCAGATCAATATGTAAAGGAGCTTGAAAAATTCAGTAAGGTATCTTTCCCTGGTATAGTGTATACCCGTGAGGATATCGAGACTGCCATACAATTTTTTCAGACAGAAAAAGTTGATTGGGTTTTTGCACTGTTTCTTTCCTGGTCCGAGGATTTTACCTGGGTACGGTTTTTACGGGACATGGTCCCTGTTCCTATCTTCTTTGGCTGTAAAACCAGAGACAGCATTTCATTCACCGATACCACAGAGGAATCTGACTTTGTAGAATTCCTTTCGGCCGGAGGGCTTGTAGGTACTCTGGAAGCATCCGGTTCAATAAAACGTTTCGGCCGGCCCATGCTTGTTACATCCATCGGAAAAACCAATGAACTGATGCTTGCCGCAAGACATTTCTCACAGGCTGCTGCCGTCCGCACCGCTCTTCGAAGTATAAGCTTTGGTTTACTGGCCTCGTATAATGAAGTCATGTGGTCAACCTATGTAGATCCATATAATTTTTTCATGAAAGCCGGTCCGGAGCTCCGTTTTCTTTCTGTTGCCAGTCTGACCAAAGAAATCAGCGCAATAGACGGTACACTTGTACATAATACTCGTAACCTTATAGAGAAACAATATCAGGTTTTGCCTGACGTTGACTTGGAAAAGTTTAATGCCTCCATTCGCGCCTCCCTGGCTCTTGAGAGCATGGCTCGCAAGGCAGGAGTAAGCATGGTGGTGCTCAACGACGTAGATCCCGTTCTATTAACCGAGGTAGGACTCCGTCCCGGTTTTCTGCCCTGTCCAGGCACTGACGACGTTGCAGTCGTACCGGAGGGAGATATTGGAGGAGGCTTGGCAGTTTATATTCTAAAAAAGCTATCAGGAAAACCGGTCAGCTTTATTGAACCTTTTCATATTGATATGAAACAGGACTGCTTTGCAGGAGGCCACGCAGGACCAAACGATTATACCGATCCCGCCGGTAGTGTCAGGATTGCCAGAGATGTCAGGTTTGCAAAAACAAATTACAAATATGCCGGGGCTCCTTTTGCCTGGTATGTGATTCCTCCAGGACTTAAAACAATGCTTCATGTTTCGGAGTGCAACGGCCGTTTTAAAATGGTATGTACACTGGTTGAAGCTTTGCCCTGTGAGCATTTTATCACATCATATTCCCATGGCCTCTTCCGTCCTGCTGCCGGTACGGTACAGGAACTGTTTCAAAAGCTTATAAGCATTGGAGTTACTCAACACTACGGTATAGTCTCCGGTGACTACACCCGTGAATTGTCTTATTTGGCACAGTTGCTGGATTTTGATTTCGAAGTTCTATAGTTCTGGTGTCATCCGATAAATGTATGAAGTTTAATTAAGAATAATAATTAAAATAAAAAAAATAGTGAGGTGCCCGATAATGAGTTTTATGTTTAATCCCTACCCATATGATGATCCAAATGCCGTCAATCATATTGCCTTTAATTCTGAATTGAAAAACAGCATCACTCCTGATTCACTTGCATCAGCCAAAAAGCTGGCCGCACAGATCAAGGATATGCTTTCAAGGTCCCCCCGCTGCATTATAGGCCTTGATGGTTATATGAGTGCACCTATAGACAGTTTTAAGGGACTTCTTTCACTTCAGCTGGCTCTTAATGGTATCCAGGTTGATACAATATCCACTGAAACGCTCTTTCTGGACAGCGATACGCTTTACGAAAAATTTCTTCCATATCTTCCCGAGGACAGGGAGACCGACCCAGTGCTGCTTTACGGTTCCCGTTATGAGGATGGTTATGAAAGTCTGATGCAGCAGAAAGAAATTGAAAAGCTGTCTGCCCGGTTAAAGGAGTTTTCTGAAAAGGGAAAAGGTGTACTTGTTCTATACGGATACGGAGCACTTATAGATGCTCTCCGCCCCCTTTGTAATCTCAAACTTTACATCGATATGACTCAAAAGCGGACAATTTTGAATATCCGTGCCGGAGCCTTCTCTAATCTTGGCTCAACCAGGCAGATGACAATAAATCATATTCTCCGCCGCAGCTATTACATAGATTTTGAAGTAGCGGCTGAACTGCGCGGACAATTGATTCGCAATAATGAAATCGACTACTATTTGACCGGTGACAATCCCGATAAAATAAAAATGCTTCCTGTCAACACTTTAAAAGCACTTTTCGATACCATGGTCAGCTACCCTCTTCGCTGCCGTCCTGTTTATCTCGAAGGTGTTTGGGGAGGCTTCTATATAAAACGCCTGCGCAATCTTCCTGAGGATATGAAAAACTGTGCATGGGTTTTTGATTTAATTCCTATGGAAGTATCCATTGCAGCCGATATCGAAACAATGGAGCTGGAATTCCCGTTCTACTGTTTTGTACAGATAGTCGGACCAAAGCTTATGGGTGAAAAATCCGCAAAAAAATTCAACGGCTATTTCCCTGTCCGCTTCAACTATGACGATACCTATCATTCCAGCGGAAACATGTCAATTCAGGTTCACCCCAATGGCGATTACATAAAAGGAAATAACGAACTGGGGCGTCAGGATGAAAGCTATTACATGGTCGTTACAGGCCAGGAGGCAAAAACCTACTGTGGTTTCCGTGAAAAGGCAGATGTGGAGGAATTTATTGAAAAAGCCAGACGTGCTGAAAAATACGGAGAAGGCTTTGATCATGATGAATATGTATACTCCGAACCATCGGTGGCAGGGCAGCAGTTCCTGATTCCTGCGGGCACCATACATGCTTCGGGACGTAACCAGGTCATTCTTGAGATCGGCAGCTTGACAATTGGTTCCTATACTTATAAAATGTATGATTATATGAGAAAAGATCTGGACGGTAATCTTCGTCCAATTCATACATACCACGGCGACAAGGTATTGCGCAGAGATTTCAAGGAAAGCTGGGTCAAGGAAAACCTTATCCAGAAGCCCCGTGTTATCCGTCAAGATAAGGGTTATGAGGAAACGGTTGTCGGAGAACATGAACTTCTGTATTTCAGTTTGAGAAATGTAAGGTTTTTTGAGAAATATGAAGATGCAACAACCGACAGGTTCCATGTCCTGGTGCTTGTAGAGGGTGAAAAATGCCTGATCCGGTCACTGTCCAATCCTGACCGCTATTTTGAACAGAATTATCTGGATATGATTATCGTTCCTGCCGGCTTTGGACCTTATGAGGTTATAAATAAAGGTGTCGGTAAGGTTACAATGCACAAAACCCTGCTGAAGGATGGCTTTGAAAATGAGTAAATCCAATGTATGTGTTCTTTCCATAGACGCAGGAGGAACCTTTTTAAAAGCCGCGCTTGTTAAAGGCGACGGAACTGTTGTAAAAAACAGCTTCCTTCGGGTGCCTGTCAATTCCGCCGGAAGTGCCGGTGCTATCAGCACATCTTACAGGCAGCTGGCAGTTCTTGCTCTGGCAAAAGCCCGGGAAAATAATCTGAATTTATCAGCAGTAGGCGTATGTATTCCCGGTCCCTTTGACTATATTGAAGGAATGAGTCTAATGACGCATAAGTATGCTGCCATAAAAGGGTTGCCTATGCGTCCGTGGCTGCAGGAAAGCCTTGGTGAAATTCCGGTCTGCTTTCTTCACGATTCACATGCCTTTTTACTTGGAGCACTGTGGAACAGCACGGTCTATGGATCAGAGAGAACCGCAGGCGTAATAATAGGCACCGGTTTAGGGTTTGCTTCCATGCTGAACGGCAAAGTATATGCAAACCTGCAGAACGGGCCTGGTATCAGTATATTCTCAAGGCCTTACAAGGGTCGGACCAGTGAAGACTATGTTTCACGCCGTGCCATCCTGTCCCGCTATGGTGAGCTGACAGGCTGCACTCCGGATACCCTTGATGTGGTTGATATTGCAGGGTTGGCATGTCAGGGGCAGGCTGAAGCTCAACTGGTTTTTAAAGAGCTGGGACAACATCTTTCGGTAATAATACATGATATTCTACGGGATAACCAATTTGAAGGCCTGCTTCTGGGAGGAGCTATTTCCAAATCTGCCGCTTTGTTTCTTCCCGAGCTAAAAAACGGCCTGTCCGATCTTCCCCGGCTGCGCTACATTGCAGCTGCAGATGATATTGATATGGCACCGGTATTTGGAGCAGCCCGTGCGGCCCTTTTTCCACTCCATTACCAGTATGAATTGACATAAATAAAATAGTATTAATAACAGTATTTTAGTTTTAAGGAGGAAGACTTATGTCCAGCTGTTGCCTGCGTCTTAAGGAGCTGATGAATTCCTTTGCTCCCAAGGAGCAGAAAATCGCAAAGTTTATACTTGATTTTCCCGGCGAAGTTGTAAATATGTCCATAGAGGAATTAGCCGATGCATGCGGCACCAGTATGTCCTCAGTTGTCAGGCTCTGCAAGTCTGCCAATTATTCAGGGTATAAGGAGCTCTGCCGTATGCTGTTCACAGACCTGGCCTTGGAGCAGCAGGAAGTCACACCTTACAATGACGTAAGACCCGGCGATTCTACAGAGTCAATCGTACAAAGCGTTTGCAGCAGTAATATCAAATCAATTGAAAATACCAGAGCATTTCTGGATACCGAAAGCCTTGACCAAGCCATAGATGCACTAAGTGCTGCAAAACGTGTGGATTTTTACGGTGTCGGCACATCCGGAATTATTGCAATGGATGCTCATAATAAATTTGTACGTATTCATAAACTCTCCATGTCCAGTTCCGACCCCCACGATCAGCTTTTATGCGCTACCAGCCTTCAAAAAGGCGACGTGGCAGTGCTTATCTCTTATAGCGGTGACACAAAGGATATCCTGGAGACAGCTGAGGTAATCCGAAAGACAGATGCGACAATTATCAGCATTACCTGTTACAGTAAGAATCCTCTCAGCCAGAAAGCCAACATCAGCCTGTACTCCTCGTCTTCCGAAACATTGATCCGCAGCGGTGTTATGGGTCAGAGAATAGGACAGCTTACAATTATTGATATTTTGTATACTGCTGTGGTAAGCCGTCTTTACGGTTCTGTAAAAATCCACTTGGATGAAACAAGGCTGATTTCGGCACGGAAACATCTCCATGGCGGCAGTCAATACCAGTAGCTGAATAGATGGTATCAACATTGGTGCATGTTAGTACTTTTAACCTTAAATCTTTCAAAAATTCTCCTAAAAATAAAAATATATCTAAAAAATCACCTGTGATACCAACACGGGTGATTTTTTTTCAGAGAAAATATTAATTCAGCCACTAATATAAAAAAGCATAATTAATTTAATTGCGTATTTATGGCTTTAAAGCCACCTCTTCAAGAAATCCAGGGCGTAAGTCCTCATTTCCTGTGTTTCGTAGTGTCCCACCGGGTACTTTATTAACTGAAAACACTCACTGCTGTTGTCATTTAGGTATATTTTTCCCAATTCCTCATTGATTAAATCCAGGCCTTTGTGTGGTGTAATCCTGTCAAAGACTCCATTCATACTCAAGTGAGGTCTGGGGCAGATCAGAGCATTTATCCGTGCAGTTGAAAAATATTTTAACAAGCCTGGCACATAATAATAAACACCATGTTTATCCAAGCCCTGTGCTTCGATCAATGCATTATACTCCGTCATACTGCAAATATCAACGCATACCTTGATCCGTTCATCCAAAGCCGAAAGCCACCATGCCTTGTTTCCGCCCATGGACATACCCAGTGTAGCAATACGCCCTACATCCACATCCTGTCTTGTAGAGAGATAGTCAATGGCTCTTATGCTGTCATAAACCATCATTCCCCACATTACCTGCCCTTTCCAGAGCATTTCCTTGAATATCTCGGTTTCAGTTCTTCCCCTTCTTTCTCCGAAACCCCATTCATCTATGCAAAGTACCGAAAAACCACATTCGGCCAGATCATTCGCATATGAAGACCTGTTCAGATAGGGGGCACCGTTTATCAATTCCTGCCTGCCCACATCATAATGTCCGCCATGGGAATGATTGAATATTACTACAGGCGTTTTTCCTTCTGCTTTTTTAGGTGTTATGAAGTACGCAGGCACCGGTTCAATACCGTTTAGATCCAATATGAGATTTTCTATAAAGAATTTCTCTCCTTCATCTTTGGAAATCAGTCTTGAATTTACTGGAGCCAGCCTGTCAGGCAAATCCCCCAACAAACGGTATAGTTTTGCTCTGTCCTCAGCACTGTTCATACTCCCCCACCTAACTATATTAAAAGATTATTTTATTTTTTCTGCTTTTTTATGTTTTCCTGATAAAGGCTTACGCTTTCGGTTTGTTGTCTTAAGCTTTTCTGCGGGCTTTTTGCCAGCTGCAGAAGTTTGGTTCCTTTTCAAGCTCTTCCGCCTGGTTACCGAATATCCAAAATAGCCCAAAGAATCACCCAGAGGATAGTACTCTCCATGGGAATAGCATATGAGCTCCGCTTTGTGGAGATTTAGTTTCCCATTCTCATCCAAAAGCTTCTCGTCCACATTGGTTGCTACCACTTCAGCCAGAAACAGATCGTGTGACCCCAGCTCCATAACCTGCCTGACAACACATTCCAGATTTACCGGACACTCCTTTATTAATGGAACATCGATTTTGGAAGCTCTTTCGGGTGTCAGCTTCATTTCTTCAAATTTATCAATATCCTTCCCCGATTTAACACCGCAGAAATCGGCAGCATAGGTCAGATTTTTCGAAGGAAGGTTTACAACAAATTCTCCTTTTTGTTTAATCAATTCATAGGAATACCTTTGTTTCCTTACTGAAATTGATACCATTGGCGGATCGGAATTAATTGTTCCTACCCACGCAAGAGTTATTATATTTGACTTTCCATTATTATCTGAACATGATACCATAACCACAGGTACCGGATTTAACATTGTAGATGGCTTCCAAACCTGTTTTCCCAAGGGCAGCCGCCTCCTTTTTATTTTATTATTTCATTCCCATGTAGGAAAATACAACTATTGCTGCCGAATTCCAATAGGTTGCAACTTCATTTGTAGAATAAGAGGTTACATCGTCAATATAGCATTCAGCAGGCGACTTTCCTGAAAGCTTTGATCGTGCAATATCATCCTCCAGCGCTGAATCAGGGCCGCCAACCAAAAGTCCCGGGACGGGGTCCTTTACAGTATCTCCTGCTGACGGTCTATGGTGGGGCTGCATTACCTTTTTTGAGCCAAAGCCGGTAATATAGCTCTGGTTAAGAGTATTCCTTCCCAAAAGATAATGAGCACAGTTTTCCACCGCCTCAGTATACTTTTCATCATTGCTCAACTTGTCAGCTATCAATAAATGGATTGCATGGTTGGCAACATTCATATTACTTCCCCAGGTATATTCCATTTTATGCATTGCCAAAAGATAACCGTCTTTTTTAGCAGTATCAACAAACATATCCGCTTTCTGAAGCCATGCTTGCCTTATTTCATCAACTTTACCCGTATCAATTCTGTCTGAATCAGAGAACAGGTATGATATTGCTGCAAAACCACTTACATTCTGCCATCCAAAGCCAAAGCCGTTGGACTGATAATTTTTAACGAAATAATCACTGTATTTTTTATCGCCTGTAACTCTGAATAACTCGGCAGCGGCCCAGGTCTTTTCGTCGTTGCCTGAACTGTCACCATATTCACCTGACGCTATGTCCTGAGGATTCTTGAACTCAACAAAATCCTGATTTGTTTCGAGCCAGTTCCATGCCTGGAGTGAAGCATTCATACATTTGTCCGCAAAAGCCGTATCGAAATCCCTGAATATTCTGGCTGCCATAGCCGTAACTGCAGCAAAGTCTGCAGTAGCAGTGGTGGAAACAGGCATTACTATTAAATCATCCACATCCATATCAGGCATGGCTGTTAAATCGGGAAATGCTCTTGAGGTTACCTTGTGATATACTCCCCCTGTCAGTTTATCCTGCATTTTTAACATCCATGTTATACCATATTTTACTTCATCTAAAATATCCGGTATATTGTTAGCGCTTTCAGGTATATTGTATTTGTTTACAAAGCTTTCGGGATAAAACTCATAAGCCAGCATAAGATCAGCTGCCGTAACAGCCGCCGGTACCACATACCTGCCGTAATCTCCAGCATCATGCCAGCCTCCGCTGACATCAATTTCAACCGTTTCATCCTCATACAGCTTTGCCTTTGCCGTATGGCAGGCGTTATGGGTGTATTGTCCAGCAAATTTAGCATCCAGTTTAATACCGCACCTTTGATAGTATAATGCCTTAAGCATTGAGTCATTAACTTCGGTGAATAATTTATTGTCGTCTATTTTAAAATTAAAGGATTTTCCCAGATCCGTAACGGAAATATAGTAGTTTCCACTGGCCGTCACTTCTGAAAAGTCAGCATAGCATACAGTATCACCACTTGATTCATCCGTTACCTTGCCGCTTAAATCCTTTGTGAGAACTGCTTTACCGGTTGCTGTATCGACAACTTCAAAAGCTTTAAAACTTCCTTTTATAATTGCAATTTTTTTATCATTGTTTTTATATCCTATTTGATTAATATGGATATTTTCACTGACCTCACTTACTGCTGTATGTTCCGCTGTCACTGAAGACTGGCTTGCACCAGCCGTACTTGTTTCAGAAGCCTGGCTGTTCTCCGCAGGATTGTCTTTTGAAGTGCAGGAAGCTGTCATTAATATCATGCTTCCTGTTAAAGCCAGGGTGATTATTCTTTTCATGAAATTCATATGTACACTCTACTTTCCTATTAATTTAAGAAAATACTCTTATAAACCCAATGGTTTTCAGTTAGCAAGAGTATGTCCACATATTAAATATTGGAATAGCTTTCCAAAGTGGTTAAAATCCTTCTAATAACGCATAGGTTCATGAGAAAATTTTTTTCCTGTAGAAAAATTTTCTCACCTTAATAGCGTTTCAACGAGGCGGGAGATATGTTCTCCGACTGAAAACCAGAGCGGTACCACCATATGTAGAAGTTGGAAAAAATCCTCGCCTCGTTATATTATATAGTATTTTTAAGTGAAAATTATTAATTTTTTATTAATATGTAAATTCATCCAAAAGCATATTTAATGCTTGTGGCATATTATAACTAAAGACTTTATTTAACTTTGCATTAAATAATACGCCTTTCGCCCTCAGGAAAACTATTGTATAGAAAATAGATCAGATAATTTTATGTGTAAATATTATATTAATATGGCTTTTGGTATTATACCAGGATTCGCGAACAATTGAAAAGCCCTATGTCAGTGACATAAGGCTCTGGATACTATCCTTTTAACCAAGGGTTAAGTGAACTTTAGGCATCCATTCACTTATAGGAATCTTCTGCGGGCAATTTTCTTCACAGACTTTACAGTCTACACATTCACTTGCATGATTTGCCTTATCAAAGAAATTGCTGTAAGCATATCTAGCACCGTTGATATCCTCGTGAATTACGCTTTCATTATATAATTCAAAGTTTCTTGGTATATTTACGTTATTGGGACATGGCATGCAATAGGCACAGCCGGTACATGGGATTGCAGCTCTTTGAGCATATTTTTGTATTACTCGTTCAATAGTATCGTTATCAGTACCGCTCAACGAGCCTATACCTGAATTATCTGCAGTTTTCAGGTTTTCTTCCACCTGTTCCATGGTGCTCATTCCGCTTAAAACAACTCCTACTTCCGGTTGATTCCATAACCATTGTAATGCCCATTCGGCTCCTGATTCAAATTTGCCGTTTTCATCAAGAATTGCCTTTATATCCTTTGGAGGATTTGCCAGCTTTCCTCCCAGCAGAGGCTCCATTATTACGACAGCTATTCCTTTTGAAGCTGCATATTTTAGACCCTTCAACCCCGCCTGATTTTCTATGTCGAGATAGTTGTACTGTATCTGGCAGAATTCCCATTTATCATAGCCATCAACTATTTCGGTAAAAGCTGATGCCTCATCGTGGAAGGAAAAACCTATATGTTTGATCTTTCCAGCCTTTTTAGCTGCTTCGGCTCTCTTAATAATGTCAAATTTCAGAATTACATTTTTCCAGGAATCCCTTGATAGTGAATGCAACAAATAAAAGTCAATGCTATCCGTTTGAAGCTTCTCAAGCTGTTCATCCAGTATCCTGTCAAAATCCTCCGGTTTTTTTATTAACCAGGTAGGTGATTTGGTAGCCAGCTTCACTTTTTCCCTGTAGCCATCCTTTAAGGCTTTACCAGTAAGAATTTCACTGAAACCGTCATGATAAACATAAGCTGTATCAATGTAATTTACACCCTGATCGATAGCATATCGAATCATCTTTATTGCTTCGGCTTCATCAATAACGTTCTTTGGCTTTTCACCAGCTGTCTCTTCTACCCTGGTCGGTAAACGCATAGCACCAAAGCCAAGGGCAGACACCTTAAAATCCAAACTTCCAAATTGCCTGTACTGCATGATTTCTCTCCTTTTCTGCATAGGGACACTGAATTGCCCCTGAAATTTATTCTAAAGCCCCAGATAATTACTATGTTGATTATATGATATATTGACCTAATCAATTACGATAATATATTCAGTGTATACCTTAGAGTGTACTTTAAGGCAATAGGTTTTGTAAAAAATCCCTGTAAAATGAAAAGGTAATTTGTTAAATGAAAAACTAAAAAATCCAGTAAAAGTACTTTTCAAGATTTTAATATCTTAAAAAATTTCTTCAAAAAGTTTTCTATCTTTAACAAGCTTATTGTTAGGCATGAAAACAGGAGTTACAATAAAAATAGTTACAATTTGTGTTCGTACATTAAACCAGCTTAATGATTAATGGTTACCTCAGAAATTGATTAGTGAAGAGTGAAGTATAGTCAAATAACTAAAAATGAAGGAGTCTAAAATGAGAATAGGTGTTAACGATGGTCTTCAGTACAACAATGCAGATGAATGGTTTCAACTGATCAGAGAGCTTAATGTGAGTGCTGTTATAGCTCCAATGAAGTACTCGGATTCAAAGGAAGTAAAAAAGTCATATATGGATTATATTGAAAAATACCACCTGGTTATCGGTGAGGTCGGGATATGGAAAAATCCAATTGCAGTTGATGCAAATGAAAGAAAGGCAGCTTTGGAGTATTCCCGGGGCACAGCTTTATCTTGCAGATGAAATAAAGGCCAATTGCTGTGTCAATATAGTTGGCAGTACCGGGGATCGGTGGGATGGCTATCACCCCGGCAATTACTCAGAGGATACCTACGCGTTGATAATTGACACAATACGCAGCATCGTTGACGAGGTAAAACCAAAATATACTTTTTATACAATAGAACCCATGTATTGGATGCATCCAGATTCACCGGATGACTATCTCAAGCTTTTACAGGATGTAGACAGAAAGGAAGTTGCTGTACACCTTGACTATGCAAATATGATAAACGGCATTGAACGTTTCCACAACCGCAGGGAATTTATTAATGAGTGCTTCCGAAAGCTCGGACCACATGTTAAGAGTATTCATGCTAAAGATTTATTGTTGGGAAGTGAAGCTCCATGCTGCTTGAAGGAGGTTGTTCCCGGTGCAGGCAGTATTGATTATTCCCAGGTCCTGAGGCTTTCAGAGAAGCTAGGGGCAGATATGCCTGTTTTTGTAGAACACCTTGGAGATTTTCAACAGTATAAAGCTGCAGTTAAACATCTCAGATCTATTGGTGAAAGTAATGGAATAAATATCATTTAGACTTAGGTAATAACAGACATACAGGACTCAAAACTGTTGCAATGTCATTGTGATAAGTTACAAATCAATCTTTTATCCCAATCAGGTTGATTTTTATGACAAGCAACTATAAAGATTTACATTACTTTTTTTCAAATATATGTTAAATATAAGCTTATATTTGCCGATATACATGCTTGTAATGTTTATTGTCTTGTCAAAAACTGATGTATCTGCCTAATGTTCCATACTAATTACTTATGGGGGAATTAATTGTGAAGTTTAGAAATGCAAGTATCGTAGCTGTTTTAGTAATTATTTTTTCACTGATGCTTTCGGGTTGTGGTGATCCTGTAAAGACCGATTTGCAAAATTTTGATGAATCCTGCGCAAGTGTTACAGAAACAATGACTTCTGTTGAGAAATCCTTAACAGCAGCTAATGGTGACAATGCAGGTAAGCTGTTAATAGAAAACGCTGAGAAGTTGGACTCTACTAAAAAAACTATTGAGGCTATTGAAGTAGAAACTCAAGAAGTAAAAGATGTAAAAAGTATTTTGGTTGAAGCACTGGGATTAACGGCTGAAGGCTGCAAAGCAATAGGTGAAGCAGCACAAAATCCTGAACAGGCTGATCAAAAAGCAGTAGAAGATGCTCAAGGCAAGCTTACAAAAGGTATCGAACTATTTAATGATTTCTCAACCAAATATGAGGAACTTGCAAATAAACATGGTCTGAAAATTGAAAAATAAAAAACCATATAAATATAAATAAATATAATAGTAATATAAATTAAAATATACATATATTGCCAAGACTCTACATTATGCAGCCTCTCACATTACCTGTGGGAGGTTTTTTATAGGCTGGAAAATTCATACACGTGCTGGATAAACACCTCCGGTATCAACAAAAAAGAGTTTATAAGCACGGTGCTTATAAACTCTTTTTTGATACGGTGTCTCATCATAAATACATCAGGTATTCTTGCCAACCATTAATTCCTGCTATACCTTTGCAGGATAGTTTTCTCTGGCAACATAGTGAGTGTGCAATACATGATGAGCTTTATGGCTTCCGGGTTCCCCAAAGTATTTGGCATACATTTCCTGAACAATCGGATTTTCATGTGATTTCCTGATTTTCAGGCTCTGGTCCTCTTCATATATAGCTTTTGCTCTTTCACTTCTAAGGTCTGTCCAGCTCCTTACCGAGGATGGTTGGATAGGCTGTCCGCCGCCATTTACGCACCCTCCCGGGCATGCCATGATCTCAACGAAATCATACTGTGCTTCTCCGGCTTTGATGCTGTCCAGCAGCTTTCTTGCGTTGCCCAGTCCACTTGCAACGGCGGCTCTCACCTTCAAATCCCCTATTTCAACAGTGGCTTCCTTAATACCTTCTATCCCTCTGACAGCGGAGTACTCAACGCTCTCAAAGGATCTCCCTGAAACAATCTCAGCTACAGTACGAAGGGCTGCCTCCATTACACCTCCTGTAGCACCGAAGATAACCCCTGCACCTGTTGCTTCTCCCATCGGATCGTCAAACTGACCATCCTCCAGACTCGTAAAGTCAATGCCGGCTTCCTTGATCATCTTTGCCAGTTCTCTTGTTGTCAGAACAACATCAACATCTGCAAAGCCAGAAGCTGATAATTCGGGTCTCTGAGCCTCAAACTTCTTGGCCGTACAAGGCATTATTGACACTACAAATATTTTTTCAGGATCTATACCCATCTTTTCCGCATAATAGGTTTTCAGTACTGCTCCAAACATTTCATGAGGGGATTTGCAGGAGGACAGATTCTCTAAAAACTCGGGATAATTGTGCTCACAGAATTTAATCCATCCAGGACTGCAGGAGGTTATAACAGGCAGTTTTCCTCCGTTTTTGATCCTATTGAGGAGCTCTGTTCCTTCCTCCATTATTGTCAGATCAGCAGCAGTATCCGTGTCAAATACCTTGGCAAAGCCCAGTTTACTTAATGCTGAAACCATTTTTCCGGTAACTCTTGATCCTATTGGCAGACCAAATTCCTCACCAATTGCAACTCTTACAGCAGGCGCAGTTTGAACTACAACGTGGAGTTCAGGATTTGCAAGAGCCTCCCAAACCTTGTCTGTGTCGTCTTTTTCTCTTAAGGCACCCACGGGACAGACACTTATACACTGTCCGCACATGGTGCAGGGAACATCAGCCAGTGATCTGTCAAATGCACAGGAAATAGTGGACTTAAAGCCTCTTTCCGCTGCGCTGATAACTGAAACTGTCTGAACGTTTTTACAGACACTGACGCAGCGTCTGCAAAGTACGCATTTATTGGGATCTCTTACAATAGAGGGTGAAAAGCTGTCTATAGGAAGCTCCGAACTCTGTCCCTCAAACCTCAGCTGGTTGATGTTTAATTCCTCTGATAAGGTCTGAAGCTCACAGTTTCTGTTTCTTATACATGTAAGGCATTTCTTGTCATGATTTGATAAGATTAATTCCAGTGTTACTTTTCTTGCTTCTCTAACACCCGGACTCTGGGTAAATATTTCAAGACCTTCCGAAACAGGATATACGCAGGCTGCCTGAAGTGCTCTAGCTCCTTTTATTTCTACAACACACATTCTGCATGCGCCGATCTCGTTAATATCTTTAAGGAAGCAAAGTGTTGGTATTTTAATATTGGCCTGTCTTGCTGCCTCTAAAATAGTTATGTCCTTTTCAACCTGAAGTTTCTTGCCATCTATTGTTATATTAACTGTTGACATATTAACCTCCATGAGCCGCATAGCGGCCACAAAATAGTTATGAAATTTATTCACTCCAATATCCGCAATAAGGCGAATAAAGGAGGTTAATTGGCCATGCGCGTTTTCAAAGTATCGCTTATAACGCATAGGTCCAGGTAAAATTTTTCGGCTGTAGAAAAATTTTATTACCTCGTTATATTTTGGCAATGGCCTTGAAGGGGCATTTTTCCATACAAGCCCCGCATTTAGCACATTTGTCCTGATCTATAACATATGGAACTTTCTTTTCTCCACTTATGCAATTCATAGGACAAACCTTGGTACAGAGACCGCAGCTCTTACATTTTGATGCATCTATGGTATATTTCAACATGGACTTACAGACCCCCGAAGGACATCTCTTTTCAAATACATGTGCCTCGTATTCATCTCTGAAATACTTCAAGGTACTGAGTATTGGATTTGGAGCAGTCTGACCGAGCCCGCATAAAGCAGAGGCCTTTATATTTTTAGCTAAAACTTCAAGCTTTTCAATATCTCCCGGCTCGCCTTTTCCCTCTGTAATTCTTTCAAGAATTTCGTGCATACGTTTCGTTCCGATACGACAGGGTGGGCATTTTCCGCAGGATTCATCAACAGTGAACTCCAGGAAGAACTTAGCTATATCAACCATACAGTTGTCTTCATCCATTACTATAAGTCCGCCTGAACCCATCATTGAACCCAGTGCAATAAGTGAATCGTAATCAATAGGAGTATCCAGGTGGCTGGCAGGAATACATCCGCCTGAGGGTCCTCCGGTCTGGGCAGCCTTGAACTTCTTACCCTTTGGAATTCCGCCTCCGATGTCATAAACAACTTCTCTCAGAGTAGTACCCATTGGAACCTCTACAAGACCTGTGTTTATTATCTTTCCACCAAGAGCGAAAACCTTGGTTCCCTTGCTTTTTTCAGTTCCAATGCTTGAGAACCATTCTGCTCCCTTAAGGATGATTACCGGAATATTTGCGTAGGTTTCAACATTATTCAGTATGGTTGGCTTTTGCCATAAACCTTTTACTGCCGGGAAAGGAGGACGTGGTCTCGGTTCACCTCTGTGTCCTTCAATAGAAGTCATAAGCGCTGTTTCCTCACCGCAAACAAAAGCTCCTGCGCCCAGTCTTATTTCCAGATCAAATTTGTGTCCTGTACCCAGAACATTATCACCCAGAATACCATAATCCTTCGCCTGATCTATTGCTATCTGCAATCTTTTTACGGCAATCGGATATTCTGCTCTTACATATATGAAGCCTTCAGTTGCTCCGATTGCATAACCGGCTATTGACATGGCTTCAATAAGAGAATGAGGGTCACCTTCCAGAACGCTTCTGTCCATGAAGGCTCCCGGATCGCCCTCATCGGCATTACAACAGACATATTTCTGATCAGCCACCTGCTTGGCGGCAAATTCCCACTTCATTCCAGTAGGAAAGCCTCCGCCCCCTCTTCCTCTAAGACCGGATTTTTTTATAGTATCAATTACAACTTCAGGAGACATTTCGGTCAACACTTTTTCAAGTGCCTTATATCCGTCAAATGCTATATATTCATCGATATTTTCAGGATTTATACGACCGCAGTTTCTTAAGGCAATACGTTCCTGTCTTTTAAAAAAGTCAACACTTTCAAGGGCCTTCGAGATATCCTCCGCTTCCTTTTCACCTGCAAGCAATCTCTTGACAATTCTACCTTTCAGCAGGTGTTCCTCTACAATATCTTTTACATCTTCAACTCCAACCCTTATGTACATCGCACCCTCAGGGTAAACTACCACTATGGGTCCCTCGGCACAAAGTCCGAAACAACCGGTTTTAACTATTTTAACTTCCTTTTCCAGGCTGTTGCCTGTAAGTAAGGCCTCCATCTCCTCCATTATTTTCAAAGAATTGGAGGAGGTACAGCCGGTACCGGCACAAACCAGCACATGTGCTCTATATAAATGCATTACAAACCCTCCCTTTAAATAAAGTAAAAAAAGAATTATTATTTCGAAGAATTATTTAATTCCTTGGACCCTTCTGCCCCAATAGTCAGATCAGAACATATTCTTCCGTTCACAATATGCTCAAGAACAACTCTTTCAGCCTTATCGGGAGTCATTTTTACATAGGTTACCTTATTTCCGTCCCTGTCAATAATATCAACTATGGGTTCGAGTCTGCATGCCCCAATACACCCAGTCATAGATACGGTAATATTTTGCAGATTCCTTTTGCTTATTTCCTCCATAAGCGTTTTCATTACCGGTCTAGCACCTGCTGCAATCCCACAGGTAGCCATTCCTACAACAACTCTGATTCCACTTTCATTCGATCTGAGAGAAATCTCTTCAAGAGTTTTCCTTCTGATCTCATCCAATTCGGCTATCGACTTCATTAAGTACACCTCCGAAAATATTTTTTATGCCGTCATCAACATACTCTTTTAACCAGTTTAATACTGCATATTCAGTTATTTTTACACCTTCCAGGGATTTGGCTATATCTGCTGTATCAAGCATGAAATCGCCTTTTTCACTGTTCAGTAATAACGTGAATTGAATTTCGGGATTTGAAGAAATCAGGGCAAACATGGTTTCTCCAATATCGCCTAAAGGCAGCCTGTCAATATGATGGATTGAAAAAGCAGCAAAAACCTCAGTTCCATGGTTTATTTGTGAGTTTAATTTAAATTCACCGCCACACTTCTCTGCCGATTCCTTTATGAGTGGAATTCCCAATCCCACTTTGCGGGAAGTCCTGGTTGTAACAAAAGGATCAACAGCTTTTCTGATTAATTCAAAATCCATGCCTTTTCCGTTATCGATTATTGTCAGTTCGAGATTGTTTTTATGAAGAGCGTTATTATAATTCTGTTTGATTTGTATTTTAATTATGGATGCTCCTGCGCTTATGGAATTTTGAACTATATCAAGTATGTGAAGTGATAAATCTCTCATATGTAACCTCTTACCTACAAGTCCTTATACTGCTCCAAAATACCATCCACATCATCAGCAACCAATCTTCCGTGCACATCATCGTTTATCATGATTACAGGTGCAAGTCCACATGCTCCGATGCATCTGCATGCATCCAGAGAGAATTTCCCATCCTCGGTACACTGCCCAACATCTATTCCGAGCTTTTCCTTGAATTTGTCAAGTATGTCCCCGGAGCCTTTAACATAGCAGGCAGTACCCATACAGACATTAATTTTAAAACGGCCTTTTGGATTAAGTGAGAATTGAGTATAGAAAGTTACAACTCCATAGATTTCAGCCAGAGACACATTTAATCCGTCTGAAATTTTTTTGAGAACATCCTCGGGCAGATAACCGTAAACTTCTTGAGTTTCGTGCAAAACAGGAATAAGAGCACCTCTGGTATCCTTATATTTTGCAATTATTTCGGTGAGTTTTAATCTGTTTTGATCTGCGCACCCGCAGCAGCACGTAGTTTCACTCATTAGTCAGAACCCCCTTTAAAAATGTGTAATGTTTTTCAACATATAAATTTGTTATAATATTAACAATATTCGTTAATATTATAACAAATAAAATTGAACTGTTCAATGCACTTGTTAAAATTTAGTCAATTATAGATACGGACAAATACCTTAGCTTTATGTGTATGTATTTATTATTATGTATGGAAATATATTTTGAAACGATTATATTTACAATGAATTTATTTATAAGCATTACCTGCTTGAGACCAAAAAACCTCCAAATAATGCAGAAATCCCAGCATCAAATTTGGAGGTTTTCATAGCTTGACCTTATTCCTCGAAGTCGTATTCTTCTTCCATTCTTGTCTTAAATTCTTCAAAAACCGCATTTAGTTCATCTTCATCGTCAACTGTTACGAAGGAATCCTCGCCATCTTCGTTGTGATCCACCTTAAGAATTACTACCTCGTCAACTTCCTCGTTTTCCTGTTCTTCCAGCGGGAGCAATACAACATATTCGTTATCATTCATTTCAATAGTATCAATATGTTCAAACTCAACTTCTTCTCCGTCTTCTCCTACCAATACTACTATATCATCTCTTTCTTCCTGGCTCATATCTATTTCCTCCTGATATCCCAATCTTATTTATTATTTCTATTATCACCATCAATAATTTGTTACAATAATCAAAATTATTGATTTAATAATATCACACTTGTACAAGATTTCCAATAATAAGTTTTTATAAGAAACCTTATGTTTCTTTCATCCTGCTCTGCCTGTCCAGATACCCCTGCAGGATAAATACTGCAGACATGGTATCAACAATATTCTTTTTATTTGAGGCTTTAACTCCCAATTCATTCATTGCTCTATGAGCCGACACAGTTGTCAGCCTTTCATCCCATTTGACAATATTGAAGTCACCAAGCTCGAGGAGTTTGCCGATAAACTGCTCCGTTCTTTCTGTCCTCGGCCCCGAAGTACCATTCATATTTAACGGATATCCAATAACAATGTCTTTTATATCATATTGTTTTATTATCTCAGCTATTCTGGCAATAGCCTTTTTCAAACTCTCCCTGCTTTTTACAGTTTCAAGTCCCTGGGCCGTCCAGCCCATGGGGTCGCTGACAGCAATACCTATTCTAGAATCCCCATAATCAATACCCAATATTCTCATTTAAATCTCCTTTTCTCCACATGATAAATGAATTATCCCATTGAGGAAATGGAGAAGAATTCAATTTATTGCCCATGGCATATCTTTTTATTTCATAAAAAACAGGCATATGGCAAAACTGCCCTATTAAATATGAAATAATACAACAAATTAATAGGCACTCCTATTAACTTAGAGTGCCTTAAAATCTGAATAATATTTATTCCTTAGCATTATTACTTTCAAGGTAAAACTTCAAAACTTCCTCCAGCAGCTCATCTCTTTCCAACCTGCGAATAATACTTCTTGCGTTTTTATAATTCGTGATGTAAGTAGGATCACCGGACAATATATAACCTACCATCTGATTTATAGGATTATATCCTTTCTCCTTAAGTGCCTGATAAACCGATATCAAAATTTCTTTTGCCTCGTTATCCTTTTCCTTATCCACTTTAAACATCATAGTCTCATTAATGCCCATTCAAATCACCTTCCCAGCGTAGCTGTAGTCTCTCTGTTTTTACGCTTTTGTAACCTTCAGGAACTATAATATGCTCAATAGTACGACAGTTCCTTGCCGCTCTATAATAATACTAATACATGGATTAAGCTTTTGCAACAATTTTACATCTGCTGCAACAAAAACGTATTTTATTTCCACATATTGTTGCCATAGTAAGGTATATAAGTCATATTTACCATAAAATATTTCCTTCAAACAGGTTACCTGTAATTTTTTTTAATTTTGTGTTAATTATTTTACCCTTTATATCGTCACTTCCCTCAACTGCTACACGTATATAATTTTTTGTAAGGCCTTCAATAAATCCTTTTTTCTCATTGAGCTCCTGTTCATACAAAACCTCCAGCTCCCTTCCAACAAACTGCTGTAAATACTGTTCCTCAAGACTGTCCGAAAGACTGAGCATTTTTTCACTTCTCTCCTCTTTCTTTTCTGGAGCGACCTGATCGGCGGCTTCAGCAGCCGGTGTTCCCTTTCTGGGAGAGTACTTGAAAACATGTATTTTTGAAAAACCTATTTCTCGGGCAAATTCCAGCGAACTGATAAAATCTTCTTCGGTCTCTCCGGGAAAACCAACCATAATATCTGTGGTTATGGCAACATCGGGGATATGCCTTTTTAGCAAATCGACACTTTGTCTGTATTCATCGGCAGTATACTTCCTGTTCATCGCCTTCAAAGTTCTGTCGCAGCCGCTTTGCAAGGACAGATGATAATGGGGACACAGCTTTGGCATTGCTGCGGCTGCTCCGACAAATTCCTCTGTAATTGTGGTAGGTTCAATTGAACCCAGTCTTATTCTTTGAATACCTTCAATTTCATTAATCCGTTGAATTATATCCAGCAGACTTGTAGTTTTCAGTTCTTTTCCATAGGAAGCAAGGTGTATTCCTGTCAGTACGATTTCACTGAATCCGTTTTGTGATAACTCTTTAACTTCGGATAGAATATCCTCGGGCTTTCTGCTTCTTATAGGTCCGCGGGCATAAGGAATTATGCAATAGGAACAAAATTGGCTGCAGCCTTCCTGAATTTTCAGATATGCCCTGGTTCTTTCCTTATAAGTATTGACCTTCAGCTCCTCAAAGCCTCTGGAAGCCATAATGTTGTCCACGGCATTTATCTTGCATTCTCCGGCTTCAAGCCTTTCTACATACTCCAGTAGTCTGTTTCTGTCCCTGGTTCCAATGACAAGATTTACCCCGGGTATCTTAAGTACTTCCTCAGAAGATGTCTGCGCATAACAGCCCATAACCGCAATAATGGAATCAGGATTGTTTTTCTTGGCTTTTCTGATAGCCTGCCGGGATTTTCTGTCACTTAAATTGGTAACTGTACAGGTATTGATTATATAGACATCCGAGTTTTGCTCAAAGGATACTATTTCATATCCGTTGTGTTCAAACAATGAGGACACTGCCTCAGACTCGTATTGATTTACTTTACATCCCAATGTAAACATGGCTACAGTTTTTTTATGGCCACTGTCCCTGGAGAATGCTTCAGAAGCAAGGCCTGAATCTATATTGCTTTTTTGGTTTTCTTCCATTATTAACAACCCTTTCCTAAATACCTCACACGTATGGCAATATACCACAAAGTATAGCATTGTCTTAACGGTTATTTCAAGAAAATAAGACCTAAAAATTTCACATAAAGTTTATGAGCATATTTTATATATTTTCTCTAAATGATAAAAACTATGAAAAAACAAGGATATCTCAGAGTAATTCCTTCTTGATAACCCTATCTTCAAATAAAAACATTATCAGCATCAGCAAAGTGTAACGGCAAAAATATGCATATTGGGGCACTGTGGCAGAGTTATACTCTGCAAATCATCATTCTTATGTATTGGTCTGAAAAGTGCAAACAAACTATTTTTTTCGTGTAAAATTTTAAAGAGCGTCTTGTCATATACTGGTCCTCTCCAGGCTACACACTCATCATAAATGGGAGCTGCTATGGCCCAATCACTGAAATTAATCTGTATATCCAGGTTTTCAGTATTATTAAAATTTAACTTGGCGTAATCCACATAACTTCCCCATTCACAGCAGCCCAAAAACATAATACCCCTGTATTTTGCCTCCGGTAAATCTATAATCTGTCCCTGACACATGATATTATCCGGAATATTATCTTTTATATAAGGAAATTCAAAACTCATATTATTTACTTTGATAACTTGTCCACCTGGAGCGTTTTCAGATAAAAAATAATGACCTGTACCTGTAATGTCAGCTGCACAATCATCTGATATAATGCTATGGAAAGCAATGTTATTGAAATGCTTTTCTAAATTAACAAAAGTGTGCAATTCGGGTACATATATCTTCTCTTGTTCCTGTAATCCGACCGAGTCAAGGTCAATACCCGAAAATTCATTGGAATCCGTTATCCTGCCCAAGCTGTCAACTATATTCCTCTCAAGTTCCATGACACTTTCCAGTATGCTGACAGTCTTGTCCTTCATCCTGTCGGTATACTGCGAATGACGTCCTTTTACAAGTAAACTTCTGATAACATCCATTTTACTCTTTGATATCATCAGATTATTTGCTATTTCATATAGTTCCTGATTTTTTGTAAGATCGGCAACAAAGGATACAAATCTGGAGTAAAGAATCCGTGCTCCTGCAACATATGTCATATTTCTGAAAAACAATACATCCCACAGGTTAATCTCATGGTTGCCGAATTCTTTTTCATAGTCAAACTTTTCTTTAAAATCCTCTGTGAATGCTTGAAAATTTGAAAGAAAATCCGATTTCTCAAGCCTGTCCACCGATTCCTTTATAATAGACGAGTAATTTATATTGCTTGATTTTTTGTTAATTTCAAAGAACATGCATGGCCCAAAACCATTTTCAAAATCTTTTAAGGGAATCCGGCATACTTCAGGACTTAAAACAGGATCAATGCAAACTATATTCTCCTCCTCAATTCCTATTGCAAGGCAATAGTGCCTGTGGTCCAACTTTTGATATTCAATATGCCAGGGGCACCAAAAAGTACTGATAAAAACAGCTGTGGGCAGACCTAATTCCAACTGTTGCTTTACGACAGCTATTACGTCCCGGCAGCTTGCTGTGTCTGCTCTTTTGATGTTGATATCACAATATTTTTGAAGCAAAGCCAGTGTATTCTTTTCTCCGGCACTAATTCTATTGCCAATCAGATCAGTACTTTCCGGACTTTCCGGATAATATTCAAAATTAAGTGCCTCCGAGAAGGCCAGCTGATATTGCTTATTAAAATGAGCTGCAATAGTAAAAACAATATCTTCAAAGCAATCTAAACCTTCTGTATGTATTGGCTTAATCTGAAGTATAGTAATTCACTCCTCTCATAAAATTACTCTTATTAGTTGGTTTTGTTTTGGTTTGAAAAAATAATAAACTGGACATGAAATTATGGATAATTCACTGATATTTTACCATTTTCTTTATATTATTTCAATATTATTGAAATTTTTACAAAATTTATTTGGAGAACACCCATTTTTAATCAAAAATAAATATTACCCTAATATGAATTCCCGCTTTTATGTTAACCATTTGTTTGGCTTAACCTTTCGAAGGCTGATGTTAAAAGGTTTAAAGCTTAAAACAAGTGATATTATTGAATGAAAACAAGCATCAAAGTTTGTAAAATGTGCACAACAGCCCTTACAGTCCTTGATACGCACAGGTTTCAGGGATTTTAGGCGTTTTGCATTAATATGAACACAAACATCTCGATTGACTTGGTCATAAAAAGAAGATAATATTAAAGTATAAATTTAGTAATTCGATTTTTACCTTTTATAAGGAGGATGGATAATATGAAAGCATTTGATATTTCTTTAAAATCAATCAATGATGTAAAGGATTTCGTTAATATCGTTAACAAGTACGATTTTGATGTTGATTTGTCATCAGGCCGTTACATAGTTGACGCCAAGTCAATTATGGGCATCTTCAGCCTGGATTTGAGCAAACCTATCAGAGTTGAAATTCAAGTGGATGATTGCGGAAACTTCTGCGAAGAAATCAAACGTTTTGTAGTTTAATTTCCGGCGATATATACTTTTGAAACAAAGCGTTGCAAACGCTATATAAGGAGCTATGTAACCAATATTCTTCATTGGCCGCATAGCTCCTTTTAGTATTTCCCCAGCTTACTGCTGGTCTTTCTGGTCTCTTTCTGCTTTCTGGTTTCTTTCTGGTCGCTGGTCTCTTGCCGGTTTCTGGTCGCTGGTCTCTTGCCGGTTTCTTACTGGTCTTGATGGTTTCCACCTGCTTCGGACTTATGAACAGGACTTTGTGCTCCTACTTTTTCTTTCTCTTTCCCTTACCGTTTATCTTATCATAAACCTTTTTATCGATGACCCTGCCTTTTTTATTAGTTTTTCGCTCGGAGGTTTTTTTGTCTGATTTCGGCTCAGCTCCAAGTGCCCTGTCCCTGTTTGTTATTGCTTTCCTCTTTGCTCCGGCAGCTCTGGCCTTATTTCCGCCCTTTGCCCTGCCAAACACCATATCATCTTCGGCTGCTTCATCAAAATCTCTCAGGTCGTCCTCTTCTTCATTATTCTCAACCAGAATAAATTCTATCTTTCTGGCGGAAATATCAGCCCTGGCCAAAATTACACTTACAGTGTCTCCTATCCTGTAGACCTTGTGAGTCCTCTCTCCAACCAGAGAATAACGTCTTTCATCATAATTGTAGTAGTCGTCCTCCATGCTGCTCATTCTAACAAGACCTTCGATAGTATTGTCCAGTTCAATAAACATGCCGAAGGAGGTTACATTTGCTATAATGCCCTTAAATACTTCTCCTTCATGGGCTTTCATATATTCAACCTTCTTCAGGTCTTCACTCTCTCTTTCGGCCTCATCAGCCGCTCTCTCCCTTTCGGAACACTGCTTTGCTATTTCAGGAAGTATACCCTCCAGCTGAGCTATCTTCTGTTCTGTCATTTGACCCTTAAGATACATTTTCATTATTCTATGAATTATAAGGTCGGGATATCGTCTTATAGGCGAAGTGAAATGGCAGTAGTATTTTGCAGCTAATCCAAAATGGCCCACGCTTTCACTGCTGTATTTTGCCTTTTGCAGTGATCTGAGCATAACAGTGCTTATTATTCTCTCTTGGGGAGTGCCCTTTACCTTCTCCAGAAGGTCCTGCAAGGCTCTAGGGTGAATTTTATTTATCCCCTTGATACTGTACCCCAAATTGTAGAGAAACTCATTTAAAGCAGTAATTTTCTCCTCATCGGGGTCCTCATGTATTCTATAGACAAATGGAGTATTGGTCCAGAAGAAATGTTCAGCCACTGTTTCATTGCAGATTAGCATAAATTCCTCAATAATCTGATTTGCCAATGTAATCTCATACCGCTTGACTGCTATAGGTTTTCCCTTTTCATCCAGGACCACCTTCGCCTCATCGAAATCAAAATCAATTGCACCTCTCTGGAATCTCTTTTTTCTTAGCAGCATTGCCAGTTCATGCATTACATGAAAATCCGGTACAACATGCTTGTATCTTTCAATGAGGGCCTCATCATGTTCTGCAAGAATTTTATATACATTTGTATATGTCATTCTTTCGTCAATATTTATAACGCTTTCAAATATCTCATGGTTATAGACCTTGCCGTTTTTGTCTATCTCCATCATTACGGTAAAACTGAGTCTGTCAACATGTGGATTCAGGCTGCAGATACCGTTTGAAAGCTTTCTCGGAAGCATTGGTATTACTCTGTCTACCAGATATACGCTTGTACCTCTGTTTAATGCCTCCATATCCAGAGGAGAATTCTCCGTGACATAATTTGTTACATCAGCTATATGCACTCCCAGACGATAATTTCCGTTCGGCAGCATTTCCACTGACACGGCATCATCCAGATCCTTGGCATCCTCTCCGTCAATGGTAACCATCCTGAGGCCTCTAAGGTCCCTTCTCCCCCTGAACATTTCCTCGGTAACTGTATCGCTTACATTTTCAGCCTGTGCCATTACATCGGCAGGAAACTCTTCCTCCAGATTGTAAGACTTGATAATTGATAAAATATCGGTACCGGGCTGGCTGACATCGCCGATTATCTCAATAACCCTTCCTTCAGCGTTCCTTCGCTGTTCAGGATATTTCAAAATCTCAACAACAACCTTTTGCCCTTTCTTTGCGCCATTGAATTCACCTTTGGAAATAAAAATATCGCCTGATATTCTCTTATTGTCAGGCACCACAAAACCAAAGCTGAGACTTTTTTCAAAGGTGCCTACAAGGGTAGTATTTGCTCTCTTTACTATCCTTACTATTTCACCCTCCATTCTTCTGTCGGAAGAACTTTTTTTATTGACTCTGGCAACTGCCTTGTCACCGTGCATGGCCCCATTGAGGCTGTCGGCAGGTAGGAATATATCCTCAAGCATTTCATCATCAGGAATCAGAAAGCCATATCCTCTTTCATGGCCCTGAATTCTTCCCGAAACCAGATTGAGCCTTGAGGGTACGCCATATCTGTTGGCATGGGTTTTAAATATTCTTCCCTCTTCCTCCAACTCATTTAAAACCTGGCTGAAAAGCTCCATATCTGCAGCTGGCACATCAAGCACCATGGCAAGTTCCTGAAATAATAAGGGTTTGTATGCCGATTCTCTCATAAACGAGACAATTCGTTCTTTTCTTTCATCCAATTGTGTCATAAATCCTTCTACCTTTCAGTATCATATATTGAGAATCCGTTTTGTTAGAATTAACAAATTTTACTGATATACTATTATATTATTCCTGTTATTTCAATCAATAATTCATTTGACCTTCTTTTGGCACGTTATTGGCATTTCTGGATATTTTGCTCACAAATTTATCCCATATATCAGCGTACCTGCCTATTGACCATTCCGCCATTATCACTTTATCTCCCTTTGAAAGGGGAATCTTCTGAAGCTGTTTATTTACAATACTACTCTTCTGAACAGAATAAATACACAGGCTGTTTTCCGAAGCCAGCACGGCTATTTCCTTGTTGGGAGACATAAACGCATCAGTTGTCCATGGCAGCTTTGACTTGATCTCGTTCCACTGCAGCCCCATTTCATCATAGTGTATCAGCTTTGAGGGAACCATGAACTGCAGGTCAAAATCCTGAAATTTCTTTCTGAAGGGCTGCTTAAAATACAGCCTGCTTCTAATTATCCAATGCCCGTTTCGCCTCATGAGCATAAAGTTATCTTCATTAATGCCTGTAATTATGTTTTGTGCTTCATCTCCCTTTAATCCAACCATAAAATCTTTTGCGGACTGTTGAAATATTTCTGCATCTTCACTGTTAATTTCAGAGAACTTGACGGTTCTTGCTTCCTTCAGGTTTTCTACAGGGTATACCCGAAATTTATCATCCGTTTCGGTGCCAATATAGTCATTGCCGACAAAATGAATTTTTGTATCGGTGTCAATTCTCAACATATTGTCTTTAAGCTGGTTCAAAATGTTTTCCTTCAGCACGGGGCTGTCAACAAAAGGTTCGGCATAAATTGCATTTATGTTAGTTTCATTTATAGTTCCAACCTGCCAGAAGCCTTTTGTTCTGGGCACCAGAAGCTGTTTCCTGGTGCTTATGGTTTTTATTTCCCTGTTTTTGGAGTATATCCACAGGGTACGATAGGTATTGTCTGCTGCCCGGATTCCTAAAAGCACACCGGATCTTAGCAGAGGGTCTTCGTCGTACTGCCCGTTATTAACTTTTGAACCTATGTTACCAAAGCTTTTTTCCTTTAGTTTTTCATCCACATTGTCAGAAGTTTTGTTCAGAACCAGAAAACCGTTATCAATGTATACATATGCCTTTTTGTCATCCGTGATTATAAGGTCATAAAAAACCTGATTATCACCTGAAATTGTTACAACTGATACCTTCTGTTTTCCCAATCCAAGATTACTTTCATCAATCCTGTATTTGCTTTGTATAAAGGTATCAGCAGACGTTATTATCATTCTGTATTTAGGATTTACACAGGTATCAGCTCCAACTGCACCAATTTCATTGTCAAATATGGCCTGTTGACCCATGTATCTATTCTTGATATTTTCAACGTTAATTTCAACATTCTTGTTCTCGGGTAAGGCTGAAATGAATCCATCAATATTCCAGGTGCCTTCAACAGCCATACTGCCGTAGTCAGGCGGATTGACGGTCTCTTCTATATCAAAGTCTATGCTGGCACAGCCGGAAAATGAGAGAAGCAGCACCCATGTAACTATTGTAAGTAATAATCTGTGTATTGCAGGTTTTAATAAATATCTGGTTTTCATATAACTCCTTAATACATTTTCGGAATAATCTCGCTGTTATAGTGGCAATCTTACTGTAACCAGTGTCCCCTTTTCATGCTGGCTTTCTATAGTCAATTCTCCCTGGTGCAGCCGTACAATTTCATCGCATATGGATAGTCCCAGGCCGGTTTGGGATTTACTGTTCTTTCCCTTATAGAATTTCTCTTTTACCAGAGGAAGATCCTCGCTGCTTATACCACAGCCATTATCCTCCACCTGAAAGATTAACCTGTTGTCCTCCTGAAAAGCCCTTAAGGAGACCATTCCTCCAGGCTGAGTAAACTTGAAGGAGTTGCCCAAAAGATTCAGTAATACCTGTTTAATCTTATTCCGGTCAATTTCAACTTCGGGCATTTGTTCGCAAACTGCCGAAAAATTTATATTCTCCTGTTTTGCCCTAGTCCTCATATGTTTCCTGATATAATCAATTATAGCTGCAACATCTGTTTTCTCCTTATACAGCTCAACCTTTCCCGATACAAACCGTGAAAAATCCAGTAGTTCTTCAACCATGTTGGTAAGCCTGTCGCTCTCTTTGACAATTATATTCAAACCATCTTTAATAATCTCACGGTCGGTAAACTCATCATCAATTATTGTATTTGCCCATCCTTTTATAGAAGTTAACGGAGTTCTAAGTTCATGGGAAACCGTTGATATAAAGTCATTTTTTAATTTTTCCCTGTTCTGAACCTCAGTTACCATATAATTAAGTGTGTCGGACAAAACTCCTATCTCATCATTTCTGTCCTTTCCTATTCTTATGTCCAAATTACCCTTAGCCATCATTGCTGCTGCAGTTGTAATGTCTTTCAAGGGATGGACTATACTATGGGCAAGGATTAAACTGATTACAATAGTCACTATGATAACAAATATTCCTATTACTATGAAAATCACCGAAATATTGAAAATAAGCTTGTCCACTTCATTCAGTGAGGTTATGAACCTTAAAACTCCCACCTGTTCAGTGTCTGACTTTAAAGGATAGGATACCGCCATTATGTGTTCTCTGTTTTTGCTGCCTAAGGTATGGCCCACCCATACACCCTTTTTTCCCTGCACAGCATTATTAAAGTCGTCGGCTGCCACTTTATTTCTGTTGTCCAGCCCTTCGGAATCCAGTAAGACAGTTCCATCCATCTGTATTATCTGAACTTGTGCATTTGTCTGCCTCCAAAATACATCCGCATTGTCAATAATATTTACTTCAAGAGGAACATTTGAGAAGTACTGGGTATAAAAATCCGACGCAGTACGAATTTGATTAGTCAGTACGCCCTCTACATTACTGTAAAAATAAAAGCGTGTAAAATATACCAGCAATCCCTCAAATGCTAAAACACTTATCAGGATTATGATGATAAAATTACCTACAAGCCTGGCCCTGATGCTTTTTTGAGAAGGTTGTTCCTTTTTTCCCAGACTCATACTACTGTTCCTTTCTCCATCTGTACCCGGTGCCCCAAACAGTTTCTATGTACATTGATGAAGACTTTTTATCTTCAATTTTACTTCTAAGCCTTCTGATATTAACGTCAACTATTTTTGTATCTCCCAGGAAATCATAGCCCCATATCTTATCCAGCAGTTCATCTCTTGTAAAAGCCTTATTCTGATTTTCCAGAAACAGCTTGAGCAGGAGATATTCCTTAGGAGTAAGCATTACTTCATTTCCGTCCTTAAAGACCCTTTGAGAATACACGTCCAGCCTGAAAGCCCCGCAGTTCATTGCTCCCTCTTTTTCGGGTCTTATTTTTGCACTCATCCTCCTGAGCAGAGATTTTGCTCTTAGGATTACCTCAGTTGTATTAAAAGGTTTCAGCACATAGTCGTCGGCACCGAATTCCAGGCCCTTAATCTTATCTATGTCCTGTCCTCTGGCAGTTAACATTATGATTCCCATGTCGGGAAATTCCTTTCTAAGTACTTCACAAACCTGAAAACCATCAATCCCGGGAAGCATCACATCCAGAAGCACTACATTGGGATTTTCCTGTCTGGCCCTAATTATTCCGTCTTCACCTGAACCTGCTTCTATAACAATGAAATCATTTTTTCTGAAATTTATTTTTAAAAAACCTCTGATACTTTCCTCATCTTCTACAATCAACACTTTATTTTCCATAGAAACTTCCCCTTATATCCAATATCATTTTCTATTATACCTTAAATCGCAATTTTTCCAAAAGACAAAAACCTCATACAATATAATTGAATGAAGTTTTTGAAATTAGTACATTATTTGTTATTTAATAAGACCGGAGGACATTTAAAATATTCCTTGCCATTTTCAAGTCCAATACCTCTGGACTGATAAAGCTCATTAATTGTGACCAACTGAAAGCCTTTGTCTTTAAGTTCCTTGATAATAACTTTTGCTGCATCTGCAGTTGTCTTGTATATGTCATGCATCAGAATAATATCACCGTCTTTAACTCTTTTAAGAGCCTGATGAATAATCTTGTCCTTATTTCTTGTTTTCCAGTCCTGAGTATCTATAGACCATAATATCAATGGTGATCCGGCATACATCCTAACTTTGTCGTCTACACTTCCATAGGTTGGTCGGGTTATGTGGGGTGGTAACCCAGTTATACCTTCCAGAATACCGGCAGTTTTATTTATCTCGCTACTTATGCCTGATTTATTCAGCTTGGTTAGTTCTTTATGGTCATAGGTGTGATTTCCAAGTTGGTTACCGTTCTTTGTTATACTTTTTACAACATTAGGGTATTTTTCAGCCCGGCTCCCAATGATAAAAAAGGTTGCCAGTCCATCATTCTTTTTCAGAGCTTCAAGTATTTCAGTCGTATACCTTGGATGAGGTCCGTCATCAAAAGTAAGTGCCACCATAGGCTTTTGTGGATTGAGATTTCTTATATCATAATCTCCTGAACTACTTTTCTCATTTTGTGCATAGCTTTTGTTCAAAGATCCCTTTTCAGTTTCAGGGTTGTCCATATTATTTGCTTCACTTTTTGCATTATTATTTTGATCATTAATAGGTTTTCCAACAATATCAAAAGCATTTGGTATATTTATAATTCCCGGTTGAACATTGCTTTTTTTATCAGTATCAGCAGGAATTTCTGTTTTGAAGGACATTAATGTCTTATTTGGCCTTACACTCTCAAAGTCATCGCGTGTAACTCCCACAAATATAAAAAATACAATTAATACAGCAAACCCTAATTCAATAATCCTTCTCATTTTGAACTCCTTAGTAATATTTGTCGAATCCTTATGTTTAAATTCTATTTCTTCTAAAAGTTCAAAGGGTTACAAAAATACAAAAAAAAGGTTACAAACTAGTAACCTTTTAATATGATTTCCCAACCATAAATAAAAATACAATTCAATTTTATAGTCTGGTTGAACTTCTAACAGCTGTCAATGACAGAGCAATAAATTCTTCCATAGTAAGGCCAAGCTCCTCAAATTCCTTACTTTCCACTCCTTTATTCTCAAGAGATTTTTTAATTTCAAGGACGGTTACTCCTTCCAGGCTTTCATTGTCAGCTTTCCACCGAAGTAAAATATAGTCTGAAACAAAATCTGCCAGATACAGAGCTTTATCCATCTTCCTCTTTCTGGGAATATTATTGCCATCATTATGAGCTCTGACGGAATAGATAATAGCCTCATCAATATCTAAGTTTTCAAGGATATCCGCACCCTTTATACCATGGAGTTCCGGATGTTCCAAAGTTTTTTCATAATCAATATCGTGCAGTAACCCTGCCAGCCCCCACATTTGAATATCTGCATTAAAATGTCTGGCAAGTTCCTCCATAATAGCTTCAACAAACATGGAGCGAAGAAGTATATTTTTATCAAAAAGCCGTAGTTTTAATTCCTCCAGTGCCTGATCCCTGTTCAAAATGCTGACCTCCTTTAAGGTAACATTTGCAAATTTATAAGGAAACAGATAATAAAAAGCCCAGTGCACAAAGTATGCCTGGGCTTACATTTCCAATTTCCTGACATTATAACAGATTACCTCATTATATTGCTTTGATTAACATGAAAAGCGCAATTGAAGTAACAAGGAAAGCAATTGCAGCAAACGCTGTATATTTTCCGAGCAATGCATCAATGGTACGTCCCTTGTTCTTTCCAAAGAATGTTTCAGCTCCACCAGCTATTGAGCCTGATAAACCAGCCTGTTTTCCCGATTGCAGCAATACAATAATTATAATCGAGATAGCAAAAATGATGTGAATTATATTAACAATCCATTTTGCAATTTCCAATCAAAACACCTCCTAAAATAGACAAGTAACATTCTAGCACATATAAATTTAAAAAGCAAGAACAAAGGTGGCAAAGTCCACATTTGTTTGCACGCCATAGCAAAAGCTTATATTTTCAAAGAAATATAAACCTTGGCATAATACAAAAAGCAAGTACCTGTACCTGCTTTTTGAGAGCAATTATATTTATATTTGTAAAGCTAATAAAGCTGCATATTAACAATAGTTTTATTTGTAAAGCTAATAATACTATTATTTGGACAAATTAAACCAGGCTTTGAGACCGGGATATTCTGCAACCTCATCCAATTCTTCCTCAATTCTGAGCAGTTGATTGTATTTTGCAACTCTGTCTGTTCTGGAAGGCGCACCTGTTTTTATCTGGCCTGAATTTGTTGCAACAGCTATATCGGCAATAGTTGCATCTTCTGTTTCACCTGATCTGTGTGAGGTTACTGCGGTATATCCTGCTCTATTTGCCATCTGGATTGCATCCAGGGTTTCAGTCAGGGTGCCGATCTGGTTTACCTTAATAAGAATTGAGTTGGCAACTCCCATTTTGATACCCTTTTCAAGTCTTCTGGTATTAGTAACAAACAAGTCGTCTCCAACCAGCTGAATTCTCTTTCCGAGTTTGTCAGTCAACAGTTTCCAGCCTTCCCAATCCTCTTCTGAAACACCATCCTCCAGTGAAATAATCGGGTATTTGTCACAGAGATCCGACCAGTATTGCACCATCTCTTCCTTGGATTTTCTGATATTGGTCTTCCAGAAGAAATAGGTTCCATCCTCCTGGTACATTTCTGTAGCAGCAGCATCAATTGCTATTCTGAAGTCATCCCCTGGTTTAAAGCCTGCTTTGACTACTGCCTCCAGAATTACCTGAATAGCCTGTTCGTCTGTCTCAAGATTAGGAGCAAACCCACCTTCATCCCCTACAGCAGTACTAAGGCCCTTGCTTTGTAAAACCTTCTTTAAATTATGGAATACTTCAGCACACATTCTGAGAGCTTCCTTAAAGCTTTCAGCTCCAACGGGCATTATCATAAATTCCTGAATATTAACACTGTTGTCTGCGTGCTTTCCGCCGTTAATTATATTCATCATAGGAACAGGTAAAGTCTTGGCATTTACTCCGCCGATGTACTGGTACAAGCCTAATCCCAACGACTCGGCAGCAGCCTTGGCAACAGCGAGAGATACACCGAGAATTGCATTTGCCCCGAGTCTTTCCTTGTTAGGGGTTCCGTCCAGCTCGATCATCAGCTTATCTATAGAAACCTGATCAAATACATTCATTCCTTCCACTTCAGGTGCAATGACACTATTTACATTTTCAACCGCTGTTTCAACGCCTTTTCCCATGTATCTTTCACTGTTTCCATCTCTAAGTTCAATTGCTTCAAAGGCACCTGTTGATGCACCTGAAGGTACTGAAGCTCGTCCAATAAAGCCGCCTTCTGCAATGACTTCAACCTCAACTGTAGGATTTCCTCTGGAATCAAGAATTTCTCTGGCAAAAACACTTTCAATAGGTATATATTGTTTCATACTTATTCTCCCTTCAAGGTAAATTATTCGTATTTAGAATAACATTGCAACATTATCGTTGTAAATATTTCCCTCGTAATTCTTTATTTATAGCAATAAGTATTATATGTATAATTCTAAATTACATACAAAGCAATGTTCTTATTTATTTTCAAGCTTAAATCTGAAGCTCATATTATTATTTACCCGTAAGAAAAGCATGTAAACATTTTCTTGAAAAAGCATTTTTTATTCCAATGTCAAAAAACTTTAATAGACTGCCGGCGGCTGGAAGCTCTGAATAAGAGTCCCGGCAATGCTCAGTACTCATTGCCGGGACTCTTATTTTCAAGTTTATTCTTTATATCATGTATTGAGCTGCCTTACAGGCCTTCCCTCAATATAGCCCCTGTAGCCCATTGGCGCCAGCTGGAATCTCGGTCCGTCCTCATCAGCCCATTTGAAACCGTATATCTCAGGGTTATAGGTTTTTATAGACTCCCAGGTTTCTGCAATTGCTTCCTGAAAATATTCATCTTCATAGGGCTGTCCCTGGAAGATCATCATCTTACACGGCTTCAGTTCAATTATTTCGAAGCCCTCCGGCACAATCCCGTTATAGTTCGCAGGTACTTCAACGCCCTGAACATATTTTGATGTCCCCGGCTTACGGAGATTTTCAGACAGCCACATACCTATTGGCTCATACAGGGCTTCCTTAACACTGGTCAATATCCCCCAGATATCACAGCCCACCTCTTTACAGTAATCAAAATACTCTTCAGCTTTAAAGCCTCTTTTCAGAATAAGCTTTCTTGAAGGTCTTTCCATTACCTGTACAAATACAGTATTTGCTGCATTTTTTGTTTCGTTACCCTGACTCTTTTGATTCATTTTTTCTTCTCCTCTCATAAAAAAGGTGGAGTAGCCACGGATACTGTACGGTATAAAGAGCTGTATGGGAGGTTTTTCCCGACAATACTGCGCAGGTGTCATGTGGAATTCTTTTGAAAAGGCTCTGGTAAAACCCTCATGTGAATCGAATACAAACTCCAGAGCGACATCTACGATTTTGGTTTGGTTATCCCTGAGCTTAAGTGCCGCTTTTGACAACCTGAGCATCCTGATATATTCAAAGGGTGCTTTACCGGTAAGCTCCTTGAATATTCTCGCAGAATGCCATTGTGAATACCTTGCTTCCCTTGCCAGCATATGAAGAGTAACAGGTTCAAATAAATGATTTTCAATAAAATCCTGCATTCTTTGAACAGCGTTTATCTTTTCGGTTGTATCCATGCTCTCACCATCCATAAAAAGGATAACACACTTTTATTACTAGTTACTTGACCTACCTTGCTGACTTTTTACTTGTAGCCTTCCTTAAACCATTGCACTATCAATTCATCCAGCCTGTTGTTCAATGCACGAAGCTCGGGTTCATCACTGATACCATTTTCATCAATATAAACATACAATTTCTCACGTAACTCCTGAATCTCATCCAATAGTTTTTTATTGAATTTAGTCATCTGTATCCTCCACAAGTTGCCAGTTTGTTTTAAGTAACTAAATTATCTATTTGGCATTATATGTATAAAAAGATAACATTTACACAATAATATATATTTTAACGTATAATTCGTTCATATTCAACAAAAATTAAGAATATTTTGTTCGGTTTTTAAATTTAAAAACCCCAGCATGTTATAGTTATATGCAGGAGGCATTATATGGGATTTGGAGACAGATTGAAAGAATTGAGAGAAGAGAAGGGCATAACCCAAAAGGAACTTGGAAAAATCATAAATATTTCTGACAGGGTAATCGGATATTATGAGGCCAATAACAGATTCCCCAAGGATGAATATGTTCTGAAAAAGCTGGCTGACTTTTTTGAGGTTTCTATTGATTATCTTGTTGATCGCATCCCAAACCGTAAGCATGCAGAAGGATATGTCGCTGAATCCGGTGCAATTTATAATTTCGATCTGGATGACTTACCGGACGAGGCTATAAAACGGGTTGAAGAATATATAGAATTATTAAGACTAAAGTATGCCCCACCTAAGAATAAAATTAATCATTGTGATAAATAAAAGCTCTCAATTTGCTGAGAGCTTTTATTTATTAGTTTCATATCATCTGCATTGAATTTTTTTTAAACATTCTCAGTTCTTTCTCATACTCGTCTATTAACTGCTGCCTTCTGTCCTCAAACGCTTTATGATCCTGTATATAATCAGTATCCTCAGGAACAAAGTATATTGCTGTATATTTAAGCTCATTAGTCTTTTGGGGCAATAGATGTATTAGTTTCCCCATAGTTTTGTTCATATTTCCTCATCCCTTCCCTGAAAACTTTCCTTTCTTTATTTTTCCTGAGTATCTCAAATTTCTTGACTAATACTTTAAATAATTCATCCTGATAGTAGTTCACTGTTAGTATATGTATATAGGCCATAAATGGCTTAACAAATTCTCGAATTTCATCAATTGTCCTTCCTATGTGTGCATCATCGGTCATTTCAATCTGCAAAAGAGATATGATACCCTGATTTTCGCAGAACACTGGTATTGCAATGTATTGAGCCATTTTCTCATTTATATTTTTTCCGTAAACGCATTCTCTTTTTATTTCAGCTGCATTTCTTAATACAAAAATATTATTTAGATTGTTATTAAATATTCTCACCTGGAAAAAATTCTGGTCACTATTCAGGTAAAAATGCTTGTCAAATAAGCTCGGCGAGATTTGGTTTGCATTTCCGTAGCTTATCATCTTTATATATTCTAACCCAGATTTTTTCTCTTTAAACTTTTGCATCAGCGAAACCTGATGAGTCTCTCTGTCTGTAGATATTTTTATTGCATCATAAATATTATGACATACCAGCGCAGCTATGTCCTGGTAGCTTAGATTGCTGAAATCCGATTTTGTTGGAATAATGCTTGATTTTACAGAAATACTGCTTGTTATATCATATAACTTCCTGCCTATTGTCTGATTGATTACTGTCTCCCTATTGACAATTTCCTTGATGCATTTTATGTTTTGCACCTGATATTTTTGATAGCTGTCAATAACCAGCACCAGCCAATTATACAGCACAATAAACACGAACGTTATTAGTATATGCACCTTATCCTGGTAAAATTCCAACTGATTTAATTTATAGGTATCAAAATCCGATAATTGTATCTGAAAAGCAAATACAACTGTAAAAAGAAAATTAATAAGTGTCCTGATAAATGGAGATTTTAAGATTTTGTACAACCTGTAAATAAGCCTGCCAAATTTCTTATAGTTTTTTGAAACTTTCTTAAAAAACAAAACAGTCTTTATTGGTTTTTTCATATTCTTATGCCTCCCTAAGTCGTATACTAATAACTTCTATAAAAGTTATATTTTACCTGCAAGGGGAAATATAATTACACATATTTCTTTCGTCTTTTTAAGAGCCTCATAATAATTTAACAAAGTCTACGCTATTAAAATATAAAGGTCTTTGTGAAAAAATTGGATATATTTGTTGAACTTTATGATATAATGGTAAAATATATTACCGTTCAATTAACTAATTCAGTCCAGTTGCCCCATTTCGCAGCCACCTGTCTATTATTTCGTTAAGATAACGGTAAAACTATTCTATTTTAGGGGGTATTACCAATGTACCAAGTTAAAAGAAACAAAATTGCAAAGATTGGAGTTTGTATGCTGCTAGCAGTAGCGCTTCTGTTTTCAACGGGAATATTTGCTGCTCCGGCAATGGCTGCAGAAAAGCCGTCAATTGAAGCTAAAATGACAATTGGCACAGGAAGTATAGTGGGAAACTATGATTTTTATTCCAAAGATGAAAAATACACTTTAGGTGTGTCAAATCCAGTAAAGAAAGCTACTTACACCTTTACTTCAAGCAACACAAAGGTAGTTACTGTTAAAGCAAATGGCACCGGTGCATATTTGACCGGATTAAAGGCCGGAACTGCAACCATAACCTGCAATCAGAAATTGAATGGAAAAACTACCAAAGTCGGAACCTGCGCTGTTACAGTAAAAAATGCAACAGTCATTCAAGATTTTGTTCCTGTATTGCCTTTGGGTTCAAGCACTGAAAGTGAACCCCTTGTAATGCCAAACCGTAATAACGATGCAACATATACATACACTTCAAACAGCAAGAATTTTACCATGAAGGAAACCATCAGCAAATTTGATGGTATGAATTTCGTAAAACATAATTTTAACGCAACTACAGCGGGAACATATACCGTTACAGTCAAAGAAACCTATAATAAGGTTACCAGAACAGTTGGAACAATCAAGTATACCGTAAAAAAAGCAACAGTTGTTCCTGAAGGTAAAATAGATCTCGGATCATCAACATGGGCATTCGAGTTCATTGAAAACTGCAGAGCAGATGTGAATTATCTCTTTATCTACGATGAAAATATTGTTGAATCCTCTGTTGAAAACGGTACAGTCTATTTGAAGGGTAAAAAGGTGGGTTCAACAGAACTGAAGGTCTACGAAAATGCAAAGACTCCTGATGAAAGTAAGCTCATCGGTACTTGCAAGCTTAGTGTAAAGGAAGTTGTATTGGAAGATCTGACTGTTGATTTTGATAGCACTGAAGCAGCTATAGGCGATAGCCCTGTTGATGTGTATGTTTATAAAAATCCCGAGAATGCTCCCGGCAGCATAACCGTAACTTCATCAGATGCAAAAGTTGCTACAGTAAGTGCACCTGACGAAGAAGGCCTTTTTCAAATAACTCCTGTAGGAGCCGGAACTACCACAATCACCATCACCTGCGGTGACAAAACAAAAACACAGGACTTTACAGTAACAAGCGATGATGAATAGAATTAAGCAAAAAAATGATTTATAATGTATAAACTTCCCCTGGCAGCTATGCAATTGATCAGAGGAAGCAAATAATAAAGCTCTCATTAAGCTGAGAGCTTTTATTATTTCTTTGATTTACTACTGACAATCAGGTTGTTCCAAAAAACTTATCAGCAAATTCAGCAGTCCGTCCGGAACATAACTCAAGTAATTTTCCTGCCGTCCGGTCGCCGCAAGCGTAATTCTTCATTAGAACTCCCTCTTCAAAGCAAAGCTCATCATGTCGCGGGAAGTAGTATTTCAGTAAAAACATCGCATACTTAACCATCCGGAAAGGCCCGTCAACTCTCATTCCCTCGCCAGTATTGGCTACCGCGGCACTATATAAAGACTTTATGTTTTTGCAAATACTATCAAGTTCCAAATCTTCTGAAAACAAAATGGTTTTTATACTGTTAAACCATACCGGGGGTTCGGTACCATGAGAATCACTTGACCCTACAATTGGGATGCTTCTTCCCCTGGCACGCTGTTCATAATATAATGCAGTCTGCATGTTGTTCTCGAAAGCAGTCTGACCGCCAAGAAGCTCGAAAGCATCATAATACTGTGTTTCAAACATGTACTCCGTCATTTTTGTCTGCATGTTATATACATGGTCCCAAATCCAGAATGGATGTACCAGAATGGCCAAACCTGAGCCTTTGCGTATATTGTCAACAATCCATTTCCTATAGGAATATTCAAGTGCATTTACACCTTCCGGAACAGAAATGTTTTCAGCCGCACTCGATATTTCTTCATCAATTTGCTGCTTATTATTTTCATAGAGTTCATTCACACTGATCTGACCTCCGAAATTCACCATATGAATGTAATTATCCGGAACGTGAACTTCTTCTCCAAAAAACATTTTTAAATCAATATCCACACCTTTGTACTTGTCTATTGCTTCCTTGGAAGGGTACCATCTGTGGTGATCTGTAATTGCCATAAAATCAAACCCGGCTTTTCTGTAATTAGCCGCTACTATGGCCGGCTCTTCAGCACCGTCAGACTTGTTTGAATGTATATGTAAATCTCCTTTATATGCCTTTTTGCCATAGAGATCCGGTAGAAGTGAGTAAATATGAAAAACTTTTTCGCTGTTGCTGCTATCCTTTTCCTTTATGGTTACAGACCATTCCTGTTCACCTGTAAAGCAGTAGGTAAAAGAAATAGTTCCGTTCTGTGGACTGGTTTCCACGGTATCATATTTTTTCCTATCACTTACGCCCGGTTCATACTTAATATTTCTGCCCTCCATAGGGATAAACGTAATTATGTATTTGAACTCATCAATAAAACGGGCATGTTCACCTCTGGGTTTTATTGCAATAGACGAATTTTCACCGCTTCTTACAACACTCGGGAAAACTTCATAATCAGCTATTCTTTTTTCTTCCATAAAGCCAGCCTCTTTTCTTGTTAATTTAATAATTCTACTATACCATGTAAAAAATGCCCGGTCAACACGTTACAATATAAAACCACATTATTTTCGTTGATTTGTGTGATTATATGTGGTAAAGTATTGATAATATATTTAAAAAGGGGAATTCTATGTTTGCAGATGAACGGAAATCTATAATTTTAGAGAGACTGCTGAGCCAGGGCAATGTACGAATAACTGATTTATCCCGGGAATTCAATGTTTCCACAGAAACCATCCGCCGTGACCTGAATGAATTAAGTGATGAAAAAAAACTAATAAAGGTACACGGTGGAGCTATTGCTTTAAAGCATCCTATCCGGGAAGAGGGCTATAATATCAGAGTAAAACAAAATTATGAGGCAAAAAAAAGAATTGGACAGTATGCGGCAGGTTTTATCTCGGATGGTGAGATAATTTTTTTAGACAATGGTGCAACCACTGAAGAAATTGCCCGATCTCTTTTCAATCTACAAAATATCACCCTAATTATAAACTCTTTCAATTTGGCAAATATCCTGACTCAAAAGTATCAAAAGGGAGACTTTACCGGAAAAATTATATTTATTGGTGGAGCTGTTGATTGTGAAAATTGCATGACAAAAGGAGAAATAGCATTAACCGGTATAACCAGGTTCTCTGCTGATAAAGCTTTTATTGGTGCCACAGCTGTATCTATGTCAGGTTTTATGATGTGGGATGAAGGTGAAGGTGAGTTTTCGGCGGCTCTCAGTAAAAAATCAGGTGAAACATTTATAGTCGCTGACAGCAGTAAATTTGAAAAGGAATCCTTTTACAAATTTTTAGATATTACAGAAGTTAACCATATAATTACTGATGATGCTAATGACATAAGTGATTCTATGAAATCAAAGTTTAATTCCTGTAATGTACAGCTTCATATTGTAAAGAACAAATTTTAAGTTGTTGGGGTGGTATAAATGTGGGGAATTAAATCAGCTGTAAAAAACCCGTTAATAATTGGTACTACGTGTTTTTTAGCATACGCCGCCAGTTATATGGGGAGAAATATTCTAAGTGCAATGCTTCCATTGATGATAGAAAATAATATATATAATCGTGATTTATTGGCAGCAATGGGCAGCTCCTTTTTTATTACATATGGATCAGGCCAGTTAATCAACGGATTTATCGGCAATAAGGTCAGTCCCAAATACATGGTATTTATCGGATTATTTGCTACCGGGTTACTGTTAATGATATTCCCTCTTTTTAATTCACAAAGCCTGGCCTATCTCTTATGGGGAGCCTGCGGCTTTTTATGTTCCATGCTATGGGGGCCTCTTTCGAAGCTGGTGGGAGAAAATACTTCTGCCGCTGTAGGCAGATTAATCCTAACCCTGTTAACTATAGCGTCAGTTGTGGGAACAGGTGTTACCTACCTCCTGGCAATTTTAAGCACCATAAGGGGCAGTTGGAAATTAGGCTTTTTTATTACCGGAATAGTATTGGTAATATTATCTGTGCATTGGTTTTTATCATACAGCTGTATGGAAAAAAAGCACATTATTAAATATAAAGGTGATTCAAACAAGTCGCTTCTTCAATCCAATACTACAATAAAACAGCTGCTTGAACACGGCTTTATATCGATTACCATTGTTACTATGCTAAATGGCGTAATTCGAAATGCAGTGGGCTTTTGGATTCCTGCGTATATTTCGGAAAGATTTCAGGTGTCCTCCGCTTCTGCTACCGCCATTGTATCTATTCTGCCTTTTGTAAATCTGGGAGGCACTTTATTATCGGTGTATATTTCAAAATATTTTAAATATAATGAGAAGAAAACACTCACTTTATTATTCTCAATTTCTACAATTATGTTTGCCGGTATGTATTTTTCCGATGGACGTGGAATGGTTTTAAACATAGTTGCCCTCTTTGCTGCTAGTGCAGCTATGACGGGAGCCTGCAATATGATATTCAGTTTTTACGTTCTTCGTTTTGCTGACTCGGGTAAATTATCCGGAATCACAGGTTTCCTTGATTTTTCCTCTTACCTTTCAGCCTCTGTTGTAAGTATTTTGTTTTCTTCACTTATTTCAAATTTCGGCTGGAATTTTATAGTGGGTATCTGGGCGCTCACAATGCTGCTGGGAGTCGTATTCTCACTTCTGTCCAGCCGAAATGATCCTCTCAAGCCCCAGGTTCAATTAACCACTAACGTAAAATAACCTCAATCTCAAGTTTAGTGGATATTACAAATAAAGCCCTACCTTTTATATTTTAAGGTAGGGCTTATAGTATTATCAATAGTATATTATTTAACCAGCAGGGATTCTCCTGTCATTTCAGCGGGTTTTGCCTCACCCATAATATCAAGTATTGTAGGTGTAAGGTCAGCAAGCTTGCCTTCCTTTAGTTTTGAAGTTCCCAGACCTATACCAATTAATGGTACTACGTTTGTAGTGTGGGCAGTGAAAGCTCCGCCATTCTCATAATCTATCATTTGTTCCGCATTTCCATGGTCTGCAGTTATGAGCACAACACCATTCTGTGCGGTAACTGCTTCAACAACCCTTCCAACGCAGGTATCAACTGCTTCAACAGCGGCTTTTGCAGCATTAAAATCCCCTGTATGGCCAACCATATCACAGTTTGCAAAGTTCAAGATAATAACATCATATTGCTTAGAGTTAATTCTCTTAACACATTCATCTGCAACTTCGTATGCACTCATTTCAGGTTTCAAGTCATAGGTTGCTACCTTGGGTGAAGGAATGAGAGCTCTGTCCTCACCTTCATATTGGGTTTCAACTCCACCATTGAAAAAGAAGGTAACGTGAGCATACTTTTCAGTTTCAGCTATTCTGAGCTGTCTGTAACCCAGTTTGCTGATATACTCACCGAAGGTATTATTCAAGGTCTGTGGCTTAAATGCAACAGACACATTTGGCATGGTCTTGTCATACTGTGTCATACAGACATAGTACAATGGGAAAAAGCCGCCAACTCTTTCAAAGCCTTTAAATTCAGGATCAACAAAGGTTCTGGTAATCTCCCTCGCCCTATCCGGTCTGAAATTGAAGAATATGACAGAATCGTTGGCACCTATAGTTGCAACAGGCTTTCCATTTTCAAGGATGGCTGTAGGCTTTACAAATTCATCGTATTCTTTCTTTGCAAAGGAGTTTTCAACAGCTTCAACAGCTGAATTTGCCGTCAGTCCTTTGCCAAGTACCATTACATCATAAGCCTGCTGAACTCTGTCCCAACGGTTGTCCCTATCCATTGAGTAGTATCTGCCCATAACTGATGCAATTTTTCCGACGCCTATTTCAGCTATTTTTGTTTCAAGTTCTTCGGTATAGACCTTTGAACTGTCTGGTGGAACGTCTCTGCCGTCAAAGAAACAGTGAACAAATACATCCTTCAAACCATTTCTTTTTGCAAATTCCAACAGTCCATATAAATGTGTGTTGTGACTGTGAACCCCTCCGTCTGATAAAAGCCCGAACAAATGCAGCTTGGAGTTATTTTTCTTACAGTTTTCAACTGCATTCAGGAACTCTTCCTTCTCAAAGAAATCACCGTCTTTAATTGACTTGGTTATTCTTGTTAATTCCTGATAAACTATTCTTCCGGCACCAATATTTGTATGCCCGACCTCTGAATTTCCCATCTGTCCTTCAGGAAGTCCTACATCCATTCCACTTGTGTGCACAATTGTATTTGGGTAGGTTGCCAGGTATTTGTCAAGGTTGGGTTTGTTGGCAGCAGCAATGGCATTTCCGTCTGTTCTGGGATTGTTTCCAAAACCGTCAAGGATCATTAATGTAATTAATTTCTTTTCCATATGATTTTCTCCCTTAAAGTCTTTTAAGATATCATTGCACACGTCCTTTTGTAGTATTTTGCGCCATGCACAAGGAGATCTTAAACAGGCTCTTATATTTTAACCGTTACTTTTTTTGAACATTGATACTACTTCGTCTAAACGAAGCGAGGTGTCAAAAGACACCGTATATTTCTATTGCCTCGTTATAAATATTCCACTGGAGAGCTTGTGACAAACATTACTGTATAAAGAAAGTTTCAAACTTACAATTTGACCCCCCAGCACCGACCGGAGGGTCAAATTTCAATATATTAATAAAGACTAAACTTGATTATCAATAAGTCAACTAATTGCAGCAGACTTTTTTATAACAAAATTGTTTTAATTAAGCGTTTGCTATTACTGTAAACTCATCAACCTTAAGGCTTGCTCCACCTACAAGTCCACCGTCAATGTCGGACATTGCGAATAGTTCAGCAGCATTCTTTGCATTTACGCTTCCGCCGTACTGAATTCTTACCTGTTCAGCAACTTCTTCACCATAAAGTTCGACAACCAGTTCTCTAATAACAGTGCAAACTTCGTTAGCCTGTTCGTTAGTAGCAGTTTTACCTGTTCCAATAGCCCAGATTGGTTCATAAGCTATAACTGTCTTTTTAACCTGTTCAGGTGTTAAGCCAAGTAAAGCAACCTTGATCTGATATCTCACATGGTCGGCTGTAACTCCCTGTTCTCTCTGGGTGAGAGTTTCACCGCAGCAGATGATAGGAGTCATGCCATATTTGAATATAGCGTGAGCCTTTTTGTTTATCATTTCATTTGTTTCACCGAAGTATTCTCTTCTTTCAGAATGTCCGATTATTACATAATCAACACCCAGGTCTGCCAGCATTGGGCCGGAAACTTCACCTGTGAAGGCACCCTTTTCTTCCCAGTGCATGTTCTGGGCAGCTACCTTTATGTTTGTACCTTTAACCGCTTCTATAACTCCAGGCAGGCAAACAAACGGAACACCAACTACAACTTCATTGGAGGCATCAGCAATACTAGCTTTTAATTCATTAACAAATGCTACAGCTTCCTTTGGAGTTTTGTTCATTTTCCAGTTGCCGGCAGCTATTGTTTTTCTAGGGTTTTTGTCCATAAGAACAGCTATACCCGGGAGAACCTTTCCTTCAAGGTATTCCAATGAAGCTCCGCCGCCTGTTGAAATATGAGTAATCTTGTCAGCAAAACCCAATTGTTCAACTGCCGCAGCTGAATCACCACCACCAACTATTGAAAGCGCGCCGGATTCTGCAACTGCTTTTGCAATTTCCTTTGTACCTGTTGCGAAGTTAGGGAATTCAAATACTCCCATAGGTCCGTTCCAGATAACCGTCTTAGCTTTCTTGATTTCTTTAGCAAATTTCTCTATTGTAAGTGATCCGATATCCATACCCATCCAACCGTCAGGCATAGCATCTGAAGGAACGTACTTGATTTCTGTGTCGTTCTTGAATTCCTGTGCTACCATGCTGCCTATAGGAAGCATCAGGTTTACACCTTTAGTCTCAGCCTTTTCCATCAAGGTCTTAGCCAGATCAATTTTGTCATCTTCACATATGGAATTTCCGATGTGGTAGCCTTTAGCCTTTAAGAAGGTGTAAGCCATACCACCACCGATAATTAATGTGTCAACTTTATCTATGAGATTTTCAATAACTGCGATTTTGTCGGAAACCTTTGCACCGCCAAGTATAGCAACGAAAGGTCTGGCTGGGTTTGCAAGAGCCTTACCCATGAATTCGATTTCTTTTTTGATGAGGAATCCGCATACAGCCGGCAAATAATCAGCCAGACCTGCTGTAGAAGCGTGAGCTCTGTGAGCTGTCCCGAATGCATCATTTACAAATATTTCAGCCATGCTTGCAAGTTCTTTTGCAAACTCTGGATTGTTCTTTGTTTCTTCCTTGTGGAATCTAACGTTTTCAAGCATAAGAACTTCGCCCTCTTTTAAAGCGGCTGCCTTAGCCTTTGCATCTTCACCTATAACATCCTTGGCCATGATAACTTCTTTACCGAGGAGCTCGCCCAATCTGACTGCTGTAGGCTTCATGCTGTATTTATCTTCAAAGCCTTCCTTTGGTCTTCCGAGATGGGAAACCAAAATTGTCTTTGCGCCCTTGTCAACAAGGTATTTGATAGTAGGAAGAGCACCAACTATTCTCTTATCGTCTGTGATATTTCTATCAGCATCCAATGGTACGTTAAAATCAACTCTTACAATAACTTTTTTTCCAGCCACATCGATATCTTCGATGGTCTTCTTATTCATCATGCTCATAAGTTCACGCTCCTATATATATTTTTATAACGCATGGGTTCAAAAGAACGTATACGTTCTTTGAAAATTTTTCAGTTGAAGAAAAATTTTCTTACCTATATGCCGTTTCAACGAGGTTGATGTGCTTACCGTCCGAAAACCAAAGTGGTAAGAGGTAAAGGTGCCCCCATGTACATTTTGGACATCTGTTGCCTCGTTATGAATGAATCTAATTTTTAGGAAAATTCTTGTTTTATATGCCCGCTTAATTATGCATACTATGTATACTATCCAATTTTCCATAGAATCATAACACTTAGCGTGATGATTCTTTGGTATTAAAATACAAAATAATATAAAATTCTGGTATTTTAATACTATTTAAATAACCAAAGTAATTTTACATCTTTTTCTCAGTTATTTCAAGAGTTTGTTAGTAAATTAACACAACTGGAGAATAAGTTAGCAATATGATATTATTTTATAAAAATTAAAACAATATCTCTACCTTAACATATTATACAAAGGAGTTGGAAATGAAAATTCAAAAGCCTAAATTACCTGAAGACCTTACTTTTTCCACTGATGTGGCCAATGCAGTTTTAGATCAGCAGTACTCCGGCTTTGAAGTAGATAAGTTTTACTTTAAAAATAGTGCAATGGAGGATAATTTTGCCTCAAGGCTGCTATTTTATAAATGTGTTTTTGAAAAATGTACTTTTAATAAAGGCAATTCCAACTTTGTATTTGAGGATATCCTCTTTAAGGACTGCGACCTGACCAATATGGATTTTTGCGATGCCTGCTTCAGCAGTGTGGAATTCATCAACTGCAACATGACAGGTATTAATATGAGCAGGGCAAAATTCTGTGATGTCTTGATCAGTGAATGCAGCATGAGGTACTCTATTTTCTCCAATGCCGATTTTCTCAGAGTTTCTGTTGAAAAAACCAATCTGTCCAACAGCTACATATGGGAGGCAAAACAAAAGGACCTGAATTTCACAGAATGTAATCTGACTTCGGTGGAGCTTGCAGGTACAATGCTGAAAGACATCGACTTTACTTCCTGTGATATAGACGGTATTTTATTGAGGGGTCCCGAATTAAAAGGAGTAATTGTAAATGAATTTCAGGCTTTGAGTTTATCAAAGCTGCTTGGAATCATAATTAAATAAAATTAAACGCATTCGTATGAAATACTGTTTCATTTGGAACATTGTTTTCGTTTTGAATATTATTTTGGCTGGAACATCGTTTGAATGGAACATTATTTTGACTGGAACATTGTTTTCGTTTGAAACATTATTGAATATATGTCCGGAAGAGGAAACTATTTTTTCCCTAAAAACATCCACCATTGCTGGTCAAAGCCCTCAAAAAACTCCTCAGAACCATTGTCCATACTTTTAATCCATTCCCTTGTTATGTTAAGCATATTATTCCACAAGTCGGGTTGATAACCCAAATCAAGGTCATATTGATACATGAAATGGTTGATGATAATATAGCCTCCCGGTTTAAGCATTTTCAAACAGGAATTCAATAAATCAATTAAATCACCTTTAATGCTTGTTTCAAGTGTTCCGGCCAGGTACTCCTGCTTTATTAGTTCTATCATTTGAGGCAGCACCGTATACCAATCGGAATGAGTGGTGTCAATACCTGCCCTCTCTCCCAGTATCGTCTGCAGAATGTCATTTATACTGTGTTCAAAGACTATTACATCAAACTTTTCACCCTGCATATATGCTTCCAGGTTTTGAGCGTCATCCTCAATAACATTTATTTTTACAGGCAGATCCTTTGTTTTCTCTTTAAAGGAGGCCGTCAGTTTTTTATTCATGTTGGCTGTAATATATTGTGTTTCAGGGTGTTCAAATTTTCTAGCCAGGATTTGAGGAAGCATATCGGTATCTCCGGCACCTATTTCAAGTAGTGATACCGGCGCTTTTAATTTCGTTTTATTAAGGGCTTCGGCCCATTTCATCCTGAAATACCATCTATAAACAACCGAAAAGTCAGCCACCGGTTTTTGTAAAAGCGCTGTTAATTTCTCCTCACGTTCCACCAGACTTAATGAATTCCACTCAATTCCATCGGCGTCTGACAAAATCTCTGTTGCATCTGCGTCATTAAGCTTTTCCAACCACAGTTCCAAATTATCCAACGGCTTCATAAAATACTCCACCTTCCCTTTTTTAAATTTTTATTCAATATCTAATAATCGAATATTAATCAATACTAATCAATATTAATAATTATTAATATTGATTAATCATTAATAATCATCAATATTAAAAATCAATAATTACTGTCTACTTCAATTCCTTTGAGTTTGAATTTGCTAAAATATTTCGGCGTGAGGTCGGTGATTTTTGAGCTCGAGAATTGGGCTTGCGACAAGGCGAAGATGCACTGAAAGGCTTTGTGCCTTGTCAGCGGCTTCAACGCAGCCGCAGGGCAAATTCACCACACAAAAACGTATTGTACATTGATAATAGAGGGTACAGAGCTTGAAAAACGTTCTGTGTTTTCCAAGCTCCGCTATTGGATTTCTGTTTATGGTTTAAATTATTTACGAAGATTGCTAAGTGATATCCTCACACTTTCAAACGGATCTATATAGATGTTGTCCTGTTCAACGGCAACCCATTTGAAACCGGCCTGGGCAGCAATATCATAGAGCTTGCTGCAATTTATTATACCTGTACCTACCTCTGTCATTTTTTTCTCCTGCATATTTTCCATATCCTTAATGTGTATGGTCTTTATACGGGAAAGGTTGTCAACCAGATATTCTTCAGGCTTCAGACCCGCATGGGTAACCCAGAAGCAATCCAGCTCAAGAGAAACATTTTCAGGTGAAGTATTTTTAAGGATAATATCTTCAGCCATTTCACCATTAAATATCGGCTCAAACTCATGAGCATGGTTGTGGTATAAAAAACTGATACCGTTTCTGCGCAATTTTTCTCCCCATTTTTCAGCCATCTCGGAGAAACGCAGCCAGCCATCCCTATCTTCAGCGGTATACATGCCCAAACCTACATATTCACTTCCCAGAGCATTACAGTATTTTATAAGTGCATCCAGATCATTGTTGAGAATGTCAGTATTGGTATGAGTTCCCATTGCTTTCAGATCATATCTTTTAAGCATTTCCTTCATGTTAGCTGCCGGTATGTCAAAGAAGGAATAGAACTCAACTCCGTCGTAACCTGCTTTGGATACTTCCTTCAATACATTTTCAAAGTTTTCGGAACACTTTTCCCTCAAGGAATATAGTTGCAGGCCTATTTCAGGCTTCATAAATATCAGCTCCTTTTATGCATTCACCGCTTTTTGCGGACTCAAATATTGCATCAATGATCTTCATTACACGCAAAGCCTGTACAGGTGTGACTATAAGCTCCTCCTCACCTTTTACAGCCCTTGCAACATTTTCATAGTAATCCTTGCAGTCAGGCTCCATTACCGGCAGCGGAATCTCATCAATTGTTTCCACAGGTCTTGGTGCCATTGTTTTTGTGGGGCCGGCACTGGTGTGGACAATACCTTCCTCCCACTTGAACTCAACCAGATTGGCCTTAAGTATTTTACCATTGCAGTCCCAGTCATTAATTACAAGTGTGCCGGAATCTGTGCTAATGTGCCACCTTGGCAGCGGTATAAAGGTATAGGTATCAACTTCAATCAACGCACTTAAGCCATTCTTGAACTTCAACATAACCTTGAAATTATCATCCACGTCTTTAAATTTTACACTCAGCAGATGGGCGTATAGTTCAGTTACGGGGCTGTCTACCAGCCAAAGAAGCTGGTCCAGCAGGTGTACTCCCCAGTCAAGAAGCATTCCGCCCCCTGCTTCCCTGACGCATCTCCAGTCACCCGGAACACCTCTTGAGCCTTGAACACGGGATTCAATGTAGAAGGGGTTCCCAATCAATTTCTTTTCAAAGGCCTCTTTTACTATTCTGAAATCCTTGTCCCAACGCCTGTTCTGATGAACTGTAAATATTCTGTTTTCCTGCTTTGAAACCTCAAGCACCTCTTCCAGTTCCCCGGCATTCATCATAACAGGCTTTTCGCATATTACATGTTTTCCGGCCCGGAGTGCTTTAACGGATATCTCCCTGTGGAAGTTATTGGGGGTAGCTATGATTACAAGATCAGTATTATCCGCCAGACATTCCTCAAGGGTGGAATAGCCCTTATAGCCTTTTTCCACGGCAGCCTCTACACGTTTGGGATTTATATCATATACTCCGGCCACCTTAATTGAATTTATTAGTTTTATCTGTTGAGCATGAAATGAACCCATTCCTCCAAACCCAATAATTGCAGCACTTATACTCATATTTTTCTCCATCTCACCGCTAAAGCGATGTCATAAAAAGTAGTAAAAAGCCACGTTTGTGTCTTTTTGTACGCGAAGGCACACCCTGTATGCGCGAAATATTGCTTCGCGTTATGCCCACCACATACCGGTTGGCTTTTCCTCAAATATCATCACTCTCTTAAGGAATGCAACTGCCTTTTCAAGACCTTCCTTGGAGGTCATAAGACTGTCTTCATGCTCAATGGACATAACATGATCATAACCTGAAAGTCTCAGCTCACTGCAGATAGCTCTCCAGACTTCTTCTCCGTGTCCATAGCCAACAGTTCTGAATATCCATGATCTTTCGGACTCTTTTCCAAAATGCTTTGTATCCAATACACCATTTTTGCTTGTATTGTATAAATCAATTTTTGTATCCTTCGCATGGAAATGGTATATTGCACCCTTCAGTTCTCTTATTGCTGCAACAGGATCTATACCCTGCCAGAATAAATGAGACGGGTCAAAATTTGCACCTATAATATCACCTACTGCCGCTCTCAATTTAAGAACAGTTTCAGGATTGTACAGACAAAAACCGGGATGCATTTCGAAGGCGATTTTATCTACACCATACTTTTTAGTGAATTCTGCAGTTTTCTGCCAGTATGGTATAAGGACTTCATTCCACTGCCATTTCAGGATTTCCTGAAAGTCATCAGGCCAGGCACAGGTCACCCAGTTCGGGTATTTTGAATTTTCGGTGTCACCAGGGCAGCCTGAGAAGGTTACTACTCTGTCAATTCCCAGTTCCCCTGCCAGTTGAACTGCTGCTTCATATTCAGTATGGAATTTTTGAGCAATTTCCTTCTGTGGGTGCACAGGGTTTCCATGAACTGAAAGTGCGCTCAGGGTCATGTCATATTTTTTTAGTGTATCCTTGAATTCCTTTATTAGATTTTTGTCTTTTATAAACCCGACAGCATCGCAATGCGCTGTTCCAGGGTAGCCGCCGCAGCCAATTTCAACTGCATCAACGCCTATACATCTCAAATATTCCAAGGTTTCATCGAGTTTTTTGTCTCCCAGTAAAACTGTAAAAACTCCAAGTTTCATAATGGTACCATACCCTTTCCGGCTCACAATAATAGAATAAGAATATATTTAATATGCCCTGTCACCGCACCTACCGTGAGCCGGATAAGGCGTGAATTCCCAGTTAAGTTTTTACATTAAAAGTAAACAGGCTTACCTGTTTTTGCAGATTCATATATTGCTTCCAGGATTTGAGTTACAATAAGTGCCTGTTCAGCTGTTACCATAAGTTCACCTTTACCCAGAACTGCATTAATGAAGGTTAACTGTTCAAGAACTTCCGGCTTTTGAGCTCCGCCTTCGTAAAAAGCAACTCCGCCTGCGTTAAAATCAGGCTTTGTAACGTATTGGTTTCCATTTTTTACACCATTTATTCTAAGGCCGTCAAGCATGTCTGCACCTGCTTCAGTACCGCAAAGAATTGTTGCAGCCTCAAGATTTTCCAAAGAGTTCAGAGCCCAGCTGGACTCCAGAATAATAGTTGCTCCATTCTCCATCACTACAAATCCAAAAGCACTGTCTTCTACGGTGAACTCTTCACAATTCCAGTCACCCCAGGCGTTACCGGTGTCCTTTTGATTGTTCAGCTTGTGATAGGTTGTACCTACTGCATATTTAGGCTTGTAATTATTCATCATCCAAAGTGTTAAATCCAGAGCATGTGTACCTATATCAATCAATGGGCCTCCACCCTGTTCATATTCATTGAGAAATACTCCCCAGGTTGGGACAGCTCTGCGTCTGATAGCTCTTGCCTTAGCCATGTATATCTCACCCAGAACTCCATTTTTACATTCCTCTTTAAGATATCTTGAATCAGGACGGAAGCGGTTCTGGTAGCCTATGGTCAGAACCTTGTTATTGGCTTTTGCAGCGTCCACCATCTTTTTAGCTTCCTCTGAATTTATAGCCATAGGTTTTTCACACATAACATGCTTGCCTGCATTGAGTGCGGCAACAGTTATTTCACTGTGGGAACGGTTTGGTGTACAAACATAGATAATATCGATACTGTTATCCTTAAGTAATTCCCTGTAATCGGTGTATGTCTTTGCATCACTGGTACCAAACTCTTTTGCTGCCTTTTCAGCTTTCTCGGGTGCTATATCACAAAAAGCTACCATATCAACCAAACCGGTCTTTTTTACACTTGGCATCTCTTTTCCGTTTGCAATACCACCGCATCCAATTATTCCCGCTTTTAAATTAGACATTTTATCTCCTCCTAAAACTACTTTAAAGTATTTGATTTGCCTCGTTATATTGACAATGATAACGTCATTTTGATAATATCGAAAGTAAATAATCCTATAATTTAAGACAAAAACTGATGTCAGAATAATTTTTCTCAGAGGTAGGTTTATGAGTGCTTTTTTTGAAATAGCAAGAGAATCCGATAGTAAAATACACATATTTAGGGCTATAAACAACATTTGTGAGCCTCATTTTCATTCCAATATAGAATTGGTCTATGTAGTCAGCGGTAAGATAAATATCACAATAAACGGTCAAATCAAGGCGTTAACCGAGGGTTGTGTTTCTGTGGCAAACAGCTATGATATTCATTCCTATACCAACATAGAAAATTCCGATACCATAGTAATGATAATACCTGTGGAGATTGTCAATACTTATGTTGCTACAATCAGATCCAAGGTTTTTTCAAGCTCATTTATTGACAGCTGTGAAAGTACAAAAAATATTTTTGTTATGATGGAAAGACTGCTTCAATCTGATGAAACAGTTAATGAATTGATAAGCAAAGGGGCAGCCTATTATATTTTAGGACTGTTATGTGACTGTGTAGAGCTCATTGACAAACCAACTGTAAGCAGTACCGATCTGGCCAGGAAAATCCTTGTTTATTTGCAGCAGAATTATTTAAACACTTTATCCATTGAGACTCTGGCAAAACATTTCGGATACAACAAGGATTACCTGTCAAAGTTCTTCAATTCCTATCTTGGCTGTGGCTTTAACAGCTACATGAATGCATTGCGTTCCCGTCATGCTGCACAGCTGATCTCCAGCGGAAAATCCGACCTTACCGATATAGCCTTTATGTCGGGGTTTGGGAATTACAGAACCTTTAACAGAGCATTCCTGCAATCATACGGAATGACACCGTCAGAATATAAAAAAAGGCTTGCAGGGATTACCCTGGTAAGCCATTTAGAGGGATCATGCTAATGTTGCAAGTGCAAGCGAATCTATTTTAGAAGGAGCCTGTGATTGTTGCCAGAGCTCAAAATATCTGCCTCCCTGGTCCATAAGCTCTGTATGCGTGCCGTTTTCAATCATTTTACCTTCTTCCAGGACATATATCCTGTCACAGCGTTTAATAGTGCTTAACCTGTGAGCAATTATTATTGTAGTAATTCCGCTGCACACTGTATCAAGGGTTCTTTCAATGGCCTTTTCAGTGATGGAATCAAGATTGCTGGTGGCCTCGTCCATTATAAAAATATCCGGCTTTTTCAGAATAGCTCTTGCTATGGCCAACCTCTGTTTTTGACCACCTGAGAGGTTTGAACCGTTTTCCTCCAGATATGTTTCAAGTTTTAATGGCAGCTTTTCAATAAAATCATATGCCTGAGCCATTTTACATGCTTCAATAATTTCTTCAATACTTATATTTTTGTCACCCAGTGTAAGATTTTCTCGGATTGTTCCGCTGAACATGAACACCTCCTGAGAGATATAGGCTATTCTTTTCCTGAGAAAATCCAGATTAATGTCCTTGACACTGTAATCTTTAATTGATATCTCTCCTTTTTCCCACGGATAAAGGTTCATCATCAATTTGGCAAGTGTTGTTTTGCCCGAACCGCTCTCACCAACAAAGGCAATTTTCTCTCCCTGCTTTATATGAAGATTGATATTATCCAGCACCAAGCCACGGGTTCCATACCTGAAATCCACATCCTTAAAAATTATGTCCCCTTTTAAATCAACAGGTGTAACTTCATTATTTTCCTTCGCGGCCTTTTCCAGCTCAAGATCCAAAATTTCCCCGAGTCTGTCCGACGCAACAATTGCCGTTTGGAGCATGGGTTGAAGGTTTATAAGGTTTTTCACCGGCTCCAGAAAATATCCCAGTAAAGCGTTAAAGGTGAGCAGCTGGCCTATGGTCATATTTCCCCTGATTACGTTCCAGGCTCCAACCCATAATATGATTATACCGCCGGCCAATGCGGTAAAACTTGTGATTGCTTCCTGAACTCTATTTAAAATTCCACCTTTGAAAATCGCTTTCAAAAGGCTTACGAACTTAATTTCTGTTTTGGCTGAAGCATCTGATTCTGCATTAAAGGATTTTATTGTTTCAATACCGTTAAATGATTCCACAACATATGAGGTCAGCTGCGAATTCTGCTCCATCTGCTCCTCATTGGCCTTCTTTAAAGGTTTATTGAAATTAAGTACAATAAGGCCGTAAATAATAGTTATAGATAAAGCAATGAGAAACAATCCTGTATTAATAATGTACAAAAGTATTGCTCCGGCTGCTGCCATAAGAGTATCAATCATTAAGGTAAGAGTTGCTCCCGAAATAGCTTCCCTTACCTTTGATGCATCCATAAATCTTGAAATAATTTCTCCAACTTTTCTAGTGGTGAAAAAATTCATGGGAAGTCCCAAAACATGCCTGTAATATCCCAGTACCAGTTGAAGGTCAACCTTGTTTGAAAGGTACATTACCATATATGAACGAAACGCTTTTAGTATTGTTTGAAGCAGATATAGCACAATTATGGCTATTGATATTATATGCAGCGTCTTTTCAAGTCTGTATTTTAAAATATGATCCATGAGGTATTTAAAATAATAAGACCCGGAAATGCCTAAAAGGGTTGAAATAACCGAAATAATGAATATACCTGCCATTAACTTTTTCTGTGGCTTTATCAGATAGAAAAATCTCGAGTACAGACCTTTTGTATCATTGCCTTTTTTAAAGGACACATTTGGAACCATCAGAATCAGAACACCTGTCCATATCTTCAGAAATTCTTCAGGCTCATACTTAACTATTCCCATTCCCGGGTCGGCAACCACCACTTGTACTCTATTTATTTTATGTATTACAACATAATGCTGAAGCTTACCGTCTATAATAACATGGGCTATGCACGGCAACGGAAACTCTGAAAAGAATGCCTCCCGGTTTCCTTTTACCCCTTTTGCAGTAAAACCAAGACTCTCGGCAGCCTTTACAACTCCGTATACGTTTGTTCCCTGTTTATCCGTTCCTGCATACTCTCTTATTTTAGTTATTGATGTCCGGAAACCGTAATGTGTGCTTATGGTAGCCAGACAGGCGGCTCCGCAGTCGGTAATATCCTGTTGTTTAATACAGCAATAGCTTTTTAAGGGATTAGTCATATCCAATACCATTGACTTTCCGGCTCACAACTTTTAATAAAAGTAAACTCTCACCTGTTGTGAGCCTGATACGGTGTTGATTAATACATAATACAGCACGTTTATAAAAATAATTTCAGAGGAAGAATCCTCTGAAATTATTCTTATCTGACTTTTGCAATCCTAATAGCGGATATCCCAGTCTACTGAGAATTCACTCTTAGAAGTTGAAAAACAGAGCTGTCAAAAACTTATCGCATCAGTCAAAATAAAGCACTTATTAAGTTAAACTTTACAGTTAAAGGATGTTGGGATTTACCCCAATATAAATGTCTACAATAGCTTCATCCGGTTCCATTCCAGGCATTAAATCCTTTATTTGAACATTGTACCCGTTTGTGATCTGCTGAAGTTGGTTCTTCTTTATATATTCCTGCATCTTGCTGTAGGTGATTCTAAGTGATGATGGATTACCTTTGTGCCTTGAATATACGGCGTTTTTTATTTGAAACACCGGTTTTAACACATAATCACTTGGAAGTTCTATCTTCTTGTCAATAGGTACCAGTATTTCCACATCCAGCAGGGGTTGTCCATCTTTAGCTTCTATAGAATATGTAGTAGTGACAACAGGTCCTGTTTTCCTTGCTCCTGAATTCTTCAGAAATTTATCAATCATGAGCATTTCCAGATTAATATCCTCATGTGCCATTTTCTTTCGCAGGGATAAAACATTTTCCTGTCTGAAGTCTTTTCCTGTCTCAACCAATGTCATGTTTTTATCTCCTCTTTATCAAATCCTACCACCCTGGGTTAAAAAGAAACCTGATTCAGAGTCATTCTTGCTCCATTAATACCATTTGCCACTGCAGCTAAAAGAAAAATCAAACAAAGTACCATTCCGATTGTGGCCATCCGTTTCTTTGAAGACCTTCTGCCCGAGTAACCCATTATGAGCCCTACGATTGAAACCGGTCCACCTATAATTGGCAATATCCAGGTTACCGTGCTGAAGAGGCCGAATACAAGAGCGGCTGTGGCTTTACCATTTACGTCAAGTGCAACAGTGTTTGTTATGTATGGGGATTGTTCCATTCTGATTAACCTCTCATGTTTTAATTAAATATACTTTGAAAAAGATTAATAATATTATTAACACTTGATCTAAATGATCCACCCTCAATTTTCTGCTGTTCTTCTTCTGAAATAACCTCAAATTTGCTGTTTTCCAATTCTTCTAAATTCTTATTTGACATAACAAGTAATCTCCTAACTTAATGTATTTTTTTAAAACTTCCGTTTTTTCCTAAATACAGTTTATATCCTTGTCAGGAGTGGATTCAATAGATTTACACAAGATGTAGCTGTAGTGTCATGAGATGACATAAAAATGATTTTAGACGTGTATATTTAATAGAATTTCCAGAGTAAAAATATTATTTTCACATTTCAGACTGATATTTCCGTTGTACTTTCTTACACCGTCAGTAATATTTTTCAAACCAAAACCGTGCTGTTCCTTATTATTTTTGGTGGTTTCTATTGAATTTTCATTAATAACGACATTCCCTTCTACGGTGTTTTCAATGGTTATCAGCATGCACCTTCCATGTGTAACCACCGAGGTCTTTATGTATTTGTCCTCTGCTGAATAAAGCGTAACTGCCTCAATAGCATTATCCAGCGCATTTGAAAATATCGTGCTGATATCAAAGGGATCAATAAAATTTTCTTTTGGAAGAACACCAACGAAATCAAATTTTATTCCGGCCTTCTTTGCCAACTTGTTTTTCTCATTAAGAATAGCATCTGCAATACTGTTGCCGCTGCTAATTTCCAGGTCCATTCCGTGCATCAGGAAATCTATCCCGCTTATTAATTCTTTTGCCTCCTCAAGCTTATTGGCCTCTATAAGCGTGCCAATACACAAAAGATGGTTTTTCATATCATGCTTTAGCTTTCTTGTTTGCTCGGTCTTTTCCATTATATTTTGATAATGGTTGAATTGAGTCAGAAGCTGCGCTTGTGACATTTCATTCAACTCTACATACCTTCTGTTTAAAATCAATTTGTCAATAAGTATTATTACGATGATAAGATAAATAATGGTACCTGTTGACGCAATTAATAAAAACAAGGAGGCCTTTACAGGCAGAGTAATATACTCCCTAATTCCGAAATCCAGAATTATTATAGTGGCTAAACTGAATAAAGGAAGAATGCTTAGTATCATAGCTTGCTTCCCTGAAAGAATATACAATTTTAATTTTGGAGTAGTATTGAAATTTTTCATTAAATAAAATATTAGAAAAAATAATATAAGCTTAAGTACGGTAACCCATATACCATTTATCTGACCATTAATAGTTGTGGAAAATAGATTTCCGTTAAAACCCATGTTGGTAAAAGAAATAATAAATAATTCCACAACATAATTCAAGCAGCTTGATATACTAAAGGCGAAAATTTTATGTGATATTGTCCCCTGGAATAAAAAGAAAGGTACAATAAACATATATAAATCTAAAATCCCATTGAATGGCTTCAGTATTAATAGTGTAAATATGTAAAGTACTAAATATCCACAGAAATAAATGCTTAAATTTCTCCTGGATCTGGCCTTAAAGTCAATAAACACGTATATCATAAAAAGCCATACAATTGCTTCGATTAAGTTGACTGAAAAATCATTTATTAATGGCATAACCCTTTCTAACATTTAATATTCCCTTTCATAAATGCTTTAAAAGTATTTTTAAAAAGGTTAACTTTCAGTCTGCTCATTAAGACTTTCTGATTATCTGAGAGAGTGATCTCACTGTTGTTGAATTCATAAATATGCTCAAGATTCACTAAATAACCTTTATGACATCTGAAAAAAAATTTGTTTTTCAAAGATGACTCAACCTTATTCATCTTGCCGATAATTCTGATTACACCCTTTTTTGTATTAATATTTATGTTCCGGCCCTGACTTTCAAAATAATATATCTCATTTAGGGGGATTCTATAGGTATGAGTACTGCTAACCGCATCAAAGTAGTTTTTTCTTTTACTGTCCAACTCCAGAAGAGCATTATGTATAATAACCTGCAATTCATCCTTTACAAAGGGTTTTAATATGTACTGGTAAGGCTTTACCTGAAAAGAGTCAAACACCCTTTCCCTGTGGGAGGTAGCAAAAATAAGTATACCCTGGTAGCCGTTTGTTCTCATCTGCTTTGCTGCTTCAATACCGTTTATTCCCTCCATCTCTATATCAAGGATAATAATGTCATTAAATAAATATTCGCTGTCAAGCAAAGCTTCACCGCTTGTATATGTAAAAATATCAATATCAGATCGAATTGAACCGATTATATTTTTAAGTTCTTCATTCAATACATCATCATCGTCACATAGAGAAATACGCACCATTTTATCACCTACAAAAAAAAGATATTATGTATATTATACCATGATTTTTTATTGTATCTATATTTTTACAGAAACGAAAAACCTGTCCGGAATCTCCGGCAGGTTTTTTCAGCTAATCAGACTTCTGTATTAAAGACTTCTGTTAAATCAAAGCATAATCAAATATCTGTATTATGAACTCCGTCGTTTTCTGCAGTAAGCTCAATTGCATTATCAGCGGGATTTTTAACTTCTGTTCTTCCCTTCACCAGTACTGTTACAGCTATAGCTGCTATTAAAACTATTGTTACAGCCAGGCCACCCTCCAGGCCAAACTTACCGCCATTTATCAAAGTCCCGGTGCCTGTGGGTTCAAAAGATAGTATGGAGGCTTTAACACTTTGACCGCTGACGAGTATCCCAAATACATTTCCCTGAGTGAAATTCCAGGCAGAATGTAAGGCACATACTCCCCAAATGCTATTGTTTCTTAGCATATAAACCGATGCAAATACACCGAACAAAGTCAGATTTATGATTGACAGCAGGGTAATACCGCTGTTTAAAAGATGCATAATTGCAAACAAGGTTGAATTGATTATAACAGCAGCTATGATTGGTTTTTTAGCTGCTGTTGATACCATAAGATAACCTCTGACCAACACCTCTTCACTCATTCCCTGGAACAGAAATCCTAAAAAATATAGTATTAACAGACCTATACTGTTTCCCAGAACAATCCCCCGGTATTCAAGAGTACCCGCCTGCCATGCAATCAAAGTACTGATTGCAAACATGACGGTTCCAATCAATAAGCCTATAAAATAATCCGACACAGCCTTTTTCTTCACAAACCCCATTGAATATAAGCTTCGACCTTCTATAAACCTGCAATATATAACTGTCAACACAGTAGCTATCACAGTAAAAAATAATGACACAAGTACGCTATTAGCCATTAAGCCTGATAAATAACCTTCATCCAAAGCTGAAGGATCTTCAATATTTAGTCTGCCTCCGGTTATATCAGTAACAACCTTTACTATTGTAATTAGTATAACAGGTATGGCCTGGGCAATCTGCGATACTACAAAGACAGCAATAAAGATCAGTAGTTGTATTACCAGATTCGGCTTAAACCTTGCCTTTTGTGCTTCAATAACTATTGGCGGCTTATTTTTAAATATTTCAAACATGTTATCCCTCCGGTATATATTTTCCAATCAACAATATATTCTTTTACTCTTCTGAACCAAATATAGAAAATCTCTTTAGCTTCAGATTGTCATTTATTATATAAGTCCATGTCGCTGTTGGTGTACTAAAACCTTTTTCAGACAACTCAGCTTCACTCATTGAGAAATCAGTTTTCTCAAGCTCCTTAATGAGCTTGTCCTCCAGTGACTCCACCAGCTGGTCAAATTCTGCAATAACCAACTTCCGGTACTCATCCAGCGGAATTTTCCTTGTAGCCCGTACCAAGTGTATTCCTTCCTGTATTGTTTCACAGTATTCCAGGAAATCATACCAGCATTCATCAATAAAATGAATTGATACCAGTCTTTCAACAAGTTCAACATGGTTTTTTCCATGAAGCTCACATAAATGCCGGTATAGCTCAGGTTTTATCCTTCCCGGGTTAGATGCCCGCCTGTTTAAAAGTATTTCTGTACGTTTAGCAAATAAAAGACGTCTTTGGTATTCTTGAATCAAAGCATATTTTCCAAGATTTTTTCTTATATCGAAATTATGCCCGTCAACCACTCTCTGAATGTGATTAATTACCGAATTAATTTCTGTATCGCTTATTTTCTCCTGCTGCCTTCTGCACCTATATTTTCGTGGGATAACCCTGTCAATACCGAATTTGACCAGTAGATCGTCCTCCAGGCTGACAAAAAACTTTGAAGCACCCGGATCTCCCTGTCTGCCGGCCCTGCCTCTCAATTGATTATCGATTCTAATACATTCACTTTTATTTGTCCCAATAACATATAAACCACCCAAATCAAGAACTTTCAAGGTTTCAGGTGATGATGGCACCCCATCTCCCAACCTTATATCAACACCTCTTCCTGCCATGTTTGTGGAAACAGTCACCGAACCCAACCTTCCGGCTTGGGCTATAATTCCAGCCTCTTCATCATCATTTCTGGCATTAAGTACAATACAGTCAACACCGTATTTTCCAAGTGAACAAGCCAGCTTTTCCGATTCTTCTATACTTGAAGTACCTACCAGAACAGGCCGACCTGTCTTATGAACTTGAACAATTTCATCAACTACAGCTTTGTTTTTGGCCTCCCTGTGAGTATATACCTCATCGGAATAATCCATACGAATACACTTTTTATCCGGCTCTACGGCATAGACTCTCCGGTTGTAAGAGTCCAGGAATTCTTGTTCGGAAGATTGTGCTGTTGCAGTCATTCCACCCATTTCAGGATAAAGGCTTATAAAATTCTGTAATGTGATCTTTCCAAGTACCCTGCTGCTCTTCGTATTGCCTGTTCCTTCCAGAGCTTCTAAAGCCATTTGCAAGTCATCGTGCCATTTGCGCTTATCTGCAACTCTTCCTGTAAATTCGTCTACTATCTCTATTCTGTCATTCCTTACAATATAATCAACATCTTTCTTCAGTATGGTCCCGGCATGAAGCAGGTTGTTAATGCAGGTTAAAAGCTCCAGATTGTTTTCATATAAACTTCCACATTCCAAAGCTTTCTCCAGGGTATCAATTCCGGTGTCAGTAAGATAAACATTTCTCCTGTTCTCGTCGGTAAGAAAATCAATCCCATGGCGTAGACTTCTAACTATATCAACCAGTTTTCTGTCAATAATACTATACTCATTATTGACTCTTCCTGCAATTACAAGGGGTACTCGTGCTTCGTCAATAAGAATCGAATCGGCTTCATCAACAATAACATAGTTAAAGGAACGCTGTACCATTTCCTCCCTGCTATAAGCAAGTGAATCGCGAAGATAATCAAATCCCGCCTCCTTAGGGGTCATATATGTGATATCAGCCATATATGCCTTTTTACGGTCACTGCTGTCCATCCGGTCCTGAATATAATCCACACTCAGCCCCCAGGCCTGGTATACGCTCCTCATCCAGTGTGCATCCCTTTTTGCCAGGTAATCGTTAAAAGTTAATATGTGAACGCCCATTCCGGGAATGGCATTTACTATCAGAGGAAAAACTGCTGCCATGGTTTTTCCTTCTCCTGTAGGGAGTTCTGCAATATTTCCAAAATGCAGGGCAATTCCGGTCAGAAGCTGGGAATCATAGGCCCTGACCGATAATATGCGGGCGCATAGTTCCTTTGTTATTGCAAAACACTCTGCAAGAAATTGATCAACAAATTCATTTTCCCTTAGTAATTTATTTAAAAGTGAATTATCAGGAACATTTTCTTTTGTGTAATTATGATGCTTTTGCAGAAGAAATTCATTGTATCTCTCTTTAAAAGATTTAATATAAGTATCAAGCTCACCGGCTGAAAGTGTTGAAAAATCATAGGTGTGTATTTTGTCCAGCAGTTTGCGGTAATTTGCAAAACCGGACGGTACTGCCAGTTGCTTTAAGAATTTTTTGAACATAAAATCCTCCTGTATTAATATTAATGTTTAGTGATTAATAACATACAGAACGTCAGGTATTTTTATATGTTTATAAATGGTAATCAACCTCAGATTGCGCCACCCCAAAATGTCCAGTTCAATGGAAAGATGACCGGAGATTATTTTGCAGCACAAAGCCGGCGCTCCCATGGTCATAAAACACAGAAGTGCTGATTTAAATACCTCCAGCTGAACTGTAAAGGGGTTTAATATGAAACTTGATAAAAAAATCAGTAAGTAATCCATTTTCATTTCCCTGTAAAAATTATTATCTATACTGCCACTTGATATCATACCTGTTAAAGGAATCCAATTCTACATATGACATACATATTAAAAGTACTATAACATAAATCTGTAAAAAAGTCAGGTAATTGTTGACTGTGACATTCATACCGTTACTAGAGTGAGATATTGGTTCTTTAAGGAATAACAAAAAAAGAGCGGTATGTTACAGATTATTTCTGAACCATACCGCTTTTATAAAAGCATTTTTAGGATTTTTAATTAAGTCCTGCCTGAGCAGAAGTTACTTTTCATATCCGTTTGGATGTGAAGAGTGCCAGTTCCAGGCTGTCTCAATGATTTTATTCAAATCATTGTATTTTGGTTTCCAGCCCAGAATATTTATTGCCTTTTCAGCCGAAGCCACTAGAGTATCAGGATCTCCCGGTCTTCTTGGTGCGTCTGTAGCTTTTATTGGCTTTCCTGTCACTGCTCTTGCAACTTCAACCACTTCTTTGTTGGAGAAGCCTTTTCCGTTACCAAGATTGAAAACGTTGCTTTCTGCACCCTTTCTCAAATTCTGAAGTGCCAGTACATGGGCCTGTGCCAAATCGGATACGTGAATATAATCTCTTACACAAGTGCCGTCAGGAGTGTTGTAATCGTTTCCGAACAGCTTGATTTCCTCTCTCTTACCCTGTGCTACCTGTAATATTATGGGAATAAGATGGGATTCAGGATTGTGTGCTTCACCTATCTTTCCGCTTACATGAGCACCACAGGCATTAAAATACCTGAGCACTGCATGTTTTATACCATATGCTCCATCAGCCCACTTAAGGATTTTTTCCACAGTAAGCTTTGTTTCACCATAAGGGTTTATTGGTGCTGTTTTATCGCTCTCCTTTATTGGAATGCTTTCAGGTATTCCATAGGTTGCTGCAGTTGATGAAAATACTATCTTGTTTACTCCGGCTTCCTGCATTACTGTAAGAAGATTCAATGAGGCAATTACATTGTTGTTATAGTATTTAAGAGGATTTGATACGCTTTCTCCAACCTCAATGTATGCTGCAAAATGAATAACCGCCTCTATATGGTTTTCTTTAAATACTTTTCTGATTTCATCTATATTCCTTAAATCAGCCTGAACAAACTTTCCTCCAAGTACAGCCTCTCTATGACCCTTTTCCAGATTGTCAAGAACAATTACGTCCTCATTGGCATCCAGAAGCTCAGCTACAGTATGACTTCCTATATATCCTGCTCCACCGGTTACTAAAACTGCCATTTAAACTACCTCCCTGTCATAATTCATTATTTTACTGTCATGCCGATGTTTCAGACCTGTCAGGCAACCCCGGCATTTTAATAATTAATAGCACTAATTTTTTACACTTTACTTTTTACTCTTCTTTATTTAAAATTAATTTCTCTTGCCCCATCGCCGATTTCACTTACATAGAACTCAGGAGTTATACCGGTTTGTTCCTTATAATTTTTGCCAACCTGCTCTATGAAGAGGTCAACCTTATCCTCGAGAACTATGTTCACTGTACAGCCGCCAAAGCCTGCCCCGGTCATCCTTGCACCAATTACACCTTCAACCTTCATAGCTTCCGAAGTCATGGTATCAAGTTCTTTTCCGGTAACTTCATACAAATCTCTTATAGAGTTGTTTGCCTCAACAAGGAGTCTTCCCAGTTCTTTAATATTATTATTTTTCAAAGCCTCAACCGCTTTTAAAACCCTGTCATTCTCATATATTACATGAGTAACTCTTTTTCTTACAACCTCATTGTCAATTTTATCTTTGTACTGTTCAAATTCAGCTCTTGTAACAGCACAGAGATTCTTCTTTTCAGGCATGTACTGCTGTAGTATTTTCAAGCCTTCGGCACACTCACTTACTCTTTCATTATATTTTGATTCGCCTAAAGCACGTTTTTTCTTTGTATTTCCCAGTACAATTTTGTATCCGTCCAATTTTAAAGGTAAATATTCATACTTCAAGGTGGCACAGTCCAGAAGTATTGCGTGATCTTTCTTACCCATTGCTGAAGCAAACTGATCCATGATTCCGCAGCTTACTCCGCAGAATTCATTTTCGGTTTTCTGACCAAGTACTGCCATCTGAACCATGTCAATGGGCTTGCTTATTCCATGAGCCTCATTTCCAAGAGTAACAAGGGTTACCGCAGTAGCCAATTCAATTGCTGCAGAGGATGATAAACCGGATCCCAACGGAACTGTATCATGGAACAGCATGTCTACACCAACCAGCTTGTAACCTGCATTTTGAAGTTCATAAGCAACACCGGCCTGGTAGTTTCCCCATCTTAAAGTTCTGGCGCTTTCAAGATTGTCAAGCTTTACTTCAACCCTGTCAGGAAGATCAGTTGCCGCAAGTCTTAAGGTATTCTCTTTATTTACTCTTGCAATTACAGTAGAGTCCAGGCTTAATGCAGCAGGAAAAACATAACCTCCGCAGTAGTCAATATGTTCGCCTATAAGATTCACTCTTCCGGGACCGGAAAAAATCCTGAGATCTTCTTCACTGCCTCCATAAATCTCGCAGAATTTCTTCTTTAATTCTTGGTAATTTTTGCTCATAAACAAGCTCCTTCCAAAAGATTATTTATCTGTTCTTTACATTTTGACTCATTCTAAATCGTTCATTCTAAATCATTGATTCTAGATCGATCATTCTAAATCGTTCATTCTAAATTGTTGATTCTATATCGATCATTCTAAATCGTTCATTCCAGATAATTCATTCTAGCAATCCACTCTGATATAATCAATATGATTAAACTTCACTGCAGCCAATGGCCTGCATAAACCTGTCGAAGGCTTTTAAACCCTCTTCTGTCTGCTTGAATACGCCGGTATGTTCAAGGCAGATTTCAAATTTCCTGCCTATTTCAAGCTTTAGAACTTCATCCGCACGTTCGGGTGACATTGCTCTTCCATACTTTGATACCAGCTCTTCTATCCAGGACATGTGCTTATTCAACAAATGATCTTGTTCATATATATCTGTTATATTTGCTGTCCCGTACAGTATTTCCTTTATCTTTTCAACTTCGGTCTTTAATCTTCCGGGAAGTATAGCAAGTCCCATAACTTCTATAAGGCCGATATTTTCTTTTTTAATATGATGTATTTCCTTATGCGGATGAAATATGCCATCCGGATACTCCTCAGTGGTTCTGTTATTTCTCAGAACCAGATCCATTTCGTATTTGCCCTGCTCATTCATTCTTGCGATTGGTGTAATTGTATTGTGTGGTACAGGGCCGCTGTCAGCATCAGTAAATGCCAGGACATCAACACCCTCGTCGCTGTATTCCCTCCATTTATTGAGCACATAGTCCGAGAATTCCACCAGTTCTTCAATGCTGTCGCTGGCAGCACGTACCACAGAAAGCGGCCATTTGACAGTACCAATCTCAACACTCTTAAATGCATTTGAGCTGTAGCACTTTATTACAGGTGCCTTTTGCATCGGAAACAGGTAATTCCCTCCCTGAAAGTGGTTATGGCTGAGTATTGATCCACCCACTATGGGCAGGTCAGCATTTGAGCCACAAAGATAATGCGGGAATTGTCTAACAAAGTCAAGCAGAAAGCTGAAGGTCTTTTTGGAAATTACCATGGGAACGTGGCTCTCACTTAATATAATACAATGCTCATTATAATAAACATAGGGTGAATACTGCAGGTACCACTGCTCACCGCTGAGAGTTACAGGAATTATCCTGTGTGTCTGTCGGGCAGGAAAGTTAATGCGACCTGCATAGCCTATATTATCCACACAAAGCATACATTTGGGGTAATTGCTCTGGGGCTGAAGTCTTTCCATAGCAATGGTTTTAGGATCCTTTTCGGGCTTTGTGAGGTTAATGGTGATCTCAAGGTCGCCGTACCTGGAATTGGTCTTCCACATAATATTCTTTGCTATCTGAGCTGTTCTTATATAGTTTGATGCTGTACACAGATGATAAAAATAATCGGTAGCTGCCTTTATGGATTCCTTCCGGGCCAATTCATTAAAGGTTCTCACTATCTCGGACTCTCTAGGCATTATCAATCCCATGAGCTTTGTATCAAACAGTTCCCTGTTTACATACACTTCCTTGTCAAACAGTCCCTCTTCTCCGGCGTAATCTACCAGTCCGCTCAATATGTCGGTTGGGTACTCAAAATCCTCATCTTTAACTTCGCCGTAATAGGGCTCTTTCAATTTTAATAAATCCAATAACTGGTTTCTTGCTATTATTGTATCAAGCTTGTCAATCAAGCCATGTTTTTGACCAAACTGAAGCAGTCTTTCTATTTCATAAGCCGGATTTACCACTAACATTCCACCCTTCTGCTATTTTATGATAAAAATTCGTGCATGAAAGCCATATTTTCTCTGGTACGATTTAATATCAATTATTACTTTTTTGTTGTAAATCTTTTATTATCCCTGTTTTTATAATATTATTATAAAGAGAAACACTAATAAATTTCTCTGATTATTTTACCGTTTTATGATACTATTTTACGATTTGACTTTTTGCTATAAACGTGGAGTGTATATGGAATCATCAAAAGTATATAAACCCAAGTCCTTTCCCATGGATTTTCCTTTCAGTATTAAGTTTACCAATATGGAGCCTTATTATTGCATGAACCACACCTTTCATTGGCATAACTATCTTGAGATAGCATTTGTCAGGCAGGGAAAAGGAATTTATTATGTGGAAAACAGAACCTATGAAATGAATGAAGGAGATATAGTTGTAATCAACAATATAGAGCCACACTATATGGAGGTTTTGCCTCCTGTAAATATGGTCATGCCGGTGGTTATGTTCGAGCCCCAGCTTGTCTGGTCCTCCGAAAGTCATTTTGATTATCACTATATGGAGCCATTTTTTGAAAGAAGCTCTAATTTTAACAATAAAATTGACAGCAAAAGTGAAATAGGTCAGAAGATTTTTGCACTGCTGTGCGAAATCGAAGATGAATATGTTAATAAAACTGTTGGTTACAAATTAATGATAAAGGCCAAGCTGCTTCATATTATCACTTACCTTATCAGGCATTATCAGGATTCCAGCAAAAGCAACGAAAGTCTTACTTCGAAAAGCAAAAAACTGGAAAAGCTTGAAAAGGTATTTGACTATATTAACAGCAATTATTCACAGAAAATAGAACTGAATACTCTGGCTGAGCTGGCATATATGTCCCCAAACTATTTTTCAACCTTTTTTAAGCTGTCAACAGGGTTTACACCAATAGAATATGTTAACAAAATGCGTGTTTTAAAATCCATTGAAATGCTTCGTGAAACAGATTTTACCGTCGCCCAGATAGCCTTGGACTGCGGCTTTAGCAATCTTGCCAATTACAATAAGATATTCAAACACTTCACCGAAACAACACCGTCTCGGATCAGGAAAATTTAGAAAAGGTATTAGTTAATGCAGGCTTAACTATTAATGTAAAATGTATGTGATTCTTCAGGAGGTTCCTATGATAAAAATAGGAGTAATAGCAGATACCCATATCCCCCGGAGGGGTAAACAGATTCCGGAAATACTGCTCCGTAAACTTTCAGGGGTCAATATGATCATTCATGCAGGAGATATATGCAGGGATTACGTCATCTACGAGCTGGAGGAAATAGCACCGGTTATTGCGGTTTTGGGCAACAATGACGATGAATATCTTGAGAGTACACTGCCTCTAAAAAGAATAACGGAAGTTGAGGAATGCAGAATAGGAATTCTACATGGGCACGGATACGGTGGTACAGCCGCTGAAAACTCAAGAAAAGCCTTTATTGGCAAAGAAATTGACTGTGTGGTTTTTGGCCACAGTCACATACCGATGAACAAAAGTCTTGGGGGTGTCTTATACTTTAATCCCGGTTCGGCAATGGACAAGAGAAAGCAGGAAAAGTGCAGCTTTGGTATTTTACTGGTTGATGGAAAAAGTATAATAGGAGAGATTATTGCACTTGATAATACAAAATAGATGCCATACCCTCGTGCAACACCTCGTTTCTCAAATGAGCTGCAGTCTCACAAAGCATTGTGACCATTGACAAAAGACACCCAGCGGTTTTATCCGTTCGGTGTCCTTTTTTAAGTAAACCTGACTTAAGTTTTAATCACTCAATACTTGGTATCTTTACATCAATTTCAACATCCTGACTGTAATCAACTCCATCAAATTCAAATCCGAACAATCTGAAGAACTCTCTTCTATATCCTTCAATATCGGATATCTCACTGATATTATGGTTATTTGCTTCATCCCAGAGCTTTGTTACTTTTTTCTGGACCTCGGGCAGCATTTCCAGGTCATCCATACAGATTCTGCCCCTGCTGTCAAGCTTCAGGTCTCCTGAGTATATTCTGTCACTCATCATCCTGTACATTTGTTCAATACAGCCCTCATGTAAATTCATTTCCTTCATGACCTTAAATAGGCAACTGATGTATATTGATATTACAGGAATTGCGGCGCTAGCCTGTGTCACAACTGCCTTATTTATTGATACATATGCCTTTAAGCCTATATCTTTAAACTTATCATTCATTTTAACAGCGGTGGCTTCAAGATCATCCTTTGCTCTTCCTATTGTTCCTTCTCTATAAACTGCATGAGTCATTTCAGGTCCTACGTATGAATATGCCAAAGTTATGGCATCCTTTTCAAGAACATCTGCCTTCCTTAAAGCGTCCATCCACATTTCCCAGTCTTCTCCACCCATAACGGCAATGGTATGTCTGATTTCCTCTTCATTTGCAGACTCGATAGTTGTTTCTGACACCTGCCGGGTATGGAAATCAACAGTTTTTGATGTGTATGCCGGGCCGATAGGCTTTATTACCGAATTAAACACCTCACCTGTAACAGGATGTGTTCTTCTTGGGGAAGCCAGACTGTAAACAACCATGTCTATTTTTCCAAGATCCTTTTTTATCAAATCAATGGTTTGCTGCTTTATCTCATTTGAAAATGCATCACCGTTTATGCTTTTGGCATACAGACCTTCATCCTTTGCAAACTTCTCAAAAGCAGCGGTATTGTACCAGCCTGCTGAAGCAGTTTTATTACCTGAGGCAGGTCTCTCAAAAAACAATCCGATTGTAGCAGCACCGCAGCCAAACGCAGCAGCAATTCTTGAGGAAAGTCCATAACCGGTAGAAGCACCTATGACCAATACCTTTTTTGCACCGGAAATTTTCTTTTGCCCTCTTACATATTCAATCTGCTGTTTTACACTGTACTCGCATCCTGCAGGATGGGAAGTAGTACAAATAAACCCTCGGAATTTTGGAGTTACAATCATAATAAACCTCCTAACTGTTCTTTAGGCATGATTAAATAATAACTTCCTCATTTTAAAGGCGGCTACTATAAGTACCGCCTTGTCTTGACGAAAAATATCTCTCCTTAAAACGGAGTTTTATTATTAAAAATGCCTTACTATAAATTCATTTTCTTATTAGTATATCACAATTTCGGGAAATTTAAAACTAGATATTAGTACTTGGTGATAATAAAACAGATAGAAAATCTCTAAAAATTCAAAAAAAGTTAATAAATAGCATATGTTTTTCATGTAAAATATATGTTAATAAATTATTCTCCTGGAGTGATGACTTTGAAAAAAAAATTAAGACTTATATCGTTATTATTATTTCTATCCGTTTTGGCCGGATGCATAAACTATTCACATCCCGGTCCTTTACTAAAGGCAAAAGCAATCTCTTCGGGTGCCGTTCCAATATTGGTGTACCACTCGGTAACTGATAAGATGTTTTCCAAAAACACTGCTCTTTTCACTAAACCCAGGGAGTTTGAGAAACAAATAAAATGGATAAAGAAACATGGCTTTACACCAATATTTGCAGACCAGCTCCAGGATCCGGACAAATTACATAAGCCGGTTGTAATAACCTTTGATGACGGGTATGAGGATAACTATAATACAGCTTTCAATATAATCAAAAAATACAATGTTAAAATAACCATCTTTGTGGCTACCCGGTTTATAGATAAGAAGTACTATTTATCATCCAAAGAGATAAGCGAAATGGATCGTTCAGGTCTGGTAAGCATACAGAGCCATACTGTTTCCCACCACCATTTATCCCGGCTCTCTCCCTCACAGCTGAAATACGAGCTGGAGCATTCCAGAGATGCTTTATTTAAGATAACAGGTAAATACCCCTCAGCTTTCGCTTATCCATATGGGGACTATAATGAAGCAATAATTTCAGAAGTAAAAAAGCTTTACTCTCTGGGCTTTTCCACCTCCAAGGGTGGTTTTTCAAACGGGCCCGACAAATTCACAATCAAGAGATACGGAGTTGGAAGATTCACTAGAATGAGCGATATTAAGCAGTATCTTAAGCAAGTGGAAGTATACAATACAAAGAACAGTTTTAGCATTTGATTTACATATCCGAGCCGCGGCGCACAACGAAAAAAACACATCCCGCAGGATGTGTTTTTTTGTACGCTTTCGCGTTTATATTCTGATTACTGAGCGTCAACCTTAGCCATGTGTTCGATAAGGTTAACAACTTTGTTTGAATAACCCCATTCATTGTCATACCATGAAACTAATTTAACGAAGTTTCCGTTCAATGCGATACCAGCTTCAGCATCGAATATTGAAGTACGTGCATCGTGAATGAAGTCAGTTGAAACAACTGCATCTTCAGTGTATCCGAGGATACCTTTGAGGCTGGTTTCTGAAGCAGTCTTAACAGCTGCTTTGATTTCTTCATAAGTAGCTGATTTTTCGAGACGAACTGTCAGGTCAACAACTGAAACGTCAACTGTAGGAACTCTGAAAGCCATACCAGTTAATTTTCCGTTTAATTCAGGAATAACCTTACCAACTGCTTTAGCAGCACCTGTTGATGAAGGAATGATGTTTCCGAGGATTGATCTTCCGCCTCTCCAGTCTTTCATTGAAGGAGCGTCAACTGTCTTCTGAGTATTAGTTGCAGCGTGAACTGTAGTCATAAGACCTTCAACTATACCGAAGTTGTCGTTGATAACCTTAGCTAAAGGAGCTAAGCAGTTTGTAGTACATGATGCGTTTGATACAACAACCATGTCCTTGGTATATTTGTCATTGTTAACGCCCATAACGAACATTGGAGCGTCATTTGAAGGAGCACTGATAACAACTTTCTTAGCGCCGCCCTTTAAGTGAGCAGAAGCCTTTTCTGTAGTAGTGAATACACCTGTTGATTCAACAACGTAGTCTGCACCGCAAGCACCCCAAGCGATAGCTGTAGGATCCTTTTCAGCGAATACAGCAATCTCTTTGCCGTTAACAACTAATTTACCGTCTTTTGATTCAACAGTTCCTTCAAATTTACCATGAACTGTGTCATAGATTAACATATATTTCATGTACTCGAGATCGATGAATGGATCATTGATTCCCTTTACTTCTACATTAGGGTTGTTTATTGCAGCCCTGAATACAAGACGTCCAATACGTCCAAAACCGTTAATACCCATTTTTACTGCCATTGTTGTTACCTCCTAGTATTTTATTAATATTAATTAGCCAAGCAACTTAATGCTTATCAACATAATAATTGGTTTCAATTTCCTAAACCAAAACTAATTCTATAATATTTCAAACACATTTTCAATAGTCTTAACACCTAATTTAATAATTATTTAACAAAGTTCTACTGTATACTTTTCAACAAAACTGACGGGATTATAGGATAATTTGGCTTTTCTCAAGCCTTCCAAACCCAAATCCTGTTCCCTGTTAACATATTCAAAATGAGCCCATTCATTTGAAAGAAACTGCTGATTAATTAAAGGATAAAGCCCATGAATGTCAGCATTTGCCTTTTCTATATGAATTACACAGGTGTCTTCAGTTAACTTTTCCCCCACCGAAAAAGCCTGTGGTACACCATCAACTTTGATAACCGCACCTTTCAAACCCAAAATGCTGTAGTTGTCCAAAATATCCAGATTGGCCTTTCTTTCAGCAATAAGACTTTTTTCTTCAGTATAATTTCTTTGAACACACCAATTTTCAAGTATGGCTTTGCAATCAGCTAAATTACCATCAATAATTTCTTCATATTCGAAGGTATGAAGCTTCTTAAATTTGTTTATATGATTTCTTTTTCCATCCAGCTTTTTACCGGCAAGGGTAGACAGGCTTTTTACAGAATACAGATAGTCAAAATTGTCCCTGTCCTCATCGGAGTTAAAATTCAGGCCCAACTTCACCAGAAGTGCAAGCTGATCCTCTGACACCCTTTGCATCTTAAAGCTCCATCCCATCTCTTGAAAATATTCTCTCAAAATATAGAAGGTACACTTTAATTCATCAATTCGAGAGTAATCTCCAACAGGAAAGAAACAGAATGGCTGACCATCTTCCTTTACTGATATTATGCATAAAAAATCATTTACTATGCTGAATCTGAATCTATAGTAATCCCTCCACATGAAGAAATTAGTAAAATTCAGTTCCGATACCCTTAATCCTGCCATTTTGAAGTAACTGTCAAAACACTGCTTATCATCAATTGATATTTCTGATATCTTTAACGCTGTTGTTTGCAATACAAATCCCCCTATTTTAATCCCGATCCCATGCAGCATTCCGTACTCATTTAATATTTTTTAAAATTGAAATTAAATACACTGCAGCATTCTCCATATCGGTAATTGATATCTGCTCATTAACACTGTGAACCTTTGTCATTCCAATACTCATATCCACAGCTTGTATTCCTTTTGAATTAATTATATTGGTATCACTTCCTCCGCCGGTTGTTATGGCTTCAAAAGCAAAACCACTCTCCCCGGCAGCCTTTTCCATGATTTGAATTATCTCCGAATCCGTATCTATACTAAAAGATGGATACTCAAGTTCGGTAGTAAACTCAACCTGACCACCCCATTTTTCAGCTGCCTTTTCAAAGCATTGGCGCATATGTTCAGTCTGTGCCTCAAGTTTTGATGCCTGACGGCTTCTTGCCTCACCTTCAATCTCAACTCTGTCACAAACTATATTTGTAGCAACTCCACCGTGAACCGTGCCGATGTTTGCAGTGGTTTCTTCATCAATTCTTCCAAGTTTCATGGAGGCTATTGCATCAGACATTATTGAGAAGGCACTTATGCCGTTTTCAGGTTCCATACCGGCGTGTGCAGCTTTTCCCTTGATAACCACATGAATTTTGTTCTGTGATGGTGCCTTAACAGCAGCACATCCTATTTTTCCGTCACTGTCCAGAATAAATCCGTATTTGGCATATATTTTACTGAAATCCATGTTCTTGGAACCCTGCAGTCCAATTTCCTCTGCTATGGTAAACGCAATCTGGATATCACCATGAGGAATATTCTGTTCCTTAAGCGCCTTTAAAACTTCAAGTATAATTGCAATACCGGCGGCATCATCACCACCAAGTATGGTAGTACCGTCACTTCTTATGATATCTCCGTCAATAACAGGTTTTTTACCTATTCCGGGAACTACTGTGTCCATATGTGCAGTAAGTAAAACTGCCGGAACCTCTTTATTTCCCTTAACTGTACAGATAATATTGCCACATTGTCCTCCCAGTTTTTGACCGGCATCATCCTCAACAGGACTGTAGCCCAAAGCTTCAAGTTTTTTCTTCAGTGTATCGCACATTTCTCTCTCTTTTAACGATAAACTGTCTATCTTCACCAACTCTACAAATTCATTTACCAATCTGTCCTTGTTTACCAATCTGACCCACTCCTTATTTTTTTATAATCCCTATTTTTCAAGTACACCCATGGTATACTTGCGCGCCAATTTAATATAAAACAAGGTGAGATTATATAACTTTCTTCATCTCCCTTAAGATATACCCATTTTTTAATACTTCAAAATTATTTTCTTCATAGTTTTTGTTAATTTTATTTAGAAGTATTTATTCACAGTTTTATTATTGTATCTATATAATAATACTATTCATAATAATAAGTATTATCTGTAAAATTAACTGGTATATATTGTAATAATGCATTTAGTATAGCATTACCAGTCATATTTTACCATCTTTCCTTCAGTTTTAAGGTTTTTAAAATCACTCTGCCTTAAAGTCTCATAAACCACTATTGCCACAGAATTGGATAAATTCAGGGATCTTATTCCCTCTTTCATGGGAATCCTTATACAGGTATCTTTATTGTCTTTTAACAATTCTTCCGGTAATCCTGCTGTTTCTTTTCCGAAAAGGATAAAACAGTCCTCTTCATAAGCAACATCACAATAATTATGAACAGCTTTTGTGGTAGAATAGTAAAGCTTTTTATCACCATGCTTATCTAAAAACCCTTGCAAACTTTCGTAATAATTTATTTCTGCTTCATTCCAATAATCCAGACCAGCCCTTTTCAGGTATTTATCCTCTATGGAAAAACCCAGGGGCCCCACCAAATGTAATACTGCCCCTGTTGCCGCACAGGTTCTTACAATATTACCGGTATTTTGCGGAATTTCCGGTTCAACTAATACAATATTAAGTGGCATTGAATAATTTACTCCTCTCTAATAAATTTACCAAACCGTCTATTTCCGATTGGTACTGTAATTTCCAAAAGCATTTAAAAAAGATGGTATAAACCATCTTTTAATTGTCATAAAGTATATTTTATCATTATTAATATTTTTAGCAAATCTTTAATCTTCTACTGATATATCTATTTCCAAAACTTCAGATTCATTTAAATATAGCGGTATACAGATTGTCTTCATTTTAGAAGGGGTTATCTGAAGATTTTCACCCAGTAGCAATGACGGAGGAGTTATCTCTATTCCTATACCCTTGTTATAAAGTATCGTAGCTGTATTGCCCAAAATCATATTAGTCAATTCAGATAAAGCACTTTTGGATATTTCATTAAGTTCATTAACAGGCGATCCAAACATCATCGCCGATGCTATTTTAAAAGCCACGGTCTTGGACATGGTAAATATGGCTTGACCCCTTATTTTACCAGTAATGCCCACAATTATTAAAATAGCTTCACCCTTATATGGTGCTGATTTCAGAAAAACCTTACCTAACTTTGCATCAACATTGGCTACCTGCTTTAAAACAGTCTGACTTGCTTCAATAAAAGGGTTTATGTATTCTATGTTCATAACTGTCCACCTTATTTTACGTAAATAAAATTCATATAAAAATTAATTGTATGAATAAAAAACCATAACTAATTATATAAAATTTTTCTAGAAAATTCTACATGTTTTTGTAAATTCCTTTATAATTAAAGATTTTTGTTGAATATGCCACATTATTTACTCACGATTCATTAATATTTTATAACCAAAATAAATTTGTAATTTTTTATTTTTATACATTCCAGTACATTTTTCGATACCTGTAAGGAATATACTTGGATTTATCTGGAAATTATTTCTACATTATATCACATAAGCAAAAACCGGGAAATTCATTATAAATTTTCCCGGCTTATTTTCACTCTCTCTTATCTTTTTGCCTTTGGTTTTGCTACAACCGACATGATATAGCCAAAAAATATTGCAGCCCCAAGACCTGCCGCAGCAGCCTTAAAGCCTCCTGTCAGTGCGCCCATGAGACCAGTTTTATCCACCTCATTAAATACTCCCTTGGCAAGATTATACCCAAAACCGGTCAATGGTACAGTAGCACCTGCTCCTCCAATGTCCACAAGTTTTTGATAAACTCCTATGGCAGTCAGAAATACACCTGCCACAACGTAAAGAACCAGAATTCTGGCAGGTGTAAGTTTGGTTTTATCTATAAGAATTTGTCCAATGGCACAGATGGCTCCTCCAACCAAAAAAGCACTTATATAACTCATATTCCCCTCCTAAACCATGTCATTTGAGCCGCATAGCAGCCACAAAAATTGATAGAATTATTCACTCCCGATCCGTTAAAGCGAATTAAGGAGGTTCTAATCCAAGCTCCTATGAATACTTACAGCATGTGCTATACCCGGTATTGATTCTTTTTGTTGGGTACTTACAGGGCTCATCAGGGCTCCGGTTGCTACAAATAAGACTCTTTTTAGATTTCCCTTCATCATTTCCTTGAATACATATCCTGCAAATACTGTAGCAGAACAGCCGCACCCGCTGCCTCCGGCATGTATATCCTGCTCCTGCATATTAAAAATCATTACGCCACAGTCATTGTATCTATTCTCAATATCAAGCCCATTCATTTTGACGAGATCGACACATATTTTTTTCCCGATCTTGCCCAGGTCTCCGGTCAGAATCAAATCATAATAATCAGGGGACAGACCGGTATCGGCAAAGTGTGCAAGAATTGTGTCTGCTGCGGCAGGAGCCATAGCCGCTCCCATATTATTGGCATCGCTAATACCCATATCATTTATTTTTCCGGTTGTAACAGCCTTTATATATGGACCAGTCTGCTCCGAAGATAATAAAGCCGCTCCGGAACCCGTTACCGTCCATTGGGAGGTAGGCGGCCGCTGGCTTCCCAGCTCCAGTGGAAAGCGGAATTGCCTTTCTGCAGAACAGAAATGGCTTGATGTCATACATACTACGCTGTCTGCGAAGCCTCCATCTATCAACATACTTCCCAGGCTCATGGATTCAGCCATTGTTGAGCATGCTCCGAACAATCCAAAGAAAGGTATTTCACTTTCTCTAAGACCATAATTTGCAGCAATGCATTGATTCAGCAAATCTCCTGCCAATATATAGTCTATCTGGTCATTGCTCATGCTTCCCTTTTGCAGGACTTTTGCCAGGGTCTCCCTTACCAGCTTGCTCTCGGCCTTCTCCCAGCTGTCCTCCCCCCAAAGCTCATCAGGAATTATATAATCAAAGCTATGTTTCAGATTCCCCTTTCCCTCCTTGGGACCAACTATGCTTGCAGTAGCCTTGATGGACGGCGGGTTTTTAAACAGGACCGTTTGTTTGCCTATGTGTTTTTCTGACATGTCTTTCTCCTTTAAGGCATGATTAAATAATAACTTCCCTATTTTAAGACGGCTATTTCCCGCCAATATGACCTTGTCGAAAAGTACTGCTTCGCAGTACTTCGTTGCAATAAAGCAATTATTGCGTCTTCCTCCGCCTTGTCTAGACGAAAAATATCTCGCCTTAAAAGGTCGTTTTATTACTTAATTATGCCTAAGTAATGAAGTAATGAATGACACCGACTATAATAGAGGAACAAATACCAAACACTATAACAGGTCCGGCAATAACAAACATCTTTGCTCCGGTACCCATTATATAGCCTTCTGTTTTAAACTCCATGGCCGGTGATACAACAGAATTTGCAAAGCCTGTTATTGGAACAATGGAACCGGCTCCAGCAAATCTGCCCAGTTCGTCATAGATATTCAGCGCAGTAAAAAAGGCACCAAAGAATATCATTATGGTGCTTGTAAGGCTTGATACCATTTCCTGGTCAAGCCCCCGCCCTTGGAGCCAGTTAAAGATAATCTGTCCTATCACGCAAATTAATCCTCCAACAACAAAGGCTTTTATTACATTGATAAATAGTTTTGAATTTGGTGCAACAGTTTTCACATATTCCGCATATTCCTGTTTTGTGAAACTCTTGTTCATAAGACCTCCATAATATACTTTCGATTTTTAGCTGAAACATAAATATATTTTTAGCAAAAAACAAAAAATTATTATGGAAAAATTGTATTAAGGCGTGATTAATTAATAACTTCCCGGTTTTTTCGCCTTATAACCGGGTTTATTATCTAATCAACACCTTAATATAATTCCTGACTGGAGAATTGAGATAAAATGACATAAACTGCTTTTTTGGGGGTGTCCTCATCAAAAATACCCAATAATGCAACTATCACTATTATGATACACAACAAAAGTATTCCGAATATTATTAAAAATGTTTTGCTCCTTATTATATTGATTAGTCTTTGCATATTAAAACATCCTTAATTACCATTGGCAATCATTTTAAGTTTTATGTCCTTCAATATTTTCTTCTCTATTCGAGATACCTGAACCTGTGATATTCCAAGGAGTTTGGCAATCTGTACCTGGGTTTTTTCCTTAAAATATCTCAGGATTATAATCTGCCGTTCTCTTGTATCAAGAGAATCCAGAATCTGTCTGATTGCTATTTTATCTATTAAATCAATCTCACTGCTGTTGTTATCGGCATTAATCCTGTCAATAAGTAAAATAGGGGTATTATCTCCCTCACCGACAGTACTGTAAAGTGACTCAGGGGTGCAGCCTGCTTCCAAGGCAAGTACCAGTTCTTCAGGCGGAACATTCATTCTTTCGGCAACTTCATTAACAGATGGCTCTCTCCCTAATTCCTTACTGATAATCTCTTTTGTAATACGGGCTTTAGATGCAATTTCCTTCAGTGATCTACTAACCTTTATTATTCCGTCATCGCGGATAAATCTCTTAATTTCACCAATAATCATAGGAACAGCATATGTAGAAAATTTTACATCATAGGACGCATCGAACTTTTTTATAGCCTTAATAAGCCCAATACTCCCTATCTGATATAAATCGTCGATTTCATAGCCTCTGTTCTGGAATCGTTTAACTATACTCCAAACAAGGCCTACATTTTTTTCCACCAGAATTGACTGAGCCTGTTTATCCCCAGCCTTAGCATTTATTATTAGTGTTAGAACTGCTTCATCAGTTATATCCTTCATAGCTTACCTAAACCTTTCAGTCACAGTTTAGGAACAATCAAATAATTACTTTCCATTTCTTGAGCGGTTATTTTCCGCCCGTTCCAGCGTTGTCGAAAAGTACTGCTTTGGAGTACTTGTTCCAATAAAGCAATTATTGCCCCTCTTCCGCCTGGAATGATATAAATTCTCACTCAAGAATCGGGTTTGCTGTTTGATCATTCCTTATCATACAAATCGTTAATACCATCTGCTTTAGATATTATTGGCAAATACATATATTTTTATACATTTATTACAAATTTTAACATTCAAGGGTATAAAAAAATATCATCAGCAATATTGTAATACCAGGCAGAGGTGACCTCAGGCCTTCGTAATATTTTTAAACATTGTAACAGATGTTCCCTTATCAGGTTCAGATACTATATTAACGCTGTCCATAAAGCTTTCCATAACGGTAAAGCCCATACCGGAACGTTCCATGTCGGGTTTGGAGGTATAAAGCGGCTGCCGGGCCAGTTCAACATCTTCAATGCCTTTTCCCTCATCGGAGATAGCTATTTCAATACCTTCATCATACAATTTGCAAACCATTTTAACCATGCCCGGATTATTCTCGTACCCGTGAATTATTGCATTGGTCACTGCTTCCGACACAGCGGTTTTTATATCAGCCAGCTCTTCTACCGTCGGATCCAGCTGAGAAGCGAATGCTGCAGCCACCACCCTTCCAAAAGCTTCATTATTTGATTTACTCATAAATTCAAGTCTCATTTCATTTATAAGCTGCATATTGACCTCCTGAGCCATTTTTTGGCCGTTTTTTCTATCCACACATACTGGAAATAGCATCTTCCAGATCTGTATACGCCGGTATTATTTTCAGTACTCCGGACATTTCAAAAATCTGCATTAGTTTAGGATTGGCGTTAACGATGGCAGCCCTGCCATTAAGCTTTTGTATATTTTTATATCTGCCGACAACAACACCTATTCCCGAACTATCCATAAAATTTACTTTTGAAAAATCAAAGATAATATTTTTGACTGTTGACTTGATAATTTCACTGTCAATTTTTTGCCTTAGATACAATGCAGAATGATGATCCATATCCTCCATTATCCTGATTACAAGAGTAGTACCCTTTTTCAGTAATTTAACATCCAAGTATAATGCCCCCTTTTTTAAAAACAACCTGAAAACACTTTTAAGTTCATCTTTATGCTTAATGTTTATGTCCGGTTGCTCTTTGACAATATACTTGATTCTATATTTCCCTGTTTTTACCTTTTTTTAATCATACCTTAACACTATTTCTTTCTAAATTCTCCCTCAGTTGATCGGCAATTTCATCAAGCTTTCTTAGTCTGTGATTGACTCCGGATTTTCCAAGCCTTGGATGCAGCATCTCACCAAGTTCCTTCAGACTTGCCTCACTGTACTCAAGTCTCATATTAGCTATTTCTATAAGATTGTCGGGCAGCTTGTCTATACCTATAGCAGACTGAATAAATTTAATGTTTTCCATCTGCCTTACCGAGGCATTTACAGTCTTCTCAAGATTGGCTGTTTCACAGTTAACGATGCGGTTGACATTGTTTCTCATATCCTTGAGAATTCTGACATTTTCCAGCTCCATCAAGGCTCCATGGGCTCCAATAATATTAAGAAAGTCTACGATATTCTCACCTTCTTTAATATAGGCTACATAATTTCCCTTTCGTATGATTATTTTAACGTTTATCCCATATTCCTGAAGGAGCTCTTTAATTACTTCAGCACACATATTATTGTGAGTGGAAATTTCAAGATGGTAGGTCTTTTCTGGATCACTTATAGACCCTCCTGTAAGGAAAGCAGCCCTTAAAAAACTTTTTTTACAACAAACTTTCTTCAGGTTAGTTTTAACGGGATTAAAGTCACTCTCTGAAAACGCAGTGATCCCAAAATCATAGAGTATTTTATTTATAACCTCCATGGAAGCCAGAATTATAGAATAAGATACATGTTTTTTCAGCTTGCTGCTCCTCCTTATGGCCACCTCGGGGCTGATGCCGTAAACTTTTCTTATTGTGGAATACACTCTCCTGGCAAAAGCAGCATTTTCAGTTACCATCTTTACATTTCTTAAGTTTTTTTCATTGGAAAAAAGGTTACCTGTCAGAATAACTCCCAGGATCTCCGATTTCATACAGCATACTTCGTGATGCAGTTCAACTCTGCAAAGTTCGTCCTTAACCAATGTAGAAAACGACATGAAAATCCTCCTCTTTACGAACAGTGAATAGTGAGAGAATGGTGAACGTCCTTCCACTATTCTCTATTTTAGTCCCACATCCTCTACAGCTGCCCTTAATATTTCAGCTACGCTCCAGGCCTGGGCGAAGCAGCCTCTTGGATAATGGGGATTGTCTCCGTCAAATATTTCAGAAATACTGCCTATGCCGCCATCCCTCATATGATCAACAAATGGTAGAATAAAATCCATAGCATTTTCTCTTGCTTTATCAGTATTCCCATTTACCCTGACATATGCTTTTATAAATCTTCCCAAAAGCCAGGTCCAGACTGTACCCTGATGATACGCACCATCTCTGCTCAATACATCACCGGTATATATGCCTTTGTACTGCGGGCTGTCCTGAGACAAAGTCCTCAGTCCATAAGGGGTATAAAGCTCCCTCCAGACCTTTTCCACTACCCTTTTGGCCTTATGGCCTTCCAGCACAGCATTGGACAGCCCCAGGGCAAGTATTTGGTTCGGTCTTATACTGCTGTCGCTACCGGCTTCATTGACAACATCATACAAACATTGCTGCTCTTCATTCCAGAAAACCATCTCAAAGGCTGCTTTTGCTTTTGAAGCCAGATCATGGTACATGTCTGTATCATCAAATCTTTGTGCCAGCCCAGACATTATGCTGAGACCGTTGTACCACAGGGCGTTTATTTCAACAGCCATCCCGTGTCTCGGAGTTACTACCCAATCACCGACCTTTGCGTCCATCCAGGTCAATTGAGTATTTGCATTACCGGCTGTTATCAAGCCATCTTCCGTCATTCCTATATCATACAGCGTCCCATTTATAAAGCCGGCGCATATACTCTTAAGGCTGCTGTATATCTGTGTTTTTATAAACTCAAAATCATCTGTGTAATCCAGGTAACTTTGAACTGCCTCAAAATACCATAAGGCAGCATCAACGCTATTGTATGCCGGCTTTTGCCCATCATCGGGAAACATGTTCGGAATCAGTCCATAATCCACATATTTCGAAAAAGTATATAGAATCTCTTTGGCATCGTCATATCTGCCTGTGGCAAGAGTCAGACCGGGAAATGCTATCATTGTGTCCCTGCCCCAGTCTGTAAACCACGGATACCCTGCAATAACTGTCTTTGCCCGGGTCGAATTTCTGTAAACAATAAAGTTGTCTGCTGCAACTACCAGTCTTCTGAGCAATTCATGCTCATAGTTATTAATAGATAAAAGCTGCTCCAACCTGAGTTCTTCATCAGAAATTATTTTTCCGGCATCAATAATATCGCTCCGGTAATTTTCAGTAGTGGCGGCAAAGGATACGGTTTTACATTCCCACGGTTCTAGTGCAACAGTATAGAAGCCGGGAATATAATGATCTTCGTTACCGCCGAACCCCCTCTCCTGTTCCACGGGGTATTGCATATTGTAAAAGTAGCAGTCCTCAAGCTTGTGAAGCTGTCCTTCACTGATTCCCACGCGCAGTACTACTTCACGGGAGTCTGCAGGACTTACTGTTATTTCTTTATCCCTGTATCCTGTAATAAACCGGAGACCGTCTCTCCGGCTTTCGTGATGGTGATCCCTGAAATTAACCAGAGGCGTCAATTTCAAAACTGCTTTACTTGAACCATTTCTTATTTCATAAAGAACAACAGTGGTATTCTCCCCCTGCTTCATTGCTATCTTCTTTTTAATTGTTATGTCTCTATAGCTGTAAACGAATTCGGGCAGGAAATCCTTTTTGACTCTTTTGAGGTGGTAAAAACCCTGACTTACATATTCCTCCATGTTGAAGCCTCTGGTTATGAAGGAAGCTAATGAAACTGAATTCCCATCCTCGTATATTATATCCTCAAGAACATTTGACACAAGCAGGTACCTGCTTGTTGGCGGCTTTAGGGCACTGACAAGCAAACCATGATATCGTCTCGCGTTTGAACACATCAATGATAATGATGAATAACCTCCTATACCGTTGGTTACTATCCACTCCCTTTCACTGCCTTGATGAAAATTATACCAGTAGCTTTTTCCAAACTCCATGAAAGCTTCACCATATCCCTCTGCAATCTATTTACCCGATTTTATTTATTCGATCTCTGGAGTAGTAATAATCCAGAATTCTCTCCTTATCCTTTGACAGCACAAGGTCTGAGACCAGTTCTATAATCTTTTTTGCCAGTTTGTTTGAATCATGTCTGACGTAATTATTGTTAATTGCCTTAAAATCACCTGTAATAATTTCAATTCCCATTTTTTCGACTACGTCCGAATCCACCCTTACCAGCTCTGCACCATCTTTTTTATACCTGTCACTCAGGTCATCAGGTATTGGCGCCGTGTTTACAACGCAGAAATCAATAATTCCTTTTCGTGAGTGCTTTTCAATAGCCCTTATATGATCGCTCAGAGTATACCCCTCTGTTTCACAGGGTTGCGTCATTACGTTGCAGACATAAACGATTATACCCTTGGTTTTTTGAAGAGCATCACATACACCATCTACAAGCAGATTGGGAATTATGCTTGTATAAAGGCTTCCCGGGCCCAATACAACTATATCGGCCTCCATAATGGCATCTATAGCCTCTTTTAATGGCTTAACACTTGACTGATTCAAAAAAACTCTGTTTATTCTTGCTTTACTTCCCTCCCTATGACCGATATTATATTCACCTAAAATAGTTTCTCCATTTTCAATATCAGCGCACAGTCTCACATCTTCGAGTGTGATAGGCAGCACTTTCCCAGTTACTGCAAGAACATCGCTCATTTTTTTTACGGCTTCCTCAAAGCTGTCGGATATACCGTCCATAGCTGCAAGAAATAGATTTCCAAAGCTCTGTCCTTTAAGCATGCCATCCTGGAACCTGTACTGCAGCAGCTTCTGCATTATGGGTTCTGTGTCTGCCAGAGCAAGTATACAGTTTCTTATATCACCGGGAGGAAGCATACCAAGATCCTCTCTCAGAACACCTGATCCCCCGCCGTCATCAGCTACTGTAACCAGAGCTGTCAGATTTGAGGTATATTGCTTCAAGCCCCGGAGCATAGTTGAAAGACCTGTACCACCGCCTACTGCAACAATTTTAGGGCCCTTTACCAGAATTCTTTTTTCGTGCAGAAGATTGCTCAGACCTTCAGAATTTAAAGTTGTATTTAGATTTTTGTATTTATAATCTTTCAGTATTGAGTTTATTAATGCTCTTAAGGAACCTATTACTGTTGCCACTCCCATAAAAGCCATTAAAATCATTAATATAATGAATAAAGCTCCCTTACTGTAATACCTTATAGTTGAAATAACTCCCAGACATATTAATGACAGGCCTACTACAAGCAGTAAGCTCCACCTTCTAATCCCGATTCCAGGAATCAGCCAATCTGAAGCTCTCATTTTACAACCCCTCTACCATCTTTCTCAATATCTCTGTGATCAATAATAACTCTATGAAGTTTTGCTTCCAGCCTTTTATAAACCTCATCAGCTATTGCAACAGACCTGTGTCTTCCCCCGGTACAGCCGATACCTATATCAAGCTGCGATTTTCCTTCCTTGATATAATTTGGAATGAGAAAATCCAGCATATCATCCAGCTTGGTTAAAAACGTTTTGGTTTCGGCAGCTTCCAGAACAAACTCCTTTACCATTTGATCCTTTCCGGTTTTATGTTTCATTGGAGCAATATAATACGGGTTTGGAATAAATCTCACGTCAAAAACCAGGTCACAGTCGGTGGGTATTCCATACTTGAAACCAAAGGATACAATATTAATTATTATACCTTTGAAGGTTCTTCCCTCCAGAAAAATCCCGTTTATCTCCTGTTTAAGCTGTCGAGTAATAAGAGTTGATGTATCTATTATATAATTTGCCTTTGACTTAATAACCTCTAGTGCTTTTCTTTCTTCTTTTATTCCTTTTACAAGCCTGCCTTCGGGCGATAGAGGATGCTGCCTTCTGCTTTCCTTGTACCGTTTTACAAGTACATCGTCATCTGCTTCCAGAAAAAGTATTTCATAGGAAAAACCCGCCTGCTTAACTTCATTAAGCGCAGGAAACAGGTCATGGAGCAGTGCTCCTCCCCTTATATCAATAACCAGAGCTATTTTTTCCATCTTGCCGTCACTTTGGGCACTGATCTCGGCAAATTTTGGAATCAATGCAGGAGGAAGATTATCGACACAGAAAAAACCAATATCCTCTAAATACTTCGTTACAAGGCTCTTTCCCGCCCCTGACATCCCGGTTACTATTACGAATCTCATGTTTCTCCACGCTCCCATATCTTCTGTATATATTCCAACTATGAAAAATCTCCTACGATTCTTATTTCGGGTTCAAGCTGTATATTATATTTATTATTGACAGTATTTTGTATATGTTTAATCAGAGAAAGCACCTCATGACAGGTTGCATTCCCTCTGTTGATTATGAAACCGCTGTGCTTGTCGGATATTTGAGCTCCTCCCATACCGAAACCTCTGAGTCCGCTGTCGTCAATAAGCTTACCCACAAAGTGACCTGCCGGCCTTTTAAATACACTGCCTGCACTGGGCCACTCCAAAGGCTGCTTGTCACGACGCTTGAAATTAAAATCCTCCATCAAGGCTTTTATTTTTTCGGGATCATCCTTTTTAAGCTTTATTCTGGTTTTCAGCACTATTCCCCTGGATTTCTGTATTATACTCGAACGATAGGAGAAACAGTGTTCCTCACCGCAGGCAGTAATGATTCTGCCGTCAGCGTCCATATAATCGGTTTCACATACAACCAGAGACATTTCACCGATATAAGCACCTGCATTCATGGCAACGGCTCCACCTATTGTACCGGGTATCCCTTCAGCAAACTCCAATCCTGACAATGAGTTGGCAAGTGCAATCTTAGCGGCTTTAGAGATCAAAATTCCTGCCTCAAACTCCAATGTATCACCATCAACTGAATAGTTCTCCATATTGTCATAGATCTTGACAACCACACCTCTTATTCCCTTGTCGGATACCAGTAGGTTTGTGCCATTTCCCATTATCATATATGGAGTTTTTGTACTGATAAAGTACTTAACCATTTCCTCCAGCTGGACAATATTATCGGGAATTACCATTATATCTGCAGGCCCGCCTATTTTAAACGAAGTATGTTTACTCATTAGTTCATTAATTAAAACTCTTTCTTCTCCTGATATTGAAGTAAGCTTTTTAACCAATTCCTGATTTTCCAATTCGCAGCACTCAACCTTTCCGGGGAATCAATGAATCCCCTTGATTCTTTCCTGTCTTTCAAGCAAATAACTTTCCACTTTTTCGACTGAGGTTGTTAAAACCAGTTCCTCTGGCATTTCCACCTCTTCCATCAATCTTATTACATTTTCAAACCTACCAATGTTGAAGCTGAAATGTGAATCACTTCCAGTTGTTACCCTTACACCGTATTTCTTGCACAAGCGCAGGATATCACCGCAGTTCTTTTCACTTCCTGTTCTTACATAAAAGGAATGATTATTAATTTCCAGCAGTTTATTGTTTTCTTTTGCTGCTCTTACTACCCTTTCATTATCCAACTGAAACTGAGGGTTTCCCGGATGAGCCAAAACATCTATATAAGGATTCTCAAGTATCTTTATGGCAGCTCTTGTATGATCTTCCACTCTGGAAGGAGGTATACAAATGTCATGAAAGCTTGCCAGAACAAAATCCAGGCCCTTTAAATAGTTCAGCGGTAAATCCACTTCTCCGTCATAACTGATTATATTGAGCTCCACTCCCTTTAGAACACGTACACCGTATAATTCCCCGGGTATAACCTTCAGGTTTCCGAAATGGTAACGGAAAGGAGCCCCGTTCATAGCCGGACCGTGGTCCGACATATTAATCATTTTAATTCCGTTTACAAAAGCCTCTTTTGCATTTTCCTGTATAGTGCTGTATGCATGCCCACTTGATATAGTGTGCGTATGTGTATCAACTACTAGTTTCAAAGTGACCCTCCTATAATGAACAAAGGGACTTGAGTTAAAGCCCCTGTTGTATTTTAATCTTTAAAACCCGTTTCCTTATATTCGGTGGATTTATTTATATTGCCCAGCACTCTTTCACTGAGTACCTTTGCAGCATTATATCCCATTTTCTTCTGTCTGTTGTTCATGGCTGCAACTTCAACTATTACAGCCAGGTTTCTTCCCGGACTTACCGGAATGGTAAGGCATGGGACAGTTATTCCCAGAACCTCGGTAAACTCTTCCTCAAGTCCCAGTCTGTCATACACTTTTTTATCGTTCCAGTGTTCAAATTTTATAACCAGATTTATATTCTCTGTCATCTTAACTGAACCAACACCGTACAGGTTCTTTACATCAAGAATACCAATACCTCTTATTTCAATAAAGTGTCTGATAATATCAGGTGCAGTACCAACCAGAGTTTTATCGGAAACCTTTCTGATTTCGACATTATCATCGGCTACCAGCCTATGCCCTCTTTTTACAAGTTCAAGAGCAATTTCACTTTTTCCCACTCCGCTTTCTCCCAGTATCAGTATACCTTCACCATAAACCTCTACCAAAACACCGTGAGTGCTGGTTCTTGGGGCAAGCTGGAGATTCAGATATCTTATTACACCACTCATGAATCTTGAAGTCACATCATCAGTTCTCAGCACAGGGATATTATATTTTCTTCCCACTTCTATCATTTCAGGGAATATTCCAAGCCCTCTGGCAACAACCATACACGGGAAGCCGCATTTAAAGAAATTATCCAGTCTCCTGTAGCGGTCCTCCTCCCTTAACTGCATCAGATAAGCAGTTTCTCCCTTTCCTATAATCTGCATTCTGTCCGTTCCAAAATACTCCATATATCCGGCAAGCTGTAACCCGGGCCTGTTAACGTCGGCAGATGAAATCTCGATATTTTCATAGTCCTTACAGCCCGTCAGTTCTTCCAGTTGAAACTCTTCCATTATCTCTTTTATAGTAACAGAAAACATATGTTTGCCACCTCTATTTCCAGGAAAGGATGAATAATAAATGTATTGAATTTATTAATTATCTCCCTAAATACGTATCTTCAATACCTTATATTATATAATATGGACAAAAAAAAGAAAACACGGCATTTTAACCAATTTTAGAGAAGAAGAATGTGTCAATAGTGCTTCCGTACAAACTTCTGGAAATGAAAATGGAATATATCAGTAACAGTATTCAAACACATATATACGTCTAATCAGAATCTATGTAACTTATGCAAAACAGATAACATGCACTATGTGAAAAAAACATTATGATAGTGCTTCCGTACAAACTTCAATAAATGGATTGCTCCCAAAGTACTTGCGTGAAATAGTTCGGGCTCATCACAAATATTTCTACGCCGTCGCAGCGACTCGACCGTCCTGGTCTCGCGTGCTGCAAATCAAAGTGACGTCCTGTCACTTTGCCGGCTGAAATATTCGTTCTTCACCTACAATTTCATGCAAGTACTTTTAATCGAGCTTCCCATTTATTGAAGTTGTACTCGCGCACTATCCATAAAATTATCATCACAAATATCATATCATCTGTTTTCCGCAGGTGCATATACGACAAATAGACTAATTTCTCTCTTAATCATTCCAGTGACATTTTGCCTTTCCTCTTTATAGGTACTGTGCTCGCGTACTATCTTACAAAGTTGCTCCGCTTAATATTGGGTAAATGCCTCACAGCAAACACTAGCTACTTCCTGCTCTTGCCGGTTATTCTCATCTTGTAGAAGGAGCGCCATACAAATACCATTGCACATGCAAGGAAGGCTATTCCTACAAAGGGTGCTACTTCCTTGAAGGATTCTGAAATAGCTATTTCCATGGCCAGCAGTCCGAACAGGGTAGTGAACTTGATTATTGGGTTAAGTGCCACAGAAGATGTGTCCTTAAAGGGATCTCCTACAGTGTCGCCAACTACGGTTGCGTCATGAAGCTCTGTTCCCTTCTGCTTCAGATCAACCTCAACAACTTTTTTGGCATTATCCCAGCACCCGCCGGCATTAGCCATAAAAATTGCCTGGTAAAGTCCGAATACTGCAATTGATATAAGGTACGCCACAAAGAGTGCAACAGATTCCGTTCCGCTTCTGGGTGCTGACAGGAAAGCAAACGCAAGCGCAAAGGAGAAGATTGCTATGAATATATTCAACATACCCTTCTGAGCATACTGGGTACAGATTTTTACCACTTCCTTGGACTTTGCGGTTGCAGCTCTCGGACTGGCGTTTTCGTCCAGCTGAATATTTTTCTTTATGTACTCAACTGCCCGGTATGCGCCGGTAGATACCGCCTGGGTGGAGGCGCCGGTAAACCAGTAGATTACAGCTCCGCCGCACAGGAAGCCCAGGATTGTATATGGGTTTAAGATATTGAGGACTTCTTCAGGCTTAACACCCAATACATTCTTTATTACAAGTATAAGTGAGAAAATCATAGTTGTTGCTCCAACAACAGCTGTACCTATAAGCACTGGTTTTGCAGTAGCTTTAAAGGTATTTCCGGCACCGTCATTGGCTTCCAGGTAGTACTTGGCATTTTCAAAATCGGGTTTGAAGCCGAAATCCCGTTCTATTTCCTTGTCTATATCCGGGATTTCTTCAATAAGTGATAGTTCATAAATTGACTGGGCATTATCTGTTACAGGACCGTAACTGTCCACAGCAATGGTAACTGGACCCATTCCAAGGAAACCGAATGCAACAAGTCCAAAAGCAAATATTGATGGATATGACATTATATCACCCAATCCAAACTTGCTGGCTGAATACGCCGCAAACATCAATACTATGAAAACCATACCCTTCCAGAAGGCGCTGAAGTTACCCGCTACCAGACCCGACAGTATATTCAGCGAAGGTCCGCCCTCCTTGGAAGCAGTTACCGTTTCATTTACGTGAATGGATTTTGGACTTGTAAATATCTTTGTAAATTCAGGAATCAGAGCAGCGCCAAGAGTACCGCAGCTGATTATTGTCGAAAGAATAACCCATAGGTTATTAGATTTATCGCCAATGGCTGTATCAGGTCCGATCATGATAAAGCTTACCATGAAGGTAACCACAATTGATAAAGCTGATGTTATCCAAACCAGGCTGGTTAACGGTTTTTCAAAATCGATATCTGTCATGCCGCCGAATCTCAACTTGCTGAAAAGTTTGTTTATATAGAAAGATACAATTGATGTAACAATCATCAGAACACGCATTGTAAATATCCATATGAGCATATCGCTCTGGAGCTGTCCTGTTACTGCAAGAACTATAAAAGTAATAAGTGCAACACCTGTAACACCGTAAGTCTCAAAGCCGTCAGCCGTAGGCCCTACACTGTCACCTGCATTGTCTCCGGTGCAGTCTGCAATAACACCCGGATTTCTCGGATCATCTTCCTTAATCTTAAAAACAATCTTCATAAGGTCAGATCCAATATCAGCAATTTTTGTAAAAATACCTCCCGCTATACGAAGCGCACTGGCACCCAGAGATTCTCCGATAGCAAAACCTATGAAGCTTGCCCCTGCCAGCTCGTTAGGAACGAATCTCAGGATTATGAGCATCATAACGAGTTCAACACAAATAAGGATTACTCCAATACTCATTCCTGAATCCAATGGTATACTCAACAGCTTTAACGGTTTCTTTTCAAGAGCAGAAAAAGCCATCCTGCTATTTGCAAGCGTATTCATTCGTATTCCGTACCAGGCAACGCTGTATGAACCCAGTATACCGATAACGGTCCAGCACAGGATCAGTATTACCCCACCGACTCCCTTATCCTGCAGAAAGCCAAAATAGAACGCAATACAAACTCCTATGAAAACTAGCAGAAGCGCAAGAAACTTTCCCTGCTGGACCAGATAGGTTTTGCAGGTTTCATAAATGGTGTTTGCTACATCAAGCATGCTTTTGTGAGCTCTTATGTTTTTAACCTTGATAAATTGAAATAACCCGAATAACATTCCCAGTATACATACCAGCATGCCGATGTATAGCAAATTATTCTGACTGCTTGAAAGTTCTGGTGTCACAAGGTCTGCTTCACCAGCAAACGCTGCGAGAGGAGTAAAAGTAACTATCAGTCCGCTTATCAACAGTACTTTGGTTATTTTTTTCAGCAACCCTTTTAGTTGTGAATACATGTACCGGCCTCCTTTTACCATAATGGCTAAAAAATCGTACAGTATATTCTATAAGTAATGTATTCACAACATTCTGGTTTTTACGAAATAATTTGCAGACAATTCTCTTAAATTGATGAATTATCTTGTACAAGCTGTTTTAGTGTAGAATTAAATACTAAATAATTCTGTAGCCAAAAAGCTATTCGGTCTGAATATCCTCAAGTTTAATTTTATAAGCAACTTCTGCGGGAAGGCACCCAAGTGTCTCAAACAGTTTAACCTGTGGAGTACTGATAAGTTTTTTACTGCTTCCTCAACCGCTACTTCTTTAAACACCAACTTTGTCCCCATGTTTCTAAATTGTTTATCAACCAGTGCACTTCTGAGCAAACCATAGCAGTTTTGATGTTCGCAGCCGATAACTCCTACAAGTTTGTCATTTTCAAATGCACCCCAGTATTTAGTACCCCTCTCCAGTATACCTTCCGGCCTTAAGTCATCAGTTGCATTTAATTCCATTACCAGAGGTTTATCATATTCCATTAGTTGTCTGATTTTAATTTCCATATATTTTACCATTCAATTAAACGACCTCTTTATTAATAAGTATTGAATAAATCTCCATACCTGATTCACCAAATCCTATCTTAGCGTCCGCCTGTATTCGGAATATTCTAAACTAAAAGGCTGCACAGTTTTTCCAACTTCCCGCCCCTCTGCCACTCTTCGATTGTCTTCTGACCAAGGAGTTTCAACTGGTGTATATTTTCATCACTTGCATCATCAATTCCCTTGCCAAGCTCAGCCAGGCTCGCCTGAATCCTGTAATATCTATTATCTGCAAGCAGCTGTCTCAACTGATAGTCTACGGTATCGCTTACTCCGTCAAACACTATTCCCAGCATCGGTTTGGCCCAGTTGATAAGCCCCCAGTCCTTTGCTTCCTCATAGGGGATTCCTCTGCTGAGTTCACCTGTTCCAAGTGACATCATCAGTATATCATCATCACTGCCGAACATGACCCTGGCTTCAGCAAAAGCGCACATTGCCGGATTATTGGCATAAACACCTCCGTCAATAAAGGAAAAGTAATCTGCACCATGTTCCTGTTTTGTCTCAAGTTTAAAGGGTTCAAAGTATGTAGGCGCTGCCGAGGTCGCCCTTGCAACCTGCCACATGAGATAATCATAGTTTTCCTTTTCAGGATTTTTAGCATGGCGGCTTTTAAAGAAAAACGGTGTTCTAAGACCTATTTCATAGGCAGGAACAAGTAGTGGAGTCAAGGCATCCGATAGCATTGCTGTCCCGAAATATTGTTTTAAAACCGACTCAATACCCGAGGATTTATATTTTTCGTCTGCTACTCCATCCAATGTAGCAATTTTATGCAAAATATTGGTAGAGAATATCTTGTTGCCCTTTTCGGTATAGAGGTTTACCAATTGGCTGGCACTGTATGCAGGCAGATTTTTATTGTCCCTGGAAGGCATTGTTAAAGCCAGGGCTATTATAGCTCCAGTGGAGGTTCCGGCTATAAGGTCAAACATCTGACATACAGGTTTACCGGTCATTTCTTCAACTTTTGCCAGAATCATTGCAGGTAGTATTCCTCTAATACCTCCGCCGTCAATTGATAAAACTTTTATTTTTCCCATGTGAGTACCTTTAGCCTTTCCGGCTCACAATAATAGCACAAATTTAAACACGCACTTACTGTGAGCCAGATAAGGCATGATTCTCTTCTCACCGACTTTTAAGAACAATTACATATTGGTGACTTTTACAAATAAATGCTTTGTATGACTTTATATCATATAAATTTTAAAAATATATTTAATTTTACCATGTTGTACCAGAAAGTTACAGACTGTATTTTCTTAAGTGAAAAAGCGATATTCCGCATGGTTGAAGAAATGCGTTAATACTTTGTGATTAATCCGGGAAATTTTTGCATAAACATAAAAAAACTGTTCCATTGAGGAACAGCCCTTCTTATTGGAGCGGGTGATGGGAATCGGACCCACGCAATCAGCTTGGAAGGCTGATGTTCTACCATTGAACTACACCCGCGAGAGTATGGAGCGGGTTAAGAGATTCGAACTCTCGACTTTCACCTTGGCAAGGTGACACTCTACCGCTGAGTTAAACCCGCATTACTATCACGCAAAAGTTATTATAAAGTGCATTAAGAGTTTTGTCAACCTTTTTACTCAAAAAATATTAATTTTTTTTACTGCACACCATTAATGAAAAGCAGTGCTTATCAAGTAATACAGTACAGGAATAAAAACAGCAGGAAGCAAATTTCCCACATTTATCTTTTTAATTTCAAGAAGGTTAATTCCTATTGCAAAAATCAATATTCCTCCTACCAATGACATCTGTGAAATAACCGTCTCTGTCAGCCACGGCTGTACAAGTCCGGCCAGCAGTGTTATTCCTCCCTGGTATATAAATACCGGAACTGCTGAAAAAGCCACACCGATGCCAAGAGTAGCTGCAAATATGACAGCGCTCACACCATCAAGGATTGATTTTGCAAATAAAGTAGAGGGGTTTCCCGACAAGCCATCTTCCAGCGCCCCAACAATAGCCATTGCACCTACACAATAAACAAGGCTGGCCGTAACAAAACCATCAGAAAACGATCCGCCTTTTGACGGAATCTTCCTTTGAAACCAGAGGCCCACGTTTTCAAGCCTCTTTTCAATTTTTAGAACTTCTCCGATTAATCCCCCGATAACCAGACTGAAAATCATCAGCATGACGAACTGCCTGTCCAGCTTGTTGCCGTTGACAATTGTTATCATCTCTTTAATTGTTCCGGATATTCCTATGAATAAAACCGATAAACCTATTCCCTGCATAACAATTTTTTTATATTTTTCGGGTATACCACTCCTCAGCAGCGTTCCGGTAACGCCACCTGCGATTACCACTCCAGCATTAACTATTGTTCCAAGTCCTGTCAAGTCCTACACTCCTCATAAAATACGTTTTCCAGCTAATTCAATAAGTTTGTCCCGTTCGTTTAGTTCAGGGTTTTCCAATACTAACTCAAAAAGATAGTTAAGTACTTCCTTCATTTCTTTCCCCGGTTTCATTCCCAGTGAAATCAGATCATCCCCGTTTAAAGCCAGTTGTGACAAACTCAAACATTCGTGTCTCTCTTTTATTTCAGAATAAATACGCTTAATATTATCCAACTTTTCGAGAGTTTTGTCCAGAAAAACAGGATTTTGACCCATTGCATCAGCTCTCTGTACCTCGATTAGCTGCAGAAACAGGTTTTCTCCTACCTTATTTGCAACCCTTCTGACAGACCTTTTAGTATCAAATATATCGATATCATGGTATTTAACTAAAGTTAGTATCTTTTTTATTGAATCCTTATCAAACCGTAAGTCATTCAGTATTCTATCCGCCATCCGGGTACTGACCTCAGGATGTCCGTAAAAATGGTCTATCCCCTTTTCATCGGTAGTCTTTCTGGCTGGCTTCCCAATGTCGTGCAAAAGCATTGTCCATCTGAGAATGCCGGTGCTTTCAACGGCTTCAACTGTGTGTATTATATGTTCCGCAACATTATAAACATGATAGGGATTATTCTGTTCAGTTGAATAGCAGGGAACAAATTCAGGCATTATATGAGCTAAAAGCCCGGATTTATACAAATTGTTAAAGCATGAGGGATTTGGCGAGGTTATTAATTTATTAACCTCATCTCTTATTCTTTCCCTGCTTATATTTCTTATTGAGCCCGAGTTTTCAGTGATAGCCATAAAAGTGCCTTTTTCAATACTGAATCCCAGCTGGGCGCTAAATCTTATTGCCCTTAACATTCTCAGGGCATCTTCAAGAAATCTCAGACCGGGGTTTCCAACAGCTTTTATTTGTCTTTCCTGTAGATCCTTTAAGCCGTCAAAATAATCGACCAGGCCTGTTTGGGGATTATAGGCCATGGCGTTAATGGTAAAATCCCTTCTTGCCAAATCCGCTCTCAAACTGGATGTGAAGCTCACATTCTCCGGTCTTCTGGAATCTTTATATTCCCCATCTATCCGATATGTGGTTACCTCAAAAAAAACATTGTCTACTGCTACACTGACGGTACCATGTTTTATACCGGTATCATATGTTTTATCAAATATATTCTTTACTGTTTCAGGTCGTGCATTTGTTGTGATATCCCAATCATATGGAGTTTTTCCCAGTATGGAATCTCTTACACAGCCACCAACCAAAAATGCCTCAAAACCTCTTTCATTAAGCTTATCAATAATATAACCAACATTTTCAGGGTAAATTATTTTATCAATACGGTTCATAAATCCTGCCTTTTTCATTAATAGTCATATGTAATTTTATCACAATAAGTCTACATTAATTCACATAAATTTACCATTTAAAAAGAGGATCTGGAGCCCAATGTGTTATGCACAAAAGCTGCAATACTCGTTACAGGAATAACTGCTACTGATCCCACGGATGCATTTTTATTAAAGGGGCATAACGCACAAAAAAGAATATTTCCGTTATTGGTGCGGCATGCATTGCCCAAAGAGCAGGCCGGCGGAATTGCCGGTACAATCAGAAGTTTTATATATGTAGCGGTGTGGCCCATTAACACACCCGTAAAGCCTTTTCCTACTTCACCTCCGGCATTTACAAATACAGTTACGGTCTGGCCTATATACTGCTGAAAATCCATTTTAAAAATTGGTTTATCCGTATCATTAACAACGGCGGGCTCTTTCGTATACCTGGCATTATGATGTGATTTCTTTTTGAATAAACTCATCAAATACACCTCACGTAAATTCTTCTAGTTTATTATATTAATTACAAAAAATAATGGTTTGCACTTTTAATTTTTTATTTGTAACAAAAAAATACTTGTTGAATAGTATGTTATTAGCTGGATAAAATTCCAGGTTACAACCTTTTGTTGGAAGTGAATTTTATCCATGACTACTTAAAATCATAATAATTATTAATTTGGAGGGAGTGTTTATTTATGGGTGGTTTATTTGGAGGTAAAGGCACAAATAACTGTTTTGATGACAATTTTATATTCGTCATTATAATTATTATCATCTTGCTCTGCTGCTTCTGTGGTGGTCGTGACCATCATGATTGCTAAAAAAAATAAACTCAGGGGCTCGCAAAAGCCCCTGAGTTTATTTTACACAACTAATCAATGAAAATTAAAGATCAACTTTTTTAAGTTCAATTTCTTTTTCTTTTTTTTCCTGATGCTTGTTAACAAGTAGTGAAACAACTACGCTGCCTGCCAGTATTGTGAATATTGTAAGCAGTGAATATACTATTGGTATTTCCAGGCCAAAGAATAGTATTCCCAGCTTAACTCCCGTAAACATAAGTATCAGAGCAACACCAAACTTAACATATTTGAACTTCTCCTGCATTGCAGCCAATACAAAGTAGAGGCTTCTGAGTCCTAAAATAGCAAATATATTTGATGTATAAACTATAAAAGGATCCGTCGAAATGGAGAAAATAGCAGGGATCGAGTCTATAGCAAAAAGAATATCTGAAAATTCGATCAACACAAGTATTGCAAATAATGGAGTTGCATGGAGCACCTTATCTATTTTTACGAAGAACTTTTCTTCATGCATAGTATCGGTAACCGGCAACACTTTGCCAAGTAGCTTTAACACCTTGCTATCCTTGTGGTCTCCAGCCTCTTCACCACTGAACATCATCTTGGCTCCACTGATGATAAGAATAATTCCGAATATATACAATATCCAGTGAATTTTATTAATTATGGTTATTCCCAGCAGTATGAAAATCAGTCTGAGAACTATTGCTCCCAATATTCCATAGTTTAATACCCTTCGCTGATACTGGGGCTTTATTCCAAAGCTTGTAAAAAGTATCAGAAACAGAAACAGGTTATCTACGCTCAAACTGAGCTCAATCATGTATCCGCCTAAAAACTCCAATGCTTTATGAGATCCTTCAATGAAGAATACACCAAGATTAAATAGTATAGCAAGTCCAATCCACAACAAAACAAATTTTATAGCTTTTTTTGTTGACATTTCAGCCTCCTGATATGAATTTTTAGTTCAGGAACAGTCAAATAATAAACTTCCGATTCAAAAGCGGTTATATTCCGTTATGCTGCATTGTCCCTAGTTGCAATAAAGCATTAGTGTGCCTTCCTCCGCCTTGCCTAACAAAAGAATCCCTCGCTTTAACTTTCGAAATTTATTATTCAACTATTTCTTAAAACAAACAAAAAAACCTTGAATGTATAAATAAACATTCAAGGTCTTGCTTTCCACTGTGGAGAATAAAGCCAGGCTAAGTTTCAACCGGTTGTTGACTTTATCGCTTTCAAGCTACTCCCCTTTACTTGTTCTAAGTTTAGCAAAATTATTCAATTTAGTCAATTAAATTAAACTATAAATAATTTTTGTTCATATGTTGAAAGTTATACATGCTAAATTTAGAAGATATTTTTTTAGAAAAATTTCAGGTCTGCAGTATTTTTTATAAACAAAGGTAAGGTATCTAGTTCTGCAGTACAGCAAATCCAACAGCCTCCTTTATAAATCTTTCCCGTGTCAGTTTCCATCCATTCGACACCTTCCGGAAGGTAAACCCTTCTCTCTCTTTGACCCTCATAAAGCACAGGTGCAACCAGCATATCAGGGCCGAACATATACTGATCTTCTATTGTCCATGATGCCAGGTCATCAGGAAAATCATAGAACAGAGGCCTTATTGGCGGAGTTCCTTTTTCGTGGGCTTCTCTCATAAGTACTGTAATATATGGTCTTAAATTTTCACGGATATACATATATTTTTTAAAAATTGCATAGGCCTCATCACCATAGCTCCATACCTCGTTGGGTGCACCACTGTAACACATACCTCCTCCACTTGTTCCAAGAGGTTCTCCTGCCGGGACACGATCGCCATGAAGCCTGAAAACAGGACAAAAAGCCCCGTATTGGAACCAACGGATTATACATTCTCGAAATTTTGGGTCATTTGGGTCACCGCCATGAAACCCTCCAATATCAGTAGTCCACCATGGTATACCTGCCAAGCCCATATTGAGCCCCGCTTTAAATTGGTTTCTGAGAGATTCAAAGCTGGAATCTATATCTCCTGACCATACCAGTGCCCCATATCGCTGACTACCTGCCCAGGCACAGCGCAGCAGATTTACTACATTAGCCTGCCCTTCCTTTGCCATGCCGTCAAAGAAGGTCCTTGCATACATTAAGGGGTATAAATTGCCTATCTGGAGGTTTGGTCCCATATGGTAACGGTAATTTTCAAAATCATAAACCGAGTATTCAGGCTCTGCCACGTCCAGCCAGAAGGTGCGTATTCCCATATCGTAGTAGTTCTTCTTTGCAGTCTCCCAGACAAAATCCCTGGCTTCGGGATTGGTTGCATCATAAAAAACTGTATCACCAAGAAAATCCATGGTTGTACGCAGCCCGCGCTCTGTCCTAACCAGATAACCTTTTTGCAGCATCTCTGCATAGTTTTCACAGGTTTTATCCACTGTAGGCCATATGGAAACCATCAATTCAATTCCCATTTCCTTTAACTCTCTGATCATACCTTCGGGATCAGGCCAGTAAGCTCTGTCAAACTTCCAGTCGCCCTGTTTAACCCAATGAAAATAATCTATAACGATTACATCAATTGGAAGTCCGCGTTTTTTGTATTCCCTGGCAACTGACAGCAGTTCCTGCTGTGTCTGATATCTGAGCTTGCACTGCCAGAAACCCATTCCATAGTCAGGCATCATAGGCACCGTACCGGTGGCTCTGGCATAGGCCTCTTCAATTTCGGCAGGTGTATCCCCGGCAGTTATCCAGTAATCCAGTTGTTTTGTTGAAAGAGCTTTCCACTCAGTAATATTCTTTCCGAATGTAACTGTGCCAATAGCGGGGTTATTCCAGAGAAAGCCGTAACCCAGGCTGGACAGGGCAAAAGGTACACTGGCCTGTGAGTTTCTTTGGGCCAGTTCAAGAGTACAGTTTTTTACATTCAGGTAGGGATGCTGATATTGCCCCATTCCGAATATTTTTTCGTCAGGGTCGGATTCAAACCTCATGGTCAATTGATAGTCTCCGCCTATAATCGGTTTGAATTCACGAGCATCAATATTTAACGAACTGCAGAACTCTTTTAAGTTATTGCGGCTGCGTACATATTCCTCCAGGATTACTTCATTTTTACTGTTAAAAAAGGTTATTTTCCCACCGGCGGAAATCCGAGCTCGGATTTTTCCGTTGATTATTGAAGCAGTATCACCGTTGATTTGAATTTGTGCCCTCAATGCTTTCTGAGGCAAAAGAGCCCAATCTTCCTGTTGTGTTGAAGCATTGTGTGTTGACCTTATACGCAGACTGTTCTCTCCCCAGGGTTCAATCCAAAGCTTTTCAAAATCATATTTCCGTATCAGCCGGTTTCCTTCTATGCTGAAAAAATTATTCATTATTTTATCCTCCCTCGTCCTGTTCTAGCCTTTTACCGCTCCATTTGTCAAGCCGCTTATAATATACTTCTGCATGAATATAAATATCAGTACTACCGGCAGGATAGTTACAACCCCAAATGCCATCAAATAGTTCCATGCAATTCCGTATTGTCCCATAAAATTAAACATTCCTGCCGTAATGGGCCTCATCTCCTGCTGGCTTATAAAGGTCATTCCATACACAAGATCACCCCAGGCAAATAAAAACGAGAAAACAGCTGCTACTATTACACCAGGGTAGGCAATAGGTACCATGATTCTCAGAAAAGCGGTAAAGTGATTACAGCCGTCAATTTTGGCAGAGTCATCCAGTTCCTTTGGAATAGACAGAAAATATGTTCTCAGAATCAATACCGAAAAAGGTATTCCAATTGTACAGTCGGCTATAATAGGCGAAAGATAGGTATCCAGAATTCCAATGTTTTTAAATATTATAAACAATGGGGTGAGCACAAATACTGCAGGAAGCATCTGCGTTACCAGAAACAATAAAATAAATAGTTTTTTTCCGTAGAATCTGAAACGGGCAAGTCCATATGCAGCCGGTATTGACAGAAGGGTTGAGATTACAAGTACTGTCAGTGCTATTGCAGAACTGTTGAAAAAGGATCGAAACATATTGTATTTACCGCTTCCAAGCTGTGAAACGTATGAATCAGTGAATATTCTTTCAGGAAAAAGCGAGGGGTGGTTCTTAAAAATATCCGCCTCAAACTTAAAGGATGTAACCAGCATCCAATATAATGGAAATAGCAGTACTACAGCTATTATAACCGATACTGCATTTAAAATTATTTTTTTTGTCTTTTGGTTTTCCATCCTTACATCACCTCTTCTTCCTTGACCAGCTTCAGATAAAACAAGCTGACTATAAATAATATTACGAATAGAATATTTGCTACTGAAGCTCCCTTGCTGAAATTAAATTCTGTAAAGGAAAGTTTATAAGAGTAGGTTGAAAGCATTTCGGTAGCATTTACAGGACCGCCCTGAGTCATAACATAAACCAGATCGAATACTTTAAAGGTATATATGAAACCAAGTATTAAAACGGCCTGTATGGATTCCTTCAACATGGGCAGTGTTATAAAAACAAATTTTTCAACCCTGCTGGCCCCATCAATATTCGCACTCTCATAAATGTCATTTGGAATTGTCGAAAGCCCGGTTGTAATGAGTATCATATTAAAAGGAATACCAATCCAGATATTAGTTATAATGATTGCCCACATTGCTGTTCCGGAATATACAAGCCACTCAACAGGCTGGTTAATAATATGCATATTTAATAAAAATTCATTTATGATACCGCCGTTAGCGCCAAACATAAACTTGAACATAAGAGCTGTTACCGTAATAGGTATCATCCATGAAACCATTAATATACCTCTTACAGGTTTGGAAAAACTGAAATTCTGGTTAAAAAACAGTGCCAGAGCAAAACCGATAACAAATTGAAAAACAATTGAACCAATTGTAAAAAACAAGGTATTTGGTATTGCTATTTTTAAAATATCATCCTTAAAAAGCTCAATATAATTCTGAATACCGACAAATTCTTTTACATCACTGTTAAAGGTCATAACGTCAACATTTTGAAATCCAAGAATAATATTATTAATTATTGGATACCCGATAAAGGCCAGCATAAATATCAATGCAGGCAGAACAAAAAAGTATCCCACAGTCTCATTTCCACAGCGTTTAGTCTTAAGCTTCATCCAAGTCACCCACTATTCTTTATATTAGGTCTTCTATACAATAACCTACCATTTTTGAGGCTGTTATTTTTCGCTTCAAAATAGTGTATTATTTTTTTAAGAGACCTTAGGTGTAGTACATAATTTCTTAGAGCTTGTTTAATGTCTGCTTGTGTATGGCATCCACCAAAATGACCGACGTAATATGACATTAAACAGACGCTTATGTACTACACCATAAAACATCAAATTTTGAAGCCTTATTTAATGGCTTTATCTATCTTTACCTGGGCATCCTTTGCCGCGGCTTCAGGGGTTTTTGCACCGGTTATCACTTCCTGTAAAGCCTGTGAAACAGCATTTGAAAGTTCAGGCCATTTTGGATGGGGACCTCTTGGCTGCGCATACTGCAATTCATCTATAAATACCTTGTAAATTGGATCTGCCGTAAATTGAGGATCAGCTGCCAGGTCCTTTCTTGAAGGGAAGTAACCAAATTTTCCGATATAGCTTTTGTATACATCCGCTTTTGTTGCGTACTTGAGGAATTTAACCGTAGCTTCAACATTTTTGCCGTTTACAACTCCCCAGTTTTCTCCTCCCAGAACTGATGCATACTGTTTGTCTTTAGGAATAAGAGTTACATTCCATTTCAAATCCGGAGCATCCTTTTTCAAGGTTGGAACCTGCCAGGGTCCATTGAACATCATGGCTACCTTACCTGCCATAAACTGCTTCAATACGTCAGACTGAACCCAGTTCATAACTTCCTTGCTCATGGAACCGTCTTTAACAAGATCCGATACCATAGTAAAGGATTTTATTCCCTCCGGGCTGTCCACTTTTGTCAGGTCTCCTCCTGCTGACAAAATCCATGGCATGAATTGGAAGGTTCCTTCTTCGGTTTTTGGAGCTGATACTCCCAATCCGGTCACACCATTACCGGTCAGCTTTTTAGCAGCTTCTCTCAGCTCATCCCAGGTTTGAGGAGGTTTAACACCGGCTTTGTTTAACATATCTTCGTTATAATAAAGTGCCAGATCGTTGCTTCCGAATGGGATTCCATAGACCTTGCCGTCAAGAGTACAGGATTTCCATGGGCCCTCAAAATACTGTTCCTTATCAGGCCAATCTTTTATTTGTTCTGTAATATCTGCGAAGAGACCCATGGCAGCGTATGCAGCATGATCCGGATTATCTATCAGTACCAGATCGGGAAGCTTGCTTGCAGCCAGTCCTATGGACAGAGCTTTCTTAAAGTCCGCAAATGGGTAATACTCGTTTGCAACCTCAACTTCATTTTGGGAACCATTGTATTGCTTGATTATATCAGCAAGAATCTGTTGATGGTCTTTGTTTTCCCAGTAGTACCACAAGGTTACTTTTGCTTTTTCAGCGGGTTGGGCTGATGAAGAAGATACTTCACTGACTGATGATCCACCTGAGCTTTTTGAATCGGCAGTTGTTCCAGCAGATCCGTTTGAACTTCCGCAGCCTGCGAATAATCCAATTACCAGCATGGATACCAAAAGTAAAGCAATAACTCTTTTCATAAATACATCCTCCTAAAATTCGTTCTGCTTATTCGATGACTCCTGCGCGCCGGGAATGTCATTGACTTATTACGACTTTATTATAAAACTTTAATAAAAACCTGGTTATTCCAAAAGTCTAAGAAAGGTGGAAAAAACTAATGTGAATTGATCCAAAGAAATATAAAGCCATAAATCCGAATAATAAATTACCATAAAAATTTTATGATTCCGACCTTTACAAGTTGAAATGAAAGTTAAACAAAATAAAAAAGGTACACGCTGAAAGCCAGGTATTGCTACTTTCAACGTGTACTTACTCTTTGAAGGTTCTATCCGCCCAATTTCTCTATACCGTCCTGAGCCCATTTGGCAGCCTCCTCAGGTGTCTTTTTCTGTGTCAGCACCTCATGCAATGCATTTGTGGCTATTTTTGACATTTCGGGCCAATTGGGATCAGGACCTCTTGGAATTGCATTTTTAATATCTTCCCCAAAAAGCTTTGCTTCCGAAGCTGTAAGTTCTTCGTCCACAGCTACATCTTTTCTCGAAGGGAAATAGCCACTGGATTTTGTAAAAATTCTTACATTTTCCACCTTGCAAAAGAATTTTAAAAATTCAAAAGCCTGACTTTGATTTTCCCAATTGACTACACTGATGTTTTCGCCTCCTAAAATTGTAACTGACTTTTTATCCATTGGAATTTTTGCAATGCCATACTTCAATTTAGGAGCTTTAAGCTTCAATTCCGATATCTGCCATGAACCATTGAGCATCATTGCAATTCTTTCATCAGCAAACTGCTTCATAACATCAGCCTGGGACCAGTTTATTATTTCCCTGCTCATTGATCCGTCCTTCACTAAATCTGCCAAATAGCCAAACGCCTTTATAGACTCGGGGCTATCAATTTTTTTTATAGTCGCACCTGCAGAATAAAACCAGGTCAGAAACTGAAACATGCCTTGTTCGCTGTTCTGCGCACTGATTCCCAAACCATTTGTATTTTTATTTGTCAATTTTTTAGCAGTGATTCTAAGTTCATCCCAGGTTTTGGGAGGACTTAACTTATGTTGTTCAAACATTTTTTTATTATAGAAAAGCTCCAGACAGTTTTCGCCAACCGGCACCCCATAAATTCTGCCCTTATAGGTGCAGGCTTCTATTGAGTTTCCATAATATTGTCTAAAATCCTGCCAATTGGCTATTTTATCTGTTATATCCCCTAATACCCCCCGTTCTGCCAGATAAGCATAATCTGGTATATCATTTATCACAATATCCGGCGGATCACCCTGAGCCAGCCCTGTCAACAGCTTTTTCTTCAATTCCTCAAACGGAACAAATTCCGGAATTGCTTCACTTTCTCTCTGCTCTTTGTTAAATGCGTTACAAAGATTATTTATAAGTGAAAACCTCTCCTGACCCTCATAATAGAAAAGCAATGTCAGTCTGATCCTTTCAGTGCTTTCAATTCGTGCAGAAACATTGTCTTTTTGAGTTTTTCCACACCCTTCAAATGAATACAATACAAGCACAATACATATAATCATCAATATTGATTTTTTCACCATTTTCACCACCAAAATTTTATTTATATGCTCTCTGATATTCACCGGGAGTCAATCCTGTTGTCTCCTTAAAAACACGGTTAAAATATTTGGGATCGGAATATCCCACCTGTTCCGAGATCTCATAGGTTTTTAGGTCTTTACTTATGAGCAGTTCCTTTGCTTTTTTAATCCTGAAATCCTTAATATAGGCACTGAAATTTATGCCTACCTCCCTGTTAAAGAGAGAACCAAGATATTCAGGAGTAATATTCAGTCTTGCAGCAATCTGATCCAGGGTGATTCCGTCCTTATAAAATTCATTTATCATACTGATGGCCCTTTTAACCGTAAGGCCCAGCACCTGGGATCTCTTGTTTGCACCCTTTGAGATTTTATCCATGATTGCATATAAAGCCCTGTTAAGCTCACACCAGGTGGTTGAATCTATTATTCCCTGCAGTGTCTCTTTTTGGTTGATTGCCTTATATAAATCAAAATCTGTTTCTTTTATAACATTTATTATTGAAGAGGCAAACCGGACAAATGACTCTGTTACTCCCGACGGGTGATATAGTTCTTTCTGCCACCAGGAGCTAAAGTCATCAAACAGTTTTTTCAATTTAATCGGATCATTGGAAAAAACAGCGGCTTTTGCTGAAGACTCAATTTCTATAGGATATTGTATCAGTTTTGTATTTATCTGCTGTGTCTTCGGATACGATATAAGGATATCCTCTCCCAGTACAATGGACCATTTAAGTTCCTTTCTGATGGTGCTGATACTTTTCTTCAGATTTTCCAGACCATCAAACATTATCCAGCCAAAAGCAAGTCCCTTGATATTATTCCTTATTACATTCCTGATAACAATGTTTTGAAAATACCTTTCCAAAAGCTGGTAACTCGAACAGTCATATATCACTATAATTATTTCATGATGCAGTGCCAGCTCAAATAAGCCAAAACCACCAAGATTAAAATCGTTCATTGCTTCTGACAGTATTGTTTTTAATTTATTGCAATCACTCTCAGCATTATCCCCATAATAAACACTTACAGCGGTAAAACTCTTTTTTGAATCAATTTCAAACTTTTCAAATAAAAACTGATACATATCTTCCAACCTGTCATTACTACCTAAAACTATGTTTTGGAGGATGTTTTCAATAGAATTCAAACCTTGAGTTTGATTCGATTCATGAATTCTTTCCATTTCCACTTCTTTTTCAATATTTTTCAGGGTTTGCTCAAGATCATTAGCTGTCACAGGCTTTAAAAGATACTCGCTTACACCTATTTTAATTGCCTTCTGAGCGAATTCAAAATCGGAATAGCCGCTTAAAATTATAGTTTTATGCCTAATCCCCTTTTGTTTTAATTGGGACAGCATTTCAATTCCGTCCATTAAGGGCATCTTAATATCCACTATAACCAGATCAGGCTTACAGGCTGATATCAGCTCCAGGCCAATCAATCCGTTTTCTGCTTCACCGATAACCTGATACTCCGGTTTTATTTTACCGATAAGCTTGACAACCCCGGTGCGGACTCTGTATTCATCTTCAACCACGACAATTCTCAATTTATTATTCACCATATCCCCCTGTTAAAGCTTCGGTATTTTAAGATATATGCCAGTCCCTTTTCCAGGTTCACTTTCCATATGCCAGCTGCCATTTTCACCGTAATACATCTTTATTCTGTTAAACACATTCTTTACTCCCAGTCCGCTTCCTTTTGTCACTATTTCCCCATGGCCAGAAGTATTCAGGCACTTTACCGTTTCTTCATCAATTCCTTTTCCATTATCTTTTATTGTAATTTGAATTGAATCTTTCATGTCTTTAATACATATTTTTAAAACTCCGCCCTTGTAAATTCCTTCAAAGCCATGAATAATAACATTCTCTATAAAAGGCTGGAAAAGCAGCTTATGAATGTTGCAGTCCATAACCTGGTCATCTACGTCCAAGAAACATTCAAAGGAATAGTTGAATCTGGTTTGCTGAAGATAAATATACTGTTTAAGCCACTCTATCTCTTCTCTCAACTTAACTATACTATTGCTTTTATTAACACTGTAACGCAGTATCTGAGCAAGGGATTTAAGCATATTGCTTATTTCATGTTCATCCTTCTCTATTGCCATCCAGTTTATGGCGTCAAGTGTATTATAGAGAAAATGGGGATTGATTTGTGCTTCAAGAGCTCTTATTTCTGCTTCCTTCTGCTTAAAGGTGGCATCCTTGACCTCTTCCACCAGCTTATTGATTTGGAATATCATTTTATTGAACCTTGTAGCAATGGCCGACATCTCGTCACCGTCATCATCAAGTTCCACTCTTACAGAAAGCTCACCCTCCTGGGCAGATTTCATTGCCTTCAGTATTTTTCCGATTGAACCTGAGAAATTCCTGGTAACATAGAATATTACAATTATCGAGAAAAGTAAAACTAATAATCCAAAAGTAATTGTCAATCTCTGGGTCATGTATACCTTGCTGAAAAGATAGCTCTGATCAACGGCATTCACAATAATCCAGCCATTTTTTTCGCTGGTTAAAGTGTTGGTTATAATGGAATTGGTGTCAAAATATGATATTTCACGGGCTGCAGCTGCATATTTATCATCCTTCCCTTTTACGGAAGCAGTATTATTCTCTGAAATTTTGGTACCCACAAGATTCTTATCGGGAAAAGATATAATATATCCTTCTTTATCAACTATGAAATTAACGCTCTTTACGCCTCTTTTTACTGAATTATTGGTTTCAACCTCGTTACAGGCTTTATAAATAATATCCTCGTCTATACTTATTACTATAACCCCAATTGCAGCCTTTCTGATATCATTGAAGTCTACCATCTTATTGGCTATATGGAAAAGGAAATACTTTTTATCCCCCAGCTGAGATGCAAATGAGGTAGGTATTAAAACAGATCCTTTGCTGGCAGTTATATTAGAATAGAATTCAGCCCGGTTAAAGTTCTTATTCATCCAGGAGCTGTCCAGAGAAGAGGCGGTCAGAGTATCATAAAATGCTGCTTTCCCTCCTGAACAAAGTATTGCTATACTTCTAATCCCTTCCTTTGAATTGGTCAATCGGCTCAGCCTGTCACGGAGAAGACTGATTTCCATTGCACTTTCCGATTCCTCATTTATCTTTTTGACAAGCTCTATTATTTCATCATCGGTATATATCTGATAGAGAATATCCATATAGGAGTTAAGAGTTGTATTTAAATTCTTTTCAGTTTGGGCAAGATTGTAGGTGATAAGCTCATTAACGTTTTCTCTCATAGCAGAAGTAGTATTAAAGTAGGATATTGACTGTACCAGTAAAATTGGAATAATAGAAACGAATATGAAGGAAAATATCAGTTTTGATTTAAAGCTCATTTTTTTAAAGCTATTGTGAATTTTACTTTCCTTCACCTTATTAAGAAAACGTTTTTCTCGGTTACAAATAAACATTGTATCTCCCATGATTCCTTAATTGTAAATTAAGCTCAACTTCAACTTTATAATATCAAAAACAATATCAAACAGCAAATAAAATTAAATGAAGCCGGATCAGGCAAGCTGATTCGGCTTCATAAGTTAGATAGCTGCACTTTTTCAACACACTTTCGCATGTTTAAGCCTACTCTGTAGGCTATGTGCGGCAGCAAGGGCACAAAACTTATAAAATTCAAAATTGTTTTTTATTAAATAAACCAAAACTGAAATTAATATAAATTATTCTATTTTAACTTTTAAATAATTTCTATATTTGTAAAGTCATGACTTTTTAATTTTTCTATTACACTTATAACGTCTTTTATATTAAGCTTTTTACTATTTGTGTGCTCTTCAATTGATTCGGAGATTTCGTGGATTCTTTCCTTAAGGCTGTCAAAAGGGTTTTCATATCTGGGAACAAATAAATCCAGTCCTATCAGGTCGTTATACAAATACATGCCGTCTACGGTTCTCCGGGCTTTTAGTTTTATCGGTGTATTCTGATACTTTATAAGCTTGGTTGACAGGTTAAAGCTGCCAAGGCTGTCCAGATTGCTGCTAAAACCACAGGTAGTACAGATAAACATGGTTTTTGAGAACCTGTTTTTCTTTGTATTACAGCCACATACACTGCATCTGTGAAAAATATCTACTGAACTCACCTTTGCAGGGACAGGCAGGCCCTTTTGAGGCAGCTTGTAGTCCAGTATTCTCACAAGATCGTTATACTGCCTGCAGCCAAATAAGGGTTTAACCACTTTGCCTTCTTCATTCCAGCTAAGCTTATCTCCCTTTCCGGTAAGATTCTGCAGAACCACCATGGATTTGTTGACGACAGCTATTTCTGCAATTTTATTTGCCATATTAAATAAACCTGTTTTTTGCTCGGAAGGATTTACATCATTTTTAATATTTAAGATACCATTTAGTATTAATCGCCCCTGATTATCCACAACTGAATAATTTACTGCGTTCTCAATACCTCTGCCCACACCTAGAAAAGTTTCAGTTGAAAGTTTTTCATCATCGGGTAAATCAATACTCAGGCTTAGATAATATGCATTGTCTTTAAACAACAACCGTGCCGTTCTCAGTATTTCAGGCTGCTCAACTGCCTGCTCAAGCATATTCAGCTGCCATTTACCGAATGAGAGAGGGACAATTATAAAAGTTTCCTTCTTTAAAGCTTTTACAGATTCACTGTTTTTTGATATATAGCTCAAGGCTCTGGAAAAATTGTTATTGTTTCTAACTTTTCCATTTCTGATGTTCATTAAAAACAGCTTGGCGAAAAACTTACCGTTTTCCTTATCATACAAAAGACAAAAGCTTCTTTTGGTATCATATCTGCAGAAATATATGGGTCTCAGCTTATCCCCCGGTGACACCGGTTCCTTTTTAATGCCCGGAAACGGCACTGAGGGATTAGTTTTACGCTGAACAAAATAACTGGCAAGAGTCATTCCAAAGTCCAGCTTTAAGGAATCCTTAAAGGGTTGTATGTCAAATTTGTTCAGTTCTTCTGACAAATCACTGTCTATCCATTTGGAGAGCCCCAGGGTACTATATGTACCTTTGGGTGACTTATAGTTATTTTCGATTTTTTCTATCTCCGAAAAAGCTTTGTTCATTAAATAATTGTAGGCATTATTATAATTAATAAATGCTTTATTAATTATTTTTTTCTTTATCGTGCTGGGATTATGAAGTTTTAGATGTATGGTTCGCAACCCCATAACTGCCTCCTCGGGTATTAATTGATAATGTTTACAATTAACAATATTCCATGGTTATATGCTTGCCTGCCTGCCTTAACAAACCGGCAATTTCCTCAACCAATTTAAATTTAAGACCCATATTAAGCGGAAATTCCGGATTCTGGTGAGCAGGATTTATAGCCTGGCCTATAAAGAAATATATACTGGTGCTTTCTTCAAGGAGCATTTTAGCCAACCTTGAAGCTCCGTCCTTTTTGTTGAGCTTAAGATAATCACTCATGGTACTTTCGGGTGAAACACAGGTTTTCAACAGTTCCAGTGTCTTTCTTAATGTCAGAACTCCTTCTGTTGTAAGATTAATACCATCTATTTCGGCAGTCGGTGGAACCGACGGATTAAAATATTCGATAGAAGTCTTGATTTCTTTTTTTGTAATACGTGCAACAATCTGAGAGGTTGTACCTCCACAAATTACCTTCTTGCCTTCTCTGTTTATAAATCTTGTAACAATATCACTGTCATTTTGCGAATCAACAGGAGGACCTATCATTAGATTAAGTTTAATTGGTTTTTTGGCTTTAAGGGCAACTACAGTTGTATCATCCCCCGGTTCGTTGGAATAAAGGCTGTCACAGGCAGCTAACAGCAGCTTTGCTATAGCTTTTGATGACATATCCTTTTTGTAGGTTTTCTGGACATATTCGCTTACGTTGTTCCATTGCCAGCCAAGATTAAGAGTTTGACCAATACCTGCATGAATGACCCCATCGCTAATCATTACAAATAAGTCGTCAGGACTTACGGCAAATCTTGCTTCATAAATTAATTTTCCGCTGACTTCACGGCTTTCCTTTTCAATTTCATTCAGCTTACCCTTTCTTAACCTCATAACGGAAGGACTGTCGAATTCCACAAGATAGCCTTCACCATTATTGAAAATCTGTATTATTGAAAAGGTTGAATAGGCTACTCCTCTTTCCTTACATACCGGCAGGGTGCTTGCAATGGTGTTAACCGCCTCATCTATATCCAGACCGTTGGACATTATTGTGCCAATTATCTTGGAGGTCAGGGTTGCGAGAATATTTGCCTTGACACCGCTTCCCAGGCCATCTGCAAGTACAACTACAACAGAATCTGAGCTTCTGATTATTTCAACCTTGTCCCCACACAGCTCTTCCCTATATTTGTTTAAACTTTCATAATTTACATCTATATACAGGCTCAATTGGCCTCACCCATCTCTGACATTATTGATTTTTTGAGCTTTGTCAGGGCAACCTTTGTTTCAGCCGTCGTCTCACCAAGAAGACTGGCAATCTCCTGCGCAACTCTCATTTGTTTTTCCATGACCTTTTGTGCTATTTCGATATTCTGTGAACGGCTCTCAAAGATTTTTTGTCTTTGCGCCTCCTCTTCAGTAATATCGTTAATAATAACTATTAAAGTGTTATGCTTACTCACATGTACAATAGATTGTTTGACAACCATATTGAAATCTTCGTAAACATATTTTTCGTCATAAATGTTTTCTTCGGTCTCTAAAACCTGCCTGAACATTTCACAATTTAATATTTCCTCTATATTTAACCCCTCAATATCTGTAGCCCCTAGCTTAAACATGGTTTTGGCGGATTTATTTACTTCCTGTATGTTTAAATTCTTATCAAGAGCAAAAATAGCATAAGGAGTATAGTTAATTATGATATTAGATATAGATTCTGCCCTTTCCCTCATATAAGGAAGACACATATGAACCTGGGCCTTTCCAAGATAAACAGCAATCGCTTTTTCTCTGCAGGAGGGGTAACCGCACGCACCGCAGTTCAATTCCTTATCACCACTGAATTTGCCTATACTGTTCAGAATGCCCTGAATTACTGCTTCTGAAGGCAAATCTACAGTTTTCGATCTATCTGTAAAGGTTTTGGAAAGATCTATTTTTGTTGCAGCCATCAAAGAATTTTTATTATCGCTTTGGTTATTTGCTGCTCTTTTTGCATAATTCAGCAATCTCTCCCTTGCTGTCAGAAAACCGCCCTGAACATGCTGCATACATGGCCCAGCTATACAACCCCCGGTACAGCTGCTCATTTCTATGAAATAATTCTCAATATTCCCTTCCACTATGGAATCCAGTATATCAATGCATCTTTCAACCCCATCAACACTGATGGATCTGTAATTCTTTTTGCTGCTTCTGTCTATTGTCTTGAGAATACCACCGGGCACGGGATAAATTCTGGCTATATTGTCGAAATTCTTCATCTCATCTGCTATGGTTTCGTCCTGATATATACCCTCTTCTTCAAACCATTTATCCAGTTCTTCAAAAGTAATTACGGCATCTATCTGGTTTTCATTTTGCAAATCATTACATTCTTCTTTTTTTGATATGCACGGTCCGATAAAAACTACTCTGATCCTTTGTCCATAGGTTTCCCTAAGCATTTTGGCATGAGCAATCATAGGTGATACTACCGGTGCAAGCTGCCATATCAGCTGGGGATAGTACTTTTCTATCAATAGAATTATTGATGAACAGCAGCTTGTGATTATATTTTTCATTTCTTTTTTCTGCAATAGCTTTTCATATTGTCTGGATACCTGATATGCACCGTTGGCAGTTCCCTCAATGTGAGTAAAACCAACCTTTTTCAGAGCGCAGTAAAGCCATTTTTCATCATAATCAAAGGCAGAAACAAAGGATGGAGCCAGGCTTACATATACCTTTTCCTTTTTGCTTATGAATTTCTTTACTTTGTCTATTTCACTGTTAACACTTTTTGCATTCTGAGGACAGACCTTAAGGCAATTTCCACACAACGTACACTCATCGTGAATAATCTCTGCCTGATCGTTCCTGAAGGCTATAGCGTTAACAGGACAACTCCGTATGCACTTGTAGCAATTTTTACAATTTGCTTCCTTAAATTGTATTATACTCATAAAGCCGCCTCTAATTGATTAATGACCTTCTCATGAAAAAAGCTCTCAGCATTGATAATGGCAACATCTCCGTAAAAGACATCCCCTACCTTTACACATACACCATTTGTACATTGTCCCATGCAAAAGGAAGCTTTAAGAACTGCCCTGTCTTCCAGATGATTTTCCTTTATCAGCTTCTGGAAGCAGTTAATAATCTGATATGAGCCTTTAAGATGACATGAGCTTCCTACGCATACATAGATATCAAGCATTGAATTTCACCCTCCGCACATCTTTGTTAAACAAATAACAATATAATTGTAAACCCTTGTTAAATTTATGTCAATTGTAAAATGGTGCATATTTATATTGTTTATTTGATTTGAACGTGGTTTTTTACCTGTCAGCACATCTGGTGCAGTTATACTCCATATCTGTCTTTGCATCATCAACAACTGACATTATTGAACAAACTGAATAACTATCTTCTGAAGTATTTAACCTGATTTCGCAGTTATTTTTCTCTAACATTGACCTTCACCCCCATTCTTGAATTGTATAATCACCTGGCTTTAGTTATAAATATTTGAAGTTTAAAAGATAGCGGATTTTTTTAACGCAGTTTTCCCGGATTTGTTGGAATATTATTGGTTTTATGAAAGCTGCCCTAGATAGAAAATAAAGTATACTGCTTCTTTTGTTTTTATCCGGGAAAACTGCATCAGGAATTGATCTTAGGCATGATATAAAACTCCGTTTTAAGGCGAAATCTTTTTCGTAAAGACAAGGTCGTATTGGCGGAAAATATCCGTCTTAAATTAGGGAAGTTATTATTTGGTCATACCTAATTACTTGTGGTGACCATGTCTGTGAAGAATTGCTCTGTTGCTCTTCAGAACTCCACTGTATAAGGCTTCAATAGCCGGGTTGTCCTCGGATCTCTTTATTGGAGATGCCGTGTCAACCTTGTAAATACCTTTTGCTCTTTTTCTTCTTACATCGTTGTTCTGTGGGATTGGCTGTCCTGCACCGCCGATACATCCGCCCGGGCAAGCCATAACTTCAACAAAGTCAAACTTTTCTTCTCCTTTAACAATCTTCTTTATGAGAGTTTCAGCGTTCTTAAGGCCGTGAACCACACCAATTCTTACCTTTCTGCCATCTATCTCGGCAGTGGCCTCTTTCACTCCTTCCATTCCTCTTACACCAGAGTAGGAAATGTTTTGGAGAGTAGAAGCAGTTCTTTCCTTGTAGTAATATCTTAAAACAGCTTCAGAAACACCTCCGCTGACACCGAATATGACACCCGCACCGCTTGTGAAACCAAAAGGCATATCAAGGGCTTCGTCTTCCAGCTCATTAAAGACAATGCCGTTTTCCTGAATCATAATTGCAAGCTCCTGGGTAGTTATAACCATATCCACATCAGGAATTCCGTCGGTAGTATTCTCAGGCCTTGCCGCTTCAAACTTCTTTGCAGTACATGGCATTATTGCGATGACCACATTCTCTTTTCCGTCAGCCTTCTGCTGCTTTTTGAACTGCTCCTTTATAACTACTCCGAACATTTGCTGAGGTGAACGGCAGGAGGAGACATTATCCATTAATTCGGGATGCTTCTGTTCAGCGTATTTGAACCAGGCCGGACAGCAGGAGCTGAATAAAGGAAGTTTTTCCTTGTTCTGTATTCTGTCCATCAGCTCTTCAGCTTCCTCGATAACAGTGAGGTCGGCGCCCACAGCTGTGTCAAATATCTGATCAAAACCGAGTTTCCTTAAGGCAGCAACAATTTTACCCATAGTGATGGCGCCGGGTTCCATTCCGAACTCTTCGCCGATAGCAACCCTTACTGCCGGTGCAATCTGGGCGATTACACGCTTGTTTTTATCCTGAAGAGCCTCATAAGCCTTATCAATGTCTTTCTTTATCATCAATGCACCGGTAGGACAAACCACCCGGCACTGTCCGCAATTTACACAATCCACATGGCTCAGAGATTTATTAAAGGCAGTTGTAACCTGAAGATTTGAACCTCTGTAAGCAAAATCCAATACGCCTACACCCTGTATTTCCTGACAAGCTCTGACGCAGTCTCCGCAGAGAATGCACTTGTTTGGATTTCTTACTATTGAAGGACCGAGATCATCTATTGGCAGTTCCTTCTTTTCCTGTCCGAATCTGATCTTCTTTACCCCAACCTTCAGCGAAATTTCCTGGAGCTTGCACCTTCCGCTTTTTTCACAGGTGGTACAATCTCTGTCGTGATTGGCCAGAAGCAGTTCCAGAATCATTTTTCTGTGTTTTTTAAGTTTGTCTGTATTTGTCCAAACTTCCATTCCATCCTTTGGCGGAGTTGAGCAGGAGGTCAAAGTACTTCCCCATTTATCCTCAACCATACACATTCTGCATGCGCCGTAAACACTCAGTTCTGAATGGTAGCAGAAGGTTGGAAGCTCTATACCTGCTTTACGTATGACGGCAAGTATATTTTTCTCATCGTTGAATTCAACTATCTGTCCATCTATTATCATGTTTCCCATAACACTCAGGCCTCCTTTATGGCTTTAAATGCACAAGCCTCGATACAGGCACCGCATTTAATACACTTATTCTGATTGATGGTGTAAGGCTCTTTTACTTTGCCGTCAATAGCTTGAACAGGGCATATTCTCGCACATTTGCTGCAGCCTTTGCACTTTTCCTTTTCTATCACAATTGAACCGAGAGCTTTACAGGTATGTGTAACACATTTCTTATCAACTACGTGTTCAATATATTCATCTCTAAAATATTTCAGTGTACTTACAACAGGGCTTGCCGCTGATTTACCCAGACCACACAGTGCAGTGCTGCTTATGGTATCAGCCAGTTCTTCAAGTAAATCCAGATCCTGAACGGTTCCTTTTCCTGCAACTATCTTTTCAAGGATCTCAAGCATTCTCTTTGTTCCCTCTCTGCAGGGAACACACTTTCCGCAGGATTCGTTCTGAGTGAAGTTCATAAAAAATCTTGCAACCTCAACCATACAGGTATCTTCATCCATTACAACAAGTCCGCCTGAACCTATCATGGCTCCAACCTTTTTCAAGGAATCAAAGTCAAGTGGCAAATCCAGATGTTCTTCTGTCAGACATCCCCCTGAAGGACCACCTATCTGGACAGCCTTGAATTTCTTGCCGTTTTTGATACCTCCACCGATATCAAATATTACTTCTCTCAGGGTAGTTCCCATAGGAACTTCAATAAGTCCGGTATTGTTTACGTTACCGGTAATGGCAAATGCCTTTGTTCCAGGGCTGTTTTCAGGACCTATTCCCTTGAACCAGTCACTTCCGTTTTTTATTACAAGAGGTACATTGGCAAAGGTTTCAACATTGTTCAATACTGTAGGCTTCTGCCATAAACCCTTTTCAACAGTTCTTGGCGGTTTTACTCTCGGCATACCTCTTTCACCCTCAATAGAGGCAGTAAGTGCACTGCCTTCGCCGCAAACAAATGCTCCCGCACCCTTATTAATGTTTATATCAAAGGAAAATCCTGAGTTTAAGATGTTCTTTCCCAGAATTCCGTGTTTTCTGGCATCTTCAATTGCAATTCGGAGTCTTTCAACTGCGAGAGGATACTCTGCCCTGACATATATGTAACCGGCAGTACTCCTGGTTGCATAGCCTGCTATGAGCATACCCTCTATTACGCCATGAGGATCACCCTCCATTATACTTCTGTCCATGAAAGCTCCCGGATCACCCTCATCACCATTACAAACAACATATTTTACATCGCTGTCCTGTCTAAGCACCTGTGACCACTTTCTTCCGGCAGGATAACCTCCGCCCCCTCTGCCTCTCAGGTTTGAATCAATAATAGATTGACAGACCTCCTGTGGCTCCATTTCAAAAAGTACCTTGCTGAGAGCTTCATAACCGCCCTTTGCAACATATTCAGTGAAGGATTCTGCATTAATGCTTCCGCAGTTCTTCAAAACCATTCTTGTCTGCTTATGATAGAAAGGAATATCTTCCTGGGCTTTATAAATACGGTTTTCAGCACTGAACATTAAACGTTCTACGGGTTCATTGTTAATGAGAGTCTTTTCAACTATCTCAACACAGTCCTCCAGTTGAACCCGCAGATACAAATAGTTTTCAGGCTCAATTCTCACCAGAGGCCCCATCTCACAAAAGCCGTGGCAGCCGCTTTTCTTAACTCCCACTCCTTTTTTTTCATGATCCAGCTCCAGATCAACCAATAGCTCATGCGCATCAATCAGTTCCCTGATTCTGTTGTAAATTTCAATAGATCCCCCTGCGACACAACCTGTACCGGCACATACCAAAACCTTCTTTTTCTGATTTTCTAATGCTTTAGTTGACTTGGCAGAAAAGGTTTTTAACTCATCAAGACTATTTATTTTCATTATCCTTCACTCCTTAAAGTCCTTATTATTTCAACTGTTGAATCAGGTGTCATCTTTGCATAAACCTTGTCGTTTATAGTAATAACCGGAGCCAGTCCGCAGGCACCAAGGCATGATACGGTTTCAACGGTGAAGAGCATATCATCTGTTGTATGCTTGCTCTCACTTAGTCCAAGCTCTTTTCTCATAGCATTTAATATTGGGATTGATTTTCTAACGTGACATGCCGTACCGTCACAGACTTTTATAATATATTTTCCTTTTGGAACCAGTGAAAAGTTTTCATAGAAGGTTGCAACACTGAATATTTTTGAGAGATTTACATCCAGCTTTTCTGCAACATATTCCAAAAGATCCTCGGGCAAATACTTGTATTCATTTTGAATTTCCTGCAGAACTGCAATCAGATATGATTTGTTATTATCATATTTGTTTAAGATACCATCGACAACTTCAAACCTTAAATCTTGCATTTTTATCTCCATTTCCGCAAGGGATAAATGAATTTCCTTTCAGATCCAAAACTTTTAAGCTTAAACGGAAAGCTTGAAGTTTTTTATGGGATAAAATTCATTTATTGCCCGTGCCACTTATTTTTTTATTGCCTGAAAAAGTAGGCACAAAGTGACTTTCAGTCACATATGGCATATCTTTCAGAAATCTTTGATTTCTTACAGACTTTGCCTTCTCAAATACGCGAATCACTTTAAAACCAGCATTTCAGCAATTCACAATAACAATTGTTATTTTTTTGTCATAGTCATTTTAAGCCTTGTATGGAGGTATCATCAATGTTTATATAGGAGTACAATCCCGAAAAATTATTATAGATAAGGGATAAAATTGGTGAAGTGTTATAGATGAAAAGTAATGAAGCGATGGATAAAAAGTAAAGAAGTTATGGGTGCAAGTAAAGAAGTTATGGATAGTTTTATTTGCATTAGTCTATATTACGCAAAAAAGCCTGCTTTCGCAGGCTTGATGAAAAAACGCTATATTATCGTGGATATATGATTGCTTCCTTTTGAACCAATCATTGGTTTGCAGCTGCATCTCCCCAGACTCCTATTTCCTTGAGTCTGCTGATAATTGGCAGGTGCTGGGTGCATTTACCTTCGCATATGCCACATTCAATACAATCCATGACATTTTTATGTTCAATACCCCAGTGCCATTTCAGGTTGTTCAGCACTTCCTGTTCATTTTGTAGTATCTTGTTGTTATAGGACAACATGTATTTTGATACAGGTATTTCCTTAGGACAATGTTCACAGTAACGGCAGCCGGTACAGAGCTTATCCATCGAGTTGAACAGCATGCCTTCTATTTCCTTCAGCTTTTTATCCTCCAGTTTCCTGAGGTTGTCACCAATCTGACAGTTCTGTATAACCTCTTCAACACTGCCCATTCCTGCAAGTACTGTTGTTATTTCATCATGTGACGCATTAAATCTTAAGGCTGCATCTACTACAGTTTTATCTTCATTAGTTCTGATAAAATCAAAGTATTCAGCTTTCTGAGGAATCAGCCCCCCTCCCAACGGGTTCATAGTGGCAACTCCCAGGCCTTTCCTGTATGCAGCCTGCAGACCCTTCTGTCTGAAGGGGAAGTTAAGGATATTGTATCCCACTGTCATACCTTCAAAGCAGCCTTCATTTACAATTGTTTCAATTTCATCACCATTACAGTGTGTTGAAAATACAATATGCTCAATAAGCCCTTCTTCTTTCGCTTTTAACGCAGTTTCATAAGCTCCGCCTTTAACCATCCTGCTTCTGTAATCATCCATATTCAGAATACACCAGATGTGAAAGAAATTGATTTTCTCCAGGTTCATTCTCTTTAGTGATGTTTCAAGCTGTTCTCTGAGCTTTGCCCCATCCTTCTGACTGCTTTTCGTTGAAACGTAAAAATCCTTTTTCATATTTTTAAAAGCATGACCCATTATCAATTCACTGTTATCATCATTGTAGTTAGGAGCAGTATCAAAATAATTCACTCCAAGCTCATTAGCTTTTACTACAATTTCTGCACATTTATCGTAATCATAGGTATCTCCTGTTTTTGGAAATCTCATACCACCAAATCCGATTACAGAGATGTCCTTACCGGTTTTTCCGTATTTTTTATAAACCATACCCTACCTCCAAATAATAATTTAATAATACAAAAACTATTGAACAGTTAAAAGAAAACCTGCTAAATAACTTTAAAAATATACAATCAATAACTAAGAAACATATGTATAAAACATACGCAAGCTTAAGTATAATACTATTTTTCCAATATAACAATGTACATTCTTATGCATTGTTATGACTATTTTTCTATAAACGCTTTACTGGAAATATCAATCGATTGACAGATTACTTCCGTTATCCTTCAGCCACTTTCTATACTGCTTGTATTTAGGGCACAACTCTTTTACCAGAGCCCAGAACCTGTCAGAATGATTCATTTCTTTCATGTGGCAAAGTTCATGTATAACAACATAGTCCAGTACTTCCAAGGGAGCCATAATAAGTTTCCAGTTGAAGTTCAGATTACCCTTGGAGCTGCAGCTGCCCCAGCGTGTTTTTTGTTCACGGACAGTTATTTTTCCCGGATTCAATCCCATTATTTTTGAGAAATAGCTGATCCGTATTTCAATAACCCTTTTAAACTGTTCAACATACCAGAGTTTTAAATAGTCCTTAAGCATTTCTGTATCCCCGGGATTTTTCGTATAAAGCTCCAGAGTGTTTTCCTGATGTCTAAAGACCGGTCTTTTTAGCGACGGCTCAATTACAACCTTAAGTTTATACATTTTTCCCAGGTAAAGATATTCTTCGTCGGAGTTAAAGACTTTAGCTTTTCCCTTTCCGGCAGCCAGAGTTTCAAAGTGCGACAGCTTATCCAATATCCAGGGGGCTTTTTTCCTCAAAAGTTCTCTGACAGTATATTCAGATATTCCATTAGGACCTGCAACAGTTACAGCTCCGGTTTTATCTACGGATATACCAATGCTTCGTCGATTGGTTCTTTTTAATATATACTGAAGCTCCCTTTCGCCCAGTATGATGGTGTTAACCATGTCATTGTTTTTACCGCGATTTTTCAATTAATCTACATCCTCATAAACTTACTTAGTTTAAATCAGTATATAGCTTTTTTTTAATTAAAACAACCTTACCCTCTATTAATAATGTACAATACGTTTTTGAGCGGCAAAATAGCCGGTGTGAGGCGTGCTACACATTGTCAATAGAGGTTATGTTTAATAAAACTTAGTTTTCGGGCGGGATATTTTTGTCAATACAAGGAGGGGAGCTATAAATGCTCAGAGATAGTTTTCAATTTTTTTGACATTTTTGAATATACATATATAAGGTATTAAATTTGAGGGTCGTAACAATCCATGAATTTAGTTGTTAAACTCAGAAATGAATTATCAAGTAAATCATTGTTGAATGAAAAACTTATCAACCTGATCATTAGTTTTCTTATATACTCATTTACAGGTTGGGTGGTGGAGACCATCTATATGTCGATTTATCATGGACATATGGTAAAAAGGGGGTTCCTTTTAGGCCCTCTTTGTGTAGTATATGGGATAGGATCAATTTTTGTTGTTTATGTACTTGACCACATCAGATCCCATCCATTTTTACTTTTCATTTGTGCTTCGACTTTAACAACAGTTGTTGAATTACTGGCAGGATTGCTGCTGAGTAAGTTAGGAACCAGGCGGCTTTGGGATTACAGCGGTGATTTCGGTAACTTCATGGGTTATATATGTGTAAGAAATACTATTATATGGGGTGTTATGTCTCTCTTTTTAGTATACATAATACACCCCGTCATTCTGAAATTCATCACTGCTATACCGGCAAAAACCAGGGAAATTATTTGCTATTCCGCTATAATATATCTGACCCTGGATATCAGTATTTCAGTATACTCAAGCTTAAACGGCGTTAACAACCTGGTTTGGATCTCACAGATTTTCATGCACAGGATGCCTTAGCACAGTTTTCAGCTTTTCAGGTGCAGTTTTTCTCGGATCTGCCAGATATATCTCATGATGTTTTCGTATCATACCTGTATCATCAGTCAAATAGTTATCCTTCATGAAGTCTCTCATTATTTCCACAGTGGCGGGCTCTGTAGCGTATGGACCCTTATGGAGCATCTGAACACAGAGCCCTTCTTCAAAGGTCTCAAATCTTGCTTTGCTAACATCCACGTCAGGCTTTTTCTTTCTGCATACCTGGACTGCCCAGTCAAAAACCTCCTGCGTTACAAATCCGGGCTGTCTTATCATGGATGTCCACAGCCAGTTATCACGTTTATAGAAGTCAAACGGCCCGTCTTCGCACCACCACAGGCCTTCCAAAGGCGGCACTACATACTCGAAATAGCCTTCGGGTTGAGCCCCACTCATTTTAGACATTTTAATTGTAAAAGTTATTGCGTATAAAATACCAACCGACTCTGAATAAGATTTCCCATTCGGGTCTCCTGTGCCGTTTACACATATAAAATTCATGGCCGGAACGTGTATTGCATAAGGGATTTCTTTAGGCATGTATAGATCTTTAAACTCTTTTTTGAAATCAAACTTTTCTGACATAAATATCATCTCCCGGAACAAAAGTCAAGGGTATCTCCCTTTGTTCGATAGTAAATCGATTTTAAGCATGACGCGGCATACTTTAATTTCCCTGTAATGATATTATATTATTTGAAATATGACATCATAATGTCATATTTCAAATAAAGATTTTAACTAATTTGTTTAAAATCCTGAAACCTGGAAATTAAATCTTCCGTTAATCATGCTTTATTCCCAGTCCTTCCAGATATCAGGACAGTAGCCTACAGTGGCTTTTTTACCATTTCTCACTATCGGCGAATTATACAGCTTGGGATTCTTGAAGAGAACTTCTTCAGCAACCTTGCCTACACCGAGATTTTGCATACTTAAACGTTGATAGTCCTTACTGCTTTCATTAATCAGAGCTCTAAGGCCTACAGCCGCTTTTACGCTGTCAAACTCACCCTTGCTCAGCCCATACTTGTATAAATCTATATATTGATAATTGATTTTTCTTTCTTTAAAATATCTCTCAGCCTTTTGTGTATCAAAGCCTTTAGCTCCAAAAATCTGAATGTTCATTTGTACCATTAGCCTTTCCAGCTCACTATTTTATAGTTTGAAAGTCGATAAGTTTGAAAGTTTTTTTCTTTAAGCTAAAATCTAGCTCCTAATTCTTTAAGATTGTCACCGGATACTCTGTAAACAGTCCATTCATCCATAGGAACTGCTCCCATTTTCTTATAGAATTGAATTGATGGTTCATTCCAGTCGAGCACCCACCACTCAAGTCGTCCGCAGTTCCTGTCAAGTGCAAGCTTAGCCAGAAAAGAAAGCATGATTTTACCCATACCCTTTCCCCTCATCTCAGGTTTTATATACAAGTCCTCAAGATAAATACCCGACTGTCCCAAAAAAGTAGAAAAGTTGTTGAAAAACAGAGCAAACCCTACCGGTTCTCCCTTGTACTCACCAATAATTACTTCTGCGGCTTTCTTTTCAAATAATGATTCTCTTAATATGTCTTCAGTTGCCACAACAAGATCCAGCATTTTTTCGTACTCAGCAAGTTCTTTTATAAAGTCCAGTATTAATGCGGTATCTTTTTCTTCCGCAAAACGAAGCTTAAAACCCTCAAGCCCCGTATCAATGAAACTACTCATACGCCCCCCTTATCCTCCGTACTTAACGAATGGCTCATGTATTGAATTCGGAATAACTCACACAAGCTGTCCCACTGCCTTGGATAAACATCTACACCCTTGAAAGTGAGATTTGGGTCATTGCATCAAATTAATCAAGACAGTGTACCAGATATTAAGCTGTAAGCCATTTATAAATCAGAACACATGAGAATATGGCAATCCACAGCACTCCAGGCAGTAATATCAATATTATCAACCAGGAGAGTGCTCTTTGCTTTCCTTTATAGTTGCCAGGTGCTTCTTCAATATTATCTTCAGGGTCCTGCCGTCCGGACTCCCCGTCTGCTACCGCTGTGACTCCTATTATATCTTGTGCTTCTTCCAGCAGATCTGACGGAACGTATATATCTACCCCAAAATTTGAAGTTCCCATATAGATTTCAAGATAGGCCCCTGCTTCGCGGAATTTCTTAAGAACAGGTATTTTATTGGCTTGCAGCAGTGCTTCAAGGGTTTCTGCCTCAAGACTGTTGGTAGCAGTAGTCAAATAAACCTCTTTGGTATAATTACTGTCTTTGTCTAATCTCCGCATGATATACCTCCAATTACTCAAGAAAACAGTTACAACCATATTATACCATAAACAACTTATTTTATTAATCTCCAAACTATCCCTTACCACTTCCAAAAATGAAATAATCTGTTAATACAGTGCCATAGATGTGGCCTTCACCAGTATTTCATTAAATAAAAAAATATAGTTCCAGGAACTATATTTTTTTATTTAAAATTTATATCTGGCATTTATCAAATGTCTGTATATCAGTTCCTTCTCGGCCTGAATCATATTTGTCAGCTGAGCTTCAGTGTTATACATTGCGTTTTTATCTCTATGTATAATTGATATTCCATATTCATTTCTGCCAAAGTTCTTTGATTTTCTCATAATGGTACCGTCATACTTTGATACACTGTTACTTAAATACATACTTATTTCAATTACATCATTTACTTCAAACTCTCCAGTTGAAAAAATACACATACCGGAATAACTGAAATCTTTGATACATGCAGTTTCCCTTTTACATGAGTCAAGTAACTTTATATCTCCAAGCAAGGAGGTCGGATATCTTTCGTATTGCCTTTTATCCAGTTCTCTTGCCATGTTGACAACATTATTCGTACATATAATGTACTGTTCCTCTTTTGGGTTGGCTCCAACAACGCTTCCTCCGTTAACCGACAAGGTTTCATCATCATCCAGCATCCCAATTAAGACAGGATCTCCTTTGATCATTTCAGTAATGGTATTTTCCGTTTCATGCAGCTTAACAGTAAAAATCTTATTTGTATCTCCGCTGATAAATGTACAATTAATTGGTTTGAATTTATTATAGTGCCTTAATACAAGACTGGGTTTCTCCATATCATCACCTGAACCGTTTATTCTTTTTATATAATTAATCTTATGACTACAACAAAATAGGCTGTCAATAACACTATTATTTTTAACTATTGGATGCCGGATTTGAATTTCTGCATATGAAAAGCATAGCACATAATATTTTGTTGAACAACCCCGGACATCAAGCTTTTAACATAAAATTTACCATAAAGGTTCATAAAAGAAATTATTGCTTCGTTTTAAACAAATATTTATTATACATTTTGTCATGTCATTGGCGCTGCTGCTTCATCAGATTTTATTGAAGACAGGATTAAATTCCTGTAAAATATTTATCGGATCAGTAATTTGCAAATAAAAAATATTAAAGTATAAGGTTAAGATATAAATGTTATACCTGAAACCGTAAAGGATAAAAAATGGATACTGTAAAGTTTGAGCAGGCATATGATAAGGTAATCAATTCACAATACCGCAGAGAAGGAATCGGAACTCTTGGTGAAAAGACGCTTCATGCCGTTTTAAAGCATTGTTGTGAGCCTGATGAAAGCTATCATGAAATAAAGGTTGGTTCATTTTTTGCAGATATTTTAAACGAACATGGTATAACCGAAATTCAGACCCGGCAGTGGAATAAGCTGCGAGGAAAACTCAAGGCCTTTCTTCCTGATAATGTAGTTACCCTGGTTTACCCTGTTGCCTATACCAAATGGCTTCTCTGGATTAATGAAGAAACTGGAGAAATCAGTAAACGTCGGCTATCACCTAAAAAAGGTTCAGCATACGATATCTTCTTTGAGCTGTATAGGATCAAAAGTTTCCTTAAGGATGAAAATCTAAGGTTAAGCATAGTATACCTTGATATCGAGGAATACCGTCTGCTTAACGGTTGGAGTACCGATGGTAAAAAGGGTTCCTGGCGGCATGACAGGATTCCCAAAGCTCTTCAAAAGGTGATATCAATCAATAGTAAACAGGACTATTCTCTTTTAATACCAGATACACTTCCTGCCCGGTTTACCAGCAAGGATTTCGCCAAAGCCTCCGGCCTTAGTATTTCCAATTCTCAAACAGCCCTGAACGTTCTTAATTATGTTGACGCCGTGGAGAGAGTGTCAAAAAAAGGTAATATGTTTGTGTATGAACGTAAATTATAATTTTCAGATGAAATAATTAATTATCAGATGAAATTATATAATACATGAATAAATAATAAAACTCAGTGCCAAGGCGGGAAAACAGCTGTTAAATGTAGAAGGTTATTGTTTAATCATGCCTAAAAGTAAAACCTGAAAAAATTATGAGTACTCACACTTTACTGAAATGAGTTTTTTATAATTTTTTCAGGCATTAGGTTTATTTCATGTGATTTTCAAGCAGTCCATAAAAACAACTAAAAATGATTCAGACATGAACATTTTGTGCTCCGTGCTTTTCGAGAGTCTCTCTGACAAAAGTGGTATCCTTGGAATCACATTCTACCATGACTACTGACCTGCCTGAAGCAATAACAGATTTAATTTCATTTTCTATATCTCTGGATACTCCCCAATTGATCATCATTTGTCTGAAATCCCCATCCAAACCTCCATTGACCAGACTTACAATTGGCCTTGCTGCAATAAGAGGCCCGCTTCCTGCGATAAGAAAACTGTTTATGCCTGAGGTAGCTGTGTTGATACCCATTAAACCATAATAAGGCACATCCAAATCATCATCGACTCCTGCTGCCACCTGTCTCTCACGGAAATCCTCCTGGTTTTGATGTCCCAGAACCTCTATTCTAAAGCCACTCCTTTCCAGGAATCTTGCTGTTTCGATAGCGGGTGCTCTGCTGATAAAGTATCCTGTAACTATTTCCATCTTATCACTCCCAACTTTTTGTTCCAGTATATTTGTTAAATTTATTATCCCTTTTAGCAATTTAACCTATTCGGAAAATTTTTCAAATAATATTTAAAATTTTACGGACATATATTATAAAGCCTTTAAATATGGTACCAGGTACCTGTTTTTCAAAGAACAATTAAAAGCCGGCTTTTGCTTGTAGTAAAAAAAAGAGGGAAAGCCCTTCAAATCTCCCTTAAAACAGGATATAATTTCAATTGTGTTCGTAAAATGATTTTATTAAAAAAGCCTTTAAAAAACCTGTTTTACTATCAACAAAATATAAATATCCAAAAGGAACAAACATCATGAAAACAACGCTTCTAAACAAAAGCAGGACATCTCCGTTTTTTATCCTGGCTATTCTTGTTTTAACCGCTGTCGCAGCTCCGCTAAGTCAAAATAAAGTTTCTCCTATCGCCCCGGCGCTTATGCAGCAGTTTGGAATTGGAGAAGTACAGCTGGGAATGCTCATATCGGTCTTCTCTTTTACAGGTATCATTCTTTCTCTCCCTGGAGGACTGTTGATACATAAATTCGGTCCATGGAAATGCGTATTGGCTTCCATGCTGGCTTTACTGGCTGGTTCGCTGCTGGGTACATATTCGGGCTCCTTTGAAGTTTTGCTGGTAAGCCGTGTTATTGAAGGCATCGGAATGGGTTTGGTTGCAATTGCCGGCCCTTCAATCGTTGGTGCAACGGTTGACCAGAAAAGCCGAGGACTCGCTATGGGATTTTTTTCAGCATATATCGGCGTGGGCCAGGTACTCACCTACAACCTGGCTCCTCAAATTCTGAAGCAAAGCAGCTGGAAGGGTGTTTGGTGGTTTTCAAATATATACACTATTGTTTTTACATTAGTATGGATATTCCTGATGTTACGACTCAAGGTATTTTTCGGTAAAAATAAAACTACAGAGAAAAAAGACAATTCAAATAATAATTCTATTTTTTTTGTTTTCAAAAATAAAAGCTTATGGTATCTGACGATATCAATGTGCTTTTATGTACTCAGCTACCCAACTCTTCAGGCGTTTTTGCCTTCTTACCTCTCCACTCAAAGAGGAATGGAAATGTCAGCAGCCTCCAGTCTGGTAAGCATTTGCTGTTTGGTGGGAACCGCTTCCTCTCTGCTTGCAGGCATTGTTTCAGATAAACTGCGGTCTCGCCGGATGCTGGGAGGAATAGCACTTATAGTAAGCGGTGGCTTATTTGCACTTATTCCTTTTGTCCCAACTCCATTATTTATATTAATTATTTTCATTATTGGCGCAATTCCCCCTTTTCTTCCTGTATGCGTTTTCGCTGCAACTTCAGAGGTCATTGATGATTCAGCTCAGAGCGGTATGGCTATGGGAATGGTCAGTCTGGGACAAAATATTGGATTTGTAATCGGTCCGGTTATTTTCGGAGCACTTACCCAGCAGTTCAGCTGGCACACAGCTATATTTTTTACAGTACCCCTTTCATTAATCGGCGGCATAATTATGCTGGTGAACAGGAAGGTAATATAAAGAAGCCTACAAAAAAACTGAAAGCTCATGAATTTTCCTTTTTGTAAAATCTCCCATTTTCTTACCGGTAAAAACAAATAAACACTCTTCTATTTTATCAGTTAAACCGGGAAAACAGAAGAGTGTCAAATGGAGGTTGTATTTCATAAAATTATAAGTATTTGTTAAGGCAATTATAACTCTATTGCAGCCTTTTTTGTATTAATCTTTTTAATAATATTCACATCAAACTTTGCTTCACGCCTATAGGTGTACAGACCGTTAACCTCCTGTTCGACGTCGTATAGCTGGGTATAACAGAAAGCACATATATTTGGGTTGTCAAGCAGTGCAGCAGTCAGCCCTTCGTACCTGGCTATAAATTCCTCAGCACTATTTGGCCTGTCACCATAACCCCAGGCTTTGTTGTCTTTTTGTTCAGGATTCCACCAAATACCACCGTACTCGCTGACGAAGTATGGCTGTCCCCGGTATTCCTGCCTTTCTGGAAACGTATTGTAAACTTCCCCTCCATTTTTCATTGGTAGGAATTTTGCTGCAAATTGTACAGTATCCTGTTCATAGTCATGAATATCAAATATATCTGTAACAACATGGTAATTCCCGCTTGTATCAATAACAGGTCTGGTTTTATCAGCCATCTTCGTTACATTGTAAATCAATCTTAAAACCTCATTGTCCTGTCTCGCTCCGGTATGTTTATCCCAGGTTTCATTAAAAGGACACCATCCAATAACAGCCGGACTGTTAAAATCCCTTTCCAGGGCTTCCATCCATTCAGGCAAAAATACCTCAAGCCCTTTTGGAGTAGTTATATCCAGTCCCCAGTTGGCATACTCTCCCCAAACCAGATACCCGAGTTTGTCAGCCCAATATATGTAACGTTGTTCAAAAACCTTTTCGTGCATTCTCGCCCCGTTAAAACCCAGTCCCATGGAAATTTCAATATCCTTTTTAAGGTCATTGTCAGTTGGAGCAGTATAAATTCCATCGGGATAGAAGCCCTGATCCAGAACAAGTCTCTGAAATACAGGCTTACCGTTAATTAATATTGCCTTTTCACTGAGGGTTACTGTTCTCATGCCAAAATAGCTGGTTACCGTATCTATATTGTTATCACCATAAAGAGTAACTTCGAGATCATACAGATTTGGCTCCCCCGGCCCCCAGAGATGTATTTCGGATAAATTCACAGTAAGCGCTACTCTCTGTCCTGTAACCCTGGCGCGGCTGCTTCCAATTTCTCTGCCCTCAAAAAATGCTCTGGTTTCAATGCTTAAATCATTACTTTTACCTTCAACAGAACCTTCAATATGTACACACCCGTTATCAGGATCGGGTATGTATTTCAAGGATGAAATATACTCCTCAGGAACACACTCAAGCCAAACCGTCTGCCAGATACCTGTGGTTCTTGTATAATCACAGCCGTTGGAATAAAAAAGGGAGCTCTGCTTTCCTCTTGGCTGAAGTCCTGAACGAACATCGTCTTCAGCGTAGACTGTAATAATGTTTTTACCATTTACCAACAGCTTGCTTATATCAAATTTAAAGGAACAATAGCCTCCTGAATGTATTCCTGCTGATACTCCGTTTATCCAGACCTCAGTCTTGTAATCGCAGGCCCCGAAGTGCAGCAGGATTCGTCCGCTGCTCCATTCTACAGGTATCGTAAACTCTCTCTTGTACCATACGGCTGACATAAAATCCTTGTACTCAACCCCTGAGAGCTTACTTTCAGGGCAAAAGGGAACTATGATCTCATCCTTCAATTTTTCTGCAGCAATAAGACCTCTCTCTTTTCCGCTCCTGCCGGAATCTATTTCAAACTGCCATGGTCCGTTTAAATTCAGCCACTGCTCTCTTACCAACTGTGGACGTGGATATTCAGGCCTTGGAATATTTTTATTAAAATCCATAATAAACCTCCTAATTGTTTTCAATATATGTTAATATATATTATATTGCTATAACGCGCCTATTTAAATGCAATAATTAAGCAAATATGTGAGGAATATACGCATGCATGAGGAAATAATGAGTTTTTATACAGAAGATACACAGGACTTTCCCTTCTGTATTGAAATGGCAGGGATATCCTATTGTGACGGTACCTATAAAATCGAAAGAAGAAATTCGAATATTTACTGTTTTGAATATATTATAAAGGGCACAGGAACAGTTATTATAAATGATGAAATCTTTACTCCTTCAGAGGGAGATGTATATATTCTTCATCGGGGAAGCAATCACAGGTATTTCTCAGATAAAGAAAATCCCTGGATTAAAATATGGTTTAACATTAAGGGAAGTCTAACCGATCATTTGATTGAAGCTTACAAAATAACTAACATATATCATGTCACGAATCTTAATTTAAAAGATCTGTTTTTTGACTTTTTAGATATGGTAAGGTCTACTGATGAGACCAAAGAAGATATATTCAATAAAAGTTCAATTATCTTCCTTCAAATAGTACAGAAAATACACCTGCATACCAGGACTCTTACTAAAACTCACAACCCTGTTGCTGCTGCAATGAAGGATTATATGGACAGACACATTTCAGACAGTATAACTTTAAAAGAGTTAAGTGAACTTGTTTATAAATCTCCGTCCCAAACCATTAGAGTATTTAAGAAGGAATACGGAATTACACCATATGACTATCTCCTGATGAAAAAGATTGAAACAGCTAAACTGCTCCTGACCAATACCAATCTTCAGATAAGTAATATTGCATTCAGGCTGAACTTTTCAGATGAACATTATTTTTCAAATTTTTTTAAAGCCAAAGTTGGAGTATCACCGGCAAAATTCAGAGAAAACACCTAAATAGTCTGCTCCAGGCACTAACCAGATAAAATAAACTAGATCACTTTTTCAAATGCAACCCTTTCACTTTTATCCTCAAGATAAATTATGCCACAATAGATATACCCGTTCTTCTTTAATAAAGTCTGCATTGACAGATTTTTTTCATGGGTATCCACTTTTAAGCTGTGTACACTGCGCTTAAGACATAACTTCTCAGCCTCAGCAAGAATTACCGCTGCAAATCCCTGTCCCTTCAGACTGCTGTCAACTGCTATTCTGTGAATAACTGCATATGGCTTGTCCGAAAGCCATTGACCGTTATAAATGCAATCGTAGGTTTTTTCACCTTCGAAAGATATCACTGCAGTACCGACTATTCTCCCATCCCTTACCAATACATAGCTGTTATTATCTTCAATATCCCCGGATATAATTTCACTATTCGGGTAACCGTTCTGCCACTGCGGTATTCCCTTCTCCCTTAAATATGCTTGAGCTTGTTTGATTATATCCATTATATAGTTTATATCCTCTTTTACCGATTTCCTGAATTCCACCCCACTAGCCCCTTTGCATTGAAATGTAACTACATTTGTAATATTAAGCATTCCACGATGAATAATCAAGAGAAATCTATCTCTATACTCCTGCCAATTTGTAATCAAAGATTTATGGTAATAGAAAAACCAGCTGTTTAAAGTACCCTGTGTAGTTAACAGGCCTCTTTAAACAACCGGTTTTTCGCATAATCTTTAAATAATAAAATCCTTCTGCTTATAGAATTTGAGTTAGACCTTAAGATCCCTCTTCTTATAGAATGTATAAGTTATCCACAGCATTAATGCAATTATTACAAGAGATAATACGGTATATACAGGCTCAAGCCCGTTTTCCATAAGATGCTGTGCATCAAAATACTTGAAAGGTGTAATATATTTCAGCACTGTCAATTTATCGCTCATATCAACCAGCACCGAAAAGATAAAGGTTACTAAAAGCACTGTTGTTGCAATAGAAGCAGAGACTTTTGGATTTTTACTGACAGCAGCTATTCCTGTTCCAATAAAAAGGAACAACAGTTGGGCTATAAACATTCCAACCATCAGTATTACAACATCTCCCGTAATTTGTTCTCCTTTGGCATACTGGCCTACAATAGCAATTGATAAAACCAGTGTTATAAGATTCAATACTACTACGTTAACCAATGCTGCAAGCAGTTTGGATGTAATTACCGAAATCCTTGATACCGGCTTCACCATCAGAAATTCTGTGGTCTTATCCCTCTCTTCCTTGGCTATAATATTGGCTCCCAGCATAGCTGCATGTATTGTAACCATTATAAGCAGGTATAGAAAAAGCATCCCGTAAAAACCACTGGCCTTTGTCACATCGAGAGTTCCGAAGCCCAGTATGGCTTTCAGTGTTTTAGGCATTTTGCCCAGTATATCATTTAATGATTGGCCCGAGCCTGTATAAGAAGTATATTTGCCCATACCGGCTGCAATCATGAACAGCATTCCAATGCTCCAGGCTATAAGAGATTTACGATGAGCTTTCATTTCTCTTATAAAAATATTCATAGGTAGACCTCCCTGATAAAATTAAACTTAAACTGCATGTATGTCCTTTTTGGTATAAACCAGATAGCTGGCAGCAATTGCTGCAATTACGAATATTGCACTAACAACAAGATATGGTGTTTCATAAGCAGTGTTTTTTACAATATAGCCATAATCAAAGTATTTAAAAGGAGTTATATATCTGACAGCTTTTTCACCGATTACAGAACCGAACATATTCAAAATAAAAAATCCGAAAACCGTACTAAGTGAAATTGCTATAACAGACCTGATTTTACCGGCCAGCACAGCAACGATAATTCCAAGCGCTACAAAAATTACCTGTACAAATAAAAGAGTAAAGGAAATCATCAAAAATGCCTTCATACTGAAGTTATTTTCAACAGTCAGTGAAACCGGTATTGTAATAGCCAGATAGACCAAATTGGTAATAACCAGCGAAACCAGTGCAGCAGATATCTTGGAGGTCAATATGACTACGCGGCTCACAGGCTTGGTTAAAAGGAAATCTGCTGTTTTTTCACGTATCTCCTTTGATATGATTGATACCCCAAGGTTCATTGCCTGAATTGCACCGCAAAGCACAACATATACAAATACAAAGGAGTAAAAGCCTTCGAGTGTCGAAAGGCTTTCCACATAAACACTGAGAAGCTTCTTGACAACATCGGGCAAGCTGTTAATCACATCTTGAAATTCTTTAATATCGTTGCCCAAACCTGCAAAAATCATTATATACATTACTGCCAGTGCCGCCATGGAGCAGGCCCAGATGATTATTGACTTGCGATACGCTTTTAATTCATGAAGGAAGATATTCATAACATCAGGCCTCCTTTTCGTAGTAATGCATAAATATTTCCTCAAGACTGGGTTCCTCAATCCATACATTTTTAAGCTCAACTTCAGTAATTTTCTTCAGTATATTGTTCACGTTTCCTTTAAAGAGAAAGCTTAAAATACTGCCCTTCAATTCCAGATTGCTTACCCCTGGTATATTGAAAGTTTTTTGGTCTATGGAAGACTTTAATTCCAGCTTGAATTTCTTATAGTTATTTTCAGTAAGATTGCTCATCTTTTCAAGCTTGATTATCTTTCCTTCTTTTATTATTGCAACCCGGGTGCACATTCTCTGAACCTCGCTGAGCACATGGGATGACATTAATATTGTAGAACCCTTTTTATTCTCTTCCTCCAAAAGGTCGAAGAACTTTTGCTGCATTAACGGATCAAGGCCGCTGGTGGGCTCGTCGAGAATTATAAGCCCGGGTTCATGGAGAAGGGTCTGCACTATACCAACCTTTTTCTTGTTTCCAAAGGATAGATCGTCAACTCTTTTTTTCAGGTCCAGATCCATTATTTCTGCCAGATCCTTTATTCTCTTACTGCAATCCTTCTTATAAAAGCTGGCGGAATACTTCAATACATCTATAACCTTCATTTTGTCATAGTAAAAAACTTCTGAAGGGAGATAACCTATTTCTCTGGCAATTTCAGGAGCATTTTTAACACAGTCCATTCCAAATATTTTTGCACTGCCGCTTGTCGGATATATCAGTGACAATAAAGTTCTGATGGTAGTAGACTTTCCGGCCCCATTAGGACCGATAAAACCAAACACTTCCCCTTCTTCAACATTAAAGCTTACGTCAGTAATTCCTCTTGCTTTGCCATAAGTTTTTGTAAGGTTTTTAATTTCAATAATGTTCATTTATGGACCCTCCCATATAAATTTAATAAGATTATTCTTTATAAAAATTCTTTTTTAAAACATCCATGTAAATATCCCATTCCTTTAACATTTCATCGTAATCCTGTTGATCCAGCTGCTTGTATTTTATTTGAGTCGTCACTTTTTTTGAAAAGCCTTCATCTGTCCAGTTTATAATTTCAATAGCCCTGCCCACATCAACACCCTCCCGGAACATTGATGTATCCAGCCCTTCATATAATATGCTCTTTCCATAGGCCATCAGCTTCTCGTTTGTGCTTTGGATATCATTTTTTATATCAACTGAATCGTCTAAATACGCTGTTGTAAGAAATTCATAAATTTCAGGATGTATTTTACAGATTTCTATTTTTTTAAGGATTGAACCCCTTCGTCTTTTAAAAACATCTTTCTCATTTAAATCTATTTTCATCATTATTTCATTTTTCATTATCTCAAGTGCATAAGCGTAAAGGTAAAGAAATAGTCCCTTTTTATTTTTAAAATAATGAAACAATGCACCTTTTGAAATAGCCGCCTCTTTTACAATATTATCAGTTGAAGCATTCTTATAGCCCTGCTGTGCAAATTCTTTCATGGCTGCATTCAAAATTCTCTGACGTTTTTCCTCATCAAGTTTTAAAAAATTTGAATAAATAGTACTGCCTCCTTTCCAAACACCGTCTTAAAGAAAATTGACCGATCAAGTCAATGTAATCATTATATTACCGTTGACTGAACCGGTCAATTTGTTTTTATAAAATATTTATGCTCTTCAGATAGCGCTCGATTGGGAACCTAACCGGGCTCTAATTTAGCATATTTGATTTTTTTGAGCTATTATTACCTGAGCATGCTGTTTAACCAGATAAAGTTATTTACAGCCTTTATTTATTATTTCTGTCAGATCTTTTCTTGCGGAAGAGGGATAACCCGCCGAAACCGCCTATTATTGCCATATAGAATCCAAAATCGTACCACCAGCCTGTATTTACTGCCTCATATACCCTGATATTTTTTTCAAAAAGTCCCCAGATCAAGGTTATGGGTGCAACCCAGCCATGCCAGATTCCCCAGAAGAACCCTGCCGGTTTTGCAGAAGTATATGTGCCATCTCCGGGAACACATCCTGTAAGAGTACTTATAAGCAAAACTGCAATAAGAAATAATATAATTTTTTTACTTTTATTCATAAAACCTCCACCCTAAATATTCTATCATAATAAATCTATGAATTTTTTCAGTTCATTTATGTGTTTTCGTTCTGAATGTATCTTGGTACTGAATGTTTCTTGATACTGAATGTTTCTTGGTTCTGAATGTTTCTTGATACTTAATGTATATTGGTTCCGAATGATTTTGAAACTGAATGTTTCTTGGTTCTGAATGTTTCTTGATACTAAATGTATTTTGGTTCGTAATCAGTTTAAGTATTTACTTTCACTTCGGGATTTTCATTATTTTTTCTTTTTCCCGGAATTTGCATGCTCAATATTTTCAGCCACCCTGAATCTTACTATTCTGCTTATCAAATCAAAGGGCATGGGCTTGTCAATTGGAAACTGTACCGAGCCTTTTGCTCCTTTATACCCTGCCAGTTCAGGCTGAAAAGCCTCAATTCCACTTGGGGCAGGATAGAACCCTATATGTTTTTTGAAGGCCGCAAAATGAACAAGATTTCCTTTGAGATAAAAAGTAGGCATCTGATAGCTTATCTTTTCCTCAGCCTCGGGAGCGGCCTCTTTTATACATTTTCTAATGTCTTGAAGTATTTTTTGTGTCTCTGGATCAAATTGTACAATGTAATCATCTATAGTCGAAGCAGGTGTGCTTTTCATTTCCATAGAATATACTCTCCTTAATGTAAAGTTTAATTTATTTTTCATTTACTAACTTTGTAAGCAATACAAATTTATTTTACCATATTACTCAAGTTCTGTAATAAGCAAAAACAGCTAACGGGAAAATAACTCCGATAGCTGTTTTTAACTGGTTATCTTTTTTCCTGGGACTCCAGAAACTCTCTTGTTTCCAGCAGTGTATTGTTTATTGAGATCTCTGCATCGTTCCTCAGCCTGGGTTTTCTGATATTTGGATTATCAAGCATGCCCCCTGCTTCACGGATTATTTGTTCTATCTTATCCTTATCATTCTCACCGGCTTCAACCACCAGCCTGCATTTAACATCCGCTATTTCATCAAAGGTTCCCATGCCGCTAACCATGGGACTTGCCGCCTTCAAAGGTGACTTATCCATTGAGGTACCTTTTGCATTAGTACCTTCCAGGACTAAATCAGATAAACTTATTGCTGTTTCAGTCCCAGCCAAATTTGTCTGCAAGTTTCTATCTTCATTTCTTCCTTCATTTATATCTATAAATGCACTTTTATAACCCATCGTTTTTAGCTTTTCAACTGTCCCATTTGCTTCTTTCATATTTCCAAAATAACTTTCGATTCTCATGGTTGGACTTCCTTTCATAATCATTTTTTATCAATAAAGATTAATAGCTATAAAGATTAATAGTTATTATGTCCATTTAAGCCATGAAAATTATTCTATTTAGTATAACTAACATTTTATTTTTTACAGCCCTGAGTGTCTACCCATTCCTCCAGCAGCCCATCCAGCTGTTGACTCAGCTCTTCTCTTTTGCTGAAAAGCTGATTAAGCTCCAGATGATCCACTCCGGGTAGTGACATTGCTTTGTCCAGTTCCTTTACCTCTTCCTCAATTTGTTTAATTCTTTCCTCAAGTTTCGATAACTCCATCGTATTTCTTTTTCCACTAAAATCCTGTTCCCGTGTTTTAGGTGCTGCAGTATTCCGGATTGCTACAGGCTTTTTAGCAGCAATTGTCTCTTCACTGTGCAGCAGTCGTTCACTTATCTTATTCCTGTAGAAGTCATAATTCCCCTCATAATTTACAAGCTTATTTCCTTCAACAGCCACCAGACGGCTGCACACCTTGTTTATAAAGTATCTGTCATGAGATATGAAGAAAATAGTCCCTTTAAAATCCTCAAGGGCCTCTTCCAGAACTTCTATGGAATCAATATCAAGATGGTTTGTTGGTTCATCCAGAATAAGCACATTAATTTCCTGAAACAGCAATGATGCGAGTTTAAGTCTTACTTTTTCACCACCGGACAAATGTTTTACCTTTTTATACGGATCTCTTCCAAAGAACATGAATTTAGATAGATATTCGCGGGCTTTTCCCTCTGTAATTATTTTATCGTCCCGGAAGCAGTTGATAACAGTTAGCTCTTCATCATCAAAGGTAATTATCTGAGGCAGGTATGCTATTTTTGCATTTGCTCCCAGAATAATCTTACCTTTGTCAGGATTCATTTCACCTAAAAGCATTTTAAGAAAGCTGGTTTTTCCGCTGCCATTAGGCCCAATCAGCGCCACTCTTTCCCCCAGCGTAACATACAGCTCAACATTATCAAGTATAAGCCTGCTGCCAAACTGTTTTGTCAATTCACCTACCTTTATTATCTCAAAACCTGAGCGTTCGCTGCCTTTAAAACTGATCTTAATACTCTTCCTTTCAAAATCAGGCCTTTCTATTCTTTCCATTTTGTCCAGTTTCCTCTGCATGCTGAAAGCCCTTCTGAAAAACTTGTTGTTATCAGCTCTTTGAGCCCAATCTCTCAAATCCTTGATGGCATTTTCCATTGCGTTGATTTTCTTTTTCTGTTCCTTGTAATTTTCGAACTGGATAAGCATATCCTCTTCTTTTTGCTTAACATATTCAGAATAATTTCCTTTGTAGGTTTCACATTGTCTGTTTTCAACCTCGACAATTTTTGTAACAACATTGTCCAGAAAATATCTGTCATGGGATACTATAATGACAATTCCCTTATAGCTCTTCAGGTACTTTTCAAGCCATTCCACAGAATCCATATCCAGATGGTTGGTTGGTTCATCAAGAAGTAGGATTTCAGGTTTTTCCAACAGGATTTTAGCCAGGTTGACAGTTGTTTTTTCACCGCCGCTTAAAACGCAGAATTGCTTTTGCAGGAATTCTGCATCAAACTTTAAGCCTGTACAGACCTTGTTTAATTTCTCGTTTCTGTCATATCCGCCTTTGGAGTCATATTCCTGCTGCAACTGGCTGTATCTCTTCAGTGTGCTCTCAAGCTGTGCTCCTTCCAAATGCGCCATTTTTATTTCCAATTCCTTTAATCCTTCTTCAAGATCAATTAGGTCCTGGAAGGCCAGATTTAAAATATCAATTACCGCAGAGTTCTCTGAAAATTCAGGTAATTGCTCAAGATAGGCAATGGTTGTACCCTTTGGCATAAGAATCCGGCTCCTGCCTTCGCATATCTTCCTGTAATCTATATCCATTGGCTCAATACCTGCCAATATTTTTAGTATGGTACTTTTTCCGCTTCCGTTAGCTCCGACAATACCGACCCTGTCACCCTCATATACAGTAAAACCTGCATTATTCAATATAAAGTTCTCCCCATAGTGTTTCATTACGTTATACATTGTCAATTCAAGCATATTCATCCCTCATTTCATATATCAAATTCAATTCCCAGGCACATGCACAAAAGGCTGCAAATGAACACAGTGTTCACTTGCAGCCTTTTTCTGAATTCATACATTCTCCTGGTCACCTGCTGGATTTAAAGGACAGGAACAAATGTGGCAAAGCCACTTTTGTTTGCGCGTGTACCTTTCCTGGAAAATAAAAAACCGTGCAGTTAAGCACGGAACATATTGCAATATGTTAAAAGGTTGCAATGAATACGTGGTTCTTAACAATCAATCATGCATCCGTCGGAAGAGTAACAAAGAAACCCGATGTTCCAGGTACAATCTTCTTCAGGTACAATTATTCAATTGATTATTAAAGAACTGTTTTCATACTTCAATGCTCCCTTCAATACTTTTTAATTAATTATATTAAACTACAGCAGACAAATTTATTTTAATGTAAACCTTTCCCATAAGTCAATATACAGTATTTATATAAACTGTTCTTTAACCTTGTCAAAGCTAATCGGAGTATAGCCGATACACTCAACACTTACATTAAAAAATTGCTTGTCAGCATATTTAAGATGATGAGTATGCCCGTGTATATTGGCGTAAGGCATATTTTCACTGAGATATACAGGTTCGTGGGATAAAATATAGAAGTCATTGTAGACAATAGGATACTGGTATACCTCGTCCAGGCCCGTTTCACTCCACCATGCTAAAGACCTGTCCTTGTCGTGATTCCCTAAAATAAGAATTTTATTGCCATTGAGCATTTCAAATATTGATTTGGTTTTTTCTTTGTTGTAAAACGATACATCTCCAAGAATAAAAACCTTATCGCCCTTGCCGACAGCTTTATTCCAATTGCTGATTAATGTGGTATCCATTTCATCAACATTGGTAAAAGGACGGTTTTCATACTTTATTATATTGGCATGCCCGAAATGCATATCTGAAATCAAAAATACCTGTGACATAGAGCTTACCTGCTTTTCTTAGTTTTATTATTTATTTGTCCATATAACTAATTGGTAAACGGCTCATGTTAAAAGTAACCGGGAAGTTTATCTATTGAGCTTGCTAAAATTTCCTCCCAAATTCCATCGGTACAATATGCCATACAGACACTCTTTTCTTTTTTTTGAAGCTGAGGAGGCAGTATCCTGAATCCGAATTTTTCATAAAACGCAGGGTTTATATCAGAAAACAGGAATATAACAGCGTCACCCTGTATCAGCTTTATACAATTATTCAGTAATTCAGTTGCATAACCGTTACCGGCATAAATTTTAGGAGTTAATACAGACCCGAAACCATATACTTTCCTCCCGTTAAACTCCTTAAGCTTCAAAACAATTGTTGAGCTGACTATCTGTAAATCTACCTCGATAACATACCTTGTTCCATAATTGTCTTCCTTGCCGTTATCAATACAGTATTGTTCAAAGGTCCTGTTCTTGCTCCATTCCTTATAGCCCTCTTCAAATAGTGATAATATCTCCTCAGGTTTAGCCTGTCTGAAAATCATGGTTTTATACTCCTGTTCCAGTTTTTCATAATTATACCACAAATATTGTGAAGGCTACGATATTATTACTCTTTTATATTAACCTTTCTAATAAACGAATTATAAGCAACACCGGCAATCAACACAGCCATTATGGCAATAATTATGGAAATGTGGATAACTTTGCTGCCGGCTGCACCGGAATTTGAATTGTCCATGGCAGTATCTCCTGTCACTGTGCCAGTAGTTGAAGTAGCGGCAGCCGGAGCACCATCAGTTGAACTACTGACAGTTGAACCACTCGCGGTTAATTCATTGGCACTTGAACTACTGGTGGTTGATCCATTGACAGTTGAACCACTGTCGGTTGAAGGACCGGCATTGGTAACAGTTCCATCAGAAACAGATTTGATTGGCGCTTCGGCAGTACTTTCCACCTGAGCAGCAATATATTTGGATAAGTCCACCGGAACACCGGTGTTTGAAAGGTAGATTTCATCTATGCATACGGTTAATGGAGCAGTATTATTAAAATGAATGGCCTCAAAGCCATTGGGTAGGTCCAGTCCAGACTGTTTTATATCAATTACGATATTCCGATAATCTTTTGTGATTTTAGGAATGGGTTTTCCATCGGGGCCCTTTAACTGATTAAACTTCTTTAAGCCCTTTGCATCGGGGTTTATTGATAACAGTTTTTCCTCTCCACCTTTTTCCCCTTTAATTTTAATAATAATATACCTGTATTGCGGATCTTTAAATGCAACCCCCTCGCCATACCATCCGTTTTTATTCAAAGTCAGTTCCAGTGCATTATTTTGTACCTGAGCTTTGGCATTAGCCATCTGAATCCAGTAAATAGCAATACCGGCCGAGTTTGGTGCGTTGTAGGCTCCTCCCTCACCGGCTACTCCAAGGTCCTCTCTGTTAAAGTCATCAAAAAGAACTATCTCCTTTGAATCAGCAGATGAAGCTGAAAGATAAGTAAACGAAAGTATTACAATGAATATTGAAATAAATACGCATATAACCAGCTTGAAAATCCTGAACCTTCCCAAAATGTTTTTCATAGTCAAGCTATCCCTCCTAATAAAACTATTTTGTTCCTATTAACATAATTAATATCCGTCACCTGATCAATAGACCTCCAACTCAGCAATTTGAGCTGCACTTGCGCCGGTATTTTTAGTAAATTGTAATTGAACATATTGTGTTTCAACTACTTTATCAAGGGTTACCAATACCATATTTCCAGTTTTAGGATCAAAATCGTAATCCCTGGCAGCAGCTATTTCCTTAAAAGCTCTCCCATCGGCGCTGCTCATTACCGAAAAATTTTGAGTCCTTTTACTCCATACTACTTCAGGATTCAATCTGACTCGTAGTTTTGAAATACTTTTGGATGTACCCAGATCAACGGTAATTATATTTGGATAACCTGCAGGTTTTCCTTCCCAGTATGTCTGCGGTATCCCGTCCGTTGCGTTTTTCGCTTCATATACATCATTATTGCCATTGTCTGAAACAGCCTTTTTCAAGGCCAGATTCTGCCCCAAATCTTCAACCAGGGCAGTTAACTCATTGGCGAATACAGGCGTTTCAGCTTGGGTCTGGCTGGGTGATGCCACAATTGTTGTCGTTCCGTTACCCGCCTGCACCGGAGTTTTTTGAACAGCTCCGTTTTGTCCTTCTTTATCAGACTGAACTGTTTTATAAGCTCCGTCGTCAAGCACATATGTTATTGCTGCTATACCCATAGATAGTATTATTAAAATTTGTAGAATTCCCATTAGCTTTCGATTTTTCATATTAATCTCCATTCCGCTGCCGTGCAGAGCGACATAAATAGCAATGAAAACCTGCTTGCAGGTTTTTGATGCGTGAAAATAGCGATGGTTACGTAAAGTTATTTTTCACGCTGTGCTCCTCTCCACTCCAACACTTATTTAAACTCCAGACCTGATACATACTTATTCAAAAGAAGCCCGGCACTCCTGGCAGAAGTTATTTTTTTACCCAATATTTCAAGTCCGCTTATTGTTACATTTTCGATTTTATGTTTACTGTCACAGCCTACCATTCTTGAAGTAGTGGATTTTCCATCCAGGACTTTAACATTATTTATGGAAATATTTTTTATATGTCCCCGGTCAGCAGTTGTACTCCATCCGCTCTGCATAATTGTGAAATCAATCAGCTGCCTGTTTGCACCTGCGTCCCCCTGTCCCATGGACGCGTCTTCAACAATTATGTTGTTGTACTTTACATCCTGAACAATGGCATTGTCAGAGTTATGAATGCTTATAACCGGTTTATGGAAGTTGTGAAGTATAGTTATGTTGTCGTAGAATATATTGCTTATTTTGGAATCAGGCCTGTTTCCCTTATTTGTTTCATAGCCTATTTCACAGGATTGAGCAAGGTCGGTCCATATCAGCATATTGGAAAACCTTATATTGTTTGAACTGCCTTCGTAATTTTTAACTACTATACTGTCATCCCAGGATCTTACAAAAGAATTGGAAATATTGAAATCATTACAGGACTGGAGAGTAATACCGTCACCATTCTGCCTGGAAGAGATTATTTTTACATCATCTATCCTTCCGTTTGTACAGCTCAGGCAGTTTAAAGTCCATGCATTGGGATTCATCAGTATCACGCCCTCTACCCTTGGATTTTCAACATGTTCGAAATTGACAGGCACCTTTGCAGTAGAGCCCGGTGTCAACCAGCCTGAATAATTGCTTCCGTCAATTATTCCCCTTCCCTTGACTGATACATTTTTTGTCCCATTTGAATAGGCATTTCCGTAAACAACAGCTCCGCCTGAGATATAAAGTGTTTGATTATCCTCCAGAGTCAGGGTTCCCATATCCCATACACCCGGTCCCAAATATAAAACGTTTTTGTCATTTTTGCCCGGAGTATCGGTTTCCAATGGATTTGCAAATATAAACACTGTGTTTTTCACATCATTATTGTATTCAATGCTATACTGACCGGGATCTTTAACATCAAAGCTTATGGTATTGCCTTCAACCTCAGGCTTAATCCCGGAGGATAATGGTCTTACAACAACATCATCCAAACTTTTAAGATTATTAACTTGTATTTTTATATTTACCATACCTTGAAAATCAAAATAGCTCATAGGCACATTGTCGGGAGTTATCTCATTGCTTCCCACCCATGTATGTGTATTATTTACCGGGCAATTATAGACAAATAACGGCTTGCCCTGAACACTGATTTTTACACTACCGTTCTGTTTCAACAAGTTTGGGCCATCGTAAAGCACCAATGTTGCTTCAGTAGGACTCTCCGCCTGGATTTCCTTACCTGAATTGCTGCCATTGCTCACAACACTTACTTCGTTGGCTTTATTGACCATATGTACCACCCTGTATGCAGCAAAACAAACTGAAATTAACGCTAGAACAGATAAAATGATTAAAGCTGTACTTCTCAGACTTTCCAATAGTTTAGGTTTCATAAAATGCAAGCATCCTTTCCCTATGACTCTATAAGATATAAACTCAGGCTTTAAATTTAAAATTGGCAGATGCCGGTTATCAGGCAAAGCTTTGAAAGGACCAGAATATACTGTGAATAAGATGCGAACTGTTTCAATATGTGAATTGCTGTTTATATTTGCATATGGGCTGAACACCTCCCATTTACAGCATAGATATTATCATACTCTCGGGAACCAAGTCAGCAGGTTCGCAAGGATAAGTCACCAGGTTGTTATGATTGGTCATTATTCTGTTACTTTCTTTATAAAATGTACCGGCAAGCTTCTCCTTAACTCTGAAAAAGTAAATTATTTACATAGAAAAGGGCCGATGCAGGAATCTTTATGGAATTTCCGCATCAGCCCTTGCAATTGATAATCATTAAATGGGGTTTAAATTACCTGCCCTTATATCAGATATGAAGTTCGTCAAATGATCCAAAAAAGTGGTAACATATTTACTGTTTGCCGAGTAGGAGTTTTGAACAGCAAAAATGGTTCGGCGGCATTCGGGATCATGTATGGGAACAAGTACGGCGTTTTTGGCAGTCAGTTCCCCCCAGGCATATTCCGGCCAGAATGCAACGCCAAAGCTGGAATCTATAAGGTTTCTGACAGATTCCTGATTATCGCTTTCAAAAATTATTTTAGGAGTAAACCCCTTCTGTCTGCAGTAGTTATCACAAATAATACGGAAGGGCTTTGCTCCTGAAAAGCTTATAAAACCTTCCTTTTCCACCTGCCTTAATGAAATGGAAGCCAAATGTGCATAATCACTGTTTTCAGGAACAGCCAGCAGGATCTTTTCGGTAAGCAGTCTGGTGCCGCCTTTTGGAATCTTCTCTGTGGCAGTACAGGTAATGCACAAGTCAAACTCCGTTGTATCGGAGTTCTGCAATAAACGGAAATTTACTTCCGGGTACAGCTTTTTAAAGGATATAATGGATCGTGTGATCAGTGCCGATGCCGCCAGTATGTTGAGCTGTATGGTACGGGAGGCCTGATCTCTGCTTTCCTGTATGCGGGCGGGCAGTGAGTCCAGGGCTTCAATTATCGGGCGTATTTCCTTCTGCAATAGATGACCGGCTGCGTTCAACCGGATACTTCTGTTTTTCCGGTCAAAAAGAGGTACGCCCAGCTCATCCTCCAGATGCCGGATGGACTGAGACAGAGCCGGCTGTGCAATGCGCAGGGAGCTTGCCGCCCTTGTCATGTGCTCATATTCTGCTGTTACGAGAAAATATTTTAACTGAAGAATGTCCATTCCCAACCCTCAAATCCATAAGTAAATACTTATCATTTTAATAGATATTATATATTTTTATTTATGAAGCAGCAACGTTATAATAGGATTACCCTATAAAAGAATAACTACTTAATACAAGGTTGCCAGATAAAAGATATTTCCGCTTAATATAAGAAATCAGGTGTTTGCTATGGATCATAAAAATGTTGTCCCTGGGGTTCATGAAGTCAATGGGATTAATGTAGTTAATGGGATCACTGAAACTATCAGAATCATTGAAATAACAGAAAAATTAAATTTTGGAATGCTGCTTGCCCTTGTGGGAGGAATAATGGATGTGTACTCCTTTATTGTCCGCGGTAATGTTTTTGCTACAGGACAGACAGGAAACTTTGTACTTGCTGCTGTCCGCCTGGCTGAACAGGACTATACCGGACTGCTTCATGCAGTAACACCAATTGCTGCCTTCTGGGCAGGCATATTTACAGTAAGGCATCTTTTTTATTCTTATTTTCAACAAAAACATTTGCTATGGAAGCGTTGGGTGCTGGCCGCTTCAGCTGCCGCATTATTTGCATCAGGGTTGATACCGGGCAATTACCCCAACCTGATGGCAAATACATTGGTATCCTTCGCAGCGGCCTTGCAGTACTGTGCTTTCAGAAAGTTTGGCGAAACTGAGAACTATGCCAGTGTATTCTGTACAGGAAACATGCGCTCCTGTGCTGAAAATTTCTATAAAGGAATTGCAAAAAAAGATAGACAGAGCCTGAAGAAGGCTCTGTCCTACAGTTATATTCTTATATCCTTTTTTGCGGGAGCAATTGCCGGTGCTCTGAGCGTAAATTTTCTGCACGAAAGGACTATCTGGCTTGCAGCAGTAGTGCTTCTGGCAGCATTGGCATTGTCCCTTGCTCCGGCTGGAATTTTATCAAAGCAAAAGCTGTCAACTTAACAGGTTCCTTGTTTTGAGTAAAAACACAGTTCCCTCAAGCTATCATCTGGAATCAATACACTTGTATACAGGGTTTCATACAGTTTAAGAAGCTTGACTCTTGTGGTGAAATCAGGCATGGAGTAAAGGCCGGCCGAACCTTTCACCCAGCTGTCCAACAAGCTCAGAGCCGTTTGGAATTCCTGTTCCTGCCAATTTGCCAGAGCAAACAGTATACCTTCCAGGGCATGCCAGCCTCCATAGCTGCAAAGTACCTTTAGCGCAAATAGTTTAATCTCCGGATCAATATATTCCAACCTGTTTTTCATCTCAAAAATTATAACAGGCAATCTGGTTTTCTTTAAAAGTAGCGTCTGTCATACGCTGTCTGTCATACATCAAGTCCCCCTTGATTCAATTCCCATATAATATTTAATAAATGCAAAGTACTTACTTAAACTTATGAATGTAAACTTACAGGCGTAAACTTACATTCACAAACTTATATACATAAAACTACAGACTTAGTCCTCCGAAGCCTTAAAGTTGTATACAGGCTTTATTATTTTAGCTATGGCAACCGTATCCTGAATGTTGGCTATTATCTCGTCCATGGGCTTATATGCAAAGGGTGCCTCATCAATGGTTTCCATAGATAATGAAGTAGTATAAATACCTTCCATGGATTTCTTAAAATCCTCCATGGAGAGCTTGAGTTTTGCCTGTTTTCTGCTCATCAGCCTTCCTGCGCCGTGAGGTGCAGATCTGTTCCAATCCCCGTTTCCCTTTCCAATAGCTATAATGCTTCCATCCCTCATATTGATAGGAATTATAACCTCTTCACCTTTTTGGGCGGAAATAGCACCCTTACGGAGAATCATCTCCTCCGTGTCAATATAGTTGTGTATAGTTGTAAAGCTTTCCTCCACATTAAAATTCATTTCCCGGATAATAACCTCAGCAATGGCTTTTCTGTTGTATTCGGCAAACAATTGTGCAATGCGCATATCATTAATATATTCCTTAAATGTATTCCCCTGCACATATGCCAGGGCAGGATTAATATTCATGCGTTCCTTTTCTATTTCAGACTGGATGTCCTTTTCCCGGCCTTTTGCCTTTAGCTCGGAAATAATCTGGTCATTGCTCTTTTTGATAATTTCTTTGGAGGCCCTGTTCTGATAATACTCGGCTATTTGTTTACCCATATGCCTGCTTCCGGAGTGAACTACAAGATATATATTGTCCTGGTCGTCCTTATTCATTTCAATGAAGTGATTTCCGCCGCCAAGAGTACCAATACTCAGGGACGCTCTTTTCAAATCAACATGTTCTTTGCATTGTAGACTGTTGATATCTACATGCAGGTTGTAGGCATGAGGTGTCTCCCGTACATCGAAGCCGCTCGGAACACAGCTTCTAATCACCTTATCCAGCTTACTGAAATTTACAGCTGTCTTTTCAAGCCTGCTGACAAACATTCCGCAGCCAATATCGACGCCTACCAGATTAGGTACAATTTTATCCTTTATGGTCATGGTAGTACCTATTGTACATCCGGCACCAGCGTGAGTATCCGGCATAATCCTTATCTGACTCTCTTTTACAAATTCCTGGCTGCAAAGCTCCAGTATCTGGGCTGCAGCTTTTTCCTCCAAATTATCGGTGAATACCTTTGCGGTATTGTATTTTCCTTTAATCTCCAGCATAATGTCACCTGTTTTTATTCTATTTGAGCGTATCTCCCCTGAATAGGCTTGCAAGGGAGACTGCTTAAAATCCCCTCAAAAAGTGATTAATTTATTTTATCATATTACATTTTAACCAGTCTAATTATTGTATTTCAATTTAATTACAAATATTGACTTTCTACCCCGTCTCCGTTTATGATGTTCAGGTAGGATTTATATTACTATTCAGGTGAAAAGGAGTGTTGAAAATGACAGTAAAAATAAATAATGAGGTTTTAATTCTATAACTGAATATCAATCAAAAAGTAACCGTCACCTGTTAGTAAATAAATATCAAAATGCAGATGCACGATAAGTTATCGTGTTTTTTTATTGTCTAAAAACTTTGAATTCCTGCGCGTGCCAGATTTTCCTTAGCACATTACTGTTTAATATATTTACTGCTGGGAAGAGGCACAGTATGAACGTAAGCGGTCACACTGCACAAGCAAAAGTGGCTTTGCCACCTTTGTTCTTACCGTAAATATTATTGAAAAGCCATGGTTACAGAATCACGGCTTTTATTTATGCCCTTATATGGGTTAAGAATTTACTATTTAAAGGCATCTGATGTAACACTTAGTTTGCTGTAACAAGTTTTAAAACAAAAGGAGAATACTATCATATATGAGTAATGTAACAATCATTTCATCTGAAAAAAACTGGCTGGAGCAGGATGCAGTCAATCAGCTGAAACAAACAGGCAAGCTGCCGGGGGTTATAAATGCAGTTGGTCTGCCTGACCTGCATCCCGGAAAAACACCTGTGGGTGCAGTAATTATAACAGATGGCATAATTTATCCTCACCTTGTAGGAAATGACATTGGCTGTGGTATGGCCATGTTCAAAACTGAGCTGGAGAAGAAGAAATTAAAAATCGACAGACTCATAAAAAAAGCAGAGGCTATGGGAAGCCTTCAGGATATACCATTTGATGAATCCCTGTACAATGTGGAAGCCTCTCCTCTGGGGCAAAGTCTTGGAACTATCGGTGGAGGGAATCATTTTGCCGAGCTGCAGGAGGTTGATACTGTTTTTGACCAAGAGGCCTTCAACCAACTCGGCTATGAGAAAAATCAAGTAATGCTGTTGGTTCACAGCGGTTCAAGATCATACGGTCAAAGAGTTCTTGACGAAAGTATCAGGCAGCATCAGGCACAGAATGGACTTGTACCGGAATCTCAAGCGGCACAGGACTATCTTGCAAAACACGAAGAGGCAATTCTATGGGCCGGTGTAAATAGAGAACTGGTAGCCTTCCGGTTGTTAAAAGCCCTATCTGTAAGTACAGAAACCGTCAAGCTTTCAGACAGTCCCCATAACTACCTGAGTATAAAACATACCGGTGCTAAACGGCTATGCATTCACAGAAAGGGTGCTTCTCCCGGTGATGCCGGAGCTGTAGTAATACCGGGCTCACGAGGGTCTCTGACTTATCTGGTGCTGCCAACAGAAAATACTGAAATATCAGGCTTTTCTCTGGCTCATGGTGCAGGACGGAAATGGGAGCGCAGCATGTGCAGATCAAGACTGCAAAGCAAGTATACCAAAGAGACCATCAAATACACAAAGTTTAAAGGCAGAGTTATATGCGGTGACAGTAACCTTCTTTTTGAAGAAGCACCCGAAGCTTATAAAAATATCGACACCGTTATTCAGAGCATGCTGGACTTTGGCTTGATAAATGTAATTGCAGCCTTTAAACCCATAATAACGATAAAGAAATAATAGGATAAACTGGTTTATTAATATTGATGTCTATGCATTTACCTACGGGGCTGACCGTGTCAGCAAGTGAGGAAAGGTCACAGTATATGAATAAAAAGCTGGCATTAGCAGACTGGCAAACCTGATTGAAGCTGAAGAGTCTGTATAACCTAATCCCGCAGACTCTTTAGCTTTTCTTATGCATTTAAACGACCTCGGACACTTCTATTTAATTATTTCTACTTAAATATTTCCATTCTGGTTAATCCTAAGATGCATGTTAATTTTATTAATGTAAAACTTTTAATCCAATATATTACAATAAAAGTTCTTCAGTGGTACAATATAAAGAAGCTGTGAAAATTTCAAAGTAAAAAGGACTGTTTTTCTGGAGGTAAATTTGTTATGTGGCTTTTTTTTGCATTCGGTTCTGCTCTTTTTGCAGGAATTACTGCCATCCTGGCAAAAATCGGAGTTAAAAATACTGACTCAAACGTCGCAACAGCCATACGGACTGTTGTAATACTCCTATTCTCCTGGCTTATGGTTTTTGTTGCCGGATCACAGTCAACTATTTTCTCGGTCAGTAATAAGACTTTTATTTTCCTGATTTTGTCCGGATTAGCCACAGGTGCTTCCTGGATTTGCTACTTTAAAGCATTGCAGCTTGGGGATGTAAACAAGGTTACACCTATTGATAAATCAAGTACTGTACTTACAATAATACTTGCGCTCATAATACTGGGAGAAGCAATAACTGTAACAAAGCTAATCGGAATAGCCGGTATAGGTATTGGAACCTATATGATGATTGCCAGAAGAAACCCTGAAACCGGCAATGTCAAGGGGAGCAAGCTATGGCTTATATATGCAGCCTTGTCAGCTGTATTTGCAAGCTTAACCTCGATTTTGGCGAAAATCGGCATTCAAGGTGTTGAATCCAATCTGGGAACAGCAATCAGGACAATTGTAGTCTTGGTAATGGCATGGGTTGTTGTTTTTATAACCCGCAAACAGGGTGAAATTAAAAGAATTGATAGAAAGAGTCTGTTGTTTATGTGCCTGTCAGGGATAACAACCGGTCTCTCCTGGCTCTGTTACTATAGAGCTCTGCAGGATGGACAGGTAAGTATTGTGGTACCAATAGACAAGTTAAGCATTGTTTTTACTGTAGCTTTTTCCTATTTCCTTCTAAAAGAAAAATTGTCCATAAGAGCTTTTGCGGGACTTGTGCTTATTTCCGCGGGAACCCTGACATTATTGTTTTAACTTCTTTATGACGAGCAGTTTTATTTTCAATAACACGAAGTTACGGTTTTTTAGCTAAATACAAAACTATCGTGTCATTAAGCGTTATTTTATTACCCGCAGTTAAAACAGCTGTTCTTATACCCTCAAAAAAATTAGTTCTATAAGGCTCTTTTATCGTAATGTGGTCGCAATGCGTACCTGTGTACATTACAAACTCATCTGCATTTAATTCTCTTGTTTTGTGATAATTTCGACATTCAAAATCTACAAAGCCATATTTATCAACATTATTGTAAGCTAAGCTACAGTTATACTTTTTTTCAGGGTAAAAATACTTACCATATACCTCTTGTATTTTGGCATACAAGTCTTCGTTAGGAGTTTTATAATCTGTTCGAGTCATCATCATTGCAAATGTTCCCTCATTTTTTAATAGATTATAAACTTTTGGGAAACCAATTTCTTCCGGTATCCATTGAATCGTAGCAGCAGAATATACCAAATCAAATTTTTGTTGTCCAAAGTCATATGTTTCAAAATCGGAATTTACAATACGAAAATTGTCATATGAACTAAACTTATTCTTTGTATATTCTGCAAGATGTTCTCCAAGCTCAATCGCCAAATACGAACAGCCTGTTTTTAAAATTGGTTCTGTGGCTTGACCGGTTCCGGGACCGATTTCAAGAACTGTTTTATCCGTTTCAAGTTTTGCATACTGAATAACATCAGAAAAAGCTTCCTCGCAATAACGGGGTCTCCATTTGTCAAATTGTTCAGGTATACTGTCAAAAACTTTTCTAAACTCCATATACTTCCTCCAAGCAAATATAAATAATTTTTGCATCGCGCAATAACTATCTGAAATAAAGTACTTCTATTATACATACTAAAACCATATAGTGGAATACTCCTTATCAGGGTATAATTAGAATTTATACAATAAAAGAGTACTAAAAAAGAGGACTAAATTTGTTACGTAATAAGAATCTGTGAGCCAACAGCACTAATAATCTTGAGCATTTTGTCAATACCTCCTGGTAATCTTACGTTTTAATGATTTATTCCTGGAATAAAACACTGACCAACTTACAATAGTCGGTAGTGTTATCACTGTTATAAATATTATTGTTATAAGCCATAATAGGAATAATCCGGCAAGGCCTCTGAATTTATAAGAAAAATAAATAAAAACCCCAATATGGTTATGAATGCAGAATAGGCTTATTGATACTATAAGCAGTAAAAAAGTAAGTATTAATGGAATTACGGGTATATTCCGCATAATAAATTCCTTCGCCCCTCTCTGCCGGGAGCGTGTTTCAAAATTATAGCCACAATCGCATTCTTCTGCCTCATCAGGATTTATCAGTCTACACACAGGACATTTTTTCATATAACCTCTCTAATTCTTAAAACCTACTATTTTACGATGGTAATGCTGTAGCCGTTCATTTCAGAATCCAGCACTTTTGCAGCTTTTATAAATTCGTCATAATCGATGTACCTCGGACTGCTGGACCAGCCATCATATACTTTTATCAGGTTTACAGAACCCACAACCGTTGAATACTCCTGGTAACCGATACCGGTTACCGTATGATCTGCGTACGTCGGATTACCCGTTACACGTATATTGACACATTCAGTATTAACATATTGTGCCGAACAGTTTAATAAGAACGGCATGTTATTGTATACACTCTCTTTCATAGCGTTAAAATTTGCATCGTAAAGATATTTATTTTTAGCATCGTATAAAAGAAATCCATACTTATTTAAAGCATCCTTTACAAGATTATCATTATCAGTAGGAAAAGGAACTCCAGCTGTATTATTATAGTCGTAACTCCTGCCGGCAATGCTTTCGACAGTATCATAAACCTGTTTATCATACTCTATGAGAGTTTTCATAACGCTTCGTCTGTTAATCAAGGTTTGAATAATCCTTGTTGTCCCGGTTAAAACGCAGTTGTTCACACCATAAACAAAATCATTCATTGTAAAGCCCGGTACATTGGTAACTGTTTTATTACCGGTCAGACTGCCTATACAGCTTTCATATGCTTTTATATTTCCACCTGATAAGGGTTTAAGACTTTTTAATTTTTCAGCCACTTTAGTATAAACGTATAATTCCGGGACAACGATTTGCCCATATCCCTTTGCATTTCTTTCCTGTCCATTTAATTGTATTTTGATATCTTTAACTATTGATGTGCCGTCCTTTTGTCTGATAGTCTCTGTCAGCAGTACCTTTCCGTTTTTATCTATCAGAGCTCTGTCTACACCGCGTATTTTATACCAGTTGGTATTTTTATCTTCCCATCTTACCAGGTCGGCTGCTTTACGCTGCTTATCCCTGTTCGCTAAAGCAGCCGATTTTTCCCTGTCATTCCTTGAATTTACCGCAAGGTCATTATAATAATTCCATTGCTGTTCATAAAATATCAACAACCCCTGAGCTACAGTTGAATATTGTTCATTTGCTTCACCGGTCTTTCGTTCTCCGGTATCGATCCCAGCCTGGCTATTGGTGAACGTTCTCAGGAAATCCGAGCTTGCTGCATGGCTTATTGAACTAAAATACGGAATACTTGCCACAATTATTGCTGCTACTAGAATTTTTGAAATAAGAACTCTGACTTGGTTCATCAAAGTTTCCCCCCTATTGCATTTCGGGAATACCCTTCAGATTTATATTTAAAAATGTAGAGAGTATATAATAAGTAAATTTTAGAGTATACAATATTATATTTATCAAGTCTTGAGTTTGCTATATACTTGTATATCAAAACTTTAACCTATACATGCTGCTTTATTTTTGCTGAAAAAAGTCATGATTCCTGAAGCAGGTTTGACTGCTCCTTTTTTAAACCACAGTGGCATAATTCGAACTATTTTTACAGGCTAAATTTTTTCAATAAAAAACCCTGATGTTATTACACACCAGGGTTTCATCATATATGGCCGGTATTTCAAAATAAAACGAAAAAACATAACGTCTTACCTTGTACGGAAGGTTGGAATCCTGTTCTAATCAATGCCCCCATACCTTCCACTCCAGAATGCCTGTTGAGGCAGTTGATTTTGCACTAATCTTCAGTCTCATTTTGTTTGTGGTAACGGCAGTAAATGTAGTTGTATTATATTTATCGGCTTCAACTCCAAGACCTACAGGGTCTGAAACATTTACCCACGTGCTTCCATCCCAGTACTGAATGGAGTAGGCTGCCGGTAAATCTATCGCTCCTCCTGTAGTAATGTCGCTAAACCAGTATACATCACACTTGGAAATAGTGTAATTCTGACTGAAGTCATACTCTACCCACTGGGTGGTTCCCGGGTTGTCCCAGTTTCCATATACCAGGTAGGACCTGTCTTCTGAATTAACCGGATCATATCCGTCATTGAGAGCATTTACACTTTCCCAGGATGAGCAGAAGGATGTACTCGGTGTACCCTGGAGTACAATGTCAGTGCTGACCCCTACAAGTGCTGAAATCTCGGAAGCGCTCAAAGCACGGCTGTATATCTTGAATTCATCGATGGCTCCATTAAGATATGGATCAGAGTATTGTGATTTTCCCATATAGTTCTGGGTCAGAGTTCCAAGACTTGAAGGATTCAGAGTCATGCTTGTATTCCTGTTAACTTCCACACCATCTACATATAAGATACCGGTTGTACCCGATAGAGTAACCGCCACATGCTTCCAGGTACCAGTTGCCAGTGCAGGGGCATTGAGCTGCTGCTCTGAACCGCTTCCTCCGTTGGTGATGGCAAATCTCAAGCCTGCCCCTCCCGCCCTCGGCGTAAGGAACATGTTTGTATTGGTTCCGGTGCCAAAGTCGAAGATTCTTGCCCAATCGCTCAATGAATTAACATTTACCCATGCAGCAATTGTAAAGCTGGTTACATTGTCAAGTATTCCTGAAGGCATACTGACGTATCCGCTGGTACCATCCAGGCTTATGGCGTTTGCACTCTTACCTGCCACATAGGAAGTAGTACCGTTTACAGCTGCATTCTTTCCGTTTCCGGAGGAATCAGTAGTATTGGAATCAAATTTATAGTAGCCGATAACCTCGGGCTGTTGCGTAGGAGTTCCTGACTGTATTTTTATATCATAGGTTGCTGCGGTTCCCACAGAGAAGCTTGCTATTGCCTTCTGCCCTGCGGTAGCGGTAAAGGAGCCTACTTTTGTATTATTAACCAGAATGTCATAGCTGCCGGCATTCAGACCGAATATGGAGAGTTTAGTTGTATGTGCCGCCGATGTATACTGATTCTGAAGATTTAACTGTATGTAGTCCTTATTTGTTGATACAGTTGCCGAAGTATACTTATCACGGTCAAGTTCCAGATACAGCTTCTGTGTAATCAGGTTCAGCCTTTTGTAAAGCCCATCCTTTGGTGTAATGATATAGTTGGCTCCACTCTGCGTAACATCACAGCCGTAACCGTAAAGTCCGAAAATCGGATCTACGGCAACGTCAGAGCTCAGAATCTTAAGTGTTCCGAACAGACCCAGATCAGCCTCTCCGGTCATCTGCCTCCACCCGTTGACCAGGGTTCCGCCATCGGCTGTTCCCTGGTAGAGGTTTCCTTTTTCTGCCTGGTAGGTCCATGCAGCAGCTCCGATATTTGCGGCATTTGAATCTATCTGACCTGAGTTGATGCAGCTTATTAAGGCAATTTTTGCTGCATAGCTCAAGCGTTGATCCACATCTCGATTTGTTCCGTTGTATCTGAGGAAATCATCCATACCGTAACCGGCCAAAGCCATTGTATACTGGAAATTCCACCAGTTCTCGCCGCAGATTGTAACCGGGTTTGCGTAGTAGTACCAGATTGGCTGCAGGCCGCGGCATGCCCTGGTTTTTGCGTTGATCTTACTCATCATGTTGACGTTGTTGTTCATCTTTGCAAGTGTATATACTGCCTCTTCACCGGTATTGTCATAGGTGTACTCCGATCCGTAAGGGTATTTGGTGTTCTTAAAGTTGTTATATTTTGTTGCCATCTTTGAGGTAAGGTCATTTGCCTCTGTAGTATAGCCCTCATCCTTTAAAGCCTGGATTATCTCAGGCGTCGTCAGTTCACCCATCAGGCCGGTATTCCAATTGTAGGCCACCGAACCGTCATACAGGGTTTTCATAATCCTGTAGGCTCTGTATAAATAGGTTTTGGCGGGATTTTTGTATGTGATTGCATTGGGATAAAGCTTGGCAATCTTGTACATGCTGAAGTAGGTATTGTAAACGTGCGGATATGCATAGCCTCTCCCCATCGGAGTGTTGTTGCCGCATAAGGTATCCTTGCATTCACCGCTGGTATCGCCGGGTGAATACATTAAGAAATCATGAATATAGTAATCGCTCTGATGCCGCTTCATTAACGAGTTCCAGATGGCAGTCTCCAGATAATTATCAACAGCCTGGATCTCCGAAGCCACAGGGATAAAAACGTTCTTCTCGGCAATAAATTCACCGTGTGTCAGACCCCAGTCATCCCCCCAGCCCCAATATCCGCTGAAGGAATTCCTTTTTGCCCTGGTATTCATCATCCAGTCGTCAAATACTTTGTCGTAGAAACTACCGGGTGAGTTCCATTGCTCGGAATTCACCATATGGGATGTGCGTTTTTCCAGTGCCGTTCCAACCGGTTCGGTAGCATAAAACTGCAGTGTCGTGGTTTCACCATTCCCATAGTTTATGGTAATATTGTTCGGCCCAAGCTGCGTCAAGGTCAACGAATATATTTTATGGTCTGTTGCAACGGTATTCAGATATGTCATTGCAGCCCCTGCCGGCAGGCTGATGGAATTGATGGTCTTTGAAGTATGGAGGTCAACTTTTGCAGTCATATTGGTTGCAAATATCATCCCAGGTACTATATTAACATCAATTAAACCTTCAGAATAAAGCTTGTCCTTCATGGCTGCTTCATTTGCCACCTTGAAAAACTTAAAGTTATAGGTCTTGCTTGCACCCGGAGCAAGGGTAAGGCTTGTATTGGGAAGGTATCCCCTGTTGGTGCTTTTTATTACATTGGAATGGATATAGAATACATTTAAACCGTTGGGCCAATTTCCCTGGTCCTGGCACCAGTTTCTTTCAGTAGAAGAAGTATGTTCCTGGGTTCTCCAGTGATCCTGATATTCAAAACCGGAACCTGTTGATGCATCGGGAACCATAAGCAGGAAGGAACCTATTCCGCTGGGCCTTGTTACATAAATGTAGGATGAGTTTTTTCCGGTAAAGGAATGGAATACCGTACGGGTTTCATATATTTCCTCATTGCCCGGCCATCTTTCATTAAAGGGAAGCGGAAGACCGAAGTCGCCTATTTCCAGTGTCTGTGAGCTGGTGTTTGAAACATTTATGGACCACTGTAAGTAGTCATTTACCAGAGAATAGGTTTCAACCACCTTGAAATTCTTTATTCCGCCTGAGTTTGCGGAATTCTGGTATGTGACTGTTACGGTATTGCCGCTCTGGCTCTGTGTCCTTACATCCCCCGAAAGGTTAGTATAGGCTTTGGTCCATGAACCCGTTCCAAGCCTGTACTGGAACATAAGTTCACCCAGCCACTGATGCCCCGAGGTGTTCTGATCCGGTGAGTTGGAAGCATTCATTACATAATTTGTCGGGTAATTATCTCCGGCAAGCTGTAAAGAAGATATTTCTCCATAGGAACCTGTCTGTACATTGAAATAACTGTTTGAAAGTGTGTATGCAGATGCAGGTACAGTTGCTGCTGCCATAATTACAACAAAAGTAAAAAGCATTATTGCAAACATAACAAATGGATGATTCAAAGCTTTCAAATCAAAATTTTTTACTCTTTCCATATTTTCCTCTCCTTTAATTTTTGTTTTGAAAAAAGCACTGAAAAACGTCCTGCCAATGAAAAAATAACTTTCACCACCTCCTTGGTTAAAGTGATACCCGGGTATTTATAAAAAGATATTTTATGATTTCGATCTAAAAACAAATAGATTTGCTGAGAAATTTAGATGACCTTACTGGATTAATCAAAAGTTGTTGTTACATCAAAGAGTCGTAAAAGAGTAGTAAAAGAATAGTAAATGTGCTGTAGGATCTGGAAACCATAGGATTTTATATTTCCTTATGTATTAATTTTAGCACAAAGTTAAAGGATAATAATTCCAATTTTTTAATATTCTATTCTAAATTTTTAATCTATTATTTTAATCTATTATAAGGAAGTAAAATAAATAAGAGGCCAAAGAAATACTTATTAGCAGTATTTCCATGGCCTTTTTGAAAATTGGTTATTTAATAAATTAGCGGTTTGCTATACAGCTTTTAGTAAAAGCTGGTTTATTTCATTTATAAAAGCGCGAACATCCTCAAAACCCGAAGTACTCATTCTGAATTTCAACTTGCCATGACAAGCAATTCTTTGCTTATCATTTAGCTTGTATCTGGTTTTTACCATACAATTAGTGTAACAGCCTACACAATCATCCAGATTGTCAAAAATACGCTTTGCAAAATCAGGATTTTTATATACCAGGCTGTTAAGCGTATCTTCCATCATATCGGCTTTCCTGTGCCAGGTCTCCGGCTTACCGTTTGTTATAATATACCATTGAAGAGAGTGATCAAAAATATCATTGCTTAAATAAAGTGCATAGGAAACCCCGTAATCGGAAGCTACATATGTTATTTTGTTGCCGTGCCTTTCGATCAGCCTTTTGAATTTCAGTGGTCTTATTGCTCTTAAGTATTCATCCAATTTAACTATTTCACTTTGAATCTCCTCAGGCAGAAGAGAGATACACTTTTCAAAGGTTGGCTTTTCACCGGGCCATGTTGCATTATTTCCCGTAATGGGAGAAGGCAGCTCCAACTCCTGATGAACAATCCCGCATGTATTGTCGTACTCAGTTATGGAAACTGATTTAATATGTAAATTCACCAGTTTGTCGCAGGCTATTTTCAGTTCAAGACCCTCCTCATTCATTTCCCTGAATTCCGGAGCTTTCATATACCTTTCTTTTTTGGAGTAATATCTTTCCTCACCGTTTATCATTATTTGCATTTCTTTTAGATCATACAGTACAGAAATATCGGTGAACTCATTCATAGTCATATAATTATGAAATTGCATTGTCTTTCTGGCTGGAACTGCAATATCATCCATACGCCTGTTGTCGGAACATAATGTACCAAAATTTATATGTCCTCTTCCCAAAAGCAGGTATAAACCTGGTGCATCAACTTTTGCCTTAATATCAATCCGCAAAGGTAATTTGTATTTATCAGGCAGATAAATATACGAGTTTATGGATAAATGCTCCGCATCAAAGCGTTGAGTAGGTAATGAACGTTTAGTTGACAAATAAAGCATGTCATCCTTGTACTCGCATTCAACTTGTCCTTTTGCTAAAAAACAAGCCAGGTCAATATTATGTTTTATCACTTGAATACCCTCCTATATAAATTTCTTACTAAAATTAAATAGCTTGGTTTACAGTAATACTATATTCCCAATAGTGATCCTTTTACATTATTTTATCTGAACAGGTATTGAAAAATAGCTGCAATCCGTAGTCAGCCTCTTTGTCATATAAAACCTCAACATACATTTTTTGTAACCATTATAAACAATAACTTTGCATTAAGACAGTTAAGTTTTCGTTACAAAAAAGCATAAAAATAAGCACAAACAGCCAACCCGTTTAAACAGGTCGTTTGCTTGCGCTTTTAATGCATCTGATTCAGCATATCAACCAATAGGTGGTTTTGATGATTATCACCATTCCAAAATCATGATAACAAACATACCGATTAAGTAAAAATCAAACTGCAGGTATCTCGTTTCAGTTACTATATTGTATATAATAATTCATATTTTCCAAAGCCCATTCTCTGTTATATACATGAGTAGCCATTGAGGCAGGGTCATGAATGGATGCACAGTATGCCGTCCTCTTCCCTTCCTCAAGCTCTTTAAAGAACTCCAGGTACTTCCATTTGAATTTATTTACGAAGGGGGCATTTTTATATGAAGTTGAATGAATATTAAAACAGGTAGTATTAACTTTGTCCAGTTTACATTGCCCTTGTGTTATGCATTCTGCACAGGTGATGCTCTGCGCCATATCTATAACTATCTGTGGAATCATATTCTGATCACTCATAAACCCGGCCTTGAAATTAGTATAATTTACAACTCTGGGTGAAAGCTCTGCATCGCCATAACAGGTTTCCTCGCTCCAATAGCCTATTTCCTTTATTAATTCAGGCCTCATACCCATGCAGCATCCATGAACAAAATCCAATAGCACATCTACATACCCATTCTTAAGTTCGAGATAAGTAACCCCGTTTTGTGACCTGGGAATAACCTGAGGATATATCGGAAAGTAAGGTGCAGTCCTCTGAACCCCTAACAGCCCTACATCAGGAAATGCATTAAATACATCCATGAAACGGGTAATCCAATCCTTTGTCTTTATGGCCACATCGCTGTCAACAGAAAAGAAGTATTGATCTTCTCTCCTCTTCGAAAGATTCAAGTTCAACGCGAATACTGGTCCTGAATTCACCTCAAGACGAGTTTTTGACTTAATACGGCTGTCATTTAAAGATTGGATATATTCCCATGTATCATCCTTGGAATTACTGTCGATGATATGCATTTCAAAGTCTTCAGGCGTATCAAGTATTGATTTCAAGCTTCTTGCCGTTAAACCCATACGATTGAACGTAATATAGCTTAAAAAAGGAGGAACCATATTATCATTCCTTTCAATAAAATTTTCAAATTAAATTTACATAATCTATCTTATGTTGGTTTATTTCAACCTGTTACAACTGAATAAGCTGTTCTATTTAAATAGCAATATTTTCCTTTTTTTTATTCTGTTAATTCAGAAAAGCCTGATTTCTTGATCCCATGACAAAACTAGCCCGATCATTTCCATAATATTTCCATGATATTTTGCAATTGACTTTGCCCTTGGGAAAAGGTGAATAGTATAGTAGAATTGAATAAAGTATCGATACTTTATTCAATTAGTTTGAATTGTCATTGAATGATAACGTTGATATTATCCAAGGCAGAGTAGTTTCCGCAAGTAAAATCAAGCAATGCAATTTCCATTACTCTATAATGACTATAGAGTGGTTGAAACGAGGTGAACAGACGAATGTACGAGTGGCACAAGCAAATCCAAATAATTGTTGATGAAATTGACGAGTGTATTAAAAATCATAACGGTGAAGCAATAACGCTGAGATTTCTTTCTCGCAGGTTAGGTTATTCCGAATTTCATACTACGAGAAAATTTAAGGAAATATCGGGTATGCAATTTAGGGATTATCTGCGGCATAGAAAATTAGCCTTTGCACTAAAAGAGGTTCGGGATAGTGAAAAAAGCATTTTGGATATTGCTTTTGATTATGGTTTTTCATCACATGAAGCTTTTACCAG
>JAEYHZ010000012.1 GCA_023409265.1 Bacillota bacterium | reverse complement strand
CTGCGTCCTTACGCCTTGAAAATCAGCAAAATATCAAAGCGTGAGGTCGAAGATTTTTGAGCTGATGGATTTGTTTTGTGGCAAGGCAAAGCCGTGTAGCAATGCTTTGTGCCTTGCAAACGGCTTTAACACAGCTACAGAGCAAATCCGTCGCTCAAAAACGTGTTGTACCTTGTCAATAGAGGGTATAATATCCGTACATAAATAAAAAACTGCCTCCCTTGTATTTCTCCAGGGAAGCAGTAACTTTTCGCTATGTATATTAGGAGCAGCTAAATAATAAATCCTAAACAGGCCCTTATAGACTTTGTTATTTCTCTTGGGCTTTAACCAGTGCATTTTCCACTGATTTCAAATATGCTTTTGAGGTTATAGTTGCACCGCTTATTGTGTCCACTTGCAGTGATTGGTCCTTTATAACTCTACCATACAACTCTCCGGTGAATTCCTGAGGACGATTTTCCTTATGCGTCAGGACTTTTATATCTGTGACCTTTCCTGAGGAAACTGTGACCTGAACTTTATTAGCCCTCATCTTGTAACTTCCACCCTCATATTCTCCAACATAGGTTCCATCCCTTAATTCCTTAAAGTCGATTGCTGCAATTGGAAGATTTTTGCCCTCCCTGCGTTCTCCTGAAGTAGCAAGTAAGGCCCCTCCCAGACCCAGCACAATTACACCCACTATAACAGCTATTACCATACCAACCTTCCCCTTCCTTTTCATAATAGTCTTCCCCTCTCTTTCATTGTAAGACATCCACGCTAATACCTTCACTTGCTATAAAACTTTCCGTTAATCCGTCTGTAATATGAACCTGCAAGTCCTTATCTATAAAAATTGCCTCAATTCCGGAAAAGCTTCTCAGCAGCTCAATTCCTTTTTCCATACCTTCTAAAAATAATATGGTTGACAATGCATCCGCCATCATGGAGTTATCACCGATTATTGTTACGCTTACCAGCCCTGATTCAGCTGGATAGCCGGTTAAAGGATCCAGTATATGATGATACCTTTTACCGTTACTTCCAATAAAATATCTCTGGTAATCTCCGGAAGTAACAACTGCCTTGCCAACTACACAAACAATCCCAATCAGGCTGTCCTCCTGTCTTGGATGCTGAATACCCACACACCAGGGCGAACCGTCAGGCTTGGAGCCTAAAGTAGCTACATTTCCTCCAATATTTGTAAAAGCCGATGTAACCTCATATTGTCTGAATACCTCTAAAAATTTATCAGCGGCATAACCTTTCCCTATTCCTCCAAGATCAATGGATTGACCTGCTTTTTTAAGTTTGGCGGTCCTTTTGCCCGGATCCAGGATCAGATCTTTATAATCTACCAGGGAAAGGGCTTGCCCTATGCATAAGTCCTCCGGAGGCCTGGTTTCGTCCTTGCCTTCCTTCCATAAAGCCACCAGGGGTCCAATGGTGACATCAAATGAGCCACAACAATATTTTGAGAACTCAATAGCCCGTGACAGTACTTCATAGGTGTCATGGCTCAGCATTTCATGTTTTAATCCAGCCGACTCATTAATCCTGCTAACATCGCTTCGTGGTATAAACCGGCTTAGCAGACCTTCCAACCTTCGAGCTTCATTACTTACCGCTCCAAGTGCTATTCCGGCATGCTTTCCAAAAGCTCTATGAGTCATTACAGTATTCATTCCAGTGTACTCTTTTTGCAGTGTCTCCATATATACCTCTACCGACTATCTTACTGCTATAAATTTATCTGATTATGAAAAATATCTTATTATATATAACTATCTGAGCATGAGGTCATTGGCCTTAATGTCCAGATGGTGATACCCGCAGGTCAGTCCCAGCTTTTTTATTTCAGTTTTGTGAATGAATACTTTTCTGATTCATTCACAAAAGGCTAAAAATAAATACACTTGTATCTATTTCTTATTTGAATGGTCAGTTAACCCTTCCATTATGAATTCTGTAATGAAATCCATAATCTTTGGAAAATGTTCTATTCCAATATCCTCCTTGTGCAGGTCGATATAAGGAATGGCCTTAAAAATAGCGAGTATAAACTCATCCTCCAGATCAGATCGAAGTTTCCCCTCAGCTTTCCAGTTTTTGATTAATTCAACAGTACCGCTGTTCGTTAATTCATAAATGGTTTCCATTCCACCCTGCTTATAAAATTCCTTTTCCAGTTTGCTTATAAGCTCTGTGTTATACCATTCCCTAAGAATGGGATTTGAATTGGTTCCACTCAGATTCAGCGCTATTATTTCTTTTATAACTTTTGCGGGATGCCCCTTAATATCTACAGCGTTCATAATATTCTTTTTAAGATTTTCGTTTTCTTTTATAAAAATCTCTATAAACAGCTGCTCTTTCGATGAGTAATAATTGTAAAAAGTCCCCACCGCCATACCGGCTGCTTTTGTTATATCTGATACATTTGTGTTTTTAAAGCCTTTTGAATAGAACACCTCCCTTCCGGATTTGAAAATGTCGGCTTTTTTATCTTGCATTATTCTAAACCTCCAAATATGAATGAATATTTTTACTATTCATTCATATTGTAAGCCAAAATTAGCTATAAGTCAATGAAATACTTTGTTTAAAAGTTACCTTATTTCCTTCAATTTCTCCGTATCCTTTATTATGACCTTCTTATTACCTATCATCTCTATTATGCCCTCATCCTGCAAAAGGCTCATTTTACGGCTTACGGTTTCACGGGTCAAGCCTATATAGTTTGCAATCCCTTCCCGGCTCATGGGCAGTTCTACAATTATACCCTTAGGGTCACTTCTGCCATACTTATCGGCAAATTCCAGCAGAACATAGTTTAATCTTGATTCTACATTCTTCGTACCCATACTCTCTATGGTATTTTCCAACCTGATCAGCCGGCTGCATAGCTCCTCCATTACTTTGAAGCTCAGCTCGGGGTACTCCCGCATCAATTCCTGGAATGATTTTTTATTTATAGTACATATGCCTGTATCCTCCAGAGCCTCTGCATTATAAGTTGCTTCACGGTTTAAAAGGAGATTTTTTTCTCCGAAGAAATCTCCCTCCGAGAAAATATATAATATTTGTTCCTTACCCTCACTGGTATTTCTATATGCTTTTACCCTTCCCGAATTAATAATTATAAGGCTCTCAAGCCTCGAACCCTCCATGATTATCATTTCACCCTTTTTATAATTCCTTCGGACAATCAGGCTTGAAACCCGGGTAATTTCCTCATTATTAAAACCTGAAAAAATAGGTACCCTCTTGGAACACATTTTGTTATGACAACTTTCACAGGCACAATTGTTACAACTCATACAGACCTCCCATGCAGACTACTAAATACCCAAACACATTTCCATTATACCATAAGTTATCCAGCTGAATACCCGGGCCTGTTCTTAAATATATCTCCAAAATGAAAATGAACTGTCCCCTGGAAGCTTCCGCCAGTGGTTCAGTTCATTTAATATTAGGATTATTTAATTTCGTTTAAAAGGCCTTTTAAAGGTTTTTCAAATTATATCGCTTAAACCGGGGATTACAAGCAAATCTTCTGTTTTGTATCTCCTTCAATTTTACCAATGCCATAACCATAACAGAAGGACTGATACATGCTGGTAATTATAAGAGAACTAAGACAGTTTCTTTCTTCCTCGCTCAGCCCCATATCCATAGTGCGCATAAAATTCTTTGTCTTATCCTTCGCAATTAATTTTATTGCTTCTCTGGTACCTGCCAAATCCTTCTCCAGTTTTTCCTTACCCTGGTGCAGGTATTCCTTTATTACCGCTTCAAACTTTTCAGATGGTGTGGTATTCTGCAGCTCTGCCATTTTAGCCTCCTAGTAATATCATTTCCAGCAAACCAATATAAATGAAAATTTCATAATATGTAGTCAGCTCTCCTATTACTAAGTGTTACCATATTTGTATTTCCTATACATAACATTATTGTCAGAAAATCCATGTTCCCTGTTCCTGCAACAAATTTATATACCCGGATTCTTCGGTTACTGTAAAGGATTTGATTTAATCATGCCTTAATTATCTTTTTAACACCCTTTTCAAACTTTGTCCTTGCAAGCATTACCTGATGTGAGCAGCCCATACATTTTATTCTGAAGTCAGCTCCCGTCCTAACTATTTCCCACTGCTTGCTGCCGCAAGGGTGCTGTTTCTTCATCTCTACAATATCTCCAACTGCAAATTTGTCCGCCATTTTGACCTCCATGAGCCGCATAGCGGCCACAAAAATTGATGAAATTATTAACTCCTGATCCGCTATAAGGCGAATAAAGGAGGTTAATTGGCCTTGAGCGTTTTCATGCGCGCGGCCATAAGCCCTGAAATACCGGTAAAGTTATTCCGGCTTTAGCACGGCTCTGTCATAGAATTCGATACCTTCTATTTCGAAAGCCTCCTTGATTTTCATCCTTATTCTTCTTTCAACAGCCCATTGTTCATTCGGATAGGTACGGGCGGTAACTCTGAAATTCATGCTTTGTTTACCCAATTCGGTTATACCTAATATGGAGGGATCTTCAGTAAAAACTGTAAACTCTTCTTTTACTTCATTACATACCCTCTGGGCGATTTCAATAACTCTCTCCATATTTGTTGAATAAGCCACAGGAATATCTACTATCACCAGCTTATTATCCCTGGTGTGGTTGGTTACCTTTTTAATTTCTCCATTGGGAATAATATAGACATCTCCGGTATAGTTCTTAAGTCTTGTTACCCTTAATTCCATATGTTCAACTGTTCCTGTCATTGTATCAATTGTAATAAGGTCACCCACGGCAAATTGATCCTCCAGAAGTATAAAGAAACCTGAAATTGTATCCTTTATGAGGCTCTGAGCTCCTAAACCGATTGCTACGCCTCCGACCCCTGCTGCTGCCAGAACGGATTTAAGCTCCAAAATATCTGATAATATCATCAGTATGGCGCCAATATAAACTACATACTTAAAAACACTGGATATTAAAGTAGACATGGTATCCAGTTTTTTATCACTCATTTTGAACTTGAAATCCTTTTGCTTTTCAAAAAACTTGTGTATTATGAATTTACCTATTCTGGCAATCAAAATTGCAATAATAAATATCAGTATTATTTTCCCCACTTTTAAAACCGGGTCATAAAAGACTCCAAGGAAATCCTTTAAATAGGTATCTACCTTTGTCAGCATGTATCCTCCATTTTTTTGAATATCTTCATAGTACTTGGCCACAGTTGAATTAATACTTTTCTCTGGTAATAATTTTAGCATACAGATATAAGCCTTTCAAACAGCTTTAAATGCAGTTTGTCTTTTCTCCATAGATTTTCAGGATGCCATTGAACCCCTAAAATAAATTTCTTGGTTTCATTGCTTATTGCTTCAATTATACCGTCCTCAGAATAGGCATTAACAATAAAGCCGGGAGCAACATCGCTTACCGCCTGGTGATGGAAGGAATTTACCTTAATTTTCTCCTTTCCGAATACACCATAGAGACAGGTATTATTAACTATGTCAATACTATGAATCTGAAACCATCTGGGTCCCAGCTGACTATGCTGCAAAAGCTTCTTGTCGGGGTTATTTTCGGCATAAATATCCTGAAAAATACTCCCGCCTGCTGCGATATTAATTACCTGAATTCCCCTGCATATGCCAAGCAAAGGTTTATCCATGGACAGCGCCTGTCTGGCCAGAAAGATTTCCATACTGTCACGGACGGGGGATATCTCTTTTGCATAAGGCATATTATTTTGTCCAAAATATGCTGCATCAATATCAGGCCCTCCTGATAAGATTATTCCATCGCAAATGTCAAGGTATTCAACCCAGACACTTTTGACCTCTGTTACGGGAATCAGAACAGGAACTGCACCGCATTGGATAATGGCGTCATAATAATCATCTCTCAAGTTACTTGTGCTTTTTTCAAAGTCAAAAGCAGTTGTAATTCCAATGACAGGTTTACCTTTATACATTCAGAAATCACCCCTTCAATATTTATATTATTATTAATATTTCACAAATATAAATTCCTACACGATAAAAAACGGCTCTCCTATGCGCATGCGCTGTGGAAAACCGTCTTCAGTAGTTTCTAAATCCAAGTTTTATTGTTTTTCAAACATACTTTTATCTACTCCGCACAATGGACATGCCCAATCATCCGGAATATCTTCAAAAGCTGTGCCTGGTGCTATTCCGCTGTCAGGATCCCCTACTTCAGGGTCATAAACATAACCACAAACTGTACATACGTATTTATCCATTTGTTTATCCACTCCTTGTAAAAAAATCATGCCTTGATTAATTAACTATAATAATATATTGTTTTTACAAACTTTTCTATAGTTAATAATATATATTCCCACTTTTCATCTTGTATAACATCTTTTTTTTAACTTTCTTTCTATTTTATAAGCTTTCCTGTGCTTGGAAGGCTTATATTTAAGAAGATTATTACTTACACTTTCTGTTTTATCCCTACTGTCGTTTTTCTGTATCAGCTGAGGAAGCACCTCATAAACATAGCTTTCCAGCTTATCCACTCTGGCTTTGATATCATCATATCTATTCATACAACTACACCTTCGACTACTCTCCCCCATATAGAGCTCCGAGTTAATGACTAATATATTATATGCACCAGATGGTAAAGGGGCACTTTTTAATTTCTGCGATTTCTATAAACTATCAGTAAACCGCCAAGGATCAATATTGCAGGAATCAGATACAATCTGAGAATGGTGATTCTTCCGAGAGAAAAAGCAAAGAATATCAATGATAAGCCTCCCAGAATAAAAACCGGTATCAGAAGTCCTTTCTCCTTGTTACCGAATACATACAGTTCAAATAGCCCAACAGCCACTGAAAGTATGAAGCCAGGCCACATGTAAGCCCATGCATCAAAGATCATTGATATCTGACAGGTAAGACCCATCACCAGCAGAATACCTCCAGGTACCAGCAGGCCTGGATCCTGTGTTTTCGCTGTAAAATATGAATAGTGGAAAATCAAGCCCGGTATTATCAAAAACATTGGCCAGAAGGTTGAGAACAGGAATCCAATGTCAAAGATATCAAAGTAAATCTCAAAAATGCCAAAGTTATTTAGTAAATAAACTATACCGATCAGTATGAGTACTAAACCGACAATCATAGTACCATTACGTCTATTATTCATAAAACCCTCCTTTAAATATAACCTGTTACAAGTAAATGCAGCGCTTCTATAGTGCAACTGTTTTATACTATATTATAAGATGGTTAAAAGGAAAAGTCTGAAATTTCAAAATAAATTCATAAAACAAATATTATTATGCTTTATACGTTGAATAATTATTAGTCGGAGGAGGTAAAACTCAATATGTAATAAACGCGGGCTGTCTGAAACTCTTCTATAAACAATACATTTATGTTATTTCATGCCAGTACTCCCGCACAAACTTACGTAAATGTGTCGCAACCAAAAAAATAAAGAAAATAGTACTCACTACTTTTTCTTTATTTTTTTTAACCATGCTTCCACATTTATATAAGAGGCGGGAGATATGCTCGCCGCCTGAAAACCAGAGCGGTACCAGCCACCTAAAGAGGTGGGTACATCTATCGCCTCGTTATAAATTTATTTCGTTTACCAACAGGTTGGGAACATCCTTAACCGGAGGCATTGTAGTTTTCTCCAGTAGTTCATCCCTGGAAATGCGCCAGAGTACATACTTGATTCCGCTGGCTATAATATCAGCCATTTTCATAACTGTGCCCAGTCTTGTATTCTGAAGTATGAGAAAATCCATAAAACCGCTGAAGTTGACTATTCCTGTTATATGCATATCACCTATTGGCTTCAGATCCTTGTTTACGGCGGAACCCGGCTTTATTGAACCTTGTCCTACCGTAATATGTCCGACATGGTCTACTTTACCCAGACAGGCGTCTATTGCAATAATAAACGGCTTTTTGTATTTATCATGTATCTGTCTGGTTACCTCGTCCAAATTTTTAGCATGTACCGGAGTGTCCAGATTGCCATAAACATATATGTTTGTATGTCTCATGTCCTTCAATTTGTGTCCGATAATGGGCCCAAGGCTGTCCCCTGTCGACCTGTCCGTGCCTACACAAACAAAAACAATTTCACTGCTTGTGTCTTTTCTGCAGGCCTTCATTATCTGATACATAGCTTCTGAAAACAACGCGAAGGCATTTGGTCCTGCTGAATCAATATACTTTAGGTTTGCTTTTGATCCAAAACTCATGCTAATCTCCATTTCCGGTACTTTTTTAGTTATTTCATTTAGTTATTTCATATGGATGATTAAATAGCTTCCCATTTCCTGCGCGCTTATTTTTCGGCACTCCTGAGTTATCTCTACTTGCAATATAGCAATTATTGCGGACTCCGCCTGTATAACCAAGTGCCTTGCTATGACCAAAACGTTCTCGCTCATGAACCGGGTTTTATTATTAATCATCCCTTAGTATTGACATAAGAGCCTGTTTATAATCTAATTGCACTGGTCAACTTGGCTGATTTTGCGCCATGCTTTGTTAATTTTCCAAAGTTAAACTATTAATAGTTTGGCTTTTATAAACATATTATTACTTCGAAAATTTGCCCTGCCTGACACTAAATCCACCTAAATTGCCTGGCACAAGCAGACTAAAAACAGACACTAAATGTTTTAATTAATATTTTTATAATCAATTCAGCTTTTTTAGAATAAACTATGTTAAAATATATGTAGGTAAAATATTAATTTATGTTATAATGGACCAATTCAGAGAAAATTTTCCGGTTGCAGGAATTTTTTCCTTACCCCGGCTGTGTTTAGACGAGGCAAAAGTCACCATTAGGTGACCATGGATATTTACTCTCCGTCTGAAAATCAAAGCGGTACAAAGTCTACCCTTGATAGCCATGCACCTATAGAGGTAAGCGACATTTATTGCCTCGTTATTTTCCCAAAGACATTAAGAAAGGTTGATCTTTTTGCCATATAGATTGAGAAAAAATTTTGGTGATTCTGCTTGTAACTTTATTGAGGAAATAATCGACGGAATGCAGGATTGGGTCCGCGTTATCAATACGGATAATAGAGTCATGTTTATTAACAGATCAATGCGTGAAGCCCTGGGCGATAAAGTCATGATTGGCCAGAAATGCTATGAAAGTATAGGTAGAAGTACCCCGTGCCCAAATTGTATATCCAGACATAATTTTGATGATTTGTCAGCAAGTAAGGAAGAAATCATAAATGGGCGAATTTTTGCCGTCACAAGTTCACCTCTCAGAAATCGCGATACCGGCTCTATCGATGCTGTTATCGAGGTACTGCATGATATAACAGATTTAAAAAACCTGAGCAGAGAGCTTGAGAAGCAGAATGAAAGACTCAGAGATGATCTGTCAATGGCCAGAAGACTTCAATGCAGCCTTCTCCCTAAAAATCAGCTGAAAACTGATAAGATCGACTTCAGTTTTATATACAGACCCTGCGAAACACTTGGCGGAGATTTCCTTGATATCTACCAGATAGATGAAGAGCATATAGGCGTATATATTGCTGATGTTTCAGGTCATGGGGTTGCAGCCTCCATGCTGACAATGTTTTTGAGAACGGCTCTGGATAAATCACTTTTATCTCCCGCAAAGGCTCTGGGGCAGTTGTATAACTATTTTAATAAAAATGGATTTTCAGATGAACTGTATATTGCAATTTTTTATGGAATAATTAATATATCAGACTATACCTTTACATATGCCAATGCAGGTCTGAATGTCTGCCCTGTCATATTTTCAAAGGATAAACTTCAGATACTGAGAGCCCCGGGTATTCCAATCAGCAACTGGGTGGAGGATCCTGACTATGTAGAGATGACTTTGGATATTAAGCCGAAAGATAGAATGTTTTTTTATACAGACGGTATAATAGAAATCAGAAACAGTGAAAATGCGCAATTTGGTGAAGAGCGCCTGGTTGAGCACCTGCTTGAAACCGATATGCAGCCGTCACATACGCTGTCCAGACTTATCGATAAGGCAATCTCTTTTTCAGGACGAAAGGACTCAAGCGATATCATTGATGATATTACCGTCGCTTTGATAGAAATCAAATAAGGTATTATTGAATAACTTCGTTTTAAGGCGAGATGTTTTTATCACTTTTAACAGCGTCTTAGAATGGGGAAGTTATTATTTGATCATTCCTGAGTATATTACTGTTTATTTATGTGCAAGGCACGTAGATTGGAGATTATCGTGTTAAATAATGAAATATTACCAAACTTGGAGAAATATAAGCTGCAGGGATATATAATTCCTCATCCCTCGCTGGTTAAAACGCCGGAACAACTTGAGGGAATACGCAAAAGCGGAATAATAACAACTCAGATTCTGGATCTTCTTGAGAAAGAAATTCATCCGGGTATGACAACTGCGCAGATTGATAAACTGGTTTATGATTATACCTTAGACAACAATGCTATTCCGGCTACCCTTAATTATAACGGGTTCCCCAAAAGTGTATGTACATCAATAAACGATGTGGTTTGTCATGGTATCCCAAATGACAAAACTGTTTTAAAGTCCGGAGATATTGTAAATATAGATGTATCCACCATACTGAACGGTTATTTCTCGGATGCAAGCCGTATGTATATGATTGGTGAAGTATCTGCCGGTGCCAGGAGATTGGTTAAAGTCACCAGAGAGTGCCTTGAGCTTGGAACTAAACAGGTAAAGCCCTTCGGTTCAACAAATGATATAGGCAGGGCTATTGAACCTTTTGCAAATCAGAATGGCTATACCGTTGTGCGTGATCTGGGTGGTCACGGAGTTGGACTAAAATTTCATGAAGAACCCCACATTGACCATTTTGAAAAGTCCGGGAAGGGGGTACTTATGCTCCCCGGCATGGTATTTACAATTGAGCCGATGATAAATCAGGGCGGCTATAGCGTTAAAATCGGACGTGACAAATGGACAATTACCACCCGTGACGGTTCATTATCTGCCCAGTGGGAATATACTCTTGCTGTAACCAGAACCGGCTACGAGATACTTGCCCGGTAAGGTAGAATGACTACATTGCTATTGCCTGTTACTCAGACAGTGCTGAGGATTTTCAGTTCACCAGGGAGGGGGATCCCTCCCCTTTGACAAATTCCAGGTTTATAAGCTACCCTGCAAACCTGGAGAAAATCCTCTTTCCTTGAACTCCCCACGCTAAAAAAAAGCTACTTGGCTGTTCCCAACATCCACTGCGCTAGCTTGTCTACACCTTCACCCGTTTTACAGGAAATCTCAAATATTTCAACTTTCTCATTCAAAGCTCGTACACCTTTATAAAAACTGTCACGATCAAAGTCTATATATGGCATAAGGTCAGTTTTGTTCAGAATTATTACATCGGCCAGTTCAAACATAGAGGTATACTTGTATGGCTTGTCATGTCCCTCAGGAACACTTGCAATTACCATCTTTATTCCTTCTCCCAGGTCGAAGGAGGATGGGCAAACCAGATTACCAACATTCTCTATGAATAATATGGTATTATCCTCTAAATTCAAGCTGTCTATGGCTGTTTTAATCATATTTGCATCAAGATGGCAGCCTCCGCCGGTATTAATCTGAATAACAGGCTTGCCAAGCTTGTCTATCTTTTCTGCATCTATGCTGGAGGCTATATCTCCTTCAACAACTGCTACATTCACCTTGTCGCCAAAAGCTTCTATTAATTTGAGTATGGTACTGGTCTTTCCGGATCCCGGCGAGGCCATTATATTGACAGCTTTTATACCTCTTTGCTCAAAATAGCTTCTATTCTCACCTGCAAGCTTTTCATTAGCGTGCATAATGTTTTTCATAACTTTGACTTCCATAAGTACCTCCATGTTTTTATATTTATAATTTGATTTCTTTTGTAAAAGTATTAGTTAAGAATGTGATGACTAATTCATAATACAGTCCTTTTATAGTACTCCCATGCAAACTTTCAACAATGTGTCGCAACCGAAATACAAAAAGAAATAGTTTAACTCTTTCTTTTTGTATTTCTAACCATGCATCCACATTGTTGAAAGTTGCACTCGCGTACTATTGAAAATGAATTACATATGAATTAGTTCAATTTATATCTTAAAATACTTTTTATTTTTAAAATTATTTATAAATCTAAAGTTATTCCGGCTGACCTTTTTTTAACGTTTCCTGCTTAACCATGCCTACCCAGTAACATATGTTGTGCTCGCGTATACCACGTATGTATAGCAGTACATATGAATTAGTTCATTTTATATCTTAAAATACTTTTTATTTAAAATTATTTATAAATCTAAAGTTATTCCGGTTCAGCCTTTTTTTAATTTCTACTCAGCTATGCTTCCACCTTGTCAAAAGTTGTACTCGCGTACTGATATTTTAAAATACTTGTATCCATATTATTTTATTTAGTTTTAATCTAATACTTTTCTAATAAAACAGCTCTAATAAATCTAAAGTTATTCCGGTTCAGCCTTTTTTTAGATTTCTACTCAGGTATGCTTCC
>JAEYHZ010000007.1 GCA_023409265.1 Bacillota bacterium | reverse complement strand
CTTTCAAGGCTTGCTGACAGACTTACCTCAGCGGGTGCACACCACAGGGAACAACAGTCAGGTATCGGAGGAATCGGCGGAAGTATATTGGGGGGCCTTTTCGGCGGAGATAACAAGTATTAAAAGATAAACAAAATTTTATAACATTTTTTTAGCCCGGCAGGGATTTCTAATTGTCATATAAATTGGTAAAATAATGTTGATATAGATAATATTATATGATATACTTCTGATAACATATAAAAAGTATATGTTTGATAGGAATGGCCTGGCTTAAATACATTGTCTGTTTCAGGCATTTATTATTTATTTAGGAGAAAAGGGGTGTTTAAATGAGTAATTTGAGTTCTGGAAAAAGAGGTTTATCAATTAAAACAATCGTTGCAATAGGTATCGGTGCCGCTTTATTTGTAGTTCTTACACAGCTTAGTATTCCGGTAGGATTTATTCCAAACACAAAAATACAGTTTAATGCAGCACTTATTGCTATAATAGGTGCAATTTTCGGACCTGTTGCCGGTCTTTTGTCCGCTTTTATCGGACATGCTCTGGGTGATGCCATTTTTTACGGCGGAGTATGGTGGAGCTGGGTAATAGCAGATGCCGTATATGGTCTTTTGGTAGGATTAACCTTCAAGAAGTTAAGAATTGCCGAGGGTGGATTTGGAAGCAAGCAGGCTCTTATCTTCAACATAAACCAATTTCTTGCTAATGCAATTGCCTGGATATTTGTAGCACCGATCCTTGACATATTGATATATGCTGAACCTTCAGACAAGGTGTTTGCACAGGGGGTGACGGCATTTGCAGTTAATGGTGCGGTAACTCTTATTGTTGGTACAATTCTTGCCTTCGCCTACTCAAAGATCCGTACAGGAAACTCAAGCCTTCAAAAGGAAGCATAAACTTATACATACAGTAGATATTCAAAGTAATAAATAAACATTAAAGTGGTTGTGATAAAGCAGCCACTTTTTCACACCGAGGAAATTATGAAAAAAGCTATCATAGAATTTGAAAATTTCTCCTTTAAATATCGTGTTCAAAAAGAACCTTCTCTAAAGGATATAAATCTCGTAATATACGAGGGTGAAAAAGTCCTCATAGTTGGGCCTTCAGGCTCGGGCAAATCGACACTGGCAAATTGTATTAACGGGCTGGTGCCTTTTTCTTATTCAGGAGATATGGAGGGCTCACTTAAAATAATAAATCAAAACCCTGTGAACTTAGGAATTTTTGGCCTTTCCAAGCTTGTTGGCACGGTACTTCAGGATACTGATGGCCAGTTTGTGGGACTAACTGTTGCCGAAGATATTGCTTTCTCTTTGGAAAATGATTGTGTAGAGCAACGGGAAATGAAAAAAAGAGTAGATGAAATATCGGAAATTGTTGAGTTATCCGGGTTTAAAGACCAATCTCCACAGACCCTGTCAGGTGGGCAGAAGCAGAGAGTTTCTCTTGGAGGAGTTCTGGTGGATGACGTTGACATTCTGCTCTTTGATGAACCACTTGCAAACCTTGACCCTGCAACAGGTAAATATGCAATGGAGCTGATAGACAGAATTCACCGGAATACCAATAAAACCATCCTGATTGTGGAACACAGGCTTGAGGATGTGCTGCACTGCAAGGTAGACAGAGTAATTGTGATGGATGAAGGAAGAATTATAGCCGATACAGTTCCATCAGAACTTCTATCATCAAGTGTTTTAGACCAAACCGGAATTCGTGAGCCACTATACATAACATCACTAAAATATGCTGGCTGCCATATAGAAGCTTCAATGCGTCCTGAACATATTTCTACAATAGCTTTGGAACTGCATAAGGAAAGACTTTTAAAATGGTATGAGAAGAAACATCCTGAAACAGTTGAAGGAGCAAACTCAAATGTGCTTGAACTGAGAAATATCAGCTTCGGATATGATAAAAACAGACAGGTACTCAGAGATGTTAATTTTACTGTTAAAAAGGGTGAAATTGTTGGCATTGTCGGACAGAACGGAGCAGGCAAATCCACTTTGTCAAAAGTTATATGCGGGTTTGAAAAATCTCATACAGGTTCCATTTATTTAAATAATAAAAACATAGACGGTGACAGTATTGCCGAAAGGGCTGAAAAGATCGGACTTGTGATGCAGAATCCCAATCATATGATTTCAAAACCCATGATTTTTGATGAAGTAGCTCTGGGGTTGGTGACCAGAGGACGCAATAAAGAGGAAATTGATGAAAGAGTATTTAAGGCTTTAAAAACTTGTGGACTGTATGAATATAGAAACTGGCCTGTTTCTGCACTAAGCTACGGGCAGAAAAAGAGAGTCACCATTGCTTCTATTTTGGTATTGGACCCGCAGGTGATTATATTGGATGAACCCACAGCAGGACAGGATTTCAGGCATTATACCGAATTCATGGAGTTTCTGCTGAAGCTGAACAGGGAAAGTGGTGTTACAATTTTAATGATAACCCACGACATGCATCTGCTTCTGGAATATACTACCCGCTCAATTGTAATGGTGACTGGGGGGATCATTGCCGATGATACTCCTGCTGCAGTTTTAACAAATGATGTTATTATTGATCAGGCAAGCTTAAAGAGGACTTCTTTATACGAGCTTGCCATGAGATGCGGATTAAGTGATTCCCGATCATTTGTCCAGCATTTTATAGATTATGACAGGGAGGTCCGGTTTAATGGCACGTATGTTAAGCTATAGCGACAAGGGAAGTGTTGTACACTCTTTGAGCGGAACTACCAAGCTCCTGTATTTTCTGATCTGGTCACTGACATGTATGATAACCTATGATACCAGACTGTTGATAATTATGTTTGCAGCAAGCATAGTTATTTTTAAAATTTCAAAAGTCGATTTCAAGGATGTATCCATTGTCCTGAAATTGATACTTGTATTTCTTTGTATAAACCTGATAGCCATATTTATTTTTTCTCCTGAGGAGGGAGTCAACATTTATAGTCATAGAACACAGCTGGCGCATTTGATTGGCAGGTATGATTTGACGGCTGAGCAGTTGTTTTATGAAATAAATGTCGCCTTAAAGTATTTTACAATAATTCCAATCGCGCTGCTTTTTATACTGACTGCCAATCCCAGTGAGTTTGCTTCTTCGCTGAATAAGATAGGTATAAGCTATAAAATCTGTTATTCGGTAGCTATAACACTCCGGTATATACCTGATATGCAGCGGGACTATATTATCGTGTCCCAGGCACAGCAGGCGCGGGGAATAGATATGTCAAAGAAGGTAGGCCTCCTTAAAAGAATAAAAAATGCTACCTCAGTGTTAATTCCCCTGTTCTTTTCAAGTATGGAGCGTATAGACACCATCAGCAATGCTATGGAATTACGGGGTTTCGGCAAGAAAAGCAAGCGGACCTGGTATGCTGCAAAAGCAATGAGGAAGCGCGACTGGGTTGTAATAATTTCATTGTTGATATTTGCTGCACTGTCGATTATCATTACTTTTTATGATGGGAGCAGGTTCTATAATCCTTTTAAATAAAAGGTTTTGCTTTAATTAGCCGGTAAGCTATGGAGTTTAACCTATTAACTTTTCATGCTTATAGATTTTATTTGCTTGATAACATCAATATTTTTTAATAAAATTTTTGTTATAAAAATCAAACTTGCACAAAGAGGCAGCCAGTATGCCGGCAAAAACTTCATAAGAGTTCCTGATAAAATATAACTTACCGGATTTATTAGTTTTATTATGCTTATACTGATACTTAAGGTCCGTCCAATCAGGTGTTCAGGAATATTAGTCTGAAAATTATTAATTAGTGGAATATCTATTAATGAGATTACTGCTCCAATGCAAATAAATATAAATCCGTAAAAAGGTACTATAATGGAAGGAAGTAAATCCTTTGAAAAAGCAGGGAGAATTCCGGTCGCAAACAGGCAGCCCGAAGCTAAAAAACTATTAATAATTAAGAGTTTCTTATAATCAATTTTACACGTTATTGTTTTAACCATTAAAGCACCTACAATCATACCAATTGGAATGAAACACTGTACAATTCCATAGTTCCTGGAAGAAAGCCTGTAAATGGAGTTTAAAATATACGGAATAGGGATGGTGTACGCTAAGGAAATAATAAAGTTAAAGAAAGAGAATGTGATTATCTGATCTTTTACCCATGAGGTTTCTTTAATAAATTTCATACCATCCATAAGATCTTTTTTAATATCCATTTTACTCTTAATATCAGGGACATTTGATTTCTGATGAAATTTTATAAGGCATCCAATGGCTGATGATACAAGAAAGGATGCGCTATTTATAAGAATAAATGTACGTATGTCAGTTAAAGAATAAATTATTCCGCCAAGTCCCGAACTTATTATGGCTGAGATTGAATCAATTACCTTACTGCTGGAGTTCAGCTTTATTGTATTATTTTTTGATACTATCTCCGGTATGGCTGCATCCACGCATATATTGTATAGTGTCTGAAAAATTGAAATTAACAGGGTGGACAAATAGATCAGTGGTATTGATAGTCCGTTATAGCTTACAAAATACAGCAGTAAAAATACAAAACCGCTAAGAGCATCAGTGGCTACAACAATTATTTTTTTATTCAGCCTGTCTGCAAGTACTCCTGCAAATGGTCCAAATACTACTGTCGGAATTATCTGCAGTGACAGAGTAATAGCAAAGGAAAGGCCCGATCCGGTTTGTTTCAGAACATACAAGCCTAAGGCAAATGTATATAAATATGAAAATAAAACTGAGATGGTTCTTCCGGTCAGGAAGAACACCATATTAAGTAATTCCTTTTGTTTAAAAAAATTGAATCTCATAATAACTCCTCCATGTCAGAAGTTATTATAAAATATTGATCCCGCACCACATCAACCATGAAAAAATAAAAATTATATTTAAAATATAAAAAAAGGTTGGGTTAACCCAACCTTTTTCCTTTAAATGAATAAGTATAGACTTTTTCATTACTGTTGAAGTAGTCTTCATATATTCCACCTTTAGTTACAATGGCTGATGAGTAGTCGGCTATACGGGTAAAACCCATTTCCTCTAAATGTGCTTTAATTTGTTCCAACTGAAAATTACCCCTGTGATCAGGCTTAATAGCACTGTTGGGGCCAAATTTTCTGAAAATAAAATAAGAACCTAAAAGAGACACTGGATTTTTAAAATATTTATTTAGAATTTTTAATAAAAACTCTTTATGCTCAAAGGAATAGTTACTTGTACCGGAATAATCACAAACTACATCTACTGATTTGGGGTGCAGCGGAATCATGGAAAAATCGCAGCTGATGTAGAAAATATTTTTTCTGCAGGTTGATTTTTCAAGTATGGCTTTTAAAGAATTAATCTTATCAATATCTTTATCTATCGCAATATAAACTGAGGTTTCGGGCAAATCATTATATATTTTTCTGAGAAAAAAGCCTATCCCACAGCCAAGCTCCATTATTACCCTGTCTTCGAATTCTTTAAAATCTATATGGGAATAGTTCCATTCCAACGTTTTATACATATTACTTAAATACTCGTTATCTGTATTTTGAATATAGGACATTATATCCGGAAAAGCAGATTTGGTATAATCTTCAGTTTCAATTACCAATACGCCGTTTTTTATCAGATATTCGCAGCCGCACTTACATTTGAGCATCCCGTTGATAACCATATTATCAGTAACCACAGCTTTTTTCAGAACCATGTATTCACCACAGTGGCGGCAGCATATAAGATTGAGCCATGAGAGATCCACACCGGATGTAAAAGGTTGGATTTCCTCCGGTGATTCCATTCTTGATATTTCTTCTTCCAGTATGTTTTTATGAATTTTGAGATTCTCAAGCTCCTTATTGACAGTATCCAGTTTACTGGTGAATATATCCTTATAATAATTATTTTGATGGAAGGAGGTCATTTTTCCAAGTTGTTTTATCATAAATATATTTTTTATTTCTGCAAGGTTAAAGCCAAGGCTTTTCAGATAAATGATATCATCAAAATTCTTTTGGCATCGTGAATCAAAGTCATATTGCTTGTTAATTTTCTGAGGGATAATTAATTCAAGGTTCATATAGTGTCTGATTGTGTCAATACTTACATTGTTTTGTTGAGCGAACATTCCGATTTTCATATAAATCTCCATATAAGCTTTATCACGCAACACCTTGTTGAAGCAGTGGCAAGGTACTATTATAATAAATCCTAACATAATAATTTCTGATATGCAAATATGCATATTTGCGGGACTTTTATCAATATTTACAAAATTGTGTGAGGCAGAGGGTAAATATATTATAATAGAGGAGTACTTTTATTCTTCACTATTCACATACAACAGGAGGTCTTTATGCAAAAAAGATATATTTTGTCACTTGATCAGGGAACCACAAGCTCGAGAGCTGTATTGTTTGATAGTATAACCGGCCAGATTGCCGGCATGAAAAGTGTTCCTTTACGGCAGATATACCCGCAGCCAGGCTGGGTTGAGCATGATGCCTCGGAGATATACAATGATCAGCTGGAAGCTATGTGCGGAGCTATTGAAGAGGCATCAATTGATCCCGGACAAATTGCCTGCATCGGTATAACAAATCAGAGGGAAACGGTTGTTGTGTGGGAAAAGTCAACAGGCAAACCCATATGCAATGCAGTAGTCTGGCAGTGCAGAAGAACTTCAAATATATGTGATGACTTGAAAATGAGCGGACTTGTAGCTGATATAAAAAAGAAAACAGGCCTTGTAATAGATGCTTATTTTTCCGGGACTAAAATAAAATGGATTCTGGATAATGTGGAAGGGGCCAGGGAAAAAGCACAAAAAGGCGGGCTGCTGGCCGGAACAATAGATTCCTGGCTTGTTTGGAATCTTTCTGGAGGACAGTTCCATGTAACGGATTATTCCAATGCCTCCAGAACCATGCTGTATAACATAAATGAATTAAAGTGGGATAAAGATCTCCTTAAAGAACTTGATATACCGGAAAACATGCTTCCTTCAGTTGTTCCGTCCTCGGGGACCTGTGCCCGTACTAAATTTTCAACCAGAGAAAACAAAACTGAAGACCAGCTGACATACAGGGAAAGAGAAATCAAAAAGATTTTAGATACAGGAATTCCAATTTCCGGGATGGCCGGAGATCAGCATGCTGCCCTGTTTGGCCAGGCTTGCTTTAAACCGGGGGATGCTAAAAATACATACGGAACCGGCTGCTTTATTCTAATGAATACAGGGAAAACTCCCGTGGAGTCAAAAAACAATCTCTTGACCACAATTGCCTGGGGCATCGACAACCAGGTGGAATACGCCCTGGAGGGCAGCGTTTTTAACGCCGGTGCTGCCATCCAATGGCTCAGGGATGAGCTGGGAATTATTGAAAGTGCTCAGCAAAGTGATATTGAAGCAGAACAGGTCGAGGATTCTGGAGGAGTGTATGTAGTACCGGCCTTTACAGGGTTAGGTGCCCCGTATTGGGACATGTACGCCAGGGGAATCATTATTGGTTTGACAAGGGGAACTAACAAAAAGCATATCATCAGAGCAACACTGGAGTCCATAGCTTACCAGAGCCGTGATGTGCTTGAAGCCATGAGAAGAGATTCGAAAATTGAGCTTAACGAGCTGAAGGTAGACGGTGGTGCAAGCGTCAGTGAATTTCTTATGCAATTTCAATCGGATATTTTAAACATTCCTGTTTTAAGACCTGTAGTAAGGGAGACAACTGCACTTGGAGCTGCTTATCTTGCAGGTTTGGGTGTTGGAATATGGAATTCCAAAGAAGAGATTGCAGGCAGCTGGAACCTGGATAAGGTATTTCAGCCTTCTGATAATAAAAAGCATTTTGATGCATTATATTTTAAGTGGAAGAAAGCAGTAGAGCGTTCAATGAAGTGGGACATATAACGGGGAAACATATGTCTTTGAGGACAACTTTGCATCGTTAAAATGAGCATAAGGTAAGATGATTATGATTTGTCCAAAGCCGGAAGATTTACATCTTGAACTTATGCGATGAATAGTGCATGGAATCAGTCAAAGATGATAATAATTTTGTTACAAACCGAGGTGTACTATATCATATTAATGTGTTATAGTAATACAAAAGTGAAGTAGTACAAATTGATTGTGCAAAGTGTTTGCGCAGAGGTTGAGCCATGTTGATTAAGCTGTGCGTGCATACCCGTATAGGCACGAAAGCACATAGAACTGTAAATTATAATGTGCTAAAAATAAATTTCACGGGCGATGGTTAAAACCTATGCCGGAAATGGAGACAAGTATGGATATAAAACAAATTTGTGTGAAAGCCAGCGAGGCTTCAATGAGGATGGCTGAACTGAACGGTGCTGCAAAGAATAGCGCGCTGTCTGCTATAGCCGATGCATTAATTAAAAATACAGAGAAACTGATTGCTGCCAATGCAAATGATTTAAAAAGAAGTGAAGAAGAGAATCTGGCAGCACCACTGCTCAAAAGACTAAAGTTTGATGAAAAGAAAATAAACGATGTGGTTGAAGGTATCAGGAGCCTGATAAAGCTGGAGGAGCCTGTGGGAAAAACCATGCTTTCAACAATGCTGGACGAAGGTTTGGAATTATACAAGGTAACCTGTCCAATAGGGGTAATAGGTATAATATTTGAATCCAGACCGGATGCGCTTGTCCAAATATCAACGCTGTGTCTGAAAAGTGGAAACAGCGTACTTCTTAAGGGTGGAAGAGAGGCGAAGGAAACAAACAGGGCTTTGACAGATATAATTGAAGAGGCTTCTATTGCTGCCGGTCTCCCTGACGGCTGGATCACACTCCTTGAAAGCCGTGATGATGTAAATGAAATGCTGAAAATGGATGAATATATAGATTTGGTTATTCCAAGAGGGTCTAACGAATTTGTCCGTTATATTATGGACAATTCAAGAATACCTGTCATGGGTCATGCAGATGGGATTTGTCATGTATATGCAGATAAGGATGCGGAACTTGATATGGCCATAAGAATTACGGTGGATTCGAAAACCCAGTACGTCGCTGTATGCAATGCAACTGAGACCCTGCTGGTACATGCTGATATTGCTGAGGGGTTTTTACCCGGGCTAAAGGCAGAGCTTGACAAAAAGAATGTTGAAATTTACGGAGATGAAGGGACGCAGAAAATAATACCGGTAAAAGCTGCAAGCGATGCCGATTGGGCTACAGAATATCTGGATTATACTATCTCGATTAAAGTGGTTAAAAGTATTGATGAAGCCATAAAGCATATTAATACCTATGGCTCCGGACATACTGACACTATTGTGACCGGAAACAAGCTAAGCGCTTTAAAATTCATGAACCTTGTTGATTCAGGTAATGTATTCTGGAACGCTTCAACCAGGTTCAGCGATGGCTTTAAATACGGCTTTGGTGCTGAAGTAGGAATCAGCACCAGTAAACTCCATGCCAGAGGGCCAGTAGGTCTTGAGGGTTTGTTGAGCTATAAATACATGCTTATGGGGAACGGACAGGTGGTTGAAGACTATGCTGCCGGCAGAAAAAGCTTCAAGCATATCAGATTGAATAAGCAGCTTGAGGATTTGTAAGTCATTTGCATTCAATGGAATGACATGTTTGAGTTAATTGTATCAATAAAAATGTTTTAACTGAAACAAATATAAATATTTATAGATATAGAGGAGAGAATTAGCATGAGTATTGAAATTATTTCTACTGAAAAAGCGCCTGCTGCAATCGGTCCTTATTCACAGGCTGTTAAATGCGGAAACTTTGTATATACCTCAGGTGCAATCCCTGTGGATCCCGCAAGCGGTGAGGTTGTTTCCGGAGGGGTAGCGGAGCAGGCAGAACAGGCGCTGAAGAATGTAGCTGCTGTGCTGGCAGCTGCCGGTGCCGGACTTGAATACGTTGTTAAGACAACTGTTTTTATTAAAAATATGAATGATTTTGCTGCTATCAATGAAGTTTATAAAAAGTACTTTACAGGGAATTACCCCGCCAGATCCTGCGTGGAGGTAGCCAGACTGCCAAAGGATGTGCTGATAGAAATTGAGTGTGTAGCTGTAATAGCATGAGCAGTGAGAAACGCGGATTAAACGGGGATGGAAGGTCTTCCTTTGTGAATGGCAATTAAAAAAGAAATGAGTATCGCACGAAACTTTAAGGCAGTTTGCGATACTCATTTTATTTTGTAAAACATTTATTTAATCTTAACATTTACTGCTTTTACATATCCCTGTAGAAGACAAGATTTGCTTCCATATCCTTATCTATAGGGTCATTTTTAAATAATTTTGCATATTTTCCAGTAAGAGATTTTGCAGTCTTAGCCCGCGAAGTATTCAACTGCATTAACAGGTCGCTGAAGGCAGGCTGCTTGGCAAGTGCATTCCGCATTTCCTTTGGAGGAGGACAATAGCGGAAAAGAATTGAACGCGCCAGCTTGTTTAGTCTGAGTATTCCTTTTGACTCATAATTAATCCAGGTTTCATAATCACTTGTAAAGATTTCTCTCATAACATTTCTGCTTTTCTGTATTTGAACCTTTATCTTTTCCTTTGCTTCTTCTGTCAGATCATGATTCTTTTTAAAGAACTGAATATAATCTGTATACTCTGAGGTCAAAGACTTCTCGGTAATATCATTCCAGGCCACTCCCATCATGGTTCTGCAAAGCTCCCAACGGAAGGCTCCGATAAGCTTTAACACCATTTCGGCTAGGTTTTCATCAGTAAAGGCAGGCACTATAAATCTTCCAGGAGTATTTCTGGCTTTGCCGGTAATTTCCTGCCACATGGATACTCTTGAGCCGAAGGTTGGGACAATAATTATATCAGGGCGGATTTCCTTCATAATAGGTTCTTTTTCAATGGCTTTTTGTTCGTTTTTATACCAGATTTCTCTGTAGAATATTGAAAAATCAATAGCCAAAATATTGTTAATAGCCTGCTGAAGCCTTGCAGGCGTAACAACCGCTTTTTCAAGGTCACGAGTGATTATATCCTTGTGAAGAACAGGGAAGTAACTGCTGATATGACCATGGCAAACCTTTTGATTGGTCTTGAGCATATTATTTATTTCAAAGTTTGTTTTAGCCTTGAAATCACGGTCATAAGCCGGTTTATCCTGATCAGTTACAATCTTCCTCTTTTTCATATCTCTGAACACATCATAGTAATCCTGGCCGAAATCGTTGATGGAAGGATCCTTTTTATTTTGATATATCATTTCCAACCATTTTTTTGCATTATAAACTGAGAAATCATTACAGGGATATTCCTTGTCACACAGCCTGTAAAGGCTGATAGCCTGTTCCTTTGTAACAAGGCGTTCATCCATATACCCGAAATTTAAAAACATACTGATGAGTTTTGGACAGCTGTTATCAACCTGGGTCCTCTTAAAAGCCTCTTCATATAAAATAAAAAAGTCGGTTGCAATTGAGGAACGCAGATCCCTTATTTCAGGATCGGTGGAGGTTTTGTCCTTAAGAACTCTGAACTGGCTGAGTCTTCTGTTCAAGCTGTCAATTTTATCCTGAGTACAGGAGCAATACTGCATTATTTTTTCCAAACTGTTCTCAAGCTCATTAGGCAGCTCCGAGCCTATTGACAAATCGGCTGCGCTTGCTGGAACAGAAGAAATTGAAGCCTTAGACCTTATATTGTCAATAAGGCTGTTGAATTCCTGAATATCAATATTTGTGAAGCAGTCAAATTCATTCTGAAGCTTGTCTATACTCTGACTTGTAATATCAACGGCCTGATTTAAAATATTAAGTATGTTTAATGCAGCTTCCTTATCATCCCTGGAATCGGTAGTAATTCTGCCATATGTAGAAAGGAGATTATTTGGTGATAAGTATAAAAGCTCCATATTCTTACAAAGGACGGCAAAAATATTCTTTATTTCTGCAATTATTGAGTCCAATATTTCTGAACCCCTTTGAATATGATATTCACATACATAATAATCGCTGTTGAAAAAACTCTTTCTATTTTCCATTGGTACATTCAACAGTCTGGAAAAATACTCAATACTTGAAGTATCCAATTCTGATGAATTATCGGATTCAGCATCAGCCATATCTTTTGTAAATGAAGTATCTGAATCCAGTGGAAAGAATTTATAGCCATCGTTTTTCAGGTTTTCATAAATACTCTGGTATGAATTTAAAACTTCAATATCAGGATCGTACTTAAAATAAAATTTATCTTTAATGGCCCAATAATAAATCAAAAGGTTTTTCGTAAGGGCGTCTATACCGTTACAGATAGGAAGCAGCTTCTGGTAGGCAGTATAACTCAAATCTATCAGGTTTGCCAAAGAGGTTACCAGATAAGCGGAGTAATCCTTCTGTGTAGAAATTATACTTTTTATTCCGGCCGATGAACTTGCAGGAAAACAATAAAGACTGCAGGCTTCTCTTGCAAGAAGGCTGAATGAATTCTGTCCGTTTCTTAAAACGTCATTTATACTTAAAAAGGTGTTTTGATCAAGAGTAAATAAACGGCAGCTTCTTGATATTAGTGACTCATTTTTGTTAAAAATATCATCAAAAGGGGACAAGAAGACATCGATTTTACCTTTTAGCATCAACACTATTGAGGACGTTCTATCACCTTCACATATTAAGAGCTCACCCTGTATGGATGAATACTGACCTGCGAAATCAGGTTTTATGCTCATATCGGTTCTCCTTTAATATATGAATCCGGGTTTTTTCTATATAATTTGACACAAGATTCATTAATTTGATGAACATTAACAAAGTAAATTATACACTATATAAATTAATAAAAAAACCAGACTAAATACCTATAGCCTACATAAATTAGTACATATGAATTCTTTATCGGCATAAATGCTATCTATATTTATCTTTTTATTGTCCAGATATTATAAAATTTTTGACATAAATTGACGAAGCAGGTATTTACCTGCTTCGTCAATTTATGGATTATTATTTTTGTAAGGAATTTTTATTTTGGTTGAATATATCCTTCAGCCTTGAGGTATTCAGCCATTAATACGGCTCCACCGGCAGCACCGCGGACTGTGTTATGGGACAAGCAAACAAATTTATAATCATACAGGCTGTCTTCACGAAGTCTTCCTACAGTAATGCCCATACCGTTTTCAATATCTCTGTCCAGTTTTGTCTGTGGTCTGTTATCCTCCTCAAAATACTTTACAAATTGCTTTGGCGCACTTGGTAACTGAAGAGATTGGGGTTCACCGCTGTAGTCTTCCCATAGTTTTAATATTTCTTCCCTGGAAGGCTTATTTTCAAAGGAGACAAATACTGCAGCCAAATGACCATCTGTTACAGGAACTCTTATACACTGAGTAGTAATTAACGGGGAAGAAGCTTTTACTATTTCTCCGTTTTGTACAGAACCCCAAATCTTTAACGGCTCCTGCTCGCTTTTTTCTTCTTCGCCGCCGATATAAGGAATAACATTATCAATCATTTCAGGCCAGTCTGAGAAGTTCTTTCCTGCACCGGAGATAGCCTGGTAAGTACATGCAACCACATTCTTTATGCCGAACTTCATTAACGGTTCCAGAGCCGGAACATAGCTCTGAATAGAGCAATTTGGCTTAACGGCAATAAAACCGTTTTTTGTTCCAAGCCTTTTCCTTTGACTGTCAATAACCTTAACATGATCGGAGTTTATTTCCGGAATAAGCATTGGTACATCAGGTGTCCATCTGTGAGCAGAGTTGTTTGAAACAACCGGCGTTTCATTTTTTGCATACTCCTCTTCCAGCTTTTTGATTTCGTCCTTTTTCATATCAACGGCACTGAAAACGAAATCCACTTCTGCACATATTTCCTTAACATGTTCTGCAGCATTTTTTACAACAATATTCTTAACACTGTCAGGCATTGGTGTAGACATCTTCCATCTGTCACCTACAGCCTGTGAATAAGTTTTTCCGGCTGATTTCTCACTTGCTGCAATAGAAACAACTTCAAACCAGGGATGGTTTTCAAGCAGAGATATAAATCTCTGTCCAACCATACCGGTTCCACCAATAATACCAACCTTTAATTTTGACATTTATTATCTGCCCCCAGTCCAATATTTGTGTAATATATTAATTATAATATGATTAACATTTATAATGTTTCATCAAAATGTCCGCCAATGGATGACATTTGTATTTGTATTGTGTATTTTATCATATCGTTGTTGAAAATTCAATACTAACGAATGATTAAATAATAAAACACGATTCTTGGGTAAAAAATAACTGCTCATAAAATGGGAAGCTACTATTTAATCATTTCTAATATTAACACAGATTATCAGAATTTACAGCGCGTAATTCTTGTCAATTTAACCTGTTCCGATATGTATATTGTCTGCTTAGCCAAAATATATCATTATATTTGAAAAGCCTAATTTTTTTCAATCTGAGTGTTATTACTTTATTATAGTAAACGAAAATTAAAGTAAAAAACCGGAGTGAAGTAAAATGTACACAAGAGTACCGGCAGAGAAAAAGCCCGATCCGTCTATTGGCACGCGAAATAAAAACTCGATTACCTCGCAAGGTACGGTAAAAAAACCTAAGGTTAGATCCACAGATTATAGAATATTGTTGCAATTAGTTCTTTCAAATCCTGACTCAATAACACCGCAGGAGTTTTTATTTTTGCAAAGTGCAATTGGCTACCAGGAGGCAATGAATGTCCTGGAAGAAGGAAAGCGTAGCAAACTACTTCAAAAGATGGGGGTGACTGCAGCAGACACAAGCATACAACCAAAAGAGACAATTAGACAGGAGGGAGAAAATACACCTTCAGGGGATGGGCTGCCTGTAAATCTGAAGAATGGACTTGAATTTCTTTCAGGGGTGAGCCTTTCTGATGTAAAGTTGCATAAAAACTCTGAAAAACCCCAGAGAGTGGGTGCACTGGCATATACTCAGGGAAACGACATACATATCGCTCCGGGTCAGGAAAAATATCTTCCTCATGAAGGCTGGCATGCAGTACAACAAAAACAGGGAAGAGTAGAGGCTACAGTGCAGATGAAGTCGGGACCTCTTTTAAATGATGATACAGGTCTTGAAAAAGAAGCCGATGCTATGGGGTCAAGAGCTGAGAAAGAAGCTTCAGAGAGTAGAATAATACAGAGCCGGCAAACAGTTGAGTTGATTTCTTCAAAAATAAAAGGCAATGTTATTCAGCGAGTTACGCAGCAGGAAGGAATGGAACTTGCGCTAAAGAATACTAAAAAACCTGATATTGCTGAAAATGATGAGATTATACCGTCAGCATATGGCGAAACCAGTTAAAATGTCAAGAAAATACAACAGGTTTTGATAAATATGAATTACTGGACGGGGAAAAGCGGTGACAAAGCTACCGGATACTTTGGCGAGGTTACTAAAGAATCTTTGATAAGTTTCCAAACAGGCTATATGAAGCTTGGCAAGAAGGAGCTGAATGATAAAAAGGGTAATTATGTTGGCTGTGGACCAAGTACAGCCAAGAGTCTCAATAATGTATATAAATTACTGAATAATCAGTTTGTACTACACGATGCAAAAAAAGATATAATGGGACAAGGGAAAAGAGAAGAAAGCAATGCTGCTTATAACTGGGATATAAAAGCCGGTGTTTTTAATGGATATGTAAAAGAAGCACAAGCAATGCTCAGAAATATGGGATATGAGTTGCCAGAATATGGGATGGATGGTAAGTGGAGTATTGGGGGAGAGACCTGTAACGCATTGCTTAATTTTCAAAAAAGCTGTAAAGATACATTTGATGGGGTAAATAAGAACGGGACACCTGAAAGTAAAAAGCAGGTAGAACACTTCCAGGGGATTGAACCAACAGGAAAATTGGATCAACGGACCTATAAAGCATTAGAAAAGTCAATAAATAATGGTGAAACTTTTTATGGTATAGTTGTACTATGGGCTTATCCAAAAATCGGACGGCTTGCAAAGGTTGGGGAAGAAGCTTTAGTAAGCGAAAGTGCTGAGCAGGCTACTATGGGAACGCTTAAGTCTGTCAATGTTAATGCTGATGTAAGGAAATTTAGTGAATACATATTTAAAGATGGAGCTGCACCCGGTAAGGACGTAGTTTATAAAAATATGGGATACGGGGTGAAAGACTCTCAGGCTTTAAGTAATATGTATAAAGAGCAAGCTGCACTTAAATATGCCAAAGGTGAATACACGCTTGGAAAGGCTGACTCATTTGGACAAAGAATAAATATAGAAATTGAATTACCAGGGATAGGAGATGCTGCTGGTAAAACAAGCTATTTAAAATCTGGATGGATGATAAAGCCAGATGGTTCACTGTCACTCAATACACCATTTTCAGGATTTACAAAGTAAGGAGATGAGCAAAATGAAACCATTTCAAAAGGTAAGACTTTTAACAGATAAATATGTTGATGAAGGCATAAAGAAAGGTGATATAGGGGTTATACTTGAAGACTATGATGGGGAAAATTTTGAAGTAGAATTTTCGGATAGCAATGGTATAACGATAGCATTATTTGCATTCCCTAAAAACGAATTAGAATTTGTTGAATAATAAGTGAAGTTGGTCTACAAGGTCACGCAGTTTCGGCTGATGTGGCCTTTCTTCTTGTTATTTAAGTAGACAAAAGTGCAGAGTCTCTGTATGCAGCAAGAACACATTTAGGTAAGCCCATCCAATGTATTTTCAAAGGACTTTTGGGCTACGTACCTTACAAATAATTAACGGTCAATATTTACTAAAGGTAGTGATTAAATTGGTGGGATTAATAAATACGGAGTCGTTATAAATGGTTTAAAGAAGTGGAAAAGCCCGGTGTTCAGGCTGCAATTGACCATATTTCATTGCATTTGGATAGAAATGAGCCAATGTACTTCATTACAGTTGATGGTAGGAAAAAAGTCAAAAAGATACTGGGATAATAATTATATCCCAGTATAGGACTACTTTATTTTGAAGGTTTAGTTATGGATTAATCTGCACTAAAGGCATCCTGAGTCACACCCCAATTTTTCAATTCCTCCTGAGTTCCCACCCAGACATTAGCCTTCATGGGTATAAGGGGGAATAGCTCTTCGACACAATAGTTTTGCATTCTGATGCAGCCGTGGGAGGCATACTTGCCTATTGAATAGAAGGAATTGGTTCCATGAATTCCGTAAGAGCCATCCGTTCTGTTAATACCAATCCAGCGGCTGCCCAAAGGGTTTTGAGGGGTACCACCCTTGACCGGCTTTGCAAATCCGCCGCCGCCCCAATCAGGGTCTATGATTTTTTGATTAATGGTAAATTTGCCGGATTTAGTAAGAGTGTGAGGATTTCCCACAGCTACAGCATATTTTTTAACAACATTTATGCCTTCATACAGGGTCAATATTCTCTTTGTTTTGTTAACAACAATCCATTTTCCTGTTGTAGGAGCTCTTGTGATTTTATCAGCATATGTAATATTGTCAGACAATAGTCTGTTAATAAGCATTTCTTTTGTCGCATTATCCCAGTTGCCGGTAACACTCATATTATGATCGCTCTGAAAAAGCAGAACAGCATTTCTGATGTTTAGCTTTTCATCACTTTTTGAAGTTGCTTTATAATAACCCAGTTCTTTAATATATTTCAAATATGTACTGCTTGTGAGCTCAATGGATAATTTTTTACGCTTATCCTGAGCTGTCAGCTTTTCACGATCCTTTTTTAATTGTTCCTGAGCTTTTTTTAACTGCTCCTGATCTTTCTTTAGTTGTTCCTGTTCCTTTTTCAACTGCTCCTGATCTTTTTTTAGTTGTTCCTGTTCTTTTTTTAACTGCTCCTGATCTTTTTCTAATTGTTCATAATCCTTTAGGAACTGCTCCTGGTTATTTTTTAACTGCTCCTGGTCCTTCTTGAGTTGTTCCTGGTCTTTAATAAGCTGCTCCAGTAGCTTCTGGAGGTCTTCTTCACTGAATTGCTTCAGCTGCTCCAGTGCTGTACTTTCCGCTGCTACCCCGGAGTCTTTTGCTTCAGTTACTGAATTTGTTTCTGCCCAGCTTACAGTCGTACTCTGCAGTACCAGAGCAACAACCAAAGTACCAATAAATATAAGTCTTTTACCCATTATTTTGCCCACCCTTGTACAGGCGTGATTAAATAATAATTTTCTCGGTTTAAGGCTGCTATTAAAAGTTCAGCTTTGCTGTACTTTGCCTTTATTATTTAATCATGCCATAATTAATAAACCGATATATATTCTACTAACAAAATCTGGATTTCATTACCACTTTCATAAAAAAATGCTTTACATTAATGTTACGCTCTGGGTGATGCAAAGAATGTAAAATGAAATTATTTCCTTAGTGAAATAATTTTCGTTGATATAAATTAGTGTCTGTAATACACTAATTGAGCTATTATGATATTGTTCAACAAAATTTTTATGCATCCTATTGAATTTTTAATCGTTTTCTTTATACTAAGCATATAAATATATTAATATCAATATAATTTAATCAGTTGTAAATGCAATTTGGCCTTATTGTTTTTAAGGTGGAATTTATTTTTTCTTGCAAGTAGCAGAAAAGATGCTTTAAAATACTCTATTTTATTGATAGAATAATTATATTCCAGCATGTTCATTACCTATTTTTATCTATAGCAAACTAGTCGGGGTTCCTAGAGATAAATTGGAAATATGTGCTGGATTTTATGTTTTTAAAGTTTTTGATAACGAGAGTTAATTCGGGGGTTAGCAAATGAAAGGAATAACTAAAAAGGTACTATTTGTAGCTCTTTCTGCTGTGCTTGGTATAACAATGGCGGCTTGCAGCAGTGGAGCAACAATGAAGAGAATAGAGAAAAGCGGAAATTTGGTAATAGGTACAAGCGCGGACTACGCACCATACGTCTACCATACAGCAATTGATGGTAAGGATACAATTGCAGGGATAGATATTTCAATAGCTCAGGAAATTTCAAAAGATCTTGGTGTTCAGCTTAAAATAACTGATATGGGCTTTGACGAATTATTGGAAGCGTTAAACAGTGACAGGGTTGATATAGTAATTGCAGGTATGGCACCTGATGTAGCCAGAAAGAAAGAAGCTGCTTTCTCAAAAATCTATTATAAGCCAAAACAAGGCATATTGGTAAGAACTGGAGATAAGGATAAAATAAAGAGTATGACAGATCTTGAAGGTAAAAAGGTCGGTGCTCAACTGGGCACAGTCCAGGAAAAAATAGCAAAAGAACAGATAAAGGATGCCAAACTTGTTTCACTTGGGAAAATTTCTGATCTTATAATGGAACTGAAAAATAAAAAAATAGATGCTTTGGTAGTTGAACTACCTGTTGCAAACTATTATGTAAAAAATAACAATGATCTGACCGTATCAGAGGTTAAGGTTAAGAAGGATACGGACGGATTCGCAATTGCTGTAAAAAAAGAAAATCCGGAACTTCTTAAATTGATTAACGATTCCCTGGACAGAATGATGAAGGATGGCTCTATTGATAAATTTGTCCAGGAAGCTAATTATCAAAATGTAACCGTTAAAACAAAATAATAGATTTAAATAAACTCTTATAGACGCTTAATGTATATTTATTAATAATTATTTACGCTGAAAACAGTTGTCTGGATATGATAAAAGAAGCCTGGACTGCAATGTTCTCAGCCTTTGTTTTAAAATGAAGGTTCTTAATATTGACAAATATATTTAAATGCGATAATGTATATTAATGCAAACAGGGGAATAAAATCTTAAGTTAATAAAAGATTAAATAGGGGGATTTATTATGAAGAAAATAGTTTCATTAGCAATTGCAATGTTTATGCTGTGCAGCTTTGTGCTTGCAGGCTGTGGCTCAGCCAACAGCAGTTCCAAGGTTAAAGTTATAAACGTTCCGTTAACTGAAGAAGAATACGCTTTTGGTGTAGATAAGAACCAACCGGAACTGCTTTCAAAGGTAAATGAATTTATTGCATCTATAAAAAAAGATGGAACCTTTGATAAAATCTGCAGCAATTACTTCGGAAGCGGCACACCTGAAGCTGTAACATCTGCTAAATTAGATAGCAGCAAAGATCAGCTTGTTGTAGCTACAAATGCAGCCTTTGAGCCTTTTGAGTATACTAAGGGTGACAAGTATTATGGTATTGACATGGAAATTGCAGCACGCCTTGCCAAGTATCTTGGTAAAGAGCTTGTTATCAGCAATATGGATTTTGACGCTGTTTGCCTCTCTGTAGGTCAAGGTAAGGCTGATATAGCTATGGCCGGCCTCACAATAAAAGAGGACAGAAAAGAGTATGTTACTTTTTCCGACAAATACTATAATGCTGCTCAAAGAGTTATCGTTAAAGATTCAGATACAACCTTTGACAATTGTAAAACTAAAGAGGATGTTGAAGCCATTCTTAAAGGTTTGAACAGCGATACAAAGATAGGTATTCAGACGGGTACAACCGGACAATTCTATGTTGAAGGCGATAAGGATTGGGGCTTTGAAGGATATAAGGTTAAAAGCGTAGGCTATAAATCAGGATCTCTTGCAGTTCAGGATATGCTTAACGGAAACATTAAGTATGTTATTATCGATGAAGCTCCTGCTCAGAGCATTACAAAAGCAATTAACGAACTTAACTAATTGAACAGTATTTATACAATGCTCTTTAACACTGAGCGTTGTATTTTATAAGGGACGAATATGGGGAATTTTGATAAGAAATTAATGAAGTTTTGGGAAATATTTTATGAAAATGATGGCTATTCTAAAGTCCTGATAGGGTTGAAAAACACACTGGTTATAGCTGTTGTAGGACTTGCTATTGGGATTATCATAGGAACATTAATAGCTATTGTCAAAGTATTGCCCAAGTACAAGAGATTGCCTAAAGTACTGGACAGCATATGTAATTTTTATGTTGGGTTGTTCAGAGGCACTCCGGTTGTTGTGCAGCTCCTGGTAGCATATTATGTAATATTGCCGTTAATAGGCATAAATATGCCTGCACTTAATGTCTGTGTGTTGGTATTTGGATTAAACAGTGGTGCCTATGTTTCAGAAATAATGAGAGGCGGCATCATGTCTGTTGATCCTGGTCAGATGGAAGCAGGCCGTGCACTTGGTCTGAGCTATCGAGTCACCATGCTCAAAATAGTTGTACCTCAGGCAATTAAAAATATACTTCCAACACTGGGAAATGAATTTATAGCACTGATAAAGGAAACTTCTGTTGTTAGCTTTGTAGGTGCCGCAGATCTGTATGTTGCATTTAATTATATAGGTTCAAACAGTTATGAATTTATGGTTCCATACCTTGTTATGGCAGTAATTTATATTGTTTTAGTTATAATTATTGCATCGCTTATAAAAGTAATGGAAAGGAGGCTAAGAAAGAGTGATAGACGTAATTAACCTGAGTAAAAGCTACGGTAACCTTAAGGTATTAAAAGATATTACTGTTACCATTAATGAAGGCGAAAAGGTTGCCATCATTGGTCCGTCAGGAAGCGGCAAAAGCACCTTTCTTCGCTGCCTTAACTGCATGGAAGATCCTACTGGCGGTGCTATTATTTTTGAAGGCGTTGATATTGCAGATATGAAGGTTGATATTAACATACATCGCCGACACATGGGTATGGTTTTTCAACAATTCAACCTTTTCAGCAATAAGACTGTTTTAGACAATATAATGCTTGCACCTGTTAATACACAAATACATGACCTTCGTATGAAGAAATTCAGGAATATCTTTATAAAGCTTGGAAACCTTTTTACTAAAAATAAGAAAGCATTATATGAAATTAATACCTCCCGGGACAGAATAAAAGCAGATGCAAAAGAAAATGCCCTTCGTTTACTGAAAAGAATCGGACTTGAAGACAAGGCGAATTCTTATCCTTCAACTCTCTCAGGCGGTCAGAAGCAAAGAATAGCCATCGTGCGTGCACTTGCCATGAACCCTAAAGTTATTTTGTTTGATGAACCTACTTCAGCACTTGACCCGGAGATGGTAGGCGAGGTTCTTGAACTTATCAAGCAACTTGCAAATGAAGGAATGACTATGGTTATTGTCACTCATGAAATGGGGTTTGCAAGAGAGGTTGCTACAAGAGTTCTGTTTATGGATGAAGGAAGGATACTTGAGGAAAATACACCCGAAGAAATCTTTTCAAATCCTCAAAATGCCAGAACTAAAGAATTTTTATCAAAAGTATTATAACGAGGCAAGGGTTATCTCCCGCCTCATTGAAAAGCGCAGAGGTAAGAAATTTTTTCTCAAGTCGAAAATTTTCATTGAACTGATGCCTTTATAACGTACCGGTTCATAAAACAGTGAGCAGGCCGTTGAAGTCCTTGTAATTAGTGGGCTTCAACGGCCTATTGTGTGTTGTGCGGCGGAAACCACACTCTATCTACGTGTGGTTCCGGAAAGCTTGCCGCGCCATCCTGAGGCCCCGCTGACTGCATTTCATAGCTTCTTTTCCCAAACAACGCCTTTCAGCTCAGGGAAAAGAGAAGTGATAGTTTTCAGTTTGTATGGTAACATGAGTATGGTATAAACCAAAATTTGGCTCATCCGAATATATTAGCTTTGGAATAAATTGCAATACCGAAAAACGAATGAAATCCACATTTTGGTATCCGAGTCAGCTAAATTACTGGAATTCGCGGAAGAGCTTAGATATTGGTATTCCTAGCAATATTGAACAGATACTGCTAGGTAATTTTTACCTCCCGGTGATATAATCGGTTGGAAAGGAGGGATGGACGTGAGTTGGCATGAGCGCATGAACCTTGCTGTTGATTATATAGAGAATAATCTTTGCGGCAATATCGATATGGAACAAATATCAAAGATCACCTATCAATCGGTAACAAGCTTTCAGCGGACGTTTTCCATCATAACCGAGATGCCTGTCTCTGAATATATACGCAGAAGAAGGATGAGCCTTGCCACCTTTGAATTTCAAAACAGCGGCGTCAAGGTAGTTGATATCTCTTTGAAATACGGTTATGATTCGCCGGAAGCGTTTGCCCGCGCGTTCAAGGAAATATACGGTATAGCTCCGTCTGTGGCAAGGAAGGAAGGCATGCCGCTCAAAACGTTTCCACGGATCTCTTTTCTACTGACAATAAAGGGGGATGTTGTAATGGATTACGGAATTGAAAACAGCACAGTGAAAATAACCAACTTGTACCATGAGCACATGCCGGCAATCCGCTTCATCGGCAAGCGGTATACGTCGGCCGACCTGAATGCCGATGGCCTGCTGTTGGACAAATGGAACGAATGGTTCCAGAACGGCTGGTTTAACCTGCTGAGCAGCCTGCCCGGACTACCGGGGTACGAAGGAGCCGCCCATACTGGCTACCATAAGGGGGCCGAAACGAGCTTTTGGATCGGCATGATGTTTCCGCAGGACACGCAAGCGCCGGAGGGCTTTGACATCGCCGACCTTCCGGCCGGGGACATGGCAGTGTGCTGGCTGTGCGGCTACAGGGAGACCGGCGAGCTGTATACCCCTGCCGCACGCAATCTCTGCCTGTCGCGGATTAGGGAAGCCGGTTATGCCATGAAATTGGATTTTGACGGCGAGCCGTGCAAATGGACATTCGAGCGCTACCATAACCGGCGGTTTTTCATGCCCGACGACGAGGGCAGGATCACCATGGATTATTGCGTGTACGTTGTCGCCCAGGAGCAGGCGGCAAAAGTGCCTTTGACCGACGGACCGGAGCAGCACTCGGGCTGCGGAGCCAACCCGGCAGGTCAGCCGTCCATCATGCGGGAGGAGCCGTTGAGAGGGCCTTCCCCGGAAATGAAGATTTCCGATATTGCGCCTTATTCTGTAAATGTTGAGAACAATTTGCTTCTGTGCGCAATGACTACATTGTTTCTGAAGCTGAAGAATTATGACCATGCGACACCCTTCTTCTGTTCAAGGAATGGCAGGCTCTGCAGCGACTGCGGGGACTGCGGGGACCGCGCGAATCTAGCCAAGCACCATCTTGATCTCTATCATTATCTGCTGACAGTTACAGGCGTGGGACTGATGTATGCCGATCCCAATGAGGCTGGCGAATATGATTTGAAATACATCCAGGGAATCACCCCGCCCCTTTTGGAAGACAGGCTGGATTTTGCGATGAAAGCCGGGGGCTTTGAATATATCCGGCTGGACAAGTTGAAAGGAGAGCAGGAAATATTCAGGCAGATCGCCGAATCCATCCGAGGAGATAAGCCTGTGCTGATGAAGCTGGGAGACGGCCCCGAATGGTGCGTCGTAACAGGCTTTGACAGGCAAACCCAGGCTATATATGGGCTGGACGCCAGAGACCATCACGCATACCCTTCGGCGGAAAAAAGAAACTATACGGAGGACGGGCTCTTTATCATCACCGATTGGTTCAGGAATTTGCACAAAGCGGTCATAATCACAGAAAAAGCTAAGCAGACGATGGATTTTAGCAATCTACTCGCCAGGATGACCGGGCAGCTGCTGATGCCGGAGCGAAGTGTGCTGGAATCAATGATACCGCGGATGATCGACTCCATCACGGTGGAAAATGCCCGTGGAGTGGCCGACTATCTGAATCGTATTGCAGGATATGTGGTGGAGGCCAGATGGCACTGCGCGGAGTGCTTCGGAACGCTGTTGCTGCACAAGACAGAGGACGAAACGGCCAGGGCGAAATTGCGCGAATGCATGGATCTGTACTTCAATACCCACGATACCTGTTGGCAGATATGGGCACAAATGGGCGTCGGGCCCCACACGAATTATAGATTGCCCAACCGCATCAGCCAGATGATGCTTGAAAAGGAAAGGCAGGAAAAGCTCAAGGAGTTATTTGGGCAGGTATTTTGCAATGACCGCACCGTCCTTGAAAAGTTGCAGGATATTAAGGACAGAAAATCGGTGGCTTCAGAATCATGATAACTATATTCTAAAATACCGGGGTGGTTTTACAGCTTTAAACCGGGCCAGAATTCTTATACAACCAGAATTCTCTTATACAACCAGAATTCTTATACAAATTGTAAGTTTTCGCAGGCACTGTTTCCTTTTTTAACTTTCCCTAATAAGTATTATATAAAACTTACAAAAAGTCAGAGCAAGACAAGGCAGTTCAAACTGCTGCGCCTTTCCTGTCGGTCAAAGGTCGTGTCGTATTTTGCTGACGGAAAATTATATTTGAAAGTATCAATATAACCGATAAAAGGAATGATATTAACAAACAGAGGTAAAAGATGTGGATGACTTTTCAGAATTTCATTTTTTTCCACAGCTTGCTGTGATTGAAAATATAACATCATACCAGTAAAGCTTAAAAATGAGACTCCCGAGCAGCAGAAAATAGTGCCATGGCCCTTTTAAAAAGTATAGGACTTGAAGAAAAAGCAAATAACTGGAGGAAGTTGATGTTCACATTATTAAAAAAAGCTTCTATATACTCGCCTGACTTTCTTGGAAAGAAGGATATTCTTTTCTGCTTTGATAAAATAGCTGCGGTCAAAAATAGTGTTGACGTATCAATGCTTGATGATGTAGAGGTTGTTGACTGCAGCAATAAAATAATACTTCCCGGCTTTATTGACCTCCATGTTCATATAACAGGCGGAGGCGGTGAAGGCGGATATTCAACAAGAACAAACTCTGCTGCCGCTGTTGATATCCTTAAAACAGGTGTTACAACTGTAGTGGGGGTACTGGGTGCTGACGGTGTCACCCGAACTGTGGCAAATCTGTATGCCCAGGCAAAGCAGCTGGAAGCAGAAGGCTTGTCAACGTATATGTATACCGGCTCCTATCAGGTTCCGGTTATTACTCTGACCGGAAGCGTTCAGAATGATTTGGTTTACGTGGACAAGATAATAGGTGTGGGAGAAATTTGCCTGGAAGATCACAGAGCTTTTTATCCTACCTTCGATGAAATAGCCAGAATAGCGGCACAAACAAGAAATGGGGCCATCCTCTCAGGCAAGGCAGGGCTTGTACATTTCCATATGGGTATGGGAGAGAATGGTCTGGATTATCTTTTCAGAATGCTGAATGAAACCCTAATACCCCTATCGCATTTCCTTCCGACCCATGTAAACCGGACAGGCATGCTCTTTGAGCAGGCTTGCAGCTATCTTCAGAAAGGCGGATATATTGACCTAACGGCGGGCTTTATACCCAGCAGGGAGGACCCTGACTGTGTGGCTAGTTATGATGCACTGCAGAAGCTGGTTAATACCGGTGCCGATATAAGCAGAGTTACACTAAGTTCTGATGCATACGGAAGTGTGCCTGTATTTGACCAACAGGGAAATGTTGAGTCCTCTGATACTGTCACAACAAAAATATTATTTGATGAAGTAAGGGTTGCAATACTGGAAAAAGGGATTCCTATCGAGACAGCTGTTTCATTGATTACTAAAAACGCCGCGAAGGTGTTAAAGCTTCATAAGCAGAAAGGCAGTATTGAAGTGGGAAAAGATGCAGACTGTGTAATATGCGACAAGGATTTGAATATCGAAACTGTTTTTGCAAAAGGTATAAAATACTCCTAATTGTTTTAGTTCTGTCATATAATTAAGAAAATGACTTAGGTATAGACAACTAAATAACCTATAGGGAGTTGAGTTTTTTGAGTAAAGAGATCCGAAAAGCGGTTATGGTATTTATAATTATTTTTTTATTGTTTGTTTTAGCGGTTATCATATCGGAAAGCATTAATAACAACAATATCCTAAAGACATACCCGGAACAGATATCTATTGCGGTACCTGATGTTGTCACGGTATCAAAGCCTGCACCTGAGGCCTTTGATTTTCAGAAAAGCAAGGTAGCAACCTGGCTGATCAGAATATTTCTAAGCATTGCAGTGCCGGCATTTTTCCTCTTTTCCAGATTTTCGGCAGGTATCAGGAATTGGGCTGCCAGAAGAGCCAGGCGCTGGGTTGTAATGGTCATATTATATTTTGTCATATACTCATTAATTGAGACTCTTATTTATTTCCCAATTGATGTCTATACAGGCTTTTTCAGATTACATAAATATGGCCTGTCGAACCAGACGTTAATTCAATGGCTGATAGAGCTGGCAAAAAGCTTTATAGTCAATACAGTTACTACTGCAGCGGTAATATGGATACCATTTCTGGTCATCAAAAAATCTCCTAAACGCTGGTGGCTGTATTTAGCCCTTCTTATTATACCTTATATGTTTATAGGCTCATACGTTCAACCTGTAATGATAGATCCAATTTTTAATGAATACAAGCAGGTGGAAGATACCCAGTTATCGGTTAAAATAGATCAATTGCTTGCTAAAACCCATATTGACAATTGTCAGGTATTACAGGTAGATAAAAGCAAAGAGACAAATCAGATGAATGCTTTTATGACCGGGGTTTTCAATACCAAGAGAATTGTTTTATGGGATACCACAATAAATTTATTGAATACCGATGAGGTATTGGGAGTGGTAGCCCACGAGATGGGTCATTACCTAATGGGGCATATCTGGAAATCAATAGTTATTGGCGGGTTTTCAGGTATTGTGGTTTTATACCTGGTGTATAGACTAGCTACATGGTTTCTTAAAAGGTCCAACGGAAAATGGGGGTTCAGCGAGCTTTCCGATATAGCTGCTCTTCCGCTCATAATGCTGATGATAAACCTTATGCTGTTTGTATCGTCACCAATAACAAATGCATATTCCAGAAACCTTGAAACCGAAGCCGACAGGTTTGAACTGGAGCTCACAAAGAATAATTTTGCCACGGCAACGGCAACTGTCAAGATGCACCAACAAAGCCTGGCTATGCCTGAACCGGGATATATATACATGCTGTGGAATTATGACCATCCTCCATTCAAATCAAGGGTTGATTTTGCAAATGAATATAGACCCTGGGAAAATGGTCAGCCATTGAAATATCAGAAATACATAAAGGAAAGTAATGGATTGAAGTAGAATAATATGTGGCAAATGGTCTTTAAAAAATTTTATTGAATATTAAGGCATGATTTTAATCATACCTTAATAACAAAACCAACTAAGGAGAGATATTATGGAATTACTTAAAGGACTTGGAATTTTAGACACATCTTTTTTGATACCTGTTGTCATAATAGCAGTTGTCATTGCCATTATTGCAAAGGTAGCGAAAAGCATACTTAAACTGGCGATTTTAGTGGCAGTAATAGCAATTGGCGTTATAATTTATTTTAACCTTCCCAGCTTTAAGGTTGACAATGGGACGGCGACTTTGGAGTTGTTCGGACAACAGCATACTGTGAGCGTAAAAGATGCTAAAGTTATAACAGAACAAAAGGATGGAGAGACAAAAACTGTTCTGGTTTCAGGAAAAACCCGGATCGAATTGCCATTCAGCAAGAGTTTTGCTGATAAGTTTATAACGGAAAAATTGAAAACTGTCAGGTAATCTTGTATACAATAAACTTTTTTATATTTTGTAACCCGCATGGTCAAAGGATTCTGCGGGTTTGTATTTTATTTCCTGCAAAAATTTGTGGTTTAAGCATCTCTTTTGTGGTATAAATAACAATGAGCAAGCTCATTGTTGAAACTCCGCTGATGTAAGGAAATTTTCCTACAACCGGAAAATTTCCTTTAAACCTTGAGGCGTTATAACAACAGATAGTTTTGTTTATACTAGGAATGACTTTATTATAATCATTCCTGAATATTCATAATAATATTTTAAAAAGAGGTGATTTTCATGGAGGCATGGAGAAAATTTAAGAGCGGCAACTGGTGTGAAGAAATAGACGTAAGAGATTTTATCATTAGCAACTATACACCCTACGAAGGAGATTCATCTTTTTTGGAGGGCCCTACACAGGATACAACAAAGCTCTGGGAACAGGTGGACGGTCTGCTTACCAAAGAGAGAAATAGTGGTGGAGTACTTGATGTTGATACAAAGATAATATCAACTATGACCTCTCATGACCCTGGTTACATTGACAAGGACCTGGAAAAGATTGTAGGTTTCCAGACTGATCAACCCCTGAAAAGAGGTATAATGCCTTTTGGTGGAATCAGAATGGTACTTAAGGGAAGTGAGGCCTACGGAAAGAAAATAGATGAAAGTGTAGTCAAACTATTCACTGAATATAGAAAGACACATAATGATGGTGTCTACGATGTCTATACTCCTGAAATGATGAGGGCTAAAAAAGCCGGGATTATTACCGGACTTCCTGATGCATATGGAAGAGGAAGAATCATAGGAGATTACAGAAGGGTTGCCTTATACGGAGTAGGCAGGCTTATTGAAGAAAAGGAAAAACAGCTGAAAAGCCTTGAATTGGATTTCATGGATGGAGAAACAATTCAGGAAAGAGAAGAAACAAAGAGTCAGATCAAGGCTCTGGAATATCTGAAACAAATGGCCCAGCAGTACGGTTTTGATATATCAAGACCTGCTGAGAATGCTCAGGAGGCTTTCCAATGGCTTTATTTTGCATTTCTTGGGGCAATAAAGGAGCAAAATGGGGCTGCCATGAGCCTTGGTAGAGTATCCACCTTCCTGGATATTTACATCGAACGTGATCTGAAGGAAGGTATCCTTACAGAACAGAAAGCACAGGAGCTAATGGACCATTTTGTAATGAAACTGAGAATGGTACGTTTCCTTAGAACTCCTGAATATGAAAAGCTTTTCTCGGGAGATCCGACATGGGTAACTGAAAGCATCGGCGGAATGGGCCTTGACGGAAGAACTCTGGTAACAAGGAATTCCTTCAGAATGCTTCATACACTCTACAATCTGGGACCTGCTCCGGAACCTAACATGACGGTATTGTGGTCAGTTCATCTTCCAGAAGGCTTCAAGAAGTTCTGTGCAGATACTTCAATAAAAACAAGCTCAATCCAGTATGAGAGCGACGACATTATGAGGTACTACTGGGGAGACGATTACGGCATAGCCTGCTGCGTATCCGCAATGAGGATCGGAAAGCAGATGCAGTTCTTCGGAGCCCGCTGTAATATGGCAAAGGCACTGCTCTATTCAATAAACGGCGGTCGTGACGAAAAGTCAGGTGTACAGGTCGGACCCGGATTTACTCCAATTGAAACAGAATATCTGGATTATGACGATGTAATGAAACGCTTTGATGCCGTTCTTACCTGGGTTGCCAAGCTGTATATAAATACACTGAATATCATCCACTATATGCATGATAAATACGCATATGAGAGATTGCAGATGGCACTCCACGACAAGGATATATTAAGGACAATGGCTTGCGGAATAGCAGGACTTTCTGTTGTTGCCGACTCCCTGAGTGCCATAAAATATGCCAAAGTAAAAGTAATAAGAAACGAAGAAGGCCTGGCCGTAGATTACGATATTGAAGGTGATTATCCAAAGTTCGGCAATAACGACGACCGCGTCGATAATATTGCTGTTATGCTTGTAAAAAGATTTATGGAAAAACTGGAGAAGCAAAGGACATACAGACATTCAGTTCCAACGCTTTCAGTTCTCACAATTACATCAAACGTTGTTTACGGTGCCAAGACAGGAAATACTCCTGACGGAAGAAAAGCCGGAGAACCTTTCGGACCGGGTGCAAACCCAATGCATGGAAGAGACCTGAATGGCGCACTGGCAGTACTGAAGTCCATTGCTAAGCTTCCATACCAGTTTGCTCAGGACGGTATTTCATATACCTTCTCAATCATTCCAAAGGCTTTGGGAAGGGATGAGGATACAAGAATAAGTAATCTGTCATCTTTGCTTGATTCCTACTTCAAAGAAGGCGGACATCATATCAATATTAACGTATTTGAAAGAGAGATGCTGCTGGATGCCATGGAACACCCTGAAAAGTATCCTCAGCTGACCATAAGAGTTTCAGGCTATGCAGTAAACTTTATCAAGCTGACAAGGGAACAGCAGTTGGATGTTATCAACAGAACAATTCATGAAAATATATAAGTAAGTGGAAAAGAGTAAGTAAAGAGGGGGGTAATTTTATGGAAACTAAAGGAAGAGTTCATTCATTTGAGACATTTGGCACGGTTGATGGTCCAGGCATCAGGTTTATAGTTTTTTTAAAGGGCTGTCCTTTACGTTGCAAATATTGCCACAACAGAGATGCCTGGAGCTCGGAAGGGGCAAAATTATATACTCCCGATGAAATTATTACTGAAGTAAACAAGTACAGGAATTTCATTGATTCATCAAACGGCGGAATAACAGTAAGCGGTGGAGAACCTTTAATTCAACCGGAGTTTCTCAAGGAACTTTTCAAGAAATGTAAAGAGGAAGGTATTCATACCGCTGTGGACACTTCCGGATACGTAAATGTGGACGAGGTCAAGGAGGTTCTTGAATATACCGATCTTGTTCTACTTGACTTGAAACAGGCCAATGCTGAGAAGCATAAGGTGCTTACAGGAGTTGAAAACGACAGGATAAAGCTTTTTACCCAGTACCTGAGCGATATTAACAAACCCGTATGGATCAGATATGTACTGGTACCCGGGTATACTGATGACGAAGAGGATTTGATGGCAGCGTACCTGTATCTGAAGAATTTTAAGAATATTGAAAAAATTGAGGTTCTCCCTTACCACACATTGGGGAAAGAAAAATGGGAAAAGCTCTGCCTTGAATACCCTCTTGAGGGAGTGCCAACACCTTCACAGGAAGAAGTGGAAAAAGCAAAGAATATTTTGACCTCGGGCTCTTAAAACAGAGCTCTAAAGCAAGTAAAGTGTAACAAATTCACCATTAATAAAAATATTATCAAATAGTACTAAATTTTTGGAATTTTGGGCAACATAATAGTGAATCTCTTCATAATTAAGCCTGTTAAGACTTTTATGAAATTACAGACCACTTTAGATTTCCTTAGAGATTCATGAAGATTTAGTACTTTTTTTGTTCAAAAAAATTTTTATAAATGGTGATATACATATATGAATATATCAATATTTCTAATAATAATCTTACTGATTGCTATTTTAACTGCTTTAATAATCTGGATTAACAAACGTACCGCTTTTGAGTTTCAAATTGAGGATATTGTTTTATGCAGTGACGAGCTTGAAAGACATGCCGAGGAACTGGCAAAATCCCAGGTAACTGCGAAAAGCAAGAATAGCATAAAACAGGTTACACGACGCATAGATACAAAATTCCAGGCAATTCTTCAAACTTATGAAAATCTGAATATGGATGCTTCAGCATCCTTTCCTATTCCGCCTGCAGCAGAATGGCTGCTGGATAATTTTTATATAATAGAGGAACAAAAAAATATCATAGTAAAAGAACTAAGTGAGATAAGAAAAGCTGTACCTGTCATATCCGAGGGAACCTATACCGGTTATCCCAGGATTTACTCAATTGCTGTTGAAATTGTATCCCATGTTGACGGAAATGCGAATGAAAAGATAATACGCGACTTTATTACCGCCTACCAGAGATATACCTTTCTTTCCATTGAAGAACTCTGGATGCTTACTCTGATGGTGAAAGCGGCATTAATGGAAAAACTGTGGGTAGTATGTGAGAGAATGAGTGCTACCCGTCGTGACTGGTACAAAGCTCAGGAAATGGTGGGCTTGATAAAAGATTTTGATCAGGATTGCGATGCCTTTAAAGACCGTATAAATGGACTGGAGGACCTATCTCCTGCCTTCGTCGAATACCTGCTCAGGAAATTGAGAAAAGAGGGTGCTAAAACTCTTTGGATGGTTGATTGTATAGACAGTATTCTGGTTCAGAAAAGTGCAAATACTGACAGTTATATAGCAATTGATCACCATAACCAGGCAGTTACACAGGTTTCCATGGGAAATGTAATAAACAGCCTTCGCTCTTTATCGGGCTATGACAGTACGGTTTTGTTCGAGAGTCTAAGTGAGGTAGAAAGAATACTGAAGCAGGATCCAGCCGGAGTTTATCCCGATATGGATTTCAACTCAAGAAATTACTATAGAAATGTAATAGTGAAGCTCGCTGAAAAATACAAAACTACTGAAATTAATATTGCCAGGCTGAGTTATGAGTATGCAAAAGAAGCATACGAATCGGATAATAATGCTACTCAGGCAAACCATGTAGGCTTTTATCTGATCGGAAAAGGACAAGTGAGATTATTCCGGGAGTTTAACAGAAAATCCCAAGCCACAGATGAGAGCACGCCGTTCATTAAACGGAATTCGGTAGCATTATTTATTACGGCAGTAATCCTGCTGTCGGTTATAATTGCTGCGTTACCAGTCATATACAGTTTTAGCCGGGAAAGGGGTATTTCACTTTTAATAGCATTGATATTGGGGATACTGGGGCTTATTCCGGCCAGCGAAATAGCTTCAGCCATAGTAAACAGTTTGATAAGCCGCTTTGTTATACCTGCACGTTTTCCAAAGCTTGAACTTAAGGCCGGGATTCCTGAAGAACTTGCAACTATGGTAATTGTCCCTACACTTATCCCTAATGTCAAAAGGACTCTTGACTTGATAAATAACCTGGAAGTATTTTATTTGGCCAACAGGGGAGAAAACATTTACTTTTCCCTGGTTGGTGACTTTAAAGATACAAGTGAAGAGGCAGTTCCGGAGGATAATGAGATAATAGGAAATGCACTTGAGAGAATAGATCAGCTGAATAAAAAATATGCTGTAGACAGAAAACCAATTTTCTTCTTCTTGTGCAGAAAAAGACAGTTTAACGATAAACAGAACAAATGGATGGGCTGGGAGAGAAAAAGAGGTGCAATAATCGAGTTTAACAGATTATTGCGCGGTAACTATAATACCAGCTATGTATACAGCAGCGTCAAGCCTGAAGATATTCCGAAGGTTAAATATGTTATAACCCTGGATGCAGACACCCAGCTGCCGCTTGAAGCAGCCAGGCAATTGATCGGAACCATTGCACATCCTATGAACAAAGCTGTGTATAACACTGAGAAAGGTCTGGTTACAGAGGGGTATGGCATACTTCAGCCGAGAATTGACGTAAATATTGAGAGTGCAAGTGTTTCCGCCTTTACAAAAATATTTGCCGGACAGGGAGGAATAGATCCTTATACTACAACAGTTTCAGACGTATATCAGGATGCCTTTGGCGAGGGTATTTTTACTGGTAAGGGAATATATGATGTGGATATATTTCAGCAGACACTGGATGGTGTTATTCCTGAAAATACTGTTCTGAGCCATGATTTGCTTGAGGGCAGCTATCTGAGAACCGGACTTGTCACCGACATTGAGCTGATTGATGGTTATCCCTCCAAATATAATTCCTTTATGATGAGACTCCATCGCTGGACAAGAGGAGATTGGCAGCTGCTGCCTTGGCTTCTGGGAAGAAACCAGCTTTCAGGTCTTTCCAAATGGAAGATGTTTGATAATCTGAGAAGAAGCGTGGTATACCCTGCATTAGCAATAATTTTGTTGTTGAGTCTGTTTATATTGCATGAAAGCTGCAGTGCCTGGGTTTGGTTAAGCCTGCTTTCTCTGTGCGCGCCCATTTTCAGCTATTTTGTATACCTGGTATTTGTTGGAGACTACAGAGTTTACGTAGCCAAAAGAAGCGCAACCATAATAACCGGATTTTACGCTATTCTTCTGCAGGTAGGGCTTATGCTGTCCTTTGCGCCTTATCAGGCATACCTGATGGCAGATGCCATATTTAAAACACTTTACAGGGTTCTCGCATCAAAGAAAAACCTGCTTGAATGGGTTACTGCCGCGGATATGGAGCTGGCCCTGAAAAATGATTTATCAAGCTATTACAGGAGAATGTGGATTTCTCCTGTATATGGTGCTGTCATTTTAATATCTGGTATATATCTGTATCAGGGAGATTTCTGGTTGACTATGGCAGCCTTTATCGTCTGGCTGCTGGCACCCTGGACTGCTTTTCATATAAGCAAGCCTTCAAATAATGAGCTTGACACACTGACAGATGAAAAATCTCTGGAACTACGTCTGCTTGCAAGAAAAACCTGGTGCTATTTTGATGAATTTGCCGGACCGGAAGAAAATTACCTTCCTGCGGATAACTACCAGGAGGAGCCTTTTAAAGGTGCAGCTCACCGAACTTCGCCCACTAATATAGGGCTATTGATGGTGTCACAACTTGCGGCAAGAGATATGGGTTATATCAATACCCTGGAGCTTGTAGAAAGGATAACCAATACAGTGGATACAATTGACAAACTGCAGAAGTGGAACGGTCATTTGTATAACTGGTATAATACAATAAACCTGGAGGTTTTACGGCCAAAATTTGTATCCACTGTTGACAGCGGGAATTTTGCAGGCTATCTGATGGTATTGGAGGAAGGGCTGAGGCAGTATGGACATAAACCCATATATGATACTGAAAATCTTGAAGGATTCTTTGATTTGCTGGAACTGTGCAATAGAGAGATAGGCGGGGAGAAACCATATTTTGAAACAGAAATTTTTAGAAAACTGGCCTTTTATAATAAAGGCACCGGTGATAACAGCGGTGAGAATCAGGCCTGGAATGCCCCTAATAAACTCCTTGAGAGCAGCTATTCACAGCTATATTCCACTATTACAAAATATTTGAACGAGCTTGCTGAGGGCAATAAAAAAGGATATTGGGTTAAAAAGCTTTCAGAAGCAATGGATAGTTATCACAACCTGTATTCTGAATACGGTGAAGCCGTATTTGATATGTTAAATAAAATTGAAAAATATCAGAGTGATTTGGAAAACTTAGTAAAAAGGGTTCAGTCTCTAATTGACGGAATGCACTTTAAAAGCCTGTATGACGCCAGACGAAATCTGTTTGCCATTGGTTACGACGTTGAAGAAGGACATCCAAGTAAATCATATTATGATTTGTTTGCATCAGAAGCCAGACAAACCAGCCTTATTGCCATAGCAAAAGGTGAAGTTAACAAGCAGCATTGGTTCAAGCTGGGACGGAAATTGACCAGGGTGGACGGAGAAAAGGGGCTTGTTTCCTGGACTGGTACAATGTTTGAATACCTTATGCCCAGACTGCTTATCAAGAGCTATCCAAATACTTTGATAGACAAGACCTACAATTTTGTTGTCAACACTCAGATCAAATACGGACAGAGCAAAAATATCCCCTGGGGAATATCAGAGTCCTGCTATCATGCTTTTGATATTGCCTTGAATTATCAGTACAGGGCCTTTGGTGTTCCGTTTCTGGGACTTAAGAGAGGATTGGTAAATGACCTTGTAATAGCGCCCTACGCAACTATTATGGCAATTGATATAGCCCCTCAGGAGTGCTGCAGTAATATAGAAAAATTCCGGGATCTGGGAGCAGAAGGGAAGTTTGGGCTGTACGAGGCACTGGACTTTACCCATTCAAGACTGAAGGAAGGCCAGAAGTGCGCTATTGTGAAAAGCTACATGGTCCATCACCAGGGTATGAGCATGTTGGCTTTTGTCAACTATTTCAAGAATAACATCATGCAGACACGTTTCCATCTGAACCCGCAGATAAAAGCGGTTGATTCACTTATACAGGAGAAATTCCCTGCCCATGTTATGATTTCAAAGGAACATCGGGAGCAGCCGCTGTTCACTTACAGGAAGCAGACAACTTCTGATGAGACTGTTATCAGAAGTTATACAAAATTCTCAACAGTACCAAATCTGCATTTATTGACCAATGGCAGTTATAATGTAATGCTGACCGATAGAGGAAGCGGCTTCGCAAGATGCCATTCACTGGCGGTTTACAGATGGTCAAATGATTATATGGCAAACATTGGTGCCTTTATATATCTTAGAAATGTGAATTCCAACGATTACTGGTCAACCACCTATAACCCGGTAAACTCTCAGCCTGAGTACTATAAGGTGATTTTCTCACCACATAAGGCTGAATATATTAGAAGAGAGGGAAATATTGAAACCAATACAGAGATACTTGTCAGTGCAGAGGACAATACTGAAATCAGAAGGGTAAGTATCCATAATCACAGTAATTCCAAGAGGGTTATAGAACTGACAAGTTATATGGAGGTAGTTCTTATCCAACCTGAATCAGACAGCGCACACCCTGCCTTCAGCAAGCTTTTTGTAAAAACAGAGTATATAAATGAGTATAATGGTCTGCTGGCCATGAGAAGAAAAAGGGATGATGTTAAGCAGACTGTCTGGGGCTACCATACAGTTTCTACAAATGGAGTCCAGCAGGGTAATATTGAGTATGAAACAGACCGGTCGCAGTTTATAGGGCGGAATAGAAATCTATCCATGCCAAAAGCTATGGAGCCGGATCAACCGCTTACTAACTCTGTGGGGCCTGTGCTGGATCCTGTTTTCAGCTTGAGAATAAGAGTTTGCATAGATCCCGGAGAAACTGCCATTGTGAACTTTTGTATGGGTACCTGTGATACCAGAAGGGTAGCGCTGGATATGCTTGAGAAATATAGCGATGTCAGTGCTGCTGACAGAGTTATTGAGATGGCATGGACCAGAAGCATCGTTGAAGCCGGCTTTATCAGTATAAGCGGCAATGACGAACGGGCCTATTTCAAACTGCTTCCCAAACTTCTCTTTGGAATTGACAGAAGAAATCAGGCTCAATACATTGTCCGGAATAACCTTAGCCAATCAGAGCTATGGCCTTTTGGAATTTCTGGAGATTTGCCCATAGTACTGCTTACAGTCCAAAGCCGGGACAGCTTTGAAGAAATTATATGGGCATTAAAGCTTCACGATTTCATGAGGCTTAAAGGGATTATATTTGATCTGGTAATCTTAATTACAGATGAAGAATCTTATATTCAGCCGATTTTTGAAATGATTCGGGATCTGGCAGTTTCAGGCCGATCCTGTGATCTTCTGGACAAAAGGGGCGGTATATTTATAAGAAATGTAAGGCAGATGAATCCGGAACAGCGTAATTTATTGTTTTCATGTGCCAAGCTGATAATAAATGCTGATTTGGGAGTAGGAGATCTTATTGATGAGGCATTGGATACCGATGAGGTTATTCAGGCTTCAAGGAAAGCCAAGACAGGCACTGCTGCGGCAAATACCAGGAATGCAATAAGTATGCAAAACCCGGGAGAAATCGGAAATAATGGCGGAATCTATAATACTGAAGCAAATACGTTTAATGATGGAATCCATAACAATGAAACCAGTACAGTTAATGACGGAATCCATAACAATGAAACCAATGCAGTTAATGACGGAACCCATAACAAAATAAGTGCCATACCTCCTCTATCCGGTCAGATAGACAGGGAACCGGTCAATTCTGAAAAAACCATGGTTGAAGGCTCTCATGAGGAAGGGTATATTGCACAAATAACTGAGAAGCTTAGCTATTTTAACGGCATAGGAGGCTTTTCAGAATTCGGAGATGAATACGTAATCTGCCTTAAGGCAGGCGATTATACTCCTGCACCCTGGTCAAATGTCATCGCCAATGACAAGTTTGGATTCATATGTACCGAATCAGGCGGGGGTTACACCTGGCATCAGAACAGCAGCCAGAACAAGCTTACAACCTGGGCAAACGACCCCGTGATGGATCCTCCCTCAGAGATTGTTTTTCTGCATGACAGCACAAGTGAAGCAGTATGGAGCTGCACACCGCTGCCTGTGAGAGAAAATCATGCATATGTGACACGACACGGTTTTGGCTATACCACTTTCACACACTTAAGCCACGGTTTGGAGCAGGAACTCACACAATTTGCCGCTGTTGAGGATTCCATAAAAATAAGTATATTGAGTCTTAAAAATATAACCGCCGTGGAATCGGTCATTGATGCAGCCTACTACCTTAAACCGGTACTGGGAGTAGAAACGGGACAAACCGCTCCATATATCGTTACAAGTTTTGATAAAGAAATGGACTCCCTATTGATTGAGAATGTTTATAGCTCTGATTTCAGAGGCTTAAGAGCCTTCCTGAGCTGTTCCGGGGAAGAGAAAACCTACACCGGTCATAGGCCGGATTTCATTGGGGAAAACATGAATTTATCCTGTCCGCAGGGTATGAAGGGAGATTTAAAGGGGTTGGTGGGAGCAGGACTTGATACCTGCGCTGCTATTAAAACCCAGGTCAGAATCAAACCTGGCGATACAAGATATATTGTATTTCTTTTCGGTCAGGAGACACCGGAACATCTGAAAGAGCTGATTTCCAAATACAGAACTGTTGAGAAGGCTTTTGCAGAACTTAACAGGGTTAAGGAATACTGGCGGAAAAAGCTGAAGCAAATTCAGGTTAATACCCCCGAAAAAACTATGAATATTTTATTAAACGGCTGGCTGCAATATCAGGTGCTTTCCTGCAGGATATGGGCAAGATCGGGCTATTACCAGGCCGGAGGTGCCTTTGGGTTCCGTGATCAGCTTCAGGATGTAATGGCAGTGGTTTATTCCATGCCCGATATTACTAAAAAGCAAATTTTACTTCACTGCAGACATCAATTCATAGAAGGTGATGTCCAGCACTGGTGGCATGATCAGAAAACAAACGGAATCAGAACCAGATATTCGGATGATCTTTTATGGTTGCCATATGTAACATGTGATTATATAAATGCTACAGGTGACTATGAAATTTTAAGTTTGAGAGAGCCATATCTCAAATCCGCCCTTTTGGGAGATAATGAGCATGAAAGGTATGAAATACCAACTGTGGCAGAGGAGACAGGAACCGTATATGAACACTGTATCAGGGCCATTGAAAAGGGTCTGGGCTTCGGTCCTCACGGTATCCCTCTTATGGGCGGCGGCGACTGGAACGATGGTATGAATCTTATAGGAGTAGGGGGGAAGGGAGAAAGCGTCTGGCTGGGCTGGTTCCTGTACTCGGTTTTACTGCGGATGGTCCCACTATGCATATATATGGGGGATCCGGAAAGGGCGGAGAACTATAGACAGCAGGCTGATAAAATTATCGAAGCCCTTGAAAGAGAAGCCTGGGACGGAAGCTGGTACAGAAGAGCCTACTTTGATGATGGTACGCCTTTAGGGTCAATACAAAATGACGAAGGCAAAATTGATTCACTGGCACAATCCTGGGCTGCAATAACACAAGCGGCCAGAGCAAGCAGAGTTGAAGAGGCAATGAGTGCCCTGGAGAAATACCTGATAGACAGGAAAAATGGCCTGATAAAACTTTTGACCCCGCCTTTTTATGACAGTGAGCTAAATCCCGGTTATATCAAAGGCTATCTGCCGGGAGTAAGAGAAAACGGAGGACAGTATACCCACGCCGCAACTTGGGTGATTTATGCCTTCTCAAAGCTGGGCAATGGTGAACAGGCCTGGGAGCTGTTTAATATGATTAATCCCATCAATCACTCCAGAACAGATATGGAACGAATGACCTACAAGGTTGAACCGTATGTAATGGCAGCTGATGTTTATGCCGTTTATCCAAACGAAGGCCGAGGAGGCTGGACCTGGTATACCGGGGCTGCCGGCTGGATGTACCGAATAGGTATTGAGCATATACTCGGACTTAAAAAGCAGGGAAGCTTTCTAACTATTGATCCCTGTATACCCAAGAAATTAAATGAGTACTCTGTGAACTATACTTTCGGTTCTTCGGTTTATGAATTAACAGTAAGGAATCAGAGCCATAAAAACAGGGAAGTCACCAGTATGATTCTGGACGGTAAAACAATAGAAGGCAACAGGATTGAATTGGTGGATGACGGAAGGTTTCATACCGTTGAAGCAATTATGTAAAGACTTGCTATGTAATCCATTAGGGCAATGTAATTCATAAGGGTAATGTAATCCATAAGGGCAATATAATAAACAAGGGCACTGATAAGAAACACGTTTATCGGTGCCCGGCTTTTATCCAAGATTATGATTACCAATAGCTTTATTGCTATTAATTAGATGTTTGTTTCAGAAAACCAACATCTCGTTTTCTATACAAAATATCATTTTCTTTATGGTAATTGTTTCGTTCATAGAACAGTTGGGCTTTCACATTATTCAACCCGGTAAACAACTGAAAGTCATGGATATTATTGCCCCGATACCATTCTTCGGCAAAGTGCAGAAGGCCTTTTCCAATTCCTTTATGTTGAAATGCTTCGTCAATAAATATTTCTGTGATTTCCACATAAAAAACACTATAGCATATGGATCTTAGCAACTGTCCACAACAGAAACCTATCAGTTTTTCATCAGTTTCTGCAACAAATACAGTTTCAGCATCATTTCTGGCAATACCTTCCTTGATATTGCCAACACTATTGCTATTTTCTCCATTAAATAAATCATTCAATAATTTAAGTTCCGGTGCATCCTCAATTTTAGCAATGCGATAAATTACTTCCCCAACCATATCTTTATCCTTTAACAATTTATTTAATTTACATACTGTTAAATTACTAGAATATATTCTTCAAACTTATTTCAAGACCCTCAAAAATATAAGAAACTATTCTTTCATCGTTTTTAAAGGTTGCGTTTTTCAATACATCATTATTTTCAAATAGAAAAACAGTTACTTCTTTATTTAAGGGATTAACAATCCAGTATTCCCGGACACCGGTTGACATATATAGATCCAGTTTTTTTACAGAATCCTTGCCGCGGCTGTTTTCAGACAGAATTTCAACCATCAGGGAGGGTACACCCATGTAATAGCCCCTATCATTTATGTTATCCTCCAGATCGCAAATTACCATCAAATCGGGCTGGACGACATTTGTGTTTTCCGGATTCCTCTTTAGTGTTATATCAAAAGGAGCCAGCATTGGTTTGCACTTTTTTCCCTTAAATGAGTTGTATAATAATCCATATAACTCGCCCAGGACTTTTTGGTGTTCATATCTCGGAGAAGCCAGCAGATAGATTTGTCCATCAATATATTCAAAGCGTTCATCACTATTTTCTGAAATTTTAACAAATTCTTCGTAGGTAGCTTTTTTGGGGTAAAGAGCATAAGTTTCGGCACGCTCTTTCAGAATTTGCTCAAAATAGTCAGCAGCTGCCGGATCCCCGTAGGAGGTCAATCTGGCTACTTTAGTTCCATTGCTTGTAATGATAACATCTTCTCTTTCTGCAGCACGGAGGTATTTTCCAAGATTATTTTTGAGTTCAGTTGCAGTTATAATCATATCTAAGTGTACCCTTTGATTATATTAGCTAATTTAGCTAAATCAGCTGATGCTATTTTATCATTCTTAAGTGTAATTGTAAATATCTTGAAAGAAGGAAATCTATCAATATAACCTAACTGAATTTATTTTCCATTCGTTCTTTTCTTTAATAAAATTCAAAATTCCCGTTTGAATTTTTTCGCTGGTATTTCCTTGGCTGTCAGTTACTTTCAAAGTGACGTCAAAAATATAGGTCATGCGGTTTTTGTCCTCAAATTGCTGCTTTTTCAGATAAATCTTTTTGACTTGATATGTACATTTGCTTACATCAGCCTTACTCAGGTACATTCTTGAAAAAGGGGAAATTCTAAAACGGGTGAAACCTTCTGCAGTGAAGTAATTGGAGTAGCCTTCTGTTAGCTTGTTCACAAGATCGGCACCTGTATAGTTACTTGTATACTTTTTATATTCAGTGTAATCAGAAACCGTAAGCAGCCTGGTCAGAAAGTTCTCGGCCATTATTTGCTGAGGTGACTCATGTGTGAAAAAAAGGCCTGCCGGTATCACTGTGCAAAATACTGTCAGGATTAATAAAAAAGTAATGGTTTTTCTGTTCATAGATACCTCCTTGACTGACAAAGAATTACATTAAAAGAAATCTATGTATATTATATCATGGATTCCCGGGAGATGAAAAAATCGAGTTTACATACTGCACTTTAGTATGCTATAGTAAGAATGATAAAATAATAACAATTATATTATGAAAATACTATACCCTCTATTGACAAGGTACAACACGTTTTTGAGCGACGGATTTGCTCTGTGGCTGCGTTAAAGCCGTTTGCAAGGCACAAAGCATTGCTACACGGCTTTGCCTTGCCACAAAACAAATCCATCAGCTCAAAAATCTTTGACCTCACGCTTTGATATTTTGCTGATTTTCAAGGCGGAAGGACGCAGTCTTGCTTGCCGCAAGGCAAGGACGACAACGAAGAAAAGCGGCAAAATGGCTGGAGTGAGGCGTATTGTACGTTGTCAATAGAGGGTAAAGATCCTCCATTTTAAATCCTGCCTCAAAAGCTGCTGATTGCAGAGTTTGTCTTGTACCGCATATGAAGGAATTTCCATCCTTGTCCTCACGGGCTCCCGGATTATCTAAAACAATTATAACGGGACCTGTTGGATTTCCTTCTCCCCAAATGATACGGGACCTTTGACAATGAAGTTCACACCTGCTGCAATTAATTGCCTCTGTGGGAGTTTGGTCTTCCGGCCAAACAGACGGCATATATAAAGATTCTATAAGATCACTGCCTTTACATTGACTTGATTATTTTTATTTATAGGATTCCCAAAACATAGATTAATATAAAATCTTTTAGAAGGTAAAAGCTATAAATCTTTTATAGGGCAAGACTATAAATCCTTTACAATTTCCTAATTTGTTAATTTTTCTTGACTTTCTGAGTATAATAAATTAATATATCAAAAAACGAACACAATAAAATGGCATTGACAAGGAGGAGTACATACTCACCCGAAGCAGAGAGAGAAGATGGTTGGTGGAAATCTTCGTGAAGGAGGTATGGAAGTAGCCTTTGAGCTGTGAACCGAAAGGCTTGTACCAAGTAGGCTTCAACGGAAATTTCCACCGTTACAGGGAAAGCGATATCGGATAAGAAAACAATCCTTACAATGTAATGATATGTCTTTCAGGTTGTTATCCCGTATTGTAAGAGTGCAGATAGTCATATCTGAATTCAGGTGGTACCGCGGACGCATACAATCCGCCCTGAGCTTTATTATTAAGGCTTTGGGCGGATTTTTTGTTTTTATTTTTGTGTTTGTTTAATACATTTTAATTGCTGCGAAGCAGCTGAATGGAGGACCATCATGAATAAGAACTATGACTTTACGCAGACAGAAAAAGAAATGCAGCGCTTTTGGAAGGAAAACAACATTTATGCCTTTGATCCAAACAGTCACAGCGAAATTTACTCTATCGATACACCCCCGCCCACTGTAAGCGGCAGCTTGCACATCGGACATATTTTCTCTTATACCCAGGCTGAAATCATCGCCCGCTACAAACGGATGCAGGGTTATAATGTTTTTTATCCCTTCGGTTTTGATGATAACGGTCTTCCAACCGAGAGGCTGGTAGAGAAAGAAGAGGGTATTCCAGCGAGAAGCCTGCCCGGAAGTGAGTTTATCAAGAAATGTATTTCAACTACACAAAAATATGAAAAGGAATTCAGAGACCTGTGGCAGAGCCTGGGCTTTTCGGTAGACTGGTCACTTCAATACGAGACTATTAATCCAACAGCCCGGCGTATATCCCAAAAGTCCTTTCTCAGGCTGCTTAAGGACAAAAAGGCCTATATGAAGGAATCACCTGTTCTATGGTGTACCGAATGCCGGACATCAATTGCCCAGGCCGAGCTGGAGACTGTTGATAAGGAAACAGATTTTAATTTTATCCCCTTTATGGTTGGGGAGGATAGGCTGACAGTAGCAACAACCAGGCCTGAGCTGCTATACGGATGTGTTTGTCTGTTTGTTCATCCTGAGGATGACAGGTATGGCAGCTATATAGGAAAAAAGGCTGTAGTTCCATTGTATAATTTTTCCATACCAATACTTTCCGATACAAAGGTTAGTCTCCATAAGGGGACCGGAGTAGTTATGTGCGCGACCTTTGGAGACAGTACCGACGCTGAGTGGTACGAAAAACACAACCTCCCCTTCAGGAAGGTAATTGAGCCCAATGGAACTATTAATGAAAGCGTTCCGCTTATAGGAGGTTTAAAGGTTTCTGCTGCCAGAGAGCAGATAATCCGGCTGCTTTGCGAAAATGCTCTGCTATTGGATCGGCAGCGCATATCTCATACTGTTGCTGTTCATGAACGCTGCCGAAAGGAAATAGAGATCATACCATCAAAGCAATGGTATATAGATATTCTGTCAAATAAAGAACTGTTTCTGAAAGCTGCTGATAGAATTAACTGGTATCCTGCTAACATGAAGAGGAGGTATACTGCCTGGGTTGAAAACCTTAAATGGGACTGGTGCATATCAAGGCAGCGTTATTTTGGGGTACCCATACCCATATGGTATTGTAAGTGTTGTGGGGAGATTATACCTGCAAATGAAAAAAGTCTGCCGGTAAACCCTCTTGAGACACATCCCGGCATAACCTGTTCCTGCGGGTGCAATGATTTTATACCCGAACGTTCGGTATTTGACACCTGGGCAACCTCATCGGTTACTCCTCAAATCAACTCCGGGTGGGGGGAGGAAAATGACATGTCTGACAGGCTTTTACCAATGAGCCTCAGAACGCAGGCTCATGAGATTATACGGACATGGACCTTCTACACCATGGTTAAAAGCCTGTACCATACAGGTGATATTCCATGGAAGGATGTAATGATCTGTGGCTATGTACTTGCAAAGAAAGGGGAAAAAGTCAGCAAGTCAAAGAATAACTCCGGGCTATCCCCAGCTGAACTTATAGAAACTCATTCTGCAGATGTTTTAAGATACTGGGCGGCAAATTCCAGGTTGGGCACCGATACCTTTTTTTCAACAGATGAATTGGGGGTTGCCAGACGATTTATTACCAAGCTTTGGAATGCATCCAAATTTGCAGCATCACACCTGCTGGATTTTGATGCTGCTGCCCCAATATATATGCTTCCGGTAGACAGATGGATAATTGAACGCTGCAAACAAACCATTTCAGAGGCTGACAGGTATTTGAGCAGGTATGAAACAGGGTTGGCAAGGCACGAAATTGATGATTTTTTTTGGAAGGATTTGTGTGATTATTATCTTGAAATTGTAAAGGAACGTTTGTATCAGCCCGAGAAGCACGGATATGAGCAACGCAGGTCTGCCCAGCAGGCACTTTACTATTGTCTGCTTAATGTACTAAAGCTTTATTCAATTTATGTTCCCCATATTACCGAGTACCTCTATCAGGAGTACTTCAGTAAAAAAGAGAGCTGTATTTCCATTCATAAATTGTGCTGGGAAAGAATAAATGGGCTTGATAGCTCCATAATAAATTTCGGGGAAAAATTAAAGGAAATAATTTCCGAAACAAGAAAATACAGATCGGAAAACTCTTTGTCCATGAAAACCGAGATAGAAGAGGTGGTTATTAATTCAGAGCAGGAATTTGCAGAAAAGTTTAAAGAATGTGCAGGTGACATACAGGCTTGCTGCTGTTCAAAAAAAGTAAAAATCAATATAAAAGGATAATAAGATTTTTTATATGAATATGAAGCTTAAATGCAAATTCTTAAAGGCTTTTATATGGAATATTACCGGTTCCTTTGAAGGAAGGAAAGCATAAGGTATTTAAAGTATAATATACTAAAAACAGGGAAATTAGTTAAGGGGTAGGCATGTATGAATGGATACAAAGCTAAATATATACCTGTAATATGCTTTTTGATAGCCGCCGTGGGATTTATAACAGCAGGTATTCTGGCAATACAGGATAAAAAGCCTGTTATTTCGGTCATTTTCTTTGCGTGTACAATGTTAAATGTTTTTTGTTCTGTTGGTACCTATTTCATTCTCGGACTCAAACAAGAGCAGCAATAAGCTTGTAAAATCTGAATAAATTTAACAAACAGCTAATTTATAAAAAAGAGATATTGATGATGTCTCTTTTTTTAATAAGTTATTGACATTAAAGTATAGTATGAGTATACTTTAAGTGTAAAATGTATACCGTAAGTATATTTATTAAACGGGCGGTATACTGGGAACTGAATTCGTAAGGATTACTGACAAGAGGAGACTTATATATGGAGAACGTATCCAGAAGGGATAGAGAGAAGCTTTTAAGAGAGGAAGAAATAATAACTGCAGCTGAAAGGATATTTCATGACCGGGGATTTGAGGCTGCATCCATGGATGAAATAGCCAAGGCGGCACAGTTTACCAAAAGAACCCTGTATCAGTACTTTGAAAATAAGGAGGAGCTCTATTTTGCTATAGTTCTAAAAGGCTTCAGGAATCTTTTTGGATACCTTTCGCAGGTAGCAAAGCCTGATGAAAGTGGTTTTATAAAAATTCAGAAAACCTGTAAGGAATATTATGAATTTTTCAGGAATAATCCCGAGACCTTTCGTGCTATTAGTTCTTGGGGCCATGTCAAAAAGAAAGCCTCTGCTGTAAGCAAAACACAGTATGAGCTGGAAGCGTTCAATAATGTTATGTTTGAATCGGTAGCCAAGGTAATTGACGACGGTAAAGCTGACGGAAGTATTAAACCGGAACTGGACTCGAAAAAAGCTGCTTTCAGTCTGATTTTTATGATGACCGGCTTTATGAATCAGCTTTCTGTGACAGGAGAAAGCTTTACCCGGAACTTTTCTTTAAATATTGAAGACTTTAGCCTCTATACTATCGATCTGCTGATTGGAACGTTTAAGAACACTGCTGATAAGAATAACTAAAAGGAACCGGATTTGGTGGAAGAGGAGTGAAGGGATTGAAGAAAGTCGGCATATTCTATTTTTCAGGAACCGGAAATACAGAGCTTGTGGCAGAAATGATATATGAAGAATTTTCAAACGTGGGCTATGCTGTAAAGTTAATAAAAGTTGAGGATGTTTTAAAAGAAAGTCTAACTGTGAAACCGGAGGACTATGATCTGATAGGCATAGGATGTCAGGTGATTGGATTTGGTATACCCAATATAATGTATACTTTTGTGAGGAAATTACCGAAAGCTAAGGATTCTAAAATATTTATCTTCCGTACTGCAGGAGGAGTTGCGCCTATTAACTACAATGCTTCAAATGCCTTAATTAAAAAGCTGACACGAAAAGGTTATGACGTTTTTCATCAAAGAATTTTTTCCATAGGCAGCAACTGGATAAGCAAGTTTGATGACTCGATAATGATACGTTTGTATGAAGCTACAAGAAAGAAAGCAGCTATAATGTGCCGGGAGGTAGCAGCCGGGCAGGAACGCGTTCTCGGAACGGGCCCGGGGCTTCGGATGAGTATGGGGATTGCGGCTCCGGTATTTTCGTTTCTTATAAGACTCATAGGAAAGGATTTAAAAGCTGGTAAGGCTTGCAGCCATTGCGGACTATGTGTGGAAAGGTGTCCATCTGGCAATATTTACGAAAAAGCCGGCAGAATCAAGTTTAAATTATCCTGTAGCTGCTGTCTAAGGTGTGTATATTCATGCCCCGGAAAAGCAATTAACTTTAAGATTTTATCCTTTATTCCTGTTGCAGGCGGATACAATATCAGGGACATTCTCAGCCGGTCTTGTTACCAAAATGCAGCTGTGAGCAAAGTTCCGCCTTTCTTTAATGAGTATGTTGAGAACGATACACTGTAATTTTTGCAATGGCAAAATGGGAGTTAACATGATTAAAGCAAAAGTAAGGGAAAAGAACATATACAGGGTAGGAGTCTTTACATTTTGTATTTTTACTCTGTTTTGTATAGATTTTTTCAAAATTGGTGAATCAGGTTTCAAAGTATTCAGTGAAGGGGCACCAATGCCTGACATGCAATTTGACTATACCTCTGAACAGTTATTAAATGTTATTGGTAGTCTGGGTTATGAAGGAAGGCGGTTTTATCTTAGATTTTTATGTGTTGATTTTGCTTTTATAATAAGTTTTGCACTTGCTCAGACGGAAATACTGAAGATAATCATGGGAAAAGTACTGCTGAGAAGTAAATGGAGGTATTTGTCATGTCTATCCTTCTTACGGGGATTCTTTGATGCTGCGGAAAACATATTGATCATTATCATATTGACCAACTATCCCTGTGAATTGGCGGGCACTGCAAGAGCCGCAGGTATTGCTACCTCATTGAAGTTTCTAGCTTTGGGGCTTTGGGTGGTTTCAGGGTTAATTTTATTTGTTGTAAGAAAATCCGGTATTAAGGATAATAAAAAAATATTTGTACAATAGACTTTTCTTTATATAGATTTAAGGTTAGTATAGTTAAAGATAAGAATACCAAATATAAGCATGCCAAATATAAGCATGCCAAATATAAGCATACTTAGATATAAGAGTACTTAAATATAAGCTCATTTCAAGATAAGCATGCTTGGGTAAGAATACAATGGAGAAGGAACAGTAAAATGAATTACACTATAAGAGCTATTGAGTTAAACGAGTTATTGGATTTTTATACTCGTATTGCACAGGATTTTGCAGAGGGTGAATATCCCCCTTTTGATAAGCTTTATTATCAACTGGAAAACAAAATTCAAAAAGGTTGGGTATTGGTCTGTGACGGCGTTGATGTAGCATATTCCATTTGTGCTGAAGGGGAGAACAAAAACTATGTTCTGATAAGTAACATAGCAGTATACTCGGAATACAGGGGAAAAGGTTTCGGAACGGCTTTTATTGAGCAGCTTGTAAACCGCTATTCTGACTCGGACGGAATTATAGTTGAGGTAGAAAAGGTGGAGGATGCTTCTGATGACCATGATAAACGTACACGTGAAAAAAGGATAAAGTTTTATCAAAAGTCAGGATTCCACCTGATTCCTGGAATAGAATACGCTATTTGGCATATTCCCATGCATTTGATGGTATTACCCTGTAAAGCCCCGCTGGGCGAGACCAATCAAGACATTGGCAATATTATTTATGATATTTATTATGCTCTTCTGGGAAAACAATATATCCATAAAATGGAGTTTAGGAGATCTCAGTAAAAAAACAAGCACCCACTTTGAACCTACTCAAAGTGGGTGTTTACTTTATTTCCCCAAAATATTATTTAGCAATCTCTTCAGGAAGGACACCTTGGGTGCCGGAACTTGAGAAGCAGCGGGTTTTGAAGCCTGGCTGTTCACACCGGTACTTTTCCCGGCTGCGTAATCTCTTCTGTCAAAATGCGCTTTTCCTGTATTTTGTTTACGTTGTCCGGTAACCTTATTGTGGGTTTGTTCCTGCTTATTGGAACTATCTTTATTAAGGCCGGAAGCTTTTGGCGGAAAGCGGTCCCTGGTGTTCTCGCCATATTTTTGTTCAATAACAGCCTTGTTTGTTGAACGTTTATTTTGGTCAACAGTTTTTTTACGATCCGGACGCTCGGTTTTATTATGCCGGATTTGCTTCTCATCTTTATGCTTTTCCTCTTTATGCTTCTCACCGGACTTAGCTATTTTTGGGTGGGTAGAACCCTTTCGGTTACCTTTTTCTGTTGAAGCTGAAGAATTTCGTGGAGCTTTGGCAGGTTTCGCCTTGGTCGCATTAGCCGCAAGCCACACTTCTGCATCCGCCTTCCGCTGGTTGAATACTTCTTCGGTTGGAAGATCAGCTTCAGGTATCATAACACCTATGTGCTCTTCTATTTCATACAGGCTCATGATGTCGTCACCGGTAACAAGTGAAATAGCTTTACCGCCGTTTCCGGCTCTTCCGGTACGGCCTATCCTGTGTACATAGCTGTCTTTCTCAACAGGAACGTCATAATTGATAACCAGAGAAAGGTTATCTATGTGTATACCCCTGGCAGCAACGTCCGTTGCCACAAGAATGTGAAATTCTCCCTGCTTGAACTGCTGAATTGTTTTAGTTCTTTTGCCCTGAGGGATATCGCCGTGAAGGGCTTCTGAGGCATATCCCTGCCTGGTCAGAAAGTTTTGAACATGGTCAACGGCCATTCTGGTATTACAGAAAATCATACAGCTTTCAGGCTGCTCAACAAGGAGCAGGCGATTCAACTGGGTTCTTTTTTCATTGGGCTGCACGCGGTAGTATTCCTGCAGTATGGTGTCCACTGTTTTAGTCTGGGATTCTATTTCAATGGTTTCAGGATTTTTCATGTAATCACTGCAGATTCTTCTGATTTCTGCTGGAATTGTAGCAGAAAATAGAAGGGTTACCCTGTTCTTCGGCAGTGCTCTGATGATTCTTACCACCTGATCCAGAAAGCCCATATCCAGCATTCTGTCAGCTTCATCCAACACTAAAAAGCGAATATTCTTTGTTATGAGGTTTCCATGGGAAATGTGGTCAAACACTCTGCCCGGAGTACCGGTAACTATAGTGACACCTTTTTTTAGTACCTGAACTTCGGCAGCTATATTATGCTGTCCATACACCGCTATGGTCCGATGGGCCAGATGTTTACCCATCCTTCTGATGTCACTGTCCACTTGGACCGCAAGTTCACGAACCGGTGTCAATATGAGACCTTGAGGCCCTTCAGCTGCAGGATCAGTCATTTGAAGCATTGAAACCCCAAAAACAGCTGTCTTTCCGCTTCCGGTCTTTGACATTACTATAAGATCTTTTTTGTCCAATACATGAGGTATTGCTCTGCTCTGTACCTCGGTGGGAGTCTGAAAACCCATCTCTTCAAGTGCCTTTAAAATTGGTTCTGAAATTCCTAAATTATTAAAACTATTTTCCATAATATCTTCTTTCGTTATTGAGAATGCTTAGATTATATCATTATATTGTACATTTTTCTAGAAGTATAGGAATTTATAGCTTTCAGTATGAGAGAAAGTAAGGTTCAAGCGAGCGTTAAGCAGTACAGAAATGCGGAGCATTTTGTCGAGGGGGGAGTAGTTCCCAGGGACTCCATGCGAACAAGAAAGTTTGCTCGGCTATATAAAATTGAGCATAAAAAACTGAGCATAGCGAATTTTCTTGGAGAATAGAATTTGAAGCTTATATGTAAAATTTACTTGAAATAATTATAAAAGTTTAAAGTAAAATCATAATGCTATCCGTATATTATATAAAGAAACCATACGTGTAAAGAATAGGAGAATAGATATGATTATAACTACAACACCTTCAGTAGAAGGCAGAAAAGTAATTGATTACAAAGGAATAGTTTTCGGAGAGGTCATTTCAGGCGTTGACTTTATAAAGGATTTTGCAGCGGGACTTACAAATTTTTTCGGAGGCAGATCCAATTCCTATGAAGGCGAGCTGATACAGGCAAGAGAAAATGCAATCGCAGAAATGACAAGAAGGGCTGAAAGTATGGGTGCCAACGCTATTGTTGGTGTTGACATCGACTATGAAGTGCTTGGTCAGGGAAATAATATGCTCATGGTTACCGCATCAGGTACAGCCGTTATTGTTGAGTAGTATTTTTACGATTTCGGACAGAGTTATACCCAGGCGTCTCAATCCCGTGGAAGGTTGAGGCGCCTGGGTTTTTTTATGGTACTTTAGCTATTGGTCTGTTTTATTGATTCAGGACTTATTCCTTCTTCAACATAAAATTTCTTCATACGGGCGTAGTAGGTTATCATTAACAGAAGCTCTGCTCCTAGCCAGGCAATAACCTCAGCCAGATATACTCCCCACATTCCGATAAGCAGGGGCAGCACAAGAACAGAGCCGATTCTCATAAAGAGCTCAATTACGCCTGAGAGCATTGGTACAACAGTGTCTCCCATGCCCTGAAGTGCAGAACGGTACAAATGAAGCAGATAAAGTACGAACAAAAGGCAGCTCATTATCACCAGGTACTTGTAGGCTACAGCTATAACGGCATTAACATCATCAGCATTACCTGAAATAAATAGATTTACAAGCTGTTTACCGAAGACCAGCACAATGGCTGAGATAACCAAAGCTGTACCTATTGCCATTTTCAGCGCTGAGTTTAAACCGCTGCGGATGCGAGTGAATTTTCTTGCTCCCATATTTTGTCCCGTAAAAGTTGCCACGGCAAAACCAAAAGAGGTTGCCGCCAGCTCCAGAAGGCCGTAAAGCTTCATAACAGCCGTAAATCCTGCAACAAATATTACTCCCAAACCATTGATTACAAACTGAACCACTACTCCTCCCACACCAATGATTGCATTCTGAAAGGCCAAAGGTGCTCCAAGCTTAATCAAACGGAAAATAAGAGCCCTGTCTGGTTTCCAGTCCTGCCGGCTGAATTTTAAAACTGCTATATTTCTCACCGCCTTAAGGCAGAATATGCATGAAAAAACCTGTGCAGTAACGGTTGCAGCGGCAGCACCTGCCACACCCCAATGAAGCACCAGTACAAATATGAGATCAAGAACAATATTTATTACTGACGCTATAGCCGTAGCCACCAATGGTGTCCGGCTGTCACCCAAAGCCCTTAGTATGGAAGAGAGTGTATTATAGGCAGTTATTACAGCAATTCCTGCAAACATAATTCTGAGAAAAGCAAGGGAATCCTCCAATATATTTGACGGAGTGTTCAATAGAATTAGGGCTCCTCTTGCAGAGGGCAGAAACACAGCCGTAAACACCACTGCAATTACAGCACCCAATAAAATCGACATGGTAACAGCTTTCCGCAGACTGTTATAGTCTTCAGCACCGAAATATTGTGATATTAGTATTGAGAACCCATGACAGAAGCCTATAACAGTACCAAGCACCATCCAATTGAGCCAGTCGGCCGCACCGATGGCGGCAAGTGCTTCAACTCCGATAAAGCGGCCTACAATCATGGAATCAATCATTATGTAGCCCTGTTGAAGTATATTACCCAACATTAACGGAAGGGAAAACAGAAATATCTGTTTTGCAGGACTTCCGGAGGTCATATCATTAACTTTTGATATCATTGATTCAAACCTCCTGATTTTATTTCTCCTGCGGATAAGGGGTATTCCTGTTCAAGACCTTCAGGTTGTTCCGCTGTAATATCATCAACCTGCAATTGATTGTGCAGGGCCTTTGTTAAAGCCTCATTTATTCTTGTAAATTCAAGACGGTCATTTTCCGAGAGCGTCAAAAAAGCTGCTGCTTCTGCCTTATTAAGGGCAGCAAGGACTCGTTTGGTATAGTCCCTGCCTTTTGATGTAAGCCCGATTAGTTTGCTTCTTTTGTCCAGCTGGTCGGGTTTCTTTTCCACGTAGCCGGTTTTCTCAAGTGACTCCAGCAGGCAGGAAACAGTCTGCTTGGGCAGGGTCAGGGATTCACAGATACTGCGCTGGGTACAGATTTCGGGCATCACCAGCAGCATGCGCAGTACGAACATTGCAGTGCTGGTAATACCGTATTGCTGAGCAAAGGAGGCGTACAGCCTGTCCACCAAGAGCCATTGGGTATACCAGCTCTGAATCTGCAGTTGGATTTGTGAGTTGAAATTATGTTCACTATTATAATTCACTATGTACCTCCAATTAGTCCGAATACGGACTAATATATCATTGAGATTAATTGCTGTCAAGTGAGATATTTTTCAAAAGCTGCAGGAAAGGAAAATGTTCATTTAAAGTTAATTTTGAGTACACACAGAGTACACACCTTCCAAATATAATCTCCTTATAAAATAAAAACAATTTTACGGAGGAAGTAAAGTATGAAGAAAACTGTTGTTTTTTCCCTTGTGGCTGCACTTGCCCTGACATCATCATCAGTTGTTGCACAGGCCAAGCCTGTAGATTCTGCAGATAATCAGACTGTCAAAGTGCAGGCTGTGAAAGTTGGTACTGAGGCAGACATATCAGGTGTCAAGCTGGTGACAACTGAAATTACCGGAGCAATTGAGGATATTTCAGAGCATGAAATGAAAGTGAAAGTGAAGGATGGAGAAAGCTATATTGTACCGCTTGGACTATTTTCAAAACAAGAGGGTTTTAAGGAGCTTGGTCTTGCTAAAGGGGTTGAAGTTACGCTGAAAAGCGTGAAGCCGGATTTAAGTCAAACAAATGAGTTGAAGACAGAGCCGGCATTAACAATTGAAGGAGTAGGGGACATCAGATCGGCAGATGCCATAGAAATGGGAGACAAGGTTATTAAAGTGTTTCCAGGGACCGAAGGGGGTCAAAAGCTGGAAGAAGGGAAAATAGAAGGGAATGTGTTCTTTTCCTTTGACGGTAATGAGCCTGAAATCAAGTCAATAACCCTCGGTGAAGGTGAGCAATTCTTTTTTGCTACTGAAATTACCGCTAACGGAAAGACTGTTAAGGCAGAAAAAATACATACAGTCATAGCTGCAAAAAAAATTAGTGACACAATGCCGGCAGAGCTTTCAGGAACTGTTCAGAGTATAAACGAAACTGAAATGACTGTGAAAACAAAGGATGGAAAGATATATACAATCCCGCTGGCTGCATTTAATAAAAAGGATGAATTTAAGGAACTGGAGATCAAAAGCGGCACCGAAGTATTATTAAAGAGTTCACCGGTGAAAAAAGTTATTACAATTACCGGAAAAGGTACAGATGCGACGATAAAAACCGATGGCTCCGGCGGGGAAAAAATCATAATTTCCAAATCTGAAATAAAAGAAATTCCGGAGGGCAAGCTCATATTCATTGTTGATGAAATTACCGCTAACGGCAAAACTGTAAAGTTGTCAAAGTAAAAAAGAGCATGTAACAGAACCTTCAAAACACGTATATACCTGCTTATAGTGCAGAGGTAATAAAATCTTTCGGCTGTAGAAAGATTTTATTACCTTTGCCTCGTTATAGTAAGCAGGTATTGGTCTTGTTTAGAGATTGACTGTTACCTGGACTAAAAGTGAGGATTTTCATAATGGAAAAGAAAATACTTCTGGTTGAAGATGACGAAAGAATAAGAGAAATAGTTATTGATTATTTTATTAAGGAAGGTTTTACAATAATACAGACTGGGGACGGAAAAGAGGCTCTCGAGCTTTTTGAGATAAACAGCATCGATCTTATAATTCTTGATATCATGATACCTGAAATAGATGGATGGTCGGTATGCATGAGACTCAGGAGAATTTCGGATGTTCCGATTATCATGCTCACAGCACGGGCAGATGAAGAAGACAAGCTAATGGGCTATGAGCTGGGAGCTGATGATTATGTTACCAAGCCCTTTAGTCCCAGGGTACTGGTTGCAAAATCAAAAATGCTGCTTAAGCGTGCTGCCGGAACAGTGGGAAAAACTGATGGGACTATAACCTTGAACGGTATCGAGGTAAATAAACTTTCCAGGACTGTAAGAATAGACAATAAATCAATTGAACTGGCATACAAGGAGTATGAACTATTACTTTTTTTCATGGAGAACAGGGATATTGTGCTGGGACGGGAAGTTATACTTTCAAAAGTATGGGGCTTTGACTATTATGGCGACCTGCGCACTGTAGATACCCATGTTAAAAAATTGAGAAGCAAATTAATGGACAGGGCTTCCTGTATATCGACCGTCATTGGAATGGGCTACAGATTTGAGGTGAATAAATCATGAAAAGAAGTATAGTGATCAAGCTTTTTCTAATAACCGTACTTTTTATGACTTTTTGTTTTGGAAGCTTTATTGCCGGACAGACATTCTTTTTTGAAAAAATGTATCAGAATATGAAAATCTCCCGTCTTGAAAAAGCTCTTAACAGCTTTGAGAATACCTATTCCAACGGGAAATGGGACAATAAGGCAATAACCCAGAAAATAAATGAATTTACTAATGAAAACAATGCGCAAATTGCTATTCTGGACAAGGATGGAATGTCAAAATATATGCCATCTTTTTCAATAATTCTGGAAACCGGCGAAAAAAAGAAACTTGAAATCCCTCTTAACAATATCGCATTTCTTGAAGATTTTCAGAAGCTCGAACTGTCGGTGGGATCGGAAATTGAAGTTGACGGCTATTTTACTGAGAACCTTGAAAAAGTTATGTCCGTCTCAGGGATAAAAAAAGACGGAAAATCGTGGATAAACTCAAATATCAAGCTTGTTTCCGCTAAAGGAGTAATACAGGGGAAACCGGTTGCTGTAACCAACACTTTAAAAATACAAAAACCAGATAGAGTAATTGAAGCAGGTGATATTAAAGTTTCTTCTACAACAGGGCCCATTAAGTCCACTAAAAATATTATCAGTATTGAAACCATCAGACCTGAAAAAATATCAGGCAAAATTGTATTGCTCAATCTGCCTGATCAGATACAACAAATAGCCAATTATAACAGTGGCCTGCTGTGGTCGGCAATAGATTACTGGAATCAATTGATTATGGTTAATAAAACCAGTGTGGAACCTGGTAAAACTGCCAGCTTTCATTATTCAGACATTAATAACGGTATGGATAACATAGCTTTTGTAAAGCCTGTTGTAAAAAACAACCAGATTTCGGAATACGTATTTGCCATCTCATCCCTGCAGCCGGTAGGTGAAGCAGTAGAAGCAATGAAGGCATACTACGGATATGTATTTTTTGTTGTTATCTTACTTATGTTGATAATGGCATTTATATTTTCAAGAAGCATGTCAGAGCCATTATTAAAGATGAATACAGTAGCTCAAAAAATGGCGGATTTGGATTTTTCGGAGGAATGTCAGGTAAAGTCCAAGGATGAACTTGGTAATCTGGCATTAAGCCTGAACAGGCTGTCAAGAAACCTCAGCCGGAGTCTTGGTGACCTGAAGGCTGCCAATGAACAGCTAAAGCTGGACATTGAGAAGGAGAGAGGCCTTGAAAATATGAGAAAGGAATTTGTGTCAAGTGTTTCCCATGAATTCAAGACTCCGCTGGGGATAATAAAGGGCTTTGCCGAAGGCTTTAAAGATAATGTGGCTGTAGAAAAAAAGGATTATTATATAGATGTAATATTGGACGAGGTTGAAAAGATGGATGAGCTGGTCATGGATCTTCTGGACCTGGCAAAGCTTGAATCCAAAGCTTATGAACTGAATAAAGAGGAATTTGCAATAGCTGACCTGATAGATGAGGTGGAGACCAGACTTGATAAAAGTATGGCACAAAAGAATATTTCTTTGATTGTTGACCATGAAGATAAAGGTTTTCAGGTCTATGCCGACAGACGAAGAATTGAACAGGTCATTACAAATATACTTGGAAATGCTATAAGACATACCGGTAACAACGGAAGTATCAAAGTGCTGACTGAAAAGGGAGAAAATAAACTTTATATAAATATTGAGAACAACGGGGAACAAATTGCTGAAGAAGATCTCCAAAAAATATGGGAGAGGTTTTACAGAGTTGAAAAATCAAGAGGAAGAAAAGCTGGGGGAACCGGACTGGGGTTATCAATTGTAAAAAACATTCTTGAGCTGCACGGCAGTCAGTATGGAGTAAAAAATACACCTGACGGGGTGAGCTTTTACTTTACTTTATAGGAGGCTTTATCTGCGTCAAAGGGTTATTTTTCGCAGCCGGTACGACCATTAACAAGCATGTTCCTAAAAAAGTTAAGATAATTAATGTATATTTTTAGAAAATATTGAAACCATAAATAAAAAGAGCATCTGACCTGATTGTTTGGTGATGCTCTTTATTATTGTTTCAAACTTGGAACTAATTTTATTTATCATATGCATCAGGAGGCTGTTTTAATGATACCCAGGAGAAAGTCAGGGACAAGGAAGTGGATCACAATACTGGTACTGTTAGTATTAATAGGTGCTGTTATATTTTATTTTGCAAACAGGAACCCCAAAGTTTATGAAAGCGTAAAGGCAAAGACTGCAGATATTACCACTTATACCTCCTTCAGTGGTAATATTGAAGCCAGGAACAGGCAATCTATAATAGCAGAAACGGTTATGCAGGTATCGGATATATTTGTAACAGAGGGACAGTCGGTAAAGGCGGGGGATATTCTCCTAAAAACTACAAACGGCAATGAAATATTGGCAGATATAGATGGCGAAGCAGCCAATGTAAACGTTGAAGAAAACGAAGTTATTATGGCCGGTACTAAAATGATGGACATAGTGGATTACAGCAAGCTCCAGATTAATGTCCGTGTGGATGAATATGATATAGGTTCACTGCAAAAGGGTAAGGAAGCAACGGTAAAAATCGGAGCATTGCAGAAAGAGCTCAAAGGAAAGATCAGCAAGATTTCAAAAGAGGGAGTAGTAATGAACGGGCTGACCTATTTCACTGCTACAATTGACCTTGCCGGAGCTGAACAGTTAAGGGTTGGCATGTCCGCAGAAGTAAAGCTGATTAACAAAACTGTAAAAGGGGTTGTTACAATTCCAATGTCGGTTATTGAGTTTGATAATAACAACACACCGTATGTATTAAAGGAGGGCAGGGAGGGAAAACCTCTCAGGACTGAAATAGAGACAGGAATAAATAATGGCACAATAGTTGAAGTTAAAAAAGGTATTTCAGACGGTGAGACAATTCTTTATACAAACCCCGACAATCAGACAAATATGGGATTCAGGAGACCAGGATCAGCAAATAACAGGACTGACGGGGGTTCTGACTAATGGCTGAAATACTTAACATGCAGAATATCTGTAAAAGCTATTTTATGGAGTACGAAGAGCTGGAAGTCCTTCACAATGTAAACCTCCTGGTTAATGAAGGTGAATTTTTGTCCATTCTTGGCCCCTCAGGTTCAGGAAAATCTACCATGATGAATATTATTGGATGTCTGGATGTACCTACCTCAGGAAAATATCTTCTTTCCGGAAACGATATAAGTCAGCTGAATGAAATAGAACTGGCCAGGGTGAGAAATAAGGAAATAGGTTTTGTATTTCAAAGCTTTCACCTGCTGCAAAGGATGACGGCTCTCCAGAATGTTGAACTGCCTCTTATTTATTCGGGTTTACCCTACGCACAAAGGCAGAGGCGTGCAAAGGAAATTCTGGAACGCGTCGGGTTGGCAGATAAAGTGAGAAACCTTCCAAATCAGCTTTCGGGAGGCCAGCAGCAAAGAGTTGCCATTGCACGGGCACTTGTCACAGAGCCGGCTGTTTTGCTTGCCGACGAACCGACAGGTGCTCTTGACCAAAAGACGGGAGTACAGGTAATGGAACTCTTTGAAGAAATCAACCGCGACGGCAAAACAATAATTATGATCACACATGATACCAATATAGCACAGAGGGCAAAGAGGGTCGTGAATATCCTGGACGGTTATCTTTCGGAACATGAGTAGACCATTTATTTTTGGAGGAATAGTATGCTTTGGGAAAGTATTAGAATGTCGTGGGAAAATATAGTAAAGAACAAACTCCGGTCATTTTTAACAATGCTTGGTATTGTTATTGGAGTAGCATCGATAATTGCATTGATTACAATTGTTCAGGGAGCAACAGCCAGTATAAGCAATGAAGTTAATTCTCTTGGCGTCAATAAAATCATGGTTAATGTAATCGGGACTCCTCTTAAAAGGGGCCTTACAGATGATGATATAAAAAGAATATCACAGCTTGACAATATCAGTGGCGTATCTCCAACCATATCGGGTAAAACCTCAATTGTTTATAGCAGAAGCGTCATGGACCAGGTTACTGTTCAGGGAAAAAATGAAGTATTTTTTAGAACGGACGCCAGCCTGTTAAAGTCGGGAAGAACTATTAATATTCTGGATATTCAAAGTAAAAATCAGGTGGCAGTCCTGGGGAGTGAAATAGTAAAGGAATTATTTTACGGAATTAATCCCCTGGGCAGAAAATTGATCATAAACGGGACTACTTATACCGTGGCAGGAACTCTGGCAGAGTCGAGCGGCTTCAGCATGAATTCAAATAATGAAGCCGTTATAATACCATACACTACAGCTCTAAGAAGTCTCGGGGTAAAAAATGTTTCAAGCCTGGACGTATATCTGAAGGATACAGGGCTGGCCGATAAATCTGTAATAGACATCAAGGGTGTCCTAAGCCAGGCATTTAATTATAAGGAGGAAGCATACTCTGTTTTCAACATGGGTGATATGATAAAATCCTTTCAGTCCATGATGTCCATCATGTCAATGCTTCTGGCTGGCATTGCGGCCATTTCACTAATTGTAGGAGGTATCGGTATAATGAATATGATGCTTGTATCCATTACCGAAAGGACAACTGAAATAGGCTTGAGAAAAGCATTGGGAGCAACTCCTAACAGAATACAGCTTCAGTTCATAATAGAATCCATTTTCCTTTCACTCATCGGAGGCCTGATTGGTTTGATTGTGGGGAGTGTCATCGCATATGTTGCTGCAATAATAATAGGAATCATTTTTTCAATATCGGTTTTTACAGTATTCCTTGCGGTTGGATTTTCAGGAGCAGTAGGTATAATATTCGGCTACATGCCTGCCAGAAAGGCCAGCAAATTGAACCCCATTGATGCACTCAGAAGTTTGTAAAGAACTGAAGAAGGAAATGATATCTTGTATTCTTGTAAAATAAAAATACCAGTTGTTTCCAACTGGTATAAGGTTTTTTGATAGTAGCAAAGCTAAGCTATTTAGCAACTCAAAATTTATATATATACTATAACCTCAAAATGGCAATGTGTCAAGATAAAATTATCAATTTTAAGAGAAATGTACTTAATAGTACACTATTTTCCAACTGTTATATGTGAACAATATAAATACTTACTACTCCGGTTTTTCTTTTTGGAACTTTTATTATAGAATAATTTTTCCACAAAAAAATGGAGGTGTAAAATGATAACAGTTGAAGGCTTATGCAAGACATTCAAGGTGGCAAAAAGATCTGCCGGTCTTAAAGCAGCCGCCAAATCGCTTTTTAAAAGGGAATATTCCGAAATTGAAGCTTTAAGGGATATCTCCTTTAATATAGGTGAGGGTGAAATTGTAGGCTATATCGGTCCAAACGGGGCGGGGAAGTCCACGACAATAAAGGTAATGAGTGGAATCCTGGTTCCTGATGGAGGCATATGTAAGATAATGGGACGGACACCGTGGAACGAAAGGATAGCACATGTAAAAAATATCGGTGTTGTATTCGGTCAAAGATCTCAACTATGGTGGGATGTACCTGTAATCGATTCATATGAGTTGCTCAAAGATATTTATAAAATACCGTCACAAGAGTATACAAGGAATTTCGACATGCTTGTTGAAACCCTGGACATAAGTAATATTATTAACATCCCTGTAAGGCAGTTAAGTCTGGGACAGCGGATGAGATGTGAAATAGCAGCCTCCTTATTACATAGTCCCCGGCTTTTATTTCTCGATGAACCCACCATTGGACTGGATGCAGCCTCAAAACTGGCTGTTCGCAAGTTTATAAAAAACATTAACCTTGAAAGAAAAGTAACTGTAATCCTCACTACTCATGATATGAATGATATTGAAGCCCTTGCCGAAAGAATCCTGCTTATAGGTAAAGGCAGAATCCTCTTTGATGGAAAACTCAATGATCTAAGAAACCGTTTCGGGTCATATAAAACTATAACTGCCGACTACCTGGAGAGCAATAAGGTGATCCGGATGGAGGGAACAAATATCTTGTCACGTACTCCTGAAAAAGTCACCTTGCAGGTGAATACTGCCCGGGTGGGAGTTTCACAAGTAATTTCAACCTTGTCCGAAAGACTCGAAATCCTTGATATAACAGTTGAAAATCCACCAATTGAGGAAATAATGGTTGAGCTTTATAAGGAGTTTGAAATATGAGGGCATATTTTTCCGTATTCAAAATAAGACTTATAAACGGGCTGCAATACAGAACGGCAGCCCTGGCAGGTTTGGCTACACAGTTCTTCTGGGGCTTTATGTTTATAATGATATACGAGGCTTTTTACAAAAATGGTACAGCAGTGCAGCCTATTTCCTTGAACCAGCTGATAGATTACATATGGCTTCAACAAGCCTTTCTGGTTTTTATAATGCTCTGGTACAGGGATTCTGAGATATTCAATCTAATTACCGACGGTAATATTGCGTATGAGTTGTGCCGGCCCTGCAGCCTTTACGGCTTCTGGTACGCCAAGCTGACAGCCCAGCGATTGTCAGGTGCACTGCTGCGTTGTTTTCCCATACTGGTTATTGCTTTTCTTTTGCCTGAACCTTATGGCTTATCCATGCCCCCTAATCCTGCTGCAGCTGTATTATTTGGCGTAACTGTAATGCTGGGACTGATGGTGCTGGTCTCAATCTCTATGCTGATTTACATATCGGTTTTTGCAACTATGTCACCAACCGGCTCCCTGCTGATTTTTGGCGTCTTAGGCGAGTTTCTGGCAGGAATGCTGATTCCACTGCCACTTATGCCTGAATGGCTTTATAAAATAGCGTATGTTCTACCCTTCAGATTGGCCTCGGACCTGCCCTTCAGAACCTATTCCGGGAATATTGGCACAAGAGAAGCTATCTTTGGAGTAATTCTGCAGGTAATGTGGTTATCTGTATTGGTGCTGCTGGGTAGGGTCTTTATGAATAAAATGCTTCGCAAAGTAGTAGTACAGGGAGGTTAAGGGTATATGAGATTGTATTTAAGATATATGTCGATTCTATTGAAATCCCAGATGCAGTACAGGCTGTCATTTATATTGCTGTCCACCGGCCAGTTTTTTGTCCCCTTATCTGTTTTTGCAAGTCTTTATTTTTTGTTTCAAAGGTTTGAAAATATTAAAGGCTGGAATTTTTATGAGGTTGCCTTATGTTTTGCAGTTATTCATATTGCTTTTTCCATAAGTGAATGTTTTGTAAGGGGCTTTGATAACTTTTCATCGGTTATTTCAAACGGAGAATTCGACAGGATACTGGTAAGGCCCAGAAACACAATATTACAGGTGCTGGGAGCAAAATTCGAATTCTCACGTATCGGGAGATTTCTTCAAAGCATTTTTGTACTTGTTATTGCATTGAGCAACCTGAACATATCCTGGAGCATTGCCAAAGTAATCACTCTTTTATTTATGATTACAGGTGGAATTTTTATATTTTCCGGAATATTTATTCTGGCAGCTACAATGTGTTTCTGGACCATTCAGGGAATTGAGGCGGCAAGTATATTCACAGACGGCGGAAGAGAAATGTCTCAATATCCTCTGGATATATACAAAAAGTGGGTAACCCGGTTTTTTACTTTTGTTGTCCCATTCGCATGCATTAATTACTATCCGCTGTTGTATATTCTGGGAAAGGTATCAAAAAGTCAATTGTATTATATGCTGACACCTCTTTATGGAGTTGTCTTTATTATACCGTGTATTCTCGTCTGGCGGTTTGGTGTGCGGCATTACCGTTCAACAGGTTCATAACGCTTTCATCTCGCAAATGGAATCCATTTAAAGAATTCTTTAATAATATAAGACTTTATAAATAATATAATACTTCTTTAATATATAAGAATTCTTTAATGTATAGGAATTCTTTAATTATATAAGACTTCTATAATAATATAAAAATTCTTTAATAATAAAGTTTGAAATTTATATGTTATAATAAGAACTGCTAATCCGAGTAAAAAGGACAAGTAATCTGAGTTAAAAGGACAGGCTTATGGAACCGAAAGAAGCTGCAAAGAATCTTCCCGTGCAGCCGGGAATCTACCTTATGAAAAATTCATATGGAATGGTTATATATGTGGGTAAGGCCAAAAATCTTAAAGCCAGAGTATCACAATATTTTCAAAAAAGTAAAAACCATTCCTCTAAAATAACAGAAATGATACAGCAAATTCATGACTTTGATTACATTACAGTGGATACCGAACTGGAGGCTTTTTTACTGGAGTGTAAGACTATAAAAGAAATGAGGCCTCCATATAACAAGCTGTTAAAGAATTTTAAAAACTATAAATACATAAGAATTCCGGTTCACAAAAAGTATCCCATACCTGAAATGGTAACTGAGACCAGGGAAGATGGGGCTTTGTATTTTGGACCCTTCACAAGCCAAAGTTCAGTGGAGAATGCAGTGTTGTTTTTGAAGGATCATTACCGGATCAGAAAATGTAATTCAAAAACAGTTAAAAAAAGTGCATCAGGGTGCCTGAACCTTCACCTGGGAACCTGTTCAGGACCCTGTACCGGAGCAGAAGTATCAACGCCGTATATGGTGGAAATAAATAAAATTGCTCAGCTGCTTCAGGGAAAAGATCAGGAAGCTGTGAGAAATCTTAAGGCAAAAATGCTGATGGCGGCAGAAAAACTGGAGTTTGAAAAAGCAGCAGCTTACAGAGAGCAATTAAAAGGTATCAGACATGTTTTATATAAGCAAAAGGTTATTAAAATCTCAGGTTACGGCAGAAATGTTATTGCAGCAGAAAAATACGGTGACTCAACTGTAAAACTCTTTTTTATCAAGGGAAACAGGCTTCTGAAAAAGGAGGAAATGACTCTTTCGGACTGGGATTTCAATACTCTTGAGAATAAGCTGAAAATGCTTTCCAGAGAATGTTTTAAGACGCCTAAGGGGAGCAATGATAAAACTTTGAGTCAGGAAGAAATAGATGAGGCACATATTATTTATTCTTATTTGAAGAAAAGTAATAACGGTATAATGAGTGCCAATATCCCCATTTCGCGTATTGAGACACTGAATTATGCAAGAATTGCCGGGATGATAATAGATTGTGAGGTTCCGGATAATTCATTAAATGATTTGTAAAAATACAATCAGTGGAAGGCCTCGGGCATTACCGCTGCATAATGTACTGTTGAGTAAAGGCGGTTAAAAGAATCTTTTTCATAATTTAAGGAATAATATTTTTAAAATAATAATCAAGAGTTATTTTAAATACCGCAACTTGCGATGATAAACGGAGTTAAATTATGGAAAAGACGCATAAAGGTTTGTCGCCCTTACATCTGACAATGATGGCTTTGGGGACGGTGATAGGCGGTTCGTTCTTTTTAGGGTCTTCAGTAGCAATTCAGGCTGCCGGACCATCTATAATCATATCTTATATTTTGGGTGGAATTTTAGTTTATTTTATATTGTTTGCTCTGTCAGAAATGACAGTAGCCAATCCTGATTCCGGCTCCTTCAGGACCTTTGCGGCACAGGCCTTTGGTCCGGGAGCCGGATTTACTGTGGGATGGGTTTACTGGACAGGTATGGTACTGGCCATGTCCAGTGAAGCTACTGCTGTCTCCATACTAATAAGAGAATGGATTCCCAATGTCTCAATATCCATACTAGGCAGCTGCATTATTATTGGTGTGACACTGCTGAATCTTCTGGGAGCGGATAAATTAAGCAAACTTGAAAGCGGCTTGGCCGCAGTTAAGCTTTTGGCAATAGCTTCATTTATTTTGTTGGGGCTCATAATAATATTGGGATTGATGCCCGGAACAGCAGCAATAGGAGCCGGAGAACTGGCCAGGGAGCCGTTAATGCCTGGCGGAATAAAGGGTATAGCAGGCAGTATGCTTATTGTAATCTTTGCTTATGCCGGTTTTGAAATAATCGGGTTGGCCGCCTCCGAAACAGATAATCCGAAAAAGACAGTGCCAAAGGCGATTTTTTATACAGTTATCAGCCTTGTAAGTTTTTATATAGTTTCGGTAGCAGTACTTCTTCCACTGGTACCCACAGCTGTCCTGAATGAAAACATAAGTCCTATGGTGGCGGCCTTGAATCGACGGGGCATAGGCTGGGCAGGGACAGCCATCAATATTGTCTTGATAACTGCAATACTGTCAACCATGCTTGCTGCAATGTTCGGTCTTGGCAGGATGATGCGCTCCCTGGCCCAGGAGGGACATGCTCCCAAATGGCTTAAGGATAAAAATGAAGTGCCCCGGAGAGGTATACTGTTCTCGGGAATTTCCATGCTTGCAGGCCTTGGAATAGGTTTGTTGCTGCCAAGAGTGTATCTTTTTCTTGTAAGCTCCGGCGGTTTTGCTCTGCTGTTCACCTATGCCGTTATTATGGCTACCCATATAAGATTCAGAAAAAAATTTGGCTGTCCCCCGGAGGGAAAGTGTCAGATGCCGGGATATCCTATCACTTCATGGATTGCTCTGCTCAGCCTGATAGTTATTATTTTCAGTATGCCTTTTATTCCTGGACAGGTAACGGGGCTTATTGCCGGAATAATAATGATAGCAGCTTATTCCATGCTTTATATAGCCACAAAGATTGTTTTTGTCCGGCGTGAGAACAGGCTTTTTGTTAATTCCGATGAAAGAAGACAATTAAGAACCAGATTATCCACTGAATTTTCAAGAGAATTGCTTGAAGATATCAGAATGAAAAAATTAAAAAGACGAGCTGACCGGGAGAAGAACCGCAAGGGTGATAAGGACTAGTTACTACCTTCTTAAATTGGGTAATTAATTATTAACCTTACAGGTATAAGACTCAAGCATAATTCAAAAGTTATGTCTGAGTCTTTTTATTTTTTGAATTTAAACAGTGAGCAATCATAAAGAATTTTCTTGGCATATAGGAATTTATTACTTTTTAATAAGCGTCTATATACTGTTAAACCTAAGTTTGGAACGATACACCAGAAAATTATAACTGGACAAATTCCTATATGCGGGGTTTGAAAAGGGGAATCCCCTTTCCGAAGTTGAGGGGGTGCTCAGGAGCTTTAGCTCCGTCGAAGGGGGAGTAGTCCCCCTAAGCCAACAAGAAAATTTGCTTGCTAAATACCGACGAGCAATAAAAGACTAAGCGTAGCAAATTTTCTTGCCGCGGGAGCAGAAAAAAAGAATACTGCGTCAAATAAGTGAAAGCTGCCAAGGAAGGAGGCCGAACATGTATTTCCTTTCGGTACCAAAGGACAATAGCATGGACAACAATAAAAAACTTGATATTGAAGCAGAAATTGAAAGATTAATTAATTCATACGGCAATGATGTACTTAGAACTTCATACATGTATTTAAAGGATATGCAAAAAGCAGAGGACGCTTTTCAGGAGGTTTTTTATAAAGTCTATAAAAAGTTTGGTAGTTTCAGGGGTGAGAGCAGTGAAAAGACCTGGATTATAAGAATTACAATCAATGTATGTAAGGATATGCTTCGAAGCGCCTGGATTAAAAGGGTTTTGCTCAGTGATAAGGTAGCAGTTGAAAATGATGATGTAACTGATGTGGAAAGTAAAATCATTCGGAAAGATGAGAACATACGTCTTTTTGAAGAGGTAACCTCCCTTCCCCCCAGCTATAAGGAAGTGATCATTCTTTTCTATTATCATGAATGTGATACGGCAGAAATAAGCAATATTTTAAAGATAGCCCAAGGAACAGTGAGAAGCCGGCTTCACAGAGGACGGGAAATTTTAAAAAGCAAATTGGGAGGAGGGTTGGCTCAAGGTGGATAAAATGAAGGATTTTAAGAAAATCTCTGATGAAATAATGAAGGATGTTGTGATCAGTGAAGAACTGAAAGCCAGGACCCTGGCAAGATGTAAAAGGAACAGCTGTAAATCCGTGATGGGTATTCTGGTCCCTGCGGCTTGCATGGTACTTATAGTGGCAGCGGTGAACTTTATGGGATGGTTTCCCCACAACAGGACTGCCGTACGGGAAAGCAGTTCCGAAGCTACTATAATGATGGAATCAGCACAGTCTACCGGGAATATGCCCCGGGACAGTGCTCAAAACCAGCTTAAAGCAGCCCAGTCAGAGACTCAGTTAGAGCTTCAGACCCTGGAGCAAGCCAAAAAGGCTTTTGGAGGCAAGGCTCTGGTTCCTGAGTTTATTCCCGAAGGCTTTAAACTGGATAGTGTAATGGGCTGGGGAACTGATACTCAGTATGCAGATAGAATAAGTTTTAGATATTCGTCAGAAAATGCAGTATTCCAGGTAAGTCAGGAAAAAACAGGTTCACAGGATGGCTTCGTTGGCTTCAGAAGGGTTGAAATCCATGGGGTTTCCGGATATGTACGGACTGAAGGATCAAAAAATGATGCGGCTGTAAAGGACCAAAATACCGAACTTCATTGGTTCAGGGATGGAATACACTACTCGGTTGCAGGGCAATTAAATGAAAAAACGGCACTTAAGGTTGCCAGGTCAATGAGATAGTAAAAATGTATAACAACATGTTTGGAATTTATAATATAAGAACAAAAATTAGAACTCATATCAAAAATATTTGGAGGACATTATTATGATAAAATCAAAATTCGCAAAGGCTTTTATACTAAGTATATGCCTGTCGGTATTCTCAGCAGCAGCTGTTAATGCTGCCGTATCTGAGGGAGGGCAGACCGGAGCATTCCAGGGTAGTGGAAGTGTGGGTATAACTGTGGCCCCGGGTAATCCCGATCAAGCTGTTTCAACTTCTGCAGCAGTTAATGAGGAAATATTGAAAAAACAAAATGAAATTGATCTATACTTATTCAAAGAGCATCAAAAGGAAATTGAACAAAAAGGTATTAGCGTGACTTATACTGCTCCTATGGACAGTTATGTCGAGATAGGCATCATGCCTCTGAATGATGAAAATGCAGAATACCTGTATGGTATATTTGGCAAGGACAAAATTAAGGTTGTGGATGGACAAAAAGTCATTGCAATGACAGCGGCCGCCGATCCTGTAATAGCTCCCGATCAGGTATCACAGGGAAATACCGGAAGTGAGCCTGTCAAAGGAGAAATCTATATGGCTGAAGATGCAAAACGCGATGTAAAAGGCGGAACAGCTGAAGTTAATGATGGGAGAGTATACAAAACAACAAGTGCTCAGGAGAATGGACAAATGTATACAACATCCGCTGCAGCTGAAAATGAGGCAGAGAAGACCGGAAACTCAACCCTGGTGATTACTCTTGGAGCTGCTGCAGCAGTTGCCGTCCTTGGGGGAACCGCCTTAGTATTGAGAAAAAGAAGGGTTGCAGCAAGATAAGGAGAGAGTTACCGGGTATTGAAAAACCATATTTTTACTTTAATTAGATTTGGCACCAGTTATTTTAACATTATGTCCAAGTATTTGAAATAGAATATAACTTTGCCGGAAAAGCCTTGATAGCTGGCGCTGTCAGGGCTTTTTTGTGCAGTAATGGAGCAGGTGCTATAAAAATACATAATAAAAATGAAATCACAAATGAAATTTCAAATGTAATTTAGAATAAAATCCTAAATATAATCTCGAATGTAATTTCGAATATAATCCAAATGTAATTTCAAATATAATCCCGAATGTAATCTTAAATATAATCGAAATCTAATTTCAAATATAATCGTTCTTATAATAATATAAAATGTTAAATAGTTTCATATTGACAATAGTGTACGTCGTACAGTATACTATAAATGAGGTGATCAAATGGAAAGTTTTGATGAATTGATAAGTTCTCTTATTATTGAATTAAAAAGAGGCACATTGGTACTTTCAGTGCTTAGCCAGCTGAATAACCCTGAATACGGATATTCTCTTGCACAAAAACTGGAAGGAAAAAATACACCCATAGAGGCCGGAACCCTGTATCCACTCCTTCGGAGATTGGAGAAACAAAATCTCCTGACAAGCGAATGGGATACCAGTGAAAGCAGGCCAAGAAAATTTTATGTTTTAAGTGAGGAAGGAAAAAAAGTTTACCGGTCACTTAAGAAAGAGTGGAGAAACCTTTCTGAACAGTTGGAAGTATTATTAAAGGAGGATGAAGCATGAGTCTTATAGAACGCTACGTATTAGCAGTAACAGAACGTTTGCCGGAAGATATTCGCTATGATGTGGCAGAGGAACTTCGATCAAATATAGAAGATATGCTGCCTGAAAATCCAACAGAGAGTGATATCAGAGAAGTTCTGGAAAAAATGGGAAACCCCAAAAAACTTGCACAGGAATATAATCCTACAAAAAGATATCTTATTGGTCCAAGTCTTTATGACAGCTACTTGTCGGTATTAAAGACAGTTGTGGGGATTGCAGTAGCCGTCATTTTTTGTCTGTCGGTGTTTGATTGGGCGGTTAAAGGAGTGGACAATATCGGTCAGGCTGATTTTTGGGCCAATATGTTTGCAGATCTGCTGGCAACAGCAATAACCGGAGGCCTGCAAGCAGCTTTCTGGGTGACATTGGTTTTTGCAGTAATTGAAAGAAGCGGAGTTAGTGAAGGTGAGCTGCCCTTTGCCAGGAAGAAGTGGTCACTGGATGATCTGCCTACAGCTCCAATATCCCAAAAAGCAAAAATATCACGTGCTGAAACCATCTTTTCAATGTTCTGTACCATCCTTTTTACCGCTTTGTTGTATTTCAAACCCCAGTTAATTGCAATATATCTTTCAAAAGACGGAACAACCGAAGTTATACCTCTATTTATCAATGAAAGACTTCACTATTACATCGCTGCAATTATATTACTTGCTATAGTACAACTGTGTGTTGTTATATGGAAATTTGTTCAGAGAAGGTGGACTGTACCGCTTGCCATAGCCAATGCATTTCAAAACGCAGCTATGGTTTTGTTGGTAATTCTCATGTTCAATGACCGGGGGTTGTTTAATCCGGCTTTTTTTGCAAAGCTTTCGGAAATATTCAAATTATCCGAAACAAAGGTTATGGATACCTGGTTTTTAGGAACTTCATTATTTACTATGGTGATTTTTACAGGAATTTGTCTTTGGGACAGTATATCTGCATTTTTAAAATGTAAGAAATAATACAAAAATACAAAATAAATATAAATAAATTAGAATAAATATAAAGGAAACTTAAGCCAATCTAAAAAATAAATACGGCGAGGCCTTAGAGCAGACGACTGTGCCGGTTTATCTGCTCCAGGGCCAATTTCATACTATTCCACACCCTTAAGTGAACTCACCATATCTATTCTTTTGATTTTACCTGAGAACATACAGTTTACAAATACCGACAGCGCAAAGGTTATTAGTGAACTTACAACAATTGTCATGCCGGTTACTATACTCATCATATCAAAGCTGTCTCCCATGAAGGACATTATGTAATCAATAAGCCATTTGCCGCAGGGTATTCCCATAACTATGCCGACTGCTGTCAGCCAGATGTTTTGAGTGAGAAGCAGCTGCCGGATCTTATTTGATTGAAAGCCTATAACCTTCAGAGTAGCCAGCTCCCTCTGGCGTTCGGTAAAAGAAAGTATTCCCAGATTATAGAGTACCGCAACAGCCAACAAGACAGCAGCAATTATAAGAATGTATACCATAATGTTCATTGCTTGTGTCATTGTTTCATAGCTTTCGGTAAGATCGCTTCTGGACCATAGGCTTTCAACACCTTCGGGCAGTTTCTCAACAACTTTCTTTGTTACTATGGATGTTGGTGTAAAAGTGAAGCCCTGCTGCTCAAGTAATTCTCTTGAAAGTGTAATTCCCTGTGATACCGGTGAACGGTAAATAGCTCCAATTTTGCCTGTGACCCATTTTTCCTGCCCGTATATATGCCAGGAGATCTCATCTCCAGTTTTAACTCCAAGCAAATTTGACAGTTTATAGCTTATTGATATTTTGCCTGAGGGCAGCTCCATAAAATCTCTTTGCGGACTGGTATACTTTATCAGAGAAACCTTATCAGTAACCAAAAGCTCTCCGGTCTTTTTGCCTCCATTTGCCTTTATTTCTACAGCCCCCTCCATCAGAGCCTGCCCTTCAGTCTGCGTAAGAATTTTATCAATAACTGGATCAGGTAACTTTTTTGAAAGTGACAATTTGGTTGAGAATTGATAAATATCACCATACTGCCATGTTAAAACATCATCCAGACTGTCCTGCATGCCAAATGCACATACCAGCAGGGCGCTGCATCCCAGCACTCCCACCACCGCCATGGCTGAGCGGGTTTTACTTCTGGAAATATCTCTGAGATTCCATTGCACGTTAAAGCCCAGCTTTGACCATATTGCAGTATTTTCATATGCTTCCTGTTTTATAACCTTTGGTGCCTTTGGTCTCAGCGTTTGTGAAGGAGTATCCCTGAGATTGCTTCTGCATGCAATATAGGTTGCAAATGTACATGCGGCGACAGTCAGCAGTGCCATCACCAAAAAACTTGGAGAAACAGCAGGCTTCCACTCTGGAAGGGTATAGGTTGTCTTCATTGCCCGGTAAAACAGATTCGGCAGCGTCAGAGGGCCGGCAACCGCGCCTAGGAGGGCTCCCGAAAGGGAGAGCCATAAACCATAGGAGATATAATGGAAAAGTATATTTCTCTTCTGAAATCCAAGTGCTTTTAATGTACCAATCTGGGTTCTTTGGTTATTAACCATTCTTGTCATGGTGGTTAAAATAGTAAGCAGAGCTATTGCCAGAAATACTATTGGAAAAACTGAGCCCATTCCCTTGTGCTGCATGATTTCTTCATGAAACATTGAATAGCTCTGAAAATTTTCCCGATCCAGATAAACACTGTAATGACCCGACAGAGCTGCATCTATGTCTTTCTCCAGTTTGGCATCGGGATTTCTGACGGTTGTAACTAAAAGCTCTGTGTAGAATATATCCATACCTTGGGGAAAGGCTTTTGCAGGTAAATAGCCGAACCCGAAGTTAGCATGGTTTGGGACAATATCATTACTTCCTGCGGCAAATACATATTCAGGACTGAGAACTGTTCCCATTATCTTCTTTTGAAACTTTTTACATGAAATTGAAAAAGATATGTAATCACCGGCTTTAAGACCCTTTGCCCGGGCAAATGCGTCATCCAGCCATATGCCGTCAATGTCTTCCGAGAAGTTCTGGCCGGAAATTCCATAGCATTTCGAAATATCATTTTTTTCTATGAAATGGAGCCTTATCCCGGGGTTGTTTTCAAAATCGCCTACAGCATCCAGGGAGAGACGCCTTTGAACCCGTGAGACTCCTTCCACCTCTGAAACTGCTTCCGCATTATTTTCGGAAAAGTTCTTTCCATATATCCATACATTTGCAAAATTTGTTGTGTCATAATAGGTGTCAGACGTCTTTTGAAGTCCTACCCATTCTCCGCCTATACCTGAGTAGATGAAAACTCCTAGAAAAGCCATAATAAAAATGGAAATGAACTGGGTTTTGTTGTGTTGCATATCTCTAAGCATTTTTTTAAACAACATTACCAGCTCACCTCGCTTACAGCAAGGGGTGCGGCATTTATTGCCGCATCCCTTACTTTTCCGTTTTTCATTGTTATAACCCTGTCTGCAGTCTGCGCCAGAGCCGCATTGTGCGTTACAATGATCACGGTTTTATTCTGTTCCCGGCTCATTTTCTGAAGCAGCGACAGAATGACAACTCCCGTTTCGCTGTCCAGTGCTCCTGTGGGCTCATCGCAAAGCAGCATTGCAGGGTTTTTGCATATGGCTCTGGCTATGGAAACTCTCTGCTGCTCGCCGCCTGACAGCTGAGTCGGGAATTTTCTCAAGTGTTCTCCAAGCCCTACAGATTCCAGTACTTCTGCTGCATTCAGCGGCGCTTTAACAACGTTTTTAATAAGTGCTACATTTTCAAGGGCAGTCAGTGTTGGAATAAGGTTGTAAAACTGAAATACGAAGCCGACATTTTCTGCGCGATAGTCTGTCAGCTGTTGTTCATTATATGTAGCTATATTCCGATTGTTGATTATGATCTCGCCGGAGGTAGCAAAGTCCATGCCTCCCAAAAGGTTCAGGACTGTAGACTTACCGGCGCCACTGGGACCTAATATAACAACAAATTCACCCTCATTAATGGAGAAGGTCACATTATCTGCTGCCAGTAGTTTTTTTGTTCCCATATCATATTCTTTAGATACATTTTTAAATTGAATAAGTGAATTCATGGTAACCTCCTAAGCCATGTTAATGGCTTTGAGCCGTACAGGGATGACAGGCTCAAGATATTTTAGACTGATTTATAAAATATGAAATATATTTCAGGTTTTAGTATATATTTCATGAGTTGATATGTCAATAATAATATGAAATAAATTTCAGGTTTTGCAGTTGAATTATTAATTTTAATAAAATATAATAAGTACATAGTTTATTTAAATCAATTTTAAGGCTAAGGAAGAAGAGAGATGTCATGAGCAGCTCAGATATACGGGAACCCAAACAGCAGCGTTCCATAGAGAAGAAGAAGAAAATTGTAGAAGCAGGTTTTAAACTATTTTGCGAAAAGGGATATCATAATACCAATACGGCTGAGATTGCCAAAGAAGCAGGGGTTTCAACAGGTATTGTATATAATTATTTTAAGGATAAAAAAGATATTTTTCTTATGGCAGTTCAGGGTTACACCGACCGGATGATACAGCCGGTCTACAAGAGTATTTCGGAGTTAAGGACACCTTTTGACCTGACAGAACTGCTTGAGCAGTTTATAGAAGCCCTTATTAAATCACATGACTTATCCAGGTCAGCTCATGAGGAAATGCTTGCAATGTCCCACACCGACGAGGATGTGCGGGATTATTTCTGCTATTTTGAAGAAACTGCTTCCAACACAATTGTGAAGCTTATGAGCCAGAATGGTTTAAAGCCGGCCAACGCGTATGAAAAGGTGCATATAGCCATAGGTATGATTGAAAATCTGTGCCATGAAATTGTATACCACAAACATGACTATATGAACTATGAAATAATGAAAAAAGAGGTTGTCAGTTCTGTTGTTAAAATGATAAGCAATTAACACAGAGCTGTACCTCCACCTTAATAAACATCTAAGAACAGAACTACTGGAGGTAAACGTAATGGATGAGAATAATGTTACCAGATTAAAGTATGAAGATAAAGAAATTCTTCTTATTGCTACAGCTCACGTTTCAGAAGAGAGTGTGCAGCTGGTCAAAAAGGTTATTTCTGAGGAGAGACCGGACAGTGTCTGCGTAGAGCTTGATGAAGGAAGATATAATAATATCAAAAATCCCAAGGCATGGGAAAGCACTGATATCATTAAGGTTATTAAGGCCAAAAAAGTGGGCTTTTTGTTAGCTAATCTGGCGCTCAGCTCCTATCAGAAGAAAATGGCAAAAAAGCTCAAAACCAATGTGGGCGGGGAAATGATACAGGGTATAAAAAGTGCAGAGGAGATCGGGGCCAGGCTTGTATTGGCTGACAGGAACATACAAACAACCTTCCTGCGCATTTGGCGTAAGCTCGGCCTTTGGGAAAAGGCAAAACTTTTTGCCAGCCTTATTTTTTCATTTGATGACGACACGGATGTTACCGATCAGGATCTGCAGGAGCTTTTAAAAGAGGATATGCTGGAGTCGGTTATGGCCGGTATAAGGAAACAATATCCTCAGGTAGGGGAAGTACTCATAAGTGAAAGAGACAGATACCTGGCAGCCAAAATAAAGGAGGCACCGGGCAAAAAAGTTGTGGCTGTTCTGGGTGGCGCCCATGTTCCCGGTGTAAAACAGGAAATTTACAAATCACAGAATGTGGAGGAAATTTCATCTGTACCACCTAAAAGCCGTTTATCAAAGCTTGCAGGGTGGATTATACCTGCTGCAATTACCGGCCTTTTGGTTTATGCTTTTGTTGTGAATTTTCAGACCGGTTTACAGCAGCTTTCAGCGTGGGTGCTGTGGACTGGAGCCTTGGCTGCGCTGTTTACAGCCTTATCCCTTGGACATCCTCTAAGCATTCTTACGTCTTTTTTAGCAGCTCCTATTACCACTCTGCATCCCCTGCTGGCGTGCGGATGGTTTGCGGGACTTGTGGAAGCCACATTAAAAAAACCGACTGTACAGGATGTCCACAATATTCAAAATGACATTTTCACCTTTAAAGGCTTCTTTAAAAACCGTTTTCTGAAAACGCTACTGATAGTTATAATGGCCAATATCGGAAGTTCTATAGGAACTTTTGTTGCGGGAACAGATATTATCAGAAATCTTTTTTAAATGAACATACCCTCTATTGAAAATGTACAAAACGCCTCAAGCAGGCTATTATGCAATAAATAAAAGCAATAATGGTCAAAAAGCGCATGTCCGTAACGATCCGGACATGCGCTTTTTGATCACTCCACCTTTGTTATTGCCTTAAGGCATAGTAAATAATAAAACATGCCTAAATGCTTTTTATTACTGAGTCCAGCAAACCCGGAAACTTCTGATCAAGCTCGGAATATCTTATTGACAGAAACCTCTGCTTTCCTTCGATACGTACATTAATAAGCCCTGATTCTCTCAGAACTTTAAAATGGTGTGACAGAGCTGATTTTGGAAGATCTATATTACAGTAGCCGCAAGTCGTTTCATTTTTATGTGCAAGGTTCTTTATTATCTGAAGGCGTATTGGATCACCTAGAGCATTTAAAACAGTTGATAAACATATCTGATCTATATTCGGATGAAATAATTCCCTCAAGACATCGCCTCCTGACCTGAACAACCTCCTAAAGTACATTGCATAATGCCAAAGAGGTTTTAATTTTTAAATTACTTGAATTATAACATAACCTATGATATATTAAAATAGTTCAATAATATTTGAACTATTGAACAAATAACTTGACTTTTTTGTTGTATTGATATTATTTCTATTTAGGACAAAATTAATGAACGATTAAATAATAAACACCCATACGGGTATATGTTTTCCATAACGGCTGTAAACTATAGTTTAATATAAAAATTACAAGGAGATTTAACTTGAAGATATCAGTCTTAAGAAGTTAATTCATGGAGGTTGTATGAAAGATGTTTTAGAAGTAATCAAAAGCAGGAGAAGTGTAAGAAAGTACAAGCCTGAGCAAATTAGTAACGAGAATCTGGAAAAAATTATTGAAGGGGGTATTTATGCACCTACAGCACATAATGAGCAGCCCTGGCATTTTACAGTAATTCAGAATCCTGTTCTGCTGGAGAGAATAAATACTTATGTAAGGGAAGCCATGCTTAAATCCGATGTTGAGTGGGTAAATAAAATGGCTTCCAAGCCTAATTTTAAAGTGACTTATGATGCACCTACTCTGGTCATTGTTTCAGGTAAAAAGGACGGCATGGCCTGGAGGGTAGATTGTGCTGCAGCTATTCAAACTATGCTTATTGCAGCAGAAAGCATGGATATTGGATCAGTTTGGCTTGGCCTGCTGAGATTTTTCTTTGAAAACAAGGAAGAGATGGCTCAATTGAATATACCTGAGGGTTATGAACCGTATTATGGGATTTCCTTCGGCTATAAGGATTATGAGAAAACTCTTCCTGCTCCAAAAAGAAATATGGATGTTGTGAACTATATAAGGTAATAATGAGAATAATGTGAGGTGAAAAACTAAATGGGTTTGTTGCATCAACCTCTTGAAAAGGGGAAATTAATACTTAAGAACCGCCTTGTTTTTCCTCCTATGGCCACTTCCAAGGCTGAACCGGATGGCAGAATAAGCCGTGATATACTTGACTATTATGAAGAAAAGTCAAAAGGAGGGCATATTGGGCTCCTTATTGTTGAACACAGTTTTGTAAGCCAGGAGGGAAAAGTCGGAAGAAATCAGCTTTCAATTGCTGATGACAGTAAGGTAGATGACCTCAGAAAACTTTCTGCCATTATTCATAAAAATGATTCAAAGGCGGTAATGCAGATAAATCATGCGGGAAGAGACGCTGCGGAGGAAATTACAGGGCTTGTTCCTGTGGCACCCTCAGCTGTTCCTAACCCCGAGAACGGTATTATACCGCATGAGCTTACTGCCGGTGAAATTGCCGGGGTGGTATCTGCTTTCAGAGCTGCCGCTTTACGAGTTAAAGAGGCGGGTTTTGACGGTGTTGAAATACATTCTGCCCACGGCTACCTGCTTAATCAGTTTTTTTCACCGTTAACCAATAAAAGAACAGATGAGTATGGTGGCAGCATTTCAAACAGAATCCGAATCCATCTTGAAATTATCAAGGCAATAAAAGAAGCTTCAGGAGAAAATTTTGCCATACTTCTAAGACTTGGAGCAAGTGACTATACCGAAGGCGGAACTACAATTGAAGACAGCATTGCCGCAGCCGGGGAATTTGAAAAGGCAGGTGTGGATATTCTGGATATTTCAGGAGGCTTCTGCAGAAATCTGGTGCTTGGGAATTCCAAGGTTCAGGGCATATTTTCTCCGCTGTCGGAGGCAGTTAGGAAAGCTGTATCCATTCCGGTCATACTAACAGGAGGTATTACCGAAGCTTCAGCGGCTGAGGAACTTCTGGAACAGGAAAAAACTGATCTCGTTGGAGTTGGCAGAGCAATTTTTAAAGATTCTGATTGGGCAAAGAGAGTAATGGGTATCTAAGAATAGGAAAATGTAATACAATATATAATGTGTTGGTAAAGTTGTTAAAACGAATCAGGTTTTAGCGATTTTACCCTCTATTGACAATGTACAATACGCCTCAACGTGTAGCATTGCTTTGTGCCTTGCCAACGGCTTTAACGCAGCTACAGAGCAAATCCGTCGCTCATAAACGGGTTGTACCTTGTCAATAGAGGGTATAAGGAGGTGAAAAAATGATAACCAAGGACTGGACAATTACCGATATAGTTGAAAAGTATCCTGAAACTGCCGAAATATTGATGAATCACGGCATGCATTGCTTTGGATGTATGGCTGCAAGATTTGAAAATATCGAGCAGGGAGCTCTTGCACATGGTATTAATGTTGATGAGTTAATGAAGGAATTAAATAGTGCTGTTAAGCAATAAGTTGTCGAAAGCCGGGCCTAGAATATAAGGCCCGGTTTTTAACATATGGAGCAATTTCAAATTTATTATCGTGACATTCCCAAAACAGCACCTGATATAAAAGGTATTAACCAGAGTATCCATACAAAAATACTGAATTTGTGAAAATTGGCCTTTGCCCTGTTATTATTTTTAACAATTACATAGGTTGCCCATAAGGCATGTACAAGCATCAAAATAATCGCCAGGAGTCCGGTCACTCCATGAAAATTGAATTTAAAGCCACCTTCAGCAAGCTCGCTCATAAGAGTGGTTCCGATGGTATCAAAAGTAAGGCCGATCCAAAATATTACCAGATGCCATTTTTTTAATGTTCCCTGTATTTTTTCGCCCCAAACTCCAACAGAGTAGAAAATTAGGGCAAGAGTAATAGATATAACTGCGTATAAAAGCATAAAACCTCCGGATAAATAAAAATATCGTAAGATAAACCCCTTTATTTGTCAATTGTTTTTTTGACCTTTTAATCTTTGTTCTTAACTGGTCATGAATAATATGTGTAGTTAGTTAAAAACTATCAGTAAGGGATTTTAACAAATTAGGTTATAAGAGGGAAAGTGTGGGAAATAAATATATTAAAGTATTGTTATCAAGCTTTATTAATGACTAAGCGCTGAGCGTCAGCGGAATGGAGGCTATAATGGACCAAAATTTAAATTCAGAGGTACTGGATAAAATCACTAAAGTTTGCATCTGCAAAGCAATTCCAAGAGCAACAATAAAAAAGGTTATAAAGAACGGGGCAAAAACCCTGGAAGAGGTTCAGAAGGCAACTGGAGCCGGCAGCGGCCCTTGCGGTGGAAGGCGTTGTACCGAAAAAATTCTCCAGCTTCTGGAGGAAGAAAAATCCTGACATGGGTTAAGCCGGCTCTTCACGTTTTTTGTCCAGTAATAGATTATAGGTAAGCCCTGCCAACACCAGAATACCTCCGATAATTTTGCCAATTGATATTTCTCCGGCAGACAAATAGTCTATAACAATACCGCTGAACAGCTGGCCCACAAAAATAAGCAGAGTGAGATAGAAGGCAGATACCTTCATGGTAATGTAGTTTGACAGGGTAACCACAATAACGCCTAAAAGACCTCCTGTATAAGCCCAAAGCGGTATGGAACCAAAATTTGTCCCTGATATATTCCTGAGTTCACTGCTGATAAACAGGAAGATCATGGAAAAAAACAAGCCTACAATATAGTTGATTAATGTACCCTGAAAGGTGCCAATTTTTGAAGCAAGAGCAGAATTGATAATTCTTGCCAAAACGATCGAAACACCTGCCAGTATGGATATTATTGCGAAAAACATGGTTCTTTCCTCCAATCTAAACAGAAGCCATAACTATAATGCCTGTAATAATAACTGCCAACCCTATAAATTTCTTCTTCTCAAACCTGATTTTTTTCATTTGAAAAAGGCCGAAATGGTCTATTACCAAAGATGTCAGCAGCTGCCCGAATAAACCCAATGCCAGAGGAAGAGATACACCCAGTGCAGAATAACCTATGTTGTTGAATAGGACTGTAAACACACCGATCGCACCGGCACTGTATAAATAAATTGGAATACCCTTACTTAACTTGAATCTGGATTTTCTGAACAGCATAACAATAATTATTGCAATAAGTCCAACTATGTGAATTATTACAATGGAAGTATAATTCCCTGTCAATGCTGATAGGTTTCCATTGATCATAATCATTAATGATATTAACGCACCTATAAAAAGTGAAACAGTATTGTTCATTTTAACCCCCTTTTAATATATTTACCTGATATTGATTTTAATTTACCATGTTGCTGTTGAAAGTTGTTATGACATATGTCATATTAAAGAGGAAAAATTGAAATTTATATATGAAGAGGTTGTTGATATGATAAAGTTGGAAAACCCTGACCTGATTAATAAATATGTAGTGAAGTATGATATCGATAATATATTTGCAAATGATATGAGACCTTATATGGAACTTCTTTATTACAGAAAGAACGATTTTATATGTAGAGAGGGCGATGTTATCGACTATCTTTTTTTTATTGTTGATGGGAAGTCAAAGGTATTTACTACGGTAAGCAATGGAAAGTCTTTGCTGCTTTGCTTTTATCATGCCTTGAGAATTATAGGCGATGTTGAAATTCTCGGGTCTAAAACTGCCACATCAAATGTCCAGGTAATCGAAGATACCTACTGTATAGGAATGACAAAAGAGAATGTATCCAAACATTTATTTGAGGATGCGAAATTCCTGAAATATATGTGCAATTCCCTGGGACAAAAGTTAAACAGATGTTCAAAAAACAGTGCAATAAACTTACTCTATTCACTTGAAAACAGGTTGGCCAGTTTCATATTGGCAGCGGGGGAGCTCACAGATATTCAAGGCCAAAAGATATTAACCCTGAGTGAGAATTTATCAGAGCTGTCGGAACTTCTGGGAACCAGCTACAGGCATTTGCTCAGAACGCTGAATGGTTTATGTGAAAAGGGAATTATCAGAAAGACCGGTTTAGGCTATGAAGTAATTGATCAGGCAGCAATCAGGGGACTTGCAGCAGATCTGTACAGTTAGGAAAAATAGCCGAATAGATATGGAAAGCAGGAAATTAAGAAAAGCAGGAAATTATGAAAGGCAGGATAATTAAGAAAAGCAGGATGGTTAAGAAAGGCGGGATAATTAAGAAAGGCGGGATAATTAAGAAAGGCAGGATAATTAAGAAAAGCAGAATAGTTAAGAAAAGCAGAATAGTTAAGAAAAGCAGAATAGCTAAGAGAAAGCTGGATAGCTATGAAAAAGAAAAAAGGACAGTATAGAAAACTGACCTTTCTTCTTTATAAGTTTTAATTCCCGGTGTGTGACGGATAATTTTGTTTTCAGGCCTCCCTAAAGAGAGAAGAGGAAAATTATCAGGAAATAGACTGCCAGCAGGGATAAACCTATAGGTAGCCCGATTTTTGCCCATTCCCTGCTTTTTATGTTAAGCTTTCCGGCTGAAATAATATTGGGTATGTTTCCGGGAATAAGCATTCCGCCGCTTAGCAAAAGACCCATTAATATTGCCTGTATTTGTTTGAGGCTCATAGCAGGACTTATTTCAGCCGCAGCCAGAGTGGCGTTGTCAAGAACCGCCGAGGACATGTTAATCCAGTATAGAATACGGCTGTCCAGATGTATTACATATGTATTTATCAAAGGCTTGAAGCCTGCTCCCAACAATTCCAGAGCAATAATAAAAAGAAATATTTTGAAAGCTCTTATAAAAACATCCTTAAGGCTTTCAGCCTGAGCTATGTTAGTTTCTTCTACTTTCCAATCTTCATCCTTGATCAAAGGCACATCAACCGCATCCAAAGACATATTGATTGGGTCCAAGTGCTTATCAACCGCTTCCAAAGGCATATTAGCTGCATCCACAGGCATATCAACCGCTTCTTTGCGCGAGGAGATTACTGCGCCTAAAAGTCCTAATGCGAAAATGCAGGGAATAACATAGAGGCCAATATTTCTGCTCAGATAAAAGAAATCCGCCTTTAACGCCGAAACTACAATGGTGGATAATGGCTCACCAATAGGAGTCAAGGCCGCTCCCAGGCCTATGGAAAAACAGGCGATAACAGTGAGCACAACCTTCCGACCATGCTTCAGCGGCAGCGCGTGGATAATCTCAACCAGAATCAGTGCTGCAATTATTGCGGTAATAAAACTTGAGATCAATCCTAAAATTACTATTAATAAAAATGTGAATACCGGGACAGGTATTTTTCCGGTTACCCAACCAACAAAGTTTTTTATTTTCTTAACAGAAAACCTGAAAATCAAACCTGCAATAAGAACAGCTGCAGTAATAAAATATAGCAGATAGTTCATAAAAATATGTTCTGTCAGCTTAAGAGAGAGTGAGCCGGATATTATTGTTGCACTCAGACCCATAGCCAGAAGAAAATATTCAAGATTATGTTCAATTCTTTGAAAAGTAAAGGGAAGTATTAATATTAATGCTAAAACAACTAAAAGACCAACAATCATTTAAAGACCTCCAAAGATATATTATATAAAAAACTTCTAAAAATAATGCACGTACATTCGCCTCCTTAAACATAACAGTTTGCTTAAGAATAAAAATGGCAAAGACACCTTCAGCTCTTATGACAATAAAAAGGGAAGCTCGTTAAAAACGAGCCTCCCACCCCAGAAGCTTTAGTCATCTTGAAAGCAAATAATAATTTACTCAACCGAAACAAACCATATTGATTTATTTAATTATACCATTCTACCACTACAGGGTTCAAGATAAAGAAAAATTCATGATCGTGTCAATTTACTGTAGGAAAATAGCCTGCAGACCGCACCGTTGATGTTACCAATTACACCAAAGCTTTTAGTACCTTGTATTCCCAGGTTATTTTCCCATTTTTAAATACTTCAATATTAC